>NZ_VTGY01000009.1 GCF_009729075.1 Mycolicibacterium sp. CBMA 226 | reverse complement strand
GGTGCCGGGGCCGGGGCCGCGGCGGCAGGCTCGGGGGCCGGGGTGGGCTCCGGCGCGGGAGCCGCGGCGGGCTCGGGGGTTGAAGCGGGGGCTGCGGCCGGCTCCGAGCCGGCCTCACCGATGACGGCGAGCTCGCCGCCGATCTCGACGACGTCGTCTTCCTGCGCGACGATCTTGGTCAGGACGCCGGCTGCGGGCGACGGGATTTCGGTGTCGACCTTGTCGGTGGACACCTCGAGCAGGGGCTCGTCGACCGCGACGGTGTCGCCCTCCTGCTTGAGCCATCGAGTGACGGTCCCCTCGGTAACGCTCTCACCGAGTGCGGGCATCTGGACGGAGATGGCCATTACGTTGACTCCTCGAAAAGTCGCTCGTCACTTCGAATGTCTCGGGCCCCATCCTGTCATGCCGGTGGCGGCAAAGTGTGGCGGGCTGGGGACTTTGTCTTGCGGTCTTGACACCACCTCTGAGCAGGTTACTGTCGCTTCCGAACCAGTACCGGCGGTACGGGATAATTTGGGGTCAGGCAGGGTGTGGCGATGCGGTTTGTGGACAGTGCTGACGGGACGCGAATCGCGACCTACGAAGGGGGAAATCCGGACGGCCCGGTGATGGTGCTGGTGCACGGCTGGCCCGACTCACACGACATGTGGGACGCGACGGTGCCCCACCTCGCCGACACCTACCGGGTGATCCGCTACGACAACCGCGGCTCGCGCAATTCCGGTGTGCCCAAAAAGGTTTCGTCGTACACCATGGCGCATTACGCCGACGACTTCGCCGCCGTCATCGCCGCGCTGGCGCCCGGCCGGAAGGTTCACGTGCTGGCCCACGACTGGGGCTCGGTCGGCATCTGGGAGTACCTCTCGCGGCCGGAGTCGGTGGACCGCGTCGCGTCGTTCACCTCGACCTCGGGGCCGAGCGCCGACCACATCCGCCGCTTCATCATGGACGGCCTCAAGCGCCCGCATCAGCCGGTGCGATTCCTGCACTCGGTGTCGCAGTTCCTGCGGCTGACCTACCAAGGGTTCTTCTCGATTCCGCTGGTGGCTCGGGGGCTGGTCCGGGCGACGGTGCCGACCATCATTCCGCTGATGCTGAAGTGGCTGGATGGCATGTCCGACAACCAGATTCGGCATTCGGACACCTTTGCGACGGATGCCGCGAACAGCCTCAAGGTGTACCCGGCCAACTACTGGCGCACCCTGTTCACGGGCCGGCGTGACCACTACGTCAACGTGCCCGTGCAGGTGATCGTCAACCGTCGCGACCAGTTCGTGCGCCCGCACCTGTACGACGAGACGCCCCAATGGGTCTCGCAGCTGTGGCGCCGGGACATCGATTCGGGGCATTGGTCGCCGATGTCGCATCCGGAGCTGCTTGCCACCGCCGCCCGCGAACTCGCCGAGCATGTGGCCGGCGCCGAGCCGGCGCAGGAGCTGCAACTGGCTCAGGTCGGGGGCAGGGCGAGTTAGCTACCCGTTGGCAGCGATGTCCTCCAGCACGGCGAACATGGTCCGCGTCGGCACGCCGGTACCGCCCTTGCCGGTGTAGCCCCAGGGGCCCCCGGTGTTGTACGCCGGGCCCGCGACGTCGAGGTGCGCCCACTGCACGCCGTCCGCGACGAATTCGCGCAGGTAGACCCCGGCCACGAGCATGCCCGCGTTGCGCGCGCCGCTGACGTTCGCGAGGTCGGCGACCGTCGACTTCAGATCGTCCTTGAGTTCCTCGGGCAGGGGCATTGCCCAGGCGTTCTCGCCGACCTCCTGCGACAGCGCGGCCACCCGGTCGCGGAATTCATCGCTGCCCATGACGCCGGGAGTGCGCGCGCCGAGCGCCACGAGTTGCGCGCCCGTGAGCGTCGACGTCTCGATCAGGTAGTCGGGGTTGTCCTCGCAGGCGCGGACGATGGCGTCGGCCAGGATCAGCCGGCCCTCGGCGTCGGTGTTGAGCACCTCGATGGTGGTGCCGCCGTACTGCGTCAGCACGTCGCCGGGCCGCTGCGCCGTCGATGACGGCATGTTCTCGGCCATGGGGACGGTCGCGGTGACGTCGACCGCCAGTTTCTGGCGGGCCGCCAGCACGACGGTGGCGATGACGGCCGCCGCGCCGCCCATGTCGGAGGTCATGTGGTGCATGTTCGCGGCCGGCTTGATCGAGATGCCGCCGGTGTCGAAGGTGATGCCCTTGCCCACGAGCGCCACCTTCTTGGCGTCCTTCTTGCCGGACCGGTAGGTCAGCCGCACGAGGCGGGGCCCGCGGGACGAGCCCTTGCCGACGCCCACGATGCCGCCGAATCCCGCGTCCTCGAGTTCCTTCTTGCCCAGCACCTCGACCTCGAGGCCGGCCGACTTGCCCAAAGCCTTTGCGCGCTTGGCGAATTCGCCGGGGTAGAGGTGGCTCGGCGGGGTGTTGACGAGGTCGCGGGCCGTGGCGACCGCCGTGGCCACGTCGACGCCACGGGCGGCGGCGGTCTCGGCGTCGTCGGCGGTGGACAGCACGGTGAGCGCCGTCAGGCCCGCCTCCTTCGGAGCGGTCTTCGCGCTGCGGAATTCACTGAATCGGTAGGCGCCCAGGATCAGGCCCTCGACCGCGGCCGCCACATCCAGCTCGGACAGCGTCGTCACCACGGTCTCGGTCCCGTTGAGCGAGCGGGCCGCCACGCCGGCGGCGCGCCGGACGACGTCGGCCGGCCACTCGTCGCGGTCCTTGCCGAGTCCGACCGCCAGGACGCTGGCCACCGGCAGCGACGGGACCAGCACACGGGTCAGCTGCTCGGTCGAGCCCTTCGCGCCGAGAGACTTCAGGGCCACCTCGATCTCGCCGGTGGCCTCGGCGTCCAGGAACGGGTTGGCCAGGACCGCGGCCTCGTCGTTCTCGCCGGTGACGACCGGCACGATCAGCACCGCGGCGTCCAGATCGGACGGCAGGACCGATGCCACGGTGACGGCGGGGGACTGGTAACCGGGTGCGCTGCTCACCGGACCCACCCTAGTCACTGTGCCTCTCGGGCTGCCCGCTCAGCCTCGGGGCACACCTCGAAGGCAGTCACCGGGGCGTTGAAGCCCTTGAGCACCAACGGCTCCCGCGGCGCGACCGGCCATTTGCCCGGCATGTCGTACCAGGGTGCGGCCAGCAGAATCTGCCCGGGTTCGGCCGCGGCCACCAGTCGGGCCGCCAGATTCACCGGATTGCCGAAGTAGTCGCCACCGGTGGCCACCACCGACCCGAAGCTCAGGCCGGCCCGCACACTGATGTGCGCCATCTTCGGCCGCGGGTGGTGCACCAGGTCGAGCGCGACCCGCGCCAGCGATTCCGGTGTCGCGCTGACCCACATCACCGCATCTCCGATGAACTTGACCACCCGGCCGCCGTCGGCGTGCACCACATCGTTGGTGATGGCGTGGAACTCATTGAGGAGACTGGTCAGATCGGCCGGGGTCAGCCGCTGCGTGAGTCGCGTGAAATTGGACAGGTCGGCAAACCCGACACCGCAGTCCACGGTTGATGACTCGTGGTGGACGACGGCGTCGAAATACGTTCGGGCAGCGATTAAATGGTGGCGGTGGAAGGAGTCGATCATGCCGCCGATGCGCGGAATGAAGCTGGCCGCCGTCCGATAGGCCTGCGCCGTGACGAGTTCGTCGTGGCTGTGGGCCAGGTCGAGCTCGGGCAGACCGGCGCGGCTCATCGACGCCAGCGCCTCGGCCATCCGCGCCACGCTGGCACCGATCACCCGGAGGAAGCCGCGGGCGGCGTCGTCGCCGATCGCGGCCCGCAGATCGGCCCAAGTGCGTAACGCCTCGATGTCGTTGTCGGTGAGCATCGGCGTGTTCGCGTCGGTGACCGTCAGGCCCAGCACCGCCCAGGCCTGTTCGACGTCGGTCAGCGGCAATCCGAGCGCATCGGCGGCGCCGGCCAGGCTGTGGCTGGGTTGCCCCGACCACTGCACGACGTCGCCGGCCAATCCGAACAGCCGGCCCTGACGCTCGGCCGCGACCATCTCGTCCGTGGTGAATCCCAGGCTGTCCAGGTACTCGATGAGCGGCGCGCGCCGGCGCGCATCAGCGATGCCCGCCGCCTCCAACGCGTCGAAATCGACCACGAAACGAGTCTGCCAGCTACCGGGGCGCGGCGGGGCGATCCGACCGTCGACAACGCCTCGGATCGCAGCCACATACTGACGGCGATCCGAGGCGCAAGCACTAGGCTGACTGGCCGTGAGCGAACTGTTGCAGGGCCCGCTGGAAGACCGTCACCGCGAACTCGGGGCGAGTTTCGCCGAATTCGGGGGCTGGTTGATGCCGGTGTCGTACGCCGGCACCGTCGCCGAGCACAACGCCACCCGCGAAACCGTCGGCCTGTTCGACGTCAGCCACCTCGGCAAGGCCCTGGTTCGTGGCCCCGGCGCCGCCGAGTTCGTCAACTCCGCCTTCACCAACGACCTGCGCCGAATCGGCCCGGGCAAGGCGCAATACACCTTGTGCTGCAAGGAAGTTGACGGCGTAGCCGGTGTCATTGATGACCTCATCGCCTACTACGTCTCCGACGACGAGATCTTCCTGGTGCCCAACGCGGCCAACACCGCCGCCGTTGTCGCCGAGCTGCAGCGCCTCGCCCCGCCGGAACTGACCATCACCGACGAGCACCGCTCCTACGCCGTGCTGGCGGTGCAGGGGCCGAAATCCACCGAGGTGCTCACCGCACTCGGGCTGCCGACCGACATGGACTACATGGGGTACGCGGACGCCGAGTACGACGGGGTGCCGGTCCGGGTGTGCCGCACCGGCTACACCGGCGAGCACGGCTACGAACTGCTGCCCGAGTGGGACCGCGCGGGTGTGGTGTTCGACGCGCTCGTCGACGCGGTGAAGGCCGCCGGCGGTGAGCTCGCCGGGCTGGGTTCGCGCGACACGCTGCGCACCGAGATGGGCTACCCGCTGCACGGGCATGAACTGTCGCTCGACATTTCGCCGCTGCAGGCCCGCTGTGGCTGGGCCATCGGCTGGAAGAAGGATGCCTTCTGGGGCCGCTACGCGCTGCTCGCGGAGAAGGCTGCCGGACCCAAGCGGACGCTGCGCGGTCTCAAAGCCGTCGGACGTGGCGTGCTGCGGGCCGACCTCACGGTTCTCGATGGCGACAAGCCGGTCGGCATCACCACGTCGGGCACCTTCTCGCCGAGTCTCAAGGTCGGCATCGCGCTGGCGTTGCTCGACACCGCGGCCGACATCGCCGACGGTGCGCGGGTGACTGTCGACGTCCGCGGGCGGGCGCTCGAGTGTGAGGTCGTCGCGCCGCCGTTCGTGGAGGCGAAGACGCGGTAGCGGCGAGACGCGGCCGGAGCGACGGGAAAACGTGATAGCCACGGGCGATACAATCGGCATATGACCGATGGCCCCCTCGAATTCACCGTTTCGCGCGCGAGCAACCCAGCGAGCGACGAGGTAAGGGCGCAGGTTCTGGCGGACCCCGGATTCGGGCGGTTTCACACCGACCACATGGTGTCGATCGACTACGACGCCGACCGCGGCTGGCACGACGCCCGGGTCACCGAGTACGGGCCCATCGAGCTCGATCCGTCGGCGATCGTCCTGCACTACGCGCAGGAAGTCTTCGAAGGGCTGAAGGCCTACCGCTGGAACGACAATTCGATCGTGTCGTTCCGCCCGGAAGCCAACGCCGCCCGGCTGCAGTCGTCGTGCCGGCGACTGGCCATCCCGGAATTGCCCGAGGACGTCTTTGTCGAGTCGCTGCGCCAGCTGATCGCCGTCGACAACGAGTGGGTGCCGGCCGCCGGTGGTGAGGCGTCGCTGTACCTGCGGCCGTTCATCATCGCCACCGAGCCGGGCCTGGGCGTGCGGCCCGCCAACGAGTACCGCTACCTGGTGATCGGCTCCCCGGCCGGCGCCTACTTCAAGGGCGGCATCAAGCCCGTGTCGGTGTACCTGTCCACCGAGTACGTGCGGGCCAGCCCGGGTGGCACGGGTGCGGCCAAGTTCGGCGGCAACTACGCCGCCTCGCTGCTCGCGCAGGCGCAGGCCGCCGAGATGGGCTGCGACCAGGTGGTCTGGCTGGACGCCATCGAGCGCCGGTACGTCGAAGAGATGGGTGGCATGAACCTGTTCTTCGTGTTCGGCAGCGGTGGTTCGGCGCGGCTCGTCACTCCGGAGCTGTCCGGTTCGCTGCTGCCCGGCATCACGCGGGATTCGTTGCTGCAGTTGGCGGTTGACGCCGGCTTCGCCGTCGAGGAACGCAAAATCGACATCGACGAGTGGCAGAAGGGCGCCGCCGCGGGGGAGATCACCGAGGTGTTCGCCTGCGGCACCGCGGCCGTCATCACCCCGGTGGCGCACGTGAAGTACGGCCATGGCGAATCGGCCGGCGAGTTCACCATCGGCGACGGCCAGCCCGGTGAGGTCACCATGGCGCTGCGCGACACTCTGACGGGTATTCAGCGCGGCACCTTCGCCGACACCCACAACTGGATGACCCGCCTGGGATAACCCACGTCCAACGTGAAGAAGATCGCGAGATTTCCCCGAAATCTCGCGATCTTCTTCACGTTCGGGGGCTAGAAGTGAGCGGCGAGTCCCAACGCGGTCAGCGACGTCGTCACTTCGACGGCGGCTCCCAGTACGTCGCCGGTGATGCCGCCGAACCGGCGGACACAGTGCACGACCAGTAGCGCGACGATGCCCAGTGCCACGAGCACGACGACCGGCCCCTGCCACAACCGCGGCGTCGCCCAAGCCGACGCGGCGGCCACGGCCACCGTCCACGCCACGACGACCCACGCCGGCTGACTACCGGCAACCAGCGCGCCCAGCGTGCTGCCGGGCGCGGCCGGAACCGAGGTACGGCAGGCGGTGAGAGCGGCGACTCGGCCCGCGGTGACGGCGACGACGACTGCCACTGGGCTCACCGCGGCGAACGTCATGCTCTGCACGCCGATCGTCACGACGATCGCGGCCACGCCGAACGGTCCCGCGGTGCCGCCGCGCATGACGGCCAGGGCCCGTTCGGGTGGCCCGTAACAGCCGAGGCCGTCGACGGTGTCGGACAGACCGTCGATGTGCAGGCCGCGGGTCAGCAGGAGCAGTACCGCGACCGCGAGCAGCCCGGTCAGCGGGCCGGTGACAAACACGTGCCCGGCGCCCCACACGACGGCTGCGGCAACGCCGCCGAGGACGACACCCACCACCGGCAGCGCGGTCAGAGTGCCCCGGCCGAACGGCTTGTTACTCCGCACCGGAAGGACGGTGCTGAACGCGAAAGCCGAAGCCAGGGAACCGATCACAATTGTCAGTCGGCCGGCTTGTCGGTGACGTTCGCCTCACCGAACGTGGCCATGGACGTCAGCGTCGCCACCGCGGCCCGCAGTACCGGCAGCGCCACTGCCGCCCCGCTGCCCTCGCCCAGGCGCATGCCGAGGTCCAGGATCGGGGTCAGCTGCAGGCGCTGCAGCGCCACCGCGTGAGCGGGCTCGGTCGACAGGTGGCCGGCCTGCCACCAGGCCTTCGCGCCCGGCGCCAGCCGGTCGGCGACCAGCGCCGCGGCCGTCACCACCACGCCATCGAGCAGCACCGGGGTGCGCCGCAGGGCGGCCTGAGCCAGGAAGCCGGCCATGGCGGCCAGGTCCGCGCCACCGCAAACGGCAAGCAGCGCAACCGGATCGGCCTTGACGTGGCGGGCGCGGAACAATGCGTCACGGATGGCGGCGGTCTTGCGGGCCCAGCCCTCGTCGTCGACACCGGTGCCGCGGCCCACCACGGCAACGGGTTCGGACGCGGTCAGGGCGGCGACCAGAGTCGTTGCCGGAGTGGTGTTCCCGATCCCCATGTCGCCTGCGATCAGCAGGTCCGCGCCGGCGTCGACCTCCTGGTCGGCAATGGTGCGGCCGGCCGCGATCGCCGCGACAGCCTCATCGGTCGACAGGGCGTCCCCGACGGCGATGTTGCCGCTGCTGCGTCGCACCTTGTGGGCGCCGATCGCAGGGGAGTGGGCCTCGCCGTCGACCGCGATATCGGCCACGCGCACAGTCGCGCCGGCCACCTCGGCCAGCACGTTGATGGCCGCGCCGCCGGCGTCGAAGTTCGCCACCATCTGCGCGGTGACCTCGGACGGGAACGCGGAAACCCCGGACGCCGTCACCCCGTGGTCGCCGGCGAACACCACGATGCGGGCGCGCTCGAATTGCTTTGGCGGACAGACGCCTTGGCACGCCGAGACCCAGACCGACAGTTCCTCGAGGCGGCCCAGCGAGCCCGGCGGCTTGGTCAGGGTGTTCTGGCGCGCGAGGGCCGCCTCCCGGATATCGGCATCCGGCTTGGTGAGGTCGGGAAATTGGGCGCGGGGATCGCTCATCGGGGCTCCTTGACGGTGAGAGGCTGGCCGGCCACCACCAGCACCACGCGGTCGCAGACCGCGGCCAGGCGCTGGTTGAGCGAGCCCAGTTCATCGGTGAAACGGCGGCCTGATTCCGTGGCGGGGACGACGGTGAGGCCGACCTCCGGGCTCACCAGCGCCAGCGGCGCGGTGAATTCGCTGACCGCCGCGGCCAATTCGTCGACCTCGGCCTGGATCGAGCCGCCGGTCCAGGCGGCGCGCCGGTCCATCGTGGCGACGAGCCACCCGCCGATGTCATCGACCATGGTGGCGTCACCGGAAGCCGGCAAAGTGCTTGCCACGTCGGCGGATTCGACCGTCGACCAGTGTGACGGCCGGCGGTTCCGATGGGCCGAGACCCGGGCCGCGAAGTCGGCGTCGTCGACCGCGGTCCCGGTCGCGACGTAGCGCACCGGTCCGCTGGGACCGGCCGCACGGCCGATCCAATCCTCGGCCCACTGCGACTTTCCCGACCGGATGCCGCCGAGCACCAGGGTGCGCACCGGGCTCAGTCGACCTTGTCCCCGCGGTTGACCTGCGGCTTCGGCACTCGCATCCGGCGCAGCTGCGAAGCCCGGCTGGACGCGTAAAAGCCCAGCTTCCAACCGCTTTCGGTGTTTCCGGGGAACTTCGCGTCAACCCGCTTGTTGATGCGGCGGCTGAGCAGGACACCGTCGACCGCCATGATCACCATCAGGCCCAGCATCGCGACCGACAGCAGGCCCTGGGTCTGTACCGGCGGCAGCGCCATCATGAAGAACACCAGCGCCAGCGCCGACGGCATGAACAGGCCCAGCACGTTGCGCCGGGAATCGACGAGGTCGCGTACGTAGCGCTTCACCGGGCCCTTGTCGCGGGGCAGCAGGTAGGCCTCGTCGCCGGCCATCATCTTGGCGCGCCGCGAGTCCATGTCGGCCCGGCGTACCTGCCGTTCTGCCTTGCGCTCTTCCTTGGTCTGGGAGTTGCGCAGCTCCTTGCGCCGCTTGCGCGCCTCGGCCGTCGTCATCGGTGCGGGGGCCACCGGACCGCGCTTGCGCGCGGCCGCGCTCTGCTTGGGTGTCGGGCGCCCCTTGGGCGCGGTGGTACGCGCCGCGGCGGCATCGACGTCCGAGTTACCGCTCACGGTGACGTCGTCGGCGTTGCTGCCTTCGTCTCCGGAGTCGGCGTTGTCCTTCTTACGGCCCAGCAGATTCACGCTGTCAGGTTACTTCGGTGGCCCTGGCCGGCCGTCATGCACCCGAGCCGTCGGCGGCTTAACCTGCTCCGATGAGAGTCCTCGTCGCCCCCGACTGTTACGGCGACAGCCTCACCGCGGTGCAGGCCGCGGCGGCGATCGCCGCGGGCTGGGCCGCCGCGCGGCCGGACGACACCCTGGTGCTCGCCCCGCAGTCCGACGGTGGTCCCGGCTTCATCGACGTCCTGGCCGAGCGGCTGGGCGGTCTGCAGACCGCCACGGTGCGCGGACCGCTGGATCGCGACGTCACGGCGCACTGGGTCCGGCACGAGGACACCGCGTACATCGAGTGCGCGCAGGCCTGCGGACTGGCGCTGCTCGGGGGCCCGCCCACGGTTCGGACCGCACTGGGCGCCACCAGTTACGGGGTGGGGCAACTGGTGGCCGCCGCGCTCGCGGCCGGGGCACAGCGGGTGGTCGTGGGTCTCGGCGGCAGTTCCTGCACCGACGGTGGCCGTGGGCTCGTCGAGGCGCTGGGCGGGCTGCCGTCCGCCCGCCGCAAGCTCGCCGAGATCGATCTGATCGTCGCCTCGGACGTCGAGCACCCGCTGCTGGGACTCATGGGTGCCGCCGCGGTGTTCGGTCCCCAGAAAGGGGCCGACCCCGCGACGGTGGAGCTACTGGAGCAGCGGCTCACGGCGTGGGCCCATGAACTCGAGTCGGTGGCCGGCCGGGACGTCGCCGCCGAACCGGGAGCCGGCGCAGCGGGCGGCCTGGGGGCGGCGCTGCTTGCGCTTGGTGGACGACGGGAATCCGGCGCGACGGTGATCGCCGCCCACACCGGGCTGGCCGACGACCTCGCCGCCGCCGACCTGGTCGTCACCGGCGAGGGCCGGTTCGACGACCAGTCGCTGCACGGCAAGGTGATCAGCGCCCTCGCCGCGGGGGCCCAGGCGCACAACGCGCCCGTCCTGGTCCTGGCCGGGCAGGTGACGCTGGAGGCGTCCACGCTGGCCGGCGCCGGGGTCGCGGCCGCTCATTCGCTCACCGACCACGCCGGTTCGGTCGAGCTGGCCATCAGCGACGCGGCCAACCAGCTGACCGGATTGGCTACGGCTGTCGCCGCTGAACTCGGGAATAACGGCCGGACAAGGTACCGTTGATGGTGCCTGGATAGTGCCAGGCAATCGAGTGTGTACCAGGGAGATGCAATGACTGTTGAGGACGCGACCACCACCGGTACCTCGACCGAGACCCACGGCGTGATCTTGTCGGACGCGGCGGCCGCCAAGGCCAAGGCCCTGCTGGATCAGGAAGGCCGTGACGACCTCGCGCTGCGTATCGCCGTGCAACCGGGCGGCTGCGCCGGCCTGCGTTACAACCTGTTTTTCGATGACCGCACCCTCGACGGTGACCTCACGACCAACGTCGGTGGCGTTAACCTCACCGTCGACCGCATGAGTGCCCCGTACGTGCAGGGCGCGACCATCGACTTCGTCGACACCATCGAGAAGCAGGGCTTCACCATCGATAACCCGAACGCCACCGGCTCCTGCGCCTGCGGCGATTCGTTCAACTGATCTAACCGGACCGTGCTGGTCCGGCGGCCTCCTACAGGGAGTCCGCCGGACGCGGCAGGTACGAGCAGACCAAGGTCTCGCGCGGCTGCACAAGCAGCTGCGCGACGGCCTGGAATTCAGTGTTGTTCGACGCGGGCTTCGTCCCCGGACCGCGCGGCAGCCGCCCCGACGGCGCCACCTTCATGGTGAACAGCACCTGCGCCTGATTCGGTGACAGCATCACGATCTTGTCGATCGACGTCACCTCGGCCTGACCGAACTGCTTGCGGAACGCATCACTGGCCAGATTCGCCACGGTGTAATCCGTGGCGTGGTCCTTGATGCCGTCATACAGGCCGCACAGCGCGTGTCTCGCCACGGTCTGCTTGTCCTGCTTCAGCAGGGCGTTCAGATAGTCCTGGATCACGGACTTGGCAGAGGCGTCGGTCAGTCCGGGGGCGCTGGTGCTGCGGACCGCGAAGATGATGCCGCCGATCACCGCGACAACTGCGACCACGGCGCCGACGACCAGCAGAATGCGCTTCTTGTTGTTACCGCCGCTCGACGGGTAGGGCACCGCCGGCGGCAGCGTCGTCGGGTAGGCCGGTGGAGGGCCGGTGTAAGGGGCTCCAAAAGTGGGGTTCCCCGGACCCGGCTGCGGGGGGATCGATTCCGGGTACGGATATGCGCCGTCCATATTGACCACAGGCTAGCGCACCCCGCGCAGGCAGACCGGGGCGTCAGCCTGGGTAAGCTCGCCGAATGACCATTGCCGTGACCGGATCGATCGCGACCGACCATTTGATGCGTTTCCCCGGCCGATTCGCCGAGCAGTTGCTGGCCGAACACCTGCAGAAGGTGTCGCTGAGCTTCCTGGTCGACGACCTGGTGGTGCACCGCGGTGGCGTCGCGGGCAACATCGCCTACGCCATCGGCGTCCTGGGCGGTAGCCCGACGCTGGTCGGCGCGGTGGGGAAGGACTTCGACGACTACCGCGGCTGGCTGACGTCGCACGGCGTCGACTGCTCGCAGGTGCTGGTGTCCGACTCGGCCTACACCGCGCGATTTGTTTGCACCACCGACGAGGACATGGCGCAGCTGGCGTCGTTCTATCCCGGTGCGATGTCCGAGGCGCGCAACATCAAGCTGGCCGATCTCGTCGCGGCCCAGGGCGAACCCGAGCTCGTGATCATCGGCGCCAACGATCCCGAGGCCATGTTCCTGCACACCGAGGAATGCCGGAAGCTCGGTCTGGTGTTCGCCGCGGACCCCAGCCAGCAGCTGGCCCGGCTGTCCGGCGAGGAGATCCGTCGCCTCATCGACGGCGCCGCCTACCTGTTCACCAACGACTATGAGTGGGACCTGCTGCTGCAGAAGTCCGGCTGGTCCGAGGCCGACGTGATGAGCCAGATCGAGCTGCGTGTCACCACGCTGGGGGAGAAGGGCGTCGACATCGTCGGCCGTGACGGCACGTTCGTCCACGTCGACGTGGTGCCCGAGAACGAGAAGGTCGACCCGACCGGTATCGGTGACGCGTTCCGCGCGGGCTTCCTCACCGGCCGCGGCGCCGGCCTGAGCCTGGAGCGGGCCGCTCAGCTGGCCTCGCTCGTCGCCACCCTGGTCCTGGAGGCGCCGGGTCCGCAGGAGTGGACCTGGGACAAGGCCACCGCGCTGCCGCGCCTCGCGGCCGCGTTCGGGGCTGACGCTGCCGACGAGATCACCGCGGCGCTGGGTTGATCACCGCCGAGAGTGCGGGAAACAGCCGTTAGTTCGAATTCACGGTCAGTTCCCGCACTTTCGTGTGCGGCAGGTCAGAGTTCGACGGGGTAGACGGGCTCGCTGATCTGCGGTGTGACGCTGCCCTCGATGAAGATGGCGTGCCACAGCATGAAGATCAGCACCGTCCACAGCCGGCGGCTGTGATCACTGACGCCGTTGCGGTGCTCTTCGAGCATCTGCCGCACGGCATCCAGATCGATCAGGTGCCCGGCCTGCGACGCGTTGACCGTCGCGTAAGCCCACTCCAGCAGCTCACCGGAACGCAACCAGTGCCGGATCGGCACCGGGAAGCCCAGCTTCGCGCGGTGCAGCACATGGGCGGGCACGATGGGTTCGAGGGCCCGGCGCAGCGCGTACTTGGTCGTGGTCCGGGTGATCTTCTCGTCGTACGGCAGCTTGGACGCGACCGCGAACACCTCGGGATCCAGGAACGGCACCCGCAGTTCGAGGGAGTTGGCCATGGTCATCTTGTCGGCCTTGACCAGGATGTCGCCGCGCAGCCAGGTGAACAGATCCAGGTGCTGCATGCGGGCCACCGGGTCCCAGCCGGCCGACTCGGCGTAAATCGGCGCCGTCACATCGGTGTGGGTCCACTCCGGATCGAACTGGGCCAGCGTCGTCTGCAGCTGCTCGTCGGAGAAGCTGCGGGCATTGCCGTAATAACGCTCCTCGAGCGTCAGCGACCCGCGATGCAGCAGGCTCTTGCCGCGCATACCGTCCGGCAAGGACTTGGACGCCTTGCCGAGCCCGCGCCGCAGTCCGCGAGGGACGCGATCAAACGCCTTGAGCGACAACGGTTCCCGGTAGATGGTGTAGCCGCCGAACAACTCGTCGGCGCCCTCGCCCGAGAGCACCACCTTGACGTGCTTGCGGGCTTCGCGGGCGATGAAGAACAGCGGCACCAGCGCCGGGTCGGCGACGGGCTCGTCGAGGTACCAGACGATCTCGGGCAGCGCCGCGACGAACTCGGCCTGGCTGACCACCTTGGTCACGTGCCGGGCGCCGATGGCCTCCGCGGAGGCGACGGCCACGTCGACCTCCGAAAAGCCTTCGCGCTCAAAGCCGGTGGTGAACGTGATGAGCTTGGGGTTGTGGCGCATCGCCAGCGCGGCGATCGCGGTGGAGTCGATGCCGCCGGACAGGAACGCGCCGACGGTGACGTCGGCCCGCATGTGCTTGGCGACCGAATCCTCCAGAACCGCGGTGATCTCGTCGTACCGGGCCTGCTCCTGGCCTGTGACAAATGGCACGGCGGCGAACTTCGGCTTGAAGTAGCGCGTGACCTCGGGCTGCTGGCCGGGGCGGATCCGGGCGTAACTGCCCGACTCCAGGCGACGGATCCCGCGCTGCAGCGTCTCGGGTTCGGGCACGTACTGCAGCACCGTGTAGTGCTGGACGGCACGCTCGTCGATACTCAGATCGATGCCGGCGCGGGCCGCCAGATCGAGGATGCACTTCTTCTCGCTGCCCACGATGGTGCCGCCGGGGCCCGTCGCGAGGTACAGCGGCTTGATGCCGAACGGGTCACGCGCGCAGAACAACTCGCGGGTCTCGGTGTCCCAAAGTGCGAAGGCGAACATGCCACGCAGGCGGTTCAGCGCCGCGGTGCCCCAGTAGTGGTAGGCGGCGACGATGGCCTCGCTGTCGCCCTCGGTGGCGAACTCCGCGCCGAACTCGTCGCGGAGCTCCGCGCGCAGTTCCAGGTAGTTGTAGATCTCGCCGTTGAACACCAGCGCGTACCGGTTCGGCGACTCCGGCGGGCCCCAGCGCAGCGGCTGATGGCTGTGGGCGATGTCGATGATGGAGAGGCGATTGAAGCCGAAGACGACAGCGGCCGAGCCGCTGGGATTTGCCTCGGCGTGGTGTCCGCTTGTGTCGTCCGCCCAGGCGCCCGACTCGTCCGGACCCCGGTGACGCATCGGATGCGTGGCATCCGAAACCGCGTTCACCAGGTCAGGGGAAGGGTCGGCAAGAGGGTCGGCCAAGTAGGCCAGCAGTCCGCACACGGCGCCAGTATGCCTGTTCAGGCAGGTGAACTCAGAACTGGCAGTGCCGATTGGCCGGTCGCTTCGCTCGGCCCTGCGGGTGTGGTCTACGCTGCGTAGTATTCGACCGGCTTGACCGACCTCTAGGAGGGCCTCAACGTGACCGCTCGCGGGCTCCGTTTGGTGGCGTTGTCCGCCATTCTCGGCGCGTCGACGCTGCTGCTCAGCGGATGCAGCTGGCAGACCGTATTCGGCTTGGGCTGGCCGGAGGGTATTACCCCCGAAGCCCATGCAAACCGTGACCTGTGGGTCTGGTCGGTCATCGCCTCGTTCGTCGTCGGCGCCATTGTGTGGGCGCTGATCTTCTGGGCAATGGCGTTCCACCGCAAGAAGAAGACCGACACGGAGCTGCCTCGCCAGTTCGGCTACAACATGCCGCTGGAACTGGTGCTGACCGTCGTGCCGTTCCTCATCATCTCGGTGCTTTTCTACTTCACCGTCGTGGTGCAGGAGAAGATGATGGACCACAGCAAGCCCGCTGAGGTCACCATCGACGTCACCGCCTTCCAGTGGAACTGGAAGTTCGGCTACCAGAAGGTGGCCTTCAAGGACAACACCTTCTCTTACGACGGCGCCGACGCCGCCCGCAAGGAAGCCATGACGTCCAAGCCCGAGGGCAAGGACGAGCACGGCGAGGAGAAGGTCGGCCCGATCCGCGGTATCAACCCCCAGGACCGCAGCTACCTCAACTTCGACAAGGTCGAGACCATCGGTTCCAGCACCGAGATTCCGATCCTGGTGCTGCCGAAGGGCAAGCGCATCGAGTTCCAGATCTCCTCGGCTGACGTGATCCACGGCTTCTGGGTGCCGGAGTTCCTGTTCAAGCGCGACGTGATCCCGAACCCGCAGGCCAACCACTCGGACAACATCTTCCAGGTCACCGAGATCGAGAAGACCGGTCCGTTCGTCGGCCGCTGCACCGAGATGTGCGGCACCTACCACTCGATGATGAACTTCGAGGTGCGCGTCGTGGAGCCGGAGCAGTTCAAGGCTTACCTGCAGTACCGCATCGATCACCCGAAGGCGACGAACGCCGACGCCCTGGTGTCGATCGGTCTGCCGCCGGTGGCCCAGACGACCCATCCGTTCGACTCTCGCCGCGGCGAGCAGGTCGGTTCGCCGGCTCAGGCGAGCAAGTAGGGGATACGCAATGCATATCGAAGCCCGACTTTTCGAGATTCTGACCGCCTTCTTCGCCCTGGCGACCGTCGGCTACGGCACGCTCACCGCGCTGTATGCGAACGGTGGCATCGAGTGGGCCGGCACCACCGCACTGGTGCTGACCACCGGTCTGTCGCTGATCATCGGCACGTTCTTCCGGTTCGTGGCCCGTCGTCTCGACACCCGGCCCGAGGACTACGAAGACGCCGAGGTCTCCGACGGTGCCGGCGAGCTGGGCTTCTTCAGCCCGCACAGCTGGTGGCCGTTGCTGATCGCGCTGTCGGCCTCCACCACCGCGGTCGGTATCGCCCTGTGGCTGCCCTGGCTGATCTTCACCGGCGTCTGCTTCGTGCTGGCCACCGTCGCCGGCCTGGTGTTCGAGTACTACACCGGCCCCGAGAAGCACTGACAGCTACGGCCCCTGTGACCTGATCGCTCCGCGGTCAGGTCACAACCGTATGTCAGATGGTCCTCTGGCGCCGTCCGGTACGGCCATGCCAGGCCCATGTTGGGTAATGTCTGCCGAAGCGCGGTATTCCGTAGCTGTGGCGACATAGTGGTCGAGAGGGATAGGCGTACGTGAGCGGGTCACATTCCCCGGGCTCGGATGATGCGGCCCGGGAGTCATCGGGCGTCGGTGAAGGCACCGGCGAAACCGAGATCTATTCGCAGGCCTACTCTGCGCCCGAGTCCGAGCACTTCACGATCGCGCCGTACGTGCCGCCGGAGCCGGCGCTGTATGACTACGACAGCTACGAGGCCAAATCCGACGCCGATGACGCGCCGCCGCCGCGGTGGCCGTGGGTCGTCGGTGTCGTGGCGATCATCGCAGCGATTTCGTTGGTGGCGTCCGTCGCGATCCTGGTGACCCGCAATACGAGCTCGGAGAACGTGGCGACGCCGTCGACGAGCACCACGTCGGCGCCGCCGTTCCAGGACGAGTTCACAACCACGACCACGCCGCCGCCTCCGCCCACGACGACCGAGGCGCCGCCTCCGCCGCCACCACCCCCGCCGCCTCCGTCGACGGTGACGGTGACGCAGCCGCCGCCGACGTCGGAAGAACCGCCGCCGCCTCCGCCGCCCACCACGCCTGCGGCCGCGCCGCCGGCAACGACGTCGGCGCCGCCGACCGGACCGCGCTATGTCACGTACCGGATTTGGGGCACGAAGGCGCCGCTGGACCGTATTTCGGTGACGTACACCGACGCCGCGGGACGCCAGCGCACCCAGCAGAACGTCTACATCCCGTGGATGATCACGCTGACCCCGATTTCGATGTCCGACGTGGGTTCGGTCCAGGCGTCCAGCCTGCTGCGCCTGAGCCACCTGAATTGTTCGATTGTGACGAGCGACGGCCAGACTCTGGCCTCGCAGACAAACGATGATTGGCAGACGAGCTGTTAAATGCCGTACAACGCTGAGACTTCAACCCGGTCGCGGGTGACCGGCGGCCGCCCCGAACAGTTGGACCGTCTTCTGCTCGGCGGCTGTGTGGCCCTGTGGCTGGCGGCCCTTGGCGCCGGGGTGGCGGCTGTCGTCGCGCTCGTGGACTTCGGTACCCGGCATCCGTCGAGTGCGACGTCATCGCACACGCCGTGGCTGCTGTACACCGTCATCGGGGTGTCCGCCGCGGTGATCATCTGCGCCATCCCGTTGTTGCTGCGCGCCCGTCGCGGTGGGGCAGCACCGTTGCCGCTGCTCGGGGGCGGGCCGTCGGAGTCCGACGAGCGTCGTCCCGCGGGCGACGTCCCACAGAGCGCCCTGCGCTCCTTCGACGATCCCGTGGTGCGCCGCTATTCGGTGTCGCCGGCGACCAGCCTGCTGGGCTTTCCGGTAGCGGCGGTGGATCAGCTGTGGCTGCGCTGCACGCTCGGGATCGCCACGGCCATGGGCGGCGCGACGCTGTTCGTGTTCCTGGGCGCGTACATGCTGGCCGACCGCCACGACGAGCTGGCCTGGATCTTGTACGGGCTCGCCGTCGTCACCACCGCTGCCATGGTCGCCATTCCCTGGTACTGCCTGCGCGGTCTGCGCGCCGTGCTGGAGGCCTCGGCGCAGGACGCCCGGTCCGCTTAGCGCTAGGCGAAGGCGCGAATGGCGCGCCTCGCGGTCTCGGCGAGATATTCGGGTGTCACCGCGTCCACGGTGAACAAGGCGCGGAAATAGACGGGGCTGGCGGCCATCTCCAGCAGCGCGCGGGGATCGGTGCCGGGCGGGAGTTCGCCGCGGGTGATCGCGCGTTCGACGATCGCGCCGCTGCGCCGAAAACGCTCGGCCCAGAATCGGGCCTGTGCGGCCCGGACGTCGTTGCTGTCGTCGGCCCCGGCGAGCGCACCGTTGAGCACGGCCCGGACGGACCGGTTGGCCAGCGCAGTCACGATGTCGGAGAGCAACGCCTCGAGGTCTTCCTGTAGTGACCCGGTGTCCGGTGTCGCGACGGTGCTCTTCGTGAAGCTCGTCAGGAGGTCGGCGATCAGCGCGGCTTTCGTCGGCCATCGGCGGTAGACGGTGGTCTTGTTGACCTCGGCCCGCTTGGCCACGTCGGACAGTTGCAGGCTCTCGTATCCGAGTTCGGCCAGGAGTTCGAGAGTCGCCGCGTGGACGGCGGCCACGACGCGCGCCGACCGGCCGCCTGGTCGCGGTCGGGGGTCTGCGGTCGGGCCGGTGGTGGTGTCCCGCACCGGTTCAGTTTCGCAGGACTGTTGACCTGGGCCCGCACCCCAGCCTATAAAAGCAACCATAGATGCTTTAGTGTAGGAGGTGTTCGCGTGCCGGACCAGAAGCTGACCATCGACGCCGTGATCGCGGGCCGTGCCGTATCGCGTGGCGAGGTCCTCGCCTGGGAGGCCGAGCGCCTCCCCAAGGCCGCCCGGAAGATCGGCCTGCTCGTCCCCGACGGCGATCTCGCCCGGCAGCGTGCCGCCTTCACCGACGCCAAACTGGGTCTGGGCGTCGACGAGATCCGTCGTCGGCTGGCGCGCGACATCCGCCTCGCAGGCGTCGTGGCCCGCGGGTCGACTCAGCTGTCCTTCGGGCGTCGGGCGACTAGTGTCTGCGACCTGTACGTCACCGGCGGCAGCGCCACGGCATTCGTCGAGTGGTTCACCGCCGCCGAGCGCGACGACTACGCCCACAGCATGATCGCCGCGAACCCTGACCACTTCCTCATCGACACCGCCCCGGATGGGCGGCAGGAGGTGATCGAGACGACTGGCGGCAGTCCGCTGGCAACGCAGTTCTTTGTCGACTACGACGACACGTCACCGCTGGTGACGCCCCGGGGCAACGCCTTTCCGGTCGAAGCGTCAGGTGTGGCACGTACCGGCGGCGGGCTCGCCATCGGCGGTGTTCGGCACGAGTTCCGCGATGAGGCCGACGGCTTCCGCGCCCGGCTGTGCGTCGAGTTCCCTTGGCTCACTGCGCCATACCTGATCGCCCAGCACCGGTGGCATCTGGCGTGTGAGTTCAGCAATTGGGTCGAGGCGGCGTTCGCACGCCGTTGAGTCTGCGCCGAGGCGCAGGGCACTCGACTTTTCTGGCCCTCAACGCAGACTCAGCGCAAACGCAAAGAAAGGGGGTGGGGTAGGGGAGTGGCTCAAAAACGAATTCGGCCCGGTCTGGTGAACCAGACCGGGCCGAATTCGTAGATGGAACTAGTGGTGGCCGCCCGAGCCGTTGGGCGAAATCTCGTCCTGGTACTCCTTGATCGCGGTGAGCGCCTTGTGCTCGGCGGCGTGCTCCGCGTCGGCGAGGGCGGCCTGCTCGGCAGCCGAGTCGGCGAACAGGAAGCTACCGGTACCGGGCGAGCCGGCCGATCCGAGCTTGTTCATGCGCTTGGGCAGTGCGGCACCCTGGTACTCCAGCGGGATCGGGTGGCCGTGGTCGTCGACCGGGCCCAGCGGCTGGTGCAGCTCGACGTACGCGCCGTGCGGCAGCCGCTTGATGATGCCGGTCTCGATACCGTGCTCGAGCACCGCGCGGTCGCTGCGCTGCAGGCCCACACACCAGCGGTAGGTGAGGTAGTAGACAACTGCGGGCAGGACGACCATGCCGATGCGGCCGATCCACGTGGTGGCGTTCAGCGAGATGTCGAACTTGAGCGCGATGATGTCGTTCATCGCGGCCAGGGTTAGCACCATGTAGAACGCGATGGCCATGGCACCGATGGCGGTGCGGACCGGCACGTCACGCGGACGCTGCAGCAGGTTGTGGTGCGCGTCGTCCCCGGTGAACTTCTTCTCCAGGAACGGCCACGCGATCAGCAGACCGAACACCACGCCCATGAGCAGGGCGACGCCCATGACGGCCGGGATGGTGTGGCCGAAGGGGTAGAACTCCCAGGCCGGCCAGATACGGGCCAGGCCTTCGGTCCACATCATGTAGAAGTCGGGCTGGCTACCGGCCGACACCTGTGACGGCTTGTAGGGGCCGAGCTCCCAGATGGGGTTGATCTGCAGCAGACCGCCCATGATGCCCAGGATGCCGGTGACCAGGGCGAAGAACGCGCCACCCTTGATCGCGAAGACCGGCATGACGCGGACGCCGACGACGTTCTTCTCGGTGCGGCCGGGGCCGGGGAACTGGGTGTGCTTCTGGAACCACACCAGCGCGAGGTGTGCGCCGATCAGAGCCAGGATCACACCCGGGATCAGCAGGATGTGCAGCGCATACATGCGCGGGATGATGATGTGGCCGGGGAAGTCCCCACCGAACAGCGCCCAGTGCATCCAGGTGCCGATGACCGGGATACCCAGGGTGATCGAGGACAGCGCGGCGCGCAGACCGATACCGGACAGCAGGTCGTCGGGCAGCGAGTAGCCGAAGTAGCCCTCGAACATGGCCAGGATCAGCAGCACAGAGCCGATCATCCAGTTGGCCTCACGCGGGCGGCGGAACGCGCCGGTGAAGAAGATGCGCGCCAGGTGCACCATGATCGACGCGGCGAACATCAGCGCGGCCCAGTGGTGAATCTGGCGGACGAACAAGCCACCGCGGACCTCGAACGAGATATCCAGGGCCGACTCGTAGGCCCGCGACATCTGCACGCCGCGCAGCGGCTGGTAGACGCCGTGGTAGACGACCTCGGTCATCGACGGATCGAAGAACAGGGTCAGGTACACGCCGGTGAGCAGCAACACGATGAAGCTGTACAGCGCGATCTCGCCGAGCATGAAGGACCAGTGCGTCGGGAAGACCTTGTTCAGCTGCCGGCGTACCGCGGCCGACGGGTGGTACCGCGAGTCGATCGCATCGCCTTGTGCGGCAGCGATGTCAGCGAGCTTGGGACTCATGATTTGCGCTCCCAGAATGCCGGTCCGACGGGTTCGATGAAGTCGCCGTTGGCGACCAGGTAGCCCTCTTTGTCAATCGTGATCGGCAGCTGCGCCAGGGCGCGGGCCGCCGGACCGAAGATCGGCCGCGCGAAGTGCAGCGCGTCGAACTGCGACTGATGGCAGGGGCACAGGATGCGGTAGGTCTGCTGCTCGTACAGCGACGAGGGGCAGCCCAGGTGCGAGCACACCTTGGTGTACGCGAAGAAGTCACCGAAGTTGAAGCTCTCCTGGCCCTTGCGCTTGACCACGCGGGACAGGTCCTCGGGCTTGATACGGATGAGCATCACCGGGTTACGCACACCGAGCGCGATCTCGGACAGCTTCTCGTGCGACTCGAGGGTGGTGCCGTCGCCGTCGGACTCGCGCCACGGGAACACGGTCTCCATGCCGCCCGCGTCGATGTCCTCCGGACGCATCTTCACGAACGGGGACTCACCCGGAAGGCCGGTGGCCCGGGCCAGGTAGATGGTCTCGCCGTGGAAACGCGGGGTCCAGCCGGACGTCCACAGGACGGCCTTCTTACCGTCGGCGGTCGGCACGACCGGCTTCCACGGGTTCTTGATCAGACCGCCGATGAAGGCGACCGCGGTACCCAGGCCGAACGCACCCAGGCCGACGCCGAGCGACAGGCCGATCAGCTTGCGGCGCTTGAGGGTCGAGCCCTCGAGCGCGTCGGTCAGGTTGGCCGCGACGGTGGCGCGGTGGACCTCGGGGGACGCGCCGTCGTGGCGGTCCTGGATCGAGATCTCTTCGGGGATGAACTTCTTCTGGAAGAGCACCGCGCCGATGCCGATCGCCAGGATCGACAGACCGAAGGTCAGGCCGTACAGCGGCGTCGCGAGCGAGTAGATGAACTCACCCTCGGACTCGAAAGGCTTGTACTCCCACGGCCAGAACAGGAACACCAGCAGCAGGGCCAGGCCGGACAGACCGCCGAGCAGCAGCCAGGCCGCGACCTGGCGCTCGGCGCGCTTCTCCGCCTTGGTGCCCTCGACGGGCCAGCGCGGTTCCTTGAAGACGGTCGTGACGCCGTCGATCTTTCCGCCCAGTTCGACGAGTTCCTCGCGCGACATGTCGCGCAGTTCCGCGTCACTGGGAATGTTCACGTTCTCGCTCATGCGCGAGCTCCGATCCACATAGCCGCGCCGATCACGGCGATCATCCCGATAATCCACATCGCCATGCCCTCGGGCGCGGGGCCGAAGCCGCCGAGGCCGTAGCCGCCCTGGCTGCGGGCGTTCGCCGACTCGTGGACGTAGGCGACGATGTCGCGCTTCTCTTCCGGGGTCAGCTGACGATCCGAGAACTTGGGCATGTTCTGCGGGCCGGTGAGCATGGCGGTGTACACCTGCGCCGGCACCTCGGCAGCCTTGCCGAGGTCAGGCGCGTACTTGCCCGACGACAGCGCGCCGCCCTTGCCGGTGAAGTTGTGGCAGGACGCGCAGTTCAGGCGGAACAGGTCGCCACCGCGGGCGACGTTCTCACCGAGGAACGAGTGCTGGTTGATCTGGCCGTTGGCGTCACGCGGGACCTGAGGGCCGCCGCCATTGGCCTGGATGTAGGCGCCGAGGGCGTCGATCTGGTGCTCGTCGAACGCCGGGTCCTTACGGGGCGCCTGGGCCTCACCGCGCATGGCGGGCATGCGGCCGGTGGACACCTGGAAGTAGACGGCCGCGTCGCCGACACCGATGAGGCTCGGGCCGCGGTCGGTCACACCTTGCAGGTTCGCGCCGTGGCAGGAGACGCACGACGTTTCGAACAACTGCTTGCCGGTGCGCAGCAGTGCCAGCTGCGACTCGTCGGCCTTCGCGACCTGAGGCCGCGGAGTCAGCGTGGCCGCCAGGCCACCAGCGACTAGAAGTCCGAGCAGCAGCAGCATTGCTGCTGAAAAGCGCCGGTGTAACCGGCGACGGGACTTGCTGGTCATCGAACCCCTTCTCATAGGAAGCATCGGCGAGCCGATCAGCGGACGAAGTAGATGGTGGCGAACAGGGCGATCCACACGATGTCGACGAAGTGCCAGTAGTACGACACAACGATGGCTGCGGTGGCCTGGGCCGGGGTGAACTTGCTCATCTTCGTACGGGCCAGCAGATAGATGAACGCGACCAGACCGCCGATGACGTGCAGGCCGTGGAAACCGGTGGCCAGGTAGAACACCGAACCGTAGGAGCTGCTCGGGATCGTGGTGCCTTCGCTGACGAGCATGAAGTACTCGAACGCCTGGCCACCCACGAAGAACGTGCCCATCAGCAGGGTGATGACGTACCACCGGCGCAGGCCGAAGACGTCACCGCGCTCGGCGGCGAACACGCCCATCTGGCAGGTGAACGACGACGCGATCAGGACCAACGTCACCGGCACGGCCTCAGCCAGGTTCAGGTGCGTGGGGGGCGGCGGCCATACGCCGCCCGCCTGGGCGCGCGCGGTGAAATACATTGCGAACAGTCCAGCAAAGAACATCAGCTCGCTGGAAAGCCACACAATGGTGCCGACACTGACCATATTCGGCCGGTTCAGCGAATGCACCCGCGACGTGATCGCGGTTCCGGAGGTACCTACAGCGCTCGTCACAGCGGTAAGTATGACGCTTTGTAGTTGTTGAACTCCACCCGGGTGCCGACATTGGCCATAATCGGGTCCGTGCCAACCACCGATCCTCATCAGGAACCGACCGCCGACGGGCCGCTGTGGCCGCAGATCCTGGGCCGGCTGACCACCGGCCAGAACCTTGCCGCGGGTCAGGCGGGGTGGGCAATGGACCAGGTCATGACGGGTACCGCCACCCCGGCCCAGATCGCTGCATTCGCCATCGCGATGAAGATGAAGCGACCCACGTCCGCGGAGGTGTCGGAGCTCGCGGATGTGATGCTGCGACACGCCCGAAAGGTGCCCGCCGACGCGCTCGCCGCGATCGGCACCGATGTCGTCGACATCGTGGGGACCGGAGGCGACGGCTCCAACACCGTCAACCTGTCCACGATGGCGTCGATCGTCGTCGCCGCGTGCGGGGTGCCGGTCATCAAACACGGGAACCGGGCGGCGTCGTCGTTGTCCGGTGGCGCCGACACCCTGGAAGCCCTGGGCGTCCGGATCGACCTGTCGCCCGGCGACGTGGCCCGCTCCGTCGCCGAAGTCGGCATCGGGTTCGCGTTCGCCCCGCAGTTCCATCAGTCCTATCGGCACGCGTCCGCCGTGCGGCGGGAGATCGGGGTGCCGACGGTCTTCAATCTCCTGGGGCCGCTTACGAATCCGGCGATGCCGCGGGCCGGCCTGATCGGCTGTGCCTGGGCCGAACTGGCCGAGGTGATGGCCGGCGTGTTCGCCGCCCGCGGCTCCAGCGTCCTCGTAGTGCACGGTGACGACGGGCTCGACGAACTGACCACCACGACGACGAGCACCATCTGGCGCGTGCAGGCCGGCACTGTGGACCGGCTGACGCTGGACCCGGCGGCGTTCGGTTTCGCCCGTGCCGACCTGAGTGAGCTGCGGGGCGGTGACGCCACGGCCAACGCGGAGTCGGTGCGCGCGGTGCTGGCCGGCCAGGCCGGCCCGGTCCGAGATGCCGTGGTGCTCAACGCCGCCGGGGCCATGGTGGCTCATGCCGGGCTATCCAGCGACGCCCAGTGGGTGCCGGCGTGGGAGCGGGGCCTGGCCCGCGCCACCGAGGCGATCGATTCGGGTGCGGCCGAGAAGCTGCTCGCGCGGTGGGCTCGGTTCACCCAGAAGGTCTGATCGTTCGGCCTGCTGTGCCGCGGCCCGGGCCGACCGGGCGGTGGCGGCCCATTCGGCCCACCGCCCGGCCGCGGTGATCGGCAGGCAGTAGCCGGCACCCGGAGCGGTGCCGGAATCGGTGCGCACGATGCGCACGCCGGGGTTGGCCAGCCAGCGCACGATCAGTGCCACCTCCTCGACGGGTGCGCCGCCCAGTGGCCGATCCGATGTCAGGATCACCTGTGCCGCAGCGGATATCGCGTCCACGACGGGCATCGGCGGAACCCGTCGCGGCGCTGTGCCCGCGGCGGCCAGCCGGCCGTACCGGACCACGACGAGGTGCCAGCCACCGGCGCCGTCGGGCCGTGCGGCCACCAGTTCCGGCAGGGTTGTCAGGGCGCGCAGGCGCTGCCCGCGCCAGAGTCCGTCGATGACGGTCGCGGCATGATCCCGGAGTCGCGCGGCGGTCTCGTAACGTCCCTTGGCAGCCAAGTCGTCGATGTGTTTCAGAGCCGTGCAGAGCGCGGAATCATCAACGCCGGCAATGTTTTCCGCGGCCCGGCCGGCGAACTCGGCATAGGCGCCGGCGGTGATACCGCGGGGTGCCGGGCAGGGAGACAGCTCACGCTCCGGGCACTGCGGCCCGTGCTCGGCGGCCCGCGCCAGCCGCGTGGTGCAGGTCCGTACCCCGGTGAAGCGGGCGAGCAGCAGGGCGGCGTCGACGGCGTCGGCATGGGCCCGGAACGGGCCCACCGCCCGGTCATGCCGCGGCGCGCGCACCACGCTGAACCGCGGGAACGCCTCGTCGGTGAGCACCACCCACCACCACTTGTGCGGAGCCTTCGAGCGCCGGTTGTAGGGCGGTGCGTGCGCCGCCAGCAGCCGCAGTTCGCGCACCCCGGCCTCCAACTCGTGTGCGCACTCCACGTGATCGACCCGAATGGCAAGTGACGCCATCTCTTTCATGCGGGCGCGCGGGTCGGCGCCGGTGAAGTATTGCCGGACCCGGCGGCGCAGATCGACGGCGGTGCCCACGTACAGCACCTCCTCGGACGGCCCGCGGAACAGATAGACGCCAGGGGAGTTCGGCAGCGCGTCGGCGAGCTTGCGGTTGCGGCGCTGCGCTCGGGTGACGTCGGGGAGATAGCCGCGCAGCTCGGCCAGCGTGTGCACGCCTTGGTTGCCGATGCGCTCCAGCAGTCCGTGCAGCACGTCGACGGTGGCGCGGGCGTCGTCGAGGGCGCGGTGCGTGGGGGTGGTGGTGGCGCGGAACAACCGGGCCAGTTCCGAGAGCCGGACGCTCGGTGCCTCGTCGCGCGTCAGGACCCGGCGCGCCAGTTTGACGGTGCACAGCACCGGTGGATTGGGCCATGGGAGCTGCGCCCGCTCGGCCGCGGCGCGCAGGAAGCCGATGTCGAAGCCCGCGTTGTGGGCGACCAGGACGGCGCCGCGACAGAATTCCAGAAACGCGGGCAGCACCGATTCGATGCGCGGGGCGTCGCAGACCATGGCGGTGGTGATGCCGGTCAGCTGCACGATCTGCGGCGGAATGGCGCGCCCGGGGTCGACCAGCGTCGCCAGTTCACCGATGATCTCGCCACCGCGCACCTTGACCGCGCCGATCTCGGTGATGGCGTCCCAGCCTCCTCCTGTGTCGTCCGCGCGGGCCCGGCCGCCGGTGGTTTCCAGGTCGACCACCACGAACGTGGTGTCGCGCAGCAACGCCTCATCGAGATCGAAAGCCAGCTGGTCGGTGGCGCTGCCGGAGCCCATGGCGTGACAGTAGGGGCCGGCACCGACAAGAAATGCCATCGATGTCATTTCGTTATCCGGTTGCTGATCACCCGCACTTTTTTGTCGGTGGACGTCGCTAGCGTGCGCCTCAACCGATGAGAGGAACCGAGATGAAGTTCGACAACGGGCCGGTGAAGATCGACTGCGACGACTGCGCGGTGCGCGGTCCCGGCTGTGGTGACTGCGTCGTCAGTGTTTTGCTGGGCGTGCCCGAGACACTGCTCGACGACGAGCGGCGGGCGCTGGAGGTGCTCGCCGATGCGGGCCTGGCACCGCGCTTGCGGCTGGTTCCGATCGGCCGGCCGAGAGACGGCAGCGGACCCCAGATCGACCCGAAGTCAAGCGCTACGGGCGTAGCGTGACGACGCTCACATTGTGACGCTGGTTAACGGAATCGGGGGATGGGCTGATAAATTGGCCATTCCCGTTGGACAACGCCGATGCCGTTTCGTAACCTATTCGAGACCTCACTGAGTTCGAAGCGGCTCGAACCCGCAGTTGAAGGACGCGAAATCTTGAGTCTCCACCGCACACACCGCACTAAATGCGGTCTTAAACGACCAGTAGCCGGTGCGATTGCGGGGCTCACCATACTCGGCAGCGCATTTGCGGGCAATGTACTGGCCGAGCCGGCGGACGACGCCGTAGCAAAGCTCAACGAGCTGTCGCGCCAGGCGGAGCAGACCACCGAGGCCATGCACGCCGCGCAGCTCGATCTGGACAAGAAGCTGGCTGCCGCCAAGGCTGCCGATGTCAAGCACGAGGCCGCCGCCGCGGCTGCGGAAGCCGCCAAGGGTGATCTGGCTACCTATCAGACGTCCGTCGACCAGATTGCTGCAGCGCAGTACATGGGCGGCCGGACCGACGGCATCGACGCCATCCTGACCGCCGATTCGCCGCAGTCCCTGATCGACCAGCTCTCGGTCCAGCGTGTGATGGCCAGTGAGATGGCCGCGCAGATGGCCAATTTCCACAGCGCCTCCGACTCCGCCACCAAGGCCGAGGCCGACTCGGCCAAGCTGGCGTCCGAAGCCAAGACCGCAGCCGAGCAGGCCGCTGCGGTGCGTGCCGACCTGCAGTCCAAGCAAAGCAAGCTGCAGGTGCAGATCGCCATCGTCAAGTCCCGCTACACCGCGCTGACGCCGAGCCAAC
>NZ_VTGY01000008.1 GCF_009729075.1 Mycolicibacterium sp. CBMA 226 | reverse complement strand
CAAAAGACACCAACAATCTGGCATCAAAAAAACAACCACACCCCACAAACGGGAAAACACGAGGTGCAGTCAAAAAACAACAAACAAAAACCACCAAACACACTATTGAGTTCTCAAACAACACGCCGTTTTCGGGCAACCCCACCAACCTACTATCTCTTGGTCGGGCTGTCAAGCTCTTGCTCTGGGCTTTTTCGGCCCGGCTCGCTGCTGACTTGGAATACATTAGCGGGCCGATCTTGATTTTACAAAACGCCTGCATACGGCCGGTTTTTGCGCGAAAACGCGTCGCGCGGGCGTCCGTCGGAACGGTCAGCGCGACACGCCAAACGCCGTCAACCGACCCGTTCGACCTCCGCGCCCAGACTCACCAGGTTCTCCACGAACAACGGGTACCCCCGGTCGATGTGGAAAACGTCGTGAACCTCGGTGTCGCCATCGGCGACCAATCCCGCCAACACCAGGCCGGCGCCGGCGCGAATGTCCGACGCCCAAACCGGGGCGCTCGACAACTGCGGAATTCCGCGGACCACCGCGTGGTGTCCGTCGGTCCGGGCGTCGGCGCCCAGGCGAATCATCTCTTCGACGAACCGGAACCTGGCTTCGAACACGTTCTCGGTGATCATCGATGTGCCCTCGGCGATGCACGCCAGGCCGATGGCCATCGGTTGCAGGTCGGTCGGGAAACCCGGATACGGCAGCGTCGCGACGTTGACGGCCTTCGGCCGCTCGTACTGCACGACGCGGAAGCCGTTGTCGTGCTGGGTCACGGTCGCGCCGGCATCGTGGAGTTTGTGCAGCACCAGCTGCACGTGTTGCGGGTCCACCCCCGTCACGGCAACATCTCCCCGCGTCATCGCGGCGGCAATTCCCCAGGTCGCAGCCACAATCCGGTCGCCGATCACCCGGTGCTCGGTTGGGTGCAGCTTGTCGACCCCGGTAATGGTCAGGGTCGAGGTTCCTCCCCCACTGACCTTGGCGCCCATCTGGTTCAGCATGTCGCAGATATCGACGATGTCCGGCTCACGCGCCGCGTTGTGGATGACCGTCACACCCTCGGCGAGAACGGCCGCCATCAGGATGTTCTCGGTCGCACCCACAGAGGGGAACTCGAGCTGAATTTCCGCGCCACGCAGGTGGTCCGCTTCGGCGACCACGCAACCGTGCTCGATGTTGCATCGGGCACCGAGTTGCCGGAGACCGGACTGGTGCATGTCCAGCGGCCGCGAACCGATCGCATCGCCGCCAGGTAATGCGACTTTCGCTTTCTTGCAGCGCCCCACCAACGGTCCGAGCACACACACCGACGCGCGGAACTGCCGGACCGCGGCGAAATCCGCGTCGTACTTCGGCTCGTCGGGTGAGGTGATGCGGGCAACATCGCCGTCGAGTTCGACGGTCGCCCCCAGTCCGCGGAGCACCTCCGCCATCAATGGCACATCCAGGATGTCCGGGCAGTTGGTGATCGTGGTGGTGCCCTCGGCCAACAAAGCCGCGGCCATCAGCTTGAGCACGCTGTTCTTAGCGCCCCCCACGGCAACTTCGCCGGACAACCGGCTACCCCCGGTCACCACGAAACGCTCGCTCACGCGGCTAAGTGTAAACAGCGGCAAGGGCCGGTGTCAGACAACGAACAGGTCACCGCGAGTACGGTTTGACCATGGCTGTGCACCTGACCCGCATCTATACCCGGACCGGTGACGATGGGTCGACCGGACTCAGCGATTTCAGCCGAGTGTCGAAGAACGACTCGCGCCTGGCCGCGTACGCCGACTGTGACGAAGCCAACGCCGCGATCGGCGTAGCCGTCGCCGCGGGCGCGCCCGACGAACGAATTCGCTTGGTACTCCTGCAAATTCAGAACGATCTCTTCGACGCCGGCGCGGACCTGTCCACTCCGGTGGTCGAGAATCCGGAATATCCGCCGCTGCGGATCACCCAGCCATACATCGACCGGCTGGAAGCCTGGTGTGACGAGTTCAACGAGCCACTGTCGAAGCTCACGTCGTTCATCCTCCCCGGCGGCACTCCCCTGTCGGCGTACCTGCATGTCGCCCGAACCGTGGTCCGGCGTGCGGAGCGCGCGGCCTGGCAGGCGATCGATGAACACGGCGAATCGGTCAGCGTCCTGCCGGCCAAATATCTGAATCGACTGTCGGATCTGCTGTTCATCCTGTCGCGGGTCGCGAACCCGGATGGTGATGTGTTGTGGCAGCCCGCCGCGGGACGCGGCAACGGGGAGACAGCGGCGGGTTCGTAATTCAGACCGCGCGGCGACGCGAGCGCGGCGACGGCCGGGCCTCGAGCCAAGACGTGAAAGCCGTCAAAGCTCCACGGTCCAACGCGATTTCGTAACCGCTGCGCCGTTCGGGACTGTTGTCGCGCAGCTCAAGAATGACCGTTTCGGTGGTCATGATGTCGAATTCGTCGCCCCGTGGGGCGCGGCGCCCGACGACTTCCAGGCCACGACGGGACAGTGTCCGGTCGGGCCACCAGCGCAGGCTCGACAAACGATAAAAGCCGGCTTCACCACCGCGGTAGCGCATGACTCCATGCCGCCACCCGTGGCCGCCGGCAGCTGGGTAGTCGCGCAGGATGGCGGCGGTGCCGCCAACCTGACGCAACTTCCACAAGCGATAACTCAGTGCGGCAACAGCCAGCACCAACACGCCGACGAGCGCGACCATCATCAACATGGACGCGCTCATCGGGGTATCAGTCGAGCTGGCCTACGGCGCGCAGACGCGCCCGGCCCCACGCAGCGGTCGCCTCGTCGTCCGACGCGGCATCGGCCTTGGCCGCATGCGCATCGATCTCCGACTCCAGCGCCGCGTCTTCCACCAGAATCCGCACGGTCTCCTCAGTTACCGAGATGAACCCACCGGACACCGCGATCCGCAGATCATCCTCGCCCTCACGCTCGACCCGGACCATCGCGTCCTCGACCAGCTGGCCGACCAACGGGATGTGCCGGGGCAGGATGCCGATCTCGCCAGCGGTGGTGCGAGTGAAGACGAATGTGGCCTTCCCTGTCCACAGCGCGCGCTCGACGGCGACGATCTCGACGTCCATTTCGGCCATGTCACACCACCTTTCGACTGTGTTGTTTGCTCTTCGCGCAAGCGCTCATCGCGTGAGTAACTGCGGTCGTCACAGCTTGGCGCCGAGGCTTTCGGCCTTCTTCGCCAGGTCGTCGAGACCACCGATGAGGAAGAACGCCTGCTCCGGCAGGTGGTCGAAGTCGCCCTTGGCGAGACGGTCGAACGCCTCGATGGTCTCCTTCAGCGGCACCGTCGAACCCGGCTGGCCGGTGAACTGCTCGGCGGCCATCATGTTCTGGCTCAGGAAGCGCTCGATCTTACGGGCGCGGTACACCAGCACCTTGTCCTCTTCCGACAGCTCGTCGATACCGAGGATGGCGATGATGTCCTGAAGGTCCTTGTAGCGCTGCAGGATTCGGATGACTTCCTGAGCAACCCGGTAGTGCTCGTCGCCGACGACGCTCGGGTGCAGGATCGTCGAGGACGAAGCCAGCGGGTCCACGGCCGGGAAGATGCCCTTGGAGAACACCGCACGAGAAAGCTCGGTGGTGGCGTCCAGGTGGGCGAACGTGGTGGCCGGCGCCGGGTCGGTGTAGTCGTCGGCGGGCACGTACACGGCCTGCATCGAGGTGATCGAACGACCACGGGTCGAGGTGATGCGCTCCTGGAGCTCACCCATCTCGTCGGCCAGCGTCGGCTGGTAACCCACGGCCGAAGGCATACGACCGAGCAGGGTCGAGACCTCGGAACCGGCCTGGGTGAACCGGAAGATGTTGTCGATGAAGAGCAGCACGTCCTGGTTCTGCTCGTCGCGGAAGTACTCGGCCATGGTCAGGGCCGACAGGGCGACGCGCATACGGGTGCCTGGCGGCTCGTCCATCTGGCCGAACACAAGGGCGGTGTCCTTGAGCACGTTCGCGTCCGCGAGCTCGACCCACAGGTCGTTGCCCTCACGGGTGCGCTCACCGACGCCGGCGAACACCGAGGTACCACCGAAGTTGCGGGCAATACGGTTGATCATCTCCTGGATCAGAACCGTCTTACCGACACCGGCACCACCGAACAGGGCGATCTTGCCACCACGCACGTACGGCGTGAGCAGGTCGACGACCTTCAGACCGGTCTCCAGCATCTCGGTGCGGGGCTCCAGGTCGGCGAAGGCCGGCGGCTTGCGGTGGATGGACCAGTGCTCGAACTCCTTGCCGTAGCCCGGCTCGTCGAGGCAGTCACCCAGGGCGTTGAACACGTGGCCCTTGACGCCGTCGCCGACGGGCACCGAGATCGAGGCACCGGTGTCGCGGACGTCGGTGCCACGCACCAGACCGTCGGTCGGCTGCATGGAGATGCAGCGCACCAGGTTGTCACCGAGGTGCTGGGCAACCTCGAGCGTCAGGGTCTTGGCCAGCGCACCGAACGTGATGTCGGCGTGCAGGGCGTTGAACAGTTCGGGCACCGAGCCACGCGGGAATTCGATGTCCACCACCGGGCCGGTGATGCGAACCACGCGACCAGCGGTCTTGGTCTCTACAGCAGAAGTCATATCTCTCTTCGCTTCCTACGGGGCCTATTTCGCGTCGGCCAGCGCGTTGGCGCCACCGACGATTTCGCTGATTTCCTGGGTGATCTGTGCCTGGCGCTCGCGGTTCGCGGCGAGGGTCAGGGCCTTGATCAGGTCGTCGGCGTTGTCCGTTGCCGACTTCATGGCGCGTCGACGCGAAGCCGACTCCGAGGCCGCGGCCTCAAGCAGTGCCGCGTAGACGCGGGTCGCGATGTAGCGAGGCAGCAACGCGTCAAACAAAACGTCCGCACTCGGCTCGAACGAGTACAGGGTGTGGATGCCGGTCGGCTCCCCCGTGTACTCGACGGCCAGCGGTGCGATCCGCACGGCCTCGGCGGTCTGCGACAGCATCGACTTGAACTCGGTCGAGACGATGTGCAGTTCGTCGACGCCCAGGACGCCGTCGGCTCCCGGTCCGTCACCCTCGTCGTCGGCGCCCGCCATGAACGCCGTCACCAGGGTCTCGGCGATCTCCTTGGCGTTGGCGTACTCCGGGCGCTCCGAGAAACCGGTCCAGGACTCGACGACGGCGCGCTGACGGAAGCTGTAGTAGCCCAAGGCCTTTCGACCGACGACGTACAGCACCGGCTCCTTGCCCTCGCTGCGAAGCAACGCGAACAGTTCCTCGGCCCGACGCAGGACGTTGGCGTTGTAACCGCCGCACAGGCCGCGGTCTGAAGACACCACCAGCACACCGGCACGGCGAGGGTTCTTCCGCTCGACGAGCAGCGGGTGGTCCAGCGCGCTGGCCCCCGCAAGCTCGGTGAGCATGTTGGTGATCTCGGTGGCGTAGGGCCGGGCTGCATCCACCCGGGCCTGCGCCTTGGCGATCCGCGACGTGGCGATCAGCTCCTGCGCCTTCGTGATCTTCTTGATCGACGAAGCGGATTTGATACGCCCACGTAGCTCGCGCAGTGTGGCTGCCATTGGTTACCTAGGCCTTCTTCGGTGCCGGCTTGTTGACCTTGACCGACTCCTGGCCGAGCTCAGCGGGATCCAGGGCCTCGGCCTCGGCCTCCTTGACGACGACCGAGCTACCGTCGGTGGCCGCGAAGCCCTTCTTGAAGTCGTTGATGACGGTGACCAGCTTGGCCTCGCCCTCCTCTGACAGCTTCTTGGTCGACTTGATGCCCTCGAGGATGTCCGCGTGGCTTGCCTTCACGTGCTCCAGCAGCTCGGCGGAGAAGCGCGAAACGTCCTCAGCCGGAACCGAATCCAGGTGACCCTGGGTACCGAGGAAGATCTCGATGACCTGGTCCTCGACGGCCAGCGGGCTGTACTGCGGCTGCTTGAGCAGCTCGACCAGGCGAACGCCGCGGTCCAGCTGAGCCTTCGAAGCGGCGTCCAGGTCCGAGGCGAAGGCCGCGAAGGCCTCCAGCTCGCGGTACTGCGACAGGTCCAGACGCAGCGAGCCCGCAACCTCTTTCATGGCCTTGATCTGGGCCGCACCACCGACGCGGGACACCGACACACCGACGTTCACGGCCGGGCGAACACCCTGGTTGAACAGGTCGGACTCCAGGAAGCACTGACCGTCGGTGATCGAGATGACGTTGGTCGGGATGAAGGCCGAGATGTCGTTGGCCTTGGTCTCGATGACCGGCAGACCCGTCATCGAACCACCACCGAGCTCGTCGGACAGCTTCGCGCAACGCTCCAGCAGACGGGAGTGCAGGTAGAAGACGTCACCCGGGAAGGCTTCGCGGCCCGGCGGGCGACGCAGCAGCAGCGAGATGGCGCGGTAGGCGTCGGCCTGCTTCGACAGGTCGTCGAACACGATCAGGACGTGCTTGCCGTTGTACATCCAGTGCTGGCCGATGGCCGAACCGGTGTACGGGGCCAGCCACTTGAAGCCGGCCGGGTCAGAGGCGGGAGCCGCGACGATGGTCGTGTACTCCATGGCGCCGCCCTCTTCCAGCGCGCGCTTCACGCTGGCGATGGTGGTGCCCTTCTGGCCGATGGCGACGTAGACGCAGCGAACCTGCTGCTTCGGGTCGCCGGTCTCCCAGGCCTCGCGCTGGTTCAGGATGGTGTCGACGCAGACGGCGGTCTTGCCGGTCTTGCGGTCACCGATGATGAGCTGGCGCTGGCCGCGGCCGATCGGGGTCATGGCGTCGATGGCCTTGATACCGGTCTGCAGCGGCTCGCTGACGCTCTGGCGCTGCACAACCGACGGCGCCTGGAGCTCGAGGGCACGACGGGTCTCGGCCTTGATCTCGCCCTGACCGTCGATGGGCTCACCGAGCGGGTTGATGACGCGGCCCAGGAACTCGTCGCCGACCGGCACCGAGAGCACCTCTCCGGTGCGCTTGACCTGCTGGCCCTCTTCGATCTTCGCGAACTCACCCAAGATGACCGCACCGACGCTGTGCTCGTCGAGGTTCAGGGCCACGCCCAGAACACCGCCGGGGAACTCGAGGAGCTCCTGGGTCATGACCGAGGGCAGACCCTCGACGTGTGCGATGCCGTCACCGGCGTCGACGACGGTGCCGATCTCCTCGCGATCGTTCGAGGCCGAGAACGTCGTTACGTAGTTCTCGATGGCACCTTCGATATCAGCAGCCGAGATTGTCAACTCTGCCATGGTTTTTGGTCTTCCTAGTCTTGGGTGTTTCGGAGATTAGTCGGGCAGCCGGTTGGAGGCGGCAGCCAGTCGTGACGAGATGGAGCCGTCGATCACCTCGTCGCCGACGGTGATGGTCAGACCACCGAGGAGACTCGGATCGACATGCAGCTGGACGGACACCGGGTGGCCGTAGATGCGGGTCAGGACCGACGTGAGCCGGTTCAGCTGGGCATCGGACAGGGCCGCGGCCGCCTCGACGTGGGCAACGACCTCACCGCGGCGGGCGACTGCCAGCTCGGCCAGATCGAGGACCGCCTGGTCGGCACGTTCGCCGCGCAGCAGGCTCACGGTCTGCGTCAGCAGCGCCTTGACGGTGCTGTTGACCGAGCCGTTGGCACCGGTAAGGACCTTGTCCAGCAAGGCAACTCGGCCGTCGACCGGAGTGCCGTAGTCACCGAGCAGCGTCGACAGGCGCGGCTGCGCGTCCAGCACACGGCTGAAGCGGAACAGCTGGTCCTCGACCTCGGCGACGTCACCGCTGACCTCGGCCCGCTTGATCAGGGCCAGGCGCGCGATGTGCTCGATGGCGTCGACCAGATCGGACTGTTCCGACCACCGCGACGACACCGCGGTACGCAACACGTCCAGGGCGGGGGCGCCGATCTTGCCGGACAGCACCGCTTCCAGCAGCGCGACCTTGGGGGCCGGGTTGTCGGCGGGCTCGGCCAGGTGCCGGTCGAGGTTGACCTCGGTCAGCAGCAGCCGGGCAACGGCGGCCAGATCATCGGACAGCGCGGTCAGCGCCGCCGCATCCAGACCACCCGCGGCCTCGTCGAACTTCTTGACCAGAGCGGTAAGTGAATCCCGGCTCGCGGCCCGCAGCTTCACCTCGGCGTGGGTACCGACCTCAGCCGAGGACGGCGCCATCTGCTCCAGATCGTCAAGGAAGCGGTCGACGGTGCCGGCCTGAGCGGCGGGCTCGGCGACGTAACGGCGCACCAGTTCGTCGGCCTTGGCGACCGACTCCGCGCCCAGCTCCTGACGGAGCTCGCGGATGACGCCCTGGCGCATCAGCTCGACGTGCTGGCCGCCCTGCGCCTTGATGCGCTCGGCGTCGATACCGGCCTGCTCGCTGAGTTGCTCGACGATGCGCCGCGAATCATGCCGGGCCTCGTCCGTCACCTTGGTGGACTCGGCCTTCGCGTCGGCGAGAGCCTTGGCGTGCATCTTGTCGGCGTCGGCGAGTTTCTGTGCGGCTTCGGCACTTTCGGCCAGCGCGACGCGAACGGCCTCCTGCTGCTTGGCCATCAGGCCCTTCACCGGAGGTACCACGTACTTCCAGATGATGGCCACGATGACGGCAAAGCCGATCAGCTGCCCGATGAAGATTTCCATCTACTGGCTCCCGCCTGATTTCACGTCAGACGCCAACTCGATGCCGAGGATCCGGCTCGCGAGCGTCTGGGACAGGTTGTCGACCGACGACTGCAGTTCGGCCTGTGTGGACTGCCGCTGTGCGGACAGTGCCTGGTCGGCACCCTTGAGGGTTTCGGCCACCTCACCACTCGCCGCTGCACGCGCCTCGTCGACGACCTTGCGGCCCTCGTTGCGGGCCTCGTCACGGATGGCCGAAGCCTCCGTACGAGCACCCGCCATCGCCGCGTTGTAGTCCGCCTCTGCGGCGGCCACCTGCTCAGCCGACTTCCGGTTGTCAGCAGCGGTCTTGGCCAGCATTTCCTCGCGTTCGACCAAGACCTTGCTGATCGGTGGCACAACCCACTTACCGATCACGCCGAGCACGATCAGGAAGATGATCAGCACGACGAAGAAGGTCGCGTTGGGGATCAGGAAGTTCTGACCCCCACCACCACCAGAGCCTTCCGCTGCTGCCTGGCCCGAGGCCAGGATGGTTGCGCTCAATTCACCCATGTCGACGGATTACGACAGGCCCGGAGTGGCGAACACGAAGAGCGCCATGAAGGCCAGGTTGATGAAGTACGCGGCTTCCACCAGACCGACGGTGATGAAGAACGGGGTGAACAGGCGGCCCTGGGCCTCCGGCTGACGGGCGATGCCCGAGATCAGCGCGTTACCGGCGATACCGTCACCGATACCGGCGCCGATGGCGCCACCGGCCATGATCAGGCCACCGCCGATGAGGGCGCCCTGGATGATAGTGGCGTTCGTTGCTGCGTCGGCCATTCTCTTTTTCCTCCTTGGTAACTGGTAGCTGCGCTACCAGGGTCTTATTTGTGGTTCCTACAGGTCTTGCGGGTACTTAGTGGTGCTCGTCGAGTTCCATCGACTGGCTGAAGTACAGGATCGTCAGCAGGGCGAAGATGAATGCCTGGATCAGGCCGACGAACAGGTCGAAGGTCTTCCAGATGGCGTTCGGCGCCCACTGCACGTACCACGGGAACATCGCGATCAGCGCGACCAGGATGCCGCCGGCGAACATGTTGCCGAAGAGTCGGAGGGACAGCGAGACCGGCTTGGCGATCTCCTCGACGATGTTGATCGGAGCCAGCACCGCGACGTGGCCCTTCAGCAGCTTCTTGAAGTGGCCGAAGACTCCTCGGCGCCAGATGCCCGCAGCGTGGTAGCAGAGGAACACGAAGAGCGCGAGCGCCAGCACGTAGTTGATGTCCGAGGCGGGCGGGGCCAGAAGTTCCTTCGCGCCACCGTCTTCCCCACCGAACTGCACCGGCAGGACCGAGAGCCAGTTGGAGATCAGGATGAAGGTGAAGATCGTGACGGCCAGCGGCAGCACGAACGGCGCGACCTTCATACCGATCGCGGTCTCGATCTGCTGGCGCATCTGAATGGTGATGGCCTCGAAGAACAGCTGAACACCGCCGGGCACTCCGGTGGAGGTCACCTTCGCCTTCACGAAGAAGGCCAGCGCGATGACGATGACCGCGGCCACGCTCGTGGCGATGATCGTGTCGACGTTGAAGGTGTAGCCCCACAGTTCATGCTGCTCGTGGTGGCCGACCTCGATGGCGGCCTCGGCGGCGAATTGTTGAATCACTTGGGTCGTCAGTCCTTTGCTTCTGATCCGTCGTGTGCTTCTGGTTGGTCGGCTCCGGCACCACCGTCACGCTGGCCGGCACGGACCTTCTTCATCACCGGCAATGCGGTGCTCATGACAAGAATCGCCTGGAACAGCGCCACCCCGAAGAGGACGCCGATACCGGTCGGCTTGAAGAACCACGTGATCAGCAGGGCGATCACCGAGATGACCACCAGCCGCATCGCGGAGTTGGCTGCCATCTGCATCTTCAGGGGGTGGTCCTTGGCGGTGACCTTGGCAACCGCGCGACGGACCATCAGGGCGTTGGTCAGACCGAGCGCCATCCCCAGACCGAAGAAGGCGCCGAACTTGAGATTGCCGCTCACTGCGTAGCCGCCGCCGAGCGCGATGGCCGTGACGAGGAGCGAGATAGCAAACAAGCGGAGCGGCTGGAATGCGACTGCCGGCAACACGAATGGCGCGTCCTGCGGTGGCGTCGTCATGGTGTTCACCTCAATCCCGCGATCACGAGTGCCGTCCCCATATACCTGGCGATCCTGTGTGCGTGCCCACAGAGCGTATCGAAGGTCACATCGAGCGCATCGGGCACGGTGGAATCACCCAAGGGGAAGCTCCCTTTGTCGGTCGTGTTTCGGCGCCGATCGGCTTGCGTAAACCGATGGGCCGGGCCGGCAACCCGCGAGGTTTTTCGGGTTCTGCCAGAACCGTACCACATGGTGAGCAGCCGAAAACGACCACCTACTACTTTTTGTCGTACTCGCCTTCTGGCAGGTCATCGCGCCGCCGCAGGAGCGGGATGAGGGTGAAAACGGCGGCCAGCACGATGGCCGCGAGCATCACCGCACCCGTGAACCGGGGGTTGAAGAATATGGTGCTGGCCGCCCCGAGAGCGACGATGCCCACCCATAGGTAGATGAGCAGCACGACGCGTCGGTGCGAGTGACCGATCTGCAGCAGCCGGTGGTGCAAGTGCATCTTGTCGGGACTGAACGGGCTGAGACCGGCACGGGTGCGGCGCACGATGGCCAGCAGCATGTCGAGGGCCGGCACGAACATCACCGCAACGACCAACAGGAAGGGCGACAGCAAAGCAAATACGTCGCGCGCGCCGTAGGCGTTTTGGGAGATCGGACCCGCCGCCGTGGTCGACGCCGCGGCCAGCATCAGGCCGATGAGCATGGACCCGGAATCCCCCATGAAGATGCGGGCCGGATGGAAATTGTGCGGTAGGAAGCCCAGGCAGGCGCCGGCAAGCACCACCGAGATGACGGCCGGCGGGTAGAACAGCACGTCACCGCCGTGGTCGCGCAGCAGCCCGACCGAGAAGATGCAGATGGCCGATGCGGTGATGAGGCCGAGCCCGGCAGCCAGACCGTCGAGGCCGTCGACGAAATTCATCGCGTTGACGATCGACACCGTCAGCGCGAGGGTCAGCAGGATCGACGACGCCTGGTCCAGCACGATCGTGCCGACGCCGCCGATCGGGATGTACAGCACACTCCACGCGACGCCCATGGTGACCAGCACGCTGGCCGCGGTGATCTGGCCCGCGAACTTGGTCAGGGCGTCCAGGCCCCAGCGGTCGTCGATCAGGCCGATGAGCATGATCAGGCCGCCGGCCACCACGACCGCGGGCATGCCGGACGAGTAGACGAAGCCTCGGGTCAGGGCCGGCAATTGGGAGGCCAGCAGCACGGCGGCCGCCACCCCGATGTACATGGCCAGCCCGCCCATTCGCGGCACTGGCTGGACGTGGACATCACGTTCGCGCGGATAGGCGACGGCACCGAAGCGGAAGGCGAGTGCCCGCACCCAGCCGGTGGCGAAGTAGGTGATGATCGCCGCGGTGAGACCGACCAGTACCAGCTCCCGCAGCGGGACACCGGTGCCTCGGTCGATCTGCGCGAGCAGCCGGCTTGCGTCGGCAACTACGGTCACGGCACCTCGCCGGTCAGGGACTCCGCGTCGACGCCGAGCACTTCGGCGATCTGCGCGAGGGATATCGGCCCTTCACGCAGCACCCGCGGCGCCGCGCCGGTCAGGTCGACGATCGTGGACGCGGCCTGCTTGGTCGCCGGCCCGGCGTCCAGGTAGACCTCGACCTTGTCGCCCAGCTGCGCCCGCGCCTCCTCGGCGTTGACGGCCGGCGGCTGTCCGGAGATGTTGGCGCTGGACACGGCCATGGGCCCCACCTCGCGCAGCAGCTCGATCGCTACCGGGTGCAGAGGCATGCGCAGCATGACGCTGCCGTTGGTGTCACCGAGGTCCCACGACAGCGACGGGGCCTGCCGCACGACGAGGCTCAGCGCGCCGGGCCAGAACGCCTCGATCAGGTCCCGGGCGGACGGTGGCACGGCGTAGACCAGGCCGTCGATGGTGCGCCACGAACCGACCAGGACCGGGACCGGCATGTTGCGGCCCCTCCCCTTCGCGGCCAGCAGCGCCGCAACCGCCTCGCTGTTGAACGCGTCGGCACCGAGCCCGTAGACGGTGTCGGTGGGCAGCACGACCAGACGACCGCCCTTGAGCGCACTGATCGCCGAAGCGATCCCGGTGCTGCGCTTGGCCGCATCGCCGCAGTCGAACGTCTCCATATATGACTCCTCACGCAAGCATTCGTCGGTTGTCATGACCCGTTTACCGTCGGGTCGCGGTGACGAACCGGGGCCGCCCGGCCAGATCGCGCCGTGCGGTGATGTCACCGAACGTACCGCCGCGGTCCAACGCGGCCACCACCTGATCGGCTGTGGTGTCGTCGTGCTCGATGCCCACCTTGCCGCCGGGACGCAGCATCCGGGCCGCGAGCGCGATGATGGGCACGATGACGGACATGCCGTCTGGGCCGCCGAACAGGGCTGTGGCCGGGTCATGGTCGATGACTTCGGGGTCGAGCTCGGCGCCCTCGGGGATGTAGGGCGGGTTGGACACGACGAGGTCCACCACGCCGTTCCTCGCTGCCAGCAGGCTGGGAGCGGTGACGTCCGCTTCGAGCACCTCCACGGTGGTGCCGGCACAGTTCCGCCGGGCGTAGACCACGGCCTCCGGAGATTTCTCGACGGCCACGACCTGCGCCTGCGGCCACGTGTGCGCCAGCGCCAGGGCCAGTGCCCCCGAACCGGTGCACAGGTCCACGATCACCGGGCTCGCCGGCAAAGGCTGGTTCATGGCCCACTCCAGCAGCGCCTCGGTCTCCGGGCGCGGAATGAACACGCCCGGACCGACGTGCACCTCCACCGGACCGAACGCGGCCGTTCCGATCAAGTGCTGCAAGGGAATTCGTTGCGCGCGGCGCTCCACCAGAGCGCGGAAGCGCGGATAGAACGCCAGGTCGGGCTCGCAGAACATCACCCGGGCCCGGTCCACGCCGGCCGCGTGCGCGGCCAGGTATTCGGCGTCGACCCGGGCGGAATCGATACCTGCGGCGGCCAGCTGCGTGGTCGCCTCAGTGATGGCCTGGCGGATCACTCTTGCGCGAGCCGGGCCTGCTTGTCGGCGGCCGCGAGGGCGTCGAGCAGCGCGTCCATGTCGCCGTCGAGCACCTGGTCGAGGTTGTGGGCCTTGAAGTTGATGCGGTGGTCGGCGATGCGGTTCTCGGGGAAGTTGTAGGTCCGGATGCGCTCGCTGCGGTCGACGGTGCGGATCTGGCTGGCCCGGTCCGCGGAGGCGTCCGAGGCGGCCTGCTCTTCGGCCAGCGCCTGTAGGCGCGCGGCGAGCACCACCATGGCGCGGGCCTTGTTCTGCAGCTGCGAGCGCTCGTTCTGGCAGGTGACGACGATGCCGGTGGGCAGGTGCGTGATGCGGACCGCCGAGTCGGTGGTGTTGACGCCCTGGCCGCCCTTGCCGGAGGAGCGGTAGACGTCGATCCGCAGGTCCGATTCGTCGATCTGCACCTGCTCGACGTCTTCGGGCTCCGGGTAGACGAGCACGCCGGCGGCCGAGGTGTGGACGCGGCCCTGCGATTCGGTGACGGGCACGCGCTGCACGCGGTGCACGCCGCCCTCGAACTTCATGCGCGACCACACGCCGTCGGCCGAATCGCCCTTGCTGGCGATGGTGATGGTGGCGTCCTTGTAGCCACCGAGGTCCGACCAGGTCTCGTCGAGCATGGTGACGGTCCAGCCGTGGCGCTCGGCGTACCGGATGTACATGCGCGCGAGGTCGGCCGCGAACAGCGCCGACTCTTCGCCGCCTTCACCGGATTTCACCTCGAGCACGACGTCGTCGGCGTCGTGGGGATCGCGCGGGGCCAGCAGGTCGGTGAGCTTGGCGTCGAGTTCGGCGACGCGGGCCTCCAACTCGGGCACCTCGGCGGCGAACGCGGCGTCCTCGGCGGCGAGCTCACGGGCCGCCTCGAGGTCGCCCTGGGCAGCTTCGAGCTTGCGGTAGGTCACGACGATCGGCGACACCTGCGCGAAGCGGCGGCCGACCTTGCGGGCCGCGCCGGCGTCTGCGTGCAGGTTCGGGTCCCCCAGCTGCCGCTCGAGATCGGCGTGCTCGGCCAGCAGTGCCTCGATGCGGGGCGCTGTATCGGTCTCTGCCACTTGAGGACTCCTGCGTGTGTTTGGGGATACCGGATTCTGCATACGAAAACGGCGCCCGGACCTGACGCGAATGCGACAGATCGGGCGCCGTTGACGAAGCTAGCTCTCGGACGCGGCCTTCGAGCCGGCGGTGCGCTTGCCGTAGCGCTTCTCGAAGCGGGCCACGCGGCCGCCGGTGTCGAGAAGCTTCTGCTTGCCCGTGTAGAACGGGTGGCACTGCGAGCACACCTCGACAACGATGTTGCCGCTTTCCTTGGTGCTACGAGTCTGGAAGCTGTTGCCGCAACCGCAGACCACGGTGGTCTCGACGTATGCGGGGTGAATACCCGGTTTCATTTCATGGTCCTCTGCGATCGATGGCGCCGGGTCGCCCGAGTATTCGGACGTGAACCGGAACCGAGGGGGTTCGGCGGTCGATTATGCCAGGTCAGCCGCCAAGGTCCTAAACGCGGCCGGGCCGGTGACTATTCCTCGCCGCAGCGCTGCCGCAGCTCAGCCAGGCGACGCGCCAGGAATCGTCGTTCCGGCTCGGTCGCCGCCAGCGTCAGGGCACGTTCGAATTCGCGCCGCGCCTCGACGGCCCGGCCCAGACGGCGCAGCAATTCCGCCCGTGTCGACGGCAGATAGCGGTAATCGCCCAGGTCAAGCTCATCGATGAGGGCGAGCGCCCGCGCCGGGTCGCCGGCCTCCGCGACTGCGACCGCACGGTTGAGCGCGACGACCGGCGATCCGGTCAGCTGTTCGAGCCGTTCGTACAGCACCACGACCTCGTGCCAATCGATGTCGTCCTCGGCCTGTAACGAGGCGATGGCTGCCTGCAGCACGTACGGTCCGGCGGCCAGACGCAAGGCCAGTGCGCGGTCGAGGGCGGCTCGGCCGGCGTCGACCTTGGCCTGGTCGTGCAATGTCCGATCCTGCTCGGCCAGTGGCACCACCCGGCCGTCGACCACGCGGGCCGCACGGCGCGAATCGTGCAGCAGCATCAGGGCCAGCAGTCCGTAGGCCTCGGGCTCGTCGGCCAACAGGTCGGCGAGCAGTCGGCCGAGCCGGATCGCTTCGGCGGCGAGGTCGTCGCGCTCGGTGAAGCCCTGGTTGAAGATCAGGTAGATCACCGTGAGCACCGCTGCCACCCGGTCCGGCAGCAGCCGGTCGGCCGGCAGGGCGAACGGGATGTTCGTCGCCTTGATCTTGGTCTTGGCCCGCGAGAGACGACGCTTCATGGTGTCCTCGGAGACGAGGAAAGCACGCCCGATCTCGGCTGTCGACAGCCCGCCGAGGGCCCGCAGCGTCAGCGCCACCTGGGCCTCACGCGCCAACGCGGGATGGCAGCACATGAAGATCAGTTGCAAGCGCTCGTCACCGATGGTGCTGTCGTCGAGATCGATCTCGTCCATGGTGGTTGCCTGTTGATCCGCTTGGAGCAGCCGGGTTTTGGCGCGCAGCGTCTGCTCACGGCGCAACCGGTCGATCGCCACATTGCGACCGGTACGCACCAGCCAGGCCACCGGCGCGTCGGGCACGCCCTCGCGCGGCCACCGCTCGGCAGCGCGGACGAATGCCTCCTGCGCGGCATCCTCGGCGAGGTCGAAGTCGCCGAGGATGCCGATGAGCGCGGCCAGCACCCGGCCCCACTCGCGCTGGAAAGTCCCGTCGATCAGAAAGACGTCTCCCCCGGCATCTCCACCAGCGGACGCACCTCGACGGCTCCACCGAGGCGCACCGCCGGGATCCGCTTCGCCCATTCCAGGGCGTCGTCGAGATTCTCGGCATCGATGACGAAGTAGCCGGCGAACACCTCTTTGGTGTCGGCGTACGGACCGTCGGTGACGAGGCCGTCGCCGCGCAGCGTGGTGGCCGTCTCGACGGGCTGCAGGTGGCCGCCGCCGACGCACTGCGGCTCGAAGCGCAGCGCCATGTACTCCGCGCTCAGCGCGGCCTGCTCGTCTTCGGTGATCTCGGCATCGTGGCTGCCGGGACGGACGTAGATCAGCGTTGCGTATTTCATCGTTGTCTCCTTCTGGGTTGATCGTCCAACACCAGTGAGACGAACGGGAGCCCATCAGGGGGACACGATGGCAGAAATCAGTTCTCAGAGAGTTGGGCGTACTCGGTACCGTCGCGCTTCCACACCACCCGGCCGGCCGGATCGGTACCCAGCGCAACCAGGTCCCGCTTGAGAATCTTGTTGGTCGCGGTGGTGGGCAGGTCGTCGGCGAGCCAGACGTACCGCGGCCAGGATTTCGGCGACAGGTCGGGCTGCGCGGCCAGGACTTCCGCAAACGCCCTGGGGGCGAGGGTCTGGCCGTCACGCAGCACGATGGCGGCCATCACCTGGTCGCCGACGAACTCGTCGGGCACCGGATAGACCGCGACCCGGCTGATCACGGGGTGGCGCAACAGGATTCGTTCGATGGGGGCCGCGGTGATGTTCTCCCCGTCCACCCGCATCCAGTCGGCGGTGCGGCCGGCCAGGTAGATCCAGCCGTCGGCGTCGCGGTAGGCCAGGTCGCCCGACCAGTACATGCCGTGCCGCAGCCGCTCGTCGGTCGCGCCCTGGTCGTTGTGGTAGCCGCGGAACATGCCGCTGCCGTTGGTGTTCACCAGCTCCCCGGTCGCCGCTTCGGCATTGATCAGGGCGCCGGTTTCGTCAAAGCGGGCGACTTCGCACTCTTGGACGGTCTCCGGGTTGTAGATGGCCACGCCGGGAAAGCCCCGGCCGACGCTGCCGGCCGGGGTGCCCTCGGAGCGGGTGATGATGATCGCGAGCTCGGTCGAGCCGAAGCCGTCCCAGACGCTGCAGTCGAACCGTCGGCTGAACTCCTCGATGTCGCGGTCGGCGGCTTCGTTGCCGAAGGCCACCCGCAGCGGGTTGTCGTGGTCGTCGGGCTGTTCGGCGGTGGCCAGGATGTAGGCCAGGGGCTTGCCGACGTAGTTCGTGTAGGTCGCGCCGTAGCGGCGGATATCCGGGAGGAACCCCGACGCCGAGAACTGCGCGGGCGCCATAGCCGCCCCGGAACCGAGCGCGACGCCCCAGCCGGCGTAGACACCGTTGGAGTGGAACAGCGGCATCGCCAGGTAACAGGTGTCGGCCTCAGTGAGGTGGTAGCGCTGCACCAGCGCCGCGGCCGAGAACAGCACGATGGAGTGGGCCACCTCGACGGCTTTCGGCTCACCGCTGGTACCGGAGGTGAAGATCATCATGAAGGTGTCGTCGGGCCCGACCTCGCGATGCGGGGTCAGCTCGCGGTGCGGCCACTCGGTCGCGGTGACGTCGATAACCGTGACGCCCGGGAGATCGAGACCGTCGAGCAGCTCGCGATGTTGTGCGTCGACGAGGACGATCTGGCATTCGACGCGGGCGATGTCGCGCGCGAGCGCTGCACCGCGGCGGGTGTTGTTGATACCGCACAACACGTAGCCGCCCAGTGCCGCAGCGGCCAGCGCCGTCAGCATCTCAGGGGTGTTGCCCAGGAGGGTGCCTACATGCAGCGGGCGCAGCGGATCGGCCTGGGCCACCAGGGCGGCCGCCTGGGCCTCGGCTCCGGCGACGTACTTGCGCCACGTCCATGTCGTCTCGCCGTACTTGACGGCGACGGTGTCCTGGTCGGTGCGTTCGCGAAGCAGCTGCTGAAGGGTCTCCGCCATGTCGGCTCCCGGTGCGGTGGGCGGTCACGACAATCACCCAATGTGAACAGATTTCAGAAAGTGTCTACCATGGTTGAGGGGTAGCGCACCAGCAGCTGCACCCTGGCAGAATCGTCGTTCGCCCGGCTGACATGTGAGGAGGCATCCGGTGGCAAGCCCAGAATCCCCGAGAAGTGTGCGCGATCGACTGATCGATGCCGCTGAAGAGTGCATGCGCGCCAAGGGAATTCGCGCCACCACGGTGTCCGAGGTCGCCGAGGCCGCCGGCGTCTCCCGCGGCTGGCTGTACCGGCATTTCCCGGACAAGGTGACGCTGCTGGGCGCTGCGATCGTCCGCCTGAACAACGCCTACTGGACCGACGCGCACGCCATGCTGGAGTCGATCGAGGGCCTGGACAACCAGATCGTGACGGGAATCCAGCACGGGCGCACCGCGTATGACGACCCCGGCGCCCTCTTGATGAAGCTGCGCGTCGAGGAGCCCGACGAGTTCGCGGCCTGTGCCGGCGCCGGCGTGCAGGGCCTGGTGCCCGACCTCGCCGAATTCTGGTCCCGGTACCTCGTCGCCGCCCGCGACAACGGCGAGATTCACCCCGACACCGACGTCGACGACGCCGCCGAGTGGATCGCGCGCGTCATCCTGTCGCTCGCCACGATGCCCGGGCAGCGGCTGGACGCCAACAACGCGGACGAGCTGCTTGCGCACGTGCGCCGCTACGTGATGCCGGGCCTCAAGGCCCAGCCGTAAGCGCTCACGCACGCACCAGCGTTCACATCCGTCACTGCAGTCCCTGGCGGCCTACACCCAGGTGACTCCGGAACTCGGTATCACCGGTGATATCACCGTCTGACCTATGCACCGAAGGCCGCAACTCGGGCAGAGTTGCGGCCTTCAGCGTCAAGAACTGCGACGTCTAGTCGTTGTCCATGTTCCCCGGGGCGGTCTTGGAGACCTGGACCAGGAACTCGTAGTTGGTCTTGGTCTTGCGCAGCTGGCTCATCAGCAAATCGATGGCCTGGTGCGGGTCCAGACCCGACAGCACGCGGCGCAACTTGTGCACCACTGCGAACTCGTCCGGGCCGAGCAGCAGCTCGTCCTTACGTGTACCGGACGGGTTGACGTCGACGGCCGGGAAGACGCGGCGCTCGGCGATCTTGCGGTCGAGCTTGAGCTCGGCGTTACCCGTGCCCTTGAACTCCTCGAAGATGACGGTGTCACCGGTGGAGCCGGTCTCGACCATCGCGGTCGCGATGATGGTCAGCGAGCCGCCGTTCTCGATGTTGCGCGCAGCACCGAGGAAGCGCTTCGGCGGGTACAGGGCGGTCGAGTCGACACCACCGGACAGGATGCGGCCCGACGCCGGCGACGCGTTGTTGTACGCGCGGCCCAGACGGGTGATCGAGTCCAGCAGCACCACGACGTCCTTGCCCTGCTCGACCAGGCGCTTGGCCCGCTCGATAGCCAGCTCGGCGGCCTGGGTGTGGTCTGACGGCGGGCGGTCGAAGGTCGAGGCAATGACCTCGCCCTTCACCGAGCGCGTCATGTCGGTGACCTCTTCCGGACGCTCGTCGACGAGCACCACCATGAGGTGGCATTCCGGGTTGTTCTTGGTGATCGCGTTGGCGATGTCCTGCATGATCGTCGTCTTACCGGCCTTCGGCGGGGACACGATCAGCGCACGCTGGCCCTTACCGATCGGCATGATCAGGTCGATCACACGCGTGGTCAGCCGCTCCGGAGTGGTCTCCAGGCGCAGCCGCTGGTTCGGGTACAGCGGGGTCAGCTTGGTGAAGTCGGGGCGGTTGCGCGCGGCCTCGACCGGACCACCGTTGACGCTGTCCAGGCGGACCAGCGGATTGAACTTCTGGCGCGGGTTGTTTCCGCTCTGCGCGCCGCCTTCGCCTTCGCGCGGGACCCGCACGGCGCCGGTCACCGCGTCGCCGCGACGCAGGCCGTTCTTGCGGACCATGTTCATCGAGACGTAGACGTCGTTGGAGCCGGCCAGGTAGCCCGAGGTGCGGACGAAAGCGTAGTTGTCCAGCACGTCGAGGATGCCGGCGACGGGCTGCAGGACGTCGTCCTCGCGCAGTTCGGTCTCGGCGTTCCCGCCCTGGTTGTCGCCGCGCTCGCCGCGACGACGACGGTCACGGTCGCGGAACCGGCGGCCACGACGGCCCTGACGGCTGTCGTCGTCGTCGTTGGAGTTGTCGTTGTCGCCCTGGTTGCGATTACCGCCCTGGTTGTCGCCCTGGTTGCGGTTGCCGCCCTGGTTGCGATTACCGCCCTGGTTGTCGCCACCGCGGTCGCGGTTGCCACCCTGGTCGCGGTTGCCGCCCTGGTTACCTTCGGCCTTGCTGCCGCCCTGGTTGCTGTTGTCGGCGTTCCGGTCGCGGTTCCGCTCCTCGCGGGGCGCCTCGGCGTTCTCGGCGTTGCCGGCCTTTTCGGCGGGCTTGTCGCCGGCATCGGCGACGTCACCATCGGCGGGCGCACCGGCCCGGCGCGCCGCGCCGCGGCGCTCCCGGCGCGGGGCCTGCTCGGCGGCCGGGGCGTCACTGGCGGCCGCGTCGCCCGGGTTGTTCTCCGCCGGAGCCTGGGCTTCTTTGGCCTGGTTGGGGGCGTCGTTGCCGTTGACGGCCTCGGCGGCCTTGGTCTCGTTCTTGGCCTCGGCCTTGGCGGCCTTGGTTTCGCTCTTGGCGCCGTTGGCCTCACCGCGGTGTTCGCGGATGGCGGCGATCAATTCGCTCTTACGCATACCGGAGGTGCCCTTTACGCCGACCTCGGCGGCAAGCGCACGCAGATCAGGGAGCAGAAGACCGGTCAGCGATCCAGAGCGTCCGGCCGCCGGCGCTTCAGTTGCCGGGGCGTCAGTGTTGCCGTCGGCGGTGAAGAGGTCCGTATCAGTCACGGATTTCCTTTCTGTGCCCTCGCGCGTCTGATCAGGCGAGGGTTTGGTTCGCAGTCGGACGGCTTCCCCGAACCGCATTCGTCAAATGCCTGGTCAGCTGAGGCAGTGCAACAGCCGAGCACCAGGATTTGTCGCCGTGCGGCGAACCATCAGTCCACGAGTTGAACATCTAAGAGAAGAGTGGTCGTCCTACCGTAGGCGCAGGTACTAGAGCCTGCGATTGCTGGACGCTGCGAGAATATCTCTCATCCGACAATGAAGCAAGAATAGCCACTCCGGCGTGTGCTTCCGTCAGACGCCGGCACCGACGGTCCAGCGAACCCCTTGGCCCACCGCCATCTTCTCGACGGCGAAACCGTTGGCAGCGCCGAATTCGAGGACTTCGGCCGGCAATCGGGGCTCGGTACTGAATGCGATAACCGCAGGTCCAGCACCGGAAAGCACTGCTGCCACCCCAGAACGCCGCAGCATCGCCAGATATTCCGCCGAGGCCGGCATCGCCGCGGCGCGCTGCGGCTGGTGCATCACGTCTTCGGTGGCGGCCATCAGCAAATCCGGGCGCTGCGTCAGCGCCACAACCAGCAGGGCGGCACGGCTGACGTTGAAGGTGGCGTCGGCATGCGCGATGTTCTCGGGAAGCACCGCCCGGGTCTCCGCGGTCGACGACCGCACCTGCGGAATCGCCGGGAACAGATGAATGTCGGGATGCAGCGTCAGCGGGACGGCCGCGTAGGTTGGGCCCGGTTCCGTCCAGGACACCACGGCACCGCCCAGCACCGCGGCGGAGGCGTTGTCCGGATGCCCCTCGAACTCAGACGACAACTGGACCAGCTGGTCGAGCGTCAGCGGCTGTGAACCCGATTGCGCGATAAGGCCATTGGCCACGGCCAACCCGCCGACGACGGCGGCGGCCGACGAGCCGAGCCCGCGGGAATGCGGAATGACGTTGCGACACTTGATGTTCAGGCCCGACACCGAAACGCCGCCGGCGATCAGACCGCGCCGGATCGCCCGAACCACCAGATGGGACTCGTCGAGCGGAACCTGCCCGGCCCCCTCCCCCGTCACCTCGATGACGAGGCCGGAATCGGTTGTCTCAGCCTGAATTTCGTCATACAGACTCAATGCCAGGCCCAAGCTGTCGAAGCCGGGGCCAAGATTGGCGCTCGAGGCGGGTACGACGGCGGTGGCGAGCAGGCCGGCGGCCAGGTTCACGGTCACTGGCGTCAGACCAGCCCGAGCTGTTCGACCACGGCGGTCGGATCGACCGGGATCGCCTTGACCTCGGGCATGCCCTTGAGGGCGTTGTCGGGATCCTTGAGGCCGTTACCGGTGACGGTGCAGACGACGGTCGAGCCGGGCTTGACCCAGCCGTCTTCGATGGACTTGAGCAGGCCCGCGATGCTGGCGGCCGACGCCGGCTCGACGAACACGCCTTCGGCCTTCGCGACCAGGTGGTACGCGGCCAGGATCTCTTCATCGGTGGCGGCGAGGAATCGGCCGTCCGACTGCTCCTTGGCCGCGACGGCGCCGTCCCACGAAGCAGGAGAACCGATTCGGATCGCGGTCGCGATGGTCTCCGGGTTCTTGACGGGCTCACCCAGCACCAGCGGCGCCGCGCCGGCGGCCTGGGTACCGAGCATGCGGGGCAGCCGGTCGGAGACGCCGTCACGGTGGTATTCGCTGTAACCACGCCAGTAGGCGGTGATGTTGCCGGCGTTGCCGACGGGCAGCGAGTGCACGTCGGGCGCGGTGCCGAGGGCGTCGACGATCTCGAACGCCGCCGTCTTCTGCCCCTCGATGCGGACCGGGTTGACAGAGTTGACCAGGGCGATCGTCGGGTAGTCGGCCGTCAGCTTGCGGGCCAGCTCCAGACAGTCGTCGAAGTTGCCGTCGACCTGAATGATCTTGGCGCCGTGCATAACTGCCTGCGCCAGCTTGCCCATGGCGATCTTGCCCTGCGGGATCAGGACCGCGCAGGTGATGCCGGCGCGCGCGGCGTAGGCCGCGGCCGAGGCCGAGGTGTTGCCGGTGGACGCGCACAGCACGGCCTTCTGACCGCGGGCCACGGCGTCGCTCACGGCCATGGTCATGCCGCGGTCCTTGAACGAACCGGTCGGGTTGAGCCCCTCGACCTTCAGATGCACTGTGCAGCCGGTCTGTTCACTCAGCCGCCTGGCGTGGATCAGCGGGGTGCCACCCTCCAGCAGGGTGACCGGGGTCCAGTTCTCGGTGCCGGGCAGACGGTCCCGGTAGGCCTCGATCAGGCCGGGCCACGGCTTGTGCACTGGACTTTTCCCCGTCGCTTCGCTCGCCCCAGTCATTACTTACTCGTTCCTTCCATGCGCAGCACGCTGTTGATGCTCTGCACCGCATCGTGATCGGCAAGGGCCGCAACGGTTTCCGACAAGGCTTCGTCGGTGGCCCGGTGGGTGACGACGACGATCCGGGCACCGCTGCGCTGGCCGGACTCGTCCTCCATACCCTCCTGGCGGACCTCGGCGATGCTGACCTTGCGTTTGGCAAATTCGGCTGCGACAGAAGACAGCACACCCGGGATGTCCGCGACATTCATGCTGACGTAGTAGCGAGTCTCGATCGCACCGATGGGGGCGATGGGCAGCTTGGCGTACTTGGACTCCCGCGGGCCACGCCCACCCTGAACCCGGTTGCGTGCGGCCATGACCACGTCCCCCATGACGGCCGACGCGGTCGGCGCACCGCCGGCACCGCGGCCGTAGAACATCAACTCGCCGGCGGCCTCGGCCTCGACGAAGACGGCGTTGAACGCGCCGTTGACCGAGGCCAGCGGGTGGTCCAACGGCACCAGCGCCGGGTAGACGCGGGCCGAAACCCGTTGCTTGCCTTTGCCGGTCGTCAGGCGCTCACAGATGGCGAGCAGCTTGATGGTGCAGCCCAGGGCCTTGGCGGACTCGAAGTCGGCGGCGCTGACCTTCGTCATGCCCTCGCGGTAGACGTCGTCTGCGGTGACGCGGGTGTGGAACGCGATGGACGCCAGGATCGCGGCCTTGGCGGCGGCGTCATAGCCCTCGACGTCGGCGGTCGGATCGGCTTCGGCGTAGCCGAGCACGCCGGCCTCGGCGAGCGCGTCGGCGTAGTCGGCACCGGTCTCGCTCATCGCCGACAGGATGTAGTTGGTGGTGCCGTTGACGATGCCGGCCACCCGCAGCACGACGTCGCCCGCGAGGGACTGGGTCAGCGGGCGGATCACAGGGATCGCGCCGGCCACGGCCGCCTCGAAATACAGGTCCACGCGCGCCTTTTCGGCTGCCTGGGCGAGTTCGCCGGTGGACTGCGCCATCAGCGCCTTGTTGGCGGTGACCACCGACTTGCCCTGCTCCAGCGCGGCCATGATGGCCTTGCGGGCCGGCTCGACGGGACCCATGAGCTCGATGACGATGTCGACGTCATCCCGGGAGACCAGCGCCTCGATGTCGTCGGTGAGCATGTCGACCGGAACACCGCGGCCCTTGGCCACCTTGCGGACGCCGACGCCGCGCAGTTCCAGCGGCGCACCGATGCGAGCGGCCAGGTCGGCAGCGCTGTCCTCGATGATCCGGACCACCTCGGTCCCGACGTTCCCGAGTCCGAGAACTGCTACGCCGATTGGCTTTTCACTCATTGACCACTCACCTCCAGGCTCAATAGATCTTCCACGGTCTCCCGACGCAGGATCAGGCGTGCGTTGCCGCCGCGCACCGCCACGACGGCGGGACGGGTCAGCAGGTTGTACCGGCTGGACATCGAATAGCAATAGGCGCCGGTGGCCGCGACGGCCAGCAGATCACCGGGCGCGAGATCATCGGACACCCAGGTGTCGCGGACGATGATGTCGCCGGTCTCGCAGTGCTTTCCGACGATCCGAGCCAGCGTCGCGGGGGCGTCGCTGGCACGCGACACCAGCCGGGCGTCGTACTGGGCGTCGTACAGGGACGGCCGGATGTTGTCGCTCATACCGCCGTCGACGCTGACGTAGCGCCGGTACTTGTCGGCCGACACCGCAACGTCTTTCACGGTGCCGACCTCGTAAAGCGTGATGGTGCCTGGGCCTGCGATGGCCCGGCCCGGCTCCACGACCAGCTTGGGCGTGGGCAGCCCGACGGCCTCGGACTCGGCCTTCACGATGGCTTTGAGCTTGTCCGCCAGTTCCTTCATGGGTGGCGGGTCGTCGCTGGGCAGGTACGAGATACCCAGTCCCCCACCGAGATCCATGACGGACATCTGGGCGGTCTTCTCGACGCCGAATTCGGCGACCACGTCGCGCAGCAGGCCGATGACGCGGTGGGCCGCGATCTCGAATCCGGCGACGTCGAAGATCTGCGAGCCGACGTGGCAGTGCAGGCCGACGAGCCGCAGGTTGTCGGTGGCGAACACCTTGCGCACCGCGTCCATCGCCGCGCCGCTGGCCAGCGAGAGGCCGAACTTCTGGTCCTCATGGGCGGTGGAGATGAACTCGTGGGTATGCGCCTCGACGCCGGGGGTCACGCGGACCAGTACATCCTGGACGACGCCCGCCGCACCGGCGATGGCCTCCAGACGTTCGATCTCGATCTCGGAGTCCAGCACGATGTGCCCGACGCCGGCGTTGACCGCGGCGGTCAGCTCGGCGACCGATTTGTTGTTGCCGTGCACGGTGATTCGATCGGCCGGGAACTCGGCGTGCAGGGCCACAGCCAGCTCGCCGCCGGTCGCGACGTCCAGGCACAGGCCTTCCTGCGCGACCCAGCGGGCAATCTCGGCGCACAGGAACGCCTTTCCGGCGTAGTGCACGTGCTCGCCGCCCCCGAAGGCATCGGCGATCTCACGGCAGCGGAACCGGAAGTCGTCTTCGTCGATGACGAACAGCGGGGTGCCGAATTGCTCGGCCAGGGCACCGACGGTCACACCGGCGACGCTGACCTGGCCGTCGGCGTCACGAACCACGTTGCGCGGCCAGACATTCGGGGCCAACAGGTTGATCTCGTCGGCCGTCTGCGGCTTCTCCGGGACAGGAGTGCCGGCCGACTGCCCGCTCACATCCGCTCCGGAGCGCTGACGCCGAGGATCTGCAGACCGTTGGCGATGACCTGACGGGTGGCCGCACAGAGCGCCAGCCGTGCGCGGTGCAGGTCACTGTGCTCTTCATCGCCCATCGGGAGAACCCGGCAGGAGTCGTAGAACCGGTGGTAGTCACCGGCCAGGTCTTCGAGGTACCGGCACACACGGTGCGGTTCCCGAAGGGCGGCAGCGGTTTGGAGCACGCGCGGGAATTCGCCGATGGTACGCATCAGGGTGGCTTCGCGGTCGTGGTCGAGCAGGTCGAGGTGCCCCAGGTCCGCCTGCAGGCCGAGGTCGGCGGCGTTGCGCGCCAAGGCCGACAACCGCGCGTGCGCGTATTGCACGTAGTAGACCGGGTTTTCGTTGGACGCACTGGCCCACAGTCCCAGGTCGATGTCGATGGGGCTGTTCACCGACGACCGGATCAGCACGTAGCGGGCCGCGTCGACGCCGATGGCGTCGACCAGGTCTTCCAGCGTGATCACGGTGCCCGCGCGCTTGCTCATGCGCACCGGCTGGCCGTCCTTGACCAGGTTGACCATCTGGCCGATCAGCACCTCGACGGTATCGGGGTTCTCGCCGAGCGCGGCAGCGACGGCCTTCAGGCGGCCGATGTAGCCGTGGTGGTCGGCGCCGAGCATGTAGATGCACAGGTCGAACCCGCGCTGGCGCTTGTCCAGGTAGTAAGCGATGTCACCGGCGACGTATGCCGGGTTGCCGTCGCTCTTGATGACGACGCGGTCTTTGTCGTCACCGAAGTCGGTGGTGCGCAACCAGATTGCGCCATCCTGCTGGTAGATCGAGCCGTTCTCACGCAATTTGTCGATGGCCTGCTCCACGCGGCCCGAGGTGTGCATCGAGTCTTCATGGGTGTAGACGTCGAAGTCGGTGCCGAAGTCGTGCAGCGACTGCTTGATCTGGCCGAACATCAGGTCCACGCCGACCTCGCGGAAGACTTCCTGACACTCGTCGGCAGGCAGGCCCAGAGCGTCGGGCCGCTTGGCGACGACATCGGCGGCGATGTCCTTGATGTAGTCGCCGCCGTAGCCGTCCTCCGGGGCCGGCTCGCCCTTCGCGGCCGCGACCAGTGAGCGGGCGAAGCGGTCGATCTGCCCGCCGTGGTCGTTGAAGTAGTACTCGCGGACGACGGTGGCGTCCTGCGTGGCCAGCAGACGGCCCAGCGCGTCGCCGACGGCGGCCCAGCGGGTGCCGCCGATGTGGATGGGCCCGGTCGGGTTGGCCGAGACGAACTCCAGGTTGATGTGACGGCCCTTGAGCTCCTCGGAGGTGCCGTAGCGGTCCCCGGCGCCCAGCACGTTGAGAACGACGACGCTCTGCGCCGACGCCTCGATGCGCAGGTTCACAAAGCCCGGACCGGCAACGGTTGCGTCGGCGATACCGTCGGCGTCGTTCAGCCTCTCGGCCAGCCATTCGGCCAGGTCACGCGGGTTGACGCCGACCTTCTTGCCCAGCTGCAGCGCCAGGTTGGTGGCGTAATCGCCATGCTCGGGGTTACGCGGGCGCTCGATGGCGACTGTTTCCGGCAGCGCGGCGATGTCCAGGTCGTGTTCGACCAGGACGATGGCGGCGGTGTTCTTCAGCAGTTCAGCCAGATCGGCGGGGGTCACGGGGGTCCATCCTATGGGCTGAGCTGCTCAGGCTTGTCATCGGTCGCCTGCTGGCCGGTAGGCAGTGCGCACCGATTCGGGAGGCGGGCCACCGATGCGCTAGTCTGTGTTCGCCCAACGGCGCAGCTGGCTCGCCAGCATCAAGCGCCCCCGTAGCTCAGGGGATAGAGCGTCTGCCTCCGGAGCAGAAGGCCGCAGGTTCGAATCCTGCCGGGGGCACCCATCTACCAGCGGAAACGCTGGTCCGCGCAAGATACGCACAACAAGGCTCAAAAATTAGCGTGGCTCCAACCACCACCAATCTCTCCGTATAGCGCGCATCCCGCCCACACACCGTTCCTGCAACCCTGTACGAATGCTGTGAGCCGTTCTGCCATACTCCACGCGGGCTACGAAAGTGGAGGGGGTCAGCAGGAATGCTGGATGGGCTAAAGGATGGCCTGACCATGGCGGATTCGGGTTTCGCCGTGATCGGCGGGCTCGTCGTTGCTGCCGTGTTTAGCACCAAAAACGTCCGGCGACGGTGGCAGCGCAGGCCCTCACAAGTACAGAAGCAACAGGCCGCGATACTCGACCAGCTTGGCCTCGGTCGACCCCTAGAAACCATTGAAGCTGCGCTGGGCTCACCTCACCTCCTCAACCGGTTGAAGACCTCAGAAGGCGAGAGCGAAGAACGGGTCTACCGGTTGCCAGGTGCCTGGGTAATACTGCACGTAGCCGAGGGCGCCGTGACGGCTTACTCAATCACCATCACCGACGCACGGTTGTATTACGACACTGGGAAAATCACGCGCGGGATTGTCCCGGTCAACTTAGGGCGCAGCGTTTTTGCCGAAGCACGAACCGAGGGCGCTGCTGACTCCCTGGAGGTCTACCCACGATTCTCCACGTTCAACCGGTACTACAACTACGGGGCGAATGTGACCGGCGGACAGTTCATCTGGCTAGCCTTCAACCCGGCGGGTGCTGGAGACTTCAGTGGAGCATCGGGATGGGACTGGAAAAAGCACACGAGTGCCGACGAAAGAGCTGCGGCCAGCGACCTGTCGCAAATTACGGTAAACACGATCACAATCTGTGGCTGGGACGCGAATTCCAGGCTGCTGAATCAGCCGGTTTACGGCCCGCACCCCGACTTGATTCGCTGACTTACACACCCGATCCACGGCGTCAGTCATAGCGAACTCAGCCGTTCACAGCTCCGCAGTTCGGCACCACGTGGTCGTTCGCGATGCTGTGTAGATACCAGGTGTTGTTGGCTTTGACCAATTGGACTGTGGCTTCTGATGATCCGGGTGCATGCTGTGTGTTCTGAATGTTCACGTACCACGAGTGGTCGTAGGTGTAGCAGACGTTGAGCGTGGCCGCGTCGTCCTGGACTGACTGTACGTCTGCGTGGGCTACGGCCAGCCCGTCGTTGGAGTGGGTGGTCTGGGTAGCAGGGTCGTACTGCCCTTGCTGGCCCAGTTTTTGGGCCGCGTCTCGGAGAGCGTTGTAGGCATCTCCTGCCGTGGCGGATTGAAGGCTGGGGTCCAGGATCGCGCGGAACTGCTTGGCCCCGGGACTGGCCTGGGTGGGCTGCAGGTTGTAGGCGCTAACCGCCGGCCAGATGTCGTTGGTCAGGCGGCTCACGATCTGCTGCTGGTTGTCCACGGTGGGTTCTGCTTTCGCTGGTTTGCCCGGTGAACTGCACGCCAGGACGGAGACGAGTGGTACCGCTACGGCAAGTGCGACTGCAAATCTCATGATGATGGCACCCTCAAGATGTCGGTTTTTCCACGTCCAGGTCCGACCTTATCGACTCGGACAGGTTCGCCGGATTCCGGCGCATTGATCATGTAGCCGTTGCCGATGTAGATACCGGTGTGGTCGGTACCGCTGCCCTGATATGCGCCGGAACCGCCGAACACTAGGACATCCCCGGCCTGTGCCTGCGCGGCGGCAGCCTGGCTGCTCAGGCCCCCGGCGGGATGGCTGAAACCGGGGTTGCGATCAATGGAGTTGGTGCCCTGCCCGACGTCGAACCCAGCGCCCTGCTGAACCGAGTACCGGACCAGGCCGCCACAGTCGTAGCCGTAGCGGTCCCAGTCGTGGTTCTGGTTGGCACCTTGACCGTTGTCGCCTTGGCCTTGCGATGGGCCGTCTTTGGACTTGTTGCCGCCCCACGCGTACGTCGTATTCTGTTGTCCCGCAGCGTTGGCCAGCGCGTCGATAGCCTTGTCGCCGGTCGGTGTCCGGGGGTCCGGCAGGGGGTCACCGGGCTGGAAGTGCGATAGACGCTCACGCCACTGGTCAGCGGACAACCCCGCGAGCAAGGGCGACGGATGCGGGTTATCGGCCAGATGGTGACTGACGTCGGGGCCGTTGTCCTTGGTCGATTCGGTGGGGAACGGCGCGTGACCGCCCTTGGTCGGCAACGGCAACTGGTCGGCGGGCGTGGCTTTGCCTCCGTCGGGCTTGGGCGGTTCCGGAGGTGCTGGCGGTGGCGGGGGCGGACTTTTCGGCGGGGTCTGCGCCTGCGGAGTCGTCGCGGTCTTGATGGCATCAGCCAGCTCGCCGTCAACCTTGGTAGCCCGCTGCAGGATGGCGTTGAGCTTGGTCTGCGCTGCCTCAACATCGGCCTGACGGGCGGGGTCATCACTCGACACGACCCCCGGCGACGAGACAGTTAACCCGCTCGAAGCCGCTGACTGCTTGAAGTTGTCGTAGTCATCTTTGACCGCTTTGACCTCGGGGTACACCTTGGCCAGCTCATCGTGCACCTTCTGGGACTGGTGGCCCTGCGCATCGATATCAGTCCTAATCTTGCCGTGCTGTGCGCGCCAGGTGTCAGCGGCTTCGCCACCCCAGTTCCACAAGCTAGACCGCGAGCCGTCGAGCGTGTCGCCCAGCTTCTTCAGCGATTGATTGGCGTCCTGGGTTGCCCCCATGACCATTTCGAGTTTGTGCAGACTCCAGTGGTCGAGGTCGTCGGTGGTCGTCACAGCCCGAGGTCCATGGCCTTCGCGTTGATGTGTGCGCCCTGGTCCTGGTCCGCGTGGTGGTACTTGAAGGCGGCGTCCTGCATATTTGTGCCGTGGTTACCGATCGCCCGGTGAAGGTCCTCACGTTGTTCGGTCCAACTGGCGATCAGGCCTTGCAACGCCCCGGCAGCCTCGGTGGGCAGGCCCGGCATCGCGGATTCCAAGGCCTCGTGATGCTGAGCATGGGCGCGTGTCGATTCGACCATCGCGTCGAGAACGTCGCCGCCTGCCTTATGCAGGGCCAAAGGATCGACCCGGAGTGTCTCGGCCATGTAACTCATCGTATGCAGCCATCGGCAGCCTTCCCGACGCTATTTTCTGGTCCCTTTGAAGGTCCGCACGGCCCGGCCCACCCACTGCGAGTCCGACGGGATGACTATGGAGCCTCGCTGACTAGCCAGTCTGGCCGAACCGGATACCTGAAGCCGAGAAGTCGAATCGCAATAGTGCCGAGTTCCTCTAGTGCCAACCTCGGCCCAGCCACAGTTGCCAAGCCCTTGCGAAAATCGACGTCGACGCTGGACTCTGGCGATTCCGAACCCGGCATCCGGACTGACAACTGCTGGACACGGTAGGAGTCCTCCAGGGCGGCAGTCACGTCGGAGACATCTTGCGCGACATTGCTCGACTCTTCAGCATCTATGGTGAGTCGACGAGTAATTCCGCGCAATGACGCAGAATCAATCACCATCGAGGTCGCAACTGACGCTATATCTCTCCAATCAACATCCGGATAAGCGGTGCCGCCCCTCAGCCGTCTTTTGTCTTCGCTGACGAAGAATAGGTTCCACTGTCCGGTTGTACCGACAAGCTTGCCTCCCCGAACAGACCACTCGGTTTGATTGATTTCGGCAGGTTCAGGCAGCTCGTCGGTATCAAATTTATTGTTCAACACCAACTCCGCACGTGATGCCGTCCATCTGGACAACGCTGCGCCGTTAACAAGCCGGTTGAGGCTCAGTCCTTCAAGCTCAGGAAGGGTCTCGACGTAATCTAGGTCTATCAGTTCCGCGAGCGTCGTCCATACGGCTTCCTCTGCACCCAAATCGGCGCGATTCAGAAGGTAAGGCAGGATGATCCGGGCATCGCTATCGGACAAGCGGCCACCATCTGATAGCAAACCACGTAAAGCAACAGGCGACAGTGACGCTTGAATAATTCGGCCTATTCTGCCTATCTGCAGGGCGCCGTCTTCGGCGAAAAGGTCTGCTGTTACTCGGTCCAATTCATCAATGCCGCTCGCGGCCACCACAGGATCCGTAGAAACAACATCCTGAACCGCCTTCTGGACGCCTTCAATGTCTGTCGCGGTCATCATGCCGCGTCCGGTCTTAAGCAGGTTCGCCCTCAGAACTCCACTGAGCGGGCCGTCGGCGCCATCTGGATCGCCGAGCGTTTCACCGAATGAATCGAGGGATGAGATGTCGGTGACGAAGACGCGCCGGCTGTGCCGGGCGGCCGACCGCACTTCGTCGCGCGAGTCAGCATCGGCAGCGCGCAACCCGAGCACCACCGGCTCGCGGTCTTCGAGCGTTTGAACGTCCTGAAGCGTCGGATTCAGGCGCAGCGAATTACGAATGAATAGAGGCCGGCTTCCCCCGCCTCGACCCGGAAATTCGAGCACCATGTCAGGCATAAATGTGTGGTTAAAATAGCTAGTATAGTGAATCTTAGTGTTGGGATCTAATGCGGCGACTTCTTTCGCAACAACTGCCTTGACGCCGGAAACAATAGCGTCAGGCGTAGACGACTGCATGGCGGCATCGACCGCCTGGCGTACATCAAAAGGAGTTGTCACGGCTTCCGTCCCTTCCGATTAAGCATACCCTCGATGCGTCCAAGTTCATCTGGCGAAAGTGTAAGTTCGGTTTGTTTGTGATGAACAAGAATTAGCCAAAGACGATTTGATACGGTGTTCATAATATTAAAATCCGCAGACGATCCGTTCAGAACTTCCGGATGCGCTTCTAATGCCGCGTTTATCTCGTTAACACTTATCAAGTCCGACCACTTCCTAAGGGAGAATGGATGTGTGGTGAACCACATGAATTCACGCTTACCATCCGTTCCGGACTTTAGGTCGTTTGCTGTAATACTGTATGCATTGGCTAGGAACTCTTGATACTCAGTATTCTGCGTTCCGCCGCTTGAATCGTAATTTTTCGCCTCGACATACAGTGGTGTTTTTGGCGTCCGGAAAATGCAGCCCATCGCATCAAAGCACTTGTCGGTGCCGTCGAGTAATTCAAGCGTGCAAACCCTCTCATTGTCGGCCGAATTGAAGGGCAGTTCAATCCAGGTGGTGCTCTCAAGGATTTTGCGAGCGAGGTCGACGCCCTCCTCGCCCTTTTTATGCATGGCTTCACGTCCGGGCATCGCCGGACTTTAACACGCGCTAATCGCATCACGGCGCAATCCGGCGGACAGTCGCATTCGGTCTCAACACCCAAGCTGGTATCCAATGAGTGACGGTCTTCTGCTGCAATCCGAACGCAATCGGGTAGGTGACGAGGCCCCACCACTCACTCTCGACGCTGCGCCCCCAGCATATAAGTTGGCCCCGAACAACTAAGTGCATTTGAAGGCCGCCAGCCTGATAACCGCCGCTTCGGTGCGGCTGACGCGGAAACAGGGTGCCCAGATCGATTTCGACAGCGCACGGCGGGTCCACGCGACGGAAGTTGGCGCGGGCATGTCGCCCAGTGTCCGTGATCGCCGGCAGATCGCCCATTGTTCGATCATACGTTCGATGGAACCGACCGGCCCCCGGAAGCGTCCTAGTACATATGCGAACCATCGCCGACATCGACGCCGACCTCAGAGTGATCGCCATCGTGCGAGTCGGCTTGCGAGAACTCGGGACCGCATGCAGTAGCACAACGATGGACCGGCTACTCGATGAGCGGCTGGCGGCTACTGGACAGTAGCCAGACTTCCCAGCGCTACGGTAAGGCGATGAACATACCCGTCGATTGGCGCCAGCAGTCCGAATCGGAGTTTGAGACGAAACGGGGTGTGAATCGATACGTCGTTTCAAAAGACCCAACACGGACCAAACCGTGGACTGTGACACTGTTCAGCATTCCCGCGACCGATCCTGAACATCGCGAACAGGAATACGGTCGGTACGTGGACTTTGAAGCACTGGAGGAGGCACAGCGGTTCGTAGAGCAATTGGTCGACCACTCCCCGGAGTAGCCACGCTTAGCGTGTCGGCAACGACGTCGCGCAGGGGCGTGTCGTCCGGGACACTTAGAAGGACCGGGTCGCCGCCTCTGGTCGCATGTGACTCAACTAGTCACAGCGCCAATCGGCCGGGAAAACCTGGGCCCGCAGGAGCCGATTCCGCGTAACCTCACGGCCGTGACAGGCGACAACGACGGATCAACGCCGCCCGTGGAAATCGGCTACCAGTGGCTGGCCGACCGTTCCAAGGCTGCCCTCGACCGACTCCAGGCAATTGAGCTCGCGGACACGTCGCCGCTCAATGCCGACGATCTGTACTTTCACCCGATCTTCCGCACCTTCCGACAGAACATCGTCCAGTGCTTATACAGCGCGCTTGACCACCTCCGGTTCCTGGCATGGAGCTTGCAGAACCACAAGACGCCGTTCCCCTACGCCCAGGCCACCCTGATACGAACAGCCATCACCGGATCATCTCTCGCAATGTGGATGGTCAGCGGATCGACACCTGATGAACGTCGTCGTCGTGCACTGGAATTCACCTATAACGACCTGAAATCTGAACGCGGTCGGATCAACACTATGGCGACAGACCCCAAAAACCTCCAACTGTGGGCCACTGCGCAAGATGAGGTTGATGCACATCGGGACAGCATCGAGCAACGGCTAGATTGGATTGTGCAACAAGCGAGTACGCTCATCTCGCCGCCGCCGACCTCTCGCGGGACCTATCAGAAAACGTTCACCGACGAGATTGACATTGTAAGGATGGCCGGGGCGATGGCTCCGCAGGTCGGAAACGGTGGGTGGGACCCCGGCACCACGCTTGCGCAGACATGGCAGATTCTCAGCGGGTATGCACATGCGCGCCCTTGGGCGGCGCTGCACGGCGGCACAGTGACAGTGAAAGACCCGACGCCCGATCCAAAAACCGGACTGATCGTGATGTCAGCCAAAGGAGACCCAGACAAACTGCTCGACTTCGCGTTTCGTCCAGTGCAGGTCGCAGAGTCCGCTGTAGACCGACTAGCGCAGCTCGCAGCACAGTAGCTTCATCCGCGCGCGCTCAGCACATCGTGCATCTCAAGGCAGAGACAGATATGTTTGTCTCCCGCATGCCCCACCGGTAACGCACAGTAGTGGTTCACGGTGTCGGAGATTGGCCAACGGCAATCGCAGCGACCGTGATCGCTATGCCCGCGTGATGTATCGTCCATGATTCTCACCCTCTCGGCTCCGGGTTCCGTTTCTCTGACGTTAGATCACGTGTCAATACCCCGAAACCTGTTTTTACACAACGCCTTTGGATTCCAACTTCCTGGACTTGGGGTATGGTTTCTGGACCCGAGGTTCAGTTTTCTGGACTTGTTTCACTCACTGCGCCAGGCGCGATGACGCTATAGACCATGGGCGATGACGCTCGGCGGATGACGCTATGTGTCGTTCGAGACGATGACGCTGAGTTGAACCGGTCCCAGGGCGCGTCAACCGGGGGCCGGGCAGTACCCCACTGGCGGCGCGTCGGCAGGAACAACGCACAGGCCGTCCGCGCCCCGGGCCGGTGGCCTATCGCTGGCCCGGGTGCCAGTCTGTCGAGTGGCCGTGGCGGTCCAGCTGAGGAGCACGCGGCGGCTCCCTGAAGCCACTGTCTTCGGCTTTCTTTCGGCTGTCGAGGAGCCGCAGCGCCACGTCTGGGTCCATCGTGCGGCGCGAGTCAAGCACCTTCAGACATTCAATTGGGTCCATCGTCCTGGCCTGCCGGGTCTCGGCCATGTGACCGGGCTCGACGGTCGGCGTTGCCGAAACGAACTGATGGGTGACCGTGAACAATGAACGCAATTCTGACCGCTGCGCGAGCGCGAACACGTCATCCGGGTCAGCATTCACCTGAGCCGCCAGACTCCGCAGGGCCGTTGACGTTTCGTCACCGTACGCAGGCTGCGCGACTGGCGAAATCTCTGTGCATCTGATTTCCAGCAGGTGTCGGACGAGAGCGGCACCTTCATGGCGAAACTCTTGCTCAATGGCCGTGAAGCTCATTGAGGCCCCGCGAAGGTCGCCCCGCTTGACCAACGCGTAGGTGTCGCGGCCAGCGCTGGTGCTTGGCAAGTCCAGGTCGTACAGGAGGCCCTGCTCCGTGTCGTCTACGCGCATCGTCTTCCCAGCGGTGCTCGCTAAAAGCCACTCGGGGTGATGTTCGAGCCGGCTGACTATATTGGTCTTAGCGGCAAGGGATTTGGCCAGCGCGCCGGGTTCCACCACCTCATAGAACCCACCCGGCAGCAGCAGGCTCATTTTGCCGTACGGCACCCCTATGCCACCAATGCGCCTGTTTAACTCCGTCGACTGGTCGGCAACCGTTGCGATGTAACGCAATTCCTCACCAGATGCCTGTGTCACAATGTCACTTCCTCATCGTCATAGAACTCAACCACGACGTTGATCACTTCATGGGTAAGGCCGTCGACTTCCGATTGGTCGACCCAAATCACCCATGCCTGAACAGAACTCGACAGTGTTTCCCAGAGCGGGCCATTCATCATGGCGTCACGGTTGTTCACGACCGCTAAGCACTGCAAAGGGGGCTCGACCATAGTCTCTGCATCGAGCCCGTGCAGAAACTCCCAATGCAGCTCTGTAAGTTCGGGGCTGCTGAGCACCGTTTTGAGCCACAGTGCCGCTTGGTTTTTCGTATAGAAGACACCACCAGGGCCATCCTGGAGCTTCCATACTTTCTCCTTTTGGTAAACCCAGTTGTCGCCCATTTCTTGCTCCGTCTTTTTGGCCTCCGCCTCGTGAAACGCGTTGACCTGCTTGTGTATTTCGCACCGAATGGTGGCCTGTAGGTCATCCTCGGTGCCGTCGGACATGCTGCCGTAGGTAATCGTCAGGAATTTGACATGGTCAGAGACCGTGCTCCACTTCGCCTCCCGCAGAAGCGGATGCCGGGCCAAGGCCATCGCCTGTGCGCTTATGCCGATGCGGCCCAAAGTATTCCAATACGGCTCAACATCCACTGGCACCGGTTCATCGATCAGTTGGAAGATGGCGTCCTCGGCCTCGGCCTGTGAATAACCTTCGCCGCCCATCTCACCAGACCCCGTTGCCGTTCGAATGGACGTAGCCATGCCTACCGATGTTCGTTGGCGTGGGAGGGTGGTAAACGATGCCGCCGTCTATCAAGGTCAGCATGTCCGCGACGCTTTCCTCGGGAAGACCATTGTCGGGCAGCTCGGCCCGAAGGTCGGGCGTCGCGTACCCCCACCGGCACAGACGTTGTGCCATAACATCATTCGTACTGATGACCTGCCCACGGCGCGGATTCGTATGCCCTTCGAGAACGCCGATCAGGTTTCGTTTCATCTTGATCTTCATTGCCCTGCCTTGCCTTTCGTTGATATTTGCCCGTCAGCCGATCCATCGTTGTTCTTCAAGCTCAGCCGCGCCGCAAGCGACCAAGGTGAAAGCGGTGACGCCGTCAACGTCGATGACGCTGTGAATCTTCGGGTCCACGTAGTCGCAGTACGTGCCCTTGATACTTTGACGCAGGCGAATCCACATGTGGGATCACCACCCCTCCGACTGGGCGTCTGCGATGTGTTCCTTGATGCCCGTCAGCACCATCTCAAGCGACTCAAGGCAGTCCATTCGGAACGGCAAGCCGTTACCCTCGTCGTCAATGTGCCTCGCCATGGTGCGCGCCATGGCAAAGTACGCTGGCAGATGTTGCACCGCAAACGGATTCGCGGCAGCGATGCGGTCCACCCTGCCGGTGGCCTCACCGGGCCACCGGAGAGTAAACGGCAATGGGTCGGGTTTGGCGTATTCAGCGGCATACTCGCCGAAGGTGGCCCAGAAATTCATCTCCCCGTATACATCCCGCGCGGCTTCGCGCAGATCGTCTGGCGTGCAGGGGTTCTCGACTACCTGGTTAAGCACCACGCAAGCCATCAGTAGCGCGTGACGCTGCACGACGACAGCCCCGCCATGCCGGTTCGCTGGGTTGCTGGTTTCGATCATGTTGCCTGCCTTGCTTGGGTATTCGGGGTGTTCTCCGTCATACGGCTGATCGCGGCGAGCCGCGAACGGCTCTTCTTTCGAGGTCCGCTGAACGCCGCTGCGCACGCGGCCCGATACTCGCGGCTCAGCCGGTCAGCCATCGCACCGTATGTTCTTGGGTCATCCATCAGCCGCCCGACGGCGATCGCGGCCACCACATCCGCCGGGTGATCAGCGGCTTTCTCTGGCTCGCGAGCCACCATATCCAGGACGTTCTGCTCGGCGGGCCCAGGCTCTTTCGACTCATTCTTGGGCGGTTGTTCGGGCTCCACCTTGTTCGTCGGCAGGGAAATCACGGATGCGATTTTCGGCATTCTGGGTTTGTCTGGACGCTTTGCCCTAAATGACTTGCGCCTGTCCGCTTCGGCTCTTTTACATGCCTGGCACGGACCGCCGTCGACGCCGTCAGCGCACCCAGCGCGGTACCGTTTAGCGGTGCCATGCGGTAAAAGATCTTTACTTCTCATGCGGTGGCCTAGCCTGCGCGAAATACCCTGTTACTTACCTACAATTATTACTCTCGGTAGGCAAGTGGTGCACAAAATGTGTGACGCATTACGCCTCTAGTAAGAGGTCCTTGGTGTCACCCAAAATGTCACCGGATTTACCGATGAATACCGCGAATACCAGCGCAAATACCCTAGCAAATCTGGCACCAGGTGACATGTGATGCCGACATGGTGACGTCACTAATAGCGGGCGAAAAGTCACGCCTTGACGATCAGCGGGATTGGTCGTCGCCTAAAAAAGGGAGACCGGCTAGGCGTCATCTTTGTGTGAATCCGATCGGCAGTGAGATGGCCCTGTACCGCAACAGGTTTCGCGCTTCCGGCCGTTGTGCTGATCCCCTTCGCCGGAGTTACCGGTATTGGGGACAGTAGACGTCGATCGCGATCTCGACCATCTTTCTCATGTCGTCACGAGATATATGACCAGCAGCAGACTGATCGAGAATCTGGTCATTCCCCCAACCCTGGGCCTTCCATGTGCACCACTGCTGGGCGCCATTGATCACCGAGACGCCGTGGTCGGTGGTGGTAAAGCCCAGGTGGTCCTGGAGCATCGCGAGGAACCGCTGATCTGGCGGCATCGCTGCGATGTCTTGTTGGCTTGGACCCCGTATTTCTGGGCAGTAGTAGTTGACCGCACTGCTGGTGAAGCGGCTGGCTTGCTGATATGACCAGTCGTGGTTGAGGCTCATAATGCCCTCGGTCAGATGTTGAAGCGTGGAGGTCCCTGGCGGGTATTGGGTTGGCCCTTTGTCGCGCACTGTTGCGCAGGTGGCTTGAGCAAGGTTGACGGTCCATTGTGGGTCGTGATCGTTGACTGGCACGCCATAGCCGCGCATCTCGGCGATGAACTTCCCGTCGAGTCCTTTAAGCACTGGCAGAGGTGGAGGGATTGGTGCCGGTGGTGGAGTGGACGTCGCCTGTGCCGGCCCAGCCGTCGGCACCTGATGATTGGCTTCAGGTGGCGGAGCGAGAGGTGTCTGTGCAATCGACGCCGGTTCCTCGCGGGAAGGTAGGTAGATCGCCATCACTGCACCCGCCACAGCGATAGCAACGAGGCCCGCCGCGACGCCGAGCGCGGTAATTCGGGCCGGTGTGAACCAGCCCGCCGGTACGTCATCCTCGGAGTCATCCGCAGCCCACGCATATGCAAGCTGCGTCGGCGCACTGATTACCTCGGCCGATTCTGTCGGGTCGGTGGGCACCGGGGCGAGGTTGGTCGCTTCCGCGTCGTCGCCTCCCATGGCTGGGGAGAGTACGCGGGAGTGAGGGCACGCGGCAGCGGATTGCCAGGACTACGTGGTGCAACTCACCTAATGATCTGGTGAGTCATGTCGACTCACACCCGGCGGGCAACTTGTAAGGCCATGGGCGTGAAGCGGTGTTGTATACGTTGTAACCGTTGACAAATAAACAACACATACAACACATACAACACATACAACAAATCGCGTTTAGGCAGTCGTACCGTCAGCGCCCTCTGGGGTCAATAGGTGTCTGCGGGTCTGGCCGCGCGTGCCCCACCGATAGGTCAGACCCCCCGTTGCCCGAATCAATCGACGTGGGGTGGCTACGTCACGACCTCCAACAGAGGGGCGTAGGTCCCGCGCCCGGTTTTCCTGATACGTCCCGCGTCAAGCAGCCGCGACAGGTACACACTGGCTTGCCTGCGCTCGATGCCCAGTTCTGTCACCAGGTCGCCGGGACTGGTTTGCGCGCGCGAGTTGACGAACTCCAACACAGCTTGGGAGCGCTCATTGAGGTTGCCCTTGTCGCGGCGCTCATCGGCCGCTTCCGCCGCCATGATCAGGTTGTAGCCATCGAGATGCCAGATACCGTTTGTCACCAACAGGGCGTATTCCTCTTCGTGAATGTCCCGCCCAGTGACCGACAGTAAGCCTTCGTCGCTCTTGCGCTTTCGAGTGAGCACCAGTACATAATCGGCGCTGCCGGTAATGCCTTGGGAGCCAGCTACGGTGGCCACAAAGTCATCTGCCGACATTTTGCGCGTGTGGTGAACCGCTAGGATGGCTGACCCTGGCACTGTCTTGGCGGCTTGCTTGAACTGTGTTCCCAGTTGGTAATCCGCTATGTAAGGGTCTTCGCCCGGCCTGCGCTGCCCGCGCGCCTTGCCGAAGGTATCGAGGATTACCAGCGGCGGATTCTCGTCGGCGGCATGCCGTGCCAGCCATGCGGTGATCGTCGGAATGAGTACCTGCGGCGTTACATCGGTCAGATAGTCGAGGTTCCCCGGTAGCGGGTCGTCCCCATTGACGGCGCGCATCCTGGTCTGCAATCGGCGGTCTCCGTCTTCGAGCGCGAGCAGTAGTACAGCTCGTGGTTCGACTTTGATCGAGTTGAGCACCATTCCGCCCTGTGCAACTGCGAGTGCCAAAGCTATCGCTAGCCAGGACTTTCCGACCTTCGGTGCTCCGGCTAAGAAGCCGAATCCCTCGGTGACAAGCCAGGGTATGTGTTCAACCAACGGCGGAAGCACCATGTCGTCAAGTTCAGCCGCCGACCGTATATCGGCAAGGAGGTCGGTAGTGTCTTCGGATTCCGTTGCCGCCCTTGGTTCCAGGTCATCGAGCCCGTAACCAGCGGCGTAGTGGTCGGCGAAATCCTTGCCCACCTTCGCCACTACTACCCGCACCGTGTTGGCGATACCGTCCAGCTGCGCCGAAACCTGCTGGGCGTGCTTACGGCCGGGGTCATCGTTGTCGGCCACGATCACCACGGTCTTGCCAGCCAGCGGCGACCAGTCCGCGAAATGGGCCTTACCCGCACCCATTGCCGAACACGTGGCCGCGACACCCGCCGATTCGAGTGCCAGCACATCTTGTTCCCCTTCAGCGACATACACCGTCGTGGCGTCGCCGAACTCTGTTCGGAAAAGGCTGCGGCCTTTGGTGTTTCCGTTCTGCGAGAATTTCTTGTCAGGCGTGCGCCGCACCCTGCGCCCGTCTGGGTAGTGGTACTCCGCACCCCTCTGACTGTCGAACAGGTCCGCCATAGTCAACCCCACTGCGTCGAGCACAGCAGCCTTATCGTCCGCATGCGAGTGCACCAGTACTCGACCCTCGATCTGCCGAAACGTCACCGACCGGTCAGCCGGTGAATGCCTCGGGGCCTGAGCGCGCGCAACGTCCCCGGGGCGGTCCTGCCAAATCAGTCCCGCATTTCGCCAGGCGTCCCGGCACCGGTCAATCGCGCGGTCAGCCATGGGTAGTCGTCTTACCGCGACATACCGGACCTATCTGCGCGGCAACCGATTTCGGTGCAGTTAGCCGCAGGCCGCAGCGGTGGCACCGGACGGAGCGCAGCAAGCTATACTCGGGGTTAGTGGTTGTGTTGTCGGGAAGCGCCTGGGTTGCCGAGCCCGGGCACTTTTCTTTCGTTTCCATCAGGCCGCACCTCCGGGCCTGGCGTCGTCATCAATTTCGTTGCGGGGCAACGGATTTTGTTCATTGGTTTGCGCTCCGGCGCGTCTTTCCGCCCACCGATCAATGATGTCGTCGGCGGCGACCTGACCGTCGATCCATCGCTCGACGTCCTCGCGACCCGGCATTACCGGGCACCGCCTGCGATGAAGCGCTCAAGCTCATTCAAATCGACCTTAAGCAGTTTGGGGCCGACCCGGACGGCGCGGATACGGCCTTCCTGAATCCAGCGTCGCATCGTGCGGTAATGCACATCGGCGTATTCGGCTGCCTGGGGCACGCCAATCAGATTGGGAGCTAAGCGAGTTTTTGTGGTGATCGCCACGGGAACCTCTTTCGGAGCACGCGGAAATTCCGCTTTGCCTCCGACTAGAGGAGCCGAACCAATTCGGCTAGGAGCGAGTGTACCGAAATGTCACGACTTGCGCGTTAGCGTCGCGTCGTTGCCGCGTCCCGTTGCCCGGCGGCAATCTCCCGCAGTGCAATTTCTCCGGTCTCCGACGCGCGCGTGCATCGGTTGAAGAGCCCCCAGGCCAGAGGCGCATCATTGACTGACAAGTCGAAACCGCAGGTGCCGCAACGCCAGCGATAGTGCCAGCGCCAATGCCTCGGCAAGCCCTCTGGTGCTTGCACGACGGCTCGTTCAGCCATCCGCGCCAGGTCGCCCGGCAGCGGTTCCATGCCAGCGAAATGGTCAACCGACGTCGTAGCCATCGGGAACGTGTGCCCACGGAACATCGCGGACGGGAACGGCGCCCACTTATGGTCGTCGCCTCGAATGTACGACGCTAACGGGACCGCTTCGTGACGGTCACCCCGCTCGGGGCCATCACAGTACACAACCACCGCAGGCCCTTTGCTTATCCAGCCATCGGTCATTTATTCTCTCCCGCAACGAGTTTCGAAAGACGTTCGGCTATTTCAGCGTCTCGACCCTCCGCAACATGCTGGTATCGCAGCGCCATCTGCGGGGTGGTATGACCTAGCCGGTGCATTAATTCTGCTGTGGTAGCGCCACTTTGGGCCGCGAGCACCGCGCCGACGTGCCGCAGATCGTGCACACGCAGCGTCGGCTTGCCAATCGCCGCGCGGGCCTTCTCCCAGTGTGTCCTGTAATTGTCGCCGTGCATGTGGTGTCCGTCGGGCATCGGAAACAGCAGCGCATCCGGCTCCGCAGCCACGTGGTCTTTCAGGTGAGCTTTGATGACCGGCCGGATGTGCGGCGGAACGGCGACATCGCGGATACCAGCGGTCGTCTTCGGCTCTCCTACGATGAACTGCCCGGCGCGGTAGGTGACAGCTCGACGCACCCGCAGCACGCTGGCGTCGGCGCTGACGTCCTTTCTCCGCAGTTCCGACGTCTCACCCCACCGAAGCCCTAACCACGCGGCCATCACGACGCTAGCGTGCAAATGGGGCGGCATTTTGGCTGCCAGGCGGTCGACCTGAGCCGGTGTTAGCACGTCAACGTCGCGCTTCCGTTTGGTCTGCATCGCGGCCCTGACGCGGCAGGGGTTGGCGTCCAGCACCTCATCCTGTACGGCCGTGGCGCAGATGGCGTGCAGCAGCGCGTAGGCGTGGGCGTTGCGGGTCGGGTGGTCGGCCCCGAGGTCCGCATGCCACTGGCGGACCCTCGCCGGGGTAATCGTGACGATCTTGGCATCACCGAGGTCGGGCAGTATGAGGCGCTTCAACATGGATTCGTAATGCGCCTTGGTCCGCGCCCGGAGTGACCGTTGGTCGATCCACCGTTCCGCATAGGCACGCAGCGTGACGCCGTCGGAGCGTTCAACCGCCCCCCAGGTACCCAGATCGATCTTGCGGCGCTCAGCGGCTAGCCAGGCCTCTGCATCGGTCTCGTGAACATACGTGCGTCCCGGTTTGTGGAGCTTGCCGTCGGGGCCGATATAGGCAGCGGAATACCGACCAGACCGCTCTTGCCTGATTCGTCCGAAGCTGCGACGCCTGGCGGTCACTAACCCGAATCCCTGCACCACATCTGCACAACAACAGTGTTACATAACGCCCGGCAATGTAGTATCCAGCCGGAGTTGTAGGAGTGTTAAATACGCAGGTAAAGGCGCATAAATCGCACGCCAGAGAGTCGGCCACGCCAAACTGTCAGTCAGGTTCGAATCCTGCCGGGGGCACTCTTCCAGCCAGTGCGGCGGCAAATCCGCTCAATACTCCGGCGCAACGGACCGCCGATCAGGCAACTGTCGTCGATGCCGCCCCAAGAATCCCCCAAGCTCGCCGCCGCAGTCTGTGGTCACCACAACCTGACCAGGACGGACCGGCACATGAACCGACGAATCGCAGCGCTGACAGCCGCCACGTTGACGGCGAGCGGCCTGGCGCTGGCTGTTCCCGCCCAGGCGGGCCCGCTGCCGCCGCACACGTGGTGCCCAGGCGACACCATGACCTATTCCCGCTACGACATGTCATCCGGACCGGGCGTCGCGTACCAGTGGGACATGAACGTCTGCCACACCTGGTACTTCGTCAAGAGCAGCGTGGGAAACGTGCTCTATCGGGGCCACTTACCCAGCGACGTCTGGGACGGCGACAACCCGCCAGAGGTTCGTCAGGATTCGTGCGACTTCTGTTGGTAAGCCGTCAAAGATCGCTCAACGACGTCCGCTACCGGAGTTGTACCCAGGTGCAGCCACATCGGCCGGAGTGAGTTCGAACGGTGCCGGCGCGATGACTTCAGGGGCAAAGAAATTGCCCCCTGTCGGTGTTCCGGTCCCGGCTGGTGCAGCGCTCTCGGCAGGTGGCGTGCTGATGATCTCGCTGGTTCCGACCGGGCCCTCTTCGCTGTCCACCGCCTCGCTTGGCGTGCCACCGATCGGCGCGCCGGGAACCCAGACCATGAGGTCCTGCATGCCGTCGTTGTAGACGACGCTGTTCGGCACATCGCCGACGACGTCGAAGTAGAGCTTCCCGGTCGCCGTCCCACCAGGAGGTGCCGAGGGCACGTTCCCGGCGATAACCCGGTAGTTCACCCCGCTCTCGGCCCGGGCGTTGAAGAACGCGGTGATGGGATTGGCCCAGCCGCCGAGCCCTTCGACTTTCACGGTCGCCGAGTACAGCTGGCCGTTGTGCGGCACCGGGTCCGAACTCGGGTGGAGGCCCTTGACCGTGTAACCGATTTCGTTCAGCGCCTCCTGCTGACCGAACGGTTTGATGTTGTTGGCCGCCGAGGCGGGACCCGCAGTCGCGCCGGCCAAGCCGATCACGATCGCGGCAATACCAACGGGCGCCACAAGTTTGATCTTCACCGTTACTCCCCTTCGTGCCTCCGCGCAGTGTCCAACGCGGAGGTTACCTCGCCGCACCGCTGGTCAAACGCAACTTCGCGCATTATCGACCCTGGAAGGCCGGGCCGCTCGGTCAACTGGCGCGCGGGCGGGCGGCACATCGCCTCCGGATCGTCAATTTTCCTCAACTCCACCGTACGATCACCCGCATGATGCGACCATGCGACTTGTGATCGACTCCCACGACATCGCCCAGGCGGCTCGTCTTCGAGCCGAACTGTGGCGTCAGGTCGAGGAGATATCGCAAGAACTCGAGCAAACCGAACGCCGGGAGCGGCGACTGCCCGACTGGAGCCGCCGAAAGAGCCGCGGCCTACGTAGCGAACTCTACGAAGTGCACCACCTCATCGATGCGCTCAATCGGCGCTTCCCGGCGCTGGACACCATCGACCCTGGTCTCGACGCTGCGGCGCCATATCGACTGACAAGCTGACGCCAACCCGCCCGGTCATTTGGTCAGGCACTGTCCGCCTGCCGGGAATGGCGGCTCCACCACGCACTCATTCGCGATATCAACGATCCGAATTTGAAAGTTCGGAAGGATGTCATGGGCAAGCAATTCGGGTGGGGACGCTTTTTGGTGATCGCGCTCCCGGTGTCGATCCTGACGTTCGTCCTCGACGTCGTCTTCCACAAGACCGCCGGACCGGCCCTGTTCGGCGCGAGCTACCCGGCGCCCGGCTACCCGCAGCGCCCGCTGGCCGAAATCCTGGACCTGTTCCCGTTTCTCGGGTTTACGTACGTCCTGCAGCTGACGATGCTGTGCTTCTTGTTCCTGCGGCTGTACCCCGGCCGCGGGCTGGGAAAGGCGGCGTGGTGGGGCATCTGGGGCGGCCTGTTCGTCGTCATCCCCAATATGCAATTCTTCGTCGCCGTCGCGCACACCACGTGGACGATGCTGATCATCCAGATGATCGAGGCCATCGCACTCTGCGCGCTGGCCGCCTGCCTCTTCGAAATCGCCTACCGGCCAAGGGACTACAGCCAGGACAGGGCAGCGACGACGAGCGCCTCGGTGCCGGTGTCCAACGTCGGCTGAATCACCGGGCCGAATGTCGGCGAGTGGTTCACCGGGATGTCCTGACTGATCCGCCCGGCTTCGGCCGCGCGCGTGAACTCGGCCGCGTCGATGCCGCCGAACATCCAGTACGTGTAGGGCACACCGAGCGCCCGTGGGATGTCGCTGAAATCCTCACTCGCGGAGGCCTGCGGTACGACGAGGACGCGGTCACCGAACTGTTCGACAAACGCGTCATGCACGCGGGTGGTGGCGGCCTCGTCGTTGTCGGTGACCGGAAACTGGTCGTAGAACTCGAATTCCGGCTCTCTCGGCGAGTCCGAGGCCTGGCACTCGGCGACGACGATGCGCTTGATGGCCGCGATGACCGCGGTGCGGACGGCGTCGTCGTAGGTGCGCAGGTTCAGTTCCAGCACCGCGCGGTCGCCGATGATGTTGCTCTTGGTACCCGAATTGATGCTGCCGACGGTGAGCACGACCGTCTCGTTGGGCGCGACTTCGCGCGACACGATGGTCTGCAACCGGATCACGATCATCGCGGCCAGCACGACGGGATCGATGCAGGCGTGCGGCATGGACCCGTGGCCGCCGCGCCCGTACACCGTGACGCGAATACTGTCTGCCGCAGCCATGACGGGCCCGCTGCGGGTACCGACGTAGCCGGCCGGCGCGGGCGCGACATGCTGGCCCAGTGCCACGTCGACCTTGCCGACGACATCCGCCAGTCCGTCGGCGACCATGCCGGCGGCACCCCCGCCAACCTCCTCGGCCGGCTGGAACAACGCAATCGCGGTGCCCTGCCAGTGATCTCGTCCGCCCGCCAGGAGCGCGGCCGCACCGAGCAGACAGGTCACGTGGGTGTCGTGGCCGCACGCATGCATGACGGGCACGTCCTTCCCTGCGGCATCCGTGGCGCGCACCGCGCTGGCGTAGGGCAGCCCGGTGGCCTCGGCGACCGGCAGCGCGTCCATGTCGGCGCGCATCAACACCGACGCGCCGTCACCGTTGTGCAGGATGCCCACCACGCCGGTGCCGCCGATACCCTCGGTCACCTGATAGCCGAGCTCGGTCAGCTTGTCCGACACCAGTTTTGCGGTGCGGTGTTCCTGGTGTGACAGTTCCGGGTGCTCATGCAGGTCCCGGTACAGGTCCTCCTGCCATACCCGCACCTCGGGCAGGCCGGCCAGGACGTCCGCCGCACGACTCATAGCGATGCCTCTCCGGTGAAGTCCTTGACCACGTCGGCTACCCGGCGCAGCTGGTCGATGTCCGAGCTGGTGGGAATCAGATGAACCTCGTCGGCGCCGATGTCATCGAATTTCTGCAGTACGTCCAGCAATTCGTCTTCGGTGCCGGCCCACCCCGTGGTGGGCGCCATCGCGTCGACGTATTCCTCGGGAATCCAGTTCATGTACCGGCGCAGGTGACGGTGCACCTGGTTACGCGGCTCGTCGCCCTCACCCAGCGCGAACCAGAAGGAGGTGGCCAAGTGCGGCTTGGGTTTTCCCGCCTCGGCCCATGCCGTGCGGGCCACGTCGAACAACTCGCTCTCGCGCTCCACGCTGAGGTCCAGGGTCGTGCCCGCCATGCCGTCGGCCCAATTCGCCGCACTGCGTATGGTTTTCGGCCCGATGGTGCCCACCAACAGCTGCGGTCCGCCGGGCTGCACCGGCTCCGGGCCGACGGGCAGCACCGAGTCGGTGAGCTTCTCCCCTGCCCACACTCGCTTCATCAGCGCGACGCGCTCGGCCATGCCCCGCATGGTCTGGGTCTTGGGGTCGGCGCCGACGGCGTTGTAGTCCTCGTGGCGGCCCCCGACGCCGAGGCCGACGGTGAGGCGCCCGCCGCTGAGCATGTCACCGGTGGCAAGCGCTTTGGCCAGCATCACCGGATCGTGCAGCTGCGGGACGATGACCGTGGTGACCAGCCGCACCCGGTCGGTCCAGGCCGCCAGCGCGCCGAGCAAGGTCAGCGAATCCGGGTTGTCGAAGGCGATGCGCTCACCCCAGCACAGGGAGGAGAAGGGCCCGCCGTCGATCACTCGCGCCCACGCGGTGAGCGTCGCCACGTCGAGGTTGGGCTCCATCACTGGCATCGTCATCCCGATCTGCACACAGCCGATTCTGGCACGCGCGTCCAGCGCCCGGTCCGTGTTGGTGAACGCAGCGGGGGTTTACCCCCACCAGAGTCGCGGGAAAACGCCGTGTCTCCGGACTCGGCCGGTGCCTAAGTTGGACGCATGGTCGCAACAGCAACAGGCCCCACGTGGGCCGAGCCGACAAATCCGACAACGGCGCCGCCAGTGCAGCGCGCCGCCGACCTCGGTGTCGTCCCCACGTCGTCGATGATCGTCGGCGCGGTGGCCGGCACGATCTGGTTCTGGATACCGCTGTCCCTGCTCATCCTCGCCGTCACGTCGATTCCGTCGGTGATCGGCAGCGTCTTCAGCGCGGTGGTGTTCGTCTACGCCGTCCGCGCCACCGACCGGGTCGAGCGATTGCGCAGCGAAGCGATCTTCGGCTACGGCATCGCCGTCCCATACCGAAAGATGACGCAGTACACCGGTTTTCAGGGTTGGGCGCATCAGCTGTGGCTGGATGTCAGCAGCGGCCGGTTCTGGAAGGTGCTGGCGCACAGCTATCTCCGCATGGTTTTCGACATCTTCGCCGTCGGATTGGCATTCACCCTGCTGGCCTTCGGCCTGATCGGTCCCGCCGCGGCAACCGCGATCCACAACAGCGACGCCGCCGCCGGCCTGAGCTTCATCTCCCCGCCGGTGTCCTGGCTACTCGCCGCCATCGCGCTGGCCGCCGCCGCAGCCATCCTGGTTTTCGGGCCCCGCGTGGACGCCGCCATCGACCGCTGGCTGCTGCCGGCGTCGCCGACGGCGGCGCTGCAGCATGAGGTCAGTGCCCTGCACCAGGCTCGCCGCGGCGCGGTGTCGTCGGCGTCCACCGAACGGCATCGCATCGAACGCGATCTCCACGACAGTGTGCAGCCGCGGCTCGTGTCGCTGGCCATGACGATCGGGCTGGCCCAGACCAAGCTGGACACGGATCTGCCCGAGGCCCGCAAGCTGATCGCCGAGGCACACGACGACGCCAAGGCCGCACTCCTCGAGCTGCGAAATGTGGTGCGCGGCATCGCGCCGACGATCCTGGCCGACCGTGGTCTGGACGCCGCACTGTCCGCGGTGGTGCAGCGCACCGAAACCGCGGGGGTGCCGGTGACGCTGGAACTGCAACTGCCGAAACGTTTTTCCGATGAGGTCGAGTCCTGCGCGTACTTCGTCGTCGCCGAGTCGTTGACCAACATCGCCAAGCACGCCAAGGCCACCCACGCCGTGGTGTCGGTGCGCTACTACGAGCCCACCGACCAGTTGCACATCTCGGTGTTCGACGACGGCATCGGCGGAGCCCAGACCACCGGTGACGACACGACAGGCCTGCGCGGGCTCGGCGAACGGGTGCGCGCGGCGCGGGGCACCTTCGCCGTCTCGAGCCCCGAAACCGGAACGACGACGGTGACGGCGGTACTGCCATGCGCATTGTGATCGCCGAGGATTCGGCCCTGCTGCGCGCGGGAATCGAGCGCATCCTCATCGACGCCGGCCACGACGTGCTCGCCGGGGTACCCGACGCCACGCAGCTGTTGCGTGCCGTCAACGAGCACCAGCCCGAACTTGTCATCGTCGATGTCCGGATGCCGCCGACCTTCACCGACGAGGGCATCCGCGCCGCCGCCCTGCTCCGCAGCCAGAATCCCGAATCGCCGGTTCTGGTGCTGTCGCACTACGTCGAAGAACGGTATGCCGCCGACCTGATCGCCTCGGACACACGGGGTTTCGGCTACCTACTGAAGGACCGAGTTGCCGACGTCCCGGCGTTCCTGGACGCCGTCACCACGGTGGGTACGGGCGGCACGGTCCTGGACCCGGAAGTGGTGTCCCAAATCCTGGTGCGCACGCACCGTCGCTCCACCCTGGCCGTGCTCACCCCACGCGAGCAGGAGGTGATGCAACTGATGGCCGAAGGGAAGACCAACTCGGCCATCGCCGCACTGCTGCACATCTCGATCGGCTCCGCCGAGAAACACATCGCGTCGATCTTCACCAAGCTGGACCTGACCCCCGATGACAGCGAGAACCGGCGTGTCCTCGCCGTCCTGCGCTATCTCGAATCCTGAAGAGAGAAAAGGACTTTCCATGACATCGAAGCTGGATACCGAACAGCTGACGAGCCCGGCCGAGCCGTCCGGCCCGCCCGCACTGTCACCGGGCGGGCGTTCGGCGATCCGTTCGCTGCTGGTGGTGACGGCCCTGGTGGTGACGCTGTCGGCGGCCGCCGGGATCGGCGGAGTGGCCTGGGGCATCAGCTCGGTGCGCGTCGCCGCCGAAACCGAGACCCTGCCGGCCGACTTCAACGCCCTGACGATCGACACCGGCGATCTGCCGACCGCCATCCGGATCACCAGCGACCGCAACGTCCACGAGCCGCGGGTCCGGATGCGCCTGCTCAACACGTCACAGGATGACCGCCAGGCGTTGAAGGTCACGCGCAACGGCGGCGCTGTCACCCTCACGGTGACCGGCGCCCCGTCCCCGCTGTTCGATTTCGGGCCGCCCGGGGAAATCATGGTGACGCTGCCGCCTGATGTCGCACACCGACTTTCGGTCACCACCAAGCAACAGGTCGGCGTGATGCTGAGCCTGACCGAGCTGGATCAGCTGACCGTCCACAACACCGACGGTGCGGTGATCCTCGGTGGCAATGCTCGTCGGATCGAGATCCATACCCAGAGCGGCGATGTGCAGACGCGCGAGCCGATCGTGGTCACCGACGCCTTCATCGCCGACTCCGTCGACGGCCACATCGCCGTGGACTTCCGCGAAACCGCCCCGCGCACCGTCGATGTCACCAGCCAGAGCTCCGACGTCGACATCGCCCTGCCGTCAGGTGGGCCGTACCTGGTGCGAGCGCAGGCCGGTGATCACGCGCAGGTGCGCGTTCCCCAGACCGACGACGCGTCTCGCGCAGTCGCCCAGGTCACCGCTCGGGCACCCGAGGGCAGCATCTCCGTCGTCACGCGCCGGTGAACGGCCCCACCCGCAACGTCGGGTAGGCCGGGCTGGCACAAGCGGTATCGGCGTGGCCGACGATGATCGGATCGGCCTCGCCCGGCAGGCTGACCTGTAACCCACTGACCGGCAACGCATTACAGTCGGCAGGGAAGTTGCCCGCGTTGACGATGCCGAGATTCGCCGAGGTGGACTGGCCGGGTGCGATCACCACGACGCCGATGATGTTTTCCGCATCCTGGCTCGCGGCCACGCCGACCGGATGGTTGTCGGAGCCCGCGATGAACGACACGGCCGGATAACCCGACATGCTGCAGGGCGCGTCACCCGAGTTCTTCAGAATCAACGGATAGAACGTGGTCCCTGCGGCACCGTCGGGCGGGCCGAGGCTCGGCGTCAATTGCGCACTGGCACAGCGCGGAACCTGGACGGGGTCGGCATGAGCGACAGCGACCGGCCAAGCACAGGCCGCGGCCAACGGGATCGCGACGACGGTACGCATGCCGGCTCCTTTCACGACGTTCCCACCAGCCCGGCCATGATGTCGGCGACCTGCCCCGACCGGATTTGCCGGAATCCGGTACCCGCCCACACATTGGTCCCGTGTGGATCACCGGCCGCCACCGCTGCCTTGCGCACCGGACTGGTCAGGTAATGCACCTCGGGATAGCCCAGCGGCGCCTGCGCGTCGTGCTCGTCGATGAACCGGTTGCGCAGCCCGCGCGCGTAGCGCCCCGAGAACGCCTTGGTGACAACGGTTTCGGTGAACCGCGGGTCGACGAGCGCGGCGCGGTGTACCGGGCTCGAGCCCGATTCGTCGGCGAGCAGGAACGCCGTGCCGAGCTGCGCGGCCACCGCACCGGCCGCGATCACCGCGGCGACGTCGTGAGCGGTCATCAGCCCGCCGGCCGCGACGACCGGCAGCTCCGTGGCGGCAAGCACGTCGGCCAGCAGTTCGGTGAGCGGCTGCGTGGCCGGGGTCGCCAGCGGGTCGTAGGTGCCGCGGTGGCCGCCGGCCCCGGGCCCCTGGACGGCGAGGGCATCGACGCCGGAGGCGACGGCCTTCCTGGCCTCGGCGACAGTGGTGACCGTGGCTACGGTGGTGATACCCGCCTGTCGCAACCGCAAGCATTCGTCGGCGGTAGGTCCGCCGAAAGTGAACGACACGACTTCGGGCCGCAGGTCGGCGACCACGTCGAGTTTGGCCGCCCAGTCGTCGTCGTTGTATGACGGGTCGCCGAGTGCGGCCCCGTAGCGGGCAGCTTCACCGGCGAGTTCGGATACGTAGCGCGCGATCTCGCCGGGCTGCGCGGTACTCGGCTGGGACGCAAACAGATTCACGCCGAGCGGGCCGGTCGTCAGCGCGCGGGCGGCGGTGACGCGATCGGCGAACACCTGAGCCGTCAGATAGCCGGCGGCCACGAATCCCAGACCGCCGGCCGCCGAGCCGGCCGCTGCCAGCTCGGGCGTCGACGGCCCACCGGCCATCGGCGCGACGATCACTGGAACTGCCAGCTCACGCAGGTCGAACGCCATATCTCAATCATGACAGGCAGGACCGCTCATACCGGCAGTGACGCGGCGCACACGAACGGGTAGAACAGAGGGATATGGCCATCACCTTCAACCACACCATCGTCCACTCGACCGACCGCTCGGCCGCGGCCACCTTCTTCACCGAACTCTTCAGTCTTCCACCCGCGAAGGAATTCGGGCACTTTCTCGCCGTCGAACTGAACCACGGCGTCAGCTTGGATTACGCCCAGATGCCGGCGGGTGCAGAGGTCGTCCCTCAGCACTACGCGTTCCTGGTCTCGGAGGACGAGTTCACCGCGATCTACGACCGGATTCGTGAACGCGGACTGCAACATTGGGCCGATCCGCGAGGACAGCATCCCGGCGAGATCAACCACAACGACGGCGGTCGGGGCGTCTACTTCCAGGACCCCAGCGGGCACTACCTGGAGATCATCACGCGGCCGTACGGCTCGGGCGGCTGAGCACGCTCGCGGGAATGGGGCTAGCTGTGGCCGCGGCGGGCTTCCTGCGTGCGGTAGTCCCCCGCCAGGGCGCTGACGTGCGCGGGCAGGTTGCCGGTGGCCACGTCGGCCAGGCTGGTTTGTTCGAGCACCGAACGCATGCTGGCGCGCAGGGCGCGCCACACATCGGTGAGCGCCGCCGTCGGCCCCGAGTACGGCAGATCCCCGAGCCCGATGTCACGCACGCTCGCCAGCGGACCGTCGATGCAGCGCAGGACGTCAGCGATGCTGATGTCGGCGGCCGCGCGGGCCAGCTCGTAGCCGCCGTCGCGGCCGCGGTGACTGCGCACCAAACGGTCGGTACGCAGGTTGGTCAGGATGTCGACGAGGAACTGCGCGGGGATGCCCTGCGCCTTGGCCAGGTCCTCGGTCTTGACCAGCACACCGGCGTCCGCGGCGGCCAGTTCGACCATGGCGCGGACGGCGTACTCCGCCTTGGCTGACATCCGCATCAGCCAATCATGCCATTCCGGGCCGGATTAGTCCGGAATAGCAGCTGCGTCGGGAGCGACGACCGCTACCAGGTCGGCCAGGCCGGCGAGGCTCGCCGCCTGCAGCGCCGCGGCCGGCACCGCCTGGCCATCGGGCCCGGCCAGCGTGCGGGTCGCCGTCGCGGCAGCCACCACCGTCGGCGCATACCCGAGACTGAATGCGCCACGCGCGGTGGAGTTCACGCACATGTGCGTCATGAACCCCGCGAGCACCAGGTTCGATGCGCCGAGGGCCTTGAGCCGCTCGTCGAGATCCGTCTGCACGAACGAGTTCGGGAACTGCTTGACGATCACCGGCTCGTCGCCGCGCGGAGCCACCCGGTCGACGATCGCGCCGATGTCGGCACCGATGTCGTACAGCGAGCCCGGCCCGTCGTCGTGCTGGATGTGGATGACGGGAATGCCCGCGGTGCGGGCACGGTCGAGCAATGCGGCAGTCTCATCGAGCGCGGCCTGCACGCCCTCGAGTTCCATCACCCCTTGCGTGTAGGTGTTCTGGCAGTCGATCAGAACGAGAGCCGAGTCCGCCAGAGGAACCGGTTCAACAGGGAGACTGGACAATTCACGCAGAGTGGGGCGAGTCATCCTGTGAGCCTAGTGGCTCAAAGATGTTTCCAGGGGCCGATTTTGGCCGACAGTCAGTTGTTGCCGTTGATGCCCGGGTGCAGACCAGGTTGCACGCTCGGCGCGCCCGGCGCGGTGACGCCCGGGCTGAACAGGTTGCCGCCGGTGGGGCTGATGCTCTTCTCCGTCGGTGCCACAGACGGCGACGTGGTCGTGGTCGTCGTGGTGGTGGTGGTGGTGGTCGACGGTGACTGCCCGCCGTTGCTACTGCAGCCCGCGGTGAGGACGCCCATCGCAACGAGAGCGGCGCCGCCGGCAGCGGCCATCAAACGGCGAGTGGACAGATGTGTGTGCATACGAACACAAACTAGCCCTGGGCGGCGAAGACCGCCACCGATCGCTCAGCGCGCTCCGGCGGACGGCTGCCCCAGGATCGCCGCGCCCAGCCAGCGCCGGATGAAGGCCCGCAATTCGTCGGGAGTCCGGCCGTCCCCGGCCGGCGCCAGAAAGTAGGACAGCATGATGCGCAGCGTGAATTCGACCAGATCATGCAGCGCCGCGTCGTCGTAGCCATAGCTCGCCCAGTCGACGTCGAATCTGGTGATCATCTGCATGCCGAATTCCTTCGCCTCGGCAGAGGCCATGTCGCTGCTGTGCGCGCTGACGTACGGCGCCGACATCAGGATGCCCAGATGCGGCGTCCGGGCCACGGCGTCGAGTGTGTAGACGACGCCTTCGGTCATCGCGTCGGCGGGATCGTGAATACCCCGCACGTGCTCGCTGAGCTGATCCAAAAAGCCTGCGACCGAGGCGATGGCGGCGGCCCGCATCAGTTCGTCGGCCGTCGGGAAGTACCGGTACACCGTCTGCCGAATGACACCGAGTGATTCGGCGACGTCGGCGATGGTGATCGCGGTGCCGGTGGTGGACAGCAACTCGACTGCCGCGGCGACGATGCGCCGGGTCGCCTCCTCGTCATCGGCGGGCGGCTCCCCGCCCCAACCGCGACGTTTGCGTGCCATCCGCCGGACGGTACACGGCCGGCACCGCCGCGGGCATTGACTGATCCACGTCAACGCTGTAACCATACAGATGCGACACACTTTGTATGATTACTGATCGAGGTGCCCAGTGACCGATCTCCAGGTCCGAAAAATGCGGTTCGCTTTCGCGGACCACCCCGTGCCGTTCCTGTGGAACGAGACCAACCCCGCGTTCTCCGCCATGGCAAATGCCGTGTCCTTCTTGGCAATTGCGTTCGAGAAGATGATCGTCAGCACCATGGCCGAGGCCAAGCCGCTGCTGACCGACCCGGTGATCGCCGAAGAGGCCGACGCCTTCGTACGGCAGGAGGGCCAGCATTCGATGGCTCACCGGGCACACGCGCGCGGCCTCATCAAGGCCCACCCGGAGCTCAAAGAGACTCTCGACGAGGTGATCGCCGCATTCGACGACCTCGTCGCCAACAAGCCACTCAAATACCGGCTGGCCTACACCGCCGACCTGGAGGCGACGTTCACACCGGTGTTCAAGCTGATGCTGGACCATGACGACACGTTGTTCGCCCCCGGCGACGACCGCGTCGCGTCACTGTTCTTGTGGCACTTCGTCGAAGAGGTCGAGCACCGGAGCTCGGCGCTGATCATCTACAACGGCCTCGTCGACGATCCCTGGTACCGCATGCGGGTGGCGCCCTCGATCTTCAAGCATGTGATGGACGTCGTGCGCATGGCGTGCAACGGGTTCAACAAGCACCTGCCGCTGGAGGTCCGCAAGGTCGACGCGTTGTCTGCATTCGCGCTCGAGCGCCGAAAGAACACGATCTTGAAGCGGCTCGGCCGAATCCCGGACTTCGGACCGTTCACGAGTGCCTTCCACGACCTTCCGGTCCGCGAGCAACTGGTGGCCCTGTCGGGCATCGTGCGCAGCCAGATCCCGGGGCACAACCCGGAACACGAGAAGCTGCCCGCGCTGGCGGCCGAATGGTTCGACCGCTACGACGCCGGCTATGACGTCACCCACTGGTACACCGCCGGAAAGCAGAGCGCACATGTCTGACCTGTGTTCGCCGACGTTCGCTGATCTGGCTGGACGCCTTGGCTTTTCCTGCAAGACGGCCGGCGGCCTCGTCGAGGTCCGCAAGCCCCTGCAGCTGGAGAATTGGACCCTGCCGGTCCTCGAGTTGACGGTCATCACCGGCGCGGTGCTGACGCTCGCCTATGCGATCATCCGGCTCCGTCGGCACGGCGACGCCACCAACATCGCCTTGTGGTTCGGCGCGGTGGCCTATCTGCTGATCATCGAGCCGCCGCTGTACTTCCCGGCGACGTTCGGCATCGCCGATCACGTCGACACCATGTTCGCGCACAACGTGTTCACGGTCGATTTCCTGTGGGGGCGGCTCCCGCTGTACATCGTGGCGATCTATCCGATGATGGCGACCGTCGCGTTCGAAATCGTCCGCAGCCTGGGCATTTTCCGGCGCTACGGCACTCTGATCGGCGCGGTGTGCGTGGGCTTCGTGCACCACGCGTTCTACGAGATTTTCGACCACCTGGGTCCACAGCTGCGGTGGTGGGAATGGTCGGTGCACAACCCGATGAACCAGCCGATGTTCGATTCGGTGCCGCTGCCCAGCGTGGTGGTCTTCGCGGCGCTGTGGCCGATGTCGCTGGCGCTGTGCGTGCAGTTCTTCGTCGGCCGGCACGCTGATCGAGGCCGTCACTTCACCGGCATCCAGATCGTTTGGCGCACTGTGGTGGCCGGGGTACTGGCTTCGCTGGGCACCGCGATCCTGCCGCTGCCCGCCACCGTCATCGGCGGTGTGACCGGCAGCAGCACCGCCGGCGGCGTCGCCTATGCGGCCGAGCTGGTGGCCGTGTGCGCCGTGGCGATCTGGGCGCTCGTCTCCCAGTGGCGCCGGCTGCGCAGCACCGTGGCCAGCCCGACCGAGCCCCGCTATGTCAGCGCGCCGTGGCTGCTCGGCTATGCCGCCGCCTACCTGGCGGTCATGGCCGTGCTCTGGCTCAGCGCGCTGCCGGCCTACTTCGGCGCGGTCAACGGCGTTACCGCACACGGGGATCCGACCGGCAGCCTGTGGTACACGGTGCTGTGCTTCGCCATTGCCATCGGGTGTCTCGTCGCGGTACGCACCGTGGCACCGGCGAAATCGGATGCGCGCCTGCCGGTTACCGCGTCGGCGTAGGTGCCCCGGCGCACGCTCATCACAGAGACCGTCCCAGAGAGACGAAATGGCTGCGGGAACATGCGTTCCCACAGCCATTTCGTTGCTTTCGCGGCGGTCAGTGCGCCGCGGTGATCGCCAGCACCCGCTCAGCCAGTTCCGGCCGGCACACCACCAGGTCAGGCAGCTTCGGGTCCTCGCGGTTGTAGACCAGCGGCGAACCATCGATCCGTGAGGTGTGCAGCCCGGCGGCGCGGGCCACCGCGACCGGCGCGGCGGAGTCCCACTCGAACTGACCACCGGCGTGGACATAGACATCCGCCCGGCCCTGGATCACGGCCGCGACTTTGGCTCCGGCCGAACCCATCTCGACGAGGACTCCGTCCAGCGCGTCGCGCACCGCGAGTGCGACGGCCGGCGGGCGGGTGCGTGAAACCACGATGCGCGGCGGCCCGTCGACCGCGCGTGGCGCGGCCACCTCGGGTGTGTGCAACGTGGTGTTCTGCGCAGGCAGCGCCACGGCGCCGGCGACCAATTCGCCGGACTCCCACAGCGCCACGTGCACGGCCCAGTCGTCGCGGTCCAGTTCGGAGAACTCGCGCGTGCCATCGAGCGGGTCGATGATCCACACCCGATCGGAGGTCAGTCGGGCGTTGTTGGCCCGCTCCTCCTCCGTCGCTTCCTCGGAGAGCACCGCGTCATTGGGGCGCAGCCGTGCGAGCTCCGTCATCAGGAACTCGTGAGAGCGCTTGTCCCCCGCGGCTTTCCGCTCGGAAGCGTCGGCCGTGGCGAACTCGGCCCGCACATCCAGCAGCAGATCACCCGCGCGGGTGGCCAGCCGCTCGGCGATCTCGTGATCGATCATCGCGGCGCCACCAGCATGTCGACCACGCGCTGCGCCTGGGCGTCCAAATCGTCCGGCGACAGCTTCAGGTCGGGGTTCTTCGGCCGCTGGTACGGGCTATCGATACCGGTGAAGTGCGTGATCTCACCGGCACGGGCCTTGGCGTACAGACCCTTGGGATCACGGGCCTCGCAGTCCGCCAGCGGCGTGTCCATGAACACCTCGAAAAACTCGAATCCCTGGTCGATGTGGACCTTTCGCGCCAGCTCACGGTGCTCTTCCAACGGGCTGATCGCGGGCACCAGCACGATCTGACCGGAATCAGCCATCAGTGTGGCGATGTGGGCGAGGCGGCGCAGGTTCTCCGAGCGGTCGGCCATGGAGAAGCCCAGGTCGGCGTTCAGCCCGTGGCGCAGGTTGTCGCCGTCGAGAACGTATGCGGGACGGCCCAATTCGATCAGCTTGCGCTCCACCAGCATGGCTACCGACGACTTGCCCGAGCCGGACAAGCCGGTGAACCACACCGTGCTGCCCTTGGACAACCGGTCCTCGGTGGTGACGAGGTTCGTGTGCCGCACGGCGTTCGGGCTGGCCGAGCGGTTGGCCGCCGGCGTGGTGTCGCGCACCATGCCGGCGGCGACGGTGCCGTTGGTGTCGGGGTCGATCAGGATGAACGAGCCCGTCACCGAGTTGCGCGAGTACTCATCGAGCAGCAGCGGCTGCTGCGTGCGCAGCGTGACGCGGCCGAGTTCGTTGAGCTTCAACGCCGTTGCACTCTTGTCGCGGTGCAGGGTGTTGACGTCCAGCCGGTAGTCCAGGTCCGCAACCCGCACGCGCGTGGTGCGGGTGGTGTGCTTGATGATGTAGTCCCGGCCCGGCTCGAGCGCCGCGTCGTCGGACATCCAGCACACCGTGGCGTCGAATTCCTGCGTGGTGTGCGGCTGATTGTGCACCCGGGCGATCATGTCGCCGCGCGAGATGTCGATGTCATCGGCCAGGCTCACCGACACCGCCATGGGGGCGAAAGCCTCCTCGAGCGGACCGGTGGGTCCGTCGATCGCGGTGATGGTGCTGGTCTTTCCCGCTGGGAGAACGACGATTTCGTCTCCGGGGCGCATGACGCCACTGGCGATGGTGCCCGCGTAGCTGCGGTGGTCGGCGTGCTCGTGGGTCTGCGGCCGGATGACGTACTGCACCGGGAAGCGAACGTCCATGAGGTTGCGGTCACCGGCGATGTACACCTCTTCGAGGTGGCTCAGCAGCGACGGACCCTCGTACCACGGCGTCCTTTCCGACTTGGTCACCACGTTGTCGCCGGCCAGCGCCGACAGCGGGATGGTGGTGACATCCTGGATGTCCAGGCGGGCCACGAACTCATGGAAGTCGTCGCGAATCTTCTCGAAACGCTCACGGTCCCAATCGATCAGGTCCATCTTGTTGACGGCCAGCACGATGTGCTGGATGCCGAGCAGCGACGCCAGGAACGCGTGCCGGCGTGACTGCTCCAGCAGTCCGTGGCGAGCGTCGACCAGCACGATGGCCAGCTGCGCCGTCGAGGTGCCGGTGACCATGTTCCGGGTGTACTGGATGTGGCCGGGGGTGTCGGCGATGATGAATTTCCGCTTGGCCGTGGCGAAGTAGCGGTAGGCGACATCGATGGTGATGCCCTGTTCCCGCTCAGCACGCAGGCCGTCGGTGACCAGCGCGAGGTCGGTGTAACCGTGGCCGCGTTCCTTGGAGGTGCGCTCGACGGCGGCCAGCTGGTCCTCCATGACGGCCTTGCTGTCAAAGAGCAGCCGGCCGATCAGCGTGGACTTACCGTCATCGACGGAGCCAGCAGTGGCGATTCGCAACAAGGTTGCCATTAGCTTTGCATTCCCTTCTTCGCGCGAGCGCTCATCAGAAGTAGCCTTCCCGCTTACGGTCTTCCATGCCGGCTTCGGAAATCCGGTCATCTGCGCGGGTCGCGCCGCGCTCGGTCAATCGGGACAACGCGGTCTCGGCGATGACTTCTTCGACGGTCGACGCCTCCGACTCGACGCAGCCCGTGCAGGTGACGTCGCCGACGGTGCGGAACCGCACCTTCTTGGTGATGACCGGCTCGTCGTCGTTCGGCTTCAGGTATTCGTGCACCGCCAGCAGCATGCCGTCACGCTCGAAGACCTGGCGGTCGTGCGCGTAGTAGATGCTCGGCAGCGCGATCTCCTCGGCGCCGATGTAGGCCCAGATGTCGTACTCAGTCCAGTTCGACAGCGGGAAGACGCGGATGTGCTCACCCTTGCGGTGCCGGCCGTTGTACAGGTTCCACAGCTCGGGGCGCTGGTTCTTGGGATCCCACTGGCCGAACTCGTCCCGGAAGCTGTAGACGCGCTCCTTGGCGCGGGCCTTCTCCTCGTCACGGCGAGCGCCACCGAACGCGGCATCGAACCTGTTCTCCCGGATGCCGCGCAGCAGCGACACGGTCTGCAGCGGGTTACGCGAGGGACCGTTGTCGACGACGCGGCCGGCGTCGATGTCCTCCTGCACGCTGGCCACGACCAGGCGCAGGTTGTGCTTTTCCACCAGGAGGTCGCGGGTCGCGATGACCTCTTCGAAGTTGTGGCCCGTGTCGACGTGCATGACGGGGAATGGCAACCGGCCCGGCGCGAACGCCTTGATGGCCAGGTGCAGCATCACGATCGAGTCCTTGCCACCGGAGAACAGCAGCACCGGCCGCTCGAACTCCGCGGCGACCTCGCGGATGATGTGGATGGCCTCGGCCTCCAGCGCTCGCAGATGGCTCAATTCGTATTTGGCGGCCCGCTGGTCCACCTTGGACGCCTCGGCGGCGTCGGGAGTGACGGTCATCGTTTCCCCGTAAAGTTGGTAGAACTGGTCAAGTTAAGAACCATGGTCAGAATTTACGTGCCGGGTCTTGCGGTGTCAACGGTTGCAATCTCCCAGATCAGCTGGTGCAACGCTCCGGGGTGGCCAACGACTTCCCGGCGCCGCTGACGTGCGCTCCAGCGGACCGCGGCAGCTGCCACGACTCCACGATCGTCAGCGCCATCACGACTCCGAGCACCAGGAACGTCGCCGGGTACGAGCCGATGCGGCTGAGTAACAGCGCCCCCACCGCAACGCCCAGGCCCGCCGCGAGTTCCTGCACAGAGGCGTTGAGCGTGTTGGCGTGGGTGAGGTCGTCGCCGTCGACGTCGGCGAACGCCAGGTTGTTGTAGGCGGTGAAGCCGACGGACCGCAGCACACCGCTGACATACAGGATCACCGCGATGACCGGCAGCGGAAACGAGGGCCGCAGTGTCGCCAACAACCCGAAGCTGACCACCGACGCGACCCCGTTGACGAGCAGCACGGTGCGAATCCCGAAGCGCCGCATCAGTGGCGTCGTGGCCGGCTTGATCGTGAGGTTGCCGATGAACAAGGCCGCCACCATGACACCGGCCGCCAACGGGTTCCAGCCGAATTCCAGCTGGAACTGCAGGGTCAGCAGGAAAGGCACCGCGACGATCACGAGCCGGTACAGCGAGCCGGCGCTGACCGTGATCCGCAGGGTTGGCACCCGCAGCACCGGGAGGTCGACCAGAGGCGAATCGGTACGCAACAGATGCCACACCGCGGCGACCAGCAGCACACTGGCCGCGGCGCCGCAGCCACCGACCAGAGACCAGTCCGTGCCCGCCACCCGGACGTGTTCGAGCGCGACCAGCGCGGCGCCGATGCCGCCACTGAGCGCCAGCATGCCCGGCCAGTCCAGTGGCCGACCCGACGCCGTCGGACCACCGCGAACCAGCCTGAGCGACAACAGCACACCGAGTATCCCGACGGGGATGTTGACAACGAAAATCCAGCGCCAGGACCCCACGGTCACGATCGCACCGCCAAGCACCGGCGCCAGCACGGGTGCCGCCATCGCGGGCCAGGTCAGCACGGCAATGGCGCGCATCAGATGGGACTTGTCACTGTCCCGCAAGACCGCGAGCCTGCCGACCGGCACCATCATGGCGCCACCCACCCCCTGCACGATCCGCATCGCGACCAGCATCGGCAACGAGCCGCTGAGCGCACAGCCGACCGAGGCCAGCGTGAACACCACGATGGCCGAAATGAACACTCGCCGAATGCCATAGCGATCGGCCAGCCAGCCGCTGACCGGAATCAGCACCGCCACCGTGACCAGGTAGGCCGAGATCGCAGCATTCACATCGATGGGCTTCACCCCCAGCGAGGAGGCAACCAGGGGAATGGCCGGCGTGATGATGGTGCCGTCGAGGACTTCCATGAAATATGCACCGGCCACCAACACAGCCAATGCCTTTGGGAACGGTGGACTTTGGTCGGGGGCCACGGGCGCAATGTAGCCCGTCAACCTGACAGCCATACGTCGCGCTGGTGCCGGCTCCGGTGCCACCCCACACTTCGCGCCAGGCAGCCATCACTACCTGCCAAGTAATTGAACCGGCTACCCGCGGCGCGCAGACTTCGATGACATGAGCCCGAGTACCGGCGCCGAGGTCATGGCGCAGTTCATCCCGCAGTCACCGCTCGTCGCCAAGCTCGGCATCGTCGCCGAAGCCCTCGACGCCCCCGAGGTTCGGTTGCGGATGCCGTGGGACCCGACCAACACCACACTCGCCGACATGGTGCACGGCGGCGCGATCGCCGCACTGGCCGACGTCACCGTGATGGCCGCGGCGTGGTCGACCGAACAGGCGCCGGAATCACTTCGCGGCGTGACGATCTCGATGTCGGTTCAGTACCTGGCACCGGCCCGGTCGACCGACCTGATCGCCGTCGGCCGTGTCCTGCACCGCGGAAAGTCGTTGGTGCACTGCGAAGTCGAGGTCACCACTCCGGGCGGCGACCCGGTGGCCAAGGCCGTCGGTACCTACAAGATCGGGTGATCCACCGAGGTCGTCGGCGCTTCCAGGTCGTAGACGGTCGCGCCACCGACGTCGAGCTTGGCGAAATGTCCCGTCACCCATGCGGTGATCTCCGCCGCGCTCCCCCGTTCACGACCACCACCGGGCCCGGGCCCGCGCTTGTGGTCGCTGACGATGAAGTAGTGAATCTGGCCGTCCTCCACGTACTGGCGGAACTGCGCCAACGTCGGCGCGTTGTCGCCACCGGAGAATCCGCCGATCGCCATCAGCGACTTGCCGGTGCTCAATTCCAGATCGCCGGCCTGGAAGGAGCCGACCGTCGCGGCGGCCCATCGGTTGTCGGTACCGCGGATCAGGTTCTCGAGTGCAGCGTTCGGCTTATCACGGCCCGGGCCGCCGGGACCACCACCGGGCCACGAGTCACCGCCCGGCCGCGGCGGTCCGGACATGGAGCCGGGACCACTGCTGTGGCCTTCCGCGACGTTGTAGAGCGTGAACGACGCCGACCCGGCCAGCGCCGCGGCGATGGCGACGCCGGCGACGATCGCGGCAAGCCGCCCCGATCGCGCCCCAAGCGCCACGATGGCCACCGCCGCCAGGACCGCCACCGCCGCGATGGACCAGCGCAGCGCCGGCATCCAGTCCGGGGTGCGCGAGAGCAGCGCGAACGCCCAGCCGGCCGAGATGACGAGCAGTAGCGCGAGCCACAAACGCGCCGACAACGTGTTCCGGCGCTGCCACAGCTGCGCGACCACCATGCCGGCCAACGCGGCCACCGCAGGAGCGAGCGCGACGTTGTAGTACGGGTGCACCGTGCCGTCCATGAAGCTGAACACCGCACCGGTGACCAGAAGCCAACCGCCCCAGAGCAATACACCGGCACGCGCCACGTCCGAACGCGATGCGCGACGACTGGCCCACAGCAGCAGCACCAGGCCGATGAGCGCCACCGGCAGCAACCACGACACCTCGACACCCATCGAGGGGCCGAACAGTCGGGTGATGCCGGCGTGCCCGCCGAAGAACAGGTTGTCCCGCATGCCACCGCCGGGACCCGGGCCACCACTGGGCCGGTCGCCGCCGGTGATGCGCTCGATGCCGTTGTAGCCCAACGCCAGTTGCAGCAGGCTGTTGTCGGTGGATCCGGCGATGTACGGACGGGCGTCGGCAGGCCACAGGCTGACGAGCGCGATGTACCACCCCGCCGAGATCACCGCGGCCAGGCCGGACAGCAGCAGGGCGCCGATCCGCCGCCGCACGCTGAACGGTGCGGCGATCAGGAATGCCAGCGCGAGTCCCGGCACCGGCAGGAACGCCTGCAGCATCTTGGTCAGGAAGGCGAAGCCGACGATGACGCCGGTCAGCGTCATCCACCGGGCGGAGACCGAGAAGTCGGTGGACTGGATCGCCCGCACCGTGCAATAGGCCGCCGTGATCAGCAACAGCACGAGCAGCGCATCCGGGTTGTTGAACCGGAACATCAGGGCCGCGACTGGAGTCACCGCCAGCGCCAGACCGGCCAGCAGTCCGGCGGCCGCGCCGCTGGTACGACGGACCGTCGCGTACAGCATGCCGACCGCGGCCACGCCCATGAGCGCCTGCGGGAGCAGCATGCTGAACGGGCTGAATCCGAACAACCGGCCCGACAGGCCCATGAGCCACAGCGCGACGGGCGGCTTGTCGACCGTGATCGCGTTGCCGGCGTCGAACGAGCCGAACAGCAGCGCTTCCCAGTTCTGGGTACCCGCCTGCGCCGCGGCGGCGTAGTAGGAGTTGGCCCAGCCCGACGAGCCGAGCGCCCATAGGTAGAGCACCGCAGTCCCGGCCAGCAGGGTCAGCAGCGCGGACCGTTCCCAGACCGGACGGGCCCAGGTTGCCGGGCGGCGGCGAGCCTTCGGCAGGTGCGCCTTGGCGGGTGCAGTGGCGATCACTGGTGGGTCTCCTCGAAGCAGCTGGGGTGCAAATCAGTTCGTGCGCTTGGGGTGGAAGACCCAACCGCGCAGCAGCACGAACCGCACCGCGGTCGCGACCAGGTTGGCGGCCACCAGGACGCTCAATTCGAGGAGGTGATGGGCATGCGGGGCGAACACGTGCAGCCCCGCCAGCGCGCCGCTGGTGATCGTCAGGGCGATACCGAAGACGATCAATCCCTCGAACTGGTGACGTGTCGCGCTCACCGCTCCCCCGCCCCGAACCCCGAACGTGAAGCGCCGATTGGCGGCGGTGTTGACGATCGCGGTGAGCAGCAGGGCGATCAGGTTTGCCGTCTGGGCGCCGAGCGCGGCGTGCATGAGCATGAACAGCAACAGGTAGGCCAGGGTCGAGGCGACGCCGATGGTCCCGAACCGGACCACCTGGCGCAGGAGCGAGCGGGGCGCGGCCGCCTTCGTCGACGAACCCAGCTGCGCGGCAATGGTATTCACCGGGATGCTGCCGTTGGCGAACCCGCGCAGCAGCCTGCCGACGCCCCTGAGGTCGGCGGCCGCGGTGGCGATGATGTCCACCCGGCTGTCGGGGTCGTCGACCCAGTCGACCGGGACCTCGTGGATGCGCAGGCCCGTGCGCTCGGCCAGCACCAACAGCTCGGTGTCGAAGAACCAGCCGGTGTCCTCGACGAGCGGCAGCAGCGCCTGGGCCACGTCGGCCCGGATGGCTTTGAAACCGCACTGGGCGTCGGAGAACTTCGCCGACAGCGCGCCACGCAGGATCAGGTTGTAGCAGCGGGAGATGAACTCTCGCTTCGGTCCCCGCACGACCCGGGAGGAGCGGGCCAGCCGGGTGCCGATCGCCAGGTCTGAGTGGCCCGAGATCAGCGGAGCCACGAGCGGGCCGAGCGCGGCCAGGTCGGTCGAGAGGTCGACGTCCATGTAGACGAGCACCGGAGACGGCGAGTGCGACCACACCTCGTGCAGCGCGCGCCCGCGGCCCTTGAGCTCCAGCCGCACGACGCGGACGTTGTCCAGCTCGGCGGCCAGCTCGGCGGCGACCCGCGGGGTGTCGTCGATGCTCGCGTTGTCGGCGATGGTGATCTGCACGGGGTACGGGAAGTGCTCTTCCAGGTGGCGGTGCAGCCGGCGGATCGAGCCGGGCAGCGCGACCTGCTCGTTGTAGACGGGCACCACCACATCCAGCACGGGCACGCCGGCAGCCTGGGCGACAACCGCGGCGTTCTGGCGGGTGGAGAAGCGGCGTTCGCTGTCGCTCTCGAGCACGTTCGTCATGACAATGATCTTCAGCCGGTAGCTTTAGCCGGCCATGGGCTGAAGCTATGTGGAAGCTATGTGTTTGTGGCTGCCGCTGACTCCGCAGTCTGGGCGCAAAACCACGAGAGCCGGGCGCCCTCACCGCGGGGTCAACGAAGTGCCCAGATTGACTCTGCAGCCTGGGGCGCAAAAACACCAGATCCGCGCGCCACACCCCAGGGTCAGCGGGGCTGGGTCACGTCGTAGACGACGGTGCCATCGACCGTGGTGGCGGCGAAGTGCTCGCTGACCCAGGTGACGATCTGTTGGGATTCCTGCTTGGCATCGTCGTCGCCGCGGTGTCCCCAGCCCATCTTGACGTCGCCTTCGATGAAGTAGTGGACCTGGCCGGCTGCCACGTACTGCTGGAACTGTGCGAGCGTGGGGGCGGGATCGGTGCCGTTGAACCCACCGATCGCCATCACCGGGACCCGCGCCGCCAGCTGGTAACCGGCGGCGTTGTTGGAGCCGACGACGGCGGCCGCCCAACGGTACTTCGCGGCGTCGGTGCCGAGCAGCGTCGTCAGGGCCGATCCCGGCACCGGCGAATCGAGGAGCCCGCCACCGGGCCGAAAGCCTTGCGGCGGTGCGGCCATCGCTCGACCGGGCCCACCAGCAGGTCCCCGCGCCTTGGCGTGTCCGGGAGGTGGCCCCCAACCACCGCGAGCATCTGCCGGTGCCACCGACGGCATCGCGCCGGTGTGCGAGATCCCGGCCGTGGCAACCGAGTACGCGGCCGGGGCGGCCAGGCAGGCCGCGAGCGACACCACGGCGGCGAGCCTCGCCGGGCGGAATCGCGGCGGTACCAGCAGCAGCACCACCGCGACGACGGCGGTGATCGGCACCGCCACGCGCAACCAGTTCAGGCTGCCGCCGCGGTTCAGCAGAATCTCCACGACGGCCACGGTGACCGCGACCGCGCCCACCAGGGGTCAGCCGGGCCGGTACCGCACCACGGTTGCGCCACAATAGGATCGACCCGATGCCCAGGCACGCGCCGATGGCGGGGGCCAGCGCGACGGTGTAGTACGGGTGCACGATGCCGTTGGCGAAGCTGAACACCACGGCGGTGAACACGAGCCACCCACCCCAGATGATGAGCGCCGCCCGCGCCGGATCGGTCCGCGGCGCCCGCCGCGTCAGCCACAGTCCCGCGCACAGGCAGATGAGTGCCGCGGGAAGCAGCCAACCGGCATAGGTCCCCATGCTCGCGCCGACCAGCCGGTCCCACCCGGCATCGAAATTCGGATTGCCAAGGCCGCCAAGTTCATTGCCGTTCAAGCGGCCCACCCCATTGTAACCCAGCGCCAGTTCGATGATCGAATCATGTTGCGATCCGCCGACATACGGACGTGACGAGGCCGGCCACAGTTCGACGAGCGCGAGGTACCAGCCGCCGGAGACGACCATCGCCGCGGTGCCGCCGAGCAGGCGCCACAGCCGGGTGCGCACCGATGCCGGCCCGGCCACCAGGTAGGCGGCCGCGAAGGCCGGCAGTACCAGGAACGCCTGCAGCATCTTGGCCAGGAACGCGAATCCGGCGGCCACCCCCGCGGCGATCAACCACCAACGGCCCGCGTCTTTTTCGCAGGCGCGTTGCACGCAGTAGGCACCGACCACGAGAAGCAGGACCAGGAGCGCATCGGGGTTGTTGAACCGGAACATCAAGGTGGCCACCGGCGTCAGCGCGAAAACCGTACCGGCCACGAGCGCAGCGGCCGGCCCGGCGGCGCGGCGCACCGCGGCATACAGCACCGCCACCGCGGCCACTCCCATCAGGGCCTGCGGCACCAGGATGCTCCAGGAATTGAGCCCGAACAGCCGCACCGACAGATCCATCACCCACAGCGCACCGGGGGTCTTGTCGACGGTGATGGCATTGCCGGAGTCGCTGGCGCCGAACAACATTGCGGTCCAGTCGCTGGCACCCGCCTGCGCCGCGGCCGAATAGAAGCTGTTGGCCCAACCACTCACCGACAGATTCCACAGGTACAACACAGCGGTACCCGCCAGCAGCAGCGCGAGCTGGAGTTGCTCGCCGATCGGGCGGCGGGACAGTACGCGAGTCACCAGTCTGATTGTGGGCGTGCTGATTAGGCGGACGTCGAGGCGACGCTGTGTGGCGGCTGTGCGGCGGGAGCCGTCGGTCCCGCGGGCAGGCGCACCGTGAAGACCGTCGCGCCGGGTCGGCTGTCGACACCGATGGTGCCGCCGTGCGCCTTCACCACCGCGGCGACGATGGCCAGTCCCAATCCGGTGCTGCCGGCCTGCCGGGACCGCGACGAGTCACCGCGGGCGAACCGCTCGAACACCTCGGGCTGCAACGTCTTCGGAATACCCGGGCCGTCGTCGGCGACGCTGATCACGGTGGCGTCCGCATCTGCGGACAGCGCGATCGTCACCGATGTACCCGCAGGCGTGTGCGTGCGCGCATTCGCCAACAGGTTCACTAGCACCTGGTGCAGGCGCGCCGGATCGCCCTCGATGGTGACGGGTTCGTCGGGCAGGTCCAGCGACCAGTTGTGATCGGGGCCGGCGACGTGTGCGTCGCTGACCGCGTCGACAACCAGCTGGGACAGGTCGACGGTCTCCATCTCCAACGGCCGGCCGGCGTCGAGGCGGGCCAGCAGGAGCATGTCCTCGACGAGTCGCGTCATGCGGGCCGTCTCGGATTCGACGCGGTTCATCGCATGCGCCACGTCGACGGGCAGCTCGTCGCTCTTGCGTTGCGCCAGTTCGGTATAGCCACGGATGGCGGCCAGTGGGGTGCGGAGTTCGTGACTGGCGTCGGCTACGAACTGGCGCACGCGCGTCTCGCTGGCATGACGGGCCGCCAGCGCAGCGGCGATCCGGTCCAGCATGCGGTTCAGCGCCGAACCCAGTTGGCCGACCTCGGTGTGGACGGCGACCGGGTCGACGTGCACGATCTCCGTCGGCAACTGCACCTCTCCCCGGTCCAGCTCCCGGTCAGCCACGTCGCGCGCGGCGGCGGAAACCCGTGAGAGCGGGGCGAGTTGGCGCCGAATGATCCACACGCCGACGACCGTGGCGCCGATCAGCGCCAGGGCCCCCACGGCGCAGAACATGCCGAGCACCCAGAGCAGGGTGTTGTCGACGTGCCGGGTCGGCAGGCCGGTCACGATGGTCTGCGGGCCGCCGTGCCGGGGGTGCAGACCGATGACCCGGTAGCTGCCCAGCCCGTCGATGTCCATGGCGCGGACCTTGCGATCCGGCGGTACCTGCGCCAATTGCGCTGTCGCCGTCGGGGTCACCGAGTTACGACTGCCCTCGGACGTGATGACGCCGGCGTCGACCTGGCCACGGAACACCACCGCCCCGAGGGTGCCGACGGCCTGTCCGGGCGCGTTGAGGAAGCCGGGACCGGGTCCGACTTCGGGGTCGAAGCGCATCCGGAAGTGCGGATCCATGGACGGCCGGGGCACCCCGCCGGTCAGGGGCGGCGCCATGGGTGGTGGTGGCAGTTCGAAGATGGCGGCCGAGCGGCGGCCCGCCTCCAGCACCTGGTCGTCCAACTGGTGCAGCAGAAAGCGTTGCAGCGCAAACTCGGTCGCCGCACCGACGCCGAAGATGACCAACGCCAGCAACAGCACCTGGGTGACCAGGAGCCGAACCCGCAGCGACCAGGTCCGCGGCTGCCAGATCCGCGTGCCGGCCTCAGCGAGCGGGTCGGAGGACATATCCGGCGCCACGCAGGGTGTGGATCATGGGCTCGCGTCCACTGTCGATCTTCTTGCGCAGATAGGACACATACAGCTCGACGATGTTGGAACGGCCGCCGAAGTCGTAGCTCCACACCCGATCGAGGATCTGGGCCTTGCTCAGCACCCGCTTGGAGTTGCGCATCATGTACCGCAGCAGCTCGAACTCCGTGGCGGTCAACGTGATCTGCTCGCCGCCGCGGGTCACTTCGTGGCTGTCCTCGTCGAGCACCAGGTCGCCGACGACGATCTGCGCCCCACCGGCTTCGTTGGCCACACCGGTGCGCCGCAGCAGCGCACGCAGCCGCAGCACCACTTCCTCGATGCTGAACGGCTTGGTCACGTAGTCGTCGCCGCCCGCGGTCAGGCCGGCGATGCGGTCCTCGACCGAGTCCTTCGCGGTCAGCAGCAGCAGCGGCAGGCCCGGAATCTGTTCACGCAGCTTGCGCAGCACGTCGAGCCCGCTCATGTCGGGCAGCATCACGTCGAGCACCACGACGTCGGGTGGGTTCTCCTTGGCCAGGGCGATCGCGCTCGCGCCGTCGCCGGCCGTCGCGATGTCCCAGCCTTCGTAGCGCAAGGCCATGGACACGAGCTCTGCCAGGACTGGCTCATCGTCGACCACGAGGACGTTGATCGGCTTGCCGTCTGCCCGGTGCATCACGACGCGCGGAGCTTCACTGTCACGGGCGGGGCTGCTGGGACCACTCACAGCTCTATTATTCGCGCTGCTGTGAGCCTCGACTGTGATGAATCTATGCGCGAGCTATGAATCGGACGATCAGCCCTGCGGGTTGGTGTTCGGAGACTGTCCCGCAAACAGCGGGGCCTTACCGGTGATCGACGGCACCGCGAACGTGACGGGCGCGGTCGTGCTCGTCGTGATCAGGGTGCTGTCCGCACTTGTCGTCTCGGACGGGCCCGCCAGCACGCCCGCACATACCGCCACCGCACCGACCGCGGCGCTCCCGCCGATGATGCCGATCGCCCATTTCCAGGTGATGCCGGAAGTTTCTGGTCGACTCATTGCCTGCCTCCCGTGTGCTTGGAACCACTGCGCTATCGCCGCGCCGTCCGGGCGCGGCCGGTCATATATTTCGAGTCAAGCGCGCCAATCTGACAGTTCGCTGGAGTGGTTCTGCCAGTTCGCCAACACCGCCATCGCCCATCTGAGAGGTCGCTGCACTCGTTCCCTCAGCTGACAACACCGCCACCGAGCCGGTAATTCCGCCCCGGGCCGCCGTCATCTCTTAACCTGTGCGCATGCGTTTACCGGTGAGCGGCCCATGACGCGGTTCCTGATCCGCCGATTGCTCAACTACGCGATCCTGTTGACGTTGGCGACATTCCTCACCTTCGCGCTGACGTCGGTGACCTTCCACCCGCTGGACAACCTGTTGCAGCGCAACCCCCGCCCGCCGCAATCGGTCATCGACGCCAAGGCACACGACCTGGGCCTCGACAAACCCCTCCTGCCGCGCTATGCCAACTGGGTGTCCGGCGCAGTGCACGGGGACTTCGGGAAAACCGTTACCGGACAACCGGTTTCAGCGGAGTTGGGGCGGCGGGTGTGGACCAGCCTGCGGCTGGTGGCCATCGGGTCGATCCTGGGCTCCATCATCGGCGTGATCATCGGGGCATGGGGCGCCGTCCGGCAGTACCGCCTCTCGGACCGGACCATCACCGTACTGGCACTGCTGATTCTCAGCGCTCCCACATTCGTCATCGCCAACCTGCTGATCCTCGGCGCGCTGGGCGTCAACGAGGTACTGGGCTTCCAGCTCTTCCAGTACACCGGCGAGACGTCGCCCTACGCCGCGGGCGGCTGGCACGGAATCGTCGACCGGTTGCAGCATCTGGTGCTGCCGACCACCACCCTGGCGCTCGGCGCCATCGCCGGGTACAGCCGTTACCAGCGCAACGCGATGCTCGACGTACTCGGCCAGGACTTCATCCGCACTGCCCGAGCCAAGGGCCTGACGCGGCGCCAGGCCCTGTTCAAACACGGGCTGCGCACCGCGCTGATCCCGATGGCCACGCTGTTCGCCTACGGAATCGCCGGCCTGGTCACCGGTGCGGTATTCGTCGAGAAGATCTTCGGTTGGCACGGCATGGGCGAATGGATGGTGCAGGGCATCAGCGGCCAGGACCCCAACATCGTCGCCGCGTTCACCTTGTTCTCCGGGTCGACCATCCTGGTCGGCGGTCTGCTGTCCGACGTGGTCTACGCTGCCCTCGACCCCCGGGTGCGGGTCTCATGAGCGTCCAGTTCGGCCTGCCCCGCGCCCGCTTCGCCTCGCGCCGCACGCTGGTGGCACGGCGCTTCGTCCGCAACCGCCCCGCCGTGGTGGCTCTCGTGCTGCTGGTTGCTCTATTTGTCGGTTGCTACTTGCTGCCGCCACTGCTCCCCTACTCCTACACCGACATGGACTTCGACGCGCTGCTGCAGCCACCGGACGGCCGGCATCTGTTCGGCACCAACGCCCTCGGGCAGGACGTCCTCGCGCAGACCCTGCGCGGCATGCAGAAGTCGATGCTGATCGGCGTCTGTGTGGCGGTGATCTCGACGGTCATCGCCGCGACGGTCGGTTCGGTGGCGGGCTACTTCGGTGGCTGGCGGGACCGGGCCTTGATGTGGATCGTGGACCTGTTGCTGGTGATCCCCGGCTTCATCCTGATCGCGATCGTGACACCCCGCATCCGGCATCAGAGCACCGTGCTGTGGCTGGTGATCCTGCTGGCTGCGTTCTCGTGGATGATCAGCTCGCGCATGGTGCGCGGCCTGACCATGAGCCTGCGCGAACGCGAGTTCGTCACGGCCGCAAGGTATATGGGCGTCAGCCATACCCGGATCATCGCCCGGCACATCGTGCCGAACGTGGCGTCCATCCTGATCATCGATACGACGCTCAACGTCGGCGTCGCGATCCTGGCCGAAACCGGTTTGAGTTACCTGGGATTCGGGGTGCAGCCGCCCGACGTGTCGCTGGGCACGTTGATCGCCGACGGCACCCCGTCGGTCACCACGTTCCCCTGGGTGTTCCTGTTCCCGGCCGGTGTGCTCGTGCTGATCGTGCTGTGCGCCAACCTCATCGGCGACGGTCTGCGCGATGCCCTCGACCCCTCGGCAAAGCCACGGCGACGGGCGGTGAAGCGATGACCGCGCCATTGCTCGAGGTGCGAGACCTCACCGTCAACTTCCAGACCGCCGACGAAGACGTCTCGGCGGTGCGCGGCATGAACTTTCACATCGCCCCCGGCGAGGTGCTGGCGTTGGTCGGGGAATCCGGCGCAGGTAAATCCGCGACCGCCATGGCGGTGGTAGGCCTGCTGCCCGAACATGCGCAGGTGACGGGTTCGGTGACACTGCAGGGCAAGCAGCTCGTCGGACTCGACGACGCCGCGATGTCGCAGGTGCGCGGCCGGGTCATCGGGACGGTGTTCCAGGACCCGATGTCGGCCCTAACCCCCGTGTATACCGTCGGCGACCAGATCGCGGAAGCCCTTCGCGTCCATGATCGTTCGATGGACCGACGGACCGCACGCGCCCGCGCCGTCGAACTGCTGGAACTCGTCGGGATCGCACAGCCCGCGGCTCGGTCTCGTGCATTCCCGCATGAGCTGTCGGGCGGCGAGCGCCAGCGCGTCGTCATCGCCACCGCGATCGCCAACGACCCCGACCTCATCATCTGCGACGAACCCACCACGGCACTCGATGTCACCGTGCAGGCGCAGATCCTCGACGTACTGCGCACCGCCCGCGACGTCACCGGCGCCGGGGTGCTGATGATCACGCATGATCTGGGTGTGGTCGCCGAATTCGCCGACCGCGCAATGGTGATGTACGCGGGCCGGGCGGTGGAGACGGCGCCCGTGTCGAACCTGTACCGCGACCGGGTGATGCCGTACACCGTCGGCCTGCTGGGGTCGGTGCCACGGCTCGACGCGCCGCAGGGCTCGCGGCTGGTGCCGATCCCCGGCTCACCACCGTCGATGGTGGGACTGCCACCGGGTTGCCCCTTCGCGCCGCGCTGCCCGCTCGCCGACGATGACTGCCGGGCCGCCGAGCCTGCGCTGCTCGAGATCAGGCCCGGGCACGCTGCCGCATGCATCCACACCGATCAGGTGACGGGCCGCAGCGCAGCCGAAATCTATGGGGTGGCAACCGAACCCGAGATTGTGACCGATGACGTCGCCGACCGACCGGTGGTGCTCTCGACGCGCGACCTCGTCAAGACCTTCAAGCTCAGTGGCGGGATGTTGCGGCGCAACGTCGGTGAGCTGCGTGCGGTCGACGGCGTCAGCCTGCAGCTGCGGCAGGGCCGGACCCTCGGCATTGTCGGTGAATCCGGTTCCGGCAAGACCACCACGCTGCACCAGATTCTGAATCTGACCGCACCGCAATCGGGTTCGATCACGGTGCTCGGTCACGATGTGGCCGGCCTGAACCGCGAGACGCGGCGGGAGCTGCGCGGCGACCTGCAGGTGGTGTTCCAGGACCCGGTGGCGGCACTGGACCCCCGCCTGCCGGTGTTCGACGTCCTGGCCGAACCACTGCGCGTCGGTGGCTTCGACAAGAACCGCATCGACGACCGCGTCAGCGAGCTGCTCGGCATCGTCGGCCTGCGGCACGAGGACGCGGCGCGCTATCCCGCCGAGTTCTCCGGTGGCCAGAAGCAGCGCATCGGCATTGCTCGGGCACTGGCGCGTCAGCCGAAGATACTGGCGCTCGACGAACCGGTGTCGGCGCTGGACGTCTCGATCCAGGCGGGCATCATCAATCTGCTACTGGACCTGCAGCAGCGCTTCGACCTCTCGTACCTGTTTGTCTCGCATGATCTTTCGGTGGTACGGCATCTGGCCCACACCGTGGCCGTCATGTACAAGGGCGCCGTTGTCGAACAGGGCGACGCCGCACAGGTTTTCGCCGCCCCGCAGGACCCGTACACCCAGCGGTTGCTCAATGCCGTGCCGCAGCCGGGAGGTGAATGATGGATTCTGATCGTCGTCCACTGCGGGTGGTGCTCGTGGCCGTGCTGGCCACGATCGCACTGGTCGTCACCATCAGCGGCTGCTCGAGCCAGTACCGCGGATCCAGCGCGGGCGCGCCGAAACTCGGTGCGGCCAATGATCTCAACCCACGAGACCCGGCGACGCTCAAGGACGGCGGCAACCTACGGCTGGCGCTGACGGCGTTTCCCGACAACTTCAACACCCTGCAGATCGACGGCAACACCGTGGACAACGCCGCCATCCTCAGGCCTACGCTGCCACGAGCCTTCATCGTCGGACCCGACGGCTCGACCACCGTCAACCACGACTACTTCACCGACATCCAGCTGACCAGCACCAACCCGCAGGTCGTCACCTACACGATCAACCCCAAGGCCGTGTGGACCGACGGCACCCCGATCACGTGGGAGGACATCGCCGCGCAGGTCAAGGCGACGACGGGCAAGGATCCCCGGTTCCAGATCGCAAGCCCCAACGGCAGCGAGCGGGTGGCCTCCGTGACCCGCGGCGTCGACGACCGGCAGGCCGTCATGACGTTCGCCCGGCCGTACGCCGAATGGCGCGGCATGTTCGCGGGCAACGGCATGCTGCTGCCGAAAGTCTCGACGACCGACCCCGAGGTGTTCAACAAGGGTCAGCTGACCACGCCCGGGCCGTCGGCCGGCCCGTTCGTCATCTCGAATGTCGACCGCGGTGCGCAGCGAATCACGTTGACCCGCAACCCGAAATGGTGGGGTGCCCGGCCGCTGCTGGACAGCATCACATTCCTCATCCTCGACGACGCCGCCCGGATCCCGGCGCTGCAGAACAACGCCATCGATGCCAGCGGTCTGGGGTCACTCGATGACATGGTGCGCGTCCGACGCACCAAAGGTGTCGACATCCGCACCGCGCCCAGCGCCAGCTGGTCGCACCTGACCTTCAACGGTGCGTCCGGTTCGATCCTCGCCGACCCGGCGCTGCGCCACGCGGTCGCCATCGGCATCGACCGACGGACCATCGTCACGGTCCTCGAGCACGGTCTGGTGGAAAACCCGGTGCCGTTGAACAACCACATCTACGTCGCCGGGCAAGCGGGCTACCAGGACAACAGCGGCGCGGTTCCGTTCGACCCGGCGGCAGCACGGCGGGAACTCGACGCCCTGGGGTGGAAGCTGCCGGCCGGTCGATCCGTCCGGGAGCGCGACGGCCGCCCATTGACCGTCCGGATCGTCTTCTACGACGCCCCCAGCGGCCGGCAGATCGGTCAGATCGTCCAGCAGGCCCTCGCCGACATCGGCGTCAAGCTCGAGCTCGTGGTGTCCTCCGGCGCAGACTTCTTCAGCCAGTACATCATTCCCAGCAACTTCGACATCGCCGCCTTCGGCTGGCAGGGCGACGCGTTCCCGCTCAGCGGCCTGACCCAGATCTACGCCTCCGACGGCGAGAGCAACTTCGGCAAGATCGGCTCGCCTGAGATCGACGCCAAGATCGAGCAGACGCTCGATGAATTGGAACCGGCCAAGGCGCAAGCCCTCGCCAACCAGCTGGATAAGCTGTTGTGGGCCGAAACGTTCAGCTTGCCTCTCGCCCAGTCACCCGGAAACGTGGCCGTCCGAAGCACTTTGGCCAATTTCGGCCCAGCCGGCCTGGGCGACCTGAACTACATGACGATCGGATTCACCAAGTCCTGAGCTGTCTGATGGCCCGCGGCAGCCCGGCCGGCACCAGCGACTCCGCGGCCGCGGCCGTCGTGATGCCCCGAACCATCAGGCGCACCGGGAAATCCGGCGGCACACTGTCCAATTCCGTTGCCCGGTCCGGTAATTCCGCGTAGTCACCGGCGCACACCGCGGCGGCGACGGTCAGCGCCGAGGCCTCCCGCATGTCGAGCGCGCTGTGGCCCGCACTGGGCAGTTCCAGCAGCACGGCGCCGGGGATCAGCGCCGCCACACGCCGCGCGACGGCCGGTGGGGTGATCAGATCCCGGCCACCGGAGATCACCACGGTGGGCCAGTCGAATTCCGGCATCGCGGCCACCAGGTCGAACGGTTCGGCGACGAATTCCGGGTCGCCGGTGGCGGATTCGCGATAGGCCAGCGCCGGGTCGATCGGCAGCCCGTCGGGCTCGGGGGCGTAGTTGAGTTCCCGGTAGCCGATGTGCTCGACAAGATCGGGCTCATGCCGGTAAGGCGTCTTGCTCTCGAACAGCAGCTTGGTGCTGTGCCCAATGGCATGCCACAACAGTCCACGTCCGGTGAGCAGCAACTCGAGCTGCTGCTCCAGCACCTCCGGACCGACCAGGCCGTACAGTCCCGTCGCCAGTTGCACGACCCAGGGCGTCAGTTTGCCGTCCTCGGCCAGACTCCGGATTCGGCGCGCCAGGCCCTCGGTCGACGGCGCGGTGCCATCCCACAGCGCCGCCCGGGTGGCTTCGCGCACCGCGTCGATATCGTCGGCGCACAGCAGCGGCGAGTCCAGGACCATCGCGTGCACCCGGTCTGGATGCCGCACCCCGACACCTGCCGCCAGGTAGCTGCCGTACGACGTGCCGTCCAAGACCGCGGATTCGACGTCGGCGTCGTCCAGCACCGCCGCGATGTCGTCGACCGCAGCCTCGATGGTCAGCGCCTCAACGGGTAAGTCGGCACCGGCATCGTCGTGCCGGGACATCCCGATGCCACGGTGCTCGACCATGATGACGTCCAGACCGGCGGCCGTCGCGTGACGGCGCAGGTTGCGGTAGTGCCCGATGGACGCCGCGCCCGGCCCACCCGGGATGATCACCACCGGATGATCGCTGGGCGGGCCGGTCCGCACATAGAACAGATCGAATTCGTCTGCGCCACTTGACTGGACCGGGCGCCGCACCGACCGCACACCAGGCAGCGCCGCGAGCTTGTCGTGCGCCTTGCGGCGTTTGGCGTTCATGGTCATCGACACTCATTGTGCCGCGTTTGGTTCGGCGCGAGCGTAAGCCGTGCCTGTGACTGTGCTGGTACGTAGAACTGGGACATGACGATTCTCGACCTCCCCGACACAACCACGTGGACCGACCTGCTGGCCGACATCGCGGCGGGCGCCAAAGACCGCGATCTGGACGACGTGAATCCCTTCGACCAGGTGGCCGCGCTCAAACGGGCCGGATTCGGCACCCTGCGCCTGCCCACCGAACTGGGCGGAGCCGGACTCACGGTGCCGCAACTGTTTTCCACCGTGATCGACGTCGCCCGCGCAGATCCGGTGGTGGCACACATCTTCCGCACGCATTTCTGGTTCGTCGAGGAGCGACTACGTACCCTCGACCAGCCGGGCTCTCGAGCGTGGCTGGAGAAGGTCGTCGACGGCAAGGTGTTCGGCAATGCGTTCAGCGAGAAAGGCACCCACGCGGTGGGCAGCCTCGTGTTCAACACCCGCTTGACTCCAGGCCACGACGGCGGCCTCACCTTGACCGGCGAGAAGTTCTACAGCACCGGAACGCTGTTCTCGGACTACCTCACCGTGACGGCGACCACCGACCACGACTCGGTGGCGATCGTCATCGTGCCGGCCGACCGAGCCGGTGTGGAGATCGTCGACGACTGGGACGGTTTCGGTCAGCGCCGTACCGGAACCGGCACCACCCGCTTCCGGAATGTGACGGTGCTACCCGACGAGGTGCTCTCGGACACCCCGTATGACGCCGAGCCGGTGCCCTCGGTGCAATACACCTTGCTGCAGCTGTACATCCACGCCGTCGTGGCCGGAATCCTGGAGAACGTCGTGGACGACGGGATTGCGCTCCTGCGGTCCCGCGAGCGCAGTTTCAGCCATGCCTCCGCGGCGTCGCCGACCGATGACCCGCTGCTGCAGCGCCAGCTCGGCGAACTGGCCAGCTCTGCCTACATCGCCCGGGCCGCGGTTCTGAATGCGGCGGCGGCGATCGGGGCGGCAATCGATTCGTCCGGCCCGGACGGCGTGCCCGATGCCAAGCTCGCCGCCGAGGCCCAGCTGCAGGCAGCCAAGGTGAAGGTGCACCTGGACGACATCGCGCCACGAGCCGCCACCAAACTGCTGGAGCTCGGCGGTGCCAGCGCGGCCAGCCGGCAACGCAACCTCGACCGGCACTGGCGCAACATCCGCACCATCACGCTGCACAACCCCGTCGGCTACAAGGCGCGGGTGATCGGACAGCACCTGCTGCACGGCACCCCGATTCCCGCCAACGCGTACTTCTGACCTCAGGCGGTGATGAGGTCGGCGGCCTTCTCACCGATCAGCACGCTCGGCGCGTGAGTGTGGCCGCGGATGATCGTCGGCATCACCGAGGCGTCGGCGACCCGCAGCCCCTCGACACCGCGCACGCGGAGTTGCGGGTCGACAACGCTGGCCTCGTCGCTGCCCATCCGGCACGTGGTGGTCGGGTGATACAGCGTGTGCGACGTGGTGGCCAGTGCCAGTTCCAGCGTTCTGTCGTCGAGGGCGTGGGCGCCCACCGGCCGGGCGATGTCGCCGAGCAGGCCTTTGAGCGGCGGCGCCTCCGTCATGTCGGCCAGCATCCGCAAGCCCGTCAGCAGCGCCTTTCGGTCTGCGCCCGCGGGGTCCGACAGGTAGCGCGGGTCGATGATCGGCTTGGCCAGCGGGTCGGCCGAGGCCAGGCGAATGGTGCCGGTGCTATTGGGTTTCACCAGGATCGGCCCCATTGCCACCCCGTCGCGCGGATACGGCTCGCCGATGCCCTCGTCATAGAACGGCGCGGGGGCGAAGATCAGCTCGACGTCGGGCTGCGCGAGATCCGGATCGCTACGGACAAACCCATACGCCTCACCGACATTCGACGTCAGCATGCCGCGGCGACGGGTCAGGTAGTTGAGCAGCTGTACCGGCTTTTCGGCACCGGTCAGGGTGTCGCAGTTGGCGTCGAACCCGAGCAGCACCACCAGGTGGTCGAGCAGATTCGAGCCGACGTCCGGCGCATCGTGGACGACGTCGATGCCGTGCTCGGCCAGGTGCTCGCGCGGCCCGATCCCGGACAGCATCAGCAACTGCGGGCTGTTGATGGCGCCGCCACACAGGATCACCTCGCGGCGCGCCCGGACGATCTGACGACGGCCGTCCGCCTCGTACTCGACACCGACCGCCCGGCCGTCCTCGATCAGCACCCGGGTTGCGGTGGCACCCGTGCGCAGGTGCAGGTTGGACCGGCGGAGCGCGGGCCGCAGGTAGGCGTCGGCGGTGCTCCAGCGCGCGCCGCGGCGCTGACACACCGTCGTCTCGACGAATCCCTCGTGGCCGCACTGTTCGGCGGCCGCCAGCCACGCCGCGGTGATGCCACGCGGGCTGCGTTGCGGGCTGAGCACCAGCGGCCCCGCCTCGATCCGGTCGAAGTACTTCTCGATGGCCGCGTACGACCACTCTTCGCCGGCGAGCTCACCCCACTCGTCGTAGTCGGCGGGCAGGCCGCGGACCCACATCATGGCGTTCATCGACGACGAACCGCCGAGGGTCTTGCCGCGCGGCCAATAGATGCGGCGGTCGGCGAGCTCCGGCTGCGGTTCGGTCGAGTAGTCCCAATCGAATTCACTGCGGAACAGCTTCGAGAAGGCCGCCGGAATGTGGATGAACTGGTTCTTGTCGGCGCGCCCGGCCTCCAGCACCACCACCTGCGAAGCGCCGTCGGCGCTCAGTCGCTCGGCCAGCACCGCACCGGCCGATCCGGTACCCACGACGATGAAGTCAGCGATCACCGCCGCAGTGTGTCACGAAATGCGCCCTGCCACGGCCCTATGCCGTGAGCTCGATGCGCGTCGCGTCGCCGACGGTGGCGTACCGCTCGGGGCTGCACGTCAGCACGATCACCTGGCCGTCGCCGCCGACGGCGTCGAACACCTCGCCCATCCGGGCCAATCGGCCGGCATCGGTGAAACCCAGTGCGTCGTCGATGATCACCGGGACGGTGTCCTCCTTGGCCACCAACGCGGCGCCGGCCAGCCGGGCCACGATCCCCAGCTGTTCCTTGGCCCCACCCGACAGGCTCTCGTACGGCACGGTGGTGCCCGCGACGGTGCGACTGCAAATCCGCAGATCACTGTCGACCTCGACGGCGAAGCTGTCGCCGAACACGATGCGCCCCAGCCGCTCCACCTCGGTGCGGAACGGTGCCACGTACCGCTGCCGGGCCTGCTCGCGGTGCCGGCCCATCACCGTGCGCAGCAGTTCCGCAGCACGGGCACGCCGGCCCACCGCGGCGTGCTCGGACTCCGCGTGCCGCAGTGCGATCTCGGCGACATCGAGCTGACTCTGCCGGCCCTGCGTCCCGTACACCTTCAATTGCGCTGCCACGTCCCGCAATTGGTCATCGAGTTCGCGGCGCCGGGCAGCGAGCCGAGCCGAGTCCGCGGTGGCCGCCGCCAGTTCCGCGTCGACGACGTCGGGTGCGGTGGCGGCCAGCGCGGCGGCGAGTTCCTGTTCGCGGGCGGTGGCGACGGCAGCCTGCTCCGCCAGCGTCGCGACACGCTGGGTCAACGCGGCGTCGTCTTCGAGTTCGCGCTGCCGGGCCAGCCGCTCGCCGGCGTCGGCGAGCGCGGTCGTCGCCGCCGTGACCTTCTCGCGAGCGACTGTCGCCGCGGTCACCGCGGCAGCCACGGCGCCCGCCGCAGCGGTGGCCGTGTCGCGACACTGTTCGTAATCGGTTGCCGCACGGCGCTGTTCGGCGTCGGCGGCCTCGAGCTCGGCCCGGGCGGCCCCCACGTCGATGGGATCGGTGTCGCCGAGTTGCTCCCGCAGCGCCGCCAGCCGAGCCGAGAGCGCCTCGACCGTGTCGGCGCCCAGCAGGGTCTGCTGCGTGACGGTCAGCCGATCACGCTGGGCCTCGAGTTCGCGGCGCCGGGCGTCCAGCGCCCGCGCCGCGTCGACATCGGCCACCCCGTGCGGCCGGAGCGCGGCCACCAGGGCACTGCGCGCGGCCTCGAGCACGGCACTGGTGTCGGCTGCCGGGGTACCGGGCAGCACCCGCACCGTCAGCAGACCAGGCAGTTCCACATCCGTGCGCGCACCGGCGCTCGTGGCCCACTCGGAACCGGCGGACAGGGTCATGTCCTGATCGGCGACCCGCAGCTCAACATCACCGTGAGCGACCAATTCGATTCGTGCCGAAGCGAGTTCCGCCGCAGCGGCGGCACGGTCCACTGCCGCAGCGGCCGTTTCGATGGCGCGCATGCCCGCCGCGGTCAGCGTGATCGTGGCCAGCTGCTCGGCGACCACCGCCAGTTCGGCTGCGGCCGTCCGTACCCGCTCCAGCTGGCCGGCCAACCGATCGGCTTCGGCGCGCTGGGACAGTTGATCTACCACCCGCCGTGCCGCGTCCAGGCGCTTGCGACCGGCGTCCACCACGGACCGCGCCACGGCCACCGCGGTATCGGCGGCCTGCTGCAGCTGCGCCGCAGCCGCCTGCTGCTGCGCGGCCTGCTCGGCTGCGGCGGCCAGTTCACCCATGCTCCCGGTCCGCTGTTCGACATCGGCCTGCAGCCGCTGCCGCTCGTCGAGCGCGCTACGACCGGCAGCCGCCGTCGCCACCGCCGCCTGCGACTGCACGCGCGCCTGCACAAGGTCATCACGAATTCGGGCCACCACCGTGGCCGCCTCCCGCGCGGCTGCGAGCCGCACCTCGGCCGCCGCCAATTGCTCAGCGGCCGTGGCCAGTTCGGCGGTCAGCTCGCCGTGCCGGCGCACCGCGGCGTCCACCTCGGCCACCGCTGCGGTGCATGCCGCGACCTCGGCCTGCGCGGCCTTCAGACCTTTGATCGCCTCGGCCCACACGCCGGTGGGGCGGCCGGTCTGCGTGAAGTACTTCAAGAACTCGGCGTCGATCCGGTCGACAAGCAAGGGCTCGTTGCCCGACAGCGCGCCCTCGAGCGCACCGGCCTGACCGGCCGCGACATCGAGTGCCCGCGCCAGCGCATCGCAGCCGGCGAGATCGACCGGCGCCATGGCGGCAGACTGCAGGATGCGTTGGGCCCGCCAGAGCTCGGTATCGACGGTCTCCTCGAGCATGGCCCGCACCCGGTCATGCGCCTCGTCGCCGGTGAGCTGCTCGCGGCGCGGCGACAGAATGGTCAGTCGCGTCTCGGCCTTCTTGTGGAACCGCTTGTAATACTCGAACCGGTAAGGGCCGGTGGAGATTTCGGCCGTCACCTCGGCGCCCACATCGGCGTGAGTGGGCTTGACCTGCTTGACCTCTTTCTTGGTCGAGCGGTCCTTGGACTCCAGCAGCAGATCGAGCGCCTCGATCATCGAGGACTTGCCGATCTCGTTGGCGCCGGCGACCACCACCACGCCGCGCTCGGGAAAGTCGATCTCGCGGTGGGTGATGCCGCGGTAATTGGTCAGGACCAAGCGGTGCAGCTTCATGCCGCGGTCCCCCGATCGACCAAGCGCAGCAGCAGTGCGAGGGCGGCACGCGCGTCGTCAGCGTCGTCGCCCGAAGCGCTTGCGGTGCCGACCAATTCGTCGACCGCCGCCGCCGCGAACCCGCCGATGCCCAGGTCCGAGAATTCGCCGTCCGCCGGGACGACGACGAGGTCGGTGTGCCGCTCCCACGTGGTCAATGCGGCGAACAGGCGCGCGTAGCGATCCAGGCAGGCGTCGAGAGCGGCCTTGTCGGAGATCGTCAACGAGCCGGTCAGTGCGAGCCGGACGACGGTGCGTTCTTTGTCCGGCAGGCCGTCGAGATTCAGGTCCAGGTCAGCGATATCGCGATCAGTATCGACGATCCGGCGCAAGGTAACGAACCGCCACTGGCCCACCCGTCGGGCCTCGACCGACACCGACTGATCCGCGTCGTCGATGTCGACCACCAGAACGTGGCCCGAATCCGATTCGATGTCATCGTAATTCGTGACTTCGGGCGCCCCGGAGTACCACACGCGGCCGGTGCTGCCGACCTCGGTACGAGAGTGCTTGTCCCCCAACGCCACATAGTGCACCGCGCCACGGCGCACGGCGGCCTCCACGGCGTCCAGTCGGATCAGCGCCGGTTTGGTGGGGTCCGGATCGAGGACATCAACGCCGCCGTGGCCCACCACGATTCGGGTGACGCCGTCGGCCGCCAGGTCCGCGACCGCGCCGCCCGTGAGGTCGGTGGTGGGCGCCTTGGAGCGCCACGGCGCACCGACGAGCTGAACCCCGGGGCGCACCTCGTGCGCACCGTCGAGCACCGTGACGTTCGATGGGCGTTCGGACAGGAACAACGCGCTGGTGTACACCGACGACGGATCGAGCGGATCGTGGTTGCCCGGCAACAGGAATACCGGGATCTTGATTGCCCGCATGGCCTCCAGGGACAGACTGACCTCACGTGGGTCGAGTTGGTTGTGCTCGAAGACGTCGCCCGCCACGACAACGAATTCCGCCCCCACCTCTTCGCACAGTGCACCGAGGCGAGCCACCGCGTCGCGGCGCGCTGCCGAGTAGCGCGGCTGTGCCTCACCGCCCAGGAAATGCCGGGTCATGCCGAGCTGCCAGTCGGCGGTGTGGACGAAACGCATACGGCGAGTGTAAAACCGGGCACCGACAACTTCGGGGATCTACGGTAGGCGGGTGACGGGAACCCGAACATTGATCCTGCTGCGGCACGCGAAATCCGACTACCCAGACGGGGTCGCCGACCACGAGCGACCACTCGCCAAGCGCGGTATTCGTGAAGCGGCGCTGGCCGGAGACTGGATACGGGAACATCTGCCGCCCGTCGACGCTGTGCTGTGCTCGACCGCGACCCGGACCCGGCAGACGCTCGCCCGCACCGGGATCACCGCACCGGTGACCTACGTCGAACGCCTCTACGACGCCACAGCAGGCATCGCCATCGACGTCATCAACGGCGCGCCAGAGGCGGCGAATACGCTGCTGGTGATCGGCCACGAGCCGGTCATGTCGTCGCTCGCGCTGAGTTTGGCGTCGCTGGACACGAGCGACCGCGACGCCGCCGGGCAGATCGCCATCAAGTATCCGACATCAGCGATCGCGGTTCTGCACACCGACCGGCACTGGTCACAACTGGAACTGCGCAGCGCCACGCTGACACAGTTCCACGTGCCCCGCTAGGAGTTCGTGGCGAGCGTCAGCTCCATCAGCTTGGTGGCCATGCCGCACGTGTCCGCGCCCGGCCCCTGCGGATTGACCCACCAGCCGACGACACCGGCGGCATCGCTCGCGACACCGCACGACCCGTTGGGGTCGTTCGGATGCATGATGATCGACTTCACGCCGGCGATCGACTTGTTCTCGTACTTGTAGTTCAGGAACTGGGCGACCTTGGTTTCCTGATCGAGGTTGCCCTGCTCGTACCAGAACCGGGTGATGTCGATGAGGCCGGCCGACTGGTTCAGCGCCTGCCACCGGCACACCGCACCCACGAAGGTGCTCTGAATGTCCAGCGGGTCCGCACCGACCGTCTTGGCCAGTACGTCGTTGGTCAGCACGTCGCACTCTTTGAGCAGGTTCGGGTACGAATCCGCCGAGTGCTCGCTGCCGCCGCCGGCGCCTTCCTTCATCGCGGTGCCCTCGACCGAGCGCGCGCAGCCCACCAATGTCAGCGCCGACATCACGGCGACCGCTGCAGCCAGTTTCCGTCGTGTCATTTCGCGTTCGCAATCGATTGCCGGGCCAGTTCCTTCGCGATGTCGCACGGATCGGGGAACGGCTTCTGGGAGAAGCTGATGGACCATTCGATGAAGTCGTCGTCGAACTGGATGCCGACCTCACACAGGCTCTTGCCGATCATCGGGTCCTCGCCGAGCGCGACGAAACCGGAGTGGCCGTTGATGTTGATGTCGTTGACGTCCGCCCGCGTCCGTTCCTCGGTCTTGCGTTCGCGGCCGATCGGGCTGCCCCGGTACCAGGTGAACGAGAAGTGCGGGCCGAGGATGCCGCCGTTGACCAGCCACTGGCAGCCGACGGAGTTCTTCGCGGTGTTGACGAGGCCGGTGACCTGCGTCAGCTGGGTGACGGTCTGGTCGCTGACGCCACCACACACCGGGAACATCGGACCGTGCTTGGCCGGACCGGACGCCGAAGGACCCGTCTGGCCACCCGAAGTAGCCCCGCTGCTCTTGCTGTCGTCCGAGCAGGCGGACATCGCCGGAATCATGGCCGCGGCAAGCACGGTCGCGGCGGCGGTCTTCACCTGTCTGCGGGTCACGCCATGCACTGTAGCGGCAGGTGCTGAGGTCAACCACCGACAGGCCGACTGACCTGGTCTTTCTACAAGCTTTCTCGGGTGTGCCACAGTAACCGCATGCTCTGGGCACTGCTGCGGCAGTACACGAGGCCGTATCGGCGGCAGCTGACGGTGGTGGCGGCGCTGCAACTGATCAGCACGCTGGCCTCGCTGTATCTGCCGACGCTCAACGCCCGGATCATCGACCACGGCGTCGCACGCGGCGACACGGCCGTCATCGGGCGACTGGGCGCCGTCATGCTCGGCGTCAGCGCGCTGCAGGTGCTGTGTGCCATCGGCGCGGTCTACTTCGGTTCCCGCGCCGGCATGGGTTTCGGCCGCGACCTGCGCTGGGCGGTGTTCCGCCAGGTGCTCGGCTGGTCCAATGCCGAAGCCGTGCGATTCGGGGCGCCCACGCTGATGACCCGGACCACCAACGACGTCCAGCAGATCCAGGTCCTGGTGCAGATGACCTGCACCATGCTGATCACCGCACCGATCATGTGCGTCGGCGGCATCGCGATGGCCCTGCACCAGAACGCCGGCCTGTCCTGGTTGTTGCTGGTCAGCGTGCCGGTGATGGCGGTGTGCAACTACCTGATCATCTCGCGGTTGCTGCCGTTGTTCCGGAGCATGCAGCGGTTGATCGACAACATCAACCGGGTGCTGCGCGAGCAGCTCACCGGTATCCGCGTGGTTCGGGCCTTCGCGCGGGAGGACGCCGAACGCGGCCGGTTCGCGGACGCGAATCACGCCCTGACCGACACCACCCTCACCGTCGGCCGGTGGCAGGCGCTGATGTTGCCCGCGACCACGCTCGTGGTGAATCTGTCCAGTGTCGCGGTGATCTGGTTCGGCGGCATCCGCATCGATCATGGCCAGATGCAGGTCGGCTCGCTGATCGCGTTCCTCTCGTACTTCATGCAGATCCTGATGGCCGTGTTGATGGTGACCATCGTGCTGGTGATCCTGCCGCGAGCGTCGGTGTGCGCCGAGCGGATCAGCGACGTCCTCGCGACCAAGCCGTCGATCGTTGCGCCCGATGCGCCCGTCGTGCCTGACGTTCGCCGCGGAGAAATCGCAGTGGCGGCAGCCACCTTCGGGTATCCCGGGGCCGACGATCCGGTGCTGCACGGGGTCTCACTGACAGCGCGGCCCGGCACCGTGACCGCGATCGTCGGATCGACCGGTTCGGGGAAGTCGACGCTGATGGCGCTGCTGTGCCGGATGTACGACGTCACCTCGGGTTCCGTGACGGTCGACGGCGTCGACGTCCGGGACTACGACCCCGAACAGTTGTGGTCGATGATCGGTGTGGTGCCGCAGCGTGGGCACATGTTCTCCGGCACCGTCACCGACAACCTGCGGTTCGGCAAGGCCGACGCCACCGAGGACGAGATGTGGGCTGCGCTGCGTGTCGCGTCGGCGGATTTCGTGGCGGCCCACCCCGAGGGTCTGGGCATGCCCGTCGCGCAGGGCGGCACGAATTTCTCCGGCGGACAGCGGCAGCGCATCGCCATCGCCCGCGCGGTGGTCCGGCGGCCGGCGGTGTATCTGTTCGACGACGCGTTTTCGGCGCTGGACGTCCACACCGACGCCCGGGTGCGGGCCGCGTTGTCCGCGGTGGCTGCTGACGCCACGGTGATCATTGTCGCCCAGCGCCTTTCGACGGTCGCGGCCGCCGATCAGATCGTCGTCCTCGACAACGGCGAGGTGGTGGACATCGGGACACATTCCGAGCTGATCGAGTCGTGCCCGGTGTACCGCGAATTCGCCGACTCGCAGACGGTTGTGGCGGGAGACGTGGCGTGACCCGGCCGCCGTCAGCCGCCATGCTGGCCTCGAGCGCGCGGTCCGAGAACTTCCGGGAAACGGCGCTGCGGCTGGTGAAACAGCTGGCACCACAACGCGGTCGGGTTGTGGTGGTGATGCTGCTGGGCATCGCCGGGATCGCCGTCGGCGTGATCGGGCCCCGCATCCTCGGCCATGCCACCGACCTGTTGTTCAGCGGCGTGCTCGGACGCGGCTTGCCGGCCGGGATCAGCCGCGAGCAGGCGGTGGCAGCCGCACGGGCCCGCGGCGACAACACTTTTGCCGATCTGCTCGCCGGATCCAACGTGGTTCCGGGGCAGGGCGTCGACTTCACGGCGATCGGCCATGTGCTGACAGCCGCGCTGCTCTTGTATCTGGTTTCGGCGGTGATGGTGTGGGCCGAGGCGCGACTGCTCAACACCATTGTCCAGCGCACCATGTTCACGCTGCGCTCCCGTGTCGAGGACAAGATTCACCGACTGCCGTTGTCCTACTTCGACTCCCGGCCCCGCGGCGAGATTCTCAGCCGCGTCACCAACGACATCGACAACGTCCAGACGTCGTTGACCATCACCGTCAGTCAGCTGCTGACATCGGCCCTGACGGTCGTGGCGGTACTGGCGGCAATGATCTGGATTTCGCCGCTGCTGGCATTGATCACCGTGCTGACGGTGCCGTTCACCTTGCTGGCGACGCGGCTCATCACCAGGCGATCGCGGCAACAGTTCATGGCGCAGTGGCGCAATATCGGCCGACTCAACGCACACATCGAGGAGACCTACAGCGGCTTCACCGTCGTCAAGACGTTCGGACACCGCGCACTGGCCGAGGAGAAGTTCCGTGAGCTGAATGACGATGTGTACCAGGCGAGTTTCGGGGCGCAGTCGCTGTCCGGCCTGGTCTCCCCGATCACGACGTTCATCGGCAACATCAGCTACGTCGGCGTCGCGGTGGTCGGTGGCATCCAGGTCGCCACCGGGCAGATCAGCCTGGGCAGCATCCAGGCGTTCATTCAGTACGTGCGACAGTTCAACCAGCCGCTGACCCAGATCGCGTCGATGTACAACACCATGCAGTCCGGGATGGCCAGCGCAGAGCGGGTTTTCGAGTTCCTCGACGCCAAGGAGGAGTCCACGGACCTGGGTGCGCCCGCGCCAGACCGCGCCTCAGGTGGGCCGGACCGCGTGGAGTTCGAACGGGTCAACTTCTCCTATGTGGCCGGAACTCCGGTCATCGAAGACCTGTCGTTCGTCGCCGAACCGGGCACCACCGTCGCGATCGTAGGGCCGACCGGGGCCGGCAAGACCACGCTGGTAAACCTCCTGATGCGGTTCTACGAGCCCGATTCGGGCCGAATCCTGGTGGGCGGTCGCGACATCGCGACGATGAGCCGGTCCGAGTTGCGGTCACGCATCGGCATGGTGCTGCAGGACACCTGGCTGATCGGCGGAACCATCTACGACAACATCGCCTACGGAAGTCCCGACGCCACCGAGACCGAGGTGATCGCGGCCGCCCGCACCGCGCGCGTCGACCATTTCGTGCACACGCTGCCGAACGGGTACCAGACGCGCCTCAACGAGAACGGCGTCAACATCAGTGCTGGCGAGAAGCAGCTGATCACCATCGCCCGAGCGCTGCTGCGGCAACCTCAGCTGCTGATCCTCGACGAGGCGACCAGCTCCGTCGACAGCCGCACCGAGCTGCTGATCGCCCAGGCCACCGCAGAGCTGCGCCGCAACCGCACGAGTTTCATTATCGCGCACCGGCTTTCCACCATCCGCGACGCCGATCTGATCCTCGTGGTCCAAGCCGGGCGCATCGTCGAGCGTGGATCCCACGACGAATTGCTCCAGCAGCGCGGGGCGTACTGGGAGATGACGCAGGCCTGATGGTCGTGTGTGGCTCGTCCGCAACTTCGCCACCCATCGGGCCGGTGGCAGAGCACTGCGTTCGACGCCGTTCGGGCGCGTTCGGCCGGGTGCGCGGGTCTGCTGCTTCAGCTCCGCCGCCCGAAACAGCAGACCCGCGATGCGCTATCACTGTTGAGTTATCAAGGTGCACAAAGCTTTAGGTGTTATGCGGCGTGGTCGAGTCGCATGGTGCGGCGGTTGTAGGCCGGTATCGGGTTCCGTTGTGGGTCGACGACCGCGGGTGGGATGAGCCAGGGGTGCTTGTCCATTCCCATGACGACGTCCCAGCCGTCGTGGTGGATGTTGGCGTGGCACGCCGGGCACAGCAGGCACCCGTTGCTCAGACTGGTTTCGCCGTGGTGGGTCCAGTGCACGATGTGGTGGGCGTGGGTGCGTCCGGGTGGGGCGCCGCATTTGATGCAGCCTTGATCCCGTAGGTACAGGGCTTTGCGTAGATGTGCCGGGAACAGGCGTTTCTCGCGCCCCATATCGAGGGGCACCTGCTCCCCGTCCACGATCACGGTGGTGACCGACATGTCGCAGCAGATGCGTTCCAGCGTCGCGGTGCTGATCGATCCCATGAATTCCAACTGCGCCAGGTCCGGGGTGTCGGCGGGCACCGTGACCAGCAGTTGGGTGCGCGGCGCCGAGGCGATGTCCCCGCCGCGGGCGGCGATGTCCAGCACCGCCTCTAGGGCATCGGCGCGGCGTCGCGCCGCGGAGCGGGTGTCGGGGCTGCCGTCGGGTTCGGGCCGCGGCGCTGACAGCTCTTCCACTGCGGCCACCAGCTTGGCGCCGACTTCGGCATCCAGGTCTGCCCGTACCTGCAGCCGCCCGTCACTGGTGACCCGGTGATCGAGGGTGTTGACCGACCGATCCTCAGCCGCCGGCAACCCACCCTCGGCCGCGGCGGCGCGGTTGCCCAGCTTTCGGGCGCGGTTACCGATGTCCGCGGGGGTGGCCCCGGAGAAGAACTGCCCCAGTAGATCGGTCACCTGCCGGAATCGGGTCGCCTCGTCCATCCCACCGGGTGAGCGGGCTCGAATGTGGTTGATGCCCTTGACGATCGCATCGACATGCTCACCCGAGACCGCCCCATCACTGGCATGGGCCGCCAGCGTCGGCAACACCGGCAGTGCACCGCCGACCCGGATCAGCCGCTCCGCCACCGACGGCGCGCAGCCCAACGACATCAACAGCTCCCGCAGCGTCCGCCCCTGCGCTGCCGCCACACCCAACCGGTCCAATACCCCGGCCATCATCGTCGCCAGATGATCGGCCACATGCCGCAGCCTGAACAGACACCGCGCTGCCTCTAGTGCGTCGTCCCCGGCCATGTCGTCGGGGACCTGCACTCCGCGGAGGGTTTCGAGGCTGGTGGTGAGATCTGGTGCGATTCCCATAACACAGTGTATCGAACAACTGTTCGAATAGCAACGGTAGTATCGTTTGGATTCGCCAGACGCAACAAGCACCGACTACACGACAACGCCACGCACACAACAGCTTTAACGCCGACCGCCTGGCGCCGGGCACAGGCGTCAGCCGTCACCGATGTCCGGAGACACGCCACCTACAGTTGATACGGCGTCACCCGCGGCAGCCAGGCGGGTACCGATGCGCAGTAGCGGCGGTAGTCGTCGCCGAATTGCTTCCGCAGGGTGGGTTGCTCGTAGAGGTACACGAACGCCGCCGTAACCAAAACAAATAGCGCTGCATACCAAAGCAATACGGGCTGCCCCAGAATCAGCGCCTGGCCGACGATGACGGTGGCGACCGCGAGATACATCGGGTTGCGGACGTACCGGTGCGGCCCCGTCACCACCAGACGTTGCGTTGGTGCCGCGGGCAGCGGCGTCCCCAGGCCGTCACTGGCGAATCTATAAATCGCCATGAGCAGCACGGGCAGCCCGAGCGCAATCAGAAGAACTCCGGCGATCCACGCGCCCGACAGACCAACGAGATCACCCGCCCTGCGCCAACCGTCGGTGAGCAGATACGGGATGAGCCCAGCCACGGTCCCGGGCACGACGACGGTGAAAACCGCACTGCGCATCAGGCTTTGACGTCGGCGGGACGTCACAGTGCCCATGGCTCAGGCGGCGAATGCGGACGTCAGTTGAACCCGGATGACCGGATCGGACTCGAGACGATGCCGAAGTGCGGTTTCGAACTGCCAGATGGACGCGAGGTCGTGGTCCAGCCGGCAGTCCACCGCGGCCGCCGTGCCTGTCGGCGGTGGGCTGTCGGCGATGTGGTCGGCGACGGGTTCGAGCAACGTCCGCGGTGTCGCCAGGTAGTAGCCCGGGTTTTGACCACCGACCTCGGCCGCGTACAGCAGGCCATGCTCCGTGATGACGATGTGGGTGGCGACGACCCGCACGGGCTCGTGCCGTTCCGCGGCGCCCCACTCCTCGGCTGCCAGCCGTCCCTGGATGACGTGCAGTCGCACGTCATCCGTCAGGAATTTCGTGAAATCACCTGGCCCGAGCACGCGGGCTGACGCGAGGTCAGCGTCCAGGCCGCCGCACAGCATCTCGCCGATGTAATTGAACAACCGATCGCTCATCGCGCGCTCCCATCGGGCCGGTCCCTTGAGATTGCACCCGCATGGTGGCGTAGGTCAATGGCTCAGAGCTGCGGACCTTCGGCGCGCAAATCGTCGACCGCCGACATGGCGTCACGCAGTTTCGCGAGCCACTCGTCGGCATGCTCACCGACCAGCCGGACCGACCAGGCCAGCGCATCCGAGCGCGACCGCGCCACCCCGGCGTCGACCAGAGTGTCGAGCACCTGGCGCTCCGGTTGCTTGAGTCGGGTCATCACCGGAACCGCCAAGTGGGTGAACAGAATTCGCTCCGACTCCCCGACCGCCACGCCCCAGGCCACTTTGCGGCCGTAGCGAGCCTCGGCTTCGTCGGCTATCCGCATGCGCTCCGACCGCGTCTCTTCCCGGAAACGCGCGACCCGCCCGGAAGCCCGGGCGGCCGTTTCAGGGTTCTCGGGCTCGGGCAGTCGCCCGATGACGATGATCTCCTCGCGGTCCACCGTGACTTCCGGGTCTCCGGCGAACCACTCTTCGGGAAGCCGACCGGCGAACCAGTCGGCGGCGTCGCCCGCATCGGGCTGCCGTGCTTGCTGCCAGCCGCCGCGGCGGTCCTGGCCAGAATGATGTTGCCTCATACTTACATGATTACACCGTTACAACTGTAAGAAACAGCCTTTCACCCGAGGCGAACACCGGTTCCGTCAGAGGTTGCGCCGCAACACCACGCCGCCGGCCACCAGCAGCGCGAGCGCCAGCAGTACGCCCCAACCGGTGCCGACGAATACGCCGACCAGAACGACGGCGATGATCGCGGGCGATGCCAGGAACAGGATCATGCCCGGGTGCTGTTTCGCGACAGCCAGGGCGCTCTTCGCCCGAATCGGGTCGATTTCCTTACGTGCCATGGGAACCAGAATGCCACCCGGCCCGACCGAATGATGAGGTACGACAGATCACACCCTACCTATACCCCCTATGGGTATATACTTCGGTCATGAGTCAGGTACTTGAAGTTCAGGGAATGTCGTGCGGGCACTGCGTCGCGTCCATCACCTCAGCTGTCGAGCCGCTGCCCGGCGTGACGAGTGTCGAGGTGGACCTCAAGGCCGGCACCGTACGAGTGGACGGCGAGCCCGATCGCGCCGCCGTCACCGCCGCGATCGAAGACGCCGGATACGACGTCGTTCAACCGGCATGACCGCGTCGGTCACGCTGTCCGTGGGCGGTATGACGTGTTCGTCGTGCGCCGCCCGAATCGAGAAGCGGCTCAACCGGATTGACGGTGTTCACGCCAGCGTGAACTTCGCAACCGAGCAGGCGGCCATTACCTACCCGGACAGCGTGACCACCGGCGACCTCGTTGCGGCCGTGGAGGCCACCGGCTACACCGCAAGCATCGACAAGGCCGAAGCGGCGACCGAAACGGCCTACCTGCCGCGATTGTTGGTGTCCCTGGCCCTGACGATCCCGGTGCTTGCCCTGTCGATGGTCCCGGCCCTGCAATTCCCGCATTGGCCACTGTGGGCACTCGGGCTCACCACCCCGGTGGTGCTGTGGGGTGCCTGGCCGCTGCATCACGCGGCGTGGACCAATCTGCGGCACGGCGCGGCGACCATGGACACCCTGGTGTCGCTCGGCGTGCTGACGTCGTACCTGTGGTCGGTATGGATGCTGAGCACCGGTAGCGAACATCTCTATCTCGAGGTCGCCGCCACGGTCACGACGCTGATTCTGGCGGGCAAGTTCTTCGAGACCCGCGCCAAGCGGCAGTCCGGCGCGGCGCTGCGGGCGCTGCTCGATCTGGGCGCCAAGGATGTCGCGGTGCTCCGCGATGGCCACGAAATCCGGTTGCCCATCGAGGAATTGGCCGTCGGCGATACCTTCGTGGTCCGCCCTGGCGAGAAGATCGCCACCGACGGCGTCGTGATCAGCGGGACGTCCGCGGTCGACGCGTCGATGCTGACGGGCGAATCGGTACCTGTCGAGGTCGGCCCCGGTGACCAGATCGCCGGCGCGACCGTGAACGCCAGTGGGCGCCTCGTGGTTCGGGCCACACGCGTCGGCGCGGACACCCAACTCGCGCAGATGGCGCGACTGGTGGCCGATGCCCAGAGCGGCAAGGCCGAAGTGCAGCGTCTCGCCGACCGGGTGTCGGCGGTGTTCGTGCCGGTGGTCATCGGGCTGGCGCTGCTGACGCTGCTCGGTTGGCTGGCCGCCGGAGGCACGGTCAGTTCCGCACTCACCGCCGCCGTTTCGGTGCTTATCATCGCCTGCCCCTGTGCCCTGGGCCTCGCCACGCCGACGGCGCTGCTGGTCGGCACGGGTCGCGGCGCGCAGTTGGGCATCCTGATCAAGGGCCCGCAGGTGCTCGAATCGACCCGCAAGGTCGACACCGTCGTGTTGGACAAGACCGGCACCGTGACCACCGGAAAGATGACGGTGGCGGCGGTACATGCCGAGTTCGACAACGCCTTACGGCTCGCCGGCGCGCTGGAGCACGCTTCTGAGCACCCCATCGCCCAGGTCATCGCGACGCGGGCGGCACAGGACGGTCCACTGCCCGCTGTCACCGACTTCGTCAACCATGACGGTCGCGGTGTTACGGGCGTGGTGGACGGTCACGAGGTCGCGGTGGGCCGGCGCAGCTGGCTCACCACCGAGGCCTCCCCTGAATTACAGACCGCCGCGCAGGCCGCCGAGGAGGAGGGCCGTTCCCCGGTATGGGTGGCGGTCGACGGCGTCATCACGGGCGTCATCGTGGTCTCGGACAAGGTGAAAGACACTGCCGCCGAAGCCATCGCTGACCTCAAGAAGCTGGGCCTGACGCCCGTGCTGCTGTCCGGGGACAACGCCCGCGCGGCCGGTGCGGTGGCCGCCGAAGTCGGTATCGACACGGTGATCGCCGAGGTGCTGCCCGCGGACAAGGTCGACGAGGTCAAGCGCCTGCAGGACCAGGGCCGGGTCGTGGCAATGGTCGGCGACGGCGTGAATGATGCTGCCGCGCTCGCCCAGGCCGACCTGGGTCTGGCGATGGGCACCGGCACCGACGTGGCGATCGAGGCCTCGGACCTGACCCTGGTCAGTGGTGATCTACGCGCAGCAGGCGACGCCATCCGGCTGTCCCGCGCGACGCTCAAGACCATCAAGGGCAACCTGTTCTGGGCGTTCGCCTACAACGTCGCGGCGATCCCGCTGGCGGCCATGGGCATGCTCAACCCGATGATCGCCAGCGCGGCAATGGCTTTCAGCTCGCTGTTCGTTGTGAGCAACAGCCTGCGACTGCGCAGGTTCAGGCCCAGCCGATAGCTACCAGATGCGCACCCAGTCGATCAGCATGTCCGCCGGGTAAGTACCCGAGCCGGGATCGCCGCCACCGGAACCGGCGACCGCGAGGTCGATGATCGGGAACAGGGTGTAGCCGGGATCATTGAAGTGCCAGTTGGGCAACGACTTTGCCGGCACGTTGAAGTACGGCTGGGCGCCGTCGGTGTAATCCAGCCAGAAGCGGATACCGGCGTCGTCCCACTGGCAGCGCCACGTGTGCCAGTTGCTGTCCGGCGCGATGGTGTGCGAAACATGTTCGCCGCCATTGAGATTGGCATGCACGGTGGTGCCGGGGGCCCAGCTCCCGTTGCCGTACCACTCCATGATGTCGACCTCGCCGCCGACGACCGGATCGCTGTTGGCCAGGTACCAGGCCGGCCAGCAGCCCGGGGTCAGGCAGTCGAGCTTGATCCGCGCCTCGAAGGTGTGGCCGATGCCGGCGCGGAACGTGCCGAATATCTTGCCGCTGTAGAACGTGTTGCCGTCCTTGGCGGCCCGGATCACCAGGTTCGACTTGCCGTCCAGGAAAATGTTCTTGCGGTCGTTGCGGTACTGGCCAACGTGCTCTGGGAGCTCCCAGTACGTGGGGTCCTTCATCGATTCACGGGCCGTCGCGATCTCCCATTTCGAGGTGTCGGGCGACGATCCGGCCGGTCCGTCGAAGTTGTCTTCGAAGATCAACTTTCCGGGGATATCGGCCCTGGATTCGGCGATCGGGAGCGCGGCGGCCAACAGGCCCAGCCCCGCCATCGACATCATGCTGCGACGATCAATGTCTGGCATGCCTACCCATGTAAGCGACGTCGCGGCCAGGGTGCAAGTCGGTGCAAGTCGCCGTCTGGCACCGCGACTAGTCCACGGCACGGCGGGCGCGGAACAGTTTTACCTCGTCACGAATGCCTTTGAGCCGTCGTGCACCGGCGAATGACCACTCGAAACCCGGTGCGTCACCGACCGCGTCACGTGCGGTTTCAGCCAGCAAGACGGCGCCGGGGCGGGCCACGCCCGTCACCCGGCTGGCCTGGTTGACGGGGCGGCCGAACCAGTCCCCCGCCCGGCTCACAGCGGGGCCTGTGGCCATGCCGGCTTTGAGCCGCGGCAGGGCCTCGTCCGCTTCGGCCGCGGCGACCAGTTGCAGCACCACGTCGAGCAGTGGCACCGGCTCAGCGCTGACCAGCATGACCTCGTCGCCGATGGTCTTGACGAACCGCACCGGTGGGACAGCGAGATCACGCGCGAGGTCGGCCAGCCGCTGCGACAACTGCTCCAGATCCTCCGGCGGCAGTTCCTCGCCAAGACTGGTGAAGCCAACCAGATCGGCGAAGGCGACCGACACCTGCCCAGATCCAGGCAGCGGGCGCCCCGCGATGCGCTCGCTGGCGCTGACCTCCTCCTCCAACAGGGCGTGCAACAACTGGGTACGAAGCATGTCCTGGATCATCGGGCCGAGCAGGGGTGCCGCCTTGCCGATCAGCGCGGCTGTGGCCTTCGCGCCGTCGAGCTCGCTGACACCCGGCTGCAGGATCGCGGACAACGCGGCAAAACGCATCACCTCGACGGTGCGGGAGAGGCCTTCGGCCATGACCTGAACGACGGCGACGACCTGGTCCTCGGGGAGCCCGAAACGGAGAAACCGCTGGGCGTACCCCATGAGGTCACTGTCGACCGGCAGGTACAGCGCCGCATCCGCATCCTCCGTGCGCGGCCGGCCGGCCGCGTGCAGAATCCGTTGCAGGAGGTCGATATCCACGCCCCACTGCGCGCTGATCTGACGGGCCGAGAGCCTGGTGCCGTCATCACCCAACGCCCGCCGGGACGGCAGCAGCGTCGGCGCGAACGCCTCGGTGACCTGCTCCTCGGTGAACCCCTCGGACAGCAACCATGCGGTCAGCTCGTCGCGGTCCGCCGGCTCGGTAGCTTGTTCGCTCACCCGGCCAACCTATCGCGCCTGGCAGCCCCGCAGAATGTGCACATGACCGAGCCACAGATGCCGTTGCGCGCGGGACTGCCGGCGGTTGTCGGCAACAACCCTCAGGTGCTGATCCTGGGCTCGTTTCCCAGCGAGAAGTCACTGGACACCGGCGAGTACTACGCCAACACCCGCAACCAGTTCTGGCGGTTGCTGGGCGCACTCATCGGATTCGACGCGGAATTGCCCTATATCGACCGCATCGAGGCCATCACCGGCGCAGGCGTGGCGCTGTGGGACGTCGTACACAGTTGCCGACGGGTCGGCAGCCTCGATGCCAACATCGACCGGAAAACGTTGGTACTCAACGATTTCACGGCATTCCTTGCACAGCACCCGACAATCGAGCGGGGATTCGTCAACGGGCTGACCGCGCACACGCTGTTTCAGCAAGCCGGTAGCGCCCTGCCCGCCACCCGCCTGCCGTCGAGCAGCGGAGCGTTGACCATGTCGTTCACCGACAAACTCGCGGCGTGGCGGGTGATCCGCGCATAGGCGTTTCAGCCTGCCCGGATCGGGGTACCGCCGCCATGCGGTGTGTATCCGCTTCCCGAGCAGGGGGTTTACCCATGTCACGCATCGTGAAGAATCGGTTCCTGGTCGCGGCGCTGGCATCGCTGACCGTCGCTGGGTTGATCACAGCGACGCCTGCCGACGCCTACTCCCGACCCGGTCTACCCGTCGAATACCTGAACGTGCCGTCCGCGGCCATGGGCCGCGACGTCAAAGTCGAATTCCAGGGTGGCGGTCCGCACGCTCTGTACCTGTTGGACGGCCTACGCGCGCAGGACGACACCAACGGCTGGGACATCAACACCCCGGCGTTCGAGTGGTACAACGGCTCGGGCCTGTCCGTGGTCATGCCGGTCGGCGGCATGTCGAGCTTCTACACCGACTGGTACCAACCGGCCGTCGGCAATGGCACCACTCAGACCTACAAGTGGGAAACCTTCCTGACCAGCGAATTGCCGGCATGGTTGGCCGCCAACAAGCACGTCTCGACAGGCGGCAACGCAGTAGTCGGGCTGTCGATGAGTGGCTCCACCGCCCTGATCTACGTCGCCTACCACGCAGACAAGTTCCGGTACGCGGGCTCGCTGTCGGGATTCCTCAATCTGTCCGACTCGTTCTGGCCTCCGATGGTGGGGCTCGCGATGAATGATTCCGGCGGCTTCAACCCCGGCGCCATGTGGGGGCCTCCCAGTGACCCGGCGTGGGCGCGCAATGACCCGACGGTCAACGTCGGCCGCATCGCCTCGTCCGGCGCACGGCTCTGGGTGTACTGCGGCACCGGCACGCCGGACGACCTGGCAGGCGCGACAAGCGGTGTGCCGCAGCAGTTCCTGGAGAGTTTCACGCTCGCGTCGAACACCAAGTTCCAGGGGGCGTACCAGGCTGCGGGCGGGCACAACGCCATCTTCAACTTCCCGCCGACGGGCACCCACACCTGGGCCTACTGGGGTCAGCAGCTCCTGCAGATGAAGCCGGACATCCAGGCCGCGCTCGGCGCGCGCTAGCCGACGGGCGGCCGCCGACCGGCCCACGGGCGCACACCCTCGATCTGCGCGCTCAGTGACAGCAGCGTCGCCTCCTCAAAGGGCCTGCCCACCAACTGAATCGACGTCGGGATTCCGTTGCCGTCCAACCCCCAGGGCACGACCGCTGCCGGTTGGCCGGTGACGTTGAACATGGCCTGGAACGGCACCCGCGCCGCGACCGACGCCAAGGTCGAGACGGCGCCACGGCGCTGGTATTGCCCGATCCGGGACGGTCCGGACGCCGCCCCCGGGGTGATCACCACATCGACACTGTCGAACACCGACAGCACCCGTGCGGTGAGTGCGGTCTCGGCAGCCCGGATCGCATCAATCCGCCGCTGCGAGATCAGCCCGCCGATCCTGGCGAATGCCCGGGTCCGGCGATCCAACCGCTCCGGGTGCGGCAGTGCCGACACATCGTCATGGACCCCACGGAAATAGCGGGGCAGGGCATGGCCATATACCGCCGACACCGGGTAGTCGGGGTCGCGCTCGACGACCTCGTGGCCCAGCTCCCGCAGTAACGCTCCGGCCTGCTGCACCGCGGCGCGTTGTTCGGCGCCCACCCGCGCGGTCACCAGCGGCGGCACCTTGGTGCTCAATGCAATCCGTAGGCATCCGGGCATGCGTCGGGCGGCCTCGACGAATCCACCTTCGGTCGTGGCGTCCAGGAACACGGCGGCGTCTTCAACGGTGCGGGCCAGCGGTCCGTACGCCACCAGCCCGCACCACGAATCGTCGTGCGGGCTCATGGGAACCCGGTCGCGTTGCGGTTTGATGCCGAACAACCCGCACCATGTGGCCGGAATCCGGATCGAGCCCATGCCGTCCGAACCCAGCGCCATGGCAGCCAGACCGGCGGCGACCGCGGCGCCGGTACCGCCGCTGCTGCCGCCTGGCGCGTAACGCGTGTTCCAGGGGTTTCGCGTGGCACCGAACGTCAATGTCTCGGTGAAGGGCCAGATCATCATCTCGGGCACCGCGGTCTTGCCCAGGATCACCGCGCCCGCGGCGCGAAGTCGACGTACCACCTCCGCATCTGCGGAGGCCGCCGCGCCGTGGGCACTGCTGCCGTACGTGGTCAGTTCACCCGCCACATCGGTGTCGTCCTTGATGGCGATCGGCACGCCGAGCAAGGGCAGCCGTTCCCCGGCATCCAGCCGGACCTGCGCGGACCGCGCCTGCGCTCTGGCACTCTCCGCCAGAACAATTCGGTAAGAACGTAATTCGGGATCGATGCGGCCGATCCGGTCCAGATACAGCTCCACGAGTTCGGGCGCGCTCACCGCGCCGGCGGCGAGCAGGCGAGCCTGCTCGGCGGCGCCGGCGAATGCCAACTCACTATGGTCCATGCGGCGCAGATTACCCATCAGCGACGGTGTTTGGTGGCGTACTCCCCCGGCGTGCACCCGAGCATGGCGCGGAAGTCATTGATGAAATGTGCTTGGTCGTACCAACCCAAACGCACTGCCAGATCGGCGAAGTCGAGGTCGGGCACCGTCTCGATCTGAAGGGCCGCGTGCTGCAACCGGTAGCGGCACAGCACCCATTTCACCGGCACCCCGACGTACCGGCGGAACAGTCGCTGGGTGGTCCGCTCGCTCCACGGTGACAACGCCATTACCTGTTCAACACGGTGCAGGTGCGGGTCGGCGCTGACCCGGTTCAGCAGCGCCAAGAGATCACGATAGGTGGCGTCCGTGTCGGCCCGGCTGCCGATCGCGTCGTCGAGGGCCGCGGCCGACTGTTCGATGTCATCGGCGAAAGACACTGGTGTGTCGAACAATCCGTCGTCGATGGGGATTACACGGCCCGTCAGCGCCGCGGCATCCCGGCCGAACCGGGCCGCGAACCCGCCGGGCCGGAACCGCGCGCCCACCACCGAACCCGACGCCGACAGCGTGGTCGTGAACACCCGATCGACCACGCCGTGCACCAATGTCGCCGGCAACCGGTGACCGTGCCGAACCTCATCGGCGCCCCACTCGTGCGTCAGATGCACCGCGGGAAAGGTGATGACGGTGCTGTCGAACGGTTCGGCGTCCCGCAGATCCCAGGTGACCGACCAGAAATTCTCGACCCAGACCGCCGCCGCGGCGGACGGCTGCCACTGCTGCAGGTCGAACACCGAACCGGTGTTGGCGCGGCCGACCACACCCAGCTTCGGAGCTGTTGTCGGGTTTTTCCAAGCCGCCATACCACCGACCCTACGAAACTGGATTGCATGAGCGTGCAACCAATTCCCCAGGGCTACACCAGCCTCACTCCATTCCTGGTGATCGATGGAGCTGCCGCCGCGATCGACTTCTACGTCGAGGTGTTCGGCGCCCGGCTCGTCGAGAAGATGGACGCGAGCGACGGCACTGTGGCACACGCCGAGCTGGACTTCGGTACCGGCCGGCTGCAGTTGTCCGATCCCAACGCCGACTACGAGCTGGTGGCGCCACCGCGCAGCGGGCCGGTCACCCACTCCGTGGTGTTGTACTGCCCCGACGTCGACGCGGTGGTCGACCGGGCCGAGCGCGCCGGCGCGACAATCCGGGAAGCGGCACAGACTTTCGTCACCGGTGACCGGTTCGCGTCGATCCTCGATCCGTTCGGTCAGCGCTGGGCGGTCATGACGCGCGTCGAAGAGGTCGACGCCGCCGAACGTGACCGCCGGTTGTCGGAGTGGGCGGCCGCCAACGTTTGACCCGCCTGGCCTACCGTGGACTGATGGCCTGCGTGTTCTGCGACATCATCGCCGGGAAGGCACCTGCGATCCGCGTCTATGAGGACGACGACTACGTGGCGTTCCTGGACATCCGACCCTTCGCCCGGGGCCACACCCTGGTGGTACCCAAGCAGCACTACGAGAACTTGGTCGACACCCCGCCGGATGTCGTGGCGGGCATGGCCAAACTCGGTCAGCGCATCGCCCAGGCCTCGCGCGAGTCCGGTTTGCATGCCGACGGCAACAATATCGCGATCAACGACGGCAAAGCCGCATTTCAGACGGTTTTTCACATCCATCTGCACATCGTTCCGCGCAAGGCCGGCGACAAGCTGGCGTTTGCCAAGGGCATGCTGCTCCGCCGCGATCCGGATCGGGAAGCCAGCGGAAAAATCCTACTGGAGGCGGTGGCGCGGCTCTCTGATCCGCAGGCAGACTTGAGCACATGAGTATGCCCCTGTGGGAGAAATACCTCGGCCTCCCGTTGCTGAAGTTGCACGACCGGATCTACCAGAAGACTGAAGGCCGCATCGGGCATCAGATTCCCGGTGTCCCGCCCAGCCTGTTGCTGCATACCGTCGGCGCCAAGACCGGCCTGGCGCGCACCACTTCGCTGACGTACGCGAAGGACGGCGACGCCTACCTGGTGGTCGCGTCCAAGGGCGGCGAGCCGACGGCGCCCGGCTGGTACTTCAACCTGAAGGCCAAGCCCGAGATCGAGATCAACGTCGGGCCAAAGCGATTCCCGGTCACCGCGCGCATCGTCGGCAAGGACGACCCGGACTACGCACGGCTGTGGCAGGTCGTGAACAAGAACAACGCGAACCGGTACGAGGGCTATCAGAAGCGCACCACCCGGCCCATCCCGGTGGTCGCGCTGACGCCGCGCTAGAGCAGCTGCTCGGCCAGGAGCCGTAGCGTCGTCTCGCGAGCCGGGGCGGTGGCTGGATCGCAGCCCCGGCGAGCGGCGGCGACGGGGCTGACCATCACCTCGTCGACGTCGAAATGCAATGCCAGGTCTCGGATTTGGTCCGCAGCCTCTGCGGGCGCGCCGACGACCGACCGCGCCATGCCGGCGTCGACGATGGCCTGCTGCGTAGCGGTGAGCTGGTTGTGCGCCGAGTCCTCGACCAGGTCCAGCGCACGCAAGGGCTCGCCGGTGCGCAGCCACGCCATCATCTGCAAGTTGGGCCGAATCAGTTGTTCGGCCTCGTCGCGCGTCTCCGCCACACAGGCGTTGACGGTCATGAATGTTGTTGGCTTGTCGGCGAATTCACTGGACCGGAATTCCGCGCGATAGGTGGCGAGCGCCTCCTCGGTGCCCTGCCCGGAGAAGTGGTGGGCGAACACGTATGGCAGCCCTTTCGCGGCGGCGAGGTGCGCCGAATACATCGACGAGCCGAGCAGCCACAGTTTCGGCGGGCTCACCGCAGCCGGCGTGGCCTTCAGGATGTAGTTCTTGTCCAACAGGTTTCGTCCCTCCAGGGAAACCTTGACCCCGCCGGGGCTCATCAGTGCGACGACGTCGTCGAGGTACTCCGGAAAGCGCTGGATGTCCTCGTCGGTGCGCCCGGCGGGGCCGCGCAGCGCGATCGAGGTGACGGGGTCGGTACCCGGTGCGCGGCCGACGCCGAGGTCGATCCGTCCCGGGGCCGCGGCCTCGAGGATGGCGAACTGCTCGGCGACCGCCAACGGCGCATGGTTGGGCAGCATGACACCGCCGGAGCCGAGCCGGATGCGAGCGGTCTGCGCAGCCAGATAGCTCAGGACGACCGGCGGGCTGGTGGCGGCGACGGCGGGCATGTTGTGGTGCTCGGCCACCCAATAGCGGGTGTAGCCCAGGTCATCGGCGGCCTTGGCGAGGCGCACGGTGGCGGCGAAGGCGTCGGCGGTGGACTGGTCGCTACGGACCGGGACGAGATCAAGGACAGACAACTGCACGATCTAATCCAACTCTTCTGAGCCTGACGCGATTCCCTTGGCCACTGTGAACACGTCATCGAGCATCACCGGGGTGAGCCTGCCGGTGAACGTGTTCTGCTGGCTGGGGTGGTAGCAACCGAGCAGCTGCCGCCCGTCGGGAAGTCCGGCGAGCACGCCGTGCCCGAATTTCGGGTACGGCCGCGCGGCTCCGGTCAGGTCCAGCGCGGCCTTCCAGGCGAAGCCGCCGAGCGCGACGACAACCCGCACATCCTGGCCCGTCAGGCGCCACTCCGCGCTCAGCCACGGCTCGCAGGTGACACGTTCCTCTGGCGCCGGCGCATTGTCGGGCGGCGCGCACCGGACTGCGGCGACCACACGAATGTCGTTGAGCGTAAGTCCATCCGCCGCATCGATGCTCTCGGCGCTGCTCGCCAGCCCGACGCGGTGCAGGGCGGCGAAGAGAAAGTCGCCCGACCGGTCGCCGGTGAACACCCGACCGGTGCGGTTGGCGCCGTGCGCGGCCGGCGCCAGACCCAGCACCCAGATGCGCGGCCGGGCCACCCCGAGACCCGGCACCGGCCGCCCCCAGTACGGCTCGGCCGCGTAGGCCTTGCGCTTGGCCATCGTCCGCGCGGCGACGTCCTCACGCCACGTCACCAGTCGAGGGCAGGCGCGGCAGACGGACACTTGAGCATCGAGGTCGGCCAGGTCGCCACAACGACGGGCCCTGGCCCCGACCTGCCGCGCGGTGCGAGCGACGGGGGTGTCGGCGTCGGCCGGATCCCCGGGCCAACCCGACCCTGCCGGGACCGGGGACGGGAACAGCTCTCCGGTTCGGGGATGCGGTAGCACCCCCAGATTCTGCCCTCAGGCCGTCCGGCTAGGCAGCGAAGCTGTCCAATTGCACGCGGTGATACGCGTACCGCAGCCGTTCGTAGCGGTACCGGTTGTACGCCAACGGATCAAGAACGACGGCGCGCGGCAGATACCGCCAGGCCAGCTGCGAGGCCTTCAGATATAGGGCGTACTCCAACCGGGTCAGGCGCGTCGATCGAATGTCGAGCAGTTCACGCATCTTCGGGTGGGCATCTCGCTGCCCGAGCACTTTCGGTACGCGCAGCGCAATCGGCGTCACCAGGCTCCACAGCGGCAAGGCGAGCACCCGCAGTTGCTTCGGGAGCAGGTCGGGCACGGGCAGGGTATCGAAGCTGTCGTCGGCGTATTGCAGAAACGCGTTGTCCGCCAGATGCTTTTCGGCGACGCGGTCGTAGTAGGCCGTCATGTCGGCCAATGTCTCGGGCAGCTTGGCCCGGGCACTGGGCAACTCCAGGTAACTCGTCATCCACCGCACGGTCTGATACACGACCTCGCGCTGCCCGGCATCCAGATCCTCGCCGCACACCGCGAGGTAACCCCGGTAGAACAGATTGAGGGAGCTGACGGCGACCCAATTCCACAGGTCCGGGTCGAGTGCACTGAACCGGGTGTCCGCGAATTCACCGTTGCCGGTTCCCCGCACGCCGGCGTGCAGCCGCTTGAGTTCCTCGGTGTCCGAGCGCCGGTCGGCGTCGTCGCCGAACAACATCAACATGCCGAAGGCCAGTGACCGGATGCCACGATCGGTGAAGTTCTCCTGAAACCGCCCCGACCAGTCGACGGCGGCCGCGATCGGACGGTACGCCACCTGGTCGAGCGCCAGACGCCCGAACAGCCCGAGGCTCAAAGGCGACCCCAGCCACCACCGGACGTCGGCGGCCAGTTCCGCATGGGGCTGACCCGGGCGCCAGGGCTCGACTGCGGTGTCGTCAGGTGCCGCCGTGCTGGTCATGAGCATTTCCAATCTGTCATCAAGCGTTGATAGATGAGATCAGGCAACCATCTGTCCACACGTGTGTCAAGATTGGTTTCGTGAGTGGGTCACGGCATTACGGCGGCCTCAGCGGAGCCGACCGCATCGCCGAGCGGCGGCGGCGCTTCGTCGCAGCGGGCCTGGACCTGATGGGCACCAAGGGCATCCCGGCAACGACCTTGCGGGGTGTCGCCGAGCGGGCCGGACTCGCGGCGCGCTACTTCGCCGAATCATTCCCATCGATCGAGGACCTGCACATCGCGGTGTTCGACGACATCATGGCCGAGCTGGAAGAGCGTGGATTGGCGGCCATCGCCGACACCGATGGCGGTCCGCGGGCGCGCTCACGGGCGGCGCTCGCGGTGCTCACCGACATCGTGCTGACGGATCAACGCAAGGGCCGCGTCATTTTGATCGAGTCCGCCTCATCCCCCGCACTCGGCCCGCGCCGCCTCGCCGAGGCTCAGCGGTTCGCCGGCATCGTCGCCGGGTTGAGCGGTTCCGCCGCCGTCCCGCGGCCGATCGATCTGCAGTTGGCCGCACAATTTGTCATCGGCGGGGTCGCCGAGACTCTCACCGCGGTCCTCGTCGGAGGGATCGCCGTCGACCGGGAGCATCTGATCGACATGCTGAACGACCTGTTGTTTGCCGCATTGCGTGGAGTACGCGCGACGGCCGGCGCAGTCAGAACGGGATGACAGACTCGCTGTTGAGGTATTTCCAGACCCTGCGCGCCCAGCTCCGAACCGGACCCGCGGACAGGTGCGCGATCAATTCGCGGTCGTCGATCAGGTAGCCACCGGGCACCCGCTGCCAGAGCCCTGCAGTCCAGAGTTCCAGTGCCGCAACGGTTGTCACCGAGCCGGGCGCGATGGCGTCCAGCCCGGCATCGGCCACGAAGTCGGGCCGGGCCGTGCGCACACTGCGGCTCACGACGCGCACATGGAGTTCGATCGCGGTCGCAGACACATGCGCCCCGCGACGGCCGTCGCGCAGCGCTTCCATCTCGGCCAACAGGGCCTTGCTGTACACACCACCGAGCGTACAGGTAACACGGTCGTTACATGGGATTAATACACGTGCCATATGCCGCGCGTGGCAACTGATCGATGCGCGGCTCCTAGACTTGCCCCCGTGCACACCGCGCTGCCGAGCCTCATCGCCGACCTGCCCGCCGATGCCGTCGTCACCGATCCCGACATCGTGGCGTCCTACCGGCAGGACCGCGCACTCGATCCCGATGCCGGCACCCCCATCGCGGTGGTACGGCCACGGAGCACCGCGGAGGTGCAGACCGTCCTGCGGTGGGCCAGCGCGCACAAGATCGCGGTGGTGCCGCGGGGCGCCGGCACCAGCCTGTCCGGCGGGGCGACCGCGGTCGATGGGGGCATCGTGCTGACCACCGAACGGATGCGCGACATCGTCGTCGACACCGCGACCCGCACTGCCGTGGTGCAGCCCGGCCTGCTCAACGCCGAGGTGAAGAAAGCCGTTGCAGCCCATGGGCTCTGGTACCCACCCGATCCGTCGTCGTTCGAGATCTGCAGCATCGGCGGCAACGTCGCCACCAACGCCGGCGGTCTGTGTTGCGTGAAATACGGTGTCACCACCGACTACATCCTCGGCCTGCAGGTGGTCCTCGCCGACGGCACCGCGGTACGGCTCGGCGGGCCGCGGCTGAAAGACGTTGCGGGACTGAGTCTCACCAAACTGTTCGTCGGCAGCGAAGGCACTCTTGGTGTCGTCACCGAGGCCACGCTGCGCCTGCTGCCCCCGCAGCACCGCGGCTGCACCGTCGTGGCGAGCTTCGACTCGGTGCGCGCGGCGGCCGATGCCGTCGTGACCATCACCGGCCGAATCCGTCCCTCGATGCTGGAGTTCATGGACGACGTCGCGATCAACGCGGTCGAGGACAAGCTCAAGATGGGCCTGGACCGCAGCGCCAAGGCGATGCTCGTGGCGGCATCCGACGATCGCGGCGCGGCAGGTGTCGAGGACACCGAGTACATGGCCCGCGTATTTACCGAAGCGGGTGCGACAGAGGTCTTTTCGACCGACGATCCCGACGAGGGCGAGGCCTTTGTGGCCGCCCGGCGGTTCGCCATCCCGGCCGTGGAAGCCAAGGGCCCACTGCTGCTGGAAGACGTCGGTGTGCCCTTGCCGGCGCTCGCGGACCTGGTCGACGGGGTCGGGGCCATCGCCCGCGAGCACGAGCTGCTGATCTCGGTGATCGCGCATGCCGGCGACGGCAACACCCACCCGCTGATCGTCCACGACCCGAACGACGCCGAGAACACCCGGCGGGCCAACATCGCGTTCGGCGAGATCATGGACCTGGCCGTGTCGCTGGGCGGCACCATCACCGGCGAGCACGGCGTCGGCCGGCTCAAGCGGCCCTGGCTGGCCGGGCAACTCGGGCCGGAGGTCATGGAACTGAACCGCCGAATCAAGGCGGCCCTGGACCCCGACAACATCCTGAATCCAGGCGCGGGAATCTAATCCGACACCGATTTCAGTTCCCCCTCCGCGCATTCTCGACCGGAGGCACAACCCCGGCCCACTGTGGTTAATGGTGTCTCGGGCAGCGGTGAGGCCGTGTGAATAGCCGGGCGACGGTCTCCTCCACCACGGAGCTGATGACGCCGGGTGGCTACGAGGTTGCCGCGGTGGTCCGGGTCGCGTCCAAGGTGATAGGAACGGTCAGGATCTTGGAGATCGCGCACAGTGCGCGAGCCTGCTCGGTGAGTTCGGCGAACTGCTGGTCGGTGACGCCCGGGATGTCGGCGGCGACGATGAAGTGGATGCCTTCTACCGAATATCCGTGCCCATCGGATCCTTGATCGTCGGTGCCCATGGTGAGTTCTGCGGTGGTGCTGATCGATTCGACGGAGGCCCCGGCCTTGAAGGCGATGTTGGCCAGGGCGTGGTTGTAGCAACCGGCATGGCCGGTGACGACGAGTTCTTCGGGGATGGCTCCGGGTGCGCCCTCGAATCGGCTGGCATAGGTGTAGGGCGCTTCGCGGATGGTGTCCGACGTCGTCGTTGACAACGTTCCGGTGCCTTCCTTGAACGTCCCATTCCACTGGGACTGTCCGGTCACGACTGGCATGAGTTCTCCTTGGGTGTGCGTGCTTGGCTGAATGTGAATGTGCGACAAGTGATATGGGGCGCCGAAACGGCTCAATCACTGCGTGGCGAGCCGGCGGGTCAAGTGGTGACCTGCTGGATCAGCTGGCGGGCCTCACGGCGGCGGCGACGTCGGCGATCTCGGCCCCGAGGTGGTATTCGAGGTCGCTCTTTTGCTGCAGGCCGCGCTCGAAGAGTCCCTTGGTGACTGCTTGGAAGCCGGGGGTGGGTACGGCTGACCAGAAGGCATCGGAGTGAAGCGGGTATTCACTGTCGGGTAGGCGGGTGTACTTGTTGATGAAGGCCTTGATTTCGCCGAGAGCTCTGTGGTCCCAGCGCGAGACTCTGGTGGCGTAGTCGTGGACGAAAGCGACGAAGTCGTCGTCGGGGATGGAGCGGTTGACATAGCCGTACCGTTCAGCGGTATCGCCGTCGTAATCGCCGCCGCCGAGCAGGATCTCGAAGGCTCTGCCGCGGCCGACCAGCGCGGGCAAGCGCCCCGAGGCGCCGCCGCCCTGTACGGCGCCGAAGCCGACCTCCATCTGCCCCAGGATGGCCTTCTCACGGCTGGCGAAGCGGATGTCGGTGGCCAGTGCGAACTCGCTGCCCGCGCCGCGAGCGATGCCCCGGATCGCCGAGATGGTCACCGCCGAGAGCTTGCTGATGCGCACCGTGATGTCCACCCAGGCCGCGTATCCGGTGGCGCTGGGTAGTGCCTCGGACGCTGCGTGGTCGGCGGCGAGGTCGTAGTGGGCCAGGAAGAAGTCCGGATCGGCACTGGTGAACAGGACCACGTTGACGGTGTCGTTGGATTCGAGCTCGGTGAGCAGCTCCTTGAGATCGCGCATCATGTCGGTGCCGATCACGTTGACCGGTGGGTTGTCGAAGGTGACCCGCCACAGCGTGGGAGACACCTCGGTGAGGTGAAGGTGGGTAGGGGCGAAGTCCTCGATGAAGGTCATGCAAGCACCGTACCACCTTACTTTGAAAATACTAGTTAGTATTCGTGCCGTTGAAATCGAGCTCAGCCACCCGTATAGCATCTGACGTCGATTTCGACTGTCCGAAGTTCTTCAAACACATTTAATAGCTGTGTTTTTGCGCTTCTTGCGGTAACTAGGCGACAGTCATCGGCCCCTGATGGAACTTTGCGGGATAGGCGACTTGAGCTACATCTCGCTATGACTTGTGAATACAGAAGGTTGACGGGTGGGCCATCGCGAGGGCTGGCGACACCAACGTCGACGTCGAGCCGACCTCACGCCCGCCCCGGCAGATGGATCGAGCTGACTGACGATTGCCAAAGTCAGAGGAGTAGACTTCTTCGGTGGCATCCAAGAAGGTCGACGACTGGACGTGCTCGGTCGCCCGGAGCATGACCGTACTGGGCGAGCGGTGGACCATTCTCATCCTGCGCGAGGCACTCCTGGGAACGACGCGATTCGCAGACTTCGAACGCAACCTCGGCTTACCGCCGGATCGCCTCGCGGATCGACTCGCAACGCTGGTGGAGTACGGAGTGATGACCAAGGAGTCCTACCAGGAACCCGGTCAGCGTCGACGCCCGGCCTACCACCTCACCCCCGCCGGCCGCGAGCTACACGTACTCATCGGCGCCCTTCAGCAGTGGGGCGACCGACACCTCCCCCGCCCCGAGGGGCCCACTATGGTGCGTAAAGCCAGCCGCACCGACCGGCCAGTGCACGTCGCCTTCATCGACGATCTTGGATACGAAGTACCTGCGGACGACGTGGCCACCATCCCCACCGGCAACTGACCGGCACGAATAGCGACCACCGGGGACGGAACCGCCACCCCGATCCCACGTCATCGCGTCAGTCACGAGACGCGAGTCGATGACCGTCTCGCGCCGGCAACGGCAGGCCAGCGCCGATCGCGAAATACGTTGGGCCACAGTGCGGAAAGTCGGGATTCCTCACTGTCTGGCGTTCCAAGACGTCATCGGCGAGAGGGTGTTCGACCCAATGATCTCCTCGGGCGGGCATTGACAGCTTGACCAGATCGCCGTACACATAAGACATGACGGCGATTTTGTCTCACGAGACATCCGGCTCCCCCGTGGCGTTCCAGCTTGCCGATTCGACCGGGTGGGTCGATCCCTGGCCGATGTACCGGTCGCTCCGCGATCACGATCCCGTACATCACGTCGTGCCCGCCGGCAATCCGGCGGCCGACTACTACGTGCTATCCCGGCACGCCGACATCTGGGCCGCCGCGCGGGACCACCAGACGTTCTCCTCGGCGCAGGGCCTGACCGTCAACTATGGCGAGCTGGAACTCATTGGCCTGCAGGACAACCCGCCGATGGTGATGACGGACCCGCCCGTGCACACCGAATTCCGCAAGCTGGTGTCGCGCGGTTTCACGCCACGCCAGGTCGAGGCCGTCGAACCCAAGGTGCGCGAGTTCGTCGTGCAGCGGCTGGAGAAGCTCAAGGCCGCCGGCGGCGGTGACATCGTGGCCGAGCTGTTCAAGCCGTTGCCGTCGATGGTCGTCGCGCACTACCTCGGCGTACCCGATGCCGATCGCGACCAGTTCGACGGCTGGACCGAGGCCATCGTCGCGGCCAACACCGCCGAGGGCGGCCTGGGCGGTGCACTCGAGACGCTGGGCAGCGCGCTCGGCGACATGATGGGGTACTTCACCGCGCTGATCGAGCGCCGCCGCAAAGAGCCCGAAGACGACACGGTGTCGCACCTGGTCGCCGCGGGCATCGGCGCCGACGGCGACATCAGCGGCGTGCTGTCGATCCTCGCGTTCACGTTCACCATGGTGACGGGCGGCAACGACACCACCACCGGAATGCTGGGCGGCTCCGTGCAACTCCTGCACCGGCATCCCGACCAGCGGCGGCTGCTCGCCGGAAACCCGGACCTGATCCCGGAATCCGTCGACGAACTGCTGCGCCTGACCTCGCCGGTCCAGGGCCTGGCCCGCACCGCGACGCGCGACGTGACCATCGGCGACACCACCATTCCCGCCGGCCGCAAGGCCCTGCTGCTCTACGGCTCGGGCAACCGCGACGAACGCCAATACGGCCCAGGCGCAGGCGAACTGGACGTGACGCGCGCCCCGCGCAACATCCTGACCTTCAGCCACGGCGCGCACCACTGTCTGGGCGCGGCCGCCGCGCGGATGCAGTCCCGCGTCGCCCTGACCGAACTGCTCTCGCGGATACCGGAATTCACCGTCGACGAGGACAACATCGAGTGGGCCGGCGGCAGCTATGTGCGCCGTCCACTGTCGGTGCCGTTTACCATTTGCTGATGGCAAACGACTGGCTGGCGGGCCGACGCACCGAGGTCGCGGCCGAAGCCATCCTGGATGCCGCCGACCGCTTGTTCGCCGAGCAGGACGCGGCGACCGTCGGGATGCTCGAAATCGCCAGGGCGGCAGGCTGTTCCCGCGCCACGTTATACCGGTACTACGAGAACCGGGACGTGCTGCACCTGGCGTACGTCCACCGCGAGGCGTTCCGGGTGTTCGCCCACGTCGGCGAGCAGATCGCGGATATCTCCGACCCGCGCACCCGACTGCTCGACGGCGTCGCCATCGCGCTGCGCAGCGTGCGGGAAAGTCCCGCCCTCTCATCGTGGTTCGTCGCGACCCAGCGGCCCATCGGTGGCGAAGTGGCCGCACAGTCCGACGTCATCACCGGCCTGGTGGCCGCGTTCCTGTCAGCGACGTGGCCCGAGCTGGGGACCGCGGCCGCACACCGTCGGGCCAATTGGCTGGTCCGGATGATGGTGTCGCTGTTGATGTTTCCCGGCGCCGACGAAGTCGATGAACGCGCGATGCTCGAGGAATTCGTTGTCGCCCAGCTGGTTCCCCGTTGAGTCCCGTCGCTTCGCTCGCCCCGGAGAGATCAGGCTTCCCAGTAGGCCCGGGCCTTGATGGACTTCTTCGGAATCTGGTAATCCTCGCGTAGCACCTTCACCACCGAGCGGGTGGTCCGGTTGTCGCAGGCCACCCAGCCGAAGTGGTCGGACGCGTCGAACGCCGAGGCCCGCACGGTCTCGACCAGCGCCTCACCGTTGTTCTTGCGATCGACCCAGGTGACCGTCAACCCCGGTACGCCGGCGCCCACCTGAAGGTCGCGGTCGTCATCGTGCGCCGCCTCGAGATACACCTGGATCGGCGCCGCGCCGATGGCCTGCAACAACGAGTTGATCGCCGGCAGCGACGCGGTGTCCCCGACCAGCAGGTACCCGGCCGGCGGGGGCTCGGGCAACTCGAAACTACTGCCGAGCAGCGTCACCTCAAGGGTGTCGCCGGGCTCGGCCTCCTGGGCCCAGCGGGTGGCCAGACCGTCATGGAGCGCGAAGTCGATGTCAGTGGTGCCGGCCGCCGGATCAGGGTTCACCAACGTGTAGCCGCGCTGGTGTGCCTTGTCCCCGTCCGGGAACCAGCCCCGGACCCACATCGTCGGGTGCACCGGCCGCTCGGCGAGCAGCTTCCCGGTGGTGAAATGCAGGCGCAGGTAGTTCGGGGTGATCTGGGTGCGGCCGGTGACCGTCAACTCGTAATCGCCGCCCCGCCACAGTTTGACCAGCGCGCCCTGGATTCCACGTGATGGCTTCGACTCGCTCATTAGGGCAGCATAACCTAATTTAAATCCCGGATGGTTCCTCTGTGGTTTGCGCTGGCTGCTGATTCCGGACCCGCGTGAACCGATGCAGTAGCCACGACACCGGAACGGTGAACACCATCGTCAGGGTGAACAACGCGAAGGTCGATCCCGTCCAGATGTGCTGGTGCATGACTTCGACCATGACCAGTTCCATGATGACCAGATGCACCAGGAAGATTTCGTAGGAGATCTCACCGAGGAAGACCATCGGCCGGGTGCCCAGCAGCCCCGCGTACCAGCCCCGGTTCCCCAGGCCTAGCGGTGCCACGGCCAATGTCGCGATGGCCGCGTAGAGCACCGCCTTCCACAGACTTTGCGGCAGCGTGGCGGGAGAGGTGGTCGGCGCGCCGGCGATGGGCGTCGACGCGATGAGGTAGCAGACCAATCCCAGTGGGATGCAAAGGAATCCGTACGCACGCACACCCATGACAGACAGCACCGACAGCAGCATGCCGCCGACGAACCAGATCAGGTAGGTGGGCAACCACAGCCGGGCGCCGTCTGGCAGAAAATCGGTGGTGTGCACCAACGTCAGCCACGCCAGGCTCGACGCGGCCAGCACCGCGAGCGCGCCCAGCAGCCGGCCCGGCCGCCACTGCCGGCGGCACAGCACCACCATCAGCAGGTACGCCAGCGCCGGGAGGGCAACGTAGAACGCAACTTCCACCGCCAGGCTCCACATCTGGGTGAGGCCCTGATGCAGCCACGAGAACAGGTAGTGGTCGGTGTAAATCTGGGTCAGCGTGAGGTTGCGGAGCAGCCCCAGCCAGGTGTGTCCGGGGTTCGGGCCGGCCGTCCGGAAGTGATACAGCGCGTAGGCCGCCAACACGGTGACCACATAGGCCGGCATGATCCGTCGTACCCGGTGCCACGCGTAACGCTGCACCGACGGTGCCTCGTAAGGCTTTTCGGCGTGAGTACGAGCCAGCGCCTTCACCCACGGGGTGAACAACAGGAAGCCCGAGAGCACGAAGAAGATCGGCACACCGATCTCGGCCCGCGCGTACATCAGCCCGACATAGGTCTGGGTGTACTTACCGGTCGTGAACGCCGCGTGGGTCAAGACCACCAGCAGTGCGGCAACCGCACGGACCCCGGTGAGTGAGTCGACCCGGGTCACTTGTACTTGCGCTTGCCCTCGCCTCGACCCTCGTGGCGGCTGTCGCGCCGTTCATCGTCGCGGCCTCGACCCTGATGTGGTCCACGATCCTGGCGACCACCGCGGTCTGAGTACGAACCCCGGTCCGGGCGTCCGCCGCGGTCCTGGTACCCGCCCCGGTCGGAAGAATGCCCGCCCCGGTCCAGCTCCAGGTGAATCAACTGACCCGAAATGCGGGTGTTCTCAAGCTTTTTGAGCGTGTCCTTGCTCAGCTTGGCGGGCAACTCGACCAGCGAGTGATCGACACGGATGCTGATGTGCCCGAAGTCGCTGCGATTCAGGCCGCCCTCGTTGGCGATGGCGCCGACGATGGCACCCGGAATCACCTTGTGCCGCTTGCCCACCGCGATGCGGTAGGTGGCCAGGTCGTCACGCGTCGAGCGGGGCTTGCGTTCGCGGTCGCCACGATCCCCGCGGTCGTCACGATCCCGGTCGGGACGCTCGCGCCGCTTGTCGGGCGGCGGCTCCTTCATGAGGAACTCTTCGCCACCCTGGGTCTGAACGGCGAGCGCCGCCGCGATCTCGGCCAGCGGCACGTTGTTGTCGCGCTCGTAGTCCTCGATCAGGCGGCGGAACAGCTCGATGCCGGGCGCGCTGAGCGAGTCGGTTATGGCGTCGCGGAACTTCGACACGCGCTGCGCGTTGACGTCGTCGACCGACGGCAGCTGGGACTCGATGAGTTTCTTGCGGGTGACGCGCTCGATCGAGTTGAGCAGGTGCCGCTCGCGCGGGGTGACGAACAGCAGCGCGGTGCCCGAGCGACCCGCGCGACCGGTGCGGCCGATGCGGTGCACGTAGGACTCGGGGTCGTGCGGGATGTCGTAGTTCAGCACGTGCGAGATGCGTTCCACGTCAAGGCCGCGCGCAGCCACGTCAGTGGCGATCAGGATGTCGATCGAGCCGTCCTTGAGCCCGTTGATGGTGCGCTCACGGACCGCCTGCGGGATGTCACCATTGATCGCGGCCGCGGAAAAGCCACGGGCCCTGAGTTTTTCGGCAACCTCCTCGGTGGCCTGCTTGGTGCGGACGAAGACGATCATCGCCTCGAACGCCTCGACCTCGAGCAGCCGGGTGATGGCGTCCATCTTCCGGGGGCCGGCCACCTGGATGTAGCGCTGCGTGATGTTCTCGGCGGTCTGCGCCTTGGCCTTGATGGTCACTTCGACCGGGTCGTGCAGGTACCGGGCGGTGATCTTCTTGATGGCCGGCGGCATGGTCGCCGAGAACAACGCAACCTGCTTGTACTCCGGGGTGTCGGCGAGGATCCGCTCGACGTCCTCGGCGAAACCCATCTGCAGCATCTCGTCGGCCTCGTCGAGCACCAGGTAGTCCAGGTGCGAGAGATCCAGGCTGCCCTTCGACAGGTGGTCGATGACGCGACCCGGGGTACCGACCACGACCTGCGCGCCGCGCTTGAGGCCCGCGAGCTGCGGCGTGTAGGACGAGCCGCCGTAGATCGCCAGCACGTTGACGTTCAGATGCGCGCCGTACTTGCTGAACGCCTCGGCCACCTGCAGCGCCAGCTCACGCGTCGGCGCCAGCACCAGACACTGGGTGTTGCGGCTCGTCGGGTCGATCTTGGACAGCACCGGAACCGCGAACGCGGCGGTCTTGCCGGTACCGGTCTGGGCGAGGCCGACAACGTCGGACCCGTTCAGAATCGCGGGGATGGTCGCGGCCTGGATGGGCGACGGGGACTCGTAGCCGACGTCGGTCAGCGCCCGCAGCACCTCGGGACGGATGTTCAGGTCGGCGAAAGTGACCTCGGCGCCAGTGTCGGCGGAGGTTTCTGAAGCGGGATCAGCGGTAGTGCTGGGGCCGCCCGAATCCGGGTCGGCCTCGGGTGAAGACGTCGTCATTATGCAAGGAGTCTAGAGGGTTATCAGGCCAGGTACGCCCCGCATGGCTGACCGGACTCCCCCTGGTTCGCCTTATAGGGTGGCCGGGTGCGCTGCGCCGAACCGAAACTTCTGACGATCGCGGTGGCCGCACTCGCGGCGGCAAGCCTGTCCGCCTGCGGGTCGGGCGACTCGACCGCTTCCAAGACTCCCGATCCGACCGCGCCTGCCGGGACCAAGAAATCCGCCGCGCCAACCGTTGTCGCAGGTCCGAAGCCCAGCGCCGCTCCCGCCGACCCCTGCGCCGTCAGCCTCACCGCCCCTGACATCGCCAAGGCGGTGTCCACGCTGCCCGCCGATCCCCGCAGCAAGCAGGCCTGGAGCCCGGAACCGCTGGCCGGCAACTACAACCAGTGCGCGCCACTGTCGGTGGTGATTGTGAAAGCGAACACCAACGCCGAGCAGCCGAACACCCGCGCCGTGATGTTCCACCTGGGCCAGTTGATCCCGACCGGGGTCCCCGACACGTACGGATTCAACGGCATCGACCTCGCCCAGACCACCGGCGACACCGTCGCCCTGAGCTACACCAACCCGGCCAGCGGGCTCAAGAGCATCGTGCGATTCCACTGGAACGGCAACGGCGTCGAGCTGATCGGCAACACGCACTAGGTGCGCAGCACCTTCTCCATCGCCTTGCCCTTGGCCAGTTCGTCCACCATCTTGTCCAGGTAGCGGATTTTCTGCATCAGCGGGTCCTCGACGTTCTCGACGCGGACTCCGCACACCAGGCCGGTGATCAACGAGGCATTCGGGTTCAGCGTCGCCGCGGCGAAGAAGTCCTCGAATGTCGTCTCCGCCTCGAGATGCGCGGCCAGCGTGGCCTGATCGAAGCCCGTCAGCCAGCAGATGACCTGGTCGAGTTCGGCGGTGGTGCGCCCCTTCTGCTCGACCTTGTTGACGTAGTGCGGATAGACCGACGCGACACTGGTGGAGAAAATCCTGCTCACTCCCGCCAAGGTAGCCCGGGTCTGTCACCGCGCTGCCATATGGTGGCGACGTGTTCCTCAGTCCGACCGATCAGGCTGCGCCGGTCATCTACAGCGCGTCCGATCTCGCCGCCGCGGCACGGTGCGAGTACGCGCTGCTGCGTCGCTTCGACGGACTGCTGGGCTGGGGACCGAAAGCCGTCGTGGACGACGACCTGCTGGCTCGTACCGTCGAACTCGGTGACGCACACGAGCAGCGACACCTGGAACAGCTGCGGGACGCTTCCGGCGGCAACGTCACGATGATCGGCCGGCCGCGGCCGTACACCGTGGCCGGGCTGATCGGCGCCGCCGAGGCCACCCGCGCGGCCGTCGACCGCAGGGAGCCCGTGATCTATCAGGCCGCGATGTTCGACGGCCGCTTCCTGGGTTTCGCCGACTTCCTGATCCTGGAGGACGGCCGCTACCGGCTGCGGGACACCAAGCTGGCGCGCTCGGTGAAGGTCGAGGCGCTGCTGCAGCTGGCGGCCTACGCCGACGCACTCGAGCAGGCCGGGGTGCCGGTGGCGCCAGAGGTCGACCTCGTGCTCGGCGACGGCACCGTCGCCAGTTATCCGGTGGCCGAACTGCTTCCGGTCTACCTGCCGCGGCGGGCCGCGCTGCAGCGGCTGCTCGACGGGCACCGGGCCGGCGGGGCGCCGGTGTCCTGGGAGACACCGGACCTGCGGGCCTGTCACCAATGCGAGGACTGCGAAGTCGAAGTCCGGGAGCGCGACGATCTGCTGCTGGTCGCCGGAATGCGGGTGAGCCAGCGGGCCCGGTTGCTCGACGCCGGCATCACCACCATGCACGAACTGGCCGAACACAGCGGCGCGGTTCCGGGACTCTCGTCGCGCATCGTGGCGAATCTCGTCGGGCAGGCGCGGCTGCAGGTCGCGCCCCCGGTCGATGGCAAGCCCCAGTTCGAGGTCATCGACGCACAGCCCCTGACCGGGTTGCCAGAACCCGACCGCGGGGATCTGTTCTTCGACTACGAAGGCGACCCACTGTGGACCGAGAACGGCCGGGACTGGGGCCTGGAGTACCTATGGGGCACCCTGACCGCGTCCGGACAGTTTCACCCGCTGTGGGCGCACGACCGGACCAGTGAACGACAGGCGCTCATCGACTTCCTGGCGCTGGTGCGCAAGCAGCGCAAGCGGTACCCCAACATGCACATCTACCACTACGCGGCCTACGAGAAGAGCACGCTGCTGCGGCTGTCCGGGCGCTACGGCGTCGGCGAGGCCGAGGTGGACGAGCTGCTACGCAGCGGCGTGCTGGTGGACCTTTTGCCGTTGGTACGCAAGAGCATTCGGGTCGGCACGGAGAGCTACAGCATCAAGTACCTGGAGCCGCTGTACATGGGCGGCGAGCTGCGCGTCGGCGAGGTCACCAAGGCCACCGACTCCATCACGCAGTACGCGCGCTACACCGAACTCAAGGCGGCCGGGGAGCACGAGGAAGCCGCGACGGTCCTCAAAGAGATCGAGGACTACAACCACTACGACTGCCGCTCAACCCTGCGACTGCGCGAGTGGCTGCTCGGGGTGGCCTGGGCCGCGGGCATCGCGCCCCGCGGACCCGTCAGCGGCGGCCCCGCACAGCCCGAGATCGCGGAGCCGGCCGACGACACGACACAGCGCGCCCTGACGAAGTACGCGGGCGACGGCACCACGGCCCGCTCGCATGAGCAGCAGGCCGTCGCCATGATCGCGGCGGCCCGCGGGTACCACCAGCGTGAGGAAAAGCCGTTCTGGTGGGAGCATTTCGACCGGCTCAACAATCCAGTGGACGAATGGGCCGACTGCACAGACGTTTTCGTGGCCACGACGACACCGCACATCGCCGTCGACTGGAACACGCCACCCAAGGCCCGCAAGCCGCAGCGCCAGGTGCTGCTGCGCGGCGAGATCGCCGCCGGCTCGATCCCGACCGGCGCCGAGGTGTTCGCCCTCTATGAACCGCCCTCTCCCGCAGGACTTTCCGACGATCCCGACGTCCGTGCGGCCGGGACCGCGAAAGTGCTCGACTGCAACGACGACGGTACCGAGGTACTGATCATGCACCGGACCGGCAAGGATGGCGGCGAGTTCCCGCAGCTGCCGTTCGCCCTGACGCCGGGGCCACCGCCGAACACCAAGCCGCTGCGGAACTCGATCGAGACGACGGCCGTAGCGGTGGCCGCCGGGTTGCCGTCGCTGCCACCCGATGCGGCACTGGACATTCTGTTGCGGTCCGCGCCGCGCACCGTATCCAAGGGGCCACTCCCCCGCGGCGGTGATACCGCGCGGGATATCGTTGCCGCCCTTCGGGATTTGGACTCGTCGTACCTTGCGGTGCACGGCCCGCCGGGAACCGGGAAGACCTTCACCGCATCGAAGGTCATCGCCGACCTGGTCAACCAAAACCACTGGCGCATCGGGGTGGTCGCGCAGTCGCACGCCGTGGTGGAGAACGTGCTGAGCAGTGTGGTCAAGGCCGGGGTCGACGGCCGCGTGGTGGGCAAGAAACGCGCGCCGGAGGACGCCCCGTTCACCGATGTCCCCGACAATCGGTACGCGCACTTCATCGCGGACAGCAATGGTTGCGTGATCGGCGGCACCGCTTGGGATTTCGCCAACGACGGGCGCGTGCCGCGCGGCTGCCTGGATCTGCTGGTCATCGAGGAGGCCGGCCAGTTCAGTCTGGCCAACACCCTCGCCGTCGCACCGGCGGCGAGCAATCTGCTGCTGCTCGGCGATCCGCAGCAGCTGCCGCAGGTCAGCCAGGGCACCCACCCGGAGCCGGTGGACGAGTCGGCCCTGAGCTGGCTCGTCGAGGGCCGGCACACGCTGCCCGCCGAGCGCGGCTACTTCCTGGATGTGTCGTACCGGATGCACCCGGCGGTGTGTGCTCCGGTGTCGGCATTGTCGTACGACAACCGGCTGTTGGCCGCCGAAAGTGTGAGTGGGGCACGGCGACTGGCCGGGATCGAGCCCGGTGTGCACCTGACGACCGTCGACCACGACGGCAACGCGACCGAGAGCCCCGAGGAGGCCGAGGCCATCATCGCGGCCATCGGAGACCTGGTCGGCACGGAGTGGTCCGACGAGGACGGCACCAAAACACTTGGGCCCGAAGATGTGCTGATCGTGGCGCCGTACAACGCGCAGGTGGCGCTCCTGCGCGAGCGGATGGACGCCGCCGGGTACGGCGACGTCCAGGTCGGCACCGTGGACAAGTTCCAGGGTCGGCAGGCCCCCGTGGTGTTCGTCTCGATGACGGCGTCGTCCATCGCCGAGGTACCCCGCGGCATGGGTTTCCTGCTCAATCGCAACCGACTCAATGTGGCGATCAGCCGCGCGAAATACGCGGCCTACGTGGTGCGCTCGACGTATCTGACCGACTATCTGCCGTCGACCCCGGACGGGATGATCGAACTCGGCGCGTTCCTGTCGGTGACGGGCGGCAACCAGCGGTGACGCTCCTGCCGCAATTGACCTCGATAGTCGGCCCGGCGTATGTCACCACCGACCCTGACGTGCTCGCGAGCCGCGTCGTCGACCACACCGGGCGCTACCGGGGCCGCGCTCAAGCACTGGTCCGTCCGGGCAGCGGTGCCGAAGTCGCGGCGGTGCTGCGCGTATGCCGCGACGCGGGCGCCTATGTCACGGTCCAGGGCGGCCGGACCTCACTGGTGGCGGGCACCGTCCCCGAGCACGACGACGTCCTGCTCTCCACCGAACGTTTGTCGACGATCGACGCCGTCGACGCCGAGGAACGCCGCGTCCGGGCCGGGGCCGGAGCGACCTGCGCCGCGGTCCAGCACGCCGCGGCCGCCGCTGGTCTGGTGTTCGGAGTCGATCTGGCGTCGCGGGATTCGGCGACCGTCGGCGGCATGGCGTCGACGAACGCCGGCGGGCTGCGCACCGTGCGGTACGGCAATATGCGCGAACAGATTCTGGGCCTCGATGTGGCGCTGCCCGACGGCTCGCTGGTGCACCGGCACAGTCACGTGCGCAGCGACAACACCGGTTACGACCTGACGTCTTTGTTCGTCGGCGCAGAGGGCACGCTCGGGGTGATCACCGGACTCGACCTTCGGCTGTATCCGGCTCCGGCACATCGCGTTACCGCGGTGGCGGGCTTCGACGATCTGGAAGCATTGATCGATACCGGCCGCCGATTCCGGGATATGGACGGCATCGCCGCACTCGAGCTCATCGACTCGCGCGGCAGTGCGCTGACCGCCGAGCACCTGGGGGTCGCCGCTCCGGTGGACGGTGCCTGGCAGCTGCTGATCGAGATGGCCGGCGACACCGACCAGACCGAGCTGCTGGCCTCAGCGCTGGAGGACGCCGAACTGGTCGGCGAACCCGCGGTGGGTATGGACATCAGCGCGTCTCAGAGACTGTGGCAGGTGCGCGAGTCGATCGGCGAAATCCTCGGCTGGTACGGGCCGCCGCTGAAATTCGATGTATCACTTCCTCTTTCGAGGATCCATGAATTCACCGACCGGGCCGTCACACTGGTGGCCGAGTACGCACCCGACGCCATCCCGGTGTTGTTCGGACACATCGGCGAGGGCAACCTGCACCTGAACCTGGTGCGCTGCAACGTCTCTGACGAGACAGAACGCGCGTTGTACGGCGCCACGATGACGCTCATCGCGGACTGCGATGGCAATGTCAGCTCCGAACACGGTGTCGGCACCCGCAAGCGCGACTACCTCACCATGTCGCGCACCGAAACCGATATCGCCGTAATGCGTGCCGTGAAAGCCGCGTTCGACCCGACCGGCTATCTGAACCCGGCAGTGTTGTTCCGCTGATACCGATGACGAATGGTGGTTTCTGATGACGGCTTGGCGGTTCGGTCCATCGGACTCGGAGTCGCAGATCCGGACCACGGCGACCGGGGCGGCAGCCAAACTGGGTCACCGGCTGACGATCTCGGTGACGTCCTGGCACGCGACCGTGACGTGGACCGGCGATGAGCCGTCGGCACTCGACCTGGTCGCCGACGCGTCGTCGCTGGAGGTGTTACGTGGCGAAAGCGGCGCTACGCCACTATCCGGTCCGGAAAAGGTCATGATCGGTGACGGTGTCCTTCGAGGCGACGCGCGCCAAGGACGCCGCTGATTGATTCGACCGCCTACCTGAATCTTGGTGCGCTGCTGCGTCAGGAGGGAAGGTTGCTGAACGTGCCCGCGGCGTATCCCGCGCTGAGTCCGTGCTGTGCGGCCAGTAAGTTCGTCAGTACGTTCGCCAAATTGGCTTGAGCGACGCTGATCTGGTCGTCCAGCTGCTGCACCAGAGTCGTGTCCTGCTGAGCCTGAGCCTGGTCCCTTTGGGCTTGCAACTGGTCGACGCTCGCGGAAGCCGATTGCACCCCGCCGGCTAGGTTGCTGAACAGACTCGAAAACACAGTCAACACTTGCGATTGCCTTGTGGTCGTCGCCGGTGCGCTCGAATTCGTGCGACTAAGGGAGATCTGAGTCTTCGTGATATTGCCGCTGCTGTCCGTGGCCTCGACATCGAACGAGAGGCTCGATGTGTAGTCGGCCGGAGACGGCGCCGGGAAGGAGAAAGAGCCACTTCCCGATTGATCGAATTGGGGAGTGATCGTGTCGCCGACGCCGAAGATGGTCATCGATTTCCCCTGTGGGTCAACGAAATACACCTGGCCCGTGAGGGCACCATTGGCACCGACCGTGTAGTCGACCCTGTTGAAGACCGGCGCGCTGGCCGTCTTGGCCGCAATGGCCGCCCTCGCATTTTGCGCCGTGGTGAGCGACTCCAGCAAGGCCTGCTGAGAGTTGACGTTCGCCTTCTGCTCGTTCAAGAGCGTCGTCAACTGGTCCGCAGTCAGCGGCCCGATGGTGCTTTGGAGCTGCGTAACCGGATTCGGCAGCAGGCCAGTCGGCAACCCGATCTGCGCCAGCTGGGCGGTCAGCGCCGCCTGCGTCTGCGCCTTGATCTGCTGGATGCTGTTCAGCAGGACGGTCGGGTCGACCAGACGGTTGTACGCGGTTATCGACTTGCCCATGCTCGCCTGAACCGTGTTGTATGCGGCGGTGTCCGCGGCGATGAGCGACTGCGCGGTCGCCAAGGCAGCCTCAGGGTCTGACGCGATGCCAGCCGGGGTCGGGTTCGACTGGATCACTGCCGGCAGGATGGTCACCGAGACGTTGGTCGAGCCGGTGCCACCGTGGCCGTCGTTGGCACTGACAGTGAACTGGTCGGTGTCGGTGGCGCCGATCACGGCCGCGACATTGCGTTCATCAGCCGTGGGCGTGTAGGTGAAACTGCCATCGGAATTGACGACCACAGCGCCCTTGATGGTGGTCGCCGTACCCGTATAGGTCACGGTGTCGTGGTTGGCATCGGTGAATGCCACTGTGCCGGAGACTTTTCCATTCGCATCAGTGGACGAGGTAACCGTGGAGAACTGCGGCGCACTGTTTTCCGGAGAGATCGCGACGCCGACGGTCTGGGTGGTGGTAGCGCCGTGCCCATCATCGACACTGACAGTGAAGCTGTCGGACTGCTGCGCCGCTGTCGCGGTGTCAGACGACGCGATGTGGCGCGCCTGGTCGGTTGGTGTGTAGATGATCGAGTAGGTACCGGTGGCGGCGTCGACGAGAGTCGGTGTACCCACTGAGCCCGTCGTGCCACCCGGTTGAGTTACCGACAAGGTGAGCGGATCGCCATCGACGTCGGTGACCACCGCATTCACCGTCACCGCACCGGAATTCGCGTCCGGAGCACCGGCGGTGAGCTTCAAGGTGGGCGGGGTATTGAGCGTGACCGAGACATTGGCCGTGGCGGTGCGACCGGCGTCACCAAGCAGCCCGAAACTGAGCGCGTTCAGCAGCCCGGCAAACCCGTTGATATGGGTTATCGACGGGTCGGTGGCTGTGATGGTCACCGTGTCGGTTCCGGTCTGGCCGGCGGTCGGGGTGTAAGTGAAGCTGTGCCCATCGGCATTGAGTGCGACAGCGCCTTTGGCACCATTGGTCGCGCTGTAGTCCAGCTGGTTCCCGCCGCTGTCGGTTTGATCGAGGCTGATCGTCACGTTCCCCGACGAATCTGGTTTAGATACCGTGTATTTCACATCGACCGGCGCGTTGAAGAACTCCCGGCGCACCACCGCGGCTAGCGCCCACAGCAACGGCGGATTCGGGGGCGAGCCGGGCGCCGGCGTGGTGAATGAGGTCAGTACCGTCTGCACCAGCGCGCCCGCCGTGGACAGGATGGTGGCCGGCAATGCGAGGAACGCCCGGATCGGGTCCGGCGCCGCGGGCGCGGTGACCGGCGTTGTTCCCACTTGGTTGGTGACAGTGGTGGCGGCCAGCGGGCGCGCGCCGCCGGCGACGGTCGGCGGACTGGTCACCGCCACCGGCGTTGATGCCGACACAGCTTGCTTTGCTTCAAGTTTGACGTCAGCGACCGCGGCATGCGGAGTGACTGCCGTCAGTGGCTTCGGGGTGGACACCGGGAGGCTCGGCGGCACCGTCGCCCCCTGCTTCGGCGCTGCGGTGGCGGTCGCGGCAGTCGATACTGGCCCACGGTGGCTCGGCGCTTTCGGTTCCGCGGCGACTGCCGTCACGGTAGCCGATGCCGCGGCGGCCGAGGCCGCAGTGTCCGCCTTTGTAGTGACTGCCGTAGTCGTCGCCGACGTCGCGGTGACTGCCGTAGCGGTAGCCGGTGTCGCTGCGGTGCCGGCATGGACTGACTTGCGGTCCCCCACCGGACCGCTATGCGCGGGGCCACCGCTCGCGCCGGCAGAATCGGCCCCACCTGCTTGTCCGGTCGTGCTGCCGGCTGACCCGGGTTCGGCCCATGCGGGACAGGCATGGGCCGTCATTGCAAAACCGACCCCCAACGCAACCGCGAGTGCACCGACCCGTCCGACGTTCCGCGCAGAACCCATCGCCGCACTCCTCGTAGTCGGTTTCGGCATGCGTCGAAAGCAGGCGCACGTCAGCGAATAGCCGCAGGCTAACCGCTGCAAGCGCGTCACGCGTGACGAAACTGACGAACACGTATATATCTGCCAGATTCACGTAGTCACCACGAGGTACTTCACAGAATCCAGGTAGTCACAGGCGCTGCCATCACTAAAATCTGTCGCGTGCCCGAGTGCTGGCCGCTGACCGGCCGCCGCAACGAACTTCGCGCCGTGCGCGAAATGCTGGCCGCCGACGCGCGCGGCGGACTGGTACTCGCCGGGGCGGCAGGCGTCGGTAAGACCAGGCTGGCGGGAGCGGCGGCGGAGCTGGCCACGCAGTCAGGATGGGTGGTGCGGCGCGTGGCCGGCACCGCGACCGGCCGTCAGGTCACGCTGGGCGCCTTCGCCCGGTGGACCGACGACAGCGACACGTCGCCGCTGCGATTGGCGCGCAAGGTGCTGGCCGAACTGATCGCCGGCGCCGATGGCGCGCCACTGCTGCTCATCGTCGACGATGCGCACCTGCTGGACGACTTGTCGGCCTTGGTTGTGCACCAGCTCGCGCTTCAGGACGTGGCCGGCATGCTCGTCACGATTCGCCGCGGCGAGCGCGCTCCCGATGCGGTGACCGCGCTGTGGAAGGACGGTCTGCTCCGACGGTTGGAACTGTTGCCGCTGCCGCGGCAGGAATCCGACCGGGTGCTCGCGGCTGCCCTCGGCGGTCCCGTCGGCCGTGATTGCGCGGACCGCATGTGGCGCTTGAGTCGCGGCAATGCCCTCTTCCTGCGTCACCTGGTGGACCACGAACGTGAATCCGGCCGGTTGACCACCGTCGACGGCGAATGGCGCTGGAATGGCAAACCGTCAGCGTCACCATCGCTGGTGGAACTGGTAGAGCAGCAGATCGGGGCAATCTCCGAAAACGTGCGCGAAGTGGTGGACATTGTCGCCATCGCCGAACCGATCAACCGCGGACTGCTGCAGGAACTGGTGGGCACCCAGGCCGTCGAGGCGGCTGAACAATGCGAGCTGATCACCATGGCCGCTGCCGGTGATGCCGTCTGCGTCGGGCACCCCCTGTACAGCGAGATCCGGTTGAGCCGGTGCGGGCCGCTGCGGCTGCGCAGGTTACGTGGTCGCGTGGCCTCCGCCATGGCGGAGGGGAAAGTCGACGACCCGCTGCAACTCGGCTTGCTGTGGTTGGCTTCGGACCTTCCATCCGAGCCGAATGTGTTGAGACGGGCCGCGAAGGCCGCCGCGGCGCGCCTTGATCTGCGACTCGCCGAGCGGCTGTGCCGGGAAGCGATCGGCGCGGAGCCCAGTCGAGCGGCCAAACTCCTGTTGTCCCATATCCTTTTCCTGCAGGAAAAGGGCGAATCGGCGCGGGAGATCCTCGACAGCCTCGATGCCGACGACACCGTGGAGCCGGGTTTCCTCGACGGCGTCCTGCAGCGCGCCGCTGTGCTGATGTGGCCACTGCGCAATCCCGACGAAGCCGTCAAACTCATCGACTCGTCGATGAGCTCCGATGACCATTCCCGAAATCACGCACTGCGAACCTTCCGAGCGATAGCGCACGTGATGGCCGCCGAGCCGGCAGCCGCGATCCGCACGATGTCGGTGGTCGACCACCACCGATTGGACGCGATCGGCAAAGTGGTGGCCCGCACCGTCGAAACCATCGCGCATGGCGATCTGGGCAGGACCCGCGAGGCCACCCAAAGCGCAGCCGCCGGATACCGCAGCCAGCTGGAGTCGCCACACGATGCGATCCACGGCACCGGTCTGGCAGAGTTCCACGCTGAAGCACTGCTGGCGGCCGGGTACGTCGAGGAAGCGGCCGGGGTCGCTGAACGCGAGTACGAGCGGTGCCGCGGGTTCGACGGAGCATCTCTGTGGATGGCTCTGGCGGCGCAGGGGATGACGGCGCTCGGCGGTGGCGATTTGGCTGCCGCTCTTGCGTATTTACGTTCGGCCAGTGCAGGTTTCGGAGACTCCGGAGACACCGGCGGGGTTTTCTACCGCACCCGCATCCCGCATATCGAGGCGCTGGCCCGGTCCGGCGATGTCACCGGCGCGATCGCGGCGGCGACGGCTGCCGCGCGCCTGCGGCACCCCACGTGGACGTTTCTTGAGCCGTCGTATCTGCGGGCCACGGCCTGGGTCCGCGCAGTCCAGGGGCAGCTCGCCGAAGCGCGCGAAATTGCCGTCCAGGCAGCACAATTCGCGCAGGAGCATGGCCAGCCGGCCCGCGAAGTGATGTGTCTGCAGACGGCGACCTCTTTCGGCGCCACCGGCTGCGACGAGCGCCTGACAGAATTGGCGGCCCAGGTCCAGGGGCCCCGCGCGCCGCTGGCGGCCCGCTACGCGCGGGCCTTGACCGGCTCGGACGCGGCCGGTCTGGATGCGGTGTCTCGGGCATTTGAATCGATGGGTGATGTGCTGGCCGCAGCCGATGCCGCCGCCCAGGCATCCGTCACACACCGCCGGGACGGCGAGGCCGCAAGCGCGCTCGCCGCAAGCGGCAGGGCCCAGCTGCTGGCACTGCGCTGCGGTGGCGCAATCAGCCCCGCGCTCACCGCCGCCAAGGTTGAGCTGCCGTTCACGCGACGTGAGCACGAGATCACTCGGCTGGTGTCACAAGGCTTGTCCAACAAAGAGATCGCCGTGGCGTTGTCGCTGTCCGTCCGGACGGTGGAAGGCCATGTCTACCAAGCCGGTACGAAAGCCGGCATTTCGACGCGCGCCGAGTTATCAGCCCTGGTAAGGCAATTCGAGGAAGTGAAGGCCGGCTCTAGTTGAACCGCATCGAGTGCACCCCGTAGATGCCCGGGTCTTCGACGTCATCGTCGTCATCTTCCCGGTAATGCCGGCCCCGGAGTGGCGGCACAGGCGCATCAGTCACCACGACCTCGGGGCGAGGCGGGCTGTGCCAGTGGTCGACGTGCATCGCAATAGGTGAGGTGCGCGGCTCTTCGGGTTCTTCGGGCCCGTAGTGCTCTTCGGACTCGTCGTGCTCGTAATGCTCGTAGTGCTCGTAGTGCTCGTCGGGTTCGGCGTACCGCGTGTCCCACGGCTCGGAATCGTCCACGGCATCGAATGCGGCACGGTCGACGGTGTACTCGACGTAGTCGTCGTCATCGGGAAAGTAGTTGGGCTCAGCCGGTTCCCGGATCGGGTTCGGTTTCGCGCGCGCGGTCGCCTGACCGCGCAGGAACAGCGCGGCGACAACACCGAACAACGCGACGAACGCCGGCAGCAGCAGCGACTGCGACATCGCGGTGGCGAACGGCTCTTGTAGGAACGGCGGCAGCGTCACGGGCGCGCCCTCGCCGGCCGGCGGCCGTCCACCGGTCGGCATCTCGGCGCTGATCCGGGAGGTCATGTAGGCGGCCATGCCCGCGCTGCCCAGCACCGAACCGACCTGCCGCGTCGCGTTGTAGACGCCCGACCCGGCGCCGGCCAGCCGCGGCGGCAGATTACGGGTGGCGGTGGCCGCGAGCGGCGACCAGATGAAGGCCATGCCGATACCCATGGCGATGAACGGCAGCACCAATTGCCACAGCGGCGTGGTGGGGGTCAACCCGAACGACAACCACGTCAGTCCGATCGCCAGCGCCGAGAACCCTGACCCGACGATGGGCTGCGGCGGGTAGCGGTCGATCAGCTTGCCCACGACCGGCGCCAGCACGCCGGACACCACTGCCATGGGCGCAGTGAGCAGAGCCGACTCCGTCGCACTCAGACCAAGGACGGCTTGGGCGTGGAACATCACCGGCAGGATCATGGCGGTGACGCAGAAACCGATGGTGGCCACTGCGACGTTGGACAGGCAGAAGTCGTTGTCGTGGAACACCGTCAACGGGATCAGCGGCTCGTCGGGGTTGACCGACTGCCAGTACACGAAGGCCGCCATGAAGCCCACTCCGGCGAGGATCACCAGCCAGATCCACCAGGCCCACTCGTGCGTCTGCCCCTCCTGCAGACCGAACACGATGCCGAACATGCCGATGCCTGACAGCACCACGCCGAGGACGTCGAACCGGTGCCGCTCGGTGGGCAGCTGAGGCACCAGCACCCAGGCCAGGGCCAGCCCGACGATGCCGATCGGCACGTTGACGAAGAAGATCCACTGCCAGCCGAGGTGGTCTACCAGCACGCCACCGGCCAGCGGCCCGACGAGTGTTGCCACCCCGGCGGTGGCACCCCACACGCTCATGGCCGCACCGCGGTGGTCAGCCGGGAAGATGCGGGTGATCGTGGAGAGGGTCTGCGGCGTCAGCAGCGCCGCGCCGAGGCCCTGAACGACGCGCGCGGCGATGAGCATGCCGATGCTGCCGGACAGGCCGCACCACAGCGACGCGAGCGTGAACACCGCCAGTCCGGTCAGATACAGGTTCCGTGGTCCGAAGCGGTCACCGAGCCGGCCGGCAACCAGCAGCGGAACGGCGTACGCCAGCAGGTATGCGCTGGTCACCCAGATGACACCGTCGTAGTCGGTGCCGAGCTTCCGCATGATGACGACGTTGGCGACGGCGACGATCGTGGAGTCCACCAGGATCATGAAGAAGCCGAACATCATGGCCCAGAGGGCTTGCCAGGGTCGACTTACGTGCGCAGTACTCACCGGCGAACTCCGGCGGAAATCAACGTATGCATGCAGTGGGTATCAAAGTCTGGCGGCCGGCGGATGTGCCGGACTCGACCTCGACGCTACGGACAGTCGCGGATCTGAACAAGTCCGCAAGTTCGGCCGCACCGCCGAGACCGTCGCGCGGACCTAAGACCGGTGACGTTCGTGTCCCGACGCCCCCATGTCCCCGACGGACAGCAGCGCCAGCAGCGCGACGACCACGCCCGTCGTCATCACGCCCGCGAGTGCCAACTCGCCGTTGCCCAGCGCACCGACGAGCGGCGCCACCGCCGCGCCGAGCCCGAACTGGGCGGCACCCAGTGCCGCCGCCGCCGTGCCGGCGGCATCGGGGTGACGGGCCAGTGCGACGGCGGGCGTGTTGGGAATCACGAGGCCCATGGCGGCCAGCATCGCCCAGACCGGGATCAGGAATCCCGCCAGACCGCCCACGTGCAGGAACGCCAGGACGACGAACCCGATGCCGAACACGGAGGCGGCTCCCAGCGCCACGACCGCGATCTTCTGTGGCGCGAACCGGCGCAGCAGCACGACGTTGAACTGGGTCGAGCCGATGAGTGCGATGGCACCCGCGGCGAACACCAAGGCGAAGGTCTGCTGGTCCAGGCCGTAATGGCCCTGCAGCACGAAGGCGGCACCCGCGATGTATGCGAACAGGCCGGACATCCCGAGGGCACCGACGAGCACCAGCACCACGAACCGGACATCGCTCAGCACCTCGACGTACGTGCGCAGGATGGCCCGCAGTTGTAGCGGGCGGCGGTCCGAGACCGCGAGCGTCTCCGGCAGCGCCAGCACCGCCACCGCCAGGATCGCGCCGCCCAACACGGCAAGCGCGGCGAACACCCAGTGCCATGAACCGCGCAACAACACCGCGGCACCCAGCGACGGCGCCAACACCGGCGCCACGCCGAGGACCAGGATCAACCGCGACATCACTACGGCCGCGACCGACTCTGCGAACAGGTCACTCACCACCGCGATGGCCACGACCGACGCGGCAGCAGCGCCGACGCCCTGCAACGCGCGGGCGATGCCCAGCACTTCGATGTTCGGCGCGAACAGGCACAGCATCGAGGCCGCCATGTGCAGCAGGATGCCGGCGACCAGGGGCCGCCGACGGCCCAGCGCGTCCGACAGCGGGCCGACGATCAGCTGACCGAGAGCCAGTCCACCGAGCGTGCCCGTCAGCGTCAGCTGCGCGACCGATGACGACAACCCCAGCTCAGACGCGATCCGGGGCAGCGCCGGCAGATACATGTCGATGGTCAGCGGGCCGAGCGCGACCAGCAGGCCGAGCACCACGATCATCCGGGTCCGGCTCGGTGTCGGACGTACCTCCGGCGCCTCGGCGGGCGCGCCACTATTGGCGGCGTCACCTACCGCTGTCAGATCCACAAAGGGCGATGCTGCCATGAATATGGTTAGCAATGCATACCGGTTTTTTCTTCCCGGCAAACCGGCCGGTCGCCACTGGCCCGGATGGCGCGGCCGGAGTGATCCGCATTACCAGCTCAGCCGGTGTGGGCACTCAGATGCCGCGCCGATCGTTGACCACGCGTTAGCCTGAATTCCTGAGACGGAGATGGAGAGGCCGGCCGATGAGTGCTCGCTCCAGCATGAAGGGGCAGTTGCCTGTGAAGCATGACGCCCACGCCGAGAACCCTGGCGCAGCCGCCAAGGCGCTGTCGCACGTCATCGAAGGCGGCGCCCGGGTGCAGGCGCCGGCCGTGGCCGCCTACGTCAACCGGTTGCGTGAGCACAACCCCGGTGCCACCCCGGCCGAGATCATCACCAAGCTCGAGAAGCACTACGTCGCCGCGACCATGGCCAGCGGCGCCGCAGTCGGATCGGCCGCGGCCTTCCCCGGCATCGGCACCATCGTCGCGATGTCGGCGGTCGCCGGCGAGACCGTGGTGTTCCTCGAGGCGACCGCGGTGTTCGCCCTGGCGGTGGCCGAGGTGCACGGCATCCCGGTCGCTCAGCGCGAGCGCCGGCGCGCGCTGGTGCTGGCGGTGCTCGTCGGCGATGAGGGCAAGCACGCCATCGGCGATCTCCTCGGCACCGGCCGCACCAGTGGCGCCTGGCTCGCCGACGGCGCTGCGACGGTACCGCTGCCGGCCGTCTCGCAACTGAATTCACGGCTGCTGAAGTTCTTCGTGAAGAAGTACACACTCAAGCGCGGCGCCATCGCCTTCGGCAAGCTGTTGCCGGTCGGCATCGGCGCAGTGATCGGCGGTGTCGGCAACCGGTTGATGAGCAAGAAGATCATCGAGAACGCCCACGCGGCCTTCGGCCCACCCCCGGCACGGTGGCGCCAGACGCTGCACGTGCTGCCCGAGGCGCGGGATTAGCAAACACTCCGCAGATTGATGCAGCAATAGGTGGGCTTCCGCCGTCCGCGGAATAGGCCGACGGGTTAGCCTTAGGCGGCACGGGGGCGGGCGACCGCCAACACAACACATGGCGGGTAGGCCGGGCTTGGGTCCGGCACCGTCGGGCAGAAGGAAACGAGGCGAATAGCGGCCGTGAGCACATCACCTTCACCGTTCGGTCAGAACGAGTGGCTGGTCGAAGAGATGTATCGCAAATTCCGTGAGGACCCGTCCTCGGTGGACCCGAGTTGGCACGACTTCCTGCGTGACTACAACCCCGAACCCGTCACGGACACAACGGATTCCGTCGCCGTCGCAGCCCCGGCTCCCGCCGCGGTGTCCGCTGCTCCGGCACCCGCGGCAGCCGCTCCGGCGCCCGCCGCCGCACCTGCTGCCCCGGCTCCCGCCGCTCCTGCCGCGCCTGCCAAGGCCGCTCCCGCCAGGGCCGCCGCGCCCGCCCCGGCCCCCGCCGACGACTCCGAGACGCAGGTGCTGCGCGGCGCCGCGGCCGCCGTCGTCAAGAACATGAACGCATCGCTCGATGTGCCAACCGCCACGAGCGTGCGCGCCATCCCCGCGAAGCTGATGATCGACAACCGCATCGTCATCAACAACCACCTCAAGCGCACCCGCGGCGGCAAGATCAGCTTCACCCACCTGCTGGGCTACGCGATCGTCCAGGCGGTCAAGCAGTTCCCCAACATGAACCGGTACTTCGCCGAGGTGGACGGGAAGCCGATGGCGGTCACGCCGGCGCACACCAACCTCGGCCTGGCCATCGACCTGCAGAACAAGGACGGCTCGCGCCAGCTCGTCGTCGCGGCGATCAAGCGTTGCGAGACAATGCAATTCGGCCAGTTCATCGCCGCCTACGAGGACATCGTCCGGCGTGCGCGCGACGGCAAGCTGACCGCCGAGGACTTCAGCGGCGTCACCATCTCACTGACCAACCCGGGCACCATCGGCACCGTGCACTCGGTGCCGCGCCTCATGCGCGGCCAGGGCGCCATCATCGGCGCCGGCGCCATGGAATACCCGGCCGAGTTCCAGGGCGCCAGCGAAGAGCGCATCGCCGAGCTCGGCATCGGCAAGCTCATCACGCTGACCTCGACCTACGACCACCGCATCATCCAGGGCGCCGAGTCCGGCGACTTCCTGCGCACTGTCCACCACCTGCTGCTGGACGACGCGTTCTTCGACGAGATCTTCCGCGAGCTGGGCATCCCGTACGAGCCGGTGCGCTGGCGCATCGACAACCCGGACTCGATCTCCCACAAGAACGCGCGCATCATCGAGCTGATCGCGGCCTACCGCAACCGCGGCCACCTGATGGCCGACATCGACCCGCTGCGCCTGGACAAGACCCGGTTCCGCAGCCACCCCGACCTCGATGTCAACACCCACGGCCTGACGCTGTGGGACCTGGACCGCGAGTTCAAGGTCGACGGGTTCTCCGGCAAGCAGTTCATGAAACTGCGCGACGTGCTGTCGGTACTCCGCGACGCCTACTGCCGCCACGTGGGTGTCGAGTACACCCACATCCTCGAGCCCGAGCAGCAGAAGTGGCTGCAGGAGCGCGTCGAGGTCAAGCACGACAAGCTGGCCGTCGGTGAGCAGAAGTACATCCTCTCCAAGCTCAACGCAGCCGAGGCCTTCGAGACCTTCCTGCACACCAAATACGTTGGGCAGAAGCGCTTCTCGCTGGAAGGTGCGGAGGCCGTCATCCCGATGATGGACGCCGCGATCGACCAGGCCGCCGAGCACGGCCTCGACGAAGTGGTCATCGGCATGCCGCACCGCGGCCGCCTCAACGTGCTGGCCAACATCGTCGGCAAGCCGTACGCCAAGATCTTCAGCGAGTTCGAGGGCAACCTGAACCCGGCCCTGGCGCACGGCTCCGGAGACGTGAAGTACCACCTCGGCGCCACGGGCCACTACCTGCAGATGTTCGGCGACAACGAGATCGACGTGTCGCTGGTGGCCAACCCCAGCCACCTCGAAGCCGTCGACCCGGTGCTCGAGGGCCTGGTGCGGGCCAAGCAGGACCTGCTGGTCGGTGCCGAACACGACGACAGCGACGCACACGGCCGCTTCTCGATCATGCCGATGATGCTGCACGGCGACGCCGCATTCGCCGGCCAGGGCGTGGTGGCCGAGACGCTGAACCTTGCGCTCCTCAAGGGCTACCGCACCGGCGGCACCATCCACATCATCGTGAACAACCAGATCGGGTTCACCACGGCGCCAGCGGATTCGCGGTCCAGCGAGTACTGCACCGACGTGGCGAAGATGATCGGTGCCCCGATCTTCCACGTCAACGGCGACGATCCCGAGGCGTGCGCCTGGGTGGCCCGCCTGGCGGTCGACTTCCGCGAGGCGTTCAAGAAGGACGTCGTCATCGACATGCTGTGCTACCGCCGCCGCGGCCACAACGAAGGCGACGACCCGTCGATGACCCAGCCGTACATGTACGACGTCATCGACACCAAGCGCGGCGTCCGCAAGACCTACACCGAAGCCCTGATCGGCCGTGGTGACATCTCCCTCAAAGAGGCCGAGGACGCCCTGCGCGACTACCAGGGCCAACTGGAGCGGGTCTTCAACGAAGTCCGTGAGCTCGAGAAGCACGAAATCGAGCCCAGCGAATCGGTGGAGTCCGACCAGACCATCCCGCAGCGGCTGTTCACCGCGGTCGACAAGTCGCTGCTGGCCCGCATCGGCGACGCGCACCTGGCGGTGCCCGAGGGCTTCAACGTGCACCCGCGCGTCAAGCCCGTGCTGGAGAAGCGTCGCGAGATGGCCTATGAGGGCAAGGTCGACTGGGCCTTCGGTGAGCTGCTGGCCCTGGGTTCGATGATCGCCGAGGGCCGGCTCATCCGGTTCTCCGGCCAGGACACGCAGCGCGGCACCTTCACGCAGCGGCACGCGGTGCTCATCGACCGCACCACTGGCGAGGAGTTCACCCCGCTGCAGCTGCTGGCCACCAACACCGACGGCACGCCGACCGGCGGCAAGCTGCTGATCTACAACTCGGCGCTGTCGGAGTACGCGGCCGTCGGCTTCGAGTACGGCTACTCGGTGGGCAACCCCGACGCAATGGTGTTGTGGGAAGCGCAGTTCGGTGACTTCGTCAACGGCGCGCAGTCGATCATCGACGAGTTCATCAGCTCCGGCGAGGCCAAGTGGGGTCAGCTGTCCGACGTCGTGCTGCTGCTGCCGCACGGCCACGAAGGCCAGGGCCCCGACCACACGTCGGGCCGCATCGAGCGGTTCCTGCAGGTGTGCGCCGAGGGTTCGATGACGGTCGCCCAGCCGTCCACCCCGGCCAACTACTTCCACCTGCTGCGCCGGCACGGCCTCGACGGCATCCACCGGCCGCTGATCGTCTTCACCCCGAAGTCCATGCTGCGCAACAAGGCCGCGGTCAGCGACATCAAGGACTTCACCGAGATCAAGTTCCGCTCGGTGCTCGAGGAGCCGACCTACGAAGACGGCATCGGCGACCGGTCGAAGGTCACCCGCGTGCTGCTCACCAGCGGCAAGCTGTACTACGAGCTGGTGGCCCGCAAGGCCAAGGACAAGCGTGAGGACATCGCGATCATCCGCATCGAGCAGCTGTACCCGCTGCCCAAGCGCCGGCTCAACGCCACCCTGGACCAGTACCCGAACGTGCAGCAGTACTTCTGGGTGCAGGAAGAACCGGCCAACCAGGGCGCGTGGCCGACGTTCGGGCTGAGCCTGCCCGAGCTCTTGCCCGAGAAGCTCACCGGTATCAAGCGCATCTCCCGCCGGGCCATGAGCGCGCCGTCGTCCGGTAGCTCGAAGGTGCACGCCATCGAGCAGCAGGCCATCCTCGACGAGGCGTTCGCTCCTTAATCACCGAACATGGGCTTGTGTGCGAACTTCCGACGAAGTTTCGCACGCAAGCCCATTTTCGCGTGGGTGTGCGCGCGTTTGTGTGCCAACGCGGCGCCGGCCACCGCAACCCGGTGTGTGTCGAATCCCGCAGGCGGGCCGGTCAGGCCCAGGAGCGCCTGCAGCAGCGCGTCTTCCGCGGCGGCCAGCGATCGGCGGGCGCTGTCGGATGGCCCGGCCTGCGGGTGACCGGGTAGCCGGTTCAGGCCCGCGGCCCAGGGCCGAACCGCGTCATCACCGACTCGGCCGACGGCCGACCTGATGGCCGCCAGTTCGCCGGCCAGCGCGCCCGCCGCCGGATAGGCGCCGTCCCGTTCCAGCATGACGGCGGGCAATGCGGTTCGGCTCGCGAGCTCGGCGAGCAGATCCAAGATCGGCTCGGGCACGTCGGCGGTGTGCGTGTCGTGCCACACGCCGTCGCGCAAAGCTCCGCCGGCGACATGGACGTAGGCGATCCGATCCAGCGGCAACGTGTCGAGCGCGTCGAGCGGGTCGGCGCCGAAGTTGACGGCGGACGTGTACAGGTTGGCCACGTCCAGCAGCAGGAACGCGCCCGTGCGTTCGACGATCTCGCACAGGAACTGCGCCTCCGTGAACTCGTCGTCGGGCCACGACAGGACGGACGCCACGTGTTCCAGCGCGAGCGGTACGTCGAGCGCATCCTGGGCGATCCGGACGTTGTCGACGATCACATCGAGTGCGGCCCGGCTTCGCGGTACCGGCAGAAGATGCCCGGCTTCACGGTTGCCGGCGCGCACGAAAGCGACGTGCTCGCTGACCAACGGGGCGCCCAAGGCCGCGGCACATGCGCCGAGGTGCTTCAGCCGGGCGGGCGCGGGCCGCTCCGCACCGCCCAATGAGAGCGAAATCCCATGTGGGACAACGGGAATTCCGCGACGACGAATCGCCTGCAGCGAATCCGGCAATGCGCCGGGCCGAATGCCTTCGGCGATCACCTCCATGAACTCGACACCGGGAAGTCGCTCGATGGTCAGGTCGACCTCGGGCCGCCAACCGATACCGACGGCGGGCGCGTGGGCCACGCCGGTCATCCGCCGCACCCGCCGCACCCGCCACAGCCACCGCCGCCACAACCCCCACCACCGCAGCTGCCGCCGCTGCCACACCCGCCGCCATCGGCCCCGCCGAAGTCGCCGGTCAACGACGTGCGCAGATCGTCGTCGGTCAATGCGGCGAAACCGAGCAGCGCGACGCCGACCACCTGTGCCTGGCGTGCGGCATCGGTCCGTCCGCTGTTCTTTGTGGACTCGACCAAGGACCCGGACTCGTACCGGTTGCGCATACCCTGCAGCGCGACCTGCCCCTCCACAGACGGGCGGTGCGCCGCATCAGCAAGGAAGGAACGCACCAGGACGAGCGTCGACAGACCGGTGGCCACCAGCAGAACACCCAGCAGAACCACCTTGTGGTGGTGCTCGATGCCATGGCCCAACCGGATGAGCCCGACGATCCACACCGCGCACGGCAGCAGTGCACAGGCGCGCATGACGGTGGTCCGAGGACCGTCCACAAGCAGCCCCCGGCCGCGTAACTGGTCACCGATCGCCACGATGCGCGGGTGCTTGCACAGCTGCTTCACGGCGGCCTTTCGGCGGCGCGTCACGGAGAGGCCGTGGGCCACGGCGGCGTCCACCTCATCGAGCGGCTCGGCGCCGGCGGCAACGGTGAGCGTCCCGCCGCGGGACACCAGAAGCTGATCGCGCAAGGCCAGGTTCGCGATGGCCGCGCTGACGGTGCGTCCCGGGCCACCGGCGAGGTAGGCGGTCTCATACGGGTCGAGCAGCGGCCGCTCGTCCGCCGCATCGGTTTCCGCGCGGGTCACCATGGCGCGGACGACGTACATCAGCGCCAGCGCAAGCACGTACGTGACGAAATAGACCGCGAGAAACTGCGGTCCGGTCAAGCCCCATGATGCTGTCATCGGAATCAACTCCTTGCCGTCGGGTCGAAGAAGCGGAGCAGTGCAGCGAAGCGTCTCCGTAACGTCGGCGAGAAGCGACAAAATGCGATCACGACGGCCATTTCCTAGCAGGATTCACAGATTGGGTACGGTTGGTACCGTCGGGTACCATTGGGTGCCGGCCGCGTTCTACGGCCACCACCCGGTGCCAGCCGACACCGGCGGTACCGGCTACTGTCGCTATCAGCACGCGCATCGACCACAAGGGAGTGTTCATGGAGGGCTTCGCCGGGAAAGTCTGTGTCGTCACCGGAGCCGGATCGGGTATCGGTCAGGCCCTCGCCATCGAACTCGCCCGCTCGGGCGCCAAGCTGGCGATCAGCGACGTCAACACCGAGGGCCTCGCCGAGACCGAAGAGCGGATCAAGGCCATCGGCGCCCCCGTCAAGACCGACCGCCTCAACGTCACCGAGCGCGAAGCCTTCGCCCTCTACGCCGACGCCGTCGCCGAACACTTCGGCAAGGTGAACCAGATCTACAACAACGCCGGCATCGCCTTCACCGGTGACGTCGAGATCAGCCAGTTCAAAGACATCGAGCGCGTCATGGACGTCAACTTCTGGGGCGTCGTCAACGGCACCAAAGAATTCCTGCCGCACCTCATCGCCTCCGGCGACGGCCACATCATCAACGTCTCCAGCGTCTTCGGCCTGTTCGCCGTCCCCGGCCAGGCCGCCTACAACGCGTCCAAGTTCGCCGTCCGCGGTTTCACCGAGGCACTGCGCCAGGAGATGAAGCTGGCCGGCCACCCCGTCAAGGTCACCACGGTGCACCCCGGCGGCGTGAAGACCGGGATCGCCCGCAACTCCACCGCAGCCGAGGGCCTCGATGCGCAGGAGCTGGCCAAGACCTTCGACGCGAAGCTGGCCAAGACCACCCCCGAACGTGCCGCCACGATCATCCTCGAGGCGGTCCGCAAGGGCCACGCGCGCGTGCTCGTCGGGCCGGACGCCAAGCTGCTGGACCTGATCATCCGGGCCACCGGCTCGGGCGCGTACCAGGACCTGTTCTCGCGGGTCACCTCGCGCGTGATGCCGTCGCGTTCGCACTGAGTTCGTTCACACAGATTCGAGGAGCAGCCATGGAGGGATTCGGCGGCAAGGTCTGCGTCATCACCGGAGCCGGTTCGGGCATCGGGCAGGCGCTGGCCATCGAACTGGCGCGCTCGGGTGCGTCGCTGGCGATCAGCGACATCGACACCGAGGGCCTGGCCAAGACCGAGGAACAGGTGAAGGCCATCGGCGCCCCGGTGAAGGCCGACCGCCTCAACGTCGCGGAGCGGGAGGCCTTCGAGCTCTACGCCGACGAGGTGGTCAAGCACTTCGGCAAGGTCAACCAGATCTACAACAACGCCGGAATCGCCTTCACCGGTGATCTCGAGGTCAGCCAGTTCAAGGACATCGAGCGCGTCATGGACGTCGACTTCTGGGGCGTCGTGAACGGCACCAAGGTCTTCCTGCCGCACCTCATCGCCTCCGGCGACGGGCACGTCGTCAACGTCTCGAGCATCTTCGGCCTGTTCGCGGTGCCCAGCCAATCCGCTTACAACGCAGCCAAATTCGCGGTGCGCGGGTTCACCGAGGCGCTGCGCCAGGAGATGAAGCTGGCCGGCCACCCCGTCAAGGTCACCACGGTGCACCCCGGGGGCATCAAGACCAACATCGTGCGCAACTCCACCGCCGCGGCCGACATCGACTCCGCGGGCCTGAACAAGCTGTTCGACCGAGCGGCCCTGACCACCCCGGAACGGGCCGCGCAGATCATTCTCGAGGCGGTCCGCAAGGGCCACGCCCGGGTGCTGGTCGGACCGGACGCCAAGATCGTCGACGTGATCGTCCGGATCACCGGGTCGGGCGCCTACCAGGGGCTGTTCGCGGCCATCGCAGGACGGGTCCTGCCGAAGCTCGGCTAGTGGTCCAGCGGGTGCTGGGCCAGCCACGCACCCGCCACGGCCGCCGGATCGGCACCCTTCTCGACCTGACCGATCATGTCGGTCAGCGTCGCGGTATCGAGTTCGCCGGCAATCCCGTTGAGCGCCAACACCTGTTGTTCACCGAGGACATTGCGCCGGTAGAGCGGCACCACGTTCTCGGCACGGATCAGTGCCGTCCGGTCGGTCAGCACCGTGACACCCGGCGGTACCGCAGGCGCCGCCGTCGAGGTCCAGGCCACCGCCACCGTACCGGCCGTCAGCGCCGCGAAAAGGCTTGCAGCGTCCTTGAATTCACGAGCTGCCGGCAAGACGCAGTCCCCGACCCGAGCCGGGTGGGCGTCACCCGTCACCACGCCGACGGACAATCCGCCGCAATGGCTCGGTAGCGCCGCGACATCCTTTGTGCCCCAACGGTCTGCGGTGGCCGCGGTGACCGCGGCGGCCGGCTTGTCCTGCGCCGACGCGGTGTAGTCGGCCGCGGCGACGCCTTCGGGCAACGCGGAGATCATCGACCGGTACACCTGCTCGTCGGCCCTCGCCGTAGCGTGCGGGACGAACCGGGCCAGCAGGTCACCGGTCAGCCCAGGTGCCACTGTGACATCGGCGGAGTCCAGGGCCGCAACGGGATCCGGGACCAGATGCACGCGGGTCGGGATACCGAAGTATCCCAGCGCCGCCGAGTACAGATGGGCCAGCAGTTTCGACTCGCTGGTCGGCGCGGCACCGACGGTCACCGCCGGAGGTCCCGGCACCGACTGCCCGGTGCTGCAACCCGCCGTCGTCGCGGTGAGCAGTGCAGCCAGCGCCACACTGCCCGCCGCGACCCTGCGGCTCACGGTGCTCAGGCTTGCGACGCGGCGGCCACTGCGGCCGCCACGGCCGGACCCACGCGTGGGTCGAGCGCGCTGGGCACGATGTAGTCGACCGACAGATCGTCGCCGACGACCGAGAAGATGGCTTCCGCGGCAGCCACTTTCATCTCCTCGGTGATGCGGCGGGCGCCGGCGTCCAGGGCTCCGCGGAACACGCCGGGGAACGCCAACACGTTGTTGATCTGGTTCGGGAAGTCACTGCGCCCGGTGGCGACAACCGCCGCGTACTTGCGAGCGGCGTCCGGGTGGATCTCCGGGTCCGGGTTCGACAGCGCGAAGACGATGGCGCCCGGCGCCATCGTGGCGATGAATTCCTCTGGCACCACGCCGGCCGACACCCCGAGGAAGACGTCAGCGTCCTTGAGGGCCTCGGCGACACCGCCGGTGATGCCCCGCGGGTTGGTGCGCTCGGCCAGCATCGCCTTGAAGGAGTTGAGGTCGCCGCGATCCGAGTGCACGATGCCCTTGCTGTCGAGCACGATGATGTCCCGGATGCCGCTCTCGAGCATGATCTTCGTGCACGCCACGCCGGCGGCACCGGCGCCGGACACCACGACCTTGAGGTTGTGCATGTCGCGCTCGAGCACCTTGGTGGCGCCCATCAGTGCGGCGAGCACCACGATGGCGGTGCCGTGCTGGTCGTCGTGCATGACGGGGCAGTCCAGCGCCTCGATGACGCGGCGCTCGATCTCGAAACATCGCGGAGCGGAGATGTCTTCCAGGTTGACGGCGCCGAACGTCGGACGCAGGCGGATCAGGGTCTCCACGATCTCGTCGGGGTCTTTGGTGTCCAGCACGATCGGGATGGAATCCAGACCGCCGAAGGTCTTGAACAGGGCGCTCTTGCCCTCCATGACCGGCAGGGAGGCTGCCGGGCCGATGTCGCCGAGGCCGAGCACGGCGCTGCCGTCGCTGACGACGGCGACCAGGCGGTTGGCCCAGGTGTACTTCTTGGCCAGGGTCGCGTCGGCTGCGATGGCGCGGCTGACCTGGGCGACGCCCGGCGTGTAGGCGATCGACAACGCGCGCTGGGTATCCAGCGGCTCATTGAGGGCTACGGAGAGCTTGCCCCCTTCGTGGGCGGCGAAAATCTCCGCGTCGTCAACGACCACCTGGGGTGTGCGCACAGCGCCTGACTTATCTGACACCGCGTCAGGCTACTTCACTCAATTGTTACTCGCGGGTTCCGCGTAGCATTTGCGACTGGTCTATTGGTCCAGAAAGTCCGCCCACGGGAGATCAGCCGCATGCCCTCGTTTCGCGCACTCCAACCATCGAACTTCCGCCCCACCCCGAAAAAGGCATCTACCGGCCCGGATGCCAGTTCCATCCACGTGCCGGTGGCGCGTGCCACGGTGGATTGCGGCGTCTACTCCATGGGCGAACGCCTGCCCGGCAAATACACCCACGGCGCCGCGGTGGCGAAGGTGCAGGAGTTGCGCGCGGCCGGGCTTGAAGCGTTCGTGTGGATCGGGTTGCACGAGCCCGATCAGCATCAGATGCAGGCCTTAGCCGACGTGTTCAGCCTGCACGAACTCGCCGTCGAGGACGCAGTGTGTGCGCATCAGCGACCCAAGCTGGAGCGGTACGACGAAACGCTGTTCCTGGTGCTCAAGACGGTCAGCTACGTCGCGCACGAGTCGGTGGCCAATGCCCGTGAGATCGTCGAGACCGGCGAGATCATGGTGTTCGTCGGGCCGGACTTCGTGGTCACCGTGCGGCATGGCGAGCACAGCGGCCTGGCCGGGGTGCGGCACCGGTTGGACGAGTCACCCGGCGTTCTCAAACTCGGGCCGTACGCCGTGATGCACGCCATCGCCGACCACGTCGTGGACAGTTATCTCGACGTCACCGCGCTGGTCGAGAAGGACATCGACGCCATCGAGCAGACCGTTTTCTCGCCCCATACTCAGACCGACATGGAGAGCATCTACCTGCTCAAGCGTGAGGTCGTCGAACTACGGCATTCGGTGAATCCGCTGACGATGGCGCTGCAGCGGCTGTTGTCCGACCACAACGACCTCATCTCGAAAGAGGTCCGCCGCTACATCCGCGACGTGAATGACCACAACAGCCAGGCCGCGGAGCGGATCAAAAGCTTCGACGACCTGCTGAGCTCCCTGGTCAGTGCGGCACTGGGCAAGGTCGGGATGGAACAGAACGCGGATATGCGCAAGATCTCGGCATGGGTCGCCATTGCCGCTGTGCCCACCATGATCGCCGGCATCTATGGCATGAACTTCGACAACATGCCCGAATTACATTGGCACTACGGATATTTCCTGGTGCTGGCCGTCATGGTGACGGTGTGCACGGGGCTGTACCGGACCTTCCGGCGTAATCATTGGCTGTAGCGTGCGTGAACGGCCGACAACGCGGGACTGAGCGGTATCTTTCGTAAAACACGTTGCCCCAATAATTTGTACTGAGGGGCACTCCGGTCAGCTGGGTTCGGCGGCCCGGCGTCGCTGATCGAGGACGTCGACGCCGTCCTGCTGCCACGCCTCACGCATGGCATCGGCGCCCTTGAGCCGCACCCACGCGGCCTCGGTCGCGGTGATGGGGGTGGCGCTCAGGATCCGCACCGGCTGATACGGCGCGGGCAGCTCGACCTCGCCGACATCGCTGGCGCCCAACAGGAATGCGGTGAATGCCGCCCCCTGCCAGAGTGGCTGTTGCAGATCGATCAGCGCATCCGGTTCCAGGATCAGTCCTTCGACGGTGGGCGCCGATGCCAGTACCGCGATCGAGCGGGCCAGCGCCGTCGGGGTGGGGCCACGCAGGGACAGCACCGCCTCCGCCCGCGGGCCGCTGACCCCGTCCGCCACCATGTCCATCGGATCGGTCATGGGATGGCGCGAACAGCCCAGCGACGCATAGTGATACACGTCCCCGTCGGTCGGGCCGTAGCGCAGCACCTCGATGGGGTCGGCGCCCAGGAAAGTGACGCTGGCACCCACCGGTTCGGCGGTGCTGCCGCGGCCGGCGAAATACGTTGCCAGCTGGGCTCTTACCGCTCCGAGGACGTCAGTCACTGCGGCAAGGACAGGTTGCGACCCGTGGCCGGATCGAACAGGGTCAGTTTGGACGTGTCGAGGGCAAGCTCGACGCGGCTCCCCGCCGTCGCCGCCGACTTGGTCGAAACCCGTGCCACATAGGTATTTTCGCCCGACCCGGCGTCGGCGGTGTCATCGGCCAACTGGTCCAGCTGGGCCGCCTGCGCACCGGCGCCTTCGAGCCGGAAGTGCACATACTTGTCCGCGCCGAGCGATTCCACCAACTCGGCATCGACCTCGAAGGTCAACGACTGGATGCGCGCATACGCGTCGATCACCGAAGCGTCGTCGAACTGCTCGGGGCGCACGCCCGCGATCAGGTCGGCCGACGGCCGGTGCCGGTCCAGCGCTGCCCGGGCCTCGTCGCTCAAGGTGACTTCGCCGAACGGCAACTGCACCCCGACGTCCGTACGGGTCGCCGGGAAGAAGTTCATAGACGGGGACCCGATGAAGCCGGCGACGAACAGGTTCGCCGGCTCGTTGTACAGCTCGTCTGGAGTACCGATCTGATGCGCCACACCGCCGCTCATCACGACAACGCGGTCCCCGAGGGTCATCGCCTCGGTCTGGTCGTGCGTGACGTAAACGGTGGTGGTGCCCAGCCGGGCCTGAAGCCGGGCGATCTCCGTGCGCATCTGCACCCGCAGCTTGGCGTCCAGGTTGGACAGCGGCTCGTCCATCAGGAAGGCCTTGGGGCTGCGCACGATGGCGCGCCCCATCGCCACCCGCTGCCGCTGGCCGCCGGACAGCTGGGCGGGCTTGCGGTCCAGAAGGGGCGTCAGGTCAAGGATTTTCGCGGTCTCCTCGACCTTGGCCGCGATGTCGGCCTTCGGCATCTTGGCGAGCGTGAGCGGGAACGCGATGTTCTGCCGCACCGTCATGTGCGGGTACAGCGCGTAGGACTGGAACACCATCGCGATGTCGCGGTCCCGGGGCTCCTTCTCGTTGACCCGTTCGCCACCGATGCGCAGCTCTCCCGAGCTGATGTCCTCCAGCCCGGCAATCATGTTGAGCGTCGTCGACTTTCCGCACCCCGAGGGCCCGACCAGGATCAGGAACTCACCGTCGGCGATGGTGAGCGACAGGTCCTGTACGGCCGTCGCCCCACCGGTGTAACTCTTGGTGACGTGGTCCAAAACGATTTCGGCCATGAACTACCCCTTCACCGCACCGGACGTCAGGCCCGCGACGATCCGTCGTTGGAAGATCAGAACAAAGATGATGATGGGCACCGTGATGACCATCGCCCCGGCGGCGATGGACCCGGTCGGTTCCTCGAATTGCGAACTGCCCGTGAAGTTCGCGATCGCCACCGGCGCCGTGATGGCCCGCGGTGTGGCCGTCAGCGACAACGCCAGCAGCAGGTCGTTCCAGGCGAAGATGAACACCAGAATGGCCGCGGTGACGATGCCGGGGGCGGCCAGCGGGGCGATCACCCTCCGGAAGGCCTGCCCCGGCGTGGCGCCGTCCATCTTGGCGGCCTTCTCCAAATCCCAAGGGATTTCCCGGAAGAACGCCGACAGCGTGTAGATCGCCAGGGGCAGCGCGAAAGTGATGTACGGCAGGATCAGGCCCGGCCAGGTGTCGAACAGCCCGACGGTGCGCTCGATGTTGAACAGCGGTGTCACGAGCGAGATCTGGGGGAACATCGAGATCAGCAACGCCAAGCCGACCAGCATACGCTTGCCCGGAAAGTCCAGGCGGGCCACGGCATAGGCGGCCATGCCACCGATCGTCACCGCGATGACCGTGGTGATCAGCCCGATACCGATCGAGTTGATCAGTGCCGAGCCGAAGCCGCCGCCGGTGAAGATGCCCTTGTAGTTGTCGAACGTGACCTGACGCGGAATCAGGTTGCCGTCCTTGACCGTTGAGGTCGGCTTGAGTGACAGCGACAAAATCCAGAGCACCGGCAGCAGCGCATAGACCACCACCAGGATGTTGACCACACCCCAGCCGGCCAGCCGGCCGCCACTTCGCTGTCCGCTCATGTCAGCGCACCTCGGCTTCCGCACCGGGCGCCGCGGCACCGAAGATCTTGATGTAGATGAACGCGATGATCGCGACGGTCGCGAAGATCAGCACGCTGATCGCCGAGCCCAGGCCGATGTTGAACGCCTTGAACAGGTTGTCGTACCCCAGGATCGACACCGAGCCAGTGTTGTTGGTGCCGCCCGTGAGCACATAGATGTTGTCGAAGATGCGGAACGCGTCCAGGGTCCGGAACAGCAGTGCCACCAGGATCGCCGGCTTCATCAGCGGCAGAGTCACTTTGGCGAATCGATGCCAGCGGCCCGCGCCGTCCATCTGGGCGGCGTCGAGCAGCTCCTGAGGCACCAGCACCAGCCCGGCCAACAGCAGCAGCGACATGAACGGCGTGGTCTTCCACACCTCGGCGAGCACCACGATGGCCAGCGACGGCAACTGCTCGGTCAGCGGCGCACTGCCGGTGGGCAACAGATTCGCAAGGTATCCGGTGCCCGGCGTCCACGCGTAATACCAACTGTAAGAAGCGGCTACGGTCACGATGCCGTACGGAATGAGGATGGCGGTGCGCACCACGGAGCTGCCGAACATGGTGCGGTGCATCACCACGGCCAGCGCCATGCCGAGCGCGAACTCGATGGCCACCGACACCACCGTGATGCCGAGAGTGACCACGAAGGCCGTCCACCAGTAGTGGTCGGTGAGAATCGTCGCGTAGTTGTCCAGCCCCACGAACCGGGTTTCCCCCGGCGCCGCGAGGTTGTCCCGGTGCAGGCTCAGCCACACCGCGTAGCCGACGGGGTAGGCGGCCACCGCCAGCATCACGAGTACCGCGGGGGCGATCAGCGAGTAGGCGAGGCGCCGCTCGGAGTTGTTGGTACGGACCGGCGCTGGTGTGTTCGCTCCCTCGCTCACGGGATCAGCCCCTTGCCGTCGATCGCCTGTTGCACCTCGGCGGTCAGCTTGTCGGCGGTGCTCTGCGGGTCGATCTTGGTGATCGGCGCCAGCGTCGCCGAAATCCGTGTCGAGACAGCCTGGTACTGCGGCGTGGCCGGCCGCACCGCGGCATCGGCGAGCTGGCGGCGGATCACCGCGTACTGCGGATATTTGGCCTGGAACTTGGGCTCGTCATAGAGCGACGCACGGACCGCGGGCAGGCCGCCCTCCACCGACGTGTACTCCTGGTTGGCCGCGCTGCGCATGCACCGGATGGCCTCGAACGCCTCGGCCTTGTGCGTACTGTCCTTGCCCACAGCAAGATTCAGCCCACCGATGGTGACCTTGGCCGGCACCCCGGGTTGCACAGACGGGTAATCCGCGAAGCCGAACACCTTCTTGCTCTCGTCGTAAGCGGTGTTGAACTGCGCATCATCGGGGGCGAAGGTGCCGACATCGTTGATGGCGCTCTTGAGATCGGCGCGCTCGTTCAACGGCAGGAACGGCACGCCGCCCTTGACCGCGTTCTCCAGCAGCGACGGCAGCACGAACGGCCAGTTCACCTCGAGCGCGGCCTTGCCCTGCTCCAGAGCCAGCCGCGCCGTCCCCTCGTCGGTCTGGGTGATCGACGGGTCGGCGCCGGGTGCGGTGGCCACCGACTTGATGACCTGCAGCGCCCTGACGGTCGCGGCCCGATGCTCCGGGGTATCGGTCAAGGTGACGGTCTTGCCGTCGTCGGACAGCACGCTGCCGCCCGCACTGGTCAGCAGGGTGTTGAACCAAACCACCAGGCCCTCGTACTGCTTGGCCTGCACGGCGATCCAGCTGGGTCCCCCGGCGGCGTGCAGCCGCGTCGCCTGCGCCACCATGTCGTCCCACGTGGCCGGCGGCTCGGGCATCAGATCGGCGCGGTACCAGAGCATCTGGGTGTTGGTGGTGATGGGTGCGGCGTACAGCCGACCTTTCCACTGCGCCGTCTTCAGCGGTCCCGGCAGGGTGTCGTCGGCGGCGTCGGCTTCGGCTTTTCCGGCCGGGTCGTCGGCCAGCGGCACGACCCAGCCCGCTTCGGCGAACTCGGCGGTCCACACCACGTCCAGGCCCATGATGTCGAGGCTCTTGTCGTTGCCCGTCAGTCGGCGGGCCAGTTGCAGCCGCTGATCGTCGGCGCCCTTGGGCAGGCTGATCTGCTTGATGCTGAAGCGGCCGCCGAGTTCGGCGTTGCAGCGCTTGGCCAAGGCCGAGAACGTCCCCATCTCATTGGCCGAGGTATAGACATTGACGACCGTGCCGTTTTCACCGGAACCGCAGGCGGAGACCAACGTGGCGGCCGTGCACGCCGCCGCACCTGCTGCCAGCGCAGCCCGCAGCTTTCCCGCGCGCACCACGGACGCCTCCTGTCTCACGAGAACCTCCCGCGCGCAAACCGTAGAGCGCAGCGGGTGTCCGGTGCAACATATCCGGCGACGTCAGGAGCGGATCATGGGCCCCGGCGGCGACGTCAGGAGCGGATCATGGGCCCCGGCGGCGACGTCAGGAGCGGATCATGGACCCCGCGGGGACGTCAGGAGCCGGTCACGCGACAGGTCGGTCGGCGGCTTACAGCGACAGGCGCCCCAGCAGATCACGGCCCTGTTCGGCGCACACCGGATCGCACAGTACGTCGTAGCGTCCCGCGACCAGCTGCATGGTGGAACTGAAATCCCTTGTGCCACGGGACATCGCGTACTGCACGCCCGAGGTGATCAGGCCGAAGAAGATGCCGGCGATGAGGCCGGTGAGCAGCGACCCCCACGCGTTGGTGCCGAACAGCCCGAGAACCAACCCGATGAACAGACCCAGCCACGCACCGGTCAGGATTCCGCCGCCCAGCACCCGCGGCCAGGTGAGCCGCCCGGTGACCCGCTCGACCTGCATCAGGTCGACGCCCACGATGGTCACGTGTTGCACCGGAAACTCTTGGTCTGACAGGTAATCGACGGCGCGCTGCGCCTCGGCGTAGGTCGGGTACGACCCGATGGGCCAGCCCTTCGGCGGCGTCGGTAATCCGGGCTGTCCACCCGGGCCCGGGGTCCGGTCGGGCTGCAGCGGATTCGTCATGCCCCTGGTCTCCTGTCACTCACCTCGGAACGCGCTTCGGCTACCACGATGCCATGAACTCGTGCGCTAGGTTGGTCGGCATGACAAGTCCGGGCGGGGCGTCGGGGCAACCCTCCTGGGATCCGTCGCGGCCGGCCGGTCCGGTGCCCTCGCTGCCTGGTTCCGATGCCGAGGCGACGAGCGACTACCCGGTGTACGAGTACCCGGCAATAGAACAACCCGGACCCACCTCCGCGCCGTGGCAGCAGGGTCCGGCCGCCCCCGCGCCACAGCCCGCCCCGCCGGCAAGCCCCTTCCCCGGGCCGCCCGGGCCGCCGCCACCCGGCTTCTACGGCGCCCCGCCCGCGGGGCCGTACGGTCCACCGCCGGGGATGGCGCCGCCGGGATACCCGCCGCCGGCCGGCTTCCTGCCGCCCCCGCTGTACTCGTCGTACCCGTCACCGCCGTCGAACGACGGCATGGCCATCGGATCCCTGGTGTGTTCACTGGTCGCGATTCCGCTCTACTTCATGTGCTTCATCGGTCCCATCGGATCGCTGCTGGGCATCATCCTCGGCATCGTTGCCCTGATGCAGAGCAGGGGCCGGCCACGGACCAACGGCCGAACCATGGCGATCGCGGGCATCGCGATCGGCGCCGTGACCATCGTTGTCGGCTTGCTCGGCTTCGCGCTGTTCTACGACTGGGCGATTCACCAAGACCCGAACTTGTGATCGGTGCTCGCGTCAATCGACTGGCGGTCGGCTCGGTCGTGTGCGCACTGGCGGGCGTGGTGGTCGGACCCCTCGCGCTCATCGGCGTCGGGCTCGGCGTCGTCGCCTACGAGCGCATCCCCGGCAGCGGTACCCGCGGCAGCGTATTGGCCCTGACCGGCATCGTGTGCGGCGCCCTGGCGTTTCTCCTGAACCTGTTCCTCGTCGTCCTGGTCCTCGGCGCCTAGCTCGCGCGACAGGTCACGCAGGCGGGCTGAACCGCTCGCCGGTGCGTGTCATCCCGGCGGCCCGACCCTTGCCCGCGATCACCAGCGCCATCTTGCGGCTGGCCTCATCGATCATCTCGTCGCCGAGCAGCACCGCGCCGCGGGCGCCGCCCGCCTGCGAGGTATGCCATTCGTAGGCCTCGAGGATCAGCTCCGCATGGTCATAGTCGGCCTGGCGCGGACTGAAGATCTCGTTTCCGGCGGCGATCTGATCGGGGTGCAGAACCCACTTGCCGTCGTACCCGAGCGCCGCGGTCTGCCCAGCGACGCGCCTGAACGCCTCGGTGTCCTTCACCTTGAAATACGGACCGTCGATGGCGTTGATGCCGTGCGCCCGCGCCGCCACCAGGATCGTCATCAGCACGTGGTGATAGGCGTCGCCGACGCCGTAGCCGACGGGCTGCTCACCGACGACGAGCGTGCGCATGTTCAGGCTGGCCATCAGATCGCCCGGCCCGAAGATCAGCGCCTGCACGCGCGGCCCGCCGGCGATGGCATCGGCGTTGACGAGCCCCTTGGCGTCCTCGATCTGGGCCTCGATGCCGATGGCGCCGACGGGCAGCCCGTGGGTGCGCTCCAGCTGGGTCAGCAACAGGTCGAGGGCCTGCACGTGCGAGACGTCGCTGACCTTCGGCAGCACGATGACGTCCAGCACGCCGCCGCCGCGCGCCACGGCGCCGACCACCTCGATCACGTCGGCGTGTGTCCACGGCGTGGTCCAGTCATTGACCCGCAACCCGCGCAGCTGGCCCGCCCAACCCGGCTCACACAACGCCTGCGCCACCCGCGTCCGCGCCGCGGCCTTCGCGTCGGCCGCCACCGCATCCTCGAGGTCCAGGAACACCTGATCGGCCGGCAACGTCTTGGCCTTGGCGATCATCTTGTCGCTGCTGCCCGGAACCGACAGGCAGGTACGGCGGGGCCGATACAGGTTCTCCACGACCACACTCTCTACCCTGTGATGCATGGTGGCGGTCAACAGGGTCTACGTGGCCAGACTCGCTGGTTTGGTTGTGCTGGGCCCCGACGGAGAGTCGGTCGGCCGAGTGCGCGACGTGGTCGTGAGCATGGGCGTCGTCCGCCAGCAACCGCGGGTCCTGGGATTGGTCGTCGAGTTGATCTCGCGCCGAAGGATTTTCGTCCCGATCCTGCGGGTGACCTCGATCGAGCACAACTCCGTCACCCTCACGGGTGCGACGATTTCGCTGCGCCGGTTCGAGCAGCGTCCCGGTGAGGCCCTGGTCCTCGGACAGGTGCTGGACACCCGAGTCCGCGTCACCGACCCGGAGCTCGAACAACTCGCCGGTGTCGACGTAGTGGTGGTCGACCTCGCCATCGAACAAACCCGCACGCGCGATTGGGTCGTGACCCGCGTCGCGGTGCGCAACCAACGCCGTCTCGGCCGGCGCACGACGGTCCACGTGGTGGAGTGGCAGCATGTCTCCGGACTGACGCCGTCGGCGCTCGCGCTGCCGGATCAAGGTGTGGCGCAACTGCTGGAACAGTTCGACGGTCAACGCCCCGTCGAGGTCGCCGACGCGCTGCGCGATCTGCCGGCCAAACGGCGTCACGAAGTGGTCCGGGCCCTCGATGACGACCGCCTGGCCGACATCCTGCAGGAGCTCTCCGAGCCCGAACAGGCAGAGCTGCTCAACCAGCTGGGCACCGAACGCGCCGCGGACGTGCTGGAAGAGATGGACCCCGACGACGCCGCCGACCTCCTCGGCGAGCTCGGTGCCACCCGCGCCGCGGTTCTGCTCGACGAGATGGATCCCGAGGACTCGGAGCCCGTCCGCCGACTGCTGCAGCACTCCCCCGACACCGCCGGTGGTCTGATGACGCCCGAGCCCGTCGTCCTCACCCCGGACACCACGGTTGCCGAAGCGCTGGCGCGCGTCCGTGACCCGGACTTGACGTCGGCGCTGGCGTCCATGACGTTCGTCGCCCGTCCGCCGACCGCGACGCCGACCGGGCGCTACCTGGGTCTGGTACATACCCAGCGGCTACTGCGCGAGCCACCGGCTTCCCAGGTGGGAGGCATCATCGACACCGACCTTCCCGTGCTGTCCCCGGCCAGCTCCCTGGCCGAGGTGACGCGCTACTTCGCCGCCTACAACCTGGTGTCCGCGCCGGTGGTCGACGACGAGAATCACCTGCTGGGCGCCGTCACCGTCGACGACCTGCTCGACCACCTGCTGCCTGCCGGTTGGCGCAGCGCCGACGAACCAGGGCCAGGCTCGACGCAGGCCATTACTGACAAGATTTCTGGAGCCAACCGGTGAGCGAGCCTTCGGCACGGCAGCGCCTGGACATTCCGCGCACGTCCCGCTTCCGGTTCACGCCGCGGGTCGACGTCGAGGCGGTCGGTAAGTTCAGCGAGTCGATCGCCCGATTCCTGGGCACCGGCAAGTACTTGCTGATCCAGACCGTGATCGTGATCATCTGGATCGCGTTCAACCTCATCGCGATCAGCCTGCAGTTCGACCCGTACCCGTTCATCCTGCTGAACCTGGCGTTCTCGACGCAGGCCGCGTATGCCGCACCGCTGATCCTGCTGGCGCAGAACCGCCAGGAGAACCGGGACCGCGTGGCGCTCGAAGAGGACCGCCGGCGGGCGGCCCAGACCAAGGCCGACACCGAATTCCTGGCCCGCGAACTGGCGGCGCTCCGCCTGGCCGTCGGTGAGGTGGCCACCCGCGACTACCTCCGCCGCGAACTCGACGAGCTGCGCACGTTGATTGCTCAGCAGAACGGCGGCAAGGGCGGGTCCGGCAAACGGAAGGCCGGAAAATCACGGCCGCCGGTCGAGGAAAACGCCGCCCTCGGCGCTCCCGCACCCGACTCCACGGTGGACGCGGATAAGAGTTTCCATTCGACGGAAACATTGCTCCGCCAACCGCCCGCGGAGTAGGTATGGTGACTTGGGTCACAACATATGTCACCGGGGTCACTCCGGTAATCCACTTTCATAGGATGGCTTAGTGCACATCGGGGGCGACACCGCAGAATCCGCGGACAACGCTGCGCCTGCCCAGGACGACCCCATTCACGATTACGACGCCGCCGTAGCCGACGAGCCCGAACTGCTCGACGCGGCCGTCCCCGGCCGTCGCCGACGGATTGCCACGGCACTGCGCCGCCCACTGGCCGGCGTCGCGGTCGTCGCGCCGCTCGTGCTGATGCTTGCCGTCGGCGGTTCGGCGCCGACTCGGCAAACGACACTACATAACAGCGCCACCACGGGCGTGACGCCGCTGGCGGCCGTCACGCCCACCACCCCCGGGCCGCGTGACCGGGCCGGCATGACGGTCGTGGCGTCCGACCAGATGCCCCGCGCCCTGCACATGGACCCGACCACCGCCCTGTCGCCGCCGCCGGCGTCGCTGGTGATGGCCCCCGGTGGGCTACGAATCCCGCCGATCGCGCTGAACGCCTACCGCACCGCCGAAAAGATCATGGCGACCAACGCGCCTGGCTGCGGCATCAGCTGGAACCTGCTGGCCGGTATCGGCCGCATCGAGTCCGGGCACGCCAACAGCGGCGCCACCGATGCCCGTGGCACCGCACTCACCCCGATCCTCGGGCCCGTCCTCGACGGCACGTTGGCCGGCAACGAGGTCATCGTCCAGAGCATCTCGGCCGGCCGGGTCACCTACGCCCGGGCACTGGGCCCCATGCAGTTCCTGCCCGGCACGTGGGCCAGGTACGCCGCCGACGCCATCGGCGACGGCAAGCCCGATGTGCAGAACGTCTACGACGCCTCCCTGGCCGCGGCCCGCTACCTGTGCAGCGGAGGCCTCAACCTGCGTGATCCGTCCCAGGTACTGACCGCGATCCTGCGCTACAACAACTCGATGCCCTACGCGCAAAACGTGCTCGGCTGGGCCAAGGCCTACGTCACCGGCATCGCACCGGTCGACCTGCCGCCCATCGTCGGGCCGCCGCCCGCCATCGGCGACCAGCATCTGGACAACCCAGAGGGCCTCGGGCCGGGGCTGCCGATCAACGCCATGGGGCTACCGTCCGACGACCCGCTGGCGTTGACGCCCGCGCTGCAGATGGGGCGCACGGGTCCGCTGCCGGGACCGGCCGAACCGAAGCAGAACTGCGCGGTGTTCTGCCTGCAGGGTGGGCCCGCGCCGAGCGCCGCGCCCATTCCCGCTCTGGACGGACCGGCCCTGGACGCACCGCCGAACCCGTTCAACCTGCCGCCGTTCCAGCTGCCGCCGGCTCCGCTCGCTCCTGCGCCTGCGCCCGTCGCACCTGCACCGGCTCCCGCGGGCCCCATTCCGATCACCGCAGTGATCGTCGGAACCCCGGCCACCGGCCCGGTCGGCGCCGCACCGGGCCCAGCTCCCGGACCCGCGGCGATCCCGGCCGCACCGGCTCCCGCCGGCCCGCTGCCCGCGGATGCCATGGGTCCGCCGCCGCCTGCGACTCCGTAGCTGCCGTGACCAATTGTCGGTGCGCTGACCGGCAGTTATAGACTCGCCGCTGATGTCTGCTGAGCTGAATGCCGCCGTGCGCGCCGCACTGGGCAAAGTTGTCGACCCTGAACTGCGCCGTCCGATCACCGAGGTCGGCATGGTCAAGGACGTTACGGTCGGCGCCGACCATAGCGTTCATGTCGAGATCTACCTGACCACGTCGGCCTGCCCGAAGAAGACCGAGATCACCGATCGGGTCACCGCGGCCGTCACCGACGTGCCGGGCACCGGCGCCGTCAAGGTGACCCTCGACGTGATGAACGACGAGCAGCGCGCCGAACTGCGCAAGCAACTGCGCGGCGACGACAAGGAACCGGTCATCCCGTTCTCGCAGCCCGGCTCGCTCACCCGGGTGTATGCCGTGGCGTCGGGCAAGGGCGGCGTCGGCAAGTCCAGCGTGACAGTGAACCTGGCGGCCGCGCTGGCCGCCAAAGGCCTGTCGGTCGGCCTACTGGACGCCGACATCTACGGCCACTCGGTGCCGCGGATGATGGGCGTGCAGGACCGGCCCACCCAGGTGGATTCGATGATCCTGCCGCCGGTTTCGCACGATGTGAAGGTCATCTCCATCGCGATGTTCACCCAGGGCAACACCCCCGTGGTGTGGCGCGGGCCGATGCTGCACCGCGCACTGCAGCAGTTCCTGGCCGACGTCTACTGGGGTGACCTCGACGTGCTGCTGCTCGACCTGCCGCCCGGCACCGGTGACATCGCCATCTCGGTGGCGCAGCTGATCCCCGGTGCCGAGATTCTCGTCGTCACCACACCGCAGATGGCCGCCGCCGAGGTCGCCGAGCGCGCCGGCGCCATCGCAGTGCAGACCCGCCAGCGCATAGTCGGCGTGGTCGAGAACATGTCCGGACTGACCCTGCCCGACGGCACCACGATGCAGCTGTTCGGCGAGGGCGGTGGCGCACAGGTCGCCGAAAGCCTCACGCGCACAGTCGGTGCCGAGGTTCCGCTGCTGGGCCAGGTCCCGTTGGACCCGCAGCTCGTGACCGCCGGCGACACCGGCGTGCCCCTGGTGTTGTCCGGTCCGGACACCGCCGCCGGCGCCGCGTTGCGCGGCATCGCCGACAAACTGTCCAGCCGCAAGCGCGGACTGGCCGGCATGTCGCTCGGGCTCGACCCGGCTGGGCGCTGACCCTCCCCCGTCCGACAGGAAACAACAAGTGACACATATCCATACGCGCAGCGGCGCACAGAACGTCGGCCTGCTGAGCGTGGCGGCCTACCGCCCCGGCCGCGTCGTCACCAACGACGAAATCTGCGAGACCATCGATTCGTCGGACGAATGGATCTACTCCCGGACGGGCATCAAGAACCGCCGGTTCGCCGGCCCGGACGAGTCCGCGGTCTCGATGGCGTGCGAAGCGGGCCGGCGCGCCTGTGCCGCAGCGGAGCTGTCCGGTTCGGACATCGACGCCGTTATCGTCGCCACCAGCACCAACTTTCGCAACACCCCGCCGTGCGGGCCCCAGGTCGCCACAGAGATTGGCGCACAGGGCATTCCAGCTTTCGACATCGCCGCGGGCTGTGCGGGTTTCGGCTACGCGCTGGGGGTGGCCGCGGACATGATCCGGTCTGGCAGCGCGCGCCGCATCCTGGTCGTCGGTTCTGAGAAGCTGTCCGACGCCATCGACATGACCGACCGCAGCAATGCCTTCATCTTCGCCGACGGCGCTGCCGCGGTCGTGGTGGGCCCGACCGAGGAACAGGGCATCGGACCGACCGTTGCCGGTAGCGACGGCGAGCAGTCCAACGCCATCGTGCAGGATCTCAGCTGGATCGACTACACCGAGAACCCCGCCGGCCCAAGGCCTTTCCTGCGCATGGAAGGGCAGACCGTCTTCCGGTGGGCCGCCTTCCAGATGGTCGACGTCGGCAAGCGCGCCATCGCCGCCGCAGGCCTGACGGTCGACGACATCGACGTGTTCATCCCCCATCAGGCCAACGGCCGAATCAACGAGCTGCTCACCAAGGGCCTGGGACTGAGTCCGGAAACCGTTGTAGCCCAAGACATCCAAGACGCCGGCAACACGTCGGCCGCCTCAATTCCGCTGGCGATGTACACCCTCTTGGACACCGGCGAGGCGAAGCCCGGCAGCCTGGCCCTGCTGCTCGGGTACGGCGCGGGCCTGGCCTACGCCGCCCAGGTGATCCGGCTCCCGGGCTAGCGGCTAGCCGGCCACGGCAGCCAGTTTGCGCTTCTCCTCGTAGAACCGCGCCCGCTCGTCGAGCATGCCGAGGAACCCGATCATCTCCTCGCGCGCCCGTTCACCGGCAGGCCCGAAGTCGTTGCGCTCGAAGATGTTCCAGAATCGCAGCACCGGCACGAGCACGTCGTCGTGGTGGATGCGCAGGTCGTAGATGCCGGCCTTGGCGATGGTGAGCGCGTTCTTCGCGAAGTCGGTCATGCCCTGACCCGGCATGGCGAAATTGATGACCTCGCCCCGGATGGCGACCATCGCTTCGTCGGGTGCGATGTCCAACGCCGCGGTCATCAGGTTGCGGTAGAAGACCATGTGCAGGTTCTCGTCGGCCGCGATGCGGGCCAGGAGCTGGTCGGCAAGCGGGCAGCCCGACGCCCGGCCGGTGTTGCGATGCGACACGCGGGTGGCCAGTTCCTGGAACGACACGTAGGCGAGCACCGACAGTGCGCTCCGGTCGCCCGCGTCGTAGCCGGCGACGGTGTGCTCCATGCGAAGCCGTTCCAGCGCGACGGGATCAACGCCGCGGGTGACGACGAGGTAGTCGCGCAGCGCAATGCTGTGGCGGCCCTCCTCGGCCGTCCACTGCCCGATCCAGGTGCCCCAGGCACCGTCGCGGGAGAACCGGGTGGCGATCTCGCGGTGATACGACGGCAGGTTGTCCTCGGTCAGCAGGTTCACCGTCAGGGCCGTCTTGGCGACCGGGTCCAGCGGCGAGTCTTCCGGCTGCCAGTCCTCGCCTCCGAGGAACGCGAAGTCCCGCCCACGGCTCCATGGGACGTAGTCGTGCGGGAACCATTCCCGCGACATCTTCAGGTGCCGGTCGAGGTTCTCCGCGACGACGGGCTCCAGTTCGTACAGCACAGCTGCCTGGGTATCCATGGGTCAATCCCTCCATCGGTGGTCGGCGTCAGGTCGTAGCCTCACACAAACCTACGGTACCGTAACCTACGGTAGCGTAGGTTAGCGCTGGATGACGAGATGGTGACGACCTGAACCGCGCGCTAGAGATCGAGCACGATATCGGAGCCATCCACCGCACGGGAGACGCACAGCATCATGAACTGGTTTCCAGTCCGCTCCTCGTCGGTGAGAAAGCTGTCGCGATGGTCGACATGACCGGACACCACCCGGGTCTGACACGTCCCACACAAACCGTTGTGGCACATGGAGTCCACCCGGACCCCCGCTCCGAGCAACGCCTCCAGAACCGACTCATCTGGTGGTACCCGGACCACGCGACCGCTGCGGCGCAGGACGACGTTGAATGCCGCCACTAGCCCGCAGCCGCCTGATGCGGAACCGGGCAGCCCGCAGCGGCGGTCTCGTTGTGGTGGTCGTACGGCGTCCCGTGGATGCCCTTGCGAGCAGCCACGAACCGGGCGACAGCCAACATCGAGCCCCACAGCGCGAGGTCGCTTTCGCGCGCAGCCGCACGCGCAGTCGCACCGGGTACGCGGTCGAGCAGCCGCCGGAATCCCACATTGGCGTTGACCAGCACCTTCGAGACTCCCATCCAGGGCCTGAGGTTGACGCCCGCCAGACTCGTGCCACGCACCATCGCGTGGGCGAGATCGTCACCGCCGTAGTAGGCCAGCAGCCCGAACAGTGGTGTAGCCAAGGCGCGCTTGATCTTTCCGGCCGCGCTCTGGCCGTCGATGGCGGCGCCGACCATGGTGTCCGTCCACTCCGACGGGCCACCGGCATACGCCACCGTGAAGTCCATGGCTTCGATGGCCTGGGCGGTATTCCTGGGGATGAGTTCCTCCGCCACGCCGAAGACGTGGGCGATGTAGGCCCAATACATCAGCGCCGCATCGAGATCCGCGCTGCTGCAGGTGCGGCCGTGCGCATGATCGATAAGCAGGGGCTGCAGGCCGAAGCTGATCGCCGCGTTCATCATCATCGCATTGGAGATCGGATTGCCGTGATGGGCGAACTGTTCGTCACCCCAGGTCTGCCGCAGCCCAGCGCGCACCTGCGAGTGCATGAGCCGCACCCGCACGGTGTCTTTGAACGGTTCGGCCCAGCGTTCCAGCGCGCCGGGGTACGTCATATTCCGAAACCAGGCCAGGGTTTCCAGGTTGCGGCGGTAGAAGTCGCTGACGAATCGACCCGTCTGCCCGGTGGCATAGGCGACCTCATCCCCGACGAAGGTGCCGAAGGTGTCGCCGGCGAACATGCCGACCTTGCCGGCCAGGGACGCGTCGACCCACAACCGCCGGCCGGCCTCCCACTGCTGCGGGTCGTACCAGTCGGGCGGGTTGTCCAACTGATCGAACAACGCGACCAGTTCCGCCGGCGCGTTGGGCACCGAGTCGATGCCGTGGTCGAGCGCCTGGTCCAGCATGGCGCGGCCGTCGGCCATGCCCATCGCACGAAATCGCGCGACGACCGCGTCCATCAGCTCGTCGCCCTGCCAGAGGTGGTCGACGAAGAGGTCGGTCCACGGCGTTGGCTCGGGTATCTCATGGAAGTCCATCCACGGCGTGAACAGCTGCCGACGGGTGTAGGTCCACATCGGTTCGAACCTCAGCCGCGGCGGCGCGGGACGCAGCGGCACGCCGGGCCGCCAGTAGTAGTCAAACGGATGCGAACCCGCCTGCACCGCGGCACTTTCCTTGCTAGAAGCCATGTTCAGAGCGTGACACGAGCTTTTACTCGCATACAATTCGCGTTGTGAGTGCCTCATGAGCAGCCCAATTGCGCATCCGCGGCGCAGTCCGCGACAGGAACGCTCGCGTTTGATGGTGGCCCGCATCCTCGATGCCGGACGCACCGTGCTGATCAAACACGGCTACGACGGCACGACCACCAACCTGATCGCCAAAGCGGCCGACATCAGTCCCGGCTCGCTCTACCAGTACTTTCCGAACAAAGACGTCATCATCGCGGCCATCGTCGACGACTACACCGACGAGATCGCCCGTACCGTCACCACACATCTGGTGGAGCACGTCGGCAAGCCCGCGAAACTGGACACGATGCGCGAGACCCTCGCCGTCCTGCTCGATGCGATGAATGCACAGCCCGAACTGCTGCGGGCCATGATCGAACACACGCCGCGCCTTGGTCTGGGCAACAAGATCGTCGACTTCGAGCAGCGCGTCGGCGAACTGGCCCTCGCCCATCTGAACCTGCGGGACCAACGACCCGAACACCCCGACACGGTGGTATGGATCGCCGTCCGCGCGGTCGAACACCTCGCCATCCGCTACGTGCTCGACCAGCCGCCCATCGACCACGACGAGTTCCTCGACGAGCTCACCGCGCTCTTCGGCCGGTACGTCAGCCTCTGACGGACACAGATCCGAAAGCCGGGGGAAATCCGTCAGCCCCGCAGCGCCGACACGAAGATCGCCGGCAGTTTGGCCCAACTCGGTTTGCCCGCGAAGGCCGTGAGGAGCCGACCCGTGGTGGCGGCCGTGCGGTTGTTGACGAACCACGGCGGCTTCGGCGAGATGGACAGCTCACCACCGATCAGCGAGCGCGGCGACGGGCGGAACGGTCCGCGCACCACCGTGCGTTCGGGCTTCTCGAGCAGGAAACCGTTGTGTACCACGCCGATTCCGCTCTGGACGTCATTCAGCGTGTGGCCGGGGAACGCACCCCAGGTGGCGTGCGGGGTCAGGTACCCGACGCCGGTCCAGGCGTTCACCGCCACTGTGCCGTAGTGCAGCCCTTCGATCATGGCGTCGAAGGCCTTTTCCAGTCCTTTGATGGTGGCGGGCGCCGCGACGATGTTGACACCCAGGGTGCCGACGAAGTCCTCGTTGGCCAGGCGAGTGGCCTCGCGGATGAACTCGACGCCGTCGCTGTCGAGGTCGATGACGCCGTACACCGGCGAGAAGTACTCGGTGTTGAGCAGCGCCGTGCGGTCCTCGGGGTCCACCACCAGTACCCGGTCACCGAAGCGTTGGGCCGTCGGATACGTCGCCTCGGCGCTGGCGACCCGGGCGGCGGAGCCCGGATAGTAGGCCGTGCGCGTGGGCGCCGCGCCGAGCGCCTTGGTCAGGGCCGCGACGAACTCGTCGCGCTGCGCCCACTTCGACGACAGCACCACGACCTGCGACGCCACGCAGTTGTAGCCGTTGTTGTGCAGCCGCTGGGTGGCGATGTGGTTGGCCTGGAACTCGATGTCGGCGCGGCTCCACTTGCCGGGCACCACGATGGTCGGCGACACGCCGCCGAGTTCACTGGTGATGTCCTTGTGCAGGATCGGCTCGCCCGCGGCCTTGCGGCGGGCCCCTTCCTCGCCGACGCCGAAGACGATGGCGTCATGGGTCTGGGCGCTGCCGGTCATGTGGACGTGGTCCACCGCGTCGTGCTGCACCAGGTAGGTGCCCACGTCCGCGCCACCGGTGAGGATTCGCACGGCGCCGAGGTCGATGAGCGGCGCCAGCACCTTGGTCAGCACCGGCAGCAGCGGGTCGGTCACCGGGTTGAGCTTGAGCGCGACCACCCGGTTGTTGGCGATCAGCTCGTAGACGGTGTCCAGCGGGGCGATCGACGTGATGTTGCCGGCGCCGAGGACGACGCCGATGCCGTTGGTCTTGCCTGGATCCCGTTGCGCCAGACCGGCTGTCCGCACGGCTTCGTCGCGGCTGACGCCCGGCTGCAGCCACACTTCGGCGCTGAACCCGGACAGCAGCAGCTTGTCGAAGACGTTGAGCGGCAACACGTTCACCGTCGTGCGCCCCGCGGCGGTGCCGAAGGTGGCGCCGTCGAGCGGGCTCTTGCCGGCCTCCAGCTTGGCGAGGCTCGCCGACAGTGCGGCCGCCCCGGCGGCCAGCGGGTACGGGCCGGAAATCCACTCCTCACCAACCAGCGGCGACTCCGGATTCAGCTGTTTGATCCGGACGGCTGCCTCGACCCACTCGGCGCCGTGCTGCACCGCCAACTGCTGCACGTCATCGAGAATCTCCCGTCGACGCGCCAGCGGGGTTGCGGCCCAGGCCTTCTCGCCCTCGGCAAGTTCGTTCAGCGCCTGGTCCACCAGGTCCGTGTACGCAGTGTCCGTCATGTACTGAATTCTCCCGGTGGTGCGGTCGGTGTGGGCCGGAATCAGCCGGCGTGTGCTTCGAATTCGAGGAGCGCGTCGCTGTGGTTGTGCTCGTACGGCTTGGGCCCCTGCCCGAGCGCCCGCCTGGCGAGGAGCGCCTGGTACTGCTCGAACGGCGTCGTCCGGCCAAACTTCTGCCGCGCCTCGGCCGGGGTGTAGGTGACGGGGTTCTGGGCCGGGATCTTCATCAGCGTCGGGCCGACGATCGGCGTGGTGTGCGGCGTGGTGAAGTCCAGGATGGCGAGCTCGAGGCGCGGGATGCTCGACACCGCGCGCAGGAACGGCCGCGCGATGAGCTTGGCGATGACGTCATCGGAGTAGTTCTGCGGGATGCCGCCGAGGGTGCGCATCCACTTCGGCATGGTGGCGATGATGGCGCGGCGCATCGGCCAGTTGAACACGCGGCGCAGCCAGCTCGGCACCCGCTCGGGCAGGATGTGGTAGCCCAGGTCGACGAGGTAGTTCATCATGTTCTGGGCCACCTCGGAGCCGGCCATCTGCGGCCGGTACTGCTCGAAGTACTGCTGGATGCCCTCGCGCGTGCGCGGCACGTCGTCGGGGTTGATGGTCTGGAACTCGGCGGCGCGGGCACACTCTTCCCAGTACTGCAGTTCCTCGGCCTCGGTCAGCTTGCCCGGACCGAACATCTCGTAGGTGTAGAGGATCGAATGCCACGCGGTCAGGTGGATCCACAGCTGCGAGTACGGGTCGTTGGCGTCGAACGGCTTGCCGGTGATCGGCTCGGTACCGACGGCCTTGCCGTGGATCTTGACCAAGATCTCCGAGGCGTCCAGCACCGCCTCGGCGTCACCGAACGCCACCAGCGCGAAGTACTGCATGGTGCGGTCGTAGCGCAGCCGGGTACGGGCGTACACCTGGCCACTCGCGTCCACGGCGGCCGCGAGATACGGATCGAGGTGCTCGATGGTCACGGCGCGCGCGAAGCCCAGCAGCAGTGACGTCGGGTAACTCCACACCCGCCAGGTCACGGAGTCGGGTCCGAAGAATCCGTAGTCGACCGCGGGCGTCAGCTTCGTGTCCGCGACCGGCAGACCGGCAACCCGTCGAAAAGTGGCGACAGCGTCCATCGTCGTTCCCCTTTGAACATGAAGGCGCCACCCTCTGGCGCGGTTCGCCAAATGGTACGCCACGTACCACTAGATAGCTAGACTCCAACTGATTGCATGCATCAGGTGAGTCCCGACCAGGTACATGAGGTAAACAAGGAGCCATGGCGAGTGCCACCACCGGTCGCTGGGCCGGCCAACGCGAGCGCAGGCGCGCTGAGTTCATCGACGCTGCCCTCGTCGTGATCGAGCAACACGGACCCCAGACCTCGACCGAGCAGATCGCCGCGCACGTGGGTGTCAGCCGCACCAAGCTGTACCGGCACTTCGTCGACGCCGCAGATCTGCAACGCGCGGTCGCGCACCGGACCAGCGAGATGATCACCGCCGAACTCGCGCCCGTGTGGCGGCCCGAGGGCAGCATGGCGCAGATCGTCAAGGCAGGCGTCAGTGCGCACGTCCACTTCCTGACCCAGCACCCGAACCTGTACCGCTACCTGCAGCGATGCTCGATCGATGAGGGCTTCAATGCCTTCGCCGACATCAAGATCACCATCGCCAACCTGCTGACCGCCGTGCTCAAGGTGTACGTGGCGGCCTTCGATGTCCAGGCCGACGCCGAGCGGTTGTCCTACAGCATCGTCGGCCTCGTCGAGACCGCGGCGGGGCACTGGCTGGAACAGCCGTTGCGCGACACCCAGGACGCGCTGGTTGCCGATCTGACCCGCTGGATCTGGTTGATGCTCGACGATTCGCTACGCGCGGGCGGCGTCTACGTCGCGGCGGACGAAATCCTGCCGCCGGCCGCGGAGATCGCAGAGAATTCGGGCCGTTACCGAGACCCGGCGCGCCTGCAGGCCCTGAACAACTGACGCGTCAGGTCGCGTCGGGGTCGAACTTCGTCGGGCCCGGCTGCGGCGCGGCCCCGGGGGCACCCGGGGTGGGCGGAATGCCGTTGACCTCAGGCGTGGTCAGCGGTTTGGTCTGGTCCGGGGTTGCCGGGGTGTCGAAGGCACCGGTGAGGAACGAATCGTCACCGTCGAGCAGATGCTTGGTCAGCGCAGCGCGCGGCGTCATGCCACGCAGCCTCTGCAGCTCACTGAGGGGCTGACGCAGGTCTTCGAACTCGGGGCCGAGGTCCTGGCGCAGCTGACTGGTTGCACCGCTGAGGTATTCCCGCACCTGCTTGAGGCTGCCTGCCGTCCACCGGATGGCGCCGGGCAGCCGCTCCGGGCCCAGGATCACCAGGCCGGCGATGACCAGCACGAGCATCTCGCCCCATCCGATGTTGCCGAACATCAGCTGGCCGGGGTGTCTGCGTTGGGAACGACGGTGAGCGTCACGTGCCGGCCGTCGCGGATGACCTCGATGGGCGCCGGCTGGCCGATCTGCAGCTGCCGCACCGCGACGACGAACTCGTCGGCGTCGGCCACCTTGCGGTTACCGACCTTGACCACGACGTCGTTCTCGAGGATGCCGCCCTTGTCGGCGGGGCTGCCGCCGACGACGTTCACGACCTGGGCACCCGAGGCGACCTTGTCGCTGGCCGACTTGGCGTTGAGGCCCAGGGTCGGGTGGAAGATCTTGCCGTCCTTGATCAGGATCTCGACGGTGGCCTTCACCTCGTTCACGGGAATGGCGAAGCCCAGTCCACTTGCGCTGTCGGACAACGACTTTCCGGCCGTGTTGATCCCGATGACCTCGGAGTTCATGTTGATCAGCGGGCCACCCGAGTTGCCGTGGTTGATCGAGGCGTCGGTCTGGATGCCGTCGATGACCGTGTCGGTGTCGGACCCTTCGCCGGACAGCGGCACGGGGCGATGCAGCGCGCTGACGATGCCGTGCGTGACGGTGCTGCGCAGGCCCAGCGGGGCGCCAGCCGCGATGACCTCGTCACCGACCTTGACTTTCTCGGCATTCCCGAATGTCGCAACGGTCAGGTTGTCGACGTTGTCGACCTTCAGCACCGCCAGGTCGGTCTTGGGGTCCCGGCCGACGAGGTTGGCCGGCACCTGCTTGCCGTCGTTGAACACCACGGAGATGTGGTACTGGCTGGGGTTCTTGGCCGCGTCGGAGATCACGTGGTTGTTGGTGACGACGTAACCACGTTTGTCAACCACCACGCCGGACCCCTGCGATCCGTCGGTGTCGCCCATCGCTTCGATGGTGACCACCGAATCCGCCACGGCGGCAGCAACTTTCGCGAACCGCCCCTCGGGAAGGTCACCGCTGTCGCTGGTCTTCAAAGTGACCTTGGAGGTGGTGAAGGCCTCGACCACCTCGGCGGTCTTGCGCCCGACGACACCACCGACCAGCCCGATCACCAACGCCAGCAGCGCCAGCACCGCGAGGGCCGTCATCGAGACCTTGCGGCCGAACAGCACGTCACGCACGCCGAGCTTGCCGACGGGAGCGGCCACCACCACCGGAGGCGGCGGGGGCAGTGCCGGGGTCCCGAGCGACGGCGCGGCCGACGGGTCACGCCACGGGTCGGCGACAGCCTCGTCGTCGTCCAGGCCCTCGGCTTCCAGCGCGCCGGCGTCGGCGGGGTGCCGTTGCAACGAGTCGGCGGCCCCACCGGGACGGCCGAAGGCTTCGGCCAACACGGGATCGGGCGCTTGATTCGTGGGGGTGTACTCCCCCTGGTTGCGGATCTGGTCCTCGGCGAGGAAGGAACCGGTGAAGCCCTCGGGCCGACCGAACGCGCGCTGCGACGCCGGGTCCACCGGGGTCCGCGTCACCGGGCGCGGAGCCAGACGGGGGCGATCGCCGGACATGTCCTGATTCGTCACCGGTGTTCCACTCCCCATCTGCTGGCTCTATCCACACAACCCGCTTGGACGGGCGTGACGGTCACTCAAAATTCTCGATCAACCCTACCGGCGGCGACGGCGTTCCCGCGGCGGCCGGTCGGCAAATTCCTGGTCTTCGATGCCGGACGTCTGGATTTCAACGAACTGCAACGATGCGTCGTTCGGAATGTTCGCAAGCGCACCCAGCAAAGAATTTGGCGCGATGATCGGGCATGAGTCACGCAACGCGCTACGGGCCTGGCCCTGGGCATCCACCTCGGCCGCGCAATCGGGGCACTGTGACAAGTGATGGGCGGCACGCAGGTGCGCACCCATCTGCAGCTCACCGTCGACGTAGGCGGCGATGGCCTCGATGGACAGGTGTTCCGTGGACCCGAAGCGCCGCGGGCCGACGGGCCCTTCGCTCTGGGAGGCGAACTGGGCGGGCAGCCAGGAGAACGCACGACGGAACAACTGTCCCCGGTCGACCATCGCCGAGCTCCTCTCCGCACGCCTCAGACTGCGCTGCCGTTACTACTGAATGTAGCGCGACAACCTTGGACGGATGCGTCACAACGCTCAGGCGGACTTGGCGGAGATCGCGGCGGCCGCCTCTGAGTAGTCACCAGGGTGGCTGGCCAGGTACTCCCGCAGGGCCTGCCGGCCGCGGTGGATACGACTGCGGACGGTGCCCAGCTTGACGTCGAGCGTCGCGCCGATCTCCTCGTACGACAGGCCTTCGATGTCGCAGAGCACCACAGCGGCGCGGAATTCCGGGGGCAGCGAGTCGAGCGCGGCCTGCAGATCGGGCCCAAGCCGCGAGTCGTGGTACAGCTGCTCAGGGTTCGGATCGTCGGCGGGCACGCGGTCGTAGTCCTCGGGCAGCGCCTCCATCCGGATGCGGGTGCGGCGCCGGACCATGTCCAGGAACAAGTTGGTGGTGATGCGGTGCAGCCAGCCCTCGAAGGTGCCCGGCTGGTAGTTCTGCACGGAGCGGAACACCCGGATGAACGTCTCCTGGGTGAGGTCCTCGGCGTCCTGCGGGCTGCCCGACAAGCGGTAGGCCAGGCGGTACACGCGGTCGGCGTGCTGGCGAACCAGCTCGTCCCACGACGGCATGGTGGCCACGTCGCCCGTGGCGTCGAAGACGGCGGTACCGGTCAACTCGTCGCTGACTTCAGCCCACTCCAGCTCGGCTTCGGCGACCGGGACATGAGACATGTGGGTCGGGGCAAGCTTTGTGGGGGCCGGCATGGCGGTCGTGGCAATCTCCAGTTCCGTAGGTTCCGCGTCGTCGTCACATGACGCATCAGCAGAAACCGGTACCTGAAGTCCGATATTCCCGATTCCGCGGATGTCCGGCGACTGCCGGCGGCCGGAATCGGCTTGCAGATCGTTAACACTCGCGTGCATGGCGATTACGGTTCCCCACCCTGGTGAGGTTGATGTATGAGCAAACTGAACTTTTCCTGAGAAACCCGGCGTCAGCTCCATGACCTGCGGATACCCAATATATGTTCGCCAAAACTTAACCTTGCGCTCCGGGCGTTTCGCGCCGTCGCCCAGCCTCGCTTCACGGCCACCTGAGAGCGCGTGCCCAATGCGCGTGTGCTGAGCCGTGGCTTGCTGGGCGTTCGTTACGCTGCGCACATGTCCAGCACCGATGACCCGACGGTTTCGGCCGGCAGTAACCAGCCCGAGGCGGGTCGGCCGGCTCCGGCCGCGCCCACTCAGGCAGACCCGGCAGCCGCGGCGGCCGCGCCGATCGCCGGGAAGCCCAGCACCGCCGAGGCCATCGTCAAACACGCCGAGCGGTCCATCACCGAGGAACCGATCACCGCGGCGGCCCGGGAACGGGCCGAAGAGAGCGGCGCCAACCCCATCACTCCGGCCGTGGGCGCGCTGCTGAGCGTGCTCGCGAAGATCGCGTCGGCCAAGGCCGTGGTCGAGGTCGGGACCGGCGCCGGCGTCAGCGGGTTGTGGCTGCTGTCCGGCATGCGCGACGACGGCGTGCTGACCACGATCGACATCGAGCCCGAGCATCAGCGCCTGGCCAAGCAGGCATTCGTCGGCGCGGGCGTCGGGCCGTCCCGCACCCGCTTGATCGTCGGCCGCGCACAAGAAGTCCTGACCCGGCTGGCCGACGAGTCCTACGACCTGGTGTTCATCGACGGCGAGCCCGTCGACCAGCCGCAGTTCGTCACCGAGGGCATCCGCCTGCTGCGACCGGGCGGCGTGATCGTCGTGCACCGGGCCGCGCTCGGCGGCCGTGCCGGCGACGCGGCGGCCAACGACCGCGACGTGACGGCGGTGCGGGAAGCGACCCGCGCCATCGCCGAGGACGAACGCCTGACGCCGGTCCTGGTGCCGTTGGGCGACGGCCTGCTTGCCGCAGTTCGCGACTAGGAACCCCTGGTACGCCAGGCGCAGGGATCAGCGGCCATGCGCGCTGACCCTGAACTCACGGCGCAAAAAGCCGAGTAACCAACACCCACACCGCAGGATCAACGGCGGGCACGCCGCGCCTCACGTCGTGCGCTGTCGAATATTTACGGGCTCTTGATGGCCGGCCCCTTGACGACCCACTGAACGCATGTTTAGTGTATTGAACATGCGTTCAGTCGATGACCTCACCACCGTCGCCCGAATCCGCGACGCGGCGATCGAACAGTTCGGCGAGCACGGGTTCTCGGCCAGCGTCCGCAGCATCGCCGCGGCCGCCGGGGTCAGCGCGGCATTGGTGATCCACCACTTCGGGTCCAAGGAGAAGCTGCGCGAGGCCTGCGACGCCTACGTCATCGAGACGGTCCGGGTCGCCAAGACCGAGTCGATGCAGAACGCCAGCCCGAGCGCGTGGTTCGCGCAGCTCGCCGAGATCGAATCCTTCGCACCCATGACCGCCTATCTGATGCAGGCGCTGCAGACCGGCGGTGAACTGTCAAAGTCACTGTGGCAGAACATGATCGACAACACCGAAGGCTATCTCGAAGAGGGCGTCCGCGCCGGCACCATCAAGCCGAGTCACGACCCCAAGGCGCGCGCCCGCTTCCTGGCCCTGACCAGCGGCGGCGCCTTCCTGACGTACATCCAGCTGCACGACAACCCGACGAACTATCGCCAAGTGCTGCACGACTACGCGCAGGACATGCTGTTGCCCGCACTCGAGCTGTACACCGAGGGTCTCATGGTCGATTCGGCCATGTACGAAGCCTTTCTGGCGCAACGGGAATCAGGTCAGCCCATCGTCACCACCACTGAGGAGTGAATGTGAACGCCGCTACAGAAGCCATCGCGATCGACACCCTGACCAAGAACTTCGGCGCCGTCCGGGCGCTCGACGGATTGAACCTGAGAGTCGAGCGGGGCGAGGTGCACGGCTTCCTCGGGCCCAACGGCGCGGGCAAGTCGACGACCATCCGCATTCTTCTCGGGCTCGTCCGTGCCGACTCGGGCACGGTCCGTCTGCTCGGCGGTGATCCATGGACCGATTCCGTGGCGCTGCATCGCCACATCGCTTATGTCCCAGGCGATGTCACGCTGTGGCCGACGCTGACCGGCGGCGAGACCATCGACCTGCTGGCGCGGATGCGCGGCGGCATCGACGAGAAGCGTCGCGCCGAACTCACCGAGCGGTTCGATCTGGACCCCACCAAGAAGACCCGCACGTATTCGAAAGGCAACCGGCAGAAGGTCTCGCTGGTCTCCGCGTTCGCCTCGAACGCCGACCTGCTGCTGCTGGACGAGCCGAGCAGCGGCCTGGATCCGTTGATGGAGAACGTCTTCCAGCAGTGTGTCGCCGAGGCCGCGAGCCGTGGCACCACCGTCCTGTTGTCGAGCCACATCCTCGCCGAGACCGAACGGCTGTGCCAGCGGGTGACGATCATCCGCGCCGGCCGGACCGTCGAGACCGGGACGCTGGAGTCGATGCGGCACCTGTCGAGCACCACCATCAAGGCCGACATGATCAACAATCCGGGCCGGATCGACCACCTCCCAGGGGTTTCCGACATCTTCTTCGACGGCCGGACGCTCACCGCCCGGGTCGAATCCGAGAGCCTCGGCGCCGTCATAAAGGCACTCGGCGACGCCGGGGTGCGTTCACTGGTGAGCCAGCCACCCACGCTGGAGGATCTGTTCCTGCGGCACTACGACAATGGTCGTGCCCGCCGCGAGTCCGAGCAGGTGCGGGCATGACCGCCGTGCTGGACCGCCCGGCACGGCCCGCCCGACCCGCCGCCGGGGCATCCAGCTTCACCGGAACCCTTGGGCTGCTTCGCCTTTACCTGCGCACCGACCGGATCGTGCTGCCACTGTGGGTGCTGCTGCTGTCCCTGCCGCTGGCCACGGTGTACATCGGCAGCATCGCGGCCGTGTACCCCACCGCCGCGGCCCGCGCCGGATTCGTCGCAAGCATCATGGCCAGCCCGGCACAACGTGCGCTCTACGGCAACATCTACAACGACAGCCTGGGTGCGGCCGGCATCTGGAAGGCCGGCATGTTCCACGTGCTGATCGCCGTCGCGGTCATCCTCACCATGATCCGGCACACCCGCGCCGACGAGGAAGCCGGACGGACGGAGTTGATCGACTCGACGGCAGTGGGCCGCAACGCGAGCCTCACCGCCGCGCTGCTGCTGACCGGCGGCGCCTCGCTGCTGACCGGGTTGATCGGATTCCTCGGACTGCTCAAAACCGATGTGCCCGTGTCGGGTTCGCTGGCCTTCAGCTGCGCCCTGGCGGCCTCCGGGTTGGTGTTCACCGCCGTCGCCGCGGTGGCCGCACAGCTCTCCGCCAGTGCCCGCGTCGCCCGCGGTACCGCCTTCGCGGTGCTCGGCGCCGCGTTCACCCTGCGGGCGGTGGGCGACGCCAGCGGCAGCGAGCTGTCCTGGGCATCGCCGTTGGGCTGGTCACTGCTGGTGCGCCCGTATGCCGGCGACAGGTTCGGCGTGCTGGCCCTTCATCTGACGCTGACCGTCGCACTCGTGGTACTGGCGTACCAACTTCAGGGCTCCCGCGATGTCGGCGCCGGCATGTTCGCCGAGCGGCGCGGCCGGCCCCGGGCAACCGGAATGCTCAATGGGCCAACCGGATTGGCGTGGCGGCTCAGCCGTGGTTCGGTGTTGGTCTGGACCGTCGGGCTGGGACTGTACGGCTTGTTGGTCGGGAGCGTCGTGCACGGCATCGGCGACGAGCTGGGCGGCAGCGGTTCGGCCCACGACATCATCACGCGCCTCGGTGGCACCGGAGCCCTCGAGGAAGCATTCATCGCGATCGCGTTCAACATGCTGGGGATGGTCGCCGCCGCGTTCGCGGTGTCGCTCGCGCTGCGGCCCCACCAGGAGGAGACGAGCCAGCGCGCCGAGACGCTGCTGGCCGGAGCGGTGAGCCGGATCCGTTGGCTGACGGGTTATGTGGCGATCGCGATCGGCGACACCACGGTCGCGATGCTGACGTCGGGCCTGCTGGCCGGCCTGGTCTACGGCGCCGCGGCCGGCGATATCGCCGGCAAACTGCCGTTGGTGCTGGGCTCGGCGGCCGTGCAACTGCCCGCCGTCTGGCTCCTGGCGGCGGTGACGACGGTGCTGTTCGGCGTGGCGCCGCGGTTCACTCCGGTGGCGTGGGGCGCGCTGGTCACCTTCATCGCGGTGTATCTGCTTGGCTCGCTATCGGATTCACCGCACTGGGTGCTGGACCTCGATCCGTTCAGCCATGTCCCGCGGGTCGGGTCGGGCACCTTCACCGCGACACCGTTGATCTGGCTGCTGGTTCTCGACGCAATTCTGATCATCCTGGGCGCCTTGGCTTTCCGGCGCCGCGATCTACGGTAGGAGGAACATGAAACTGGCATTGCAGGCGCTCGGCTCTGCGGTCCTCGGCATCGTCTTCTTCGCGCTCTTGCTGTGCGTACCCGCGGGCACCATTCACTATTGGCAGGCCTGGGTCTTCATCGCGGTGTTCATGATCGCGACCATGGGCCCGAGCATGTACCTGGCCGTCAAGCATCCCGAAGCGCTGGCCCGGCGCATGCACGGCGGCCCGAAAGCCGAGACCCGGCCGGTGCAAAAACTGGTCATGTGGGCGGTCCTGGCATCGGTGTTCGCGACCGGGGTCGTCAGCGCACTCGACTGGCGCTTCGGCTGGTCGAGCGTGCCGACGGTAGTCGTCGTCCTGGGAAACGTCGTCGTCGGGGTCTCGCTGGTGGCGGCGCAGTGGGTGGTGATCCAGAACAACTTCGCGGGCGCGAGCATCTCCGTCGAGGCCGGACAGCCCGTTATCTCGACCGGGCTGTACGGCATCGTGCGGCATCCCATGTACATCTGCGCGCTCATCATGATGTTCGCGACCCCGCTGGCGCTCGGCTCCTTCTGGGGCCTGGTGCCGGTGATCGCCAGCGCCCCGGCGCTCATGGTCCGCATCTTCGACGAAGAGAAGATGCTGCGCGCCGAGCTGCCCGGCTACGTCGACTACACGCACAAGGTCCGCTACCGGCTGCTGCCCTACGTGTGGTGACCACGCCGCGATCTGTGCCCGGAAATCCACGGACAGCGCAGAGATCCGGCACAGATCGCGGACACTGAACGGGTGGAACTGTTCACCGGGCTCGGGCTGGCCACCGCGTCGGGCCTCAACGCCTACATCCCCCTGCTGGCGATGGGACTGCTGGGACGCTTCACCAACCTGGTGCATCTTCCGCACCCGTGGGCGTGGTTGACCAACGGCTGGGTGATCGGCATCGTGGCCGTGCTGTTGGTCGTCGAGATCGTCGCCGACAAGGTTCCTGCGCTCGACAGCATCAACGACACCATCCAGACGTTCGTGAGGCCGACCTCCGGCGGCATCGTCTTCGGCTCCGGCACCGCCGCACAGACCGCGGCCGTCACCGACCCCGGCGCGTTCGCCAGCTCCGGGCAGTGGATTCCGGTGGTGATCGGGGCCGTCACCGCACTCGTGGTGTCGCTGACGAAGTCCACCGTGCGGCCCGTCGCGAACGTCGCCACCGGCGGGCTCGCCGCTCCGGTGCTGAGCACGCTGGAAGACGTGGCGAGCATCGGGCTGGTGATCGTCGCGATCGTGCTACCGGTGCTGGTTCTGGTCGCGCTGGCGGCGTTGGCCTGGGCCGCGGTCGCGCTGCTGCGCCGCCGGAAGCGACGGAAGGCCGGCGAAGTGGCCGTCTAGATCCAGACGCCCTTGCCGACCGCGACCACTCCCCCGGCACTGACCGAGAACCGTTCGCGGTCCTTCTCCAAGTCCACGCCGACCATCTCGCCCGGCCCGACGACGACGTTCTTGTCCAAGATGGCGTGCCGCACCACAGCGCCGCGGCCGACCCGCGCGCCGGGCATGATGACGCTGCCTTCGACGATGGCGCCGTCGTCGATCACGACGTTGGACGACAGCACCGAATTGCGGACGGACGCAGCGGAAATGATACTGCCCGCGCCGACGACCGATTCCTGCGCCGAACCACCGTTGACGAACTTGGCCGGCGCCAGGTGCTCCGACTCGCCGAGGATGGGCCAGCGCCGGTTGTAGAGGTTGAACACGGGGTGCACCGACACCAGGTCCATGTGTGCGTCGTAGAAGGCGTCGAGCGTTCCGACGTCGCGCCAGTAGCCGTGGTCGCGCTCGGTCGCCCCGGGTACCTCGTTGTCGTTGAAGTCGTAGACGGCGGCCATACCGTCGCCCACCATCTGCGGAATGATGTTGCCGCCCATGTCGTGGTCGGAGTCGTGGTTCTCGGCGTCCACCCGGATGGCGTCGATGAGCGCCTTGGTGGTGAACACGTAGTTGCCCATGGAGACGAAGGTCTGCTCGGGGTCGTCGGGCGTGCCCGGCGGGTTGGCCGGCTTTTCGATGAAGCTCCGGATGCGGCCGGACTCGTCGGCGTCGATGCAGCCGAACGCCGACGCCTCGGCACGCGGCACCCGGATGCCCGCGACGGTCGCGCCCGCTCCGCTCTCGATGTGGAACCGCACCATCTGCTCGGGGTCCATGCGGTACACGTGGTCGGCGCCGAAGACGACGATGTAGTCGGGGTCCTCGTCGTAGATGAGATTCATCGACTGATAGATGGCATCGGCCGAGCCGGTGTACCACCGCGGACCCAGCCGCTGCTGCGCCGGGACCGGCGTGATGTACTCGCCCGCCAGACCCGACAGCCGCCAGTTCTGGGAGATGTGCCGGTCCAGTGAGTGCGACTTGTATTGCGTCAGAACACAAATCCGCAGGTATCGGGCGTTGACGAGGTTGGACAGCACGAAGTCGATGAGGCGGTAGGCACCGCCGAACGGGACGGCTGGTTTGGCGCGGTCCGCGGTCAGCGGATACAGCCGTTTGCCCTCACCGCCGGCCAAGACGATTCCCAGCACCTGCGGCTGTTCCCTCATGGCACCAAACCTAATCGTCACCAACCGAAGCGGCCAGACATACGCGCCGACGCATCACGCGTTAACGTCATCGACATGCGAGTGGCGATGATGACTCGGGAGTATCCGCCGGAGGTCTACGGCGGCGCGGGCGTGCACGTGACCGAACTGGTCGGGCAGCTCACGCGGCTGTGTGACGTCGACGTCCACTGTATGGGCGTGCACCGCAGGGATGCGTTCGTGGCGCAGCCCGATCCGCTGCTCGCCGGCGCCAACGCGGCGCTGACGACGCTGTCGGCGGACCTGGCGATGGTCAACAATGCGTTCGCCGGGCCGGCCGCGCTGCCGAACGTGGTGCATTCGCATACCTGGTACACCGGCATGGCCGGGCACCTCACCGCGCTGCTGCACGGCATTCCGCATGTGCTCACGGCGCACTCGCTGGAGCCGAGGCGGCCATGGAAGGCCGAACAACTCGGCGGCGGCTACCGCATCTCGTCGTGGGTCGAGCGCACGGCGATCGAAGCGGCCGACGCCGTCATCGCGGTCAGTGTGGGTATGCGGGCCGACGTCCTGGCCACCTACCCACAGCTGGACCCGGACCGAGTGCACGTGGTGCGCAACGGGATCGACACCGACGACTGGTATCCGGTCGAGGCGGGTCAGACCCTGACCGACCTGGGCATCGATCCGGATCGGCCGATCGTGGCATTCGTCGGGCGGATCACCCGGCAGAAGGGCGTCGGCCATCTGATCGCGGCAGCGCACCGGTTCGACCCCGATGTGCAGCTGGTGCTGTGTGCCGGCGCACCTGATACCCCGGAGATCGCGGCCGAGGTGGCGGCCGCCGTGAAGGAGCTCAGCACGACGCGGGCCGGGGTGCACTGGATCCAGGAGATGTTGCCGATCGAAAAGATCCGCGAAATCCTCGCGACCGCAACCGTTTTCGTCTGCCCATCGGTCTACGAACCGCTCGGCATCGTCAACCTCGAAGCCATGGCCTGCGGCACTGCCGTGGTCGCATCGGATGTCGGCGGCATTCCCGAGGTGGTCGACGACGGCAACACCGGGCTGTTGGTGCACTACGACGCCGCTGACGCGGTGGGGTTTGAGACGGGGCTCGCGGACGCGGTGAATACGTTGGTCCGTGACCCGGAACAGGCCCGCGTGTTCGGGCAGGCCGGCCGCCGGCGGTGTATCGAGGAATTCTCCTGGATGCAGGTCGCCCAGCAGACGCTCGACATCTATCGGCGCGTCTGCGGCTGAACTAGCTGGTGACGTTCTTCAGTTCGTCGCCCAGGGCTGCGGCCTCATCCGGGGTCAGCTCGACCACCAGACGACCGCCACCCTCCAGCGGTACTCGCATGACGATGCCGCGCCCCTCTTTGGTTGCTTCCAGTGGACCGTCGCCGGTCCGGGGCTTCATCGCCGCCATCGGGTGCTCCCTCCGCACGCGCCCGAGCCGCATCCACGGTCCCGGATCAAGGCCGGAGCCACCCACTCAGCGGGTCGGCTCACGGCACTGAACTGCAACTGAACTATGACTATTGTTCCCTATCGCTACCCGAGGGTGTGAAAGACCCGCCCGTCACGCCTCCGACAAGCTGTGGCGGGGCACCCAACAGGCCTCGACGTGGTCGTCCACCATCCCGGTGGCCTGCATCAACGCATACGCCGTGGTCGGGCCGACGAAGCGAAACCCCCGGCGCTTCAGCTCCTTGGCCATGGCCACCGATTCCGGTGTGGTTGCCGGGACCTGTGCCAGATCAGCCGGCCGCGGCCGCGCCGGCGGCGCGAACGACCACAGCAGCTCGTCGAGGTCCAGACCGCCGTCGATCACGCGGGCGTTGGCGATGGTCGCCTCGATCTTGGCGCGGTTGCGGACGATGCCCGGATCGGCCAGCAGCCGGTCGATGTCCTTCTCCCCGAAGCCGGCCACCTTCGTGACGTCGAACCCGTGGAACGCCGCCCGGAAGTTCTCACGCTTACGCAAGATGATCAGCCAGGACAGGCCGCTCTGGAACGCCTCCAGCGACACCCGCTCGAACAGCGCCTGCGTGCCGTGCAACGGCACGCCCCATTCGGTGTCGTGGTACTCGCGGTACAGCGTCGCGTCCGTCGACTCGCCGATGTCGACCCACCCGCACCGGGTCGGCTCGGGCACAGTCACTGCTCCGAGTCCGCGGTCTGCGCGCGCAACGTCGTCAGCTCGCCGCGCAGCGAGTCCAGCTCCTGCGCCAGCCGGTCCAGCACCCAGTCGACCTCACTGGTCTTGTAGCCGCGCAGGGTCTGCGTGAATTTGACGGCGTCGACGTCGGCGCCGGTGACACCGGAGGCGGGCAGCGCCGTGGCTGTCGTGCCCCGCGGCAGCGGGGGCAGCTGCTCACTGCGGCCGAACAGCACCGTGCCCAGGGCGAACAGCACGACCGCGACGAGGATCAGGACCACGAGGTAGATCAGAATGAGCGTCACACCGACGATCCTGCCGGATCGCACCGACAAGTGGGATCAGCGCAGGGTGTTCATGGCCGGGCGGTCGATCAGGGACACCGTCGACGTACGAGGCGTGTAGGCGTCCCCGTCGAGGAAGAACTGGGTCAGACCGACACCGGAGTCGCTGATGCCGCAGCGCGACAGCAGGGTGGCGATCACCTGACGACTCATCGAGGCCAGCTCGGTCAGCGGCCGGTTGCGATGCGTACGCACGCCGAGGTTGACCTGTGCGATGGCGTCGAGGCCCAGCTTGTCGTAGGTGTCGATCAGCAGACCGATCTCGACGCCGTAGCCCGGCGCGAAGCCCACCGACGTCAGCAGTTCCCGGGTACCGGCGTACTCGCCGCCCAGCGGCTGCAGCAGGCACGTCAGCTCGGGCCGCAGCGATGCCAGCAGCGGACGTGCCACCAGTTCGGTGACCCGGCCGCCGCCGTTTGCGTCTTCGGCGCCGCCCAACTTGAGCGGCCGCCGGTAGAACCCCTTGACCAGGTGCACGCCGTCGGCGAGCAGTAGCGGGCCGAGCAGCTTCGGCACGAACATGGGATCGGGGTCGAGCAGGTCGGAGTCGACGAACACGATGATGTCGCCGGTGGTGGCCGCCAGTGAGCGCCACAGCGCCTCGCCTTTGCCGGGCTGGACCGGCACCTCGGGCAGCGCTTGTTCGCGGCTGACGACCCGTGCGCCGGCTTCGATGGCGCGCAGTTCCGTCTCGTCGGTCGAACCGGAGTCGAGCACCACGAGCTCGTCGACCAGGCCTCCCAGCAGCGGGCTGATGCTGTCGATGACGTCGGCGACGGTCTCTTGCTCGTTCAGCGCGGGCAGCACCACCGAGATGGTGCGGCCGGCCTTGGCGGCCTCGAGTTCGGCGACGGTCCACGCCGGCCGGCTCCAGCTGCGTTCGGCCAGCCAAGCGTGGCTAGCGATAGTTTCTGCGGACATCTCAGGCAACAGGGTCATGCGCGATCCGCCTCCGGCTACTCGCTGGCTGGGTCATGCCAGTCCCCTCACTGTTCGGCTCGGTGGACGTCCGCCCTGGATCGACGCGACCATTTCCAGGACGCGTCGGGTGGGGCCCACCTCGTGCACCCGGAACATGGCGGCGCCGTCAGCGGCGGCGAGTGCCGTCGCGGCCAGCGTCCCCTCCAGGCGCTCGGTCAGTTCGACACCTAAAGTCTCCCCCACAAAATCCTTGTTACTCAGGGCCATCAGGACTGGCCACCCGGTATTAACAAGATCTTTCACATGGCGCAACAAACTAAGACCGTGGTAAGTGTTCTTGCCGAAATCGTGCGTCGGATCTATGAGGATGGCGTCTCTGGCGACCCCGACAGCGACCGCATGCTGCGCCGCAGACGTCACCTCGGCGATGACGTCGTCCACCACTCCGCGTTCGGTGACGCCGTAGTTCACGCGAAAGGGCCGGGTCCGCGGCACTGCCCCGCCGGTGTGTGAGCAGACCAGCCCAGCCCCGAATTCGGCGGCCACCTCGGGCAGCCCGGGATCGGCGCCGGCCCAGGTGTCGTTGATCAGATCGGCGCCGGCCGCGCAGGCCTGCTTGGCCACGTTCGCCCGCCAGGTGTCGACGCTGATCAGTTGATCGGGGTATTCGCCGCGCAGCCATTCGATGAACGGCACCACGCGCGCGATCTCCTCGTCGGCGTCGACGGTGCTGCCCGGCCCCGCTTTGACGCCGCCGATGTCGATGACGTCGGCGCCGTCCGCGATCTTCTGGTGCGCTGCGTCCTTGGCTGCGCCGTCGCTGAAGGTCGCACCCCGGTCATAGAACGAATCCGGGGTGCGGTTGACGATCGCCATGATCAGCGCGCGATCGCCGGCCACCTGGCGACCCAGGAACTGGCCCCTTGCGGAGGACTGCACGACTCCCAGGCTATCGGGCTGCCGCAAATCTGCTGATTCTGCGGGTACGGCCCTAACGCGGCTTCTTGCCGTCCTTCACCTCGGCGGGGTACTCGGGGTAGAACGGCACGTAGCCCTCGTCGCGGCCGGCCAGCACATAGATCGGATCCGTCACCTCGTCGCCGTAGCCCTGCTTGCGCAGGTCGACCTTCTGGCTCTTGAACGTCGAGGTGTGCGCCAGCGCGGGCACGACCCGGATGAACAGCGGCACCGCATAGGCGGGCAGATGCTCGAAGCCGGCCTTGGCCAGGCGTGCGCCGTCGAATTCAGCTCCGTCGCGCAACTGCACCGACGCCATCCCGGCGCGGCCGCCGCAGCCCGGCACCTCGACGCCGTACACGGTGCACTCCTCCACCTGGTCGTCGGCGCCGAGCGCGGCCTCGACCTCTGTGGTGGCCACGTTCTCGCCCTTCCACCGGAAGGTGTCGCCGAGACGATCGGCGAACGCGGCGTGCGCGAAGCCCTGCGACCGCATCAGGTCACCGGTGTTGAACCAGACGTCGCCGTCCTTGAATGCGTTGCGCACCAGCTTCTTCTCGCTGGCGGCCTTGTCGGTGTAGCCGTCGAACGGCTGCAGGTTGTTGACCTTGCTGAGCAGCAGGCCCGGTTCGCCGCGCTTGACCTTGCGCAGCCGGCCGTCGGGGCCGCGGGCCGGCTCACCGGTCTCCAGGTCGTATTCCACGTAGACGACGGGCGACGGGCAGATGCCGGTGGTCTTGTCGATGTTGAACACGTTGACGAAGCCGGTGTTGCCCTCGCTGGCGGCGTAGAACTCGCACACGCGCTTGATGCCGAAGCGCGAGGTGAACTCGTCCCAGATGGCCGGACGCAGCCCGTTGCCGGCGATGACGCGAACCTTGTGCGCCCGGTCGGTCGGCTTGGGCGGCTGGTTCAGCAGGTAGCCGCAGATTTCGCCGATGTAGATGAACGCGGTGGCGTCGTACTTGATGACGTCATCCCAGAAGCGCGAGGCGGAGAACGACTTGCCCAGCGCCAGCGCGGCACCGGCGTTGAGGGCCGACGACGTCGCGACCGTGAGGGCGTTGTTGTGGTACAGCGGCAGGCAGCAGTACAGGGTGTCGCTGCTGTTCAGGCGCAGTCCGAGCCCGCCGAATCCGCCGAGGGCGCGCAGCCAGCGGTAGTGCGTCATGACGCTGGCCTTGGGCATACCGGTGGTCCCGGACGTGAAGATGTAGAACGCCTTCTCCTTGGCCAGGATCTGGCTGGTGCCCACCGGGTTGGCAGTCGACTGACCGATGGCGAGCTCGCGCAGTTCCTCGACCGAGATGAGGCCCGTGGTCAGCTTCGGATCGGCACCGCACTCGATGACGGGCTCGTGGAAGTCCGCCTCGGTGACCAGGACCTTGGCGCCGAGCAGGCCCAGGCTGTGCGCCAGGACGTTGCCGCGCTGGTTGTAGTTGATCATTCCGGCGATCGCGCCGCACTTGACCGTCGCCAGCATCAGCAGGACCGCGTCCGGCGAATTGCGCAGCATGACGCCGACCACGGATCCCGGGCCGACGCCCTTGGCCGCGAGCACCGACGCGTAGCGGTTCACCGTCGCGTTGGCCTGGCCGTAGGTGATGCGCTGGTCCTCGAACTTGATGAAGACCTTGTCCTTGTTGGCCGCTGCGCGTTCCTGGAAAACCTTGCCGATGGACGTCTTCGCCGTCGGGCTGGCACCGAAGCCGGTGATCAGGCCACGCAGGATCACCGGGGCGTCGGACAGGAAACCGGGCAGTTGCTTAGCAATATCAAGCAGGCCGACGCCGGTGCGTGATGTGTCGTCACTCATGCGTCGTGAGCCTAGTGAGCGGTGTGACCGGGTGCACAAGCAGCTATGGCTTCGTCGACGTCCTTCGTGACCACCAGCCGATCGAGCGCGGCCTGCTGCACGTAGCCGGTGTCGACCAGAGTGCGCAGCCAGGCCAGCAGGCCGTCGTAATGGCCGTGCGGGTCGAGCATCACCAGCGGCTTGTCGTGCATGTTGAGGTAGCCCGCGGTCCAGGCCTCGAAGAACTCCTCCAAGGTGCCGATGCCGCCGGGCAGCGCGATGAACGCGTCGGACCGGTCCTCCATGATCTGCTTCCGCTCCCGCATGGTGTCGGTGACGATCAGTTCGCTCGCGTTCACGTCGGCGAGCTCGCGGTGTACCAGTTTCTTCGGGATGACGCCGACGGTGCGGCCCCCGTTTTCCCGGGCACCGTCGGCGACGGCGCCCATGGCCGACACGTTGCCGCCACCGGACACGAGGGTCCAGCCTTTCGCCGCGATGGCCCGGCCGACGTCGCCGGCGAGGGTGAGCAATTCGGGATGGCGGGGACCGGCAGCGCAGTAGACGCAGACGGCGTAGGCGTTTTCGGGGGTGTTATCGGCCAGCACGGCACAACGCTAATCGAGCGATGCCGTCCGTCGCGCAGCCATAGGATCAGACCGTGGTGCTCAGCCAGCTGAAAGCGGGCGTCGAAACCCGGTCCGGTGCGCTGCTGACCGGTGCCCGCGGGTCCGGCAAGACCACGTCGGCGCGGGCCGCATACGACGCGCTGGCACCGGGCTTCGAACGAGCAGCCTGGATCACTGGCACCGCGGACGACGCTCGTGTGCCGTTCGGCGCCTTCGAGCGGCTGTTCACGGTGCCCGAGACCGGCCGGACGGTCCAGGTTCTGCAAGCGGCACGGGAGGCGCTGGGGACCGGACTGCTGTTGGTCGTGGACGACGGGCATCTGCTGGACCGGCTGTCGGCGTCGCTGGTGTACCAGCTGGCGGTGTCCGGGGCTGCCCGGGTTATCGTGACCGCGGAATCGAATCAGTCTCTGCCCGAGGGCATTTCGTCACTAGTACGAGATCGGCTGGTGGTGCCGGTGGCCATTGACGCGCCGGAGTCCGGCGGCCTTCCCGCGGCACCGAAGCCGCTTACCCCGCCGGACGGCGACGGCGTCGTCAGCCGGCTGCGGCGCGCGGTGCGGGCGCTCGACGGCGGTGCCGCGCTGCCCGTCGCCGAGCTGGCGGCCGCCGCCGACGATGCTCTGCGCCTGGGCGATCTGGAGTTGGCGGAACGGCTAGGGCGGGCCGCGCTGCCGGCCGGGGGCCTGGCCACCCGGGTGACGCTGAGCTACGCCCTCGCGTGGCAGGGCCGCGGACCGGATGCCGATGCCGTGCTGGCCGAGGTCGACGCGACGGCACTGACCGAACCCGCCCTGCTGATGTGGGCGCTGCCGCGCGCGGCCAACCAGTTCTGGATGCTGTCGGAGCCCGAACGTGCGACGGCCTTCCTGCGCACCGTCCGTAGCCGGGTGCAGACGCCGGCGGCGCAGGTCACGCTGGACGCGTTGTCGGCGACGTTCGCGATGAACGCGGGCAACCTGAGGCGAGCCATGCACCTGGCCGACTCGGTGTTGGCCAGCGCTGATCCGAGCGACACCGCCGTCGGCTGGGCGGCATCGGCGGCGGCGTTGAGCTGCGCCCGCACCGGCCGTCTGGCCGAGGTCGACAGCTTCGCCGAACGCGCCCTGGCCGCCGGACAGCCGGGCTTGTTGCGGTTCACCAGTGGCTTCGGGCAGACCACCGCGCTGCTGCTGGCGGACAGATCCGACGAGGCTCGGCAGTTGGCCCAGGAGCTGATCGACTTCACCCAATCCCAACAGCCCGGACGGGCCATCGGCGGAGTTTTGCTGGCCGATGTGTTGATGGCCCGGGGCGAACTCGACGCGGCGATCGAATTGCTGCAGGACGCGGCGAAAGTACTGGCGCCCACCGGATATTCGTGGGGTCCGCTGGCGTGGATGCTGCTGGCACAGGCGCTCGGCCGGCGCGGCGCGACCGCCGAAGCAGGTCGTGCCCTGACCCGTGCCGAGGCCAGGCACGGCCTGAAGTCGATGTTGTTCGCACCCGAATTGGCGCTGGCCCGGGCGTGGACCAATGCGGCCCGGCGCGATCGGCACGGCGCTGTCGCCGCCGCCCGCGATGCGTTCCGCGCCGCCGAGCGGGGCGGGCAGTCGGCCGTGGCGCTGCGTGCCCTGCACGACGCGGCGCTGTTGGGCGACGCCCGGGCCGCGGACTGTTTCGACCGCGTGGGCGTCGACTGCGCATTCGGCCGGCAGGCCCGGGCAGCAGCGGCGGAGGTCACCGCCGATCGCGCCTGATCATTTGCCGCAGGGCAGGTCGCCGCCACCGCCATAGGATTGACCGCAACAGGGCATCGAGGGGGCAGGTCATGGGCGATCGGCTACACGTCAATACCGAGGGTGTGCTGGGCATGGCCCGGGTGCACGACGCGGTCGCAGCGGGGCTCGGTCAACTCCAGAACAGCGGTGGTATCGGGGAGTCCGTCGGCCCCGCGAAGACGCACGGGCTGATCGCCTACGGCATGAATTCGGCGCTGGACGGGGTCATGGCGCGCCGGGACAGCATCCTGCAGTCGACGGGGGCGGCCGGCCAGCAGATGTCCGAACAGCTGCACCGGGCCGCCGAGGCCTACCGCGCCGGTGACGAGCAGGGCACGCGTGGGCTGTCCTCGGCCACCGAGGGCATTCCGGGTGGCGGTGGCGGTGGCGGCGTCAGTGCCGGCACGCCGGGCGGCCTCGGTGCGGCGGTACCTGGCAGCCCCGCCGCAGGAGGCGACGTGGCGCAGACGCTCGGGCAGGTGGGCCAGCAGGCCGGACAGATCGCGCAGGGTGTGGCGCAGGCGTTGGGACAGATTCCCGGACAGTTGGCGCAAGGCCTCACCGCGGCGCTCGGCGGGATAGTCGGCGGCCTGGGCGGCATCGAAGGTGTCGGCGCCGGGCACGCGGCCGCATCGGGGCTGGGTGGGCTCAGTGACGTCGATTCCGTTGGCGAACATGACAAGTCGGACGCGGACGATCGAGACCGAGACCGGGACCGGGAGCCTCGCGACCCTGAGCGCCACGAAAAGGGCGACGACGACAAGCGGATCCTCTCGGTCGAGCACCGTGGTCAGGCCGGTGACGCGGGTGGCGGGAGCGCGGACCCCGCGGCTGGTCCGTCGGGCGTCGCCGATACCCCGCCACGCCGCCCGGCCCAGACGCGGCCGCAGGACATCTAGCCCGGGACGCTTCCGGCGGTTCACCCTGCAACCAGGGTCATACCCACTCGCACTCTTACGCCACAACCGCAGAGCCAACGCTCCGGATACCTAGTCCCCCAGCGTCATTCGCCGCTCGATGCCGATCGCGTCGAGGAACCGCTCGTCGTGGCTGACAACGATGAAGGCGCCCCGGTAGGCGTTGAGCGCGGACTCCAGTTGCGCGACGCTGACCAAGTCCAGGTTGTTGGTCGGTTCATCGAGCAGAAGGAGGTGCGGCGCCGGTTCGGCGTACAGCACGCAGGCCAGCGTCGCGCGCAGCCGCTCGCCACCTGACAGGACGGACACCGGTAGGTCGATCCTGTTGTCCTGGAACAGGAACTGGGCCAGGAGATGCCGCCGGCGGGTGACACTGAGGGTCGGCGCCCAGGCCATCAGGTTCTCCAGGACGCTGCGCTGCTCGTCCAGGAGGTCGAGGCGCTGCGACAGGTAGGCAATGCGACCGTCACCCCGGGTCAGCGTGCCGGCATCGGGCTCGAGGTCGCCGTTGATCATCCGGAGCAGCGTGGACTTGCCCGCGCCGTTGCGGCCGATCAGGGCGATGCGTTCGGGTCCGCGGACATCGAGGTCGATACCGTTGTCGGCGAACAGCATTCGGCCACCGCGCTCAATGTTGAGGCCGCTGGCGCTCAGCACCGTCCGGCCCGGCGGCACCGCTGTGTTCGGCAGCTCGAGGGCGATGACGTCGTCGTCGCGCACCGCGCGTTCGGCGGCGTCGAGGCGGGCCCGGGCGTCGTCGACGCGGCGCGCGTGAACCTCGTCGGCGCGACCGGCCGATTCTTGGGCGTTGCGCTTGAGTTGCCCGGCAATGATTTTCGGCAGTCCGGCGTCCTTCACGTTGCGCGCCGCGGTACCGGCTCGGCGAGCGGCCCGTTCTCGCGCCTGCTGCATCTGCCGTTTCTGGAGTTTGAGCTGCGACTCTGCGTTGCGCATCTCGTCAACCGCAGCGCGTTGCGCGTCCGCGACCGCGTCCTGGTAGGCGGTGAAATTTCCACCATAGAACTGGACATCACCGTCGCGCAGTTCAGCGATGCGGTCCATGCGGTCGAGCAGCGCACGGTCGTGGCTGATCAACAGCAGGGTGCCCGGGTAACGATCCAGCTCGTCGTAAAGCCGTTGTCGGGCAGCGGAATCCAGATTGTTGGTAGGCTCGTCGAGCAGTAGGACATCTGGTCGCCGCAGCAGTTGAGCAGCCAACCCCAGGGTGACAACCTCACCGCCGGACAGCGTACCGAGCACCCGGTCGAGGGGGACGTCGAGGCCGAGCCGCCCGAGCTGGGCGGTGCTGCGTTCCTCGATGTCCCAATCATCGCCGATGGCGGCGAACACCGCTTCGGAGGCATCGCCTTCCGCCAGCGCCGTCAAGGCAGCCAAAACGGGTGCCACCCCGAGCATTTCGGCGACGGTCAAGTCGGTGGCGAACGGCAGCGTCTGCGGCAGGTAGCCGAGCGAGCCGTCTACGGTGACGCTGCCGCCGCTCGGCTGCAGCTCTCCGGCGATGAGTTTGAGCAGTGTGCTCTTACCGGCACCGTTGGGGGCGACGAGTCCGGTATGACCGGCGCCGACGGTGAACGACAGGTCCGAGAACAGCTCGGTGCCGTCGGGCCAGGAAAACGACAAATGGGAAGACGCAATAGAAGACATGCAAAAGCTCTCGTGAGAGTGACAGGGTGAGGGCGTACTCCGGCTATCCGGAGATGTCTTCTCCCAGCATGTTTTCGGCCCACCTTGGTCGACAGCAGTTGCAGAACCCACAGTACTCACGGGCGCAACTGATTTATCTCCGCTCAGTATCCGCGCAACTGATCCAGCTGTCGCCGTTCACGTTTGGTGGGTCGGCCCGCTCCGCGGTCGCGGACCGGCACCGCAGGCATCGTCTCTTTGGCCGGTGGGGGTGGGCTGCGGTCGATCAGGCATTCGGGGACGACGGCCGCGCCCACGCGCTTGGCAATGGGCCGGATGACCTCCACGATGCGCTCGCGTCCCTCGATCCGCACCCGGACCTCGTCGCCCGGACTGACCAGCTGCGCCGGTTTGACCGTCACGCCGTTGACGCGCACATGCCCGGCCCGGCAGGCCGCGGCCGCCAGCGCCCGGGTCTTGGTGATCCGGACGGCGAAAATCCAGCTGTCGACGCGGACGCTACTCAACGTGTCAGATACCGCCGCAGCATGTCGGTGACCGCGGTGATGTCCGCCGTCGCCACCCGCTCGTCGACCTTGTGTGCCAGATTCGGGTCGCCGGGTCCGTAGTTGACGGCCGGAATGCCAAGGGCCGCAAAGCGTGCCACGTCCGTCCAGCCGTATTTGGCCCGCACCTGTCCCCCGGCAGCGGCGACCAGTGCAGCGGCCGCGGGCTGTGTGAGCCCGGGCAGCGCACCGGCAGCGGAGTCGGTGAGCTCGATGCGAACGTCGAGACCGGCTAACACCTCGTGCACATGCGCGAGCGCCTGCTCGACGCTGCGGTCCGGCGCAAACCGGAAGTTTACGGTCACCGACGCGGCGTCCGGGATCACGTTGCCGGCGATGCCGCCGTCGATCCGGACCGCGGACAAGCCCTCGCGGTAGACGCAGCCGTCGATGTCCACCTGCCGCGCCTGGTAGGCGGTGAGCCGGTCGAGAACCGCGCCGAGCTTGTGAATCGCGTTGTCGCCCAGCCACGATCGCGCCGAATGCGCGCGGGTTCCGGTGGCGTGGAGGATGACGCGCAGGGTGCCCTGGCAGCCGGCTTCGATGAGACCACCGGACGGTTCGCCGAGGATCGCGACGTCGGCCGTGAGCCAATCGGGCAGTTCGCGCTCGATGCGGCCCAGGCCGTTGGCGCTCGACTCGATCTCCTCGCAGTCGTACATGACCAGGGTGATGTCGTGCGTCGGCTCGGCGATGGTGGCGGCGAGGTGCAGGAACACCGCGTCGCCGGCCTTCATGTCGGAGGTGCCGCAGCCCCAGAGTTCGTCGCCGTCGAGGCGGCTCGGCAGGTTGTCGGCCGCTGGAACGGTGTCGGTGTGTCCGGCGAGCAGCACCCTTGACGCCCGGCCGAGGTTGGTGCGGGCCAGCACGGCGTCGCCGTTGCGGATCACCTCGAAGTGCGGTGCCTGCGCCTTGAGCGCGGTCTCGATCTCGTCGGCGATGAGCTGCTCATGCCGGGATTCGCTGCGAATGTCGACCAGCGCGGCGGTCAGAGCGATCGGGTCGGCGGTGAGATCCAGCATTCCGCCAGGTTAGTCGGTCCGCCGGTTCAGGCGACGGCGCGCAGGGCCCGGATGGCCGGTGCCGTCGAGGCGCCGAGCAGCGTCGAGCGATCGGCCGGGTAGTGCACGTCGATGACGGCATCGTCACCGAACCGGTAGGGCTTGCCGAGGATCAAGCCCGCCAACTGCTTTCGCATCCGGGAGAGTTCCGCGCGTACCGTCACCACCCGCTGCCGGTCGCCGTAGAGGTCCTCGGCCAGTTCGGATGCCGACCTGCCGTTGCGATGGATCGCCAGGATGAGCAGGATTTCGGCGTGCCGCAGCGAGATGTCATGGCGCCAGCCACCGAAGTGCCCGGCCATCTCGAGAACCGGGGTGCCGCGCAGATCCAGGACGACGCGGGTGGCGGTGGCGTCGTCGTCGGACGCGGCGGCCGACGGCCGGACGAGCCAGCCACCGGGCAGAATCTCGACGTCGCAGCGCCCGAGGGTCGGGATCCAGACCCGCCCCGGCGCCAGTTCGTCGGGCAGCAGAATCCGGTTGTGCAGCGGCATCTGGTCGACGGCGGCCACCCAGCCGTCGGCGTCGACGGCGAGCGCCGGACTGCCGATGCGGGCCAGGATCGGTGCGGCGACCATCCGCAGCCGGTTCAGGGTGCGGTCGTGCTGCTCACGCAGGTGGGCTTCGGCCAGCCGAGCCACCGCATCGACCAGCGCGACGGTGGTGGGATGCACCGTGGCGGCCGGGCCGGAGACGTCGACGACGCCGATGACCTGGCCGGTGCGCGGGTCACGAACTGGCGCGCCGGCGCAGGTCCACGCGTGATGGCTGCGCAGGAAATGCTCGGCGGAGAACACCTGCACGGCCCGGTTGGACGCCAGCGCGGTCCCGATCGCGTTGGTGCCAACGGCACCTTCACCCCAGTTGGCGCCCTCGACGAACCCGAGGCGATCAGCCTTGCCCAGCACGGCCGCCGACCCGGATCGCCACAGCACCCGGCCCCGCGCATCCGCCAGCACCAGGATGTTGTCCCCTTCGGCGACAATGGATTCCAGTCCTCGTGATACGTCGTCGAGCACTGCAAGCAGACCCGATGACTTGCGTAACGCATCCAGCCCGGACGATTCGATGACCGGCGGGATGTGGGTGTCGGGGTTGACGCCACGGGCCAGCATGCGCTGCCACGACTCGCCGATCACGTCGCGGGGCCGCGCCGGCGCGCGCCCACCAGCCATGGTCGCGTCGTAAACAGCGGACATCAACCGCGCGTAACTGCGCGGGTCCTCGCCAACGGCTACCGCTGGTTCAGGCACGGCCGGGCTCTGCATCATCGCCGATTGTGCTCCGCATGTCAGCGATAAACCAGACCGCCGTCGATCAGACCGGCCTGCCCCGTCATGTAATCGGCGTCGGGTCCGGCCAGATACGACACGAACCCGGCGACGTCGTCGGGGGTTTCGGCGCGGCCCAAGGCAATCCCGCCGACGAACTTCGTGTACGTCTCACCGACCGGGGCGCCGGTGAGTTCGGCGAACCGCTTGTCGATCTCGACCCACATGTCGGTGCCCACCACGCCGGGGCAGTAGGCGTTGACGGTGATGCCGTCGGCGGCATGCTCCTTGGCAGCGGCCTGGGTCAGGGCACGCACCGCGAATTTGGTGGCGCTGTATGGCCCGAGCATGGCGAAGCCGTCGTGCCCGGCGATCGACGACGCATTGATGATTTTGCTGACTTTTCCTTGAGCCTGGTTGCCCAGTTCCTTGAATTTCGCCACCGCGGCCTGGATACCCCACAGCACGCCGTCGACGTTGATCGACCACAACCGCTGGAGGTCCTCCGGTGTGACGTCGACGAGCGGACCGACCAGCGCCACACCGGCGTTGTTGACCATGATGTCCAGCCCGCCGAGTTCAGTCGCCACATAGTCGACCGCGGCGAACACCTGGTCCCGGTCACTGACATCAGCGACGAAAGTGGTGAATTTGCAGCCGATCTCGGATACCTCGGCGGCCACCTCCGCCAACGGGTCGGCTTCGACGTCAACCAGCGCGACGTCGGCGCCGTCGCGGGCCAGTCGCAGTGCGATGCCACGGCCGATGCCACGGCCGGCACCGGTGACCAGGGCTACTTTTCCTGCCAATGTCATTGCTGTTTCTCCGCTCATCGCGTCGGGTCGACCAGAACTTTCATCTTGTTCCCCGCGTGCAATGCTTCGAACCCCTCGCTCACCACGTCGCCGATCGGGATCTGCGCCACCCATCCGGTGGTGTCGTAGGCGCCCTGCGCCATCAACGCGATGACCGCCTCGAAGTCAGCCCCGGTGTAACAGAGCGAGCCCTGGATGCGGGACTCGTTCATCACGAGGTTCAAAAGCGGCGTCTGCAGCGGCTTTTCGTAGATGGCGACGCTGACCATCGGCTTGCGCGATCCAACGCAGGCCAATGCCGTCTCGACGGCGGGAGTGACGCCGGCGGCGTCGAACACCGCGTCAGCCCCGGCACCGCGGGTGTGGTCGGCGATGAAGCCGGGCACATCGGTGACCGTCGGATCGAGCGTGACGGCACCGAGCACTTCGATGGCGGCCCGCCGCGTCGGCGACGGCTCGACGACGAAGACGTCCTGAAGTCCTTTGCCGCGCAAGGCGAACCACAGCCCGATGCCGATCGGCCCGGCGCCGAACACCATCGCGGTGCCACCGGGACCGACGTCGCCGAGGGTCGCCGCGTGGTAGGCCACCGACATCGGTTCGACGAGCGCCCCGAGCTCCAGCGAGACATTGTCGGGCAGCCGGTGCAGCATGTTCGTCGGCACCACGGTGTACTCGGCCATGCCGCCGTCGGACATCAGGCCGTGGAAGCCGATCAGCTGGCACACGTTGTAGTTGCCTGCCGCACACGGGCCGCAGTGGTCGCATTTGTAGATCGGTTCGACGGCCACGCGGTCGCCCTCACTCCAGCCCGTGACGCCGGCGCCGACGGCGGTGATGGTGCCGGAGAACTCGTGGCCCAGCGTGAGCGGCAGCTCCTGATGGGTCAGCGGATGCGGCTGCGTGGGGACGAAGATGGGGCCGGCGTAGTACTCGTGCAGGTCGGTGCCGCAGATGCCGTTGAAGCCGACCTGCAGTTGAACCTGGCCTGGTCCGGGGGTCGGGATGGCGACGTCCTCGACCGAGACTTTGTTGGGTCCGTAATAGACAGCTGCTCTCAAACGCCCAGTTCTATGTGACCGCGACCACACTCCGACAGAGTTGCAGAGGGTTGCAACGCTGCAACGTGGTGCAACTCTTGTCGGAAGTTGCGTCCTGGCTGTGTCCTGAGTCACATGACCGCAACACTGGAACCCACTACCGCCGTCTCGCCGCAGCAGCGCATCGAGACCTGGCTCGCCAACTTCGAAGCGGCGCTGGCCGCACAGGACATCGACGGTGTCGTCGGGATGTTTGCCGTCGACAGCTTCTGGCGTGACCTCGTCGCCTTCACCTGGAACATCAAGACCGTCGAGGGTCGGGACCAGATCGCCGGCATGCTGCGCGCACGGCTCGCCGACACCACCCCGTCCGGCTTCCGGACGCGCGAACCTGCCACCGCCGACGGCGACGTGACGTCGGCGTTCATCGAGTTCGAGACCGCCACCGGGCGCGGCTCGGGACACCTGCGGCTACGGGGCGACGAAGGCTGGACGCTGCTGACGACGCTGCAGGAACTGAAGGGCCATGAGGAACGCAAGGGCGCGACGCGGGTGCTCGGCGCCGTGCACGGGTCCGATCCCGACCCACGCTCGTGGGCCGAGAAGCGCGCCGAGGAAGAGGCGACGCTGGGGCGCGAGAAGCAGCCTTATGTACTGGTGATCGGCGGCGGCCAGGGCGGCATCGCGCTCGGCGCGCGGCTGCGGCAGCTGGGGGTGCCGTCCATCGTCGTCGACAAGCACGAGAGGCCCGGCGACCAGTGGCGTAAGCGCTACAAGTCCCTGTGCCTGCACGACCCCGTTTGGTACGACCACCTGCCCTACCTGCCGTTCCCGGCCAACTGGCCGGTGTTCGCGCCGAAGGACAAGGTCGGCGACTGGCTGGAGTTCTACACCAAGGTGATGGAGGTGCCGTACTGGTCGCGCACCGAATGCCTCTCGGCCACTTACGATTCCGATGCCGGTCGGTGGACCGTCGAGGTGAACCGCGACGGCGAGCACCTGACCCTGCACCCGACACAACTGGTGCTGGCGACCGGCATGTCCGGAAAGCCCAGCGTGCCAACGCTTCCGGGCCAGGACATTTTCGCCGGAGAACAGCACCACTCCAGTCAGCACCCGGGCCCCGACCGCTACGTCGGCAAGAAGGTCGTCGTCGTGGGGTCGAACAACTCCGCCCACGACATCTGCAAAGCGCTGTACGAGAACGGCGTCGACGTGACGATGCTGCAGCGCTCATCGACGCACGTCGTCAAATCGGATTCACTGATGGAGCTCGGACTCGGTGACCTCTACTCGGAGCGCGCGGTGGCCGCCGGCATGACGACCGAGAAGGCCGACCTGACGTTCGCATCCCTGCCCTACGCGATCATGGCCGACTTCCAGCGGCCGATCTACGACGCGATCCGGTTGCGGGACAAGGACTTCTATGACCGCCTGGAAGCGGCCGGCTTCGAGCTGGACTTCGGCGACGACGACTCCGGACTGTTCATGAAGTACCTGCGCCGCGGCTCGGGCTACTACATCGACGTCGGCGCGTGTGAGCTCGTGGCCAACGGGTCGATCAAACTGGCACACGGTCAGGTGTCGCACCTGACGGAGAACGCCGTGGTGCTGACCGACGGCACCGAGCTGCCGGCCGACGTCGTCGTCTACGCGACGGGCTACGGCTCCATGAACGGCTGGGCCGCCGACCTGATGGGTCAGGAGATCGCCGACCGAGTCGGCAAGGTGTGGGGCCTGGGGAGCGGGACCGCCAAGGACCCCGGCCCCTGGGAGGGCGAGCAGCGCAACATGTGGAAGCCCACGCAGCAGGAGAGCCTGTGGTTCCACGGCGGCAACCTGCACCAGTCACGGCACTACTCGCTGTACCTGGCGCTGCAGCTCAAGGCCCGGTACGAAGGCATCCCCACGCCGGTGTACGGCCTGCAGGAGGTCCACCACCTGCAGTGAGCCGTTCCGTCGCCGAGCTGGGGGCACCGCCCGCTGGTGGGTGGTGCCCCCAGCTCAGTGCTGGTTCAGTAACCTTGGCCAACGTGACTTCTTCTTCTGGTGCATCCGGCATCGGCATCGCCACCATCACCGCCGACGGAACCGTCCTCGACACCTGGTTCCCGGCACCCGAGCTGAACGCCGACGCCGCTGCCGCCCCGGTCCCGGCTGAGCTGGAAGCCCTCGTCGGCACCGATGAGGACCGCGGCGTGCGCACCGAGGTCGTGCGCACCACCATCGCCTCGCTCGACGACAAGCCTGCCGACGCACACGACGCCTACCTGCGTCTGCACCTGCTGTCGCACCGTCTGATCGCACCCCATGGCGCCAACATGGACGGCATCTTCGGCCTGCTGACCAACGTGGTGTGGACCAACTTCGGCCCCTGCGCGGTGGAGGGCTTCGAGACCGTCCGCGCCAAGCTGCGCCGTCGCGGCACGGTCACGGTGTTCGGCGTCGACAAGTTCCCCCGCATGGTCGACTACGTGTTGCCGTCCGGCGTCCGCATCGCCGACGCCGACCGCGTCCGCCTGGGCGCGCACCTGGCGTCGGGCACCACTGTCATGCACGAGGGCTTCGTCAACTTCAACGCCGGCACGCTGGGCACCTCGATGGTCGAAGGCCGTATCTCGGCGGGCGTCGTCGTCGATGACGGCTCCGACGTCGGTGGTGGCGCATCGATCATGGGCACGCTGTCCGGCGGCGGCAAGGAGGTCATCTCGGTGGGCAAGCGGTGCCTGCTGGGCGCCAACGCCGGCCTGGGCATCTCGCTGGGCGACGACTGCGTCATCGAGGCCGGCCTGTACGTCACCGGCGGCACCAAGGTGACCACCGCCGACGGTCAGACCGTCAAGGCCAAGGAGCTGTCCGGCTCGAACAATCTGCTGTTCCGCCGGAACTCGGTCAGCGGCGCTGTCGAGGTCGTCAAGCGTGACGGCACCGGCATCACCCTCAACGAGGCGCTGCACGCCAACTAGTTCTGCCCGCCGAGCCTGAGCTGGTGCGCCAGCTCAGGCTCGGCTTTTTCATGCCCAGGGGCCGACGCCCGTCACCTTCTCGATGGTGATGCGCGTCAGGAATCCCGGTGGCGCGCCGGCCGGCGGGAACTTGCCGTTGAACTCCGGTGCCATCACGTTGGTGAGCCGGGTCAGTACCTCGGGAGCCCCGCCCTCGACGATGCGCGCGGTACCGCTGATCGCGAGGTAGGGATTCACCGATGCCGCGCCCCGGTCGGTACCGATGATGGTGACCGCCACCCTGGGGTCGCGGCGCATGTTGCGCAGCTTCTTGTAGTCGGCGAGGTGCGCGCTGACCAGCTCGTCACCTTGCAGCTCCACCCACACCACAGAAACCTGCGGGCTGCCATCGGCATTCAAAGTCACCAGCGTCGCGTTGGCCCCGTCCCCGATCAGGGCGCGGGCTTCGTCTGTGAGTTGCATGGCATCTACAAGGCCGTGGAGACGTGTGGCATTCCCGCACGCTGACGGCCGGCGACCGTGCGCAGACAGCACGCGCTCAGCGGCGGGCCGCCGGACAAACACGGCCGCTCGCGGTCAGACGAGGAGCTTCTTCTGCACCTTGCCCATGGCGTTGCGGGGCAGGCTGTCCACGAGGCGCACCTCGCGCGGTCGCTTGTGCACCGAAAGCTGTTGGGCCACAAAGTCAATGAGCTCCTGCGACGAAGCCGACCCGACCACGAATGCGACGATCCGCTGGCCCAGGTCATCATCGGGCACACCCACCACTGCGGCCTCCGCGACGCCGGGATGGCCCAGCAGGACGGTCTCGATCTCGCCGGCGCCGACCCGGAAGCCACCGGACTTGATCAGGTCCACCGACTCGCGGCCGACGATGCGATGCATGCCCTCGGCGTCGACGACCGCGACATCGCCGGTGCGGTACCAACCGTCGTCCCCCAGCACCTCCGCCGTCGCCTCGGGTCGGTTGAGGTACCCGCTGAACAGCGTCGGCGCGGAAACCTCCAGGCGGCCAATGGTTTCCCCGTCGTGCGGCACCGGCGACCCATCCTCGGCGACCAGCCGCGTCTGCACCCCGTCGAGCGGCAGACCAACCCAGCCGGGCCGGCGTTCGCCGTCGACCCGGGTGGAGAGGGTGATGAGCGATTCGGTGCTGCCGTAGCGCTCCACCGGCGCGTGCCCGGTGAGCCGCACGAGATCGTCGAATACCGGCACCGGCAGGGCCGCGCTGCCCGATACCAGCAGTCGGGCGCCGCGCAGCGCCTCGGCGGCTGCGGCATCGGTCACCACCCGGGACCAGACCGTCGGCACCCCGAAGTACAGCGAGCCGCTGGCTTCGGCGTACGCGGCCGGAGTGGGTTTTCCGGTGTGCACGAAGCGATTTCCAATACGCAGCGAGCCGAGCAGCCCGAGGATCAGGCCGTGCACATGGAACAGCGGAAGGCCGTGCACCAGGATGTCGGCGGAGGTCCAGGCCCAGGCCTTGGCCAGTGCGTCGATGTCGGCGGCGATGGCGCGACGGCTGATCAGCACGCCTTTGGGCAGTCCGGTGGTGCCCGAGGTGTACATGATCAGCGCTGTCGAATCCGGGGAGGGCTCGGCATAGCGGTGCCAGGACCGGGCGTGCAGCCGGACCGGAACGACCGGTAGTCCTTCGGTTTCCCCTTGTTCTGAAGGCGCCTCCCCCAGCCACACCTGCGCCCCGGAATCGGTGATCATGTGCCGGCGTTCGGCGGCGCCGACGTCGGCCGGCACCGGAACCACCGGCACCCCCGCGATGAGGCAGCCGGCGATGGCCAGCACCGTTTTGGCGGTCGGCCGGGCCAGTACTGCCACCCGCGACGCTCCCGCCACCCGCTCGGCCACCGATGTCGCCGCACCAACCAGGTCACTGCGCGAAAGGACTGCGCCGTCGATGCGTACCGCGTCTTCGAGGTCGTGCCCGGCAGCGACAACGGCAGGGTTTAGGGAGGCCAGCAGCATGTGCGTGAGGCTACTCTGGGCGGGTGGACCCGATCGAGAGACTGGCCAGTCGTGAGGTCTACCGCAACAACTGGATGTCGGTGCGCGAAGACGACATCCGACGTCCCGACGGCACCACCGGCATCTACGGAGTGGTGGACAAACCCACATACGCCTTGGTGATCGCCTGCGACGGCGACCGGTACCGGATGGTGGAGCAGTTCCGTTATCCAATCGGGTTGCGGCGCTGGGAATTTGTGCAGGGCACCGCACCGGGCACATTGCACGGCGACGAGCCCGCACCAGCCGACCTGGCCGCGCAGGAACTCCGTGAGGAGACGGGGCTGCGCGCCGAGACGTGGGAGGTGTTGGGACAACTGGACGTCGCACCGGGGATGTGCAGCCAACGCGGCTGGGCCTACCTCGCCACCGGCATCACCGAAGGCGAACACGAGCGTGAGCATGAGGAACAGGACATGCACAGCGAGTGGTTCACCGCCGGGCAGATCGAGGACATGATCCGCGGTGGCGACATCACCGATGCGCAGACGCTAGCGGCGTGGACCCTACTGCGATTGCACCTGGCACGATAAGCAATCCTGCCAACTCAGGTAAACATCGCGCCACCTGGGATGATGCCATTTCGGCCGCCTGTTGATCTGGGTACAACACCCAGCAGGAGGCAGTGACATGAAGACGATCAGCGGTTTTGCTCAGCAGACGGTGGGTCGTTACGTTCTCGCAGGCGCACTGGCAGTCGGAGTTCTGGTGTCCCCGATCGTGTGGTCGTTCAGCGACGGCGCGCAAAAGGCGCTACCGGAAACCGTTGTGGCATCACACAACAACCACGGCATCGATCAGCTGCAGTGGCTCGAGGAAATCCAGCCGCACGCCCAGGCGCCACACGTCGACACCACGGTTCACCAGAGCCAGTAATTCACCGGCGGGGCTTACGCGCTCTGACCGGACGGATTCACCGAAACAGATTCTCGGACAACGGCGTCGGGGAGCCGAATCGGTGCGCCGTCACCGCGACCGCCTGTTCGTGCAGGAACGTCAGTAGCTCGATCCGCCCGGCTTCGACAACCGGCCCCGCGTACAGCGCAATGCCTGCGCTACCGGTACTGTCGCGACCGAACTGTTCGCGGTTGCCACCGAGCAGGCGAACCCGTCCAGGAGTCTTGTCGCGCAAGGTGTTACGCCACGCCACCGATTCTTCGACCCAGCAGACGACGCCGGCGGTTGCCAGCGTGTCGGCGATCGCCGGGTCGAGCGGAACCGGGGCGGATACGGTCACCGCGGAGCCGGCCAGGACTCCCGCCCCGACCAGCCGTAGCAGAGCTGCCGGATCAGCATTCTCGGCGCGCACCGTCACCGGCACCGGCAGGTACCGGAAGACGTTCTTCTCCGCCATCAGGCCCGACACGTCGCGCGCTACGCCTAACTCCGTCGCCCACGCATGTGCGTCGGACCCGAAGGACCGCTCGAGGAAATCCAGTTCTCCGCGATCCAGCCCGAAAGTCTTTGCAGCGTCGAGGATTGCGCGTACTGACGCTGATAACGGAGCCGTCTGGGTCGCCGGCGCGCAACGCCAGTCACTCAGCCCGATCAGGTAATTCGGGCCACCGGCCTTCGCGCCCGCACCGACCGCCGACTTCTTCCACCCGCCGAAGGGCTGGCGTCGCACGATCGCCCCGACGGTCGAGCGGTTCACGTAGACGTTGCCGGCCTCGACGCGGTCCAGCCACCGCTCGATCTCTGTGCGGTCCAGGCTGTGCAGGCCGGCAGTCAGCCCGTAGTCGACCTGGTTCTGAACGGCGATCGCCTCATCGAGGTCATCGGCGGCGATGAGGCCCAGAACCGGACCGAAGTATTCGGTGAGGTGGAACTCCGAGCCGCGCCGGACTCCGGTCTTCACTCCCGGTGACCAGAGCCGTCCGGTGTCATCGAGTTGGCGGGGCGCCACCAACCATTGCTCCCCCGGCGAGAGCTGCGTGAGTGCCCGCAGCAGTTTTCCGTGCGCGGGTTCGATAATGGGTCCCATCTGCACGGTCGGGTCCGTCGGGTAGCCGACCTTCAGCGACGTGACGGCATCCACCAGCTGGTCGCGGAACCGCGCGGACCGGGCGACCGAGCCCACCAGAATGCCGAGCGACGCTGCCGAACACTTCTGCCCAGCGTGCCCGAAGGCCGAGTACACCAGGTCTTTCACCGCGAGATCGAGATCAGCATGCGGGGTGACGATGATGGAGTTCTTGCCGCTGGTCTCGGCCAGCAGCGGCAGGTCGGGCCGAAAGCTGCGGAACAGTTCCGCGGTCTCGAATGCGCCGGTGAGGATCAGCCGGGCCACCCGCGGGTCGGATACCAATTGCGTGCCGAGCTCGCCCTCATCGACGTGCACCAACTGCAGCACGTCGCGCGGCACACCGGCGTCCCAAAGCGCTTGCACCATAACGGATCCACAGCGCCTGGCCTGGATGGCAGGTTTGATGATGACGGGACTACCCGCGGCCAGCGCGGCCAGCACTGATCCGGCGGGGATCGCCACCGGGAAGTTCCAGGGCGGCGTGACCACCGTCAATCCGGTCGGCACCGCGACGGCACCGTCGACCGTGTCCAGATAGTCTGCCTGTGCCGCATAGTAATTCGCGAAATCGATGGCCTCGGACACTTCGGGATCGCCCTGATCGAGCGTCTTGCCGCACTCGGACGCCATCACCTCCAGCAGTACCGCCCGCGCCGCCTGCAGCGTTGCCGCCGCACGCCGAAGGACTGCGCCTCGCTCGGTACCGGCCAACGCAGCCCATGTCGTGCCCGCGGTCACCCCGCCGGCGATCATCCCGTCGAGCGCAGTCGCACTCGACACGGTATGCGCGGCAACCAATTCCATGCCCGCCGACGACGTGGCGATCCGATCCGTGATCGCCCGTCCCCACAGTCGGTTGCCGGGCAGTGCCGGATCCGTGTCGGCGACATTCGCGAACCCACCGGCCGGGCTCATCGCTGCGTCAGGATCATCGGTTCGGCGATCCTGACGACGGTTGGGCACCGGAACGACAGACTCCCCCGTCGCTTCGCTCGCCCCCATGTCGTCGGCCCCCCCACCGAGTTCGGCGAGCGATGCGACGAACCGGTCCTTCTCGCGCTGGAACAGCACTTGGTCGTCGTGCAGTTCGAACACCGCGGACATGAAGTTGTCCTGGCTGGCGCCTTCCTCCAACCGGCGCACGAGGTAGGCGATCGCCACATCAAAGTCCTTGGGGTGCACCACCGGTACGTAAAGCAGTAGACCACCGACGGTGCGCCGGACGGCTTCGGCCTGTGCCTCGGCCATGCCCAGCAGCATCTCGAACTCCACGTGGTCCCGTACGCCGCGGCGCCCGGCGAGCGTCCATGCGTACGCGATGTCGAAGAGGTTGTGCCCGGCGACACCGATGCGCACATTCGCGGTGTGGTCGGGCCGCAGGGCGTAATCCAGCACCCGCTTGTAATTGGTGTCGGTGTCCTGCTTGCTCGAGAAGGTCGCCACGGGCCAGCCGTGCAGCGATGCCTCCACGTGTTCCATGGGCAGGTTGGCGCCCTTGACCAGCCGAACCTTGATGCCCGCGCCACCGCGCTCGCGGCGCGCACGAGCCCAGTCCTGCAGGCGCATCATCGCGCTCAGCGCATCGGGCAGATAGGCCTGCAGCACGATCCCGGCTTCGAGGTCGAGCAGTTCGGCCCGGTCCAGCAGCTTGGTGAACACCGCGATCGTCAGCTCCAGGTCGCGGTACTCCTCCATGTCGAGGTTGATGAACTTCTTCGTCGGCGCGGTCGCCGCCTGGGTGAACAACGGCAGCAGGTTCGCCGCGATGTGGTCGACGGCCTCATCGAATGCCCACGGCGAATGCGGCGGCACGGTGGCCGAAACCTTGATCGACACGTAGTCGACGTCGAGGCGGGCGAGCAGCTGTTCGGTGCCCTTCAGCCGCCGGGCCGCCTCGGCCTGGCCGAGCACGGCCTCACCGAGGAGGTTGATGTTGAGGCTGACGCCACGCTCGCGGATGCGCGCGATGGATCGGCCGAGGCGGGCATCGGTCGCGTCGACGAGAAGGTGACCGACCATCTGGCGCAACGCTTTCCGGGCGACCGGGATAACCAGGCCGGGTGCGATCACCGACACCAGGGCGCCGAGCTTGATCAGCAGCCGTTCATGCATCGGCAGGAAGCCCGGGGCGTTACGCGCGAGGGCGCGCAGGTTGGCAGCCGCGACCCGATGGTCTTCGGGCCGGATCACGCGGTCCACGAATCCGACGGTGAAGTCCAGACCATGCGGATCGCGAAGGACGGCAGCCAATCGCCGGCCGGCCGGGGCGGCGGGCACGCGGGCGGCTTCGTCGAGCCAGTATCTGACCTGGGCCACGACCTCGGTCAGTAGGTCGTCCTTCTCACGGCTCAGCTGTGTCATGTGCCCATCATGGACACGCAAGACACTTAAAATAAAGCGATGATTTCCACTAGAAACATTTAAGCAAGTATGAAACATCATCGCGGCGATCTGCTCGACACCCGCAGGCTGCGCCTGCTGCACGAGCTGAGCCTGCGCGGCACGTTGTCCGAGGTCGCCGAGGCATTGCACCAAAGCCCGTCGTCGATATCGCAGGCGCTGAGCCAGCTCGAGCGCGAGGTCGGCGTGCCGCTGTTGGAGAAGGTCGGCCGGCGGCTGCGGCTGACCCCTGCGGCCGAGGTGCTCGTCGAGCACACCGCGGTCATCCTGGCGCGGCTCGAGCAAGCCGCCTCCGATGTCGCGGTTCAGAGCGACGAGGCTTCCGGCACCGTTCGGCTGGCCGTCTTCCAATCGGCGGCCTCGGCCTTCATGCCACAGATGCTGACGGAGTTGGCGACGCGCCATCCGCGTCTTCGCGTGACTATGTCGCAACGCGAACCGGAGCAGGCGCTCTACGAGACCTGGCTGCGCGAGTTCGATCTGGTGATCGCCGAGGAGTACCCGGGGCATGCCGCGCGCGCATATCCCGATCTACACCGGGCACCGCTGACCACCGACCTGCTGCGGCTGGCAGTACCACCGACCGGAGACCCCTGGGACCGCATCTCCTCGGTCGAGGATGCCGCCGACCTGCCCTGGACGATGGAGCCCGAAGGCACCGCTTCCCGGCACTGGGCCGAACAGCTTTGCCGCCAAGCAGGTTTCGAGCCCGACGTCCGCTTCGAGACCGACGACCTCGAAGCCCAGATCGCGCTGATCGAGAACGGCAACGCCGTCGCGATCCTGCCCGACCTGATGCGGGTCCGACGCCGTCCGGACGTACGCGTCGTGGACGTCGATCCGCGTCGGCGTGTGGTGTTCACGGCGACGCGAACCGCCATCAGCAAGACGCCGGCCATCGTGGCGTGCCGGGCGGCCCTGGCTTCGGCAGTGCCCCCGCACCTCGACGTGGACTAAACACCCCGCGCGAGTTGGGGTACCTCCACCTCGCCAACAGACGTGAAAACCCCCAAACTCAGCAGATTTTGGGGGTTTCCGCGTCTGCTCGCGGAAAGACCTAAGCCAACCGCGAGACCGCGGCGGCGATGCGTTCGTCGGTCGCGGTCAGCGCGATGCGTACGAACTCCTCGCCGGCCGGGCCATAGAACTCGCCGGGGGCGACGAGGATGCCGCGCTCGGCCAGCCACGCGACCGTCGCGCGCCCGGACTCACCGCGGGTGGCCCACAGGTACAGGCCGGCCTCGGAGTGCTCGACGGTGAAGCCGGCGCCGCGGACCGCGGCCAGCAGCGCGTCGCGGCGCTTGGCGTAGCGGTCACGCTGAATATGTTCGTGTTCGTCGTCGTCGAGGGCGGCGACCATGGCGGCCTGCACCGGCGTCGGGACGATCATCCCGGCGTGCTTGCGGACCGCCAGCAGCTCGGCGACCAAAGCCGGGTCACCCGCGACGAAACCGGCGCGGTAGCCCGCCAGCGACGATGTCTTGGACAGCGAGTGCACGGCGAGCAGACCCGTGTGGTCACCGTCGCAGACGTCGGGATGCAGAACCGAGAGGGGCTGGGCGTCCCACGACAGGCCGAGGTAGCACTCGTCGGAGGCAATGACGACGCCGCGCTCACGCGCCCAGCCGATGACCTTGCGCAGGTGGTCGACACCCAGCACCTTGCCGGTCGGGTTACTGGGCGAGTTGAGGTAGACCAGTGTGGGTGTCTGTGGCCCGATCTGGGTCAGCGAATCGGCCCGCAGCACCTGGGAACCGGCCAGCCGCGCCCCGACGTCGTACGTCGGGTAGGCCAGCTCGGGCACGACGACGGTGTCGGCGGCCCCCAACCCGAGCAGGGTCGGCAGCCAGGCGATCACCTCTTTGGTGCCGATGACCGGCAGCACCGCGTGCTCCGGCAGGCCGGTGACGCCGTAGCGCCGCTGCAGTGCAGCCACCGCGGACGCGCGCAGGGCCGGCGTACCGGCCGTCGCTGGGTAACCGGGCGAGGCACTGGCGGCGGCCAGCGCCTCCCGGATCACCGGTGCGACGTCGTCAACCGGCGTACCGACGGATAGATCCACGATGCCGTCCGGATGAGCACGCGCCGTCGCGGTTGCATCAGCCAGGGTGTCCCAGGGGAACACCGGCAATGCAGCCGAGACTTTGTTTCGACCGGACAGGGTCACTCGCCCTGCGGCGCGAGATCCTTGACCGCCTGCGGGTCGTTGTCGGTCTGGCCGACCTTCGACGCACCACCCGGCGAGCCGAGCTCGGCGAAGAAGTCAGCGTTGTTCTGGGTGTATCCACTCCACTGATCGGGGACATCGTCCTCGTAGTAGATGGCCTCGACGGGGCAGACCGGCTCGCAAGCGCCGCAGTCCACGCACTCATCGGGGTGGATGTACAGCATGCGTGCACCCTCGTAGATGCAGTCGACCGGGCACTCTTCGATACATGCCTTGTCTTTGACGTCGACGCAGGGTTCGGCAATGACGTACGTCACCGGTAGTTCTCCTGTTCCAGTGGGCTGCTGGCTCGTCAGGAATCAACGAGCAGACGTCAGTATGGTGCGCCCGTACCGAAGCGTCTGGCTCAGTGTTACCTAACTTTACGCGCCGCCCGGGAAGGGTGGCGCGTGGTTACTGATACTAGACGTTGCACATACCGTCCGACTAGTTCCATACACAGCTTTTTACGCGTGTCATTTTTGGCTTTGCAATTTGTTGCATAGGACCGTCGGTAGCACTTACGCTCGTGCCGTGGCCCTCCCCCACGCCATCCTCGTGGCACTGTGCGAACAAGCCGGTTCCGGCTATGAACTGGCGAACCGGTTCGACCGGTCGATCGGCTATTTCTGGGCCGCCACACACCAGCAGATTTACAAGACGCTGCGGACCATGGACGCCGACGGCTGGGTCAGCGTCAAGGTCGTCGCGCAGCACGGCCGACCCGACAAGAAGGTCTACTCGGTGACGGAGGCCGGCCGAGCGGAGCTGCAACGCTGGATCGCCGAACCCCTCACCGGCCGCGGCAGTTCCGTGACCGACGCCCGCACGCGCGAACTCGCGGTGAAGCTGCGCGGCGCGGCGTACGGGTCCCCGAACAGCACCACCGCACTGCACGAGCAGATTCACGCGCTGCGCGCCGAACGCGCCGCACTGCTCGACACCTACCTCGGCTACGAGAAACGTCAGTTCCCCGACCCGTCCGCGCTCGCCGGCAGCGTGCTGCATCAATATCTGGTGCTGCGCGGCGGTATCCGCGCCGAGCAGGGATCGGTCGACTGGTTGGACGAAGTTCTGCTGGCATTGAGAGGAAACCGATGACTGCGCCGCATTCAACGCCGTATCCGAACCTGTTGTCGCCGTTGGACCTTGGCTTCACCACACTGCGCAACCGGGTCGTCATGGGCTCGATGCACACCGGTCTGGAAGACCGGGCCCGTGACACCGGCAAGCTCGCGGAGTATTTCGCCGAGCGGGCTCGCGGCCGCGTCGGGTTAATCATCACCGGCGGCTATGCGCCCAACCGCACCGGTTGGCTGCTGCCGTTCGCCGCCGAGATGCTGTCGTCGAGCGACGCCCGCCGGCATCGCCGGATCACCACGGCCGTCCACGCCGAAGGCGGCAAGATCCTGTTGCAGGTACTGCACGCGGGACGCTATGCGTACCATCCACTTTCGGTCAGCGCGTCGTCGATCAAGGCTCCCATCAACCCATTCCGTCCCCGGGCACTGCGCGACGTTGAGGGCACCATCAACGACTTCGTCCGATGCGCGCTGCTGGCCCGCGAAGCCGGATACGACGGCGTCGAGATCATGGGCAGCGAAGGCTATCTCCTCAACCAGTTCCTCGCGCCGCGCACCAACAAGCGCACCGACGCGTGGGGCGGCACGCCCGAGAAGCGCCGCCGGTTCCCGGTCGAGATCGTCCGGCGCACCCGCGAGGCCGTCGGTCACGACTTCATCATCTGCTACCGGATGTCCATGGCCGACTACGTCGAGGACGGTCAGACGTGGGAGGAAATCCTCACGCTGGCAACGGAAATCGAAGCCGCCGGCGCGACCGTCATCAACACCGGCATCGGCTGGCACGAAGCGCGGGTGCCGACCATCGTCACCTCGGTGCCAAACAGTGCGTTCGTGGACATCAGCAACGCGGTGGCGCAACACGTCACCATTCCCGTGGTGGCGTCCAACCGCATCAACATGCCCCAGTCCGCCGAACAGATCCTGGCCGACGGTGCGGTGCAACTGATCTCGATGGCCCGTCCGCTGCTCAGCGACCCGGACTGGGTCCGCAAGGCGCAGCACGACGCCGCCGACGAGATCAACACCTGCATCGCCTGCAACCAGGCCTGCCTGGACCACGCCTTCGTCCACAAGACGGTGTCGTGCCTGCTGAATCCGCGGGCCGGTCACGAGACCACGTTGGTGCTGGGTAAGACTCGGACAACCAAGCGAGTAGCCGTCGTCGGTGCCGGACCGGCGGGCCTGGCCACCGCCGTCACCGCCGCACAACGCGGCCACGACGTGACGCTGTTCGAGGCCGGGGACCACATCGGCGGCCAATTCGACTTGGCTCGACGGATTCCGGGTAAAGAGGAGTTCAACGAGACCCTCCGGTACTACACCACGATGCTGGCCAAACACCGCGTGGACGTCCGGCTGAGTACCCGGGCGTCGGCCGACGAACTATCCGGCTATGACGACGTCGTGCTCGCCACCGGGGTCACGCCACGTATGCCCGCGATCCCGGGCATCGACCATCCGATGGTGCTGTCGTATGCCGAGGCCATCACGGGGGCACCCGTCGGCAAGCGCGTGGCTGTGATCGGCGCCGGCGGCATCGGCTTCGACGTCAGCGAATTTCTCACGGTCGACGAATCGCCGACTCTGAACCTCAAGGAGTGGCGGGCGGAGTGGGGTATCGCCGACGGTGGCGACTCGCGCGGTGGGTTGGCCACACCGATCCCGCTGCCCCCGGCCCGCGAGGTGTACCTGCTGCAGCGCACCAAGGGCGCCCAAGGTCGCGGACTCGGCAAGACCAGCGGCTGGGTGCACCGGGCGACGGTCAAAGCCAAAGGTGTGCAGCAGCTTTCCGGCGTGAACTACGAGAAGATCGACGACGCCGGACTGCACATCACCTTCGGTCCGGACCGCACCGGTGCCCGCGTCCTCGAGGTCGACAACGTGGTGATCTGCGCGGGCCAGGAATCGGTGCGCGACCTCGAAGAGTCGTTGCGCCAGGCCGGCATCGCACCGCACATCATCGGCGGGGCGGCTGTGGCCGCCGAACTGGACGCCAAGCGGGCGATCCGGCAGGGCACCGAGTTGGCGGCCAAGCTGTAGCGGCTACGACCCGCCGCTACCCCACACCGCGTGGGCGCCGGTGTCGCCGATGCGCACCATCTGGTAGATCGACGCGACACCGATCAGCACGGCCAGCACCGCCACCACGATGCCCGCCAGGCCACGGCGTTCGCCGAGGCGTGCGCCCCAGCGGTGCAGAAAAGCCAGCGCCAGCGACACCACCAGCAGGCCGAGCACGAAGTAGATTGCCGTGTCGCCGAGTTCGGTGTGCTCATGCAGGGTCGGCGTACGGGTCTGCTGCTGGTGCTCCAGCCATTCGCCGGCATCGGTAGCCAGCGGGGTCAGCACCGTCAGCACCACGGACAGCACCAGCGTCAGCCAGACCAGGCGCTCCCGCGCGGCCGTCCAGACCGCGCAGAGGATCACCAAGATCGCGATCAGCGGCACCAGGACCACGACGAAATGGACGAAGAATGGGTGCGCCGGGATGTCACCGATGGTGTTCACGCATCAAGTTTCACCGCGACCAGACGCGAATGCACCCCAACCGCCGCGTGTCGCGCGACATTTGTGCCGGCTGAGCGCCGTCAGGCAGCCAGTGGCGAGTAGTCGGTGCTGCGCTGGCGGGCCGGGCGGCCGATGCCTTCGGCGATGGCGACCAGCTCGGCGACGGTCTTGGCGGACCCGTTCTCCGAACCTGCCATGCGCGAGATGGTCTCCTCCATCAGCGTGCCGCCGAGGTCGTTCGCGCCGCCCTGCAGCATCACCTGGGTACGCTCCACCCCGAGCTTGACCCACGAGGTCTGGATGCTGGGAATCCGGCCGTGCAACATGATCCGCGCCAGAGCATGCACCGCGCGGTTGTCGCGGTGCGTCGGCCCCGGGCGCGCCCCACCGGCCAGATACAGCGGCGACGACTGGTGCACGAACGGCAGCGGCACGAACTCGGTGAAACCGCCTGTGCGGTCCTGGATTCCGCGCAGCACGTTCAGGTGCCCCACCCAGTGCTTCGGAGTGTCGACGTGCCCGTACATCATCGTCGACGACGAGCGCAGCCCCACCTCGTGCGCCGTGGTCACCACATTGATCCACTCCGCGGTGGGCAACTTGCCCTTGGTCAGTACCCAGCGGACCTCGTCGTCGAGAATCTCGGCGGCGGTGCCCGGGATCGAGCCCAGGCCGGCCTCCCGCAGCGACGTCAGCCACTCCCGCACGGACAGCCCGCTGCGTGTCACGCCGTTGGCGATCTCCATGGGCGAGAACGCGTGCACGTGCATTGAGGGCACCCGCTTCTTCACCGCACGGACCAGATCGGCATACCCCGTAACGGGCAGTTCGGGGTCGATACCACCCTGCATGCAGACCTCGGTGGCTCCGGCGACGTGGGCCTCCCAGGCCCGGTCGGCGACCTCGTCGACCGACAACGAGTAGGCGTCGGCGTCACCCTTGCGCTGCGCGAAGGCGCAGAAGCGGCAGCCCGTGTAGCAGATGTTGGTGAAGTTGATATTCCGGTTGACGACGAACGTGACATCGTCGCCGACGACGTCCCGCCGCAGCGAGTCCGCCAGCGCCGCAACCGCATCCAGCGCCGGACCATCCGCCGTGGCCAGAGCCAGGTATTCGTCGTCGGTGCAGCCGCCCGGGTCCCGTTCCGCCGAACGCAACGCCGCGAGCACGTCGGTGTCGATGCGCTCCGGGGCACGCGCCGCCAGCTCGGAGACCTTCTCCCGGATGGACTCCCAGTCGCCGAACGCGCTACCGAGGTCGCTGCGTGTCTCTGTCAGCCGGCCCTCGGTGTCGATCGCGGTGTGCAGATCGGTGCGGCCCAACGACTCTGACGCCTCGTCGGGTTCCTGCCACGGCATCCCGACAGGCTTCACATCACGCGCCCACCCGGTCTCCGGATCGGCCAGCGCATCGACGTGTCCGCGCACCCGCGGGTCGATCCATGCCGCGCCGGCCTGCACGTACGACGGCTGTGCCGTCAACCGCTGCACCAGGTCGTAGCCGGCCTCGGCAGTCACCGAAGCCAGATCGTCGAGCGCCGGCCACGGCCGTTCCGGGTTGACGTGGTCGGGGGTCAGCGGTGAAACGCCGCCCCAGTCGTCGACGCCGGCGCCGATCAGCGCCAGGCACTCCTGCCGCGACACCAGATTCGGTGGGGCCTGGATGCGCATCTTGGGCCCCAGCACCAGGCGCGTCACCGCGATGGTGGCCAGGAAATCATCGATCCCGGCATCGGGCGCCTGGGCCATGGCGGTGTGATCCTTGGCCCGGAAGTTCTGCACGATCACTTCCTGCACGTGCCCGAATTCCTTGTGCGACTTGCGGATCGCGTGCATGGTCTCCGCCCGCTCGGTGAGGTTCTCACCGATACCCACCAGCAGGCCGGTGGTGAACGGGATGGACAACCGGCCGGCGTCATCGAGCGTGCGCAGCCGAACCGCCGGGTCCTTGTCGGGGCTGCCGTAGTGCGCCAGGCCCTTGGTCTCGAACAGCCGGCGCGACGTGGTCTCGAGCATCATGCCCATGGACGGCGCCACCGGCTTGAGCCGCGACAGCTCTGACCAGCTCATGACGCCCGGATTCAGGTGCGGCAGCAGACCGGTCTCCTCGAGCACGCGAATCGCCATCGCACGCACGTAGTCGAGGGTGGAGTCATAGCCGCGTTCGTCGAGCCATTGCTTGGCTTCGTCCCAGCGGTCCTCCGGGCGGTCACCAAGGGTGAAAAGCGCTTCCTGGCAACCCAACTCGGCACCCTTACGGGCCACGTCCAGAATCTCATCGGGCTCCAAGTACATGCCCATGCCCTGTGCGCGCAGCTTGCCCGGCACGGTGACGAACGTGCAGTAATGGCACGTGTCGCGGCACAGATGAGTGACGGGGATGAACACCTTGCGCGAGTAGGACACCGGCAACCTACCGGTCGCACCGCGCCGACCCGCCGCTTCCAACCCGGCGTCACGAACCCGCGCGGCACTCGCACACAGGTCGGCGAGGTCGTCGCCGCGGGCCGTCATCGCGATCGCGGCCTCATCCACATTCAGCGAGACACCGTCACGGGCTCGGCGCAGGACGCGGCGTAACGCGGACGAAGAGGGCGCGAGCGGTGGGACCACGGGGATGGGCAGGTCGGCGCCGCTCGGGGGGTTCAGAGCCACTTCGGTGTAACCCCGTTGAAGTCGACGATCATCCACGCGTCTCACATTCTGAAACCACTGCGCCTGGCATACCGGCCACAGTAGCGCCAGCACCCGCGCACGGCGCGGGCCCCATACCCAGACACATACAGCAAACGCGCAGACTACTAGGAGAACTCAGTGACGTGCGCGTAAGTTCATGACGTCCGGACGCGATCGTTTCAAGGAGTCATGGTGTCCGTTTCACTTCGTCCATATCTGATGGCGGGCGCCGTCGCGGCCACCGCCACCGCCGTTGCACTGACCCCCATTCAGGTACTTCCCGCCGACGTCGCAGTCCCTGCGCACCCGACCCCAGTGCAGCCCCACCTGACCGAGGCCATGGTCAAGCTGCTGGCCGCGGCCGGCAATATGACCCCGCCGACGCCGCCCAAGCTGCCGGCCGCGGGCGTCGTCCCGAAAGTCGGACCCAATCCGTTGGCGGCAGCGCCATTGGCAGCCGCACCCGTCGTCGGCCCGCAGAACGCCGCCAGCGATTGGTTGACCGGCGCCTACCAGGGCATTCAGGCCTGGGTCGACTGGGGCGTCAATTACGCGACCGACCTGCTTTACTGGGCCGGCTGGTTCGTGCCGTTCGCGGGCACGATCGCCGCACAGACCGACATCTTCTACTGGACGCTGATCCGGCCGATCTCGGACAACGTCTTCTATCAGGGCGTCGTGCCGATCGTGAACGACCCACTGAACCTATTCGTGTGGACCCAGGCCGTCCGCAACGTGGTCCGGATGTCGATCCCCCCGGTCATCAACTTCGGCATCGCGGAGTTCAACTACTTCTTCGGCTGGCTCATCCCGCCGATCCCGCCGATTCCGCCGATCGGGCCGCTGGCCGCCACGGCGCCCACTCTCGAGTCGATCGCCAAATCGGTGCAGACCGCACTGACCGGTCTGGCCGCCCAGTTTGCACCCAAGACGTCCACGAAGGCCGACCCTGCCGCCAAGCTCGCGCCGACCGCCGCGCAAATCCAGGCGCCGGCCGACAAGCCGGCAGAGACACCCGCGGATGCCGGAGACAAGGGCAAGACCGACGAGAAAGGCACCCAGACCGCCGGCGAAGCCGGACAACAACCGGCGCACCAGCAGGCCGGCGCACCGAAGGCCGACCCCAAGACCGAAACAAAGGCCGATCCCAAGGTTGACCCCAAGGGGGACCTGAAGACAGAGCCGAAGACCGACCCCAAGGCAGGCGCTCCCGCCACGGGTGATGCGGGTGCACCGGCCGCTCCGCAGTCAGACGATGTCAAGGCCCCCACGCCCGTCACGAAGCCCGGTAAGAAGGCCGGCGACAAGGCCGGCGACAAGGCCGGCGACAAGGCCGGGGACAAGGCCGGGACCACGAATACCGGGGACAACCAGGCCGCCGGCGGAACCGGCACGTCCGACACCAAGCCAGGCAAGGTGCGCAACGGAAAATCCAAGGGAGAGAAGGGCTCCGGCCAGTCGCAGGACGCCGCCGCGGGCCAGAATTCGGGTGCGGGGAGCCACGCGGCCAACGGCTGAACCCTGCTCACCTAGTTCGGCGGCTTGGCGGCCTTCTCCAGCCACGTATTCGATCGGGAGGAGTCAGCTTTCCTTGACGTCAAGGAAAGCTGACTCCTCCGGGCGAGAGTTGTGCAGCGAGACCGGCCGCTAACCCGACCCGGCTCGGCGCCGGGCGTGACGCCACAGCACCACGCCCGGCGGCGTCGCCCCGAACAGTAAGAAGATCAACGGCGACACCTGCATGATTCCGGTGCCGCCGAACACGACGTCGTCGCCGGGGCCACCGAGCAACAACACCACAACGGTCGTCAGCCAGGTCCACATCGGGAGCGCGGCCAGCCGCGGATGCGATGTCCATTGCAGGCACGCCCAGACGAGGGCAGCGTTGACCAGTCCACTGATCAACGCACTGATCGGAAATGGCACCGGTCCGATATACAGGGGCAGGAACAGTGCACCGGCGACGGCCGACAGGACGCCGTCAAACGCGAGAACACCGAGAATGAACACGCGCAGCCGACCGGAGTCAGTGCGCACCGGAGCTGACGTCAGGTCGGAATGCTGTCGAGCAGCGAGACCAGAGAACCGACGACCCACTGATAGTTGTCGCCGAGGCCCTGCAAGTGCTGCAGGTTGGGGTCCAGATCCGCGTCCATGGCGGCTACCCTACTCCCCCGGCTCCCGGTGTCACGCCAGGTTTATCCCGCTGAGTAGGTCAGTTTCCAGACCACGGTCGTCGCGGTCGCCCGGCTTGCCCTCGACCAATACGTAGTGCTCGCGCGCGTCGATGGGCAGCGCGATGTTGTTGGACAGGGCAAACACCCGGCCACTCGGCTCCACGGTCACCTGCGTTTGGTGGGCGCGCATGGCGGCGATCTTGGCCGGCAGGCTGTCCGGCGCGTCTATGACGGCGTCGATGCGGTGACCGAGGTCGAACGGCAGCGCAGTGGCCGGGATCCGCACCCAACTGTCGGGCAGTTCGATGCCGTTCAGCGATTCCAGAGCCTCGGCCATCGACTCACCGTCCATCACGGTCCAATAGAACTTCGGCACCTGCCAGGGCTCGCCCGGATGCCCGTCACCTGACGACGCGGCCACCGCAGCCGTCGTCACCCGGTGGGCCTGGACGTGATCGGGGTGCCCGTAGCCGCCGTTGGGGTCGTAGGTGACGACGACGTGCGGACGGAAATCCCGCAGCACCGCCACCAGCTCGCCAACCGCTTCGTCCATGTCGGCGTCCGCGAATCGCTGACGGTGTCGCGCCGGGCTGCCTTCCATACCGGAGTCGCGCCAACGTCCGGCCCCACCCAGATACCGCGGCTGGTCGACGCCCAATTCCTTTAGCGCCGAAGTCAATTCACCGATTCGGTAGCCACCCAGCTGGTCAGCTCCGTCGACCGCCAACTGCGCCCACTGAGAACCGATGACCTCACCCTCTTCGCCGAGCGTGCAGGTCACTACCCGCACATCGGCGCCACGGGCCGCGTAGTGCGCGATGGTTGCTCCGGTAGTCAGTGTCTCGTCATCCGGATGGGCGTGGACGAACAGCAGCCGTGGGGTCTCCATAACCCCCAGGCTGGCATACATTCACCGTGTGACGCGACGTGCGCTGGAATTCGGCAGTGCTGCCCTGCTGACCGGCCTGCTCGCCGGCGTCGCGGGAGCGACGACGGTCTCACTGCTGCATGCTGTCGAACACCTCGCCTACCACTATTCGTATGGCCTGTTGCTCGACGGCATCGGCGCCAGCTCGCCAGTCCGCCGCGCGCTCGCCCCGGCCGTGGGCGGAGCACTGGCCGGATTCGGTTGGTGGATCCTGCGCCGCCGCAGCGGCGCACCGTCGTTGTCGGCGACCATCGCCGGAAAGCAGCCGATGCGGCATCTGCCCATGGCGGCCGACGCTGCACTACAGGTCGTGGCCGTCGGGTCGGGCGCCTCGCTGGGCCGCGAGACCGCGCCGCGCCAATTGGCCGCGGTACTCAGCAGTTTCGGTATGACGTGGCTCGGCCGCCTGACGTCGTCGACTCTCGGCAGCTTGACCGCGCGCGATCGCGAAATTCTGCTGTCCTGTACCGCCGGCGCCGGTCTCGGCGCGGTATACAGCGTGCCGCTGGGCGGGGCGTTCTTCGCTGCGCGCGTCATGATGGGCACCTGGCACCCCAAGGTCGTCGGCACCGCGCTCATCACATCCAGCCTGGCGGTCGCGGTGTCGCATCCGGTCACGCATTTCGAGCGCAATCTCGTATGGCCTGCTCCGGCACTGTCGTACCAGTTCACCATGCTGGCGGTGGCCATCGCTCCGTTGGCAGTTGTCGTGGGCCTGGCCTTCAACCGGCTGACGGCAGCCGCCGCACCGAAGCCGCAGCTGACCTCGTGGGTGCTGATCCCCGGGGTTGCGCTGGCCGGCCTGATCACCGGGGTGTGTTCGATCTACCGGCCCGAACTGCCGGGCAATGGCCGCAGTGTCCTGGTCGTCGCCGTCGGGTCCGATCTCACCCTCGCCGCGGCGGCCGTCATCTTGCTGCTCAAGCCGCTGCTCACCGCGCTGTACCTACGGTTGGGTGCGGTCGGCGGCATGATCACCCCGGCCCTCGCCACCGGCGCGGCGGCGGGAACCGTTGCCACGCTTGCTCTCAACGATCTCGTCCACACCAACTTGCATGTGGCGGCGGTGGCGCTCACCTGCGCTGCCGGCGTGCTCGCGATAACGCAACGCGCACCGGCATTCGCGGCACTCTTCGTCTGGGAGCTGGCCCATCCGCCGATCTGGCTGCTGCTGGTCTTCGCGGTGGCGGCATTCTCGTCACACGGCATCCGGTTACTGCGGGACCGGTCGACGGTCGCGGCGGCCGAACAGCCGAAACGGCTGTGGCCCTCCACCTTTCGGTAGAGGGCCACAGTTCGGTCAGTTACTCCGTTCCTGCGTGACCACCGCTGGCACCGGCGGCAGCATGGCTGGGCTTGTCAGCTTTGGCGGCTTTCGGCGTCGTCGCCGTACCGGCGCCCGAGTCGCCGGACTTCGATGAATCCGACTTGGCCTCACCGGACTTTGTCGAGCCCGACTTGGCGTCACCGGACTTGGTCGAGCCCGACTTGGCGTCACCGGACTTGGTCGAGCCTGACGCGCCGGCCCCGGCCGTGGTCCCACCGGTCGAGCCCTCGGCGCCCGTTGCCGAGCCGCCCGCGTTGTGGGCCGAGCCGGACTGGCTCGCACCAGCGGAATCCGAGCCCGACTTGGTCGCGCCCGAGCCCGTGGCGTTCGAGCCGGCGTCCTTGGTCGACGAGCCCGAGGAACCGGACGACGTCGTCGAGGAGGACGAGCCCGAACTGCTGGGCGTCGTGGCCGAAGTCGGTTCCGCCGCACCGGCCTTGGTTGTCGACGCCTGCGCGTCATCCTTGGCGGTACTCGGCGAACCGGTACCAGCTGGCGTGCCCGTCGCAGTCCCGGTTGCAGCCGCGGCGGCGGGCGTCGAATCGGCCGGCGTGACCGCCGGCACCGCCGCGGGGTCGGTCGCCTTCGGCGCAGTGGCGGAGAGCGCACTCACCTTCACCGCGGCGGCTGTGGTGGCAGTCGCCGGATCCGTGGTCCCGGTCGGGGTGTTCGGGTTCACGTTCAGGGCGGTCTGGATCGTGCTGGCGATGAACGGCACCGCATCGGTCACGAACTGATCCACCTGCTTGATGACGTCGACCGTTACGTCCGCGATGCCGTGCTGGACCGCATTGATCACGTTGAGCGGGTTCAGCGTCGTAACCGCCTGCAGCACACTCTGAATGCTGCTCACCACCTGCTGAACAATCGGCTTGACGGTGACGCAGTCACTGCAGCCGATTCCGAGCGTCGAACCCACGGCGAAGATCACCAAGGACTGGACGGTGGTGATCATTGCCGGAACCAACGCCGAGGCCACGGCGAGCGGTCGCTGCACGATGTTCTGGATCGGCTGCGAAATGCCCGTGATGAGCTGCAGCCCGCCCATGATGATGCCGCTCTGGAAGGCGTCGATGGCGCCGTTCACATTTCCGGTTGCCAGCTGCGCGCCGACGGCCTGAAATGTGCTCGGAAGCGCGGCGCCGATGGTGCCCAGCCCGCCGGCAATGTTGCCGATGAGCTGCTGCGCTTGCTGAAGCGTGTACAGCTGGTTGATCACGACCTGCCGAAGCAGCGGATTGACGTTGGTGACGACCGCGTTGCCAGTGTCACCGAGCAGTTGCTGTACCGCAGCGACGATCGGCGCGAATACGTCGAGCGGATTGTCCAGCGCGGTGAGCTGCACCGCGGGCGCGTGCACCTGGGGCAGCGTCGGTGCATGGAGAGCCTGGGCCGGCATGACCGGAGCGACAGCGATGACGCTGGCACCTGCTAGGGCGACACCTGCGGTGACGTACGGCCTCATCGTTAGCTGCATTACTTTACCTCTCGATTGTGTCAGTAGTCTCAATCCGCGCGCGACGCAGAATTTACCCGCCAGTAAGTTGCAAAGCAATAACTTTTTGCGACCTTCTAGCAACTCACGAGAAATCGATATGACATACAAGTCAGTTAAATGAACCAGCTCAGTGGCCATAAAATGGCCAGTCGCTACCACCATTTCGAGAACTAGCAAACATTCTGACCCCGGGCCATCGAACGTGACAATGTTGCCTGAGGGGCGCCACAGCAACCAATAAAGCAGCTTGTTAGCTGGGCTTTGCGTTCACAGAGCCACTCCGTCCGCAATTTGCGGAGATGCTTTCAAACGGAAGTGCCAGACCAAATGAGGCGAAAGTCCGCGGCGACAGAACGCAATGCGACCGCCACAGCTGCGGGACTCGGCAACTGGAATTTCCGCCGCGCGGAGTGGCTCCGACCCCTCACGGGCGCCGGGCGCGGATCAAGGAACCTTGACCCACTTGCCGGCGTCGCCGACGATTCCGACCGGGACAGCGCCGGTGAGACTGACGTTCTGCACCGTCGGCCCGGCCGCGACGATCGTGGTGTCCTGCAGGATCGGGAGCACCGTCTCCATCGCCCAGAGCTTGGGCTCCAACTCGCCCAGAACGTCGCCGAGCTTCTCGGTGCCGGCCAGGGCGGCGTCGATCTTCGGCTGGATCGCGTGGTCGCAGATACCGGTCAAGTTACTGGGCGCCTGCACGAGCTGATCGCCACCGAACGGCTTGGGTGGCGGAGTGGTCGGGGCGGTGGGCGTCACCGTGGACGGCGCCGGCTGCGTCGGTGAATGCGGCTGCGGTGCAACGGTTTTGGAGATCGATGGCGGCTGCGGGGCAGGCGCCGGGGGCGTCGTGGTCGACACCGCCGTGGCCTCCAGACCAGGGCAGCCGTATCGCGATGCCAGCACCGTCGCCAGGTCGCCGCCGGCATGGCGCCAGCCGACGATCGCATCGACCCGCTCGAGTCCCTCGGCGTACAGCACGACAGGATCCATGGCCAGTACCGTGGCCTCGATCCCGACACTCCGCAGCTGGTCGGCGGCTGTGTTCGCCACCGCGACCGCGGTCGGGTCGTTGGCGGCCACGCCGATGGCCAGCCCCAGCGGCGTGCCGTCCTTGACCAGCCGGTCGTGGCCCGGCGGCGGTGGCATGCCAGGAGCCGACGGAGGTGCGAAGGCGGTCTCGATGTTGTAGCCGGCCTCGTGCAGCAGGTCCAGCGCGGCATTGCGGTCGAGCGCCGGCGGCGCCGTCGGCACATAACCCGGATCCGACGGTGTCCGGACCTGGGCCTGCGCCAGTGTCACGGTGTTGTCGCTGCCCGCGCCGACAGCCGCCAGCAGGCCGACGTCGAGCAGGCCCAGCAGCGCCTTACGGACCTGGACGTCGGTCAACCCCGGCCGCTGCGCGCGCAGCGTCAGCTGCATCACCCGCGGCGTGACGATCCGCGCGGTCCGCACGCCCGGGATGGCCGCGAGTTGCGCGTATGTCGCCTGCCCGCCGTGCACCTGGGCCACCTGGGTGTCCCGATTGCGAATCGAATCAGCAAGGGCCGCAGGCGATCCCCCGCGCCGGAACAGCACCTGATCAGGCACCGACGGCACGCTCCAGTAACGGTCGTTGCGCGCCAGCAGGATCTCGTCGCGCTGCGGATCGATGCTCTCGACCCGGAACTGGCCGCCGGTGACCGGCATGGCCCGCGCCAGTCCGGCACCGAACCCGCCGGGCACGTCCTTGACGATGTGCGCCGGCAGGATGTTGTTGAAGAGCTCCCGCCAGGCCGGGTACGGGCGCGAGAAGGTCACGACGGCCGTCTTGCCGCCGTCGACCGACTGGACACCGGTCACCAGGTCGTAGCCGGCCGGGTCGACGACGCCGGGCTGGCTGACCATCTGCCGCCACTGATACCAGTAGTCGTCGGCGGCGATGGGCGCGTTGTCGGTCCACTGCGCTTCCGGGCGGATCTTGTACGTGACGGTGAACGGGCTCTGACTGGTCACCTCGGCCGAAACCAGCAACGAGGGGTCGAGTTCCCAGCGTGATCCCGACGGTGACGCCGGATCGGCGATGGGCCGGAACGAGCTCGGCAGAACCAATGCTGCGACGGCCGCGTTGACCGGCGACTGGTCGGACTGCAGATGCGGGTTGAACCCGGGGCCGATCCAGTCGATGGCCATGATGATCTGGCTCATCTTGAGCGGCGGTGGCACGACGGTCTTGGTCGTCTCGGTGCTGCGCGGCGCCGGCGGCGGGCTGACGGTGCAGCCCGTCAGCGCCAGTACCGACACCAGGGCGCCAGTCGTCATCAGCTGGCGGCGGGCGGTCGGCACGCCGTTCAGGGTATCGGCAGGGTACTGGCGAACCACCATCCGAGGCCCCCGCTGCAAATCCCCGTCGCTCCGCTCGCCCCTGATGTGGTCCACAATCTGCGGTATGGGCCTGTTGCCGAAGCCGTACACGCCGCTCTCCGACGCCGACGTCGCCGACGCGCTGAGCCGCGCCGTCGCGATCATCAACCCACTGCTCAACCTGCTGTCGCGAGCCGATCCGATCGGACTCCGCAGGCGTACCCACCGGCTGCTGCGCCCACCCCGCGGGTTGGGCGACGTGGTCCGACGGCTGCGGGTGCGGCACCGTCGCGCTGAGGCCGGCCGCAGCCCCAGCACCGCGGATCGTGCGCTCAACGCGGGCGCCCATCTGATGAACGCCGTCGACCTGCCCAGCACCGCCGCCTGGGAGCGGATGAGTCGCGACGAACGCATCCACTGGTGGGTACACCGCGTCGGCGCGTTGAACACGCTCGTCGTGGCCACACCGGGGGCCTTCGGCTGGCTGGCCCGCGTGCTGCCGGTGAGCGAGTTGGCCGGATTCGTCAACGACGCCATCGTGCTGTGCGCCGTGGCCCGCGAATATGGCGTCACCGATCAGCGCGAGCAGGTCCGGCTACTCGCCGACGTGCTGTGCGGGCGGCAGTTGCCCGCAGACTTCGACGTCCCCACGCCCAAGGATCCCGAGCCGCTCCCCGAAACGCCGCCGCCGGGCTTCAAGCCATTGGAGGCCATCACGTCGTCGATGCCGGTGGTGGTCGTCAAGACCGTCTGGCAGCTGGCGGGCATCCTGCGCGCGACGTTCGACGAGATCGCCAAGCGGCCGCAGCCGAACAAGTGGTGGCAGCGCTTGAGCGCGCTGCCATGGGTCGGCGCGGTCTCCACGTACTTCGGTGAGCGCGGCGCGCTGATCCAGGCCGCCCAGGACGGCGTCGCCTGGCTGGAACAAAACGAAAAGGCCGGCTGAGAGTTAGTTGCGGGCCTTCTCGCGGGCCTTGGCACGGGCCCGCAGGCTGGCAGTCAGCTCGACCTTGCGCACACGCACAACCTCGGGCGTGACCTCGACGCACTCGTCCTCGGCGCAGAACTCCATGGCCTGCTCCAGGCCGAGCTCCAGCGGACGCGCCAGCGTCTCCATGACGTCCGCGGTCGAGCTGCGCATGTTCGTCAGCTTCTTCTCGCGGGTGATGTTGATGTCGAGATCTTCGGCGCGGGGGTTGATGCCCACGACCTGGCCCTCATAGGTGTCCTGGCCCGGCTCGACGAAGAACTGGCCGCGATCGGACAGCTGGATCATCGCGAACGGGGTGATGGTGCCGGTCCGGTCACTGACCAGCGAACCGGTGTGCCGGGCGCGGATCTCGCCGGCCCAGGGCCGGTAGCCCTCGAACACCGCGTTGGCGATACCGGTGCCGCGGGTCAGCGTCAGGAAGTCGGTACGGAAGCCGATCAGGCCACGGCTGGGCACGATGAAGTCCATGCGGACCCACCCGGCGGCGTGGTTGGTCATCTGCTCCATGCGGCCCTTGCGGGCAGCCATCAGCTGGGTGATGGCGCCGAGGAACTCCTCGGGACAGTCGATGGTCAGCTCTTCGAAGGGCTCGTGCAGCTTGCCGTCGATCTGGCGGGTGACCACCTGCGGCTTGCCGACGGTCATCTCGAAGCCTTCGCGGCGCATCTGCTCGACCAGCACGGCCAGCGCCAGCTCACCACGGCCCTGGACCTCCCAGGCGTCCGGGCGTCCGATGTCGACGACGCGGATCGACACGTTACCGACCAGCTCGGAATCCAAGCGGGACTTGACCATTCGCGCTGTCAGCTTGTGCCCGGAGACCTTGCCGGCCAGCGGCGAGCTGTTGGTGCCGATGGTCACCGAGATGGCGGGCTCATCGACGGTGATGCGCGGCAGGGCGTGCGCGTGATCGGGGTCGGCCAGGGTGTCGCCGATCATGATCTCCGGCATACCCGCGACAGCGACGATGTCGCCGGCGACGGCCTCGGTGGTCGGGGTGCGCTCGACACCCACGGTGACCAGCAGTTCGGTGATCTTGCCGGAGGTGATGACGGGCGCGCCGTCGACCTCACGCATCCAGGCCACCTGCTGGCCCTTCTTGAGCTTGCCCTTGTAGATCCGGACCAGTGCCAGACGACCGAGGAAGGCCGACGCGTCGAGGTTGGTGACCAGCGCCTGCAGCGGGGCGTCGGGGTCGCCCTTGGGCGCCGGGATGTGTTCGAGCAGCACGTCGAACAGCGGGTCCAGGTTCTCGCTGTCGGGCACCTCGCCGTTGGCGGGCTGGACGGTCGAGGCGACACCCGCGCGGCCGGAGGCGTAGAGGGTCGGCAGGTCGAGGGCCTTCTCGGCGGCAGCCTGGGCTTCTTCGTCCAGGTCGGAGGCGACGTCGAGCAGCAGGTCGTGGCTCTCCTCGACGACCTCGGCGATGCGGGCGTCGGGCCGGTCGGTCTTGTTCACGACGAGGATGACGGGCAGGTGCGCGGCCAGGGCCTTGCGCAGCACGAAGCGGGTCTGCGGGAGCGGGCCCTCGGAGGCGTCGACCAACAGCACGACACCGTCGACCATGGACAGACCGCGCTCGACCTCGCCACCGAAGTCAGCGTGGCCGGGGGTGTCGATCACGTTGATGACCGTCACGGAGCCATCGGCGTTGTGCCGGTGCACCGCGGTGTTCTTGGCCAGGATCGTGATGCCCTTTTCCTTCTCAAGGTCACCCGAGTCCATGATGCGTTCGGTCGAGTCGTCGCCGCGGTGGGTCAACGCTCCAGACTGCCGCAGCATGGCATCGACGAGGGTCGTCTTGCCGTGGTCGACGTGTGCAACGATGGCGACATTTCTGAATCCGGCGCTGGCCTGCTCACTCACGTCCAAGATTGTCGCAGCGAGGGGGTCGGTTTGCGAAACCGCGAACGTCCTGGCAAAACTGCTATCCGATGAAGGCCAGCAAGCTCGCCGGGGCTGAACCGAAGAAGAAGTGTTGCCGCAGCAAGCCCCGATGCAAGCGGTGTCCGCTGGTTCTGCACAAGGTCCAGAAGGCGGCCCATCACGGGGTCCACGGCAAGGATCTCGAGAAGGTTTACAAGCGCGCCCGCAAGGCTTGATATACAGCTATTGACCTGCCTCTTTGCCGGTTTCGCGAGTACCGTGGAAGCGTCTCGTCAGTGCCAGGGAACCAGCGCGGGGAGGTCGTCGTCATGACCGTCTACGAAGTGTTGACCGGAGTCATCGGTTTCGTGCTGGCGCTCGGTGCAACGGCCGCGATATTCGCCGGGTTGGCCAATTGGGCAGGCGGATTCTTCGTGGTGAGGTGTGCTGCGTGTCACCATTTGGCGTTCTCCACAGTGAACAAGCCGAAGACCGACTGCCCGCATTGCAAGTACCCCGCGCTGCTGCATCCGCTGTACACCGCGCAGCACGGCACCACGATGGCGTCGACGCGCGTCGTGGGCGACAACCTGCGCTACTGAGCCAGCGCGGCCGTCAACTCGACCAGCCACGCGCGGTCCGCGGGTACCCACGGCAGGTCGGCGAGTTCGGCCGCGCTCACCCAGCGCACGGCGTGGTGGTCATGGGCGTGGGGCGCGTCGTCGGTCGACACCCGGTATGCCCGCAACGTGACGGTGTCGGACAACGGCACGTCCTCGCCCAGCTTTTCCCCGACGGTCACCCTGACGCCGAGTTCTTCATGGAGTTCGCGAGCCAGCGCCTGCGCGTCGGTCTCCCCCGGCGCGACCTTGCCGCCGGGCAGCTCCCATAGGCCGGCGAGTTCCGGCGGCCGAATGCGCTGAGCGACCAGCAGTCTGGCGTCGGCGATGAGCGCGCCCGCGACGACGATCACGGCCTTGACGGTACCGACTGCGCGGCCGCCCAACACAGCGGTGGCGGTATCGAGAGATTGCAGTCAGCAGGTATGCCAATCGGCGGCCAGCAGTAACGACATTTCAGCTCGCGGTCGTGACCATGGAACTCGGCAGCACCTCGTCGTGCACCGCAGGAAGTCAACCAGTCAAAAGTAAGGAACCACAATGAAATTCACCGCCCGCCGCGCCGCGGCATTGATCTGCGCCGGCGCGATCGCGATGTCGATCGTCGCGCTACCGGTGGCCAGTGCCGAAGTCACCACCGCCAACGCCAGCGCAAGCACCACCCAAATATCAAGCCCGCCGGTTTTTTCACACAGCAGCGTCGCCTGAGCCGAGCGCGCCGTCGTATCCGCAGGTCAAGCCGTCGAGCGTGGGCTTCCGGGAAATTCCGCCGAGAATTCCTCGTAATCCCCCACGCTCGCCGGAACAATAGGGGCATGGCCGTCCTCACCGATGAACAAGTAGACGCCGCACTGCCCGAGGGTTGGGAACGAGCCGACGGCGCGCTACGCAGGTCCGTGAAGTTCCCGGCATTCCTCGACGGCATCGATGCCGTGCGCCGGGTGGCGATCCACGCGGAAGCCAAGGACCATCACCCCGACATCGATATTCGTTGGCGGACAGTCACTTTCACACTGGTCACGCATTCCGAAGGCGGCATCACCGACAAGGACGTGGCGATGGCCCAGGACATCAACGGGCTCGTCGTCTAGCCATCCAGGCGAGCGTCACCATCGTCATCACCGGGTAGATCAGCCCGGCCCACGCCAGGTACCACGGCCGGCTGATCACCCAGATCGTCGGCTGCGCGAAACTCAGCAGCCACGGCACGCCGACGAGCAGGAGTACCAGCCAGGTCCAGCGCAACAGCCGCGCGGAGCCGAGTGCCGCAAACGGCCCGTGCCAGAGCCACATCATCAGCGGGATCAACCACACCCAGTGGTGGGTCCACGAGATCGGCGAGAAGAGCAGCCCGAACAGCTGCACCACCAGTAGGGCGCCCAGCCGGTCGGGCCGGTCGGGTCCGTAGACGGCGCGCCAGGCGAAGACCGCGAGCACCGCCGTCAGCACCGCGGCGATCACCACCGCGGGCTCGAAACCCGCGTCGTGGCCGACGATGCGGGAGATCGCGCCGCGCCAGGACTGGTTGAACGACGTCGCGATTGGACCGATCCGATTGGCATCGCCGAGGAGGTCGGTGAAGTAGTAGAGCGCCTGGTCGCGCAGCACGAGCCACGACACCAGGACAGTGCCGACGAACGTGACGGCAGCGAAGATCACGACACCCCAGCGGCGGACGCCGAGGAAGTAGAGCCCCGTCACCGCCGGCGTCAGCTTCACCCCGGCCGCCACGCCGACCAGCAGACCGGACCACCACCAGCGTGTGCTGTAGACCGCGTAGAGCACGGCGAGCACGAGGACGACGTTGATCTGCCCGTAGTCGAACGTGCTGCGCAATGGCTCGGTCCAGATCCCGATGGCCGTCCACGCCATGGCCAGCCGGTGCGCGGAATCAGGTGAACATTCCCCATCAGTGCGCTCGCCGCGCCCGATGAGTCGCAGGCTGATCCACACCACCCCATAGAGCGCGCCGATGATGCCGACCTGCCAGCAGAACGCCAGCAAACCGAACGGCACGAAGTGCAGCGGATAGAACAGCACGGCCGCGAACGGCGGATAGGTGAACGGCAGCGGAAAGTCGGGGGTCTGGTCGGCGTAAACGTAGTCGTACAGCGGGTGGCCGCTGCCGAGAGTCGCCGCGCCGCCGACGTAGACGTGGAGGTCGACGAAGTTGGCGCCGTTGGGCACCAGATAGGTCCACGCGAAGCGCGCAGCGACGCTGAGCGCCAGCATCAGCGGCGCCCAGCGGAGGACTGATCGGGTGGCGGTGTTTATCGCATGACTGTAACGGTCGGTCACTCTTCGCCTTCCGATCAGTAACGGATCCATAAATGCCACACGTGTCACTTGAGTAACACCAGTAACTGAATAGTTTCGGTTCTGACGCGCCACGACTGGACCGGGAGGACCCCCAAAATGCGCACACGCACCACTAGAAAATTGTTGGCCACCAGCATGATTGCCGCCGCCGGCGCAGTCCCGGTGGCGATCGCCCTGAGCGCGGTCGCAGCCGCCGACCCGGCCCCCGCGGCCCCGGCCCCCGTCGTGCCCGGCACGCCGCTGGTCAACGAACTCGCCCAGGCTCCGGTCCAGGCCCTGTCGGGCGTGACCCAGGCGCTCACCTCGG
>NZ_VTGY01000007.1 GCF_009729075.1 Mycolicibacterium sp. CBMA 226 | reverse complement strand
ACCCTGCCCGGACCGGCCCTGCAGCCTGAAGCCGCGCTTCCCGCGCAGGCCGCACAGGTGCCGGCGCAGCTGCCGGCTCCGGTTCCGGCCCAGGCGCCGGCCGCACTGCCCGTGCCGCCTGCCCCCGGCCTTCCCGCATGAGCGGCACCCGCCCCCGTAAGACCGGTACCGCGCGGACAGGCGCGCCGCGCAAGCGGCAGTCCGCCGCCAAACCGCGTACCGCGCAACCGCATTCGGCCCACGACCGGCGCACGCGCGCGGCGGTGGTAGCCGAGGCCCGGACCGGCTCGTTCGGGTTCCGGCACAAGGCCGGCAACATCGTGATCGCGCTGGTGCTGCTGACGGCGGCCGTGCAGTTGTTCTTCCTGCAGGGGCCCCGGGCCGCCGGTCTGCGCGCCGAGGCGGCCAGCCAGCTCAAGGTCACCGACGTGCAGAAGGCGGTGCGGGGCAGCATCGTCGACCGCAACAACGCCAAGCTGGCATTCACCATCGAGGCCCGCGCGCTCACCTTCCAGCCGAACCGGATCCGCCAGCAGCTGACCGAGGCGAAGGCCAAGACCCCGGCGGCACCGGACCCGGACAAGCGACTGGGCGAGATCGCCGTCGGCGTGGCTGGTCTGCTGAACAACAAGCCCGACGCCGCAACCCTGGCCAAGAAGATCACCGGCCGGGACTCGTTCGTCTACCTCGCACGGGCCGTCGACCCGGCGATCTCGGACGCCATCACCAAGAAGTACCCCGAGGTGGGCGCCGAGCGTCAGGACATCCGGCAGTACCCCGGTGGCTCGCTGGCCGCCAACGTCGTCGGCGACATCGGCTGGGACGGTCACGGCCTGCTCGGCCTCGAAGATTCCTTCGACGCAAAGCTTTCCGGCACCGACGGTTCGGTGACTTACGACCGCGGCTCGGACGGTGTCGTGATCCCCGGCAGCTACCGGGACCGGCATGACGCCATCAACGGCGCCACCATCCAGCTCACGCTCGACAACGACATCCAGTACTACGTCCAGCAGCAGGTGCAGCAGGCCAAGGACTTGTCCGGCGCGCACGACGTCTCGGCGGTTGTCCTGGATTCGAAGACCGGCGAGATTCTCGCCATGACGAACGACAACACGTTCGACCCGGCACAGGAGCTGAGCCGGCAGGACGACAAACAGATGGGCAACCTCCCCGCGACGTCGCCTTTCGAGCCGGGTTCGGTGAACAAGATCGTCACCGCGTCGTCGGTCATCGAGTTCGGGCTCTCGAATCCCGATGAGGTGCTGCAGGTTCCGGGCAGTTACAACATGGGTGGCGTCACCATCCGCGACGCCTGGGGCCACGGCACCGACCCGTACACCACCACCGGCGTATTCGGGAAGTCGTCGAACATCGGCACCCTGATGCTGGCGCAGCGGGTCGGCCCGGAGCGATTCGCGGACATGCTGACGAAGTTCGGCCTCGGCCAGCGCACGGGTTCCGGCCTGCCGGGTGAGAGCGCGGGCCTGGTTCCGCCGATCGATCAGTGGTCGGGCAGCTCGTTCGCGAACCTGCCCATCGGACAAGGTCTTTCGATGACGCTGCTGCAGATGACCGGCATGTACCAGGCCATCGCGAACGACGGTCTGCGCATCCCGCCGCGCATCATCAAGTCGATCGTCTCGGCCGACGGCACGCACCAGGACCAGGCGGCGCCGCAAGGCGTTCAGGTGGTGTCCCCACAGACCGCGGCGACGCTGCGCAACATGTTCCGCGCGACCCTCCAGCGTGACCCGCGCGGCACCCAGCAGGGCACCGGCTGGCCCGGGGCCGTCGAGGGCTACCAGATGGCCGGCAAGACCGGTACGGCCCAGCAGATCAACCCGGCATGTGGCTGCTACTACGACGACGACCACTACTGGATCACGTTCGCCGGCATGGCGCCGTCGGACGACCCGCGCTACGTCGTCGGGATCATGGCCAACAACCCGGTACGCAACGCGGACGGCTCGCCGGGCCACTCCATGGCGCAGCTCTTCCACAACATCGCGGCATGGCTGATGCAGCGGGAGAACGTGCCGCTGTCGCCGGACCCCGGTCCGCCGTTGGTCCTGCAGGCCACCTGACGGGCGGGAGTCCCGTGTCCGGCCCGGTACTGTGTCATGGCCATGTCTTCGCCTACCTTGCGCCCCGCTGACCCTGTCGGAGCCGCGCTGGGCTCGTTGGCCGACCACGTCGGCGCAGCGCTGCCGTCCGAGGTGCATGCCCGGGAGCTGCGGGTCACCGGTGTCACGCTGAGCAGCCGCGACGTCGTCGCCGGTGATCTGTTCGCGGCGCTGCCGGGATCGTCCGCACACGGTGCGCGGTTCGCCGCCGATGCGGTCGCGGCCGGCGCCGCCGCGGTGCTGACCGAACCCGAGGGCGTGGAGCTTCTCGATGTGGACGTCCCCGTGCTGGTGCACGCCGACCCGCGGGCGGTCCTGGGTGAGGTTGCCGCCGAGATCTACGGCAGGCCATCGGAGCGGCTGCGCGTCATCGGCATCACCGGGACCTCCGGTAAGACCACGACCACCTACCTGGTGGAGGCGGGGCTGCGCGCCGCGGGGCGGGTGGCCGGCCTGATCGGTACCGTCGGCATCCGGATCGACGGCCGGGACCTGCCGAGTTCCCTGACCACTCCCGAGGCGCCCGCGCTGCAGGCGCTGCTGGCGGCCATGGTCGAACGCGGCGTCGACACCGTCGTCATGGAGGTGTCCAGCCACGCGTTGTCGCTGGGCCGGGTGGACGCGCTGCGGTTCGCCGCCGGCGGTTTCACCAACCTGTCGCGGGACCACCTGGACTTCCATCCGACGATGGCGGACTACCTCGACGCCAAAGCCCGGCTGTTCCAACCGGATTCACCCAATCACGCGGAAGTTTCGGTGGTCTGTGTGGACGACGACTGGGGCCGGCAGATGGCCGCCCGCGCCGTCGACCCGGTGACCGTCAGCACGACCGGCGACGCCCACTGGACCGTCACCGACATCGCGGCCGACTTTAACGCCGGCATAGGGGCCGGCCAGCAGTTCACCGCCATCGGGCCCGACGGCACCCGGCACGGCCTGCGGATCGGCCTGCCCGGCGGTTACAACGTCGCCAACGCGCTGCTGGCCGTGGCGGTGCTGGATGCGGTGGGCGTCACCCCGGAGCAGGCCGCCCCGGGCCTGGCCACCGCAACTGTGCCCGGCCGGTTGCAGCCAATCGACCGTGGGCAGGATTTCCTGGCCCTTGTCGACTACGCGCACAAACCCGGTGCCCTGGAGGCGGTCCTGCAGACGCTGCGTCCGCAGACCCGCGGCCGGCTGGCGGTGGTGTTCGGGGCCGGCGGCAACCGGGACGCCGGGAAACGCGAACCGATGGGGCGCATCGCCGCCGCGCTGGCGGACCTCGTCGTGATCACCGACGACAACCCGCGCGACGAAAACCCTGACCTCATCCGCGCCGCCATCGCGGCGGGTGCCGCGGACGGCAGCGCCGAGGTGGTGGTGATCGGTGACCGCCGGGCGGCCATCGACCATGCCGTCGCCTGGGCTCGCGCCGGTGACACCGTCCTGGTCGCGGGCAAGGGGCACGAGTCGGGCCAGACCCGGGGCGGCCGTACTCGTCCTTTTGACGATCGTGATGAATTGGCCGCCTCGCTCGATGCCGCGGCCGGGAAAGCTGGGGAGTCACTCGTATGATCGACCTGACCCTGGCAGAGATCGCCGACATCGTCGGCGGCGAGCTGTCCGACATCACCGCGGAAGCCGCGGCGTCGACGCGCGTGACCGGCACCGTCGAGTTCGACTCGCGTGCCGTCACCGAGGGCGGGCTCTTCCTGGCGTTGCCGGGAGCCCGGACCGACGGACACGACTTCGCCGCTGGCGCAGTGGCTGCGGGTGCCGTCGCGGTGCTGGCGGCGCGGCCGGTCGGGGTTCCGGCAATCGTTGTGAAACCGGTTGCCGGACAGGTCGATTCGGCTTCGGGTGCGCTGGAGCACGACGTCGACGGCTCGGGTGCCGCGGTCCTGGCCGCCCTGGGCAAACTCGCCCGTGCCGTGGCCGACCGGCTGGCCGCCGGGGGACTGCGGATCATCGGCGTCACCGGCTCGTCGGGTAAGACGTCCACCAAGGATTTGCTGGCCGCGGTGCTGTCACCGCTGGGCGAGGTGATCGCGCCTCCCGGATCGTTCAACAACGAGCTGGGCCATCCCTGGACGGTGCTGCGCGCCACCGGCGACACCGACTTCCTCGTGCTGGAGATGTCCGCGCGGCACCCCGGCAACATCGCCGCGCTCGCCGCGATCGCACCGCCGTCGATCGGTGTGGTGCTCAACGTCGGGACCGCGCACCTCGGCGAGTTCGGCTCGCGCGACGTCATCGCTGCGACGAAATCTGAGCTGCCGCAAGCGGTCCCGGCATCCGGTGTCGTCATCCTCAACGCCGACGACGGTGCCGTCGCCGCCATGGCGGCGACCACCGCCGCCCGCGTGGTCCGGGTATCGCGGTCGCCCGGTGCCGACATCTGGGCCGGTGACGTCATCCTCGACGAGTTGGCCCGCCCGCGCTTCACGCTGCATGCGGGGGAGCAGCAGGTCGACGTCGCGCTCGCGGTGCACGGTGACCATCAGGTGTCCAACGCGCTCAGTGCCGCCGCGGTCGCGCTGGAATGTGGCGCGAGCCTGCCGCAGGTGGCCGACGCGCTCGCCGGCGCGGGCCCCGTCTCCAAGCACCGGATGCAGGTCACCACGCGTGCCGACGGTGTCGTCGTGGTGAACGACGCCTACAACGCAAACCCCGACTCGATGCGCGCGGGCCTGAAGGCACTGGCCTGGATGGCCAAGTCGGGGCGTGCCGAGTCCGGTGCCCCGGTGCGTAGCTGGGCGGTGCTCGGCGAGATGGCCGAACTGGGTGACGACGCCATCGCCGAACATGACAGCATCGGTCGACTGGCCGTGCGTTTAGATGTGTCACGACTGGTTGTCGTCGGAACCGGGAGGACTATGGGCGCCATGCAACACGGCGCGGTGATGGAAGGTTCGTGGGGCAGCGAGGTATCGCCGGTCCCCGACGCCGCAGCCGCACTCGATTTGCTGCGCGCCGAGCTGGAGCCCGGCGACGTCGTGCTGGTCAAGGCCTCGAACTCGGCGGGGCTCGGCGCGCTGGCAGAGGAGCTGGCGCGGGAGGGGCAGGCATGATCCAGATCCTGTTCGCCGTCGGCATCGCGCTCGCGGTGTCGATCGTGCTGACCCCGGTGCTGATCCGGCTGTTCACCCGCCGGGGCTTCGGCCACGAGATCCGTGAGGACGGTCCGGCCAGCCACCAGAAGAAGCGCGGCACGCCGTCGATGGGTGGCGTGGCGATCGTGACGGGCATCTGGTGCGGATATCTGGGCACCCACATGGTGGGGCTGCTGGTCGACGGCGAAGGGCCGTCGGCCTCGGGCCTGCTGGTGCTCGGCTTGGCCACGTCGCTGGGCGCGGTCGGCTTCATCGACGATCTGATCAAGATCCGGCGATCTCGCAACCTGGGCCTGAACAAGACCGCCAAGACCGTGGGGCAGCTGCTGTCGGCCGTCCTGTTCGGTGCCCTGGTGCTGCAGTTCCGCAACGCCAACGGGCTGACGCCGGGCAGCGCCGGCCTGTCCTACGTGCGTGAGATCGCGACCGTCACCCTCGGGCCGGTGCTGTTCATCTTGTTCGTCGTCGTGCTGGTCAGCGCGTGGTCCAACGCCGTCAACTTCACCGATGGCCTGGACGGCCTGGCCGCCGGCGCCATGGCGATGGTCAGTGCGGCATACGTGCTGATCACGTTCTGGCAGTACCGCAACGCGTGCGCGACCAGCCCGGGGCCGGGCTGCTACAACGTCCGCGACCCGCTGGACCTGGCACTGGTCGCGGCCGCGACCGCCGGCGCCTGCATCGGGTTCCTGTGGTGGAACGCCGCACCGGCCAAGATCTTCATGGGTGACACCGGCTCGCTGGCCCTCGGTGGCATCATCGCCGGCCTGTCGGTGACCAGCCGGACAGAGACGCTGGCCATCGTGCTGGGCGCGCTGTTCGTCGCCGAGGTGACGTCGGTGGTGGTCCAGATCCTGGCGTTCCGCACGACGGGGCGCCGGGTGTTCCGGATGGCGCCGTTCCACCATCATTTCGAGCTGGCCGGCTGGGCCGAGACCACGGTGATCATTCGCTTCTGGTTGCTCACTGCGATCGCCTGCGGGCTCGGGGTCGCGCTGTTCTACAGCGAGTGGCTGTCGGCGGGTGGCCGCTAGACACGCGGCTCCCAGCCAACATTCAGCAGCTGCGCGGTGGCACCGGGCCACGCTGTTAGGGTTCGCGCCATGAGTGTCGAGAAATACCTGGTAGGCCCGGTTGTCGTGCTGTCGGGCGCGGCGTTGATCGCCGGCTGCGGGGGTTCGGACAGCAAGTCCGGGGGCAGCGGCCAGGCCGCGAAGTACGACATCTCGAAGGTCGCCGGCGCCAAGGGCAGCCTGCCGCCGGGCTACGACCCGATGGATCTGGAGTCGGACACCGTCACCCAGGAGAAGCTGGATGCCCCTGGTGTCGGCGCGCTCTCCACGACGCCGCCGTCGGTCGTCACACCCGCCGAGTGTGCGTCGCTGCTCAAGCCGCTCGCGCCGGCCGGCGTCGGCGCCAAGACCGCGGGCTTCATCGGCAGCAACCAGGAGGGCCACACCATCATCGTGATGGCCGCCGAGGCGGCCAAGGCCGCCGAACTCGGCCCTGCGGGCTGCGACCACATCACCGTCGATTCGACCGACGGCGTCACCGCGACGGTCGATCGAGTCCCCGGTCCCGACATCGCGGGCGCGAAGACCATGGGTGTGCAGGCGCACATCACGGCGGGCGGCAAGCCCATCGAGGAAACCACCTTCACCGCTGTCCTGGGCGACAAGACCGTCGCCGTCGTCCAGGCCGACGTCGACCCGCAGACTGCCAAGGATCTGCTCGTCAAGGCGGTCGCGGCGATGAAGAGCTGACAGGCCGCGCGGGTTCCGAGCGGCCCGCCGGATCCCGGATCCGGCGACGCTGACGCCCGGTCCGCGCCGTCCAGAGGTGGTGGCGTCCCGACCTGTGGCAAATCGCCCATTCCGGCGACACGCGCCGGATGTGCCGCGCCCGGCGGGTGCGGCAGGGGAGGATTTTGGGATGCAAGGGACAGTTGTGGTTTCTGCGACCAATGTGAACGACGAGGTCGGGTAGTCACATGCCGGACATCCTTGCAAAGCTCCGTCGGGGCAAAGCCGGCCCCCAAGGCCCGCAGGCGCCGGACGAGACGAACTCGAACCCGTCCGACGCCGCGGGCAAAGAGGCGGGCAAAGACGCCGCAACAGAGTCGGCCGCAACGGCCGCCGGGCCCAAGCGACAAGGGCCCCGGGCCCGGTTCGGGGCCTGGCTGAGCCGACCGATGACGTCGTTCCACCTGGTCATCGCCTGCGCAGCGCTGCTCATCACACTGGGCCTGACCATGGTGTTGTCGGCCTCTGGCGTGCACTCGTACGACGAGGACGGCTCGCCCTGGACGATCTTCGCCAAGCAGGTGCTCTGGACGATCATCGGCTTGTTCGCGTTCTACATCGCGCTGCGGCTACCTATCTCGTTCATCCGCCGGATGGCGCTACCGGCCTTTGTCGTCAGCCTCGTGCTGATCGCGTTGGTGCTGATCCCGGGCATCGGCCACCTGTCCAACGGTGCCCGTGGTTGGTTCGTCGTCGCCGGTTTCTCCATGCAGCCGTCCGAGCTGACCAAGATCGCCTTCGCGATCTGGGGGTCACACCTGCTGGCCACGCGCCGCATGCAGCACGCCGGTCTGAAGGAACTCCTGTTTCCGCTGGTCCCGGCCGCCGTGTTGGCTCTGGGCCTGATCGTCGCCGAGCCTGACCTCGGTCAGACGGTATCGGTCGGCATCATCCTGCTGGGTCTGCTCTGGTACGCCGGTCTGTCGCTGAAGATCTTCGCCACGTCGCTGCTGGCGGCGGTCGGCGCAGCCGCGATGCTCGCAGTGTCCGCCGGCTACCGATCGGACCGGGTGCGGGCCTGGCTGGACCCCGACTCCGACCTGCTGGGCATCGGTTACCAGTCCCGCCAGGCGAAGTACGCGCTGGCCAACGGCGGCATGTTCGGTGACGGCCTGGGGCAGGGCACCGCGAAGTTCAACTACCTGCCCAATGCGCACAACGACTTCATCTTCGCCATCATCGGCGAAGAGCTGGGGTTCGTCGGCGCGGTGGGGATGCTGTGCCTCTTCGGCCTGTTCGCCTACACCGGTATGCGGATCGCCCGCCGGTCGGTCGATCCCTTCCTGCGGCTGCTGACGGCCGCCACGACGCTGTGGGTGGTCGGCCAGGTGTTCATCAACGTCGGTTACGTGCTCGGCCTGTTGCCCGTCACCGGCATCCAGCTGCCGCTCATCTCAGCCGGTGGGACAGCAACGGCCACCACGCTTCTGCTGATCGGCCTGATCGCCAACGCGGCGCGTCACGAGCCCGACGCGGTGGCTGCGCTGCGGGCCGGCCGCGACGACCGCATGAACCGCATCCTGCGCCTGCCGCCGCCCGTGCCGTATTCGCCGACCAACGTGGATTCGGGCCGGGACCGGCGGGGCCGCGCGGACAAGCCGGTCCGTAAGCCGGCCGCCCGGCAGACCAAACCCGCAAACCCGGCAAAGCCCACGAAGGCACGCGCCACCCGGCAGGCCAACCGGCAGGAACCGCCTACCCGGCAGCGCCGGGCCGACGTCCCGCGGCGGGCGCGCCGTACCGAGGAGCCGGACCGGCGTACGGAGCGGCGATCGGAACACGGCCACCGAAACCCCGTACCGGCCGACGGCGCGGGACGGCGCGCAGGGCAAAATGGTGACCTCAAGGGTCACGGGCGACGTGACCCGCGCCGGTCGGACCCGCGGGTCCGCACATTGGAAGGTCATCGGTACGGGTGAGTGGTGTGAGTTCGGGCCGAGGCGAGCGGAGCGACGGGGAAACACACCGAGGCGAGCGGAGCGACGGCGGAACTCGTGGCATCTCGGTGGTTCTCGCCGGCGGCGGCACCGCTGGTCACATCGAACCCGCGATGGCGGTTGCCGACGCGCTGGTGGCGCTGCGGCCCGACGTCCGGATCACCGCCCTCGGCACCGCCCGGGGGCTGGAGACCCGTCTGGTTCCCGAGCGGGGCTACGACCTCCAGCTGATCACTCCGGTTCCGCTGCCGCGCAAGCCTTCCGCGGACCTGGCCCGGCTGCCGCTGCGGGTCCGCGCCGCAGTCCGCGAGACCCGTGACGTCCTCGACAGTGTGCAGGCCGACGTCGTCGTCGGCTTCGGCGGCTATGTCTCGCTGCCCGCCTACCTCGCCGCCCGCGGCGGTGGGCTGCGGCGGCGACGTGCCGTGCCGGTCGTGGTGCACGAGGCCAACGCCAGGGCCGGCTGGGCCAACAAGGTGGGCGCCCGCACGGCGCGCCGGGTGCTGGCGGCGGTGCCGGATTCGGGTCTCAAGGGCGGCGAGGTCGTCGGCATCCCGGTGCGCGAGTCCATCACCTCACTGGACCGGGCCGCGTTGCGCGCGGAGGCCCGCAAGTTCTTCGGTTTCGCCGACGACGCCCGCGTGCTCCTGGTGTTCGGCGGTTCCCAGGGTGCGCAGTCGCTGAACCGCGCCGTCTCCGGTGCGGCCAAAAACCTCGCTGTGCAAGGTGTTTCGGTCCTGCACGCCTACGGGCGCAAGAACACCCTGGAGCTGCCGGAGCCGGCGCCGGGTGACCCGCCGTACGTCGGGGTGCCGTACCTCGATCGCATGGATTTGGCTTATGCGGCAGCGGATTTGGCCATCTGCCGGTCCGGTGCCATGACCGTCGCCGAGGTGAGCGCGGTCGGGCTACCGGCGGTCTACGTGCCGCTGCCGATCGGCAACGGCGAACAACGACTCAACGCACTCCCGGTGGTCGACGCCGGCGGCGGCCTGCTGGTCGACGACGCCGAGCTGACCCCGGACTTCGTCACCGAACGGATCGGAAAACTGATGGGCGACACCGCCGCACTGGATCAGATGACGACGGCGGCCGCGCTGGCCGGCCACCGCGACGCGGCCCGGCACGTGGCGCAGATCGCCCTGGAAGTCGCAGGCGCCGTGGCTGAATCGGGCCGTCGGTGACGGCGCGGGAGCTGCCACCCGAGCTGGCTCGGGTGCACATGGTGGGTATCGGCGGTGCCGGCATGTCCGGCATCGCCCGCATTCTGCTGGACCGCGGCGGCCAGGTGTCCGGCTCGGACGCCAAGGAATCCCGTGGTGTCGCGGCTTTGCGGGCGCGCGGTGCCGAGATCCGGATCGGACACGACGCGTCGTCGCTGGACATCCTGCCCGGCGGCCCCACTGTCTTGGTCAGCACGCACGCCGCCATCCCGAAGGACAACCCCGAGCTGGTGGAGGCCCAGCGGCGCGGCATCCCGGTGATCATGCGGCCGGTCGTGCTCGCGAAGCTCATGGACGGCTACCGCTCGGTGCTGGTGACCGGCACCCACGGCAAGACCACGACCACCTCGATGGTCATTGTGGCGTTGCAGCACAGCGGTTTTGACCCGTCGTTCGCCGTCGGTGGCGATCTGGGGGAGGCCGGCACCAACGCGCACCACGGCAGCGGTGACTGTTTCGTCGCCGAGGCCGACGAGAGCGACGGCTCGCTGCTCGAATACACCCCCGACGTGGCGGTGGTGACCAACATCGAGGCCGACCACCTGGACCACTTCGGCAGTGTCGAGGCCTACACCGCGGTGTTCGATGACTTCGTGGCCCGCTTGCGGCCCGGCGGCGCGCTGGTGGTGTGCGCCGACGACCCGGGCGCAGAGGCGCTGGCGCAGCGGTCGGCTGAGCGCGGTGTTCGCGTGCTGCGGTACGGCATGGGCGGCGCACAGCGCACGGATCTGGAAGCGGCGCTGCTGACCTGGCAGCAGCAGGGCACCGGTGGGGTCGCGGCCATTCAGCTGGCGGGCGAGGCGCACCGGCGCGGCATGCGGCTGTCGGTGCCGGGAAAGCACATGGCGCTCAACGCCCTCGCTGCGCTGCTGGCGGCCCGGGAGGTCGGCGCCGATCCGGAGGCCGTGCTCGACGGCCTCACCGGGTTCGAAGGTGTGCGGCGCCGCTTCGAGGCGGTCGGAACCGCCTACGGTGTCCGGGTTTTCGACGACTACGCGCACCATCCCACCGAGGTGCGGGCGACGCTCGAGGCGTTGCGCGCGGTGGCCGGCAATTCCCGGTCGATCGTCGTGTTTCAGCCCCACTTGTATTCGCGGACACAGACTTTCGCGAAGGAGTTCGGCCAGGCGCTGGACCGGGCCGACGAGGTGTTCGTCCTCGATGTGTACGCCGCGCGGGAGGCCCCCATGGCCGGCGTCAGCGGGGCGAGCATCGTCGAACACGTCTCGGCCCCGGTGCATTACGTGCCGGACTTCTCCGCCGTGGCCGAGCAGGTGGCGGCCAAGGCCGGTCCCGGTGACGTCATCGTCACGATGGGCGCCGGCGACGTCACCCTGCTGGGGCGTGAGATCCTGACCGCACTTGAGGTCAAGGCCAACCGCGCCGCCCCGGGACGGCCCACGCCGTGACCGTGGCGGATGGCTCGGGGGAGCCGGATCCGGTTGCGGCGCAGGACGACACGACAGACGACATCTCGGCCGACACCGTCGCGGCGGCCGGCGCAACCGAACCCGGCGCAGGGGACCCCGCGGATGGGGACGCGCCCGACGCCGCGTCGGCTGATCCCGCGTCACCCGATTACGAGGGCCCCCGTCGCCGCGCCCGGCGTGAGCGGGAGGAACGCCGGATCGCGCTGGAGCGGGCCCGGGCCTTGGAACAGGCACGTCAGGAGGCCCGACGGCGGGCGGCGGGCCTCAGCGACCAGCCGAAGGCGCCCACGCGCGGCGTCATCCGTGGGCTGAAGTTGTTGCTTTGGTCGGCGGTGGCGGCCGTCGTCGCGGTCGCGCTGGGCCTGGTGCTCTACTTCACGCCGATCATGGCGGTCCGCCACACCGTGGTCACCGGTCTGGCAACCCTGACCGAGGACGCGGTGACGGCGGCGGCCGCGGTCAAACCGGACACGCCGCTGCTGCAGGTCAACACCGACGCCGTGGCCGAACGGGTCGCCACGATCCGGCGGGTGGCCAGCGCCCGGGTGCAGCGGGAGTACCCGTCCACCTTGCGGATCACGGTGGTCGAACGGGTTCCGGTGGCCGCCAAGGAGTATCCGGACGGCCCGCACCTGTTCGACAGGGACGGCGTGGATTTCGCGACCGAGCCGCCGCCGCAGGGCCTGCCGTACCTGGATGCCGACAATCCCGGCCCCAAGGACCCCGCGACGCTCGCGGCCCTCGAGGTGCTGCTGTCGCTGCGTCCCGAGGTGTTCAGCCAGGTCGCGCGCGTCGGGGCACCGTCGGTCGCCGCCGTGACCCTGACGCTGGGCGACGGTCGCGAGGTCATCTGGGGGACCACCGACCGCACCGAGGAGAAGGCGCTGAAGCTGGGCGCGCTGCTCACTCAGCCGGGGCACACCTATGACGTGTCCAGTCCCGACCTGCCCACTGTGAAGTAGGTCATCCGTCACGGGCGGCTCTGCTGGCCGGGCGAAGAAAAATCGCGTGAACTCTCGGCGCGCCTGCACGGCTGCGGCGCGGCGGCCCCCTACCGTTCTGTTTGCGCGGAACAACTTGACATAACTCTAAGCCTATGGTTGAGGTTGAGGGTTTTGATTCAGGGAGTTTTGCTCCGGACAACCCGATCCAGGCCCATCCAGGGAGGAAGACGACCAATGACCCCCCCACATAACTACCTCGCCGTCATCAAGGTGGTCGGTGTCGGTGGTGGCGGCGTCAACGCCGTCAACCGCATGATCGAACAGGGCCTTCGTGGCGTTGAGTTCATCGCGATCAACACCGACGCGCAGGCGCTGCTGCTCAGTGAGGCCGACGTCAAGCTCGACGTCGGCCGCGACTCGACCCGTGGCCTCGGCGCCGGCGCCGACCCCGAGGTGGGCCGCAAGGCCGCGGAAGATGCCAAGGACGAGATCGAGGAGCTGCTGCGCGGCGCCGACATGGTGTTCGTCACCGCAGGTGAGGGCGGCGGTACCGGTACCGGCGGCGCACCTGTCGTCGCGGGCATCGCCCGCAAGCTCGGCGCGCTGACGGTCGGTGTCGTGACGCGTCCGTTCTCGTTCGAGGGCAAGCGCCGCTCGAACCAGGCCGAGGCCGGCATCCAGGCGTTGCGCGAGAGCTGCGACACCCTGATCGTCATCCCGAACGACCGCCTGCTGCAGATGGGCGATGCCGCGGTCTCGCTGATGGACGCGTTCCGCAGCGCCGACGAGGTGCTGCTCAACGGTGTCCAGGGCATCACGGACCTGATCACCACGCCTGGTCTGATCAACGTCGACTTCGCCGACGTCAAGGGCGTCATGAGCAGCGCCGGCACGGCGTTGATGGGCATCGGCTCGGCCCGCGGCGACGGTCGCGCGCTCAAAGCCGCCGAGATCGCCATCAACTCGCCGCTGCTGGAAGCGTCGATGGACGGCGCTCAGGGCGTGCTGATGTCGGTGGCCGGTGGCAGCGACCTGGGTCTGTTCGAGATCAACGAGGCCGCGTCGCTGGTGCAGGACGCCGCCCATCCCGAAGCCAACATCATCTTCGGAACCGTCATCGACGATTCGCTGGGCGACGAGGTGCGCGTCACGGTCATCGCGGCCGGGTTCGACACCGCCGGTCAGAGCCGCAAGCCGGTCACCTCGGCGGTGCCGGGTGCGACGGCGGCGGCAGCGCCGGCCACGGGTGGGGCCCACCGGGCTCAGACCTTCTCGACTGCCAGCGCGGGCAAGCTCGGTACGTTCGGCACCGACCCGGGCAGCGTGCCGGCGTCGACCAACGGTGTGACGGTGAGTGTCGGCGGCCGCGGCGACGACGATGACGACGTCGACGTGCCGCCGTTCATGAAGCACTGACGGTGACGAGGCGACGCGGATACTTGGAATCGTGACGTTCCGTATCCGCAGAGTGACTACGACGCGTGCGGGCGGGGTCTCGAAGGCCCCGTTCGACACGTTCAACCTGGGTGACCACGTCGGTGACGATCCAAAGGCCGTGGCGGCCAATCGGATCCGGCTGGCCGAGGCCATCGGGCACGGCCCGCTGGTGTGGATGAACCAGGTGCACGGTGACCATGTCGAAGTTGTCGAGGGCCCTGGAACTGGAGCCGGGGGAGCCTACGACGACACCGACGCGCTGGTCACCGCCACGCCGCGGCTTCCGCTCGCGGTGATCACGGCCGACTGCGTGCCGGTGCTGTTGGGTGATGCGCGCGCCGGTGTGGTGGCGGCCGTGCATGCCGGACGGGTCGGGGCGCAGAAGGGTGTGGTGCTGCGGACGGTCGAGGCCATGCAAAAGCTCGGCGCGCAGGTGCAGGACATCTCGGTGCTGCTCGGTCCGGCCGTCAGCGGTCGTAACTATGAGGTGCCCTACGAGATGGCCGACGACGTCGAGGCCGTGCTGCCCGGCAGCATCACCACCACCGCCCGCGGCACGGTGGGCTTGGACCTGCGGGCCGGTGTCGCCAAGCAGTTGGCGGGTTTGGGTATCAAGGCCATCGACATCGACCCGCGATGCACGGTCGACGATCCGAATCTGTTCAGTCACCGACGCGGTGCCCCGACCGGGCGGCTGGCGTCGGTGGTGTGGATGGAATGACCGGCGCGCCGCGCGAGGCCGAGCTGGCCGCGTCGCTGGCCCGGATTCAGGCACGAATAGCTGCCGCGGCGGAAGCTGCCGGCCGGAATCGGGCCGACATCGAATTTCTTCCGGTGACCAAATTCTTTCCGGCGAGTGATGTTGTTGCGCTGTATGGATTGGGGTGCCGGGCATTCGGCGAATCGCGGGAGCAGGAAGCCGCGGGCAAAGTCGCCGAGGTGTCGCATGCCTTGTCGAACAAGAAATTGATCACAGCTTCGGGCGAATTGTTGGATTCGTCATCGAACATAGAGTCGAACAATGCAATTCGGTGGCACATGATCGGCCGAATTCAGCGCAACAAAGCGCGGGCCATCGCACGGTGGGCGGCGGCGGCGCATTCGGTGGATACCGCGCCTTTGGTGGCGGCGCTGTCCCGCGGTGCGGTCGAAGCGCTGGACCAAGGCCGTAGGTCCGAGGAGTTGCAGGTCTACATCCAGGTCAGTCTCGACGGAGATCCGTTGCGCGGCGGGGTGCCCGTGGACCGGCCCGACCTGGTCGACGAATTGTGCGCGGCTGCGCACGCCGCGCCGGGCCTGGGCTTGGCGGGTCTGATGGCCATCCCACCCCTGGCCAGTGACGCTGAAGGGGAGTTTGCGCGGCTGGAGGCTGAATTGCTCAGGGTCCAAACGCAATACCCCCACCGGCTGGGCTTGTCCGCGGGCATGTCGAACGACCTGGAAATTGCGGTGCGACACGGGTCAACGTGTGTGCGTGTCGGTACCGCGTTAATGGGACCGCGTCCTCTAACGTCACCATGAGTAGTCACTCCAGTCACACTTACATCACAGTCACCAGACACCACATTCTTAGCTAGGGGCATCCGATGAGCACACTGCACAAGGTCAAGGCCTACTTCGGTATGGCGCCGATGGACGACTATGACGACGAGTACTACGACGATGAAGAGCGTCCGGCGCGCTCCTACCAGGCTGCCCCCCGCCGCGCCCGCGACGAGCGTTTCGAGGACGATGACTACGGTCGTGGCGAACCGCGTGGCTACGACGACCGCATGGGCCGCGAATACGAAAGCGCCCCAATGGGTTACCGCGGCGGCTACGAGGAGATGCCGGCCCGCGGCCCGCGCGAGTTCGAGCGTCCGCGCTTCAACACCCTGCGTGGTGCCACCCGTGGCGCCGTCGCCATGGAGCCCCGCCGGATGGCCGAGCTGTTCGAGGCCGGCAGTGCCCTGGCCAAGATCACCACGCTGCGCCCCAAGGACTACAGCGAGGCCCGCACCATCGGCGAGCGCTTCCGCGACGGCACCCCGGTGATCATGGATCTGGTGTCGATGGACAACGCCGACGCCAAGCGCCTGGTCGACTTCGCCGCGGGACTGGCCTTCGCGCTGCGCGGCTCGTTCGACAAGGTCGCGACCAAGGTCTTCCTACTGTCGCCGGCCGACGTCGACGTCAGTGCAGAGGAGCGTCGCCGGATCGCCGAGGCGGGCTTCTACAGCTACCAGTAACACCTATACGGCACTACGCAAGACCCCTTCGGCCCCCGGCCGGAGGGGTCTGCGTTAGGTAGGCTCGTGCACAAGCGCCGGCAGCAGTCGGCGCTTTTCCCGCGCTAGTGAGGTCTGTTGCATTGACCCTGTTCTTCGACATTCTGGGTTTTGCGCTGTTCGTCTTCTGGCTGCTGCTGATCGCCCGCGTGGTGGTGGAGTTCATTCGCGGATTCAGCCGCGACTGGCAGCCGAGAGGGCTGACGGTGGTGATTCTTGAAGCGATCATGACCGTGACCGATCCTCCGGTGAAGCTGTTGCGGCGTTTGATTCCGCCATTGACCATCGGGCCGGTCCGGGTTGACTTGTCCATCGTGGTGCTGCTCATGGTGGTGTTCATCGGGATGCGGTTGTCCTTCGACCAGGTCGGGGCCTGAGCGCGGCGTTCCCCTGACCTGCGGAAGCGCATTAATTACATTTATGTAATTAATGCGCTTCTTTCGTTTTGGTCAATTGGCGCCGGGCGCCAGGTCGCGTTGCCGAATTCCAATGAAACATTGAAATTCGTTCTTAATTCCGGCCCTCGCCTGCAACCGACGGGTCTGCTGTGACAGGATGGACGCCAGTTACTCCACGATCGCTCTACACTTTGATCGCTCTACACTTTGACACCGATTGACGGTCCAGACTGCAAGGGGGCAGAAGATGCCGCTAACTCCGGCTGACGTCCACAACGTCGCATTCAGCAAGCCGCCGATTGGCAAGCGCGGTTATAACGAGGACGAGGTCGATGCATTCCTCGATCTCGTCGAGACTGAGCTGACTCGGCTAATCGAAGAGAACAGCGATCTGCGGCAGCGGGTCGCCGAGCTCGACGCCGAACTCCAGTCGGCCCGCACCGGCCAGCCGGTGGCGGCCCCCGTCTTCACCAAGCCCGAGCCGGAGCCCGAGCCCGTCGCGGCGCCCGCGCCGGTGGCCGCTCCCGTCGCCGCGCCGGTCGCCGCGCCGGTCGGCGAGGACCACCACGTCCGCGCGGCCAAGGTGCTTAGCCTGGCCCAGGACACCGCCGACCGCCTTACCGGTTCGGCCAAGGCCGAGGCCGACAAGACCCTCGCCGATGCCCGCGCGCAGGCCGAGGCCATGGTCACCGATGCGAAGCGCACCGCCGAGACGACGCTCGCCGACGCCAAGTCGCGCGCTGACGCCATGCTGGCCGACGCGCAGACCCGTTCAGAGGCCCAGCTGCGTCAGGCCCAGGACAAGGCCGACGCCCTGCAGGCCGACGCCGAGCGCAAGCACACCGAGATCATGGGCAACATCAACCAGCAGCGCACGGTGCTCGAAGGCCGCCTGGAGCAGCTCCGCACGTTCGAGCGCGAGTACCGCACCCGCCTCAAGACCTACCTGGAGTCCCAGCTCGAAGAGCTCGGCCAGCGCGGTTCTGCCGCTCCGGCGGACTCGGCGGCCGGTGGCGAAGGTGCTGGCTTTGGCCAGTTCAACCGGGGCAACAGCTGACGGCTGACCAATGCTGATCATTGCCCTGGTCCTTGCCCTCATCGGCCTGACCGCGCTGGTGACCGCAATCGTCACCAGCAATGAGCTGATCGCCTGGGTGTGCATCGGCGCCAGCGTCATCGGGGTGTTGCTGCTCATCGTCGACGCGCTGCGGGAACGCTCGCGCGGCGGCGAGGCACCGGCCGAGTCCGGCGCCGCTGGCGGTGACGCCGGTGACGCCGACACCACAGGGGCGGCCACCGAGGACTATCCCGAGGACGAGGCCGAGGCCGAACCGGAAACCGTTGTCGCCGAAGCGGTTCCAGCGGACGAAGCCAAAGCTGACGAGGCTCACACCGAAGTAGCTCAGGCCGAAAAGGCTGAGGGTGATGAGCCCGCAGCCGAAGAAGCTGTCGACGAGGCTCCGGAAGAGTCCGCAGAGCCCGAGGCCGCCGAGGAGACCGAGAAGTCTGGCGAGGCGCAGGACGCCTCCGAGGGCGCCGAGGAAGCCAAGGGCACCGAAGTAGCCAAAGGCACCGACGAAGCCAAAGACACCGACGAAGCCAAAGACACCAAAGCGGACGTGGACGAGGCCAAGAAGGCCTGAGCCCGCCGTTCCCAGTTTCAATCGAAGTCACCGCCGCGACGGGATCCCGTCGCGGCGGTGCTTGGTTTCGGGGTCAGTTGCGCAATCACTCAGAAACGCGTTGACCCTGTACTCCGGGCGCGTGTCGCTCGAACGACTACGCCCTGAATGCAGGGTCAACGGGAGAGCCGCGCCGCCGCCCGCTTATTTCGCCCTTGTTGCGTCGATACGACGGTTGTGAATCACGCGGGTCACTTGGGCCCGCGCGAGCATATGAGCCCCTCTTGACTTTGCAGACATCGAAGGGCAACAGCTACGGAATCACGCGCCCGTACATATGTAGCAACCGATTTCCGTACTGGGAGGCCTGGAGGCACTGTGAGTCTGTTGAGTCGTAACCGCGACATCGAGCACTGGGATGCTGAGGATGTCGCTGCGTGGGACGCCGGTAACAAGGACATCGCCAAGCGGAACCTGATCTGGTCGATCTTCGCCGAGCACGTCGGCTTCTCGGTGTGGTCCATCTGGTCGGTGATGGTGTTGTTCATGCCGCAGGCGGTCTATGGCATCGATCCGCTGGGCAAGTTCGTCCTCGGAGCCGTCCCGATCGCGGTCGGCGCTTTCATGCGCATTCCATACACCGTCGGACCGGCCAAGTTCGGCGGCCGCAACTTCACCATCTTCAGCGCCCTGATGCTCGCCATCCCGTGCGCCCTGACCATGTACTTCATGATGCATCCGGGAACGTCGTACACGACGTTCCTGATCGTCGCCGCGGTCGCCGGCTTCGGTGGCGGCAACTTCGCGTCGTCGATGACCAACATCAACGCCTTCTATCCGCAGCGCCTGAAGGGCTGGGCCCTGGGGCTGAACGCCGGCGGCGGCAACATCGGAGTCCCGGTCATCCAGATCATCGGCCTGGTCACCATCGCCACGCTGGGCAACCGGCGCCCGGAGGTCGTCTGCGCCATCTACCTGGTGCTGCTGGCCGCCGCGGCCCTCGGTGCCGCGTTGTTCATGGACAACATCCAGGGGCAGAAGTCGAACCTGTCGGCGATGGTCGAGGCCATGAAGTTCCGCAACTCGTGGGTGATGTGTTTCCTCTACATCGGCACGTTCGGTTCGTTCATCGGCTTCAGCTTCGCGTTCACCCAGATCCTGAACATCAACTTCACCGCGCAGGACGTCGCGCCGCTGCTGGAGAAGTACCACGTCGCGTCGGTGGCCAAGCTGCCCAAGGAAGCCGCCAAGGAGCTCGCCAAGGCCAACTTCGACGCCTCGATCCACACCGCGTGGATCGCGTTCCTCGGCCCGCTGCTCGGCTCGATCTCGCGTCCGTTCGGCGGCAAGCTGGCCGACAAGATCGGTGGCGGCAAGATCACGCTGTACACCTTCATCGCGATGACGCTCGTCACCGGTGTGCTGGTGAGCACCGGCATGTGGGACGACGCCACCAAGGGCCCGGCAACGGGCGCTCAGATGGCGGTCTACATCACGGCGTTTATGGTGCTGTTCATCCTCACCGGCCTCGGCAACGGCTCGACCTACAAGATGATCCCGTCGATCTTCGAGGCCAAGGCCCAGGGCAAGGACGAGCTCGGTGCCACGGAGAAGGCGCTGTGGTCGCGCAGCATGTCGGGTGCCCTGATCGGCTTCGCCGGTGCCGTCGGAGCGTTCGGCGGGGTGCTCGTCAACATCGTGCTCCGCGCGTCCTACGCCGGTCCGGCCCACTCGGCGACCACGGCGTTCTGGGTGTTCCTCGGCTTCTACGTGGTATGCGGCGTCATCACCTGGTTCGTGTTCCTGCGCCAGCCGCACCTGCGGGCATCGACGGGGGAGCACGTCGGCCGGGACTTCGTGCCGGCGACCTAGCAGCCGGCCCCGAATGCCCCGCGGGAGGCTCCCGCGGGGCATTCCCATGTTTGTGATCCAGATAACTGGTCCAACCAGTTGACCAGTTGTGCGCGGGGTCCGGATAATTGGCGCATGGACATCGCCCCCGTCGCGCGGGCCGCGGTCAGTGACTCGGTCTTCGCGCACCTCGTCGATGAAATCCTGTCGGGCCGCGTCGCGGTCGACGAAGCGCTGCCGTCCGAGCGTGAGCTGGCCCTTGCCTTCGCGGTGAACCGGCATGCCATCCGGGAAGCGCTCAAGCGGCTGCAGCAGGCCCGCCTGGTCCGGATCAGCCACGGCGGCAAGACCCGGGTCCAGGATTGGCGCCAGACGGCGGGTCTGGACGTGCTCAGCACCCTCGCGGCCACCGGCGCGGTGCCGGCGCTGCAGATCGCCCGCGACATCATGGTGATGCGCCGGTCTGTGGCTGCCGACGCGGCCCGGTTGTGCGCCCGGAACGCCACCGATGGCCAACTGGCGGCCATTGCCGCGGCGGCCGCGGCGTACCCAGTGCAGCGCACCGACGAATCCTTCGCCGCGGACCTGACGTTCTGGACCGCCGTCATCGACGGCAGCGGCAACCTCGCCTACCGGCTCGCACTGAACACGCTGGTCGCAGCGTTCGCCGACATCGGCTTCGAATCGATCGCCGACCTCGGCATGGCAGGCGAACTGGCCGACCGCGACGCCCACATCACGCTGGCCGAACACCTCGTCGCGCGCGACGCCGACGCCGCTCACCGTGTGGCCGACGAGCTGCTGGGCCGGATCGTCGCCATCCTTTCCACTCAGCAGTAGGAGTCATCGCCGATGTTCGATCTGATCCTGCACGCCATCCCGGTGTTCGTGCTCTGTCTGGTGCTGGAGGCACTGTCCTTCCGCTTCCTGCCGGACGACGACGAGGTCGGGTACGAATTCCGGGATTCCCGAACCAGTCTCACGATGGGTATCGGCAACGTCATCATCAACATCGGCTGGAAGCTGGTGGTCCTGGCGGCGTACAGCGCGGCCTACCTGGTGGCGCCGGCACATCTGCCGGCCGACAACCCGCTGACCTGGATCGCGCTCTTCGTCGCCGACGACTTCCTCTACTACTGGTATCACCGCACGCACCACACGATCCGGGTGTTCTGGGCCAGTCACGTCGTGCACCACTCGAGCGAGCACTACAACCTGTCCACCGCATTGCGGCAGACCTGGACGCCGTTCACGGCGCTGCCGTTCTGGCTGCCGCTGGCGTTCCTCGGATTCTCGCCGTGGATGATCCTGCTGCAGCAGTCGATCAGCCTCCTGTACCAGTTCTTCATCCACACCGAGCGGGTCGGAAAGATGTGGCGGCCAATCGAATTCGTGATGAACACGCCGTCGCATCACCGCGTGCACCACGGCTCCAACGACCAGTACCTCGACACGAATTACGGCGGCATCCTCATCATCTGGGACCGGCTGTTCGGCAGTTTCCGGCCTGAGCGCGAGCGGGTCGTCTACGGGCTGACCAAGAACATCAAGACCTTCAACCCGCTGCGGGTCGCCACGCACGAGTACACCGCTATCTGGCGCGATGTGCGCGCGGCGAAGACCTGGACGCACCGCTTCGGGCACACGTTCCGCGGACCGGGCTGGTCACCGGACAGCGCGTAACCCGGATCACAGATTTCCGGCGCGTTTCCATCGTGTTTTCGTAACGAAAAATGTTGCGCACCAGGACTTGACGAGCAAGTGCGCTGGGGTTGACGCGGCGTACATGGCGGCGCAACGGTTGCGGAATTGACAGCCCGTAGAACTGTGGCAGACAGCTACGAGCCAAGGGGAATCGGTGACCACCGCAGCAGCACACACGACACGCACGGCGTGCTCGTACTGCGGTGTCGGCTGCGGTATCTCGGTCGAGACCCGCAGCGACTCCGGTAGCGGGCTGCCCGTCATCGCCCGCGTGTCCGGCGACCGGTTGCACCCCACCAATTTCGGGCGGCTGTGCACCAAGGGTGCGACGCATGCCGAGTTGATGGGCGCCGGCGACGGCCGGCTCACCACGGCCCTGGTCCGGCACAGCCGGGGCGCCGAAGCGGTCAATGTCGCAGTCGACGACGCCACCGCCGAGGCCGGCCGCCGGCTCCGGGCCATCGTCGACGAACACGGATCCGACGCTGTGGCGCTGTACGTTTCGGGCCAGATGACGATCGAGGCCCAGTACCTGGCCAACAAATTGGCCAAGGGTTTCATCCGCACCGTGCACATCGAATCCAACTCCCGGCTGTGCATGGCAAGCGCGGGCACGGGTTTCAAGCAGTCGCTCGGTGCTGACGGCCCGCCCGGGTCGTACACCGATTTCGATTCTGCCGACCTGTTTTTCGTCATCGGCGCCAACATGGCAGACTGCCACCCCATCCTGTTCTTGCGCATGGCCGATCGAATCGCCAAGGGAGCCAAGCTGATTGTCGTCGACCCGCGCCGCAACACGACAGCCGAGAAGGCCGATCTGTTCCTGCAGATCAAACCCGGCACCGATCTGGCGCTGCTCAACGGCCTGCTGCACCTCCTGGTCGAAAGCGGGGCGATAGACCACGAATTCATCGCCGAGCACACCGAGGGCTGGGAGGCCATGCCCGCGTTCCTCGCCGACTATTCGCCGGCGAAGGTCGCCGAGATCACCGGACTCCCCGAAGCCGACATCCGCCGCGCCGCCGACATGATCGCCGAGGCAGGGGAGTGGATGTCGTGTTGGACCATGGGCCTGAACCAGAGCACCCACGGCACCTGGAACACCAACGCCATCTGCAACCTGCACCTCGCGACCGGCGCCATCTGCCGCACCGGCAGCGGCCCGATGTCGCTGACCGGGCAGCCCAACGCCATGGGCGGCCGCGAAATGGGCTACATGGGCCCGGGTCTGCCCGGGCAACGCGCCGTGACATCGGCCGCCGACCGCGCATACGTGGAAGAACAGTGGGAGCTGGCACCGGGCACCATCCGCACCGACGTCGGCCCCGGCACCATCGAGATGTTCCGGCAGCTGGGCACCGGCGACATCAAGGCAGTGTGGATCATCTGCACCAATCCTGTTGCCACCGTGGCCAATCGGCAGACCGTCATCGACGGTCTGGAGGCTGCCGAACTGGTGATCACCCAGGACGCCTACCAGGACACCGCGACCAACGCCTACGCCGACATCGTGCTGCCCGCCACGCTGTGGGCCGAGGCCGACGGTGTCATGGTCAACTCTGAACGCAACCTGACGCTCCTGCAGCAGAGCATCCCGGCGGCCGGTGACGCGCGGCCGGACTGGGAACTGATCTGCAATGTGGCGCGGCACCTGGGCTTCGGCGACCAGTTCGACTACAAGTCCAGCGAGGACGTGTTCGCCGAAATCCGCCAGTTCGCCAACCGCCGAACCGGTTACGACCTCAGCGGCGTGACCTACGAGCGGCTGCGGGAGACCCCGCTGCAATGGCCCTGCCCACCCGAGGGCGGTGATCGAAACCCGATCCGCTACCTCAACGACGGGGTGAGCCAGGAACTGTTCGTCGACGCGGACGGGCACCGGCCACGGCTGGCATTCCCGACACCGACGGGGCGGGCGGTGTTCCACGCCCGTCCGCACCTGGACGCCGCCGAACTGCCCGACGACGAATTCCCGTTGGTGCTGGGCACCGGTCGGCTGCAACACCAGTGGCACACCATGACCAAGACCGGGAAGGTGGCCAAACTCAACAAGCTCAACGGGTCGCCGTTCATCGAGATTCATCCCGTCGACGCGGCCGGCCTCGGCATCACCGGCGGTGCGTCCGTCGAGGTGTCGTCGCGACGCGGCAGCGCGGTATTGCCGGCCGTCGTGACCGACCGGGTGCGCCAAGGGAATTGCTTCGCGCCTTTCCACTGGAACGACGCGCAGGGTGAGCGGCTGACCATCAACGCCGTGACCAACGACGCGGTGGACCCCGAATCGTTGCAGCCGGAGTTCAAGGCGTGCGCGGTGCGCCTGGCGCCGGTGGCGGTCGAGCCCGCCTTGGCCGCACCTATGCCGTCGATCGGCGGGGACCACCCGCTGGCCACCGCGCTGGGCCTGACCGGACCGCCGGCGCTCAACGACACCGAAAAGGTCTACCTGTCGGGCTTTTTCAGCGGCATTCAGCATGCCACCGGCGTGCCGGTTCTGCCCGCGTCGGCACCTGTCACACCCGCAGTGCGGCTGTGGGTCGACGGGGCACTGGCCGGCGCGCACAGTGTCTCGGGCCCGGCAGCGGTGACCGGAGTCCAGCCGGAGCGGTCGGGCCCGCTGGTGCTGTGGGCGTCGCAGACCGGCACGGCAGAGGAGTTCGCCACCGGCCTGGCCGCGAAGATCGCTGGGGCCCGGCTGCAAGTGCTGGACGACACCGCGCTGGACGAGGTCGTCGCCGCCGGCGAAGTCCTCGTCGTCACAAGCACTTTCGGCGACGGCGGCCCACCCGACAACGGCGTGGACTTCTGGGCCCGCTTGACTGCTGCCGATGCGCCGGATCTCTCCGGCGTGCGGTACTCGGTGCTCGGCATCGGCGACCGTGCGTACGAGAACTTCTGCGGCTACGCCAAATCCCTGGACGGCCGCTTCGCCGAACTCGGAGCCACCGCGCTGCTGGACCGGACGGACTGCGAGGCCTACGACGACGAGCCGCTCGCCCAGTGGGCCGACGCCGTTGTCGAATTGGCCGCGTCGGACCCGGTCGCCGTCACCGTGGATGCGCCCATCAAGCCGGCTCCGACGCGCGCCGAGCCGTTCACCCGCAACCACCCGATATCGGTTCCGTTGTGCCGCAACATTCTGCTGACGAGGGGCGGTGCCAAGGAAGTCCGACAGATCGGTTTCGACCTGTCCGGACACGAGGTCGGCTATGGCGTCGGCGACGCGCTGGGCGTGGTGGTGGCGAACGCGCCGGAGGCGGTGACCGCCTGGCTCTCCGCCACCGGGCTGTCCGGCGACGAGATCATCGAGATCGACGGTCACGACACAGCCCTGCGGGACGCACTCACCACGTCGTACGACATCTGCAAGGTGTCGCCGACGCTGCTCAACTTCCTGGCCGAGCGCAGCGGCGCCAAGATTCTGCGGGCGCCCCGGGAGGAACGGGATCGCTGGCTCGACGGCCGCACCGGCCTGGACCTCGTCGAGGAGTTCAGGGTACTGGCCGAACCCGAGGAATGGCGAGATGCGTTGGTGCGCCTGGCACCTCGCTCGTATTCGATATCCTCCAGCCCGCTGGTGAGCCCCGACGAGGTGCAACTGACGGTGTCGGTGGTGCGGTACGCGGGTGTCCGAGGTGGCATCCGCCACGGCGTCGCATCCACCTACCTGGCTGACCGGGCCCAGACGGTGCCGGTGTTCCTGCAGCCGGCTCCGCACTTCCGGCCGCCCGAGGACGCCCTGACCCCGATGATCATGGTCGGCCCCGGTACGGGCATCGCGCCCTTCCGCGGGTTCCTGCACGAGCGCCGGGCCCTCGGCCACACCGGTCGCAACTGGCTGTTCTTCGGTGACCAGCACCGTGCCGAAAACTACTATTACCAAGACGAATTGGAAGCATTCGCCGCCGACGGGCTGCTGACCCGGCTGGATACCGCGTTCTCCCGCGATCAGTCGCAGCGGGTGTACGTGCAGCACCGGATGCGCGAGCACGGCGAGATTCTGTGGCGCTGGCTCGAGGACGGTGCGCACTTCTACGTGTGCGGCGACGCGACGCGGATGGCCAAGGACGTCGACGTCGCGCTCACCCACATCATCAGGACCCATGGCGGCATGTCCGAATCCGCCGCGCATGAGTACAAGCGCGAGCTGATCGCCGACAAGCGTTACGTCCGCGACGTCTACTGATCTGCCTGTCCGGCGGTACCGCTGCACACCCGGCTGTTTCAGGGTTGACTGGAGCATGCCCGGAAGGAGCGATGTCGATGGTCGTTGAATCAGGTCTCGACGCTGCATCAGGTCCAGATGCAGTATCAGGTCCCGTGGCGTCGGTGGTCCCGCCGCGCAACCCGGCCCGTCACATCAGGTTGACGTCCCACAGCGGCGGCGCCGATGCCCTGCCGATCCAGTGGGGCGCCGCCACCGCCGCCGAGCGCGGCCCGGTGATCGGAACCACGACCACGCGAGCGCACCGCAACGTGATCGGCACCCACAGTGGCTCGTACAGCGTGTACCGGGCACTGGCGGTGGCGGCCGGTGCGCTCTCGCCGGAGCACCGTGCTGACCTGACCAACACCGCACCCACCGACGTGATCGGGCCGTACCCCCAGTGGACCGAACCGGGGGCGATCGTGAGCCTGGACCCGTGGGGCGCCATGGTTGCGGAGGCCTTCACCGCCGAACTGGCAGGCGGCTATGACATCCGGCCGACCATCGCGATCACCAAAGCTCACGTGATCCTGCCGGAGGTCGCCGAGGCGATCATCAAGGGCCGGCTCCGCCCGGACGGTCGGGTGCTGCTCGATAACGGTGCCGCACTGGTGACCAAAGCGGCCATCGAGCCCGTCTGGTTCCTTCCCGGCGTGGCGGCGCGATTCGGTTGTAGCGAAACGGAATTGCGCCGCGTGCTGTTCGAGGAGACCGGTGGCATGTACCCCGAACTCGTCACCCGCGGCGACCTCGAGGTCTTTCTGCCGCCGATCGGGGGACAGACCGTCTACATCTTCGGCGAGCCCCGCGATCTCGCCGACCCGGACGTGGAGCTGACGGCGCGCGTGCACGACGAATGCAACGGCTCGGACGTGTTCGGCTCCGACATCTGTACGTGCCGGCCGTATCTCACCCATGCCATCGAGGAGTGCATCCAGGGTGCGCAGCGCGGCGGGGTCGGGCTGGTGGCCTACTCCCGCAAGGAGGGCCGGGCGCTGGGCGAGGTCACCAAATTCCTGGTGTACAACGCCCGTAAGCGTCAGGTGGGTGGCGACACCGCCGACCAGTACTTCGCCCGGACGGAATGCGTTGCCGGAGTGCAGGATATGCGTTTCCAGGAACTCATGCCCGACGTGTTGCACTGGCTGGGTGTCCGCAAGATTCATCGGCTGGTGTCGATGAGCAACATGAAGTACGACGCCATCACCGGCTCGGGTATCGAGGTCGTCGAGCGCGTGAACATCCCCGACGACCTGATCCCGGCCGACGCCCGCGTCGAGATCGACGCCAAGACGGCGGCCGGTTACTTCACGCCGGGGCCAGTGCCCGACGCCGACGAACTCAAGATCGCCAAGGGGCGCGGACTGACGCCATGACAACGGGCACCGACGTCGACACCGATGCCGACAGCACCGTCGCAGTCCGCATCCTGCGCAGCACTGACGCCATCCGCGAGCGGGCGGACTTCCTGCTGCAGCGTGCGCGGGCGGGGGAGTCTCGCTGGTTCGTGGTCGACGACGACGCGATGTCGCGGGCCGCTGACCTCGTCGGCGCCGTCACCCGCACGCGGTACCCGGGCCTGGCGATCCCGTATCACAGCCGCTGGCGGCATTTCGAGGCCGGCGACGCCGACCGCACCACCGACCTGCGCGCCCGGTTGGCCACGTTGGACACGGCCGCCCAGGCCCGCTCGATGATCGACCTCGCCGTGGTCAGCGTGCTGCTCGACGCCGGCGCCGGGCCGGACTGGGGTTACGTGGAATCCGCTACGGGGCAACGCTTCACGCGGTCCGAGGGCCTCGGGGTGGCCAGCTGGCATGCCTTTGCCGACGGGTTGTTCTCCAGCGATCCGGCGCAGCCTTGGCAGGTCGACGCCGACGGACTGCTCAGCGTCGACGACGCTGCCCTCAGCCGGGCATTTCAGGCCGGGCCGGGCAATCCGCTGGTCGGGCTCAGCGGGCGGGTACAGCTGCTGCGCCGCCTCGGTGCCGCCCTGGCCGGCCAGCCTGAGATCTTCGGACCGCAGGGGCGTCCCGGCGGTCTGTTCGACGTGCTGGCCGGCCCAACAGTCGGCGCGCACGACATTCTGGTCCAGCTCCTGGACACCCTCTCCGGGATCTGGCTGGCGGACAACGACATCGGCGGTATCCCGCTCGGCGACTGCTGGACGCACCCCGCGGTTCCGGGGGCGGGGTTGTCGCACGGGTGGATGCCGTTCCACAAGCTTTCGCAGTGGCTGACCTACTCGCTGCTGGAGCCGTTCGAGTGGGCAGGGGTGACGGTCACCGGGCTCGACGCCCTGACCGGGCTACCCGAGTACCGCAATGGTGGCCTGCTGCTCGACACCGGTGTCCTGGGCTTGCGCGATCCGTCGGCTGCGGACCGAACCTGGTCGGTCGCCGATGAATTGGTCGTCGAGTGGCGAGCCTTGACCGTCGCGCTGCTCGACGCCCTCGCGCCGCTGGTACGCGCCGGGCTCGGCCTCGACCCGGCGGCTCTGCCCCTGGCCTGTGTCCTCGAGGGCGGCACGTGGGCCGCCGGGCGCACCCTTGCGCAACAGCTACGGGCCGGCAACCCGCCGCTGTCCATCAGCAGTGACGGCACGGTTTTCTAGGAGGGCGCCATGGGTAACCTGCATCTCGTCGACCATCCGCTGGTCCAGCACAAGCTCACGCTAATGCGGCAGAAAGACGTGTCCACCAAGGGCTTTCGTGCGCTACTGAACGAGATTTCCGCCCTGATGACCTATGAGGTGCTGCGTGACATCCCCGTGCACGAGATCGAGATCGAGACGCCGCTGGAAACCACCACTGGCATGGTCATCGACGGCAAGAAGCTCGTCTTCGCGTCCATCCTGCGGGCGGGCAGCGGCATTCTCGACGGCATGCTCAGCGTTGTCCCCGGCGCGCGTATAGGCCACATCGGTTTGTACCGCGACCCGAAAACCCATGTCGCCGTGGAGTACTACTTCAAGATGCCGAGTGAGTTGCATGAGCGCGACATCGTGGTGTGCGATCCGATGCTGGCCACCGGCAACTCGGCCGTCGCGGCGATCGATCGCCTGAAGGAGTACCGCCCGCGGTCCATCAAGTTCGTCTGCCTGCTGACCTGTCCGGAGGGCGTCGCGGCGATGCAGGCGGCCCACCCCGAGGTCCCGATCTATGCCGCCGCGCTGGACCGGCAGCTCGACGAGCACGGCTACATCGTGCCGGGCCTGGGCGACGCCGGCGACCGCATCTTCGGCACCAAGTAGGCATTGCGGTCATGAACGAGCCCAACCGCAGGACCGTGCTGTGCGGCGCCGGGCTGTTGCTCAGTGGCTCCGTCGCCGCTCTGCGAACCGCTGGACCCGCTCTCGCAGCACCCGATCCCGGCCCGGAGGATCTGGCGCGCCTGCGGCGAACCTTCGCCTTGGCGGAACAAGCGCGCCAGGCCGGTGGCGCCCCGTACGGCGCGCTGGTCGCCGATGCCGCCGGCAATGTGGTCTCCGAGCACGGGAACACGTCGGCCATCGACGGCGGCGACCCGACCGATCACGCGGAAATGGTCACCATCCGCAGTGCCTGGCGCGCGCTCGGAGATGACGGCATGAAGTCGGCCACGCTGTATGCCAGCACCGAGCCATGCACGATGTGCGCGGGCGGCATCTACTGGAGCGGCACCGGCCGGGTGGTGTACGGCATGTCCAACACCCGGCTGTTCCACTTCACCGGCGACGACCCCGAACACGCGGCGTTCGCCCTGCCGTGCCGCGACGTCCTGCTGCACGGCTACCGGCCGATCACCGTCGTCGGGCCGCTGTTGGAAGACGAAGCGGCGCAGGCACATCAGGGCTACTGGCGCTGATGAGCCGTCGCGGCTCAGGACGACAGCGCGTCGAAAAGCGCTGACAACTGAGCTGGTGTGACGGACATGCCGCACTGCCCACGCAACGAGGTCAGCGGTCGAGCGATGTTCTTCAGGTCCATGAACTCGCCGGGGTGGGCGGTGAAGTATGACCGCACCGCACCTTCCGCATCGCCCGAGGAGCCCGCGTTCGTCAGCGCATCGTTGGCGCCCGGGTGCGCATCGAGATAGGAGCTGGCCTGGGCCAGCACGCCGCTCGCGGTGCTGGCCAGTCCGCTGGCAGAACACGGCGCGGCATTGGCTGTAGGGGCGGCGATGGTGAGCGAGGCGAGCGCACCGAGCACGAGCATTGCAGGCATTTTCATACGGTGATCCTGCGGGAAAACTGTCAATCATGCGTGCGTTGTGCCGAATTGGTGCGCAGCGCCTGCTCAAGGGCGTGTCAGCATTCGCCCCCAAGGGCCGCGAGCACGCCGCCGGTGCAACCGGGAAGCGCCGGCCACAGGTTCGTCGAAGGCGACCCACTCCACGGACTGAGCTCGGGAGCCTGCACCTGAGCGCCACTGGCCGGTGAGCAGTAGTACGAGTATTGGAGTTCGCCGTAACAGGCATCAGCGTGAGCGACTCCGGTGCCCGGGGAGAGCAGGGCCGGAGCAGCTGCGCTGGCCGCGGCAATCCCCACTGACGCGATGAACAGCTTGGTGTTACGGGTTACGTTCATAGAGGTGTCCTTTGTCCGCTTGCGCGGCCACGCCGGCCGCGCTACCTGTAGGAGTCGCGAACCCGGGCTGGCGGGACAACTTTTTCAAGACATTGTGACGACGGTTGCGCCGGTAAGCCGACTCGAGGTCCTGAGGTTCCGAACAGGGGGCGGTGGTGACAGCACCAACTCCAGGGCAAATTGCTCAGGCGAGCAGTCTGTCCCACACCGCACGCACGTGGGCGCCCATGTCGATCGATCGATCGGACATCCACTGGATCTGGATGCCGTCCGCCGCGGCGATCAGGGCGGTGGCGGCGAACTCGGCGTCGACGTGTGTGGGGACGGTGCCGGCCTCCTGCCGCCGGCGCACGTGGTCGGTGATGGTTGCGCGCATCCCCACGTATCGCCGGCGTAGGTATTCGGCGGCCGGATGGGACGGGTCGACCGCGGCGGCGGCCGCCAGGGACAGATAGACGGTGCCTGATCCCGGCTTGGCGGCCTTGTCCACCATTGCCTGTGCCATGACCTCGCCGAGGTCGACGTCGGTATCCGAATTACGGTACCGCTCTTCGAATTTCGCGTCGCCGTCGCGCTGCAACTCGGTCAGCAGCACATCGCGCGTGGGGAAGTAGTGCATCAGGCCCGCCAGGCTGATGTTGGCCTCCTTGGCGATCATCCGCATCGACGCACCGGCCTCGCCGTCGCGTTCCAGGACTGCCAGCGCGGCGTCCTTGATCTCCGTGCGCTTGGCCTCACCCTTGGCGTACCGACCGACAGTTGGCATGTCGTGAGGCTAGTCCGAAGGGCTACTGCTGCCGCGCACGCGACCCCCGAAAAGTGCTGTGCCGGCTGCACGCCAGGAAACCGCCAAGGCGGCTGCCGCAGCCTGTGAATGACCGGTGACGACGAACCGTCAACGCACCGGACGGCAGCACGTCGATCGGCCGTCTGGCGGCGCGTCACCAAAGTGACCGACCCTCGCATCTCCACCCTTCCTGTCTTAAAGATCAACCCGCGGTCGATGGTTTCGCGCCGCGCACGCTGCCAGGCTTGTTGCAGTCGTACGAGTACCTAGGGCGGAAACGCTCCAACCGTCCGCCCAAGCGCCTTGACGACCACGTCATCGGAGGATCCGGCATTGAGCGATCTACTTGAAGTCGCAGTCTCGGCCCACGGCGGTATGGCTCGGTGGCGGGACGTGGCGTCAATTGATGTCACCGCGTCGATCACCGGAGCGACTTGGTTCCTGAAGGGCAAGGGCGACGTCCTCAAAGATGTCCGCTTCACCGTTGACACTCGGCGTGAACTTTTGACCATGGAAATCGTCGGCCAAGACAAACGGACCCGCTTCGAACCCCGTCGCGTCGTCATTCAGCGCGGCGACGGCAGCATCGTTGCTTCGCGTGACGACCCGGAGAGGTCCTTCGACGGTCACGTACTCGACACCCCGTGGGACGACATTCACGTCGCGTACTTCAGCGGCGAGGCCCTCTGGGCGTACTTGAACACGCCGTTCCTCTACACCTGGCCCGGATTCGCCACCGAAGAGATCCCGCCGATCCGGGCCGGTACCGAAATTTGGAGACGCCTGAAGGTGACGTTTCCCGATCACATCAAAAGCCATACCCGCGAACAGATTTCGTGCTTCGGACCCGATGGTCTGCTTCGTCGTCAGGATTACACCGTCGACATCCTGGGCGGCGCACCGGGGTTGAACTATGCCACGCACTATCGCGAGGTGCGCGGAATCATCATTCCCACCAAGCGGCGGATCTACGGCTGGGAGGGTGACTACCAGCTTGTCCCGAAACCGTTGTTGATCGCCATCGATATGGATGAGATCACCATCCATCGTCACCGCATCAGAAAGTTCGAATGAGAGGGGCATGACATGGCCGACAACTCGTCGAGCCCGCAGCAGCAGATGGCGGGTGCGGGAGCGCCCGGGTCGTACAGCAACAGTGCGATCACGCGGTTGCACGACACCGAACCACAACCCGTCATCAAAGAAGAACAGATATTGGCTGCGAAGATTTCGCGTGCAATGTCCTCCGGTCCGCTGCGCATTACCAAGGACGCCAGCGTCGTCGAGATGGATCACCAAGGCAACACAGTGGTACTCCGCCAAGGAACCAACGGCTGGGTCTGCTTCCCCGGCAACGAGAACGAGATCGGCAACGTGCCGATGTGCGCAGACCCCATGGGAATGCAGTGGATGACGGACATCATGACCGGCAAACCGGCGCCTACCAACACCGCGCCCGGCATCATCTACATGCTCTGCGGCGCAACACAACACAGCAACACCGATCCCTCTGACAAGACAAGTCCGGCGATACCGATCGGCCCCCACTGGATGATTCTCTGGCCGTACAACGCCGCGCGCGACGGCCTACCGAACACCGTGCGCGACGCCGGCGCCTGGGTGATGTTCGACGGAACCCCCTATGCCTATTTGCACATCTGTGGAACCCCTTGGGATGGCAACGAATTCGTGCCGGGACAAATACCGATCTGGACGATGAGGTACGGCCAGCCGAACGAACCCGGCTCCAGGTAACCGCTGTGACGTGTTTCAGCAGCGCCGAAAGGTGAGTCAGCAATGACCATTTACCCACCCGAACTCGTGCAACGGAACCGCACATTCGCCGCCGGCGGAGCGTTCAAGGGACTTCCGTTCCCGACCAAACCGGCACTACGGGTGATCGGGTGTGTCGACTCTCGGGTCGACCCGAGCGACGTGTTGGCGCTCGAGCTCGGTGAGGCAGTGGTCATGCGCAACATCGGTGGCCGGGTCACTCCGGAGGTTCTGCGTTCGTGGGCATTGCTCGGCCGCCTCGGCACCGGTCGATCAGCGACTGGGGAACCGGGGCATCTGGCGATCCTGCACCACACGGACTGCGGGATTACCCGCCTGACCGAGTATCCCGAGCAGTTGGCCGCATTCTTCGAGATCCCTGTGACAGAACTTGATAGCAAGGCTGTGCTGGACCCGTATGCGTCAGTGCGGATCGATGTCGACGTTGCGCGGCATAGGCTGCCCGGCCTTGCGGTGTCCGGATTGGTCTATGACGTGGACACCGGCCTGCTCGAGATTGTCGTTCCCGCCTGATTGGAGGCGCCGGCAGTACCTCGCGACTTTTACTCTGCCGAATTCGCCGGGATGCCTACAATGACGTGCACTGCTGTAGCAGCCCGTCGAGCGAGACAGGAGACCCGCATGGGGTCTTCAACTGGCCGATTCGACATCAGGACCGAGCGGCTGGTGGCTTCGCCGATTCGGGGTCGGGCCGAGGAACTGAAGGTCATCGGGGAGTCCGTGACCGCGGTGGCTCAAGGCCGTGGGGGCGTCCTGGTCATAGAGGGGCCGCCGGGTATTGGCAAGAGCCGGTTGCTGACCGAGGTAATGGCGCTCGCGGGCAGCTGTGGAGTGCGGGCCCTGTTTGGTGAGGCGTTCGAATATCAGCAGTCTGTGCCCTTCTTTGCGCTGTTCATGGCTACGCTGCGCGCCGATCCTCCTGTCGGCGACGCCGCCGCGCTTCGTCGGCTGGGCAGTTCACCGGACTTGCACTACTGGGTGGTGCATGACCTCGCGGACGCGATTACTGTGACGGCCGCGGATACCCCGCTGGCCATGGTGCTGGAGAACATCCACTGGGCAGATAACAGCACACTGTTGGCGCTGCGCTCGCTCGCGACCGCACGGCCGGATGCGCCGGTGCTCTGGATACTGACAGTGCGTACGGGTGCCGGTGGACCTGCGGTGCAGGAGACCTTGTCAGTGCTTCACCGCTCGAATGCAACGTTCGTGAACCTGACCGCGATGTCGGAACGTGCGGTCGCGGCAATGGTCCGGGACGCCGTACGGGCTGACGCCGATGAGTCGCTCCTGAATCTGGCCGCCAAAGCGCACGGAAATCCGTTCTTGGTCAGTGAGCTGGTCGGGGGTTTGAGCGAGGAAGGCAGACTCGAGATCAGTGCCGGACGCGCCGCTGTAACCGGCAACGGACTGCCGCGGCGGCTGGGTGCGAACATGAAGCAGCGGTTGGACGTACTGTCCAGCGTCGCCGGCGACGTGGTGCGAGTCGCGGCAGTGTTGCCCGATCGATTCTCGGCCGGTGTTTTGGCGGCGATGCTGGAACGCCAACCCGCCTCATTGATGTCTGCTGTCGACGAGGCAATAAGCATGGATCTGCTCGTCGATGACGGCGAACAGCTGAGATTTCGACACGACTTGCTACGTGAGGCCACCCGGCAGTCGATGCCTCCGTCGCTGCGTCGGGCGATGGAACGTCAGTCGGCCTCCGTGATGCTCGGCATGGGCGCGACGCCGGCCGAGGTAGCCACTCAGCTGGCGCGCAGCGCTGACCCGGGGGACCGGGAAGCGATCAGCGCACTACGTCAGGCCGCGCAATCCGTCGCCAGCTCCGATGCCGGTGCGGCAGCCGATTTGAGCAAGCGTGCACTGGAGCTGTTGCCCGCTGACGACGCTGATCACGGATCGTTGGTCGGCGAAACTGTGGTGCTGTTGAACCTGGCCCGCCGGTACGGGGAGGCGGAGGAGTTGGCGGCTGCGGCGCTATCGAGAGCGGCGTCTCCGGAGGAGGAAGCCGAGATCCGCCTACGGCTTCCGGCCTTTACCCGGCACACCACCAAACAGCGGGTGGACGAGAACCGGCAGGCGCTGCAGTTGGGAGACATCAGCGAGGCAACGCGGGCACGCCATCTGGCGCTTCTCGCATACAACTTGATGTCGGACGACCAACACGGACAGCACCGCGCGGAAGCCCACGAGGCCGCCGCCGCCGCGGCGTCGACAGGTGACGTTGAATCCAGGATCATCACCGGCGTAACTCTCGCGTCCTACGACTGTGCGGACGGCTACGCCCGCCGTGCGCTGGGGCAGCTCGAGGACTTGTCCACGTTCGCGCCCCGCACCACGGAACTGCCTGTAGCAAGTCTGCTGGTCACGGTCAATCATGCGAACCTGCTCGCGCTGGTCGGACGGTTGGACGATGCCGCGGCCCAAATCGCTGCCGGAATCGAGCGTGCCGGCCGGGAGCGCAACACGATGGCCTTGGACATCTGGGCCGCCATTGACGGCATGGTGCATTTCGCGGCAGGGCGGTTGACTGCGGCTCGCACCAGCGTCGAGCGACTTCCAGCGCCGGGGGCGGCGGGCGCCACCGAACTGGACACGGTCCGCATGTTGGTGCTCGCCGAGGTGGCGGTGCGTACCGATGACCGAAACCTGTTGCAGCAGATGGTGAACGAGGCGCGTGACGCGTACCCGAGCGGTCTTTCGACGATCCGTCGGGAGACCGGGCACCTCCTGGCGCTGGTGGCATGGCAGCGTGGTGATCTGCCTGACGCGATACGCTGGCTGGGTGGCGATTTCAGCCTATTCGGCACGCCCGTAACACCTTTCGCGCTCGATCGCCTGATTTTGACCGCTCGGGTGGCCTCATCGGCTGGTGATGCCGGATTGCGTGCCCGGGTATTGCAGGCCGCGGAAGTGCTCGTGCGCGAACAACCAACCGCGCCGTTGTTGGCTTCGGTGTCTGGCCATGTCCGCGGCATACTCGAGCGCGATGCGGCAGCACTGGTCGCGGCCGCCGGAGCATTGACGTCGTTGTCGCGCCCGCTTTTCCATGCCGCCGCAGCTGAAGATGCGGGCAGCCAGCTCGCGCTCGACGGCTGTGAAGATTCTGCCCTCGAGCAATTCAACGTCGCTTTCGACACCTACGTGCGTCATGGATCCGTGGCCGATGCGCGCAGGGTGGGCCGCCAGTTGCGCCGTTGGGGGATCAATCGCCGCATCGTCAGTAGCCCAAGGGCCAAGTCCGGCTGGGACAGCCTCACCGACTCCGAGTTGAAGGTTCTCAATCTCGTCGCGCAGGGCGGGAGCTACCGAGACGTCGCGGTTCAGCTGCACCTCTCATTGCCGACGGTGAAAACCCACGTCCACAATGCGTTCGCCAAGTTGGGCGTCAACTCTCGTGCAGAGTTGGTGCAGCTGATGGGTCGCATGTAGCGGCGGCGCTCGACGGCCATCGCCGCTCGTCAGATATCTCCACCTTCTCGGCCTTAAAGATCAACCTGCGGACGATGGTCTCGCGCTGCCGGTGCTGCCAGGGTGGGTGTAGTCGTACACCGGTCCACACGACAGGAACGATCCAACCGTCCATTTCAAGCGCCTCGAGGACCACATCATGACCGCTCCCATCAGGATGGCGCCCGCACCGAGTGAACATCAAGCCGCTGGACTCACAAGAGATGGTTCGGAGCTGTGACCACCGTCCGGGCGGCGGCGGTTCAACTGAGCCCCGTGCTCTACAGCCGGGATGGCACGGTCGAACGCATTGTCGCCAAGATCGACGAATTAGCAACGCAGGGAGTGCAATTCGCTACCTTCCCGGAAACTGTTGTGCCGTACTACCCCTATTTCTCGTTTGTGCAGCGCCCCTTCGAGATGATGGCTGAGCAGACTCGACTGATGGCTGAGGCTGTCACTGTGCCATCGCCGGCGACGCAAGCGATCGGGGACGCCGCCAGACGCGCCGCAATGGTGGTATCCGTCGGCATCAACGAGCGTGACGGCGGTTCTTTGTTCAACACCCAACTGCTCTTTGACGCCGACGGATCGTTGATCCAGCGCCGCCGCAAGATCACTCCGACGTATCACGAACGCATTGTGTGGGGCCAGGGTGACGGCAGTGGACTGCGAGCCATAGACAGCGCGGTGGGCCGCATCGGTCAGCTGGCGTGTTGGGAGCACTACAACCCGTTGGCCCGCTACGCGATGGTTGCAGAGGGCGAACAGATCCATTCGGCAATGTTCCCCGGTTCCATCTTCGGCGACCTGTTCGCTCAGCAGACCGAAGTCCAGGTGCGCAACCACGCGCTGGAATCGGGTGTCTTCGTGGTGGTGTCGACGGCCTGGCTCGACCCCAATCAGCAAGCGCAGATCATGGCCGACACCGGCTGCCCGGTGGGACCGATCTCGGGCGGCTGCTTCACCGCGATCATCACGCCGCAAGGTGAGCTGCTCGGCGAACCACTGCGCTCCGGCGAAGGCCACGTGATCGGTGACTTGGATTTCGCACTGATCGAGAAGCGGAAGGCGTTCATGGATTCCAGCGGACACTACAGCCGCCCTGAACTGCTCAGCCTGCTCATCGACCGTACTTCCACTGCCCACGTCCATGAGCGGTTCCCTGGTTCGCCGGTCGTTGGCACGCCATCTTCGCTCATGGCGATCGACAACAAGCACGTTGCATCAGACACAAAGGTGTTGGCACGCAATCGTGCTGACGTTCACACAGGAGGTGCCGAATGACATACATGGGGCAGCCGTACTATCCCAAGTGGTTGGACAACCTGGCCGACGACGTCACGTTGGAGGCCGCCGCCATGGACGGCGCCGCGGAAGGCGCTGACGCTGTCCGGACCATCCTCGTCAAGGCCCGCGAGCAATACGAGCAGCAGACGTTCAACTACGCCGGGCCCGCTGGCGAGGATCGCTTCGTCGAGGACTACTCCAGTTTGGTGCGGGGCATGCCAACTGATGTCGTCGTCCTGGTGACGTTCAACGCGGCCGGGCAGACCCAGCGGATCGTCGTCAACCACCGGCCGCGCACCGCGGTGCTCCAGTTTGCCCGGGTGATGTTGGAGAACTTCGCGGGGACCCCGCATGCGAAGCATTGGGAGGGCACGCCATGAGCTCGCCCCTGTATCTCGTCACGGGCGCCGGTGGTGGCAACGGCGGCGTCAGCACGCGGGTTGTCGAGACGTTGAGGAAACGTGGGAACCGGGTGCGCGCGCTGGTGCATCGTGACAATGATCGCGCGACACCTCTGCGCGAGCTCGGTGCTGAGGTCGTAGTCGGCGATTTGACCGATCCGCGCGCGGTTGTCGATGCGATGACCGGAGCCGATCGGATGTTCTTCTCGATGGGTGTCTCGCCGGCCTATCTGACGGCCACTGCCGTGATCTGTGCTGCCGCAACGGAGTACGGCCGACTCGAACTGGTCGTGAACATGTCGCAGATGACGGTGTCCCAGATGACATTGACCAGCGAGGGGGAGTCGGACCAGCATCGGTTGCACTACCTGGCCGAGCACGTCTTGAACTGGTCGGGGGTGCCGGTCGTGCACATCAGGCCCACTGCGTTTCTGGACAATCCGATATTCACGTGGATGGCGGCGCCGCTGCTGCGAACCCAAAACCTGTTGGCGCTGCCCTTCGGAAGTGCACGCACCTCACCGATCGCGGCCAGCGATGTGGCTCGAACCGTCGCGACCGTACTCCTCGATTCCGGCGATCGCGTCGGCGATGTCTACGAGCTGACAGGTCCCGCTGCCCTCGACGTCCACGGCCTGGCTGCCGAATACTCGCGTGGGCTGCAACGCGAAATACGCGGCACCGACGTCGCCCACGACACCTGGGTCGAGGAGGCGCTGAGACCGCTGAGTCTTCCCTCGCATCTGGAGCAGCACCTGCTCAGGATGGCGCTGTTGCACCGCGCCGGACGTTACGACCGTGCCACGGACGACGTCGAAAAGGTCACGGGGAAGCCGCCTTTGGCCGTCGGTCAATATGTCTCCGAACGTCCCGACCTGTTCGGCTGAACCACCAACCCGCATGGGCGCGGATCACCGCTGATTGCGACCGCGGGTTCTCTCGTAATGGCGGGCGGCGCGGATGCGGTTACCGCACATCTCGGAGCACCATTCGCGCCGCGGGTTTGATTTCACGAAGTACAACACGCAATGAGGTGCGTAGCAGGGCCGCAGGTTGAGCGCATCGGGTCCGGTCAGCAACTCGATGCCCTGGCATGCGAGGTCGGCGAGGGCGCTGCGCGTCGGCGAGGTGAGCTGCGCGCTGACGGCGTTCAATGACCCGCCCTCCAGCACGAGTTCGGCGCGCGGACGGTCGGCGGCGAGCCCGTTGACGACGTCGATCGCCTGGCCGATCTCCTCGATTGGAGATTGAGCCGTCGGGCGATCGTCCGCGGTGCAGAAGGCTGCCAAGCGGCGGAGGCTGTCTCGGAGGAGTACAGCTTCGTTGAAATCGCCTCGGCTGGGCTTGCCCAGTTCGCGGCGGTCGTACTCGGTGACGTCGGCCAGCCAGTCGCGCAGGGCCGCGGCATCTGTCAGTTCGTCGTGCATGCCGCCGGTGTCCGCCCAGACGGTGTTCATCAGCCGCACCGGGGCCGGCTCAGCGAGTGGCATCCAGGTGGGTGTATTGGCCGTCACGCCTGGAATGTTATCACGGATGAAGTATGTTCCACCCGTTAGAAGATCCCCCCCTGATTTTCTAACGGAAAAACTTCATTCCATCCGTTAGGTGGATGGACCACGAAAGGACCTACGATGACACATTTCACCCCCGTCGAGCCTGAGGCTGCGACTGGAAAGGCAGCCGAACTGCTTGCACAAGTGCAGAAGTCGATCGGCCTGACGCCCAACATGACCAAGGTGATGGCGAACAGCCCGACCCTGTTGCAGAGCTATCTGGCGCTGTCGGGTGCGGTTGCGGGTGGCATTCTGAAGCCTGCGGTACGTGACCGGCTGGCCATCGCATCCGCTCAGTTCAACGGTTGCGAGTACTGCTTGTCAGGGCACACCTTTACCGGTGCCAAGTTCGCGAATATCGATCCCACGGAACTGGACAACGCCCGCCGGGCCGAGTCCGCTGACCCGCACATCGCTGCGTTGCTCAAGTTGTCGATCGCCATCGCCGAGAACGCCGGTGACGTGAACGACGCCGAGCTGCAGGCTGCTCGTGATGCTGGGGTGTCCGACGCCGAGATCGGTGAGTTGGTGGCCAACGTGGCGCTCAACACCATGACCAATTACTTCAATGTGTTGGCCCGTGTCGAGAACGACTGGCCAATCGTCACGCTGTGAAAACTGGAAGGCTGGTCGGCGTTCTCATCCTCCGGGATGGGGACGCCGAACTTTGGTGAAGTTCACTCACGCTCGGTCGGCTCGAAATGAACGCGGGGCGTCCATTTCACTCGCCTCAGTCGGGTGTCCGAGGGGGGACTTGAACCCCCACGCCCGTTAATAGGGCACTAGCACCTCAAGCTAGCGCGTCTGCCATTCCGCCACTCGGACCTGCCCAGCCATCTGGCCGGGCAGCTTAGGCTAACGGATCGAGGTGCCCAGTCCAAAACCGAGGTGGTACGAATGTGACTGTGACTGCGCCCGAGGATGAGGTCGTCGACCTCGTCAGCTCCCTCATCCGGTTCGATACGTCCAATACCGGGGAGCCGGAGACCACAAAAGGCGAGGAAGACTGCGCCCGCTGGGTGGCCGAGAAGCTGCGCGAGGTGGGCTACACCACCGAGTACGTGGAGGCGGGCGCGCCCGGGCGCGGAAATGTGTTCGCACGGCTCAAAGGTGCCGACCCCAGCAGGGGAGCGCTGCTGATCCACGGCCACCTCGACGTCGTTCCCGCCGAGCCCGCCGACTGGAGCGTCCACCCGTTCTCGGGCGCGGTGAAGGACGGCTACGTGTGGGGCCGCGGCGCGGTCGACATGAAGGACATGTGCGGCATGATGATCGCCGTCGCGCGGCATCTGAAACGCAACAACATCGTCCCGCCCCGGGACCTCGTCTTCGCGTTCGTGTCCGACGAGGAGCACGGCGGCACGTATGGCTGCCAATGGCTCGTCGACCACCGGCCCGACCTGTTCGACGGCATCACCGAGGCCATCGGCGAGGTCGGCGGCTTCTCGTTGACGGTGCCGACCAAAGAGGGCGGCGAACGCCGGCTCTATCTCATCGAGACGGCCGAGAAGGGCCTGTCCTGGATGCGGCTGACGGCCCGCGGTCGCGCCGGGCACGGCTCGATGGTGCACGACGACAATGCAGTCACCGAAATCGCCGAAGCCGTCGCCAAACTGGGGCGGCACCAGTTCCCACTGGTGCTGTCCGAGTCGGTCGAGCAGTTCCTGACCGCGGTCTCGGAAGAGACGGGCTATGACCTCGACCCGACCTCGCCGGATCTGGAAGGTTCCATCGCCAAGTTGGGTGGCATCGCGCGCATCGTCGGCGCGACCCTGCGCGACACCGCGAACCCCACGATGCTCAAAGCTGGCTACAAAGCCAACGTCATCCCCGCGACGGCCGAGGCCATGGTCGACTGCCGCGTCCTGCCGGGCCGTAAGGAGGCCTTCGAGCGCGAGCTCGACGCCCTGCTGGGCCCCAACATCACCCGCACATGGGAGCGCGACCTGCCCAGCGTGGAGACCACCTTCGACGGCGACCTGGTCGACGCGATGAACGCCGCGATCTTGGCAGTCGACCCTGACGCCCGCACGGTGCCGTACATGATGTCGGGCGGCACGGACGCGAAAGCGTTTGTCCGCCTGGGCATCCGGTGCTTCGGCTTCGCGCCGCTGCGGCTGCCGCCCGAGCTGGATTTCGCCGCGCTGTTCCACGGCGTCGACGAACGGGTACCCGTGGACGCACTACAGTTCGGCGCCAAGGTCCTCGAACACTTTCTGACGCACTGCTGACCGACGTTCTGCCCGCCACTGAAAGGACATCATGACCGCTTCGCCGTATGACGACCTGCCGCAGCTGCCGACCTTCACCCTGACCTCGACCTCGTTGACCGACGGCGGCCCGCTGGCCAACGATCAGGTCAGTGGCATCTTCGGCGCCGGGGGAGAGGACATCTCGCCGCAGCTGAGCTGGTCGGGCTTCCCGGCCGAGACCCGCAGCTTCGCCGTCACCGTCTACGACCCCGACGCCCCGACCGCGTCGGGCTTCTGGCACTGGGCCGTCGCCAACCTGCCCGCCGACGTGACCGAGCTGGCCGCCGATGCCGGCAACGGCGACGCGCTGCCCGGCGGCGCCATCACCCTGGCCAACGACGCCAGCCTCAAGCGCTTCCTGGGCGCCGCGCCCCCGGCCGGCCACGGCCCGCACCGGTACTACATCGCCGTGCACGCGCTGCCGGTGGAGAAGCTCGACATCCCCGAGGACGCCACCCCGGCATTCCTGGGCTTCAACCTGTTCATGCAGGCCAGCGCGCGGGCCGTCATCCACGGCACCTACGAGCAGAAGTAGGCCGCCGGCGCCGGGTCGCGGCCACCCTTCGCCCGACCTACTATCGGACCGAGGTCGGTGGCAGCGACGCTCGCCGAATCTGAAGCGAGGGGGCCATCCGCTTTGTCCACGTCTACTTCGGTGAGTAAGTACTCGGCGCCGACGGATCAGGACCGCCTCGACTACATCGACCAGGCCACCTTCCTGTCGTACCGGGCCAGTGGCCGGGTCCAGGTCGGCATGGCGTTGTGGTTCTACGAGGGTCCGGTGGACCTCGAGGGACTGCGCCGGTTCAACGAGAACTTCGGCAAGGGGTTGGTGGCGCGGTACATCGAGCGGTCGCCGCTGCCGTTCGGCCGGCATCGTTGGGTGGCCGCAACCGGCGCCCCACGACCGGTCGATATCGCCGAAACCCCTTGTCCGCGTTCAGAACTGAGTGACTGGCTCGAGGAGCGTTCGCGCATCCCGATCGATCCGGAGCGCGGACCGGGCTGGCACCTGGGGGTGCAGCCCTTCACCGACGGCTCAACGGCGGTCGCGATAGTGCTGTCGCACTGCCTGATCGACGGCAGCGGCTCGGTCGTCGCGTTCATGGACGCGGTCCTGGGAAACGAGCGAAACCTCGGCTACGAGCAGCCGCGGTCCCGCACCCGCTGGCAGGCGATCCGTTCCGATCTGCGCCAGACTTTCCGGGACCTGCCTGAGGTCCGGCGGACGGTCAAGGTCGCCGCCAGACTGGCCCGCGAGCGGCGCGGTGAGATGACGGCAACACCGTCGACGGGAGGTTCGGCCCCCGGTGACGAACTCGTGCACGTGCCTTTCGCGTCCGCCATCATCGACCTCGATCACTTCGACGCGCGTGCAGCGGAACTCGGCGGCAACGGCCATTCACTGGTCGCGGCGTTCGCCACCCGCCTCGGCGTCCGCATGGGCAGGCGACGCGCGCGGGACGGCGCCATCTCGCTGATGGTCGCGATCAACGACCGCACGTCGCTCGAGGACACCCGGGCCAATGCGATGACGTTCACGACGTTCACCGTCGATCCCGAGTCGGCCACCACCGATCTCACCGAGCTCCGTGGGTCTATCCGGACCGCGCTGCGTACCGCCAGGGACCAGCCCGACGAATCCTTCCAACTGCTGCCGCTGACGCCGTTCATCCCGCGGCGGGCGGTCCGGCGCACCGCGGCCATGGTGCTCGGCGAACTGCCGGTCACCTGCTCCAACGTCGGCGATGTGCCGGAATTGGTCGGCCGCATCGACGGAGTCCGCCAGGCCGATTACGTGATCTGCTGGGGCGTCGAGCAGAACGTCAAGAAGCGCGACATCGAGCAGCCCGGCGGCCTGCTGGTGGTGACGGCCCTTCGCCACAACGGCAAGGTCACCATCGGCATCGTGGGCTATCAGGTAGGTGCCGAAAACACCAAGGCCGTCCTGCGTGAACACGTGCAGCAGACCCTGGATGAGCTCGGCGTCACGCCGCTGGCGGTTTACTGACCGGTTTACTGATCGCCGCCGTCAGCTCAGCCAGGGACGCCCGCACGGCGTCGAGCAGCGGCCACGGATCATCGAGCTGCTCGCGGTCGGCCACGATGCCGAAGGCGAGCTCGCCGCGGTAGCTGAACACGGTGATGTTCAGGCCGACGCCGTGCAGCACACCCGAGATCGGGAACTGTGAAAGTTGTTCGGCGCCTGCGCAGTACAGCGTCGTCGCGGAACCGGGCACATTGGAGATGGCGGCATTGACGGCCGGCTGCAGGAACGACGCGCCGTGGCGCAGTGCGGTGCCGGTGGCGCGGGCGAACAGCGCCGGCGGGATGAGGTCGTTCGCATCTTCCAGCAGGGACGCCGGCAGGCTGCGATGCCGCTGCTTCGCGGCGGCCATGGTGGCCCGCGCCCGGTGAAGCCGCCGGACGGCGTCGGGCTCATCGGTCGGCAATTCGGCCAGCATCACCGAGACCCGGTTGCCGAACGTGCCGGCCTGTTCGGGGTCCGGACCGACACGGGCACGAACGACAGCATCGGTCCGTCGGGCAGCTCATCGTGCTCTGTCAGCCACGTCCGCAGGCCCGCCGCGCACATCGCCATCACGACATCGTTGATGCTGCAGCCGAAGCGCTCCTTGACGGCCTTCACCTCGGTCAGCGACACCGAACCGAACGCGACGCTCCGGTGCTGCGAGATCGGCGACTGAAACCGCGTCCGCGGTGCGACGAGCTCGGTGCTTTCGCCGGCGTCGTCTTGGCCGAGGAATGCCTTGGCATTCCGGCTCTGGCGAGCCACTGTGTTGACGCCCGGCACGCCCCGCAGGGTCGGAACCTCGTCGAGGTGCGGCAGCGCGCGCAGCGCGGCGCGGATGGACCGCACCGGGTATTGCGACGCGTTGAACAGGCCGCGGCAGAGTAGTTCGACCTGCGACGGCTTCCGCCGCCGTTCCGGTGCCACCGGTTGTTCGACGACGCGCCCTTCCGCGGTGTCATCGAGCAGGACCCGCAGTACGTCGGCGCCGGAGACACCGTCGACGGCGGCGTGGTGCATCTTGATCAGCAGCGCGACGGATCCTTCGGCCAGTCCGTCGATGACGTGGATTTCCCACAGCGGTAGGGATCGGTCCAAGGGCCGGGCGATGAGTTCGGCGACGTGCTCGGCGAGGCTCCGGTCGTCACCCGGCGCGACCAGAGCGGATTCCTGTACGTGGTGGGCGAGATCGATGTCACCGGAGTCGTCCCAGTACGGGTGGTCGATGTCGAACGGCACCCTGACCAGGCGCCAGCGGAACGGCGGCAGCAACGGCAACCGCTCGGCCACGAGGTCCCGGATGACTTCGGCGGTCAGCCGGCAGCCATCTGCTGTGCTCGGTGCGTAGGTGCTCAGCACGCTGACGTGGCCGTGTGTGCGTCCATCCTCCATCGCCAGGAACTGCGCGTCGAGGCTGGTCAATTTACGGATGGTCATGGCCGGTCCTTTCGAGGCTCGTAACTGCTGGATCAGGGTTTGACGACGCCGGCGGTGCCGCCGTGGACGAAGACAGGCTTGGTGCCCTGGGCCGCGGAGACCGTCTCGGTCAGGTAGTGCAGGGACACTGCGTCAAGGATCGAGTGGAACGAGCCGTCCTCGTTGAAGTTGACGTTCGCGCCGGCGACGATGATGAGCGCGACGGTGTCCTCGGTGTTGTCCTCGGGCGTGAAGAAGGTGTGCACCGAGCCGCCGGGTTCGTACAGGTAGGAGCCGGCGGTCTGCGGCTGGTCCGGGTACTCGCGGTAGAACCAGCAGCCCTGGAAGGTGTACACCTGCGCCGGGCCCGTGTGGTAATGCAGCTGCAGGCCGACACCGGGGGCCATCCGAGCGAGGATGACGTACTCACCGCGCTCGGTGTCGAGGCGCAGCGGGTGGAAGCTCATCCCGGGTCCGAGGGCGTCCTTCAGCAGCGCCGTCTCGGCGAGGTTGACGGTCAGCAACTCGCCCTGCGGCAGCGCTACCAAAGGGAGGGGAGCGCCGCTGAGGGTGGTGACCATTTCGGGGGATGCGATGGCGGTCATATCGGGCCTTTCGGTGTGGGGTGGCTTGCTATGGATCAATTCTGTGATCCGCGACGCGCAGAAGCTTGACACCAAGCGACAAGTTTTTGACACTGGACGACATGTCGTTCGTGCGTGGCACGTCGTTGCAGGGATTTCTGGAACTCGTCCGTGAACTCGGTGCCGACCCCGAACCCCTGCTCGCGCTTAGCCACATCCCGATCGGGGCGGTCGGCGACCAGGACGACTTCGTCGATTACCGCAGCGTCATCACGGTTCTGGAGGCCGCGGCCACGGTGACCGGAACGCCCGATTTCGGCCGGCAGCTGGCTTTGCGCCAGGGCCTGGACATCCTGGGCCCGGTCGGGATCGCGGCGCGGACGGCGGCAAGCGTTGCCGCTGCGTTCGCGGCCATCGACCAGTACATGTCCGTCTACAGCCCGGCGCTGTCGGCGACCATCGACCCGCAGCCGACCGCACGTCATGCCCGTTTCGACTGGCGGCTCGATGTACCCCGCCCCATTGCGCACCGGCAGGCGGCCGAGCTGGCCCTCGGTGTGTCGCTTCGGGTGTTCCGGCTGCTGACGGGCCCCGACTTCACCCCGGCCGTGGTGCACTTTCGGCATGAGCCGCTGACCACCGCCGACAGCTACACCGAATATTTCGGATGTCCGGTGCGTTTTGCCATGCCCGACACCGGTTTTCGCTTCCCGCGCGCGGTGCTCGCGCAGCCGCTGGCGGCCGACGGCGCGGTGCACGACGTCGTGCGGGACTACCTGAACACCATCGCGGTACCCGCCGACTCGCAGACCGCCGAGCCGGTGCGGCTGCTGATCCGCCGGATGTTGCCGACGGGCGGGCTGACCCTGGACCTGGTCGCGCAGCAGCTGGCGTTACATCCGCGCACGCTACAGCGGCAGCTGGAGGTCCAGGACACGTCGTTCGCGGCGCTCGTCGACGAGGTGCGCCGCGAGGAGGCCGACCGCTACCTGCGCACCACCGACATGCCGTTGGGGCAGCTGGCCGGACTGCTGGGCTACAGCGAACAGAGCGTGCTGTCGCGTTCGAGCCGGCGCTGGTTCGGCACCTCGGCGTCGGCGCACCGGCGTGCGACCGCGAAAATTAAGTCCCGGAGCCCACCGCGTCGGCCAGCGACGCGAATCCGCCGGTCTTCAGCTTCGCGGCCACGCCATCGTGAATGTGCTTGGCCCACAGGCCGCCCCCGTAGATGAAGCCGGTGTAGCCCTGCACCAGTGAGGCGCCGGCGATGATGCGCTCCCAGGCGTCGTCGGCGGTCTCGATGCCGCCGGCGCTGATCAGCACCAGCTGACTGCCGACCCGCTTGTGCAACCGCCGCAGCACCTCCAGCGACCGTGCCGCCACCGGCGGGCCGGACACGCCGCCCGCTCCCAGGTCAGCGACGCCCGGCGTCGACAGCCCGTCGCGGGAAATCGTCGTGTTGGTCGCCACGATGCCCGCCAGCCCCAATTCGACTGCCAGGTCGGCGATCTCGTCGACATCGTCGTCGGACAGGTCGGGCGCGATCTTCACCAGCACCGGCTTGGTGGTCTCGGCGCGCACGGCGGCCAGGATGGGCCGTAGCGAGGCGACGGCCTGCAGGTCGCGAAGGCCGGGTGTGTTCGGCGAGCTGACGTTCACCACGACGAAGTCGGCCAGCGGCCCGCACAGGCGGGCGCTCTCGGCATAGTCGTCAACCGCGCGTTCGGCTGGGGTGACCTTGGTCTTGCCGATGTTCACCCCGATGGGCACGGTCGACTGGCTACGCGTCAGCCGGATGGCGAGTTCGCCGGCCCCGTGGTTGTTGAAGCCCATCCGGTTCAGCAGCGCGCGGTCCTCCGGCAGCCGGAAAAGCCGCGGCGCCGGGTTGCCCGGCTGCGCCTGCGCGGTGACGGTGCCCACCTCGGCATAGCCGAAACCCAGTGCGCCCCAGGCGTTGATGCCGCTGCCGTTCTTGTCGAATCCGGCCGCCAGGCCGGCCGGGCCGGGGAACGTCACGCCGAACACCGTGGTCTCCAGCACCGGATCGGACGGCGCGAGCCAACGGCTCAGGAGGCGGCGGCCGACCGCCGGCCCGGTCGCCACCCGAAGCAACGCGAACACCCAGGTATGAATCCGTTCCGGGGGCACCCGGAAGAACACCCAGCGCAGGGCGCGATACATCAACGGCTCCTCACATCGACGGCTGCTCGGGCGCCAACCTATCGGGCACATTCCCCGTCGCTTCGCTCGCCCCGGGCACATTCCCCGTCGCTTCGCTCGCCCTGATCTTGCGGCGGCGCAGCAGCACCCGCCGCGACCCGTCGGTGTAGAGGCGCACCCGGGTCAACTCCCACCCGCGATATTCGGCCTCGATGGACAGCCGGATGGACGCCGACAGCCTCGTCACCTCCGGGGGTAGCCGGAGCGGAATCCATTCGTAGTCATCGGACAAGTCCTCCGCCCACGCTGCCGGCATCCGCCCCCGCTGCATCAGTGGCCGCCTGCCCCCGGCGCGGTGGCGGCATTTGCGATCGTCTGAACCCCGGCGCCCGATCCCGACACCACGAACAAGGTGCCGGTGTGTTCGTCGAAGGCGAGGACGTCAGGCTGCTGCACGGTGCGGTATCGGACTTTCTCCACGGGGATGCCAGTCGAAAGATCGTAACCAACCACGGCGTTTGTGGCGGTCTGCGAAACCCAGGCGAGTTTCGACGACCCGACGATGCCGTACGGCGCGTCCCGCACCGGCGCCTGCTGGCGCAGCATCAGCGGCGTCGTCCCGAACACCAGCAGGCCTTCGCCGCGGGTGTCGGTCACCAGCACCCGCCCCGCCGGATCGGCGGCCAGCGTGGTGGCGCCCTCACCGGCGCGCAGCGCCTGCGCGACGTCGGTGCCGGCGGCGTTCACCTCGGTCACCGAGGTCTGCCCGCGGTCCAGCACGACGACGGTATTGCCTTGCGCGGCAAGACCGTCCACGCGGGCGAACGCCTTCATCTGGGACTGCACGGCGCTGCCGTCGACGATCAGCACCGCCCCGTCGGCGGTGCCGAGCGCCAGTTTCCCGTCGGCCCGCCGGGCGATCGAGGTGAAGTCGGTGCCCGACTGGCCGTCGACCGCCACCGATTGCACCGCTCGCTTGCCGATGTCGAACCGCAGGTAACCGCCACGGGTCGAGAGAAACGCCGTGCCCGCGCCGTCGCCCGTCACGCCTGTCGCGGCCGCCGGCAGCACCACCGGCAGGGAGCCCGGAACCGTAGCCACGGGACGTCCCGTGCCGTCGGTACCAAGTACCACGAGCGACGAGGTCGCCGAGTCGAAGGTCGCACCGGTGCCGGGACCGGGAAGGGGGTGGACGACGCCGTCGGGAATCCCGCCGACTGCGGGGGACACCGCGGCCCGCGCGGGTGAGATGGTCGGTGGCGCCGTCTGGGCCGGATGCGATGAGCAGGCCGTCAGCGCGCCGATCGCCAGTCCGACGGTCGCGAATCTTGTTACGCTTGCCCGATATTCACGCAGCCGAAAATTAATGGGACGGTGATCCATTGACACAGGCTGGCTTTCGGTCGGTGAACGGCGGGCAGACACTAATTGCCAGTTTAGGCAAATATATTGGTGTCAATTATCGGCTTCCGGCGGGTACGGCACGTACCGGAGGAGTATGGTCGGAGCCATGAGCATTGCCACCGACGGCGAAATCGCCAACGGTAATTTTGCTATCGAAGACCTTTCGACAGGTCTGCGGGCCAGCGGGTTTGGCCAAGTCGGCGACGGCCGGAGTTTTTCGTTTCGCCTGGATGACAAACGCACGCTGATTGTGGAGATTTACCGGCCGCGGTTCTCGGGGCCGGTGCCCCAGGAAGAGGACATCGTGGCGGTGTCCTCGCGAAGCCTCGCGCACGTCGACGTGCACGACGAGCGCAGTCTCGCCGCCGCCGTCCGCGACGCCGTCGCCGACGCACAACCGGTGCAGCGCAACCACTAAACCCCGCGGCCGTCGCTCACGGTACGGTCGTCGGCGTGACTGACGTGGCGGCCATGAGCTGGTGGCAGACGATCGTGCTCGCCGTCCTCCAGGGGCTCACCGAGTTTCTGCCGGTGTCGTCGTCGGGCCATCTGGCCATCGCCTCCCGGGTCTTCTTCGCCGGTGACGCCGGTGCCTCGTTCACCGCCGTCACCCAGCTGGGCACCGAGGCCGCGGTGCTGATCTACTTCGCCAAGGACATCTGGCGCATCCTCACCGCCTGGTTCGGCGGGCTCACCGACGCCGCCCGCCGGACCGCCGACTACTGGCTGGGCTGGTGGGTGATCATCGGCACCATCCCGATCTGCGTCCTGGGTCTGCTGTTCAAAGACCAGATCCGTTCCGGCGCGCGCAATCTCTGGATCATCGCCACCGCGATGATCGTGTTCTCCGCGGTGATCGCCCTCGCCGAGTACGTCGGCAAGCAGACGCGCGACGTCGAGCAGCTCACGTGGCAGGACAGCGTCATCGTCGGCCTCGCGCAGTGCCTGGCGCTGGTGCCGGGCGTATCGCGGTCGGGGGCGACGATCAGCGCCGGCCTGTTCCTCGGCATGAACCGCGAGCTGGCGGCCCGCTTCGGCTTCCTGTTGGCCATCCCGGCGGTGCTGGCCTCTGGGCTGTTCTCGCTGCCCGACGCTTTCAAGCCTGTCACCGAGGGCATGAGCGCCACCGGCGCCCAGTTGGCCGTGGCAATCGCGATCGCGTTCGTGGTCGGCTACGCCGCGGTGTCCTGGTTCCTGAAATTCCTGGTGCGGCACAGCATGTACTGGTTCGTCGGCTACCGCGTGGCCCTCGGCGTGACGGTGCTGGCGCTCCTCGGTACCGGGGTGGTGGCCGCCCAGTGACAGCGAAGGGAACCCGATGACCGTCATTCTCCTGCGGCACGGGCGGTCGACGTCCAACACCGCGCATACGCTGGCCGGCCGGTCCGAGGGCGTCGACCTCGACGACAAGGGGCGCGCGCAGGCCGAGGGCCTCGTCGACCGCGTCGGCGAACTGCCGGTCAAGGCCATCGTCCGGTCGCCGCTGCTGCGCTGCCAGAACACCGTCGCGCCGCTGGCCGCCGCGCTCGGCCTGGAACCGCGCGTCGACGACCGGCTGACCGAGGTCGACTACGGCGGCTGGACCGGACGCAAGATCGCCGATCTGGTCAAAGAGCCGCTGTGGCCCGTCATCCAGCAGCAGCCCAGCGCCGCGGTGTTCCCGGACGGCGAGGGGCTGGCGCAGGTGCAGTCGCGCGCCGTCGCGGCGGTCCGCGAGATCGACCGCACCCTGGCCGAGGAGCACGACGGCGACACGCTGTGGATCGCCTGCACCCACGGCGACGTCATCAAGGCGGTGCTGGCCGACGCCCTCGGTGTGCACCTCGACGGCTTCCAGCGGATCGTCGCCGACCCGGCCTCGATGAGTGTCATCCGCTACACGCCGCACCGGCCGTTCGTCCTGCACGTCAACCACACCGGCACGGATCTCAGCTCGGCCCTTCGTCCCAAGGCGGAGGAGCCCAAACCCGACCAGTCCGGCAAGTCCGACGACGCCGTGCCGACACACGACGCCACCGTCGGCGGCTCGACCGATTAGACCGGTGAACCGGTATTTTGAAAGGTGCCATGGCTCGCGCAATTCACGTCTTCCGCTCTCCCGACCGCTTCGTGGCCGGGACCGTTGGGCAGCCTGGTAACCGGACGTTCTACCTGCAAGCCGTGCACGAGCAGCGGGTCGTCTCGGTCATGCTGGAGAAGCAACAGGTCGCGGTGCTGGCCGAGCGCATCTCCGCGCTGCTGGTCGAGATCAACCGCCGGTTCGGCACCCCGATCCCGCCCGACACCGGCGAGGTGACCGACCTCAACCCGCTCGTCATGCCGGTGGACGCCGAGTTCCGCGTGGGCACCATGGGTCTCGGTTGGGACTCCGAAGCGCAGACCGTGGTGGTCGAGCTGCTGGCGGTCACCGACTCAGAGTTCGACGCCTCGGTGGTGCTCGACGACGCCGAGGAGGGTCCCGACGCCGTGCGGGTGTTCCTCACGCCGCAGTCGGCACGGGACTTCGCGAACCGCTCGAATCGGGTGATCTCCGCCGGCCGGCCGCCGTGCCCGCTGTGCGACGAGCCGCTCGACCCCGAAGGACATATCTGCGTGCGCACCAACGGATATCGGCGCGGCGAGCTGGATGCCGGTGGTGATGAGCCGGATGACGACACCTGACACGGAACAGGTTCTGCAACGCGGTGAGCTGACGGCGCTCGGGCGCATCAGGTCGGCCAGCAACGCGACGTTCCTGTGTGAGGCGGAGCTGGACGGCGTCGAGGTGCACTGCGTGTACAAGCCGATCTCCGGGGAGGCCCCGCTGTGGGATTTCCCCGACGGCACGCTGGCCGGACGGGAGCTTTCGGCCTACCTCGTGTCCGCCGCCCTGGGCTGGAACCTGGTGCCGCACACCATTATTCGTGACGGACCGGCTGGTCCGGGCATGGTGCAGCGCTGGGTCGACCAACCCGGTGATGCGCTCAGCGAGACCGAATCCGCGGACGGCCCGGACCTCGTCGACCTCGTACCGGCCGGCCATGTTCCGGTGGGGTACCTACCGATCCTGCGCGCCTATGACCACAAGGGTGACGAAGTGGTGCTCGTGCACGCCGACGACGCCCGGTTGCACCGGCTGGCGGTGTTCGACGTGCTGATCAATAACGCCGACCGCAAGGGCGGCCACGTCCTGACCGGCGCCGACGGCCAGGTGTACGGCGTCGACCACGGCGTCAGCCTGCACGCCGAGGATAAGCTGCGCACGGTGTTGTGGGGTTGGGCCGGAAAACCGATCGATGACGAGGTGCTCGGCGCGGTCGCCGCGTTGCAGGACGCCTTGCGCGACAGCCTCGCGGCCGAGCTGGCCCCACATCTGACCCGCCACGAAATCTCCGCGTTACGGGCGAGAGTTGTTGAGCTGCTTGATAATCCGATCATGCCCACGCCCGACCGGCACCGGCCGATCCCGTGGCCGGCGTTTTGATCGCAGTTTGCACACAGGTAACCGATTTACGCCGCCCTACCGCTCAGTAGTGCTCTAGGCTCGTCGGCATGACCGACCACGACAAGGCCGCAGCCCGCCGCGAGATCACCGATGCCCTCCAGAAGGCGCTCGACCGCCGGCATGAGGTGCTCGACGTCATCGTCGAAGCCGACAACAAAGCCGCCGCCGTTGATGCCATCGCCAAGCTCCTCGGTACCTCCCATGTCGGCGGTGAGCAGGTCATGGCGATGTCCTTCGATCTGCTGACCAAGGACGCTCGCAAGCGCATCGCCGACGAACTCGAAGATCTGAACAGCCAGCTGTCCTTTGCGGTCAAGGACCGCCCCGCCAGCTTCGGCGACAACTTGTCGCTGCGCCCGTTCTCCGGTGCCGACGACCGCGACATCTTCGCCACCCGCACCGCCGACGTCGGTGCTTCCGGTGACGGCTCGGGCCGTGCCGCGGGCGACCTGGACGACGAGATCAAGGCCGCGCTGGCCCGCGTCAACGCCGAGGAAGCGGTGTGGTTCGTCGCCGAGGAAGACGGTGCCAAGGTCGGCATGGTGTTCGGTGAGTTGGACGGCGGCGAGGTCAACGTCCGGATCTGGGTCCACCCCGAGTACCGCCACCGCGGCTACGGCACCGCGGCGCTGCGCCGGTCGCGGTCGGAGATGGCGTCCTACTTCCCGGCCGTGCCGATGGTCGTCCGCGCGCCGGGCGCCACGCCCAAGTAGGCACGGCAGACCGAAGTGGTCTGCGCGACAACGTAATACGAGAAAAGGGCTCCGGGAATCTCCCGGAGCCCTTTTCGCGGATGTCGTCGACTAGCCGGAGTACGGCTTGGCCTTCACCGGCGGGGAAGCGACAGTGACGGGCTCGACGCTGCTGGGCGTCGTCGCGGTGGCAGTGGCGCCGAAGTTCATGCCGCCGACGGTCGGCTGGTTGTACTGACCAGAGCTCGCGCCGTGACCCGACGAAGCCACGGGAGCATTGTCGGGAGCGGGAGCGTTGGCCACGCCGAGTACGCCCATCGTCACCGCCGCGGCGATCCCCACGAATCCGAACGACTTCGCCAGCCGTGACCGACGGCGCTTCGACGTCCCGATGGATGCGGCGCCCATGGCGTCCTCCTTAATGACTGGCGGGTAAATAGCTTCCCGAAATGCTATGGGCCCTATTTCGGCAGAACCTGCCAGCAGCCTGCAATCTGCCTGTGAATAGGCGGTGTCGGCTGTGACGTCGGCCTCGGCGATACTCTTTGGCGTGGAGCGCAGCGATGTCGCGTTGGCCGCCGAGGTCGCGCAAGAGGCAGGGGAATTCCTGCTGTCGGTGCGCGACCGGCTCGGGTCCCACGACCCATATACCCTCGGTGCGGCCGGTGACCGGCACTCCAACACCCTGATCCTCGACCGGCTGCGCACTGCCCGCCCGGACGACGCCATCCTGTCGGAGGAGGCCGCCGACGACCTGGTGCGGTTGCGTTCGGACCGCGTGTGGATCGTCGACCCCGTCGACGGCACCCGCGAGTTCGGCCGGGGCCGGCCCGACTGGGCCGTCCACATCGCGCTGTGGCAGCGCAACGGCAGCGCGGACGGGTCCATCACCGACGCGGCCGTCGCCCTGCCCGCGCACGGTGAGGTGCACCGCACCGATACTGTGACCGGCCCGCCGCCGCGTCGTCCCGGGCCCATCCGCGTCGCCACCAGTACGTACCGGCCGCCGGCTGTGGTCTGGTGGCTGCGCGATGTGCTCGACATGGAGCTCGTCGGCATCGGCTCGGCCGGCGCCAAGGCGATGGCCGTGGTGCGCGGCGACGTCGACGCCTACGTGCATGCCGGCGGCCAGTGGGAATGGGACTCGGCCGCACCGGCCGGCGTGGTGCAGGCGGCGGGCCTGTTCGCGTCGCGCCTGGACGGCTCGCCGCTGCGCTACAACCGGCCCGACCCCTACCTGCCGGACTTCGTCATGTGTCGCCCGGAGTTCGCCGACTCGTTGCTCGACGCGGTGCGCCAAGTGTCTCGTGGACCGAGTTGACGCGGTTGATGCGCTGTGCGCCGTCGGGCGTGAGGGCAAGAACGCGATCGGAGAGCACTGAAACGAGGCTCATCACCGCGGCCTGACTGTCGAACGCGCCGGGGGAGACGTTCGGGCATTCGAGCCACCAGGTGGCGCGCGTCGCGAGCGCACGGAGTTGGTCGTCGGCGAAGAGCGCCAACGGAATTCGCGACTCGCAAGCCCAATCGACGAGTTCTTTGGCCCAGCGGCCGTGGCGCCGGAACGACATCACGATGACCAGGTCCCGCTCATCGAAGTCCGCGATGTCTTCGGCGACAGACTGACCCGAATTCGAGGCCAGCCAGGTGTCGGGCCGGATTTGTGCGAGGTTCAGTCGCAGCACCGTTGCCGCGGCCAGGCTGCTCCGATAGCCGCAGACCGCGATGCGACGGGAGGTGGCGATCTTCTCTGCGACGGCCTCGATCACCGCCTCGTCCAGCAGCGCGTGCATGGCGTGGAGGTTGGCGATGTCCTGCGAGATGATCGCGCTGACGTCGGGCGTCCTGTCGATGGCGAGGGGCACCCCTGATCGCCGCAGCGCGCGCAGGTGCTCGCGCATGTCGTCGAAGTTGTTGAATTCCAGGGCGCGCACCAGCCGGGAGAACGTCGCCTTCGAGACGTCGGCCATGGTGGCGAGTTCGCTGGCGTGATAGGTACCGGCATCGCCCGCGTGGGCGAGCAGCACGTCGGCGGCGCGGCGTTCCTGCGGGCTCAGCGACGCGTAGCGGGTCGCGATTCTGGCCTCGAGCGAGTCCGGCTCGTCCGGGTGCATCAGCTTCCCCTGTAGGTGGTGTATGCGAACGGACTCAGCAACAGCGCGACGTGCGTGTGGCCGGCTCCGATCGTGACGTGCAGTTCGACGGTGGGGTAGAAGGCCTCGCGATCGGTACTGGCGAACCAGGCGCCCGTCGCGAAATGGAGTAGGTAGTCACCGGGATCGAGTGCGACGGCCCAACTGATTCGTCCGTCGCTGTCGGTGTGCGCGGCCGCCACCGGCTCATTCATTCGGCTGAGGACGACCTGGAGATCCGCGGCGGGTTTCCCGCGGGCCGCGTCGAGCACATGGGTGGACAGGGATGTCTGCGCCGACGGTGATGTCATGGTGTCACTCTTTCGGTCAGGCGAAGCAGGGCGATCTCACGAAGCTGGCCGATGGCGATGGCGGCTTCCTCCTCGCGGCCGAGCGACAGTCGATGTTGTAGGGCGGCATAGATGTCGGCTGCGCTGCGGCCCTTCGCGCGGATGAGGAAGATGCGCCCGAACTTTGCTTCGTAGTCCGCATTGGCTCTGGCCATCGCCGCGGCAAGCTCGCCGGCCATGGCCGGTTGTTCCCCGCGGGAGAGGCCGGACTCGACAGATGTGCCGTTGGCTCGTTCGCCGATGCGGGGGTGCTGGGCCAGTGCCTGGTCCAGGTTGTCGACGCTCCAGTCGTCGGCGGCCCGCGCGGCCGTCGACTCGAGTTCGTCGAGACTGGCATATGGCCGCGCGGCGACAACAGCGCTCAGCCAGGGCGCAATGTCGGCACAGGGGCGCAGCACTTCTTCGGCTTCCTCAGGCAACGCAGAGTTGAAAGTCTGAAGATCCATGGTCTGAATCTAGCGTTGCAGCAACGCCCACCCCCGACGAAATCGTTACATTCCGGAAAACATGCAGCTCTCGCTTGGATTAGGCCATTGCTCGGGCCGGAAACTCGTCACATGGCCGAAACGAAATGGTGACGCCACAACAAAATCTGAAACGTACGTTGCAAGGGTAAGCAGTCCATCGTGCGTCAGGGGAAATCGTGGCTGTGGGTGACATCGTCCTCGGATCGAATCAGTACGGCAAGGCGGAGAACCGCCTCGTACGCATCGTCCGGGACACCCCCGTACATCGCATCATCGATTTGAACGTCACCTCGCAGTTGCGGGGCGATTTCAGCGCATGCCACTACGAGGGCGACAACTCGCACGTGGTCGCGACCGACACGCAGAAGAACACGGTGTACGCCTACGCGAAAGAAGTGGGCGTGAAATCACCCGAGGATCTTCTGATCGCGTTGGGCAGGCACTTCATCGGAGATTTCGAGTGGGTCACCGGAGGTCGTTGGGAGGCAAAGGAATACGCGTGGGAACGGATCGTCGTCGACGGCAAGGCGCACGACCACTCGTTCGTGCGGGCCGGCAAGTTCGTCCGGACGACGGTCGTTCAGATGGCCGGCGACACGACGTGGGTGGTGTCGGGCATCGAGGACTGCGTCGTGCTCAAGTCGACCGGGTCGGAGTTCCACGGCTTCCCCCGGGACAAATACACCACGCTGGTCGAGACCGACGACCGCATCATGGCCACGTCCATCACCGCATGGTGGCGCTACCTCAGCACTGACGCCGGCGGCCCCGACCTCGACTTCAACGCCTTACACGAAGCCATCACCGAGATCGTGCTGGCCACGTTCGCGAGCGTCCATTCGCTCTCGTTGCAACAGACGCTGTTCGAGATCGGCAAGAAGATCCTCGAGAAGTTCGATGTGGTCGCCGAAGTGAAGTTGTCGTGTCCCAACAAACACCACTTCGTCGTCGACCTCAGCCCGTTCGGTCTGGAGAACCCGAACGAGGTCTTCTACGCCGCCGACCGGCCGTACGGCTTGATCGAAGCCACCATCACCCGCGAGGGCGCGGATCAGGCGCCAGAGGCGTGGGCCACGATCCCAGGTTTCTGCTGAGCCCATGGACCTGAACACCGTCAGCCGATACCGATTCGCGCGCGCCCGCGACGACCTGCACCTTGCCGACGGCGAGTCGTTCGTCGCCGGGGGGACGTGGATGTTCTCGGAACCGCAGGCCGAGCTCACCGGTGTCGTCGACCTCACGACCATGGGCTGGTGCCCCATCGAGCGCACCGGCGACGGGCTGCGCATCGCGGCGACGTGCACCATCGCCGAACTCGTGCGCTACCCGCGGCGAGCCGACTGGCCGGCCCAGCAGCTCTTCGGTGACTGTGCCAACGCATTACTCGCCTCGTTCAAGATCTGGAACGTCGCGACCGTTGGGGGCAACATCTGCCGGTCGTTCGCAGCCGCCTCGATGGTGTCGCTCGCCGTCGCCCTCGACGGCGTGGCCGAGGTCTGGACGCCTGACGGCCGGACCCGATGGGACCGGGTGGCTGAGCTGGTCACCGGCAACGGCACCAACTCGCTGGGCCACGGCGAGGTGCTGCGGGCATTGCACCTGCCCGAACGCGCGCTGCGCTCCACGGCGGCACTGCAGACCATCGCGCTCGCCGAGCACGGACGCTCCGGTGCCGTCGTCAGCGGCCGCCGCGACGACGACGGGTCGACGGTCTTCACCGTCACGGCCGCGACGCTCGCCCCCACGGTCTTCCGCTATCCGGCAATGCCCAGCGCCGAAGCGCTCCGATCCGACGTTCTGGCCGCCCCCGGCTATTACACGGACCCACTCGGGTCCGCTGATTGGCGCCGGGCCGTCAGCGCGGTGCTGGCGCTGGATATTCGCGCAGAACTTCATTCACGCCTGGAGGTGGGCCATGCCGACTGAGACCAACAGAGCCGACGTCGCGCGCAAGGCCGTGCATCCGGTCGACGAAGTCTTGCCGATTCCCAAGCTCGCGGTGTACGGCATGCAGCACGTCCTGGCGTTCTATGCCGGGGCGGTGCTGGTTCCGATCATCGTCGCCGGAGCCCTGAAACTGTCGCCCGAGCAGATGATCCACCTGATCAATGCCGACTTGTTCACGTGTGGCATCGCGACGCTCATCCAGTCGGTCGGCTTCTGGAAAGTGGGCGTCAAACTCCCGCTCATCCAGGGGGTGACCTTCGCGGCTGTCAGCCCGATGATCGCGATCGGCACAGCCGGCGGCTTGTCAGGGGTGCCCGGTCTGCTCTCGGTGTACGGGTCGGTGATCGTCGCCGGACTCTTCACCTTCTTCATGGCGCCGTACTTCTCGAAGCTGCTGCGGTTCTTCCCGCCGGTCGTCACCGGATCGGTCATCACGATCATCGGGATCGCGCTCCTGCCCGTCGCGGCGAACGACATTGTCGGTGGCACGACCACCGAGGCGATGAAAAGCGATGTGGCGCTCAAGGATCTCGCGTACGCCGCGGGCACCCTGCTGATCATCGTCGTCATGCAGCGCCTCTTTCGCGGGTTCCTCGCCACGATCGCCGTGCTGGCCGGGCTGGTCATCGGAACTGCGGTCGCCGCGCTGCTCGGGGAGGTTGATTTCAGTGCCGTCGGCAAGGCCCACTGGCTCGGCGTGACCACGCCGTTCTACTTCGGCTGGCCTACTTTCAGCGCGACCGCGATCATCTCGATGATCGTCGTCATGATCATCACCGCGGTGGAAACCACAGGTGACGTGTTCGCGACGGCCGAGATCGTCGGTAAGCGGGTGGGCGCCAACGACATCGCGAGAGCACTGCGTGCCGACGGTATGGCGACCACGGTTGGCGGCGTGCTCAACTCGTTTCCCTATACGTGCTTCGCGGAGAACGTCGGACTCGTTCGCTTGACGCAGGTCAAGAGCCGCTGGGTGGTCGCCGCTGCCGCTGTCATCATGATCGTGCTGGGCTATCTACCAAAGGCCGCGGCTGTCGTGGCCGCGATCCCGCACTCAGTGCTCGGCGGGGCATCGTTGGCGCTGTTCGCCACGGTGGCCGTGGTGGGTATCCAGACTCTTTCGAAGGTCGACTTCAACGACCACCGCAACGCGGTGATCGTCGGCACCGCACTCGGCCTGGGCATGCTCGTCACCGCCCAGCCGCTGTTGAAGTTCAGCTTTCCCGCCTGGGCCCAGATCATCTGCGGTTCAGGGATCACGCTGGGCGCCCTTGCCGCGATCGTCTTGAACATCGTGTTCTTCCACATCGGCCCGAATCGCGGCCCGATGGTCGCGGGCACACCGCGGACCGGCGAAATCGGCCTCGACGCCGTCAACAAGATGACGGAGGAGGAGTTCGTCAAGACCTTCTCGGTTCTCTATCAGGGTCTCGCGTGGCCGGTCGAACGCGCTTACGCGCAACGTCCGTTTACTGACACCCGCGCACTGCGTGGCGCTGTCCAGACCGCGCTGCTGGCGGCTACCCCCGACGAGCAGATGGAGCTGATGCGCGCGTATCCGGGCCTGGCCGAGGCTCAGGAACACAACGTGTCGAAAGTCGATCTGGCCTACCTGGGCCTCGACGGTCTCACCGAGGAGGAGACCGAGGAATTCAGCGAGCTGTCGGCCGCCTACGAAGCCAAATTCGGCTTTCCCCTCATCATCTGCCTTCGCGATCTGGAAAGTCGCGAACACATTTTGACGCTCGGCTGGCGGCGACTCGACAATTCTCCGCAGGTCGAGCACATGGCCGCGCTCAGTGAGATCTCGCGAATCGCGGCGTGGCGATTCGATGACCTGGTTGCCGACGCGAATCCCATCGCCGCGGCCCGCCGCCTGCGACTCGCGCGATGACGATCAACCGGCTGCCACGCGCAACGGCGTGCGTATGAGATTTGATGTCAACGGCACGACCGTCGAAGCTGACGCTCGCCCGGGGCAGTGCTTGCGCACCCTGCTCCGGGAAACCGGGCACCTCGACGTCAAGAAGGGCTGCGACGCCGGCGACTGCGGGGCGTGCGCGGTCATCCTCGACGGCGTGCCGGTGCACTCGTGCATTTACCCCGCCGCCCGGGTGGGCGGCCGCGCGGTCACCACGGTTGCCGGGCTCGCCGACGGCGATGATCTGCATCCGATGCAGCGTGCGTTCTGCGACAACTTCGCCTTTCAATGCGGCTTCTGCACCGCCGGGATGATTGTCACCGCCGCCACCCTCGAGCCGGACGACCTCGATGATCTGGACCGGCGGATGAAGGGCAACCTGTGTCGTTGCACCGGCTACCGGCCGATTCGCGACGCGATTCGGGCGGCCGTCACCGGCAGCGGCGACGGCGTCGCTGCAGCCGGCCCGGCCATCGGGCAGTCACTGCGGCCGCCCGCCGGCCGACGAATCGTCACCGGGTGCGAGCCCTACACATTCGACGTCGATGTGCCAGGTCTGTTGCACGTCGCGGTGCTGCGGTCACCCCATGCGCACGCCCGGATTGTGGCGATCGATACCGAGGCCGCCAGCGAGGTGCCCGGGGTCGAACTGATCCTCACGCACCTCAATGTCACGACGCCGCGCTTTTCCACCGCGCGCCACGAAATACGCACCGACGACCCCGACGACACCCTCGTCTTCGACCCCGTCGTCCGCTTCATCGGACAACGGGTCGCCGCGGTGGTCGCCGACACGCTCGCGGCCGCGGAGGACGCGGCACGCCGCATCGTGATCCGGTACGAGGTGCTGCCTTCGGTATTCGATCCGGAGGAGGCGAGGTCGGCGGGCGCGCCGCTGTTGCATCCGGACCGGACGCTCGAAGACGGCGTCGCAGACGCGTCGTGCAACGTGATCGCAGCGATGCACGAGGGCTTCGGCGGCGACATCGACGCGGCCCTGGCGGACGCCGACGTCACGGTCGGCGGCACCTGGCGGACGGCGCGGGTTACGCACGCCCAGCTCGAAACTCACGGCACCGTCGGCTGGTTGGACGACGACGGCCGGCTCACCCTGCGCACCAGCTCACAGGTTCCGTTCCTCGTTCGTAAGGAACTGTGCCTCCTGCTCGACCTGCCCGAGGACCGGCTTCGCGTGTATACCGCGCGCGTCGGGGGCGGTTTCGGCGGCAAGCAGGAGATGTTCACCGAAGACCTCGTCGCGATTGCGGTGCTGCGCACCGGGCGGCCGGTCGCGTACGAGATGTCGCGGACCGATGAGCTCACCGCGACCGCCTATCGCCATCCCATGCGGATCGACGTCACCCTCGGCGCGCGCTCCGACGGCACGTTGACCGCGATGAAGCTGGCCGTGCTGAGTGACGGCGGCGCCTACGGAAACCATTCGCCGGGCGTCATGTTCCACGGCTGCGCGGAGTCGGTGTCGGTTTATCGATGCCCCGTCAAGCGCGTCGACGCTGAGGCCGTCTACACCAACAACCCGCCGTCGGGGGCGTTCCGCGGGTACGGACTCGGTCAGGTGATCTTCGCGATCGAGAGCGCACTCGATGAGCTGGCGCTGCAGCTGGGCATCGACCCGTTCACCATTCGTCGCACGAACATGGTGCGCGACGGCGACGACTTGTTGATCGCCAATGCCGAACCCGAACCAGACCTGATCTACGGCAGTTACGGGCTCGACCAGTGCCTGGACCTCGTCGAACAGGCACTGGCCAGCGCCGACGGCGAGCCCGATGCCGAGGCCGTTCCGGTGGGAACCCAGTGGCGCACAGGCGAGGGCATTGCACTGGCCGCAATCGCCACGTTGGCGCCGCGGGGGCATTTCTCCTCGGTCAAGGTTCGACTCACCCCGAGCGGCTGCTACGAGGTGGGAATCGGGACCGTGGAATTCGGCAACGGAACCACGACGGTCCACACGCAGATCGCCGCCACCGCACTGGCCACCACGCCGGACCGGATCACGCTGCGCAACGGCGATACCGACGCCGCTGATTACGACACCGGAGCCTTCGCCTCCGCGGGGACCACGGTCGCAGGCAAGGCGTTGTACGCCGCGGCGTCGAGTATGCGGGAGTTGGTGCTGGACACGGTATTCCGGCTGACCGGCGAAGTCGGCGTGCTGGGTGAACATGGGGTGCAGACCGCTACCGGGTTGGTGCGTTTCGGCGACGTCATCGCGGCCGCGCCAGTGCAGTATCGGGTGGGCGACGGCATTCAGACGACCGGAGCCGAGGCGGGTGAACTGCGTTCGATCGCGTTCAACGTGCAGGGATTCCGGGTTGCGGTCAATACCGAGACCGGGACGGTCAAGGTTCTGCAGTCGGTGCACGCAGCCGACGCGGGCGTCGTCGTCAATCCGGCCCAGTGCCGGGGGCAGATTGAAGGCGGCGTCGCCCAGGGAATCGGATCTGCGCTCTACGAAGAGATCATGATCGACGATTCGGGCCGGGTATCGACGCCCACGTTCCGCTTGTACCGCGTGCCCCAGATGGCCGACATTCCGACAACGGCAGTGCTGTTCGCAGAGACTGCCGACGACCTCGGTCCCTACGGCGCGAAATCGATGAGCGAATCGCCGTACAACCCTGTGGCGCCTGCCCTTGCCAACGCGATTCGTCGCGCCATCGGCGTGCGTCCATACGAACTCCCCATGTCGAGGGACCGCGTCTGGCGGCTGGTGCAGGAAGGAACCCCACAATGAACGCTTCCACGGACATCGATCCGAAGTGGCTCACCGTCGCGATCGACCTGGCGACGGCCAATGTCGAAGCCGGCGGCGGACCGTTCGGTGCGGTCGTCGTCGGTGCCGGTGAGCTGGTGTCGACCGGGCAGAACCGGGTGACGCAGAACCTTGATCCGACGGCACACGCCGAGGTGATGGCGATCCGGGCCGCCTGCCAGCAGGTCGGGAACTTCAGTCTTGCGGGCCACACGCTCTACTCGTCATGCGAACCGTGCCCGCTGTGCCTGTCCGCCGCATTGTGGGCCAGGGTCGATCGGATCGTGTTCGCGGCGGACCGCCATGACGCGGCTGTCGGCGGATTCGACGACCGGGCGTTCTACGAATTGTTCGACAGGCCAAGGGAACACTGGGAAGTCCCCGTCCTGCAGCACCGCTTGCACCACTCATTCCTGCCGTTCGAGACCTGGATCGGCAACAGCAACCGGATTCAGTACTGACCGTGGATGTCATCGAGGAGATGCTGGCCCGAACCCGGCTCGGCGAGTCGGTGGCGTTGTGCACGGTCGTCTCCACCAGTGGATCAGCGCCGCGCGGGCCGGGTACGTCGATGTTGGTGGCCGGCGACGGCAGCGTCGTCGGCTCCATCAGCGGCGGTTGCGTGGAGAGCGCGGTGTACGAGCTGGCGCTGGAGGTGCTGTCCGCGGGCGAGCCGAGGCTGGTCAGCTACGACGCCGGCGACGAGTCGGTGTTCGCTGTCGGCCTGCTGTGCGGTGGCGCCATCGATGTCTTCGTCGAGCGAGTCGGCCCGTCGAACGTCACCGAATTCGAGTTCGCCGTGAAGGTCGTCGACCGCGGGCAGACCGCGGTCCTGGCCACGCTCGTCGGCCCCACTGACCCGGCCCCTCCTGATCGCGGGCCCGGCCGCCACCTGGTCATCGCCGACCGGTTGGTGAAGGGCAGCCTCGGCGTCGGCTCGCTGGACGACGCCGTGGTGCGCGCTGCGGACTCGATGACCACCAGCCGGACGCTGACCGGCCCAGGCGGCGACGTCGTCTTCGCGCGCGTACTGGCGCCCAGGCCGCGGATGATCGTCTTCGGTGCAACCGACTTCGTCGCCGCGGTTGCGCACGCGGCGGCATTCGTCGGCTTCCGCGTGACGGTATGCGATCCGCGAGCGGTATTCGCCACGAAAAACCGGTTCCCGATGGCCGACGAGGTCGTCGTGGACCGGCCCGATCGCTACCTCCGGCAACAGGCCGGTGCCGGGCTGATCGACTCGCGCACCGCGATCTGTGTGCTGACGCACGACCACCGCTTCGACGTGCCTGTCCTCGAGGTGGCCCTGACGTTGCCCGAGATCGGCTTCGTCGGCGCGATGGGATCGCGCAGAACCCATGACGACCGGGTGGCACGGCTGCGCGAGCGGGGGATCGAGGACGGCCAGCTGGCCGGGCTGTGCTCTCCGATCGGGCTGGATCTGGGCGGTCGGACTCCCGAGGAGATCGCCATTGCGATCGTCGCGGAAATCATCAGCCTGCGAGCAGGCGGAACGGGTCTGCCGCTGCGTGACCGCGACGCCGATGTCCACCACCAGCCAGGGGTGTCGGCGGCCGTTCCAGTCGCCGGGTCCTCGCGGGGAACATGAAGCACGCCAACGACATCCGCTCCGCAGGAACCACCGACAGGGAGTATTCACATGGAACTCGTCTCGCGACTGCTCGACGTGATCGAGTCCGACATTATTCCGCTGACGTCGCAGGGTGTTGCTGAGGGCAACAAGGTCTTCGGGGCCGCGCTGTTGCGCAAATCGGACCTGTCGCTGGTGCTGGCCGGGACCAACGCGGAAACGCGCAATCCGCTGTTCCATGGCGAGACCAACACACTCAACCAGTTCTACGAGATCGCAGATCGCCCGGCGACGCGTGACCTGCTGTTCCTGAGCACGCACGAGCCCTGCACTCTGTGCATGTCGGCGATCACCTGGGCCGGTTTCGACAACTACTACTACCTGTTCAGCCACGAGGATTCGCGCGACAGCTTCGCGATTCCGCATGATCTGCGCATCCTCAAAGAGCTGTTCGGTCTGGATCCGGGCGGCTATCGACGAACCAACGCGTTCTGGACCGCGCACTGGATTCGCGACCTTGCCGATGCCGAACCGGAACCGCTCCGCGGCGACTTGCACGATCGCATCGCACGGATTGCTCGGCGGTACCAAGAACTTTCACAGCAGTACCAGGAGTCGAAGTCGGGCGGACACATTCCGCTGAGTTGACGACGGCTAAAGTCGACGTCATGCGATCGTGGCTGGCGCCGAATGTCCCGAACCTGCCGGGCCGCGGCCCCGAACTCCGGCTCTATGACACCGCCGACCGGCAGGTCCGGCCGGTCTCGGCCGGCCCAAAGGCCACCATGTACGTCTGTGGGATCACCCCGTACGACGCCACGCACCTCGGCCATGCCGCCACCTACCTGACTTTCGACCTCGTGCACCGGTACTGGCTCGACGCCGGTCACGATGTCCAGTACGTGCAGAACGTCACTGATGTCGACGACCCGCTGTTCGAGCGGGCCGCGCGCGACGGCATCGACTGGCGTGCCCTCGGTGACCGCGAGACCGAACTGTTCCGCCAGGACATGACGGCGCTGCGGGTGCTGCCGCCGCACGACTACGTCGGCGCCGTCGAGTCGATCGCCGAGGTCGTCGAGCTGGTCGAGAAGCTGCTGGCCTCCGGCGCCGCATACGTCGTCGACGACCCCAATGAACCTGGGTACCCCGACATTTATTATCGGGCGGACGCCACCGCCCAGTTCGGCTATGAGTCCGGCTACGACCGCGACACCATGCTGACGTTGTTCGGCGAGCGCGGCGGCGATCCCGACCGTCCCGGGAAAGTCAGCCAGCTGGACGCCCTGCTGTGGCGCGTCCAGCGGCCGGGCGAGCCGAGTTGGCCGTCACCGTTCGGCGCGGGCCGGCCCGGCTGGCACATCGAGTGCGCCGCGATCGCGCTGAACCGCGTCGGACCGGGCCTCGACATCCAGGGCGGCGGCCGCGACCTGACCTTCCCGCACCATGAGTTCTCCGCTGCGCACGCCGAATCAGTAACGGGGGAGCGGCGTTTCGCCCGCCACTACGTACACGGCGGGATGATCGGCTGGGACGGTCACAAGATGAGCAAGAGCCGCGGCAACCTGGTGCTGGTGTCGCAGCTGCGGGCCGACGGCGTGGACCCAAGCGCCATCCGGCTCGGCCTGATGGCCGGGCACTACCGCGCCGACCGGTTCTGGAGCCCAGAGGTTCTCAGCACCGCCCAGGTGCGGCTGCAGCGCTGGCGCGCCGCCACCGCACTGCCTGCCGGACCCGATGCCGCCGATCTGCTGGCGCGCGTTCGCAGGTACCTGGCCGACGACTTGGATACCCCGAAAGTGCTTGCCGCCCTTGATGGTTGGTCGACGGACGCGCTCGAGTACGGCGGGCACGACGCCGCCTCGCCGCGGTTGGTGGCCGACGCGGTCGACGCACTGCTCGGGGTGACCCTCTAGTCACTTCGCCGTGAGGGTACGTTTTGCCATCATGGGTTCTGTGTACGGAAAAGTCGTCTTCATCACCGGTGGTGCTGCGGGGGTCGGGGCCGAGGTGGCCCGCCGGTTGCACCGTAAGGGCGCCAAGCTGGTGCTCACCGACGTCGACGCGGCGGCGCTGGACGCCACGGCCGCCGCGCTCGGTGACGATGTCCTGACGGTGGTCGCCGACGTCCGTGACCTCGCATCGATGCAGGCCGCCGCCGACGCCGCCGTCGAGCGGTTCGGTGGCATCGATGTGGTGATGGCGAACGCCGGCATCGCCACCTACGGTTCGGTGCTGCAGGTCGACCCAGAGGCCTTCAAGCGACTGCTCGACATCAACGTGCTGGGCGTGTTCCACACCGTGCGCGCCACGCTGCCGTCGGTCCTCGACCGCCGCGGCTACGTGCTGATCGTGTCGTCGCTCGCCGCATACACCGCGGCTCCCGGCCTGGCGCCGTACAACGCGTCCAAGGCCGCCGTCGAGCACTTCGCCAACGCACTGCGCCTCGAGGTCGGTTACCGCGGCGTCGACGTGGGCTCGGCCCACATGTCCTGGATCGACACCGCGATGGTCCGCGACTCCAAGTCCGACCTGTCGACATTCGCCGAGATGCTGACGAAGCTGCCGTGGCCCATCAGCAAGACCACGTCGGTCGACAAGTGCGGCGAGGCTTTCGTCGCCGGTATCGAGGGACGCAAGACCCGGGTGAACTGCCCCGGCTGGGTCGGCGCGCTGCGCTGGCTGCGGCCGCTGCTGGCCACGCGCATCGGCGAGGTGCCGGTGGCCAAGTTCGTGCCCGACCTGCTGCCCCGGATGGACGCCGAGGTGGCCGCCCTGGGCCGCTCGTCCAGCGCGCACACCGAGCGGCTCGGCAAGGGATGACGATGCGGGTCGGCCTGGTCCGCCTCTGCCTGTCCGTCTTACTGCTGTTGGCCACCGCGTGCTCCGGACACGAGTCGTCGGCACCCTCGACGCCGCAGCCGCCCACGCCCGAGCAGGTGCGCGCCATCGCGAAATCCGCTTACACGTACGGATTTCCGATGGTCGACAACTACCGGATTCAGTACTCGTACTTCGTCGACAAGGCCGGGCCCGAATACAAGGGTGCCTGGAACCAAATCCACAACACCGCAAGGGTTTTCACGCCCGAGGACAAGGCGATCCAGACGCCCAACTCGGACACCCCGTACTCGTTCCTCGGCGCCGATCTGCGCGCCGAACCGCTGGTGCTGAGCGTGCCGAACGTCGAGCCGGGTCGGTACTACTCGCTGCAGTTCGTCGATGGTTACACCTACAACATCGCGTACGTCGGCAGCCGAGCCACGGGCAACGGTGCCGCCAATTACCTTCTGGCCGGGCCGAATTGGAAGGGGCAGACCCCTCCGGGGATCGAGCGGGTGATCCGCAGCTCGACCGATCTGGCGTTCGTGCTGTACCGCACCCAGTTGTTCGGGCCGAACGACATCGAGAACGTCAAGAAGATCCAGGCCGGCTATCAGGTGGCACCGCTGTCGGCGTTCCTGAAGCAGCCGCCCCCGCCACCGGCGCCGCCCATCGACTTCGTCGCTCCACTGTCGGTGCAGGACGAGCGGACCTCCCCGAAGTTCTTCGAAATCCTCAACTTCGTGATGAAGTTCGCGCCGGCGCAGGCCGCCGAGGAGGTCAAGCGCGAGCGGTTCGCGGCCATCGGCATCGGGCCCGACGGCACCTACCGCGCCGACAAGCTCACGCCCGAGAACCGCAAAGCCGTCGAGGAGGGCATGGCCGATGCCTGGGCAGACTTCGACGAATTCAAGAAGACCAAGTTCGACACCGGTGAGGTGACCTCGGCCCAATTGTTCGGTAGCGCAACCGATCTCAAGGGCAACTACCTGTACCGCATGGCCGGTGCGGCGCTCGGCATCTACGGCAACACCGCGGCCGAGGCGATCTACCCGAGCGCCGCCAACGACAGCACCGGTGCACCGCTGACGGGCGCCAACAACTACACGCTGCGGTTCCCACCCGGCCAGCTGCCGCCGGTCAACGCCTTCTGGTCGGTGACGGTGTACGAGATGCCACAGAGCCTGCTGGTGGCCAACCCCATCAACCGGTACCTGATCAACTCGGCGATGCTGCCCACCCTGATCAAGGATCCCGACGGCGGCATCACACTGAACCTGCAGAACAAGTCACCGGGACCGGCACGCGAAGCCAACTGGCTGCCGACACCGGCCGGGCCGTTCGTCATCGCCATGCGTCTGTACTGGCCCAAACCCGAGGCGCTCGACGGTACCTGGAAGGCCCCCAAGCCCGTCCGCACTTAACCGCGAGCGCCGCTCGGGCGGGTTAACGCCCGCGGCGCTTCAGGTACCGCTCGAACTCCGCGGCGAGCGCGTCGCCGTCGATCTTGCCGAGCGCCTCGTTCATGTCGACCTCGGCGTCGCCGCGTTCCTCGAGGGACTGCACGTATTCGGCGATCTCTTCGTCGTCAGCAGTCATCTCGGTGACCGACTGTTCCCACTCCTCGGCCTGCGCCGGCAGGTCGCCGAGGGGCACCTCGACGTCCAGGGCGTCCTCGACGCGCCGCAGCAGCGCGACGGTGGCCTTGGGGCACGGCGGCTGCGACACGTAGTGCGGCACCGCCGCCCAGAACGTGACGGCCGGGATGCCGGCCTGCACGCAGGCGTCCTGGAAGACTCCGGCGATGCCGGTCGGCCCCTCGTAGCGGGTCTCCTCGAGTCCGAAGAACTTGGCCGAGTCAGCCGAGTACGCCGCGCCGGACACCGGCACCGGCCGGGTGTGTGGGGTATCGGCGAGCAGCGCACCGAGGATGACGACGGTCTGCACATTGAGCTTGTCGAGGATCGCCAGCAGCTCGGCGCAGAAGGTCCGCCACCGCATGTTCGGTTCGACGCCGTGCATCAGGACCACGTCGCGATCCGAGCCCGGTGGGCGGCAGTGGGAGATGCTCATCGACGGCCACACCAGCTCGCGGGTGACGCCGTCCACCTGGCGGATCACGGGGCGATTCACCTGGTAGTCGTAGTAGCTCTCATCGTCGATGTCGACGATGGTGCGGGCCTCCCACATGGCATCCAGGTGCTCGAGGGCGTCACTGGCGGCGTCTCCGGCGTCGTTCCACCCCTCGAACGCCGCGACGACGACGGCATCGTGCAGTTCGGGCAGGTCAAGGCCCTGGGGCAGGGGCCGGTCGGACGGGCTCACAACGCCAGCGTAAGCCCTTATCGGCACCCGCGAGCACTACCCCTGGGCGGGTCGGGCCGGCAAACCGGTTTGGCGGGCCGCCTACCATGTTGATGTGACTGCACTGGACAAACCACTGTCCAACGTGGGCGTCCGAACCTCTGTCGGCTGACGACGTAGACTCTTTGAGGTCGAGAGGCGTTGCAACGGATTCCGGTCTTGCTGGTATCCGCCACGCTCGGCAGAGTCAAGGACGCCTTCCGCTGAGGAAGGAACGCATGTGACTGCCGCCCCGTCGAGCACTTTCGTGCCGAATATCCGCCCTGATTGCACCGCTGAACTGACGGCTGCGCTGGGCAAGCGGATCATGGTCATCGACGGTGCGATGGGCACGGCGATCCAGCGGGACCGCCCAGACGAGGCCGGCTACCGCGGCGAGCGGTTCAAGGACTGGCCGAGTGACCTCGTCGGGAACAACGACCTGCTCACCCTGACGCAGCCGCAGATCATCGAAGGCATCCACCGCGAGTACCTCGAGGCAGGCGCCGACATTCTCGAGACCAACACGTTCAACGCGAACGCCGTCTCGCTCTCCGACTACGGCATGGAAGAGCTCAGCTACGAGCTGAATTACGCCGGCGCGGCGCTGGCCCGGAAGGCCGCCGACGAGTTCAGCACCCCGGACAAGCCGCGCTACGTCGCTGGCGCGCTCGGGCCGACGACGCGGACCGCGTCGATCTCGCCCGACGTCAACGATCCGGGTGCCCGCAACGTCTCCTACGACCAGCTGGTCGCGGCGTACCTCGAAGCCGCGGGTGGCCTGGTCGACGGCGGCGCCGACATCCTCATCATCGAGACGATCTTCGACTCGCTGAATGCCAAGGCCGCGGTGTTCGCCATCGAGACGCTGTTCGAGCAGCGCGGCCGCCGCTGGCCGCTCATCATCTCGGGCACCATCACCGATGCGTCCGGCCGGACGTTGTCCGGTCAGGTCACCGAGGCGTTCTGGAACGCGATCCGGCACGCCAAACCGCTCGCGGTGGGCCTCAACTGCGCCCTGGGGGCGCCCGAGATGCGGCCCTACATCGCCGAGGTGGCGCGGATCGCGGACACCTTCGTCTCCTGCTACCCGAATGCGGGGCTGCCCAACGCTTTTGGCGAGTACGACGAGTCCCCGGAGCGGCAGGCCGGGTACATCGAGGAGTTCGCCGAGGCCGGTCTGGTCAACCTGGTGGGTGGCTGCTGCGGCACCGCACCGCCGCACATCGCCGAGATCGCCAGGGTCGTCGAGGGCAAGGCGCCCCGCGAGCTGCCAGAGATTCCGGTGGCGACGCGGCTGTCGGGTCTGGAGCCGCTCAACATCACCGAAGACTCGCTGTTCGTCAACATCGGTGAGCGCACCAACATCACCGGTTCCGCGCGGTTCCGCAACCTGATCAAGGCCGAGGACTACGACACCGCGCTGTCGGTGGCGCTGCAGCAGGTCGAGGTCGGTGCGCAGGTCATCGACATCAACATGGACGAAGGAATGATCGACGGCGTCGCCGCGATGGACCGGTTCACCAAGTTGATCGCGGCCGAGCCCGACATCAGCCGCGTGCCGGTGATGATCGACTCCTCCAAGTTCGAGGTCATCGAGGCGGGCCTGAAGAACGTGCAGGGCAAGCCCATCGTCAACTCGATCTCCATGAAGGAGGGCGAGGAGAAGTTCATCCGCGAGGCCCGGCTGTGCCGCAAGTACGGCGCCGCCGTCGTCGTGATGGCGTTCGACGAGCAGGGCCAGGCCGACAACCTGGAGCGCCGCAAGGAGATCTGCGGGCGTGCCTACCGGATCTTGACCGAAGAGGTCGGCTTCCCGGCCGAGGACATCATCTTCGACCCGAACTGCTTCGCGCTGGCGACGGGCATCGAGGAGCACGCCACCTACGGCATCGACTTCATCGAGGCCTGCGCCTGGATCAAGGAGAACCTGCCCGGCGTGCACATCTCGGGCGGCATCTCCAACGTGTCGTTCTCGTTCCGCGGCAACAACCCGGTACGCGAGGCGATCCACGCGGTGTTCCTGTTCCACGCCATCAAGGCGGGCCTGGACATGGGCATCGTGAACGCCGGCGCGCTGGTGCCCTACGACTCGATCGATCCCGAGCTGCGGGACCGTATCGAGGATGTCGTGCTGAACCGTCGCGAGGATGCCGCCGAGCGGCTGCTGGAGATAGCGGAACGGTTCAACACAAAGGGCAAGGAAGAGGATCCGGTCGCGGCGCAGTGGCGCAGCCTGCCGGTCCGCGAGCGCATCACGCACGCCCTGGTCAAGGGCATCGATGCCCACGTGGACGACGACACCGAGGAACTGCGCGCCGAGATCGCGGCCGCCGGCGGGCGGCCCATCGAGGTGATCGAGGGCCCGCTGATGGACGGCATGAACGTCGTCGGCGACCTCTTCGGTGCGGGCAAGATGTTCCTGCCTCAGGTCGTGAAGTCGGCCCGCGTCATGAAGAAGGCCGTCGCCTACCTGCTGCCGTTCATCGAGGAGGAGAAAGTCACCTCCGGAGCAACCGCAGAAAAAGACACCAACGGCACGATCATCATGGCGACCGTCAAGGGCGACGTGCACGACATCGGCAAGAACATCGTCGGGGTTGTCTTGCAGTGCAACAACTTCGAAGTGATCGACCTCGGTGTCATGGTGCCCGCCCAGAAGATCCTGGACGCGGCCAAGGAACACAACGCCGACATCATCGGGCTGTCCGGCCTGATCACGCCGTCGCTCGACGAGATGGTGAACTTCGCCGTCGAGATGGAACGCGAGGGCCTGGAGATCCCGCTCCTGATCGGTGGCGCGACGACCTCGCGCGCCCACACGGCCGTGAAGATCTCGCCGCGCCGCAGCGGTCCGGTGGTGTGGGTCAAGGACGCGTCCCGTTCGGTGCCGGTGGCGGCCGCGCTGCTCGACGACAAGCAGCGTCCCGCCCTGATGGAGGCCACCGAGAAGGACTACGCAGCCCTTCGGGAACGGCACGCCCAGAAGCACGAACGGCCGACGCTGACGCTGGAGAAGGCCCGTGCCAACCGCACGCCGATCGAGTGGGACGGCTACACACCGCCGGTGCCCGCCCAGGGGGTCGGCGTTCGGGAGTTTCTCGACTACGACCTGGCCGAGCTCCGCGAGTACATCGACTGGCAGCCGTTCTTCAACGCCTGGGAGATGAAGGGCAAGTTCCCCGACATCCTCAACAACCCGGCGTCGGGTGAGGCCGCCCGCAAGTTGTATGACGATGCCCAGGAGATGCTCGACACCCTGATCAAAGAGAAGTGGCTGCGCGCCAACGGCGTGATCGGTTTCTTCCCGGCCAACGCCGTCGGCGACGACATCGAGGTCTACACCGACGAGAGCCGCACCGAGGTGCTCACCACGCTGCACAACCTGCGGCAGCAGGGCGAGCACCGCGACGGCATCCCGAACAAGTCGCTGGGTGACTTCATCGCGCCCAAGGGCACGGGTCTGGCCGACTACGTCGGCGCCTTCGCGGTCACGGCGGGACTCGGCAGCCAGGACAAGATCACGGAGTTCAAGGCCGCCCTCGACGACTACAGCGCCATCCTGCTGGAGTCGCTGGCCGACCGGCTGGCGGAGGCGTTCGCCGAACGGATGCACCAGCGGGTCCGCGAGGAGTTCTGGGGCTATCGGCCCGACGAGCAGCTCGACAACGAGGCGCTCATCGGGGAGAAGTACGTCGGCATCCGCCCGGCGCCCGGCTATCCGGCCTGCCCGGAGCACACCGAGAAGAAGACGCTGTTCTCGTTGCTGGACGTCACCGAGCGAACCGGCATCGAGCTGACCGAGTCGATGGCGATGTGGCCCGGCGCCGCCGTCAGTGGCTGGTACTTCTCGCACCCGCAGTCCCAGTACTTCGTGGTCGGTCGGCTGGCCCAGGATCAGGTCGCCGACTACGCCCGGCGTAAGGGCTGGACCTTGAAAGAAGCCGAGCGCTGGCTCGCCCCCAATCTCGGCTACAACCCGGAGGACTGAGTTCGCGTGCGAGCTGTGCTTTTTGACATGGACGGCACACTCGTCGACTCCGAAAAGCTGTGGGACGTCGCGATGCACGCCTTCTACGCCCGAAAGGGTGGCGTGCTGACCGACGCAGTGCGGGAGACGACGGTGGGCGGCTCGGCTGAGAACGTCATGCGCATCGTCTACGACGACCTCGGCCTTGACCCGACGCCGGAATCCATGGCCGAGTCGGCGGACTGGCTGCACGACTACACCGGTGAACTCTTCGAGCAGGGGCTGCCCTGGCGGCCGGGTGCGCAGGAGTTGTTGGAGACACTGGCCGCCAGCGACATTCCGCTGGCGCTGGTGACCAACACGCGGCGCACGCTGACCGAGCAGGCGCTGAAAACGATTGGGAGTCACTACTTCACGGTCACGGTCTGCGGTGACGAGGTGCCCGACGGCAAGCCCCACCCGGCGCCGTACCTGCGGGCCGCGGAACTGCTGGGCGTTGCGGCGCAGGACTGCCTGGCGATCGAGGATTCGGTGACGGGCGCACAGTCCGCGGATGCCGCGGGTTGCGTCGTGCTGGTGGTGCCCAACGATGTCGCAGTGCCCGACGGGCCACGCCGCCGCCACATCGAATCGCTGGCCGGGCTCGGTGTCGGCGACCTGCGTGACATCTACACCGAAATGTGTTCGTAGCCCCGAGTTCTGGCCCGGTGACGCGGCCTGCTGTGCGATTGTTGACGCACACCACGCAGCGCTGCGAAAGGACGTCCGATGTCCCATGGGCCGGTCAGTGACAACACATCGGCGATCTTCGACGACAAAGAGTTCGACTCCGGCCGCAGCGCCGTGCGCATCGCGTCGGTAGCCGCGCTTGGCGGCCTGCTGTTCGGCTATGACAGTGCCGTCATCAACGGTGCGGTGAAGTCCATCCAGTTGCACTTCGCGGTCGACGACAAGTCGCTGGGGATTGCGGTGGCCTCGGCGCTGCTCGGCGCGGCTGTGGGCGCCATGACGGCCGGGCGGCTGGCCGACCGGGTCGGGCGGCTCACCGTGATGAAGCTGGCGGCCCTGCTGTTCCTGATCAGCGCCATCGGGGCCGGGCTGGCGTGGAACATCTGGGTGCTCGTGGCGTTCCGCGTCGTTGGGGGCCTCGGGGTGGGCATCGCGTCGGTGATCGCTCCGGCCTACATCGCCGAAACCTCGCCGGCGAGTATCCGCGGCCGGCTCGGCTCTCTGCAGCAGTTGGCCATCGTCAGCGGTATCTTCCTGTCGTTGGCGGTCGACGCGTTGCTGGCGCATTTGGCCGGCGGGGCGAGCAGCATGTTGTGGTTGGGCCTGGAGGCCTGGCGCTGGATGTTCGTCCTGATGGCCATCCCCGCCGTGGTGTACGGCCTGCTTGCCTTCACCATTCCCGAGTCGCCGCGTTATCTCGTTGCCACGCACCGGATTCCGGAAGCCCGCAAGGTGCTGACCACTTTGCTGGGGGAGAAGAACCTCGAGATCACGATCGGTCGCATCCAGCAGACGCTCGAGTCCGAACAGAAACCCACCTGGCGCGACATGTGCAAGCCCGGAGGCGGGCCCCTGAGCCTCTACGGGATCGTCTGGGTCGGTCTGGCGTTGTCGGTGTTCCAGCAGTTCGTGGGCATCAACGTGATCTTCTACTACTCGAACGTGTTGTGGGAGGCCGTCGGTTTCGACGAGAGCTCGTCGTTCCTCATCACCGTCATCACCTCGGTGGTGAATATCCTGACGACGGTCGTCGCGATCATGCTGATCGACAAGATCGGCCGTAAGCCGCTGCTGCTCATCGGCTCGGCCGGCATGACGCTGACGCTGGCCACCATGGCGGTCATCTTCGGCACCGCCCCGCAGGTGAACGGCGTACCGCAGTTGAGTGGCGTCGAGGGTCCCATCGCCCTGATCGCCGCCAACCTGTTCGTGGTGGCGTTCGGCATGTCCTGGGGGCCGGTGGTGTGGGTGCTGCTGGGGGAGATGTTCCCCAACCGCATCCGCGCCGCGGCGTTGGGTCTGGCCGCAGCCGGCCAGTGGGTTGCGAACTGGGCGATCACCGTGACCTTCCCAGAGCTGCGCGGCATGCTCGGCGTTGCGTACGGCTTCTACGCGCTGTGCGCATTCCTTTCGCTGATTTTCGTCGCCAAGTGGGTTCGTGAGACCAAGGGTGTTGCGCTCGAAGATATGCACGCCGAGCTGATGGCGACGTAGTTCGCCTTCGCCTCGGCCAGGCTTCGAGCCGGGCGGATCTCCGTCAGGCGGCTGATGCGGCCCATCGGGCAACGGGAACAAGGGTGGCTCCTAATCGCTGGCAGTCGTTCCCCACGCGTGCGGCATCGGCGACTCGCAGCGTCTCATCCCGCCTCGTCAACCGATGAGCCGTAGCGGGTGCGCGGTACCGCCGTCGCGGCGCGAGGTGCCGTGGCGGGGTGCCAGTTAGCTTGCGGGACTGTCGCTTTCACCATCGGCGTCCTCACCTTCGGGTGGATAGAGCGTGGGGTGGTGGTATTGGTTGGTTCTTGGTTGGCCGACGTCTAAGAGTGGTGGTGGGGTCCAGTGGGCTCGGCCGTTTTTCATGGTGGTGGTCCAGCCGCCGGTGTCGGCCAGGACGTTGTCGCAGCCGCAGGCCAGGGTCATGTCGGTGATGTCGGTTTGGCCGTCGTCGCGCCAGTTGCAGACCGCATGGTGGGCTTGGCAGCGCGAGGCGGGGGCGGTGCAGCCGGGTTTGGTGCAGCCGCGGTCGCGGGCGAAGAGCATGATGCGTTGCCCGGGCGTGGCGGTGCGGCGGGTGCGGCCCAGGTAGAGCGGGATGTTGGTGTGGTGGTCGAACACCGCCAGGTAGCAGTACGAGCGGGAGGCCATCCGAATCAAGTCCGGGACGGGCAGCGTGCTGCCGGTGTGGGTGACCGCGACCCCGGCGCCGTGTTGCAGTTCCTGCAGGGTGGTGGTCGCGACCACCGAGACCGGGAGCCCGTTGTGCTCGCCGAGCATCCCGGAGGTCAGGGCCATGCGGGCGACCCACATCTGGGCGTCGTGTTGGCGTTGGGCCAGGGTGCGGGTGTCGCCCGCGATCTGCTCGGCGGTCGGTGTCCCGGAGTAGCAGGGCGTCTGGTCGGCGGGGTTGCACATGCCGGGGGCGGCGTATTTGTCGTAGATGGCGTCCCAGTACGCGCGGGCTTCGGGGGTCATGGTGCCCGACACGTCGCTGGTGCCGTCGGCGTGTTGCTTGCCGTGGGTGATGCCGCGTTTGCGGTCGCGTTCGGTGTCGTCGGGTTCGGGCCCGTCCTGGTCGAGCCGGTACAACAACTCTTTTGCGGCGGCCCTCAGGTCCTCGGGGCCCTTGTACCGCGCCCAGGACACCAGGTCGCGTTCGCACTGGGCGAGGGTGGCCGGATCGACCCACAGCGGCACCTTCGCGAAAAAGTTCGTGATCACCGCGACGTGCTCGGTGTTGAGGGCGCCTTCGGCCTGGGCGGCCGCCGCCAGCTCCCACACCGGCCCGAGCGGTTCGCCGGTGATGGCCGAGCGCGGACCCAGGTGGTCGCAGTCGCGGACCCGGTGGCGGGCCTCCTCCCGGTTGATGCGGAGCCGGATGTGCAGGACCTCGGCCAGTCTTTGGCGCCGATGTCTTTGGCGGTGGCCTGGGTTTGCGCGGCGGCCAGGATCTGGTGGTCGACCGCCTCGGCCGCGCACTTCAACGTTTCACGACGGGACTGCAACTCCAACAGAACTTTGATGGGCAACCCGCTGTAATCCAGGGACGCGAGCCGGGCCTGCGCCGCTTCGAACTCGGCGTACGCCTGCTCGACAACGGCCGGATTGGTCAATCCCATACATCGAACACTAGTTCGAGTCACCGACAAGTCGCTGTGACCAATGGTGTACTAGTTACCCACTGTGACCAGCGCAAACAAAGTGACCAAAGTTTTCGCGCGAGTCTTTGCCGCGCTGCGGATTTGGGTTCGGGCAAGGCGGGTGCGTCCCTCGCGCCGACGGCCGATCGGTGGGCAACTCCCAGGCTCGGCGAGCCCATTATTGACTACAGTGTTAATTGGTGGGCCGCTCGCGGTCGTCGCGGGTGGCTAGCCGGCATCCGGCCGACGCCGCCGCTTAGATCAAGGGGCTGCCATGAGCACCGCTATTCGTCCGCGCATCAATACATCTGCGTCGCTGCTGGTGGCAGGCGCGGTCGCCGCCGCTCCGATTGTCATGCTGCCGGTGCATCAGGCGGCACCGGCGCTGAGTACCGTTGCCGTACGTCCGGCATCAGCGGTGACCGATGCCCTCAACCTCTTCGGCGACCTTCTGGACTATGGCTACAACGCGGTGAGCGCCCCGATCGTCGCCATCGACAATCTGCCGGTCTTCGGCGTTGCGACGGGTGTCGTGGCGCTGCAGCAGCCGGGGCTGGCGCCGAGTGCATTGAGTGCTTTCGTGCAGACGTTCGCCAATCCGGCCTACCCGGGCCTGGCGCGATACGTGCTGCTGAACCTGGGAGGCGTGTCCGCCTTCTTACCGGCCCCACTCGGACCTTTCGGCGCGAACCCGGGCTCGGTGTCCACCGATCTACTGAACACGGCAGCCACGATCGGCGGACTGTTCAACGGCTTGCCTGACCCCACCGCGGGCTACGCCGCAATCGTCAGCCTCCTCAACGCCCCTGGGCCAATCAGCGTGTTGTCTGCGGCCACCCAAGTCATTCCATCGGTGTTGGCGGCAACTCGCTTCATCGTGTCGTGGGCGGCTCACCTACCCGCAACCCTGGAAGCGACGGCCGAGTCGGCAATTCGCAACCCGAGTCAGATTCCAGGCCTGCTGAGCAACCTGGTTACGGGCGTGCTCGGACCCACTGGGCTGCTCGCGCAGGTCGCGCTCAACCTTGAGCAGCCGTTCTTGATACTGCCGGCGCCGATTGGCGGAAGCACCGGGCCCGTGGTCACATTCGTCCAAAACGTGGTTCACAGTGTCTCGACTTTCGTCGGCGGTCTGCTGCCCGCCCCGGTCACGCCCACGCCATTTGCCGCCGTCAAGCCGTCCGCGGTGCCAACCGGTGCGGCTGCTCTGACGCTGAAGAAGCCCTCGACCGCCGCGCCGACGGCTAGCACGACGTCGGCCATCACGGCGTCGGCCACCGCCGCGTCGGCCATCAGCACGGGCTCAACCCAGGCCGCCGGCAAGAACCAGGCCGGCAAGAGCCAGCCGCAGGATAAGCATGCCGATAAGCACAGCTCACCCCACGTGACGGCGGCTACCAAGCAGCAGGACGACCACCACAAGTAGGGCGTTGTCCGGTCCAGAGCGAGTGGCATTCGCTTCCCGCTCGGGCGGGCGTGAAACAATTGCAGCTCGTGAAGACCTTCGATGCGCTATTCGCCGAGCTCAGTGAGCGAGCGCAGACCCGGCCGGCCGGCAGCGGAACCGTCGCAGCGTTGGACGCCGGTGTGCATCATCTGGGCAAGAAGATCATCGAAGAGGCCGGCGAGGTGTGGATCGCCGCGGAACACGAAAGCGACGACGAGCTGGCAGGCGAGATCAGCCAGCTCCTGTATTGGACGCAGGTACTGATGATCAAGCGTGGCCTGACCCTCGACGACGTCTACGGCAAGCTGTGACCGGCGCATCGTCCAACGGCCTGCTCCGCGTCGCCGTTCCGAACAAGGGCGCGCTCAGCGAGTCGGCCGCTCACATCCTGTCCGAGGCCGGATACCGTCGCCGCACCGATCCCAAGGATCTGACGGTCGTCGACCCGGTGAACAAGGTCGAGTTCTTCTTCCTGCGGCCCAAGGACATTGCCATCTACGTGGGGTCCGGGCAGCTGGACTTCGGCATCACCGGCCGCGACCTCGCCGCCGAGTCGATGGCGCCCGTCAGTGAGCGGCTGGCCCTGGGCTTCGGATCGTCGACATTCCGGTACGCCGCGCCGGCAGGCCGGGACTGGACGGTCGCCGACCTGGCCGGCAAGCGCGTTGCCAGCGCCTACCCGAACCTGGTCCGGAAAGACCTGGCCGACAAGGGGATTGAAGCCACTGTGATCCGCCTCGACGGCGCGGTGGAGATCTCGATCCAGCTCGGCGTCGCCGACGCGATTGCCGACGTCGTCGGCTCCGGGCGAACTCTGGCGCTGCACAACCTCGTGGCCTTCGGAGAGTCGCTGTGCGATTCGGAGGGAGTGCTGATCGAGCGCGCCGACGCGACGCCCGACCCAGCGCGCGATCAGCTCGCGGCCCGCATTCAAGGCGTGGTGTTCGGACAGCAGTACCTGATGCTCGACTACGACTGCCCGCGTAGCGTTTTGGAGCAGGCAACGGCCATCACGCCGGGCCTCGAATCGCCGACCATCGCGCCGCTGGCGGACGCCGACTGGGTCGCGGTGCGCGCGCTCGTGCCGCGCCGCCAGGTCAACGCCATCATGGACGAGCTGACCGGCATCGGGGCCAAGGCGATCCTGGCGTCCGATATCCGGTTCTGTCGCTTCTGACCGATACCGGTGTTAGCGTCCCCGTAGGTTTTGCAATCTGCACTTCCTGACTGGAGGGTCACGTGACGCAAGCGCTGGTTCTGCTGTTCGCCTTACTCATCGGTGTGGTTGCGGGCTTGCGGGCGCTCACTCCGCCCGCGGTGGTGGCCTGGGGCGCCAAGCTCGGTTGGTTGCCGCTGGTGGGTACCTGGGCCGAATGGGTCGGTAACTGGATCACGGTGACGGTGCTGACGATCCTGTTGGTGGTCGAGTTGATCACCGACCAGCTGCCCAAGACTCCGGCGCGAACGGTGCCGTCGCAGTTCGGGGCCCGGTTGCTCACCGGTGCGTTCGCCGGTGCGGTCATCGGTGCCGGGTGGCACCATACGTTCATCGGCATGGGCGGTGGAATGATCGGCGCGGTCATCGGGACGATGGCAGGCTTTCACGCGCGCCGAATCCTTGTGGCGCGCAACGGTGGACACGACCTGCCGGTGGCGCTTGCCGAGGACGTCCTCGCGGTCGGTGGTGGCTTCGCGGTCGCGGCCGTCGTTCTGAGCGCGATCGGTCCGTATGTCGTCGTCTGAGGCCACCGCATTCGACGCCATCATTGTCGGCGCGGGACAAGCGGGACCGCCCTTGGCCGGCCGACTCACTGAAGCCGGCCACACCGTCGCCGTCATCGAGCGCAAGCTCGTCGGCGGCACCTGCGTGAACTCCGGCTGCATCCCGACGAAGACGTTGGTCGCCAGCGCCTACGCCGCACACCTGGCCCGCCGCGGTGCCGAATACGGCATCGGCACCGGTGATGTCACCGTCGACATGGCAAAAGTGAAGGGCCGCAAGGACGGGATCGTCACTGCGGACCGTGAGGGCGTCGAAAGCTGGCTCGAAGGCATGGACGGCTGCACGCTGCTCCGCGGGCACGCACGCTTTCTCGACCCGCACACTCTTCAGGTCGGCGACCAGAAGCTCACCGCCGAACGAATATTCCTCAACACCGGCGGCCGCGCGACCGCCCCGAACATCCCAGGTCTGGCCGACGTCGACTACCTCACGAATGTCGGCATCCTCGAACTCGACGCCGTGCCAGAGCATCTGGTGATCATCGGCGGGAGTTACATCGGTCTGGAGTTCGCGCAGATGTTCCGCCGGTTCGGCGCCGAGGTCACGGTGGTCGAACGTGGGCCACGGCTGGCCTCGCGCGAGGACGACGACGTCTGTGCCGCCATCAAGGACATCCTCGAGCATGAGGGGATCGCGGTACACCTGGGCGCCAACGACATCCGGGTATCACGCGACGGCGACGGGGTTGCGGTCAGCACCGGCAGTGCCGTCGTATCAGGTTCGCACCTGCTGGTCGCCGTAGGTCGCGTGCCCAACACCGACGACCTCGGACTCGAAAAGGCAGGGGTGGCAACCGACTCCCGCGGATACATCACCGTTGACGACCAGCTGCGCACCACCGCGGACCATATCTGGGCCATGGGGGATTGCAACGGTAAAGGTGCGTTCACCCATACGTCGTACAACGACTTCGAGATCGTCGCGGCCAATCTGCTCGACAATGAACCACGCCGGGTCAGCGACCGTATCCCGACCTACGCGCTGTACATCGATCCACCGCTCGGCCGGGCCGGGATGACCGAGGCCCAGGTCCGGGCATCGGGGCGAAAAGCGTTGGTGGGCAAGCGCCCGATGACGCGCGTCGGCCGGGCGGTCGAAAAAGGGGAGACCCAGGGCTTCATGAAAGTTGTGGTCGACGCCGAGACCAATCAGATTCTCGGCGCGTCCATCCTCGGCGTCGGTGGCGACGAGGTTGTGCACTGCATCCTCGACCTGATGGCCGCGAAAGCCCCCTACACCACCATGACGCACACCGTGCACATCCACCCGACAGTGTCCGAGCTGGTGCCCACGATGCTCGAGGGGCTCAGGCCCCTGCAGTAGCGGTTTCCGGAATGGCTTGCACCGCAGCGCGTCCGGCGACCAGCTGCCGGGTGACCTCGGCGACCCGCCGGCCCAGGTGCTCGCACGTCGCGACATCGGACGGGTGTAGCTCGTCGGGCTTCGCGTCGACGTCGGTTGCGGCCGCGGCACCCAGCCAGAAGCCCAGCCGGTTCAGTTCGCTGTCGCTGGCCGCGGAGTGATTCCAGCCCGGGCCGAGGCCCAGATTGACCCAGTGCATGTGATGTTGGGCGGCGAATACTGCCAGTGAGACAAGTGAATTGAGCTTGTCGCCGCTCTTGCATCCGGAGTTGGTGAATCCGGCGGCGACCTTGTCGCGCCAGGTGCCCTGCTGGCAGCGGCGGCCCGTCTGCTCGGCGAACGTCTGGAATGCCGCCGACACATTGCCCATGTAGGTGGCGGTGCCGAAGATGATCGCGTCCGCGGTGTCCAGCGTCTGCCAGTCGTCTTCGGTCAGGTCACCCAATCGGATGGACGTGACTGCCGCGCCCGCCGACCTGGCTCCGGCGGTGACTGCCTCTGCCAAGGTCGCGGTGTGTCCGAACCCGGACTGGTAGGCGACGACGACCGACGGCGCGTCGCGAAAGGTGTTGTCCGACATCTATTTCTCCTAGGCGTTCGGGTTCGTAGGTGAGGCGTCGAGCGGACTGTGTCCGGCGATCTCGGCGTATCGCTCCAGCCAGCCGGGCAGGGGAGTGCCGTCGAGGAGCGCCTGCAGCCGGTCGAGGAATGCCTGTGTGCCGGGCCGGAATCCGTTGGCGTTGGGCACACCGAGGCCGCGGTGGGTCATCCGGAGCAGCGTGCCGGCGCCGTCGGTGGTGAGTTCGTACCGGACGACGCCAGGTTCGACGATCTGTTGGTGCCATTCGTGTTCGAACACGTGCGGCGGATCCCAGACCAGGATGCGGCCCGTCATGCGCTTCATCTCCGGTGGCACGGGCGGCCCCGAGGCGACCGTCTCGATCGAGCCGCCCTCGCGGCCGTCGATTATGGTCTTGCCCATCCAGATGTCGCGATGCGCGGGCTCGGTGATCGCGGCCCAGACCCGCTCGACGGGATGGCGCAGTCGCCGTTCGAATGTCAGTGTCGCGCGGTCACCGTCGACCGTGACGACGCCCTCGAGTTCATTGGCTGTCATTTTCCTCCTCGAATGTCGAATCCAGATGGCGCTCAAGGGCGTCGAGATGATTGGTCCAGTAGCGGCGGTAGCGCTCGATCCACTCGTCCATCGCGACCAGGCCGTCGGCGCGCAGTGCATAGATGCGGCGCTGGGCATCGGGCCGAACCTCGACCAGCCCGACCTCGCGCAATACCCGGAGGTGGCGCGAGACCGTGGGCTGGGTCAGGCCGGGGAGGGTGGCCACGAGTTCGCCGGCCGTGCGTTCGCCCTCGGCGAGTACGTCGAGCAGAGCGCGCCGGTTCGGTTCGGCTACCGCTTCGAAGACGTCCATGAGACCTAGTATGCCTAGTTGTCTATATAGATGCAAATAAATATAGCCAGCCCCCGTCATCGGCACCCTGACAAAGTCCTGCGGGTTGCCTCGAAAGCGGCGTGCAGAGGCCCGGTGACACGTTCATCGGCGGTAGCCTCGCGACGGTGCTGGACATGCGAAGGCGCTCAGCCAAACCCGATATCCGCCGGGCTGTGATCAGCGCCGCAGCGGGCTTGGCGGCCTACTATCTCACCCGGATCGCTGGCGGAACCCAGCTGGATGCCATGCTGGTCGCCACCGGCGTGACAGCCGCCCGCGTGGCCTACGCGGCGTTCAAGAGCCGAAGCCTCGATCTGGTCGCCTGCTACATGATGCTGATGCATGCCGCGAAGATCGCGATCGCGGTGGCCACGCAGTCGGCGCGCACGGCGATGTTGGCCGGGCATGTAGGCGCAATGCTGTTTGTCGTCTTCATGGTGGCGAGTTGCGCCGCAGGGCGTCCCTTGACCGCAGTCATGATTGATGCGCTGCGGCCGGGATGGGCGGAAAAGCATGTCGCGCAGAACGGTTGGACCAACAAAGACTTGGGCGCCTATCACCGACTGCATCTGCACTTGACGCTGTTCGTTGCCCTCGTGCGCCTAGCGCAGCTGGTCGCGGCGATCATCATCATTTGCCGGCTCTCCCCGGACACATCGCAACCGATCTTGGTGGTTCTGAATATCCCGGTGAAGGTCTTCACCGCTGTGGTGGTGGTCGCCGCGCTGGGCCGGTTCCTGCGCTCCCGCAATAGAACACCAGCGCTGCAGCCGGAGTGGCGGGACGCCGAGAATCAGTCCGCCGCGCCGGAGGGTCGTCCGACGCCGGAGGGGCTGTCACCGCAGTGCGTCACCAGCGCACCACGTAGCCCGGCGACAAGCGTCGGCTCATAGGTATCGCCTCGAGCGCCGACTCGTTCCCGTGCGGCGACAGGTGTGTTGCGTCCGCGTCTTGCGCTGGGGCGCCTGGTTTCTCATTGCGGCGATGAAAGTGCCCTGGCCGCCGAAAATGATGACGCGACGACGAATCGTTGGCTATTGGTCGGCCGGCCAAAGCCGTTGGTCAAAGACGTTGTGGATGTCGGTGTGTGGGTATTCGTCGTCGGGCAGCGGCACCGTTTGGTGTTGTTCGACCCAGTCGGCGGCGTCGGCCTCGAGTGTCAGCATGCCGGTCGGCGCCGGGAGCGTGTGTACTGGGTGAGCCATCGTTGGCACCTCCCGATCGAAGGCTGGGGTGTCTGATGCGCGGAGTTGGCGAGGCTGTTGATGGTGACGGAGGCGGGCCGCCCGCCATGGGATGCTTTGCCGAGATTGGGCTTTGGCGCAACCCGTTGTCCGGAATCGGGTGGGGTTGGCACCCAGGGTGTGTCCCTAGTGGCGGGTCGGCCCGGCCGTTTGTGTGGTGATGCCATCACCTCGCTTTCTGGTGAGCGGGTCGTCGATGCGCTGACTGCGCGCCGAACCCGGAACCTCCAGCGCGTTCTTTCTTGTCTCCTATCTACCCATATCTGTTTCGACTGCTATAGATTTTTTATAGCGCTGGCCATCCGTTTGACGCAAGGATCTCGGGGGAGATTTTTGAGAGCCATGTGAGGCAGGGCGCCGACCCGCTAGGTAAAGGGGCGAAGCAACTGCATCACCACCGCGTTGCCGGTGTCTGCAGGCAGCGCAGCTAGCGGTTTAAGTTCGATGTGGCCGGGCACATAAGCCACCGGAGGCTGGGTAGGGGTTGGGTCTGCGCCTCTGCGAGGCGATGCGTGGGCACCAACCCGCAGTGTTGAGAAGCCAGCGCTGGACCGCCGCATCGCCGTCCGGGACACGCGCCGGGCCGGCTGTCGTCGGCGCCCGGCATGCCAATGCGTGCGGGTTGGCCACGAAGAGTCTCCGGTGGTGGTAAGCGTTGCGTATGGCTGACGACCCCTTGCGTGCCGTGTTCGCGCCGGATGCCCTCGCGGCATTCGATGAGCTGGCGCGGCTGATCTATGAGGGCACAAGCCTCGACGAGGTTTATCGTGCCGTGTGCGTGGCAGCCACGCTCATGGTGACAGGTTGCGACCATGCCAGCGTGTTGATGCGTGGCCGGGATGGCAAATACGCCACCGTCGCAGCGAGCGATCACGTCGCAGCCGACGTGGACACGCTCGAATGCGCGGTGGGCGACGGGCCATGTTTGGATGCGATCGAAAGCGAAGCCGTACAGATCGACGCCGACCTGGCGTCGCACAGTCAGTGGCCGTCGTTGGCGGCCTGTGTCCTGGCTTCCACGCCCGTGCGCGGTGCGATGGGTTTTCGGATGGTCGCTGAAGGCCACAAGGTCGGCGCCCTGAACCTGTTTTCGGACACGCGTGGCGCCTTCGACACAAACTCGGCCGCGCAGGGCATCGTGTTGGCATCGTTCGCCTCGGTTGCGGCCAGTGCCGCCGTGGTAGGCCAGGACGTGGCCGGCCTGCGGCGGGCGTTGCAGTCCAATCGCGAAATCGGCAAGGCCATCGGCATGTTGATGGTGCTGTTCGACATCAGTGACACCGAAGCATTCGACCGGCTCCGGCGAACATCGCAAGACATGAACATCAAGCTGGCTGACGTCGCCGCTCGCATCGTCGCGCACCCCGAACATTTCCGGCCCGACGGTCCCGCGTCGCCGTGATCAGTGGGCGTTCTGGGCGAACGATCTAGGCTCGTGACGAGCCAGCCCGCACGGCGGCGAGATGCCAACCTACAAAGCCCGTTGGGCGACCGATGTTCGTGGGCTTTCCCCGTCCGAGGTGGCCGCGATGACCGGCGGTTGAAATCGTCGACCGGGTAGCGCGATGACACCGGCCGCAGCGGCGGCGTAGCACGGGCCCGCGATGACGGCACAGGCGGTGGTGATTCCGGTGAGAAACGAATGTTGCACGGCTGCAAGGAGTTCAGGGTTCGCGGCGGCGATCCCGAAAGCGGTCGGAACGGAATTGCCGGCCTCGCCGGCTTTTCCGGTGACGGCGAACGCGCCGTCGGCGAGACGGGCACTGAAGATCGAGGAAAAGAGTGACCCGACGATGGCCACGCCGAGCGTGGAACCAAGCTCACGGGTGGCGTCGTTGACCGCTGAACCGATACCGGCCCGGGACGGCGGCAGCACGAGCATGATGGATTCGGTTGCGGGAGTGGAGACCAGGCCGATGCCGAGGCCCATGAGCACCATCTGCGCAACGATGGTGGCCCAATAGGCGGTGTCGGTGTCGATGGTGCCGGCAATCCAGGCCATCGCGGTGCCAAAGGATGCCAGCCCGCTGACCACGACTACGCGGGTACTGATGCGCGGTGCGAGTAGCCCGCCGACGACGGAGCCGACGGCGATCGATCCTGCGACAGGCAGGATGCGAGCGCCGGTCGAGAACGGGCTGAACGCTCGCAGCACCTGAAAGTACTGCGTGATGAGAAAGATAAAGCCGGACAGCGCAAAGAAGGTGACGGCCACCGATGCGCTGGCGGCGCTGAACCTGCGGTCGGTGAACAACCTGACGTCGAGCATGGGGTGTTCTGCGGCCTGCTCGATCGTCACGAATGCCAGGGTCAGCGCGGCGGCGGCAACAAATCCGAACAGCGTCGCGGGGCTGTGCCAGCCCCGGGCGGGGGCTTCGATGATGGTGTAGACGAGGACCCCGAGGAGCGCGATCGAGGTGACCAGTCCCCGGATGTCGAGCGGGGGCACGCCGGGGTCGCGTGATTCCGGTACCAGAAAATAGGCGAGCACTGCTGCCAGCAGCGCCAAGGGGATGAGCGCCCAGAAGACACTGCTCCACGAGAAGTGTTCGAGCAGAAGGCCTCCGGTGACCGGTCCGGCGGCGACACCGACGCCGACGACCGCGCCCCAACCGCCGAATGCCGCGGCGCGTTGGCGTCGGTCCGAAAAGGTGTTGGTGATGATCGACAGGGTGGTGGGGAAGATCAGGGCAGCGAAGGTGCCCATGGCGAACCTCGCCGCGACGAGGGCTTCGGTGTGGGTGGCCAATGCGCCGATACCACTGGTGACGGCGAATCCGACCAGACCGATCAGCAGCGCTGGGCGGCGACCGTAGCGGTCCGACAAACTGCCTGCGGCCAAGACGAGGGCCGCGAAAGTCAGGGTGTAGCCGTCGACAACCCATTGCAGGCCACGGGTGTCGGCGTGCAGTTGGGTCGCGATGCTGGGTAGGGCGACGTTGACGATCGTCACGTCGAGGTTGATGGCAAGTACGGCGACGTAGACGGCGGCCAGAATGCCGGCCTTCGATTCTGCGATCTTCATGCCCAACCTCCACTCGATGGTTGATATAATCAGTTGTACTTTAAATTAGCAAGTAGGTGATGATGAGTCGAGATTACGGCCAGTACTGCGGACTTGCCCGTGCGCTGGATGTCGTGGGTGACAGGTGGAATCTGCTGATCGTCCGCCAGCTCCTGATCGGCCCGGCACGCTTCGGTGGGTTGCGCGAGGGGCTGCCGGGGATCGCGACGAATCTCCTGACCGACCGGCTCCGCGACCTCGAAACCGCTGGTGTGGTGGAACGGCGCCTGTCCGACGAGGCCAACGCGATTACGTACGCGCTCACCGACTGGGGTGCTCAACTGCGCGAGCCGATCTACGCGATGATCCGCTGGTCGACGCCGCTGATGATCCGCGGTCCCGAAGGTGATTCCTTCCGCGCCGACGGGCTCCTCGTGGCGCTTCCTGCGCTGTTCGCCGGGCGTGTACCCAACGATCAGTCGACCGCGGTGGGGGTCGTGGTGGACGGCGTCACCGTCCAACTGCGCGCGACCGACGCCGGCATCGACGTAGGGTGGCCCGACGGTCGCGAGCTCGAAGCCGTGCTGACGGCAGAGGCGCGGATTGTTCTCGGGCTTGCGGCAGGCTTACTTGCCCTCGACGATGTCGCCCCGCTCGTCGACATCAACGGCGACGTCTCCGCCTTGCGCGTTTTCTTCGACGCGCCCACGTCCGCCGTCGATGTCGCGAAGTGATGCCGGTTCGTCAGCGCCGCTGCACCAACAGCGTCTGCGCTGACGTCCCGATGAAGCCCTGTTCGTCGAACAGTTCGGCCGTCGTCGAGCCGAGACCGTCGGGCCCGATCGAACCGCGGGCCCGCAGGCAGAACTCCGGGCCGACGGGAGCGCGGTGCAGGTGCACCGTGGTGTCGGTGTTCATGAACATGAACTCGTTCGGATCCAGCGTCGCGCCAACGCCATTCGCGGAATCGACGACCATCGCGAGCCGCTGCAGGTCGGTCAGTTCCTCATCGTCGACCAATGAGATCAACGGCCGCATCCACACCACCGAGGCATTGGCGTCGTCGGGCTGCGGTACCCAGGTAACCGTCTCCAGGTAGCCGGGCCGGCCCTGCCAGGAATGCCGGAAACCGGTGTCAGGCACCCGGGCCATCGGCGGGTACCGGTCAAGGGCCGCGTCCCGCGTGTCGGTTGTGGCCAAGAGCCACGCCGACATCCGCGCCACCGCGCGCTCGGAACCGTCGCGCTGCGCCGCCGTCATCTCCGCGGTCATCATGCAGATGCGCGAGCCGGGGCGCGAGACCCACGCCCGAACCGCAACGGGCGCAACGGGAATCGCGCCGAGGATGTCGAGGGTCAGCCGGCCCACCTGCATGCCGCTGCCGGCGGCCAGCTCTTCGATGGCCTTGGTCAGCAGCGCCAGCGGCGGCGATCCGTGCTGAATGCTCGCGTCCCAGTTGCTGCCGGTGCCTTCGGTCGATTCGAAGCGCTGAAGATCGCCGTCGGTGTCCAACCGACGGTAGTAACAGTCGATCATGCGGCCCCGAAGTTCTCGGGCCAGCCGGGATATGGCGGGGGCGTGCCACCGAAGGCGGGGCACAGGTCCTGGTGCGTACACCACGAGCACAGCTTCGACGGGTTTGGGCGGAAATCGCCTGTCTCGCCTGACTTCTGGATGGCCTGCCAGATCGCCATCAGTGTCTTCTCGAACTTTTCCAACTCGGCCAGATCGGGGCTGTAGTCCAGCACCTGACTGTCCGCCAGGTACAGCAGCCGCAGTCGCGCCGGTACCACGCCCCGGATGCGCAGCAGGGCCACCGCGTAGAACTTCATCTGGAACATGGCTTTGAACTCGGCCAGCGCCCGCGCTTCTGGCGGCGCCTTGCCGGTCTTGTAGTCGACCACCCGGAGCTCACCCGTCGGCGCCACGTCGATCCGGTCGACGAATCCGCGGAGCAGGGTGCCGTCGGACAACTCGACCTCGACGCGTTGTTCGCAGCTCTGCGGGTCGAAGCGCGTCGGATCCTCGAGCCGGTAGTACCCGGACAACAAGGTGCGGGCTTCGTCGAGGAGTGTCTCCCGCAGCTCCGGCGCGATCTCGTCGGCCAGCTCGGGCTTCTCGGCGACGACCGCATCCCAGGCCGGCGTCACCAGTGACAGCGCAGTCTCCGGCACCCGGTCGGCGGCGGGGAGCGCGTACAGCTGTTCCAGCGCTGCGTGCACCACCGAGCCCCGCAACTGCGCGGCGGACGGCGGCTCCGGCAGCCGGTCGATGGCCCGGAACCGGTACAGCAGCGGGCACTGTTTGAAGTCACCGGCCCGCGACGGCGAGAGCGCCGGCCGTCGGACCGGGGCGGCGGCGGTCATACGTGACTCGCCTTCGGCTCCTCGCTGGTGGTGCTCATGCCAGCAGCTTAAGTGGGGGCGACGACAAAGTTGCCGAACCCCGGCCGTCAGCCAAGACGGGTCGGCTGGCAGGCTGACCCGGTGCGAATCACCGGACCCTTCACCGTCGGCGACCGCGTCCAACTGACCGACGCCAAAGGCCGGCACTACACGATGGTGCTGGCGCCGGGTGGGGAATTTCACACCCATCGCGGCATCATCGCGCACGATTCGGTGATCGACCAGCCCGAGGGCAGCGTCGTGAAATCCACCAACGGTGACCCGTTCCTGGTGCTGCGGCCGCTGCTGATCGACTACGTCCTCTCGATGCCGCGCGGCGCCCAGGTCATCTACCCGAAGGATGCCGCGCAGATCGTGCACGAGGGCGACATCTTCCCGGGCGCACGGGTTTTGGAGGCCGGCGCCGGCTCCGGGGCACTGACGTGTTCGCTGCTGCGGGCCGTCGGCCCGGGCGGTTCGGTGACGTCCTATGAGGTCCGCGAAGACCATGCCGTGCATGCGGTGCGCAACGTCGAGACCTTCTTCGGTGAGCGGCCGGCGAACTGGAACCTCGTCATCGCCGATCTGAACGACTACGACGGCGCCGCAGGGGCGAGCGAAGCGACGGGGGACGGCACGGTCGACCGTGTCGTGCTCGACATGCTCGCGCCGTGGGACGTGCTGGAGACCGTCTCGAAGGCACTGGTCCCGGGCGGCGTCCTCATCGTCTACGTCGCGACCGTCACCCAGCTGTCGAAGACGGTCGAGGCGCTGCGTGAGCAGCAGTGCTGGACCGAGCCGCGGTCGTGGGAATCGCTGCAGCGCGGCTGGGACGTCGTCGGTCTTGCGGTGCGCCCGCAGCATTCGATGCGGGGCCACACCGCGTTCCTGATCAGCGCACGGCGCCTCGCGCCGGGTGCGGTGACGCCGCAGCCGCTGCGCCGCAAGCGCAACATCTAGTCCTCGCTGCTGACCAAGCCTCGCCGCACGGACAACAACTCGATCTCCGGCCGGGCCGCAACCTGGCGTTCCGCGGCATCGAGCACCTCCACGACGTGATGGCGGTCGGCCGCGACCACCGACACGCCGATCGCGGCCCGGCGGTGCAGATCCTGATTGCCGCTCTCGGCGGCGGATACGAAGAACTTGCGCTGCAGTTCGGCGATGATCGGCCGGATCACCGAGCGCTTCTCTTTCAGCGAGTGCACATCACCGAGCAACAGGTCGAACTCCAACCACCCGACCCACATCGGCCGCTCAGCGACCCGGCGTCGTCGGTCCGCCCGGTCCGCCCGGCTGTCCCACCTTCAGTAGCAGGTTCGCGGTTTGCCGATTCAGCTGCCAGGCATCCCGGATGGGACTGAACTCCATGGGGAACGTGAATTTGTTGTCCGGCGCGGCGACCGAGCTGATCGTGATTGTGGCGATGATGTCGCCCGGTTGCCCGGCCGACCACAGCAGGTCCGTCGCCGTCACGTTCAACGGGTTGAAGCCGTTGTCGCGCAGCGCCTTGGTGAAGTTGTCCAGCCCCGCCTGATCCTCGGCGGTGCCGTATTGGATCAGCCCGATCTTTTGTGCCGAGGGCACGGCGGGGTCCGCAATCTTGTACAGCACCGCGGTGATCGCGTCGGGCGACGGCAACGGCGCGGCGGTGGGGGTCTTGGCGTCGGTGGTGAGCAGTGAACGGGGCATCGGGTCGGCCGGCGGCTCGACGTGTTCACTGCACCCGGCCAACCCGATCGACGCCGCGAGGACGGCGATCAAGATCCCTCGGGTCGGCTTCACCGGGCTGTTCCTGGCTCCTACTTCACCGACGACAGCAGGGCCATGGCCGACCCCTTGGAAAGTTGCCAGCCGGTGGGGCTGGGACCGGCGACGAACGTCAGCGGCTGGGATGCGGTTGCTCCGGTGGCGGCCGTGGCGGTGACGTTGGCCGTCGCGGTGCCGTCGCCGAGGTCATCGATGTCGGCAACGGCGAAGCTCATGGGGAACACGCCCTGCTTCACGGCATTGCTGTACGCCCGGTCGGCGGTGATGGCCTCGAGCCGGCCGACTCCGCCCTGGATGTAGCTGCCCTTGGAGCCGGCGAAGCTCCCGGCGGCCGTCAAACCGTTGAGCGTGGACACCAGCGTCGCCTGCAGCGCGGGCGCCGGCGCTTGGGGCAGCGGCACCTGGCGCACGACGGGCGCGACCGCCGTCAGCGTTCCGGCGGCCGGGCCGGCCGTGTGGGAAGCCACAGTCGTACCGACGGCCGCCGCACCGACGAGTGCGGTGGCTGCGATGCCGGTGACGAGGGATTTGACGATCACTGCGGTCCTTTCGATGAGCCCGACTCGGGTACGAGATTAACAGCGCGGTCAGAGCCACACCCGTGTGTCGCGATTCCTTCGACGCCCATGATTGGCAGATCGCCGGTAGCGTTGAGGTATCCGCCGCACCAACTTCCGGTGTGGGAAAGGAGTGCAAGATGTCTGAAATGGATCGCCCGGACGCCTTCGGCAATCCGGGCATACCTCGTCAGAACCCCATGTCCAGCACCGATGCCGCCGAGTTGGCGCGGCTTCGTAGCGAGACGGCGGCGCTGCGAGAGCAGCTCACGAACGCGGCCGCGGCGCACCGCGGACCGCGTGATGTGCAGCAACTCGAAGCCCGTATCGATTCGCTGACGACCCGCAACGGCAAGCTGATGGACACCCTCAAAGAGGCGCGGCAGCAGTTGCTGGCGCTTCGCGAGGAAGTCGATAGGCTGGGGCAGCCGCCCAGCGGATACGGCGTCTTGCTGCTCACCCACGACGACGACACCGTCGACGTGTTCACGTCCGGTCGCAAGATGCGGCTGTCGGTGTCGCCGAACATCGAGGTGTCGGAACTCAAGCAGGGCCAGACCGTGCGTCTCAACGAGGCGCTGACGGTGGTCGAGGCCGGCTCGTTCGAAGCGGTCGGCGAGATCAGCACCCTGCGCGAAATCCTGAACGACGGCAAGCGCGCCCTCGTCGTCGGCCATGCCGACGAGGAGCGCATCGTGTGGCTCGCCGAGCCGCTCATCGCGCTCGAATACCTGGACCCCGAGGTCGCCGAGGTGCTCGAGGGCATCGACGAGCTGGCGGACGAGCGGGCGCGCAAGCTGCGGCCGGGAGACTCCCTGCTGGTCGACAGCAAGGCCGGGTACGCCTTCGAGCGGATCCCCAAGGCCGAGGTCGAGGATCTGGTCCTCGAAGAGGTGCCCGACGTCGCGTACAGCGACATCGGTGGCCTGACACGGCAGATCGAGTTGATCCGCGACGCGGTGGAGCTGCCGTTCCTGCACAAGGACCTGTACCGGGAGTACGCGCTGCGGCCGCCGAAGGGCGTGCTGCTGTACGGGCCTCCTGGTTGCGGCAAGACGCTCATCGCGAAGGCCGTCGCCAACTCGCTGGCCAAGAAGATGGCCGAAATCCGTGGTGACGACGCCCGCGAAGCCAAGAGCTACTTCCTGAACATCAAGGGTCCGGAGCTGCTGAACAAGTTCGTCGGCGAGACCGAGCGGCACATCCGCCTGATCTTCCAGCGGGCGCGCGAGAAGGCCTCCGAAGGCACCCCGGTGATCGTGTTCTTCGACGAGATGGACTCGATCTTCCGCACCCGTGGCACCGGCGTGAGCTCCGACGTCGAGACGACGGTTGTGCCGCAGCTGCTTTCGGAGATCGACGGTGTCGAGGGCCTGGAGAACGTCATCGTCATCGGCGCCTCCAACCGCGAGGACATGATCGACCCGGCCATCCTGCGGCCCGGCCGTCTGGACGTGAAGATCAAGATCGAGCGGCCGGACGCCGAAGCGGCGCAGGACATCTTCAGCAAGTACCTCACCGAGGACCTGCCGGTGCACGCCGACGACCTGGCCGAGTTCAACGGCGACCGTACGCTGACCATCAAGGCCATGATCGAGAAGATCGTGGACCGGATGTACGCCGAGATCGACGACAACCGCTTCCTTGAGGTCACCTACGCCAACGGCGACAAAGAGGTCATGTACTTCAAGGACTTCAACTCCGGCGCCATGATCCAGAACGTCGTGGACCGGGCCAAGAAGTACGCGATCAAGTCTGTGCTGGAAACCCAGCAGCGCGGTCTGCGGGTGCAGCATCTGCTGGACTCGATCGTGGACGAGTTCGCCGAGAACGAGGACCTGCCGAACACCACGAATCCGGATGACTGGGCACGGATTTCGGGCAAGAAGGGCGAGCGGATCGTCTACATCCGCACGCTGGTCACCGGCAAGAGTTCGTCGGCGAGCCGTGCGATCGACACCGAGTCCAACCTGGGCCAGTACCTGTAACAGCACGACGAGTGTGAGGGCCGTGCACGCAAAACTCCGGAGTTGCGTACACGGCCCTCACACTCGTCTGCGGTCGGCGAGGTAGCGGTCGCGCGCGTCGAGCCGGCGGCGCAGGCTGTCGACCTGTGGGTCGACGAACTCGGCGCGGTACTCGGCATCGGTCGTGGTGCGCGCGGTGATGTACATGAAAGTCAGGGCGCCCAGGAAGAGCGTCGTCTGGATCAGCGCTTCCGGAATCGGCAGCGTCATACCGAAGATGGTGCCGTCGGGCGAGCCGTTGCTACGCGTCCACTCCGCCAGCAATTTCGGGCTGATGAGGATCAGGCCGAGCACCAGAAAGATGAACGCGGTCACCAAGGCGACGATCAGCAGCTGCAACACCTGTGACATGGCCAGGACGAACACCACGTTGACACGTTCGATGCGGGACAACGGGATTCGGTGCTCGGGCGCGGGCAGGTGCGCGAACGGCGTGTCGGCCAACACCGCATCCTGGGTCTCTGGTGCGTCCGGTGCCGACGCGGTCAGGATCGGGCGCACCCGGTCGATGGTGGTCGCGACGACGAACGCCACGGCGATGAGCGCCAGGAAGCCCAGCCCGGACCACAGCCGGGCCCGGCTGACGATGGCCGCCATCAGCCAGACATAGGTGTTGAAGAACACCAGGACTGTCAGCAGCATGATCGGCAGGGCCCGCGCGAACAGGCTGCCCACGAGTGTCAGGTTGTGCGCCGTGGTGTCCAGGGCCCAGCCCAGGATCGAGCCGATGCCAGTCGCCGTGCAGACCAGGATGACGGCGATGACCACACCGACGTAGATCAAGTTGCCGCCGACTTTCGGACCAGGACCACCTAGCACCGCGCCGACGGCGCACACGGCCACCGACACCACGGCCACCCCGGCACGATTGCGCCACGACGAGATGCGCGATACCAGCCAACCTGCCAGCGCGGCGACCGGCGCCACCAGCAGGAGCAACGCCAGGACGAACCACTCGGTCCGGGTGGGCTGGCCCTCGATGTTGATGGTGTGTTTGCCGGTGACGGCGGTGACGAGGATCGAGTTCGCCATGAAAACCGCGAACCCCGCCAGCGCCGGCGCCGAGCGCTGCCACAGCCGTCGCACCAGCGCCCCCGGGCGCAGCACCGCGGGTAGCCCCCGCCGCAGAAACCAGGTCTCGGCGGCCACCCGGTCGCTCCGCGAGGGCATTTCCCGTCGCTGCGCTCGCCCAGGCGGCTTGTCCAGTCGCTTCGCGCGCCCAGATGTGGTCATGCGGCTAATCGTCGCGTATCAACAGCCGTCTAGTCTTGGCGGCATGCAACGGATCATCGGAACAGAGGTCGAATACGGCATTTCCTCGCCGTCAGATCCGACCGCGAACCCGATCCTCACGTCCACGCAAGCGGTGTTGGCGTACGCGGCGGCCAGTGGCATCCAGCGGGCCAAGCGCACCCGCTGGGACTACGAGGTCGAATCCCCGCTGCGTGACGCCCGTGGCTTCGATCTGAGCCGCTCCACCGGGCCGGCACCGATCGTCGACGCCGACGAGATCGGCGCGGCCAACATGATCCTCACGAACGGCGCCCGGCTGTATGTCGACCACGCGCACCCGGAGTACTCGGCGCCTGAGGTCACCGACCCGATGGACGCCGTCATCTGGGACAAGGCGGGCGAGCGCGTCATGGAGGCCGCGGCGCGTTACGTCGCCAGCGTGCCCGGCGCGGCCAGGCTGCAGCTGTACAAGAACAACGTCGACGGCAAGGGCGCGTCGTACGGCACGCACGAGAACTACCTGATGAGCCGGCAGACGCCGTTCAACTCGGTGATCGCCGGGCTGACGCCGTTCTTCGTGTCCCGTCAGGTCGTGACGGGTTCCGGCCGGGTCGGCATCGGGCAGTCGGGGGATGAGCCGGGCTTCCAGCTGACCCAGCGCGCCGACTACATCGAGGTCGAGGTCGGGCTCGAAACCACACTCAAGCGCGGCATCATCAACACCCGTGACGAGCCGCACGCCGACGCCGACAAGTACCGCCGGCTGCACGTCATCATCGGTGATGCCAACCTGGCCGAGACGTCGACGTACCTCAAGGTGGGCACCACGTCGCTGGTGCTCGACCTGATCGAGTTCGGTCCGGCGGAGGGCATCGAGCTGTCGGACCTGGCGCTGGCTCGTCCGGTGCATGCGGTGCACGTCATCAGCCGGGACCCGTCGCTGCGAGCGACCGTGGCCCTGGCCGACGGCCGCGAGCTCACCGGTCTTGCGTTGCAACGCATCTACCTGGACCGTGTGGCCAAGCTGCAGGAACGCCGCGACCCCGACCCGCGCGCTGACCACGTCCTCGAGACCTGGGCCCACATCCTGGACCTGCTGGAGCGCGATCCGATGGAATGCGCCGACCTCCTGGACTGGCCGGCCAAGCTGCGCCTGCTGGAGGGCTTCCGGCAGCGGGAGAACCTGAGCTGGAACGCGCCGCGCCTGCACCTGGTGGACCTGCAGTACTCCGACGTCCGGTTGGACAAGGGCCTGTACAACCGCCTGGTGGCGCGCGGCTCGATGAAGCGGCTGGTCACCGAGCAGCAGGTGCTCGACGCGGTGGACAACCCGCCCACCGACACCCGTGCCTACTTCCGTGGCGAGTGCCTGCGCCGGTTCGGTGCGGACATCGCCGCGGCCAGCTGGGACTCGGTTATTTTCGACCTCGGTGGCGAGTCACTGGTGCGGATCCCGACGCTCGAACCACTGCGCGGAAGCAAGGCCCACGTCGGCGCGTTGCTCGATTCAGTGGACAGCGCGGTCGAGTTGGTGGAACAGCTCACCACGTAACTGCTTGTGTTCCCGGGGAACCCGGGCGCGGACCGGTAGTGTGAAGTTACAGAATCGAGCAATCAGGAGGCGGCGATGGCTCAGGAACAGACCAAACGCGGTGGTGGCGGCGGCGAGGACGACGACCTCTCCGGCCCATCTGCCGCAGGTCAGGAACGTCGCGAGAAGCTCGCTGAGGACACCGACGACCTGCTCGACGAGATCGACGATGTGCTGGAAGAGAACGCTGAGGACTTCGTGCGCGCGTACGTCCAAAAGGGCGGCCAGTGACACCAGCGTTCGGGCCCTTCTCTGATCGACTGGATGTCACCTCACCCCACCTGAACCTGTCCTCTTTTTCGGACTTTCTCAGCCGGCAGGCGCCCCACCTACTGCCGGCCGGGGACACGAGGAGCAATTGGGCTTCAGGGGGTCCCGTGACCAGCGGTGCCGACCTGCCCCATGGCACGACGATCGTCGCCATCAAATACCCCGGCGGGGTGCTGATCGCGGGTGACCGGCGGGCCACCCAGGGCAACATGATCGCCAGCCGCGACGTGCAGAAGGTGCACATCGCCGACGACTACACCGCGACCGGTATCGCCGGCACCGCGGCCATCGCCGTGGAGTTCGCGCGCCTGTATGCGGTCGAGTTGGAGCACTACGAGAAGGTCGAAGGCGTACCGCTGACCTTCCGCGGCAAAGTGAACCGGTTGGCCACCATGGTGCGCGGCAACCTCGGTGCCGCGCTGCAGGGCTTCGTGGCGCTCCCGCTGCTGGTGGGTTACGACCTGGACGATTCGGATCCGGGCAACGCCGGGCGCATCGTGTCGTTCGACGCCGCGGGCGGCTGGAACATCGAGGAAGAGGGCTACCAGTCGGTGGGCTCGGGCTCGCTGTTCGCCAAGTCGTCCATCAAGAAGCTGTATTCGCATGTGACCGATGCTGATTCGGCGCTCAAGGTCGCCATCGAGGCGCTCTACGACGCCGCCGACGACGACTCGGCCACCGGTGGGCCGGACCTGACCCGCGGGATCTACCCGACCGCGGTGCTCCTCAGCGCTGAGGGCGCCGAGGAGGTCACCGAGGAGCGCATCGCCGCGCTGGCCCGGGAAGTGATCGCCGTCCGGACGCGTGCGAGAGGTAATGCCTGATGAGCTTTCCGTATTTCATCTCGCCCGAACAGGCGATGCGGGAACGTTCCGAGCTTGCGCGCAAAGGCATTTCGCGAGGTCGCAGCGTGGTCGTGCTGGCCTATGAAGGCGGCGTGCTGTTCGTGGCCGAGAACCCGTCACGGTCTCTGCAGAAGGTCAGCGAGCTGTACGACCGCGTCGGTTTCGCCGCGGTCGGCCGGTTCAACGAGTTCGACAACCTCCGCCGCGGCGGCATCCAGTTCGCCGACACCCGGGGTTATGCCTACGACCGTCGCGACGTCACCGGCCGTCAGCTGGCCAACGTCTACGCCCAGACTCTCGGCACCATCTTCACCGAGCAGGCCAAGCCCTACGAGGTCGAGCTGTGCGTCGCCGAGGTCGCGCACTACGGCGAGACGAAAGCCCCTGAGCTGTACCGAATCACCTACGACGGGTCCATCGCCGACGAGCCGCATTTCGTCGTGATGGGCGGTACCACCGAGCCGATCATCGCAGCGCTGAACGACACCTACCGGGAGAACGCGAGCCTGGCCGACGCGGCGAAGGTCGCCGTCGACGCGCTGCATGCCGGTGCCGGTGATCGGGTGCTGGGTGCCTCGACGCTCGAGGTGGCCATCCTGGACGCCAAGAAGCCGCGCCGTGCGTTCCGCCGGATCACCGGTGCGGCGCTGGACGCGATCCTGCCGAAAGCTGAGGCGGAGGCTGGGGGCAAGGCCGAGGACGGCGTCAAGCCCGAGGGCGACGCCGCCGAGTAATCGCCGGGAGCGATCACGAGGAAAGCGGCACTGCCGCGAGTCCGCGTAGCAGCACCACGATGCCGAATTCGAAGGCATCGTCGGCGCGTTCGGGCTTGCTGCTGCCGGTGGCGAGTGCCGCGGCGAACTCCGGACCGACGTCGGCGCCGGGCTGCCAGGGTTCGTCGGGCGCGGCGACGTCGAGGGCCGCGCCCAGTACGAACGAATCGATCAGGGTGATGGCCCGCAAGGTGTCCGCGGGGTCGAACCCGGCGCGGTCGAATGCGACCGCGAGCACGTTGTACATGGTGAGGGCGTGGGCGCTGTTCACCGCATGCGCCGTCAGCAGGGGGATGAGCCGCGGGTAGCGGGCGTAGCTCTGGCGGTACGACCGCATGATGTCGGCGACGACGTCGGTCCACGGGCGGTGCGGGTCGTCGGCCGGCAGTGCGACGTCGGACATCGCCCGTTCGCGCAGCAGTTCAACGATCTGTTCGCGCCCGGCAACGTGGTTGTACAGCGATGACGGGCTGACCTTCAGGGCCCGGGCCAGTTCGGGGACGGTGAAGCCGCCGGTCTTGCTGACCAAATCCATTGCTGCGCTGGCGATGCGATCCGTGGAAAGCAGCGGTTTGGAGGGGCGGCCCATGGCATATGTCTACTACCTCTTTACAAGCGCAGGTAAGTGGGGTCACAATAAAACGAATCAAATTCGTTTTAGGAGCCCAGCTGATGATCACCCTGACCGCCACCGCACCCGAGTCGCTGTCCCGCAGCACCGAGTCGACACGACCGCCGGTACGGGTCGGTCTGGTGCAGCACCGCTGGCGGCCCGATGCCGACGAGCTCGCCAAGGTCCTGCGCGACGGTATCGACCGCGCGGCCGGAGAAGGCGCGGCGCTGGTGTGCCTGCCGGAGATCACCCTGCTGCGGTATCCCGCCGACACTCCGGCCGGCCCGAATCCGGGAGATGCCGCCGAAGATCTGCTCGAAGGCCCGACGTTCGCGCTGGCCGCCGAGGCCGCCCGGGCCAACGGCATCTTCGTGCACGCGTCGCTCTACGAGAAGTCCCCGGCGGCAGACGGTTTGGGCTTCAACACCGCGATCCTGGTGACGTCGTCGGGCGAGCTGGCCGGCCGCACCCGCAAGATGCACATCCCGATCTCGGCGGGCTACTACGAGGACACCTATTTTCGTCCGGGTCCAGGGCTGTCTTCCGCCGAGGACAACCCGTACCCGGTCTACGAACCGGACGGCCTCGGCGCCAAGCTCGGCATGCCGACCTGCTGGGACGAGTGGTTCCCGGAGGTGGCCCGCAACTACTCGCTGGGTGGCGCCGAGATCGTCGTCTACCCGACGGCCATCGGCTCCGAGCCGGTCTTTCCCGCCTTCGACACCCAGCCGCTGTGGCAGCAGGTCATCGTGGCCAACGGCATCAACAGCGGTCTGTTCATGGTGGTGCCCAATCGAATTGGTGACGAGGGCACCGTGACGTTCTACGGCTCGTCGTTCATCTCCGACCCGTACGGCCGGGTGCTGGTACAGGCCCCGCGCGACGAGGAGGCGGTGCTGGTCGCCGACCTGGACCTCGACCAGCGCCGCGACTGGCTGGAACTGTTCCCGTTCCTGCTGACCCGCCGTCCGGAGAGCTACGGCGCACTGACCGCACCCGTCGACGCGCAGCGTCCGTACGGTGCCGGTCACGAAGCCACGGCGGTCGTGAAGTGACCGCATACCTGATGCCCGCCGAGACCGCGCCGCAGGACCGGGTGTGGATGGCGTTCCCGTCGCAAGGTTATTCGTTGGGGGACAACGAAACCGAACATCACGAGGCCCGCTCGACGTGGGCCGCCGTGGCCCATGCGGTGCTGGAGTTCGAACCGGTGACCGTGGTGGTGGACCCCGCCGAAACGGCCGCTGCGCGGCGGTATCTGTCCGCCGAGGTCGACGTCGTCGAGGCGCCGCTGAACGACGCCTGGATGCGGGACATCGGGCCGACCTTCGTGCACGCGGACAACGGTTCGGTGGCCGCGGTGGACTGGGTGTTCAATGGCTGGGGCGGCCAGGACTGGGCACGCTGGGACCGCGACGCGAAAATCGCTGCCGCAGTTGCCGGTTGGGCCGGGGTTCCGGTGGTCGACTCGACGCTCGTCAATGAGGGCGGCGGTATCCAGGTCGACGGGCAGGGCACCGTGCTGGTCACGGAGACCGTCCAGCTCGATCCCGGCCGCAATCCGGGCGCAACCAAGGCCGACATCGAGGCCGAGTTGACCCGCACCATCGGCGCTACCCACGCCGTGTGGCTGCCGCGCGGCCTGACGCGCGACTCGGAGCGCTTCGGCACCCGCGGACACGTCGACATCGTCGCGGCCATCACGTCACCGGGGCGCCTACTGCTGCATGCGCAAAGATCCGATGCACATCCGGACCATCTGGTGTGCAAGGAGATTCGCGAAGCGCTCGCCGACACATGCGACGCCGCGGGCCGGCCGTGGGAGATTGTCGAACTGCCCGCACCGGACCTGCTGACCGACGCCGAGGGCTACGTCGACTACAGCTACATCAACCACCTGGTGGTCAACGACGGCGTCATCGCGTGTGCGTTCGGTGATCCGCGAGATGCCGACGCGGCTGCGATCCTGGCCGAGCAGTACCCGGGCCGCCGGGTGGTCGGCGTCGACGCGCGGCCGCTGTTCGAACGCGGCGGTGGCATCCACTGCATCACGCAGCAGCAGCCGTCGGCCAAGCGCATGGTGTCCTAATCTTCGAATTAGCCTGACCTGGCAGTCATTCGATGCTTTCGGCGATGGCGCGGAGAAACTGGACATTCTCGAGATCGCGGTTGGTCTCCTCGGTGCTGGAGGTCCCGTAGCGGCGATTGGCCGACAGCTTGACGATGGTGGTCGCCCGGGCGGGGTTGACGTACACCAGCTGGTTGAGTACGCCGATGGCACTGAAATCGCCTTTGTCGCCGGCGGGTATCCACCACTGGTATCCGTAGCCGAGGTCGATGCCGTGGTCACCGACGATCGGTCGGCCGGGTTCGCGGATGGGTGAGTCGATGGTCGTCGAGGCCCGGACCCACTCCGCGGAAACGATCTGCCGGCCCTGCCACATTCCGTTGTTGCGGTACAGCTCGCCGAGCCTGGCAAAGTCACGGGCGGTGAGATTGAGTCCGGCATAGGACATTTCGGTGCCGAGCAGATCGGTGACCCAGAAACTCGGCGACTCGAATCCGAGCGGTCCGACGAGTTTGTCGGTCATGTATTCCGACACACTCCGACCGACGGCGTGAGCGATCAGCGCGCCCAGAATCTGGGTCTCGCCGGAGTTGTAGCGGCACACCGTGCCCGGTGCGCTTTCCGTGGACATCCGGGCAACGAAACCGTCCAGTCCACCGCGTCGACCCATCATGGCCTGTGTGAGTTGGTGGACGTCCGAGGAAGGATCGTTGTAGTCCTCGTTCCACCGGGCCCCGGAGAACATCTGCAGCACGTTGCGGATCGAGACACCGTCGTAGGCGGATCCTGGATCGACGGGCACGTAGTCACTGATCGCGGCGTCGATGTCGGGGATGTGTCCTTCGTCCACGGCGATTCCGACGAGGGCAGAGATGAAGCTCTTGGCCACCGACATCGACAACCAGTTGACCCTCGGGCCGCCGGTGAGGAGATACCGCTCATATCGGACTTGTCCGTCCACGATCACCAGCAGGGCTGCGGTATCGGTGTCGAGCAAGAATTGCTCGGTGGTCTTCGTCCGGCCATCGAACGCATATGACGCGGGCAGCGACAGGGGCGGCCCGGCCGGCCACGGGGCCGGGTTGGTGGACGCGGGCATCCGCCGGACCGGCGCCAGTTCATCGATCCGCATGAAGGTCTCGTGCTGTGGCGCGCCGGTGAACAGGCCGATTTCGGCCAATGATGCGGGACGGTTCGGAGCGAACATCTTGCGCGCCAGATAGCGCACGGTGAATGCCGCGGCAGCGGCGGGACGACGTGACACCGTAGTAACCTCCTATAGACGCACCAAGAGGTACGCGTACCAGATGGTACGTATAAATCGGTTGCGTGTACAGATGTGGGGGAGGAGCAACCGATGGACAGCGAACCACCGCGTATCGATGGACGTACGGCACGATTTCAGCACCGCCGTCCGGAGCTGCTCGGCGCCGCGGCCGAGTACGTGCTCGACAACGGCCTGGCCGACCTGTCATTGCGGCGGCTGGCCGAAGCACTCGGTGTCACCCATGCGACGCTGCTCAGACACTTCGCGTCGAAAGATGAGTTGGTGCTCGAAGTGACGGAGCATATTCGCGCCGACTTCGAGACGCGGCTGGCCGGCGAGATCGACCTGTCGCCCGGCTATTCCGTCGCCGACTTGGCAAGGGCCTTGTGGCTCAGGCTGTGCGAGCCACGCGAGCAGCGTCAATTCCGGTTGCTGTTCGAGCTGTTCGGCAGCCGCAGCCTGGGGGACAAGCGGCTAACCGAGTCGATGATCCACGGTTGGGTCGCGTTGATCTCCGAACGTATCGTCGCTGCAGGTGGCTGGAACCGACAGGATGCGCGGGCGCTGGCAACCCTCCTGCTGGCGCAGTTTCGCGGCCTGCAACTCGACTTGATGCTGACCGGTGAACGAGCGCGGGTCGATGCGGCACTTGAGATTTCGTTGCGACAATTCGAACAACCGCACCGATAGCGAGTGCTCGGTAGCATGCCCGGCATGGCCATCAAACTCGAGAACGTCGGCATCGCCGTGCGCGATCTCGACGCTACCATCGCGTTCTTCACCGACCTCGGCCTCACGGTCGTCGGCCGTGCCACCGTCAGCGGCGAGTGGACCGACACCGCCGTGGGCCTCGACGGCAATCACGCCAACATCGCGATGCTCGAGACGCCGGACGGTCACGGCCGCATCGAGCTGTTCGAGTACATCCATCCCGCGGCGAACGAGTCGGAACCCACCCGCCCCAACGATATTGGGATGCACCGCGTGGCGTTCTCGGTCGACGACATCGACGCGGCCCTCGAGATCGCCGCCCGCCACGGGTGTCACCCACTCCGTGGCGTGGCGACCTACGAGGACATCTACAAGCTGACGTACGTCCGCGGTCCCAGCGGCATCATCGTGATGTTCGCCGAAGAACTCAAGAAGAGCTGACGGCCATCAAGCGGGTCACCGCGGCGCTCACCCGGTCGCGGTTGCCCGCGCCGTTGCGCACCACCCACGACGTCAGATGCTCGATCAACTCGCGAATCTCCAGCAGCGCTTGAATACGCTGCCCCTCATCGGTTTTCCCGATCAGCACGTCGGACCACAGGGTGTCGAGATCGAGGATGTCACGTACCGTGGCATAGGCCATCGCCACGTCGGAGGTGCTCACCGACAGCCGCTCCTGCATGCGGTAGATGGTGCCGGGACCCACCCGGTTGATCAGCTCACCCGCCACCGAGGTCGCGACGATCTCGCGGCGCAGTGGGTGGTTCGCGATCTCTGTGTGCGCATGCTCGGCGATCGTGGCCGGGAAGTACTGCTCCAGGCGCCCGACGAACATCTCGTGATCCGGCACCTCGGAGGCCAACAGTTCCTGCGACACCAGGTTCTTGGATTGCGCCAGTAGCACGGCGATCTCGGGGCGGGTGAGCCCGAGCCCGACGAGGCGACGACGGTCCAGTTCCTGCTTGGACGGCAGCCCTTCGACGTCGGGGTCGACCCCGGCCTCGTCCCGCAGGTTGCCGATGAGCCGGACGTGCCGCTCCAACAGCGTGCCGGCCTCGGCGGCGGCCATGCTGATCGCGAGAATCTGGTCGGCGTTGTCGGCGAGCACCCGCGCGGCGACGTCGTCGGTGGCTCCGGCCAGCAGCGCATTGCGTTGTGCGGTGGCGATATTGCCGGAGTCAAGCGCGATCTTGAGGTTGACTTCGAGGTCCGAGGTGGCGACTCCGGCGGCGTTGTCGATGAAGTCGGCGTTGATGCGGCCGCCGTTCAGCGCGAACGCGATACGCGCCTGCTGCGTCAGGCCGAGGTTGCCGCCTTCGCCGATCACCTTGCAGCGCAACTGCGATGCGGTGACGCGCACGCGGTCGTTGGCCTTGTCCTGGGCGTCGGCGTCGGTCTCGTCGTCGGCGCGGACGTAGGTGCCGACGCCGCCGTTCCACAGCAGGTCGACCGGTGCCCGCAGCACGGCGCTGATCAGCTCGTCAGGCGTGCATTCTGTGGCTGTGATGCCCAGGCGGGCGCGGGTCTGATCCGACAGCGGAATCGACTTCGCGGTGCGGGACCACACCCCGCCGCCCGACGAGATCAGTGCCGAGTTGTAGTCCTGCCAGCTGGACCGGGGGAGCCGGAAGAGGCGCTCGCGCTCGACGAAAGACGACTCCGGGTCGGGATTCGGATCGAGGAAGATGTGCCGGTGGTCGAACGCGGCGACCAGCTTGATGTTGCGGGACAACAGCATTCCGTTGCCGAATACGTCACCCGACATGTCGCCGATGCCGGCGACGGTGAACGGTTCGACGTCGATGTCATGACCGGCCTCGGCGAAGTGCCGGCGTACCGACAGCCAGGCGCCGCGGGCGGTGATGCCCATGGCCTTGTGGTCGTATCCGGCCGACCCACCCGAGGCGAAGGCGTCGCCCAACCAGAAGTCGTATTCGGCGGCAATGGAATTGGCCAGGTCCGAGAACGTGGCGGTGCCCTTGTCCGCGGCCACGACGAGGTAGGCGTCGTCGCCGTCGGCGCACACGGCGCGGCTCGGGTGGCGGACGGTGCCGTCGACGATGTTGTCGGTGACGTCGAGCAGACCGCGGATGAAGGTGCGGTAGCCGTCAGCGGGATCGACAGTGGCAGAACGCAAGACGAAGGCACCCTTGGCGCCGGTAGGCACGATCGGGGCGTTCTTCACGGCCTGCGTCTTCATCAGTCCCAGGACCTCGGTGCGGAAGTCTTCGGCGCGGTTGGACCAGCGCAGACCGCCGCGGGCGATCGCGCCACTGCGCAGGTGCACGCCCTCGACGGTGTCGGAGTGCACGAAGATCTCGCGATAAGGCACGACGGGTCCGGTGATCGACAGCCGGGACGAGTCGATCTTGAACGACACGTACTCCTTGGGTTGGCCGTCGCGTCCGACCTGGAACCAGTTGGTGCGCAACGTCGCTGCGACGAAGGCGTGCAGCGCCCGCCGGATCCGATCGTCGTCGAGCGAGGTCGCGGCATCCACCAGGCCGGCGACCTCGCGGTCCGCCTGCTCGATGTCTGCCGTGGCGTCCGGGTTGAACCGCGCATCGAAAAGGGCCAACAGCGCGTTGACGAAACCGGGCGCGGCGACCAGGGATTCGATGATGTAGTCCTCGGAGAACCCCAGCCCCGTCTGCCGGACGAACCGGCACGCCGCGCGGATCAGCACCGCCCGGCGCCAGTCTATGCCGGCTGCCGCGATGAGCATCGCGTACCGGTCGACGGTCCAGCGCCCGGCGATGGCGGCCTCGCACGCCTGCGCGACCAGGTCGCGTGTCGATTCGGACAGCGACAGATCACCGAATTCGTAGAAGTGCCCGGCGTCGTCGGAGTGGTGATAGGAGGCGACGCGCAGGCCGAAGGACTCGAACATCGCGCAGACGTCGGCCAGCAGCGGCGGGTGCCCGGGCCACTGGATTTGGGCGTGGTTGTTCAGCCCGTCGGCGTCGAAAGACACCCGGACAGCGGAATTCTGCATGGGGAGGACTACTCCGGTCTATTTACTTGGGGGTCTGTGTGTTTGGCGGAGGGGAAGGCGGAAAGTTGTTGCAGCGCGACTACTGAAGGGCGATGTACTTGGTCTCGAGGTATTCTTCGATGCCCTCACTGCCGGCTTCGCGACCGATGCCGGATTCCTTGATGCCGCCGAACGGCGCGGCCACATCGGAGATGACGCCGCGGTTGACGCCCACCATGCCGGCCTCGACCGCCTCGGCGACCCGCAGCGCACGGTCCAGGCCCTGTGTGTAGACGTAGGCCGCCAGGCCGTATTCGGTGTCGTTCGCGGCGTCGATGCCGGCCTGCTCGCCGTCGAATCCGATGATCGCGGCGACCGGCCCGAAGATCTCCTCGCGCAGCAGCCGGGCATCGGCCGTCACGTCGGCGAGCACCGTCGGCGGGTAGAAGAAGCCTTCGCCTTCAACGGGTTTGCCGCCGGTGGCCACCGTGGCGCCCTTGCTCACGGCGTCCTGCACGAGTTCGTCGACCGTCGCGCGCTGCTTTGCGGTGATCAGTGGACCGACCTGGGTGCCGGCCTGGTCGCCCGGACCGGTGGCCAGCGCCGCCATGCGGGCGGCGAGCTTCTCGGTGAACTCTGCGCGGACTGCGTTGTCGACGTGGATGCGGTTGGCGGCGGTACACGCCTCGCCCATGTTGCGCATCTTCGCGGCCATCGCACCGTCGACCGCGGCGTCCAGATCGGCGTCGTCGAACACCACGAACGGGGCGTTGCCGCCGAGCTCCATCGAGGTGCGCAGCACTCGGTCTGCGGACTGCGCCAACAGCTTTCGGCCGACACCGGTGGAACCGGTGAACGTCAGCTTGCGCAGGCGCGGGTCCGCCAGCAGCGGCCCGGTCAGCCCGGCGGCGTCGGTGGTCGGCAGGATCGACAGCACGCCGGCAGGAAGGCCGGCGTCGGCGAACACCTGGCCCAGTAGCAGCATGGTCAGCGGCGTCTCCGCGGCGGGCTTGACGATCATGGTGCAACCGGCCGCCAGCGCCGGGCCGATCTTGCGGGTGCCCATGGCCAGCGGGAAGTTCCACGGCGTGATCGCGAGGGTCGGGCCGACGGGCTGCTTGGTCACCAGGATGCGGCCGCTGCCGGTGGGCGACGGCGTGTAGCGGCCATTGATCCGGACCGCCTCTTCGGCGAACCAGCGCAGGAACTCGCCGCCGTAGTTCACCTCACCCTGGCTCTCCGCCAACGGCTTTCCCATTTCCAGCGTCATGGTGAGGGCGAAGTCGTCGCGGCGCTCCATGACGAGTTCCCACGCGCGTCGCAGGATTTCGGCGCGTTCACGTGCCGGGGTGGCGGCCCATGACGACTGTGCGGCAACCGCCTCGTCGAGGGCGCGGGCACCGTCGGCGGGCGAGGCGTCTGCAACCTCGATGAGCACGGCATCCGTGGCCGGGTCATGCACGGCAAAACGTGCGCCCGTGGACGCGGGTACCTGCAGGCCGCCGAGCCACAGCTCGGTGGGCATGGACTCCAGCAGCGTGGTGCGGTCGATCATCGGGCTGCCGCCAATTCGCGCACGATGTCGCCCAGGACGGCGATGCCCTCATCGAGCAGTTCGTCGCTGATCACCAGCGGCGGGAGCAGTCGGATGATGTTGCCGTACGAGCCGCAGGTCAGGATGACGACACCGCGCTTGAATGCCTCTGCCGCAATGGCTTTCGTGAGGACCGGATCCGGTTCCTTGGTTCCCGGTTTGACGATCTCGATGGCCAGCATGCCGCCGCGGCCGCGGACGTCGCCGATGACTCCGGTGTCGCTGAGGGCCTGCAATTTCGGCAGCACCGAGGCTTCGATGGCGCGGGCGCGCGCGGGCAGATCCATTTCGGCCATGGCGTCGAGTGTGGCGAGCGCCGCGGCGCAGGCGACGGGGTTACCGCCGTAGGTGCCGCCCAGGCCGCCGGGGTGCACCGCGTCCAGCAGGTCGGCGCGACCGGTGATGGCGGCGAGCGGCATACCGCCGGCGATGCCCTTGGCCATGGTGATGATGTCGGGGACGATGCCGTCGTGCTCGGAGGCGAACCAGGCCCCGGTGCGGGCGAAGCCCGTCTGCACCTCGTCGGCGATGAACACCACGCCGTTGGCCTTGCACCAATCAACAAGGGTGGCAAGGAATCCCGGCGCGGGCACGATGAATCCGCCTTCGCCCTGTACGGGCTCGATGATCACCGCGGCGAGCGACGCCGCGCCGATCTGGGTCTCGATGCGGCTGATGGCGGCCTTGGCGGCGGCCTCGCCGGTCAGTCCGTCGCGATACGGGTACGAGGCCGGCATGCGGTAGACCTCGGGGGCGAACGGACCGAACTGGCTCTTGTAGGGCATGGCCTTTGCGGTCAGCGCCATGGTCATGTTGGTGCGGCCGTGGTAGGCGTGGTCGAAGGCGACCACGGCCTGCCGGCCCGTGGCGAGCCGCGCCACCTTGACGGCGTTCTCGACTGCTTCCGAACCGGAGTTGAAGAATGCGGTGCGCTTCTCGTGATCGCCGGGGGTCATGGCATTGAGCCGCTCGGCGAGTTCTACATAGCCCTCGTACGGGGTGATCATGAAACAGGTGTGGGTGAAGCGGGATGCCTGCTGGGCGACCGCCGCGGCGACCGCGGGATGCGAGGCGCCGACGCTGGTGACGGCGATGCCCGAACCCAGGTCGATGAGCGAGTTGCCGTCGATGTCGACGATGACGCCACCGTCGGCGTCTGCGGCGTAGACCGAGGCCGAGGAGCTGACGCCGGCCGCCACGGCGGCCTGCCGGCGCGCCGACATCTCGGCCGATCGCGGACCGGGCAGCGCGGTGACGATGTTGCGCTTCTGCGCCAGTCGATAGGTGATGTCGGTCATCGGTAGCTCCTGGTGATCGAACGGCTTGTGTACTGCTGATTCTTGGCCGTTCGAGCGGCGATGACCATGTCCAGATTGTCGATTTGATAATCGGCCCACGCGCCATTTCGGCGCGCCTGCGGCGGTTCCTTCTGCGCTGCGCGCTTTCGACCTCTGCTGCGCCCTTTCGGCGCGGTGTCTGCCGCGCTCCGATCGTCAAGGCATTGACTGATGACTAAATTCGAATTATGGTCACGCCTGTCGACAATGGCTCGCCGCGGTCGCAGAGGAGGTCACCATGACCATTGCGAACAACCAGCTGGCCCGGCCGCAGGGAAACTACGGGGTCGACGGCGACTACCGCCTGATCCCAGCGCCTGGGCTACTTGTTGTCTACCTGGCCGTCTGCCTGGCCGCGGTTCACGGTGCCATCCGCCGAATACGTAGAGGTCGAATCCGGTCAGGCTCGGCGGCGAGCGTGATGGCCGCGGCCCTGATCGGCGCCGGCATCGGAATCCGGCGATTCACGCTGCGTGGCAAGTTTGAGATCTGGGCCGATCTGCTGACGTCGTTGCAGCTGCGCGGCGATGAGCGGGTGCTCGATGTCGGCTGCGGTCGCGGCGCCGTGCTGACCGCAGTGGCCAAGCTGCTGCCGCGCGGAACGGCGGTGGGAGTGGATATCTGGCGTGCCGACCAAACCGGCAACTGCTTCGAGGCCACGCTGTCCAATGCTGTCGCCGAGGGAGTCGCCGACCGAGTGGAGGTCTACACCCGCGATATGACGGACCTGCAGTTCGACGACGCGGCATTCGATCTGATCGTCAGCAGCCTCGCCATCCACAACCTGCCGGGTAACGCATTGCGGCTGAAGGCAATCGATGAAGTGGTGCGGGTACTGCGCCCGGGTGGGCGGGTGGCGATCGCCGATATCGGGTTCACCAGGCTGTACGGCCGGCGCCTCCGCGAACTCGGGATGATCGGCGTACGCCGCCGGAGCCTCGGGTGGCGCGGCTGGTGGGGCGCGCCGATGATTCGAACGATCGCGGTCACCGCGACCAAACCCGAAACCGGGTGAGGGTGCCCCTCGCAGTCCGCCCCCGACGTCGCGAACCACTCCTCGATATTGTCGCCGGATCTCCGCGGCGGAACTCGGGGACTGATGACCACATTCGTTATCTGGCCACCGATGGAGGTGTCAATATGGGCGAAGACGTGGGCTCGGCGCGGACGGCACGTGCCGACCGGATTTTGGACGCCGCGCATGAACTGCTGCTGCGCTGGGGCTACCGGCGGGTGACCATCGACGAGGTCGCTCGCAAAGCAGGCGTGGGCAAAGGCACCATCTATCTGCACTGGCGGTCGCGCGAGCAGCTGTTCCAAGCGGTCAGCGCACGGGAGGCAGCGGCAATGACCGCCGCGATCATCGCTGGGCAACAACAAGATCCCGCTGAAGTCTCGCTGCACCGTCATTACCGCCGACTGTTCATCGAAGCGATGAACAGGCCCGTCGTGCGGGCGCTCTACACCCGCGACGCCGACACCCTGGACGCCTTTCTGCATGCCGACAGCCATGTGCGAATCGAAGAGATCAAGCGCCAGATCAATGGTGATTACTACGGTGTGCTCGCTGCTGAAGACATGTTGCGTCCCGGTCTGGACCACGACGCACTCGACTACGCATTGCCCACCATTGTCTTCGGATTCTTCGCGGCCGAGCCGTTCCTGCCGCCGACAGTCGAGTTGGACCTGGAGCACAAGGCCGATTGTCTCGGCGACACTATTCGCCGGGCATTCGAAGCACCGATAGCGCCCGGCACCGCTGCGGTGAAACGCGCTGCGGCCAAGTGTGTTCCCATCTTCGGCAGGCTGGCGGATCTCTATCTGACTCAGGCCTACGGGGACGAACCGACATGAGCCGGGTGGCGTCCCGGGTGGTGGCACTCGAGGAAGCGTTCCTGCATCCACGAGTGTGGGAGCTGTTTCCGGCGGAACTGCAACGGCGGTACGCGCCGGTTCGGACCAGGCTCGCGGACGTCGGGCCCGAACGCATTCGCCTCATGGACGCGGCAGGTATTGATGTGCAGGTACTTTCGCACGTCCAACCGGGGATCCAGGTGCTGGCCGATGATCGGTCCGATCTTGCGGTCGAAGTCTGCCGGGAAGTCAACGACTGGCTGGCCGACGTGGTGCGCAGCCATCCGGCGCGCTTTGCGGGTTTCGCGATGCTGCCCACGCAGTCGCCGGCGGCGTCTGCTGCCGAACTCGAACGTGCCGTGCGCGAACTCGGTCTGCGTGGCACCCTCATCAACGGTCACACGAACGGCCGCTATCTCGACGACCCCGCCTACGACGTGCTGCTGACCGCCGCGGCGGGCCTCGGTGTACCCATTTACCTCCACCCGACCGACCCACCACCGGCGGTGGCCGATACGTATTACGCGCCGTTCGAGACGACGCTGGTGCCGACTTGGGGCTGGCCGGTGGAGACGGGGACACACCTGCTGCGGCTGATCACTGCCGGCGTCTTCGACCGACATCCGGATCTGAAAGTCATCGTCGGGCACATGGGCGAACTGCTGCCGTTCTGCGTCACTCGATTGAACCTTGGCATGACGATGGCCGATTGGCTGCTGCCGGATGGCAGTCGCACGGGGATGCGGCAGACCGTCGGGTATTACCTGCGTCAAAATGTGTACGTTACGAGCAGCGGCGTCTTCGATGTGCCGGTATTCGATTGTGCCCGTGCGATGTTGGGGCTGGGCAACCTGATGTTCTCGGTGGATCACCCGTTTCAGGACAGTTTCGCCGGCACCGAGTTCCTGGCGCGGTGCGGTCTCTCCGGCGACGAACTGGAATGGTTCGCTCACGGTGCGGCCGACACGCTGCTGCGGCTCGACGCACAAACGGCGACCTCGCCTATACGGACCACCGACCGTTGGTACCGACTGCGGACCCGCATCCAGTCGAAGGCCGGGCGTGCGCTGATCTCGGCATTGGTCAGCTAGCGACGGGACCCCGGCGAGAGAATCTTGTGCCCAGGTTGCAGGGTGAACGTAGATGCGGCCGGCTCGGGCGTTGGCTCTGCGTCCACGCACACAGCCACTCGATCTTTTGCGCCCAGGCTGCAGGGTCAACGGCGCAGGGCAGTCGCCCACACACGAACACGCCCCGTCATGCCGAAGCATGACGGGGCGCGTCGAATCCGCTCACGGGAGCGGGGGAGTATCCATCGTCAGCGTCTCGCCGCGGAAGTACGCCGGCTGGGATGCGCGCATGACGAACATCAGGACGGCGCCGAAGAGCAGGATGCCGAAGCCCAGGTAGAACACCAGGCCGATGCCGCCGATCTCCGCGCCGCTGCCGCTGGCCGTCGGATCCATGCTGACAAGCACCGATTTGACGAAGACGGACAGCAGCATGACGCCACCGAGCAGCGGGAACACCAGCTTGTAGATGACGTTGTGTGCGTTGAGGAACAGTTCCTTGCGGAAGAACCAGACACAGGCGAATGCCGTGATGCCGTAGTACCAGCAGATCATGATGCCAAGGGCGGCAATGGTATCCAGCAACGTGCGTTCGGACAGCAGCGTCACGATGGTGTAGAAGGCGGCGGTGACGACACCCGCGACGACGGTGCTGAACACCGGCGACAACGTGCGCGGGCTCACGCTGGCGAACCGCTTGGGGAAGGCGCCGTAGGTGCCCATCGCCAGCATGGTGCGGGCGGCCGGCAGGACCGTGGTCTGCAGACTGGCGATCGACGAGGCGAACACCGCCAGCAGGAGCAGCGGCCCGCCCCAATCACCGAGTACCGGGTACGCCAGCGCGCCGAAGACGTTGGCCGCGTTGTCCTTATTGCCCAGTCCGAGGCCGGTGTCACCCATACCGGCGTACATCATCACGGCGACCGCCACCAGAAGATACGTCAGCAGGATCGACAGGACGCAGAGCAATCCCGCGCGCCCGGGCACCTTGGTCGGGTCCTTGCATTCCTCGCCGAGCGTCAGACAGGTGTCCCAGCCCCAGAACGCGAAGATGGAACCGATGAGGCCGATCACGAAGGCGCTCATCGTCAGTCCGGTGAACGGGTCGAGCCAGTCGATGTCGAAGCTCAGGTGTCCTTCGACGCCGCCCGACCGCACGATCGCGACGATCGAGAACGTGATCAGCACGATCATCTGGAAGCCGACCAGCACGTACTGCACCTTCTCGCTGGTCGTGATGCCGCGGCAGGAGATGTAGGTGGCGATGGCCAGCAGCGCCACGGTGGAACCGATGTTGACCGCGACATTGTCGGTCGAGATCGTGGCGAGCTTCTCGTTGTGGAACACCTTGCCCAGGAACTCGTAACCGAACTGGACACCGATCGAAGCCAGGTTGGACAGCACGATGATGGTGGCGATCACCATGCCCCAGCCGCACATCCAACCGACGTACGGGCCGAAAGCCTTGGTGGACCAGGTGAACGACGCGCCGCAGTCGGGTGCCCGCGAGTTCAGTTCGCGGTACGCGTAGGCGGTCAGGAACATGGGGATGAAGCCGGCGATCAGGATGGCCGGCATCTTGAGGCCCACTGCCGCGACGATCAGGCCGATGCTGGCGGTGAGCGTGTAGCCCGGTGCCACGGTGGAGATACCGAGGATGGCTCCGGTGAACGTGCCGATTCTGCCTGCGGCGAGGCCCTTGGCGACGAGGCCTTCTTCCCGCTCTATCCGAGCGAGGTCGGAATCGGCCAGTTGTTCAGTCATTATCAGCCCCTTCATCTTTCGGAACCACGATCATCGGGACCTGCAGGACGCGCAGCATTTTTGCCGCGGTCGATCCCAGGAAGAGCCGGCGGGGCTGTGCGAGCCGGCTGGACCCGACCATGATCACGTCTCCGTCATGCCAGCCGAGTTTGTTGATGGCGTCCTCGACGCCGGCGCCGGTGGCTACACGCGAGTTGACCGGAATGCCTTCCGGCAGGAATGCTTTCGCTTGGTCGAACGCGTTGTGGGCGTGCTGCTGAGCCAGTTCCAGGTCGTCGGCGTCGTCGACGGCGACCAGTGACACCAGGCGCAGCGGCGTCTCGGTGTCCCGGCAGAGCCGCAGGGCGGAGTCCAGGAGCAGCTTGGCTCCCGGTCGGGTGCCGACCGCGCAGGTGACTTCCCGGATGCGCTCGTTGCGCTTCAGACGGGCACCGCGGGGTGCGATGACCACCGGAATCGGTGACGCGTGAACCAGGTCGTTGACCACCGAACCCAGCGACAACGAGCCGGCGATACCGCCGCCGGCGCCGCCGACCACGAGGGCCTCGGCCCCGGCAGCTTCGGCCGCCGCGATCAGGCCGGCGGTGCTGGACTCGTCGAAACGCAGATGGGTGGTCACCTTGAGGTCGCTGGAGACTCCGGCGGCGGCTGCGGCGAGCCAGCTTTCGGCTTCGCGCTGCAGAATGCCGCCGGGCGTGGTCGAGAGCGCCGACCGGTCGCTGGGCAGCACCATGCACAGATCGATCTCTGCGCCGAGGGTACGGGCGATCTGCTCGCCGACGGCGACGGCGTCGTCACCGCCGGGTGTCGCGAGGTATGCGACGGCGATTCGTGGGGTGCTCACGGGCTAGCTTTCTTCACAGTTGGTGGACATGTGGCAGGCCTTCGGCGGTGTCGGTGCCACGTCGATCGAGGGGTTGCGGTCGAAGAAGCCGACAGGCTTCAGCCAGAAGCTGACGGTGTCCGCCGGCATGATCGGCCAGTCTTCCGGCCGGGTGATGTGGTGGATGCCGAACACGTACCAGAGCACCACGTCGGTGTTCTCGATCGAGCGGTTCGCCTCGGTCCACATCGGCAGGCCGGTGTCTTCCTTGCTCTGCGTGACGAATTCGCCTGCGGGCCAGCGCTCATCGGGGGAGTTGGGAGTGACCCACACGGTGTGCTCGATGGCCCGGCAGCGGGCCAGGACCGGGGAGTTCGGGTCGAACATGGCCGGGAAGGCGCCGCCGGGGACCAGCTTGTAGGCCGGCGCGGTGCCGATGCCGTTGCGGACGTTGTCGTTGACGACCTTCCACGCCCGCTGAGTCTGGAAGTTCATGTCCTGCTTGCCCTCGGCTTCCGTGCGCAGCGGAGTGTTGCGCTGGCGCAGCGACAGCCCGTAGGGGTTGTCCGGTCCCATCGGTTCGACCTCGGTCTCGCTCGCGTACACCGTGTTCTCGGTGCCGTCGACGTCGAGGTCGAGGCGGGCGACGAGGAAGTGCTGGTGGTACGGCGCGTAGGTGCGGTGGTCGACGAGCGTGCCGTGCGGGTGGGCCTGGCCCTCGGGGAAGTTGCTCACCACCATGATTCCCGTTGCGCGGACCTCACATTCGATGTTGCCGTCCTGGTAGAACCGCCAGTAGGTGAGGTACTCGTAGTTGGCGACGGTGACGTGGAATGACACGGTGAGGCGGCGCATGCGGCGCACCTCGGCGCCGTGGTGGTGGTCGACGTGCTTCCACAGCACGGCGTTGTCTTCTTCGTGGATGCAGATGGCGTTCTTGATGGTGTACGGCTCGCCCTTGCTGTTGTGCAATACGGCGTCCAGGTACCGGATTTCGCCGAGACAGTCACAGCCCAGCTCCAGCGAGGTGGTCATGAAGCCGATGCCCCACTCGCCGATGTCGAAAGCCGTTCGGCGGTAATGATCGACGCAGTGGTCGCGGTAGGGGACCATCATCTCGGCGAACGACATGCGGTTGGCCACCGACCGCACGTTGCCGTTGTCGTTGTAGCTCACCGCGTGCAGCGTCATGCCCTCGCGGTAGTTGAAGCCGACGCGCAGCGACCAGTTCTGCCACTTCAGCAGATTGCCCTCGAGGGTGAACGAAACACCTTCGGGCTGAGTGATGTTCAGCGGCTGCAGCGGTTCCCGGGTGCTCGCTTTGCGGATGCGCTCGGGAATGTGCTGCGGCACATACTCACCCATCATCTCCGGCCGGTCGACGGTGAAGGTGTCCTCGATCTCCAGCAACTCCATGGTGTTCATGTCGATGACACAGTGCAAGCCGTTGACCGGGCCGGCGTAGGGGTTGGCACCGTCGGCGGCCCGTACCCAGGTGTCGGTCCAGCCCAGGCGGCGGTCCTTGTACTTCTCGGGCATCACCACCTCGCCGTAGGTCCAGGTATCCATGAACACCAGGTCCATGTCGGTGATGCCGCGCTTCGCCAGGGCCGCAATGACTTCCGGGTGCTTGCGCAGCACCTCGTCGGCCTCTTCCCACTCATCGACGGTGAAGTTCGGCTGCACACCCGGGATGTGGTCCCACGACAGCACCGACTCGTCCGTCAACGACAGCACGCTCTTGTAGGTGCGGTTGTTCGAGGTGTCGAGCACCGTCGCCAGGGCGCGCCGGTCCGGCACTGCGCCGGTGGCATCGAACGCGGCCACCTCGGCCTTGGCCGGTTCCACCATCTCGATGGAGGTGTACCGCCAGCCGTCCCCGACACCGTGCGTGGTCGCGAGAACCTCGGCGACCTTGGCGAATTCGGGTGCGGTCAGCGGGTCGAGGGGATGGAAGGTGTCGGTCATCGGTGAAGCTCCTGTCGGCAAGGCGGGTCGAGTCGGTGGGGCGAGAGGGGCGAACGGATCAGTCGTGCGCACTCATGACGTGCTTGATCCGGGTGTAGTCCTCGACGCCGTAGATCGACAGGTCCTTGCCGTAGCCGGACTGCTTGAAGCCGCCGTGGGGCATCTCGGCGGTCAGCATGATGTGGCAGTTGATCCAGACACACCCGAAATCGAGTGCGCGGGTGAACTTCTCGGCGGTGGCGTGATCCTTGGTCCACACGCTGGACGCCAGCGCGAAACGTACGCCGTTGGCGAGTTCGATGGCCTCTTCGTCGGTCGAGAACGGCTGGACGGTGATGACGGGGGCGAAGGTCTCCTCCTGGACGATCTCGTCGTCCTGCCGGACACCGCTGATGATCGTGGGCTCAAGGTAGAAACCCTTGTCGCCGAGGCGCTTCCCGCCGGTGACCACGGTGGCGTGTGGCGGCAGGTTCTCGAGTTTCTTGATCACCGTGTTGAAGTGGTTGACGTTGTTCAGCGGCCCGTAGAACGCGTCCGGGTCATCGGGCAGGCCGGGGCGCAGGTTCTGCGCCGCCGCCGCGAGCGCGGCGACGAACTCGTCGTGGATGGATTCGTGCACGATCACGCGGGTGGCCGCCGTACAGTCCTGGCCGGCGTTGAAACAGCCGCCCTCGGCGATACCGGCAGCGGCCTTGGCGATGTCGACGTCGGGGAAGACGACGACCGGCGCCTTACCGCCCAGTTCCAGGTGGCTGCGCTTGAGCTGCTTGGCTGCCGACTCCGCGACGGCGATACCGGCCCGCACCGAGCCGGTGATCGAAACCAGGCCCGGCACAGGGTGTTCCACCAACGCCGCGCCGGTCTCACCGGTGCCCAGGATCACGTTGAAGACGCCGTCGGGCAGAATGCCCTTGCTGAGCCGCGCCAGGACCAGGGTGCTCTCCGGGGTGGTGTCGCTGGGCTTGAGGACGACGGTGTTACCCGTTGCCAGGGCCGGGCCGATCTTCCAGATGGCCATCAGGAACGGGAAGTTCCACGGCGCCACCTGTCCGACGACGCCGATCGGTTCGCGCCGGACATAGGAGGTGTAGCCCTCCAGGTACTCGCCGGCGGACAGGCCGTGCACCATTCGGGCCGCACCGGCGAAGAAGCGGAGCTGGTTCGCGCCGGCAATGGCCTCCTCGGCGTGCACGATGGCCTTGGGCTGGCCGGTGTTGCGGCACTGGGCCTCGACGATCTCGTCGGCGTGTGCCTCGATGGCGTCGGCGAGCTTGAGCAGCGCCTGCTGGCGGTCACCGGGAGTGGTGCGGCCCCAGGTCTGGAAGGCGCGTTCGGCGGCCGTGACTGCAGCGTCCACATCGGCACGGTTGGAGATCGGCGCACGTCCCACGACGGATTCGTCGACCGGGCTGATTAGGTCGATTGTTTCCGACGATGACGACGCGACGAATTGCCCGTCAATGTAGTTCAGCAGTGTTTCGATCGACATCGCGCCGTCCTCGGGTGAAGTTGGTCAGACAACTGGCTGCACAAGTGTGCGCCAGGACACACACCCGAGCATCGGACAATCCGGGGATTTTCGGCGGACTTTTTCGACATTCTGTACATTCATGCCGGTGACGGTTCCGGTGCGATGGGTGCTGGACCAAGCGGATCTGCGCATCCGGCTGCGCGGCGGTGCCGGCGGCGTCGGCCGCGAGATCAGTTTGGTCCTGACCACCGAGTTGGCTGACCCGGCCAAGTGGATGTCCGGTGGCGAGCTGGTGCTGACCACCGGCATCGGTCTGCCGCCGGGTGCGGGTGACCGGCGGCGCTATCTCCGACTCCTGCACGAAAGTGGAGTTGCCGGAGTCGGATTCGGTATCGGTCTGACTTTCGATGAGATACCCGATGAATTGGTGTCCGCGGCCGAGGAACTGGATCTGCCGCTGTTGGAAGTTCCCCTGCGGACGCCCTTCGCCGCGATCGTGCAGCGGGTCAGCTCACGCATCGCGGCATTGCAGTACGACGCGGTGCTGCGGGCCTCCCGCGCGCAGCCGCGGATCACGCGGGCCGTCGTCAGTGGCGGCCCGCAAGAGGTCGCCGCCGAACTGGGCCGGGCGTTGCGGGCCAGTGTGGTGGTGCTGGATTCGTCCGGGACGGTGATCGCGTCCCACCCACGCAATCTCAACGTCACCACGGTCAACCTGGTGCGCGACGCCATCGAGCCCGGTGCCGCGTCGGCCGTCGCGGTGCTGGCCGAAGGTGTCACCGTCGCCCAGCAGTCCATCCGCGTCGGTGGTCGCTCGCACGGAGTGCTCGGCGTGGTCAGCGAAACGGCCTTGAGCCCGGTCGATCAGGTGCTGCTGGGGCACGCAAATTCGTTGCTCGCGTTGGATTTCGAGAAGCCGGTGCGCTTGAGGGAGGCGCAGCAGCGACTCAACGAGCAGGCGCTGGGTCTCATTCTCACCGGCGAGTCCAACCTGGAGCCGGCCTGGGCGCAGCTGTCCCAGGCCGCCGATCAGCGGGGCCGGATCAGGGTGCTGGCCGTGCAGGCCGATGCGGACTCCAGCGCCGACGCCGACACCGCGCATCTGCTGAAGAGGGTGAGCGCGGCGATCCTGGATCAGCTGGACCAGGCGGGCCATCCCGCATTTGTGCACTGCGCCGACAAATGGCTGGCGGTGTTGTTGCCGGGAGCGGAAGCCGACGAGATCGCCGTCGCGCTGGTGGCCCGCGTCGATGCGTCACTGCGCCGGACCATTCGCATGGGGCTCAGCGGAATTCAGCCACTGGCCAAACTGGCCGAGGCCGTCGACAACGCCCGGCTGGCGGCATCCGTTGCGGAATGCGGCCGGCCGCCGCTCGAATTCTCCGCGCTCGCCGGCAGCGCGCTGCTCGCGTTCGGGGAGAGCCGGGATGTGCTGGTTGCACTCGGGGCGGCGGTACTGACCCCGGTCCTCGACCACGATGCCGAATTCGGGACGGGACTGCTGACGTCGCTGCGGGCATTCCTGGAAGCCAACGGCCACTGGGAATCTGCCGCCGCGGCGGTCGGCGTGCACCGGCACACCATGCGCAAGCGCATCGAGACCGCCGAGGCGCTGCTCGGTTGCGATCTGGCGATCGCGCGGGTCCGCGCCGAACTGCTGCTGGCGATCTTGGCGCGCACGCCGGGCGACTGATCAGCCGACCGATCGCTGATACCCTGAGGGGTATAGCGGTCGGCTGTAGAGCCAATGAAAGGTAGGTGCGACATGGTCGGTGATGAAGAGGCCGTGGCCGCCATTCTGGCCCGGTTACGTCGGGCGCAGGGACAGTTGGCCGGTGTCATCTCGATGATCGAGCAGGGGCGGGAGTGCAAGGACGTCGTCACGCAGCTCGCGGCGGTGTCGAAGGCGCTCGACCGTGCCGGGTTCAAGATCGTCGCCACCGGCCTGCGTGAATGCCTGACCGGTAACGCCGAGGAGGGCCGTGCCCCGATGACCGAAGCCGAGTTGGAGAAGCTCTTCCTGTCGCTGGCGTGAGGCGGCTCAGCTGGTCGGCCGCTTGACGATGGTCAGCGACTGGTCGATCTTCTTGAACTTGGTGAAAGTGTCCGCGGGAACACCGAATACGACGCTCAGCACGTCGGGTGGCAGCTTGCTGATGGAGGCGCCGATGCCGATGTCGTCCTCGCCCTCTTGCGTGCTGGCGTTGAACACGATCAGCAGGCTCAGATTCTGGGTGCCCTTGTTCTCGAAGTAGTGCAGTGAGCCCTGTGGCGCGAACACCACGTCACCGACGTTGGCCTCGAACTGCTCGGCGTGCCCCAGCGGATCGAGCAGGGTCCAGGTCGCCACACCGCCGGTGATGACGTTGATCTCCCAGGCGCTGGGGTGCCAATGCGGTTCGCGGATGCCGCCGGGCTCCAGCGTCACCATCACCACGCTGGCCTCCTGCCCGGTGAGTATCGGCCAATTGCCTTCGTAGGCCTGGCGCAGCGTGCCGCCCTCGAACTGGGTGGGCGCCAGGGCGCCGAGGTGGAACATGTGTGGCTGGGCCGTGTTCAGTTCGGCCGGGAGGCGGGGATCGCCGAACCGGGCGGCGTCGTCGGTCATGTTTGCATCCTGAGTGTTGTTGCGGGGCAGAGGGGATGAGAACGCGCGGTCGGCACCCGCGCCGGCAATGGCCGCGACGCCGATCGCGCCCGCCCCGCCGAGCATGGCCCGTCGATTGATCATCATGCGATCAGGTTCGTCGATGCCTCCGCCTGTTGTCGTCAGCGCTGGCGCCCAACTGCGTCTTCCGGCTGGCTGCAATACGGAATGGGTGCTCGCAGTAGCGACTTTTGCCTGGTCGGAGCCGACGATTGGGTCAGTCCGAAAACGGACGAGCACTCCGACAGAAAGCGCCGATCATGAAGAACCCCATGAAGTTCATCGCTCCCGGACTGGCCGTGGCCGGCATCGCCGGCGCCCTCCTGCTGGCGCCGATCGCCAGCGCCGACACCGACCCGCTGGTGCCCAATGGAACCGACCCGCACTCGTCGTACGTGTTGGGCGAGCATTTCTCCAACCATGACGAGGCCAACCAGACCGCAGGCGGCCTGGACACGTCGTTCTGATCCTGCCGAGTCGGCCCGGCTCCGTCCGCCACCCACTGTGGGTGGCGGACGGAGCCGTTTTCCGGCCGGGAGCGGTCAGAAGCGCCGGACGAAATTCAGTGCCGTGTCGGCGACCTCGCGCCATCCGCTGTCGATGGTCAGCGAGTGTCCGCGGCCCGGTATTTCCACGATCTCGGTGACATTCGCATTCTTCTTCTGCAGCTTGTAGGAGGCATTGGCGATGGCCCACGGCACGGTGTTGTCCTTTTCACCGGAGATGATCAGCAGCGGACCACGTTCCGGGTTCTTGGCGTCGACCTTGGCCTCGGTGCCCGGGTTGAAGTTGGCCGTGGCGGCCTGGAACAGCGGCACACCGGAGCCGGCGACCGAGTAGTTCTCGTACAAGCGGCTCGACTCTTCTTCTGAGACCGCGTTGGCGAACCCGAACCGGAACTGCTTGGGGCTCAGGGCGACTGCGCGGCCACGGTTGCGGGGGTTGCCGAGCACGGGGAAGGCCGAGCGCAGCGCCGAGATCGGCAGCGGCAGCACGCCGCGGAAAGGCGCGGGATCGATGGCGACCGCCACCCCGGCCAGTCCGAGGCCCGCCAGCTTCTGGGTGATGAGTCCGCCGAACGAGTGGCCGATGACGATGGGCTTGCGGTCGAGCGCGCCGATGACCTCGGCGTAGTGCTCGGTGATGTCGCCGACGCTCTTGTGTGCGAACACCGACGGATCGCGACGGGCTTCGATCACCGTCGCCGGGTCGTCCGGCCACCCGGGGGCGAGCGTGACGAAGCCTTGCTCCTCGAACAGCGTCCGCCAGTTGTCCCAGCTGTTCGGCAACAGCCACAAGCCGTGCACGAACACGACGGGCTGCCGTCCTGAGCGGTTGGCGCGGTCGATGTCGGCCTGTTCGTTCGGGGTGATGGTCATGGTGTCTCCTTGAAGTAGATAGAACGGTCGTTCTGCCTGTGTTAACCGCCGTCGATCGCGATGTGTTCCCAAAAACAGAAAGAACGTTCTAGCTCGGGAGTACGCTAGGGGTATGGATACCGCCGAACCGGCCCTGCGCCCGCGTGAGCGCTTGCTCCGCGTCGCGGCCGAGCTGTTCTATCGCGAGGGAATCCATACCGTTGGTGTCGACCGCATCCTCGCCGAGGCGGGCGTCACCCGGGCCACCATGTACCGGCACTTCAAAGGCAAAGAAGGGCTTGTCGAGGCGTATCTGGCGCTCGAGGACGCGACGATCCGCGGCTACTTCCGCGACGCCGAGGCCAGCACCGGACCTGACACCGACCTGCTCGAATCGGTGATCGACGGCATTGCCGAAGACATCGCCCGGTACCACACGCGGGGCTGCCCATTCATCAACGCGGCGGCCGAGTACCCCGCCGCGGACAGCCCGGTGCGGCAACTCATCGCCCAACACCGCAGCTGGTTTCGCGGTGCGTTGCAGGAAGCCGCCGCCGGGCGGGAGAACCCAGAGCAGGTCGCGGCGTCGCTGGTGTTGCTGCGCGATGCTGCGTTGGTCGGGGGATATCTCGATGGAATCGACACCACGAAGACCGCCTTCGTGCGGGCCGCCCGGCAGGCCGCCGGTATCTCGTGGTGATGCCCGGCCTGTTGCCCACCTAATACCCAACCGCAACCCGTAAGCTCGATTGTGTGCAGCGACGGATCATGGGAATCGAGACCGAGTTTGGCGTGACCTGCACTTTCCACGGTCACCGCCGGCTCAGCCCTGACGAGGTAGCGCGGTATCTGTTCCGGCGAGTGGTGTCGTGGGGGCGCAGTTCCAACGTCTTCCTGCGAAACGGCGCACGCCTGTATCTCGACGTGGGCAGCCACCCCGAGTACGCGACCGCCGAATGCGACAACCTCGTTCAGCTGGTCACGCACGACCGCGCCGGTGAGCGCGTGCTCGAAGATCTGCTGGTCGACGCCGAGCAGCGGCTCGCCGACGAAGGCATCGGCGGCGACATCTACCTGTTCAAGAACAACACCGACTCGGCCGGCAACTCCTACGGCTGCCACGAGAACTACCTGATCGTGCGGGCCGGCGAGTTCTCCCGCATCTCCGATGTCCTGCTGCCGTTCCTCGTCACGCGCCAGCTGATCTGCGGTGCCGGCAAGGTGCTGCAGACGCCCAAGGCCGCGACGTTCTGTCTGAGCCAGCGCGCCGAGCACATCTGGGAGGGCGTCTCCAGCGCCACGACCCGGTCGCGGCCGATCATCAACACCCGCGACGAGCCGCATGCCGACGCGGAGAAGTACCGCCGGCTGCACGTCATCGTCGGCGACTCCAACATGTGCGAAGCCACCACCATGATCAAGGTGGGTTCCGCCTCGCTGGTGCTCGAGATGATCGAAGCGGGCGTCCCGTTCCGGGACTTCTCACTGGACAATCCGATTCGGGCGATCCGCGAGGTCAGCCACGACCTGACCGGACGCCGGGCCGTGCGGCTGGCGGGCGGGCGGCAGGCCTCGGCGCTGGACATCCAGCGCGAATACCATTCGCGCGCCGTCGATTACCTGCAGACCCGGGAGCCCAACGTGCAGCTCGAGCAGGTCGTCGACCTGTGGGGCCGCCAGCTCGACGCCGTCGAGAGCCAGGACTTCGCCAAGGTCGACACCGAGATCGACTGGGTGATCAAGCGGAAGTTGTTCCAGCGCTACCAGGACCGCTACAGCATGGAGTTGTCCGACCCCAAGATCGCTCAGCTCGATCTGGCCTACCACGACATCAAGCGCGGGCGCGGGGTGTTCGATCTGTTGCAGCGCAAGGGGTTGGCTGCCCGGATCACCACTGACGAGGACATCGACGCGGCGGTCAACATCCCGCCGCAGACCACCCGGGCCAAGCTGCGCGGCGAATTCATCACGGCCGCACAGGAAGCCGGGCGCGACTTCACCGTCGACTGGGTGCACCTCAAGCTCAACGATCAGGCGCAGCGCACGGTGCTCTGCAAGGACCCGTTCCGGTCGGTCGACGAGCGGGTGAACCGGCTGATCGCCAGCATGTGAGCCGCGCCGCCGGGTTTGCGGCGGGCGCGCCAATGCCGGGCAGCCCACGCTAACCACCTAGTCTATTGGACGTGACGACGTCCAAGGTTGAGCGGTTGATGAACCTCGTCATTGCGCTCCTGTCCACCCGTAGCTACCTGTCGGCGGAGCAGATCCGGGCCAACGTCACCGGCTACCAGGACCCGCCGACCGACGAGGCGTTCTCCCGGATGTTCGAACGCGACAAGAACGAGCTGCGCGACCTCGGCATCCCGCTGGAGACCGGCCGCGCCTCGATGATGGACGTCAACGACGGGTACCGCATCAATCGCACCGCCTACGAGCTGCCGCCGGTCGAGCTGACCGGCGACGAAAGAGCTGTCGTCGCGATCGCCACCCAGCTGTGGGAGTCGCAGGAGATGGTCACCGCGACACAGAGCGCGCTGCTGAAGCTGCGGGCGGCCGGCGTGGACGTCGACGCGTCCGACGCCGGCGTCGCGATCACCACCGGAACCACGCAGGGCCTGCGTGGTTCCGAGGAGGCTCTGGGAATTCTGTTGTCCGCCATCGACTCCGGCCGCGCCGTGCAGTTCGCGCACCGCCCCAACCGGAGCGCGCCATACGTCGACCGCACCCTGGAGCCCTGGGGCGTGGTCACCTATCGCGGCCGCTGGTACGTCGTCGGCCACGACCGGGATCGCAACGACGCGCGCACCTTCCGGGTATCGCGCATCGCCGGCCAGGTACGCGCCGTGGGGCCCGACCATGCGGTCACCCGGCCCGACGGCGTCAACCTGCGGGACATCGTGCATCGCGCGGTCGCCGAGTGGCCGGCCGGCGAGCAGGCGCGGATCTGGGTCGCGGAGGGACGGGCGACGGCGCTGCGGCGGCAGGCCGTCGGCACGTCACCCAGTGCGCGCGGCGCGCGCAGGGGCGACGAGATCGTCGTCGACATCGGCATGGTCGACCGGCTGGCCCGGGAGATCGCCGGCTACGGCGCCGACGCTGTCGTGCTGGAGCCGAAGACATTGCGGGACAACGTGATCGGTCGGTTGCGGGCGCAGGCGGGGGAAAGGCTTCAATCGTGAGCATCCAGCGAGTAGCGCAGGCGGATCGCGCATGAGCAACGTGTCGACCCGCCTCGTGCGGCTGTTGAACATGGTCCCGTATTTCCAGGCCAATCCGCGGGTCAGCCACACGAAGGCCGCCGCTGACCTCGGCGTGACGCGCAAGCAGCTGGAGGCCGACCTCTGGCAGCTGTTCGTCTGCGGGCTGCCCGGGGGCGGTCCCGGAGAACTGATCGACCTCGACTTCGAGGGCGACACCATCGAGGTGATCTTCTCGGCCGGGATGGACCGCGCGCTGCGGCTCACCTCGCCGGAGGCCACCGGTGTGCTGATGGCGCTACGCGCGCTGGTCGACGTGCCCGGTGTCGTCGACCCCGATGTGGCGCGCAGCGTCATCGCCAAGATCGAGGCAGCCGCGGGCACTGCGGGAGCGACCGCAGCGTCGGTGCCGGCCCCGGACTCCGGAAGTGATGTCGAGAACAAGGCGACGGCGGCGGTGCGGGCCGCGGTCCGCACCAAACGGGCGCTGTCTCTCGAGTACTACTCCGCTTCGCACGACACCGTCTCGCAGCGCGTCGTCGACCCGATCCGGGTGGCCCTGATCGGTGACCACAGCTACCTCGAGGCGTGGTGCCGCACCGCCGAGGGCGTGCGGTTGTTCCGCTTCGACCGCATCGTCGACGCCACCGCCCTGGATGAGCCCGCCGCACCGCCGGCGCCCGCCGTGCAGGCCGGGCCGGATACGTCGCTGTTCTCGCCGGAGACCGCCGACCCGACGCTTCCGGTGGCGACCCTGCTGATCGATTCGTCGGCGTCGTGGATGTTCGACTACTACCCGCTGGCCGTGCAGCGCGACATTCCCGACGGCAGCTGGGAAGCCACCATGACCTACGCATCGGTCGACTGGATGGCCCGCTTCGTCCTCGGTTTCGGTTCGGCGGTCCGGGTCCTGGACCCGCCGGCGCTCGCCGACCGTGTGCGGGAGTCCGCGGTGGCGGCGCTGGCGGCATATGAACCCGGCCCTGGCGAGTAGACTCGGCCTCAACTTCTGGAGGTGACCCAAATTGGGCGGTTTGCAACCGTGGCACTGGTTGATCGTCATCGCGGTGTTCGTGCTGCTCTTCGGCGCGAAGAAGCTGCCGGACGCCGCGCGTTCGCTTGGTAAGTCGATGCGCATCTTCAAGTCCGAGTTGAAGGAAATGCAGTCGGATGGTTCGGAGCAGCCCACTTCGCAGCCCGCACCGCGTCCGATCACTGCTGAGCGCGTAGAGAACCCGGCACCCGCACCTGCACCGCAGCCGGCGCCGGACGCCGCGGACAAGCACCCGGCCTGACCTTTGCCGTGATCCCGCCGCGAGCCCAGCGCACGCGGCGGTCGGCTCATCTCACACTCACGTGCCAGTAACTGGAATCTTCCGAAAGCTTGACCCGCGCCGCCGACGGTCGCGGGTCAACCCCGACGGCACCATGTCGCTCGTCGACCATCTCGAAGAGCTGCGGACCCGGCTGCTGATCTCGGTCATCGCGGTCTTGTTGACCACGGTCATCGGCTTCCTCTGGTACGAGCACGGTTTCTTCGGTCTTCCGAGTCTCGGCGACTGGCTCCGCGGCCCGTACTGTTCGCTGCCCGCCTCGTCACGTGCGTCGATCGCACCGGACGGTGCCTGCCGGCTGCTCGCGACGGCGCCGTTCGACCAGTTCATGCTGCGGCTCAAAGTCGGCATGGCGGCGGGCGTCATCCTGGCCTGCCCGGTGTGGCTGTACCAGATCTGGGCGTTCATCACGCCCGGCCTGTACAAGAAGGAACGCCGGTTCGCGTCGCTGTTCGTCGGCGTCGGCGCGCTGCTCTTCGTCTCCGGTGCGGTCATGGCTTACGTCGTGCTGTCGACGGCCCTGTCGTTCCTGCTGACCGTCGGCAGTGACGTGCAGATCACTGCGCTGTCCGGTGAGCAGTACTTCGGCTTCCTCATCAACCTGCTGATCGTGTTCGGCATCAGCTTCGAATTCCCGCTGCTGATCATCATGCTGAACCTGGTCGGCGTGCTCACCTACGAGAAGCTCAAGGCCTGGCGCCGCGGGCTGATCTTCGGCCTGTTCGTGTTCGCCGCGTTCGTGACGCCCGGCTCGGATCCGTTCTCGATGCTGGCGCTGTCGCTGGCGTTGACGGTCCTGCTGGAGATGTCGATCCAGGTGGCGCGGCTCCACGACCGGCGCAAGGCCCGGCGCGAGGCCGAGGCCGTTCCCGACGACGAGGCCGCCCCGATCGGGCCCGTCGAACCCATCGATGCGCCATCTGCCGTGCCCACCCCGACCCGGCTGACCATCGATGACGACGCCACCTGAGTTTCGGGCGGCGGAGCCGCCGATCCCGACGGACGCGGCGGTATCCGTTGACATCGAGCCCGGTCCGCAGTTGCGCGACTTCGCCGCGGGTCTGTCGTTCACCCTTGACGGCTTTCAGACCAAGGCCTGTGCGGCGCTCGAGAACGGCCGGGGCGTCCTCGTCTGCGCCCCGACCGGTGCCGGCAAGACCGTCGTCGGCGAATTCGCGGTGCACCTGGCGCTCGCGGCCGGCCGGAAGTGTTTCTACACCACGCCCATCAAGGCGCTGAGCAACCAGAAACACAACGATCTGGTCGCCCGCTACGGCCCCGAACGCATCGGCCTGCTGACCGGTGACCAGGCGATCAACGGTGACGCCGACATCGTGGTGATGACCACCGAAGTGCTGCGCAACATGCTCTACGCCGATTCGCATGCGCTGCACGGCCTGGCCTACGTCGTCATGGACGAGGTGCACTTCCTGGCCGACCGCATGCGTGGTGCGGTGTGGGAAGAGGTGATCCTGCACCTGCCGGAGGAAGTGCGGCTGGTCAGCCTTTCGGCGACGGTGAGCAATGCCGAGGAATTCGGTGGCTGGATCCAGACCGTCCGCGGTGACACGACCGTCGTCGTCGACGAGCACCGCCCGGTGCCGCTGTGGCAGCACATGCTGGTGGGCAAGCGGCTCTTCGACCTGTTCGACCTGTCCAAGGGCGCGGCCCCCGGCAAGGGGAAGGCGCGTGTCGACCCGGAGTTGTTGCGGCACATCGCGCATCGTCGGGAAGCCGACCGGCTGATGGACTGGCAGCCGCGCGGGCGTGGCCGAGATGGCCGCGGAGGTTCTGGCGGCCGCCCCGCCATGTACCGGCCGCCCAGCCGGCCCGACGTCATCGGCACGCTGGACCAGGCCGGGCTGCTGCCTGCCATCACGTTCGTGTTCTCCCGCGCCGGGTGCGACGCCGCGGTCAAGCAGTGCCTGCGTTCGGCGGTGCGGCTGACCAACAAGGCGGAACGCGACCGGATCGCCGAGATCGTCGACCGGCGCTGTGCCGATCTGGCCGAGTCCGACCTGGTGGTGCTCGACTATCACGAATGGCGCGAAGGCCTGCTGCGCGGCCTGGCCGCCCACCACGCCGGGTTGCTGCCGGTGTTCCGGCACACCGTCGAGGAGCTGTTCACCGCGGGACTGGTCAAGGCCGTGTTCGCCACGGAGACACTGGCTCTGGGCATCAACATGCCGGCCCGCACCGTCGTGCTCGAACGGCTGGTCAAGTACAACGGCGAGCAGCACGCCCCGTTGACGCCGGGGGAGTACACGCAGCTGACGGGCCGCGCGGGGCGCCGCGGCATCGATGTCGAGGGCCACGCCGTCGTCCTGTGGCACGCCACCGACGAAATGGCCGATCCCGCCCAGGTTGCCGGCCTGGCGTCGACCCGAACGTTCCCGCTGCGCAGTTCCTTTGCGCCGTCATACAACATGACCATCAACCTGGTGCAGCACATGACGCCGGCCGCGGCGCACCGACTGCTGGAGATGTCGTTCGCGCAGTACCAGGCGGACCGGTCGGTCACCGGACTGGTGCGCGGCATCAAGCGCGGCGAGCGGATGCTCGCCGAGATTGCAGCCGAGCAACGCGAGAGTTCGGATTCAGCGCAGGGTGTCGATTGGAACTCGGTGCTCGAGTACGCCCGCCTGCGCGCGAGCATCACCGAACGCGAACGGGCCCAGTCGCGCGCGTCCCGACTGACACGGCGCAAAGGCATCAACGATGCGCTGGCCTCGCTCAAACGTGGCGATGTCATCGCCATCGGCCTGGGCCGCCGCAGCGGACTGGCCGTGGTGCTGGAGCCGGCGTTCGACGCCGACGATCCACGGCCGCTGGTGTTGACCGAACATCGTTGGGCGGGAAGGATTTCCGCCGCCGACTACGCGGGGACGTCGCAGCGTCTGGGCAGCATGTCGCTGCCCAAGCGGGTGGAGCACCGGCAGCCGAAGGTGCGCCGCGACCTGGCGTCGGCGCTGCTGTCGGCGGCCGAAGCGCTCGATGTGCCCTCGGTGCGGCGTAGTCGCGGATCGGCCGAGGCGACACCGGACATCGATCCCGAGCTGGCGGGTCTGCGTGAGCAGATGCGCCGTCACCCCGCACATCAGTTTCCCGACCGCGAAGCCAAAGTACGTGCCGCCGAACGGTATTTACGCATCGAACGCGACAACGACCAGACGCAGCAGAAGGTCGCCGCGGCCACCAACTCGCTGGCCCGCATGTTCGACCGCATCGTGTCGCTGCTCAGCGAGCGCGGCTTCATCGAAGGCGCCCAGGGCGAACCCGCGGTGACCGACGACGGCCGGCTGCTCGCCCGGATCTACAGCGAGAGTGACCTGCTGGTCGCCGAGTGCCTGCGCGGCGGTGTGTGGGACGGCCTGAACCCGGCCGAACTGGCCGCGGTGTTGTCTGCGGTGCTGTTCGAATCGCGCGGCGATGGTCCGTCGGTGCCCCCGGGTGCCGAGCAGGTCACCGACGAGGTGCGACAAGCCCTGGGGAAAACCCGGCGGCTGTGGACCGACATCAGGGCCGACGAGCGCAGGCACCGGTTGCCGTTCAGCCGCGAACCCGACGCCGGGTTCGCCGCTGCGATGTACAGCTGGGCGACCTACGGTGACCTTACGGCGGCGCTGTTGATGTCCGACAACGGCAACGGAAATGCGCTGCCCGCAGGCGATTTCGTGCGATGGTGCCGGCAGGTGCTGGATCTGCTGGACCAGGTGCGGCTCGCCGCGCCGTCGCCGCAGCTGCGCGTCACGGCCAAGCGGGCCATCGGGGCGGTGCGTCGCGGCGTCGTCGCGATCGACACCATGTGACCAGCTGGCAGTCCGAGCTCAGGCCAGGCTGAGATCCAGCCAGTCGTCGACCATGAACCGGTCGCCGCGCGCCACGATCGTCGCGCCGCCGTGGCCGGCATAGTGCGCCGGGACCAACGCCGCCCGCCGCCGGGACGCCTCGGTGAACACCCGCTTGCGGGTGACGGTCGCCTCGGCCGCATTGACGTCATAGGCACAGGGATCGTCCGGCCGGGGAATCTGGATCGGGCAATGAGTCAGGTCGCCGACGAACACGGCCGGCCTGCCGGCATCGAGCCACAGCACCGACGAGCCGGGCGTGTGGCCGGGCGCCGGGCGTAGCCACACCGAATCGCTCAGCTGGTAGTCACCGGAGAACTGCTCGGTCTGGTCTGCGACCGGGACGATGCTGTCCTCGAACACTGTTCGCATCTCGTCGGTGGTGTCGGGCTTGTCGGGCGCAAAGAACCGGTAGTCGGCCTGGGGCATCAGGTAGCGCGCGTTGGGGAACGTGGGTACCCAGGCGCCTTCGACCAGCTGGGTGTTCCAGCCGACGTGATCGGTGTGCAGGTGCGTGTTGAGCACGACGTCGACGTCAGCGGGGTCGATGCCGGCGGCGCGCATGTTTTCGAGGAACGGCGTGCTGAGGTGATCGAGCGGTTGCATGTGCGGCCGGTGCCGGTCGTTGCCCGCACCGGTGTCGATGACGATGGTCAGCCCGTCGACCTGCAGCACCCAGGTCTGGATCGCGATGCGGAACAGGCCGGTCTCGGGGTTCCAGAACCTCGGTGTCAGGAGGTCGGCCTCGGCGTGCCAGGCCTCCGGCGGCGTCGACGGCCACAGTGACGTCGGAATCTGCACCTGGATTTCCGTGACGCGGGTGAGGATGGCGTTGCCGAGCCGGATTTGGTCCGTCATACCGCGAGAGTAAGGCCGACCGATGCTTCCGGCTGGAACAAACGCCGGGTCGTTCGTCAGCTGATGGCCAGACACGCGCGCCACGGAAGACTGTGCAGGTCATCCATAAACGGTCACACCGGTAGTGTGGTTGACCAGCAGCCCGGATGATGTCCGGGTAGTAGAGCACCGAGGAGAGACGATGAGCGGTCCAGAGGGAACTGATCCGTCACAGCAGTGGCAGGGTCAGCAGCCCGCTTGGGGTCAGCCGGCGTCCGGCGCCGAGCAGCCGACCACTGCCGCCCCGGCGTGGGGACAGCAGCCGGCCTACAACCCGGAGCAGTACCAACAGCAGTACCCGGGGGTTCAGCCTGGTGCCGCGCAGCCCGGGGCCCAGCAGGTGCCGGGCTATCCCCAGCAGCAGTACCCCGGCTACCCGCAGCCGGGGTATCAGCAGCCGGGCGCCTACGGTCAGCCCCAGTACGGACAACCGCAGTACGGGCAGCCCCAGTACGGCCAGCCGGGACAGTACGGTCAGCCGCAGTTCGGTGAGGGTGCCGCGGGTCAGCAGTTCGACCAGCAGTTCGGCGCGCCGGCCGCCAAGAAGGCCAGTAGCAAGACGCTGCTGATCATCGGCGGGGTCGTGGCCGTGGTGATCGTTGCGGTGGTGGGCGTCCTCGGGTTCCTGTGGCCCGGTTTCTTCGTCACGACGAAGCTTGACATCAACGCCGCGCAGTCGGGCGTGCAGAAGATACTCACCGACGAGACCAACGGCTACGGTGCCAAGAACGTCAAGGACGTCAAGTGCAACAACGGCACCGACCCTGAGGTCAAGTCCGGGCAGACCTTCGACTGCGACGTGAGCATCGATGGCACCAAGCGCACCGTCAAGGTCACCTTCAAGGACGACAGTGGCACCTACGAGGTCGGCCGCCCGAAGTAACGGGCCCTCGCGCACACCAAAACTGCCCCTTTCCTTGGAAAAGGGGCAGTTTTGCGTCTCACGCCCTACAGCTTGTCGAGCGCCTTCTGGAGGCGCGCGACGGAGTTGGTGACGCCGTACTTGCCGGCGAGGTCGGCCACCCGCTGTGGGTCGCGGGCAACCAGCGGCAGGGCGTCGGACTCGGTCGACATGGACACCGGCGCATCGGTCGCGACCAGGACCACCGGTAGGGCAACGGTGATGTAGTCGGCGGCGGCCAGTAACTTCTTGCGTTGCGCCACAGGCATTTTCGATGTCGGATCCTGGGCCGCGGCCTCGATCGCGGCCAGCGAGCCGTAGGTCTGCAGCAGGGTGGACGCCGTCTTCTCGCCGATGCCGGCGACGCCCGGCAGACCGTCGGAGGCATCGCCGCGCATCAGGGCGAGCTCGGCGTAGGCCGCACCGGCGCGATCCAGCGGGACCCCGTAGGTCTCGGCGACCTCCGCGGGCCCGTAGAGCACCGCCTTGGTCAGGCCGCGCCCGATATAGAACACCCTGATTCCTGGTCCGTCATCGCTGGCGAGTTGCAACAGGTCGCGGTCGCCGCTGACCACGATCGCGGGGTCGGTCTGCTCCCGGGTGGCCAGCGTGCCGAGCACGTCGTCGGCCTCGAACCCCGGTGCGCCCGCCGTGGCGATGCCGAACGCGTCGAGCAGCTCCATGATCATCGCGACCTGGGGCGTCAGGTCGTCGGGCACTTCCTCGATGTCGGGTTCACCGTCCGGGTGCTCCTCGAGCACCCGGTGCGCCTTGTAGGACGGGATCAGGTCGACGCGCCACTGCGGCCGCCAATCCAGGTCGAGGCACACCACGAGGCGGCCGGGGCGGTGCTGGGTGACCAGGGCCGCGATGTTGTCGATGAAGCCACGGACCGCGTTGACGGGGCGGCCGTCGGGCGCGGTGATCGAGGATGGCACCCCGAAGAACGAGCGGAACCACATGCTGGCGCCGTCGAGGAGCAGGATCGGCCGGCTCGCGCTGGGCTGGTTCATGTTCAGGCCCGCCTGTCACGGATATCGATCAGCATCGCACTAGCCTATTGCCATGCGGGCGAGCGAAGCGACGGGGAATGTGACAGCAGCGCGATTCAATACCGACGTCTATGCCGCGCGTCTGCGGTCGGCCGCCGCGGCTGCCGATGCCGCCGGCCTGGCCGGCCTGGTCATCACGCCGGGGTACGACCTCCGCTATCTGGTGGGGTCACGCGCACAGACCTTCGAGCGGCTGACGGCGCTGGTGGTGCCGGCCGACGGCTCGACGCCGACGGTCGTGGTGCCGCGGTTGGAGCTGGCGTCGCTGAAGGAGTCGGCGATCCTGGAACTGGGCCTGGCGGTTCAGGATTGGGTCGACGGCGACGACCCCTACGCGCTGGTGGCTGCAGCGCTGCCTGAGGGCCTGGTGGCAGTCACCGATGCGATGCCGGCCTTGCACCTGCTGCCGCTGGCGGCGGTACTCGGCACGGTGCCGGTGCTGGCCACCGATGTGCTGCGACAGCTGCGAATGATCAAGGACCCCAGCGAGATCGACGCCCTGACCAAGGCCGGCGCCGCCATCGACCGGGTGCACGCGCGGGTGCCCGAGTTCCTGGTGCCGGGCCGCACCGAGGCCGACGTGGCCGCCGACATCGCCGAAGCGATTGTCGCCGAAGGACATTCAGAAGTGGCGTTCATCATCGTCGGCTCCGGGCCCAACGGGGCGGACCCACACCATGAATGCTCCGACCGTGAACTCCAGGTCGGCGACATCGTCGTCGTCGACATCGGCGGGCCGGTCGAACCCGGCTACAACTCGGACTGCACCAGGACCTACAGCATCGGCGAACCCGATCCCGTTGTGGCGCAGCAGTATTCGGTGCTGCAACAGGCGCAGGCGGCGGCGGTGGCGGCGGTCCGGCCCGGGATGACCGCCGAGCAGATCGACGCTGCCGCGCGTGATGTGCTGGCCGCCGAGGGGCTCGCTGAGGTGTTCGTGCACCGCACCGGCCACGGCATCGGGCTCTCGGTGCACGAAGAGCCCTATATCGTGGCGGGCAATGGGTTGACGCTCGAGCCGGGCATGGCGTTCAGCGTCGAGCCTGGTGTCTATTTCGCGGGGCGGTGGGGCGCCCGGATCGAGGACATCGTCGTCGTCACCGATGACGGCTGTGTGTCGATGAACAACCAACCGCACGAATTGGTGGTTGTGCCGGTCAGCTGAGCTCGCCCGGCACCGGTGAGAGCGCCCAGTCGAGGGCGAAGTCGGCGACGGCTCCCCAACCGGGCTCGCCGCAGGTGTAGTGGCTCCGACCGTCGAACAGCTTGTAGGCGGTGATGGCCTCGGAGTAGTGGCAGCCAATCGAATTCGGCTTTCGAGCTGGGGATCACGATGATCGACGGCAGTACCGCCAGCAGTGGGGCCCCACAGTTCTCCTCGACCCGGAACCGTCCGCTCATCCACGCCCCGCCGCTTGCCGCTCTGATCCGGTGGGCGGTGCCGGTCGCCAGCAGCGCCATGTCTCCGGCCTCCAACCGCACCCTGCCGCCGTCGTGCAGCGCAATCTCCACTGGCCCGTCCTCGACGATGTGCAGTACGCGTTCACCTGCCCGGTGCACCACATCGCGACCGTCGACGGTGCGGACCACGGCCAATTCCTCACCGTGCAGTCGGATCAGGTCCAGCACGTCGGACAGCGCGTCGGCTGACGCGTCGAGTGGGACGGCCTGGCTGCGGGGATCCGTCATGGCGTGTCAGCCTATAAAGGTCGTGGCCGGGCGACCAGCCGCCGACGCGGTGCCAGTCGGGCGGGTGTTGTCAAGATCGGCTAAGGAAGACAAGATCGACGCCATGGCTGAAATCCGCCGTGGCCGCACGGGACGTGCCGCCAAGCTGGCTACTCTTCCTGCCGGGATCGCAGGTCGCGCGGTCCTGGGCGTCGGCAAGCGCATGGCCGGCAAGTCGAAAGAGGATGTCAACGCCGAGCTGGTGGAGAAGGCCGCCGAACAGCTTTTTCAGGTGCTGGGGGAGCTCAAAGGCGCGGCGATGAAACTGGGACAAGCGCTTTCGGTCATGGAGGCCGCCATCCCACCGGCGTATGCCGAGCCCTATCGCGAAGCCCTGACCAAGCTGCAGAGCGACGCCCCGCCGCTGCCTGCGGACAAGGTGCATCGCGTGCTCGATGCTCAGCTGGGCACCAAGTGGCGTGAGCGTTTCCAATCGTTCGACGACACACCCGTCGCCTCCGCGAGCATCGGGCAGGTGCACAGCGCGGTGTGGAGCGACGGCCGCCGCGTCGCCGTCAAGGTGCAGTACCCGGGTGCCGACGAGGCTGTGCGCGCCGACCTCAAGACACTGCGCATGCTGACCACACTGTTCAAGCAGGTGGTTCCGGGCGCCGACGTCAAGAGCATCATCGACGAGCTCATCGAGCGCACCGAGGAAGAACTGAACTACCGCATCGAGGCGGACTATCAGCGCGCGTTCGCCAAGGCCTTCGCGGGCGATCCGCAGTTCTACGTCCCAGCGGTCGTCGCGTCGTCACCCAAGGTCGTCATCACCGAGTGGATGGAGGGCCGCAAGCTCTCCGAGATCATCGCGGGCGGCACTGAAGACGAACGCAACAAGTGCGCGCACCTGTTGCTGGAGGTCACTATCAGCGCCCCATATCGCTGCGGGCTGCTCCACGTGGACACCCACCCCGGCAATTTCATGCTGCTCGACGACGGCCGGTTCGGTGTCATGGACTTTGGTGCCGTCGCGGTGCACGAAGGTGGCCTGCCGCGGGCGACCGGGCCGATTTTGCGGCTTGCACGTGACGAGAAGTGGGAGGAGATGACCGCCTACCTCCGAGAGGAGGGGTTCATCCCGGCCGGCGCGAGCGTGTCGCACGAAGAGATCAACGCCTATCTGCTGCCGTACATCGAACCGCTGCGGCACAAGAGCTTCCACTTCAGTCGCAGTTGGTTGCAAGGCATCGCTGCCACCGCCGCGGACATCCGCAGCGAGCAGTTCGCCGCCACGTTCAAGACCAGCCGCCAGCTGAATCTGCCGCCCAACTATCTGATGATGTTCCGGGTGCTCGGCGGTCTGCTTGGCATCGCCGCACAGCTCGACGCGACCATCAACTACGCCGAGATCGTCGACAAGTGGGTGCCGGGATTCCGCGAGGACTGACGGGTTCGGGGCGGTAGTTCGGCGTTGTCGCCGTAGTTCGGGAGTTGTCGCAGCGCGTGGAACATCCTGCTGGGCAACAAGTTTGACCTCATCAGTCACTTTCGGCACAGGCGTCCCAAACTTCGAAAATTTGTCGGTGCTTCGAACTAGTGTTCGATGTATGGGATTGACTGATCCGGCCGCTATCGAGCAGGCGTACGCCGCGTACGAAGCCGCCGCGGCCACGATCGCGTCCCTGGATTACCGCGGGTTGCCCATCAAAGTTCTGTTGGAGTTGCAGTCCCGTCGTGAAACGTTGAAGTGCGCGGCCGAGGCGGTCGATCACCAGATCTTGGCCGCTGCGCAGACGCAGGCCACGGCGAAGGAGATCGGGGCCAAGGATTGGCCTGAGGTCCTGCACATCCGGCTCCGCATCAGCCGGGAGGAAGCCCGTCGCCGGGTCCGCGACTGTGACCAGCTGGGTCCGCGCTCGGCGATCACCGGCGAGCCGTTGGGGCCGGTGTGGGAACTGGTCGCGGCCGCCCTGGCTGAGGGTGCGATCAACAGTGAGCACGTGCAGGTCATCACCTGGTTTTTCCAGAAGCTGCCGCTGTGGGCGGCTGACCCGGTCACCGTCGCCCAGTGCGAGGCCGATCTGGTGGCCGACGCCCGAGTCAAAACCCCCGAAGACCTACGTAAGGTCGCCGCTGACTTGTTGTACCGGCTCGATCAGGACGGGCCCGAACCCGATGATGACGAGCCCGACCCGCAACGGTCGTTCGTGATGGGCAAGCAGCGGCCCGACGGCCGCACCGAGGTCACCGCCCAACTCGACCCGGAAGGGCGGGCCTACTGGCAGGCACTGTTCGACAAGCACGCTGCCCCGGGCATGTGCAACCCCGCAGACCCGCAGCCCTGCCTCTCCGGTACACCGACGCAGGAGCAGATTGACAATGACACCCGCACTCTCGCTCAGCGCCAATACGACGCGTTCAAATTCGTGGGCCGGATGATGCTGGCCTCGGGAACATCCGGTGTGCACAACGGCTTCCCCGTTGCGGTGGTCGCCACCTGCACCGTCACCGACCTGGAACAGCGCACCGGGATCGCGCTGACCCACACCGGCACGAAACTCCCCGTCAAAGACCTGATCCGGATGGCCGCCCAACGCTCGGACAACTACCTGGCCGTCTTCGACGACCACACCGGCCAACCCTTGTACCTGGGCCGCGCGGCCCGCACCGCCAGCACCGCGCAACGCCTGGCGTTGTTCGGCCGCGACCGAGGCTGCACCCGCCCCAACTGCACCGCACCCGCTTCCCGCAGCCAGGTGCACCACATCACCAACTGGCGCGACGACGGCCAAACCAACATCGACACCATGACCCTGGCCTGCGGCCGCGACAACCGGCTCGCCGACACCGGCGGCTGGAGCACCACCATGGGCCCCGACGGCCGCACCCACTGGACCCCACCACCGCTGTTGGACGTGGGCCAACCCCGGATAAACCAATACCACCACTCAACCCTCTACCCAGCCGAGCGCGGCGATGATGACGACGGTGAAAATGACAGTCCCGCAAGCTAATCCGGCTGCTCCGGTGGCACCTGACGACCACGCCGATCAGCAGCGGCGGCGGTACCGCACGCGCCGCGGATGCCACGCGTCCGGTCAGCTGTGTCGCCATGCCCACGTACCGTTGGCCGATGCCTGATTTTCTGGCGAGAACGCGTGACGGCTATGACCGTGCGGCCGCACACTACGTTGCGCGCTTCCAGCACCATCTCGACGAGAGGCCGTTGGATCGCGCGATGATCCGTGCTTTCGCTGAACTGGTGGCCAAAACGCCCATGCCGCATGTGTTGGACGTGGGCTGCGGCACCGGAGTGGCCACCGCGGCGCTTGCCGCTGCCGGCCTCGATGTCACCGGAATTGATCTGTCTCCCAACATGATCACGCAGGCGCGGCAGCAAAATCCCGGTCTGCCGTTTCGCGTCGGGTCGATGCTCGCCCTCGATGTCGCCGACGGCAGCATGGGCGGGCTCTGCGCCTGGTACTCGATAATCCATGTGCCTGACGCGCACCTGCTGCGGGTCTTCGCCGAGTTCCGGCGGGTGCTCGCGCCCGGCGGCGTGGTGCTGCTGGCATTTCAGGTCGGAGAGGAACCGCGGGTGCTCACGGACTTCGACGGCGAACAGGTGAACTTGACCTTCATCCGCCGTCGGCCGGAGGTCGTCGCAGACCTGTTGGCGACGAGCGGGTTTCGCATCCACGCCGAACTGGTCCGGCAACCCGACGACGAACTCGAGTCCACGCCGCAGGCTTACCTCATTGCGCGTCGAGCAGTTTGATCAAGCGTTTCGTCGCGATGAGCCGGAACGAGGCGTCCAGCAGCTCCCGGACCTCGTCCCAGTCGACCTTCGCCGCGGTGAAGTCGAGCCCGAGCCAGCCTGACGGGCCCATATAGGCGGGGTAATAGAAGCGTGAATCCTGTTCCAGCGCCGCGCGGTCGGACTCGTCGACCTTGACCAGCACGGAGTGTGGATAGGCGACCATCTCGCCCGTCGTCTTCGAATTGCCGCCGTACATCGCGAACATCTTCGGTGCACAGAACACGGGCCGGCCCCACGACACCTTCTCGAAGGCCTCCGGGAAGCTCAGTGCCACCGCGCGCAGTTCCGCCAGGCCGGGGTCGTCATCGTCGAACATGATCGGATGCGGCACCGGCCCAGCCTATCGGCACTTCATGTCCTGTCAGACCCCTTCGATAGCCTTAGCGGGTGAGCTCACCCGATCCCGACGTGCGCCGGCAATGGCAGGAACTGGCCGAAGAGGTCCGCGGTCATCAGTTCCGCTACTACGTCAAGGACGCGCCGATCATCTCGGACGGTGAGTTCGACAAGCTGCTGGGCGAACTGCAGGAACTCGAACAGCAGTACCCCGAACTGCGCACCCCGGATTCGCCGACGCAATTGGTCGGCGGCGCGGGGTTCGCCACCGAATTCGGCGAGGCGCAGCACCTCGAGCGGATGCTGTCGCTCGACAACGCGTTCAACACCGATGAGCTGACGGCGTGGGCGGCCCGCCTCACCAACGAGCTCGGGAGGGACCTGGAGTACCTCTGCGAGCTCAAGGTCGACGGTGTCGCGCTGGCGTTGGTCTACCGCGACGGCAAGCTGGTTCGCGGTGCCACCCGCGGCGACGGCCGCACAGGTGAGGACGTCACACTCAACGCCCGGACCATCACCGACGTCCCCGAGCAGCTGACCGGCACCGATGAGTTCCCGGTGCCGGCCGTGCTGGAGGTCCGTGGCGAGGTGTATTTCCGCGTCGAGGACTTCGCCGCGCTCAATGCCAGCCTCGTCGAGGAGGGCAAGGCGCCGTTCGCCAATCCGCGCAACAGCGCTGCTGGGTCGTTGCGGCAGAAGAATCCGGCCATCACGGCCCGCCGCCGGCTACACATGATCTGCCATGGTCTGGGCTACACCGAAGGCTTCGAGCCGGCGTCGCTGCATGACGCCTATCGCGCGCTGCAGGCGTGGGGCCTTCCGGTGTCCGACCACACGACTCTGGTCACGGGTATCGCTGCGGTGGCTGAACGTGTCGCCTACTGGGGCGAGCACCGCCACGACGTCGATCACGAGATCGACGGTCTGGTGGTCAAACTCGACGACCGGACGCTGCAGCGGCGGCTCGGTGCCACCAGCCGCGCGCCGCGATGGGCCATCGCGTACAAGTACCCGCCCGAGGAGGTCACGACCAAGCTGCTCGACATCCGGGTCAGCGTGGGACGCACCGGCCGGGTCACGCCGTTCGCCTACATGGAGCCCGTCACCGTCGCAGGTTCCACCGTGGGGTTGGCAACTCTGCACAACGCCACCGAGGTGAAACGCAAGGGCGTGCTGATCGGCGACACGGTGGTGATCCGCAAGGCGGGCGACGTCATCCCCGAGGTGCTCGGCCCCGTGGTCGACCTGCGTGACGGCACCGAACGTGAATTCGTCATGCCCGCAACATGTCCCGAGTGCGGCAGCACGCTGGCGCCGTCGAAGGAGGGCGACGCCGACATCCGTTGCCCCAACACGCGGTCGTGCCCCGCGCAGCTGCGCGAGCGCGTCTTCCATGTCGCGGGCCGCGGTGCCTTCGACATCGAGGGTCTCGGCTACGAGGCGGCCACCGCACTGCTGGCCGCCGACGTGATCACCGATGAGGGTGACGTCTTCGACCTCACTGCCGATGACCTGTTGCGCACCAACCTGTTCAAGACCCAGAAGGGTGAGCTCTCGGCCAACGGCGCCAGGCTGCTGGCCAACCTCGGCAGGGCCAAGCAGCAGCCGCTGTGGCGGGTGCTGGTGGCCCTGTCCATCCGGCATGTCGGCCCGACGGCCGCCCGGGCGCTCGCCGCGGAATTCGGTGACCTGCAAGCGATCACTGAAGCCTCGGAGGAACAGCTGGCCGCGGTGGAGGGCGTGGGCCCGACCATTGCCGCCGCCGTGATCGACTGGTTCACCGTGGACTGGCACCGCGCCATCGTGGACAAGTGGCGGGCCGCGGGCGTGCGGATGGCCGACGAGCGCGACGCCGGCATCGAGCGCACGTTGGAGGGGCTGTCGATCGTGGTGACGGGGTCACTGACGGGGTTCTCGCGCGACGAGGCCAAGGAGGCGATCCTGGTCCGCGGCGGCAAGGCGGCCGGCTCGGTGTCGAAGAAGACCGCCTATGTGGTGGCGGGGGACGCACCAGGGTCCAAGTACGACAAGGCCGTTGAGCTCGGTGTACCGATCCTCGACGAAGACGGCTTCCGGCAGCTGTTGGAGGTCGGGCCCGAAGGGCTGTAGGCCGGTAGTGCGAGCGTCTCGCAGAATCCCGGCAATCACCACGCGGTTCTGGGTGAGCAAGACACTGATCACCGCCGCGTCGGTGTTCTGGCCGGACTACCTCTACGACCACTTCGGTCGGTCGATTGCGACGACGCTGCTCGTGGCGGCGTTGGCAATGGCGCTTGTGGTGCAACTGTGCGCTGACCGCTTGCAGCCGTTGGCATTCTGGTCCGTGATGCTCACGGCCAGTGCGGTGGGCACGGAGATCGCCAACGGGTTGCACGTCACGCTGGGCCTGCACTACGCGGCAATCGCCGTTGTGTGCCTCGTCGGCGTGGTGGGGCTACTGGCGCTCGGCCGCGCGACGGTGGGCATGTCGGCGTTGGTCGCCGTCACCACTCGCCGAGCCGAAGGCTGGTTCTGGGCCATTTCGTTGCCGGCGTTCGCCGTCGGGACGGCGCTGACCCACATGACGCCGACTCCGGTATTGCCGTACCCGGTGCTGCAGGTCGTGCTGTGGGCTGCGCTGATCGGCGGCGTGGCGGTGGCGTGCCGCTCGTTCGGCGGGATGTCGACGGTGGGTTTCTGGGGCTGTTTCATCCTGACGCGTCCGCTGGGCGCGGCGGCGGCCTTCCTGCTGACCAACGTCGGTGGGGCCGGCGGACTGGGCTTGGCGCGGCCCGCAATCAGTGCCGCGCTGACCGCGATACTGGTCGGTTCGGTGCGCTACCGGTAACCGCGGCGCATGTCGTCGACGATCAGCGGATGCTCCAGCGTCGACGGTGGCAGATGCTGTGGAGCCGTGTCTGGTGCGAACACGGTGGCCGCGTCGAGCACGTGCTGATTCAGAAAGCGAAGCGGGGGAGCGTTTTTCGGCAGCGTGGGGACCGGCGGCGCCGGGCCGCGACGGGCCAGGGTGAATCCCCAGTCGCCGAACGTCGGTACCTCCACGTGGTATGGCGTCACGGCCAATCCAGCCGACGCGATGGTGGACACCGTGCGCCAGAACACCGTCGGCGTCGAGTAGGGGCTGCCGGACTGCACCACCAGCAGACCCTGGGGTGCCAGCACCCGAGCGATCAGGCTGTAGAACTCGGTGGAGTACAGCCGGCCGAGGACCGGATTGTCGGGGTCGGGTAGGTCGACGATGACGGCGTCGAATCCGCCGGGCGGCACGACATCGGGGTGCGGGACTCGCAACCAGATCATGGCGTCGTCCAGGATCAGGTGGACGCGAGGATCGTCGAGGGCGCCGGCGTTGGCGTCCCGCAGCTCGGTGCGCGCCACCGCCACCACCGCGGGGTCCAGTTCGACCTGGACAATCCGGTCGATACCGTTCTGGCGCAACAGCTCCCGCGCGGCCAGGCCGTCACCGCCGCCGATCACCAGCACCGACCGCGCGCCCTGGCCCAACGCCGGGTAAACCAGCGATTCGGTGTACCGGTACTCGTCACGGGTCGAGAACTGTAGTCCGCCATCGAGATACAGCCGGGTGTCGTCGCCCCGGCGGGTCACCACGATCTCCTGATAGGCCGAATGCTGGTAGGCCACAATCGGATCGGCGTACAGCCGTTGCCGGGACGTCGCTTCGATGCCGTCGGCGGTCGCCATCAGTGCGGCCAGCAGTGCGAATGCCAGCACCAGGGCGCTGAGCGCGGCGACGAACTCCCGCCGGCTCAGGATGCGGCGCAGCAGGAACACCGAAACCACCGCTGCGGCAGCCAGATTGATCATCCCGGTGGCCGCCGCGCCGCGGATCATGCCCAGATGGGGCAACACTACGAACGGCCACGCCAGACCGCCCAACAGTGCACCCAGGTAGTCGGCGGCGTTGAGATTGGCGAGCACGCGGCCGGCATCGGTGGCACCGGCGACCCGGCCGCGCTGCAGCAGCGTCATGAGCAGCGGCACCTCGGCACCGACCAGCCCGCCGATCAGTGCCGTCGCGACGCCCAGTACCCAGTCCGAGTCGCCGAGGAACGCGAACGTCACATAGAGCACTGTCGCGGACAGACCGCCCACGACGCCCAGCGCCGTCTCCACCGCGATGAAGCTGATGGCCGCACGCGCCAGGAGTGCCTTGGCCAGTAGCCCGCCGACGCCCAGGGCCGCCACGTAGCCGGCGACGATCAGCGACGTCGACACGACGCCGCCGCCGTTCAGACTCGTCGAAAGGGTCAGCAGCGCAAGCTCGTAGACGATGCCGCACGCGGCACACGCCGCCACTGCGGCCAGAAGCAGTGCGCGCCATCGGGTTCCGATGGTGGGCGAGGGGGCCGCCGGGGCCTCGGTGACCATCAGGTGAGCGCGGCGGCGTTGATACCGCCGACCACCAGCAACACCACCGCGACGGCAACGGCGGCGGGATGGAACTCTTCGGCGTGGATGTCACTGCGGAAGTGCCCGGGCGCCAACAACTCCACGGCCACCAGTGCCAGGCCCTGCAGGGCGACGCCGATCAGCCCGTAGATCACCGTGTCGATCAAGCCCTGCCCGAGACGGTCGGAGCTGGAGTGGATCGCGGTGATGATGATGGCGGCGAGGGCGACGTCCATCGCCGCGGTGACCGCGACCGCATTGGGCCGTCGCTCGACGAAGACCTGTCGGCGCAGATTGCCCGGGGTCAGCACGTCGACCATGACGAAGCCGGCGGCCAGCACCAGCACGCCCACCAGGAAGTACAGGACCGAGCCGACCACGTTCTGGATGATCGCGTCGGTATGAACGGTGCCGAAGTCGATGGCGGCCAGGTTCATCGGATTCTCCTCGGAATTGTTGTGGTCACTTGACTCCGCCCGGTCCGCCCGAGCTGCCGCTGGAACTGTGCGACGGCGATCCCGGGCTGAATCCCGGGCCGAGAAAGAAGTAGCTGCCGTGGTTATAGCCCGAGTTCAGGCTCTCCATCCGGAGGGAACACCCCTGCCCCGATCCGGGGCCCACTATCACGATGGAGTCGCTGTACCGCAGGTAATAGTTGTCGTCGTCCGTCGCGCGTGCCTGCGGCGCGTGGGCCTCGGCGAGGTCGTCGGCCACGTCGCTCGGCGACCCGTCGCATCGGTAGGTGTTGTTGCCGACGTTCTGATAGTGATCCTCGACGTACGACTGGACGGTGCGGGCGGTGGTGATGCCGAACACCAGGCAGATCACCGATGCGATCGCCAGCACCCCGGCGAGAATCAGCATCTTGCCCCGGGTCATGACGCCTGCTACGAACCCGCGGGTGGAGCGGGATACACAGTGAGCTCACCCGGCGACATGACCTTGCCCGTCGAGACCTCCCACGGCGTGTTCGGGCCCCACTGCTCGAAACTCAGCAGTGCGGCGCGGCCCGCGCTGGTGTAGTCGACGTACATCATCTGGCCGTTGGGCGGCAATCCGGTGGTGCCTTCGCTGCTGTAATACGGTTGCCCGCGCTCGACCTCGTGGTACTGCACCCCGTCGACGGCGAGCGGCCCGACGGGCTGCAGCGTCAGGTCGGGTCGCTTGGACCAGAACGCGAGTTCCAGCCGTCCCTCGTCCTCTTCGACGCTGAACCAGATCGGTTCTCCCTGACCGCCTTCCAGCAGGTGCTCCCACCAGACGAAGGGGCCTTCGCGGTAGGTCACCGAGCCGCGCACCACATAGTCGACGCCGCCGTAGCTGACGATCGCACCGGGGCCGAGCTGTTTGGGCCCGAACACCGGCATCTCGCCGGCTTTCAGCGGGTCCTGGCGGGCGCCGGGGGCCTGCGGCTTCTTGGCGCGGGTGAAGGCGAGCACCACGACGACGATGGCCGCGATCATCAGCAGGACGCCGATGACGATCAGAAATGTGCTCACGCGTGCCTCCAGCGAGATGTGGCGAGAACGCTAGCAGTTGGCGTCGCGGCAAAACGGCATTCCCGCGCCCTAAAACAGGCTGGTAATTCGCTGGTAACGACTAGTGCACGATGGTCGCGACGATCCCGGCGAGGTATCCCAGCCGCGCGACCTCGGACGGCCGGAAGGCCGGTCCGCCGGGGCGGCCGAGCATGATCGCGGTGTGCGGGGCGCCCAAGGGTGCCGCGGCGAGGGTGGTGTCGATGTCCCGCCAGAACTGCGGCACCCAGTTACCGGTGGCATCGAGAGCGGCGGCGTGTTCGAGCGGCAGCCACGGTGCCGAATCTGCGAGCGTCTCGGGCGCGCCCGGGCTGCCGGCGATGCGGCGAGGTAGTTCACCGTCCTTACCGCCGGTCACCACGACACACCAGCCGACCCGCAGCACGCGTGGTGCCTCGTCAGCGAGCACCTGGAGCCGCGCGGCCTTGCCCTTCGCGGCGGCCACATGGTCGATCAATTCCAGTTCGCGATGGGCCTCGAGCAACCCGGTGTGGGGCCGGATGCTGTCCACATACACGCCCTTGAGGGCCTCCGCGGCGGTGATCAGCGAGTCGGGCATGGACCCCTGCGGCAGCTCGACCACCAGGTCGTCGACGGCGTAGCCCGGACCGCGCTCGACCACGTCGAGCGACAGGATGTCGGCGCCCACCGAGCCGAGAGCCACGGCCAGCGAGCCGAGGCTGCCGGGGCGGTCTTCGAGCTGCACCCGCAGCAGAAAGGAGGACACGCGACAACTGTTGCACAGCGAGGTGGCGATGGCAGGACGTGCGGGTGCGGCGCGTGTCACGGATGTATTCCCCGTGGCGGCGCTCGCCCGGCCTCCCACTAGGGTGTTTAGACGTGTCGAAGATTTCTCGGGACGATGTCGCCCATCTGGCGAACCTGGCCCGGCTTGCCCTGACCGATGGTGAGCTGGACAGTTTCGCAGGCCAGCTCGATGCCATCCTGGCGCACGTCGGCAAGATTCAGGCCGTTGACGTCACTGGTATCGAGGCGACCGGCAATCCGCTCAAAGAGGTGAACATCACCCGGCCCGACGTCGAGGTGGCCAGCCTGGCGCAGGACCAGGCGCTGGCGGAGGCCCCGCGGGCCGAGGATGGCCGGTTCGCCGTGCCGCGCATTTTGGGAGAAGCAGAGTGAGCGACCTGATTCGTTTCGACGCCGCCACACTCGGCGAGAAGATCGCCGCCGGCGAGGTGTCGGCCACCGAGGTCACCCAGGCGCACCTGGACCAGATCGCCGCCACCGACGAGACCTACCACTCCTTCCTGCACGTGGGTGCCGAGGCGGCGCTGGCCGCTGCCGCCGTCGTTGACAAGCAGGTGGCCGCAGGCGAGCAGCCGGCTTCGCCGCTCGCCGGAGTTCCGTTGGCGCTCAAGGACGTTTTCACCACGACCGACGCGCCGACCACGGCCGGCTCGAAGATTCTGGAGGGCTGGCGGTCGCCGTACGACGCGACCGTCACGGCCAGGCTGCGTGCGGCCGGAATCCCGATTCTCGGCAAGACGAACATGGACGAGTTCGCCATGGGATCGTCCACCGAGAACTCGGCCTACGGCCCGACCCGGAACCCGTGGGACGTCAACCGGGTTCCGGGTGGTTCCGGTGGCGGTAGCGCCGCGGCGCTCGCGGCCTTCCAGGCTCCGCTGGCGATCGGCACCGACACGGGTGGCTCGATCCGTCAGCCCGCCGCGCTGACCGCGACCGTCGGCGTCAAACCCACCTACGGCACCGTCTCGCGGTACGGCCTGATCGCCTGCGCTTCGTCACTCGACCAGGGCGGCCCGTGCGCCCGGACGGTTCTCGACACCGCGCTGCTGCACCAGGTGATCGCGGGCCACGACCCGCGCGACTCCACCTCGGTCGACGCGCCTGTGCCCGATGTGGTCGGGGCGGCCCGTGCCGGCGCCACCGGTGACCTGAAGGGCGTCCGGATCGGTGTGGTCAAGCAGTTGCACACCGGCGAGGGCTACCAGCCCGGCGTGCTGTCGTCGTTCAACGCCGCGGTGGACCAACTGACCGAGCTCGGTGCCGAGATCACCGAGGTCGACTGTCCGCACTTCGACTACTCGCTGGCGGCCTACTACCTGATCCTGCCGTCCGAGGTCTCCTCGAACCTCGCGCGCTTCGATGCGATGCGGTACGGCCTGCGGGTCGGCGACGACGGCACCCACAGCGCCGAAGAGGTCATGGCGCTGACCCGCGCCGCCGGTTTCGGTCCGGAAGTCAAGCGCCGCATCATGATCGGCACCTATGCCCTGTCCTCGGGCTACTACGACGCCTACTACAACCAGGCCCAGCGGGTGCGCACCTTGATTGCCCGCGACCTGGACCAGGCGTACGAGAAGGTCGACGTCCTGGTCACCCCGACCACCCCGACCACCGCGTTCGGGCTGGGGGAGAAGGTCGACGATCCGCTGGCGATGTACCTGTTCGACCTGTGCACGCTGCCGTTGAACCTGGCCGGCCACTGCGGCATGTCGGTGCCGTCGGGTCTGTCGCCGGACGACAATCTGCCGGTGGGTCTGCAGATCATGGCGCCGGCCCTGGCCGACGACCGGCTGTACCGCGTCGGTGCGGCTTACGAAGCCGCCCGCGGCGCCCTGCCCGCGGCCGTCTAGCGCCGAGCGCACGCACAGCTCGCCGGATCCGTCGGGGATTCGGCGGCCCGCCCTACGTTCGACGAGAACGAGAACCCGCGAGCGGGCAGTATGGGGGCATGCGGATAGGCGTGCTGACCGGTGGCGGGGACTGTCCTGGCTTGAATGCCGTGATCCGGGCGGTGGTCCGCACCTGCGATGTGCGGTACGGCTCGACGGTCGTCGGGTTCCGGGACGGCTGGCGTGGCCTGCTGGAGAACCGTCGCGAGCAACTCAAGAACGACGACCGCAACGACCGGCTGCTGGCCAAGGGCGGCACCATGCTGGGCACGGCGCGCGTCAACCCGGACAAGCTGCGGGCCGGGCTGGACCAGATCAAGCAGACGCTCGAGGACAACGGCATCGATGTGCTGATCCCGATCGGCGGCGAGGGCACACTGACCGCGGCGCACTGGCTGGCGGAGGAGAACGTCCCCGTCATCGGGGTGCCCAAGACCATCGACAACGACATCGACTGCACCGACGTGACTTTCGGCCACGACACCGCGCTCATGATCGCGACCGAGGCCATCGACCGGTTGCACAGCACCGCCGAGTCGCATCAGCGGGTGATGCTGGTCGAGGTGATGGGTCGCCACGCGGGCTGGATCGCGCTCGGTGCCGGCATGGCCGCCGGTGCCCACATGACGCTGATCCCGGAACAGCCGTTCGACGTCGAAGAAGTGTGCCGACTGGTGAAACAGCGCTTCGTGCGCGGTGATTCGCACTTCATCTGCGTGGTTGCCGAAGGGGCGCGGCCAGCCGAGGGCTCAATGCAGTTGCGCGACGGCGGGATTGACGAATTCGGGCATGTGAAGTTCACCGGGGTTGCCCAGCAGCTGGCGATCGAGATCGAGAAGCGGATCCGGAAGGAAGTCCGCACCACCGTGCTCGGCCACGTGCAGCGCGGCGGCACGCCGACGCCCCACGACCGGGTGCTGGCAACGCGGTTCGGGATCAATGCCGCCGACGCCGCACACGCGGGCGAGTACGGGATGATGGTGTCGTTGCAGGGCCAGGAGATCGGCCGCGTGCCGTTGGCCGACGCGGTGCGGCAATTGAAGCTCGTGCCGCAGAGCCGTTACGACGACGCCGTGGAGTTCTTCGGCTAGCGGTAGGCCTGCGGCAGCGGCATGCCCAGTTCAGACTCCACCGTGCGTAGCCGGCTCGGGTAGTCGGTGATGATGCCGTCGGCCCCGGCGGCGATCTGGGCGCGCATGGTATCGGCGTCGTTGATCGTCCACGGAATCACCTTGAGCCCGCGGGCATGTGCGCGATCGATGAACGTTTTGTCGGCGACCAGTGCGAACCCGGGATCTTTCGTGGTCAGCCCGTACGGTACCGAGTAGCCGGGGGACAAAATGTTCGCGCCGACCGAAGCGGCCCCGGTGATGGGGTCGCTGACCACCGCCGGATTCACGTCGGCCGTCCACGCCGAGTTCGGCACCCAGGTGGTCTCATCCCACAGCGCCACCAGTGGGATACCGGGCTCCTGCTGGCGGACCAGCGGCAGGGTGCGCCAGTCGAAGCTCTGGATCTCGACCTTGTCGACCTTGTTGGCGGCCCGCACGGTGCCGAGGATCACGTCGACGAATTGTTGTGGCGTGGCCGAGGTTTCGGGCTTGTCGGCTTCGATCTTGGTCTCGACGTTGTACCGGACGCCGGCGTGATGCGAGTCCGCGAGCGCGAAGACCTGATCCAGCGTGGCGATCTTGTTGCCGGCCACGACCTCAGCGGTCGGGAATCCGCTGAGCTGCTTGCCGCAGTCCAGGGTGTGCAGCTGGGCCCGGGTGAGGTCATGCACGAGCTTGCCGACGTAGGGGTACTGCGGGTCGCCGGGCGAGACGGGGCCGGTGTCGGTGCACTTGTCGGGCTGGATGGCCGGGTCGTGCCAAACCATGGGTGCAGCATCCTTGGAGAGGACGATGTCGAGTTCCAGCGTGGTGACGCCGAGCTCGATGGCCTTGGTGAAGGCGCGCAGCGATTCCTCGGTGGTCTCACCCCGTCCGCCACGGTGTGCCTGCAGGTCGAAAGCGTCGGGAGCGGCCGAGGCGACAGGCATGGCCGTCAGCGTGAAGGTGGTCAGCAGGGCGCCGATGCGTGCGAGCATCCGCGGACGTTAACCGGGCCGAGGAAATGGCCGGTGAACGACAACTAGGATTCAACGCATGGCTGACGCAGACCTTCTCGACTACGACGACGTCCTCGCGACGTACGAGCCCGTCATGGGCATGGAAGTCCATGTCGAACTGTCCACCGGGACCAAGATGTTCTGCGGTTGCGCGAACCGGTTCGGCGCCGAGCCGAACACGCTGGTGTGCCCGGTGTGCCTGGGCCTGCCCGGCGCGCTGCCGGTGGTCAACGAAGCCGCCGTCGAGTCCGCCATCCGGATCGGGCTGGCACTGAATTGCGACATCGCGCCGTGGGGCCGGTTCGCGCGGAAGAACTACTTCTACCCGGACCAGCCGAAGAACTACCAGATCAGCCAGTACGACGAACCGATCGCCGTGAACGGCTACCTCGACGTCCCGCTGGAGGACGGCAGTACCTGGCGGGTCGAGATCGAGCGCTCTCACATGGAGGAGGACACCGGCAAGCTGACCCACCTGGGTAGCGACACCGGCCGGATCTCCGGCGCCACCACGTCGCTCGCCGACTTCAACCGCGCGGGCGTACCGCTCGTCGAGATCGTCACCAAGCCCATCGAGGGCGCCGGCGAACGCGCCCCGGAGATCGCGCGCGCCTACGTGACGGCGCTGCGGGATCTGTTGCGCGGGTTGGATGTTTCCGACGTGCGGATGGACCAGGGCTCGATGCGGTGTGACTCCAACCTCTCGCTGAAGCTCAAGGGTGCCGCGGAGTTCGGTACCCGCACCGAGACCAAGAATGTCAACTCGCTCAAGAGCGTCGAGGTGGCGGTCCGCTACGAGATGCGCCGGCAGGCCGCGGTGCTGCAGGCCGGCGGCACCATCACGCAGGAGACCCGGCACTTCCACGAGGACGGGCACACCACGCCCGGCCGCAGCAAGGAAACCGCCGAGGACTACCGCTACTTCCCGGAGCCGGACCTCGAGCCCATCGCGCCGTCGGCCGAGCTGGTGGAGCGGCTGCGCGGCACCATCCCTGAGCTTCCGTGGTTGGTGCGCAAGCGGATTCAGGAAGACTGGGGAATCTCCGACGAGGTGATGCGCGACCTGGTCAACGCCGGCGCCGTGGAGCTGGTGGCCGCGACCGTCGAGCACGGTGCATCCAGCGAGGCGGCTCGCGCGTGGTGGGGCAACTTCCTCACGCAGAAGGCGAACGAGAGCGAACTGACGCTCGACGAGCTGGCCATCACACCGGCCCAGGTCGCAGCGGTGGTCAAGCTGGTCAACGACGGAAAGCTGTCCAACAAGCTGGCCCGTCAGGTCGTCGAGGGCGTGCTGGCCGGTGAGGGCGAGCCCGAGCAGGTCATGAATGACCGTGGACTCGTTGTGGTGCGCGATGATTCGCTCATCCAGGCCGCGATCGACGAGGCGCTGGCCGCCCAGCCCGACATCGCCGACAAGATCCGCGGTGGCAAGGTCCAGGCCGCCGGTGCCATCGTCGGTGCCGTGATGAAGGCGACGAAGGGCCAGGCCGACGCGGCGCGCGTGCGCGAACTGGTGATCGCGGCCTGCAGCTAACGCAGTACCTCTTGCGGCGCGGGCGTGGTCGCCGGACGCAGCGACGAGACGCCCGCGACGCAGTAGCCCGCGATCACGAAACACACCGCGGCACACGGCAGATTGCCGGTCGGCGTGCCGGCGCCGGTGACGCCGTCGATGGCGCCGGCGAAGTCCGGCAGTGCCGCGAGCCACAGCACCGTGAAAGTAAGTAGGTACAGCACCCCGAACATCCGGACGTAGGGACTCGGGTGCTGGGTCCCGACTCGGCGGGTGATGCGCCATTCCTGGATCAGGATCGGTACCGCCACGAAGGTGAAGACCGCGACCTCCACGCCGAGTACGGCGTACTGCGTCGCACTGTGGCGGGCCGACAGCAACGTCGGCAGGCTCAGCAGCCCCATGATCACCGGCGCCAGCACGCTGATGACCGGTATGCGCCAGGCCAGCGACAGCGGGCTGGGCGGGTTGTCCGCCGCCACCCGGCGCCCGACCAGCATGTGCGTCAGGAACGCGACCGCCGCGGGCCCGACCACCGCCAGGCTGACCCAACTGCTCACCGGGACACAGCCGAGTGTCGGGTAGTTCAGCGGGTTGGCGGTGTTCCATACCCACCACCGCAGCTGTGGTCCGAGGTGATCGAAGACGCCGTAGACACAGCCGTGCACGAATCCGACGCAGATGGCGCCGACGGCCGCGCCGCGCCGCTCGAACACGCCGGTGGCGCGGACGATGTCGTAGGCCAGGGTGATCGTCGCCGGGTACAGCGCAACGATGTACAGCGGCAGCCGACCGTCGACGAAATCCACGCTGAACACGTTGTGCACCAGCATGACCCCGAGCCGGGTGCCGGCGAAGAAGTCCGGAGGATGGCGGGGCAGTTCGGTCACCAGGGCGTAGACGACCGAGGCCAGCCAGATGGTGATCCCCGTGGGGTCGCGCCGGACCCGCCGCAGCGCATAGGCCAGCGCCAGCGCCGCGCCGACGAGCATCAGCAGCTCGACGACCGGCATGGTCCAGTGGGTCAGCGTCAGCGGGTTGCGCAGCTTGACCCAGGAATCGTCGTCGCAGGAGAAGCCCAGGTAGCCCGCCAGCCGCGCGAAGTCGGCCGGGCACGCGCGCATCATCGAGCGACCCTCATGTCGGGCGCCAATTACGTCTTGTCGTCCGTGCTACGCGGGAATCCGCCCTGCGGGAACAGCGGGAACACGACGTCGTCGAACTTCTCGACGTCGCCGGCCGTCTTGTTCACCGTGGCGCCCCAGATGTTGCCGTCGGGGGAGAGCTTCAGGGCGAAGACGTGGCCGTGGGTGTCCGTGCGGAGGGCCTCTGGGTCACCGGTGACCGCACCGGTGTCCTTCGACAGCCGCAGTGCCACTGTCTTCTTGGTGTTGACGAGGTTGACCATGACGGTGTTGTCGGTCGCTACGCAGCCGGCGACACCGGGACGGTCGGGCCAGCTCCACACCGTGGACACCTTCGAGTCCTTGGTGATCTTCTGCAGCCGATCGGCCGTCGGGGTGCGGTCGGTCACGTACAAGGCGCCGCTGGCACCGTCGATGCACAGCGCGCCGCCCGAACCCATGCCCGACAGCGCGGTCGTCGGCGGCGCCTGATTGACGGTCGTCGGCTGCTCGATGCGCAGCAGCTTGCCCGCCAGCGAAGCCGGATCGGCTGCCGCGGCGGGATTGCCGGCGTCTCCGGTGAGCACGACGAGGGTCGTCGGGCTGGTGAAGATCAGTGCCCCGGTGTTGCCCGTGGGGCCCTTGGGGATGCCGGTGAGGATGGGCTTGGGGACGTCGCCGTCGGCGATCCGGACCACCCGGTTGTCGGTGGGTGTGGTGATGTAGGCGTACATCAGCCGGTCCTGTTGATAGCTCGGCGACAACACGATGTCCATGAGCCCGCCGTCACCGGACGCGTCGACCGGAATCACGGTCTTGACCTTGGGTTCCGCGGTCGTGGCGATGTCCTTGACGGCGCCGGTGACGCGTTCGGCGACGATCGCCGACTTGCTGTCGCCGCCCATGATCAGGCCGCTGGTGCTCTCCAGGCACCCCTGCAGGACGGCCGGTGCCGGGCACGCCTTGGGGAAGGGGTTCGGCGGCAGCGGTGGCGGCGGCGGCGGGGGCGTGCTGGGCGCCCCGCCGAGGTCGGGCTCGATGGTGAACGGCTCGGACGCAGCCGAGTCGAAACGGGCGCAGCCCGGCAGCGCCAGCAAAGCGACGGCGCACAGCGCCATGACCCGTCGAGCGGTTGCCGAGCTCGGACGCTCAGACCGGTCGTCGGGCCTCGTCAGCGCAGTCCGCGTCGACCGCCGCAATGTCATGCCCGCCAGGTTACGGACTGTTCGACAGTGCTCGCCACGTCGGGGCCGCGCGCCGGACTGGGCAAATCCCGCGAACAAGCCGCTCGAACCACCGCTCAAATCCACGGTCAGCACTGCATTTGCACTTACCCTGGCAACCATGACCAGTACTTCCCATGACCCGCGCGCATGGCGACGGCCCGATGAGTCGGCCGCCAGGCCCGCGTCGGCACGCCTGGTCGATCCCGAAGACGACCTGCCCATCACGACGTACCACGGCGGTGGCGGTGCCGATGGCGGTGAGACGGCGGCGACGACCGCCATCCCGCGGTTCGACACCTCGTCGTCGGAGGAAGCGACCGAGGTGACGCCTGCGTCGTCCTCGTCGCCGTCCTCGATGGCGTTCGATCTCATGCACGAACCCGAGCCGCTGCCGTACGTGCAACCGCGGGAGCGCAGTGCGGAGCAGGCCTCCAAGCAGCCATTGGGGCCCGCCGAGGTCGAGTCCGATCCCGAGACGGATGCCCGGGTGCGCGCCGCCAAGCGCCGCGGCACCCAGGACCTGGGTCTCATGGTGTTGCGTGTCGGCCTCGGCGCGTGGCTCGTGGTCCACGGACTGCAGAAGGCGTTCGGCTGGTGGGGTGGTCAGGGGCTGAGCGGGTACGAGCACTCGCTGGCCGCGGCCGGCTTCCAGCACGCCGGGGTACTGACTTATCTCGCCACAGGGGCGCAGATCGGGGCCGGTGCCCTCCTGGTACTGGGGCTGTTCACGCCGGTGGCCGCCGCTGTCGCCCTGGCTTACCTGCTCAACGCGCTGGCTGTGGAGGTGGCCGCACAACCCGTGCACGGCTACTTCCCGTATTTCCTGCCCGAGGGCCACGAGTACCTGGTGACCTTGATCGTGCTGGCCGCGGCGCTGACCCTGACCGGGCCGGGGCTCTACGGCTTCGACGCCGGACGCGGTTGGGCCCGGCGCCCCTTCATCGGGTCGTTCTTGTGCCTGCTGATCGGTGTCGGCGCGGGCGTCGGCGTGTGGCTGCTGCTGAACGGATCAAACCCGCTGCACTGAGCGGGGTCCGCTCGATCGGTACTGAGCGGGATCGGTACCGGGCGGGCCGGCTCACTCGTTGTACGGATTGGGCACGACGCCACCGCTGGCCGACGTCAGCAGCGGCAGTGACGCGAACGTCACACCCGGCAGGCGCAAATCGGTGCCGTCGGTCAATTCGGCTTTGGCCCATTTGGAGCCGTCGAAGCGCAGGCCCTTGATGTCCTGCCACTTCACCGTCCGGCTGTCGAGCAGCGACCGCGCCGTGACGCCCTTCTTGTCGGCCACTGTGCGGTAGCGAATCACCATCGCGGACAACAGAATCGGGATGACGAGCAGCACTGCGCACCACGCCGGCCCGGCGAAGACCAGGGCGAGCAGCCCGATGGCGAAGAACCCCACCGCGAGATGGGCGACCCCCGGGATCTTGATCACGACGGGTCGGTCTGCGGTCGAAGCGGTTCGGCGGCTCACACCAGTCATCTTCCCAGGCGGTGGGTCAGCGGGTTACCGGGTGTGTCCGGCAATGGAACTGATTTGACCTGCGCGCGCCGCGAGGACTACCGTCCTTGCCATGCAGAACTCGGGATTGCTTGTAGTAACTGGGCGCGTTGGTGCGTGACCAGGCTGAGTAAGCCGACTACAAGCATCGACGCGCAACCCTCGTACAGCCACCCACGCTGACGGGGGTTTTTTGTTTGCCCGAGAACGCCAAACCGAACACGATCAAGAGGACAAGAGTGAGCGCACCCACCACGCGACCGCCAGAGTCGACGCCGCAGCAGCACGGTGCTGTCAACGGCCAGCCGAGAATCGTTGCCCCGCAACAGATGACCGGCGCCCAGGCCGTCGTCCGGTCGCTCGAGGAACTCGATGTCGACACCATCTTCGGCATCCCCGGCGGTGCTGTGCTGCCGGTCTACGACCCGCTATTCGACTCGAAGAAGGTGCGCCATGTCCTGGTGCGGCACGAGCAGGGCGCCGGCCACGCCGCGTCGGGCTACGCACATGCCACCGGCAAGGTCGGCGTGATGATGGCCACCTCGGGTCCCGGTGCCACCAACCTGGTCACGCCGCTGGCCGACGCCCAGATGGACTCGATCCCGGTCGTTGCGATCACCGGCCAGGTCGGCCGCGGGCTGATCGGCACCGACGCCTTCCAGGAAGCCGACATCTCCGGCATCACCATGCCGATCACGAAGCACAACTTCCTGGTCCGCAACGGTGACGACATCGCCAAGGTCATCGCCGAGGCGTTCCACATCGCTGCCTCGGGCCGTCCCGGCGCCGTCCTCGTCGACATCCCGAAGGACGTGCTGCAGGGTCAGTGCACCTTCAGCTGGCCGCCGGTCATCGACCTGCCCGGCTACAAGCCCAACACCAAGCCGCACAGCCGTCAGGTGCGCGAAGCCGCGAAGCTGATCGCGGCGTCGCACAAGCCTGTGCTGTACGTCGGCGGCGGCGTCATCCGCGGCGAGGCGTCCGCGGAGCTGCTGGAACTCGCTGAGCTGACCGGCATCCCCGTCGTCACGACCCTGATGGCGCGCGGCGCGTTCCCGGACAGCCACCCGCAGCACATGGGCATGCCCGGCATGCACGGCACGGTGTCGGCCGTGGCCGCGCTGCAGAAGAGCGACCTGCTGATCGCCCTCGGCACCCGCTTCGACGACCGGGTCACCGGCCAGCTGTCGTCGTTCGCGCCCGACGCCAAGGTGATCCACGCCGACATCGACCCTGCCGAGATCGGCAAGAACCGGCACGCCGACGTGCCGATCGTCGGTGACATCAAGAACGTCATCGTCGACCTTCTCGGGGCGCTGCGTCGTGACGGTGTTGCCGCCGACACGCTGGACCTGGCCGACTGGTGGACCTACCTGAAGGGCATCAAGGAGACGTACCCGCTGAGCTACGGCCCCCAGAGCGACGGCAGCCTGTCGCCGGAGTACGTCATCGAGAAGCTGGGGCAGATCGCCGGGCCGGACGCGCTGTACGTCGCGGGCGTCGGTCAGCACCAGATGTGGGCCGCGCAGTTCATCAAGTACGAGAACCCGAAGACCTGGCTGAACTCGGGTGGCCTCGGCACCATGGGCTTCTCCATCCCGGCCGCGATGGGCGCCAAGTTCGCCCGTCCGGAGGCCGAGGTGTGGGCCATCGACGGCGACGGCTGCTTCCAGATGACCAACCAGGAGCTGGCCACCTGCGCCCTCGAAGGGGCCCCGATCAAGGTTGCGCTGATCAACAACGGCAACCTGGGCATGGTGCGCCAGTGGCAGACGCTGTTCTACGACGAGCGTTACAGCCAGACCAACCTGTCCACCCACTCGCACCGCATCCCGGACTTCGTGATGCTGGCCGAGGCACTGGGTTGCGTGGGGCTGCGCTGCGAGCGTGCCGAGGACGTCGAGGACGTCATCCGGCAGGCCCGCGAGATCAACGACCGCCCCGTCGTCATCGACTTCATCGTCGGGGCCGACGCCCAGGTGTGGCCGATGGTCGCCGCCGGCACCAGCAATGACGAGATCATGGCGGCGCGTGATATCCGTCCGCTGTTCGACAACGAGGATCAGGTGTAAGGCCATGACGACCACTCACACATTGTCGGTTCTCGTCGAAGACACCCCCGGTGTGCTCGCCCGCGTGGCGGCACTGTTCTCCCGGCGTGGCTTCAACATCCAGTCGCTGGCGGTCGGCGCCACCGAGCAGAAGAACATGTCCCGCATGACCATCGTGGTCTCGGTCGAAGAGCAGCTGCCGCTGGAGCAGATCACCAAGCAGCTCAACAAGCTGATCAACGTCATCAAGATCGTCGAGCAGGAACCGGACAACTCCGTCTCCCGCGAGCTGGCGCTGATCAAGGTGCGGGCGGACGCCACCACCCGTGGTCAGGTGATCGAGGCGGTCAACCTGTTCCGCGCGAAGGTCGTCGACGTGTCGACCGAGTCGTTGACCGTCGAGGCCACCGGCACCCAGGAGAAGCTCGACGCATTGCTGCGAGTGCTGGAGCCGTATGGTATTCGCGAGCTGGTGCAGTCCGGTGTGGTCTCGCTGGCGCGCGGCCCGCGCGGCATCGGCGCGGCCAAGTAATCGAGCTGGACCCCGAACGAAACTTCAACAACAGAAACAAGGGTAAGGAAAAAGCAAGTGGCAGTTGAGATGTTCTACGACGACGATGCGGACCTGTTGATCATCCAGGGTCGCAAGGTCGGCGTCATCGGCTACGGCAGCCAGGGTCACGCGCATTCGCTTTCGCTGCGCGACTCGGGTGTGCAGGTCAAGGTCGGCCTGAAAGAGGGCTCGAAGTCCCGCGAGAAGGTCACCGAGCAGGGCCTCGAGGTCGACACCCCGGCCAACGTCGCCGCCTGGGCCGACGTCATCATGCTGCTGGCGCCCGACACCGCGCAGGCCGAGATCTTCACCAACGACATCGAGCCCAACCTCAAGGACGGCGACGCGCTGTTCTTCGGCCACGGCCTCAACATCCACTTCGGCCTGATCAAGCCCCCGGCCAACGTCACCATCGGCATGGTGGCCCCGAAGGGCCCGGGTCACTTGGTGCGTCGTCAGTTCGTCGACGGCAAGGGCGTGCCCGCACTGATCGCTGTGCACCAGGACCCCAAGGGCGAAGGCCAGGCGCTGGCGCTGTCCTACGCCAAGGGCATCGGTGGCACCCGCGCTGGCGTCATCAAGACGGACTTCAAGGAAGAGACCGAGACCGACCTGTTCGGTGAGCAGGCCGTCCTCTGCGGTGGCACCGAGGAACTGGTCAAGGCCGGTTTCGAGGTCATGGTCGAGGCCGGTTACGCACCGGAGATGGCCTACTTCGAGGTGCTGCACGAGCTCAAGCTCATCGTCGACCTGATGTACGAGGGTGGCATCGCCCGCATGAACTACTCGGTGTCCGACACCGCTGAGTTCGGTGGCTACCTGTCCGGCCCGCGCGTCATCGACGCCGACACCAAGGAGCGCATGCGCGCCATCCTGAAGGACATCCAGGACGGCACCTTCGTCAAGCGTCTGGTCGCCAACGTTGAGGGCGGCAACAAGGAGCTCGAGGGTCTGCGCAAGGCCAACGCCGAGCACCCGATCGAGGTCACCGGCAAGAAGCTGCGCGACCTGATGAGCTGGGTCGACCGGCCGATCACCGAGACTGCCTAGTCTCCGACGCTCAGATTCCGACTGGCCAGTTACCGCACGCTATTCACGAAAAAGCGTGCAGTAACTGGCCTTTCGGTCTACATCGGCGTTCTGACGCCAATTTCTCGTGACCTCTGTCTACCCACACTCGCACCGGGAGTCGTCACCATGCGCTGACGTTGTCAGCGCATGGTGACATTGTCAGCCGAGGATGACGGCCTCAAATCGCAAGTGCCACAGGAGAGACGACGCGCCGCAGTCAGATACGCACGACACGCCGGGACTGCGAATGCCTAGTCGCTCAGCTTGTCCGCGACCGACACGACCCGCCGCGCCAGGTGGTCCAGCGCCGCGTAGGTGTTGTCGTCGAACTGCCGGATGTTGTCGTGGTTGGCCAGCAGGCTCACGCCGTACGGGTTGCCGTCGGCGAACTTGAGCGGGTCGGTGTAGCCGGGCGGGACGATGATGCCGCCCCAGTGCATCAGCGTGATGTACAGCGACAGCAGCGTCGTCTCTTGGCCGCCGTGCGCGGTGTTGGTCGAGGTGAAACCGGCGTAGATCTTGTCTGCCAGCACGCCCTGCGACCAGAGTCCGCCGAGCGAATCCAGGAACTCGCGCAGCTGCGACGCCACCGAGCCGAAGCGAGTCGGCGAGCCGAAGATCACCGCGTCGGCCCAGACGATGTCGTCACCGGTCGCGGCCGGAAGGTCTTTGGTCGCTTCGTAATTCGCGGTCCACGCCGGGTTGTGGGCGAAGGACTGCGGGTCTGCGGTCTCGGCGACGGGCCGCAGGCGCACCTCGGCGCCGCACGATTCGGCGGTGCTCGCGACGCGCTGCGCCATGGAAGTGCCGTGCCCGGTTGCCGAGTAATAGATCACAGAAAGCTTGGCCATGAGCCAAGCCAACACTATGGCGCGAGCGACGGCAGCGTCTTCACTCCGAATTCACGACGCAGCACGGTTCGGGCGGCGTACAGGCCGGCCATGCCGTGCACGCCGGTTCCCGGCGGGGTGGCCGACGAACACAGGTACGCCTTGGGGATCGGGGTGGTCCACGGGTTGGTCCGCAGCGTCGGCCCGATCATCGCGGCCGTGAGCGTCGCGCCGCCGACGATGATGTCGCCACCGACGTAATTGGCGTTGTGCCGCGACATTTCGGCGGCCGGCACCACGCGTGCCGCCAGCACCAGGTCGCGGAAACCCGGTGCGGCATCCTCGAATAGCGCGATGACGGTCTCGGTCTGGTCGAGGGTCGAGCCGGCGGGGACGTGGCAGTACGTCCACAGTGGCCGACGGCCCTGGGCGTCGACGCGTGACGGATCGGCCAGGTGCGGCAGCGAGGCCAACGTCATGGGGTGTTCGGCGTGGCGGCCCTGCCAGATCTCGCGTTCGGCGTGCGCCATCTGGGCCCGGGTGCCACCGAGATGAACGGTGGGTGACGACGCCATCCGCGGATCACGCCAGGGGACGTCGCCCGAGAGCACGAAGTCGATCTTGCAGACACCAGGACCGAACTTGTAGCGGTGCAGTGCTTTTGCGTACCTGGCTGGCACGGCTGTTCCGTAGATGTCGAGCAGCGCGGTCGGCGACGTGTCGTAGATGACGACGCCGTCGGGCGGGCTGGTGACGGGGGAGCCGGTGATCAGCTCACCGCCGTGCGCGCGCAGGTCGGCGATCAACGCATCGGTGATCGTCTGGGTGCCGCCGACGGGGATCGGCCAGCCCGCCGTGTGCGCGACGGTGCCGAGCATGATGCCCGCGCCGCTGTTGACGGGCGACGGGATCGGGTGGATGGCGTGGGTGCCGACGCCGGTGAACAGCGCCTGGGCGTCGTCGCCGCACAGCAGCCCCCAGGCCGGGCTGCCCTGGGCCAGCACCCGCAGCCCGGCACGCACGGTGCTCGGCAGGTCTGGTGGCAGGGACCGCTTGTCGCCGAGAAAGAAACCGAGCACGCCGTCGACGTGCTCGACTAGCGGGCCCAGTAACCGGCGCCAGGACGAGCCGTGTTCGAGCTCGGCGCAGGTGCGGTCCAGCGAGCGATAGGCGATGGCCGCGCGGCCGGAAGCCTTCCCCGTCGCTCCGCTCGCCCCGAGAGGCAGGGGATTGGCGTACGAGATCTCGGGCGTCACCATCTGCACACCGCGAGCGGCCAGGTCGAACTCCGCGAAGAAGGGCGACGCCACGCCAAGCGGATGCACCGCCGAGCAGACATCGTGCAAAACGCCTGGATATTCCGGGTCCGGGGCACTGCGGGCACCGCCGCCGGGGGTCGGCTGGCCTTCGATGACGCGAACCGACAGCCCTGCTCGGGCGCAGATGACGGCCGCGGCCAGTCCGTTGGGTCCACTACCGACAACGGTGACGTCCACCACTCGATGGTAGAGACGGATGGCGACAACCCAGTTCAAGGCAACCGCGATTGGTAGGGCGGCCATGCCGCCCACTAGTCTGTGCGCGTGAGCCTTCCTGTCGTACTCATCGCTGACAAACTCGCCGAATCGACCGTCGCCGCCCTCGGCGACCAGGTAGAGGTCCGTTGGGTCGACGGACCCGACCGCGAAAAGCTGCTGGCCGCCGTTCCGGATGCCGACGCCCTGCTGGTGCGCTCGGCCACCACGGTGGATGCCGAGGTGCTGGCCGCGGCACCCAAGCTCAAGATCGTCGCCCGCGCCGGCGTGGGCCTCGACAACGTCGACGTCGACGCTGCCACCGCGCGTGGCGTGCTGGTCGTCAACGCCCCGACGTCGAACATCCACAGCGCCGCCGAGCACGCCCTCGCGTTGCTGCTCGCGACGGCCCGTCAGATTCCGGCCGCCGACGCCACGTTGCGTGAGCACACCTGGAAGCGCTCCAAGTTCTCCGGCACCGAGATCTATGGCAAGACGGTCGGCGTCGTGGGTATGGGCCGCATCGGCCAGCTCGTCGCACAGCGTCTGGCCGCGTTCGGCGCGCACATCGTCGCCTACGACCCCTACGTGTCGCAGGCCCGCGCCGCCCAGCTGGGCATCGAGCTGCTGAGCCTCGACGAGCTTTTGGGTCGCGCTGATTTCATCTCGGTGCATCTGCCCAAGACCAAGGAAACCGCCGGCCTGATCAACAAGGAAGCGCTGGCCAAGACCAGGCCGGGCGTCATCATCGTCAACGCGGCCCGCGGTGGCCTCATCGACGAGCAGGCCCTGGCCGACGCGATCACCAGCGGCCACGTCCGCGGCGCCGGTCTCGATGTGTTCGCCACCGAGCCCTGCACGGACAGCCCGCTGTTCGAGCTGCCGCAGGTCGTCGTGACCCCGCACCTGGGTGCCTCCACCGAAGAGGCCCAGGACCGCGCCGGCACCGACGTCGCCGCGAGCGTGAAGCTGGCCTTGGCCGGCGAGTTCGTGCCGGACGCCGTCAACGTCGGTGGCGGTGTCGTCGGTGAAGAGGTCGCGCCGTGGCTCGACCTGGTGCGCAAGCTGGGTCTGCTGGTCGGTGCCCTGGCACCGGCGCTGCCGGCTTCGCTGAACGTGGAGGTGCTCGGCGAGCTGGCGTCGGAAGACGTTGAGATTCTGAAGCTTTCGGCGATGCGCGGCCTGTTCTCGGCCGTCATCGAGGACCAGGTGACGTTCGTCAACGCACCGGCCCTGGCCGCTGAGCGGGGCGTCGAGGCCGCCCTCACCACCGAGACGGAAAGCCCCAACCACCGCAGCGTCGTCGGCGTGCGCGCCGTGGCCGCCGACGGCTCGGTCGTCAACGTGTCGGGCACGCTGAGCGGTCCCCAGCTGGTCGAGAAGGTCGTGCAGATCAACGGCCGCAACCTGGACCTGCGTGCCGAGGGCATCAACCTGATCCTCAATTACGCCGATCAGCCCGGTGCCCTGGGCAAGATCGGCACCCTGCTCGGTGGCGCCGACGTCAACATCCTGGCCGCTCAGATGTCACAGTCGGCTGACGGCTCGGGCGCGACGGTCATGCTGCGGCTGGACCGCGAGGTGCCGGCCGACGTGCTGGGCGCGATCGGCGAGGCCGTCGGCGCGACCACGCTGGAACTGGTGGACCTGTCGTGAAGCTCGCCGTCATCGCCGGTGACGGTATCGGCCCCGAGGTCATCGACGAGGCACTCAAGGTCCTCGACGTCGTGCTGCCGGGTGTCGAGCGCACCGAGTACAACGTGGGTGCCAAGCGCTACCACGAGACCGGCGAGACCCTGCCCGACGGCATGATCGACGAGCTCAAGACGCACGACGCGATCCTGTTGGGCGCCATCGGCGATCCGTCGGTGCCCAGCGGCGTGCTCGAGCGCGGTCTGCTGCTGACCATGCGGTTCGCCCTGGATCACCACGTGAACCTGCGGCCGTCGCGGCTGTTCGCCGGCGTCGACAGCCCGCTGGCCGGCAACCCCGACATCGACTTCGTCGTCGTGCGCGAGGGCACCGAGGGTCCGTACACGGGCACCGGTGGCGCCATCCGCGTCGGCACCCCGCACGAGGTGGCCACCGAGGTGTCCACCAACACGCGGTTCGGTGTCGAGCGCGTCGTGCGCTACGCGTTCGAGAAGGCGCGTACCCGGCGTAAGCACCTGACGCTGGTGCACAAGAACAACGTGCTGGCGTACGCCGGTTCGCTGTGGAAGCGCACGGTCGATGAGATCGCCACCGAGTACCCGGACGTCGAGACCGCGTACCAGCACATCGATGCCGCGACCATCCACATGGTCACCGATCCGGGCCGCTTCGACGTGATCGTCACCGACAACTTGTTCGGCGACATCATCACCGACCTGGCCGCGGCCGTCTCGGGCGGCATCGGCCTGGCCGCATCGGGCAACATCGATGCGACGGGCACCAACCCGTCGATGTTCGAGCCGGTGCACGGCAGCGCGCCCGATATCGCCGGCCAGGGTCTGGCCGATCCGACCGCAGCCATCATGAGCGTGGCGCTACTGCTGACTCACCTCGGTGAGACCGAAGCCGCGGCTCGCGTGGACAAGGCTGTGGCCGAGCATCTTTCGACGCGCGGCGACGCCAAACTGTCGACGACGGAGACCGGCGAGCGGATCCGTAGCTTCCTCTAGTCCCGTGACCGGCATGAATGGCCTTGCCACCCTCACCAGGCAGTGCTGGCTGTTCGCCGTCGGTTCGGCGTTCTTCGCGCTGGCCACGGTCCCGGGGTTCCCCTCGGCGGCCGGGGCAGGTGCGACGAACGTACTGTGCTTCATCGGATCGTGGTTCTTCACCACCGCGGCGCTGATGCAGTACGTGCTGGCGCCGCCGGGCATTCAATGGTGGTCGGCGGCAATCCAATTCATGGGCACCGTGCTCTTCAACGTCAGCACGGGCGCGTCGGTGTGGGCGCACGCCGTGCTCGCCGAACGTCGCTATGTCTGGGCGCCCGACGCCGCCGGCTCACTGGCCTTCCTGCTCAGCGGTCTGCTGGCGGTCATGCTCGTCGGCCTGTGGTCGCCGAAATCCGTTGACTGGCAGGCGTCCTGGATCAACATGATGGGCTGCGTCGCGTTCGAGGTCTCGGCGCTGGCAGCGTTCGTCCGCAAGAGCGGCGTGACGGTCGACGAGTGGCTGGCCAACTTCGGGACCTTCGTCGGGGCGGTGTGCTTCCTGGTGGCTGCCCTGTTGGTGCGGCCACGCCGGTCAACGGCCTGATTGCCTCGTTGCTGCGAGCGTCCCCAGCAGACCGAGTCGCTCCGCCGTCGTTGAATTCGGTTCCGCGGTCATGGCATACAGCGTCAGCCCTGGATCGGCCGCCAACTCCAGGCCGTCGAAGGTCAGATCGAGTTGGCCGACCGCGGGATGGTTCAGCGTTTTCGGTCCCGACGTATGTGCCCGGATGATCTGAGCACCCCACCGGACCCGGAATTCGGCACTGCGCGTGCTCAATTCGCCGATGAGCTGGGTGAGTCTGTCGTCGTAGGGGTCGCGTCCGGCGGCGCTGCGCAAGATGGCGACGGCGTTGTCGGCCTGCTGATTCCAGTCGACGAAGAATTCCCGCGCGCGGTGGTCCAGGAACACGAAACGGGCGAGGTTCGCCGGTTCTTGGGCGTCATCGATGGCGTCGCGGTAGAGCTCGGCGCTCAGGGCGTTGGTGGCCAGGATGTCGAGACGGTCGTTGCTCACCCAGGCCGGCACGCCCACCATCGAGTCCAAGATCTGCTGGATGCTGGGGCGAATGGTGACCGCGCGCCGTGGGGTCCGCCGGGGCCCTTGCCGGACCTTGACGAGATCGAAGAGGTGCGCGCGCTCCGCTTCGTCGAGCTGCAGGACGGTCGCCACCGAGTTGAGCACCGAATCCGATACGCCGCTGAGGTTTCCGCGCTCCAGGCGGGTGTAGTAGTCCACGCTGATCCCGGCAAGCAGCGCCACCTCTTCCCTGCGGAGCCCCGGTACGCGCCGCTTGGCGCCATAGTCAGGAAGTCCGGCTTGCTCGGGTGTGATGCGCGCTCGGCGTGACGTCAGGAAGTCACGAATGTCCTTGCGCTGGTCCACGTGTTTCAGGGTAAAGCCCGCGCGGCTCGTTAAAGAGGGTTTGCTGGTCCCTGGTTCAACTGGCCCTGCCCGCCAAGCCACCTCCGGCCTACCGTCGTTTCTGAACCCAGTCTTCGACGAAAGGAAGCGCTCATGTCCGACGACACAGCAGCCCAGGAAGCGTTCGACAGCTTTGTTGCCATGTGGACCACCGGGACCACAGGCGGCCGTCGCGCACCGGTTCTGCGGCGCCCTGACGAGGTCGGGCTGGACTACGAAGACGTATTCTTCCCGTCGATGGACGGCGTCCCTCTGGAGGGCTGGTTCATCCCCGCCGATTCCGATCGGCTGATCATCCACAACCACTTCCTTCCCGGAAACCGTTACGGCTACCCCGGGCACCTGCCTGAATTCGGCGGCCTCGGCGGCTTCGAGGTGAACTTCCTGCCCGAGTACAAGGCTCTGCACGACGCGGGCTACAACGTACTCGCCTACGACATGCGCAACCACGGTCTGAGCGGCCAGGGCAACGGTGGCATCGCCGGCATTGGCCTGACCGAATACCGGGACGTCGTCGGGTCGTTGCGATACGCCGCCGCTCGCCCGGACACGGGGGCGATGAAGAAGGCTCTGCTGTCAGTGTGTTTGGGCGCTGACTCGACGGCGGTGGCGTGGTCGAAGCACCCGGAGGAGTTCGCGGAAATCCAGGCGATGGTGATGCTGCAGCCCGTCTCGGGCCGCTACATCGTCGAGGAGTTCGTCAAGGCCGTCGGGATGGCCGACGGCTACGCGAAGTTCGATCAGGCTGTTCGGGAACGAACCGGATTCCGTCTTGCTGAGCAGTCACCGCTCGAACACGTCAAAGCCGTGACCGTGCCGACGCTCGTCGCGCAGGTACACGACGACACCATGACGCGTCCACAAGACGTGCAGGACATCTACGATGCGATCCCGGTCGCCGAGAAGAGCCTGCATTGGATTGAAGGAACCAACCGGCGCTTCGACGGGTACAACTACTTCGGCGTGCACCCTGAGGTGGCCACGGCCTGGTTCGACAAGCACATCGCCTGAAAATTTACGGTTCACCCCTGTATTCCGTTGGAGCACAACGCACTGCCGAGACCGGGGTGCCCCGAACTGGCGTCTCCGTCCGAGACATGATTGGCTGGGATGCGTGGGGGTATCGCTGAACCGACGGGATTTCATCGTCGGGTTGGCCGCGACAGGTGTGTTGGCCGGGTGCCGGCCCACCAAGGCGGACGAGCCAACCGGCTTCGAAGAACTGGAAGATCGCTATCAGGCGACAATCGGCGTCTACGCAGTTGATTTGGAGTCTTCGGCGACTGTCGAGCACCGTACCGACGAGCGATTCTCGATCTGCTCGACGTTCAAAGCGTATGCGGCGGCCCGCATCTTGCAGATGGCCCAGGCAGGTCACGCGAATCTCGAAGCCATGGTGCCCATCACCGCCGCCGACATCGTGGTGAACTCACCGGTGCTGAGCCAGGCGGTGGGATCGCAGATGGCGCTGCGGGAGATCTGTGCCGCGGCCCTGACACAGAGCGACAACGCCGCGGGCAACATCATGCTGCGGACGATCGGTGGGCCGTCCGCCATCACCGATTTCGCCCGCTCGATCGGTGATTCGCAGACGCGACTGGACCGCCGGGAACCGGACCTCAACGACGCCGCGCCCGGCGACCTCCGAGACACGACCACGCCACGCGCTCTGTGTGGCGGGTACCGCGCCATCCTCGTGGGTGACGCGTTGTCCGGCCCGGGCCAATTTCAGCTGCAACGGTGGATGTCTGAGACCGCCACGTCCACCAAGCGTTTTCGCGCTGGTCTGCCCGCCGGATGGACCAGTGCCGACAAGACCGGCAGTGGTGACTACGGGTCGACCAACGACGCCGGCATACTCATCGGACCCAAACGCGAGCGGGTCATGCTCACGGTGCTGATCCGCACTCGCACCCTGCGGCGGGACGCCGGACCGTTCAACGAAGCGGTGGCGGAGAGCGTGCGATCAGTGCTGGCGCGCCTGGGTCACAGTTAGTGTTGGATCGTGGGGATCCGGAGGCTTGGCACTACAGCTGTCTCGCGCGCACCGACAGATTCGTGTTCCAGGTCTTCGCCGACGAAGAAACCGCTGTGGATCAACAGATTTCGGCGCAATACCGGGTGCTGTCGGGGAAGTAGTCAGCAGCGCCGATGAATTTCGCCGGGCCCGGCGGTCTATCTCACTGACAGACATCATCGACTCGTCAGGAGCCAGACATGGGCCAGATCAATCTCGCGCTGTTCGCCACCCTCGACCTCGTCGGGCAGGCGCCTGGCGGTCCCGGCGAAGACTCCGAGGGCGGATTTGCGTTCGAGGGATGGCAGGCACCGCTCATCGACGAGACGTCGGGGCAGCAGGTCGGTGCTGCCTACGAGGGCACCGATGCCCTGCTGCTCGGCAGGCGGACGTACGACATCTTCGCCGGCTACTGGCCGCACCAGCACGATGAATTCGGCGACCTGTTCAATCGCATCCCCAAATACGTCGCGTCCCTTGGCGAGCCCGACTTGTCCTGGTCCGGCTCGACGCAGATCGGCGCGGATTTGGTGGCCGAGGTGCGGGGCATTCGCGAACGGCATGAGCACGTCAAAGTAGTCGGCAGTTTGAACTTCGTACAGACCCTGTTGCGCGAAAAACTGTTTGATCGCATCGACCTCTGGGTGCATCCTATTGTGCTGGGGGTCGGTAAAAAGGTGTTCGACGGCGGCGCAGTGCCGTCAAATCTGACACTGCTCAAGGCCCCGGCGTCCAGCCCGGCCGGCATCGTGTACCTGCAGTACGGGCTGGCAGAGGGGGTGCCGGCAACGGGGGATATGAGTACACCGGATCGAGGGGACGTTTGACTGGTAGGGACTGGATCCGCGGCGTTCTCGCCGGCGCGGTCCTAGGGGGAATCGGCTGGGGGTTGTTGGCCGTCGACACGGTGAGCCTGTCCAGCGATGACGCGTATCTCGGTGGCGGTGGAATGAATGTGCCTGTTGCGGTTGTTGTTTCGTTGTTATGCCTGGTGATTGCCGGAATACTGGCGCGCACGCCGATACTGCGAACGGTCGCCGTCGCGCTGGTGGTCGCACCCGCTAGCGGGTGGTTCGTTGTCGGCCTGCTGTACGTGCAGGCCGTCGCGATGGTGGCGACACACCGGTGAGCGGAGGCTCGGCGATGTCCAGAGGGGGAACGTATGGCCTTCGAGCATGAGAGTTTGCTCGACCCACTGACTGAGCGGAAGGTCGATCCGCGGTATCTGCTCGGTGGGTATGTCGTTGGGTTGGTCGCCATGTCGCTGGCGCCGCTGATGTACTTCTGGCTCTTCGCGCCGGCGGGTGCGCTGTTGGTCGCCGCGGTCGCGGTTCTGGTCGCGACGGTGCGGCCACGGTTTGACGACGCTGCGTGCGGGGCGTTCTTCGCAGCGCTGTTCGGTGCGGTGGCGATACTCGTGTTGTCGTTTGTCGTCGCTCAGCGCTGACCGACGTCGACGTCCGCGCCGCCGAATAATGCGTTGCCGGCCAACCCTTTTCCGCCCATCATGGTTCGGGCCACGAAATGCATCCATTAGTCGAGCCGCGGTGGAAAGCAGGGGACCAGGCTCGCTTGGCCGGGTTCCTCTTCGGCGGCGACTCCTGTGACGGATGCGCTGAAAGTGACTGGCGAGCAGCGTTTTCTGTGCGTCGCTATGTGCGGGCTATGGGTTGATGAGAATGCCGTTCATGACCTGGCGGGGTTGCCGAGACTGCGTAGCCTTTAGTTGTGCTTAGTAGTTCCGGTGGGCCTGAATGCCAGCCGGAACCAGCGGGTACTTGTATCCGGAATCGCGCGGGTCGGGAGCGCCGCGACGACGGCCATCCGTCGTAGTTGAGGAGGTCGACATGACGACTTTCAGTTCCCCGCCCATTCACGTTGTTCCGCCCCCTGCGCCCACATCGCGGTGGCGCAGACTCATCCCACGGACGCGTCGACGGAAGGCCGCTGTGGCCGCCGGCGTGACGGTGGCGCTCGTCGCTGGTGTGTTGGGCGCGTCGTATGAAGCACCACCGGGCGGCACCCTCTGGGGCGTCGAGAAGACCGTGTTTCCCGGCCATGCGCAGGATGTCGCGCTGACCGCAGTCGTCGATGATCTGAAGGCGGCACAGGACATCCTGGGCAGTGGGCAACAGCCGACGCCCGATCAACTGACGGCCGCTCGCACGTCACTCAACGAAGCCAAGCGGGGTTTGGACTACCTGTCACTGTCACCTCAGCGGACCAGCCTGCAGAACCTCTATTTGCAGCTGACCCAACAGCTTCTGCAGTACACACCCGATTCGGCTCAGCAGCTGCCCGCGTTGCCCGCACCGCCTGCCGAGCCTCAGGCCGCTGACCCCGGCAGCGCGCCACAGTCGCCCGACGTGGCCCTGATGAGCGCTTCCGCGCCCACGTGGGGCTACCAGGACTCAGGCGGGGGTTCGGCACCTATCGACCAGATGTCCGACACGTTCGTGCCGCCCCCACCCGATGTGCCCGCCGCCCCCGCGGCCGACTGGTCGCAGCCCGTCGATCCGCCGCCGACGCCGAATCTGCAGGACCTCGGCTACTACGACCCGTCCTGGGGGCAGCTCTACGGCTACAACTCCAACGATTGGTACAACTACGACCTCGGCGGCTACAACCAGTACGGATACGACTTCGTCGGTTTCGACCGGTGGGGCTATGACCGCTGGGGATACGACCGGTGGGGCTACGACCACTGGGGCTACAACTGGGCGGGTTACAACTGGTCCGGCTACGACCGCGACGGCTGGGATCGGGGCGGCTGCAACGAATGGGGCCAGCGCCGCGACCATCCCGGCGATCCGCGCAATCAGGATTGGTACAACGACCACCACCCCTACGCGCAGTACTACAAGTGGAAGTTCCGCAACGACGATCCGGTGTACGAACGCACGCAGTGGGACCAGGCGCACGGATTCAATCCGAATCAGTACCAGAACTGGAACATGAACCGGGATTGGCATGATCCACGTCACCGTGACTGGGCACCGCCGACCACTGCCGTCAGCGCCACTCATTCGGTCACGGACGTGGATGCCCGGGTGTCGTCGCCGGTGGTGAATCTGAACGTCTCACTGGCACAGTTCATCTCGAATGACAAAGCGACGAGCACGTCTGGTCGCCTGCTGAAAGACCTCTCGGACAAGTCGGCCCGGGATGTCACCAAAGACCTCGACTCGACCGCCGCCGGAGCCGGGACGCAAGCGCCTTCGACATCGGGAGAGCACTCCGTCACTCCGGTGGCCGATCACCGAACACCGGTGGCGCCACCGGCTTTGACGGCATCGGTGCCGACGCCACCGCCGTCGAAGGTACCGGCCGGGTTCACCACGCCCAAGCTGGCGCCGGTGCCGCCGCCCGCGCCGGCCCAGCCGCAGGAAAAGCCGAACACAGCGCGGGATGATCGGGTGCCGGGACCCGTCCCGAGTGCTGCTCCGAGCGCGACGGTGACGGTGCCGAAGGCAGGGACACCGGATGTGATCGTGGGACCGCCCGACGAGGCGAAGCCGGCGACCGTGCCACCGAATGATGCTGTGGCGCCACCGGCCGAGCCGAAAACACTGACACGGCCGGCGCCGGAAGCGGCTCCGCCGAGCCAGGATGTGGAGCCACGGCCGGCCAACCCGGTTCCGCCGAAACCGGTTTCAGAGCCGCCGGCGAATCCGGTGAAACAAGCGCCGCAGCAATCCGTGCCAGAGCCGCCGGTGAAGCACGCGGCGGCGCCTGACCTGCCGGCGCCCGAAGCCCCCGCTCCGGTCCGGCAGACTCCCGTCCGACAGGCTCCAGCGCCGCAGGAGGAGACACCGCAGCCGGTCCGGCAGGCCCCGCCGCCGGTGCATCAAGCCCCGCCGCCACCAGTGGAACAAGCCCCGCCGCCACCGGTGCATGAGGCGCCGCCGCCGGTGCATGAGGCGCCGCCGCCAGTGCATGAGGCGCCACCGCCTCCTGCGCCGGCACCGCGGCCGGCGCCCGCACCGCGGGGCGCCACGTGCCCGCCGCCGATGTGCCCGGCGGGGTAAACCGCCGCGGTTGGTTTCGATTGGTGGGCCCGTATCCGGAACGTGATATCAACGGCGATATCGCGTTCCGGATACGTTTGCGGCCAGACCGCTGCCGTGACGATGCCTCGACGCGTTACCGGGGCCGGTCAGCGCGGCGCTGGGGCGGGAACCGGATTGTCGCGCAGCGGGTCTGCGGCTACCGGAACCAGCGGCACGGCCAGTACCGGGAACAGCGCGCACACCGCGAACGCGGCCGGGAAACCGAACACTCCGATCAAAGCCCCGAACGCCGGCGGCACGATGCCGGTGGTCAACAACTGCGACGTGTTCTGCACACCCAGTGCCCGTCCGCTCCAGAATGGTCCGGCAATTTCGGCAATCGCGGTGAAGGACAACCCGTTATCGGTGACGGTGACCACCGATGCGACCACCATGACGAAAACCGCAACCGGCCAGTGCAGGTAGTCGGTCAATGCCAGCAGGCCCATCGAAACCCCGGCAAAGACGGCGATGATCCGTACCGGTCCCAGCCGTGAGCCGGCCAGATCCGACCACCGGCCGGCGGCGATTCGCCCTGCGGCCCCACATAATTGGGCCACCGTCACCATCGCGCCGGCGGTACCAGCCGACCAGCCGTGCGCCGTCATCAGCCACACCAGCGAGAAGGTCCAGACCAGGGACTGGGGAACAACCAGCAGAACCGACACCGCATGGATGCGGGCCAGCGCCGACGACCCGCGGTAGGGGTTGGCCAGATCGGTTGCGGGGGCGGAGGATCGGGGCGGTCGGGGCGGATCGATGACGCCCGCCGCGGTCACCACCCCGGCGATCAGACACGCAATGGCCGGAAACAACAGCGCGGCGGAGACCCCGGACGACTCGGCCAGCCGCGGAATCACCAAGGCGCCCAGGCCAACTCCCAACGGTTGCGCGGTCTGCCGGATGCCCATCACCAACCCGCGCTGTTCCGGCGGGAACCAGCCGACGACCAGTCGTCCACTCGCGGAATTCGAACTGGCGGCGGCCATGCCGCCCAGCAACAGGAACGCTCCGACGGCCACCAACGAGTCGGCCCAGGCCGCCGCGAATGCGGCCAACGAGGTCAGGAGTGACCCGGACACCAGGACGAACCGCTCACCGACCCGGTCGACGACCCAACCCCACGCGATCAGGGTCAGCACCATGCCGAAGCTCGGCATGGCGGAGACAAGCCCGGCGCGCGAAAGGTCCAGTCCGCGTTCGCCGTGCAGTGTCGGGATCAGGAACGCGGCGCCGTTGATGAAGACATTGGCGCACATCGTCGAGCCGAGTGCGATCACCAGCATCGACCAGCGGCGGGCAGCTGATACGGAGGTGGGCATGCATTCATGGTGCCACCGCGCTTCTCAAAATATGAATTGATATCCCAAAATATGGAACAGACTAGAGTCTGGACATGACACTGCGACCGAACCTTTCACGTCTGACAGCAGCCTTCGCGGTCGGCTTGGCGCTGGTGACAACGCCGCTGCCCACGGCGGCGGCGGCCGCTCCGAATTGGTCGGGCCTGGACGCCCGAGCATTCGCGGGCCCGGTGCCGCCGCCAGGCGCCCTCATCCAGAGCGTCCCACTGACTCCCGCGCTCTCGGTCACCGGTGCCAAAGCGGCGTATCGAATCCTGTATTCGACGACCGACCAACACAATTCGCCGGCTGTCAGCACCGCTGCGGTGTTCGTCCCCAAGACTCCGGCGCCGGCAGGCGGCTGGCCCGTCATCGCCTGGGCGCACGGCACCGTCGGACTCGGCGATGACTGCACGCCCTCGGCGCAGCCCCGCAGTGCGCGCGACAACGAGTACCTTTCCCATTGGCTTGATCAGGGCTACGTCGTCGTCGGTTCCGACTACACGGGTCTGGGCACCCCTGGCCTGATGAGCTATCTCAACAGCGTCGCCACCGCGCACGCCATCATCGATTCGGTGATCGCCGCGCATCACATGAACCTGCCGCTGTCGCCGAAGTGGGCACTGGTCGGTCAGTCCCAGGGCGGCGCGGCGGCGGTCGCGAGCGCACGGTGGGCCACCGAATTCAGCACGGGGACCGGCCTGGACTACCGCGGAGTCGTGGCGACCGGAACCCCGGCGAACATCGATGACGTCATCATCACGGCGGGCCCCGACATGGTGCTGCCGCCCGGGCTGGGGCCAATCGCTTCGGCCTATACGGCCTACATCCTCGCTGGGTTCCGGGAGCTCCGTCCGGACGTCAACAGTGTGCTGACGCCGGCCGGTCTGTCCGCTGCAGACCAGGCCGAGACACTGTGCACAGCGCCACTGAGTACCGCACTGACGGGCATCACGCCGCCGCAGTTCTTCTCCGCCCCGCTCGCCTCGCTGCCGGACATGCGCGGCGCGCTGGCCGACTTCATGGGCACGCCGATCACCGGTTATGACAGGCCGATCTTCCTGGGGGTGGGCCTCAAGGACCGTGACGTGCCGCCGTCGTCGACGCTGAAGTTCGCCGATCAGCTGAAAGCCAATGGTCAGGACGTGACGCTCAAGATCTATCCGGACGACGACCACTCCAGCACGGTGCTGACCTCGATGGCGGACTCCACTCCGTTCCTTCAAGCCCAGTTCGCGGGCTGATCAGGGGCCCTCACTAGGCTGGACCGATGCGTCTAGGTCGAATTGCCAGTCCAGACGGTGTCGCTTTCGTCGTGATCGAGGGCGACCCGAACTCCGATGCGGTCTGCAAGGAAATCGCCGAGCAGTACTTGTCCCGCAATCCCACCTTCACCGGACGCTCGTGGCCGCTGGCCGACGTGCGGCTCCTGGCGCCGATCCTGGCCAGCAAGGTGGTCTGCATGGGCAAGAACTACGCCGCGCACGCCCGGGAGATGGGCAGCGAGCCGCCCGAGGATCCGGTGATCTTCCTCAAGCCCAACACTGCGATCATCGGGCCGAACATCCCGATCCAGCTGCCCGCCGATGCCAACCCGGTGCATCACGAGGGTGAGCTGGCTGTGGTCATCGAACGTCCGGGCAAGGACATCCCGGCTGCCAAGGCCAAGGACTACATCCTCGGCTACACGATCGCCAACGACGTCTCGGCACGTGATCAGCAGAAGAAGGACGGCCAGTGGATGCGGGCCAAGGGGCACGACACGTTCTGCCCGGTCGGTCCGTGGATCGAGACCGCGGTGGACCCGGCCGATCTGGACATCCGCACCGAGGTGAACGGCGAGAAGCGTCAGGACAGCAACACCGCGCTGCTCCTGCACGATGTCGGCGCCATCATCGAATGGGTCTCGGCTGTCATGACGCTGCTACCCGGCGACATCATCCTCACCGGAACCCCCGAGGGCGTCGGCCCGATCGAGGACGGCGACGTCGTCAGCGTCACCGTCGAAGGCATCGGCACGCTCTCCAATCCTGTTGTACGTAAAGGGAAATAACGTGACCACACCTGTCCGCGTCCGATTCTGTCCGTCGCCGACCGGCACGCCGCACGTCGGCCTGGTCCGCACCGCGCTCTTCAACTGGGCGTACGCGCGACACACCGGCGGCGACTTCGTCTTCCGTATCGAGGACACCGATGCCGCACGTGACAGTGAGGAGAGCTACAACGCGATCCTCGACGCCCTGCGCTGGCTCGGGCTGAACTGGGATGAGGGGCCGGAAGTCGGCGGCCCGTACGAGCCGTACCGGCAGTCGCAGCGCAGCGACCTCTACCGTGACGTGATCGCGAAACTGCTTGCCGCGGGCGAGGTTTACGAGGCCTACTCGACACCCGAAGAGGTCGAGGCCCGGCACGTCGCGGCGGGCCGCAACCCCAAGCTGGGCTACGACAACTACGACCGTGACCTCACCGCCGAGCAGAAGGCCGCATTCGAGGCGGACGGCCGAAAGCCGGTGCTGCGTCTCAAGATGCCCGACGAGGACATCACGTGGGTCGACCTGGTGCGTGGCGAGACGACGTTCGCCGCGGGTGTGGTCCCGGACTTCGCGATCACCCGTGCGAGCGGAGATCCGTTGTACACCTTGGTCAATCCGGTTGACGACGCGCTGATGAAGATCACCCACGTGCTGCGTGGCGAGGACCTACTGCCGTCAACGCCGCGGCAGATCGCGCTGTATCAGGCGCTGATCCGGATCGGTGTCGCCGATGCGGTGCCGGAATTCGCGCACCTGCCAAGCGTTCTCGGTGACGGCAACAAGAAGCTGTCCAAGCGCGACCCGCAGTCCAACCTGTTCCTGCACCGCGACCGCGGGTTCATCCCCGAGGGCCTGCTGAACTACCTGGCGCTACTGGGCTGGGGCATCGCCGACGACAACGACATCTTCAGCCTCGGGGAGATGGTGGCCGCTTTCGATGTGGTCAACGTCAACTCGAACCCGGCGCGTTTCGACCAGAAGAAGGCCGACGCCATCAACGCCGAGCACATCCGCCGGCTGGCTCCGGAGGACTTCGCCGCGCGTCTCAAGGCCTACCTCGACGCACACGGTCACGACACCACGTTGGACGACAAGGGTTTCGCCGCGGCGGCCGAGTTGATCCAGACGCGCATCGTCGTCCTCGGCGACGCGTGGGACCTCGTGAAGTTCTTCAACGACGACGCCTACGTGATCGACGAAAGGTCGGCGGCCAAGGAACTCAAGCCGGATGCTGCCGAGGTCCTGGACGCCACGCTGAGCGCCTTGGCGGGTGTCGGCGAGTGGAACACCGCCAACATCGAAGCCGCGCTCAAGGCGGCGTTGCTGGAGGGCCTGGAACTCAAGCCGCGCAAGGCGTTCGGTCCCATCCGGGTGGCGGTCACCGGCGCGGCCGTCAGCCCACCGCTGTTCGAGTCGATGGAACTGCTCGGGCGCGAGCGGAGTCTGGCGCGGTTGCAAGCGGCCCGAAACGGGCTGTGAGCGGGCGATTTAAAGACAGGGCCAACTGTTTGGTAGTCTGCTCGTCGGCCCGGAAAGCAGAAGCGGCGAACATCCGCTGAGGTTTTTCGGTCCGAAGATGCCCGTGACCTGCGGTGATGGGCATCAAATGGGGTATGGTGTAATTGGCAACACAGCTGATTCTGGTTCAGCCATTCTAGGTTCGAGTCCTGGTACCCCAGCTGCCGGAGTGATTAGGTCAGCCAGCGCAACTGAGCTAAGCTATCGCTCCGGAAGTTCTAGCCCCCGTCGTCTAGCGGCCTAGGACGCCGCCCTCTCACGGCGGTAGCGTGGGTTCGAATCCCATCGGGGGTACGCACGAACGCCGGACCTGACCACAGGTCCGGCGTTTTGTCTTTCTCGGGGTGCTACCTGCCGCCGGCCAGGAATCCGATGTCCCGCCGTCCGCGGCCGACCGACGGCTCCGGATCCGCGCCGAGAGTGCCGTGGAGCAGTTCGTGATAAACGTCTCGGAAGTCGACGGTGGTCTTCAGGTCGCCGTCGGTGAGATCGGTCAGGCTCGGCTGGTCGCCGTAGAACCCGCCCTTGACCGGAGTGCCCGCGATGAACACCGGTCCCGACGTGCCGTGGTCGGTGCCCTGCGACGCGTTGGCCGCGACGCGCCGCCCGAATTCGGAGTACATCAGCACCACGACGTTGCGGCCGTACGGCGTGCCCTGGAGCTTGTGGAAGAAGGGCGTCAGGGCGTCGTCGAGCGTCTTGAGCAAGGACTGCTGAGGGCCGCGCTCGTCGGCGTGCGTATCGAAGCCCAGCAGCTGCGTCATGTACACCTGCGTCGGCACTCCGGCGCGGATGCAGCCGGCCACGAGTTCCAGGTCACTGGCCAACTGATTGTCGGCCTGGCCGACGGTCTGCAGGCGGCCGTTGATCACCGGCGCGAAGCGGCTGTTGGTGGCGTGGTTGGCGCGGTAGGACTCGCACACCTGGCGCATGGCAGTGGTGTCGTTCGGGTCGTCGGCGCTGAGCTCGGCCAGGGTTCGCGCGACATCGGGCGGAATGGCCGGCACGAAGTCGGAAAGTGATGCCGCGACGTGCTTTTGGCCGACGGCCAGTGGCGGCAGCACGGTGCCGATGTTGACGGCCCGGATCGGATCGTCACCGGTGGTGTCGAGCCAGCGGCCGATCCAGCCGCTGGTTACCGCGTCGACCGGGTTGGCGGTCTGCCAGATGTCCATGGAGCGGAAGTGGCTGCGGTCGGGTTTCGGGTAGCCGACGCCGCGCACGATCGCAAGCTTGTTGGACTGCCACAGCTTCGACATCCCGGTGAGCGCGGGATTCAGCCCGAATGCCGCGTCGAGGTGGAGTACTTCCCCGGGCTTGTAGGCGAGTTCGGGGCGGGCATCGTGGTAGGCATTGTCGGCGTAGGGGATAACGGTGTTGAGGCCGTCATTGCCGCCGTAGAGCGTGACGATCACGAGGATGCGCTGATCGGCCTGCAGCGGCCGCTCCTGACCTTCCCGGAGCAGATCGGGCAGCGTCACCGCGGCGACGCCACCGAGCAGGCCGGCGGCGCCGACCCCGGCACTGGCGATCAAGAATTTGCGGCGATTGAACTCGGGCATCGGGATCTCTTCAGGACGTCACGTATTCGGGGGTGATGACGGCCGCTGCCACCAGCCGGTGCGGATCGGAGGCCAGCTGTTTGAGCGCAGCTGCCGAGCGATCGGACCAGGCACCGATGCCGAAGAGGTAACCCACGCCGTCGACGCGCTCGCTTGACGCCATCTGCTCGACCGCACTGATATCGCTGAGGGCCAGCAGCCGGTTCGCGGCCCAGACTCGCGCTGCCGCACTGTTCGTCGACAACCAGAGCTGGCCGCGGGGCCAGCCGCCGACGTCCGGCGGATAGAAGGGACGCTGGCCCATCACGTGCAGCACCTGGTCGAGGTCGGCGAGCACGTGGGCGTCGTCGAGGGGGACCGCCAGCGACCGGACGATGCCCATCAGCCATTCCACCGGCGTACTGACGACCGTGCCCGCGGCCTTGGTGAATTCGGGATCGAGCACGACAGCCTTCGTGAGCGCCTTGAGGTCCCCGTTCGGGCCGTAGGCGGCGACGAGGCGGGCGAGGGTGTCGGGGGAGGCCGGCTGGTCCGAAGCCAGTAGGCGCCAGAGGGTTCCGGCGACGAATGCGGCGGAGGCGGGCTGGCGCAGCACGATGTTGCAGAAGTCGGTGTCGGTGAGGTTGCCGGTGACACCGAGTACGGTCTTGACCGACTCGTCGTGGTGCTGGGGGTAGACGAGGGTGCTGCCGTCGGGCCGCAGGTGCCGGCCGGTGAGGGCCTTGGCGCCCTCTTTCACGTCGATCTCGGTGTAACCGTTGGCATGTCCCATGGTGAAGAGCTCCATGAACTCCCGGGACAGGTTCTCGTTCGGGGCGGCTGCGGTGTTGACGTCGCCGTCGAGCCAGTGCAGCATCGCGCCGTCCGTCAGCATGGCCCACGCGAGGCTGCCGAAGTCGCCGAGCTTGAGGGTGCGCAGCTTCTCGTTCTGCTCGCCCATCAGCTGCGCGGCATTGACCTTTTCGGCCGAGGTGGCAAAGTGGTTGTGCCACAACAGCGTCAGCTTCTCGTGAACGGGCTGCTGCACCGCGGCCATGCGGCGCAGCCACCAGCCCGAGAGCTCCTGCATGCGTGCCGCGAGTTCCTGCCCGAAGGCGGCGATCTCGGTGGCCGAGGCGCCCGACCCCGGGTACTGCGGGATGGCGGACTTCGGCATCGGGGTCGCGATCGCGCCGGGATCGGCGTTCGGATCGAGGCTCAGGACCCAGTCGAGGTACCCCGACCAGTCCTGCTTCACCACAGCGTCCACCTGGGCTCCGGTGGTCCCGAAGCCCGTGCGGCGCAGCATCCGTGCGGTTGCCAGCCACTGTGGTGGCTGCGACACGATGAAACCTACTTTCCTACAGCGGTACGTCCCGGTGCTGCCGGGGCCACTTAGGAACTTAGGTGATGAGGGCCGACGTCGCCGCCTTATGTAGCGGATTCAAAGGTTTGCTGGTCGTGGTCACAGCCGGCGTGTGAGTGCTTCGGCCGCGGCCAGCAGATCGCTCGCCCAGCGCACGCCGGGGCGACGGCCCATCCGATCGATCGGCCCGGACACCGACACCGCCGCGATCACCGCGCCGCGGTTGTCCCGCACCGGTGCCGAGACACTGGCCACACCGGGTTCGCGCTCGGCCGCGCTTTGCGCCCAGCCGCGCCGACGGACCTCGGCCAGTACCCGGTCGGTGAACTTCGCCGTCGGCAGCACGGCCTGCTGCGTCGCGGGATCGCTGTACGCCAGCAGCACCTTGGCGCCGGAGCCGGCGGTCATGGGCAGCCGACTGCCGACCGGCACCGTGTCGCGTAGGCCCGACGGCGGTTCGAGGGCCATGACGCAGACGCGTGCCAGGCCCTCCCGGCGGTACAACTGCACGCTCTCGCCGGTGATTTCGCGCAGCCGGGGGAGGATCGCGCCCGCCGCGCTCAGCAGCGGGTCGTTGACCTGGCCGGCCAGTTCCGTCAGTGCGGGGCCGAGCCGCCACCGGCCTTCGTTGTCACGGGCCAGAAGTCGGTGGACCTCGAGGCCCGCGGCCAGTCGGTGGGCGGTGGCCCGGGGCAGCCCGGTGCGGGCGCAGAGTTCGGCCAGTCCACACGGTGACTCGGCCACTGAATGCAGCACACCCACCGCTTTGTCGAGGACGCCGATGCCGCTATCCTGTCTCACAGGGAGATACTAGCGTCCCGCATTGTGAGACGGTAGGTCAGCCTCCCGGGTATCGCGGAAGGAACAGCACAGTCATGACGAACAAGCCACGCACCATGGCGGAGAAGGTCTGGGCGGACCATGTGGTGGTCGAGGGTGCCGGTGAAGGCGATGCCCGCGAACCCGATCTCATCTATATAGATCTGCATCTGGTGCATGAGGTGACGAGTCCGCAGGCATTCGACGGCCTGCGCCTGGCCGGTCGTCCCGTACATCGCCCGGACCTCACCATCGCCACCGAGGACCACAACGTCCCGACCATCGACATCGACAAGCCCATCGCGGATCCCGTGTCACGCACTCAGGTTGAGACGCTGCGGCGCAACTGCGAGGAATTCGGCATCCGGCTGCACCCGATGGGTGACGCGCAGCAGGGCATCGTGCACATCATCGGTCCCCAGTTGGGTCTGACCCAGCCCGGCATGACGGTCGTGTGTGGCGACAGCCACACTTCGACGCACGGCGCCTTCGGCGCGATCGCGATGGGCATCGGCACCTCTGAGGTCGAGCATGTGCTGGCGACTCAGACGTTGCCGCTCAAGCCGTTCAAGACCATGGCGGTCAACGTCGACGGCGTGCTGCCGCCGGGCGTCAGCGCCAAGGACATCATCCTGGCGGTGATCGCCAAGATCGGTACCGGTGGCGGCCAGGGCCATGTCATCGAATACCGCGGCAGCGCCATCGAATCGCTGTCGATGGAAGGTCGCATGACGATCTGCAACATGAGCATCGAAGCCGGCGCCCGGGCCGGCATGGTGGCGCCCGACGAGACGACGTTCGAGTTCCTCAAGGGACGTCCGCATGCGCCGAAGGGTGCGGACTGGGACGCGGCCGTGGCCGCGTGGACGGCGTTACGTACTGACGAGGGCGCCGAATTCGATACCGAGGTGTACATCGACGCGGCGAGCCTGAGCCCGTTCGTGACCTGGGGTACCAACCCCGGCCAGGGTGTGCCGCTGTCCGCGAACGTCCCGGACCCAGAACAGATGTTCGATGAAAGCGAGCGTCTGGCCGCCGAAAAAGCGTTGGCCTATATGGACCTTCGGGCCAATGTGCCGATGCGGGACATCGCGGTGGACACCGTATTCGTAGGTTCCTGCACCAACGGCCGGATCGAAGATCTGCGCGTGGTGGCTGATGTGCTGCGCGGCCGCAAGATTGCCGAGGGGGTCCGGATGCTGGTGGTGCCCGGGTCGATGGCGGTGCGCGCACAGGCCGAATCCGAGGGTCTGGGAGAGGTTTTCACCGCCGCGGGCGCGGAGTGGCGACAGGCCGGGTGCTCGATGTGTCTGGGGATGAACCCCGATCAGCTCGCTCCGGGGGAGCGCAGCGCGTCGACGTCCAACCGCAATTTCGAAGGCCGCCAAGGCAAGGGCGGTCGGACCCACCTGGTGTCACCTGCCGTCGCCGCCGCCACCGCGGTGCGCGGGACCCTGTCCTCACCCGCTGACTTGAGCCCAGTTCTGAGCTAGGAGCGCATCATCATGGAAGCTTTCCACACCCACACCGGTATCGGCGTTCCGCTGCGCCGCTCGAATGTCGACACCGACCAGATCATCCCCGCGGTGTACCTGAAGCGGGTCACCCGAACGGGTTTCGAGGACGGACTGTTCGCCGCGTGGCGCCAGGATCCGTCGTTCGTCCTCAACCTTCCGCCGTTCGACCGGGGCTCGGTTCTGGTCGCCGGACCCGACTTCGGCACCGGCTCCTCGCGCGAACACGCGGTGTGGGCGTTGATGGATTACGGATTCCGGGTCGTCATCTCGTCGCGCTTCGCAGATATTTTTCGCGGTAATTCTGGCAAGGCCGGATTGCTCGCCGCGGAGGTCGCGCAGGACGATGTCGAACTGCTCTGGAAGCTCATCGAGCAGAATCCGGGCCTGGAAATCACTGTGAATCTTCAAGATCGGAATTTGACCGCGGGAACGGTCGTGCTGCCCTTCAAGATTGACGATTACACCGCGTGGCGGCTGCTCGAAGGTCTCGACGATATAGGCCTTACGCTGCGGAAACGCGCGGAAATCGAAGCATTCGAGGCGGCCCGTCCGAGCTACAAACCCCGCACGCTGCCGGCCTGAGTGGGGCGCTCCGCAGGCCCCGCCAGAGGGCCTGCGGAGCAATTTCGGCACTCGGGCGCAGCTCTAATCCCTGCCCCCGCAACCACGTTTCGAAACCTGCTAACCACCTCCCAAGTGGGCCAACCGGATTGCCGAATTCCGCGATAGCTACGCCCGAAACTGGGCGTGGCTCTTGGAAATCGGCGGGTACTGGGTTTACCGTGTGCATTAGTCGGTCCACCCAGGGCCACTGAATTCGGAGGTTTTGGATGAACAAGGCAGAACTCATCGATGCCCTGACAGATAAGTTGGGCACCGATCGTCGTCAGGCCACCGCGGCCGTCGAGCACATCGTGGACACCATCGTGCGCGCCGTGCACAAGGGTGAGAGCGTCACCATCACCGGCTTCGGCGTCTTCGAACAGCGTCGCCGCGCCGCCCGTGTTGCGCGCAACCCGCGCACCGGTGAGACCGTCAAGGTGAAGCCGACGTCGGTTCCGGCGTTCCGCCCGGGCGCCCAGTTCAAGGCTGTTGTGTCTGGTGCGCAGCGTCTTTCGGCTGAAGGCCCCGCGGTGAAGCGCGGCGCGACCGCCGCCCCGGCCAAGCGTGGTGCTGCCAAGAAGGCCGCTCCGGCCAAGAAGGCCGCCCCGGCCAAGAAAGCGGCCGCGACCAAGGCTGCTCCGGCGAAGAAGGCCGCTCCGGCCAAGAAGGCCGCCGCTCCGGCGAAGAAGGCTGCACCGGCCAAGAAGGCCGCCGCTCCGGCGAAGAAGGCTGCACCGGCCAAGAAGGCCGCCGCTCCGGCGAAGAAGGCTGCACCGGCCAAGAAGGCCGCTCCCGCCAAGAAGGCCGCACCGGCCAAGAAGGCCGCTCCCGCCAAGAAGGCTGCACCGGCCAAGAAGGCCGCTCCCGCCAAGAAGGGCCGCCGCTAAGCGCTATCCGATAGGTCCGACTCGGACACGCCGTGGATCAACCGATCCACGGCGTGTCTGTGTGTGGGTCGCGCTAGCGCTTCGTCGGTAGCGGGCTGCCGATGTGGTCTGCGGCGATCAGCGCGTCGCCGTGGAGCGTCATCACCCACATGCTGCCCTTGCGATTACGCGATTTGTCGGGCCGGATGCGGTTGCGCGCGCACCACCACGAAATCAGGTCCGGGATCACCTTGCCCTGCGTGCAGATGACGGGGACGGTTTCGCTGTCGCTTTTCGAGGCGATCTTCAGCACTCGCTTGCGTGCCGCATCGGCGTCGGCCGCGTAGGCCTCTTCCGTGAGCATCGGCTCGTCCCGGACCCGGACGCCGAGCTCCTGCGCCAGCGGTTCGACGGTCTGGTGGCACCGGGTCCGCGACGCCGCATAGACGTCGCTGGCGCCGAAAGCGAGTAGTTGGCCGACAAGCGATTCCGCTTGTGCCCGGCCTTTCTTGTCCAGGGGCCGCAACCGATCGTCGCCTTTGTACCGTGCCTTGCGCCCCGCGGTGGCGTGCCGGACGATCACTACCGTCCGGGTATCGGCGGGCCGACGGGTGAAGCGCCGCAGCACCTTTCGATCATGGGGGTACTGCAGCCGGAGCATCGCCTCGGCCGCCGGCAGCCAGTCGAGCTTGTCCACCTCTGCGTTGGGGCTGAACCCGCCACCGGTCGTGCGGGCCGCCCAGTAGCGGACTTTCTTGGTGCCGTGCTCGAGCGGATAGCTGACAGTGGCCAGCCGTCGCCCGAGCACCGACTCGTACCCGGTCTCTTCGAGGATTTCCCGCACGGCGGTAACCGGTTCGGTTTCACCGGGATCGACTTTGCCTTTGGGTAGTGACCAGTCGTCGTATCGCGGCCGGTGGACGACGGCGATCAGTGGCTGCCCCGACTCGGCGGGCCGCCACAATACCGCCCCGGCCGCCAGTACCGGCGTCACGCGGGCTTCGTGCGCCGTCTTGTTCGGCACCTGTGCTCCTGGATGTGGTTGTCGGAATCAGGTTTTCGCGGTGCGTGAGATGCCGTGCGCGGACTACGGTGTGCGATGCCGCTCCATGATCGACACCTGGTGGTCCCGTACCTTCTCGCCTTCCCGGGGCAACGCTGTCCAGTGCCCGTCCGGGCCCAGCTCCCAGCATCGGGTGGCGGGATCCATCGCGGAGTCGAACACTCCGCTCAGTTCCTCGGTCAGTCTCGGGTCCTTCACCTGTGCCATCACCTCGACGCGACGGTCGAGATTACGATGCATCATGTCGGCGCTGCCGATCCAGAATTCATTGATGGCGTTGAAGTGAATAACGCGTGAATGTTCAAGGAAGCGGCCGAGAATCGAGCGCACCACGATGTTCTCGGAGAATCCTTCGGCACCCGGGCGCAGCGCGCAGATGCCCCGCACCACGACCTCGACGCGGACGCCGGCCTGCGACGCCCGGTACAGCGCGTCGATAACCTGCTCGTCGACCAGGGCGTTCATCTTCATCCGGATGCGGCCGTCGGCGCCGGCCCGCTTGGCCTCGATCTCGCGCTCGATGCGCTCGATGATGCCGCGCCGCACACTGTGCGGGGCGACCAGCAGATTGCGGTACGACACCTTGCGGGAGTAGCCGGTCAGCGAGTTGAACAGATCGGTCAGGTCGGCGCCGATCTCGGGCGAGGCGGTCAGCAGACCCACGTCCTCGTACAGGCGCGCGGTTTTCGGGTTGTAGTTGCCCGTGCCCACGTGGCAGTAGCGGCGAATTGTCGACCCCTCGCGGCGCACCACCAGCGCTGTCTTGCAGTGGGTCTTGAGCCCGATGAGTCCATACACCACGTGCACGCCCGCCTGCTCGAGTTGCCGGGCCCACTTGATGTTGGCCTGCTCGTCGAACCGGGCCTTGATCTCCACCAGCGCCACCACCTGCTTGCCGGCCTCGGCGGCGTCGATCAGCGCGTTCACGATCGGCGAGTCACCGGAGGTGCGGTACAGGGTCTGCTTGATGGCCAACACATTCGGGTCGGCGGCGGCCTGCTCGATGAAACGCTGCACCGTGGTGGAGAACGAGTCGTAGGGGTGGTGCACCAGGACATCGCCGTCCCGCAATGTGGAGAAGATGCTCTTCGGCGTCTCGCGTTCGCCGAACGCCGGGGGCGTCGCCGGGACAAACGGCCGGTCCTTCAGGTCGGGCCGGTCGACGCCGTAGATCTGCCACAGTGACGAAAGGTCCAGCAGTCCAGGAACTTCGATGACATCGCCCGGGTGCACGTCGAGCTCGCGCAGCAGCAGGTCGAGCATGTTCTCGGTCATGTCGGTCGCGACTTCGAGCCGCACCGGTGAGCCGAACCGGCGACGCGCCAGCTCGCGCTCCAGCGCCTGCAGCAGATCCTCGTCGCGGTCTTCTTCGACTTCGAAGTCGGCATTGCGGGTGATGCGGAAAGCGTGGTGCTCGACGATGTCCAGCCCGGGGAACAGCACCGGCAGGAATGCGGCGATGAGTTCTTCCATCGGAAGGAACCGCACCCGGGATTTCACGCCGTCGCCCGTCGTCCCGGGGTCGGGCAGTTCCACGAACCGATCGACGTTGTCCGGTACTTTGATTCGGGCGAAGTGCTGGGTGCCGTCCTCGGGATTGCGCACGGTGATGGCGAGGTTGATGCTCAAGCCGCTCACGAAGGGGAAGGGGTGCGCGGGGTCGACGGCCAGCGGCGTCAGCACCGGGAACACCTGCTCGTGGAAATACGTGGACAGCTTGGACTGCTCGTGCTCGTCCAGCTCGTTCCAGGTGACGATCGTGATGCCCTGCTCGGCCAGCGCCGGACGCACCACTTCACCGAACACGGTGGCGTGCCGGGTCGAGATCTGCTGGGTGCGTTCACCGATCCGGCGCAGCTGTTCGCGCGGCGACAGCCCGTCCGCAGACCGGACCGACAGGCCCGTCTCGTCGCGGCGCTTCAGCCCGGCGACCCGAACCATGTAGAACTCGTCGAGATTCGACGCGAAGATCGCGAGGAACTTGGCCTGCTCCAACAGCGGCAGCGACCGGTCGGCGGCGAGTGCCAGCACCCGGGCATTGAAATCCAGCCAGCTCAGCTCGCGGTTGAGGTAGCGGTCATCGGGTAGCGCGCCGTCCGTCGGATCCGCGGTGGCCGCCGGCAGCGGCTCGGGGTCCGAGTCGACAGCCGCCCGTGCAGGCGGGCCGTTGACTGAGGCCTGGTCGGTGTCTGCTGCTCGGGTGTCGGCGTCGGTCACCCAGACGATCATTCCCTATCGGCGGGGCGCAAGCCACATGGTTGGTGAACGCCGATCGTCAGATCGCGGCGTCGGGTCTCACCGCGTTGTGCCGACAATCCGGGTCGTCGCGGGGCCGACGCCGAGCCGGCGTGCCGTCTCAAGGTCGTCCGGAGTGTCGATGTCGCAGCGCAGACCCGGCCACTCGCCGCCCAGCTCCACCGCACCCGAATCGGCATGGCGCCGTGCGGAATCCGCGCCGAACTCGGGACCGAGCGGGGCGCCGAAGGCGAAGAGGGCCGCGGTGCCCGTGCGGTGCCGGTCTGCGATGAAACTGCGGGCATGCCGGCGGGCCCCGGCGATGGCATCGGCCAGTTCCGCGGTGCGCAGCGCCGGAAGATCGCCCTGCAGAACCGCGATGTTGGTCACCCGGTCCCGAAGAACCCGCTCCGTCGCGGCCAGTGCGTGGTTCAACGGATCGGGGTGTCCCGCCGGGGTGGGGTCCAGCAGTACGTCGGCCCCGAGTTCGCGCACCGCGGCGGCAGCGTCCGCGTCCGGGGTGACGACAGTCACGGATCCGACGGCCGGCACCGCCAGCGCGGCGGTGATGGTGTCGAGGAGCATCGCCAGCACCACTTGCTCGCGCAGATCGCCCGCGAAAACCGGGGCCAGGCGGGTCTTGGCCGCGGCCAGTCGTTTCACCGCGATGATCAACCCGACACCGGCGGCGTCGCGCGCCGTCTCCACACTCGGGTCGCCGCTCATGACCGCCATACTGCCAAAGCGTCGGCGGGGCTACTGTTGACGCGTGGTGGAGGCAGCGGTGATGGGTGCCGGCGCGTGGGGGACGGCACTGGCGAAAGTCCTGGCGGACGCGGGCAACAATGTGATGTTGTGGGCGCGCAGCGCAGAGGTGGCGCGCGAGATCAACGAGACCCACAGCAACCCGAAATACCTCGGTGACCGGGCACTACCGGCGACCATCAAGGCGACGGCGGACCCCGCCGAGGCACTTACGGGCGCCTGCACCGTCCTGCTGGCGGTGCCGTCCCAGACGCTGCGCACCAACCTGACTGCCTGGACCGGCCATCTCGGTGGCGACACCACGCTGGTCAGCGTGGCCAAGGGCATCGAACTCGACAGTCTGTTGCGCATGAGCCAGGTCATCGTCCAGGTGACGGGTGCCGATCCGAGCCGGGTCGCCGTCCTCAGCGGCCCCAACCTCGCCAGTGAAGTGGTCGACGAGCAGCCCGCCGCCACCGTCATCGCCTGTACCGACTCGGGCCGGGCCGTGACCCTGCAACGCGCTTTCGCCACCGGCTACTTCCGGCCGTACACCAACGCCGACGTCATCGGTGCTGAGATCGGCGGCGCCTGCAAGAACGTCATCGCGCTGGCGTGTGGAATGGCTGCCGGCGCCGGATTCGGTGAGAACACCGCTGCCGCGATCATCACTCGCGGCCTGGCCGAGATCATGCGGTTGGGAATCGCGCTCGGCGCCAAGGGAGTGACGCTGGCCGGCCTGGCCGGCGTCGGCGATCTGGTCGCCACCTGCACCTCGCCGCAGTCCCGCAACCGCAGCTTCGGTGAGCGCCTGGCCCGCGGCGGCACCATCGAATCGGCGATGGCCGCGGCCAGCGGGAAAGTCGCCGAGGGCGTCACGTCCTGCCAGTCGGTGCTGGCCCTCGCCGAGAGCTACGACGTCGAGATGCCACTGACCGACGCGGTGAACCGGGTGTGCCACAAGGGGTTATCGGTGGACCAGGCGTTCGCGCTGTTGCTCGGCCGCAGCACCAAGCCGGAGTGAGCCGTGGACGGCCATCTCGGCGATTCCACCCGTAGCGTCAAAGCGACTGCCTCGCAACGAGTTCCCGGACTACCGGTGGCGCCGCCCCCGGTTCCGGTGGCGGCATATCACCTGTCCGACGATGAATCGGACGGTCTGGACTTCTACGGCCGCAACTCGAATCCGGCCTGGCGCCAACTGGAATCGGCGCTGGCCGAACTGGAAGGTGCCATCTCGGCGCTGACCTTCTCCTCGGGAATGGCCGCCATCTCGTCCGCGCTGCGGGTGCTGGCGACCCCGGGCACCACGCTGGTGGTCCCGGCCGACGGCTATTACCAGGTGCGCCGGTACGCAGCCGAACATCTCGCGGTCCGCGGCGTCACCGTCGTCGAGGCGGCCGCCGCCGACATCTGCGGCGCCGCCGAAGGACTGTCCGACGGCGACGTCGTGCTCGCCGAATCTCCGGTCAACCCGACACTGGATGTCGTCGATCTGCACCGGTTGTCCACGATCTGCCGCTCCCGCGGCGCGACCCTCATGGTGGACAACACCGCCGCGACCCCGCTCGGCCAGCGGCCACTGTCGCTCGGTGCGGACCTGGTGGTCGCCAGCGCGACGAAGGGGCTGTCCGGGCACAGCGATCTGCTGGCCGGCTACGTCGCCGGGTGCCACCGCGAGCTGATGGCCGCCATCGAACGGGACCGGCTGCTGGCCGGCGCGATCCTCGGGCATTTCGAGGCCTGGCTGGCCCTGCGCAGTCTGGGCACCGCGGGTCTGCGGTTCGAGCGGCAGTGCACCAACGCCATCGCGCTGGCCATGACGCTCGATGCGCACCCCGCCGTGCGGGCGGTGCGCTATCCCGGCCTGCCGACCGATCCGGCGCATCCGGTGGCCCGCGACCAGATGCGGCGTTTCGGCGGCCTGATCGCGATCGAGCTCGCCGATGCCGACGCCGTTCGCGAGCTGGTGAACCGCAGTCAGCTGCTCGTGGCCGCCACCAGTTTCGGCGGCATCCACACCTCTGTCGACAGGCGTGCACGCTGGGGCGATGCGGTGGAACCGGGTTTTGCGCGGATATCGCTCGGCATCGAGGACACCGACGACCTACTGGCCGACATCACGGGTGCTCTCGGATAGCCAGGTAGCCTCTCTAGGTTGTGACTGCCCCTCAATCCTCAGCAGCCGCCGGCCGTACCCGGGTCGCCGTCGTTTACGGCGGACGCAGCTCGGAGCACGCCATCTCCTGTGTTTCGGCCGGGAGCATCCTGCGCAACCTGGATCCGGCCCGCTACGAGGTCGTCGCCGTCGGCATCACCCCGGAGGGTTCCTGGGTGCTCGGCGACGGTCGTCCCGAGACTCTCGCCATCACCGACGGGCAGCTGCCGGGTGTCACTGCCGCTTCCGGCACCGCGCTGACACTCGCCGCCGACCCGAACCGCCGCGGCGAACTGCTGTCGCTGCAGGACGACGTCGCGCAGGTCCTGACGGCCGTCGACGTCGTCTTTCCGGTGCTGCATGGTCCCTACGGCGAGGACGGCACCATCCAGGGCCTGCTGGAACTGGCCGGCGTGCCGTATGTCGGCGCGGGCGTGCTGGCCAGCGCGGCCGGCATGGACAAGGAATTCACCAAGAAGCTGCTGGCCGCCGACGGTCTGCCGATCGGCGACCAGGTGGTGCTGCGACCGCGTGATGCGACGCTGAGCCTGGACGACCGTGAGCGCCTGGGTCTGCCGGTGTTCGTCAAGCCGGCGCGCGGCGGATCGTCCATCGGCGTGAGCCGGGTCGCCTCATGGGACGAGCTGGATCAGGCCATCACCTATGCGCGTCAACATGATCCGAAGGTGATCGTCGAGGCCGCGATGCCGGGCCGTGAAGTGGAATGCGGTGTGCTCGAGTACCCGGACGGCCGGGTCGAGGCCAGCGCGCTCGGTGAGATTCGCGTGGACAGTGTGGGCACAGGGTTCTACGACTTCGCCACCAAATATCTCGAGGACGCCGCCGAACTCGACGTGCCGGCCAAGGTCGATGACGAAACCGCCGACGAGATAAGGCAATTGGCCATCCGTGCGTTCAAGGCGCTGGACTGCCAGGGCCTGGCGCGCGTCGACTTCTTCCTGACGGAGAACGGGCCGGTGATCAACGAGATCAACACCATGCCCGGGTTCACAACCATCTCGATGTACCCCCAGATGTGGGCGGCCAGCGGCGTCGACTACGCCACGTTGCTGAGTGTCATGGTGGACACCGCCATCCAGCGGGGGACCGGCCTGCGCTAGCGGGCCGGTGCCGGGTCCAGCGGACGCGCCGGCATTACTTTCTCGATGAGCTCGGAGACGGTCTGGATCGGCGTCGGGCCGGAACCCTGCGGCAGCGTCAGCGCCACGTAGGTGGTCTGCGTGCCGTGGTCGACGGCATACCAGGTGCTCGCATTCGAGTCGCTGGCCTCGAACCACGACACCGCGTTGACCATCTGTAGCGGTGCGCCGACGACGAAAGTGTCGGGGCGCGCCACACCGCAGCGCAGCACCACCGCGTCGATACCTGTCGGGCCCAGCCAGGCGGCGGCACCGGGCGGGGCGGGGTCGGCGAGCGTCGCGCGCCGGAAATCACCCATGGTGTCCGGCAGTGCGGCGAGCAGTGCGCGGCACTGCTCGCTGTCGGCCTGCGGCGCCGGCGCGTCGGCCAGAGGGAGCGCGACCGGCTTGTCCTCGGGAGCCTGGCGCAGCGCCGCATACGCGACCACGCCAACGATCGCGGCGACCGCCACGACGATGGCCGCGATGATGGCGCCGCGGGGCGGGCCGTCTGGATCGCCGGCCGGATCGCTGTGGTCGCCGGGTTCGGTCATGACGGCAACTCTAGAGCGCGACTCGCCCCGGGAGGCCGATGGCGGGCACCCTGCATAGACTCCACCACCATGACCAGCGCTGAATCCGGGGAGACCCTGGCCGGGCTCGGCGAGTTCGCGGTGATCGGGCGCTTGACGGCCCGCCGTACCCAGCCCGCCGAGGCCGTCGTCGGCCCGGGCGACGATGCCGCGGTGCTGACGGCTCCCGACGGCCGGGTCGTGGTGTCCACCGACATGCTGGTCGAGGGTCGCCATTTCCGGCTGGACTGGTCCACGCCGCATGACGTGGGGCGCAAGGCCATTGCGCAGAATGCGGCGGACATCGAGGCCATGGGCGGCCGGGCCTACGCGTTCGTCGTCGGTTTCGGCGCGCCGCTCGACACCGAGGTTGCGGACGCACAGCGCCTGTCCGACGGGTTGTGGTCCGAGGCAACGAAATTCGGCGCCGGCGTTGTCGGAGGCGACCTGGTGGCCGCGCAGCAGTGGGTGATCTCGGTGACGGTCCTGGGTGATCTGGGTGGCCGCCCGCCCGTGCTGCTTTCCGGTGCGCAACCGGGCGACACCGTCGCGGTGGTCGGGGACCTGGGCTGGTCGGGGGCCGGATATGCGTTGTGGCGCAAAGGAATCCACGAGTTCGACGAGCTGCGCCGGCGGCATCTGGTGCCGCACGTGCATTACGGACAGGGTGCGGCTGCCGCCGCGGCCGGCGCGACCGCACTCACAGACGTGTCGGACGGCATGATCGCCGACCTCGGCCACATCGCGGCAGCCTCCGGCGTGGCCGTCGACCTGTCGACGGCAGCACTCGAAGCCGACGTGGCCACCTTGACGCCGGCGGCCGCCATGGTCGGTGCCGACGCCTGCGACTGGGTGCTCGGTGGCGGCGAGGACCACGTGCTGGTCGGCACCTTCGGCGGCGCGCTGCCGGCCGGGTGGCGGCCCATCGGGACCGTCCTGGCCGGAGAACCGCGGGTGACGGTCGATGGCGCGCCGTGGCATGGAGCCGGCGGATGGGAATCGTTCGGTCAGTAAGGTACTGGCGTGACTGCCCGACCCTTGCGCGATCTGATCGACCCCGGCTGGGCCACGGCCCTGGAACCCGTCGCCCCGCAAATCACCGCGATGGGTGAATTCCTGCGCGCGGAGAACGCGGCCGGCCATGGCTATCTGCCGGCGGGGGAGAATGTATTGCGGGCCTTCACCTTCCCCTTCGACGAGGTGCGGGTGCTGATCGTCGGGCAGGACCCGTACCCGACCCCGGGGCATGCCGTCGGGCTGAGTTTCTCGGTGGCGCCGGACGTGCGACCGCTGCCGCGCAGCCTGTCCAACATCTTCACCGAGTACACCGCCGACCTGGGCTACGAGCCGCCCAGCTGCGGCGATCTGAGCCCGTGGTCGAAGCAGGGCGTCATGATGCTGAACAGGGTGCTCACCGTCCGGCCGGGCAATCCCGCGTCACACCGTGGCAAGGGCTGGGAAGCTGTCACCGAATGCGCGATCAAGGCCCTGATCGCGCGGCCGCAGCCACTGGTGGCGGTGCTGTGGGGCCGGGACGCGCAGACCCTCAAGCCGATGCTCACCGGCGATCGCTGCGCGAGCATCGAATCGGTGCACCCGTCACCGTTGTCGGCGTCCCGGGGATTCTTCGGCTCCCGGCCGTTCAGCCGGGCCAACGAACTGCTGGCCCGCCTCGGTGCCGAGCCCATCGACTGGCGCCTGCCCTAGTTCTTTCTCGATCCCGCGAGCCGGCCTGGGGGTACCTCCCGCTTGCGGGGGAGTTTGTCCGCCGACACGCCGGTTCTGGTGTGCATTACGCGGCCGCTCGCGCGCGGCGAACCCGGCCTGAAGACACACGAAAGCGCTGCACGGGATTCGTGCAGCGCTTAGGTGTGAAGCTCTCAGTTGTCAGGCGGAATCAATCCGCCCGGCGGTAGCCGAAACTAACCGCGGGTGACCTTGCCCGCCTTGAGGCAAGAGGTGCAGGCGTTGACTCGCTTGCGGTTGCCACCCGGACGGTCGACGGCACGCACGGTCTGGATGTTCGGATCCCAGCGGCGGTTGGTCCGACGGTGGGAGTGCGAGACGGACATGCCGAAGCCCGGTCCCTTTCCGCAGATGTCGCACACGGCGGCCATGAAGAACTCCTCGAAAATCAGTACTTGGGGTCTGAGTCCGACGGCCACAGACATGTGCGGCGCGAGCAGACAACCTGACCAGGATACCGGGCGGCCGGACGATCACCAAAATGGGTCTGGTGGCTGGTGTTCCATGGGAGTTGGTCAGCAGATTTGTCGGGGCCAGTGGCTAGGCTGGCGGAGCACCGAGGGATACCGGGCGGGCGACTGGAGAATCGGGGTGAACCCGGGCGAACGCGATGGAGGTCACATGTCAGCTGGCGTGGGTCGCACACCCCGTCCGCTGGATGGGATCGCGTTGCGTGACTGGGCTCACACCGCGGTCCTGCATCTGATCGCCCACACCGATGAGATCAACCGGCTGAACGTCTATCCCGTGGCCGATTCGGACACCGGCACCAACATGTTGTTCACCATGCGCGCTGCCGCCGCCCAGGCCGACGAGGCCGTGAAGGCGGCGGGAAACGATGTGGTGGCGGTGTCGGCCGCGCTGTCGGCCGGGGCGTTGCATGGCGCCCGGGGCAACTCCGGGGTCATCCTGTCCCAAATTCTGCGCGGCCTTGCCGATGTCGTCGCCGAGGCCGCGTTGCAACGCGGCGAAGACGGCGAATGCGGTGAGGTCACCGCGCCGGTGTTCACCGCGGCCTTGCATCACGCCCAGGTGCTGGCGGTCGCGTCAGTCGGGCAGACCGTGCCCGGAACCATCGTGTCGGTGCTGCAGGCAGCCGCGTTGGAAGCCGAGAACCACGACGGCGTCACCGATCTCGCGGCCATCGCGGCAGCGGTGTCGGACGCTGCGGCGGCGGCGCTCGAGCGCACCACCGATCAGCTGGACGTGCTCGCGGAGGCGGGCGTCGTCGACGCCGGCGGGCGCGGCCTGCTGGTCCTGCTCGACGCCCTGACCACGACGCTGTCCGGCGACTCGACGCCCCGGCCCCAGTACCAGCCGGGCGCGGGGCACCCCCGGGCGGACGACGGCCACGGTCACGACCACCACGAAGTCAACGGCACCCCACCACAATTCGAGGTGATGTACCTGCTGGGCGACTGTCACCCGGACAACGCCGAGGTGTTGCGCACGCGCTTGCTGGGGCTCGGTGAATCGGTCGCCATCGCCGCCGCGATCGCCGGCGCCCAGTACAGCGTGCACGTGCACGCCGACGATGCCGGCGCCGCGATCGAGGCTGCCCTCGATCTGGGCACCATCAGCAGGATTCAGGTCACCGCGCTGATCGGGGCCGCCGGCGCCCGGCCGTCCGGTGGCTGGAGCCGGGACCGCGCCGTGTTGGCGATCGTCGACGGGGACGGCGCTCGGGAGTTGTTCAGCGGCGAGGGCGCGCACGTGCTGCGGCCCGCCGACGGGCCGATCAGCGCGCAGCAGTTCCTCGCCGGGCTGGTCGGCACAGGCGCCGCCCAGATCATGGTGCTGCCCAACGGTTTTCTGGCCGCGGAGGAATTGGTGGCGGGCTGCGCCACGGCCATCAGCTGGGGCATGGACGTGGTGCCGGTACCGGCCGGGTCCATGGTGCAAGGACTGGCGGCCCTCGCGGTGCACGACGCCACCCGCCAGGCCGTCGACGACGGTTACACCATGGCGCGCGCCGCGGCGGCCGCCCGGCACGGGTCGGTACGGATCGCCACCGAGGCGGCGTTGACCTGGGCCGGGATGTGTCGGCCCGGTGACGGGCTGGGCATCGCCGGTGACGAGGTGCTGATCGTCGGCCACGATCTGGTCAGTGCCGCCAGCGGGCTGATTGATCTGCTGCTGTCGTCGGGCGGGGAACTGGTCACGGTGCTCACGGGCGCGGGCGTCGATGCGGAGGTGGGTGCCGCGCTGGCCGAACACGTGCGTCAGGAGCATCTGGCGGCTGAGCTGGTGACCTATCACACCGGTCACCGCGGGGACGCACTACTGATCGGGGTGGAGTAGCAGTGGTCGCGCTGACCGACTCGCTGGTGCACGTACTGGGCGCGAAATCTGCTGCACCGCTTGAAGAATTCTTCGGCATGCGCACCGTCAACGATCTGCTGCGGCACTATCCGCGCAAGTACAGCCAGGGCATGACGGTGCTCGGGGAGGACACCGAGCTGCCGGAAGAAGGTGACCACGTCACGTTCGTCGACGTCATCACCAAGGCGGAGACGCGCTGGACCAACCGGGCGCCCAAGCGCGAATATCTGGTGGTCACCCTGGGAAACCGCAATCCGAAGGTCACCGCAACCTTCTTCAATGCCAAGTTCCTCAAGAGGTCGCTCGTCGAGGGCACGCGGGTGATGCTGTCGGGTGTGGTCGGATTCTATGGGCGCACAATGCAATTGACGCATCCCGCACACCTGGTCCTCGGTTCCGCCGGGGGTCGCACGTTCGGGTCGCCCGCGCTCAAGAAGATCGCCGACGCCTCAGAGAAGATGCACGGTGAATTGCAGATGTCGGCGTTCGAGCGGGAGTTCTTCCCGATCTACTCGGCGTGCGCGAAGGTGCAGAGCTGGGACATCTACGCGTGCATCCTGCAGGTGCTCGCCGTGCTGGACCCGATAGCCGACCCGCTACCGAAATCGATTCTGACGCAGCGGGGCCTGATCTCCGAGGACCAGGCGCTGCGCGATATCCATCTCGGTGAGCGCGAAGTGGACCGCGAGCAGGCCCGGGAACGGTTGACGTTCGATGAGGCCGCCGGGTTGCAATGGGCACTGGCCGCTCGCCGGCATGGCACGCAGTCGCAGTCCGGTCCACCGGCGCCGCCGGTCGACGACGGTTTGGCGGCCGCGTTGCGCGACCGGTTGCCGTTCGAATTGACTGCGGGCCAGCGGGATGTGCTCGACGTGCTGTCGGCCGAGCTGTCCGAGTCCCGCCCCATGAACCGAATGCTGCAGGGTGAGGTCGGCTCGGGCAAGACCATCGTCTCGGTGCTGGCCATGCTTCAGATGGTCGACGCCGGATACCAGTGCGCGCTGCTCGCTCCGACGGAAGTGCTTGCCGTGCAACATGCGCGGTCGGTTCGCGACGTGCTGGGGCCGCTCGCCATGGCGGGCCAACTCGGTGCCCCCGACAATGCGACCTCGGTGGCGCTGCTCACGGGATCCATGACCGCGCAACAGAAACGGCAGGTGCGCGAAGAAGTCTCGAGCGGGCGGGCCGGCATCGTCATCGGCACCCACGCCCTGCTGCAAGACGCCGTGGAGTTCGACCGGCTCGGCATGGTGGTGGTCGACGAGCAGCACCGGTTCGGAGTGGAGCAGCGGGATCGATTGCGCGCCAAGGCCCCCGATGGTCTGACACCGCACCTGCTGGTGATGACGGCCACCCCGATACCACGGACCGTCGCGCTGACCGTGTACGGCGACCTGGAGACGTCGACCATGCGCGAGCTGCCGCGGGGCCGGCAGCCGATTGACACCAAGACCATCTTCGTCAGCCAGAAACCGGCCTGGCTCGACCGCGCGTGGGCCCGCATCCGCGAAGAGGTGCAGGCGGGACGGCAGGCCTACGTGGTGGCGTCCCGGATCGACGAGAACGACAAGCCGGGCGACGAGAAGAATCAAGCCGGACCGCCGCCCGTGACGGTCGTCGAGCTCTACGACAAGCTGCGCACGGGTCCGCTGCAGAACCTTCGACTTGGGCTCATGCACGGCCGACTGCCCGGAGATGAGAAGGACGCCATCATGTCGGCCTTCCGGGCCGGGCAGATCGATGTGCTCGTCTGCACCACCGTCATCGAGGTCGGCGTCGACGTGCCCAACTCGACGGTCATGGTCGTCATGGACGCGGACCGCTTCGGGATCAGCCAACTGCACCAGCTGCGCGGCCGGATCGGCCGTGGCTCGCACGCCAGCCTCTGCCTCCTCGCCACGAAGCTGCCGCCCGGATCGAAGGCCGGCGCCCGGCTGGAAGCGGTGGCCGGCACCCTCGACGGCTTCGAACTGGCCGACCTCGATCTGCAGGAGCGCCGCGAGGGCGACGTACTGGGGCTCAACCAATCCGGACGGGCCGGGCATCTGCGGTTCCTGTCGCTGGCCGACCATCAAGAAGTCATCGAATCGGCCCGTGCGTTCTGCCAGGCGGCCTACGCGCAGAACCCGGACGATCCGGGGATGTCGGCGCTGGCCGCCCAATTCGTCGACACCGATCGCGTCGAGTACCTGGACAAGGCGTGAGCGGGCACGCGAAGCGACGGGGGTTGTGGTGAAGCGTCTGCTGTGGCTCGTGGCGGCGGTGCTGCTGGCGGTGGTGGTGGCCATCCAGGTCGGCACGGCGGACGAACCGCCGGCAGTCGCCGATGGTGTCGACGGTGCGGCCGTACCGACCGTCGCGCCTGGTACCGACATCCTGGCCGGCGTGGCCGTCATCCCGCGGCGCGTGCGTGACCCCAACTACCGGCGCGCGGCGTTCGGTGAACCCTGGACCGACGAGAACCCGGCACCCGACGGCCACAACGGCTGCGATACCCGTAACGACATCCTCAACCGGGACCTCACCGACAAGACCGTCGTGGCTATCAAACGCTGCCCGCAGGCGGTCAAGACCGGGGTATTGCGCGACCCGTACACCAACGACACGATCGCGTTCACCCGCGGAAATCAGGTCGGCGCGGCGGTGCAGATCGATCACATCGTGCCGCTGGCACTGGCCTGGGACCTCGGGGCCAGGGACTGGCCGCAGGATCAGCGGGTGCGCTTTGCCAATGATCCGGCGAATCTGCTCGCGGTGTCTGGGAAGTCGAACCAGGACAAGGGGGACAAGCAGCCGGCGGACTGGATGCCGCCGAACCACGGCTTCTGGTGCCAGTACGCGGTGCAGTACATCGCGGTGCTGCGCGGTTACGAGCTTCCCGTCGACGGGCCGTCTGTGCCCGTCCTTCGCGACGCTGCGGCCACCTGCCCGAAGAGTTAGGTACCGACCCTCGGTATTCAGGAGCTCGTTGACGCCGGCAGTGATCGTCAGTACAGAACCGAATTTCAGCGCTTTTGTTGCTTGCTTCGCTAATCCCGCACAATAGTGAGTGCTGGGTTGTTTGCTGATACGTCGTGGGGCGGAGATTCCGCTAATTTAGGAGCGGCCGGGGCCAATTGCGCAGATATTGGTTGCCGAGCTAATGAATCCCGGCAAACCAATATCTGCGCGTATTGCTTGGTGAACACGACGCAATAAACCATTGCGAGGCATCGGAATTAGGATGCTCGAATGCCGCCGATTCTGTAATCGGTCGTTATTGCGCCGCGGTCGACGTCAAATTGGCTCCTGTCTGCCTTCGGAACTGCTAGCGGCGCCCGAATAAGCCGCCGAGAGTCTGGATGGTGCCGTTGAGCGCGCCGCCGATGGTCTGGATGGTGCCGTTGGCTGCGCCCCCGACGGTCTGGACGGTGCCGTTGGAGGCCCCGCCGACGGTCTGGACGGTGCCGTTGGAGGCCCCGCCGACGGTCTGGACGGTGCCGTTCGACGCGCCCCCGACGGTCTGAACAGTGCCGTTGGAGGCCCCCCCGACGGTCTGAACAGTGCCGTTCGACGCGCCCCCGACGGTCTGAACAGTGCCGTTGAGCGCGCCGCCGATGGTCTGGACGGTGCCGTTGAGCGCTTGCCCGATGCTGTCGACCGGGGTGGTTGCGGCTGCCACCCTGGGTGTGGCCGCGGTTGCCGCCCTAGCTGTGGCCGCGGCTGCCCTTGGTGTCGATTTGGCCGCGCTCGAGCTGGGCGCGTTGCTGTGGCTACCGACGGAATGGGAAGTGTCGGCCTGGGCCGTACCGGTTGCGCACGCAAGCACCAATGCGCCCATTCCGATTGTTGCCGCGCCTATTGACAAGCGGCGGGCGATACCAGATATTGTCGGTATCGTTAATTCTGATGTGCTATCGAATGGATGGACCATCTCTCTCCGAACCCCCTGCTTCGATGCTGCGCCATTGCGTCGGATTGAAGACGCAATAATAAATTAACCCATGCGACGTAATCGCAAACATCGTTAATGCAAATGAATTGCTGCGTGTTATGCGACACCTGGCACATGCGGCACATTGGACACATCTGTGACAGGGGGAGCGCCGGCAGTCGTCTGCGTTGTTCGAGCGCGGGGGAGCCAAAACAAATAGGGTCGTCCTCCCTGCCAGGAGGACGACCCTATTGCGTCTGAATCAGGTGAAGCGGAGGGCCTCAGATGCCCGTGTAGGTGGCGGGGTCCGGGCGGTACCGGGTGCCGTCATCCAACCCGTTGAGGCCGTCCATGTGCTCGGTGGCCAACTCGAAGCCGAACACGTCGAGGTTCTCTGCGATGCGCTCCGGCGACGACGAGCGGGGGATGACCGAGTTGCCCAGCTGCAGGCTCCACCGGATCAGCACCTGGGCCGGGGTCTTGCCGTACTCCGCGGCGATGGACTGCACGGTCGGGTGGGTCAGCAGGTTGCCGACGCCCAGCGGGCTGTAGGCCTGCGTGACGATGCCGCGCTCGGCGTGCACCGCGCGTAGCGCCGACTGGTTGAGCAGCGGGTGCAGCTCGATCTGGTTGACCACCGGGCTGACGTAGCTCAGGTCGATGATGGTGGACAGGTCCTCGTCCGAGAAGTTGCAGACGCCGATGGACTTCGCGGTGCCGTCGTTGTGCAGCTTGATGAGAGCGCCCCAGCTGTCGACGTACTTGCTGATGTCGCCGGCGGGCCAGTGGATCATGTACAGGTCCACGTACTCCATGCCGAGCTTGTCCAGGCTGACCTTGAATGCGTCCTGCCCGGCCTGGAAGCCCTGGTCGGCGTTGGCCAGCTTGGTGGTCAGGAAGATCTCGGCGCGCGGGATGCCCGACGCGGCGATGGCCCGGCCGACGGCCTCCTCGTTGCCATAGACGGACGCCGTGTCGATCAGCCGGATGCCCATCTCGAGCGCGGCCGAGACGGCGCGCTCGGTGTCGGCGTCCGACAGCTCGGCGACACCGAGGCCGAGCGCCGGAATCGTGTTGTCGTCGTGGAGCGCCACATTGGGAATCTCTGCGGAGGCCATGTCACCTACCCTGTGAAGTTGAATGTTCGTGGATCCGGGCCCAGGCGGGTGCCGTTGTCGAGGGTCGCGATGGACGCGATGTCCGCCTCGCTCAGCTCGAAATCAAACACGTTGAAATTGCTCGCAATCCGGTCTGGGTTCACCGATTTCGGGATGACGATATTACCCAGCTGTATATGCCACCTAATCAGCACCTGCGCTGGCGTTTTTCCGTGTCGCTCCGCGATGGTGGTGACGATCGGGTCTTCGAGCAGGGAACCCTGCCCCAGCGGGCTCCAGGCCTCGGTGGCGATGCCGTAACGCGCGTGCACTTCGCGCAGCTCGGCCTGCGGCAGTCGCGGATGCAGTTCGATCTGATTCACCGCGGGCACGATCCCGGTCGCGTCGATGAGCAGTTTGAGGTGCTCAGGCTCGAAGTTGCTGACGCCGATCGATCGGATCCGGCCCTGGTCGCGCAGGTGGGCGAAAGCCTTGAAGGTGTCGATGAACAGGTTCTGCGCGGGCGTCGGCCAGTGGATCAGGTAGAGGTCGAGGTAGTCGAGCCCCAGCCGCGCCATGCTGGCGTCGAACGCGGCGAGGGTCTTCTCATAACCCTGATCGGAGTTCCACAGCTTGGTCACGACGAAGACGTCTTCGCGCGGAATGCCGGAGGCGGCGACGGCCCGGCCGACACCGTCTTCGTTGCCGTAGGCCGCGGCGGTGTCGATATGGCGATATCCCGCGTGCAATGCTGCAGTGACGGCGCGTTCGGTGTCCTCGGCCGGTGTCTGCCACACCCCGAGACCCACCACGGGAATGGACGTACCGTCGTTGAGTGTCAGTGTTGGACTCGGAGCACCTGAAGGATCAGCCATGACCATGAGCATGCCAGGCGACGCTGTGCAGGCGGCAGTGACAACCGACGCCGAACTGGTCGTCCGGCCGGAGCATCCGGTCGCGGGACGGCCCAGCCGGCTGCGCCTGGCGGTGCAGGGCAAAGTCGGCGCGCTCGCGCTGAAGGCACTGCCCAGGATCCCCGACCTGCTGAAGCGCGTGCTGCTCGGCGGCCGCCGCGTCACCATCGACGGCAACACCCTCGACACCACCCTGCAGCTGATGCTGACGGCGCAGAACGCCAGTGGCGCCGGTGGCCTGGTCGTCAGCAGCGACGTCACGGTCGCGCGGGCCGAGATCGCGAGGCTGTCGCAGGGTCTGGATCCGGGCATCGCCGTGGCGACGACGGACCTCACCATCCCCGGCCCGACCGAACCCCTCCGCGCCCGGCACTACCAGCCCGACGGCACCGGCCCGGCGCCGATGCTGGTCTTCTTCCACGGTGGTGGCTTCGTCGTCGGCGGTATCGAGTCGCACGACGGTCTGTGCCGCCTCATCACCCGCGACGCCGGCGTGCACGTCGTGTCCGTTGAATACCGGCTGGCCCCCGAGCATCCGGCTCCGGCCGCCTCCGACGACTGCTACGCCACCTATCTCTGGTGTGTGGAGAACGCGGCGCGTCTGGGCGCCGACCCGGCGAAGATCGCGGTCGGTGGCGACAGCGCCGGCGGCAACCTGGCGGCCGTCGTGTCGCAGCGGGCCCGCGACAACCACAAACCGCTGCCGGTGCTGCAACTGCTGATCTATCCCGTCACCAATTTCGCCGGGGACACCCGGTCGAAGGTGCTGTTCGCCGAAGGCTACTTCCTCAGCAAGATCGACATGGACTGGTTCCGGGCCAATTACCTCGCCGAATCGGCGCTCGATCCGGCGGACCCGCGGGTCTCGCCGCTGCTGGCCGAGGATTTGTCGGGCCTGCCGCCCGCGCTGGTGCTCACCGGCGGGTTCGATCCGCTGCGTGACGAAGGCGACGCCTACGCCGCGGCGCTGGCCGCCGCCGGCGTGCCGGTGGACCACCGCACCTACGGTTCCCTGATCCACGCCTTCGCGAATTTCTTCCCTCTCGGCGGCGACAGTGCCGTCGCGACGGCGGACTTCATCTCAGCGTTTCGCGCGCACCTCACCCGCTGAGGCACGGGTACGGCGGACTTCCGGGATCGCGTCGGTACCCTTGACGCCGTGCCGTCGAAATCGTCGAAGTCATCGAAGAACGCCAGCTACGACCTGAAGGCCGCCGACCGCAAGCGCGACTTGGTGGTCAAGGGCGGGCTGACCGCGCTCGTCATCATTTTCGCGGTGGTGCTGGTGGCGTACATCGTCATGAACGGCAAGCCGAAGGCCGACCCGCACAAGGTGCAGGCGGTTCAGATCGCGGCGAGCAACGTCGTCACCAACCCCGGCACGAAAGACCCGAAGGTCACCCTCAGGATCTACGAGGACTTCCTCTGCCCGGTCTGCGGCGAATTCGAGAAGACGTACGGCCCGACCATCGCCAAGCTGATCGACAATGGCGACATCGCAGTCGACTACAACATCGTCTCGATCATCGGTCGTGGCGACCCGAGGTCGTACTCGACGCGCGCGGGCGCCATCGCGTACTGCGTCGCCGACGAGGACAAGACCGCGTTCCGGCGCTTCCACGAAGCGCTGTACAAGAACCAGCCCGAGGAAACCGCGGCCACCTTCCCCGACAACGCCAAGTTGCTGGAGTACGCGCGTCAGTCCGGTGTCGCCGTCGGCCCGAACGACCCGCTCAGCAAGTGCGTCGAGAACGGCGTCTACACCGAGATGGTCAACAACATGGCCCGCAACGCGCAGATCCAGGGCACCCCGACCATCAAGATCAACGGCACCGACACCAACCTCGTCCCCAACGGCGACCCGGCCAGCCTGATCGACAAGATCAAGGCCATCGCGCCTGATCTGCCGAACCTGTCCGCGGCGTCGGCGCCCCCCGCCGCGCCGGCTCCGGGCGCCCCGGCACCGCAGCCCGCTCCGGCGCCGCACCAGTGACCGACGTCGAGACATCCGAACGGCAGGCCGGGGTGGCGGTCAGCCGCCCCGCCGCCGTCTGGATTCTCCTGGCCGGCATCATCGGCGGGGTCGCCGCTTTCGTGCTGACCGTCGAGAAGGTCCGGCAGCTGCAGAACCCGTCGTACGTCCCGTCGTGCAGCATCAACCCTGTCCTGTCGTGCGGGTCGGTGATGCTGACCAAACAGGCATCGCTGTTCGGATTCCCGAACCCGCTCATCGGCATCGCGGCCTTCAGCGTGGTGACTGTGACCGGTGTGCTGGCGGTCGCGGGAGTACGGCTGCCGCGGTGGTACTGGGCGGGCCTGGCCGGTGGCACGCTGCTGGGCGCGGTGTTCGTGCACTGGCTGATCTATCAGAGCCTGTACGAGATCGGCGCCCTGTGCCCGTACTGCATGGTGGTGTGGGTCGTCACCATGGCACTGCTGATCGTGGTGGCGTCAATTGCGTTGCGGCCCTTGGCCGGTGGCAGCAAAGTGGTGGACATCCTGTACCAGTGGCGGTGGCCGCTGTACGCCGTGTGGATCACCGCGATCGCGTTGCTCATCCTTGATCGATTCTGGAGTTATTGGTCCACGCTGATCTAGCGCGCCACCCGGGCGTACCCGCTAGGGTCACTGGGTGATTTCCAAACTTCTGGTGGCCAATCGCGGCGAGATCGCGATCCGGGCCTTTCGCGCAGCCAACGAACTGGGCATCGCCACCGTCGCGGTGTACCCGTTCGAGGATCGCAACTCGCTGCACCGGCTCAAGGCTGACGAGTCGTACCAGATCGGTGAGAAGGGCCATCCGGTCCGCGCGTACCTGAACGTCGACGACATCATCGCCACCGCGTTGGCCTGCGGCGCCGACGCGATCTACCCGGGCTACGGCTTCCTCTCGGAGAATCCCGAACTCGCAGCGGCGTGCGCTGCCGCGGGCATCACATTCGTCGGACCCAGCTCCGACATTCTCGAACTGACCGGCAACAAGGCGCGGGCCATCGAGTCGGCGCGCGCCGCCGGGCTGCCCGTGCTGGCCTCGTCGGCACCGTCATCGTCGGTCGACGACCTTCTCGCGGCTGCCGAGCACATGCAGTTCCCGTTGTTCGTCAAGGCCGTCGCCGGTGGTGGTGGCCGCGGTATGCGCCGAGTGGCCGACCCGGCCGACCTGCGGGAGGCCATCGAGGCCGCGTCCCGCGAAGCCGACTCGGCCTTCGGTGACCCGACGGTGTTCCTGGAGCAGGCCGTCGTCAACCCGCGGCACATCGAGGTGCAGATCCTCGCCGACACCCACGGCAACGTCATGCACCTGTTCGAGCGTGACTGCAGCGTCCAGCGCCGGCACCAGAAGGTCATCGAGCTGGCGCCCGCGCCGAACCTCGATCCCGAACTGCGGACGCGCATGTGTAATGACGCCGTGGCCTTCGCCCGGCAGATCGGATACACCTGCGCCGGCACCGTCGAGTTCCTCGTCGACGAGCGTGGCCAGCACGTCTTCATCGAGATGAACCCGCGCATCCAGGTCGAGCACACCGTGACCGAGGAGATCACGGCCGTCGACCTGGTCGCGTCGCAGTTGTGTATCGCCTCCGGCTCGTCGCTGGAGGAGCTGGGCCTGAGTCAGGACACCATGCAGGCCCGCGGCGCGGCGCTGCAGTGCCGCATCACCACCGAGGATCCGGCCAACGGCTTCCGCCCCGACACCGGCCGGATCACGGCGTACCGCACGCCGGGCGGCGCCGGCATCCGGCTCGACGGCGGCACCAACCTGGGGGCCGAGGTATCGGCCCACTTCGACTCCATGCTGGTCAAGTTGACCTGTCGAGGACGGGATTTGACGACAGCCGTGGCTCGCGCCAAGCGCGCCCTGGCCGAGTTCCGCATCCGCGGTGTATCGACGAACATCCCGTTCCTGCAGGCAGTGCTCGACGACCCCGACTTCGTTGCCGGGAAGGTGACGACGTCGTTCATCGACGAGCGTCCGCAGCTGCTGACCGCGCGCAGCAGCGCCGACCGCGGCACCAAGATCCTGAACTACCTGGCCGACGTAACCGTCAACCAGCCGCACGGCCCGCGCCCATCGGCGGTGTACCCGCGCGACAAGCTGCCCACCGTCGACCTGAAGGCGGCGGCGCCGGCCGGTTCGAAGCAACGGCTGGTCGAACTGGGTCCGGAGGGTTTCGCACGCTGGTTGCGCGACACGCCGGCCGTCGGCGTCACCGACACCACGTTCCGCGATGCGCACCAGTCGCTGCTGGCCACCCGGGTGCGGTCCACCGGCCTGCTGGAGATCGCCCCGTACATCGCGCGGTTGACCCCGCAGTTGCTCTCGGTGGAGTGCTGGGGCGGCGCCACTTACGATGTGGCCCTTCGTTTCTTGAAGGAAGACCCGTGGGAGCGGCTGGCCGCACTGCGTGAGGCGCTGCCCAACATTTGTCTGCAGATGCTGCTGCGCGGCCGCAACACCGTCGGCTACACGCCGTACCCGGAACTGGTGACGTCGGCCTTCGTCGAAGAGGCCACCGCGACAGGTATCGACATCTTCCGGATCTTCGATGCGCTCAACAACGTGTCATCGATGCGTCCCGCGATCGAGGCCGTGCGTGAAACCGGTTCTGCGGTAGCCGAAGTCGCGATGTCGTACACCGGCGACCTGACCAATCCCGGCGAGCAGATCTACACGCTGGACTACTGGCTGGGGCTCGCCGATGAGATCGTCGACGCCGGTGCGCACGTGCTGGCCATCAAGGACATGGCCGGTCTGTTGCGGCCGCCGGCGGCGGCAAAACTGGTGTCGGCGTTGAAGTCTCGCTTCGACCTGCCCGTCCACGTGCACACCCACGACACTCCCGGCGGGCAGCTGGCGACCTACATGGCGGCCTGGCAGGCCGGTGCCGACGCGGTCGACGGTGCCTCGGCGCCGATGGCCGGCACCACCAGTCAGCCTGCGCTGTCGTCGATCGTCGCGGCGGCCGCGCACACGCAGTACGACACGGGGCTGTCGCTGGATGCGGTCTGCGACCTCGAGCCGTACTGGGAGGCGCTGCGCCGGGTGTACGCGCCGTTCGAGTCGGGCCTGCCGTCGCCGACCGGCCGCGTCTACACCCACGAGATCCCGGGCGGTCAGCTGAGCAACCTGCGCCAGCAGGCGATCGCGCTGGGCCTGGGGGACCGGTTCGAGGAGATCGAGAACGCCTACGCCGGTGCCGACCGCATCCTCGGCCGCCTGGTGAAGGTGACGCCGTCGAGCAAGGTGGTCGGTGACCTCGCACTGTCGCTCGTCGGCGCGCACGTCACCGCCGATGAATTCGCGGCCGATCCGGCGCGCTACGACATCCCGGACAGCGTCATCGGATTCTTCCGCGGTGAGCTGGGCGACCCGCCCGGCGGCTGGCCGGAGCCGTTGCGCAGCAAGGCCTTGGAGGGCCGCGGCCCGGCCCGGCCCGAGCAGCAGTTGACCGAGGACGACGAGGCGCAGCTGGCCACCCCCGGCCCGGTGCGCCAAGGTGCCCTGAACCGGCTGCTGTTCCCCGGACCGACGAAGGAGTTCCTGGCGCACCGCGAGGAATACGGCGACACCTCGAGGCTCAGTGCCAACCAGTTCTTCTACGGCCTGCGCCGCGGCGACGAGCACCGCGTGCAGCTGGAGAAGGGCGTCGAGCTGCTCATCGGACTCGAGGCGGTGTCCGAGCCCGACGAGCGCGGCATGCGCACCGTGCTCTGCCTGATCAACGGTCAGTTGCGGCCGGTGCTGGTGCGCGACCGCGCCATCGCCGCGGAGGTGCCGACCGCCGAGAAGGCCGACCGCACCAACCCGGACCATGTCGCCGCACCGTTCGCGGGCGTGGTCACGGTCGGTGTCGCGGTCGGTGATCAGGTCGACGCGGGCCAGACCATCGCGACCATCGAGGCCATGAAGATGGAGGCGGCCATCACTGCCCCCAAGGCCGGAACCGTCGCGCGAATCGCGGTCACGCCCACGGCCGGCGTGGAAGGTGGCGACCTGCTCGTGGTGATCAGCTGACCCGGATCATTGGCGGCCGTCACGGCGGCCGCCGGATCTCGGTGCCTGCCAAAGGAACTCGGCCGACGACGGATCGGGTGCGCGAGTCGCTGTTCAACGTGCTGGCGGCCCGCGTGGATTTCGAGGGGGCCCGGGTGCTCGACCTGTACGCCGGGTCGGGCGCCCTCGGGCTGGAGGCCCTGTCCCGCGGTGCGGCGTCGGCCCTGTTCGTCGAGGCCGATCGGCGCGCCGCGGCGGTGATCTCGCGGAACATCGCCGAGCTCGGGGTGGCCGGTGCCGTGGTGCGGTGCGGCACGGCGGCGGGTGTGGCGGGGACGCCGGCGCCGCGGCCGGTGGACCTGGTGTTCGCGGACCCGCCGTACGACGTGCCGGCTACCGAAGTGGAAGCCGTTGTCGGGCAGCTCGTTTCGGGTGGCTGGCTGGCCGCGGGGGCCGTCGCGGTGATCGAGCGGCCGACCTCGGGCCCGGCACTCGTCTGGCCGGACGGCTGGACCGTGCTGCGGGAGCGGCGGTACGGCGACACCCGGCTGGAAATGGCGGAATGGACCGGCTGACCAGTCGGGCTCGCTGGGCCGGGGCCTTGTACCGTCATTGGCTATGAGTGGTGCGGTCTGCCCGGGATCCTTCGATCCGATAACCCTTGGTCATCTCGACGTCTTCGAGCGGGCGGCAGCCCAGTTCGACGAGGTCGTGGTGGCGGTGCTGGTGAACCCCAACAAGAAGGGCATGTTCACCGCCGAGGAGCGCATCGCGATGATCACCGAGGCGACGTCGCACCTGCCGAACTTGCGCGCCGAGGCCGGCTCGGGTCTCGTTGTCGACTTCGCCCGGGCCCGTGGGCTGACGGCCATCGTCAAAGGCCTGCGCACCGGTACCGACTTCGAGTACGAGCTGCAGATGGCGCAGATGAACCGGCACGTCGCCGGCGTCGACACCTTCTTCGTCGCGACCAAGCCGCAGTTCTCGTTCGTGTCGTCGTCATTGGCCAAAGAGGTGGCGGCCCTCGGCGGCGACGTCACCGACCTGCTGCCGGCAGCGGTGAACAAGAGGCTGCAGGCCAAGCTGGCCGGATAGTTCTGCGCGACACACCGGCCGGCAAAGTAGAGTCACACGAGTAACACCAGGCACACTGGTAACAACAACTACGCCTGGAGGATGTTGCCGTGTACCGAGTATTTGAGGCGCTGGACGAGCTCGGCGCGATCGTGGAAGAGGCGCGCGGAGTGCCCATGACCGCGGGCTGCATGGTGCCGCGGGGCGATGTCCTGGAACTGCTCGACGACATCAAGGACGCGATCCCTGGCGAACTGGACGACGCCCAGGATGTCCTCGACGCCCGCGACGGCATGCTGCGCGAGGCGAAGCAGCACGCCGACTCGATGGTGTCGTCGGCCACGGCCGAGGCGGATTCGCTGGTCAACCACGCGCGTGCCGAGGCCGACCGGCTGCTGGCCGACGCCAAGGCGCAGGCAGACCGCATGGTGGCAGAGGCGCGTCAGCACAGCGAGCGCATGGTCGTCGAGGCCCGCGAGGAGGCCAACCGGATCGCCAGCACTGCCAAGCGGGAGTACGAGGCCAGCACCAACCGGGCAAAGGCCGAGGTCGACCGCCTGCTGGAGAGCGGCAACCTGTCGTACGAGAAGGCCGTGCAGGAAGGCATCAAGGAGCAGCAGCGTCTCGTGTCCGAGACCGAAGTGGTCCAGACCGCCCACGCCGAGGCCACCCGGATGATCGATTCCGCGCACGCCGAAGCCGACCGCCTGCGGGGCGAATGCGACATCTACGTCGACACCAAGCTCGCCGAATTCGAGGAGCACCTCCAGGGCACCCTGCGCTCGGTCAGCCGGGGCCGGCACCAGCTGCGTACCGCTGCCGGCACACACGACTACGCCCAGCGCTGAACCCCTTCGGCGGAATGGCGTCCGGTCGACGATCGGCGCCGACGTAGGATTGTCCAATGCCTGGCCCGAGTCCGCTGACCATTGACATTGTCCGATTGGGCCGACGGCCCGGGTCGATGATCGTGCACGCCGAAACCGTGCCCAGTCCCGAGCGGATCGGTCTGGAACTGATGGCCATCGCGGCCGGTGCGCCGATCGAACTCGACCTGCAACTGCAGTCGGTGTCCGAAGGCGTGCTGGTCACGGGGTCGGTTTCCGCCCCGACCGCCGGTGAGTGCTCGCGGTGCCTCAACCCGCTGACCGGGCACGTCACCGTCGACCTCACCGAGTTGTTCGCGTACCCCGACAGCACGACGGAAGCGACGACCGAGGAAGACGAGGTCGGCCACGTCGTCGACGACATGATCGATCTCGAGCAGACGATCATCGACGAGGTCGGGCTGACGTTGCCGTTCTCGCCGCTGTGTACCCCGGACTGCCCGGGCCTGTGCCCCGATTGCGGGGTGCGCCTGCTCGACGCCGAACCGGACCATCACCACGACAAGATCGACCCGCGGTGGGCGAAGTTGTCGGCGCTGCTACCCGACAATCCCGACGCGGGCGGTGCTTCGCCGGAGGATGGTCGGTGACGGTAGATCGTGCGCCGCTGCTCGCAGCGCTGGGCGTGCAGTTGCCCGACGATCTGCTGACCGTGGCCCTGACCCATCGCAGCTACGCGTACGAGAACGGCGGCCTGCCGACCAACGAACGGCTGGAGTTCCTCGGCGACGCCGTGCTCGGGCTGGTGATCACCGCCGAGATTTTCCGTCGCTACCCGGACCGCAGCGAAGGTGAATTGGCGAAGCTCAAGTCCGCAGTGGTCAACACCCAGGCGCTGGCCGAGATCGCACGGAGTCTCACCCCCGACGGGCTGGGCAGCTACCTGCTGCTGGGCCGCGGCGAGATGGCCAGCGGTGGCGCGCAGAAAGCGAACCTGCTGGCTGACGGACTCGAATCACTACTCGGGGCAACGTATGTCGAGCACGGCCACGAGGTGGCCCAGGCGGTGGTGATGGGGCTGTTCAGCGCCGCACTCGACACGGCGGCCAGCCTGGGTGCGGGCCTGGACTGGAAGACCAGCCTGCAGGAACTGTCCGCCGCCCGCCGGATCGGCGTCCCCTCCTATGTCGTGACGTCCACCGGACCCGAGCATGACAAGGAGTTCACCGCACGAGCGGTGCTGGGCGGCGTCGACTACGGCGAAGGCACCGGGCGCACCAAGAAGGAAGCCGAACAGCACGCCGCCGCGGCGGCGTACCAGGCCCTCGAAGCCAGCCCCGCGGTCGACCCCGACGCTGACGCCGTCAGCAATGCCTGAACTCCCCGAGGTCGAGGTCGTCCGCCGTGGCCTCGAATCACATGTTGTCGCAAAGAGTTTCACCACGGTGCGGGTCCTGCACCTGCGCGCGGTGCGGCGGCACGACGACGGCCCCGCGGACCTGGCCGGCCGGCTGGCCGGCCGCCGGATCACCGGCACGGGTCGCCGCGGCAAGTACCTGTGGCTGACCCTCGACGGTGACGAGGCGCTGGTCGTGCACCTGGGCATGAGCGGGCAGATGCTGATCGGGCCACCCGCTCGGCCGTCGCACCTACGCATCGCTGCCGTGCTCGACGACGGCACCGAGCTGAGCTTCGTCGACCAACGCACCTTCGGCGGCTGGCAGGTCTGCGACCTGGTCGAGGTCGACGGCAGCGTCGTACCCGTGCCGGTGGCGCACATCGCCCGCGATCCGCTGGATCCCGAATTCGATCCGGATGCGGTGGTGAACGTGCTGCGGCGCAAGGACTCCGAGATCAAGCGGCAGTTGTTGGATCAAACCGTGGTGTCCGGAGTCGGCAACATCTATGCGGACGAATCCCTGTGGCGGGCGCAGGTCAACGGTTTCCGGTTGGCCTCGGCCCTGGCGCGGCGCCGGCTCGGGGAACTCCTCGGCCACGCCGCGGATGTGATGAATTCGGCACTCGCTCAAGGCGGTACGTCATTCGACTCGCTGTACGTCAACGTCAACGGCGAGTCGGGATACTTCGACCGCTCACTGGATGCCTACGGGCAGGAGGGGGAGCCGTGCCGCCGCTGCGGAACGGCGATCCGGCGCGAGAAGTTCATGAACCGCTCGTCGTACTACTGCCCGAAATGCCAACCGCGGCCACGCATCCCGCGACCGGTCTGAGCGCTACTTCAGTCCGGGCAGGCCTTTGAACTTCGGCGAATCGGTCATGCAGAACTTCCACTCGCCGGCTTCCTTGCGCAGCGGGACGTTGGTCGTGGTTCCGCTCGACGACTTGACGTCCACCGTCGCCCGATCGCCGTTGACGTTGATGGCGGTGATCTCGGCGGTCCCGCTCGAACCGGGGCCGTCGCCGCCCTTGCCGAACTTGCCCCCGATCGACGGCAGCTTGTCGTACAGCTTCACGTCGTTCGCGCACGAGTGCGCCTTGAAGTCGTCGAACGTGTCGATGCGCGCCGTCATCAGGTCGCGAATCTGGTCCTCGTCCGACGCCGGTGCCGCGGCCGTCCCCGCGCCGCCGGCCGCCGTATTCGAGTCCGAGCCCGCCTTCACCAGGGCGAAGACGACCCCGACGACCAGGACGACGGCGAATATCGCCGCGCCGATGAGCGCCAACTTGCGGTTGTTGTTCGGCGGAGTGGGCGGCGGAAACCCGGGCTGGCCGGGGAAACCCGGCCCCATCGGGTAACCCGGCTGCCCGTAGGCGGGCTGGCCGTAACCGGGCTGGCCGTATGGCCCTTGTCCATAGCCGGGCTGCCCGTACTCCGGCTGCCCGTACGTGGGTTGTCTGTAAGCCGGCTGCCCGTACGTGGGTTGTCCGTAAGCCGGCTGGCCGTACGCAGGTTGACCGTAGGCCGGCTGACCGTACGCAGGCTGCCAGTACCCCTCGGGCGCCTGCTGTGGCGGCTGCCAGGGCTGGGCGCCCGGATCCGAGCCGGACGGGGGATAGGTCATGTCTGCGCGCTCCCTGTGAACTGTGCTTGGTGTCCAACGTAACACCAGGTCTCCTGCCCCAAATGCCAGCCGCGGCCGGGCAAGTCACAGGTCGGTTACTTCATGCCGGGCAGGTTCTGTAGCTGCTTCAGCTGCGGTGAGTCGGTGAAGCAGATCTTCCACTCGCCGCTCTCTTTGCGGAAGTACAGCGTGCCCGAGCGCTCGAGGCCGGTGCTCGACGTCGCGGTGACTTCCGCGGTGGCGGTGTCACCGGTCACGTTGACGCTGTCGACGGTTGCTTTGCCTTTGGCGCCGGTCGGATTGGTGCCGGTGCTGTCGGCGATACCGGGGAACTTACTGAAGAACTTCTGGTCGTTGGCGCAGGCCCGTTCTTTGATCGACGACGGTCCCGAGGTCATGAGACTCCGGATCTGATCCTCGTCGGAGTTGCCGCCCAGTGCGCTGAGCCCACCGCCGGAATTCGAGACCAGCACCACGGCAAGCACGATGCCGACGACGATGATGGCCGCCAGCCCACCGATCAGCGCCCACTTCGGGCCGTTCGACTTGGGCTGTGGCGCGCCCGGGAAGCCCGGTCCCATCGGGTAACCCGGCGGTTGGCCGTACCCGGGCTGCCCGTAGGCGGGTTGTCCGTACCCGGGTTGACCGTAGGCGGGTTGACCATATGTCGGCTGTCCATACGGAGGCTGTCCATAGGCGGGCTGGGGCTGGCCATATCCCGGCTGGCCGTAGCCGCTCGGTGGGTACCCGGGTGCAGGCTGCTGCGGCGGCTGCCACGGCTGTGCGCCTGGCTGCGGCCCGAGCGGGGGATAGGTCATGTCTGGTCGCTCCCTGTGAACTGTGCTTGCAGTCCAAGTTAACACCGCTGGGCGGTCTACCACCGCGAACGCCGGCCGGCCTCGGCGTTACTTCAGCATGGGCAGCTGCTGCAGTTTCCTTCATCTCGGGCGAGGTCGTCCGGCGGTAGTTCCACTCACCACTTTCCTTGCGGAAACACATTGTGGTGGCTAGCGGGTCGGTGCCGCACGGTACAAATGAGCCATGACGGAACTGTGGGTCGAACGGACCGGGGTGCGCCGCTACGCCGGGCACAGCTCACGAGGAGCCGAGGTCCTCGTCGGGTCCGAGGACGTCGAGGGCGTCTTCACCCCGGGGGAATTGCTCAAGATCGCGTTGGCGGCGTGCAGCGGCATGAGCAGCGATGCGCCGTTGCGCACCCGGCTCGGTGACGACTACCAGACCACGATCCGGGTGTCGGGACCGCCGGACCGGGAGAACGAGGTCTACCCCCGGCTGGAGGAGTCCATGGAGCTCGACCTCTCGAGCCTGTCGGAGGACGAGATCAAGCGACTGAAGATCGTCGTCGAGCGCGCCATCGACAAGGTCTGCACGGTGGGCCGCACCTTGAAGGCGGGCACCGAGGTCACGTTCGAGTTCGCCGAGTGACCGAGGCGGTCCGGCTGTCGGCCTGGGTACACGGCCAGGTGCAGGGCGTCGGGTTCCGCTGGTGGACCCGGGCCCGGGCGCTGGAGTTGGACCTCACCGGCTACGCCAGCAACAAGCCGGACGGCCGCGTCCACGTCGTGGCGCAGGGTTCGCGTGCCGACTGCGAGCGGCTGCTGGCACTGCTGCGCAGTGGCACGACACCGGGCACCGTGACAACCGTCGTCGACGAGTGGACCGCCGCGGGCGACCCGATCGAGGGTTTTTCTGAGCGCTAGAAGCCTAGGGGTCGCCTGCATTTAACCGGCGCGACGGTAGGGTTTCACCCCATGCATCTGAAGAGTCTGACGCTGAAGGGCTTCAAGTCCTTCGCGTCGCCGACGACTCTTCGCTTCGAACCCGGCATCACTTGCGTGGTGGGGCCCAACGGTTCGGGCAAATCGAACGTCGTCGACGCCCTGACCTGGGTGATGGGTGAGCAGGGCGCCAAGACCCTGCGCGGCGGCAAGATGGAAGACGTCATCTTCGCCGGCACGTCCTCGCGGGCCCCGCTGGGCCGGGCCGAGGTGACCCTGACGATCGACAACTCGGACAACGCCCTGCCGATCGAGTACTCCGAGGTGTCGATCACCCGCCGCGTTTTCCGCGACGGCGCCAGCGAGTACGAGATCAACGGCAGCAATTGCCGGCTCATGGACGTGCAGGAATTGCTCTCCGACTCCGGCATCGGCCGCGAAATGCACGTCATCGTCGGTCAGGGCAAGCTCTCGGAAATCCTGGAGTCGCGCCCCGAGGACCGCCGCGCCTTCATCGAGGAAGCCGCCGGCGTGCTCAAACACCGCCGGCGCAAGGAAAAAGCGGTCCGCAAGCTCGACGCGATGCAGGCCAACCTGGCCCGCCTGACGGACCTGACCACCGAACTTCGTCGTCAGCTCAAACCGCTGGGTCGGCAGGCCGAGATGGCACGCCGTGCGCAGACGATCCAGGCCGATCTGCGTGACGCGCGGCTGCGCCTGGCCGCCGACGACCTGGTGACCAGGCAGGCCGAGTTCGACGACACCAACCAGACCGAGACCGCGCTGCGGCGCGAGCACGGCGAAGTGACCGAACGTCTCGAAGCCGCGTCGGCCGAGCTGGCCGGCCACGAAGCGGCGGTGTCGGGTCTGTCCGGCCGGGCCGAGGCCGCTCAGCAGACCTGGTTCCGGCTGTCCGCGCTCGCCGAGCGGGTCAGCGCCACCGTCCGCATCGCCACCGAGCGCACCAACCTGCTCGATACCGATCCGGAGACGTCGACGGGGCCGGACCCGGACGCGCTGGACGCCGAGGCCGACGCGGTCGCCGAGCACGAGGAACAGCTGCTCGCCGAACTCGCGGAATCCCGGACGCGGCTCGAGGCTGCGCGCGGCGCACTGGCCGAGTGCGAACGCGCTGCCGCCGATGCCGAGCGCGCCCAGATGGCCGCGGCGCGTGCCGAGGCGGACCGTCGTGAAGGACTGGCCCGGTTGTCGGGCCAGGTCGACACCATGCGCACGCGCATCGAATCCATCGACGAGGGCGCGGTTCGGCTGACGGCCAACATCGAGGAAGCCGCCGCCCGCGTCCAGCAGGCGCAGGCCGAGTTCGAGACGGTGCAGAGCCGGGTCAGTGCGCTGGACGCCGGCGAATACGGCCTGGACGAACACCACGACCGCACCATCAACGCCATGCTGCAGGCCGACGGACGCGTCGACGAGTTGCAGGCTGCCGAGCGCGCCGCGGAGAAGCAGGTGGCTTCCCTGCGGGCGCGTATCGACGCATTGTCGGTGACGCTGGACCTCAAAGACGGCTCGGCGTGGCTGCAGGAAAACCATGACGGCGGAGGGCTTTTCGGTTCGGTCGCCGAACTGGTGCGGGTGCGGCCGGGTCACGAGGCGGCGATCGCGGCGGTGCTGGGCGCCGCTGCCGACGCGCTCGCGGCCGAGAGTTTCGACGCGGCCCGGGCCGCGGTCGATGCACTCAAGAAGGGCGACGGCGGGCGCGCGGCCATAGTGCTGGGCGACTGGCCGGCCGAAACAGCTTCGCCGCGTGGGGATTTACCGTCCGGGGCACTGTGGGCGCTGGACCTCGTGGAGGTCCCGGCCCGGTTGACGGGAGCGCTGACCGCCATGCTGGGCCGGGTCGTCGTGGTCGACGACCTGCCGGCGGCACTGGAGCTGGTGGCTGCGCGGCCCGAGCTGCGGGCCGTCACGGCCGACGCTGACCTGGTCGGCGCCGGGTGGGTCAGCGGCGGGTCCGACCGCAAGCCGAGCGCCCTCGAGATCACCGCGGAGGTCGACAAGGCGCGCGCCCAGCTGGTCGAGGCCGAGCGGCAGACCAGTGAATACGGTGCCGCGCTGTCCGGGGCTCTCGCGGAACAGAAGGCGCGGCGCGACGCTGTCGAACACGCGCTGGCCGCACTGCACGAGTCCGACGCCGCGATATCGGCGATCTACGAGCAGCTGGCCCGGCTCGGGCAGGAGGCCCGGACTGCCGACGCCGAATGGCAGCAGCTGATCCGGCAGCGCGACGAACTCGAGGCGGGCCGCGGCCGCACCCTGGCCGAGCTCGCCGAGCTGGAAGACCGTTTCCACAACGCCCAGCAGGAGCCGATGTTCGACGTCGAGTTCGTCGACCGGTCCGAGACGACGGCGGCCGCCGAAGAGGCGCGGGCGGTCGAGGTCGAGGCGCGGCTGGCGGTGCGTACCGCTGAGGAACGCGCGAATGCCGTTCGCGGACGGGCGGATTCATTGCGCCGCGCCGCGGCTGCAGAGCGGGAGGCTCGGGTGCGGGCTTCGCGGGCCCGCGAAGCCCGGGAGAACGCGGCGAAGGTTGCGGCCGCGGTCGCCGATTCCGGCCGTCTGGTGGCCGAAAAGCTGGCTGCCACAGTGGCTCTCGCGGCACGCAAGCGCGATGCGCTGGCCGCCGAGCGGGCTCAGCGTTCCGAGGGATTGACCCGCGTCCGGGCCGAAGTTTCCGAACTCAGTGCCCGGGCCGGCGCGTTGACCGAGGCGCTACATCGCGACGAGGTCGCGAAAGCGCAAGCGGCGCTTCGCATCGAGCAACTCGAACAGCAGGTGCTGGAGCAGTTCGGGATGGCGGTGGCCGACCTGGTCGCCGAATATGGGCCGGACGCGCCGCTGCCGCCGACCGAACTTGAGATGGCCGAATACGAGCAGGCCAAGGAACGCGGCGAGCAGGTGACCGCGCCCACGCCGATGGCGTTCGACCGGCCGACGCAGGAGCGGCGCGCCAAGAAGGCCGAAAAGGAACTGGCCGAGCTCGGCCGGGTGAATCCGCTGGCGCTGGAGGAGTTCGCCGCGCTCGAGGAGCGCTACAACTTCCTGTCCACTCAGCTCGAGGACGTCAAGGGCGCCCGCAAGGACCTGATGGACGTCATCGCCGACGTCGACGAGCGCATCCTGCGGGTGTTTGCCGAGGCCTATGCCGACGTCGAGCAGGAATTCACCCAGGTGTTCGCGACGCTGTTCCCCGGCGGCGAGGGCCGGCTGCTGCTGACCAACCCCGGCGACATGCTCACCACCGGCATCGAGGTCGAGGCCCGCCCGCCGGGCAAGAAGGTCAAGCGGCTGTCGCTGCTGTCCGGCGGTGAGAAGTCGCTGACCGCGGTGGCGATGCTGGTGGCGATCTTCCGGGCGCGCCCGTCACCCTTCTACGTCATGGACGAGGTCGAGGCCGCACTCGACGACGTGAACCTGCGTCGTCTGATCAGCCTGTTCGAGCAGCTGCGGGAAAAGTCGCAGCTGATCGTCATCACGCACCAGAAGCCGACGATGGAGGTCGCCGACGCGTTGTACGGCGTCACCATGCAGGGCGACGGCATCACGCAGGTCATCTCGCAGCGCATGCGCGGCCAGGAGTTGGTCTCCAGCCCGTCCTAGGCGGAGTCAGCGCCAGGCGCGGGCTTCGGGGGAGCGGCTGACACAATGTGGTCGTGTCGGAAGGTCTCTGGATCGCGATAGCGGTCGCCGCAGTTCTTGTTCTCACTGCCCTGGTTGTCGGATTCGTCCGCTACCGGCGCAGCCGCATCTCGCTGTCCGCGCCGGAGGAAACTCCCAAGCTGGATCGTTCCGGCGGCTACACGGCGTCGTCAGGCATCACGTTCAGTAGTTCCGACACCGCGGAGAAGCTACCGACCGTTGGCGACGATGCCGAGATTCCGCGCGACTCGCGCAAGCGCACCATCGCCGAAGTCCAGCTGCCCGAGCCGGAAGTCGTGCCCGAGCCGGAGGTCGTGCCCGAGCCCGAGGTCGTGGCCGAGCCGGAGCCTACTGTTGCGCCCGAGCCCGAGGCGGCGCCCGAGGTCGCGCCGGAACCCGTGCCGACCCCGGAGCCCGAAGCCGAGACCGTCCCGCGCGACGAGATCGCACCCACGGCGGGGCGGCTGGAGCGGCTGCGCGGCCGCCTGGCCAAGTCGCAGACCACGCTGGGCCGCAGCATGCTGGGCCTGCTGGGTGGTGGCGACCTCGATGAGGATTCCTGGGAGGACATCGAGGACACCCTGCTGATCGCGGACCTGGGCCCGGTCGCCACCGACTCGGTGGTCACCGCGCTCCGCGGCCGGATGGCCGAGGCCAACGTGCGCACCGAGGCCGACGCCCGCGCCGTGCTGCGTGAGGTGCTGATCAAGGAACTGCGGACCGACCTGGACCGCTCGATCAAGGCGCTGCCGCACGCCGACAAGCCGTCGGTGCTGCTGGTGGTCGGGGTCAACGGGGCCGGCAAGACCACCACCGTCGGAAAGCTGGCCCGCGTGCTGGTCGCAGACGGCCGCCGCGTCGTACTCGGCGCCGCCGACACGTTCCGCGCCGCCGCGGCCGACCAGCTGCAGAGCTGGGGCGCCCGCGTAGGCGCCGACATCGTCCGGGGCCCCGAAGGCGCGGACCCGGCTTCGGTGGCGTTCGACGCCGTCGACAAGGGCGTCGCGGCAGGCGCTGACGTCGTCGTGATCGACACGGCGGGCCGGCTGCACACCAAGACCGGCCTGATGGACGAGCTGGGCAAGGTCAAGCGCGTCGTCGAGAAGCGCGCCAAGGTCGACGAGGTGCTGCTGGTCCTCGACGCCACCATCGGCCAGAACAGCCTCCCGCAGGCCCGCGTCTTCGCCGAGGTCGTCGACATCACCGGCGTGGTACTCACCAAGCTCGACGGCACCGCCAAGGGCGGCATCGTGTTCCGGGTGCAGCAGGAGCTCGGCGTGCCCGTCAAGCTCGTCGGCCTCGGTGAGGGGCCGGACGACCTGGCGCCCTTCGAGCCCGCGGCGTTCGTCGACGCCCTCCTCGGGTAACAGACTCCCGCTTACGGAGGAACGTGAAAACCTCCTATTTCGACCGAAATAGGAGGTTTTCACGTCTGGTCGGGGAGTGCTGACAGAGCAGGCCAGGGCCCCCGAAAAGGGCATTAACCGCGACGAAACGTAACTGGTCGATCCGTTCACATATGCGAAACGCGCGCGCGCCGTCGGTGAAACAACCGATGCGCAAAGTTCTGGCCTAGGTCATCGGCGCCTGCCCATGACATAGGTGAAGGAGGAAGCGGCCAGTGGATGGATTCCCTATCTTGGGCACGCCGGACACCGGTGACACAGCATGGATGTTGGCGAGTTCCGCACTCGTGCTGTTGATGACACCGGGTCTGGCGTTCTTCTACGGTGGCATGGTGCGCCGTAAGGGCGTGCTCAACATGATCATGATGAGCGTCAGCGCCATGGGCGTCGTCACCGTGTTGTGGGTGTTGTTCGGCTACTCGTTGGCATTCGGCAACGACACGTGGAACTTCGTCGGCGATCCCACGCAGTACTGGGGCCTCAAGGGCCTCATCGGTGGTAACTCGTTGGTGCCGCACCTGGCCGCGGGAGCCACCGCAGCGGTCAAGATTCCGCTCGCCGGGACCATCCCGCAGCTGGTGTTCGTGGCATTCCAGCTGATGTTCGCAATCATCACCGTGGCCCTGATCTCCGGCGCCGTCGCCGACCGCCTCAAGTTCGGCGGCTGGCTGCTGTTCGCCGGCCTGTGGGCCACCTTCGTCTACTTCCCGGTCGCGCACTGGGTGTTCGCGTTCGACGGCGTCACCGGCGAGCACGGTGGCTGGATTGCCAACAAGCTCAAGGCAATTGACTTCGCCGGTGGTACCGCGGTGCACATCAACTCCGGTACCGCGGGCCTCGTACTGGCCATCATCCTGGGCAAGCGGGCCGGCTGGCCCACCACGCCGATGCGGCCGCACAACCTGCCGTTCGTCATGCTGGGCGCCGGGCTGCTGTGGTTCGGCTGGTACGGCTTCAACGCCGGCTCGGCGCTGAACTCCGATGGTGTCGCCGCGTCGACGTTCATCACCACCACCGTGGCGACCGCCGCCGCCATGCTGTTCTGGCTGCTGACGGAGAAGATTCGCGACGGTCACGCCACCTCCCTGGGTGCGGCATCGGGCATCGTCGCCGGCCTGGTGGCCATCACCCCGTCCTGCTCGTCGGTCAACGTGCTCGGCGCGCTGGCGATCGGTGCGGGTGCCGGTGTGATCTGTGCGCTGGCGGTCGGCCTGAAGTTCAAGCTGGGCTTCGACGACGCGCTCGACGTTGTGGGCGTCCACCTCGTCGGTGGTCTGTTCGGCACTCTGATGGTCGGCCTGGTGGCCGCTCCGGAGGCTCCGGCCGCGGTCAAGGGCCTTTTCTACGGCGGTGGATTCGACCAGCTGTGGCGTCAGGCCGTCGGCGCGTTCGCGGTGCTTGGCTACTCGGCAATCGGTACGGCTATCTTGGCCTTGATCGTCAAGTACACCATCGGTCTGCGCCTTGACAAGGAAGATGAGGCCACCGGTATCGACGAGGCCGAACACGCGGAAACCGCTTATGAATTCGCGTGATCGGGAAGGATTTACGGTGACATCCACGGGTACCGCGGTTATTTGGAAGGAATTGATCAAATGAAGTTGATCACGGCGATCGTCAAGCCGTTCACGCTCGAAGACGTCAAGACCGGCCTGGAGCAAATGGGAATCCTCGGGATGACCGTGAGCGAGGTGCAGGGCTACGGGCGCCAGAAGGGCCACACCGAGGTCTACCGCGGTGCTGAGTACTCGGTGGACTTCGTGCCCAAGGTGCGGGTCGAGGTCATCGTCGACGACGCGTCGGTGGACAAGGTCGTCGATGTGATCGTGCAGGCCGCGCGGACGGGCAAGATCGGTGACGGCAAGGTGTGGGTCACCTCTGTCGAGACCGTGGTGCGCGTCCGTACGGGTGAGCGGGGCAGCGACGCCATCTGACGTCGCCTGACTACCAGATGACAATGGAGACACCAGATTCCGCTGCCGGGGCCCGCGATACTTCGGTTTCGCAGACCTCGGCAGCGGGGTCATCCCGTCCGGCGAGCGACCTGACCGCGGCCGTCGAGCAGTTGCTGAACGGCGGCGCCCGCCGACTCGATTCGGCGGCATTGCGCGAGGCGCTGGTCGATCTGTATGAATTCTGGCTTGCCGCAAAGGCAACCGAACTCGGCATCACCGAGACCAGTGGGTTCTCCATCGTGGCGACAGGTGGTCTCGGACGACGGGAAATGCTGCCGTACTCGGATCTGGATTTGATGCTCCTGCACGACGATCTACCGCAGGATGTCGTCACCGAGGTCGCCGAGTCACTGTGGTACCCGTTGTGGGACGCCAACATTCACCTCGATCACAGTGTCCGGACCGTGCCGCAGGCGCTCAAGACAGCAGCCAGCGACGTCTCCGCCGGGCTGGCGATGCTCGACGCTCGCCACATCGCCGGTGATTCGGACCTGTCATCCCTGTTGGTCGGCGGTGCCCGGCGGCAGTGGCGGACCGGCATCACGTCCCGTTTCACGGAATTGATCGAACATGCCGCGGCGCGGTGGGAGCGTTCCGGTCAGATCGCACACCGCGCTGAACCGGACCTGAAGAACGGCCGTGGTGGCCTGCGGGATGTGCAGTTGCTCAACGCACTGGCCATGGCGCAGTTGGCGGACGTCTACCCGAGTCGTTCGGTGGCCTCACCGATCGGCACCCTGGGCGGGGCCCACCTGGCACTGCTGAACGTCCGCACCGAGCTCCACCGCGTCTCGCACAAGGGCCGCGAGATGGTGCTGGCCCAGTACGCCGACGAAGTCGGTGCCGCACTGGGTATCGGCGACCGCTTCGATCTGGCGAGAATGATCAGCGACGCCGCCCGCACCATCAGCTTCTACGTGGACGCCGGCGTGCGTACCGCGGGGAATGCCTTGCCGCGCAGAGGCTTTGCGGCGCTCAGACGACCGGTCCGGCGACCGCTGGATGAGGGCGTGCTGGAGTTCGGCGGCGAGGTCATCCTGGCCCGCGACGCCAAGCCGCAGCGCGATCCGGGCCTGATTCTGCGGGTAGCTGCCGCAGCGGCCACCAACGGACTGCCGATCGCGGCGTCGACGTTGGCACGGCTCGCCGAGTCGGCGCCCGAACTGCGGGCGCCGTGGCCCAAAGAGGCGCTCAACGACCTGCTCGTGTTGCTGACGGCCGGGCCGGGCGTGGTGACCACCGTGGAGGCCCTCGACCGGACCGGGTTGTGGGGCCGGCTGTTCCCGGAGTGGGGCGCGATCCGTGACCTGCCGCCGCGCGACGTCGTGCATATCTGGACCGTCGACCGGCATCTGACCGAAACTATCTCTCGGGCAAGCGCTTTCACGACTCGGGTCGACCGGCCCGACCTGCTGGTGCTGGGTGCGCTGCTGCACGACATCGGCAAGGGCCGGGGCGGCGATCACAGTGCGATCGGCGCCGAACTGGCCAACCAGATCGGTGTCCGGCTGGGTCTGTGGCCCGCCGATGTCGAGGTGCTGGTCAAGATGGTGCGCTACCACCTGCTGCTGCCGGAGACGGCGACTCGTCGAGACCTGCAGGACCCCAACACCATTGCCGCGGTGGTCGACGCGCTGGGTGGCGACCCGCTGTTGCTGGAGTTGCTGCATGCGCTGGCCGAGGCGGACTCGTTGGCCACCGGTCCCGGCGTGTGGGGCGACTGGAAGGCCTCCCTGATCGGCGATCTGGTCCGGCGCTGCCGGTTGGTGATGGCGGGGGAGGACCTGCCGCACCCGGATCCCATTGATCCGCGACTGCTCTCGCGTGCCAACCAGAACGGTGTCCACGTGGAACTCACCGCGGGGGACAGCCCGCACCTGTTCAACGTGACGATGATCGCTCCGGACCGGCGTGGCCTGTTGTCGAAGGCGGCCGGGGTGCTGGCACTGCACTCGCTGCGGGTGCATTCGGCGTCGGTCAACAGCCACGAGGGACTGGCGATCAACACGTTCGTGGTGTCGCCGCACTTCGGCTCGCCGCCGGCCGCGGAACTGCTGCGTCAGCAGTTCATCCTGGCGCTCGACGGTGAGCTGGACGTGATCGCCGCGCTGGAGCAGCGCGACGCCGAAACGCCGGCCCAGACCCGGCGGGCCGGTGAGGTTCCGGCAGCCGTGCCCGGCTATCACGCGGTTGCGCCACCCCTCGTGCGGTGGTTCGAGGGGTCCTCGGACGGTGAGCTGGTGCTGCAGATCCGCAGTACTGACCGGCCGGGCCTGCTCGCCCGCCTGGCCGCTGTGGTCGAGAGGAAGGGTGCGGACGTCTCCTGGGCCAAGGTGACGACGCTGGGCGCGACCGTGGTCGATGCGTTCGGTCTGGTGGTTCCGGGGGCCTTCACGGCCGCCGAGGTCCGGACTGGGTTCGAACAGGACCTGTACGCGGTGCTGCCTGCCCCGCTACCGGTCAAGCCGGCAACTGCCGCCAGCTAGGCTGGTCCCCGTGTTTGAATCCCTGTCCGACCGGTTGACCGGTGCGCTGTCGGGTCTGCGCGGCAAGGGCCGGCTGACCGACGCCGATATCGACGCCACCGCGCGCGAAATCCGCCTGGCCCTGCTCGAGGCCGACGTGTCTCTGCCGGTCACGCGCGAGTTCATCGGCCGGATCAAGGAACGTGCCAAGGGTGCCGAAGTCTCCGGCGCGCTGAATCCGGCGCAGCAGGTCGTCAAGATCGTCAACGAGGAGCTCATCGGCATCCTCGGTGGTGAGACGCGTCAGCTGGCGTTCGCGAAGACCCCGCCGACGGTCATCATGCTGGCCGGTCTGCAGGGTTCCGGTAAGACCACCCTCGCCGGCAAGCTGTCGAAATGGCTTAAGGATCAAGGGCATACGCCGCTGCTGGTGGCGTGTGACCTGCAGCGCCCGGGCGCGGTCAACCAGCTGCAGATCGTCGGTGAGCGGGCCGGCGTCAGCGTCTTCGCCCCGCATCCGGGAGTCTCTCCCGACGGCGTGAGCATCGATCAGATGGCCACCGGCGACCCGGTCTCGGTCGCCGCCGCGGGTCTGGCCGAGGCCAAGGCCAAACATTTCGACGTCGTGATCGTCGACACCGCCGGCCGCCTCGGCATCGACGAGGAACTGATGGCCCAGGCCGCCGCGATCCGCGATGCGGTCAAGCCTGACGAGACGCTGTTCGTCCTCGACGCGATGATCGGCCAGGACGCCGTGACCACGGCGAACGCCTTCCGTGAGGGCGTCGGCTTCACCGGCGTCGTCCTGACCAAGCTGGACGGCGACGCACGCGGTGGCGCTGCCCTGTCCGTGCGTGAGGTCACCGGAGCGCCGATCCTGTTCGCCTCCGCAGGCGAGAAGCTCGAGGACTTCGACGTCTTCCACCCGGACCGCATGGCGTCGCGCATCTTGGGAATGGGCGACGTGCTCACCCTGATCGAGCAGGCCGAGCAGGTCTTCGATCAGAAGAAGGCCGAAGAGGCCGCCGCCAAGATCGGCTCCGGCGAGCTCACGCTCGAGGACTTCCTCGAGCAGATGCTGATGATCCGCAAGATGGGTCCCATCGGGAACCTGCTGGGCATGCTGCCCGGTGCCGGTCAGATGAAGGAGGCCCTGGCGGGCGTCGACGACAGCCACCTGGACCGGATTCAGGCCATCATCCGAGGCATGACCCCTGCCGAGCGGTCGGACCCGAAGATCATCAACGCCTCGCGGCGCCTGCGCATCGCGAACGGCTCCGGCGTCACGGTGGCCGACGTCAACCAACTGGTCGACCGCTTCTTCGAGGCCCGCAAGATGATGTCGCAGATGGCCGGCCAGATGGGAATGCCGTTCGGCCGCAAGAACACTCGCAAGGCCGCCAAGGGCAAGAACAAGCAGGCGGGCAAGGGGAAGAAGGGCGGACGGGGCCCGACGCCGCCGAAGGCGGCACGCAACCCGTTCGGTCTTGATCCGAGTGCGCTGCCCGGCGGATTCCCTGATCTGTCCAACATGCCGCAGGGGCTCAACGAGCTGCCGCCGGGCCTCGCCGACTTCGATCTGTCGCAGCTCAAGTTCCCCAAGAAGTAGCCGCGGTGCCAGCGGCTTCTCCCGTCGATTCGCTCGCCCCGAGTCTGCATATTCGCGGCCGGGGTCTGCCCGACGGCGAAGAGGTGCAGTGGTGGATACACAACGGAGTGCTGTCGGCCGAGCCCATCGCGGGTGCCGAGACGATCTTCGACGGCGGCTGGATCATCCCCGGCCTGGTCGACGCGCACTGCCACGTCGGCCTGGGACCGGGCGGTGCCGTCGAGCTCGACGAGGCGGAGCGTCAGGCCGAGACCGAGCGACAGGCCGGTGCGCTGCTCCTGCGCGACGCCGGTTCGCCGGTGGACACCCGTGCCTTCGACGACCGTGCTGACCTGCCACGGATCATCCGCGCGGGCCGGCACCTGGCCCGGCCCAAGCGCTACCTGCCCGGGCTGCCGATCGACATCGAGGACGAGTCGCAGCTGCCGCAGTACGTCGCAGAGCAGGCCCGCCGCGGTGACGGCTGGGTCAAGCTCGTCGGCGATTGGATCGACCGGGCAGTGGGTGACCTGGCGCCGCTGTGGTCCGACGACGTCCTCAAAGCCGCGATCGCGGCCGCGCATGCGGGCGGTGCACGGGTGACGGCGCATGTGTTCGGTGAGGAGGCGTTGCCGGGGCTGATCAACGCCGGCATCGACTGCATCGAGCACGGCACCGGGATCACCGACGACATCATCGAGCTCATGCTGGCCCATGGCACGGCGCTGGTGCCGACCCTGATCAACATCGAGAATTTCCCCGGGATCGCCGAGAAGGCGGCCAAGTTTCCGGCCTATGCCAAGCACATGCGCGATCTGTACGCGACATGTCCGCAGCGGGTCGGGGCCGCGCACGAGGCCGGGATCCCGATCTACGCCGGTACCGACGCCGGCGGCATGATCGCCCACGGCCGCATCGCCGACGAGGTTGCCGCCCTCGGCCGGGTGGGACTGAGCCCGGGGGACGCCTTGGGCGCGGCCAGCTGGGACGCACGGAAATGGTTGGGGCGTCCAGGGTTGGAGCACGGCGCCTCGGCTGATCTCGTGTGCTACGCCGCGGATCCGCGGTTGCCGGGCGTGCTCGACCATGCCGAGCTGGTGATCCTGCGCGGCCGGGTCTTCTGACCGAGGCGGCTCAGCTGTACTGGCTGAAACCCCAGTCGAACAACTGGCGTGCCTGCGGGTAGAGATCGCCGGTGCCGTACATCTGCACCACGACCACCCGGTGGTTCCCGCGCTGCGCGGCGCCGACGTACGTCTTGCGGGCCCGGTCCGTGTAGCCCGTCTTACCCGCGAAATCGCCGGGGTATCCCGTCAACAGCTCGTTCTGACTGGTCAGGGTCCTGCCGGGGAACTGCGCAGACGTCTGCCGGAAAATCTCGGCGATCACGGGATACGTCAGTGCCGCCCGGTAGATGACCCCGAGATCGCGCGGTGTCGTGAGCGATTCCCAGCCGGGCCCGTCGAGCCCGGACGGTGAGCCGGCGTGCGTGCTTCGGGCGCCGAGTGCGGCGGCCTTGCGGTTCATGGCTGCCACCGTGGCGCGTTGGCCACCGAGCATGTCCGCCAGCATGTTCGCGGCGTCATTGCCCGACACCATGAGCAGCCCATCCAGGAGCTGACGCACCGAATAGACCTGGCCGGGCTTGAGCCCGACGCACGAACACTCGACCTTGGTGTGCGACTCGTTGGCCCGCCCCAGGGCGTCCGGGCGCAGGTTGTCCAGTACGACCATGGCCAGCAGTGGCTTGATCGTGCTGGCCGGTGCATACGAGCCGTTGGGATCCTGCGACGCCAGGACCTGGCCGGTGTCGAGGTCGGCGACCAGCCAGGCTTTGGCCGGGCCGTTGGCGAACGCCTGTGCGCCCGTCGGTTGCCCGGTGGGCTCGGCCGCCGCGGTGGGTGTCGGGATCGGCGCTGCCAGTAGTGCGCTGAGCACCACCGCGGTCGCCGTGAACAGTCTGCGCACGAGCGCCGACGCTACGGACTACAGGCTGCGATCAGCTCGCGCCGAGATTCCGGTCGGGTATCGGTCAGAGCGAGCCGACGCTGACCGAGCGGTCCTGCGCGAAGCCCCAATCCAGTAGCGCGGAGGCCTGGTCCCAGTACGTCGGACCGCCCTCGTGCACCATGCCGTACATCATCGCGATGACCAGCCGGCGTCCGCCGCGGTCCGCGGCGGCCACGTAGGTCTTCTTGGCGGCGTCGGTGTACCCGGTCTTGCCGCCGATGGTGCCGGGGTACCGCTGCAGCAGCTGGTTCTCGTTGATGAGCTGTTCGTTGCCGTTCTTGCCCGGGAACGTCGCGGCGGGCTGTGCGGTGATCTGTGCGAAGTACGGGTTGGCCATGGCGGCGCGGAAGATGATGGCCAGGTCGCGGGGAGTGGTCCAGCCCGAGCCCCCGGCGCCGTCCAGACCGGACGGGGTGGCGGCATGGGTGTCCACGGCGCCGATGGCGGCGGCCTTCGCGTTCATCTTGGCGACCGCGGCGTCGTAGCCGCCGATCATGTCGGCCAGGGCGTTGGCGGCATCGTTGCCCGACGCGAGCAGCACCGCGTCCAGCAGCTGGCGGGCGGTGTACACGTGGCCGGGGACGATGCCGGCGCAGTTGCACTCCACCTGGGTGTCGGCGACGGTGCCGGCCACGGTGGCGTCCAGGCTCGGCAGTTCACTGAGCGCGGTCAGCGCGAGCAGCGTCTTGATGGTGCTCGCGGGCGGGTGTCGCAGGTCGATGTCGCGGCCGGCGAGAATCTGGCCCGAATCCATGTCGGCGACGATCCAGGCCGGGGCCGGCCCCACCGGGATCGGCATGGTGCCGGCGGGCTGGATGTCGGGGTCGGCGGCCGCCATCGGCGGTGCGACCAGGAACACGAGCGTCAGCGTCGCCATGACGGCGGTTGCGAACCTTCCCATGGAGCCAGGAGCCTACTGGCCGAACCTGGACGACGTCGTCTGGGCGACGGCGCCGTGGTGTTCAATCGGACCATGCTGAGTCTGGAAGAGATCTCGGACCGTCTGGAAATCCAGCAACTGCTGGTCGCGTACTCGACGGCCATCGACACCCGCCAGTTCGATGATCTGGCACGGGTTTTCACGCCCGATGCCTACATCGACTACCGCGCGATGGGCGGCATCGACGGACATTTCCCGGAGGTCAAGGAATGGCTGTCGCAGGTGCTCCCGAATTTCCCGGCCTATGCGCACATGCTCGGCAACTTCGACGTCACCATCACCGGTGACACCGCGAAATCGCGCACCATCTGTTTCAACCCGATGGTGCTGCCGAGCGGGGCGAGCGAAGCGACGGGGTCAGGGCCGGGTGGGGCGGACAACCAGAGCCAGGTGCTGTTCTGCGGCCTCTGGTACGAGGACGAGTTCGTCCGCACCGCCGAGGGTTGGCGGATGACCCGCCGTGTCGAGACCAAGTGCTTCGACCGGGTGATCTAGCGGGATTTGGGCCGCCCACGGCCGCTCTGGCAGAATGGTCGGCTGTCTGTCCGCGGCTCGTTCAATGCGCCGCGCGGCGGTCACACACGTGAGGCAAGACCGGACCGGGCAATCCGCCTGAGTCGCTGAATTGCAGCGTGGCAATCATCAGGAGAAGTGCAGAAACATGGCTGTCAAGATCAAGCTCACCCGGCTTGGCAAGATTCGCAACCCCCAGTACCGCATCATCGTCGCCGACGCGCGCACCCGCCGCGACGGCCGCGCCATCGAGGTCATCGGCCGGTACCACCCGAAGGAAGAGCCGAGCCTGATCGAGATCGATTCGGAGCGCGCGCAGTACTGGCTGGGCGTCGGCGCACAGCCGACCGAGCCGGTCGCCGCCCTGCTGAAGATCACCGGTGACTGGCAGAAGTTCAAGGGCCTGCCGGGCGCCGAGGGCACCCTGAAGGTCAAGGAGCCCAAGCCGTCCAAGCTGGACCTGTTCAACGCCGCACTGGCCAACGCCGACGCCGCCCCCGGTGGCGAGGCTGTCACGCTGAAGAAGCGTAAGGACAAGAAGGAAGAGGCCGCCGCCGAGACCGAGGCTGCCGAGGCCACTGAGGCCGACACCGAGGCTTCTGCATCTGAGGCCGAAGCGCCCGCCGAATGAGCAGTGTCGTCGTCGACGCCGTAGAGCACCTGGTCCGCGGGATCGTCGACAACCCCGACGATGTCCGGGTCGACATGGTGACCAGCCGCCGCGGTCGCACCGTCGAGGTGCACGTGCACCCCGATGACCTGGGCAAGGTCATCGGGCGCGGCGGTCGCACGGCCACCGCGCTGCGGACACTGGTTGCCGGTATCGGCGGCCGGGGCATCCGTGTCGACGTGGTGGACACCGACCAGTAAATATGGACCTCGTGGTCGGCCGCGTCGTCAAGGCGCACGGCATCAGCGGCGAGGTTGTCGTCGAAGTACGTACCGATGATCCCGGCGAGCGTTTCTCGCCGGGATCATCGCTGCGCGGCAAGCCGGGAGCCCGAAATCCCGGTCCCGAACGCACCTACGTCGTCGAATCGATGCGCGAGCACGGCGGCCGGCTTTTGGTGCGCCTCGAAGGTGTGACCGACCGCAACGCGGCAGATGCGTTGCGCGGCATGCTGTTTCTGGTGGATTCCGCCAGTCTGCCACCTATCGACGAGCCCGACGAGTTCTACGATCACCAGCTGGAGGGCCTGAAGGTCCGCACCGTCGACGGCGTCGACGTGGGTGTGGTGACCGAGGTGCTGCACACCCCGGGCGGCGAACTGCTCTCCATCCGAACGGAATCCGGTGGCGAGGTGCTGGTGCCGTTCGTCACCCACATGGTGCCGACGGTGTCGCTGGCCGACGGTCTGGTGGAGATCGATCCGCCCGACGGCCTGCTCGAGTTGGGTTGATACCCATGCGGATTGACGTCGTCACGATCTTTCCGGCGTATCTCGATGCGCTGCAACAGTCCCTGCCGGGCAAGGCGATCGCCAATGGCACGGTGCAGCTCGGTGTCCACGACCTGCGGCACTGGACGCATGACGTGCACAAGTCAGTCGACGACGCCCCGTACGGGGGCGGGCCCGGCATGGTGATGAAGGCGCCGATCTGGGGCGCCGCCCTCGATGAGATCTGCACGCCGGAAACGGTTTTGGTGGTCCCGACGCCCGCGGGCCGGCTGTTCACCCAGGAACACGCGCACCGGTGGACGAACGAGAAGCACCTGGTGTTCGCCTGCGGCCGTTACGAGGGCATCGACCAGCGGGTGGCCGACGATGCCGCCCGGCGCATGCGGGTCGAAGAGGTGTCCATCGGTGACTACGTGCTGCCCGGCGGCGAATCTGCCGCGCTCGTGATGATCGAGGCCGTCGTGCGGTTGCTGCCCGATGTCCTGGGCAATCCCGCGTCACACCAGGATGATTCGCACTCGGCGCACGTCGGGGGAGTGCTGGAGGGCCCGAGCTACACCCGGCCACCGGTGTGGCGGGACCTCGAGGTGCCCCCGGTGCTGCTGTCGGGCGACCACGCGAAGGTTGCCGCCTGGCGGCGCGAACAGGGCCTGCAGCGGACTCGGGAGCGCCGGCCGGACCTGTTGGGCTAGACCAAATTCTCCGTCGCTTCGCCGCGCCGGCTAGCTGATCCGGCCGCCCGGGAACATGGTCTTGACGGCGTTGGTGATCGTGGTGCGGGCCGTGGCGTCATCGGTGGGCTGCAGCGAGCCGATCGCCATGACATAGCGCCGGTCGGCGCCGACCACGCCGGTGGACATGTGCATCCAGTTGTTGCCGTTCCACTCCGGCATCCAGCCCTGCTTCACCGCCACCGGTTCGCCGTACAGGCCGTCGGGGATGCCGAACCGCTGCGGATAGCCATCGGCGCCGGCGGGCGTCGACGCGGCCAGGTTGGTCAGGATGATGCTGGCGCGCTCCGGCGGCAGCCCGCCGCTGCCGTTGAGCAACTGGTCGTAGTAGTGCACGAGGTCAGTGGTGGTGCTCATGGTGTTCCACCACTTGCCGTCGTAGGGCACCGACGTCCCGGTCAGGCCGTAGCGGGCCGCGACACGGGCGATGACGTCGTTGCCGCCACTGCGGTTCCAGAAGGCCTCGGCCGCCGAGTCGTCCGACGACCGCAGCATGGTGTCCAGCGCCTGACGGTCGGCCGCGGTGAGCTCGATCTGGCCCTTGGCCTCCTGCAACAGCAGATCGTCGGCGATGAACAGCTTGGCCACCGACGCGATGGGCATGGGGGACCTGTCGCCGGTGATGATGAGCTGGCCGGTGTTGCGATCGAGTACCGCCGCGCTGATCGACGCACCGGCCGCGGCGGCGTCGTTGGTGGCACTACGTTCGCGCGCATCGAGGCCCGCAAGGGCCGCGGCGGGCTCGGCGGCCGGAGCTTCTGGCATCTCCAGCGCCGTGACGACCGGCACGACGGTCAGCGCGATCCGGTTCGGCGGCGGCGCCCCGTAGACCTTCGCCTCGCAGCCAGCTGTGAGCATCACCGCTGCCGCGGCAGCGGTGATGGTCAGCAGCTTCAACTGCTGCGGGCGCATGGCTCTCCTCGGATCACGGTGGGTAAAATTCTGGTTGATCAGCCTAACCGGTAAAGCTGAGTTGGGTGTGGCGTCTGTGGCGGTGCTGCGTGTGATGTGCACGGCACCGGCCTCGTCGGGGTCACGATTTCGTCACCCGGCGGCTGTCTGGCACAATTGAGCAGTTGTCCGCGCTGGGCGCGGGGTCGGCGTCTGTCTGGATGTGTCCCCGCCCGCTGCGGCATCCGCCCAAGTACGTCCGTAAAGAAGATGGCTGTTCCGTCGCGCCACATGGTGTCCGACGGCCGCGGCCGCGAGTTAGCAAGGAAGTGTCACCGATGAAAACGCTGGACTTCGTCGACCAGGCGTCGCTGCGCGACGACATCCCGGCCTTCAACGCCGGCGACACCCTCAACGTCCACGTCAAGGTCATCGAGGGCAACAAGCACCGCATCCAGGTGTTCAAGGGCGTCGTGATCCGCCGTCAGGGTGGCGGTATCGGTGAGACCTTCACCGTCCGCAAGGAGAGCTACGGCGTCGGCGTCGAGCGGACCTTCCCGGTGCACTCGCCGAACATCGACCACATCGACGTCGTCACCCGCGGTGACGTCCGTCGCGCCAAGCTGTACTACCTGCGCGAACTCCGTGGCAAGAAGGCCAAGATCAAGGAAAAGCGCTGAGCTTGTTCGGCGACCTTTCCGCCGAGCTGATTAGCCTGGTGCCGTGACCGGCCCAAGCGAGGACAACACCACTCCGGAGAGTTCGACGACGGACGACGCCGACCGGGCAGCGACCGCCGACTCGGCCACCAAAGCCGGCGGGGCCGGCAAGGCTGGCGAGGCGGAGGAAAAGCCGAAGTCGAAGCTGGCTGCGCTGCGCGAAGGCGTCGTTCTCGTTGTCACCGCGGTGCTGCTGTACTACCTGGTGCTGACGTTCGTCGCGCGGCCGTACCTGATTCCATCGGAGTCCATGGAGCCGACGCTGCATGGCTGCAGCGGCTGCGTCGGGGACCGGATCATGGTCGACAAGCTGACTTATCGGTTCAGCGCGCCCGAGCCGGGCGACGTCGTGGTCTTCAAGGGCCCGCCGAACTGGAACATCAGCTACAAGTCGATCCGTTCGGACAACCCGACGATGCGTTGGATCCAGAATGCTCTCTCGGTTGTCGGCTTCGTGCCGCCCGATGAGAACGATCTGGTGAAGCGCGTCATCGCGGTGGGCGGTCAGACGGTGCAGTGCCGGAACTCGACGGGTCTGACGGTCGACGGCAAGAAGCTCAAGGAGCCGTACCTGGATCCGGCCACCATGATGGTCGACCCGGCGACGGACCCGTGCCTGGGCAACGAGTTCGGCCCGGTGAAGGTGCCGGACGACCGGCTCTGGGTCATGGGGGACAACCGCACCCACTCGGCGGACTCGCGCGCGCACTGCACGAACACGCCGGCTGACGCCATCAACGCGCTGATGTGCACGGGTGATCCCATCGCGGGCACGGTGCCGGTGGCGAATGTGATCGGGAAGGCCCGGTTCATCGCCTGGCCGCCGTCGCGCTGGGGCGGTGTCGTCACGGTCAATCCGCAGACCGGCCAATAGGTGTTCCGGTGCCGGTTTGGCCGCCCCGCACGGTGATCCGCAAGTCCGCGGGCCTGCGTACCCTGGAGTCCGCGCTGTACCGCGGTGGCCTGGGTCCGGTGGCCGGGGTTGACGAGGTCGGGCGCGGGGCGTGCGCCGGTCCACTCGTGGTGGCGGCTTGTGTTTTGGGGCCGAATCGGCTGGAAAGCCTGGCAGCCCTTGATGATTCGAAGAAGCTGAACGAAGCCGAACGGGAACGTCTGTTCCCGTTGATCCGGCGTTATGCCCTCGCCTATCACGTGGTGTTCATCCCGTCGGTCGAGGTCGACCGCCGCGGGGTGCACATCGCCAACATCGAAGGCATGCGCCGCGCCGTTGCGGGTCTGCCCGTGCGGCCCGGTTACGTCCTCTCCGACGGGTTCCGGGTGCCGGGCCTGTCGGTGCCGTCGTTGCCGGTGGTCGGCGGGGACGCCGCGGCCGCCTGTATCGCCGCGGCCAGCGTGCTCGCCAAGGTGAGCCGCGACCGCCTGATGGTGGAGATGGATACCGTGCATCCGGGTTACGGATTCGCGGAACACAAGGGGTACAGCACCGCGGCCCACACCGCGGCGCTAGCCGACCTGGGTCCCTGCCCCGAACACCGGTTCTCGTTCGCCAATGTGCGCAAGCTCGCGGCCAACCCCGCGATAGAGCAGCGCTGCCGATCCGGGTAGGGGAAAATGGGAACTGGTCGCCGATCCGAACAAGACATGGCCCTGCAAAACCGAGCAAACCGAAGGACCGCTGAACTGATGAGTCTGTGCCGATGAGTGCCGAGGATCTCGAGAAGTATGAAACCGAGATGGAGCTCTCGCTGTACCGCGAGTACAAGGACATCGTCGGGCAGTTCAGTTACGTCGTGGAGACCGAGCGCCGCTTCTACCTGGCCAACAGCGTCGAGCTGATCCCGCGCAACGCCGACGGTGAGGTCTACTTCGAGCTGCGGCTGGCCGACGCCTGGGTGTGGGACATGTACCGGCCGGCGCGCTTCGTCAAGCAGGTCCGGGTCATCACGTTCAAGGATGTCAACATCGAAGAGGTCGAGAAGCCCGAGCTGCGGCTGCCCGAATAGGCGGCGCCGAACTGGATCGTGCGGGTGGTCCTGTCGTTGCTGTGCTGGCCTTTGGCCGACGAAAAGGCCGAAGAACTGGTCGTACAGCCGGTATGTGGCCGCGATAGCCGGGCCCGCGAGCCGCTGATGACTGTCCCGACAGGCGGTCAGGACAGGGCCTTTGCCGCAATAGATTGTTAGGCTAAACAGATGGCAAGTAAGCCGCAGAGCAAACCGTCGCTGGCAGCGACGAGTTGGACGCTGCTCGGCATGCTGTCTTATGAAGAGGAACTCAGCGGCTACGACATCAAGAAGTGGATCGACTGGAGCGTCGGTTTCTACTACTGGAGCCCCTCGTACAGCCAGATCTACACCGAGCTGAAAAAGCTTGAGGGACTTGGCTACCTCGAGTCCCGTGTCGAACAGGACGAGGGTCTGCGCTCGCGTCGCTTGTACAAGATCACCGAGTCCGGCATGGCGGCCGTGACCGACTGGACCAACAACGCGCCCGTCGACCCTCCGGTGCTCAAACACAGTGTGCTGCTACGGGTTACGTTCGGCCACCTGAGCAACCCCACCCGGCTGCGGGAGCTGCTGGAGCAACATGTCGCCTATTGCGAGGCCATGGAACGGCAGGCCGCCGAGGACTCCGATGGGGCCAAAGCCCAGCCCGTGTGGGCATATTCGGTGATCGCGCTGCGCTGGGCGGCCAAGTACTACGCTGCCGAGCGGGAACTGGCGCTCGAACTCATGAAAGACATCGACGAGGCCGACGCGGTGCTGCAGACCGCCGCGAAAGGCGTTGCGGGCATGCCGCGTTCGATGCCGGGCCTGTGGCGCGAGGTCGAGCGCGAGGTTCAGGGTTACCACGAATAGCCGGGCGTTTGCGCGCCGTCTTCGGTCGCTGGAGAATCTCGACGATTTCGTTTTTCCCGGCCTCGGCGCACGGAAGGATTGAACGGTGGCAGATCGCAATGTGCTCGGTGCTCCGCTGGAAGCATGTGGCACCGAACCGCTGACGGGCTTCTACCGCGACGGCTGCTGCTCGACCGGACCCGAGGACGCCGGCCGGCACACCATCTGCGCGGTCGTGACCGCCGAGTTCCTGGCACACCAGCGTTCGATAGGCAACGACCTGTCCACGCCGATGCCGGATTATCGCTTTCCGGGCCTGTCGCCCGGCGACCGATGGTGCGTGACCGCGGTGAACTGGCTGCGGGCGCACAATGACGGATACGCGGCACCGGTGGTGCTCGCCTCCACGCACGAGCGGACCCTTGAGGTCGTGCCGCTCGAGGTGCTCAGCGCTTACGCCGTCGATGTACCCGATGATCTCGGTGGCCTCGGCGGTCTCTGACCGCTACAGCTTCCCCGCGGCATCCCGTCCGGCGATGTAGCCGTACACCAGGCCCTGCGCGATGGTCGCGCCCGCGCCCGGGTACACCGCGCCGAAGGCGTTGGCCGCGGTGTTCCCCAGCGCGTACAGCCCCTCGATGACGTCGCCGTCCTCGCGGCGCACGCGGCCACGCTCATCGGCGACCACGCCACCGCACGTCCCGAGGTCGCTCAGCGTCATCTTCACCGCGTAGAACGGGCCTTTGACCAGTGGGCGCAGGTTCGGGTTGGGCGTCACTGTCGGGTCGCCGTAGTAGCGGTCGTAGGCACTGAGACCGCGGTCGAAATCGGGATCGATGCCGGCGGCCGCGCTCTCGTTGAATCGCGCCATGGTCTGCTCGAAATCGGCGACCGGGACTCCCGTCTGCGCTGCCAGATCGGCGAAGTTGGTGGCCTTGGCGGCGATGCCGGCCCGGTACCAGGACTTCGGCAGCGGCATCCGCGGGAACGACCCGGCGGCGAAGACGTAGCGGTTGCGGTACTTCTGGTCGAACACGATCCACATCGACTCGACCGGCGTGCCCGCGCGCTCGAGTTCCAGGACGCGCTGGCCGAACGACATGTAATCGGTCGACTCGTTGGCGAAGCGCCTGCCGTCCTGATCGACGATGAGGGAACCCGGCAGCGAGCGCTCGGCCAGCAGCACGGCCGGCGGACGGCCGTTCGCGGACGCCACTGCCGGGAACCACCAGGCCTGGTCCATCAGCGCCGTGGCGGCACCCAGATCGGTGGCGGCCCGGATGGCCTCGCCGGTGTTGGAATCGGCGCCGAGGCTCTCGTGGTCGCCGAGCGAATCTGACTGGTACTTGTGGCGCATCGCCATGTCGTGGTCGAAGCCGCCGGCCGCCAGCACCACACCGCGCGTCGCGGTGACGGTGACCTCACGGCCGCCGTGCGACAGCACCGCACCGGTGACCCGCCGGCTGTCGCCGGTCAGCCGGACGAGCGCGGTGTCGGTCCAGATCGGGATGCCGGCCTGGAGCACACCGGCGAACAGCCCGGCCGCCAGTGCCTGGCCACCGGCGATGTACTCGCGCCCGAGCAGCTTGCCGCCGACGCCCTGCGCAAGCCGTTTTGCGATGAGCGGCAACCCTTTTCGGGGTACCCGCGTCATCAGGTTCATCCATTTGTAGTCCGCGCCGGTGGTCGGCATCGGCACCTTGACCTCCATGACGCCGCCGCGCAGCCGGTTGCGGTACTTGCCCAGCACACCGGCGTTGAGTGGACGGCACTCGCAGGTGCGCCCGGTGGCGCGGCCACCCGGCAGCTCGGGGTGGTAGTCCGAGTATTCGCGGGCCCAGAACAACCGCATCGGCGTGGTGCGTCCCAGCATGTCGACGGTCGCGTTGACGTGCTGCAGGAAGCCTGCGGAGCGGGCCGCCGGCGCGGTCCCGTCGACGACGGCGTCGAGGTAGGTCGAGGCGCGGTCGGCGGTGTCGGCGGTGCCCTTGTCGGTCAGCAGGGGAGTTGTCGGCAGCCAGAGGGCGCCTCCCGAGCGCGCGGTCGAACCGCCGACGTCGGACGCCTTCTCGACGATGAGGACGTCGAGGCCCGACTCGTGGCCGCTCAGCGCGGCGGCCAGGCCGGTGCCGGAACCGATCACCAGCAGATCGACGGTGGTGTCGGTGATGTCGAGGCCGGCCGGAATCGTGGCCGCGGCAGATGTCGTCACGGCCGCTGAGCGTATTGCGGCAGACGGCTTTCCGGCCTCGGACGTCCCTACCAGCGGGAGAACACGTGCATTGCCCACCCCGCTGCTGTTAGACCTGAAACATCAAACTGCAGCCCAGTTTTCAATGTGAGGATGGTCATCAGATGTCGCTGGAGGATGTCGATGTTCGCCAGATCGAAGCCGGTGCAGCGCCGACCCGGTTCGCCCGTGGTTGGCACTGCCTTGGCCTGACCAAGGACCTCGGTGACGGCAAACCGCACTCGATCAACGCCTTCGGGCAGAAGCTCGTCGTGTTCCGCGGTGCGGACGGCCAACTCAACGTGCTGGACGGCTACTGCCGGCACATGGGCGGTGACCTGAGCCAGGGCACCGTCAAGGGCAACGAGATCGCCTGCCCGTTCCACGACTGGCGCTGGGGTGGCGACGGAAAGTGCAAGCTCGTGCCGTACGCCAAGCGCACGCCGCGCCTGGCGCGTACCGCGAAGTGGGAGACCCTCGAGCAGGACGGGATGTTGTTCATCTGGAACGACCCCGAGGGCAGCGCGCCGCCGGCGGACGGCTACATCCCGCGCATCGAGCAGGCCGGCAGCGACGAGTGGACCGATTGGCATTGGTACACAACGGTTGTCAACGTCAACTGCCGCGAGATCATCGACAATGTCGTCGACATGGCGCACTTCTTCTACATCCACGGTTCGGTGCCGTCGCACTTCAAGAACATCTTCGAAGGCCAGGTCGCGACGCAGTACATGAACGGTGGTGGCCGCGAGGACATGCAGGGCACCGAGAGCGCGAAGATGCTCGGCTCGACGTCGGTGGCGTCGTACTACGGGCCGTCCTTCATGATCGACGACCTGACGTACCACTACCCGGAAGCCGATCACAAGACCATCCTGATCAACTGTCATTACCCGATCGACGCGAATTCCTTTGTGCTGCAGTACGGAATCATCGTCAAGAAGATGGCCGGCCTGCCCGAGGAAGCGGCCGTCGCAACGGCGCACGCCCTCGGTGACTGGGTGGCGCGCGGCTTCGAGCAGGACGTCGAGATCTGGAAGAACAAGGCCCGCATCGACAATCCGTTGTTGGTCGAAGAGGACGGCCCCGTCTACCAGCTGCGCCGGTGGTATGAGCAGTTCTACGTCGACGTCGCCGATGTGGTGCCGGAGATGACGGACCGCTTCGAATACGAACTGGACACCACCGTCCCGCGTGAGGCGTGGACCAGGGAGATGGAAGCCAACATCGCCGCCGCGCGGGCCGCGGAGTCGGTCTGATGACTGCGCGGCCCGACATCCGGCTGGCCGACATGCCGATGGTGCCGGTGGCCTGCCGCGCCTGCGGCGCAGAGGTTTTGGCGCGCAAGGGCAGCTGGCAGCAGACCAGCGTGCAGTGGACGCGCGAGTCGGCCGCGAGGTGCGAGGAACGCAAGCGGGCCGAGTGCCTGCCGGGGCGGATCTTCCTGGCGTGCGGCCAGCTGAAGGAGTCCATCGCCGCCGCGGTGACGGCCGGTGTCGTGCACGTCGTCCAGGACGAACTGGGCGTGGCACCATAGCCGCATGAGCTCAGAGAAGCGGGTCGCGGTCGTCACCGGTGCCAGCCGCGGTGCCGGCAAGGGCATTGCCGCAGCGTTGGTGGCTGACGGGTGGACGGTGTACCTGACGGGCCGCACCGTCACCGACCCCGGCGACGGCGGCATCGCCGTTCCGGTCGATCATCGCGACGACGACGCGGTGGCCGCGTTGTTCGCCCGCGTGGCCGACGAGACCGGACGACTCGACCTGCTCGTCAACAACGCCGCGGTGATCCACGACAACCTCGTTGACCCGAAGCCGTTCTGGGAGAAGCCGATCGGTCTGGGTGACGTGCTCGACGTCGGCCTGCGGTCGGCTTATGTGGCGTCGTGGCACGCCGCGCCGCTACTGGTGGCGCAAGGACGCGGCCTGATCGCATTCACCTCGTCGCCGGGCGGCGTGTGCTACATGCACGGCCCCGCGTACGGTGCGCAGAAGGCCGGCGTCGACAAGTTGGCCGCCGATATGGCGGTCGATTTCCACGGCACGGGCGTTTCGACATTGTCGATCTGGATGGGCATTCTGCTCACCGACAAGTTCAAGCTGGCGTTCGATGCCGAGACGCTGGCCAAGGCCGCGGGCAACTTCGAAACGCCGGAGTTCATCGGGCATGTGATCAACGCGCTGTACGAGGACCCGGACCTGGAGGGCATCAGCGGGCAGACCGTGATCGCCGCGGAAGAGGCGCAGCGTTATGGCATCACTGATGTCGACGGCCGTACGCCGCCGTCACACCGGGCGATGCTTGGTGATCCGCGGGTGCCCAGCGAGGTGGTCGTCCGCTGAGCGGACAAATCGGACTCGTCCGCTGAGCGAACAAATCGGACTCGGTCCGCTGAGCACCCGCGGAAGTCTCAGCAGTGTGCGCCGCCGTCGATCCGGATCTCGGTGCCGGTGAGGAACGCGCCGTCATCGGACGCCGCCATGGCGACCACCGCGGCGACGGCGCCGGGGTCGCCCAGGTTGGCGTCGTTGCCGGTGTTGAGCATCGGGACCTGCTTGGTCCACAGCCCGTAGTCGGTGCCCTCGGGCATCTTGGCGAACGTGCCGTTGGCCAGCGGGGTTGAGACACCACCGGGCTGGATGTTCACGGCGCGCAGACCCTGCTTGGCGTATTCGAGCGCCAGCGAGTGGGTGAAGCTCAGGATGCCGCCCTTGCTGGCAGAGTATGCCGCCATGTACGGGTGGGCGTAGCTTGCCGAGGTCGAGGTGAAGTTGATGACCACACCGCGCCCCGACGCCAACAGCGCCGGCAGGGCCTGACGGGTCATCAGGAAGGTGCCGGTCAGGTTGACCGCGATGATGCGGTTCCAGTCGGCCAGCGTGGTCTCGTGGGTGTGCGAGCACGTTTCGATCGCAGCCACGTTGACCAACACGTCCAGGCCGCCCATGTCGGCGATCGCGGCGTCGACGCCCTTCGTGACGGCCTCCTCGGACGAGATGTCGAGGACCGTGGTCGTCAGACGCGCTGCGGTACCGGCATTTTCGGCGGCGTCCCGGGTCCGCGCCAGTCCCTCGGCGGAGATGTCGCACGCGACGATGGTGCCGCCCTCGTCCAGCAGGCGGGCCACCGTGGCCTGGCCGATACCCGACCCGGCGCCGGTCACGATGATCCTGCGGTCGCTGAATCTATCCATGCTGCAAGTCCTTTCGTTGCCGAAGGATTCTCGCGGCACCCATGTCGTACTGGACGGCCGTGGTCCGGTCACCGGGATGGCTTCTCACCGGGATGGCTTCTCAACCCGTGGTCGGTGTGAGCTTGCGGATGGTGCCGAAGAGATCGGTGCTGTACAACGCCTGTGAGTCCCATCCCGGGCCCGCGCCGAAGCGCACCGAGGTGCTGCCGAACATGCCTGAGGCCAGGATGCACGCGGCATGCTGGTCGGGGTCGACGCGGACGAGGTCACCGCCGTCCATCGCCAGGTAGATCAGGCCGTCCGGGCCGATCGTGAGGTCGTCGGGGAATCCGAACAACCCGAACAGTCCGAGATCAACGGTGTGGATGTGATCCGGATTGCCCAGATCCACGAATGCCAAGGTGGTGACGGGGTGCAGATCCATCGAGGCGATGACCGTGTTGTGGGCGGCGTCGTATGCCAGGCCGTTGGCCATCGTCACCGACGGCGCGAAGCGCGTTTCGCCGGTGCCGTCGGCGCTGACCCTGGTCAGGCCGGTCGTCCAACCCAGGTTGCGGGAGACGATGAACGAGCCGTCGGGCAGGCGGACCATCCCGTTGGGCATGGTGAGCTTGGTGGCCATCGTCGTCAGCGCTCCGGTGGCGAGGTCCACGCGAGCGATGGTGCCGTCCCGGCTGCCGATGATTCCGGACAGAAAGCTGTTGCCGGTGGTGAAGTAGGCTGCGCCGTCGGCGACTGTGATGCTTCCTGGCGCAGCGACATTCGGTACGAGTGTGCTGCCCCTGCCGTCCGGTGTGAGGCGGTAGAGCTGCCCGGAATTGCCGACGGTGCGAGATACCAGCATGGTGCCCGCGCCGTCGAAGCCGAGGTTTTCCAGCGAACCCAGCGCGCTCGCGACGGTGGTGGCTCGCCACGGGCAGTGCGTGATCGCCACAGCAGACGCCGCCGTCTGTGGTCCGCCGAGGACGCCCAGCAGCGCCAGGCCCGCCGTCAGCAGCAGCCGGGCGACGGGGCCACGTCTGCGGCTTCGCGCCTCACCGCTCATCGTTTTTCCTCCGCATTGTGGCCGGTGTCCGGCAGTCCCAATTCACCCGAGTACGATGACGTACTCACACGTCAGGGGACAGTACGATAACGTACTGACATGCGCAACACGGAGGTGGAGGGCAGCGCGGCGAGCGGTGAGTCGCCCGACGTGGCCCGGCAGCGATTCGTGGACGCCCTCGCCACGTTGATTGCCGAGCGCGGCTACGCCGCGACGTCCGTCGTCGACATCGTGCGGGTGGCGCAGGCTTCCAAAACCACCTTCTACCTGTACTTCGCGAACAAACAGGAGTGCTACCTGGCGTTGCTGGCCTCGGTGACCGACGATCTCGTCGCCGACATCCGGCAATCCGTGGACTCAGATGCGCACTGGCACAACCAGATTCGTCAGATGTTGACGGCATACATCGCGCATCTCACTGCGCGCCCGGCGATTTCGCTGAGCTGGATACGCGACCTCCCGGCGTTGGGGGCCGCCGCCCGTCCGATTCAGCGGCGGAATTTCGCGGAACTTGCCGCTCTGCTCGGCGAACTCGCCTCCAACCCCGGATTTCAGCGGGCCGGGTTGCCGCCCATCACCAAGCCCAAAGCCGTGATGCTGCTGGCCGGCGTGCGCGAGCTGGCCGCCCAGACCGCCGAAGATGAATTGGACATCGAAGGCGTCATCGTCCCGGCCACCGACATCGCGATCAGCATCCTGGCCGCGGGGCAGTGACCCGGTTCAGTTGTCGACCGCGTCGACGGGTACGCGACTGTCGTCGCTGATCGCAACCGGGGTCGCAGACTCGGCCGCAGGTGCGGTGCGCCGCCGGACCACCTCGAAGGAGACGAGGATGACGGCCAGGGTGACACCACTCATCAGGAACTGGGACCGGGTGTCGGGCAGGAACGCCATCGCCAGGATGACGATTGCCATGAGCGCGATGGTGGCGTAGCTCAGCCACGGGAACAGCCACATCTTCAGCTTCAGCGTGCCCGGTGCAGTCCGCTCGATGCGGCGGCGCAGGACGACCTGGGAGATCGCGATTATCAGGTAGACGAACAATGCGACGGCACCGTACGAGTTGATCAGGAAGTTGAACACCACGTCGCCCCACACGTAGGTCGCGGCGACGGACGCGTACCCGACAGCGGTGCCCAGCAAGATCGCACGGCGCGGGACGCCACTCGGGGACAGCTTGGTGAAGAATCGCGGGGCGTCACCAGAGGTGGTGAGCGCGAACAACATTCGCGAGGTGGTGTACAGCGCCGAGTTGAGGCAGGACAGCACCGCGGTCAACACGATGAAGTTCATGATCGTCGCGACGCCCGGGATGCCGAGAACCGTCAGCACCGACGCGTAGGGACTGACGCTGACGCTCTTCGTATTCCACGGCTGGATGGCCACCACCACGAGGATCGATCCGACGTAGAACGCAATGATCCGGAAGACGATCGACTTCATCGCCTTCGTCACCGCGCGCTCGGGCTCGTCGGATTCGGCGGCCGCGATCGTGACGATCTCGGCGCCCGTGTAGAACGCGACGCAGGGCACCACGGCTGCCAGTACGGCGCCCCAGCCGAGCGGCGCGAAGCCCCCGTGATCGATCAGGTTGGCCAGGCCGGGGGTGGAGTGCGGCCACAGGCCGGTGATCCACAGTGCGCCCATGCCCAGGAACACCACGATGGCAATGACTTTCACCGACGAGAACCAGTACTCGAATTCCCCGAACGAGCGCGCCGAGACCAGGTTGCTCGCCGTGAGGGCCAGCATCAGACCGAGGCTCAACGCCCACAGTGGCACCGCCGGTAGCCAGAGATGCAGGATGCGTCCGCCCGCGACGGCTTCGACCGCCACGACGATGACGAAGAAGTACCAGTACATCCAGCCGGTGACGAAACCGCCACGGCGTCCTAGCGCTTGCCGGGCATAGACATAGAACGAGCCGACCACCGGCCGCGCCACGGCCATCTCGGCGAGCATCCGCATGATCAGCATGGTGATGATGCCGCCGATCAGGAACGACACGATCGCCGCGGGGCCGGCGCTGCCGATCACGACGCCGCTACCGACGAACAACCCGGCGCCGATCACCCCGCCGAGTGCGATCAGGTTCAAATGCCTGCGCCGGAGGCCTTTTGCCAGCTGCGCGTCACTGGCCTTGATCTCGGAACTCACCACCGTCGCGACGATGCCGCAGTCCTGCGCGCGGGCCCAGGTTTGCGGTCATCGTGCGTTTATCGGCCGTCAGCCGCGGGCCGCCAGTGCCAGTGTCCAGCCCAGTACGCCGGTGGCCGCGGTATTGGCCAGGCCGCGAATCACATTCCAGCGCACCCAGGTGGACTCGAACTGGTCTCGAAGCGTCGCGAGGTCGGCGGGGGTCGTCGAGGCGGCCGCGGTGGCGAGCTTGTTGTTGAGCGGCACGTTGATCGCCGATGTGATTGCCAGGCTGGCGACGTTGAGCGCCAGGCCGATTCCGATCCAGATCAGGACCGGGCGCGCGTCGGGCTTGAGGTAGAACGCCGCGGCCAGTGCCGTGAAGCCGATCGAGCCCAGGAAGGTCAGCATGAACGGCGGGTTGACGATCACCACGTTGATCTTGTTCATGACGTCGATGTAGGTCCGGTCATCGAACGCGCCGAGTGCCGGCATCACCGACACCGCGTAGGAGTAGTACACACCGGCCAGGAGTCCGGAGGTCACCACGGCGATGATGAGCGCCGTCACGCCGACGGGCTGGGGCAGCTTGCTGAAGGTCATGGGCTGACCGTATTCAGTCGCGATTGGACGATCCATGGGCAAAAGGCTCACTTCCATACGCGAGCGTCTACATCTGCGTTCGTCTAACGTGTACGCGGTGGACGCCCTCGCAGGGTTGCTGGATGGGCCGCGGGCGCGTGGCGCGTTCCTGATGCGGTCGTTGCTCGATGCGCCATGGTCGCTGCGGGTCCAAGATCACGCTCCGCTCACCATCGTGGTGGTGGCACGCGGCTCGGCGATCGTGATGCCGGACGGTGCGGCGAGCCAGTCGCTGGACGCCGGCGACATCGCGATCTTCCGCGGGCCCGACCCGTACACCGTCGCCGACGACACCGCCACGGCGCCGGAGGTCGTCGTGCACCCGGGACAGGTCACGACGACCATGGACGGTGAACCACTGTGTGAGGCACTGAATCTCGGAGTCCGGAGCTGGGGAACCCGCCTGGACGCCGACACCCTGCTGATCACCGGCGCCTACGAGGAGGTTGGCGCCGTGTGCCGGCGGCTGCTGACCGCGTTGCCGCCGCTGGTGGTGGTTCGGCGGGGTGAGGTCAACGGCATGCTGGTGGATCTGCTGCTCGACGAGATGTCCCGTGATGAACCGGCGCAAGGCGCCGTGCTCGACCGGATGCTGGATCTGCTGACAATCGCTGCGCTGCGCAGCTGGTTGTCCCGCGCGGACGCACCGGCCTGGTACCGCGCCTATCGAGATCCGCAGGTGGGCACGGCGCTTCGGCTCATCGAGAACAACCCGGCGCACCCGTGGACCGTCGGGTCGTTGGCCGCCGAGGTCGGACTGTCCCGGGCGGCGCTGGCCCGGCGATTCACCAAACTCGTCGGCGAACCGCCGATGGCACTGCTCACCGAGGTTCGGCTGGCACTTGCCACGGATCTGCTCCGCGGGTCCGATGCCACCATCGAGACCGTTGCGCGCCGCGTCGGGTATGGCACGGCCTTCGCCTTGAGTACCGCGATCAAGCGCCGTTACGGGTTGAGCCCCAAGGCGATTCGCGCCGCGTCTCCCTAGCGGGTCGTGGCGAACCTGCGGTGCCGCCACACGTACCGCGGAATGTCGCGCAGGGGGACACCCTTGGGCCAGTCATCGGGGCGAAAGTAGGCGTCGGTGCCGCCGTCGACGAAAATGACACTGCCGCAGAGGAAGTCGGCGGATTCCGACAGCATGAACGTGATCCAGTTGGCGAGGTGTACGGGATCGCCGAAGTCGCCGGTCGGGATCGGGAAGGCGCGCACGGCCTTGCCCTCGCGCGGCGAATCGAGCTGCGCCTGCAGCAGCGGGGTCATGATGGCCCCAGGCGCCAGCACATTGAGCCGGATGCCGCGGCCCGCCCAGTCCGCCGTCACCGCGGTCTGCCGGACCCAGCGGGCCACGGCGATCTTGGACGCGGCGTACATCAGCGCAGAGGCGCCGCCGCCGAAGAAGCGCACCGCCCGGGCCGCGCGGTCGGCGTCGCCGGCCAGCAGGGCGCCGATGGCGCGGCGGGGGACAGCGGGCACAGTTGTGCTGGAGTTACTGCCCAGCGCAACGACTTTCGCGTTTCCTGCGGCGGCGAGTGCCGGGCGCCAGGCGGTCAGCAGGTCGACCGTGCCGAGGTAGTTGATCTGGGCGATCAGGCGGGCGCGGTCGGCGCCCGCGCCGGGACCGATGCCGGCGGCGAGCACGGCACCGTCGAGTATGTCCTCGGACAGTTCGAGCACCCGGGTGGTGGCGGTACGCCGGCCGTCCGCGCTGGACAGGTCGGCGATGACGTCGGCGTCCTTGAGATCGACCCCGATCACCGTGTGGCCCTGAGCGCGCAACTGCTCCGCCGCTTGGTATCCCATGCCGGATGCCGAACCGGTCACAGCGTAGGTGCCGATGATGATCTCCTCGGTTGGTGGGGAATCGCCGTCTAGTCGGCGAGCAACTTGGTCACCGCGTCGGCTACGTCACGACGGGCGCGGTGCGCGATGTCGAGCACCGGCATGGTCAGGAAGCCGTGAATGGCGCCGTAATACAGTTCGGTGACCGGAACATCCGCCTCGCGCAACGCCTCGGCGTAGGCGAGAGCTTCGTCCCGCATCGGGTCGTAGCCCGTGACCACCAGCACGGCCGGCGCCACCCCCTCGACGGACGCGGACAGCGGTGCCGCGTAAGGGTTTTCGCGGTCCGCGGTGTTGGGCACGTACTGGTCCCAGTACCACTGCATGGCGGCAGTGGTGTTGTAGTAGCCGGTGCGGAACTCGTGGTACGACCCGTAAGTGAAGTCTGCGGTCAGCACTGGATAGAGCAGGACCTGTGCGGCCAGCGGCGCGCCGCCGCGGTCGCGGGTCATCAACGCGGTCACCGCGGCGAGATTGCCTCCGGCGCTGTCGCCGCCGACCACGAGCTTCGTCGGGTCGCCGCCGAGTTCGGCAGCGTGGGCGGCGGCCCACTGGGTGACGGTGTACACGTCCTCCGCGGCGGCCGGCCACGGGTGCTCGGGGGCCAACCGGTAGTCGACGGAAACCACCACGGCGGGAATGGAATTCGCGAAGCTGCGGCAGAGCCCGTCGTGCGAGTCCAGATCGCAGAAGACGAATCCGCCACCGTGGGCGAACACGAAGATCGGGAGCTGGGTGCCTGGCGCGTCGACGGCGGGCCGGTAAATGCGGACTCGGATGCCGCCGACCTCGGTATCGGTGACGGACTCGACCGTTTCCGGCTGTGCGGGTGGGACGAAGCGGGCGCGGATGGCGGCACGTGCCTGCGCGCCGGTCATGCTCGGCAGGTTCGGGAAGCCGGCGTTGAGTGCTTCGAGGAGGCCGGCGATCTGTGGGTCCAAGCTCATGCGCGATCCGCTCGCGCTTCTCGCTGGTGACTCACGCGTACTGCAGCGCCGGTCCCATGCGCAGCGGACGCATCGGCTGCAGCGTCGGCGCGACGCGGGAATCCTCGGCGTTGCGCCAGATGCCCATGGCGGTCATGCGCACCGGCGCGGTCAGCTGCTCGAAGGCCATGCGGTTCATTGGACCACACACCGAAACGGCGGCGACGGCCTCACCCTGGCGGCCGATCGGCGCTGCGACGCAACCGAATCCGGGCACCGACTCTTCGCGCTCGAAAGCGACGCCGTGGGCGCGGACCTTGGCCAGTTCGGTGGCGAGCTGCGCACGGTTGGCGATCGAGTACTTGGTCTTGCGGCTCATGAGGTCGACCTCGGCGTCCTGGTTGTAGGCCAGGATCGCCTTGCCGACAGCGGTACAGTGCGCCGGCTGGCGGCCGCCCACCCGCGACGGCAGCACGGTCATCATGCCGTTGCCGACCTTCTCCAGGTAGACGACGTCACCGCCGTCGAGCACGGCGAGGTGGACGACGAGCCCGGTGGCGCGGTGCAGTTCATGCAGCAGCGGGCCGGCGGCCCGGTGCATGCGGTCCTGGTGCACAGCCAGGGAGCCCAGCTCCACCAAGCGCATCCCCAGCTCGTAGTCGCGGCCGTTGCGGCGCAACCAGCGCAGCTGGACCAGTCGCTCCAGCATCCGATGCGCAGAGGAACGGGGCAGACCCGTGCGGCGCACGATCTGCGCCAGGGTCAGGCGGCCGGGGCCGTCGAACGCGTCGAGGACCAGCGATACCCGGTCGATGACCGCGCTGGGGGTGGTGGATTCGACTGCTGCTGTCATGTCGGCCTCCGAGCTCCGTTGCTTCGTGTCATATTCCTATTAGGAATATGACTGTTTGTATCACACGGCGGTGGGGCTTGTCACACATTTCCCGGGAGCGCCGGAGAATATATGCATGACGAGGCACCCCGAGCCGGGTTGGCAAGGGGCGCCTCGCGTGTCAATTCTGCAGCTCATGACCCAAATTTGGGACACGGCCCTCGTTGCTACCGTCGCGCCGACACGCACAGGGACGACACGCGGAACCAGCGGGTTCAGCTCTGCGCCGCGGACCTCCCGGCACGGCGTCCGTAGAAACTGCCGTCACCGAGGGACACGCCACTGGCATAGCCCCACGCAGACAGTCCTGCTGCGGTCCGGCCGGCCGCGAACAGGCCGGGAATCGGCTCGCCGCTGACGTGCAGCACGCGGCCGTCCAGCGTGGTCAGCAGACCGCCGAGGGTGAACCCGCCGGTGCTGTTGCGGAGGTCGATGGCACCGACCGGTGACCCGATCGGGCGGAGCCACTGGGGCTTCTTGTGCAGCAGCGGGTCCTCGCCGTTCGTGGCGTGCTCGTTGTAGTAGCCGACGGTGCGTTGCAGAACGCCCTCCGGCAGCCCGATCTCGGCTTCTAGCTCCGCCACCGTCTCGCACACCCAAGTGGCCGGGCGGCGCAGGAACGGCGTCGCTGACGTGGCGGCCATCGCCGCCTCCTGGGCATCACCGTCGATGATCAGGTAGGCGGCGTTGTCCTGGTAATAAAGCGTCTGCTGGCCGATGCGCCCCGGATACGTGTCTTCAGCGATGTAGCGCTGGCCGAAGCCGTTGACCAGGATGCCGCGGACCAACTGTTGCGGGTCGCAGAAGAACGCCACCTCGGTGGCATCCATGTGCGCCAGGTCGGCACCGAGCATCTGTGCCATCCGGATGGCCCGGCCGTCGTGCTGCTCGATGCTCGCGGCGGGACGGCCCGCGATGCGGGGTGCGTACTGCGCGACCATCTCGTCGCTGTAGGCGAAGCTGCCCGAGGCCAGCACCACGCCGCGGCGGGCCTTGATCGCCACGGTGTCGCTGTACCGGCGCGCGACGAGGCCGACCACCCGGCCGTCGGCCTCGGTGACCAACGACTGCACGTGGGTGTCGTACACCGACCGGACGCCCTGCGCGGTCGCGGTATCCACCAGCGGCTTCATCAGCATGTAGCCGCCGCTGCGCTCGCCGGTCACCTTGCCGACCATCTGTGGCACGTGGCCGCGCGGTGCGGGGGCGGCAATGGTGTTGTACGGGAAGGCATTCTCGCCGCCCGTGAACATCAGGCCCTCGTCACCCGGCGGCTCCCAGCCCGGTTCGCCCCAGAACACCGGCTTGAACGGCACGCCGCAGTTCACCAGCCAGTCGTAGTGGGCCACGCTGCCGGCGCAGTAGTCGTCGATCCGTTCGGTATCGGCGCCCGGACCCATCGCCACCTTCAGGAAGGCGGCCATGTTCTCCACGGAATCATCGAAACCACAAGCCTTTTGGAGCGCCGTGCCGCCACCGAGATAGATGAACCCGCCGGCCATGGCGGCAGCGCCGCCCCAGCCGCCGGTGCGTTCGACGACCAGCACGTCGGCGCCGGCTGCCGAGGCCTCTACCGCGGCAGCCGCACCGGCGATGCCGTAGCCGACGACGACGACGTCGGCCTCGTCGTCCCAGGCGGTGATGGACGACGCCGGGACGGGGTTCAGGTCGGAGCTCATGGCAGCATCGCCCGCGGCGGAACGCCCATCCACTCATGGCCCCAGTAGCTGTCGGCGGTGATCTCCTCTGCGGTGTAATACCGTTCGTCGACCTTCATGCCCTCGGTGCCGAACTCGATGTCCCAGTCGCCCGGCGAACGCACGTAGAACGACACCATCTTGTCGTTGGTGTGCCGGCCCAACGTGGACGACAGCTGGAAACCGTCCCGGTTCACGCGGTCGAGCGCCTGTCCGACGGCGTCGAGCGTGTCGACCTCGACCATGAGGTGGATCAGTTTCGGGTCGCGCAGCGTCGCGGCGGGGCAGATCGCCAGGCTGTGGTGCCGCTCGTTGATGCCGAGGAACCGCACCCGCAACGGGCCGAACTCCGGCGGCGCGGGCACGCGGAAGGCGCCGCGGGGCAGGAAGCCCAGCACATCGGTGTAGAACGCGGTCAACCCGTTGGCGTCCTGCGCCGGCAGCACCACGTGGCCGAGGCCGAGGCCTTCGGTGACGAAGCGGGCACCGTACGGCGGCACGACCGGGCTGTGGTCCAGCACCGCGCCGTGGAACACCTCGACGTCGTTGCCGGCCGGGTCGACGAAGGCGATGACCTCGTCGACGCGGCGCGCGTCGGCCTCTTCCAGCGACAGCTGCTTCCACGGCACGCCGGCGCCGTCCAGGGTGGCCTGCACCCGGCGCAGCGCGGCGCCGTCGCGGACCTCCCAGCCGACGGTCACGATGCGGTCGGCGTCGCCCGGCACCACGATGATGCGGGCAGTGCGCTCGTCCATCCGCAGGTACAGCGCGTCGGGGTCAGGACCGCTACCCTTCGCGAAACCCAGTACGTCGAAAGCGAATTGGCGCCAGCGTTCGATGTCGGCGGTCTGGACCTTCACATAGCCCAGGCTCTTCAGATCGGTCACGTCAGATCATGCCTCGCAGCGGGCCCTGGGGATCCACGCCGAGGCTGCTCAGTGCCGACGCGTGGAACGTGGTGCCGGGGACGTGGATGGCGTGGGCCTGGCCGACGTGTGCGTCGCGCCAGTAGCGCTGCAGCGGCTTGTCCATGCGGGTGGCATTGCCACCGCAGCGGGCGAAGATTTCGTCGACGGCCGACACGGCGCGCCACACCGACCGGATCTGGGTGCGCCGGCCGGCAGCACGGTCTTCGAAGGACACTTCCTTGCCGGCGTCGACCATGTCGTAGATGCGGTCGGCGTTGGCCAGCAGTTCCTGGCGGGCGGCGTTGATGTCGGCGGCGGCCTCACCGATGGCGTACATGACATACGGGTCGTCCTTGATGGCGACGCCACTGGAGTTGACGCGTTCGCGCTGGTAGTCGAGTGCGGCGGCCAGGGCGCCCTCGGCGATACCGATGACGGCGGACGAGATGCCCAGCGGGAACATCGTCGACCACGGCATCAGGTACAGCGTCGAGGTCATGCCGGCCTCGCGCTGGGCGCGGCCGTCCATCACCTTGGTGGCGTCCATGGTGCGGTAGGTGGGAACGAAGGCGTCCTTGACGATGACGTCCTTGGAGCCGGTGCCGCGCAGGCCCACGACATTCCAGGAGTCCTCGACGATTTCGTAGTCGGTGCGGGGCAGGATCATGTGCAGCATCTGCGGCGGCATGAGGGGCCTGCCCTCGGCGTCACCGAGCATGGCGCCCAGGAAGATCCACTCACAGTGGTCGGTACCGGAGCTGAACTGCCAGCGGCCGTTGAAGATGTAGCCACCGTCGACCGGACGGGCGACGCCCTGCGGGGCGTAGGGGGAGGCGACCCAGGTGTCGGTGTCGGTCGCCCAGATCTCGGCGGCGACCTTCGGGTCGGCGTAGGCGAGTTGATACGGGTGCACACCGACGACGCCGTTGATCCACCCGGCGGCGGGGTCGAGGGCGGCGGTCGCCATGACGGTCTCGGCGAACTCGCGAGGATGCACCTCCAGGCCGTCGTATTCCTTGGGCTGCAGCAGTTTGATGTTGCCGGCGGCCTTCATGAGCTTGACGGTTTCGTCGGGCAGTTGGCCCAACTTCTCTGCTTCCCAGGCCTGTTCGCGAAGCTGGTCGGCGATGTCACCGAGTTTGTCGATAACCCGCTGGGTCATGGTCGTTTCCTAACTCCTGTGATGGGCTAACTAATGGTTTACCGCACCCGCAGTGCACCGCGAGGCTGTTCCCGGTCAGCGGACGAAATTCCTGCACCCGAGGCCGATCCGGCCATGGCGCGCATGCATCGAGTCTCGCTGCGGTGCAGGTATCCGGTCACCGCTCAGCCCGATGGTCGGGACGCGTTTCCGCGGGTCGTCCGTTCACCGGGACGGCCCGTACTCGTGCATTGCGAGGACGGCTAACTTCGCACTATGAGCAGCGCAGAACAGGTCGATGTCGTAGTTGTGGGTGCCGGGTTCGCCGGTCTTTACGCACTGCACAAGCTGCGGTCGGAGGGCCGTTCGGTCGTCGTGTTCGAGGCGGCGGCCGACGTCGGCGGCACCTGGTACTACAACCGGTATCCGGGTGCTCGTTGCGATGTCGAGAGCATCGACTACTGCTACTCCTTCGACAAGGACCTGCAGCAGGAGTGGACCTGGACGGAGAAGTACGCCACCCAGGCCGAAATCCTCACGTACATCAACCATGTCGCCGACCGGTTCGACCTGCGCCGCGACATCCGGCTCAGCACCCGGGTCACCTCGGCGACCCTCGATGAGGAGCGGCTGCGCTGGACGGTGACCACCGACACCGGCGAAACGGTGGACGCGCAGTTCTGCGTCATGGCCACCGGTGCACTATCGGATCCGCTGCTGCCGGACATCCCTGGCGTGGAGACCTTCGCCGGCGAGACGTACCACACGGCGAACTGGCCGCACGAGGGCGTCGATTTCACCGGCAAGCGGGTCGGCCTGATCGGCACCGGATCGTCGGGTATCCAGAGCACCCCGATCGTGGCCACGCAGGCCGCCGAACTCGTTGTCTTCCAACGCACTCCGAACTTCTCCGTGCCGGCCGGCAACGAGCCGCTGACGGCTGAGCGCGAAGCAGAGGTCAAGGCGAATTACGACGAGCGGCGGGAACTGTCGTGGCGCAGTGGTGGCGGTTCGCCCCATCTGGCGCACCCCAAGCTGACCATGGAGCTGTCCGAGGAAGAGCGCCGCGCCGAGTTCGAAAAGCGTTGGCAGCTGGGCGGTGTGCTGTTCAGCAAGACCTTCCTGGACCAGATGGTGGATCCGGTCGCCAACGCCGAGGCCAAGAAGTTCTACGAGGAGAAGGTGCGTGCGGTCATCGATGACCCTGCTGTCGCCGACATGCTGATCCCGAACGACCACCCGATCGGCGCCAAGCGAATCTGCACTGATACCAACTACTTCCAGACGTTCAATCAACCGCACGTGACGCTGGTCAGCGTCAAGCAGACGCCGATCGAGAAGATCGACGCCACTGGCATCACCACCACCGAGGCCCGGTTCGAACTGGACGCCATCATCTTCGCCACTGGGTTCGACGCGCTCACCGGTGCGCTGGGTCGCATCGACATCACCGGTCGCGGCGGCGAGAAGCTCAAGGACAACTGGGCCGACGGCCCGCGCAGTTACCTGGGTTTGGGCGTCGACGGCTTCCCGAACATGTTCCTGGTGAACGGGCCCGGCGCGCCGGCCGTGCTGGCGAACATGGTGCTGCACGCCGAGGCGCACGTGAACTGGATCGCCGACGCCATCGAGTACGTCGGCAAGCATGGCTTCTCGGCCATCGAGGCCACCACCGAGTCGGTCAACGACTGGAACGCCGAACTGGTCCGCCGTGCCGACCAGACACTGTTCCCGAAGGCGAACTCCTGGTACATGGGCGCGAATGTGCCCGGCAAGCCACGGGTTTTCATGTTGTTCATCGGTGGCTTCGCCGCGTACAACGACATCTGCACCGAGGTTGCGGCCGCCGGGTACAAGGGATTTGAACTGACCAAGGCCGACTGATGTCGGGGCTGCTGAACAAGGTCGTCCTCGTGACCGGTGCCGCCCGCGGCACCGGTCGAGCCCACTGCGAGCGGTTCGCCGACGAAGGCGCCGACATCATCGCCCTCGACGTCGCCAGTGCCGCAGCCGATCTGGCCGACGTTGCCGACGCGGTGAAGCAGCGCGGCCAGCGCTGCTACACCGGCGTGGCCGACGTGTCGTCGTTCGATGAGGTGCAGGCCGCTGTCGACGAGGGGGTCTGGGAATTCGGCCGGCTGGACGTCGTCGTCGCCAACGCCGGCATCCATTCCGCGGCGGCGCCCGCCTGGGAGGTGAGCGCCGAAGACTGGCAGCGCGTGATCGGGGTCAACCTCACCGGTGTGTGGCATACGGTCAAGGCCGGCGTGCCGCATTTCGGGCCGGGCGGCGGATCTGTGGTGATCATCAGCTCCACCAACGGCCTGCGCGGCACCGCCAATACCTCGGCGTACACCGCGACCAAGCACGCGGTGGTCGGCCTGGCCCGTACCTTGGCGAATGAACTGGGCCCCAAGCGGATTCGAGTCAACACCGTGCATCCCGGGGCCGTCGGCACCGCGATGGTGCTCAACCCCGAGACCTTCAAGCGCATCCGTCCCGACCTGGAGAACCCGACCGAAGAGGACGTCGCCGAAGTCCTGTCCGCGCGCAACCTTCTGCCCGTGCCCTGGGTGGAGCCCGAGGACATCAGCAACGCGGTGGTGTTCCTGGCATCCGACGAGGCGCGCTACATCACCGGCACCCAGCTGGTCGTCGACGCGGGGCTGACGCAGAAGGCGTAGACGGTATCAGCGGCACAGTTTGAGTCTTATTGAGTAGCCGCGCCCCGAGCGTGGCGCCAAATGTGCTGCGGGTTTTCCAGGTAACCGATTGCGCTAACTCATGTTCCAGGAGTCGCCGTAGGTGGTGACGCTGTCGCCGGACTTGCTGATGAGGCGCGCGAACGGACGAAGTAGCACCCCGCCGGCCGCACCCGTCACCGTGCCGTGGGCGTTTGACACTGCCACTACTCCAGTTTGTCCACTGACCGCGACAGCGAAGGTCGCAACCTCCTGGATGCCCGGTCCATTGCCCAAATCGGCACGGACGGACACCCCAGGAAGCAGGTTCGGCGTGATGATCTGTGGGCGCTCGACGAGTGCCTTGTCGAACAAGATGTTTGGTGTGGTGTAGCTGAATTTGATACCCACGCCCAACGACCACGGAAAGCCGATCTGATAGCCCAGTTCTACCTTGCCGACGAAATCATCCGATCCAGGTCCGTCGATGACGTACTTCGCTTTGCCCGAGTGGAACCACTCACGCGTGAGTCTGTTGTGGTCCAACGGCACAACACCGTTGAGAAAGGTGTCCCACTGCTGGATGGTCAAGGTGCGGTCTCTGCCATCCACCAGTGCGAGCTGATTGTCCAATGCCGCGTGCGAAGTTGAGGTGCCGACAGATAACAGTGCCGCCGCAGAGGCGGCGACCGCCAGCGTGCGATGCAGAATCTTCATTTGCTCCTTCGACAAACTAGGCAACGGCCGATCACGGGCCGTGTCAGCATGTCGCGTGCGTTGGGACCATTGGAATCCCCCACGTGGCCACAACCGGCATCCATTCGGCAGGTGCTCGCGGCGGCGGTTGCCGTCCGTCCATCTACCTGGATGGCGATGGCAGCCAGTCGGGGGATGGCGCGCAGCTGATGTGGGCGGCAAACTCAGGCGGTGGAGAGATCGTCGAAGCGCAAGCCGCCCACGCGAGGTGATGGATTCGGTTGCGTACCAGGCGATTCGCAGCAGGGCCTCAGTCCGGCGGAGATTTTGACGACCGTGCTGACAGTGTTGGCAATCGCGCTCGTTTTTGGGGTGGGCGTTGCAGCCGCGGCAGAATGGCTTCGCCCGGAACCATTGTTTCTCAGGCGCGCCGGCATACCGCAATGTGCTGGGCTGGCCGTCGGCCTGGCGGGGTGACTCCCGCGCGGGTGGAAAGCGCCGAAGAGCGTTGTGCAGGAGAGAGTTTCGTCAGACTCCACGCTCGCCACAATCTTCGTGCCGTTGCGAGTGTTTTTCCTCGGTGCGATCGCGGCCTTCAAGAGCGGTTACCACATGTGGCGGCTCTGTGGTATCGGTTTGGCGAACACCACGATCGGCCTCGCTGTGGCGAGCCTGAACTTGATAATCAAATAGCTTGAGCGAAGACGGGCGGCTCAGGTTTGCAAGGGTAGGCGCAGCGACAGTCGGTAGCCGCCGTCGCTGAGGGCCGCGGATTGTAAAGAACCGCCGAGAAGTTCGGCGCGTTCACGAAGGCCGAGTAGTCCGTTTCGGTCGCTGGGCAATCGTTCGGCTGCGTGGGTCGGTTTGGAATTGATGAGAGTGACGGAGACACCGCGCTCGTCGATGATCAGTTCTAGTGACGCGGTCGCCCCTGGCGCATGTTTGGCGACATTCGTGAGGCCTTCCTGGACTGCGCGGTAGATGGCACGCTGCACGGCCGCAGACGGCTTGACGGTGCCGTCATAGTTGGTGGTGATGGTGGTGTCGATCCCTGAGTTGGCGACGAGGGCCTGCACATCGTCGATGCCCGGCTGTGGGGTGAGAGTGACTGCCTCGCTTCCTGATGCCCGTAGCACCCCGACCATGTCGCGCAGTTCGTCGAGGGTTTGTACGCTCAGAGTCCGGATGGTTCGGGCGGTTCGCGCCGTGGCGTCGTCGGGGGCGGTCACCTGTAATGCGCCTGCCTGCACTGCGATCAGGCTGACCTGATGCGACACGACATCGTGCATCTCGCGGGAGAGGTTTGCCCGTTCGCGCGCTAACGCCTTGTCGATCAACAACTCCTGTTCGTGTTTCTTGGCACGATCGATTTCGGCAAGTTTGGCTGACAGTTCTGCGCGGGCGCGCGTGAGTAGGCCGAGCAGCAGCGGTGCGCCGGTGAACAGGATCGCGTAGACGATGTCGAGCAGTCGGCTGGCGTTGAAGTGCGGCGTGTCCCAAAAGCTGGTGAAGCAGACGAATGTCGTTGCTGCGCAAAGCGCCAACCTGTAACGAGCAGGTCGCAGCTCGGCGACCGTGTACAACGCGACGAGGGTGGCAATAACCGTTGAACCGACGACGAGCGCTGGGATTGTGGCTGCGAAGCTCATGTAGGGGACCCGGCGCCGCACGAACAGTACGGCGACTGCGATGACCACGAAGAACAGGTCGCGCGGTGATGGCGTGTCGTCGAAGCTGTTGAGGATGGCGTCGGCGGCGGCGAGTCCGATCAGCAGGACGTCGCCGATCAGACGCCGGCCGACTCGTCGCAATCTAGCGGTCATGCCCGCGGCCGTCGTCGAGCACGCCGGCCCGTTGGGCGATGATGGCCGCCTCGACGCGGCTCTTGACCGAGAGCTTCGACAGGATCGAGCTGACTTGATCTTTGACGGTGCCCACACTGGTGAACAGTGTGGCTGCGATCTCACCGTTGGAATGGCCTTGTGCGAGCAGTTGCAGCACTTCGGTCTCGCGGTCGGTCAGTGCCTGCAGCTGGCCTTCGGCGTCACGGTCGACGCGGTCGTCGAGGTAACCGGAGATCACCTTGGGGCTGACGCCTCCCGACAGCACCAAGCCACCGGCAGCGAGAGTACGTACCATGTGCGGAAGTTGTTCGGGGTCGGTGTCTTTCAGCAGAAACCCGGACGCGCCCGAGCGCAGTGCCTGTGCGATGTATTCGTCGGCGTCGAATGTGGTGAGCATCGCCACGACCGGTGGTGTTGGCCATCGCTGCAGTTCGCCCAGAACGGCGAGGCCGTCCTTGCCTGGCATTCGGACGTCGAGCAGCACCACGTCGGGTTGCTGCTCGCGGATGACGTCCAGAGCCTGTATACCGTCGCAGGTTTTGACCACATCGATGTCGGCGGCCGCCGACAGGATCAGCTCGAATCCCGATCGAATCAATGCTTCGTCGTCGACGATGACAATGCGCGGCACGGAATCCTCCTCACTACTGCGTTCAACTGCGGTCAGGTTCGGCATTTGACGGTAGCTCCGATTGCCCGGCCGGCCGAACCGACCTGCAGCATTGTGGCCGGTTGCACGCGCACCTCAGCCCGGTGGATGGGTTGTTACCCGCCGACCCGGCAAGCGGTCGGGTCGACAACATGCATGAGGTTGACGAGGCTGCGATACATCTCGTCGCCGGCAATCATCCAGATGAGCTGGGCTGCAGACCGATAACTCCGCCAGAGGTCTTGTGCCCGCGACAGTGACCGTCGCGCTCTCGGCTATGAAGCTGCGGTGTGAGCGTGCCGAGTTCGGGGGTGCTCAGGCACCGAGTCTGCCGCGCCGGGGACAGCAGCGCCATCCGCCACCCGGCCAGACTTTGCCGCCAACTGGAGGAAGGCGCTAGCTGCGTCCGTTCGCCGTGTGCTCGCGGGTCGGTGCGGCTAGGAGCGCTCGACGAGCCCGGCCGCGATCTCGAGTTCCACGAGCGCCGGTTCGATGGCGTCGGCCATGGCGTCGATGTCGTTCGCCATCTCGGGAGTGGTGACGAAGCCGAAGTCGATGCGGTCCCGGTAGCTGAAGCACGTCACATTGAGTCCGACGTCCATGACCAGCGGGCCCATCGGCATCATCTGTTCGAGAACGGCGCCGTCCATGTAGAGCGGCACCGGCGGGCCGGGCACATTCGATACGACGAGGTTCATCGGTTTCAGCGTGCCGCCGAGCTTGCTTGCGGTGTATGCCCGGGCGGCCAGGGCCACCAACCCGGGCGGGGTGGTGTCGGTCAACCCCATGATCTGGTGTGCCGTCAGCGCTTTCGCCATCTCCTTCGCGCTCTGGGAACTGGCGTAGATGGCCTTGATCCGTTCGGCTGGGTCGACGATGTCCGATGCCAGCGATACCGACATGGCGCTCACCTGATTGCCGACCTGGTCGCTGGAACTCTCGGTTCGGGTAGACACCGGGACCTGCGCGATGAGCGACTTGTCGGGCAGCTCGCCGCGGTCCTCCAGATACGTCCGCATGGCGCTCGACACCAGTGCGAGGACCACGTCGTTCACCTTCACGCCGAACGCTTCCTTGACCGCCTTCACCCGCTCGAGGGACACACCGGAATTGCTGACCCGGCGGTGCGGTGAGATGGGTCCGTTGAACCGGGTGGGCGGTGCGTCGAAGTAGCCGGGCGGCTTGTTGGCAACGCTGAGCGCCGCAATCTGCTGGCGTACGGTCTGCTCCAAGAAGCGGACGACACGGTAGGGCGTCTTGATGCCGATGTTGATCAGCCCGCCAAGTGCCTGCAATTCCAGCCCGGGGGCCTTGATGCCGACCAATGACCTGCTCGGCTCGGCGGCCGGTGGTCGCGGTGTGGGCGTGATGTCGAGCAGAATTTCCCCGAGTCCGGCCCCGGACACGCCGTCGATGATGGCGTGGTGCATCTTCATCAGCACCGCCACCCGGCCACCCTCGACGCCTTCGATGAACCAGAGCTCCCACAGTGGCCGGGACCGGTCCAGCTTGTAGGACATGAGCCGTCCCACCAGCTGATCGAGTTCGCGGCGGCCACCGGGCGCCGGGACCGCGATGTGGCGCACGTGGAAGTCGATATCGAGTTCTTCGTCCTCGACGAACCACGGCCGGTCGAGGCCGAGTGGTGCGCCGGTGACGCGCCAGCGCAACTGTGGCATCTCCGGCAAACGGGCCGCGATGAGCGCTTTCACCGACTCGAAGCTGAAATCCGGTGCGTCGGTCGGATCGTAGATCGACGACGCGGCGACGTGCATGTGCCAACTGTTGGTTTCGGCGAACCAGAAGGTGGCGTCGGCACCGGACAAGCGATTCATGGGGGTGATCCTAGGGTGCACGCAGACGGGATCGCTCGAAAACGGCGGTTTGGTAAGAACTTCCGGACGTGACAGTTGTCTCCGTGCGCCGTGAACCGGCAATCGTGTTGGCGCACAACGTTGCCCGGCCTGTAGCAGGCCGGCTCCGATCTTCCGTCGCGGTCAATTGGTAAGCCCGACAATATATTCCGCGCAAGCGTCGTCCAGGCGTGCCTGTTCCGGTCTGGCCCGCGCCCGACAGACGCGCACGGCCGCGTACCGCACACCATCGCATCGGGGTGCAGACGCGGCCGCGCGGGGGCATAAGGTCAGCGCTGCAGGAAGCCCAGCACCGTGCTCTCGAACGCCTCCTTGGCCTCGATCATGGCCCAGTGCCCACAGTTCGGGAACACGTGGAGTTCGGCGTTGGAGATGGTGCGCATCGGGATCAGCGCCATGTCCAGCGGGCTCACCCGGTCGTCACGGCCCCAGGTCAGCAGCGTCGGCGCCTTCACCTTGTGCATCTGTGCCCACGGCTGTGGCGGCGCGTCGGCCGACCGCATGAACTTCATCATCATCTTGAAGGCGGCCTTGCCGTACATCCGGCGCGCCGATTCGAGCGTCTCGGGATCGGAGGCCAGCTTCATGCGCTCTTCGATCAGCTCTTCGGTGACGATCTTCTCGTCGTAGACCATGGAGTTGAGCCAGTCGATCAGCCGCTGCCGCGTCGGGTCCTCGGTGAACTCCTGCAGCAGGCGGATGCCCTCGGACGGCCCGGGGCTGAAGATGTTGGTGCCGATACCCCCGATGGTGACCAGCTTGCCGATGCGGTCGGGGTTGTTGATGGCGAAGTTGATGCCGACGCCGCCGCCCATCGAGTTGCCGACGATGTCCACCTTCTCGACGCCGAGCGCATCGAGGAAGGGCACGACCGCGGACTGGGCGTCGATCATCGGGTGGCCGCCGAAGTCGTCGCTGACGCCGAAACCGGGGAACTCCAGGATCAGGCAGCGGAAGTGCGCCGCGAAGGTCGGCAGGATTCCGCGGAAGTTCCGCCAGCCCGTCACGCCCGGGCCCGATCCGTGCAAAAACAGCACTACAGGGCCGGTTCCCTCGTCGTAATAACGCAGCGTGCCGCGGTCGGTCTGCACTTCCTTCAGCTCAGTCATACGTTCCAAATTACGGTGCGTATGTCACGCGGCCACGACCGCCTCCCGTCCGGCGGGATGCGCGGCGCCCGGGGTTGCCCGATTGTGCAGCCAGTGGCCTTTATGGTGTCGGGATGACGATTGATTCATCGGGCTCCTCGCGTGCGCGGCCGGAGTCTGCGCGTCCGCTGGCGGGTGTGCGCATCGTCGAAATCTCGAGTTTCGTCGCAGTGCCGTTGGCGGGGATGACGCTGACACAGCTCGGCGCGGAGGTCATCAGGGTCGACCCCATCGGCGGAGCGGCGGACTACCACCGCTGGCCGGTCACCGCTGACGGCGAGAGCATCTACTGGGCGGGCCTCAACAAGGGCAAGCGGTCGGTCGCGGTGGACATGCGTTCGCCGGAAGGTCAGGACCTCGTCACGCAGCTGATCGTCGACGCCGGGGTCTTCATCACCAATGTGGCGGGCCGGCAATGGCATTCGTACGAGACCCTCTCGGCGCGGCGGCCCGACCTGATCCACGCCGAAGTCTCCGGTCGCGCCGACGGCGGCACGGCGGTGGACTACACCGTCAACGCGGGGTTGGGCTTTCCGCTGGTCACCGGTCCGGCGGAGTTGCAGACCCCGGTGAACCACGTACTGGCGGCCTGGGACGTGTCGTGCGGCCTCTACCTGGCGCTGGCGGTGACGGCTGCGCTACGGCACCGCGACAGCAGCGGCCGGGGTCAGCGGGTCGGCATCCCGTTGGAGAACGTGGCGCTGGCAACCGCGGGGAATCTCAGTTTCCTGACCGAAGTGATGGTCAACGGCGTGAGCCGGGAACGCATCGGCAATTCGATCTTCGGACAGTACGGGCAGCAGTTCGTCAGTGCCGACGGGGCCGCATTCATGATCGTCGCGTTGACCGGCCGGCACTTCCGGGACCTCGTCGAAGTCACGGGTACGGTGAAAGCTGTTGCTGCGCTGTCGGAATCGCTCGGTGTGGACTTCGCCGATGAAGGCCAGCGATACCGCCACCGAGACGCGCTCACCGGTCTGTTCACCGTGTGGTTCTGCGCGCACACCGCCGACGAGATCACGGCGGCGCTGGGCGCGACGTCGATCCTGTGGGAGCGCTACCGCGACTTCGGCGAGGTGGTCGCGAGCCCGAAAGTGACCGACAACCCGCTGTTCACCGAACTCGACCAGCCGCGCATCGGCCGTCATCTGGCGCCGGGACTGCCGCTGCGGATCGACGGTGCGTATCCGCCGGCGCGGCCGGCGCCGGCCCTCGGCGACGACACCACCGCGGTGCTGACCGAACGGCTCGGGCTGACCGCAGACGACGTCGTCCGCCTCACGAAAGCGGGGACCGTGGCGTGAGTGTGTTGCCTGGCTTGTTGGTGGTGTCGCCTGGTGCGGACACCGATGCGTGGGTGGGCAGGGCCGGGGGACCGGACGGCAAGCGGGCCTTCGGTGGCCTGCTCATGGCGCAGAGCCTGTCCGCTGCGTCCCAGACCGTGAATCCGCACATGCGCCTGACAGCGATGCACCTGCAGTACCTGCGTGGCGGAGAGGCCGGTGCGGTCACCGACTACACAGTGGCCCGGGTGTACGACGGGCGCACTGCGGCGTCGCGCCGGGTCGAAGCCTTTCAGGCCGGACGGCTGCTGACAGTGGCGACGGTGTCCTACTCCGTCGACCTTCCCGGTCCCGAGCACGATGAATCATGCACGCTCCCAGGCGATCCCGAGCTGCTGCCGCTGACCGGGCCGCCGGGACCCGCGCCCGCGGTGCCGCTCGACGAACTCGACATCCGGATCGTCGACGACCGGTCGTCGGGCGAGTTCGTGCGGCGCATGTGGTGGCGGGCGACGGTGCCGATGCCACCGGATCAGTTGCCGCACATGATGATTGCCAGCTACGTCACGGACCTGTACGGGATCGACCCGGCCCTGCAGGTCCACGGTCATTCCATGCGGGCGCGCACCCACCGCAGTGGTACCACCGATTTCTCGATCTGGTTCCACCACCCGATCCGCGCCGATCGGTGGAACCTGCTGGAGTCGCGCTCGCCTGCCGCGGGCCGGGGACGCGGTGTGATCACCGGAAGTCTGGTCGACGCCGACGGAATTCGCGTCGCCACATTGGTGCAGGAAGGCCTGATCGCGGACCGGTAGTACCGTCGTCCGCAGGCTGCCGAGGGAGAACCTGAAGGAGAACGATGAACGGCGCACAGGCACTGATCCGCACACTGGTCGACGCCGGCGTCGACGTCTGCTTCGGCAATCCCGGCACCAGCGAGATGCACTTCGTCGCGGCGCTCGACGCGGTGCCCGAGATGCGTGGCGTGCTCTGCCTTTTCGAGGGAGTGGTCACCGGGGCCGCCGACGGCTATGCCCGGATGGCCGAGAAGCCGGCGGCCACCCTGCTGCACCTGGGACCGGGCCTGGGCAACGGGATCGCCAATCTGCACAATGCGCGGCGGGCTTATTCGCCGCTGGTCAACATCGTCGGTGACCATGCGCTCGGCCACAAGAAGTACGACGCACCACTGGAATCCGACATCGACGCCATGGCAGGCACGGTGTCTGGCTGGGTGCGCCGGTGCGAGAAATTGGCTGACATCGCCGCCGATGCCGTGGCCGCCATCGAGGCCGCGCAACAGGGGCAGGTGGCCACCCTGATCCTGCCGGCCGATGTCTCGTGGACCGAGGGTGCCGAGCCGGCGCCGGGGGAACCGGCCGCCGGTTTGGCGTCGTTCGACTACCGTGCCGGTGTCGTCCCGGATGAACACGAGCTGCTCGACGCCAGTGCTGACGTCTTCGGCCCCGGCACCGTCATGCTGCTGGGCAGCGCCGCGTGCCGCGAACGCGGCCTCCGCGCTGCCGCCCGGATCGCGCAGGCGACCGGGACCAAGGTGCTGATCGAGACGTTCCCGGCCAGGCTGGAACGCGGCGCGGGACGCCCCAACTTCGAACGACTGGCCTATCTCGCCGAAGCCGCCCAGTTCCAGCTGACCGGCGCCGAGCACCTGGTATTGGCCGGCGCCCGGTCCCCGGTGTCGTTCTTCGCCTACCCGGGCAAGGCGAGCGACCTGGTGCCGGGTGGCTGTCAGGTGCACACCGTGAGCGGCGACGTGGTGGCTGGGCTGGAATCGCTGGCCGATGCGGTGGCACCGGGTACTGAGCCGACACTGACCGCGTTGAAAACGCCTGACCTGCCCGCAGATTCAGCGCTGACCACGCAGAACTGGGTCGATGTGGTGGCAGCGACGCTACCCGACGACGCGATCGTCGTGGACGAGTCCAACACCAGCGGCTTCTTGCTGCCACAGGCGACGATGAGTGCGCCGCGGCACGACCTGCTGACCCTGACAGGTGGTGCCATCGGCTTCGGACTGCCGAGTGCGGTGGGCGCCGCCGTGGCCTGTCCGGACCGTCCGGTGTTGTGCCTGCAGGCCGATGGCAGTGCGATGTACACGATTTCGGCGTTGTGGACCATGGCCCACGAACAGCTCAACGTGGTGACGGTGATTCTCAACAACGCCGCCTACGCGATCTTGCGAATGGAACTTCAGCGCGTCGGCGCGGCAGCCAGTGGCCCGAAAGCCGCTGCGATGCTTGATCTCTCGGGTCCCACGACAGATTTCGCGGCGTTGGCGACGGCCATGGGCGTGCCCTCGGCCAAGGCGACGACCACGGCGGAACTGGCCGATCTGCTTCGCGTCGGCTATGCCACGCCGGGGCCGTACCTCGTCGATGCCGCGGTGCCGGCACTGCTGTAGTTCAGTCAGGCCGGCGACGCTCTGCCGTCAAGCACTTTGCGTCGGCGGGCTGAGCACGATCGCAGAGTTCTGCCCTCCCATACCGAGGGACGTCTTCAGCGTGATGCCCCCGTGGATCGGGGTCGGACCATCCAGCAGCCGTCGATGCCCGGGGGCCACCCTTGGTGCCGCCGGGATAACGCCGTGACTGTAGGCCAAGGCTGCCGCGGCGATCTCGACCGCGGCAGCGGCGCCCTGGCAGTGCCCGGTCAGGGGCTTGACCGAATACACCCCGGGCCGGCCGTCGAACAGGTCGTCGAGCACCCCTGCCTCGGCGGTATCGCACTGCTGGGTTCCCGGGCCGTGGGCGTTTAGAAAGGCGATGTCCTCCGGATGGACATGTGCGTTCTCGAGTGCGGCGACAACGCACTCGTCGACATGAGCACGGGCGGGGTCTACCGATGTGACGTGATAGCCATCGTGGGTCATCGCGCCGCCCAGCATGGCAGCATAGCCACGGGTTTGCTGGTTGGTGAGCACGAAGGCCACCGATGCCTCTCCGACGGCAAAACCCCGGCTCCCTTCTTGGAAGGGTCTGCAGGCATCCAGTGGCTCCGAATCAATCACGGCGACCCCGAGCTTCACGAAATGTGCGACATTCTCTGTCGTCAAGGACAGATCGGTAGAAACGAATACGACATCGTCGACGATGCCGCAATCCATCCACATTTTCGCGGTGATCATGCCGGCATTTCCAGAAGCGCACATCGCCGACACATTCATCGCCGGGCCATGAAATCCGAACTCCTGCATCACCATGGACACCGGTGTCGATGGCATGAGTGCCAAGTAATCCCTGACGCGGCGCTGTCCACCTTCTTCAAGGTAGAAGGCGCGCCACGTCTCGATCTCCGGCAACACCAAGGCATGCAACAAGCCAACCCGCCGGCCTGGCTGCCAACCGCGGGATTTTGCATCGGTTATTGCTTCTCGGACAGCTGCTCGCATGGCCCTCATGGATCTCGTCGGGCCGTCGCTGCTGAGGCCTCCGTCAGGAACCCGTGACAGCCATGCCATGTCGTGGCCATCGGTGCTGTAGCCGGCATGCAGTGACGCTGCAGGTTTGCCGCTCAGCAATCCGTCCCATAGCTGGTTCCGCCCCCAGCCGTATCCGGTGACAGCACCAATACCCGAGATATCGATGGTTGTGGTCATGGTGTGGTCCTCTCGCTCTCTCATCCCCCTGTGGGCTTGCAATATCGATTAAGGTTCATTTGCGCGTCATTCGCCAGAAGAAGATGCAGCTTGATGATTTTTTGGGAGGTGTAGGTAGTGTCGGAGAAGGCGATGACGGGGTCTGAAGCCTCCGCATCGAATTTTGCCCGCAAACATTCTTGCGAACAAGAATTAGTAGCTCCCAATTCCGTAACTGACCAGGCCACACCAGAGGATGCTGGAGCTTCAGAGTTTGCTGACGATTCGTTTGAGCGACGCTACCGTGAGCTGATCGAGCACAGCCCGCACGCCACCGTCGTCCACGAGGCCGGGCGACTGGTGTATGTCAATCCGGCCGCGGTCCGCTGGATAGCTGCGAACTCCGCGGATCAGCTTGTCGGCCATCCCATCGCCGAGTTCGTCCAGCTGGCCTCCGTGCCCGCGTTTCTTGTCCGCCTGTCCGCTCTTCAGCAGCTGGGGGATGCGTCGGAGCCGTCAGAAGCCATCCTCACCAAATTCGACGGGACCACGCTGGCCGTTGAGGCGATTTCGGTTCTCACCAGGTGGGAAGGGCGCCCGGCGTACCAGGTCATTTTCCGGGATATCAGTGCGGACAAAGTGGTCGAAGCACACGTGCGGCTTCAAGCTGCTCTGATCGATGCGGTCTCCGATGCTGTCATCGGCACGAACCGTGACGGCATCGTCACCAGTTGGAATCACGCCGCTGAGCGGGTGTACCGCAGGTCTGCCACCGAAGCGCTGAACCAGCCGATCCGCGCCATGGTGGGCGCTCGTCTCGATCCGGCGGCGATTCTGGCCTGCGGCGGCATTGCTCATCTCGAGCACCGCACATTCGGCGGTTCTGCACGAGCCAAAGTGTCGGTAACGGCCACCAATTCCGGGTTTCTGGTCATTATCACCGACCAGAGTGCGGAGCGGCGTGCAGAGCTCGTCGAGCGCATCCTTGACTCTCTGCCAGAGGCGGTGGTCGTCGCTGATCGGCAAGGCAGTGTCAAGTACTTCAATGCCGTAGCTGAACAACTGCTGGGCTTCGAGCCGGCCGACGGGGCTGTCCCCGCGCCGGTGGCGGCGTTCATTGCGGGCTTGCTGGGTGGTCAACCGGGGTTCGGTGCTGCGGCAGACGTCGATGAATCCGTGTCGACCGGCGGTCGGCTCGACGAGCTGACCGTGGAGTTCTCGCGTGGAGATGGTCGCCGAATTGCGCTCACGGTGAATAGGCGTTTGCTTGATCACGAAAATCCGGACCAATCTGACATTGTGTTGTCGTTTTCGGACGTTGCGGCCCGCCCTTAGCTCCGCTGATCGGATTCTGCTCGCGGCCACCGGCGCACTCGGAACGTGTGGACGGCAGTCGTCTCGAAATCAGCGCTATCGCAGCAGAATTCGCTGTTTCGGCGGTCACTCAACGTGACATCTGGCGGCCCGGTATGGGCGCAGATTGCGACCCGATGGGGTACGGGTTGGCCTGCATTGGGGGAGCCATGACGCCGGACCTCTGGTCTTTCCGAGGGCGGTGCGGCCGGGACTGCGCGGCGTGGCGCCTTGTTCGCGCGCCCTGCGGCAGTGACGTGTTCGTTAATCTGATGGTGTGATCGACGACCTCAACAGCCTCGTCGCAAGGTCAGCGCAGAAGCTGGGGCACGCGCTGGCGGACGAGACTGTTGAGATCAGTGAAGAAATACTTGCCGATGTCGCCCAGTTTCTGTCGCTGGACGTTGCAGCTTTGCGGCACAACGACCACCACATTCGGGCGACGACCCTTGTCGCACAATGGCCACCGCACGCCAACGCCACCGACCAACGCGGTGTCGTGTACTTCAGCAACGCCGACCCGCTGTTCGCCGCTGCTGAACATCTCGAGGAGCCCATGGTCGTCGACCTCGACTCCGAGGCCGACGAGTCCCACGCGCGGATCCTCGAAGGCACAAACGTTTCGAACATCTCAGTGGCGATAGTTCCGTTGAAGGCCGCCCGTGGCACCGTCGTCGGCACTCTCGAGCTGATCAAGTACGGCGAACGACAATGGTCGGCCGAAGAGCTGCAAGCACTTCAAACCATCGCCTACGTGTTCGCGCACGTCAAGACCCGCGCCGACACGCAGGACGAGATCAGAAGGCTTGGCCTTCAAGATGATTTGACATGCCTCTGGAACCGGCGCAAGTTGCTCGGCCATCTCGAGATGCGACTTGCCGCTGGATCCCCGGCGCCGGTGGCGGTCCTCTTCATCAGCCTCGACCGACTGAATGCGGTCAGCGACTACCTCGGCCGAGAAGCCGGCGATCAGCTACTCATCCAGATCGCCGACAAGTTGCAGGATTACGTGGGCAACGCCGCGCTTGTCGCCCGAACCGGTGACGACGAAATCGTCGTTGTCCTCGAAGATCCCGCTACGCGTGATGAAGCCGAGGCTTTCGCGCGACGCTTGCGCAGCGCCTTGAATGGGCGGTACACGGTGGGACACGAACGAGTCGCGTGCAGCATCAGCATCGGGCTGGCGGTGGGCGTACCCGGCAAGCATTCGGTGTCCGATCTCATGAGCCGCGCCGAACATGCGTTGGCCGGGGTGAAGGGCCTCGGCGGCAACGACATCGCAGTTTTCCGAGATGAGCTGGCGGATACCTTTGCGATGCGCACCGACATCTTCGTGCATCTGCACCGGGCGGCAGAGGGCGACGGTATCCAGCTGCAATACCAGCCCGAGGTGGATCTACACACCGGGGCCGTCGTCGCCGTCGAATCGCTGCTGCGGTGGAACCACCCCGCTCGTGGTCTGCTCTCGCCTGAGCAGTTCATGCCCGTCGCGGAGGAGACGAATCAAGCCGCTGCGCTAGGGCGGCGCGCTCTGTTGTTGGCCTGTCGGCAGTTGAGCGAGTGGCGCCAGGAAGGCCTCGCCGCCGACATCGTCGTGCGCGTCAAAGTCCCACCCGCAATGGTCCTGGCAGAGAGTTTCGTCGGCCATCTTCGGGGAACGCTCGACGCTTTGGAGCTCACTGGCGATTCGTTGTCGCTGGAGTTCTCCGAGAGCGCCGTGCTCTACGAGGCAGAAGTGGGTGAAGTGCTGCGGGGACTCAGGGCCGCCGGCGTGGGGCTGGCGCTGGATGGGTTCGGCACCGGATACGGTCCGCTGAAGGGCTTGAAGTCACTGCCGATCGACACGATCAAGATCGACAGTTCATTTGTTCAGCTGCTCACCGAGGACCTCGGCAATATCGCGATCGTTCGTTCGTTGGCGGTGCTGTGTGATCAGTTCGGGCTTGATCTGGTTGCGGACGGTTTGCAGGTTCCGATCGATGCCAGGGCGTTGTTGGCTTTGGGGTGCCGGCGAGCTCAGGGCCCGTTCGTGTCGGCGCCTCTGGATCGAGATGACATGACTGAACTCCTGACCGGCAAGTACGTGTCGCATATCGGTCTTGCGTCCAAAGGGCTGCCGATTCGAAATCGATAGGAACGAACAGGCACATCGAAGCAGCGACGCCGCCCGAGAGGTCTCAATTGCCTGTGGCGGTCGGCTTCACGGATGCACGACGGTGCGTATGGGAGGCCGCAATGTCGGCATCTTCAGGAGCGCTTCCGTGGCATCGGAGTCCAGCGGGCCGGACACCAGAGGTCCTTGCGCGCGTCGGCAACCCATGGCGACCAGTCGCTGTGCCGCAGACTCGGTCTCCAGCCCATCAGCAGTCAGTTCGAGGCCGAACGCGTCGGCCAGGGCGGCGATCGAACGCACGAACAGCTCATTCTCGCCGCCGAGATCGAGCGTATGCACAAATTCGCGGCCGACCTTCAACGAGTCGAGGGGCAACTCTTTCAAACTGGGCAGGAATCTGTATCCGCTGCCGAAATTGTTCAACGCCAAACGAACGCCGATGTCCTTGAGCGCCAGCAGGATTTGGCCACAACGCTGCGCCTCGGCCACCAGTAGGTCTTCTGGCAATTCCAAGCAGAGCGCGGCCGCGGGAATGTCGAATTCTGCGAGTGTGGCGGCCAGGTGTTCGGTGAACCCGTCGGTCACCACCTGAGCGGGGGACAGCTTGACCCGCAGCATCACCTGGTGTGCCAGTCCCGCGCGGCGCCAGTGCTGGAACTGCCCGCACGCCAGGCGCATGACCTCGCGCCCCACGGCGCCGCCGAAGTTGGTGGCCTCAGCGATGGGCATGAACTCCTCGCGGAGTAGTAAGCCGCGGGTGGGATGGTTCCACCGCACCACGGCCTCCAAGGCGGAAAGTTCTCCACTCTGCAGATCTACCTCCGGTAGATAACGCAGGAAAAGTGCGCCGTTCTCGAGGCAGTCGTGCAGGTGCACTTCGATGTCGGTTCGGAGCGAATAGCGCTCCGCCAGTTCGTCGCTGAACGCGATCACCGTATTGCCGCCGGCGGCCTTGGCGGCAGTCAACGCGTGCTCGGCGTACCTGAGCAGGTCGGACACCGAGTCGGTTCCCGGAATCCCCACAGCCACGCCGATACTCACCCGGTGTCTGATGTAGGTCGAGCCGAGCAGCAGCCGCGCCGCCAGCATCCGGCGCAGCTGTTCGGCGTATTCGTAGGTAGCTGCGAGCGTGGTGGGCTCGTTGAGCACCGCGATGATCTCGTCGCCACCGAGGCGAGCCAGGAAGGCCACGTCCGCGATGTGTTCGCGTAACCGCTGTGTGAGTTCGACAAGCACCTGGTCCCCGGTCTCGTGACCGAGTAGATCGTTGACCGCTTTGAGTTGATCGGGGTCGATGAAAAGCGCTGCGACGGGACCCGGCCGGCCCGCTGCGAGCCGGCCCGCGAGGTGGTCGAGCAGACTGCGGCGATTGCGCAAGCCCGTCAGATCATCGTGCTCGGCGAGGTGTTTGACGGATTCTTGTGCTTCTACTCGTGCTTTGACGTGAGCGAACATCGTGGCGATGACTTTCAGCGCCGTGATCACGTCAGCTGTCCAGGCAAGGTCCCCGTATTTGATGAAGCCCAGTGTGCCCGTGGTGATGAAGCCGTCGGACCCGTCGGCCGTGTCGACGACGTTCATCGGCACGACGGCCATCGATACGACTGGGACAGTGCCTTCTTCGATGTGCCGCCGGAATTCATCCGGCTGAGCGACCGGCCGCAGGATTACGGGTTCTTCGACATGCTCGGTCAGCGCGAAGACCGGGTCGGCGTCCTTGAAGTACACCGTTGCGATCGGATCAGGGTCCGGGAGGCAGGTCCTGATGGGCCATTGCGCGATCAGGATCGTCGCGCCGATCGTGTGATCGTTGTGCCGCAGGAATGCCACGTCGAGTCCGAAATGCGCCGCGACGTCAGTCAGAACCTCTTCGCCGGCAGCGACGTAGTTGCCCGCGTCGGTTGCCATCAGGGTATGGGCGACCCTCTGCACGAGCTCGTTGAGGGCACTCAGCACTTCATCACGGTAAACCAATTGGTCAATACGGCCCCGGTGTACACGTGAACCGCTTGGCCGGCACAAAAATCGGGGCGCCTCCGGTGGAGGCGCCCCGAATCTTGCTGATGCTCAGCGGCTCTGGTGCACGCTGTTGTCGACCTGCGGCGCCTGGGCGTGCGGGTTGATGTCGTTCACCCAGTCGTGGTGGGAGTAGTCCGCCGATGCCGGCCCGGCCAGGCCGACCACGGCTGCCACCATTCCATTTGCCACCAGTGCGGCGATTCCGAGCTTCTTCATTGTCCCCAACTCCTTGTATCGGAAGCTTTGATGCCCGGTTCAACGGGACCGGGGCCGGTGGTATTTCGGCAGGTGGGGCGTTGGCGGCAATTGATCGTTCTTCGGCAGTAATCAGTCTTTCGGTCGGCCCTGTGGATGAATCGCGCACTGTGGACAACTGTCTGCCGGCCGCGGGATCCCGGCGCTGTTGACCCGCAACCTGTCGGTGGCGCCCGCCACCGTGACGGCATGAACACACCACCACGCATGACCCGTGCGGAGATCGGCGCGCTCGGCGAGCAGCTCGCGGTCGACCACCTGATCTCGCTCGGGATGACGGTCCTGGCCCGGAACTGGCGCTGCCGGTGGGGCGAACTCGACGTCATCGCCACTGAAAGGAACCACGGTGCAGTCGTTTTCGTCGAGGTGAAGACTCGAACCACCACCGAGTTCGGCGGTATCGAGGAAGCCGTGACGTCTGAGAAGGCCCGTCGGCTGCGTCGGTTGGCCGGCGTGTGGCTGGCCGAGCAGAACACGCGCTGGCCTGATGTTCGGATCGATGTGGTCGGCGTGCGACTCGGCGGCCGGGAGCCGGAACTGGTCCACCTGAAAGGGATCGGCTGATGGCCCTCGGACGGGCGTACTCGGTGGCCATCCGCGGCCTCGACGGCGTCATGGTCGAGATCGAAGCGGATATCACGTCGGGGCTGCCCGGGGTGCATCTGGTCGGCCTGCCGGACGCGGCACTACAGGAGTCGCGGGACCGGGTTCGGGCCGCGATCACCAACTGCGGCAACAGCTGGCCGATGTCGCGGCTCACGCTCGGGCTGTCGCCGGCCACATTGCCGAAAGGCGGCTCGATGTACGACCTGGCGATCGCCGCGTCGGTCCTGTCGGCGCATTTGAAGATGCACTGGGGGCGACTCGAGAAGACGGTGCTGCTGGGTGAGCTTGCGCTGGACGGTCGGGTGCGCCCGGTCAAGGGCGTGCTGCCCGCCGTCATGGCCGCCAAGCGCGAGGGCTGGCCGTCCGTCGTGGTGCCTGCGGCGAATCTGGCCGAAGCGAGTCTGGTCGACGGTATCGAGGTCTGGGGCGTCCGCACACTCGGCCAGATGCAGGCGTGGCTCAACGGCAAGGCCGCGCTGGACGAGCGGGTTGACACCACGGCGCCGCCCGCCGCCGATGTCGTCGACCTCGCCGACGTGGTGGGGCAGACCCAGGCCCGGTGGGCGGTCGAGATCGCCGCCGCCGGCGCCCACCACCTGATGCTCACCGGGCCACCGGGGATCGGCAAGACGATGCTGGCCCAACGGCTTCCGGGATTGCTGCCCGACCTGACCGACGACGAGGCATTGGAAGTCACCGCCATCCATTCGGTAGTGGGCCTGCTGACCGGCGATACGCCACTGATCACCCGGCCGCCATTCGTGGCGCCGCACCACACGTCCACTGTCTCGGCGTTGGTCGGCGGCGGCTCGGGGATGGCCCGGCCCGGCGCGATCAGCCGGTCGCACCGCGGCGTGCTGTTCCTGGACGAGTGCGCCGAAATCGGGACCAGTGTTCTCGAAGCCTTGCGAACCCCGTTGGAGGAAGGCCAGATTCGGCTGGCCCGCCGGGATGGCGTGGCGTGCTATCCGGCCCGGTTTCAATTGGTCCTGGCGGCCAACCCCTGCCCGTGCGCACCACCGAACCCCAGGGACTGCGTCTGCCCGTCGGCCGACCGTCGCCGGTATCTGGGCAAGCTGTCCGGGCCATTGATGGACCGGGTCGATCTGCGCGTCGATATGCACCCGGTCCTCGCCGGGGCGTTCGGCGACCATGGCGCCGAGTCCACCCTTGCTGTCCGCGCGCGAGTCGCCGCGGCCCGGGCGGCCGCAGTCGAGCGGTGGCAGGACGTCGGGGTCCGGACCAACGCGGAGGTGCCGGGGCCGGTGCTGCGCCGCAAATTCCGGCCAAGCCGGGACGCGATGAAACCGCTGCGTCAATCGCTCGATTCCGGGCGGTTGAGTATCCGCGGCGTCGACCGCACTTTGCGGGTCGCATGGTCCTTGGCCGACCTGGCCGGACGAAATTCACCCAATCTCGAAGACGTCAGTACGGCGTTGGGCTTCCGTGAAGGAGATGTGCGATGAGTACCGATGACGACGTGGAACGGCGGGCGTGGGCGTATCTGTCGCGCGTGGCGGAGCCGCCGTGCCCGCGGCTGACGGCACTGGTGGCCGATCGCGGCCCAGTCGAGGTGGCAGACATGATCCGGAGCGGTCGCGAGGACCCTGATCTCACCGGCAGTGTCGCTGCCCGCCGTGAGGTCGATTGTGCGGCGCGTGATTTGGAGACTCTGGATCGACGGGGCGGGCGATTGATCACTCCCGATGACGACGAGTGGCCGTATCTGTCGTTCGTGGCGTTCGCGAACAGGGCGGTGACGGATCGGCCATCCGGCCATCCGCCCCTGGTCTTGTGGGCGCTCGGCCCGGCGCGGCTCGATGATCTTGCTGAGCGTGCGGCGGCGATCGTCGGCACCAGGGCGTGCACGTCGTACGGCGAGCATGTCACCGCGGAGATCGCGGCCGGGCTCGTGGAACGCGACGCTGCGGTGGTGTCTGGTGGCGCGTACGGCATCGACGGCGCGGCTCATCGCGCGGCGCTGGCCAGTGACGGCGTCACGATGGCGGTACTGGCCGGAGGAGTCGACGTGCCGTACCCGTCCGGGCATTCTGCGCTGCTGCATCGGGTGGCTACCTCGGGACTCCTGCTCAGCGAGTATCCGCCAGGGGAGCGGCCGACGCGGTACCGGTTCCTGACCCGAAACCGGTTGGCCGCGGCGCTATCCGGTGCCACCGTGGTGGTGGAGGCAGGACTGCGCAGCGGGGCGGCCAACACCGCTGCATGGGCGCATGCGATGGGTCGCAAGGTGTGTGCGGTGCCGGGCCCGGTGACGTCGGCCGCCTCGGCGGGGTGTCACGTCCTCATCCGCAACGGCGCGGTCCTGGTTGACCGGGCGGAGCAGGTCGTCGAATTGATCGGCCGGATAGGCGAACTGGCCGACGAACCCGAGCATCCGGAGACGCCGCTGGATGACCTGACCCCTGATCAGCTTCAGGTGTATGAGGCACTGCCGGCACGAGGCTTCCGCAGCCTGGAACAGATCTCCGTCGGCGCCGCGCTACCTCCCGAACGCGTACTCGGACCGCTGGCGCTGCTGGAGATCAGCGGTCTGGTGGAGAAGCAGGACGGGCAGTGGCGGATCAGACGGGCTGGGTGAGGCGTGACCTTGGAGTCACCCGATGTTGTCGCGACACGGCGCGCACCTAAGCGGCAATCAGCTTGAGAGGCAGGCGTTCGTGACGGCGGATGATGTTGTTGATCGCCCATGCCGGCGTACCGTTCAGCTCGATCCGGTCTACGCGCTCGAGCAGCGCCCGCAACATTGCGGTGGTTTCCAACCGCGCCAGGCCCTGCCCGGCGCAGGCGTGGGCACCGTGTCCGAAACCGACGTGACGGCCGGCATCCCGTCGGATGTCGAAGACCTCTGGGTTTTCCCACTCGCGTTCGTCGCGGTTGGCGGAGGCATAGATCACCAGGACTCGTGCGCCCGAAGGGATTCGTATTTCGGCGATTTCAGTCTGCTGCGCCGTGCACCGTGCAAAGGCGCGCAGCGGTGGCTCGCAGCGGACGATCTCATTGACGGCGTTTGGCAGGAGGGCGGGTTCGTCCTTGAGCAGTTGCCACTGGTCGGGGTGGGTGGCGAAGAGACTCAACGCGTTGGCGATGGCGCTCATGGTGGTATCGATCGACGGGGCGATGTAGTCGACGAGCAGCGGCGGGCATTCGTGGTGCGCCAGTTTGCCTTCGTCCGCGGCGGCGAGCAGCTCATGTGCCATGCTGCCCTCGATGACGTTGCGCTCACGAACCACGCGCCTGGCGAAGTGCAACATGCGCATGGTGTTGGGTACCGCTTTGATCGCCTGCCAGTTGAGTGGACCGAGTACATCGAATGTTGCTCCAGCCCAGGCAATCAGGTGATCGCGTTGATCGCGCGGCCAACCGATGAGATCGGGCACCACGGCCAACGGTAGCGCGGCCGCGAGGTCGCCGACACCGTCGATATCGCCTTTGGCCAGCGCAGCGTCGACGACGCTGCGGGCCGTGTCGTCGACGGTGTCACTGATGGCCCGCAGAGCGCGCGGCAGCATGCGGTGCGCGACCCGCTTGCGGCGTTGTTCGTGCTCGACACCGTCGCTGTTGAGCGTGGTGCCTCGCGACATTCGGTTGGTGATCGGATTGAGTGCCACACCGTGGCCCGACAGAAAGTTCTTGTCGTCGCGCAGCACCGTTTTGCACTCGGCATACCGCGGCACCGCATATGTCCGTTGCTTCGCCAGCCATACCACCGGACCGAGCTCGCGCATTCTCTGGTAGTGCGGGTAGGGGTTGATGATGGCGTCGACAGAGTAGATGTCGGGTTCGTAGATGGGCAGGCCGGCGGGTGGGCGTCGCATTGATGTTCCTCTCAGGACTTGGTGGTGGACGATTGCGCGCGGAGCGTCCGGTAGGACGGCGGAGGTTGGCTGTTGCTCACGATCGGCGCTGAAGGAACTGTTCTGCGTTGGCGGACGTTGCTGCCCGCCAGTCGGTTTCGGGGTCGGCGTCAAGGGCGGCGATCTGTTGGCCGACGGCGAATGCTGGTGTCCAGCAGTAGTCGCTGCCGTAAAGGATGCGATTTGGCCCGACTACGCTCCGGAGCACTCCGGCGTGGGTCGGCAGTGGATGTCCGGCCGTGTCGAACCACATGCGCTGCAGCTGGGCATCGGTCGTCAGAGGCCCGGGCGCGTCGCCGTTGGGTGCCGGCCACAGGCCGCGGAACAGCTCGATGCGTGCGGCGAGAAGCGGCAGGGCGGCACCGCAGTGCGGGATCAGGAAGCGGATGCGCGGATAGCGATTCACGACGCTGGCGAAAATCAGGTCGGTGATTGTTCGCGTCGTCTCGAACATGAACTCGATCATTGGTGCAGGCCGTCCTAGCGACACGGCGTGTGCGTCCGGTGGCGATGTTGGATGGACGAAGACGATCGATCGCCGCTTGTCGAGGCATTCCCACAACGGGTCCAGCGATTCGTCACCCAGGTAGCGTCCGCCGCTGTTGCTCATCAGTACGACACCTGCCGCCCCATGGATATCGGTTGCGCGAATGGCTTCGCTGATGGCGGCATCGACGTCGGGGAGCGGAAGGGAGGCGAAAAAGGAGAAGCGCTCAGGATGCGCGGCGACCGTCCGGGCGGCGAAGTCGTTGACGTGCCGCGCCAGTGCGGGGGCGTCGGCCGCCCCCGCGAACGACACGCCGGGAGAGGAGAGCGACAGGACGGCGTGCCGAATCCCGTTGTCCTGCATCAGTGAAAGGTGCTGTTCGGCGCTCCAGGAGGGCCATTGCGGCATGCCGTCGGGATGTTCGATGCCGTCAGCGATTGCGGTGGCGACGTATTGGTCGGTGAGGAAGTGGGCGTGGACGTCCACCAGGGGAGCGGATGACTGCGTGCGGTGCAGGTCTGTGTGTGCGTCGGCGGTGGACGACATGAGCGATCGCCTAACTGGTCTGAATGGGTGGCTGAGTGCTGCGTGCCCGAGCGGATGACCTGGACCCCGGTATGGCCGCACACAGTTTCCAGACGTCGTGGCCCGCGCACATGACCGTGCGATCTGGCCGGACGACAGCGGCGGTGGCGTGTCCGCGGCGTAGCCACCGCTCCAACTCGCCGCCTGGTTCAGCAACGTGTACCACGATGCCGCGCTCTTCGAGCTCGGCGCACTGGAATGCCAGCGGACGCGTCGTGGTGACGAGCGCAAAGCTGTTGCCCAACAACGCGTCGAGGTGTTGTCCATCGGCCAGCACGGGGTTGGGACACAACGTGCCAGCTAGGTGGCGGGGTGTCCGGCTTTTGACGACCAATGCCGACTCGTGCAGGCGAGGGGTGGTGCCGTCGGTGAGCTTGTCGCGAAGCCCGGGTATCAACCGCAGCCGGGGTGCGACGGTGCGCCGCACCAGGTTTCCGACATGTCCACCGGCTGTCATGGCCCACCCCATGGCCAATGCCAAGCCGATCATGCTGCGCGCGTGGGGTTTCCGTTCTTGTTCGTAGGTCGCGAGCAGTGCCTCGGGTAGCTCTCCGTTGATCACGCCGGCAACTTTCCACGCCAGGTTCATCGCGTCGCGCAAGCCCGCTCCCATGCCCTGCCCGATGAATGGCGGAGTGAGGTGGGCGGCGTCGCCGAGGAGGAACACGTTGTGTTCCCGCCAGCTGTCGGCGATCTGTGCGCGAAAGGTGTACTCGGTGACGCGCACGAGGTCGAGTTCATCGTCGGAGACATCGCCGACCCACGGGGCGACCAGGGGCCGAAGGGTCGCCATCGTGCTGAAGTCGGCCGCAGTTTCCGAAGGCAGCAGCCGAAATTCCCAGCGGTAGCGGTTGGGCCCGATCCGCATGTACGTCGCAGCCCGAACGGGATCGCACACCTGGTGCACACCATCCCACTGATCGAGCTCGGCCTCGGTGACCACGTCGGCCACCAGCCAGCGCTGCTCGAAACGCAGGTCGTCCATGGCTGCATCGATGGCGGCTCGCACGATGCTGTTGGCCCCGTCGCAGCCCAGCACGTAGCTGGTGTCGACGACGTGCTCCGTTCCGGTGGCACGGTCGGAGTAGGTCACCCGCACGCGGCCGGGTTCGTGCTGGGTGACGGCGGTGACCTCGGAATTGCCGCGCAGCTGCACATTTGGGCGCTTGGCCAGGTTGGCGCGCAGCAGCTCTTCCAGTTCGGGCTGGTCGAACATGTTGGCCTGAGGGAAGCCATGCGGGCTGCGGGCCGGGTCGCGGTCGAACTGTGCCAGCGTGTGGTGGTTCTGGTCGAGCAAGCGCAACCCGAGCGCTGGTCGGGATATCGCGGCGAACTCTTCGGCCACGCCGAGGCGGGCGAGGATGCGATGGATCTCGTCGTCCAGGTGCACCGCGCGCGGCTGGGGGTAGACCGATTCCCAGCGATCGAGAACCAGCGTGGGTACGCCGTAGTCGGCGAGCAACGTCGCCGCGGTGACACCGGTCGGCCCCGCTCCGACGACGACAACGGGCACGGATTTCGTTACAGGGTCTGGCATTTCGGTCCTCGACTCGGATCAGCCGATGATCGGCTTGCGGTTGGCGACGAGAGTGTCAAGGCGCGCTTGCATGGCGGCCTCGATTCTGGACGCGAAGTCCTCGGCGGTTTCCCCGGAGTGAGGAGTCATCGGGGGCAGGACCGCGGTCACCAGCTTGGTGGGCAGGGCAACGTAGGGGAGCATGCCGGCGACGCCGACGTTGAGTCCCCACGGAATCGTCACGCTGATGGGCAGTGCCTTTATGCGCAGGCGCCGGGGTAGGCCCAGTCGCCGTGCGAGGTGTCGACCGTCAGACACGACGAACAACGAGTCGCCGGCGCCCGCCGTCACGACAGGCACGACAGGCACCCCGTGGCTCATGGCCAGGCGGGCGAACCCGCAGCGCTCATCGAAATGCACCTGGTTGCGGTCCCGCCAAGACTTCCCGGCGTCGACATCGCCGCCTGGAAACACCAGAACGTTGTGCCCGGCGGCAAAGGCGGCATCTGCTGATTCCCGGCTTGCGGGCCGGCCATCGAGAAACTCGGCGATGCGGCCAGCGCCGACTGTCCAGGCCACCTGGTGAACGAGCGCGGTGATCGGCCGTTGCAGCGCCGCTTTCTCGCGTACGGCGATCATCGCCAGCACATTGAGGTCTACCAAGCCGCCGAAGCCGTGATTGGCGACGAGCAGTGCGGGTTCGGGGATCTCGGCGTCGATGTGGATTTCGTGGCTGTGGTACCGTCGTAGATAGCTCGGTATGGCCACGCGCACAACGGATTTGAGCGTCGATGACATCGAGGAGCCGTCGGTCATGATCGTTCCTTGATGTCCCACGTGAGCGCGTAGCGACCCAGGGTCGCGGCAACGGCGTCGGTGTCAGCGCCGGCGTCGACGACTACGGTCACCACGATGGCACCGTCGTCGACGGCGGTCTCGACCTCGACGACGCCGAGCACAGGGGCAAGCGCGTCACGGACCGCGCCCCGGGTGGCGTCGGCGCGTAGGGCGGGCTTGTAGGGCTTCCCGACCGCGGTGAGCGGGATGGTGTCGATGACGATCACCGATTTCGGCGCGGCCGCACTCTCGCTGACGTGCTGGGTGGCCCACTGCCGCAACGATTCCGGTGTGACGGCAGCGTCGGCACGCACAGTCACATAGGCCACTGGCACCTCGCCGGCATGGAGGTCGGGACGCCCGACCGCCGCGGCGCCCGTGATGTCCGGATGGTCCAGGAGGGCGTCTTCGATCATCGCCGGGTCGATGTTGTGCCCGCCGCGGATGATGAGGTCTTTGGCCCGACCGGTGAGATGGACGAAGCCGTCACCGTCAACCCAGGCCAGATCGCCGGTGTCGAGCCAGCCGCCGTTCAGTTTTCCGAGCCCGTCGAGCACATAGCCGTCGGCGGTGCGGGCGGTGACGTATCCGGGAAAAACGGTGGGCCCGCTGATCGCAAGGTTTCCCACCGCGCCGGCCGGCAGGTCGTGCCATTGGCCGTCGTCGTCGATTCTGACCGTTTTGACCTGCTGGTAGGGGAACCGCTGGCCCACCGCGCCGGGGCGGGGGTAGTCGGGAAAACTGCGCACGCTGGCGCAGGTTCCTTCGGTCAGTCCGTAGCCTTCGAGTAGGGGTACGCCGGTACGTGATTCGAAGTCCGTGCGAACCGCCGCCGGCAGCGCTGCGGCGCCCACCAACGCGTAGCGCAGGCTGGAGATGTCGGCGTCCACGGGGCATTGCGACAGCACCGCGTAGACGGTCGGCACCGCGCTCATGGCGCTGATGCCATGGTGCGCAACGATTTTCCAGAAGTTGGCGTACAGAGCCGGGTCCCGGTATCCGAGCGGGCCGGCCCACACCGCGTGCTGGCCGCGCAGCATCGGCGCCAGCAATGTCACCACGAGTGCGTTCACGTGGAACAGCGGTAAGCCCGCGAACATGACGGCGTCCTGGTCGAGCATGGTGTTCGCAGCGATCATCCAGGCGTCGGTGACCTCGTTGGCATGGGTATGGGCGGCCGGTTTCGGCTTGCCGGTTGTGCCGCCGGTGTGGAACAGGGCGGCCAGATCCGTGGACGACGGGGCTTCTCCGTCGAAGATCGAACCGTCATCTCCCGGCCGGAAGTCGCTGAAGTAGCGCACTGTGGCGCCCTCGATCGCGGGAACGGTCGCCGACGCATCCTGACCTCCGGTGGGGCGCAACACGAGGACGGTGTCGATCACCCCGGCAGCCACCAGATGCTCGGCGGCCCGCCAACTCGCCTCGTCCAGTTCGGGGCCGGCGGCCACCAGCGTTCGGGCCCCCGAGCGTTCGACCAGATGGGCGATGTGGTCGCTCGACAGTGCGCCGTTGACCGGCGCGGCGATGCCCGCGAGCTGAGCGGCCAGCATGGCCGTGATCAGCTCATCACAGTTGGGGCTGATCAGTGCGACCGGGGTGTGTCGCTGAACACCATTCTGGCGCAACATATTTGCGGCTCGGTGCACGTCTGTCAGCAGTTCGCTGAAAGTCCGCGTGCTTGCCTGCCGCCATCGATCAGCGTCGGGCATGACGGTGATCGCGGCGCGGTCGGGCCACAGCGTGGCGGCGCGCTGCAGCGCCGCATATGTCGAGTTCGGCAGGCCCCGGTCAGCAAGTGGGATGCGCTCGATGGCGCCGAGGTCGGCCGGTGTGGCATAGCGTGGCCACAGCAGGTCCGCGGTCATGCGTACCGCACCGAGGTGCGCTGGGTGCCGAGGTCGATGGCGCCGTCGTCGGTAGCCACCGACAGTTCCACGACGTCCCCGTGCTGCAGATACTTGGGATTACCGGCTTGGCGCGAGAAGAACGCCTTCCATTTGATGGCCGGCGGCAGCAGCGATCCGATGATCTCGAGAGGCTTGGGCGGCGCGCTCAAGGCCGTACCCACAGGCGTGCCGGTCAAGACGAGGTCGCCGGGATCGAGGTGCTGGAACCGGGCCAGAGACTGCAGTGCCTGTAGGGGTTTGTAGATCATGTCGCCATCGACCAGCATGTTTTGTCGAACCTCGCCGCTCACTCGCAGTTCCAGGCGCAGGTCGCCGAACCGCTTGAGCTCGTCAGCCGTCAACAAGACCAGCGCTGGGCCGACCGGCGTGAACGTCGGGTACGACTTGGCTTCATAGAACTGCGTTTGCGGCAGCTGGATATCCCGGGCAGAGACATCGTTGGTGACGACCAGGCCGGCGACATAGTCGGCGAGGTTCGCCTCGGTCACCTCGGTGCCGACGGGCAACTCGCGTCCGATGACCAGGCCGATCTCCACCTCGTAGTCGAGAAACTTGACGTGCTGCGGCTTGACGATGTCGTCGAATGGCCCACTGATGGAACCGGACGTCTTGCGAAAAAAGGTGAGCGGGATGGTTTTTGGGTCCATACCGGCGTCTTTGACATGCGAGGCGAAGTTGGTCATCTGGGCGACCACCCGGCAGGGCGCGGTCACGGGGGAGAGCAGGTCGAGGCTGTCGACGGGCACCGTGGCGGTGTCGGAGGCGGCAGCCTCGATGGCGGCGCGGTCGGCCAGCAGTGCGCCGGTCGTGGTGGCGTCGGTGGCGATCTTGGCGGCACCGGTGGCGGTGTGCACCCACCAGGCGTCGGCGGTGCGCAGGATTGAGATGGTCATGAGTTCGCTACTTTCAGCAGGCCGATGAGGCGGTTGATATCGAATTCGTTGTCGCCTCGCAGGGCTGCGAAGATCGACTGTGCTTCGTGCGGTAGGGATTTCGGGTTGGTGCCGAGGAAGTCCTTGCTCGCCGGTGGTCCCCATTGGGCCAGGCCCGAGGCGGTGAACGGTGCCCAACCCGGTTGCAGGGTCGAGTCGAACAGGTCGCCGTCGGTGAAGTGCTCGACCATGAAGCCATCAGGGTCACGCCAGTAGTCGAAGAGCTGACTGCCCTGGATGTGGCGTCCGATTCCCCAGGACCGGAAATAGCCTTGCGCCGTGAGATATTCGCCGCCGGCGGCCAGCGCATCGAGATCACATACCTGATAGGCCGAGTGCACATAGCGGTTCTGTGGTCCGAGGGCCAGCGCCAGCGTGTGGTGATCAGCGGGCGTCGCACCTCTGTCGCATCGGATGAAGCTCATGGTCGGCCCACGCTCGCGCTGTCCAGGGAAGTACAGGAAGTCGCTGACGATCATGCCGAGGGTGTCGAGATACCAGTTCAGCGTCTCGAGGTATTTCGTCGACTGCATGACGAGGTGACCGATCCGTTGCACCGTGGTCGGTTCCCGACGCGGGCGTTGGGTGACGTTGATGCGGTGAATCTCGTGTCCCATGTTGTAGCGGTGCGGAGTCTGCGATGGCAACGCGTCGAAGGCGTGCATTCCAGCCACCACGTGCACCGGCACACCGCTCGGGTCGATCAGATCGACCGCCATGCCGCCGATGGCCGCGGGCAGCGGCCTGGTCCGTGCACCGGTCGCGGTGGCCAGTCGCAGCAGGTCCGCTTCGTCGGCAGCGGCGAACGCGACCCCGAGGAACCGGCTCCGGGTGCCGCGACGCACGATCACGCATGGCGCGGTCGAATCGCTGCCACGCAGGTGCAGTTCATCGTCAGTCCGTAGCGAGGTGGCGAAACCGAAGGCGACCGCGAACGCCTCGGCCCGCTGAAGGTCCGGCTTCTCGAATTCCAGCCACGCGATATCGGCCACCTTGATTACGGGGTTGCGGGAGCGCCCGCAATGCTCGCCTTTCCGGGCGCCCTGCTCGCTGTGGAGCTCGTTGTGTGCGCCGACCAGGTCGTTCATCCCTGACCACCTTTCGTTCTGACGAAATCGTCACATGCGACGTGGCGCTCAGTCAAGAGGTTCTGACGAAATCCTCAAAACTGATAGATCTGCTATTCTCGACGGGTGAGCGCATTGCAGGATGAACCGGTCAACCGCCTGGAACGGCGGAAACAGCGCACCCGCGCGGCGCTGATCCAGGCGGCGCAGGCGCTGATCGCCGAGGGCAGACTCAATGTGCCGGTCCTGGAAATCACGCAGGCGGCGGACGTCGGAATGGGTTCGTTCTACAACCACTTCGACAGCAAAGAAGCGCTGTTCGAGGCGGCCGTGGCCGACGTGCTCGACAACCACGGCGCGCTGCTCGATCGACTCACCGAGTCGATCGACGACCCGGCCGAAAAATTTGCCTGCAGCTTTCGGATGACCGGCCGGCTGTTTCGGCGCCGCCCGCAGGAGAGTCAGATCCTGCTGGTCAACGGCCTCAGCCTCATGGGTTCAGACCGCGGCCTGGGCCCACGCGCGTTACGGGACATCGCGGCCGGCGTCGCCGCCGGCCGATTCGCCGTTGACGATCCCAAATTGGCCATGGCTGTCGCTGCCGGGGCACTTCTCGGTCTCGGCAAGCTCCTGCAACAAGAGCCCGAACGCGACGACGCGGCGGCCGCGGATCGGGTCACTGAAGACGTATTACGACTGTTCGGATTGCCTGCCGAGGAAGCGCACCAAATCTGTCAGCGGCCACTTCCAGGTCTCGATGGCGTAGCACCCCTTGTGTGAGCCGGCCGGCACTTGGTGCCCGTGCGTGACGTCGGGCACCCCCCCGCGTTCGGGTCAGACGCAAACAGCGGCAATGGGATTCACAATTACCTGAGGTACGTTCGCTGTCATGGCCAGCCGTACAACCAGCTCGTTTCGTCGACTTGCGGTCGTCGTCGGGCTGGTCGGCGCGCTGACGGCCGGCGGTTGCCTGTGGCTGCGTCCGTCGCCCGTCGCGATGCCGGTGGTGCCCGCGGCGGGGTACGGGTTCGGTGTCGGGGCTCCGCAGTCGTGGATGAGTGATGCCGACGCGGACCGGGAACTCGACGCCGTGGCGCGCACGCGGGCCGGCCGGATGCGAGTGCTGATCGACTGGCACGTCGTCGAGCCTGTCAAGGGGCAATACAACTGGCACTACGTCGACCACTGGGTCAACGGCTCCACGAAGCGCGGTTTGAAGGTGCTCGGGCTGATCGCGTACACCCCGGAATGGGCCCGGGCACCCGGCGCGTATTTCAGTGCGCCGCCGGTGAACCCGGCGGACTACGCCGACTTCGTCGGCGCCGTCGTGGAGCGCTATCGCGACCGCATCACCGACTGGGAGATTTGGAACGAGCCGAACCTGCCGCTGTTCTTCGGATTCACCACCAACCGCGCGGCGGTGTACACCGCGCTGCTGAAGGCGGTCTATCCGAGGATCAAGGCGATTCAGCCCGACGCCACCGTCATCGCCGCCGGTCTGAGCCGCGCGACCGGGCCCGACGCACCGACGACATTCGTCGCCGACATGTACGCCAACGGTGCGCGGAACTTCTTCGACGCCACCGCGATGCACCCCTATGTGTTCCCGGGCGGTATTGCCGAAGACGGTGACAACGGATGGTCGGATCTGGCTCGTGTGCACGACTTGATGGTCGCCAACGGTGACGGCGACAAGAAGATCTGGATGACCGAATTCGGTGCCCCGACTTCCTCGCCAGAGGCTCGGGGAGTCAGCCAGGACGAACAGGCCCGACAAATCCTGCAGGTGTTGTCAGAATTGGCCAAGTCAGACTGGAGTGGACCCGCCTTCATCTTCGCGGTGCGCGACACCGACACGACCAAGCGCGACGATCTCGAGTCGAATGTCGGTGTGCTACTGACCTCCGACTGGAAGCCCAAGTACACCGCAGCGGTACTGGCCAGGTAGCCCACCACGGCGGGCGCGCCGCTCGTATAGTCGAGACGTGGCAGGCCGTCCGATACATACGTTCGAAGTACTGCGCACCCAGCGTCTGACCCCGCACATGATTCGTGTTGTGTTCGGCGGCAACGGGTTCGACACCTTCAGCCCCAAGGAATTCACAGATTCCTACGTCAAGTTCGTCATCGTGCCCGCGGGCGTCCAGGTGGCCGGCTTGCCGCAGCCGTTGACCCTGGACAGCTTCGATGAGCTGTCGGCGGACCAGCGCCCGACGGTGCGGACCTACACCGTGCGGCACGTCGACGTCGAGCAGCGCGAACTCACCGTCGACTTCGTGGTGCACGGCGATACCGGTGTGGCAGGGCCGTGGGCGGCGTCGTTGGCGCCTGGTGACCCGGCGTATCTCATGGGCCCGAACGGGGCCTACGCTCCGAACCCGGCCGCGGACTGGCATCTGCTGGCCGGCGACGAAGCCGGGCTGCCGGCGCTGAGCACGGCGTTGGAAGCGTTGCCGCCCAACGCGATCGGCCAGGCCTTCATCGAGGTCGACGGGCCCGACGACGAGCTGGATCTGGCCGCGCCCGCAGGCGTGAAGATCCAGTGGATCCACCGCGGCGGCCGCGCCGACCTGGTGCCAGACGACCAGGCGGGGGACAATGCGCCGCTCATCGCGGCGGTCCGGGCGGCCGACTGGCTGCCCGGCCAGGTCCAGGTGTTCGTGCACGGCGAGGCGCAGACCGTCATGCACAACCTGCGGCCGTACCTGCGCAAGGAGCGCGGCGTCAGTGCCGAATGGGCGTCCATCTCCGGTTACTGGCGCCGCGGCCGCACCGAGGAGACCTTCCGGCAGTGGAAGGCGGAGCTGGCGAAGGCCGAAGCCGAGGCATAGGCCGAAAAGGCATGGCCGGAAAGCCCGGGCGGACGCCGACGCTAATGTGCGATCCTCAGCCGAAGTTGCAACGGAAGGGCGGGCCTGATGGCGTTCGGTGACTACCAACTCGAGATCTATCTGCAGGGGTTGGGCGGTGTCGTCCCGACGCTGCCGATCTCGTTCGCGGAACTCGAGGAGCGTGCCCAGGCCGCGATGCCGCCGTCGATCTGGTCGTACGTCGCCGGCGGCGCCGGTGACGAGCGGACCCAGCGCGTCAACGTCACCGCCTTCGAGCGCTGGGGCCTCATGCCGCGCATGCTGGTCGGGGCCACCGAGCGGGATCTGACCATCGACCTGTTCGGCCTGCAGCTACCGTCGCCGCTGTTCCTCGCGCCGATCGGCGTCATGGGCATCTGCGCGCGAGATGGCCACGGTGACCTGCACGCCGCGCGGGCCGCCGCCCAGACCGGCGTGCCCATGATGGTCTCGACGCTCACCAGCGATCCGCTGGAGGATGTAGCCGCCGAATTCGGTGACACCCCAGGCTTTTTCCAGCTGTACACCCCGAAGGACCGGGATTTGGCGGCCAGCCTGGTCAGCCGGGCTGAGGCGGCCGGGTACCAGGGCATCGTCGTCACCCTCGATACCTGGGTGCCCGGCTGGCGGCCCCGCGACCTGTCGACGGCCAACTTCCCGCAGCTGCGTGGTCACTGCCTCTCGAACTACACGAGCGATCCGGTGTTCCGGGCCAAGCTGCCCGCGCCGCCCGAACAGAACCCGCAGGGCGTGGTGATGCAGTGGGTGCAGGACTTCGGCAACCCGCTGACCTGGGATGATCTGCCTTGGCTGCGCTCGCTGACGAAGCTGCCGCTGCTGGTCAAGGGCATCTGTCATCCCGACGACGCACGCCGTGTCCGCGATGCCGGGATCGACGGCATCTACTGCTCCAACCACGGTGGCCGGCAGGCCAACGGCGGAATTCCGGCCATCGACTGCCTGCCCGGCGTCGTCGCGGCGGCCGACGGTCTGCCGGTGCTGTTCGACTCCGGTGTCCGGACCGGTGCCGATGTCGTCAAGGCCCTCGCCCTCGGCGCGACCGCCGTCGGTATCGGGCGGCCCTACGCGTATGGGATGGCACTGGCCGGCACCGCCGGCGTCGTCCACGTGGTGCGGTCCCTGCTGGCGGAGACCGACCTGACCATGGCCATCGACGGCTACCGTTCGCTGGCCGACCTGACGCCGGATGCGCTGCGCCGCGTCGAGGTGTGAGATCACAGCTCGGCCACCGACGGGTGGCGTGACGGGCGATCGCGTGACGGCTCTGCGAACGTAGGGGAGTGCACCCGGCGGTTCTCGATGAGTTCGACCAGTACCTCGAACTCGAATGCGGCCGTTCGGAGCACACCAGGCGCGCTTACCGGGGCGACCTGCGGTCGTTGGGTGAATTCCTCGGCGACGACGCGACCATCGCGGACCTGACCCTGCCGATGCTGCGGTCCTGGCTCGCCGAACAGGCCGGACAAGGCGTGGCGCGGACGACGTTGTCGCGGCGGACGTCGTCGGTGAAGACCTTTACCGCCTGGGCCGTGCGGCGGGGCCTGCTCGAGACCGACCCGGCCGCGCGGCTGCAGACCCCCAAGGCCCGTCGTGCGCTACCGGCGGTGCTCCGTCAGGACCAGGCCGTCGATGCCATGGCCGCGGCGAACTCCGGTGCGGAGCAAGGTGATCCGATGGCCCTGCGGGACCGGCTGATCGTCGAGATGCTGTATGCCACCGGCATCCGTGTCAGTGAACTGTGCGGCCTCGACATCGATGACGTCGACCAGAGCCGGCGGGTACTGCGGGTGCTGGGTAAAGGCGACAAGCAGCGCACGGTGCCCTTCGGCGAGCCGGCCTTCAAGGCGCTGCGGGCCTGGCTGTCCGACGGCCGCCCCGCGCTGGCGGTCCCGGCGTCGGGCCCGGCACTGCTGTTGGGGGCACGGGGGCGGCGTCTCGATCCCCGCCAGGCCCGGACCGTCGTGCACCAGACGATCTCGGCGGTGGCCGGTGCCCCCGACATCGGGCCGCACGGGCTGCGACACAGCGCGGCCACCCATCTGCTCGAGGGTGGCGCCGACCTGCGGGTGGTGCAGGAGCTGCTGGGCCATTCGTCGCTCGCGACCACTCAGCTCTACACGCACGTCACGGTGGCACGGCTGCGCGCCGTCCACGACCAGGCCCACCCCCGCGCCTGACCAACCCCGCGGGCACTTCGGGGCCGCTCGCGGCCGACGAAAGTGCGCATTCTGCACGGAGTTTGCGGCGTGTTGCCGTACAAACACGCCCGCTCGCGGTCAAGGGGAGAGGGGTTTGAGGCGGATCGGGGTGTCGGCGAGCAGGCCCAGGGGATCGACGTAGTCGGCATTGGACGCCGCACCCCACATCGCGCCCCAGTGCAGGCAGCTGGTGCACCCGGGATGCCCGGCCACCAGCGTGCCGAGGACGGCGCCGGCCGCGACGACGGCGCCGGGCCGGACCGCCGCGCGGACCGGCTCGTAGCTCGTCCGCAGCCCACCCGGATGCGCCACCGACACCACCGTCCGGCCCGCGAGCTCCCCGGCGAACACCACGGTGCCCGGGGCAGCGGCGTACACCGTCTGGCCGGCAGCCCCCGCGAGGTCGACGCCCCGATGCCCGCGCTGCCAGTTGGGCTGCGGTGCGTCGAAGGTGCGCACGACGGCCGGTCGCGGGCGTAGCGGCCAGTCCAGCCGGTCGTCGGCGGCATGCGCCACGCCGGTCGACCACACAGTGACGAGCACCACGAGCAGGCTGATTCGCATCACCCCAGTTCAGCGTTCCGGCCGAGGCCTTTGCACCCCCGGAACCCCGATCTGTGGATAACCGGCGCACTGTGGACAAGAGCACCCTGGGAAGCGTGTAAACTTCCACCTGCAATCCGCATTCGTGGGTTGACTTCGCGCGCCTGCACAGCGGCTCGATCTCGGGTCGCTACCGCATGCCGGGCGGTCCCACCTCGGACAACCGAGTTGGGTCCGGCACGCAGCAGACGCCAGGGTCCGGGATCACCCGATACCGGACGGCAACCGATAACTAAGTGAGGCACCACCATGGCCGTAGTGACCATGAAGCAGCTGCTGGACAGCGGCGCACACTTCGGGCACCAGACCCGTCGCTGGAACCCCAAGATGAAGCGGTTCATCTTCACCGACCGCAACGGCATCTACATCATCGACTTGCAGCAGACGCTGACCTACATCGACAAGGCGTACGAATTCGTCAAGGAGACCGTTGCCCACGGCGGCACCGTGCTCTTCGTCGGTACCAAGAAGCAGGCCCAGGAGTCCATCGCCGACGAGGCCACCCGCGTCGGCATGCCCTACGTCAACCAGCGCTGGCTGGGCGGCATGCTCACCAACTTCTCGACCGTTCACAAGCGCCTGCAGCGCCTGAAGGAACTCGAGTCGATGGAGCAGACCGGTGGCTTCGAGGGTCGCACCAAGAAGGAAATCCTCATGCTGACGCGTGAGAAGAACAAGCTCGAGCGCAGCCTCGGCGGTATCCGGGACATGCAGAAGGTTCCGTCGGCCATCTGGGTCGTCGACACCAACAAGGAGCACCTGGCCGTTTCCGAGGCCATCAAGCTCGGCATCCCGGTCCTCGCGATCCTGGACACCAACTGCGATCCCGACCAGGTCAACTACCCGATCCCGGGTAACGACGACGCCATCCGCAGCGCCGCGCTGCTGACCAAGGTGATCGCCTCCGCGGTTGCCGAGGGTCTGCAGGCCCGCTCGGGTGCCAAGACCGAGGCCGAAGGCGCCGAGCCGCTTGCCGAGTGGGAGCAGGAGCTGCTCGCCGGGGCCACGGCAGGAGCCGAGACTGTGACGTCTCCGGCGGATTCGCCGGCTGCCGCCACCGAAACCACCACCACAGAAAGCTGAGATGGCTAACTACACCGCTGCTGACGTAAAGCGACTGCGGGAGCTCACCGGCTCCGGCATGCTCGACTGCAAGAACGCACTGGTTGAGACCGAGGGTGACTTCGACAAGGCCGTCGAGGTCCTGCGCATCAAGGGTGCCAAGGACGTCGGCAAGCGCGCTGAGCGCGCCACCGCCGAGGGCCTGGTCGCCGCCAAGGACGGCGCCCTCATCGAGCTGAACTCCGAGACCGACTTCGTCGCCAAGAACGCCGAATTCCAGGCTCTCGCGGATCAGATCCTCACCGCTGCTGTCACGGCCAAGGCCAACGACGTGGAGACCCTCAAGGCCGCCACGGTCGACGGCACCACCGTCGAGCAGCTGGTCGCGGACCTGTCTGCGAAGATCGGCGAGAAGCTCGAATTGCGTCGTGCTGCCTACTTCGACGGCACCGTGGAGACCTACCTGCACAAGCGTGCCGCGGACCTGCCGCCTGCCGTGGGTGTGCTGGTCGAGTACACCGGTGCTTCGGAAGAGGCCGCTCACGCGGTCGCGCTGCAGATCGCCGCGCTGAAGGCCAAGTACCTCACCCGTGAGGACGTGCCCGCCGACCTGGTCGCCAACGAGCGTCGCATCGCCGAGGAGACCGCCAAGGAAGAGGGCAAGCCCGAGGCTGCACTGCCGAAGATCGTCGAAGGCCGCGTCACCGGCTTCTACAAGGACGTCGTGCTGCTCGACCAGCCGTCGGTGTCCGACAACAAGAAGACCGTGAAGGCCCTGCTGGACGAGGCCGGCGTCACCGTGACCCGCTTCGTGCGGTTCGAGGTCGGCCAGCAGTAAAAAACTTGGGCAGCACACCCGCTGCTCACTGACAAAACCCCGCGCACAAACCCGGCGATCCCGGAGTGCGCGGGGTTTTGCTTTTCTGCGGCTAAGGCCGGGGGAGTTTGCGGTGCAACGGATTCGCGGTCAGCGGCGCGCGGCGGCGACTCCCGGGCGGGCTGCGGACGACGTCCGGGCTGTCTGCCGTCGCGCGGGTCGCGTCCTGCACCCGCATGCCCGTCGAGTTGCCGACGCCCAGCGCGGGCGCTCCGATGCGGCGCCTCGCCTGGCCGCTGCAGCTCGGGCAGGGGGTATCGGCGGGCGCGGTCGCCATCGAATGCTGTTCGGCGAAGTCCGGGCAACCCCGTCCACACCGGAATACGTAGGTAGGCACAACGACACCATAAGCCCTCTCCGGCAACGTCATCCGGATGTAACTTGCCCGATCCGCAGACGAGACACCTTCGCTATTGAATACTTCCATACGGAAGTAAGTGTTGGTGTCGCTACGGAGGTCAATGTGCCGGAATTGCTGTTCCCCCTGGATTCGACGAAGAAGTTCACCGACCAGCAGTTGGTCGGTCACAACCGCTGGCACCCGGATATCCCGCCCGCCGTCACCGTCAAGCCGGGTGACAGCTTCCGGGCGCATTGCCGGGAGTGGTTCGACGGTGCCATCCACAACGACGATTCGGCCGAGGACATCCTCAACGCACCGCTCAAGGGCGTGCACTGCCTGTCCGGGCCGTTTGCGATCGAGGGCGCCGAGCCGGGTGACCTACTGATAGTCGACATCCTCGACGTCGGTCCCATCCCGCAGGAGGATTCGGGACCGCTGGCGGGGCAGGGCTGGGGATACACCGGCATCTTCGCCAAGCAGAACGGCGGCGGGTTCCTCACCGATCAGTTCCCCGACGCGTACAAGGCGATCTGGGATTTCTCCGGCCAGCAGGCCACCTCGCGGCATGTGCCCGGCGTGAAGTACACCGGCATCGTGCATCCCGGCCTCATGGGCACGGCACCGTCGGCGGCCCTGCTGGCGAAGTGGAACGCCCGCGAGGGCGCGTTGATCGCCACCGATCCCGACCGCGTGCCACCCCTGGCGCTACCGCCCGAACCGCAGGACGCCATCCTCGGTTCGTTGCGCGGCGACGCGTTCACCAAGGCGGCCGCCGAAGCCGCACGGACCGCGCCGCCCCGCGAGAACGGCGGAAACCAGGACATCAAGAACCTCACCAAGGGCAGCCGGGTCTTCTACCCGGTGTTCGTCCCGGGTGCGAACCTGTCGTTCGGCGACCTGCACTTCTCGCAGGGCGACGGCGAGATCACGTTCTGCGGGGCCATCGAGATGGGCGGTTTCCTGGACCTGCACGTCGATCTGATCAAGGGCGGCATGGACACCTACGGTGTGCATGAGAACGCGATCTTCATGCCCGGCAACACCGATCCGCAGTACTCGGAATGGCTGGCCTTCTCCGGCACCTCGGTGACACTCGATGGCGAGCAGAAGTACCTCGACTCGGATCTCGCCTACCAGCGGGCATGTCTGCACGCCATCGACTACCTCACGAAGTTCGGGTACAGCCCGGAGCAGGCCTATCTGCTGCTCGGGTCCGCGCCGATCGAGGGGCGGCTCTCCGGCGTGGTGGACATCCCGAATTCCTGTGCGACGGTGTACATCCCGACGGCGATCTTCGATTTCCCGGTGGCGCCGTCCGCGTCGGGGCCGTACCAGATCGATCCCGGAATGGGCGCACCGCACGCCAGCTTCTGATCCCGTAGCCGACAGCCAGTTCCTCGATTTGATTGGGGGACTGGCTGTTTGGCGGGTACTGTGGTCAGCCGCGGAGATTGGCCGGGGAACCCGGCCGCTGCAGCGTGCTCAGTATTTCGGTCAGTGCGTCCGGCTGCAGAGACGTTGACGTGCACAGCGCGGCCAGCTGATCGGACTTGTTGAGGCGCTCGCGAATCTGACGGTACAGCGCACCGCCGCGTCGGGTCTGGTAGACCAGCACCCGTCGGCGATCGACCACATCGGCCTTGCGCAGCACCAGGTTGTCGTCGACCATGCCGTCGATGAGCCGGGTCAGGCTCGGACCGGGCAGCAGTGTCACCTCGGCCAGCGCCGTCATGGGCTTTCCGACGCCGCCTTCGAGCGTGGCCAGCACGTGCCACTGACGCACCGTCAAACCGGCCAGGTGGTCGGTCACGACACGGTCGAGTTCGAAGGCGACCGACTTCACCAGTCGAGCGAGCTCCTCGACGGTGTCGGCACGGGCGCCGGGCTTCATGTCCATGGTGGCGCCAAGCCTACCGTGGCGGGAGCCGTCATCTCGCCGTGAAACAGCAGTGATCGGCAGGTATGTTCAAAATGAATTCTGGTCACCCGGGCGATGGACGTCGTGGTCATCGTGATCGGTGTGGCGGAACTGGGCTGGTCTCCCAAGGTGAGGTGATAGTGGATCCGAATCCTGCGACGGTTCCCGCGCGCGCCGACCGGGACGTGGTCGATATCGCGCTCGTGGTGCCGTTGAGCGGCCCGGCCGGGATGTTCGGACCGTCGTGCGAGGCGAGCGCCGAGCTGGCTGCCGAGGACATCAACGCAGCCGGTGGCATCCTGGACCGGCCGGTGCGGATTCATCCGGTCGACGCCGGGGCGCCATTGCATGACCTGGCGAACCGGTTGGGCCGCCTGGTGTCCGAGCAGCGGATCGACGCGGTGGTGGGGTGGCATCTGTCGAACGCACGGCGCGTCATCACCCCGCAGACGGCCGGCCGGGTGCCCTACGTGTACACCACTTTCTATGAGGGCGGAGAGAGCGCCGACGGCGTGTACATGGTGGGGGAAACGCCTGAGCAACAACTCTTTCCGGCGCTGTCGTGGTTGCGCGAGAACCTCGGGCTCAAGCGCTGGTGCATCGTCGGCAACGACTACATCTGGCCGCGGCAGACCGCCCGGGTGACCAAGGAGTACATGTGGCGGTCCGGCGTCGAGTTCGTCGGTGAGGCGTTTGTTCCCTTGGGTGGACGGGATTTCGGCCCCATGCTCGATGTCATCGGCAGCTCGGAGGTCGACGGCGTGCTGGTGCTGATGGTGGGTGCGGACAACGCCGCGTTCAACCGGGCCTTTGCCCGGGCCGGCCTGGACCAGAGTGTCGTGCGACTGTCGTTGATGATCGGTGAGGATGTGTTGTCCGCCAGCGGAAGTGGGGCGACCACCGGCCTGTATACCGCGTGCGGCTATTTCGAGAGCCTGCCCACCGAGGTGAACATGGGATTCGGCTCGCACTACGTGCAACGGTTCGGCAGTGCGGCCCCTGCGCTCAACAACATCGGTGAATCCTGTTACGAGGGACTGCTGTTGCTGACGGCACTGGCTCAGACCGCCGGCAGCCTGGAGGTGGCCGCGATCGACCGGGCGCGCGGCAACGTCGCCTACCAGGGGCCACGCGGCGAGGTCGTCATGCATGGTGCTCATACTCGTCAACCCGTGTACCTCGCCAGCGCCGACCAACTCGAATTCAACGTGATCGTCGAGCTGACCTCGTGACCGGCTGCCATGGCCCCGTCCGGTGATCCGGGCGGGGTCATGGCAGTTCGTCAGCTCGATTGCGGTGTGGCCGCAGTTTTCAGCAGGTCGGTTGTCATCGAATCGGTGTACCCCTCCTTCTTGCACATGTCATGGCAGTCTTTCGTGAGCGTGCAGGTCAGCGACGACACGGTGCCGTGATGAAAAGGGCAGTCGTGCACCATGTCCGGCAATTCGTACCGCCTCTGGTCGACGACGTCCAGCAGTGTCTGTCCCGCCCACAGCGGCTCCTTCTCGATTTCTTCGCGAAGCGGATTGCGGCGCGCCAGGTAGTACTTGCCCTTGGTCGCGATGCAGATCACGGGGGACAGCACGAAGGCCAGCGTCAGCGCCAGGTACGGCGACCAGGCCGCGAGGAAATCACCGAAAGCGTGATAGAAGGCCATGATCGAGAACACCGAACCCACGAGCATGGAGACGAATCCGACCGGATTGATGCTGTAGAGGTAGGCACGTTTGAATTCGACGTAGGACGGACTGAGTTTGAGCAGCGGCTTGTTGATCACCAGATCGGCGACGATCGCGCCGACCCAGGCGATGGCGACGTTGGAGTAGAACCCCAGGATGGTGTTGAGCACGGCGAACATGTCGCTGAGCATCAGCGCCAACGCGATGGCGATGTGCAGACCGAGGTACACCACTCGGCCCGGGTGCACGTGCAGGATGCGGCTGAAGAAGTTCGACCACGACAACGAGCCCGAGTACGCGTTGGTGACGTTGATCTTCACCTGCGACAGCAGCACCATCAAGGTGGCCAACGCCAGGGCGAAGACATCGTTGTGGATGACGGAACCGAAGCCTCCGAGGAACTGCTCGATGGGTTCGGTCGCGGCGGCGAAACCGACCTTTCCGACGACGTAGAAGGCGAGGAAGGCACCGCAAATCTGTTTGGCCGCACCGAGGATCACCCAGCCCGGTCCGGCGGCGAGTACCGCGCCCCACCACCGCAGTGGGGGTGTCTCCGACTTTTCGGGCATGAAGCGCAGATAGTCCACCTGTTCACCGATCTGCGCGATGAGCGACAGTGCCACGCCGGCACCCGCGCCGACTCCGATGGCCGTCACCCGCTCGCTGCCGCCGTTGCCGGCCCAACTGAGGAACCCGTGGAAGCCCGCCGGATCGGCGGTCGCGATGAAGGCGATGGGCGCGACGAACAGGATCAGCCATAGTGGCTGGGTCCAGACCTGGAACTTCGCCAGGGCGGTCATGCCGTAGAGCACCAGGGGAATGATGATCAGTGAGCCGATGATGTAGCCCAGCGCCAACGGGATACCGAACGCCAGCTTCATGGCCTGCGCCATGATCGAGCCTTCGAGCGCGAAGAAGATGAAACAGAAGCTGGCGTAGATGAGGCTGGTCAGCGTCGAGCCGAAGTACCCGAAACCCGCTCCGCGCGTGAGCAGATCCATGTCGATGTTGTACTTGGCCGCGTAGTAGGCGATCGGGATGCCGGTGAGAAAGATGGTGACCGCGGCTACCAGGATCGCGACGACGGCGCTGGCCGAACCGTGGGTTACGGCGATCGAGGCGCCGATGGAGTAGTCGGCGAGGTATGCGATGCCGCCCAAGGCGGCCACGGCGCACGCCATGGGCGACCATTTGCGAAAAGACTTGGGCGCGTAGCGAAGTGAGAAGTCCTCGATGGTGTCCTGGCCGGCCCAGGTGACGAAGCGCGACCATGGCCCGACGCGCGCACCGGCTGTCGGGTGGTCGTGAACTTCGTCTAGGGATTGCTCGGTAGTCATGAAGCATGTCCTGTCGAATCGGTCGGGATCGCCGGGGATGCAGTGCATCAGGCAGGCAGGTCAGTTGCGGGCGCCGATGACCGGACCGGTCCGCGACCTGCGGCAGCCGGGTGGACGAAAGTTAGCACCAGTTACTTCCATATGGCACTAGTCCAAATGGAAAGTTACGCCCGGGAAACTGGGTGTTTACACCGCGCGCGCACTGGCTGACAAAGTCGGTGTCGGGGCTCACAACGTGAAATACGGGGGTAAGGCGCCCGATGGCTCTGGGCAAGCAGATGCGGCGCTGTTAACGTCGCGCCCATGACACGCATCAGCACATTCGGTGACGACGCCCTCGGTGAACTCGACGCGGTGGGTGTCGCCGACGCGATCCGCGGCGGCGCGGTGTCGGCGGCCGAGGTGGTGCAGGCGGCCGTCGCCCGTACCGAAAAGGCGCAGCCGGAGCTGAACGGCATGGCTTACGAGGCTTTCGAGCAGGCGGCCGAGAGGACAAGCGCGCGAAGCAGATTCGATGGACCATTCGGCGGCTTCTTCGACGGTGTCCCCACGTTCATCAAGGACAACGTCGCGGTCGGTGGCTGGCCGACCATGCAGGGTACCGACGCCTGGGCGCCCCGGCCGGTGCCGGCGGACGGGGAGTGGGCGCGCCTGTACTTGTCGACCGGGTTGGTGGCGCTCGGCAAGACACAGATGTCTGAATTCGGTTTCAGCGCCTCGGCCGAGCATCCACGTCTGGGACCGGTGCGCAATCCGTGGGACACCACGGTGACCGCGGGGGCGTCGTCGTCGGGGTCGGGTGCGTTCGTCGCGGCCGGCGTCGTGCCCATCGCGCATGCCAACGACGGCGGCGGTTCCATCCGAATCCCCGCTTCCTGCAACGGCTTGGTCGGTCTCAAGCCCACACGTGGCCGGCTGCCGCTGGACCGCGAGACCCGGATGCCGCTGCAGATCGTCGCCAACGGTGTCCTCACCCGCAGCGTCCGGGACACCGCGGCGTTCTACCGGGAGGCCGAACGCGTCTATCGCAACCCGAAATTGCCCGCCATCGGCGACGTCACCGCGCCCGGGCAGCGCCGGCTGCGTATCGCGGTGTGCAGCAGCTCGATCGGCCGTGACGCCAGCCCTGAGATCCGGGAGCTGACCATGAAGACCGCAGCCCGGCTGGAAGAGCTGGGGCACCGGGTCACCGAGATCGGCAACCCGGCACCCGAGCGGTTCCGCGATGACTTCCTGCTCTACTGGGCCTTCCTCGCCTTTGCCCTGGTTCGCGGCGGCAAGCACGCCTTCGGTCCGAGCTTCGACCGCACCAAGCTGGACAACCTGACCCTCGGTCTGGAACGGAAGGCCGCCCGTAACCTGCACCGCGTACCGGCCGCCATCGCGCGGCTGTCCGCGTCGCGGCGCATCCCGGCACGGCTGGCCCGTGACTACGACGTGGTGCTGACGCCGACCCTCAGTGACGTCACGCCACCCATCGGACACCTGGACCCGACCGCGGACTACGACCAGGTCATGTCGCGGCTGATCGACTGGGTCGGCTTCACGCCGCTGCAGAACGCCAGTGGTGCGCCGGCGGTGTCGCTGCCGCTGGCCCAGTCCGCGTCGGGCCTGCCGGTCGGCATGATGTTCGGTGCGGCGGCGGGGCAGGAGGCCACACTGCTGGCGCTGGCTTTCGAGCTCGAGCAGGAGATCGGTTGGCCGTCACTCGCCGCGCGTTGACGGTGCGCGGACGGCCGCGGCCGGCGGACTTTTACCCCACGGAACCAGCGCCAACGGCCGCTTTGCGAGGCGGTCACCCTTATGCTGTTTCACAGGTTGCGTCAATTGGGGGTGTGCATGACTGTCGGGCCCGAGAACGGGGCTGAGAGGCAGCCGTGGAAAGCGTCCGCTGACGGTAAGGGGCCTGGTCCGGCCCCCGGGTCCGAGTCGAGCTTCACGCCGGAACCTCAGCCGAATCCCAATCCCGAATTCCAGCCGAGCCCGGTGCCGGAAGCTCCCCACGGATCTGTCCGGTGGCAGGACCCGGCCACGGCCAAACCGCGCCAGCCGAGCGTCGCCGAGGCGCGGGCCCGCGACAAGGCGCAGCGAGCCCGTGAGGCTGCGGAGAAGATCGAGGCGCTGAAGCAGGAGAAGGCCCGCAAGCGCGCGGCCACCGGCAAGAAGGTACTCATCGGTTCGGCTGTCGGCGTTGGTGTGGTGGCGGTCGTCGCGGCCGGATACGCGATGTTCCACCATGACGACCAGATCAATGCCTCCTGCGTGAAGGACGGCACCAATGAGGTGGTGCCGGACAGCTACTGCGACAGCGGGCGCAGTTCGGGCGGCAGCACGTTCTTCTACGCCGGATCGCCCTACCGGTACTACTACGGCGGCTCCAACAGCGGCATCGGGACCATCGCCCATGGGGGCACTCTGACCCTGCCGAAAGGCACTACGGCCACAACGAAATCCGGCACATCCATTTCCAAAGGCGGCTCGTCGATATCGCGCGGCGGCTTCGGCTCGTCGAGTCACGGAAGCTCGGGGAGCTGATGCGGCGCGAACGCAGCACCCCGAGGCCGGGGTGGCAGCAGATCATCGCCGAACAGGGTATGTGTTTCGACACCCCTGCCACGAGCGCTGACGGCAGCGCGCGCCCCTACTGGGACGAGTCGGTGCACTACGTGTTCGACATGGACGAGGTGCTCTCGGTCGAGGCCTCGGTCGAGGTACTGCATTCGATGTGCCTGGAAGCCGTCGAGAACGTCGTGCTGACCGAGCGGTACCGCGACTTCGGGCTTCCGGAGTGGAGCTGGCCGTACATCGAAAAGTCTTGGCGGCGTAGCGATCCGCACCTCTACGGTCGGTTCGATCTGCGCTACGACGGGCGCCGGCCGCCGGTCCTGTTGGAGTACAACGCCGACACCCCGACGTCGCTGCTCGAAGCCGCGATTCTGCAGTGGTACTGGAAGACCGACGTTTTTCCGGCCGACGACCAGTGGAACTCACTGCACGAGAAGCTGGTGGAGCGCTGGAAGGAAATCCGGGATCGCCTGCCGGGCAACGAAACCCACTTCACCTGGTCGTCCGCCGACACCAGCGGTGAGGACAATGTGACGCTGGCCTACCTGCAGGAGTGTGCGGCCGAGGCCGGCTTGCACACCGTGGGCCTGGCCATCGAGCAGCTGGGCTGGGACCGGGACCTCAACCGGTTCGTCGATCTGGAAGACGCGCCGATCTCGACGCTGTTCAAGCTGTACCCGTGGGAATGGGTGCTCGACGACGAATTCGGCCGCTACGCAGCCGAATCCCTGCCGGAAACCATGTGGATCGAGCCGCTGTGGAAGTCGCTGCTGAGCAACAAGGCCATCCTGGCGGTGCTGTGGGAGATGTACCCGGGGCACCCGAACCTGCTGCCGGCCTATGTCGACGACCCGCACGAGCTGACCGAATACGTGCGCAAGCCCAAGTTGGGGCGCGAGGGGGCGAATGTCACCATCGTCGGCGCCGGGTTTGAGACGCAGACCGGCGGCGTCTACGGCGAGGAGGGCTACGTCTATCAATTGCTCGACCCGCTACCGCAATTCGACGACATGCGTCCCGCTCTGGGCGCCTGGATCGTCGGCGACGAATCAGCCGGCCTCGGCATCAGGGAGACCTCGGGTCTGGTTACCGACAACGGCGCAGCCTTTGTGCCCCACCGCATCCCGCAGTGACCGGAAGGAACGAACTCCATGACCATCACCGCTCTGGGTACCGACTACTGGTCGATCGTCGGGCACGGTGCCACGGCCATCGCGATGTACGCCATCGTCGGCGTCGCTCTGATGATCCTCGGCTTTTTCGTCATCGACTGGACCACGCCCGGACCGCTCCGTGATCTGGTGCGTACCGGACACCCCAACGCGGCGGCGGTGGCAGCTTCTGGTGTGGTGTCGATGGCCTTCATCGTGGTGCTGGCGATCTACAGCTCATCCGGCGATCTGACGGGCGGGCTCATCAAGACAGTGGCGTTCGGTTTGGTCGGCATTGCGGCGCAGGCGCTTTCGGTGCGACTCATCGGGTTTGTGAAGGGCCTCGACATCGGCGACATGCTGGCGGAGCAGAAGTTCACCCCGGTCGTGCTCGACGTCGCGGCGTCGTACCTGGCGGTCGGTCTGATCGTCGCCGCGGCGATCCTTTAGTCGGGCGGCACCAGGCCGGCCAGCGTCTCGCGGAACTGCCGGGCCTGGGCGGGGCTCAGGTCGGCCAGCAGGGCGTCCTCGGCGGCGCGGATTCCGGCGACGGTCTTGCCCAGTAGGGTGCGGCCGGAGCGGGTCAGTTCGGTGGGCCGGGACCGTCCGGCCGCGACGGTCGTCGGCCGGGTGATCAGCTCGCGGTCCTGCAGCGCGCGCACCACGATGTTCATCGCCTGTGGCGATACGCCGACGAACCGCGCCATTTCGGCGTTGGACATGCCGGGGCGGTTGTCCACCATTCGTAGGCAGACGAACTGCGGGAACGTCAAGCCAACCGGGTCAAGAACATTGGTGGTGATCTCGGCGCGCAGGGCAGTGGCGACCCGGTTGAGCAGATAGCCCAGGGGCGCGTCTTCACCTTCGAACATGTCAATTATATTGACATATATCAAGCGCATTGATAAACCGGAGGTATGACCAGACCCACAGATGCCATGTTCGAAAGCGCCTACCGCGGCGAGGCTCCCGAGATGGGTGCCCGGCCGCCCTGGAGCATCGGCAGGCCGCAGCCCGAGATCGCCGCGCTGATCGACGCCGGCAAGGTGCACGGGGACGTGCTCGACGCCGGCTGTGGCGAGGCGGCCACCGCTATCTACCTGGCCGAGCGTGGCTTCACCACCGTGGGTCTCGACCAGTCGGCCACCGCCATCGAACTGGCCCGGGCCGAAGCCGCCCGGCGTGGCGCGCACAACGCCAGCTTCGAGGTCGCCGACATCAGCGACTTCACCGGATATGACGGCCGCTTCGGCACCATCATCGACAGCACGCTGTTCCACTCCATGCCCGTCGAGCTCCGGGACGGCTACCAGCGCTCGATCGTGCGGGCCGCCGCTCCCGGCGCCACCTACATCGTTCTCGTCTTCGACCGCGGCGGCATGCCTGCCGGCCCGGCCAACCCGGTGACCGAGGACGAGCTGCGCGACGTCGTCGGGAAGTACTGGGTGATCGACGACATTTCGCCGGCGCGCATCCACGGCAACATGCCCGCGGGTTTCGGGGCGACCGGAGCACCCGGTGCGGGATTCGCCGACATCGACGTCAGGGACGAGCCGAGCGGCCTCAAGTCGGTTCGGGCGTGGTTGTTGCAGGCGCACCTGGGTTAGTCGGCCCCCGTCGGGTTCCCCCCTCCAGCCTCCGGCCGGATCGTCATGAGGCAGGATGGAGCCGCTGCCGATCGCCGGGGCAGCAGTGACGTGTGGGGACCGAAGGAGTCTGATGGCCAGCCCAGACAACGAGGCAGACAACGGTGGCCAGGGTGTGATCCGGCCGGCCTATCAGCGGGTGCTGCTCAAGCTCGGTGGCGAGATGTTCGGCGGTGGTGCGGTGGGTCTGGACCCCGATGTCGTCGCTCTGGTCGCCCGCCAGATCGCCGAGGTCGTCCGCGCCGGCGCTCAGGTGGCGGTCGTCATCGGTGGTGGCAACTTCTTCCGCGGTGCGCAGCTGCAGCAGCGTGGCATGGAGCGGACCCGCAGCGACTACATGGGCATGCTCGGTACCGTGATGAACAGCCTTGCGCTGCAAGACTTCCTGCAGAAGGAAGGCATCGACACCCGCGTGCAGACTGCCATCACCATGGGGCAGGTCGCCGAGCCGTACATCCCCCTCCGCGCCCGTCGCCACCTCGAGAAGGGCCGCGTCGTCATCTTCGGTGCCGGCATGGGGCTGCCGTACTTCTCCACCGACACCACCGCCGCGCAGCGCGCGCTGGAGATCGGCGCCGAGGTCGTCCTGATGGCGAAGGCCGTCGACGGCGTGTTCACCGCTGACCCGCGTCAGGTGCCCGATGCCGAGATGATCACCGCCATCACCCATCGCGAGGTCCTGGAGCGCGACCTGAAGGTCGCCGATGCCACCGCGTTCAGCCTTTGTATGGACAATGGCATGCCGATGCTGGTCTTCAATCTGCTGACCGAAGGCAATATCGCGCGCGCGGTCGCGGGTGAGAAGATCGGAACGCTGGTCTCCAGCTAGGACTGGGTGGCCGGGCGAGCGGGAGCGACGGGAGAAGAAGAATTGATCGAGGAAACCCTCTTCGATGCCGAAGAGAAGATGGACAAGGCCGTCTCGGTGGCCCGTGACGACCTGGGGTCGATCCGCACCGGCCGGGCCAACCCGGGCATGTTCAACCGGATCAACATCGAGTACTACGGCTCGATGACGCCCATCACCCAGCTGGCGAGCATCAACGTCCCCGAGGCGCGCCTGGTCGTCATCAAGCCCTACGAGGCCAACCAGCTCAAGGCCATCGAGGACGCCATCCGGAACTCGGACCTCGGTGTCAACCCGAGCAACGACGGCAGCGTCATCCGGATCTCCATCCCGCAGCTGACCGAGGAACGCCGCCGGGAACTGGTCAAGCAGGCCAAGGGCAAGGGCGAGGACGCCAAGGTGTCGGTGCGCAACATCCGTCGCAAGGCGATGGACGAGCTGTCCCGGATCAAGAAGGACGGCGAGGCCGGCGAGGACGAAGTCACGCGCGCCGAGAAGGACCTGGACAAGACCACCGCCACCTACACGGCTCAGATCGACGACCTCGTCAAGCACAAGGAAGGCGAGCTGCTGGAGGTCTGAGGATCTCCAGCCGTCCGCATCCGCACATTCGTGGCCACCGAAGCAGCCCCCACCGGGGAGCCCAAGAAGACATCGCGCGCCGGGCGCAACCTACCCGCGGCGATCTCCGTCGGCGCCGTCCTGGGTGGCACCGTCATCGCCACCCTGCTGTTCGTCCCGCAGCTGTGGGTGGCGCTCGTCGCGCTGGCGATCGCGCTGGCAACGCACGAGGTGGTGCGCCGGCTCCGTGAGGGTGGCTACGCCGTCCCGGTCATCCCGCTGCTGATCGGCGGGCAGGCCACGATCTGGCTGACGTGGCCCTATCGGGAAGCCGGTGCCCTCGGCGCGTTCGGCGCCACGGTGGCGCTGTGCCTGATCTGGCGATTGCTGTCCGGCGGGCTGAAGGGCGCGCCGGTCAACTACACGCGCGACGTCTCGGTGACGATCTTCCTGGCCGCCTGGGTGCCGCTGTTCGGGGCGTTCACGGCGCTGCTGATCTACCCACACCGCGGCGGCTACCACGAAGGCGCCATGCAGGTGTTCTGCATGATGCTCGGCGTCGTGGCGTCCGACATCGGCGGCTACACCGCGGGCGTGCTGTTCGGCAAGCACCCGATGGTGCCGGCGATCAGCCCGAAGAAGTCCTGGGAGGGCCTGAGCGGGTCACTGCTGTTCAGCATCGCCGTCTCGGTGCTGTCGGTGCATTTCCTGGCCGGTCGCGCGCTGTGGGTCGGTGTACCGCTGGGCATCATGCTCGTCATCACCGGCACCCTCGGCGACCTGGTGGAATCACAGGTCAAGCGGGACCTCGGCATCAAGGACATGGGCACTCTGCTGCCTGGCCACGGCGGTCTGATGGACCGGATCGACTCGATTCTGCCGTCCGGTGTGGCGGCGTGGCTGGTGCTGGAGTTGCTGGCGTCCTGACGGTCCGCGCGACGGCGCGCGAGTTGAGCCAGCAGGCCAGCGCGCCGAGCGCCAGGCCGACCACCACGCCGAGGTCCGGCCGTTGTCCCAGCAGCAGCCAGGACAACACGCCGGCGATCGCCGGGATCACGGCGAACAGCATGGCGACCGCGGCGGCGCCGTACCGATCGATCGCCCGCACGTACATCGTCATGCACAACGTCGCGTTGAGCAGCACCACGGCCCCCACCGCGAGGACGGCGGTGTGCAGGTTGGTCACCGTCCACGGCATGACGGCGGCCAGGGCCGCCACCGGGATCAGCGACACCGCGTTCTGCAGCGCGGCAGTGGCGCGGAAATCCACGCCGCGGCAGAACCGCTGCTGGTAGACGCCGCCGGAAGCGATAGCCAGCAGCGAGACGATCAGCAGCACGATCACCGCATCGACACCGCCGACCATCAGCAGCCGCTGGGCACACGCGGCGAGCACCGCCAGCGCGCCCAGGATCAGGGCGACGACGCGCATGGCGGTCAGCCGCTCACCCAGGAACACCGCAGCCAGCAGGGCGGTGGCGACGGGGTTCATCGAGATGACCACGGCGCCCAGCACCGCGGGAGCGCCGTGCAGCAGCGCCAGATACAGACAGATGAACTGCACGGCCTGCGTGAGCAGACCGCTGATCACGACGTGCGCCAGCCGCGGGCCAGTGGGCCATTTCACACCCGCGAGCAGTGCCCAGGTGGTCAGGATGGCCGCCGCCAGACCGAACCGGAACACCAGTGTCGCCATGGGTGACAGGGCCGAAACAGCAAGGGCGCCAATGGGATAACCCAGCGCGTAGACGAAGGCCAAGAGCGACGCGGGACGGGGCGGCATGAGGCCATGGTGCGTGGTCAGGGCTGCCCCGTCCAACGATTTTCCGCTGTGATTTCTTCTACGGCGTGCGGTCGGTGCGATACTGGACCCCGTTATGGCCGTATCCCTTCCTCTGGTTTTCGATGCTCCGCGCCGCGGCATGCCGCCGCGGCACTTGGCGGACCTCGACGCCGACGGCCGCGTCGCAGCCGTCGCCGAGCTGGGATTGCCGAAATTCCGGGCCAAGCAACTGGCCAACCAGTACTACGGGCGGCTGATCGCCGATCCGCACGAGATGACCGATCTGCCCGCCTCGGTACGCGACCAGGTGGCCTCGGCACTGTTCCCCGACCTGATCTCGCCGGTGAAACAGATTCAGTGCGACGCAGGGGAGACCCGCAAGACGCTGTGGCGTGCGGTGGACGGCACGACCTTCGAGTCGGTGCTGATGCGCTACCCGCAGCGCAACACCGTGTGCATCTCGTCGCAGGCCGGCTGCGGCATGGCGTGCCCGTTCTGCGCGACGGGTCAGGGTGGTCTGAAGCGCAATCTCTCGACCGCCGAAATCCTGGAGCAGGTGCGTGCGGCCTCGGCCGCCATGCGCAACGAACATGACGGGCGCCTCTCCAACATCGTCTTCATGGGGATGGGCGAGCCGCTGGCCAATTACAACCGCGTGGTGGCCGCGGTGCGCCGGATCACGGCGGCGCCGCCGGAAGGCTTCGGGATCAGCGCCCGCTCGGTGACGGTCTCGACGGTCGGCCTGGCTCCGGCGATCCGCAAACTCGCCGACGAGAAGCTGGGCGTCACGCTGGCGGTGTCACTGCACACACCCGACGACGAACTGCGCGACACCCTGGTGCCGGTGAACAACCGGTGGAAGGTCTCGGAAGTGCTTGAGGCCGCACGGTATTACGCCGACGTGACGGGACGCCGGGTGTCCGTGGAATACGCGCTGATCCGCGATGTCAACGACCAGCCTTGGCGGGCAGACCTTTTGGGGAAGAAGCTGCACCGGGCGCTCGGTCCGCTGGTGCACGTGAACCTGATTCCCTTGAACCCGACGCCGGGCAGCGAGTGGGACGCGAGTCCGAAGCCGGTCGAGCGGGAGTTCGTGCGCCGGGTGCAGGCCGCCGGCGTGTCATGCACGGTGCGCGATACGCGCGGTCGCGAAATCGCCGCTGCCTGTGGACAATTGGCGGCGGAGGGCTGACCGCCTAGCGCAGGCCGACGGCGTGCCGCAGTTGCGCCAGCAGCTGGTCGGTGTCGTCGCTGCGAACCAGGTAGTGCGATATCGCGATCCGGATCGCAGTCGCGGCCTTCACTTCGGCATTCGGCCCGGACAGCAGTTTCTGCAGGCGGCTGCGCATGATCGGCAGGACATTGGGCAGCTGGCCGAGCACCGCCTCGGGCTCGATGTCGATGACGCGCACACCGGAATACGTCTTCTGGTACTGGACGATGAATTGCAGTGCGGCATCGAGCTTTTCGTTTCCCCGCAGCCCTTCGGTGGCGGCGCTCATACCGTCGACGAACAAATCGCGCTCGTACCGTCCGAACGACTCGAGCAGCGCCTCCTTGGACGCGAACCAGCGGTACAGAGTCGGCCGGGACACCCCGGCCTGCGTCGCGACCTCGGACAGGCTGAGCTTGGTTTGCCCCTGACGGGCAAGTACTTCCGCGGTGGCCAACAGGATCCGGCTGGGAGTCGAAGCGTCTTCGACGGAGCCGTTCTGAGCGCTCGCGGTACTGTCCACGATACCGATGGTACTACTCGGTAACTTAGTCGACGGTTCCGGTGAGGCCCAGTTCGTCCAGCGCTTTTCGAGTGGAATCTGCCAGTGCCGCTTTGGTGTTCGACTCGCCCGGTTCCCATGCGGTGACCGTCACGATGATCGACGTCGGTGTCTGGCACCACACCAGGAACAGGTGGCCGTTCAAGCGTTCGAGGTCCACCGGCGTCAGTCCGGGTTCGACCAGGCGGCCGTGGAAATTGTCGGCTTCGGTGCCGTCGAGTCGGTTGAACGCGGCCGGGAACACGCCGAGGTTCGAGCAGCCGATGGGCTTGCCGACCTTGAGCACCATCTTCTCCAGGCGCCGCACCGCGAACTTGGGCACCAGGGGAGTGAGCGGAAGCGGCGTGAGCATCATCTTGGTCCACTCGTCGACACCCGCGAGTTCGCGCTTGATGTCGCCGCGCAGCTCACTCAGGTCGGTGCTGACCTTCTCGGGGTCCGCCATCACGGTGATGGTGCTGAGCGCGTTGCCCCGGGTGTCGCCGTCGTTGCGGATGTTGACGGGGAATGACAGCATGGCGCGGCCGTCGTCGCCCAAGCGTCCCACGACCTGGCCGACCTGTGCGGCCAGTGCGGCGAACATGACATTGCCGGTGCCGTTGAGGGCCTTCGCGCGCTGGTGCCACTCCTCGATCTCGACATGGACCGTGACGAAAGGCGGCGTCACCGGCGTCGTGATCCCGCTGGACACCGGCGCCGTCACCGATTTGGCCGACGCCGCCAAGTCGCCCTTCTGGTCACGGGCGATCTTCACGGCCCCGACCACCGCCTTGAACCAAGTGGGTACCGAGCGCGCCGTCTGGCGGAGGTCTTCCCGCAGCGCCTCGCTCCGGGTCCGGGCACCGGGTGGGGGGTAGCCAAGGTCGCGGGGCGTGCCGTTGACCGCGTCCGCGACGGCCTCGGCGACGGCCAGGCCGTCACCGACGGTGTGCGACACCACGAGTGACACGGCCGCGCCGCCGCCTTCGAGCTGCTGTACGCCGAGGTGCCACGGCGGGCCGTGTTCGGGGTCGACAGGAACGTGAGCCCGTTCGTTGATCCAGTCGTTCAACTCGGCGACGGGCCGCGTCCCGGGTGCGATGTCGAGATCGAGCGGTCCGCTCGAGCGGACCCACCGGTGCCGTCCGAACGGCAGCGGAGACCGCTCGATCCGGCGCCCCAGTAGACCGCCGCTCCCGAGATTGCGGTGCAGCCGACGCAGACCGTCCAGGTCGACCGGGTGGTCGTAGATCCAGGTGTATTGGATGAGCGGACCACGGCCCAACGCCCGTAAGCCGGTGAAGGAGGCTTGATCGCCCAGGTCGATCGTGTTGTCGGCTCCGGTCATGTCGCGCATGTTACCCAGCCCACAATATTTCGCTTCGCGAGCCTGTGCGTTGTCTGGTCGGAGGTACATCCGGTGGTCTGGCGAACGGAACTGACGCGGTACGATCGATTGCGAGTTTCATCAATCCATCAAATAGGGGCGCGGCAATGGTCGACAGCGTGCTCGACGGCCCCGAACGGCCGCTGTACGAGATCAAGGCCAACCTCTTCAAAGCGCTGGCGCATCCGGCCCGCATCCGGGTGCTGGAAATCCTGTCGACCTCCGACGGCCCGACGCCGGTCAGCGACATCCTCGCCGCCAGCGATATCGAACCGACGCTGCTCTCGCAGCATCTGGCTGTGCTCAAACGTCATCATGTCGTCAGCGGGTATCGAGCCGGCAACGCGGTGTACTACACGCTCGCACACCCGAAGATCGCCGAACTGCTGCTCATCGCGCGGACATTCCTCGCCGATACCCTTGCCGCCCAACGTGATCAGCTCGATGTCGTCGGCTCGCTGCCACCGATCGGCACCAGCCGATGACCACGATCGCCGGCGACCGCATCGCCCGGTTGCTGCCGTCGCGCACGGATTACGCCGGCTTGAGTCGCTCGTGGCGGCGTGATGTCCTCGCCGGAGTGACGGTCGGAGTGGTGGCGCTGCCCCTCGCGCTCGCGTTCGGTATCAGTTCGGGTGTCGGTGCGGCGGCGGGTCTGGTCACCGCTGTCGTGGCGGGGCTGGTCGCCGCGGTGTTCGGCGGATCGCACGTCCAGGTGTCCGGACCGACCGGGGCGATGACGGTGGTCCTGGCACCGATCGTCGCCCAGTACGGACTGGGTAGCGTGGCCGCGGTCACGATCCTGGCCGGGGTTATCGTCATGGTGGCTGGAATCACCGGCGTGGGGCGCGCGGTGACCTTCATTCCGTGGCCGGTCATCGAAGGATTCACTCTCGGTATCGCCGTCATCATTTTTCTGCAGCAGGTCCCGGCCGCATTCGGGCAGACGGCACCCGCCGGACGGTCTCCACTGGTGGCCGCGGGCATGACCGTCGCGCACCTCGACATGGGAGCGGCCCGTCCGGCCCTTCTCGTCACGGCACTGGTGGCGGTCCTGATGATCGTGCTGCCCCGGCTGCACCCCGCGGTACCGGCGTCGCTGGTGGCGGTTGTCGCGGCGACCGCACTCGTGGCGGGTACCCGACTGTCCGCCACGCGGATCGGCGCGCTGCCCTCGCAGCTGCCCACCCCGGTCTGGCCACACGCCGATCTGGCGGTGCTGCACTCGCTGTTCGGTGCGGCACTGGCGATCGCCGCACTCGCCGCGATCGAGTCGCTGCTGTCGGCGCGAGTGGCGGCCACGATGTCGCCGACCGGTCCCTACGACCCGAACAGGGAACTGGTGGGCCAAGGGCTGGCGTCGGTCGCCTCCGGGGTGTTCGGCGGCATGCCGGCCACCGGGGCCATCGCCCGCACCGCGGTCAACGTGCGTTCGGGCGCGCGGACCCGTGTCGCCGCGATCGTGCACTCGCTGGTGCTGCTTGCCGTGGTGTATCTGGTCAGCGGACTGGTCGGGACGATCCCGCTGGCGGCCCTCTCGGCGGTGTTGATGGTGACGGCGTTCCGGATGATTTCACCGCACACTGTCATGCGGATTCTGCGGTCGACCCGCTCGGACGCGGTGACGTTCCTGCTGACCGCCACCGTCACCGTCTGTTTCGATCTGATCCAGGCCGTCGAGATCGGTGTCGCGGCCACGGCGTTGTTCGCGCTCCGCGCCTTGGCCCGGCGCAGCAGCGTCACGCGCGAGGAACTGCCGGGGCCCTATGCGCCCGGCGACGAGCGCATCGCCTTGCTGCGGCTCGACGGCGCGATGTTCTTCGGTGCGGCCGAACGGATTTCAACCGCCATCACCGACGGCAACCATCCGGAGACGTCGGTGGTCATCATCCGGCTGTCGCAGCTCGGCATGCTCGACGCCACCGGCGCGCATACCCTGACGCAGATCGTCGAAGACCTCGAGGCGCGGGGCATCACGGTGATCATCAAAGGCGTCCGGCCCGAGCATCGAGACCTCCTCGCGGGCGTCGGCATCATCGACTCCCTGCGCCATGAGAACCATCTCATCGAGACGCTGGACGACGCCGTCGCCCACGCCCGTAGCCACGCCGTCAAGTAACGCGCCCATCTAGGCAAAGGAAAACCGATATGAGCCTGACCGACCACGCGCACCTCGGCGACGACGCCACCGACGACGCCACCGTCGACGCCACCGCCGTTCACCGCATCATCGGGGAGCCGGCCACAGGTCGTGCCGGGCGGCAGAAGGCGTCCGAGGTGCGCCCGGGTTCGGGTGTTCTGGTGATCACGCGCGGCCCCGACTCCGCCGGCGGACAGTTCCTGTTGGCGGACGACGTCGTTGCCGCCGGCCGGCACCCGGACAGCGCCGTATTTCTCGACGACGTCACAGTCAGCCGCCACCATGCCGAAATCCGTTGGCTCGACGACGAATACTGGATCATCGACGCCGGCAGCCTGAACGGCACCTACGTCAATGGAACCCCGGTGCAGTCCCTCCCGCTCACCAACGGCGACCAGATCCAGATCGGCAAATTCCGCCTCACGTTCACGTGTCGGCCAAACGACCGCTGACCGGGCCGGGCCGATCGGAGCTGACCGGCGACCGGTGCCGTACATAATGTGCCGGTGGATGAGCAGTCGCCCGACAGGGTTGTGAGCAAGGAAGCCGCCATCGGACCGGAGGCCCGATTGTCGTGGCTGCTGTCGTGGTTGGCGGGCATGATCGGCGCGGTCGCGTTCCTGCACAGCGCCGGTTACTTCGTCACGTTCATGACGGGCAACACCGAACGCGCGGTGCTCGGTTGGTTCGACGTCGCCGAACGTCAGAAGGTATCCGGGGCCGGGCCGCAGGCGGCGTTGTGGTTGATGGCCTGCTTCCTGGCGGGCGTGTTCGTGGCGTCGTTCATGCGGCGCAAGTTCTGGCAGAACCATCCCCACGGCGCCACCGCCCTGGTAACTGTCGGCTTGCTGGTCGCGACCGTCGTCGAGATCTTCGAGGACGGCTGGTACTACCAGGACGTCAACTTCACCGGAATCCTGATCATCTGTTTCTCGGTGGGCGCGCTGAACACGAGCTTCGTCAAGAACGGTGAAGTGGCGGTGCCGCTCAGCTATGTCACCGGAACGGTCGTCAAGCTGGGGCAGGGCCTGGAACGCCATATCTGCGGCAGCGGCACCGTCTATGACTGGCTCGGATATCTCGCCCTGCTGTCGTCGTTCATGATCGGCGCGGCCGTCGGCGGCGGGCTGGCCGACCGGATTACCGGCCCGCAACTCATCGGCACCGTCGGATTGATCTGCGGCGCAACGACACTCGTCACGTTCTTCCATTCGGACCGGCGGCACCGGGCACCTGCGGCCTGAGGCGGTCCGGACCTACCAACGACAAAGGCCACGAACTCGCAAGAGTTCGTGGCCTTTGTCGTGAAACGACTTAGCGGATCCAGCCGCGACGACGCAGCCACCAACCGCGGATCACGATGGTGAACAGCAGGATGGAGAACGCGATGAGCCAGGCGTCCTCGACGTGACCGACGTGGTTACCGCGCAGCATCACCAGCAGGAAGATGGCCGACAGGATGCCACCGGCCTGAATTACGCCGCGGTTCATCTTGGACCAGCCCCACTCGGCAGAGGGGACGTCCTCGACATCGACGCCGGTGCTTCGTTCGACCTCGGTGGTGGCCACGGCTACTCCTTAACGATCCGGTGGATTGCCGACATTCTTACATACGACGCTCAGTCGTAGTCGCGCGACGATCTAGCGGCGAGGGACGAGCCGCGTTGTGGGGGTACCTCCCGCTTGCGGGGGCGAGTGCGACAGGTGGGCTGTAGTCGCGCGACCGAGGGGCGAGCCGCGTTGCGGAGTGCGGCAGCGCGGAGCTACTGCCACCTGCTCCGCGACGCATGGCGTCAATATGACTCTTGAAATGACACCATAATGGTGTCATATTGGTGTCATGGATCTGCAACCGTATGTCGACGGGGTTCGGCTGGAGTTGGAAATCGCCGCTGCGGCCGGCGGCGCCGAGGCAGCTGAACTCGCCGAACGGCTCAGTGCGCCACTCGACTCCGCCCTGCGTCTGGCATTGCTCGAGGCGCTCTCGGAAGCGGCCGAGCACATCACCCGCGAGCTGGCTCCCGCGTCGGTCGAGGTCCGGCTGCGCGGCCGCGACCCGGAATTTGCCGTGACGGGCGTTCCGGCCGGTACAGATCCGCACGGTGACGATGCTGCGACTACCGACCTTCCTGGTGGTGACGGCGCACTACCGGCCGGCGACGACGGCGGAACCTGGCGAGTGACGCTCCGATTGCCCGAAGCGCTGCGCGGCGGCGTGGATGCCGCCGCCCGCCGCGACGGCCTGTCCGTCAACGCCTGGTTGGTTCGCGCCGTCGGCGCCGCGCTCGGCGGGTCGACGCCGCGTGATCGAAAACGGGGCAGCAGCGTCACCGGCTGGGTCCGCTGACGACGTCGCAAAGACGAAAACCATCCACCGATCGGAGACAACAATGCGAACATTTCCAACGCCCGGCCCCATCGCCGCCACCGTCCAATCGGGGGCCGGCTCGGTGCAGATCACTGCCGCCGACCGGGCTGACACCGAGGTCCGCGTCACGCCGCGTGATCCGATGCGGGCTGCCGACATCCGCGCCGCCGAGCAGGCACACATCGATTTCGCCAACGGCAGGCTGACGGTGATCGTCGGCAAGAGGCTGCTGTCGCTGTCGCGCGGGGCGGTCAACGTCGACATCGCGTTGCCGTCGCTGTCCAGCCTCGCGGTCGCGGTGGCGTCGGCGGACGTGCGGGTCGACGGAACGGTTGCCGACTGCCGGTTCGACGCCGCCAGTGGCAACGCTGCCCTCGACGCGGTCGAGGGAAACCTCAAGGCTGCCACCGCTTCCGGTGACATCGCCGCCCGTCGGTTGCTGGGCAACGCCAACGTATCCACCGCGTCGGGGGACCTGTCGATAGCAGGCCTCGACGGCGGCCTGAAGTTTCAGGCAGCCAGTGGCTCGGCGACCGTCGGGACCTTACGGGGGGCCGTGCACTGCCGGACCGCCTCCGGGTCGCTCACCGTGACGGACGCTGAGTCGGGATCGGTGTCCGCCGCGACCGCCAGCGGCGACGTCGAGGTCGGTGTCACCCAGGGGACCGCCGCGAACCTGGATCTGGACAGCCGGTCCGGGACCGTGCGCAGCGATCTGACTCCTGCCGCGGGCCCCGAGAGCGACGACCGTCGGTTGGCCGTACATGCCCGGACCGCGTCGGGCGACATCACCATCCGGCGCGCGACGACCGTGCCGGCATGACGCGGTCCGCCTTGTCCCGATGATCCGTCATTGCTGATCGGGATGTGCCACCACTGACGCCGAAGCCCGGCAGGGGCGGCACAATGGATACGTGAGTGAGCGGCTACGAGTCCTGGTGCTCGGCAGTACCGGGTCGATCGGTACCCAGGCACTGGAGGTGATCGCCGCCAACCCCGACCGGTTCGAGATCGTCGGCCTGGCGGCCGGCGGCGGCAATGCCGAGCTGCTGGCCCGGCAGCGCGCCGAGACCGGCGTCACCAACATCGCGGTGGCCGACGCCGCGGCGGCCGAGCGCATCGGAGACGTCACGTACGCGGGCGACGATGCGGCAATGCGGCTGGTCGAGGACACCGAGGCGGACGTCGTCCTGAACTCGCTGGTCGGCGCGCTCGGGCTGAAGCCGACGCTGGCCGCGCTGCACTCAGGTGCCCGGCTCGCCCTCGCGAACAAGGAATCGCTGGTCGCCGGCGGCCCGCTGGTGCTCAAGGCGGCGCAGCCGGGGCAGATCGTGCCCGTCGACTCCGAGCATTCGGCGCTGGCCCAGTGCCTGCGCGGCGGCACGGCGGACGAAGTGGCGCGGCTCGTGCTGACGGCGTCGGGCGGGCCGTTCCGGGGCTGGTCGGCCGCCGCGCTGGAGAACGTCACGCCAGAGCAGGCCGGCGCCCACCCGACCTGGTCGATGGGGCCGATGAACACCCTGAACTCGGCGTCGCTCGTCAACAAGGGGCTCGAACTCATCGAGACCCACCTGCTCTTCGGCATCGATTACGACCGCATCGACGTCGTCGTGCACCCGCAGTCCATCGTGCATTCGATGGTCACATTCACCGACGGCTCGACGCTGGCGCAGGCCAGCCCGCCCGACATGAAACTGCCCATCGCGCTGGCGCTGGGCTGGCCGGCCCGCGTCCCGGGTGCCGCCCTGGCGTGTGACTGGACCACGGCCTCGACCTGGGAGTTCGAGCCTCTGGACGACGACGTCTTCCCGGCGGTGCGGCTCGCGCGGGAGGCCGGCACCCGTGGCGGTTGCCTGACCGCGGTCTACAACGCCGCCAACGAAGAGGCTGCGGCGGCGTTCCTGGACGGCCGGATCGGTTTCCCGGCGATCGTGCGGACGGTGTCCGACGTGCTGGGCGCTGCGGATCAATGGGCCGCCGAACCCAGTACCGTGGATGACGTACTTGTTGCGCAGGATTGGGCCCGGGACCGGGCACGGCGCACCATCGCACAGGAGGTTGTGCCCGCCCGATGATGTTCGTGATCGGCATTGCGCTCTTCGCGCTGGCCATTCTGGTGTCGGTGGCCCTGCACGAGTGCGGCCACATGTGGGTGGCCCGGGCCACCGGAATGAAGGTCCGGCGGTACTTCGTCGGCTTCGGCCCGACGCTATGGTCCACGCACCGGCCCAACCGGCTCGGCACCACCGAATACGGCCTCAAGGCCGTGCCACTGGGTGGCTTCTGCGACATCGCGGGCATGACGTCGGTCGACGAGATCGCGCCGCAGGACGAGCCCTATGCGATGTACAAGCAGAAGGTCTGGAAGCGCGTCGCCGTGCTGTTCGCCGGGCCCGCGATGAATTTCGTCATCGGACTGGTGCTGATCTACGGCATCGCTGTGACGTGGGGCCTGCCCAACTTGCACCCGGCAACCACCGCCGTCATCGGCGAGACCGCTTGTGTGGCACCGCAAATCGCCAAGACGGGGGACAACCCCTTCGGTCCGTGCCCGCATCCGGGGGCCGGCCCCGCCGCGGCGGCCGGGCTGAAGGCCGGGGACACCGTGGTCAAGGTCGGCGACAAGCCGGTGAGCACGTTCGAGGAGATGGCGAAGGCCATCCGCGGACTCAGCGGCACCGTCCCAGTCGTCTACGAACGCGGCGGCCAGACCTTCACCACCACCGTCAACGTCGAGCAGACCCAGCGCTTCACCGACAAGGAAGCCGCGACGGCGACACAGGTCGGCGCCATCGGCGTCACCGCTGCGCCACAGCCCGGGCCGACGCAGTACAACGTGCTGACCGCGGTGCCCGCGACCTTCTCCTTCACCGGTGATCTGGCCGTCGAACTCGGCAAGTCGCTGGCGAAGATTCCGACCAAGGTCGGTGCGCTGATCCATTCGATCGGTGGCGGCGAGCGCGACAAGGAGACCCCCATCAGCGTGGTCGGGGCCAGCATCATCGGCGGCGACACCGTCGACCACGGGTTGTGGGTGATGTTCTGGTTCTTCCTCGCGCAGCTGAACTTCGTCCTGGGTGCGGTGAACCTGCTGCCGCTGCTGCCGTTCGACGGCGGGCACATCGCGGTCGCGGTGTTCGAGAAGCTGCGCAATATGATTCGCGCGTCCCGCGGCAAAGTCGCCGCGGCGCCGGTGAACTACCTCAAGCTGATGCCGGCCACGTACGTGGTGCTGGTCGTGATCGGTGGCTACATGCTGCTGACCGTGACGGCTGACCTTGTGAACCCCATTCGAATCTTCCAGTAGGAGACCGTGATGACCTCCATCGGTTTGGGTATGCCGGGCGTCGGAAGTGAACCCCCGGCCCCGCCCACCCTCGCGCCGCGCCGCCAGACGCGTCAGCTGATGGTGCGCGACGTCGGCATCGGCAGCGACTACCCGATCGCCGTGCAGTCGATGTGCACCACGAAGACCCACGATGTGAATGCCACGCTGCAGCAGATCGCCGAGCTGACCGCGTCGGGTTGCGACATCGTCCGCGTGGCCTGTCCGCGACAGGAAGACGCCGACGCGCTGGCCGAGATCGCCCGCCACAGCCAGATCCCGGTGATCGCCGACATTCACTTCCAGCCCAAGTACATCTTCGCGGCCATCGACGCCGGCTGCGCCGCGGTGCGCGTGAACCCGGGCAACATCAAGGAGTTCGACGGCCGGGTGAAGGAAGTCGCCAAGGCCGCCGGTGCTGCGGGCATCCCGATCCGCATCGGCGTCAACGCCGGTTCGCTCGACCCGCGGTTGCTCGAGAAGTACGGCAAGGCCACGCCGGAGGCGCTCGTCGAATCGGCGCTGTGGGAGGCCTCGTTGTTCGAGGAGCACGGCTTCGGTGACATCAAGATCAGCGTCAAGCACAACGATCCGGTGATCATGGTCGAGGCCTACCGCCAGCTCGCCGCCAAGTGCGACTACCCGCTGCACCTCGGCGTCACCGAGGCCGGTCCGGCGTTCCAGGGCACCATCAAGAGCGCCGTCGCGTTCGGGGCGCTGCTGAGCGAGGGCATCGGCGACACCATCCGGGTGTCGCTGTCCGCGCCGCCGGTGGAAGAGGTCAAGGTCGGCAACCAGATTCTGGAGTCGCTGAACCTGCGGCCGCGCGGCCTGGAGATCGTGTCCTGCCCGTCCTGCGGCCGTGCCCAGGTGGACGTCTACAAGCTCGCGAACGCGGTGACGGCGGGCCTCGACGGGCTCGACGTGCCGCTGCGCGTCGCGGTCATGGGCTGCGTCGTCAACGGGCCGGGCGAGGCCCGCGAAGCAGACCTCGGCGTGGCGTCCGGCAACGGCAAGGGCCAGATTTTCGTGCGCGGCGAGGTGATCAAGACGGTCCCCGAGTCGCAGATCGTCGAGACCCTGATCGAAGAGGCCATGCGAATCGCGGCCGAGTCCGGCACTGATGCGAGCGGTTCGCCCGTCGTAACCGTAAGCTGAGCACAGTCTTGTGATCGCGGTCACGGACTGACCCCGATGCCAAACCAGGTCACACGCACAGAAGGTCGGTGAATGTCGGCACCTCCACTGTTCCGGATCGCTGATGCGCGCCGGATATCTGTGGTGCGCGAAGTCGCCCAGGTGCAGCAGGTCTTCGACGAGGATCCGGTCGGCACGTGCATGGTGGCGGCCAGGGTCGGCGATCACGGCCTCGATCCGGTGACGATCGGTGGTGAGCTGTGGACCCGCAGCGTGCCCACCGAGTCACTGTGTTTCGCGGGGGTGAATCTGATCCCGATGCGGGGCACCGCGGCCGACATGATGGTGTTCGCCGACAAGGTGATGAGTGCGCCGCGGCGGTGTTCGTCGTTGGTGGGTCGCGCCGAGTTGGTGCTGCCGATGTGGCAGCAACTGGCCCAGGTATGGGGCCCGGCCCGCGAGGTCCGGGACTGCCAGCCGCTCCTGACGTTGTCCAACGCCCCGCAGTGCGCGCTCGACGCCGCGGTACGGCCGGTCCGGATGGACGAGCTCGACGCGTACGTCGTTGCGGCAGTGGACATGTTCATCGGCGAGGTGGGGGTCGACCCGCGTATGGGCGATGGTGGCCGCGGCTATCGTCGTCGGCTGGCGGGGCTGATCGCCGCCGGCCGGGCCTGGGCGCGGTTCGAGGACGGCCAGGTCGTGTTCAAGGCCGAGATCGGCGCCCAGACGTCGCGCGTCGGTCAGATCCAGGGCGTCTGGGTGCATCCGGACTGGCGTGGACGCGGCCTTGGTGCGGCGGGCACCGCGACCTTGGTGTCCGCGGTGCTGCGCAGCGGGCGGACGGCCAGCCTCTACGTCAACGATTTCAACGCCCCGGCCCGGGCGATCTACCGGCGCATCGGGTTCAGCCAGTTGGGCACGTACGCGACGGTGTTGCTGGACTGACGGCTCACGAGCGGCCCTGAACCTCTGCGAAATGGTGCGGGTCGACGGACCGGACGAATGCGGTTCGCGGATCTCACAAAACTGTCACGGTTGCGTCTCGGTGTGCCTCCGCCGGACCCGGTTGTCACACTTCTAACATCAGTCCCAATGGCAACGCACACAACATCCGTATCACGCACGGCCGCGTTGTTGTCGGTCGTGGCGGTCGCAGGAGCGATGACGGCCTGCACCCCGAAGCCCAATGGTCCCGAACCGACCGCGCAGGCGTTCTTCGCCGCTCTGGGCCGGGGCGACACCGGTGCCGCCGCGGACCTGGCCGACAAACCCAATGACGCGCGCACCGCGATCAACCAGGCCTGGTCGGGCCTGCAGGCGACCACGCTCGACGCACAGGTGCTCGGCTCGAAGTACACCCAGGACACCGGCAAGATCACCTACCGGTACACGTGGCATCTGCCGAAGGACCGCACCTGGGCCTATACCGGCCAGCTCAACATGATCCGTCAGGACGGCCGGTGGCAAATCCGTTGGGGCAGTACGGATTTGCACCCCAACCTGGGCGAGCATCAGAGCTTCCAGTTGCGGGCCGACCAGCCCGTGCGGGCCTCGGTGAACGAGCTCGGCGGCAGCAACGTTCTGGTACCCGGGTACCACTACAACTATGCGCTGAACGCCCGGTCCGCCGCCGGTGACCTGATGCGGACGTCGCGCGTGGTCGCCGACGTGCTGCGGCAGTTCGACAACACCATGGATGCCCAGCGGCTCGCCGAACAGGCCAGCTCGTCCACCGGCCCGCTGAACCTGATCACCCTGCGCCGCGAGGACAACGACAAGGTCTCGGGGGCGCTCGCCCATCTGCCGGGCGTGGTGATCACCCCGCAGCCGGAGATGGTGCCCACCGACCCGCGGTTCGCGCCGGCGATCGTCAACGAGGTCAAGAAGCAGGTGTCCGATCAGCTGGTCGGACAGCCCGGCTGGCGCGTCGTCAGCGTCAACCAGAACGGCGCCGACATCGACGTCCTCAACGAGGTGCCGGGCAAGCCGGCCCCGTCGGTCACCATCAGCCTGGACCGCAACGTGCAGAACGCCGCCCAGGATGCGGTGAACATGGTGGGACGCAAGGCGATGATCGTCGCGATCAAGCCGTCCACCGGTGAAATCCTGGCGGTCGCGCAGAACGCGGCGGCCGACGCGGACGGCCCGACCGCCACCATGGGCCTGTACCCACCTGGCTCGACGTTCAAGATGATCACCGCCGGTGCCGCCATCGAAACCGACATGGCCGGGCCCAACACGCTGCTGGGCTGCCCCGGCACCATCGACATCGGGCAGCGCACCATCCCGAACTACGACCGCTTCGACCTCGGTGTCGTCCCCATGTCCAGGGCCTTCGCGAACTCGTGCAACACGACCTTCGCCGAGCTGGCCAGCCGGATGCCGCCGCGGGCACTGACCAATGCTGCCGCCCAGTACGGCATCGGCGCCGACTACCAGGTCGCCGGCATCGACACCGTCACCGGGCACGTGCCGCCGACGGTCAATCTCGCCGAACGCACCGAGGACGGCTTCGGCCAGGGCAAGGTGCTGGTCAGTCCGTTCGGCATGGCACTGGCGGCGGCGACCGTCGCGGCCGGGCGAACCCCGCTGCCGCAGCTGATCGAGGGCCGCCCCACCACGGTGTCCGGGAACACCGCGCCCATCACGCCGAAGATGCTCGACGCCCTGCGGCCCATGATGCAGCTGGTGGTGACCAACGGCACGGCCAAGGATCTGCGCAGCAGCGGCGACGTCCGCGGCAAGACCGGTGAGGCCGAATTCCAGGGCGGATCGCATGCCTGGTTCGCCGGTTACCGCGGCGACATGGCCTTCGCGGCACTGGTCGTCGGGGGTGGCAGCTCGGAAACCGCGGTCCGGATGTGCCGAGACATGCTCAAGGGATTGCCGCCCGATTACCTGGCCTGAGTAGCCTGTTTGGATGACCAACAGCGACGAGATCGCGGTTCTGCGCGTATCCGACGCCGACCGCAACGGCACCCTCCGGCGCCTGCACAACGCGGTGGCCCTGGGGCTCATCGACATGGACGAGTTCTCCGAGCGGTCCGCGCTGGTGGCGCTCGCCCGTCAGCAGGGCGAACTGGCCGTCCTGGTCGGTGATCTACCGGCGCCCAACGCCATCGTGACCGGCTCGACCGACCGCGTCGAGCTGCGCGGGGTCATGGGGTCACTGAAACGGCAGGGGGAGTGGGTCGTGCCGACCCGGCTCGCGCTGGTCCGCCGCGTCGGCTCGATCGACCTGGACCTGACCCGCGCGCGGTTCGGTGGACCCATCGTGGTCATCGAACTCGATCTCAAGTTCAGCTCCCTGGACCTCCGGTTGCCCGACGGCGCCAGCGCGTCCATCGACGACGTCGAGGTGGCCGTCGGCAGCGCCACCGACCATCGCAAGGACGCGCCCGCGGACGGCACCCCGCACGTCATCCTGACCGGGCGGGTGGTCTTCGGCTCGGTCGACATCCGCGGTCCGCGCCGGACGTGGCTGCGCCGCGGCGACCGCTAGCCGCGGCGCTCGCTAAGCTGGGACGATGTCTGCTCGTACCGCGCTTCGTCCCGGCGAGGTTTCTCCGACCCTGCCTGTGCCCAAGTCGATCCCGCGTCCGGAGTACGCGTGGAAGCCGACGGTGCGCGAAGGCAGCGAGCCATGGGTGCAGACCCCCGAGGTCATCGAGAAGATGCGCATCGCCGGCCGCATCGCGGCCCAGGCGCTCGCCGAGGCCGGTAAGGCCGTCGCACCCGGCGTCACCACCGACCATCTGGACCGGGTGGCGCACGAGTACATGCTCGACCACGGCGCCTACCCGTCGACGCTGGGCTACAAGGGTTTTCCGAAGTCCTGCTGCACTTCGCTGAACGAGATCATCTGCCACGGCATCCCCGACTCGACGGTGATCCAGGACGGTGACATCGTCAACATCGACGTCACGGCCTACAAGGACGGTGTGCACGGCGACACCAACGCCACCTTCCTCGCCGGCGACGTATCCGAGGAGCACCGGCTGCTTGTCGAACGCACCCACGAAGCCACCATGCGGGCCATCAAGGCCGTCAAGCCGGGACGGCAGCTGTCGGTGATCGGCCGGGTCATCGAATCGTACGCAAACCGGTTCGGCTACAACGTGGTTCGGGATTTCACCGGGCACGGCATCGGTGAGACGTTCCACAACGGCCTGATCGTGCTGCACTACGACAAGCCCGATGTCGAGACCGTGCTGGAGCCCGGCATGACCTTCACCATCGAGCCGATGATCAACCTCGGCTCGCTGGACTACGAAATCTGGGACGACGACTGGACCGTCGCGACCGTGGACAAGAAGTGGACGGCGCAGTTCGAGCACACCCTCGTGGTGACCGACGACGGCGCCGAAATCCTGACCCTGCCGTGACAGTTCTCCCGCGAGCAGACGCGAAAACCCCCAAATTTCGATGAATTCGGGGGATTTCACGTCTGCTCGGCAGGTTGGCGGGGCACTGCTTGTCGCCGGCACTACGTCGGACGCCGGTAAGTCGATGGTGGTGGCCGGCCTGTGCCGGCTGCTGGCGCGCACGGGCGTTCGGGTCGCGCCGTTCAAGGCGCAGAACATGTCCAACAACTCGGCCGTGACGGTCGAGGGCGGTGAGATCGGCCGGGCACAGGCGATGCAGGCCCGCGCGGCCGGGTTGGCGCCGAGCGTGCGGTTCAACCCGATCCTGCTCAAGCCTGGCGGGGACCGTACCTCGCAGCTCGTGGTGCGCGGCGTCGTCTCCGGAACAGTGGCGGCGGGGGACTATTTCACCCGCCGCACCCAGCTGGCCACCGTGGTCGCCGACGAATTGGCCGCACTGCGAGCCGAATTCGACGTGGTGATCTGTGAGGGCGCGGGCTCGCCCGCCGAGATCAACCTACGGGCCACCGACGTGGCCAACATGGGACTGGCGCGCGCCGCGAACCTGCCGGTGCTCGTCGTCGGCGACATCGACCGGGGCGGGCTGCTGGCACACCTGTACGGCACCGTGGCGGTGCTCGAGCCCGCGGACCAGAAGCTGATCGCCGGGTTCCTGGTCAACAAGTTCCGCGGCGACCCGGCGTTGCTGGAACCCGGTCTGCAGCAACTGGAATCGCTCACCAGACGCCCGACCTACGGCGTGATTCCGTACTGCGACGACCTGTGGCTCGACGCCGAGGACTCGCTGTCGGTGACGCCGCGGGGGCAGCTGGGCCGGCCGAAGGCGCCGCGTGGACCCGATGTCCTCACCGTCGCGGCGGTACGGTTGCCCCGAATTTCGAACTCCACCGACATCGAGGCCCTCGCGTGCGAGCCCGGGGTGCAGGTGCGCTGGGTCGACACCGCGGCCGAACTCCCGGGTGCCGATGTCGTGGTGCTGCCCGGCAGCAAGGCGACGGTCTCCGACCTGAACTGGCTGCGTGACCGCGGACTCGCGGAAGCCGTTGTGGCGCATGCCCGGTCCGGTCGTGCCGTGCTGGGCGTGTGTGGCGGGTTCCAGATGCTCTGCACGACGATCCGCGACACCGTCGAGTCCGGCGCCGGCCAGGTTCCCGGCCTGGGCTTGCTCGACGCGGACATCGAATTCGACCGGGACAAGACCCTGAAGCACTGGGATAAACCGTTGTACGGCTACGAGATTCACCATGGCCGGGTCGCGCGGTGCGCGGAACCGGACTGGCTGGGGGTCGGGATCCGGAGGGGACAGGTGTACGGCACCCACTGGCACGGACTGCTGGACAACGACACCGTGCGCCGGTCCTGGCTCACCGAGGTGGCGGCGAACTGCGGCCGGGATGGATTCGTGGTGGCCGACGACGTCGACGTCGCGGCACTGCGGGACGCACAGCTCGACGTCATGGCCGATCTGCTTGCCGCACACGCGGACATCGACGCTGTGCTGAAGCTCGTCGAATCCGGCGCGCCGCCGCGGCCGGTTATCGGGGGCAGCTTGCTCCCGTGATCAGCTCGCTCAGCCCACGGGCTCTGCGGGTTCTGTCGGTGCTGTTGGCTCTACGGGTTCCTCGACCTGCTTGATGGGGCCGGTGAACCAGTTCTTCACCGATACATGCCAGTAGATGTACAACAGCAGCAGGACACCACCGACCAGCAACGGGGTGTAGTTGACGAACTTCCACTCGAAACTCGGGTCCCACGGCACCCCGCCCAGCGATGTCGGGAACATCGCGATGATCGAGGTGAGCGTGATCTCGGCCAGCGCGACGGGCGCCATCCAGCGGTGGTGGCCGCGTAGATTCCAGCTGCCCGTCTCGAATGCATCGCCGGCGCGCCAGCGGTAGTAGATCGGCACCGCGAAGCACAGGTACACCCCGACGACGCCGATGGACACCACGGCGTAGAACGCCACGGGGGTGGGCGTGCCGCCGATGTCGACCTTGACCAGTGCCGGCAGGGTCAACGCCGCGGCCACGACGGCTGTGACCGTCACACTGTGTGTAGGCACCCGGTGCTTGTTGACCTCGGACCACCACCGGTGGCCGGGTACCGCGCGGTCCCGGCTGAACGCGAACAGCATCCGGGATGCGCTGGTCTGGCAGGCGACGGCGCAGAAGAACTGGCCGGCCGTCGAGATGAACAGCACCAGCGTCGCCCATTTCGAACTCATCGCCTGGCTGAAGATGGTGGCCACCGCGCCGCCGCCCTTGGAGACCCCGTCGGCATCCTGGACCGCAAACAGGAAGGCCAGCAAGAGGACCCAGCCGCCGACGGCCGAGTAGAAGATGGATCGCCAGATTCCCTTGGCAGCCGCGCCCGCCGCGCTCTTGGTCTCCTCCGACAAGTGCGCCGACGCGTCGTAGCCGGTGATGGTGTACTGCGTGAGAATCACCGAGATCGGCAGCACCACCAGCAGCCAGCCGGCTCCCGAGGTGGCGCCGCCGAACATGCCGCTGTTGTTGATGGTTTTGGCGAAGACGTCCGAGAAACTGGCGTGGTGGCTCGGCACGAAGATCAGGACGCCGATGACGGCGGCCGCGCCGAAGACGTGCCACCACACGGAGACGTTGTTGATGATCGCCAGCAGGTGGCTGGAGAAGATGTTGATCAGTGCTGAGATGCCGAGAATGGCCACGAAGATGAGGAAAGTCCGGGTGAGGCTGTATCCCGCCAGCCAGTCGGCGCTGAGAGTGCCCAAGGTGAGGTCGATGAACGTCGCGCAGCCGTAGGCCACGGACGCGAGGATGGCCACCAGCCCGATGAGGTTGAGCCAGCCGGCGTAGAAGCCGGCCTTTGCGCCGCCGAGTTTGGCTGCCCACCAATAGATTCCGCCGGAGGTGGGGAATGCGGACACCAGTTCGGACATACAGAGACCGATGACGAGGATGAGGGCCGCGACGATCGGCCAGCCCCACGCGATGGCGGCCGGGCCGCCGTTGTTCCAGCCCAGGCCGAACGAGGTGAAGCATCCCGAGAGGATCGAGATGATGGAGAACGAGATGGCGAAGTTGCTGAAGCCGGACCACGAGCGCTGCAGCTCCTGGCTGTATCCGAGCTTGGCCAGCAGCAGCTCGTCTTCGGTAAGTGCTTCATGTCCCTCTGGCACTGCGACCTCCTTAGGCACCCCCGGATGTTGAAGAACAATAGGGTGCGGCCGGGTTTCGCGCTGGCCAACCGACGCCATGGTTTCGGCGAAGTTTCGGTCCGCTTTCAGCCGTGGAGCGCGCGGTAGGCCTCGATGGCGCCGGGGTGCAACGGGATTCGGCCCGTCTGGATCATGGACGGTGGTTGCAGATATTGCAGGCCGCGCACTTCTGGTGGCATGAGTTGCGTTGCATCCGTTGCCAATACCTCGACGGCAGTGGCCACCAGTGAGTTCGCCAGCCCGGGCCGGCACATCAGCAGATCGGGGGATCCGATCGTGTACAAGCCGCTCGGTACGTACGGACCCGCGGGTGCGCGCAACAGTAGGTACGGGTAGGACGCCAGTTCGGTCATGGGCGCGACCCACGGCGTGAGATCGATGATGCGCAGCGGCAGCCTCGTGCTCAGTTCGGCGATGGCCGGCGTCGGAATTCCGCCGGACCAGACGAGGGCGTCGATGCTGCGGGTGCCGAGTGCGGCGACGGCGTCGTTCAGGCGCAGGTCGACCCTGAGGACCCGATCGGTCAGGTTCGCCGCGGCGAACAGTACCGTGGTGACGGCCGCGACACCGGAACCGGACGGTCCAGTTGAAACCTTCAGCCCCGCAAGGTCGTTCACCTGCCTGATGGCGGAGTCGGCAGGTACTACCAGCTGCACATAGTTCTCGTAGACCCGGGCCACGGCCAGTGGGTCGCCGGCCGCCGGCCCGGTTCGCAGCTTTTGGTCGACGACGTCGGCCTGGGCCAGTGCCATGTCGGCCTCACCAGAGCGCAAGAGGGTGAGATTGTCGACGCTGCCGGCGGTGGGCACCACGGTCACGGTGATGCCGGGGGCGCGGGCGCGCAGCTGCTGGGCGAAGATCTCACACACCGCCAGGTACAGGCCGCCGGGGTCGCCCGCGGCCAGGCGGAGGCTGCCCTGTGTGCTGTTCGGCAGGCAGCCTGCGACGACGGCGGCCGTCGATGCGAGGAACGCACGCCTCGTCAGTGTCATGGTGCGCTCGCCGGTAGGTGGTAGCGGACCGCGAGTCCGCCTTCGGGTGCCGGGGCGACCGACGCCGATCCGCCATGCGCGGCGGCGATCTCGGTGGCGATGGCGAGCCCGAGTCCGGTGCCCTGCCTGTCGGTGTGCCCGCGCCAGAAGCGGGTCGCGGCCTGGCTGATGGTGTCGGCGGGCAGGCCCGGGCCGTCGTCGCTGACGACGACGTCGACGCCGCTCTCTGTGGGGATCGTCGACACGGTGACGGTGGCGCCGGCGCCGGCGTAGCGCACCGCGTTGTCCAACGCGATGTCCAGGAGTTGCTCTACGTCGTGCCTCGGCATCTGGACGGCCAGGGTGGGGTGGGCGGTCTGGAAGCGAAGCTGCTGGCCGTTCTGGTCGGCCGTGGTCTGCCAAAAGGTCACTCGCTGCTCGGAAACACTGGTCAAGTCCGTCGAATCCTGAAGTGCCGCGGCCAGTCCGGACCGGTGACTGTGGCTGGCCTGCTCAGCGCGGGCCAACCGCAGCAGCTGGGCGAGCAGGTTCTCCAGCCGGTCGAGTTCGGCACTCATCGAGTCGTACGTCGGGCGTCCCGATTCGGCGACATGGTCCTCGAGGGTGTCGGCGCGCAGCCGGATGGCGGCCAGCGGGTTGCGCAACTGATGCGAGGCGTCGGCGATGAGCCGGCGCTGGTGGTCGAGCGATGCGTGCACCGCTTGCGACATCGCATTGAAGGCGGACGTGAATCGCCGCAGCTCGGGCGGTCCTGACACATGAGCCGGCTGCCCGGCGATGCCGCCGGCCATGTCCTCCACCGCGCGCTCGAGGCCGATCAGCGGCCGCAACACCCACCGCGTCAGGCTCTGCGCGACGACGAACGCCAACCCGAGCAGCACGACGCAGCCCGCTGCGATCCAGAGCCAGGCCACGGCGATGTCGTGTGCGGCGGTGGCAGGGTCGACGTTCAGTACCACCGCACCGATCAGCTCGCCGTTGCGCCGAATTCCCTTGGCCACCAACATCGGTCGGCGGTCCCACGGCATGATCCGGGGGTGGGGCGCGGCGGGGGCGTCGGACAACGCCCGCTCGGCGGCCATTGTCACCCCCGGATCGCCGACAGACAGCCCGCCGGCGGCCAGCGTGCGGCCGTCTGCGTCGATGATCAACGCGCCTTCCCGGTACACCTGGTGGTAACGGTCGACCAGCTCGGTGTCGGGTGCACCTGAGGTGGAGGCGATGTCGGCCAGCGTCGCCAGTTGCCGCTCGCGCTCGGTGTGCAGGGCATTCGTGCGGCGATCGGCCAGGCTGAGCGCCAGCGGGATCGCCAGCGCTGCCGTCGAGATGAGCAGCAGCGTCATGAGCAACGCACGGACCCGCAGCCCCACGTCAGTGATCCAGCCGGTAACCGAAGCCGCGCACGGTGTGCAGCGGTATTCCGGTCAACTTGGCCCGAATCTGCCCGACGAAGAAGTCCAGGGAGCGGGACCGCCCCACCACGGCGGTGCCCCAGCATTCGAGCATGACCTCTTCGCGGCTGACCGCCTCACCCTGCCGGGCCGCCAGGGTGGCCAGAATCTGGTACTCCGTCTTGGTCATGGGCTGCACCTGGCCATCGATGCTGACTTCGTGACGGTCCCGGTGGATCGTCACCGGCCCGGCCACGACGGGCGGGTGCGCGACGGGACCGGCGCCGCGTTGCACCCGCCGCATGACAGCCTCGATCCGCGCCAGCAGCACCGTCTTGCGGACCGGCTTGACCAGGTAGTCGTCGGCTCCGGCGCGGAGCCCCAGCACCACCGAGCCGTCGCTGTCGCGCGCGGTCATGATGATCACCGGAGCGGTCGACGCCCGCCGCAGCGTGCGCAGCACGTCCAGGCCGTCCATGTCGGGCAGGCCCAAATCCAGCAGCACCAGGTCACAACCCTTGACGCGATTGAGCGCGTCGTCGCCGCGCGTCGTGTGGATGACGGTCAGGCCGGTCTGTTCCAGGAGCTCGACGAGTGCAGCGGCGACACCCTGGTCGTCCTCGACGAGCAGCACGCGCATGGGCCCGATGGTAGGTCGCGAGGGGCCGTGGACCTGGCATTTCGGGGTGAATCTGAGGAACGTGCGAGGAAAACCCCGCCGCGGGGCGTGCGCTATTCCGGTCCGCTCAACGCAGGGAAAACATGTGCTCATCAACAGACATGAGGAGGTCATGATGTACCCGAACACCTACTTCGCCCGGGCGACGGTCTCCGTAGTAACCGCCGCTGTGGTCGCGCTCGGTCCTCTCGGATCCGTTTGGCGCGCAACTGAATTCAAGCCGGCGCCGGTTGCCGTGGCGCTGGCCGGCCATTCCTGCGACGTGGCAGTGCTGGCGAACACGATGTGCCAGGGCGGGCAGCACCGCCACGGGGCACCGGTCCCGGTCGGCCGGGACTACCGGGACCTGGGCGCGCGGCCGGCGGCCTGAGCGACGAGCGGACGGAGAATCCCGTGAACGCCGTACTCGTGGTCAACGTGGCCGAGTTGGGTGCTGCCGCCGGCGACGACTCGTCGTGGCCGGCTGCGGTCGCGTCGTTGGGGGCAGTCGGGTTCATCGTGGGGGCGATGATCCTCTTGGGCCGACGACCGGTTCGCCGCCCACCGGGCCGGCGCCGGTCGATCGGGGCCGGCGGCACCGGATATGTCGTGGGCTCAGGCACCGACGGTGGCTGGAGCGCCGGCGCGGCCGGGGACGGCGGACACAGTGGACACAGTGGGCACGGCGGACATGGCGGCCACAGTGGTTGCGGCGGTGGTGGGGGCTGTGGCGGCGGTGGTTGTGGAGGTGGGGGCTGCGGTGGCGGCGGCTGCTGACGATCGGCACCTGCGTCCCGGCGGCGTTCGCTACGGTGGCGTCATGCCAATCATCCCGACCGTCGACGGTTTCGGCGCCACCGTCGACGTGTCTGGCCCCGACGACGCCACGACGGTCGTCATGCTCGTGACGAAACAGGCGAAGCCCGGCCATGGCTCGCTGTGCGAGCTGCTGCACACCGCGTCGCTGCGCACGGTGTCGATCGAGGCCGATGACCGGCTGACCGTGAATTCGGTTGTCGGCATTCTGGATACGCTCGGGGTGCGGTGGGCACTGCTGTTCGCTGACGGCGGCGCGGGCGAGCTGGCGTGGCGCCTCGCGGCCACCCGGCTGGACCGGTTCACCGCCCTGGTGGCCATCGACGGCAGCCATCCGCGAGCCGACGGGGAGTCGGGCGACGGCTGCCCGCCGGTGGAGATCAACACCACGGTCGTGGTCACCAGCGCCGAGGCCCGGGCGAGGGCACAAGCCGGACAACGCTTCATCTATGGCGAATTCCGGTTGTCCGAGCTGGTGGGCCGGCGCAGCGCCGACGAGTTCACCGCGCAGGTGGCGAACGAGATCGTGCTGCGCAGCAGCACCTGGTAAGCCCGGCGAAACGACGGGAGAGCGTTGTGTCGGTCCCGGCCGTTATCGTGACGACATGGAAGGCATGGACTCGACGGCCGGGCTAGCGCTCGCGCCGCATGAGTTGCTTCGTGCCTTCAACGCCATGACGCTGGCCCGCGGCGAGACCTATGCGAGCCAGGGGCGGGTGGCGGCGGCCAATTACGACCCGCTCGACGGGACGCTCATCGGCTCCTGCCTGGGTTCGAAATCCGAGTACTACGACGTCGAGGTGGCGTTGTCGGGTCCCCGCACCGGCCTGGAGATCGACTACACGGTCTGCACCTGCCCGGTGGGGCGCTACTGCAAGCACGCCGTCGCGCTGCTGCTGGCGGCGATCCCGAGCGCGCCCGACCGGGCGGCCCCGCAACGTTGGCAGGTGGTGTTGGGTTCGCTGCTGGACGAGATGACCGACACCGACGCCGAAACCGGCGGCAAGCCGCTGGCCCTGGAGTTCGGCATGCTGCCGGCTGGTCGGTACCACACGACGCCCATCGCGACGTTGCGGACACTGACGCTCGGCAAGCGGGGGACCTGGATCAAGAGCGGGATCAACTGGCGGCGCCTGTTCGACTCGGCCGACCCGCGTGAGTTCGACCGGGACCAGTACGGCGCGCTGCGAGCGCTCGTGCTCGCCGTGCCCGGCTACTATGCGTACAGCAGTGACCAGTTGGTGCTTTCCGCTGTCGGGCACAGCTTTTGGACTGATCTGGACCTGGCGGTCGAAGCCGGCGTCACCCTGGTTCCCGGTCCGGGGATCCGGGCGGTGGAACTCGCCAAGGACGTCCAGTTGCGGCTGGATTTCACCGTCTCTGACACCGGCGGCGCGCAGATGTCGACGGTGCTCGTCGTCGACGGTGAACCGCGGGCGCCGGAAGGCGTCGGGCTGGTGGGTGCCCCGACACCGCACGGCATCCACCAAGTGGTGGACGGCATACTGCATCTCGGGGCTTTCGCGCCGGTACCCGGCCCCACGCTGCTCAAGCTGATCGCCAATGACGAGAAAGTGCAGATTCCGCCAGAGGCACTGTCCGAGTTCGCGGCGGACGTGCTGCCGCGGCTGCGCCGGACGGTGGCCGTCGACATGGTGGAGGGGCTGTTCGCCGAACCGGACATCGTCGGGCCGCTGCCGGTCCTGCGCATCACGGCCGCTGACGTCGACGGCCACGTGCAGTGGCGCACCCGGTACGAGGTCAACGGGCAGCGTCAGGAGTTCGACGCGGTCGGCGTCACGCGTACGAGCGGTATCCGCGACAACGCGGCCGAGGATGCGATGTGGCGGGCGGTGGCGCCGGCGCTGGAAGCGGTGTCGGGGCTGTCCGCAGCGGACAACCCGCTGGCCTCGCTGCTGCTGTCGCGCCGGCTGTCCCTGGCCCAGGTCGCGGTGCTGTGCCACGAGGTGCTGCCGCAGCTCGCCGGGTATGAGCAGCTGATCGTCGAAATCGATGAGCGGGCCGCGGCATTCCGGCGCTCGGTCGCCGGTGCGCAACTGGGGTTCGGCACCGCGTCGTCCGACGAGGCACCGGCGCAGGACTGGTTCGACCTGCACATCACCATCGACGTCGACGGACACCCGGTGGCGCTGTCGACCGTCATCGCCGAATTGGCTTTGGGCGCAACACATATGCTGCTCTCCAACGGAGTGTACTTCCGGCTCGACACGCCCGAACTGCTGACGCTACGGGCCCTGATCGAAGAAGCCCAGGCGCTGGGCGAGCTCGACGGGGACCGGGTGAACGCGGCGTCGCTGAACGCGACGTTGTGGGACGAGCTGTTGGGGCTCGGCGTCGTCGACCGTGAACTCGCGCAATGGCGGGACAACATGGGCCGGCTGGCCGCGGCGCAACCGCCGGTTCCCGTGGCGGCGCCGGCAGGACTGCAGGCCGAACTGCGCGACTATCAGCGAGACGGCCTCAATTGGCTGTCGTTCCTGTGGGACAACGGGCTCGGCGGTGTGCTCGGCGACGACATGGGGCTGGGCAAGACCGTCCAGACCCTGGCGCTGATCAGCCGCGCCGTCGCGCAGGGCGCCGGCAAGTTCCTGGTGGTGGCGCCGACCAGCGTGGCCTCCAACTGGGCCGCGGAATGCGCGAAGTTCGCGCCCGGCCTGACCACCGTCGTCGTATCGAGCACCGAAGCCCGCGGCGCGGTGCCCATCGCCGAGCAGGTTGCCGCGGCCGACATCGTCGTCACGACCTACACGCTGCTACGTATCGACAACGACAGATACCGGGAAATTGCCTGGGCCGGAATGATTCTCGACGAGGCGCAATTCGTCAAGAACCATCACAGCAAGACGCACCAGTGCGCGCGTCGCCTCGATGCGCCGTTCAAACTGGCCATCACCGGCACCCCGATGGAGAACAACCTGATGGAGCTGTGGTCGTTGTTGTCGATCACGGTGCCGGGCCTGTTCCCCAGCCCCAAGGTTTTCGAGCGCTACTTCCGCAAGCCCATCGAGTCCGATGGCGAACCGGGCCGCCTGGCGCTGCTTCGGCGGCGGATCAAGCCGGTGTTGTTGCGCCGCACCAAGGATCAGGTGGTCAAGGAACTGCCGCCCAAGCAGGAACAGGTGCTGGCCATCGAACTGTCGGCCAAGCATCGCAAGATCTACGACACGCGCCTGGCGCGGGAGCGGCAGAAGGTACTCGGCCTGCTGGGGGAGTGGGAAAAGAACCGCTTTCAGATCTTCCGGTCGCTCACGCTGCTGCGGCAGCTCAGCCTGCACCCCGGGCTGGTCGATCCCGAGCTGATGGACGCCGGATCCACCAAGGTGGACTTCCTGATCGAACAACTGGACCAGCTGGTCGCCGAGGACCACAGCGCGCTGGTTTTCAGCCAGTTCACCGGTTTTCTGGCGATTCTGCGGGACCGGCTGGATGCCGCCGGGATCGAGTACAGCTACCTGGACGGGTCGGTGGACGCACGGGGCCGGGCGCAGGCCATCGACGATTTCAGCGCAGGCCGCACCAAGGTGTTCCTCATCAGCCTCAAGGCCGGCGGCTTCGGGCTGAACCTCACCGCCGCCGACTACTGCTTCCTCTGTGACCCGTGGTGGAGCCCCGCCGCCGAAGCGCAGGCCGTCGACCGGGCACATCGCATCGGTCAGCAGCGCCCGGTGAACGTGTATCGGCTGGTATCGGAAAACACCATCGAGGAGAAGGTGATCGCGCTGCAGGAGCGCAAAAGAGCGCTGTTCACCGCCGTGATCGACGACGGTGACATGTTCGGCACCGCGATCACCGCCTCCGACATTCGCGAACTGCTGGGCTGAGGGAGACTGTCCCGATGCGGCTTTCGTTGTCCGGTCAGGATTGGGGGCGGCTGGCCGCCATGTTCGGCGTGATCGCCGCCCTGCATGTCATCGGCTGGGGGACACTGATCCTCGTCGTCGTGCCGGAGCATCACACGGTCGGCGGGACGGCGCTCGGTATCGGGATCGGCCTCACCGCGTACACGCTGGGGCTGCGGCACGCATTCGACGCCGACCACGTCGCCGCCATCGACAACACCACGCGCAAGCTCATGGCGGATGCTTCCGTTGCTCCCCGGGCCCGCGGCAACCGGCCGCTGGGCGTGGGATTCTTCTTCTCCCTTGGGCATTCGACCATAGTGTTCGGCCTGGCCTTGCTGTTATCGCTGGGCATCACGTCGATCGTCGGTCCGCTGCAGGACGATTCGTCGACGCTGCACCGGTACACCGAGCTGATCGGCGCCGGTGTCTCGGGCTTCTTCCTGTACCTGATCGCCGCCATCAATGTCGTTGTGCTGGTGGGTATCCTGCAGGTGTTCAGGCGGATGCGCGCCGGTGAGTACGACGAGGCCGCGCTCGAACATCAGCTCAATAATCGCGGCTTGATGAACCGCATCCTGCGCCGGTTCACCCGTGCCATCAGCAGGTCCTGGCAGATGTATCCGCTCGGCATGCTGTTCGGTCTCGGCTTCGACACCGCGACCGAGGTGGCGCTGCTGGTGCTGGCCGGCACCGGGGCCTCGGCCGGACTGCCGTGGTACGCCATCCTTTGTCTGCCGGTGCTGTTCGCGGCCGGGATGAGCCTGCTGGACACCATCGACGGCGCATTCATGAACGTCGCGTACGGGTGGGCGCTGGCCCGGCCGGTGCGCAAGGTCTATTACAACCTCACCATCACCGGACTGTCGGTGATGGTGGCACTGGTGATCGGCACCATCGAGCTGCTGGGCTTGCTGGCCGAGGAGTTCGGCTGGGCCGGCGGTGTCTGGTCCTGGGTCGGCGGAATCGACCTGAACATCGTCGGATTCGCGATAGTCGGACTGTTCGTCGTCACCTGGGTGGTGGCACTGCTGGTGTGGCGGTGGGGCCGCATCGAGGAGAAGTGGACAGCCCGGCTCAGCCCGGCCGACGGTTAGACCAAACCCAGCAGCGCGTTTTCGATCACCTCGGGTAGCGCGGGGTGAATCCAGTACTGGCCGCGGGCCACGTCCTGCGCGGTCTGCCCGAACGACATGGCCTGGATCAGCGGCTGGATCAGTGCTGACGCCTGATACCCCATGAGGTGCGCGCCGAGGATCCGGCCGGTGCCGCGTTCACCGATCAGTTTGACGATGCCCGTGGTGTCCTCCATGGCCCAGCCGTACGCGGTGTCGCCGTACTCCTGCACCTTGACCACCACGTCGAAACCGGCTGCGCGCGCCTCGGCTTCGTTCATGCCGACCATCGCGACCTGGGGATCGGTGAACACCGCGGCAGGGACGAACCGGTGGTCGCTGGCCACCAGATCACCGTCCCAGTCACGCAGCAGGTTCTCTTTCACCGTCCGCGCCTCGTGGTTGGCCACGTGCTTGAGCTGGTGGCGTGACGACACGTCACCCAGCGCGAAAATCCCACGCGCCGTGGTGCGTTGGTACTCGTCGACGACGACGTAGCCATCGTCGTCGAGAGTCACCCCGGCCAGCTGCGCATCGAGCAGATCGACGTTCGGCACCCGGCCGGTGGCAACCAACAGCGCGTCGGCCGTCAGGGTTTCGCCGTCGTCGAACTCGAGCACGACCCCGTCACCATCGCGCTGTGCGCCGACGACGTTCTCCTGGGTGCGCAGATCCCATTTCTTGCCGACCACCGCGCTGAACCGCCGGCAGATCTCTTCGTCGCAGCGCCGGAGCAGTCGATCGCCGCGCAGCACGATCGTCACCTTCGACCCCAGCGCCGAGAACACGTGCGCGAATTCCACCGAGATGAAGCCGCCGCCGATGATCACGAGATGTTCTGGCAGCGACGGGATTCGCATGATGTCGTCGCTCGTGTAGTACCGCACACCGGACTCGGCGATGGTCGGGGGAATCCAGCTGCGCGAGCCGGCCGCGATCACCACCCGGTCGGAGGTGAATTCATCGCCGTCGGCGGTCCGCAACGTGTAGGTGCCGTCGGGCAACGTCGGCCCGAAACGGGTGTGGCTGCCGTACACCGTGACGTTCGGCAGGCTGCGGCGGTACTCCTCGCCACCGGCCGCGATCGGGTCGATCCGGCCGAAGACCCGCTTCACGATGTCCGGCCAGCGCACGCCGTCGATGTGGGAGTCCACACCGAAGGTGGCACTGTGCCGGATGGTCTGGGCCACGTCGGCCGCGTAGACGAACATCTTGGTCGGGATGCAGCCGACGTTCAGGCAGGTGCCGCCGAACGTGCCCTCTTCGCAGATCGCGACCTTCAGGTCGGCGTAGCGCTCGTCGAGCACACTGTTGCCCGAGCCGGTTCCGATGATGGTCAGGTCGTAATGCTGCATGACGTCAGGCCCGTCCGTGTTGCGTTGTGGGGGAGGTGGATTGGGGGAGATACCAGTCCAGCCAGTGGTTCAGCTCGTCGAACGCGACGGCGCGCGGCGCCGGCAGCGACAGGAACACGTCGTGTTTGGCGTCGGCGACCGGGACGATCGTGGTGCGGTTGCCGACGCAGCCTGCCCACCGGGCGATCTGGCTGACGTCGAGCACCGCGTCGCCGCGCTCCATGCCGGCCGCGGTCGTCGTCTCGGCGACGGTGCGGTCCGACCGCAGGATCAGGTTCGGCACACCGACGTCCAGTCCGCGATGCAGCTGCAGCTGTCCGCGCCGGATGGCGTTGATCCAGCCGATCGTGACCGGGAAGCCACCCAACGGCTTCCAGTCCAGGTTGTAGTCGAACTCCCCGCCGTGGTCGCGGTGCAGACTCGTGCCGTAGCCGCCCTCGGTCGGCTGCCGGATCACCGACAGCTTCCGGAACCGGGCCAAGGCCCGCAGGGTGCGGGCGACCGGCGCCGAGCGAAGAATCGGCGGCCCGTGCAGATCGAAGAACGGACTGTTGAGGATCAGCCCCGTCACGCGGTGGGTGCCCAGCGTGCCGTCGCGGCGGAGCTGATCGGCGAACAACGTCGCGATCAAGCCGCCTGCGGAATGGCCGTACAGGCAGACGCGGGCACCGGCGGTGTCGGCTGCGACGAGCTGCAGGGCCTGCCGGAGTTCGCCGTAGTACGACGCCAGATCGGTGGTGAAGTGCGGCGTCTGCCCGGGGCGCCGCGACCGGCCGCATTTGTGCAGGTCTATCGCATAGAACGCGATACCACGCGCGGCGAGACGGTCGGCGAGCGCGGTATGGAAGAAGTAGTCGGTATAGCCGTGGACGACCAGTACGGCGTGCGTCGCCGGACCGGGCTGTCCACGCCGCACGACGGTGGCGACCAGGTCGCCCTCTCCATCGGGGTCGGGACCGAGTGCGATGGTCTGCTGCCAGTACCCGGGCAGCACGTCCGGCTGCCACTCGGGTTGTCCCTGTGGCTCCTGCGGCGTCACGTGCTCAACCCTAACTGCGACGAACATCATGGTCGATGGGAGGAGATAGCGCGTAAGCGGCGAACACGGTCGCGATAACCTTGAGCACCGAGCATCCGTCAATACCGGCGGGTAACCCGAGTACGAAGGACGAGCGATCACGTGTCGAATGCAAACGTAGCTGGGAGCGCACAGACCGACGTCGTCCTCGTGGGCGCGGGAATCATGAGCGCCACCCTCGGGGCACTGATCCGGCTGCTGGAGCCGGAGTGGTCCATCACCATGATCGAGCGCCTCGACGGCGCCGCCGCCGAGAGCAGCGATCCGTGGAACAACGCCGGCACCGGCCACTCCGCGCTGTGTGAGCTCAACTACACGCCGCAGAACTCCGACGGCACCATCGACATCAAGAAGGCCGTCCACGTCAACGAGCAGTTCCAGGTGACGCGCCAGTTCTGGGCCTACGCCGTGGAGAACGGCGTGCTGCCGGACGTCAAGAGCTTCCTGAATCCCATCCCGCACGTGAGCTTCGTGCACGGTGCCGACAGCATCGACTACCTGCGCAACCGTCGCGAGTCGCTGGTCACCAACCCGCTGTTCTCGACCATGGAGTACATCGACGACAAGGACGAGTTCGCCCGTCGCCTGCCGTTCATGGCCGAGCAGCGTGACTTCAGCGAGCCGGTCGCCCTGAACTGGACCACCGACGGCACCGACGTCGACTTCGGATCGCTGTCCAAGCAGCTCATCGGCTTCGCCGCGCAGCGGGGCATGACCACGATGTTCGGGCATGAGGTCACCAACCTCAGCAAGCAGTCCGACGGCAGCTGGACGCTCAACGTCGTCAACCGGCGCACCGGCGACCGGCAGAAGATCAACGCCAAGTTCGTGTTCCTCGGCGCCGGTGGTGGCGCGCTGCACCTGCTGCAGAAGGCCGGCATCCCCGAGGCCAAGGGCTTCGGCGGCTTCCCGGTCGGCGGTGCCTTCCTGCGCACCGACAACCAGGACCTGGCGGTGAAGCACCAGGCCAAGGTGTACGGGCAGGCTTCGGTCGGGGCCCCGCCGATGTCGGTGCCGCACTTGGACACCCGCATCATCAACGGCCAGTCCTGGCTGCTGTTCGGTCCGTTCGCCGGCTGGTCGCCGAAGTTCCTCAAGCAGGGTTCGATCACCGACCTGCCGTTGTCGGTCAAGCCCAACAACCTCGCCTCGATGCTCGGCGTCGGCGTCACCGAACTGGGCCTCGTGAAGTACCTGCTCGAGCAGCTGGCCCTCAGCGAGGGGGAGCGCGTCGATTCGCTGCGCGAATTCGCCCCCAGCGCAGTCGATTCGGACTGGGAGCTGGACGTCGCGGGTCAGCGCGTGCAGGTGATCCGCCGCAAGGGCATCGGTGGTGTGCTGGAATTCGGCACCACGGTCCTGACCGCGGAGGACGGCCGCATCGCCGGTCTGCTCGGTGCGTCGCCGGGTGCGTCCACCGCGGTGCCGGCCATGATCGAGGTGCTGGAGCGCTGCTTCGGCGACCGCTACCAGACCTGGCTGCCCAAGCTCAAGGAGATGGTGCCCTCGTTGGGCGTCAGCCTGTCGGGCGAACCCAAGCTGTACCGCGAGGTGTGGGACTGGGGGACCAAGGTGCTCAAACTCGATCAGCCGGCCTGATCCGCGGTGGTCGTATGACCGTCAGCACGGAGCCGAAGGCGGTTCGCACATGACCCTCAGCGAGGAGCCGGAGGCGGATCGCGCATGACCGTCGCACCGAGGCGTAGCTGGGCCAAGGATCTCGACGCCGCAACGCTTTACGAGCTGCTGAAGTTGCGGGTCGAGGTCTTCGTGGTGGAACAGGCGTGCCCGTACCCCGAACTCGACGGCCGCGACCTGCTGGCCGAGACCCGGCACTTCTGGCTGGAAAGCTCTGACGGGCAAGTCATTTCGACGTTGCGGCTGATGGAGGAGCATCCCGGGGGTGAGAAGGTGTTCCGGATCGGCCGGGTGTGCACCAAACGCAGCGACCGCGGTCACGGGCACACCACCCGGCTGATGCAGGCGGCGCTGGCAGAGGTCGGCAGCTACCCCTGCCGGATCGACGCGCAGACCTATCTCGAGGAGATGTACGCGCGGCACGGCTTCGTCCGCGACGGTGAGGAATTCCTGGAGGACGGCATCCCTCATGTGCCGATGATCCGGCCGGGTCTGGGAGCGGGGCAGCAGTAGTGACTTATCCGTTCAGCGCGTTGGTGGGCCAGGACCGGCTCCGCCTCGCGCTCATCCTGTGCGCGGTGCGCCCCGACATCGGCGGCGTGCTGATCCGTGGCGAGAAGGGCACCGCGAAATCGACTGCGGTGCGCGGTCTTGCCGAGGTACTCGCGGCGGTGGACGCCGATGCCCGCCTGGTGGAGCTGCCCATCGGCGCGACCGAGGACCGCGTCGTCGGCTCGATCGATCTGCAGAAGGTGCTGCGGGACGGCGAACACGCGTTCTCGCCGGGCTTGCTGGCCCGCGCGCATGGCGGCGTCCTCTACGTCGACGAGGTGAACCTGCTGCACGACCATCTGGTCGACGTGCTGCTGGATGCCGCGGCGATGGGCCGGGTACACATCGAGCGCGACGGCGTCTCGCATTCGCACGAAGCCCGATTCATGTTGGTGGGCACCATGAATCCGGAAGAGGGCGAGCTGCGTCCGCAGCTGCTCGACCGTTTCGGCTTGACGGTCGACGTCTACGCGTCCCGCGATGTCGACGTCCGCGTCGAGGTCATCCGGCGCCGGATGTCGTACGAGGCGGACCCCGCCGGTTTCGGCGAGCAGTATGCCGCCGACGATGCCGAGCTGGCCGGCCGGATCGCCAAGGCGCGCGGGGCGGTGCCGTCGGTGTCGTTGCCGGACAACGAGTTGCGCCGCATCGCGGCGTTGTGCGCGGCGTTCGACGTCGACGGGATGCGCGCCGATCTGGTGGTCGCCCGCACGGCTGTCGCGCATGCCGCCTGGCGCGGTGTTGCCGAGGTGTCCGAAGAGGACATCCGGGTCGCCGCGGAACTCGCGCTGCCGCACCGGCGCCGGCGTGACCCGTTCGACGACCCGGGCCTCGACCCGCAGCAACTCGACGACGCGATGGCGCAAGCCGATGCGCAATCCCAGTCCGAACCCGAGCCAGACCCCGATCCACCCGGCGGCGGGGTATCCGCGGAGAGATCGGAAGAGGCTGCGCCGCAAGGAAACTCGGCCGAGCCCAGCAGTGCGTCGCGGCCCAGCGCGCCGCCGTCGGCGACGTTCCGCACCCGGGCGCTGGTTGTGCCCGGCGTCGGGGAGGGTGCTCCCGGTCGGCGGTCGCGGGCCCGCAATCGCACCGGTACCCCGATCTCGGTGACCGACGACGCCCGGGCCGGGCACGGCGTGCACGTCTTCGGCACGCTGCTCGCCGCGGCCGACCGTCGTCCGCGGGCCGGCCGCTTGCAGGTGGCGCCCACCGACGTCCGCCACGCGATCCGCGAAGGGCGCGAAGGCAATTTGGTGATCTTCGTGGTCGACGCCTCGGGCTCGATGGCCGCGCGGGACCGCATGTCCGCGGTCAGCGGGGCCACGCTGTCGCTGCTGCGTGACGCGTACCAGCGCCGCGACAAGGTCGCCGTCGTCACCTTCCGGGGCGCCGAGGCCACGCTCTTGCTGCCGCCGACCTCGTCGGTGCACATCGCGAGCCGGCGTCTGGCGCGCTTCGACACCGGCGGGAAAACGCCACTGGCCCAGGGCCTCCTGGCCGCGCGTGACGTGGTGCTCAGAGAGAAGACCCGTGACCGCGCGCGCCGCCCATTGGTGGTCGTGCTGACTGACGGCCGCGCGACGGGCGGGCCCGATCCGCTGGGCCGGACGCGGACGGCCGCCGGACTTCTCGTCGCGGAGGGCGCTGCCGCCGTCGTCGTGGACTGCGAAACCTCTTATATCCGACTCGGATTGGCGCAGCAGCTGGCCGGTCAACTCGGTGCGCCCACCGTGCAGCTGGCGCAGCTGCGCGCCGACAACCTGGCCCGTGTGGTCCGGGCCGGGCAAGCCGCGGCGTAAGCGAACCGGTAAGGAAAACAGTTATGCCACAAGGACAACCGCTGACCGTCCCGGATGACGGGCTGACCACCAAGGCGCGCCGCAACGCCCCGATCCTGGCCGTGCACACCGGCCCGGGCAAGGGAAAATCCACGGCCGCGTTCGGCATGGCACTGCGCGCGTGGAACCAGGGCTTCGACGTCGCGGTGTTCCAGTTCGTCAAGAGCGCCAAGTGGAAGGTCGGGGAGGAAGCGGCGTTCCAGGCGCTCGGCAGGCTGCACGACGAGCAGGGCATCGGGGGATCGGTGCAGTGGCACAAGATGGGCTCGGGCTGGTCGTGGACCCGCCGGCAGGGCTCCGACGAGGACCATGCCGCCGCGGCCGTCGAAGGCTGGGCGGAGATCGCGCGCCGGCTGGCCGAGCAACAGCACGACTTCTACGTCCTCGATGAGTTCACGTACCCGCTCAAGTGGGGCTGGATCGACGTGGAAGAGGTGGTCGACGTGCTCCGATCGCGCCCCGGCACGCAGCACGTCGTCATCACGGGCCGCGACGCGCCGCCGAAGCTCCTCGACGCTGCCGACCTCGTGACCGAGATGACCAAGGTCAAGCATCCGATGGACGCCGGCCGCAAGGGTCAGCGCGGCATCGAGTGGTGATTTCTTCGCCGGCGGCGGTATCTCCAGTTCGCGGAGAAGCATGACCGCAGTCCCGGCCGTCGTGATCGCGGCCCCCGCGTCGGGCAGCGGCAAGACCACCGTGGCCACCGGCCTGATGGGCGCCCTGCGCGGGGCCGGGCACAAGGTGAGCGCCGCGAAGGTCGGCCCCGACTTCATCGACCCCGGCTACCACGCGCTGGCCACCGGCCGGCCGGGCCGCAACCTGGACCCGGTCCTCGTCGGCGACTACCTGATCGGTCCGCTCTACCGGCACGGCAGCGCGGGCGCCGACATCGCTGTCATCGAAGGCGTCATGGGCCTGTTCGACGGGCGGATCACCGACCAGCCGATGTCCCCGGCCCCCGGGTCGACGGCGCACGTCGCCGGACTGCTCGGCGCCCCGGTGGTGCTCGTCGTCGACGCCCGCGGGCAGAGCCAGAGCATCGCGGCTCTGCTGCACGGGTTTTCGACGTTCGACCGGGGCGGGGCGAGCGAAGCGACGGGAAGAGCTCCGGTGCGGATCGCCGGGGTGATCCTCAACAAGGTGGGGTCGCCGCGGCACGAACAGGTCCTGCGTCAGGCCTGCGAGCAGTCGGGTGTCCCGGTGTTCGGCGCGATCCCGCGCGACAGCGGGCTGGAAATTCCGTCGCGGCACCTCGGACTGGTCACCGCCGTCGAGCATGGCCGTCGGGCCCACGAGGCCGTCGACGTCATGACCGAACTCGTCGCCCGGCACGTGGATATCGAAGCTGTCGCGCGGTGCGCCGGCATCGGTGCATCGGCACCCGCGTGGGCGCCCGGAATCGAACCGGTGGCGAACGTGACGGTGGCACTCGCCGCGGGCAAGGCCTTCAGTTTCGGCTACGCCGAGCACGCCGAGCTGCTCGAGATGGCGGGCGCGCGGGTCGCGGCGTTCGATCCGCTCACCGACCCGCTGCCGGACGGCACCCGGGCGCTCGTCATCCCCGGCGGATTCCCCGAGCAGTTCACCGCCGAGTTGTCGGCCAATGTCGTTGTGCGGGAACAGATTGCCGCGTTGGCAGCGTCCGGCGCACCGGTACACGCGGAGTGCGCCGGGCTCACCTACCTCGTCGACGACCTCGACGGGCACCCCATGTGCGGAGTGCTGCCCGGCTCGGCACGCTTCACCGAGCGGCTCACACTGGGCTACCGCGATGCCGTGGCGCTGGTCGACTCCAGTATGCACGCCGCGGGGGAGCGCGTCAGCGGCCATGAATTTCACCGCACCACAGTCGAATTCGCCGATGAGCAGCCGCCGGCCTGGGTTTTCCGGGGTGCCGGGCAGGCCACTGTCCACGACGGTGCCGTCCGCGGTGGCGTGCACGCCGGCTACTTGCACACCCATCCGGCCGCGCACCCGCACGCGGTGCGTCGGTTCGTATCCGCGGCAACTAAACTCGCCGGGTGATACTGCGCACGCGAGGAGCGAAATGACGTCCCAGCATGCCTACCTCGTGGGGCTGCATCTGTCGGGTAAGAAGGTCGTGGTCGTGGGTGCCGGCAGCGTCGCCCAGCGCCGGCTGCCGCTGTTGATCGCCAGTGGCGCCGACGTCCACGTCGTCGCGCCCGCCGCCACCCCGGTGGTCGAGGCGCTGGTCGACAACCCCGACGGCACCGGCATCACCCTCACGTCGCGAGAGTTCCAGAACGACGACCTCGACGGCGCCTGGTACGTCCTGGCCGCGACCGACGACGAGGCCGTCAACACCGTGGTGGCCGACGAGGCCGACCGCCGCCGCATCTTCTGCGTCCGCGCCGACGCCGGTTCCGAAGGCACGGCCGTGACCCCGGCCTCGTTCGAATACGACGGTTTGACTGTCGGGGTGCTGGCCGGTGGCGAACACCGGCGCTCGGCGGCGCTGCGCACCGCCATTCACGAGGCCCTGCAGCGCGGCGCCATCGGCGATGCCGCCGAACCCGACAGCTACAGCGGCGTGGCGCTGGTGGGTGGTGGGCCCGGCGACCCCGAGTTGATCACCGTCCGCGGCCGCCGGCTGCTGGCGCATGCCGATGTGGTGGTGGCCGACCGGCTGGCCCCGCAGGAGCTGCTCGCCGAACTCGGCCCGCACGTCGAGGTGATCGACGCCGCCAAGATTCCGTACGGCCGCGCGATGGCGCAGGACGCGATCAACGCTGTCCTGATCGACCGGGCCAAGGAGGGCAAGTTCGTCGTCCGGCTCAAGGGCGGCGACCCGTTCGTCTTCGCGCGCGGTTATGAAGAGGTGCTGGCATGCGCCGAGGCGGGCGTCCCGGTGACCGTCGTACCCGGTGTGACCAGTGCCATAGCGGTGCCGGCGCTGGCTGGTGTTCCGGTCACGCACCGGGCCGTGACGCACGAATTCGTCGTGGTCAGCGGTCATGTGGCGCCGGGCCACCCGGAATCGTTAGTGAATTGGGACGCACTGGCCGCGATGCGCGGCACGATCGTGCTGCTGATGGCCGTCGAGCGCATCGAGCTTTTCGCCAGGGTCCTGCTGGAGGGCGGCCGACCTGCGGAAACGCCGGTGTTGGTGGTTCAGCACGGGACCACGGCGGCGCAGCAGACGCTCCAGACCACGCTTGCCGACGCGCCGGAGGACATCCGGTCAGAGGGCATTCGACCTCCTGCGATCATCGTGATCGGGGACGTCGCGGCCTTCGCGGGGTTAAAGAAATCTTAAGATTACTGTAAGGTAGCTTTCCATGACGGCTCTCAACGACGCTGAGCGAACCGCCATGGCATACAGCCGCCGCGAACCGCTCACGATGCACGTGGGGCAAACCGAGGACGAGCGAAAGAGCTGGTACCCAGCTTGGCTTCCGTCCCCCCGCTTCCTTTCCGCAGTTATCGCCATCGGTGGCATGCAGCTGCTGGCCACGATGGACAGCACCGTCGCGATCGTTGCCCTTCCTAAGATTCAGGACGAGCTCGGTCTCTCCGACGCCGGCCGCAGCTGGGTGATCACGGCTTATGTGCTGACGTTCGGCGGTCTGATGCTGCTCGGTGGCCGCCTCGGCGACACCATCGGCCGCAAGCGCACCTTCATCGTCGGTGTCGCGCTCTTCACCATCGCTTCCATCCTGTGCGGCGTCGCGTGGGACGAGACCACCCTGGTCATCGCCCGGTTGCTGCAGGGTGTCGGTTCGGCCATCGCCTCACCGACCGGTCTGGCGCTCGTCGCCACCACCTTCCCGAAGGGCCCGGCCCGCAACGCCGCGACCGCGATCTTCGCGGCCATGACCGGCGTCGGCTCGGTGATGGGTCTCGTCGTCGGCGGCGCGCTGACGGTCTTCTCGTGGCGCTACGCGTTCCTGGTGAACGTGCCGATCGGCCTCATCATGATCTACCTGGCCCGCACCACCCTGACCGAGACCTCCCGCGAGCGCATCAAGCTCGACGCGGCCGGCGCCATCCTGGCGACGCTCGCCTGCACCGCGGCGGTGTTCGGCTTCTCGATGGGCCCGGAAAAGGGCTGGATATCCCCGCTGACGCTGGGTTCCGGCGCTGCGGCAGCCGTTCTGTTCCTGGCGTTCCTGTTCGTCGAGCGCACCGCTGAGCACCCCGTCGTTCCGTTCAGCCTCTTCCGGGACCGCAACCGCGTGGCCACCTTCGCCGCGGTCTTCCTGGCCGGTGGCGTGATGTTCACGCTGACCGTGCTGATCGGCCTGTACGTGCAGGACATCATGGGCTACAGCGCGCTGAAGGCCGGTATCGGCTTCATCCCGTTCGTCATCGCGCTCGGCATCGGGCTGGGCCTGTCTTCGCAGCTGGTGGCGATGTTCTCGCCGCGGGTGCTGGTGATCGCCGGTGGCGTCCTGGTTCTCGCTGCGATGATCTACGGCTCGACCCTCAACGGCGGCATCCCGTACTTCCCGAACCTGGTCATCCCGATCACCGTCGGTGGCTTCGGCATCGGCATGATCGTCGTGCCCCTGACCGTCTCGGCCATCGCCGGGGTCGCGCTCAGCGACATCGGCCCGCTGTCGGCCATCGCGCTGATGCTGCAGAATCTGGGTGGCCCGGTGGTGCTGGCCGTCATCCAGGCCGTCATCACCTCGCGCACGCTGTACCTGGGTGGGACGACCGGTCCGGTCGCCAAGATGAATGCCGCGCAGCACACGGCCCTCGACCACGGTTACACGTATGGCCTGCTCTGGGTGGCCGCGGTCGCAGTGATCGTCGGTGTGGTGGCGCTGTTCATCACTTACACCGCCGACGAGGTTGCGGCGGCGCAGGACACCAAGGAAGCGCTCGACGCCGGCGAGCTGTAGCTCGACGGTGGTTGCGGCAGCGCTCTAGCTCGGCACAGTTTCCCGGAGGATCGGCGTGCCCTCGTTCGTCACCCATGCGTCGCTGACGCATGGGTGGCTGCCGTTCCTGATTCAGCTGGTGGCTTTCGCCGCGCTGTGCTGCGCGATCGGACGGCGGTCGCGGCAGTGGAGCGTCAGCCGGTTGCCGTGGGCGCTCGCGGTCGGCGTCGCGTGTGCCGCCGGGTTGTACTGGTACATCACCTCGCTCGGCATCGCCGGTGACCCCGCCCCGGTGTGGCTGTGGATCTGGACGGCGCTCGGCGGGTTCGCCGTTTCGGTCCTGATCCTCGGCTGGCGCGGATCCCGCTGGCGGCGCCGCGGGATGGCCGTGCTCGCCGTGCCCCTGTGCGCACTCTGCGCTCTGCTGATGATGAATGTGTGGGTCGGGTACTTCCCAACCGCCTATGTGGCGTGGCACAAGTTCACCGTCGGCAAGGTGCCCGACGAGGTGGACCGCTGGACGGTGACGGCCATGCAGCTCAAAGGCATCCGGCCGCCGCACGGCGTCGTGGTACCGATCTCGACCAGCTCGCAGGAATCGAACTTCGCGCACCGCGCCGAGCTCGTCTACCTGCCGCCGGCCTGGTTCGCCAGCAATCCGCCGCCGCAGCTGCCGACGGTCATGATGATCGGCTCGCAGCTGAACACCCCGGCGGACTGGATCTGGGCCGGCAATGCCAAGGCCACGATCGACGACTACGCGGCCGCACACGGCGGCTCGGCGCCGGTGTTCGTCTTCGCCGACGCCACCGGTTCGTTCAACAACGACACCGAATGCGTCAACGGCAGTCACGGCAATTCGTCGGTTCACCTGACCAAAGAGGTGGTTCCGTACCTGATCTCGAACTTCGGCGTCAGCCCGAAGCCCGAGAACTGGGGCATCGTCGGCTGGTCCATGGGCGGCACGTGCGCGGTGCAGTTGACCACGCGCCATCCCAACGTGTTCAGCGCATTCGTCGACATCGCCGGCGATCTGGGCCCGAACGTCGGCAGCAAGGACCAGACCATCGCCAAGCTGTACGGCGGTGACGCGGCCAAATGGGCCGAGTTCGATCCGAGCACCGTGATGCGGCAGTACGGCCGGTACCACGGAATCTCCGGGCTGTTCGAAATCCCGGGCACCGTCGCGGCCTGCAATGCACCCGGCCCCGGGGTGCCGCGCGATGCGCGAGCGAATCCGGAGGGTCAGGACATCGCGGCCGGGACGTTGTGCGAAATCGCCCGGCAGCATGGCATCAGCGCCGAGATTCGCGCGCTGCTCGGACTGCATGACTGGGGTTTCGCCAACGAGGCGTTCGCGGATTCGCTGACATGGGTGGCCGGCAAGCTGCATACGCCGGGAGTCGCGACTCCGGCAGGCAGTCCGGGCGCGCCGGCGACGTCCACCACCCCGGACGCGGAGAGTGCGGCGGCGAGCCCGGACACCGTCCCGACGCTGTAGCGCGTCGTCGGCGTCGCCCGGTGGTCTGCGCTCCAGGTTGCGCTGCTATTCATGGTGCATGACTGCATTCCGCACCCAGGCTGTGATCGTGGCGGCTGTGCTAGCCGCGACGGCGATCACGGGATGCCAGCGCCCACCGGCTCCCGGGCCACAGGCCGGTGCGCTGACGGGCGCCCCGATCCTCAATACCGTCACCGCGCAAGCCGTTGTGCGCGACATGGGCGCCGCCGGCCTGCCAGTGGCCAACCCGCGGGATGTGGCCAAACAGAAATGCCCCGACATCAAGTGCATCGAGGCCATCGAGACCGACACGGTCACGGTGCTGATCTTCTCGACGACCGGCGCTGCCGAAGGCTATGCGGGAGCGACGCCGAGCACGTTCCAGGCGATGAACATCGTCCTGCAGTTCGGTCCGACGGTCACCGTGACCGACAAGACCGCGTACGAGCAGGTGGTCAACAAAGCGCTGCTTTGAGCACGCTCAGCGCCACAGTGCTATGCAGGAGGCATGGCCGTCAGGGGGCGCGACGTGGTCGAGGGGACCGAATCATGATGCGGCGTCAGGAGATTTCCGATGCGGTGAGCCCGCTCGGCTGGCGCCTGGTGCTCGGCGCGGTGTGCACCGAGGTGCTGACGTCCGGACTGGCAGACGCGGCGGCGGTGGCCGCCTCGGTGGTCGAGGACAGCGGCCCACAGGCACACGGGCACCTGACCCTCGACGTTCGGGCCGACCGCATCGTGCTGCGGCTGCGTTCGGCCGATGGCGTCACCGAACATGACATCGCGTTGGCGCGGCGCATCACGGAGTCGCTCGCCGCGCGCGGCGCGGTGACGACGCCGGGCGGCGTGTCGGTTCAGGCGATCGAAGTCGCCATCGATGCCATCGACATTCCGGCGGTGCGCCCGTTCTGGAAGGCCGTCACCGGCTACGTCGACGAAGCGGGCCCGTCGGATCTGAGCGGGGGACTCGTCGACCCGGCCGGCCGCGGCCCCGCCCTGTGGTTCCAGCAGATGGATGTCCCACGGCCACAACGCAACCGCATTCACCTCGACGTCGACGTCCCGCACGACGAGGCGTCCGCCCGCATCGAGGCGGCGCTGGCCATGGGCGGCACACTGCTGAGCGACAAAGAAGCACCGGCGTTCTGGGTGCTCGCCGACGCCGAAGGCAATGAGGTGTGTGTCTGCACCTGGCAGGGCCGCGATTAAGCTGGCCCCCCGTGATCACCCGCATGTCCGAGCTGTTCCTGCGCACCCTGCGCGACGACCCCGCCGACGCCGAAGTGCCGAGCCACAAGCTGCTGATCCGGGCCGGCTACGTCCGCCCGATCGCGCCCGGCCTGTACAGCTGGCTGCCGCTGGGCCTCAAGGTGCTGCGCAAGATCGAGGACGTCGTCCGCAGCGAGATGAACGCCATCGGCGCCCAGGAGATCCTGTTCCCGGCGCTGCTGCCACGTGCGCCGTACGAGGCCACCGACCGCTGGACCGAGTACGGCGACAACCTGTTCCGGCTGCAGGACCGCCGCAAGAACGACTACCTGCTGGGGCCCACCCACGAGGAGATGTTCACCCTGACGGTCAAGGGGGAGTACTCGTCGTACAAGGACTTCCCGCTGCGGCTCTACCAAATCCAGACCAAGTACCGCGACGAGGCGCGCCCGCGCGCCGGCATCCTGCGCGGCCGCGAGTTCATCATGAAGGACTCGTACTCATTCGACATCGATGACAGCGGCCTCAAGGACGCCTATCACGCCCACCGCGAGGCCTACCAGCGCATCTTCGACCGGCTGGCGGTCAGGTACGTGATCGTGTCTGCGGTGTCGGGTGCCATGGGTGGCAGCGCCTCCGAGGAGTTCCTGGCCGAGAGTGAGGTCGGCGAGGACACCTTCGTCCGTTGCCTCCAGTCGGGCTACGCGGCCAACGTCGAAGCCGTCGTCACCGCGGTTCCTGAGTCGCTCTCCATTGAGGGCCAGCCCGAGGCCGTCGTCTACGACACGCCGGACGCGCCGACCATCGCCACCCTGGTGGACTGGGCCAACACGGCTGGTCTGGGCCGGGAGATCACCGCCGCCGACACCCTCAAGAACGTGCTGCTGAAGGTGCGCCAGCCTGGCGGTGAGTGGGAATTGCTCGGCATCGGTGTGCCGGGCGACCGCGAGATCGATGAGAAGCGCTTGGGCGCGGCGCTCGAGCCGGCGGAGTACGCCCTGCTCGACGACGCCGACTTCGCCGCCAATCCGTTCCTGGTGAAGGGGTATGTGGGTCCGAAAGCCTTGCTGGATAACGGTATTCGTTTCCTGGTGGACCCGCGGATCGTCGACGGATCGGCGTGGATCACCGGCGCCGACGAGCCCAACAAACACATCGTCGGGATGGTGGCGGGCCGTGACTTCGTCGCGGACGGCACCATCGAGGCCGCCGACGTCCGCGACGGCGACGCGTCACCCGACGGCGCCGGGCCGCTGGTGTCGGCGCGCGGCATCGAGATCGGGCACGTGTTCCAGCTGGGCCGCAAGTACACCGACGCGTTCAGCGCCGATGTGCTCGGCGAGAACGGCAAGCCGGTGCGCCTCACCATGGGCTCCTACGGCATCGGCGTCTCGCGCATGGTCGCGGTGATCGCCGAGCAGCACCACGACGAGCTGGGTCTGCGCTGGCCGTCCGCGGTGTCGCCGTTCGACGTGCATCTCGTCATCGCGAACAAGGACGCCGAAGCCCGTACCGGCGCCACCGAATTGGCCGGCGAGCTCGACCGGCTGGGCCTTGACGTGCTGCTCGACGACCGCACCTCGTCCCCGGGCGTGAAGTTCAAGGACGCCGAGCTGCTGGGTGTGCCGTGGATCGTCGTGGTCGGACGCGGCTGGGCCGACGGGACCGTCGAGCTCCGCAACCGGTTCACCGGGGAGAAGACCGAGGTGCCGGTCGACGGTGCCGCGGCTGCGATCTCGGCAGCTCTGGCCGGCTAGTTCGCGTTACGCCGCGGATCGCGGTCACCATGTGGCTGCGTTCCGCGGCGATGCCGCAGATTCGCTAGTCAGCGCCGCCGGGGAACGCCACGACGACGGGCGTCACGCCGACCACCGCGCGCCACCGCGCGGCCAGCACCGCGCAGTCGGTCAGGGCTTTGACGGCCAGGGCGCGGTCTTCGGTGGTGGTGGCCTGCTCGGCGACCGCGCGCCAGGCGACGGCGGTGTCCTCTTCCGTCTGCAGCGCCAGTTTGGCCGCGTCGCCGGGGTTGTTGGCGTCGATGGGGAGCTGATAGCCGGCGGCCGGCAGCGGAGCCGGCACCGATCGTCCGGCCAATGCGGTGATGCCGGCTTCGCGGTTGGCCCGGTGCTTGGCCATGGCCTCGGACACCAGATCGTTGACATCCGGTGTGGTGTGCGCAGACACCAGGCCGTAGCCGTAGATGGTGCCGTGTTCGGTGGCGATCGCGTCGTACAGCGCGGCGTCGGCGGCGCTGCCCGGCCGCGTCGGGGTGGGCTGCGGGCTCGTCATGATGGCTGCCCGGCGAGCGTGACGGTGTGCGCCGCGGTGCAGGCGGCGGCGATCGAGGCCAGCAGACCGGCACGGTAACCGGACTGCCCCGCCGCGGCGCGGCCCGCGCTGTCGGCGGCCTGCTCCAGCGCCGCAACGACTTCCTGCGGTGCCGGGGGTGGGGGCGGCGGTGTGGCGCCGGTCGTCGGCAAAGTGCTCGTGGTGGACGACGTCGCCGTGGTGGACGACGGCGTGCTGCCCATGCGGGTCAGCTCGTCGGCCAGGGCGCGGGCGTGCGCGTCCCGCAGTGCCGCGACGGACGTCAGGGCCGGCGCCAGCTGGGGCGGCACGCCGATGGCGGCGGACGTCGCCAGCTGACTGTCGCGACGTGCCCGGTCGAGTTCGGCGGTCAGGATGTCCAGGGCCGGATCGCGCTGCGGTGCCGATCCGCAGGCCGACGCCGCGCCGCCCAGCAACGCCAGTGCCGCCGTGCCCAGCAGGACACGCCGCCGGCTGACGGTGGTTTCGGTGTGCGGCACAGGCACATCCTGCCAGCCACATCCTGCCCTGCCGACAGCGCCTTCCCCGCACCGTCCGGCCGGATGTTCTCCGGTGCCGCGACCGCGATTGCCATTCGGTCATGCGCTGCTGGCGTATCGTTGGTACCGGGTTCACCCTTCTGGGGGCCCTGTCCGCACAACTCAAGATGAGGAGCTCGCCGTGGCCCGGGACACGCCGGAACGACCGCTGACACCCAGTCGGTTACCGACCACAGGCCAAGTGCTTGAGCTGCTCAGCAGTGCTTTTGCGGACGCCGGATACGACATCGAAGACGTGCGGGTGGATGCCGCTGCGCGCCCCCCGCGGGTTGTCGTGGTGGCCGACGGTGACTCGGGTCTGGACCTGGACGCGGTCGCCGACCTGTCGCGCGTCGCATCCGAGCTGCTGGACCAGGCGACCGCCGATTCCGAGCCGTATGTGCTGGAGGTCACCTCGCCCGGTGTGGAACGTCCGCTGACCGCGGAGCGGCACTATCGCCGCGCCCGCGGTCGCAAGGTTGAGCTGACCCTGGCCGACGGCACGTCGCTCACGGGCCGGCTGGGCGAGCACGACGGCAGCGCGATCCAACTGGTCGTGGCCAACCGCGGGGTGCTGTCGGTGACGACGGTCGCGCTCGCGGATATTACGAAAGCTGTTGTACAGGTTGAATTTTCACCACCCAATCGCCGGGAACTGGAGCTGGCGGGTATGACCGGAGAGGGGGCCGACGGATGAACATCGACATGGCGGCACTGCATGCCATCGAGGCGGACAAGGGAATCAGCGTCGACGTCGTCGTTGACACCATCAAGACGGCGCTGCTGACGGCGTACCGCCACACCGAAGGGCACGAGCCCGACGCGTACATCGACATCGACCGCAAGTCGGGCATCGTGCGGGTGATCGCGCGTCAGACCGACACCGACGGGACCGTCATCCACGAGTGGGACGACACCCCCGAGGGATTCGGCCGGATCGCGGCGACCACTGCACGTCAGGTGATCCTGCAGCGGCTGCGCGATGCGGAGAACGAGAAGAACTACGGCGAGTTCTCGGCCCGTGAGGGCGACATCGTCGCCGGTGTGATCCAGCGCGACGCCCGGGCCAACGCCCGCGGCCTCGTGGTGGTGCGGGTCGGCACGGAGGCCAAGGGCTCCGAGGGCGTGATCCCGGCCGCCGAGCAGGTGCCGGGGGAGAGCTACGTGCACGGTGACCGGGTGCGCTGCTACGTCGTGGGGGTCACCCGCGGCGCCCGCGAACCCGTCATCACGCTGTCGCGGACCCACCCGAACCTGGTGCGCAAGCTGTTCTCGCTGGAGGTCCCCGAGATCGCCGACGAGTCGGTGGAGATCGTCGCCGTGGCGCGCGAGGCCGGGCACCGGTCCAAGATCGCCGTCGCGTCGCGGGTCCCGGGGCTGAACGCCAAGGGCGCCTGCATCGGTCCGATGGGTCAGCGCGTGCGCAACGTGATGAGCGAGCTCTCGGGCGAGAAGATCGACATCATCGACTACGACGAGGACCCGGCGAAGTTCGTCGCCAACGCGCTGTCGCCGGCCAAGGTCGTGTCGGTGACGGTGATCGACGAGGCGCAGCGTGCGGCGCGGGTCGTCGTGCCCGATTTCCAGCTGTCGCTGGCGATCGGCAAGGAGGGCCAGAACGCCCGCCTGGCGGCGCGGCTCACCGGGTGGCGCATCGACATCCGTAGCGACGCCGACGGTCAGGGGGCCCCGGCCGGGGGCCGCGAGGCGGACGCCGGCGGCCCCAGGCGGTCGTAGCGCAGGCCGCGACCACGGACCGAAAACCCGCAGTTACCGGCGGCGTGTCGGGGCGGCGACCGCGATTGAAGTTCACGGGCCCCGAGACGGTAGACTGCACTGTGATCCAGCGCGAGACTCCGACAGCTCCGGTGCGTACCTGCATCGGCTGCCGGAAACGAGAGCTGGCCGTCGACTTGCTTCGAGTGGCAGCTGTACGCGACGGGGACGGCAAATGCGCGGTCTCGGTCGATACAGCGGGTAACCTGCCGGGTCGGGGTGCGTGGTTGCACCCGGTTCAGCAGTGCCTCAACGCGGCAGTTCGGCGGCGAGCATTCGCCCGAGCGTTGCGCATCACCGGTTCGCCGGACACCTCTGCGGTCGAAGAGTTCTTCAGTGCCTTACCCGCCTGACGGACCCTGAACGCCACAGCTAGAGAACAGGTAGCGAAGAACATGAGCACACCGTGAAGTCCCGATGACCATGCGTCATAGCTAAACCGAGGCGCGGCCTACCCACCGCTGACGCCTCACGACGAGGAGAGAAGTGGCAGCAGGTAAGGCACGCGTACACGAGTTGGCAAAAGAACTCGGTGTCACCAGCAAGGAAGTGCTCGCCCGACTGAGTGAACAGGGCGAATTCGTCAAATCTGCGTCTTCCACCGTGGAAGCGCCCGTCGCACGCCGGTTGCGTGAGGCCTTCGGCGGCGGCAAGCCCGCCAAGTCCGAGGCACCGGCCGCACCCGCGGCCGCCAAGCCGTCGGGTGCCCCGAAGCCCGGTGCGCCGAAGCCGGCTCCCGTGGCGGCTCCGGCCGCTCCC
>NZ_VTGY01000006.1 GCF_009729075.1 Mycolicibacterium sp. CBMA 226 | reverse complement strand
TGTGATGTCCAGGGAGGTTGTCCCGTCCGGTATCGGTGAGCCTGTGTGACAGGTGAAGGCCTCCGGTTGTGAAGTGGAGCTGTCGAGGAACCGCTTCATCAACCAGGAGGCCTTCGTGTCCCACGCTAACGCTGCATTGACTCCGCGCGCTCGATTGCGTCTGGCTCAGCTCGTTGTCGAGCAGAACTGGACCTATGCCGCGGCGGCCAAGATGTTTATGGTCTGCGCCAAAACGGCCAAGAAATGGGCTGACCGCTATCGCGACGAAGGGGTGGCCGGGATGGTCGATCGCAGCTCTCGACCACACCTCAGCCCCACGAAAACGCCGATCGCCATGGTGCGGCGCATCGTGGCGTTGCGGTGGCGTCAGCGTCTGGGGCCGGTCCAGATCGCCGGCCAGATCGGGGTGGCGGCCTCGACGGTGCACGCGGTACTAACCCGGTGCCGGATCAACCGGCTCTCGCACATCGACCGGCTCACCGGCGAACCTCTGCGCCGCTACGAGCACGCCTATCCCGGCTCACTGATCCATGTCGATGTCACCAAATTCGGCAATATCCCCGATGGCGGTGGTCACCGATTCCTGGACCGCCAACAAGGCAGACTCAACAAGCAGCAGACCGCCCACCGCACCGGTGAACGCAATGATGATTATCGACCCAGGATCGGAATCGCGTTCCTACACACCGTTATCGACGATCACTCCCGCATCGCCTACGCCGAGATCTGCACCGACGAGAAAGCCGCTACTGCTGTCGGCGTGCTCAGACGGGCCGTTGCATGGTTCGCACAGCACGGCGTCGTCGTCGAGCGCGTCCTGTCGGACAACGGGTCTGCCTACAAGTCATATGCCTGGCGCGATACCTGCGCAGCTTTGAACGTCACGCCCAAAAGAACCCGACCGTACCGGCCTCAAACCAACGGAAAAATCGAGCGATTCCACCGAACCCTCGCCGACGGCTGGGCCTACGCCCGACTCTACGAATCGACAGAAGAACGCAACACAGCGCTACCAGGCTGGCTGCATTTCTACAATTACCACCGAGCCCACTCCGCCCTCGGAGGCCAGCCGCCGGTCACCCGACTGACCAACCTCCCTGGACATCACA
>NZ_VTGY01000005.1 GCF_009729075.1 Mycolicibacterium sp. CBMA 226 | reverse complement strand
CTGGACAACGTCGCCGCCGAACTCAACGGCCGCCCACGCCAAACCCTGAACTGGCGAACACCAGCCGAAGCACTCGAGGAACTACTGTCGAACCCACCAGCTGTTGCATCGATCCCTTGAAACCGCCCGAGTAGCGAGCGCCCTGGTTTCAGGGTCAACCGACCACGGCACCCCGCCCCACGTTGATCCTGTGCTGAGGGCGCACTTGTGCGAGTAGCGAGCGCCCTGAGTTCAGGGTCAATATGGTGAAGGACGACGAATTGCGCTGTGGCGCAGGCTAAGGCTCGATGATCACTGGGTCGCCGACGTTGACGGTGTTGAAGTACCACTCGGCTCCCGCAGGCGCCAAACCAATACAACCGTGGCTGACGTTATCGAAGCCCATCGACTCGACGGCCCACGGCGCCGAATGTACGAACAGTCCGCGCCGGCTGATCCGCACTGCGAACTCGACCTCCGTCATGTACCCGTCCGGATGATCGACGGGAATGCCAACGCTGCTCGAATCCATAAGCACATTGCGGTCTTTCGCCAACACGGTGTACTTGCCAACCGGTGTCTCATACTCCGGCCGACCCATGGTCGCGAGCAGTACGCCCGACTCGCCGAGGTGGGGAAGATGGTGGGGCGCCGGCATGTCCGGTGGAGTCTGGCCGTCGATCGTGACGGTGAAGGTGTGGTCAGCGACGTGCGCGGTGCCGATGACCGCCGGCCCGGTGGTGACAGCCATCGGCTGGCCGGCGACCGTCAACTTGATGGTGCTGTGGGCGGGCCAGAAGCCGTCCGGAACCCATTGCACCACTTTGCTATCCAGCCATTCGTACTTGCCCGTCATCGCAGGCGTCGACGTCACGTCCAGGGCCATCTCGGCGGCGGCGCGGTTGGTGATCGGGCGCTTGAAGGTCACGACGATGGGATGCGCGACGCCGACCGGAATTCCCTGCGTGGGCTGCGTCGACTCGATGATGGAGCCCAACGGCAGTCGGATGCCCGCCGTTTCGATACCGAGCGCGCCGCCAGTGGTGGTCGTGGCGACCACGACCACGGCAAGGACACCGTGAACTAACACCCGCATATATCCGACCCCTTTGTCGCTGGCCGCATGGTTGAACACCGTCATGGTATGGGGCGTGAAACGCCGAAATCCGTACGGCGCGTCAATATTTCGGTCAAAGAATCGTCACGGATTGGACACCGCAGATCACGGCGCGTCGTTGTGGCCACTCACCTTGCGATATTGCAATGCCCACCAGATACACCGATGGACCGATACGGCCGCACCGGCAAGCAAGCCGGTGCCGGGTTCTACAACTACGCCGACAGCGTCATCAACTCCGCGGACGCCAATGCCGGCTCCGGTTTCGGCATCGGCTTCCCGCCGTGGACGGGCGGCGTGCGCCAGTTCATCGCCGGCTATCCGGGCGGCGTCGAGGCACTGCGTAGTCATGCGCGACAGCTCGCCGCCAATTACCGCGGCCGATTCGTCCCGCCCGCAACTACGGGGATAGGTCGTAACCACAAACTTCCGCCGTTTCCGCCCGGACCGCTATTGACTCACGTGACAATTATGGCCACGGGGGCGACGGAAGGCTGGGCCGTGCCATGACAACAGACCGGGTTGCACTTCCGGACGCTGCCGACGCCGAATGCGTGGACTGCGGCTACACGCCAGAACTGAAACGGACTCTCGGCGGCTTCCAGGTCTTCGCCGTGTCGTTCGCCTTCATCTCGGTCGCAGTAGGCATCTTCGGTACGTACGACGACCTGTTGCAGACCACCGGTCCCGTCGGTATCTGGCTGTGGATCATCGCCGCAATCGGGCAGACACTGGTGGCGCTCGTCGTCGCGCAGTTCGCGGCACGCATCGCCCTCAGCGGGTCCTCGTACCAGTGGGCGTCACGACTGGCCAACCCGAGGGTGGGCTGGCTGTTCGGTTGGCTGACGTTCTGGTACCTCGCGACCGCTGCGGTGGCCGTTGACAACGCTCTGGCCAGTCAGGCACTGATGCCGTTGCTCGGCATCGGTGACAACGAGGACACCGCACGGCTGATCACCATCGCCGTGCTGATCGTCCAGGCCGTTCTGGTTATCGCGTCGACCCGGTTGCTCGGCCTGATCACCTCCGCCGCAGTCGGATTGGAGCTGGGCATCGTCCTAGTCCTGGTCGTCGTGCTCGGGATTGTCATGGCGGTCACCGGCAGTGGCCACGTCGACAACCTGACCACACGTGGCATCACGGCGGGAGCGGGCGACTACTACGCCATCGGCGGCGGCCTGATGGCCGGCATGATCATGGGGTTGACCACCCTGGTCGGCTTCGACTCCGCCGCGAACCTGGCAGAAGAAGCAAAAGACCCGTTCCGTAGCGTCCCGCGCGCCATCGTCGCCTCGGTCATTGCGGCCGGCGTCGCGGGTCTGGTGTTCCTGATCGCGCTCACCGTTGCGATCAAGGACGTCACCGCGGTGAGCCACAGCGGGTCGCCGGTGGCGCTGATCATCCGGGAGCAGCTCGGGCCCGTCGCCGAGCGAATCCTGTTGGCCGGCATCGTGTTGGCCATGTTCGGTGCCGGCATGGTGGTGATGGCAGCGTGCTCGCGGCAGGCCTTCGCCATGGCGCGCGACGCCCGGTTCCCGGCCCATCGGGTGATTCAGCGGGTCAACCCGCGCACCCAAACTCCCATCGCCGCCACCCTGCTGATCCTCGCGGTCGGCGTGGTGCTGATGGCAACGCTGCACGGGTCAGCGCTGATCCAGCTGATAATCGCGTCGACGCTGCTTCCGGCGCTGATCTACGGCGCCATCGTTGTGCTGTATCTCGCCGTGCGAAAACGGTTGGAAAACAAGGAAGGCGGGTTCAGCTTAGGTCGCTTCGAGTTGCCCGTCGCCGTCGTCGCATTGGTCTGGGTCATGGTCGCGATCTTCGTCCTCGTCACTCCCACCACCGCGCGGGTGCCCAGCATGATCGTGCTGGGCCTCGTCGCCGTCGGCATCGGCTACCTCGTCAAGATGCTGGTCTTCAATCGCGGAGTGCTCGACACCGAACCGGGCATCGACGAGTTCGCCGCGCCGGAGTCGGTCCAGTGACGCGCACCTCGACCGCCAGCCTGACCGGCCGCGTCGTGTGCCCCGATGACATCGACTACGCCGACGCGGTTGCCGGATTCAACCTGCTCTACACCAACCGGCCCGCTGTGATCGTATTCGCCACGGGGACAACTGATGTTGTCAACGCACTGACGTGGGCGCGGCAGCACGACCTCCCGGTGCGCGCGAGGAGCGGACGGCACTGCCTCGAAGGCTGGTCCACCGTCGACGGCGGCGTCGTCATCGACGTCAGCCAGATGAAATCGTCGTTGATCGACAGCGCATCACAGACCGCGACCATCGGTGCCGGACTCAACCAGTCCGAGGCAGTGGCAGCGCTGGGCCAGGCCGGCTTCGCGGCACCGACCGGGACCGAGGGCTCCGTCGGATTGGTCGGCGCGACGCTCGGTGGTGGCTTCGGGCTGCTGACCCGTGCCTTCGGCATGGCATGCGACAACCTTCTTTCGGCTGAGGTGGTCGTGGCTTCCGCCGGCGGCGGCGCCGAGGTGATCGTCGCCGACAAGACGCACCACCCCGATCTACTGTGGGCATTGCGCGGCGCCGGCAACGGCAACTTCGGCATCGTCACGTCGATGACATACTCGATTCATCCACTGGCCCAAGCTGTTTACGTCGTCTCACGCTGGCAGGGCCTCGGCGACCTGCCTGGCGTGTTCGAGGCCTGGCAGGGATGTGCGCCGTTCCTGGACCATCGCCTCACCAGTCAGCTGGAGATCCGGCGCGACGAGATCTCGATGGTCAGCGTCCTGGCTTCCGGGTCGGAAGCCGAGGCGCTACAGATGCTCACGCCGATGCTCGCGGTAGGCACACCCCAGGTCGAAGCGACCGACGCCGATTGGGCCGACATCTTCGCCGGCTTTCAGATACCGCTGGACGAGGAACCCGCTAACTGGAAGTTCCTCTCGGAGTTCATGTCTGAGCCGTTTCCGCCGAAGGCCGTGCAGATCGTTGGCGCCTACATGTCGAAAGCGCCGACGCCTGCGTGCAACTACTTCACCAACGCGCTACGCGGTGCCGTCCTGACCAGGGAGCCACGCGGTGGCGCAGCCTACGCCCATCGCGACGCACTGTTCTACGCCGAACCCGGCGCGGGTTGGGGTGTCCGCGGTGGCACACCCGCTGCGGATGACCCGTTGACCGAGAAGTGCCTGACCTGGATCGCCGAGTTCGGAGAAGCCTTGCAGCCCTTCAGTAATGGCGCGTACACCAACGTCCCCAACGCCGGCATGCCCAACTGGGAGCACGCGTACTGGGGTGCCGGCGTCGAGCGGCTGCGCACGATCAAAGCCCATTACGACCCCGCCAACGTGTTCCGCTTCGAACAGGGCATCTCGCCCGCGGACTCCAGGTCATGAAGTTCCAGGTCTCGTTGCTCGGCGTCATCGTGCTGAGCTGGCCGCTCGCCGCACCGGTACCAGCTGCCGCCCAGCCGGCGTCGTGCACCGACCAAGGCTGGGTAGGCGCATGGGAGGCGCCGCCGTCGGACGCGTCGCTCGGCACCGACACCGGCGACTCGATCAATCTGGACCGCTTCGACCTGTCACAGAACCCAAAGTCCATGCTCCGTAACGAAACTGTGCGTGCGATCCTCACCCCGACGCTCGGCGGCTCGACAACACGAGTACGGCTGTCGAACCGGTTCGGTACGACGCCCGTGACGTTCACCCGCACGACCCTCGGCCACCGGGTGTCGGCCGCCGCGCTCACTCCGGATGCCGCCTCGCTGACCTTCGACGGCAAGCAATCTGTCACCGCAGCGCCCGGGCAGGATGTGGTGAGCGACCCGGTTCCGTTCACGTTCAACGCGTTTGAGCCCATCGCTGTGAGCGTCTACATCGCCGGAGACATCAGACCGACCGAGCACTACGCCGCACGACAGACGTCCTACCTGACGCCAGAAAACGCCGGTGACCACACGGCCGACTCCGACGGGGCCGCGTTCACCCAACACACGACGGCCCGGCCATTCGTCGACGGCATCGAGGTCCAGGCGCCCAAATCAACCGGTGCCGTTGTGACACTGGGTGATTCGATAACCGACGGTTATCAGGGAACTCCGGGGGGAATGCCAGAGGCCGCGGAAAGCATCGATGCCGACGGGCGCTGGCCGGACAACCTGGCCCGGCGGTTGCGCGCTGCCGCGCGACCGTTGGCGGTCCTGAACGCAGGAATCGCCGGGAACCGCGTCCTGCAGGACGCCACCGCGGGCGGCAGTCCCGACGTGTACGGCCCGGCCGCGATCCATCGCCTTGATGCCGATGTGTTGAGCCAGGCCGGTGTCACGACAGTTGTTCTGCTGGAAGGAATCAACGATCTGATCATGGCTCCCAATGCCACGGTCGACGAGCTGGTGGCCGGTTACCGCCAGCTGATTGACCGGATGCATTCCCGCGGCCTCCGTGTCCTTCAGGGGACGATGACACCGATTGGTGGAATGGACGGCGCCACACCGGATGACGAAGCCCGGCGTCAGGCGGTCAACACCTGGATCCGCGCACAGAGTCCAGCCGACGGCGTGGTTGATTTCGATGCCGCGGTCCGCGACCCGGCCGATCCGACACGCATCAATCCGGCCTATGACGGCTCCGATCATCTGCATTTCAACCTGGTCGGCTACCGGGTAATGGCCGACGCCGTTCCACTCGATCGACTGATCGACGGAGTGTGTTCATGAATTGAAAATCTCGAAAATATATTCCGCAATTCGCGAGTTCTACGTTTCTTCGCCAATCGCGGAAAAAGTGAAACAGCTAACCCAGTGAACGTGGCACCAGCATGCCGAATAACCAGAGAAACCACCGCTAGGCCTGAAGTTTCGATCTCGCTGACTGGGAAGTAGCAATTGTAGAACTCGTAACCGCGGATACGTTATTGCCGCCACAAATCCGTGGTTTACGAGGGGAGTATTGCGGTGAAGCGGTTGTCCGGCATGGATGCCATGTTCTTGTCCATGGAGGGCACCGAATGGCCTCAGCATACGTTGGGGTTGATGATTCTGGATCCCATTGACGCAGCAGGATTCGACTTCGAGCATCTGCGCGACCACCTCGACCGCCGTCTGCCCTACCTGCCGTCGTTCCGGCGCCGTATCCAAGAGGTGCCGCTGGGCCTGGACCGGCCGGTGTGGGTCGATGATCCCGCGTTCAAGCTCGACTACCACTTTCACCGCGCAGCGCTGCCCGCTCCGGGTGGCGAGAAGGAGCTTGCCGATGTTGTCGGCGAAATCCTGGCCCGTCAGCTCAACCGCAACCAGCCGCTCTGGGAGAGCTGGTTCGTCGAGGGCCTCGAAGGCGGCCGCGTCGCCTTCATCGCCAAGACGCACCACTCGATCGTCGACGGCGTGTCCGGCGCCGGCCTGTCGTCGGTGCTGTGTGACGTGGCGCCCGACGCCACGGGCCCCGTCGTCGAGCTGCCCGACGAGGGCGAGCAGCCCCGTCATTCGAGCCTTGAGCTCTTCACCAAGGGCGCTCTCACCGCGGCCACCACGCCGCCGAAAGTCGTTCAGTACCTGGGCCAAACGGTTCGGAACGCGGTGACCACCATCAGCCATCTACGGCGCGACGATCCACCGCCACGCCCGATGAGCGCCCCCAAGACCAGCTTCAACGGCGCGCTGAGCTCGCACCGGAGCTTCGCGTACACGTCGCTGCCCATGGCGCACATCAAGCACGTCAAGAACGGGCTGGGCGTGAAGGTCAACGACGTGATCCTGAGCGTCGTGGCGGGCGCGCTGCGCACCTATCTGACCAAGCGCGACGCGCTGCCCGAGACCCCGGTCCTGGCGACCGTGCCGATGTCGACGCGCGACGCGGGCGACGAGACCCCGGGCAACCACGTGCACACCATGATCGCCTCGATGTGCACCGATGTGGCGGATCCGGTCGAGCGCCTCTCCGCCATCCACAACGGCATGAACAGCGCCAAGGCCCTCGCCGAGGACCTGCAGGCAGGCCAGTCCATCGGCCTCACCGACTTCGCGCCGCCGGTGCTGCTGAACCTGGTGTTCAAGGGTTTTCGCGCCGCCAAGCTCGAAGACAAGCTGCCGCTGGCCAGCAACCTGATCGTCTCCAATGTCCCCGGCCCGCCGATCCAGCTCTACATGGCCGGCGCCAAGATCGAGCACATCGTGCCCGTCGGTCCACTGACCGTCGGCATGGGCATCAACGTCACCGTCTTCAGCTATGGCGGCAACGTCGACGTCGGCATCCAGGCTGATCCCGACCTCGTCGAGGACCCATGGGAGATCCTCGAGGGTGCGAAGGCCGAACTCGACCGGCTGCTCACGGCGTCCGGTTGGGCAGAGCCGGCCGCGAAGCAGAACACACGGGCCGCGAAGGAAAAAGCAGACGCCACAGTCCCACCGGGTGGGAGCTCGCCCGCCGGCGCCGACCAGATGTGATTGCCTCCACACGAGGGCGGGCGCGACGGCGCTCCCTGCCCTGACGATGTCGAAAGGAAGGTGCTGCGATGGCAGATTCGGATAGCTTGTCGGACGTGGTGGCAATCGTCACCGGTGGCTCGCGCGGCCTCGGTGCGTCGATGGCACGGCACATCGCGGCCGGTGGCGGCAAGGTCGTCATCGCCGACGTCCTCGACGACGAGGGCAAGCAGTTGGCCACCGAACTCGGGGACGCAGCCCGGTACGCACACCTCGACGTGACCGATCGGGCCCAGTGGGACGCGGCCGTCGCGCTGACGGTCGCCGAGTTCGGCAAGATCACCGGCCTGGTCAACAACGCCGGCATCTCCACAGGCCAGTTCATCGAGCACGAACCGCTGGATCACTTCCGCACGGTGCTCGACGTCAACCTGGTCGGCGTTTTCAACGGCATTCAGGCCGTCATCGCGCCCATGCGCGCCGCCGGTGGCGGCTCCATCGTCAACATCTCGTCGGCCGCGGGGCTGATGGGCCTGGCTCTGACTGCCGGTTACGGCGCCTCCAAGTGGGCGGTCCGCGGCCTGAGCAAAATCGCCGCCGTTGAGCTCGGCACAGACCGCATCCGGGTCAACTCCGTGCACCCCGGCATGACCTACACACCGATGACGGCACAGGTCGGCATCCAGCAGGGTGAGGGCAACTACCCCAACACCCCGATGGGTCGCGTGGGCGAGGCCGACGAGATCGCCGGCGCGGTGACCTACCTGCTGTCGCGCGCCGCCTCGTACGTCACCGGCGCCGAGATCGCAGTCGACGGCGGCTGGACCACCGGTCCCACCGTGAAATACGTGATGGGCCAATAACTGTCTGCCCCACTGCGGAACGATGAGTTTCCCGAGCCGCCCAGTGGCGATGATTGAATATGGCGAACTCCGGATCGTTCCCGTCCTGGGACTCGTTCCCAAGCTGGGACTCGCTGCCCAACTGGGACCCGTTCAAGCCACTGGACACATTGTCGGCGCTATGGTCGACGGCCACGGGCAGCCCGCTGACCGCTGGCCCGGCCGGCGCCTACCAGGCCCTGTTCGACACGCTTCGCAAGCAGGTGGTCGGGCGACGCATTACCGTCAAACTCAGGTCCGGCGAGATGACTCTGACAGTCACCGCCATCGATGCCGACCTCGACATGCGGAGCCTGTCAGTCGGACAACTCAACACCGTCTCGATCTCGGCGTCCGATATCGCCTGGAACGGTTGGCAATTCGACAGAGCCACCGCTGTCCTGCACAACACACACATCAAACCGAGCAGTACGCCGATGCTCGTCGCCGCGCCGCTGGATCTGACCGTCGAGATATCCACCAAATCCCTCGACAAGATGATCGACAAGGCGTCATCGCTGCCCGGCCGCGCTACACCCAAATTGCTCGGCCGGATCGACCCCGGCGGTGTCGCGCAAATCCGTTGGGCCAAGAGACCTGACCTCGGTCATCTCGAAGTCGAGGCGACCATCGACGGGTCGACGCTGTTCGTGAAGCCGCGGCAGGTCGTGCTGCGCAGAGCCCGGTGGCGCCTACCGAACCGGTTGCCCGCCTATCGGATTCAGCTGCCGAAGCTGCCTCGCGAACTCACGCCGACATCCGTCAGCTTCAACCCCGAAACGCTGCAACTGACCGGGCGGATGCCGCAGTGGCGCGTCGAAGTACCGCGGCGGCGGATCGAGGAAGCCATCAACCAACTCAACCAGGTGGGTCGGTCACTCAACCTGAGTTGGCTGGGCCGCGCCCCCTGACGCGCCGAAACCCGTTCTCGGCGCGCAGAATCAGTGCGCTGCGTTGCGCGCCAGATCGATGGCGAACGACTTCACGAAGGTGCCCGCGCCGGGCTCCCCGCGGCCGCACGACCCGTCGGACTCGCCGACCCGCTTGACCCAGAGGTACGCGTCAGCGTGCGCACCGGCGGTGTCCGTGGTGGGTGCGACACCCAGTGCCCGGCCATCGGGGTTGCACCAGTACATCGGGTCGCCTTCGGCCGGCCCGGCCCCGTTGCGCGACGTGTCGATGACGTAGTGCGCGCCGTTGGTGAGGCCGGAGATCGCCTCGCCGTAGCCGATCTCCTCATTGGTGGTGAAGTAGTTGGTCGTGTTGAGGCTGAAGCCGCGCGCCTTGGCGACGCCGACATCGTTGAGGCGGGACGCCATGGTCTCGGCGCTCACCCAGCGCGAGTGCCCGGCGTCGATGTATACCGCCGCAGCCGGGTCGCGGGTCAGGGTGTCGACGGCGTAGCGGATGAGGTCGAGGCGCTCCTGACGCTGACCGGCGGACAGGCAGTCGGCCATGGCGAGGGCGTCGGGCTCGACGATGATCGCCGCCGGCGAGCCACCGAGGCCCGCCGCGACGCTGTCGATCCATGCCCGGTAGCTGTCGGCCGACCCGAATCCGCCCGCCGCGTAGCTGCCGCAGTCGCGGTGCGGGATGCCGTAGAGAACCAGCACCGGGGTGGCGCCTGCGGCATTCGCCGCACCTGCCAGCCCGGCGACTGTGCCACCGACGGTCGAGGCCGGGAACGCCTGGTCCAGCCAGTAGGCCTGCGGCGTGTTGGCGATGGCGGTGAGCTCGGGGCTGGGCGGGTCGGATTGGGCGGCGGCCGCCCTGGCCTTCGAGATCGGGTCTGCGTAGAAGGGCCGGCCGGCCAGCGGGTTGCTGTCGTCGACCAGGCGGATCGCCGGCGCGCCAGCATGCGGCGCGGGGGCGATGGACAGGCCCACACTCGCGACGGCGGCGACAGCCAGGAACGGAGCAGTCCAGCGGGCAACAACGCCAACAGCTGAGGAGATCACCTCAGGAAAATAGTTCGACTTGGTCAATAAGCGCCAATCGGGAGCCAAAGTTGGTGTGCGAGTGATCAATGTGGCGGTTTGCTACTGCGTTCCACGCCCGAGCCGATCGGCATCCTGACCCCGCGAACACCAGGATCATCTCGGCCTTCCCGACGGCGCCCGACAGTCGCAGTGTGTATGCAGAGCCGCCCGACCGGCGGCTGACCATCACGGCAAGCCAGCAAGGAGCACCGCATGACACTGCTCGACGAAGTGATCTCCGCTTACGGAGGCCGTGACCGCTGGGAACAGCTCACCTCGATCACCATCCACCAAAACATCGGCGGCACCCTCTGGGCCCGCAAAGGCGTCGAGGGGGTCCTGGACGGCGCGACGGTCGAAATCGAACCAGGGCACCAACGCACCTGGCACCGCCCATTGCCCACGGCCGGCTTGCGCTCGTCCTACAGTCCCGAACTCGTCCGGATCGAGACCGACGACGACGCGGTGACGGTCATCGAGGAACTGCCCTCGCCGCGGGAATCGTTCGCCGGACACACCGCGGTGACACCGTGGACCACACTGCAGCTTGCGTACTTTGCGGGCTTCGCGATGTGGACGTATCTGTCCGAGCCCTATTCGCTGACGCTGCCGGGCGTGCACACCGAAGAACTCGGACCCTGGCGGGAAGACGGACACACCTGGCGCCGGCTCGGTATCCAGTTTCCCGATTCCATCGCCACCCAGAGCGCCGAGCAGACGGTCTACATCGACGCCGACGGGCTCATCCAACGCCGCGACTACACCGCAGAGCTTCTCGGAAGTTCGTTGACGGCGCACTATTCGGCCGGTCACCAGGAGTTCGACGGCATCGTCGTCGCCACCAGACGCGCCGCCTATCGCCGCGGCAGTGACAACGCGATCGTCAGCGGTTCCGAACCGCTCGTGACCATCGATATCGACAACGTCGTCGTGAAATAGCCAGGCAAGCAACCTTTTTCCACACCACATCTTTGAAAGGAGCAGCATTGTGACTTCTGTCAAGGCAGCAGCCGTACAGATCAGCCCCGTGCTCTACAGCCGCGAACGCACCGTCGAGCGCGTTGTTGCAAAGATCGACGAATTGGCCACTCTCGGAGTGCAATTCGCCGTTTTCCCGGAAACCGTGATCCCGTATTACCCCTACTTCTCGTTCGTGCAGCGGCCGTTCGAGATGAGCGCCGAGCAGGTGCGGCTGATGGATGAGGCCGTCACGGTGCCCTCACCGGCCACGGACGCCATCGGTGACGCCGCGCGACGCGCCGGCATGGTGGTGTCCATCGGAGTCAACGAGCGCGACGGCGGGTCGATCTATAACACGCAGTTGCTTTTCGACGCCGACGGCGAACTGATCCAGCGCCGCCGCAAGATCACGCCGACCTACCACGAACGTATCGTCTGGGGCCAAGGCGACGGCAGCGGCCTTCGCGCCACCGACAGCGCCGTCGGGCGAATCGGCCAGCTGGCGTGTTGGGAGCACTACAACCCGCTCTACCGATACGCCTTGATCGCCGACCACGAGCAGATCCACGCGGCCATGTTCCCGGGGTCGATCTTCGGTGAGCGGTTCGCCCAGCAGACCGAGATTCAGGTGCGTAACCACGCGCTGGAGTCGGGTGCGTTCGTCGTGGTTTCCACGGCGTGGCTGAATCCCGAACAGCAACAACAGATCATGGCCGATACCGGTACCCCGGTCGGACCGATCTCGGGCGGCTGCTTCACCGCGATCATCGATCCGCAGGGCGAGGTCATCGGTGAACCACTGCGCTCCGGTGAGGGACATGTGATCGCCGACCTGGACTTCACACAGATCGACCGGCGCAAGGCCTTCATGGACGCCAGCGGACACTACAGCCGGCCCGAACTGCTCAGCTTGAATATCGACCACACGCCCCGGCCGCAGGTCCACCGTACCGACGTCGCGGAGGCCGACCATGGTGACGAGTGACGCTCAGCGGATTCCGTTCGGCGGAGTGCGGGTGCAATTCGACAGCGACAAGACGTTCGATGAGCTGCGGGATGCGCTGCTCGCCGATATCGGCGCCGAGCCCGCACAGATAACGGACCTCCGGGCCTTGGCCGAGCACGACTGGGACGCGTTCGCAGCGGACGTCGGGCGCCAGGCCGGGCCGAGCGATTTCATGTTGATGCACCTGATCGACCACACCCTGTGGCTCAGTACCGCGGGAGTGGAGCGCAAGGCGCTGCGCGTCATCCTGGGCAATCCGCTCATCGCGATCACGATGATTCGTCACGACCTCGCGGCCGCACTGTTCGCTCCCGTGGAGCTTCTGCTGACGGACGAGCCTGACAACCGGAGCAGCCTGACCTACGTCCAGCCGTCGTCACTGATGGTTGTCGAGGAGAACCCGCCACTGCGTGCGGCGGCACTCATCTTGGACGACAAACTCGCCGCCCTGGCCGAGAAGGTCTCGAGCACAGGCGGTGCACCGTAAGCTCGACCGCCGCCACCTCTCCCCCAACGCATTCGATCTGAAGGTGTCAACTTTCCTTGACGTCAAGGAAAGTTGACGGCTCCCGACGAAACATGTCGGGAGAGAGCGAAGCTCAGTGACCTAGCGGTGACCGCCTCCGCCGCCCCCGTGGTTGATGACGCCGGCGCCGGGATAGAGGTACCACTCGTCGTCGCCGAACGGGAACTCGTCATCGCTGGCGATGACCGACGGCGAAGCGGCCGGCACCGAGGTTTCACCGCCGACCTCACTGCCCTGGCAGACGGTGGCGGACGGATCGCAGATGTCGGCCTGCGCACCGGGCGCGAAGAGCACCCCCGCCGCCACGCCTGCTGCCGCGAACAGCATCGCCTTTTTCAGATCCATGGCGGGTCCTTTCGCCGTCCGCAATCCGTATGGGACGAAGGTACCGCCACTGGTCGGTGGCACTCTCTGGCGGTCGCCTAGATCTCCGGGATGCGCTCCGGATGCAGCATCTCGGCATAGCGCAGCTGCTCGGGAATCCCGAACCCGTCGACCAGCACCTCGGCGTACGGCCGCAGTTTGCGGCAGCGGTCGTTGATGCCGGCGGTGACCGCCTTCGCCCGGTCCATGGACAGGAAGCGGTGCTCGATGTACCAGGCCTTGTCCTCTTCGATCACCGACAGCGCATACAAATCGCATACGAGGCCGAAGATCTCGCGGGTCTCGGGATCCGTGCACGCGTCGATACCGGCGGCGAAGGACTCGAACACGATGCGGTCGATGTGCGCCGACGCCGCATGCAGTACATGGTCCTGCACGGCGTTGAACGCCTCGAACGGGCTCATCTCCTTGGAGTTGGCCTGCAGGCGGCGGGCCACCGTCGACAGCAGGTAGTCGGCCCGGTCCTCGAACATCTTCGCCTGGGTGCCGCGGTTGAAGAGGCTGCCTTCCTCCTCGTTGTCCTGCCGTGTGTCCAGCAGGTTCTGCAGGATGGTCTCGGTGCCGGTGCTCCGGCGCACCCGTTCGCGGGCCGTGCTGGTGGCGAACTTCACCCACTCGAACGGGCTCATGCCCTTGATGTCGTCGGCGTATTCGGTGAGCAGGTGCTTGGCCACCAATTGCGTCAAGACGTGGTTGTCGCCTTCGAAGGTGGTGAACACATCCGTGTCGGCCTTCAGCGCGATCAGCCGGTTCTCGGCCAGATACCCTGCGCCGCCGCAGGCTTCGCGGCACTCCTGGATGGCCTTGGTGGCGTGCCACGTCGCGGCGGCCTTCAGGCCCGCGGCCCGCGCCTCCAGTTCACGCTGCACCTCGCCATCGGGTTCGTCGACCTCAGTCAGATCGTGGAGGTCCGCCACCAACTCGTTCTGCGCGAACTGCAGGGCATAGGACCTCGCGATCAACGGCAGCAGCCGACGCTGATGCACCAGATAGTCCATGATCAGGACTTCTTCGTCGGTCTTGGGTGCCTCGAACTGCCTGCGCTGCAACGCATACCGGGTCGCGATGTCCAGTGCGACGCGCGCGGCTGCCGCGGCGCTCCCACCGACCGTCACCCGGCCACGGATCAGCGTGCCCAACATGGTGAAGAACCGCCGGTTGGGGTTGTCGATTGGCGACGAATACGTCCCGTCCTCGGCGACGTCGCCGTAGCGGTTGAGCAGATTCTCCCGCGGGATCCGTACGTGGTCGAACTGGATGCGCCCGTTGTCGACGCCGGGAAGTCCGCCCTTGTAATGACAGTCCGACGTCCGGATGCCGGGTAGGTCGTTGCCGTATTCGTCGCGGATCGGCACCATGAAGCAGTGCACGCCATGGTTCTCGCCCTTGGTGATGAGCTGCGCGAAAACCGCTGATACCTGGGCCGATTCGGCCGCACCGCCGATGTAGTCCTTGCGCGAGGTGCGGGTCGGTGAATTGATGACGAATTCCCCGGTTGCCGGGTCGTAGGTGGCCGTCGTCTCCAAGGCCTGCACGTCACTGCCGTGTCCGGTCTCCGTCATGCCGAAGCAGCCGACAAGGTCCAGGTCAATGGCCTTGCGCACGTAGGCCGTGTGATGACGTTCCGTACCCAGGTTGTCGATGGCACCACCGAACAGACCCCACTGCACCCCGGCCTTGACCATCAGCGACAGGTCACTCATGGCGAGCATCTCGATGCGGGCGATGGTGGCGCCCGCGTCACCGTTTCCGCCGTGGCCTTTCGCGAAGGCATCCTCGGCGGCGCCACGCGACGCCATGTACTTCATCTGCTCGGTGACCTTGGCCCGGGCCACCGCGGTGTCCGGGGTGTAGTGCGGTTTGAACAGCTCCGCGGAAAGCTCTTGCCGAATACGGTCTTTCACCTCGCGCCACCGTCCATCGAGGGCGTAGCGGAGATGTTCGGCGGTCGTCGTCACAAGGTTCCCCTCCATCGCACGGTCGCGTTGACGACCGAATGGTCCATCTAGCGTTCGATGCTGATGCCGTACAGATCAACACTGTGCGGCAGTGACTTCTGCGGATTCAGCGTAGCCCCGCGCAGCACCGGAGTGGCCCCGTTCAACACGTGCGCCAGGAAGGCCTGCCCGAGGAACACCGACAGGCCGGCACCCGGGCAGCCCTGTGGGCCGTGGCTGAAGAAGTTGTACGACCAGTCACTCCCGGCATCCCCGCTCACCCATTCACCTGGTGAAAAACGGTCGGCGTAAGGGATCCGGTCGCGGTTCCGGTGGTTGAACACGTTGTAGATCAGGACCTGTTTGCCTTCGGGCAGCACTGCACCACTGGGGAATTCGATGTCCCGGGTCGCGACGCGGCCGAACAACCCCGTCGTCGGCCACAGCCGCATGGTGTCGAGCAGGCACCCGCCGAGGTACTTCAGCGATGCGATGCCCTGCCCCGAGTCGATATCGGCCGACGCCATTTCCGCATGAACCTCGTGCAGGTTCTCCGAATGGGTCGACAACACCGCAAGGGTCCGGAAAGCGTTGGCCGCCAGCGTGTCCCCCATCGCGAACAGCCAGTGGATCACCTGGCTCGCGGGGCCGGCAGTTTCGGGAGGGGTGGTTTCCGCGATGAGCGCGGCCAGACTGCCGGGCTCCGGGTCCTTCAGGTACGACTCGACATGGGAGACGAACTCCGGATATCCGGACGCCGGCTCGCCCGGCATCCCGTTGCCGGCCGACATCAGCTCGCTGAGCTGCGACGTGAGCCGGGTGTCGTCCGCCGCCTTGTTACCGAAGACCACGCTCCGGGTCAACCGCTGGAATGCCGCGTTCCACTCCGACCACCGCAGCGCTCCGGTGCCCAGACCCGCCACTGTGCGCGCGACCTTCTCGACGAACGCCTGCGCCAAGCGGTGTACCGGGTGCCCGGTGTCCAACACCGCTTCGGCGAACCGGCGCCGGTCTTCCCACGGCTGGCCGCGGGAGATGGTCAGCGCGTCCGGCTGGAACGCCGCCATGCCCTCCCGTTTGGGCTTCGGGTCGGAAGCGAACGGGTCCGGCGATCCACTCAACACGAACTCCAGGTCGTCGGGGTGATGCACCAGCAATGCCTCGTCGGCGACGACCCGGACATAAAACGGACTGGGGCCGTAACTGCGGACCATGCCTTCGACGAGCTGGTACCCCAAGTAGTCCGAACTCAAACCGGACGCGATGCGCGTGGGGAGCTCTCGCTTGTTGAACAGTCCCAGAAGAACATTCGGCACCCCGATCTGAGCGGTGAACCGAACACCTTCGACGATCGATGCGTGCGGGAAATCCTCGGCCATGTCTCGTCAGCCCCAGGGCAGGTAGGCGCGGACGGAGTCGGCCAGCTGCACCACCGGGTTCTTCTTCCCCGGCACCGGTGCGCCCAGCTTCGGCCACGGCGCGAACACCCGCTCGACGTCGCCGATCACCGGCTCGAGTTCCGGGTAGTGCCGCAGCATGACGTCCTTCATGGTGTTGTTGTTCACCCAGTCGAAGCCGACCTGGGTGTACAGCTCGGGCTTGAAGTCGTTGGTGAAGAAGCGGTCGCTCTTGAGCCGGCGTGACGCCATCAGGATGAAGATCCGGAAAGCGGTGTCCGAGAAGCCGAATCCCTTCGGTGGCTGCTCGGCCTGCATGCCGATCTGCAGGTCGACGGCGTCGACGTCGCCGTTGTAGACCTCGTTGATCTCGCGCGCCCACTGCTTGTTCGGGGTGATGTCGTCGATGGTCTTGCGACGCGGCATCCGCAGTGCTTCACGGAAATCGTTGTAGCGCGGCACCCCTCGCTCACGGTCGCGCACGATGTCGAGGGTGGCGAGGTCGGTCACCTGGCCGTCGACGCGCGTGAGGTTCCGCAGCGCGTTCGGGTAGTTGTGCAGGCACACGGCGCCTGCGCTGGCCAGGCCGAACGAGTACCACATGTCGCCCATCTGGATTTTGTCCATGAAGCCGCGTGTGTAGCTGCCCTGCAGTTGCGTGAAGTCCGCTTTTACCAGGTGCTCACCCGACTCCAGCGAGAAGAAGTTCCAGTCGTCGGGGATCAGCGGGTGCATGCGATAGACCGAGACGAACTCCTCGGTCAGTGAGAACGGTGCCGCGTGGTGATCTGCCGACGATCCGACGACGCCCGAGAGCGCCTCGTTGTCGCCGATGCGGCCAATCTTGTCGCGGAACGTTTCACCAAGCGCGCCATACCAGTTCGCGTTCATGCCGATCTGCAGCGCCGGATGACGCAGTACGCACGGGGTCCACTCGACAGTGTGGATCTTCGCGATCAGTGCTGAGATCACGAGCACACCGAGTTCGAACAGGCGCTGGTCGTCGAAGCTCGGATAGGCCTTCTTCAGTGCGTCGCAGACGGCATTGTGCTCGCGCGCGAACATGGTGTGCAGCAGGCCGGTACCGACCCAGTAGTTCTCTTTCATACCGGTCAGGTCGATGCCGGGGATGTCGCTCTCGGGCAGGCGGCCGTTCGCGTCGACCTTGACCTTGCCGTCGACGAAGGTGCGAATCTCCGCCTGGCGATCCTTGCCACTGCCGTACACCTGCGAGCCGTCCCACCAATGGGTCTCCGCGTTGGCGAAAACCGGTGCGGGACAACCATCGGCGATTTCACCGCGCAGCGGGATCGTGCACCGGATCTTCATCGGGTTCTCAGGGAAGTGGTCATCGGCACTCAGCGGGATGTCGATGGTCTTGTCCGGGACACCGTCGCCGTGGAAGAACCAGTTGTGGTTCTCAAACTGCAGCCACGCCGCGGCGAGTGCGTTGATGATGCCCGCCGGCTTGAAGTCGTCGCGGGCCATCAGCTTGCGGCTGATGACGCGCGGGTCCGGCTTGAGGAGCCGCTTGACGTCGGTGACGGTCATCGACAGCGGCACGTTGCGCCCGAAGCCGGTGCCCTTGGCACCCATGTGCGGATCTTCCAGATCGTTCCAGGTCCCGTCAGGCTGACGGGCGCGGCGCACCTCATCGGTGGGCTGGCCCAGGTCGTCGGACGGGCGCATGCCGTATGACTCGTACAGATTGTGCTCGCGCAACTCGTCGCGGGTCTTCGACAGCGCGTTCAACTGCAGGAGGAGAGAGGGATATTCGTGCCACTGGGACGGAATCATGTTGTCGCCGTTTCTTTTTCGAAGTTGGTCGATGATGGTCGGGTGAGGTGAGGTCCGTCAGCGGGGTGTGCGCAGCGCGAAATATCCAATCTTGCTGTACCGGTCGGAGCCGGTGTTGAACAGAATCTTGCCGAGGTAGACACCGGGCACCAGCTCGACGAGTTCGTCGCGGATGCTGCGGATCACCAGGCGTGGGTTGGACTCCACGTTGGCGTAATCGATGACCAGCACTTGGCGGTCGGGATCGTCCTTGCCGGCCTCGACGTACGTCGCGAAATCAAAGGCAAGTTTGCCGGATTCGGCGTCACGCATGGAGTACAGCGGCCACAACAATTTGCCGACCAGGCCGGTACTGCGGGTGAGCCGATTGTCACCGGTACCGGTGTCCGAATCGAAGCGTTTGCCCTGCCATGGCATCCACAGCGCCGTGACGGCCCGGGTCACCGTGTCGAGAGCGGGGTTCGTCGTCGTCATGACCAGGATGCCCTCGGTCGGGCCGTCCAGATCGACGGGTGGCGCACCCAGCCGGAAAAGTTCGTTGAGCTGCGCTTCAGCCGAATCGGCGTCGCTTTCGGCCAACGCGGAGAGCTCGACAATCCAGCTCCAAGCCGAGTCGACCGCCCCCGCTTGGCCCTCTGCTGCCGATTTTCGCAACCATGCCAACCTGTCGTCCGCAGCAGAATCCGCGGCGGTTTCTTGTTCGCCCATCCGCACCATTCCCGTTGAGTTATGAGTACCCGCGGAGCATGATAGTGATCTACGCCACTCTTCGTGGGCATTTCAAGACGATCGTCCAAACTTTGCTGCTGATGGCCAAAGTGCCTGATCAGAGGACTAGACTCAGATTTTCCCGCCAGTTCACTGACACCTCATCCGCCACTGGAGCCCTGTGGATACCCGTTCGAGCCGCGTAGCAGGCCGACTGACGGGTCCGCGCGGGCAAAAGTTCGCTGCGCGGCGTCAGGCGCTGGCCGCCCAGGCCACCAGTGGACTTGCTGAACTGGGCTTCGCGCGGGCCAGCATGCGCGAGCTCGCTCAGCATTGCGCGATATCCCTGGGCGTTCTGCACTACTACTTCGACGACAAAGACGACCTCGTCATGTGCTGCGTGCGGCAATACAAAGACCACTTCATCGACCGCTACAACTCCATCGTTATCGACGGCAGTTCTGGGCCGGAGCTCAAGGCGCGCATCAGTACTGCACTGAGCAACACCCTGCGTGAGTCCGCCGTGATGCACAGGCTCTGGTACGACCTGCGCACCCAGGCGCTCTTCGACGATCGCTTCGCGGTCAGCATCAACGAGATCGACGACAGCCTGGCTGCGCTCACCTGGAAGGCGGTCATCGCCTACGCCGAGCTGACCGAGACCGCCGTCACCGTCACGCCCGCCGTCGTCTATGCGACAGCCGACGGCCTCTTCCACCGCGCACTGCGTGACCTGATCACCGGCGACACCGACGCACCGCAGCGACTGGCGCACGAAATCGAGTCGGCGCTGGACGATTTCGTCGGCCAATAACCGTTGACCCTGAAGTGAGGGTGCGCCTCACTCGAACAATTGTGCCGTGGGCGCAGGCTCAACGAAGTTATCCGCCCGCGGTCGCCCGCGGCACCCTACCGTGGTCGGACGTCAAGATCAGCCCTCGGCTCGATGTCCGCTCCCACGTTGCTTCGTAGCGTCGACGACATGACACACGCACATGTCCAGACCCCCGCGGGGATGATGCGGGATTGGCTGCGCCACAGCGCTCAGCAGTTCGTCGATGCGATCATCGCTGCCGGCACCTGGGTCCAGAGCCGGACCGACTGGCCCCAACACCGGGCCGACTACTACCCGCCGCGTCGCGAAGAGTCTTTCGAGGAGGCCGCCATGGCACGCGAAATGTACCGGCTCTGAGTTGTTTTCGCCGCTACGCCGGCCCATTCTCGCCGCGTTTTGCAAACTCGGCCGGCGAGCACCCCGCCACCCGCGTGAACGCCGCACTGAAGGCACTGGCCGAGCTGTAGCCGACCTTCCCGGCGACCGCCGAGAGCGTGGGCCGGTCACCCAGCAGTAGCTCCTTGGCCCGCGCGACTCGCCATTCGGTGAGGTACTGCAGAGGCGGTATTCCGACCGTACGGGAGAACCGATCGGCGAAGACGGCCCGGGACATTCCCGCCGTCCGGGCCAGTTTCTCGACTGTCCACTGTCCGGCCAGGTCGGCGTGCAATGCCCGAAGAACTTCGGACAACGCCGGATCCGCCAGTCCGCCAAGCAATCCCCGCTCCACTGACGCGTGCTCGGTCTCGAATCGCCACGCCTCGATGAGCAGCACCTCCACCAGGCGCTCGAGGATCAAGTCACGACACCGATTGTGCTCGCCGGCTTCCTCGGCGATCAGTTCGACGATGCGACCGAGTCGTGACGCGCCCAGTTCGCCCCGTCGAATCAGAATCGCCGGTGGCAGCAGCCGGGCAACGAGTTCGGCATTCGCCCGATCGAACTGGAAGTACCCGCCCAGCATCCGCATCGTGGGAGCTTCTTCTCCATAGGCGGCGTCACCATCGATGTCGATCGGCGCGTCAGTCGGCGGTAGGTCCGGATCACTGGCCAGCACGAAGCTCGGCGTCTCGGGCAGAAGCAGAAAGTCGCCGTCCCGCAGCTCGATCGCGTCACCGTCCTCTGGGAGGAACCAGCAGGCCCCTTCCAGCATCACGCAGAAGGACGGATCGGTGTACCGCGGTTTCCGGATGCTCCATTGCCCGCCACCGGCCACGACCTTGGACCGCACCGCGCGGGACTGCAATAGCGCGACGATGAAATCGAGCGGGTCCGTTGCCATTTCGACACGGTACCCACGACCTGACGAGTACGTGCCTATTCACTCTGTGCGGCGACGAGAGCCAGGGCATCCGGTCCCGCCGCGAACCTGAGCCGGCCCGACGTATCGGTCGCGGCCTCATAGACGACCTCGGCGACATCGGACGCTGTCGTGAATACGTCGATATCCGCAAACGCATTCATCACCGGAGCCGCGAATTCCTCGTACTCCCGCGGCAGCAACCCATCCATCCGGGAGGCCCCGTTGGCGGTGAAATTGGTGCCCGGCCCGTAACCCGGTTCGACGAGTTTGGCCGCCACACCGAAGAATTCGAGCTCGAGTGCCAACGAGCCGGTGAACCCCTCGATCGCCGTCTTGCTCGCGGTGTACACCGCCGCAAGCGGCATCGGCGCCAACGTCGTGCTGGACGTCACGTTCACGATGACGCCGGAGCGTCGTCTCCGGAACTGCGGGACCACCGCCTGTGTCATCGCCATCACCCCAAAGGTGTTGGTTTCGAAGACCTCCCGAGTCGTCGCCATCGGGGTGGCCTCGAAGGCGCCCACGACCCCGACGCCGGCGTTGTTGACCAGCACGTCGATCGCGCCCGCCGCCGCGATGGCGGCGGCAATGCTCTGCGGATCCGTCACATCGAGTGGCAGCACTCGCATACGGTCCGACGCCGGCAACAGTTCGGGCCGCGGCGTCCGCATGGTCGCGACGACGTTCCAGCCCTGCCCGTGGAAGTGGTTCGCGATCTCCAGCCCGTAGCCCGACGAACAACCCGTGATCAACACTGTCTTCATTGCTCAAAACGTAGAGTCGCCGAACGCGACGATCAATGTGATTCCGTCTGAAATTCATGCGTGATCGTCTTGGCGGCTTCCAGCGCTGACCCTCCCGTTCCCGTGGAATCAGGGCGACGGTAACTCTTCACGCCCTGTCAACGGCCTCCTACGTTCGGTGCCATGGCGTACGCGCCTGTCCGATTGCCATCGACGTGAGGAGCGTGATGACCACCCGCGAGGCCACGGTGGCCGCAGTAGCGCCGGTGGCCCCCAGTACCGAACTTGCCGCGGTCAATGCGGTCTCCTGGCGAAGCCGTGTCCATGCCCGGCGCTGGGAAATCCTCCGCTGGCTGTCGCCGCTGGCGGTACTCATCCTGTGGCAGGCCGGCAGCGCCTGGGGCCTCATCGATCCCGAGATCTTGCCGGCGCCGCAGACCATCGCGGAGGCCGGTATCGAGCTGATCGGAAATGGTCAGCTCGCCGAAGCGCTGCGTATTTCCGGAATCCGCGCGGCCGAAGGCCTACTCCTCGGCGGCATCATCGGCGCTGCGCTCGGCGCTCTCGTGGGTTTCTCGAAGTGGGCCGACGCCACGGTCGATCCCACGATGCAGATGATCCGGGCGCTGCCCCACCTCGGGTTGATCCCGCTGTTCATCGTGTGGTTCGGCATCGGTGAGCTACCGAAGGTGCTCATGGTCGCGTTGGGTGCGGCGTTCCCGCTCTATCTCAATACCTCGTCGGCGATCCGTCAGGTCGACCCGAAGCTGTTCGAAACTGCTGCCGTACTCGGCTTCTCGCCACTTCAGCGACTGCGGACCGTCGTCATCCCCAGCGCGGCGCCGCAGGTCCTCGTCGGGCTGCGGCAATCGCTGGCCATCGCGTGGCTCACCCTCATCGTCGCTGAACAGATCAACGCCGACTCGGGTGTCGGCTACCTCATCAACAACGCGCGCGACTTCCTACGCATCGACGTGATCATCTTCGGGCTCGTCGTCTACGCGCTGCTCGGCATCATCACCGACGCGCTGGTGCGGATCCTGGAGCGCCGTGCCTTGCGCTACCGAGTCTGAAAGGCACCCCATGACAGCACTTTACGAAGCACCCGTGGAAAGGCACGCGGTGTCCGAATCGCCCGCAGCGGAATTGCGCTCGGTGTCCAAGTGGTACGGCGCCAATCGGGTGCTCGACGACGTCACCCTTCGGGTGAAGCGTGGCGAGATCGTCGCGCTCGTCGGGCGCAGCGGTTCGGGCAAATCGACGATACTGCGCGTACTTTCCGGCCTCGCGGGTGATTTCCAGGGCGAGCGCCAGGTACAGGGTGCGCCGGCCGTCGCATTCCAGGAGCCGCGGCTCTTCCCGTGGCGGTCCGTTCGCGACAACGTCGGTTACGGCCTGACGCGCGCCAAACTCTCCCGCGCCGAATCACTTTCCCGGGCCGATGAGGCCTTGGCCGAGGTGGGCCTGGCCGACAAGGCGGACTCCTGGCCGCTCACCCTGTCGGGTGGTCAGGCACAACGGGTCTCACTGGCCCGCGCGCTCGTGGCGGAGCCGCAACTGCTGCTGCTCGACGAGCCATTCGGGGCTCTCGACGCGCTGACCCGGCTCTCTATGCATCGCCTCCTGCTGAACCTCTGGCGTCAGCACAATTTCGGGGTTCTCCTGGTCACGCACGACGTGGATGAGGCCATCGCGCTGGCCGACACGATCGTCGTGCTCGAGCACGGGCGGGTGGCGCACACCCTGCCGATCGAGAACCCCCGCCAACCGCATGGTGCGCGCGACCGACACACCGACGACTACCGCACCGAGCTGCTGACGCGACTCGGTGTCTGACAGGAGAACACTGTGACGCCTTCACGGGTAACCCGGCTGCTATCCATTCTCGCCGCCGGTGCACTGCTCACCGCTTGCGTGTCCAGCCGCGACACCAAGAACGAAGTGGCTGTGCCCCAAACAGTTCCGGCATCGGACCTGACCGGCGTGACGCTGCAGGTGGGCGATCAGAAGGGCGGCACCGAGTCCTTGCTCCGAGCCGCCGGGGAGCTCGACAACGTGCCCTACAAGGTGCAGTTCTCGACATTCACCTCGGGGCCACCGCAGGTCGAGGCAGCCACCGCAGGGAAGATCGACTTCGCTGTCACCGGTAACACGCCGCCGGTCTTCGGGGCCGCGGCCGGTGCGAAAATCCGCGTCGTATCCGCATATTCGAACGACGCGGGCGGCGACCAGATCCTCATCCCCGCTGCTTCGCCCGCCCATTCGGTGGCCGACCTCCGCGGCAAGAAGGTCGTTGTCGGTAAAGGAAGCTCGGCGCACGGCCATCTGCTGCTCCAGCTGCAGAAGGCCGGATTGGCGGTCAAAGACATTCAGCTGGTGTTCCTGCAGCCGGCCGACGCCTTCACCGCGCTGAGTCAGGGTCAGGCCGATGCGTGGGCCATCTGGGACCCGTACACGGCTCTCGCCCAGAACCAGCTCAAGGTGCGCACGCTGGTCACCGCCCAAGGCGTCACCAACGGCTACGGATTCGGCATCGCCTCGGTGGCGGCCCTGCAGGACGCGAAACGCAACAGCGCGCTGGCCGATTTCGTCCAGCGGGTGGCGCGGGCTTCCCGCTGGGCCAAGGACCATCCCGACGAGTGGTACCAGAAGTACGCTGCCGCAATCGGAATCGATCCGCAGGTGGCGCGCGCCGCGCAGTCACGCAGCCTGCGACTGGCCATTCCCATCAACGACACGGTGATCGCCTCCGAGCAGCAACTCGCCGACGTGTTCGCGCAGTCCGGCCAAGTTGAGCACAAACCCACCTTCTCGCAGTACGTCGACAACCGCTTCGGCGATCAGTTGTCGCAGTTCTGGACCACCGCAAAATAGGAGAATCATCTTGTCCGCCAAGTTCTTCTGGTTTCTGCCCACCAACGGTGACAGTCGCTCGATCGTCGGCGCGTCGCACGCGTCATCGCACCACACAGTTCCGGCGGGATACCGCAAGCCCAGCCTGCGCTATCTCGGCGAGGTCGCCCGGGCGGCCGACCGTCTCGGGTACGAGGGGGTGCTGACGCCGACCGGAACCTGGTGTGAGGACGCCTGGTTGACCTCCGCAGCCCTGCTCGAACAGACCGAACGACTCAAGTTCCTCGTCGCCTTCCGTCCCGGTCTGGTGCCACCCACCCTGGCCGCTCAGCAAGCGGCGACCTTCCAGCGATTCTCGGGCGGACGACTGCTCCTCAACATCGTCAGCGGCGGCGACGACGTCGACCAGCGCCGGTTCGGCGACTGGCTCAGCCACGACCAGCGCTACGAACGCACCGGCGAATTCCTGGAGATCGTGCGCGATATCTGGCGCGGCGGCCCCGTGGACTACCGCGGCAGGCACTACTCCGTCACCGACGCGCGCGTGTCCGAACCTCCGAACCCGTTGCCGCAGCTGTACTTCGGTGGGTCGTCGCCGGCAGCGCTGCCCATCGGGGCCGAGCACGTCGACGTCTACCTGACGTGGGGCGAACCACCGGCCGCCGCGGCGGCCAAGATCGCTCAGGTACGCGAACTGGCCAAGGCGCGCGGGCGCACGCTGCGCTTCGGTATCCGCCTGCACACCATCACCCGCGACACGTCCGAGGCCGCCTGGGCCGTCGCCAATTCCCTCCTGGCCGAGTTGTCACCGGAGCAGATCGCCAAAGCCACTGCACTGCATGCTAATTCCGAATCCGAAGGACAACGGCGGATGACGGCGCTGCACGGCGGACGGCTCGACCACCTCGAGGTCTATCCGAACCTCTGGGCCGGTGTCGGCCTGGTGCGCGGCGGCGCCGGGACCGCGCTGGTCGGCAGCCATGAGGAGGTCGCGGCGCTGATCTCGGAGTATCACGACCTCGGATTCGACGAATTCATCCTCTCGGGCTACCCGCACCTCGAAGAGGCCTACTGGTTCGCCGAAGGTGTGCTGCCGCTGCTGCGCAAGCGCGGCGCCCTGGCTGCCTAGCCGACGTGCGCGCTGGGATCGTCGAGATCGCTGTGCTGCAACGCCATCGGCGTGATCGCCGGTAGATCCCCGCCGGCGACAACCATCCGGGCAATCGGGGTCAGCGCCCGGAACAGCGTCTCGACCTCGGCGTCGCTCAGCACGTCGAGCGTCGGCAGCGCCGCGGCGTCGGTGCGGTACTCGATGTCGTCCTTGAGCGCGCGTCCGGTGTCGGTCAGCGAGCCGTCGGCCGCGAGCAGACCACGTGCCGTCAGTCGCGCGGAGACGGCGTCCCATTCGGCGTCGTCGTAGTCGCGCGTGGACACGACCTTGTCCCGCGTGGTGCGGCCCGCGGCGACGTGCAGCACGTTGCTTTCGCGGCCGGTGATGCCGGCCGCGACGAGGATCGCCACGTGGGCGGCGTCTCCCCGCTGCTCACGCAGTAGGGTTGCGGCGTGCCAGAGCGCGGCCACCGGCTCGTCGGGCCAGGGCACCGCGGACAGGGCGGCGAACAGCGGCCGGCCGTCGACAGCGGCACCTCGTGCGACGCGGCCCAGCAGGTCGACAGCGGTGCGCAGGTTGTCGTCGGCGGTGAGCCCGTAGCGGCGCAATGCGGCGACGGCTCCGGCTTCCCTGGCCGCGAGTGCCAGCTGGGGTGTGGCGATGTCCCACGCACCGGCCAGCGACTTCGCGACACGCTGGGAAGCGAAGTTGTAGAAGATCGCATCGATCACCTGCGGTGGCACCGGGCCCAGTGGCGCTGACCTGGTGGCGAAGTAGCCGCTCCAGAAGCTGCGGTAGCCGAGGTCGACGGCAGCGGCCCGCGACTCGGGCGCGAAGTACGTGATCGCGTGCACGGGTTCGAATCGCTCGAACAACCGACGGGCCAAAGTGGGTGTGCGGGCCATGCAGCCAGTCAAGCACGGCCCAGATACCGCCCCGCGAACAGCCGCAGGTGTCGGGAAATCACGTGGTTTTGGCCACACTCGTCGGGGGCACCACTCCCTGCTGGGCTGCTCGGCGCAGGTAGAACGCGGATCGACGTGTGTTGGCAGCACGTCGCCGCGTAGGGTGCTTTGGTCGGCATCAGCGAACATGTCGATAGAAAAGTTGGGCACAGTTATGACGACAGCAGCAGAAGCGTCGCCGCTCGAAGCGCGGATCGGCCACCACTACCAGATGGACGGTACCTATCTGGTCGGCCGCGAGAAGCTCCGCGAATACGCGCGTGCGGTGCAGGATTACCACCCTGCACACTGGGACGTCACTGCCGCCAACGCGCTCGGCTACGCGGATGTCATCGCGCCGATCACCTTCACCTCGACGCCCGGCATGAAGTGCAACCGTCGGATGTTCGAGTCCATCGTCGTCGGTTACGACACCTACCTCCAGACAGAAGAGGTCTTCGAGCAGCACCGCCCGATCGTGGCGGGCGACGAGCTCGTCATCGACGTCGAGCTGACATCGGTGCGCCGGACCGCGGGGCGTGACTTCATCACCGTGACCAACACCTTCACCGACACCAAGGGCGAGCGGGTCCACACCCTGCACACCACCGTCGTCGGCGTGACGGCCGAGGACATCGACGGTGACGTCAAGTCCGCCGTGCAGAAGGCCATGATGCACGACATGAACATCCTGGACGTCGGCTCGGAGGAGTACCGCAAGACGGTGCGCCCCGACGGCGACATTCGGATCGCCAGCGACGCGGCCCGCACGCCCGGAACACCGTCGTTCGACGATGTCGCAGTCGGCGACGAACTCCCCGCAAGTCATCTGCGGCTGTCACTCGGCGACCTCGTGAACTACGCCGGCGTGGCCGGCGACGCAAACCCGATTCACTGGGACAAGGAGCTCGCCCAGCTGGCCGGGCTCCCCGACGTCATCGCGCACGGCATGCTCACCATGGGCTTGGGCGCCGGATACGCCTCCACCTGGTCGGGGGATCCCGGTGCCGTGACGCGCTACACCGTGCGGCTGTCGGCCCCCGCGGTGGTGCCCGCGACCGAGGGCTGCGACATCGAGTTCAGCGGCAAGATCAAATCGCTGGATCCCGAGACCCGCACCGGCCTGGTCATCGTCGGTGCGAAGTCCGGTGGCAAGAAGATCTTCGGCCTCGCCACCATGGACGTCCGCTTCCGCTGAGCGTCGGCGCGCGCCCTATTGGGTGAACAACACCGCCGGATTACCCGACATCGCCGACCACCGGCTGACCCGGTTGACGATGCGCCAGCCTTCAGGTCGGCGCGCCCAGGTGTCGGTGTATTCGCCGTTGGTGTCGAAGTTCTCCGCTGCGAGCGGCCCGAGGCCCTGGTGCCGCGCCTGCACGTAGGCGCGCGTCACGGCGGTGTCGTCGTCATGTACGTCGACCTGGATGGACCCAATGAGATGCTGTGTGCCGCCACAGTTTTCGAGGTACCGGCGGAACGTCTGCACCAACGCCGGCAGACCGGACTGCGGCCCCTCGTCGCCGTAGTCGAAGGTCACGTCGTCGGCGAAGATCTGCGATACCTCTGACCATCGCTTGCCGTCGACGACTCGTGCGAAGGTGCCCAGGCTTCTGCGCAGCTCTTCGGCGTCCACCAGCTTCTGCACGGCGCCCCGCACTGCGGCGTCTGACATCCCGCTCTCCGTCCTGTCGGTGCTCCGCATCCTATGGCCGGTCGAGAGCCGCAGGCGCTCGCGTTTCCCGCCCCGCGGGCAGCGGCCTAGGTCAGCTTTCCGTTGGCCAGCGCGTCGAACCACAACCGCATGTTGGCCACCATCAGTGACGCGCCACGCTGAGCGTCGATGGTCCCCAGCGCCTGGGCCATGGCGATGCCGGCGCCCGTCGCCACCGCCACTTCGATGGCGTCGTCCATCAGCGGGTGGTCGGCCGGAACCCCTTCCGGCACTGCGTCTTCGAGCAACACCCGCGTCGACTCCTTGAACCGCTCCAGCGCCTCGCGCGCCTTGGCGAGCTGCTCAGGATTATGGAAGGTGCTGGTCACATATTCAGCGGTCAGCACGACGAGGTTGGGTTCGGCACCGATGCGGGCCCACCAACTCGCGAGGGCCGCCAGCCTGTCATCGATGGAGACGCCGGCCGCCACGAGCGGCCCGAGCAGTTGATTGAGTTCGGCCATGGAGCGGTTGCGGATCACCTCGAGGCACAGCGCCTCTTTGCCCTCGAAGTTGCTGTAGACCGCGCCGATGGTGCGTCCCGCCTCCGCGGCGATGGCCGCGAGCGACGTGGCGTGGTAGCCGTTGGCGTAGAACAGTTGCTCCGCGGCGTCCAGCAATTCCTGCCGCGTCTGCGCCTGGCTCTCCGCCCGAGTCAGCACCTTCCGAGCAGCCACCACGTCCTCCAGATCGTCCCCACAACGAGCCTCGATACTATCGCTATCCAGATAACAGACCAGCTTAAGCGCCCTTTTTCGGCTACTCGCGTGCCTTCGGATAGCCATGCCATCCGAATGTGGTAATTATTTAGGATGGACAAGGCCGTTCCTCCGGGTGCCGACAACCCACTGCTCGATGAGCTCCGACAACCGCGGGCAGTACTCGAGAAGCTGACACCCGAGGAATCAGCCCAACTACTGAGCCTGCTCCGAAAGGCGAAGGTGGCCCATCAACGCAGCCTGAACGACTCGCTCGACGACGGGCTCAAGGTCCTGCCCCGGCTGATCCGGCCCGCAGCCCGCAAAATCCTGTTCGGAAGGTGACCGACTGATGGCCGACATCCTGACCCGGGCCCAGCTGTCACTGCTGGCCGCGCTGCTGCAGACCGACGCGGCCGGCCTGGCCAGTCTCGAACGACTGGGCGCCGACGACCTCAAAGCCCTGCGCAACGCGATGTCCGACGCGCTGTTCGACGAACAGGCCGAGGCCTTCGCACGCGTGGGCAAGCTCGCGCCGCTGGTCCCAAATGCCTTGGTGGTCACCGTCGCTCAGCGGGCAGTCCCGCCCGAGGTCGCGGGGCGCGTCGGCGGCGCGGTCGGACTGGCGCACGGAGACCGGGCCATCGGCGTGCTGTCGGGGCTGAAACCGGCATACCTCGCCGACGCGGCGCCGTACGTCGACCCTCGCGTCATCCCCCACTTCGCTCCGCGATTGCCCGCCAAGCTGCTGATCCCAGCCGCGAAGGAACTGCTGCGGCGCCGCGATTACCTGACCGCGTCGCGGTTCGTCGAGTTCGCAACCGACGAACTCATCGTGGAATTCGAGCGCGCCATCGATGACGACGCGGGCATCATCCTGACCGGCGTTCTGGTGTCGGACACCCACGTCATGAACGACATCATGCGCGCGGCCGGCCCGCACCGGTCATTGCGGATGGCCCGAGCGGCTGCCGCGGGCAAGCCGGAGGTGCTGGCGACGTTGTTGTCTCTGCTGAACCGGATCGACCCCGAGCTCGCTCGGCCCGCAGTCACCGAACTGCTCGGCCATCCGGACGTCGACGTCGTGGTGCACGTGCTCGATGTGGCACGGTCCGAAGGCACGGTTGTCGAGGTGCTCGAGCTCTCCGCCGTCCTGGACGGTGAAGCCCGGGCCCGCCTCGCGGGACTGGAGGCCTGGCAACTGCTCGCGCGCGAAACCGAGTCCTGGCCGCACGAGACACCTGCGTAATCGGGCCGGTACGTTGATGGCGTCGTTGCACCGATTCCGTGGGAGACAACGTGGCACGCCGACTGCCTGAAGGGCGTCTTGCGCGGGGCGGCAAGCTGGGCGCGTTGGCCGCCAAGCAGGCGGTGCGCGGCGGGCGCACCCGGCTGTCGATGGTCGGCCGGTCGGAACGCGCCAAGGAGCTACTGGCCGAACGCGCCACCATCCAGATGGCCGAGAATCTCGTGACGGTGCTGGGCTCCATGAAGGGCGCCGCGATGAAGCTCGGCCAAATGTTGTCGGTGATCGAACTGGACCTGGTGCCCGAATCGCACCGGGAGCAGTTCCGGGAAAAGCTTGCCGCACTGCGGGATCAGGCGCCGCAGGCGCCATTCAGTGCCATGCGCGAGGTCATGGAGACCGACCTCGGGTCGCTGTCGTCCGTCTTCGCCGATTTTGACGAATGCCCCACGGCCGCAGCCTCAATCGGGCAGGTCTACCGGGCACGGCTGCGGGACGGCCGAGACGTCGCGGTCAAGGTTCAGTACCCGGGTGTGGACCGGGCGATCCAGGCCGACATGCGCAATCTCGCGCTGCTGATGAAGCTCTGGCGGCTATGGCCGTCGGCGAACACCGCCATGCTCGACGAGATCACCCGCAACTTCGAAAGCGAACTGGATTACCTGCGGGAAGCCGACACTCAGCACGTGGTGGCCGAGCAGTACCGCGGGCACCCGTTCATCGTTGTTCCCGACAGCGTGGCCGAATTCTGCACGCCACGGGTGCTGGTTACCGAATACCTTGAGGCCGCAGGCTTCGATCACATGCGCACCCTTCCGGCGGCCGATCGCAACCGCATCGGAGAACTGATCTACCGCTTCTACATCGGGTCGCTGTTCACCAACCACGAATTCTGCGGTGACCCGCACCCGGGAAACATCCTGCTGGCCGCCGACGGCCGCGTGGGCTTCGTCGACTTCGGGCTGTACAACCGCATGGACCCGGCCAACGTGGCCTTCGAGTTGGACTGCTTTCACGCCGCGATCGAAGGCCGCGCCGACGACCTGTACCGTCTGATGCTCGACCGCGGCATCGTCGACACGGAATCCGTTGTGACGGCGGGGGATTGCCTGGAGTACATCTGGGCCGCAAGCGAATGGCACATGGTCGACGAGGACCTCACCATTACGCCAGAACTGGCCACCGGCGCCGTCGTTTCTGCCATCGCTCCGCGGCAGACCGAATTCGCGGGGATGAAGCGCCAGATGCTGCCGCCCGAACACGTCTTCTCCCGACGCGCCGACTTCCTCACCTTCGGCACCCTCGGACATCTGCAGAGCACCAACAACTGGCACCGGATCGGCCAGGAATGGTTCTTCGACCGCCCCGCGGAGACCGAGATCGGCCGCGAGATCGCCCGCTGGCGAGCGCGCCGTTAGCCGGCGTGGACCACGCTGTCCGCGGCCAACACCTCGGCCGCCGCGCGCTCCCCGGAACGCACCGCACCGTCGATCCAGCCGCACATGATCGCCGAACTTTCCGTTCCGGCCCAATGGATCCGACCGCACGGGGTGCGCAGCGCGTGGCCGAATTCGGTGAGCACGCCGGGCGGTGCGTGGCTGATCATGCCGCCGCCCGAGTAGCGCTCGACCGTCCAGTTCTGCTCGTGGTAACTGATGGGCGCCGCGGCCTTCGGCCCGAACCGGTCCACCAACTCGTTGACCACGACGGCCTTGCGTTCCGCCGGATCGAGCAGCCCGAGCTTGCGCGCGGCCGGACCTTCGGTGATGACGCACATGATGCCCGGTGTGCCGGTGTCGGTGCAGGCGTCGATGGTCAGCGTGGCCGGACTGCCCGGTGCGGCCGACTGTCCGCACAGGCCGTCCGCGCGCCAGAACGCCGTCTCGTAGACGATCGAAATCTTATAGACCGCGCCGCTCGGCATCCGGCGGTGCAGGAACGTCCGGTCAACGGGAAGCATTGGCTCGTAGTCGATTTGGGTGGCGACGGCCAATGGCACGGCGACGATCGCGTGTCTCGCGCGGACCGTCAGCCGCTCGGCGTGCACGGTGACGCCGTCGTCGTCCTGCGCGATGCGATCCACGGGGCGCGAAAGATGCAGTGCATCACCGAGTTCGGCGGCCATCGGCCCATAGATGGCGCCCATGCCGCCGCGCACCCGGGCATCCTGGGCGCCGCCGGAGTTGGAGATGACGAACACCGGCCCGCCACCCGAGCCCATCTGGTGCAATGCCCACAACAATGACGTCTCCGAGGCCGCCGAGGTGTAGATCCCGGCCATCGCCATGTCGAGCATCTCGCGCGCCTGGTGCGAGCGGATGTTTCGATGCAGCCACTCCCCCAAGGTGATTCGGTCCCACTCGTCGCCCTTCTTGGCCTCCCACGGGGCATCGAACGGGATCGCCTTGCACATCTGCCCGATCTCGAGGAGGCCTGCGCCGAGGTTCGCAATGGCCCACGGGCTCATCGTCCACGGGATCGTGCCGGAGTACCGGTGTTTCTTGCCGTCGACGATCATCATGGCGTCGCCGTCGACGTACTCCTTGTATTCGGTCACGCCGTACTCAGCCATCAAGGCCTTGATGCGGTCCTGCCCCGGACCGACCCACGCCCCGCCGCGATCGATCCACGTCCCGTCCGGAAGGACCTCGGTGAAGGTGCGGCCACCGACCCGGTCCCGCGCCTCGAGCAGGACCACCGAGCGGCCCGCCTGCTTGAGTCGCAGGGCAGCGGTCAGGCCCGCGAAGCCGGCACCCACGACACAAAAGTCGACATCGGCTGCCATGAGTCACCCCTTCGCTTCCGAAGTTCCGTGCTCGCGCCACATGCCCTGCGATCAGGTGTGGTGGCCGGGCCAACTCATCGACGGCGAGGATGGGCTGGGCTCAAAGTACGCCGTTCAGCAGGGGTGGAAACCGAATTCGGCCAAAATATACGTATACGTCAATCCGGCTGGGCCGGTACCCGCTCACCCGGGAGCTCGCCGACGACGGTCATCGCGAGATCTCTGGCGCGCACCAGCTCGGTGTCGTCGACAAACAGTTCCCGGCGGGCATTGCCGGCGGTGAGGAACGCGTCGATCTTGAATGCGTCGACGGTGGGAGCTGGCGAGCCCGCAACGCTCAGCTCGGTTTCCAGCAGCGCCAACCACCCGCGCTTGAGCTTGCGCACCTCGTCTGCGACCGGACCATCGCGGCGGCCATACTCGGCCGTCGTCGCCGCCATGAAGCAACCCCCGCGGAACACACCCGCACACAGATAGTCGACCCAGGAACCGATGAGTGCGCGTAGTCGCGGCACGCCGGGGTCCGCCGCATACGCCGTGGCGATGATCGTTTCGCGGTAGATGTTCCGCGCCTCGGCCACCGCCGCGACCTGGATCGCCTCGCGATTTCCGAACACCGTGAGAATGCCGCTCTTGCTCACCCCGGTCGCCGTGGCCAGTGCGCCCACCGTGATCGAGTCGAGCCCGTGCGTCGTCGCGATCATCGCCGCCTCACGGGCGACCTTCCGGCGCGTCGCGTCGCCACGCGCGCGTCGCCCATCTGGCTGATCGTCGATTGCCACCTCCGCATTTTATACGTGCGACTGGACGTAAATCGGCACCATCGCTAGGCTCAGAACACGTCCGATCGGACGTTTAACTTCGCGATGGGAGTAAGCGCATGCCTTCGAATCCGCAGCCGGTGCTCGAAGAGAGCATCGACATCGCCGCCGCTCCGGACACGGTGTGGACGTTGGTCAGCGACGTCCGGCGGATGCCGGAGTGGAGTCCGCAGGTCGAATCCACCCGGCTGCGCGGCGGCGCCGAGCAGGTCGCCAACGGGGTCGAGTTCACCAACCTGAACAGCAACGGAACCTTCCAATGGACGACGCACGGGACTGTGGTGCGACTGGACAGTGGCCGCGAGATCGCATTCCGGATCAAGGAGAACTGGGCCATCTGGTCCCTGCGACTGGAGCCCACCCCGGGCGGGACCAAGCTCACCCAGAGGCGCGAGAGCCCCGACGGCAGCCCGGACGGGACGGTCCAGGTGATCGACGGCTACATGGGCGGCCAGGACGTCTTCACCGAATCCATGCGCGACGGGATGCGTCAAACCCTGCGGGCCATCAAAGCCGCGGCGGAGTAGTCAGCGGCTGACGTCGTACGAGTGGTGGACGACGTCGTGCAGGTGGTACAGCGAGATGGTCGCGATCGTGAATTCGCTTCCGTTGCTGCGTAATCCGCGACGGGTCCAAGCGTCGGCCGGCACATTGGCATAAGTGTTGGCGACGACGTTCGCCGCGTCGAACAGTTCCGTAGCGACCACGGCGGGGTCCTGCGACGCGTAGTCGTCGGCGATCGCCGTCTCGTCCTGATCCCAGTTGGGGAACTGTGGGTCGTCTTCGGTCAGCATCAACTGGACGCGGTGCGCGAAGATTCGGTGTACGTCGCGGACGTGACATCCGTATTCGAGCGTCGACCACACCTCGGGCCGGGGCCGCGTCTGGACGCCGGCCGACGTCAGTCGGTGCACCCAGTCGGCGGCATCGTCGCGGATCCGGGCGGCGACGTCCGTGTGCTGGAGGGACGACGCGTCGAAGCCGCATTCGGGGCAGGCGCGCGCCAGCACCCACGTCCAGTCCTTCGTATCGGGTTCGATCGGGTCCGGAGTCGTCACAGCACCAGTGTGGCACTCGTGGCGTGATTCAGATCGGTGCGCCGCCCGCTCGAGATAGCCTCTACGGACTCATCCGGCGAAAAGGGATGGTCGGACGACGACTACCACCGAAGGGAAGGCAACCCGATGGCTCCGAGCACCCGTCCCGCCGAGGGACCGCGCGGCGCCGTCTCCACACCTGACGCCCCGATGCACCGCGAGCTGAAGAACCGGCACCTGCAGATGATCTCGCTCGGCTCAGCGATCGGCACCGGGCTGTTCCTGGTCTCCGGTACCTCGGTGCAGACGGCCGGACCAATCGTCCTCGTCGGCTACGCGATCGCCGGCATCGTCCTCTACGGCGTGATGCGAATGCTCGGCGAGATGGCTGTGGCCCACCCGGTCGCAGGGTCGTGGTCGGCGTACGCGCGCGAATACCTCGGCAAACCAGCAGGATTCATTGCCGGCTGGAACTGGTGGTACGTCTGTGTCGTCGTCTGCATGGTGGAGTTGACGGCAGCCTCGGAGTTCATGGCCTTCTGGTTCCCGAACCTGCCGCGGTGGATCACCACCGCAGTGTGCCTCGTGTTCATCACCGCTGCGAACACGTTCAACGTCAAGGCATTCGGCGAGTTCGAGTTCTACTTCACGCTGATCAAAGTGACTGCCGTCATCGCCATGATCGTGCTCGGCATCGCGATCATCTTCGGCGCGGGCGACTACAACGTGCACGGCCTGGAAAACCTCTGGGCGCACGGCGGTTTCGCCCCCAAAGGACTCGGCGCGTTCATGATCTCGCTGGTCGCGATCACCTTCTCCTTCGGCGGCATCGAGGCGCTGGGCACCGCCGCCGGCGAGGTCGAGGAGCCCGCCCGCAACATCCCCCGCGCTATCAATCAGGTTCTGCTGCGCATCCTGGTCTTCTACGTGGGCGCCATCGGCGTCATGCTGATCATCTGGCCCTGGGACAAGGTTGGCACCGCGGGCAGCCCGTTCGTCCTGATGCTCGTCGGCCTCGGGATCGGCAGCGCCGCAACGCTGCTCAACATCGTCGTGCTGACGGCGGCATTGTCCGTCGCCAACGTCATGACCTACAGCAATGCGCGCGTCCTGTACGACCTCGCCGCCAGCGGCCAAGCCCCGCGGTTCCTCGCCCACACCAACGCCCACGGCGTGCCGGTGCGTGCGCTGTTGCTCAACTCCGGGTTCGTCGCCGTGGCAGTGCTTCTCAATGTCGTGCTCCCGGGCAAGGCACTCGTGCTCCTGATTCCCGTCGTGGTCGGGGCCGAGCTGATCACCTGGAGCATCATTGCGTTGAGCCACCTGCGCTTCCGAACCCGTGAGGGCGCGGGCGCCTTCAAGACACCGCTGTCGCCGATCACGAACTATCTGTGCCTCGGATACTTCGTGCTGATCTACATCCTCATGACCCAGGACCCGGCATCCCACGCCGGCGCGATCGCGCTGCCGCTGTGGTTCTGCGGTCTGCTCATCGTCGGGTTCCTGCTGAACAGAGTCAGGCGCTAACGTCGAAGCGGTGAAGGTGTCGGGGTCGCGCGTCGCACGGATAGCCGCGGTTGCGCTTGCCCTCGCCGCGTGCGGGCATCCGACGCCGCCGCCGGTGGTCCCTTCGCCGACTGCTCAGCCCCCGGTCACGACGTCGGCGCCCGCCACTCCGGTCCCGAGCGTCATTCCAGCTGGGCCGTTCGCCGCGGTATCCCGGCTGGTGAATGACGCGATCGCAGCACATCGGTTGCCTGGCGCGGTGATTCAGGTCGGCCACGCCGGAGAGGTCGTCTTCCGTCAGGCATACGGCGCGCGCAGGCTCGGTGACGAACCCGGCCTCGACGGGTCGTCGTCGCCGGCCGAGCCGATGACCGAAGACACCATCTTCGACCTCGCGTCATTGTCGAAGAGCCTCGCGACGACGGTGGCTTTCCTGCAGCTGTACGAGAAAGGCCTGGTGCAGGTCGACGAGCCGATCCAGACCTACTTTCCGGAATTCAATCCCACCAACGACCCACGGCGCGCCCAGGTGACTGTGCGCATGATGCTGACGCATACGTCCGGTACCGGCGGCGACCTCAGCCACCAAGGCCCGTGGGGTCTGACGAGTGCCGACAAGGCGGAGGGCATTCGTCGTGCGCTCGCAGCGCCGTTGGAGTTTCCTCCCGGCGACGGCTTCCACTATTCCGATCTCAATTTCATCATCCTCGGCGCGCTGGTCGAGAAGATCACCGGCGAGTCGCTGGACAACTACGTGCAGGACAACGTCTTTGCGCCGTTGGAGCTCACCGACACCCGGTACCTTCCCGCCACCAAAGCCTGCGGTCCGCACCAGATTCGCGGCACGGCAATCGTTTTCGAGGGCGTTCCGTCAGGGCCCTGCCCACCGGGTACCTGGAGCACCGACCTGCTGGCGCGTGTCGCACCGACCGCGCACGACGACGACACCCCCGGTATCAATCCCGACTTCGACCACTTGATCCGCGGCACCGTGCACGACCCGACGGCCCGGCGGATGGGCGGGACGGGTGGTAGCGCCGGGGTGTTCTCGACGGTCGCCGACATCGGCCGCTACGCGCAGGCGCTGCTCGACCGGCTGGCCGGCCGCCCGAGCCCATTCCCTCTGCAGCAGGTGACCGCGGAGCTGATGGCGACTCCGCAGCAACCTGGACACACGGCTTCGCAGGTTGACGCCGCGAATGCGGCGAGCCTGCGGGCCATCGAAAACCACCCCGACAAAGCGGATCCGCTACTGGCCCCGAACTATCCGGCCATCCCGGGTCAGTCGCTGCGGAGTTTCGGCTGGGACATCGACACCGAACACTCTCGCCCCCGCGGCAGGTTGTTTCCCGTCGGCAGCTTCGGCCATACCGGCTTCACCGGGGTCTCGCTGTGGATCGACCCCGGGTCGGACACCTACGTGGCGGTGCTGGCGAACGTGATCCATCAGCGCGGCGGGCCACCCATCGCGCGGCTGAGCGGTGATATTGCCACCGAGGCGGCGCGGGCGCTGCGGCTGTACGGGAGCTGAGGCAGCGCCCCACGCAAGTCGGGCGTGTCGCCTCTCCCTGCGGCACTTGCGATCTGAAGCTGTCAACATGCGCTGACATTCTCGCGCTTTGTGACAGCTCCGGGCCGACGATGTCGCAGTGGCAGACGAACCTCGGCGTCGACCGTGAAGCTGACGTCGGCAGAAGTACGCCGAAATCAGGGTCACCGCAGGAGAATGCTCGGGGTGACATCACTCTCGGGCGCGAACAGATTCTGGATCAGCTTGACCGCGGGCGTCGGCGTCGGCCTCGCCACCGGGATTCTTTCGCAGCGTTGGCCGGTCGGTCTGCTTGCGGTCGTCATCGTCACCGCCACGAGTTACGTCCTTTGGGCGCTCGCGGTGCTGTGGCGCATGGACCCCGAGCGGACGAAGGAACACGCGGGTGAAGCCGACGTCGACGACGAGATCGGCGATCTGGTCCTGTTCCTCATCTTGATCGCCAGCCTGACCTCCATCGGAATCCTCCTCTTGTCCGCCAACGATGCGGACAAAGCGTCGTACGCGGGCATGTCGCTGGCCGCGATCCTGTCGACGTGGGCGCTGCTCCACACGATGTACACGGCGCGGTACGCGCGCATCTACTACGACGATGACCTGGGTGGCATCGACTTCAACAGCCCCGGTATCGATCCGAAGTACAGCGACTTCTACTACTTCTCGTTCAACCTAGGGATGACCTATCAGGTGTCCGATACCAATGTCACCAGCTCGCAGATGCGCGCCGAGGTCCTCCGGCACTGCCTCTTCAGCTACATCTACGGCACGGTGATCATCGCGTGCACGATCAATCTCGTCATCAACCTCGTCGGCTGATTTTTCACTCGCCGATCAGCGCGCGGCGGACGGTTTCGTTCAGTACTCTGCCGCCTGTGCCCGGTAGGCCCTACCTGACCATCGACCTCGCGACGGTCCGCAGGAACGTTGCTGAGTTGCGCGGCGCGCTGCCCTCGGCCGAGATTCGGTACGCGGTGAAAGCCAACCCGGGCGAGCCCGTCCTGCGGCTCCTCGCCGGCCTCGATTGCACGTTTGACGTCGCGTCTGTCGGTGAGATTGACCTGTGTGCGGCGGCCGGCATCGACGGCGCGATGATGACCTTCGGGAACCCGCTCAAGAAGCCTGCCGATATCGCATACGCGTTTGCGCGGGGCGTCCGGCGGTTCACCTTCGATACCGCGGCCGGCGTTGCGGCGATCGCCGCAAACGCTCCGGACGCGAGCGTCGAGTGCCGCATAGCACCGGCGTTCCCGTCGTCGGTAACGCCGTTCGGGCACAAGTTCGGTTGCGCACCGGACGAGGCGGTAGCGCTGCTGACGCAGGCCGGCCGGCTGGGGCTGCGAGCGGACGGCCTGGCCTTCCACGTGGGGTCGCAGCAGCTCAACCCGGCCGCATGGGAGATCGGCATCCGTTGCGCACGTGACACTTTCGACGCCGTGCCCGGCCTGACGACTCTGAACCTGGGCGGCGGCATCCCGATCTCGTACGATGCGCGCGTGCCCGACGTCGGCGTCATCGGCGACGCCATCACCGACGCACTCGGGCAACACTTCGCCGCGCTCCCCCACATCGTCATCGAACCCGGACGCGCGGTCGTCGGCTCGGCCGGCACGCTCACCTGCGAGGTGGTGTCAGTGCGGATGGGCACCGACGGCCGCCGCTGGGTGTACCTGGACATCGGGCGCTATGGCGGGCTGGCGGAAACCGAGAACGAATACATCCGCTATCGGCTACGCACCAGCCGCGACGGCGATCCCGTCGACGACGCCGTGGTCGCGGGCCCGACATGCGACGGCGACGACGTGCTCTATCGGCGGTATCCGCTGCCGGTGACGCTGCGCCCGGGCGATCCAGTCGAGATCGATGCGGCCGGCGCATATACGACGAGCTATTCATCGTCGTTCAATGGATTTGCGTGCTTGACGACGGAGTTCGTGGAGGTCACTGATGCAGTCACAACCGGGTAGCAGCTTCGCGGGCTGTCACGTACTGGCCGAATTCACCGGTGTCGATCGCGACCTGGCCAACGATCGGGTGCGGTTGCGCCACCTGCTGCGCAACGCCGTCGAGCGCGCCGGAGCCACGGTGTGCGACATGGTGGACAAGCGCTTCGAACCGCACGGCGTGACGGTGCTGGCGTTGCTGGCCGAGTCGCACGCATCGATCCACAGCTACCCCGAGCGCGGCGCGATGTTCGTCGACGTGTTCACCTGCGGGGAGTCGGCCGACGCCGAGCGGGCCGTCCAGCTGCTGCGGCATGCCGTGGGTGCGGCAGACGCCCACGTGCACACCGTTTTTCGCGGAGCGGGCAAGCAGATCGTCGAGCCGATGGCGCCCGGTATCACCCGCACCTGGGAGCTAACCGACGTGCTGTGCGACGTCCACACCGAATTTCAACATCTGGTGATAGGCCGCACGGAGCAAGGCATCTCGCTGTTCAGCGACTCGGACCGGCAGAGCACCGAATTCAGTCAGCTGGTCTACCACGAGGCCCTGCTGGTTCCGGCGATGCTGCTGACCGAGACGATCAATCGGGTACTGATCATCGGCTCCGGCGAGGGAGTGGCCAGCCAGCTGGCCGTCGCCGCCGGGGCCACCCACGTCGACCACGTCGACATCGACCGCGAGGCCGTCCGGCTCTGCGCCGAACACCTGCCCTACGGCTACACGCCGGATGAATTGGCAAGGGCCGAAGCCGGACTCGGCCTCGTCCAGGTGCACTACACCGACGGATACGAGTTCGTCGCCAACCACACCGGTCCCCGGTACGACGTCGTCGTCATCGATCTGCCAGACGAGCGACCCGAACCCGCCCAGCACAACCGCCTCTACGGCGCGGACTTCATGAAGTTGTGCGGTGATATCGGCGACATCGTCGTCGGTCAGGCGGGCTGCCCCACGCTCTGGCGCAACGAGACGCTGATCCGATCTTGGGAGCGCTTCGGCGAAACCTTCGGCACCGTCGTCTATTTCGGCAGCGACGAGCACGAGTGGGCGTTCCTGTCCGGCACCACGGGCGTGCTCGAGGATCCGCTCGCCGCGATGACGGCCCGGCTGGAGACGCTGCCCTACCGATGCCAGACGATCGACGCCGCCGCGCTGTCAGCGGCGACGACGCCGCCGATGTCGTTGCGGGAGAACACGCGATAGCCGACGCCGAGTAGGGTCGGTTCCCATGCGACTCCTCGGTACCGTTTCGGCCTTGGCAGGTGCGCTCACGTTGCTCGGACCGAGACCGATCGCGTCCGCCGATGCGGCCAGCCCATTCGACGTATCCGATCCCACCGTCGGCCGGCTTGATCCAGCCTTACTGGCGGCCGTCCAGCAGGCGGCCACCGCGGCGAGCGCCGACGGGATCACCATGACGATCACCTCCGGCTGGCGCAGTCCCGAGTTCCAGCAGCAACTGCTCGATGACGCGATCCAGACCTATGGCAGTTACAACGCTGCACGGCAATATGTTCAGACACCGCAGCAGTCCAAGCACGTCAGCGGCCAGGCCGTCGATATCGGTGGCAAGAGCGCCGACACCTGGCTGATCGCCAACGGTGCGCGGTTCGGCCTGTGTCAGATCTACGCCAACGAACTCTGGCATTTCGAGCTGGCGGCCGATGCCCACGGGAACTGCCCACCGCTGCTGCCGAACGCGGCCAGCTGATCAGTCGATCGCTACCTGGGTAAGCGCCTGCGCTTCGTCGTAGGACATGGCAGCGGGCGTCGGTGCACCCGTCGCGTATGCCGTCACCGCGGACGTGGCCTGCGTGATGGCGACACGGAACGGCAGCGACCCGGTGCTCACGCGGCGGACGCCGAGTTCGCCGAGCCGGTGGAGCGGGAGTTGTGCGAGCAGGTTGAGCGGAGTTTCGCCGAGCGTGGCGACGAGCTGCTCGATCACGTGCTCATCGCGAAGGCCGGGCACGAACACGCCATCCGCTCCGGCGTCGACGTACGCCAATGCGCGCAAGGTGGTGTCGTCCGTGGGCAGGTGCAGCCAATACGTGTCGACGCGGGCATTGACGAACACGTCCGGCGCCGCGCTCTTGAATGCCGTGATCAGCGCGCACGTGTCCATGGGTACATCGTGACCGCTCGATAGTTCGGTGGCCACCGAACTACGCGGGCGTATCTGCTACGACCACAGGTAGCGACGGCCTCGAGCGCCTGCTCGGAATCGAGGCGGCGACGCAATTCTCAGCGCCGAGCTAGGCGATCATCGATTCCGATGGCTTGAGCCAGCGCGTCGAACGGCGCACGCTGCACCGCCTCCGTCGTGCCCGGTGCCTCCGGATGCCATTGCACCGCAAGGACCCAACCGTCGACGGCCTCGAAACACTCGATAAGACCATCAGCCGCTTGACCGGTCACCACCAGTCCCGTGCCCAGTGACGCGATGCCCTGGTGGTGGGCCGACGCGACGACGATCCGCTCGGCGTGGTGTGCGGCATGCACGCGGCTGCCCGCCGCCAGAGCAACCGGATGCCATCCGAACAACTCGTCGGCAGTCGTGCTCCGGTGCGGGACGTCGCTCGGCACCAGGTCGATGTGGAGATCGCCGCCCCGCAGTGCGTTGAGTACCTGTGCGCCGCGACAGATGCCGAGCACCGGCAACCCGGCGTCCTGTGCCCGCGCCGCCAAGATGAAGTCGAGTTCGTCCTGCGCATCGTTGACGTCGTACACCGCGGCGGTGGCGACCTGCCCATAGCGCTGCGGATTGATGTCTCCGCCGCCGGGCAGCACGAGTCCGCTGGTGCCGGACAGCGCCACGAACGGGTCGTCGACCACCAGCGGCGTCAGCCCGGCCTCGGCCACCAGTTCGACAATCCGGTCGAAGAGTTCATTCGCCGCGATGACTCGTGGATCGTCGCCGACCGAGAATCGCTTCGGCACGACGACAGCAGGTGCGGCCACTATCGGGCCCCTCTTCTCAGCACAGGCCTAAAAGTATCCGGAGTTGGGCGGAAGGGCGCCATTGACCAGGAAATCCCCTGTTGCCCAGGCTTTGTACGCCAACGGGTTGTGACTGGCGACGGTTCGCGCGTTACGCCAATGCCGGTCGAGATTCAGCGTCCGCGCCGTTGCCGACGCGCCACCGGTATCGAACAACCGCTGCGCGGCATCGAGGGTGAGTCGTTCGGCAACGAGTTGGGCCTTCGCCACCTCGATCGCGGCGGCACCGATGGCCTGCTGATCGTCGATCTGGCCAGAGTCGACCACGTGATCCACTGCCCCTGCGGCACTGAGGGTGACAGCGGTGGCGGTCGAAGTCCAGGCAGCGATCTCCCCTACCGCCTGCAAGATGAACGGATCCTGGGCGGCCGAGGGAGTCAACGCGTGGGCGGCAGGACGCGCCTTGTTCTGGACGAACCAGATGGCGTCCCGCAAGGCGCCCTTGGCAATTCCCACAGCGACGGCGGTGAGATAGAGCTGCAGGAACGTCTGGCTGTGTGCGAGCCGGTGGTCCGCAGGGACCAGCGACACCTCGTCCTCGTGGACCGGCACTGCCTCGAAAGTCGTTGCACCGCTCGCGGTCAACCGCTGTCCGAATCCATCCCAATCGTCGAACAACGTCACACCTTGCCGGTCGGCCGGGATGATCACGTGCACTTCACGGCCATCCTCCCGCTCGGCCGAGACGGCGATCAGATCGGCATACAGGGTCCCGGTCGAGTAGAACTTCTTGCCGTCCAATCGATATCGGCCGCCGCCCGTGGAACGCAACGTGGTGCCGATGGCTCCCGGGGATGCACCGACGGATTCGGTGATCGCGTTGCCGACAATCTTCCCCCTGAGGACTTCGGGAAACCAGTGGGCCCGCAGAGCGTCGTCGCCCCGGTTGCCCAGGAGTCGTTCCACGAATCCGAAATGGGCGCGGAGTGCCTGGGCCACGTTGGAGCTGGCCTGTGCGATGTCGATCACGGTCTCGATGACATCGACGATGGAACCGCCTGGGCCGCCGTACTCCCGGGGGATCCGCAGGGCGAGGACACCGGTGGCAGAGATCGCGCGGATCGAGTCGTGGTGCAACGTGCGGGACAGCTCGTATTGGGCGTCTTGCTCGCCGAGAGTTTCGACGACCGACTGCAACAGCGCCCGCCGGTCGGCGACGGACCCTGCTGCCAACGTCGTAACGGTCATGGGGTTTCCTTCTCAGCTCATCGGAACAGGGGCAGGATGTGGGTCGCGAACCGTTCCATCTCGGCTTCCAGCGGCTGGAACTGCAGCATGAACAGGTCGATGCCGAGGCCCGCGAATGTCGTGATCCGTTCGGCCACCTGCTCATAACTGCCGATGAGCCCGGCGAGGGTGCCGCCGTTCGTACCCACGCGAGCGACACCTTCGTGCACCTTGAACATGGCGGTGGCGGGATCGGCTCCCACGGTGCGGTCCCGCTGGCCCGAACCGTCGACCAGGCTCTGCAGGTACTCGAATTCGCGATGCGCTTCCTCTGCTGTCTCCCGAGCGATGACGAACGCGGACAGCCCGAATTGCAAGGGCTCCGGCTTGTTCCGCTCCCGACGCCGCATATCGTCGATGATGTCCGCCGCATCTTGTGGCGGCCGCCCGTTCAGGAAGAACACGTCGGCCTGCGCTGCCGCCAGGGCGCGCGCCGCTTCCGATTCACCGCCAAGGTACACGCGCGGGGTGCGTTCGAGGGCCGGCCGCAACTGAGCACCGGCCGCCACGGCCCCCTCCAGCCCGGATTCGATGGCATCGCCGCGCCACAGCCGACCGACGACGTCGAGCCACTCCCGGGAGTATTCGTAGCGATCACCATGGGTGACGTCGCCGAGGCCGATCGCCTCCAGCTCGGGAAGAAACCAACCGCTGACGAGGTTGATCGCCACCCGGTCGGCAGCGATTTGTTCAATGTTGGCAACCGTTTTCGCGAAGACCAGCGGATTGAACAGCAACGGCTTGATCGCACCGATCAACTCGACGCGACTGGTGGCCTCCGCCAGTGCGGCCAGCGTTGACCAGGTTTCCAGTACGTCGTGCTCGGCACCGCCCGGATGCAGTACGTGCTGGGCCACCAACGTCGAATCGAAACCCAGCTCTTCGGCCCGGACAATGAGGTCACGCGTCCGCCGGTAGCTGGCGTCCGGAACTTCCACGGGATGCGTTCTGGCGCCCCAGGTTCCGTAGACCGGTGCCCACACCCCGAATCGGGGCGCGGTCAAAGTGGCAGTCATGAGTTCTCCAGGTAGCGCCGGAATTCCCAGTCGGTGACGGCACCGGAGTATTCGTCCCACTCACTCTGTGCGATCTCGGCGAAGTCATGCACGGAGTCCGCGCCCAAGATGTCCAGGATGGCGTCGTCGCTGCGCGCCAGCGCGATCGCGACGCCGAGCGATTCCGGTAGCCGCACCCCGACCTCGTAGAGGTTGCCGGTCTGCGGCGCGGGCGGGTTGCGTCTGACTTCCAGCCCGGCGACGACAGCGGCTAGGGCAGATGCGATGAGCCAGTATGGGTTTGCGTCCGATGCGCCGGTGCGCAGCTCGATTCGTGTCGCCTCGGGCGTCGGCTCCAGAAGCGACCGCACGGCAGACGTCCGGTTGTCGCGGCTCCACGTCAGAGTCGCGGGGGCGAACGAACCGGGGACGTACCTGCGGTACGCGTTGACCGAATGCGCCCCGAACAGCGTGATCGACGGCAGGTGCTCGAGCAGTCCGGCGATGGCATGGAGTCCGACCTGGCTCTCTGTGCCGTCGGCGCCGGAAAAGACCGGCTCGCCGTCGCGCCACAGCGAAATATGCAGGTGCGCAGAACTTCCGGAGTGCTCGGAGAACGGCTTGGGCATGAACGTCGCCAATTTGCCGTTGCGTCGGGCGATCTCCTTGACCGCGTACTTGAGCCGGGCACTGTTGTCGGCGGCATCCAGTGCATCGCTGTAGACGAGGTTCGCCTCGACCTGCCCGGGACCGTATTCGGTGAGCAGGCCCTCCAGGGACGTGAACTCGCGCAGTACCGAATAGAGCTCGCTGAGTACCGGTTCAAGAGTGTTGGCGTTCTGCAGCGAGTAGGCGTGTACATCGTCCTGGAAGATCGACCCGTCGGCATTGAGCAGGTAGAACTCGAATTCGGCACCGACTTTGGCGGTGTATCCCAGGCTCGCCAGTCGCTCGATGACCCGCCTCAAGACAGCACGCGGATCGAGCGGCGACGGCGTCCTGTCGTGCCTGACGATGTCGGAGATGACATGTCCCACGCCGGGCCGCCACGGCAGCTCGCGGAAGGTGCTCAAGTCGGGTATGGCGAACGCGTCGGGGTAGCCCGTGTTCCAGTTGGTCGACCGAAGGCTTTCGATCACCCGCGCGTTGGAGTTCCACGCAAGCGCTCCGTCGCAGAAGCCGAACCCGGATGTCCCGGCGCGACTACGGAACTGGTCAGCGGGCACCCGCTTGCCCAGTGCATGGCCGAACTGGTCGCTCCACGCCACCTCGACCTCGGTGATGGCGCCGGAGTCGAGCAGACTGACAACGTTCCGGTGCCGCTCGCCTGCTGCTGCTTCCGTTGTCACGGACATCTCAGCCCTCCGCCCCGGCCGACACCGTCCGCGCCCGGCGGTAGCCAAGCACGGCACCGCCCACGAAACCCACGACCAGCACCAGGATTACGGCCAACGCCAAGCCCGACGACCCGCCGACCAGGTCCTTGAGGTTCTCCAGGATCAGGCCCAGGAACGCCACCAGCCCGGCCAGGCCCAGCGCCGGAGCCACCCGGACGCGCCACACCGAGTAGTGCCGCCGGTCCCGGGCGAAGAACGTCAACACCGCCGCGCTCGTCAGCACCATCAGCGCGAGCACACCGACCGTGGTGATGCCGGACAGCCAGGTGTAGAACTCCGTGCTCGGGTCGAGCTGCGCAACCGTGGCGACACCGATGACCGCGAGGATCAGTGCCGACAACACCAGCGATGCGACGTGCGGCGAGCCGTGGCGGGTGTGTGGCCGGCCGAAGGCGGCGGGCAGCACGCCCCGGCCGGACAGCGCGAACAGGTAACGGGACACCACGTTGTGGAAAGACAGGATGCAGGCGAAGAGACTGGTGACGAACAGGACCTGAATGATGTCGGCTCCAACCACACCCAGGTATCGCTGTGCGGTGTCGACCAGCATGGTTCCGCCCGAATTCGTGGCGCGCTCAACGGCTTCGCGATCACCCCACGCCGAGATCAGGGCCCAGCTCGATACCGTGTAGAAGACGCCGATCACGGCCAGTGCCAGATACGTCGCGTACGGGATGGTGCGGTCCGGATCACGTGCCTCATCGCGGAAGATGGCCGTCGCCTCGAACCCGAGGAACGAGATGATCGCGAAGAGCAGCCCGATTCCCGGTGCGCCCGAGGTGATCTGGGCGGGGTTGAGCAGTCCCGTCGACAACCCGTGGTCACCACCGTGTCCGACGATGACCGCGTCGAGGACGACGACGATGGCGATCTCGGCAACAAGCAGAACAGCGAGTACCCGACTGGACAGCTCGATGTTGCGATAGCCGAGGTAGGTGGTCACCGCGAGCCCGGCGAATGCCCACACCGGCCACGGCAACTGGGGCACACCAACCAAGGCCAACAGGCCACCGAGCTGCGGACCGAGCAGGCCGTAGACCGCGGCCTCCATCGAGGCGTACGTCAGGACCGCCACGAACGCAGCACCGATGGCCGGACCGGATCCAAACCCCTGCTGCACATACGAAAAGAACGCCCCGGCTTCACGAACGAAGGGCGTCATCGCGGTGAAGCCGATCGCGAACACGAGGAGCACGACGGTGGCGATGACGAACGTCGCGGGGAACCCTGAGCCATTGCCGGTGGCGATGCCCAATGGCACCGGTCCGCCGATGACGCCCAACGGCGCCGCCGCGGCCAGCACCATGAAGACGATGGCCGGGATTCCCAAATTGCCACGCAGGCGTTGAGTGCCGGCCGGAGGCCCACCATCGGTGCGCGCCGCCGTATGTTCGACTGCCATGACGCCCCTTGCTAGTCGGTGAATGTTGTTGGATACGAAAACTATTGGCCAGGCTGGACGTGCTCCAGCCGGCCGGACACCGGCGCTGACAATGCGTCACATGCCGTAACACTCGGCGGACTTCGGTGCCGCAGATTCGGCATCCGGTCGGTAGGCTCGGTCACATGGCGCCGGGTGCGCACCAGTCAAAGGGGTTGTCAGTGGGGACCATTCGATCGATACGCGGCACAGACCGCGTTCTGCGCGTGGGGGCGACGCCGGTGCCGCACGCCGAGATCCTCGATCACGTGCGCCCGGCGCTCGCGCGCGACGGAATCGACCTCCATGTCGAAGTGTTCGATACGTTCGACGAACCGAACCAGCACTTGGCCGCCGGGGCGATCGACGCGAACTTCTTTCAGTACCTGCCCTTCCTCGACGAATTCAACACCGCATCGGCGCAGCGGCTCGTTCCGGTCGCACCGGTGCACATCGAACCGTTCGCGCTCTATTCGGGATCCATTGCCACTCTCGACGACGTGCCGCAGTACGCACAGGTCGCACTGCCGGGCGATCCGGCGAATGTCGGACGTGCATTGCGCATCCTTCATGACCTCGGTCTGCTGACCCTGTGTACTGAAGAGTTGTCCGCCCCCGGCATCGACGCGATCATCGAGAACCCGAAACAACTGCTGTTCAAGGAAATCGCCAGCGCGCACCTGGCAGATGTCCTCGCGGACTTCGATCTGGTTTTCCTGTTCGGCAACTACGCCATGGACCGTCAGATCGACCTACGGGCAGCGCTCTACTGCGACCACGCGAACCGCGACTACGCCGAATATCTCGTCGCCCGCCCGGACAACCATCAGAGCGAGCCAATCAGACTGTTGGCCAGGGCCTTACAGTCAGAATCCGTGCGCTCGTTCATCGCACATTCGTACGGTGGCCTGGTAGTGCCCGCGTTCTGACAATCAGGCCGAGCGGATCGGTCGCTGGTCCCGGAACCGTGTCGAGGGCTGCGGATCAAAGCGATAACCCTTGCCGCGGACCGTCGTCAGCGTCAGGGCATGTACGCCCAGCTTCACGCGGAGCCGTCGGACATGGGTGTCGATGGTCCGCAGGGAGGCGAAGCCCTCGTCCCAGACGTTCTCGATCAACTCTTCTCGCGAGATGATCCGCCGGGGATGCTGCGCGAGGTACGCCAGCAACTCGAACTCTTTGTACGCCATCGCGATCGGGTGGCCATCGGCGATGACCTGCCGCGTGGACCGGTCGATCACCAATCCACCGATCGACGTCGGCGGCAAGGTACGAACGGGTCCGGGTGCGACCGCAGACTTCGCCACTCTGGCGCCCGGCACCCGGTACGCCAGATATGCACTGAATTCGTCCATCAGGGTCGTCACCTGAGCCAGCGCATCGCGGGATGCGGTGGGAAGCTCCACCGTCAGCACCACCTGCGATGCGCCGACACTGCGGCCCTGATACATCCACTCTCCCTTGTCGATCCGCGGTCCAGTGTTCGCGAGGACGACAGCCGTGGACATCGTTAGCGTCACTCTGAATCGAACGGGCCGTCGCGCAGCGGATGGAAACAGTCAGGTCACGATCTGGATTCAGCGGGCAACGGTCGCAACTTTCACATCTGTCGCATTGTTAACATTTCGCAATGCAGGACTTTCCGGAGACCACCGGCCTTCGGCGCCCGTTCTCGCGTCGTGATGCGCTGCGCTATGCCGGTACGGCGTCGGCGCTGGCCGGGCTGAGCGCGGCAGGTCTTGGTATGCCGACGGCGTCGGCCGCCGCCCCCACGCTGATCGACTTCGCCATGAAGCAGATTCCGGCGCAGGACATCCGGGCCGCCGGCCACGCGGGCGTCGTCAACTACGTGTCGACGTCGCGCCCCGGCTCTTCCATGGGTGCCAAGCCGATCACGCTGCCCTACGCCAAGTCGCTGGCCGCCGCGGGGCTCGCGATCGTCAGCAACTACCAGTACGGCAAGCCCGGCAGCACCGCGCCGTCGGACTTCACCCGTGGTTACGCGGGCGGCGTCGCCGATGCGCGCACCGCCTGGCAACTGCACAGCGCGGCTGGCGGTGGCCAGAGCGCGCCGATCTTCTTCTCCGTCGACGACGACATCAACCGCGAAACGTGGAACAACGTCGCGCTGCCATGGTTTCGGGGCATCAACTCGGTGCTGGGCGCACAACGCACCGGTGTCTACGGCGGCATCAACACCTGCCAATGGGCCGCGGCCGATGGCGTCATCGGGCGCTCGACCACGCCCGGCAAGGTGTGGGCCTGGCAGACCCGGTCCTGGTCGGGCGGCCAGATCTATCCTGCCGCGGTCATGTATCAACGCATCGTGAGCACGGCGTCGAACCCCGGCCCGGTGGTCGGCGGGCTGGAAGTCGACGTCAGCGACGCCCTGGCCGCCGACGTCGGGCAGTGGAACCTGCATCCGTGAGACCGTGACCACAGTTATGGCGATCCATGGCTGGCGCGACCTCGGCTTGATCGTCGGCGTCACGCTGGTGATCATGATCGGCTCGCTGTTGATCACGCCGCTGTTGGTGCGACGCGGACTCAAGACACCAGCCGGGCTTCGGCTGCTCAACCGAATCAGCGTTCGGGCGGTCCAGCTGGTGAAGCGGCCGATCACCATCATGGTGCTCGATGAGGTCATCGACGTCATCAAGACGGGGCACTACACCCGCAACATCTCTGACGCCATCGAGGAAAACTACACCGAACTGAAAGCTCTTGCGGCCGACAAGATCCGCACAGACTCAGGCATTCCCGTCATCAGCCGAATCCCTGGGTACGACAGAATCGTGGGTCAGGCGAGCGAATCCGTCATGCACGTCCTGCTCGCGATGCTCGGCGATCCCCGAATGGACGAGTTCGTCTCCGACCTACTCCGCAACAATCTCGAACAGATTCAGAGCGCGGTCCGCCGCCGCGAGAATGAGCGCACTGCTTCGTTCCGACAGGCCGGCGCGCCCGCTGCGGCAGCGGTCTCTGACGCGGCCACGTCCTGACGTCTACGTCGGCAGTCCGGCTACAGCTCTGCGACGCGCCCTGTCATGCCGGGTTATCGCCGAGGACTCCTGTGGCGCGAGCGATTACGGCGCCCTCGGGGGCGACTACGCGGCCTTGACGGATGGGCGCGCGCCCGTGGTGGCGGGCTTCGCTCTGCTGAAGACTTTGCTGCCGAGGCCATTCGGCAGCGAGAGGCGGAACACTTTTCGCCACGCCGAGGCAACCTGCCGGGGCATGGACCCGGTGGTATAGGTGAGCCCATACCGGTCGAACAGGTCCCGCACCTTGGGTGCGATCTCCTGGTAGCGGTTGCTGGGCAGGTCGGGGAACAGGTGATGCTCGATCTGGAACGACAGGTTGCCGGTCATGAAGTGCAGCAGCCGGCCTCCGGAGATGTTGGCCGAACCGAGCATCTGGCGGAGGTACCACTGGCCGCGGGTTTCGCCGTCGATCGAGGTCTTCTCGAAGGTCTGGACACCGTCGGGGAAGTGGCCGCACATGATCACCGAGTGCGTCCACCAGTTACGAACCAAGTTGGCGGTGAGGTTGGCCGTCAGTGTCGTCACGAAAGAGGGCCCCGACAGCAGCGGGTGCAGGATGTAGTCGCGGGTGACGTGCCGGCGAACCTTGGCCAGCACCTTCTTGCCGTTGCGGCGCAGCTCTTCCTTGTCGCCGCGGCCTTTGAAGTGCTTGCCGAGTTCCAGGTCGTAGGCGGCGATGCCGTATTGAAAAATGCAGGCATTCAGGAAGTTCCACAGCGGCTGGCCGAGGTAGAACGGCGTCCAGCGCTGGTTTTCGTCCACCCGCATGATGCCGTAGCCCAGGTCGTTGTCCTTGCCCCGCACGTTGGTGTACGTGTGGTGCAGCTCGTTGTGGGAGTGCTTCCACATATCCGAGGGCGAAGCGCTGTCCCATTCCCACGTGGTCGAGTGGATGCTGGGATCCCGCATCCAGTCCCACTGGCCGTGCAATACGTTGTGGCCGATCTCCATGTTCTCGATGATTTTCGAGACGGACAGGCCGACGGTGCCGACGATCCAGGCCGGCGGAAACAGTGAGAAGAGCAGCACGGCACGGCTGCCGAGTTCCAGCTTGCGCTGGCCGTTGATGACCTTGCGGATGTAGGCCGCATCGCGCTCGCCGCGGTTGGCGACAACCTCGGCGCGGATGGCGTCGAGTTCGCGGCCGATGCTCTCGATGTCCTGATCGCTGAGATGTGCGGTCGGATCGGTTGGGTCACTGACGGTTTGCAGAGTTTCCATGTCGGATTCCTTGTTCTCAGTTTCTCAGAGGTCGACTTCGCAGGCGCCCGCAGCGGCGGAGACGCACGTTTGAATGAGCACGCCATCGGCGGCGCTGGTGATGTCGCCGGTGCGCAGATCACGCACGGCACCTTCCCGAAGGGGCGCCACGCAGCCGAAGCAGATGCCCATCCGGCAGCCCGAGGGCATCAGCACGCCGGCGGCTTCACCGGCGTCGAGCAATGTCTGTGCACCGCCGGCGTCGACGGCTTTTCCGGTCTTGGCGAAGGTGACGGTGCCGCCCGCACCGGGGGTGACGACCGTCGGCCGGAACCGCTCGGTGTGCAGTCGGTCCGCGAAACCGTCGGCGCTCCAACGCCGTTCGAGGGCATCGAGCATGCCGGCCGGCCCACAGGCCCAGGTCTGCCGCTCGGCGAGGTCGTCGACGAGGTGCTCGAGCTGCGCGACGTCGAGCATGCCGCTGGTGTCAGTGTGCTTCTCCACCAACCGAATTCGGCCGTCGCGGGCCAGCGCCCGCAGTTCGTCGCCGAAGATGACGTCGTCAGCCGTGGGCGCGGAATGCACGACGAAGACGTCGACATCCGGGGCGTTCAGGTTGCGCAGCATCCCCATCACCGGAGTGACCCCACTGCCCGCGGTGAGGAAGAGAATCTTGCACGGCGGCTGGGCGCCCAGGGTGAATTCCCCTGCGGCCTGGTCGAGTTGGACGATGGTGCCGACCGTCGCTCGCCGGACGAGGTGATTGCTCACGACGCCGTCCGGAATGGCTTTCACCGTGATGGCGATGCAGCCGTCACGTCGACCGGTCTCGGAGGTCAACGAGTAGGCCCGCCACTGGCGGACGCCCTTGACATCGACGCCGATGCGGACGTACTGGCCCGGCGTGTGCGTGCGCCAGCCGCGTCCGGTCTTGATCACGATGGTGGCGGCATCGCGGGTTTCGGGCTGGATCGCGACGATTCGGCCGCGCAAGCCCGCACCGAAATGCAGGGGGTTGATCACCTCGAGGTAGTCGGACGGGACCAGTGGGGTGGTGATCCGTTCGGCGAACTTGATGACCCGTCCCCGCAGCGCCCCTGCAACGGTGGGGCGCGATGCCGTTGTTGTCATATCTCAATGATTGGTGGTCAATCGGGGTAAATTCTTGACCAGAATAGGTGAACTACCACCTAGTAATTGTTCGATAGGAACAGAAATGCCAGATCCTGCGCCGAGGTACACCGGTTTGGAGCTCGGCGAGGACGTCACCTCGGCACTTCACTCAGTGCTACCGCGTACGGCCGAACGCACTGTTGCCGCCGTCACGGTGGAGGTGCCGAGCTACACCGACGCCTTCAGCGGACCGATGGGTCAGAACATCGAGACGGCGGTACAGATGGCGCTCGGCGGGTTCTTGCGGCTGGCCACCCGCGCGGAAGATGCAGATGTCGGAACGCAGCTGGCACCCGCCCTGGACGGCGCCTACGAACTGGGCCGCGGGGAGGCGCGCAGCGGCCGCACCATCGACGCACTGCTGGCGGCTTACCGCGTCGGGGCCAGGGTCGCCTGGCGTGAGCTGGCGTCGACTGCCGTGAACGCGGGGCTGACCGCCGAGACGATGGCGCGGTTCGCCGAGCTGGTGTTCGCGTTCATCGATGAACTCTCGGCATCGAGTGTGACCGGCCACGCCGATGAACTGGCGACCACCGGCCGCGTCCGAGAGCGTTACCTGGAGCGCCTCGGCCATAGCCTGCTCGCAGGCGAGCCGACAGAGATCCTCGAGGCCAGCGCCGAGCATGCTGATTGGGCACCGCCGACGTCACTGACCGCGGTGCTGCTGCCCGCGTCGCAGATACATGGCATCGCAGTCAATTTCGGACCCTCCACTCTGCAGCTGAACCAAGACCTTCCCGGCGTCGATCCCACCGAGGCACTCACGGCGCTACTCGTTCCCGACATGGACGGACCACACCGTCGCCGGCTGCTACAAGCGTTGGCCGGACGACGGGCGTGGGTGGGACCCGCCCGGCCGTGGACGCAAGTACGGTCGTCCTACCGCAGAGCGCTCCAAGCGCGAGACATCATGGTGGGCAACGACGTCGACGTGCTCGACACCGACGAACATCTCGTCGAACTGGTCATCGGCGCCGACCGCGAAGCCTCCGACGATCTGCGCCGGCGGGTGCTTGCGCCAATGGCCGACTTGCGCCCCAATACGGCTGCGGCACTTACCGAAACGCTGCGGTCTTGGCTTCTGCATCAAGGTCGGCGGGACGCCGTGGCCGCGGACCTCGTCGTCCACGCGCAAACGGTGCGCTACCGGATGACCCAGCTGAGAGAGCTTTACGGCGAGCGACTCACCGATCCGCGGACCATCCTCGAACTCACGGTGGCGCTGGGGATCGAAAGTTGAGCAGAGGCGTGCGTGACATGACTCCCGACGACGGCGCACACCCAGCCGTGAAATCCGCTGTGTGGCTCCCGCATCGTGGCGAGCACTACCGCATCGATGATGTCAGCTTCCTCCCACGGCCGTATCAACAGAGCATTCCCAGCTGGATCGCCGGCTACCCCGGAACACCCGGCCCCTGAGCCGAGCCGCCCGGCATCACGGGTTCTTCACCGTCAACCTCGAACATCCCGACCAGCTTGCCGAAGCCGTCGACTCAATAGCCTCAATGCGTGAAAACGCCGCCGCGCCATACGATGTCGCAATCCCCCTGCTGCACGGCACGGACATCTCGCCGTATGCCGCGGCCGGAGCGACCTGGTGGACAACGGATTTCGAGCACCCGCATGACCTGGCCCTCGACACCGTTCTCGGGGTCATCCGCGACGGGCCGCCGGGCTGAACCAGCTCAGAGCCCGCGGGACATCAACTGCCGGCGTTGGCCTGTTCGGTGCGAAGGTCGTCCTGACTGGCGGCCCAGGAGGCCAGCAGACGGAGACCGTCGGCGGCAGGGGTATTCGCCGGCGCGGTGTAGATGTTCAGCTGCAGCCCCGGCTCGGCCGGGAGCTCGAGTGATTCGAAATCCAGGTCGAGTTGCCCGACCGCAGGGTGCCGCAGGCGTTTCTGCCCGTACCGGTGGAACCGCACATCTTGGGAGGCCCACCGCTGCCGAAACAGCTCACTGTGCGTTGATAATTCACCGATCAACGTGATCAGTTCCGGGTCGTGTGGATTGCGGCCGACCTCCAGCCGCAACAACGCGGCGGCGTCGCGGGCGATCTGGTCGTAGTCGACGAAAAACTCCTCCGCCGCTTCAGGATTCAAGTAGACGAATCGGGTGGTGTTCACCGGCCGCCGCGGGTCGGCCAACACCGGGGCGTAGAGCGCGCGGGCGAGCTGGTTCATCGCGAGCACGTCAGAGCGGCCATTGCGAATCCATGCCGGAGCGTCCCCGATCGCATCGAGGACCTGCTGCAACGCCGGCCGAATGGTCACCGGCACTTTCGGTTTGCGACGGGTGCCGCGACTGCCGGACTCACGGGCCAGCGCGAACAGGTGGTCACGTTCGGCCTCATCGAGTTTGAGCGCCGAGGCGAGGGCGTCGAGCACGTGCTCCGAAGCGCCGGACAGGTTACCGCGCTCCATCCGCACGTAATAGTCCACCGACACTCCGGCCAGCAACGCGACCTCCTCACGGCGCAGGCCCTTGACCCGGCGGTTTCCGCCGTATGCGGGCAGCCCCGCTTGCTCGGGTGTGATGCGCGCGCGCCGCGAACTCAAGAACTCCCGAATCTCGCGGCTTAGATCCACTGCGCCCATCAGCCCACGGTAGAGGCACCCGGAGCCGGGTGGGAGGAACTCCCAGTACCTGGAACGGGCGTCACTCCCAGATCCCCTCGGCCGGGCCTAGCGTGACGTCATGAGCGTTCCCACCGTCACCCGAGGAGGATTCAACATGCATACCCGCACACTCGGACAAGGCCTTCAGGTCTCCGCGATCGGACTCGGAGCCATGGGCATGTCAATGGGCTACGGCCCCAATCCCGGTGACCGCGATGACATGATCGGCGTGCTCCGCTACGCCGTTGAGGAAGCCGGCGTGACGTTCATCGACACCGCAGAGGTCTACGGGCCTTACGTCAACGAGGAACTGGTTGGCGAGGCGTTGGCGCCGCTACGCGACCAGGTCGTAATCGCCACCAAGTTCGGATGGGACATCGTCGACGGCAAGATGGCCGGTACCGATTCGCGGCCCGAACAGATCCGCCGCGTCGCCGACGCCTCGCTGCGACGGCTGCAGACCGACGTGATCGACCTGTTCTATCAGCACCGCGTCGACCCCGACGTACCGATCGAGGACGTCGCCGGCACCGTCGGCGAGCTCGTGGCCGCCGGCAAGGTGCGCCATTTCGGATTGTCCGAGGCCGGGGCCGCGACGATCCGCCGCGCCCACGCCGTGCACCCCGTTACGGCGGTGCAAAGCGAGTACTCCCTGTGGACCCGCGACCCCGAGCCGCAGGTGTTGCCCATCTGCGCCGAACTGGGCATCGGGTTCGTCCCGTTCAGCCCGCTCGGTAAAGGATTTCTAACCGGCACCGTGACAACCGGTTCCGAATTCGGCGACGGTGACATCCGGGGCACCCTTCCTCGATTCGAAGCCGAAAACATCACTGCCAACGAGGCTTTGGTGGCACAGGTCCGCATCATCGCCGAAGCAAAGGGCGCGACGCCCGGCCAGATCGCGCTTGCCTGGTTGCTGGCCCAGCAGCCGTGGATCGTGCCGATTCCCGGCACCCGTCGGCGAAACCGCATCGACGAGAACGTCGGATCCACTCAGGTGGCGCTATCCGCCGACGAGGTCGCCGACCTCGACGGGCTCGCCGCGCGGATCGGCGTGCGCGGCGACCGCTACAACGCTGTTCATATGGCGCGGGTCGGCCTGTGACCATCTGATAGAGCCGATGGAGTGCGCCGCATCGCATCCTCGCGGTTACAGCTCCTCTACACGCCCGTCGCGCACCAGCCACGACCGGTCCAACCGCACGTTCTGCAGCATCCGGCGATCATGGGTCACCAGCAGCAGTGCCCCGTCGTAGGACTCGAGCGCCTGCTCGAGTTGTTCGATGGCGGCCAGATCGAGGTGGTTCGTCGGCTCGTCGAGCACCAAGACGTTCGTGCCACGGGCCTGCAGCAGAGCCAGACCCGCGCGGGTCCGCTCGCCGGGCGACAACTCGTCGACCGTGCGTTCCACATGGTCGGCGCGCAATCCGAACTTCGCGAGCAGCGTGCGGACATCCGCGGTCGTCCATGACGGCACGTACTGCTCGAAGCGATCGACGAGCCGGCTGGTCCCGGTGAAATCGGCACGCGCCTGGTCGATTTCGCCAATGGCGACATTCGCGCCCAGACTCGCGCGGCCCTCATCGGGCAGCTGTCGACCCAGAAGCAGGCGTAGCAGGGTCGATTTCCCCGCGCCATTGGGACCGGTGATTCCGATGCGCTCGCCGGCGTCGACCTGCAGGGACACGGGTCCCAGCACGAAATCACCGTGCCGCACAACGGCATTGTCGAGCGTCGCGACAACCGAACTCGAGCGCGGCGCGGCACCGATGGTGAATTGGAGCGTCCATTCCTTGCGGGGCTCCTCGACTTCTTCGAGCCTGGCGATGCGGCTCTCCATCTGGCGGACCTTCTGGGCTTGTTTCTCGCTCGACTCGGTCTGTGCGCTACGCCGGTTCTTGTCGTTGTCGGGGGCCTTCCGCATGGCGTTGCGCACACCCTGGCTCGACCACTCCCGCTGCGTACGTGCGCGCGCCACGAGATCGGCTTTCTTCTCGGCGAACTCGTCGTACTGCTCGCGGCGATGCCGTCGAGCGACCTCACGTTCTTCCAGATAGCTCTCGTAACCACCGCCGTAGACGGTCGTCCTGTTCTGCGCCAGGTCGAGTTCGACGACGCGGGTTACTGTGCGGGCCAGGAACTCTCGATCATGGCTCACCAGCACCACACCGCCGCGGAGATTTCCGATGATCTCTTCCAACCGCGCAAGTCCGTCAAGGTCGAGATCGTTGGTCGGCTCGTCGAGCAGAACGATGTCGAAGCGGGACAGCATCAATGCCGCCAGGCCCACCCGCGCGGCCTGGCCACCCGACAACGCCGTCATCAGCGTCGACTCCGGCCGCACCACATCCGAATCGAGCCCCAGGTCAGCCAGCACTGCCGGCAGTCGTTCGTCGAGGTCAGCCGCGCCGGTCGCAAGCCAGTGCTCCAGCGCCGCGGAGTAGTCGTCGGCGTCCGCGTTCGCATCCGCCAGGGCCTCCGCCGCGGCGTTCATCGCCTCGGTCGCGGCGGCGCAGCCGGTGCGGCGCGCGACGTACGCGGCGACGGTCTCCCCCGGCACCCGCTCGTGCTCCTGCGGCAGCCAGCCGACGAATGCGTCGGCCGGCGCGAGGCTGACCGTGCCCTCAAGCGGTGCGAGCTCTCCCGCCAGGATCCGCAGCAGCGTGCTCTTACCGGCGCCGTTGGAGCCGACCACGCCGAGCACATCGCCGGGCGCCACCGTCACGTCGAGCCGTTCGAAGAGCGTGCGGTGGGCAAATCCGCCGGCCAGATTGGTCGTGACGAGTGTCGCGGTCATGGCTCAATCGTCGCATTGCCGCCGCGCCCGCTATTACGCGTGGACTCAGGGCGTCGGCGGCGAGGAGTGCATCACGATCGCAGTCTGGTCTTCATCGAGGGCCACGACCGGCAGTGCCCCCTGCCCATCGCGGGCGCGCAGCCCGTCGAGGAAGATCGCCACGTACCGGCGCCACAGGTCGGCATCGACGTGCCCGGCGAATTCACTGACAGTGCCTGCCAAGAGACCCAGGATCGGCATATCGCTATCGGAGATGCCGGGCCGCAGATGGCCGTCTTTCTGGGCGCGCTCAACAAGTTTCGCGATCTTCGGGACCAGGCGCGTACGTGCCGCGTCCACCCGATTGCCACAACCGTTCTGGCTGTACAGGATTTCTCGCAAGCCACGATCGGTGGCGGTCTGCTGGCACATCTGTTCCACAAACCAGGCGAAGCCCTGCCAGGAGTCGTCGAATTCCAATGCCGTGTCGGCCACGGCAGCGACCTCGTCGATCGCATTCTCGAAGATTGCCTCGAGCAGCTCTTCTTTCGTGGGAAACCGGCGATATACCGTGCCGACGCCAATCCCGCCGTGGTGCGCCACCTCGTTGAGCGTCGCGCTCAGGCCGTGCGTCGCGAACAGATCGCGAGCCGCGTCGATCACCCGCTGACGGTTGCGCACGGCATCCTTGCGCAACGGTCGATCTGTGGTCGGACGGGTCATCACCCACGCAGTGTAATCCGAGACACTCTTGCAGTAAGTGGATTGACGTCATCCACTTACCGCAATAGCTTGATACCCGGACACTGCGATCGGCCGACGATGGCGGCGGTCCGCGACAGAAGGGCGCGCTGCATGACGCGACATCACCGGGCCGTACATGCGTTGGCCGCCGCCGGTATCGGACTCGTTGTGGCAGTGTCCAATTCGGGCGCCGCGCACGCCGATCCCGACACAGACTTCGCCAATCAGTTGCACACCTACGGGATCTATGGCCCGAAGGACTACAACGCCTGGTTGGGCAAGATCGCGTGCCAGCGGTTGAGCAACAACGTCGACCACGACGCCTTCCAGTCGGCCAAGTTCGTCGCCACCAACTTGTCGCGGCAGAACGCCACCCAGCAGAACTGGCAGTTTCTCGGTGCCGCAATAGATTTCTATTGCCCGGACAAGCGCTCGGTACTCGAAGACGCCGCGCATCAGTCACAAACAGGAGACCGCGCATGACGCAGCGATCCTTCCGCACCGGACTGGCCGCCATGGCGCTCGGCCTTGCGGCGACCTCTCTGCCACTGGCCGGGCCGGCCGCCGCTGATGCGACCGACGACTATCCGATCCCGCACCGGATCATCACCACCACCTGCGATGCCGAGCAGTACCTGCAGGCGGTACGTGACACCAGTCCGGTGTACTACCAGCGCTACATGATCGACCGGAACAACCGGCCCGCCGACATCCAGCAGATGGCAGAGGACCGCATCCACTGGTTCTTCTCCCTGGACGCGGCCGGCCGCCGGCAGTACTCCGAGGACACCGCGACCAACGTCTACTACGAACAGGTCGCCACCCACTGGGGCAACTGGGCCAAGGTGTTCTTCAACAACAAGGGCGTGGTCGCCAAGGCGACCGACATATGCAAGAACTACCCGGCCGGCAACATGCAGGTCTGGGACTTCGCCTCCAACAGCTGAGTGATTTCTGCCTGAATTTCCCTGCTGAACAAGGCTTTTCCGGCTCAGGTCGAGTTTTTTGGGCGCGGCAGGAATGCGGTGGGCCCGCCTCAGGTTGTAACGAAGACGACACCTAAATGGATGGACTCTATCCACTTTTTCCATTAGGTTACCTAGCTAGATGTACGGCGGCTCATCAACGGCGGTGTGGCCCCGAATGCCCGACGACCGCGCGGTCGGAAACTTCTCAAGAAGGCAGCGATGACAAGAGTGTTCCGGCGGGCCTGGCTACCGCTGCTGGTGATCGTGGCGGTTGGCGCCGGCGTCGTAATCGTGTCGAACGTGCGTCAGGTATTCGGCTCGAATCCCGTGGTGGTCACCGAGAAGAGCTCGGACAACGCCGAGGACTTCAACCCCAAATTCGTCAAGTACGAGATCTATGGCACGGGTAGCACGGCCGTCATCAACTACATGGACCTCGAAGGCAAGCCGCAGCGTGCCGCAGGGGTGACATTGCCGTGGACGTTGACGCTGTCGACCACCTTGCCCTCCGTGCAGCCCAACATTCTGGCCCAGGGCGACGGCAACAGCATCAGCTGCCGGGTCAGTGTCGATGACGTGGTCAAAGAAGAGAGGACCGCCACCGGTATGAACGCCGAAACCTTCTGCTTTGTGAAGGCCGCATGAGCACGCCGGCCGCAGACGCCCAGACCGACGCCATCCCGGTGGTAGAAGACAAGGGCCACAAGGGAATACCGCGGTTCCTCCGCCGATTCGCCGTGCTGATCATCCTGGCCTGGATCGGCGTCATCGCCGCGCTGAACACCGTCGTCCCACAGCTCGAGGAAGTCGGCAAGCTGCGCGCGGTGTCCATGAGCCCGAACGACGCGCCTTCGATGATCGCCACCAAACGCGTCGGCAAGGTGTTCGACGAATACAGCACCAGCAGTTCGGTGATGATCGTGCTCGAGGGTGACAATCCGCTGGGAGCCGACGCGCACGCGTTCTACGACAAGATGGTCAGTGACCTGCGCGCTGATACCACCCACGTGCAGCACGTCCAGGACTTCTGGGGCGACACCCTGACAGCCAAGGGCGCCCAGAGCCGCGACGGCAAGGCCGCCTACGTTCAGGTCTACATCGCCGGTGACCAGGGGGAGACGCTGGCCAACGAGTCGGTCGCCGCCGTGCGTCAGATCGCCACCGAAAGCCCCGCTCCGCCAGGGGTGAAGGCCTATGTGACCGGTCCCGCGGCGACCAGCACCGATCAGAATGCCGTCGGTGACAAGAGCATGGAGCTCATCGAACTGGTCACCTTCGGCGTCATCGCGGTCATGCTGCTCTTGGTCTACCGATCCGTCATCGCGACCTTGCTCGTGCTGTTGATGGTGGTGCTCGAACTCTCCGGGGCGCGCGGTCTGGTGGCATTCCTGGGCTACCACAACGTTTTTGGGCTGACGACCTTCGCCACCAACCTGCTGGTGACGCTGGCGATCGCCGCCGCGACGGATTACGTCATCTTCCTGATCGGGCGTTATCAGGAAGCGCGACGGGCCGGAGAAGACCGAGAATCGGCCTACTACACCATGTTTCACGGCACCGCGCACGTGGTGCTGGCCTCGGGCCTGACCATTGCCGGCGCCACCTTGTGCCTGCATTTCACCCGGTTGCCGTACTTCCAGACCATGGGCTTCCCGCTGGCCATCGGCATGGTGATGGTAGTCGCGATGGCGCTGACCCTGGGGCCCGCAGTGATCGCGGTCGCAACCCGCTTCCGACGCGTCCTCGAGCCCCGAAAGAACACGAGAACCGCCGGCTGGCACCGGGTCGGCACCGCGACCGTGCGCTGGCCCGGCGCCATCCTGGTCGGCGCCGTGGTGGCCGCACTGGTCGGTCTGATCGCGCTGCCGGGCTATCACACCATCTACGACGACCGGATCTACCTGCCGAAGGACATCCCCGCCAACGTCGGCTATGACGCCGCGTTCCGGCACTTTTCGCAGGCCAAGATGAACCCGGATCTGATGATGGTCGAGTCCGATCACGATCTGCGGAACCCGGCGGACTTCCTGGTGATCGACAAGATCGCCAAGGCGCTGAAGAACGTGCACGGCATCGCTCAGGTGCAGACCATCACCCGACCTGACGGTGACCCGATCAAGCACTCGACGATCCCGTACACCGTGGGACAGAGCGGCTCCACGCAGCTCATGAACAACGACTACACGCAGACCAATCTGGACAATCTGCTCTCCCAGGCCGACGACCTGCAGAACAGCATCGATGCCATGACCGAGATGATGAGCGTCCAGAAAGATCTGGCAGCGGTGTCGCAGCGCATGGCCGACAAGATGAAGACGACGTCGAACGACATGGCCGACACCCGGGATCACTTGTCGGACTTCGACGATTTCTTCCGGCCCATGCGCAACTACTTCTACTGGGAGCCACACTGCTTCGACATCCCGGTGTGCTGGTCCATGCGGTCGGTCTTCGAGAGCATCGACGGCATCAGCACGATGTCGGATGACTTCCAGGATCTGGTTCCCGACATGCAGCGCATGGCCGACCTGATGCCCAAGATGGTCGCGACGATGCCCAAGCAGATCGCGTCGATGAAGCACCAGAAGCAGGTACTGCTGAACCAGTACCAGATGCAGAAGGCGCAGCAGGATCAGACCATCGCGATGCAGAAGACTGGCACCGCGATGAGCGAGGCGTTCGACGCGGCCAAGAACGACGACTCGTTCTACCTGCCGCCGGAAGCCTTTGAGACTGCAGATTTCCAGCGGGGTCTCAAGCTGTTCATGTCGCCCGACGGACATGCGGTGCGGTTCACCATCATTCACCAAGGTAACCCGCTGACACAGGAGGGCACCTCGCGCATCGAACCGCTCAAGGTCGCCGCGGCCGACGCGATCAAGGGCACGCCGCTGGAGGGCTCCTCGATCTACCTCGGCGGCAGCGCAGCGATGTACAACGACATGCAGATCGGCGCCGACTACGACCTGATGATCGTCGCGGCCGCAGCGCTGATCCTGATCTTCATCATCATGTTGGTCCTCACGCGTGCGGTCGTCGCATCGGCCGTGATCGTCGGCACGGTGGTACTCAGCCTGGCATCGGCCTTCGGTCTCTCGGTACTGCTCTGGCAGCACATCGTGGGTATTCCGTTGCACTGGATGGTGTTACCGATGTCGGTCATCGTGCTGCTGGCGGTGGGCGCGGACTACAACCTGCTGCTGGTCTCCCGGATCAAGGAGGAGATCCACGCCGGGCTGCACACCGGCATCATCCGTGCGATGGTGGGCACCGGCTCGGTGGTCACCTCGGCGGGTCTGGTGTTCGCGTTCACCATGATGTCGATGTCGGTGAGCAAGCTGATCATCATCGGCCAGGTCGGTACGACCATCGGTCTCGGTCTGTTGTTCGACACCCTGGTGGTGCGGTCGCTGATGACGCCGTCGATTGCCAGCCTGCTCGGGCGCTGGTTCTGGTGGCCGCAGCGCGTCCGTCAGCGCCCGGTTCCGCAGCCCTGGCCGCAGCCGATCCAACGCGAATCCGAGCTGGCGTCGGTCTGAGGCCAGTGCTTGACCACTGACGCCGTCAACCACCCTCCGCCGGCCGTAGCCACCCAGCTACGGCCGGCGTGGTCGTGTCAATCCCCTTGTATCATTTGCATTCTCAGCGCTTGCGCGCGGTGATGACGTGGTTCGCGCTCTCGGGCTTTGCCGGAGTGACGAGGCCGGGATACGCCGGCCGCACTTAGCAGACGGCGCACTCGAAACAATTGACAGCAAATACTGATAACCAACCGAAATCGCGCTCTATCTTCTTGATGGCGGCAACGTTCCTGTTACTTAACCCGCATCTTCGGCAATTATATGGAAGCAACCGGGATCATTTCGGTCAATTCCCAGCGAATCTGGCAACTTCACTGTTCATTGGTCGGTGACGCTACGACGCGCCGCGCCGCTTCGCCCCGAGGAGACCACCATGACCGTCGCCGCACCGTTCTCTCGACGCCAGCGGGCTGCGCTGACCTCGATCTGTGACACGTTCTTCCCGGCCCACAACGGTGTGCCGTCGGCCAGCGCGCTCGGGGTGGTCGACGCGCTGCTTGACGCCGTCGCCGCCAACCCACGCGCGGCAGAGCGCCGCCAATTCGCGCAGCTGCTCAATATCTGGGATACCTCGCTACTCACCGCTCTCGGCGGTGGTGGGTTACGGCGATTCAGTGAACTCGACCAAGCTCAGCGCGAGGCCGTTCTGCTGTCGTGGTGCGACTCGCGAATTCCACAGCGCCGTGCCGCTTTTCAGGCCTTGCGCAAGGGCTCGCTGATCATCGCGAACATGCTGCCCAATACAGACGGCTCAGCCAACCCGGCTTGGGCCGCGATGGGCTTCCCTGGTCCACTCGGGAAGAGGGCCGACGCCGCACCCAAACCTCTGAAGCCAATCGAGATTGCCGTCGACACGGACCTCACCTGCGACGTCGTCATCGTCGGTTCGGGCGCCGGCGGGGGCACGTCGGCCGGGGTTCTCGCTGCCGCCGGACTGGATGTCGTCGTAATGGAAATGGGCGGCTACTACGACGACGCCGACTTCGACGGCTCGGAATTGACGGCCCTGGGTAATTTCTACCTGAGTGCGCCCCAGGCCAGCGCTGACCAGAGCGTCAGCCTGCTCGCCGGGTCGTGTCTCGGCGGCGGCACCGTCGTCAACTACTCGACCTCATTCCGTACGCCTGACGATGTACGCGCGGAATGGGCCAACCACGGCGTGCCCGCGTTCGCCGGCGAGGAGTACACGCTCAGCCTCGATGCAGTGGTCGATCGCCTCGGCGTCAACCTCGACCACAACAAGCCGTCGGCGCGCGAAGAAGTTCTGCGCAACGGGTGCGACGCGCTCGGCTGGCCAGTCGACGCGATGCCGCGCAATGTGCGCGGCTGCGATCAGGGTGTCGAATGCGGCTACTGCGGCCTCGGCTGCCGGATCGGCGCCAAACAATCCGTGACGAAGACCTGGCTGGCCGATGCGGCAGACGCCGGAGCCCGCCTGGTGATCAACACGCGCGTCGAGCGCGTGATCATCGAATCCGGCGCCGCGCGCGGTGTCGAAGCCCGCACCGTCGACGGACGCCGGGTGACCGTCCGCTCGCGGGCTGTTGTCGTCGCGTGCGGCGCGCTGCACACCCCAGCGCTGCTGCGCCGCTCCGGCCTCGAGAACGCAAACATCGGTAAACACCTGAAACTCCATCCCATCGCCCCGGCGATTGCCGTCTTCGACCAGGAAATCCGGGCCTGGGAGGGCGTCATGCAGGCGCTCTACTCTGACCAGCACCGCAACCTCGACAACGGTTACGGCGTCAAGTACGAAACGCCGCCGACCCAGCCGCACATCATCAACAGCTTCGTTCCGTGGCGCGGAGCCAGCATGTACCGCGAACTTATCGAGGCGTACCCGTACTTGACGGGGATTGGCGGCGTCGTCCGCGATCGCGACGGCGGCGAAGTCCGCGTAGGGCGCGACGGCGAACCCGTTGTGCACTACCACTTATCCGACTACGACCTCGGCCACCTGCGCACCGGAATCGATGGCGCTGCACAGATTCTCGAAGCCGCCGGCGCGAAGCGCATCTTCTCGAGCCACAGCCGCTGGGTTTCCTACGAGCCTGGTAGCAGTGGCGACCGTGTGCAGTTCATGGCCGATTGCGACGCCGCGGGTTACGGGCCCGGTCAGATTTCCATGGGCTCTTTCCACATCATGGGTTCGGCGCGCATGGGCGGTGCGCCCACGAATTCGGTCTGTGACCCCACTGGCCAAACGTGGGACGTCCGCGACCTTTTGGTGTGCGACGGCTCAGCCTTCCCTACCGCCTCCGGCGTGAATCCAATGATCTCGATCGAGGCAATTGCGCACATGAACGCGCGGGGCCTCGCTGCGCGGCTGGCTTAGGCGCGGGTCCCGAAGGATCTGGCACAGCCGTACGGCCGACGGGCATATCTCGCGCCATCCGTGCGTTATCAATGTTTGTCTCAATTGTCACATGGGTACCGTTGATAACAGCACCCCGATATGGGTGCGACTGTCGACAGAAGAGTCCATACGAAGAAAGAGCCGAATGGGTTATCGCTATGAACACTGTCTTGCACTTCAGCGCCAGCGGCGCCGTCTATGAAACCCGCGCCTACACGCCGGCGGACATCACTCAACTAATTCAGAATCAGCGGCTCCAATGCCTGACCAGCGCTGATCGCCAGTTCGACTTCTGGTTCGCGCCCACGTCACGCAAATGCCAACGGCGGGTCAATCGGACCGCCACCGAATTACTGCTGGCAACAACCACTTTCACCGCCCGCACCGTGCCGCTGCTGCGTGGCTCCATTGTTCTGGCCAGCCACGACGCCGACGGCGATCTGGACGGACTGAGCTGGCTGCAGTTGGACCTTCTGACCAGACTGAATCAGACGGTCACCGACCGCGACCGGCGGATTCTCAACCGCCGCATCGCCCGGGAGGAACGTCGTCAGCGTCGTGAGGTGGCCGCCAACACGCGCCAAGCTTCTCCGTCGAAGACGACAGCAGCAGCGAAGGCTGCAACAGCCACGCGCGGAACGGGTTTCGCGGCCTCATCGCGATCCTGATCTGATCGGCGGTCGGTGTCGGTTCACGCTGTGATCCGCAATTCGGCGTCCGGGTGCGAACTGAGCTTCACAACCACCACACCACTCCCCGTGGCGAACGTCGAATTCGCGTAGCCGATGAATCCGTAATGCCCATCGATCGTCGAGACCGCGGTGATGTCGCCGCGTCCCGAGTCACCGGTGTCCAGATTCGTCCAGGTCGCAGCCACCGTCAGTGCGCACGAGCCGTCGTAAACACCGGCGTCGTAGTGAATCGCGACGCGGACTCCGTGTCCAACGTGGCCGCCGATCTGCACCGGGGTCGCCTGCGCCTCCGCACTGACGGTGCCCGCACACGTCGGGGATGCCACGACGGGGACTGCGTCGAGTTGTGCGAAGGGATCAGCATTGGCCGTCGCCACCGATAACGCGGGCGCGAATAAGGCCACAAAGATCGATCCGGCAGCGCGCAATGAAGTCATGCCACTGGTATCGGCGACGGTGCGGACGGTGTTAGCGGAGCGTGTGCCGACCTCTTTCTACCAACAATTCGCCGCCCAAGTGCCCAGGCCAGCTGGCATGCTCATGTCATGGTGGCCATACCCGAGACGGTCTATACGCGGGACGCCAACGGCCATCACCTCGCATACCAAGTAGTTGGCGACAGCGGGCCTGATCTTCTGTTCATTCCCACCGGCTCATTCCCGATCGACCTCCTCTGGGATGAGCCGACCATTGGCGTCCACCTCCGTCGGCTGGCATCGTTCGGCCGCTTGATCCTGACCGATCTGCTCGGGATGGGTAGCTCAGATGCGGTGCCCATCAACGAGATTCCGGCGATCCAGTCCTGGACAGACGGGCTCCTCGCGGTTCTCGATGCCGTCGGCAGCGAGTGCGCGTCCGTGTTCGCGATGGCCCAGTCGGCCCTACCTGCCATGCTCCTGGCAGCAAGTCATCCGCGGCGCGTGCGCTCACTCGTCGTCTGGAGTCCCTTCGCGTACTTCCTGCGGACCCCCGACCAGCCGTTCGGGATGCCCGCGGCAGCCTTGGAAAAATACGTCGAAGCCTTCGGACTCAGCGTCGGGACGGGTGCGGTTGCCGACCTACTCGCGCCGAGTTGGAGCGGCGACGATGCCAAGCGCCGCTGGTACGCGCGGGCAGAACGCCTCGGTGGCGGCCCCGGCTACTACAAGTCCGTTTTCGATCTGTTCATGCGTACAGACATGCGTTCGGTCCTTGGGAGCATCCAGTCCCCGACGCTGGTCTTGCACCGCCGCGGTGACCTCCACGTGGGTGCCGGCCATGCGGAGTACGTCGCCGGGCACATTCCACACGCACGGCACGTGGAACTCGACGGCAACGACCACGAATGGTTCGCCGGCGACTCCGATCGGGTGCTCGACGAAATCGAGTCATTTCTCACGGGCAGCCGCCGCACCGCTGCGACGAACCGGGTGCTGTCGACCGTGCTTTTCACCGACATCGTCGGATCAACTGAGCGCGCAACAGCTCTGGGCGACCGCGCCTGGACCGCAGCCCTGCACACTCATGACCGACTCATCGAGTCGCATGTCTCCGGCGCGCGCGGCACGGTCATCAAATTCACCGGCGACGGCGCGCTGGCCACGTTCGACGGTCCAGCGCGAGCGATCAACTGTGCGCAGGCGATTCGAGATGCGATGGCGGACATCAATCTTCCAATCCGCCTCGGTCTGCACACCGGCGAGGTCGAGATGGCCGATGGCGACGTACACGGGATCGCGGTGCACATCGCTGCGCGCATCATGGCGCTTGCCAGGCCTGGCGAGGTACTCGTCTCCGGCGCGATCCCACCGCTGGTGCTCGGGTCTGGGCTGGCATTCGACGACCGCGGCAGCCACGCGTTGAAGGGCGTGCCCGACGTGTGGCCGGTTCTCGCGGTACGCGACTAGATGGTGTTGGCGATCGCGATGCGCCCTTCGAATCCAACTGTGCCAGTTATTCCGGAACGCGGTTTGAGCTGTCCAGCAAGCTTTTTCGCCGGGACATGCACTCTGGAAAGCCCCGCAGGCCTCTGGCTATCGTGGGTTTGTGACTACTTGGCATAGCGACGAGTTCGATCTGGACGCCTACCTGAGGCGCATCGGTTTCGACGGCGAGCGTGTCCCGACGGCCGAGACCTTGGCGGCGCTGCACCGCGCCCACACCACCTCGATTCCGTTCGAGAATCTTGAGATCATACTCGGCCGCCCGATCATGCTCGATCTGGATACCTTGCAGGACAAGATGATTCGGCACAACCGCGGTGGCTACTGCTTCGAGCACGTGACGGTGTTCGCCGCGGCGCTGGAGCGACTGGGCTTCCGGTTCACTGCACTCGCCGGGCGCGTCACCCTGGGCGCGGGGTCCATGCGGCCGCGGACGCACTCACTGATCGTCGTCGAATTCGACGACGATCGCCGTTGGCTGTGCGATGTGGGATTCGGGCGCGGCCCGCTCGAACCCATCGAGCTCGTCGCCGGTAACGAGGTCGACCAAGACGGCTGGCAGTTGCGACTGTCCAGTGCACCACTCGGCACCGCCACCGAAGTCTTTCACCCAGATGAATGGACGTTGTGGCAGCGGTCGAGTGTGGATGGCGAGGTCGGATGGCTCGACCGGCACGTCTTCACGCTCGACCCGCAGTATCCGGTCGACTACGCCGTCGCCAGCCACTTCGTATCAACCTCGCCGAGGTCACCATTCACCGCCCGCCCGTTCGTCCAGCGATTTGCCGCCGACGTCCAGCATGTTCTCGACGGAACCACCTGGACGACAACGAGTCCTGACGGATCGTGCTTCACACGTGACCTCGAGATCGGCGATGTGCCCGCGCTGTTGGCCGACACCTTCGGTACCGAGTTGTCAGACGACGACAGCGCGGCCCTCGTTGACTGGATGCGGGCACACCTCCAGGGATTGGCAGCATCCCGTTGATCGGCCCTGCACATCTCGCAGGTCTGCCGTCGCTTCAACCGCTAATGTGCACTCGCACAGGTGACCGCCCATCCTCTTCGGGCTCGTCGGCGAATCACCTTCGGTCGACGAAAGGCGGTGAGGACGACGCTCAGCGAATTCTGGAGTTGGTTGGTCAATCGCGACTGGACATTGAGCCAGATCAAGACACCAATGGAGTGGTTCGCGTTCCTGAGCATTCCGTTGTTCACCGCAGTGATCGGCTGGCTGATCAACTGGACCGGCCTGATCATGCTGTTCTACCCGGTCAACTTCCACGGGTTCAAAATCCCGGGGATGGCGGAGCTGGCACGGCTGGCTCCGCACAAACTGCAAGAGATCCCTGGCGTACTGCAAGGCGGCGTCGGCTGGCAGGGCATCGTGCCGGCACGCGCGGCCAAGATGGGCTCGATCGCGTCCGACAAAGCCATTGCCAAGCTCGGTACGCCCGCGGAGTTCTATCAGCAGCTCGAGCCCGAAAAGATCGCCGAACACATCGTCCGTCTTTTCCGGGACGAGATTCCGCAGCTCGTCGACGAAGTGATGACCACCAACGACCCGCAGCTCTGGCGCAACCTGCCCACCGTCGGCAAACGCGCCATCGTGGCTCGGGTGCAGTCGCAATTGCCGGACGTCGTGCAGTCGATCACCACCGAGATCGGCATCCACATCGACCAGTTGCTCGACCCCAAGATCATGGTGATCGAGCACTTCCGGAAGAACCCCGCCCTCGTCATCCGGGTCTTCAAGGACATCGGCCAGCGCGAGCTCAACCTGATGGTGAACTTCGGCTTCATCTTCGGCTTCCTGTTGGGCATCCCGGTCGCGTTCATTGACCACTGGTTCCATGCGTGGTGGACGCTGCCGATGCTCGGCGTGATCGTCGGCTGGATCACCAACGCGCTCGGTATGTGGCTCATCTTCGAGCCGACCGAGCCGACCCGCTATTTCGGCATCAAGTTCCAGGGCTTGTTCCTGCAGCGGCAGGAGCAGGCTGCCGAGGTGTATGCCGGGATCATCGCCGACGACGTCATCACGTTGGAACGCATCGGCGACTTCCTGATCGACGGCCCGAGCGGCGACCGCACCCGCCAGATGATGGCCACCGCGCTCGGCCCGGCCATCGACAAGGCCGCCGGACCCATCCGGGGCGCCGCCCGGGTCGCACTCGGCGCCCAGGCCTACGACTCGATCAAGGCCGGCTTTGCCGCCGAGGCAGTCGACCGGACGCTGACCCCCTTCCGGGACGAAGAGTTCTCGCGCGCACAGTCAGGCAAAATCCGCGCATTGATCGCCCAACGCACCAAAGAACTTCCACCATCGGACTTCGTCGAGATGCTGCGTTCTGCCATCAGGGAAGATGAGTGGATGCTCTACGCTCACGGCGCGATCATGGGTGCGGCAGGTGGCTTCCTCCACTACGGGATCTTCTTGGGACTCGGTGTCGCATGAGTAACGACCCAAATCGGCGTTCCGGCCGGCGCCAGGCCCAGTGGGGGCCGTTCAGCGCCACGTTCTCTCCCCCACCGGAGCCGTCGTCGTCACTGCTACCCAAGAGCGCCGACATCGGCGAAGCACTGCCCGGCCTGGTTCGCCTGGCCGCTACCGCCTGGGTGCGCACAGCGGAGTGGACCCTCGTTGCCGGGCTCAAAACAGGTCGTCGCGCACTCGAGGTCGTCGCTAACCCGGCATCGGCGGCCGACTCCGCACGCGAGCTGATATCCGGCGTCGCCCAGGCCGGCGCTGTTTTCGGTGAGGTGGCCAAAGCCGTCTCCAACGGGGTCTCGGTGTCACAGGCCGTCGTTCAGGTCAGTGCCTCGCTCACCGAGACAGTGACGACGCACGAGGTGTCACACCAGCAGGAGGACGAAGAGCGCCAGCGCAAGATGGAGCAGTCGTTGCGTGCTCAGGGGCAGGCACTGCTGACCCGCTCGCGAGACGTATGGAACACCGAGCGCGGCCACCCCGCCTACGCCCGCATTCTCGAGGAGATGGCGCCAGACGAGGCCCGCATCCTGTTGTTGCTGCTGCGCGGTGGGCCCCAGCCGGCGGTCGACATCCGGACCGGTGGCCCCATCGGCGTGGTGTCCTCGAGGCTGGTGGCTCCGGGCCTCAACATGATCGGTCCGCGGGCGGGGGTGCGGTATCTGGACCAGGTCCCCGCCTACCTCAACAATCTGTTCCGGCTGGGACTCATCTGGTTCTCCCAGGAGCAACTGCGTGATCCGCTCGAATACCAGGTCGTTGAGGCGCAACCGGATGTGCTGGCCGCGATGCATTCGGTGCGGGCGCACAAGGTCGTCCGTCGCTCGATCCACCTGACGCCGTTCGGCATCGACTTTTGCCGCGCCTGCTTGGTGTCAGAGAAGGAAGACATCGCCGTCCTACCTGAACATCAGGCGCCGAACGTCATCGACTGAGCGGCAGTTGTGCTCCAGCGACGGAATGTCGTTGACGCGGTTGAATTTTCGGGTGGGCGGAGCGGGATCGTCGTCAGGGGTTGATGGTGTTCTCCCCGTCTTGACGGCCCCAGACGTATTCGGACGCAAAAGGCGAACCCAGGCCGAAGTGGTTGTAGGGCGCGATGGAGGCGCCGGAATCGATCACGGTGTACGGAACGGGCCAGATGTCGTTGGTCACCGTCCAGCAACCGGGTCGCCCGTTCGGGCCACCGGAGGCATTGATTCTCGGGAGGTTGTCCGGATACACGTAGGCGTTGGCGGCGCCGACCAATACGGTGTGCGTCGCCAGCGAGTAACCGTTACCCCCAAGGCCGCGCGCAGCCTTGGGGTCAGCGGTGGCGTATTCCCTTATCGTGCAGTCCAATTCGGGGCTGTACTTGTCGAGCAGCCGGGCGGTCGGCAGCAGGTCCTCGGCGCCCCGAACCAGGTACGGACCACCTCGCTCCAAGATGTCGCCACCGGTGTTGCCGAACCCGACTGCAGCCACCAACGCCTGGTCCAGGGTGTTGCGCTGATCGTTGAGGGTACGGGCCGTGGTGACTGCGTTCGCCAGCCCGTCCCACAGATCCGGGGATGCGTTGGCGTACACCTGAGAGAGGTCGGCGAAGGCCTGGATGTCATGGCGCAAGGAGGGCATCCGCGCGTTGACGTCATCCAGGATGTCGTTGCCGTTGACCAAGGACTGCCCGAACTTGTCGCCCAGCCCGTCGAGAGCCTGTGCCGTCGCGGTCAAGATCTGGTTGAGCTTGAGCGGGTCCACCTGCGCGGAGATCGCGGTGATGGTCTCGAACAGCGTGTTGAACTCAGTGGTGACGCCGCTGGCGTTGATCACGTCACCACTTTTCAGGCGTTGCCGCGACGGGCTCGCCGGCGAGGTGAACGAGATGTACTTGTTCCCGAACGCCGTGGTGGCCAACAGCTTGACGTCGACATTGCTGGGTAGCAGGTTCAGGTACTGCGGATCGATGCTGAGGACAAGTTTGGCTTGAGGCCGGCCATCATTCCCGGTCTGGGCCTCAGCGGCCTGCAGCCGGCCGATCGGGACCCCGTTGTAGGTGGCCTTGGAACCGGGATCCATCGATAACCCGGACCGGTTGTACACCACGTTCAACGTGGCTTTGGTGTCGAAATAGCCTCGGAACTGGGACCACGTCAGCGCCAGCACCAGCACAAAGAACAGCACCAACCCCACCGCTCCCGCCCGGTACGGCGGGCTTCGGTCGGGGTTCAACGGGGCGTGGACCTGCCCCGGCGCAATCGGCGGCGGTGGCAATCCATCGAGGTCTTCCTCGTCAGAGTCGGAACCCGCCACTGCACCCCCTTGCTGGCTCGCTCGCAACTTGCCATTAAACGCCGACATCGGGCCTTGGCGACAGCCTTGCGAGTGCCTGGTGCCTGGGCTCACATTGACCCGCTGACGTGTCGCGCGTCGCACATGCCCTGCCGGCACGCCATCGCGTGATGTTTCCGCGGCAGTGCCATCACTGCATACGAGGAGTTCAGTAACGCGGTCGATCGCCTTGGCCTCGCCGCCAGTCAACTGAGGTGGTCCACCGGTTCCATCACGACCACCGCTGGGAGGTTCGTGACGTGGACGTCTGCGAAATACATAACGTCTGAATTTACTGTGATCGCACGCTCAGCGGTGATTCGATCGGGGCACGTTCTCGATGACGTCGCGTCACTTGGCACTATCCACTGAATACCGTCATTTGACAGCATGACTGGGGCATAGGTCATCAGGTTCGAGGGCCGCCAGAACTCGCCCAATGAAGCAGGGGTTGCGACAGGATCGGGGATTTACATAGCGTCATGATGTATATTCGCGGTATGACCAAGTCGGAAGACGGGATCGAAAGGATGGCCGAAGCCGTCCGACAGGCCGCGCTACTGGCTACGCGTCACCTTCTCAATCGCGACGAGCTCAGCGTGTCCGCGATGGAAGTGCTGCACACGTTGAGCGTGGAGGGCCCCACTCGGCTCACTGCGCTTTCCGAGGCCATTCACTTGAGCCAGCCGGCAATGACGCAGTTGATCCAGCGCCTTGACCGCCGCAATTTGGTAATCCGCGTGGCCGATCCCGAAGACGGCCGCGCAACGATCGTCGACATCACTGCGACTGCACGACATCTGTTGCAGAGGCTGCGCAACGATGACAACGGGAAACTCGCCGCACTCTTGGCGACGCTCTCTGGGAGCGATCAAGAGGCGTTGCGGCTTGCGATGCACGTCGCCGGCCCGATCCTTCAACGACTCAATGACAACGCCTCACTGCTCGCGCGGACCACTACCGGGTCGCGCGACGAGCAGACGATCCGGAACGGATCTCCTCAGAGATCCATTGGGAGCTTTGCGAAATAGGTGTGCCGCCGAACTGGCCAACACGACACCGGGCACAACTGCGCGGTCGTATCACTACTTCTCACAGCGGGGTAGTCACCGACTGCCACCGGACAAATCCGCGCGGCACAAGCGCTGCCAGCCTGCGGCATGAAATCCACTCGAAGGGAGAACAATGACCAATCTGCTCGTCCTCGGAGGCAGCGGCCGCACCGGGGTCCACGTACTCGCGCACGCCGCCAAACGCGGTCACCGGGTTCGTGCTCTGGTGCGCAACCCCGACGATGTCCGGGCCCCGGCCGGCGTGGAACTGATCGCCGGCACGCCTTCGAATATCGATGACATCCGCAAGGCCGCCCAGGGTACCGAGGCGGTGATCAGCACGCTCAATAACTCACGCGCCTCGGACAATCCCTGGGCCAAGGCCATCAGCCCGCCGATGTTCATGACCGACGCGACACGCAACGTCCTCACTGTGATGGGCGAGCAGAACATCAGCCGGATCGTCATCAACTCCACCATGGGCGCGGGCGACGACTGGGCTCGCATCAACCCCATGGCCAGGTTGTTCGTCAACATCTCCAACATCAGGGCCGGCTTCGTCGACCACAACGGCGTCGACGAGGTCGTGCGCGCCTCCGATACCGACTGGACACTCGCCCGGGCGGTCGCCCTCACCGACAAGCCGGCCAGCGGTCCCGTACGCGCCGCGGAGGCCGGCACCGAAAAGCCCGGCATGCGGATCAACCGCGCCGACCTCGCCGACTTCCTTGTTGATACCGTTGAACACGGCACGTGGATCCACCAGGCGCCGCTTGTCTGGAATACCCGAGGCTGATGCGCCAGCGGGCATCCGTCTTACATAGCTCCAGTTCAGCCAACCGTTTCAGTCGACGCCAGTTTCATGTTGCACCAGAACGGGACACATCTGTTGCTGATCCCGTTGACCGCGGCACGGCGATGGCGTCGGCTCGTGGATGCCGGGTACGCCTGGGTATCTTCTGCCATCGGGCCTCGACTGCCAGTGGTGGGACTGAACTGACCGAGCCGTCGTGAAGGAGTCCGTGACGTTGGCCGTCACGAACCGCTGGTGCGCAGTTCCCAGGGCTGCATGCCGATGGCCTGCGCGAGGTTGCGTTGCAGCGCGACGCCGTCCGGCACGGTGCGGTAGAAAATGCTGACCTCGGCGATCTTGGCGTCCGCGTCGAGCAGGACGAGGAAGATCCCGTCGACCGCGGCGTCACCGACTTGCAGCCGGAAGTGTGCGGCGTGGTGGGTGTCTCCGCTGAGGACCTCCGTGTAGGTGTCGTCTGAAGACAATGCGTTGACCTTCTTGATGGTCTCCACGGCGGCCTCGCGGCCGGTGACGGGCTGGTCACCGAACGGGCCGTACAGCATCACGTCCTCGGCGAGCAGGCCTGTGAGGGTGGCTCTGTCTGCGCCGCCGTTGATGCAATCGACGAAGGCCTCCAACGTGTCACGGTGAGGGGCGACGGTGGTCATGCGTCCGCCCCCGGGAAGTAGTGGCGGTTGTCCAAGTCGGCGAACAGCCCGGGTCCAACGGGGTCCCAGCCCAGGGTTTGGCGGGTGATGAGGCTGGTCGCCGGGAAGGATCCGGTGACCAGATTCATGAACTGGCCGAAGTATCCCGGCAGCATCAGGACATCCATGGGGATGCTCACGGCGGGCAGATCCAGACGACTGCCGATGGCCTCGGCGATGTCGCGGAACGGGATGCCCTCATCCTGAATCGCGTGCCAATAGCGACCCGCCGGGCCCTTCTCCAGCGCCAGGCGGAACAGGGAGGCGACGTCTCGGACATGGACAGCACACCACAGGTTCGTGCCGTCTCCAGGGTAGCCGGCGACGCCCTTCTCCTTGGCGAGTGCGATCAGCCCGGGCAGGAAGCCAGCGTCATCGGTCGTGTCGTGCGCGATGAGCGGGAGTCGCACGATTGAGGACCGCACTCCTTGCTCGGCGAGGTCAATGACGGCTCGTTCCACGACGTTACGAGCCCGCAACGTGCCCTTGTGCTCTTCCCCGCTGGGCAGGGCAGGGTCGTCCTCGGTGGCTGGTCGGCCCAGGTTTCCCGGCGAGCCGATGCTGCCCGCTGCGACGAGTGGTTTTCCGGTTCCCGCGAGTGCCTCGCCGTAGGCGAGCATGATCGGCAGTTCCGCGTCGGCGACGGCGTCCATCCCGCCAGTCGGAAGCAAATCTTGCCGGTGCGCGACGTGGATGACGCCGTCGGCGTCCGCGGCAGCTTCCTTGAGCCCGTCAAGGTCTTCCAGGCTGCCTCGACGCACCGCCGCGCCGAGCGCGGACAGGGCTTCTGCGGAGGCGTCCGACCGGGCCAGTCCGGTGACGTCGTGGCCAGCGGCGATCAGTTCGGGAATGATGTGAGAACCGGCGTGGCCGGTTCCGCCAGTGATGAAAACATGCATGTGACTGTCCTTCTCAGATGGGTGGAGTGCTGTTCTGCTGATGTCTTCTCGCGGCTGGAACGACAGGCGGGGAGGCGAGAAGTGGTGGTAACGCCGCGGCCAGGTCGAGTTGCCTAACTCGCCGTCACATGAAAGATGTTGTTGCCCAACGACTACCGCGCGGTCGGCACCGTCCCTACGCGGGCGCGGCGTCGCCCTCTGATCTGGTCGGGGCGGCGGGTTCTTTGACCGCTTCCAAGGACACGGTGATGTCGACGGTGTCGCCGAGCATCGGGCCGCCGCCGGCTAGCACGGGGGTGTCGGTCAGGACGCCGAAGTCGCTGCGCTTCAGTTTGATTGCGCCTTCGAACCCGGCCACTTCACCGTGCCCCATGCCGGCGCTCACGCCCAGAAATGAGAATGCCAGTGGTAGGCGTTTGGTGATTCCGCGCAAGGTGAAGTCGATGATGAGCACCCAGTCGTTTTGCCCGGTGCTGTGCATGCCGACCGAGGCGAGGGTTGCGGTGGGGAACTCGTCGGCGCCGAAGATGTCGGGTGCCCGGAGGTGTTGGTCGCGGTCCGGGTTGCCGGTGTCCACCGATCCGACCGCGATGGTGGCCGTGACGCTCGGAGTTCCGTTCTCGGGCACGGTGATCGCTCCGGAGAAGTCGCCGAACCGCCCACGTACTCGGCCGACCATCAGATGGCGAACCGAGAACGTGATGGACGAGTGGACGGGGTCGATCGTCCACGTGCCGGGTGAGACTTGGTTTCCGACAGTCGAACTGGACTGGGCGTTCTCCTCAAGTGCGGACGGCAGCTCGTAGAGTTCGCGCAGGACCAAGGCGTTGCGGGCTTGGATGAGTACACCACCCTCGTCGAGACGTCCGAGTTCGATGGGGGCGAAGTCGAGATCGGTGCACAGCTCGGCCACCGTCGCGCTGGCTGCGGAGTCGTTACTGGACACGAAGACCACCCGTTTCCCGAATTCGGGTGGGCGCTTCTCGGCGAGCCGCTTAGCGGCGGTTTGGTTGAACGACTTGACCACCACGGCGCCCGGGAAGGCCTCTGCGTTGTACTCGGTCGACAGTCGGCCGCCGAGGATTTGCTCGGAGTTGGGCACCAGAAACGCGTTGGTCGCGTCGACGATGATCTTGCCCGACCAGTCCGAACGGGTCTTGCCCAGCTCGCGGACCTTCAGGAACGGAATAGCCAGGATGATCACGTCTGCATCCAGGGCCGTGCCAAGGGTGGCCGGTGTAATCGAGGCGGACAGTTCGGTGACGTCGACCGTCTCCGGACCTCGAGTGTTGGCCCACAGAGCTGGGACATGGTGGTCGGAGAACCGTTGCGCTAGAACCGCGCCGACGCGGCCGGTGCCCACGACTGCGTACTGCAGAGCGCTGCTCATCGCACGACCTGCAAGGCCCGAGCGGCGGCGATGAAGACCGCCACCGCCAGGAACACGGCGTTCACAGGCCACTGCTTGTACTCCGCGCGTCGACCGTGGAATACCGCCGCGCCTACTTGCAACAGCGCGAGCCCCAACGCGGCGGCCGGGGTCAGGATGCGCGCGATACCGGTCAGCCAAGGCAGTATCAGCCCGAGAGCGCCGGCGACCTCGACGCTGCCGATGAGCTTGATCGACGTCGCAGACAACGCCTCAGCGGCGCCGGCCGTGGAGGGGTTCTCCGATAGTTGCTCCTTGGACTTCAGCAGTTTCGTGCCACCGATGAAGAGATATGCGGCGGCCAGTAATCCGGACGCGATCCATACCGCGGTGTTCATGAGACCTCCTCGAATATCTTTGCTTACGAACAGGATTGGTTCACGCGGTTGCACATACGAACTTGGTCGTTCGCCCGGGAACCGTCGGACGCATTAGTTGATGCTTCAACCAAGTTATGCCTATTAACGTGATGCGTCAACCAATGGGCTACGTCGCACTCCTTGCCCGCGCAACGCAGACGACGACGCCTCGGTGACGGCCCAGCGCCGTCGCCGGTCGCCAACTCAGGGTCAATGGTTGATGGCTGAACTATCCTTCGAACTGAGGAGGAGGTCCGGATGACAGCTGCGCGATGGGACACCATCGGGTCGTCGCGATGACGCGACCCAAGCGTGAGCGTGGCCAACCCGAAACGGTGTGGCTCGACGACGATCAGCAACGCGCATGGCGTCAGCTCCTGTCGATGATCATGGAGCTTCCGGCGGCCCTGGAACGCGATCTGCAGCGCACCACCGGACTGACGACGTTCGAGTACCTCGTCTTGGCGAATCTGTCGGAAGCCGACGACAAGACGCTGCGGATGTCGGAACTCGCCGCCAAAGCAAACTCCTCGTTGTCGCGGTTATCCCACGTGGTCAGGCGCCTGGAAGACGACGGGCTGGTGCTCAAGGGTGTCTGCGCCGATGACGGCAGGGTAAGCGTGGTCGAGCTCACGAAGGCGGGGATGAAGCGGGTCGCCGCCGCGGCCCCGTTGCACGTCGCGAAGGTGCGCGAACTGGTGGTGGATCCGTTGACAAAGGCAGACCTGATTAGGTTCGGCAAAGTGGCCGAGGCCATTACCGACCGGATCGCCGAGTCTGGTTGATCGGAGCAATCTCAGCATCTGTGCGTGGTGCGTGCATGGTCAGCACGCCGATAGCTGTGGGAGGACTCCTACCGAGATTCGCGGCTGCGATTGGTTGCGAGTTGGCAGTCCTTCTGCCGCAACGTCGTTGCACCGACGGTCACACACGACGGTGGTTGGGCTGACGCCTAGGGCGAAGTCGAAGCTCCCGACACCGTTGGGTGCCAGGCCCGTCGTGGGCATGCCGGCCGCTGCGACCCGGTGCGCCGCGCTCAGGGATCGCACGGCGACGAGGTGATCCTGCGCCCAGCTCAATTCGACGTCGCGCCAACGATTGGCAGGCCTAAGACCTTCTCAGGTTCAGCGGTGGTAGCCGAAACCGAAGTCAACCGCTAGCTCCGCGATCCGGCGCCGGTACGTCGCGCCCAGCTGGTCGAAGGCGATACCGGTCCGGTGGTGGCGCCTGTAGGGTCTCAGTTTCCTTGGCATCTGCCGATCCCCTGACCTGCGGTGATGCAGCTTGTCTCACGTGGCGTCATCAGGGTTTTGTCTCAGAATTTTGGCATTTCTTCAGCAGGCATTTGACGCCTCACCGGAGCCAAGCCGATTGAGCCGACAGGCCGTCGGCGCGCGAGCGCCCACTTGCGTCACGTGACGGGGCTCTCCTCTACCGCCGATTGCTAGTCAGCCGCCTGCCATGAATGCCGGATACTGCTTACTGATCGATGGACGCCGATCAGCATCGAGCTCATTCGCGCCCGTAAACTCGGCGCACGCGGACAGCTCGACTCATACCGTCTACGAGCATCAGTCCGTCATTGGTAACGGTTGCCTGTGGACAGTATGCGTAGTGGTACTCGTAGTGGTATTCCGCTTGCTTCCACTTGGAGCCGTCGGTCATCTCCACATACGTCTTACCGTCCCAACCCTTCCAGGCGCCCTTGACCGTCATCTTGGACATCTGATCCTCCCGTTTCGGTGGTGCACGTCGGTGAAGGCGACCTGGTGTCGACATCTCGGATCGTCAGCGAGAGGCGGTGAATTCCAGTCGGTCGTGGGTTCATTTCCCTTCGGTCAACGAACGCGGCGAGCACGCCATTGGCCGCACGGATCAGCGAAAGATGGATTTGAGGTTCTGATACGCGGCCAAGCCCTCGGGTCCGAGTTCCCGCCCCATTCCGCTGTTCTTGATCCCCCCAAACGGGGCAACGGGGTCGGGCATGTAATGGCCGAGACCAACAGTGCCGGTTCGTAAGCGACGCGCCACCGAGAGCGCCCGCTGCGGATCGGCGCTCCAGACCGATCCGCCGAGACCAAACTCGGAGTCGTTCGCGATCGCGACGGCTTCGTCGTCGTCGTCATAGCCGATCACCGACAACACCGGACCGAAGATCTCCTCACGCGAGATGGTCACCGTGTTGTCGACGTCGGCGAAAACGGTCGGCTGTACGAACCAGCCGCGATCCTGATCCGACGGGCGACCTCCGCCCGTTGTGATCCTGCCGCCGTCGCTGCGTCCCCTGGCGATGTAGCCCTCGACCCGATTGCGGTGCGCGGCAGTGACCATCGGCCCAACCTGAGTGGCGGTATCGAGCGAGTCACCTATCGTCAGTGACGCCGCGAACTCGGTGAATGCATCGACCACTTCGGCGTAGCGCGAGCGCGGAGCCAGTACTCGGGTACCGAGATAACACGTCTGACCGTTGTTGGCCAATGTCGCCATCAACAGCTCATCGCCAATCTTCTGCAGGTCCAATACGGCATCGTCGAGCACGATGGCCGCAGACTTTCCGCCCAGTTCCAGGGTGACCGGGCGAAGCAAACGGCCGCAGGCTTCGGCGATCGACATGCCGGCCGCGGTGGAGCCGGTGAAGGCGACCTTATCGATGCCCGGATGAGACACCAGGTATGCGCCAATTTCCCGGCCGGCCGGGACGATATTGAGCACCCCTGCCGGCAGGCCGGCCGCCTCCGCGGCCTCGGCCAACAGGAACGCGTCGAGCACGGTCTCCGGCGAGGGTTTGATCACCAGAGTGCAACCGGCCGCCAGCGCTGGCGCGTACTTGAAGGCGGTTATGGCCTGTGGGAAGTTCCACGGAACGATGGCACCCACCACCCCTAGCGGGGAGCGCTGAACTTCAATGGTGTGACCGAACATGCCGTCGCGCAGGTCCTCCGGTTGCGCGGCGGCCAAGTCGGCGTAATAGCGAAGAAGTACCGAGGGAAAGGCGGCCTCCAGCTGTGCTGCCAGCGTGATGGGCATACCGTTCTGCGAGGAGACTGCGGTCGCGAATGAGTCCTTGCGCTTGTCGATCTCGTCGGCGAAGCGTCGCAAGTACACCGCACGCTCAGTCGGTGCGAGGCCCGACCAGCCTCCTGGGTCGTCGAACGCGCGGCGGGCGGCGGCGACGGCAGCGTCGATGTCGGCCGATACGCCGTCGGGAACCTCGCCGAGAACCTCTCCGGTGTTGGGCGAGGTCACTCTGATTCGTGCTGTGCCCTCGGGCTTTCGCCATCGACCGTCGATGAAGAGACGGTCGATGGCGACCACGGAATCGGGTGCGCTGAGAATACTCACCTGAGATTTGCCTTTCTGGACGCGTCGGGCTGCGTCACCTGCAAGGAACGCCGAACTGGCGTTGCTGATGGCCGATTGCCGGTGCCCCGGGCACTACTGAACATCGTCTGGTGTTTCAGGGGCCGGGTCGATCGTTGGTCGTCCCGGTCACTGTCCGGTAGCTCGTTGTACGAGCGTCCGTCACAGCGATATTTTCAGCGCTTGGTTGGCGCCCCGCTATATACAGGCGCCTATCAGTTCACTTTATGGATGTGCGGCCGCCCAGTGCTCGTAGCCGGCGAGGCCGTGGACGAAAGCGAAGACATCGGTGAAGACTGTGCGCATGGTGTGGTCGGACGAACCCTCACGCATCGCGCAGCTCGCGGAGTTATTCAGCCAGCAGCTCGACGCAGTCGGCGCTGAGATCGTCGAAGCGATCGTCGAGTCCCTTCCGCTGCTTGGTAACGATCCTGCAATCCGGGCCGAGTTGCTGATGCTCACGATGTGGAACGTGCGGTCGTTCCTGGCAGCCGCGCGATCCGACGACGACCCGTCGACGATCGTCGTTCCGCCGGAGACGAAGCTTATGGCGCGCACCCTCGTTCACCGCGGTCTGGAACCCGAGGTGGCTTACGAGGGCTGTCGCATCGCTGAGCACATCATCTGGAAACGCTGGCTGGAGTTGTCAGCCGGAACGGTCGCTCCCGCTGAGCTGGCAAGCGTCCTGCGCAGATCGCACGCGGCAATATCGTGGTTCAGTACTGAGCTTCTACATCAGGCTATCGAGGCGATGAGAGAGGAGCAGGTACAGATTGCAGGCGGCGACCTGTCGCGGCGCATCAAGATGGTCCGGCTGCTGCTCGATGGCGTGCAGCTCGACGACGACATGGTGAGTCGCAGTCTGCGCTACGACGTCCGCCGTGAACACACGGCGTTGGTGATCTGGGCAGACTCCGGTGTCCGCCCCGGTGTGCTGAGGTCGGTGGGGTTGTCGCTCGCGCGCGCGATCGGTGCGCCGGTCCCGCTCATGATCGCCGCTGCCGCGGACGTGCTCTGGATGTGGATTGCCACCCCTACGGCCGACGAGGCTTCCGGTCTTGCTGGGATAGCGGTGGATCTGGTCGATGCGCCGGTGCGCGTGGCGATCGGGCCGACGTCACCCGGGGTGGACGGATTTCGTCGAAGCCACGACCGCGCTCTGGCCGTGCACCGGATGACTGCCATCGATCCCGACGGTGCACGCGTCCTCACCCACCGTGAGCTGGAAGTTGCCGCGCTCGCATCCAGCGACGAAGGGAGTGCGCACGATTTCGTCCTCAGCACACTCGGCGGGTTGGCCGAGGACACCCCCCTCTGTGAGCGGTTGCGCGAAACCCTGAGGGTGTACCTGGATATGGCGGAGAACGCTCCGCGTGCATCCGAGCAGCTGCACACACATCGCAACACCGTCCTGCAGCGGGTGGCTCGAGCCACCGAAATTCTTGGATACCCTCCCGGCGAACGCCGGTTGGCGGTCACACTTGCGCTTGAACTGCGCCGCCGGCTCCACACCTTCCGATGAATGTGCGACCGCCCATAGCGTCTCGCTTTTGATGTGCGCCCGCGCCTTCCGCCCGTGACCGCGCTATCCCTACGTTCTGATCACAACAACACGGGATTTGCGCAGAACGAATTTGCGCGACGTCAAGTGGGCATGGACGCGTTCGCGCGTCTCAGGATTCACGCGAACTGCACACATCCCGAGCGAACTACACCGCGTTCACCGGATCAATATCCGGCCGGCGCCGGACCAAAAGATAGGCCCCTGAAATGGACATCAAAGCAAATCGCACCACTGCCAACTACCCCGATGACTTCGTGGTGCTTTTCATCGGCCTCCGCGTTAACAAGTGGTGGCGGTTCAGAGAATGGTGGCCGGTGCTCACCAGCGCGTTCTCCATGACCAAAGAGGCTCTCGCACTGCCGAACACGCCGCTGCTGAACTCCAACACCGTCTGGTCACAGAGCGATCGGCGGTTGCTCTTCTTCGTCCAGCACTGGCGCTCATTCGACGAACTCATGGCGTGGGCGAACGACAGCGACCTGCAACACAAACCTGCAAGAAAGGCCTTCTTCAAACGAACCGCCTACAACGGAAACGTCGGAGTCTGGCACGAGGCGTACAAGGTGCAGGCCGGACAGTTCGAGGCGATCTACGCGAATATGCCGCGAATGAGCCTCGCGTCGGTCGGAATCCAGCGCGATCTGCGCGGCTCGTCGCGGGGACACGACCGCATGGGGGATCCGGCGGCACACTGATGACCGCGTGCCGCTCTCACACGCGTGCGGCCAGACCGAATACGACCACGAACTTTGGGACTCGGCGGTGCCATGGCAACTTGCGGCCATGCGGCGTTGGATGTGACGGCAAACGTTTCAGCACATCGATTGTGTGCGCATCGATGCATGCAGCGCTGCCAGTCCGTTGAAAATCAGCGGACTCCGAGCTAGCTATTTAGCTCGCGTCCTTGCTTAACAAGCGATGCGCGTTTGTTAATCTTCCCCGCATCTCGCTGCTCTTGTCGTCGGTCCGCTACCGCGCCATATTCGTGAACCGCGAGAAGTGAAGCTGGTGTGCCACAGTGATATTCGCAGTCGGACCGTTTCGGTGCTTGCCCAGGATGATGTCTGCTTCACCACCACGCGGGTCATC
>NZ_VTGY01000004.1 GCF_009729075.1 Mycolicibacterium sp. CBMA 226 | reverse complement strand
GGTCCCGGTGCAGCAGCAGGCCGACACCGCGCCGCCCGCCCAGCATCCGGCGGTGGGCGCATTGCTCACGGTGCTGGACTGCGTTGCCGATCAGCTGACCGGCGGCCGGGCGCTCGCCCTGCTGACGGGGCCCATCGGCAGGGTGGACCCGGTGTCGCTGCGCCAGTTGCGGCGCGCTCTGCGCCGCGCGGACGGCGGCCGTGGCCGCGAGTTCGGCGAGCTGCTGACCGCGACGCTCACGGGTGGTACTGAACACCCGCTGCCCGATCACCTGGCGCGGCCGGTGCGGCGGGTCCGCGCGGTGTTCGACGCGGCACGCCGGTCGGCGGCCGCGGGCCAGGATCCGCGGTTCGTGCTGTGGCAGGCCTGGCACACCAGTGGGCTGTCGCGCCGGTGGCAGGCCGCAGCCGGGCGCCCGGGCCCCGCGGGTGTCGCCGCGGGCGCCGACCTGGATGCCGTCACCGCGCTGTTCGACGTCGCCGACCAGTACGTGGCGCGCACCGCGGCCGCGTCGCTCACCGGTTTGATCGACCACGTCCGCGCCCTGTCGTGGTCGGGTTCGACGCCCGAGCGCGCCGAGGCCGACGAGGTGGCGGTCCTCAGTGCGCACGCCGCGCTGGGACGCGAATGGGATTTCGTCGTCATCGCGGGTCTGCAGGAAGGGTTGTGGCCCAACACCGTTCCGCGTGGCGGCGTGCTCGGAACCCAGCAGCTGCTCGACATCGTCGACGGTGTGGGGGACGTGCGCGGCATGTCGGCCACCGCGCCGCTGCTCGCCGAGGAGCGGCGGCTGCTCGTCGCCGCGCTCGGCCGGGCCCGCAACCGGGTGCTGGTGACAGCCGTCGACAGTGACAACGGCGACGAGGCGCTGCTGCCGTCGACCTTCTTCGAAGAGTTGGCGGCGCTGGCCGGCGGCACCGATCCCGACGCCGACGAGCCGCCGGTGCACGCGCCCGCCGTGCTGTCCCCGGCGGCGCTGGTCGGCCGGTTGCGGTCGGTGGCGTGTGCCCCGGACGGTGCGGTCGAGGAGACCGATCGCCTCTGTGCGGCAGCGCAATTGGCCCGGCTGGCCGAGGCCGGCGTGCCGGGGGCCGACCCCGCGCAGTGGTATGCGAGCACGGAGCTGTCCACCGCCGAGCCGCTGTGGTCCGGTGCCGACCACATCGTCACGGTGTCGCCGTCGACCGTACAGACGCTGACCGACTGCCCGCTGCGCTGGATGCTGGAGCGCCACGGTGGCAGCGACGGCCGCGACCTGCGCTCGGCGCTGGGCTCCCTGGTGCACGCGTTGGTTGCCGACTCCGGCCGAACCGAGGCCCAGCTGCGTACCGAACTCGAAAAGGTCTGGCAGCAGCTGCCTTTCGACTCGAACTGGTATGCCGACAACGAGCTGGAGCGCTACCGCGCCATGCTCGCCACATTTACCACGTGGCGGCAGGAGACCCGCGGCGAGCTTACCGAGGTCGGCACGGAACTCGAGGTCAGCGGCACGGTCGCCGATACGCCGGACGGTCCGCAGGTACAGGTGAAGGGGCGCATCGACCGGCTGGAGCGCGACCGCGACGGCCGTCTCGTGGTGGTCGACGTCAAGACCGGCAAGAGCCCGGCCACCAAGGCCGATGCCCAGCAGCACGCGCAGCTTGCGCTGTACCAGCTCGCCATCGCGGAGGGTGTTGTGCCGCATGGTGATCAGCCGGGAGGTGGCCGGCTGGTATATCCGGCCAAGCCTGCCAAGACCGGCGCCACCGAACGTGAGCAGGATCCGATGGGCGAGTCGGCGCAGGCGCAGTGGCGGCAGCGGGTCGCTGATGCCGCCACTGCGACGGCTGGGCCGCACTTCGTCGCGCGCGCCGGCGCCGGGTGCGCGACGTGCCCGGTGCGGGCCATGTGTCCCGCGCAGGGTACGAAGGTGGCATGCCCGTGACGTACAGCCCCGCCGAGCTTGCTGATGCGCTCGGGCTGTTCACCCCGACCGACGAGCAGGCCGCGGTCATCGCCGCGCCGCCGGGACCGCTGGTGGTGATCGCCGGGGCCGGCGCCGGGAAGACCGAGACCATGGCCGCGCGTGTGGTGTGGCTCGTCGCCAACGGCTACGCCACCCCGTCGCAGGTGCTGGGCCTGACCTTCACGCGGAAAGCCGCCGGACAGCTGCTTCGTCGGGTGCGCACGCGGCTCGCTCGCCTGGCAGGTTCGGGCCTGCTTCCCGGCGTCTCGCTGGCCGACGAGCACGCCACCGTCAGCACCTATCACGCCTTCGCGGGCACCCTGCTGCGCGAGTACGGGCTACTGCTGCCCATCGAGCCGGCCACCCGGCTGGTCACCGAAACCGAGATGTGGCAGTTGGCTTTCCGGGTGGTGTCCGATTTCCCCGGGCAGCTGCAGACCGACAAGTCGCCGGCCGCCGTTACCCAGATGGTGCTGCGCCTGGCGGGCCAGCTGTCCGAGCATCTCGTCGACACCGACGCCGTCCGCGACACCCATCACGAATTGGAACGGCTCATCCTCACGCTTCCCCCGGGGCCGGGCCAGCGCGGCGGGCCCACCCAGTGGCTGCTGAATCTGCTCGCCACCCAGACCGAGCGGGCCGAGCTCGTCCCGCTGATCGACGCGGTGCACCAGCGGATGCGGGATGCGCAGGTGATGGACTTCGGCTCCCAGATGTCCGCCGCGGCCCGCCTGGCGGAGCGTTTCCCGCAGGTCGGCGCGCAGTTGCGGGAGCGGTATCGCGTGGTCCTGCTCGACGAATACCAGGACACCGGCCATGCCCAGCGCGTCGCGCTGTCGTCGCTGTTCGGCGGCGGCGTCGACGACGACCTGGCGCTGACGGCGGTCGGGGACCCGATCCAGTCGATCTATGGTTGGCGCGGCGCGTCCGCGACCAACCTGCCACGGTTCACCACCGACTTCCGGCTGTCGGACGGTTCGCCGGCCCCGACCCTGGAACTGCGAACCAGTTGGCGTAACCCGCCACGGGCGCTGAAGCTGGCCAACGCGGTGTCCGCCGAAGCCCGGCGCCGTTCGGTGAGCGTGCGCGAACTGCTGCCGCGCCCGGATGCCGAGCCCGGGACCATCCAGTGCGCGTTGTTGGATGACGTTGTCGCCGAACGGGAATGGGTGGCCGATCAGCTGGCCCGTCGGTACCACGGTGCCGCAGCGGCGGGTGAACCGGTGCCGACAGCCGCGGTCCTGGTGCGCCGCAACGCCGACGCCGCGCCCATCGCCGAGGCGCTGAACGCGCGCGGGGTGCCGGTCGAGGTGGTCGGTCTGGCAGGGCTGTTGGCCATCCCCGAGGTGGCAGACGTGGTCGCGATGCTGCGCCTGGTCGCCGAGCCGACCGCCGGCGTCGCCGCGATGCGGGTACTCACCAGCGCGCGGTGGCGGTTCGGTGCCGCCGACCTCGCCGCGTTGTGGCGCCGCGCCTCCGAACTGGATGTGCCGGACGCCGCACGGACATCCGGGTCGGCCGCCGCGCAGGCCGTCGCGCAGGTCGCTCCCGACGCCGACCACGCCTGCCTGGCTGACGCGATCAGCGATCCGGGTCCGGCCGACCGCTACTCAGCCGAAGGGCATCGTCGGCTGCTGGCCCTGGCCGCTGAATTGAGCCAGCTGCGCGCGCACCTGCATCAGCCGCTGCCGGACCTGGTTGCCGAAGTGCGTCGGGTCCTCGGTGTAGACGCCGAAACCCGCGCGGCCAGTGGGGTTTCCGAAGGCTGGCGAGGCACCGAGCACCTCGATGCCTTCGCCGACGTGGTCGCGGGATACGCCGCGCGGCCCGTCGGCGATGTGGACACGTCCGCGCCGATCGTCGGACTGCTGGCGTATCTGACCGCGGCTGCCGAGGTGGAGAACGGGCTCGCGCCTGCACAGGTGACGGTGGCCTCGGACCGGGTGCAGATCCTGACGGTCCACGCGGCCAAGGGGCTGGAGTGGCAGATCGTCGCGGTTCCGCATCTGGTGGCCCGGGTGTTCCCGTCCACCGCGTCGCAGCGCACGTGGCTCACCGACGCGGGGGACCTGCCGCCGCTGCTGCGCGGCGACCGCGCCGAACTGTCCGAACACGGGGTGCCGGTGCTCGACACGTCCGACGTCAGCGACCGGAAGATGTTGGCGGACAAGATCGCCGCGCACAAGGCCCTGCTCGACCAGCGGCGCACCGACGAGGAGCGGCGCCTGCTGTACGTGGCCCTCACCCGGGCCGAGGACACCCTGCTGCTCTCCGGATACCACTGGGGGACGACGGCCGCGAAACCCGCGGGACCCTCCGACTTCCTGATCGAGATGCGCGACATCATCGAACGTGCAGCAGAGGACGGCGACCCCTGCGGCGAGATCGAGCAGTGGGCTCCCGCGCCCTCCGAGAGCGCCGTCAACCCGTTGCGGGACAACGTTATCGAGTGCTCATGGCCCGTCGACCCGGCCGGTTCCCGCCGTGCCGACGTCGACCGGGGTGCGGCGCTGGTCGCGCGGGCGCTTACCCTCGGCGCGCAGAAACCCGTCGAGGATCCTCACGGTTGGGCCGCCGATGCCGATGCCCTGCTGGCCGAACGCGAGCGGGGCCAAGAGCGCGGTCCGCTCGACCTGCCGCCACAGCTGTCGGTCAGCACATTGGTCGACCTCGGCAGCGACCGGTCCGGCGCCCTGCAACGGCTGCAGCGACGGCTGCCTGCCCGGCCGGACCCACACGCGCTGCTGGGCACCGCGTTTCACGACTGGGTGCAGCGGTACTTCTCCGCCGAGCGGTTGTTCGACCTCGATGACCTGCCCGGTGCTGTCGACGCCGAGCTGGGGCAGGCCGTTGCCGAGGAACTGGCGGACCTGCAGGCCGCGTTCGCTCTGTCGGAATGGGCGGCCCGCACCCCGACCGACATCGAGGTGCCGTTCGACATGGTGATCGGTGACCGCGTTATCCGCGGTCGCATCGACGCCGTGTTCGCCGACGCCGACGGGGGCTACACCGTGCTGGACTGGAAGACCGGCGACCCGCCGAGCACCCCGGAAACCTTGCGCAACAAAGCGATCCAGCTGGCGGTGTACCGGCTGGCCTGGTCGTCGATCCAGGGCGTGCCCGTCGACTCGGTGCGGGCGGTCTTCCATTACGTACGCGCCGGGCAGACGGTGGCACCCACCGATCTGCCGGGCGCGGACGAATTGGCGGCGCTAGTTCACCTCGGGTGAATTGCGGTAGACCTTGAGCGCCTGGGTCACCATCGGCACCTGCAGCGGCAGCCGGGCCAGTGCCGCGATGCGCGCCGGCCAGCCCTTGGGCCACCACAGCCGGACCATGTTCACGTTCGCGGGGAACACACCGATGAACAGCGCGACCGCGGCGAGCGCACCCAGCCTGCGGGTGCGCGGGATGAGCAGCGCGGCGCCGGTGGCGACTTCGGCGACGCCCGACGCGTAGGTGTAGAACCGGGCAGTGCCGGGCAGTTCTTCCGGAACGATGCCGTCGAACGGCTTGGGGGCAACGAAATGCAAGGTGCCCATCCCGACGAGCAGTGCGCCCATTCGGTACGCGGTCGCCTGGCTGGGGGTGGTGTTATCCGAAGTGCTGGGGGCGGTCATGGTTACATAGTGCTGTGCTGAGCCGTCCCGTGGTGAGCCTCCGCCAGATATTGGCTCTTCATGGCTCGCGTTAGGTTGTCGCGGCGCATGGCCGCGATGGAGCAGAACCTCACCAACCGCCAGAACGCGGATTTGGTTGATGTGCTGCAGATTCCGGAGAAGTTCGTCAGCCCGGTGCGCCGGATCGTGCGCCGCGTCATCTATGCGTTGTTGGTGCTCGCCGCCGCCGTGCTCGTCGTGTACATCGACCGTGACGGCTACCGGGACGTCACGGAAAACCGGATGTCGTTGCTGGACTGCATCTACTACGCGACGGTGTCGCTGTCGACCACCGGCTATGGCGACATCACGCCCTACACCCCCAGTGCGCGACTGGTGAACGTGCTGGTGATCACCCCGATGCGCATCGCCTTCCTGATCGTGCTCATCGGTACGACCGTCGAGACGCTCACCACGCAGTCTCGCCAAGCCCTGAAGATTCAGCGATGGAGGAGCACCGTGCGCAACCACACCATCGTCGTCGGATATGGAACCAAGGGCCGCACCGCGGTCCAGGCCATGGTCGGTGACGAGGTCGCACCCGGAGACATCGTCGTCGTCGACGAGAACCCGGCCGCACTGGACCGGGCCCGCGCCGCCGGACTGGTCACCGTGGTCGGCGACGCCACCAAGTCGGAGGTGCTGCGCCTGGCCGGTGCCCAGCACGCGAAGTCCATCGTGGTCGCGACCGACAAGGACGCCACCGCGGTGCTGGTCACGCTGACCGCCCGCGAAGTCGCGCCCAAGGCCAAGATCGTCGCCTCCGCGCGTGAGGCCGAGAACCAGCATCTGCTGCGGCAATCGGGCGCGGACTCGACCGTCGTCTCGTCGGAGACCGCCGGCCGGCTGCTGGGCATCGCGACCCAGACCCCGAGCGTCGTGGAGATGGTCGAGGACCTGCTGACCCCCGACGCCGGCTTCGCTATCTCGGAGCGCGAGGTCGAGGTCAAGGAGCTCGGCGGCTCGCCGCGGCACCTGACGGACATCGTGCTCGGGGTGGTGCGGGAGGGGCGGTTGCTCCGCGTCGACGCCCCGGAGGTCGACGCCCTCGCGGCCGGGGACCGGCTGCTCTACATCCGCAACGCCGAAGTCGAACGGTAAGTACCGCGATGAGCGATTTCACCCTGCGCAACGTCCCGCTGCTGTCCCGGGTCGGCGCCGACCGGGCCGATACTCTGCGCACCGATATCGACGCGGCGATCGCCGGTTGGAAGGACGCCCTGCTGCTGCGCGTCGACCGCCGCAATCAGGTGCTGATCTCCGGTGGCCAGGTGGTACTCGGCCGCGCGGCCGAACTGGGGGACAAGCCCGACGAGCACGCGGTGTTCCTGGGCCGGATGCCCGACGGCCGGCACGTGTGGGGCGTGCGCGCCGCGCTCGAAGAACCGGCGGAACCGTCTGGTGCGCCGGTCGAGGTGCTCGACCTGCGCCGGGCCGGGACCATCTTCGACGACATCAGCGCCCAGCTCGTCTCGACGGCGACGGCGCTGCTGAACTGGCACGACAGTGCACGTTTCAGTGCGATCGACGGCGCACCCACCAAGCCGATCAAGGGCGGCTGGGCGCGCGTCAACAGCGTCGGTGGCCACGAGGAATTCCCGCGTATCGACCCGGCGATCATCTGCCTGGTGCACGACGGGCACGACCGCGCCGTGCTGGCCCGCCAGACCAACTGGCCCGAGCGGCTGTTCTCGCTGCTGGCCGGGTTCGTGGAAGCCGGTGAGTCGTTCGAGTCGTGCGTGGTGCGCGAGATCGCCGAGGAGGTCGGGCTGACCGTCACCGGCGTCAAGTACCTGGGCAGCCAGCCCTGGCCGTTCCCGCGCTCGCTGATGGTCGGTTTCCATGCCATCGGGGATCCGGAGCAGCCGTTCTCGTTCAACGACGGCGAGATCGCCGAGGCCGACTGGTTCACCCGGGCCGAGGTACGCGAGGCCCTCGAGCACGGTGACTGGAACAGCACCGCGGACACCCGGCTTCTGCTGCCCGGCTCGATCTCGATCGCCCGCGAGATCATCGAGTCCTGGGCCGCTCAGTGATTTGTGCACGAAAATCCGCGCTCAGCGCGGAAAATCGTGCACAAATCGCTAACCCAGCTTGGCTTTGACGTCCTTGATGCTGGGGTTGGTCAGCGTGGAGCCGTCGGGGAACTTCACCGTCGGGACGACATGGTTGCCGTTGTTGACCGAACCGACGAACGCGGCGGCCGCCGGATCCTGCTCGATGTCGATCTCGCGGTACGAGATGCCTTCGGCCTTCAGCGCGGTCTTGAGCCGCTTGCAGTAGCCGCACCAGGTCGTGCTGTACATGATGAGTGCACTCATAACGCGACTCAACGTATCCGATCGCGACATAATGCCGCCCAGCGGTGCCGCGTGTGTCACACCGGGCTGCCATGATGGGGACCATGCCAGCCGAGGCCCCACCGTCCACGCTCCTCGAGGACCTCGACGACGAACAGCGCGAGGCCGTCCTCGCGCCCCGCGGCCCGGTGTGCGTGCTGGCCGGCGCCGGCACGGGCAAGACCCGCACCATCACGCGCCGCATCGCGTATCTCGTGGCCGCGGGACATGTCGCGCCGAGCCAGGTGCTGGCCGTGACTTTCACCCAGCGCGCCGCCGGCGAGATGCGGGGCCGCCTCCGCAGCCTGGAGCAGGAGATCGACGGTGCGGCCGGCACGGGGGCTGTCCAGGCCATGACGTTCCACGCGGCGGCGCTGCGGCAACTGCGGTATTTCTGGCCGCGGGTGGTCGGCGACACCGGCTGGGAGCTGCTCGACAGCAAGTTCGCGGTGGTCGCGCAGGCGGCCAACCGAGCCGGCATCCAGGCCAGTACCGACGACGTGCGCGACCTGGCCGGTGAGATCGAATGGGCCAAGTCGTCCCTGATAAGTCCCGAGCAGTACCCGGAGCAGGTCGCCAAGATCGAGCGGGACATCCCGTTCGACGCCGCCAAGGTCGCCGCGGTCTATGCCGGATACGAGGGCCTCAAGGCCCGCCGCGACGGATCGGCGTTGCTGGATTTCGATGACCTGCTGCTGCACACCGCCGCGGCCATCGAGAACGACGCTGCCGTCGCCGGTGAGTTCCGCGACCGCTACCGCTGCTTCGTCGTCGACGAGTACCAGGACGTCACTCCGCTGCAGCAGCGGGTGCTCAACGCCTGGGTGGGGGAGCGCGACGACCTGACCGTCGTGGGTGACGCCAACCAGACCATCTACTCGTTCACCGGCGCCACTCCGCAGTACCTCCTCGACTTTTCCCGACGGTTCCCGGATGCCGCGGTGATCCGGCTCGAGCGCGACTACCGCAGCACGCCGCAGGTGGTGTCGCTGGCCAATCAGGTGATCTCGGCGGCGTCGGGTCGGATGGCGGCCAGCCGGTTGCAGCTCGTCGGCCAGCGTGATCCCGGGCCCAAGCCGGTGTTCCGGGAGCATCCTGACGAGGTCGCCGAGGCCAACGCGGTCGCCGCCGCCATCAAGAAGCTCGTCCAATCCGGTACTGCCCCTTCGGAAATCGCGGTGCTGTACCGCATCAACGCGCAGTCCGAGGTGTATGAGGAGGCGCTCACCGCGGCCGGCGTGGCGTTCCAGGTGCGTGGTGGTGAGGGTTTCTTCAGCCGCCAGGAGATTCGGCAGGCGTTGTTGGCGCTGCAGCGCGCCGCGGGAAACCAGGGCGACGTCGCCGGAGTCGAGCTGCCGCAGCTGGTCCGGGATCTGCTGGAACCCCTGGGGCTCACGGCCGAGCCGCCGGCGGGTACCAAGGCGCGGGAACGCTGGGATGCGTTGTTGGGCTTGGTCGAATTGGTCGAACAGGAAGTCGCGGTCCGTCCCAACCTGGACCTGCAGGGGCTGCTGGTGGAGCTGCGCCAGCGCGCCGATTCCCGGCACCCACCCGTGGTGCAGGGCGTAACGCTCGCGTCGCTGCACGCGGCGAAGGGCCTCGAATGGGATGCGGTGTTCCTGGTCGGCCTGGTCGACGGCACGCTGCCCATCTCGCATGCGTTGTCGCATGGCCCGGACAGTGAACCGGTCGAGGAGGAGCGACGTCTCTTCTATGTCGGAATCACCAGGGCCAGAGTGCATTTGACCATCTCGTGGGCGCTGGCCCGCGCCGCCGGCGGACGGCAGAGCCGCAAGCCCTCGCGGTTCCTCAACGGGCTGACGCCGCAGAGCCGGCGCGAACCCCAACAGCCGCAACGTAAACGGGGTCCCGCGCCGCGCTGCCGGGTGTGCAATGCGGCGTTGACGACGTCGACCGCGATCCTGTTGCGGCGCTGCGAATCGTGCCCGTCGAACCTCGACGAGGAGCTGTTGGGCCGTCTCAAGGAGTGGCGCCTGCGTACCTCGCAGGAGATGAAGGTGCCGGCCTATGTGGTGTTCACCGACAACACCTTGATCGCGATCGCCGAGGCCCTGCCGGCCGACAATGCCGCGTTGGTGGCCATTCCCGGTATCGGGGCGCGAAAGCTCGAGCAGTACGGGCCGGATGTCCTGGCATTGGTGAACGGCTCCCGTTAGCCCACCTAAATTGCGCCAAACATGACGCAAATTGCGCCAAAACCGCTGGTCAAAAAAATCGCTTGCCTGATTTTGGTGGTAACGTCTAGCCTCGAAGCCGCAACGAAATCCCGCGAATTCATGATGTGTGAATCCGCAGTCGACCGCTGAGGAGGTGGCCCCGATGATCAGCTTTAACGCGTCCCGAGGTGCTGTCCTCGCTGTCGCTGGCTCCCGTGCGCCGTTGACCGCTGCCGCCTATGAGGCGGTATCGCGCGTCGGCGTCAGCTGGCATCAGATCGCTGACGTTCCCGCCGTTCCCACTGCCGCTGCAGCCGCCGCTATGCCGGCGGCACGTCTCGCGACGGCTGGACATGTCGCCGACATCCCGCAGCGCAAGCGCAACGCCAAGACCTTCGCGTCCGTGAAGCGGGGCACTACTTAGGTAGAGCCCACAACAGCCACCTGGCCACGGACCCGAAACCACCGGATCCGTGGCCAAAGTTTTTGGGGCACAACCTCAAAACCACCACCTGGTCACCGATCCGTCAGACAGATGAGACGCAAGATGACCAGGAAGAAGGTGATGAGGACATGACTAGCCAGACTTGCCGACAAAGGCTGGCGGTGCCATGTCATATCGGCGACCCCGATATGTGGTTCGCCGACAACCCCACTCAGCTGGAACAGGCCAAGGCGCTGTGCGCTGACTGCCCGATCCGACTGCAGTGCCTCAACGAGGCGCTGGAACGTGAAGAGCCGTGGGGTGTTTGGGGTGGGGAGATCCTCGAACGGGGTGCCGTCATCGCACGCAAGCGTCCGCGCGGTCGTCCACGCAAGGACGTCGTCGCGGCGTAGCTGCATTACGCGGCCGCTCGCCGGTGCCGAGCGGCCGCGTAATGACCACGAGTTACGGCGTGAAACCCGGAACCAGTTCCGTGGCAATGGCTTTCACGGGTACGTGGGCGTCCAGCTGACAGCAGATCGCGACGGTCGAGGCGATCACGCGCAGCGGGATGACCAGGTTCCGCGGCATGTCGAGCTGGCGGGCCATCTTGATCTGCGCCACGCCGTTGTCCAGTTGGCCGGCAGCCATTTTCATGATCCAGCGCCGCGTGTAGTGGAAGACCTCGGTCTGGATCGGTTCGACGTACTGCCGCAGCATGTTGTCGACCTCGAAGATCGGGACGTCTTCGCCCCGCTGGATGAACCCGGCATCCTCCATCACCGGCAGCAGCTTGTCGTAGTTCTTGTCCCGCGCCAGGCTGATCATCTCGCCGATCGCGGTCGGCAGCCCACCGGGCAGCGGCGCCACCGCGCCGAAGTCGATGACGCCCATGCGGCCGTCGGGCAGCAGCATGAAGTTTCCGGGGTGGGTGTCGCCGTGCATGATCTCCAGACGCGCCGGCGCGTCGAACGTCAGCTCGGAGAGCCGGGTGCCCATCAGGTCACGCTGCTCGACGGTGCCCTCCCGGATGATGACCGACATCGGGATGCCGTCCATCCACTCCGCGATGACGACCTTCGGGGCGCTCGCCACGATCGCCGGCACCTTGAAGTGTGGGTGGCCCTGGTAGGCCTTGGCGAACGCGCGTTGGTTGTCGGCCTCCAGGCGGTAGTCCAGCTCCATCTCGGTGCGGTCGATCAGCTCGTCGACGACGCCCTGGACATCGGCGCCGGGCGCCAGCTGCTTGAAGACGCCGACCAGGCGCTGAATGGTCTTCAGGTCGGCGCGCAGCGCTTCGTCGGCGCCGGGGTACTGGATTTTGACCGCGACCTCGCGGCCGTCGGACCACACGGCCTTGTGGACCTGGCCGATGCTGGCCGACGCGACGGGCGTGTCGTCGAAGGACTGGAAGCGGTCGCGCCACTTCGTGCCCAGCTGGGCGTCGAGCACGCGGTGCACCTTTGCCGCCGGCAAGGGCGGGGCTTCGCGCTGCAGCTTGGTCAGCGCCTCGCGGTACGGCTTGCCGTACTGCTCGGGAATGGCTGCCTCCATCACGGACAGCGCCTGGCCGACCTTCATCGCGCCACCCTTGAGCTCACCCAGCACGGTGAACAGCTGGTTGGCCGCCTTGTCCATCAGTTCGGCGGTCACTTCGTCTTTGGACTTGCCCGCCAGGCGCTTGCCGAAGCCGAGTGCCGCCCGTCCCGCCATGCCGCCGGCCAGACCGGCGAGCTTCGCGTTGCGTGCCACACTGCCTCGTTTGATATCAGCCACGTTTACATCATCCACGACGTTGCCGAGTCCACGGCGAAGGCATGGCAACGCGTGTTGTCACGTAAGTCGGCCGCACCAGTCGCACAGCGGATGACGGGACCATCGGCGCACCACGGTGGTTCGCGAGCCGATGTCGAACTCGAGGGTGGCATCCAGGGTCGGCGGTGGTTCGGCACGGCGCGCGCCGCCGCGGATCGCGTCGATCACCTGGTCCACCTGGTTGAGTGCCACCGCCGCGGTGGCGAGCACGGTGGCCCGGTCGGCGCTGCCGACAGTGCCCTCGAGTTGGGCGGCCAGTACCGGCCACGACGCGTCGCGGTCACTGCGGTGCAGGTCGGCGCAGTTGAGGCAGCTGGTCGCTCCGGGGAGAACGAGCGGGCCGATCAACCCGGTGCCGTCCCGGATCCGCACCGGCAGGTGCGGCACCCCGGCGCGGTGCAGGTCACGCACCAAGCGTCGGTCGGCCACCAGGAAGTCGGACAGCACCACCAGATCGGCGGCTTCGCGCGTCACGGCCACGTGGCCGAAACGGCTGGTGCGCACCCGGGTCCCGGAACAGTTCAAGGCGCCGGCCAGCAGGTCCGACAGGGGGCCGCTGCCGTGGATGCGCACCGACACGGGCCGACGATAACCCGTCGGCTCTACCTGTAACAGGCCGGATGCGCTCAGGGCGCTCACCAGCCCGGTCCAACCGTCGACGTCGGTCAGCCCGGCCGCGAGCGCAAGCGTCCTGCTGCTCTCGGCATCGACGCCGCTCTGCATACCGCGCAGCAGGTTCGCCAGATCACCGACCGACAACCCGTCCGGTGGCCGAATGCCGATGGCGCGCCGCGGGTCCCAGCCGAGCTGCACGGTGCCGTCGGGCCGTTGCAGCACCGGCAGCGCCGGGTTCAAGGTCTGACGGGCCGCGAGCATGGCCCAACTGTGCCAACGGCGCGCCGATTGGGCGAATCAGTTATCCACAGGCTCGCCGAACCCGTCCCTACTCCTCGCCGGAGTCCCGCTTCAGGTCCTTCTCGAGATCGGCCAGCGCCTGGTCGAGGTCCGTGGTGTCGCCGCCGAGCGCCCGGTCGATGAAGGCCGCGGGCTCATCCAGATCGGCTGCGCCGGGCAGTAGGTCGGGGTGCTGCCAGACGGCGTCGCGCTTGTCGGCACCGACGGCCGCGGTCAGTTTCTCCCACAACGTCGCGGCCTCGCGCATCTTGCGCGGCCGCAGTTCCAGGCCGACGAGCGTCGCGAAGGTCTGCTCGGCCGGTCCACCGGTGGCGCGACGACGACGCAGCGTCTCGCTCAGTGCCGACGTGCCGGGGAGCCGGTCGCCGAGTGCGGCGGTGACGACGGTCTGCACCCAACCCTCGATGAGCGCCAGCAGCGTCTCCAGGCGTTCGAGCGCCGCAGCCTGTTCGGGTGTGGCCTTCGGCTCGAACATGCCCTGGCTCAGCAGCTTCTCCATGGCGCCGGGGTCGCCCATCAGCGACGCCGGATCCAGGCCGGAGGCCATTTCCTCGAAGCCGCTCATGTCGATCTTCATGCCCTTGGCGAAGGCCTCGACGGCGCTCAGCAGCTGGCTGGCGAGCCACGGGACGTGACTGAACAACCGGTGATGAGCCGCTTCCCGAGCCGCGAGGAACGTCAGCACCTCGCTGCGCGGCTGCTCGAGGCCTTCGCCGAACGCCTCGACGGCCTCGGGCATGAGCGCGGCCACGCCGGAGGGTCCCAACGGCAGGCCGATGTCGGTGGACGTCAGCACCTCCTTGGAAAGCGTGCCGAGGGCCTGGCCCAGCTGCGATCCGAACGCCATGCCGCCCATCTGCGACATCATCGCCATCAGCGGGCCGGCCATGGCTTTGGCTTCCTCGGGCAACGCCGATACCCAGACGGTCGAGAGCTGCTCGGCGACCGGGTCGCACAGCCGCTTCCAGGTGTTCAACGTGTTGTCGAGCCAGTCGCTCGGGGTCCAGGCCACGGCGCGGGTGGTGCCGGCCGGCAGGGGAGTCACGCCGTCAAGCCAGGTCTCCGCCAGATGGACCGCGTCGGAGATAGCGGCGGCGGTCTGCTCGGGCACCGGTTTGACGAACCCGATCGAGTTGGACGCCAGCTTGCGGGCCAGGTCGTAGTTGACCGGGCCGGCCTGCGGGTTGTTCATCGACGCGCCCGCGCCGCTGAACATCGCGCCGAGCTGGGTGAATATCTGGCCCAGGTCGGGCATGCCGGCGCCGCCGGTGCCGCCGAACGCGTTGCCGAACCCGAACGGGTCCGACGAGCCACCGGAAGAGCCTGGTTCTGGCTCTTTCTTCGATTTGTCGCGGTCGGGGTCTTCGCCGCTGGAGAAGCCGAAAGGCAGGTCAGCCATACCGTCAACGGTACTGCCAGCGTGGCCGGGCGGTGACTTCGCGGGTCATGCTGTCAGCGAACCTAGCCGCGAGCTTTACTGTTGGCGGCGTGAACAGGCGGATTTCTACGCTCGTGGTCGCCCTGGTGCCGATCATCGTGTTCGTTGTGCTGGTGTCGGTGGTGACGGTGCCGTTCGTCTCGCTGGGTCCCGGCCCGACGTTCGACACACTCGGTGAGGTCGACGGCAAGAAGGTCGTCGACATCAAGGGCGACGTCAAGGTGCACCCGACGGCGGGGCACCTCAACATGACCACGGTGTCGCAGAGCGACGGGCTGACGCTGGGGCAGGCGCTGGCGCTGTGGATGTCGGGCCGTGAGCAGCTGGTGCCGCGCGACCTGGTGTATCCCCCCGACAAGTCCAAGGAGCAGGTGGACAAGGCCAACAACGCCGACTTCAAGAACTCCGAGGAAGACGCCGAGTTCGCGGCGCTGAACTACCTGAAGTACCCGAAGGCGGTGACGGTCCAGGCGGTCGCTGACCCCGGCCCGTCGGCCGGTCAGTTGCGCCCCGGTGATGCGATCGACATGGTCAACGGCGTGCCGGTGGCGAACGTCGAGGAGTTCACATCGCTGCTGAAGAAAACCAAGCCGGGTGACCACGTCGTGCTCGACTACCGGCGCACGAACGCCGGAATCGGCGTCGCCACCATCACTCTGGGCTCCAACAAGGACCGCGACTACGGCTACCTGGGCACCACGGTCCTCAACGCGCCGTGGGCGCCGTTCGCCATCGACTTCAACCTGGCCAACATCGGTGGCCCGTCGGCCGGCCTGATGTTCAGCCTGGCCGTGGTCGACAAGCTCACCGACGGAAACCTCAACGGCGGCAAGTTCGTTGCCGGCACCGGCACCATCGCCGACGACGGCAAGGTCGGCCCGATCGGCGGCATCACGCACAAGATGCTGGCCGCGCGGGAGGCCGGCGCGACAGTGTTCATGGTGCCTGCCGAGAACTGTGCCGAAGCGGTCTCGGCCCGCCTGGACGGGCTCGGCTTGATCAAGGTCGAGAACCTGGCCGGCGCGGTCGACGCGCTGCACGCGGTGTCCGCTGGTGGCGAACCTCCTCGCTGTTGAGCGTGCGGTCACCCCTGGATGCGTAGAGTTCATATCGCAACCTGGCATTACGGATTTTCAACAGACTGGAGCTGACGAGTGGGGATGCGGCCCGCGGCGAGGATGCCGAAGCTGACGCGACGAAGCCGGATCTTGGTCGGGGTCGCATTGCTGATCGTCGGTTTGTTGATGATCGGCCCGCGAATGGTCGACGCCTACGTGGACTGGCTGTGGTTCGGTGAGGTCGGCTTCCGTTCGGTGTTCAGCACCGTCCTGGTGACGCGGCTGGTGGTGTTCCTGGTGGCCGGTGTGTTCATCGGCGCCGTGGTGTTCGGCGGAATGGCACTGGCGTACCGGTCGCGGCCGGTGTTCGTGCCGGCATCCGGCCCCAACGATCCGGTGGCCCGCTATCGCGCCACCGTGCTGTCGCGGCTGCGGTTGTTCGCCATCGGTGTTCCGGCTTTCATCGGGTTGCTGGCCGGATTCGTGGCGCAGACCTACTGGGTGCGGGTGCAGCTCTTCTTGCACGGCGGCTCGTTCGGCATCAACGATCCCGAATTCGGTATGGATTTGGGCTTCTACGCGTTCGATCTGCCGTTCTATCGGCTGGTTCTCGGCTATCTGTTCGTCGGCGTCTTCCTGATGCTCATCGGGAACCTGTTGGGCCACTACGTGTTCGGCGGTATCCGGTTGTCGGGCCGCCAGGGCGCGCTCAGCCGTGCCGCGCGCATGCAGCTGGTGTCACTGGTGGGAATCCTGGTGCTGCTCAAGGCCGCCGCCTATTGGTTCGACCGGTACGAGCTGCTGAGCCACACTCGCGCCGGCAAACCGTTCACCGGCGCCGGCTACACCGATATCAACGCCGTGCTGCCCGCCAAAATGATCCTGCTGGTCATCGCATTGATCTGCGCGGTGGCGGTGTTCTCGGCACTGGTGTTGCGGGACTTGCGGATTCCAGCGATCGGCCTCGTGCTGCTGCTCCTCAGTTCGGTCATCGTCGGTGCCGGCTGGCCCATGCTGGTCGAGCAGTTCAGCGTCAAACCCAATGCGGCGCAGAAGGAACGCGACTACATCAGTCGCAGTATCACCGCGACGCGAGATGCGTACGGCTTGACCGGTGATTCGGTGACCTATCGTGACTACAGCGGCAACGCGCCCGCCACCGCCGAGCAGGTGGCCGCCGACCGGGCTACGACGTCCAACATCCGGCTGCTTGACCCGACCATCGTCGGACCGGCCTTCACTCAGTTCCAGCAGGGCAAGAACTTCTACAGCTTCCCGGACCAGCTGTCCATCGACCGCTACAACGGTCCGGACGGGCATCTGCGCGACTTCGTGGTGGCGGCACGCGAATTGAACCCGGACCGGCTGATCGACAACCAGCGTGACTGGATCAACAAGCACTCGGTCTACACCCACGGCAACGGGTTCATCGCCTCACCCGCCAACACGGTGCGCGGCATCGCCAACGATCCCAACCAGAACGGCGGTTACCCGGAGTTCCTGGCCAGTGTGGTCGGCGCCAACGGCGCGGCCGTGTCGCCGGGTCCGGCGCCGCTCGATCAGCCACGCATCTACTTCGGCCCGGTGATCGCGAGTGCGCCATCGGACTACGCGATCGTCGGCAAGAACGGCGCCGACCGCGAATACGACTACGAGACCAACACCGACACCAAGAACTACACCTACGGCGGTACCGGCGGTGTGGACATCGGCAACTGGCTGGCCCGGTCGGTCTTCGCCGCGAAGTTCGCCGAGCGAAACTTCCTGTTCTCCAGCGTGATCGGGCCGAACAGCAAGATTCTGTTCAACCGCGATCCGGCCCATCGGGTCGAGGCGGTGGCGCCGTGGCTGACCACCGATTCGACGGTGTACCCGGCGATTGTCAACAAGCGCATGGTGTGGATCGTCGACGGCTACACCACGCTGGACAACTACCCGTACTCGGAGCTCACGTCGCTTTCGAGCGCGACCGCCGACTCGAATGAGGTTGCGGTCAATCGGATATTGCCCGACAAGCAGGTGTCCTACATCCGCAACTCGGTGAAGGCCACCGTCGACGCCTACGACGGCACCGTCACCCTGTACGAGCAGGACGAGCACGACCCGGTGCTGCAGGCGTGGATGAAGGTGTTCCCCGACACGGTCAAGCCGAAGTCCACCATCTCCAAGGAACTCGCCGAACACCTGCGCTACCCGGAGGACCTCTTCAAGGTCCAGCGCATGCTGCTGGCCAAGTACCACGTCAACGACCCGGTGACGTTCTTCTCCACGTCCGATTTCTGGGACGTGCCGCTGGATCCCAACCCGACGGCCAGCAGCTTCCAGCCGCCGTACTACATCGTGGCGAAAGACCTTGCCACGGGCGGTGATTCGTCGTCGTTCCAGCTGACCACGGCCATGAACCGGTTCCGGCGCGACTTCCTGGCGGCGTACATAAGCGCCAGCTCCGACCCGGCGACGTACGGCAAGATCACGGTGCTGACCATCCCGGGCCAGGTGAACGGTCCCAAGCTGGCGTTCAATGCGATCAGTACGGACACCGCGGTCAGTCAGGACCTCGGTGTGATCGGCCGGGACAACCAGAACCGGATCCGCTGGGGCAACCTGTTGACGCTGCCGGTGGGGCAGGGTGGGTTGCTCTACGTCGCACCGGTTTACGCCTCGCCGGGCGCCAGTGACGCGGCCTCGTCGTACCCACGACTGATCCGCGTGGCGATGATGTACAACGACAAGGTCGGCTACGGCCCGACGGTGCGGGACGCCCTCAATGGCATCTTCGGGCCCGGTGCCGGCGCCACAGCGACCGGTCCGGCCCCGACCGACCTGCCGGCCGGTACGCCGCCTCCTGCGGCCGTTCCGGGGGCCGTCCCGCCGCCTGCCGGACCGCAGCCCCCGCCGGTGGCGGTGCAGTCTCCTGGCGTGCCGCTGACGCTGTCGCCGGCGAAAGCCGCTGCCCTGCAAGACGTCAACGCGGCCCTCGACGGCATGCGTGCGGCCCAGCAGAGCGGCAATTTCGCCCAGTACGGCGCCGCGCTGCAGAAGCTCGATGACGCCATGGCCAAGTACCGCGACGCCAAGTAGGCACGAGCAGTCGTGAAAACCCCCATTTCCACCAGGGAATGGGGGTTTTCACGACTGTTGGGTATCCAGCTCGGCGTCCCAAAAACCGCGTCTGACCATACGATTTGGTTCATTCGGCAGCGTTGGGTAACGTTGTATTCACCGACGCGGGGTGGAGCAGCTCGGTAGCTCGCTGGGCTCATAACCCAGAGGTCGCAGGTTCGAATCCTGTCCCCGCTACTAGCGAGAACGGCCCCCGGAGAAGTCTCCGGGGGCCGTTTTTCATGCCCGTGGGAACACGATTGGGAACATTCGCAAAGCTAACTAGCTGTGATGCCGCCAAAAGCCGCCGCCACGCGGCGCGTCGGCCACGACGCCCCACTGTCGAACCCGCGTCCTGATCCCTGGCCCACGACCACTCACGCGGGGTCCTCGGAATCGCCACCTGTGCGGGGCGTGAACGCATACCGGTGAGGCCGGGTTGTAGGTATCGCGATGAATTTCGACGGCGCATCGCCTCTACATGTGTTGGCAGATCACGCGGATCGCGACGCCGGGTCACCCGCCGTCGATTGCCCGCCGTCCGCAAATGAGGACGACCGGCAATCGAGATCAGCGATAAGGCCGCAACGCAGAATGGAGAGTCGTCATGTTGTTGGCAGATAAGAACACCGTCATTTACGGCGCGGGAGGTGCCGTTGGTGGAGCGATTGCCCGCGCTTTCGCCCGCGAAGGTGCGCGCGTTTTTTTGACGGGACGGGACGTCGGCGCTCTCGAAGCACGCGCCAAGGAGCTCACCGTGGCCGGCGGGATGGCGGAGGCCTTCGCGGTTGACGCCCACGACGAACAGGCTGTCGAACGACATCTCGATGCCGTCGTGGACAAGGCCGGATCGGTTGACGTGTCGTTCAACGCCACCGGGATTTCGGCACGAGGTCTGCAGGGAATTCCGCTGACAGAGTTGTCCGTTGACAGTTTTATGCTGCCGATAACAACCTATACTCGGTCGCATTTCGTCACCGCGAGGGCAGCCGCGCGCCGGATGATTGCGCAGCGGTCTGGGGTCATCCTGATGCACACTCCAGAACCAGCGAAGTTGGGTGTCCCGCTGCTCGGCGGGATGGGGCCGGCCTGGGCAGCCCTTGAGTCTTTCAATCGCGAGCTCTCGGGCGAGGCCGCTCAGCACGGCGTTCGGGCAGTGTGTTTGCGCACGACGGGCATGGAGGAAACACCAACCATCGAGGTGGTCTTTGGTTTGCATGCTGATGCGTACGGCATCAGTAGAGATCAGTTCGCCGCCATGATGGCTGCCAATACGCACCGGAAACGTGCAACCACACTCACCGAACTCGCCGATGTGGCCGCGTTCGTAGCATCCGATCGTGCCAGCGCGATGACGGGCGCGGTCGCGAACCTAACCGGTGGAACCATCGTCGACTGAGCCGCGAGCACGGAGGACCGATGAGAATGCGCAGATCCGTCGTAGTGCAGTACCGCACAATCCCAGCTTCGGCTGAACACAATCGAATGCTGATCGAGGACGTGTTGATCGATCTTGGGGTTCGCGATCCCGGAGGCCTGGATTATCTGGTGTTCCAGACCGATGACGGCCTCGGCTTCGTGCACCTCGCCATCTTCGACGGCACCAGCGACCCGTTCGCGGATTGCGCCGCCTTTCGAGAGTTCCACCATCACCTTCAGCGGCGCCTTGCGGCGCCACCGAACGTGAGCCGTACTGCGTTGATCGGCTCTTATTTTGGTAAGAGCAGCCGTGTGTAGCCGCCCGGCAACAGTTTGCGCCGGCCTCCGCTCAAGCGGTGAATTCAGTTGCGCCAGCGCCTCATTGATTTGGTGAAGGACGGGACACCGGAGGAACATGACCACCACCGTTGGCGACAGTCAGGATTTCGGGCAGTTGGCCGAGCCGTTTCGCCGGGAGCTGATCGCCTATGGCTATCGCATGCTGGGTTCGCTCGATGACGCCGAGGACATCGTGCAGGACGTGTATCTGGAGGCGTGGCGTGCCTACGATCGTTTCGAAGGTCGCTCCTCTCTGCGAACGTGGTTGTACCGCATTGCGACCCGCGCTTTCATCAAAGGTATCGAGCGACGTAACCGGCGCCCGCTGCCGTCGGATCTCAGCGCGCCCACATGGGACCTGTCCGTGGTGGTTCGGGGCTCAGCAGAGCTGGCGTGGTTGCAACCTGCGCCTGATTCGGTCCTGACCGGGACCCTCGGGGAGCCAGGCGCGGTGGTGGCGCAACGGCACACGATACGGCTGGCATTCGTTGCTGCGCTGCAGGGATTTCCACCGCGCCAACGAGCAGTGCTGATTTTGCGTGATGTGTTGGGCCTGAGCGCGTCCGAAGTTGGCGCACAGCTCGATTTGTCAGTCGCGGCGGTCAACAGCGCCTTGCAGCGTGCGCGCGCACGGCTGCCGGCAGACCACGACCGGGTCACCGAACCGTCGGAGGCCCGGCAACGTGAGCTTCTTGAACGCTACGTTGCAGCGTTTGAGAACGCAGATGTCGCTGCGCTGATCGCGACGCTCAGCGAGGATGCGGCGTTTGAAATGCCGCCGTTTCTCACCTGGTTTCGGGGGCGGGAGGCCATCGGTACATTCCTCGGAGCGCGGATGCTCGAGCTGGGCAAGATGTCGGTTATCCGGACGTCGGCCAACGGGCAGCCTGCAATGGCGTTGTACGCAGGCCCCCGAGATGGCCAACAACAGCTCCACTCGCTGCACGTGCTTACACTTGCGGCACAAGGGGTTTCGCGTGTGGTGGCATTTCAGGACATCGCGGCGCTAGATCGCTTCGAGCTACCGGCCAGCCGTTGCAACTGATTGGCCCTCGGTCATGGGGCGACGGATCGCGAGAAGCGATGAATTAGCGGACCGTATCGCCTCTATATCGGTGACCGGATTGCTCAACGATAGGAAGAAAATGAAAATGGCACAGTCGAATTCGACGCGTTACCTGATAGTCGGTGCCGGTGGTAGCCATGGGGCCACCGGCAACCACGTGGCGCGGCAACTGCTGGCGCGCGGGCTACATGTTCGGGCGTTCGTTCGAAAAGTCGATGCGCGTGCCGAGCAGCTCAAAGCACTTGGCGCCGAGCTGGCCGTCGGCGATCTGCACGACTTCAGTGACGTGCAGACCGCGCTCGATGGGGTGCAGCACGCATACTTCACCTACCCGCTCGCCGATGGCCTGCTCTTGGCGACTGCGAACTTCGCCGTCGTGGGAACACGGACTGGTCTGCAGTCGATTGTGAATATGTCCCAAATCACGGCGCGCCCCGATCACGGCAGCCCGGCCGCGCGCCAGCACTGGCTGGCTGAGCGGGTGTTCGACTGGTCGGGAATTGGTGTCACGCACTTGCGGCCGCCGTTCTTTCTGGAGAATCTGTTCAACGTCGCCGCCCCGACCGTTGGCACTGAGGCCAAGATGTATCTGCCCTACGGCCAGGGGCGTCACGCACCCATCTCGGGTGTAGACATCGCGCGTGTCGCCGTCGGTATCCTCACCGATCCTTCCCCACACCACGGCAAGACATACGTGCCCACCGGGCCGGCGGCGTTGACGATGACCGAACAGGCCGGCGTTTTCAGCCGTGTTCTGGACCGTGGCGTGGAATATGTGGACATCCCCGTTGAGCGCTGGCGCCAAATCCTGTCCACGATTCCAGTGATGTCGCCCTACCTGATCGAGCACCTCTCACATGTGGCCGTCAGTCACCAAAACGGCGAATTCGATGTGGTAACCGAGGTGGTGGAAACAATCGGCGGCACACCGCCCCAGTCGATCGAGGCGTTCATTCGTGACCACCGCACCGTGTTCGAACCGCCGCGGGACGCTCATCTCAGTGCGTAACCGCGTCAGCGATCACTCGGGCGCTGACCAAGTTCGCCGCTCCCACGAAGCCCGCTGGAAGGACGGCTATCTCGTCACCGCCGCCAGTGTCAGGCAACTGGACTGAAACCCGGGGGCGCGGACACGGACGAACCTGCCGCCGAGGCAGAAGTCAGCCGAGCGCCTGGGCGGCCGTGCGGGCGGCAGGGCAGCGGCCCATTGGACGGCCGCAGCTGTTCGGGTCGCAGAGCCGGCACAAGGCCCCTCCGCTGGGTTGGCCGCCCGCCCGACGTGTGGCCAGTCGCGCTGAGGTCAGATTCACGATCAGCTGCTCGCATGTGTCGGCGAGCTGATCACGTTGTTGCGCGCTCATCCCCGACAGGGTGGCAACTATCGCGGTGCGGCGGCTCGTGCGTAACCGGGCAGCGGCCGAGCGGCCGCGGCGGGTGAGCGCGACGGCGAGCGTGCGGGCGTCCGGACCTGGTTGGCGCTCAACAAGTCCGGCCTCGACGAGCCGATTGATCAGTCGCACCGTGCCGGAATGACTGATCCCGATGAGCTGGCTGAGGCCCTGAACGGAAGTAGAGCGGGCGAGGTCGGCGAGCGATACCAGAGCGGCCATTGCGGTGATGTCGAGGTCGTTGGCGGAGGCGATGTCGCCCACGGTGTCGAACAGGCCCAGCGCCACCGCGCCCAGCAGGTTCGCGAGCCGGTCGTCGTCGCTTGGATGTGCCATGAACTCGCTCCAGGGTTGACATCGCGGCGGCTGAGTGCTGCCATGGAAATATATGACTGAATCATATATTGATGGTTGAAGGGAGTGCACCATGTCGGATTTCCTTGCCAAGGCAAACGTTACGATCGCCGCGCCTGCGGCACGCGTCTGGAATGCACTGACCGACCCGGACACGGTCGCGCAATACTTTTTCGGCGCCCGAGTGGAGACCGACTGGCAGCCCGGCAGCGCCATCGTATGGCGTGGGGAGTTCAACGGAAAAGCGTTCGAGGACAAGGGCGAAATCATCGAGGTCGACGAGCGACGCCTGCTGCAGATGACACATTTCAGCTCACTCTCGGGGCAACCCGACAAGCCGGAGAACTACCACACCCTGAGCTACGACCTCGACGAGGACGGTGGCCAGACCCGCGTTTCCCTCACTCAGGACAACAACGCCACTGCCGACGAGGCTGAACGGTCGTCGGCGAACTGGTCGACGATGCTGAGCGGCCTCAAGCGCATTGTGGAAGCGCAATGATTCCGTGTTCCGATGGCCCGTATGCGGACTGATAGCGATGAAACCACCTGTGGGGTAGTGGTTCACAGCCTCTTGAGTCCGCGGATTACCCTGGTGAACTGCAAGTTCGAGGCCATGCCCTGCGACAGGCTTGGCTGCAGGACGCCGATGTTGGCGATGACGAGATACCGAAGTCCTTGGTCGCGGTACTCCGCGGCCTGCTCGATCACCTCAGATGGTCGTCCATTGAGGGTTAGCTCCCTCATCAATGATGCGGGCACCTGTTTCGTATAGGACAAGACGGTGTGTTCGTCGAGGAGTTGCGGGATGATGTCGTGTCCGCCGGTCGCATACGCGCCAAGCGGGTGCTGGACGCCGTGGCGCGCCCAAATTTCGGCAGTTGCCAGCAGGGCCGCGGACTTCACAGCGTCGCTGTCCAGCGCCTCGTCCACCTGATCGCGATTGAGTCCGGTGACCACGAATCCTGTGCCGGCCGGTGTAACCGCCTGTGGATCCCGCCCGGCATCAGAAGCCGCACTTCGCACCACGTCCAGACGTTCGGCGTAGCCGTGCGCGCGCGTTACACCAGCCCCCTCCGGGAACCAGGCATCGCCATACCGGCCGGCGATCCGCAACATCCGCGGTCCGTGGGCGGCAATCCAAATCTCCGGCCACTTGCCCTGATACGGCGGGAGCGCGAACAAGGCATCGCGGAGAGGGAAATAGGGCGAATCCCGTGAGACGAGTTCGCCGCCGGAGCCCCATAGGGCCCGGATAGTGGCGAGGGCTTCTTCCAACCGAGCCACCGGTTTGGTCCAATCCACTCCGTAGGGTTCGTGGGTTACCCGCTCACCGGTGCCAATGCCGAGTATCGCTCGCCCGCGCGTAAGTAAGTGCAGCGTCGCGGCGGCTTGTGCGGTGACCACCGGATTGCGGCGGGCCGGATCGGTCACCCCCACCCCGAGCCGCCGCCGCCCCCACCGATTCAGCGTGGCCATCTGCCCCAGCGTCGTACACGGCTCCAGAATGGCGTCGATGTCGGGCACCAACCTGGCAGCCCCCATGTGTTCGGATGTGGCGATCGAACGGGCGAACACCGAACTCACGTGATCGCCCACCCAGAACGAATCGGCGCCGGCCGCAACGGCGCCAAGGTAATTCGCCCGCATCGCTGCAGTCGGCGAGAACCGCGAGTTGAAGATCTGATCCATCACGCCGACCCGGAAACCCCCACAGTCAAACCCCCCACCGAACCGTCGTCGTGTCCATCTCCACGTCCTCCTCACGGTCATCAGATTGATCCGCCTCAAACAACCGCCGCGTGATCGTCGAACTCATCGGTTACGGGGAAGGTCGCGATCGGTGGAGCCCTGGCGCGCTCGATCGGGGACCTGGGGTCCGATAGTTGTATTTCGCCGTGATGTCCGTGACGGCCGTTTCATCAGCAACCCTTTCGGATCGAATTCGAGACTCGGGCTTCAGTGCTCGTGGGCGGGTTGGTGGGCCTGAGCTGTTTCGGAACTGGTGGTCATCCAGGCTGATCGCAACAAATAGATCGCCAGAGGAAGAATCAGGATGAACGGAATGTCGGTGAGGAACTTGCTCCAGTAGCGATCGAGATCCATGAGCGTCTGGCCGATCATGAGTACGCCATGGGCCAGGTTGGCCCAGGCAGTGAACGAGAGGAATGATCCATACTCTGTCGGATTGCGCGCGGCAAGAAAGAAAAACACACCCCACACGATGTAGACAACGAACAACATGAGCGGTACGTGGTTCATTTCGTTTCCGGCCTTGACGTCATTCCATATGGTCCAGTTCAGCGGTCCTCCCTGTTCAGCCAGAATTGGACTTTCAACCGCGACTCCGACGAATAGCGAGATGAATATCACGAGCGTGAGAACACCGTAAATTCGCAGGAACAACGTCAATGCGCGCGATTTACCAGCCGCGGTTGTAGTCATTTCTCGATCTCCTTTGTGATGGCCGATGAGCGGAAGTCGCCGATCGAGGCCACCTGATGGGCGCGGTGAGTTGCACCTATACAGAGGCGAACTCGCTGCGAAACTCATCGCCTCGGCCTCTGCTTAAGTGGCTGTCGAGACGGGTGCGCCAGAATGTTCCGTTGGGAACACCTCGGGGACAAAACCTTGCGTGACTGCTGAAACTCGGCGCAATTGATGTGCCGTTCCGGGCGCTGCTGAATCGCCTGACCTGGACAAATAAAACGCCCAGTTAGTATCCCACCATGTCGGCGGTCCAATCTGTATGCGGTCCTATCGAGCCAGCAGCGCTGGGACGGGTCCTTTTTCACGAGCATCTCCTCATGACGCACGCGGGGCCCTGGGTCAGCGGCCGACTCCTTGGCCGAATCGAGTTCGAACAGCTCCAGGTCGACGCAGCTGTCACTGCACTATCTGGGTTGCGCGACGCTGGCTTCGACACGGTCGTTGATCTGAGCCCATACGGTGACGTCGGCCGCGACGCCCACGGCCACAACGTGACGCTCCTTCAGCGGATCGCCGAGCGGACCGGATTGCACATCGTCACCGGAACGGCAACGTATCGAAGCGAATTCAGTCCACAATGGGTCCGCGATGCATCCGTCGACGAACTGACCGAACGATTCATCACCGATGCCCGGACGGGAATCGGTGACACCGGTATCCGTGCCGGCATCATCGGCGAGCAACCCACCAGTGAGAATGTCGTGACCGATCACGACGCCAAAGGACTCCGGGCCGCGGCGCGCGCCGCGGCGGCCACCGGCCTGACACTGGCCACGCACACCACCCACGGGACCATGGCCCTGGAGCAGGTCGACATCATCGCCGCCGAAGGGATGGACCTTTCCCGCGTGGTGATCGGCCACATGGACAACCACACCGACCTCGACTACGTCCGCGCAGTTCTGGGGCGCGGGGTCTGCATCGCCTTGGACTCCGTCGGCAAGCAGTTCTGGGACGCCCGCGCACCGTATCGGCTCCCGGCCGCCAATGGGGAGTTCACGAAACGCACGTTCTTCCGCTCCGATGAAACCCGGGCGGATTGGCTCGCAACGCTCATCTCCGACGGCCACCGGGACCGTATCGTCTTGTCCCACGACCTTGTCGGATCACAGGTGGCGCTCAATCCCGAAACCCACGGACAGTACGGCTATACCTACCTCGGCACCGCATTCATCAAGCTGTTGACTGCCCGAGGAGTGAGCGCCGCAGACCTGGATGCCCTACTGCACACCAATCCGGCCCGCCTCCTTACCGTCGCGTCGGGACCGTGTTTGGGCGGCAAAAACGCCGCAGACGAATTGCCACGTTGACGCGCGTGTAACAGATTCGCCATGAGGTGTTTCTAGCGTTGGCGGTCAGCCGTCCGTAACGAAGCGGGCGATCGTGATGAATGAGGAACTGCCTTGAGCGGAAATGCCGTACGCCTGCAGGCGATCAACATGGTCGAGGCGTACGTGCCTCCAGCCGTCAGTTTCGTGCCGGGTGAGGAGCCCGGTGGAATCTTCGGGGCCAACGTCTTCAGCATCGCCGAGATGCGGTCACGCCTGCCCAAGTCTGTGTACAAGTCCGTTGTCGCCACCATTGAGAAGGGCGCGAAGCTGGATCCGGCGGTCGCGGACGCGGTGGCGTCGGCGATGAAGGACTGGGCGCTGTCCAAGGGCGCCACCCACTACGCGCACGTTTTCTATCCGATGACAGGGCTCACCGCGGAGAAGCACGACAGCTTCCTGGAGCCGGTGTCAGACGGTCAGACCCTGGCGGAATTTGCGGGTAAGACGCTGATCCAAGGCGAGCCGGATGCGTCGAGCTTCCCCTCCGGTGGCCTGCGCAGCACCTTCGAGGCACGCGGCTACACCGGCTGGGACGTCACCAGCCCCGCCTACATCCTCGAGAACCCCAACGGGAACACGTTGTGCATCCCGACGGTGTTCGTCTCGATGACCGGTGAGGCGCTGGACTTCAAGACGCCGCTGCTGCGCAGCCAGCAGGCGATGGGAGCCCAGGCGGCGCGCATTCTGAAGTTGTTCGGGCACAAGGATTTCGACCCGATCGTGTCATTCTGTGGCCCGGAGCAGGAGTACTTTCTGGTCGACCGCCACTTCTTCTTGGCGCGCCCGGATCTGATCAACGCCGGTCGCACCCTGTTCGGCGCCAAACCACCCAAGGGACAGGAATTCGACGACCACTACTTCGGGTCCGTTCCCGACCGGGTGCTGGCCTTCATGATGGACACCGAGCGTGAGCTGTTCAAGCTCGGCATTCCGGCCAAGACGCGTCACAACGAAGTCGCCCCAGGGCAATTCGAGATCGCGCCGATGTTCGAGCGGGCCAACATTGCCGCTGACCACCAGCAGCTGCTGATGACGGTGTTCCGCAAGATCGCCAAGAAGCACGGTATGGAGTGCCTGTTCCACGAGAAGCCGTTCGCCGGCGTCAACGGATCCGGCAAGCATGTCAACTTCTCAATGGGCAACGCGCAGTTCGGAAGTCTGCTGGTGCCCGGTGACACCCCGCACGAGAATGCCCAGTTCCTGGTGTTCTGTGCCGCGGTGATCCGGGCCGTCCACAAGTTCGGCGGACTACTGCGTGTCTCGGTGGCCTCGGCAACCAACGACCACCGTTTGGGAGCCAATGAGGCACCGCCGGCGATCATTTCGATCTTCCTCGGAGACCAGCTCGCCGATGTCTTCGAGCAGATCGCCAAAGGTGCGGCGACGTCGTCAAAAGGCAAGGGCAGCATGATCATCGGCGTTGACACCCTGCCGGTGCTGCCGACCGACCCGGGCGACCGGAACCGCACCAGCCCATTTGCCTTCACCGGCAACCGATTCGAATTCCGAGCGCCCGGATCGGGGCAGACGATCAACGTCCCGATGATCGTCCTCAACACGATCATGGCCGACTCGCTCGACTACATGGCCTCGGCGCTGGAGAAGGCCGTCGGCGATGGGGAAGACTTTGACGCGGCGGTCCAGACGTTGCTCACCGAGATCATCACCGAGCACGGTGCCGTCGTGTTCAATGGCGATGGCTACTCCGAGAATTGGCAGATCGAGGCCGCGGCGCGGGGCCTGCCCAACCTCAAGACCACGTTGGATGCCATCCCGCAGCTGTCGACTCCGGAGGCGATCGAAGTCTTCGAGAAATACGGGGTGTTCAGCGCGCGCGAGCTGAAGAGCCGCGAAGAGGTCCGATACGAGATGTATGCGCTCACCGTCGGTGTCGAGGCGAAACTGGCACTGGAGCTCGGGTCGACGGTCATCTTGCCGGCTGCGCTCCGCTACCAGACCGAGCTGGCGCAGAACGTGGCCGCACTGAAAGCGGCGGGGCTGACCCCCGACATGACCCTGCTTGAGAGCGTCAGTGCGCCGATCTCGGAGTTGACTGGGGCACTGGCGTCTTTGAAGGCGGCCCTGGCCGAACACGGCGGTGATTCCGCCGCCGAAGAGGCCGCGCACGCACAGACCCTGCTGCCGAAGATGGACGCCGTGCGCGCAGCTGCGGACACGTTGGAAGGCGTCGTCGCCGACGATCTGTGGCCGCTGCCGACCTACCAGGAAATGCTCTACGTGCTGTGACCCAACGCCCGTAGGCGAAGCCGCCGCCGGGTGTGGGGGAGTGCGCCGTCCATACGGCGCGGTGTTGCCCACAACCCCCACGCTCGGCGGCCACGCCGCGCCCGCAGTCGCTTTCTCCGGGGCCGAACCCCCGCCCGGTGGTGTGCCTGGAGCTGTAGCGCACTACTCACAGCGGGCGTTGCTGTAGTCGCCCGGCCTCGCGCGAAACCTGCGTCTAGTCTTGCAGGAGACGTCCGGCTGATCGTTGCTGGTGTCACCAGCGAGGAGGGCGGTCGTGTCGCAAGACTGGTTGCTGGCGGTAAACCTGGGTTCCTTTGCGATGGCCGGTACCGGGCTGCTCTTTGTCGTCCTGTGGAGTATCGACCGTCAGCGGACAAGCGCTCTCGTGTTTGCCGGAGCCATCGGCTGCTACATCGCCGCGACAGTTGCCCTGTCGGTGGGGTTGCCGGCCGCGCTGGCCTCCTCGATCCATGGAGTCTTGTTTCCTGTCGCGATGCTCCTGCTGGCCGACGGTCTGTTGAGGCGGGTGGGGGATCGGCTGCCGCGTGCGGCGGCGCTTGCCTATCTGGTCCCGATGGTTTTGATGGTCTGGTTCTTTGCCTATGTCTCACCGTTGCTGGTCGGTCGGATTGTCACCCAGAACCTGTTGACGGCGCTGCTGCTGCTCGTGGTCATCCGTCGGCTCCGGACGCGAATGCCGCGAACGGGACCGAATTGGGCCGCACTCGCAGCGACAGCGGCATGCGCGTTCGCCCTTGGCATCGCAGTGATCGTGGCGCCGTTCTCGCCGATTCCACGCGAGATCGTGACGCAGGCCGACCTCGACACCTACATGAGGACCGGTCTTGAGTTGTGCCTGATCGTGTCCAGCACGATTGTGCTGCCAGGTGTCATGGTCACGATGCTGGCGGTGACGGTCATCGACATCGCACGGGAATTACGGTTCCAGCGCGACTGCGACGAGCTGACCGGTCTGCTCAACCGCCGCGGCTTCAACCGCCAGGCGGAGACCATGCTCAGGTCCGCCGATCGCTCTACGTTGATCGTGGCGGATGTGGATCACTTCAAGGCTGTCAACGACACCGCAGGCCATTCCGCCGGCGACAGGGTACTGATCGCGATCGCTCGGATCCTGACCGATTCTGTGCGCGATGGTCAGACTGTTGGCCGCATCGGGGGTGAGGAGTTCGCCGTCCTCCTCGCGGGCACTGGATTGGATGAGGCGGTCGTCTGGGCCGAAACGATTCGGACTCGAGTGGCCGGGCAATTTGTCGATGTCGGTAGTCAGATCATCAGTGTGACAGCCAGTTTCGGGATCGCGGCAGGCGGAACGCGGTCGCGGTTGACGGACTTGGTCGAGTCGGCAGACAAGGCGCTCTACAAGGCCAAAGCAGCGGGAAGAAATCAGATATCCGTCGACGCCTGATGCGGTGCTGATCAGGCGATTGCGCTCAGCTCGGCCGATCTCTCCGGCCGTGGGTGGCAACGGCGCGGCCGTCGGCCTCGAAGTATTGCCCCGGGATTGGCCACTGCGTGCCACGATGGAGTTAGGGCAAACGATCGAGCGGTGTACCGATGAACGGTATCGACAAGGCGTCGGGGCGTGTGGTCGCGCTGATCGCACTGCTGTTCGTCAGCGCCCTGGCGTTGCGCGGACACCTGCCGGGGGGCGATCACGCACATCACGAGAAGCCGGCCAACAGCGCTGCGAGCCAGGTTGGCATCGACACCCTGCTCATCGTCTCGGTGATCATCGTGGCGATCGCCTTCATCGCGTCGCTCCGTCGCCCGAGGACGGCCGGCGCCTCGGCACCCTTTCAGCTGCCGGGCTCGGTCGACGGCAAGCTCACCTGGAAGCCGGTACGCCGCCTGCTGCTGATCGGCGTCGGAGCGTTCCTGGTCTGGCTGGCGATTGTCGTCTTGTTCTCGCATCTGCAGCTGCTGCAACTGCCCGTTCTGCCTCTCACGGAACCCCCGCACAACAGAGTGCCGATGACCGGAGTGCCGTCGCCGCCGCCGTCACCCACACCGCCGCCGATGACGCCTCGGCAACGGGAACCCAGCGTCTTCGGTTACCTCCTCGCCGCCACCGTGGCGATGGTGCTGCTTTGGGTTGCCGGCGGTGTCATGGTCCGCAGAAGCCGGCGCGCCGCCGAGCTGCTGTCGCCGGTCGCTGACCGCCAGGACCCGATGATCGGTGAGTCCACACCGGAAACCCTTACGCGGGCCGCGGAATTCGGTCTTGCCGCGATCGACGATCGCAGTCGGGGCCCACGCGAGTCGATCATCGCCTGCTATGCCGCGATGGAGCGTGCCCTCGCGGACGCTCCCGGCGCTGAACCGCAAGATTCCGACACCCCTTCGGAAGTGCTGGCGCGGGCTGTCGAACACCACGCGCTACACGCCGGCAGCGCAACCGAACTCGTTGACCTCTTCGCCGAGGCACGGTTCAGCCCGCACGTCATGACCGAACGTCATCGTGAGATTGCCGCGCAGGCGCTTCGCCGCGTGCTCGCCGAGCTGCGGAGCCTGGCATGAAGAGGCTTGCAATCGTGGGTGTTTCGCTCGTGGTAGGAGCGGAGCTGATGGCGCTTCTGCTCGGCGATCGTCGTGGGGTTGCGTGGGTCTCTGTGGCGGCGGCGGTACTGGTCCTGCTGGCCGTTCGCCGCCGGCTGGCCGACCGGGGGCCTGTGCCAGGTGAGTCGGTTGCGAACGACGCCGAGGAGTCGTTGCGGGACTGGATCGTTCGTACCCAGACGTTGATCCAGTGGTCGGAATCCACCCGCGGTGACTGGGACCATCACCTGCGGCCGACGCTGGCGCGGGAGTTCTTCATGGCCACCGGTACGCAGCAGTCCAGGGATCCGGCCGCGATGCAGGCCACCGGTCGGATGGTCTTCGGGGATCAGTTGTGGCAGTGGGTGGATCCGCAGAACGTTCTCCGTTCCGCTCGTGGCGAGCCGGGCCCTGGCCGAGTCACCCTCGACGAAATCCTGCACCGATTGGAGCGGCTATGACGATGCCCGCCGAGTTGACGACGGCCCACTCCGAGGCGGTGCTCGACGAGATCGAACGAGTGGTGGTGGGGAAGCGCTCCGCGCTCACCCTCATCCTGACTGCCGTGCTGGCGGGCGGTCACGTCCTCATCGAGGATCTCCCCGGGCTGGGGAAGACGTTGATTGCCAAGTCTTTTGCCCGAGCATTGGGCCTGTCGTTCACCCGCGTGCAATTCACCCCGGACCTGCTGCCCGCCGACCTGCTCGGCTCGACCATCTACGACATGCAGTCCGGGCGGTTCGAGTTCCGGCGCGGGCCGATCTTCACCAATCTCTTGCTGGGTGACGAGATCAACCGGACGCCGCCGAAGACACAAGCCGCGCTGCTGGAGGCCATGGCGGAAAGCCAGGTGAGCATCGACGGCGAAACCCACCGGCTGCCGGCGCCGTTCATCGTTCTCGCTACCGATAACCCCATCGAGTACGAGGGCACCTATCCGCTGCCGGAGGCGCAGCTTGACAGGTTCGCGGTCAGGGTCGAGCTGAAGTATTTGTCGGGCGCCGACGAAACGGTGATGCTGCGTCGCCGTCTCGAACGTGGTTCGGCCGAACCGACGGTCAATCAGATTGTCGATGCCCACGACCTGCTCGCCATGCGGGAGTCGGTCGAGCAGGTCACAGTGCACGACGACGTGCTGCACTACGTGGTGTCGCTGGCCGCGGCCAGTCGCAATCATCCGCAGGTGGTCGTCGGTGCCAGCCCCCGGGCGGAGCTCGATCTCGTTCAACTGGCGCGGGCGCGTGCCCTGTTGTTCGGGCGGGACTACGTGATCCCAGAGGACGTCAAATCTCTTGCCATTCCGGTCATTTCGCACCGGATCAGCCTCAAGCCCGAGATGTGGGTGCGCAGTGTCCACGGGTCGGACATCGTGGCGCAGCTGTTGCAACGCCTGCCCGTGCCACGGACCCGTGGAGGGTCCTCGTGACGAATGCGACTGAGCCGCGGCAAGTCGAATTACGTTGGCAGGCATCATCGCTCACGAAGGCCATCGCCACGTGTGCGGGTGTGGCCCTCGCCGCGGCCGTGCTCGGCCGGTGGCAGCTCGTCGCCTTCGCGGCGCCCCTGCTCGGGGTGCTCTGCTCGATCAGTTGGCAGCGCCCGTCCGCCAAGGTGTACGTACACGGGCGGCCCACTCTCACACGGTGCTTCGAGGCCGACGAGACCCAGCTGTCGGTGTGGACGACGACGGATCCGCCGACCATCGCGTGCGAGGTCATCGTGTCGGCAGTACCTGGAATGCAGGTCGAGCCGCTCGAAGGCAGTTCTGCACAGGCGAAGACGGTCGCGGTGTCGGCCGAGCGCTGGGGCCGATATCCGATCCGGGCCAGGGTCGACGCGGTGGCCGGCGGCGGGCTGCTGGCCGGGACCGGCACCGTGGATGCCGCCGAGGTCTTCGTATTTCCCGTCGCCCCGCCACAATCGACTCCGATCCCGCGCATCGAATTGCCCGACCGGCTCGGCACGCATCTCACCCGGCACGTCGGTCCGGGCGTCGAGTACGCCGACGTCCGCGCTTACCTGCCGGGCGATCAGCTGCGCACCATCAACTGGCCGGTGAGCGCCCGCCGGGGCCGGCTGCATGTCACGGAACGCCTGACCCACCGTGCTGCGGACGTCGTCGTCCTGATCGACACCAGCATGCAACCTCCCGGGCCGGCCTCGGCCGCGCTGGAACGGGTCGTGCTGGGCGCCGCCCAGGTGGTGCAGAGCGCATTACGAAACGGTGACCGCGCCGGCATCGTCGCGCTCGGTAGCGCTCGGCCCCGGTGGATCAGTGCGGACATCGGTCAGCGCCAGTTCTATCGCGTCCTCGACGCCGCGTTGTGCGTGGGGAACGAATACGAAATCACCACGGGCACATTGGCGCCGCGCGTTGCCGTGCCGCCGGGCGCGATCGTGTTCGCCTTCTCGACGTTGCTCGACACCGCATTCGCGCTGGCGCTCACCGAGTTACGGAGCCGCAGGCACGCCGTCGTCGCTGTCGACGTCCTTGAGGGCCCGCCGTTCGACGACGACCAGGCGCCGACCGTGGCGCGCATGTGGGCGCTGCAGCGGCACGCGATGTACCGCGATATGGGCATCATCGGCGTCGATGTGGTGCCGTGGCCTTCGACTGCCACCCTCGATCAGGCGCTGCGGTTGATGCCGGTGCGCCGACGGGCCGCGGGGCGGTGATGCGATGACGACCGAGACGGCGGGGTGGGGACAGCCGGGCGCCCGGATCTTGTCGATGGGATTCGGGGTGCTGATGGTCGCGGTGGCGGGTGCGCCGGCCCATGGCACAGCCGTCGTCCTCTCCATGGTGGCGCTGGCGGCGGTGGGCGCCGGACTGCTGGTTCGGACGGCGGCCACCGGCGCCGTATTACTCACGGTGGTCGTGTTGGCCATGGCCGACGCACCGCCCGTATTCGCTGCGCTGTCGGGACTTTCGGCGACCGCGTACCTGTTGTTGCGGCACGCCGTGGGATCCGGGGTGGTGACCATGACCCGGCCGACATTGATCGCGATGCTCGGGTTCACACTCGCCGGGGTGGTTGCCACCGCGGTGAACATCGATCTGCCGTGGTTACCGCTGCTGGCGCCGCCGGCGGTGGTGGCGATCTATGTGCTGGCGTTGATTCCGCACAGTTCGGCTGCACCGTGACAACATTGGCGATCAGCCGGCCAGCACGTGGCCTCGCTGCTTGGGGCCGGAAATCGGCCGGCAGGCTTTGCCGGAAACGCGTGGAAACGGGACGTCTCAGTGGGTATCTGATTGCTGGTGAACACATAGTTGCAGGTCAACGGTTTGTCGTACTTTCCTGTGTGCGGGTAGGATGCAGGGATGCTATTTCGTCGCCTACGTAGCTCGGGCGTTGCTGGCGCGGTGGCGCTGCTGACCGTCGCGGCCCCGCTCATCACCACGAGTGCGGCTCCGGTCGCTGCTGCCGACGACTGCCCCGATGCCGAAGTGATCTTCGCGCGCGGCACTGATGAGCCGGCGGGCATGGGGCGGGTGGGTGACGCCCTCGTCGATGCGTTGCGCAAGCAGGCGAGCGGCTTGGTCATCAGGTCCTACGCCGTCGACTACAAGGCCACCATCACGCAGCGACACAGTGGCGAGGGTGCCAAGAACGCGATTGACCACATCAAATCCACCGCGGCCGCTTGTCCCGACACCAAGATCGTCTTGGGCGGCTACTCGCAAGGCGCGAGTGTGGTCAACATCGTGGCCGGCTTCTCCGGTATCAACTGGGGTAGCCCGCTGCCACCCGAGTACATGAAAAGCATTGCCGCGGTGGCCACTTTCGGCAATCAGGCCGACCGTACCGACGGCGCTCCGCCGACCCAGAATTCGCCGCTCAGCGCCAAGGCGATTGACCTGTGTAACCCCGCCGACCCGATTTGTCACGCGGGTTCGGGCAACTCCTGGAGTGGGCATACGCAGGGCTACGTCCCCGAGTACACCGACGAGGCAGCGGCTTTCGTGACGTCCAGGCTTCTTACCGGCTCGACTCGGACGCTGCCGGGCTACGGCCAGCAAGCCCCGGGTTACGGCGCGTTGCCCGGACCGCCGCAGACGTTCGGCACGCCACCTGGCCCGCAGGCGGGCTATGGGCTGCAGCCGCCCAGTTCGGTGCCGCCGGTGTCTGCGCCGCCGTCGTCGTCACCCGGACCCGGATTGGTCTAGCTATTGGTGCGGCAGGCATATCTTTGTGGTTGGCCGGCAAAGGATTTGATGTCAACGGCTACGGGACAACCACAACCGCACGGCAGCGCAATCACGCCAGAGTTGCTGTGGAACAAGGGGTCTAGCGCGCGGCGGCATTTACGCACGCGTGATAAAACCGGCGAAGATCGGCTCGAGGTGAGCAGGGCAAGCTCCTGAAGAATTGCTGTACCTCGCGCTTGGTGCGGCGTACGCTTTTTCCAGCTGCGCCGGGTGCGGCCCGCCTCGGCGCAGTGCGATCTCCGGGAGCAACCATGTTGGCCCAAGGATTTGACGTCATCGTCGTCGGCGCACGCTGTGCCGGCTCACCGTTGGCCGCGATGCTGGCCAGAGCGGGACTCGACGTCGCTGTCGTCGAGCGGGCGACGTTTCCCCGCGACACGCTCTCGACGCACATCTTCGAGACCGACGGCCTGTCGTTCCTCGATCGCCTGGGCGTTACGGACAAATTGCGGGCGACCGGCGCACCGTTCACCATGCGGTCCAACTCCCGCGCCGACGGGTTCCAGTTCAATGCTCCGTGGCCCCTGCGCAACGGCGACGTTGGTGGTGGCGCTTCCGTCCGGCGCACGGTGCTCGACCCGATTCTGGCCGGAGCCGCCGAGGACGCCGGGGCGCAGGTGCGCATGGCGACCGAGGTCACCGGATTGGTGAAGGACGGCAACCGGGTCACGGGCGTGCGGGTGAGGACCCACGGCCGTGAGGACCAACTCCGGGCGCGGTTGGTCATCGGCGCCGACGGGCGTAACTCGACCGTCGGGAATCTCGTTGCGGCCCGCAAATACAACGTGGTCACCGGCCAGCGATTCGCGTATTGGGCGTTCTTCAGTGGCGCGCACATGCCGGCCGTGCCGTCCAACGTGTTTCACCGGTGGGGCGACAAATTCGTGATTGCTGCGCCCTGCGACGAGGGTCTGTACCAGGTGATCGTCGTCCCCGAGCTGGGTCAGCTCCAGCGATTCCGCGACGACCTTGATGGGTGTTTCATGGCCGACGCGCAGAGCTGCGAGCCGGTTGCGGAGGCGCTGGCCGGCGCCCAGCGGGTGAGCAAGTACTTCGGCATGTTGCATTGGACCGGCTTCTTCCGGGAACCGTCCGGGCCGGGTTGGGCGCTCGTCGGCGATGCCGGCCACTTCAAGGATCCGTCGGCGGGACGGGGGATCAGCGACGCGTTCGCCCAAGTCGATGCGCTGGTTCCAGCGGTCGTTCGGGGGGCCAATGGTTCGCCTGACGAGCAAGACGCGGCGCTGGGCCACTGGGGCCGCTGGCGTGATCGTGAATTCGCCGATCACTACTGGTTCGCCAACGATCTGGGTAAGTCGGGCGCGGTGCCGACGGTGTTTTCGCAGATGGTCGCCGACCTGCACGCGAAGGGGGAGATCGGACGATTCCTCGACCTCTTCACGCATCGCGAGAAGCCGTCACAGGTGTTGAGTCCGGCGCGACTGTTCGGTTCCGCGGGGCGGCTGCTGCGGCACCAACACCAGGGCCGGCGCGCGGTCCTGAATGAGGTGCGGAGCTTGGTGGGCGAGAGTGCGCACCGTCAATTCCTCAACCACCGCCATGCCTACATCCCGGCCGAGGAGGCGCTGAAACCCGCTGGGGCGACAGAGGTTGACGCCAACAGCACGTGCTGAGGGGGTCTTACGCCAGGGTGTAGGACGTCATCGACAGCGACCCGTAGGTGTAGCCGTCGATCAGCACACTCGCGGTGGTGTCGGCGGCCGAACACAGCCCGGCGAAGTACAGCATCGGGATGAAATGGTCCGGTGTCGGCGCGGCGGCCGCGAAATCGGGATGGTCCCGCAGTCGCAGGATTTGGTCGGGCTCGCCGGTCAGTAGATCGGCTGCCGCGTCGTCAAACCTTGTGGCCCAGTCGAATCCGCCGTCGGGCAGCCGTGGGTTCATGACGCGCAGGTTGTGCACGATGTTGCCGCTGCCGACGACCAGCACGCCCCGGCTGCGCAGCTCGGCCAGCTGCGCGCCGAGGGCGACGTGCTCCTCCAGCGGCTTCTCGGCATTGATCGACAGTTGCACTACCGGGATGGTGGCGTCGGGAAAGGCATGCACCAATACCGACCACGTGCCGTGGTCGATGCCCCAGCTGTCCCGATCAGCGCCTACCCAGGTCGGTTTGACGGTCTCGGCGATCTCATCGGCCAGCTCCGGCAGTCCCGGCGCCGGATACTGCACGTCGAACAACTCCTGCGGGAAACCGTAGAAATCGTGAATGGTGCGCGGCTGCGCCATGGCGGTGACCGCGGTGGCGTTGATGTACCAGTGCGCACTGATCACCACGATTGCCCGCGGCCGCGGCACCGACCGTCCGAACTCCGTCCAGGCGGCCGTGAACCGGTTGCGTTCCAGGGCGTTCATCGGACTGCCGTGCCCGATGAATGCGGCGGGCATGACGGCGGGGAGGTCGGCTGATCCGGTCATCGTGCGATCAACGCTACCGGGATTACGCTGCGCTCGCCGCTACGGCGGCGGCACGCCCCGCCCGGCGGCCGAAGAATGAACCGGCACCCAGCTGAGTGCCGCTGGAGTAACCCTTGGCGTCCTGGGCAATGGTGGAGGCACAGGCGCCCGCGGCGTAAAGCCCGGCGATGGCACTGCCGTCGTCGCGAAGCACCTCGCCGTCAGCCGAAATCGCCAGCCCCCCAAGGGTGAAGCCGCTGTAGAACGCTTTGCCCAAGCTCAGATCGAAAGCCGCCCAGGGCCCGACGTCTTGCGGTTCCAGATATTTGGCGGCCTTGTGGAAGTCGGGGTCCTTGCCGTGCGCCGCGTTCGCGTTGTACCTGTCGAGCGAGGACTGCAGCCGGCCGGCCGGGATACCGAGGGCCGATTCCATCTCGGCGACGTCCTCCCATCCGTCGATCAACGGAACCAACGGCATCGCCGGCATCTCGACGTGCCGGGAGTCGACGACCAGATAGGCGACGCAGTCGGGCTGTTCGAGGGCGAAAGCGGAAGTTCTTGCGTGATAAGAGTCTTCGGCGACGAACCGGTCGCCGTTGCGGTTCACTATGAGGCCGGTGAGGAGTGTGGCAGGCGGGTATACCGGGGCGGTCATGAACGCCTGGTCCAGGTATTTCGTAGCGGCGCCGACGGATTGACCCAAGCGGATGCCGATGCCGTCGTCGTAGGTACTGCCCAGGGCAAAGACACGCTCGTCGGCCAGCCGGGGGACGTGCTGCGCGAGCATCTCCCGGTTCATCACGAAACCGCCGGTGGTCAGAATGACGGACTTCGCCCGCACGGTGCCGGTCTCACCAAAGTGCTTCCAGGTAGCTCCGACGACCCGGTCATCCTCGACGACGAGCGCGGAGACGCCTGTCTCGTAACGGATTTCCGCGCCAAGTTCGCTGAGGCGCTCGACGAGAAGTTTGACGACCATTCCCGCGCCACCGGTGTCGCCAGGCACCGGAACCTTGTGTCCCCGGGGCGCCGGCACCGCCTGCTCACGGAACGGCCACACCTGCTCGTTGCCGGTGTACATCAGGCCCTGCGTTTCCGGCTGGATGACGGCCTTGTGCGGGTAGTAGCTGCGCTCGAACTCGAACCCGAGTGTTTCCAGCCATCTGCAATGATCGGCGCTGCCCTCGCAGTAGGCGTTGATCAGCTCCGGCACAGGGTCGTTCGAGACCGCCGTCAGGTATGCGGCCATCTCGGCGGCGGAGTCGGCCTGGTCGGTCGCGTTCTGAATCTCGGTGCCGCCGCCCAGGTAGAAGTGCCCGCCTGCCATTGCCGTTGTACCACCGGCCACCGCCGCGCGTTCGAGCACCAACACGCGCGCACCCGACGCGGCAGCTTCGACGGCGGCGCATCCGCCGGCCATGCCGAGCCCGACGACCAGAACGTCGACGTCATCGGAGAACGACGAAATACTCTGCGCCGCTACTGTTTCCGGAATCATTGGACACCCGCCGCGGTCTTCTTGATGTGCTCGAACATCGCGCGGATCTCGGGGCTGAATTCGCCGAGTTCGATGTACGGCACCCCGGCCGATGCCCCGTCGATGTAGGCGAAACGCATCAGTCCGCCGGACATGCTGCCCTCCTGCACAATGGCGAGGCCCTGGTCCTGTGCCGATGTCACGGCGGCGTCGAAATCACCCGGCTCGAAGCACACGTGGTGCAGGCCCGGCCCGCTGCGGTCCAGGAATTCGGTGTAGATGCTCGTACCCCGGACCGGCTGGATCAGCTCAAGTTGCATGTCGCCCGAGTACGACATCGAGATATGGGCGGTGAAGTCCGCGGGTTCGCCGTGCAGGCGGCAGGTCTGCGGCCCGAATTCAATGCCCGGCATCCGGACCCATGCGCCGACGCCGAACTGCTTGCTCAGCAGCTGTTCGGTTGCCTCGACATCGTCTGTGACCCAGGCGATCTGGCAGATCGGTCCGTACGAGACGGTCATGGTGTTCCTTCCGAAGGGCGAACTGCGCACGGTGCCGGCACGTCTCAAAAGTAAGCGCAATCGCTTAAGCGGTCAAGCATTAGTGATTGCATTCTGAAGCCTGAGGGATAAACTCAGGCCTGTGAGTCGGCCCGATGCGCGCACGCAGCTGCTTCTGGCGGGCGAACGCCTGATTGCCGAATCCGGCCCGGAAGTCTCTCTGCGTGACGTCGCGGTGGCCGCGGGGCAGCGAAACAATTCAGCTGTCCACTACCACTTCGGATCTCGGGACGGCTTGATCAAGGCCATCATCGGTCATCGGCAAGCCCCACTGGAGCAGGCGCGGCTGGCGCTGCTGGCCGAGTACGAAAGCGCCGGAGCGTCCGACGGCAGCATCACCGCATTGGTGGCCATCCTCGTCGAGCCGCTGTTCGACACCCCGTATGCCGACGGGTCCAGTCACTACGCACGATTCCTTGAACGCGTCCGCAACCATCCCGTCATGGCCGAGCTCACCCTCACGGCCGAGCAGTGGCCCGCCACCCGAATCCTCACCACCCGGCTGCTGCGTGCACTCGATTACCTACCGGAAGTCCTTCGGCGCCAGCGTATGGCCGCGATGGCTTCGGTCATGTACACGCTGCTTGCCGACCACGAACGTCATGTCGACGAGCACCGGGACGCGGTCCGCGGTGCGTTGAGCGAGGCCGAGGCGAGGGACAACATCATCGCGATGGTGGTCGGGCTACTCACCGCGCCGATGCCCGCACTGGTCGAGCGCCGATCACGATAACGACGGAGGAGTGCATGTCGGTCACTGAGGTGTAGACCGGCTTCGTGCAGGACGTCGAAATCTGGAAACACAAGGCCCGCATCGACAATCCGCTGCTCACCGAGGCTGTCAGTCGCTGGTACGGCTGTGGCCCAGAAGCGCGGCCACCAGATCCAGTGCCGTCCCGATCTCGGGGGCGCCGCCACCGAGGAGCGGTGCGTAGAGATGCGCGTCGCACATCCGGATGAGTGCCAGCCCGAAAGTCTCTGTAGGCAAAGGTAATTCCATCCGGCCGGCGGCGACCTCGGCATCGAGGAGTTCGCCGACCAGGCGCCCTGCGGTCTGCTCGACGAGCCCGGGCAACAGCATGAGCCGCACGATCAACAACGGCTCGCGGTGTGACACTGCCTGCAGCGGTTTCGCGTCGACGACCGCATTCAGAAAGCGATCCATCACCTTCAGGATGTACTCGGTGCCGCCGGGCGGTTCGGCGTCGGGTCCGGCCTCTGCGGCCATATCTGCGACGGTCCGCCGAAAGGTGCGTTCGGTAGCTTCGGCCAGCACGGTGGCCAGCAGGTCTTCCCGATTTCCGACGAGCCGATAGAGGGTCGAGCGGCCGATGCCGAGTTCTGCGGCCAGTGCTGACATGTCGACGGGCTCGCCCGCCAGATACAGCCGGGTCGCCGCGTCGACGGCCGCCTGGCGGCTCAAGGCCGTCCCCAATCGCGGGGAGGGCGTCGTTGAATCAACTCCGGGCATCCACCCATTATGGGACATTGCGTGCCTGTGTGCCAGTGTGGCACACTTCGCCTATGTGTCCCACATCTTTGGGACCGTGTACCGCCAACCCCATGAGGAAGTTGACATGAGCACGCGATTCGAAGGAAAGACCGCGATCGTCACGGGTGCCAGTCGTGGCATCGGATTCGCCATTGCCCAGCGTTTGGTCGACGAAGGCGCCAAAGTGGTGATCACCGCGCGCAAGCTGGAAGCGCTCGACGCTGCCGTCGAATCTCTCGGCGGCCCGGACGTCGCTCTGGCCGTGGCCGGCCGCGGTGACGACACAGAGCATCAGGATGCTGTGGTGGCAAAGGCGCTCGAGACCTTCGGGAGCGCGGACCTGTTCGTGAACAACACCGGCATCAACCCGGTGTACGGGCCGCTCATGGACATCGACATGGACGCCGCGCGCAAGATTCTGGAAGTCAACGTGCTGTCGGCACTGTCTTGGGTGCAGAAGGTGAACCGAGCCTGGCAGCGCGAACACGGCGGAGCGATCGTCAACGTCGCGTCCATCGCCGGGCTGCGTCCGGCCCCGGGCATCGCGTTCTACGGCGTCTCGAAGGCCGCGGTCATTCATCTCACCGAGGAACTGGCCGTCGAGCTGGGCCCGAACATCCGCGTCAACGCCGTCGCTCCCGCGGTGGTCAAAACCCGTTTCGCGACCGCGCTGTACGAAGGCCGCGAAGATGAGGTGAGTGCGAACTACCCGCTGAAACGCCTTGGCGTGCCCGAAGATATCGGTTCGGTTGTGGCATTCCTGCTGTCGGAGGACGCCGGCTGGATGACCGGCCAGACGTTGACGATCGACGGTGGCGTGCTCCTGGGCGGCGGTGTCTGATGGTCGCCGACACACATGTCGATCTGCCGGGGCTGGACCTGGAACGGCTGGGCGCGTGGTTGTCGTCGTCCGTGCCCGGCGCCGGTGCCACGCTGTCGGCGACGTTGATCGCCGGCGGCAAGTCGAATCTCACTTACCGTGTCACCGACGGTGATTCGTCGTGGATCGTCCGGCGCCCGCCCGTGGGTGAGCTGCTCGCCACGGCCCACGACATGAGTCGCGAGTACCGGATGATGTCGGCGCTGGCGCCAACCGAGGTTCCGGTACCGGTCATGTACGGATTCTGCGATGACGCATCTGTGCTCGGTGCCCCCTTCTATGTGATGGCCGAGGTCGACGGCATGCCGTACCGGCAAGCGGCCGAATTGAATGCGCTGGGAGCCGAGCGCACCCGGCTCATCTCCGAACGGCTCGTCGACACCCTCGTCGCGGTGCATTCCGTCGATCCCGCTTCGGTCGGCCTGTCGGACTTCGGTCGGCCCGAAGGCTTCCTCGGGCGCCAGGTCGGTCGGTGGCACAAGCAGTTCCTCGCGGCCCGCACCCGGGACCTGCCCGTCATGGAGCAGCTCTATCACGCTCTGTCGCAACGGGTTCCGGCCGACTCGACGCCGGGTATCGTGCACGGTGACTACCGGCTGGACAACGTGTTGATCGATTCCGACGATCGTCCCGCTGCGGTGATCGACTGGGAACTGGCCACCATCGGCGACTCCCTCACCGATCTGGCGTTGATGGTGGCGTACGGGCGGCTGGCAGCATCGGGCACCGCGGAGGTCTCCGATGTCAGCGAAGCGCCCGGCTTCCTGTCCGAGCCGGAGATCATCGATCGCTACAGCACCGGAATCGGCCGCAGCCTCGGCGATTTCGGGTTCTATCTGGGCCTGGCCTTCTTCAAGATGGCGGGCATCTTCGAAGGCATCCACTACCGCTACGTCAACGGGCAGACCGTGGGCGACGGGTTCGCGTTCGCGGGCGACGCGGTCCATTCCCTGCTCGACGCCGGACTCAACGCACTGAAGGAGAACTGACATGGAATTCGCTTACGACGCCAAGACCAACGAGATGGTCGCCGAGCTGACTGCGTTCATGGACAGTCACGTCTACCCGGCGGAGAAGACCTTTCACGAACAGCTCGCCGCCCTGGACAACCGGTGGGCCTGGGACAGCGTTCCGGTGCTGAAGGAACTGCGCGTGGAAGCCCGTCGTCGCGGCTTGTGGAATCTGTTCCTTCCAGGGCAGAAGGGCGCGGGCCTGACAAACCTGCAGTACGCGCCGCTGGCCGAAATCACCGGCCGCAGCATCCAATTGGCGCCCGCGGTGTTCAACTGTGCGGCCCCGGACACCGGCAATATGGAGGTGCTCAACGAATTCGGCACCAAAGAGCAGCAGCGCCGGTGGCTGGAGCCGTTGCTGGACGGGGAGATTCGGTCGGCCTTCGCCATGACCGAACCCGATGTGGCGAGCTCGGACGCCACCAACATTGGACTCTCCATCGTTCGTGACGGCGACGAGTACGTCATCAATGGCCGCAAGTGGTGGATCACCGGAGCGATGAATCCCAATTGCGCGATCTTCATCGTGATGGGCAAGACCGACCCGAGTTCGGAACGTCATCGCCAGCAGTCACAGATCCTCGTTCCGCGCGACACCCCGGGGCTCGAGGTGCTGCGCGGCATGGAGGTCTTCGGTTACGACGACAACGACCACGGCGGGCACGCCGAGTTGCGGTTCACCGATGTGCGCGTTCCGGTGTCGAACTTGATCGGCGAAGAAGGCAGCGGATTCGCGATCGCCCAGGCACGTCTCGGTCCGGGCCGCATTCACCACTGCATGCGCGCGATCGGCGTCGCGGAGCGCGCCATCGAAATGATGTGCCAGCGCGCCGCCGGCCGTGTCGCGTTCGGCAAATCCCTGGCCGAGCAGGGCGTGATCCGCGACTGGATCGCCGAATCCCGTGTGCGGGTCGAACAGCTTCGGCTGCTGGTGCTCAAGACGGCATGGTTGATGGACACCGCCGGGAACCGCGGCGCGCACACCGAGATTCAGGCCATCAAGATCGCCACGCCGATCACCGTGCAGTGGATTCTGGACAAGGCGATCCAGGTGCACGGCGCCGGTGGCATCTCTCAGGACTTCCCGCTCGCCGCCATGTATGCCGGCATCCGGACCCTGCGTTTCGCCGACGGGCCCGACGAGGTGCACAAGAATGCCCTGGCTCGCGCCGAGCTGAAGAAGCACCTCGCGCGCTGATCGCGCTGATCGAGCTGGTCGAGCGAACGTCCGGCTCTCCTGTGGCACATCCGATTTGGAGCGGTCGACTTTCCTTGACGAACAAGGAAAGTTGACGCTTCCAGATCAAACATGCTGGGGGAGGCCGGCCGCACCGCCCGCCTGGGGGACGTCGTCCGGTCGCTGGAAGACGATGGCGACACCGAGCTGGTCGACTGCACCGGGCTGGATTGCCCGCTGCAATCGGCCTGCCGACCTCGCGCAGCCGCCGACCCGAAACCTCCTCATCAGCCTCCGTGCGATGGGCGCACAGACCGATTCTGGCATCGATTGAACCGAACGGCCCGCCAGGTCGTGGTACCCACAATCGCTGCGTAAGGGGATCACGATGCAACTTTCCGCACGCCTGCCCACGGACCTCGCCGCCGCTGCCGTCGCATTGGTGGTCGTCGCACCATTGGCACCAGTCGTCCCGGCCGTCGACCAATCGTCACCACCCACCGTTACGCGGGAAATCCGTTTGGCCGCAACGGTTCCGCCGGGCGGGTTGATCACCAGCTTTGTCAACAACCAGGGCATCTACTGTTCGATCATCTGTCCGCTGCTGGCGCAGACCGTCACCACGGGCATCACCACCACACTGCAGGAGCCGGGGGTGTTCCTCGCGGCGCTGCCGGCAAACGGCCTACTCAAGGCCATCGGCATCGCGGGCGCGTCGATGACGGGACCGACCGCGGCGGCCATGGACGCGGCGATCACTGCGGACGCCGCCATCCCGGCGAAGCGGGCGCTGAATGCCTTCGAGGTCGGGGTCGTCGGCTTGATGAACATCCCCCCGGCCCTCCTGGGCGGCCCGGCGGCAGTCCTCGACGCGTTCCAGCGGTTCCGTCAGCAGACGTTCGATGCGCTCAATGCACCCGTCGTCCCGAATCCCGCGCCGACCGTCATGCCACACGGTGTGCTCCAGGTGGGGGTGATCGGTGCCATCAATGTGGTTGCGGCAGTGATCTTCCCGGCATTCAATGACTTCCTCGCGGGCGCGTTCCACGTGCCTGACGCCGTCGCGCAGGAATTGGCGAAGACGGGCGATCCGCTACGTGCATTCATGGCGGGTGCGCAGACCGCGGTCGGCGTGGTAACCGCCGCCGGCACCGTCATCGCGAACACCATCGTCACCGAGGTCAACAAGGTGCGCGACGCCGCCATGCAGCCGGGTGCCTTCGCGCCGCTGGCCGCATCGAAGCCGGTCACCACGTCGGCAGTCGCAACGTCCGCTGTCACCACGTCCGCTGTCACCACGTCCGCTGTCACCACATCGCAGACCCCGCCGAAGAAGCCGAAAACCGGGCCCACATTGCCGTCGCCGACGTCCGGGCAGTTCGGCAACCCGCTGGCGGGGCTGGCGAAAGGGCTGACGCAGGTACTCGCGCCCAAGCCGAACCTCAAGCCAGGGCCGGACGGCAAGTCCGGCGTTCAGTCGAGCGACCGGGGCGCCCAGACCGGACTGCCGTCGCGCCCGGCCTTGCGCGCCAATCGGTGATTGCGGCCACGCAGCAGGCGGAGTTGCAACACCGACTCCGTCCAGAACGCGGACCGCGGCGCCGAGGTCCAGGTTGAGTCGAAAAGCTTCTTGGTGGCGGCCAAGGCGTCGGGGGACCGCTCGATCAGCTGTGCGGCCAACTGCTCGGCTGCCAGCAACGGATCGTCGGCGACCGCGGTGACCAGTCCGTAGTCCTTGGCCTCGGTCCCGGAAAAGACCTCGGCCGTCATCGTCAGCCGTTTGGCCACATCCATCGGCAGGAGTTCGCGCAGCGTCACCGACCCCGTCATGTCGGGGATCAGCCCCCACCGGGCTTCCATGACCGAGAGCTTGCAGTCCGGCGTCGCGATCCGGAAGTCGGCGGCGAGGGCGACTTGCAGTCCACCTCCGTAGCAATGCCCGTGCACGGCCGCGATGACCGGTACCGGCAGCTCGCGCCACGTCCAGCAGGCCCGCTGAAACAGGTTGGTCTTCTGGCCCGGGAATTTGCCGAAGTTGCGCACAGCGCTCAGACCCTGCAGTTTTGCGCCGGCGAAGTCGAGTCCGGTGCAGAACGCGCGGCCGTCGCCACGCAGGATCACGACGCGCACCGAGCGGTCGCGGGCCAATTGGCCGGGGACCGCGGCGAGGGCTTCCAGCATGGGCAGATCCAGGCTGTTCATCTTGTCCGCGCGGTTGAGCGTCGTATAAGCGATGCCATCTCGAATGTCGACGGTGATGCGGTCCGTTGCCATAGGGGCAGGATAGTGCGGCTCGGGCGAATACCACGGCGACGGCCCAAGCTGTGGATATTTGGTGAAAATGCAGAAACCGCCACGTGCTCCGGATCGCCGCTCTACTGTGCTGCCCCAACCCTAGTTGCGAATTTCAGCAAACCCGTGCGGCTGCTAGCCTGCCACCCGAGACAATTCATTCCGTTTCGCGAGGAGTGTGTCCGAAACCGGAATCGGTGCGCTACTGTGATCTGCGTGACAGGCGAGGTGCGCGCGACCATGGCGGAACGCCAGCGCGCGAAACGCGCTGAGCTGGTGCGCGAAGAAGTCATCGAAGCCGCGTTGGCAGAGTTCGCTGAGCGGGGCTATCACCAGACTTCGATCAGTCACATCGCCAAGCGACTCGGGTCCGGGCATTCGATGTTTTACCGGTACTTCGAGAACAAGCGCGACATCGTCGATCACGCCGTGCGCCAGGTCAACGCCCGGGTGCTCGCCGCGATCGGGGACTCCACGCCGGGACGGCTGACGTCGATCACGGAGTTCCGCGACCATCTGCTGGGCATCGGCATGGCCTACAGCGAACTGCTGGCCGACGAGCCCCGACTGATGCAGTTGATCGTGGTGCAGGCAGCCGGCGTCGATCAGCAGATGACCGAGGAATTCCAGCGCCTCTTCGATGACGGCGCACGCGTCCTCGCGACGATGCTGCGGGACGGCATCAAGCAGGGCTACATCCGCGCCGACGTCGATGTGCGTGCCACTGCCCAGACGATCTGTGCCATCCCGTTCGGTATCGCCCTGCGCTACGGACAGAAGCCGAGTCGCGAAGAGCTGCTCGCGCAGACCCTCGCAAGCAATGACATGGTGTGCCGCGGCATCGCCACCGAGTGGCCGCAGTCCGGCCAGGAAGCGGCGGCTCGATGACCGACCAGGCACAACCCCGGGGGCTGGCGAAGTGGGGCGCCATCGCCGAGGCCATCGACTGGGTGAAGCGTTATCTGCAGAACCATCCGATCGCGTCGCTCAGCACGGCCGGCGGCCAGATCGTGCTGGGGTTGCGGACGCTGGAGTACCTCTTCTTCGACATCGTCAAAGGACGCTTCCAGGTGCGCGAGTTCCTGGACCAGGCCGCGTTCATGGCCGGAACCGCCTTCACCCCAACGGTTCTGGTGACCATCCCGATCAGCGTGACGCTGTCGATCCAGTTCGCGTTGCTGGCCGGTCAGGTCGGTGCCTCATCGCTGTCCGGTGCGGCCACAGGTCTGGTGGTCATTCGGCAGGGTGCGCCGCTGGTCGCCTCGCTGCTGCTCGCGACGGCGGTCGGTTCGGCGGTCTGCGCCGACCTCGGGTCGCGCACCATGCGTGAGGAGATCTCCGCGATGGAGGTCATGGGCGTGTCCCCGATCCAGCGCCTCGTCGTGCCGCGGCTGGTCGCGCTCGTCCTCATCGGTGTGCTGCTCACGGGCGTCACCAGTTTCGTCGGTTACCTGGCGAGCTACATGTTCAACGTCTATCTGCAGAACGGCACACCGGGTTCGTTCATCGCGACGTTCTCGTCGTTCTCCACGGTCGGTGACCTGGCGCTGGCGATGGTGAAGGCCGTCGTCTTCGGTGTCATCGTGGCGGTGATCAGTTGCCACAAGGGACTGGACACCCGCGGCGGCCCGGCCGGTGTGGCCAACTCGGTGAACGCCGCGGTCGTCGAGTCGGTGCTGCTGATGATGATCGTCAACGTCGTGATGAGCCAGCTGTACGTCGTCGTGTTCCCGAAGACGTCGATCTGACATGGCGGCTCCGTCAACATTCACCCCACAGGTGCTGCGGCCGTTCACCGCGGTCGGCCATGGGCTGCTGAAGACGGCCGGGCGCACCGGCCACATGGTCGAGTTCTTCGGCAGGGTCGTGCTGGCCGTGCCGACGATGTGGTTGCGCTACCGCAAGGAACTGCTGCGACTGCTGTCGGACATCACGTGGGGCAACGGCTCGATTGTGGTGGGCGGCGGCACGCTGAATGTGGCGGGCGTGCTTGGCGTAACGGCCGGAGCGCTGGTCGCGGTCGAGGGCTACAACGCCCTCAACCTGTTGGGCCTCGGACCCGCCACCGGTCTGGTCTCCTCCTTCGCGACAACCCGAGAACTGGCACCGGCGATGATCGCGATGGCCTTCATCGCGCAGGCCGGTTGCCGCTTCACCGCCCAACTCGGCGCCATGCGCATCAACGACGAGATCGATGCGCTCGACACCCTCGGGATCAATTCGGTGGCCTACCTCGTGGCGACGCGGGTGGTGGCCTCGGTCATCGCGGTGGTCCCGCTGTTTCTCGCGGCGCTGGCCCTGGCGTACCTGTCGTGCCAGGTGGTCAGCGTCGTGGCCGGTCAGTCCACGGGCACCTACCTGCACTACTTCGGGCTGTTCCTCGAAGGCCGCGACGTGCTGTTCGCCACCATCAAAGCGGTCATCTTCGTGTTCATCTCGTCGACCATCCAGTGCTACTACGGCTACTTCGCCTCGGGCGGTCCGGCCGGCGTCGGCGTGGCGGCCGGCCGCGCGATGCGCGGCAGTGTCACCGTCGTGATGATCGTCAACATGCTGCTCACCATGGCGCTGTGGGGCGTCATCAGCGGTGCAAGGTTCGGTGGCTGATGGGCAACTCGTTCGACCACGACCCGCGCGGATCGACCGACCGCAAGCTGGGGGTCATCGGGCTGTGTTTCGCGGTGGTCGCGTCGTTCGCCGCGGTCCTGATGGTGGTGAAATCGCAAGGCAAACTTGACGATTTCATCCGGGTCGACCTCAAACTCATCAATATCGGTGACGGCCTGCCGGAACGGTCCGATGTGAAGTTCCGTGGTGTCATCGTGGGCATGGTGTCGGGTGTGACACCGTCGCAGCACGGTCAGCCGAACGTGGTGCACGTCAACATCCAGCCACAGTTCGCCCCTCAGATCCCCGACAATGTGACCGCTCGCGTGGTGCCGGCCAACATCTTTGCGGTGTCCGCGGTGCAGCTGGTGCAGAACGGCGATGGCGCGCGGCCCATCCGTTCCGGTGACGTCGTGCTCGAAGATCAGACCCTGCCGACCGTGCTGTTCCAGAACGTGCTGGCCAAGTTGCGGCAGCTGCTCAAGGCCGTCGGTCAGTCACCTGATGCCAACAACGTCGGCGTCTTCGCCGCGCTCTCGGAGGCCACGCACGGCCGCGGACAGAAGATCACCGATGCCGGCCGCAGTCTCAATGCGGTGATGCAGCAACTGAATACGGTGGTCAAGTCCGACGACAGCGGACCGACGACGCTCTCGGCGCTCAAGGCCGCGGCCGAGAGCCTGCGCACAGTGTCGCCGGACCTGTTCAGCGCTTTGGACAGCTCCGTGCAGCCGATGCGCACATTCGCAGAGAAGCGTTCGCAGTTGACCGATTTCCTGTCGGGCGGTCTGAACACCACCGGCACGCTGGGGGATGCTTTCGAGCACCAGAGCGACCGCATGATCCAGGTCAGTACCGGTCTGACGCCCGGGCTTGGGGTACTGGCCGACCACGCCGGTGAATTCCATGGCGTGTCAACGCGATTGCAGGCGCTGGCCAACAAGGTCTACGACGAGGGCTTCGACAAGGATTCGGGCCTGCTCATCTGGAAAGCGGCCATCTCGATGAACCCGTCGCGGCAGTACACCCGGGCGGACTGCCCGCGGTATGGGGCGATGGAAGGCCCGAGCTGCCAGACCGCACCGGAACTACCCACGGCGCCGGACCTCAAGCCGGGTCTGGAATCGATGGGCATGGCCACCCCGCCGTGGGTGACTGAGAACCGTCCCAACATTGCGCCGCCACGTTTTTCGGTCCCGATCGTGCCGGAATTCCCAGGTCCGCCGGATCCTGATGCGCCGCCGCCGGCGGTAGCCGGTGTGCCCACGCCCGCCGCGCCCGCTGCGCCTACGGGGCCGCCGCTGCCTGCGGAGGCTGGTGCGCCCGCGGCCGCCGGTCAGGTTCAGCAACAATCGGCGCCGCTGTACGGCGGCACCGTCGGACCGGTCGGCAGCCAGAGCGAGAAGGATCAATTGACCCAGATCGTCGGTGGCCCAGCCACATCCGCCCAACAACTGCTGTTGGCGCCCGTCGTCCGCGGCACTGACGTGCAGGTCACTCCGACACCGGAGGCGCAGCGATGAAGCTCAAGCGCAGCACCGTCGTGTTCCTGACGCTGTTCCTCGTGTTCTCCGTGGCCGTCACGTGGATGGTCTTCGCCACCTTGCAGCGCAACGTTGCCGGGCCCACCTCGAGCTACTCGGCGATCTTCAGCGACGTGTCCGGATTGGCCGAGGGCGATGACGTCCGGGTGGCCGGGGTTCGGGTCGGCCGCGTCGACAAGATCGAATTGACCGGTGACAATCAGGCCAAGGTGACTTTTCAGGTGCGCAGCAATCAGACGCTGTACACCAACACGCTGGCCTCGGTGACGTACCAGAACATCATCGGGCAGCGGTACCTGGGCTTGAGCCAGGGGGCGGGCGACAAGCGCAAACTCACTGTCGGAGCGCAGATTCCGGAGAATCGAACCAATCCGTCCTTCGACATCTCCTACATGCTCAACGGTTTCGAACCGCTGTTCACCGAGCTCGACCCGAAGCAGGTGGACAACCTGACGAACGCCATCATCCAGGCGTTCCAAGGCAACCAGGGGTCGCTCCTGACGTTGACGACGCAGGCCTCGGTGCTCACGCAGACGCTCGCGGGTCCCGATGCGGCACTTGGGGAATTGATCGCCAACCTGGACAGGCTGATGACGACGTTGGCCAAGCAGAGCACCAATCTGCAGACGATGCTGCACGAAACCTCGGCCTCGATCGCCGCCCTCAACGGCCGGCGCGACGAGCTGGTCTCGTCGGTCGGGTCGATCACTGCCAACGTTGCGCGACTGTCGGCGATCGTCAATGCGATCACCCCGGACATGCAGCAATTCATCGACCGTGACCCCGGATTCCTGAAGTACGGGGTGACCGACGGCAAGGCCCGGCTGGGGTACGCGGTCGCCAACGTGCCGTTACTGCTCAAGGGACTTGCCCGAGCCGGGCAGGAGGGCAGCTACATCGACGTCTACGTCTGCGACCTTGATTTCGGTTTGTGGCGCGGTTTGCTCAACTGGTTCCGGATGTTCGTCACCCGGGCGACGCCGGGCAACGGCGGCGAAGTGTGGCACACGGCGGTGTGCCGATGAGCAGCTTGTTCGGTGGACCGCTTCGCCCGGCGAACATCCCGGGCGGCCGCAAGCGAGTTCTTGAGGACTACAACAAGTTCTGGCTCGGCGTGATCGGCCTGACGGTGATCCTCGCGATGGTCGCGGTGGTCGTTCTGGTCAGCGTCCTGGACCTCGGCAAGAAGCAGTACACCGCCGAGTTCGCTCAAGCCGCCGCCATCAAGTCCGGCAACGCGGTGACCATCGCGGGCATCAATGTCGGCGAGGTGCAGAACGTCGAGCTGGCCGGCGACCACGTGGTGGTGACCTTCAAAGCCGACAAGAACGTGCGGCTGGGCACCGACACCCGGGCGTCCATCAAACTCACCACCATCCTGGGCTCGCGGTACCTCGAGATCACCCCGGCGGGGCCCGGCCATATCGCCGGCAACACAATCAAATTGAGTCACACGGAGGTCCCGTATGACTTGCAGAAGACCCTGGAAGGCGCCACCAGTACGCTGTCGCCGCTCGATGCGGACAAGATCGCCGAGTCGGTGCGCGTGATGAGCGGCAGCCTGCAGGGGGTGCCCGACGCGCTGCCTGAGGCGCTGACCAACCTGAATTCGCTTGCGGGCGTGATCCAGTCCCGCCGCGACCAGCTCGGCACATTGATCACCAACGCGGACACCATTGCCACGCTGCTGCATCGGCAGAAGGCTGATCTGGGCGCACTGGTGTTGCAGGGCAACCAGATTCTCGGTGAGATCGCCACTCGGCGGGCGGCGATGCAGCGGCTGTTCGACGGCGTGACGCTGCTGGCCGACCGGGCGCACACACTTCTCGCCAATGAACCGCAGCTCGATGCGTTGATCACCAATCTGCACGAGTTCTCGAAACTGCTTGCCGAGCACGACGCGCTGGTCCGCAGCATTCTGCAGGTCGCACCGGTGACGGCACGCAATATCGCCAACCTGACCGGCAGCGGCAATGGCGCCGACATCACGCTGCCTGCCGGCGTCATGATCGATTCCTGGATGTGTGCCATCAGCGGCCGGGCCCGGCAGTTCAACATCGTCGAGTACTTCAAGGACTGCAAATGAGTAAGCGCGCCTTGATGATCGGGACGATCGCCGTCATCGCGATCGTCGCTCTGGTGACGACTGCCGCCGCCGTAGCGCCGCGCATCTGGCAGCGCAACATCACCGTGACGGCGCATTTCCAGGACGCGGTCGGGTTGTATCCCGGCAACGCGGTTTCCGTGCTGGGCATGCAGGTCGGCAAGGTCGACACCGTGGTGAACAAGGGCAATTACATCGAGGTCACCATGGATATCGACAAGAAGGTGCCGATACCCAGCGACGTGACTGCCGCGACCGTGTCCGCCTCGATCCTCACCGACCGGCACGTCGAGCTCACCCCGCCCTACCGCGGTGGAAACAAGCTGCAGGACGGTGATCTGATCGCGTTGGGCCACACCAGGACCCCTGTCGAGTTCGACAAGACGCTGTCCATGATCGACAAGCTGGGTACCGCGCTGCGCGGAAATCCGGAGGGCGGGGGTCCGCTGGGAGGTCTGGTGAATCTGGGCTCCCAGATCAGTTCCGAGAACAGTGACCAGATCAAGTCGACGCTGACCAAGCTGTCCGAGGCGCTCAAGGTCGGCCCCGACGGGGGCGCGCAGACGCAGAAGAATCTGCAGGAGATCATTCGCAGTGTCTCCGACCTGACCCAGTCCGCCGCCGAAAACGATGACGCCGTACGCAAATTCGGTAGTAACGTGCACCAACTCAGTGACATCCTCGCCGACCAGAACCTCGGCTCGGGGCGTACCGGAGCGAAGGCCAACGAAATCCTCGAAGAGGTCAGCGGGCTGCTGGATCGCCACCGCGATCAGCTCAAGGGTGCGTTCGGTAACTTGAACACCGTCGTCGGCGCGTTGTCGGACAACAAGCGTGAGCTGATGGAAACCCTGGATGTGCTGCCGCTGACCCTCGACAACGTCTACAACGTGCTCGACCCCGTGGGCGGCAGTATCCGCGGACACCTGGTCACCGACAAACTCTTGGCGTACAACCAGCTGAACAAGGAACTGTGCAACCTCATGGGCCTCAAGCAGTTGGGTTGCGCGACAGGCACATTGCAGGACTATGGCCCCGACTTCGGCCTGACCTCGATGATGGACCTGATGGCCAACGGCATCGGACCGTCAGGCCAGGGTGAACCGCCCAAGCCGGGCACCGCCGCCGCGACGCCCTCGGCCGCACCGGTACCGGCCGCGCCCGCACCGGGAGGGCCGACGAGATGAGCGTGAAATCCGTTGCGCGCGCCACACGCTGGGCAGGCGCTCTCGGCGGTGCCCTCCTGATGACGGGGTGCGCCGCGGGCCTCGACAGCGTGCCGTTGCCCTCTCCGGGATCCAGCGGCGGGACGTACAGCCTCAACGCGGTGTTCACCGACGCGCTGAACCTGCCGGCGAAGGCGAAAGTGCGCCTGTACGGCGCCGACATCGGTGAAGTCACCTCGATCGAGGCCGTGGACTTCACCGCGAAGGTGTCCATGCGCATCCGCCACGATGTACCGCTTCCGGTCGGCAGTACGGCCGAATTGCGTTCGGCGACACCGCTCGGCGACGTCTTCCTCCAGATTCGCCCACCCAGTGACAAGGCGGATGGTGGTGCGCTCCTGCACAATGGCGACACCATCGGACTGGGGTCGACGGCCGCGGCCCCGACGGTCGAGGAACTGCTCAACTCTCTGGCAATGCTGGTCAACGGCGGCGCCATCCGCGCCCTGACCACCGATGTCAACGGTGCCGGCCGGGTGGTCGGCGGCCGCGGTGAGAAGCTGGCCGGGCTGATCGCCGAGACCAATCAGTTCCTGTCGAAGATGACGGCGCGCTCCGCCCAGCTGGACGCGACGTTGCGCAGCACGTCGAACATGGCGGCCGAGGTATCCCGGCACCAGCAGAGCATCGACACGGCGTTGTCAGCCGGTGCGCCGGCGCTGGCTGTCATTTCCGACAACACGACGCGGATCATGGATGTGATCGAAAACGTCGGACGGATCACCCGGCAACTGTCCAAGTTCCCCTCGATGCGGGGCACCGATACCCGCAGCGTCGCTGCCGATGTCAACAAGTTGTCGCAAGTGTTCAACGAGATCGCGATGGATCCGAACATCTCGCTGACCGCGTTCAACCGGCTGATCGGCATCCTGGTGAAATCAACCGATTCCACGGCGGTGCATGTCCGGGCGGAGATCGCCAAGATTGCGATCGGCGCGCTGCCCGACAAGAACTATGCGGGCGACCCGGGCATGCACGGACCCGACGGTACCGACTGGCACCTGATGATCGGCAGCCTGCGCTACGAGTGGAACATGCTGCTCGGTCGCATCTACGGATCGGACCGAACCCGATGAACGCGCTGAATTCGCTGGTGGCGTTCGTGATTCGGGTCATCAAGGCAGTGGCCAGCCGCAAGGTCGTGCTCGCACTGCTCGGCCTGGCGCTGACCGCGGTGATCGCGTTCGGCTATATCGCGATCGACGGACTGCGGTTCAACCCGTTCCACCGGACCATGGCGATCCGCATCATGCTGCCGGAATCCGGTGGGCTGCTGGCGAATCAGGATGTCACGTTGCGTGGCATCCCGATCGGCCACGTTGCCGCGGTCAATCTCACCAGGAACGGCGTCGAGGCGGTCGCGTCTGTGGACGCATCGGCCGACATCCCGACCGACAGCCCGGTACGGGTCTCCGGCCTGTCCGCGGCGGGGGAGCAGTACCTGGACTTCCGTCCCGAGCACGGTGGCGGACCGTATCTCACTGACGGCGCAGTGATTTCGGGCAAGCAGACCAGCATCCCGGTGACCCTGCCGCACATCATCGACCACAGCCGAGGCGCGCTGGCACAACTCGACGCCGACAAGCTCGGCAAGATGTTCAACGAATTGCACGTCACGAAGGACGGGCCGCGCAAGCTCGCGGCGATTCTGGACGGCGCCAGTTTGTTGGCCAACACCGTGGATTCGGTGCTGCCGGAGACCGTGAGCATGATCCGCACCACCCGCGTCGTGTTCAGCACGGTGGCCGACGTTCGGCCGGGTCTGGCAGCGACTACCAACGACCTGACCAATGTGCTCGGCGGCGTCAACAAGATGGACGGCGGTTTCCGGACGCTCGTCGATCGCGGTGAGCCGCAACTGGCGACGCTGGACAACCTGATCGCCGACAACCGGCAGAACGTCGTGCAGATCCTCGGCAATCTGACCACGGTGTCGCAGATCATCTACCAACGCGTTCCGGCACTGCAGTACATCTGGCGGCCGGACCGGGACCCGTTCATCGATCGGTTCGCCACGGTCGTGCACGACGGTGGTGTCTGGGCGATCGGTGACATCTACCCGAAGTACCGGTGCGACTACAACCTGCCCCGCCATGCCCCGTCAGACGCGAGTTTCCCCGAGCCGTACAAGTACACCTACTGTGAGGACAAGGATCCATCGTTGTTGGTTCGTGGCGCCCGCAATGCGCCGCGACCGCCGGGTGACGACACTGCCGGTCCGCCGCCGGGGTATGACCCTCACGCGGTGACGGACAAGACGCCGCACTACCCGGGCTACACGATCGACACCCCGTACGGGGGTCCGTCGTACCCGATCCCGATGCCGAACTGACCGGCCACGAGACACGCGAGAAGTGATGAGTAAACGAACTGCCAGTGCCGACGTATTCGACCAGGTGCAAGACCCAGAAACCGAAGCGGCCGAATCGACGGTCGAAGCGGATGCCACCGACGTGACCGAGCCGGACGCGCCGACCGACATCGGGGCGCCGGCGGCTGCGGCACCGAAGCGCAGGCTGGCCGCGCTGGTGTGCGCGTTGTTGTTCACCGTATTGGTCGCGGCGCTGGGCTTCCTGGGCTGGCGGCAGTACGAGCAGTACCGGGTGAACGCGGCGACCGAGGCCGGTTTGCAGGCCGCCAAGGACTACGCGGTGGTGCTGACGACGTTGGACGCCAAGAACATCGACGAGAACTACCGCAAGTCGCTGGACGGCGCCACCGGCGAGTTCAAGGATGCCTACAGTCAGGGCGCCACGCAGCTCCGGCAGGTGCTGATCGACAACAAGGCGTCCGGAACGGGCATCGTGGTGGCGGCGGCAGTGAAGTCGGCGACGCCCGACAAGGTCGAGGTGCTGCTGTTCGTCGATCAGTCGATCACCAACGCGAACAACCCGAGCCCACGGATCGACCGCAACCGCATCGACATGACCATGGAGAAGGTCGGCGACCGGTGGCTGGCCAGCAGGGTCGAAATCCTGTGAGTGATAAGGATACTGAGATCGCGGCGGTCGCTGACGTCGAGGAGGCCGCGGACGTCGAGCCGCCCACAGCCGTCGACCCCAAGGCGCCCAAGGCCCCGAAGACTTATGCCATCCGGCGCAGCCTGTGCTGGGCCGCGGCGGTCGTGATCATCGCGTTGTCGGCCGCGGCCGGCACCGCCTGGGCGCTGGTGTACGCCCAGCATCAGCGGGACGCCGAGGCGGCCGACGCACTGGCAGCGGCGCGCGGCTACGCCGTCATGCTGACCACCACCGACCAGAACACGATCGACAAGAACTTCGCCGACGTTCTGGGCGGGGCGACGGGGGAGTTCAAGGACGCCTACAGCAAGGCTGCGGCGACCATGCGAAAGATGTTGATCGACAACAAGGTCACCACAACCGGCGTCGTCGAGGATGCGGCAGTCAAGGCAGTGCGCGGCGATGACGTGGACGTGCTGCTGTCGGTGAAGCAGGACGTGACCAGTGCCGCGGCGAAAGACAAGCGGACCGACTACGTCAGCGTGTCGATGACGATGCGCAAGGTGGGCGATCGATGGCTGGCGGCCGAGGTGCTGCTCGCCGGAGCGGACGGTAAACGTGGCAAGTAGAGTCCGGGCCGCACTGGCCGCCGTGGGCGGGGCGGTTGTTGCTACGACGTGTTTCACCGGTGCACCCGCCGCCCGCGCGGCCGTCGACAGCTTCTGTTCGCAACTCGGGGCGGTGTGGGACGGCGGCGCCTGCACCGCCGTCGTCAAATCTCAGCGCGAAGCCGAAATGCTGCTGTCCCTTCGTGTTCCGGCCGAACTTATCGACAACCCGACCGCCGGGCCGGTCCTGCGCGACTATTACACCCGGCTCTTCAACGGCTGGCGCGCGACCGGCAACACCACGCCGCGCGACAGCAGTGCCCGCGCGGACTATGAGATCATTCCCGGGCCTGGTGGGCTGCAGACGGTCGTCGTCCACGAGACGTTCGAGCCATTCGGTATCCAGGCCAACAACGCCTACCGCTCATTCCTCTTCGACATGAATGCCGGCCGCCGGCTGTACCTGCCGGACCTGTTCCGGCCGGGAGTCAATGCCAATCAAGCGGTTTCGGCCGCAGCCGCTCCGATCCTGCCGCCGGTACTCGACGCGGCTGCTCCGCCGCACGCTCCGGGCACTTACCCGTTCACGGTAGCGGAATTCCAGCCCGACGGAGACGGCCCCGGGTACTCGGGTAACTACCGCGCCTTCGCGCTCACCGGCGACTCGCTGCGTCTTTACATGCCGGACCAGCCGCTGTCCCGCGAAAGCCCAAGCCCACGAGACCGTTTCAGCTGGTCCATGGATGGCGGCACCGTGGTGGCCAACGTGCCGCTGTCTTCATTGGCGGGTCAGCTGAAGCCTCAGTACGGCGGTTGAGGTCAGTCCCGGTCGCGGTCACCGTCTTGCGGCGTAGCGGGCGGGTAGGCCTCGAAGACGAACACCTGACCACCGATTCGAATGCTGTCGCCATCGTGGAGTTCGGCCGTGGCACGGATTCGCTCTCCGTTGACATGGACGCCGTTGGCGGACCCGAGGTCGGTGATGATGTGGGCGGTGTCGGCGTTGTTGATGACGGCGTGGTGCCGGCTCGCCTTGTCGTCGGGCACGACAAGGTCGTTGTCCGGGTTACGTCCGATGCGAGTCGCCGACCGCTTGAGCAGATGAAGGTGATCGTGCCCGTCTCGTAGGGCTGCCGTGACAGGGCTGATCAGCGTGGTCACGGCGGGCTCGAATGCGATGATCGTCTGGGCAGCGGCCTGGGCATTGCGCTGGACGTCGAGCGGTTCTTGGCGCAGGACTTGCTCATACAGGGTGCGGAGCGCCGGCGCGGGGTCGATACCGAGGTCATCTGACAATGCGGTCTTCAGCCGGTGATAGGTGTCGAGCGCATCGGATTGGCGGTCGGTGAGGTAGTAGGCCGTAATCAGCTGAGCCCAGAGCGGTTCGCGGTATGGATGTTCGGCGACCAGCGTTTCGAGCTCCCGAATGATGGTGTGGGCTCGGCCACAAGCGATTTCGGCTTGGGCGCGCGCTGTCTGCGCAAGAATTTTGTCTTCGGTCAATGCGTTGCGCAGCACATCGGTGAAGGCGAACTCGCGGAGGTCATCGAGGACGGGGCCGCGCCACAGACTCAACGCAGTGGCGAGGTGAGTGCTGGCCGATTCAAAGTGTCCGGCGGCCACGGCGTTGATCCCGGCTTGCTGCTCGGCTGCGAACCGGGCCAGATCACTTTGTGCGGTGGTGATTTCGAGTTGGTAGCCGTGGGGTGCGGTAGACACGACGGTATGGGCATCGACGCCCGCCTGCCCGAATATGCGGCGCAGATTCGACACGTACGCGCTCACGGAGATGCGCGCGGCAGCCGGTGGTTCGCCTTCCCAGATGGCTGCGATCAAGTCAGCGGCACTGACCGCGCGGTTGGCGTTCGCGACCAAAATGGCAAGCACCGCGCGCTGTTTCGGCGTGCCAACCTGAATCGGCGTTGGCCCGACGGTCACCTGCAACGGACCCAGCACCCCGAACTGGATGTCGTGTTCAGTTCCGGCGCGCTCGGGTACGGGCGCCATCGGGGTGTGACCACCCATCAATTGCTCCCCGCCCGGCTGAACCTAACCAATCGCACGGGTAAAGCGTTCCACACCCGGCTGACGCAAGCCGGGCGAATCAGGCAGACAACCGCGGGAACGAAGGTGCCGTCCGACCGCCATCGGATCAGAACGATTTGAAACACCGGACGAAAGCGCGTGGACCGCCGACTTACTGCCGGCTTCGCTTAGTGCGATGCCAGGTGGTCGCGGACGCAGCCGACGAACGCCTGGCATGCCGCCGACCGCAGGTCTGGTCGAGGTGCCACGAGATGCACCTGCCGGTGCATCTCGACGCCGGTGACGGGGCGCAGCGCCAAGGTGCTGTCGGTATCGGCGCGGGTCCGCGCGACGGATTCCGGCAGCAGCGCCACACCGAGGTTCTGGCGGACGAATTGCACGACCTCGTCGACACGGGTGACCTCGAAGGCCACCCGGCGTGGCACCCCGGCGAAGCCGCGGTCGGTCTCGTGCCGAAGGCCGTATCCGGCCGGAAAGTCGATGAACGGCAAAGCGGCCAGTTCGATGAGCGAGACCGCCCGCTGTCTGGCCAGCGGGTGATCGCAGGGCATGACGGCGATCAGCGACTCGGTGAACAGGTGGGTGAAATCCAATTGGTCGCTGGCCGGGGAGACGTTGGAGCCGACGATAGCTGCATCCAGCTTGCGGTCGCGCGTGGCGGTCAGCAGTACATCGCTACCGCCGCTGCGCAGGGTGACGCTCACATCAGGGTAGCGAGAGTGGAACGTCGCCATCAGCGTTGCAACGTCGAGGCTTTCGGAGGGCACCTCCATCATCCCGACGGTCAACCGGCCGGTGACGGTGCCGCTGAGGGCCTGGGCGTCCACCTTGATCTGGTCGATGCCGGCAACCACCTGGTGCAACAGCGGCATCAATGCTTCGCCCGCCGGAGTCAGCGCGACAGACCGCGTCGTGCGCTCGAAGAGGGTGACGCCGAGTTCTTCCTCGAATCTCCGGACCTGCTGGCTGAGCGCGGACTGAACGACAAAGGAGCTCTCGGCCGCCTTCGTGAAGCTCTTGGCCTCAGCGAGAGCCACCGCGTAGCGCAGTTGCTGCAGATTCATGTTTCTTCACTTTCAATGATGAATCGCATCATATCTATTAACTGGACTCCTAGGTGCATTGCGGAAAGGATGGTTCGATGTCCCGCGTGATTCCACTCCGTTCGCAGAGCCCGTTGAGCAGTAATGACTGCTCGGTGGCGGCTGTGCGGGACGGCATCACGGCGGAATTCGACGCGCTGCCCTTCCTCGGTGAGCTGCGGTGCTCACACGCGTCGGTGGTCGCCGGAGCGACGGAAGAAATCGTCTTCACCTACACCGTCGGCCGGTCCGGCATCGCCGATAGCGGCTGGCTCAAACTGTGCTTCCGCTACTACTCCGACTGGGACCTGCAAACGGCCGATCCGGCCGGGCGTGATTACGCGAGTGCACAGTTGGTCAGCCGCTCGCTGGTCGGACGCGCATCCGACGCCGGCGCAGCCACTGTTCAGCAGCTGGCCGTTCGTTACGACGTCAAAGGCGGGGAACGGCCGTTCCAGAAATCGCTCCTCATCCACGCGGTGGACGGCTACCTCCGGCCCGGCGATGTGATCGAAATCCGGCTGGGGGAAAGACGATTCGGCGGTCCGGGCACCCGGGTGCAGACTTTTGTCGAAGACGAGTTCGAAGTGCATCTGTTCGTCGACCCGTTGGGCACCTCCCGCATGGCTCGCGCCGGCGTCAGTCGGCTCGCCATCGTGCCCGGGCCGCCCGAGCGGGTGGTGGTCCGCGGCCCGCGCCTCGTGCGGAGTGACACCAGCGCTGTCACGCTCCGCGCTCACCTGCAGGACCGGTGGGGCAACGCCTGTGCTGACACCGCTGCCATACTGCGGGCGCACAGCGACGGTATCGCGGTGGCCGAGGCGCAGACCCCGGCCGCGGGCTGGGCGAGTGTGGCGCTGGTGGTGCCGGCGCGGGCCGCGCGCATCGAGGTCGTCGCCGAAACCGATTCAGAAGTGCAGCCTGCCGAGACGATTCTCGAAGTGATCGACGACTTTCCCGCCCCGCGTGCGTTTTTCGCTGACCTGCACGTACATTCCAACGACACGGTTGGGACGCAGGACACGGCCTGGAACCTGCGCTATGCCCGTGATATCGGCGCGCTCGACGTTGTCGGCTACACCGCCAACGACTTTCAGATCACCGACGAGGCCTGGATCGACGTGGTCGCCGCTTGCCGGGCCATCTCGAGCGACGGCAGCCTGGTCTGCTACCCGGGCGTCGAATGGTGTGGCACCGCAGGAGTCGGTGGCGACCACAACGTGGTCTTTCTCGGCGAGGACACCACGTTGGCACGCTCGCTGGAGTGGCACCAGGGGATGGCCAGCACGGTCCCGACACCCCAAACATGGCCCATCACCGAGCTTTACGCCGCGTATGAAAAGGACCCGGATTCGTACTTGCTGATCCCACACGTGGGTGGGCGACGGGCGATACTGGACTGGCACCATCCCGAGCTGGAACGGCTCATCGAAGTGCACTCGTCGTGGGGCAGCAGTCCCTGGTTCCTGGAAGATGCACTGGCCCGCGGTCTTCGCCTGGGCGCCAGCGCCGCCAGTGACGAGCACCGTGGCCGCCCCGGCGGCGGTGCCCCCGGGGCGAACATCTTCGGCGGATTCGGCGGTCTGACCGGAGTTCTCGCGCCCGAGCTGACGAAAGCCGAAGTTGGGCGCGGGTTGCGCGCGCGCCGGACCTGGGCGACGACCGGTGCGCGGGCCGTTGCCTTGTTGCGCACCGGCGATTCCTGGATGGGCGACGAGATCAACACGGAAGAAACCGCATTGAGCGTCGATTATGCGCTCTACGGTACGTCCGGGTGGGACGAAGTTGCCGTCTATGACAGCGCAGGGCGGGTGTGGCAGCGCGACGTGCACCTCGAGACGGGGCTGTCCGACGAGCTTGTGCGCATCCGGTGGGGCGGCGCGCGGCACCGTGACCGTTACCGATGGGCGACGTGGTCTGGCCAGTTGCAGGTCGCGGGCACCGGGATCCTGGACGCGACGCCCTGGGCTGCAACACATCCGGAGCAGGCATTCGACGTCGTCGGCGACACCGTGCGCTGGCGGACGACGACCTACGGATCCGACATCGGCATCGTGGTCAGGCTGGCGGATCTGGCGGCGGCCGAGTTCCGGATCCAGGCATCGGTGCACGAGGACGGTCTGCGCGTGGAGCGTGAGTTCTCCGGTGCCGCGCTGATCCGTGACGGCTACGCCGAAAGCGCGGTGGGTGGACTGAATCTGCGGTTGCGTGCCGAGCGGGTGGCCGAGTTCTCCGAGTTACCCACCACGATCACCGGCAGCCTCGTCCTCGACCTGCCGCATGGCACGAGCGCCGCGTACGTGCGCGCCACTCAGTCAGATGGCCATCAGGTGTGGACCAGCCCGCTGTTCGTCACCCGCTCGAGCGGCCCGACGCGATGTCCCGAGCCGGCCTGACCTCGCGTCTCACCTGCTCGACCGACATCAAGGAAATCCATGTTCTCCCATCGATATCTCACGAAGCTGATTGCACTGTTCGTCGGCGTCACCGCCATCGTCGGGTCCGCCGGATGCTCGTCATCCAGCCAGTCGGCGTCCTCCTCGCCGGTGTCCTTGCGGCTGGGCTATCTGACTCGTGTCACGCACGCGCCGGCACTCGTCGGCGTCAATGACGGGTTGTTCGCCCAGCAGCTCGGATCGGGAGTCGCCTTTACCGCACAACCGTTCAGTACCGGCACAGAGGAAATCACGGCGCTGTTGTCGGGCCATCTCGACGCGGCGTACGTGGGGCCCAACCCCGCTTTCAATGCGTGGCAGAAATCGAATGGCAAAGCCATCAAGATTATTTCGGGTGCGGCCAGTGGCGGCACCTCGCTGGTGGTGCAGCCGGGCATCACATCTGCGCAGGACCTCAGGGGCAAGACAGTGGCCGACCCTGCCCTGGGTGGCAACCAGGACGTCAGCCTCCGCGATTGGCTCGCGAAGAACGGATTGAAGACCGATACCCAAGGCGGGGGCGATGTTTCGGTCAAGCCGACCAACCCCGAATCGGCGATCGTCCAGCAGTTCGTGAGCAAGCAGATCGCCGGTGCGCTGGATTCGGCGCCTTTCGACGTACAGATGATCAAGGCCGGCGGCGTGCGGTTGTGGTCGGACCCCAACACCATCACCGTGCTGGTCGTGCGCCAGGACTTTCTCGCCGCCCATCCCGATGCGGTGGCGGGCCTGCTGCGCGGCCAGATCCAGGCGAACGACAGGATTGCTGCGGATCTCCCGGCCGCGGCGCGCTCGGCCAATGCGGCACTCGCGAAAACCCTTGGTAAGGGTCTGGATCCGGATGTCCTGACCGAGTCGTTCAAAGAGACGACGTTCACCAACGATCCAGGGATCGTCTCGCTGCGCGACCAGGTGAGCAAGGCCGTGGCCGTCGGCTTGTTGCAGCCGCTGAACATCGACGGCCTGTTTGATCCGGCTCCGCTCAATGCGGTGCTCGCGGCGTCGGGCAAACCGGCGGTCGCGGCGTGACCCGGTGCACGCCGGCAGATGCGAGCGTCATGACGGTTTCCCCGCCGCCTCCGATGCCGCGGACGGCGTTGGACTTGGTGCAGGTGAGCAAGCATTACGGCAAGGGTCGCACCGCGGTTGCGGCCCTGGACGCCATCGACTTGACGGTCGCCGAGGGTGAATTCGTCTGTCTCGTAGGGAGTTCGGGCTGCGGCAAGAGCACGCTCCTGTCGATCATCGCCGGATTGGACGCCCCGTCGGCCGGCACGGTCGACACCCACGGCCGGCGGATTGCGTTGATGTTCCAAGAATCGGCGTTGTTCCCGTGGCTCACCGCGGCAGCGAATATCGACCTGGCACTGCGGGCACGTGCGGTGCCGCGCGGCGTGCGTCGCGAGCGGGTAGCCCGGTTGCTGGCCACCGTAGGTCTGAGCGATTTCGCCGACAAGCGTCCGCATGAGTTGTCCGGTGGCATGCGGCAGCGCGTTGCCCTGGCCCGCGCGCTCGCCCAAGACGCCGACGTGCTGTTGATGGACGAACCGTTTGGGGCGTTGGATGCACTGACCCGGGACCGACTGCATGAGGAGCTCGAGCGCATCGTCGAATCACGTGGAATGACAGTGGTATTCGTGACGCACAATGTGCGGGAGGCCGTGCGACTGGCAGACCGGGTGATTCTCCTCGGCACACGCCCGGGCCGGGTCGTGGAGGAGTTCCGAGTGCCCGTGGCGCGACCCCGCCAGATCAATACCGCGGATGTCGCCGAGCTGGCGGCACACATCACCGCTCGGCTGCACGAGGAAGGCGACGGTCGTCGTGATCAACTCTGACGTGGCCGCCTCGCGGCACCCGGCGCCGTACCGGCCTGCTCTACTGAAATCAGTGGTCGCGTCGGTATGGCCGAAAACGGCGGCGTTGCTGGTGTTGTTGGGAGCCTGGCAGCTGGTGTACCTGAGCGGCTGGAAATCGGCGGTGGTCCTGCCCGGTCCCGCGACGGTCGGTGCCACGCTGTGGCGGGAGCTGCAGGACGCGCTGCTCTGGGAGGCGGTATCGACGACGATGGTCCGGGCCCTTATCGGTTTTGGCCTGGCACTGCTCATCGGTACCGTCGTGGGCGGCGTCCTTTCCCGAAACAGGCTGCTGCGGAAAACTTTCGGATCGGTTATCAGCGGGCTGCAGACGATGCCGGCGATCGCATGGTTTCCGTTCGCGATCATCTTCTTCGGCCTGACCACGTCGGCCATCCTGTTCGTGATCGTCATCGGCGCGGCACCGTCGGTCGCACTCGGCGTGATCGCCGGTACCGATCACATCCCGCCACTGCAGTTGCGAGCCGCGAAAACCATGGGCTTGCGGCAGTTTGCGCTGTATCGCCACGTGATCCTGCCGGCGTCGCTGCCGACCTTCGTCAGCGGACTGCGGCAGGCCTGGGCATTCGCGTGGCGCAGCCTGATGGCCGGTGAACTCGTGGTGATGATCGCCGGTACCGCATCCATCGGAGTGCTGCTGGAGAACGCGCAGAACATGAGTGACATGCCGTTGGCGATTGCCGTCATGATTGTCGTCCTGGTGATCGGCATCATCGTCGATTCCGTGTTCGGGCTGGCGGACAGGCAGATTCGCCGTTACTGGGGTTTGGTGGACGGCGACCACGAATGACCGCCAGCGGGGATCTGTTCCGGCTCTGGGCATTTGGTGACGCCCATGTAGGCACCGACCGCCGCTTCGGCAGAGACAGCCTGGCTGAGGCGATCTCGCAGTCGGAACTCGGCGGGTCTGAGGGTGGCGCGGCGTTCGACTGGGACATCGCAGTTGATGTCGGTGACGTGTCCGGTGCCCATCACCACTTGCCGGACGACGCCGAGGGGCGTGAGCTGCGGCGACAGTTCGGCGCCCTGCGCTGCCACCGGCGTGAGGACGTCTACAGCGTGTGTGGCAACCACGACCGCAGCGGCCTGGACGAAGCCGAGGCATGGTGGTGGCAGAAATGGATCGACCCGCTTGGGCAGCACACCGCATTTTCTGGCGTCGACAACGCCCGTCGTCCCTTTCCTGTCGACGGGGTATGGCAGCACTACTCGTTCCGGGTGGGGAACCTGCTGTTCCTCATGCTGAGTGACCGCAATGAGCCGACACAATCCGTCGGCCGGGGCACGCTGGGCGGTAACCCCGGGGGAGTGGTCAGCGGCGAGACGTTCCGGTGGTGGAGAGACATGGTGCTGGCCAATCCGGACGCGATCATCGTGACGGTGCACCATTACGTTCTCAAGGACACCACGGTCGCCTCCGGAGAGTGGGAGGGCGTGCGCCGCGACGCCGACGGTCAGTTGGTGGAGCACTATCACCGGCCGTTTGCCGCCAGCACACCGCAGGGCGCGTCCTACCTGTACTGGGTGGACAGTCAGCCCGATTCCGGTGCATTCGAACAGTTTTTGGCCGAGCATCCGGGCCGGGTACAGCTGTGGATCGCCGGCCACACCCATACCCATCCCGATGACACATTCGGAGGAAAGAGTCACATCGAACAACGTTGGGGGACATGGTTCCTCAACGTCGCCTCGTTGAGTCGGCACCACATGCCGATCACGACGCTGCCGCTGAGCCGCTTGTTGACGTTCACACCGGGCCATGCCGAAGTCCGTGTGCAGTGTTATCTGCACACCAGCCAGTACGCGCCGCAAGGGTGGTACGACAAGGCCGAGAAGACGATCACGCTCGGGGCGCCGTTTCGATGGACGCCCCGCACAATGGCGGAATGACGCGAGAAAGTCAGGCGCGCAGCGTTGAGCAAACGCTGCGCTTCATGTTTTGACTCTCCGTCTAGAGCGATTTGCCGACCAGTGCGGTCAGGTCGGCGATCCGGTTGGAGTAGCCCCATTCGTTGTCATACCAGGACACGACCTTGGCGTGGTTGTCGATGACCTTGGTCAACCCCGCGTCGAACAGCGAACTGTGCG
>NZ_VTGY01000035.1 GCF_009729075.1 Mycolicibacterium sp. CBMA 226 | reverse complement strand
CGGCGCGGGCCACCACGGCGCGCCGGGCCAGCGCGCCGTCCAGCGCCTGCCAGGACAGGTCGTAGCGGACGTGCAGCCGGTCGAGGCGATGCGCGGTCTGATACGCCCACACCACGGTGATCAGGACCGTCACCGCCAGCCAGACCAGCGCGACGATCAGCAGCCAATGCATTTAGGCCTCCACCCGGACCTTCATCCCCGATCCCGCCACCGTCTCGTAGACCAGCATGATCTGCTGCGCGACCACCGACCAGTCGTAGCGCCGCACCGCCTGGGTCGCCGCCTCGGCGTACCGCCGGCGAGCCGCGTCGTTCGACAACATCTCGACCAGTGCGTCGCCGAGGGCTTCGGCGTCGTCGACCGGCACCAGCCGTCCGGCCTCCCCCTGATCGAGCACGCGCCGGAAGGCATCCAGATCACTGGCCACCACGGGCGTGCCCGCGGCCATGGCCTCGACCAGCACGATGCCGAAGCTCTCGCCACCGGTGTTCGGGGCACAGTAGACGTCCGCGCTGCGCATGGCCGATGCCTTTTCGGCGTCGTCGACCAGGCCGAGGAATCGGAGGTGCCCGGCGTGCTCGCCGACGGTCTCCTTGAGTGCCTCCTCGTCGCCGCGGCCGACGATCAGCACTTCGACGTCCGGGCAGGCCGCCACCAGCTTGGGCAGCGCCCCGACGAGCACCTGCATGCCCTTGCGCGGCTCGTCGAACCGGCCCAGGAACAGCACGGTGCGGCCGGGACGCGGGTAGCCGGGCAGCAGCGGCGCGTTGTCGAACGCCGACACGTCGACCCCGTTGGGAATCTCGACGGCGTCCGAGCCCAGGGCTTCCATCTGCCAGCGCCGGGCCAGGTCGGATACCGCGATGCGGCCCATGATCTTCTCGTTCCAGGGTCGCAGAATGCCCTGAAAGACATTGAGCGTCAACGACTTCGTGGTCGATGTGTGGAACGTGGCGACGATGGGTCCGCTGGCCACCATCAGGGCCAGCAGCGACAGGCTCGGCGCGTTGGGCTCGTGCAGGTGCAGCACGTCGAAGTCACCCTCGACGATCCAGCGCTTGACCATCCGGCGGGTGGCGGGGCCGAACCGCAGCCGCGCTACCGAGCCGTTGTACGGGATGGGCACGGCCCTGCCACCGGAGACGACGTAGTCGGGCAGGTCGGCGTGCGTCTCGGCCGACGACGGCGCCAGCACGCTGACCTCGTGGCCGTAGCCGCGCATCACCTCGGCCAGTTGCAGCACGTGTGCCTGAACGCCGCCCGGTACGTCGAACGAGTACGGGCACACCATGCCGATGCGCATCAGTCGTTCCCGGCCAACCGGGCCCGACGTTCCTCGGACAAGTCGGCCAGCCACTGCGGTTGCAGCATGTGCCAGTCGGTGGGATGCGCCGCGATGCATGCCTCGAAGCGAGTGGCCAGGTCCTGAGTGACGGCCGCGACGTCGCCGCTGGACGTGTCCAGCGGGCCGGACACGTCGAACTGCCAGTCGTTGGGCTTGTTCCAGCAGTGGACGGTCAGCAGCGTCGCACCGGTGGTGACGGCCAGCTTGGCCGCACCGGCCGGCATGCGAGTCGGCTCGCCGAAAAGGTTGACCTGCACGCCATTTCGCGACAGGTCGCGGTCCGCCATGAGGCAGACAATGCGGCCCTCCTGCAGCCGCTCGGTCAGCACGTCGAACGGCGGGCGCACTCCGCCGGTCAGCGGCAGGATCTCGAAGCCCAGGGACTCGCGGTACTCGACGAAGCGGTTGTACAGCGACTCGGGCTTGAGCCGCTCGGCGACGGTGGTGAACTTTCCGTACTGGTGCACCACCGATACGCCGGCCATGTCCCAGTTGCCGCTGTGCGGCACCGCCAGGATGACGCCCTTACCGTTTTCGAGCCCTCGTGCGATGCGTTCGGTGCCCACCAGGCAGTGCCGGAGCCGCTCCCCGAGGGTGCGCTGGTTCATCGAAGGCAGCCGAAAGGCCTCCCGCCAATACCGGGCGTACGACGCCAGCGACGCGCGGATGATGCGGCCCGGCACCTTGGCCGGCCGGACACCCAGCACGCGGGCCAGATTCTTGCGCAGCTGCTCAGGACCGCCGCCGCGCGCCGCATACAGCGCACCCGCGTCGAACACGTTGCGGGCGGCGAACTCCGGCATCGTCCGGATCAGTCCCCACCCCGCCGCGTAGCCGAGGTCCTTGAGGTGCTCGCCCATCGGGACGTCGAAACCCCCGAAGGACGGCACCCCACCGGTAGGAACGCTCACGACTGCTCCTTCGACGGCGAGCCCGACGGCAGCGGCTCGTCGGCACCCGGCGAGCGGCGCACCGACGCGACGCGCTGCCCCAGCGTGATGATGCTGGCAACGGCAAGCACCCACATCGCGATGGGCAGCGCCAACGGCAGCGGATGGATCGGCAGGTCCGAGAAGCCGGCGCCGACCAGGACGATGATCAGCCGCTCGGGGCGCTCGATGAAGCCACCGTCGGCGTTCAGTCCGCTCGCTTCGGCGCGGGCCTTGATGTACGAGATGACCTGCGAGGTGACCAGACAGATCAACGTGGCGATCACCAGCGGCTTGTCGTGCATCTCGAACGCGATCCACCACAGCAGGCCGCAGAACACCGCACCGTCACCGATTCGATCGCACGTCGCGTCGAGCACCGCCCCCAGGCGCGTGCCGTAGCCGCGTTCGCGGGCCATGGCACCGTCGAGCATGTCAGCCAGCACGAAGAACCAGACCGCCACGGCGCCGTACCAGAGGTGCCCCGTCGGGAACAGCGTCAGCGCACTGATGACCGACGCAGCGGTACCGATGACGGTGACGCTGTCCGGCGTCAGCCCGATGCGCAGCGCTCCCCGGGCCAGCGGGCGGCTCAACTTGGTGTAGGCCGCGCGGGTCATGAGGTAGAAGTCGCTCACGGGGTGTCCTCAGTCCTTCCCGTCGCTGCGCTCGCCCCGGCCCCGTCCTGCGCCGCCCACTCGTCGGCCAGCAGCTTGCGGGTGTCGCGCAACAACTGCGGGATCACCTTGGTGCCGCCGATGACGGTGATGAAGTTGGCGTCGCCGCCCCAGCGCGGCACCACATGCATGTGCAAGTGGTCGGCCAGCGAGCCGCCGGCCGAGGTGCCCAGGTTGAGCCCGACGTTGAAGGCGTGCGGGTTCGAGATGGCCTTCATCACGCGAATTGCCTTCTGGGTGAACGCCATCAGCTCGCTGCTCTCGGCCTCGGTGAGGTCCTCGAGTTCGGACACCTTGCGGTAGGGCACGACCATGAGGTGCCCCGGGTTGTACGGGTAGAGGTTGAGCACCGCGTACACCTGCTCGCCGCGCGCGACGATGAGGCCTTCCTCGTCGGACATCGTGGGAATGTCGATGAAGGGCTGCTTCGAGCCCGCCGACGTGCCCTCACCGCCCTTCATCGGAGCGTCGACGATGTAGCTCATCCGGTGCGGGGTCCACAGCCGCTGCAGATAGTCGACATCGCCGACGCCGCGGTCCACTATGGCGTCTCCGACGCCGCGGTCCACGATGTTCCGATCCTCGGTCACGCCAGTGCGCCCCGCGCCTCGTTCACCAATTCTGCTGTCGGGAAAGCGTTCTCGCGGCGCGCGACCCAACCCGCGACGAGATCGACGGCCTCGGCCACCGGGACGCCGTTGACCTGCGTGCGGTCACCGAACCGGAAGGACACCGCGCCCGATTCGATGTCCTTGTCGCCCGCGAGCAACATGAACGGCACCTTCTGGTTGGTGTGGTTGACGATCTTCTTCGCCATCCGGTCATCGCTGCCGTCGACCTCGACCCGAATGCCGCGCGACTTCAGTTGCGCGGCAACGTCGTACAGGTAGTCCACGTGCGCGTCGGCGACCGGGATGCCGGCCACCTGCACGGGTGCCAGCCACGCCGGGAACGCGCCGGCGTAGTGCTCGGTGAGCACGCCGAAGAACCGCTCGATGGACCCGAACAGGGCCCGGTGGATCAGCACCGGGCGCTGCCGACTGCCGTCGGCCGCGGTGTACTCCAGCTCGAACCGGTCGGGCATGTTGAAGTCCAGCTGAATGGTCGACATCTGCCAGCTGCGGCCCAGCGCATCCTTGACCTGCACCGAGATCTTGGGACCGTAGAACGCCGCGCCGCCCGGGTCCGGCACCAGGTCCAGGCCTGAGGCCTCGGCGACCTCGCGCAGGGTCTCGGTGGCCTCTTCCCACATCTCGTCGTCGCCGACGTACTTGTCCGGGTCCTTGGTGGACAGCTCCAGGTAGTAGTCGTCCAGGCCGTAGTCGCTCAGCAGATCCAGCACGAACTGCAGCAGCGTGGTCAGCTCGTCCCGCATCTGGTCACGGGTTACGTAGATGTGCGCGTCGTCCTGCGTCATGCCGCGCACGCGAGTCAGGCCGTGGACGACGCCCGACTTCTCGTAGCGGTACACGCTGCCGAACTCGAAGAGGCGCAGCGGCAGCTCGCGGTACGACCGCCCACGCGACCGGAAGATCAGGTGGTGCATTGGGCAGTTCATGGGCTTGAGGTAGTAGTTCTGCCCCGGCTTGCGCAGCGTGCCGTCGTCGTTGAACTCCGCGTCGATGTGCATCGGCGGGTACATGCCGTCGGCGTACCACTCGAGGTGCCCCGAGGTGATGTACAGCTGCTCTTTGGTGATGTGCGGGGTGTTGACGAACTCGTAGCCCGCCTCCTGATGCTTACGCCGCGAGTAGTCCTCCAACTCGCGGCGCACGATGCCGCCCTTCGGGTGGAAGACCGGCAGGCCCGAGCCCAGCTCGTCCGGGAAGCTGAACAGGTCCAACTCCACACCCAGCTTGCGGTGGTCGCGGCGCAGCGCCTCCTCGATCAGTTCGAGGTGCTTGTCGAGCGCCTCCTGCGACTCCCAGGCGGTGCCGTAGACGCGCTGCAGGCTCGCGTTCTTCTGGTCGCCGCGCCAGTACGCAGCGCTGCTGCGGGTGAGCTTGAACGCCGGGATGTGCCTGGTGGTCGGGATGTGCGGACCGCGGCACAGGTCGCCCCAAACGCGTTCGCGGGTGCGGGGATTGAGATTGTCGTAGGCCGTCAGCTCGTCGCCGCCGACCTCCATGATGTCGGCGTCACCGGACTTATCGTCGACCAGTTCGAGCTTGTAGGGCTCCTTGGCCAGCTCTTCGCGAGCCTGTTCCTTGGACTCGTACACGCGCCGGTCGAACAGCTGACCGTCCTTGACGATCTTCTGCATCCGCTTCTCGAGCTTGGCAAGATCTTCCGGCGTGAACGGCTCGGCGACGTCGAAGTCGTAGTAGAAGCCGTCGGTGATCGGCGGGCCGATGCCGAGCTTGGCCTCCGGGAACAGGTCCTGCACGGCCTGCGCCAGCACGTGGGCGCACGAGTGGCGGATGACGCTGCGGCCGTCCTCGGTGTTCGCGGCCACCGGGATGACCTCGACGTCGACCTCCGGGGTCCAGGACAAGTCGCGCAGGCGGCCGTCGGCGTCCTTGACCACGACGATTGCGTCGACCTCGCCGCGCTGCGGCAGCCCGGCCTCGCGGACCGCGGCGCCGGCGGTAGTCCCGGCAGCGACCCGGATCGGGGCTGCTGGTGCGGGGCTGGCGACGGCGGTCATCGAGACACTCCTACTGGTTAGGTGACGATCGCGACCATGCTATCGGCACCGGTCATCGCTTCGCGGCGCAGCGCCGCCTCAAGGCTGACCCGGCTTGAGCTTGACGAAGAGGGCCTCCGCGTCGGCGAGCACTGTGTCGCCGTCCAACAGCGCGCCGGTGATGAAGATCTTTCGGCCCTCGACACGCTCCAGGGTCGCGGTGGCGTGCAGGTCCCGCTCGACGGGAACGATCTGCCGATAGTTGATGTGCAGGTAGGCGGTGCGCTGGAACGGGCTGTCGGTGAGCCGGTAGGCGGCATGCCCCAGCACCGAGTCGAACAGCAGCCCGATGGAGCCGCCGTGCGCGGCGCCGTTGCGGCCCAGATGAAAGCGCCGGAACCGGACCGGACCGGCGATCCGGCCGTCATCGGTGACCTTGAGGTCCGACGGCACGTTCAAGACGTTGCCGCGGTTGGGCAGGTCGAGCCGACGGCCCGACGGTGAGTGCCACTCGTCGGCACGGTAGGGCGCCAGCAACGCGTTGGCCTGTTCGATGAGATCCGCAGCTTGGCTGATGACATCGTCCGGTGCGTCAGCGCCGCGGGCATGGTCGCCGACGGTGCGGACCGACTCGACGAACCTGCCGTAGTCCGGGCCGCCCTGGGTAGTGGGCTTGGGCGGGTTGAACCCGCCACCCTCATGCCCGGTCTTGGTGTTGTCCACCTGTTTCTCATATCACGATGGCATGGTGGCCTTATGCGGCTGAGCGACCTGGCGGACCTGACGTTCACCTACCCCGATGTCGGCGCTACCGCCGGGACGCTGCCGGACGGCTATCACCACGCGCATGACTCATGCCAGATCGGTTCGGGCCGAACTCGTTTCAACTCCGCCGGCGACGCGGTGCTGCGTTGGGGTATGCAGCGGGGCGTCGGCATGCGCGTGGAGGCAACCACCGTGACCGCGGCAACCGGCACGGACATGCTGGGCCGTCTCGGGCCCGTTCAGGTCCCCTGCCGGGTCGTGTACGTCGTCGACGAACCCGACCGGCGCGGGTTCGCGTACGGGACGCTGCCGGGCCATCCTGAGTCCGGCGAGGAATTGTTCACCGTCCGCTACGACCCAGCCAGCGACGCGGTATTCGCCGAAGTGACCGCGTTCTCGCGGCCGGCACTCTGGTGGAGCCGGCTCGGGGCGCCAGTCGCGCGGGTGGCGCAACGATTCATCGGTCGGCGCTATCTGCGCGCGGTGTGAGCGATCCGGCGGTCACCGCAACACTGTTGAGTTGTCAAGGTGCACAAGGCTTTATGTGTTATGCGGCGTGGTCGAGTCGCATGGTGCGGCGGTTGTAGGCCTGGATGGGTTGTCGGTGTGGGTCGACGACCGCGGGTGGGATGAGCCAGGGGTGCTTGTCCATTCCCATGACGACGTCCCAGCCGTCGTGGTGGATGTTGGCGTGACACGCCGGGCACAGCAGGCAGCCGTTGTTCAGTGATGTTTCGCCGTGGTGGGTCCAGTGCACGATGTGGTGGGCGTGGGTGCGTCCGGGTGGGGCGCCGCATTTGATGCAGCCTTGATCGCGCAGGTACAGGGCTTTGCGTAGGTGTGCCGGAAACAGCCGCTTCTCCCGCCCCATATCGAGGGGCACCCGCTCCCCGTCCACGACCACCGTCGTCAGCGCCGTGTCGCAGCAGATCCGTTCCACGGTCGCGATGCTGATCGACCCCATGAACTCCAACTGCGCCAGGTCCGGCGCCTCGGCGGGCACCGTCACCAACAACTGCGTCCGTGGCGCCGAGGCGATGTCCCCGCCGCGGGCGGCGATATCCAGCACCGCCTCTAGGGCATCGGCGCGGCGTCGCGCCGCCGAGCGGGTGTCGGGGCTGCCGTCGGGTTCGGGTCGCGGCGCTGACAGCTCTTCCACCGCGGCCACCAGCTTGGCACCCACTTCGGCATCCAGGTCCGCCCGCACCTGCAGCCGGCCGTCGCTGGTGACGCGGTGAGAGGCGGTGTTGACCGACCGGTCCTCGGCGGCGGGCAACCCGCCTTCGGCGGCGGCGACGCGGTTGCCCAGCTTTCGGGCGCGGTTACCGATGTCGGCGGGGGTGGCTCCGGAGAAGAACTGCCCCAGCAGGTCGGTCACCTGCCGGAATCGGGTCGCCTCGTCCACCTCATCGGGTGAGCGTGCTCGAATGTGGTTGATGCCCTTGACGATCGCATCGACATGCTCACCCGAGATCGCCCCATCGCGAGCGTGCGCGGCCAGCGTCGGCAACGACGGCAGTGCACCGCCAACCCGGACCATCCGCTCCGCGACCGACGGCGCGCACCCCAGCGACATCAACAACTCCCGCAGCGTCCGCCCCTGCGCTGCCGCCATGCCTAGCCGGTCCAGCACCCCGGCCAGCATCGCCGCCAGATGATCAACCACATGCCGCAGCTTCAACGCACACTTCACCGCTTCCACGGCCTCGTCCCCGGCCATCTCGTCGGGGACGACCACATCACGCAGATGGTCGAGAAGAGGTTGGAGATCCGGTGCGATTCCCATAACACAGTGTATCGAACACATGTTCGAATCACAAGGATGATCTACGTGCGCAGTGCCAGATACCCGCGACCGCGCCAGACCACTCGACTGTGATTCACGCCGCCACCACTGACCAGGTGTTGTAGCTTTCACACGAAACTGACACGGCCAAGGAGTGCTGGGTGGAGCCGACACGATTCGGGCACTACGAGCTGCGCGAACTGATAGGCCGCGGCGGCATGGGCGAGGTGTACATCGCCTATGACACCAACACCCAGCGGACTGTGGCACTCAAGGTGCTGCCGCCGCACCTCGCCAAGGACCCCGTGTTCCAGGAACGGTTCAAGCGCGAGTCGCAGGCCGCCGCCGGCCTGAACGAACCGCACGTCGTCCCCATTCACGGCTTCGGCGAGATCGACCACCAGCTCTACCTGGACATGCGGCTCATCGAGGGCCGCACCCTTGCGGAAATCCTGGCCGACACCGAGCACCGCCCGAGCCCCGAATTCTCGGTCGGGGTCATCGAGCAGATCGCCGCCGCTCTGGACGCGGCGCATGGCACCGGGCTGATCCACCGCGACATCAAACCGTCCAACATCCTGGTGACCGACCACGACTTCGCGTATCTGATCGACTTCGGCCTGGCCCGTACCGCCGGTGAGCATGGATTGACCACGGCCGGAAGCACTCTGGGCACGCTGGCCTACATGGCGCCCGAGCGGTTCGAGGGCGGCCAGGCCGACCCGCGATCCGACATCTACGCGCTGACCTGCGTGCTGTACGAATGCCTCACCGGCCGGCGGCCGTACCCGGCCGACAGCCTCGAGCACCAGATCGCCGGGCACGTCAGCGCGCCCGCACCGAAGCCGTCAGACGTCGACCGCCGGCTGGCCGCGTTCGACGACGTCATCGCCAAGGGCATGGCCAAGAAACCAGGCAAGCGTTACCAGCACGCCGGCGAACTCGCCGCCGACGCCCGGGCCGCGCTGACTGCGCAAGTGCGCGTCTCGGGCCGGCCCGGCCCGCGCACGGGCTCCGGCCGTCACGCGGTACAGACCGCCGAGCCGAAGCGCCGCACCCGGCGGATCGTGATCGCCGTCGGTGCGGTGATCGTGCTGGCCGCCGGTGCGGGAACGGCGTGGCTCTACTGGTCCCGGCAGTACCAGGTAGGCCCGTCGGGTTCGGTGCCGTCGATCGCCGCCAAGCTGCCCGCCGATCTCAGAGATTCCGGCCGGTTGGTCGTGGGCGTCAACATCCCTTATGCCCCAAACGAATTCAAGGGCCCAGACGGTAAGTTCACCGGATTCGACGTCGACCTCATGACGGCGGTGAGCCGGGTGCTCGGGCTCGAGCCGGAGTTCCGGGAGATCGGAATCTCGAAGATCGTCGCCTCGGTGCAAGACGGCACCATCTCCGTCGGGGCGTCGTCGACGACCGACACCAAGCAGCGGGAGAAGTCCGCCGATTTCGTGACGTACTTCAAGGCCGGCGTCCTGTGGGCGCGGCGCGCCGGATCGACTGTGGACCCCAACGCGGCGTGCGGACTGCGGGTCGGTGTGCACCAGGGGTCGGTCGAGGAAACCGACCACCTGCCGGCCCGCAGCGCGGCGTGTGTAGCGGCAGGGGTGGCACCGATCGAGATCGTCCCCATCGCCGGCCAGGACGGTGTCACCGCCGCCCTGCTGGCCGGCACCGTAGACGCCATGGCGGCCGACTCGCCCGTCACCGGCTACGCGATCAAACTCAGCGGCGGCAAGCTGGAAGCGGCCGGCGGCATCGTCGACGCACAGCCCTACGGGTGGCCGGTGGCCAAGGGCTCGTCGCTCGCCTCGGCGTTGCAGGCCGCGCTGAACCATCTGATGCAGACCGGCGAATACCGGGAGATCGCCACCAAATGGGGTGTCGAGATGGGCGTCATCGACAAGCCGGTGATCAACGGCGCGCTGCGATAGGCCGTCACTTGGGACCGAGATCGGCACCCAGCCACTTGCGGCTGACGGTCGCGTAGTTGCCATTGCCCTGAATGGTGCTGAGCCACTGGTTGATTCGCTGCTGCAGCGCCGTCGCGTCCTTGGGCATCAGGTAGGCCTTCTGCGCCACGGTGAACGGGTGGTCGGTCGATACCGCGCACAATTGCGGATGTTGCGTGACCTGCCAACGGATTTCGCTGCCGTCGGTGATCATGACGTCAGCCTTGCCCTCGATGACCTGATCGAAAATGGTGTTGTTGTCGGGGTATCCGACGACGGTCGCGTGGTGCAGGTTCGCGCGATCGAATTGCTCATTGGTGCCACCCGGATTGACGACCACCCGGACTCCCCCGCGGTCGATGTCGGCCAGGGACCGGTATTTCGCGGCGTCGGCGCAACGCACGACGGCAGCCTTGCCGTCGCGCAGATACGGATCGGAGAACAGCGCCTTGGCGGCCCGGTCGGCGGTGACGGTGATGCCGCCGACCGCCAGGTCGCATTTCTGGCCCAGATCGGCCATCAGGCTCGGCCAAGTGGTCGGCACCAGGTGCAGATCGACGCCGGTGTCGCGAGCGAAATCCCGGACCAGATCGATGTCCATGCCGCTCCACTGGCCCTCGCGATCGAGGTAGGTGAACGGGCGGTAGTCACCGGTACTGCACACCTTCAGCGCCCGGTCCGGGGCGTTCGTGGGCGGGCAGGTGCACGCCGCGATGAGCGCGACGACCAGCGCGAACGCGCCGCCGAGCACCGTATGCCTCATACCGCCAGACTCTCACGCGACCGGAAGGTCGCCTACGCTGGCGGTATGCGTCGACTAGCGGCACTGGCAGTGGCAGGTGCGCTGCTCAGCGCCTGCACGCAGACGGTGTCGGGGCAGGCGGGCGCACCGGCGGAACTCAAATGGCAGCGCCCGATCACCGATTCGGTGTCGAGCCTCGGCGGCACGCTCGGCACCGTCGGCGAAGCGATGACCGCACACGACTTCGTCGCCATGTCGCGGGACTGCACCAAGTTGCAAGGGACGCTCGATGATCTCGGCAAGAACCTGCCGACGCCAGATGAGAACGTCAACTCATCGTTGCAGGACAGCATCGACAACTTTCGCTCGTTCGCCCGCGTGTGCACGATGATGACGCCGGGAACCGCGGACGCCGCGCTCGACCAACTGAGCGGTTATCTGGACCGCGGCGACACCTCGATGCGAAAAGCCTTGCAACAAATGGGAATCGAGTTGCCCACCGCCCGCTAGCGGATGCTAGGACGGGCACTCACGCACCGGCCGGTTTCGATGCGAGCAGCGCCACCGCCGCCAGGTGCCTGCGATGCCGCGCATAGGACGCCCGCAATTGTCGGACGCGGCTTCGAGCGGCGGGGTGCATCGCCAGCTGCACCGCGAATCTGATTGTGCCCCAAATACCTTCGTCGGCGAGCTGCCGTCGCAGTGCCAGGGGTGACGCCCGCCTGGTCCGCACACGCTCGACCGTCAGCCCCGCGGCCGTCAGCAGCTGTTGCCAGTCGCCAACCGTCATCGGCCGCGCCTTTGTCAGAGCCGCGCCGGCCAACTCCCCTGCGATGTCGGCGGCCTCGGCGACGGTGTCGGGCGCCATGGCCAGTTCGTGCACCGCGTAACGACCGCCGGGGCGCAACAACCGCACGGCCTCCGCGACGATCGCCTCCTTGACATCCCCGTCATGCATCGTGAGCAGCGACTCCCCGATCACCACATCGGCACTGCCGTCGGGCAGGCCCGTGTGGGCGGCATCACCGACCGTCACATTTCCTTGTCCGGCCACCAGTGCGACGATGTCGGCAGCATCGGGGTCCAGTTCCACGCCCAGGTACGAACGCGGGCTGCGGGCCAGGATCTCGGCCGCGGTCCGCCCCAAACCGGGAGCCAACTCGACGACATCCGCATTGCTGACACCCGCATCGGCCAGCAGCGCCCGCGTCAATCGGACACCGCCCGGCCGCAATACGCGCTTCCCGAGTCTGGCAAGGAGCCAATGTCCGGCGACCGTGTAGTCGCTCCGATCCGCCCGCGGCAGGGCCGGCGGGATCGGGTGCGGTGGGGCGTAATTGCCGTAATGCCGATGAGTCATCGCTACTGCGATTCCCACTCAGCCGGCGCGCAAACGTGCTCGCGCCGATGGCGTTCCACCGCAGGTCAACCGGTTGCCGCCCATAGTTCGTCAACTCCCAGTATGTTTGCCCTGTCGTTCGGTCCTCACGGTTGTGCCCGAAGGAGCAACATGACCATCGCTTCCCCGCGTCACCGCGTCGTCGTCATCGGATCGGGATTCGGTGGCCTGCAAGCCGCCAAGGCCCTCAAACGCGCCGACGTCGACATCACCTTGATCTCGCGCACGACAACACATCTGTTCCAGCCGCTGCTCTACCAAGTCGCCACCGGCATCCTGTCGGAAGGCGAGATCGCGCCGACCACGCGACTGGTCCTGCGTAAGCAGAAGAACGTGACGGTCCGCCTCGGCGAGGTCGAGGGCATCGATCTGCAGGCGCAGACCGTGACCTCCAAGCTGATGTCCCAGGTGACCGTCACGCCGTTCGACAGCCTGATCGTCGCAGCGGGAGCGCAGCAGTCCTACTTCGGCAACGACCACTTCGCGACGTTCGCGCCGGGCATGAAGACCATCGACGACGCCCTCGAACTGCGCGGCCGAATCCTCGGTGCGTTCGAGGCCGCCGAGGTGGTCACCGACCCCGCCGAGCGGGAACGCCGGCTGACGTTCGTCGTAGTCGGCGCCGGGCCTACCGGCGTCGAACTGGCCGGGCAGATCGCCGAACTCGCCGAACGAACCCTGGCCGGGGCGTTCCGCAGCATCAAGCCGGAGGACTGCCGCGTGATCCTGCTGGACGCCGCGCCCGCCGTGCTGCCTCCGATGGGTCCCAAGCTCGGCGCCAAGGCGCAGAAACGCCTGGAGAAGCTCGGCGTGGAGATTCAGCTCAACGCGATGGTCAGCGACGTCGACTACATGGGCATCACCGTCAAAGACAAGGACGGCACCGAGCGTCGCATCGACTGCGCGTGCAAAGTGTGGTCGGCCGGTGTGCAGGCGAGCCCGCTGGGCAAGCTGATCGCCGAGCAGTCCGACGGCACCGAGACCGACCGCGCCGGCCGCGTCCTGGTCGAACCCGATCTGACCGTCAAGGGACACCCCAACGTCTTCGTTGTCGGGGATCTGATGGCCGTCCCCGGTGTGCCGGGCATGGCGCAGGGCGCGATCCAGGGCGCCACCTACGCCGCCGACATCATCAAGCGGTCTCTGGCCGGCCAGGATGACCCCGCCAACCGCGAGCCCTTCAAATACTGGGACAAGGGCAGCATGGCGACAGTGTCGCGATTCGATGCGGTCGCTCAGGTCCCGGTGCCACTGACCAAGAAGAAGCTGGAATTCGCCGGGCCATTGGCGTGGCTCTCCTGGCTGGTCCTGCACCTGGTGTATCTGGTCGGCTACAAGAACCGCGTGACGACGTTGTTCACCTGGTTCGTCACCTTCCTGGGCCGCGGGCGCGCCCAGATGGCGATCACGAGCCAGATGATCTACGCACGCACCTCGATGCAACTGCTGCAGAACCAGCTGAACGCGCTGACCGCGGCCGACAAGGTCGAAAAGAACGAGTCCGCCTAACGGCTCTCGTCGGGGGTCCAGGTACTCGGACGCGTCTTCGCCGGAGTCTGCGTCCGAGTCCATTCCGGGGCGCCGTGCAGGTCCCAGAAAATACGTTGCCGATCAGGCCGGGGCCACTGAAAGATGCGACTTGTCCGCACCATGCGTCGCACATCACTCAGGGAGTTTCCCGTGCCCGATTTCTCGCCGGTCGTCACCGACTACTGGGCTGCCGCGTTCAGTGGGAAACCGTTGCACCGCAACGAAAATATGACGATCACCGTCAGCCCTGAACTCGATGACGACGAACGCGTCACCGTCTTGCGGACCGCCGAGGACCACAGCGTCTCGATAGCCGTCACCCCCGACGTCGCCGAGGTGCTGACCAAACACATTGCCGCACTCGGCAATCCGACGGTGACCCACATCCGCGCCGCGCTCGCAGCCCACCGCATCGTCCTGAACGGTGCCGACAATGTGTTTTATCTCTCAGAATCGGCAGCCGGTGACATCCTCGACGACACCGCACCAACCAACGTCCGACCACTCACCGACGACGACGCCGACATCTTCACGTCGTTCAAAGCGGCTGTGTCCGAAGCAGACTGGGACGGCGCGTACGTCGAACTCGACCACTGGGCCGTGTTCGGCGCGTTCGACGAGCACGACCGCCTGGTCAGCATCGGCAGCATGTATCCGTGGGACGACGAGTTTCCGCTGGCCGATATCGGAGTGCTCACCCTCGGCCCCGCGAGGGGCCAGGGCCACGCAAAGACGTTGGTGCGTGCAATGTTTCGATACGCACTCAACGAAGGGTACGAGCCGCAGTACCGCTGCCAACTGGACAATGCCGCTTCGATCAAGCTGGCCGCCAGCGTGGGTTTGCAGCTGTTCGGGCAGTGGGAAACCGTCATGCCCGACGATGCGTGACGGTGGGATTGTGTGGTGGTCCCGACTGGGATCGAACCAGTGACCTTCCGCGTGTGAGGCGGACGCTCTCCCCCTGAGCTACGAGACCGGGGAATCTCACCGACCGGATCGGTGCGACGACAGACACTAACACGTCCCGCGACCCGAACGGGAATCGCGTCCCACCGCCACGCGGCCGCACACGTCCGGACCAGCCGCACCCACCACCGCACCACCTCAGGAGTCACGGGACGCAACGTGTGCAACACCCGCCATCACTCGGTCAACTCACCGAACCAGCCCGTTTACCAGCGGTTTTCACGCGATTTGTATCTGCTCGCCTTCGTGCACTAATGTCTTGCATCGCAACGGACGACGAAAGTCAGCCAGAGCGAAATGCGGATGTAGCGCAGTTGGTAGCGCATCACCTTGCCAAGGTGAGGGTCGCGGGTTCGAATCCCGTCATCCGCTCGAGGATGCAGTGGCATCAACCCCAGCGGTGGAGTGGCCGAGTGGTGAGGCAACGGCCTGCAAAGCCGTGCACACGGGTTCGATTCCCGTCTCCACCTCAAACGATTTACCCCGGCGCGATTAGCTCAGCGGGAGAGCGCTTCCCTGACACGGAAGAGGTCACTGGTTCAATCCCAGTATCGCGCACCACGGCAACACGTCAGGCCCGGTTTTCGAACCGGGCCTTTCTGTTCGCCATCAACGGTCCGACGAGCAATATCCAGCAATCGGCAGCATTCTCACAGCCGATGCCCAGAAATTTCGTGAATCCGCGTACAGGCCAGTGACAACCGAGGTAGCGTCCGGCTCGCAATGTCGGCATATTGCCGAACCGAGCTAACTCTCCGAGGTCGAAAATGTTGCGTGCGTTGATCGTTGCTGCCCTCATCACGTCTGCCAGCGTGGCCATCGCGCCCGCCGCACAGGCATCCGGGTACAAGAACTGCTCGGCGGCACACGCCGACGGCCGCTACAACATCCCCAAAGGCGACCCCGACTACAAGGCGTCCCAGGACCGCGACAACGACGGCATCGCCTGCGAAGGCTGATCGGCGCCGGCCAAGCCGGTCACTCAGACCGCGGCGGCCCGTAGGCTTTCCGCGAACTCCTGACGTACGTGCCGCTCCACTAGGAGCGGCACATAGTCCCGCACCGCGCACGACTCGAAGTGGCCATGTACGCGTTCGACAGCGGCCGAGATTTCGGCGGGGTCGAGCATCGGATAACGCGCCGTGAGTCGCACTACGACGTCGGCGATCGCTCGTTCCTCGTTGGTGCCGCGCATCGATATATTCTTGCGCGGCGCTACCGCCGCGCGCGGCCAAAGCGCGGAAAAAGTCGGGTCACCGAGTGGTGGCCACCTGGTCGTAGAAGATGCCCAACCGGTCGATGCGCCACAGCTGCCCGTAGACGACGAGCACGGCACCGAACACCGTCGGCCAGACGAGCAGCACCGCGAGGCCCCACGTCACCAGCGCCGCGCCGGCCAGCGCACCGGCGATCCAAATTCGTTGCACCACAGCGAAACCAGCGGGCATACGCGACCGGTCCTGCAGCCACAGCCGCTCACCGTAGATACCCCGGGACGACCACGCGAGCGGCTTGTCGACGGGCGCGAACGCATGCGGGTTCCACCACAGCCAGAGGACGACGATGCCGATCGGCGCCAGCGCCCACCAGCCGATCCAGACGCGGCTCCAGATCGCCAGCAGCATCAGCGGGATGGCCGCGAACCGGGTCCATACGCTCCACGGGTTGGCATGGCGGCGCCATGCCTCCTCACTCATGGCGGCAGCGGTGGCGCACTTGGCCAGAATCTTCATCGGAGCAGTCCCCTTGCCACAGTCCGGATGGCGGCCTCGAGCAGGGCATGCCAACACCGGTTACCAGACCCAAAGCGCAGGCACAGTGAACACCCGCGGGTTTTCTGCCGCAACGGCCCACGCCCCGCCGTGTTTTCTCCACCACTCCGTACCCGCGCACATACGTAGAAGAGCTAAACTTTGACGTCATGAGCTCAAAGACGTCGATCGCCGCCGCCGCGGCACTGGCATTGGTGAGCTGGGGCGCATCGACGGCCGTCGCCGTGGCCGACCCCACGCCGGCACCTCCGGGACCTGCCGCCCCCAACGCCGCCGGCCCCAAGACCAGCATCGACGGTGACGGACTCTTCATCGTCGGCAAGGACATCGCCCCCGGCACCTACGCCACCGCCGGGCCCGTCGGCGACAAGCGTTGCTACTGGCGCCGGATGAGCGACGCAGATCCACACGCCAAGAACAACGTCATCGACAGCGCCATGAGCGCCAAGCCGCAGGTCGTGCTCATCGATCCGACCGACAAGGCGTTCAAGACCAGCGGCTGCCAGCCGTGGCACGTCACCGATGCCGCACCGGACTCCCCCGGCCCGAACATCTCCCCGCAGGCCCGCGCCGCCATCGCGATTCTCGGCACCCTCGGCGGAGGTGGCGGCGCACCGGCACCGGCACCAGCACCAGCGCCGCCCGCACCTCCGGCCACGCCCTAGTAGTGCATCCTTAGCGGCATGGACGTCGACGCGCTGCTGCAATCGATCCCGCCGCTGGCGGTGTACCTCGTGGTCGGGTTCGTGATCGGGCTCGAAAGCCTGGGTATCCCGCTGCCGGGCGAGATCATTCTGGTCGCGGCGGCGGTCATGTCGTCGCGGCACACCCTCGACATCGACCCCGTCGGCGTCGGACTCGCGGGCGCCGCCGGCGCCATCGTCGGTGACTCGATCGGATACAGCATCGGCCGGCGGTTCGGAATGTCACTGTTCGAACGTCTCGGCCGCCGGTTCCCCAAACATTTCGGCCCTGGTCACGTCGCGCTCGCCCGTCGGCTCTTCAGCCGCTGGGGTGTGTGGGCCGTGTTCTTCGGCCGCTTCGTCGCGCTGCTGCGCATCTTCGCCGGGCCGCTGGCCGGGGCGCTCAAGATGCGCTACCCACACTTCCTGGCCGCCAACGCCTCCGGTGGCATCGTCTGGGCCTGCGGCACCACCGCCGTCGTCTACTACCTTGGCGTGGCCGCCGAAAAGTGGTTGGCCCGGTTCTCCTGGGTCGCCCTCCTGGTCGGCGCCCTCATCGGGTTGACCGTGACCGTGGTGTTGAAGGAACGCACAGCCAAGGCGATCGAGCAGCTGGAAACCGAGCACGACTGGGACAGCCTGCGGCAGGCGTAAATCGTCAACTTGTGGTTGACGATTTCTTCTCGTCAACCTACGGTTGACGTATGTCCGAATCCGCACATACGTCGACCCCCAATCCGATTGCCGGCACCATCCGCCTCGACGACCTGATCGAGGCGATCAAGAAGGTGCATACCGAACCGCTCGATCAACTCACCGACGCGATGCTGGCCGCCGAACATCTCGGCGACATCGCCGACCACCTCATCGGCCACTTCGTCGACCAGGCCCGCCGATCCGGGGCGTCATGGACCGACATCGGCAGCAGCATGGGCGTCACCAAGCAGGCCGCGCAGAAACGCTTCGTCCCCAAGGAACCTCGGTTCGACACCATGGACCCCAAGGACGGATTCAGCCGGTTCACCCCGCGCGCCCGCACCGCCGTCGTCGAGGCCCAACAAGCCGCCCACACGTCACGCAGCGCCGAGATCACCCCTGACCATCTGCTGCTCGGGCTACTCACCGATCCGGGATCACTGGCCATGGTCCTGCTGAGCAATCAAGGCATCACCGCCGAGCAGATCCGCACCGCCGCCGCCGTCCCCGTCGGCACCGCCGAGCCCAAGGCGCTGATCCCGTTCGACAGCGCCGCCAAGAAGGTGCTGGAACTGACCTTCCGCGAAGCACTTCGGCTGGGGCACAACTACATCGGAACCGAACACATCCTGCTGGCGTTGCTCGAATCCGAGGACGGCGACGGACCTCTGCACCGACTCGGTGCCGACAAGGGCCGGCTCGAAACCGAACTCGAGAAGACGCTCACCGACTTCGTCGCCGCGCAGCAGGCGGCCGAGGGCCGGCCCGGGCAAGCGTGAGTGTCCACTGACAGGGACAACACCACCCACCGACCGCGATGAAGTGGCCAGATCTGGTCCATTCGGACGAGGCCCTGTTGGCGGTGTGCCATCATGCGAGGCAGTCATAACTGAGAGGACGCGATGAGCACGGGCGTGAACGGCAACAGGACCTACCGCTGGCTGGCGGGTTTGCTCGGCGCGTTGACCCTGCTGGCCGCCACGCTGGCGCCATCGGCGGCGGCCGAGACAGCCATCGGCAACGTCGGTGACACCTTGCGGGTGGACTACAAGGGCCTGGTCGCCGACGTCACCGTCCACAACGTGCTCCCCTCGGACGAACCACCAGGCTGGACCTGGAACGGCACCCCGCGCTGGCGTAACCAGGGTGGCCCGTGGAAGTCCGACGTCACAGTCCACGTCATCTCGGCGCCCAACCCCTTCTGGATGGCCACGGGCACCACCTTCACCGGCGTCACTCCGTTCGCCGACGCCTACGTGTCCAAGCACACCGACGACCCCAACGCGCTGGAACTCAAGCTGCTCAGCGCTCCCCCCGGATCGACTGTCGACGGCGTTGTCTACTGGGACGTCTACCGGGGACTGGTCAGCAACGTGGTCATGCTGAACCCGGCCACGGGCACGCACCTGGCGCAGTGGAATCTGTGGCAGCCGGGTACACCGATCCCCTGAGCCGCAACCGAACCGACATGAACTGCCCCGCTCTTCGGAGAGGGGCAGTTCTGCGTTCGGCGGCCGCATGACAGAGTCATGCCCATGACGGTTCAGGTGCGGCCGGCGCAGGCCGAGGATGTGGCAGAGCTCGCGGACGTGGCCGCCGCGACGTTCCCGCTGGCGTGCCCGCCGTCGTCGTCGCCGGACGATATCGCCGCGTTCATCGCCGGCAATCTGTCCGCCGAACGCCTCGGCGAGTACCTGCGCGATCCCGAGCGCGCCGTGTTCGTCGCCCACGATGCGGCCCGAATCCTGGGCTACACCATGCTGATTCGCGGCGTGGCCGACGACGCCGACGTGCAACGCGCCGTTCCCGAGCGGCCGGCCATCGAACTGTCCAAGTGCTACGTGCTGCCCGACGTCCACGGCGGCAAGGTTGCCGCCTTGCTCATGGACGCGTCGGTCGGGTTCGCCCGCGACCTCGGCGCCCGCTGCGTATGGCTGGGCGTCAATCAGGAAAACGAACGCGCGCAACGGTTCTACCGCAAGCATAGGTTCGAGGTCAGCGGCACCAAGACATTTCAGCTCGGCGCGCGAATCGAGAGCGACTACGTGTTGGTGCGGCCGCTGTAGCCACTAGGTGTGGAGCTGGGTGCCCTCGTGCGTCAGCGCGAGCAGACGGGACGTGGCGCGCAGGTACTTCTTGCGGAAGCCACCGGCCAGCATCTCGTCGCTGAAGACGGTGTTCATCTTCTCCCCGGACGCCACCACCGGAATGCCCGCGTCGTAGAGCCTGTCGATCAGCGACACCAGCCGGAGGGCGACGGCCTGGTCGTAGACCACGTGCACGCCGGTGATGAAAACCTGTTGCACGCCTTCGATCAACGCGTGATAGCGCGACGGGTGCATCGTCGCCAGGTGCGCGCACAGCGCGTCGAACTCGTCGAGCGTGGCACCGTCGACGCCGACGGCCCACGACCGCACCTCGTCGTCCGACGGCGGCACCGGGGCGGACGGCAGCGCGCGCTGCCGGTAGTCGGGGCCCTCGACCCGGACGGTGGTGAAAATGCTTGACAGCGTGTTGATCTCCCGCAGGAAGTCCTGGGCGGCGAAGCGGCCCTCACCGAGTTGTTCGGGCAGCGTGTTCGACGTCGCCGCGATGGACACGCCGCGCTCGACGAGAGCCGACAGCAGCCGGGAGATCAGTGTGGTGTTGCCGGGATCGTCGAGCTCGAACTCGTCGATGCAGACCACCACATAAGCGGACAGCAGCTCGATGCACTCGGTGAAGCCGAAGACGCCGGCCAGCTGCGTCAGCTCACCGAACGTGGCGAACGCGGCCGGGCCCGCGTCGGCCCCGGCCAGCGTGTAGTACGTCGACGCGAGGAGGTGGGTCTTGCCGACGCCGAAACCGCCGTCGAGGTACATGCCCACGCCGGGCAGCGCCTCGCGCTTGCCGAACAGCTTCTTCTTGCCGGCCCGCTGCCGGATCGCGTCCTCGCAGAATTTGCGGGCCGAGACCACCGCCGCGGCCTGTGACGGCTCATTCGGATCGGGCCGGTACGAGTCGAAGCTGACGTCGGCGAAGGTCGGTGGCGGGACCAGCTCGGCGATCAGTCTTTCCGGCGTGACGGTCGGATGACGATCGGTCAGGTGCGCGACTTGGCTGGCCCCAGGCATTAACGCACCATAGCGGCGTGTTGCAATGATTCACGTGCCCGATCCTGACGCTGCGACGCAGCTCACAGAGCTCAGCGCGGTAGGCGCTGCCTTCCCGGCCGGCGCGGAGACCAGCGACGACACGCTGCTGGCACCGTTCTACAGCTACCCGGCCCAACTGGACCGGCCCTGGGTACGGGCCAACATGATCTCCAGCCTGGACGGCGGCGCCACCGACGACGGCCGCGCCGGCGGCCTGGCCGGTCCCGGCGACCGGGCGCTGTTCGGCTTCATGCGCCAGCAGGCCGACGTCATCCTCGTCGGCGCCGCGACCGTGCGCATCGAGAACTACTCCGGCGCCCAGATGTCTGCCGCGCAACGGCAGGCCCGTCAGCTCCGCGGCCAGGCCGAGGTGCCGCCGATCGCGGTGATCACGCACAGCGCCGACATCCCGCACGACGCCAAGTTCTTCACCCGCACCGAGGTGCCGCCGCTGGTCCTGACGAGCCGCGACAGCATCGACGACACCTGCCGCCGATTCACCGGCCTGGCCGAGGTCATCGACGCCTCCGGCGCCGCGCCCGACCGCGTCGACCCGCACGTCGTGCTGCGCGCCCTTGCCGAGCGCGGGCTGCGGCGCGTGCTGACCGAGGGCGGCCCGTCGATTCTCAACATGCTGATCGAGGAAGACCTGATCGACGAGATGTGCGTGACCATCGCGCCGATCCTGGTCGGTGGTCAGGCCCGGCGGATCGTCTCGGGTCCCGGCGAGGCGCACACCCGGCTGCGCCGCAGCCACGTGCTCACGGACACCGCGGGCTACCTGTACACGCGCTATGTCCGCTGACCGGTCCGACGCACCGGCATCGCTACTGTGGTGGCCATGCGTCGCCGCCTGCTGCTCCCGGCCCTGAGCCTGTCGACCGTCGTGCTGTCGACGGTCGTCGCGGGATGCGCTCCGCTGCTGGCCGCCAATCCCCGCTACGTCACCGACTCCGGCGCCCACCCGCAGGGCGCGGCCACCACGTCGAAGGCCCCTGAGGGCCCGCCGCCGATCGCGGTGCCCAAGAAGGATCTGACGTGGCGCGAGTGCACCTCGCGGGTGTTCGGCGATGCCACCGTGCCTGCGGTGCCCGGCGTCATCCTCGAATGCTCCGACTACGACGCCGACCTCGATTCGCTCGGCGGCTCCGCCGGAACCGTCAGCATCGGCGTGGTGCGCGCCCGCCTGGCCACCACGCCGGCCGACGCCGGACCGATCGTCTTGACCACCGGATCGGACATGCCGACCTCACGCCAACTTCCGGTGTGGCTGCAGCGCGGCGGCGTCGAACTGCTCAAGACGCGACCCGTCGTCGCCGTCGACCGGCGCGGCATGGGCATGTCCGGGCCGCTGAGCTGCGTGTCGAGCAATGATCGCCAGGACCTGCTGGACCAGGCCCAGTTCTTGTCGGGTGACGACCAGGTCGCCAACCTCGCGAAGGTCGCAACCTCGGCCACCACCGACTGCACCGACAGCATCGCCCCGGGCGAGTCGGCTTACGACAACGCCCACTCGGCCGAGGACCTCGAGCGGCTGCGCAGCAACTGGGATGTGCCCGCGCTGGCAATCCTCGGTATCGGCAACGGCACCCAGATCGCCCTGGCCTACGCAGGCTCGCACCCCACCAAGGTGGCCCGCCTGGTCCTGGACTCGCCCTTGCCACTGGGCATCTCGGCCGAAGCCACGGCCGAGCAGCGGGTCAAGGGTCAGCAGGCGGCGCTCGACGCGTTCGCCGCGCAGTGCGTGGCCAACAACTGCCCGCTCGGGCCGGACCCCAAGGGCGCCATCGACGGCATGCTGGCCGAAGCGCGCGCCGGACGCGGCGCCGGCGGCGCCTCGACGGCCGGCCTCGTCGAGGCGATCACCACGGCGCTGGGCTACCCGCGCGGCGACGGCCTCGCGAACACCTTGTCCCTCGCCGGGGCACTGGCCGCGGCCCGCGGCGGTGACGCGACCGCACTCAACGCACTGAGCGCGACCGCCGAGACGACGCGCCAGACCGACGGCCAGTTCGTCAACCGGTGCGACGACTCCGTCAACCGGCCCACACCGGACCGCGTCCGCGAGCTGCTGGTGGCCTGGCCCAAGAAGTACCCGGAGTTCGGCGCCGTCGGGGCACTCAGCCTGGCGCCGTGCCTGAGCTGGCCCAGTAGTCCTGCGCCCGCGGCCCCGAAGGAGCTCAAGGTGCCGATCCTGTTGCTGGGCACCCAGAACGACGCGATCGTCGGCGGCGACGGCGTCGCCGCGGTGGCGGCCATGGCGATCAACGCGGGCACCAACAGCCGTCGCGTCATGTGGCAGGGCACCGGTCACGGCACCGTCATCTACACCGCGTGTGCCCTGGCCCCGGTACAGGCCTACGTGACCACCGGCAAGCTGCCGGAGACCGACACGTTCTGCCCGGCCTAGTTAGCCGCTCCGACGCCCCGTTATAGGGTTCGGTGGTGACGCGCCCTCTATCGCTCCTGAGCGTCTTCGGTCCCCGCACCGGCCCACAGAGCACCGCGAATATCGTTCGCAATGCGCTGTGGCCCATCGCGATCGTGTCGATCATCCACCGCAGCTACGTGCTGACGACCAACGGTTACATCACCGACGACTTCGGCCCGGTGTACCGCGCGGTGTCGAACTTCCGGCGGCACTGGGCCATCTACAACGAGCACTTCAACTACGTCGACCCGCACTACCTGTACCCGCCCGGCGGCACCCTGTTGCTGTCACCGTTCGGGTACCTGCCGGAGTTCGCGTCGCGGTTCTGGTTCGTCGCGCTCAACACGGTGGCGATCATCATCGCCGCTTGCCTCCTGGTACGGCTGTTCAAGTTTTCGCTGACGTCGGTGGCGCTTCCCGCGCTGCTGCTGGCCATGTTCTGCACCGAATCCGTCACCAACACGCTGGTGTTCACCAACGTCAACGGCTGCATCCTGCTGGCCGAGGTGCTGTTCTTCACCTGGCTGCTGGACGGCAAGAAGAACCATGAGTGGCTGGCCGGAGCCGCCATCGGCCTGACCCTGGTGCTCAAGCCACTGCTCGGCGTCCTGCTGCTGCTCCCGCTGCTCAACCGGCAGTGGCGGGCCCTGGTGGCCGCGTTCGCGGTACCGCTCGTCTTCAACGCGGTGGCCTGGCCACTGTCGGCCGATCCCATGGGCTTCGTCCACAACACCGTGCCCTACATCTTCCAGACCCGCGACTACTTCAACAGCTCGGTGCTCGGCAACGGCCTCTACTACGGGCTGCCGATGTGGCTGATCATGGCGCTGCGCGTCACCTTCGTGCTGCTGGCCGCGGCCAGCCTGTGGCTGCTGTACCGCTACTACCGCGAGCGCGATCAACTGTTCTGGATGCTGACCTCGTCGGGCGTCCTGCTCATCACCTCATGGCTCGTGCTGTCGCTGGCACAGGGCTACTACTCGATGATGCTGTTCCCGTTCCTGATGACGGTGGTGCTGCCGCGGTCGGTCATCCGGAACTGGCCCGCGTGGCTCGGTGTCTACGGCTTCCTCACCATGGACCGGTACCTGATGTGGCGCTGGCCGACCACCGGCCGGTTCCTGGAATACATGAAGATCACTTACGGCTGGTCGCTCATGCTGATCGTGGTGTTCTGCGTGCTGCTGTTCCGCTACCTCGACGCCAAGAAGGACGGCCGCCTGGACCAGGGCATCGACCCGCTCTGGTTGTCCAACGCCGAGTCCGAACGGGCTTCCGCAGGTAGCGTGAACGCATGAGCATTCCGCCACCCAAGGTTGAACTCTCCGATTCGCAGTGGCGCGAGAAACTGACCCCTGAAGAATTCCATGTGCTGCGCCAAGCCGGAACGGAACGCCCCTTCGTCGGCGAGTACACCGACACCAAGACCGAGGGCGTCTACCAGTGCCGGGCCTGCGGCGCCGAGCTGTTCCGCAGCACCGAGAAGTTCGAATCCCATTGCGGCTGGCCGTCGTTCTTCGATCCGGCCGACTCGGACGCGGTGATCCTGCGGGCTGACAACAGCCTCGGCATGCGCCGCGTCGAGGTGCTGTGCGCCAACTGCCACAGCCACCTCGGGCACGTCTTCGAGGGCGAGGGCTACCCCACCCCGACCGACCAGCGCTACTGCATCAACTCGATCTCGCTTCGCCTGGTTCCGGCCGAGAGCTGAGACGTGGCCGAGCAGCCCACCGACGCGCAGTTGCGGCGGTGGCGACAGCATCTGGCCAACGAACGTGCCGAGGCTGCCGTCTACCGCGATCTGGCGCAGCGCCGTGAGGGCGCCGAGCACGACATCCTGCTGGAGCTGGCCACGGCGGAAGGCCGGCACGAGAAGCACTGGCTGACGCTGCTGGGCGATCACGTCGGGAAGCCACGCCGCCCCGACATCCGGACTAGGCTGCTGGGCTTTCTTGCTCGTCACCTCGGATCGGTGTTCACGCTGGCGCTCGCGCAGCGAGCCGAAGCCCGCTCGGAGTACGACACCGATGTCGACGCCACGCCGACCATGGCGGCCGACGAACGTATCCACGGCGAGGTCGTCCGCGCCCTCGCCAGCCGGGGCCGCGACCAGCTGTCGGGCAGCTTCCGCGCGGCGGTCTTCGGCGCCAACGACGGACTGGTCAGCAATCTGGCGCTCGTGTTGGGCATCGGCGCCACCGGAGTCTCGAGCGCGACGATCCTCGCCACCGGTTTGGCCGGGTTGATCGCCGGTGCGCTGTCGATGGGCGCCGGCGAGTACGTGTCGGTCAACTCTCAGCTCGAACTGCTGGAGGCCTCGACACCCAGCGCCACCGCCGGCACCGCGGTCCAGGCGCTCGACGTCGACGCCAACGAACTCGAGCTCGTGTACCGGGCCCGCGGGATGAGCCCCGAGGAAGCCGCCGTGCGCGCGGCAGACGTGTTCGCGAGCCTCCGCGCGGGCGCCCTGGCCGACTCACCGCTCGGCGAGGTGTCCACCGAGCACCACGAGGCCGTCGGCACCGGCTTACGGGCCGCGGTGTCCAGCTTCCTGTTCTTCGCGTCGGGCGCCCTGATCCCGGTGCTGCCCTACCTGTTCGGGCTCACCGGCGTCATGGCTGTAGTGGTGTCCGCGGTCCTGGTCGGATTGGCGCTGCTTTCGACCGGCATGGTCGTCGGGCTGCTGTCCGGTGGACCGCCCGTGCGACGGGCCTTGCGCCAGTTGATGATCGGCTACGGCGCCGCCGCGGTGACCTATGTGCTGGGCCTGCTGTTCGGGACCGCGGTCGGCTGAGCGCGAGACCGTAACCGGGACTGGCTTGTACTGTGCTCCTGCGGATTCGGGCCAACGCTGTTTGCGCAAACAATCCCGGATGTCGGGGCACGGTCGATACTCGAAACTGTCGCCAGCATTCACGTCTTTCGAGGAGCGGACATGACCGACACGATCCCAGGGGATCCGACGACTTTCACCTTCGCTTCGGACGTCGACCAGACTCCGATCTTCGTCCGGAAATGGTTGCCCCCGTGCGGCATCCGGCCTCGCGCGGCGGTGCAGATCACCCACGGGATAGCCGAGCACAGCGGCCGGTACGACCGGCTCGCCCGCTACCTGGCAGCCATCGGCTCGGTGGTCTATGGCCTCGACCTCCGTGGGCACGGCCACACCGCAGGACCAGACCACCTTGGGCAAGGCAGCGTCGACGTCTGGACTCACATGGTCGCCGATCTGGGCCAACTCGCCGAATTGGCGCGGTCGGAGAACGCGGGGCTACCGCTCATCGCATTCGGGCACAGTATGGGATCGGCACTGACGCAGGCGCACATCCAGCAGCACGGCAACCTGCTCGACGGCGCGGTGCTGTGCGGCACTCTCGGAGCCATCCCCGGCGTGACCGAGGAACAGTACGCCACCGCGATAGCGCAGTTGCAGGCGTTGGCCACGGGCCCGGATGCGACCGCGCCGAGTCAGTTCTTCGGCGGCACCCTGACGCAGTTCAACGCGCCGTTCATTGCCGGTGTGGCACATCCGACCGGCTGCGAATGGCAGACCAGCGATCCGGCGGAGATACAGAAATTCATCAGTGATCCCTTGTGCGCCAAGCCTTTTTCCAACAGCATGACGTATTCGGTGATCAAGGGGTTCCACGACCTGTGGGTGCCGGAGAACGAGGCCCGGGTGCCACGCGAGCTGCCGATCCTGATCGTGGCGGGTACCGATGACCCGGTCGGCGGCAATACCGCCACCATCCGAGCCTTGATCGCCCGTTACACCGAGCACGGGCATCTGGCACTGCAGTACCGGTTCTACGTCGGTGGCCGGCACGAGATCTTCAACGAATCCGAAAAGGATCAGGTACACCGCGACATCGGGCACTGGCTGGCGGGAGTCACCGACCGCTGAGCGGGGCTATCGCGCCGACCGCAGCACCACAACCGATCGGGGTCCCACCGTGGTCGGCCCCGCCACCGTATCGCGCTCGGCGGGGTCGAATGTGCTGCACACGACTTCCCAACGGTGTGCACCGTAATCGGCCGGCAACTCGAACGTCAGCGGTTCCCACCAGCCGTTGACGAGCAGCAGGAAGTCGTCGTCGAGCAACGGCACGCCGTCGGCGGAGACGTCAGGATCGGTTGCGCCATCGATGAACAGCGCGAAGCTGCGGGCCTCAGGGTCGGCCCAGTTGGCCTGTGTCATCTCGGTGCCGGCAGGCGTGAACCAGCGCAGATCCGACCCACCTGAGCCGGCGGAGAACCGGCGCCGCCTGAACACCGGGTGCTTGCGTCGCAGCGCGATGACGTCCTTGGTGAACCGCAGCAGATCGGTGTCGATGGCCGACCAGTCGAACCAGGTGATCTCGTTGTCCTGGCAGTACGCGTTGTTGTTGCCACGCTGGGTGCGCCCCAGTTCGTCACCGCCGAGCAGCAGCGGCACTCCGGCCGACAGCAGCAGCGTCACCAGGAATGCCCGCTGCTGACGTGCCCGTAGCGCCCGCACGTCCGGGTCGTCGGTCGGGCCCTCAGCACCACAGTTCCACGACCGGTTGTCGTCGGTGCCGTCGCGGTTGCCCTCGCCGTTGGCCTCGTTGTGTTTTCCGTTGTAAGACACCAGATCCGACAGGGTGAAACCGTCGTGCACCGTGACGAAGTTGATCGACGCCGTGGGCCGGCGCCCGTCTTCGGGACGGTCGTAGATGTCCGCGGATCCGCACAGCCGGCTGGCGAAATCCGGTAGCAGACCGTCGTGGCTGCGCCACCAGTCCCGAACGGTGTCGCGGTAACGACCGTTCCATTCGCTCCACAGCGGCGGGAACCGGCCCACACCGTAGCTGTCGTAGCGGCCCACATCCCACGGTTCTGCGATGAGCTTCACCTGCGAGACGACAGGGTCCTGGCCGACCACGTCGAAGAAGGCCGAGAACGGGTCGAACCGGTCGTCGGCTTCGCGGCCCAGAGTGGGTGCCAGGTCGAATCGGTAGCCGTCGACGCCCATCTCGGTCACCCAGTAGCGCAGCGAGTCCATCACCATCCGTAGTGTGGCGCCGTCGGCGGTGTTCACCGAATTCCCGGTGCCGGTGGTGTCCAGGTACCGGCTGGGATCGGCCGGATCGAGCCGGTAGTACGCGGCGTTGTCCAGCCCGCGGAAACACAGCGTCGGCCCGCCCGGGCCCCCTTCAGCGGTGTGGTTGAACACCACATCGAGCACCACCTCGATGCCCGCCGCGTGCAGCGCGTCGACCATGGCACGGAACTCACCCACCTGACCTCCGGGCCGCCCGGCTCGCACCGCCGCCGAGTAGGCGGCGTGCGGCGCGAAGAAGCCGATGGTGTTGTAGCCCCAGTAGTTTGTGAGCCCCCGCTCGATGAGGAACGACTCCGGCACGTTGTGGTGCACGGGCAGCAATTCGACTGTGGTGACACCCAAATCCACCAGATGTCCGATCGCGGCTTCGTGAGCCAGCCCCGCGTAAGTGCCGCGCAATGCTTCCGGCACGCCGGGGTGGGCAGCGGTGAACCCGCGGACGTGTACTTCATACAGCACAGTGTCGGCGAGCGCGTGTCCCGGCCCAGTGGTCCGGGGCGGGCCGGCTGCGGCCACCAGACTGCGCGGCACGAACGGCGCAGAATCCAGTGCGCTTGGGACACTTGGGGTCTCGATCGCATAGCCGAGCACCTCAGGTCCGAACCTGACATGGCCGTGGATCGCCCGGGCGTACGGGTCGAGCAGCAGCTTGGCAGGGTTGTAGCAGAGCCCGCGAGACCGGTCGAATGGGCCGTCGACGCGGAAACCGTAGGCCTGCCCCGGCCCGACGCCCGCGACGTACCCGTGGTGGACGTCGCCGTCGCGCTCCGGCAAAACGATTCGCGTCTCGGTGCCGGCGGCATCGAACAGGCACAGCGTCACGCGGTCGCCACCGGAGGACACCGCGAAGTTGGTGCCGTGCTGATCAGGCGTGGCGCCGAGCGGCGACGCCCGGCCGGGCCGAACCGGTGTGGTCATCGAATCTGTTCTCCCCCTGAATCCTTCGCTTGCACAAGCCCTGCGATGACGGCCGAGACCGATGGATAGGCGCGGTGCCTCCGGCGGATCACGTCAGCCACCAACGCCGTCCACCCGGTCTGGTGCGACGCACCGAGGTCGGCGCCGTCGTCGCCGTGGAAGTACTCGTGAAACAGCAGGTTGTCTCGCCACCGGGGGTCGGACTGCATGCGCTCGACAACCGCCGGACCTTGTCCACATCGGTCACCCCGACCAGGAGCCGGCGCCGGCCGGGCGGGCCGCGCAGGATTCCCGCCTCAGCCATCTCCTTGCTCCCTCCCAACCCGTGGCGGAGCAGGTAGTCGGCGAACATCTTGTCAGTCACAAGCGTCCGGTCGATGGCATCTTCATTAACAACCGCCACGGCCAGCGGCGGGATCATGGCCACCATGGACCGCACCCGCACTGCTGCGGAGCTACCGTCGGGCAAAACCAGTCGGTCGTAGAACAATCCATCGGCACCGTCCCAAAGCCCAAGCGCGTCAAGGGCTTCGGAAATTCCGGCAAAGTGCTCCAGGAACTTCTGCACCAGGTCCAGCGCGGGCCGGTGACGTCGGACGCAGCGGCCTTGGCGTAGGTGACATCCACGACCTAGTACCTGTCTTCGTCGAAGACGCCGGTGTCGAGTAGTTCGTACTCCGGCTCGGTCCGGCCGCGGCGGCTGTTCTCCTGCTGCAGAGGGCAATACGGGAACTCCGCTTGTGGGTAGTGGTACCGCCAGCTGTTCCAGGCGTGGCTGGGCACCCCGTCAAGGTTCCACCAATATTCCTTGACGTCCTCGCCATGGTTGGCCTCGTCTCCGGTGAGGCCGAATGCCCGTTCCTTGAGGATCGGGTCCCGGCCGTTCCACAGGGCCAGTGCCAGGCACAGCCGTTGTTCGATAGCGCAGAACCCGGCCAGCCCGTCCTCGCCCCACCGGTAGGAGCGAGAACGGGCGTGGTCGTGCGGTAGGTAGTTCCAGGCATCGCCGTCGGCGCTGTAGTCCTCCCGGGCGGTGCCCCATTGCCGTTCACTCAGGTAGGGGCCCGACAAGTACCAGTCGCTGGCTTGCCGCAGACCCAGGTCCAGCCGGCCGAAGCCGGCGACCCGCTGCCGTTCCGCGCCTGCAGCAGCCGTCACTATGCACCCCGGTCGATCTCGTCGACGACGGCTCGGCGATCAGGAGCTGAGCGCCACCGCATTTGCGCGGGCCGAGATGGCGTCGAGGACGGCAGCCTGGGCCTCGTCGATCGCGGCGAGTGCGAAGTCGATCGCGTCAAGGGCGTAGCCCTCGGCCCACTCGGCGTCGTTCTCGGCGTGATGAGCGTCGATCTCGGCCTCCTTGCGATCGATCTTGGCCCGCACACCGGCGACGTGCGCGTGCCACTTCTCTTTGACCTCACGCCAATGGGATTCGGCCTTTTCCTCGGCCGCATCGGCCTTGTTGTTGAGGCGCTCCGCAGCTGCGGCGGCACGCTCGTGGGCCTCGTGAGCGTCGTTGGCGATGCGCTCTTTGGTGTTCTCCGCGGAGGCCTTCAATTGATCCGATGCGGCGTGCGCGCGGTCGGAGATCTTGTCGAATTGTTCACTGAGCTTGCTGGACATGGCGGCTCCTTCAGGGAGGATTTGGGCTACAGCAGAATCGTTGTCCGACCGCGCGGGCCAGTCATTGTCGGCAGCGCCAACGTCGTCGCATCAATCGTGTCGACAAATACACCGGCTTCTGCCGGTTCATCGATTATCGGCAGGGGCCCAGGAGTTCCACCGGATCTCGAAAGCCAAGCACAGCTCCGCGAGTTCGTTTGGCACAGAAAGGGATCGGCCAGTACGTTCCTCGATCCGGTGCAGCCGGTACCGCACCGTGTTGGGGTGGCAGTAGAGCTGTTCTGCTGTCGTCGCCATCGACCCCTTGTTTTGCACCCACCGGCGGAACGTATCGAGTAGGACGTCACGTTCATCGGCGCCCAGATCGTCGAAAGCGCCGAGGACGATCTGCGCCACCTTGGCCGTCACCTCCGGTGCGCTCACCGCGGCAACCGCCAGCAGTGAGTCCTCGAACACCGTGGTGCCCACCGGCCCACCGGCCTGGGTGGTGGACGCGACCCGGGCGTACCGCAACGCCTCAGCGGTGTCGGCCAGATCATCGAACTGCGGGCTGATCCCGATCCGGCCGACGGCGATCCTGTTCAGCAGGTCCAGCATTGCCGCATGTTCGGTCTTCGACGGCACGTGGGCAATGCCGATCTGGATGTCCGGCAATAGCCGCCACGCCGAGAAGACGTCGACGCTGCGCAGCATGGCGGTGATGCCTGGCAGGGATTGCTTACCGATCTCCGGGCAGCTGGCCGCGATGACCACGAACGGCCCCTTCTGAGGGATCCGCAGCATCTGAGCGACCTCCCACAGACTGCGCTCATCGCTGAGCCTGGCCTGCAGCAATGCCTCCGTCAACGCCGACCGCTCTGCCTCATCGTCGATAACCATCTGGACTGCCTGCCGGCGGTACGCGTCGACCATCGCGTCGGTGTAGACATCCTGGGCCTGCCACATCAGCGCCGTGGCCTGGATAACGGCGTCGCGACCAACACCTCGATGCCCGTCTGCGACCTCGACCATGGTGTCCCAGAGCGTGTGTATCGCGACCCGATAGGCAGCCATAACCGCGGGCAACGGCACCCCTGCAGCAGCCCGCATCGTGCCCGTCTTGGAGGCCGGTGAAGTATCGAACGGGTCTCCGGCAGTCAGGCTGCCGAAGATGAAACGGATGTTGTCCGTGGTGCTGGCCAAAAGATCCGCTTCGGATACCACATCGGTGGCCTTGTAGAACTCGACGCCGGACCGCACCGTGGAGACCACATCGCGCCCGATCTCATCAAGCCTGTGGGCCAACAACGACCCGAGTTCCTTCATCTGAGCATCGATTCCCGCAGCCACGGTGACCGAGCCTAGAGCGGCAGCGTCCCTCCCACGTTGTCTATCAGAACATCCGTTGCGGGACGACCTTGTCGCGCACAATAACGACACCCCGCAGTCCTCGTCGGATCATCGAGGCAGTAGACCGGAAGGTGTCGATCATGACTCAATCGGTGGACGAACGGCTCGATGTCGGCCGGGCTGCCCGCGCGGCGCTGCCCCGGGAGGCGCTCGCCGAGCTGCACACACCAGCCGATCGTGCCGACCCGGTAACGCTGCTGCAATCGCAGGCGACCTCGCGGATCGCCGAACTCGTGCCGATCAGGTACGGCCGGATGCTGCTGTCCCCGTTCTCTTTCTACCGCGGCGCGGCACTGGTCATGGCTGCCGACCTGGCAGCCGGCCCGCATACGGGACTGATAGGGCAGCTCTGCGGTGACGCCCACCTCTCGAACTTCGGGCTGTTCGGCACTCCCGAACGTAACCTGGTGTTCGATGTCAACGACTTCGACGAGACCTTGCCCGGTCCCTGGGAATGGGACGTCAAGCGGCTGGTCGCAAGTCTGGCAATTGCCGGACGTGCCAACGGTTTTCCCGACTCTGATCGCGAGCACGTCGTCCGCAGTTGCGCTTCGGGTTACCGCACCCGCATGCAGGAACTGGCGTCTATGGGTGAACTCGCCGCCTGGTACACCCAGACCACCATCGACGAAGAACTGCAGGCCAGTGTCGACAACAAATTCGCCAAGGCAATTCAGCAGACGGCGGCCAAGGCCCGCACCCACGACAGTCTGCAGGCCGTCTCGAAACTCACCGAAACCGTGGACGGCCAGAGCAGGCTGATCAGCCAACCGCCGCTGCTCGTGCCGATCGAAGAGCTTGTCGGCGCCGCGCAGGCGCACCAGTACGAGCAGCAGATGGAACCTTTCATGCAGCGCTACCGAGACAGCCTGCAAGACAGCCGCCGCCCGCTGATCGACCGATTCCGGTACGTGGCGATGGCCCGCAAGGTTGTTGGCGTGGGCAGTGTCGGGCTGCGGTCGTGGATCATGCTGCTGGTCGGCCGCGACAATCACGACCCGCTCTTACTCCAGATGAAGGAGGCGCAACCCTCGGTCCTCGAGCGTTTCCTCGGCGCCAGCGAATACTCCAATGCGCCCAACGGGTTTCGGTCGGGCAGCGCCTGATGCAGGCCAACAGCGACATCCTGCTCGGCTGGTTGCACGCCGTCGGCCCCGACGGCCACGAGGCGGACTACTACGTACGTCAACTGCACGATTGGAAGGGCGGCGTGCCGGTGCAGACGACGAGCGCAAAACTGTTGGCCGACTACGGGAGGTCCTGTGGCCACGCACTGGCCCGCGCCCACGCCCGCACCGGCGACCGCGTCGCGATCGCGGCCTATCTCGGCAGCAGCGATGCCGCCGATACGGCATTCGTCCATTTCGCCGAGGCGTACGCCGACCAGAATCAACGCGATTACGCGGCGTTGAAAGAAGCCGTGGCCGCTGGACAGGTGACCGCGGAGTCGGACCTGTAGCCCACGTCGGCAGTCACGGGTACAGCACGATGACGTCGGCTACGCAGGCCGGGCGGTCTTCGCCGTCGATTTCGACCGTCAGTGTGAATACGCCTTCCACTCCCGAGGTCTTCTGGCGCGCGCTCATCACCGTGACCACGCCGCGAACATGTGCCCCGACCCGCACCGGGCTGGGAAACCGGACCTTGTTCAGCCCGTAGTTCAACGCCGCGGTCATCTCACGGATTTGCAGGACTTCCGAAAGCACCACGGGCGCAAGGGAAAGCGTGAAGTATCCGTGCGCAATGGTGCCCTTGAAGGGCCCTTTCTCGGCACGCACGGGATCGGTGTGTATCCACTGGTGGTCACCGGTGGCCTCGGCGAAGAGATCGACCTGGCGCTGGGTGACCGTAATCCACCCGCTGGCACCTATCACCTGGCCCACGAGTTTGAGCAGATCCGCGGGTTCATCGAGAACGGTTGTCATGGCAGACCTCCCACTCAATCGTCTGAATTGCGGCGTCGAAAGTCGTTGTGATGCCGAACAGGATCACGCTCATGATGTTGTAACCGCGTACAGATGGGGATGCACCGATCAGCGCAACAATGAACCCACCATCGATCCCGGGAGCGCACATGACCACAACCCAGTCACACCCCGCGAAGCCTTTCGGGCTGTTCGACGAGGCGCTCGATGACCTTGCCGCCCAGACCAAGCACTGGTGGCTGCTCCTGGTCGCAGGCGTGGCTTGGGTGGTCGTCGCCATTCTCATCCTCCGATTCGACTACGGCACCGTCGCGGCCATCGCCGTACTGTTCGGGGTGTTCTGCTTCGCCGCGGCGGCGAACGAGGTGATGGTCAGTGCGGTGACGCCGCAGCGGGGCTGGCGGATCCTGCACGGCATACTCGCGCTACTGCTGGCCGCCGTCGGAGTGATGGCGTTCGTCAGGCCCGACGACACCTTCGTCGGACTGGCCGCCGTGATGAGCTTCTACTTCATCTTCCGGGGCGTGTTCGATGTCGCCTCGGCCTTCACCGCCAGCCGGCTGCCCGGTTGGTGGGTGCTGCTGCTCGCGGGCATCGCGGAGATCTGCATCGGCTTCTGGGCCGCCGGATCCTGGAATGTCTCGGTCGTCGTCCTGGTGTCTTGGGTGTCGGCGGGCGCGCTGATTCATGGTGTGGGACAGATCAGCTCGGCATTCCTGGTCCGCAAGGTAGGCAAGGGTGCAAGCGCCCTTGCCGATCGGTGACGCGATACCGCAACATGATCCGATGGACGGCGAACACGAACATCTGCACCTGATTCCACGTAGGCTGAGAGAGGGCAACGCGCCACATCACCCCGCGGTGATTCAGGAGGCGATAAAGCGCAACCAGAATCTGCAACTGCGGGTGGCCGATCGCATCACCGCATTCGCGGGGTCGATGAGCTTCGTCTACATCCACGCAGCACTGTTCGCGGTGTGGATGCTGTACTTCGAGAAGAACCCATGGCCGACGCTGACCCTGGTGGTGTCGTTGGAGGCGATCTTCCTGTCGACGTTCGTGATGATCGGCCAGAACCGGCAGGCTGAGTTCCAGCAGACCAAGGCTGACCACGACTTCCAGACGCAGGAACTCGAACTCCAGACCAACACCGATCTGACGCGCCAAATTCATTTACTCACAACGGAATTGCACAACCGGCTCATGGCTGCCGGTGCGGGCGATCCCGGTTCCACATCAGCCGGCGGTACACCTCAAGCACCAAGCTGAGTTCAGCAACGTCTCGTGGACGCGCCAACGATCGACCGGTCCGCTGCTCGATACGGTGCAACCGGTACCGGACCGTGTTGGGGTGGCAGAACAGCAGCTCCCCGGCCTCGCGCAAGGACCCCTCTGCGTCCAGCCAGACCTGGAACGTGTCGAACAGCACGTCGCGTTCGCCGGGAGCCAGCCCATCGAAGGACTCGACGACTGGCGCCGCCAGTTTCACCATGACCTCTGGGGCGCTGACGGCGGCGGTCGCCAGGATCGAGCCGTCGAACACGGTGACGTTGACACCGGGCTCTGGACGGCCCCGCAGGGACACGCGGGCATGGCGCAACGCATGCGCCGCCTCGGTCAGGTCGTTGAACCGCGCGCTGACCCCGATCCGGCCGGTGGTTGTGCGCGACATCAAGGCCAGTACGTGGTCCAATTGCTCGTCGCTACGGACGTGCACGATGCCCACATGCAGGTCGGGCAACAATCGCCACACGGAGAACACGTCCATGCTGCGGAGTTTCGACTCGATCGCCGGCAATGCCTCCACACCGGGCTCCACGACCTCGGCCGCGACGACGACGAACGGCCCGTCGCTCGGTAGCTGCAGCAACTCGGCGGTCTCCCAGAGATTCCATTCGTCGAAGGGCTTCCCTCGCAACACGGAATCGATCAGGGCCGACCGTTCGCGCTGGGGCACAGCGGCCGAGTCGGCCGACTCCGCCCGAGACACCGCGGCCGCAGTGACGGCCAGAGCATCTTGGGCCGCACGGATTTTCGCCATACACACATCGAGCGCACCAGCGACCTCGATGAGTTCGGAGTACACCGCTTCGGCAGACATACCGCGTAGATTAGGACGGCGTCGCGTCGTCCCCGTTGTACCGAGAGGACGAAGTGGGCTGCCGCGGTTGTACCCCCTGCCGCCGCTCGACCGAGGTCACGCCGGATCAGCCCGCGGCGCGCCCACCCCGTACCACTGGCACACCAGCAGTGCGAGTTCCACATCGAGCCGATCATCGGCGATGGGCCGGCCGCGGCGTTCGATGGCCCGGCCGACCCGGTATTTCACGGTGTTGAAGTGCAAGTTGAGTTCCTCGGCCGCCGTCTTGTGACTCGACCCGCACCGCAGGAACACGCGGAGGGTCTCCCGGAGTCGGGCGTCATTGTCGGTGTCGGAGGCCAGATCGCCGAGCACCACTCCCACCCACTGCCGGGCCGAGTCTATGTCGCCCGCCAACAAGGCAGCAGCCTCCAGCCCGGGGTCGGACGCGCAGACCACAGTCAGATCCGGACGCCCGCTGATGATCGCGACCTCCCGCGCTGCAACGGCAGTGCGGTGCGTGCGGCGAAATCCGTCCAGTCCGGCCGCCGCCGGACCGATCGCGAGACACGGAGCACCTGAGTGCCGCCGGGCGAACCCGACGATGCGGTCAACCACGTCGGGTGGCAGCGCGCGAAAGGGCAGCCACACCCAGGCTGTGCTCTGGTCGGTGGGCACCAGTAGCGGGCCGGAATCTGCATGCACCGCGGCGCCGAGGTCCCGCACGAACCGTTGCAGACGCGGCATGGCATCGCCGTCACCCACGGAGTCCGGGTACCAGACGACCAATCCCACGTGATGCCAACGCAGCGGGTACCGGATCGTGGTGGTGGCCGCGTCGATGTCCGTCGCCTTGCGTCCCGCCAGGATTTCCCGGATCCGTAAGGCGCGCAAGCTGTTCTGGTTCTCCAGCCAGCGCTCGCGCTCCTCCTCGTACATCGCGACGACTTGCTGCGATACCCAGTCGATGTATTCGAAAAGGGTCGTGGTTATCGATTCCAGAACCGGGACGCGCTGTTCGGCCGGGATGTCGAGACCACGGACCTCACGGAAGACGTTTTCGTTCATCAACCGCTGGCCCAGCCGGTACGCCCGAACCAGGGCGTTCACCGAAACCCCGTGCTGCGCGAGCCGTCGCGCATATTCCATCGCCGCCGTCGGCGCCTCAATCCGCTCGACCGGGATGCTGTGGCGCAGCGCATGCAGCAGCGTGTCGACATTGCCCTCCACGCTTGCGCCGAGCAGGTCGATAAGCCTTGCGTCGCTGCGCAGGTCGGGAATGTCAGCTTCCAGCGAGCTGCGGATGTACGTCGACACTTCGGCCAAGCGGGTATGCAACCGGTCGGCCGTCATCTCGACGAACCGGACGAGATCGGCGTCGTCGGCCGGCTCCGCGTTCGCCATGCAGACACGGTAGAACCCGGGTGATGCCCTGCGAGGTCATTTCGCGCGAACGTGTCATCGAGGCCGGCTGCGCGTCGGGAATGCGGCCGCGACCCTACGTGACATCCACCGGCGCGTGGTCGATATGGCGCAAGCCTGTAGCCGAATACACGGCAACGGCACGAACGTTGTAGGCGCCGACATTGTCCGGCGATGAGTCCCCGAGAAGAGTCGAGACTTACGTGATCCACATCACTGCGAGGGGCTACCCGAATGCGATTGATCCTGTTGTCGTTGCCCGGCGCGGGCAAGGGCACCCAGGCATCCTTGCTGTCGGCCGCTACCGGGCTGCGACACATCTCTTCGGGCGACGTCCTCCGGGCGGAGATTGCCTCCGGCACCGACCTGGGTCGGCGTCTGGAGGGCTACACATCCCGCGGCGAACTCGTCCCCGACGATGTGCTGTTCGAGATGCTGGTCCCGGTGGTCGAGGCCGCGCAGCGGGACACCGGCGGCTTTCTGCTCGACGGGTTTCCGCGAACACTGCAGCAGGCCCACCGGGCAGCTGAACTCGGTGAGCATCGGGGCATTCCGGCCGACGCCGCGATCTATCTGACCGCCTCCCACGACATCGTCACCGCCCGACTGCTGGACCGCGCTGCACGCGAAGGACGCAGCGACGACAACGCCGAGGTGATCGAGCGCCGTTTGCAGGTGTTCGAGACACAGACCTTCCCGGTGGTCGAGTTCTACCGGCAACGCGGCATTCTCGCCGAGGTCGATACGGCGCGAGAACCACACGTGGTGCAAGCCGATATCCGTCACCGCCTAGGCATGACGAAGGAATGACAAACCACCCGGCATCGCAGAATCGGAGGTCCCACTGATGGCACCACAACCCGACGACGTCGCAGCCCCGCTCGACGAACTGTTGTCGCAGGCCGCGAACGGGCCACTGCGTCGCCTGCTGCCCGGGAGCTCCGGTATCGCCTTCCTTCAGGCCGTGGCGTCGAACCCGCGACCGGCCATGAACTGGGTGCGAAAGCTCGCCGGTGAACTGGGTGAGGTGGTCACCGGATCGTCGACCATCAGCCCGCCGCGTGGTGATAAGCGCTTCTCCGACCCGGCGTGGACCAGTAACCCGCTACTGCGCCGAGTGATGCAGGCGTACCTCGCGGCAGGCGCGACGGCCGAGTCGATCGTCAAAGACACTGACCTGTCGTGGCGCGACGCGGAGCGCATGAACTTTGTGGTGTCGAATCTGGTCGAGGCGGCCTCCCCCACGAACAACCCGTTGATCACTCCGGTGGCATGGAAAGCGGTGATCGACACCGGCGGCGCCAACTTGGTGCGCGGGCCGCTGAACTTGCTGCGCGACATGGCGTCACCCCCGCGCGTCCCGTCGATGGTCGATCCCACGGCCTTTCGAGTTGGCGAGGATCTGGCCCTCACGCCGGGATCAGTTGTCTTCCGATCGGAGATGCTGGAGCTGATCCAATACAAGCCCCTGACCGAAACCGTGCACAGCGCACCGCTGATGATCATCCCGCCCACGATCAACAAGTTCTACGTGCTCGACCTGGCGCCGGGCCGCAGCTTGATCGAGTACCTGCTCCAACAGGGACAGCAGGTGTTCGTCATCTCCTGGCGGAACCCCGATGAGCGCCATGCCCATTGGGGATTCAACGAATACGCCGAGGCGATCATCGAGGCGTTCACGGTGACCGAGCAGATCACCGAAGCCGGACAGGTGCACGTCGTAGCAGCCTGCTCCGGTGGACTCCTGGCCTGTCTGGCCGCCGCCCACCGCGCGGCGACGGGCCACATCTCCCGGCTCGCCAGCCTCAGCCTGCTCGTCACGATGATCGATCAGGTCCACGCGGGGGTGGCGTCAGCGGTGTTGGACGACACCACCGCCCATGCGGCCATTAGGAAGTCGCGCCGCCAGGGGTACCTTGACGGCCGGGATCTCGCCGAGGTCTTCGCCTGGCTCCGACCCAGCGACCTGATCTGGAACTACTGGGTCAACAACTACCTGCGGGGGCAGGCCCCGCCGAGGTTCGACATCCTGTTCTGGAACGCCGACACCACCAGGATGACAGCACGGTTGCATCGCGACTTCGTCGAGTCCGGCCTGCACAACAAGATGTCAACGCCCGGCGCCATTTCCGTGCTCGGGACTCCTATCGACCTCGGCCAGATCACCGTCGATTCCTATGTCGTCGCCGGATCGGCAGACCACATCTGCCCGTGGACCAACTGCTACCGCAGCAGCCAGCTGCTCGGCGGGAAGGTCAGATTCGTCCTGTCCACGAACGGCCACATCGCGGCACTGGTGAACCCACCCACCAATCACAAGTCCAGTTACCAAGTGTCGGATGACAATTCACTGACTTCCGGAGACTGGCGGGCCGCGACCGCAGTCCAGAAGGGGTCCTGGTGGCCGGACTACGCAGCCTGGCTCAAAGACCGGTCCGGGGATGAGAAGCCCGCGCCGAAAGAGCTCGGTTCCGAGGACCACCCGCCACTCGAGGATGCCCCCGGCGTCTATGTGATGACCGACTGATGTTGCCGCACAGGGAGAACGACACACGGGAAGCGGTGCGCAATGTCGACTGACCCGTTCCTGATGCCAACTGTCACATCCCCACTCCGGGACAAGGTGGTCACAGCTCAGGAGGCGGTCCGGCTGATCCGTAGCGGCGACTATCTCGTCGTCGAAGGATTCGCCGGACAGGGCTACGCGGAGGAACTCGTCCACGCGCTCGAGGACCGATTCCTGGCGACCGGCACACCGAACGATTTGTCGCTGGTCTTCACCGTGGCACAAGGCAATCGGGGTGACCGCGGCTTCGCCCATCTGTGCCACGAGGGCATGCTGAAACGCTCGATGGGCGGCCACTACGGTATGGCGCCGGCACTGCAGAAGCTCGCCATCTCGGGCGCCATCGAGGCGTACAACCTGCCGCAGGGCGTGATCGCGCAGCTGATCCGCGACACCGGCGCCGGCAAGCCGGGACTGCTGACGCCTGTCGGACTCGGCACGTTCGCCGACCCTCGGCTCGGTGGCGGCAAGGTCAAGACAACACGACCCAGGATCGGGTCCGGGTCATGGAGATCGACGGCCGAGAATACCTGTTCTACAAGGCATTCGACCGCCTCGACGTCGCGTTCCTCCGCGGCACCACGGCGGACCCGGCCGGCAACGTCTCCATGGAGAAGGAGGCCCTGACGCTCGAAGCCTTGGAGACCGCGATCGCCGTGCACAACAGCGGCGGCCTGGTGATCGTGCAGGTCGAGCGGCTCGCCGAGCGTGGCTCACTGCACCCGAAGGACGTCAAGATTCCGGGCGTCCTGGTCGACTGCGTGGTGGTGGCGACATCGCCGGAGCGGCACACGCAGTCGTGGGGGTCGCAGTACAACGCCGCGATGAGTGGCGAACTCCGGCAGCCGATGAGCTGGATCGCGCCGATGCAGCTCGACGTCCGGAAGGTGATCGCCCGTCGCGCGGCCATGGAGCTGCGGCCGAATTCCGTTGTGAACCTCGGCATCGGCGTGCCGGAGGGTGTCGCCGCGGTGGCCGCCGAGGAAGGCATCTTGGAATACCTCACCCTGACTGCCGAGCCGGGCGTCATCGGTGGAATGCCGGCCGGCGGACTGGACTTCGGGTCTGCGGTAAACCCCGACGCCATCCTCGCGCAGCCGTCGCAATTCGACTTCTACGACGGCGGCGGTCTGGACGCCGCATTTCTCGGCATGGCCCAAGCAGATGGCAACGGCAATGTGAACGTCAGCCGGTTCGGACCGCGGCTCGCCGGTGCCGGCGGCTTCATCAACATCAGCCAGAACTCCAAGGCGGTGTATTTCCTCGGGACGTTCCTCGCCCCGGCGCACACCCAGGTGGTCGACGGCGCAATCGTCGCCACCGACGGCCCTGCGGCGCCCAAATTTCTGGCCGACGTGGACCAGCGCACGTTCTCCGGTGAGTACGCCCTTCGGACCGGGCAGCCCGTCATGTACATCACCGAGCGCTGCGTGTTCGTGCTGACCGAGCGCGGGATGACGCTGACCGAGATCGCTCCTGGCCTGGACCTACAGCGCGACATCCTGGACCTGATCGAGTTCGACCCGATCATGGACGAACCGCCGATCGCGATGGACCCGCGCATCTTCCGGGACGAACCGATGGGGCTGCGCGACGAGCTGTTGGCGGTGCCGCTGGAGGCCCGGTTCAGCTACGACGAGGGCCGAAATCTGTTCTTCCTCAACCTCGAAGGCGTAGCGGTGCGCACCGAGGCAGAGGCTGCGCAAGTCGTTGCGGAGATCGAGCGGCGGCTGGCCTCGATCGGGCGCGTCGTGCACATGGTGATCAACTACGACAACTTCGCGCTCGCCCCGGAGCTCGCCGACGCCTTCGCGGCGGCGGTCCGCAGCCTCAGCCGGCACTACGAATCGGTGACGAGGTACACGACGTCGGCGTTCCTGCGACTGAAGTTGGCCGACCATCTCGCCGACCGGGGTCTTGCTCCACATCTCTACGAAAGTCGCAGCGAGGCAATTGCATCGGCGGCTGCCGCGACCTCAGATCAGTAACCGGGAAAGGACGACCGATGACCGACCGTACGACTGCTGACCTCGCGGAGGGAATCGCCCGCTCGCGCGAAACCGACTACTTGCACATGCAGGCGCTGCTCACCACCGAGGAGTCCGCACTGCTGCACAAGGTCAGGGAATTCGGTGAAAGCGAGCTGCTGCCGATCGTCAACGACTATTGGGAGCGGGCTGAGTTCCCGTTCGATCTGCTGCCGAAACTTCGTGAACTCAGAATCGTCGGCGATGGGATGCGCGGCTACGGCATCACCCCCATGACGGCCATCGGTCAGGGCCTGGTGTCCTATGAACTCGGCCGAATCGATGGCAGCATCGCCACTTTCTTCGGCGTCCACGTGGGGCTCGCGATGGAATCGATCTACATTCTGGGGTCCGAGGAACAGCGCCAGCGCTGGCTGCCCGCCATGGCTGAACTCGAACGCATCGGCGCGTTCGCCCTCACCGAGCCCGACCACGGATCCGACGCTGTCGCACTGGAATCCACGGCGACTCGGGACGGCGACCACTGGGTGATCAACGGCAAGAAGCGCTGGCCCGGCAACGCCGTGTGGTGCGACATCATCGTGGTGTACGCCAGGGACACCGCCGACGGCAAGGTCAAGGCCTTCGTCGTCGAAAAGGACGACCCCGGGTACAGCGCCACCAAGATCGGGGGCAAGGTGTCTCTGCGCATGGTGCAGAACGCCGACATCGTCCTGGACAACGTGCGCATCCCCGACGACCGGCGTCTGGTCAACTGCAACGGCTTCCCCGATGTCGCCAAGGTGCTCATGGGCACGCGCAACATGGTGGCCTGGTCCTCGACGGGCCACGCCGTCGCCGCCTACGAGATCGCACTCACCTACTCCCAGAAGCGAATCCAGTTCGGCAGGCCGATCGCCAACAATCAGATTATCCAGTCCCTACTGGTGGAGATGCTCGGCGAGGTGACCGCCATGCAGCTCTACTGCATCCGCATGGCACAACTACTGGATGCCGGCGAGATCACCGACACCATGGCCGCGCTGGCGAAGTACTTCTGCAGCGTCAAGGCGCGGCACGTCTGCCGCCTGGCCCGCGATGTGCTCGGCGGCAACGGCATCACCCTCGACTTCCACGTCATGCGGCATCTCTGTGACATGGAGGCACTGGTCACCTACGAGGGCACCGCCGAGATCCAGTCGCTGATCGTCGGTCGGGAAATCACCGGCAGGGGCGCGTTCGTGTAGCTTCGCAGGCGCGGCCAGTCAGCCAGCCCGGTTGGCGTGCACCTCCCAGAACGGCATGTGCACCCGGCCATCGGTCAGCCACGGCTCGATGACACGCAGCCGCTCCATCAGCGGTTCGATCCCCTCCGCCATCTCGGGGTTGCGGGCCGCCATCGCCTCGAAGGTTTCGACGCTGACGTTGCCCTGATAAGTGGTGGTGCCGAGATACGTGATGTCCCAGCCGGCGTCCGGCAGTACCGCGCGGAAATCATCAGCGGTGAGCGACCGGGGCATCCGGAAACCGTTGACGGTGTGGTCGCCGAATTCGAACATGAACAACCGTGCGCCGGGTTTGGTGGCGCGGTGCAGCGCGCGGGCGTACGCCTTCTGCACTTCCCGCTCGCCGGTGAATACATGGAAGAACGCGCAGTCGACGACGGTGTCGAAGCGGCCTTCCAGCCCGTCGAGTTTGGTGGCGTCGGCGACCTGGAAATCCACCTCGACCCCGGCCATTGCCGCGTTTTGCCTGGCCCGTTCTATGGCGGCGGGCGACGCGTCGATACCTGTGGCCGACAAGCCTTTTGACGCGTAGTGGATCGCGTGGTGACCGGGGCCGGTGCCCGGGTCGAGTATTTCGCCCTTGACGGCGCCGAGCGCGACAAGCTGTTGGACCACAGGTTGCGGACCCCCGATGTCCCACGGGGTGGCGGCGGGCAGCCCGTGCGAGGTCCGCCCGTCGCGGTACTTCTCTTCGAATCGATTCGCGGTGTCTTCGGGAGCAGTCATATCGCGAGGGTAGGCCCGCTCCCGAAAGGTCCCGGTCAGACCCGTTACGGCAGGTTCGCGACCAACTGCTCGATGCCGACCCGCGGCCCGGTGAAGAACGGTGTCTCCTCGCGGACGTGGCGCCGCGCATCGGTGTAGCGCAGCTTCCACATCAGCTCGACGATGCGCGCCAGGTCGGGACCTTCGAAGGCGAGAATCCACTCGTAGTCGCCCAGCGCAAAAGCCGGCACGGTGTTGGCGCGCACATCCGGGTACTCACGGCCGCCCATACCGTGTTCGACGAGCATCCGGCGGCGGTCGTCGTCGGGCAGCAGGTACCAGTCCAACGACCGCACGAACGGGTAGACGCAGATGTAGTCGCCCGGGTCCTCGCCCGCGATGAAGGCCGGCAGGTGGCTCTTGTTGAACTCGGCCGGACGGTGCAGTGCGACGGCGCTCCACACCGGTTCGGTGGCGGCGCCGAGGGCGGTGCGACGGAAGCCGGTGTAGGTGGCCTGCAGGTCCTCGACACGCTCGGCGTGGGTCCACATCATGAAGTCGGCATCGGCCCGGAAGCCGGCGACGTCGTACAACCCGCGGACCACGACGCCCGCGTCCTCGCGCTTCTTGAGGTAGGCGGCGGTTTCGGCGGCGATGCCGGCCCGCGACTTCTCGTCAGCGGGCAGCTCATCCGGCTGAACGGCGAAGACCGAGATCATCATGTACCTGGTCACCGCGTTGAGGGCGTCGTAGTCGAGCTTTGCCATGCCCCTATCGTGCCACGCGGGTACCCATCACCTCTTGGGCCGCCCGTGTTCCCGACGCCACGCACGCGGGCACCCCGATGCCGTCCAGATATCCACCCGCAACCGCCAGCCCGGCGGGCAGCCCGGCCCGCAACTCCTCGACGAGTTCGAGGTGACCGGGGCCGTACTGCGGCATGGCGTCGATCCAGCGCTGCACGAGGTAGTCCACCGGCTCGGCGGTGATCCCGAACAGTGCCCGCAGGTCCTCAAGCGACCACGCCAGCAGGCGTTCGTCGCCGACGTTGCGGGCCAGATCGTCACCGAACCGGCCGTACGACAACCGCAGCAGCTCGACGTTGCCGCCGCGTCCCCACTTTCGCGACGTGAGAGTGATCGCCTTGGAGTGCAACGCTTCTCCCGCGGCCATCAGGACGCCGGACTGCTGCGGCAGCGGGGTCCCACCCGGCAACGCAAGTGCGACCACCGCGGCCGAGGCGACCGGGATCAACCGCGCCATGGCCGCGCTGCCCGGTGCGACGTTCTCGAGCAGCTTGGCCACGCGCGGCGCCGGAAGCGCCAGCACCACGGCATCGGCCGGCCAGAACTTGCCCTCATCGTCGCGTAGCTGCCAGGCGTGGCCCAGGTTTCTCCCGTCGCTCCGCTCGTCCCGGCCCGGAGCCAGCTCTTCGATCCCAACCTGCGCCCACTGCGCGCCCGTCCGCCGGACCAGCTCGTCGACCAGGACCGCGTAGCCGCCGTCGACCGCGCCGAACACTGACGCACTCGTCGGTGGCGCCGCCGCCAACACCGAGGCGACGGCCGCGGTCAGGCTCGGGGCCCCGCGGTCCAGTGCAGCCGCCAGTGCCGGCACCGCACTCCGGACGCCGATGGTCTTCGCCGAACCGGCGTAGACACCGGCCAGCAGCGGGTCCACCGACCGCGTGACCACCTGCGTGCCGAACCGGTCGCCGACCAATTGCGCGACGGTGGGGTCCGCGTCGAGCTGCCAGTGCAGGGGGCGGGTCGGCTCGGCGGCGATCTGGGCCAGCGTGGCGTCGTCGACCAGGCCACGCAGGTTGGCGCCCGGCCCCGGAATGCCCTGCATGGTGCCGTCGGGCATCGGGTGCAGCCGGCCGCCGCTGCAGATCAGCGGGCGGACCCCGGTGGTGCCGATCTGCCGCAGGCCCAGCTCGTTCAGCAATGCGGTGACCTCGGGCCGACGGGCCACGAAGGCCTCGGCGCCGACGTCCAAGGTCTGGCCGGCGAGCCGTTCGGTGCGGAGCACGCCGCCCAGCCGGTCCGCCGGATCGAACACCGTGATGCGTGCCGCCGGGTCAGCCTGACGCAGCCGGTACGCCGCGACCAGACCCGAAATGCCGCCGCCGACAACGCCATACGTCTTGCTCATCGCAGAACTCACAACGAGTGGGCCAGCGCCACCGCTTCGGTGACCACACCGGGATCGGTCGACGGCAACACCCCGTGCCCCAGGTTGAAGATGTGCCCGGCGGCACCGGCCGCGATAGCCCGGCGCCCATCGGCGACCACCTGGCGCACGGCGTCGTCGACCACGCGCCAGCCTGCCAGCAGCACGACCGGATCCAGGTTGCCCTGCAGCGCCTTGCCCGGCCCGACCCGGCGTGCGGCGTCGACGAGGTTGGTGCGCCAGTCGACGCCGACGACCGTCGCGCCGGCGTCGCCCATGGCACCGAGCAGCTCGGCGGTGCCGACACCGAAGTGCGTCATCGGGACGCCCTCGTCTTTCAGCGAGGCGAAGATCCGGGAGCTGTGCGGCAGCACGTAGTCGCGGTAGTCGGCGAGCGACAGGGTGCCGGCCCAGGAGTCGAACAGCTGGATCGCGTCGACGCCGGCGGCCAGCTGGGCACGCAGGAACTCGATGGTGAGGTCGGTCAGCTTCTCCATCAGGTCGTGCCACGTAGCGGATTCGCCGAGCATCATGGCCTTGGTCTTCTCGTGGTTGCGGCTCGGACCGCCCTCCACCAGATACGAGGCCAGCGTGAACGGCGCGCCCGCGAAACCGATCAGTGGCACGTCACCGAGTTCCTTGGTCAGCAGGCCGATCGCCTCCGCGACCGGCGCCACCTGATGCGGCTCGAGCGGCTTGATGCCCTCGACATCGTCCGGGGTGCGGATGGGGTGAGCGATCACCGGACCGACGTCGGGCACGATGTCCAGATCGATGCCCGCCGCCTTCAGCGGCACCACGATGTCCGAGAACAAGATGGCGGCGTCGACGCCGTGACGGCGCACCGGCTGCATGGTGATCTCGCAGACCAGCTCCGGGTTGAAGCACGCCGAGAGCATGGTGTGGGTGGCGCGGATGGCGCGGTATTCGGGCAGGGACCGGCCGGCCTGCCGCATCATCCACACCGGGGTCCGGTCCGGGGTGCGGCCATTGGCGGCTGCCAGATAGGGCGATTGCGGCAGTTCACGACGGGTGCTCATCACCGCTAATGCTGCCATGTCCGGAACGGTCGCTTATACCCTGTCGCGCTGCCAAATATCGGGCTATCGGCGCGCCTGCTTACGCGACCGGCCGGATCGGGCTAGCGTCCCAGAATGTGACCTCCGCCGAGCCGGCCCAGTTCCGCACTGCTGTTGCGGCAATGAACGCCGCCACCGTGCGCCAGGAGATCGAACTCGGCCCGATCCGTCCGCCGCAGCGGCTGGCTCCCTTCAGCTACGCGCTGGGTGCAGAGGTGCGTCATCCTGACGCCTCCGTTGTCCCGGAGAGCTCGGAGGGCGACGCCTTCGGACGTCTGATCCTGCTGCACGATCCCGACGGCGCGGAAGCCTGGGACGGCACCATGCGTCTCGTCGCCTATATCCAGGCCGACCTGGATTCCACCGAGGCTGTCGACCCGTTGCTGCCCGAGGTGGCGTGGAGCTGGCTCGTCGACGCGCTGGAGTCGCACGCCGACGGCGTCACCGCTCTGGGCGGCACCGTCACCGCGACGACGTCGGTGCGCTACGGCGACATCTCGGGACCGCCGCGCGCCCACCAGCTGGAGCTGCGGGCGTCATGGACCGCGACGTCACTGGAGCTGGGCCCGCACGTGCAGGCGTTCTGTGAGGTGCTCGAACACGCTGCCGGACTGCCCCCTGCGGGCGTGACCGATCTGGGTTCGCGCACGCGCGCGTGACCGCATGACTGAACCTGATTCGGTCGGGACCGACACCGGAGAAGTTGCGGACGATCCCGACGTCACTCCCCTGCTGGCACCTGCCGACGGCGTGCCCGCCGTCGCCGTGTACGCCAGCGACATCGCCCGCGCCGGTGAGCTTTTGGCATCCGGACACGGCGCCTTCGCGATCGACGCCGAGCGGGCATCCGGCTTCCGATACTCCAACCGGGCCTATCTGATTCAGATTCGCCGCGCTGGCGCGGGCACGGTACTGATCGACCCCGTCAGCCACGGCATCGACCCGCTGAAGGCGCTGGCACCGGTGGCCGAGGTCGTGAATTCCGACGAGTGGATTCTGCACGCGGCCGACCAGGATCTGCCGTGCCTGGCCGAGCTGGGCATGACACCGCCCACGCTGTACGACACCGAATTGGGCGGACGACTCGCCGGCTACGACCGGGTGAACCTGGCCGCGATGGTGCAGCGGCTGTTGGGGCTGGGGCTCAAAAAAGGCCACGGCGCCGCCGACTGGTCCAAGCGCCCGCTGCCCGCGGACTGGCTGAACTACGCCGCACTCGACGTCGAGGTGCTGCTCGAGTTGCGGGCCGCGGTTGCCGCGGAGCTGGAGTCGCAGGGCAAAACCGAATGGGCCGCACAGGAATTCGAGTACATGCGAACCGCCGGACCCACACCGACCCGGCGCGACCGGTGGCGACGAACGTCGGGCATCCACAAGGTCCGCAACGGTCAGGCGCTGGCCGCGGTGCGCGAGCTGTGGCAGACGCGCGATGTGATCGCGCAGCGGCGGGACATCGCCCCGGGCCGCATCCTGCCCGACTCGGCGATCATCGCGGCCGCCGTCGCCAACCCCGACACCATCGAAAAGCTCACGGCGTTACCGATTTTCGGCGGCTCACGGCAGAAGCGCAGCGCGCAGGTGTGGCTCGACGCGCTGGCCCGCGCCCGCGAGGCGGAGCCGCCGGCCACCGAGCCGAACAACGGGCTGCCGCCACCGGCGCGGTGGTCGCGCCGCAAGCCCGAGGCATTCGAGCGGCTGGAGAAGTGCCGTGCGGGGCTTTCCGAACTGTCGGAACGGGTTTCGGTGCCGACGGAGAACCTCCTGACGCCGGAGACGGTACGGCGGCTGTGCTGGGATTGGCAACCGAGTGCCGATGTCGCCGCCGCGGTCGACGATTTCCTGGCCGCGGCGGGAGCCCGGCCATGGCAGCGGGAGCTGTGCGGCCCGGTGCTGATTGCCGCGTTGAGCTAGGTGTGCGTTGACCCTGTGCTGAGGGCGCGAAAGTTCGAGTAGATAACGCCCCTGACGCAGGGTCAACCGCTCAGGGCGCGCCGATCGCCGGCACCGTGTCGTGCTGCGGCGCGTCCTGGTAGCCCGGGCACGTGATCTGGATTTTGAACGTATGCCATTGCGACTCACCGGAGTTCGGTGGCATGCGGCCGTTGACGGTGTAGGCGTCGTCGACCTTGATCCCGGTGATCTCCTGCGGGTCGGCGACGAAGCCCGTCACGTGATCGTCGTAGCGCAACCCGACCTTGTGGACGACGATGCGGCCAACCTGAGTGAGCAGAATCCGAACCAACTGGCCCGATTTGCTCTGCGCCAGGATCACCAGGCCACTCCCAGTGGGCTGCTTGGTGCAGACGACCTTGCCCGTGTCGATGCTGTGCGTCTCGCCGTCGAACACTATCGAGGTGGCCGCGAGCGGCTTCCCGCCCTCGCACGCGCTGATCAACAGGACGGCGAGCAGCGCCACCAGATCCGGGCGGTTGACGCGCATGTCGCAGGTGAGCCGGGATCAGCGGTGGCCGATGGGCCGCCACAGCATCGGCGTGACGAACTCGAGGAAATGCTCGAGCACCGCGTCGGGGGCCTCGATCTGCGGCCAGTGCGCAATGTCGTCGGCCAGCATCACCACATCCGGGTTCGGGATGACCTCGCGATACCGCTGGGCCATGTGGGCGCCGGAGTTCGGGTCCGACGGGCCGTCGATGAGCCGCATCGGGACGGTCGTCTCCCGCATCGCGCGCACCCACCGGTTGCGGTGTGTGTAGCGATCGTTGATGAACCGGCCGACTTGGTGGATCACCTTCTTGCCGTCGTTGTAGTCGAGGATCTGGTGGAACTTGTCCATCAGGTCCTTCGACGGTTTGGTGTTGACGCCGAACATCTCGTTGATGGTCGGATCGGCCAGCCGTCGCGATAACGGACTGCCCTGCAGCGGACGCATGAGGTCGCCCAACGGAGTTTGTGACATCGCCTTCTGCAGCAGCCGCGGCGTGTACGACTCGACGAACAGCCCGCCGTTGAGCCAGGTGATCGATTCGATGTTCAGTTTGCCGTACACCTGATCACCGAACTGGTTGCGGGCCAAGAGCTCCTGCCCGACCGAGTCGCCGAGGTCGTGGGCCAGGATGTGGGCGGTCTGCACCCCGAGGTGCGCCAGCAGCGCCTCGTGCATATCGGCGTGGTCGTGAATCGAGTACTGGTACGCCGACGGCTTGTCGGAAAAACCCATGCCGATCATGTCTGGCGCAACCACGGTGAACTTCTCGGTGAGCGTCGGCCAGATCAGCGACCAGTCCCACGAATTGAACGGGTAGCCGTGGATGAGCAGCAGCACCGGGCCGGTGCCGAGCTCCAAGCCGTCCCGGCGATAGAAGATGTCGAATCCGAGGTAGTCGAAATACCGGCCGGCGGACTTCCAGGCTTCGAGTTCGTCGTGCATGGGTTGAGCGTAGGCCCGCACACCGCGGGGCGCCTCGGCATCGCGTCAGCGCGGTATGTAGCGCGACCGAACTACCATTGACGGCAGCCACCAGAGAAGGACATCGGGATGATTCGGCTGCTGCTATTGCTCGGCGTCGTCGCGGTCCTCCTCGCCGTCATCATGATTGTCGGCGGCGCCGCGCTCGGGGCGGTCTTCACCTCCACCGCAAACCGGAATGCACCCCGTCCCATGTCGGCCATGACACGGGCGTGGCTGTTGTCCATCGTCATGGTGATCGCGGTCGGTGTCGCGACAGAGGGCATCGCCCTCCTACCGGCCGTGGGCATCGCAGCCATCGGGTTGCTGATCACACACAGCGTGATCGGTGGTCGAGCCGGCTCCACGACGGACGAACCGTCGCCGGAAGACATCGAACACGCCCGGCTTGTTGAAGAGTTCGGCGTCGACGGTGTCGTGCTGCTCGACGACGCGAAGACAGCCATCGAGCGGATCGAACGGTCGGAAGCCGCAATCGACGGTTGGCTCGGTGATGACCTCGACTTCACTGGCGATCTGACGGCGATCCGCGAAAACTGCCGAACCACAAGGCAACTCGATGAGCTGATCACGGAGCTCAGCGACCTCGCCGATCCCGGTTCGGGTGATGTGGCGATGCTCGAGGACGCTCGGTCGAAGGTTCGGCAGCTGGAGTTTCAGTCCCGACGTCGGGTCGAGGCCCTCCGGACGTGCGCCGACAAGGCCGACGAGATCGACCAGTCGCTGCGCGACGATCGTGCACGGGCCGCGGTCGCCGAAAGGCGCGACGACATCCGGAGCCGCATGGCCGCCACGTTGTACGGGATCGACCTGGCGCCGTCGTCGGCGCCGTCGTCCTCGGTAGACAAGATCACCGCGCTCGCCGCGGCCTACGCGGAGATCAGAGGCAAGGCCGATCGCGAGGACAGGGACTAGCGCCGTCGTATAGGTGAAGCTCACCGCGAGCGTCACCAAAATGCCCGCGACACACCGAGGTTGGGCGTAAAAACACGGCCGCTCGCGGGCGAGAGATCAGCTACTGCGAGGTGATGTCGACCGAGCTGCCGATGGCGGCGACCCAGCCGGTGACCTGGCGGGCGATGTCCTGGTCGGTCAGGCCGATGGACATCAGGACCTCACTTCGGCTCGCGTGGTCCTGGAACTCCTGGGGCACGCCGACGTCGCGGCACGGCACGTCGATCTCCGCGCGGCGCAGCGACGCCGAGACGGCGGAACCGATGCCGCCGGCGACACCGTTGTCCTCAAGCGTGACAACGAGTTTGTGGGCTCGCGCCAGGTCGGCAATCGCCGCCGGGACCGGCAGCACCCAGCGCGGGTCGACGACCGTCACACCGATGCCCTGCTTGCGCAGGCGGTCGGCCACCAGCAGCGCCATCCGCGCGAACGCGCCGACGGCGACCAACAGCACATCGTCGGACAGGCCGTCGGCGGGCTCGGTCAGGATGTCGACGCCATGCTGGCGGCGGACAGCCGGAATGTCGTCCCCGACAGCACCTTTCGGGAACCGGACGGCGGTCGGCCCGTCGCTCACGGCCAGCGCCTCACCGAGCTCCTCCCGCAGCCGGGCCGCATCGCGCGGGGCCGCGACCTGAATGCCGGGCACGATGCCGAGCATCGACATGTCCCACACACCGTTGTGGCTGGCGCCGTCGTTGCCGGTGACACCGGCGCGGTCGAGCACCATGGTCACGGGCAGCTTGTGCAACGCCACGTCCATCATGATCTGGTCGAACGCGCGGTTCAGGAACGTCGAGTAGATCGCGACGACGGGATGCATGCCACCCATCGCCAGACCTGCGGCCGACGTCATCGCATGCTGCTCGGCGATACCGACGTCGAAGAACCGGTCCGGGAAACGCTGCCGGAAGGCAGCGAGCCCGGTGGGCCCCGGCATGGCCGCCGTGATCGCGACGACGTCGCGCCGCTTCGTGGCCTGCTTGATCAGCTCCTCAGAGAACACCGACGTCCAGCCGAGTACCGATTCCGCGGTGGACTGCCCGGTGTGCGGGTCGATGATGCCGGTCGAGTGCATCTGCTCGGCTTCGTCGTTCTCCGCGTGCGAATACCCCATGCCCTTGCGGGTGACGACGTGGACGATCACCGGAGCGTTGAACCCGCGGGCGTGTCGCAGCGCCGCCTCGACGGCGTGCTCGTCATGGCCGTCGATGGGCCCGACATACTTGAGGCCCAGATCGGTGAACAGCGCCTGCGGTGCCAGCGCGTCCTTGATGCCGGCCTTGATGCTGTGCACGCACTGGTAACAGAACTCGCCGACGACGGGCACGCCGCGCAGCGCGTTCTTGCCGCGCTCGAGTGCCTTCTCGTAGCCGGGCTGCAGCCGCAGGACCGCGAAATGGTCGGCCAGGCCCCCGATGGTCGGCGCGTAGCTGCGGCCGTTGTCGTTGACGACGATGACGATGGGCCGGTTGGCGGCGGCGATGTTGTTGAGCGCCTCCCAGCACATGCCGCCGGTGAGCGCGCCGTCGCCGACGACGGCGACGACGTGCCGGTTGCGGTACCCGGAGAGCTCAAAGGCCTTGGCCAGGCCGTCGGCGTAGGACAGCGCGGTGCTCGCGTGGCTGGACTCGACCCAGTCGTGTTCACTCTCGGCGCGCGACGGGTAGCCGGACAGGCCGCCCTTCATGCGCAGGGTGTCGAAGTCGGGGCACCGGCCGGTCAGCATCTTGTGGACGTAGGCCTGGTGGCCGGTGTCGAAGATGATCGGGTCGTGCGGCGAGTCGAAGACCCGGTGCAGCGCCAGCGTCAGCTCCACAACGCCCAGGTTGGGACCCAGATGCCCGCCGGTGGCGGCCACCTTGTGCACCAGGAATTCCCTGATCTCGGCGGCCAGTTCGGTCAGCTGAGGCTGCGACAGGTGCGCCAGATCAGCTGGGCCGCGGACCTGTTCAAGCATTCCGACAGTCTACGCACGCGCACCGGGTGGAACCGGTCAAGGCTGATAGATGTCCGGCACACCGTCGCCGTCGCCGTCAGCGGTCTCACGGTCGTGGATGCGGCGGTACGCAGCGTTGCGGGACAGCAGCACCACTGCGGCCAGCATCCCCGCGATCGCCGAACCAGCGAGGACGCCGATCTTCGCATCCGCGCCGACCGCCGTGCCGGTACCGAACGCGAGCTCGCCGATCAGCAACGAGACCGTGAACCCGATCCCGGCCAGCAGCGCCACCCCAACGACGTCCAGCCAGCCCAGTCCTTCGTCGAGCTCCGCGCCGGTGAACCGCGCCAGCAGGAATGTGGTGCTGAACACACCGATGGCTTTGCCGAACACCAACCCCAGGAGCACGCCGGCCGTCACCGGGTGAGTTATCGCGTCCACCAGACCGGGCCACCCGCCGACGCTCACGCCCGCAGCGAAGAACGCGAACACCGGGACCGCGACGCCGGCCGACAGTGGCCGCAGCGCATGCTCGAACGCCTCGGCCGACGCGTGTCTCCCCAGCACCGGCACCCCGAAGCCGAGTACCACGCCGGCCACCGTGGCGTGGATACCGCTCGCATGTACCAGGGCCCACGTCGCCACGGCGAGCGGCAACAGGAGCCACCAATGCCGGATGCCGCGCTGCACGGCCGCGACGAACAGGCCGCCGGGGATGACGGCCAGCGCCAACGCCGCGGGGTCGAGGTGGTCGGTGTAGAAGCAGGCGATGACGATGATGGCCAGCAGGTCGTCGACCACTGCGAGCGTCAGCAGGAAGGTGCGCAGCGCCGTGGGCAGATGCGTGGATATCACCGCCAGGACGGCGAGCGCGAACGCGATGTCCGTCGCGATCGGCACCGCCCAGCCGCCCAGATTCTCGGGGTGCCCCAGCGCCAGGTTCAGACCCACGAAGATGGCGGCGGGCGCCAGCATGCCGCCGACGGCCGCGGCGATGGGCAGGGCGGCGCGGGCCGGGTCGCGCAGGTCGCCGGCCACGAATTCGCGTTTGAGTTCGACACCGACGACGAAGAAGAAGATCGCCAGGAGCCCGTCGGCCGCCCAGGCCGACAGGCTGAGCCGCAGATGCCAGGCCTCGGGACCGACCGCGAACTCCGACAGTGCGTGATAGCTCTGCGCGGCAGGCGAATTCGCCCAGACCAGGGCGATCCCGGCGGCCGCCAGCAGCAGGATGCCGCCCACGGTCTCCTTGCGGAGAATCTCCGTGAACCGCTGAGCTTCGGGCCAACTGCCGCGGGTCAGCAGCCGCCGGCGCGTGTTGCGGTTGTTCATCGGGACTCTCCTGGGCAGCGTCGGGCGGCGCCGACCAGGCTTCCCGGCACACCTGGCCGCAAACTTACCGCGTCAGCAGCGCCACACACTCGACGTGGTGTGTCAGCGGAAACGAGTCGAAGACCCGCAAGTTCGCCACCTGGTACCCGTGTCCGCGGTACAGACCGATGTCACGCGCGAAAGATGCTGCCTCACAACCGATGTGGATGACCCGCGGCACACCCGCGGCGGCCAGCTGATCGATCACCTCGTGCCCGGCGCCGGTGCGCGGCGGGTCCAGCACGGCGACGTCGGCGGCCGCCCGCTGGGTTGCGAGCGCCCGGCGCACCGAATCGGTCACCACCTCGACACACCCGAGGTCGCCCAACGCGGCCCGGGCCGCGCGCGCCGATCCGCGCGAGGTGTCCACCGTCAGCACCCGGCCCGACTCCCCCACCGAACCGGCCAGCGCCGCCGCGAAAACGCCTGCGCCGCCGTACAAATCCCATGCCGTCTGTCCGGCGGAGAGCTCCGCCCATTCGGTGACCAGCGCACTGTAGGTGGTGGCCGCGTCACGGTGGGACTGCCAGAACGCCGTCACCGGCACGCGCCACTCCCGGTCACCGACCCGCTGCACGGCCTCGTACTCGCCCAACACCACTTCCGTCATCGCGGACTTGCTCTTCTTGCTCCCGCGCGGACCGGACCGCACGACGTGCCGGTGGCCGGCGTCGTCGAGCACCACGTGCAGGTGCGCACCGGGCGGTTGCAGCGGCAGCTCGTCCAGCATCCCGGCCGGCACCTGGGCGCACGACAGGTCGGTCACCAGCTCGTCGCTGTGATACCGGTGGAACCCGGCCCGGCCGTCCGCGCCGACCTCCAGCCGCACGCGGGTACGCCACCCGGTCGCACCGACCGTGCCGACCTCCCCGGCCTCGATGTCACCGGACTCGTAACCGCCGAGGCGGGCCAGCTGATTGGCCACCACCTCGCCCTTGAGACGCCGCGTCGCCGACGGATCGACGAAAGCCAGGTCACAGCAACCAGATCCCTCGGCTCCGGCGATCGGGCACAGCGACTCCACCCGGTCGGGTGACGCCTCGAGCACCTCGACCACGTCGGCATGCCAATACGACCCACGCTCGGATGTCACCTTGGCGCGCACCACCTCGCCGGGCAGCGCATGCCGGACGAAGATCACGCGGCCATCGTGGCGCGCCACGCAGCTGCCACCGTTGGCCGGCGGACCGACCGTCAGCGTCACCTCTGGGGCGGGAGAAACGACTGGAGATGAGTGGGTCACTCGATGATGCCCCGTCGGGCGTCACCGGGCGCCGAGCCCGGCGCCATGGTCACCTTCACGCGCTCCGACGAGTTCAGCTGCCACGGAACGGAAGTCACCATCACGTTCGGGATGAACAACAGCCGGCCCTTCAGCCGCAGCGCGCTCTGGTTGTGCAGGATGTGCTCCCACCAGTGACCCACCACGTACTCCGGGATGAACACCGTGACGACGGTGCGCTTCGACTCGGCCGTGATGCGCTTGACGTAATCGAGGATGGGCCTGGTGATCTCGCGGTACGGCGAGGCGATGACCTTGAGCGGGACCGACACATCGCTGTCTTCCCACTTGTGCACCAGCTCGCGGGTCTCGGCGTCGTCGACGCTGACGGTGATGGCCTCCAGGACATCCGGGCGGGTCGCCCGCGCATACGCGAGCGCCCGCAGCGTCGGCAGATGCAGGTTGGACACCAGCACCACGGCGTGGTTGCGGCTGGGCAACACCACGTCCTCGTCCGGCCCGGACTGCGCGCGCAGCTCCTGGGCGACGGTGTCGTAATGCTTGTGGATCGCCTTCATCAGGACGAAAAGCAGGCTCATCGCCAGGATCGCGATCCAGGCGCCGGCCATGAACTTCGTCACGATGACCACCAGCAGCACCGTGCCCGTGCAGATGAAGCCGATGGTGTTGACGATCCGTGCGCGCTGCATGCGACGTCGCTCGGAGCCGTCGGTCTCGGTCCTCAGCAGCCGGTTCCAGTGGCGCACCATGCCGATCTGGCTCAACGTGAACGACACGAACACACCGACGATGTACAGCTGGATCAACGCGGTGACCTCGGCGTTGAACGCCACGACGAAGGCGACGGCGGCGAACGCCAGGAACAGGATGCCGTTGGAGAATGCCAGCCGGTCACCGCGGGTGTGGAGCTGCCGCGGCAGATAGCGGTCCTGCGCCAGGATCGAACCCAGCACCGGGAATCCGTTGAAGGCGGTGTTGGCGGCCAGGACCAGAATCAGGCCGGTCACGCCGGCGATGGCGTACAGGCCCACCGGGAAGCCCTTGAAGATCGCCTCGGCGAGCTGCGTGACCACCGTCTTCTGGTGGTAGTCGGCGGGCGCGCCCACCAACTGGTCCACGCTGTCGGCCATCTTCAGGCCGATCTTCTCCGCCAGCACGATAATGCCCATGAACAGCGAAACCGCAATGGCCCCGAGCAGCAGCAGCGTGGTCGCGGCGTTGCGCGACTTCGGCTTCTGGAAAGCAGGCACGCCGTTGCTGATCGCCTCGACACCGGTCAGTGCGGCACAACCCGACGAGAACGCCCGGGCCAGCAGGAACACCATCGCGAAACCCAGCACGTCGCCGTGCTCGGACTTCAGGGAGAAACCGGCCGACTCGGCCCGCAGCGGGTGGCCTAGCAGGAAAATCTGGATGAAACCCCACGCCAGCATGAGGTACATGCCGATCATGAAGGCGTACGTCGGGATCGCGAACGCGGTGCCCGACTCCCGGATGCCACGCAGGTTCAGCGACGCCAGGATCAGGATCGCCAGGACCGAGAACAGCACCTTGTTCTGCGCGATGAACGGCACCGCAGATCCGATGTTGGACATCGCCGATGCGGTCGACACCGCGACCGTCAACACGTAGTCGACCAACAGGGCGCTCGCCACCGTCAACCCGGCGGTGTGGCCGAGGTTGGTGGTGACCACCTCGTAGTCGCCGCCACCTGACGGATAGGCGTGCACGTTCTGCCGGTAACTGGCGATCACGATCAGCATGACCCCGGCGACCGCGAGGCCGATCCACGGCGCCATCGAGTAGGCGGACAGCCCGGCGACCGACAGCACCAGGAAGATTTCCTCCGGCGCGTAGGCCACCGACGACAGTGCGTCGGAGGCGAAGACGGGCAGGGCGATACGTTTTGGTAGCAACGTGTGGGCGAGCTTGTCGCTTCGGAAGGGTCGGCCGATTACCAACCGTCGCGCAGCGGTCGAAAGCTTGGACACGGAGCCAAGGGTACGGCCCGGGGTCATTGGTTGTAGCGTTCGGACTTGCAGAGGCAAGATATTCGCTTCGAGGCCGGCTCCCGGCCCAGAAAGGATCAGCTGGTGCGAGTAGTCGTGATGGGCTGCGGCCGGGTTGGCGCATCGCTGGCAGACGGATTGGCCCGCATCGGCCACGAGGTCGCCGTGATCGACCGGGACAGGACGGCGTTCCACCGGCTGTCCCCCGAATTCCCCGGAGAACGCGTGCTGGGCATGGGTTTTGACCGGGACGTGCTGGAGCGGGCCGGTATCGAAGAGGCCGGCGCATTCGCCGCCGTGTCCTCCGGCGACAACTCCAACATCATCTCCGCGCGCGTCGCGCGCGAGACGTTCGGCGTGCAGCGCGTCGTCGCCCGTATCTACGACGCCAAACGTGCTGCCGTGTACGAGCGCCTGGGTATCCCCACCATCGCGACCGTGCCGTGGACCACCGACCGGTTGCTGAATCTGCTCACCCGCGAGACCGAGACCACCAAGTGGCGGGACCCGTCGGGCAACGTCGGTGTCACCGAACTGTCCCTGCACGAAGACTGGGTGGGCTACCGCGTCACCGCGCTCGAAGGCGCGACCGGTGGCCGCGTCGCGTTCCTCATCCGGTTCGGCAGCGGCGTGCTGCCGGACGCCAAGACCGTCATCCAGGCCGGCGATCAGGTGTACATGGCCGCGGTGTCGGGCCGCGTCGCCGAAGCCATCGCCATCGCCTCACTGCCCCCCGGCGACGACGTCGAAAGCCACTAGGAGCGCACATGAAGGTCGCAATCGCGGGCGCCGGCGCCGTCGGCCGCTCCATCGCGCGGGAACTGGTCGATCACCACGAGGTGACGCTGCTGGAACGCAATCCCGACCACATCGACGTCGACGCCGTCCCCGCGGCGCAGTGGCGGCTGGGCGACGCCTGCGAGCTGTCGCTGCTCGAGTCCGTCAAGCTGCACGAATTCGACGTGGTCATCGCCGCCACCGGTGACGACAAGGCCAACGTGGTGGTCAGCCTGCTCGCCAAGACCGAGTTCGCCGTCCCCCGCGTCGTCGCCCGCGTCAACGACCCGCGCAACGAGTGGCTGTTCGACGACAGCTGGGGCGTCGACGTCGCGGTGTCCACGCCGCGCATGCTGGCGTCGCTGGTCGAAGAAGCCGTGTCGGTGGGCGACCTGGTGCGCCTGATGAGTTTCCGCAAGGGCCAGGCCAACCTGGTCGAGATCACGCTGCCCGACGACACGCCGTGGGGCGGCAAGGCGGTCAAGCGTCTCCAACTGCCGCGCGACGCCACCTTGGTGACCATCCTGCGCGGCCCGCGCGTGATCGTGCCCGAGTCCGACGAGCCGCTCGAAGGTGGCGACGAACTGCTGTTCGTCGCGGTTGCCGAGGTCGAGCAGGACCTGCGCAACCAGGTGCTGAATCCGAGCTAGTCCGCGGTGACGTGGTGTTCGGAGTCCCGGATGGCCGTCTGGGCCGTCCGGATGGCCAGGTAGGACGCCAGCGCGGCGACCGCGGTGAGCGGCCAGCCCATGGCGATGCGGGCAACGCCCAACAGGCCCGTCTGGTCGAGTCCGTACAGGTGGTTCTGGACCAGGAACCGTGCGCCGAACACCAGCACCCACACCGCGGTGGCGATGTCGAACGCCAGCACGGCGCGCCGGATCTCCCGCCAGCTGCGGTCGTGCCCGGTGACCCAGCTCCAGCCGTACCCGACCAGCGGGCGCCGAACCAGGATCGAGATCGCGAACACGCCGGCATAGATCAGTGACGACCAGATGCCGAGCAGGAAATAGCCTTTCGAGGCGCCGACCATCCAGGCGATCAACGCACTGATCCCCACGCCGATGAAGCCCGACACCGCCGGCTGCACCGATTCGCGGCGCGCCAGCCGCCAGACCAGCACCAGTGCGGCGACACCGAGCGCGGCATAGATGGCGGCGGTCAGCCCGAAAAAACTGGATACCGGGACAAACACGAGGACCGGCAGCGACGAATAGATGAGGCCACTGAGGCCACCCATCTGCTCCAGCAGGGCGTGCGCCGTCAGCTTGGCGTCGCCGTCATCCTCCTGGACCTCGATCTCGGCTTCGCTGAGCGCCTCGGCCGGCTCGCTGTCCGCGGTCCCCTTATCGGGGAAAGTCACTTCTGAATCTCGTAATGGGGGTTGTAGATCGCTTTGGCCCCGCTGTCCAAGTTGCCCAGCCGTCCGTGCACCCGCAGGGTGCGCCCGGATTCGATGCCTGGAATGCGCCGCTGACCCAACCAGACCAGCGTGACCGTGTCGGTGCCATCGAACAGCTCGGCCCGTACGCCACCCGAACAACCCTTGCCGTTGGTCTCGACACACCGCAGCGTGCCGACCATCGTCACTTCTTGTCCGCGCGTACAGTCCACCGCCCGCATGGCGCCGGTGTTCAGGGCCTCGTCGTTCAGCTCCTGGACATCACTCTGTTCGAGGTCCTCGGTAAGCCGCCGGGTGAGTCGGCGCAAATAGCCTTCCGCCGTAGCCATGGTCTCTCCTGAGACTTGGTGCGAATCCACCGTGGACCCGCTATCTAACCAACGTCACGCTAGACCTCTTGGTTCCGATTCGCCATTTCGGCGCGGGATATATCTTCGTTATCCCACTCACCGGACCGCACACCCCGGTCGACCCCCTTGTGAGCGCCGTTCCGGCCGCCGGGCACCATCGAGGGATGACGGCCAACTTGCAAGGGATGACCGCGGTACTTCTGCCCGGCACGGGATCCGACGACGACTACATCCGCCGGGCGTTCGGCGGCGCCCTGCTCGAGGCCGGTGCCGTGGTGATCGCCCCACGGCCGCTGCCGGGCGACCTGATCGCCGGTTATCTCGAGGCGCTCGACGCCGCCGCGCAGCACGGCCCGATCATCGTCGGTGGGGTGTCCCTGGGCGCGGCGGTGGCGACGAACTGGGCGCTCGAGCACCCGGACCAGTGCGTTGCCGTCCTGGCCGCCCTACCTGCGTGGACAGGCGATTCCGACGGCGCGCCGGCCGCCCAGGCCGCCCGCTACTCCGCACAGCAGCTCCGCGAGACCGGGCTGGATGCGGCCGTCGCCGGCATGCGGTCAGGCAGCCCGGCCTGGCTGGCGGACGAACTTACCCGCTCATGGACGGCGCAGTGGCCCGGCCTGCCGGATGCGATGGAAGAGGCGGCGGGATACGGCGGGCCGACCCGGGAACAGCTCGCAGAGCTGCAGGTGCCGATGGGCGTGGCCGGAGCGGTCGACGACGCCGTCCACCCCGTCGCGATCGCCGCGGAATGGGCGGTAGCCGCCCCGAGGGCCGCGCTGCGCACCGTCACCCTCGACGCGATGGGCGAACAGCCGACGGTGCTCGGCGACGCCTGTGTGGCCGCCCTGCGGGAGGCCGTCAGCCTCCTGTGATGGTGCCCATCTGCTGGTTGCGCAGCTGCTGCATCGCCGAGCCCTGCTCGCTGCGGCGGGCATCGGGTTCACCTTCGGGCTGCTGTTGCTGCATGTGCTGCTGCAGCTGCTCGAGCGCCTGCTGAGCCTGCTCCATCTGCTGTTGCGCCATCTGGGCGGCGGCCGCGCGCAGCTGCTCCAGCAGTGGCTCGGACAGCTGCACCGGCAGCGGGCTGCGGACCGGCAGTGGGGTCTCACCACGGCGAACCACGGTGTCCGCCAACGAGGTTCGCGCCTCGTCGGCGATGGTCTCGATGGTCTCCTCCGTGCCGACGACGACGCACCGCACCATCCACCGGTAGCCGTCGGAGCCGATGAAACGCATCACGACCTGCGGCTGGCCAGGCTGCGGCACCGGCAGGCCCACGACCTCGCGGCCCCAGGGGCCGTCTTCGATCCGGGCCTGCGCGTTGTCGTTGCGCAGCGACTCCGCCAGCTCGGCGGCGACCTCGCGCCACAGTCCACCGGTCTTGGGCGCCGCATAGGCCGCGACGGAGAACCGGCCGTTGGGCGTCATGATCCAGACGGCGTTGGGCACGCCCTGTTCGTTGACCTCGACGTTGAGCTGCGATCCGTCGGGCACCGGCACGAGAACCCCGCCGAGGTCCAGGCGGGCGGCTTCAGCGTCGGCCGGGTCGTCGAAGTCCTCGACGTCGAAGGGGCCGTCTTCTTCGGGGTTGAACTCGAATACCATCACAAACTCGCATGTCCGCCGGAGGAACCGTGGCCGCCCGCGCCACGTGAGGTGTCAGCCAGCCCCGCCTCGTCGAACGACGTGACCTCGACCAGCTCGGGCAGCTCGACCCGCTGCACCAGCAGCTGCGCGATCCGGTCACCGCGTTTCACGATGATGGGCTCGCTGGGGTCGAGGTTGATGAGCGCCACCTTGATCTCGCCGCGGTACCCGGCGTCGACGGTGCCAGGCGCGTTGACGATCGAAAGGCCAACGCGGATGGCCAATCCCGAGCGCGGGTGCACGAGCCCGACCATGCCGTGCGGAATGGCGACGGCGATTCCCGTCGGCACCAACTCACGCTGGCCGGGGGCCAGTTCCAGATCGATTGCGCTGAACAGATCGACGCCGGCATCGCCGTCGTGAGCCCGGGCCGGCATCGGCAGATCCCGGTCCAACCGAACTACCGCCAGAGAGGTGGACACGACCGCACAGACTACCCTTGGCCGCGTGTCAGACACACGAGCAGCCACCCAAACCGTCCGCTACCGGGAACGGTTGACGGTGCCTTTGTGGTGGTGGTTACCGGGTTTCGGGCTGGCGGCCCTGATCGCGCTGGAAGTGGTGCAGGGCGTGTCGGGTGTGCCGGCGTGGGCGCCCTTCGCGGTCCTGCTCCCGGTGGCCGCCGCGACGCTGGTGTGGATGGGACGCATCGAACTGCGCGTGGTGAGCACGGGAGCCGGGCCGGATGCCGAGACCGAGCTGTGGGTGGGACCGGCACACATCCCGACGAGCGTCATCTCCCGGTCGGCCGAGGTGCCGCGATCGGCGAAGTCCGCGGCGCTGGGACGGCAACTGGACCCCGCCGCGTACGTCGTGCACCGGGCCTGGGTCGGGCCGTTGATTCTCGTGGTCCTCGACGATCCGGATGACCCCACGCCGTACTGGCTGGTGAGCACCCGTCACCCCGAGCGGGTCCTGGCGGCGCTGCAGGGCCACTAGCGCGGCCCCTGGAGACGCCGAATGGCCGGTCCACGCACGCAAACGTGCGAGACCGGCCATTCGGCGTGTGAATCCCTAGGCGGCGCAGTCGGTGCAGATCATCACGCCGTTCTTCTCGCTGGCGAGACGGCTGCGGTGTTGCACCAGGAAACAGCTCGAGCAGGTGAACTCATCGGCCTGCTTGGGCACGACCCGGACCGAGAGCTCCTCGCCCGACAGGTCGGCGCCCGGCAACTCGAAGTTTTCGGCCGAGTCGGTCTCATCGACGTCGACGACGGCGGACTGCGCCTCGTTGCGTCGCGCTTTCAGCTCCTCCAGAGAGTCCTCGGAAACCTCGTCAGTCTCAGAACGCCGCGGGGCGTCGTAATCGGTAGCCATGGTCATCCCCTCCGTTACCTTGCAGCAGAGCTTTGTACCAGCGTCGAACGCTTCTACCAAATGATTCGTGCCCAGAAAGCGCGCCGATTGTATGTGATTTGCATCACACACGCCAGAGGTGCTTCGTAATCATGCTGGCCGCGGGGCATCTAAAGTGCACGTGTGGTCGCACAAATCACCGAGGGCACGGCCTTCGACAAGCACGGCCGGCCGTTCCGGCGGCGCAACTACGTGCCCGCCGCGGTGCTGTTCGCAGTACTCGCCGTGGCGACGCTGATCGCGTGGCTCGTGGTCGCCAACCAGCCCGCCGAAATCCATCAGGCGATCACCTGCAATCCTCCACCCGCGCCCACCGAGCCGAACCAGCCCAGGCTCGGCGACGAGGTGTCCCAGTCCTCGATGGTCAATGTCGTGCCGGCCAAGCTCGCCGACACCAAGATCCGCGTGCTCAACGCCAGCGGCCAGGGCGGCCAGGCCAGCGAGGTCGCCGGCGAGCTCCGTGACCTCGGGTTCAGCCAGCCGGCCGCGAGCAACGACCCCGTGTACTCCGGCACCCGGATGGAATGCCAGGGGCAGATCCGGTTCGGACCGGCCGGCAAGTCCGCCGCCGCCGCGCTGTGGCTCGTGGCGCCGTGCACCCAGCTGTTCCAGGACCAGCGACCCGACGACTCCGTCGACCTGGCGATCGGCACCGAGTTCAACGAACTGGCCCACAGCGACGACATCGAGGCCATGCTGGCCAGCCTCAAGCCCGATGCGACGCAGCCGGCCGACACCTCGCTGCTGCCGAAGATCCACAGCGGGACCTGCTAGCTAGCGATAGCCGACCCGCGCCAGCTGCGCGGTGAGCGCCGCGGCGACCCCGGGTGCCGCGGCGACGACCAGATCGTCGTCGTCCGCGCCGGGCATCGGCAGCCGGACCACCGCACCCGCCTCCTCGGCGACCAGGGCGGCTGCCGCCCAATCCCACACGTGCACACCGGATTCGAAGTAGGCGTCGAGCCGGCCGGCGGCCACCATGCACAGGTCGAGGGCGCACGAGCCGACCCGGCGGATGTCGCGCACCTCGGCCAGGAGCTCGGCCACCGCGCCGGCCTGGTGCCGCCGTCGCTCGCGCGCGTACGCGAACCCGGTCGCGACCAGCGCCATCGGCAATTCGTCGATGACGTTGCAGCGCAAGGCCGTTGACGCGCCATCCCGGGTCACCACGGCGCCCTGACCACGCGCGGCCGAGAACACCTCGCCGGTGGCCGCATTGGCCACCGCACCGGCGACCGACACACCGTCGATCTGCACGCCGACCGACACCGCGTAGGCGCCCAACCCGTACATGAAGTTCACCGTGCCGTCGATGGGATCGAGCACCCACACCGGCACGCCCGCGGGAGCCCGCGCCGCGCCGCCCTCCTCCTCGCCCAGGATCGCGTCGTCGGGCCGCAACGCCGCCAGCCGCTCCCGCAGCAGTCGCTCGGTCTCGGTGTCCACCACGGTGACCGGATCGGTCGGACTGGTCTTGGTGCGCACCGCGCCGTCGCCCTGCCGGGGCCCGGCGAAAACCTCACCGCGGCGCCGACGGACGAACGCGGCGGCCTCGATCGCAAGCTGCTCGGCGAGCGCGCGCAGCGCACCAGGCGCAGTGCCGGTTTCGGGTTCGCGTGCTGTCATGACACCTATCGCAGCACACGCGGTTAGGGTGTGGGTCGCGCCCTCTAGCCCACCGCCTCCAAGGAGTGCAGATGACCGAGACGCCCACCACCGCGACTGACGGCTCGCAGCATCGAGCGCTGGGGATCGACGTCGGCGGCAGCGGCGTCAAGGGCGGCATCGTCGACCTCGACACCGGCCAGCTGATCGGCGAGCGCTTCCGGCTCCCCACCCCGCAGCCGGCCACTCCCGAAGCCGTCTCCGAAACCGTCGCCGCCGTCGTCCGCGAGTTCGGCTGGACCGGCAAGCTCGGCGTCACCTACCCCGGCGTGGTGACCGAGGGCATCGTGCGCACCGCGGCCAACGTCGACAGCAGCTGGATCGGCACCAACGTGCGCGACATGTTCGCCTCGCGCCTGAACGGCCAGGACGTGACGGTGCTCAACGACGCCGACGCCGCCGGACTGGCCGAGGAGAAGTTCGGCGCCGGGCGCGAGGTGACCGGGCTTGTCGTGTTGCTGACGTTCGGCACCGGCATCGGCTCGGCGGTGATCTACGACGGGGTTCTGCTGCCCAACACCGAGTTCGGACACATCGAGGTCGGCGGCAAAGAAGCCGAGCACCGCGCCGCGTCGTCGGTGAAGGACCGCAAGGAGTGGTCGTACGAGCGCTGGACCGAGGAGGTCACGAAGGTGCTGGTCGCGGTCGAGAACGCCATCTGGCCGGACCTGTTCATCGTCGGCGGCGGTATCAGCAAGAAAGCCGACAAGTGGGTGCCGCTGCTGAAGAACCGCACGCCCGTGGTCGCCGCGACGCTGCAGAATTCGGCCGGCATCGTGGGCGCCGCGATGGCCGCCGACGGCGCGCTGCACCGCCATTAGCGGGCCCGCCAACGCTCCGACACCGGCGCTGATACGGCTTCTGGGCACTATGTCGTTACAATGGTCCACGGCGGCCGCCTGAACGGATAGCGGCGAACATCCGATCGAAGATCGACGCCAATATTCGACAGCCGACGCTTTTCGGTGGCGCACGCCCACGCCACCGATGTACGAAAGACCGAAAGGGTGGCCGTGGTAGCGACCAAAGCCAGCGAGACAGCCGACGAGCCGGTGAAGCGCACCACCAAAGCCCCAGCGAAGAAGGCCGCCGCCAAGGCTGCGCCGGCCAAGCGCGCCGCGAAGGCCCCCGCGAAGAAGGCCGCTGCCAAGGCTCCGGCCAAGCGCGCGGCGAAGGCCACAACCAAGCCTGAAGACGGCGGCGTCGCCGACGACGTGACCGAAGTCGACGATCTCGCCGTCGAACCCGAGGAGATCGACGTCGACGACGCTGACCTGGAACTCGACGACATCGAGGCCGACGACGACGTCAGCGCTGACGACGAGGACGACACCGAAGACGGTGACGCCGAAGAGGTCAACGCCGAAGCCACCAAGACCGCGCCGAAGGCCGCCGAAGCCGACGACGCAGACGACACCGCCGAGCCGTCCGAGAAGGACAAGGCATCCGGCGACTTCGTCTGGGACGAAGAGGAATCCGAGGCGCTGCGGCAGGCCCGCAAGGACGCCGAGCTCACCGCTTCCGCCGACTCGGTCCGCGCCTACCTGAAGCAGATCGGTAAGGTCGCGCTGCTCAACGCCGAGGAAGAGGTCGAGCTCGCCAAGCGCATCGAGGCCGGCCTCTACGCCACGCAGCTGATGTCGGAGCTGATGGAGAAGGGCGAGAAGCTGCCCGCCGCGCAGCGTCGCGACATGCAGTGGATCTGCCGCGACGGCGACCGGGCCAAGAACCACCTGCTCGAGGCCAACCTGCGTCTGGTGGTGTCGCTGGCCAAGCGCTACACCGGCCGCGGCATGGCGTTCCTGGACCTCATCCAGGAGGGCAACCTGGGCCTGATCCGCGCGGTCGAGAAGTTCGACTACACCAAGGGCTACAAGTTCTCCACGTACGCCACCTGGTGGATCCGTCAGGCCATCACCCGCGCCATGGCCGACCAGGCCCGCACCATCCGTATCCCGGTGCACATGGTCGAGGTCATCAACAAGCTCGGCCGCATCCAGCGTGAGCTGCTGCAGGACCTGGGTCGCGAACCCACGCCCGAAGAGCTGGCCAAGGAAATGGACATCACGCCGGAGAAGGTGCTGGAAATCCAGCAGTACGCGCGTGAGCCCATCTCACTGGACCAGACCATCGGCGACGAGGGCGACAGCCAGCTCGGTGACTTCATCGAGGACAGCGAGGCCGTGGTGGCCGTGGACGCCGTGTCGTTCACGCTGCTGCAGGACCAGCTGCAGTCGGTGCTCGAGACCCTGTCCGAGCGCGAGGCCGGCGTCGTGCGACTGCGCTTCGGCCTCACCGATGGCCAGCCGCGCACGCTGGACGAAATCGGCCAGGTCTACGGGGTCACGCGTGAGCGCATACGTCAGATCGAGTCCAAGACCATGAGCAAGCTGCGCCACCCGTCGCGCTCGCAGGTGCTGCGCGACTACCTGGACTAATCCCCCGGCTCACGGGCTGCCCCGAAACTTCGGTTTCGGGGCAGTTTTCGTTTGTCGAGCGGAGATCAGCAGGGGACGCAGCGGTACCCGTTCCAGATCCAGCCGGGGCCGCAGCCGTGGTCGCCGGTTTCGCCGCGACAGTTCATCGGTTGCGCGACCACCGTCGGCTGCGGACTGTACGTCGTTGTATCAGTTGGGCTTTGCGCCGCCTGCGCGACGGACATCGGGCCGGCGGGCGCGACCAACAGCGCCGCAGCGGCAACGGCCAGGACAGTTTTGGTGCGCATGAGAGCCTCCGGCGTCGGGTCGCGGGTCGGAATTCGAACCGTCAAATTCTACGCCGGCGTCAGAGTCATGGCCAGATGCAGAGATTCCTGCCGACCCGAAACAGGAGGCGGGAAAAGCCATGCGTATGAAAGGCTTTCGCGTATGCCAACCTCCGAGCACCCACTGGGTCGCGCACTGCTCGACGTCTCGGCCGAGTGTTTCGGCTCGATGGCCGACATCCTGACCGTCCTCGGCGACGACCTCGCCAACCGCCGGCCCGACCTGCCGGGCGCGAACAGCTGCTATGCCATCGTCAACCACTGCATCGGCGTGGTCGAGTACTGGGCCGGCTCTTTCATTGCCGGACAACGGATTCCGCGTGACCGCGACAGCGAGTTCACCGCCACCGGACGAGTTGACGAGCTGCTGGACCGACTGGTCGCCCTGCAGCAGCGCTTCCCCGGTTGGGTGGAGGTGGCAGTCACCGAAGGAATCCGCGACCGCGCGCTCGCCGAGGGCGTGCGCGGCGGCACCACGCGCGTCGCGGTGCTGGCCACGGCCACCCCGGAATGGACGTTGCTGCACATCCTGCACGACATCGCGCAGCACGTCGGGCACATGGAGATCACCCGGGACCTGCTACTCGCCGAGCGAGCGCAGAGCTGACACGAAACGGCCCCCTTCCTTGATGAGGAAGGGGGCCGATCCGTTACTGCCCGACGGTGATCGTCAGTCGGCGCTTCCAGCGCTCGCGCCGGCGTTGGACTTCGCGGCCTCAGCCTTGGCATCGGCTTCGGCCTTCTTCGCCTCAGCCTTGGCATTGACTTCAGCCTTCTTCTCGTCAGCCTTCGCCTTGGCTTCGGCTTTCTTCGCCTCAGCGGCGGCCTTCTTCTCGTCAGCCTTGGCCTTCGCAGCAGCCTGCTTGGCGTCGGCCGCGGCCTTGTTGGCGTCAGCCTTGGACGGGCTGTCAGCCTTGGTGGCCTCGGAGTCCGCCTTAGTGGCGCCCGAGTCCGTCTTAGTGGCGCCCGAGTCCGCCTTAGTGGCGCCCGAGTCCGCCTTGGCGGCGTCGGGGCCTGCCTTGGCATCGTCAGCCTTGGCCGGACCGTCGGCCTTGGCAGCTTCGGCACCAGCCTTCGCCTCGTCGGCCTTGTTGTTCGACGCCGGAACGTCGGCAACCTTGGCCGGCGAGTCGCCCGTCCGGGCGGCGGCAGCCTTGGCGGCAACCGGAGCCGGAGCCGAGAAGGAAGCCGGCGAGACCGCTGCACCCGAGGTCGGGGCGGTGGTCTGCGTACCCGCAGCCGGAGCCGGCGGAGCCAGCTTCTTCTGCAGGTTGTCGATGGCCGTGGTGACGCCGCCGATGACCTGGGCGTTGATTGCCCGGACGAACTTGGCCGTCGAGAACAGCGCATCAGCCGCGCCGTGGTTGATCGCGGTCAGGATCTTGCCGACGTCACCGGTCTGGAACGCCGCGGCCACATCCTGCACCACCGAGTTGAGCTGACGAGACAGCGTGCGGACCTGTGTCAGCGCCTGCTCGATCGGGCCCTTCTGCATCCCGGCGATCTTGACGCCGTTCCACTCGACCAGATTCCAGCCATCCTGGGGGTTCCCCTCGACGACCACAACTCCCGTGTTACCCAGCGGATGCTGGGTGAACAGCATGATCTTCTGCTCGGTGCTGAGATTCTTGGCGTTCATCATCGTCCAGATCATGATGGTGCCGCCATGGGAGAACACCGCCGCGTTGCGATCGCCGTTGTCATAGATCGTCTGCAGTGCGCCGTTGACCCGGTTCTCGAACTGGTGGCCGTTCAGACCGGTGGTCGGATCAGCCGCGGACGGGATGAACGCGTCCAGGTTCGGGGTGGTCGGGTTGAAAGCGATGTTCGGCGGTGGCGCCACGGTGATGCCCGCCCATGCCAGCGGAGCCGTCAGGTAGCCGAAGATGCCCGCGCGCTCCGGCGTGCCTTCGTACTTGCCGGCTTCGATCTCCTGCAGGCCCGGCAACACCTGGATCGGCAGACCCAGGTACTGCGACATGGGCACAGCGGTCTGCTGCGTCCGGACCATCGTCGAGGCGTAGATGGCGTCGAAGTTCCGGTCGCCGAGCTTCGCCGCGATGTCCTGAGCCTGCTGCTGGCCGGCCGGCGTGAGCACCGGACCCGGCACCTGCGTGTCGATGTTGCCCGACGTATTGCCGTACGACTGACCGTGCCGGATGAACGTGATCGTCATGTTCTCGGCCGCCCATGCCGGCAGTGCCGACATGACCAGAAGGGCGCTCGCCGTCAGTGCGACGCCAAGCCCCTTCAGCCTCCGTGCGCGCCGGCGTTTGCCGGTCGCGTCTTCAGAATTGGTGTGGTTGATCATGTCCTCTCACCGGGTTGGGGATATTTACGCGCGCGATCGTGCCAATCCCCACAGCGTGACTCAGGCCACATTCCCGATGAGTGGACAGATTTCTCAAAGTGTCGTTCATTCTCCGTTAACGGGCGCCATCGGCATGGAAGTTTGCCGGCAGTGCGGCGAAAGCGCCGTCGCCGTCCGGCCGGTACGCCACGGTGCGGGTCACCGCCGACACGGGCAGGGGGCCGTATAGATGCGGGAAGAGCATCGCGGCCGGATCGGTCGGCACCCCCGGCTCCCAGCGAACGGGCGAGCCCAGCAAATCCGGGTCACACACCAGCAAGAGCAGGTCAGACCGACCGCGGTACAGCCGGTTGGCCGGCAGGTGAACCTGCCCCGGGGCCGAGAGGTGTACGAACCCGACCGCGTCCAGGGAGGGCGGCCGGAGCTGACCATCGAACTGAGCACGCGCCCAATCCGTTTCACTACACAGATGGACCAGGACTGTGGGCGCGGCGATCATGCGGTCAGCCTGCCGCGCCCGCAACTCCAGCGATAGGTGAGACACGACACACCCGTGAACACCCGGGGAACAACGCTGGAATCCAAATCGTCTGAGAGAGTAGAGATGTGTAACCGGCAAAGCGCCCAGGCGGCGACGAGCAGAAGGAGGCGCCATGAACGCAACTCTGACGGACCCGACACTGACACGGGCCGACCGTTGTGACCGGTGCGGCGCCGCCGCCCGTGTTCGCGCTACCCTGCCGTCCGGCATGGAGCTCCTGTTCTGCCAACACCACGCCAATGAGCACGAGTCAAAGCTTGTCGAATTGGCTGCCGTGCTGGAGGTCAGCAGCGCGGACTGAGTGACCCGCCGGTCACTCAATACGGCCCTGACGGGGTCACGTCGGTAATGCTGGTCTTGTCATGAAAGACCAGACACCACCCATCAAGCCGACACGTCATCACGTGTTGCGAGTCATCAAACGTGCACTGACGAAAAGCTGGGACGACTCGATCTTCTCGGAGTCCGCGCAGGCCGCGTTCTGGTCAGCGTTGTCACTTCCCCCACTACTGCTCGGGATGCTGGGCAGCTTGGCATACGTGGCACCGCTGTTCGGCCCCGAGACGTTGCCGATGATCCAGGAGCAACTGATCGGGACGGCGAAGAACTTCTTCTCGCCGAACGTGATCAACGAGATCATCCAGCCGACGGTCCGCGACATCGCGATGGGCGCCCGCGGCGAGGTGGTTTCCCTCGGGTTCGTCATCTCGCTGTGGGCGGGCTCGTCGGCGATCTCGGCATTCGTCGACGCCGTCGTCGAGGCGCACGACCAGACGCCGCTGCGCCACCCGGTGCGGCAGCGGTTCTACGCACTCGGGCTGTATCTGGTGATGCTGCTGTTCGTGATCGCGACCGCCCCGGTGGCGGCCATCGGGCCGATGAAGATCGCCCAGCACATCCCCGAAACCTGGTCCAACGCAATGAAGTACGGGTACTGGCCGGCGCTGCTGCTGGGCATCGTGCTGGCCGTGACCGTCCTCTACCGCGTGTCGCTGCCGAAACCGCTGCCTACCCATCGGCTGCTGTTCGGGGCCGTGTTGGCCACCGTGGTCTTCGTGGTGGCGACGGTGGGACTGCGGTTCTACCTGACCTGGATCACCGCGACGGGCTACACCTACGGCGCACTGGCGACGCCCATCGCTTTCCTGCTGTTCGCGTTCGCGCTCGGCTTCGCCATCATGCTCGGCGCCGAACTCAACGCGGCGATCCAGGAAGAGTGGCCCGCGCCGGACACCCACGCCCGGCGCCTGCGCGAATGGCTCGAGGAGAAGGCCGAGACGCTTACCAACGACCAACCCGCCGAGCAGGCAGACCCCCCGGCCTGACCTGCCGGGGCTCTCTCGTCAGGCTATTTCTTCATCTGTTCGTAGACGCGCTTGCAATCCGGGCACACCGGCGACCCGGGCTTCGGTGACTTGGTCACCGGGAACACCTCGCCGCACAGCGCGACGACATGGGTGCCCATGACGGCGCTCTCGGCGATCTTGTCCTTCTTGACGTAGTGGAAATGCTTAGGTCGGTCGTCGTCCGTACCGTCGTCGACCTGTTCATCGGAATCGGTACGTTCGAGGGTGTCGGTCTGCATGAACTCATTGTGGCACTCAGGCGAACCGGTCGCGGCGGCACCGAGCCAGATGTGGGACAGTAGAAGAATGAAACACGGCCCTGAGCTGAGTTTCGACGACGACGACGGTCGGCCGGTCCTCATCACTCGCGCAGCACCCGCCTACGAGGAACAACACCGTGCTCGCGTCCGCCGCTATCTCACCATCATGTCGTTCCGCGTGCCGGCGCTGTTGCTGGCAGCCCTGGCTTACAGCATCTGGCACAACGGCCTGATCTCGCTGGCCATCCTCATCGCATCCATTCCCTTGCCGTGGATCGCGGTACTCATCGCCAATGACCGGCCGCCGCGCAGTGCGGAGGAACCGCGCCGCTACGACGCGGCCCGGCGGGCACCGATGTTTCCCACCGCGGAGCGTCCGGCCATCGAGGACCGGCACCCGGTCATCGACGGCGATATCGAGCCTTGACCACCACCTGAGTTTCCTTCTTTCTCCTTTCTAAGGACATTCTCAGGTCGTCGCGGAGAAACCGCAGGTCAGAGGCCATGAGCGGATCAGGTCTCGGGAACTTCTCCTGCTGCTTGGGCGTTGAAGCAAGTGACAGTTCGAGCTGAGCACGAGCAGGAGGCCGCAAATGGCAAAAGCCACCACAAGCCGTATCGATACCGATCTTGACGCCCAGAGTCCCGCCGCGGACCTGGTGCGCGTCTACCTGAACGGCATCGGTAAGACTGCCCTGCTCAACGCCGAGGACGAGGTGGAACTGGCCAAGCGCATCGAGGCCGGCCTGTACGCGGCCCACCTGCTGGAGACCAAGAAGCGACTCGGCGACAACCGCAAGCGTGACCTGGCTGCCGTCGTCCGCGACGGTGAGGCCGCACGCCGGCATCTGCTCGAAGCCAACCTGCGCCTCGTGGTCTCGCTGGCCAAGCGCTACACGGGGCGCGGCATGCCGCTGCTGGACCTGATCCAGGAGGGCAACCTCGGCCTGATCCGGGCCATGGAGAAGTTCGACTACGCCAAGGGCTTCAAGTTCTCGACCTACGCCACCTGGTGGATTCGTCAGGCCATCACCCGCGGTATGGCCGACCAGAGCCGCACCATCCGGCTCCCCGTCCACCTGGTGGAGCAGGTCAACAAGCTCGCTCGCATCAAGCGCGAGATGCACCAGAGCCTGGGGCGTGAAGCCACCGACGAAGAGCTCGCCGAAGAGTCGGGCATCCCGGTCGAGAAGATCAACGACCTGCTCGAGCACAGCCGCGACCCGGTGAGCCTGGACATGCCCGTCGGCACCGACGAGGAAGCTCCGCTCGGCGACTTCATCGAGGACTCCGAGGCACTCTCCGCGGAGAACGCCGTGATCTCCGAGCTGCTGCACACCGACATCCGGCACGTGCTCGCCACCTTGGATGAGCGCGAGCAGCAGGTGATCCGGCTGCGGTTCGGCCTGGACGACGGTCAGCCGCGCACCCTCGATCAGATCGGCAAGCTGTTCGGCCTGTCCCGCGAGCGGGTCCGCCAGATCGAGCGCGAGGTCATGTCGAAGCTCCGCAACGGCGAGCGCGCCGAGCGGCTTCGGGCCTACGCGAGCTGATCTGTCACCACCCACAACTGCACACCCCTGGTGCCCGCCGGATTACCCGGCGGGCACCGTTTTTCGCAGCCGGGCCGCCCGCTGATGTCCGCCGCACGAACCGCACCGCCGGTCGGCCGTGGTGGATGCCTGTTGACCCGGCCAAACCGGTAAGCTTGGCACCGGCGGAGGCCTGGAGGATTTGGCATGAACGATCTGATCGATACGACCGAGATGTACCTGCGGACGATCTACGACCTCGAAGAAGAGGGCGTGGTGCCGCTGCGTGCGCGCATTGCCGAACGACTCGAGCAGAGCGGCCCCACCGTCAGCCAGACGGTGTCGCGCATGGAGCGCGACGGGCTGCTGCACGTCGCCGGCGACCGCCACCTGGAACTGACCGACAAGGGCCGCGCCCTTGCGGTGTCGGTGATGCGCAAGCACCGGCTCGCCGAGCGCCTGCTGGTCGACGTGATCGGCCTGCCGTGGGAAGAAGTGCACGCCGAGGCGTGCCGCTGGGAACACGTGATGAGCGAGGACGTCGAACGCCGGCTCGTCCAGGTGCTCGACAACCCGACCACCTCGCCGTTCGGTAACCCGATCCCCGGCCTCGCCGACCTCGGCGTCGCCCCGACCGGTGACTCCGACGTCAGCCTCGTCCGGCTCACCGAGCTGCCCGCCGGGCTCCCGGTCGCGGTCCGGGTGCGTCAGCTCACCGAACACGTCCAGGGCGATGCCGAGCTGATCGCCCGGCTCAAGGACGCCGGCGTCGTTCCGGACGCGCGTGTCACGGTGCAGGCCACCGATCACGGCAGCGTCCTGATCGTCATTCCCGGACACGAGCAGGTCGAGCTGCCCCATCACATGGCGCACGCGGTCAGGGTCGAGAAGGTCTGACTCCCCCGGTGTTTCGCCCCGGTCGGGCAGCTCACGCCGACCTGCCGAAGATCCGCCGCGGCGGCATCTGCACACCGAGGCGCTCCGCCAGTTTGTAACCCGTGAGCGCGAGTTCCCGGATGCGTTCCGGGCGCATCCCAGCCTGCAGTGCCGCGTCGAGCAGCCCAGCCATGTGGTGCTCGCTGTCGACCTCCAGCGCGGCCTGCAGCGCCACCCCGGCGAGCGGCCCGTCGCCGCGGGCATAGGCACTGAAAGCGAGCAGCACCAACGCCTCCGCGCGCCACGGCGCCGGCAGCACGCGGGTCAACGACGCCCACACCGACTCGGCCTCAGCGGCATTCGCACCGACCGCCAACGCGTACAACGTGTCCCGCACCCGCGAGTCCGCTACCGCACAAGCGAGTCGTACCGCGTCGTCGTCGGGCAACGGCGTCCCATCCGACCACCCGGCCGCGCACCCCACCGCGTGCTCGATGTCGGCGCGCACCTCGGCATCGGGGCGGCCCGGCCGATTGGCCGTGGCGGCACGCTCCTCGATCGCGGGCCGCAACGCCTCGGCACGCTGGGCATCGGTGACGGCCACGACGTCGACGAGGTCCGCGCGCCGCGCGTAGAGGCGCCGGCCGTCGAGCACCGCGGCCATCGTGACCGGTGACGACCCGGGATCCTCGACAACGCCGGCGTTCCCGCAACCGTCGGCGCAGTGCCATCGGCCGCCTGCGGCCACCCGGTCGACGACGTGAACCGCGAACAGTTCGATACCGTGATCGGACAACGCCTCACCGAGCTCCTGACTCACGTCGCGGTACAGGTCCGCACACATCGGGCAATCGACGCTCTCTTCGTCGACGATCACCGCGATGGCGGCGTCCGCGTCCGCCGCGGCGGCCATGTCGGCGAGATGCCCGACAGCGTCGGGCAGGGCAGCGAAGAATCCCTCGGACAGGTCCACGCGCAGCACCGCACCCATCTCGCCGCCGATGACGGTGACGAGCACCAGTGACTTCTCCGGCGCAAACCCCAGGACCGCGGGCACCGCCGCGATCAGGGCGCCGGGCCGGTTCAGTTGGAAATCGAATGAGCTGAAAGTTGTCATGCCCAGAAGGTGACAGCGCGGACCGTCAGGAATCGCCGGGCGATGTGGTCGGCGGGCCGCGCTGTGGATGAACTCGGATCTGTGGATAACGGGCTCGTTCGGGGTGTTTCCGCAACGTTCGCCCATGGTCGGGCTGCACGATCGCGCGCGCCGTGCCAACCTGACAGTCATGGGTTCTATGCAGGAGTTCGACCTCGTCGTCATCGGCTCCGGCCCGGGTGGGCAGAAGGCCGCCATCGCCGCCGCCAAGCTGGGAAAATCCGTCGCGGTAATCGAACGCGGGCGCATGCTCGGCGGGGTCTGCGTCAATACCGGCACCATCCCGTCAAAGACGCTGCGGGAGGCGGTCGTCTACCTCACCGGGATGAGCCAGCGCGAACTCTACGGATCCAGCTATCGCGTGAAGGAACGGATCACGCCCGCCGATCTGCTGCGCCGGACCACCCACGTCATCGGCCGGGAACAAGACGTCGTCCGAAACCAGCTGCTGCGCAACGGCGTCGAGCTTTTCGAGGGGCATGGCCGGTTCCTCGACCCGCACACCCTGGTCATCGAGGACCCCACCCGCGATGAGAACGTCAACATCAAAGCGCGGTACGTCGTCATCGCGACCGGTACGAAGCCGGTCCGCCCCGCCGGCGTGAAGTTCGACGAAGAACGTGTCCTGGACTCCGACGGGATTCTGGACCTCAAGAGCCTGCCGCAGTCCATGGTTGTGGTCGGCGCCGGAGTCATCGGTATCGAGTACGCGTCGATGTTCGCCGCGCTCGGCACCAAGGTCACCGTCATCGAGAAGCGGCCGACGATGCTCGACTTCTGCGATTCGGAGATCATCGAGTCGCTGAAATTCCACCTGCGTGACCTCGCGGTGACGTTCCGGTTCGGCGAAGAGGTGACGGCGGTGGACGTGGGTCCCGCGGGGACCCTGACCACGCTCGCCAGCGGGAAGCAGATCCCCGCCGAGACCGTGATGTACTCGGCCGGCCGGCAGGGCCAGACCGAGCACCTCGACGTTGCCCAAGCCGGCCTCGAGATCGACAGCCGCGGAAGGATTTTCGTCGACGACAACTACCAGACGAAGGTCGACCACATCTACGCCGTGGGTGACGTCATCGGCTTCCCTGCGCTGGCCGCGACCTCCATGGACCAGGGGCGCCTGGCGGCCTACCACGCCTTCGGTGAACCGTGTAAAGGCATGACCGACCTGCAGCCGATCGGCATCTACTCCATTCCCGAGGTGTCGTACGTCGGCGCCACCGAGGTCGATCTCACCGACAGCTCGATCCCCTACGAGGTCGGCGTATCGCGGTACCGCGAACTGGCCCGCGGGCAGATCGCCGGCGACTCGTACGGCATGCTCAAACTGCTGGTGTCCACCGAGGACCTCACGCTGCTGGGCGTGCACATCTTCGGCTCGAACGCCACCGAACTGGTCCACATCGGCCAGGCCGTGATGGGCTGCGGTGGCACGGTGGAATACCTGGTCGACGCCGTCTTCAACTACCCGACGTTCTCCGAGGCCTACAAGGTCGCCGCCCTCGACGTGATGAACAAGCTGAGGGCGCTCAATCAGTTCAGGAGCTAGGTACTGCAGCCGTCGTCGGGCGCGCCGGTGGCGCGGTCGGCAGGCCCGCCCTCCTCGGCCCGCTGATACAGCACCTGGACCTGCACGTCGAACGGCGACGAGTACGACAGCTCGTTGCTGCTGCAGCCGCCGCCCTGCAGACCGCCGACCACTCCCCTGACCTCGTTCGCCGACACCCAGGGCGAGCCGCTGGTGCCGTCCACCAACCCGGGGCAGCGCAATGCCGGGAACCCGCGGTCCGGCCGTGACGTCGGCACGCTGCAGGTGACCTGGGCCCCGCCGGCACCGAGCGGGTATCCCGTCACCGTGATCGGAACATCCGGACCGGGCGCGGCGCCGAGCACGAAGCCGCCGCCGGCGCGATGTTCCAATGTGTCGGTCGTGGCACCATCGCTGTGGCTCACCCGGGCGATCGCGAAATCCGCGGTCGGATCCTGGCCGCGCACCCAGCGCGGGTCCAGGTACACGGCGTCGATGTGCCAGAAGTCCCCGGGAACGCCGCCGCGGTAACCGGGCGCGAACGTCGCGTCCACCGACGAATCGAGACAGTGCGCGGCCGTGATGATTAGGTTCCCTGCCAGCGAATCGAGTACCGCACCACTGCAGCTGTGCACCGTATCGCTGTCCAGAAAGACCGCTCCGACGCGTGGGTCCGGACGTGGCCCTGGGACCACCACCGCACCCGCGGTGACCGCGGCGGGGTTGCCGGTACGGGTATCGGCCTTGATAGCGGGTGGGCTGCACGCAGTGGCCAGCAGCGCGACGAATGCGCTCACGACCAGTCGGGTGCCCAGCATCTGTCCGATCTTGCCCGATACCTCCTGCCAGAGCAGCATCTGGTGCACCATGGCGTACTTCGGGGTGGCCCGGGGAACAAGGGAATAATGCGGGACACTTGTAGGAGACGCACCCCACTGCGAGATGTGGGCCAGGCAGTACGGCAAGGAGTGTGAAGGTGACCGAGCACGCGCCCGACGCGAGCGACCAGCGGCCCGAGGACCACCGGGGCCAGCAGTACCAGCCCGAGCAGAGCGGCATGTACGAGTTGGAGTTCCCCGCGCCCCAGTTGTCCGCCGCCGACGGGCGCGGACCCGTGATGGTCCATGCCCTCGAAGGCTTCTCCGACGCCGGCCACGCCATCCGCCTAGCCGCCGAGCACCTGAAGAACACGCTCGACACCGAACTGGTTGCCTCTTTCGCCATCGACGAACTGCTGGACTACCGGTCGCGCCGCCCGCTGATGACGTTCACCACCGATCACTTCACCAAGTACGACGATCCCGAGCTGAACCTGTACGCGCTCCACGACACCGCCGGGACGCCGTTCCTGCTGCTGGCCGGCATGGAGCCGGATCTGCGTTGGGAGCGCTTCATCACGGCAGTTCGGTTGCTGTCCGAACGACTCGGGGTCCGTCAGATCATCGGGCTGGGCGCCATCCCGATGGCCGTCCCGCACACCCGGCCCGTCACCATGACCGCTCATGCCGGCAACAAAGAGCTGATCGCCGACCACACGCCATGGGTGGGCGAGGTGCAGGTTCCGGCGAGCGTGTCGAACCTCTTGGAGTACCGGATGATCCAGCACGGCCACGAGGCGCTGGGCTTCACCGTGCATGTGCCCCACTACCTGGCACAGACCGCGTATCCGCCGGCCGCCGAGGCCCTGCTGGGCGAGGTCTCCCGGATCGCGTCGCTGCAGATTCCGCTGCAGGCACTGTCGGAGGCGGGTGCCGAGGTGTACACGAAGATCAGCGAACAGGTGGAGGCCAGCTCCGAAGTCGCTCAAGTGGTCACTGCCCTGGAACAACAGTACGATTCGTTCGTCGCTGCTCAGGAAAATCGGTCGTTGCTGGCACGTGACGAGGAACTACCCAGCGGCGACGAACTCGGCGCCCAGTTCGAACAGTTCCTCGCCGAACAGTCCGGTGACGGTTTCGCCGATCCTGACCGAGGCGACGACGGCACCGCCGGCGACTGACCCCCGCGGTCGGCCTCGCCGACACGATGGGAAGGACTTGGGACGATGCCCGACGGAAAGCCCACTCTGCATTCTGTGCGCGACGTGACACCCCGCCTGGAGTACCGCACCATCCACGGCTACCGGCGGGCCTACCGGGTGGCCGGCTCCGGTCCGGCGATCCTGCTGATCCACGGCATCGGCGACAACTCGACCACGTGGGAAACCGTGCAGACGCGGCTCGCCCAGCGCTTCACCGTCATCGCCCCGGACCTGCTGGGCCACGGTCAGTCCGACAAGCCGCGCGCCGACTACTCGGTCGCGGCGTACGCCAACGGCATGCGGGACCTGCTCAGTGTGCTGGACATCGAGCGGGTGACGGTCGTCGGCCATTCCCTGGGCGGTGGCGTGGCCATGCAGTTTGCCTACCAGTTCCCGCAGTTGGTCGATCGCCTGGTGCTGGTCGGTGCCGGCGGCGTCACGCGCGACGTGAACATCGCGTTGCGGCTCGCGGCGCTGCCGTTGGGCACCGAAGCGCTGGCGTTGTTGCGAATCCCGTTGGTACTGCCCGCACTTCAGCTCGCCGGGCGTCTCGGCGGAGCGCTACTCGGGTCGACCGGTCTGGGTCACGACCTGCCCAACATGCTGCGAATCCTCAACGACCTGCCCGAACCCAAGGCCTCGTCCGCCTTCGCCCGGACCCTGCGTGCCGTGGTCGACTGGCGCGGTCAGGTGGTCACCATGCTGGACCGATGTTATTTGACGGAAGCCATTCCGGTGCAGTTGGTTTGGGGCACACACGATGCCGTCATCCCGGCCGCCCACGGCGAACTGGCACACGCCGCGATGCCGGGTTCCCGGCTCGAGTTCTTCGACCACTCGGGACATTTCCCGTTCCATGACGACCCCGATCGATTCGTGAAGCTCATCGAGGAATTCATCGACACCACCGCGCCGTCGGTATACGACCGGGACGCCCTGCGCGGGCTCCTGCAGACCGGCGTCACCGCGAAGTCCATCGACGCCCCGCACGATACGAAGTTCGCGGTTCTCGACGCGATGGAGACCGACGAACGCAGCGCGACCTAGCTGCCGTCAGCCCGACGACGTCACGCCGCGGTGTGCCCGCAGCGCCTCGATTTCGCGCTCGAAGTCCTCGGCGGACGAGAATGAGCGGTACACCGACGCGAACCGCAGATAGGCGACCTCGTCGAGGTCACGGAGCGGGCCGAGGATCGCCAACCCGACCTCGTGGCTCGGCACTTCGGGAGATCCGGTGGCCCGCACCGCATCTTCGACCTTCTGTGCCAATTGGTTCAGGGCGTCGTCGTCGACCTGCCGACCCTGGCACGCGCGCCGTACGCCTTTGATCACCTTGTCCCGACTGAACGGTTCGGTGACGCCGCTGCGTTTGACCACCGCAACGACTGCGGTCTCCACCGTGGTGAACCGGCGACCGCATTCGGGGCATGACCGGCGACGCCGAATCGCCTGCCCTTCATCAGCTTCTCGTGAATCGACAACACGCGAGTTCGGATGCCGGCAGAACGGACAGTGCATCACCGCTCCTTCGCCGCACCGACAATCGACCGTTTCGAACGGTCTTGAGCCTACCCGTGCCGCTCGGACGCGGCCGGGCGCCGTGCCGGTCGAGGTGCGCACGAGCCGTGCTCAGCCGACCGGCGCGATGAGTGTCTGGCCGGCGTCCAGGGCCACCGACGGCAGCTTGTTCAACTCCTTGATGCGGTCGACGACGGCGCTGACGGGAGCGTCGGGTGCCACCCGCCGGGCAACTTGCTGGATGGACTCACCGGCCTGCACCCGGACCACCGCGAGCTGTGCGGGCACGGATGCGGTAGACGACGTCGGCTGGACGGCCTCCCCGAACTGCGCGACCAGGCCCAGCCACACCGTGATCCCTGCCGCGACCAGGGCGAGCATCACCGTGGTCAGCGGAGTGATCGGGGTGCGCCGGTGCGAGGCGCGGGAGGTCAGCACGCCGGTGCCCCGGTGGCGGAATGCCGCACCCGAGGGGCGGGAACCACCCGGACGAAGCCGGGCCTGGCGGTGCCGATTGACATCTCCACGCCGAGGCACGGTGCGGACGACGACGTCGGTCGGGTAGTCGCGGGTGATGACGGTCATGTCGGTTCCTCTCAGGAGTTCGTACATAGGTTCGATCGCTCTTGTGTTCGACTATATCGCCCAAATGTTCGAACGGTAGAACATGTGATCGAACTGTTGCGAACGATACGACCACCCACCGACAAGTTCCGTTGCGCGACCTCGCGCGCGCTTTCGCCACGTCACGACCAGATCCCGCGCACGACACGCCGAGACATCCGATCTCGAACACATGTTTGATGAATCGTGCGCACTGGGCTAGATTCGTCCCTATGAGCGACAGCACCGATACCCCGGACGGCACCGATCGCACCCCCGGCGCCCCGTCGGGCGGACGGTCCAGCAGCCTCACCGAACGCCAGCGGACCATCCTCGACGTCATTCGCACCTCGGTGACCACGCGCGGTTACCCGCCCAGCATCCGCGAGATCGGCGACGCCGTCGGCCTGACCTCCACCTCGTCGGTGGCCCACCAACTGCGCACGCTGGAGAAGAAGGGCTATCTGCGACGCGACCCGAACCGGCCGCGCGCCGTTGATGTCCGGGGCGCGGACGACGCGACCGGCGCCACCATCACCACGGATGTCGCGGGTTCGGACGCCCTGCCCGAACCGACCTTCGTGCCGGTGCTCGGCCGGATCGCCGCGGGCGGCCCGATCCTCGCCGAGGAAGCGGTCGAAGACGTCTTCCCGCTCCCCCGCGAACTGGTGGGCGAGGGCTCGTTGTTCCTGCTGAAGGTGGTCGGTGAATCGATGATCGACGCCGCGATCTGCGACGGCGACTGGGTCGTCGTGCGCCAGCAGAATGTGGCCGACAACGGCGACATCGTCGCGGCGATGATCGACGGCGAGGCCACCGTGAAGACCTTCAAGCGCACCAAGGGCCAGGTGTGGCTGATGCCGCACAACCCGGCCTTCGACCCGATCCCGGGCAACGACGCGGTCATCCTCGGCAAGGTCGTGACCGTCATTCGCAAGATCTGACGCCTGCCGGATTCAATAGGTGAGCCCCGCTGCCGTCGCTCGCAGCGGGGCTCAGCCGTTGGTAGGGTCAGCCGCGGACGAAACCGTTGGTGACCGCGAATTCCTCACTGGCAAACCAGATTTCGACGGGGGCGTCGTCATATCCGGCAGCCCCCGGCACCCAGTACAGGCCCGACTTGGTGTTGGCCTTGATGTCATAGCCTTCGGGCGGTTCGGCGCCGGTCGCCACCCGGAACGACATCTGCGCGGTCTCGGGCTCTTCCGCACCAAGGGCATGGTGCCGCCCGCTGGCCGGACCTGCCGCTGCGGTCTCGACGGCAGGAGTTTCCGCCGCAGGAGTTTCGGCCGCAGGAGCCTCGGCCTTCGATTCCTCCGCCGGCAACTCGGTCGGCTCGGCCTCGGTGGCCTGCGCCGTCGGCTCGGGTGCCTGCTCGTCTGCGTCGTGGTCGTCTGCCTTGCGAGGCCGCAGTCCCGCAAAGCCCGCCAGCCCCGCCGCGGTCAAGCCCGCAGCCGCGCCGCCCCGACGCAGAGCGTCCGGAAGCTGCACCGACGTCGTCGGCTCATCGACGTTCGCGTCGTCGCTCGCCTGTGGTTCGGGCTCGAAGGGCTCGGCGGCATCGACGGGCTCAGCGTCGGTTTCGGCTTCGGCATGGGCTTCGGGCTCACCACCGTCATGCGACTCGCCCGCAGGGTGGTCGGCTGTGAAATCGGGGTACACCGTCGGCGCGGTGTCGATGACATCCGGGTTGCTCTGGAACGCCGGCCCGCCGTGGGGAACGTCGAAATGCTGGTCTTCGCCCGCGAATTCCTCGGGGTGCTCACCCTCGCCGGCCGGGGCGTACTGCGGCTCGTCGTAGTCGCCCTCGCCGTATTCACCGTGATCGTGATCGTGATCGTCGTAGTCGTAGTCGTCGTTGTCATCGACGGCGTCGTGGCCGGCATGCCGCCGGCGCCGCAGCAGAGCCGCGATCACGATGCCGACCACCACCAGCAACAGCGGGACGATCGCCAGCAGCCACCACCAGTGGAACTGGTACCACTTGCCCGAGTCCTCGGACTGCGAGGCGCCGCCCGGCAGATCGACGCTGGGCACCTGCAGGCCACTCAACTGCGACGCCAGCTCTGCCGGCTCGGTGCTGAAAGCCCGGCTGGACTTGTTCCACGAGATTGAACCGCCGGTGAACTTCTGGCTGACGTCGTCGCCGTTGACCGTTTGGTCGGCGGTCGGCGCGCCGAGCTTCCCGGTGGCGCCACCCAGCTTGTCCCAGGCGGCGTTCATCGCGCCGCGGACGACGAACGCGCCGTGTTCGGGCGTCCAGAAGATCGCCGGGTTGTCCGCCGCGGCGAAGGTGGCGATCCGGCTGTTCGGCGAAATGCCGCCGTCGGTCTCGTTGCTTGCCGGGAATCCGAGATCACCCTGGGGCCCACCGGCCGCGCGGTACTTGGCCAGCACGTCACCGGTGACCGCATGGGCACCGGTGGCCGGCGAATAGAAGATGGTGCCGCCGGCGAAGTTCTGCGCCACGCCGTCGCCGACCTTGTACTGGGCGCCCTGCTCGTCGCCGAGGGGGCCCTGCGGCCCGCCGGCGGCCCGCCGTGCCGCGGCGATGGCTGTTGTCGCATCGCCCGGCACGTCGATTCCGGTCAGCTGGCCCGCCAGGTCGGCGGGCGTGGTGGTGAACGCCTTGGTCTTGGCATTCCAGCTCACTTCACCGCCGGTGAAGGCCTGCGAGACGACGTCGCCCTTCCAGGTCTCGTCGCCGGTGGGCACGCCGAGGGTGCCGGCCGATCCGCCGAGCTTGTCCCAGGCAGCGTTGATCGCACCGCGGACAACCCACGCGCCGTTATCCGGCGTCCAGAAGATGACGGGCTTGTCCGCTGCGCTGAACGTGCTGTTGCGGCTGTCGGTGGCCTTCCCGGCGCCCTCATCGATGGTCGGGAAGCCGAGATCGCTGTCGGCAGCGCCGCCCAGGGCCTGATACTTGTCGAGAATTGCGCCGTAGATCAGATGCGCGCCGGTGCCCTCGGTGTAATAGATCTTTCCGCCCGCGAAGTTCTGCGCATAACCCGCGCCGACCTGGTAGACGTCGCCATCCTTGGCACCCAGCTGACCCGTGTCGCCGCCCGCGGCATCCCACGTATGGGATATCGCCGCGTCGGCGTCGCTCTCTGGTGTCGCGATCGCCGTCGGAGCCATGAGCAATGCCACCGCGACAGAAAGGGCACCGATACCTGCCCATCCGCCACGGGTTCGCAGCCCGGTCATCGAATTCCTCCCGCGGTCGGCAAAACTCCGGACACAAATTCCGTCAGACAAACTCTCTTGATTGAGAGATTCTGTCAACTTTGCTTCAGTTCATGCTCATCGTGCGGGATATCGGCCGCTTACCGGCCCGTGTGTCGCGGCGCGATATGCGAATCAATTCGACGCGGCAATTAGTTAAACGCCCAATCCGCGGCCGATGATCTCCTTCATGATCTCGGTGGTGCCGCCGTAGATCGTCTGGATCCGCGAGTCCAGGAATGCCCGCGCAATGGGATATTCACGCATATAGCCGTAGCCGCCGTGCAGCTGCAGACACCGGTCGACCAGGCGGACCTGCGCCTCTGTCGAATACCATTTCGCCATCGCGGCCTGGTCGATTGTCAGCTTTCGGTCGAGATGCAGGCGAATGAACTCGTCGACCATGATTCGCACCGCGGTCGCCTCTGTCGCGAGTTCGGCCAACACGAATCGGCTGTTCTGGAAGCTGCCGATCGGCTTGCCGAACGCTTTACGCTCCTTGGCGTATTGCAATGTCGATTCCAGTACGGCCTCCATCGCAGCGGCAGCCATCACGGCGATGGAAATGCGCTCCTGGGGCAGGTTCTGCATCAGATAGACGAATCCCATGCCCTCGACCCCGAGGAGATTCGCCGCCGGAACTCGGACGTCCGTGAACGACAATTCCGCGGTGTCCTGCGCGTCGAGGCCGATCTTGTCGAGATGACGACCGCGTTCGAAGCCCGCCATGCCGCGCTCGACCACCAGCAGGCTGAAGCCCTGCGCACCCTTGTCCGGATCGGTCTGCGCGACGACGATCACGAGGTCGGCGTGAATACCGTTGGTGATGAACGTCTTCGAGCCGTTGAGCACGTAGTGATCGCCGTCCTTGACGGCACGGGTCTTGATGCCCTGCAGGTCGCTGCCGGTGCCCGGTTCGGTCATCGCGATGGCACAGATCAGTTCGCCGCTGCAGAACCCCGGCAGCCAGCGCTGCTTCTGCTCCTCGTTGGTCAGCTCCAGCAGATACGGCGCGATGATGTCGTTCTGCAGCGTGAAGCCCAGGCCGCTGTGCCGTCCCGCCGCCGTCTCCTCGCTGACGATGACGTTGTAGCGGAAGTCCGGGTTACCGCCGCCGCCGTACTCCTCGGGCACCGCCATGCCGAGAAAGCCCTGCTTACCAGCCTCACGCCAGACCTCACGGTCGACGATCTTGGCCTTCTCCCACTCCTCGCGGTAGGGCTCGGCGTACCGGTCGAGAAACGCGCGGTACGACTCCCGGAACAGCTCATGCTCGGGTTCGAACAACGTGCGGTCGTACTTGATGACACCCATGCGAGACCTCCGGTACTGGATAAGTTTGGCAACAACTTATCCCAACCGGACGGTTGGTTGTGAGTGGGCCCACACCCGGCGCGCCGCCAGGCGGGGACTGGGCTCGATGGCCGCACTCGCAAGCCGGAGGCACCCCACGGCGCGGCTCGTGCCTCGCCGCTTGATCGTCGTACGGCTACCGCGACTGGGTGCGTCCGGGTGCCTGCAAGCCACCACTGGAACGCCGGCGACGGCGCTGCGCCGCCTGACCCGCAGTTGCCGTCTTGGCCGGACGATTGCCACCGCGAGGCGCGGGGGCCTCCTTGGGGGCCGGCGCGCGGTACGGCGCGATCTCGCCGACCAGCGCCTGCACCGGCGCCGAATCGGCGACGACTTCCTGCGGCCGGGCCGTGATGCCGGCCTTGCGCAGCAGCTGCTGAGCGTCCTTGCGCTGTTCCGGCAGCACGACGGTGACGACGTCGCCGGCGCTGCCGGCGCGGGCCGTACGTCCCGAGCGGTGCAGGTACGCCTTGTGCTCGGCCGGCGGGTCGACATGGACCACGAGCTCGACCTCGTCGACGTGCACACCGCGAGCGGCGATGTCGGTGGCGACGAGCACCCGCGCCTCCCCCGTGCTGAACGCCGCGAGGTTGCGGTCACGCGCCGGCTGCGACAGGTTTCCGTGCAGGTCGACCGACGGCACGCCGGCCTCGGTGAGCTGGCGCGCCAGCTTGCGGGCCTGGTGTTTGGTGCGCATGAACAGGATGCGCCGGCCGGTGCCCGATGCCAGCCGCTGCACCAGGGCGTTCTTCTCGGCAGCGCCGGAGACGTGGAACACGTGGTGGGTCATGGCCGGCGGCGGTGCGTCGATCTCGTCGACCGAGTGCGTGATGGGGTTGGACAGGAACCGGCGCACGAGCTTGTCGACGCCGTTGTCGAGCGTCGCGGAGAACAACATGCGCTGCCCGCCGGCCGGGGTGGCCGCCAAGATGCGGGTGACGCCCGGCAGGAAGCCGAGGTCGGCCATGTGGTCCGCCTCGTCCAGCACAGTGACCTGGACGGCGTCCAGGCTGACGAGCTTCTGCTTCATCAGGTCTTCGAGGCGGCCCGGGCAGGCGATGACGATGTCGACGCCACCGCGCAGCGCGTCAACCTGGCGGTTCTGCGATACGCCACCGAAGATGGTGGTCACCTTCAGCCCCACGGCCGTGGCCAGCGGTTCGACGGTCGCCGCGATCTGGGTCGCCAGCTCACGGGTCGGGGCCAGCACCAGACCGGTGGGACGCGACGGACGTCGTGCGGCGCCGGCCAACCGGGCCACCAGCGGAATGGAGAAGGCCAGCGTCTTGCCGCTGCCCGTGCGGCCGCGGCCGAGCACGTCCCGGCCCGCGAGGGTGTCGGGCAGGGTGCTGATCTGGATCGGGAACGGCGCGGCGATGCCGCGGCCGGCGAGCGAGGCGACGAGCGCCTCAGGGACGCCGAGCTCGGCGAATGACGATGATTGTTCTGCGGACATGAAGGGACACAGCCTTTCCGGCACGGTGGGTCGACAATGCCGGCGGCAGTATCGGTCGCCGCGAGAAATGCTGGTGCAGAGGGAACTGACGGCTCTCAGCCGATTTCCACGACGTGATCGGCAGACGTGGCCTGCGAAGGTGCGCAGCCGATATTGGTCAAAGCTTAGTGCCGAACACCGCGGCCCGTTACCGTCCGCGACCGGTCCGGGCACCCGGGCAGCGAAAGACCTTGCCCCGCAAGCGGTATCGCAAGGGTGTGATTTCACCCACGGTCACCCGGTACGGCCGCACCGGAAAATCGACACGCTCGACAAATTTTCGGCAAACACCGGGTACCCGTCCCGTCTCAGTGCGACGATGCGAAACGGGTGCCGATGACCGGGATCGGCGACGTCGAAAGGGGGCGAGGCGATGCGCACATTCGGACGCACGATCCCCGCAGCCGTGGCCGTGATGCTGACGGTGCTGAGCACCGTCTTGCTGGGCGTGGTGTCGATGGTGACGGCCGCGTTCACGCTCGCCGCGACCGCGCTGATCGTCCCGGGTACCGGCACGCCGAACGCCAACATCGTGGCGGGATACCGCGAGAACGCGGACAACTACTACATCGCGCCGTTCAACCCGTTGTGCACCCAGCCGACCTGCACGCTGCAAGGCATCAACTATCCCGCCCAGTTCTGGCCGTTCCCGTTCGCCGGCTGGGGCGGTCTGTCGGGCGCCAAGTGGAACGTATCGACCGGTGAGGGCATCGCCAACCTCGATGCCGCGCTCCAGGCTGCGCTCCCGACGGCGACGACGTCCAATCCCGTCATCGTCTTCGGCTACTCGCAGGGCGGCAACATCGTGAGCCGCGAGAAGTCCACCTTGTCCGGCCTGACCGCCGCCCAGAAGGCCGCGTTGTCCTTCGTGATGATCGGCAACACCAACCGGCCCAACGGCGGACTGTTCGAGCGCCTCGCCTTCCTGGGCACGGTACCGATCCTGGACGCCACGTTCGGCCTGCCGGCGCCCACCAACACCGGCATCAAGACCACCGACATCGCGTTCCAGTACGACGGCGTCTCCGACTTCCCGCTGTACCCGATCAATCTGCTCGCCGACCTCAACGCCATCGCCGGTTTCTGGTACACCCACGGCACCTACCTGGCGCCCAACGCGAACAGCTCCGCCGGCGAGATTCCCGACCTCGAATACACCCCGGCAGAGCTGAACACCGCCCTGACCGACCCGAAGAACCAGACCGTGTACGGCGACACCACCTACATCACCATCCCGACCAAGACCCTGCCCCTGGTGCGGCCGTTCCTGGAGTTCGGCGGCTTCACCCACACCAGCTTCATCATCCAGCCGCTGGTCGACCTGGTCTCTCCCGTGCTGCGCGTCCTCATCGACACCGGCTACGACCGCAGCCTGAGCCCCGGCGTCCCGGCACCGTTCCGGTTGATCCCGCTGCTCAACCCGATCACGCTGACGGTTGACCTGATCAACGCCGCCGGCGAGGGCGTCAAGGCCGCGATCAGCGACATCACCGGTGGCAAGGTGCAGCTGCCGATCGCCGCGACCACCCCGGTCCCGACCCCGACGGTGGCGGCGGCCCGCAACGTGTCGAGCGCGCCGAAGGCGGTGTCCGCCACCCCGACCGGTGACAGCAAGCTCGCACCCGTCACGACGCCGAAGTCGACGACCGGTACCCCCGATCCCAAGGGGACCGACACCAAGAACGTCGACACCAAGACCCCGGACGTCACCGGCACCGACACGAAGACGCCGGACACCAAGGCGACCGACCCCAAGCAGGACCCGAAGCCGGGCACCGACCCGACGACGAAGCAAGGCCCGGCGAAGGACGGTCAGACCGGCGCCGATGACAAAGCGAACGACAAGGCCACCGACAAGGTCAAGAAGCCGAAGACGGACAAGCCGGCAAAGACAGCCACGCCCGAGAAGCCGGCTGCCGAGAAGGCCGACAATCCGGCCAAGGCGGCCGCCTGACTCAGGCGGTGACGAACTCGCCGAGGCTGGCGGCGAGCGCCATCGGCACCCAGCCCTTGATTCGGGTGCCGTCGGCGGTGTGCTCGGTCGCCTCGACGCGGCCTTCGGCGTGCACCCGGGCCACGAGGTCGCCCCGGTCATAAGGGATGGTCACGTCGACGGCGGCGTCGGTCGCCTCGACCAGTTCGCACATGCGCAGCCGCAGCCGGTCCAGACCCGCACCGGTGTGGGCCGAGACGAACACCGCGTCCGGCAACGCGCGCCGCAGGTGGGCCAGCGCCAGGTCGCCCGCGGCATCGATCTTGTTGACCACCAACAACTCTCGCGGTGCCGCGATGTCGTACTCGGCGATCACCTCACCGACGACCTTGCGCACCGCGTTGATCTGCGCCAGCGGATCCGCATCGGAGCCGTCGACGACGTGGACCAGCAGGTCGGCGTCCACGACCTCCTCCAGCGTGGAGCGGAACGCCTCGACCAGCTGGGTCGGCAGATGCCGGACGAACCCCACAGTGTCGGTCAGGGTGAACGGCCGGCCGTCGTCCAACTGACCGCGACGCGTGGTGGGTTCGAGGGTGGCGAACAGGGCGTTCTGCACCAGCACCCCAGCGCCGGTGAGGGCGTTGAGCAGGCTGGACTTGCCGGCGTTGGTGTAGCCGACGATCGCCACCGAGGGGGTGTCGCTGGCCCGGCGGCTGTGCCGCTGGGTGTCGCGAATCTTCTTCATGTCCTTGATCTCACGGCGCAGCTTGGCCATCCGCTCGCGGATCCGTCGCCGGTCGGTCTCGATCTTGGTTTCACCCGGACCACGGGTACCCACACCGCCGCCGGCACCACCGGCGCGTCCACCGGCCTGCCGGGACATCGACTCACCCCAACCGCGCAGTCGGGGCAGCATGTACTCCATCTGGGCCAGCGACACCTGCGCCTTGCCTTCGCGGCTGGTGGCGTGCTGCGCGAAGATGTCGAGGATCAGCGCCGTACGGTCGATGACCTTGACCTTCACCACTTTTTCCAGCGAGTTCAGCTGCGCCGGGCTCAGTTCACCGTCGCAGATGACGGTGTCGGCGCCGGTGGCGAGCACGATCTCACGCAGCTCCTGGGCCTTGCCGGAGCCGATGTAGGTCGAGGCGTCCGGCTTGTCACGACGCTGGATCAGGCCTTCGAGCACTTCGGAGCCCGCGGTCTCGGCGAGGGCGGCGAGCTCGGCGAGGCTGTTGTCGGCGTCGGCGGAGGTCCCGTCGGTCCACACCCCGACCAGCACGACGCGTTCGAGGCGCAGCTGGCGGTATTCGACTTCGGAGATGTCGGCGAGTTCGGTCGACAGACCGGCAACGCGGCGCAGTGCCGCGCGATCTTCGAGCGCCAGTTCACCGACGCTGGGGGTGTTGTCGGGATTGAAAGGAGAAGTCATAGGTAGTTATCGATGGTGCCCGCAAGATCAGCGGGACGCACCTGAATTTCCTTCGTTGTCATGCCACCACTCGGCGGCCAGTTCACCGTGCGCCAGCAGCACCGACGGCCCGCGCAGGAAGCTGGTGCTCTCGGTGATGGTCACGTCGACCTCACCACCGGGGATCACCACCCGCAGGCTGCCGGTCTCCGCGCCGGTGTGGTTCAGTGCTGCCAACGTGGCAGCGACGGTTCCGGTTCCACAGGAACGGGTTTCGCCGACGCCACGCTCGTGCACCCGCATCGCCACCACGCCATTGGCCGGCGCCGTGAGCACCTCGACGTTGACGCCCTCGGGGAACTGGTCGTCGTCGAATGACACCGGGGCCCCGATATCCAGGGCGTTCAGGCCGGCGACGTTGAGCGACGGCTCGACACATGCCAGGTGCGGGTTGCCGACGTCGATCGCCAGGCCCTCGAAAGTGCGCCCGGCCACGACCGCCTTGCCCTGCCCGAACGACCGGGCCTTGCCCATCTCCACGGTGACGTCGGCGTTGACCGCGTCAGCACTGTGCAGTACCACCGGACGAGGCCCGGCCAGCGAGCCGACCACGAATTCATCGCGGTGTTCGAGCCCGGAGGCACGCAGGTAGTGCGCGAAGACGCGGACGCCGTTGCCGCACATCTGCGCGATGGAGCCGTCGGCGTTGCGGTAGTCCATGTACCAGTCGTCGGCCGCGACGCCGTCGGGCAGCCGGTCGAAGACACCGGCGTCCCGGGCGGCACCGGCCCTGGTCACCCGCAGCAGGCCGTCGGCCCCCAGTCCGCGGCGCCGGTCGCACAACGCGGCGATGACCGAGGAGGTCAGTTTCAGTTCGGCGTCGACATCGGGCAGCACCACGAAGTCGTTCTGGGTGCCGTGCCCTTTCGAAAACCGCACACCGTCAGGATACGTGGCGCCACCGACGGACGACCTCGGCCGCATTGGCACCGCTTTCCGAGGCATCCCCGGGCAGCCAGGTAATCCGGTGATCGCGCCGGAACCAGGACCGCTGCCGCCGGACGTAGCGGCGCGTACCGATGAACGTCCGCTCCTTCGCCTCGGCGATCGCGGCCTCGTCACCTCCGGCGTCGAGCGCCTCGAGCACCTGCGAGTAGCCGAGCGCCCGGGCCGCCGTCGTCCCGTTGTGCAGACCCCTGGCCTGCAGCCCCACGACCTCGTCGACCAGCCCGGAGGCGAACATCAGATCCGTGCGCCGCTGCAGCCGGTCATCGAGAACCTCTGTGTCCCAATCCAATCCGACGATGAGGGTGTCCCACCGCGGAACGCCGATCTGTGGTGCCGACGCCGCGAATGGCCGGCCGGTGAGTTCGACGACCTCCAGCGCCCGCACGATGCGCCGGCCGTCGGTGTTCAGGATCGACGCCGCGGCCTCGGGATCGACCCGCGCCAGCTCGCCGTGCAGGGCCGTGACCCCGACCTCGGCCAGCCGGTCCTCCCAGCGCGCCCGCACCGCGGGATCGGTCGCCGGGAACGACCATTCGTCGAGCAGCGCCTGGATGTACATCATCGATCCGCCGACGACCACCGGCACGGCACCACGCGCGGCGATGTCCTCGATGTCGGCCGCCGCGGCCGCCTGGTAGTTCGCGACGGTCGCGACGTCGGTGACCTCGAGGACGTCGAGCTGGTGGTGGACGATGCCGCGTCGCTCGGGCACCGTCAGCTTGGCGGTGCCGATGTCCATGCCGCGGTAGAGCTGCATCGCGTCGGCATTCACGATCTCGCCGCCCAACAGTTCGGCGAGGTCCAGCGCCAGGGCCGACTTTCCGGTGCCGGTGGGACCGACGACCGCGATGGGCCTCACTGCGGGGTCCAGGTGCCGACGAAGTAGCCGACGCCGTACGGCGCGCCGCGGTACAGCTCGGTCGCTTTCGGGTCCGGCCCGGCCAGCCCGGCCAGCACCTGGTAGGCGACCCGGCCGAGGACACCCGCCAGTCCGGCGATCGCCGTCACATCACCGGTGGCCAGCGCGTCGTCCCAGTCCGCTTGCCGCGCAACAGAATCGGGTTCGAAGCCGCCGGGCGCCGCGGCGGTCAGGGTGTTCGCGCCGTCGGCGACCACGAGCACGCCGACAGGGTCGGCGGCAGCGTCCAGCTCGGCACGCAGCACGCGGCCGTGCTCCAGCGCCACCGCCGGCGCCAGCTCATCGGAGAAAACCCGTGCTTCGACCGTCGCCGCCGCGTTCACGCTCCCCCGCAGCCAGCCGGCGATCAACGCGCACAACGGCAGCGGCTGCACCTCGCCGGTCGCGCCGGGTACGAGCGTCACCCGGACGTCGGCGCCGTATCCGGCGAAGGTCCCGACGGAGTCGGGACGCACCCGGCCGTCCTCCGGACCGACACCGACCGCCACCCAGCGCGACGGCAGGGCCTGCGCCGCACACCGCACCGCGTCCGTCAGGTCGGCCAGTTCCGCGGCGGTGCCGGAGGCCAGTTCAGGCACCAGAATGGGAGCCGAGGGGACGATCGCGATGGCGCTGAGCACGCGTCCACGCTAACGAGTCCGGCAAACGCCTGCGCAGACGGCGCGTCGACCTGTTTGAATAGCGTGCGAGTACCAGATGACGGCGCCGCGTCGCGCGGCAGAAGCGTGGGTCACCCCACGCGCGGGCATGAGGAGCACGAGATGACCACCACCGAACCCGGCAACACCCCGAAACCGACTCCTCGGCCCGGTCCGCCGCGCCCCGGTCCCAAGCCGAGCGCCGTCCCGCACCATCCGCCGGCCCCACCGGTGGCCGCGCCGCCGACGTGCGATCCGCACCGCTTCGGCCGCGTCGACGACGACGGCACGGTGTGGCTGATCACCGGCGCCGGCGAGCGCAAGATCGCGTCGTGGCAGGCGGGCGACGCCGAGGCCGCGTACGCCCACTTCGGCCGCCGGTACGACGATCTGAGTACCGAGGTCGCGCTGCTGGAGCACCGGCTCGGCAGCGGCAGTGGCGACGCCCGCAAGATCAAGGCGGCCGCCGCGACGCTGCTGGAATCGCTGCCGGAGGCCTCGGTGCTGGGTGATGTCGATGCCCTGACCGCGCGGCTGACCACCATCGTCGAGCAGGCCGGCGCCAGCGCGCAGGAGGAGCGGGCCAAGCGCGACGAGCACCGGGCGGCGCAGACCGCCCGCAAGGAAGCCCTGGCCGCCGAGGCCGAGGAGATCGGCGCCAACTCCACGCAGTGGAAGGCCAGCGGCGACCGGCTGCGCGCGATCCTCGACGAGTGGCGGACCATCACCGGCCTGGACCGCAAGGTCGACGACGCGTTGTGGAAGCGCTACTCGGCGGCCCGCGAGGCGTTCAACCGGCGCCGGGGCTCGCACTTCGCCGAGCTCGATCGCGAGCGGGTCGGTGTGCGGCAGGCCAAGGAGGCGCTGTGTGAACGCGCCGAGGCATTGTCCGGCTCCACCGACTGGGGCACCACCGCGGCGACATTCCGTGATCTGCTGACGCAGTGGAAGGCCGCGGGCCGCGCCGCCAAGGACGTCGACGACGCGCTGTGGAAGCGGTTCAAGGCCGCGCAGGACACGTTCTTCGCCGCCCGCAACGCGGTCAACGCCGAGAAGGACGCCGAGTTCAACGCGAACGCCGACGCCAAGGCCGAGCTGCTGGCCGAGGCCGAGAAGATCGACATCAGCGACGTCGAAGCGGCACGTGCGGCGTTCCGGGCCATCGGCGACAAGTGGGACGCCATCGGCAAGGCATCGCGCGACCGCGCCCCGGAGCTGGAGCGCCGGCTGCGTGTGGTCGAGAAGAAGATTCGCGATGCCGCGCAGAGTGGCTGGAGCGACCCGGAGGCACAGGCCCGGGCCGACCAGTTCCGCGAGCGGGCCGAGCAGTTCGAGCGTCAGGCAGAGAAGGCCGAGGCCGCGGGCAAGACCAAGGACGCCGAGAAGGCGCGCGCGAGCGCGGCGCAGTGGCGTGAGTGGGCCGACGCGGCGTCAGCCGCAATCAAGAAGTAGTGGCGGACGCCGCAATCAAGAACTAGCTCAGGCCCCGGCGTCGTCCGGACCGTCGAGCAGCCCGCGCTTCTGCTGCTCGGCGAGCGAGTCCCGGCGCTGTGCCTCGGCGGCCAACTGCACGGCGGTGCGTGACCACACCACGCGCGCCCAGTGGAACGTCAACACGATGACGGCGATCCACGCCAGGTAGAGGCCGAAGCTCGGCCCGGGATACGGGTGCACGACGGTGTTGCGCGACCAGATGGCGAGCATGCCGATGAAGCACGACACCGCCGAACCGGCCAGCGCGATCCAGGCCAGGCCCCAGCGGCGGGTGAGCAGCGCCAGGATCGAGAAGCCGATGCTGAACACCAGGATCAGCCAGACGAACACCCGGGACGGGATCAGGATTTTCGCGGCGAGCGCGGCCTGATCGCCGAGCAGCACGTCGAAGCCCTTGACGTGACCGGTGTGCGGCAGCACGAACGACAGCAGGATCAGGAACACGCAGATAGCGACGACCATGGCGCGGCCGCCCGGGTCGATCTCGCGGGCGATGCGCTGTTCGGCGGCGTCGATATCGCCCTTGAACTGGTCGAACTCGCCGTTCGAGCCGTTCGAGCCGTTCGGCTGGTCGGGCTTGGTGTCATTCATCGTGAACATCCCTGCTCGACGGGCGTAACGGTGGGCGCGCCGATCTGCGGCATGCCCAGCCCGACGCCGGTGGTGGGTTTGCGGCCGGCGGCGTGCGCGTCGCCGGCCCGGGTGCGACGGTGCGACGCGATCGGGGCGTCGGCGATCAGGTGGTGCGGCGCGGCACCGGTGACGGTGGTGACGACGATGTCGCCGGGCCGGATGTCGGCGTCACCCGGGGTGAAGTGCACGAGGCGGCCGTCGCGCGCGCGGCCGGACATCCGGGCGGTCTCGCTGTCCTTGCGGCCCTCACCGGTAGCCACGAGCAGCTCGACCTCGCGACCGACCTGGGCCAGGTTCTCCTCCCACGAGATGCGCTCCTGTAGCTCGATGAGCCGCATATAGCGTTCGGAGACAACCTCTTTGGGGAGCTGGTTGGGCAGCTCGGCGGCCGGCGTGCCGGGCCGCTTGGAGTACTGGAAGGTGAAGGCGCTGGCGAATCGGGCACGTTCGACGACGTCCAGGGTGGCCTGGAAGTCCTCTTCGGTCTCCCCCGGGAATCCGACAATGATGTCGGTGGTGATGGCCGCGTGCGGGATGGCCGCACGCACCCGCTCGATGATGCCGAGGTACTTCTCGGCGCGGTAGGAGCGGCGCATCGCCTTGAGGATGCGGTCGGATCCCGACTGCAGCGGCATGTGCAGCGTCGGGCAGATGTTCGGGGTGGCCGCCATGGCTTCGATGACGTCGTCGGTGAACTCGGCCGGGTGGGGCGAGGTGAACCGGACCCGCTCCAGACCCTCGATGTCACCGCAGGCACGCAGCAGTTTGGCGAACGCGCCGCGGTCGCGCTCGATGTCGGTCCAGGCGTCCGGGTTCTCCCGGAGGCGCTCGTCCGAAGAGAACGAGACGCCGTAGGCGTTGACGTTCTGGCCCAGCAGCGTGATCTCCAGGACGCCCTGGTCGACCAGCGACTGCACCTCGGCGAGGATGTCACCCGGACGCCGGTCGACCTCTTTGCCGCGCAGCGACGGCACGATGCAGAACGTACAGGTGTTGTTACAGCCGACGGAGATGGAAACCCAAGCGGCGTAGGACGATTCGCGGGTCGCCGGCAGCGCCGACGGGAATTCCTGCAGGGCCTCGACGATCTCGACCTGCGCCTCGCGATTGTGGCGGGCGCGCTCCAGCAGCACCGGCAGCGAACCGATGTTGTGCGTACCGAACACCACGTCGACCCACGGCGCCTTGCTCAGCACGGTGTCGCGGTCCTTCTGCGCCAGGCAGCCGCCGACCGCGATCTGCATGTTCGGGTCGGCTTCCTTGCGCGGCACGAGGTGGCTGATGTTGCCGTAGAGCTTGTTGTCGGCGTTCTCGCGGACCGCACAGGTGTTGAAGACCACGACGTCGGCGTCGGCGCCGTCGTCGGCGCGCCGGTATCCCGCGTCCTCCAGCAGGCCGGCAAGCCGTTCGGAATCGTGGACGTTCATCTGGCACCCGTAGGTGCGGACCTGGTAGGTACGCCCCGCCCCGGAACCCGTAGCGGACTCCGTGACGTCAGCTTCCACGTCCGGAGTCGCTGTCGAAATCACGTGCCAATCGTACGGGCGGCGCGTTTTATACCAAATTTGCCGAAGCGACTCCGGGTTTCTGTGAGAGATCCGCGCGCCGTGGGTTACCTGGGTAGGGTCTGTGAGCATGGTCACCGGCGAGCCGTCACCTGCCACCCCGATGATCTCGGTCAAGGGGGTCAACAAGCATTTCGGCGCACTGCATGTACTGAAAGACATCAATCTCGAAGTCCCGCGGGGCCAGGTGCTCGTGCTGCTGGGACCGTCGGGTTCGGGCAAGTCGACGTTGTGTCGCACCATCAATCGGCTCGAGACCATCGACTCCGGATCGATCCACATCGACGGTGAGCTACTGCCCGAGGAGGGCCGCAAGCTCGCCACGCTGCGGTCCGAGGTGGGCATGGTGTTCCAGTCGTTCAATCTGTTCGCGCACAAGACAATTCTCGAGAACGTCACCCTCGCGCCGATGAAGGTCCGCGGCAAGAGCAAGGATGAGGCGCGCAAAAAGGGGCTCGAACTGCTGGAGCGGGTCGGTGTCGCCAACCAGGCCGACAAGTACCCGGCGCAACTGTCCGGCGGTCAGCAGCAACGCGTCGCGATCGCCCGATCCCTCGCCATGGGCCCGAAGGTCATGCTGTTCGACGAACCGACCAGCGCGCTGGACCCCGAGATGGTCAACGAGGTGCTGTCGGTGATGACGTCCCTCGCGACCGAGGGCATGACGATGATCGTGGTGACGCACGAGATGGGCTTCGCCCGCCGGGCGTCGAACCGAGTGGTCTTCATGGCGGACGGCACCATCGTCGAGGACGCCGAGCCCGACGAGTTCTTCACCGCGCCGAAGTCCAACCGGGCCCGGGACTTCCTGGGCAAGATCCTGGACCACTGATCGTGGAACGATCGATTGGGCAGCGGTCCGTGACGCGCGCAGTCCGCGGCCTGGCCGCAGTCACCGTGCTGATCCTGGCGCTGCTGTCGCTGAGCGCGTGCGGCGCGAACGGCAAGAAGATCACCATCGGCACCAAGTTCGACCAGCCCGGTCTGGCCGCGAAGAAGCCCGACGGCACGCTGGCCGGCTTCGACGTCGATGTCGCGACCTACGTCGCTGGCCAACTCGGCTACAAACCCGACGACATCGAATGGAAAGAAGCGCCGTCGGGTCAGCGCGAGAACCTGATCCAGAACCACCAGGTCGACTTCATCGTCGCCACCTACTCGATCACCGACGCCCGCAAGCAGAAGGTGTCGTTCGCCGGGCCGTATCTGGTCACCGGCCAGAGCCTGCTGGTACGCGCCGACAACAACGAGATCACCAGCGTCGAATCGCTGCAGAACCACAAGAAGCTGTGCTCGGTGTCGGGTTCCACACCGGCACAACGCATCAAGGACAAGTACCCGGGCGTGCAGTTGCAGCAGTACGACACCTACTCGGCCTGTCTGGAGGCGGTGAAGACCGGCGCCATCGACGCCCTCAGCACCGACGAGGTGATCCTGGCCGGCTACGCCGCCCAGACGCCGGGCGCGTTCAAACTGGTCGGTAAACCCTTCTCGGTCGAGAAGTACGGCATCGGATTGCTCAAGGGCGACAAGGAATTACGCCAGAAGATCAACGACGCCATCGAGAAGATGCAAAACACCGGCGCGTGGCAGGCCGCGTTCGATCGCAACCTGGGCCCGGCCGGACTGTCGGCGCCGCCACCTCCCCCGCTGGACACCAACATCAGCGCCGCCGGCGGCGCGAAGCACGTCGACCTGTGGGGCACGTACGGCGGCAAGATCGTGAAGGCGTTCTGGACCACCATCCAGCTGACGCTGCTCGCCGCGGCCGGGGCCCTGATCCTGGGCACCGTGCTGGCCGCGATGCGACTGTCGCCGGTACCGGTGCTGCGCTGGCTCGGCACGGCGTACGTCAACGTGGTTCGCAATACCCCGCTGACGCTGATCATCCTGTTCTGTTCGTTCGGCATCGGGAACACGCTGCGGATCACCCTGGTCGACCCGCATTCGCCGACGGCCGTGGTGGACAGCAACTTTCGGCTCGCGGCCCTCGGGTTGACGGTCTACACCGCGTCGTTCGTGTGCGAGACGTTGCGCTCAGGCGTCAACACCGTTCCGCTGGGCCAGGCCGAGGCAGCGCGCTCGCTGGGCCTGACCTTCAGCCAGAACCTGCGGATGATCCTGCTGCCACAGGCTTTTCGCGCGGTCATCAACCCGCTCGGTTCGGTGCTGATCGCCCTCGTGAAGAACACCACGATCGCCTCGGCCATCGGTGTGGCGGAGGCAGCGCTGCTGATGAAGGAGATGATCGAGAACACCGCGGCGCTGCTGGCGGTCGGCTCGATCTTCGCCGCTGGTTTCGTGGTCCTGACATTGCCGTTGGGGCTGTTGTTCAGTTGGCTGGGTAAGCGATACGCGGTGGTGCGGTGATGAGCGCTTGCGCGAAGAACAGAGGACACTGATGAGCGAAGCTTCCGTCCTCTACGACGCCCCGGGACCGCGGGCGCAGCGGCGCAACCTGTTGTTCGCCGGCGTCATCGTCGCGGCGATCATCGCGATAGCCGGGTGGGTGCTGTGGCAGTTCGAGTCCAAAGGCCAACTGACCGAAGCGAAGTGGCATCCGTTCCTGACGGCGAACCTGTGGACGACGTACGTGCTGCCAGGCGTTGCCGGCACCTTGACGGCGGCCGCGGTCTCGATCGTGCTGGCGCTGGTGCTGGGTCTGGCGTTGGGCATGGGCCGGTTGTCGGATGCCCGTGCGGTCCAGTGGGCATGCTCGGTGATCGTCGAGTTCTTCCGCGCGGTCCCGGTCCTGATCATGATGCTGTTCGCGTATTTCCTGTATGCGCTGTATGACGTCTTCCCGTCGCGGCAGCTGGCACTCGCGGGCGTGATCACCGGGCTGACGCTGTACAACGGCGCGGTGATCGCGGAGATCGTGCGGGCCGGGGTGTACGCGCTACCCCGCGGACAACGTGAGGCGGCCGTGGCACTGGGCCTGCGGCCCGGCCAGACGCTGCGGCTGATCCTGCTCCCCCAGGCCGTGACGTCGATGTTGCCGGTGCTGGTGTCTCAGATGGTGGTGGTGCTCAAGGACACCGCGATCGGCTACCAGATCACCTTCGTCGAGATGGTGCGCCAGGGCACGAACATCGGTTCGGCGTACAGCAACTACATCCCGGCGCTCCTGGTGATCGCGGCGCTGATGATCAGCCTCAACTTCGCGCTGTCGGCACTGGCGACCCGGCTCGAGGCCCGGCTGCGGCAGTCGCAGCGTGCCCCCAAGCCGCTGCCGGTGAACACCGGAGTTCAGGAGGACACGCCGGGCGCCCCAGCGGCGTGACGTGGTTCCGGCCAGGCGCGCAGCGCCTGATCGGCGACCGCGTGCAGTTCGTCGCGGTCCGCTCCGCCGTTGGCCTGGACCGCCAGGCCTTGGCACACCGCCGTGATCCAGCGGGCCAGCAGGTTCGGGTCAGCTCCGGGTAGCTCACCGACCAGCTGCGCGACCCTGAATCGTTCGGCCAGCTCGGCAATTCCGTTCTCCCGAAGCCCTGCCAGCTCGGCGTGCAGCGCTGTGGCCTCGTCGCCGGCAACCAGCGCGCTCTGCACCAACAGACAGCCGCGCGGGCCTGCCGCCCCGGACGACGCGTCGACAGCGCCGTGCACCGTGGCGTAGGCACTCTCCCACGCGGTGGGCAGGGCGAGTGCACGTTCCGCGTAGCCGCCGGGACCTGCCTGGTAGCGCCGCACGGCGGCACGGAAAAGGTCTGCCTTGGAACCGTATTCGGCATACAGGCTGCGGCGGTTGATGCCGGTCGCCTCGGTGAGATCGCTGATGGACACCCCGTCGTAGCCGCGTGCCCAGAACAGCCGCATCGCGGCGTCGAGAACCCGCTCGGGGTCGAATTCGCGGGGCCTACCGATCGCCATCCAAACCTCCTGGTGTGATCTGGGCCACAATTCGGAATGAAGCCCCGCTCTCGCGGCTTGTGCTGAGCGTACTTAGTAACCGATCGGTTCGAAAGAATCATCCCACGACTTGGAGGACTCATGAGCACCACCTCTGAAGCACCACTTGCCGGCCGGCGCGCCCTGGTCACCGGCGGCTCCCGCGGCATCGGCGCGGCGACCGTCCGCCGACTGGCCGCCGATGGCGCAGCGGTCGCGTTCACCTACCAGTCGTCGCCCGATGCCGCGCAGGACCTGGTCGACGAACTCGAAGCAACCGGTGCAAAGGTGGCCGCCATCAAGGCCGACAGCGCCGACGCGCTGGCCGTCGCCGCCGCGGTCGACGAAGCGGCCGCGCGGCTCGGCGGCCTGGACATCCTGGTGAACAACGCCGGCGTCGCGCAGGGCGCACCGATCGAGTCGTTCCCGTTGGAGGACTTCGACCGGATGCTGGACATCAACGTGAAGGCGGTGTTCGCCGCGATTCAGCGCGCCGTGCCGCACCTGGGCGCCGGTGGCCGCATCATCACCATCGGCAGTGTCAACGCCGACCGGGTGCCGACCGTCGGCTTCTCCGTGTACGCCCTCACCAAGGCCGCCGTCGCCGGTTTGACGCGCGGCCTGGTGCGCGAGCTGGGCCCGCGCGGCATCACCGTCAACACCATCCAGCCGGGGCCGGTCGCCACCGACATGAACCCCGACACCGGCGACTTCGCCGACGAGCTTCGCCCGCTCATCGCGGTCGGCCAGTACGGACAGCCGCGCGATATCGCCAGCGCGGTCGCCTACCTGGCCCATCCCGAATCGTGGTTCGTCACGGGCGTCACCTGGAACATCGACGGCGGTTTCGTGATCTGACGCCGTGAGTGAATAGACCCTGCCCGCGGGGGTACACCACTGAGGTGAACCCCGCGGGCACGCGCATCGTGTGCCTGGAATAGGTTCACTCGATTCCGGGAGGCGTCATGAACGTCGAGGTTCGTGCGTTGCGGACAGTTCCAGTTCCGGCCCAATCCATTGCAGTGTTGTGCACCGCGTGTGCGGTCGTCGCCGCGGCGCCGGCACCAGGCAGAACCACCGCCCAGGCCGTGCCCGTTCTGACGGAACCGGGCATCTCACTGACGGCGCAGCCACTGCCGCTACCGCTCGATCTGCTCAATCAGCAGGTGATGTTCAACGTTGGGCTGTTCGCCGATTGGGTCACCACCGGTGCCGCACTGTTCCAACGCCAGACACAGGTGCCGGGAGCATTCGTAGCCGACCTCAGCGCCGGCTTACCGCCGCAAACCGCTGTGGCTCGGGCTGTGAGCGCGTTCGCCGACATCGAATTCGAAGCCGGCCGTGATCTCATCGGGTTCGCCCAAGACATCGCGGTTTTCCAGCTTCAGTTCCGCGCCACCACCTTGTCGGCGTTCCCGCCATTCAACGCCGGGCCCGGCCAACAGTTCGTCGTCGCCACCACCGCCTTCGGCCTCAATTTGGTGCAGGGCATAGTCGACTTCGCCCTGGCGATGGTCACTGGAGCACAGCAGTTCACCCATGGCCTGCTGGGCACTCCAGTGCCGATGGCGCCACTCAAGACCGGTGCCGCCGCCACCAGCATTCCCGTCATCCCACCGAAAACCGTGTTGGGACAAAACCGGTCGACCGTCAATGCCTTCACCCCGACGACGACCAATGTCGGCAAGCCCACTGGACAACACCCGCTGACCGCCGTGATCAACACCGTCACCGGCCCGCCGAAAGGCCTTGGCGTCCAGACGCATTCATTCCAGACGCATCAGTCCGACAGCAACACTCCGCAAGGCAAGTCCCCGCAATCGCCGGACAAGGGGCCCCACCACCATTAGACCGCGCGGCGCTGGCGCTCCTGCGTGAGCTGGGTGCTGACCACATCGAAGGCCATGCCCTGGCTGTAGCCACGACGCGCCAGCATCGCGACCAGTCGCCGGGTCACCTTCATTTCGTCGTCGAGGTTTTCCCGGCGCAGCTTGGCGGCGACGAGTTCCTCGGCGCGTACCCGCCACTCGCCCGCGTCGACGCTGTCGAGCGTCTCGGCGATGACGTCGGCGTCGATGCCTTTAGTGCGTAACTCAGAGGCCAACGCTCGCTTGCCTTTTCCGGCGTTGGTACGACGTTCACGTACCCACTGCTCGGCGAATGCCGCGTCGTCGACCAGGCCCACCTCGGTAAGTCGGTCCAGCACCCTGGCGCTGACGTCCTCGGGGAAGCCGCGCTTGGTCAGCTGGGCCTCGAGTTCGGCCCGACTGCGTGCCCGGGTGGTGAGCAGACGCAGGCACACGTCCCGCGCCTGCTCCTCACGCCGTTGCGGCTGCGCCGGCTCGGTCTCAGAAGTCGACCGGGGCGGGAAGGACGTCATCAGCCGCACCATCGGTCAGCACTGCCCCGATACCGAGCTTTTCTTTGATCTTCTTCTCGATCTCGTTGGCAGCGTCCACGTTCTGCAGCAGGTAGTTACGGGCGTTCTCCTTGCCCTGCCCCAGCTGCTCGCCGTCGTAGGTGAACCACGAACCCGACTTGCGGATGAAACCGTGCTCGACACCCATGTCGATGAGCGAGCCCTCGCGCGAGATGCCGCGGCCGTAGAGGATGTCGAACTCGGCCTGCTTGAACGGCGGCGCCACCTTGTTCTTGACGATCTTGACACGAGTGCGGTTACCGACCGCGTCGGTGCCGTCCTTGAGCGTCTCGATGCGGCGCACGTCCATACGCACCGAGGCGTAGAACTTCAAAGCCTTACCACCCGTGGTGGTTTCGGGCGAACCGAACATGACGCCGATCTTCTCGCGCAACTGGTTGATGAAGATGGCGGTGGTGCCGGAGTTGTTCAGCGCACCGGTCATCTTGCGCAGCGCCTGGCTCATCAGGCGAGCCTGCAGACCGACGTGACTGTCGCCCATCTCGCCCTCGATCTCGGCGCGCGGCACCAGGGCGGCGACCGAGTCGATGACCAGGATGTCGATGGCGCCGGAACGCACCAGCATGTCGGCGATTTCCAGCGCCTGCTCACCGGTGTCGGGCTGGGACACCAGCAGCGCGTCGGTGTCCACACCGAGCTTCTTGGCGTACTCGGGGTCCAGCGCATGCTCGGCGTCGATGAACGCTGCGATGCCGCCGGCCGCCTGGGCGTTGGCCACGGCATGCAGGGCCACGGTGGTCTTACCCGAGGATTCCGGGCCGTAGATTTCGATGACGCGGCCGCGCGGCAGGCCGCCGATACCGAGGGCGACATCGAGGGCGATGGACCCGGTCGGGATGACCGAAATCGGTTGGCGGGTCTCTTCTCCCAGCCGCATCACCGAGCCCTTGCCGAAGCTCTTGTCGATCTGTGCGAGCGCGAGTTCGAGTGCCTTCTCGCGATCCGGGGCCTGTGCTGCCATGGGTGATCTCCGTCCTCGTGGGTGTCCGTTGATCGGGTTTCCGATCGGTTGGCCGTGACGCTAGCGGCGGGGTCCGACAAAAAATCGCGTCGGTCGCGTTTCCAGCCGTTCGAACTGGCACCACAGTAGGACGAACAGATGTTCGATTTCAAGCAGACACGCCGAGCGGACCGCCATACGCCGAACGCAGACACGGGTCCGCGAGCCGCAAATCACATCGCCGATGCGCCTTCACGGCCGGGGCTGCCCCAGGAGGTCACAGCGAACGCTGACGCCGCAGACCCAACGTCCTCATCAGGGACAACGCGCGCAGGCCGGCGGCCGGCGCCACATCGGTGCTCCGCGCGATCACTCCCCGCCAGCGCGGCACGACGCGGAAGAGCTGGCGCGAATCCATCAGCTCGATCGCGGCCCGCGCCACGTCGTCGGCATTCAGCGGCTTGGGGCCCGAAAACAGCAGGGCCGCACCGGGATCGTGAGTCGTGGCCGTGACCATCTCGGTGTTCACCACATCGGGACACAGCGCGCGGGCGCGGATCGGCAGGCCGGCGGTCTGCAGCTCGCCCTGCAGCGACGTGGTGTACGACAGCACGGCGGCCTTGCTGGCGGCGTACACCGCCAGCCCCGGCACCGGCGTCAGCGCCGATATCGAGGCGATGTTGAGGATGACGCCGCCGCGCGCACCCATGGCGTTGACGGCCGCCATACAGCCCGCCATCATGCCGCGGACGTTGACGTCGAGGGTCTGGACGACATGCTCGGCAGGCTGCTCCCACGAGTTCCCGGCATGCAGCACCCCGGCGTTGTTGACCCACGCCGCAATTCGGCCCTCCTGCGCGGCCAGCGCGGCGACGGCTTCGTGGCCCGCGACGTCACGCACATCCTGGGCGACGCCCCAGGCGCCGCGGCCGACGTTCTCGGCCGCCCGCTGCGCGGCGTCCCCGTCGACGTCGGTGATCAGCACACGATGCCCTTGTGCGGCGAGGGCTTTCGCGATGGCCAGGCCGATTCCGCGTCCAGCTCCGGTGACTACGGCAACAGTGGCACTCATCGGCCATCCTCCTCGGTATCGAATTCGGTCAGAGCTCCGCCCAGCAGCACGAAGAACGCTATGAGTCGAGGATGGCCAACACCATGTCACCGCCCGACAAACAGTGCGGGGTGAGTAGTCGCGGGAGACCAGAACGCGCTCACCACTGATCGCGCGGGACGTCGAAGTCCGCGCACAGGGCACGCCACACATCGCGAGGTTCGACGCCGGCTTCGATCGCCTGCGCCGGCGTGCGCCCACCGAGCGCGGCCAGCACGTGGTCCGCCACCAACGCCGCACCGCGCGCCGTACCGAACTGGTCTTCGATAAGCAGGGTGAATTCGGTCAGTCGCACCGCACCAACCTACTCAGCACCGGCGCCGAGTGCCGCTCGGCACACGGCCACCGGGTCGGCGACGCCCGCTCGACTGGCGCCGGCACGCCGGGCCGCCTCCCGGTACGACGGCGTGGACAGCACACGGCCGACGGTCGCCGTCAACGATGCGGCGGTCAACGGCCGGATCAGCTCGCCACTGCCTTGCCGCACAATCCGATTGGCGATCTCCCACTGGTCGCCGCCGCCCGGCACCACCACCAGCGGCACCCCGGCCAGCAGCGTCTTGGACACGATGCCGTGGCCGCTGCCGCAGATCATCACGTCGGCCTGCTTCAGCAGTTCGTCCTGGCGGCCGAGCCCGACCACCGCCCACGGCGGCACCGGTCCGTCGGCGCCGCGCAGCCGCGAGACGACGACGCGGGCGCCGTCGGGCAGCGTCTGCCCGGGTATCAACGCCTCCAGGGCCAGCTCGTCCAGGCCCTGCATCCCGGTCGTCGCCGTCGAGGGGGCGACCACCACCACCGGCCCCGCTCCGGGCGGGATGTCCAGCACCGTCGTCGTCGGCTCGAAATGCAGCGGTCCCACGACGACGGCTTCGGCCGGCCAGTCGGGCCGCGGCACCTCCAGCCCGGGCAGGGTCGCGATCAACCGGCGCGCGGGCCCGGGATCGGTTGCGGGCAGCCCGATTTCGACCCGCGCCGCAGCCCGTTGCCGGTCCCCCTGACGTACCGAACGAGCCGTGAAGAAGCGCAGCGTCGCGTCCCGCACCCGGCCCCGCAGCCCGACTCCGGGCGCCAGGCCACTGCCCAGCGGCGGCAATCCCTTCGACGGCAGGTACAGCGGGTGTGGGGTGAGCTCGACCCAGGGCAGCCCCATCATCTCGGCGGCCATACCGCCGCAGGCCGTGATGACATCCGACACCACCAGGTCTGGCGCCAGCTCGCGCAGCGCCGGTGCATTGAGCACCGCCATCCGCGCCGCACGCTGGTGAATCTTGGCGCCCGAGTCGAGGTCGTCATCGCCGTCCTCGGGATCCAGCCCGAGCAGTTCCCGTGCGTCGACGCCCGCCTCCCGCGCGGTGTCGAGCCATTGCCGGCCGGTCAGCAGCACCGGCTGGTCGCCGGCCGCCCGGAACCGGAGGCACAACGCGATGGCCGGAAAGGCATGGCCGGGGTCGGGCCCGGCAACCACGGCGACGCGCATCGGGTCACCTTGTCACACCGGCCCCTGTGCGCTGGCGGCCAGGCGCATTACGGTGGCCTTATGACACAGAGCACACCGGCAGTGACGCAGACCAATGCCGAGATCGTCGAATCCTTCCTCTACGCCCTGCAGGCCGAGGACATGGACACCGCCGACCGTCTGCTCGACGACAACCTCGTCTACGAGAACGTCGGGCTGCCCACCATCCACGGTCGGACCCGCGCGATGAAGCTTTTCCGCCCCATGAAGAAGAGCCCCGTCAGTTTCGAGGTCAAGTTCCACCGCATCGTCGGTGAGGGCACGACGGTGCTCAACGAGCGCACGGACGCGCTGGTCATCGGGCCGGTGCGGCTGCAGTTCTGGGTCTGCGGGGTGTTCGAGGTGCACGACGGCAAGATCACGCTTTGGCGGGACTACTTCGACATGTTCGACATGGTCAAGGCCACGGTGCGCGGCCTCCTCGGGGCAGCCGTCCCGGCACTGCGCCCGACCATGTAGCCACCAGTAAAATCGGCCACCATGGCAAACGAGAATCGCCCGAAGCCCAACGCCTGGCAGTACATCAAGTACAGCTACGGCGGCCGGCTGCCCGACTCGATGCGGGCGTGGGTGACCGAGGACCTCATCGGCAAAGGCGCGACGCTGCGGATCGTCATCCGCATGTTCGTCCCGGCGTTCCTGATCCTGATCCCGATCTGGTTCCTGCCCGAACTGCTCGGCATCAGCGGCGGCTCGGACCTCGTCATCCGGCTCAGCGCGACGGTGCCCATCCTGATTCCGGTGATCTATTTCTCGCACGCCCTGAACAAGATCTGGCGCCGCCACATGCTGGTCAAGAACGGCATCGATCCGAAACTGCTCGACCAGTCGCTGCGGCAGAAGAACGCCCACATTCACGCGGCTTATGAAGAGCGGTACGGTCGCCGGTCCGACGACGGCACCGGCTCCACCACCATCTGACGGGCCGTCAGGCCTGGCGCAGCCGCCCGAGTTCGTCGAAGGCCTGCGCCCAGGCACTGAGCCGGTCGGTCGCCGCGACGAGTTCGCTGCGGTAGCGCTGCTCGGACATCGACCGCGCCGAGCCCGCACCACTGTTCGCCGCTGACACCAATTGCGCTGCGGCCGTGGCGATGTCGCTGTACTGCCGCACCCCCGCGTCGAGCTGTGCGGTGTAGGACTTGATGGTCGGGGCGAGATGTGCGCGAGACTGCGGCACCGAGCCGGCCGCGCGTTCCATCGCCACCACTTCCCGGGCCGTACCGGCCAGCGCCGCTGCCGACGCATTGGCCGCCGCGGTCACTTCGGCAATCTCGTCGGCGGGCAGCAATTGGCCCCGCTGGATGACGCTCAGCAGCGAGTACAAGCCGCGTTCGGCCGAGGCCAGCGTCTCCATCGGACGTCGCGCCGCCGAGCCCCTGGGTGGCAGCAGCCGTGACGTCCGGGCCGGTGGCAGCGGTTCGCCGCGCAACCACCGATAGCGCAGGAAGCACAGGGTGGCCAGGAATGCGGAGCCGCCGGCGATGGGGCCGGTGATGATCAGGACCCAGAACGGGGTACTCCACGCCGCCAGCAGGGCCGTCAGCCCGATCCAGAAGGCGCTGGCGCCGGCGAACAACCAGCCCAGTCGCAGCGCCCAGCGCCGCTTACGCAGCAGTCGGGCCCGCGGGTCGGCGGCCGCGCCGAGGCGCTGGGCCACCAGGTCGGATATTTCGGCAGCGGTGTCGATGCCGCGTTGCAGGACTGCCTGCCAGCCCCGGGTTTCCCCGGGACGGCCGGCCGACTGGGCGTTCACCGCTACCCCCTCACATCTCGAAAGTTACTGCGACAGCGGGTTTTCCGGCGCCGGGTTGGCTGCCGGAGCCGCTGGCGTGGCGGGCGCGGCCGCGCCGCCGGACGGCAGGGAGTTGCCCTGCATCGAAGCGCGGATCTGCTCGAGGCGCGAATGGCCGGCCATCTGCACGCTGGCCTGCTGGACCTCCAGCATGCGGCCCTGCACCGAGTTCTGCGCCAGCTCGGCCGAGCCCATGGCGTTGGCGTAACGACGCTCGATCTTGTCGCGCACCTCGTCGAGGCTCGGGGTGTTGCCCGGCGCCGCGATCTCGGTCATGGAGCGCAGCGAGGCGCTGACCTGTTCCTGCATCTTGGCCTGCTCGAGCTGCGACAGCAGCTTGGTGCGCTCGGCGATCTTCTGCTGCAGCACCATGGCGTTCTGCTCGACGGCCTTCTTGGCCTGCGTCGCGGCCTGCAGCGACTGGTCGTGCAGCCCCTTGAGGTCCTCGACGCTCTGTTCGGCGGTCACCAACTGGGCCGCGAAGGCCTCGGCGGCGTTGTTGTACTCGGTGGCCTTGGCGACGTCACCGGCCGCGGTGGCCTGGTCGGCCAGGGTCAGTGCCTGACGGACGTTCGCCTGGAGCTTCTCGATGTCGGCGAGCTGACGGCTCAGGCGCATCTCGAGCTGACGCTGGTTACCGATCACCGAGGCCGCCTGCTGAGTCAGCGCCTGGTGCTGGCGCTGGGCCTCCTCGATCGCCTGCTGAATCTGCACCTTCGGGTCGGCATACTCGTCAACCTTGGAACTGAACAGCGCCATGAGGTACTTCCACGCCTTGGTGAACGGGTTGGCCATGAGATCGGTCCGCCTTCGTGTCGTTCGTTGATTCGGGATCGGTTGTCAGGTCGCCGGCCGCATCGGTGGCAGCGCGTCTACAGCCAACCTAGTGGGTATGGACAGCCCTACGCAGCCCGCATGCAGGATTGCCGCGCGGCGGTTTCGACAGCGGTCAGGCGACTGCCATCGCGAGATGCTGCGGGATGACGACCTTGGTCGCGACGTCGATGTTCGACACCGTGCGGTCGGCCTCGGCGCGCTCGGTGAGCAGCATCTGCTCGGCGGCGTCGGCCAGCACCTGTGACAGCGGCACGTCCAAGGCGCCGCAGATGGCACCCAGCAGCTCACTCGACGGTTCCTTGCGGCCCCGCTCGACCTCGGACAGGTAGCCCAGGCTCACCCGGGCACCGTCCGACACCTCGCGCAGTGTGCGACCCTGCCCCGTACGGGCCTGCCGCAGCACATCGCCGATGACCTCACGCAACAGCATCGATTCCCGGCGTTTCGCCTGCCCAGATGTCGTCATCGCGTTTCCCTTCAACCTGAGTAACAGCCGCGCAGCCCGGCCGGATCACCCGTTCTACACGGTCTTGTAGGCACCAACGCGGCGACGCACCGCTTTGGTTCCCGGGCGGCCCGAATCAGGGACGACGGAAAGCCGAGACGACGTAATCGATGCCGGTCAGGACGGTCAGCACGACCGCACTCCACATGAAAACCCATGCTGTCGTCGTCAGCCACGGGAGCTGCCACTCGTGCAGGGGCAGGATGAACAGCCCGATGGCCACGGCCTGCACCAGCGTCTTCAGCTTGCCGCCACGGCTGGCGGGAATGACGCCGCGCCGGATCACCGCGAAGCGCAGCAGCGTCACCGCGAGCTCGCGCACCAGGATCACGACGGTGATCCACCACGGCAGGTCGCCGAGCATCGACAGCCCGATCAGTGCGGCCCCGATCAGGGCCTTGTCCGCGATCGGGTCGGCCAGCTTGCCGAATTCGGTGACCATGTCGAAGCTGCGGGCGATCTCGCCGTCGAACCGGTCGGTGATGACGGCGACCACGAATACAACGAAAGCCACTATCCGCCAACGTGTTTCGTGTCCATCACCGACGAAAAGGGCCACCAGGAACACCGGAACCAGCACGATCCGCAGGCCGGTCAGTAGGTTGGCGATGTTCGCCACGCCGGCACGCGAGGCGCGCGGATCGGTATCTGACTGGCCTGTCACCGACACAGGATATCCGGTCACCTACCGGGCGATACCCAGCCGATACCCTCCACATGTGAGCGACGCACCGAAACCCGCCACCACCGGGCTGGTGGTTCGCCGCGCCCGGACATCCGACGTCCCGGGCATCAAGGCCCTGGTCGACATCTACGCGGGGAAAATCCTGCTGGAGAAGAACCTCGTGACCCTCTACGAGGCGGTCCAGGAATTCTGGGTGGCCGACCTGCAGGGCGACATCGTGGGCTGTGGCGCATTGCACGTGCTGTGGGCCGATCTCGGCGAGGTGCGTACCGTCGCGGCCCATCCCAAGGTGCGCGGCATGGGCGTCGGGCACGCGGTGGTGGCCAAGCTGCTCGACGTGGCCCGGGAGCTGCAGTTGCAGCGCGTCTTCGTGCTGACCTTCGAGACCGATTTCTTCAGCCGGCACGGCTTCAAGGAGATCGAGGGCACGCCCGTCACCGCCGAAGTCTACGAGGAGATGTGCCGCTCGTACGACACCGGTGTCGCGGAGTTCCTCGACCTCTCCTACGTCAAGCCGAACACCCTGGGCAACACCCGGATGCTGGTCACGCTATGAGGTGTGGTGTGACGCCACGCCCCCTCCTGGCTGGATGATGTCTGCCCGTTCGGGAAGTGCTGAGTCCACATCGCCGGCGTCACGCCACCGGCCTGCCGGTGATCAACTGAGCAATGATCTCCGCGATCGGCGGCACCGCACGATGACGCCGGCGGATCACGTCAGCGACCAACCCCGTCCACCCGGTCTGGTGGCTGGCCCCCAGGCCGGCGCCGTTGTCGCCGTGAAAGTACTCCGAGAACACGATGTTGTCGCGCCAGCGCGGATCGGTCTGCAGGCGGTGCGTACCCCCGAAACACGGTCGGGTCCCATCGGCGCCGACCAAGAAGATGGACACCATGCGCTGCCAGAGGTCAGCTGCCACCGTATCCAGCGTCACGGTGTGACCCGATCCGGTCGGGTATTCGACGGTGAGTTCGTCTCCGAAGAACTCGTGATATCGCTCCAGCGCGGTGGCAACCAGGTAATTCAACGGAAACCACACCGGCCCACGCCAATTGGAGTTGCCGCCGAACATGCCGGTGGTCGACTCGGCGGGCTCGTAGCTGATCGCTGCGCGTACACCCGCCACCTCCAGGACATACGGATGGTCCCGGTGATACGCCGACAGTGACCGCAACCCATGGGGCGACAGGAATTCCGCGGAGTCGAACAGCTTCTGGAACAGTCTGCGCACTCGTGGCAGCCCCACCGCCGCCACCAGCATCTGACGACTTCCCGCGATTCCGCGAGTGGCCGGCGGGTGATCACGCTGGTTCAAGTAGGCCGCGAAGCGCTTGTCGGTGGCCAGCGCCCGGTCGATGGCGGCCTGGTCAACCAGCGCGGCCGCCAGCAGCGGGATCATCGAGACCATGGACCGGGCACGGATCGGCACCGAGGTGCCGGCAGGCAGCACCAGCAGGTCGTAGAACAAACCGTCGTCCTCGTCCCAGGTACCCAGGTTCTCCAACGCGTCGGAGATCACCGCGAAGTGCTCGAGGAACTTGTGCACCAAGTCCATGGCCGGCCGCCGGCCCGTGCCATGCAGCACGCCCGCGATGGTCGCCATCGACAGTGCATAACTGGCCATCCACCCGGTCGCGTCGGACTGCTCCAGGACCCCGGACACTGGCAGATGCGACCGGTCAAGCGCCCCGATGTTGTCCAGGCCCATGAACCCGCCCTCGAAGAGGTTGGTGCCGTTGGCGTCCTCGCGGTTCACCCACCAGGTGAAGTTGACCAGCAGCTTGTCGAAGATCTGGCTGAGGAAGTCGACGTCGCGGCCCCCGTCGATGGCGAAGACCTCCAGTGCGGCCCACGCCTGCACGGGCGGGTTCACGTCGCCGAAGTCCCATTCGTACGCCGGTAGCGCTCCGGTGGGATGCTGGAACCATTCACGGCACAGCAGCGACAACTGGTATTTCGCGAAAGCCGGATCGATGTGGGCCAGCGGAACGCAGTGGAAAGCCAGGTCCCACGCCGCGAACCACGGGTACTCCCAGGTGTCGGGCATGGACATCACATCGAACGCCTCGAAGCTGCGCCAGCGGGCGTTGCGTCCGGCTCGCCGCTGCGTGGGCGGCGCCGGCTGGCTCGGATCGCCATCGATCCAGCGGGCCACGTCATAGTGGTAGAACTGCTTGCTCCACAGCATCCCCGCGAAGGCCTGCCGCATGACGGCAGCCTCGTCGGCCGACGCTTCCGGGGGCGTGAGGCCGCGGTAGAACTCGTCGGCTTCGATACGGCGCTGGGTGCGTACCCGGGTGTAGCTGTCCCCCAACGCATCTGGTAGTTCGCCTTTGGGTCGAAGGCGCAACCGCACTTGCGCGGTCTGGCCCGGCTCGACGGTCAGCCGGTACCACGCCGCGCATTTCGACCCGCGCCCGGCCGGATTGACGCTATGCGCACCGCTCACGACATGATCGTTGATCCCGTCCTTGGGATATTGCGGCGAGGGCGCAACCCCGTACAGCCGGGCCAGGTTGGTTTCGTTGTCGCAGAACAGAAGTTCCGGCGCAGACCCGTCGGGATGGGGCCCTGGTAACCATTCCACGTCGCCGAGGAATGGATGCGTGGTTCGCACCACCCCGTCCGCACCCACCAATTCCATTGGTGCACTGCCATTTTTCCATGACCAGGTGTTGCGGTACCACAGCGTCGGCAGGACATGGATCATGTCGGTGTCGGGGCCCGCATTCGTGATGTCGACGGTCATCAGCACATCGGTCGGGTCGGCCTTGGCGTACTCGACGTCCACCACCCAGTACTGGTCTCGGTCGAATACGCCGGTGTCCAGCAGTTCATACTCGGGATCGAGTCTCCCGCGCCGGCCGTTCTCCTGCACCAGCTGTTGATAGGGAAACGCTTGCTGCGGATAGTGATATCGCCAGTGATTGAGCGCGTGGCTCGGCACCGCGTCGAGGTACCACCAATATTCTTTGACGTCCTCGCCGTGGTTGCCCTCGTCACCGGTCAGGCCGAAGGCCCGTTCCTTGAGGATCGGATCGCGGCCGTTCCACAGCGCCAGCGACAGGCACAGCCGCTGTTCCACATCACTGAATCCTGCCAGTCCGTCCTCACCCCAGCGGTACGCCCGAGACCGGGCGTGGTCGTGCGGCAGGTAATTCCAGGCGTCCCCGTCGATGCTGTAGTCCTCGCGCACGGTCCCCCACTGCCTCTCGCTGAGGTACGGACCCCACAGGTACCAGTCGCTGGCCGCACGCAGACCGCCGTCGAGCGTGCCGAACGACCGGACCCGCGCGCGCTCGGCCCCACCGGATTCGTTCACCTGTTCATTCCAGCGTGATTGCGACCTTCACGTCCACCGCAGAGCCGTCGAAGGCATCGCCGAACTGCGACAGTGGCACGCGGCGCGTGATCATCCGGTCCAGCCAGGCCGGATCCGCCTTGGCCAACGCATCGGCAGCCTGCCGGTAGTGCGACAGGTTCGCGTTCACCGACCCGACGATGGCGTCGTTCTCCAGTACCACGGTGCGATTCATCTTGCCCATATCGATGGTGAGGTTGTGCCCTGTCGGGGTGACGCCCGTGAGACAGGTGATGCCATAGGAGCCGGTGTCGCACATTGCGTCGAAGGCCACCTCACTGACCCCGGTGGCCTCGATCACCACGTCCGGCTTGACTGCTTGGGCCGCGGTGTCGACTCCGTCATGGTGATAGGTAGCCCCTAACGCAGCCACCAGCGCGGGCTTCGGGCCGTCGGCCGCGACGTCGACGACGTGCACATCCAGAGCCCGCTGCACACCGAGCATCGCGGCCAACAATCCGATGGGCCCGGCTCCGGTGATCAGCACACTCTTGGGCTCGAACCAGGCCCGCTGACCTATCAGCTGAATCTGTTCCCAGGCCTTGGCGACTACGGTCGTCGGCTCCAGGAGCATCCCGACATGTTCCAGTCGCGGATCCAACTTCACCGCGTATTCGGTTTCCACACACCACAATTGGCTGCAGTAGCCGTCGATCTGCTTGATCCCGCGCTCGGTATACTCGCCGTTGCGGCACATGTCGAACTGGCCGTGCGCGCACGCCCCGCACGGCACCGGGTCGGGCCTGCGCACCACTCCGACCACCAGGTCGCCGACGCCGAAGCCGCTGCCGGCCGGCGCCTGCTCGACACGGCCGAGCGACTCGTGGCCCATCACCAATCGGTCGCGTCCGGGCGGGGCCCAGCCGTACTCGCCGCGCGCGATCTCCTTGTCGGTGCCACACACCCCAACTGCCAGCCCTTTGGCCAGCAACTCTCCCGGGCCGGGCACCGGGTCGTCGACTTCGGTCACCGCGAGCGAATTGGCCTCGCCGGGCTGCACCGTCAGCGCGTACATCCGGTGAACGCTATTGCGGCCGAAGGCGCCCGCACAACAACGGCCAGTTGTACATCGGGTGTCAGGATTCGCCGGTCGCGGCCGCGGCCTTGCGAGCGACGATACGGTCCCGCATGTCCATGATCGCCGCGCGCCGGCGCGAACGCCCGCCGCGGCCGAACGGCAGCGTCGGAATCACCTCGACCTTGTCCGAGATCCCGATCACCAGCTCGGCGATCTCGAGGACCAGCTCGTTCGCCTCGTCGACCTGCCGCCCCATCGCCAGGACCGCCAGCAGGGACTCGAGCAGCACCCGCGCCACCAACACGATCGTGACGCACACGACAGGTCCGGCAACGAGCAGCCAGAACACGCCCACCAAGGCCGACGACCCGAACGCCACGACGGCGACCGACACGTAGGACACCAGCGCGCCCACGACGGCGAGCACGTACAGCACGGGAACCAGCTGGTGGGCGGTCGTCTTCCGGAATCCGAAGTCGGTGACCGCTGTCAGCGCAGGCCGGCTACGGGCCCAGGACTCGAACTCCGCATCGAGCTCGGCTTCGGACTCGGTGCTGCGCGAAATGTCAACCACGGCAAAGCCTCCTTAGGAGTCCAGCCTCCCACAGTCGGCGCCGCCCGCCACCACCCGAAGTTGTTATCCGCACCGCCGATCAGCGCCGGTGTGACCCCGGTAACACCGGGTCAGAATCCGGGTTCGTCGCCCATCGATCCGTTGGCGTCCGAGCCGCCCTGGATCAGCATCAGGGTGCCGGCCAGTTCGTCGGGCTTGACCAGCACCTCGCGGGCCTTGGAGCCCTCGGACGGCCCGACGATGCCGCGCGTTTCCATCAGGTCCATCAGGCGGCCGGCCTTGGCGAAACCGACCCGCAACTTGCGCTGCAGCATCGAGGTCGACCCGAACTGGCTCGACACGACCAGCTCCACGGCCTGCAGGAAGACGTCCATGTCGTCGCCGATGTCGCTGTCGATGTCGCGCTTCTCGACGGTCTTGACCGTGACGCCGTCGACGAACTCGGGCTGGGCCTGCTGTTTGGTGAAGGCGACGACAGCCTGGATTTCGTCGTCGCTGACGAACGCGCCCTGCACACGGATGGGCTTGGGCGCCTCCGACGGCTGGAACAGTCCGTCACCCTTACCGGTGAGCTTCTCGGCGCCGATCTGATCGAGGATGACGCGCGAGTTGGTCGCGTTGGTGACACCGAATGCCATGCGGGACGGCACATTTGCCTTGATCAGACCGGTCACCACCGACACCACCGGCTGCTGGGTGGCCAGTACCAGGTGGATGCCCGCGGCGCGGGCCTTCTGGGTGATGCGGACGATCGCGTCTTCCACGTCGCGCGGCGCCTGCATCATCAGGTCGGCCAGCTCGTCGACGACGCACAGGATGTACGGGTAGGTCTTGTAGACCCGCTCGCTGCCCAGCGGCGCGGTGATCTCGCCCGAGCGCACCTTCTTGTTGAAGTCGTCGATGTGCCGGACACCGCTGGCGCTCATGTCCTGGTAGCGCTGCTCCATCTCCTCGACCAGCCAGGCCAGCGCGGCGGCGGCTTTCTTCGGGTCGATGATCACGGGCGTGATGAGGTGCGGAATGCCTTGGTAGGGCGGGAATTCCACCATCTTCGGGTCAACGAGGATCATCCGGACCTCGTCCGGGGTGGCGCGCTGCAGCAGCGACACCAGCATCGAGTTGATGAAGCTGGACTTACCCGAACCGGTGGAGCCGGCCACCAGGAGGTGCGGCATCTTGGCCAGGTTGTAGCTGATGAAGTGGCCTTCGACGTCCTTGCCGATGCCGAACACCATCGGATGGTGGTCCTTGCGGGTGCTCGGCGCGTTCAGCACGTCCTTGAGCCGCACCATCTCGCGGTCGCTGTTCGGCACCTCGACACCGACCAACGACTTGCCGGGGATCGGGGCCAGTAGGCGGATGTGCTCGTTGGCCACCGCGTAGGCGAGGTTGCGCTGCAGCTGGGTGAACCGCTCGACGCGGACGCCGGGCCCCAGCTCGATCTCGTAGCGCGTGACGGTCGGGCCGCGCTGGAAGCCGACGACCGTGGCATCGACCTTGAACTGCTCCAGGACTTCGGAGATGGCCGACATGATGCGGTCGTTGTCGCGGCCGACGCGCTTGGGCGGGTCGCCGTCGGCCAGCAGGTCGAGCGGCGGCAGCGTGTAGTCGCCCTCGATGACACGGTCGATCGACAAGCCGTCATCCGTGGCCTTTTCACTGGCCTTTTCACTGGCCTTCTTGGTGGGCACCGGATCCGCGACGTTCTGGGCCTTGCGGCGGCGCGACGGCTTGGCCGCGGGCTCGGGCGTGGTCGGCGCCTCGTCTGCCGCGGGCTCGACCGGGTAGTTGTCCATCGGCGTGCGGCCCAGCGGCCGCGTCATCGCTGCGGTGGTCTGGTCCGAACCGGGCCAGGCTTCGGGCTCGTCCCGCGAATAGGTCGGGTCGTCGTAGTAGCCATCTGAAAAATCATCAGAGAAATCGTCGACGAAGCCGGCCGGCGCGTCGTCGTACTCGTCCCCGTGGTCGCCGCGCAGACGACCGGACACCATGTAGCGCAACGTATCCGGCAGTTCGCGGATCGTCGTGCCGGTGACCAGCAGCAGACCGAACAACACACCCATGATGAGCAGCGGCGTGGCGATCCAGACCGTCAGCCCGTCGGACAGCGGCCCGCCGATGACGAAGCCGACGAACCCGGCCGCGCCGCGACGCCCTCCTGGTTCGGTGGGCGCGCCGGCCCAGATGTGCCAGAGGCCCAGGACCGGCAGCCCGATCATCGCGGCGCCGAGGATCAGTCGGGGCCGGGCGTCGGGGTTCGGATGAGTGCGCATCAGCGTGACGGCCAGCGCGAGCAGCAGGACCGGCAGCACCACAACCGCCGATCCGATGACGGTGCGGACGCCGTAGTCGAGCCATGCGCCGACCGGCCGGGCGGCGTCGAACCAGGAGCTTGCCGCGATCAGGAAGGCGACGCCGAGCAGCGCCAGCGCGATGCCGTCACGGCGGTGTCCGGGCTCGAGTTCGCGTGCGCGGCCGACGCTGCGGGCCGTGGTTCCGGCCCCCTTGGCGAGCATCAACCAGCCGGCGCGGGCGCCACGGCCCACTGCGGCACCGGCGGTAGCAACCGGCGACGGATGGGGCACGGGTTTGCGGGCCGGCTTACGGGCGGGCGATTTCGGGGCCGGCGGACGCGCCGGCCGGCCCGACTTTGCACTGCCTGACTTCGATGAACGCGCCCCCGAACCGGCTGCGCCACGATTCGCCGACCCGGCCTTGGCCCGGTTAGCTGAGCTCGTTGCGGTTTTACTCGCCATGGCTGCCAGCCTAGTCGCAATCACCCCATCTGCACCATCTACCACACAGGTAACGCTTGGGTCACGACTGCCCGCACATATCCCCTGGTCAGCGATCAGTGGGAGCCACGTCACACCTGCGTCGAGCCCCGGTCTAACGTGGACACCTGTCTAGGTCAGCTATCTATCGAGGAGACCGTCCATGCCCGTCGTTGTCGTCGCCACCATGAAAGCCAAGCCCGAATCCGTCGACCTGGTCCGCGCCGCGTGCGTCGAGGCCGTCGACGCCGTTCACGGCGAACCGGGCTGTGAGCTCTACTCTCTGCATGAGGCCGACGGCGGCACCTTCGTGTTCGTCGAACAGTGGGCCGACGCAGACGCCATCAAGACCCACAGCACCGCCCCGGCCATCGGCAAGTTGTTCGGCGCCATCGGCGAGCACCTCGACGGTGCGCCCGACATCAAGATGCTCGCCCCGGTGGTCGCCGGCGATCCGTCGAAGGGACAACTCCGTGGGTGAGCTGAGCGGCAAGGTCGCCTTCATCACCGGAGCAGCGCGTGGCCAGGGGCGCGCACACGCGGTGAAGCTGTCGTCGATGGGCGCCGACATCATCGCCGTCGACCTGTGCGACCAGATCGCGTCGGTCCCCTACCCCATGGCCACGCCCGACGATCTCGCCGCGACGGTCAAGCTCGTCGAGGAGAACGGAGCCCGGATCGTCGCCAGTCAGGCCGACGTACGTGACCGCGACGCCCTGAAGGCCGCGCTGACGGCCGGCATCGAGGAACTCGGCGGACGGTTGGACATCGCCATCGCGAACGCGGGCATCGCACCCATGGCCGGTGAGGACGCCTGGCAGGACGTCATCGACGTCAACCTCACCGGCGTCTACCACACCGTCGAGGTGGCGATGCGGCCCATGGTCAAGGCCGGCAACGGCGGGTCGATCGTGCTGATCAGCTCGGTCGCCGGCCTGGTCGGGCTGGCCTCACCGATGGCCGGGTCGGTGGGCTATGCCGCCGCCAAGCACGGCATGGTCGGCCTGATGCGGGTGTACGCGAATCTGCTTGCCGCGCAGAACATCCGGGTCAACTCGATCCATCCGGCCGGGGTGGACACCCCGATGATCGACAACGACTTCACCAGGAAGTGGTTGAGCCAGTTGACCGCCGACTCCGAAGCGGCCAAATCGGCGCCGAATATGACGAATGCGCTGCCGGTGCAGGTCCTCGATGCCGAGGACATCGCCAACACCGTGGCATGGCTGGTGTCGGATGCCGGCCGTTACATCACCGGCGTGACGCTGCCGGTGGACGCCGGCTTCGTCAACAAGCGCTGACGCGACCCAGCCGGCCCCACCGCCGTCTCCGGGACCCGAGCGCATGTACGAAGCCGGTTTCGCCGTGCAGCAGCACATTGATTTCGCTCGGACCTGAGACGGGATAACGACTCCCGGAGTCGCCGCACCCGCACCCATCTGCCCGCGAGCTCGCATTCGTGGACGTTCATGGTGTGCACCCACAGCGCCCGGGCAACACTCCCGTCGTCCACCTCGGGGTGCACGTAGACGCCCGAAAGGCCGCCCGCGCCAACGTCTTCGATCACCACCACGCCGCCGTCCGGCGCAATCTCGCTGTCGCACAGCACCGTGTTCGTCGTGACCCCCACAGCGAAACCCCTTCTGCCGCCGAAACCGGCAGCCATTCCCCCGATTGCGATGCCGCTTTGCACGGCCAGGCTCGTCGACCCGTCGAGAACCTGTCCAGCAGCGCCCCGCACCGACTTACGCCACGCAGCAGCGACCGCCAACGCGCCCGGCCGGACGCGACAGCCGGCTTACCGGCGAGCGCTTTTGACTGGCCGCAGCGCCAATTCAGCAACGATAATTGTCGGCGTCACTACGTTCTCGGTGATCTATCACAGCGAACACACAGCCAGACGCCCTGCCGCGCGATGAACACCCCGCAGTCCACCATGCACCTTCACCCCTTCTAGCGCGCAGACCGGTACACACTCCCCCAAGCTGACCGTATTCTGCTTTCACGCCGAGAATTCCATATAGCGGACTGACGTGTCAACCTGACATTCAATTGCATCTGTAGCGAAGTCAACTAACGTGAGCTAACGTTCTCAGTCCGGGTATGTTGGCGAACATTCGGTGCGCAACGACCCGACCAGAGCGCTCCCCCAAGCGGCCGCCATCCGGCCACGCGGTACCCGCATGTGCGCAGCACGTGTGGGGAACCACGCACACCATTTGGGGGACGATATGCACGGCAGGAAGCGCCCGCGGAAGTCTGCGGGTAACACCGCCCTGTTCGCCGAGCGGCTCAACAATCTCTTCGACAGCATTTATCCGCCGTCGCGGGGCCCGTATCGGAACAGCGAAGTGACGCAAACGCTGGCTCGCCGCGGCTACGACTTGTCCGACCCTTATCTCTCGCAACTACGCCGTGGGCTGCGCACGCGCCCGTCACCGCAGACAGTGCAGATGCTGGCCGAATTCTTCGGTGTCCGAACCGAATACCTGAACGGCGAGGATTCCGGTTACACCCGTGCACTCGACGGCGAATTGACCTGGCTCCGACTCGCCCGAAACGAGGCCGTGCGTGAGGTCACCACTGCTCTTCTCACGCTGCCCGCGAGTGCCCGCGAGGCCGTGCTCGAGTCCGCGAATTTTCTTGCCAATGCGGGTGAGTCGGTTGTAAACCTGCCAGGAGGGATTCGTCTCGGCGCCATGTCCATCGACGTCAAGGCTGGCCACATTGACACCTGGTGATCGCGCCACCGACCGCGCCGCACGCGGCGCACGCGTCGGGCAGGTCGCCGCCCGCGCCGCAGCACGCCGGGCAACGACCGCGATTCGCCGGCCCTTTTTGTCCGAGGAGCAGAAAGCGCAGGCCCGCGACGAGCAGATGCTCCGCCTGGCAGACGACCTCGCCGCGACCTTGGGCACCATGAAAGGCGCGGCCATGAAGCTCGGGCAGCTGCTGTCGCTGCTCAACTTCGGCCTCAGTTCTGCGCAGACCCGGGACGAATTCTCCCGCCGGCTGTCCCCCTTGTTCAGCCGGGCTCCCGCCGTCGACAACGCGGTGATGTTTCGGTTGATGGACTCCGAATGGGGTGCGCTGCGCAACCGGGTGCGCGACATCGACCCCGAACCACTGGCCACGGCGTCGCTGGGGCAGGTGTACCGCGCAACGCTTGTCGATGGACGCGCGGTGGCCGTCAAAGTCCAATACCCGTGGGCGCGGAATGCGGTCCGCGCAGACCTCAAGAACCTGGCCCTGTTGGTCCGGCTACGCGCCAGGGCCTATCCGGTCAGAGGACTGCAGGCGGTCGTGGCCGAGGTCAGCCGGCAGATCACGGCCGAACTCGACTACCGCCAGGAGCTGTCCAACCACCGCGCGGTCTTCGAAGCTCATCGCGACCATCCGGTGTTCGTGATCCCCGAACCGATCAACGCGTTGTGCACCGAGCGCATCATGGTGACCGAGTACCTGGACGGTACCCAACTGCATCACCTCGCCGACGTCGAGCAGGCGGTGCGCGACCACATCGGCGAGGCCGTCTTCCGCTTCTACTGCGCGAACATCTATGACAGCGGCGAATTTTGCGCTGACCCGCACCCGGGCAACATTCTGAGCCTGCCGGACAACCGGGTCGGTTTCCTCGATTTCGGCTTGTACGTCCGGATGAACCGGGACGAGGTCGATCTCGAACGGTCCGTCCTCGCGGCGGTCATGCGCGGCGACGCCCAGACCGCGCATCGACTGGCCAGCGTGGCGGGGTTCATCGTCGATGCCGAGGCGCTGCCCCCGGAGATGGCATTGCAATATATGCGGGCGGTCGCCGGGTGGTATCTCACTCCGGGGCTGGTCCAGGTCACCGACAAAGTCGCCTACAAGGCGCTGTCGCAGGCGATGCTGCCCCAATCTGATTACCGGTCAGGCATATTCAAGCAGCGCATGAACGGCGCGCACGCGTTCTCACGCCGGACGGAGATGAGCGTCTGTGCATTGCTGGGCACGCTGCAGGCGCGGGGCCGCTGGTACGACATCGCTTCGGAATGGGCTCTGGACGCCGAGCCCGTGACCGACATGGGACTGCAGATCGCCCGCTGGCGCTCACGAATCCGGTAGAACCCGCCGCAGCCCGCCCAGCAGGAACGCGGCGCATGCCTGCGCGACCGGCTCCGGGTCGACATCGGTGCCGTCACCGACCAGCATCGGAAACGTCGCCATCAATACGCACGACACCACTGCCTGCCCGGCAACGCGTAGGTCGACGCTGTCGCGAATCCATCCCAGCCCGCGCCCCAACTCCAGGAACGCTGTCACCTGCGCACCGAGTTCGTCGTAGGCGGCAACCACCGATTCGTAGGCCTGTTCGTCCACGCCGGGCGCGGCGATCGCGACGAACGACACCAGCGCGCGGTTTTTCGCGATGTACGTCACGGCCCGGCGCACCCGCTCGGTGAACTCGGCGACGTACTCGGTGCGGCTGGTCCAGGCGTCCGGCTCATGCTCACCGGCGACCGCGGCGGAAAGCTCCTGGACCGTCCGAGCCTGGATGGACTCCAGGAGGTCTCGCTTGTTGCGGAAGTAGTTGTAGAACGTGCCGTGGCCGACCCCGCAGCGAGCGGTGATGTCGGCGACGTCGACAGCGCGGTATCCACGCTCGACGAACAAGTCGGTGGCCGCCGCGTACAACTGGGTCGCTCTGTCAGCCATCGCCGGGCTCCCCACCGGCCGGTTCCTCGGTCAGCAGTCCCTGATCGGCGATGGCCGAGATCGACGCCAGGAACGTCGCGCGCGACTCGGCTGTCGTATCCCCCTGCATGGACATGAGCAACCCCGGACCGGACAATCCGATCACCAAGCGGCCCAGCAGTGCCCACGTGGCATGGTGATCCGCCGAAGCGGAGTCGGGGTTGGCCGCCTCGAACAGCCGCGCAAAGGCGACGTCCACCGTCGACAAGAGGCCGCTGACCCGGAACCTCAACTCGGGATCGATCGCGCTGCTTTCCACCGTGAGCAGCCGGATGATCGCCGGATCGTCATCGACGAGATCGAACATGCGGGTCCCGAACAGGGTGATGAGCTCCATCGCCTGGTGGTAGTCGGTCAGGTCCAGGTCGGCGAGCGAACCGATCCGGAGCGCCCGCGCAGCTTTGGTGACCGCGTAGTCGAAAACGTCGTCGAGCAGTTCCCGCTTACTCGGGTAGTACCGGTACAAGGTGCCCTGCCCGACGTCGGCGTGGCGGGCGATATCCGACATCGTCGTCCGGTCATAGCCGCGATCGGTGAGCACCGCATAGGCCGAGCGCACGATCTCCTTGCGCCTGGCGGCCCGCAGATCGGCGTTGGCCGGGCGGCCGCGCGCACGGCGCTCCGAGGCTTGACCCCCCGGCGGCAAAGACACCGGGCCGAGTTTAGTGGTACGGCGCGTCCGGAATGCGGGTTTTCTCGCACCGATGCACTTTGGCCGGTTTATTGTCGCAGGCCTATATTTCGAGCACCGTCGGCACGATCATCGGTTGGCGCCGGTAGGTCTCGCCGACCCATTTGCCGACGGCCCGCCGTACTGCCTGGGCGATGCGCGCGGAATCGGTAACCTGCTCGGAGACAAGGGCATCCAGTGCCGCCTGCGCCTTCTCGGCGCCCGACTCGAGGGCCTTCGGATCTTCGGAGAAGCCGCGCGAGTGCAGGTGCACCGGGGCCATCGGCTTGCCGGTCTCGCGGCTGATCACCACGGTGACCGCGATGAAACCCGAAGTAAGCGTGAGCCTTTCGCCGAGCGTGGCGTCCCCGACATCGCCGAGCACCAGACCGTCGACGAATACCTTGCCGACCGGCACCGCGCCGGCGATCCGGGCCTGCCCGGCCACCAGGTCGACGCTGACGCCGTTCTCGGCGAGCACGACGTTCTCCTCCGGCACGCCGGTGCGGACCGCGAGTTTGGCGTTGGCACGCAGGTGCCGCCAGGTGCCGTGCACCGGCATCACGTTGCGCGGCCGCACCCCGCGATACAGGAACAGCAGCTCGCCGGCGTAGGCGTGGCCGGAAACATGCACGCGCGCTTGCTGATTGGTGACGACGCGGGCACCGATCTTGGCCAGCGAGTCGATCACGCCGTATACGGCCTCCTCGTTGCCGGGGATCAATGAGCTGGACAGGATGATCAGGTCACCCGCGGTCAGCGTGATGCTGCGATGCTCGCCCCTGGACATCCGCGACAGCGCCGCCATCGGCTCGCCCTGGGTGCCGGTGGTGATCAGCACCACCCGGTCGGCGGGCAGCAGTTCGGCCGCGCCGATGTCGATGACGTCATCGTCGTCGACGTTGAGGAAGCCGAGTTCCTTGGCGATGCCCATGTTGCGGACCATCGAGCGGCCGACGAAAGACACCTTGCGCCCCAACGCCACAGCGGCGTCGATGATCTGCTGCACGCGGTCGACGTTCGAGGCGAAGCACGCCACGATGACGCGCCCGTCCGCGCCGCGGATCAGCCGGTGCAGGTTGGGGCCGACTTCGCTCTCCGAGGGCCCGACGCCAGGGATCTCGGAATTCGTCGAGTCGCACAGGAACAGGTCGACGCCCTGTTCGCCGAGGCGCGACATGCCGGGCAGGTCGGTGGGCCGGCCGTCGGGGGGCAACTGGTCGAGCTTGATGTCACCGGTGTGCAGCACCGTGCCGGCACCGGTGTGCACGGCAATGGCGAGGGCGTCGGGTATCGAGTGGTTGACCGCGAAGTACTCGCACTCGAACACGCCGTGGGTGCTGCGCTGCCCCTCGGCGACGATCTGCATGTTGGGCTTGAGCCGGTGCTCACGGCATTTGGCCGCCACGAGTGCCAGCGTGAACCGCGACCCGACCACGGGCATGTCGGGCCGCATCTTGAGCAGATACGGAATCGCGCCGATGTGGTCCTCGTGCGCGTGCGTGATCACCAGCGCCTCGATGTCGGCCAGCCGGTCCTCGATGTGACGGATGTCCGGCAGGATCAGGTCGACGGCGGGCTCGTCGTGCGTCGGGAACAGCACGCCGCAGTCGATGACGAGCAGCCGGCCCAGGTGCTCGAAAACGGTCATGTTGCGGCCGATTTCGCCGATGCCACCGAGGGCCGTCACACGCAGACCGCCCGGCTCCAAAGGGCCGGGCGGTGCGAAGTCGGGTCTGGTCACGCAAGCACCGACGCTGCACGGAGGTCCGCGGCGAGCGCTGTCAGCTGGTCGGCCGTGGCGGGCACCTGCGGCAACCGCGGATTACCGGCTTCGATGTCCAGCAGCCGCAGCGCTTCTTTCGACATCGTCACGCCTCCCAGCCGGTTCTGGGCGTCACCCAGTGGGCTCAGGCCGACGTGGATCTTGCGGGCGGTGGCGATGTCACCGGAGTTGAACGCAGACAACATGTTCCGCAGCTGTCCGGCAGCCACGTGGCCCCACACGCTGACGAATCCGGTGGCGCCCATGGCGAGCCACGGCAGGTTCAGGGTGTCGTCGCCCGAGTAGTAGGCCAGACCGGTCTCGGCCATGATGGCGGCGCCGCCGTTCAGGTCACCCTTGGCGTCCTTGACGGCGACGATGTTCGGGTGCGGCGCCAGGGCGCGGATGGTGTCCCATTCGATCGCCACCGCCGATCGCGGCGGGATGTCGTAGAGGACATTGGGGAGTTCGGTGGCATCGGCGACGGCGGTGAAATGCGCCACCAGCCCGGCCTGCGGCGGCTTCGAGTAGTACGGGGTCACGACCAGCAGACCGTGCGCGCCGGCGGCAGCGCTGGCCTTGGCCAGGTGGACGCTGTGCGCGGTGTCGTAGCTGCCGGCGCCGGCAATGACGCGGGCGCGGTCGCCGACCTCTTCGAGAACCGCCTCGAGCAGCGCGATCTTCTCGTCGTCGGTGGTGGTCGGCGACTCCCCGGTGGTGCCGGAAACGACCAGGCCATCACACCCGGAATCGACCAGATACTTGGCCACCTTCTTAGCGCCAACCAGATCAAGCGAGCCGTCCGGGCCGAACGGCGTCACCATGGCAGTCAGCACGGTGCCCACACGTGCGCTGACGTCAATTCCGCTGGTGCTCACGGGCAACAAGATTACCCGCTGGTTCCACCTGGTTTTGCACCGCCGCCCGCTGTGATCGCGCGTGGCGCCGGGCGGTGGACTCAGTCGATGAGCATCCCGGCGCGGCGCATCGCCGCCGAGATGTTCTCGAAATCGATGGCCACGTGGGCGCGCGCCAGCGCCTCGGCGTCATCGCCGCGGCCGTCGGCGATGGCGTCGACGAGCGTCGTGTGCTCACCGAGCGCGCGGAGTTCCATCTCCCGCATCGTCACCGGCTCACCCCACACGTGAGCCGGGGCGCCGATACTGACCGATCCTTCCAGGTCGAGCAGCACCTGTTTGAGGACGGCGTTGTGGGCGGCATCCATGATCGCGAGGTGCAGGGCACTGTCCGCCTGTTGGGCGGCCAAGCCACTGTCGGCCCGGCGGTAGTCGTCGAGACACTGCCGCAGCACGTCGATGTCACCGTCGGTCCGGGATTCTGCCGCGGCCCGGCTCACCGCACCGTGGACGCGGCAGATCGCGTCACACCGGTCGCGAATCTCGTCGACCCGCATCCGCAGGGTGCGGACCACCGCTTCCGTGGACGAGTCCGGCCATTGCTGCAACACGTACGAGCCACCACCACGGCCCCGCCGCGTCTCCACCAGACCGCGGTCCACCAACCGGGCGAGCGCCGCGCGCACCGTCATCCGGCCGACTCGCAACGACGCGGCCAGCTCGCGTTCGGCGGGCAGCCGGGCATGCGGCAGGTATTCGCCGATGGCGATGGCGGTCACCAGCCGGTCGGTGATCTCGTCGACCCGAGTCGACGATTCGAGCTCACGGTCGAGTAGGCCGGGGGCATCCGCTCCGTGGAGATGCGTCATCACCGGCTCCCTTCGTGTCGCCACACAGAGTATCGACACGAATTGTTAAATCTCGATTAATGGTCTTGTGGTGAGACCATTAATGACACATGCTGGCCGTCATGCCGACTACCAGCCGCCACGTGCCGTTCCGCGACCACGAGACCTGGGTCCAGGTGACCACGCCCGAGTCGCCCGCGCCGGGAGCAGTTCCGCTGTTCGTCCTGCACGGCGGGCCGGGTATGGCACACAACTACGTACGCAACATCGCCGAGCTGGCCGCAGAGACGGGCCGCACCGTCATCCATTACGACCAGCTCGGCTGCGGCAACAGCACCCATCTGCCCGACGCCCCCACCGAGTTCTGGACACCGGAGCTGTTCGTCGAGGAATTCCACACCGTTCGCACTGCACTGGGCATCGACGAGTACCACCTGCTGGGCCAGTCCTGGGGCGGCATGCTGGGCGCCGAGATCGCGGTGCGCCGGCCACCGGGACTCACATCGCTCGTCATCTGCAACTCCCCCGCGTCGATGGAACTCTGGATGGCCGGCTGCGCACAGCTGCGCACGCAGTTGCCACCGGACGTCGACGCCGCGCTGACCCGGCACGAGGAAGCGGGAACGGTCGACGATCCGGAGTACCTCACGGCGACCGACGAGTTCTACGCGCGCCACCTGTGCCGCGTCGCCCCCATGCCGCAGGATCTGACCGACACCATCGCGCAGATGGAGGCGGAGCCCACCGTCTATCACACGATGAACGGGCCCAACGAGTTTCACGTCATGGGCACATTGCGCGCGTGGAGCATCATCGATCGGCTGCCCGCGATCACCGCGCCCACGCTGGTTATCGCCGGCGAGTTCGACGAGGCCACCCCCGACTCCTGGCAGCCGTTCCTCGACCACATCACCGGTGCCGTCAGCCACGTTTTTCCCGGCACCAGTCACTGCTCGCACCTGGAGCAACCCACCGAGTTCCGCGCCGTCGTCGCCGCATTCCTCGCCAACCACGATCTGGCCACCGACGCCCTGGTCTGAACCCATCCGCTCGACCTGATAGGACTGCCATGGCAACCACCACCCGCCTCGCCACCGGCGAAGGCCAGCGCGCCCTCGAATCATTCGGCTACAAACAGGAACTCAATCGTTCCGTCTCCACCGTCGACCTGATCGTCTACGGGCTGGTGTTCATGGTGCCGATCGCACCGTGGACCATCTTCGGCGTCGTGTACAACAGCGCCGGCGGCATGGTGCCACTGGTTTATCTCATCGGCCTGGTCGCCATGGTGTTCACGGCGACGGCCTACGCGCAGATGGCCAAATCGTTCCCGCTCGCCGGATCGGTGTTCTCGTACGTCGGCCGCGGAATCCATCCCGGCGCGGGGTTTTTCGCCGGATGGGCGATTCTCCTGGATTACCTGCTGATACCGACGCTGCTGTACGTATTGGCCGCCGAATCGATGATCGGGTTGTTCCCCGGCACCCCGCGATGGCTGTGGGCGCTGGTGTTCGTCCTGGTCAACACCGTCATCAATCTGCTCGGCGTCGACTCGCTGAAGATGGCGAACCGGCTGTTCCTGGTACTTGAGCTCGTCTTCCTCGCGATCTTCGTGGTCATCGCGGTGCGGGCCATCAATGGTGACTCGCTGCCCAATGTGCACTGGAGCACCACGCCTATCTGGAATCCGGAAACCGTCAGCGCTCCGCTGATCGCCGCCGCCCTGTCGATTGCCGTCCTGAGTTTCCTTGGCTTCGACGGCATTTCGACACTCGCCGAGGAATCCACCGGCACGCGCAATCCGGCCGGCAAAGCAATGGTCGGCGCGTTGTTCATCGTGGCGTTCCTGTTCATCGGCCAGACCTGGCTGGCCAGCCTGTTGGCCGGCGGCCGGGCATCATTCAGTGACGACGAGGCGGGCAACGCTTTCTTCAAACTGGTCGAGGCGGCGTCCAGCACGGGGTGGATGAACGCGTTCTTCGTGGTCAACGTGCTCGCCGTGGGATTCGCCAACGCGATGGCCGCGCAGGCCGCGACCAGCCGGCTGCTGTTCTCGATGAGCCGCGACCGCCAGCTACCCGCTTTCCTGTCCAGGGTCAGCTCACGCAAGGTGCCGTTCGCCGCGATCCTGTTGGTCAGTGCGATCAGCGTGGTGCTCGTGCTGTTCTTCGTCGGCCAGATCGCGCTCATCTCGTCACTGGTGAACTTCGGCGCGCTGTTCGCCTTCTGCCTGCTGCACGTGTCGGTGGTCTGGTACTACCTGGGCCGGAAGAAGTCGCGGAACTATCTGCTGCATCTGGTGGTGCCGACACTGGGCTTCCTGATCATCGGCTACGTGCTGTTCAACGCGGATTCCCTGGCCAAGATCGGCGGCATCGTGTGGCTGGGCATCGGCGTGGTGGTGTTCATCGTCAACAAGCTGCGGGGCCGCGGCGTGCCCGCGCTCGGCGAAGAACCGCAGCAGGACGTCACCAGTTAGCAAACCTGACACCTTGCTGCTTTTCTATCCGTCCGCCGAGCCCCGGAGAGCACTCGCGCCACCGCACCGGGCTGCAACACCTCGCCTTTATGGTGAAGACCCGATCCGCTGTTGAGCGCGTGCAACAGTTCGTACAGCGGAGGGGCGGCGAGGTGTTGCACAGACCACAACCATTCCCACGATATCCGCCGCCCTACTTCGCGATGTTCTGGCTGGATCCGTTCGGCATGATGCTGGAAGTGGTCTGCCGCCACGACGCGGATTGACGCCGTCAGTATCCGGCGTGGTGCCGAATCATCTTGGGGCCGAGGTAATTACCGCATACTGAATATTCTCGATATTCTCGATTCACCGCGGGATAGCCGTTCGAAAAGAGCGGAGTCGACCCCTTATTTGCCGCGGTGAAGACACCGGGGGGTGCCATCGTGAACTTTTATCGTTACACTTCCGGCCGACCCCCGATAAAAGGAGAACATTCGTGGCCGAGCGCATTGTCGTCCAGCTTGTGGACGATATTAACGGCACTGAGATCACCGACGACAGCGGTGAACGTATTAACTTCTCGGTACGTGGGGTTGATTACCAGATCGATCTTTCCGCTGCGAACGTGGCGAAATTCGAAAAGGCTTTGGCACCGTATCTGGACGCCGCGACCAGGGTCGGTGGCCGCCGCACCCGGACCCAGAAGGCCGCGGAGCCGAGCACCCGGTCCGCGAAGAGCGGCACCCGCGGTCGCGGCAAGAAGGCCGCGTCCTCGAAGGAACAACTCGCCGCCATCCGTGAATGGGCGCAGGACAACGGCTACGACGTCGCGGCCCGCGGTCGCATCAAGGCGGACATCGTCGAGGCGTACCACGCCGCGAACTAGCCGGCGCTAGACCCGCCGCGCCAGCTCGGCCACCAGATCGCCGCGGTCCCCGACGGTCACGTCGGGGACGCCGAGCCACGTCGCCATCGACCTGAGTTCCGGAACCAGTGCGGCGGCGACGCGCGCGCGATCCTGACCGTCTTCGGCGAACGCACCGACCACGTGCAGTGCGTCGGCGGTGCGTTTCAGATCGACGCGCGCCACCAGTTGGCCGTCGAGCAGGAAAGGCCAGACGTAGTAACCGAATTGGCGTTTGGCGGCCGGGGTGTAGATCTCGATCCGGTAGTGGAAGCCGAACAGCCGCTCCACCCTCGGCCGGAAGAAGATCAGCGGGTCGAACGGGCACAGCAGCGCCGTCCCCCGGTCGCGCCGCGGTACCGGCTGGCCGGCGCGCAGGTACGCCGGTGTGCCGTCGACGGTGACGGGCTCCAACTCCCCCTCGGCAACTAGCGCCGCCAGCGCCGGCTTCGCCTGACGCGCACCCAGCCGGAAATAGTCGCGGATATCGGCCTCGGTCCCCACGCCGAGCGCCCCCGCGGCCTTGAGCACCAACTGCCGGACTGCTTCGTCGTCGGATACCTCCGTGGCGAGCACCTCCGCCGGCAGTACCCGTTCGACGAGGTCATAGTGCCGGGCGAACCCGATCCGGGTCGCGGTCGTGAGCACGCCCGACGACCACAGGGCCTCGGCCACCCACTTGGTGTCGCTGCGCCCCCACCATGGCCCTTTGGCGCCGCGCGGCTCGGCTTCCAGGTGCGCCTCGATCTGGCCCGCCGTCGACGGCCCGAGTTCGGCGACGGCCGCCACGATCTTCTCGGCCAGCTCACCGTTGCGTTTGACGATCTCGGTGCCCCACCGACCGTGGGTGTACTCCCGCATGCGCCAGCGCAGCAGCGGCCAGTCGTCGACCGGCAACAACGCCGCCTCGTGCGCCCAATATTCGATGAATTGCCGCGGCGACCGCGTGCTGTGGCTCCAGGCCAGCGCGTCGAGGGCGTCCCGGTTATACGGGCCGAGCCGACTGAACACCGGCGCGTAGTGCGCCCGGACGCACACCGATACCGAATCCAATTGCAGCACTTGTATTCTGGACATCAGACGCTTCAGGTGCGCCCGGGTTACCGGCCCGGACGGCCTGGCTTCGTGAAAGCCCTGGGCAGCGACGGCGATGCGACGGGCCTGGACAGCGGTGAGTGCAGCCACTGTCACATCGTGGCGCAGACCACCGACAAACTCGCGCATGGATCTGCAAGGTTGTCGGCTCCAACGCCTACCATTCCTGCGGCACACCCTGTATTGGGGCTTCGGTCGTTCCCGACCGGCCCTGACGGAAAGGACCAGCAGTGAGCTACAACGCTGCGGACATCACCGAACTCGACGATGTTCAGCACACCCGCCTGCGACCGGCGGTCAACCTGGGCCTGGACGTGCTCAACACCGCCCTGCGCGAGCTGGTGGACAACGCGGTCGAAGAGGTCGCCGATCCCAGCCACGGCGGGTCCACCGTCACCATCACCCTGCACGCCGACGGCTCGGTGAGCGTCGCCGACGACGGACGTGGCCTGCCCATCGACTCCGATCCGGTGACCGGCAAGAACGGCATCGTCAAGACCCTCGGCACGGCGCGCGCCGGCGGGAAGTTCTCCGCTCACGCCGACGCCACCAGCACCGGCGCCGGACTGAACGGCATCGGCGCCGCGGCCGCGGTGTTCATCTCGGCCCGCACCGACGTCACGGTGCGCCGTGCCGGCAAGACCTACCTGCAGAGCTTCGGCCATGGCTACCCCGGCACGTTCGAGGGTAAGGAATTTGACCCGAACGCCGAGTTCACCCGCGTCGACAACCAGAAGCTGCGCGGCACCGGCAACCGCAAACCCGACGCCCACGGCACCACGGTCCGGATCCTGTTCGACCAGACTGTCGTGCCCGACGCCGGCGTGGACATCGCCGAGGTCCTGCTGCGCGCCCACGCCGCCGCCCGGATGTGCCCCGGCGTGCACCTGACCGTCGTCGACGAGGGCTGGCCGGGCGAGGAAGTCCCGCCCGCCTTGCTGCAGCCGTTCAACGGCCCGTGGGGCACGGAGGCGCTGCTGGACCTGATGTGCACCTCCGCGGGCACTCCCCTGCCGCCGGTCCGCGCCGTCGTCGAAGGCCGTGGCGAATACACCACCGGGCGCGGACCCACCCCGTTCCGCTGGTCGCTGACCGCCGGACCGGCCGAGCCGACAACGGTCGCCGCGTTCTGCAACACCGTGCGAACCCCGGGCGGCGGCTCGCACCTGACCGCAGCCATCAAGGGTCTGACGGAGGCACTGGCGGAACGCGCGTCCCGGATCCGCGACCTGGGCCTGGCCAAGGGTGAGGACGGACCCGAACCGCAGGATTTCGCCGCCGTCACCGCGCTGGCCGTCGACACCCGCGCCCCGGATGTCGGCTGGGACTCGCAGGCCAAGACCGCGGTCTCGTCGCGCTCGCTGAACGTCGCGATGGCGCCGGACGTGGCGCGCAGCGTCAACGTCTGGGCGGCGAATCCCGCGAACAGCGAGACGGTGTCGCTGTGGACGAAGCTGGCGCTGGAGTCGGCCCGGGCGCGCCGCAGCGCGGAGGGCGCCAAGGCACGGTCGCGCGCGGCCTCGAAAGCCAAGGGTCTGGGCACCAACCTGTCGCTGCCGCCGAAGCTGCTGCCGAGCCGGGAGACCGGCCGCGGGTCCGGCGCCGAACTGTTCCTGTGTGAGGGCGACTCGGCGCTGGGCACCATCAAGGCGGCGCGCGACGCCACCTTCCAGGCGGCCTTCCCGCTGAAAGGCAAGCCGCCCAACGTGTACGGATTCACCGTGAACAAGGCACGGGTCAAGGACGAATTCGATTCCATCGAACGCATCCTGGGCTGCGGCGTGCGCGACAACTGCGACCCGGAACAGTGCCGCTACGACCGGATCCTGTTCGCGTCCGACGCCGACCCCGACGGCGGCAACATCAACTCGAGCCTGATCTCGATGTTCCTGGACTTCTACCGCCCGCTCGTCGCGGCCGGCATGGTCTACGTGACGTTGCCGCCGCTGTTCGTGGTCAAGGACGGTCAGGAGCGCATCTACTGTCAGGACGAGTCCGAGCGCGACACCGCCGTGGCCGAGCTGAAGGCCCGCTCGAAACGCCGCGTGGAGGTCCAACGCAACAAGGGTCTCGGTGAGATGGACGCCGACGACTTCTGGAACACCGTGCTGGATCCGGAGCGGCGCACCGTGATTCGCGTGCACCTCGACGACGGTGAAAAGAAACTGCACCACACCCTGTTCGGCGGGCCGCCCGAGGGCCGGCGCACGTGGATGGCCGAGGTGGCCGCCGTCGTCGACACCCTTGCGCTGGATCTGGACTAGGAGACCGAAGTGACCTCGACCCTGGACGTTCCTGAACAGAATCCGGACCTGGTCCTCGACCAGAGCGCCGACGACTACTGGAACCACTACCAGCTGACCTTCGCGCTCTACAGCGTCAGCGACCGCGCCATCCCGTCGGCGTTCGACGGCCTCAAGCCGGGCCAGCGCCGGCTGCTGTACCAGATGCACGACTCGAAACTGCTGCCCGGCAACAAGCCGCAGAAGTCCTCGAAGGTCTGCTCGGCCGTCACCGGCAACCTGCACCCGCACGGCGGCGCGTCGATGTACGGCGCCGCGGCGCTCATGGCCGCCGAGTTCCAGCGGGTGAAAGTCATTGACGGACAAGGCGCTTTCCCGCGCATCCAGGGTGACATCCCCGCCGCCGACCGGTACACGGAGATGCGGCTGTCGGCCCCCGGCGCGGCGCTGACCGCCGAACTCGACGACCACGCGGTACCGATGGTGCCCACGTTCGACGGGGAATGGATCGAACCGACGATGCTGCCGGCCCAGTGGCCGGTGCTGCTCTGCAACGGCGCCGTCGGCATCGCCGAAGGCTGGGCCACCAAGGTGCCCGCGCACAATCCGCGCGAGATCATGGCGGCCTGCCGGGCGCTGCTGAAGACGCCGAACATGACCGACGACCGGCTGGCCAAACTCATTCCCGGCCCGGACTGGGGCTGCGGGGCGACGGTGGTCGGCACGGCCGGGCTGCGCGAGTACCTCACCACCGGCCGGGGTGCGCTCACGGTGCGCGGGACATTGTCGGTCGACGGCAAGAACGTCGTCATCACTGAACTACCGCCCGGTGTCGCGAGCAACACTGTGCAGGACCGGATTCGAGCGCTCGTCGAGTCCGGCGAGCTGGCGGGCGTCGCCGACATGTCCGACCTGACCGACCGCCGTAACGGGCTGCGGATCGTCGTCACCGCCAAACGAGGGCACGCCGCCGAGACCATCCGAGACCAGCTGCTCGCGTTGACTCCGTTGGAGTCGACGTTCGCCGCCAGCCTGGTCGCGCTCGACGAGGACCGGGTGCCGCGCTGGTGGACGGTGCGTGAGCTGATCGGCGCCTTCCTGCACCTGCGCGACTCAGTGGTGCTGCACCGCAGTCAATATCGGCTCGAGAAGGTCACGGCGCGCCGCCACCTGGTGTCGGGCCTGATGAAGATCCACCTCGACATCGACCGTGCCGTGGCGATCATCCGCGCTTCCGACAGCGTCGACGATGCCCGGCGGGGGCTACAGGCACACTTCGAGATCGATGAAGAGCAGGCCAATTACGTTCTGGCACTGCAGCTTCGGCGACTGACGAAGCTCGATGTCATCGAGCTGCAGGCCGAGGCGGACAAGCTGGACGCGGAATTCGCGGAACTCACCGAGCTGGTTTCGAACCCGGACGCCCGGCGCGTCGTGATCGACAACGAACTGAAGGAGACGGCGAAGCTGTTCGCCGGTCCCGAGTTCGACCGTCGCACCGTCCTCGACTTCGAGGGCACTCCCACGGCCTCGAGCTCTGATGACGACGGAGGACGGGAACGGAAAGTCAACGCCAACTGGCGTCTTGACGATCGGGGCGTGTTCTCCGACACCCACGGCGATCTGCTGTCCGCGGGACTGGGCTGGGCGGTGTGGACCGACGGGCGCGTCAAGTTCACGAATGGCAATGGCCTGCCGTTCAAGACCCGCGACATCCCGGTGGCCCCGGACATCACGGGCCTGCTGCGCTCGGGTGTGCTGACGCCCGGCTATCACCTGGCGCTGGTGACGCGACGCGGCAAGATTCTGCGTATCGACCCGGACGCGGTGAATCCGCAGGGTGCGGCCGGTAACGGCGTCGCGGGCGTGAAGCTCGCCGGCGAGGGCGATGAGGTCATCGCCGCGTTGCCGATCACGTGCGGGAACGGCGAAGCGATCCTGTCGATGTCCGAAAAGGGTTGGAAGGTAACCGACGTCGCCGACATCCCGGTCAAGGGTCGCGGCGGCGCCGGGGTCGGGTTCCACCCGTTCGTGGGCGGCGAGGACGCCCTGCTGTCGGCGTCGGTCTCCCCCACCGGGTTCGTGCGCAACGGCAGGGCGGTGCGCGCCGAGAAGCGCGCGAAGTCGTCGGTCAAGGGGACGGGTTCGGACGTGTCGCCCGCCGGGGACTAACCCCCGGCGGGACCGTCAGCTGATCGACACCAATTCGTGGACCGAGTCGATGGGCAGGTCGTCATCTGTTTCGGCGGTGACCGCGACGCGGTTCAGATTGATGGCGCCGTTGTGATTGTCCAAGAAGGCGATGTCCGCGGCATCGCGGCCGGTCGCGATGCGCACCATGGATTGCCGGGGCGCCAGTCCGGTGGCGTCGACAACGCGCCATTGTCCGTCGACGAGCGCTTCGGCGACGGTGTGGAAGTCCATCGGAATGCAGCCCGGCGCATATACGGCAACCAGGCGAGCCGGGACTTTCGCGGCGCGCAGTAGCGCCACGACCAGATGGGCGTAGTCCCGGCAGACGCCTCTTCCGGCCAGCAGCGTATCGACGGCGCCGTCGATCGGATCGCTGGAGCCGGGAACGTAGTTCAGTCGATACCCGACCCAGTAGGCGATTTTCTCCAACAGGTTTGCGGCGTCTGAATACTGGCCGAACTCCGCGGCCGCGAAGCCGTAGAGCCTGTCCGCTTCGGCGTACCGACTGGGCCGCAGATACATCGTCTTGTCGTAATCCGTGACCGGCGCCGGGTCGCTGCGCCCGTCGATCGTCGCCGAGTACTGCACGCTGAGATTGCCGGGAGGCGAATCGAAGGTATGAATACGGGTTCCATGTGCCCCGCTTATCTCGCGAGGCTGTATTGAGTTGCCGTTCAACACAAATGACAACGACTCCGCGACCGTGGCGCCGGGGTGTGGGGCGACCGTGATCTGGAACTCCAGCGTGGTCGGTTCGATCACGTCGACGTTGAGTTCAGCACTCACGAGTCGCTTCATGGCACAGATGATGCCAGCACAGGCACCGGCCGGCAGTCCAGGGTCAGCGGTGGTAGCTGCAGAACCGGTACCGCAAGCCGGTCTTGCTGGTCAGCCACTCCCCACGCGTGACCGTCCAGCTGTCGTCCAAGTTCGGCGCGAATGCGTCACCGTCCGGCACGTCGACGTCGATCTCGGTGACCTCGCACTGCGTCGCTGACGGCAGCGCCAGTGCGTAGAGCTGTGCGCCGCCGATGACCCAGCCGTCGATCTCGGCAGGCAACGACGTCACAACCTCGGCGCCCTCGGCGACATAGCCGCCGTCGCGGCTGACCACGACGTTGCGGCGGCCCGGCAGCGGCCGGAACCGCGCCGGTAGCGATTCCCACGTGAGCCGGCCCATCACTACGGTCGAACCGAGCGTCAGCTCCTTGAACCGGGCCATGTCCTCGGGCAGCTGCCAGGGGATGTCGTTGCCGCGACCGATGACGCCTCCGTCGCCCTGGGCCCAGATCAGCTTCACCGTGCCGACCCTGCGCGTGTCGCAGTCGGCGTGTCGGCTCTCTGGTGGCGGGTGTGATGTGAACCCGTCACCTTTCCTTGACAGGTCAAGGAAAGGTGACGGCCCCCGATCGAACGTGTCACCGGAGCCTCCCGGGCCCGCCCGTTGTCAGACCGCAACAGGAGCCTTGATGGCCGGGTGCGGGTCGTAGTTGACGATCGCGATGTCCCCGTACTCGTAGTCGAAGATCGAATCACGCGGCGCCAGAACAAGTTCCGGGTATGGCCGCGCCTCGCGGGACAGCTGCAGCTGCACCTGTTCGACGTGGTTGTCGTAGATGTGGCAGTCGCCGCCGGTCCAGACGAATTCACCGACCTCGAGGCCCGCCTGCGCGGCCATCATGTGCGTCAGCAGCGCATACGACGCGATGTTGAACGGCACGCCGAGAAACAGGTCGGCGCTGCGCTGGTACAGCTGGCAGCTCAACTTGCCGTCGGCGACGTAGAACTGGAACAGCGCGTGGCACGGCGGCAGCGCCATCTGGGCGATCTCGCCGACGTTCCACGCCGAGACGATGTTGCGCCGGCTGTCCGGGTTGGTCTTCAGCATGTCGAGGGCCGCGCTGATCTGATCGATGTGCTCGCCGGACGGCGTCGGCCAGGAGCGCCACTGCACGCCGTACACCGGCCCCAGTTCGCCTGTCTCCGAGGCCCATTCGTCCCAGATGGTGACGCCGCGCTCCTGCAGCCACCGCACGTTCGAGTCGCCGCGCAGGAACCACAGCAGCTCGTAGATCACCGACTTGGTGTGCACCTTCTTGGTGGTTAGCAGCGGGAAACCGGCGGCCAGGTCGTAGCGCAGCTGATGGCCGAACAGGCTCCGGGTGCCGGTCCCCGTGCGGTCCGATTTGGGTGTGCCCTGTTCGAGCACCAGGCGCAGCAGGTCTTCGTAAGGAGTCGGCACAGCCACGGTGCCAGCTTACGTGCGGGACTGGCGGAGTAGAACTTTAAGGGGCGAGCGAAGCGACGGGAGAGGGACCAGACATGCCAATCACGAAGGACTCGATTTTGACCGCCGACGGCAGTTGCGCCGTCACTGTCGCGACCCCCGAGGGCTCCGGTCCGTGGCCCGCGGTCGTCATGTACCCGGATGCGGGTGGCCCGCGGCAGACCTTCGACGACATGGCCGCACAACTGGCCGCACTGGGCTATGTGGTGCTGGTGCCGGACATCTACTACCGCGAGGCCGGGTGGGCACCGTTCGACATGGCCACCGCGTTCTCCGACGAGACCGAGCGGGCGCGGCTGTTCGGCATGATGCGCAACGTCACGCAGGACGTCATGGCCGCCGACGCGACGGCGTTCTTCGACTACCTGTCGGCCCGGCCCGACGTCACGGGAGACAAGTTCGGCACCACCGGCTACTGCATGGGCGGGCGCACGTCGTTCGTCATCGCCGGCAAGCTGCCGGACCGGGTCGCCGCGGCCATGTCCTTCCACGGCGGCGGACTCGTCACCGACGCCGATGACAGCCCGCACCTTCGCGCTGACCGGATCAGCGCCGTCGTTTACGTCGGCGCCGCCGAGAACGACGGGTCCTTCACCGCACACCAGGGCGAGATTCTGGACCGCGCACTGACCGACGCCGGCGTCGAGCACACCGTCGAGTTCTACCCGGCCGCGCACGGCTTCGCGGTGCCCGACAACGTCGGCGCCTACGACGAGGACGCGGCTCAGCGGCACTGGGATGCGATGGAGCGGGTGTTCGGCACGACGCTGAAGTAACCCCCGGAGCCGCTGTGTCTCCCGCTGTGCGGGACGATTGAGGCGTGTACGACCAGACCAGCACCTACGAACCCGACGCCAACGAGCACGGATCGCGACTCGATCCGGTACTCGCGCGCAGCTGGCTGCTGGTCAACGGAGCGCAGTTCGATCGCTTCTCGCCGGCCACCCGGTCCAACGCCGACATCGTCATCATCGATATCGAGGACGCGGTAGCGCCCAAGGACAAGGACGCCGCGCGGGACAACGCGGCACGCTGGCTCGGTGCCGACAACACAGACTGGGTGCGCGTCAACGGCTTCGGTACTCCGTGGTGGGCCGACGACCTGGAGATGCTGTCGAAGACGGCGGTCGGCGGCATCATGCTGGCGATGGTCGAGTCGGTCGACCATGTCACCGAGACCGCCAAGCGGTTGCCCAACGTGCCGATCGTCGCGCTCGTGGAGACCGCCCGTGGGCTCGAGCGCATCACGGAAATCGCGTCGGCCAAGGGCACGTTCCGGCTGGCGTTCGGCATCGGCGACTTCCGCCGCGACACCGGCTTCGGCGACAACCCGGCGACGCTGGCCTACGCCCGCTCGCGGTTCACCATCGCCGCCAAGGCCGCGCACCTGCCCGGTGCGATCGATGGCCCCACCATCGGGTCCAGCTCGCGCAAGCTCAGTGAGGCCACCGCGGTGTCCCTCGAGTTCGGCATGACGGGCAAAATCTGCCTGACCCCCGAGCAGTGCGGGACCGTCAACGAAGGACTGTCCCCGTCACTGGACGAAATCGCCTGGGCGCAGGAGTTTTTCGCGGAGTTCGAGCGCGACGGTGGCGAAATCCGCAATGGCTCGGACCTGCCGCGTATCGCTCGCGCCAACAAAATCCTGGATCTCGCGAAGGCGTACGGCATCCACCCGTCGATGTTCGGTGACGACCCCGACCACGTGTCGGCGCCGTCGGACACCTACCACTACTGAGCGGCGTCCCCGGCCTTCTTGTCCCGGCGCAGTACCGACGCGAATGCCCGGACGATGCCGCGCAGCGCGTACCAGCCGGACAGCACCGCAAAGACGATGAGCGCGACGAACATCGGCGCCCAACCCGGGCGGCTGTGCTTGACGTTCCACCAGATGATGGTGAACAGCACGGCCAGGATGAAGACCAGGATGTCGCGCAGCCGGCCCTCGCGGTTGAACGCGTAACCGATCGCCGTCGACTTGAGCTGGCGGCTGCGATCGACCGCGGCAATCACCTCATCGATCCGCATGTCGATGGTGCGTTGCAACTCGGCGCGCCGCTCGGTCTGCTCGGCGGGAATGCGGTCCAGTAGGTCCATGTCGGCCTTGATCGCGGCGCGCACGTCCGGTGGCTTCAGGTTGCCCGCGAGGGCTCCAAGCAGCGCCCCGCCGGCCAGCGGCGCGGCTCCCAACGCCAGGTCCGCGATTCCCATGGTCGGCTCCTCACTGATCGACGCAAACGTCAATCACCCTAGCCAGTCAAGACCGTCAAGACAGACTGCGCCGCCGCGCGGCCTAAATGGCCTCCGCTGCGGGTGCCGGGAATCGGCGGTTGAGTGCGTCGATCAGATGGTGCGTTTCGTAGAGTTCGGCGCGTAGTCGAAGGCTCTGTCGGTGGCTCCAGTCCGACAGCCGGCGTTCCCTGCGTTCGGCCTGTTCCAGAAGCTGGGATATCTCCTCGACATGACGCCACAGCTCGGCGCGGAGCCGATCTGCTTGAGCGACATCGTGGAAATCCGGCATGGCGTGAATGGTCGCACCATTGGGACCTCTGTGCATGGCAGTTGAACCAGTTGATGGTGTGGCTTGTGGGGCAGAACCCGACTGCACGAGGCACGGCGCTGCTGGTGACCTCAGTTGCCACCGTGAAGAAGCTGTGAATCGCCAGCTTGGCGCCGCACATCGTTAATTTATGCGTCATCATTAATTCATGTTGGCCATGAGCGAAGACCAGAGGATTGCGGACGTGTTGACGCGGCTGGTGTCGCAGCATCCGTCGTACGATCCCGCCGATATTGCTCAAGCCGTCAACCATGCTCGTGAGCGTTTCGCGGCGAGTCGGGTTCGGGACTTCGTGCCCCTGTTGGTGGAACGTCAAGTGCGCAGCGAACTGTCAGTTCCTCGCGCCACCGCGAGCACCTGAGGTCGCCGTCACGTCTCCATCAGTGTCGCGGCGACCGTTGCGCCCAAGTTCCAGCACGCCTCGACATCGGCCTTGCTGGGCTTACCCGAAACAACTACGTACTCAGCTGCTTTCACCCAGCCCAAACCGGTGGTGATGGAGGTGACGGCCCGCTCGGCGCCTTCGGTGCCCTCATTGCCGTGCAGCCACAGGCCGAACGGCCGGCCGCGCGTCGCGTCCAGACACGGGTAGTAGATCTGGTCGAACGCGTGCTTCAGCGCCCCCGACATGTACCCCAGATTCGCCGGCGAGCCCAGCAGGTAGCCGTCGGCTTCCAGCACATCGGCAGCCGAGAGCGTCAGCGCCGGACGTCGCACCACGTCGACGCCCTGGATCTCGGGATCGGTCGCTCCGGCGAGCACCGCCTCGAACATCTCTTGGCAGTGCGGAGACGGAGTGTGGTGCACGACAAGGAGTTTCATGAGCGTGTCGACTTCTCCAGCGCGACGGCCTTGCGGATGGTCTCGCGGGCCCGGGTCCGGTCCCCGGCATAGTCGTATGCCCGGGCCAGCCGGTACCACACCCGCCAATCGTCGGGGGTGGCCTCGACCTCGTCCCGCACCGACTCGAACAAGGCGTCAGCGGCGTCGCGCTCGATGCGGCCCGACGGACGCTTCGGCAGGTCACTGACGTCGAGCTCGACGCCGTCCTCGTGCGCCAGCCGAGCCAGCCGCTGATGCGCGAAACCGGCCCGCAGCGTGGCGACCATGGCCCACAGGCCGACCAACGGCAGCACGAAGATGCCGATGCCGAGCCCGATCGCCGCGGCGTCTCCCGACCGCATCAGGATGACGCCGGAGCGCCCGAGCATCAGGAAGTAGACCACCAGCGCCACGCACAGGAATGCGACGACCAGCTGGATGCGGAATACCTGCGAGCTCGGTTTGGTCATCACCGTCCCGTCACAGCCCCATCAGCTTCTCTATGCCAATGGTCAGCCCGGGGTACTTGGCGGCCTCACGGACACCCAGCAGCACGCCGGGCACGAACGACGTGCGGTCGATGCTGTCGTGGCGGATGGTCAGCGTCTCGCCCTGGGTACCGAACAGCACTTCCTGGTGCGCCACCAGGCCACGCAGCCGCACGGAATGCACGGGGATGCCGTCGACGTCCGCGCCACGGGCGCCTTCCAGGCCGGTGCTGGTGGCATCGGGGTTGGGCGGCAAGCCTTTTCGCGCCTCGGCGATCAGCTGAGCGGTACGGGTCGCGGTGCCCGAGGGCGCGTCGGCCTTCTGCGGGTGGTGCAGTTCGACGACCTCGGCCGACTCGAAGAACGGGGCGGCCAGCTTGGCGAAGTGCATGGACAGCACCGCGCCGATGGCGAAGTTGGGGGCGATCAGCACGGCGACGCCGGGCTTGGCGGCAACCCACTCGCGAACCTGCGCGAGGCGCTCCTCGGTGAAGCCGGTGGTCCCGACGACGGCGTGAATGCCGTTGTCGATGAGGAACTTCAGGTTGTTCATCACGACGTCGGGGTGGGTGAAGTCGACAACGATCTCGGTGTCACTGTCGGTGAACAGGCTCAACTCGTCACCAGCGTCGACGCCGACGGTGAACGTCAGATCGTCGGCGGCTTCCACGCCCTCGACGATGGTCGCACCGACTTTGCCCTTGGCACCCAGAACTCCGACTCGCATGAGGTCAACCCTATCTGTCCGGGGGCGCGCGAAGTGACGGGGAATGGCCCGTCCTACCATCAGCCCATGCGCGGCGCCAAGATCCTCATCACCGGAGTCACCGGCCAGGTGGCCACCCCGATCGCCACCGCCCTCGCGGCCGAGAACGAGGTGTGGGGCGTCGCCCGGTTCAACAACCCGCAGGCCCGGCAGCACCTGGAGCAGGCCGGCGTCCAGTGCGCGGCAGTCAACCTCGCGGATGGCGACTTCAGTTCGCTGCCAACAGATTTCGACTACGTGGTCAACATGGCGGTGGCCAAGAGCGGACGGTGGGACGCCGACCTCGCCGCCAATGCGGAGTCGGTGGGCCTGCTCATGGCGCACTGCCGCGCAGCCAAAGCGTTCCTCCACACCTCGTCAGCTGCGGTGTACGACCCGCCGGACGACGAGCCACGCGCCGAGTCGGCCACTCTGGGCGACAACCACAAACACCTCTTCCCCACCTACTCGATCTCCAAGATCGCGGGTGAGACGGTGGTCCGCACCATGTCGCGTGCGCTTGATCTGCCGGCCACCATCGCCCGGTTCAACGTGCCCTACGGCGACAACGGTGGCTGGCCGTTCTACCACATGGAGATGATCCTGGCCGGCATCCCGATCCCGGTACCGCCGGGCGGCCCGGCCCGCTACAACCCGATCCACGAAGACGCATCCTGGCCACGGTGCCCAAGCTGCTCGACGTGGCGTCGGTGCCCGCCACCACCGTGAACTGGTGCGGTGATCAGACCGTCAGCCTGCAGGACTGGTGCGGCTACCTCGGCGAACTGGTCGGCCGCGAACCGGTGTTCGTCGAGGACCCCAACGCGCTGAGCGGCGGCCCCTCGGACACCACGCGTATGCACGAGCTGATCGGCGGCACCTCTGTGGATTGGCGTGACGGCATCCGGCGCCTGGTCGCCAAGTTCCACCCGGAGCTGATCAGCACCTAACGCCTGTCGCCGCCGCCCGCAGGGCGGGCGCCAGCGCAAGCAGGTGATCCAGTCCCGACTCGAATTCGGTGTCGACCGGTGGCATCACGACCACATGGTCCGCACCCGCCGCGAGATGCTCTCGGACCCTGGCGGCGATCTGCTCGGCATCGCCGAAGCCGACGACCGCGTCGACCAGTCCGTCACTGGGCTCATCCCTCAGGCCGACCTCGGCCAAGCTGGCGGTGTACGAGGCTCTGCCCAGGTTCGCCTCGACGAGCGCCCGTGCCGCTCTGTGTGCCTGGTCGTGATTGTCGACGAGAACCACCGGCAGGCCCACCACCAGCAATTTGTCTGCGCCGAGCAACTGCCGAGCGCGGGCCGTGAACTGCGGAGGGGGGCCGGCGCACATCGCGCCGTCTGCCACCTGCCCGGCCAGGGTCAGCATCTTCGGCCCGATCGCCCCGACTATCCGGGGATAGCCCACCTCCGGGGCGGGCGGCCACGTCTGCTCGTCCATGCGACGAAGGTAGTCACGCATAGTCTGCAACGGACGCCCGAAGTCACGGCCGACGGTCGCAGCCTGTTGGGGATACCCGACGCCCACGCCCAACAGCAACCGGTCCGGGTATGCCTGGGCCAGCATCGCCGCGCCGGCATGCAGAGTCTGCGGAGCCCGGGCCCAGATGTTGGCGATGCCGGCGCCGACGGCCGCTCGCTGTGCCGCGGCCAGCAGCACGCCCAGGTGCACCAGCACATCCCGCCCACCGATCACCTCATTGGTCCACACCGCCTCAAAACCGGCGCCGTCCAGGCTCGCCACCGCCTCTTGCTGGACGGCGACGGGCACCGCGCCAGTGAAGCCGAGCGGCGGATACGTACCGATGCTGCCGAATGCGCGGCGCACCGCGTCAAGGTCGAAGCGAGTCATTCCGCCCGCCCGATCAGTTTGCGCGCGGCGCGAAGTAGTGGCCGGCCTTGAGGTCTTCCAGCAAGGTCGGCTGCGTGGGGTCCCAGCCGAGCAAGGCCCGTGTCCGTTCGCTGGATGTCGGGTTGTCCAGCGCGGCGAAGCCGACGAGAAAACCGAACTGCGCCGCCGCTTGGTCCGACGCAATCTCCTGCACCGGCAGTCCCAGCCCATCGCCGATGGCCTGCGCGATGTCGCGGAAGGCGATGCCTTGTTCGGCCGCCCCGTGCAACACCGAGCCGGCCGGCGCCGACTCCACCGCCAGCCGGTAGAGCCGTGCCGCGTCGACGGTGTGCACTGCCGGCCATCGATTCGAGCCGTCGCCCAGATACCCGGATCGTCCTGCCGCACGGGCGAATTCGATGAGACTGGGAACGAAGCCGTGGTGATCGGTGTCGCCGTGCACCGTCGGAGCGAGTCTGATCACCGATGAGCGCACGCCTCGTTCGGCCAGCGCGAGCGTGGCCAGTTCGGAGGCGCCCCGCGGCGTCGACCTGTCCACATCGGCGTCCTCGGTACCGAGCCGGCCCGGCGCTCCGAAGGCGAGCATGAGGGTGCCCGAGGTGTTCACGAACGGCTTGCCGGAGCCCGCGAGGGCCTCCCCCATGGCTTCGACGGCGCGCAGATCCGTCTGGAGCGAGTCGGCGTAGTTGGCGAAGTCGTGTTTGAAGGCGAGATGGATGACGCCGTCAGAGGCGACGGCCGCGGCGGCGAGACCGTCGGGGTCATCGAGTGTGCCGCGGTGCACCTGCGCGCCCGCGGCGGCGAGGGCGCTCGCCGACGTGTCCGACCTGGCCAGTCCGGTGACCCGATGGCCCGCTTGCAGCAGTTCGCGGACCACAACGGACCCGATGTGCCCACTGGCACCGGTGACGAATATGCGCATGGTTTCAGCTCCTCAAGTGATGTCAGTGAATGACATCACCGAACGTACACCCGATGACAGCGACTGTCATCACCCGTGGTGGCAGTCACTGACATCGCCTACAATCCGCCCGTGGGCCGTTGGGAACCGAACGCGCAGGGCCGCCTGGAGCAGGCGGCCCTCGAGCTGTACCTGGAGCAGGGCTTCGACGAGACGACGGTGGCCGAGATCGCCGCCCGGGCAGGCCTCACGGAACGCACCTTCTTCCGGCACTTCGCCGACAAACGCGAGGTGCTGTTCCGGGGCCGCGAACTCGCCGACGCGCTCGAGGCCGCCATCGACGACATCCCGGCCGCCACCGCACCGCTCGATGCCGTCGCAGCGGCGGTGGAATCACTGTCCGACTTCTTCGCCGACCGTCGCCCCCATGCCCGCCAGCGCCAGACCGTGATCAGCGCCAATCCCAGCCTGCAAGAACGCGAACTCATCAAGCTCGCATCACTGGCGACGTCTATTCGCGACGCGTTGCGCCGCCGCGGCGTCGGCGACCCCGCGGCCAGCCTGGTGGCCGAGACCGGCGTGGCGGTGTTCAAGGTGGCGTTCGAACACTGGCTCACCGATCCGGCCGATCGCAGCCTCGCCGAACACGTCCGCGAGGCGCTCGCCGAACTCAAGGCCGCGACCCAATCCTGAACCGCGACAACCGGTTACAGCGGCGAAGCGCCCCGCAGGTGCTCGAAGATCAGCGACGTCTGGGTGCCGGCCACATCGGCGTCGGCGTTGAGGTTCTCCACCACGAACGCGCGCAGGTGCGGGGTGTCGCGGGCAGCCACATGCAGGATGAAATCGTCGGCGCCGGCCAGGAAGTAGACATCCATCACCTGCGGCAGCCGCCGCATGTGGGCAATGAAGTCGCGAATGCGCGCTCGGGCGCCGGATTGCAGGCTCACCGAGATCATCGCCTGCAGGCCCAACCCGATGGCGGCGGGGTCGATATCGGCGTGAAAGCCGCGGATGACGCCGAGCTCCTGCAGCCGCCGGACCCGGCCGTGGCATGTCGAGGCGGCGATCCCGACCAGCTCCGCCAACGCGCTGTTGGGCATGCGCGCATCAGCATGCAGCGCAGTGACGATTCGGCGGTCGACGTCGTCGAGTTCGACGGGCTGAACATCCTTCGGCGGGGAGCCCTCGTAGGCCGCCGATTTCGAAGATCGTTCAACAGATGGTGCCATATTGAGAATTATAATCACAGATATTGCAGGTCAATCGACGTTTATTCACACTTAGGGCATCACCTGATCCGCCCTGAGAGAGGCCCCAGATGCACGTCGGTATCCCGACCGAAATCAAGAACAACGAGTACCGGGTGGCCATCACCCCGGCCGGCGTCGCCGAACTGATCAAGCACGGCCATGAGGTGCTGATCCAGGCGGGCGCCGGCGAAGGATCTGCGATCGCGGACAACGACTTCAAGGCCGCCGGCGCACAGATCGTCACCACCGCGGACCAGGTGTGGGCCGAGTCCGACCTGCTGCTCAAGGTCAAGGAACCCATCGCGGCCGAGTACCACCGCATGCGCAAGGGCCAGACCCTGTTCACCTACCTGCACCTCGCCGCCTCGCGTGAATGCACCGACGCACTGCTGGCGTCGGGCACCACCTCGATCGCCTACGAAACCGTTCAGACCGCCGACGGGCGTCTGCCCCTGCTCGCCCCGATGAGCGAAGTGGCGGGCCGACTGTCGGCCCAGGTCGGCGCCTACCACCTGATGCGCAGCCACGGCGGCCGCGGCGTCCTGATGGGCGGCGTGCCGGGCGTCGCCCCCGCCAACGTCGTCGTCATCGGCGGTGGCACCGCGGGCTTCCACGCGGCGCAGATCGCCAGCGGCATGGGCGCGCAGGTCACCGTCTTCGATCTCAACCTGGACACCCTGCGCCGGATCGACGCCGAGTTCAACGGACGGATCCACACCCGCTACTCCTCGAGTCTGGACCTGGAAGATGCCGTCAAGCAGGCCGACCTGGTGATCGGCGCAGTGCTGGTCCCCGGCGCCAAGGCACCGAAGCTCGTCACGAATTCGACTGTGGCTCAGATGAAGTCAGGCTCCGTGCTGGTCGACATCGCGATCGACCAGGGCGGCTGCTTTGAGGACTCGAAGCCCACCACGCACGACGACCCGACGTTCGCCGTGCACGACTCGGTCTTCTACTGTGTGGCCAACATGCCCGGTGCCGTGCCGCGTACGTCGACCTACGCCCTGACCAACGCAACCCTGCCGTACGTCCTCAAGCTCGCCGACCAGGGTTGGCAGACGGCGTGCCGGAACGACGCAGCGCTGGCCAAGGGCCTGTCGACGCACGACGGTGCCCTGCTGTGCGGCCAGGTCGCCGCGGACCTCGACATTCCGCTCGGCCACGTTGAAATCTGAGCGCTCTGGCTCCTGATTCTTGATGCCCATCGCCCGGTCAGCGCAGCGTCGCGCTGGCCGGGCGATGACTTTCGGGAGCACCCACCACTGCCATTCTTGACACGTGTCAAGTATCGTCGGCAGCATGCTCCTGCAGGAACTGCTCCCCGCCCCACCGACCACGACATCCGAAGCGCTCGCGATCTTCGACGCGGCACCGGCCGTCGAACCCGACTTCATGATCGGCACCTGGCACGGCGCGGAAGTACCCACCGGACACCCCATGGACGGGCTGCTGGAAGCCAGTGGGTGGTGGGGCAAGCAGTTCGTCGACAGCGAGACGGTGCATCCGCTGCTGTTTCCCGACGTGTCGGGCGAGGCGCTGTGGCCGCTCAACCCGGCGCTGGCGTTCTCCGGCGTCGGCCTGGCAACCAAAGTGCCACTGCTGCAACGGCTTCCGGTCGCCAAGCCCATCGCCGCCCTGCGGCCGCTGTTGCAGGCCCGCTCGGCGAAGGCCCGGTTGCGCACCACGCGCTACCGCGGAGTCGACACCGCGACAATGGTTTACGACCAGCTACCGATCAACGACGTGTTCTGCAAGCTGTCCGACGACGCGGTCCTGGGCGCCATGGACCTCCGCGGCGAAGCCCAGCCGTACTTCTTCGTATTGCGCCGCGACAACTCGCTACGCCTCAGCCGCTGAGGTGATTTGTGCACGATAATCCGCGGTCAGCGCGGAAAATCGTGCACAAATCCCTACTAGCCGATGGCGCGCAGCTGCTTGGGCAGTGAGCGTTTGGACTGCGGCCCGAGCACCGCGGCACCGAAGGACCGCGTCAGGAGGTCGCGCGCAACAGCATTGACCTCTTCGAGGGTGACGGCGTCGATCGACGCGAGGGTGTCCGAGATCGACTTGTGGTTGCCGTAATTCAGCTCGGCGCGTCCGATGCGGTGCATCCGGGAACCGGAATCCTCCAGCCCCAGCACCAGACCGCCACGCATCGAACCCTTGGCAATGCGCAACTCGTCTGCGGTGATACCTTCGCGCGCAACATCTTCCAGCACATCGGTGGTCACCCGGACCACTTCGTCGAAGCGATCCGGCAGGCACGCCGAGTACACCGACAGCGCACCGGCATCGGAGAACGTGTCGATCGTGGAGTACACCGAATAGGCCAGTCCGCGGTTCTCCCGGATCTGCTGGAACAGCCGGGAACTCAGCCCGCCCCCGAGCGCCGTGTTGAGCACCGACAAGGCCCAGCGGTGCTCCCAGTTGCGGCCCGGTGTGCGCACACCCAGGTACATGTGGGTCTGCTCGGAGTCACGTTTGACGAATTGCAACGTCGGGGTCCCCGGTACACGGCCGGCTCCCTTGCGCGGTGGCACGGGCTTACGGCCACGCACCAGATGCGGCCGAAAGTGCTTGCGCACCATGGACACAACCTCGTCGTGATCGACGTTCCCGGCGACGGCGACCACCATCCGGTCCGGGGTATACCGGCGGAGGTGGAACGAGTGCAGCTGGTTGCGGGTCATCGACGTGATCGATTCGACGCTGCCGATCACCGGCCGGCCCACGGGGTGGTTACCGAACATGGAGCCGAGGAAGACGTCGGCGAGGGTGTCCTCGGGATCGTCGTCACGCATGGCGATCTCTTCGAGCACCACGTCGCGCTCCAGCTCGACATCCGCTGCGGCACAACGACCGTTGAGCACGACGTCGGAGACCAGGTCGATGGCGAGCTCGAGGTCGCTGTCCAGCACGTGGGCGTAGTAGCACGTGTGCTCACGCGCGGTGAAGGCGTTCAGCTCACCGCCGACCGCGTCCATCGACTGGGCGATCTCGACGGCGCTGCGCGTCGGGGTCGACTTGAACAGCAGGTGTTCCAGGAAGTGCGCGGCACCGGCAACACTGGGGCCTTCGTCGCGCGAACCGACATTGACCCACACGCCGACCGACGCCGAATGCACGTGCGGCAGGTGCTCGGTGACGACTCGCAGCCCGCCGGGGAGATTGGTCTTGCGCACGGCGGCCGGGGCCTCCAGCGATGAAGCTGAAGAACCCCGGCCGTTACGCAGTTTGTGACTAGTTGCTTGCAGTCGCGGCATCTGCCGGTGCAGTCTCCGTATCGGACTCAGCGTCGGCGGCGTTCGAATCCGCCGCCGCCTCGTCATCAACCAGGATCAGCGAGATCTTCTGACCCTTGCCACGGTTGTCGGCGGAGATGTCCGCGATCTCCACGCGCAGCTTGTCGCCGACGTTCACGACGTCCTCGACCTTCGCGACGCGCTTGCCCTTGCCGAGCTTGGAGATGTGCACCAGACCGTCGCGACCCGGCAGCAAGGACACGAAGGCCCCAAAATCAGTGGTCTTCACCACCGTGCCGAGGAACCGCTCACCGATCTTGGGCAGCTGCGGGTTGGCGATGGCGTTGATCTTGTCGATCGCCGCCTGCGCCGCCTCGCCGTTCGAGGCGCCGACGAACACGGTGCCGTCATCCTCGATGGAGATGTTCGCACCGGTCTCCTCGGTGATCTGGTTGATCACCTTGCCCTTGGGCCCGATCACCTCGCCGATCTTGTCGACCGGCACCTTGATGGTGGTGATGCGCGGCGCGTACGGGCTCATCTCGTCCGGCTCGTCGATGGCCTCGGCCATGACGTCGAGGATGGTCAGACGGGCGTCCTTGGCCTGCGCCAGGGCACCGGCCAGCACCTTGGACGGGATGCCGTCCAGCTTGGTGTCCAGCTGCAGGGCGGTGACGAAATCCTTGGTACCGGCGACCTTGAAGTCCATGTCACCGAAGGCATCTTCGGCACCCAGGATGTCGGTCAGCGCGACATAGCGGGTCTCGCCGTCGACCTCGTCAGACACCAGACCCATCGCGATACCGGCGACCGGGGCCTTCAGCGGCACACCGGCGTTCAGCAGTGCCAGGGTGGAGGCACAGACCGAACCCATCGATGTGGAACCGTTGGAGCCCAACGCTTCCGAGACCTGACGAATGGCGTACGGGAATTCCTCGACGCTCGGCAGCACCGGCATCAGGGCCCGCTCGGCGAGCGCACCGTGGCCGATTTCGCGGCGCTTCGGCGAACCGACGCGGCCGGTTTCACCGGTCGAGAACGGCGGGAAGTTGTAGTGGTGCATGTACCGCTTGCTGGTCTCGGGACCGAGCGAATCGATCTGCTGAGCCATCTTGACCATGTCCAGCGTGGTGACACCCATGATCTGGGTCTCGCCGCGCTCGAACAGCGCACTGCCGTGCGCCCGCGGGATCACAGCGACCTCGGCGGACAGGGCCCGGATGTCGGTGATACCACGGCCGTCGATGCGGAAGTGGTCGGTCAGGATGCGCTGGCGCACCAGCTTCTTGGTCAGCGAGCGGAACGCGGCGCCGATCTCCTTCTCGCGGCCGGCGAAGGTTTCGGCCAACCGGCTGAGCACCTCGACCTTGATCTCGTCGGTGCGATCATCGCGCTCCTGCTTGCCGGCGATGGTCAGCGCCTGAGCCAGCGCGTCGGTTGCGACGGCGGCGACGGCCTGGAAGGCGTCGTCGGCGTAGTCGGGGAACAGCGGGTACTCCGCGGTCTCCTTACCGGCGGCGTCGTGCAGCTCCTGCTGCGCCTTGCACAGCGCGGCGATGAACGGCTTCGCTGCCTCCAGGCCCTCGGCCACCACGGCCTCGTTCGGAGCACCCGCGCCACCGGCGATCAGGTCGATGACGTTGTCGGTGGCCTCGGCCTCGACCATCATGATTGCGACGTCGCCCTCGACTACGCGCCCGGCGACGACCATGTCGAACACAGCGGTTTCCAGCTGCTCGACAGTCGGGAAGGCGACCCACTGGCCGTCGATGAGGGCGACGCGGACGCCACCCACCGGGCCGGAGAACGGCAGACCCGAGATCTGGGTCGACGCGGACGCGGCGTTGATCGCCAGCACGTCGTACAGATCCTTGGGGTCCAGGCTCAGCACGGTGACGACGACCTGGATTTCGTTGCGCAGGCCGGAGACGAACGACGGGCGCAGCGGCCGGTCGATCAGGCGGCAGGTCAGGATCGCGTCGGTGGAGGGCCGGCCCTCGCGGCGGAAGAACGAGCCGGGGATACGACCCGCGGCGTACATGCGCTCTTCGACGTCGATGGTCAACGGGAAGAAGTCGAAGTGATCCTTAGGGCTCTTGCTGGCCGTGGTGGCCGACAGGAGCATGGTCTCGTCGTCCAGGTAGGCGACGACGGAGCCGGCGGCCTGACGCGCGAGGCGGCCGGTCTCGAAGCGGATGGTGCGGGTGCCGAAGCTCCCGTTGTCGATGACGGCGGTCGACTCGAAAATGCCGTCTTCAATTTCAACTGCAGACATGGATGTCGCAATTACCTCTCTCGGGCCCGCCCTATGCGGGTTTCCGTTTTTTCTGGTTCCTCTTTGTTACAGCTGTCGCATCGTCACACGCGAGCATCCAGAAAACCCGAAAACCATCCCGCTAACTGCTGACGGCCGTCGATCGAAGCGGCCGGGGGTATGCCCCGGCAGCCACTACCGAAGACCGCCCCACGAGGTTCAGGCGGACGCTGTGTGACGTTCCGACGTTTTGAGCGCTTGGCCCAAAACATATACATGCTACACCGGGGTGATTTGCCTGATCGGCGCGGTAAACCGACCGGTGTGAGGGCTGCGCACGGGAAATCGCGAAAATCTGTACATGGCCCTCACACTCGTCGACGTCCCCCAACGAAAAAACCACCAGTCTGCGTGGCAGACCGGTGGCTCTTTTCAGACTTGCGTCAGCGACGCAGACCCAGACGCTCGATGAGCGAGCGGTACCGCGCGACGTCGACCTGAGCGACGTACTTGAGCAGCCGGCGGCGACGGCCGACCAGCAGCAGCAGGCCGCGCCGGCTGTGGTGGTCGTGCTTGTGCTGCTTGAGGTGCTCGGTCAGGTCCGAGATGCGCTTGGTCAGCAGGGCGACCTGAGCCTCCGGCGAACCGGTGTCGGTCTCATGCAGGCCGTACTGGCCCAGGATCTCTTTTTTCTGCTCGGCAGTGAGTGCCACGAAACAACTCCATCAATTCGGTCCGCGAAGAACAACGAGGGCACGGCCACCGCGAACTGCAGCGCGCGCGTCGGGCAGTTTATCAGGAAGCTACTGCGGAACCAGAATCGTGCGAGCCCGCTGGGTATCACGGTCCATGGCCACGATCAGGTCGTCCACCGAATCGAACTTCTCCTGGCCGCGGATGCGCGAGACGAAATCGACCGCCACATGCTGTCCGTACAGGTCGGCCTCGGTGTCGAGCACGAAGGCCTCGACGGTTCGGGTGCGGCCGGAGAACGTCGGATTGGTCCCCACCGACACCGCGGCCTGGTAGCGCTCCCCCGGCGTCACGGTGCCGACCGAAGGGCCGTGCCCCAGGACGGTGAACCAGGCGGCATAGACGCCGTCGGCGGGGATCGCCGAGTGCATCGGCGGGGCGACGTTCGCGGTCGGGAAGCCGAGCCCGCGGCCGCGGCCGTCGCCACGGACGACGACGCCCTCCACGCGGTGCGGCCGGCCCAGCGCCTCGGTCGCGGCCGCCATGTCACCGGCGTCCACGCAGGACCGGATGTAGGTGGAGGAGAACGTGACCGTCTCGGCCTGGTGATGTTCGGCCACCAGCGAGATGCCCTCGACGGCGAACCCGAAGCGCTCGCCGGCCTTGCGCAGCAGCGGCACGTTGCCGCCGGCCTTCTTGCCGAAGGTGAAGTTCTCGCCGACCACGACCTCGAGCACATGGAGGCGCTCGACGAGCAGCTCGTGCACGTAGCGCTCGGGCGTCAGCTTCATGAAGTCGGTGGTGAACGGCATGACGAGGAAGACATCGACGCCCAGTTCCTCGACCAGTTCGGCCCGGCGGGTCAGCGTCGTCAGCTGCGCGGGATGACTACCCGGCAGGACCACTTCCATCGGATGCGGATCGAACGTCATCAACACGGTGGGCACCCCGCGCGACCGACCGGCCTTCACCGCGTGGCTGATCAACTCCGCATGTCCACGATGTACGCCATCGAACACCCCGATGGTGAGCACACATCGGCCCCAATCCGTGGGGATCTCGTCCTGCCCACGCCAGCGTTGCACGCCCGCAAGCCTACGGCGCGCCGCTACGGCAGGCACCGTGAGATCCCCGGATCAGGTGACGATTGCCTAAACTTTGTGCTGTGAGTCCTGCAGACGACGCTGGCAACCCGCCAGATCTATCCCCGGTCGCCCAGGACTACCTCAAGGTCATCTGGACCGCGCAGGAGTGGTCGCGCGAGAAAGTCAGCACGAAAATGCTGGCTGAGCGCATCGGGGTATCGGCATCGACGGCCTCCGAGTCGATCCGCAAGCTCGCCGATCAGGGCCTGGTGCACCACGAGAAATACGGCGCGGTGACGCTGACCGACATCGGGCGCAGTGCGGCGCTGGCCATGGTCCGCCGGCACCGGCTGATGGAGACGTTCCTGGTGCGCGAGCTCGGCTACGGCTGGGACGAGGTGCACGACGAGGCCGAGGTGCTCGAGCACGCGGTGTCGGACCGGATGCTGGATCGCATCGACGCCAAGCTCGGCTTCCCGACGCGGGACCCGCACGGCGATCCGATTCCCGCGGCCGACGGCCAGGTCCCGACTCCCCCGGCGCGCCAGCTGTCCGCGTGTTCGGACGGTGACGCCGGCACGGTGGCCCGGATTTCCGATCACGACCCCGAGATGCTGCGGTACTTCGACAGCGTCGGCATCACGCTCGATTCACATCTGCGTGTGGTGGCACGGCGTGATTTCGCCGGGATGATCTCGGTGGCCGTCACGGCCGCGGATGACGCGAACGCCGACGCCACCACCGTCGACCTGGGAAGCCCTGCGGCCGAGGCGATCTGGGTCGTCGCCTAACGGGTCAGCGGGTGGCCACCAACCCGGCCAGCAGCAGGTCGAACATCCGCCTGCACTGCTCGGGCGACGAGCTGACGAGCATGATGCCGAGCAATCCGGTGACGACGTCGTCCGCCGCTACATCAGAGCGCAGGGTGCCGTCGCCGACGCCGGCGGACAGCAGTGCGCTGACCGCGCCGACGACTCGGGCCCGCGTGTCTCCCGCCGTCACCGCACCCGAATCGAAGATCGCTTTCAGTGATTCGGCCATGCCCCGCTTGGCGGCCACGAACATCGCGTACCGGTCCATCCACAGCCGCAGCGCCTCGACGGGTGGATGGAGCTGCAACAGTTCCTGAGCCGTGGCGGCCACCTCGGCAAGTTCGGCACGGTAGACCGCCTCGACCAACGCCTCCCGGCTCGGGAAATGCCGGTAGAGCGTGCCGATGCCAACACCGGCGTCGCGCGCTATCGCCTCGAGCGACACCGGACCGTCGGCGGCGCCGAACGCGAGCGCCGCCGCTTCCAGAATGCGTTCACGGTTGCGGCGGGCATCGGCGCGGATACCTTCGGCCATAGCGGAGGCTCCTCCGTTTCTGCTATCTTGAGTTAACCGGAGGTTCCTCCGAATCGCCTGAGTATCGCAGAAGATGACAGTTGAGGAGCGACGATGTCCGATACGGCACACCCAGGCGGACTCGGTTCGATCGGTGGCCTACCGGTAGCCCGGATCGGATACGGGGCCATGCAACTTCAAGACGCCAACTCTCCTGACGACGCGGTAGCGGTACTGCGTCGCACGGTCGAACTCGGCATCAATCACATCGACACCGCATCGTTCTACGGCGGCGGAACGGTGAACACCCTGATCCGGCAGGCCCTGCGGCCATACCGCGATGACCTGGTCATCGTCAGCAAGGTGGGAGCCGTCCACGTCCCAGACCGGCCAGTGCCGCTGGCGGCCGCGCAGAAACCCGCAGAGCTGCGTGCGGCAGTCGAGTCGGACCTGAATCAGCTTGGGCTGGAACAGATTCCGGTGGTCAACTTGCGCCGATTGGATCTGGGACCAGGCCTGCAAGCCGACGGCGATCAGATCGTCGATGTCGACGACCAGTTGGCCGAGATGATCGCATTGCGCGACGAAGGCAAGATCGGCGCCATCGGGCTCAGCGCAGTGCCAGTCGAGCTGGCGCGGCACGCGCTGCCGGCCGGCATCACCTGCGTCCAGAACGCCTACAGCGTGCTGGACCGCGCGCAGGAGGACACCTTGCGCCTGTGCGCCGAAGAGGGAATCGCCTGGGTGCCGTTCTTCCCGCTCGGCTCGGCCTTCCCCGGATTCCCCAGCGTCGCCGACGATCCCGCGGTGCGCGCCGTCTCGGCCCGGATCAATGCCACGCCGGCGCAGGTCGGACTCGCCTGGCTGTTGGCACAGTCGCCCAACACCCTGCTGATCGCCGGTACCCGCTCGATCGCCCACCTCGAGGACAACGCCGCCGCCGGGTCGATTCAGCTCGATCCCGAATCCCTACGCCTTCTGGACGCGGCGGGTACCACGCCGGTCCAACCATCCGGCGCGCAATCCCTTCCGGCCGAAGGCGAGTGACCTTCAGAGCGTCGCCGGCCGCAGCACCACGACGCTGCTGGTGCGCTTGGGCCCGTCCTCCAACAGGGCGATCACCTGCCCATCGGGAGCCGTCGCGGCGTAGGTGCCGTCGATACCAGCCGGCTTGAGAGCCCGCCCGTGTCGGGTGTCCTCGGTTTCGTCGTCGGTCAGGTCGCGCCGCGGGAACCCCAGCAGGCAAGCCGCATCCAGCGAGTAGCTCAATTCGGCGGCGTCGGCCAGCTGCTCCAGGGTGCGGGCCTCGTCCAGACCGTAACGGCCAACCTTGGTGCGCCGCAACGCCGTCAGGTGCCCGCCGACACCGAGCGCGGCACCGACGTCACGGGCCAGCGCCCGGATGTAGGTGCCCGACGAACAGTCCACGGTGACGTCCACGTCGACGAAGTCCTCGACCCGCCGCACCGCGTCCACCGTGAAGCGTTCGATCCGCACCCGGCGCGCCGCCAACTCGGGCGCCTTGCCTTCCCGAACCAGCTTGTACGCGCGCTCGCCGCCGACCTTGATGGCACTGACTGCCGACGGCACCTGGTCGATCTCGCCCCGCAGCGCCGCCACCGCGGTTTCGATCTGCGCGTCGGTCACGTGGGCAGCCGAAACCGTCTCCAGCACTTCCCCTTCGGCGTCCTCGGTCGACGTGGTCTGGCCGAGACGGATTGTCGCAACGTACGTCTTGTCGGTGGCGGTCAGCAGGCCGAGGATCTTGGTGGCCCGTTCGATGCCGACCACCAGCACTCCGGTGGCCATAGGGTCCAACGTCCCCGCGTGCCCGACCTTCCGGGTGCCGAACAGCCGCCGGCACCGGCCGACGACGTCGTGGCTCGTCATCCCGGCGGGCTTGTCGACGATCACGAGGCCCGGCGGCGGCGCCGGCTTCGACGCCGCTTTCACAGCGAGATCGCCGTCAGGACAAGGCCGTTCGACACGGTGAAACGCCCGGGCAGTTCGGTCAGCGGCGGTCCCGACTCGGCCGCCGGGTCGATGAGGATGCGGGACAGGAACGTGCCAGAGCTCCCCGACGAATCCAGCTCGAAGGTGATGTGCGCGTCCTCGAAACCCAGCCAGCGGTGCGTCAGCGGAAACCAGGCCTTGTACGTCGCCTCCTTGGCGCAGAACAGGATTCGATCCCAGTGCAGGTCGCCTTCGAGCGTTCCGATGGCACTCTGCTCCGCCGGTAGCGCGACGGCGCCGAGCACCCCCTTGGGCAGAACCCCGTGCGGCTCGGCGTCGATACCGACCGACCGCACCTCCCCGGCCCGCGCCACAACGGCGCCACGAAAGCCCTCACAATGCGTCAGGCTGCCGACAATTCCTTCCGGCCAGCACGGCTCGCCCTTGTCCCCCTTGAGGATCGGGACCGGGCCGATGCCCAGCTGACCCAACGCCTCACGGGCGCACTGCCGGACGGTGATGAACTCGTTGCGGCGCTTGGCCACCGACCGCGCGATCAGCGGCTCTTCCTCCGGCAGTGGCACGAGATCGACCGCGTCCGAATACCTCTCGGCGGTGGCCACCACGTCCGGCAGCACCTGCGTCAGCAGCGCGTCGCTCATCACAACCGCCTCGAATTGATCCGGTCCTGCATCCGCTGTGCGTGCTCCCGCATCTCTTGCGTGATCTGGAAGTGACCACCGAAGTCGTTGAGGTAGCCCGGTGGGTACTGGGGGTCCGGCAGGATTTGTCGCATCCACCGATACGGCTTGCGGCGCCGCCACTCTCGCGGGTAGCCGACAGACACTTCCTCGAAGCGAACGCCGTCATACCACGTGGTGCGTGGGATGTGCAGGTGGCCGTACACCGAGCAGATGGCGTTGTAGCGGGTGTGCCAGTCCTTGGTCGCCGTGGTGCCGCACCACAGCGAGAACTCCGGGTAGAACATGGCGTCGCAGGGTTCGCGCACCAGCGGGAAGTGGTTGACCAGGATGGTCGACTCCATCCAGTCCAGGTCGTCGAGCTTCTTGCGGGTGATGTTCAGCCGGTCGCGGCACCACGCGTCCCGGGTGGCGTAGGGCTCGCTCGACAGCAGGAACTCGTCGGTGCCGACGACGTTGCGCTCCTTGGCCAGCGCCAGCCCCTCGGCCTTCGTCGCGGTGCCGGCGGGAAGGAAGCTGTAGTCGTACAGCAGGAACATCGGCACGATGGTCGCCGCGCCACCCGGGCCGGTCCAGACCGGGAACGGATGTTCAGGCGTCACGATGCCCATCTGGTCGCACATGTCGACCAGGTAGTCGTAGCGGGCCTTCCCGAAAATCTGCATCGGGTCCTTGTTGGTGGTCCACAGTTCGTGGTTGCCCGGTACCCAGATCACTTTGGCGAAGCGCTTGCGCAGCAGGTCCAGGGACCACCGGATGTCGTCGGTGCGCTCGGCAACGTCACCGGCGACGATCAGCCAGTCGTCCGGTGAGGCCGGGTGCAGCGACTCGGTGACCGGCTTGTTTCCGGTGTGCCCGATGTGCAGGTCACTGATTGCCCAAAGGGTCGGCTGGGTCGACACAAAAATCCAGGGTACTTGGGCGGTAGCAACCCCCGTTGTCGTGCCATCCGTCCCGCGCAGCGGGAGAAACTAGAACAGGTTCTCCCATCCTGTCCGGTGTGACGCAGGCGACTTGTAGACTCCCCGCAGTATTGCTCGGATTTAAGGGGTCTCATGGCAGCGATGGCCGGGAAACTGCGTCTGTTGTCGGCGCTGTGTGCGCTCGTGACAGCAGGTGTGGTGGTCACACAGACCAACCCCGTGACGCCCACCGGCGGTAACGCCGTCGACTTGCGTTCGACTTCCGCCCCGATGGCCCCGGTCAGCAGCACCATCAAGTCGCCAATCATCGCCACGACGAACCCGAGCCCGTTCGATCCTTGCGACCAGATCCCCCTCGACGCCATCAACGCCATGGGTCTGGGCTTGACCCCGCCCGACCATGAGGACGGCCTCCGCTGCCACTACGACGCCGGCAACTACCAGATGGCTGTCGAGCCGATCGTCTGGCGCACCTACGAGCAGACGCTGCCCGCCGACGCCGTCGAGCTCAACATCGCCGGTCACCGCGCCGCGCAGTACTGGATCATGAAGCCGACCGACTGGAATGACCGCTGGTGGGTGACCTGCATGATCACTTTCAAGACCAGCTACGGGCTGATCAACCAGTCACTGTTCTACTCGCCGATCGAGTCACCGGACCGACCGGACTGCCTGCAGACCAACCTGCAGCGCGCCAACCAGCTGGTGCCGTTCTACAAGTTCTAATTTCCGGCTGCACCAGCGGGCACGGCGCCGACCGGTACGGATCGGTACCCTCCGAAGGGTGAGCTCCCGCATCGCCCATCTCGGCTCCCGGTTGCTGAGCCGCATCCTCGACGTCCCGCCGCCGACGACCGACTACACCGTCAGTCGCGTCATGACCCCGATGCGTGACGGCGTCGAACTGGTCGGCAGCCACTACGCCCCCACCGGCACCGCCGTGGGCACCCTGTTGGTGCGGTGCCCCTATGGTCGCGGCTTCCCGTTCGGCCCGGTATTCGGTGCGGCGTACGCCCGCCGCGGGTATCACGTTCTGCTGCAGAGTGTGCGCGGCACGTTCGGCTCCGGCGGCGACTTCGAACCGATGGTCAACGAGATCGCCGACGCCGTGGACACCGCCGCCTGGTTGCGTGACCAACCGTGGTTCACCGGGTCCTTCGCCACGATGGGGTTGTCGTACCTGGGCTTCACCCAGTGGGCACTGCTCACCGAACCCCCGCCCGAACTGAAGGCCGCGATCATCATGGTCGGCCCGCACAATTTCGCCGAATCAACTTGGGGTACAGGATCATTCACGCTCGACAACTTCTTGGGCTGGAGCGACATGATGGCGCACCAGGAAGATCCGCCGCTGGCCGTGCTGGCCCGGCGGTTCCTGGCACCACGCCTGGTCGCCCGTACCCACACACAGGCACCCGCGGGGGCCGCCGCACGTCGGCTGCTCGGTTCCGGGGCACCCTGGTACGAATCGTGGCTGAGCCATCCTGACGGCACCGACCCGTTCTGGGAGAAGATGGCGTTCAGCGACACGCTCGACAAGGTCGACGTGCCGGTGCTGCTCATCGGCGGGTGGCAGGACTTGTTCCTGGAACAAACCCTGACGCAGTTTCAGCGCCTGAAGTCGCGCGGCGTGCCGACAGCGGTGACCATCGGATCGTGGACCCACACCCAGGTGATGACGCGTGGTGGCGCGACGGTGCTGCGCGAATCACTGGCCTGGCTCGACGCCCACCTGGCCGAGCGCGCCCCGGCATCCGAACGCGCGGCCGTCCGGGTCGAGGTCAACGGGCAGAGCTGGCTGGCGATGCCGGACTGGCCACCGGCTGCCACCGAACTCGAGCTGTACCTACAGCCCGCACACCGGCTCGGCCCGACCGTGCCCGCCGACACGGCGCCCCCGTCGCGGTTCACCTTCGATCCGGCCGCGCCGACGCCCACGTTGGGCGGTCGGCTGCTGTCGTCGGCTGCGGGTTACCAGGAGGACTCTGCGCTCAGCCGGCGGCCCGACGTCGTCGACTTCACCGGTGAGCCGCTCGTCGACGACCTGTACCTCGTCGGCAACCCGGTGGTCGAGCTGGCTCAGTCCTGCGACAACCGATACCGGGACATCTTCGTCCGGCTCAGCGTCGTCGACGCAAAGGGTAAGTCCCGCAACGTCAGCGATGGATTCCGCCGGCTCACAACACCTTCGGACGAACCCGAGACCCTCCGGCTCGAGCTCGACGCCGTCGCGCACCGGATCCCGGCCGGGTCGCGGCTGCGGGTGGTCATCGCAGGCGGCTGCCACCCGAGGTATGACCGCAACCTCGGCACCGGCGAGCCCGTCGTCTCCGGTGAGCGCATGGTGCCGGCGACGCACACGGTGCATCACGGCGCGGGCGGGACGTCGCGGCTGCTGCTGCCGGCGGTGGCCCTGTCAGCCGACTGAGGCACGCACCCGCTGGGCAACGGCGGCCAGTACTGCGTCGTCGTGCACCGGCCGGCCCCACTCAGGTGTGACCGGCAGGTCCACCCAGCTGCGGCAGCCCGCGTAGTCCGGCCTGCGCGGCAACCGCACCGGTGCCGCGAGCGGTTTCGCCTGCACCACCAGGACCGTCAGCCGGTGCCGGGGCCGGAAATCCAGCCGGTCGTTCTGAACAGACTGCGCGGTCCAGATGTGCAGATCGGCGATGGCATCCAGCTGTTCTGGACGCTCAACTGCCACGGCGGCAACGACTTTCGCGCCGGCGCGCAGAACCACCTCGGTTTCGGTGCTGTCTCCGGCGGCGCGGTCGAGAAGGTCGGTGAACTCGGGCCGGACCCGTTCCGCGTGGCTATGCTCGACCGTCGGGAAGAACACGAACTCCGGCGCCGATACCTGAAAACGCTTCTCCCCGATCCCGCCCTTGCGCAGCAGCACCGTCTGGCGGCCGTCGAGTAGCGCCTGCACCGCCGCGCCCCACTCTTTGAGCGCGGGCGAATTCACTTGGCGGCCAACCTCGCCTGCACCTCGGGCCGCCGCAGCGGCGGCACGGTCTTGGGTGGCTGGCGCCGGGCCGGCAGCTGGTTCAGCAGTCGCTCGGTGACGGCCGTGACCTCGGCGACTGCGGCTTCGAAAGCGTCGACATTGGCGGCGGTGGGACGGGTGATCCCGCTGACCTTGCGGATGTACTGGCGCGCGGCGGCCTCGATCTCCTCGGCCGTGGCGGCCGGTTCCAGGCCACGCAGTTCGGTGATGTTGCGGCACATGGCCTCCACGATAGGCGCGTGCGAGCCACAAGTTACGGTGTCGGTGGGTGACCGCCAAGCAAGGAGCCAACGTGACCGACGTCCTACTGATCGACACCACCGACCGGGTTCGCACCCTGACGCTGAACCGGCCCAAGTCCCGGAACGCGCTGTCCTACGAACTGCGTGATGCCTTCTACGGCGCGCTGCGCCAGGCCGAGGCCGACCCGGACGTCGATGTGGTGATCCTGACGGGCGCCGACCCGGTGTTCTGCGCCGGCCTGGATCTCAAGGAACTCGGCGAAGGCGCGGACCTCCCGGACATCTCGCCCAAGTGGCCCAACATGACCAAGCCCGTGATCGGTGCCATCAACGGCGCGGTCGTCACCGGTGGCCTCGAACTGGCGCTGTACTGCGACATCCTGATCGCCTCCGAGAACGCGAAGTTCGCCGACACCCATGCCCGCGTGGGCCTCCTGCCAACCTGGGGTCTCAGTGTGCGGCTGCCGCAGAAGGCAGGCGTCGGACTGGCGCGCCGGATGAGCCTGACTGGCGACTACCTGTCTGCGACTGAGGCGCTGCGAGCCGGCCTGGTCACCGAGGTGGTCCCGCACGACGAACTGCTCCCGACCGCGCGCCGCATCGCGGCCTCGATCGTCGGCAACAACCAGAACGCCGTGCGGGCGCTGCTGGACTCGTACCACAAGATCGACGGCTCGCAGACCGACGCCGGCCTGTGGATCGAAGCCGCGTCGGCCCGCAAGTGGATGGACGCGTCCAGCGGCAACGACATCGCCGCCAACCGCGACGCAGTCATGCAGCGCGGCCGCACCCAGGTGTAGTTACCTCGCTCCAGCTGTGCAAGAACGTCCCGCTCATCGGCGATGAGCGGGACGTTCTTGCACGAAAAACACGGCGTGTCGGGTGCAGACGCGGTCGCTCGCGGGAGACGTGCTCAAGCCCAGCGGCCGGACAGCGCACGCCAGCCGACGAACAGCAGCCGCAGCACCAGGAACGTGCTCAGGCCGGACCAGATACCGGCCAGGCCCCAGCCGAACGCCAGGGACAACCAGATCAACGGCAGGAAGCCGACGAGTCCGCTGATCAGGGTGGCGTTGCGCATGAACTTCGCGTCACCGGCGCCGAGCAGCACCCCATCGAGGGCGAAAACAATTCCGGCGATGGGCAATTGGGCCACCATGAACCACCACGGGATGCCGATCTGCGCCCGCACCGCGTGGTCGGCGGTGAACACAGCCGGTAGCACACCAGCGCCCAGCGCGAACACCAACGCCAGCACCGTCGCCGCGGCGGCCGAGTAGACCGTCACCCGCCGCGCCACCGTCTTGGCGTGCGCCGGCTCCCCCGCTCCAAGGGCCGCACCGACCAGCGATTGCGCCGCGATGGCCAGCGAATCCAGCACCAGCGCAAGGAAATTCCACAGCTGCAGCACCACCTGATGCGCGGCGACGGCGGCCGCACCGAACCGGGCGGCGACCGCACCGGCGGACAGGAAACACACCTGGAACGCCAGGGACCGCAGCACCAGGTCACGGCCCATGGTCAGTTGAGCGCGCAGTACGTCGGGCCGGAGCCGCAGCGAAACCCGTTCGGACAGCAGCGCATACCCGAACAGCGCCGCGGCGATCCACTGCCCCACGAGGTTCGCCACCGCCGAGCCCGTCAGACCGAACCGTGGCAAGCCGAGCCACCCGAAGACCAACAACGGGCACAGCATCGCCGAAATACCCACGCCGACAAGCACATACCGCAGCGGCCGCACCGTGTCCTGCACGCCCCGCAGCCAGCCGTTGCCGGCCATGGACATCAGGATTGCCGGCACGGCCAGGATCGCGACCCGCAGCCACGGCAGCGCGGTCTCGGCGATGCCGCCACGAGGCCCGGCGATGGCCGTGAGCAGAAATGGCGCGAGCGCCTGCACCAAGACGACGATCACCACGCCGAGGGCCAGCGCCAGCCAGGTGGCCTGCACCCCTTCTCCGACCGCACCGGCCCGGTCGCCCGCACCGAAGCTCCGGGCCGACCGCGACGTCGTGCCGTACGACAGGAACGTCAGCTGCGACCCGACCAGGCTCAGAATCAGCCCGCCGACCGCCAGCCCGGCCAAGGGCAACGCGCCCAACCGGCCGACGACCGCAGTGTCCAGCAGGAGATAGATCGGCTCGGCGGCCAGCACCCCGAGCGCCGGGAAAGCCAGCCCCGCGATGCGACGGCCGGTCACCTCTGTGGTCATGACGCGCACCCTCGTCGCCGACGAGCGCGACGGAAATGCACGCCTGACGCGGCGTGTTGGGGTACAGACGCGCACGCTCGCGGGAAAGGGGCTGGCACGGGCAATGGCGAGCTATGACAGCGCGGCGATGAGGGCCGCGACGACGTGGTCGGCGGTGCCGGTCGGTGAGTAGCCCGCCGCGAAGCGATGACCGCCGCCACCGAACGAACTGGCCAACACCGACACGTCGACTTGGGTCTTCGCCCGCAGGGACACCGACCACTGCCCCGGCTCGATCTCTTTGAGCACAGCGGCCACCTCGGCCTCGGACGTGGTCCGCACGATGTCCACGATGCTCTCGACCTCTTCGGATCGGGCAGCCGCGTATTCCTGGTGCGACACAACGGCGTACACCAGGCCTTTGCCGCCGGCGGCGTCGGGCACCAGGCACGCCGTCGACAGCACGCGGGACAGCATGGGCAGCCACGAGTACGGGTGCGTGTCCAGCAGCGCGCGACTGACCGCGGCATTGTCGACGCCGATGTCGAGCAGCCGCGCCGCGAGCCGATACGCCCGGGGACTGGCCCACCGGAACGAGCCCGTGTCGGTGGTCAGCCCTGCGTAGAGGCAGTGCGCCACCGGCAGCTCGATCGGCTTGCCCCACGCGTCCAGCAGTTCGGCCACCAGCATGGTGGTCGAATCTGCCGACGGGTCAACGAAATTCGCGGTACCGAACAACCGGTTCGAGGCGTGGTGATCGATCACCAGCACCTGCCGTCCGGGATCGGCCAGCTTGGCCAGCGACCCCAGCCGGTTCACACTCGGGATGTCGACTGTGACCACCAGGTCGGCGTCGGGACGCATCTGGTCCGGCGGCACCAACAGATGCCCACCGGGCAGGGTCTGCAGCGAATCCGGCACGGTCGCAGGAGCGGCGAATCCGACCTGCACATCCTTACCGGCTTCGCTCAGCACCAATGCGAGCGCCAGGCCCGCGCCGATGGTGTCGGCGTCAGGGTAGACGTGGGCGACCACGCTGACGCTGTCGACCGCACCGAGTAAGTCGGCCGCACCGCGCGCGTCAACCCGCGCGCCCTGTGGCCGAATCTCAGTCGTCGGTTCGATCGCCGTCACCTGCATCCTCGGAATCGCTGTCCACCACCACACGGTACGGATCGGCGTCACCGGCGTGCTTGGCACCCTCGCGGATGCGCGCCACGTCCTCGTCAGCGGCACGAGCCCGGGCCAGCAGCTCCTCCATTTTCAGAGCCGCATCGGGCACGGTGTCGCGCTCGAAAGTCAGCGTCGGGGTGAACCGGACTCCGGTTCCCGCACCGACCTTCGAGCGCAACGCACCCTTGGCCTTCTCCAGGGCAGCCGCGACACCGGCGTAATCCGGCTCCTCGTCGAGGCTGGTCCCGATGACCGTGTAGTACAGCGTGGCGTCGTGCAGATCACCGGTCATCTTGGCATCGGTGATCGTCACGCCGTCGAGCCGCGGATCCTTGATCTCGTATTCGATCGCCGAAGCGACGATCGTCGAAATGCGCTTGGCCAACCTTTTCGCTCTGGCTGGATCAGCCACACTGCCCTCTGTTCTTCGCGCAAGCGCTCATCACTAAGTACGAGCCTTCTCGACGAGTTCGTACGTCTCGATGACGTCGCCTTCCTTGATGTCGTTGTACGTCAGCGTCAGACCGCATTCGTAACCTTCGCGGACCTCGGTGACATCGTCCTTCTCGCGCTTGAGCGAAGACACCGTGAGGTTCTCGGCGATGACGATGTTGTCGCGCAGCAGGCGGGCCTTGGCGTTACGCCGCATGAGGCCCGACTGCACGAGGCAACCAGCGATGTTGCCGATCTTCGACGACCGGAAGATGGCGCGGATCTCGGCGCGGCCGAGCTCCTTCTCCTCGTAGACCGGCTTGAGCATGCCCTTGAGCGCGCTCTCGATCTCGTCGATGGCCTGGTAGATCACCGAGTAGTACCGGATCTCGACACCCTCACGGTTCGCCAGCTCCGTCGCCTTGCCCTCGGCACGGACGTTGAAGCCGATGATGATCGCGTCCGAGGCCGAAGCCAGGTTGACGTTGGTCTCGGTGACACCACCGACGCCGCGGTCGATGACGCGCAGTTCCACCTCGTCGTCGATCTGGATGCCCATCAAGGCCTCCTCGAGCGCCTCGACGGTGCCCGAGTTGTCGCCCTTGAGGATCAGGTTCAGCTGGCTGGTTTCCTTCAGCGCCGAATCCAGGTCTTCCAGGCTGATGCGCTTGCGCGAGCGTGCGGCCAGCGCGTTGCGCTTGCGCGCGCTGCGCCGGTCGGCGATCTGCCGGGCGATGCGGTCCTCGTCGACGACCAACAGGTTGTCACCTGCGCCGGGCACCGAGGTGAAACCGACGACCTGGACGGGACGCGACGGCAACGCCTCATGGACGTCTTCGCCGTGTTCGTCGACCATGCGGCGGACGCGGCCGTAGGCGTCGCCGGCGACGATCGAGTCGCCGACGCGCAGCGTGCCGCGCTGAATGAGCACCGTGGCGACCGGGCCGCGACCGCGGTCCAGGTGCGCCTCGATGGCCACACCCTGGGCCTCCATGTCGGGGTTGGCCCGCAGGTCCAGCGAGGCATCCGCGGTCAACAGCACCGCTTCGAGCAGCCCGTCGATGTTGGTGCCCTGCTTGGCCGAGATGTCGACAAACATGGTGTCGCCGCCGTACTCCTCGGCCACCAGGTTGTACTCGGTCAGCTGCGCCCGGATCTTCTGCGGATCCGCGCCTTCCTTGTCGATCTTGTTGACCGCCACCACGATCGGCACGTCAGCGGCCTGCGCGTGGTTGATTGCCTCCACCGTCTGCGGCATGACGCCGTCGTCGGCGGCGACCACCAGGATCGCGATGTCGGTGGCCTTGGCACCGCGGGCACGCATGGCGGTGAACGCCTCGTGACCCGGGGTGTCGATGAACGTCACCAGACGCTCGTTGCCGTCCAGCTCGGTCAGCACCTGGTAGGCGCCGATGTGCTGCGTGATGCCACCGGCTTCGCCCTCACGGACGTTCGCCTTACGGATGGTGTCCAGCAGTCGCGTCTTACCGTGGTCGACGTGGCCCATGACGGTGACCACCGGCGGCCGGCTGGCCAGGTCGTCCTCGTCGCCGGCGTCCTCGCCGTAGGTGAGGTCGAACGACTCGAGCAGTTCGCGGTCCTCGTCCTCCGGGGACACGACCTGCACGACGTAGTTCATCTCGCTGCCCAGCAGCTCGAGGGTCTCATCGCCCACCGACTGGGTGGCGGTCACCATCTCACCCAGGTTGAACAGCGCCTGCACCAGCGAAGCCGGGTTGGCGTTGATCTTCTCGGCGAAGTCACTCAGCGACGCGCCGCGAGCGAGGCGGATGACCTCGCCGTTGCCGTGCGGCAACCGCACGCCACCGACGATCGGCGCCTGCATGTTCTCGTATTCGGCGCGTTTTGCGCGCTTCGACTTACGGCCACGACGGGGCGCGCCACCGGGACGCCCGAAAGCACCCGCGGCACCGCCGCGCTGACCGGGGCGACCGCCGCCACCACCACCGGGGCCACCGCCACCGGGAGCGCCGCCGCCACCACCGGGACGACCACGGAAGCCGCCGCCACCGGCACCGGCACCAGCACCTGCGCCACCACCGGCGCCACCGCCGCGGTAGTTACCGCCGCCACCGGCACCGCCGGGACGCGGGCCACCACCCGGACGGGGAC
>NZ_VTGY01000034.1 GCF_009729075.1 Mycolicibacterium sp. CBMA 226 | reverse complement strand
GTCAACGGTCTGTCGAAAAACCCCAACGCAGTGTTAGGCTCAGCCGCGTGAGTACCGCCGCACAGACCCGGTCCCCCCGGGGTCGACGCGCGGCCCGACCCTCGGGCGACGACCGCGAAGCGGCCATTCTGGCCACCGCGACCACCCTCCTCGAGCAGCGCTCCTTCTCCGAGATTTCCGTCGATGACCTGGCCAAAGGCGCCGGCATCTCCCGGCCGACGTTCTACTTCTATTTCTCGTCCAAGGAAGCGGTGCTTCTGTCGCTGCTCGATCCGCTGATCAAGCGGGCCGACACCGGCTTCGACGGCGCCCTGGAAGACATGCCGACCGACCCCAAGGCGGCCATCCGGCACGGAATCGAGATCTTCTTCAGCTCGTTCGGCTCTCACCCGGCCACCGCCCGGGCCGGCGTCGAGGCGGTCAGAACAGTGCCCGAGTTCCGCGAGTTCTGGGCCGGCCTCATGCAGAAATGGATCAATCTGACGGCCGCGCTGATCGGCGCGGAACGCGCACGCGGCGCCGCCCCCGACACTCTGCCCGCCCGAGACCTGGCAACCTCGCTCAACCTGATGAACGAGCGCATGATCATGGCCACCCTCGCCGGCGAACCCGGGGCCGTCGCCCACGACGACGTCGTCAACACCCTGTCCCACATCTGGCTGACCAGCATCTACGGCAGTTGACCTACCGCTGATCGAACGTCTGTGCGAACATATGTTCGTGTCGGACACTCAAGCAGCGATCCTGCACGCCGACCTCGACTCGTTCTATGCCTCGGTGGAGCAGCGGGACAATCCCGCGCTGCGCCGCCGCCCCGTGATCGTCGGGGCCGGCGTCGTGCTCGCCGCCAGCTACGAAGCCAAGGCTTTCGGTGTGCGCACCGCGATGGGCGGGCACCAGGCCCGCAGCTTGTGCCCACAGGCCATCGTCGTGCCACCCCGGATGTCCGCCTATTCGGAGGCGAGCCGAGAGGTCTTCAAGGTTTTTCATGACACCACGCCGCTCGTCGAACCACTGTCGGTCGACGAGGCGTTCCTCGATGTCAGCGGCCTCGGCCGGGTATCGGGCACCCCGGTGCAGATCGGCGCCGCGCTGCGCGAGGCGGTCCGTGAGCGCGTCGGGTTGCCGATCACGGTCGGCATCGCCCGCACCAAATTCCTGGCCAAGGTCGCGAGCCGGGAGGCCAAGCCCGACGGGCTGCTGCTGGTGCCGCCGGACCGCGAGCTGGCTTTTCTGCATCCGCTTCCCGTGCAACATCTTTGGGGTGTCGGCGCCAAGACCGCGGATAAACTCCGCACACACGGAGTCGAGACCGTCGCCGACGTCGCGGCCCTGACCGAGTCCGAACTGGGCGCCATGGTGGGCGCGGCCATGGGACGACAGCTGTTCGCGTTGTCGCACAACATCGACCGCAGGCGCGTGACCACCGGCGTTCGTCGCCGCTCCGTCGGTGCCCAGCGCGCGGTCGGACGGCGCGGAAACACCATGTCCGACAACGACATCGACGCAATGATCATCAACCTGGTCGACCGGATCACCCGCCGCATGCGCAGCAGCGGACGGACCGGACGCACGGTGATCCTGCGGCTGCGGTTCGACGATTATAGTCGCGCCACCCGGTCGCACACCATGCGCCGCGCGACGGCGTCGACCGATGAAATCCTCACGGCCGCACGCGGATTGGTCACCGACGCGGGCCCGCTGATCGCCGAGCGGGGGCTGACCCTGCTGGGGTTCTCCGTGTCGAACGTCGACAACGACGGCACCGAACAGCTCGAGCTGCCGTTCGACGGCGAGCCCGACACCGCCGCGGTGGACTGCGCCGTCGACTTGGTGCGTCAGAAGTTCGGCAACGCCTGCCTGACCCGCGGGGTGCTCGTCGGCAAGGACCCCGGCTGGGAAATGCCGATGTTGCCGGAATAGCGCGCGGCGACGCGATGTTGCCCGGTTCATGCCGAGAAACCTGACCGAAGCAGAGCGCGAACAGTTCCTCGCCGACAAGCACGTAGCGGTGCTGGCTGTCGCCGCCGAAGGTGGCCGCCCACCGGCGAGCGTCCCGATCTGGTACGACTACACGCCCGACGGGGTGATACGGATCAACACCGGCGCCGGCAGCCGCAAAGCAAAGCTCATCCAGCAGGCGGGCGTCGTCTCCCTCGTGGTCCAGCGGGAGGAACCGCCGTACCAGTACGTCATAGTCGAAGGCACCGTCATCGACACCACCACGCCGGCGCCGGAAAGCGCGCGTGAGGCCATCGCGATCCGCTATCTGGGCGAGGAGGCCGGGCGCGAGTTCGTCCGCTCGATGGCGGGCGTAGCGACGGTCCTGTTCACCGTTCGCCCCGACCGGTGGATCACGGCCGATTTCTCCGACGAGGTCTGACCGGCAGCACCGTCGCCCCCGGTTCTGGACTAACCCACGCGATACGTCCACCCCGCGTCGGCGACGCACTGCTGAATCGGGAGCTTGATGTCGTCGGTCGTGATCAGGTGGTGCATGCAGTTCGAGTTGCCCGACCAGAACAGCTGCAGATCACCGGTGTCGTGGCACTCGATCCACTGGCCGTCGGCATCCTGCCGCCACTCGACCAGGTGATCCACCGCGTGCAGGAGCCGGTTCTCGACATCCAGTCGTAGATGGATCTGGAACGTCAGCGCCACCGCGAGGTCTTCGAGCACCTGCCGCCAGTCCGGATCGGCGGACTTCCACTCGGCCACGAGGTCGACACCCTCCGGAGCACCGTCGCGGATGAGCCACGGGCGTGCCGGGCTGTTCAGCTGCAGCAGGCAGTCGCGCAGGGTCACTGCCCGGGAATGATTTCGATGCTGAGCGCGATGTCCGACCCACGGATATCGGCGACCGTCACCATCGCACGGCGAGACTTCGCGCCGGTGACCACAGTGCACGTCTGAGCCGCGCCGACCTTGCCCTCGATACCGCCGTCGCACACCACGGAATCGATGGTCGATGCGGTCTTGGTGCCCAGCTTGTCCTTGACCGTCTTCTCCAGCTGGGCTTTGGACATGGTCGTCACCCCGCCGCCGATGTGCACCGAGCACGAAGTCAGAACGCACGCCGCAGTGAGCAGTGCAGCCCACCGCGGCGTCGATCGACCAGCCATGGTGAATGAGTATGCCCGCACGCCGAGTTCAGAACCGCGCAACCACGAAACCCGATAGCAGTACCAGAAATCCGCCGACCTCACCGACGATCAGCGCCATCATGCCGGCGTGCAGACCACCGCTGGGGTGCGCGAACTGGTTGGTGGTGTCCTGCCGGAAGCCGTGCTGGATGTAGGCGGCGATCGCGCCGACGAAGAAGAACACCAAAACCATTGCCGCCGTGAGGTTCACCCACATCGGCCAGGCACTGAGCTGCACGAACACCGCAACCAGCAGGGTGGAGAACGAGTACATCAGCGCCGCCCGGTGCGCGATGTCCACGTAGGGGTGCGCCAGATGGTCCGGGCCCGCGGCCATCTGCCGGTACTTCCAGATGCCCAGGATCAGCGCCAGCAGGAAGATCAGGCCGGCGGCGAAGAGCGTGATGACGGTCGCGGTACCGAGAACCATGGGCCCGACGCTACGCGGCGGCCCAGGACAGCAATCGCTCGACCGGCCACGTGTTGACGATGCGCTCCTGCGGCACACCGGCATCCAGGGCCCGTTGCGCTCCGTAACCGAGGAAGTCGAGCTGGCCGGGCGCATGGGCATCGGTGTCGATGGAGAACAGACAGCCGGTTTCCAACGCGAGGTTCAGCAGCCGAGTCGGCGGGTCGCGCCGTTCGGGGCGCGAATTGATCTCCACTGCAACATCGTTGGCCGCACAGGCCGCGAACACCGCGGCCGCGTCGAACTTCGATTCCGGCCGGGTACCGCGCGAGCCCTCGACAAGCCGGCCGGTGCAATGGCCCAGCACGTTGGCCCGGCCGCTGGACACCGCGCGGACCATCCGACGTGTCATCGCGGCGGCGTCCATGGACAGCTTGGAGTGCACGCTGGCCACCACCACGTCGAGCCGCTCCAACAATTCGGGTTCCTGGTCCAGCGAGCCGTCGTCGAGGATGTCGACCTCGATGCCGGTGAGAATGCGCATCGGCGCGAACCGGGCCCGGATTTCGTCGATGACGTCCAGCTGCTGCCGGAGCCGGTCCGCGCTGAGGCCGTTCGCCACGGTCAACCGCGGCGAGTGATCGGTGAGCGCGCAGTACTCGTGCCCCAAACGCTGTGCGGTGGCCATCATTTCGCTGATCGGCGCCGATCCGTCGGACCAGTTGGAGTGCAGGTGCAGATCCCCTTTCAGCGCCGCACGCAGCGCTCCCCCACCCAAATCGGCTGCCGCAGTGCGGAGTTGCACCAGCGCATCGGGCTCATGCCCGGCCCACGCCTGGGCGATCACGGCGGCGGTCTTGGGCCCGACACCCGCCAGCGTCTGCCAGCCGTTGACGCGGCCCAGCTTCTCGCGCTGTTCGGGAGTCAGCGCCTCCACGACGTCGGCGGCTTTGCGGTAGGCCATGACGCGTCGGGATTCCTCACGCGCACGGTCCTTGTAGAAGGCGATCTCACGCAGCGCGGCCACCGGGTCCATGTCGTCCAGTCTGCCAACGCGCCGAGGAAACTCACAGGAATTAGTCGCCTGTCGTGACTAGTTTCAATAAGCGTGCGATTCGCCTTCAAAACCTCACCGCAAGACACCACCTGGTCGGACATGCTCGCCGTTTGGCAGGCCGCCGACGATATCGACGCGTTCGAGTCCGGTTGGACCTTCGACCACTTCTATCCGATCTTCTCCGACTCCAGCGGCCCGTGCCTGGAAGGCTGGGTCACCCTGACCGCGCTGGCGCAGGCCACCAAACGACTGCGGGTCGGCGTTCTGGTCACCGGCATCCACTACCGGCACCCGGCGGTGCTGGCCAACATGGCCTCGGCGCTGGACATCGTCTCGAACGGCCGGCTGGAGCTCGGCATCGGCGCCGGCTGGAACGAGGAGGAGTCCGGCGCCTACGGCATCGAGCTGGGCTCGATCAAAGAGCGGTTCGACCGCTTCGAGGAGGCCTGCGCTGTGCTCAAGGGACTGCTCACGCAGGAGACCACGACGTTCGACGGCAAGTTCTATCAGCTGAAGGACGCTCGCAACGAGCCGAAGGGCCCGCAGCAGCCGCACCCGCCGTTCTGCATCGGCGGTAGCGGCGAGAAGCGCACCCTCAAGATCACCGCCAAGTACGCCGACCACTGGAACTTCGTCGGTGGACCACCGGAGGAGTTCGCCCGCAAGCGCGACGTGCTCGCCGCACACTGTGCCGACATCGGCCGGGACCCCAAGGAGATCACCCTGTCGGCGCACGTTCGGCTCGGCCAGGACCGGGACTACCGCAAGGTGGTCGACGAGGCTGCGGGCCTGGCTGCCGAAGGCCTGGACCTCGCGATCATCTACATCCCCCAGCCGCATGACCCCGCCGTGCTGGAGCCACTGGCCGAAGCCATCCGCGACTCGGGTCTACTGACAGCCTGAGATACGGCAACCGCCCGGAGCCGATTCATCGGTTCCGGGCGGTCGCAAGTTCTTAATTATCGCGGAGGTCACAAATTGATAACGGTCAGCAAATCAGCTGACGTCACCGCCGATTGTCGTCGGCCGTGTTTGCCGGTCTCGCGCTAGACGCCGAAGCGGACCATGTCCGCAGCGGTGACCAGGCGCTCGTTCTTGGCCGGAAACTCGCGGCTCTTCACCGGGTGGCGAAACAGGGACCAGGCAATACGTCCCATACGCGAACGTGCTAGCGGGTTGTTGTACACGGTGATCACTCCTGCGGTCGGCGATTGGTTGCACCGTGGGGCCAGACTAACGCACGGCCCCCGCGATTTCATTACAACGCCGGTCACCGGCAAACCCTCGGAGGCGCGCCGTAAGTAACAGCGGCGTGTCAGATGTGACTGGAGTGATTGTTGTTGCGCGAGAAGCCCTTAAACCCCTCTTAATTTAAGAGAGCAGCCGCCGGCCAAGTGACCCACGAGACAATATGGGCTACGTCACACCGCTGTTTCAGACGGGCAGTTCGCGCGGCTTCCGGTACACGTCGTCGAGCGTCACCGTCCGCAGATTGCGTGCCTTCAGCAGATCGACCAGCTGGCCGTAGACGTGCGTCACCGGCAGGTGGTTCAGGTGACCGATGACGACCGTCTGCTCCGTGAAGTACTTGCCGGCCATCTTGAGGATGTAGTCCTCGGTCACGATGTTCTCGTCACCCAGCGATCCCGTCCACATGGTCGGCGTCGAGTAGCCGAGTTCGGCGGCGATCCTGTCGACGATCGCGTTGTGGCTGCCATAAGGCGGCCGGAAGTACGGCCGCGAGTCGACGCCGAACGTCGACTGCAGGAACTTGTGGTTGCGCTCCAACTGGTCGACGATCTCGTCCTTGGACAGCTTCGCCAGGTCCGGATGCGACCAGGTGTGGTTGCCCAGCTGAATCTGCCCCGACTCGACCAGCGGCAGCATCAGGTCCCGATTGTCGGTCCACGACTGATACCTGCCGTTGACGAAATACGTGAGCCGCATCCCGGTGTCCCGCGCCAGCTTGGTGTAGGCGCGCACCACCTCAGAACTCACGCCATCGTCGAGCGTGATCGCGACGCGGTTGGCGGCCACGGTCGGCAGGCTGCTGAGCTCGCCGCCACCGGGCAAAGCCAATCCCATACCCCGCTGCACCGCTTCCGCCGGAGGCTTCGGCGGCGCCGCGGCCACGGTCGCCGCCGGTCCGTCGACGGCGCACCGCGCCAGGCCCACACCGGCCACCACCGAGGCCGACAGGCCCACCAAAAAGCGTCGCCGGCTCAGCTCAGAGCCGGCGAACAGGGATCCGGGTGTCGTGGAGTAGTTCGCCATAGATATTCAGTTCTGGTCGATCGGGACCCGAACCGATCCATTGTGCAACTTCAGTAACACCAGCCTCACGCGACACACCCGAGTGTGTCGAGTCGTTATCAACGCCATTCACTCGATGTCTGCGCCGGGAGGACGATGGGGCGCAAATAGCAGTTCGCCGGCCCCAGAAGACTGGGACCGGCGAACAAAATGCCTATCGACTACCGCAGTGTTATCGGCACGCAAGCGCTCATCGCTGAGGCGCCGCCGTCGGCTTGATCGGCTTCGGCAGCGCCGACTCGCCCATCAGGTAGCGGTCCACGCCGGCGGCCGCGGCGCGACCCTCGGCGATGGCCCACACGATCAGCGACTGACCGCGGCCCATGTCACCGGCGACGAAGACGCCGGGCACAGTGGTCTGGAAGTCGTTGTCCCGGGCCACGTTCCCGCGGTCGGTGAGCTCGACACCCAGTTCGGTCAGCAGGCCTTCACGCTCGGGGCCGACGAAGCCCATGGCCAGGAAGACGATGTCAGCCGCGAGTTCGAAGTCCGAACCCTCGACCTTCTCGAACTTGCCGGCCTTCATGACGACCTCGTGCACCTTCAGCGCGGACAGCTTGCCGTCCGTACCGACGAACTCCTCGGTGTTCACCGAGAAGACGCGCTCGCCACCCTCTTCGTGTGCCGAAGACACCCGGAACATGAGCGGGTAGGTCGGCCACGGGGTCGACTCGGCACGCTCCTCCGGCGGACGCGGCATGATCTCGAACTGGTGGATGCTCTCGGCGCCCTGCCGGTGCGCGGTGCCCAGGCAGTCGGCACCGGTGTCACCGCCACCGATGATGACGACCTTCTTGCCCTTGGCCGTGATCGGCGGCTCGCCGTCGGGCCCGAGGACGTCGTCACCGAGTTGAACCCGGTTGCCCCACGGCAGGTACTCCATGGCCTGGTAGATGCCTTCGAGTTCGCGGCCCGGGATCGGCAGGTCACGCCATGCGGTCGCGCCGCCGGCCAGGACCACCGCGTCAAAGTCGTCCTGCAACTGCTCGACGGTGATGTCGACTCCGACGTTGACACCGGCGCGGAACTGCGTGCCCTCGGCCTCCATCTGCTCCAGACGGCGGTCGATGTGCCGCTTCTCCATCTTGAATTCCGGGATGCCGTAGCGCAGCAGACCACCGATGCGGTCGGCCCGCTCGAAGACGATCACGTCGTGGCCGGCACGGGTGAGCTGCTGGGCAGCGGCCAGACCGGCCGGTCCGGAACCGACGACAGCGACCTTCTTGCCGGTCTTGATGTCCGGAATCATCGGCTTGACCCAGCCCTGGTCGAAGGCGTTGTCGATCAGCTCGACCTCGACCTGCTTGATGGTCACCGGGTCCTGGTTGATGCCGAGGACGCATGACGCCTCACACGGCGCCGGGCACAGCCGCCCGGTGAACTCCGGGAAGTTGTTGGTGGCATGCAGGCGCTCGATGCCGTCCCGCCAGCGGTCCCGGTACACCAGGTCGTTCCACTCGGGGATCAGGTTCCCCAGCGGACAACCGTTGTGGCAGAACGGGATACCGCAGTCCATGCAGCGCGAAGCCTGGACCTGCAGGGTCTCCTTCGAGAACTCCTCGTAGACCTCTTTCCAGTCCTTGAGGCGCAGGTCGACCGGCCGGCGAACCGGGGTCTGACGGTGGGTGTGCTTGAGGAAGCCATTCGGATCAGCCACGAGCGGCCGCCATGATCGCTTCGCCGACGTCCTCGCCGGCGGCCTCGGCCCCGGCGATCGCCTCCAGTACCCGCTTGTAGTCGCGAGGCATCACCTTGATGAACTGCTCCTTCTCATTCTGCCAATCGGCCAGAATCCGCTGTCCCACAGCCGATTCGGTGCCGTCGACATGAGCGGTGATGATCTCGTGCAGCCACAGTTCATCCGTGGCGTCCAGCGCATCGAGATCGACCATCTCGCCGTTGACGTTGCCCGGCAAGGCTCCCTGCGGGTCGTACACGTAGGCCATGCCGCCGGACATACCCGCGGCGAAGTTACGGCCGGTCGCACCGAGGATGACGACCTTGCCACCGGTCATGTACTCGCAGCCGTGGTCGCCGACGCCCTCGACGACCGCGACGGCGCCAGAGTTACGCACCGCGAACCGCTCGCCCACCACGCCGCGCAGGAACGCCTGGCCGCTGGTGGCACCGAACAGGATCACGTTGCCGCCGATGATGTTTTCCTCGGCCACGTAGCCGGCAGGCGCGTTCTTGGACGGGCGAACCACGATGCGTCCACCCGAAAGACCCTTGCCGACATAGTCGTTGGCGTCGCCGTTCACCCGGAGGGTGATGCCCTTCGGCAGGAAGGCACCGAAGCTGTTGCCCGCCGAACCGTCGAACGTGATGTCGATGGTGCCGTCCGGAAGACCCTGGCCGCCGTGCACCTTGGTGACCTCGTGGCCCAGCATGGTGCCGACGGTGCGGTTCACGTTGGTGATCTTCATGGCGAGGCTCACCGGCACCTTGGACTCGATGGCGTCCCGGCACTCGGCGATCAGCTGCTGGTCGAGCGCCTTGTCCAGACCGTGGTCCTGGCTCGACGTGCAGTACAGATCCTGCTTCATGAAGGCCGACTCCGGTTCGTACAGCACCGGGGTCAGGTCCAGCTTCTGCGCGCGCCAGTGGGCGACGGCCTTGCTGGTGTCCAGCGCGCCGACCTGGCCGACCATCTCGTTGACGGTGCGGAAGCCCAGTTGCGCCATGAGCTCGCGGACCTCTTCTGCGATGAACAGGAAGAAGTTCTCGACGAATTCCGGCTTGCCGGTGAAGCGCTCGCGCAGCACCGGATTCTGGGTGGCCACACCCACGGGGCAGGTGTCGAGGTGGCAGACGCGCATCATGATGCAGCCCGACACCACCAGCGGCGCGGTGGCGAAACCGAACTCCTCGGCACCGAGCAGCGCAGCAACGACCACGTCGCGGCCCGTCTTGAGCTGGCCGTCCACCTGCACGACGATGCGGTCACGCAGACCGTTGAGCAGCAGCGTCTGCTGCGTCTCGGCCAGGCCCAGCTCCCACGGGGCACCCGCGTGCTTCTGCGAAGTCAACGGCGTCGCACCGGTGCCACCGTCGTGCCCGGAGATCAGCACCACGTCGGCGTGCGCCTTCGAGACACCCGCGGCCACCGTGCCGACGCCGTTCTCCGACACCAGCTTCACGTGGATGCGGGCCTCGGGGTTGGCGTTCTTCAGGTCGTGGATCAGCTGCGCCAGATCCTCGATCGAGTAGATGTCGTGGTGCGGCGGCGGCGAGATCAGGCCGACACCCGGAGTCGAGTGCCGCACCTCGGCCACCCACGGGTACACCTTGTGCCCCGGAAGCTGACCGCCCTCACCGGGCTTGGCGCCCTGGGCCATCTTGATCTGGATGTCGGTGCAGTTCGTCAGGTAGTGCGACGTGACACCGAAGCGGGCCGACGCGACCTGCTTGATGGCGCTGCGCCGCCAGTCGCCGTTGGCGTCCCGGTCGAAGCGCTCGACGTTCTCGCCGCCCTCACCCGAGTTCGATCGCCCGCCGAGGCGGTTCATGGCGATGGCCAGCGTCTCGTGAGCCTCGGCCGAAATGGAGCCGTAGCTCATCGCGCCGGTCGAGAACCGTTTGACGATCTCGCTGGCAGGCTCGACCTCGTCGATCGAAATCGGTTCGCGCACACCATCTTTGAAGGTGAACAGGCCACGCAGGGAGGCCATGCGCTCGCTCTGGTCGTCGACCAGCTTGGTGTACTCCTTGAACACCGAGTACTGCCCGGTGCGGGTCGAGTGCTGCAGCTTGAACACCGTGTCCGGGTTGAACAGGTGGTACTCACCCTCGCGGCGCCACTGGTACTCGCCGCCGACCTCGAGCTCGCGGTGCGCCCACTCGTCGGGCCGGTCCAGGTAGGCCAGGCTGTGCCGCGCCGCGACGTCGGCCGCGATGTCGTCGAGGTCGATACCACCGGTCGGACAGGAGATGCCGGTGAAGTACTCATCGAGCACACGCTGGCTGATACCGACGGCCTGGAACAGCTGGGCGCCGGTGTAGGAGGCCAGCGTCGAGATGCCCATCTTGGACATCACCTTCAGCACACCCTTGCCGGCGGCCTTGACGTAGTTGGCCTTGGCCTGGTCGCTGGTCAGACCGGTGATGACACCGCGGTCCACCATGTCTTCGACGGTCTCGAAGGCCATGTACGGGTTGATGGCGGCGGCGCCGACACCGACCAGCATGGCCATGTGGTGCACCTCGCGGGCGTCACCGGACTCGACCACCAGGCCGACCTGGGTGCGGGTGCGTTCCCGGACCAGGTGGTGGTGGACGGCCGCCGTCGACAGCAGCGACGGGATCGGCGCGAGCCATTCGTTGGACTCACGGTCCGACAGCACGATGATGCGGGCACCGTTGCGGATGGCCTGCGACACCTTGGTGCGGACGTCCTCCAGAGCACGGCGCAGACCGGCACCGCCGTCGGCGACGGGGTACAGGCAGTTGATGACCGCGGCCCGCATACCGTGCTTGCGGCCCCGGACCTCGTGGTCGGGGTCGACGCAGATCAGCTTGGACAGGTCGCCGTTGCGCAGGATCGGCTGCGGCACGACGATCTGCCGGCACGAGTTCTCGTCCGGGTTCAGCAGGTCACCCTCGGGGCCGATGACGCCCGAGAGGCTGGTGACGACCTCTTCGCGGATGGCGTCCAGCGGCGGGTTGGTGACCTGTGCGAACAGCTGCTGGAAGTAGTCGTAGAGCATCCGCGGCCGCTGCGAGAGCACAGCGATCGGGGTGTCGGTGCCCATGGAGCCCAGCGCCTCGGCGCCGGTGCGCGCCATCGGCACGATCAGCTGGGTGACCTCTTCGTTGGTGTAACCGAACGCCTGCTGCCGCAGCACCACGCGGTGGTGCGGCATCTTGACGTAGTCGCCGGGAGGCAGATCGTCGATGTGGAACAGGCCGTTGTCGAGCCACTCCTGGTAGGGGTGCTCGGCGGCCAGCTTGTCCTTGATTTCCTCGTCGTCGACGATGCGGCCCTCGGCCATGTCCACCAGGAACATGCGGCCGGGCTGCAGCCGCATTTTCTTGACGACGGTCGAGGGGTCCAGGTCCAGGACGCCGGCCTCGGAGGCCATGACGACCAGGCCGTCATCGGTGACCCAGATGCGCGACGGACGCAGGCCGTTGCGGTCGAGGACCGCGCCGACGATGGTGCCGTCGGTGAAGCACACCGACGCCGGGCCGTCCCACGGCTCCATGAGCGACGCGTGGTACTGGTAGAACGCCCGCCGGGCGGGGTCCATGGTCTCGCTGCGCTCCCACGCCTCGGGGATCATCATCAGCACCGCGTGGTGCAGCGGACGTCCACCCAGGTGCAGCAGCTCGAGCGCCTCGTCGAACCGTGCGGTGTCCGAGGCGCCCGGCGTACAGACGGGGAAGATCTTGTTCAGGTCGTTGTGGTACCCGAACACGTCGGTGTGGATGAGCGCCTCGCGGGCGCGCATCCAGTTCTCGTTGCCGTTGACGGTGTTGATCTCACCGTTGTGGGCAACCCGGCGGAACGGGTGCGCCAGCGGCCACGACGGGAACGTGTTGGTCGAGAAGCGCGAGTGCACGATGCCGAGCGCGCTCTTCATCCGCTCGTCCTGCAGGTCCAGGTAGAACGCCTTGAGCTGCGGGGTGGTGAGCATGCCCTTGTAGACGATGGTCTTTCCCGACAGGCTCGGGAAGTACACGGTCTCGCGGCCGGGGCCGTCCTGGCCGGGGCCCTTGGTGCCCAACTCATGCTCGGCGCGCTTGCGGATGACGTAGGCGCGGCGCTCGAGCTGCATGCCGTCAGCGCCGGCGATGAAGATCTGACGCAGCGTCGGCATGGCATCGCGCGCCAGGGCGCCCAGCGACGTGTCATCGAACGGCACGTCACGCCAGCCCAGGACCTGGAGGCCTTCGGCTTCGACGATCTTCTCGACGGCCTCACATGCCAGATTGGCGTCGCGCGCCGACTGCGGCAGGAAGGCGATACCGGTGGCGTAGCTGCCCTCGGCAGGCAGTTCGATGCCTTCCTCCGCGCACACGGCGCGCAGGAACTCGTCCGGAACCTGCAGCAGGATGCCTGCGCCGTCGCCGGTGTTCGGCTCGGCGCCTGCAGCACCGCGGTGCTCCAGATTCAGCAGTGCCGTGATCGCCTTGTCGACGATGTCGCGGCTCCGACGTCCGTGAATGTCCGCGACCATGGCGACGCCACAGGCGTCGTGCTCATTCGCGGGGTTGTACAGCCCGACCTTGCTGGGTCCGCCGTGCTGCGGCGCCATTCCCACCTAACCCTTCACATCTTCTTGACGAAGCATCGCTTGACCGCCGCTTTTGGCGGCGCCAGCGGACTGAGCGACGGTATGCCAGCGTGCAGCACTGAACGACGGGCCGTCCCGCTCGCCTCGATTGAGACAAAACGATATGACAAACCCGGCCTGACATGCCAACTTAGGCAGGCCTAACGAGGTTGCTGTGACTGCTGTGGACAACGTTCGAAAGCTACCGGTCGGTAGCGCCAATTTTATTGGAGCCCTTGCGGTTTAGCCAATCGATTCGGGTCACATCGGGACATGGCCCACCGGCACCACCGGTCGCGATATGCCGTTTTGGTTTGCTATAACTTGCCTTTCTGCAGGCCGCTGCCAAATATATATTTGCTGCAAAGATTGCTCAGATTCTTAGACTCGGAGCCTGCCGCCAAGCAACCTCCGGTCACCGTCGGGCGGCTGTTCAGCAAAGAGTGGCAGCGCGGGCGCCCCTCAGTGGGACGTTCGAAGTGCTGTTTGCTGACCCGGCCTTTTCGACTGGAATTGACCCTGATCTACCTGATCTCGATCCCGATCGCCAATACCAATGTGAAGCCGGCCCGCTGCGACCGGCGCCGCGTTCTTCAACGGCAACAGGGCACCGACGCAGCTTTGGGTGTTCTGGGTGGCGCCGCTGATCGGTGCCGCCGTCGCGGGCGTCGCCTATCCACTGCTGTTCGGAAAGGCGGAATCAGAGCAGGGCTAGATCTCCTTCAAGTTCGGAATCGCCTGGCGCGCACCGAATCTCGGGTTGCGCGCCAGGCCACTGACCTCGAGCAGCCGCACTGCCCGATGCCGGTGCGGCCGCAGCGGTTCGAGCAGCTCGACCATCACGGGGTCGTCGATCGGATGGCCCAGCAGCGACCAGCCGACCATCTTCGCGAGGTGGTAGTCACCGACCGAGAGGGCGTCGGCGTCGCCGAAGGCCCGCTGCACGGTCTCGGCCGCGGTCCAGACCCCCACGCCTGGCAACGACATCAGCGCCGTCGTGGCCGTCTCGGCCGTCAAGCGTTCCAGGGCGTCCGCCCGCTGCGCGCAACCGACCAGGGTCCGGGCCCGCCCGGGATCCACGTTGGCCCGGTGGAATTCCCAGGAGGGAATGCGGCGCCACACGTCCGCCGTCGGGGGGACGCGCATGCCGGCCGGCGCCGGGCCGGGCGGCGGGGCGCCATACCGCGTGGTCAGCTTGCGGAATGCGCTCCACGCGTCGATGCCGTGCACGCGCTGTTCGAGGATCGCGGGGATCAGCGCCTCCAGCACCCGCCCGGTACGGCACAGGCGCAGGTGCGGAACCCGGCGCCAGGCTTCGGCGATGGTCGGCTCCGCCGGTGTGAACCCCGTGTCGTCGTCTTCGGCGCCGACCAGCCCTGGCAGCCGGTCGAGGAATTCGGCGGCGCCCTCGCCCCACGCCTCACAGTCGACGGTGTCGAGCCGAGGTGAACTCAGGCGCGCCGTTACCCCGCCGGTGCGCATCAGGCTGGTGCGCCAGATGACGCCGTCGACGGTCCGGAAGGTCGGGTCGGTCCCGCCGCGGCGCAGCGGCGACAACGTCAGCCCGAGGCCGGCCGGGCCGTCCAGGACCAGGCTGGCGGTGGGCACGGGTTCAGGTTAGGCGGGATGCACCACGATGTCGGCCTTGTCCGGGTAGAACGCCACCCGGCCGGCGATGTCCGCCACCGCGGGGTAGGGCTTCTCGTAGGTCCAGATGACGTCCTCGAGGTCGCCGACGTGGTAGTAGCCGGCATCGCCCTTGTACGGACAGTAGCTGGTGGTCGCGCTGCGGGTCAGCGCCGCCTGGTCGACGTCTGCGAGCGGAAGGTATTGCACCGCAGGATAATTCGACTCTTGCAGGGTGAGTGCGTCAGTGGTGTCGGCAACCACCCGCCCGTCGACCGTGACGGTGACGCGTCCGGCGGTCGGCGTGATCGTGATGGGGTGGGCCGCAGTGGGTTGCAGCACGGGACGCTCGGTCATGTTCGTTGCAACGCCTTTCCCGGTAATGCCGATTCCCGACATGACGCTGGGCCTGCCACAAGTGACAGGCCCAGCCATCAGACGGCAACTACCGATGGATTACAGCGGAATCCAGATGCCGAAGAACCAGAAGCCCCACGCATTGAATCCCGGGTCGAACACGGGGAACACCGTCTGCCCCCAGTAGTCGAACGGCGGAGGCGGCGGCCCCCACGGCGGCGGTGCGACCCAATCGATGTCCGGCCGCGGCGGCGGTCCCCAGCCCCACGGCGCGGCGCCGTCGCCCCACGGCGGAGGCGCGCCGCGCCAATGCCAGTCGCCCGGACCCGGGTCGCCCGGCCGGGGATGCCAGTTGCCCTGGCCGGGGTGCCAGTCGTTGTCGTGGTCGCCCGGACCGTTCGCGCCGGGGTGCCAGTCGTTGTCATGGTCCCCCGGTCCACCCGGTGGGTTCCAGTTGCCGTGGTCCCCTGGGCCACCCTGTGGGCCGCCCGGCGGATGCCAATCCTGATCACCCTGCGGACCGCGCGGCCCGCCCTGAGGCCCGTTCTGAGGGCCATTCTGCGGGCCATTCTGGGGACCGTTGTGCGGACCCCCTGGCCCCGGCCCGCCTGGGCCGTTACATGTCTGCATCGGCGGACAGGGTGCAGGCTGCGCCTGCGCGATATTGACGCCGAATCCGGCAATTGCCGCACTCACCCCGCCCGTGAGCGCGGTCGCTATGACGAAATTTTTGATGCTCATATCAACTCAACTCCTTCGTTGGAAGGTGCCGCCATGCGGTTTATCGCAAGCGGACCCCTGAACGGTTACCCGCAAATTCAGGAATTAGCTGTGTCTGAGCTATGCATTATTTTCTGGATGTCACTCGAGCCTGTGCCTACGATCAGCCCCATGACCGCACAGGGACCTGCCTCCGTCACCGCCGCCATCGAGATCGCCGCCAGCCCGTCGGCGGTGTACGCGCTGCTCACCGATCTGCCCACTTTGGCCTCGCTCGCCGAGGAGGCGCACACCATGGAGTGGCAGAAGGGGGCGTCGGTGGTACCGGGTTCGGTGTTCAAGGGATACAACCGCAACGGCTCGAAGACGTGGACCACCAGCTGCACCGTCACCGAGGCCCAGCCGGGTAAGACGTTCGGCTTTGCCGTGAAGTCCTCGATTGTGCCCATCGCGCACTGGCGCTACGACATCACCGAGACGGCTGACGGCTGCCGCGTCACCGAGTCCACGTGGGACAACCGGCCGGGGCTGCTGAAGGTGTTCGCCGCCTCGCTCACTGGTGTCGCCGACCGCGATGCGGCCAACGCCGAGCACATCCGGTTGACGCTCGAGCGCCTGAAGGCCCGCGCCGAAGCTGCCTAACCGGTCAGCCCCACGAATATCGGTGGTACGTCGACATATTGCGCATACCGGGCACGGCGCGCAAGACAGCGGCCGCCACGCGCAGCCCCATCGGCAGCCGGTCGTAGCCGTCGGCGTCGAAAGCCGACACCAATGACAGCAGTCGCAGTCCCGGAACCACCGAGAGGACGTCGTCGGGGCCATCCATGGCCCACTGCAACGTCGCACCCGAACGGCGCACGACTGAGTTGGTCCATTGCAGTTTCACGCCCAGCCGGCTGAAGGCGTCGAATTGCAGTTCCCCACTTGGGAATTGCTCGACGATCCGGCGGAGCAATGCCTGCCCGTCGGTCTCGCTGAGATACATGGTGAGACCCTCGGCGATCATGAGCACCGGGCGGTCGGCGGGGATATCGGCCAGCCACGCCGGGTCCGTCACCGATGCCGACACGATGTGGCAGTGCTCGCGGGGCGGGTAGAGCTGCCGTCGCAGATCGGCGACCTCCGGGTAGTCGACGTCGTACCAGTCGACGCCGGGCCCTGGATCCAAACGGTAGTACCGGCTGTCCAGCCCGCAACCCAGGTGCAGCACAACGGCTTCCGGATGCACGGCCAGGAACTGCCGGGCGGTCATGTCGAAATAGGCGGACCGGAGGGTGACGCCCGGTGATCTGGCCGCCGTCATCGTGGTCCGCGACCAGTCGTAGTCGATGCGGGCGACGACGTCGCGGGCGTAGGTGTCGCGCAGCACCGAATTCGGCAGGTCGGCATCGAGCGCCTTGCCGTACAGCGTGGCCAGCATGGTCTGCGGCGCCCCGGTCAGGTCCACCTGCAATCTGTCGGTCATGTTTTCGACGCTAGCCGTGGCGGACCTTGCCGCGCAACGACTTAACGCCGTACGGCGCGTTGTTCAGCCCGTGGATTTCTGGGCTTGGCGGGCCTTCCGCAGACCCACCCAGAAGCGTGCCGCGTCCCGCACAGCATCTTCCACCGGTCTTGGCTCCCAACCCAATTCGGTTCTGGCCTTGGTGCAGTCGACGGGCGCCTCGGCGCGCATGAGCCGCACGGACGCGAGCGACATGTGTTCGTCGGTGCCTTTGAGCCGGCCCTTGATCGTGCCCATGGTGGCCAGCGCGTACGTCACCGGCAGTGACAGCGATTTCGCCGGCGCCGGTACCCCTGCCGCGTCCGCAGCGATCCGCGCCACCTCGGCATTGCTGATCATCTTGTCGGAGATCAGGTACCGCTCGCCGGGGCGGCCCTTGTCGGCCGCCAGGATCAGCGCGCGTGCGGCGTCGTTGACGTCGACCGCTTCCAGTTCGATGCCACTCATCACGAACGGCAGCTTCCCGAAAGCGGCGCCGGCGATGATGGCACCGTGCGGCGTGCGGCCCCAGTCCCTTCCGCCGTACGTGGTGGACACACACATCGCGACGGCCGGCAGTCCGCGCTCGCGGGCGTACTCGAGCACCAGTTTCTCGGCCTGCACGCGCGACCGCACGTACGGCGGCAGCGTGCGTTCGTCGGCGATGTCGTCCTCGGTGGAGACGAAGCCGCGCTTGCGCGCCACTGTGGCGTAGCTGCTGGTGAAGACGAATTTCTTGAGCCCCGAAGCGATTTCGGGTTCGACCGCGATGTTGAGCACGTTGCGGGTGCCCTCGACGTTGGTACGGAACAGCGGCGACGGGTCCCGCAGCCAGCCGCGGGTGTCGACCACGCAGTAGTAGACGACGTCGGCTCCCGTCATGGCGGCCCGGAGGGTGTCGTCGTCCCAGATGTCACCCTCGTAGCGGGTCACGTCGAGGTCGTCGATGCCGATGGTGTTGGCGCCGGGCCGCACCATGACCCGCACGCCTTCCCCGGCCGCCACCAGTTGGCGGGTGACGTGCGAACCGAGGTAGCCGTTGGCCCCGATGACGAGGGCGGTCACCGGTGCCCCCGGCCGCCGAACTTGCGCATCCACTCCTCGGCGACCTCGGGCAGCGTGCCGAGCGCTTCCGCCTTCTTGCACCACGCCATGGTGGCCTCGAGGAACTTCATGGGGTTGTAGACGTCTTCCTGCTTGCTCCAGAGGCCGTCACCGGCGTACGTCACGATCGAGATGTTGGTGGCGCCGATGATGGTGCCGTCTCCCGGATCGCGCATGGGGTTGTCGAGCTCGCAGATGACGCGGCCGGTCGCCTCGTCGTACACCTTCCACAGCGACGGGAACGACGTCATGTAGCTGCCGGGGAAGTTCTCCATGGTGTTCCAGATCCAGGGCCGCACCTCTTCGCGGCCGCGCATGGTGCCCATGGCGTGCTCGATGTACAACACGTCCTCGGTGTAGTGGTCGGTCCACGGGTCCCAGTCGCGCGTCTGGGCGGCGCGATCCACCGTCTGCTCGAAGACGTCGAATGCCGCGATGAGTTCTTCGCGACTGAAAGTGTTGCCCGTCACAGGAAAACTAGAACACGTTCTAGTGGCGTTTGTCGAGCACTTGCGCAGTCGGCGGGAGTTCGGTTCTCTGGAGTCAAAGCGAGGAGGCTGACATGACCGACACTGCGACCGCGATCCTGGCGGGCGGCTGCTTCTGGGGGATGCAGGACCTGATCCGCAAGCAGCCGGGGGTGCTGACCACGCGGGTCGGCTACACCGGCGGCAAGAACGATCACCCGACGTACCGTAACCACCCCGGCCACGCCGAGGCCGTCGAAATCGAATACGACCCGACTCAAACCAGTTTCAGGGCGCTCCTGGAGTTCTTCTTCCAGATCCACGACCCGTCGACCCGCAACCGGCAGGGCAACGACGTCGGAACCAGCTACCGCTCGGCGATCTTCTACACCGACGACGAGCAGAAGCGCATCGCCGAAGACACCATCGCGGACGTCGACGCCTCCGGCCTGTGGCCAGGCAAGGTGGTCACCGAGGTGACGCCTGCCGTCGATTTCTGGGAGGCCGAGCCCGAGCACCAGGACTATCTGCAGCGCATCCCCAACGGCTACACCTGCCACTTCCCGCGGCCGGGCTGGAAGCTGCCCAAGCGAGCGTGATTTGTGCACGATTTTCCGCGCCGCCCGCGGAGAATCGTGCACAAATCACACAGCGGTGGCGGCGCGCTCGGCGATCAGCCGGGCTACCACCTCGGGGTGCTGATCCGGCAGCCAGTGGTTGGCGCCCTCGACGATCTCGAACCGATACGGCGCATGGACGAACTGCTCGGTCAGCAGCGCGCCCTTGCGGCCGAGTGCGAGGTCGCCGTCGCTCCAGATGTACGTGGTGGGGCGGGTGACCGGGGTGAACGCCGATTTAGGGTTCACGAACGGCATGGCGCGGTACCAGTTGAGCGCCGTGGTCAGCGCCCCGCTGTCGAATATCTCCGAGCGCGTGACGGCCAGCGATTCGGGGGTCATGCCGCTGCGCGGCATCATCACCTTCGCGAATCGTTCGCCGAGCCACGGCAGCTGGAAGATCAGCATGTAGTACGAATGCAGCGCCTGCGTGCCGACGGCCATCGCCTTCAGGAAAGCACCGGTGTGGGGCACCGATACCGCGGTGAGGGTGCGTACCAACTCCGGCCGCGTCGCCGTCACGGCCCAGGCGATGGCGGCGCCCCAGTCGTGTCCGACCACGTGCACCGGTCCACCGACCAGATCGATGAGCGCCGCGACGTCGCCGGTTAGTTTGGGAATCGTGTACTGCCGCCGGCCGCGCGGCCGCGCGCCAGGCGAATAGCCGCGCTGGTTGGGCGCCAGGGTGCGGAAACCGTTGGCGTGCAACAGCTCCGACACAGCCGTCCAGGATTCGGCAGTCTGCGGGAAGCCGTGCAACAACACCACGACGTCGCCGTCGATAGGGCCGGAGTCGACCACATCGAAGGTCAGTCCGTCATTGCGGTACTGCGAAATCCGTTCGGTCACAGCATGAACCTACAGCGGGTTGGCGCGTCGGCGTAGTGTCACGCGGCCACCGTCTTTCGGGGTATAGGCCACGCCGCGCGAGAAGACCTTCTCCCCCGGCGCGCTGCTGACCTGAATGGCGAAGTGGCGCAGCACCGTCCGCAACACGACGTCCATCTCGACCTGCGCGAACACGGCTCCGACGCAGCGCCGGGTGCCCCCGCCGAACGGCAGGAATGCCAGTGGCGGCCGGCGCCCGAGGAAGCGCTCCGGGTCGAACCGCTCGGGATCGGTGAATTCCTTTGCGTCTTCGTGCATGTGATCGATGGCGACGATGACAGAGAAGCCCCGTGGGATGACCCATTCGCCGAGTTGGAAGGTCGGGGCATACACGTGCCGCCCGGCGAAGTCGATGATGGTGCGGATGCGCTGCACCTCCAGGATGGTCGCCTGGCGGTACTCGTCCGTCTCACCGGCCGCCACCTCGGCCTCGAGGCGCCGCAGCACCTCGGGGTGCCGGGAGACCCGTTCGAAGACCCACGCCATGGTGGCCGCGGTGGTTTCGTGGCCCGCCGCCAGCAGCGTCAGCAGCTCGTCGGCAATGTCGCTGCGGGACATCGCCGTTCCGTCTTCATAGGTGCTGCGCAGCAGCAGCGCCAGCACGTCGTCGCGGCTCTCGAGCTGGGGGTCGGTGGCGACCGCGTCGATCAACCTGCCCACGACCTCGTCGTACTGCCGCCGGTATTCGGCGAGCCGGCCCCACGGCGTGAACCGGCCGTAGGTGCGCTTCGGCATGGGCAGCACCGCAACCCGCGACCCGAGGGTGACCCACGGCGGGATGATGCGGCGTAGCTCGTCGAGATGGTGACCGTCGGCCCCGAACACCGCGCGCAGGATGGCGTTGAGAGTGATGTGCATCATCGGTTCGAGCGTGGGGAACGCCTTGCCCTCCGGCCACGACGCCGCCGCGCGTAGCGTCTCCTCTTCGAAGATGCGCTCGTAGTTCTTGATGCTCTTGCCGTGGAACGGCGGGGTCAGCAGCTTACGGCGCAGCCGGTGCTCGGAGCCGTCGAGCGCGAACACCGAGCCGCTGCCGAGCACGCGGGACAGGTTCGGCTGGATGTTGCCGACGTCGGCAGGGTTCGCCGCGAACAGCTGCTTGGCCAGCTGCGGGTCGGTGATCATGACGGCGCGGCCGAAAACCGGTGCGTCACAGGTGAACACCGGGCCGAGCCGCGGCACCATGCGGTTGACGAACTTGCGCCGATCGGTCGCGAACGCGACGCCCTGGAGGAACTTGGGCACTCCGGTCGCCGGCGGCAGGTGGATCGCCGGGGCACACTCGGTGAGGTCAGCGGTGACGGTTTCGGTCATGACACGCTCCAAGCGACTGATTACGCGGTACCACGGTGTACCACGTCGTTATCGGGTACGGTACCGGCTGGTACCACGGCTAGGCAAGGGTTCTGGGAGAGATGACGGACGGCGAGGGCAACTCGGCACAATCGGGTTCGCAGCCCTTCCGCGGACGGCTGCTCGACGGGCTCGCCACCTCGCTGGCCACCCGGGGTTACCGCGACACCACCGTCGCCGACATCGTCCGGAACGCCAAGACCTCGAAGCGCACCTTCTATGACCAGTTCGCCAGCAAGGAAGAGTGCTTCGTCGAGCTGCTGCGCACCAACAACGAGGACCTCATCGCCCGGATCCGCGCCGCCATCGATCCCGACGCCGAGTGGGAGCAGCAGGTGCGCAACGCGGTCGACGCGTACGTCGCGCACATCGCTTCCCGGCCCGCGATCACGCTCAGCTGGATCCGCGAGGCACCGGCCCTCGGCGACGTGGCCCAACCGCTGAATCGTCACGCCATGGCACACCTCACCGACATGGTCGTCGACCTCTCGAGCGGTTCGGGGTTTCAGCGGGCCGGCCTGGCGCCCATCACCCGGCCGCTGGCGCTGATCCTGCTGGGCGGCCTCCGCGAACTCACCGCACTGCTCGTCGAAGACGGCCGCGACGTCGCCGAGCTCACCGAGCCGGCGCTCACCGCCGCGCTCGCGATCCTGGGCGCCAGGTCGTCAGCGCAGCATCAGCCGCGCTGACTTCTCCAGTCGCTCGGCGATCTCGTCGTAGGACGTGAACCCCATACCGGCCCGGACCAGCGCGCCCGAATAGAGCATCTCGAGCGATTCGATGACGTCGTCGTCCACATCCGGGCCGAGCGCCGCCGCCAGCCGGGAGCGGATGTCGTGCGCGATGCGCTGCCGCAGCACCTCGACATCGGGATCGCGCCCGAGCAGCGCATTGGTCACGGCCCCGGCGAACTCCGGCTCGTCGATCACCAGCAGCGCGATGTGTCGCAGCACCTCGGTCACCCGGGTCGCAGGATCGTCGGAGTCGTGCTCCGCCGGCGGCGACGAGGCCAACCGGCGCCAGAACACCTCGGCGACCAGGTGTTCCTTCGACGAGAAGTAGGTATAGGCCGTCGCTGCGCCGACGCCCGCGTCGGCCGCAACGCGGCGAACAGTCAGGCCGGCGAAGCCCTCGCGGCGCAACAGGTCGAGCGCGGCACGGCTCAGCCGGTCGACCGTATCGGCCTGTTTGGCGGTCAACCGGCGCCGGGTGGGCTCAAGCGCCTGTTCGGACACGTGTCCGGACGCTACGGCAACAGACGGAGCGCAGCAAGCGGTCTACCGTGGACATATGCGGGCGTTGATCGTCGTCGACGTGCAGAACGACTTCTGCGAGGGTGGTTCCCTCGCGGTGTCCGGTGGCGAGGCCGTCGCCCGCGCGATCACCGGCCTGCTGGCCCAGCACGACTACCAGCACGTCGTGGCCACCGCCGACCACCACATCGACCCGGGCGCACACTTCTCCGACCAACCGGACTTCCTGACGTCGTGGCCACCGCACTGTGTCGCCGGAACACCGGGCGAGCAGTTTCACCCCGAGTTGGATCTGTCCGCGGTCGAGGCGGTGTTCCGCAAGGGCCGATACTCCGCGGCGTACAGCGGGTTCGAGGGCGCCGACGGCACCGGCACTGGCCTGGCCGACTGGCTGCGCGGCCGCGGCGTCGATGAGGTGGACGTGGTGGGCATCGCCACCGACTACTGCGTCAAGGCGACGGCGGCCGACGCGGCCAAGGCCGGGTTCCGCACCCGGGTCCTGCTCGACTACACCGCCGGGGTGTCGGCTGACGGCACCACCAATGCCGTTGCGGCCCTGAAAGATTCCGGCGTGGCAGTGGTCTAGCGCGTCGGATCCACCGGCCGGCCCGACCACTGCGGCAGCCGGCCGGCCTGCATCGCCCGCACACCTTCCCTGGCGTCGTCGTGCGCCATGACCGCGCGGTGAATCTCGGTCTCCCGCTGCCCCACCTCGTCCCGCGTCAGGTCGAACGAGTCCCACAGCAGCCGCTTGCTGGCCGCGACCGACATCGGCGCGGTGTTGTCCGCGATGTCGTGGGCCACCGCCAGCGCCGCAGGCAGCACCTCGTCGGCCGGCAGCACCCGACTGGCGATGCCGAGCTCCGCCGCGCGGTGGCCATCGAAAGTCGTTCCGGTCAACAGAATTTCAGCGGCCCGGGCAATGCCGACCAGCCGGGGCAGCACCCAGTGCGAGTAGGCGTCCCCGACCACTCCGCGGCGCACCTGCACGACGCCGTAGCGGGCGTCGGCGGCGAAAATCCGGATATCGCACTGCAGCGCCAACGTGAGCCCCAGCCCGATCGCGTGCCCGTTGACGGCCGCGATCACCGGCTTGCGCAACGACCACGCCGGGACCGAGAGACCCGCCGCACTGAACTCTGGTCCGGGCGCGGCGAACGTCTGGTCACCCGCGGCCAGGTCGGCGCCGGCGCAGAATGCCGGCGGCGCCCCGGTCAGCACGACGGCGCGGACGTCGTCGGCCTCGTCGCAACGGGTGTAGGCGTCGGCGAGTTCGTGCCGCATACCGTCGCCAAAAGCGTTGCGCCGCTCGGGCCGGTTGAGCGTCAGCGTCACCACACCGCCGTCGAATTCAGTGTGCAATGTGCGGTACTCGGGGAACACCGACCGAGTAAACCACGATTCTGCAATACCTCTGTAACAGAGCTATCATTACTATGTGCCCCACGCCGCTCCCACTGCTGACCTCACCACCGACCTGTTCCACACCGTCGGTAGGTTCCGTCGACAACTGCGCCGGACCGCCGGCGGCAGCTTCGCGGGAGTCACGCAATCGCAAGCCGAACTGCTCCGACTCGTCGGCCGCCAGCCCGGCATCTCGGTTCGGGAGGCCGCACAGGACCTCGGCCTGGCCGCCAACACCGCGTCGACCCTCGTCTCCAAGCTGGTCGCAGACGAGCTCCTCGTCCGCAGCATCGATCCCGCCGACCGCCGCGTCAGCCGGCTCCGGCTGACCGAACCCGCCCAACAGCTCGCCGACCAGACCAGAGCCTCGCGCCGGGCCGCCCTCGATGTCGTCCTGAGCCAACTCAGCGACGAGCAAATCCAGGACCTGACAAAGGGTTTGGATGTCCTGGTCGAGATGACCCGAATGCTGCAGGAGGGCCGGCCATGAGTACCCCCGCCATCGAATGCGACCACGTCACACACCGCTACGGCGAATTCACGGCAGTCGACGACCTGAGCCTCACCGTCGCCGTGGGTGAAACCATGGGACTGCTCGGCCCCAACGGCGCGGGCAAGACCACCCTGGTGCGGCTGCTCACCACCCTGACGCCGGTGCAGCACGGGCACGTCCGCATCTTCGGGCTCGATGCCGGACAGCGCACCATGGACATCCGCCAGAACCTCGGCTATGTGCCGCAACAACTTTCGATCGAGTCCGCCCTAACCGGACGCCAGAACGTCGACCTCTTCGCGCGCCTCTACGACGTACCGCGCCGCGAACGCCGCGACAGGGTCGACGATGCGCTGCGTGCCATGCAGCTGCTCGACGTCGCCGACCGGCCCGCGAAGACCTTCTCCGGTGGCATGGTCCGGCGACTCGAGCTGGCACAAGCCCTGGTGAATCGGCCGTCGCTGTTGATCCTCGACGAACCCACCGTCGGCCTGGATCCCATTGCCCGCGACAGCGTGTGGGCCCAGGTGGCGAACATGCAGCAGGAGTTCGGCATGACGGTGCTGCTCACCACCCACTACATGGAGGAAGCCGACGCGTTGTGCGACCGGGTTGCCCTCATGCACCACGGTGTCCTGCAGGCCGTCGGGTCGCCCACCGATCTGAAGGCCACGCTCGGCCGGTCAGCCACGCTCGAGGACGTGTTCCGGCATTACGCCGGCTCCGACCTGTCCGGGGAAGACGGCCAGAGGCTGCAGGACGTCCGCGCCGGAAGGAGGACCGCGCGCCGTGTCAGTTGACGTCGAACTCGTCACCGCGCCCCGCGGCGCCAGGCGAATCGGCGGACTCGCCCGCCGCATGGGCGCGTTCGCACTGGTCGAATTGCAGAAGCTGCGCTACGACCGCACCGAATTGATCACCCGGACCATTCAGCCTGCCCTGTGGCTGCTGATCTTCGGCCAGACGTTCTCGCGGCTGCACGTCATCAACACGGGCAACATGTCGTATCTGTCGTTCCTCGCACCGGGGATCATCGCCCAGTCGGCGTTGTTCATCTCGATCTTCTACGGCATCCAGATCGTCTGGGACCGCGATGCCGGCATCCTCGCCAAGCTGATGGTGACCCCGTCGCCGGCCTCGGCGCTGATCACCGGCAAGGCCTTCGCCGCGGGAGTCCGATCGATAGCCCAGGTGATCGGGGTGCTGCTGATCGCGCTGCTGATGGGCATTCATCTCAGCTTCAACCCGCTGCGCATCCTGGCCGCCATGGTGGTGGTGATGCTCGGGTCGGCGTTTTTCGCTTGCCTGTCAATGACTTTGGCTGGGTTGGTCCGCAACCGCGACCGACTGATGGGCATCGGCCAGGCGATCACCATGCCGCTGTTCTTCGCCTCCAATGCGCTGTATCCGGTGGACATCATGCCGGGCTGGCTGCGCGTGCTCTCCACCGTGAACCCGCTGTCGTACGAAGTGAACGCGCTGCGCTCGCTATTGCTGGGCACGCCCGGCCACACCGTGCTGGACATCGCGGTCCTGTTCGTCGCGGCAGTCCTGGGCATCGCCGCCGCGTCGGCACTGCTGCGCCGCCTCGTCCGCTGACGAACGCTGTGGACATGGACTTGTATCGCCCGGTCCTGCCTGCCGCAGCCTGAATTGCTGTTAGGTTCGAGCCAATCGGCAGATCATGGCGACAGATTGGAACGAACGTTGCGCAACGCCCTCAAGATCGCTGCAACCATCTTCACCGTCGCGGCAGTTTCCGCCGCCGCCACCGAAACCCTGGCCAATAACCCGGCCACCATTCCGTTCATCCCGACGGGCATCAGCCAGTCGGCCAGCAGCGTCGGCTTCGCCGACTCCGACGTCTACGGCATGAACGCCGACGACATCAACCACACCTTCGACCTCATGGCCGCAACCGGCGTGCACACCGTCCGCATCATCATTCCGTGGGCCGGCGTCGAGGGCACCCAGGGCAGCTTCAACTGGGGCCAGGTCGACACCGTCGTCGGAGCAGCCAACGCCCACCACATGTCGATAGTCGGCGCCATCGTGGCGACGCCGGCCTGGGCGGTGGCACCCGGCGCCAATCCGATCAGCAGCCCACCGGCCTCCCCGGCGGCGTATGGCGATTTCGCCGGCGCAGTCGCGGCCCATTACCGGGGCCAGGTGGACGCCTACGAGATCTGGAACGAGCCGAACTCGGTCCTGGCCTGGACCTCCGGCCCGCAGGGCCCCGAGCCCAACGTCTACGCAGATATGCTCAAGGCCTCGTACCCGAAGATCAAGGCCGCCGACCGCGGCGCCGTGGTGATCGGCGGTGTGGTCACCGCAGTGGTGTCGTTCTTCGCGCTGACCATGGATCCCGTGACGTTCGTGCAGAAGATGTACGCCGCGGGTGCCGGGGGTTCGTTCGACGCGCTGTCCTTCCACCCGTATCACTACAACCTGAAGTTCTCGGCCGGCGCCGGGGTCCCCAACTCGCCACTGAGCCAGGCCGACGGAATTCACCAGGCCATGGCCGCCAATGGTGACGGCGGCAAGAAACTCTGGGCCACCGAGTACGGCGAGCCCAACTCGGCCGTCGACGAAGCCACGCAGGCCGACTACATCCGCGACTTCCTGGCCAAGTGGCGCACGCTGCCCTACGCCGGGCCGTCGTACATCTACACCACGCGCGACCGCGTCACCGGCAGCTCGAACCCCGAGGAATCCATCGGCGTCTACCGCTCGGACTGGACCCCGAAGCCGGCTCAGGCGGCCGTGAAGGCCATGACCTGACGGGCCGGCCTAACCGCTGACGATGTTCGCGATGGCCCCCAGCGGCAGGTCGAGCCAGTGCGGCCGGTGCCGGGCCTCGTACCCGGCTTCGTACACCGCCTTGTCGAGTTCGTAGGCGGCGAGTAGCTCGGCGTCGGGGTCCATGCCGCCAGCCTCGGCGTAGCCCGCGCAGAACGCCGTCCGGTTGCGGTCGGCCCACTCGCGGGCGCGCGCCGCGAGCTGCTTGCGTCGCTGCTCGTTGCCGCCGCCCTCGGTGAGCCGCTGGAACGCCGCGTACTGATAGGACCGCAGCACACCGGCGACGTCGCGCAGTGGTGAATCCGGGGCCCGGCGCTGCTCGAGCGACTGCCCGGGCTCGCCTTCGAAGTCGATCAGCAGCCAGGTCTCGGGAGTACGCAGCACTTGGCCCAGGTGCAGGTCACCGTGAATCCGTTGCACCGTGAGCGGCCGGCCCTCGAGCGCGCGGTAGCGGCTCTCGATGGCCGCGGCGAACTCGCGGACCTCCGGTACCGACGCGGTCACCTCGGCCAGCCGGTGCAGCATCGTGTCGACGGGGAACAGCGCCGTCGCGGTGCCGAGCTCTGCGGCCAGCGTGGCGTGCACGGCTGCGACGGCCTGCCCCAGCCGCTCCGATTCGCCCGCGAAGTCGCCGCCCACCTCGTTGGCGTACAGGTCACCTTCGGCGTACAGGTCACGGGTGCTGGCCACGGCCATGTCCCAGCCCTCGGCGGCGTTGCCGGCGAATCGCGTCACCATGCCCAACGCCGTCTCGGGGCCACCGTCCAACGACATCGTCCCGAGCAGCGGCGCGACGTGCGGACTGCCGGCGCGGCTCAGCACTCGGGACAGTTCGATGTCGGGGTTGACGCCGGATGTGACGCGGCGGAACACCTTGAGGATCGCGGCTTCGTCGAACACCACGCTGGTATTGCTCTGCTCGGCGCCGACCACCCGGGACGTCTCCCCCTCCGGCAGCTCGGCACCGGGTTCGGCGGCGAAAGCGACGGGGCCGACCGTCACCGACTCCGTGATCAGGCCCAGCAGGAGGTGCGCGACCTCGGGGTCGCCCACGGCATCGAAGACGGTGTCGCCGTCTGCGAGCCGGCGCCGCAGCAGCTGGTACCGCTCGCCGGGGCCGTCGGCGTAGTTGACGTCGAGCAGCAGCAGGTCGATGTCGTCGCGCAAGGCCACCACCAGCGCCGGTTCGGCGTCGGTCAGCTGCCGGTTGCGGCCGGCGTACCAGCGCTGCTGGGTCAGGTATTCGGTCAATTGTGGGTCCATCATCACGGCTCCTCACCGACGGGCGCACGCAACGAGAACCAGTAGAACCCATGCCCTGGCAACGTCAATAGATAGGGCAGTTCGCCGATGCGGGGAAACTCGACCCGGCCGGTCAGCTCAACCGGGGTGTAGCCGGCCCAATGCTGCAGGTTCAATTCGATCGGCTGGGGAAAACGGGACAGATTGTTGACACAGAGAACAGTGTCGACTTCACCATCCTCGTCGAGCTCACGCACGTACGTCAGCGCCGACGGGTTGGACCCGCCGAGTTCCCGGAAGGAGCCGACGGCGAACGCGTCGTGCCGCCGCCGGACCGCGAGCATGGTGCGCGTCCAGTTGAGAAGCGAGTTCGAGCTGTCACGCTGCGCTTCGACGTTCACCGCCTGATAGCCGTACACCGGGTCCTGGCTCGGCGGCACGTACAGCCGGCCGGGGTTCGCGGTGGAGAAGCCCGCGTTGCGGTCGGCCGTCCACTGCATCGGGGTCCGCACACCGTCGCGGTCACCCAGCCAGATGATGTCGCCCATCCCGATTTCGTCGCCGTAATACAGCACCGGCGACCCGGGCAGTGACAACAGCAGCGCGGTGAACAACTCGGTCTGGTTGCGGTCGTTCTCCAGCAGCGGGGCCAGCCGCCGGCGGATGCCGACGTTCGCCTTCATCCGCGGGTCCTTGGCGTACTCGGCGTACATGTAGTCACGTTCGTCGTCGGTGACCATCTCCAGCGTCAACTCGTCGTGGTTGCGCAGGAAGATGCCCCACTGGGCCAGGTCGGGTATCGGCGGCGTCTGCGCCAGAATCTCCGAGATCGGGAACCGCGACTCCCGGCGGACCGCCATGAAAATCCTTGGCATCAACGGGAAATGGAAGGCCATGTGGCATTCGTCGCCGCCGGTCTCGGGATCGCCGAAATACTCGACGACATCGGCCGGCCACTGATTGGCCTCGGCGAGCAGCACCCGGCCCGGGAATTCGTCGTCGATCACCTTGCGGCAGCGCTTCAGGAACGCATGGGTCTCGGGCAGGTTCTCGCAGTTGGTGCCCTGGCGCTCGAACAGGTACGGCACCGCGTCCAGCCGGAATCCGTCGATACCCAGGTCCAGCCAGAAGCGCAGCACGTCGAGCATCGCCTCCTGGACAGCCGGATTGTCGTAGTTCAGATCGGGCTGGTGGGAGAAGAAGCGGTGCCAATAGAACTGCTTGCGCACCGCGTCGAAGGTCCAGTTGGACTCCTCGGTGTCGACGAAGATGACGCGCGCGTCCTGGTACTTCTCGCTGGTGTCGCTCCAGACGTAGTAGTCGCCGTAGGGCCCGGTGGGGTCGCGGCGAGACTCCTGGAACCAGGCGTGGGTGTCCGAGGTGTGGTTCATCACCAGGTCGGTGATGACGCGGATGCCGCGCCGGTGCGCCGCGTCCAGCAGGGCGACGAAGTCCTCGACGGTGCCGAATTCCGGCAGCACCTTGTAGAAGTCGCGGATGTCGTAGCCGCCGTCGCGCAGCGGCGAGTCGTAGAACGGTGGCAACCAAATACAGTCGACACCAAGCCATTTCAAGTAGTCGAGTCGCTCGGTGAGACCCCGGAGGTCACCTGAGCCGTCAGCATCTGAGTCGTAGAAGGCGCGGACCAACACCTCATAGAAAACCGCGCGTTTGAACCAGGTGCGGTCCTCTGGGAGGACTCGCGCGTGTCCGAAATCCGCGGCGCTTGGATGTTCCACACCACCGTTGGAGGCGTCCATCGAGAACCAACGTACCCGCGCCTGGGTAGGGTGCAAACGTGGCGACACGCGATCATGGTGACCCAGGTGATGCCCCGACGATCCCGCCGCCGCTGGCCGAAATCGTCAATCCGGTCCGGCCGTCGGCCGCGGAAGAAGCCCGCACCATCGCGGCGTCGACCAATACCGGAACCCTGGCAACCCTGACGGCCGACGGCGATCCCTGGGCGTCGATGGTGACCTACGGGCTGCTTGGCGGCTCGCCGGTGCTGTGCGTGTCGAATCTGGCCGAGCACGGCCGCAACCTGGCCGGTGATCAGCGGGCCAGCATCTCCATCGTCGCGGCCAGCACCGACAAGGATCCGCTGGCCGGTGGCCGGGTGACCCTCGCCGGCCGGGTGGCGCGGCCCGCGGGCGTCGAACGCGACGCCGCCCGGGACGCCCATGTGGCAGCCGTGCCGGCCGCGAAGTACTACATCGACTACAGCGACTTCGCGCTGTGGGTTCTGCACGTCGACCGGGTCCGGTGGGTCGGCGGCTACGGTCGCATGGATTCGACGACCGGCGTGGATTACGCTGCGGCCCAGCCGGATCCGGTGACGCCGGCCGCCGCCGGAGCTATCGCGCACCTGAACGCCGACCATGCCGACTCGCTCGCGGCGATGGCCCGGGTGCTCGGCGGTTACCCCGACACCGAATCGGCCACCTGCACCGGCGCCGACCGGTACGGCCTGGATCTGCGGGTCAACACCGCCCGCGGCATGGCCTACACCCGCGTCGGATATGCACAGCCGCTTCAGTCCATCGATGAATTACGTTCAGCGACAGTCGAATTGGCTCGACTGTCCCGCCAGGTTTAGGATTCGCACCATGTCTGATCGCCCCGAGAGCTGGGAAGCCGCATTCGACCTGATCCGCACCCGCGGCTATGAGCGCCGTGAGGAGCCGTTCCGGCTGGCCAGCGGGCAGCTGAGCCACGACTACATCGACGGCAAGTTCGCCATCGACAACGGCGTCAGCCTCACGATCGTCAGCAAGGCCGTGGCCGAACTCGCCGCGCTGCGCGGCATCGAGTTCGACGCTGTCGGCGGCCTCACCATGGGTGCCGACCCGCTGGCGCACGGCGTCGCGATGGTGACCGGCAAGGCCTGGTTCTCGGTCCGCAAGGAACAGAAGTCGCGCGGCCGCGAGCAGTGGATCGAAGGCACCCGCATCGAGCCCGGAACCCGGGTCCTGCTGGTCGACGACGTGATCAGCACCGGCGGCTCGACGGAGATCGCCTACGAGCGCGTCACGTCCGTCGGCGCGGTGGTCACGGGCGTCATCCCGATGGTCGACCGCGGCGACATCGCCACCGAGCGTTTCGCCAAGCGCGGCGTGCCGTTTGCCGCGCTGGTCAGCTACCGCGATCTCGGCATCGAACCGGTCAAGGACGTCTAAAGCGCGGACACGCGCGCCGATACCGAGCAATTGGCGCGAGCCACCCCTAGCATCTGGGAGGTGGCTGACAGCGACGACGCAGAGCGCGAACCATCGCAGCCGGGCGGCGTGCTGGAATCACCCGTCGAAGCGGCGGACGACGACCCGGATACGGATCCGTTTCGCGCCGTGGACCCGGGCCCGCACGGCACCGGACCGTTTGCCGGCCCGACGACCGGGTCGTTCGTCATCCCCGAACCGGAACCGACCGGCGACACCTTCGACGCGTTCAACACCGACACCTGGCGGTTCCGTGAGCCGCCGCCACCCTGGTATCGCACGAAGAATGCCCGGGGGCTGTTGATCGTGGTCGCCGTCGCGGCCGTCGCGCTCGTCGTCTCGCTGGTAGTCCTGGCCACCCGCCGGGATTCCGCATCCGACCAGCCGACACCGGTGGAAACGTCGCCGACGACCACCACCACAACGACGACGACAACAACGACGGCGACCTCGGCGACGCCGAGTCCTACGCCGCCTCCCCCGCCGCCGGCCCCGCCTCCCCCGCCGCCGGCCCCGGCGGCGGCGCCCTCGGCGTACTACCCGCCGGCCGCGCCGCCCGCACCTACGCGTCCGCCGGAGATCAACGTGACCCGGATGCCCATGAGCGTCGCCCCCACCAACCCGCGCCACCACTGATGACCGAGCCCGCCGCCCTGTTCTCCGCCGCACCCGTCGCGGTGCTGGCCACGGTGTCCGGCGAGGGCCAGCCACACGTGGTCCCCGTGGTCTTCGCGGTCAGCGGCGACCGGCTGTATACGGCGGTCGACGCCAAGCGGAAGTCGACGCAGCATTTGCGGAGGCTCGACAACATCGCGGCCAACCCGCGCGTGAGCCTGCTCGCCGAGGAGTACGACGACGACTGGTCCCACCTCTGGTGGGCCCGCGCCGACGGCATCGCCACCGTGCACCCCAGCGGCGACGAGATGGCGATCGGCTACTCCCTGCTGCGGGCCAAGTACCACCAGTACGACCGGGTGGCGCTGGACGGTCCCGTGATCCGGGTCGCGGTCACCCGATGGAGTTCCTGGCACGCCTGAGCCCCGCATCGAGGTCTTGTGCCGACCCTCGCCACAGGAGCATGGTGGACGTGGGTCGTCGATAGGGGCACGCCATGGCGGATAAGACGAATAACTCATCTGGCGCCGCGCCCAGCGCGGACAGTCCGGCGTCGATCCGAAATGTGGTTCTGGTCGGGCCATCTGGGTCCGGCAAGACCACGCTGGTCGAGGCACTGCTACTCCATGCGGGCGTGCTGACGCGGGCGGGGACAGTGCTCGAGGGCACCACCGTCTGCGACCACGAGCCGGCCGAAGTCGAGCAGCAGCGGTCGGTCGGCCTCGCGCTGGCTTCGTTGCAGCACGGGCCGGTGAAGATCAATCTGCTCGACACCCCGGGTTACGCCGACTTCGTCGGAGAACTGCGGGCCGGGCTCCGGGCCGCCGATTGTGCGTTGTTCGTGATGGCCGCCAACGACGTGGTCGACGCCGGCACCAAGGCGTTGTGGCGGGAATGCGCTGACGTCGGGATGCCGCGCGCCGTCGTGGTGACCAAACTGGATCACGCCCGGGCGACGTTCGCCGGCGCGGTGGAGTCCGTGCAGGAGGCGTTCGGGGACAAGGTGATTCCGCTGTACCTGCCCGACGGCGACGGCCTGGTCTCACTCCTCGCGGACGATGCGACGCTGATCGAGGGCATCATCGAGGAGTCCGAGGACGAAACCCTGATGGAGCGCTACCTGGGCGGCGAACAGATCGACAACGCCGTGCTGGTCGCCGACCTCGAGCGGGCGGTGGCCCGAGGTTCGTTCTTCCCGGTGATCCCGGTGTGCAGCACCACGGGCACCGGCGCTGCCGAACTGCTCGACGTCATCGCCCGCGGATTCCCCTCTCCCCCAGAGCATGTGCCACCGCAGGTGTTCACTCCGGCCGGTGTGGAGAAGCCCGCGCCCCCCTGCGATCCCGCCGCACCGCTGTTGGCAGAGGTGGTGAAGACGACGTCGGACCCGTACGTCGGCAAGGTCAGTCTGGTCCGGGTATTTTCCGGCACCATCAGGCCCGACACGACGGTTCACGTGTCGGGCCATTTCAATTCGTTCGCCGATGCCGGATCGGGGTGCGCCGAACACGACGACCACGACGAGGACGAGCGCATCGGTGCGTTGTCGTTTCCGTTGGGCCGGAAGCTTCGTCCCGCCGCCGAGGTGATCGCCGGGGACATCTGCACCATCGCGCGACTGACCTGCGCCGAGACCGGAGACACCTTGTCGGACAAGGCGTCTCCGCTGGTGTGCCGGCCGTGGACCATGCCGGCGCCACTGCTGCCCATGGCAATCGTGCCGCATGCCAAGACCGACGAGGACAAGCTGTCGGTGGGGCTGGCCCGGCTGTCTGCCGAGGATCCGACGCTGCGCGTCGAGCAGAACCCGCAGACCCACCAGATCGTGTTGTGGTGCATGGGCGAAGCACACTCCGCGGTGGTTCTCGACGCCTTGTCGCGGCGGTTCGGCGTCGCGGTCGACACCGCCGAACTGCGCGTCCCGCTACGAGAGACGTTCGGCGGCAACGCGAAAGGCCACGGGCGGCACGTCAAGCAGTCCGGCGGGCACGGGCAGTTCGCGGTGTGCGACATCACCGTCGAACCACTGCCGGAGGGCGCCGGTTTCGAGTTCGTCGACAAGGTGGTCGGCGGCGCGGTACCGCGACAGTTCATCCCGAGCGTCGAGAAAGGCGTTCGCGCACAGATGGATCGGGGCATCTGCGGGTACCCGATGGTCGACATCCGGGTGACACTGCTGGACGGCAAGGCGCACAGCGTGGACTCGTCGGACTACGCCTTCCAGCTCGCAGGCAGCTTGGCGTTGCGCGAGGCGGCCGCCGCGGCGTCGGTGAATCTCCTCGAGCCCATCGACAGCGTGCACATCGTGGTGCCCGACGAAATGGTCGGCGCGGTGATGAGCGACCTGTCGGGGCGCCGCGGCCGCGTATTGGGCACCGATACCGCCGGTGATTCATGCACGGGCATCGACGCCGAGATACCGGAGATCGAGCTGACCCGGTACCCGATCGAATTGCGGTCGCTGTCCCACGGTGCCGGCTCGTTCACCCGCACCTTCTCCCGGTACGAGCCGATGCCGGAGGCGGTGGCAGCGCGGGTGCGCTGATCCTGCCGCAGTGACCTACGACTTTGGCAAACCTGATCGTGACTGACATCACCCGATGTCATAGTGTCCTCAGATTCGTGCGCGCGGCGGCGGGCACCTGGGATGTCAAAGGGGACACCGGTGGGGACACAGTCGGGGCTCAGTCGGCGCAAATCCAATCGATACCGCCTGGCGGTGCTCGCCGCAGCCGTCGGCATCGCGGCCGCGACCAGCCAGAACGTCGCGTCGGCCCAGCCCGGGGCCACCGATTCGCCGGGCACCTCGACCAGCCAGTCCGGACCACAGAAGCCCAGCCCCGCCAAGCCCAAGCCCGCGAGCACCGACAAGAAGGACACGAAGAAGGCCGGTAAGCAGGCCGGCACCGACGCGGGCAAGGATTCGGACAAGGGCAGTGCCGACTCCAGCGCCAAGCCGGGCGCCGGCACCGATACGTCCGCCACCGATCCCGACAAGTCAAGTACGGATCCGCAGGCCAAGCCAGACCCCAAGCCCGACCCCAAGCCCGCGGTAAAGCCCGACCCCAAACCGGTCAACAAGGGCGCCGATCCGGGCAAGCCGACCAGCGACGGCAAGAAGGCGCCCCCGCTCAAACCCGCCGCCGCAAGCGTCCCAGCCACGGACGCGACGGCGGGCGCCCCCGCGACGGCCGCCGCTCCCACGCCCACTGCCACGACTGCCGGCACCCCGGCGCCGGTGAAGTCCCCCGCACCGGCCACGCGTCTTGCGGCCCTCGCCACCACCAACAACACCGTCGGCACCCTGACGACACCGACACCACCGCAGCCACTGAACCCGATCGCCCAGATCATCCAGCTGCCCGGCCGCATCATCAACACGGTCCTGCAGGCCCTGGACCTGACGGTCTCGCAGAGCGGCCCGAAGAGCCCGCTCAACTGGTCACCCATTTCCGAAGCACTGTTCGCGGGCTTCCGGCGCATCGAAGACATGCTCGGGCTGAGCAAGACGCCTACCACGGCGCCCGTCGTCCCGGAGCTCACGTACACCGGACCCACCAGTGGCGACACCCCGACGGTGCAGCAGTTCCTGAACGCCGCGGCCGACGCCTACGTGCTCGGTGCCCAGCCGGGTGACCTGAAGCCGTTCACCGTCAACGGTTTTCAGATGCAGACGTTCAATCCGTTGTCGGGCGCCGTCGGCAGGGCGTGGGTGACGCCCGCGGGCCAGGTCATCATCGCCTACCAGGGCACGACGGGCGGTACCAATCTGCTGTTCCATCCGCTGATCGCGCTGTCGCAGATTTTCGCGGACATGCAGATCATCTTCACCCACACCACGCCGCAGGCGTTCTGGGACTCGTTGGCATTCGAGCGGACGGTCCAGGCCGCGGCGATCGAGCAGGGCTACACGACCAACGACATCTTCGTCACCGGCCACTCACTCGGCGGCTGGGAGGCCCAGTTCGTCGCGCAGAAGACCGGCCTCGGCGGCATCGGGTTCGAAGGTCCCGGCCTCAACACGTCGGTCCCCGGCAACGGCGTCAACTCGAACTTCGTCAACGTCGAGACCTACGGTGACACCGCGGCATACTTCGCCACCGACCTGCCGGGGCTGCAGCCGTTCATGCCGCCGTACGACCCCACCGGCGGCAGCAAGCCGCACTACGGCAACATCGTGATGATCGGCGACCCGACGGCCGTGAACCCGCTGCTCAACGCGTCCGCGCTGTGGGGTCCGAACCCGATCAACGACATCGTCTTCGCCGTCGACATCCTGGGTAACTTCTTCGAGCACCACCTGCCGGGTATGCAGGCCTACAACCTCGGTGTCGCACCGGATCCCGGCGTGGTGCCGTGGCTGGGCTCCTACACCGGGGCGATCAACGACTGGGGCGGCCTGGACATCTTCGAGTTGCAGCAGGCCGCATCCGACGCCGGCGTCCTCATCGCCCCGTAGCCATCCTCCCTCGAGCGATTTGTGCACGATTTTCCGCGGTCAGCGCGGAAAACCGTGCACAAATCGCAGTTGATGGAACCGCGGAGCCACCGCATACGTCCGAATCTGCGTGCTTGATGACTACCTTCGTCGCCACGATGGCGTGATCACCCGCGCGCAGGCCCGGACCGCCGGGATCAGCGACGACGCCATCAGCCGCCGGGTCCGCTCCGGACACTGGCTGCGATGCGCACCCGGAGTGTTCTTCGTCGACGATCGTCCGTTCAGCGATGCGGCCCGCGTACGCAGCGCAGTCTGGTCCTACGGCGCGACGGCCACCGCCAGCGGACTGGCGGCCGCGTGGTGGCTGGGCGTCACTCACTACGCGCCGGAGACCGTCGAAGTCACCGTGCCGAAGGTCAGCAATCATCGGAAGCGCGACGGCATTCGGGTCCGCCGCCGCGACCTACTGCCACAGGACATCGTCGAACGTGGCGGATTGCGTGTCACCGCACTTCCGCTGACGGTGATCGAAGCCGCGACCCGACGCGGAGGTGGCGCCAAGCTGATGGACTCGGCGCTGCAGCGGCACGTCGAGCTGAAGCACCTCTGGGATGCGCATCTGCGCAACAAAGGACGGCACGGTTCGCCCGCAGCTCGGATACTGCTGATTTCAGCGGAAGACGGAGCCCGCTCCGAAGCCGAGCGCCTGCTCGTCAAGCTGTTGCGCCGCAACAAGATCACGGGATGGAAAGCCAACTGCCCTGTTGCCGGTTATAAGGTCGACGTCGTCTTCCCGGCAGCCCGACTTGCCATCGAAGTCGACGGGTGGGCCTTTCACAGCAGTGCTGACGACTTCGAGAACGACCGGAAGCGGCAGAACATCATCTCGCTGCTCGGCTATCAGATCTTGCGGTTCACCTGGCTGGATCTGACCGAATATCCCGACCGGGTGCTCGCCGAAATACGGAATGCCCTGCGTTTCAGGCACGCCGCCTGAAGATTTGTGCACGATTTTCCGCGGCAGCCGCGGAAAATCGTGCACAAATCCCTATGTCAGAGCAGGCCGAGCAACTGCAGGTCGGTGATGTACTTGACGATCACCGGCGCGGTGACATGCGGGATGTCCTTGTCCGGGCCGAGCTTGGCCTCCTGCACCGCCTCGCGGAACACCACCACCGGCGCGATAGACCCGTTGTGCGGGTGCTCGGGCTTCTGGTAGTTGTGCAGCAGCGGCAGCAGCGACGCCTGGCGCTGCCGGTCCGGCAGGGCCCGCAGGGTGGTCTCGAACCGGGCCAGCCATTCGGCGTAATCATCAACGCGGGCAATGGAATACCCCGCTTCGATCAGCCAGTCGACGAACTCGTCCATACCCAGGCCGTCGGAGTGCGGGTTCATCACGTGGTAGGTGACGAACTCACCGGCGGGGCGCACGCCCAGCGTGTCGATGGCCTCGGCGATGAACTCGACGGGCAGGCCGTCGTAGTGCGCGGCCTGCCGCTTGCCCTCGGCGTCACGTTCGTAGAACGAGTACGGCGCGATACCGGTGGCCACCAGCGAGAACATCATGCGGGTGAACATGTCGGGCAGGTTCAGCTGGCCCGCGTACGACGTATCCGCGAGGATCATGTCGCAGCGGAACACCGAAACCGGAAGTCCGCAAAGGTCATTGGCCTCACGCAGCAGCACCTCGCCGGCCCACTTGCTGTTGCCGTAGCCGTTCGCGTAGCCGTCGTGCACCGCACGCACCGGGCTCATCACGCGGACGTCCGCCTCTTCGGTGAACGTGCCCGGCGCCAGCTGGTCACCGACGCCGATCGTGGAGACGTAGATGTACGGCTTCTGCCGGGTGGTGAGGGCGATGCGGATCAGCTCGGCGGTACCCAGGGCGTTCGGGCCGAACAGTTCGCTGTAGGGCAGCACGTGGTTCACCAGTGCGGCCGGGTCAACGATCACATCGACGTCGTCGGCCAGCCGCTGCCAAACCTCCTGCGAGAGACCGAGATTCTCGTCGCCCTTGTCACCCGCGATCACTTCGAGGTGGTCAGCGGCGAGCGCCTGGTAGTGCGCCAGCAGCTTCGGGTCACCGGAGTCGAACGTCGCATCGAGACGGGCACGGGCCTCGGCGTCGGACTTGGCGCGCACCAGGGCGATCACCTTGCCGTCGACCAGGTCCATCCGCTCGAGCCATTCCAGCGCCAGGTAGCGGCCCAGGAACCCGGTTGCGCCCGTGAGCAATACGGTGCGGACCTCCGCCGCGGGACCGGGCAGCGACGCGGCCGCAGCCAGCGTCTTGGCGTCGATGAACTTGTCCAGCGTCAGGTCTGCCGCACGCACCTCGACGGCGTTCTTGCCGTGCACCGAGCTGAAGCTGGGGCGTTTGGCACCACCGCTGCGTTCGTTCTCGATGTAGGCGGCCAGAGCTGCCAGGTCGTTGGCGGGGCTGACGATGATGCCGACCTGGACCTCGACGCCGAAGATCTCCTCCAGCAGGTTGCCGAAGGTCAACGCCGACAACGAGTCTCCGCCGAGGTCGGTGAAGTGGGCATCGGCCGACACCTCACCGGAGGCGCCGAGCAGCGCACTGGCCGCGCGGATGACGGTCGGGAGGGCCGGGCCCTCGGCGCCGTGCTGCCGCAGCGCACGGAGTTCATCGGCCTGTCCCGCAGCGAGACTCGCGTACAGGTCTTCCAGCGCCGGACCGTAGTGCGCCTTCAGCTTCGGCCAGGCCAGCTTGCGGATGCCGGTCAGCAGCCCGTTCTCCAGCGAGAACGGTTCGGTCTCCACGATGAAGTCGCGCGGAATCTCGTAGGACTGCAGTTCGGCGGCCTTGGCGACCTCCTGCAGTGAATCGCTGATCCGCTGCTTCAGTTCGGCGGAATCCCAACGGGCCAAGGCATCTTCGGTCGGGACGACGACAGCCAGCAGGTACGGCTGGGCGCTGTTGCCGTAGACGTAGATCTGCCGGACCAGCGGGCTGTTGTTGCTGAACGCCGCCTCCAGCTTGGCCAGCGTGACGAACTCGCCCTGCGCCAGCTTCAGCACGTTGTTGCGGCGGTCGACGTACTGGATCTGGTCGGGGCCGATCTCGGCGACGACATCGCCGGTGCGGTAGAAACCGTCCTCGTCGAACACGCTGGCGGTGACCTCGGGCCGCTTGTAGTAGCCCGGGAACAGGTACTGGGTCTTCACCAGCAGCTCACCACGCGGGTACGGCTGGTCGGTCAGGTAGTAGCCGAGGTCGGGCACGTCGACCAGCTTGTAGTCCAGGGTCGGCGGGCGCTGGATGACGCCGTCGAAGAAGACCATGCCGGCCTCGGTGGACCCGTAGCCCTCCAGCAGGTGGATGCCGAGGAACTTCTCCACCCAGGCCTTGAGCTCGTCGGTGATCGGCGCCGAGCCGGTCATCGCCTTGATGTAGCGGCCACCGATCAGGTTCTGCCGCATGTCGGCCATCACCTGCTGCTCGATGTCGTCGCGCTCGGCTTCGCCGGCGCCGGCCGGCACCAGCTTGTCGACGCGGCTCTGGAATTCCAGGTACAGCATCTCCCAGACGCGGGGCACCAGGTTCAGCTCGGTAGGCCGTGCCAGCGCGAAATCCTCCAGCAGAGTGGACAAGTCGCTCTTGGCGGCGAAGTAGACGATGCCGCCGTTGGCCAGGCTGGAGTACAGGATGCCGCGGCCCATGACGTGGCTCATCGGCATGAACGCCAGGTTGATCGACGCCTCGCTCGGGCCGAACCACGCCGTGCTCGCCCGCCGCCAGAAGCTCGTCATGTTGCTCTCGGGGTACATCGCACCCTTGGGCGCACCGGTCGAACCGGACGTGTAGATCAGCAGGGCCAGCGGGTCAGCGTCGTCGGAGACCGGGGCCGGGGCCGGGGCGGACGGCAGCTCGCGGCCGCGGCCGAGCACATCGCCGAAGGTCTCGACCGTGACGTTCAGGCCGGCTTCGGCGAATGCCGCCCGCGCCCGTTCGATGGCCTCGCGTTCGTCGTCGACCTCCGGGTGGTGGTCGAAAACCACGAAGCGCGCCGGAGCCGGGCCACCGACCGCGAGCTCGACGGCGTCGGAGACGTAGTCCGCGCTCACGGCGATCAGCACGGGTTCGGTCTCGGCGACGATCGGCAGCAGAGACGAGGCCGCGGAGCTGGTCTGCAGCGGCACCGAAACCGCGCCGATCTGTCCGAGCGCGGTGTCGATGACGGTGTAATCGGTGCTGGTGAAGCCCAGGATGGCGACGCGGTCGCCGGCCTTGACGCCGTCCGCGTGCAGCGCGGCGGCGACGGCGCGAATGCGGTCCCATAATTCGCGGTAGGTGATGGTGTCGTACTTCGGCAGCAACCGCGCGACGGTGCGGCCGTTCTCGGTGACGAACTCGACGGCGCGCTGCCCGAGGGCGGTCCGGTCGGCGTAGCCCTCGAGGACGGTCTTCACGATCTCGGGCAATCGCATACCGGGCTTTTCGACCGACTCGGCCACCGACTGCAGTGGCACGGCCGCGGCGAACTGCGGATCATTGGCGAGCAATTCAGCGATCCGGCGGGCGAGCCCGTCGTTGGTGCTCTCGACATGGTCAATCGACATGAAGAAACCTCACGAAAAATCGAAATCTCGAATGGGAACGCGCCGTTGCATCCCACTAATTGAATGACGCAGGCGCGGCCACCGTTGTTCCGGCGGCCGCCTGCCAGTTTCCTGTGACGTGTGCACGTTCAGTCACCTTGGGCGCAACCAAACGTGCACAAATCCCACGGTCAGCTCAGAGCAGGCCGAGCAACTGCAGGTCGGTGATGTACTTGACGATCACCGGCGCACCGATGTGCGGAATATCCTTGTCCGCACCGATTTTCGCGTTCTGCACCGCGGCGCGGAACCGATCGACGGGGGCGATGGACCCCCGCACCGGGTAGCTCGGCTGCTGGTAGTTGTGCAGCAGCGGCAGCAGTGACGCCTGGCGCTGCCGGTCCGGCAGGCCGCGCAGCGCCGTCTCGAACCGGTCCAGCCAGTCGGCGTAATCATCCACGCGGGCAACGGAATACCCGGCTTCGATGAGCCAGTCGACGAACTCGTCCATGCCGATGCCGTCGTCGTACGGGTTCATCACATGGTAGGTCTCGAACGTCGAATCGGATTCACCGGCCGCGACCTGCACCGCCAGTATCGAGATGGACTCGGAGACGAACTCGACCGGCAGCCCGTCGTAGTGGGCACGCTGGCGGTTGCCGGCGGCATCGAGCTCGTAGAACGACTTCGGCGCGATACCGGTGGCCACCAGCGAGAACATCATGCGGGTGAACATGTCGGGCAGGTTCAGCTGGCCCGCGTACGACGTGTCGGCCAGGATCATGTCGCAGCGGAACACCGAAACGGGAAGTCCGCAAAGGTCGTTGGCCTCACGCAGCAACACCTCGCCGGCCCACTTGCTGTTGCCGTACCCGTTGGCGTAGGTGTCATCGACCGACCGCACGGCGCTCATGACGCGGACGTCGGCAGCCTCGACGAACTCGCCGGGCGCGACACCGCCACCGACCGCGATGGTCGAGACGTAGGCGAACGGCTTGATCCGAGTGGTCAGGGCGATGCGGATCAGCTCGGCGGTACCCAGGGCGTTCGGGCCGAACAGCTCGCTGTAGGGCAGCACGTGGTTCACCAGCGCGGCTGGGTCCACGATCACATCGACGTCGTCGGCCAGCCGCTGCCAAACCTCCTGCAACAAACCGAGATTGGCCTCGCCCTTGTCGCCGGCGATGACCTCGAGGTGGTCGGCGGCGAGGGCCTGGTAGTGCGCCAGCAGCTTCGGGTCGCCGCTGTCGAACGTCGCATCGAGACGGGCACGGGCGTCGGCGTCGGACTTGCCGCGGACCAGGCAGATGACCTTGCCGTCGACCAGGTCCATCCGCTCGAGCCATTCCAGCGCCAGGTAGCGACCGAGGAATCCGGTTGCGCCCGTGAGCAATACGGTGCGGACCTCCGAGGCGGGACCCGGCAGCGACGGTGCGGCGGCCAATGTCGCGGCGTCGATGAACTTGTCCAGCGTCAGGTCGGCGGCGCGCGCCTCGGTGGCGTTCTTGCCGTGCACGGTGGAGAACGTCGGCCGCTTGCTGCCGGCCGCGCGCTCCCCCTCGATGTAGGTCGCCACGCCCGCCAGATCGGTGGCCGGGCTGACGATCACGCCAACCGGCACCTCGACCTCGAAGATTTCCTCGAGCAGGTTGCCGAAGGTCAACGCCGACAACGAATCTCCGCCCAGGTCGGTGAAGTGGGCGTCGCCCGCGACGTCGGAGCTGGCCGCGCCGAGCGTGGCGCCGACAGCGCGCAACACGGTCTCGAGCACCGGCGCGTCGGACGCGCGCAATGATCGAAGCGCCCGTAACTCAGCGGCCTGACCTTCGGCCAGTTCGGTGTACAGCTGCTCCAATTCGGCGCCGTACCGGGCCTTCAGCTTCGGCCACGCGAGCTTGCGCACACCGGTCAGCAGCCCGTTCTCCAGCGAGAACGGTTCGGTCTCGATGATGAAGTCGCGGGGAATCTCGTACGACTGCAGCCCGGACTCGCGGGCCACGGCCTGCAACGCGTCGGCCAGTTCGGGCCGCAGCGCCTCCGGGTCTGAAGCACCCGCGAGTGCTTCCACAGTCGGCACGATCACCGCCAGCAGGTAGGAGCGAGAACTGTTGCCGTACACATAGATTTGCCGGATCAGTGGGCTGGTGCCGAAGGCGGCTTCGAGCTTGGACGCCGTCACGAACTCGCCCTGCGCCAGCTTCAGCACGTTGTTGCGGCGATCGAGGTACTGCAGGTGATCGGGACCGAGTTCGGCGACGATGTCGCCGGTGCGGTAGAAGCCGTCAGCGTCGAAGACGTCGGCGGTGACGTCGGGCCGCTTGTAGTAGCCAGGGATCAGATCCGTTGACTTCAACAGCAATTCGCCGCGGGGGTGCGGACGGTCGGTCGACAGGTACCCGAGCTCGGGCACGTCGACGAGCTTGTAGTCGAGCACAGGCGGCCGGCTCAGGTGGCCACTGATCATGACGCCACCGGCTTCGGTCGAGCCATAGGCCTCCATCAGCTCGAGCCCGAGGAACTTCTGCACCCAGGCCTTGAGCTCCGGCGAGATCGGCGCCGATCCCGTCATCGCGACGAGCTGGCGCCCACCGATCAGGCTGACGCTACGTTCATCGAGGACCTGCTGCTCGGAGACACCGTCCAGTGCGCGGCGGTCGACCTCGCTCTGGACCTCCTGGTGGATCATCTCCCAGACGCGGGGCACGAAGGTCATCTGCGTCGGGCGGACCAGCGCGATGTCCTCCAGCAGAGTGGACAGATCGCTCTTGGCCGCGAAGTACACGGTGCCGCCGTGGGACAGCGTGCGGTAGACGGTGCCGCGACCCATCATGTGGCTCATCGGCAGGAAGCTGAGGACGATCGACGGCAGCGCAGGCTGCTGGTGCGTCAAGCCGGTCCGCCAGGCGTTGGTGACCAGACGCTCGGGATACATGGCGCCCTTGGGGGTGCCGGTACTGCCCGAGGTGTAGATCAGCACCAGCAGCGGGTCCGGCTCCGCCGGGGCAGACGGGTGAACGGCCGGCAGTGCGGCTCCGCGCGACACCATGTCGCCGAGGGTCTCGACCACGACGCCACGCTCGGCCAGGCGCGTCGCGGCCCGTTCGACGGCCTCGCGCTCGTCGTCGACCTGGGCGTGGTGGTCGAACACGACCACGCGCGTCAACGCGGCGCCTGCCCCCAGGGCGAGCTCGACGGCGTCGTCCAAGAACCGCACATCCGCGAACAGCACCCGGGGTTCGGTCTCGTCGAGAATGGGGCGGAGCTGCTCGGCGGGCGCGCTGGTCTGCAGCGGGACGGCGACGACGCCGGCGCGTGCGAGGGCGGTGTCGATGATCGTGAACTCGGCGCTCGTGAAGCCGAGCATGGCGACCCTGTCGCCGGCGGCGACGATTGGCTGACCGCCGCCGGGGGCGTTGTCGTCTGTGCCGGCGAGAAGCGCATTGTCGAGGGCCTGGATCTGTTGCCAGGCCTCGCCGTAGGTGATGGTGTCGTAGCGCGGCAGCAGCCGCGAGACTGTGCGGCCGTTCTCGGTGACGTACTCGACGGCGCGCTGGCCGAGAGCCGGCCGGTCCGCGTAGGCGGCCATGACTGTGTGGATGATTTCGGGGAGCCGGATGCCGGGCTCTTCGAGGGCGGCGGCGACCCCGGCAAGGGGGCGCGCGGCGGCAAGTTGGGGGTCGGCAGCGCAGAGGTCAGCGATGCGCTGCGTCAGCTCGTCGGTAGGCACTTTTTCTTCGTTCGACATAACAACCTCATCAAATAGTTCACCAGCGTCGCCAAATACAACGTTAGCAAAACTAACGATATGCCTGAACTGGCTGTGGGACAAACCACACCAATTACATCAGCGCTCGGAGGTCGGTTGCACCTGCGGAGGCGCGGCCGGCAGGGCCACCTTCGCGCCCGCCTGCGTTTCGTACGCGCCTTCGTCCCGGCCGAGTGCGATCGTTGCCGCCGCCATGGCGCCGATGGACGCGACGAGCGCCGCAGCCTCGACCCCGGTCGTATCGAAGCCCTCCCCCAGCACCAGCGCACCGAGGACGACGGCCACCACGGGCTCCAGAACGAGCATCGTCGGGACCGACGTCTGGAGCGCCCCCGCATGGAACGCGGACTGCTGCAGCACGGTCGCCACCGCGCCCAGGATGACAAGCAGGTATGGCGCCGGCGTGGTTAGCAGGCCCAGCCAACCGCGGTCCTGCAGAACCGCCATGAAGATCTTGGTGACCACGGCGACGACGCCGAACAGCACACCGACGCCGACAGCCAGCAGAACAGCGCGCCCCCAGCCGCTGCAGCGGACCGCGACCAGCACGCAGCTGACGATGATCGCCGCACAGACCGCGGCAACCAGCACGATAACCCCTGGTGAAGCCAGGTGCTCGTCGCGCTCAGGCCGGGCCAGCACGACGAATCCGGCCAGCCCGATGGTCAGCAGTCCCGCCCACAGCCACTCACCGCGGGTCACCCGGCGGTGAGCCTGATGCGCACTCAGCGGCAGCGCGAACAGCAGGGCCGAGACCAGCAGCGGCTGCACCAACAGCAGCGATCCGTGCGCCAGCGCCAGGGCCTGGAAGGCGTAGCCCGCGACGGCAGCACCGGTCCCCGCCCACCACAGTCGCCGGCTCAGCAACGTCGACAGCATGACGACGCTGACGCCGTGTTCCTGCGGCACGTCAATGGTCGCGCGCTGACGCACGACGATGCCGACGGCCGCACACACGGCCGCGCAGAGTGCGAACAGCACCACCAGTCCGTGTTGGATCAACGGAGGGATCCGATCAGCGTGGCCGCGTACGGCGCCACAGCCCTCACCGGAAACATCACGCCCAAAGGGTAGTCGAGCGGGACTATCTGTCCCACTCGCCGGCCGAGCGTTCACCCACATACCGATCGATGGCCCGCTCCACCGAGCGTGGCCCTTGGCGCGACCGGACTCGGCGTGTCGCCTCGTCGGCCCGCACGCTCGGCGACAAGCGACACCCCCGACGCGCCAACCGAACTTATTAAAACCTTAGTTCTCTCTTATTTTTCTTAAGTTTGAGGTACGGTCGGTGTCATGCACCCCAGGATCGCTCTCGTCACCGGCGCATCCCGCGGCATCGGCGCCGCCGTGGCCCAGCAGCTGGCCGGACCCGACACCCATGTCCTGGTCAACTACCGGGAGAAGGTAAAGCGCGCCAACACCGTCGTCGACAGCATCCGTGCCGCCGGCGGGCAGGCCTCCGCGCTGGGCGCCGACGTGTCCGATCCCGCGGCCGCCAAAGCCATGATCGACCGGATCGACAGCCGGTTCGGGCGGCTGGACATGCTGGTGCTCAACGCGTCGGGCGGCCTGGAATTCGGCGCCGCCCCCGACTACGCGATGCGCCTGAACCGCGATGCTCAGCTGCGGCTGGTCGACCTGGCTCTCCCGCTGATGCCGGCCGGTGGCCAGATCGTGTTCGTCACGAGCCACGAGGCCCATTGCTATCCGCGTCTGCCGGTGCCCGACGAGTACGCCCCGATCGCCGCCAGCAAGCGCGCCGGCGAGGACGCACTGCGCACACTCCGGCCCGAATTCGACCGGTGCCGAATCGGATTCACCATCGTCTCCGGCGACATGATCGAAGGCACGATCATCGCCCGGCTGTACGAACGTCGCGATCCCGGGGCCGTCGGCGCACGCCGCAGTCGAGGACCACTGCCGACCATCGAAGAATTCGCCACCGCCATCACCACCGCCGCCACCGGCCGCGACCTACGTGACACCGTGTATGTCGGCGGCGCCGACCACTTGGTCCTGCCGGCCTGATCAGGGCTCGAGCAGAACCTTGATGGCCGTGCGCTGGTCCATCGCCGTATAGGCGTCGGCCACCTGAGCGAGTGGCAGTGCCAGATCGAACACCCGGCCCGGCTCGATGGCCCCGGACAGGACGTCGGGCAGCAGCTCGTCGAGATACGGACGCACGGTGGCCATCCCGCCCGCGACGTGGATGTTCGTGTTGAACAGTTGCCGCATCGGCAATTCGGGCGCGCCGGCGGGTACTCCGACGAACCCGAGATGGCCACCGGGGCGGACCGCGCCGAGTGCCTGCCGCATCGAATCCTTGGTGCCGACGCACTCCAGCACAGAGTCGGCACCTATACCGCCGAGCAGTTCCTCGATCGCCGCGATCCCGTCGTCGCCGCGTTCGGCGACGATGTCCGTCGCTCCGAAGTCGCGGGCCAGGCGCTGCCGATCCTCATGCCGCGACATCGCGATGATCCGTTCCGCACCAAGGCGTTTCGACGCGAGCACCCCACACAGCCCGACCGCGCCGTCACCCACGACCACGACGGTGGCGCCCGGGTGCACATTCGCCGCTCGAGCGGCGTGATGACCGGTGGACATCACGTCGGCGAGGGTCAACAGGTGCGGGTACTGCTCCGCGTCCGGCGATTCCGGCACCTTGAAGAGGGTGCCGTCGGCGAAGGGCACCCTGACGTACTGCCCTTGAGCCCCATCGAGCGGCTCGCCGGTTCGGGTGGTGCCGCCCCAGACACCGAAGTTGACGCACGACGTGGTGATGCCGTTGCGACAGTGCACGCAGGTGCCGTCGCTGTCGGTGAACGGCGAGATGACGAAATCCCCGACCCGAACGTCCTTGACGTCGGCGCCGATGGCTTCCACGACCCCGATGAATTCATGCCCGATCGGGTGCGGTGCATTCGTCGGCGCCACCCCGCGGTACGGCCACAGGTCCGAACCGCACACGCAGGTCCGCACCACCCGGACCACGGCGTCGCCCGGTGCCTGAATCGTGGGATCGGGGCGCTCCTCGAATCGGATATCGCCCGGCCCGTGGATGATCGTGGTCTGCACTTTGCCCCGCCTCTCGATTGTCGAACTCACCCGTCAGTCTTGCTGATCCTGGTCGACAGGTACCACGTTTTGCCGATCGCCGGGGACCTGCCCCCACGATCTACGAGAACGTTCCGGATGCTCCGCGGCAGACTGAATGCTCTCCGCCAGAACCGATGCGACCATGTTGGCCAGAAATTCTGGGTGCTTGTCGGCAAGGTCCACGAGCAGGCGCACGTAGAGGTCGCTGAGTTCCGGCCTGGTCCGGTCGCCGCTGAAAGACGTTGCGGCGTTTGGATCGGAAAGCTTGGTGCGCCATTCCGTCGCGTACCGGTCGACGATCTGTTCCCGCAGCGACTGCATGTCGGAAGCGACGGTGCCGAGGTATTCAGCGAAGTCGGTCGGCGCCTCGTCGGCGGTCAGTCCACGGGCTCCGAGCGTAGGACTGATGTCCAGGTCGTAGACGGCTGGGGCCAGATCGACGTGGCGGCGACGTGGGTCTCCGTCTGCGCCCGGGTCCGACAGCGTGGCCCACACGACGCGGAATTCGGTGTTCATGCCGCTACACCAGTCCGAGCTGCTTGAAGTCGGCCAGATACTTGCGGATCAACTCGACGGTGATGTGCGGGATATCCTGCGCTGCACCGATCTTCGCGTTCTGCACCGCAGTGCGGAATACGTCGGTCGGCGCGACCGCACCTCGCAGTGGCCGTTCGGGCTCGCGATAGGAATCGAGCAGTGCCAGTACCGAGCGTTGACGCTGCTCCTCCGGCAGGCTCCGCAATGCGCGTTCGAATCGGGACACCCAGTCGGCGTGGTCATACACCCTGGTGATCGACTCACCTTCGTCGACCAGCCAGTCCACGATCACGTCGAGCGAGACACCATCGTCGTGGGGGTTCATCACGTCGTAGGAATGGAATCCGTCGAGATTGCCAGCACCGATCGTGGTGATCGCCTCAGCCACGAAATCACTTGGGAGTCCGTCGTAATGGGCCCGCGGGCGCTCACCTGAGCCGTCCTCGGCATAGAAGGTGCGCGGCGCGAGCCCGGTGGACAGCAAGCTGACCAACAGTCGGGTGAATGCGTCGGGGATGTTGACCTGGCCGGCAAATCGGCTGTGCGCCAGGATCAAATCGGAGCGGAAGACGCTCACCGGCAGACCGGACACGTCGTGCGCCTCGCGCAACAACACCTCGCCGGCCCACTTGCTGTTGGCGTAACCGTTGGCGTATCCCTCGTCGAGGGCCCGCTTTGCGCTGACGATCCGGATGTCGCCGTCCTCGGTGAAGTCAGGCTCCGTCATCGCCACTGCGACGGTTGACAAGTAGGTCACCGGCTTGATCCGCACGCTGATCGCCAACCGAATGACTTCGGCTGTACCAACGACATTGGGACCGAATAGTTGTCCGTACGGCAGGACATGGTTGACCAGCGCGGCCGGGTGCACGATCATGTCGACCTCGTGCGCCAGCCGGCGCCACGTCGCGTCGTCGAGGCCGAGATTCGGTTCGCCGATATCGCCGGGGATCACCTCGAGGCGGTCCGCGGCCAACTCCCGGAATCTCTCGGAAAGCTCTGGGTCGGAGTCGAACACCTGCGCCAGACGGGCCCGCGCGGACTCGACATCGTCGCCACGCAGCAGCGCGATCAGCCGGCCACCGGTCGCCGACAGTCGCTCCAGCCACTCCAGTGCCAGGAAACGACCGAGGTAGCCGTTGGCCCCGGTCAATAGGACAGTCTGCACGCGGTCTGTGGCAGGCAGCGCCGTCCGGGATGCCTGCAATGTGGCTTCGTCGATGAACTTGTCCAGCGTCAGGTCTGCCGCCGCGACGGTCGTGGCATCGGCACCGTGCACACTGCTCGCGGTGGGCCGGGTGCCACCGGATGCGAGTTCGGATTCGACGTACGCGGCCAGCGCCGCAAGATCTGCCGACGGCCCGATGATGACACCGACCGGCACCTCTACCCCGAACACCTCGCCCAGCAGGTTCGAAAAGCTGAGTGCGGACAGTGAATCACCACCGAGGTCGGTGAAGTGTTCATCGGCAGCGGGTGCGATGCCGGGCAGTCCGAGCAGCACTTGCGCCGCACGGGCGACAGTGTCGAGCACCGGTTGGCTCTGCGCCGCCGCGTGCAACGCCCGCAACTCATCGGTGCGGGCCTGGGACAGCTCGGTGTAGAGCAGCTCGAGCCGCTCGCCGTAGTGCTCTTTCAGCCTGGGCCGCAACAGTTTCCCGACACCAGACAGCAAACCGTTGTCGGTGGTGAAGGGGTCGCTTTCGACGAGGAAGTCGGCCGGCACCTCGTAGGACTGCAGCTCGGCAGTGCGAGCAGTAGCCCGCAGGGAATCGTGCAGCGCACTCTTGAGGGCGTCCCGGTCGGGGTAACGGGCGACAGCGTCATCGGTCGGCACAATCACGGCCAACAGCGAGGAGCGCTGACTGTTGCCGTAGACGAAAATCTGCCGCACCAGCGGAGCGCCCGCGTAGACGGCCTCCAGATTCGATACCGCGACGAACTCTCCCTGCGCAAGCTTGAGGACGTTGTTGCGGCGGTCGACGTACACCAGGTGATCGGTTGCCACCTCGGCCATCACATCGCCCGTACGGTAGTACCCGTCGGCATCGAACACCTCTGCGGTGACATCCGGCCGCTTGTAGTAACCCGGCATGGCCGTCGTCGACTTCACCAGCAGCTCACCGCGCGGGAAGGGGCGATCGGTGCGGAAGTAACCGAGCTCGGGCACATCGACCAGCTTGTAGTCGAGCACCGGTGGCCTGGTGACGACACCGTCGCGGGTTACCCCACCCACCTCGGTGGCGCCATAGACGTCGTAGAGCGGCGCTTCTATGGTGGCGTCGGCGAAAGCCCGCATTTCCGGTGACAGCGGCGCGGTGCCGATGAAGCCGTTGAGCACGCGGCCACCGAGAACGTCCTCGCGCAGTTCGATTTTCGCTATCGACTCGGCCGCCTCGATACTCTCGCCCGCACTGTGCAGGATGTCGACCCGGGTCTGGTAGCGCTGGTAGAGCATGTCGATAACGCGGGGAACCGCCGACAGCTGAGTGGGACGGACCAGCTGCCAGTCCTCGAATAACGTGGAGAGATCACTTTCCGGCACGAAATAGCTTGTGCCACCGGCCTGGAACGCACCCACCAGGGTGATCCGACCGCCGACGTGGTTGAGCGGCATGAAGTTCACGCTGCGAACCGGAATGTCGCCATCGGCGAAGTTCTCACTGGTCCACAGCTTCGTCAGCATGTACTCGGTCCACATGGCGCCCTTGGGCGCACCGGTGCTACCCGAGGTGTACAGGATCATCGCCAGCCGCTGGTCATCGGCGCCCACGAAGGCCGGCGGTACCGGAAGTGTGCGGCCACGAGCGACGACTTCGGGCAGAACTTCGACGGTCACAGACCGCTCTGCGAGTCGGATCCGGGCCTGCGCCAATGCTTCCCGTTGCGGGTCGACTTCGTCGTCGTAGTCGAATACCGTCAGCCGGCGCACTGAAGGCGTGTTCAGCGCTCCCTCGACGGCGAGATCCAAATAGTCCGCGCTGACCGCCAGCACTCGCGGTCCGGTTTCGGCGAAGATCGGCAGCAGTCGCGACGCGGGCGAATTATGCTGCAGCGGAACGGATACCATCCCCAGGTAATTGGCAACGAGATCGACCGTCAGGTACTCGGCACTGGCAAAGCCGATGATGGCCACGAAGTCGCCCGTTTGCACCGGGTCCGCGCCGGCACTCCAATCAGCAGCGATCGCAGTGACATTGCGCCACAACTGCCGGTAAGTGATGGTGTCGAACGAAGGCAGTAGCCGCTGTTCCGTCCGGCCCGTCTCGGAATTCCGTATGACCGACGTGGCGCGCGTGCCCAGAGCCGGCCGATCGGCATAGCTCTCCATGTAGATGCGGAGCGCTTCCGTGAGCCGCGTGCCCGGCCGCCGTGCCGCCTCTTGGGCAGCAGACGACGGCCGTGCCGCCTGCAGATCGGGATCGGTGGCGTAGAGCGTGGCCAGGCGTTCGTCGCGTGCCGCAAAGCGTGGGTCGGTCATTGTCGCGCCTTTCGGGGTCAAGGCGCGATGCGCCAAGCTAAGTTCAACTAGCGATACTCAGCTGGCACAACGGGGGCGCTCGCGCGGCCTATTCCGCAGAATCGAGACTGGGGCTATCAGGACCACCCTCACGGGGGCCGGCGGACATACCGAGAAGCCGACAGCTGAAAGGTCAGCTGCCGGCTTCTCAGTGGATTGCTAGCGCGTCGGCGCGAGCACCAGGCCACCGGTGGCGGCCGGCGCGGGCCTCGACGGGGTGCACCACGATGTCGGCGTCGCCGAGCGCCGCCCCCTTGAGCACCGTCTGCAGCCGGTCCACCAGAAC
>NZ_VTGY01000033.1 GCF_009729075.1 Mycolicibacterium sp. CBMA 226 | reverse complement strand
TCACCGACACCATCGAGACCTTCACCGAGAACGGCATCAAGCTGACCTCCGGCGAGGAACTGCAGGCCGACATCATCGTCACCGCAACGGGTTTGAACATGCAGCTGTTCGGTGGCGCGACCGCCAACCGCAACGGTGAGCCGATCGACCTGCCCTCGAGCATGACCTACAAGGGCCTGATGCTCTCGGGCGTGCCGAACATGGCGATCACCTTCGGCTACACCAACGCGTCCTGGACGCTCAAGGCCGATCTGGTGTCCGAGTTCATCTGCCGCGTCCTGAACTACATGGACGCCAACGGTTTTGACCGCGTCGAGCCGCAGCACCCGGGTGGTAGCGTGGACGAGCTGCCCTTCATGGACTTCACCCCCGGCTACTTCAAGCGGGCCATGGACAGCCTGCCCAAATCGGGCTCGGAAGCGCCCTGGAAGCTCAAGCAGAACTACTTCTTCGACATGCGGACCATCCGGTACGGCAAGGTCGACGAGCAGGCTCTGCAGTTCACGAAGCACCGCGTGGCCGTGAACGCCTAGTTCGCTGCCCGGTAGTCGCGAAAACCCCCAAGATCAAAGGATTTTGGGGGTTTTCGCGTCCGCTCGCCGGGCGATACCGGCTGGAATGTCCGCGCTGCAGTCAGTTTCGTGTCGAGGGTGCGCGCAGATAGTCAGATCCGCGATCGAGACGCGCTGACGGCACAGTCGCGAGCCTTCGCCTGCTGAGCACTCGGCAAGCAAATTCGGTGGGGTGTCGATCCTGCGCTGGCGCACACAAAATGCGAGTAGCGAAGACCCTGGACGCAGGACCAAAGTGAGGTCGACGTTGATTCCGCGGCTACGGTGCGAAAACCCGAGTGGACGGGACCCTGAGCGCAGGCTCAGCGCAACGCACCGTCCCCGTGCTGAGGACACGTCAGTGGCGCGTCATGGAGTGACCACGACGATGCCGTCCTCGTCGCAGTAGGCGATGTCACCGGGGACGAACGTGACGCCACCGAAGGTCACCTCGACGTCGCGCTCACCCGCGCCGGTCTTGGTGCCCTTGCGGGGGTTGGTCCCCAGTGCCTTGATACCGACGTCGATGGTCCGGAGCGTCGACGCGTCGCGTACCGGCCCGTTGACGATGACGCCCGCCCAGCCGTTGTCGTGGGCGAGGCCCGCGATGATGTCGCCGACGAGGGCGGTGTGCATCGAGCCGTCGCCGTCGACCACCAGGACTCCGCCGTCGCCCGGCGTCGACAGGATCGACTTGAGCAGCGCGTTGTCCTGGAAGCACTTCACCGTGGAGATCCGGCCGGCGAACATGATCCGACCGCCGTAGTTCTGCAACTGCAGATCGCAGCTGCGGACGTCGGGATAGATCTCGTCGACGAGGTCGGCGGTGGCGCGGGGTTCGATGGTCACGCGCCGATTATCTCAGGGGCGCTGTCACTCCGTGGCGCGGCGTCGGACCAGCAGTACGACGAGCAGCGCCAGCACAGCCGCTGCGATCACCGCCGTCACCGGCACCGGTGAGCGCTGGGGTGCAGGGGGAGCCAGGGTGAGGATGGGCAGCGGTGCAGGAGCCTCGGCTGCGGGGGCCTCAGGTGCGGGCGCCGCGGGTTCGGGCGCCGGCGGCGCTGGCGGCCCGACCTTCGGCGGAGCTTTCTTCGCCGGGGCCTTCGTGGCCGGGGCAGTGGTCGCGGCCTTCTTGGCGGGCGTCTTCTTCGCCGGAACCTTCGCGGCGGGCACCTTCTTCGCCGGCGTCTTCTTGGCGGGTGCCTTCTTGGCCGGCGTCTTCTCTGCGGGAACGCCGGGTTGCGACTCGTCGGGGGAACTCTGCTCGTCTGCCATGCCGATGCTCCTCCGGGCGGTTACGACACTCCGAGGCGGGCCAGGACGTCTGCGTCGATGCCGTTGAGCTGACTCTCGATGGCCGCGTGCGCCGTCCGGCGTTGCGCGGCCGGCATGTTCTCCGCCGCTGTCACCGCGGCAGACAGGTCGGCCAGCTTGCCCGACAGCGTCGTCACGAACTGCTTGGTCTCGGCGTCCTTGGGCTTGTTCTCGGCCACCTGGCGCAGTGAGCGCTCGGCGCCGGCGATCCGGGCGGACAGGGCGCCGCCGGCACCGGAGAACTGCCCGATCTGGCTCAGCGGAACACCCAGCTGGTCTGCGCGTCGTTGGTCGACGGCTCCGCGCGCCGCAATCGCGGCGCGGTAGGCCACGGGCACGATCACAGGCGCGAGGATTCGCGACACCATCAACAGCCGGCGAATCTTGGTCGGCGACAGCAGCTTGCCTTCGCGAACCGCTTGCAGCTGCGCTTCAGCAACCTTGAGCGCCATCTTGTCGCTCTCCCGCTGGGCCTTGAGGCCGGCCCGATCCCGCTTCGTTTGCCGGCGGCCGTCCGCCTTGATGCGGCGGGCCTCGTTCTTGGCAGACAATCGTGCCTCGAGCTTTGCCTTCGCCTTGATCGCCTTCGCCTCGGCGCGACGGGTTGCCCGGCTCTTGCGTCGCTTGAACAGGCCCATTCCGGCTGACCTCCCGGTCGTCTCGACACGTGTGCACGATCTTGCTGCGATGGTGACGCCACCTTATCGTCCGTAGGCCCGAATCGGGCAGCGGGTCATGGCCCGAATTCCACCGCAATTCAAGGGTGGAATTTCCCACATTTCCGGCTACTTTATCCAGCAAACAAACTCCGGTAGTTGTGCGACAATTATTCGGAATTCATCGGAGCGGGTTTTTGATGCCATGAAAACGGAGGGGACGATGGCGCCACGCCAACGGATAGCTACAGCTGCCGCCCTGATGGCATCTGGGCTGTTGATCGCTGGCATGGGCGGTGCGAACGCCTTCGCTGATTCGGTTGCTTCTGGTGGCGACTCGAGTGACCACGGTGGTGGTGCGTCTCACGACGTCACCAAGCCCGGTGGCAGCTCCACCGCTGGTGGCGGGCAGAAGGCGCCCCGGCAGCCCGCCAAGCCGACAGACGGCCAATCGCAGACGCCATCGACCGGTGGTGCCGGCTCCGACGCGAAAAAAGATAAGCAGGGTGCTTCCGGCGGCGTTGCCAAAGGCGGTTCTGAAGCCGGTGTTCAGGGCCCGGGAAATACCGGTGAATCCGGCAAGAATGCCTCGGAAAACAATCCCTCCAGCAAACAAAAAGATGCCACTTCTCCGCCGAGTCGAGCCGGGGAATCCGGAACGTCGAACCCGGCCGCTGGCGAACACCAGCCGTCGGCAGGCACGTCGCCGCAGCAGAGCGAAACCGGTACGACGACCGGCACCACCGCGCCGGTGACGACGGGCGGGACCAGCCAACCGGAACCGGGGACGAGCCAATCGCAACCCGCTGCCACGTCCGGCCCCGCGCCGTCCCCCGCGGCGGGCGTTCCCGGCATTCAGCTCCCCAGCTTTCCGAACTTCCTCGGTCTGCCGGCGCTGCCGGGCCTGCCCCAGCTGCCGGGTCTGCCTTCTCTGCCTGCGCTCGGCGTCCCGACCTCCGGGAGTGGCTCGCCCAGCCCGGCGTCGCCGACGTCGCCCACCAAGACGCCCGTCAAACCGACGCCGGCCGAGGCGACCACGACCATCAACCTCATGGGCCTGACGTTCTCCCTGCCGGCGGCGGCCGTCCACACGTCGCCGACCGGCGCCGTGCAGAGCATCGACCTGACGAAGATCCCGTTGGCATCGCTGGTACCGAGATTGCCGCAGTGGGATCAGCTTCCGCAGCTGCCCGACATGTCGAACATCCCGATACTGGCGCAGCTCGCCGCGATTCCGGTTTTTGTGCTCGCCCGGATCGAGCCGGTGTACGAGTTCGTCGCGGGGCTCACCAATGCGACGCTCGACGTTGCGACGTCGCTGCCTTTCATGCAGACGTCGATCTCGATGCTGGGCGGGCAGGTCGTGCCGAGCATGGATCTCGGGCGCCAGAACCGCATGCCCGCGCTGCCGGTGGCGGGCCTGCCGGCGGTGGCAGCCGTGCCGGACACACCGGCATTTCCCGCGCTGAAGCTCGACAGCCCGGTCGTCGTCAGCGCGCCGGCCGAAGTGCCGGTGGTGCGGTCGCCGCAACCGACCACGTTCGGCGCCAAGCACGAGATCATGGCCCAACCGGCATTCCGCGCCGGATATCCTGACTACCTGCGTGCAGCCGGTCTCAGCGAGGTGGCCGCGGTGGCCGTTCCCGGCTTCACCGGCATCCTCATCCTGACGGGTGCCGGTGGCCTGGTTGGTTACCGGCAGGCGCGCGCTGGTCACGTGGTCCGCCGCAGCGGCATTGCGCGATTTATGACCTGAGGCAAGATTTATGACCTGAGTCAATGGGTCTGCGGCACAATTGATGGCAACCGTGCCAATCGCAGTGAAAGGGGGTTCGGCATGCCCGCGAGCCGCCGTGTCACACGCGCAGTCAATTCGGTGCTGGATCTTGCCCCGCGACGTGGTGAGGTCTCACTTGCCCGTCTCGTCGAAGCGGTCAGTGAGGATCGTGGCCGCCCGATCGAGGTGACCATGGCGGACCTTCCGTCGGGTGTCTGCGGGCAGTGGCGCCAGTACAACGACCGCGACGTTTTCCTCTTGCAGAAGGGTCTCCCCGCCGGGGATCGGACCCTGGCCCATGAGCTCGGACATCTTGTCCTCGGTCACGAGGGCGTCTCCGTTGTCGAGGCCGCCCGCGACTCCATGGAATTCGCGAGCTCCGACCTCATCGGCTACATGCTGAATCAGCGGACCGGCTGTATGGGTCCGGCCGGTGAGGAAGCCGAGCAGGAAGCCGAGGATTTCGCGGCGCTGCTGATCCACCGGCTGGGGCGGCTGCCGTCTGACCGGTCGTCGATCGTCCAGATCCGTCTCGGCGAGGCGTTTGGTTGATCATCTGGGTAATCGCCGGCCTGCTCGGCCTGGCGACCGGCCTTCGTATCGGTTGGGCACTCGTCAACAAGCAGTCGCTCGTCAGTGCAGCGATGATCATCGCTCTCGGCAGCCTGGGCCTGGTCGCGGCACTGAACTGGGAACCGCTCACGCTGCTGCTCGACACGATCCTGCGCTGGCCCAATGTGTCCAGCATGCTCAGCCAGGTGGCGCTGATCGCCTGTGCCGCCGGCAGCTGCGTCATGATCACGTCGGCGTCGTCGAGCCGTAAGCCGCAGACGATCCGCCGTATCGCCCTGGCCCAGTACGGCGTCGCCGCGGCGATCGCGGCACTCACGCTGGTGCTGTTCTTCCTGACGCCGCGTCAGCCCGAGATGGCGCCGGAGGAGTACCTGCGCCGGAATCTCGGTTCGGGTGGCAATTCGTTGTCGTGGCTGCTGCCGTTGCTGTACGTGCTGCTGGCGCTGACGCTGGTCGCGTGGGCCGGTGTCCGTAACTCCAACCGGACCCGGCGCGGCCGGGCCCTGTTCGTCTTCAGCATCGGCATCGTGCTGATCGTGTTGGCGAGCGCCTTCATCCTGTTGCGTGCGGTCGGCAGCACCCAGCTGGTCGGTGTCGGCGCCGCAGCGACGATCCTCGGCTGCGCCATGCTGGTGGTCGCCAGCGGCTCGCTGCTGCCCAGCGTCGAGGACTGGTTCGGGGCGCGCCGTGAACTGCGGACCATCGCGCCGCTGCTCGCCGAGCTGAGTCGCCGTCATCCGAACATCGGAATCGGCGAGCGGCCCCGGGGGCCGCTGCTCTTCCGGGTTGCCGAGCAGATGTCGCTGATCTCCGACGCGCTGTACCTGGAGGCCACGTCGGTCTTGGACGGTGGCGGCCACGTCGTCGACGCCGAGCGCGCCGATGTGGCACCGGATGTGCAGGCGCGAAGGGTCGCCAGCTGGATTTACGACGGCCGCAGCGGCCGGCCGAAGGGCGGGTCGCGCACGAAGTTCCCGGGGCCGAGCTGGCTGCGACAGCCCGCCACGTATTCAGATCGGGAGTGGATTCTGGCGATTGCCACGCAGTACCGCGAGCTGGATCGGCAGGGTAAGGCGGATGCGGCCGCAGGTGCCGCCAAGGCTTCAGTCGGTCGGGTGAAAGCAGTACGACCAGCGGATTAACGGAATCCGCTGGTCGTAACGTGGTTGAGCCCTTCGGGCTAACCGATTTAGCTGTCGAGGTTTTCCTGGCGACGGAGCTCGTCGACCTTGTCGGCGAGGTCCCGCTTGGCTTCGGGGGACAGGCCGACGGTACGAGCGGCAATGCGGCGGATGCCCTCATCGCGCATGTTGGCCAGCCAGGTCAGCTCCTTGTCGAGCTTCTCGTAGTACTCGTCGTCGGTGAAGTAGGCCGGCTTGATCCGGAAGAAGTTGGCAAGCGCGGCCATGGTCGCGACAGACGGGTTGGTCCGGTTGCCCGAACGCAGTTGGGACAGGTACGGGGCCGACATGGTCACACCCTCGGCCTTGAGTGCGGCGATCACCTCGGCAGATGTGTGGGGGCCGCGTCCGGGCGGGTAGACGGTGTCAAACAGCCGGTTCAGCCGAGCGGCGAACGTCATGCTCATCGGTTATTCCTCCACTTAGCGATATCTGCAGGCGTCAGTGTCACTATTTGCTGACTATCGTAGCGAGAGTTGCGCCGGGAACCAAGTGCAAACCACGGAAAACTCGATCCAGCTACCAAATTTGTCGGGCGAAATGGCTCCGAGCTGCGATTCTAAGGGTGGATCCCAGCGCCCGCCCGCGGCCTGAAGAGGCAAATTTTGACGCGTGTGCTATTTTGCCCGTGCCTCGACTGCGTGTCGCGTCATCGTCTCGGTCGGGCGGCGCGCGATTCAGCAATCCGAGCTCGGGGCAGCCGTTGTCGCTCAATGGGTTTGCCGTTAGCGTACCGGCGATTAACCGTGTGGGCAGGCCGCGGCAACCGCTCACGCCGGTTGTCGAGCGGTCGAGGCCGCGTGGCCGTCTTGACCCGAAAAAGCCGATGGATTTGCTGTTAACCCACTGTTGGGCTAGGCGGCAAGCAGCATCGCCAGAATTGCTGTATCGGGGTGACTGATGGGATCCACGCCCACCCTGCTGACCATCGAGGTGATGGTGCCGTCCGCTTCGGCTTCGACCCAGGCGGCCCGATGGTCCAGTCCCAGGTAAGGCAGTCCCGGCAAGAGCAGGCACCCGGACGCGGCGCCGCGGCACTCCGGGAGGGAGGGTGTCGTCTCGGCGGGCGGATGGAGCATCAACAGGGCCGTCGGCTGGTGGTCGGCGAAGTATCCGGGTGGCACCGCTGCTTCGCCAACAACCGGGCCTTCCGCGAGTACGAGGCCCACAGTGCCTGGCTGTGGATGTTCTGGCAGTTCTTCGCGCGTGCCGAAGATGGTGGTGGTTGCCAGCAAGCCGGGCAGTGAGGCGACCCGGACGGCGACCATCAGTAGCTGCGCCCACTCCTTGGTGGAATCCGGCCACCGCCCGGAGACCACGAACCCCTTCAATGCGCCGCCGGAATGGAACGGTGCTATCTCGATGGCTTGGCCAGACCCGCTTTCCATGGCTGCCTCCGGTGCTCAATCAGCAATCTTGTCGATACGACAGTGGATCGCTGATTCCAGGGTGCGGCAGTGGCGGGTTAGCACGCAAGAGTGCCCGAGTGCCAGAAGTGTCACGTGAGCCGGAAGTGGCTTTCGGCTCGCGCGATTGACGTTTCGGTGGTAACGAGAACGGGGCGCCGCGCACAAGCGCGACGCCCCGTTGCCCGGAAACGCGAGATCAGCCGAAGATCAGACCGTTGGTCTTGGTGGTGGCAGCGGCGAAGCGCTCCTGCACGTCAGCCCAGTTGACGACGTTCCAGAAGGCCTTGACGTAGTCCGCCTTGACGTTCTTGTACTGCAGGTAGAAAGCGTGCTCCCACATATCGACCTGCAGCAGCGGGATGATGCCGAGCGGCACGTTGGCCTGCTGGTCGTACAGCTGGAAGGTCAGCAGCCGGCCGCCGAGGCTGTCGTAGCCCAGCACCGCCCAGCCCGAGCCTTGCAGGCCGTTGGCGGCGGCGGTGAACTGCGCGCGGAACTTGTCGAACGAACCGAACTGGTCGTCGATGGCCTGCGCGAGTTCGCCGGTCGGCTTGTCACCACCGTTGGGGGACAGGTTCTTCCACCAGATCGAGTGGTTGACGTGGCCGCCGAGGTGGAAGGCCAGGTTCTTCTCGTTCAGGAAGATTGCGGCGTGGTCGTCGCCGGCCCGCGCCTCTTCAAGCTTGGCCACCGCATCGTTGACGCCCTTGACGTAGGCCGCGTGGTGCTTGCTGTGGTGGATTTCGTTGATCTGACCGGAGATGTGCGGCTCCAGAGCGCCGTAGTCGTAGTCCAGTTCCGGCAAGGTGTACTCAGCCACAGGATTCCTTCCTTAGATGATCGCGTGCGGGATCAACGACCCTATGTTGGGGTTCGTCCACAGATCCGAGACCACACTGCTCCATCGGTGCGCGCACCGCAAGGACACCCCCGTGACAGGGGTGCGATCGACGCCCGTTGGGGCTTTAGACCAGAACGATCAGAACGAGCACGACGAGCAGGAACAGCGCGATGATGCCGGCGCGGACGCACGCGACGAGTTGGCTGTGGGTGCGAGGCGGGAACGCGGACTGCCACTCGGGCGATGCGCCCGAACCCGGACGCAACGGATGTGCCGCCATTGCATACTCCCTGACCTGCCAGGACAATCCTGAGTTCCCGATTTCGAGCGGAGTGAGGATTGTCACAACCCGGTGTTGTGACGCCGATCATAACCGTTTGCCAGTCGGACGGGGAAATCGGGCGCCATCGGCGCCGGGTCGGATGGCCGGCACCCAAACTACTTAGCTCGGCAAGCTTTTTCGCTCACGCCGGCTGTCGGCCTGTTGATCACTGGGGACCAATGGCCCCTTGTTTATCCCCAGTCAATTATGAGTTCGACGCGCTGTGGCCGGTACGGCGGTCCTTGGGGGGTTCGTCGTCCTGTGGATGAACCTGTGGAAACTGTGGATAGTTCGCCGATTGCTGTCGTGGCGTGCCGTGGTGGCGCGAGTGCTGGCCGTGCCAGCATGTACCCATGGACGATGTGCACGTGCCGCAGATAGACGTCGATCAGTTGCCCGCCGAGTTCGACTCGACCGCGGTCCTGCTCGACGTACGGGAAGACGACGAATGGGCCCGTGGCCATGCCTCCGGGGCGCAACACATTCCGATGAGCGAGGTGCCCGCCCGGTTGGGGGAGATCGACGGTGACGCCACGCTGTACGTCATCTGCCATGCCGGCGGACGGTCGCTGAAGGTCTCGCACTACCTGGCCCGCAACGGGTTCGAGCCGACCAATGTCAACGGCGGCATGCTCGCCTGGGCGGGGGCCGGCCGCGCGATCGTCACCGACGACGGCGCCCCCGGCGCCGTCTGACGGCCCGTAGGCTGGTGCCGTGATCCAGGTCTGTTCCCGGTGCTCGACGCGTTGGAACGTGCGTGATCGCCAGCGCCAGTGGTGCCCGCGCTGCCGCGGCCCGCTGTTGGCGCCCGCCGCGCAGGCGCCCGCCGCCGGGCAGACGACTGCCGCACGCGGATATCGCTGGATCGCCGTCCGGCCCGGCCCGGCGCCGAAGCCGCGGCGGCACCAACCGCCGCTTGGGCCGACGCCCCACTACGACCACATTCCGCGCTGGGGCCTGGCCGAGGAGTTCGCCGAGCCCGCGCCGGGAGAGACCGCCGGGCCGGACCAGGCCCACCGTGGGCCGTCGACCGGTGCGGTGCAGGCGGTCGCGGCCATCACGATGATCGCGCTCGGAGCCGCGGCGCTGATGCACGTGGTGCGGTACATCTTGCTGTTGGTCAACCGCACCACGCTGCTCAACCCGTGGGTCGCGATCGCGGGCAGCTGGCTCGGCGTCGCGGCGAGCGTCGTCGCGTTGTTCGCGGTGCTGTCGACGGCGATCGTGCTCACCAACTGGCTGATCGCGCGCCGCGCGGCTGCCTACCGCCGGGCGGGCACCACCGAACCGCGCCGCCGGTGGGTGCTGTGGGTGGGCTGCCTGGTCCCGGTGGTCAACATGCTCCTCGCGCCGGTCTTCGTCACCGAGATGGCCACGGCCGAGAACCGCTTGAAAACATTGCGCCGCCCGATCGGCATCTGGTGGTCGATCTGGGCCGTTTCGGGTCTGGTGGTCGCCTGGTCCATCTGGGGCATGTTCGCGACCGACCCACAGGGCATCGCCGACAGCACCGAGGTGACGGTCTTCGCCTACGTGATGGGCATGCTGTCGCTGGCGATGGTGCTGCGCGTCTATCACGCCTTCGAGCGCACGCAGGCCGACGCACCCGGACACCGGTGGGTCGTCATGGACGCAGACGGAGCGGAGGAATCGGCCACTGAACCGGCGGTTCCGGTTGAGCCCGCCCCGGAGGAACCGGCAGCATAGGGACCATGGGCTCGGACGGGCAGGACGGGACACTCGGTCACCCATTCGTGGTGGCACACCGTGGCGCATCGGCCGAGCGGCCCGAGCACACGCTGGGGGCCTACGAGCTGGCCCTGAGTCAGGGGGCGGACGGGCTCGAATGCGATGTGCGGCTGACGCGCGACGGGCACCTGGTGTGCGTGCACGACCGCAAGGTGGATCGCACGTCGAACGGCACCGGCCTGGTCAGCGAGATGAGCCTGGCACAGCTTCGCGAATTGGATTACGGCGCTTGGCATCCGAGCCGGGCCGACGGCGGCCAGAGTTCAGCGGGCCTGCTCACCCTCGACGACCTGATCCGGCTGGCGCTCGATTGGGGTCGCCCGGTGAAGCTGTTCATCGAGACCAAGCATCCCGTGCGGTACGGCGCGCTGGTCGAGAGCAAGGTGCTTGCGCTGCTGCACCGCTACGGCATCGCGGCGCCGGCCTCCGCGGATCTCGCTCGCGCCGTGGTGATGTCGTTCTCGGCGGCCGCGGTATGGCGTATTCGCCGCGCCGCGCCGATGCTGCCGACGGTGTTGCTCGGTGAGACGTCGCGGTACCTGGGTGGCAGCGCGGCGACGACCGTCGGGGCCACCGCGGTGGGGCCCTCCATCACGACGCTGCGTGAGCATCCTGAACTCGTCGACCATGCCGCCGCACACGGGCGGGCGCTGTACTGCTGGACCGTCGACCACTACGAGGACGTGCGCTACTGCGCGGATCTCGGGGTCGGCTGGATCGCCACCAATCACCCGGGCCGCACCAAGGACTGGGTGCAGAACGGGCTCACCGGCGCCGGCCGGGACACCGGCCAGGACGCCGAGGGCTAGAGGTTGCCGCCGGCGGCTTCCGGAGCAGTCGGGTCGACGGCACCCGTGCGGGCCAGCTCGCGGGCGACGAAATCCTCGAGGTTGAACAGGTTTTCGCCCGCGCGGTCGGCGATCTTCACCAGCGTCGTGATGGTCGCGACCTCTTCGACCTGCTCCTTGAGGAACCACTGCATGAACTGCTCGCCGAGGTAGTCGCCCTCTTCGCGGGCCACGCTCGCCAGGCGGCTGATCTGCTCGGTGACCACGCGTTCCTGGGTGAGCGCGAGCTTGAGGGCGTCGGTCGGTGAGGCGAAGGCGTTGCGCACCGGGTCGACTCCGGGGATCTCGACCTCGATGTCACGGTCGAGCAGGTACTTCACCAGCATCATGGCGTGATTGCGCTCTTCGACTGCCTGCGCATAGAAGTGCTTGGCGAGCTGAGGGAGGTCTTCGCCGTCGAAGTAAACGGCGACCGCAATATATTGCTGAGACGCACCGAATTCGCTTCGAATCTGTTCCTGGAGGAGCTGGTGGAATTTGGTCTCGAGGCGCGTCACGTCGGTCATGAATTCGAAGATAGTGCAGGTCAAAGGCGCTTGTCAGGCAAGGTCAACCTAATTCAGGAAAGCGTATCCTTACCCGTTGTGACGCGCGCAATATATTTGAATTCGAATTGTTCGAACGGAAAAAGGTAAGGCTTGCCTGCCGCGCAGAATTACCCCGGGTGCAGCCAACCCAAATGGCGGGCGGCCAATGCATAGCCGACGAATGCCACCGCATCGATCACGCCGTGCCCGATGATCAGCGGCCACAACCGGCCGGTACGACGCCAGGTGTACCCGAACACCAGACCCATGACGATGTTGCCGAGTCCGGCGCCGAACCCCTGGTACAGGTGATAGCTGCCGCGCAGCAGGGCTGACAGCGCCAGCGCCTTCGTCGCCGAGACGTCCAACTGGCGCAACCGCGTCAGTAGGAACCCGACCACGATGATCTCCTCGGCCCAGGCGTTGGCGAACGCCGTCAGCAGCAGGACCGGTATGCGCCACCAGGTGTCGCCGAGCGTGCTCGGCACGACATCGACGCCGATGCCCAGGGCTCGGCCGGCCAGATACAGCCCGAGTCCGGGCAGGCCGATCAGCGCGGCGAGCCCCAGGCCGCCAATCAGGTCGGGGCGCCAACGGAAGCGGCCGAGTCCGATGTCCGCGGGCCGGAAGCCGCTGCGCCACAACAGATACAGGGCGAGGCAGCCCCAGCCGACCAGGGTGAAGACGGGACTCAGGTTGAGGAGGAAGTCGATCAGATCGATCGGGGAGCGACGGTGGTTGAGCGCCACCTTCTGCCCGGACAGCCCGAGAATGACGGCCTCGGCCAGGCTGACCACGGCGGTGTACGCCGACAGGCCGAACGTCACCGCCAGCACCGCGGCGATCTCGATGCGCAGCGCGCGACGTTCGGTGTGCTCCTGCTGCGGCCCGGTCATCGCAGCAACGGTAATCGGCGCTTGGTTACCACTCTTCGCGCGAGCGGCACATCGGCGCGCTCAGATCTTGCGTGCGCGTAGTCCGTTGAGGAACGGGCAGCCCATCAATGCGCGGATGGCCCGGCTGAGGCCGGTGACGTCGTCGACGGGCTTGTCGAACGGCAGCCGGACGTCATGGTCGCCGTCTTCGCGTTCGACGCGCAGTTGCACGCCGTAGCGGTCCAGGCCCAGCGGGCGCACGTGGCCGTGGCGCAGGGTGATCGGCAGCCGGCTGGCGAGTCGGTCGACCATGTCGCGGTGTGCGCTCTCCATGTGTTGCACCCAGTGCGACTCCATGGCGCAGAACGGATCGGGCCGGGCGTCCAGGAGCGCGCCGACGGGCACCGACTCGGCGCCGGTGGCGTCGGCCACGACGACCGACTCGATCTCGAGGCGGACCAGCGTGTACCGCGTTTCGGTGTCGTCGTGACCTGATCCGGCATTCACCTGGAGCAGTGCCGGGTGCGGGTTCTCGGAGGCGACCAGGTCGAGCATGGCCGGCACCCGCGCGGCGGGGACGTCGTAGAGGCGACCGCGGAACCACACCAGCGAGCGAACCCGTTCGCGCAGCGGTAGGGCGGCCAGGTCGGTGAGCTCCAGCATGGCGGCGACGCCGCCGGTTCCGGCGGCGTTGACGGTCGCGGCGAGCAGTCCGGCCGGGCTGGACGGGCCCGGGACGGTCAGGAGGACCGAGCCGTCGGCCAGCAGGTGGTGCACCGGTGCGGCGGTCGGGGTGACGCCGTCGGCGGCCAGCACCGCATCGGCGGCCCGGGCGCACGCGCTCCGGACGCGTTCGGCCGTGGTCGGTGCTGCGATTGTCGTCGTGAGGTCGCGCATGTCCCGCCTTCGCTAGTAAGTGAGGTAAGCCTAAGTTAACTATCGGAGGGTATCGGCGCAAGGGCTATCGAAACCCCGCGTCGCGGGCCCGCTCGAACCGGTAGCCAGTAGGGTTGCGGCGTGGCACGCATCGCCTATCTCGGGCCGCAAGGCACCTTCACGGAAGCGGCCATGCTGCAGTTGGCCGCCGGGGATCCGGAATTCGAACCGGTCGCCTGTGACAGCGCGAGCGCGGCGGTGGAAGCCGTCCGCATGGGTGCCGCGGACTACGCGTGCGTACCGATCGAGAACTCCATCGAGGGCTCGGTGCTGCCGACCATGGACAGCCTGTCGTCGGGCAGTGGCGTGCAGATTTTCGCCGAGCACACGCTGGACGTCGCGTTCAGCATCGTCGTCCGGCCGGGGGTGACCACAGATGCGGTGTCGACGGTCGCGGCGTTCCCGGTGGCCGCGGCCCAGGTGCGCCGCTGGCTGGCCGAGCGGCTACCGCACGCCACTCTCGTGCCTGCCATCTCGAATGCCGGTGCGGCGCAGCAGGTTTCCGAAGGCCTGGTGGACGCCGGTGTGTCCACCGCGCTCGCGGCCGTGCGGTGGGGCCTGGACTCGCTGGCCGACGGTGTGGTCGATGAACCCAACGCCAGAACACGTTTCGTGCTCGTCGGCCAGCCCGGGCCGCCGCCACCGCGGACCGGCGCCGACCGGACGTCGGTCGTGCTGCGGTTGCGCAACGAACCGGGCGCGCTGGTGTCCGCCATGACCGAGTTCTCGATCCGGGACATCGACCTGACCCGCATCGAATCCCGGCCCACGAGAACGGAATTGGGTACCTACATCTTCTTCCTGGACTGCGTCGGGCACATCGACGACGCGCCGGTCGCCGAGGCGCTGATGGCGCTGCACCGCCGGGTGGCCGACGTGCGGTACCTCGGCTCGTGGCCGACCGGGGTCGCTGCCGGTGCGGCACCGCCCGTCACCGACGAAGCGGCACAATGGTTGGCGGGGTTACGAAAGGGGGACCGAACGTGAGCGGCCGGTTGGTTCTGGTGCGGCACGGGCAGTCGGAGGCGAACGTCGCCAAGCGGTTGGACACCCGGCCGCCGGGGGCGCCATTGACACAACTCGGTCATCAGCAGGCCCGCGATTTCGGCATCGACTGGGCGCATCCTGTCGGCCTGGTGGTGCATTCGGTGGCCGAGCGCGCGCGGCAGACCGCCGCGGACATCGCCGACGGGCTGGGCCTGGAATCCGTCGAGGCGCACGGTATTCACGAGGTGCAGGTCGGCGACCTGGAAGACCGCAGTGACACCGACGCCATCGCACGGTTCGACGCCGTCTACGAGGACTGGCAGCGCGGCAAATTGGACATCGCCATGCCCGGCGGCGAAAGTGGCCGCGACGTGCTCGACCGGTATGTGCCGGTGCTGACGAACCTTCGGGTGCGCAGCCTCGACGATCATGACTGGGTCGGCGACATCGTCGTGGTAAGCCACGGTGCGGCGATCCGGTTGGTCGCGGCCCACCTGGCCGGTGTGGACGCCGAATTCGCGTTGGAACATCACCTGGGCAACGCCGAATGCGTGGTGCTCAGCCCGATCACCGACGGGCGCTGGAGTTGCGTGCAGTGGGGCTCGAAGACGCCGCCGTTCTATCCGGGGCACGACCCCGAGGCGCCGCCGGCGCCCGACCCGATGGCCTGACTATCCCGCGACGCGCAGGTTCACTGCGGGCTGCGCACACCCGCACCCGACGACATCGCAGTCGATGCGCAGGGTGTGTTCGGATTCGGGCAGCGCGCAGGAGTCGTCGGTGCATTCGGCAGGCAGACCGGCGTGCACGATGACCGTGCCGTGGCAGTGCGCCAGCCCATCCACACAGTTGCGGCAGGTGGTGCTCATGGACTCTGTTGTAACACTGCGGCCCGACAAATTCGGGGTGCCGCGCTGCTCAGCCCCAGCCCAGCTCGTGTAGCCGCTCGTCGTCGATGCCGAAGTGGTGGGCGATCTCGTGAATCACGGTGATGGCGACCTCGTCGACGACCTCCTCCTCGGTGTCGCACATGTCGAGCAGGGCGTCGCGGTAGATGGTGATGGTGTCGGGCAGCGCGCCCGCGTAGAAGGAATCACGCTCGGTGAGGGCGACCCCTTCGTAGAGCCCGAGGATGTCGGGTTCGTCGGGGTTTCGCGGCTGCACGAGCACCACGACATTGTCGAGCGCCGCGGCGAGCCGGGGCGGGATCAGGTCGAGCGCGTCCGATACCAATTCCTCGAACCGCTGCTGACCCATGCGTACGGGCACGGCTACGGAGCCGGTGGCGGCGCCACCGGTCCGGGCGGCGCGCCCCCGCCCACAGGTCCGGCGGCCGGCGGCGGTGCCGGAGCCTCCTCGAGCGGCGGCCCGTCGAGCGGTGCACCGGCCCCGGGCGGCGGCGCGGGAGCCGCTGGCGGGCCGTTGAGGAACGTGTTGCCCTGTTGCTGCTGAGGGGTACCGGGGGCGCCGGTGCCGTGCTGGTTCGAGGTGTCGGTCTGGCCCGGCATGTGCTCGTTGCCCTGCGGCGTCTGTGAGGTCTGCTGGCCCCGGCCCGACTGACCCGACTGGCCCGACTGCGACCCCTGCGACGATGACGACGAGCTCTGCGACGACGTGTCCACCGGCGGTTCGACGATCGGGATCGCCGGCAGGTTCAGCCGTTCCTCCGGGATCGCGGGCGGCGCGACGGGCGACTGCCCGTTGATCAGCAGCGGGCCCTTGGCGCTGTTGACGAGCGTCGACCAGCCGCCGTTCCCGAGCGACGAGCCGATGCTGCACGACACCTGGCGGCTGCCGGCCGTCCAGCTGGGCAGCGCGATCGAGCTGTAGACAAGGGTCAGGGTGGTGCCGCGCAGCTGAACCGGGGCCAGGTAGGCGTCGGTGGCCTTGGTGCACACGTCCTTGATGTAGGCCAGCTGGTCGGGCTCGGCCGGCATGACGTCGGGGTACTTGTCGGCCAGGTTGACCGCGCCGGTGACCTCCATGGCGTGCGGCGCCGAGCAGTCGACCGGGATGTCGATGGGCTGGTTGGTCGCCGGGTCGATGCCGAGGCAGGTGCCGGCCGGCCACACCTTCGACTGGTCGACGTCGGCGACCTTGCCCTTGTAGGCCAGCTGCTGGCTGTTCGGTCCGAGCAACTGGAGACCGCACAGCATGCGGCGCTGCCCCTTGGTCTTCCAGGCCTTGTCGCCGGACCAGACGAGGCTGACCGCGAACTTGCCGTTCGGGTCGAAGCGCGGGCCGAGGTAGTCGCGTGCCGCATTCTGGCACTGCTCCTGGCTGATCTGCTTGATCCGGGCGTCGGTGGGCGGCGCCGCATTGGGGCCGTACTCACTGCCCGGGAACGTCCGCATGTCGAGCGACTCGGCGACCTCGAAGCGGTGTTCGTTCTTGCAGTCGACGATCTCGACGGCGTCCGGCGAACGGTCGGGCCAGTTCAGGCAGTCGCCGGGCTTGGCGTGGTCGAGGGTGTCGCTGACCCGGCCGGCGTTCACCCGGCCGTTGGTGAAACCGAGCCCGGTAGGCCCGAGTGAGCCTTCGGGCATGACGGTGAGGACGCCGGCGATGAGGAGCCCGCCGAGCGCGGTGAGGACGAGCGCGCGCTGAGTCCCGGTGGCCTGCATGCCGTGCATGCGTTGCCGCCAGGTGGTCGTCGTCTTCGGTTCGTCGGGGGGCGTGTCCAGGCCCGGTTCGACCGCCGCGGGTGCGTCCAACATCGGTTCTATTGTGACAGCCGCCGCTGGACCTGTGACAAGAGTTGCAGTTGTACCGTTATGTGGTTGTGGCCGGGCCCCGCTACGGGCCCTCGACATTCCACGGCCGCGGCGACAAAAGTAGTCTGGCGCCCGTGATCGACCTCAAGCTGTTGCGCGAAGATCCGGACCGGGTGCGGGCATCGCAGCGGTCCCGTGGCGAAGACCCGGCCCTTGTCGATGCACTGCTGGAGGCTGACGCGGCCCGGCGGGCCGCCATCGCGGAGGCCGACACCGCCCGGGCCAACCAGAAGGCAGCGAGCAAGCTCGTCGGCGCGGCCTCACCGGAGGAACGGCCCGCGCTGCTCGAGAAGGCCAAGGAACTCTCCGCTGCGATCAAGGACATCGAAGCCCGGCAGGCCGAGGCGGAGGCGGCGTTCACCGCCGCGCACATGGCGATCGGCAACGTCATCATCGACGGCGTCCCGGCCGGCGGTGAGAGTGACTTCCAGGTGCTGGACGTCGTTGGTGAACCGCGGGTACTCGACGCGCCCAAGGACCACCTGGAGCTGGGCGAGGCTATCGGCCTGCTGGACATGGAGCGCGGCGCCAAGGTGTCCGGCTCGCGGTTCTACTTCCTGACCGGCCAGGGTGCCCTCCTGCAGCTCGGTCTGCTGCAGCTGGCTGTCCGGCTGGCCACCGAAAACGGGTTCACCCTGATGATCCCGCCAGTGCTGGTGCGCCCGGAAGTCATGCGCGGCACCGGATTCCTGGGCGCGCACGCCGACGAGATCTACCGTCTCGAAGCCGACGACCTGTACCTCGTGGGGACGTCGGAGGTGCCGCTGGCCGGCTACCACTCCGACGAAATCCTGGACCTGTCAGAAGGCCCGCTGCGTTACGCCGGCTGGTCGTCGTGTTTCCGCCGGGAAGCCGGCAGCTACGGCAAGGACACCCGCGGCATCATCCGCGTGCACCAGTTCGACAAGGTCGAGGCCTTCGTCTACTGCAAGCCCGAGGACGCCGAGGCCGAGCATCAGCGACTGCTCGGCTGGCAGCGGCAGATGCTGGCCATGATCGAGGTGCCCTACCGCGTGATCGACGTCGCCGCAGGCGATCTCGGTTCGTCGGCGGCCCGCAAGTACGACTGCGAGGCGTGGGTGCCGACACAGCAGGCCTACCGCGAGTTGACGTCGACCTCGAACTGCACGACGTTCCAGGCCCGGCGCCTGTCCACCCGCTACCGCGACGAGAACGGCAAGCCGCAGACTGCGGCGACGCTCAACGGCACGCTCGCCACCACCCGCTGGCTCGTCGCGATCCTGGAGAACCACCAGCAGCCCGACGGCAGCGTGCGGGTGCCCGACGCGCTGGTGCCGTACGTCGGCACCGCGGTGTTACAGCCCAAGTAGGAACCCCGTCGGCGGGGCATGGCGGTGACTTGTCAGCGCTGGTCACGGCCGCAGTAGGGTGGCAGCCATGATCGATCTCGACCTGGACGACATGCGTGGCTGGTTCGGCTTCGGGGTGGCGGGCAATTTCGCCGGGCACCTCGAACAGGCCGGGGAGGCAGTCGATTTCGTCAACGTCCGGTCCGAGGGCGGGGCGCCCAAGGGCATCTTTCCGTGGTATGCGCCGGGTAGCGACACCTTTCTCGGGGAGTTCCCGCTGTCGACCGATGCCGTCCAGCTGCCGGTGAGTGACACCCCGCTGAACCTCCAGATCGAGCCCGAGGTCGGGCTGGCGTGTGAGGTGTCGTGGTCGGGTGACCGGGTGGTCGGGCTGCGGCCGTTCGCGCTCGGCGCGTTCAACGACTGTTCGATCCGCCGGCCGAACGCCCCGAAGATCAGCCACAAGAAGAACTGGGGTCCGGCGTCGAAGGGCGTGGCCCCGCGGTTCTTCGCGATCGACGACCTGAGCCCAGACGGCCCGACGTCGGCACTGCGGCTGGCCAGCTTCCTGGACGACGGCAGTGGGGTCGAGCAGGCGTACGGCCAGGACAGTCCGCTGCTGGGTTACTCGTACTACGGCACGCAGCTGCTGGACTGGATCGTGGACCGGCTGGCGAATCAGAAAGGCTCGGACGACACGCCTTTGGAAGATGTCGGTGCCTTGATGGTGGCCAGCGGACGTCCGGCGCACCTGCTCGTCGGCATCGGCGCGACGCGCTACACCGAGCTGGGGGAGTCCACTTACCTCAAGCCGGGCGACCGGGCGATCGTGCGGGTGTACGACACCGCGTCCGACGATGTCTCGGAGCTCGTGCAGACGGTGCGCGCCGCGAATTAGCCAGGATCACCTCGCCGATTCGGGCGTAGCATTGGTGCACGTCGGGGCCATCGGCCGGAGGTATCGATCATGTTCGACTTGACCCGCTCGTTCGCCGTCACGTCCGCGGCCATTCTCGCGTTGAGCTTCAGCAGCGCCGTGGCCGCAGCCGATCCCCCGGGGCCGGGGTCCCCATGCGGCCAGGACAAGGTGATCACGTCCATCAACACCTGCGAGCCGCTCAACTCGTCGTGCACGGGCTACGACGGCATGCTCATCGGCCGCGTCGCCGCGGACGGGCGATGTGTGATTCCGGGGCTCGACGGCACTAGGTGGTAGCGGGCTGAAGCCGCCGTCCGGTCAACCTCGGCGACCGGCCTGCTCTCCCAGTAACTGGTCCAGCGTGGCCAGAAACTCCTTGGGCCGCAACGGGGTACACGCCGGCGCCGGCGCGGTGCCGACGACGTCGAGCGTCACGAGCGTCGACTTGATGGGCCGCCAGATGTCCAGCGGCAGCCACCGGCGCGGGTCGGTGCCACCCCAGATGAGGAACCGATCCATGATGAAGCCGAGCGACTCGGCCTTGTAGCCGCGGACCGCACTCAGCGGGATGATCTTCGACGTGCCCGACGGAAAGTGGTAGCGACGCAACGTGATCGCCTGACGATCCAGGAAGATCTGGCCGTCGTCGTAGTGCGCGTCGGAATGAGCGCCGGAGCGGGCGCTGGTCACCGCTTGGCGCTTCGCAATTCGTGCCCCTTGGAGGTGAGGCAGCGACCGTTGTCCAGGTTCCACTGCCAGCCGTGCAGGTTGCAGGTCAGCGTGTTGCCGTCGACGATGCCGAACTTCGACAGGTCGGCCTTCAGGTGCGGGCACCGGCGCTGAATCTCGTAGCCGCCCAGCTCGATTGACGCCGAGGTGTCGTGCGCCTCGGCAAACCAGCCGTCGGCGTAGGCGATGCGCTCGTCGGTCAGGCACTTGAAGAATGTGTACAGGTACTCGTTGTAGCCGCCGACGCGCCACGCCTCGAAGCGGGTGGACAAGAAGATGGTGTTGACCCAGTCCGGCTCGTCGTCACGCAGCACGGTGCGCACCAGCTCGGGCGCGATACCGAAGCCGTAGCGGAACTTCTCGTCCGGAATCGGTTCACGCACAGCACGTTTCGGGAAGTCCAAGACGACGGTCTCGCCGCCGATCCGGAGTTCGACGGGGTAGCCGATGCCGTCGCAGATCTGGTCGCTCTGCACCATGATCGGCTCGAACTTGGCCCGCAGCGGCTCCAGCAGGGAATCGCCGGAAGCCGGTGCCCACGAAGCCTTTTCGGCAGCGAGCACGGGCGCCATGCGCTGCGCGTAGGCCTCGATGTAGTCGGCCTTGCCGGTGGTGAAGATCGCTTCGGCCTCGGCGTCCGGAATCGGGTGCACCAGCGAGTCGAGCGTCGACCCGGTGAAGGAGGCCACCGTGCCGGGGATCATCAGCAGCCCGCCGTCGTGGCCGTGGCTGCGCAGCTGGTCGAGGAACACCGCCTGGTCGGGGAAGATGTTGGCCGGATCGTCGTGATCGTCGTTGAGCGGGCGCAATTCGGGATCCAGGAAGCAGGGCGGCCCGGCCGACGGAACCACCCAGGTCGCCCCGACCTGTGCGATGTACTGGCGACAGCGGTCCATCTGCCGCTGCCGTTTCTGGGTGCCGAAAGCCTCCTTGGCGCGGGCCGGCATGTCATAGACCATCGGGTACCAGATGGCGCCCGAGTACTGCAGCATGTGTACGTCGACGTGCCCGAAGGCCGAGTCGAGGACATCCAAATCTATGGGCCGCGCGTCGTTCATGTTGAACGCGACGGTCTCGCCGTCGGACACCACCAGGCCCGAGTCGCCGATCGGACCGTCGGCCGGGGCGCGCAGGGCGATGATCATGACGTCCAGGTCGCCCTTGGGGCCGCTGACGCGGTGCTTCACCGAATCGGTGGTCTCGAAGAACTTATGGAAGCCGAGGGCCTCGAGCTCACGACGCAGGTCGGGCACCGGATAGTCCGGCAGCAGCACCGTCGCGTCCTTGTTGACGTGGGCGCGCAGGTGCTCCGGGTCGAAGTGGTCCTTGTGTAGGTGGCTGACGTACAGGTAGTCGCAGTCGCCGAGGACGTCCCAGTCCAGACGGCTGTTGTCCGGGAACGGGAACCACGATGCGAAGTAGGCAGGGTTCACCCACGGGTCGCACAGAATGCTGCCCGCGGCGGTATCGATCCGGAATCCGGCGTGTCCAACGCTTGTGACCTGCACAAATGCCCCTTTTGGCGGTGACGAGTTCGCCAGCGAGTCTAGCCGGATTCCGGAGCGTCCCAGAGCGCGCGGTAGTAGGCGATGCGTTCGTCGTCCCGCGCCACCCCGTAGGCGTCCAGCAGGGCGGCCTCGGCGCCGATGGCGAACGTTACGCCGCCGAGTTCGTTCTCCCAGACCGCGGTCACGGGACGGCCGGCGGCCAGCCTGTCGACGACGTCGGGAACGGGTACCGGGCCGCTGGGGAAGGTCACCTGACCGACCTTTCCATGCTCGGTACCGACGGTCCGCACTAGGCTGATGCCCGTGGAACCGGTATATGGCACCGTGATCAAGCTGGCGCGCACGGTGTGGCGGGTGCAGGGACTGAAATTCACCGTCACCGGCGCGGAGAACCTGCCGGTCAATGGCGGCGCGGTGGTCGCCATCAACCACACCAGCTACTTCGACTTCACGTTCGCCGGGCTGCCCGCCGTCATGCAGAAGCGGGGCCGCAAGGTGCGGTTCATGGCGAAGAAGGAAGTCTTCGACAACAAGTACGGCGGCTGGCTGATGCGCAAGATGCGGCATATCCCCGTCGACCGCGGCAGCGGCGCCGACTCGTACGCCGAGGCGGTCGAGCAACTCAAGGCCGGCGAGCTCGTCGGCGTCTACCCCGAAGCCACCATCAGCCGCAGCTTCGAGATCAAGGCGTTCAAGTCGGGCGCGGCCCGCATGGCCATCGAAGCCGATGTGCCGATCGTCCCGCACATCATCTGGGGCGCCCAGCGAATCTGGACCAAGGGCCATCCGCGCAACATGCGTCGTCCCAAGGTGCCCATCTACATCCACGTCGGTGAGCCGATCTACCCGACGTTGCCCGCTGCCGAGTTGACGGCGCTGCTGCACGCCCGCATGCAGCACCTGCTGTCGGAAGTCCAGGACCGCTACCCCGAACATCCCGCCGGCGAGTTCTGGGTGCCGCACCGGCTGGGCGGCGGCGCGCCGACGCTGGCCGAGGCCGACCAGATGGATCTCGACGAGGCCCGCGAGAAGGCGGCTCGTCGGGCGGCGCAGCATGCGGAAGGTGCGCCGGAGTAGCGCCATGGAGCCAGTTTTCCGCGGCATCGAGATTGCCGCCAGGACGGCGGTCGTCGCCACGGGAACCCGGATCACTTACCAAGGGCTGGAACACATTCCGGATACCGGCGGTGCGGTGATCGCCATCAACCACACCGCTTATGTCGACTTCCTGCCGGCCGGGCTGGCTGCCACCCATCGGCGGCGCCGGGTCCGCTTCATGCTCAAGGCCGAGGTTCAGCAGGTGCCGATGGGCAATTTTCTGGTCAAACGGGCCGGCCTCATCCCTGTCGACCGCAGCTCCGGTGGCGACGCGTATCCGGTCGCCGTCGAGCGGCTGCGCGCCGGGGAACTGGTCGGGGTGTATCCCGAAGCCACCATCAGCCGCAGCTTCGAGCTCAAGGAGTTCAAGACCGGCGTGGCGCGGATGGCGCTCGACGCGCAGGTGCCGATCATCCCGGTGATCGTTTGGGGAGTGCACCGGATGTGGACCAAGGACCACCCGAAGCGGTTGGGACGCAAGAAGATTCCGGTCATCGTTCGCGTGGGTGCGCCGATCGACGCGCGCGGTCCCGTCGCTCAGGTGATGGCGACGTTGCAGCAGACGATGACCGATCAGCTGCACGCCGTCCAGGAGGAGTACCCGCACCCGGCCGGTGAGTACTGGGTGCCGCGCCGGCTGGGCGGTGGCGCCCCGACACCAGAGGAGGCTGAAGTGCTGGAGAAGGCCGAGCGGGCCCGCCGGGAAGCCGGGGGCCACTGATGCTGCCCGCACTGATCGCCACCGACGTCGACGGCACCCTGCTCGACACGCACGAGCGGGTGACGCCGCGGACCCGCGCCGCGGTGCAGGCCGCGGTCGCGAACGGCGCCAAATTCGTGCTCGCGACGGGCCGGCCGCCGCGCTGGATTCCCCCGGTGGTGGATGCCCTGGGACTGTCGCCGATGGCGGTGTGCGCCAACGGTGCCGTGCTCTACGACGCGGCGAACGACCGGATCGTGTCGGCGCACACCCTGTCGCCGGATGCGTTGGGCGAGCTGGCCGAAATCGCCAGTCGCGTGATCCCGGGCGTGGGGCTGGCGGTCGAGCGGGTGGGCCGTACCGCGTTCGACGAGTCGATGCCGCAGTTCGCGAGCTCACCCGGCTACGAACATGCCTGGCACAACCCCGACAACACCGAGGTCTCGGTCGAGGACATGCTCAGCGTGCCCGCGGTGAAGCTGTTGATCCGCAAGGCCGGCGCGCACAGTGCCGATCTGGCCGCGGCGCTGGCGCCGCATGTCGGCATCACGGGCGATCTGACCTACTCGACCAACAACGGGCTCGTCGAAGTGGTGCCGCTGGGCATCAGCAAGGCTACCGGCGTGGCCGAGGTCATCCGCCCACTGGGGATCAGTCCCGAGGACGTCGTGACGTTCGGCGACATGCCCAACGACATCCCGATGCTGACCTGGGCCGGCCTGGGCGTCGCGATGGGCAATGCGCATCCGGAGGCACTGGCCGCCGCCGACGAGGTCACCACGACCAACAGCGATGACGGGGTCGCGCGGGTGCTCGAACGCTGGTGGCTCTAGCTCTGCATCTCGATCCGGCTGAACCGCTCCAATTGCACCGGTTCCTGCTTCGGCGGCGGCGGAAGTTCTTGCGGCACACCGTCGATGACGCGCGTCACGGTCCCGTTCTCGCGGTCGAAGTTGAGGGTGCCGTGCTGGAAGTTCTGCACGATCCACTGCGGTTCCGAAATCTCGCCGCTGGTCGGCAGTCCGAGCGCGCCGCGCTCGAAACCCAGTGCGCCCCAGGCGTCGTAGAGCGCTCCGGTCAACGGCTGGGCGCCGGTGGCCGGCGACCAGTACATGGCGCCGTGATCGAAGGTCGCGTAGCGGATGTGACCGTCGGCCGCGGCCTCCGGTGAGGTGGCGACGCCGAGCGGGCCGGAAGCGCCGCCCATCGCCTGCCACCGGTCGAAGATGGCGCCGCCGCGCAGCATGTCCATCGCGCTCAGGGCGCCCGGCGGGGCGGTGAAAGATGCTGCGATGTCGCGCAATTCGCCCATGGCCGCGTAGGCGGCGTTGCCCGGGCAGTCGGTGTTGCCGACGTCGCGGTGGGTGAAGATCGTCGGCAGCGTCGGACTCGCGCCGGCGGGGAAGTGGGTGAACGTGCCGCCGGCCGACGTCAGCACCACACTGCCGAGGGGGTTGACGTGGTCCAGGCTCAGCCGCCAGCCGATCAGCCGGCCGGTCATCTTCAGCTGCAGCGGAGTCGGGGGCACGGCGTCGAAGTCGCCGAGCATGGCCACGCCCCAGGTGTCGACGTTGAAGCCACCGGTGTGCGAGCCCTCGACGGGCCGCGTCAGGCCGCCGAACCGGCCTTCGAAAACCTGCCCGTACTTGTCGACGAGCGCGTTGTAAGCGATGTCGCACCAACCCAATTCGCGGGTGTGGTACTCGTAGATCGAGCGGACGATGCCCGCGGAGTCCTCGGGTGCGTAGTCGTTGCTGCCGGCGGTGTGGTGGACGATTGCCGCGCGCACACCTTTGTCGTAGACCGGTTGTCCGCAGCGGACGCTCTCGTTGGCGCCCCACTGTGCGCGGCTGATGATGTTCGGCGGCTGGTTCGGCGCCGACACCGCGGTGGGCTGGAACTGGACGTCGGTGGGTGCCTGCGGCGGGCTGATGAGCACCGCCTTCATGCTCGGGCCCAACGGCTTTTCGACGTCGACGGGGCGGTACCCCAGGCCAGGGCCCTGTGGTCGGTCGGCGGCCGGCGGGGTGGCCGCCGCCTTGGCGGGCCGGGTCACAGCGATCTGGACGGTCGTGGTGCGGCCGACGAAGACGGGCTCGGTGCCGTGGGTCGTGGCATGTGCCTCGCCGACGCCGTCGGGTGCCTCGACCTCGTACCAGGGGCCCCAGGATCCGTCGGCCCTCTTGGCGCGGACCCGGGCCGATGTTCCGGTGAAGTCCGACGCGGTGAGCGCGACCAGGGAGAAGGGGGTGTCCTGGTGGATTTCCCGGACGGTCTGTCCGCCACCCACGGCGGCCAGCGGCTGCGTGTGGAGTTCCGGTGCGGACGGCTTTTCGTCCGTCAGGCCGGGGATACCCGGGATGCCGGTGATGGCCAACGGCACCATCACGACGGTCGCCGCCACAGCGGACAACAGTATTGACGGTGCGGGACGACGGCGCGGCACAGCGCGAATGTTACGTATGTGTCAGCTGTTACCAGTGTTTCGACACGGGTTACTGGGCTGTCAATTCTCTGCGAGACGCCGCAACGGCACCGCAGAGCCTTGGGGCTTCTGCGGTGCCGTTTCGGTTACAGGTCTTCAGTTGTGTGTGACGGAATCTCAGACCGCGGGAGCCGGCAGTGCCGGGGCGGCCGCGGCGGCTGCCGCGGGGGCGGCCTGCGCCGACTTCACCGCTGACGTGATGGCCGGGACGACCATGCCCTTCAGCAGATCGATCGCCTGGGTCGCGCCCAGCTGATTGGCCGCGCTGGTCAGGTCGCTGATCAGTCCGCCGCCACCGCTGCTCGGGGCCGCGCCGAGGCCTTCGCCGCCGCCCAGCCCGACCGACGGGTCGCCGAGGATCGGGTAGCTGCCACCGAGGCCCTGGCCGGGGCCGAGGCCCAGGCTCGCGTTGGGATCGGTCATCGGCATGCCTGCGGTGCCGAGCCCCGCCGGGTTTGCGCCGATCGACGGCGTCGTCAGACCCGTGGCGTTCAGGCCGGGAGCGGTCAGCCCGGGCGTGCTCACGCTCGGGAGGGTCGCGCCCTGGGGCGTCAGACCCGCGCTGGGCAGGCCCGGCGTCAGCGCCGACGGGCTCGTGCCGCCGAGGCTGGTCGGCGGGGTCAGACCAGGTGCGGTCAGCCCGGTCGACGGGGTGGTGCCCAGGCCGGGTGCGGTCAGCCCGGTCGACGGGGTGGTGCCCAGGCCGGGTGCCGTCAGGCCCGTCGACGGCGTGGTGCCCAGGCCCGGGGTGAGGCCGGCCGGCGACGTGAGTCCCGGGGTGGTGCCCAGGCCGGGGGTGAGGCCCGGAGAGCTCAGGCCGGGGGTCAGGCCGGTCTGCGGGGACAGGCCGCCGGTCAGAGGGCTGGGGGAGCTCGCGGCTCCGCCCATGAGGTTCGGCAGGTTGACGCCGAACTGGGACAGGCCCTGCGACAGCGCGGACATGACCTCGTTGGGGAGGTCGGTCACCAGCGCGGCCTGGACGAATTCTCGGTGCTGCGGAGTCGGGGTTGCCGGGGTCATCTCGGCGACCGCCACGAGTGCGATCGGACTTGCGACGGCCACGGCGGCGACTGCGCTCATGGCTGTCGAGAGCTTGCGTCGACGTCGGTTAGGCACGGAAGTCTCCTCAATCTGTGGGGTACGGCTCGAGCTGGCTTGCTGAGTCGTCGGTACTGACGCAATCGATGTTAAAGCTGTGATTACTGGGATTAGAGTGACGATGCGGAATCGTGAGCGAATTGCGACCGGCCCGCGCACTGGCGACGCCGACAGGGTGTTTTCGGGCCGGACGGCCTCTGTCGGATACCCTGAACGCCGATGATCTCCGCTGATTACCGGGGCGCTGTGACGCAGCCCTCCGGCCCATATGACCTCATCGTCGTCGGTTCCGGATTCTTCGGGCTGACGATTGCCGAGCGCGCGGCCACCCAGCTGAACAAGCGGGTCCTGGTCGTCGAGCGCCGGCACCACCTCGGCGGCAACGCCTACTCCGAAGCCGAGCCGGAGACCGGCATCGAGGTGCACAAGTACGGCGCGCACCTGTTTCACAACTCCAACCAGCGGGTGTGGGACTACGTACGGCAGTTCACCGACTTCACCGGCTACCAGCACCGCGTCTTCGCCATGTACGACGGCCAGGCGTACCAGTTCCCGATGGGGCTGGGTCTGGTGTCACAGTTCTTCGGGCGTTACTTCAGCCCGGAAGAGGCCCGCGCCCTGATCGCCGAGCAGTCCGCCGAGATCAACACCGACGATGCGCAGAACCTCGAAGAGAAGGCCATCTCGCTGATCGGCCGGCCGCTCTACGAGGCCTTCGTCAAGGGCTACACGGCCAAGCAGTGGCAGACCGATCCGAAGGACCTGCCCGCGTCGATCATCAGCCGCCTGCCGGTGCGCTACAACTTCGACAACCGCTACTTCAACGACACCTACGAGGGTCTGCCCGTCGAGGGCTACACCGCCTGGCTGCAGAACATGGCCGCCGACGAGCGCATCGACGTGGTGCTGAACACCGACTGGTTCGACGTGCGCGACGCGCTCTGCGCCGAGAGCCCCGGTGCCCCGGTCCTGTATACCGGCCCGCTCGACCGTTACTTCGACTACTCCGAGGGCCGGCTGGGCTGGCGCACGCTGGATTTCGAGATGGAAGTGCTGCCCATCGGTGACTTCCAGGGCACGCCGGTCATGAACTACAACGACCCCGATGTGCCGTTCACCCGGATTCACGAGTTCCGGCACTTCCACCCGGAACGGGACTACCCGACCGACAAGACCGTCATCATGCGGGAGTACTCGCGCTTCGCCAACGACGACGACGAGCCGTACTACCCGATCAACACCGACTCGGATCGCGCGATCCTGGCCGCCTACCGGGCCCGGGCCAAGGCCGAGACGGAGCAGAACCGCGTGCTGTTCGGCGGCCGTTTGGGCACCTATCAGTACCTCGACATGCACATGGCCATCGCCAGTGCGCTGAACATGTACGACAACGTCCTGATGCCGCATCTGCGTGACGGCGCAGCGCTCGGCGATGCCGTCACAGAAAGTAGCTGAAAACCATGAGCGACATTCCGTCCGGCGCGCTGGCGTCGGGAGAGTCCCGTGCGGTGAGTCTGCTGTCCCGGGTCATCCTGCCCCGGCCGGGTGAGCCCCTCGACGTCCGCAAGCTGTACATCGAGGAGTCGGCCACCAATGCCCGGCGGGCGCACGCCCCGACCCGCACCACGCTGGAAATCGGTGCGGAGTCCGAGGTTTCGTTCGCCACGTACTTCAACGCGTTCCCGGCCAGCTACTGGCGGCGCTGGTCGATCCTGACCTCGGTGGTGCTGCGGGTCGAGTTGACCGGCAGCGCGCGCGTGGACCTCTACCGATCCAAGGCGACCGGCGCGCGAATCACCGTGGGCGGCAGTGAGATTGCCAGCGGCGACGACGGCCTGCCCGCGGTGGTCGAGTTCGAGATCGGGCTGGAACCGTTCGAGGACGGCGGCTGGATCTGGTTCGACATCACCACCGACAGCGCGGTGACGGTGCACAACGCCGGGTGGTACGCGCCGGTGGAGGCACCGGGGCGGGCGAACATCACGGTCGGCATCCCGACCTTCAACCGGCCGGCCGACGCCGTCAACGCGCTGGCTGCCCTTACCTCGGACCCACTGGTGGACAACGTCATCGGCGCGGTCATCGTGTCCGATCAGGGCACCAACAAGGTGAAGGACCACCCCGATTTCGCGGCTGCGGCAGCGCCCTTGGCCGACCGGCTGACCATCCACAACCAGCCGAACCTCGGCGGCTCCGGCGGCTACAGCCGGGTCATGTACGAGGCGCTGAAACACACTGACTGCGAACAGATTCTGTTCATGGACGACGACATCCGCGTCGAGCCGGACTCGGTGCTGCGGGCCCTCGCGCTCAACCGGTTCGCGAAGAAGCCGACCCTGATCGGCGGTCAGATGCTCAACCTGCAGGAGCCCTCGCACCTGCACGTCATGGGCGAGATGGTTGATTCTGAGAACTTCATGTGGACGCACGCCGTCAACGCCGAGTACGACCACAACTTCGCGAAGTACCCCCTCTCCGACGAGGACGAGTACCGCAGCCGGATCCTGCACCGCCGCATCGACGTCGACTACAACGGCTGGTGGATGTGCATGATCCCGCGCGCGGTCGCCGAGGAGCTGGGTCAGCCGCTGCCGCTGTTCATCAAATGGGACGACGCGGATTACGGCCTGCGCGCGGGCGAGCACGGCTACCCGACGGTGACGCTGCCCGGCGCGGCGATCTGGCACATGGCGTGGAGCGACAAGGACGACGCCATCGACTGGCAGGCGTACTTCCACCTGCGCAACCGGTTGGTCGTCGCGGCGCTGCACTGGGACGGCAACATCCGCGGCCTGGTCGCGAGCCACCTGAAGGCGACCTTCAAACACCTGCTGTGCCTTGAGTATTCGACCGTCGCGATCCAGAACCGTGCCATGGACGACTTCCTCGCCGGGCCTGAGCACATCTTCTCCATCCTGGAATCCGCGCTGCCCGAGGTGCGTGCGATGCGTACCGAGTACCCCGATGCGGTGGTGCTGGAGAGCGCGACCGCGTTGCCCGCACCGTCGGACAAGAAGTGGCGCCGGAAGGTCAAGATTCCCACCAGCCTGCCGTCGATCGCGGTGCGCCTGACTCGCGGCGTCATCCACCAGCTCAAGCCCCACGACCCGGAACACCATGTGCGGCCGCAGATCAACGTCGCCACGCAGGACGCCCGGTGGTTCTCGCTGTGCATGGTCGACGGTGTCACGGTCACCACCGCGGACGGTCGCGGCGTCGTGTACCGCCAGCGCGACCGCGAGAAGATGTTCGAGTTGCTGCGCGAATCGGTGAAACGCCAGGTGCAGCTGACCCGCAAGTTCAACCGCATGCGCAAGGTCTACCGCAACGCGCTGCCGGAGCTGTCGAGCAAGGAGAAGTGGGAGACGGTGCTGTTGGCCTCCCAGCCCGAGTCGGCCGGTGCCCGGTGAGTCTCGAAGGTGTCGAAGGCGAAGCCAACGTCGGCGCGCCGCGCGGTGAGGACGCCATCCTGGTCGGCGTCCAGACCGCGTTGACAGGACGTCCCGGCGTCCTCGCCGGCGCCCGGGTGCTGTCGCACTTCGGCGAACACAGCCTGGGCTGGTTCGCCGTCTGCGGCCTGGGCGCGCTGCTGCAGCCGCAGCGCCGCCGGGCCTGGGTGACGGCCGGCATCGGCACTTTCATCGCCCACGCGGCGGCCGTACTGATCAAGCGCGTGGTCAAGCGGGAGCGTCCGCAGCACCCGGCCATCGCGGTCAATGTCGGTACCCCCAGCCGGCTGAGCTTCCCGTCGGCGCACGCGACGTCGACCGCCGCCGCGGCCATCCTGATCGGCCGGGCCACGGGCCTGCCGCTGCCGTGGTTCCTGGTGCCGCCGATGGCGTTGTCCCGCTTGGTTCTCGGCGTGCATTACCCCTCTGACGTGCTCACCGGTGTCGTGGTGGGAACCGTGGTCGCCGAATCGGTCGGGGCGGTCTCCGATCGATCGGCCAAAGCGCGAGCTGCAGAGGTGAAGGCATGACCGAACAGACCCAGGAGCTGGGGCCGCCGAAGAATCTGGCCGCCGGCATCGTCAAGGCGCTGCGGCCGCGGCAGTGGGTCAAGAACGTCCTGGTCCTGGCCGCTCCGCTGGCATCGCTCGGTGTCGGGGCGCATTACAGCTACACCGAGGTGTTCAAGGCCGTCGGTGTCGCGTTCGTCGTGTTCTGTATGGCCGCGTCGTGTATCTACCTCATCAACGACGCGCGTGACGTCGACGCCGACCGGGTCCACCCCACCAAGCAGTACCGGCCGATCGCCGCGGGCGTCGTCTCGGTGCAGCTGGCCTATTCCCTGGCCGTGGTGCTCGGCGTCGCCTCGCTGGCCATCTCGTGGTGGCTCACGCCCAGCCTGGCGATCGTCATGGCGGTTTATCTCGCGACGCAGCTGGCCTACTGCTTCGGCCTCAAACACCAAGCGGTGCTGGACATCTGCATCAACTCGTCGGGCTTCCTGATCCGCGCGATCGCCGGTGGCGCGGCCGCCGGCATCCCGCTGTCCAAATGGTTCCTGCTGGTGTTCGCGTTCGGCTCACTGTTCATGTCGGCCGGAAAGCGTTACGCCGAACTGCAACTCGCCGAACGCACCGGCGCCAAGATTCGCAAGGCGCTGGAGTCCTACACCAGCAGTTACCTGCGGTTCGTCTGGACGCTGTCGGCGACTGCCGTCGTGCTCTGCTACGGCCTGTGGGCCTTCGAGGGCAACAAGGGCCCGTGGTTCGCCGTGTCGATGGTGCCCTTCACCATCGCGATCCTGCGCTACGCCGTCGACGTCGATAGCGGTGCGGCGGGTGAACCCGAGGAGATCGTGCTGAACGACCGGGTGCTGCAACTGCTGGGCGTGGCCCTGGTCGCGACGCTCGTCGCCGCGATTCTGCCCGGACTGGTCCGGTGAGTGACTCGCCCGCACGGCAATTGCTGCGCGGGCCGGTCTTCCCGTATGGCCGGGCCGCGCGGATCAGCCTGTGGCTGAGCGTCGTGGTGTCTGCCGCGCTGTTCGGCTGGGGCGCCTGGCAGCGCCGGTGGATCGCGGACGACGGCCTCATCGTGCTGCGCACGGTGCGAAACCTGTTGGCCGGCAACGGCCCCGTCTTCAACGTCGGTGAGCGCGTCGAGTCCAACACGTCGACGCTGTGGACCTACCTGGTGACATTCGGCGCGTGGATCGGTGGCTCGGCACAGCTCGAATATGTGGCGTTGGCTCTGGCGCTGACCCTGAGCGTGGCGGGCCTCGTCTTCGCGATGCTCGGCACCGGCCGGCTGTACGCCCCCGGACTGCGGGGCCGCCGCGCGCTGCTGGTCCCGGCCGGCGCCCTGGTCTACATGGCGGTGCCGCCGGCGCGCGACTTCGCCACATCGGGCCTGGAGAACGGCCTCATCATGGCCTACCTGGGGTTGCTGTGGTGGATGATGGTGTGCTGGGCACAGAGTTCGATCGCTCCTCACGTCCGCCAAAGCCCGATTGCTCCCCGCATGCCCGCACCCGAGGGCCGCGAGGCCGATGCCAACCTCACCAGCGCCTGGTTCGACGGCGCCCTGGCCTGTCTGGCCGGTCTGTCGGTCCTGGTGCGCCCGGAGTTGGCGCTCATCGGCGGCGTGGCGTTGGTCATGTTGCTGGTCGCCGCCCGTGGCAAGCGCCGCCGTCTGATCGTGCTGGTGGCCGGGGGTTTGCTGCCGATCGCCTACGAGATCTTCCGGATGGGCTATTACGGCCTGCTGGTGCCGATCACCGCGCTCGCCAAGGACGCCACCGGCTCCAAGTGGCAGCAGGGTTTCGTCTACTTGAGCAACTTCAACCGGCCATACCTGTTGTGGATCCCGGCGGTGCTGGCGGCCGCGCTGGCAATTGTGTTGTTCGTCACACATAGCCGGCCGTGGTGGGGCCAGGCGGCGCCGCGTGGCTACAGCTCGCTGGCGCGATGGGTCCAAAGCCCCACGGCCGTAGTGATTTTCATGGCCGGCAGCGGTCTGGTGCAGGGCCTGTACTGGTTGCGGCAGGGCGGCGACTTCATGCACGGCCGCGTGCTCCTGGTACCGCTGTTCTGCCTGGTCACGCCGGTTGCGGTGATCCCGATCGTGCTGCCCGACGGCAAGAACATCGCCCGCGAGGTCGGCTACGCGCTGGCCGGCACGACCACGGCCCTGTGGCTGGCGGTCGTCGGCTGGTCGCTGTGGGCGGCCAACTCGCAGGGGCTCGGATACGACGCCACCCGGGTGACCTATTCGGGCATCGTCGATGAACGGCGCTTCTACTCGCAGGCCACCGGCCACGCGCATCCGCTGACGGCCGCGGACTATCTGGACTACCCGCGCATGCGGGCGGTGCTGACGGCCATCGACAACACCCCGGTCGGCGCGCTGCTGCTGCCGTCGGGCAATTACGACCAGTGGGACGTGGTCCCGGCCATGCCGCCGCCGGTGCCGGACCCGAAGTCGCCGCCACCGCCGAACTGGTTCGAAAAAGGTCCACACACAGTCTTTTTCACCAACCTGGGCATGATGGGCATGAATCTGCCGCTCGAGGTGCGGGTGATCGACCAGATCGGGCTGGCCAATCCGCTGGCCGCGCACACGGCACGGCTGGACGACGCGCGCATCGGGCACGACAAGGACCTCTTCCCGGACTGGGCGGTCGCCGAGGGGCCGTTCCTGCGCAAGCCGCCGTGGATTCCGACGTATCTGGACCAGGACTGGGTGGCGCAGGCGGCGGTCGCGCTGACGTGCCCGGACACCGAAACGATGCTGAGCTCGGTGCGCGCACCGATGGACTTCCACCGGTTCATGTCAAATCTGGTACACGCGTTCACATTTACGCGTTACCGGATCGATCGCGTGCCGTTATACGAGTTGTACAGGTGCAAGCTCGATGTGCCTCCGAGGCTGTCGACCCCTTACACTGGCTTACCGGCTACCGGTCCGTAGTTTCGGCGCATGAGCGCTGGCACGGTCTGAAGCGTAGGTAACGCCGGGGAACCATGCGGCGATAACCACTCGGGCGTGTGCGCCCGGCCTGATCGTCACCTCAACGGCAGAGGCGGTGATGAGGGTTGTCCGTACGCCGTCATAGGAAAATTTAGGGAGCGGTATGAGTTTCGTTGGGAAGATGCGGTCGATGGCCAAGGCCATGCCGCGCCGGATGGTGGTTGCGGCCGTTGCCGCGGCAGCGCTGCCCGGTCTTGTCGGGGTCGTCGGTGAAACGGCGACTGCAGGGGCTTTCTCGCGTCCCGGTCTGCCGGTTGAGTACCTGCAGGTTCCGTCTGCGGCCATGGGTCGCGACATCAAGATCCAGTTCCAGAGTGGTGGCGCGGGCTCGCCGGCCGTCTACATGCTGGACGGTCTGCGTGCGCAGGACGACTACAACGGCTGGGACATCAACACCGCCGCCTTCGAGTGGTACAACGGCTCGGGCATTTCGATGGTCATGCCGGTCGGCGGCCAGTCCAGCTTCTACAGCGACTGGTACAAGCCGGCGTGCGGCAAGGCTGGTTGCTCCACCTACAAGTGGGAGACCTTCCTGACCCAGGAGCTGCCCGCTTACCTGCAGGCCAACAAGTCGGTCAAGCCGACCGGTGGCGCTGCTGTCGGTCTGTCGATGGCCGGTTCGGCCGCGATGACCCTCGCCATCTACCACCCGCAGCAGTTCATCTACGCGGGCTCGATGTCGGGCTTCCTGAACCTGTCCGAGGGCTGGTGGCCGTTCCTGGTCAACATCTCGATGGGTGACGCCGGCGGCTACAAGGCCGACGACATGTGGGGCTCCACTGGCGACCCGAACAACGCCTGGAAGCGCAACGACCCGATGGTCCAGATGGCCACGCTGGTTGCCAACAACACCCGCCTGTGGGTCTACTGCGGCGACGGCAACCCGAGCGACCTGGGCGGCGACAACGTGCCCGCCAAGTTCCTCGAGGGCCTGACCATCCGCACCAACCGCACCTTCCAGCAGAACTACCTGGCTGCCGGTGGCACCAACGGTGTGTTCAACTTCCCCAACAGCGGTACCCACGACTGGGGCTACTGGGGCCAGCAGCTGCAGGCCATGAAGCCTGACATGCAGCGTGTGCTGGGTGCTTCGGGACAGGCGTAACAACCTGATCCTGAGGTAAATCCTCTGGCAACAACTCGCACTGGCGGCGGCGACCTTCACCGGTCGTCGCCGCCAGTCGTTTGTCTGCGGGGCGGTGCACATCAGCCTGGTCCCTGGCAACGTTCCCTCCCGTTGTTCAGGCACCAACCGCCGAGGTGATGTGGTTCACTACAACGCGGGTTCAGGACGCTCGACGACACACGACAGTGAGGTTGGTTATGGGGCTGCAGGCAATGTTCCGGACGATGGCCGCGACAGCGGCGGCGGTAATGGTCGCCGGCGGCCTGCTGACGGCCACCGGATCCGCGCATGCCGCGGGCGTGGAGACGCTGATGGTGCCCTCGGCGGCGATGGGCCGGGACATCCCGGTGACGTTCCAGGCCGGTGGTCCGCACGCTGTCTATCTCCTTGACGCCTTCAACGCCGGCCCCGATGTGAGCAACTGGGTCACCGCCGGCAATGCCATGGGCACGCTGGCCGGCAAGGGCATCTCGGTCGTCGCCCCGGCCGGTGGTGCGTTCAGCTTCTACACCAACTGGGAGCAGGACGGCAGCAAGCAGTGGGAGACCTTCCTGAGCCAGGAGCTGCCGGACTATCTGGCCGCCACCAAGGGCCTGGCCCCGAACGGCCACGGTGTCGTCGGAGCGGCCCAGGGCGGCACGGCCGCCCTGGCCCTCGCTGAGTTCCACCCCGACCGGTTCCGCTTCGCGGGCTCGCTGTCGGGATTCCTGACCCCGTCGTCGACGACGTTCAACGGCGCCATCACCGCCGGTATGCGGGAGTTCGGTGGCGTGGACACCTACGGCATGTGGGGTGCCCCGCAGCTGGGTCGCTGGAAGTGGCACGACCCCGATGTGCACGTGAGCCTGCTGAACCAGAACAACACCCGGATCTGGGTGTTCAGCCCGTCGACGGTCACCTGCAGTGACCCGGCGGCCATGATCGGGTATTGCGACCAGGCCCAGGGCAGCAACCGCGCCTTCTACTCGCACTACCGCAGCGTCGGCGGCCACAACGGGCACTTCGACTTCCCGGACGGCCCGCAGCACGACTGGGGCAGCTGGAGCGGTCAGCTCGGCGCCATGTCGGGCGAACTCGTCAGCGTGATCCGCTAGCGCGGCGCGGTCGTGGTCTGCGCGCGATTTCCATGATTTCGCGCACAGCATCGCGGCCCTGATCAGCGTAAATGCGGTCGGCGTGACCTTGGTGTGACGAGCGCTGAGTACATTCGGATCGCAACCGGATCGACTCAGCCCGCAGGAGACCTCACACCACATGGCCACCAACAATCGGCGCCGCCGCCACCGCATCCTTGCCATCGCCGCGGCGGGCGCGGTAGCGCTGCTGGTCATCGTGGTCGCCTTCGCGATCGTCGTGTGGCTGCGTCAGCCCGGTGAGATTCCGGGGCCGACGCCGCCCTCGGCGCAGCCGCCGACCACCTCGGGCCCGACCACGAAGCCGTCGAAGCCGCGGCCGGCCTACCAGTCGGCCGACTGCCCTGACGTACAGCTGATCTCGATCCCGGGTACCTGGGAGTCGTCACGGGCGCTCGACCCGCTGAATCCGACGCCGTCGTTCCCGATCGCCCTGCTGCTGAATGTCAGTAATCCGCTGGGTCAGGAGTTCGGTGCCGACCGGTTGGCGCAGTACACGGTGCCCTACACCGCGCAGTTCCATAACCCGCTGGCCGCGGACAACCAGATGTCGTACAACGACAGCCGCGAAGAGGGCAAGAAGAAAGCCGTCGAGGCGATCACCGACATCAACAACCGGTGCCCGCTGACCAGCTTCGTGATCGTCGGTTTCTCGCAGGGGGCGGTCATCGCCGGCGACATCGCGAGCGACATCGGCAACGGCCGCGGTCCCATCGATCAGGACCTGGTGCTCGGCGTGACGTTGATCGCCGACGGTCGCCGCCAGCCTGATGTGGGCAAGGACGTCGGACCGAACCCGCCGGGACAGGGCGCCGAGATCACCTTGCACGAGCTGCCGCTCGGGATGCTGGGCCTGAACATGACGGGACCGCGCGTCGGCGGCTTCGGCGAGCTCAACGACCGGGTCAACGAGATCTGCGGAAAGGGTGACCTGATCTGCGCCGCGCCGACCGAGGCGTTCAACGTCGTCAACCTGCCCAACACGCTCGCCACGTTGTCCGGCAGTGCCGCGGGGCCGGTGCACGCGCTGTACAACACCCCGCAGTTCTGGACCCTTGACGGCCAGACGTCGACACAGTGGACACTGAACTGGGCCAAGCAGCTCGTCGACAACGCGCCGCACCCCAAACACGGCTGACATCACGCGTTGGCTACTCGCGAGTACAAAACGGTGGGGCGATTTGGCCTGCGAATTCGCGTCACCTAACATTAAGAGATAACTAAGAGCACGGTCTTATTGCTGACGGTGCATCTTGGGGCGGCATATCGCTACCGCCCGGTACCATTTCCCGGGATTTGGCGTGACTTGCTGCATACGACGTAGCCGGCGCGGCAGGCTGTGACAGGAGATTTTGATGGCGTTCCACAACCCGTTCGTGAAGAACGGGAAGATCAACTTCCCGGACGGTGCCGGCATCGTGAAGCACGTCGAACGCTGGGCAAAGGTGCGCGGCGACCGGCTGGCCTTCCGGTTCCTCGACTTCTCCATCGAGCGCGACGGCGAGGCCAAGGATCTGTCGTGGTCCCAGTTCAGCGCCCGCAACCGCGCCGTGGGCGCTCGCCTGCAGCAGGTGACACAGCCGGGCGACAGGGTGGCCATCCTGTGCCCGCAGAACCTCGACTACTTGGTGGCGATGTACGGCGCCATGTACGCCGGCCGCATCGCCGTACCGCTGTTCGACCCGTCGGAGCCGGGTCACGTCGGCCGCCTGCACGCCGTGCTCGACGACTGCAAGCCCTCGGCCATCCTCACCACCACAGCCGCCGCCGAAGGCGTGCGCAAGTTCTTCCGCAGCCGCCCGGCGAATGAGCGGCCGCGCGTCATCGCGGTGGACGCCGTGCCGGACGAGGTCGGCGTCACCTGGGTGCCGTTCGACGATGTCGACGAGAACACCGTGGCCTACCTGCAGTACACCTCGGGCTCCACCCGCATCCCGACCGGCGTGCAGATCACCCACCTCAATCTGGCCACCAACGTGGTGCAGGTCGTTGAGGCCCTCGAAGGCGAAGAGGGCGACCGCGGTCTGTCCTGGCTGCCGTTCTTCCATGACATGGGTCTGATCACCGCGCTGCTGGCGCCGATGATCGGCCACAGCTTCACCTTCATGACCCCGGCGGCCTTCGTGCGTCGTCCGGAACGCTGGATCCGCGAGATGGCGCGCAAGGAAGGCGATACCGGCGGCGTGATCTCGGTGGCCCCGAACTTCGCCTTCGACCACGCCGCGGCGCGCGGTGTGCCCAAGGATCCGATCGACCTATCCAACGTCAAGGCGGTGCTGAACGGCAGCGAGCCGATCTCGGCCGCGACCGTGCGCCGGTTCAACGAGGCGTTCGGCCCGTTCGGCTTCCCGTCCAAGGCCATCAAGCCGTCGTACGGTCTGGCCGAGGCCACCCTCTTCGTGTCGACCACGCCGTCGTCCGAAGAGCCGACCATCGTGTCGGTGGACCGCGACGCCTTGAACACCGGCACCTTCGTGGTGGTCCCGGACGACTCGCCGAAGGCAGTGGCCCAGGCCGGCGCCGGCAAGATCGGTGTCGACGAGTGGGCCGTCATCGTGGACGCCGAGACGGCCACCGAGCTTCCCGACGGCCAGATCGGTGAGATCTGGATCAGCGGCGCCAACATGGGCACCGGCTACTGGGGCAAGCCCGAAGAGACCATCGAGACCTTCCAGAACACCCTCAAGTCGCGCACCAACCCGTCGCACGCCGAAGGCGCCGCCGACGACGCCACCTGGGTGCGCACCGGCGACTTCGGTGCCTACCACGATGGCGAGCTGTACATCACCGGTCGCGTCAAGGACCTGGTTATCGTCGACGGCCGCAATCACTATCCGCAGGACCTCGAGTACTCGGCGCAGGAGGCCAGCAAGGCCCTGCGCGTCGGCTACGTGGCGGCGTTCTCGGTGCCGGCCAACCAGCTGCCCGACGAGGTCTTCGCCGACGCCCACGTCGGCCTCAAGCGCGATCCCGACGACAGCTCCGAGCAGCTGGTCATCGTCGCCGAGCGGGCCCCGGGTGCACACAAGCTCGAGCCCCAGCCGATCGTCGACGACATCCGCGCGGCCATCGCGGTGCGCCACGGCGTCACCGTGCGTGACGTGCTCCTGACCGCGGCCGGCGCCATCCCGCGTACCTCCAGTGGCAAGATCGGCCGCCGCGCCACCCGCCAGGCCTATCTGGACGGCTCGCTGCGCACCGGCAAGGTGGCCAACGCGTTCCCCGACGATCTGAACTGAACTCCTCTATCCCGGGCTCGAACTACCCTGTCCGGCGGCGAAAGTGAACAGTGAAAATGACTGACACCGAAGACAATTCGAACGAAATCGACACTTCGCCGCAGGAGGGTGGCAGCGCGCCTGCGTCGCGGGCCAACGGCATGTCCGTGCCCGAGGTGCGTGAGTGGCTGCGCAACGCGGTCGCGAAGGCCACCGGCCAGTCGCCGGACTCGATCGACGAGAGCGTCCCGCTGGTCGAACTCGGCCTGTCCTCGCGCGACGGCGTGGCCATGGCCAGCGATATCGAGGACCTCACCGGGGTCACGCTGAATGCCACGGTGCTGTTCCGGCACCCGACCATCGAGTCGCTCGCGCAGGTGATCGTCGAAGGTGAGCCGGAGGAAGACACCGCGGCCGCGAACGCCGAGGACTGGTCCCGCGACGTCGACGAGGACCGGATGAACATCGCGGTGGTCGGCCTGGCCACCCGCTTCCCGGGCGACATGAACACGCCCGGCGAGATGTGGCAGGCGCTGGTCGAAGGCCGCGACGCCATCACCGATCTGCCCGAGGGCCGCTGGGAAGAGTTCCTGTCCGAGCCCCGCATCGCCGAGCGCGTGGCGAAGGCCCGCACGCGCGGCGGCTACCTGTCGGACATCAAGGGCTTCGACGCCGAGTTCTTCGCGCTGGCCAAGATGGAAGCCGACAACATCGATCCGCAGCAGCGGATGGCGCTCGAATTGACCTGGGAGGCGCTGGAGTTCGCCCGCATCCCGGCGTCGTCGCTGCGCGGCGAGGCGGTCGGCGTGTTCGTCGGCAGCTCGACCAACGACTACAGCTTCCTATCGGTCTCGGATCCGTCGATCACACACCCGTACGCCATCACCGGCACCGCGAGTTCCATCATCGCCAACCGGGTGTCGTACTTCTACGACTTCCGCGGTCCGTCGATGGCCATCGACACCGCGTGCTCGTCGTCGCTCGTCGCGATCCATGAGGGCGTCAAGGCGCTGCGGTCCGGCGAGGCCGACGTGGTCGTCGCCGGTGGCGTGAACGCCCTGGTGACCCCGATGGTGACGGTCGGCTTCGACGAGGTCGGCGGCGTGCTGGCGCCGGACGGCCGCATCAAGTCGTTCAGCGCCGACGCCGACGGCTACGCCCGTTCCGAGGGCGGCGGCATGGTCGTGCTCAAGCGCGTCGCCGACGCCCGCCGCGACGGTGACGAGATCCTTGCCGTCATCGCCGGTTCGGCCATCAACCACGACGGCCGGTCCAACGGCATGCTGGCCCCGAATCCGGACGCTCAGGAAGCGGTGCTGCGCAAGGCCTACAAGGATGCCGGCGTCGACCCCAAGACGGTCGACTACATCGAGGCGCACGGCACCGGCACCATCCTGGGTGACCCGATCGAGGCCGACGCGCTGGGCCGCGTCGTGGGCCGTGGTCGCGCCGCCGACAAGCCGGCACTGCTGGGTGCCGTGAAATCCAATGTGGGACACCTGGAGTCGGCCGCCGGTGCGGCGAGCGTCGCGAAGATGACGTTGGCGCTGTACCACGACAAGCTGCCGCCGTCGATCAACTACACGGGCCCGAACCCGTACATCGACTTCGACAAGGAACACCTCAAGGTCAACGCCGAGCTGTCGGACTGGCCGCGCTACAGCGGTCACGCCGTCGCCGGTGTCTCCGGTTTCGGTTTCGGTGGTGCCAACGCGCACCTCGTCATGCGTCAGGTGCTGCCGAGTGACCTCGTCGAGCCGGAGCCCAAAGAGGTTGTGGCCGAAGAGAAGCCGGCTTCCGACGCGGGGGCCGTCTACGTCGGTGGCGTCAAGATGGATGAGTACGGCGAGTTCATTCACGACGATGACGACGACACGCGCGGTGATGCCGAGTTCTACGGCTACGAGACCGGCGACGAGCCCGAGCTGCCCGGCCTGACCGAGCGGGCGCTGGAGCTGATCGAAGCTGCGCGCGCCGAACTCGAGTCGGCTGAACCCGTCAAGCGCATTGTGCCGCTGGCGGTTTCGGGATTCCTGACCTCTCGCAAGAAGGCCGCCGCCGCGGAGCTGGCGGACTGGATCGACAGTGAGACGGGCCGGTCCTACTCGCTGGAGTCGATCGGTCGCTCGCTGTCCCGTCGTAACCACGGCCGTTCGCGCGCAGTGATTCTCGCGCACGACCACGACGAGGCGGTCAAGGGTCTGCGGGCGCTGGCCGAGGGCAAGCAGAACCCGCTGGTGCTGGCCGCTGACGGCCCGGTCACCAACGGCCCGGTGTGGGTGCTGGCCGGTTTCGGTGCCCAGCACCGCAAGATGGGCAAGAGCCTCTACCTGAACGATCCGATCTTCGCGGAGTGGATCAACAAGGTCGACGCACACATCCAGGATGAGCGCGGCTACTCCGTCGTCGAGCTGATCCTCGACGACGCGATCGACTACACCAACGAGACGTGCGAATACCCCATCGAGGTCGTCCAGACCGTCATCTTCGCGCTGCAGATCGCGCTCGGTGAGCTGCTGAAGGCGCACGGTGCGAAACCCGGTGCGGTGGTTGGTCAGTCGCTCGGTGAAGCGGCCGCCGCCTACTTCTCCGGTGGTCTGTCGCTCGCCGACGCCACCCGCACCATCTGCTCACGCGCCCACCTCATGGGCGAGGGCGAGGCCATGCTGTTCGGCGAGTACATCCGCCTGATGGCGCTCGTCGAGTACTCGGCCGAGGAGATCAAGACGGTCTTCGCCGACTTCCCGGGCCTCGAGGTGTGCGTCTACGCCGCCCCGACCCAGACCGTCATCGGCGGTCCGCCGGAGCAGGTCGACGCGATCATCGCCCGCGCCGAATCCGAGGGCAAGTTCGCCCGCAAGATGCAGACCAAGGGCGCCAGCCACACGCAGCAGATGGACCCGCTGCTCGGTGAGCTGTCCGCGGAGATTCAGGGCATCGAGCCGCACCCGCTGCAGACGGCCTACTACTCGACGGTGCACGAGGGCCAGCTGATCCGTGCCGGCGCCGACCCGATCCACGATGTCGACTACTGGAAGAAGGGGCTGCGCCACAGCGTCTACTTCACCCACGGCATCCGCAACGCGGTCGACAACGGGCACACCACCTTCCTCGAGCTCGCGCCGAACCCGGTGGCACTCATGCAGGTTGGGCTCACCACGATGTCGGCCGGTCTGCATGACGGCCAGCTGATCCCGACCCTCGCCCGCAAGCAGGACGAGGTCGACTCCATGACCAACGCCATGGCCCAGCTGTTCGTGCACGGCCATGACCTGGACTTCCGGACGTTGTTCTCGCCGGCCGTTGATCCGGCTGTCGACTACGCGCCGATCCCGCCGACGCGCTTCAAGCGCAAGCCCCACTGGCTGGACGCGCACTTCACCGCTGACAGCTCGGCCATCGAGCCGGGCAGTCACGTCGCGACCCCGGACGGCCGCCACGTGTGGGAGTACGCCCCGCGCGGTGAGGTCGACGCCGCGGCACTGGGCAAGCTGGTGAAAGCCGCTGCAACACAGGTGCTTCCGGACGCCCGGTTGACCGCCTTCGAGCAGCGCGCCATCCCGGGTGCGGGCTCGCGCCTCGTCACCACCCTGACCCGGCACCCCGGTGGCGGCACGGTGCAGGTGCACGCACGCATCGGTGAGTCCTTCACGCTGGTGTACGACGCGATCGTGAGCCGCGGCGGTGACGGTGCAGCCTTGCCGGTCGCTATGGGCGGTGCGGCGCTGCCGGCCGCCGTGGGCGCCTCCGCGGCTGAAAGTGGTTTGACTGCACCGGAACCCGTCGTCGAAGACGACGCGGCCATCCTGCAGGACAACCTGACCGCGGGTGCCGGCCTGGCCGCGAACTTCGCGAAGTGGTCGCCGGAGTCCGGTGAGACCATCGCGGACCGGTTGGGTGCCATCGTCGGCGGTGCCATGGGCTACGAGCCCGAGGACCTGCCGTGGGAGGTGCCGCTGATCGAGCTGGGTCTGGACTCGCTGATGGCGGTCCGGATCAAGAACCGCGTCGAGTACGACTTCGACCTGCCGCCGATCCAGCTGACCGCCGTCCGTGACGCGAACCTGTACGCGGTGGAGAAGCTGATCCACTACGCCATCGAGCACCGCGACGAGGTCGACCAGCTGGCCGAGGCGCAGAAGGGGCAGACCGCCGAGGAGATCGCCGCCGCGCAGGCCGAATTGATGGGTGGCGCGACGACGGTCGCCGAGCTGGAGGCCAAGCTGGCCGAGGCCGGACACCCGCTGGCCGACAACGACGACGCCAAGCCGGCGGCGGCCGACATCGCCACGGATTCTGCTGTGGCGCTTGAGGTTCCGCCGCCCCCGACCAACCCGGCCGGCCCGGCTGCCCCGCCGCCGCCGACCAACCCCACCGGACCGAGCCAGGCCGGTCCGAGCCAGGCCACCGCTGCCGCTGCTGCTGCCAAGGTCCTCACGCAGGAGGCGGTCACCGAGGCGCTGGGCGCCGACGTGCCACCGCGCGACGCGGCTGAGCGCGTCACCTTCGCGACGTGGGCGATCGTCACCGGCAAGTCGCCGGGCGGCATCTTCAACGAGCTGCCGGCCGTCGACGACGCGACCGCGACCAAGCTGTCCGAGCGGCTCTCCGAGCGCGCCGAGGGCATCGTGACGGTCGAGCAGGTGCGGACGGCCAAGACGATCGAAGAGCTGTCGAGCATCGTGCGTGATCAGCTCGAAGACGGCGTGGTCGACGGCTTCGTCCGGACGCTCCGGCCGGCGAAGGAGGGTGGCCCCCAGGTTCCTCTGTTCGTCTTCCACCCCGCCGGTGGTTCGACGGTGGTCTACGAGCCGCTGTTGAAGCGCCTGCCCGAGGACATCCCGGTCTACGGCATCGAACGCGTCGAGGGCTCCATCGAGGAGCGCGCCGCCGAGTACGTGCCGAAGCTGCTCGAGATGCACAAGGGACCGTTCGTGCTGGCCGGTTGGTCGCTGGGCGGGGCGCTGGCCTATGCCTGCGCCATCGGTCTGAAGCAGGCGGGCGCCGACGTCCGGTATGTCGGACTGATCGACTGCGTGCGGCCGGGTGTGCCGATCGACAAGACCCAGGCCGGCATGCGGGCGCGCTGGGACCGGTACGCCCGCTTCGCCGAGCGCACCTTCAACGTCGAGGTTCCGGAAATTCCGTACGAGGAGCTGGAGAAGCTCGACGACGAGGGCCAGGTGAAGTTCGTGCTGGACATCGTCGCGCAGAGCGGCGTGCAGATTCCGGGCGGAATCATCGAGCACCAACGCACGTCGTACCTCGACAACCGCGCGCTGGACACCATCGAGATTCAGCCGTACGACGGCCACGTCGTGCTCTACATGGCCGACCGGTACCACGACGATGCCATCGTGTTCGAACCGGCGTACGCCACCCGCCAGCCCGACGGTGGTTGGGGCGAGTTCGCTCCCGATCTGGAGGTCGTGCAGATCGGCGGCGAGCACATCCAGGCCATCGACGAGCCGTACATTGCCAAGGTCGGGGCGCACATGAGCCAGGCCATCAACCAGATCCAGGCCGGGAAGTAGTAGGAGAACCGTGACTGAAGTTACCGAAACGCGCAGCCCCTCCACTACGGCGGAGAAGCTCGCCGAGCTTCATGAAAAGCTGGCGCGCGCAGCTGATCCCGGCGACGAGAAGGCCAAGGCGCGCCGCGACAAGAAGGGCATTCCGTCGGCCCGCGCCCGCATTCACGCGCTCGTCGACCCGGGCAGCTTCTTCGAGATCGGCGCGCTGGCCAAGACGCCCGGTGACCCGAACGCGCTGTACGGCGACGGTGTGGTGACCGGGCACGCCACCATCGACGGCCGTCCCGTCGCAGTGTTCAGCCACGACCAGACGGTGTTCCAGGGTTCGGTCGGCGAGATGTTCGGCCGCAAGGTCGCCAAGCTGATGGAGTGGGTCGCCATGGTCGGCTGCCCGATCATCGGCATCAACGATTCGGCCGGCGCCCGCATCCAGGACGCGGTGACCTCGCTGGCTTGGTACGCCGAGCTGGGCCGCCGGCACGAGATGCTGCGCGGCACGGTGCCGGAAATCTCGATCATCCTCGGTAAGTGTGCTGGTGGTGCGGTGTATTCGCCGATCCAGACCGACCTGTTGGTGGCGGTGCGCGACCAGGGTTACATGTTCATCACCGGCCCGGACGTCATCAAGGACGTCACCGGTGAGGACGTCACGTTCGACGAACTCGGCGGCGCGGACGTCCAGGCCCAGCGCGGCAACATCCACAAGGTCGTCGAGGACGAAGCGGCCGCGTTCCAGTACGTCCGCGACTACCTCAGCTTCTTGCCCGCCAACACGTGGGACGATCCGCCGATCGTCAACCCGGGCCTGGAGCCCGAGCTGACGCCGAGCGACTTCGAGCTGGACAAGATCGTGCCGGACGCCGACAACGCCGGTTACGACATGCACGACATCCTGCTCCGCATGTTCGACGACGGCGACATCTTCGAGATCGCCGAACAGCGCGCTCCGGAGATGATCACCGCGTTCGCGCGGGTCGACGGCCGGCCCGTCGGCGTCATCGCCAACCAGCCGTTGTTCATGGCGGGTGCGATCGGTAACGAGGCCTCCGACAAGGCGGCCGGCTTCATCCGATTCTGCGATTCCTTCAACCTGCCTTTGGTTTTCGTCGTCGACACCCCTGGCGCGCTGCCCGGTGTGGCCGAGGAGACTGGCGGCATCATCAAGCGCGGTGGCCGGTTCTTCAACGCCATCGTGGAGGCCGATGTGCCGAAGGTGACGTTCGTGATCCGCAAGGCCTACGGCGGCGGCTACGCCGTCATGGGCTCCAAGCAGCTGTCGGCCGACCTGAACTTCGCGTGGCCGACCGCGCGTATCGCGGTGATCGGTGCCCAGGGCGCGGCACAGCTGCTGGTCAAGCGCTTCCCCGATCCGAATGCGCCTGAGGTACAGAAGATCAAGGCCGACTTCATCGAGGGCTACAACGCCAACATGGCGATTCCGTGGACCGCCGCCGAGCGTGGCTACATCGATGCGGTGATCCAGCCTCACGAGTCCCGGCTGCTGCTGCGCAAGTCGCTGAAGTTGTTGCGCGACAAGCAGAAGCACGACCGCATCGCGCGCAAGCACGGCCTGACCCCGCTGTAATCTTTCTCGCGAGCAGACGCAGATGTCCCCCGACACCACGTGTTTGGGGGACATTTGCGTCTTGCGACAAGGTCAGGTGACGCGCGGTGACTGAACCCGCTGCCGCGCCGCCGAATCCGGCGGTGCTGCTCGTCGCCGGGGTGGCGGCGACGGCGGTCGGTGGCGCGGTGGCAGTGTACCGCGGTGCCGAGCGGCTGCCGATCGTCGGAAATCTATTGCGCCGCACGCGTTTCGACATGATGGCGCGTGGCGAGCGGGCAATCGATCCGATCAAGGGGTTGATCGCTGAAGTCGCCGGCCAGGTCGTGGAGCTCGTTCTCGACGAACTCGATCTCAACGAATTGGTGCGGCAGCGTGTGGATCTGATCGGGCTGGCCAACGACGTGATCGACGGCATCGACCTGGAGGCCGTCATTCGGCAGTCCACCGACTCGATGACGGCCGAGGTGATGTCGGACGTCCGTAGTCAGGGAGAGCGGGCCGATGACGCGATCTCCGGGTTCGTCGACCGCCTGCTGGGGCGGGACCGCACATGACCGAACGCAGCGCCGGGATCGTCAGCCGGGGTGCGGCGGCCGTGATGGATTTCCTCGTGGTCGGCGCACTCCTCGGGTTGACCTACGGCGGATTACGTCTGGCTGAGTTCATGTTTCGCCCCATCATGTTTCACGTCGGCGCGGTGTCGTTCGTCTACTCGACGGCGGCGACGTGCGTCGTCTCGGTGCTGTATCTGACCGCGTGCTGGGCGGTGTCGGGTAGTACGGTGGGCGCGGTCGTGATGGGGCTGCGCGTCACCGGTCTGCGGCGGGAACGGCTGAGGCCGCTGCGCGCCTGTCTGCGGGCGGTGGCCTGTGTGCTGTTTCCGGTGGGCCTGCTGTGGGTAGTGGTAGATCGTCGGCGAAGGTCCTTACAGGACATAATTTTTCGTACCAGGTGGTGTACGCATGGCGTTGACGGAATCGCGTGCTGGTCAGACCCGGAACGGGGAAACCGGGACCGACAACGATGCCGGTGTCCTGCCGCCGGTACCGGCCGCGACACGGCGGGCGTTCTGGTGGCTCGAGCGGTTCGCGCCGGCGATCGGTGCCCGCTGGGCCACCGAATTGTGGTGCACGGTGCCGGATGTCGACCTGAGCACCAAGATGCCGCCTGGTCTGCCGGACAGCACGCCGCTGGAAGCGTCGTGGGACGGGCATCGCATCGCCGGGCAGTCGTGGGGCTCGGGTCCGCTGGTCTACCTGGTGCACGGCTGGGGCGGGTGCCGGGCGCACATGGCAGTGTTCGTCAAACCCCTTGTCGCGGCGGGATATCGGGTCATCGCCTTCGATCTTCCGAGCCACCACGACTCGGAGCCGGGGGCACTCGCGCCGGGCCGCACCACCATCGTCGAATGCGCGGAAGCGGTGCGGGCCGTCATCGCGAAACATGGTCCGGCACGTGCCGTCATCGGTCATTCCCTGGGCGCCAAGGCTGCCGCGCTGGCAGCGGCGCGGGGCGCCGAGGCCGAGCGGTTGGTATTCCTCGCGCCGATGGGCGATTTCACGTGGTATCTGGATGCTTTCGCCGAGCGGCACAACTTCGGCCGCCGGATCCGGGACCGTCTGCACCGGCGCCTGGACCGACGCATCGGGATGCCGCTGCTCGACACCGACATCACCGCCTCGGCCGCGCACGCCGGTGACCGGCCGCTGCTGCTCATCCACGACCCCGATGATCCGGACAGCCCCTACTCTTCCAGCACCGAGATCGCGGAGGTCTGGCCCGGCGCGCGGCTCGAGACCACGAAGGGCCTGGGCCGGCTGGCGCACTACCGGATTCTGCGGCACCGCCCGGCGATCGTCGCGGGTGTCGATTTCATCGGTGCGCCATCGTCCAGCGCCTAGTGTTTCCCGGAGTACGTCGCCGTCACGGTCGGTGATGCGAAGGCGATCAGCGGAGTCGACGGCGGCGTGGTACTGGTGATTGTCGCCGGCCCGCCGGATGCCTCGAGCACCGATTGATCGTGGTGGGCGGTGGCGACCGTGAGGGTCCCCATGACCGCCAGGGCGCCGGCGCCGATGATCGCCGCAACCGTACGGACTACCGGTGAGGTGGGTTGTGCTGCGTTGGACATGTGTTTCTCCTTGTGTTGGTTGGGAAATCTGTTGGGTGCTGGTGTTATTCGCCGCTCGCGGCAGCCAGATCGGCCCGCCGGGCCTTCCGGCGTGTCGCCGTACTCAGGTTTCCGGCCGTGCGCGGATCTGAAATACCCAGTGCGGAAAGACGTTCGGATTCAGATATGCCGCCCCAGGTGCCGTACGGCTCCCCGGACAGCAGAGCGAAGGCGGCGCACGGGGTCTTCACCGGGCATTGGTGACAAATCTCTTTGGCCTGTTGCTCACGTTGTCTGCGGGCCCGGCCCCGCTCGTTGTCGGGGTGAAAGAAGATGCTGGAATCCATTGTGCGGCAACGGGCCGACTCCTGCCATTCCCATTCGTCGGCCACCGGCCGAATGGCCGGCGAAGGCACTGGCAGTGCTGTTCGTTTCCCGATCATGATGTACCTCCTGCTTCCCTGATCATTTGCCCGTCACGCGGTGACCTGTTGGCCTTTGCCGACGACCGTCACGCCGCCGTCTGATATGACGAAGCCGCGTGCCCGGTCATGCTCCTTGTCGACGCCGACCTGTGCACCGGGCGGAATGACGACGTTCTTGTCGACAATGGCGTTGCGTACCAAGGCATGTGCCCCGATGACGGTGTTGTCCAAGATCACCGAGCGGTCCACGGTGGCGTATTCCTCCACGCGGACACCCGGCGACAGCACGGATTCGCGAACCAGCGCACCGGAGATGATCACGCCGTTGGAGATGACGCTGTTGACGGCGCGGCCGACGCGGTCGCCGTCGTCGTGGACGAACTTCGCGGGCGGGTGCGGCGGAATGTGCGTGAGGATCGGCCACGCGCTGTTGTACAAATCGAAAGCCGGGACGACGGCACACAGGTCCATGTGGGCGTCGTAGTAGGAGTCCAGGGTTCCGACGTCGCGCCAGTAGCCGCTGTTCTCGGCGTGCGAGCCGGGGACCTGGTTGCTCTGAAAGTCATAGACCTGGGCGAGGCCCTCTTCGACCATCATCGGCATGATGTCGCCACCCATGTCGTGCTTGCTGAACTCGTCGTCGGCGTCCGCGCTCAGCGCGTCGATGAGCGCCCCGGTCGAGAACACGTAGTTGCCCATCGAGACGAACGATTCGTCGGGGGAGTCGAACAGACCCGGCGGGTCGGGCGGCTTCTCGAGGAACGCTTCGACCTGACAACCGTCGGGCGCGGTCTTGATGACGCCGAACGCACTCGCCTCGGCGCGCGGCACCCGGATTCCGGCGACGGTGGCGCCTGCACCACCGTCGAGGTGCTGCTTGATCATCTGCCGCGGGTCCATGCGGTAAACGTGGTCGGCGCCGAAAACGACCACCAGATCAGGTTTTTCGTCGTGAATCAGGTTCAGTGACTGATGGATGGCGTTGGCGGAGCCGGTGTACCACTGCGGGCCCAGACGCTGTTGCGCGGGCACCGTGGTGACGTAATTGCCGAGCAGGCTGCTCATCCGCCACGTCGTGGTGATGTGGCGATCGAGGCTGTGGCTCTTGTACTGCGTGAGGACGGCGATGCGTAGCACTCCGGCGTTCACCAGGTTCGACAGCGCGAAGTCGATCAATCGGTAGAGTCCGGCGAACGGCACCGCGGGCTTGGCGCGGTCGAGTGACAGCGGGGACAGTCGTTTGCCTTCGCCTCCGGCCAGGACCAGACCGAGGATCTTCGGATCGGCCATGTGGGGTTCTCCTTCGGGCAGCGCGCGACGACGCGACGGGATCACCGACGGCGCACCGGTGACGGCGCGTCCGGGGTGGCGTTGATGGCTGGTGAACTTATGGATTAACGAAAGTTGTTGCGGTGTAGGTGGATATCACGCCTGCTCCACGCTCACGCCGGTGGCGGAGAGTTCGGAGAGCTGCTGGCTGTCGACGCCGGTGTCGGTGATCAGCAGATGGATGTCCTCCAGCCGGCCGTACTGGGCGCCGCTGATGGCCCCGAACTTGCTGTGGTCGGCGAGGAGGATGCGCCGGTGTGCGCACGCGAGCATGCGTCGCTTCACGGCGGCTTCGGACGGGGCCGGGGTGGTGAGCCCGCGGTCGGTGCTGATGCCGTTGGCGCCCAGGAAGGCCACGTCGACGTTGATCTCGGCGAGCGCACGGGCGGCCCAATCATCAACCTCGGCAAAGGTTTTCGAACGGACCCGGCCACCGAGGGTGTAGACGGTCAGCAGTGGTCGGCTGAGTAGGGCCAGTGCCTGCGTCAACGAGTTCGTGTACACCGTCAGTTCGCGGTCGCCGGGAAACTGCTCGACCAGCTGCGCGGTGGTGGAGCCGGCGTCGATCAGAACCGATCCACGTTCCGGAAGATGTGCCAGCGCGGCTTTTGCGATGCGGCCCTTTTCGGCGAGGAACTCGGTCCGCGTCTCGACGGCCGGCTCGTAGGAGAGGTAGTCGACCGGGACCGCGCCGCCGTGCACCCGCCGTAGCAAGCCTTGGCGCTCCAAGAGGATGAGGTCCTTGCGGATGGTCTCGCCCGTCACGCCAAGTTCGGACGCGGTCCGGGCGGCGTCGATTCGGCCATCGCGGCGCAGCATCTCGAGCAACTGCTGTTTGCGCTGGTCGGCGTAGAGGGCGCCCGACGCATCGCGCGGAGCGGGTCCTGTGAATGCCACGACACCTCCCTTGGCCTGTGATCTGCACCACTTGGATTTGATTGCTAATGATTGCGTTTGATTGGGAATCTGTCAAGGGTGATCTGGCATGTCAACGGGCGGGCCTGCCCACAAACGCCGAATGGCCGGTTACCACACGACTCTTTGAGAAAAGCGTGTCGTAACCGGCCACTCGGCGGAGCGGGCTAGGGCTTGATGCGCATCTTCCCCGGCGACCACAGGCCGCTGTGGACGGCGGTGCCCAGGTTCAGCTCGGCCGTCGTCGCATCCACGACGGGCGTGAACGCGCGCAGCGAACCCCAGTCACGGCCCCAGTCGTCGGACAGGTACGTCGACATCACGTGGGCCTTCAGCAGCACGTCCGTGATGCCCAGCAGACCGCCGTTGATGCCGTCCTGCCAGGTGTCGGTGTCCTGCTTCTTGGCGGTGTAGTCCGGGGTGATGCGGAACTTCGGCACCTCGGTCACACCATTGCGCACCAGCATCGGCTGCTGGCACGGGAAGGCCAGGCCGACGGCCCAGTCCAACAGCACCGGCTGGGTCTTGCCGAGGAACTGCTCGACGGTCTTGAGCTCGGGTACCCGCGGCGGGGTGACGGCGATCCAGTCACCCTCGTTGAGTGAAAGGTTCACTGCCACAACGCGAACGTACGTGGCGTCGGCCGGAATCTGGCGACGGTCGAATCGCAGGTTGCGCCACGACGGCGTCGGGCCGATGTCGTAGGGGACGACGCGGCCGCCCGCGACGGGGTGACCGTCCGGGCCGGTGCGGCCGTACTCGAGCTCGACGGTCTGGCCTTCGGTGCGGCCCTTGAGAGAGCTGTTGCCGGTGATGGTGCCGGCGGCCGTGACGACGACGAGCGGATGCGCGGCGTCGGCGGTGGGCAGGCCGTACCAGGCCGACGTCAGCTTGGCCTGCGAATGCGGACCCGTGGTGTACGTCCCCGCCACGGGCACGCGGGCGGGGTCCAGGCCGTAGGGCAGCGGCACCGTCGAGCCGTTGATACCCGGCGCCTTGAGCTTCGTTGCGGCGTCCCAGTCCGCGTCGGTGCCCGGCATCGGGAAGTCGAGTCGGATCGCCTCGGCGACAATGTGATCCGGCAAGCCGTTGGGGGTGAAGCCGACCGGGCCCACGCCGCCCAACGCGCCGAGCGGCCCGTAGTCGCCGGCCTGCGGCGTCAGGAACCCGGCGTTCGAATCGGGCTCCACGAGCACATTGTCTGCCAGGCCGCAGCCGCCCTTCAGCGCCCGCAGGTTGCCGGCCAGGTTCGAGTAGGTCGGGTACTCGCGCACCGCGCCGATGGCCATCGACGCCACACACACCACGACCATGAACGCGGCGGCCAGGGGGATCGGTGCCGCGGTGACCAGCCGGGTCAGCCGGCCTTCGGGGCGGTCGCTGTTGAAGTGCAGCCAGAACGCCCACAGTGCGGTGATCACGAACAGCGTCAAAAAGATTGTGCTGAGCTTGATTCCGCCGACGGCGACCATGTCGTTGTTGAACGGCACGCCATAGCTGGACACGTACCACCAGCCGTTGGTGGTGGCCGAGACCAGCGCCAGCAGGAACAGCACCGCGGCGGTGACGGCCATGCGGTTACGCGGCGACTTCAGCACCGACCGCGACACCAGCACCGTCGCTACCGCGGCCATCGCGGCACCCACGGCCGCGAACAGGCCCATGTGGTGCACCCACTTGGTGGGGGTGAACATCAGGCAGAACATGGTGGCGAAGATGATGCCCATCAGGCGCCACACCGGGCCGCGGGCGATGCCGGGAACCCGCTTACGCCGCAGGATCATGAACATCGAGGTGAAGAGGCTCAGCGCGGTCAGCAGGAAGCCGAAGCGGCGGGTCATCGAGCCGTCGACCGTCGGCAGGAACAGGTAGTAGTACCGCAGATTCTCGGTGTACCAGGCCTGGCTCGGGCCGATGTCGGTGCGAATCCTGGTGGCCTCCAACACCCCTGCCGCGGTCTGGTTGACGAACACCACGGTCAGGACCACGAAGCCGGCCGCCAGTAGCGGGAGCACCAACGGCCAGGTACCGACCTCGCGGCGCCGCTTCACCAAGATGCGCAGCACCGGACGGCCACCGGCGAGCAGGGCCGCCACGGCGATCAGGCCGGTCGGCTGGATGCCGAGGGTGAACGCCGCGCTGATGATGGCCAGGGCGGCCGGGGTCAGCCGGCTGGTGCCGATCGCCCGCTCGATCAGGACGTAGGTGATCAGGGCGCCGGTGGCGATCTGGCCTTCGGGGCGCAGGCCGTTGTCGAACGGCATCCACGCGGCCATCAGGACCAGGCCGGCGGCCCACATGGCGGCGCGGCTGCCCGCGACGGCGGGTCCGAGCCGCGGCAGCACTTCGCGGGACAGCAACAGCCAGCAGACGAGCGCACAGAGCAAGTCCGGCAAGCGGATCCAGATGCTGGCGTCGCTGACGTGGGTCATCAGGGCCAGCACGTTGTAGTACCAGCCGAAGGGGTCCTCGGGGCTACCGAACCAGCGGAAGTAGTTGATCATGTACTGCGCGTGCGGGGCGACGCGCGCCATGCCCAGGATGTAGCCGTCGTCAGATGACCCGGCGCCCAACACATGCCACAGCAGGAACCCGCCGACGACGACACCGTCGACGATGTTGAAGGTCCGCCAGCGGCTGGGGATGAGCCGCTGCATGCGGCGCCCGTCGAGCCGGTCGAGTCGCCAAAGGGCCAGTAGCGCAACAATGGTCGCCGCGATGCCGCCGAACATGGCGGTGTACTTGATGATGGTCGGCCGGTTCAGGAAGCGGGTGTCGATGGTCATCGATACCGAAAGGCCTTGCGGTGCGGCGCCCTTCAGGTCGGTGAAGATGCCGACGACGGTGGGCCGCAGGTTGGGGTCGGCGAAACCGCTGCGCAATTCCTTGCCGTCGGTGCCGGTGAGCCCGACGAACGTCGCGAACGTCCCGTTCTTGTCGGAGATGATCTCGATGCGCGAACAACCGGGACTACCAATGGCTTTCAGTCGCGGCACGCTGGCGATCACCACGTTGCGGTCGGTGACGTCGACTCGGCTGCTGGACACGTTGACCAGCAACCCGTTCAACGCGGCCTGCTTGCCGTCCTTGGGCACCGTGCCGAACACCAGCCCGCCCGACGGCGGCAGCGTCCGCAGCACGTCGCACGGGATCGTCGCCGTCATCGACACCGGCGTCTGCGAGATCAGCGGGGCGGTCACGTTCCCGAACTGGCCATGCTGCGGCCAGTTCAACTGCGCCGTCGTCTGCACCACCGGCAGCAGCGGCGTCAGCGCCGACAGCACGAAGCCAATCAGGCCCGCGACCATCGCCACCCACCGGGTGACCTTGACTTGCTGTGCGTTCATTCCCGTCCCGGTCATGGCAGGGCCCGGATCGGGCCGCGGCGGCTCCAGCCGTTGACGGTCATGGTGCCTTGGTCAATGGCTGCAGGCGGGGCCGCGGACGGCGGTACCACCGGGTCGTACCGTTCGATCGAGCCCCAGTCCCGGTACCAGTCGTTGCGCAGGTAGGTGGGGATGGTCGACGTCCGCAGCAGCGCCTGGATGAACAGGAAAGGCCCACCCTTCTGCGCCGACTGCCACATGTTCGACGACACCACGACCTGCTTGGTGTTGGGCAGGATGCGGTACTGCGGCAGCTCCGCGACGCCGAGATGCTCGGCGAACGGGCGCTGGCACGGGAAGTTCGCGGCGGTGGCGATGTCCATGAGGATCGGCGTCTGCGATCCGAGGAACTGCTGCGCGGTCTGCAGCGTCGGGACGCGCGGCGGCGTGAAGCCGAACCACTGGTCTTCGGACAGGTTCGGATCATCGGCGACGATGCGGGCCACGTTGGCCTCCGGCGGCGCCCACTTCAGCGGGAAACGCAGGTTGCGCCAGGCATATTGGGCGAAGGTGTCGATGGGCTGCACCTCGGCGAGAGCCTGGTAGCTGCCGTCCGGCCGGTGTACGCCCCACTGCAGCTTGAGCGACTGGCCGTAGTGGAACTCGTGCTCTTCGTCGTAGTACCAGATGGCGCCGGTGGCCGCGACGGTCACGAGCGGCCGGTCCGCACTGCGCGGCGGCAGCTGGTACCAGGCGGACGTGGCCTTGGCCGCGACGCCGTTCTCCTTGTAACTGCCCATCACCGGGGTGCGGGCGGGGTCCAGGCCGAACGGCAGGAACACGTTGGAGCCGTTGACGCCCGTGGGGCCGTAGCCGCCGCCGGTACCGGCCGCGAAGGCGATGCCGACGTTGGGCTTGTTGGGCGAACCGTCGGAGTTGACGGTGCCGGGGTTGGCGACGACCGGGTGCGGCGGCGCAAGCGAGTCGCTGATTCCGTTGGGGGTGAAGCCAATTGGGTTCTCGCCCCCCAGCGGTCCGTACTTGCCCCAGGTCTGGCCGGGCACGGGCTGCAGCATGCCGGCGTTGGTGTCGGCCTCGACCAGTACGTCGTCGGCCATGGCGCAGGTCTTGTCGGACAGCCCCAGTGCGTCCAGGTTGGCACGGGCGGTCGTGTACTGCGGGTAGCGCTGCACGAAGCCCTTGGCCATCGAGCCGACCTCGAGTACGACCATGATCACCGCGACGACCAGCAGCGGCGTCGACGCCAGAGCCCGGTTACGGCGGGTCGCGGCGACCTCGGTGTGCCCGGCGTAGTCGATGCGGAAGTGCAGCCAGCCGGCGAGCAGCGCGGTGATGATCGCCAGCACCAGGAACATCGAGGTGACGGGATGGCCGGCCAGCACCGGCTGCCGGTCGAACCACGGCACGCCGTAGTTGCCGACGTAGAACCAGCCGTTGATCCCGGAGGTCGCCCAGGCGAGCACGAACAGCAGTGCCGTCACGTACAGCGCCAGGTTCCGTCGGCTGTGCAGCCCGACGGTTGCGAACGCGAAGGCGATGACGGCGCCGAACGCCCCCGACAGCCCGGCGAACGCACCGAACTGGACGGCCCACTTGGTCGGGGTGAAGTGCAGGAGCAGCAGGCCGAGCATGGTGCTGCCGAGCAGGCGCCACACCGGCCCGCTGGCCAGGCCTGGGACGCGGCCCTTGCGCAGCAGGAGGGCCAGCGTGGCGAACAGGCAGAGCAGCAGGATCAGCACAGAGAAGCGGCGCGTCAACGAACTGTCGACGGAATCTTCCACGGTGAGGAAGTAGTAGCGCAGGAATTCCTGGTACCAGGAGATCGTCGGGCCCACCGTGTACTTGATGCGGGCCGCTTCGGCGACGGTCGCCAGGGTCTGGTTCCGGAAGATCACGGTGAGGATCAGTGACGCCGACGCGGCCAGCGTCGCGATCGGGGCCAGCAGGCCCGTCCCGGCGCGGCGGCTGCGCACTGTGCGAACCAGGGCACGGGCGCCGACCAGCAGCGGGGCCAGCGCGATCAGGCCCTGCGGTGCGGTGGTCGCGGTGAACGCCGCCACGATGATGGCGACGGCCGCGGGGGCCAGGCGCCGGGTGGCGATGGCGTATTCGATCAGCACCCAGGTCGCGACCACGCCGAACGCGATCAGCGGCTCGGGGCGCAGGCCGTTGTTGAACGGGTACCAGGCGGCCAGGAAAACTGCGGCCGCGGTCCAGATCGCAATCGCATTGGCCGACACCCCGCGGGCGCCGGGGCCGAGCCGCGGCAGCACCCAGCGGGACAGCAACGTCCAGGTGGCCATGCCGGCGAGTAGCGCGGGCAGGCGCATCCACACGCCCGCGGTGCTGACGCTCGCGAGGTGGGCGAGCACCGACTGGTACCAGTCGAACGGCGCCTCGGAGGTACCGAAGTATCGGTAATAGTTGGCGACGTAGCCCGCCTGGCTGGAGACCCGCGCGATGGTCAGGTTGTAGCCGTCATCGGACGAGATGGCGCCGATCAGGTGCCAGCCGATGAGGCCGGTGAAGACCGCGATGTCGGCCAGCCAGTGCCAGCGGCTGACCTTCCAGAACCGCTGCCACCCGTCGTGCACGCGGCGGCCGTCCAGCCGGTCCAGCAGCGCCAGCGCGACGATCGAGACGAGCGTCAGCAGCGCGCCGAGTGCCATGGCGGCCGACTTCACGAACGTCGGGACCACGATGAACCGGGTGTCGACGTCGATGCGCGCGGCCAGTCCGGGCTGTGCGGGCACCTTGAGGTTGGTGAAGATGCCGGCGACCTGGGGCTTCTTCTCCACGCTGCCGGTGCCGGATGCGCCCGGCAGGCCGATGAAGTCGGCGCCGACGCCGCCGTTGGTCGCCCAGAGGTGCAGGTTGCTGCACTTTCCGGCCGCGACATCGGTGCGCTTGGCGACGGTGGCGACGGTGTCCCGGAACGCGACGACGACGTCGGTGGCGTTGGCCCGCACGAACAGGCCGTTGCGGCTGGCGTCGATGCCGTCGGGCGGGATGGTCGAGAAGACCAGACCACCTTCGGCGGGGAGGGTGGCGATGGCCGAGCACGGGATGGAGACATCCAATGCCAGTGGCGCACCGGAGACCAGCGGGGCGGTGACGTCTGAGACGTTTCCGCCGCTACCTGGGGCCTGGGGCCACAGGATGGTTGCGGTGGTCTGCTTGACGGGCAGCAGTGGGGTCAGCTCGCAAAGCAGCAGACCGGCAAGGCCCGCGATGATCGCGACGAGACGGGCAGTCCTGGCAGGCACGAGGCTCAAGACTAGGCGACAGTCATATGTGGCCTGGCCCACTGATGGCGAATGTCGACGTAGTTGGCCGGAATGTGATGGTTCAGTTGGGCATGCTGGCGGGCATCGAGCCTGACTCCACGGCGCTTTTGGGGCCGGTTTACCGCCACCGAGTCAGGAATGGCGCTCTCTCGATCAAACATGTGACAGGAGAGCCATCCCGCCGGCAACCGCAGTGCCGCGCGCCGACTACTAGGAATGCCGTAGCGGTGCCGGGGCCCACCAGCCGCTCCGGGTGGCGGTCCCGAGGTCGATGCGGGCCGGCTGCGCTTCCGGGTAGTACTGCGTGAACTGTTGCAGCGAGCCCCAGTCCCGGAACCAGTCGTCCTTCAGGTACGTCGGCACCGGGGTGGCCTTGAACAGCAGCTCGGTGATGCCCAGCGGCCCGCCGCCCAGGTAGTCCATGACGGGCGAGTTGGCCTCGGCGCCGAAGCGGTCCGGCAGGATGCGCCACTTGGGCACCTCGGTGACGCCGTCGTTGTGGCCGAACGGGCGCTGGCACGGGAACGCCAGCCCGACGAGCCAGTCCAGCATCACCGGGTCCTTGGAGCCGACGACGTCCTGGAGCGTGCGCAGCGTCGGGATCCGCGGCGGGGTCACGGCGATCCAGTGCTGGGGCGCCAGATCGTTGTCGGTCGCGATGATGCGGATCAACGTCGCGTCCCGCGGGATGGCGGCCATCGGGGCGCGCAGATTGCGCCAGGCCGGTGCCGCGCCGACATCGGCGAAGCCGACCGCGCCGGCGATCTGGCCGGCGGCGGCCTGCTTGTCGGTGGCGTACTCGGCCCGGACCTCGCCCTGGTTGAAGCGACCGGCGGCGGCGACGACGAGCAGCGGTCCGGCCTGATCACGCGGTGGCAGCCGGTACCAGCCCGACCGCATTTGTGACGGGATCTGAATGCCGGCCCGCCAGCTGCCCAGCACCGGTGTGCGGGCGGGATCCAGGTTGTAGGGGAGCTTGGCCCGGGAGCCGTTGGCGCCGGTCCCGGCGGTGGTGCCGCCTTCGGTGCCGGGCTCGGCGCCGCTGACGGGGCCGCCGTCGTTGTCGGCGAAGTTCGTGCCGCCGGGCGGTTCCATCACGGGGTCCGCGGAGACGTCCGCGGGAATTCCGTTGGGGGTGAAGCCTTCTGCACCACCTGCGCCCAGGGTGTCACCCACCGTTCCAGACTGTGGGACCAGCGTGCCGGCGTTGGTGTCCTGCTCGACCATGACGTCGTCGGCCAGGCCGCAGGTCTTCCCCGTCAGTGCCTGCAGGTTCGAGCGGCCCACGGACCAGGCCGGCCACTGTTGCGTCATGCCGAGCGTCAGCGACAGTACCTCGAAGAACACGATGAGCCACGACGCGATTGCCAAGGGTGCCTGGGGGATCCAGCGGCTGACCGCCCGCTCGGGATCGTGGTCGTAGAAATGCAGCCACGCGGCCCACAGCAGCGTCAGGAACGACAGGCCGAACAGGAAGGTGGTGAAGCCGAAGTGCCACTCGGGGAACTGATTCGACCACGGCACCCCGAAGTTGGAGACGTACCACCAGCCGTTGACGGTGGCGAACGACAGTGCCAAGACGAACAACACGGCTGCGGCGAACATCGCCCGGTTGCGACGCGACCGCATGGCGACCGTGCCGACCGCGATGGCGGCCAGCGCGCCCAATGACCCGGCGAGCCCGGCGAACACGCCGAAGTGGTGCGTCCATTTGGTGGGCGTGAACATCATGGCCAGGAACGAGATGATGGTGATTCCGACGATGCGGCGGGCGGGTCCGGCCGCGGTGCCGGGAATTCGCCCCTTGCGCAACGACATTGCGAGCGAGACCGCCAGCGCGAGCAGCAGCGTCAACACCGCGAACCGGCGGGCCACCGAGCCGTCGGGGCTGGAGGTGAACAGGCGCTCGTAGCGGATGTGTTCGTCGAACCAGCTCAGTGCAGGGCCGACGGTGGTCTTGAAGGAGCTGGCATCGATCTCGGCGGCCAGCGTCTGGTCGCGGAAGATCAGGATCGCCGTCACGGTGCCGGCGGCCAGGATCGGGGCCAGCAGTGCCAGGTAGCCGAAGCGTGAAGTATGCCGCGCCACAATCGTTTTCAGTGGCCCGACGGCGACCAGCAGGGCGCCGATCGCGGCGACGCCCGTCGGGCCCGAGAACAGCGTCAGTGCACCGATGATGATGGCGATGGCCACCGGCAGCAGCCGGCTGGTGGCGACGCCGCGCTCCACCGAGCACCAGGTGAGCAGCATGCCGAGCGCGATGATCGGCTCCGGCCGGATGCCATTGTTCAGCGGCAGCCAGAAGGCCAGGAACATGCCTGCCGCGGTCCAGGCGGCGGCGCGGCTGTTCTTGACGGCGTGGCCCAGCCGGGGGAGTACCTCACGGCTGATCACCCACCAGCAGGCTAGGGCCATGAGAAGCGTGGGGAGGCGCATCCAGACGCTCGACGTGGACACGTGCGCCCAGAGCGCCAGCAGGTCGTAATACCAGCCGAACGGCGCCTCCGGCGTGCCGAACCAGCGGTAGTAGTTGGCCATGTATCCGGCGTGCTCGGAGACGCGGGCCATGGTCAGGATGTAGCCGTCATCGGACGTATTGGCGCCGACGAAGTGCCACCACACCAGGGTCACGGTCACGAGGCCGTCCAGCGGGGTCACCGACCACCATCGGGACGGCAGGAATCGCTTGTGCGGGACGCCGTCGGCGCGGTCCAGCACGTGCAGGGCGCCCAGTGCGACGACGGTCAGCACCACGCCGAAGATCATCGCGAGCATCTTCAGCAGCGTCGGGGACGTGCTGTAGCGCGAATCGATGGTGGCCGAGAACGTCAGACCCGGCGGGGCCGCGCCGGACAGGTCGGTGAAGACGCCGACGATCTGCGGGCGGAAGTCGTAGCCGCTCAGCTCACCGCGCACCGGCTTGCTGGGGTTCCGGTCCTTCGGCCCCTGCACCAGGCCGACGAGCTCGCCGGTGACCTTGTCCGCGTGCGCGGTGAACTTCAGTTCCTTGCACGCCGGGCTGAGCACCTGGGTCAGCGGCGCGCTGACCACCGGGGTGTTGCGCACGATGACGAGCAGGTCGCCGCCGACGCGCTCGATCAGCAGGCCGCGGTCGACGGCCTTGGGCGCCTGTTTGGGCACCGTGGACAGCAGCACTGTCTTACCTGGGGCGGTGGGGTCCAGCAGTCCCTCCGCCGCCGAGCACGGGATGGTGATGTCGAGGTCGGTGGCGACATAGCCGATCAGCGGCGCGTCGACGCTCTTGAGGACGCCCGCCTGCGGCCAGTTCAGCTGTGCGGTCGTCTGGGTGACCGGCAGCAGTGGCGTCGCGATCGCCAGGAACGCGCCGAGCAGTCCGGCGACGATCGCGATCCACCGCGCTGTGCGGTGATTGCGCTCTACCTCAGGTTCCCCGGCCACGGGCCTAGATGTTAGTGGCCGCTACGGATGGCCAGCACAAACGGGCCGACATCGGTGACGTGCCAGTGCTTGCTGTCGAACAGCCGCTCGTCGAGTGCCACCTGGTAGCGGCGCACGTTGGGCTGGTTGGGATAGACGTCCTCGGCGAGCCGCAGCGTGTAGGTGCCGGTGCCGCCGTGCCGCATCAGGAACACCGTCGGCGCCTGCCACGGCAGCGTGTCGAGCGCCTTGGCGAACTCGTCGGGGTTGGTCATGGTCGCCCAGCTCTCGATGGCGCCGGACCGTTCCTTGAACTGCGCCAGCGGGTTCGCGTAGTGCGATGTCAGACCCTGGAACCCGTAATACGGGTAGTACGACAGGAAGCTGTAGTCCGCGGTCATCACGACGGTCTCGTTGCGGGGCTTGCCCGTCGCGGCGGTGATCTTGCGGTCGATCTCCGCATAGAACCGCTCGGAGCCGGGCGGGCGACGGTCGGCGCGCTGGCCGTAGCCGTCGGTGTCGGTGTAGGCGACGGCGATGTCGGGCCGCAGGATGTCGGGGATCGCCTGGCTGAACGACACCGCGCCGATGGCGCCGATGGTGGCGGCCACGGCGATGATCCGGTTGGTCGTCGGTTGCGCGTACCGGTTCGCCAGTCCGCGGGCGGCCTCCAGAAAGCCGAAAGTGCCGGCCGCGACGAGCAGCACCAGCAGGGTGGGCTGCAGCCGGAACGACAGGAGTGTGGTGCGGGCCAGCGTCGCCAGCATCGACAGCAGCGACCAGAGATAGACGGACACGACCGCTATCCCAAGGGCGGCAGCGCGGGTCGAGCTGAAGCCCTTGACCACCAGCCACAGCGTGCCGACGAGGCACATGACGCCGAGGAGGGTGGCGTCGAGCATCGGGAAGGTCAACTGCGCGCCGGACATCGGCAGGTAGTGCAACGCCGTGGATTTGTCCGCGGGGTGGTGCAGCGTGGCCAGCAGGTAGGGACCCCAGTGGATGGCGGCGATGGTGCCGGAGATGACGGCGATGACGGCGACCCGGATCAGCGGTTGGAGTTGGCGCCGAGATACGGCCAGCAGCAACGCCATCAGCGCAAATGTGAGGGCCAGGTAGCCGAGGAACAACGTGTAGAACAGCGCGGCGACGCCGAGGAAAATCCCGGTACCGATAACCGCGGCCCAGCCGCTGTGCTTGCTCCCACCCGCCTCCCGCCCGGTCGCCTTGAGTCCCGACCACGCCAGCACGACGACCGGCGGCATCAGCACCACGACGACGGCCGAGTACGGCTCGGTCGACGAGTAGGCCAGGGTCACCGCGGCGGTGGCCGTCGTGACAGCCAGTGCGTACTCGAAGCGAATCATGTTTGCCCACAACACGAATGCGGCCACGATCGCGGCGGTGATCGTGACGACCGCCCACGGCTTGAACATCTCCCACGCCGGCGTGCCGGTCAGTGCGGCCACCCGGCCCCCGAGCCAGAACCAGCCCGACGGGTAGTACGGCGGCAGGCCCAGATACGTCATGTCGTGCGGCACTGCGGTATCCGCGAGCCGGGTCAGGTATTCGGTGCGGAACTGCTGGTCGACCGAGATGCCGAACAGGTAGAGCTTGGTGGCGCCCAGCGGCATGCCGAGGGTGACGACCGAGAACGCCGCGAGGAGCGACGTGGCCGCCAGCTTGGCGCTCTTGCGCCAGCCGCGGCGCCACGCCCACCCCGCGAGCAGCAGCCCGATGAGCACGGCACACTGGCCAGCGGTGGTCAGGGCGTGCAGTTGGTTCGACGAGTTGAACGCCGGCCACTGCACGCGCGCGATCGCTTGCAGCGCAATGACCGCGATGATCACCGCCAGTGCCATGGCGGCCAGCATCTGGCCGCTCACCCTGGCGCTCGCGGCCAGCGCGCCGCGCATCAGAGCGGGAGTTTGCGGAAGATCGACCGCGGGATGTGCCGGATGACGGCCATCAGGTAGCGCACCGGGTTGGGCGCCCAGATGAGCTCCTTACCCTTCGCGGCGGCAGCGACGGCCTGGTTGGCGACGTCTTCCTTGTCGACCGTGAATGGGGCCTCCTTGGCGCCCGTGGCCTTCCAGTGCTCCAGTGTCGTGGTGGTGCGGACCTGGCCGGGACGGATGACCAGCACCCGAACCCCGAACTCCCGCAACGCCTCTCCGAGGCCCAGGTAGAAGCCGTCGAGGCCGGCCTTGGTCGAGCCGTAGACGAAATTGGAACGTCGGACGCGCTCGCCGGCGACCGACGACATCGCGATGATCTGCCCGAATCCCTGCGCCTTCATCTTGTCGCCGACCAGCACGCCGACGGAAACCGCTGCGGTGTAATTGATCTGGGCGGTCAGCACAGCCTTGGACTGGTTCTGCCACAGCTCCTCGGCGTCGCCCAGGACGCCGAACGCGACGATCGCGACATCGACATCGCCCTGCTCCCAAGCAGATTCGACGACCGCCGGGTGCGACTTGGTGTCCAGCGCATCGAAGTCGAGGTACACGACCTCTTTGGCGCCGGCCGCCTCGATCTGGGTGATGGCGGCGTCGCGCTTCGGGGCGTTCGGCAGATCGGCGAGGATCACGCGGGCCTTGGCGTTCTTGAGGTAGCGCTCGACGATGGCCAGGCCGATCTCCGAGGTGCCGCCGAACAGCAGAATGGTCTGCGGGTTGCCGGTTGCGTCAATCATTGGGTTCCTTTTCAAGATTCAGAGGAGCTCGAGCCGGCGGGCCATGTCGGATGCGAACACGCCGTTCGGGTCAGCTTTGCGGCGGGTGGCGATCCACTCGTCGATCCGCGGGTACATCTTGTGGAAGCTCTCGGCGCTGACACGGGAATCCTTGGCGGTGTAGACGCGGCCGCCGAATTCCATTGCGCGCTTGTCGAGTTCGTTGAGGAACTCGTTGACCCCGGGCCGGTTCGGGAAGTCGAGGGCGACGTTCCAGCCCTGCATCGGGAAGCTCAGCGGAGCCTTGTTGCCCGGGCCGAACAACTTGAACACGTTCAGCGCCGAATACTGCTTCTGTGTGTGCATCCAGCGGATGATGCCCTTGAACTCTTCGAGCGCATCGGGGGGAACCAGGAACTGGTGTTGTGCGAAACCTGCTGGGCCATAGGCATATTGCCAGCCCGAAGTGATGTCAAGCATGTGGTAGAACTGCGTCAGGTTGACGATCTTGCCCTGGTAGTTGCCACTCATCCGGTAGAACGCCTCGCCGATCATGGAGAGCGACAGCTTGTTCATGAAGCTGACCGGGAACAGGTTCGGGATCGCCGGCAACTGGGGCGCGGTGAACCTCAGCGGGTCTTTCGCCAGCTTGGCGGGCAGCTGATCCACCTTGGCCAGGCTGCCCCGGCTCACCGCGGCGCGGCCGAGCTTGGGCTCCGGGCTGATCAGGTCGAACCAGGCGCTGGAGTACGTGTAGTTGTCCTCGCTGCCGTCCTGGTGCACCGCCACGGTCTCTTCCAGATCGTGCGTCGCGATGCCGTCGGCGATGAAGTACGCGCTCTCCGTGCGGGTCATCTTGATGCGCGCCCGGATCACGATGCCCGTCAGCCCGTTTCCGGCGACGGTGGCCCAGAACAGCTCGCTGTCCGGTCCGTCGGGCGTGATGGTGTGCACCTCGCCGTCGGCCATCAGCAGGTCGAGCGAGAGGACGTGATTGCCGAAGCTGCCCGCGCTGTGGTGGTTTTTGCCGTGGATGTCGGAGGCGATCGCGCCGCCGACGGTGACCTGCCGGGTACCCGGCAGCACCGGAACCCACAGCCCGAACGGCAGCGCGGCCTTCATCAGCTGATCCAGGCTGACGCCGGCGTCGACGTCGGCGATGGCGGTCTCGGAGCTGATCGAATGGATCCGGTTCAGCGCCGTCATGTCGACGACGATGCCGCCGCCGTTGCAGGCCTGGTCGCCGTAGGACCGGCCGAGACCGCGGCCGAGGATTCCCCGGCGCAGGTGGGCGGGGCTGGAAGAGTTTGCGTCCGCAACCCGCTTGACCGCGTCGGCGATCACTGACACGTCGGGTGTGGACAGCACGTTTGCCACGGACGGTGCCGTGCGGCCGAACCCGGTGAGGGCGCGGCGCGTCAGGGGCAGCGTGGCGTCAGGCTGGGTAGACATAACGGTCAAAGGGTACCGGCCAACGTCACTTAAGCCGGAAAATCACGGCTCGCTGCACCACGAAGTTGATGACGGTCGCCGTGCCCTGGGCGATGACGAACGCCACAGGTCGTCGCCAGGACTCGCCGGCGAATTGCAGATAGAACAGCTGATTGATGCCGACCTGCAGTCCGAAGGTGACTGCGTACAAGATCACAACCGCGATGAAGCGCGCCCGGCTCGGTTCCGCCTGGAATGTCCAGCGCCGGTTGATCAGATAGGCCGTCGTCGTGCCCGCGATGAAGCTGAGTGTCTTCGCGATGAGCGTCGCCCGGGTATCCGGCATGCCGTTGGCCACGAAAATGGCACTGAGCAGTGCGTACAGGCCGTAGTCGACCACCGCGGACAGGCCGCCGGTCACGACGAAGCGCCACGCCTGCGTCACCAGGCCCAGGGACGCCTCGACGGCCTTCTCGGCGCTGTGTTCGGCATGGTGTTCGGCGGGGATGTCCACTGGCTCGGCCACTGGGGCAGCTTACGTGCACCATGGACACGTGACCGATTTGCTTCAGGCATGGCACACACTGCTGGCTCGGCATTCCGCGTCGCCGCGTGTCGATGACGTCGGGGCGACGCTGCTGGGCCGTTGGTCCGAGCCGCACCGCAGTTACCACGACCTGAGCCACCTGCGCGGCATCCTGGCGGGCGTGGATGCCCTGGCGGGTTTCGCGGACGATGCTGACGCGGTCCGGCTGGCCGCCTGGTACCACGATGCGGTGTATGCCGGACGGTCCGACGACGAGGAGAACAGCGCACTGCTCGCCGAGGCCGACCTGACCGATCTGGGTGTGGACCCCGCGTTCGTTGCGGAGGTCGGCCGGCTGGTGCGCGTGACCATCACCCACGACCCGGCGGCCGATGACCACAACGGCCAGGTGCTGTCTGATGCCGACCTGGCGGTGCTGGCGGTGCCGCCCGCGGACTACCAACACAACACCGCGCGCGTGCGGGCCGAGTACGGCCACGTCAGCGATGCGGATTTCGGTACGTGGCGGGGCCGGATGATCGAAGCGATGCTGGCCGGACCGTCGCTGTACCGCACGGTCGAGGGGCGCCGGCTGTGGGAGGACGCGGCCCGGACAAATCTGAAGGCCGAGCTGGCTGCGCTCAGCGGCTGACGGCCGTCAGCACGTCATGCAGTGCGTCGAGCGCTGCGGTGAACTCGTGGTCGGCCGGCGTGCCGAAACTGACGACGACACCGTCCTGGTGCGGGGTGTCCGGCGCGGCATCAGGGTGGCGCAGGAGTGCCAGCCCGGACAGCGCGATGCCGGCGTCGGCCGCGCGCCGCATGACTTCGTGTTCGGTCCCGTCCGGCAGCCGGATCAGGGCGTGCAGGCCGGCGGACAGTCCGCTGATCTCGACATCCAAACCGGACAGCTTGGCCGCCAACGCATCTCGCCGGCGCCGGTAGCTGTTGCGCATCCGGCGTATGTGCTTGCCGTACCGGCCGGATTCGATGAAGTCGGCCATCGTCAGCTGATCGATGGCGTTGACGTAGAACTGCTGCCCGCCTGCGGCGGCGAGTACGGGGTCGATCAGGTTGTCGGGCAACACCATCCAGCCCAGCCGCAGCACCGGTGCCAGACTTTTGCTGGCCGAGCCGAGATACGCCACGCGGTCGGGATCCAGGCCCTGCATCGAGCCGATCGGTTGCCGGTCGTAACGGAATTCCCCGTCGTAATCGTCCTCCAGTACATAGCGTTTCGTCCGCTTGGCCCAATCGATTGTTTGGGTGCGTCGGCTGGGATGCAGCGGAACACCGTGCGGGAAATGATGTGCCGGGGTGAGCAGAACCGCAGCGGCGCTGGTCTTTTCGAGATCGTGGACAACAGCGCCGTGGCCATCGATCCGGATCGGCACGGTGCCGGCTCCGCTGTCGGCGATGGCGTCCCGGAACAGGAACAGGCCGTAGTTCTCGACCGCAATGGTGCCCGGCGCGAACACTTTCGACAGCAGCTGGACGGCGTGACGGGTCCCCGCGCAGATGACGATCGACTCGGCCGTGGTGCGGACGCCACGGGCGCGAGCCAGGTAGGTGGCCAGCGCCGCACGCAGCTCCTGGCGGCCGCGGGCGTCGCCCGTGCGGAGCGCTTCGGTCGGGGCGTTGGTCAGGGCGCGGCGCGCCGACGCCAGCCAGGCCTGGCGGGGAAAGGCCGCGACGTTGCCCGAGCCGGGCATGAGGTTGTGGGTTGGGGTGCCCGGTTGGGCGCGCTGAGTGGCCGGTGCCGACTCAGGGTGCGACCCGACGACCCAGGTCCCCGCACCCTGGCGAGAGCCCAGCCAGCCCTCGGCGACCAGTTCGGCGTAGGCCTCCGCGACCGTGTTGCGGGCCAACCCGAGATCGGTGGCCAGCGACCGGGATGGCGGCAACATGGTGCCGGCCGGCAACCGGCCCGACCGGACCGCGTCTCTCAGCGCCCGGATCAGCTGGTCACGCGTGCCACGCCGGCCTGGCTGCACGGTCCGGCCGAGATCCAGATGCAGGTCCAGTCCGGCGCTGCGCGCCTCAGAATTGGCCCAAGAAACCACGTTCAAATTGAACCATGTTCGCGGGACTTTGATGGCTAGCGTGGATGCCATGACCGAGACACTGAACGCACCGAACACCACCGCCCACGCCAAGCGCATCGACATCTACGACGTCGCCCCCGAGCTCTACGCCGGGATGATGGCCTTCAGCAATGCCGCTTCCAAGGAGCTCGATTCGACCATCGGCGAGCTCATCAAGATTCGTGCCTCGCAGATCAACCACTGCGCCTTCTGCCTCGATATGCACGTCCACGACGCGCGCCGCTTCGGTGAGACCGAGCAGCGCCTCGCCCTGGTTGCGGCGTGGGAGGAAGCCGGTGATCTGTTCACCGAGCGCGAGCGGGCCGCGCTGGCCATCACCGAGGCCATCACCGATCTGAGCCACGGTCCCGTCCCGGATGACGTGTACGCCCGCGCGGCTGCCGTGTTCACCGAGCGCGAGCTCGCGCACGTCGTCGGCATGGCAGCCGTCATCAACTCGTGGAACCGGCTGAACGCCGCTACTCGGAAGGCTGTTGCGCGCCGGCGCTGAAAGTTCTGATCGCAGAGGCGAATTCATCGGGGGCGTCGGACTCGACATAGGTTCCGGCGCCCTCGACGATCACCGTCGTGTGGTCGGGGAAAGTGGCTTCCAGCCGCTCGCGTTCCTGCGGGCGGAAAGCGATGTCGGCGTCGCCCCAGATAATCAGCGTCGGCAGCTGGGCGATGTCCGGCAGTCCGGCCTCGACCTCGGCGAAGAAGTCGCGGCTCGCAAGCACCCGGCCCGGAAGTACGGCGGATGCCTGACGGCGGTCCGCGGTGTTCAGCGCGCGGCGGTAGTGGTCCATCTCGGCGTCAGTCGGTTTGCGCCTGTGGTGGCCGGTGGGGATGAAGGCATTGACGAGCAGATTGAACTGCCGGACCAGGAAGCGCATCGGGAGCCCGCCCATGATGCGACCAAAGGCTTCGAAGTGTAGTACGCCGTTCACCGGCCAGGCCCAGGTGTTCGCGAGGACGAGCCGGTGGAAGACGGCCGGCCGCCGCTGTGCCACCGCGAGGCCGATCATGCCGCCCCAGTCCTGCCCGACCAGCGTGACGTCCTGGAAATCGAGAGCGTCGACGAACGCGGTGACGACGTCCGCGTGCTCCTCGGGGAGGTAGCGGTAGCCGGTCCGTGGCGTCGACAATCCGAAGCCGGGGTAGTCGAGGGCAATGCACCGGAAATCCTTGCGCAGCAGGCGGATTACGTCGCGGAACAGGAACGACCAGGTCGGGTTGCCGTGCAGCATCAGCAGTGGGGGGCCTGATCCCTCGTCCACGTAGTGCACGGTGTGGCCGTCGATCTCGATGAAGTGGCTCGCGAACGGGAACAGGTCGTCATCGACCCAGGCAGGCCGTGTGGTCTGAGCGGTGTTGGTCATGGCAACCCCTGTCGGATCGGCTTCCCGGTATGCTTGAACATCTCATAGTCACTTGATAAATTCAAGTAGAAAGAGTGGGCGATGCGGAGCTACGACCAATACTGTGGGCTTGCGCGATCGCTCGAGATCGTCGGTGACAGATGGAATCTGCTCATCGTCCGGGAGCTCCTCATCGCGCCTGGCCGCTATCGCGCCCTGATCGATCGCCTGCCGGGCATCGCGACCAACCTGCTCGCCGACCGGCTCCGTGATCTCGAGGCTGCGGGGGTTGTCGAGCGGAGGCTGGCCGGTGAAGGCAGCGCCGTCGAGTACACGCTGACGCCGTGGGGTGCGGAACTACGTCAGCCGATCGAGAGCCTGCTTCGCTGGTCCACGCCGTTGATGATCAGTGGTCCCGCTGGCGGTGATTACTTCCGTCCGGAGTGGCTCACCCTCGCCGTCCCCGCTCTGCTCGACGGCCGGGTCAAGGTCCGCTCCGCGGTGACGATCGGTCTCGAGGTCGGCGACCAGGCCTTGCATCTGCGCGCGACCCGCTCCGGCTTCGATGTCGGCCCGCGTGACGGCCGCAGGCTCGATGCCTCCATTACCGCCGGCCCTGCCTGCATCCTCGGTCTTGCCGCGGGTGCTCTCAGCCTCAGCGACGCCCGCGCACTCGGGCTCGTCGAAGTCGACGGAGATGAGGCCGCCGTGCGATCAGTTTTCGTCGCCTGACGCCCACGGTGGCGTGATGTCGCCGCCGCAGGTGGGGGCATGTCAAGTCCTGTGGACAACCACCGACGCCCGAGATCGGCTGCCGATTACAGCCGATCTCGAGCCTGGCCAGGTGGTCGGAAGGCCCTGATGGGCCGGGTGATCAGGACGCGGTGTCGAACGCGTCCCGGATGCTCTCGCGCGAAGCAGAAACCTGCGCTTCGACGGCCTCGCGGGCCGACGACGCGGTGGTGCGCAGCTCGCTCCACTCGCGGGACGCGACCTCGCGGACGTCGTCGCCCTGAGCAGCGGAGCCTGCCACGTTGAACAGTCCGTCGACCGCGGTCGCGGTCAGCGCACCCTGGGCCCGCACCAGCGAACCGGCCACGTGCGACGCACCGGTGATGATGGCGTTGGGGCCGACGGCGTTGCGGCCGACGTACTCGCCGACAGCGCTGCGGATGTCGCGGCCCGACTCGGCGAGCACGTCCTGAACGGCGGAACCGGTCTCGCTCACCGCGTCCGGCAGGGTGGAGCCCTCGCGGATGGACGAGATCACCTTGGCCGGCGACTCGACGACCGCCTCGGTGGCGGCGGAGGTCGCGCTGACCAGCTGACGGGTGAGGCTGTGGCCGGCATCGAGCTGACGCTCCAGCACGCCGCTCAGCACCTCGCGGATGGCGAGGCCGGTGTTGGTCGCTTCTTCGGCCGCGGCCTCGGCGGTCTCGACGAGCTCGGCCTCGATGACCTGCCCGTTCGCGGTGTCGTTGGTGGTGGGGGTTTCGGTGATGGTCATGGTTGCTCCTGTTGGAACGCGGAAAGCCGGTCGCCACAATTGAACTCCGCGCCACCGAACCCAAGGTGACCGTCAGGTGACCGGCCGGGTCCCCGGAGACTACGAGCTAAGCCCGCAGGAGTGACCTACACGACATTTCGGCCGGCGTTCTGAGCTACACCCAGTACGGCACGCGGGCCCGGTACTGGCGCATTGCGATCGCGGCAACGACCCAGCCCGCAATGGTCAGCGTGATCACCACGGCCCAGTGGCGCAAGTGCTGAGGTTCGCCCAGCAACGGTGCACGAACGATATCCACGTAGTGCAGAAGTGGATTCAGCTCAACGATTTTCGACCAGGTGCCCGCACCCTGGAGGCGCAGCGTCTGGTCATTCCAGATGATCGGGGTGATGTAGAAGAGCAACTGCACCAGGCTTGCCAGCAGCGGGCTGATGTCGCGGTAGCGAGTTGCCAGGATGCCGAAACACAGCGCGACCCAGACGCAGTTCGCCACGATCAACGCGAGTGCTGGGATCACCGATAGGTCAGCCCACGACCACGGCTTGGGGAAGATGATCGCGATGATCACGAAGATGATGATGTTGTGCGCGAACAACAGCACCTGCCGCCACACCAACCGGTAGACGTGCACTGACAGCGGCGTCGGAAGTTGTTTGATGAGGCCCTCATTGGCGATGAACACGTCGGCGCCTTCGAGGATCGAGGCGTTGATCAGGTTCCAGATGATCAGGCCGAGCGTCACATAAGGCAGGTGCTCGGCCAGCGGCAGGTGGAACAACTGGGAGTACAGGCCACCCAGCGCCACGGCCATCGTGCCGGTGGCGATGGTGATCCAGATGGGGCCCAGTACCGAGCGCCGGTAGCGCTGCTTGATGTCCTGCCAGCCCAGATGAAGCCAGAGTTCGCGCTTGCCGAAGCCGGTCACCAGGTCGCCCCAGGCGCGGCGCAGCGTCTTGGACTGCGCGGCCGCGTCGGTGAACGTCATCGCTGCCCTCCTGAATTGGGTCCGCCCGAACCGGGCCTGCTGAACTTCTCGTCTCGTCCCAAGCGGCGCAACCGCATCCAGTCACGCAACCCGGCCGGATCACGCCGGGTGATCAGGAAGTACCAGCCGAACCGCACCCACTCCTGGGGGACCAGCTTCCGCAGGCCCGGTTGGGACTGCAGGTATCCGCGGTTGCGGTACGTGAAATAGCGCTTGGTGGCGTCGTCGGGGTACTGCGTGTGCATGCGACCGCCGAGGATCGGTTTGAACTCGTCGGACCCCTGCGGGTGCAGATACACCGCATTCAGGCAGGTGCCGAACGGCAGGCCGGAACGGACCAGCCGGCGGTGCACCTCGACTTCGTCCCCGCGGACGAACAGCCGGATATCCGGTACGCCAACGGCTTCCAGCGTCGAGGCCCGGAACAATGCGCCGTTGAACAACGACGCGATGCCGGGTAGTAAATCGTCACCCGCCCCAGGGTCGGATCCGGCGTCGACCTGCAACTCCGACACATACCGCCGCCACACCAGTCCACGGCGCAACGGAAATGCCAGTCGCGCAGGTTCATTCAGGTCGCACACCATGGGCGACACCTCGGCCAGGTTGTGCTTGGCCGCACACTCCAGCAGCGTCGCCAGCACAGACGAATCGGCGGGACGACCGTCGTCGTCGGCCAGCCATACCCAGTCGGCACCAAGGGCCAGTGCGTGCAGCATGCCCAGCGCGAAACCGCCTGCGCCGCCGAGGTTCCGGGCCGAACCGAGGTACGTCGTCGCCACCGGCTGCGACTCCACGAGAACACGCACCGCCGGGTCGTTGTCGTTGTCGACGACGACGACGTGATCGGGCAGTCGCGTCTGGGAGCACACCACGGCAAGGGATTTCGCCAACAGCTCCGGCCGCCGGTGGGTGACGATCACCGCGCACAACATGTCGGTCACGCCTGGCGCTCGCGCTCGTTCTCTTCGAGCACCTCGCGCACGTGGCGGGCCGCGTCGTCGCCCTCGTAGGCGCGGACGACTTCCTCGATGCCACCGGTCATGCGGATGGTGCCGTGGTCGACCCACATCGCGGTCTGGCACAGCCGGGCCAGGAACTCGTTGGAATGGCTTGCGAACACCAGGATTCCGGAGCGTTCCACCAGGGCCTGCAGCCGCGTGCGCGCCTTCTTCAGGAACTCCGCGTCGACGGCACCGATGCCCTCGTCGAGCAGCAGGATCTCGGGATCGATGCTGGTGACGACGCCCATCGCCAAGCGCACGCGCATACCCGTGGAGTATGTGCGCAGCGGCATCGACAGGTATTCGCCGAGCTCGGTGAACTCGGCGATCTCGTCGACTTTGGCCAGCATCTGCTTGCGGGTCTGCCCGAGGAACAGGCCGCGGATGATGATGTTCTCGAAACCGGAGATCTCCGGATCCATGCCGACACCCAGGTCGAACACCGGGGCCACACGGCCGCGCACCGTCGCCGAGCCGCGCGTCGGCTCGTAGATGCCCGACAGTAGGCGCAGCAGCGTCGACTTGCCGGCGCCGTTGTGTCCGACGAGGCCCACCCGGTCGCCCATGTTGAGCGACATCGTGATGTCCCGGAGTGCTTCGATCACAACGACATTCGACTCATTGCGGGCGATGCCGCCACCGGCCTTGCCGAGGAACGCCTTTTTCAGCGAGCGGGACTTGGCGTCGAAGATCGGAAACTCGACCCACGCGTTCTGCGTGGAGATATGCGGTTCCGTCACGGGCTACAGGTACTGGCCGGTGCCGGGCTGGAACGGGCCGCGGCCGCCGTCGGCGCCGGGCGGCAGCGCGCCCTGGCGCATCTGCTCCAGCTGCGCGCGGGCCGCCATCTGCTGCGCGAACAGGGCCGTCTGGATGCCGTGGAACAGTCCTTCGAGCCAGCCGACCAGCTGGGCCTGCGCGATGCGCAGCTCGGCGGCCGAGGGCACCTTTTCCTCGGAGAACGGCAGCGACAGCCGTTCGAGCTCCTCGGTGAGCTCGGGTGCCAGCCCGTCTTCCAGTTCCCGGATGCTCGACCGGTGGATGTCGCGCAAGCGGTTCCGGCTGGCCTCGTCCAGCGGCGCGGAGCGCACCTCTTCCAGCAGCTGCTTGATCATCGTGCCGATGCGCATGACCTTGGCCGGCTGCTCGACCAGGTCGGTCAGCGATTTGCCTTCGTCGCCGTGGTCGGGGTCCTGTCCGGTGTCCCCGCCCAACGCCAGGTCCCCGCCGATGACCTCGATGTTGTCGTCGTCGTCTTCTGGTTTCAGCGTCATTCCTGCACTGTTCCTATCTCTTCGCCGGTGCGGCGTCGCCGCGCCACTCGTAGATGCGGGACCGCCCGTTGTCGTAGATCTTCGCCCACGACTTCGACTTATCCAGCGACACTAGTCCGTCGGGCATGACGAACCCTCTGACGATGGTCGAGCTGGTGATCACGTACCGGATGTTTAGGGCACGTACGGCCTCCGCGATGCGCGGATCGGTGTCCGCCTTGTTGGCGTAGGCCCAGAAGATGAAGCGGTGATAGCCCGGCCCCTGCTGCTGCGGGTAGTCGTAATGGGTCCAGAGCGGGTGGAGCCCGGCGACCGCGTACATCCACGACGTGCCGTCGGTGTTCGCGTTACCGATCAGGGTGTCCTTGGCGCCAGGCAGCGTCGCGAGGTAGGCGAAGGCCTCGAGGTTCTTGTCGTTGACCATGACCCGGTCGTACTTCTGGCCGATCAGGTAGCGGTGCCGGGGGAAGTAGTGCCAGGCCAGGCCGATCGTCGACAAGGCGAGGAGGGCCACCGTCGCAACGGCCCAGAACCGTTCGGTGCGGGGTGCCCGCTTCCGCAGCCAGGCGACGGCGAACTTGATCATCGCGAACAGTGCGATGCCGGCGAACGGAGTGATCAGCAGGGTCACCACAGCGGACAGCCGGCGCGGATCGCTGTAGTAGAGGTCGGCGTACGACCCGATCAGCGCGCCGATCGGACCGTGGAACGGCGCCCCGGAGTGCAAGATCGCGATCATCAGCACCGCCCAGACCACTGCGGGCCACCAGACCCGCTTGATCAGCACGATCAGGCCACCGATACCGCTGAGCGCGATGAGGATGTTCTGAATCGGATAGTCGTTGAGGTGGCGAGTGTGCTGCACGATGGCGTTGAACAGCACCCGAAGCCGACTCTGATGCGTGATGAAGGCGTGCCCGACGATGATGTCGGCTTGTGCCAGCACCCCGATGAACTGGGGAAGCAGTAGCACCAGAGATGGCACAGCGATGGTCAGCAGGGTCAGGAAGTCCGCAAGCCGCCCGCGTACCGGATGCCGCAGGGTGTCGCACAGCCACCAGGCGCCGACGAAGGTGACGACGACGACGCCGCCCGTGATGTGCGTCGAGAACACGCCGACCAGGGCGATGATCGTCAGCGGAATGCGGTCCCGGTGCCGCAGGCACGACATGATCAGCACGGTCGTCGGCCCGGCGAGGCCGTAGGCCACCAGGTTGGGGACGGCGGCGACGTCGAACTCGACGTAGGGGACCGAGGTGAACGACGCCGCCAGTGCACCTGCGGTGGCGGCGGCTCCGGCGCTCCAGCGCTGGCACGTACGCGGCCGGACGATGGCCCACGTCAGGCTTGCCGCGCTGACGGGGAACAGCCAGACCGAGGCGGCCAGCGAGTGCAGCGTGTAGGCCGTCGTGGGGGCGGCGCCGGTGAGTTGGGCGAACACGGCCGCCAGGGCGTGGAACGTCGACGGGTAGTACAGCAATGCGTGTGTCTCGACGTTACGAAGCTCACCCATGTGTGTCGGCGAGGCCTGACCGACGTCCAGAATCCAGCGGATGGTGTTGGCGTGCCAGACCGAGTCCCAGGTGCTCGGAATGGATTGCCAATGCGGCATGCCGAGGATTGCTGAAATTGCAATAGCCGTGACGCCGACGAGAATGCCCGCGGCGACGATCAGTGCCGGCCCGCGGGTGATTCCGAGTGCTTCCGCCGCGGTGTCCCGGTAGCGCCGTAGGGCACGACGAAACCCGGCCACCACCGCGACCACGATGACGAACGCCAGTAGCGCCGTCCAGCCGTTCCACGGAACGCCGACGGCACCGAGTGGAACGACGGCCAAAGCTACGATGCCGTAGGTCACTGCGGGGCCGACTGCGATGGCAACGGGCCAGGTTAGCTGTGCTACACGAGCGGTGATTGCTCCAGGGATCACCATGATCAACAGGGCGACAAGGACGCCAGACGCCAAGTTCACTGCACTAGTATGGCTGTTCGGGTGGCCCGGCTTTCGCCGGTGTGCGGCGGGGCACGCCCGCCGGAAAATTTGGCTGGCAGGCCTGGATCGCTTGAAGGTTGGCATGGCATGGCATACGACGTCGCCCGGGTGCGCGGTCTGCACCCGTCACTGGGCGGCGGCTGGGTGCACTTCGACGCCCCGACCGGAATGCTGCTGCCGGACTCGGTAGCGACCACCGTTTCGACCGCTTTCCGCGGTTCCATGTCCTCGGCCGATGGGCCACACCCGGCTGCGCAGCGCAGTGCCGCGGTCCTGGCGGCCGCGCGACAGGCGGTTGCCGATCTGGTCGGTGGTGACCCGCGCGGCGTGGTGTTCGGCGCTGACCGCGCGGTGCTGCTGAACTCACTGGCCGAGGCGTCGGCGTCTAGATCGGGTCTGGGTTACGAAGTGGTCGTCACCCGCCTGGACGACGAGGCCAACATCGCACCGTGGCTGCGGGCCGCGAATCGGTATGGCGCCAAGGTGAAGTGGGCCGAGGTCGACATCGAGACCGGCGAACTGCCCAGCTGGCAGTGGGAGACGCTCATCACCCGGCCGACCCGGTTGATCGCGATCACGTCAGCATCCTCGAAACTCGGCACCGTCACCGACCTGCGGCCCGTGACCAAGATGGCGCGGGAGAACGGCGGCATGGTCGTGGTGGACCACTCCGTGGCCGCGCCCTACCGCCTGTTGGACATCAATGACGTCGACGCCGACGTGGTGGCGCTGAACGCCATTGCGTGGGGTGGCCCGCCGATCGGTGCGCTGGTGTTCCGGGACCCCGCGATGATCGACACCCTGGCGGCGGTTTCGCTCGATCCGAACGCCACCGGCGCCGCTCGGCTGGAAGTCGGTGCGCATCAGTTCGGGTTGCTCGGCGGCGTTGTCGCCAGCATCGAGTACCTGGCCAACCTCGACGACGCCGCCACCGGCTCCCGCCGCGAAAGGCTCGCCCGGTCCATGCAATCGGCCGAGGCCTACCTGAGCCGGGTGTTCGGGTACCTGCGTAACTCGCTGCGGTCGCTGCCGCTGGTGATGGTGCTCGGCGCGCCCGAGGCTGCCATTCCGGTACTGAGCTTCGCGGTGCAGGGCGTGCCCGCCGACCGGGTGATCAGCCGGCTCGCAGACAACGGCGTACTGGCGGTGTCCGACGGTAACTCCCGCGTGCTGGAGGCCATCGGCGTCAACGACATCGGTGGCGCGGTGACGGTCGGCCTCGGGCACTACACGACGACCGCCGAAGTCGACCAGCTGGTCCGGGCGCTCGCGTCACTGGGCTAGTCAGGCGCATCCCAGCGCGTCGAGAAGCAGCTGCGGTGGTTCGGCCTTGCCGGAGCCATCCGTCGCGATGCAGACGTAGACCGTCCGGGCGGTGACGATGGGTTTGGTGGAATCTCCTGCGTGGATGAGGAATTCGACCGTGAACGAAGTACGCCCGCGTGCGGGCACCGTGACGTCGACGTGAATCTGCTCGCCCCACTTCAGTGAACCCGACCAGTCCAATTCGGTGTGCACCACCTGAGTGTCGACGCCCGCATCGAAAATTTCGCGCCACGACGCCGTCTGTGCAACGAACGCGCCGAAGGCCTCGTCCATGTAGGCCAGATACCACATGTTGAAGACCACGCCCTGCTGGTCGACCTCCAGGTAGCGGACCGGCGCGGTGTAGGTGAACGTCACAGCGCCAAACTATCTGCCTCGGTTGATTCTGCGTTCCGGGCGTCGTGTTTTCAGGTTTTTGCGCCGCACCCGCGGAGTCGATGTGAGCGTCGCGCGAGCCTGACCTGGTGGCGGAAAACTGGCCTCGAAACCGCCCTGTGGTCAGACTCGCGGAGGTCAATCCCCAACCCGCAGAAGCACTTTCCCAGACACGGCACCCGACTGCAGGAGCTGATGGGCCGCTGCCGCCTGTTCGATGGGCAGTTCGGCGCCGATGATGGGACGCACCCGGCCGTCGGCGATCATCGGCCAAACATGTTGCACCACTTCAGAAATCACCGCTGCCTTGCCTGACGGCCCTCCGAGCGGGCGGGAGCGCAACGCGGTGGCGATGACGCCGGCGCGCTTGGCCAGGAGCTTGGCGATGTTCAGTTCGCCTTTGATACCGCCCTGCATCCCGATGATCACCACGCGGCCGTCGGGGGCGAGTGCGTCGATGTTTCGGTCCAGATATGCCGCCCCCATGATGTCGAAGATGACGTCGGCGCCGCCTGCTTCTGTGACCCGCTCGACGAAGTCCTCGTCGCGGTAGTTGATCAGGATGTCGGCGCCCAGTTCGCGGCAGAGCTCGAGCTTTTCGAGTGAGGCGGTGACCGCGACCCGGGCACCCAGGGCATGCGCGACCTGGATCGCGTGGGTGCCGATGCCGCTGGCGCCGCCGTGCAGCAGTGCCAGCTGGCCGGAGCGGAGGTGGGCGGTCATGGCCAGGTTGGACCACACGGTAGCGGCGACTTCGGGGAGCCCGGCCGCATGATGCAGGCTCACACCCGCGGGGATCGGCATGACCTGGGCCGCGGGCACGGCGACCTTCTCGGCGTAGCCGCCGCCGGCCAGCAGGGCGCACACCTGGTCACCGACAACCCACTTCTCGACACCCGCGCCGACCTCGGCGACGACGCCCGAGACCTCCAGTCCCAGGATGTCGCTGGCGCCGGGCGGCGGCGGGTACTGGCCGGCGGCTTGCAGCAGATCAGCCCGGTTCACGCCGGCGGCCGTGACCGCGATGACGACCTCGCCGTCCTTCGCCGTGACGTCCGGTACCTCGGACCATGCCAGTTGACCAGGGGATTCGACAACGATGGCGCGCATGGCCGCAACGCTACACACGGACCCTCTGAGGTCGTTCGGGCCCGGACCCCTTAGGCTGTTCGGCGGTGGCGTGGCAGAGCGGCCTAATGCACTCGCCTTGAAAGCGAGAGTTGGTTAAACCCAACCGGGGGTTCAAATCCCTCCGCCACCGCCAAATCTCAACCCGTGATCAGTTGGGTGTGCACCGGCGTCGCGCCGGTCGTCAGATCCAGTACCGGGCAGTGCGCATCCACCGCCTCCTGCAGTTCGCGGTAGCGCTCGTCGGTGTCCGGGCCGGAGACCGTGACGGTGACGCGGATTTCCTGGAACCCGGGGCGGACGGTGTCGTCGAGGCCGAAAAAGCCGCGCACATCGAGGTCGCCTTCGGCGCTCGCGCTGAGGGAGTCGACCTGGATGCCCAGCCGCTCCGCCCAGAATCGGTACGTCACCACCTGGCATGACAGCAGCGAAGCCAGGTAGTACTCGACGGGGTTGGGTGCCGTGTGCTGACCGCCGAGGCCCGGTGGCTCGTCGACGTGGACGCGGTACTTGCCGAGGGCGATCTCGCTGCCGACGGTGCCTTCGGGCTGAGCCGACGCCTTGAACACGACTGCTGCGGCGGCGGGATTGTCGGCAACCGCGGCCCGGGTGGCGTCGGTGATCGCGTTGAGGGAAGTCACGGAAGCACTCATTTCGGCGACGTTATGTGCGCCGCGGCCGAGGATCGATCGTTGTGCCCACGGTGAGTTCAACGTCCGGACTACGCTTCTGCCATGACGCCTCAGTGGCTACCGCGGTACCTGCTGGTCTATTCGTCGACGGAGCAGGCGCGGGCGAAGATATCGGAGCTGTTTCCCGCGCACCAGGCACACGCTGACCAATTCCGCCAAGAGCACCCGGGCGTCCTGCTGATCCTGGGGCCGGTGCCGGACGCCGCACCGGGGGAGTTCGGTGCGCTGGGCGTATTCACCGACAAGGACGCTGCCGAGCGGTTCGCGGCCGCCGACCCGTTCGTCGTCGGCGGCGCGGTGACCGACTGGACTGTGCGGACCTGGCTGTGGTCGGAGTGATTGGACGAGAAGATGCCCAGTGATGCGGTTTCGGCCATGAGCAGGTTGATGTTTCGTGGCATGGACAAGCTGCGCCACCGCGACGCCTTCGACATCGGAGAGCCGACAGCGACAGATTTCACGGGCTTCGACCGGACCCGGCAGGTCGTCCTCGTCACTTTCAAACGGTCGGGGGAGGCCATGCCCAGCCCGATCAATCACGGTGTCGCCGACGGGAAGCTATACGTCCGCACCGATGCGTCGACGGGAAAGGTCAAGCGCATCCGCAACGATCCGCGCGTGGTCGTGGTGCCGTGCAACTTTCGGGGTAAGCCGACGGGACAACCGGTTGCCGGGATTGCCCGCATCCTGCCTGCGGCCGAACACGCTCACGCCGACGCCGCGGTCGCCGCCAACTGGTCGCCGGCCATGAAGGTGTTCGAGCGGACCCTCGAGAAGAGCAGCAGTGCGTTCGACATCCAGATGGCTTACATCGAGATCACGCCGGCGCCGACGACGTAGCACAATTGGTAATACCACTAGACCTCTTACCTCTGGCGGGTTAGTGTCGTCGCCATGGAGTTGACGTCGATCAAGCGGCGCTCGGCAGCGGACGAAGTGCACGACCAGCTGCTCAGGCAGCTCGTTGCGGGCGCGCAGCCGCCGGGTTCACGCCTGCCGAGTGAACGAAAGCTGGCCGAGGTGCTGGGCGTATCCCGGCCCGTGGTGCGGGAGGCAATCCAGCGTCTGGTCGCGTCGGGGCATCTCGACGTGCGGCAGGGCGACGGCGCTGTCGTCAACGACATCACCCGGACGGGTGGGTTGGACCTGCTGCCGCACCTGCTGGTCGACGCACCCGACGGGACGATGGTGAACCCGTCGGTGGTTCGCAGCGTGCTCGAGGTGCGTGAGTACCTCGGGCCGTGGATCGCGGAACGGGCAGCGGCGCGGTCCGCGGACAAGCTCGCCGAACCGCTGGCGCGCGCGCTCGCCGACATCGAGCGCGCACAGAGCGGACAAACGCAGCAACTCGCGGCGCTCGAGTTCTGGGAATGCCTTGTCGTCGGCGCGGATTCGATCGCGATGACGCTGATCTTCAACGGGATGCGCCGGGTGTACGAACCGATGCTCGCGGTGGTCGCCGACGCCGTCGCGGCCGCTGAACCCGTGGCTGCGTACCGCAAACTCGCGGAGGCGGTGACGGCGGGTGCCGCACTCAAAGCGCGCCGAGCCGCGTCGACAGTGCTCGGCGGCGCCACCACCGTGCTCACCGAGTTCCTGGACCAGATGGAGGCGCAGTGACGACCACCGGCACCCGGGGCGTGACCCTTGGCCAGGCGGTCCGTGAGTTCTGGCGCCATCCGACGCCGTGGCTGATCCTGGCACTCGTGGCCGGGGCGACTGCCGCCCGCGTGGCGGTCGGTGGCATCAGTCTGGCCGACCTGTGGGCGCCGCTGGTACTAGCGCTGTTATTTCCGTTCGTGGAGTGGGTGATTCACGTTTTCATCTTGCACTGGCGCCCACGGAAACTCGGCCGGATCACCGTGGACACCCTCGTCGCCCGCGATCATCGTCGGCACCACGCGAACCCCCGGGACATAGACCTGGTGTTCATCCCGACGCCGACCCTGCCGTGGCTCATCGCGGCGATCGTGGCGCTGCCTCTGGGGATCGGCGCCGTGCTCGGTGCCCCGGTATCGGCCACCCTGTCGTTCATCGTCGTCGAGTCGCTGATCCTGATGGGCTACGAGTGGACGCATTACCTGGTCCACACCGACTACAAGCCGCGCCACGGGCTCTACAAGGCAGTGTGGCGCAATCATCGGCTGCACCATTTCAAGAACGAGCACTACTGGTTCTCGGTCACCACGTCAGGAACCTCGGACCGGGTGCTCGGCACCTACCCGGACCCCGCGTCGGTCGAGACCAGTCGCACGGCGAAGAATCTGCACGGCGTCCCGAATTAGCCGCCCTTGCAGGAGATGTCCACCCATACCGTGGTCATCTTCGTGCGGTCGATGATGGCGCCCGAGGAATCGACGTTGTCGTTGCGCAGACCCTCGATTCCGAGGACCTTACATCCCGACAACGGATAGACCACCGCGCCGTTGATGAGGACATTGAAGCCTTGTGCCTGAAGCGCATTGATGGTGTCTTGGGCGTTGCCGAAGCCACCGGGACCACCAACGGCGGCAGCCGGTCCGGCCACAGCTGTTGCCGACGCGATGAGGGCACCCACGGTAGTGACGACTGCCGCACGGCTGATTTTGGGCATGCGAGTACTCCGATTGTGCTGCAGAAGATTTCAGGGCTGGACGAACTGCTTCACGAAGGCGATCAGGTCGTCTTTGGGCGGCGGCACGTTGTACGGCTTGGTTTGCGTGTCGTCATCAAAAGACATGAACATCGGGCAGGTGGTGTCCGTGGCGGACAACTCGGTGCTGCCCAGCTCTTTCCCGGTCGCGGCCGCCCGGACCGTGACTGTGTATGTGGTGGTACGAAGGTCGACCTTGTTGGCGGTCGAGTGTCCGTTGTCCTGGTAGCCCGTGCATTCCTTGACGGATTGCTCGTCTTTGGTTTCGACACACACCACGGTGTCGATGGCGGCATAGGTGTTGCGGTTCGCATCGAATTGCACTGTCCAGTCGGACGGCAACGTGCTGGTGTCCTCGACGAGTCCGTGACTCAGGGGAGTGAACAGAATCGTCTTGTGGGACGTCACATCCGGGCTGTAATCAGTGGCGCGTGATTGCGTTGCACCCTGGCACACGGCCATGAAGTCCGCGCTCGTCAGCTTGGCGGGCGCGGGTGAGGTGGTGGGGTCGAGTGTGGGTATTGGTTTCGCGGCCTCGACGTTGGAACAGGCGACGAGAAGGGCGAGGGCGGTCACCGCAACCACGAGGGTCCCGATGCGCGCGCGATTGAGTTGGGGCACTGCGGTTTTCTTTCACCTTGAGACGAATTGCCCTGGGCTGGCTGGCTGCCACTGACAGATAGGCAGCCGGGTTACAGCCCAGGGCAATTCGTCTTCAGGTGGGGAGGCGAGACGGCGTTCAGTGCAGCGTCAGCCAGGCCAAACTGCCCAAACCGGCAACCAGGCAGTAAATCGCGAACGGCGTCAGCGTGCGCGTCTCGAAGTACTTCACCAGGAACCGCACCGACAGATACGCGGCGACGAATGCCGCGGCACTGCCTGCCAGCACCTGGCCGCCGATGCCGTCCCCGGCCGGGCCGAACAGCTCCGGAATCTTCAGCGCCCCTGCGGCGAGGATCACCGGCGTCGCCAACAGGAACGAGAAGCGCGCCGCGTCTTCATGCGACAACCCGCGCAGCACGCCGGCGACCATGGTGGCGCCGGACCGGCTGATGCCGGGCAGCAGGGCGAGAATCTGTGCCGCGCCGATGCCCATGGCTTCCGGGATGGGTAGACGGGCCAGTCGCTCGTCGGACTCGTTGAGCCCTTCCGTGTGGACGGCGGCGGGTACGGCCGAGGCTGTCCGGCGCCGAAGCCGTTCGCCCACAAAGAGAACGACGCCGTTGATGGCCAGGAATGCCGCTGCCGGCACCGGCTTGCCCAACGTCGTGCGCAGCGCATGATCCAGGGCGAGCCCGGCGATACCGACCGGGATGGTCGACAGGATCAGCAGCCACGCGAGGCGCTCCGCGGACGTGGTGATCTTGCGGTTCTTGATCGACGTGACCAGCCCGCCGATGACCGCGACCCAGTCCCGCCAGAAGAACACCAGCAGCGCGAGGGCCGTCGCGACGTGCACGGCCACCAGGAACGCCAGGTACGGCGACTTCTCGGCCGTCATGCTCAGATCCTGGGCCCACCGACCGCCGACCAGGGCCGGCACCAGGATGGAGTGACCCAGGCTCGACACCGGGAACAGCTCGGTGACACCCTGGAAGGCGCCGACCACGATCGCTTCGATGTAGTTGAGGCTCAAGGCGATTCCCCTTACTCGCCCGTGAACTGCGGCGAACGCTTTTCGAACATCGCGGTGATGCCCTCGGACAGATCCTTCGACGCGATGAACGCCGAATTCCAGGCTGCTACGTATCGCAGGCTCGCCGAAACCCGTTCTGTGCGTTGCTCGTCCAGCACATCCTTCACACCGCGCACGGTCAGCGGCGGGTTCGCGGCGATCTCGCGCGCCGTCTCATGGGCCGCGGCCAGCGAGGCTTCGGCGTCGGCGAAGACGTCGTTCACCAGGCCGATCTTCTCGGCGCGGGCGGCATCGAAGTCCTTGCCGGTCAACGCCAGTTCGCGTAGATGGCCCTCGTTCAGGATCAGCGGCAGCCGGGCCAGCGAGCCCACGTCGGCGACGATGGCCAGCTTGACCTCACGCACCGAGAACTTGGCGTCGGCGCTGGCGTAGCGGATGTCGACCGCCGAGATCAGGTCGACGCCGCCGCCGATGCACCAGCCCTGGATCGAGGCGATGGTGGGGGTGCGGCAGTCGGCGACTGCGGTGATCGCCTGCTGCATGGCCCGCAGCGCGGTGTGGAAGTCGGCGCGGTCCTTGGCCAGCCCGCCCGCCAGCAGCGGCGCGAGCAGGCCACCCATGGCGGGTAGGTCCAGTCCGTAGCTGAAGTTGCGGCCCGACCCGGTGAGCACGATGGCGCGCACCTCGGGGTCGGCGTCCAGTGCGGCGAAGGCCACCGGCAGCTCGGCCCAGAACGCGGGGCCCATGGCATTGCCCTTGCCGGGGCCGAGCAGGGTCACTTGCGCGACGTGATCGTTGATCTCGATGGACAGAGATTCATAGGTTTCACCCATGGTCGGCAGGCTAGCCGGTCAAGCTGGGCGTAGCGTCTCGAGCATGGCGATTCCGTCCGATGTGATCGAGGCCGGCGAGGCCAGTCTGGATGTGCTCGAGCAGGTGCTGGCGGGTCTCGGGCCTGCGGATGCGACGCGGCAGACGCCGTGCACCAAGTTCGATGTGGCAGCCCTCACTGACCACCTGATGAACTCGATCACGGTCATCGGCGGTCTCGCCGGCGCGGAACTGCCGGATCGGGACGCCGGCGCGCCGATCATCGACCAGGTGACCGCCGCGGCCCGGCCCGCCCTTGCGGCCTGGCGTCGCCGGGGCCTCGAGGGCACGGTGCCGGCCGGGCCGGGAGAGATGCCGGCCGCCCAGATCGCCGGCATTCTGTCGCTCGAATTTCTCGTCCATGCCTGGGACTACGCCACCGCGGTCGGCCGCCAGGTGGCTGCCCCGGACGACCTCGCGGAGTACGTCCTGGGCATCACCCGGTCGGCAATCAGCCCCGCGGCGCGGGCCGCCGTCGGATTCGATGATCCCGTCGAGGTGCCGGCCGACGCGAGCGCGCTGGATCAGCTGATCGGCTTCACCGGCCGCCACGCCACCTGACGGCGAAGTCCAGGAACAGGTCGTTCTCGCTCGGCACCGTGACGGTGACGCGCACGCCCTCCTGGCCGTACGGCCGGACCAGCAGCTTGTTCTCGGCCGCCGCGTCGACGAAGTCGACGGTGTCTTCCGGGCTCAAGGGCAGCCACACGAAGTTGGCCTGCGAGTCGGGCAGCTCGAAGCCGGCGTCCCGCAGCGCGGCGCTGACCCGGGCCCGTTCGGCCACCACGGCGTCGGTGCGGGCCAGCAGCTCGTCGGCGGCATCCAGGCACGCGATGGCCGCGGCCTGGCTGACGCTGGTCGCCGTGAACGGCACGTACACCTTGCCGAGGGCGGTGACGATGTCCTCGTGTGCGACGGCGTAGCCGATGCGCAGTCCGGCGAGCCCGTAGGCCTTCGAGAAGGTGCGCAGCACGACGACGTTGGGGTGCTTGCGCACCAGCGCCAGGCTGTCCGGCAGTAGGCCGTCACGGATGTACTCGACGTAGGCCTCGTCGAGCACCACGAGGATGTGCGGCGGGACCTGGGCGACGAACTCGGCCAGCTTGACCGGGTCGACGACCGTCGAGGTGGGGTTGTTGGGATTGCAGACGAAGATCAGCCGGGTGCGGTCGGTGATCGCGGCCAGCATGGCGTCCAGGTCGTGCGTGTAGTCCGTGAGCGGGACGGGGACGGGTGTCGCGCCGGCGGTGCGGACCTGCAGCGGGTAGATCTCGAAGCTGCGCCACGCGAACAGCACCTCGTCGCCGACCGAGGACGTGATCTGGATGAGCTGTTGGCACAGGCTCACCGATCCGCAGCCGACCGAAATCTGGTTGGGCCCGAACCCGACATGGGCGGCCAGCCGCTCGCGCAGCGCCGCGTAGCCGTTGTCCGGGTAGCGGTTGATGTTGTCCATCGCCGCGACGATGGCTTCGCGGACGCTGGGCAGCGGTCCGTGGACAGTCTCGTTACTGGCGATCTTGATGGCGCCGGGCACTGTGCGGCCGGGGGTGTAGGCAGGCAGAGCGTCCATCTCGGGGCGCAGGCGGGCGGTCACCCGGCACAGTCTAGGTGTCCGGCAGATGGCGCTCTGGCGTCGCGCTTTGCCTTTCGAGGTGTTGACTGTGTACCGTATGCCCTCGGCGGTTCCGGGGTGCGAGAGTCCGGTAACCTCGGATCGTTCAGGAGGCGTGCCAGAGCGGCCGAATGGGACTCACTGCTAATGAGTTGTCCCCCTTACAGGGGACCGGAGGTTCAAATCCTCTCGCCTCCGCCACATAACTGAATAGTTGTACCGACATGCGCCCGTAGCTCAACGGATAGAGCATCTGACTACGGATCAGAAGGTTAGGGGTTCGAATCCCTTCGGGCGCACAACATCTACAGGCCAGAAGCTTTTGCTTCTGGCCTGTAGTCGTATCTGGATCGGATCACCTTGCGGTTTTTCTCGGCGTCCTGTCGATGCTGGCGGCCGGTCGGGCGGTCGAGGTTAAAGGCAAAGGCGTGATGCACACCTGGTACCTGGTCGGCCGCCGTTAGGCGGCGGCCTGTTCCAATTCGTCGAGCGCTTCGCGCGAGTAGACCGCCAGGCGCTGCAGGTGCGGCATGGTGTCGCGGCAGCCGACGAACCCGAGGATGACCTTGTCGGTGTAGCCGACCAGCGTGATGTTCAGGCCGTAGCCGTCGCACAGGAACGAGACCGGCGCGATCAACTCCAACTGTGCGCCGCCGAGGTACAGCGGCTCCTTGGTCAGCACCACGTTGGACACCGTCAGGTTGAACAACGGCGGAATCTTCGTCAGCGCACCGGTTTTCTGGCCGATCGTCAGCGGCAACAGCCCCATCAACGTGTAGTGGTTCAACGCATTCGGCGACATCGCGAGCAGTTCCTTCTTGCCACGCGTGGTCGAGGCGTTGATCACTTTGAGACGTTCGATCGGGTCGGATTCCGTTGTCGCCAAAGGGCATACGAATCCCGCGGCCGCATTCAAGGTGTCTTCGTCCCGCTCCCATCCGACCGGTACCGAGGCGGTCAGGGTCTCGTCGGGCAGCTCGCCCTGCTCGTCGAGGTAGCGGCGCAGGGCCGCGCCGCACACCGCAAGAGTGACGTCATTGACCGTCGTCTCCGTGACCTTGGCGATGGCCTTGAGGCGGGAAAGTTCGAGGACCTCGACCGCCAGCCGGCGCTGCGGCGTGAGGGTCGCGTTGAACGGCGCTCGCGGCGTGCCCAGCGTGGCGCCGACGTGACTGTTGTCGCCGCCGATCATCCCGACCAAACTCTTCACCAGTTCGGCTGAGCCGGTGACCCCGTCGGCCGTCCGGTTCCACAGCTCGTACGCGACCGACGCGAGCCGGTTGCGGTCCGGCACCTCGGCCTTCGACCCGGCCTCGGACAGCGGTACGTAGCGGTCGGGTTCGGTGCTCAACCACTTCTTGATGGTGTTGATTGCGCCCATACCGTCCACCGCACAGTGGTGGGCCTTGAAGTACATGGCGAAGCGGCCGTCGGACAGGCCTTCGATGAAGTGCGCCTCCCACAGCGGGCGGTGCATGTCCAGCGGGTGCGCGTGCAGCCGGGCGACCAGCGTGCCCAGGTCGGCCTCACTTCCCGGGTACGGCAGCGCCGAGAGCCGGACGTGGTACTCCGGGTCCGGGCGGACCGCACGCCACTCGGGCAGCAGACCGTCGACGACCTCGCTGTCGAATGGGAATGGCAGGAACGACAGCGTGGAGAACGCGTTGTAGAGGCCGCGGACGTAGTCGGGGCCTGCGCCGTCGGGCAACCGGAACGTCAGGAGCGCACCGATGTGCATGGGCGTCCGGTCGGATTCCATCCGGTAGAACATCGTGTCGACAGCACTCAGCAACCGCATGGCAGCACTATGTCAGGCGCGCAGTTGCGTCAGCCGGGACTCGACGAAATCCACCGCGAGTTCCAGCCCGGACGCGAATTCCTCATCTCGGTCGAAGTGCGCGAGGTAGGAGGCGCACGCAACGATCTCGGGCAACCCGGAACTCTCGAGGTCATGCCGGCGCTGGGCGAGGTCATCGGCATCGCTGCTGCCGAAGGTCGGACCGGCGGATACCTCGCGCAGCAGCATCCCGATCAGCGTGGCGACCAAGGTGCGCAGTAGTCGGACCGCCTGCTCGGGTTCGGCCCCCGCGTGGCGCAGCACGGACAGCACCGCATCGCTCGGCGCGAGTCCGGCCAGTGTCGACAGCTGGCGGGTCAGCACCAGGCTCGCGGCCTCGGGGTGAGCGGTTGTCACCCGCCGAAACTCGTAGGCCAGGGCCTTCAGATCGGTCCGTAGATCACCGGTCGGTTCCGGCGCTTCCAGCTGACCGAGGAGATGTTCGGCGACGGCGTCGAGCAGGTCGTCCTTGTCGGCGACATGGTGGTACAGGCTCTTGGCGTCGACACCCAGCAGCCGGCTGACCGACCGCATGCTTACCGCGGCGATGCCGTCGCGGTCGATCACGGTCAGCGCCGCTTCGCGGATCGCCGATCGGGTCAACTGCGCCTGTGCTTTTGGCGGCCGCCCGCGGCGCGGTGTCGGGGTGACGGCGTTCATGACGCCCATTGTTGCCCAGACCCTTGCAAATTTCCACGCCGTGGGATTATTGTCGATTAATCCCACGGCGTGGAAATAATCTTGACGGGAGTTCTCATGACGCATCGTTTCGCCGTTCCGCCGACTGAGGTGCTGCAAGCCCGGGAAAAACTGGTCCTCGACCATTTCCACGACGAGGTGCGCCAGGACTGGGACGACGTGCTGGCCACCTTCCCGCACCCGCACTACGAGATCATTCCCACGCTGACGGTGCACGACGGTGACGCCGACGTCCGCGGCTACTACCACGACACCCGGGTCGCGTTTCCCGATCAGGACCACGAGATCATCGCCCTGCGGCACAGCGCCGACGCCGTCATCGTCGAATTCTGGTTGTTGGGAACGCATTTGGGACCGCTCGGCGGCATCCCGGCCACCGGGTCGCGGCACCGCACCAGGATGACGGCCTACTTCGTATTCGACGAGGACGAGAACCTGGTCGCCGAACGGATCTACTTCGACACCCTGACGATGCTGAAACAGCTTATCGGTGGCCTGAATCTGCGGGATCCGCGAAACTGGCCCACGGTGATTCGCGGGTTGCGGGGATTGCTCGCCATGTCCAGCCGGCCCGATGCCCGGCTCATCGATACTGCGCCTGCCGACCTCGCATGAGAGTCCACCACCTCAACTGCGGCACCATGCGGCCGCATTTCGTTTCCGACGGGTTGGTCTGCCACGTCTTGCTCGTGGAAACGCCAGGCGGTCTCGTGCTTGTCGATTCCGGACTGGGGCTCCGCGACGCTGAGTCGCCGGCCAGTCGTTTCGGCCCGGCCCGTTTCTATGTCCGCCCCGTGTTCGACCCGAATGAAGCCGCCATCAACCAGATTCGCGCGCTCGGCTTCGACCCGACGGACGTACGGCACATTGTGCTGACGCACTTCGACGCGGACCATGTCGGCGGACTGGCCGACTTCCCTTGGGCGCAGGTGCATCTCACCAACGCCGAAGCGTTCGCGGCGCGGCATCCCCAGACGCTCGTGGAGAAGCAGCGGTACCGGCGGGCCGGCTACGCGCACGACCCGATCCTGGTCGAGCATGCACCCGCCGCGTCTGAGTCCTGGCGCGGCTTTCCCGGCGCGAAAGAACTGACCGAGGTTGCCGAGGGCATCGTCTTGATCAGCCTGCCCGGGCACACTCGTGGGCACGCCGCGGTGGCGGTCGACGTCGGTGACGGCTGGATTCTGCATGCCGGTGACAGCTTCTACCACCATGGCCAAATCGACGGCAGCGGGACCGCGCCCCGGGCGCTGCGGTTGATGGAACGGTCCGTCGCCTTCGACTGGAAGAAGGTCCAGGCCAATCATCAACGGCTGCACGAACTTTGGTTGGCAGGTGAATCGGACTTGTGCCTCGTAAACGCTCACGATCCGCAGCTGTACCGGCAGGCCGGTGAGCGATACTCCGGTTCCGGTTAGTCGACTGCTCGGCCAAGAATCCGCCAAGGCCGTAGGCGCAATCTCTTCGATGAGCAGACCCAACCAGGGTCGACGGCATCAGGAGTGCGAAAGCGATGGGCGTATCGAGCGTCAGCCATGAATGGGCCGACGGAACCAAGACCGACGAGTACGGAATCACCACCTACCCCGACGGCACCTGGTCGGCCAACGGCTTCACCCACTACAAGAACGGCGACATCCAGGACCCCGACGGCAACCTCCACCATCTGGACGGCACGTGGGTGGACGCCGACGGGCACACTCACGACCGGGACGGCAGTTGGCAGGACGACCAGGGATTCACGCACTACGACGACGGCAGCGTCACCACTCCCCAGGGCATCACTGTGTCCAAGGACGGCGGCAGTGTCGCTTTCCCCACTCAGGATGTCACCGGCGGTGCGGGTCGGACCAACGACGATCCCTATGCGGGGTACACCGGCGACTCGTCGAATGCCGACAACATCTACGACGACATCGACCCCACTTACTGGTCTGATGAGTACGGCGCCCAAGACACGTCGACCGGCGACAACTCCAGCGGCGATGGCACGTCCAACGATGGCCACTCCGACGACCACTCGGACGATCATCCTGACGACATCTACGACGACGTCCCCACCCCGGACGAGCCGCCGGCCCCGGATAACGGTCCGTCCGGCAGCACCCCGGACCCTGAAGGCGGCGACGACGAACGACCCGGCCTCGGGCACCACAGCGCCCGTGCCGCGCGCGGCCGTAGGCCGGCCGGCAATGGGCACATCGGGGGCGATGACCCCGACAACGGCGGAGGCGGTTACGGCTGGGCCCATATCGGGGCGCCTCGCTCCGACGACGGTGACAACGGCGACGAGAAGCCCAGCCTGGGCCGTCACTCCACGGAGCACCACACCGGGCACGGTCCGCACCTGCCGGGCAGCGGACTGCAGGGCAGCACCGGTGACTCGGACTACGTAGGCGGCGGCTACGGCTGGAATCTTCATGGCGCACCCCGCGCAGACACCGTCATGCCCGGAACGGGCGGTTCGACGCTCGGCTTCGGTGGCGGCAGCAACGTGCCCACCGGAACTGGTGGTGGTCTGACTGTGTACTCGGAAGAGACCGGTACGGCACCGACGGGTGGCAAGGGCAAGCGTCACGGGCGGGGCCGTGGGCCGGCTGTGGTCGGGCTGCTTGCGGTCGTGTCGCTCGGTGCCCTGACGCTCTATTTCGGTGGCACCGAGCCGATCGCGCCCGTCGCCCCCTTGGTGGTGACGACCACGCCGTCTGGCTCGGCCGCGGTGCCGCCGGCCGGACCCACCGGCCTGGTCGTGGCACCGCTTCAGACGGTAGTTACCATCGACTCGGCTCCGACCACCACGGTGCAATCGGCCCCCGTCAGGTCGAGCAGCGTACCGACACCGCCGGTGATTATCACCGAAACTCAAACGGCACCAACGGTTTCCGTGACCATTCCGACGACCTCCAAGAGTGTGCCTACGACCACTCCTGGGCGGCCGGCAATCGCCGCGCCGGTCATCTCGACCAGTCCGTTACCGACGTCGAACCCGCAACATCGCCGGACCACGGAGGGCGTCTCGCCGCACACCGACTCCACGCCGCGAATCAGTGGTGACTTTGCGCCCCGCCAACGCAACAGCGACCATCGCTGACGGCCCGGGATCGTATGGACTATTGCGTGCACGTTCCTGCAAGATCTTGCCGTGACGGATCACGGCTCTGAGCTGTCGGAGATCGATGCCCGCGTCCGGGCGCTGGAGACCCTGCTGGTCGCCAAGGGCTACGTCGATCCAGCCGCGCTCGACGTGATTGCCGAGACGTATGAGCATCACGTGGGTCCGCATAATGGCGCGGCCGTGGTAGCCCGGGCCTGGGCCGACCCTGATTTCCGCGCCTGGCTGCTGCGTGACGCGACGTCGGCGGTTGCGTCGATGGGGTTCTCGGGACGGCAGGGCGAGCATCTGCGTGCGGTTGAGAACACATCTGACGTACACAACATGGTCGTCTGCACACTGTGCTCGTGCTACCCGTGGTCGATCCTTGGGTTGCCGCCGGTTTGGTACAAATCGGCGCCGTATCGTTCTCGCGCGGTCTCGGAGCCGCGCGCCGTGCTGTCTGAGTTCGGCGTGCGGCTACCGGACGACACGCGGGTCCGGGTGTGGGATTCGACAGCTGAAATTCGGTACCTGGTGCTCCCGATGCGGCCGGCGGGTACCGAAGACTGGGCCGAAGATCGGTTGGCGGAGTTGGTAACCCGCGACTGCATGATCGGTACGGGTATTCCGACCGCGGTGCCGGCCGAATGACCGTCGCGGCCGATCTCGGCGGCGTTCCCGGCTTTGGCGCGGTCGAAGCCGAGACCGACGAGCCGGTGTTCCACGCAGACTGGGAGCGTCGGGTCCTGGCCCTCGTGCTGGCGATGGGCGCCACCGGAACGTGGACGCTCGACATGTCTCGGTTTGCGCGTGAGCATCGCCCCCGCTCTGAGTACCTGGCGCTGAGTTACTACGAGATCTGGCTGGCGGCACTCGAACGGCTGCTCGTCGAGCATGGCCTCGTGACCGCGGCAGAATTGGCCGCCGGCCAGCCGCTCGTCCCCTCGGCGGCGGTTCGGCGCAGGCCGAAGGCAGCGGACGTCCCGGCAATGTTGCGCGCGGGCGCGCCCACGCTCAGATTCGCCGACGCCGCTGCGAGGTTTCAGGAAGGTGACGTCGTGCGAACCACGTCCGTTGAACCGACCGGGCACACGCGGCTGCCTTCCTACGCGCGTGGCAAGCGCGGGCGGATCACCGTCGTTCATGGGTGTCACGTCTACCCTGACGCGAACGCCCGTGGTCTTGGTGAGCAGCCGCAATGGCTCTACACCGTCGAGTTCGATGGCGCGGAGTTGTTCGGGGATGTCGCTGACCCGGGTATCACTGTCAGCATCGACGCGTTCGAGCCGTATCTGGAGCCCGCGTGACCGCGGCACCCGAGCGGCCGTTCGATGCGCCTTGGCAGGCAAGGGCATTCGCGCTGGCGGTGAGCTTGCAGGACAGTGGGCTGTTTTCTGGGGCACAGTGGACCGCCACCTTGGCTGCCGAGATCGCCGCGGATCCTGAACGGCCTTACTACGACGCGTGGCTCGCCGCACTCGAGCGCCTCGCCGTCCAAACCGGTGCCGTCACTGTGATGGAAGTGGCCGACTCCCAGGCGGCGTGGATCTCTGCGGCCGCGAAGACACCGCACGGTGAGCCGATCACACTCGACGCCACGCACTAGTCCACGGGTGCGTCCGGCTGCGGCATACCAGTTCTTGTATTGAACGTCCCGATAACGTTTGCTGGAAATGTGAGCGCGCAAACCGTCGGGGAACTGCTCGACGCCGCTGTCGGCAGTTGGCCGGACGCGCTCGGGTTGGTCGTCCCGGATGGTCGGCAATGGACTTTCGCCGAGTTGCGTTCAGCGGCCACGCGGGTTGCGCGCGCACTTCTCGTGATCGCCGAACCGGGCGAGCACGTTGCGGTTTGGTCGCCCAACTGTGCTGAGTGGGTTCTCCTGCAGTTGGGCGCGGGCCTCGCGGGTCTGACCGTTGTGACCGTCAACCCGGCCTACCGGCCGGCTGAAGTAGCCGATGTGCTCGCGCGATCGCGCAGCGTTGCGGTATTCCACGCCAAGGAGTTTCGTGGCGCGGACTTGGCGGCCCTGCTCGACGCGGTTCGCGGTGAGCTGCCTGAGCTACGACACGCGGTTCAACTGGGGGATTGGGACGCATTTCTCGATCGGGCGGTCGACCGTCAGCTTCCGACGGTCGCGCCGAACTCGGCGGCCCAGATTCAGTTCACTTCGGGAACGACGGGACGGCCGAAGGGGGCACTGCTCCCGCACAGTGCTGTGGTCGAGAACGGAATTCGCGGGGCGCAGCGGTGGCAGGTGCAACCAGGAGACGTGTGGCTGAACGCGATGCCGATGTTCCATGTCGCCGGGTCGGTTATCAACGCGCTGGGGGCGTTGGCAGCCGGAGCAGCTCAGCTCATCTGCCCGTTCGATGCACCTGTTACGGCGAAACTCATTCGGGAGCAAAATATCTCGGTCGCCTGCCTCGGCGGCACCATGTGGACGATGCTGCTCGACCAGCCCGGGGTGGAGCTGGGGTCAATTCGGGTTGCGGTCGCAGGCGGACAGAGCATCTCCCCAGATCTGGTCCGTCGTGTCGATGCTGCGATATCGGGCCGCATGTCCATTCTGTTCGGCATGACCGAGTTGTGCGGGACGGTCGCCGCCGGGTCGATCGACGACGACGAAGAAACGCGTGCGGAAACCTGTGGTCTGCCACTTCCTGGCGTCGAGATACGCATCGTCCAGGGCGAAATCCAGGTGCGGGGATGGCTGACGATGACGGGGTACTACGAGGACCCGGCATCGACGACGGCGACGTTGCTGGAATCAGGCTGGTTGCGCACGGGTGACATCGGTTGTCTCGATGATCAGGGCCGTCTTCGGATCACCGGCCGCGCCAAGGAGATGATCATTCGCGGGGCGGAGAACATCTACCCTGCCGAGATCGAAATCCGGCTTCGCGCGCACCCTTCGGTTGCCGATGCGGCCGTCTTCGGACTACCGGACCCGGTCTACGGCGAGTCCGTTGCCGCCGCGCTGGTACTGCACAAGGACGCCGGCGTGCCGTCTCACGCGGAACTGCAGGCCTGGTGCCGGGCTAAATTGGCGCCCTTCAAGACGCCCAAAACCTGGCGGTTTGTTGACGCCCTGCCGATGACGCCGTCCGGGAAGATTCAGAAGTTCCGACTGCGCGAATCATGCGCGGACGAAGACACATCGCTGCAAACAGGCTGTGAATAGCTGGCCGGGGATAGCTGAGGCCCGTGCGCCGGGGAGATACTACGACTGGGTCTTCGTCTACTGGGCTCTGGTTTCCCGGATGTAGGTGACGTCATGGTTGACACTGTCATTCAGCACATTTTGAAGCGACTCAAGGAAATTGGTGTCGACGATATTTTCGGCGTGGCCGGGGACTACGCGTTTCCGGTCAACGACGCCATTGTCGAGCACCCTTCGATCAATTGGGTCGGATGCTGCAACGAGCTCAATGCCGCGTACGCGGCCGACGGGTATGCCCGCACGCGCGGGTTGGCGGCGTTGTGCACCACCTACGGAGTGGGAGAGCTCGCCGCGATGAGCGGCATCGCGGGCTCCTACGCTGAACATCTGCCGGTTATGCACCTGGTGGGCGCGCCCAACCTGCCGACGCAGGAAGGGCGAGCGTTGGTGCACCACACCCTCGGCACCGGCGAATTCGATCTGTTCCACCGGATGGCCGAATCCATCGTGTGTGCGAGCGCGATCATCACCCCGCAGAATGTTGCCGCAGAGACCGAGCGGCTACTTGCCGCAGCGCTCTACCACCGGCGCCCGGTATACCTGGCGATTCCGAGCGACGTCGCAGGTATGCCGGTGTTGGCCCCGGCGCCGGCCGTCAGCCAGCCGACGAGTGATCCCACATCACTGGCAGCCGCGACCGAGGCCGTTCTGGCGAATCTGTCCAGCGCTGATCAGGCCTGCGTGCTGCCGGGGGTGCTGTTGCGGCGCCTGGGTCTGGACAAGGTGGCGGCGGGGTTCGTCGACGCCGCAGGTCTGCCTTTCGCCACGATGTTCGCCGACAAGTCGGTGCTCGGCGAGGATCACCCCAACTACATCGGGATGTACACCGGCCGCCTGATGGGTGAAGCCGTGCGGGCGTTCGTGGAATCGTGTGATGCGGTGGTGATGCTCGGCGCAATGCTGACCGACGGCAACGCCGCTGGGGGCACCGTGAAATTGGATCCGGTCAAGACGATTACCGTCGGTCACCACCGGACAACAGTCGGCGGCAAGACATATCGCAATGTCGAGATGTCGGATCTGCTCACACACCTGTCGGAGCGCGTGACCAAACGTGCTGAGCGGCCTGCTATTACACCCGAGACGCTCGGGCCGATCGGCGGAAGCGCGGACGATGCCATCACGGCCGATGCGCTCTACCCGCGCTGGGCAAACTTCTTCCGGCCCGACGACGTGATCATCACCGACACCGGAACGTCTTCCCTTGGTTTGACTTTCGCGCGACTACCGAGGGGTGCGCAGTTCCATAATCAAACCCTGTGGGCATCAATCGGATGGGCCACACCGGCAGCTTTCGGTGCGGCGGTCGGTGCGCAGGATCGCCGCATAATCCTGGTCACCGGTGAGGGTTCGCACCAGATGACAGTCCAGGAACTCAGCCAGTTCGGCCGGCGCGGGCTGCGTCCGATTGTGTTCGTGCTCAACAACTCCGGCTACCTCAGTGAGCGGATGCTGTGCAAGGACATGTCGCTGTCCTACAACGACATTGCCTCATGGAACTTCGCCGAACTGCCGCATGCTATGGGCTGCGAAGGGTGGTTCACCGCGCGGGTGCGCACCTGCGGTGAGCTCGACGCTGCGCTCAAGGCAGCCGAACAGGCCGACGGCGCAGCCTATGTCGAAGTCATCACTGATGCCCTTGAAGCCCCGCAGATGTACCGGAAGCTGCACGAGCACGTCGAGTCGTTCTACAACGTCACGTAGGCCGACTCTTAAACCATCACCCCAGGCTTGTACGGCTGCAGTGGCCGCTGCCGGACAAACGTCGGCCACCAGAACCACGGGCCCAGCAGCCGCACCAGGCACGGCACGATGAACGACCGCACCACCAGGGTGTCGAGCAGCAGGCCGATGCAGACGGTCGAGCCCATCTGGCCGATGGTCCGCAGATCGCTGGAGAGCATGGCCAGCATGGTGAACGCGAACACCAGACCGGCCGAGGTCACGACACCACCGGTGCTGCCCAGTGCACGGATCAAACCGGTGTTGAGGCCCGCGTGGATTTCTTCCTTGAGCCGGGCGACCAGCAGCAGGTTGTAGTCCGAGCCGACGGCCACCAGCACGATGAAGGTCAGCGGCAGGATCAGCCAGTGCAGGTGTAGCCCGATCAGGTGCTGCCAGATGAGCACCGACAGCCCGAATGCGCCGGCATAGGAGAAGGCCACGGTGCCGGGAATGACCAAGGCGGCCACTAGAGATCGGGTGATGATCATCATGATCAGGAAGATCAGCACGAAGGCGGCGATGGCCGCGATCATCAGGTCGTTCTTGGCGTATAGCTGAATGTCCTTGTTGTTCGAGCCGGATCCACCGATGTAGATCTTCGACCCGGACAGCGATGTCTCCTTCAACGCAATCTTGATGGCGTCGGGGAATTGTTCGACGTGCTCGATGCCCTCGGGTCCCATCGCGTTGCCCTCGTGGGTGACGATGAAACGCGCAGCGTGTCCATCGGGCGACATCATCAGTGCCATACCGGTTTTGATGTCGTCGTTGTCGAACGCTTCACGGGGGATGTAGAAGAAGTCGTCACTGCGCGACGCATCGAAGTCATTGCCGACGTTGATCATGTCGTCGAAGGTCTGGTCGGTGTTCTTGTTCTGGATGTCGGTGGGGCCGTAGTTGTTGACGATCAACGCCAGCAGTGCCTGGTTGTCGGCCACGGTCTGCCTCAGCAGCGACACCATCTGCGGCATCAGGCTGTCTATCACCTCGAATGACCCGACGGCTTTTCCGATGTCGGCGGCGAGATTGTCGACCTTGTCGATCACATCGAACAGCGATCGGAATGACCAGCACACGGGAATGTCGAAACAGTGCGGCTCCCAATAGAAGTACGCGCGGAGCGGGCGCATGAAATCGTCGAGATTGGCGATTGCATCACGCATGTCCTCTGTGACCTTCTGCATGTCTTCCAAGGTCAGCACCGTGTTGTGCAGCTCGTCGGCGAGTGTCTGGGTCAGGTCGGCCGTCTTCTTCAGCACCTCGATGCTGTGGGCGGTGATCTGGGCCTGCTTCGCGGTGTTCTCGTTGTTGTGCTGGGTGAACGGCAACTGCTGGCCGTTGCCGCTGCCCTGCGTGGTGAAAAGGTAAGGGATGGAGGCATGTTCGAGCGCCCGGCCCATCGGGCGGGTGATGCTCTGCACCATCGCCACACCGGGTAGCCGGATCAGCGCCTTGGCCACGCGGTCGAGTGAGATGAAGTCCGCGGAGTTGCGCATGTCGTGGTCGGCCTGGACCATCAGCATCTCGCTGAACAGCTTGCTCTTGGGGAAGTGCCGGTCGGCAGCTTGAAATCCCTGGTTGGCCGGGGCATCCGACGGCTGGTAGGTGCGGTCGTCGTAGCTGACCCGGTAGGTCGGCACGAACACCGCGCCCACCGAGACGACTGCGACGCTGGCGACAAGGATCGGTTTGGGCCAGCGCACCACGGCAGTGCCGATGCGCCGGTAGAGCTTTGCTCTCACCTCTTGTTTCGGATCGAAGAGCCCGAAGAGGCTGCCGACGCTGAGCAGTGCGGGCCCGATGGTCAGAGCGCCGGCGATGGTGATCAGCATGCTGACCGCCACAGCCGGACCCATCGTGTGGAAGTAGTTGAGCCGCGCGAATGTCAGACAGGCGCAGGCGCCCGCGATGGTCAAGCCGGAGCCAACAATGACGTGCGAAACACCCTTGTAGGCGGTGTAATACGCGTCCTCGCGACTTTGACCGGCCAGTCGGGCCTCGTGATATCGGCCGATGAGGAAGATGCCGTAGTCGGTACCGGCGCCGAGGGTCAGTGAGATGACCATGTTCGTCGCAAACGACGACAACGGGATGACACCGTAGTGGCCCAACGCGGAGATCACGCCCTTGACCGACAGCATCAGCAGGATGACCCCGAAGAACGGCACCAGCATCGTGACGACGGATCGGTAGACCAGCAACAACATGAAGATGATCAGGAACATCGTCGCGATCGTGATGTTGTTGAGGCTGGAGTTGGCGATGAGGACGGTGTCGGCAGCCAATGGGGCCGCGCCGCTGACGTAAACCTTCAGTCCGGCAGGCGGATTGGAGTTCTTGACGATCGCTCGCACGGCGTTGACCGAGTTGTTGGCCTCCATCTGGCCGATGTCGCCGGCCAGCCGGAGCAGAACGTAGGCGGATTTGCCGTCGAGACTCTGTGCGCCGGCCGCGGTGATCGGCTTGCCCCAGGTGTCCATGACGTACTGCACGTGTGTGCTGTCCGCTTTGAGGGTGTTAACCAGGCCGGCGTAGTAGTCGCGATCCTGTTCGGTGAGACCCCTGTCAGCCTCCAGGACCAGCATGGTGAGGCTGGTCGAGGTGGACTCGTGAAATTCCTTGCCGATGGTCAGCATCGCCACCTGGGACGGTGCGTACGTCGGCACCATCGGGCCGGCGAGTTCTTCGGCGACGTCTTCGATCTTGGGCACAAAGGTGTTCGTGGTCACCGCGAGGAGCGCCCAGAAGACGATGATCGGGATGGCCAGGAGGCGAACGGTTCTGGCGACGAACGGCCGCTTCGCCGCGCTGTGGGCGGCGGGCCGGGTGATGGGGGCGGTGTCGGTGTCGCTCACGCGGACTTCACCCGGCAGGCGACGTCGGCGTTGCCGTGATCATCGGATTGTTCATCGCGGACAACGTCGTTCACCTTCATCCGGCAACCGACGGAGCCGCCGTGTACCTGCACGGAGATGCTGCCCGATACGACGGTGAGGGTGGTGGTCTCGGTGTGCGACCACGGCAATTCGGTCAAGTCGACCTTGTGCGGGTGCCCGCTGATATCGATGTACGAGAGCAGGCCGCCGGAGCCGAGGGTGCCGAACACTTCGTAGGTGAGGGTCTTGGGCGTGAACTCCGGTGGCGCCTGCGGCGCGTTGACGGCCAGAGCGGGACCGGGTTCGGAGAATTCGTGGACCTTGACCATGCACAGCACGCCGACGCCGATCGCGATGAGCGCGACCAACGGCATCCAGGCTCGTGTGAGTAATCGTCGGGCGGTAGAGCGCTGGCTCACTCGATCACCTTTCGACCGGCGGGAGTTGTATATCAACTTGATTGAGATAAGTCGGCGTAAACACTATCAGTGATTGGACGCGCGTGGCTTTCCACGTATTCCGTGGAAATGGAAAAGCGAGGTGAGAGCGTCCAGCTAATTGCCAGAATTCACCAAGGTGACGTTCCCGAGGCGCTTTTTCAGTTTGATCACGCGGAAGATCTGGGCGGTCACGTTGATGGACGAGATCATGGCGATGACCCCGAGAAAGGTGCGCTCCGACGGGGTTGCGCCGTGGAGTTGTTCCAGGCTGCCGAGTACGTAGAAGCACCCCAGCGAAAAGATGGTGAGGGGAATTGCGAATGTCATCAACGTCCGCTGATTGTCGATCACCTGCGTGGCGTATTCGAGTTCTTCGGCAGTCATCGGCTGGCGCTTGCGGACTTTGGTGAGCACCGTCTGTTTGGCCCGCACGTCTTCGGCCATCGGCAACTGTGGTTGCTTTCGGAGGCGCCGGACGTAGAAGAACATCACCGTGGCGCCGAACAGCAGCATCGCCAGGGCCAGGTCGGCCAGTTTGCCGAACAGGTGCCAGTCGGTGCCGAGGAAGTTCCAACCCATGTGGGCACTCCTTTGCGGTTCGGGATGAGCGGGACGTTACCCCAGCTAACTGGCAATACGTAGTCGGTGTCAACACGGTTGATATAGGGTCTTGATGCGCGACCGCCCATGGCACAGACTGGCGGTGATGACGGACGTGCAGACGGTCAGGGGCCCGGTGCCCGTCGACCAACTCGGGGCCACGCTCATGCATGAGCACGTGTTCATCCTCGGCGATGAGATCCGTCAGAACTTCCCGGACTATCCGTCGCCGTGGGACGAGGAGACCTGCGTCGCCGACGCGATAGACCAACTGCGCCAATGCAAGTCACGCGGCATCGACACGATCGTCGACCCCACCGTGATCGGGCTGGGTCGCTACCTGCCCCGCATCCAGCGCGTCAACGAACAGGTCGACATCAACATCGTCGTCGCGACGGGCATCTACACCTACAACGATGTGCCGTTCCAGTTCCAGCACACCGGCCCGGGCTTGTTGTTCGACACCCCCGAGCCGATGGTCGAACTCTTCGTCAGAGACATCCGAGACGGCATTGCCGACACCGGTATCAAAGCGGCATTCCTGAAATGCGCCATCGAACACCAGGGGTTGACACCAGGAGTGGAGCGCGTCATGCGCGCTGTCGGGCAGGCGCACGTGCAGACCGGAGCGCCGATCACCGTGCACACCCACGCCCACAGCCAATCCGGGTTGGTCGCGCAGAAGGTGTTCGCGGAGGAAGGCGTGGACCTGACCAAGGTCGTGATCGGGCATTCGGGCGACAGCACGGACCTCGACTATCTGTGCGCGCTGGCCGATGCCGGGTCGTACCTCGGCATGGACCGGTTCGGGCTCGACATGCTGCTGTCCTTCGAGGAGCGCGTCGACACGGTGGCGACGCTGTCCGAACGCGGATATGCCGAGAAGATGGTGCTGGCGCATGACACGTCGTGTTTCATCGACTGGTTCTCGCATGAGGGCAAGGTCGCCGCGCAACCGAACTGGAAACTGACCCACATCAGCGACGACGTGCTGCCCGCCCTGCGTAGGCGCGGCGTCACCGATGATCAGATCACCACCATGCTGGTGGACAACCCGCGCCGGTACTTCAGCGGCGAGATCACTTGAGCGGCAGCGAGATGCGTCTATTGCTGATCTCCGATACCCACGTGCCCAAACGCGCCCGGGACATGCCGGCGCAGGTCTGGGACGAGGTGGCCCGGGCCGACGTGGTGGTACATGCCGGCGACTGGGTGGATGTGAGTCTGCTCGACGAACTGGAGCGCCGGGCCAAGCGCCTCGTCGCGTGCTGGGGCAACAACGACGGCGCTGACCTGCGGGCCCGGCTGCCCGAGCGGGCTGACGTCACCCTCGGTGGGGTCCGGTTCACCGTCACGCACGAAACCGGTGCGTCCGCCGGGCGTGACGCCCGCATGGCCCGCCTGTATCCCGACACCGACGTTCTGGTGTTCGGGCACAGCCATATTCCGTGGGACAGCACCGCGGCCACCGGGCTGCGTCTGCTGAACCCGGGTTCGCCGACCGACCGTCGGCGGCAACCGCACTGCACCTATATGACCGCCGCGGTCGGTGGTGGCACCTTGTCGGAAGTGGTGCTGCATAAGCTCTAGCTCGCGGGGAAATTGACGCTAGGTTGGTCGGCATGGAGCAGAAGCCGCCCACAGAAGCCATCGCCGCTGCCAACCGCGCACACGTCGCGTCGCTTCCGTTCGGGGACACCCGGGACTTCGACGACGCCGACCGCGGCTTCATCGCGGCGCTGGAGCCGTGCGTCGTCACCGCCGCCGACGGAAGGATGGTGTGGGACAACGACTCCTACAACTTCTTGACCGGCGAGGCACCGGACAGCGTGCACCCCAGCTTGTGGCGGCAGTCGCAGCTGTGTGCCAAGCAGGGCCTCTACGAAGTGGTGCCGGGCATCTACCAGGTCCGCGGTCTGGACCTGTCGAACATCAGCTTCATCGAGGGCGACACCGGTGTCATCGTCATCGACCCGCTGATTTCCACCGAAACCGCGGCTGCGGCGCTTGCGCTGTACCGGGCCCACCGCGGGGATCGTGAAGTACGGGCCATCATCTACACGCACAGCCACGTCGACCACTTCGGCGGGGTGCTCGGGGTGACGTCGCAAGCCGACGTCGACGCCGGCAAGGTCGCGATCATCGCGCCCGAAGGCTTCACCGAACACGCCGTGCAGGAAAACGTCTATGCCGGAACGGCAATGGCTCGTCGAGCCGGATACATGTACGGTGCCGCGCTAGATCGTGGGCCGCAAGGACAGGTCGGTTGCGGTCTGGGGCAGGTGGGGTCGACGGGTGAGGTGGCGCTGGTCGTGCCGACCATCGACATCAGCACCACCGGCGAGACGCACACCATCGATGGCGTGGAGATCGAGTTTCAGATGGCACCCGGCACCGAGGCGCCGGCCGAAATGCACTTCTATTTCCCGCAATTCCGCGCGCTGTGTATGGCGGAGAACGCCACTCACAACCTGCATAACCTGCTCACACTGCGCGGTGCGCTGGTGCGTGACCCCCACGGGTGGGCCGGTTACCTGACCGAGGCGATCGACCGCTACGCCGGCCGAACGGACGTCGTCTTCGCCTCCCACCACTGGCCCACCTGGGGGCAGGACAACATCGTCGAATACCTTTCGGTGCAACGGGATCTGTACGCCTACCTCCACGACCAGACGTTGCGTCAGCTCAACCAGGGCTACACCGGAATCGAGATCGCCGAAACCTTCCAGATGCCACCGGCGTTGGAGAAGGCCTGGCACACGCACGGCTACTACGGCTCGGTCAGCCACAACGTCAAGGCGGTCTACCAGCGCTACATGGGCTGGTTCGACGGCAACCCGGGACGGCTCTGGCAGCATCCGCCTCAGGCGTCCGCACCGAGGTACGTGGCAGCGATGGGCGGTATCGACCGCGTCGTGGAGTTGGCGCAAGAAGCGTTCGACGAAGGCGATTTCCGTTGGGCGGTAACCCTGTTGGATCATGCGGTCTTCACCGATGAAAACCACACCGGGGCGCGCGAGCTCTACGCGGACACCCTGGAACAAATGGCGTACGGAGCCGAGAATGCCGTGTGGCGCAACTTCTTCCTGTCCGGCGCCACCGAGCTGCGGGTCGGCAAGTTCGGCACCCCGACCCAGGCTGCGCCGACAATGCTGGCGCAGCTGACTCCGGAGCAGATGTTCGACGCCCTGGCCATCAACGTCAACGGTCCGCGCGCGTGGGAGCTGGACATCGCCGTCGACGTGACGTTCCGGGACGTGGACACCAACTATCGGTTGGCATTGCGGAACGGAGTGCTGGTGCACCGCAAGGTCGCTGCCGACCCGGCGACTGCCCAGGCTACGGTCACCCTGGCGAATAAGCTGCGGCTCTTGGCTTTTGCCGCGGGTGACACCAGCTCGCCGGGCGTCGAGGTGAGCGGTGACGCCTCTGCACTACCGACGTTGCTGAGCGTCATCGACCGGCCCGACCCGGCGTTCAACATCATCACGCCGTAGCCGAGCCGGTCGGCCCGCTAGGTGGTCGGCACCCAGTTGCCGTGGAACCCGGCCGGCACGCGGTGCGGCAGCTCGACGCTCGCGACGTCCTGCAGGGTTTGGGCGTCGAGGATCGCCAACTCACTGCGGTCGGTGGCGGCGTCGTAGACGAACCCCATCAGCACGCCGTCGTCCTCGGCGGCGGTCGGTGACGACGGATGGAAGACGAACTCACCCAACACCTTTCCGGAGCCGAAGTACCGCTTCGCGGTGCTGCCGCCGATCAGGTCGTGCTTCAGCAGCGTGTCGCTGCCACCGGCACCCTCGCCGACGGTGGGTGCGTAACCGTACCGGTGCCGCTTGCCCGTCAGGCGTTCGTCGATGCGGGGGAACTCCTGGTCGTGGTCGTCGAAGCGGTCTTCGAGCACCTTGCCCGCGGCCAGATCGATGGTCCACCGGTCCAGAGTCGGCGGCCCCTCATTCGGGCCCAGCATGTCGGTGTCGAACATCTTCGGGTGCCGCACGACGTCGAGGACGATGGTGTTGTCGTCGGGGGAGTCGTAGGCGTTCATCGGGTGGAAGACGTAGCACGGCTCGACGTCGAACCATCGCACGTCGGAGTTGCCGCCGTCGCGCGGCATGACGCCGATCCTGGCGGGGTACTTGGGGTTCCACGAGTACGGGAGGCGCCGGTCTTTCGATGCGAAGTTCGACTGCCGCGCGGCGATCGGATCGGGGATCTTGACCCGACCGATCAACGAGGACAACAGCAATCGCGCCGGTAGCCGCAGTGGCTTCGGCACCGCCATCTCGGTGATGATGCTCGCGTCGAAGCTCACGGGCAGGTCGTAGAAGATGACGTGGCGCTCGGTCAGAGAGAAGTCGTGCATCATCGGGCTGCCGTGGACTTCGACGTCGACGGTGCGCTTGGCGCGGCCATCGGTGCCGATCACTGAGTACTGCACGGTGTTGCCGCGGGTGAAGCTGTACGAAACCGCGTGCAGCTCACCGGTTTCCGGATCCCGCTTCGGGTGAGCCGTGTAACCGCCCGAGATCGTGCCGTCGAAATCGCAGACGCCGACGGTGTCCAGTTCGTCGGTCAGCTCGAAGTTCGCGCCGCCACCCTCGACCAGCGCCAGGGTTTTGCCGGCATGACCGAGCACGTTGGTGTTGGCACCGATGCCGAACGGGCTGCCGTGCCCCGGCGGAGTGTCCTCGCCGAGCGCGGCCGCCGTGTACGGTCCGCGCACCCAGCGATTGCGGTACCACTCGGCTTTGCCGTCGCGGATGCGGATGCCGTGGACCATGCCGTCGCCGAGGAACCAGTGGTACAGCTCGGGGTCGACCTCGCCGACCGGATTCGGGCCGTTGCGTAGATAGCGACCGTCGAGATAGTCCGGGATCGTGCCCGTGACGGTCAGGTCGGTGAGGGTGAATTCGTCGTGCAGTGGCGCGAACGCGCCTGCCAGGTAGCGGTTGGCCATCCCAGAACCTCCATAACAGTGTTATTGGCTGCGGTTACTGGTATAACACTGTTATGAGAGGTGCGCAAGGGTGAGCGAAGAAACTCGTCGGCAGTTGATCGAAGCCGGCATAGCGATCCTGGAGCGCGACGGGCTCCAGGCGTTGAGCGTGCGCAAGCTGGCCGCCGAGGTCGGCACGTCGACGATGGTGGTGTACACCCACTTCGGGTCGATGGCCGGTGTCGTCGACGCCTTGTCGGCCGAGATCTTCGCCCGCTTCGGCGACGCGCTGGCGTCTGTACCGCACACCGATGATCCGGTGGCGGACTTCTTCTCGATGGGCGCCGCGTACCGCCGGTTCGCGCTGAAGAATCCACAGCACTATCAATTGATGTTCGGTACCGCGGTCCCCGCGTCGTTGTCGAACTGCCGCACAGATCTGACGGTGACCGGACACGCCACGTCGCGCGACGCGTCGTTCCAGACGCTCTGCGCGTCGGTCCGCCGGATGACCGATGCGGGCCGCATCCGCAATGACGGCGAAGCCGCTGTCGCAGGCCGCATCTGGAGTATCTGTCATGGGGCGGTGATGCTCGAGATGGCGGGGTTCTTCGGCAGCGAAGGGCATGGTCTACGCGACATCCTCAGCCCGCTGACCGTCGATTTTCTCGTCGGAATGGGTGACGAACGCGACCGCGCAAATGCCTCACTCGCTACAGCGGCCGCCGCACTCCTGGCGAGTGGTCACCTGTGAGCTAGGCAAAACCGCCGTCGGCCCGCAGGATGGACCCCGTGGTGAAGCTGGATGCGTCGGACATCAAAAACAGTGCGGCACCGACGATTTCGCGAGGCTGTCCAGCTCGCTGCAGCGGCAGCGAGCGGAAGGCGGTTGACGTGTCCTCGCCCCATGCCTTGCTGATATCGGTCAGGAACGGACCGGCCATCAGGGTGTTGACGCGGACCGTCGGCCCGAAGGCTTTCGCGAAACCCTCTGTGAGGGTGTTCAATCCGGCCTTGGCGGCGGCATACGGCAGCATGTACGCATCCGGGCGCAGCGAGCCCGACGAGCTGATGTTGATGATCGACCCGCCGCCGTCGGCCACCATCCGCTCGCCGACCAGTGCCGACAATCGGAATGGCCCCTTGAAGTTCAGGTTCACCACCGCGTCGAACAGCTTCTCCGGTACCGAGCCCAACGACTCGTACAGGGGCGACATGCCGGCGTTGTTCACCAGCACGTCGACCTTGCCGAACTCGGCATAGGCGGCGTCCACCAGGCCGTCCAATTCGTCCCAGCGTCCGACATGTACCTGGTGGGCCAGCGCGGCCCGGCCGGTCTCGGCGATGATCTCGGAGGCAGTGGCCTGACACGACTCCAGGTTCCGGCTGGCGATGATGACGTCCGCGCCGCAGCGGGCCGCGGCGAAGGCCATCTCCCGGCCCAGCCCGCGGCTACCGCCGGTGATCAGCACTACGCGGTCGGTGAGGTCGAACAGTTCGTCGGCGTACCCCATGGCTTTATGGTGACACGGTGCAACTGCTTCTGATCCGACATGCCCTGCCGCTGCGCAATGAGCCAGGTGAGGGGGCTGACCCCGACCTGTCCGAGGAAGGCATCGCGCAGGCCATGCGCCTGCCCGACGCACTCAAGCGGTTCCCGATCACGCGTCTGATCAGCAGCCCACAGAAGCGCGCCATCCAGACCGGTCAGCCGGTGGCCGACGCCCTCGGCTTGCCCATCGAGATCGACGACCGGCTCGCCGAATACGACCGAGACATGGCGCAGTACATCCCGATCGAGCAGATCGCGGCCGAGCATCCCGAGGAGATGGCCCGGCTCATGACGGGCCACCTGCCCAGCAGTGTCGACGAAGAGGCCTTCCTGGCCCGCATCACCGAGGCCGTCATGGACATCGCGAGCGAGGCCGAAGCCGACGACACCGTCGCGATCTTCAGCCACGGCGGCGTCATCAACGGTCTGCTGCACGACATCGTGCCGACCGAGCGCATCTTGTCCTTCCAGGTCGACTACACCGGCATCACCCGGCTGCTCGCCTCCCGCAGCGGCCGGCTCGCGGTGGCCGGCGTCAACAGCGTCGAACACGTGTGGGATCTGCTGCCGCGAAACCAGCGATGGTAGACACATCTTGCCGGGGCGAGCGCATCGACGGGAGAAACAATGACCAGTCTCGAAGGCCTTGACCTCACCGCCCTTGATGCGCACCTGCGCGAGATCGGGATCGCCCGCACCGGTGAGCTGCGTGCTGAGCTGATCGCCGGTGGCCGGTCGAATCTGACGTTCCTGGTGTTCGACGATGCCGCCAAGTGGGTGCTGCGCCGGCCGCCCCTGCACGGTTTGACGCCGTCGGCGCACGACATGGCGCGCGAGTACAAAGTCGTTGCGGCGCTTGAAGGTACGACAGTTCCGGTGGCTCACCCCGTGACGATGCGCAACGACGACTCGGTGCTCGGTGCGCCGTTCCAGATGGTCGAATTCGTGCCCGGCCGCGTGGTACGGCACTCGGCGGAGCTCGACGCGCTGGGGGACCAGCAGGCCATCGACGCGTGTGTGGACGCGTTGATCAAGGTGCTGGCCGACCTGCATGCCCTGGACCCCGAGGCCGTCGGGCTCGGGGACTTCGGGAAGGCCAACGGCTACCTGGAACGGCAGGTGCGGCGCTGGGGTTCGCAGTGGGATCTGGTGCGGTTGCCGGACGATCCGCGCGACGCCGACGTACGCCGGTTGCACGGCTTACTGGGTGAGAAGCTGCCGCCGCAGAGCCGCAGCGCGATCGTGCACGGCGACTACCGCATCGACAACACCATGCTCGACGCCGTCGACGCCACCAAGGTTCGGGCGGTGCTGGACTGGGAGATGTCGACGCTGGGCGACCCACTCTCGGACGCCGCGCTGATGTGCGTCTACCGGCATCCGATGTTCTCGATGGTGCATTCGGACGCGGCGTGGTCGTCGGACAAGATTCCGCCGATGGATCAGCTGGCCCAGAAGTACTCGGTCGCGGCCGGGCAGCCTTTGGATCATTGGGATTTCTATCTGGCGCTGGCGTACTTCAAGCTGGCGATCATCGCGGCGGGTATCGATTTCCGGGCGCGCATGGCCGCCGGTGAAGCGGGCCACGACGATCCCGTCGGTGAGGCCGTCGCGCCGCTCATCGCCGCCGGGCTGGCAGTCCTCACCTAGCGCGCTCGCGGGAGGCTGAAACTAGAGCCCGGCCTTCAAGTTCTTCCGTGCGGCGAGCCGGAGCTGCAGAATCCGGATGCTCGCCACCGCAAAGGTCAGCAGGCCGCCGGCGATGGCAGAGAGCAGGATCGCCACACCCTTCTGGATCGTCAACTGCCAGCCGAACAGGCGCAGCGTGACGTCGTCGCCGTTCTGCAGGATGAAGACCAGCAACAGGATGAGGATGAGGAAGCCCAGGATCAGCGCTGACCACAGCGCTGCGGTGCGCGTGAACTTCACCGCAGACTTCGGCGTGCCAGCCGAGGGCGCCGCTGTTTCGGGCTTCTTGGACGTCGCCTTGGGGGATTTCGGTGCCGGAGGTTCAGCGGGCACAGCTGCCGGCTTGGGCGTCGAGCCGGACGGGTCGGGGGAAGTCGCGTCATCGCTACTCATAAGGACCATCTTGACGGTTCTGCGGGCCGGATGCCGGGAACTGCGGCAACAATTTTCGAATAACGCTAGGGTCGGCCTGAGTGCACGACGCCGAGAGGACGTTCGGATGGACTTTGGGGGAGCCAGGGCGCGCGCTGCCGCACCTCGCCGACTTCTCGCTGCTCTGGCCCTGCTGCCCATTGTCCTGCTGACCGGCTGTGGCAGCGCCAATCCCCTCGGTGGGGGCAGCATCTCGGGCGATCTCAAGTCGATCGTGGTGGGCTCTGCGGACTTCCCCGAATCGAAGATCATCGCCGAGATCTATGCGCAGGCGTTGGCGGCCAATGGCTTTACCGTCGGCCGTCAGTTCGGCATCGGCAGCCGCGAGACATATGTCCCTGCGGTGAAGGATCATTCGATCGACCTGATCCCCGAGTACACCGGAAATCTGCTGCAGTACTTCGATCCGAAGACCACGGCCACCGCGGCCGATGACGTCGAATTGGCGCTCGCACGAGTGCTTCCCGGGGATCTGTCGATCCTGACGCCCTCGCCGGCGGCCGACACTGACACCGTGGCGGTATCGGCCGAGACTGCCAAGAAGTGGAGCCTGAAGACGATCGGTGACCTGGCCGAGCATTCGGCGCAGGTGAAATTCGGCGCGCCATCGGAATTTCTGCAGCGGACCGAGGGGCTGCCGGGGTTGAAGGCCAAGTACGGCCTCGACATCGCTCCGGCCAACTTCATCGCGATCAGTGACGGCGGGGGACCGGCCACCGTCCGAGCGCTGGTCGACGGAACCGTCACCGCGGCAGATATTTTCAGCACCTCACCGGCCATCGTCCAGAACAACCTCGTGGTGCTCGACGATCCAAAGCACAACTTCCTGGCCGCCAACGTGGTGCCGCTCGTGGCATCGCAGAAGAAGTCCGATCTGCTCAAGACCGTGCTGGACGGCGTCAGCGCGAAACTCACCACGAAGGCGCTCATCGAGATGAACACCGCGGTATCCGGCAACGGGGGCGTCGACGCGGACCAGGCTGCGAAGAAATGGGTGCAGGACAACGGGTTCGACAAGCCGGTGGGCCGATGATCACGTTCGACAAGATCACCAAGAGCTACGGCAGCGCGGTCGCTGTCGATGAACTGAGCCTCGAGATCGCCGAGGGGACGCTGTCGGTATTCGTCGGACCGTCCGGGTGCGGCAAGACCACTTCCATGCGGATGATCAACCGGATGATCGACCCGACCTCGGGCACATTGACCGTCGACGGTGCCAACGTCGCCACCGTCGACCCAGTGCGGCTGCGTCTCGGCATCGGATATGTGCTGCAGAGCGCCGGGCTCATGCCGCACCTGAAGGTGGTCGACAACGTCGCCACCGTTCCGGTCCTGAAAGGCGAATCACGCCGTAGCGCACGGAAAAAGGCGCTGGGCGTGTTGGAGCGCGTCGGCCTCGACGTCAAGCTCGCCGACCGGTACCCGGCCCAGTTGTCGGGCGGGCAGCAGCAGCGGGTCGGTGTGGCCCGGGCAATGGCCGCCGACCCGCCCATCTTGCTGATGGACGAGCCGTTCAGCGCGGTCGACCCAGTCGTGCGCGAAGACCTGCAAGCCGAAATCCTGCGGCTGCAAAGCGATCTGCGCAAGACCATCGTCTTCGTGACCCACGACATCGATGAGGCCGTCAAACTGGGTGACCTTGTCGCGGTGTTCGGACCCGGTGGCACGCTGCAGCAGTACGACGCGCCGCAACGTCTCTTGTCCAACCCGGCCAACGCATTCGTCGCCGGTTTCGTCGGTGCCGACCGCGGCTACCGCGGCCTGCAGTTCCGGGGCACCGCCGGACTTCAGCTCCGCGACATTCGCACCGTAGCCGAACCGGCGGTCGACGCGCTGGAACTCGGCGCCGGCCAGTGGGCGCTGGTGGTCAACGCCGACGGCACCCCGTACGCCTGGATCAACGCCCACGGGGTGGGCCTGCACCGCGCCGGAAAGTCCTTGTACGACAGCACCATCGCCGGTGGCTCGCTGTTCCGGCCCGACGGCACCCTGCGGCTCGCGCTGGATTCGGCGTTGTCGTCGCCGTCCGGTCTGGGCGTCGCGGTCGATGAGCAGGGGCGCGTCGCCGGCGGCGTGAGCCTCGACGACGTCACGGCATTGGTCAAGAATCGCAAAGGCGCGCAATGCGATACCTGATGTCCCACCTCGAAACCGCGTGGGTGCTCACGCAGATTCACCTGCGGCTGGCCCTGCTGCCGTTGCTCATCGGGGTGCTGATCGCCGTGCCGCTGGGCGCCTACGTCCGGCAGCGGCCACGGCTGCGCCGCTTCAGCACCATCACTGCCAGCATCGTCTTCACCATCCCGTCGCTGGCGCTGTTCGTGGTACTGCCGCTGATCATCCCCACACGGATTCTCGATGAGGCCAATGTCCTGGTGGCCCTGACGCTGTATACCGTGGCATTGCTGATGCGGACGGTGCCCGAGGCGCTCGATGCCGTCCCCGCCGACACCCGCGAGGCGGCCACCGCGATGGGTTATCGCCCCCGCACACGACTTCTGAGAATCGAACTGCCCCTGGCGATCCCGGTCCTCACGGCCGGCCTGCGTGTGGTCGCCGTCACCAACATCTCGATGGTGTCGGTTGGTTCGGTGATCGGCATCGGCGGGCTGGGCACCTGGTTCACCGAGGGCTATCAGTCCGACAAGAGCGACCAGATCATCGCCGGCATCATCGCGATCTTCGCGCTGGCGGTGGTCGTCGACCTCGTCATCCTGGGCGCCGGCCGCCTGGCGACCCCGTGGACCCGGGCGAAGGCGCCGGCATGAACTTCCTGCAGCAGGCCCTCGCCTACATCTTCAATGCAGCCAACTGGACCGGCCCGGCGGGTCTCGGCATGCGGATGCTGGAACACCTGGAGTACACCGGCATCGCGGTGCTCTGCAGCGCGCTCGTCGCCGTTCCGGTGGGCATGTACGTCGGGCACACCGGCCGTGGCACAGCCCTGGTGGTCGGCGGTGTCAACGCGCTGCGTGCGCTCCCCACCCTCGGCATCCTGCTGCTGGGTGTCCTGCTGTGGGGACTGGGCCTGCTGCCGCCCACCGTCGCGCTGATGCTGCTCGGCATTCCGCCGCTTCTGGCGGGGACGTACGCGGGGATCGCCAACGTCGATCCGGTGGTGGTCGACGCCGCCCGCGCCATGGGCATGACCGAGCGTCAGGTGCTGCTGCGCACCGAGGTGCCCAACGCCATGCCGCTGATCGTCGGTGGGCTGCGGACTGCCACGCTGCAGGTGGTCGCCACCGCAACCGTCGCGGCGTATGCCAGCCTGGGTGGGCTCGGGCGATTCCTGATCGACGGCATCAAGGTGCGCCAGTTCTATCTGGCGCTGGTCGGCGCCCTCCTGGTCGCGGCTCTCGCCCTCGTTCTGGACGCCGCCTTGGCATTGGCTGTGCGGGCGTCCCGGCCCGGTCCGTCCGGAGTTGCAATCGTGACTACGAAGGCGGGCCTCCGTCGCCTACGGTAGACGGGTGAGCGCAGACCAGACCGATGTCACCGAACCCGCCTGGCCCGCGATTCTGACCTGGCGCGCGCAGGATGTGTCGCGCATGGAGTCGGTCCGGGTTCAGTTGTCCGGCAACAGGATCAAGGCGTACGGCCGGATTGTGGCGGCTGCCACAGACATTCATCCCGCGTTCAGCGCGTCGTATGACCTGGTGACCGACGAGAGCGGCGCGACGAAACGCCTGTCACTCACCGTCACCCTCGCGCAGCGCGAGCGACAACTCTCCATCGCCCGCGACGAAGAGAACATGTGGATGGTGCAGGACCACCAGAATCAGACGCGCCGGGCCGCCTACAACGGAGCGCTGGACGTCGACGTCGTCTTCAGCCCGTTCTTCAACGCGTTGCCCATCCGCCGCACCGGGCTGTACCACCGGACTGCGTCGGTGTCCCTGCCCGTCGTCTATGTGCGCGTTCCGGACTTGACGGTCGAACCCGTGACCATCAGCTATGTCAGTGCCGGCCCGGGCAACCCCATCAAGCTGGATTCACCCGTCGCCGACACCTCGATCACCGTCGACGACGACGGCTTCATCCTCGACTACCCCGGACTGGCAGAGCGGATCTGATCACCCCGCCGGCGCGCCCATGCGCGGCCAACTCTTCGCGCCAGCCGTCGGCGCCGATGGTCGTCGCGAGGATCTGCGGCCGGTGGAAGTTGTCGTAGCGGACCCGCGCCGCATGGCCGCTCTCCACCAGCTCGGCGACCGACTGCGCCTCGACGAGCGATGATCGCGCCTGGCCCAGCAGCTCCATGGCGCGGTCCAGCATGACCGTCAGCTCCGAGGCGTTGGCCTCGCACATGGCGCGGACCAGGTCGGGAGCGGTGGCCGCAACCCGCGTGCCGTCCCGGAACGACCCCGCCGCCAGGGCGAAGGCCAGCGGCACCTCGCCGGCCGTCGCGGCCAATGCCTCGGCCAGCAGGTGCGGCAGATGCGAGATCGCGGCGGCCGCGGCGTCGTGTTCATCGGAGCGCGCGGGCACGATCACCGCGCGGCAGTCCAGCGCCAAATGCATCACCTGGGCCCACACGTGGGGGTCGACGTGGTCGTCCACGCTCACCACCCACGGTGCCCCGGCGAACAGATCCGCGGTGCCTGCCGCCCAGCCGGAATGCGCGGTGCCGGCCATCGGGTGTCCGCCGACGAATCGGTCGAGTAGACCGTGCTCTTGAACCTGTTGCAGCACATTGCCTTTGACGCTGACCACGTCGGTCAGCGGGCAGTCCGGGGCGGTGTCGCGGATGTGCTCGAGCATGATCGGCAGCGCGGGCACCGGCACCGCCAGGACGATGAGCGCGTCGCTCACGGCGGCGCGTTTCAGCGCGGCGGTGAGGTCGTCGGTCACGTCAAAGCCGTCGGCTGTCGCGCACTTGACCGCGTCGATCGACCGGTTGTATCCGAAAACCTCGCGGCCCGCGGCCTGGCCCGCCCGCATCAGCGAACCGCCGATGAGTCCCATACCGAGCACACACACCGGAGTTGTCACGTTCCAAGGTTTGCACACGGTCCGGGCGGGGTACATATGGGACCGCTGGTCAACTGGAAGAGTGCGGACTAGCGTTGTCCGCATGGGAGTACAGCGCGCGCAGGCACAGCAGCAGGTGGCCGATCTCCCCGACGGCTTCGGTGTGGCGGTCGTGCGGGAGGACGGCGCATGGCGTTGCGTCCCGCTGAAACGGACGGCCCTGGTGGACCTGGCCGCCGCCGAGACCGAGCTTCGTGAACTGCGTTCCGCTGGTGCGGTTTTCGGTCTGCTGAACGTCGACGACGAGTTCTTCGTGATCGTCCGTCCGGCGCCGTCCGGCGCCCGTCTGCTGCTGTCGGACGCCACCGCAGCCTTGGACTACGACATCGCGGCCGACGTGCTGGAGAAGCTGGACGCCGACCTGAGCCTGGAAGAGCTCGAGGAAGACGACCCGTTCGAAGAAGGCGACCTCGGGCTGCTGTCCGACCTGGGCCTGCCCGAGGCGGTGCTCGGCGTGATCCTCGCCGACGATGAATACGCCGACGAACAACTGAGCCGGATCGCCCAGGAGATGGGCTTCAACGACGAACTCGTGGCGGTATTGGACAAGCTGGGGCGGTGAGCTCCGCCGATGACCGGCTGATCCGGGCTGCGCTGGAGGCCGCCGAACTCGCCGGTGCCGACGACGTCCCGATCGGTGCCGTCGTGTTCTCCGCGGACGGGGTCGAGCTGGCCCGGGCCGCGAACGCCCGCGAATCCCTGGGCGACCCGACCGCGCACGCGGAGATCCTGGCGCTGCGTGCGGCCGCCGCGGTCCATGGCGACGGCTGGCGACTGGAAGGTGCGACGCTCGCGGTAACCGTAGAGCCGTGCACGATGTGCGCCGGCGCGCTCGTGATGGCCCGGGTGGCCCGCGTGGTGTTCGGAGCCTGGGAACCCAAGACCGGGGCGGTCGGCTCGCTGTGGGACGTCGTCCGGGACCGGCGGCTGACGCACCGGCCGGAGGTCCGCGGCGGGGTGCTCGAGGCCGAATGCGCGGCGCTGATGGAAGGGTTCTTCGCCCGGCAGCGCTGAGCTCTTGCGCCGAAACCACGGGTTTTGGCGTGATTTCCATGATTTCTCGCCAAAAACCCTTGTCTCGGCGTCGCGCGACCAGCGATTAGGGACTACGGCCCGGGTTCGGTAAGCTGCCACACGGTGGCGTGTCCGAGCGGCCTAAGGAGCACGCCTCGAAAGCGTGTGTGGGGTAACCCCCCACCGAGGGTTCAAATCCCTCCGCCACCGCCATCGAGCCCCTCACCTGTCACCGCAGGTGAGGGGCTTTTTGTCAGCTGAAGGCCGGGAAGTCTGCTGACCTAGCGCTGACGCAGAATCTTGGCTTTCGCGGCGGCGTACGCGGTATCGCCGAGTTCCCCACGTCCGTGTTGCTCCGCGAGATCCAACAGCTTCTGGAGTTGCCTCGGAGACGGTCCGGTTGAGGGCGTCGGGACAGACGCCGCGGTCCTGCCCTCTGATTTGGCTTTCCATTTTTGGACCGTGTCGGGTCCGGAGATCAGGCCGACGACGCCGGGCAGCGCGATGACCAGACCAACCAGGCCGCAGCCGACACCCAGGCCGATCACTGTACTGAGGTTCGGCCATGCCGAGACGGCACCGATGATGCCGCCGACGCCCATGCCGAGAAAGATTGCCGACCAGATGAACCAGGTGACGCGAGTGTTACCGCCGTCGACGAACAGCAGAACGATGCCGGCGAACAGGCTGAGCATCATCCATGCGGTCCAGTGGCCCGTTCCGCTGGGGCATTGCTGTCGGATGACGTGCGCGCCGCCGGAAGCGCACGATCCGCCCACAGACAAGACTCGGAATGCCATGTTGTAGGCGCTGAGGTAGAGGGCGGCAACAGCCGCAACCGAGAGGACCCACAGCACCTGGTTCCGCACTCGCATTCCGGCCCCCGCATGTCAAACGTGGCGTATCGATCAGAAGCTAGCCCAGTATGCGGGCCGATGCCATGGCGTCTTCGGAATGCCGGGTCGGTACCCCTTCCTGAACTACAAAGGCCAGGCACCCATCGGGTGCCTGGCCTTTGCTTGATGACGGACTAGCGGCCGAAGTTAAAGGCCGATCCGCTGTTGAAGTTGGAACCACCGACCGGGGTCGCGACGCCCGCACCGGAGTTGGTGCTGGTGCTCGCGCCGTCGGGGCCGATCTGGCTCGAGCCACCGGTGTTGAAGCCGCTGCCGCCGACCGGGGTGCTGACGGCCGCGCCGCCACCGGTGCTACCGCCGACGGTCGGGATGAAGTCGGCCGGGGTGGGCAGCGCGAATTCGTTGGCCGCACCGGCGTTGACGCCGCTGCCGCCGACCGGGGTGTTCACCGCCGCACCGCCGCCGGCGTTGGCACCGCCGCCGAAGGTCGGGATGAAGTCAGCCGGGTTGGGCACGTCGAAGTTGGTGGCCGCGCCGGTGTTGAAGCTGCTGCCGCCGAGCGGGGTGTTGATCGCCGCGCCGGTGTTCGAGTCGAAGCCCGCACCGTTGAAGCCGGTGTCGGTACCAGTAGCGGTGTTGAACTGACCGCCGCCGAGCGGGGTGTTCACGCCCGCGCCGCCGCCGGTGTTGCCGGAAGCGTCGAAGGGGTGCCAGAACGGGTTCTGCGCGCCGAAGTCGGCGCCGCCAGCGGCATTGCCGTTGCCGACCGGGGTAGCGACTGCGGCGCCGGCGTCACCGGAAACCTCGTCGTCGGCCCACGCCGGGGCTGCGACGGCAAGCGGCATCAATGCGAAGGCCGAAGCCGCTACGTATCCGACAAAACGTCCTGAGTTGCGCATTAGTGAAACTCCAATCGTGTTTTCTTGCGTGTGGCCGGTGGACGCTACTAGGTCGCATTCGGTTCAACCGACCACTAGCCTGATATCGTCGGCCGCGGCGCATCCGTTACAGCAGTGAACCAGCTGGTTAACACGCGGTTATTTGCTAAGCGTATCGATTCGGTCACTCTAGCTGTGAATATGCTGGACGTCGCAAACTCAAGGCATTCGCTGCCCGGCGGTCGGCTATTCGGCGCTCAGGACCGCTGCCCCGTACCAATGACACAGCAGCAAAGCCATCTCGATGTCCAGCCGATCGTCGCCGAGGGGCCGTCCGCGACGCTCCAGCGCCCGCCCGACGCGGTACTTGACGGTGTTGAAATGCACCACGAGTTCGTCGGCCGCAGCCGTGTAGCTCCCCCCGTGCCGCAGGAACACACGGAGGGTTTCGCGCAGCCGCTCGTCGTTGGCGCCCGACCCGGCCAGTGGCCCGAGGGTCGCGTGGACGAAGTCCCGCGCATCGTCCTGGTTCTCGCCCATCAGCGCCGCGGCGGCGAAGCCGGGAGCGTCGGCTGCGGTGACGCCCGTCAGGTTCGCGGTGACGGCGACGCCGTGCGCGCGAAGCGCCTGCCGGTGCGACTGGCGGAAGCCCTCGACGCTCGGTAACGGCGTCCCCACGGCGAGGGCGGGAGCGCCGGGATACGTGTCGGTGAACTGACGCAATTGTTCGGACGCTCCGGGTGCGGTGGCGCCGGACAGTGGCAGCCAACCCCAGCCGGTCCGCTGGTCGGCAGCCAGGAACAGTGGACTGCCCTGTGTGCCAACATGATCGGCGGCCGCGCGCAGGAACTGTTCGAGCTTGGCCAGAGCATCGTCGTGCCCGGTGATGTGCTCGGTTGCGGCGGGCCACCACAGCACGACCCCCAGATGTTGCCGGCGCATCGGGTAGCGGATCGCGGCGGTCACGGCTTCCGGGTCGGAGTCGGTGCCGGACAACACTTCCCGCACCCGCAGCGCCTGCGTGCTGTTGCGGTTGGCCAGCCAGCGGTCGCGTTCGTCCTCGTAGACCGAGACGACCTCCTGCGAGATCCAGTCGATGTACCGGAACGTCACCGACGTCATCCGCTCGAAGACGGCCAGGCTGATCTGTGGCGGTAGGGCGGCGTGGTTGATCTCCTCGCCGGCGACGTCGAGGACCAACGCGTGGCCAATTCGGTAGGCCCGGACGAGCGCATTCATCGGAACCCCACGCTGCGCCAGTCGGCGGGCGTACTCCAGGGCGGCGGTCGGCGCTTCGATGTTGTCCAGAGATATGTCGTAGCGCAGCGCGTGGAAGATGGTTTCGACGTTGCCGCCGACGCTGGCGCCGAGCATCTCGATGATTTCGGGGTCGCCGCGAAGTTCGGTGATATCGCTGGCCAGGCGACGCTGAACGTTGCGGGACACCTCAGTCTGACGGGCGATGAGACGGGCCATGACGTTGACGTTGGCCTCGCCGATCACCGGATCCATGTGCCGACTGTAGGGCCCATCTTTGTGCTCAGCGCACAAATCACCAGACAAAATTGATTGCGCCAGCACCGGGTGTCGAACGCCACTCGATTTCTATCGTTGTGACATGAATCTCGCAGCCCTCCCGGACCACCGCGCCGAAGCGGCACCGCACGCCCCCGCCATCGCTGATGACCACACCGATCTCGACAACGCCGCGTTCCTCGACGCCGTCCAACGTGCCGCCGCCGCACTGTATGAGCGGGGCGTGCGGCCCGGGGACGTCGTCGGCATCATGCTCCCGAACCGTGTGGCGTTCGTCGTCGCGCTATTCGCCACCTGGCGCCTCGGCGCGGTCGCGACACCCATCAGCCCCACCCTGGTGCCTGCTGAGGTCGCGTACCAGGTAGCTGACGCCGGCGCGGTCGTGCTCGTCGTCGACCGGGACGTAGAAAGCGCAGTCACCGTTCTTCACGTCGACGACATGGCCGGTGAGCCGCGGACGGCCGCCCCGGTCGTCGGCAACGATGACGACCTGGCACTGCTGATCTACACCAGCGGTACCACGGGCCGGCCCAAGGGCGTCATGCTCGACCACGGAAACGTCAATGCCATGTGTGCCATGGTGATTGAGGGTTTCGAGCTGACCGACACCGACCACAGCTTGCTCATCCTGCCGCTGTTCCACGTCAACGGCATCGTGGTCAGCGTCCTGTCGCCGCTGATTGCCGGCGGGCGGACCACCATCGCCGGCCGGTTCAACCCGGCCACCTTCTTCGAGCGCCTGGAGTCCAGCCGCGCCACCTACTTCTCGGCGGTGCCAACGATTTACACGATGCTGCTCGGTCTGCCGCTCGAGGTGCAGCCCGACACCTCAGCAGTGCGATTCGGGGTGTGCGGCGCCGCGCCGGCCAGCGTTGAACTGCTCGAAGGATTCGAAAAGCGTTACGGCATCAGCCTGATCGAAGGCTACGGACTGTCCGAGGGATCGTGCGCGAGCACCGGCAACCCGCTGAACGGCCTGCGCAAGGTCGGCACCGTCGGAATTCCGTTGCCGGGACAGGAAATTCGCATCGTCGACGTCGCCGGTGCCGAAGTCCCGCAGGGCGAGCTCGGTGAGGTGGTGATCAAGGGACCCAACGTGATGCGCGGCTACCTGAACCGCCCAGAGGAAACCGAGAAGACGTTGAAGGACGGTTGGCTGCACACCGGCGACGTCGGCCGGTTCGACGAGGATGGCTACCTGGTCCTGGTCGACCGGGCCAAGGACATGATCATCCGTGGCGGCGAGAACATCTACCCCAAGGAGATCGAGACCGTCGTGCACCAGGTGGTCGGCGTCGCCGAGGCCGCCGTGGTCGGGCGCGCCAGCGGACTCTACGGCGAAGAACCGGTGTTGTTCGTCTCCGCGCAGCCGGGCGCCGAACTCGACGTGGACGCGATCGCCGCACACCTGAAGGCATCGCTGTCGAAATACAAACTGCCCGTAGATATCACGGTACTGGAGACATTGCCGAAGAACCCCGTCGGAAAGCTCGACAAGCCGTCCCTGCGTAAGACCCTCACCGCCACCGACCCGCGAATCTAACCTGAGACAAGAGCAAAGGAGCTCATCATGGGATTCATCAAACCGACGCTTCCTGACGTCGACCTCGAAGAATTTCTGCAAATGCCGCTCAGGGAGCGGCTCCGGATCATGACCCTCAAGTGGGCCGATCATGGACTGGGCACACCCCGCATGATCCACGTCATCTACATCGTCAAGCTCGTGTTCTTCTACGCGCTCGGCGGTGTCGCGATCGCCACGGCGACGTCGCACCTGCCGGCGTTCTGGCATGTGTCGCAATGGTGGAACCAGCCGATCGTCTACCAGAAGGTGATCCTGTGGACCATCCTGCTCGAGCTCATCGGACTGGCCGGCTCCTGGGGGCCACTGGCCGGCAAGACCAAACCGATGACCGGCGGTATCCGATTCTGGGCCAAGCTCAACACCATTCGGCTGCGGCCGTGGAAGGCAGTGCCGTTCACGAACGGCGACCGGCGCACCTGGTTCGACATCGTCGTCTACCTGGCGCTCATCGTCACCGTCACCATCGCGATGGTCAGCCCCGGCGTGCACAGTGATTCGTTGAGCGCCGCGCTGCCGGGGAACACCTCCGGCCTGGTCAGCCCGATGCTGCTGATCGCGCCGATGGTGCTGCTGGTGGTGATCGGCCTGCGGGACAAGACCATCTTCCTCGCCGCCCGCGGTGAGCAGTACCTGCCGGCCCTGCTGTTCTTCACAGTCCTGCCGTTCGCCGACATGATCATCGCCGGCAAGCTGCTCATCGGCACCGTCTGGATCTGGGCCGGCATCTCGAAGTTCGGCATGCACTTCACCAACGTCATTCCGCCGATGGTGAGCAACAGCCCGCTGATCCCGTTCAAGTGGCTGAAGCGTGCCCATTACCGCAACTTCCCCGACGACCTGCGTCCCTCGCATCTGGCGACCTTCATGGCGCACGGGCCGGGCAGCTTCGTGGAAATCGTTGCACCGCTGGCACTTCTGCTGTCCCCGTGGCCGTGGCTCACCATCGCCGCCGCCGTGGTGATGGTCAGCTTCCACCTCTTCATCATCTCGACGTTCCCGCTCGCGGTGCCGGTGGAATGGAACGTGCTGTTCGCCTACATCACGATCTTCCTGTTCATCGGCTTCCCCAACTGGGACGGTTACGCGATCTGGGACATGTCCTCGCCGTGGCTCACCGCCGGCCTGCTCATCGGCCTGTGCTTCTTCCCGGTGCTCGGCAACCTGCGGCCCGATCTCGTGTCGTTCCTGCCGGCCATGCGTCAGTACGCAGGCAACTGGGCCTCGGCGGTGTGGACGTTCACCCCGGGCGCCGAGCAGAAGCTCAACCGGGTGACCCGGTGTTCGCCCAACACCGTCGACCAGTACATCAACTTCGGCTGGGACCCGGTGACGGCCGAGGCGTTCACCCAGCAGGTGACGGCGTGGCGGGCCATGCACAGTCAGGGTCGCGGCTTGTACTCGGTGCTGCTGAAGTGCTTGCCCGACATCGACACTCGTACCGTCCGCGAAGGCGAGATGTCCTGCAATACGATCATCGGGTTCAACTTCGGTGACGGTCACCTGCACAATGAGGACCTGATCCGGGCCATCCAGTCCGAGGCGCAGTTCGAGCCGGGCGAGTTCGTCATCGCCTGGGTGGAATCGCAGCCGATCCACAAGAAGACGCAGGAGTACAAGGTGATCGACGCGGCCCTCGGTGTGATCGAGCGTGGCACCTGGAATGTCAAGGACCTGGTCGACGAGCAGCCCTGGCTGCCCAACGGCCCGATCCCGCTCAACGTCACCTGGCAGCGGGCCGGAGTGCTCCACTGATGAGTACCGCGGTTGTGGTCGGCGCCGGGCCCAACGGGCTCGCCGCCGCCATCGCCTTGGCCGCCAAGGGCATTGACGTCACGGTGCTGGAGGCCGCCGACCGGATCGGTGGCGGCATCCGCTCCAGCGAGTACATCCTGCCGGGCCTGGTCTTCGACGACTGCGCCGCCATCCACGTGATGCCCGCCGGCTCGAAGTTCATCAAGGACCTCGGCCTCGATCGCTATGGCCTGCAGTGGAAGTGGACCGAGATCGACTGCGTCCACCCGCTCGACGACGGCACCGCGGGTTCGCTGTACCGCTCGGTCGAGACCACGGCGGCCGGACTGGGGGTCGACGGTTCACGGTGGCGGATGTTGTTCGGCGGACCGTCGCGCCGGTTCGACAAGCTGTCCGACGACATCATGGGCCCGCTGCTCCAGGTGCCGCGGCATCCGTTGGAGCTGGCCAGATTCGGCGCACCGACGGTGCTGCCCGCGGCCGCGCTGGCCCGGGTCTTCCGCACACCGCAGGCGCGAGCCCTCTTCGGAGGCGTTGCCGCACATACCTTTCAGCCGCTGCACCACCCGCTCACCTCGGCGATCGGGCTGGGCATCATCACTGCCGGGCACGCCAACGGCTGGCCGGTGGCCGCCGGGGGGTCGCAGGCGATTACCAACGCGTTCGAGGCAGTGCTCACCGAACTGGGCGGCAAGATCGAGACGGGCGTGCGCATCACCACGGCGTCCCAGTTGCCGCCCGCGGACATCACCGTCTTCGATCTGTCGCCCACCGCCATCGCGGGCATCCTGGGGGACCGGCTGCCGGTGCGGGTGCGCCGCGCCTTCGATCGGTTCCGTTATGGCCCAGGCGCTTTCAAGGTCGATTTTGCGGTGGAGGGCGATGTGCCGTGGATCAACGCGGCGGCACGCCGCGCCGGCACCGTCCACCTGGGCGGTGATTTCGCCGAGATCGCCACGACCGAACGGGACATCCACGCGGGCCGGATGCCGCAGCGCCCCTTCGTCCTGGCGTTCCAGCAGTACCTGGCCGACCCGGGGCGTTCGGTCGGGACCGTCAACCCGGTCTCCGCGTATGCGCACGTGCCCAACGGCTACAGCGGCGACGCCACGGAAGCCATCATCACGCAGATCGAGCGTTTCGCTCCCGGATTCCGTGATCGCATCGTCGGGCAGGCCGTGCGGTCCACCACCGAGATGTCGGTCTACAACACCAATTACGTCGGCGGTGACATCAACACCGGCGCCAAGGACATCCGGCAGCTGGCCTTCGGCCCGCGAACGACGTTGTCGCCGTACACCATCGGAGTGCCCGGGATGTACATCTGCTCGGCGGCCACCCCGCCGGGCCCGGGCGGGCATGGCATGTGCGGCGCCAACGCCGCCGCCGTCGCACTGGCCCGGCTGGGGCGCTAGCTACACGTTCACCGCGATGGTGTGCATCTCCCAGACAAGGATTTCGGCGCCCCCACCGGCCGCGGTGATGCGTTGTCCGCCGGTCGCGGTGAGTCGCACGGCGTCACCGGTGTCCAGCGGACCGGAGCCTTCGAACTCGGCCTGCCCACGGGTGACGAAGACATGGCCGTACGGTGCTTCGGGTACCTGCACCGCGCTACCGGCATCGAGCCGCGCGACGTGCAGCGTGGCATAGCTGTTGCCGAACGTGATGGCGGCGTCGTCGCGGTACTTGCGCATACCGGACGCCATCGGGATCAGGCTGTTGCCGGCGAGCTCGGTGCCGATATCGGATTCCTGATAGCTCGGTGCGTGGCCGAGTTCGTCCGGTGGAATCCACATCTGGATGACGCGCAAGGGCTGACGATCCTGCCGCCCGGCGCCGTTGCGCTCGGAGTGCCGGATACCGGTGCCCGCGCTCATCCGCTGGGCCAGACCCGGGTAGAAGGTACTCTCGTTGCCCAGCGAATCCTTGTGCACCAGTGAGCCTTCGAGCACCCAGGTGATGATCTCCATGTCGCGGTGGTCGTGCGCGTCGAAGCCCTCCCCGGGGGCGACGGTGTCCTCGTTGTTGATCATCAGCAGGCCGTGCGCGTTCGCGGCCAGATCGAAATTGCCGGTCGCCGGAAACGACTGCCACGACTCCAGCCATTCGTTCCGCCAGTGCCAGCGGTCCTCAGCGCGGATAACGCGAATGGGCTTGGCTGTCGCTTGAGTCACGGATCAATTCTGGCAGGGGTGCACGATGGGAACATGACCCGCTCGGTACCGCGCGTACTGGCCGCCGCGCTGCTGACTGTTGCGTTGCTCGGGGTCGGTGGTTGCCTCGGCCGGCAGTCTGCGACGGGCGCGCCGGACAGCGGCATATCCGTCGGTCAGTCGAGCCATTCGGTGCAGGCAGCAGGGCTGACGCGAACCTTCCACGTGTACCGACCCGCCGGGCTCGGCGGGGCGTCTCCGTTGGTTGTCATGCTGCACGGCGGCTATGGGGACGGACCAGCGCTGAGAACTGCGCGAATGTACGAAATGTCGAATAATCACTCGGAAAATCCCTAGATTGTCCGATCATGGCGGATGTGTCCTGGCGCACACTGAGGGCCGTGACCGCCGATGGTGAGGTGAGATGAGTCGAGAATGGCGGGTCGCCCTCGCCCAGGCCAGTCCATTGCAGGGCGACGACCCGGTGGCCGAGCTGGCTGCTGAGCTGGCGGCGATCCTCGCCGAGCGTCCCGACACCCAGATGGTGGTGTTCCCCGAGATTCACCTGCTGGGGGCGAGCGACGCCGCTGATGATCCCCGGTCCTATTTCGACGCGGTCGCCGAGCCACTCACCGGTCCGCTGGTGCAGGCGCTCGGCGCCGTGGCCGCGGACGCCGGCGTCTGGCTGGTGCCCGGCTCGATCGCCGAGCGCGGCGAGGACGGCCGGGTGTACAACACCGCTGTCGTCTTCGATCCCGACGGTCGTCTGGTGTCGTCGTACCGCAAGGTGTTCCCCTGGCGCCCGCACGAGTCGTGGGCGTCAGGCGCCGGTTTCACGGCCTTCGACGTACCCGGTGTCGGCCGGATGGGCGTCAACATCTGCTACGACAGCTGGTTCCCCGAGGCCACCCGGCAGATCGCGTGGCTCGGTGCGGAGGTCGTGTTCAACATCGTCAAGACGACGTCCGACGACCGTGTGCAGGAACTCGTCCTGGCCCGCGCCAACGCGATCGCGAACCAGATCTACTACCTCAGCGTCAATGCCGCCGGGCCGCTCGGGCGCGGGCAGAGCATCTACGTCGGACCGGAGGGTGAGGTGCTCGCTGAGGCGGCGCACGCCGAGCCGGAGGTCACGCATCTGACGATCGACCTCGACCGGGTGACCGCGGTGCGAACCCACGGCACCGCCGGCGTCAATCGGGTGTGGGAGCAGCTGTACGCCGATGACGACCCGATCGATCTGCCCGTCTACGGCGGTCAGCTGGTGCACCAGCGCTGGCAGCCGCAGACCGTCAACCCCGAAGGACCCGCATGACCGTCGATGCTCAGCAGTCCAGTGAGGCCAGCCACCTCAACGCCACGCTCGGCCTGGGTGGTGTGACGCTGTTCGGCCTCGCCTACATGGCGCCCATCATCGTCCTGGGCATCTTCGGCGTGATCGCCGAGGCGTCCGCGGGAGCCAGCGCCGGTTCGTATCTGCTGGCCACCCTGGCCATGCTGTTCACGGCCGCGAGCTACGCGAAGATGTCGGTGCACTATCCGGTCGCGGGTTCGTCGTACACCTACGTGCGCAAGGCGCTCGATTCGCGGCTCGGATTCCTGGTCGGCTGGACGATCCTGCTCGATTACCTGTTCCTGCCCCTGGTGATCTGGTTGATCGGCGCCGCGTACCTGACCGGCGAGTTTCCCTCGGTGCCGGCGTGGGTGTGGATCGTGGCGTTCATCGTCGTGACGACGGCGCTGAACATCATCGGACTCAAGGTGGCCGACAAGGCCAACCTGGTCCTGATGGCCCTGCAATTCCTCGTGATCGCGCTGTTCGTCGGTTTCGCCGTCGCGCATATGGTGTCCCACCACGGCGGTGGCTCGCTGCTGTCCGTCACCCCGCTCACGGGTACCGGCGGCTTCCCGGCGATCGCCGCGGGCGCGGCCATCGCGGCGTACTCCTTTCTCGGGTTCGACGCCGTCAGCACGCTCACGGAGGACACCAAGGATCCGCAGCGCAACATCCCGCGCGCGATCATGCTCGTCGCCCTCATCGGTGGGGTGGTCTTCGTGACGGTCGCGTACATCCTCACGCTGGTACAGCCCGGCGGCACATTCCCGAACGCCGATTCTCTGGCCGCGGACACCGCCCGGACCATCGGCGGGGCGCTGTTCGCCGCGTTCTTCGTGACCGGGCTGATCATCGGTCAGTTCACCTCGGGCCTGGCCGCGCAGGCCAGCGTGTCCCGGTTGCTGTACGCGATGGGCCGAGACTCGGTGTTGCCCAAGAGATTCTTCGGCAAGCTGTCGCCCCGGTTCTTCACGCCGGTCTTCAACATCGTGCTGTGCGGGCTCATCGGGCTGGGCGCGGTGTTCCTCAGCGTCGCCACGTCGACGTCGTTCATCAACTTCGGCGCCTTCACGGCGTTCACGCTGGTGAACCTGTCGGTGATCGGCTATTTCGTCCGGCATCGCCACGAGCAACGCCTGAATCCGCTGACGTACGTGGTGATCCCGTTGATCGGCGCCGTCGTGGACGTCTACCTGCTCACCCAACTCGGCAGTGCCGCACTGACTCTCGGGGTGATCTGGATGTCGATCGGGGTGGTGTACCTCCTGGTCCTCACCCGCGGTCTGCGCGTCCCGCCGCCGGAGTTGTCACTGGCTGAATAGGAGTGCGCTGCCGGCCCAGCGGGGCGCAGTGGACGTCGAAACGCTGCGCGACGGTGTCCAGCGTCCGCTGCAGATGTGGGCGCCGACGGTGGTGGGTGGCCAGGAACAGCGCCGTTCCGACGAGCTGACGCGGGACGGGATACCACCGCGCGATATCGAGCCCGCAGTCGCGAAAGACCTTGGTGGGCAAGACATCTGTCATGAGGCTCAGATTATGCAGCGCCAGCGTCATGATGGTGTGGGGGAACGCCGCGTTGCACTTGCGGCGCAACTCCATCATGTCGAGCTCGTACAGCGGCACCTCGGTGAGCTGGTCGGTGAACATCAGATGGGGCAGGAAGTAGCCCATGTACGTCGTCAGATGCAGGGTCGCCGCCCGGGCGTTCAATGACAGCACCCGGCCGCTGGGCGAGGTGTAGGGCTCGTACGGCTGTGACCGCTTCAGCAGGTAGCCGGTGCAGTTGACGATCCAGCTGTCCGGGTCGATCTCCCGGACCGCGCCGCTGCGCAGCTGAAGTTCGGTGCGGCCGTCGCGGTCGACGGCGTCCACGAAGTGGTCCATCACGATGTCGTTCAATCCGTCGGCGATGGCGTCGCGCTCGGCCGTCGACAGCAGCCCGATCAGGAAGTTGCCGGTGCTGGGCGTCACCCAGACCCCGCAGCGCTCGCGCCAGCGGCGAGCCACGTCTTCCTCGTTGGTGCCGTCGAACAGCTGGGTCACTTCGTCGACGAAGGCATTGAACGTCACCCCACCCCACCACCGTCTGCCGCCGGTGGGGAACAGACGGTCACGGTGCGCGAAATAGGTTCCCGAACCCGCCAGCAGATTCACCTCGCGTCCGGGGTGGCGGGTGATGAGGGCGTACGCGGTGTCCATCGCGGTCTTGCCGCTGCCGATCACCCACACCGGAGTGTCGCTGGCATCGATGTCGCCGCTGCGCATATCGCAGTAGTTCGGCGACATCGAATGGACGCTGGTGCTGGACACCGGTAGCGGATCGTTCGGTTCCACATCGGAAGCGATGGCCTTTATCAGGCGCTTGGCTTCGACGACCATGCTGCGCCCGTCGTCCGACCGGCACTGCACGCGCACCACGCCGTCGGCCTCGGTGTCGGATTGTATTGTCCAGCCGTAATATTCGTCGATCGCGATGCGCTGCCGCAGCACGTCGAGGCAGTGGTCGAAATGCGCCAGCACTTCCTGTTTGGTGGCCAGATGCGAGGGCTCGGCGCTGAGCGTCCAGCCGATGTCGCCGACCGTGAAGAACGGGTGTGGCTGGTGCAGCCGCACGTAGTCGTAGGTGTCGACCCACATACCGCCCGCGCGGTGCCGCCGGTCCAGGAGGATCACCCGCTCGCCGGGCGACAGGTACTGGGACGTCGTGAAGAGGGCATTGAGGCCGGCGATGCCGGCTCCGACGATGCATACGTCGCAACGTTCCACGGCGGTCACGGCTTCGGTCCTGTCGGCCAGGTGGTGATGGTGAACATCGGGACCTCCATTCCCTCGTGAGAAGGATCCGGCATCGACCCCCGGGCTGTACATCGGCCGTTTGGCGTATTTGGTTGCCGCATTACAGAGAAATGGCGAGCAGCGTGCGCACGAGTTCGGCCTGCCGATGGGTACCGGTCTTGTCGAAGATGTGCTGGACGTGGGTTCTGACGGTGCCGGCGGACAGGCACATGCTCTCGGCGATGGGCTTGATGCCGTCGCCCTGTATCAGCCTGATGGCCACCGCCGCTTCGGCCGTCGTCAGCCCGTACAGGCGGCGCAGCAGCTCGCTGTCCGGTTGCGGGTGCTGCTCGGGGTCGAGGATGAGCACCAGCGCCCGGGACTCGGCGAGCGGAGCCGTCACATGCTGGAACGGCAGGACGTGAATGACGTAGGGCCGCAACCCGGATGGTCGCGGGCACAGCAGCGAAGTGCCACCCCGAACCACCGAACCGGTCTGCCCGAGTGCGGCATTGATGCCGTGGCGCAGCGCCGTGTCGGTGGGCGGATGCGCGAATTCGAAGGATCCGTCGTGAATGGTCAAGCCGTCGTGGCGGCGGACGATGTTCTGCGCCGCGGTGTTCAGATACCGCACCGACAGCGCACAGTCCACGACGGCCATCCCGATGCGGGTGACGTTGTCCATCGCCGACGAGATGTTGAGGATCTGATGGGTGGCGGCACTGAGGTCGTGCTGGATGCGCAGCGCGCGCTGGAAGTGCGGAACGAGGGCCTCGACCAGCCGGATACGGTCTGCGGTGTCGAACGGTTCGGAACGCTTCTCGGTGGCCACCACCCAGGTGGCGGGCTCAGGCCCGTCCGTCAGCCGGACGAACAGGCCGTCTTCGAGTCCGTGCGGCCGCATCCAGTCTATGTGGAACTCGGCCTTGGGTTGCAACGCGACGAGCTCCTGGCAGCCGCGCACCTGCCCGACAGGTCCATTCTCGACGGCCTCCAGGAGGAAATCGATGTGGCGGTAGTAGTCCGCGTACTCGCTGAGGGCTTCGGTCGGGATGGTGACGCTCTGGGGCGCTCGGCTCACGCCGTCGGCGACCACCAGAGCGACCCCGCCGGTCGCCTCGAACATGGTGTGCAGCTCGGCCATGGTCGCGGTCCAATGCCCTGGCTGGACCGCGGAATCGTAGATCGATGAGACTACGCGCGAAAAGTCCTCGACCGTGACCACGGCCGGTGCTCCCGGAGAGGCGTAACGCTCACGTCTGAGGCCTTTCGCGACGTGATTCACCCACGAATGTGCAGGTGCTGCGAAAAATCCTAATTCAAGACTAAAGGTATGTAAAGTGTTTCCTTGGCGGTTGCTGAGAGCCTGCTCGACGCCGCCGACAGTGTGGGCAGATCGCGATTGGCGGGGGATCGCGATCTGCCCGCGCAGTCGAATTCGAGGACTGCGTCAGGCCGCGGATTTCTCGGACGGAGCGCCGGCCTTCGACCCGTCTTTGGGACCGGCCTTGGGGCCCGTCTTCAGGTCGTCCTTCGCGTCGTTGCCGGATGACGCCGTCGGCGGCTTCGGGCCGTCGGCGTCCGCGTCGGGGGCGTTCTTCGTTTTCTTCGGCTTGGTGTCCTTCGCCGGCGGGGCATCGGGATCGGCCTTGGGCGTGGCCGCCTTCACCGGCGGAGAGTCCGGATCCGCTTGGGAATTGGCCGATTTCACGTCCGGCTCGCCGGAACCGGCGGGTTTCTTGTCGGTGTTCGACAGCGAGACCGGCAGCTGCTCGGTCTTGGCGTCCGTCTTCACGTCAGTCTTGGTGCCGGCCTTCTCGTCTGCCTTCGTGTTCACCGCCGGCTTGTCATCGGTAGTCGCTGCCACGGGCGCCAAGGCTGCGGTCTTCTTGGTGGAGGCGTCCAGCGGCGAGACGGCCGACGTGGCCGCCAGTGGCGGCAGGTGCAGTTCGGACTGCAGGTCGGTGACGAAGTTGGTGGCGCCCTGTTGAAGCGCGCCCGGTATCGCCGTGAGCGCCTCGATGATCTTCGGCAGAGGCGTGAACATCGAGAACGGTGTCTTCTGTTCGGGACTCAGGTTTTGTCGGTCGGTGTAGCCCATGTCGACGAGGACACGCAACAGGGGTTCGACGGCGTCGAGTAGGGGCGTGGCCAACGGCGCCAGCCCGATGGCGCCCGCGCCGATGCGCAGCGGTGTCAGCAGCGGCAGATCGGGATTCTTGATGAACACGTAGGTGTCCTGGCCGCCCGCGCTGTTGGTGACCGAGGTGACGATGGCCGGCGTGGTGCCGGGAATGTAGGAGTCGTAGTACGCGTCCGGGTGCGCGTACATGACGCCCAGCAGGCTGTTGGCCAGCGAGAGTGGGTTGAAGTAGGCCGGGAAGTCGGCGTACGGGTCGTACTCGTTGGTGATGAACGTGCTGTTGTAGGCCGATGGCGTCGCCGGGCCCATGTTGTCCACGATGAACGGCACGCTCATCCCGGGGAATCGCTCGAAGATGCCGCCGTTGGGTGCGAACGGCGAGGCGATCATCAGGAATGACAGCTGCGACGGGGTCGGGCCCGTGCCGTTGGCCAACAGCTGCCGCTTGGCGAATTCGGCACCGAGGGTGCCCTCGGAGTAGCCCGCGACGATGATCGGCTTTTGCTGCGTGAGGATCTCGCCATAGGTTTTCGGCCCGGAGATCGCGGTGCTGGATGACAGCTGGAACGATGCCGGGTAGTTGATCGGGTCATAGGTGTAACCCGGCGGCACGACCGTGCGGTTGAGCTTGGCCGGGATATTGGCCGATGTGGGATCACCCCGCCCACCGATGCCGATCACCGTACCCAGTGACGTGTGGATCAGGCCGACGATCAGACCCGCTGTCACGTTGGTGGCGGGCCCGACGAGAAGCGCGCAGCACATCGTGAACAACAGGAAGACGCGAGGCACACCGCGAACGGCAGGAGTGGCCGGCGGCCACATCTGGACTGACATCTGCGCACCCCCGATTAGGCGTGTGACAAGGCCAATCGGGACGCTACTCCCGGTATCGGCGCCGCAGATGGGATTCGCCAACTTCGCTCCGAGCAAAGAAAAGGGTGGTGCTCCGGAAACCGGAACACCACCCGTTTCTGTGCGGGAACTGTTAGGGGCAGGTCACCTCGATCTCGAAGGGCTTCGTGGTGGGCTGCATCGGGTTGGCCATGTCGACGCCGGTCGCAGTGCCGCTGATCTTGTAGGTCTTGCCGTCCTTGGTGGCCTTGGCATCGCCGCCCGGGACACCGTCGGTGTAGCCGAGGGTGACGCCGTTGACGGCGCCCAGGCCGACGGTCTTCACGACCGGCGGGTCGGCGTCGGTCACGGTGACACCCAAGCCGCCCGAGGCATTGCCGATGGCGATGACCACGTTGCCGGCCGCGGTCGTGCAACCGATCTGGCCTTGGACATCCTGGGCCTTGCCGTCGATGGTGACCTTCGCAGTGCCGGACCCTGCACTCGAGTTACCGGCGGCCGACGAAGCCGAGGCCGAGGCCGTGGCCGACGAACCGGACGATTTGTTGTCATCTTTGGAACAGCCGGTCAGACCGGCGGCCAGAACCGCGGCACCAGCGACCGCGACAACCAAACCACGCTTCATAACTTGTGCTCCTTTGTAATGCGAACCGTCCCGATCGGCGGGTCATCCAGTGCATTATGGGGTTCGCAAAACCGGCTGTTCACGGTATTCACAGAAAATCCCTATAACCGTTCTGACCTGTTTGTTTCCGCGTTGTCAGCCGGCATTCGGGTATCGGGTGGGCGAATTGATTGAATACAGCGGTGAGTCAGCAGCAGTTCTTCGAGGTCACCGCACAACTTCCGGACAGACGTGGCCGGGCCGGCGTGATCCACACCCCGCACGGTGATATCCAGACGCCGGCGTTCATTGCCGTCGGCACTGCGGCGACGGTCAAGGGCGTCCTCCCGGAAACCATGAAATCACTTGGGGCGCAGGCGCTTCTGGCCAACGCCTACCATCTGTACCTGCAGCCCGGTCCCGATGTGGTGGACGAAGCGGGCGGCCTCGGTGCGTTCATGAACTGGCGCGGGCCGACATTCACCGACAGCGGTGGTTTCCAGGTGATGTCGCTCGGTGTCGGATTCAAGAAGGTGCTGGCCATGGACACGGCCCGCTTGCAGGCCGACGACATCATCGCCGAAGGCAAGGAACGGCTGGCGCACGTCGACGAGGACGGTGTGACGTTCCGTTCGCACCTCAATGGCGACAAGCATCGCTTCACGCCTGAGGTGTCCATCGGCATTCAGCACCAGCTGGGCGCCGACATCATCTTCGCGTTCGACGAGCTGACCACCCTCGTGAACACCCGTGCCTATCAAGAACGTTCGGTGGAACGCACCCATCGGTGGGCGGTACGTTGCCTCGCCGAGCACCGGCGGCTGACCATCGAGCGGGCGGGCAAGCCGGCGCAGGCGCTGTTCGGCGTGGTGCAGGGAGCCCAGTACGAGGACCTGCGCCGGCAGGCCACCAAGGGGCTCGTCGGGATCACCGACGCGGACGGGCGCGGTTTCGACGGGTACGGCATCGGTGGCGCGCTGGAGAAGCAGAACCTGGCGACCATTGTCGGGTGGGTCACCGACGAACTGCCCGACGACAAGCCGCGGCATCTGCTCGGCATCAGTGAGCCCGACGATCTGTTCGCCGCCATCGAGGCCGGCGCCGACACCTTCGACTGTGTCTCGCCGTCGCGCGTCGCCCGCAACGCCGCCATGTACTCGGCGACCGGCCGCTTCAACGTCACCAACGCCCGGTACAAGCGTGACTTCAATCCCATTGACGCCGAATGTGATTGCTACACGTGCGCCAACTACACCAGGGCATATCTGCACCACCTGTTCAAGGCCAAGGAGATTCTGGCGTCCACGCTGGGCACCATCCACAACGAACGGTTCATCATCCGGCTCGTCGACCAGATCCGCGCCGCGATCGGTGCGGGCGAGTTCGATGAGCTGCGGGACCACGTGCTGGGGCGCTACTACGGCTCTCGATAGGGAGCCACCTGCAACGATCCCGCGCTGTGCACAATTGCTTGTATGACTGGTGCACCTGGGGTGATCGACCCGCAAACGCTGCTTCTCGGGTTGATGGATCCGGGTAACCGGGCTGACCCGTACCCGCTGTACGAACGCTTTCTGGACCGCGGACCGCTGACACTGCCAGACGCCAATCTGGTGGTGTTTCCGGGCTTTGCGGACTGCGACGAGGTGTTGCGGCACCCGGCCTCGGCCAACGACCGGTTGAAGTCGACTGTCACGCAGAAGCAGATCGCCGCCGGGCAGCGGCCGGCCCGCCCGTTCGGTGAACCGGGGTTCCTGTTCCTCGATCCGCCGGACCACACCAGACTGCGTGGGCTGGCGCAGAAGGCGTTCGCCCCCAAGGTGATCAAGGCGCTCGAAGCCGACATCGTGACGATGGTGGACGGGCTGCTCGAGGGCGCGACGGGCACCATGGATGTGGTCGCCGATCTCGCCTATCCGCTGCCGGTCGCGGTGATCTGCCGGCTGCTGGGGGTACCGATGGCGGACGAACCACAGTTCAGCCGGGCCTCGGCGCTCCTGGCACACGGGCTCGATCCCTTTGTGGCGGTGGGCGAGGAGGCGGCCGAGGACAACACCGAGCTGATGGAGGCCGGCTTCTGGCTCCGCGGGTACCTGCGTGACCTCATCGCGGAGCGGCGCAGCTCCCCAGGTGAGGACTTGATCTCCGCCCTGATCGCCGCCGAAGAGGACGGCGACCAGCTGACGTCCGAGGAGATCGTGGCGACCTGCAACCTGCTGCTGATCGCCGGGCACGAGACGACGGTGAACCTGATCGCCAACGCGGTGTTGGCCATGCTGCGGAATCCGCGCTACTGGGCCGAGCTGGCGGCGGATCCGTCGCGAGCGTCGTCGATCGTCGAGGAGACGCTGCGGTTCGACCCGCCGGTGCAGCTGACCAGTCGCGTTGCCGTCGAGGACCTCCACATCGGAGACGTCGCGGTGCCGAAGGGCGACATCATGATGCTGCTGCTGGCAGCCGCGCAACGGGATCGGCGAATATTCGACCGGCCCGGCGAATTCGATCCCGACCGCGGCGTGATCAAGCATCTGGCCTTCGGTAAGGGGCCGCACTTCTGTCTCGGTGCGCCGTTGGCGCGGTTGGAGGCGTCCGTTGCACTGTCGGCTCTGGCGGCCCGATTCCCCAACGCGCAGTTGGCAGGCGAGCCCGTCTACAAACCCAACCTGACCCTGCGGGGGCTGGCCACCCTGCCGGTGATGGTCTGATCCCGGCTAGTCTCGCGCGTATGCCTTCAGTTCTCGTCACCGGTGCCGGCCGTGGCATCGGGCTGGCCATCACCCAGCACCTCGCCGCGACCGGGTGGGACGTCATCGCCGGGGTGCGCTCCAAGGCCGACGCCGCAGCGGTGGTGGCCCTGGCGCCACAACGGATCTCGGCCGTCATCCTCGACGTCACCTCTGAGGACGATGTCGAGGCGCTCGCCGCGGCCCTGCCCGACCGGCTGGATGCCGTGGTCAACAACGCCGGCATCGTGGTCGCCGGCCCCGTCGAGACGCTGACACCCGCGGACTGGCGAAAGCAGTTGGATGTCAACGTGGTCGGTCAGTTCGCAGTGACGGCTGCAGTGCTGCCCAAGTTGCGGCAGTCCCACGGCCGGGTGGTCTTCATCTCCAGCGTCAACGGACAATTGTCGGCGCCGATGCTGGGTGCCTATGCGGCGTCCAAGTTCGCGTTGGAGGCCGGTGCCGAGGCGCTGCGAATCGAGCTGCGGCCCTGGGGTGTGCCCGTGGTGGTCGTGGAGCCTGCGCAAACCGATACCGACATGTGGCGCAAGGCCGACGACATGGTGGTCGAGCTGGAAACCGCGACCTCGCCCGAGCACCACGCCCTGTATGACCGACACATCGCGGGCATGAAGAAGATGATTCCGCTGTCGCAGAAGATGGCAGTCGACCCGGCGAAAGTCGTTGCGGTGGTGGAGGAAGCGCTCACCGCGCGGCGGCCCAAGGCGCGGTACGTCGTCGGGCTGGGCCCCAAGCTCCAGGCCGCGCTATTGACGAACGTGCCCGCCTCGGTACGGGGGTTCCTACTGGCCAAGGTCTTCGGAGTGCCGCGGCGGGTGTAGGTCGCTGCGCTGACCACGCGCCCGGTGTGTCACTACCGAATCCGGGCGGCCCAGTACCTGAGTGCAGTCGTGGTTGGCATCTGCCGGTGATGATTGAACTCAGGGACCTCTGATGCCGCAGAAAAGTACCTGGGTGCAATCACAGTGGCGGCGTGCACCCGATGATTGACGCTACGCACTCATCGACTATCGCGCCGCAGTTCGCGGAGTCGCGACGCAGCTAGGGCCGAAAAATCCACGGCTCGCGTGGCAGTCTGGCTGGATCGAACTCGGCCAGCATGCCGTCGAGCGTGGTGGCGGTGTAGCCCAGTGACGCCGCGATCTGGGTCATGGCCGCCTCCGCGCCGATCTCCGAAACCGTCACCGCACCATCACGTTTGGCCAGCCGCTTACCGTCGGCGTTGAGGACCAGCGGGACGTGCGCGTAGACGGGCTGCGGATAGCCCAGCAGCGCAGCCAGATACGCCTGCCGCGGAGACGACGAAAGCAGGTCGTCGCCGCGCACCACCTGGTCGATGCCCTGGGCGGCGTCGTCCACCACGACCGCCAGGTTGTAGGCCGGTACGTTGTCGCCGCGCCGCAGCACGAAGTCGTCGACGACGCCGGTGTACCTGCCGTGCAACAGGTCGGTGACGGTGTATTCGCTTGTATCCGAACGTAATCGGATGGCCGGTGGCCGGCCTTCGGCGCGGCGCCTGGTGCGCTCGTCGTCGCTGAGATTGCGGCAGGTGCCCGGGTACGCTCCCTCGGGCGCGTGCGGTGCCCGCGGCGCCTGCAGGATGTCCTTTCTGCTGCAGAAACATTCGAATGTCAGGCCGCGCGCGGTGAGGTCATCGACGACGGCGCGATAGCGGTCTTCATGGGAGGCTTGGTATTCGGGTGGCTCGTCCCATGTCAGTCCGACGGCCGCCAGATCATCCAATTGCCGCTGCGCCACATCGGGGAACGTGCGGTCATCCAGGTCCTCGACGCGGACCAGGAAGCGGCGCCCCGTGGAACGCGCGAACAACCATGCCAACACCGCGGTGCGCACGTTGCCGATGTGCAGATCGGCGGACGGGCTCGGCGCGAACCGGCCGGCGGGGGAATGGGGCACGACCGCAATGTAACGCGCCGGGCGATGAGATTGCCCACCCGCGCCGGTCTACGTGAGTATGGAAACCGTGGACCTACCCGTGCAGCCACCGATAGACCCCATGCTGGCCAAAGCCGCCGTGAAGGTGCCGGACGAGGCGGGGCTGTGGTCCTACGAGCCGAAATGGGACGGATTCCGCGCCCTGGTGTTCCGTGACGGCGACGAGGTGGTGCTGCAGTCACGAAACGGAAAAGAGCTGGGCCGATATTTCCCCGAGCTGCTCGCGGCGCTGCGGGACGAGATCGCGCCGCGCTGCGTGCTCGACGGCGAAGTCGTGGTGCCGCGGGAGATCAATGGCCGCATCCGGCTCGACTGGGAATCGTTGAGCCAGCGCATCCACCCCGCCGCCAGCCGGGTGCAGATGCTCGCGGAGCAGACGCCGGCGCATTTCATCGGATTCGACGCGCTGGCCGACGGTGACCGTAGTCTGCTGGCCGAGCCGTTCCGCGTGCGCCGCGCCGCGCTGCAGGACCTGGTGGGGGAGAAGCAGTGGTGTCACGTCACGCGCACCACCGAGGACCCGGAGCAGGGTGCGCACTGGCTCACGACGTTCGAGGGCGCGGGGCTCGACGGCGTGATCGCAAAACGCCTCGACGGTGCCTACCTGCCGGGTAAGCGCGAGATGGTCAAGGTCAAGCACGCCCGTGACGCGGACTGCGTGGCCATCGGCTATCGCATCCACAAGAGCGGTGAGGGCATCGGGTCGATACTCTTGGGCCTCTACACCGCGGAAGGTGATCTCCACATGGTCGGTGGCGCAGCATCTTTCAGCGTCAAAGACCGTGTCGCGCTGCTTGCCGAACTGGAACCCCTCCGAACCGGTGACGCCCAGGACGGTGAGCCGAGTCGCTGGAACTCAGCGGCCGACAAGACCTGGATTCCGATCCGGCCGGAGCGGGTATGCGAGGTGGCATACGACCAGATGGAGGGAAACACCGTGCATGGCAGGCGCTTCCGGCATACGGTGAAATTCCGGCGCTGGCGCCCGGACCGGGATCCGGAGAGTTGCACCTTCGATCAACTCGACGTGCCGCTGAACTACGACCTGTACGATGTCCTGGAGAACTCGTGATGGCAAGCGCCGCAGAAGAACTCGACGTCGACGGCGTCGCCGTCCGGTTGACCAGCCCCGACAAGGTGTACTTCCCGCAGCTGGGGAACAAAGGCACCAAACGCACGATGGTCGACTATTACCTCGCTGTCGCCGACCAGATGGTGACGCTGTTGCGGGACCGGCCCACCCACCTGCAACGGTTCCCGGACGGCATCGAGGGCGAGGAGATCTACCAAAAGCGGGTTCCGGTAAAGCATCCCGAGTACCTGAAAACCTGCACCGTGACGTTCCCGTCGGGGCGCACCGCCGACGCGCTCAAGGTGACGCACCCGTCGGCCATCATCTGGGCCGCACAGATGGGCACCATCACATTGCACCCGTGGCAGGTGCGCTGCCCGGACGTCGAGCACCCCGACGAACTGCGCATCGACCTGGATCCGCAACCGGGCACCGGCTTCAAGGACGCCAGGGAGATCGCGACCGGTGTGCTCAAGCCGATCCTCGACGAGCTCGGTCTGACCGGTTTCCCGAAGACATCCGGAGGCCGGGGGGTTCATGTGTTCGTCCGGATCAAGCCGGAGTGGGACTTCATCGCCGTGCGGCGGGCCGGTATCGCACTGGCCCGCGAAGTGGAGCGGCGCGCCCCCGACGCGGTGACGACGTCGTGGTGGAAGGAAGAGCGCGGCGAGCGGTTGTTCATCGACTACAACCAGAACGCCCGCGACCGGACCTTCGCCTCGGCGTACTCGGTGCGCAAGACGCCGATCGCCACGGTGTCGACGCCACTGTCCTGGGCTGAGCTCGCCGAGGCCGACCCCGACGACTACACCATGGCCACCGTGCCGAAACTGCTTACGCAGCGCGACGATCCGTGGGCCGGCATCGACGACGTCGCGTACTCCCTCGAGCCGCTGCTCGAGATGGTGCAGGCCGATGAGGACCGCGGGTTGGGTGATCTGCCGTACCCGCCGAACTATCCGAAGATGCCGGGCGAACCCAAGCGCGTGCAACCGAGCAAGGACCGCGACCTGAAGGAGCCCTAGCATATTGACGATCGCGGAGGCTCGGGGGCGATTCACTGGGTAGATTGCTGCCCATGACTGGAAGCTGGGGCACGGTGTTGACCGGGCTGGTTCCGCTCGGGTTGGTGGTGGCGCTGTCGCCGATCACTGTCATCCCGGCGGTTTTGGTCCTACAGGCGCCGCGGCCGCGGCCGACGGGCCTGGCGTTCCTGGCGGGCTGGGTGGTAGGCCTGGCGGCCGTGATAGCCGTGTGCGTCCAGTTGTCCCATTCGCTCGGCGGAGCGCACAAGTCGCCGCCCGGGTGGGCATCGTGGCTGCGCGTCGTGTTGGGTGCGGCGCTCATCGTTTTCGGTATCTATCGCTGGTTCACGCGGCACGACAGCACAGATTCGCCGGGCTGGATGAAGAAGGTCGCGACCGTCACCCCGGTGCGCGCGGCCGTGATGGGCGCAGCGCTGGTGCTGGTCCGCCCGGACGTCATCTTGATCTGCGTGCCGGCCGGATTGGCGATAGGCACCGCGGGACTCGGGCTCGAGGGCGACTGGCTGGCGGCGGCGTTCTTCGTGATCGTCGCCGCGTCGACGGTGGCGATTCCGACCCTGGCCTATGCGATTGCCGGCGATCGACTCGATGACACCATGCGACGGCTCAAAGACTGGATGGAGAAGAACAACGCCGCACTGATGGCCGTGATCATGGTCGTCATCGGCGCGATGGTGCTGCACAACGGAGCGCGTGCGCTCGGCTGGCTTTAGGTGCTCTCACGCCACTGTGCTGTCGGGGCCATATCTGGGGTCGGTGAACACGGCCCGGGCGCACGGGCGCGCCACGGACCGCGATCGCCTCGGTCAGCCCACGGTGAACGACCACTGGCTGTGGACCTCGTCGCCGTCGGCGGAGGTGTTGTGCCAGTGCACGATGTACTCGCCCGGGATCAGCGAGGGCCGCAGCGCCACGCTGTAGGACGCTCCCGACCCTTTGAGCGGGCCGGTAGTCCATTCCGCGTGATCGGGCCCGATCACCCAGATTTCCGGGTTCTTCACCGCCTCGTTGTAAGTGATCGACACCTGAGTGGGGGCCGGGCCGGTGGAGTTTTCCGCCGGGGTGGTGGCCACCACCCAGTCATGCGCGGACGCGATTGCCGGGGTCAACACGGCGGTTGCGGTCATGACCGTCGCGGCAGTCATCCAGCGCAGGGGTTTCATGTGTGATCACTTTCGTTTCGGGGCCCATCCCGGCCCGGTGGCGGTTCAAACGTCGGTGAACTGGGGACACGCCACAGTTCGCCACGTCGGATAGTCGGCGCGGTCGGGTGGTCAGTTCCCGGCCCCAGCTGCCAGTTTGCTGGGAGTCGGTCCGCGCGGTGGTCAGCCTTTGCGGCGCGCGACAGCCAGGTTCGCCACGCCCAGCACGACCGCGAACAGCGCCACGACGAGGGCGGTGATCGGCAGCCAGGACGGCGTTGCACCGCCAGCAGGTGGGGCCGTCGCCGTCGGTTGCGAGGCGTCACTACCGGTGGCAGTCAGCGTCAGCACCGGTGCCGGGTGCTCTGGCGCAGGGCCACCAGCGGTGGTGGTTTCGTTCCAGTTCACAACCATGCCATCGCTGTAGGTCTGGGCCGTGGGCAACGTGATCGACGATGCCTTGGGTAGTGGGCCCGCCGCAATGCTGAACGTGTCGAACAGGTTCGGCGCGATACCCCGGCTCCCAGGCGCGGCTTTCCATTCCACGCTGGCGATGTAGTCGCTCACCTCGTTGCCGTCGTCATCTTTTTGGGGGGCGGGCAGCGTCTTGTGGGTCACGGTCACAATCCAGCCCGGTTTGTCCTGCGCGGTGACGGAAATGATCGGGTGATCGGCCGGCAAGGTGATGAGCAGTCCGGTGGTGGACGCGGTCGCCGATTCGGTGGGCACCCGGAACGTCAGCACCCCGAAACCGCCCTGCGTGGTGTCGGTTCCGGACACTTTTACGTGGGCTGCCGCCGGGGCGGCCAGCGCCAGCATCGTCGCGGTCACCGTCGCCGCGACCACGCGCCGTTGTCTTGCTCCCATGGGGTTCTCCTATCGGCCGTTCGTGTCCGCACCAGTCCAGCGCGCGCTGTATTAGTCGTTTGCGCTCCTGGTCTGGTTCCCGCATCACTCGATCGCGGTCCGATGCCTCACCTACCTGATACGACGCGGCGTTACAGGCGAAATTCCGGCCGCTGGTCACCTCTGGTTCGCGGTGATACGTTGCGCATCTGAAAGCCGTAGGCGGCGCGGAAATCCGGTGTAAGTCCGGTACGGTCGCGCCACTGTGATCGCCACCATCGCGGGCTTCGTGATGGTGGCGGGAGTCAGACCCGTTCGCCTGCACCACCCACGACGGGGGCGCGTGATCCCCACGGAGGTACCGCGTGTCTGAATCAGCTCAGTTGTCGCCCAAGGTGTTTGGCCGCGTGACCCAGGCATGGGATCGACGCGATTGGCGCGAATTCGGTGTCCTGGCCGCCGCGATCGTCGCGCTACATGTCATCGGGTTCGGTTCGCTGGTGCTGCTGGTGGTTCCACACCACTATCAGGTGGGCACCCAGGTATTCGGCGTCGGACTGGGCGTGACCGCCTACACCTTCGGCCTGCGGCACGCCTTCGACGCCGACCACATCGCCGCGATCGACAACACCACCCGCAAACTGACCGCCGACGGCGCCAAACCCAAATCGGTCGGCTTCTGGTTTGCCATGGGCCACTCGATGACGGTCCTGATAATGGCGCTGCTGGTCCTGGCGGCCACAAGCGTGGCTGGGGTGCTCGAAAACGACGACTCGACAGCGCGACACGATCTCGGCATCGCCGGAACCCTCGCCTCAGGTCTGTTCCTGTGGCTCATCGGCATCATCAACATCGTTGCCCTGGCCGGGATTTGGCGCGTGTTCACCGCGCTGCGCCGCGGCGAATTCAACGAAGACGACCTGGAAAAACAACTGGACAGCCGCGGCTTCCTGGCCCGGATCCTGCGGCCGATCATGCGGCGGATCACACATCCGATCCAAATGTTCCCGGTCGGTGTGCTGTTCGGGTTGGGCTTCGACACCGCCACCGAAGTCACCCTGCTCGCACTCGCCGGGAGTGGCGCGGCCGCCGGCCTGCCGTGGTACGCGGTGCTGACACTGCCCGTGCTGTTCGCCGCCGGGATGAGCCTGATGGACACTGCCGACGGCCTGTTCATGACGGTGGCCTACGACTGGGCGTTCGCCAAGCCCGTCCGCAAGATTTTCTGCAACTTCACCATCACCGGGCTGTCGATCGCCGTGGCGCTGCTGATCGGCACCATCGAACTCGTTGGGGTCCTGCACGACAACGCGGTCTGGGTCAACCCAGTCACCGACTGGGTCAGCGGCCTGGACCTGAACAATGTTGGCTTTATCATCGTCGGACTGTTCGCTGTCACCTGGCTGATCGCGATCGGGTACTGGCGCCTCAGCGGCGTCGAACAACGCTGGGCGGCGGCACCTACCGGTGACCAATAACCACCGGGAAGAGGGCCTTCCCGGCCGGTCAGGGCGGGCTTAGCATCGTATGCATGACCAGCGATGAGACCGAGCAATCCACCGGGTGTGGCAACCCGAATTGCACGTGTGAGAACTGCCAATGCGGCCCGGAATGTGCCTGCGGCAGCGACAGCACGACCTGACGACCACCAGCTGCGCGGGCAAACAGCGGCACCTCGACGGGGAAGTACCTAGGGCACCGTCGGTCGGATGCCCAGGTCAGAGGCCTGAGCATCCGCCGACAGCGTGGAGAAAGAATTGTGGGCTGGCGCGAAACGTTCCGCACCAGCCCGCTGAGCTTTGCAGCTCAGTTAGACCGCAGTAACTCCGGTCGCAGCCGGGCCCTTGCTGCCCTGACCGACCTCGAACTCGACTCGCTGGCCCTCATCGAGGGTGCGGAAGCCGTTGCTCTTGATCTCCGAGTAATGGACGAACAAGTCCTTGCTGCCGTCGTCCGGAGTGATGAAGCCGAAGCCCTTCTCACTGTTAAACCATTTCACAGTTCCCTGTGGCATATACCAACTTCTCTCATGTAGAGCAGGACGTTAGGAAGAAACGTCCGCCGCGAATCTTAGCTCAGACAGATGCCGGTGTGCACCCTGAACAGCGCATATCGATGTCAGGTGTAAATCGGTGGTTCGGCGGGTATGGAAAACCCACTGGAGTACGCCGGCTTCCGCTGTCTGCCGGCCCGGCCGGGAAGTGACGGACATGCGACTGGTTACGGCCGTGCTCGCTGCCGTTTCTGTCCTTTTTGCGGCGGCCTGCGCGCCCGCACACCGCGTTGACCTGGGCCAGGACGCGGGTTACCTGGTCGCCGCGATCTCCGGCGAACCCGACCAGCTCGACCCGCAGAAGACCAGCGCGTACTTCTCCTTCGAGGTCCTCGAGAACGTCTTCGACACCCTGGTGGAACCGGACGCCGATCTGATCATGCGGCCCGCTCTCGCGCAGTCGTGGGACATCTCGCCTGATCAACTGGCATGGACGTTCCACCTACGACCCGGGGTGACGTTCCACGACGGCAGTCCGCTCACCGCGTCCGACGTCGTCTACTCTTACCGCCGGATCATCGACGGCAAGCTGGCGAACGCCGACAAGCTCAGCGCCGTCACCGACGTCACCGCGACCGACGACCACACGGTCAGGATCACCGTCGCCCATCCGACGCCGAACCTGCTGACGAATCTCGGCGGGTTCAAAGGCGCGGCGATCGTGCAGCGCCGCAACGTCGAGGACGGGCAGATCGCGAGCCACCCCATCGGCACCGGGCCGTTCGCCTTCGTCAGCCAGCGCAGCGGCGATGCGATCACGCTGCGCGCAAATCCGCGTTACTGGGCCGGGGCGCCACGGATTCCGGGTGTGACGTTCCGCTTCATCAGCGAGCCGTCGACGGCGCTGTCGGCGCTGCAGGCCGCTGAGATCGACTGGACCGATGCGGTGCCCCCGCAGCGGGTGGCCCAGCTGCGGGGCGATGATTCCATTCACCTGGCGGTGACGCCGAGCAACGACTACTGGTACCTGGCCCTCAACGAGGCCCGGCCGCCCTGGCAGGACGTCCGCGTGCGGCAGGCCATCGCCTATGCCGTCGACCGGGCGTCGATTGTGCAGGCCACCAGTTACGGCGCGGCGCAGGCCAATCAGCTGGCGATCCCACGGGGCAACCCGTGGTACACGCCCTACGACAACTACCGCTACGACATCGACCACGCCAAGCAGCTGTTGCAGCAGGCCGGTGCGGCTCCGACGGCCATGGACCTGCTGGTCACCAGCGAGTATCCGCAGACGGTGACCGCGGCCCAGGTGATCGCCGACAACCTTGCGCCCCTTGGTATCAAGGTCGGCATCCGCACCGTCGACTTCGGCACGTGGCTCGACGAGCAACACAACGGCCACTTCGACATGCTGATGATGGGCTGGCTCGGCAACATCGACCCGGACGATTTCTACTACGCGCAGCACCACACCGGGGGTGCGAGCAACGCCCAGAAATTTTCCGACCCGCGCGTCGACGCGCTGCTCGATGCCGGCCGGACCGAGACCGATCAACAAGTGCGGCACCAGGATTACGCACAGGCCGCGACGCTCATCGCCGACGAGGTCAGCTATCTCTACCTGTACAACCCGGCGGTGGTGCAGGCCTGGTCGCCGAAGCTCACCGGATATGAGGCCAGGCGCGACAAGGCAATCCGATTCCGGGACGCAGTCCTCGCTGGGGGCCGGCAATGACCATCCTGCGGTTCCTCGCCCGTCGGCTCGTCTACTCACTGGTGGTTCTGGTGGGTGTGCTGATCGTGGTATTCGCCCTGGTGCATCTGGTTCCCGGCGACCCGGTGCGCATCGCGTTGGGGACGCGGTACACCCCCGAGGCGTATGACGCGCTGCGGCACGCGAGCGGACTGGACCGGCCGTTGCCTGCCCAATTCGTCAGCTATCTCGGCCATGCGGCGACGGGGAATCTGGGTGTCAGTTTCCGGAACGGCGATCCCGTGGCCCAGGTGCTGGCCGAGCGTTTACCGGCCACGGTGTCACTCGCCGTCGTCGGCATCGTGCTGGCCCTGGTGATCGCGCTGCCCGCCGGCATCTACGCGGCGTCGCACCAAGGCCGGCTCAGCGACGTGATCGTCCGTGTCACAAGCCAATTCGGGGTGTCCGTCCCGGACTTCTGGCTGGGCATCCTGCTCATCTCGCTGTTCTCCACGACCTTGGGCTGGTTCCCGACATCGGGCTACCGGCCGCTGTTCGACGATCCCGTCGGCTGGGCGCGCCACGTGGTCCTGCCGGGTCTCACCGTCGGTTTGGTGGCCGCCGCGATCATGACCCGCTATGTCCGGTCCGCGGTGCTGGAGGTGTCCGCGATGGGATACGTGCGGACCGCGCGCTCGAAAGGTCTGTCCCCGCGGGTGATCACGCTGCGGCACGTCGTGCGCAACGCCCTGGTGCCGATTCTCACCATCACCGGCATCCAGCTGGCGACGATCCTCGGCGGCGTCATCGTGGTCGAGGTGGTGTTCGCCTGGCCGGGCTTGGGCCGGCTGGTCTACCTGTCGGTGGCCGCGCGCGACTATCCCGTCATCCAGGGTGCGGTATTGCTGATCGCCGTACTGTTCCTGGCGGTCAATCTGGTGGTGGATGTGTTGTACGCACTTGTCGATCCGCGGATTCGGTTGTCATGAAACTGCCTGCCAATCCCGTCACGGCGCTCAGCGCCGCGGTCGTGGTCGTCGCCGTGGTCATCGCGGTGGGCGCCGGTTGGCTGGTGCCGTACGGCATCAACGACGTCGACGTCCCGCAGGCGCTACGGCCGCCGAACGGCGCGCACTGGTTCGGCACCGACGAACTGGGCCGCGATGTGTTGTCACGGGTGCTGACGGGTCTCCAGGCGTCGATGACGGTCGCGGTGGTCAGCGTGGCGTGCGCGGCCGTGGTCGGCACGGCGCTGGGTGTCAGCGCCGGGTATCGGGGCGGCTGGCTGGACACCGTGGTGATGCGCGCCGTCGACGTGATGTTCGCGTTCCCGGTGCTGTTGCTGGCGATGGCGATCGTCGCGGTGCTGGGTCCGGGCCTGGGCACGACGATCGCCGCGATCGGCATCGTTTATGTGCCGATCTTCGCCCGGGTGGCGCGTGCCAGCACCCTGGCGGTGCGGGAGGAGCCGTACGTGGCGGTGTCGCGCACCATGGGTACCCCCGCGGCCTACATCCTGGCGCGGCACGTCCTGCCGAACATCACCGGACCGCTCATCGTCCAGACGTCCCTGTCGCTGGCGTTCGCCATCCTGTCCGAGGCCGCGCTGTCCTTCCTGGGGCTGGGGATCCAGCCGCCACAGCCCTCGCTGGGCCGGATGATCTTCGATTCCCAGGGCTTCGTCACGCTGGCGTGGTGGATGGCGGTGTTCCCCGGCGCGGCCATCGTGGTCATCGTGCTGGCGTGCAACCTGCTCGGTGACGGGCTCCGTGATGTGCTGGATCCGAAGCAGCGCACCATGATCGAGGCTAGGCGGCGGTCATGAGCGTGCTGGTGGTCGACAACCTGTCCGTCCGGATCGGACACCGTGACATCGTGCGCGGCGTCTCGCTGACGGTGGAGCCCGAGCAGACCCTCGGCATCGTCGGTGAATCCGGTTCCGGCAAGTCGACGACGGTGCTGGCCGCCACCGGCCTGCTCGACGCGCCGGGTGCGGTCGTCACCGGCTCGAGTGTCCTTGCCGGACAACAGGAACTCGTCGGAGCGCCGGCCCGCACACTGCGTCGCGTGCACGGCGGACGGATCGGCTTCGTCTTCCAGGATCCGGGGACATCGCTGAACCCGCTGCTGACCATCGAACGGCAGATCACCGAATCGCTTGAGAAACACAAGAATCTGACCCGACGGCAGGCCCGGGCACGTGCGCTGGAACTGCTCGAGGCCGTGGGGCTACCTGACGCATCGCGCCGGTTGCGCAGCTATCCACATCAGCTTTCCGGCGGTCAGCGGCAGCGCGTGATGATCGCGATCGCTCTGGCCTGCGACCCCGAGCTGCTGATCGCCGACGAACCGACCACGGCCCTGGACGTCACGACGCAGGCACAGATCATCGCCCTGGTGCGGGAGTTGCAGCGTGAGTTCGGCGCCGCCGTCGTGTGGATCAGTCACGACCTCGGCGTGATCGGCGAAGTTGCCGACACGGTGACCGTGCTGCGCGACGGCGAGGCTGTCGAACAGGCGTCCGTCGACGCGCTCTTCGACGCACCGCAGCAGGCATATACCCGCGAATTGCTTGATGCCAGGCCGGTTTTGGGCCACCCGGTGCGCGACACACCGGATACCGCGACCCTGCTCGATGTCTCTGGCCTCGACGTCAGGTTCCCCGTCACCACACCGACAGGCCGGATGGTGGTCCACGCGGTCAAGGACGTGTCGTTCCACATCCGGCAAGGGACGACGCTCGGTCTGGTGGGGGAGTCGGGGTCGGGGAAGTCGACCGTGGCCGCGGCCCTGACCGGTCTGGTCAAACCTGACGGAGGTCGGGCGCTGCTCGACGGAACGGATGTGTTGACCGTCAAGCGCCGGGACCGCAGGGCCGTCCGCCGCCGCGTCGGGCTGGTGTTCCAGGATTCGTTCTCGTCGCTGAATCCGCGTATTCCGGTGGGTGTTTCGATCGCCGAGCCCATGTCGGCGCGGGCCCGAGACCGGAAGGCGCGGGTGCGCGAACTGCTCGACTCCGTCGAGCTTCCGGCCGACTACGCGGCGCGGTATCCGCACGAACTGTCCGGCGGCGAGCGGCAGCGGGTCAACATCGCCCGGGCGCTCGCAGTGGAGCCCGAGCTTCTGATCCTCGACGAGGCCACCGCATCACTCGATGTGTCGGTGCAGGCCAAGGTGCTCGACCTGCTGACCCGGCTGCAGCAGGAACGTGGCCTGACCTACCTGTTCATCGGCCACGACCTGGCGGTGATCGAGCGGATGAGCCATGACGTGCTGGTGCTGCGCGGCGGTGAATCGGTGGAATACCGTTCTGCCGCTGAGCTGTTCGCGGATCCGCAACACGAGTACACCCGCGCGTTGCTCGCTGCCGTGCCACCGGCTCGTCCCCGGCGCGGGGGTGCCTGCGCCGCGCCGTGATACGCGGGGGACGATGACCTGATGCGCGCGGTGATCTTCGAGCAGTTCGGTGGGCCAGTGGACGTCCGGTCGGTCGCGGACCCGACGCCGTCGCCGGGCGGGGTCGTGGTGCGGGTGCAGGCGACGGGGCTGTGCCGCAGTGACTGGCACGCGTGGGCCGGGCACGACGACGGTGTCGCTCTTCCGCATGTGCCCGGGCACGAACTGGTCGGGGAAGTGGTCGCCGTCGGCGCCGACGTCCGGCGTTGGCGTATCGGTGACCGGGTCACCACACCGTTCGTGTGCGGGTGCGGCACCTGCGAATGGTGTGCCGGGGGCCAGGCGCAGGTGTGTCCCGACCAGACACAGCCGGGATTCACCCATTGGGGCTCGTTCGGTGAATATGTGGCCCTGCACGCGGCGGACACGAATCTCGTTGCGGTGTCGGAAGATATCGATGACGCCGCGGCGGCCGCGCTGGGTTGCCGGTTCGCCACCGCCTACCGCGCACTGCGGGCCCGGGCTAAGGTCCAGCCTGGCGAGTGGGTCACGGTGATCGGCGTCGGGGGTGTGGGGCTCAGCGCGGTCCAGGTGGCAGCCGCCGCCGGTGCCAATGTCATCGCCGTCGACCGCACCCCGGCGGCGCTGGAACTCGCGCGGAGTCTCGGCGCCACCGAAACCGTGCTCGCGAATGGTGCCGAGGTGGCTCCCGCGGTGCACGACATCACCGGTGGTGGCAGTCATGTCGCGGTCGACGCGGTGGGTACCGCGGGGACGTGCGGCGACGCGATCCACAGCCTGCGCAGGCGGGGCCGACACGTGCAGGTGGGCCTGCTGCCCAACGTCGACGGACATCCGCAGGTGCCCATGGACCGCGTAATCGCTTGGGAATTGGACGTTTTGGGCTCGCACGGCATGGCCAGCGCGGACTATCCCGAGATGCTGGCCCAGGTCGCCGCGGGCAAGCTGCGTCCGCAGGCGCTCGTCGAGCGGGTGGTCGGGCTGACCGAAGGCGCGCGCCTGCTGCCGGAGTTCGGGGCCGCCAGTCCCGTCGGGGTCACGCTGATCGACCCACGCTTGCCGTGACGGTCAGGGGACCGGCACGCCCTCCCGCAGGAAGTACACGCCCGCGATGGTGCCGTCGGGGTGAATCTTCACCCGGAACTGTCCGGGCATGCGATCCATCTGCAGCGGGACGTTCACCACGGTGAGCTCGCCGCGGGGCGTGTCCTCAGGGCCGCCGTGGGACTGAAACGCCCCGAATGTGCGCTGGTAGCCGTCCCACGCCTGCTGTAATGCCTTGGGAGACAATCTCTTCTGCAGCTCCGGGTCGAACCGCGCGGTGACGGCGGCGTAGTTGCCCGCCGCGATGTCGTCGATGGCCGTCGTCGCAACCTGGTCGGGGGCGTCGGCCGCCGTCGCCGCTGGCGCCGCGCCGAGCGCTACGCCTGTGCCGATCCCGAGCGCTGTGATCGCGGTCGCCACGGTGGTCCGACGCTGGTTCCTGGACTGTTCTCCCCGCCACATGGGGCCAGCCTATGCGCTCGCGCTCGTTTGGCCATTGACGAGACCACCGGTACCGCCTAGTTTTGACTACACACGTTGTCAACGGTGACAAGGAGTGAGCACGATGTCCCTGCCGATCCCGGCGCGCCATCCCGATCGGCCGCAACCGGTACCCGCCGCAATCAGTTCGTTCGCCGCGATGCTGGCCATCGGGAAACCTGATTCGGCGCAGTGGCAGCGATTGGGGGAACGCCTCAACGTCGGCGATGAACCCATGGATTCACTGGTCGCCTGGATGTCGGAGGCGGGGACGAAGCAGTTGCGGCCGCTGTTCGACCGTGCCCTCTCCGGCGGTATCGCCAGCGTGCCAGAGGCGCCGGAGCCGCTGCGCCGGTTCTTCGAATCGATCGAGGTCACGCCTGACTGGGTCGACCGCGAGGCGCTGCGGATCGGGCAGCGGACGTTGCGACGTGGCGGCGCCGACGGCATGTACATCGCCCGCGACGTGGCGCTGCTCGGCGGCTACCAGTTCTCCGGTTTCAACCAGACCCTGCTCCGGACCGGCGCCCTGGAGAAGGGGTCCAACCAGCGGTTCGCCGAGACCATGCAATGGGCGCTCGATGTGATCGACGACGGCGGGCTGGACAAGTTCGGTTCGGGGTACCGGTCCACGATCCGCGTCCGGTTCGTCCACGCCATGGTGCGCGGGCACGTGCAGGCGCTGCCGGATTGGCAGCCCGAGCAGTGGGGCCTGCCCGTCAATCAGACCGACATGGCGGCGACGCTGGTCGGTGCGCTGATCGCGCCGGTTCTCGGTGGCCTGGCCATGGGCATCGTGGCCACGCCTGCCGAGTTGAACAGCATCGCCCACCTCACGCGCTACGTGGGCTGGCTGATGGGGGTGCAGGACGAATGGCTGCCGCGCTCGTTCCGCGACAGCGTCCGCATCCTCTACCACACGTCCACCGCGCTGGCCGTGTCCGACGAGACCACCAGGCAGTTGTCGGTGCCGATGGCGCGCGACCCGCTGACCTGGCATTACCGCGGAGCCGCCGGTCTTCGTCGACGGCTGGCGTGGGCGCAGCACCTGTCGGTCACGACGGCCTTCCTGGGCCCGCGGGTGATGCGCACGCTGGGGCTGCCGGCCTACATGCCGCCCTGGTATCCGGTGCTGCGCATCCCGGTCAACGGCATGCGCAGCATCGCGGCGCTGCTCCTTCCGGGCGGTTCGGACCGCGCTGCCGACCGCGGGTTGCGCGAGCAGAAAGCGCTGCTGTACACGATGATCGGTGCCGAGCAGGCCAACATCGGGGCGTCCGCATCCCACGTGCGCGGGGTGGCTTGAGCGTTCCGGGTCGAGGTCTACAGCAGGGGCGCGACGCTGGTGACATACGCCGGTTCGACAGGTGCCGGATCGCGCCAGGCGTGGCTGCCGGACATCAATGTGACGGTGAACGCCTCGATGAGGCCGACCACGACGACGGGCCACAACGCTCCGGCCAGCACGCTGGTGAGGATCTGGTGGTCCGGTTGCTCGTCGTCGCTGAACCGGCGGCCGACGAGATACGTCGCCAGGGTCACCGCAGCCCAGATGGCTGCGTACGCCTCCACGTAGAGGTGGACCACTGGCTACTCCCCCTCGACCCGGGTAACCGCCGCGGCAACGGCTGTGACCTACGGCTCATTTCCGGTTGAATGTGTCGCCAATCTAACCCGCGAAAATGCCCCCGCCAAGGGCCTCGGCAGCCAGTGGAACGGCATTACGACACGTCGCGGAGCGGTGGCAAATCGCCATTACGGGACGTACCCGGTCAGTGCCGGTATCCAGCTACTTTGACGAGCTAGTAGATTTTTTTGCCAGAAAGTTACGTGTCAGGACGTCAGTACGGCCTTGCCGGTGTGCTGCTGCCCCGCGCGGTCGATCCAGAACAGCTCGACGACGTCGCCGGGGTAGTGCCTGTCCAGCACGCTGGTCAATGCGCCGGCCGAGCTCACCGTCACGGCGTCGATGCTCACCAGTACGTCACCCGGAACCATCCCGGCGATTTGCGCGGGCCCGCCACCGATCACATCGCGGATCAGCACGCCGGGCAGCTGCGATTGCTCATCGGTGCCGCCCACGCCGACACCGAGCAGCGTCGGCTGCCCGATGTGAATGGTGTTGGACGCAGCACCTGCGCGGATCTGCGCGGCTGTCGCCATCGCCTCGTTGATCGGGATCGCGAAGCCCTCGCCGCCCGGGCCCATGTGGTAGTTCAGCGTTGCCGCCGTCGTCATGCCGACCACCCGGCCGTCGGCGGAAACCAGCGGGCCGCCCGAATCGCCGGCCCGGACCGGGGCCGCGAACTGGATCAGCCCGGTCACCTGCTCAGCACTGCCCGTCAGCTCGTCCTTGGCGCTGATGGTGCGGTTCAGCCCGATGACGTGGCCGGCCTCGTGGGTCAGTGAGCTGCCACTGCCGTCGGCGTTCCCCAGCGCGACGACCTCGTCGCCCACGGCCAGTTGCGCGGAGTCGCCGATCGGCGCGACCGGCAGGTCGGCGACGCCGCGCAACTGCAGCACCGCGATGTCGTGATGCCGGTCGTAGCCGACCAGGTCCGCTCGGTACGGCTTGCCGCCTACGGTGGCGGTCACCTTGTCGGCGCCCTGCACGACGTGGAAGTTCGTCAGCAGCGCGCCACCCGGGTCCAGCACAAAGCCGGTACCGGCGCCGATGGCGTGCTGGTAGTTGATGATGGTGTCGACGCGCGCGGTGGCGGGTTCGACGGCGGCCGGGTCCGCGTGGGCGGCAGGCGTGACGCTGATGGTGGCCATGGCAACGGCTGCCGCGGTGACCGCGGTGCCGAGCCGACCGCAGAAGCGGAACCCGCCCATGTGCTGTCCTCCGGACTGCGAGGTGATGACCCTGAGACTGAGGCCCTTAGGCTCCGCGCCCGAACAACCCGGAACCCTTGCCGGTGCGGCGGTTGCGCAGCTTACCGGCGGGGGCGTCTTCAGTGGCCTTTTCTTCAGCCTCGTCCTCTTTGGTGTCGGCGGTCTCTTCGCCGGACTTCTTGGCCGCTTCATCGGTCTCGGCGTCGTCGGCGTTACCGGTGTCGTCGGTGCTGGCTGCCTCGGCCGCGTCGTCGCCGGCCTCGGTGGTGGTCTCTTCGGCCTCGTCGCCGGCTTCGGCGGTGACGGCCGGGGCCTCATCGCCCGCCTCGGCGTCCGTGTGCCGGCCGCGGCGCGTGCCGTCCTTGACCTTCAGCGGCGCCGGCGGCGGTGGCGGCAGCTCGGCGACAAAGGCCAGGTAGAACGCCAGGGCGGCGATCAGCGCCAGGCCGGCGGCGCCGCCGTAGATGCCGAACAGCCAGGTGCCGGCCTGATCCAGGGTCAGCCAGATCTCGCTGATCGCGGCGCCGACGATCAGCACGCCGGCCACGATGTGCAGCACGATCGACCAGGTACGCAGGGACAGCGCCAGCTGCGGGGTGCCGTACTCGGGCCGGGCCGTGCGCTGGCGGGTGAACAGCACCGGCAGGGCAGACAACGCGACGATCAGGCCGCAGACGATGCGCATCGCGGTGCCGAGGGTGTGCGACCAATCGCCGGTCAGCTCATTCCAGCGGGGCAGTGCGAAGAAGAAGAACAGCAGTCCGGCGAGCACCAGGAACGACGCGTGCCAAAGGATCGCTACCGGCCGCCGCATGCTGCTCCTCGAGGTTTTCGCTTCGATGTGGGGCCGGGGTGCGACCCGCTGATCAGCAGGTCGCACCCCGGACCGAGTGCGGAGGATAGGGGATTTGAACCCCTGAGGGCTGTTAACCCAACCCGCGTTCCAGGCGAGCGCCATAGGCCACTAGGCGAATCCTCCGTCGACAAGGGTACCCGACCCGGATCCGATGCCCTACCGGCGTGCCACTGGGTGGGTACTACACTCGTGGCCGGACCCCGCGCGGCGTCCATCCTGTGAACTCCCCCAGGGCTGGAAGGCAGCAAGGGTCAACGGGCTCTGGCGGGTGCGCGGGGTCCCCTATGTTTTCGCGATCTGATGCGAAAGGCGCGCCGTGTCGTTTCTGTCCCTCGGCCGTGACGAATTGCAGGCCCAGCACGATCTGCAACAGCGCAATTACGCCGAACTGCAGGCCCGCAACCTGACGCTCGACCTGACCCGCGGCAAGCCGTCGGCAGAGCAGCTCGACCTGTCGAACGCGATGCTCGGCCTGCCGGGCGATACCCCGGGCTCCTACCTCGACGGCACCGGCACCGACACCCGCAACTACGGCGGCCTGCACGGCCTGCCCGAGCTGCGGGCCATCTTCGGCGAGCTGCTCGGCCTGCCGGTGCAGAACCTGATCGCCGGCAACAACGCCAGCCTCGAGCTGATGCACGACGTCATCGTGTTCTCGCTGCTGCACGGTGGTGTCGATTCGCCGCGCCCGTGGGTTCAGGAGCCCGTCCTGAAGTTCCTGTGCCCGTCGCCCGGGTATGACCGTCACTTCGCGATCACCGAGAGCTTCGGCATCGAGATGATCCCGGTCCCGATGCTCGAGGACGGCCCCGACGTCGACCTCATCGAGGAACTGGTCGCCGCCGACCCGGCGATCAAGGGCATGTGGTGCGTGCCGGTCTTCGGCAACCCGACCGGCATCACCTACTCCTGGGAAGTCACCCGGCGCCTGGTCCAGATGCAAACGGCCGCACCGGATTTCCGGCTGTTCTGGGACAATGCCTACGCCGTCCACACGCTGACGCACGAATCCGTCCCGAACATCGACATCGTCGGCCTGGCCACCACCGCGGGCAACCCGAACCGGCCGTACGTGTTCGCCTCGACGTCCAAGATCACCTTCGCCGGGGGCGGCGTCAGCTTCTTCGGCGGCTCGCTCGGCAACATCGCGTGGTACCTGCAGCACGCCGAGAAGAAGACCATCGGCCCGGACAAGGTCAACCAGCTGCGGCATGTCCGTTTCTTCGGCGACGCCGACGGCGTGCGGCTGCACATGCAGCGGCACCAGGCGCTGCTGGCGCCCAAGTTCGCGGCGGTCGCCGAGATTCTCGACGAGCGGCTCAGCGAGTCGAAGATCGCATCGTGGACCGACCCCAAGGGCGGCTACTTCGTCAGCCTGGACGTGTGGCCGGGCACCGCGAAGCGCACGGTGGCGCTGGCCAAGGACGCCGGCATCGCGGTGACCGCGGCCGGCGCGTCCTTCCCGTACAAGAAGGACCCGGACGACAAGAACATCCGGATCGCCCCGACCTTCCCGTCGCTGCCCGATCTGCGGGTCGCCATCGACGGCCTGGCGACGTGCGCGCTGCTGGCCGCCACCGAGGTACTGCTGACGGACTGAGGCCCTGCCTGCTCTGCGCATTGATCCTGTACTCAGTGCGCATTTGTGCGACTGGGAGTCGCCGTGGCGGCAGGGTCAACGACGTTGTGGCGGCCGACGTGGCTGGTAGCCCGCTACAGCCGGTCGACGATGTCCTTGGCCTGTTTCAGGCCGAGGCCGGTTTCCTCGCGCAGCCGTTTGATGGCCTGGATCTTCTGGCCGGCCGCGGCCAGTCGCAGGACTTCGGGGCTTACACCGGGACCTGCGGATGGTTGTGGTCTGGTCGGCGGGGCTGGGCTCACGCTGCTGCCGTGGGCGGCACGTTCCAAGACCGCGACCCGGCGCTCCAATTCGGTGATCCGATTCAATAGATCGTCGTACGAGAGTTCGCCTGAGCGTCCGAACAGTGCCATGCGTGCCAGTGTGGTGGATTCGCAGTCAACGGCACCAGAGCACGAGTCGGACCCGCTCGGTAGCCTTCTTCCGTGGCTCTCTACCGCAAGTACCGACCGGCAAGTTTCGCTGAGGTAGTCGGGCAGGAGCATGTCACCGAGCCGTTGTGCAACGCGCTGGAATCGGGCCGGATCAACCACGCCTACCTGTTCTCCGGGCCGCGTGGCTGCGGCAAGACGTCGTCGGCGCGCATCCTGGCCCGCTCGCTGAACTGTGAGCAGGGGCCGACGGCCAATCCGTGCGGCGAGTGCCATTCGTGCGTGGCGCTCGCACCGAACGGGCCGGGCAACATCGACGTCGTCGAGCTCGACGCGGCCAGCCACGGTGGTGTCGACGACACCCGTGAACTCCGGGACCGGGCCTTCTATGCGCCGGCGCAGTCGCGCTACCGCATCTTCATCATCGACGAAGCGCACATGGTGACCAATGCCGGCTTCAACGCGCTGCTCAAGATCGTCGAGGAGCCGCCGGAGCACCTGATCTTCGTGTTCGCGACGACGGAGCCCGAGAAGGTGCTGCCGACCATCCGGTCGCGTACCCATCACTACCCGTTCCGGCTGCTGCCGCCGAAGACCATGCGCGGCCTGCTGGAGAAAATCTGCGCCCAGGAGGACGTCGGCGTCGACGACGCGGTGTACCCCTTGGTCATCCGGGCCGGCGGCGGCTCGCCGCGTGACACGTTGTCGGTGCTCGACCAGCTGCTGGCCGGTGCCGAGCAGAACCGCGTCGTCTACCAGCGGGCGCTGTCGCTGCTGGGCGCCACCGACCTTGCGCTGATCGACCGCGCCGTCGACGCGCTGGCCGCCGGCGACGGCGCGGCGTTGTTCGGAGCCGTCGAGTCGGTGATCGACGCCGGGCACGACCCCCGCCGCTTCGGCACCGACCTGCTGGAGCGCTTCCGGGATCTGATTGTCCTGCAAGTGGTTCCGGATGCCGCGGCCCGCGGTGTGGTCGACGCGCCCGATGACGTCCTGGAGCGCATGCGGGACCAGGCCGCCCAGATCGGCACCGCGACGCTGACCCGCTACGCCGAGGTGATGCACGCCGGGCTGGGGGAGATGCGTGGCGCGACGGCACCCCGCCTGCTGCTCGAAGTGGTGTGCGCCCGGCTGCTGCTGCCGTCGGCCAGTGACACCGAAGCCGCTCTGCTGCAACGCATCGAGCGCATCGAGACCCGGATGAACGTCTCGATCCCGGCCTCCGAGGGGGCTCCGATTGCGGCCGCGCCGCGTCCCGCTCCGGTCGCGGCGCCCGCCCCCGCGCCGACCGCGGCCGGCGAGCCGTTCGCCGAGGCCTCGCCCGCTGCGGCAGGAAATCGGCAGTTCATGCGGAGAAGCCAAGCGCCGCAATCGGTTTCGGCTGCCGATCCGGTCCCGCCACCGACGCCGCCGGCACCACCGGTCCCGCCCGCGCCGGGGCCCGAGCCCCGTCCGGCCCCCGAACCTGCGCCGGTTCAACGTGAAACATCACCCGAACCCGTCGCCCCGCCGGCTGCCGAACCAGTGGCCGCCCCGGCCGCGGCGACACCCGGCGAACCCGATGCCGCCGCGGTGCGAGCCATGTGGACGACGGTGCGCGAGAAGGTCCGTGCCCGCAGCCGTTCGCTGGAAGCCATGCTCATGGAGGCGACCGTGCGCGGCATCGAGGGCGACACCCTGGTGCTGGCACACCCGGCCCCGCCGCTGGCGAGACGGCTCAGCGAGCAGCACAACGGCGACGTCATCCGCGAGGCCCTCAAGGATGCGCTCGGGGTGAACTGGCGGGTGCGGTGCGACGCCGGTGCGGCGCCCGCGGGCGCCGCCGGAGCGCCGCCTGCCGGTGCTGCTGCGCCGGCAGCGCCACGGGCTGCCGCCCCGACGCCTGAGCAGCAGGCTGCCGTGGAGCGCGCCGAAGAAGAGGACATGCTGGCCGACGCCGCCAACGACCGCGGCGCGGACGTGCCCCGGCGCGACCCGGAAGAAGTGGCGCTGGAACTGCTCAAGAGCGAGCTGGGCGCCCGGCCCATCGGCGAGTAGTCAGGGCGTCCACCACGGCCGCAGCGGCAGCCCGCCGTCGGCGCCGTGCTCGTCCAGCTTGACGGCCAGAACCTGGTGCAGCTGAACCACATTGGTCTCGAAACCCACCCGGGAGCCGGCCATGTACATGCCCCAGACCTTGGCCGTGGCCAGGCCGACCTCGGCCACCGCGTCGTCCCAGTTCCGGACCAGGTTGGCGCACCAGTCGCGCAGTGTCAGGGCGTAGTGCTGGCGCAGGTTCTCCTCGTGCAAGACCTCCAGTCCGGCGTCCTGGGCAGTGGCGATGATGCGGCCCGAGCCGGTCAGTTCCCCGTCGGGGAAGACGTAGCGGTCGATGAATCCGCCGATGTTCCCGGGACGGTTGTGCGGCCGGGTGATGCAGTGGTTGAGCAGCAGCCCGCCGGTCCGGAGCCGTTCGCGGAGGAATCGGAAGTACGCCGGGTAGTTGGCGACGCCGATGTGCTCGGTCAGGCCGATCGAGGACACCGCGTCGAAGCCGTCCTCCCGCACGTCGCGGTAGTCGCCGTGCACGACACGCGCGAGGTCGGTCAGGCCTTCGTCGGTGATGGCGCGCTGGGCCCAGTCGGCCTGCTCGGCGGACAGTGTCACGCCGGTGGCCCGGACCCCGTGTCGGGCGGCGTACCGGACCATGCCGCCCCAGCCGCAGCCGACGTCGAGCAGCCGGTCGCCGGGCTGCAACCGCAGCTTGTCGAACACCAGCCGGTACTTGTTCTCCTGCGCTTCTTCGAGTGTGGCGTCGGGCCGCGGGTAGCAGGCGCACGTGTAGGTCATCGATGGGCCCAGCACCCGCTCATAGAACGCATTCGACACGTCGTAGTGATGGTGGATGGCCTCGGCGTCCCGGATTCGGCTGTGCCGCAGCCCTTCCGCCATACGGCGCCACCTCGGCAGCGCCTCCTGCGGCGGTGGGGCGATGGGCAGCAGGTGCTCGAACCCGATCGAGCGGACGATGTTCGCCAGCACTCGGAGCGGCGGACGCTTGAATTCGACCTTGTCGCCCAGCGCCTTGATGAGTTCGTAGGGGTCGCCCGGATGCACCCCGACGGCGACGAGGTCACCCGAGACGTAGGCGCGCGCCAAGCCGAGGTCGCCGGGCGCGGTCGCCAGGTAGGTGGTGCCGCGCGGGGTGAGCAGACTCAGTCCCAGTTCGGCGTCCTCCGGGCCGGCTGAACTGCCGTCGTAGGCTTCGAATTTGAGCGGCAGCCGACCACTCGAGAAGCTCTCCAGCACTTCGGCCAGGGTGAGCTTGCCGTCGGTCGTACCGCGGTCGTCAGTTGTCGTCATTGCCGTTGTACCGCCTTCGCATACAGACCTAGTAGCCGTGATTCAGGGTCGTAAACGTTCTTGACCTTCTGGTACTCCGCGCCGCCGTACCGCCGGTCGAAATCCTCGGGCGAATAGAACGACTCGGAGTACAGGGATTTGTGGCCGTCCAACTCGTCGACCTTGTGCTCGATCAGCCGGTTGGTCTCGCCTGCCACCCGTCCGGCCGGGACCGACGACCAGAACCCGAGATTGACGTAGTGGCGGTGGGGTTCGATGGGGTAGAGCGGCCAGCGGGTATCGCCACGTAACCGCAACGGGCACAACCAGATCGGGGTGATGGGGACCCGCGCCAGGAACCACTCGAGAAAGTCGACGACGTGGTCGACCGGCACCTCCACGTCCTGCACCACGCGCTCTCGCAGGGGCTGCTTCGGGGCCAGGATGCTGCGCCGCTCGATCCGGTCGGCGATGTGGAAACGCTGGTCCAGACCGACCAGCTTCCAGTAGACGCTGCTGCGCCGGTATCGGCGGGGCCACAGCCGCCGGACGAGCGGGCGTTGCGCGCCGAAGGCCTCGGAACACCAGAACCAGTCGGTGTCCCAGCGCCAGAGATAGTCCTGGGTGGTCAGCCGGTCGTGCTGCTCGCCGGAGTCGTGCTGGATGGAGCGATAGAAGATGTGCTGGCCGGTGTAATCGCTGACCGGGCCGTCTGTCCCGGTCTTCATGCCCAGGCACAGGTAGCTCTCGTCGGGTCCGAACACAACACCGTCGAGGTAGTCCACGGGGACGCCGTCGTAGCCTCCGGTGTCGAGGATGCGCTGCAGCGCGCCGACCAGATCGGCCAGGCGGTGAAAGCGCAGGTGCCTCAGTTTGACGAACGGCCGCACTGGCTCCAGCTCGATGCGCAGCCGAACCGAATAGCCGAGCGTGCCATAGGAATTCGGAAAGGCGTAGAACAGATCGGAGTGGCTGCGCGGTGACGCCCGGATCAGTTCGCCGGCGCCGGTGAGAATGTCGAGTTCCTGGACGGACTCATGCGGCAGGCCGTTGCGGAACGACGTCGACTCGATTCCCAGCCCGGTCACGGCGCCGCCCAGGGTGATGGTCTTGAGTTGCGGCACGACCAGCGGCGCCAGACCGAACGGCAGCGTTGCCGCCACCAGCGTCTCGTAGGTGCACATGCCCTGGACGTCCGCGGTGCGGGTCTCGGTGTCGACGGCGAGGACGCCGTCGAGCCCGGAGACGTCCAGGCCCTTGGTCTTGGTTCGCGCACGCGCCCGGAACAGGTTCGATGTCGGTTTCGCCAACCGCACCGTCGCGCCCCGCGGGATGGTCCGGTAGCTGGCCAGCAGTCGCTGAACGGCCTCCTCGTGGGCGGCCGTCGGGTCGGTCGTGACAGCAGTCACGCATATACGCTAGACCGAGACCGCGGTCCTCGCGACCGCACAGTGATGCCATACGAACAGGAGTTTTGCCTGATGGGACAGGTCAGTGCGTCCAGCACCGTGTTGATTCTCGCCGAGCCGGAGAAGGTGCTGGCAGCGGTCGCGGACTACCAGACGGTGCGCCCGAAGATCCTTTCGTCGAACTACAGCGGCTACCAGGTGCTCGAGGGTGGGCAGGGGGCCGGCACCGTCGCCACCTGGAAGCTGCAGGCCACCAAGAAGCGCTCGCGTGACGTCAAGGCCACCGTCGACGTCGCCGGCAAGAGCGTCATCGAGAAGGACGCCAACTCGTCGATGGTGACCACCTGGACCGTCGCCCCGGCGGGCACCGGCTCGACCGTCACCGTCAAGACCGCGTGGCAGGGCGCCGGCGGTATCGGTGGCTTCTTCGAGAAGACCTTCGCCCCGCTCGGTCTGCGCAAGATTCAGGACGAGGTGCTGGGCAACCTGAAGAAGGTTGTCGAGGGCTGAGCCTTCAATCGGGCAGCGAAGGCTAGTTGTGTCGCGGCCAGTCGGTCGTCCGGCGTTCCGCCGGGCGACTAGGCTCGAGTCAGACCGTCGCGGCTGAGCCGCGAATCATCCTTGGGAGGATCGTCATGCAACCCGGTGGCCAGCCTGATATGTCCGCGCTGCTCGCTCAGGCGCAGCAGATGCAGCAGCAGCTCATTGCCGCCCAGGAGACCCTGGCCAGCTCGACGGTGACCGGTCAGGCCGGCGGCGGACTGGTCAAGGTCACGATGCAAGGCAGCGGTGAGATCACCGGGCTGACCATCGACCCGAAGGTCGTCGACCCCGATGACATCGAGACACTGCAGGACCTCATCGTCGGTGCCCTGAGTGATGCCTCTGAGCAGGTGACCCTGATGGCACAGCAGAGCCTCGGCCCGCTGGCCGGTGGCATGCAGGGCATGGGTCTGCCCGGGATCTGATGTGTTTGAAGGACCCGTACAGGATTTGATCGACGAGCTCGGCAAGCTGCCGGGCATCGGGCCGAAGAGTGCCCAGCGCATCGCGTTCCATTTGTTGTCGGTGGAGCCGCCGGACATCGACCGGCTGACGGCGGTGCTGAGCCGGGTACGCGACGGCGTCAAGTTCTGTGCGGTGTGCGGCAACGTGTCTGATGACGACCGGTGCCGCATCTGCAGCGACCCGCGCCGCGACGGCTCGTTGGTGTGTGTCGTCGAGGAGCCCAAAGACGTCCAGGCGGTGGAGCGCACCCGCGAATTCCGCGGGCGCTACCACGTCCTGGGCGGGGCGCTGGATCCGCTGTCCGGGGTGGGGCCGGAACAACTGCGAATTCGTGAGTTGCTCAACAGGATTGGGCAGCGGGTGGACGGTGTGGACATCGTCGAGGTGATCATCGCGACCGATCCCAACACCGAGGGCGAGGCCACCGCCACGTACCTGGTGCGCATGCTGCGGGACATTCCGGGGCTGACGGTCACGCGTATCGCGTCGGGTTTGCCCATGGGCGGAGACCTCGAGTTCGCCGATGAGCTGACGCTGGGCCGGGCCCTCGCCGGCCGCCGCGCCATGGTCTGATCCGCCGTTTTACTCTTCACTGCGGCGAAATGGCATTCCCGCACACGCCTGGCCGCACTCTTCTTGCCGGAACGCCGTTACACGGAGTCAGCTAACTGTCGCAAATGCCGATTAGGTGGCATGTCCAGGGAAGTCGGCGCCGGTGTCGTCATCAGGCAAAGTACGCCGCGAAAATCGTTACGGCGTCGGTGATTTCGGACGGATTGCCCGGACGCGGCTCGCCGGGGTCAGTTTATTGACGCCCGTTTGTGGACATAGCGTAAGCATGTAGCATTCGCCCACGGGACAAGCGGAAATAGCAAAGACCAATTATCTTGAGCGTCAATTCTTTTGGGAGCACCATGAGCACCAACCCGTTCGATGACGACAATGGATCCTTCTTCGTGCTGATCAACGACGAAGAGCAACACAGCCTGTGGCCGACGTTTGCTGACGTGCCGGCGGGCTGGCGAGTGGTGTTCGGCGAGGCGGACCGCGCCTCGTGCCTGGAGTTCATCGAGCGGGAGTGGACCGACATCCGGCCGAAGTCCTTGCGTGACCGACTGGCGGTTGGGCAGCGGCACTGATCGTTCGGTTGTTCCGGGATAGTTCGGCAATTCAAGGTTTGGGATGAATCTCGGCGATTCGTCGTTGCCCGTTACGCGTGGGCAGTTGGACATCTGGCTCGCGCAGGAAACCGGTCAATCGGCTGCGGAGTGGCAGCTCGGCATCTTCGTAAAAATTGACGGCGCAGTCGATTTCGAGCTGTTCGAGCAGTCGATCCGTCATGCCGTCGGCGAAGCCGATCCAGTGCTGGCGACCTTCTCTGAATCGGGCGGTCAGGTGCGCCAGCGGCTGCTCGATGTCGCCGACATCGAAGTGGCCGTCATCGACCTGACCCATGCCGACCGGCCGATGGCCGAGGCGCGCGCCATGGCTTCGGCACTGCAGCGCACCCCCATGCCGCTTGACGGTCCACTGCTGCGCTTCGCGTACTTCCGCGCAGGCGACGCCGAGTCCTATTTCTTCGTGTGCTGTCACCACATTGTGGCCGACGGCATCGGGCTGGCGCTGGTCTGCCAGCGCATCGCCGCGGTGTACTCGGAAGCTGTTGCAGGCGTGGCGATTCAGCCGTCCTACTTCACTTCGCTGCAGGACCTGCTCGACTCCGAAGGGGCCTACGAAGCTTCCGCGGACTACGCCGAGGACGAGGCCTACTGGACGGCAAACCTACCGTCGGAGACCACGCGCAAACTTCAGTCCGATGACGCGGCGGGTGCCGTCGATGGCTCGTCCGAGCCGATCCAGCTGGCCCCCGCATTGTTGGCGGAGGTGGAACGGCTTTGTGAGGCATGGGATGTGCGCCGGTCGACGGTGCTCATCGCGGCGTGCGCGCTGGTCCTGCGCGGCCGGGCGGCCGTAGGGCACGAGGTGGTGCTCGATCTGCCGGTGACGCGGCGCGTGCTCCAGGTGTCGAAGACACTGCCCGGCATGGTCGCCGGGGTGGTGCCGCTGGTGCTGCAGGTTTCCCCCGATGTCACGGTCGCCGACTTCTGCGCGCACGTGCACACCCGCACCCGAGAAGCGGTGCGGCATCAGCGTTTTCCGGTGCAGGCCCTGGAACGCAAGATTCACGGGGCGGGTGCCGGCCGGATCGTCGTCGACTTTCTCCCGTCTGGGTTCACCGTGCCGCTGGGCGAGGCCACGGCGGTGGCGCAGCTGATCTCGGGTCTGGGCCGAGGCTCCGGGCTGGCGTTCTCGGGCACGGGCGACGAGCTGTCCGTCACGACATTCGGCACGCGGCAACTCGACGTCGTGGAACTGGCGGACCAGCTGGACCGCGTGCTGACCGCGATGACGGCCGACCCGACCCAGCGTCTGTCGTCGTTGCCACTGCTGGGGGCACCGGCCCACGACCGGCTGGCGGAGCTCGGAAACTGGGCGGCGCTCGCCACCGAGGCGGCCGCGCCGGTGTCGATTCCGGCGCTGTTCGGCGATCAGGTGGCTCGCGTGCCGGAGGCGGTGGCGCTCAGCGGCGACGGCCGGGCACTGACCTACCGCGAGCTGGACCACGCGTCGGACCGGATGGCTCAGCTGCTGGCCGACCGCGGCGCGGGGCCGGGCCGGCGCGTTGCGGTGATGCTGCCACGCTCGGCCGAGGCCATCGTGACGATCCTGGGCGTGCTCAAGACCGGCGCGGCATACCTGCCGATCGACCCGGCGTTGCCTGCCTCCCGAATCGCTTTCATGCTGGGCGATTCCGCGCCGTTCGCGGCCGTCACGACTGCTGCACTGGCTTATCGGTTCGACGGGTTCGACGGCGTCGTCATCGACGTGCGGGAACTCGACGGTTTCGACGGACCCGATGACTGGCCGGCCGCGGCGGGCCCCGAACCCGACGACGTCGCCTACGTCATCTACACCTCGGGCACGACCGGGACGCCGAAAGGCGTTGCGATTGCCCATCAGAACCTGACGCAGCTGATCGCGTCGCAAGACGCGGGCCTGCCGGCCGAGCAGGCCTGGTCGCATTGGCATTCCTATGCCTTCGACTTCTCGGTGTGGGAGATCTTCTCCGCACTGCTGCGTGGCGGTCGACTCGTGGTGGTCCCCGAGTCGGTGGCCGCTGATCCGGCTGAATTCCACGACTTCCTGATCGCCGAACGAGTCACCGTACTCACCCAAACCCCTTCTGCCATCGGCATGTTGGACATGACGGGCCTGGAGTCGTGCGCACTGGTCATGGGCGGCGAGGCGTGCCCTGCAGAAGTCGTCGACAAGTGGGCGCCGGACCGGGTGATGGTCAATGGCTACGGCCCGACAGAGACCACGATCTACGCGGCGATCAGCGCTCCGCTGACAGCCGGTGGTGACGCGGCGCCGATCGGCGCACCTCCGAGCGGCGCGGCGTTGTTCGTGCTGGACGGTTGGATGCAGCCGGTGGAACCCGGCGTGGTGGGTGAACTCTACGTGGCCGGCGCCGGCGTCGGTGTCGGGTATCTGCACCGGACCGCGCTGACCGGATCACGTTTCGTGCCGTGCCCGTTCGGCAAGCCCGGTGAGCGGATGTACCGCACGGGGGACCTGGCGTACTGGGGCGATGACGGTCAGCTGCGGTACGTCGGCCGCGCCGATGCCCAGGTCAAGATCCGCGGCTACCGGATCGAATTGGGCGAAGTGCAAACGGCTTTGGCCGCGCTCGACGGTGTCGTGCAGGCTGCCGTGATCGTCCGGGAGGACCGCCCCGGCGACAAGCGCCTGGTCGGCTACGTCACCGGTGTCGTCGATCCGGTCGAGGCGCGGGCCGCGCTCGCCGATCGCCTGCCGGCATACCTGGTCCCTGCCGCGGTGGTGGTGCTGCCCGAACTACCGCTGACCACCAGCGGCAAGCTCGACACCCGCAGCCTGCCGGCCCCGGAGTACACGGGCGACGACCACCGTGCGCCGGACAGTCCGGTCGAAGAGATCCTGGCTGCCATCTACGCCGAGATCCTCGGGTTGGATTCCTCGGCCGTCAGTGTCGATGACTCGTTCTTCGAGTTGGGCGGCGACAGCATTCTCGCGATGCAGGTGGCGGCGCGAGCCCGGGCCGCCGGTCTGGCGTGCCGCCCGCGCGACGTATTCGTCGAGCAGACGGTGGCGCGCCTGGCACAGACGGTGACCGTGACCGACGGCGCAGACGACGTCGTGGACGAGGGCATCGGGCCGGTGCAGACCACGCCCATCATGCGCTGGCTCGCCGGCATCGAGGGGCCGGTCGACGAGTTCAACCAGACGCTGGTGTTGCAGGCGCCGCAGAGCGCCACCGCGGCCGATGCGGTGATGTTGTTGCAGGCCTTGATGAATCGCCACGCGATGCTCCGGCTGCGCGCCGAGGCCGATGGCGCACTGACGGTGCCCGAAGCCGGTTCGGTTGCCGCGCGGGACTGCGTCGTCGAAGTCGACGAGCTGTCGGAAGCGGCGGTCGCGGCGGCGCGGCGACGGCTGAACCCGAGTGCCGGGGTGATGGTCAGCGCCTTGTGGGTCGGCCCCAGCCGGCAGCTGGTCCTGATCGTCCACCACCTTGTCGTGGACGGGGTATCGTGGCGAATCCTGTTGGAAGACCTCAACATTGCGTGGGCACAGCACTGCGGCGGCCAGCCCGTGGAGTTGCCGACGACCGGCACATCGTTCCAGCGGTGGGCCGCGCTGCTCACCGAACATGCGCACCATCCGGACGTGCGGGCGCTGGCGGCGGCCTGGCGGCAGGTGGCTTCGGTGCCCGCGGCGCTGCCGCCTGCGGACTCGGATGCGGACACCTACGTCACCGCGGGCCGGCTGTCGGTCACCTTGGACGCCGACCACACCCGGGCGCTGCTCGGCGAAGTCCCCGCCGCATTTCACGCCGGGGTGCAAGACATCCTGTTGATCGGGTTCGCACTCGCGGTCGCCGAATTCCTGGGCGCCGGCGGCGCTCCCGTCGGTATCGACGTCGAACGCCACGGTCGCGACGAAGACATCGTGGCCGCCGGTGCCGACCTGTCCCGGACCGTGGGCTGGTTCACCGCCAAATACCCGGTTTCGCTGGCGACGGGTGAGCTGTCATGGACGCAGATCGTCGCGGGCGATGCGGCCCTGGGCGCAGTCGTCAAGGCCGCTAAGGAGCAACTGCGGGCACAGCCCTCGGGTCTGACCTACGGGTTGCTGCGGTACCTGAACGATGACATCGATCTGACTGGCGCAGAGCCGAGCATCGCGTTCAACTACCTCGGGCGCCTGGGCTTTCCGCAGATTGCGGGTGTCGAAGAGCTGTGGCGGCTGGGGCGCGAAGAACTGTCCTTGGACGGCGCCGCGGCGCCACTGCCGCTGTTCCACACCGTCGAACTCGACGCGGGCACCGTCGACACCGACGCCGGTCCGCAGCTGCAGGCCGACTGGACATGGGCCACATCGGTACTCGACGACGCCCAGCTGAACCGGTTGAGCCGGTTGTGGTTCGAGGCACTGGCCGGCATCTGCGCTCACGTGCGCGCAGGTGGCGGCGGCCTGACACCATCGGATATCGCGCCGGCGCAGCTGGAGCAGCAGCAGATCGACCAGTTGCAGCAGCAATACCGGATCGCGGACATCCTGCCGCTGACACCGTTGCAGCAGGGCCTGCTGTTCCACAGCAGCACCGCACATGAGCGAGCCGATGTCGCGGCCGAAATGTACTCGGTGCAGCTGGATTTCACCCTGACCGGCGCGCTGGACCCGCAGCGACTCCGAGATGCGTTGCAACGCACCGTCAACCGGCATCCGCATCTGGCGGCCACGTTCTGCCAGCAGTTCGACGAGCCGGTGCAGGTGATCCTGGCCGAGCCGGAAATCGCTTGGCGATTCCTCGATTTCGGTGCGACGGGCGTACTGGCGGAAGACGACATTCAGCGGCTGTGTGCCGCCGAGCGCATCGCCGTCGGTGACCTGGCCGGCGAGCCGCCCTTCCGGGCCCTGCTGATCCGGATCGACGAGCGCCGGCACCGGTTCGTGCTGACCAACCACCACATCGTGCTCGACGGCTGGTCGCTGCCGATCCTGCTGCGCGAGATCTTCACCGGCTATGCCGGGCACCGGCTGCCGCCGGCGGCGTCGTACCGCAAGTTCATCACCTGGCTCGCCGATCGCGACCTCGACGCGGCGCGCGCGGCGTGGCGTGACGTGCTCGCGGGATTCGACACCCCGACGCTGGTGGGCCCGCAGGACAGGCTGCAGGACCGGCTGGGGCGGGGCCAACGCGGCTTTGCGTCGTTCGAGGTGCCCGAAGACACCACGCGCGCCCTGGGGGAGCTGGCCCGCTCATGTCAGACCACCGTCAGCACCGTGCTGCAGGGCGCGTGGGCGGTGCTGCTGTCGTCCTTGACGGGCAGGCACGACGTGGCGTTCGGCACCGCGCGGTCCCGGCTCGGCCAGCACGAGATGGGCGACACCGAATCGATGGTGGGCCTGTTGATCAACACCGTGCCGGTGCGCGCCGACCTCAGCGCGGGCACCACCGTCACCGGCCTGCTCGACCAGTTGCAGACCGCGCACAACGACACGCTCGACCATCAGCACCTGGCCCTGGGCGAGATTCACCGGGTCGCCGGCCACGACCAGCTGTTCGACACGCTGTTCGTGTACGAGAACTATCCCGTCGAGGCCGGTATGTCGGTCGGGGTCGATGATCTTGCCATCGCCGAGTTCGCGAACCGCGAGTTCAACCACTACCCGCTGACGGTCGAGGCTTTCCCCGGTGATCAGCTCGGGCTGCACATCGAATACGACACCGAGGTTTTCACCGAAGCCGCCATCGGGTCGCTGATCGGCAGGTTCGGCCGGCTGCTGGTCACGATGACCGACGACCCGACGCGGAAACTGTTGTCCGTCAACCTACTTGACACAGCGGAGCAGGACGAGCTGCGGCGTTGGTCGGGTGCCGGCGTGCCGGCGCCGACGGGTCTGGGACCCGAGTTGCTGACCGCCGCGGTCGCCGCCGATCCGGATGCCGTCGCCGTCGTCGACGGGGCGCGTGTGCTGTCCTACCGTGAGCTCGACGATGCCTCGAACCGGTTGGCGCGCTTGCTGATCGCGAACGGGGTCGGTCCGGAACGCGCCGTGGGTGTCGCGATGGACCGGTGCGCCGAACTGGTCGTGGCGTGGTGGGCGGTGCTCAAGGCGGGCGGCGTGTACGTGCCGGTCGATCGGACCCATCCCGTCGAACGTATTGCCACGGTGCTGGATTCGGTGGCCGCCACGTGCGTCCTCACCCGCGATGTGGACCAGATCGGTGGCGCGGGCGCGCGTCAGGTGCTCCGGGCGGACGCCGACTTGTCGGCCTACGGCGCCGAACCGATCACCGACGCCGACCGCCCGACACAGCTGACGGTGGACAACACCGCCTACGTCATCTTCACGTCGGGCTCCACCGGCGAGCCCAAGGGCGTGGCGGTGAGCCACGCGGGCTTGCTGGGCGCCGCTGCGGCACAACGCGACTCCTACGGTCTGGCCGCGCGTGATCGCGTGCTGATGGTCGCCGCCCCCACCTTCGATGCGTCCCTGTTCGAGATGCTGATGGCAACCGGCGCGGCGGCCGCACTCGTGGTGGCACCGCGGGACGTGTACGCCGGTGAGGCGCTCGTCGACCTGATGCACCACCACCGCGTCAGCGCGACGCTGCTGACCCCGACGGTGGTGGCGTCACTGGATCGGGCCCGGCTCGACGGGCTGACCACGCTGATCACCGGCGGTGAGGCCTGCCCCGAGGAGCTGGTGCAGGCCTGGGCGCCCGGCCGCCGCATGTTCAACGCCTACGGGCCCAGCGAGTCCACCATCTGGGCCACCGGTACGCCATTGCTGCCGGGGCGGCCGGTGAACATCGGGACACCCATCGCGGGCACCCGGACCCTGGTGCTGGATGCGCAGCTCAATCCCGTGCCGCCGGGCGTGGCAGGCGAGTTGTACCTGGCCGGCCCCGCGGTGGCGCTCGGCTATGTGGGCCGCCCCACGCTGACCGCAGAGCGGTTCGTCGCCAATCCGCATGGTGGGCAGGATGATTCGGGCAGCCGCATGTACCGGACCGGCGACCTGGCGCGCTGGAACACCGACGGCACGCTCGACTACCTGGGCCGGGCCGACACCCAGATCAAGCTGCGTGGCCAGCGCATCGAACTCGGCGAGATCGAAAGCGCGCTGCTGGCCTGCCCGCAGGTCAGCCAGGCGGCCGCCACCGTGCACCACGGCACCGGGGGCGCCCAACTCGTCGGCTACATCACGTTCGAGCACGCCACCGACGGCAACCGCGACGCCGAGCACGACGCGGAGATCGTCGGCGAGTGGCAGGACATCTACGACGAGTTGTACGCCGCCGCCGACGCGGAAGGCGAAGCGCCCGAATTCGGTTCGGACTTCCGCGGCTGGAACAGCAGCTACACCGGCGAGCCGATTCCGCTGGCCGAAATGGAAGAGTGGCGGGCCGCCACGATCGATCGCATCATGGCGCTGCGCCCGCGGCGGGTGCTCGAGATCGGCGCCGGCTCCGGCCTGATCCTGTCGCAGATCGCACCGCACTGCGAGCAGTACGTCGCGACGGACGTGTCGTCGGCGGCGGTGAACAAGCTGGCGCAGGCGTTGCAGGAGTTGCAGATTCCCTGGCGCGACCGCGTCGAGTTCATGGCCCGGGCGGCGCACGTCACCGACGGACTGCCGCGTGGTCATTTCGACACCATCATCGTGAACTCGGTGGTCCAGTACTTCCCCAATGCGGCGTACCTCACCGAGGTGATCGACAACGCGGTGGAGCTGCTGGCACCGGGCGGCACCCTGTACCTCGGCGACATCCGTAATCACAGTCTGCAGCACGCATTCCAGACCGCCATCGTGCTGGGCCGCAGTGAGAACGCGGGCACCGACGCCGCGGTGATCCGCCAGCGCGTCGAGCATGCCGTGCTCGGTGAAGCCGAACTGCTCCTGGCGCCCGAGTACTTCACAACCTGGGCCGCGCGGCGGGAATCGGCTGTGGGACTTGCTATTCGGATCAAGCGCGGCACCGCTGACAACGAGCTCAACCGCTACCGCTACGACGTCACCATCCACAAGGCACCCGCGGCCGGCCGGTCGATGGCCGACATCCCGATCTGGACCTGGGGCGAATGCGCCGACCTGGCGGGATTGCAGCGCCGGTTGACGGACCTGCAGCCGGAGTCGATCCGCGTCACCGACATTCCCCGAACGGGGGTGCGCATCGACGTCCGGCTGGAGCAGGAACTCGCCGGGATCCCCGCGGACAGCGAAACATCCGAGGCCTCAACAGAAGAACTGCACCTCGTCGGCGACGGTGCGGGGTACCAGGTGGCGGTCACCTGGGGCGCCGCGCCGGGCAGCGTCGACGCCGTCTTCGTCCGTCCCGGTGACGCGCCGTTGACCGACCTGTACCGGCCGGTCGCGCACACCGGCGTGCATGCCAACGAGCCGCACAGCAGCACGAAGGTCAGCGCCGTCCGGAACCGGCTCAGCGCGTGGCTGCCCGACTACATGGTGCCGCAGCACATCGTTGTGCTCGACGAGATGCCGCTGACCACGTCGGGCAAGCTGGACCGCAAGTCGCTGCCTGCGCCCGAGTACTCCGACACCGACGGCTACCGGGCGCCGGCCGGCGTGGTCGAAGAAATCCTCGCGGACATCTATGCACAGGTGCTCGGCGTGCAGCGCGTCGGCGTTGACGATTCGTTCTTCGACCTCGGCGGCGACTCGCTGTCGGCGATGCGCCTGATCGGTGCAGTCAATTCGAGTCTGGCCGTTGACCTTTCGGTGCGCGCCCTCTTCGAGGCGCCCACCGTCGCGCAGCTGGCACCGCGGATCGGCGGCGACGCGACGCGCCTGGCGCCACTGGTGGCCGAGCAGCGGCCCGCCGTGCTCCCGCTGTCGTTCGCCCAGAACCGGCTGTGGTTCTTCGACCAGTTGCAGGGGCCGTCAGCCATCTACAACCTCGCCGTGGCCCTGCGGCTGCGCGGTCGTCTCGATACCGACGCACTGGGCCGCGCGCTGGCCGACGTGGTGACGAGACACGAAAGCCTGCGGACCCTGTTCGTGGCACCGGAGGGCACGCCCGAGCAGGTGATCATTCCCGCGCAGCAGGCCGACATCGGTTGGGATACCGTCGATGTGGGCGGTTGGCCCGCGCATCGGGTGGACGACGCGGTGAGCGCGGCAGCCCGGCACACTTTCGACCTGTCGACGCAAATCCCGTTCCACGCCAAGCTTTTCCGCGTCACCGATGACAACCACATCCTGGTCGTCGTGGTGCACCACATCGCCGCGGACGGCTCGTCGGTCACGCCGCTGGTGCGTGATCTCGGGCTGGCGTATGCCAGCCGGTGTGCCGGCCGGGCCCCCGACTGGTCGCCGCTGCCGGTGCAGTACGTCGACTACACGCTTTGGCAGCGTGCGCAATTCGGCGAACTCGACGACGCCGACGGCCCGATCGCGGCGCAGCTGGACTTCTGGCAGGAGACGCTGGCCGGACTGCCGGAGCGTCTCGATCTACCTACCGACCGGCCGTATCCGCCGACAGCCGACCATCACGGTGCCCGGGTGACCGTGCAATGGCCGGTCGCCCTACAGCAGCAGATCCGCCGCGTCGCCCGCGAGCACAACGCGACCAGCTTCATGGTGATCCAGGCGGCGTTCGCCGCACTGCTGGCGCGGATCAGCTCGACTTCCGATGTGGCAGTGGGCTTTCCGATCGCCGGTCGGCGCGACGCCGCACTCGACGATCTGGTGGGCTTCTTCGTCAACACCCTGGTGCTGCGCGTCGACCTCGGCGAGTTCCCCGGCGGCGACCCCACTTTCGTCGACCTCCTGGCGCAGGTCCGCCGGCGGAGTCTGGCGGCCTACGAACACCAGGACGTGCCGTTCGAGATGCTCGTCGAGCGGCTGAATCCGACCCGGAGCCTGACCCACCATCCGGTGGTCCAGGTGCTGCTGGGCTGGCAGAACTTCTCGTGGCAGGCCGGTGATGCGGCCGGGCTGGCCCTCGGCGATCTGCAGGTGACCCCGCTGACGGTGGACACCCAGACCGCCCGGATGGATCTCGCGTTCTCGCTGGGCGAGCGCTGGGACGGCGACGGAGAGCCCGACGGGCTCGACGTGATGGTGGAGTTCCGCACGGACATTTTCGACGTGGAGAGCATCCAGGCCCTCGTCGGCCGGTTCGAGCGAATGGTGTTGGCGTTCAGCACCGATCCGGACCAGCGGTTGTCGTCGGTGGACCTGCTCGACGAGGTCGAACAGGCCCGGCTGGACCGCTGGGGGAACCGCGCCGTGCTGGGGCAGCCGTCCGCGGTGACCACGGTGCCGGCGGTGTTCGCCGCGCAGGCCGCCCGTACGCCGGACGCGGTCGCGGTGGTCTGCGGCGACCGGTCGCTGACGTACCGCGAACTCGACGAGGCGTCGAACCGCTTGGCGCACTTGCTGACCGAGCGGGGCGCCGCACCGGGACAGATCGTGGCGCTGCTGTTCTCGCGCTCCGCCGAAGCGATCGTGGCGATCCTCGCGGTGCAGAAGTCCGGCGCGGCGTATCTGCCGTTCGACCCGGCGCTGCCGGCGGCGCGCATCGAGTTCATGCTCGGCGACGCCGCACCGGCCGCCGTCGTGACCACCCGCGACTTGGCCGATCGCTTCGACGGCCTCGGCGTTCCGGTCGTCGACGTGGCGGACCCGGCCGTGGCGGCGCAGCCGGGCACCCCGCCGGACGGGCCCGCACCCGACGACGTGGCGCACCTGATCTACACCTCGGGCACCACCGGTGTGCCCAAAGGTGTTGCCGTCACGCAGTACAACGTCGTCCAGCTGTTCCAGGGCATGGAGATCGGTATCGAGCTCTCGCCTGAACAGGTGTGGACGCAGTTCCACTCCTACGCGTTCGACTTCTCGGTGTGGGAGATCTGGGGCGCGCTGCTGCACGGCGGACGGCTGGTGGTCGTCCCGGACGCGGTGGCCCGGTCCGCCGACGACTTCCACGACCTGCTGGTGCGCGAGCGCGTCACCGTACTCACCCAAACCCCCTCGGCCGCAGCAGTGTTGTCCACCGAAGGGCTCGATGCGGCCGCTCTGGTCATCGGTGCCGAGGCCTGCCCGCCCGAGATGGTCGACCGCTGGGCACCTGGCCGGACGATGGTCAACGTCTACGGACCGACCGAGACGACCATGTGGCTGTGCAAGAGTCTGCCGCTGACCGCGGGCTCGGGGGCACCGCCGATCGGCTCACCCACGGCGGGCGCGGCGTTCTTCGTCCTCGACGAGTCGCTGCGGCCCGTACCGCCAGGCGTGGTCGGGGAGCTGTACCTCGCCGGTCGCGGTGTCGGCATCGGCTACTGGCGCCGATCCGGCCTGACGGCAACGCGTTTCATGGCCTGCCCGTTCGGTGAACCGGGCACCCGCATGTACCGCACCGGGGACCTGGTGTCGTGGCGCCCCGACGGGCAGCTGGACTACTTCGGGCGCGCCGACGAGCAGGTCAAGGTCCGCGGCTACCGCATCGAATTGGGCGATGTCCGTTCGGCATTGGCCGAGCTGCCCGGCGTGGAACACGCGGCGGTCATCGCCCGCGAGGACCGGCCCGGCGACAAGCGCCTCGTCGGCTACGTCGTCGGCACCGCGGACCCGGCAGAGGCGCGCGCCGCGCTGGCACACCGGCTACCGGCATACATGGTCCCGGCGGCCGTCATCGCCGTGCCGGCACTGCCGGTCACCGTCAACGGCAAGCTGGACACCCGCGCCCTGCCGGCCCCGGACTATCAGGACGCCGCACGGTACCGGGCGCCGTCGGGAGCGGTCGAGGAAACGCTGACGGCCATCTACACCGAACTTCTCGGTGTCGAACGGGTCGGTGTGGACGATTCGTTCTTCGACCTCGGTGGAGATTCGTTGTCCACCATGCGCTTGATCGCCGCCATCAACGCGGCACTGGAAGTCGAGCTGCCGGTGCGCACGGTGTTCGAGGCGCCCACCGTGGCTCAGCTCGCGGCGCGGATCGGCGACGGTGCGACACGGCGCGAGCCGCTGGTCGCGGTCGAGCGACCGGAGACGATTCCGTTGTCCTTCGCCCAGAACCGGTTGTGGTTCGTCGACCAATTGCAGGGTGCGTCAGCGCTTTACAACATGCCGGTGATGCTGCGGCTGCAGGGCCGGCTCGATGCCGAGGCGCTGCGTGCGGCGCTGGCCGACGTGGTCGACCGGCACGAGAGCCTGCGTACCGTGTTCACGGCAACGGACGGCACACCGCAGCAGGTGATCGTTCCGGCAGACCAGATCGAGCTCGGCTGGGAGGTCGTCGATGCCGGCGCCTGGACCGACGAGCACCGCACCGACGCGGTACGCGCAGCCGCTCAGTACGCCTTCGACCTGGCCACCGAAATCCCGGTGCGCGCCAGTCTGTTCCGGCTCGGCGCGGACGAGCATCTGCTGGTGGCGGTGGTGCATCACATCGCCGCGGACGGCTGGTCGTTGCAGCCACTGGTCACCGATCTGGGTGCGGCGTACGTCAGCCGCTGTGCCGGAGCGGCGCCGGGCTGGGCGGCATTGGCGGTGCAGTACGTCGACTACACCTTGTGGCAGCGTAGGCAACTCGGCGAACTCGATGCTCCCGGCAGCGAGGCCTCGGCCCAGTTGGGTTACTGGGCGGAGGCCCTGGCCGGCATTCCCGACCGTCTCGACCTGCCGACCGATCGCCCGTACCCGGCGGTTGCCGACCTGCAGGGTGCCACGATCGACGTGGACTGGCCCGCCGAGTTGCAGCAGCAGATCGCGCGGGTGGCGCGCGAGCACAACGCGACCAGCTTCATGGTCGTGCAGGCCGCGCTGGCCGTCATGCTGGCCAAGCTCAGCGCCAGTTCCGATGTCGCAATCGGCTTTCCGATCGCGGGACGGCGGGACCCGGCACTCGACGATCTGGTGGGTTTCTTCGTCAATACCCTGGTGCTGCGCGTCGATCTCACCGGAAACCCCACTGCCGAAGAGCTTTTGGCGCAGGTGCGGGCACGCAGCCTGGCGGCCTACGAACATCAGGACGTACCGTTCGAGGTACTCGTCGAGCGCCTGAACCCAGCGCGCTCTCTGTCCCACCATCCGCTGGTGCAGGTGATGCTCGGCTGGCAGAACCTGCCGTGGCAGCACATCGACGTCGAGAGCGGATTGGCGCTCGGCGACTTGACGGTCACTCCGTTGCCCGTGGAGACCCAGGCTGCGCGCATGGATCTTGCGTTCTCGCTGTCCGAACGCTGGACTGCCACAGGCGAACCCGCGGGCATCGGCGGCATCGTCGAATTCCGCACCGACGTGTTCGACGCGGTGAGCGTCGAAGCCCTGGTGCACCGCCTACGGGGAGTCCTGGCCGCCATCACTGCCGACCCCACCCGGACGCTGTCCGCGGTCGACCTGTTGACCACCGACGAACGGGACCGGGTCGAGGAGATCGGGCACTGGGACGTCCTGGCGCAGACGTCGGGTCACCCGTCGATTCCGGCATTGTTCGCCACCCAGGTCCGTTCCCTCCCCGATGCCGTGGCGATCACCGACGCCGGCGCGTCGATGACGTACGCGGAACTCGACGCGGCGTCGAACCGGATGGCCCACCTGCTGACCGGTCACGGCGTCGGGCCGGGTTCGGTTGTCGCGCTGTTGCTTTCGCGCTCGACCGATGCGATTGTCGCGATGCTCGGCGTGCTCAAGGCCGGCGCGGCGTACCTGCCGGTCGACGTGTCTTGGCCGGCGTCGCGCATCGAGTTCGTCCTCGACGACGCGGCACCGGTGGCGGCCATCAGTACCGACCCGGACGCGCTGCCCGGCTTCGGCGGAACCGTCATCACGGTCGCTGACGCTGTGGCACAACCGGATTCGGTGCTACCGGCACCGGATGCCGACGCCCTCGCCTACCTGATCTACACCTCGGGCACCACCGGTGTACCCAAGGGCGTCGGGCTCACCCACGCCAATGTGACTCAGCTGCTCGGCACTCTCGACGCGGGCCTGCCTGCCGCCGGCGTGTGGAGCCACGCGCATTCGCTGGCATTCGACGTGTCGGTTTGGGAGATCTTCGGCGCGCTGCTGCGCGGCGGCCGGGCCGTGGTGATCGGTGATGACGTTGCGCGGTCGTCGGCGGACCTGCACCACACCTTGGTGGCCGAAGGCGTCACCGTCCTGACCCAGACCCCAACTGCGGCAGCGGTATTGTCCCCGGTCGGCCTGGAATCCGTCGCGCTCGTCGCGGTCGGAGAGGCCTGCCCACCGGAGGTGGTGCGGCGTTGGGCGACCGGTGGCCGGGTGATGGTCAACGCCTACGGGCCGACCGAGACGACGATGTGCGTCGCGATCAGCGAGCCGTTGACGGCCGAGGTGCTGCCGGAATCCGCTGTGGTGCCGATTGGTTCGCCGGTGGGCGGCGCGGCGCTGTTCGTGCTCGACGGCTCCTTGCGGCCGGTGCCGCCCGGCGTGATCGGTGAACTGTATGTCGCCGGGGCCGGACTGGGCGTGGGCTACCTGCGTCGCGCCGGGCTCAGCGCATCACGTTTCGTGGCTTGCCCGTTCGGGGCGCCGGGGCAGCGGATGTATCGCACCGGCGATCTGGTGCGGTGGGGTGCCGACGGACAGCTGACGTACCTGGGCCGCGCTGACGAGCAGGTCAAGATCCGCGGCTACCGCATCGAACTAGGCGACGTCCGAACAGCTCTCGCCGTATTGGACGGTGTGCAGCAGGCCGTGGTGATCGCCCGGGAGGACCGGCCGGGGGACAAGCGCCTCGTCGGGTACGTGACCGGGAACGTCGACGCCGCCGCGGCCCGGGCCGAATTGGCCGGGCGCCTGCCGGGGTACATGGTGCCCGCGGCGATCGTGATGCTGGACCGCTTGCCGTTGACCGCCAACGGCAAGCTGGATACCCGGGCCCTGCCCGCACCCGACTATGCGACAGGTGACTACCGCGCGCCGGCAACCGCCGTCGAGGAAATCCTGGCCGGGATCTTCGCGAACCTGTTGGGACACAGCCGCGTAGGCGTGGATGACTCCTTCTTCGAGCTCGGTGGCGACAGCATCGCCGCGATGCGCCTGGTCGCCGCGATCAACGCCGCGCTCGACACCGATCTCGCGGTGCGCACGGTCTTCGAGGCACCGACCGTTGCCGAGCTCGCGCCGCGGATCGGGGCGTCCAAGGGGCGGCGAGACCCGCTGGTGGCAGTGCCGCGGCCGCCGGTCGTTCCGTTGTCATTCGCACAGAATCGCTTGTGGTTCCTCGAACAACTGCAGGGGCCGTCCGCGACCTACAACCTCTCGACGGTGCTCCGGCTCACCGGAAGCCTGGACGCCGAAGCGCTGCACGCCGCGCTCGTCGATGTCGTGGCTCGGCACGAGGCGCTGCGGACCGTGTTCGCCGCTCCGGACGGCGTACCGCAGCAGGTGGTGCTGCCGGCAGCGCAGGCCGAGATCGGCTGGGAGACCACCGATGCCACCGCCTGGACGACTGACCAACTGGATGCCGCCGTCGACACCGCGGCGCGCTACGCCTTCGACATCGCCACCGAGATTCCCTTGCGGGCCAGCCTGTTCCGCGTGGCCGACGCCGAACACGTCCTGGTGGCCGCCGTGCATCACATCGCGGCCGACGGCTGGTCGATCACGCCGCTGGCGCGCGACCTGAGCGTGGCCTACGCGAGCCGCTGCGCCGGACAGCCACCGCAGTGGTCCGACCTGCCGGTGCAGTACGTCGACTACACGCTGTGGCAGCGTGCGCAATTCGGCGATCTGCATGACGGCGACAGCCCGATCGCGGCGCAGCTCGACTACTGGCAGGACGCGTTGGCCGGGCTGCCCGAACGGCTGCAACTGCCGACCGATCGCCCCTATCCGCTCGTGGCCGATCAGCACGGCGCGACAGTCGCCATCGACTGGCCGGCCGAGCTGCAGCAGCAGATTGCGCACGTGGCGCGTGCACACCACGCCACCGGATTCATGGTGGTGCAGGCGGCCCTGGCGGTCCTGCTGTCCGCGCTCGGCGCGAGTTCCGATGTGGCGGTGGGCTTCCCGATCGCGGGTCGCACCGATTCGGCGCTCGACGACCTCGTCGGCTTCTTCGTCAACACACTGGTGCTACGCGTCGACCTGACCGGCGACCCGACGTTCACCGACCTGCTGGCCCAGGTGCAACAGCGCAGCCTCGCGGCCTACGAGAACCAGGACGTGCCGTTCGAGGTCCTGGTGGAGCGGCTCAATCCCAGCCGGAGCCTGACGCACCACCCGCTGGTGCAGGTACTGCTGGCGTGGCAGAACCTGCCCGGACAAGGACATCACGGCACCGGCCTGACCCTCGGGGACCTGGAGGTGACGCCGGTTCCAGTCGATACCCAGACCGCCCGCATGGACCTGACGTTCTCGCTCGGCGAGCGGTGGACAGACGACGGCGCACCAGCCGGCATCGCGGGGACCGTCGAATATCGCACCGACGTCTTCGACCCGGCGAGCATCGAGTCACTGATCGAACGGTTGCGGCGCGTACTCACCGCCGTCAGTGCCGATCCCACCGCGCCGGTGTCCGGGCTCGAGCTGCTCGACGCCGCCGAGCACACGCGACTCGACGACCTCGCCAACCGTGCGGCGCTGCAACGGCCTGCCCCTGACGTGTCGATCCCGGAACTGTTCGGCGCCGTGGTCGCGCGCACGCCCGATTCGGTGGCACTCACCGGTGCGGGCCACACCCTGACCTATTGCGAACTCGATTCGCTGGCCAACCAGTTCGCACACCTGCTCGCCACCCACGGTGCCGCGCCGGGACAGACTGTGGCACTTCTGCTGCCACGGTCCGCGGAAGCGATCGTGGCGATCCTGGCGGTGCTCAAGACCGGTGCGGCGTACGTTCCGCTCGATCCGGCACTGCCGGCAGCCCGAATCGAATTCGTGCTCAGCGATGCGACACCGGTCGCGGTGGTCACCTCGGGTGAGCTGGCGGACCGGGTCTCGGGTCTGGACCTCGCGGTGATCGATGTGGACGACCCGATCGTGGCCGCCCAGCCCGACGCGGAACCGGCCGGGCCCGCCGCCGACGACGTCGCCTACCTGATCTACACGTCCGGCACCACCGGCGTCCCCAAAGGTGTTGCGGTGGCGCACCGTAACGTCACCCAGCTGATCGGCGCCCCGGACTCCGGCCTGCCGACCACGGGCGTCTGGAGCCAGTGGCACTCGCTGGCGTTCGACGTCTCGGTGTGGGAGATCTTCGGTGCGTTGCTCAACGGCGGCCGGCTGGTCGTCGTGCCCGAGTCGGTGGCGCGGGCGCCGGAGGACCTCCATGCCCTGGTGGTCGCCGAACAGGTCACCGTGCTGAGCCTGACTCCTTCTGCGGCAGGCGCACTTTCACCCACCGGCCTGGACGGTGTCACGCTCGTGGTCGCGGGCGAGGCGTGCCCGACCGAGTTGGTCGAACGCTGGGCGGGCCGCGTCATGGTCAACGCCTACGGCCCGACGGAGGCCACGATCTACGCCGCGATCAGCGCGCCGCTCACACCCGGTGAACCCACGGTGCCCATCGGCTCACCGGTGCCGAACGGATCGGCTTTCGTGCTGGACCGCCATTTGCGGCCGGTTCCGGTCGGTGTCGTCGGTGAGCTGTATCTGGCCGGTGGTGGGGTCGCGGCAGGGTATCTGCGCCGCGGCGGGCTGACCGCCTCGCGGTTCGTGGCCTGCCCGTTCGGCGCCCCCGGCGCGCGCATGTACCGGACCGGTGACCTCGTGCGCTGGCGAGCCGACGGCCAGCTGGACTATCTGGGCCGGGCTGACGACCAGGTCAAGATCCGTGGCTACCGGATCGAACTCGGCGATATCCAAGCTGCGATGGCCGACCTGGACGGAGTGGACCAGGCCGCGGTGTTCGCCCGCGAGGACCGTCCAGGAGATAAGCGACTGGTCGGCTATCTCACCGGATCAGCCGACCCAGAAGCGGTCCGTACCGCTCTGGCAGATCGGTTGCCGGCGTACATGATTCCGGCCGCCGTGCTCGTGGTACCTGCGTTGCCGCTGACCGCGAACGGCAAACTCGACGTCCGCGCGCTCCCGGCGCCCGAGTACGCGGCCGGCGACTACCGCGCGCCCGGGAACGCCATCGAAGAGATCCTCGCGGGCATCTACGCCGCGGTGCTCGGCGTCGAGCGTGTCGGCGTAGACGACTCGTTCTTCGACCTCGGCGGCGACAGCATTTCGTCGATGCAGGTTGTGGCGCGTGCGCGGGCGGCAGGCCTGACCTGCCGGACCAAGGACCTGTTCGTCGAGCAGACCGTCGCCCGGCTGGCTCGGGTGGTCGAGGTCAGCGAGAATCCCGGCGGGGCAGCCGATTCGGGCGTCGGACCGTTGCCGGCCACGCCGATCATCGAATGGCTGCGCAGCGTCGATGGCCCGACCGACCAGTTCAACCAGACGGTGGTGGTGCAGGCGCCGGCGCACGCCACCGCAGCCGATGCGGTAATCCTGTTGCAGGCCTTGCTGGATCGCCACGCCACGCTGCGGATGCGGGTCGAGGAGGGCGCCGGCGGCGGCTGGGCGCTGACCACCGCCGAACCCGGCGCGGTGAGTGCCGACAGCTGCCTGCACACCACGGACACCTGGTCCGACGGGGCACTGGCGGCGGCCCGCGCACGGCTGAATCCCGCCGCGGGGTCCATGCTGAGTGCGCTGTGGGTGGCGGAGACCCGCCAACTCGCGATCGTCGCCCACCACGTGTCGGTCGACGCGGTGTCGTGGCGAATCCTGTTGGAAGACCTGAACATCGCCTGGTTGCAGCACCAGGCCGGGCAGCCTGTGGCTCTGCCGGCGGGCGGCACGTCGTTCCGGCGCTGGGCGGAAGTGCTCACCGAGCATGCCCAGACCGCGGACGTCGCCGCGCACGCCGCGGCCTGGCAGCGGGTCACGCAGACCCCGGCAGTGTTGCCCGCGGTGCAGCCCGCCGTCGACACCTTTGCAACCGCCGGGCAGTTGGCGGACGAACTGGATGCCGAGACCACGGCGATGCTGCTGAGCACCGTTCCCGCGGCGTTCCACGCCGGGATCAACGACATCCTGGTGATCGCATTCGCCTTGGCGCTGGCGGAATTCGCCGGCGCGCACGGCGAGCCGATCGGGATCGACGTCGAGGGACACGGGCGTCATGAAGAACGCGGCTCCGACATCGACCTGACCCGGACCGTCGGCTGGTTCACCACCAAGTCGCCGGTGTCGGTCACTCTCGGTGACGTCACCTGGGCGCAGGTGATCGCCGGTGACGCGGCGCTGGGGGCTGTCATCAAGGACGCCAAGGAACAGCTCCGGGCGCTGCCGGACCCGCTGACCTACGGGCTGCTGCGCTACCTCGGCGCGGATGCGACCGTCGCGGGGCCGGACCCGGCCATCGGCTTCAATTACCTTGGGCGCCAAGGTGGTATCGCCGAACTGTCCGAGGGCCTCTGGCGCCTCGGCGAGGGGGTGTCCACCGCAGCCGCCATGGCGATCCCCATGCCGCTCATGCACACCCTGGAGCTGGGCGCCGGCGCCGTCGACACCCCCGACGGCCCACGCCTGCATGCCAATTGGACATGGGCGCCGTCGGCACTCGACCGCGAACAGGTGGCGCGCCTGAGCCGGCTGTGGTTCGAGGCGCTGTCCGGTATCTGTGCCCACGTGTCCGACGGCGGTGGCGGACTGACGCCGTCCGACATCGCGCCGGCTCGCCTCAGCCAGCAGCAACTCGACGATCTGGAGCGGCACCACGGCGTCGCCGACGTACTGCCGCTGACCCCGGTACAGGAGGGCCTGCTCTTCCACGCCACGACCGCGCAGGGTGGCGGTGATCTCTATGCCGGACAGCTCGACATCGGCGTCAGCGGGCACCTCGACGTAGATCGGTTGCGCGACGCCGTGCGCGCCGCGGTCACCCGCCATCCGCATCTGGTGGCGAGCTTCCCGCGGCTGGGCCAGCCGGTGCAGGTCATCCCGGCCGACCCGGTAACCGCTTGGCGTTACCTGGAACTCGACACCGATGACGCGCTGACAGACGTCCGCGCGGCCGAGCGGGCCGCGGTGTGTGACCTCATCTCGGGCCCGGTCTTCCGCGCCGCGCTGATCAGGGTCGCGCCCGACCGGTACCGGTTCGTGCTGACGAACCATCACATCGTGCTCGACGGCTGGTCGATGCCGATACTGCTGGCGGAGATCTTCGCCGGCTACCACGGCCACCGCCTGCCGCCGGCCACGCCGTACCGCAACTATGTCAGCTGGCTGGCCGAACGAGATCACGACGCGGCCACCGCCGCCTGGGGCGAACTGCTCCGCGGCATCGATACGCCCACGTTGGTCGGCCCCGCCGGCCGTACGGAATCAGGGCCGCGACGCGTCGAAACTGTCACGCTCCCCGCGGAAATCGCGACGGCGGCCGGCGAATTGGCGCGGTCCCGGCACACCACCGTCAACACCGTGCTGCAGGCCGCGTACGCCCAACTGCTGAGCTGGCTGACCGGCAGCCACGACGTGGTGTTCGGCACCACGGTGTCGGGCCGGCCCGCTGAGGTCTCGGGCGTCGAGTCCATGGTCGGCCTCTTCATCAACACCGTGCCGGTCCGCGCCAACCTGACCGCAACCACCACGGCGGCGGAACTGCTCGATCAGCTGCAGGGCGGGTACAACGACACGCTGGAGCATCAATACCTGGCGCTCAATGAGATTCACCGCATCACCGGTCAGGACCAGCTGTTCGACACCCTGTTCGCGTTCGAGAACTACCCGGTAGACACGGCGGCGCTGTCGAGTGATGCCGAGCTGGCCGTCACCGATGTGGCGACACACGAATCCACGCACTACCCGCTGACCGTGCAGGCCCAGCCCGGCCGTGAGCTGACCATCCGCGTCGAGTACGACACGACGGTGTTCGGCGCGGCCGACATCGCCACGCTGATCGACCGGCTGCAGACCGTTCTGGTGGCCATGACGACCGATCCGGGCCGGCCGCTGTCGGCGATCGACGCCCTCGAGCCGCACGAGCGCGCCACGGTGGATCGATGGAGCGGACGGGCCGTCCTGACCGAATCCGTTGCCGGGGAGACGGTTCCGGCACTGTTCGCCGCACAGGTGGCGCGGACCCCCGACGCGGTGGCACTGACGTGCCAAGACGCGTCGTGGACCTATCGGGAGGTGGACGCGGCGACCGCCCGGTTGGCCGGCGCCCTGGCGGCGCACGGTGCGCGCCCGGGACAGTCCGTGGCGCTGGTGTTCCCCCGCTCGGCCGATGCGGTCATGGCGATCCTGGCGGTGCTCAAGACGGGTGCGGCGTACCTGCCGATCGATCCCGCACTGCCCACGGAACGCATCGAGTTCATGCTCGGGGACGCGGCACCGGTGGCGGTCCTCACGACCGCAGAGCTTGTCGGCGAGATCTCCGGACCGGGCACGCCGGTACTGGACGTGGTGACCATCGCGGAGCAGCAAAACGGCTGCGCGACAGCACTTCCGGAGCCGCGACCCGACGACATCGCGCACATCATCTACACCTCCGGAACCACCGGGCAGCCCAAGGGCGTCGCCGTCACGCACCACAACGTGACGCAGCTGTTCGCGGGCCTGGACCTCGGCTTTGACCGCGGTCCGGGACAGGTGTGGGCGCAGTTCCACTCGTACTCCTTCGACTTCTCGGTGTGGGAGATCTGGGCCGCCCTGCTGCACGGCGGGCGCCTCGTGGTGGTGCCCGACGCGGTCGCGCGCTCGGCAGATGAGTTCCACGCCTTGCTCGTTCGCGAGGGCGTCACGGTGCTGGCGCAGACACCGTCCGCGGTGAGCGTGCTGTCGCCGGATGGTCTGGAGTCGATGGCACTGCTGATCGGCGCCGAGGCCTGCCCGTCGGAGTTGGTGGATCGGTGGGCGCCGGGCGGACGCGAGGAGCAGAACGGCAACGGCCGCGTGATGCTCAACGTCTACGGTCCGACCGAGACGACCATGTGGGTGTCCAAGAGCACGCCGCTCGCGGCGGGATCCGGTGCGCCGCCGATCGGTTCGCCGGTCCCGGGCGCCGCGCTGTTCGTGCTCGACGACTGGCTGCGCCCCGTGCGGCCGGGCGCCATCGGTGAACTGTACGTGGCCGGCCGCGGCGTCGGAATCGGCTACTGGGGCCGATCCGCCTTGACCGCAACACGTTTCATGGCATGCCCGTTCGGTGCACCGGGGACCCGCATGTACCGGACCGGCGACCTGGCGAGCTGGGGCCCCGACGGGCAGCTGCGATACCTGGGCCGAGCCGACGAGCAGGTCAAGATTCGCGGCCATCGCATCGAACTGGGTGAAGTGCGGTCGGCACTGGCCGCCGTGGCCGGGGTCGAGCAGGCGGTGGTGATCACCCGAGAGGACCACGCCGGCAGCAGGCGCCTGGTGGGGTACGTCGTCGGGTCCGCCGACCCGGCAGCGGTACGGGCCACACTGGCCCAGCGCCTGCCCGGCTACATGGTCCCGGCCGCCGTCGTCGGCCTGCCGGAACTGCCCGTCACGGTCAACGGCAAGCTCGATACCCGCGCGCTGCCGGAGCCGGAATACGTTGCGGGCGTTTACCGGGCACCGGGCAGCCTCACCGAGGAGACCTTGGCCGGCGTCTACGCGCAGGTGCTGGGCATCGAGCGGGTCGGCGTCGATGATTCGTTCTTCGACCTCGGCGGTGACTCACTCTCGACGATGCGCCTGGTCGCGGCGATCAATGCCGCACTGGACGTCGACCTTCCGGTCAGAGCGGTCTTCGAGGCGCCCACCATTGCCCAGCTGGCGCCCCGGATCATCGCGGGTGAGCGCGGCCTGCAGCCGCTGACCGTGGCGGAGCGGCCGGACGTGGTGCCGTTGTCGTTCGCGCAGAACCGCCTGTGGCTCGTCGACCAGGTGCAGGGACCTTCGCCGGTGTACAACATGGCGACGGCCTTGCGGCTCAACGGGTCCTTGAACGTCGACGCGCTCGGGGCTGCGCTGGCCGACGTGGTCGGTCGGCACGAGAGCCTGCGTACGCTGCTCACCGCGCCGGACGGCACCCCGCAACAGGTCGTGATCCCCGCTGCGCGTGCCGATTTCGGTTGGGACGTCGTCGACGCGACGGAGTGGTCGGCGGGCCGACTGCATGACGCGCTCGAGGCCACCGCGAGGGGTACCTTCGACCTGGCCGTCGACATCCCGTTGCGGGCACGGCTGTTCCGCGTCGCGGACGACGAACACGTACTGGTCGCCATCGTGCATCACATCGCCGCCGACGGTTGGTCGCTGCGGCCGCTGGTCGCCGATCTGGGCCTGGCGTACGCGAGCCGGTGCAGCGGGCAGGCGCCCGACTGGGCACCATTGCCGGTCCAATACATCGACTACACACTCTGGCAGCGCGCACAATTCGGCCGCCTCGACGACAGTGGCAGCCGGGTGGCCGCCCAGCTGGCGTACTGGGAGGACGCGCTGGCCGGACTGCCCGAGCGTGTGCAACTGCCCACCGACCGGCCGTACCCGCTGGTCGCCGACATGGCAGGCGCGACAGTCGCCGTGCAGTGGCCCGCCGAGTTGCAGGAACAGGTGGCCCGGCTGGCCCGGGAGCACAATGCGACGACGTTCATGGTCGTGCAGGCCGCACTGCTGGCGTTGCTCGCCAAGGTCAGTGCGAATGCCGATGTCGCCGTGGGCTTCCCGATCGCGGGCCGACGCGACCCGGCGCTCGACGATCTCGTCGGCTTCTTCGTCAACACCCTCGTGCTGCGCGCCGATCTGACCGGCGACCCGACGTTCACCGATCTGCTGAACCAGGTCCGGACCCGCAGCCTGGAGGCCTTCGAGCACCAGGACGTGCCGTTCGAGCTGTTGGTGGAGCGGCTCAACCCGGCGCGCAGCCTCACCCACCATCCGCTGGTGCAGGTCATGCTGTCCTGGCAGAACTTCACCGGCCTGACCGACCCCGCTGCCGGCTCGGGCTTGAAGGGTGTCGACGTCACGTCGATCCCATTGGGTACCCAGTCCGCCCGCATGGATCTGACCTTCTCGCTGTCCGAACGCTGGACTGCGACAGGACAACCCGCCGGCATCGGCGGCGAGGTCGAATTCCGGACCGACGTGTTCGATGCGGAAACCGTTGCCGCACTGGTCAACCGGATGGAGCTGCTGCTGGCGGCGATGACGGCGGAACCGCAACGGTCACTGTCGTCGGTGAGTCTGGTCGACGGCGCCGAACAGGCCCGCCTCGACGAACTCGGCCACCGTGCGGTGCTCACCGCGCCGCCCGGGGCCACCGCGTCCATCCCGGAGTTGTTCGCGGCCCAGGTCGCCCGCACCCCGAACGCCGACGCGCTCACCTGGCAGAGCCGGACCCTGACCTACGCGGAACTGGACGCGGAGGCAAATCGGTTGGCGCACCGGCTGATCGACCTCGGTGCCGGACCCGGGCAGACCGTGGCACTGTTGTTCCACCGCTCGGCCGAGGCGATCGTCTCGATCCTGGCCGTGCTCAAGGCCGGGGCGGCGTACCTGCCGATCGATCCCGCGCTGCCCCCGGCGCGCATCGAGTTCATGCTCGGCGACGCCATGCCGGTCGCCGCGGTCAGCTCCGGCGATCTGGTCGAGAGGTTGGCCGGGTTCGCCGGCGCGGTCATCGACGTGGCCGACGCCGATATCGACAATCACTCCACTGCAACACCTCCCGCGCCGGACATCGGTGATGTCGCGTATCTGATCTACACCTCCGGTACCACCGGGGTACCCAAGGGCGTGGCCATCACGCACCGCAACGTCGTCGGGCTGCTGGGACAGCTGAGAGACCAACTGCCGACGGCGCGGGTCTGGTCTCAGTGGCACTCACTGGCCTTCGACGTGTCGGTGTGGGAGATCTTCGGGGCACTGCTGCACGGCGGACGCCTCGTCGTGGTGTCCGAGACCACGGCCCGTGCGCCCGAGGAACTGCACGAACTACTGGTGGCCGAGGGTGTCACGATGCTGACGCAAACCCCCTCTGCTGCAATGATGTTGTCTCCGGAGGGCCTGGATTCGACGTCGCTCGTGGTGGCAGGTGAGGCATGTCCGGCGGAGCTGGTCGACCGGTGGACGACTGGCAGCACCATCGCCGGCCGGGTCATGCTCAACGCCTACGGCCCGACGGAGGCCACCATCTACGCGGCGGTCAGCGCACCGCTCACGCCGGGTTCATCCGCCGTCCCGATCGGCACGCCGGTGTCGGGCGCGGCGGCGTTCGTCCTGGACGAACGGTTGCGCCCCGTGCCGATCGGGGTGGTCGGTGAGCTGTATGTCGCCGGCTCGGGAGTGGCGGCCGGATACGTGCGCCGCGGCGGCCTGACCGGTTCGCGCTTCGTGGCCTGCCCGTTCGGCGCGCCCGGACAACGCATGTACCGCACCGGTGACCTGGTGCGGTGGGGCAGCGACGGCCAACTGCAGTACCTGGGCCGTGCCGACGAGCAGGTCAAGATTCGCGGCTACCGCATCGAATTGGGTGATGTGCAAACGGCGTTGGCCGGTCTTGACGGGGTACGGCAGGCAGCGGTGATCGTGCGCGAGGACCGCCCCGGCGACAAACGACTCGTCGGCTACATCACCGGCACCGCCGACCCGGTCGAGGCGCGGACCGCGGTGGCCAAACACCTGCCGCCGTACATGGTTCCGGCCGCCGTGGTGGCGCTCGAGACACTGCCGCTGACGCCGAACGGCAAGCTGGACCGCCGCGCGCTGCCGGCACCGGCGTACGGCAATGCGGATCAGTACCGAGCGCCGGGCACCCCGGTGGAGGAGACGCTGGCCGCGGTCTACGCCGATGTCCTCGGCGTCGAGCGGGTGGGCGTTGACGATTCGTTCTTCGAACTTGGCGGCGACAGCATCATGTCGATGCAGGTCGTGGCCCGGGCCCGGGCGGCGGGTCTGAGCTGTCGCCCGCGGGACGTCTTCGTCGAGCAGACAGTGTCCAGGCTGGCGTTGGTGGTCGAGACCGTCAGTGACGCAACCGATGTCAGCGACGACGGTGTCGGCCCGGTGGTCGCCACCCCGATCATGCGGTGGCTGGCCGGCGTGGGCAGCCCGGTGGACGGTCCGACGGGCCAGTTCAACCAGACCATGGTGGTCCAGGCCCCGGCCGGCGTCACCGCGACAGACGTGGCAATGCTGTTGCAGGCCTTGGTGAATCGGCACGCGATGCTGCGGCTCCAGGTCGGCGCCGACGGCTCGCTGCGGGTTCCCGAGGCCGGTGCCGTCGACTCCCTCGACTTGCTGCACACCGTCGACGAGCTGACCGAGGACGCGGTGGTTGCGGCTCGGTCGCGGCTGAATCCGGCGGCCGGCGTGATGCTCAGCGCGCTGTGGGTGGCGCCGGCGCGCCGGCTGGTGCTGATCATTCACCACTTGGCAGTGGACGGCGTGTCGTGGCGAATCCTGTTGGAGGACTTGAACGTCGCGTGGCTGCAGTCTCGTGCGGGGCGGTCCGTCGAACTGCCGCCGAGTGGCACGTCGTTCCAGCGTTGGGCAGAGGTCCTTGCCGAATACGCTGCGGCGCCCGAGGTGGTTGCGCACGCGGAGGCGTGGCGACAGGTCGCGGCGACGCCCGCGCTGCTGGCGCCTGTCGAACCGGCGCGGGACACCTTCGCCACGGCCGGGCGGTTGTCGGTCACGCTGGAGGACGCCGACACCGTGCAGACGCTGCTGCGGGAGGCGCCGGCGGCGTTCCATGCCGGCATCAATGACGTCCTGCTGATCGGATTCGCCTTGGCGGTGGCCGAATTCACGGGTGCCGGTCGCACCGTCGGCATCGACGTGGAGGGCCACGGACGACACGACGAGATCGGCGACAACCTCGACCTGTCGCGCACCGTCGGCTGGTTCACCACCAAGTACCCCGTGTCCGTGACGGTCGATGACGTGTCCTGGGCGCAGGTGACGTCCGGTGACGCCGCGCTCGCTGCGGTGATCAAGGACGCCAAGGAGCAGCTGCGGGCGCTGCCGGACGGCCTGACGTACGGACTGCTGCGCTACCTGAGCGACGACGTCGACCTCGAAACCGCCGACCCGGCAATCGGATTCAATTACCTGGGCCGCCTCGGTGGTGGGCCCGAGTTGTCCGACGAGCTGTGGCAGGTCGGTCGTGACAGTGCGGCAGCCGCCGACGTCACCGGTTTGGCGACCGCGGTGCCGATGCCGCTGATGCACACCGTCGAGCTCAACGCGGGCACCGTGGACACCGAGACCGGCCCGCAGCTGCACGCCAACTGGACGTGGGCGCCGTCGGCGCTCGACGGCGAGCAGGTCGCGCGGCTCAGCCGCTTGTGGTTCGACGCGCTGACCGGCATCTGTGCCCTGGTCCGCGCCGGCGGCGGCGGTCTGACCCCGTCGGATATCGCGCCGGCCCGCCTGGACCAGCAGCAGATCGACGAGTTGGAGCGCGCGTACCCGGTCGCCGACATCCTGCCGGTGACCCCGCTGCAGCAGGGTCTGCTGTTCCACGCCGCGCAGTCCGGTGCGGACGCCGATCTGTATGCGGTGCAGCTGGATCTGACGCTGGCGGGTCCGCTCGACGTGGAGCGGCTGCGGGACGCCGTGCAGATGGTGGCCGAGCGGCACCCGAATGTCTTCGCGCGCTTCCACGTCGGACTCGATGTGCAGGTCATCCCGGCGGCGCCCGAAGTCGCGTGGCGGGTGCTGGACGCAGCGGACGACGAGGTCGCGCACATCTGCGCGACGGAACGCGCGGCCGTGTGTGAGCTGGCGGACCAGCCGGCGTTCCGGGTTGCGCTGATCCGCATCGGCGAACACCGGCACCGGTTGGTCTTGACGAACCACCACGTCGTGATGGACGGCTGGTCGCTGCCGATCCTGCTGCGGGAGATTTTCGCCGGCTATCACGGGTACCGGCTGCCCGCCGCCGTGCCGTACCGCCGCTTCGTCACCTGGTTGGCCGAGCGGGATCTCGATGCCGCGCGCACCGCATGGGCCGAGGTACTGGCCGGCGTCGACACCCCGACTTTGGTCGCACCGCGAACCGCATCGGGTGGCCGCGGGGTGAAATCCGTTGCGCTGTCGGCCGAAACCACACAGGCCGTCGGCGAACTGGCCCGTGCGCGCCACACCACCGTCAACGTCGTCCTGCAGGGCGCCTACGCGCAGCTGCTCATGCAGCTGACCGGCCGCCACGACGTGGTGTTCGGCACCGCCGTCTCGGGCCGCCCGACCGATGTGGCGGGCGCCGACGCGATGGTCGGCCTGATGATCAACACCGTGCCGGTGCGGGCCACCGCCACTGCGGCCACCACCGCGGCGGAGCTGCTCGACCAGTTGCAGGGTGCCCACAACCGGACCCTCGATCATCAGCACCTGTCGCTCGCCGAGATGCACCGAATCACCTGTCAGGACCGGCTTTTCGACACGCTGTTTGCATACGAAAACTACCCGCTCGGCGCCGCCGCAGCAGGTGGTGTCGGGGAGCTGACGATAACCGAGTTCAGCAGCCATGAGCAGAACCACTACCCGCTGACGGTGCAGGCCATGCCGGGCGAGGAGCTGGGTCTGCGCGTCGAATACGACACCTCGGTGTTCGGCGTGGCCGACGTCGACAGGCTGGTCGAGCGGTTCGAGGGACTACTTGTCGCGATGACCGCCGCACCGACCGGCCGGCTCTCGTCGGTGAATCTGCTTGCTGCCGAAGAGCACTCACAGCTGTACCGGTTCGGCAACCGGACGGACGCGGCCGATTCGGTTGCCGCGGTGTCGATCCCCGAACTCTTCGCCGCCCAGGTCGACCGCGCCCCGGCGGCCACCGCGCTCACCGGTCCGGACCGCACGCTGACCTACCGCGACCTCGACGAGGCCTCGAACCGGTTGGCGCACCTGCTGATCGAGCACGGGGCGGCGCCGGGGCAGACGGTGGCGCTGCTGCACCCCCGGTCGGTCGAGGCCGTCGTGGCTATCCTCGCCGTCCTCAAGACCGGGGCCGCCTATCTACCGATCGATCCGGCGCTACCCGCGGAGCGGCTGGCGTTCCTGCTGTCCGATGCCGCACCGAGCGCCGCGCTCACCACCGCGGACCTGGCCGACCGGCTCAGTGGCTTCGACGGCCCGGTCCTGACCGGCAATGCCGTCGAAAACCGGCCGGCCACAAGGCTTCCGTCGCCCGATCCCGACAGTGTCGCGTACCTGATCTATACGTCCGGCACGACCGGGGTGCCCAAGGGCGTCGCGGTCGCGCACCGCAACGCGGCCCGGCAGTTCGGTGCACGGCTCACGGCCCTGCCCACCGAACCGGTGTGGACGCAGTGCCACTCGTACGCGTTCGACTTCTCGGTGTGGGAAATCTGGGGCGCGCTGCTGCACGGCGGCCGCCTGGTGATCGTGCCGGAGTCGGTGACGGCGAGTCCGGACGAGTTCCAGCGCTTGATCGTGGCCGAACACGTCAACGTGCTCACCCAAACACCCTCCGCCGCTGGAGTATTGGCGCCGGGGGCGCTGGCGCCGCTGGCGCTGCTGGTCGGTGGCGAGGCGTGCCCGCCCGAATTGGTCAACCGGTGGACGTCCTGCGGCCACACGATGATCAACGCGTACGGCCCGACCGAGACCACGGTCTACGCGGCGATGACCGAACCGCTTACCGCGGGAGAAGGTTCGGTGCCGATCGGGGTACCGGTGCCCGGCACCGCACTGTTCGTCCTTGACGGCTGGCTGCGCCCAGTCCCCACAGGTGTCGTCGGTGAACTGTATGTCGCGGGCGACGGAGTCAGCGTCGGCTACGCGGGCCGCGCGGCGCTGACCGCGGGTCGGTTCGTCGCCTGCCCGTTCCCGGGCGCGGGGGAGCGGATGTACCGCACCGGGGACCTGGTGCGGTGGGACGCCGCGGGCAGCCTGCACTACGTCGGCCGGGCCGACGAGCAGGTCAAGGTTCGTGGCTTCCGCATCGAACTCGGGGAAGTGCAAACGGCTTTGGCGGGCCTCGACGGCGTGGATCAGGCGGCTGTGATCGCGCGCGAGGACCGCGCCGGTGACAAACGCCTCGTCGGGTACATCACCGGCGCCGCCGATCCCGCGCAGCTACGCGCTCAGTTGGCCGACCTGCTGCCGGCCCACGCGGTCCCGGCCGCCGTCATCGTGCTGCCGGCGCTGCCGGTCACGACCAACGGCAAGCTCGACGTCCGCGCACTGCCGGCACCCGAATACCGCGCGGGCGCCTACCAGGCTCCGCGGACCGCCACCGAGGCGGCGCTGGCCACCGTCTACGGCCGGGTTCTCGGCGTCGAGCGGGTGGGGGCCGACGAGTCGTTCTTCGACCTCGGCGGCGACAGCATCTCGGCCATGCGCCTCGTCGCAGCCGTCCGCGCAGACCTCGGCATCGAACTGTCGGTGACGACGGTGTTCGAGGCACCCACGGTGCAGGAACTCGGTGCGCGATTGGCGACGGACGCGGCGACCGCACCGGACATCGCCCCGGTGCAGGTCCTCAAGACCGGTACGGGCGTCCCACTGTTCTGCTTGCCCGCCGTCAGCGGCATCAGCTGGCCGTACCTGGTGCTCGGCGGCTACGTCGACGGTCCGATCGTCGGCATCCAGCAACCAGCCTCGGACACACCGGGATCGCTGAGCGAGATGGCGGCGACGTACGCCGACCGGATCCAGGATGAGCAGCCATCGGGTCCGTACCACCTGCTCGGCTGGTCGTTCGGCGGTGTGGTCGCGCATGCCGTCGCGGTCGAGTTGCAGCGGCGCGGCGCCGCCGTCGCAAGGTTGGTGCTGCTCGACGCCGAACCGAGCCTGCGTGTCACGAACCAGGCCGTCGACCGGGATCAGCTGGCCGGGGTCCTGGACGACGGGCTGACGGACCTGCTGGTGCGCAACTTCGACACCAACGTCGCGCTGTACCGGGAGCACACGGCAGGGCAGTTCCACGGTGACGTGGTGGTCGTCGCGGCCGCCCGGGACGACGCTGATCGTGCTGCGTTCCTCGAGCAGAGCTGGCGCCCGCACGTGGCCGGCGCCGTCACGGTGCACGCCGTCGAGCACGGGCACCATGAGATGCTGACCGTCGAAGCGCTTGCCGGGTACGGCAGGTATCTGGGCGGTGAGGCAACGTGAAGGTTCGGTCGGGCCAAGGTGTGTTCGCCGGGGCTTTCGAGCTGCTGGCGCGCCTGGTGCTGCGGCGGCCGTGGGCCGTGATCGGTGCCTGGCTGCTGCTCGTCGTCGCGTTGTCGGTGGCCGTACCTCCGCTGATGAAGCTGGCGAGCGACCGCAACCAGGAGCTGTTGCCGAGCAACTCCGCGGTGATGGCGGCGACGCGGGACATGACGGCCGCGTTCCACGAACCCGGGATTCAGAACATCGCGCTGGTCGTCCTCACCGACGAGAGCGGCCTGACCAAAGCCGACGAAGACGTCTACCGCACGCTCGTCGACAGCCTGCACCGCGACACGGCCGACGTCGTTATGGTGCAGGACTTCATCGCGCAGCCGCCGATGCGAGAAGTGTTGGCCAGCAAGGACAACAAGGCCTGGTTCATCCCGGTCGGTATCCGGGGCGAACTCGGTTCACCGGAATCGAGTGAGGCGTACAAGCGCGTCGTCGGCATCGTCGACCACACCGTGAATCAGGGCACTGCCGGCTCGTCGCTCAAATATCACATGACGGGCCTGACGGCCACCGTCGCCGAACGCGAACAACTCGGGTTGCGGGATCTGCGGGTCATCGAGACCGCGACGATCGCCATGGTGCTGCTGATTCTCTTTGTGGTGTACCGCAATATCGTCACTATCCTGGTGCCGCTGGCGACCATCACGGTGTCGCAGGCCGCCGCGACGCAGGGCGTGGCGGCCCTGGCGACGTGGGGTCTGCCCATATCGCAGCAGACCGTGGTGTTCATGAGCGCCATGATGATCGGCGCGGGCGTGGACTACGCCGTCTTCCTGATCAGCCGCTACCACGAATATCTCAGGCAGGGACTGGATTCCGACGCGGCGGTGGCGCGGGCGCTGACCGCCATCGGCAAGGTGATCGCGGCGTCGGCGGCCACCGTCGCAGTGACGTTCCTGGGTATGAGTTTCACCTCCCTCAAGGTCTTCTCGACGACGGGTCCGGCGCTGGCGGTCACGATCGCCATGGCGTTCCTGTCGTCGATCACCCTGTTGCCGGCGATCCTGACGCTCGTGGGACGGCGCGGCTGGGCCAGGCCACGGAAGGAACTGACGAGCCGCTTCTGGCACCGGTCCGGCATCAACATCGTGCGGCGCCCGGTGGTCCACCTGGTCGGCAGCCTGGTGGTGCTGATCGCGCTGGCCGCCGGGGTGGCGTGGCTGCACACCAGCTACGACGCCCGCACCGCGCTGCCGGCGACGGCCGAGAGCAACATCGGGATGGCCACCATCGAACGGCATTTCCCGGCGAGTGTGACGGCGCCGCAATACCTTTTCGTCCAGTCACCGCACGACCTGCGGACGACCAAGGGGCTCGCCGACCTCGAACAGATGGCGCAGCGCGTCGCGCAGCTGCCCGACATCGCCGCCGTCCGCGGCGTCACCCGGCCCACCGGCGCCCCGCTGGAACAGGCCACGCTGAGTTTCCAGGCGGGCGAGATCGGCGACAAACTCGCCGAGGCCACCAACAAGATCAACGGCAGCGTCGACCAGCGACAGGCCCTGGTCGGTGGGGCCGGCAAGCTCGCCGACAGCCTTGCCACCGTGCGCACCCAGCTGACCAAGACCATGGGCGTTCTCGACAGCCTGAACAAGAGCATGGCGAGCATCAAGGATCAGCTGGAGAGTTCGCAGGAGTTCCAGGACGCGCAGCGGCAGCTGGACAGCGTGCGTGATTCCGGTGAGCTGCCGAACATCCCACCCCGGTCGGGCAGCCAGAACTTCCAGGACATGGTCGCCATGGCGGATGCGCTGCTGGAGCAGCGGAAGAACAATCCCAACTGCGACAGTGATCCGGAGTGTACGGGGCAGCGGGACCAGCTGCAGCGGCTGTCGGATGGGCTGCACAAGATGCAGCCCTCGCTGGACGCGGCGGCGAAAGCCCTTCGGTCCCTTGGTGGCAGTGGTGGCAGTGGTGGCGCGGGTGGTATGAAGCAGAACATGGCGGCGCTGCAGGAGGGCGCCAACGCGCTGGCCGAGGGCAGCCGCAAGATCGCCGAAGGGCTGCGCGTCCTCGACGACCAGACCAAGCAGCTCGGCGAAGGCCTCTCGCACGCCTCGGCATTCCTGCTCGCAATGAAGCTGCACGCGTCCGAGCCGGGCGCGGCGGGCTTCTACATCTCCCCGGAAATCCTGGGCAATGACCAATTCAAAGACCTGGCACGGGTTTTCATGTCGCCGGACGGACATTCGGCGCGCTACCTCGTCGAGTCCAAACTGAACCCGTACGACACCAAGGCCATGGATCAGGTCAACGCGATCCTGGCGGCCGCGCAAGGCGCGCAGGCGAATACGTCGCTGGCCGATGCGAAGATCGCGATGTCGGGCATGACGCCGTACTACGCGGAACTGCGCGACTACTTCAACAAGGACCTGCGGTACATCGTGCTGATGACCGTCATCGTGGTCTTCCTGATCCTGGTGTTGCTGCTGCGGGCCGTCGTCGCACCGCTGTATCTCGTTGGCACGGTGATCCTTTCGTGTCTGTCGTCACTCGGTATCGGCGTCATCGTGCTGCAGATCCTCGGCGGCCAGCCGATGGCGGCGAGTACGCCGGGCATGGCGTTCATCGTGCTCGTGGCGGTCGGCGCGGACTACAACATGCTGCTGATCTCCCGGATTCGCGACGAATCCCCGAACGGCATCCGCTCGGGCGTCATCCGCACCGTGCGGACCACGGGCAGCGTGATCACCTCCGCCGGGATGATCTTCGCCGCACCGATGTTCGCCATGCTGTTCAGCAGCATCGGCTCGATGGTGCAGGGCGGCTTCATCATCGGCGTCGGCCTGCTGATCGACACCCTGATCGTGCGCACCGTCACGGTGCCGGCACTGGCCGTGCTGGTCGGCAAGTACAACTGGTGGCCGTCGAGGTCGAGGCGGCAGGCCGCCTGAACTAGGCCGTGACGGTGAGTTCGACGCGGCCGTCTGTGCCGACGGTTTCGCGCTCGGCCAGCGCGGTGGTCTTGGCGACGAGCCGGACGCGGTCGGCCCGGAACAGGTCTTCGGAGTACTCGAACGGCCGGCCGTCGGCGTCGGAGGCGACGCGCGTCATCGCCAGCAGGGGAGTGCGCGTGGGGATTTCGAGCCAGGCGGCTTCGCGCGGGTTGGCACTGACGACCTCGATGCTCTCGACCGACGTCACGGGCCTGAGGTCGTAGCGGACGGCCAGGATGTCGTACAGCGATCCGCCGAGCGGTTGCTCCAGCAGGTCGGGCACCCGGTCGGCGGGGAAGTGCGCGCAGTCGACCGACAGCGGGAAGCCGTCGGCGTAGCGGAGGCGCTGCACGACGACGAGTTCGGCGTCGGGGTTGATGCCCAGGCGCTGCGCCTCGATGGCCGTGGCGCCGCGCAGGGCCGTCGACAGCACCCGGCTGCGGGTCGTGGAATGACCGCCCTGCTTCAGCCGATTCGGCAACCCCGACAGTTCGGCGACGTTGCGTTCCACGAGCACGGTCTTGATGAACGTGCCGCCCGCGCGGCCGCTCCGTCGTTCCAGGATCCCGGCGCGGCTCAGCGGCACCAGGGCGCTGCGCAGCGTCGCACGGGACACCGCGAACTGCTCGGCCATCTCGCGTTCGGAGCCGAGGCGGTCACCCGGGCGCAGCGTGCCGGCGTCGAGCATGCTGACGATGCGGCGCCGCACATCCTCGGCTACCGGGCCACCCTCGGACTCGTCCATGCCGTTCACGGTACCGACCCGCTGTCAGCCTGCGAGCGCGTCCAGCGATTCCGGCAGTATTTGCCCGCCGTCGACGACGATCGACTGGCCGGTGATGTACCGCGCCTCGTCGCTGGCCAGGAATGCGGCGAGGTGGCCGATGTCTTCTGGAGTGCCCAGCGTCCCGGCTGGGACGGAGCGGGCCATGCCGGCGATGTAGTCCTCGCCCATCTCCTGCAGACCCTCGGTGAGGATGTTGCCGGGCAGGATCGCGTTGACGGTGATCTTCTTCGCCGCGAGTTCGATTGCGGCGGTGCGCATGAAGCCCAGCTGTGCGGCCTTGGATGCGCCGTAGTGCGACCAGCCGGGGAACCCGGTGACCGGGCCGGTGATCGACGAGGTGATGACGATGCGTCCGGTGCCGCTCTTCGTCAGGGCATCCAGGCAGGCCTGCACGCTGTAGACGGTGCCTTTGACGTTGACGTCGAGCACGGTGGCGAGGTCGTCGGGCGTCATGGTGGCCAGCGGCGCCTCAGGGAAGATGCCGGCGTTGGCGCACAGCACGTCGATGCCGCCGAAGGCGTCGACCGCGGCCTGGGCCATGGCCTGACACGACCCGGGATCAGCGACGTCGACGGCGACGCCGATGACCTTGCCGGGCCCGAGCCCGTCGAGGCCGGCAACCGCGGTATCGAGGTCGTGCAGTGAGCGGGCCGCGACGGCGACATTGGCCCCCGCGGTGGCGAAGACCGCGGCGATGCCGTAGCCGATGCCCTTGGTGGCGCCGGTGATGACGACGTTCTTGTTGGCGAGATCGAACATGTGCGCGTGTCCTGTCAGTGGGTGAGAGTGGGAGCAGCAGCGGGGACGTCTACCCGGAACCACGAGGGGTCGGTGAGGTAGGCCTGTGCCAATTGTGCAGTGCCAGAGGCATATCGGTGGCCGAGGGTCTCTGCCGGTCCGGATTCGGGATGGCTGCCGATCCAGGCGGTGAGCATGAGCCGGCGCAGCATGACGAACGTCGGGATCTCGGCGAGGTCGGCGGCGGGGATATCGCGGACGCTGCGGTAGCCGGCCAGCCACTCGTCGATGATGCGGGCGGCGTCAGGCGTGTCCTCGACGAATGACACCACGGCACCGAGGTCGGCGAGGTACCACGACCAGCCGCAGTCGTCGAAGTCGATGACGGTGATCTTCCCGTTGTGCACCATCAGATTCGACATCCGCAGGTCGGCGTGGACGAGGCCGAAGCGTTCGGGGCCCATGCCGTAGTCGGTGAGTCGGTCGATGACCTTGCGTTCGGCCTCTTCGATGACGGCGGCATCGTCGGCGCTGAGCGCGGGCGCGTCACGCCAGTCACCCCACCTGCCGCCGGCGCCGAGCATGGTGTCGAGGTCCCACCGGAAGCGCGTGAAGCCCTTGGGTCGCTGCCAGTTCTGGACGTGCTCGTGCAGCGTCGCGGTGATGGCGCCCAATTCGCTGAAGCTGATGTCGGAGGCGTCGTCTTCGGCGATGGTGCCGTCGACGAACGTGAACAGATCGACGAGACAGGTCTCGTCGCCAATGCGGGCCTCCACCACGCGGCGTCCGTCGGGGGCGGGAATCACCTGCGGCGTCGTGATGCCGGAGTCACGGCGGAGGCTCTCCATCCAGTCGAGTTCGGATTCGATGGCGGCCGGCGGGTGGTACCCCGGCCGGTGCACGCGCAGGACCTGGCGTCCGGTCTCTGATTCCACCAGGAAGGTGCCGTTCTCCGAGTAGCTCAGCAGCGTCACGGTCGCCGATTCGAGTCCATAGTGCGGGAGCGCGGCATGCGCGAAGCGTTCGTAGTCGGTGGCGGCCATGTCACTCATTGTGGCTCTCCTGAACTGGCGGTGTGGGCACGGTCACGTTTTGGTCTGGTCTGTTCTACCCCATCTGGCGGCGAAAGTGAACCAAAACCGAAAATTGGTAACAACGGATTTACCCTGTGGAAATACTGGGAGCGCGGCCCGCCTTCCTCGGCTAGTGCGCAGGTAGTGCGGGTATTGACCGCGCCGAACCGGTCTGGTACCAATAACGCTGTGCCGATGGCCTGGGGGTCCATTGGTCCGCTAGATTGCTGAACTGCCGCTCGTTAGAGCAGACCAAATAAACCCAAAACCGGCCAGCGCAGGCCGGGTCCATCTCCCATCAGATCGGATCGGTTAGCACCCATGAGTGAGATCGACGATTACCCACGAACCACCCCGCTGGCGTCGGCGCCGCCGGACAGCGGTACCGGCGTGCAGCGCCTCAAACCCAATGCCGTCGGCTTGATCGGCGTGCTGTTCATGGCCGTGGCCACGGCGGCCCCGATCACCGCGATGGTCGGCAACGTCCCGATCGCGGTCGGCTCCGGCAATGGCGCCGCCGCTCCCGCCGGCTACCTCATCGCCACCGTCGTGCTGGGGCTTTTCGCCGTCGGCTACGCGGCGATGTCACGGCACATCACCGCAACCGGGGCGTTCTACGGCTACATCTCCCACGGCCTCGGCCGCATTGTCGGACTGTCTGCCGGCTTCCTCACCGCGATGGCGTACATGGTGTTCGAAGCCGCGCTGGTCGGCATCTTCTCGTTCTTCTCGAGGGACCTGTTCGTCTCGCTGTTCAACGTGCACGTGCCGTGGGTGGTGTTCGCGGTGACCATGATCCTGGTCAACGCCGTCCTCACCTACTTCGACGTCAATCTGGCCGCGAAAGTGCTTGGCGTGCTGCTGATCACCGAGATCATCATGCTGACTCTGATGGCCGGCTCGGTAGTTGTCACCGGCGGCGGCCCGGAGGGCTGGTCGCTCGGATCGCTCAACCCGATCAACGGACTCAAGGGACTGGACGCCGTTGTCCCGAATCTGAGCGGTGGCGGCACCATGGTTGCCGTGGGCTCGGCCGGCGTCGGCCTGTTCTTCGCATTCTGGTCGTGGGTCGGATTCGAATCCAGCGCCATGTACGGCGAGGAGTCCAAGAACCCGAAGAAGATCATCCCCATCGCCATCATGTCGTCGGTGCTCGGTATCGGCGCCTTCTACGTGGTGGTGTCGTGGCTGGCGATCGTGGGCACCGGTCCCGCCAAATCCATTGCCCTGGCCCAGGATACGAACACCGCCGGCGAAATCTTCATGATTCCGGTGCGCGAGCATCTCGGCAGCTGGGCCGTGACGTTGTTCCAGATTCTGCTGACCACGGGTTCGTACGCGTGTGGCATGGCCTTCCACAACTGCGCAGCGCGCTACATCTACGCGATCGGTCGTGAAGACGTCCTGCCCGGCACCGCGAAAACGGTCGGCCGGTCACACAGTGTCCACGGCTCGCCGCATGTCGCCGGCTTCGTCCAGAGCGCCGTCGCCCTCGTGATCGTGCTGTGGTTCGCGGGCACCGGCCGCGATCCATACGGCGACCTGTACGGCGTGATCGCGCTCCTGGGCACCGCGGCCATTCTCATCGTGCAGGCCTTGGCAGCGTTCTCCGTCGTCTCGTATTTCCATGTGCGGAAGCAACATCCGGAGACCGCGAACTGGTTCCGCACCTTGGTTGCCCCCGGGCTCGGCGGCATCGGCATGCTGTACGTCATCTACCTGCTGATCAAGAACGCCTCGTTCGCGGCAGGTACGGCCAAGGACGACATCGTCTTCGCGTCTATCCCCTGGGTGGTCGGTGGCACCGCCATCGCCGGAATCGTGGTCGCCCTCGTGCTTCGCGCCAAGTCCCCGCAGCGCTACGAGCGATTGGGGCGTGTCGTGCTCGACGAAGAACGTTGACAACAGCCTGACCCAGCGCCGATCGCATCTACGCAAGGACAACGAACATGGCTTTCTCCACAATCATGGACTCCAACAGCTACACCGGCGAAGGGGCGCTGGACCCCACGACCGATGCCATGGTCGAGAAGCGGCGATCGACGCTGGGTCCGTCGTACCGGCTCTTCTACAACCGGCCGGTCCATCTGGTCAAAGGTTCCGGGGCGCACCTGTATGACGCCGAGGGCAACAAGTACCTGGACGCCTACAACAACGTGGCCAGCGTCGGACACTGCAACCCGCGGGTCATCGAGGCCGTAACGCGCCAGATGTCGGAGCTGAACACCCACACCCGCTATCTGCACGGCGGCATCCTCGACTACTCCGAGCAGCTGCTCTCGACGTTCCCGGCGGAGATCTCTTCGATCATGTACACCTGCACGGGATCCGAGGCCAACGACCTGGCCGTCCGCGTCGCCGAGCAGTACAGCGGCGGTACCGGGGTCATCGTCACCGAGGAGGCCTACCACGGGAACAGCGCGCTGATCTCGGCCATGTCGCCCTCCCTGGGCGTCGGTGTGCCACTGGGCACCAACGTCCGCACCGTCCCGGCCCCGGACTCCTACCGCATCGATCCCGCCGTTCTGGGGCACTGGTTCGCCGAGCAGGTGAGCGCCGCGATAGCCGACCTCGAACGGCACGGTCACAAATTCAGTGCGCTGCTGCTGGATTCGATCTTCTCCTCCGACGGCATCTACGTCGACCCGTCGGTGCTGGGGCCGGCTGTCGAGGTGGTCCACCGCGCCGGTGGCGTGTTCATCGCCGACGAGGTGCAGCCGGGCTTCTCCCGCACCGGCGAGGCGATGTGGGGCTTCCAGCGGCACGGCGTCGTGCCCGACCTGGTGACGATGGGCAAGCCCATGGGCAACGGCATTCCCGTCGCCGCGATGGCCGCCCGCCCGGAGATACTCGACGCCTTCGCGCGGGAAACCCCGTACTTCAACACCTTTGGCGGAAACCCGGTGTCGATGGCGGCCGCGCAGGCCGTCCTGGACGTCATCGAGGGCGACGGGCTCGCCGAACATGCCGTCGCCGTCGGTGAGCAATGGCGGTCCGAGCTCCGCACCCTGGCCACGGAGTACCCGTTCCTCGGCGACATTCGCGGCACGGGGTTGTACACCGGTGTCGAGATCGTCACCGATCCGACGACCAAGGCACACGACCGGGCCCAGGCGCAGCGTGTCGTCGACATGATGCGGGAAAACCGCGTTCTGATCTCTGTCTGCGGCGGGCATGGCAACATCCTCAAAGTGCGCCCTCCTCTGGTGTTCTCGATGTCGGACCTCGACTGGTTCATGACGGCGTTCTCCGCCGTCGTCAAGGAGCTTGCGTGAGCGCTTATCGCGAGGCGTTCGAAGCCGCAGCCGAGCGGCCCGACGACTTCTGGCTGACGGCCGCCGCGGCCATCGACTGGACCGTCGCGCCGACGCGCGCGCTGGATGATGCAGACGTTTCATCGACCCCGCACTATCGGTGGTTTCCCGACGGGCAGCTCAACACCTGCTACAACGCCCTCGACCGGCATGTCGCGGCCGGCAACGGCGACCGGACCGCACTGATCTACGACTCGGCGATGGTCGGTGTCCAGCAGTCCTTCACGTACGCCGACCTGCTCGACCGGGTGGCCCGGTTCGCCGGAGTGCTTGCCGCACAGGGTGTCACCAAGGGCGACCGCGTCGTGATCTACATGCCGATGATCCCCGAAGCGGTCTTCGCCATGCTGGCGTGCGCCCGCATCGGCGCCGTCCATTCGGTGGTCTTCGGCGGCTTCGCGGCCAATGAACTCGCCGCCCGCATCGACGACGCACAGCCGGTCGCGGTGCTGACCGCCTCGGGCGGCCTGGAGCCGGGACGCACCGTCGAATATCTGCCCGTCGTCGCCAAGGCGCTGACGCTGACCAGCGCCGCGTCTGCGACGGTGATCGTCAAGAACCGCGGCGAGATCGCCGGCGATGCCACCGACTACCCGGGCTACCTCGACTGGGACGAGTTGGTGGCCGGTGCCGAGCCCGTCGCCGCGGTGCCGGTGGCCGCCACCGACCCCCTCTACATCCTGTACACCTCCGGGACGACCGGCCGGCCCAAGGGCGTGGTGCGTGACAACGGCGGGCACGCCGTCGCGCTGGCATGGTCGATGACGAACGTCTACGACATCAGCGCCGGCCAGGTGATGTGGACCGCCTCGGACATCGGATGGGTCGTGGGCAGCTCCTACATCGTGTACGGGCCGTTGATCGCCGGCGCCACCACGGTGCTCTACGAAGGCAAGCCCGTCGGTACCCCGGATGCCGGCGCGTTCTGGCGGGTCATCGAACAGCACGGCGTCGAAGCGCTGTTCACCGCACCGACCGCGCTGCGTGCCATCCGGAAAGCCGATCCTGATGCGTCGATGCTTGCGGGGCACGATATTTCGACGCTGCGCACCCTCTTCGTGGCCGGTGAACGGCTGGACCCCGACACCTACGAGTGGGCCTCGGAGAAGTTGCACTGCCCCGTCGTCGACCACTGGTGGCAGACCGAGACCGGCTGGGCCATTTGCGCGAACCTGCGCGGCCTCGAACCCATGCCCATCAAGGCCGGATCGCCGACCGTGCCGGTGCCCGGCTACCGCGTCGGTATCGTCGACGCCTCCGGCAACCCGGTCGCGCCCGGCGTCGAAGGCAACATCGTGATCAAGCTGCCCCTGCCGCCCGGCACCCTCGCCGGGTTGTGGCAGAACGACAAGGGATTCGTGCAGTCCTACCTGTCGGCATTCCCCGGCTACTACCTCACAGGTGACTTCGGCTACGTCGACGACGACGGTTACCTGACCGTGCTGGGCCGCACCGACGACGTGATCAACGTTGCGGGACACCGCCTTTCGACCGGAAGCATCGAGGCCGTCATCGCCGGCCACCAGGCCATCGCCGAGTGTGCCGTCATCGGCATTCACGACGACCTCAAGGGACAACGCCCCAGCGGCTACGTCGTATTGAAATCGGGGCAGTCCGTCGACCCTGACGCGCTGCAGCAGGAACTCGCGGCCATGGTCCGGGACCAGATCGGCGCCGTCGCCACCTTCCGCGACGTCACCGTCGTGGGCGCGCTGCCCAAGACCCGGTCGGGCAAGATCCTGCGAAAGACCATGCGGCAGATCGCCGAAGGCACCGACTACGTCGTCCCGTCCACCATCGAGGACAGTTCGGTGATCGACGCGCTGATCCCGGTGCTGCGGCCCAGCTAGTACCCCGCCGCGCCCGGTAAGTTGGCGGCAATGTGGGGTTCTGTGGCGGTGCTGGCACTGCCGATCGCGTTCGATCCGGTGCGCCTCGGCGTCAACCTGTTGCTGATCTCGCGGCCGCGCCCGGCGCAGAACCTGCTGGTCTACTGGGTGGGCTGCGTGACCGCGAGCGTCATGCTGCTGTTGCTTCCGCTGCTGGCGCTGCATTTCACCGATCTGGCGTGGGTGCACGATCTGGCCAACCCCCGGACCACCGCGAGCGCGACGATGCGGCACATCCAGGTGGGCGTCGGCGTGCTGCTGCTCGTCATCGCGGCGGTGACGGCGGTGCGGATGGTGACCCGTCGGCGCACGCCCGGCGCGGACGCCTCACCCATCTCCAAGTTGTTGCAGCGGGACCCGGACGCACCACAGCGGGGCGGACTGCTGGGACGCGCGCAGAGGGCCTGGGAGAGCGGGGCGCTGTGGGTCGCGGCCGTGATCGGCTTCTGGGCCGGCCCGAACCCGTCGCTGGTGCTGTTCGCCCTGACGACGATCCTCGCATCGGGCGCCGCGATCGGCACGCAGCTCGGCGTTGCGCTGGTGTTCATCGCGGTCAGCCTTGCCGTCGTCGAGGTGGTGCTGCTCTGCAATGTCGTCACACCGGCGAAAACCCAAGCGGCCCTGCGGAAAGTGCACGACTGGGTCGGTGGCTACCGGCAGCAGATCGTGGTGACGATCGTGACGCTTGTCGGCCTCGCGTTCGTCGCGCAGGGGGCGGGGTTGTTGGCGTAGGGTTGAACCCGGCTCCAACTGGGAAAAGAGTCTGGATGACTGATCACGAGGTCCACCACGACGGATATCCGACCCATCGCCGAAAGGTCCGTTTCGACTGGTCGGACACGCCGCTGCACTGGGTCCCCGGAGACCCGTTCTCCACCCACATGCTGAACGTGCTGCATCTGATGCTGCCGGCGGGCGAACGCTGGTTCATCCAGGTCGTCAACGAGGCCGAACCGCTTGTCGACGACCCGGAGATGAAAGCCGCGATCAAGCCGTTTGTACAGCAGGAGGGCTGGCACGCCCAGGCGCACCAGATGGTTCTTCAGCATCTGGCGGAGCAGGGCATCGAGAGCACGCCGTTCACCGGCACGATGCAGGAGGAACTGCCCGCGGTGGGCGACAAGCAGTCGCGATTGCCACGGTTTCTGCAGCGGTGGTCGCTGTACCAGCGCCTGGCGGTCGCCGCGGCGCTGGAACCGTTCAACGCGGCGCTGGGTCAGTGGACGATCCAGAACCGCGGCCTCGACTACGCCGGCGCCGACCCGACCATGCTGGATCTGCTGCGCTGGCATGGGGCCGAGGAAATCGAACACCGTGCGCTGGTGTTCGACATCTACCAGCATCTGTGCGGCAACTACCTCATGCGGGCGGTGACCATGCTGCTCACCGCGCCCGGATTTCTGTTCACGTGGTACCGCGGAATCCGCTACTTGATGGCGGCCGACCCGACCATCACGGCCAAGCCGCGCTTGCGTGACTGGTTGCGCGCCTCCCGGGAGTACCGCGTGCCGGGTCCGTGGCTGCTCATGGTCACGGTGCCGTTCCGCTACATCCGGCCCGGCTACCACCCGAACGCCGAGGCGTCCACGCAGATGGCGCTGGACTACCTGGAGTACTCGCCCGTGGCCCGCGCTGCCCGGGAACGGGCCGAGGCTGCCGGTCAGTAGTCGATCTGCGCGTCCAGCCCGAATTCGGCGAGGGTGCGTGACACCGTGTCGCGCAACGCTTCTCGGCTATTGGGCCGCCCCGGCAGATACGCGGAAATCCTGATCGACATCTTCCCGCCCGCCCGGCCTGAGGACATGAACAGCTGCCCGCCCATGGCTTCGAGCAACCCCTTCGTGATATCGGGTTCGACCGACCTCATGGACAGATAGGCGGCGTCGGTGCCGTCGAGTCGGTTCACCGCCGGCGGCACGTCGCCGACGTTGGAGCACGTGACGGGGAGGATGGCGCCACCCGCGGCCATCGCGCCGATCTTCCGGACGGCCCACTTCGGCGCTATCGACGCCAGCGCCGTCGGCGCCAGGGACTCGTCGTCTGGGTTCTCGATGGTCTCGAGCGCGGCGCGCGTGACCTTGGCGCGGATCTCGCTGAGGTCCTTCGCGGCGTGGGTGGGGTCGACCACGACGTCGGCACTCGTCAGCGCGTTGGCGCGGGTATCGCCCTCGGTCCGCCGCGACAGCACGAAACGCAGGGTGACGGTGCCGTCGTCCTGCACCCGCCCGGTGGCCACGGCGAGTCGGCACGCGATTCCGGCGACGAGTGAATTACTGCTCCCACCAAGGCGTTTGGCGAGCGCATCCCACTCGTTCAGATCGATCTGTGCGGTGAGACCGGGAACGTCGACCCGCTGATCGGCGTCGATCTTGCTTAGGGCAGCGGGTGCTGCCGTGACCGGCGGCCGGAGTTCACCCCGTTCGCGCCGGGCCATGCGGGCCACCGCGGCCACAGCGTGCGCCATGTCGGGCAGGTCTCGGACCGCTTGCCGCAGATCCTCACGCAGCGCACGACTGCGGGGGCGTGACGCCGGGGGTAGATAACCCAGGTCGTGCGTCCTGCCCTCGACAGCATCGGCGACGGCCTGCCCGAAAGCGATGGCATCAACGATGAGGTGCGACGCCACGAGACTGACCGCGGTGGCGCCGCCCTCGAGAGGGAGAACACCGAGATGCCATCCGGGGCCCCACTCGGGATCGAGCGGCAGGCGTGCGCGTTCATCGGACCAGGCGCTCACGTCGGCACGCGGCCGTGCCGTGGCGGCGAAGTCGATGTCCGGCGCCGCCGGAGACAGGACCCAGCGATCCCGCGCGAACGGCAACGACGACCGCTCGATCCGGCGCCCCAGCAGTCCGCGGCCGAGGTTGCGGTGGAACCGCCGCAACGCGGCGACGTCGACGGCCCGGTCGTAGATCCAGGTCATCTGCAGTCTCGTGCCATGGCTCGCGCGCAGCGCGAGGAACGCTGCCTGGTCCAGGTGGGCGAGCCTGTCGTCCACCGGGGCATGGTCACTCGGGCCGACGTGAGTTACCGCGGGCGTAGCGGGCGCAGCGGTGTCCGTGAGCGATCCGGCCAGATGGGTGGCAAGCGCGCCGGGGCTCGGATGGTCGAAGATCAGCGTGGGTGGCAACGCCAGGCCTGTAACGGTTTTCAGGCGGTTGCGCAGTTCCACGGCGGTCAGCGAGTCGAAGCCCAGATCCTCGAACGTGGCGTCGCCGTCGATGTCCTCAGGTGTGGGGCGACCCAGCACCGCAGCCGCCTGGGCGCACACCAGCTCTGCCAAGAGCACGCGTTGCTCGTCGCGCGTCAAACCGTCGAGACGCCGGGTGAGTGCCGACTTCGATCCGGTGGCATCGACGGGCCCGTCGGCCAGGCGGCGCCGCGGGCTGCGCACCAGCCCGCTGAACAACACCGGCAGACTTCCGTTGCGGGCCTTGGCATTCAGCGCTGACCGGTCCAGACGGGCGGCCACCGTCACGGGGTGGTCGATCGTGAGCGCGTCGTCGAACAATTTCAGCGCCTGCCCCGGGTCCATCGGCGCCAGACCGCTGCTGCTGATCCGGGCCAGGTCGCGGCCGCTCAGATGAGCCGTCATCCCGCTGGCCTGTTCCCACAACCCCCACACCAGGGACGTGCCGGCCAGCCCCATGGCTCTCCGATGCGCGGCAAAGCCGTCCAGGAAAGCGTTCGCGGCTGCGTAATTGCCCTGACCCGGCGCGCCCACGGTGGCGGCGATCGAGGAACACAACACGAACATCGACAAATTGAGATGGCGGGTGGCGTCGTGCAGGTTCCAGGCCGCGTCCACCTTGGCCCGCAAAACCGCGTCCAGGCGGTCGGGGGTCAGCGAGCCGATCACCGCATCGTCGAGGACTCCCGCGGCATGAATCACTCCGCTCAGTGGCGGGCAGCGCTGCGCCACTTGCGCGATCAACTCTGTGACCGCATCCGGATCGGCGACGTCGCAGGCCAGCAATTCCACTTGGGCGCCGGCACTTTCCAACTCGACAGCCAGCGCGGCGGCCCCTTCGGCACGGTCCCCACGCCGGCTGGCCAGCACCAGGTGCCGCACCCCGTAGGCGCCGACCAGATGGCGGGCCAGTTCGGCGCCGACCATTCCGGTCGCGCCGGTGATCAGTACCGTGCCGCCGGCAAGCCGATCAGCAAGCGCTGTCGGCATCGTCAGCACCACCTTGCCGATATGGCGCGCCTGGCTGATGAACCGGTAGGCCTCCGCCGCGCAGCGGACGTCCCATGTGGTGACGGGGAGTGGCAGCAGCCGCTGAGTTTCGAAGAGCTTCGTCAACTCGGACAGCATCTCCTGCATCCGCTGCGGTGCGGCCTCGGACAGATCGAAGGCCTGGTACCGAACACCGGGATACTGCGCGGCGACCGCCTCCGCGTCGCGGATGTCGGTCTTGCCCATCTCGATGAAACGTCCACCGCAGGCCAGCAACCGAAGTGACGCATCCACGAACTCACCGGCCAGTGAGTCCAGCACGACGTCGACGCCGCGACCCTCGGTGACGGCCAGGAATTTGCCCTCGAAGTCAAGGGTGCGGGAATCGCCGATGTGATCGTCGGCAAAACCCATGGCGCGCAACGTGCTCCACTTGCCGGGGCTCGCGGTGACAAAGACGTCGGCCCCGAAGTGACGAGCCAGCTGCACTGCCGCCATGCCCACCCCGCCGGTACCGGCGTGCACGAGCACCGATTCCCCGGCACAGATCCCGGCCAGATCCACCAACGCGTACAGCGCCGTCAGAAACGCCACCGACACCCCAGCGGCCTGCTCGAGCGACCAGCCCTCCGGCACGGTGGTAAGCAACTCCTGATCGACCACGGCCACCGGGCCCGTGCCGGCCAGCAAACCCATCACGGCATCACCGACCGCCACACCGGACACGCCCGGGCCGGTCTCGACCACCACGCCGGCGCCCTCGGCGCCCAGCACGGGGGCCCGGCCGGGATACATGCCCAGGGCCGCCATCACGTCACGGAAATTGACCCCGACCGCCGCCACCGCCACCCGAACCTGGCCGGCCTGCAGCGGTGCCTGTACCTCGGGGCAGCTCCGAATGACGAGGTTCTCCAGCGTTCCGTCGCCGCCGACGGCCAACCGCCACGCCGAGTCGCCTGCCGGTGGTGTCAAAAGCGCCGGGGCCGAGGCCAACCGGGCGGCGTGCACCTTGCCGGCCCGCACCACGAGTTGCGGCTCGCCGGCGGCGATCAGCGTCGCCGTGTCCACTGTGCCGTCCGTGTCGAGAAGCAGGATGCGGCCCGGGTTTTCGGCCTGTGCCGAACGGACCAGACCCCACACCGCCGCGGCGGCCAGATCGTTGACGTCCGCGCCGGCCAAGCCCACCGCATCACGGGTCGACACCACCAACGTGCCCGCCCGCTCCTCTGCCAACCAGTGCTGCAGCACCTCGAGGGCGGCGCGGGTGGCCTCGCGCACCGCGGCCACCACGTCGTCGTCCGCGCCCGTGCACTCCCACACGACGACCCGCTCGCGGCCCTCGTCCCCTTCGTCGTCGGCGCGGAAGTTCGCCCACGACTGCACCCTCTGCCCGACGGCAGGGTCAATGACCTTGTGGTTCAGCGCTATTGGCGTCCACACCACTTCCAGTGGCCCGAGGCCGCTGCCGCCGGCGGCGGGGAGGTGCTCTGCGGTGATCGGACGGGTGGCCAGCGAGCGCACCGTCAGCACCGGTGAACCGGCGTTGTCGACGACGTCCACAGACAGTTCGTCGTGCCCCAGCACCGTGATGCGCGCCCGCACCCGCCCGGCGCCGCCGGCGTGCAGCGTCACGCCCCGCCAGCAGAACGGCAACATCGTCTCGGCGGTCGTCTGGGATGTGTCGATTGCAAGCCCTGCGGCGTGCAGCACCGCATCCAGCACAGCGGGATGGATGCCCATCGTGTCGACCGCACCGGCCGCATCGGGCGTGGCCACCTCGGCGAAGAGCTCGGGGCCGCGCCGCCAGAGTGCCACCAGACCCTGGAATGCCGGCCCGTACTCGTAGCCGCGCTGGGCCAGCTGCGCATAGGCGTCGGACAGGTCGACGCGGATCGCATCGGGCGGCGGCCACTGTGTCAGGTCCCCGGAATGCTCTGCGGCGCTGACCGCCAGCGTGCCCTCGGCGTGCAGCTGCCACTCGGCGTCGGATTCATCGCGGCGTGCGTACACCGACACCGCCCGGCTGCCCGACTCCGTGGCCGCGCCCACCACCACCTGAAGTTGGGTACCGACCTCCTCGTCCATGACGAGAGGCGCGGCCAGCACCAACTCCTCGACGGCGCCGCTACCCACCTCGTTGCCGGCGCGGATGGCCAGTTCCACGAAGCCGGTCCCCGGAAACAACATGACGCCGCCGACCTGGTGATCGGCCAGCCACGGTTGATCTGCCAAGGACAATCGCCCGGTCAAGACCACCCCGCCGGAGTCGGGCCGCTCGACCACCGCGCTCAACAACGGGTGGTGTGCGGCATTCAGACCCAGCGCCGCGGTGCCCGCCGGCCCGCCTGCCGTCGGCATCGACCAGAAGCGCAGCCGCTGAAATGCGTACGTGGGCAGCTCGATCCGGCGGCCACCCGAACCGGCGAACACCGCGGGCCAGGCGACCGGAATGCCAGTGGTGAACAGCCGGGCTACCCCGTGCAGCAGTGCCGCCACCTCCGGCCGGCCCTTGCCAAGCAGCGACACTGTGACGGGTTCGGCCGGTGACAGCGACTGTTCGACGGCAGCCGTCAACCCGCTACCCGGACCGACCTCGATGAAGTGGGTTGCTCCGGATGTCTGCAAGGTCCGGATACTGTCGGCGAACCGTACGGGCCGCCGAATGTGCTCCACCCAGTAGCGCGCCGAGCCGAAATCGCTTTCTGTGTCAACCGATTGGGCTGTCACGTTCGAGATCAGGGGAATCTGGGGCGGCCGCGGTTCGACTCGGGCCGCGACCCGCGCGAACTCGTCGAGCATCGGCTCCATCAACGGCGAGTGGAAGGCATGCGAGACCGTCAGCGGGTGCACCCGGTGGCCGTGCTCGGCCAGTCGGTCGGCGGTCGCGCGCACGGCGCTCTGCGGACCCGAGATCACCACTGCTTCAGGTGCATTGATTGCCGCGACCACCGCGCCCTCGGCCAGCAGCGGCGTCACCGCGTGTTCTGCGGCAGCCACCGCCGTCATCGCACCACCAGGCGGGAGAGCCTGCATCAAGCGTCCCCTGGCGGCAACCAGCAGTGCGGCGTCGGGCAGCGTGAGCACGCCCGCGACGTACGCCGCGGAGAACTCGCCGACGGAATGGCCCATCACGAAGTCCGGGGTCACGCCCCAGCTCCGCAGCACCGCGAACAACGACACTTCCACCGCGAACAGCGCCGGCTGCGCGAATTCGGTGCTGTCGAGCAGACCGTTGTCGGAGCCCCAGATAACCTCGCGCAGCGGCAGTCGCAGATGCCGATCCAGCTCGTCGGCGACTTCGTCAAACACCTTGGCGTACAACGGCAATTCGTCATACAGCTGCCGGCCCATCCCGAGGCACTGCGAGCCCTGCCCGGGAAACACGAGCACCGACTTTCCCGTCGCACCCGCGCGCCCCGTCACGACAGTCGCATCCGGCTCCCCGTCGGCCAACCCGGCCAAACCCATTGCCACCGCCTGACGATCGGCACCCAGCACCACGGCTCGATGCTCGAACACCGAACGTCGTGCCAGCGTGTACCCCACGTCGACGGGATCGAGCCGCGGATGGGTTCGCAGATGTGCCGACAACCGGGCCGCCTGCGCGCTCAGCGCCTCGGCTGATTTCGCCGAAATGACCCACGGCAGAACTGATAAGCCACTCGGGTTCGCCACCGGGGCGCTCGCCGGCTCGTCCGGCGGGCCCTGCTCCAAGATCACATGCGCGTTGGTGCCGCTGATGCCGAACGACGACACGCCTGCCCGGCGGGGACGCCCGTCGAGTGGCCAGGCCTGAGCGTCGGTCAACACCGATACGGCGCCGCGGTCCCAGTCGACGCGCGGGGAAGGGACGTCGACGTGCAGCGTCGCCGGCATCACGCCGTGGCGCATCGCCTGCACCATCTTGATCACCCCGGCCACACCGGCGGCGGCCTGCGTATGACCCATATTCGATTTGATCGAACCCACCCACAACGGCCGGTCGGTCGGGCGCTCTTGTCCGTAGGCGGCCAAAAGTGCTTGCGCCTCAATGGGATCCCCCAGTGTGGTGCCGGTCCCGTGACCCTCCACCACATCCACGTCCGCCGCCGTCAGCCTCGCGCTCGCCAGGGCTGCCCTGATCACTCGCTGCTGGGACGGCCCATTGGGGGCGGTCAGACCGTTGGACGCGCCGTCCTGGTTGACGGCACTGCCGCGCACCACCGCCAGCACCGGATGCCCCAGCCGCTGGGCATCCGACAACCGTTCCAGCGCCAAGACGCCGGCACCCTCACCCCACGCTGTCCCATCAGCGGCGCCCGCAAAAGCCTTGCACCGCCCGTCAGGGGCCAGTCCCCGCTGCCTGCTGAACCCGATGAAAGTCTCCGGCGACGTCATCACCGTCACGCCACCGGCCAGTGCCAGGTCGCATTCGCCAGACCGCAGCGACTGCACGGCCCAGTGCAGGGACACCAACGACGAGGAGCAGGCGGTATCCACCGACACCGCGGGTCCCTGCAGCCCCAACACATAAGCCACCCGGCCCGACGCCACACTGAGCGCCGAACCGGTCAGCCCATAGCCTTCCAGCCTGTCGGTTCCCGCGGCGCCATAGCGCTGCGCGAAGATTCCGGTGAACACCCCGGTGGCGGACCCCTGCAATGAGGCCGGGTCAATTCCGGCCTGCTCCAAGGCTTCCCACGAACATTCGAGCATCAACCGCTGTTGCGGATCCATGGCCCGTGCCTCACTCGGGCCGATTCCGAAGAAGCCGGCGTCGAAGCCGGCCACGTCCGTGAGAAAGCCACCCCAGCGGGTGTATGTCTTACCCGGCGCATCGGGATCCGGGTCGAACAAACCGCCGGCATCCCAACCCCGGTCGGTCGGGAACTCCGACACCACGTCCCGAGCGTTCGCGACCATCTCCCACAGTCCCTGCGGCGTATCCACCCCGCCGGGGAACCGGCAGCCCATGCCCACGATGGCGATCGGCTCATCGACCGTCGTCGACTGCGCCGGTGCGACCGGGCTGTTGCCGGAAGACAGTTGGGCTTCCACATGTCGGGCCAGTTGTGAGATCGACCCGTAATCCCAGCCAACGGTGTCCGAAAGGCGCAGTCCCGTAACGGCCGTCAGCCGATTGCGCAGTTCGACCGTCATCTTCGAATCGAAGCCGAGCTCGGAGAAGGCGAGGTCCCGGTTCAGCGACTGTGAGTCGGCCAGCCCCAGCATCTTCGCCACCTCGGCACCCACCGTGTCCGCCACGAGGCGGTGCTGTTCCTGCTGCAGGACGGCGAACCGCTCGCTGAGCGTCACATTGTTCGGTGTGCGTGCGGGGGTCGGTGTGCTTTCAGGGGTTGCCGCCGGCGCCGCCGGTAGCGGCTCCGCGGCGGGGTGGTCCCAGATCGGCGGCGCCGGGCTTTCGGCGCGAAGCGCGGTACGGACGAGTTTGCCGGTCGGAGTTCGGGGGAGCTGCTCGACCACGGCGAATCTGTGCGGCACCTGGACGGCAGACAGCTGAAAGATCAAGCGCTGGTGGATTTCCCGGATCGCGGATTCGTCGACGACGGCGTCCTCGCCCGGGATGAGGAACGCCTGCAGCGCCGAGCCGCCGGAAGATTCCGTCACCGCGACGACGGCCGCATGGGCGACTCTCGCGTCCTCGGTGATGAGGCGCTCGATGTCGCGCGGATTGACGTTGACGCCGCCGATGATCTCGGTGTCGTCCGTGCGGCAGTGGTACGTCACCCAGCCGTCGGCGTCGACCGACACCTTGTCCCGCGTGTCGAGCCAGCCTCCATCCCGCACGAGCAGGCCGGCCGGGCGATTCCAATAAGCCGGCGATATCGATGGGCCGCGGACCCAGAGGTCCCCTGCCACGCCGGGACCCGCCGCCGTACCCTCCGACGTGACAACCCGAATTTCATAGGGCGGCAGAACTTTTCCAATCGTTCCGGGCCGCCAGTCCGCGATGGTGTTCGACACGAAGGTCTGCCCGACCTCGGTCGAGCCGATTCCGTCGAGTATGGGGATACCGCCGAAGAAGTCCGTCATCCGCTCGGCGAGCCGGATGTCCAGAGCCTCGCCGGCCGATACCACGCAGCGAAGCGCACGGAAAGACTCGGGGGAGCAGGCATCGATGATGCGTGCGAAAAACGTTGGTACGCCGTACAGCACCGATGCGCCGAATGTCGCACTCAGCTCGGCCGTCACCTCCGCGGTCACCGGCCGTTTGATGATGACCGCGGAACTGCCTGTCGCAAGCGGGAACCAGACAGAGTTTCCCAGCCCGTACGCGAAATACATGGGTGCGCTGCACAACCCGGTGTCCCGCGCGGTCAGGTGCAACGCGCGGTCACACATCGCCTCGACGTAGGCCCACACGTCGGAGTGCCGGTGGATGGCGGCCTTCGGCGCGCCCGTCGTACCGGATGTGTAGGTGGCGTAGGCGGGCGCGTCGCCGTTCACCTGCTCGTAGTCGGCCGGCTCGGCCTGGCCGGCGTCGGCGATCAGCTCCGCGGCGTCGGCCACCGTCGACTCCCGAAACCGGTCGAGGAGCGCGCCGGATGTGATGACAAGCGCTGGCTCTGTGTCGTTTTCGGCGAAACTGTGGTCGTGGCGATTGAGCTCTGGATTGGCCAGGAAAACCACGATGCCACGGCCGAGGCACGCCAGCATCAGCTGGACGAGTTCCGGCGAATCCGGGAGGCACACCAAGACGCGATCGCCGCTGGACAGGCCGCGGCGCTGCAACACCGTCCCCAAACATGCTGCACCGTCGTGGATTTGGCCGTGCGTCACGAGGTGCGGGCCATAGTAGGCGGGTCGGTCCCGCCAGCCCGCTTCCGCGGCCCGCTTGGCCAACAGCGCTGCCAAGTTTCCATTCGGCAGTGTCATGACGCCGCCGCCGCGAAATCGAGGAAGTGCTCGGTGATGACGATGACGGGCTGTCCGTCGATGATGATGCGGTACCGGCGGCTCACGGTCCTCGGTTGTGCGGCCTGATCCGTTGCGGCGGCAAGCCAATCGGGTGATTCCGCCACCCAGATGTCGGCCGGCTCCTTGAATGTTTCGAGGCGGCTGGCGGCCATGATCTCGCCGATGGGCGCACAAGTGCTCGTCAGGTCCGCCGAGATTGTCGGGGGGAGTAGGTCGATGGCGATGAGTGACTCTGCGCCGACGAACTGGCGCCCCGAGGTCCGGCCGTTGAGCAGGACACGACGTTGGAGAATTCGGCTGCCGGACAGGTCTTCCCACTGGGCGACTTCACGCGCGTGAAGCTGCTGCTCGACGATCTGCACCACGATCTCCTCGCCCGTGACGACACCGAGAATCCGGGTGAGGGTGCCGTTTGTTGCGATGAGAATCCGCAGGTCCCGATTGAGCTGGTGGATTTCTTCACCAGCCAGAAAGCACTCAGTCATATGGCCGTTCCTAGTCGAAGACGCCAATACTCAACGTGCCGCGGGCTCGCGAGACCACGAGCCGTGCGGTTCATGATCCTCCACGACCGCGGGCAGTGCATGGCGAACGCGCGGGAAACGAGCCCGGTGTACGCCTTGCCGTCGGGCAGAAGGTTTGCCTAACCATCCCGGCAACCTGTCGTGCGGAGGCGACTCGTGATGTGAAATCTGCACTGCAGGAGCGTCTTTCACGCGGTTTGTGCGAGCTCCCAATCTGCCGACCCTTCGCATCGGAGGCAGGTGACCGTGTCGAAGGTGAAACCGCCGCACGAGGAACAGAAGAAGTCAAGCATGTGGCGCGCCTCTCTAGCCGGACAGTGGTGGCTGATTTCTACCCGGCAGTCCGAACACTGAAACCGTGCGGGCGCACGTTGACAGTGAGTTCACAGCAAAGTGCCGAAGCGTTTCCGCCGGTGATCAAGCCCGGCGTGGCGCGGCGAGGCGCTCGCGGCGGAGCAGGTCGACCTCGGGCAGCTCCAGGGGCGGCAGATCGCCGACCACTTGAGCCAGCAGGTAGTCGGCCAGTTCGGGATTGCGGGCCAGGCACGGACCATGGAGATAGGTGGCGACGACACTGCCCTGCACGACACCGTCGTAGCCGGAGCCGGCGCGGTTGCCGGCGCCCTTCTCGACGCGCGCCAACGGCTTGGCCAGCGGGCCGAGATCGGTTCCGCCGCGGTGGTTTTCGAAGCCGGTCAGGTTCTGGGTGAGGCCGTCGATCACGGGAACCGACGCCACCTCGCCGATGGTGCGCTCGGGTTGCGGCGAGGTCGTGACGTCCAGCAGGCCGACGCCGTCGACACGTTCGCCCGACGACGTCTCGTACCAGTGCCCGAGGACCTGGATGGCGGCGCAGATCGCGAGCACCGGAGCGCCGCGCTCGGCCGCGCGTTGTAGGCCCGGGTACTGCAGCAGATGCCGCGTCGCCAGGCGCTGCGCGTAGTCCTCGGCGCCGCCGAGCGTGTACAGATCCATCGAGTCCGGCACCGGGTCGTTCAGTGTGATCTCGACGATCTCGGCGTCAATTCCTCTGAGCCGCAGGCGCTGCCGCAGGACGACCGCGTTCCCGCCGTCGCCGTAGGTGCCCATCACGTCGGGTAACACCAAGCCGATGCTGACGGCCGTCTTGCTCCTCGCGTGCGCCCCGGTCACGATGCCAGCTCCCGATTCAGCTGCAGGAAGGCCGTGTAGTTGGCGATCACTTCGACGTGTCCGGGCGGGCAGGACTTGATGGCCGCCAAGGTGTCGTGCACCAGGGTGTGGTCGACGCCCGCGTAGCCCAGGCGCACCGCGAGATCGGTGCCGCGCTCGCCGGCCGACACGATGGGCGCTGGGAAGTTCACGAAGTGCTCGAAGTTCACGTCCCACAGCCACGACAGGTCCTCACCGTCGGGCACCTGTCCGTTCACCGAAATAACGGCTCCGGCAACATCATTGGAGACCATCGACAATGCTTCCTGCCAGCCGGCGGGGTTCTTGGCCAGCAGCATGCGCACCATGTGTTCGCCGACCTGCAGGGTCCGGTAGCGGCCGGCCACTTCGTCGACCGTCGCCACGGCGGCCACCGCGGCGGCGGGCGACGCGCCCAGCGCCACTGCCGCGGCCACGGCCTGCGTCGCGTTGCCGCGGTTGACCGTGCCGGGCAACGCCAGCGTCAGTGGCGCGGTAAAGCCCTCCGGCCCATAGATGTTCGTCTCGTCGTACCACCACTGTGGCGTCGGGCGGGAGAAGTCGGTTCCGGTCGAATACCAGTGGCCGTTCTCGCGGACGATCACTTCACCGCTGCGCGGACAGCTCACCGAGTCGCCTGACCAGCCGCCCCCGGCGGCGACCCACACGACCTCGGGACTGTCGTAGGCCGCCGACGTCACTAGGACGTCGTCACAGTTTGCGACCACGACAGCCTTGGGGTGACGGGCCAGCCCGGCCCGCAGGGTGCGTTCGATGTGGTTGATCTCGCCGACCCGGTCCAGCTGGTCGCGGGACAGGTTGAGCAACACGATGACCGCGGGGTCCACCGCGTCGGACACATGCGGTACATGCATCTCGTCGACCTCGAGCGCGGCGAGCGTCGCCTTGCGCGACCCGGCCAGCGCGGCGATCAGCCCGGCGTCCATGTTGGCGCCCTCGCTGTTGGACGCCACCGGCCCGAGGGTGGCGAGCGCGGCGGCGGTCATCCGCGTGGTCGTGGACTTGCCGTTGGTGCCGGTGACGACGACGGAACGCCGCCCGGAACCCAGCTGACCCAGGATCGAGGGGTCGAGCTTCATCGCGACGAGCCCGCCGATCATGGCGCCGGCACCGCGGCCCGTCACCCGCGACGCCCAGCGGGCGGCGGCGCCCGCGCCGAGCGCGACGCGTCCTCGTGCGGTGATCATCCCGGGAAGTCTAGGAGGACCGCCGCAAATGTGACGACACGTGTGAGGGTGCCCACTTACGGCAGCCGGATGCTCGGACGCTTGCGCACGATGCCGTCGTCGAGCATCTGCTGGAAGTGGTCGATGACCGTCTGCTCGATCGGCCGGTACACCAATCCGAGTTCGCTCTGGCTGCGGCTGGCGTCGAAGACCAGCGGGTAGCCCACGTTGGTGTCGACGAATTCGCGCGTCAACCCGAGGACCGGCGCGACGGCCTTCACGGCCACCTTGGGCACGTTCAGCCACGGGAACGGATACAGCACGCCGAACTTGCCACGCAGGATCTGGCCGATCTCGAGCAGGCTCAGGGAGGCGGCGTTGACGAGGTAACGATCGTGCGCATCGGGGGTGTAGCCGGCGCGCAGGTGCGCATCGGCGACATCGCGGACGTCCACCACACCCATGGTCAACTCCGGTGCACCGGTCACCATGGTGCCGTCGGCGAACTGCTTCATCGTCGCCAGGCTCGCCGAGTCGCTGGCACTCGTCAGGGACGGGCCCAGTACCAGTCCCGGGTGGATGGTGACCAGGTCCCAGCGGCCCTGCGCCTTCTGATAGCGCCAGGCCTCCTGCTCGGCCACGGTCTTGGAATACGAATACGGCTGGTGGTCGACGCTGCTGGTGGTGTTCCACTGGTCCTCGGTGAACACGCCCCCGGGGACGTCGCGCGATTCGCGGGCGTCGCCGTAGATGGCTACCACGCTGCTCGTCAGCACCACGCGCTTGACGCTCTCGGTGCGGTTGACCGAATCCAGCACGTTGCGGGTGCCTTCGAGCGCCGGGCGCACGAGTGCCTCCTGCGCGTCGGTGACGCCTTGGAGCAGGAACGGCGACGCGGTGTGCATGACGAGCTGGCAGCCGGCCATGGCTTCGTCGAAGCTGCCGGTGTCGAGCAGATCCGCCTTGAAGAGCTTGAGCTTGCCGGGATGGTCGGCCGACAGCTTGTGCAGGTGTTCCAGGCCGGTTGGCTTCTGCGGATTGCGCACCGTGCCGTGCACGGTATGGCCCGCTTCGAGGAGGTACCGGACGATCCAGCTGCCGATGTAGCCGCTGGCGCCGGTGACGAGGACAGGGGCGTCTGGATCGATCGTCGTCATGCCCGTGACGATAGCGTCGAGCACCTCGTCGAGGAGGACCATCGCTTGATTAGGGCGACGACACGCTGCAGGGCCCACCGGGATCTGGCCGGACTTGTCGGCAGGCCGTGCCATCCTTGCCACGTGGACGAAACCAACCTCGGCTGGGGCCGACCGGCCACTGAGCCGGGTGCGGGTTGGGCTGTCGTCGACGTCGAGACATCGGGCTTCGACCCCGGCCACGCCCGGGTCATCAGCGTCGCCGCGCTGGCCCTCGGGGACGACGGCAACGTCGAGCAGTCGTTCAGCAGCCTGCTGAATCCGGGGGTCGATCCCGGCCCCACCCACGTGCACGGTCTGACCTCGGAAATGCTCGCCGGCCAGCCGACCTTCGGCGAGATCGTCGGCGACCTGGCCGCGGTGCTGTCCGGCCGCACCCTGGTCGCCCACAACGCCGGTTTCGACTACACTTTCCTGGCCGCCGAGTGCGAACGTGTCGGCGCGGTGCTGCCCGTCGACAGCGTCATGTGCACCGTTGAGCTGACCCGTCGGCTCAACCTGGGCACCGAGAACCTGCGCCTCGAAACTCTGGCGACGCACTACGGCGCCACCCAGATCCGCCCGCACGATGCGCTCGACGACGCGATGGTGCTGGCCCAGATCCTCAAACCAGCGCTGGCCGCGGCGCGTGAGCACCGGCGCTGGCTGCCCATCCGCAACGTGGGCCGCAAACGCTGGCCGAGCGGCGCCATCACGCACGACGAACTCCGGCCGCTGAAGGTCCTGGCGTCGCGACTTCCGTGCGCCTACGCCAACCCCGGCCGGTTCGTCGCCGGCCAGCCGTTGGTGCAGGGCATGCGGGTGGCGCTGTCGGGCGAGATGCAGCGCACGCATGAAGAGGTCATCGAGCGCATCGTGCACGTGGGTTTGTCGTATTCCGACAGCGTCGACGCCCAGACCTCGCTCGTCATCTGCAACGACCGGGCGCCCGCGCAAGGCAAGGGCTACCAGGCCAGGGAGCTCGGCGTGCCGCTGGTCTCCGACGCGGACTTCATGACGTTGTTGGGCCACGTCGTCGGCGGCTCGGACGTCGAGGAGTTCGTCGACCGCACGCCGGCCGGCGATCAGTTCATGTTGTTCTAGTGGCCCCTGCCGAAGAACTTTGGTCACTGTGTTTGCGCTGGTTACGTTAGGTAACTAGGGCCACATCCGCCACAGCGACTTGTCAGTGGTTCGAACTAGTGTTCGATGTATGGGATTGGCCGATCCGGACGTTATCGAGCAGGCGTACGACGAGTTCGAAGCCGCGCAGGCCCGGCTCGCGTCCCTGGACTACACCGGCCTGGACGTGCGGACATTGTTGGCGTTGCAGTTCCGCCGCGAAACGTGGAAGTGCGCCGCCGAGGCGGTCGATCACCGGATCCTGGCCGCCGCACAGACGCAGGCCACGGCCAAGGAGATCGGGGCCAAAGACTGGCCCGAGGTGTTGCATGTGCGGCACCGCGTCAGCCGCGAGGAGGCCCGCCGCCGGGTCCGGGATTGCGACAACCTGGGTCCACGGTCGGCGATCACCGGCGAACCGTTGGGTCCGGTGTGGGAACTGGTCGCGGCCGCCCTGGCTGAGGGCGCGATAAATGGTGAGCACGTGCAGGTCATCACGTGATTTTTCCAGAAGGTGCCGCTGTGGGCGGCCGACCCGGTGAGCCTGTTGCAGTGCGAGACGGATCTGGTGGCCGACGCCCGGGTGAAGACCCCCGAGGACCTACGCAAAGTCGCTGCGGATTTGTTGTATCGGTTGGATCAGGACGGTCCCGAACCCGACGATGACGAGCCCGATCCGCAACGTAGCTTTGTGATGGGCAAGCAGCGGCCCGACGGCCGCACCGAGGTCACCGCCCAGCTCGATCCGGAAGGGCGGGCGTACTGGCAGGCACTGTTCGACAAGCATGCCGCGCCGGGTATGTGCAACCCGGCCGACCCGCAGCCCTGCTTCTCGGGTACCCCGACGCAGGAGCAGATCGACAACGACACCCGTACCCTCGCCCAACGCCAATACGACGCGTTCAAGATGGTGGGCCGGATGGCGCTGGCTTCGGGAACCTCCGGTGTGCACAACGGGTTCCCGGTCGCGGTGGTGGCCACCTGCACGGTGACCGACCTGGAGAAGCGCGCGGGGGTCGCTGTGACCCACACCGGCACGAAGCTGCCGGTCGAAGATTTGATTCGGATGGCTGCCCAAGGCTCGGATAACTATCTGGCGGTGTTTGATGACCACACCGGCCAGCCCCTCTATCTGGGCCGGGCCACCCGCACGGCCAGCACGGCGCAGCGGTTGGCGTTGTTCGGGCGGGACCGGGGTTGCACCCGCCCCAACTGCACCGCTCCGGCTTCCCGCAGCCAGGTGCATCACATCGTCAACTGGCGCGATGGCGGCCTGACCAACGTCGATGTCATGACCCTGGCCTGTGGCCGCGACAACCGGCTTGCCGATACCGGCGGCTGGAGCACCACCATGGGCCCCAACGGCCGCACCCACTGGACCCCACCACCACTGCTGGATGTCGGCCAACCACGAACCAACCACTACCACCACCCGACGCTCTACCCAGCCGAGAGCGGCGATGATGACGGCAGCGAAAGCGGCAGTCCCGCAAACTGATCCGGCTGTCCAATGGCGCCGGACGACCACGCCGATCAGCCGCGGCGGCGGTACCGCACGCGCTGCACGGCTAAAGCGTGCCCAGCGCCGGCAGTGGGCGTCAGCCGGCGATACGCCGGCTGAACGTGCCGTGGAACCCGATCGGCAGATGGTGTTCCAGATAGGCGGTGGCCAGCGGGCCGTCCTCGATGGTGCGGGCATCGAAGATCGCCAGTTGCGAATGATGGCTCCGCAGATCGTGATTGAGCACCAGTAGCCAGCCATCGTCCTCGGCGGCGGTGCGGGAGCGGGGCACGAACAACGGCTCGCCGGTCTGGGCCAGGCCGAAATCAAACGTGCTCTGGACGCCGGTGCGGTGGTCGATGCGCGTCACCGCGTTGTAGTGGCCGATGTCCTCGGTGGCTTTGCAGGCGTATGTGACGGTGTGCTCCTGCGTCGAGCGACGCCAGTCGTACTGCGGGAATTCCATTGGCGCCGAAGGCGATAGTACCGTCTCGCTGATCCGGCCGGACTTGCTGATCCGGAACCGCGACAGGTGCCCGCGCGGCCATTCTTCGATGGTCAGATGCGCGCGCGGATCGGTGGGGTCGGCCGGCTCCTGCCAGGCCTGTCCGAGCTTGCGCCAGACATCCGGGTCATCGAACCGGAAGAACTCCACCACGGTGTCGGAGCCGTCCTCGAAGGCATTGGTGACGTGGACGTGCGTCAGCGCCTCGTGCTCGATGATGCGCGGCTTGGAGCCGTCGCGGGGCACCAGTGCGAACCGCGTCGAGCCGTTGCGGGCCTGATAGTCCAGGGCCTGCGCCAGTGATCGGGTGCGCAACAGCGTCGGGATGTTGGGCCGCAATGGATCCAGGACGAACACCATGTGGTTCTCGGTGAGCGCGAAGTCGTGGTTCCACACCATGTCCCACAGCTTCAGAGAGCTGATCTGGTGGCTGCGGCCCGCGCGGTCCACCTTGAAGCATCGGAGCCGCGGGGTGGGCAGGAGGTCGAGGCCGAAGTTGTAGACCTCGCCGGTGTTCGGATCCCATTTGGGATGGGCGGAGAAGGAGCCCAGGTAACCCAGTCGGTCACCGTCGAAACGCTTGTAGCCCAACGTGTCCAGTGAATCCGGATCGATCTTGTAGGGCGGACCGCCTTCCCACATGGCAAGCAGGTCGCCGCAGATGGTGGCCATGTTGGTGTTGCCGGTGTTGGCCGGCGGCATGAGGTTGCCGCGCAGGGTGGGCGCGTTGGTGGTGATGCCGCGCTGGCTCATCACGTCGCCGCCGAGGTACTGCTTGGTGCGCACGTAGCGGTTGGTGAAGCGGACGGTCTTGCCGTCGAGGACGAACCGGGACACCATGCCGTCGGCATCGAACATGGTCTTCAGCACGGTGTCGCCGACCTCGAACTTGCCGGGGCCGATGCGGAACAGCGTGCCGGTCAACTCCGGCGGCAGCGTGCCGTCGATGCGGGCGACCTGGTAGTCCATCTCGTCGTGCAGGGACGCGAAGGCGCGGCCGTGCAGCTGTTTGAGCGTCGGTTCCGCGGGCACTGTGGCTGTCATGCAACCTCCATCTGAGGACGTATGTCCTCAGTTTTGGCCTGCAGGTGCGGTGCTGTCAAGGTTTCACGGGCTATCCGCCGAACAGCAGGTACAGCCCCGTGAACGTGTAGCCGACCATCACCAGCATCATCGCCAGCTGCCCGGTGAGCTGATGCCGCTTGGGCAGGATCCGCAGCGCACTGTCATGCGCGGCGACGACGCCGGCGATGTGCCCGGCCACCACGAACAGCACCTTGGTGGTGGCCAGCACGGAAGGGTGCATGGACAGCGCGTAATACACGTGCGCGTCGGGCAGGCCCAGCAGCTGGAAGACGGTCTGCTGACCCTTCTCGACGAGATAGGTCAAGTAGTGCGCGAACACATAACCGATGACGATGGGGATCAGGGAATGCGCCATCAATCCGGGCAGTTGTCGGCGCCGCGCCCGGTCCACCCCGCCGGTGGCGCGGGCGGCGAGGCTGAACGACAGCGCGACCGTCGTGACAAATACCGCCAGTCCAACGGTTTTCAGTCCCGTCGCCTGCCAGCCGCCGTGCGCATGCGCTTCGACGAACCCCCGCCACGTCGGCGTCGCCGAGAAACTGTCGAAGGCCGTCGAACCCAGCAGCACCGCGAGCACCGTCACCGTCGCGGGCCGGATGGGCAACGTGGGCAGGTGATTGAACGGATTGCCGACGGCGATCTGCCCATCGGGGTTGCGCCGTACCGGGGCGCACCGTGAGGCGACGACGCTGTACACCTCGAACGGGTCGGCGTGCGAGCACCACCGGGTGCCGCACACCGCGGCGCCGGTCAGTGTCACCGCAAGGTAGACCAGCAGCCAGATGCGCACGGCGCCAACCGAACCCGGGTCGGGACTGGCGAGTTCGAGCCAGACGAACGCGAACAACCCGGCCGCGGCCGGCCAGTAGCCGAGCCGTGTGGGGTAGGCATCCCTGCTGAGCCGCAGTAGCCGGGCAAGCGTCCGCACCGGTGACAACACGCGCCAGACCGGGCCGAAAAGCACTGACAGCGCGACGATTCCGACCCACAGCAGCACGTAGAACACGCCGGGCAGCGGGTTCCCGGAACCGTGTGGCCCGACGACCGACGCCACCGCGACCCAAACCGTGAACGCCAGGGCCAGCAGCCCGACCGTCCACCGGGTGACGGGCGCGTCCACCGCTGCCGTCACCCAGCGCGGCATGGGCCGTCCCGGCGTCGCCGGGTCGAACCGTGGCTTGCGCCAAGCCAGTGCCACCACCGCGAAGGTGAAGGTCAACGCCCACGCCGCGCCGATCAGCGCGTACGTCAGCGGAATCGGGAGATCGCTCGAGCCGCCCAGCCCGTGCGCCAGGACAGTAGAGGTCACCGCATCGGGACGCACAATGGCTACTGCACCGTGATGGTCGCGACGGTCTTGTCCAGGTGGTGCAGTTCGACGTCGACCTTGCCCGGCACGTCCACCGCGAACTGGAACTGCTGATCCTTCTCCGGCTTGATGTCGAACGTGTGCTCGGGACTCGAGTGCACATGCAGCTGATCGGCGGCGTCACTGTTGACGCGCACGATGATCGGCTGGCCGGGCTTGGCCTGCACTTGCTGGTTGATCGGTGTCGCGGTGCCGCCGGCGATGGTCACGTCGATGTAGACGCGCGCCGGTGGGGCCTGCTGGTTGCTGAACTGCGGTGTGGCACTTGCGGTGGCGCTCGACGAGTTGCTGGGCGACTTGTCGTTGCTGCCGCATCCGGCGAGCGCCAGGGCGACAGCGCCGGCCACGGCGAAGGTCTTCACACAGGTCACGTGGAATCGTCCTCCTCGGTTGAATCTGATGTCTCCGAACCGGTTTCGTCACCGTCGGAGTGAGCGCTGTCGTGTGCCCGCCGGTCTTTCATGGCCACCCAGGCCACGACCCCGGCCACGACGAACGCAGGGGCAAACGCCGGCAGAGCCAACAATAGCGAGTGGTCGGCCAGATAGGTCACGGCTGTCCGACGGGTTCCCTGGTCTCGGTGGCGCTGAACTGTTCGCGTGAATTGATCCGTCCCGCACCCCAACTCAGCAATGCGATCAGGATCAGCGAGCACCCCAGCACGATCAGGGAAGCCGCGGGGTACAGCCACGTCGGCACATCGAGGTTGCGTTCGCGCTGCAGGACCTTGATCTCCTCCGTGAAGTCACGGGTCGTCGAGATCGCCGGCGTCTCCTCGGCGCCGATACCGGGGTCAGCCGGCAGGTACACCGGGACCGCCGCCATGGTCCGGCCATCCTGCACGCGCAGCACCGTCTTCCACGTCCCCCAGACCGGGATCGGCCGGGTGGACCGGTAGTGGCCGGGACCGACCTGCTTCAGGTGGTCGACCACCAGGCCGCGGTCGTTGGCGAGCTTGCCCTGCCACGCCATCAGCGTCACCCACTCGGGGTTGTCGCTGACCAGATTGGTCGGCGTGATCTGGATGTCGGCGTTCACCAGCCGCTCACCGGCCGGGCTCGATACGTCGGTGAGGGTGATCTGCGCCCGGGCGTGCTCGGGGACGGTGATGTGCAGGCCGTTGGCGACACCGCCGGCAATCACCAACACCGTGGCGACCACGATGCCGATGCCGACCGGGCGTGCGGGCAGGCGCTGACCGGTGAGCACGAGGGCCAGCAAGGCACCGCACATGCCCATGCCGATGGCGACGGGTGTCGACATCGACAGCGCCTCACCCCACATGCTGCTGGGCCACGGCGTGCGGAACATGGCGTCGACCCAGAACGATTCCAGCCACATGCCGACGGTGCCGACGCCCAGGCCGGCGACCGCGCCGAACAGGATCGGACGGTTGACTAGTGGCGTCAGCCCGATCAGTTCGACGACGACGGCCGAGCCGAGGTAGAGCGCGAACCAGCTGTACGGGGAACCGAGAATCGGCCCGACCGCCAGGATGACGAGGCCTCTGATGAACCAGGAGAACGCGATGGCGCCGAAGGTGGAGAACCGTCCGAGCGTCAGCCGGGTTGCGACCAGCGACATGGCGCCCGCGGCGGCGATCAGCATGGGGTGGAACACGAGGCGGAACTGTTCGACACCGAAGTCGTACTCGACCGGGAACACCGAAAGGCCGATCACCAGACCGCCGAAGGCCAGGTACGGCAGCACCTTGTTGCGGGCGGCGGGGGCGTCGGCACCCATCGCGATATCGCCCTCGCGCTCCAAGAGCAGCGTGGCGACCAGGGACAGTCCGGCGCCGCCGATGAGCATCAAATGTGTTGGGCCCCAGAGTGTCACGTCCTGGCCGAAGATCCGGTGCCAGATGTCGTCGAGGGGGAAACCGATCAGCGCGTACAGACCGCAGCCGGCCATCAGGACGCCGCCGACGGGCGCGTACCAGGTTTTGGTGATTTTGATGGCCGCTGGGCCGGGCTTGTCGTACGGCAGGATGATCGCCAGGGATCCGGCGATGAACAGCAGGAACAGGCCGACCAGGATGAAGTAGTGCGCGGGGTTGGCCAGCGGGCCGGCATCGCGGCCCTTGCCGATGTGCAGGCTGACATCCCAGATGAAGCCGAACATCGCGCAGATGATGGTCGAGATGAACAGCAGCGAGGGCAGCGCCACCCAGCTGGGCCGGTTCATCTTCTGGCCGGCCTTGTCGGCAAGGTCCTTCAGCCAGGTGATGCGGCGTTGCCGGTGCAGGTAGCCGATCCACAACAGGCCGGCGGTGATGATGCCCGTTGCCACGGACATCCCGATGACCTGATCGAGGGCAGCGCCCCCGCCTTCGGTTCCGGCCGCGGCCACTACGGTGACCTGCTCGGCGAGCCCTGCTGCCATGTTCCACCCCACTATGTAGATGAACCCTGAACCTTACTCGTCGGTAATATTGCCAGAACGCCGAGTTTCAAACCGGTGTCCGTCTTCCTCTTCGGATTTTGACATCATGTGGCAGTCGGAGGGAGGGGTTGCGCCAGATGGCTGACGACGGATCGGGCACCGGTTCGGGCACCGCGCCGCAGCGCAAGTACTCCGGCAGGTCAGCGGAGCAGCGACGGGCCGAACGGCGGCGGCTGCTGCTGGACGCGGCCGAGGAACTGTGGCGCGAAGGCGGGCTGTCGGCGCTGAGCGTCCGCGCCGTGTCGGCGCGCGCGAAACTCACCGACCGCTACTTCTACGAGCAGTTTGCCGGCCTCGGCGCGCTGATCGGCGCCGTGATCGACGATGTCCTCGAGGGGCCCTTCGCCGCGATGCTGGCCGGTGGGAGTGCGCCCGAGTCGGCGACCGTCCAGACCCGGCTGACGCTCGGCCTGGCCGGGTTCATCGAGCACGCCGAGAGCGACCCGTTGGCCGTCCGGATCTTCCTGACCGACGCCCGGCACATCGAGTCGGTCGCCGAGCACATCCGAATCGCACAGCACCGCGTCGCGGCCGCAATTCTCGCGTTGCTGCAGCCGGACCACGACGCCGATCAGGAAAGCTTCGACGCGGCGCTCTTCTGCGTCGGCGGCGTCGCCACCCTGATCAACGAACGGCTGCTCGGTGACGCGAAAACCGGTACCGCGCAAGACTTTGCGGAACAGGCCGTCAGCTGGTGCGCCCGGGTCCTCCAAGTGGCGGACGAACCGGGTGCGCCAGGCTGACGCGTTCTTCGGCTAGCCGCGCGCCGCGCGGTTCACCGCGGAGACGACGGCCCGCAGCGACGCCGTGGTGATCGACGGCGCGATGCCGACGCCCCACACCGTCTTACCGCCGATCGATGCCTCGACGTAGGCCGCGGCCTGCGCCTCCTCGCCGGCCGACATGGCGTGCTCTGAGTAGTCCAGCACGTTGACGTGGAAGCCGACCGCGCCCAGCGCGTCGGTGAAGGCCGCCAGCGGACCGTTGCCGGCGCCGACGATCTCGCGCTCCTCACCGTCGATCTTGACGATGGCGGTGATGGTGTCGGTGCCACCGTCTTCTTCTGCCGCGTCGACCCGCTGCCGCATGCGCTCCAGCGGCGTGATGGGCGCCAGGTACTCCTCGTTGAAGACGTCCCACATCTCCTTCGGGGAGACCTCGCCGCCCTCGCCGTCGGTGATCTTCTGGATGGCCTGGCTGAACTCCATCTGCAGCCGGCGCGGCAGCACGAGCCCGTGGTCGGCCTTCATGATGTAGGCGACGCCGCCCTTGCCGGACTGCGAGTTCACCCGGATCACGGCCTCGTACGTGCGGCCGACGTCCTTCGGGTCGATGGGCAGGTACGGCACCTGCCACAGGATGTCGTCGACGTCCTGGTCGGCTTCGTCGGCGTCCACCTTCATCTGGTCCAGGCCCTTGTTGATGGCGTCCTGGTGGCTTCCGGAGAACGCCGTGTAGACCAGGTCACCGCCATACGGGTGGCGCTCGGCGACGGGCAGCTGGTTGCAGTACTCGACCGTGCGACGGATCTCGTCGATGTTGGAGAAGTCGATCTGCGGATCGACGCCGCGGCTGAACAGGTTCAGGCCCAGCGTCACCAGGCAGACGTTGCCGGTGCGCTCACCGTTGCCGAACAGGCAGCCCTCGATGCGGTCGGCGCCGGCCAGGTAGCCCAGCTCGGCGGCCGCGACGCCCTCGCCACGGTCGTTGTGCGGGTGCAGGCTCAGGATGATCGAGTCGCGCGGTGTCAGGTGCCGGTTCATCCACTCGATCGAGTCGGCGTAGATGTTCGGTGTCGCCATCTCGACGGTCGCCGGCAGGTTGACGATCAGGGGCCAGTCCGGCGTGGGCTGCACGACCTCGGCGACCGCGTTGCACACCTCGACGGCGTACTCCAGCTCGGTGCCGGTGTAGGACTCGGGGGAGTACTCGAACCGCCACAGCGTGCCCGGGTACTTCTTGGCCTCCTCGACGCACAGCTTCGCGCCATCGGTGGCGATCTTCTTGACGGCCTCGCGGTCGGCCCGGAACACCACGCGGCGCTGCAGGATCGACGTCGAGTTGTAGAAGTGCACGATGACGCGCGGCGCGCCGTTGCACGCCTCGAAGGTCCGCTCGATCAGCTCGGGCCGGCACTGCGTCAGTACCTGGATGGTGACGTCGTCGGGAATGGCGCCCTGCTCGATGATCTCGCGGACGAAGTCGAAGTCGGTCTGGCTGGCCGACGGGAAGCCGACCTCGATCTCCTTGTAGCCCATGCGGACCAGCAGGTCGAACATCCGGCGCTTGCGCTCGGGGCTCATCGGGTCGATCAGGGCCTGGTTGCCGTCGCGCAGGTCGACCGCACACCAACCGGGGGCGACGGTGGCGACCTTGTCGGGCCAGGTGCGGTCGGGCAGCGAGATGGATTCCACCTCGTCGGCGAACGAGCGGTACCGGCTGACGGGCATCGCGGAATTGCGCTGGGTGTTCCAGGACGGCTGGCCCTCACGGCGGGGGCCGGACGGGGTGGTGATGGCGCGTACCGACGAGAAGGAGTCGGCAGATGAATCGGGAGAGTAAGTGGTCACGGTGTTTTGCTCCGGTCTGTCTGGGTGGGACCTAGAAGGTCGGGACCGGCACATCACGAACACCCGCGACGGGAGGCCGGTCGGATCAGACCCCGTCGCGGCGTCCGAGGAGGAGCACCCGCGCGCTATACATCAGTGGCGAGTTTACTCCGGTCCATTAGATCGCCAAAACGAGGTTGTGCTGTCTGGTGGCAAGGTCCTGGCCAGGTGTAATGGGCGCGGCGCCAGCTGTGCCGATACAGTTCGACCGTGTTGACGAGATGGTTGTTGAGCCTGGACCGGAGCTGGAAGATCGGCATCGCGGTCGCGCTCACCGTCGTCATCGGCCTCGTGGTGTGGCAGACCCAGTTCCGCGGGCCGACGCCGGAGTGCAAGCCGGTGCGCGACATGCTGGACTACAACAAGGCGCAGGCCGTGCAGATCGAGTCGAAGATCGACAAGAACTCCGGTGGCGTCCCGACCATTGCCGAGGAGACCGCCTACCGGGCCTGGGCCGACGGCATGGCCGAGCGGGCGCAGAAGGTCACGGGCGACAAGGTGGCGGCCAACGCTGTGCAGCTGGCGACGCTGGCCTCACAGTTCACCTCGGCCTTGGACGCCTACCGGATCGCCGCTCAGGGTCGGGCACCCGGCGCCCCCGCGCCGACGGAGGCCTACCAGCTATCGGCGATCAACGCGCAGATCACCGAACAGATGAAGGCGCTGAGCGACGCCTGCCCGGCGCAGCGGAAGCTCACCGACATCTTCTGATCAGGGGCGCGAGTGACGAACGTCTCGCGCGTCGCAGGTCCGGCAGGCGACCGGGCAACAAAATCGGCTTCACCCCTCCCTTATCCTTGGAGCAGCATTGATGCGAATGCTTGCTGCCAATTCAGAGAAGGAAACGCGAACAGTGGCGCTCGTCGTCCAGAAGTACGGCGGATCCTCGGTGTCGGACGCCGAGCGAATCCGTCGAGTCGCCGAGCGGATCGTCGAAACCAAGAAGGCCGGCAATGACGTCGTCGTCGTGGTCTCGGCCATGGGCGACACCACCGATGATCTGCTGGATCTGGCCCGTCAGGTCTCCCCGGCGCCACCGGCCCGCGAGATGGACATGCTGCTCACCGCCGGTGAGCGCATCTCGAACGCGCTCGTCGCCATGGCCATCGAGTCCCTCGGCGCGCAGGCCCGGTCGTTCACCGGCTCGCAGGCCGGCGTGATCACCACCGGCACGCACGGCAACGCCAAGATCATCGACGTCACCCCGGGCCGCCTGCGGGACGCCCTCGACGAGGGCCTGATCGTGCTGGTCGCCGGCTTCCAGGGCGTCAGCCAGGACAGCAAGGACGTCACCACGCTGGGCCGCGGTGGCTCGGACACAACCGCCGTGGCGCTGGCCGCCGCGCTGAACGCCGACGTCTGCGAGATTTACACCGATGTGGACGGCATCTTCACCGCCGACCCGCGCATCGTGCCCAACGCCCGCCACCTGGACACCGTCTCGTTCGAAGAGATGCTGGAAATGGCGGCCTGCGGGGCCAAAGTGTTGATGCTGCGCTGCGTGGAATACGCCCGCCGCTACAACGTTCCGATTCATGTTCGGTCCTCGTACTCCAACAAGGCCGGCACCATCGTCAAAGGATCGATCGAGGACATCCCCATGGAAGACGCCATCCTCACCGGAGTCGCGCACGACCGCAGCGAGGCGAAGGTCACCGTCGTCGGCGTTCCCGACGTACCGGGCTACGCCGCCAAGGTGTTCCGCGCGGTCGCCGATGCCGACGTGAACATCGACATGGTGCTGCAGAACATCTCGAAGGTGGAGGACGGCAAGACCGACATCACCTTCACCTGTTCGCGCGAGAACGGCCCGGGCGCTGTCGAGAAGCTGACGTCCCTCAAGGACGAGATCGGTTTCTCGCAGGTGCTGTACGACGATCACATCGGCAAGGTGTCGCTGGTCGGCGCCGGTATGCGCAGCCACCCGGGCGTCACCGCCAAGTTCTGCGAGACGCTGGCCGAGGTCGGCGTCAACATCGACCTGATCTCGACTTCCGAGATCCGAATCTCGGTGCTGGTCAAGGACACCGAGCTGGACAAGGCTGTCGCGGCGCTGCACGAGGCCTTCGGTTTCGCCAGCGAAGAGGCCGCAGTCGTATACGGCGGGACGGGGCGCTAGTCATGGGGCGAGCGAAGCGACGGGACAAATAGTCATGGTGAACATCGGTGTGGTGGGTGCGACCGGTCAGGTCGGCCAGGTCATGCGCAAGCTCCTCGAGGAGCGCGACTTCCCGGCGACCGCGGTGCGGTTCTTCGCTTCGGCCCGGTCCGAGGGCAAGAAGCTGACGTTCCGCGGCCAGGAGATCGAGGTCGAGAACAGCGAGACCGCCGACCCGTCGGGCCTTGACATCGCGCTGTTCTCTGCAGGCGCGACCATGTCGCGCGTGCAGGCGCCGCGGTTCGCCGCAGCCGGCGTGACGGTGATCGACAACTCGTCGGCATGGCGCAAGGATCCGGATGTGCCGCTGGTGGTTTCGGAGGTCAACTTCGACCGGGACGTCGCGCAACTCGCTGGGCCACTTCCTAAGGGCATCATCGCCAACCCGAACTGCACCACGATGGCCGCCATGCCCGTCCTCAAGCCGTTGCACGACGAGGCCGGCCTGACTCGGCTCATCGTGTCGAGCTACCAGGCGGTGTCGGGCAGTGGCCTCGCCGGCGTCGACGAACTGGCCTCGCAGGCCCGCGCCGTCATCGGCGGTGCCGAGCAACTGGTGCACGACGGATCGGCGCTCGAGTTCCCCGCGCCCGTGAAATACGTTGCGCCCATTGCCTTCAACGTCATCCCGCTGGCCGGCTCGCTCGTCGACGACGGCTCGGGTGAGACCGACGAAGACCAGAAGCTGCGCAACGAGAGCCGCAAGATTCTCGGTATCCCGGAGCTCTTGGTGAGCGGTACCTGCGTACGCGTTCCGGTGTTCACCGGGCACTCACTGTCGATCAATGCCGAATTCGCGCAGCCGCTTTCGGTTGAGCGGGCACGTGAGCTGCTGGCCGCCGCCGCCGGTGTGTCGTTGGTCGACGTCCCGACTCCGCTGGCCGCCGCGGGCGCCGACGACTCGCTGGTGGGCCGCATCCGCCAGGACCCGGGGGTGCCCGACGGCCGTGGCCTCGCGCTGTTCGTCTCGGGTGACAACCTGCGAAAGGGCGCGGCGCTCAACACTGTTCAGATCGCCGAACGGCTCGCTGCGCACGCGCGGAGCGATTAGACAGGCGCGCTGACCTTGCGTGCCGCCATCGCGTCGGTCTCGGCGCTGGTGCTCGCGCTCGGTCTGGAATTGCCGGCGGCGCAGGCTGATCCGCCTGCGCCGGTGCCGGCGCCAGTGCTGAAGCCACTGACGGTCGGCGAGGTGACGCGCATCGGCCCGGTGGCCGGAACCGGCACGCCGACAGTCGATTACGGCATCGGGGCGACCGACCTCTGTGAGTTCATGGAGTTTCCGAGCGGCATCCTGCAGATCTGCGGCGACAGCTTCGCGGGGCAGGGCGTCGGTTTCGGGGGCTGGTACGCCCCCGTCGCACTGCACGTCGAGACCGACTCCGTCAATTCGCCGGATGGCCTGCGGTACCGCGGTGTCATGGGCGTTGACAAGCCGCTGCTGGCCGACGCCAAAGTTCCTGGCACGTCCCAACTTCCGGCTGGCGTGGTGAACATCAACCGGGAGAACTACCTGTTGATCACCACCACTCGCGACCTCAAGCCGGCGAGTTCGCGACTGGTCAAGGCCGATCCGGCGCGCGCGGCCTGGCCGACCGTCCCGGGATCGGTGCGGCCGGCCGGATACGCCGGGGGAGCGCAGAGCCAGATCACGGGTTACTACGACCCGGTGCCGACCGCCGACTCGCCACGCGGCTGGGTGTACCTCGTCGCCAACAACTTCGATCGCAGCAGCCCGGCCTTCCTCTACCGCGCCACGCCGCAGTCGTTCACCGACCGGGCCGGCTGGCAGGGCTGGTCTGCCACCGCCGGTTGGGGTAAACCGCCAACTCCGTTGTGGCGCGACCTGATCGGTGAGATGAGCATGAAGCAGGTCGACGGCAAGACGGTGCTGTCGTACTTCAACAGCAGCACCGGCAACATGGAGGTCCGCGTGGCGAACACGCCGACGGAACTCGGGACCGCGCCGGTCACCACCGTCGTCGTCGCCGGCGGCTGGCCGGAGCAGGCCGACGAATTGCCGGTGCCGCAAGACAATCAGCTGGCGCAGCCGTACGGCGGCTACATCTCGCCGGGTTCGACGCTAGACGAACTGCGAATTCTGGTCAGCCAGTGGAATACCACGCCGCGCGACACCGCGCCGTACCGCGTCATCCAGTTCGCGGTGAATCCGGTGAAGTCGTAGATGCCGTCAGCGCAACACCAAGTCGACGCCCGCGCTGTCGAATACCTCGAGCAGTCCGGTCCAGGTGTGAGAATCCAAGGCCTTCTTGGCTTTTGCGCTGTCGGTCAGCACGAACCGGAACGGTTCGTCAGCCGGGGTGCCGAAGCCGCCGCCGAGGCAGTCGGCAAGCGCATCGAGATTGCTGCCGAAATAGCCGCCGGAACCGTTGACGGCGTGGCCCAGCTCGGTGAAAAGGTCTGCGCGGGAATGGACGCGCGCACCACGCACGGTGAAGGTCTTCACGCTCCTCCGATCTGGCAGAACGTCTCGTAGTGGTCGCCGGTGTAGTAGAACTCCGGTGGGTTGGTCGGCGGTTCACCGCCGGTGATGACGCGGCGGGTGCCGCGGGTCTTCGCACCGGGCGTGGTCACGGTGTACTCGTGGTAGTAGCCGCGCTGCTGGTTCGGTAGCCGGTGCTCGAAGTTGCCGAACACGATGCCGTCCCGCGGGTAGGGGAACGGCCCGCCACGGTGGATCAGGCTGACGGTGGTCGCGGCCTCGGCAGGCAGCGACGACAGCTGGCAGACGGGCAGTCCGGACGTGCTTTTGGCCGTCGATGACGGCCCGGCCGACGGGGCGTGCGACTTGGCCGTCGGCGGCGCCGTCGGAGCCGGCCCCGTGAGCCCGGCGGTCTGCTTCGCACACGCCGGGGTGAGGGTCAGCAGCAACGCGGTGCCGCACGCGAGGGCCGCGGCGCGCAGGGTGGTTCTGGACATCGCACCTTTTCTGCCGCGTTCTGATATCGGAGCGTCGGCCGGCCCCCAAAGCCCGGCCGATGCTCCGCTACACAGGCCACGCTACCGCGCTGCGCGCCTCATAGCTGATTCTTACGCGCAACCTAGCCGGGGCAGTGGTTGACGGACGGATCATCGATGACATGAGTGACGAAACCCCTAAAGAAACACCTGAGGCGCCGGATACCCCGACGGACTCCTTCCCGCCTGTAGCAACGGCCACCGCGGTGGCCGCGCCCCCCGTCGAGCACAAGCCCAGCAAGCTCAACAAGGTGCTGGCGTGGGTCGGCATCGTCGCCGGCATCGTGTTCATCGTCGCGACGATCTTCTTCTCCGGCTTCATCCTCGGCGTCCATTCCGGTGGCGGCCACCACGGCTGGCACAAGCACCACCGCGGCCAGGACACCTCCGAGTTCCGCGAGGGTCACCACGGTCCGCGCGGCGATGGCGGCGGTATGTGGCACCCGATGTTCCCGGGTGGCCCGGGCTGGCAGGGGCCCAGTGGCCCCGGTTGGCAGGGCCCCGGCGGACAAGGCCCCGGTGGGCCCGGCGGTGGTGGACAGGGCCCTGGTGGTCCCGGCCAGCCCGCTCCGGCTCAACCCGCTCCGGCGCAGCCCGGTCGCTGACCTCAGCTCGCATCAAAACGACAGGCCGTGCCCGATCAGGGTGCGGCCTGTCGTCTGTTCTGGTGCGGGGCCGGTGGCTGGCATCATCGAAGCCATGACTGCGCGCCCGATCTGGTTCACAGCCTGCGTCACCGTCGCACTCGCCGTGGCGCCTGCGGCGGCCGCAAAGCCGTCGGATCCGGGCGTGGTGTCGTACGCCGTCCTCGGCAAGGGCTCGGTCGGCAATGTGGTCGGCGCGCCGATGGGCTGGGAGTCCACCTTCACCACGCCGTACCAGGGCTTCTTCGTCGATGTGCCGGTGTGCAACAACTGGGGCGACATCGGGCTGCCCGAGGTGTACGGCGACCCGGACCTGGCGTCGTTCAACGGCGCGGTGGCGCAGACGACGGCCACCGACGACAGTCACTCGGCCAAGCAGGTGGTGGGAGTGTTCGCGACCTCGGACGCTGCGGCGCGCGCGTTCCACCGGGTCGTCGACCGGACCGTCGGATGCTCGGGGCAGACCACCGCGATGCACCTGGAAGACGGTCGGACCCAGGTATGGAGTTTCGCGGGTGCGCAGGCCAGTCCGGCCGACGCAGCGTGGGTCAAGCAGGAAGCGGACACCGATCGCCGCTGTTTCGTGCAGACCAGGCTGCGTGAGAACGTTCTGCTGCAGGCGAAAGTCTGCCAATCCGGCAACGCCGGTCTGGCGGTCAATGTGCTGGCCGGCGCCATGCAGAACGCCCTGGGGCAATGACGATGTCCCGGGCGAGCCAGCGATGCCGCAGATATTGCGCAGATTTTTGTCGGTGCCTCATGGCATCGTCGGACGAACACGTAATGCTCGGGACGAGTCTCAACTAGGCCTGGTCCGGGAACACCGGCCAACGGATACGGTTCACCCCGAATCTCGGAAGGGATGTTCAGATGGGCACCGCTACCGCCGTGCGTCGTCCGCACGCCGAATACCCCGAGTTGTCGAGTGCGTACGGTGCCGCCCTGCTGGCCGGCGGCGGGTGTCTGAGCGACGGCCCGGTGGGCCGTGTCGGGCTCGAACTCGAGGCGCACTGCTTCGATCTGTCTGACCTGACGCGGCGTCCCGGCTGGGCGGAACTGACCGAAGCCGTCGAGGCCGTTCCGCAGCTGCCCGGCGGCAGCGTGATCACCTTGGAGCCCGGCGGCGCCATCGAACTGTCGGGTCCGCCGCTGGACGGTGCCGGGGCCGCGATCGCGGCGATGCAGGCCGATCAGACGGTGCTACGGGAATCATTGCGACGTCGCGGATTGGGCCTGCTGCAGGCCGGGGTGGATCCGCTCCGGCCGCAGGCCCGGGTGAACCCCGGCGGGCGGTATCGGGCCATGGAGGCGTTCTTCGCGGCCGGCGGTACGGGTGCGGCCGGGGCGGCCATGATGACGTCGACGGCCTCGTTGCAGATCAACATCGACGCCGGCCCGCGCGACGGCTGGGCGGACCGGGTCCGGCTGGCGCATGCCCTGGGCCCGACCATGATCGCCGTGTCGGCGAGCTCGCCGATGCTGGGTGGCGAGTTCACCGGATGGCAGAGCACGCGTCAGCGGATCTGGGGGCAGCTGGACACCGCCCGCTGCGGGCCCGTCCTCGGCGTCAGCGGCGACGATCCGGCCAGCGACTGGGCGCGCTATGCCCTCAAGGCGCCGGTGATGCTGGTGCACACGCCGGAGGCGGAACCGGTGACCGAATGGGTGCCGTTCGCCGACTGGGCGGACGGCCGGACGCTGCTCGGTGGGCGCCGGCCGACCGAGGCCGACCTCGACTACCACCTGACGACGCTGTTCCCGCCCGTTCGGCCGCGGCGCTGGCTGGAGATCCGCTACCTCGACGCCCTGCCCGACGACCTGTGGCCGGCTGTGGTGTTCACCTTGGTGACCCTGCTGGACGATGCCCGGCTGTCCCAGATCGCCTGGGAGGCAACGGAATCAGTCGCCACCGCGTGGGATCAGGCGGCGCGGGTGGGGCTCGCCGATCCGCGGCTGCGGGCGTCGGCCGTGCGATGTGTGCAGGCGGCCGCCGACGTCGCACCGGCTGATGTGGCCGACTCGATGGACCGGCTGCTGCGCCAGGTGACGCAGGGACGCAGTGCGGCCGACGCTTTCGCGGACCGGGTCGTCGCGCACGGAATCGATTCGGCCATCACCGGGTTGGCACATGATGACCGGCTGAAAGGTGGGGTGTGAGTACGCGCGAACTGTTGGCCCGTGGGCTGACCAGAGCCCGGGACCGGACTCTGGCCCTGGTGGAGTTCGACGACGCCGAGCTGCTGCGTCAGTACGACCCGCTGATGAGCCCGCTGGTCTGGGACCTCGCACACATCGGCCAGCAGGAAGAACTGTGGCTGTTGCGGGGCGGCGACCTGAACCGTCCCGGCCTGCTGCCGCCGGAAGTGGACGGCCTCTACGACGCGTTCGTGCACTCCCGCGCCAGCCGAGTGTCGCTGCCACTGTTGCCGCCGACCGATGCGCGCGCCTTCTGTCGCACGATCCGGGCCAAAGCCCTCGATGCGCTCGCCGGGCTGCCTGACGAGGCCGGTGCCGAGTTTCCGTTCGCCTTGGTGATCAGTCACGAGAACCAGCACGACGAGACCATGCTGCAGGCTCTGAACCTGCGTAGCGGGCCACCGCTGTTGGGGCCGGGCACCGTCTTGCCGCGGGGGCGCTCCGGTGTCGCGGGCACGTCGGTGCTGGTGCCCGGTGGACCGTTCGTGCTCGGTGTCGATGCCGCTGATGAACCCTTCGCGCTCGACAACGAGGGCGCCGCCCACGTCGTCGACGTGCCGTCGTTCCGGATCGGCCGGGTGCCGGTGACGAACGCCGAATGGCGCGAATTCGTCGACGACGGTGGCTACCGGCAGCCCCGGTGGTGGTCTGCCGCCGGATGGGCGCGCCGACAGCAGGCGGGCCTGGTCGCGCCGCAGTTCTGGAGTGCCGACGGCGCCAGTCGGGTGCGGTTCGGGCACGTCGAGGACCTGCCGCCCGACGAACCGGTGCAGCACGTCAGCTTCTACGAAGCGGAGGCCTACGCCGCGTGGGCGGGGGCCCGGCTGCCCACCGAGATCGAGTGGGAAAAGGCCTGCGTCTGGGATCCTGCGGTCGGTGCGCGGCGCCGATTCCCCTGGGGCGCAACAGAACCCGATGAACGCCGGGCCAATCTGGATGGCGGCGCGCTGCGTCCCGCACCCGTGGGGGCATTTCCGGACAGCGCCTCGGCCTACGGCGTCGAGCAGCTGCTCGGCGACGTGTGGGAGTGGACCACCTCCCCGCTGCGGCCGTGGCCGGGATTCACACCGATGATCTACGACCGCTATTCGCAGCCGTTCTTCGAGGGCGCCGGCAGCGGTGACTACCGGGTGCTCCGCGGTGGCTCCTGGGCGGTGGCAGGCGACATCCTGCGGCCCAGCTTCCGTAACTGGGACCACCCGATCCGCCGGCAGATCTTCTCCGGCGTGCGGCTGGCCTGGTCCGTGGAGAGCGAGCGCGGCTGATGTGTCGCCACCTGGGCTGGCTCGGTGACCCCGTCTCGGTGTCGTCACTGATCCTGGAACCCGCGAACGGCCTTCTGGTGCAGTCGTATTCGCCCCGTCGGCAAAAGCACGGGTTGCTCAACGCCGATGGCTGGGGTGTCGGGTTCTTCGACGGCACGACGCCGCGGCGCTGGCGCAGCGCCGCGCCGATGTGGGGCGATGCCTCGCTGGCGTCGGTGGCGCCGGCATTGCGCAGCGGGTGTGTCGTGGCCGCCGTCCGCTCGGCCACGGTGGGGATGCCCATCGAGCCCTCGGCGTCCGCGCCGTTCACCGACGGCGAGTGGCTGCTGTCGCACAACGGCGTCGTCGACCGGGCGGTGCTGCCGGTGACCCGGGCCGCGGAGTCGACGGTGGACAGTGCGGTTCTGGCTGCCCACATCTTCGCCGAGGGGCTCGACCAGCTGGCGGACACCGTGCGCAAGGTCGGGGAATCCGACCCATCGGCTCGGCTGAACATCCTGGTCGCCAACGGTTCCCGCATGCTGGCCACGGTGTGGGGCGACACGCTGTCGATATTGCGCCGGCCCGACGGGGTGGTGCTGGCCAGCGAGCCCTATGACGACCACCCCGATTGGCAGGACATCCCGGACCGGCACCTCGTCGAGGTGACGGCGGGCGGCGTCGCGCTGACGCCATTGACATGACATGAACCGGCCGGCCTGAACAAGAGAAGAGGACCGCAATGACCGCAATGAATCGGTGCAAGACGGCACCGCCGCTGACCAACCATCTCGCGGCCGACTGGGCGCCCCGCGCTCTGCGGCGGGATGTCCGTGAGGGCTTGTCGCAGTCGCCGAAATCGTTGCCGCCCAAGTGGTTCTACGATGCGGTCGGCAGCGACCTGTTCGACCAGATCACCCGCCTGCCCGAGTACTACCCGACCCGCACCGAAGCGCACATCCTGCACGAGGCGGCCGGCGCGATCGTCGCGGCGTCCGGTGCGGACACGCTGGTCGAGCTCGGCAGTGGCACGTCGGAGAAGACGCGCATCCTGCTCGACGCCTTCCGGGATTCCGATGCGTTGCGCCGATTCGTGGCGTTCGACGTCGACGAGAACGTGCTGAGCGCGGCGCTCACCCAGTTGTCCGATGAGTATGACGGCATCGAGATCAGCGGGGTACGAGGCGATTTCGAGCAGCACCTCGGCGAGCTGCCGGTCGTGGGCCGTCGGCTGATCGTGTTCCTCGGGTCGACGATCGGCAACCTGACGGCCGGTCCGCGAGCGGAGTTCCTGGCGAGCCTGTCCGAGGCGATGCGGCCGGGCGATACGCTGCTGCTCGGCACCGACCTGGTGAAGGACACCACCCGATTGGTCGCGGCGTACGACGACAGCGCCGGGGTCACCGCGCAGTTCAACCGCAACGTGCTGGCAGTGGTGAACCGCGAGCTGGAGGCCGATTTCGATCTCGACTGCTTCGAACATGTGGCACGATGGAACAGCGAACATGAGCGTATCGAGATGTGGTTGAGGTCCGTTGGCGCGCAACGGATTCAGATACGTGAGTTGGATCTGTCGGTGGAGTTCGAGGCGGGTGAGGAGATGTTGACCGAGGTGTCGTGCAAGTTCCGCCCCGAGGGCGTCGCGGCCGAGTTGGCGGCCGCCGGGCTACGCCAGACCGACTGGTGGACCGACCCTGCGGCGGACTTCGGGCTGTCGCTGGCGGTCAAGCCGGACCTCCGGACGTGACCGGAGCCGGTCCCTTCGTCGCCGACCTGTGGCGGGCGGCCCGGCCCAAACCGCTTGGCCTGCATTTCGACAATGCCGCCTGCTCGCGGCAGAGCTTCGCCGTCATCGACGCCGCGGCCCAGCACGCCAGGCTGGAGGCGCAGGTCGGCGGTTATGTCGCAGCCGAATCCGCCGAACCCGCGCTGGAGGGTGGGCGGGCCGCGGTGGCCGCGCTGACCGGGATGGCCGCCGGCGACGTGGTGTTCACCACCGGATCGGCCAACGCACTCAACCTCCTGCTCAGCAGCTGGGACGGCGAGAAGACCATTGCCTGTCTGCCGGGCGAGTACGGCCCCAATCTGGTGGTGATGGACGCCAACGGGTTCACCGCTCGAGAGCTGCCGGTCGACGGTCAGGGACGACTCGATGTCGAAGTGGCCGTCGCGCTGATGCAGGGCGATCCTCCGGCGCTGGCCCATCTGACGGCCCTCGCCAGTCATCGTGGCGTGGCGCAGCCGTTGTCGGAGTTCGTCGCGGCGTGTCATGCGATCGGCGTACCGGTGGCGGTGGACGCGGCGCAGGCGCTGGGCCACCTGGACTGCGCCGTGGCGCCCGACGTCATCTACGCGTCGTCGCGGAAATGGCTGGCCGGTCCGCGGGGGGTCGGCGTGCTGGCGATCAGTTCGTCTGTGTCGCATCGGCTTCGGCCGCGCATTCCACTGCCGGAATGGGGCACGCCGTTGCCGGTCCTGAAACGGCTTGACCTCGGCGAGTCCAATGTAGCTGCGCGCGTGGCTTTTTCGATGGCAATGGCGGAACATCTGGTGGCCGGGCCGGAGCTGGTACGGGCCCGGTTGGCCGAGGTGGGGCGGCTCACGCGGACGGCGTTGGCGGACTTGCGCGGTTGGCGGGTGGTCGAGGATGTCGACGAGCCCACGGCCATCACCACGCTGGAGCCGACGCATGGCGCCGACCCGAATGCCGTGCGCACCAAGCTGATTGCCGAACACCACGTCGTCACCACGGTGGCAGGAATCGATCGGGCGCCGTTCGAGATGAAGATTCCGGTGCTGCGGGTCTCCCCGCACGTCGACGTCACCGACGAAGAACTGGAGCTCTTCGCCGGTGCGCTGACTGCTGCGTCGGCCTGACCGTCAGGCCTTGTGCGCCGTGAGCAGGAACGCCGGCATCTTCAGGCGGCCCTTGTCGTCGAGCGCGTGCGGTGGCATCTCGAACGTGGGCTGGCCGGGGCCGGCGGGCAGCCGCGCGGGGATGCCCGCATGGATGAAGGCCGGCCGAATCTCGTCGATGGCCCAGTACTTGCCGACGGCCTCGCGCAACTCGTCCTCGGTGACCTCGTTGGGTTTCTGTTCGGCCTCGGCGGGGAACGCGCCCTTGGCGAAGACCAGGATGTAGTACTTGGCGCCCGGCGCGGCGGCCCGGAAAACGGCCTGCTGGTAGGCGTCGCGGGCTTCCACCGGAAGCGAGTGGAACAACGTCGAATCCAGGATGGTGTCGAAGCGGCCGTCGAACCCGGTGAACGACGTGACGTCGTCCTGGACGAATGTCGCGTTGGTCAGATGGCGTTCGGCGGCAGCCTTTTTCGCGGCCGCGACGGCAGTGGGGGAGAGCTCGATACCGACCACGGTGTGGCCCGCTGCAGCCAGTGCGAGGGCCAGCTCGGCGTGGCCACAGCCGGCGTCGAGCACGTCGCCGGTAACCCGACCCGCGGCGATCAGCGCGGCCAGTTCCGGCTGCGGCTCACCGATGTTCCACGGCGGCGGTCCGTCGAATCCGCCTTCTTCGCGGTAGGCGCTGTCCCAGTCCATCACTTCGTCGGAGTCCGTCATGGCTCCAACGTACGCCGCGGAATTGGCCGCAAATCTAACGTCGGGTGGCGATCGCGATCTGCGGCGAATACAGGCTGTTGCGCAACTCGATGTCGACTCCGGCCGCGTCGGCCAGTGCCCGCAGTGCGGCCGGACTGTAGGCGCGTAGTGAGCTGATGACACCGTCGTGCACGAACGGTACGAACAGTGCGAGCGGCAGCATGGCGGCCAGCCGCATCAGGTGCAGCGGTGACGGCGGCCGGGGCAGATCGATGATGAGCAACTTGTCCGCCACCCGGGTGCCTTCCGTGAGCACCCGGACCGCCGCGGCGGGCGGCAGATGGTGGAACGAGAGCGCGAAAACGGCCAGGGCATAAGTGCTGTCGGCCGCGTCGATGGCAGTCGCGTCCATGTGGCGGACCGTCACCCGCGGATCGGAACCCAGCTCGCCGGCGGTGATCGCCGCCACCGATGCCGGCTCCAGATCGGTGACCGTGAGGGTGGCTGTCGGGTGCATCTCCAGCACCTTCTTCGACAGTCCGCCGTGACCGGCCCCCAACTCGAGGATGCGGGGATCGGGAACCTCGGCGACTTCTTCCATGACGATGTAGGCGAAGCGCTCGTGGAGGCCGAACCAATCGCCGAAAAGTTCCAGGGCGCGCACAACGCTGCGCTTGACCGCGGGGTCGACGTCGTCGCGGTCGAGGTATTCGGGAAGATCGGTCTCGAGCGCCCGATCGAGGCAGGACGCCTGCGGACCGCCGCGCGGCATGCGATCGATGTTGGTGCTCATCCGAGTGCCGCCGTCAGGGCCGCGGGAACCTCGATGTCGGCCACCGCGAGGTTCTCCTCGAGATGCGCGACGGACGACGTGCCCGGGATCAGCAGCACATTGGGTGCCGCGGCGAGGGTCCAGGCCAACGCGACCTGCGCCGGCGTCCGGCCGAGTTCGCTTGCGGCCTTGCGTATTTCGGGGTGGGCGAGCACGGGGTTCGCCGGATTGAACGCCGATCCCAACGGGAAGAACGGGACGAACGGGATGCCGCGGGCGGCGCAGGCATCCAGCACCGGCTGTGCGGAACGGTCGACCAGGTTGTACGCGTTCTGCACGCACGCGATATCGGTGCGCTGCAGCGCGATGTCGAGGTGTTCGAGCGCGATGCTGCTGAGGCCGATGCCGTCGATCAGGCCTTCGTCACGGGCGGCGATCATGGTGGTGAGCTGGCGGTCGAACAGCTCTCGGTCGACTTCGCCGGGCGCGCTTGGGTCACCGCCCGGGCCCATCACCCGCAGATTCACCGCCGCGAGGCGGTCGGTGCCGAGGGTTTCCAGGTTCTGCTCGATGGCGGCCCGCAGCTCGTCGGGCTGTTGCGCGGGGAGCCAGCCGCCGGTCTGATCCCGGCGGGCACCGACCTTGCTGACCAGCGCGAGGCCCTGCGGGTAGGGGTGCAGGGCCTCGCGGATCAGCTGGTTGGCCACGTCGGGGCCATAGAACTGCGCGGTGTCGATGTGGTTGACGCCGAGCTCCACCGCGCGTTGCAGCACGGCGATCGCCTGGTCATGGTCACGTGGCGGGCCGAAAACGCCGGGCCCGGGCAGCTGCATGGCCCCGAATCCGACTCGGTGAACCTGGTACGGACCGAGTGCGTACGTCGTCATGCAGCCAGGCTAACGCTAGTCGGACTCGCCGAGAATCTGGTAGATCTCCCGACGGGCATTGTTCACGATGTCCAGGATGCGTTGCTGCTGTTCGTCATTCGCGGAATGCACCGACTGGGCGACGGCGCCGAACAACTGGCCGAGTGCGTTGCGCAGGTTCAGGGCGGCGGGGTCGGCGCCTTCGGCGATCTCCTCCCAGGGGGCGGTCTCGATGGCGTCGGCGACGGTACGTCCCTCTTCGGTGAGCTCGAAAGTCTTCTTACTGCCGCGGCTTTCGGCGGGCGTGATCAGACCTTCGTCTTCGAGCAGCTGCAGGGTCGGGTAGATCGAACCGGGGCTCGGCTTCCACAGACCGTCGCTGCGCGCGGCGATCTCCTGCGTCATCTCGTAGCCATGCATCGGCCGCTCGGTCAGCAGCTTGAGGATGGCGGCGCGCACGTCGCCGCGCCGGCTGCGACCACTGGCACGTCCGCGGCCACCGTGACGCCGGCCGCGGGGGCCGCCCGGTCCGAACGGGCCGGCACCGAAACCGGGTCCGAAGCCGGGCCCGAAACCGAAACCGGGGCCGAAGCCCGGTCCGAATCCGAAGCCGCCCTCGCCGCGGTGTTCCCGCACGTGGTCGCGGAACTGTTCGCGCATCTCCCGACGGGCAGCGCGGCGTTCATCGTGCCGGTCGCGCCGATCGGTAGGGCCGCCGACGAACGGGGACCGGTCGCCGGGCGTGAATCCGAAGCCGCCACCGTGGGCGGGACGATTGAAGGGGCCGCCGTCGAACGGGCGGCCGGGTGGGTTGAATGGGGTTTCCATAGAGGTGTTCTCTCTTTCAGCGGGAGGCGTCTGTCGCGCCTCCGATGTATTAACGATATATCGGAAACTATCGGAAGGCAACAGTCAGCTGAGAGTTCGCTGCGTCACGCCCGCACGGGATCGTCCGCGTTTAGGGTGTGGCGATGGCAGTGAAATGGCTGGACGATCCCGAGGACCACGACTACGACGCAGCGGCCGACTACCTGACCATGTTGGCCTCGAAGGACCAGGTGGCCAAGGTGGTAGCGGAGCTGAAGACCGCGAAGACGACGACGCGCAAAGCGAAAGACATCCTGCGTGCGGCGCAACTGCCGCTGCTGCCGGAGAACAATGCGCACGTGCGGGCCGACCTGAGCAAGATCAGTGAGGGCAAGAAACTCTCGCCGATCCTGTTGGTACGAGGCGATGGTCTCAGCGGCGCGCCATTGCAGATCGGTGATGGCTACCACCGGGTATGTGCCAGCTATCTGACGGACGAGAACACCGGCATTCCCTGCCGGCTCGTGTCGTGGCAGTCCTGACCGCTGCGCCGGCCGGCTGACCGATGGGCGATTTCGGATTCCATGCCCTGGCGCTAGTCGCCGTTGTCGGACTGGCGGGGCCTCTGCTGGCGGCAGTGCCCGGGCTGCGGGTGCCGGTGATCGTCGGTGAACTCGTGGCCGGAATCGTCGTGGGGCGCACCGGGTTCGGCATCGTCGACGCGGACAACCCGACGTTCGTGCAGCTGGCGGACATCGGCTTCGCACTGGTGATGTTCATCGTCGGCACGCATGTGCCGGTGCGGGACCAGTCCTTGCGCGGCGAACTGCCCAAAGCTCTCTTGCGCGCGCTCGTGGTGGGTGCGTTCGCGGCGGTGTTGGGTGTGGTGATCGCGCGTCTGTTCAGTACCGGCCACGCCCCGTTGTATGCCGTTCTCATGGTCTCGTCCTCGGCGGCACTGGCGCTCCCGGTGATTCAGTCGCTGGGCTTGACGGGGCCTCCCGTGCTGTCGGTCACGGCTCAGATCGCGATAGCCGACGCCGCTTCGATTGTGTTGTTGCCGTTGGTGATCAACCCGACGGGCGCGCCGCGCGCAGCACTGGGGGCCTTGGCGATCGCCGCCTGCGCGACCCTGTTGTATTTCTTTCTGCGCTATGAAGCCAGGCGCGGCTGGCTGAAGCGGATGCACAAATGCTCGCACCGCCGGCACCTGGCGCTGGAACTGCGGATCAGCCTGATCGTGCTCTTCAGCCTGGCGGCGCTGGCGAAGTCGACGCACGTGTCGATCATGCTCGCGGGTTTTGCACTGGGCCTGTGCCTTTCGGCGGTCGGCGAGCCCCGGCGGCTGGCGCGCCAGCTATTCGGCGTCACCGAGGGGTTCTTCGCGCCGTTGTTCTTCGTGTGGCTCGGCGCGTCCTTGCAGGTGCGAGAACTGGGCGAGCGTCCGGAACTGATCGGGCTCGGCGTGGCACTGGGGGCGGGCGCGGTGCTCGCGCACCTCAGCGGCCGCCTGTTCGGCCAGCCGCTGTCGCTCGGGGTTCTGGCAGCTGCGCAGTTGGGCGTTCCGGTGGCCGCCGCGACGCTGGGTACCCAGCAGCATCTGCTGGGCCCGGGTGAACCGTCGGCGTTGATTCTGGGCGCCTTGCTGACCGTCGTGGCGACGTCGGCAGCGGGCAGCATCGCGCAACGCCGGCAAACTGCGACGCCCGCAGTGCCGCCGCGCGGCGCGGCCTGACTCGCTGTCTCACCATGTGGACGCAGGGCGGTCGCCGTGCGCCCCTGATGTCCTAAGTGAGGCTACGAATGACGCTCGCGAAAATTACGCGTAGCGAAATTTGCTGAGACCGTAATTTTTCGACGGATTGCGTTTGCGGTCTGCAGCTTGATTACCGATGTGACGTGGGTCTCGTGATGCTGTGAAGCGGCTGTGACATGCGCGGCCTGGATTTGGGTGGTCCAACTAGCCAGATTTGCTGATTCAGTAGCGCGGCTAACTTACCTGCTAGGGCAGCAATCTAACGCGATCGATAATTTCTTGGTCGCTCGATTTTGGTTAGCTGAAAAATGTCTAGGTTGGTTAAAAATGCCTATCTACTAGCGGTAAGTTTCTCGGCCAAACGGGTGTCGCGATAACTGGGAGGATCCAAATGCAGCTCACAATGAAGCCGTATCTCACCGCGGGCGTTGCCCTCGCGGGAGCGAGTGTCATTGCTGTGGCACCGGTGGTGCCGCAGACCGCAACGCATCTGCCGGCGGTTCCGCACGTGCAGGTCGCCGATGTGCAGTTGACGGCATTGGTCGACCCGATCACGGCGCTGGGGAACATCTACAACGCTCTCGCCCAGACGGTTGGGCAAACCAGCTACATGGTGGAGAACACCGTGAATCCGTTGGTGCGCCAGGTGGCGTTCGACGTGAACTACGGCGTGCAGCAGGGCATACAGCTGATCGGCAACATCACCGGCGCGACGGTCACCCTGGGCGGCTCACTGCCGGGCACGCTGACCAATGTGCTTGGCAACCTGGGCACGCTCAACGTCAACGGCGCCATCGACTCCCTGGTGGGCGGCCTGCTCCCCGGCGGGCTGCAATTGATCACCGGAATCAACGGGCCGGTGCAGAACATCCTGCAGCAGCCGTTGGCGGTGGCGGAGGCAATGGTGCCCGCGGTACTGGATTCGGTCACCGCTCTGGTCGCCGGCCTGGCGATTTCAACCGTCGGAATCGGGTGCGGCGCGTGCCTCGGAACCACGCCGGTGGTTCAGCAGGTCGTCAACAGCGTGACGGGCATTCTGCAGTCGGTACTCACACTGAATCCGGGCACCATCTACAACGGCGTCCTCAACAACGTGGTCAGCCTGGTGCAGAACATTCAGCAGAACGTCACCGATTTTGAGACCGGGACCGTTCCGTACATCGTGAACCGGATCGTCACGGCGCTGAACGTGAACCCGAATGCCCCGGGCGGGGTCACCGTCCCTGCGGCGGCGACCCCGGTCGCAGCACTGGCGGCGGGTACGGCGGCCGCGACCGCGAAGACCGCGACAGAGTCCTCGGCCGCGGCGGCGGTCGACCCGGCGCCGGCGACGACGAAGAAGGCGGCTGCGGCCACCGCGACCACCTCGACCGAGGCGGCACCGTCCACCGATACGAAGGACACGTCCGCCAAGGCTGCCGATACCAAGGCCGCGGACACCAAGGCGACGGACACCAAGGCCGCTGGGACCAAGGCGACGGACACCAAGAGCACTGACGCCACGGGAACGACCAAGAGCACTGACGCCACGGGCGCGACCAAGGGCACTGACGCCACGGGCACGACCAAGAGCACTGACGCCACGGGAACGACCAAGAGCACTGACGCCACGGGAACGACCAAGGGCACTGACGCCAAGAGCGCGACCAAAGGTGCCGACGCCAAGGGCAGCGACGCCAAGGGAACTGACACCGCGGGCACCGACAAGGTGACGACCCCCAAGGGCAACGTGCCCACGACCAAGAAGGCGCAGAACCCGGTGGCCAACGTCTCGAAGGCGATCTCTGACGCAGTCAAGGGTGCCACCAAGGGTGACAAGGGCGCCGACAGCAAGTAGCCGACAGACGAACCGTGGCCCCACCGTCGATAGGCGGTGGGGCCACAGTTCGTTCAGCAGCGGTTACCGGCTCCGAAAGGCCACGGCGACGATCGCCGTGGCGACCAGGGCCAGTCCCGCCGCGGTCGCAGCGGTGGCGCCGATCCCCGAATCGAACGCGAGGCGTGCCGACTCCATCAGATGGTCGCCCAGTTCGGTCGGCAGGGTCCGGGCCACTGAGATGGCGCCGCCGATGCTCTCCCCGGCGTCGGCCGACTGTTGGGGTGAAAGTGCGCCGGGCAGTTCGACGTTCGCGCGATAGAACGCGGTGAACATCGTGCCCAACCCGGCGGTGCCGATCACGGCACCGAGCTCGTAGGCGGTCTCCGACACCGCAGACGCCGCGCCGGCCTTCTCGGGCGGCACCGACGCCACGATGGTGTCGTTCGAGATCGTCTGCGACACACCGACACCCAGCTCGAGCACGGTGAACGAGGCAATGACCCCGACCATGGTGAGGTCGTGGCGGAACGCCAGGATCAGCAGGAAGCCCGTGGCCACCAGAAGCAGGCCGGTGACGATCAACGTCTGCGGTGCGAACCGCTTGGTCAGCCGTACCACGCCGATGCCTGCGATCGTCGAGGCCGCCGCACCCGGCAGCATGACCAGCGCCGCGGTCAGCGGGTCCAGGCCGAGCACCAACTGCAGGTGCTGCGAGACGAAGAACAGGAACCCGATAAGGCCCACCATTGACAGGAAGTTGGCCAGGATCGACGCCGTGAACGGGCCGTGGCCGAACAAGCGCATGTCGAGAATCGGTGTGGCACTGCTGTTCTGCCGGCGCACGAACCAGATGCCTGCCGCGATGCCGAGGGCCACCGCCGCGAGCGTCGTCGCCGAGACGGCGTCATGTGCGGCGGTCTTGATGGCCCACACCACCGGGAGCATGGCCACCAGGGACAGGAACACGCTCAGCGCGTCGACCGGGCCCGGGTTCGGGTCCCGTGATTCCGGCACCAGTTTGGGCGCCAGCACCAGCAGCGGCAGCAGGATCGGCACGGCGATCATGAATACCGCGCCCCAGTGGAAGTGCTGGAGCAGCAGGCCACCGACGATGGGGCCCAGCGCCGAGCCGGCAGCGAAGCACGACGCCCAGATGGCGATGGCCAGGCGGCGCGACGTCGCCTCGGTGAAGATGTTGCGGATCAGCGACAGCGTCGACGGCATCAGCATGGCGCCGAAGACGCCGAGCGCGGCACGCGCGGCCACCAGGTACCCGGCGCTCGGCGCGAACGCAGCCGCGGCCGAGATGACGGCGAAACCGACGGCGCCGACGAGCAGCAGCCGGCGACGGCCGAACCGGTCGCCGAGGCTGCCCATGGTCACCAAAAGCGTTGCCAGCACAAGTGAATAGATGTCGACGAGCCACAACTGGGTGGCGGCCGACGGCCGGAAGTCCTCGGCGATGCGGGGCAGTGCGAAGGCCAGCACCGTGTTGTCGATGGAGATGAGCAGTACGGGCAGCATCAACACTGCCAGCGCCCACCAATGGCGTTGCGGGGTCCGATTCGTCACCTCATTGGTGACGAGACTGGTGGACATGAGAACTCCTTAGTTGTTCATGCGTCGGCTGTCCGAGCCGAGGTCAGCATGAAATCTGTTGAGGTGAAACAAATTCGGTCGGATCAGGATTGGTCCGGGGTGATGGTGCCGGCCGTCAGGCTGGCCATGATGGCGTCGACGATCTCGACCCGCGGCGCGATGTTCCGGCGCAGTGCCTCATATCCGGCGTCGAGCAGGGCCCAGAAAACCAGGCGCGGCCACTCCGGTGGGCTGGTCTGCGGTCGTGCCGAAACCCGCGCCAGCACTTCGGCTATCGCCTCGTCGCCGGTATCGAGGATCGCGGACAGCTCCGGATCGGCCACGATGGTCGGCTCGTTGTAGACGAAGGGGACGATGGATCCGAGGTCCAGCTGGGATTCGACCACGCGGCGCAGCGCGGCGAGTGGGGGCCCACACGCGGGCTCGGCTTTGTCGATGGCGGCGTTGCACATCTCGTGCACGTACAGGGCGACGGCACGGATCAGCTCGGAGCGCTCGGAGAAATACCGGTGCAGGGTGCTGCGGCCGACGCCCGCGGCGGTGGCGATGTCGCTCAGCGACGCCGCGGGATTGGTCGCCAGGACGGCGGTGGCGGCATCGAGAATCGCCTTCCGGGTACGCGAACGCACGCCAGTGTCGAACGATTTCAATTCAACCATGTGCCAAAAGTAGCACGATTGGTCGAAAATGGGACATTAGTGTCTCAAAACACCCGTCACGTGGGCCGTATCCGACATGGATTGGTCGCGCCGGAAACCGCTACAAGGATTGTGTGGAATCCGCCGATTCGGGGTACTCAGGCAATGTCAGGTGGAGTGCCGAAACTTCAGTTGACGGTACCTATTACCGATTCTTGTTAGTTGTTCCCGGAGGTGGGTTATGGCCACGTACAGGAAGATTGCATCGACAACAGCACTCGCCGCAGGCATTCTGGCTGCGGCCCTCGGTGTCGGCTCGGGAAGCGCCAGCGCCTCCCCGGTAACCGACCCTGGCATGGTCCCGATGGACCACGGCTGGGGCGGCGGCGACTGGGACGACCATCACGGCTGGGGCCATCGTGGCTGGGGTGACGGCGGCGACGACCAGGGCTGGGGTGGTCCCGGTTGGGGCGGCCCGCCGCCATGCGTGACGGTGCCGTTCGTGAGCGTCTGCGCCTAAGCCGGGCGGCCCCTCACGTAGGGGCACGCGCGCCGAGTCACTCGGGTCGGGTACCAACCCGAGTGGGTGGCGTCCGTCCCGAAACAACAAGGCCCCGACCAGATTTCTCTGGTCAGGGCCTTGCTCACTTGTCGGGGTGGCGGGATTCGAACCCACGACCTCTTCGTCCCGAACGAAGCGCGCTACCAAGCTGCGCCACACCCCGCGTGAAGCCACGACAGCGTATCGCACCGATGCCCTCAGAAGCCAAACGGCCCTCGCGCGGTGACATTGCCGCTGGTGGGTGGGGTTAGCGGCGAAGATCACGTCCGCCGACGGGATGGAATTTTGCGCATCGCGCGTTAAACCGGGTAACTGTGATCAACGACAGCTCAACACGAGAAAGCGAGGAACGATCATGACCGGATTGGGAGCCCTGCTCTACTGCGGATTCTTCGGTCTCGCGGCACTGTGGCTGTTCGCGACCTCTGACTACCGGGCGGCCTGGCTGGGCCGCCAAGATCAGTCCCAGCGCCCCGAACGCTCGAACTCCGCCAACGCCGCCGCGGCCTCGATGGAGTCCAGCCCGCGGCTGCTGACCCACGCGTCGTCGAAGTAGGTATCGGCGTAGCGGTCACCGCTGTCGGCCAGGAGCGTCACCACCGATCCGCTGCGGCCGTGTGCGACCATGTCGGCGAGCAGCCCGAACGCACCCCAGATATTCGTCCCCGTGGACGGGCCCACCCGTCGTCCGAGCACCTTGCTCACGTGCTGGGCTGCGGCCACGGAGGCCGCGTCCGGGACGCAGACCATGGCGTCGACCACGCCAGGCAGGAACGACGGTTCCACGCGCGGACGACCGATGCCCTCGATACGCGACGACGCACCGGTGAAAACGTCCCGGTCGCCCGTGGACCACGACGGATAGAACGCAGAATTCTCCGGGTCCACCACGCACAGTCGGGTGGCGTGGCGCCGGTAGCGCAGGAACCGCCCGATCGTGGCGCTGGTACCGCCGGTGCCGGCGCCGACCACGATCCACTCCGGGACCGGATGGGCCTCGTCGCGCAGCTGCGAGAAGATCGACTCGGCGATGTTGTTGTTGCCGCGCCAGTCGGTCGCCCGCTCGGCATTGGTGAACTGATCCAGGTAGTGGCCGCCGGTCTCGCGCGCCAGCCGCTCCGCCTCGGCATAAACCTGTGACGACTGCTCGACGAAATGGCAACGGCCACCCTGGTTTTCGATGAGCTCGATCTTCGTCGTACTGGTCGACGACGGCATCACCGCGATGAACTCCAGCCCCAGCAGCGCGGCGAAATACGCTTCCGACACCGCGGTCGACCCGGACGACGCCTCGATGACGGTCGTCTGCGGGCCGATCCAGCCATTGCACAATCCGTACAGGAACAGCGACCGGGCCAGCCGATGCTTGAGGCTGCCGGTGATGTGGGTGCTCTCGTCCTTCAGATACAGCTGGACGTCGACGCCCGCGCTCCAGGCGGCGGGCAGTGGGTAACGCAGGAGATGGGTGTCGGCGCTGCGGCGGGCATCGGCTTCGATCAGGCGCACGGCGTTGTCGACCCAGCCCCGGTCGAGGCTGCGCACCGCCACCGGCGAGGTCACCGTGCCGAGACGGCCGGCTGTGTCACATCGGCGCCGATGCCGGCGTGCCCGCCGCCGGTCGGCGCGGCCACCAGCGTCAGCAGCGTCACCTCGGGCCGGCAGCAGAAGCGCACCGGGGTGTACGGCGAGGTCCCCAGACCGGCGGACACGTGCAGCTGCGTGTGGGCGCCCCAGCGGGACGGCCCCTTCACCCGGGAGGTGTCGATGTCGCAGTTGGTGACCAGCGCGCCGTAGAACGGCACGCACAGCTGCCCGCCGTGCGTGTGGCCGGCCAGCACCAGCTGGTAGCCGTCGTCGGCGAACCGGTCCAGCACGCGTGTGTACGGCGCGTGGGTGATGCCCAGCGACAGGTTGGCCGCCGGGTTGGGGCGTCCGGCGATGGTGTCGTAGCGGTCGCGGGCCAGGTGCGGGTCGTCGACCCCGGCTACGGCGACGAGCTGCCCGTTGATCTCGATCTCGCGCCGGGTGTGCGTCATGTCCAGCCAGCCGCGCTCGGTGAACGCCGCACGCAGGTCCTGCCACGGCAGCGGGCGGCCGGTGATGCGCTTGTGCTTGCTGAACAGGTAGTTGGCCGGGTTCTTGGGTTTCGGCGCGAAGTAGTCGTTGCTGCCGAACACGAACACACCGGGCACCGCCAGCAGGTCGCCCATCGCCTGCACCACGGCCGGCACCGACTTCGGGTGCGAGAGGTTGTCGCCGGTGTTGACCACCAGATCCGGCTCCCACCGCGCCAGCTCGCGCAGCCACGCCTGCTTACGACGCTGCGCCGGCATCATGTGCAGATCGCTCAGATGCAGCACCCGCAGCGGCGACGAACCGGGTGTCAGCACCGGCATGGTGACCTCGCGGACGACGAACGCGTTGCGCTCGATCAGCGACGCGTAGGCGAGGCCTGCAGCCAATGTTCCGGCGATGGTGACGGCGGAGTTGCGGGCGATGGCAGACATGCAGGCAGCCTACTTGCTCAGCGCCGCGATTGGCCCGTTGTCGCTGGTCATCGTTAGAAAGCCCACAGGGTTGGCTTATCTCGTTCTGAGGTTTCGGCCGGGCTTATGGGGGCGGGGGACCGAGCACCGGCACGGTGATGGGCGGCAGGCCCGGAATCTCCACGACCGTCGACCCGACCGCCACCGGCGGCAGGCCGTCGATGCCCGGAATCCCCACCGGCGGTGGCGGCGGAGGCGGCGGCGCGATGCCATTGCTGACCTGGATCGTGATGATCGAGCCGGGGATGGTCTGTCCCGACGGCGAGGTTCCGACCACCTGACCCGATGGCGCGGTGCTGTTGACCCACGCCGGCTGCGGGGAGAGCTGGAAGCCGGCTTCCTTGATGCGGGTCTGCGCCAGGTCCAGGTCCATGCCCGCGACGCTCGGCACCTTCGAGCCCGGGCCGCCGTCCACGTAGCGCGGATCGGTCGGCGGCATCACCACGTTGGGCGGCGTGAACTGCTTCATCGCGGTGAACCAGGTCCGGGCCGGTTCGTGGCCGCCGTAGAGATCACCCTTGCCGCACTGACGCAGCGGGAACGAACACAGATCGGAGGGCGTGGTGGAGTCGTCGTAGATGTAGTTGGCGGCGGCGTAGGCGCTGGTGAAGCCCAAGAACGCCGACGACCGGTGGGCCTCGGTGGTACCCGTCTTGCCGGAGACCGGAAGGTTCCAGCCCACCGATTGCGCGGCGCCGGCGCCCGTGCCGCTGATGGCGTCCTTGTTCATGGCGTTGGCCAGGGTGTTGGCGAGGCCCTCAGGAACGGCCTGCTCACAGGTCTGGGTAGTCACCGAAACCTCGTTGCCGTGCCGGTCGAACACCTTGTCCACCGGGTTGGGCGGGCACCACGTGCCGCCCGACGCCAGCGTGGCCGCGACGTTCGACAGCTCCAGGGCGTTGACCTCGAACGGGCCCAATGTGAATGAGCCGATGTTCTGGCGCTTGATGAAGTCGGACAGGCTCTCGTTGCTGTTCGGGTCGTACGGTCGGGCGGTGCCCGGGTCGGCGTAGGAGCGCAGGCCCAGCTTGACCGCCATGTCGACAGCGCGGGCGACGCCGATCTGCGAGATGAGCTTGGCGAAAGCCGTGTTCGGGGACGTCGCCAGCGCTTCGGTGACGTTCATGCTGCCCCGATACTTACCGTCGTTCTCGACGCACCACTTGTCCTTGGGGCAGCCCTTGGCGCCACCGCTACCCAGACCCTTGGCCTCGAAGCGGCCGGGCACGTCCAGCTGCGCATTGATGCCCATGCCCATGTCCAGGGCAGCCGCGGTGGTGAACAGCTTGAAGATGGACCCGGCGCCGTCACCGACCAATGAAAATGGTTGCGGCTGCATGGTTTCCCCGGCCGCGGTGTTCAGGCCGTAGGTCCGGTTGCTGGCCATCGCCACCACCTGGTGGTTGTCCTTGCCGGGCCGGATGACGCTCATGACGCTGCCGATGCCGTCGATGGTGGGGGAGGCGATGCCGTCGATCGACGACTTGACCGCGTTCTGGATGTCCGGGTCGATCGTCGTGCGGATCAGGTAGCCGCCCTTGGCCACCTGTTCCTTGCTGATGCCCGCCTTCGACAGGTAGTCGAGCACGTAGTCGCAGAAGAAGGCGCGGTCGCCGGCGGCGATGCAGCCGCGAGGCAACTGGTTGGGCTGCGGCAGGATGCCGAGCGGCTCGGCCTTGGCGGCCCGCAGTGCGTCGGCTTCCTGGGGAACGTTCTGGATCATGGTGTCCAGCACGAGATTTCGACGTGCCAGGGCGCGGTCGGGGTTGACGTACGGATCCAGTCCGCTCGTCGACTGCACCATGCCGGCGAGCAGCGCGGCCTGCTGCCAGTTCAGCTGGTTGGCGTTGACGCCGAAGTACGTCTGGGCGGCGTCCTGGATGCCGAACGCGCCGTTACCGAACGACACCAGGTTCAGGTAGCGCGTCAGAATCTCGGACTTGGTGAACGTCTTGTCGAGGGTCAGCGCCATCCGGATTTCGCGCAGCTTGCGGGCCGGCGTGGTCTCGATTGCGGCCCGTCGTTCGGCGTCGGTCTGGGCCACCACGAGCAGTTGGTAGTTCTTCACGTACTGCTGCTCGAGGGTCGATCCACCACGCGTATCGGCGGATCCGGACATGTAGCCGGACAGGCCCGTCAGCGTGCCCTTCCAGTCAACCCCGTTGTGCTCGGCAAACCGTTTGTCCTCGATCGAGACGATGGCCAGCTTCATGGTGTTGGCGATCTGATCGCTCGGAACCTCGAAGCGACGCTGCGAATACAGCCAGGCGATGGGGTTGCCCTTGGCGTCCACCATGGTGGATACGGCGGGCGCATCACCTTCGACCAGTTGGGCCGAACCGTTGGCGACGACGTCGGACGCCCGGTTGGACATCAGGCCGACACCCCCGATGAGCGGGAACATCATCGCGGCGAGCACCACGGCGGCGAGCAGACAGCACCACGTCATCTTGATGACGGTGACCGCGGTCGGCGGACGATTCTGCGGTCGCTTGGGCATGGGGTACAGCCTAGCGACCGTCTTAGCCAGCGGCCGAGTGCTGGTCGATTACCACGTCCTCAGGGCATCTAGGGCGCTGCGACACGGGCAAAAATTAACGTTTGGACACACGTCCCAAAAAAGCGGCCCCTGACCCATTGCGCAATAGGCCCCTGACCACCTAACTTGAACACACAATGCGATCTAGGTAACACTACTAGCCGCAATGTGGCGTAGATCGCATCAGCGACCTACTCGGGAGGACTCGGCCGTCGGGAGACGGTGTGACGAAGGGATCGCTGGTGGCAGGTACACAGCCAGTAGTTCGCGCGACAATCGCTCCCCAGGCCGGAAACGGCACGATGCAGAGCGTGGTCCAACCTGAAGCTGAAGCCCGAATCGCCTGGGTTTCACAGGCCCGGTGCCGACAGGCCGACCCCGATGAACTGTTTGTCCGCGGCGCCGCGCAGCGCAAGGCCGCGGTCATCTGCCGACATTGCCCGGTGATCGTCGAATGCGGTGCCGACGCCCTCGACAACCGCGTCGAGTTCGGCGTGTGGGGCGGCATGACCGAGCGTCAGCGTCGCGCCCTCCTCAAACAGCACCCCGAGGTGGTGTCCTGGGCGGAGTTCTTCGCGACCCAGCGCAAGCACCGCAACGCGGTCTAATTTCCTTCTGCCGCAAGGCATCACCGCAGTTTTCTGCGGACTTCCGTTGCTGAGAAGTTCGCCCGGTACGCCGTCGGCTCAGGCTTTGACGACGTCGCCGGTGATCTGATCGGCGATCGCCCGCAGCGCCTCGAGGTCGGATACCTCGAACGGCAGTGACGGCACGCCCACCAGCGCCACGTGCGGGTTGGCCCCGGTGAACCGCGACAGCAGCCGCACCTCACGCTTCGAGATGATGGTGCGGTTCGCGTGGATTCGCAGCGTCGCCGCGGCCAGCGCATCGGCTTCCTGGCCGGACTGCTCCAACTTGGCCGCGGCCTCGTCGGCCGCGTCGGCGGTCAGGTCGCACAGCATCGGGTGGGTGCGGTTGAGGATCAGGCCGGCCAGCGGCATCTGCTCCTGCGACAGCCGGTCGACGAAGAACGACGCCTCGCGCAGCGCGTCGGGCTCGGCGGCCGAGACCACGACGAACCGGGTGCCGGGGCGCTTGAGCAGTTCGTAGGTCCGGTCGGCCTTCTCACGGAAGCCGCCGAACGTTGCGTCCAGGGACTGCACAAAACCGGCTGCGTCGGAGAGCATCTGCGAACCCAGCACGGTGGACAGGGCCTTCATCGCCAGGCCCATGGCGCCGGTGACGAGGCGGCCGATCCCGCGGCCCGGCCCAAGGAGCAGCCGCCACAGGCGGCTGTCCATGAAGTTGCCCAGCCGCTTGGGTGCGTCCAGGAAGTCCAGCGCGTTGCGCGACGGCGGGGTGTCGACGACGACCAGGTCCCACTTGTCCTCGGCCAGCAGCTGGCCGAGCTTCTCCATCGCCATGTACTCCTGCGTGCCGGAGAGCGACGTCGCGACGGTTTGGTAGAACTGGTTCTCCAAGATCGAGTCGGCCCGGTCCTCGCCCGAGTACTGCAGCACCATCTCGTCGAACGTGCGACGCATGTCCAGCATCATCGCGTAGAGCTCACCCGGCACCTCCGGGGCCAGCGGCACCCGCTGCGGGCTGTTGCCGAGGTCCTTGATGCCGAGGGCCTGCGCCAGGCGCTTGGCCGGGTCGATGGTCAGTACCACGACGGTGCGGCCGTACTCGGCGGCGCGCAGCGCCATCGCGGCGGCCGTGGTGGTCTTGCCGACGCCGCCCGCGCCGCAGCACACCACGACGCGGTTCGCGGTGTCCGACAGGATCGCGTGCATGTCCAGCTTCAAGAGGTTCGTGCCTGGCTTACCGCTCATTTGGTGCCAACCCCTTGCTGCTCGAGCGCTTCGGCGAGTTCGTACAGGCTGCCCAGATCGACCCCGTCGGGCAGGGCGGGCAGTTCGAGGCGGGGCACTTCGAGAGCGTCGAGTTGGTCGGCGCTCTCGGCGCGCGCCATCATGCGCGTCGCGTGCTGGATGGTCTCGGTGAGCAGACCGGCAAAGTCGTTGTCGAACAACGTGATTCCGGCATCGGCAAGACCCGCCCGGACTGCGTCGGCGTCGACGACGCCCTCCGCGGCTTTCGTCAGATCGTCCTGTGACAGGTACGCCGGGATGTTGCGGTTGACGATGACGCTGCCGATCGGCAGGTCGAGCTCCCGCAGTTCCTCGATGGCCTCCAGCGTCTCCTGCACGGGCAGCGCCTCCAGCAGCGTGACCAGGTGGATGGCGGTGAGCTCCGAGTGCAGCAGCTTCACGACGCCGTCGGCCTGGGAGTGCACCGGGCCGCCCTTGGCCAGATCCGAGACGGCCTTGGTGACATCGAGGAAGCGGGAGATGCGGCCCGTCGGCGGGGCATCGACCACGACGGCGTCGTAGGGGCGCTGTCCCTTGAGTTCCTTGGCAGTCTTGCCGTTGCGGACCACGACCTCTTTGATCTTGCCGGTGAGCAGGACGTCACGTAGCCCGGGAGCGATCGTCGTGGCGAACTCGACGGCACCGATGCGCTTCATGGCACGGCCGGCGATGCCGAGGTTGTAGAACATCTCCAGGTATTCCAGGAACGCGGCCTCGGTGTCGATGGCCAGCGCATTGACCTGCCCGCCGCCCTCGGCGGTGGCGATCTTCTGCTCGCCGTACGGCAGTGGGGGCACGTCGAAAAGCTGCGCGATGCCCTGGCGTCCCTCGACCTCGACCAGCAGGACGCTGCGGCCTCCGGCGGCCAGCGCCAGTGCCAGCGCCGCGGCGACGGTGGTTTTGCCGGTGCCGCCCTTGCCGGTCACGAAATGGAGGCGCGCCTGGTCCAGGCGCGCGGGCCAACCGGTATGGGTTTGGCCCGTCGATTCGGAGGTCACCCCAGCATGTTAACCATGCGGTACCCCGCGGCCGATAAGCTCGGCGGCATGAGCGAACCGACCCGGTGGGAGTACGCCACCGTCCCGTTGCTGATCCACGCCACCAAGCAGATCCTGGACCAGTGGGGCCAGGACGGGTGGGAGCTGGTGTCGGTACTGGCCAACCCGAGCGGTGAGCAGCACGTCGCGTACCTGAAGCGGCCGAAGTGAGTGTTTCCGACCGGCTGGCCGAGCTGGGCATCGAGCTGCCGGAAGTCGTTGCGCCACTTGCCGCTTACGTCCCCGCGGTCCGGACCGGAAACCTCGTTTACACCTCGGGCCAGCTGCCCCTGCAGGGCGGCCAGTTGCCGGCCGAGGGCAAGGTCGGCGCCGAGGTCAGTGTCGAGGACGGAAAGGCCCTGGCGCGGATCTGCGGCCTCAACGCGCTGGCTGCCGTGCACGCGCTGGTAGGCATCGACTCGGTGGTGCGGATCGTCAAGGTCGTCGGCTTCGTCGCCTCGGCGCCGGGCTTCAACGGCCAGCCCGGCGTCATCAACGGGGCGTCCGAATTGCTGGGCGAGGTGTTCGGGCCGGCCGGCGCGCACGCCCGATCGGCTGTCGGCGTCTCGGAGTTGCCGCTGAATGCGCCGGTTGAGGTGGAGCTGATCGTGGAGATCGCGTAAGCGATCGACCATCAGAAGAGGCGGTGACATCGTTATGGATCATCCGGCGTATGGCGTGCTGAGGCCGGTGCTGGAAACCGACACGGTGTCGGCCGGCGTCTTACTCTGCGACAACCCGGGGATCATGACGCTCGACGGCACCAACACCTGGGTGCTGCGCGGGCCCGGTAGTGACGAGATGGTCATCGTCGACCCGGGACCCGACGACGATGCGCACCTCGAACGCGTCGCGGCGCTGGGAAAGATCCCGCTGGTGCTGATCAGTCACAAGCACGACGACCATACTGGCGGCATCGACAAGCTGGTCGCCATGACCGGGGCGGTGGTGCGGTCGGTGGGCAGTGGATTTCTGCGGGGTCTCGGCGGCCCGCTCACCGACGGCGAGGTTATCGACGCGGCGGGCCTGCGGATCACGGTCATGGCGACGCCGGGGCACACCGCCGATTCGCTGTCGTTCGTCGTCGACGATGCCGTGCTGACCGCCGACACGGTCCTGGGCCGCGGCACGACCGTCATCGACAACGAGGACGGCAGCCTGCGCGACTATCTGGAATCGCTGCGGCGGCTGCAGGGTCTGGGTGGACGGGCCGTTTTGCCGGGTCATGGTCCTGATCTGCCGGATCTGGCCGCGGTGACCGCCATTTACCTGGCACACCGTGAGGAACGGCTGGACCAGGTGCGCGGTGCCCTGAAAGTGCTGGGTGAAGCGGCGTCGGCCCGGCAGGTGGTCGAGCACGTCTACACCGACGTCGACCAGAAATTGTGGGACGCCGCCGAGAAGTCGGTGCAGGCGCAGCTGGATTACCTGCGGACCGCTTAGTACAGCCAAAAGCAGATGCCCCCGACACGCGGTGCGTGTCGGGGGCATCTGCGTCAGAACTACCGCGCTCGGCGTGCCAGACGCTCCGAGTCGGAAATCAGCACGCTCTTGCCCTCGAGCCGGATCCAGCCGCGGTGCGCGAAGTCGGCGAGCGCCTTGTTCACGGTTTCGCGGGAGGCGCCGACCAGCTGGGCGATCTCTTCCTGGGTCAGGTCGTGGGTGACGCGCAGGGCGCCACCCTCCTGCGTGCCGAAGCGCTGGGCCAGCTGCAGCAGCTGCTTGGCCACGCGACCGGGCACGTCGGTGAAGATTAGGTCAGCCAGGTTGTTGTTGGTGCGGCGCAACCGGCGGGCGAGCACGCGCAGCAGTTGCTCGGCGATCTCGGGGCGGTCCGCGATCCACGCCCGCAGCGCTTCCCGGTCCATCGAGACGGCGCGCACCTCGGTGATGGTGATGGCACTCGACGTCCGGGGGCCCGGGTCGAAGATCGACAGCTCACCGAACATGTCCGACGGACCCATGATCGTCAGCAGGTTCTCGCGGCCGTCCGGCGACCGGCGGCCGATCTTCACCTTGCCGGAAATGATGATGTAGAGGCGGTCGCCGGGCTCGCCCTCGGCGAACACGGTGTGTCCGCGGGGGAAGTCGACCGGTTGCAGCTGTTTGGTCAGTGCGGATACCGCGGTGGGCTCGACACCCTGGAAGATTCCGGCCCTCGCCAGGATCTCGTCCACGTTGCTCCCTAAGGCTGGTGAGTGATAAAAAACGCGCGCAAGCTAGCCAGTGAACTGGTTAACAAAGTCAGTCTAGTGGTAAGCCGTTTCGCAACCAGCCACGCTACACACGATTTGCCTGGCGAGTCTCGCGAAACTGCGGATTGCTCGCATAGTGGGCGTACGCGCGGCTGGGTAATTCGGGTTCACCGAAGGCTCCGAGCGGGCTGTCCCGCGTCGGCGACGGAGCCGCCAGCGCGCGAGGTTCCTCGAATCGGGGCGCCGATCGGTGCGGCAGGGTGTCGGTGGATGCGGCCTGCTGCGACCACGCGTTTTTGACCTTGTCGACGAACGCTTTCACGTCGGCCGCGGTGTAGGTCTCCTTGGACGTATCGAGCATGGCTTCGAGGCGGCTCAACCCGAAGGTTGCCAGCATGAGCAACCCGGGAATGCACACTACGAGCAACCAGGACACACGCAGAAGTAAACACGCCGAATGTCTCAGGGTGATCACGAAACGACGCCGGTCAAAGTATCCTTACCGACTTCTCTCAGTACGCTTACCGGCGTGCCTGCACGACGATCCACCGCAAAATACGACCGCGAAACCCACCTGGGGCTGGTGCGTCGCGCTCGGAGAATGAATCGCGAACTGGCGCAAGCGTTCCCGCACGTCTACTGCGAGCTGGATTTCACCACTCCACTCGAGCTGGCGGTTGCCACCATCCTGTCGGCGCAGTGCACCGACAAGCGCGTCAACCTGACGACGCCGGCACTGTTCGCGAAATATTCGACTGCACTGGACTATGCGCAGGCCCACCGGGCCGAACTCGAGGAGCTGATCCGGCCCACCGGCTTCTATCGCAACAAGGCGACGTCGATCATCGGGCTCGGCCAGGAACTCGTCACCCGCTTCGACGGCGAGGTACCGCACACCCTGGAGGAGTTGGTCACGCTGCCCGGCGTCGGTCGCAAGACCGCCAACGTCATTCTCGGCAACGCGTTCGACATCCCGGGTATCACCGTGGACACCCACTTCGGGCGCCTGGTGCGACGCTGGCGCTGGACCGCCGAGGAGGACCCGGTCAAGGTGGAACACGCGGTGGGGGAACTGATCCCGCGCAAGGAGTGGACCCTCCTCAGCCACCGCGTGATCTTCCACGGCCGCCGCGTCTGCCACTCCCGGACCCCGGCCTGCGGCGTGTGCGTGCTCGCGAAAGACTGCCCGTCCTACGGCATCGGGCCGACGGACCTCGCGGTGGCCGCGGCCCTGGTCAAGGGGCCCGAGACCGAGCATCTGCTGGCGCTGGCCGGGATCACCGGGTGAGTCGGTCTGCCCGCTGGACCGTGGTGGTGCTGGCCGTGTTCGTCGTGCTGGGCGTCGCGCTGTGGCGGCAGCTCGGCGACGACCGCACCGCGTCCGGGCCGTCAGGGCAGCAGACCGTCACCCGTGCACATCGCGACGCCGACACTCCCGCGGCACTGGCCGGACCCCGGGCCAAAGCGGCGTTGCCACCGTGTCCGGCGCCGCAGGGCGGCCCCGGACCGCAAGCCCTGCAGGGCATCACGGTCGACTGCGCGGGCGACGGCGTGCCCGTCGACGTCGCGAAGGCCGTCGCCGGGCGGGCCGTGGTGCTGAATCTGTGGGCCTACTGGTGTGGTCCGTGCGCCGATGAACTGCCCGCGCTGGCCGAGTACCAGCGCCGCATGGGGACCAAGGTGACGGTGCTGACGGTGCATCAAGACGAGAACGAGACGGCCGGGCTTCTGCGGCTGGCCGACCTGGGCGTCAAGCTGCCGACGCTGCAGGACGGCCGGCGGCTGATCGCGGCCGCGCTGCGCGTGCCCAACGTCATGCCTGCGACCGTGCTGCTGCGCCCGGACGGTAGCGTTGCGCAGGTCCTGCCCCGGCCGTTCACCAGTGCTGATGAGATCGGCGCGGCGGTGAACCCACAGTTAGGAGTGTCGGGGTGAACGTGCTGAACCCGCAGGCCGCCCCGGCCTGGCTGCGGCCCCTCGTCGACAACGCAAAGGACCTGCCGCAGGCCTACCGGCGCCGGGTACCGAAGAGCGTGCTGGCGGCCATCACCGCCGCCGGCGCCACCGCGACGTTGACCGGCACCAAACGCGACGCCGCCGTCCTGGTGTTGTTCTCGGGTGCGCCCGACGCCCCGGCCGGTGCCCTGCCGCCCGACGCCGACCTGCTGGTCACCGTCCGCGCGTCGACGCTGCGGCACCACGCCGGGCAGGCGGCGTTCCCCGGCGGCGCGACCGATCCGGGGGACGACGGTCCCATCGGCACCGCGCTGCGCGAGGCGACCGAGGAAACCGGTATCGATCCCTCCCGGCTGCACATCCTGGCCACGTTGGACCGAATGTTCATCCCGCCCTCGGGTTTTCACGTGGTCCCGGTGCTCGCGTACTCGCCTGACCCCGGTGATGTCCGCGCTGTCGACCCGGCGGAGACGGCCATCGTCGCGCGGGTCCCGGTGCGCGCCTTCGTCAATCCGGAGAACCGGTTGATGGTGTACCGCAAGGAGAACACCAGGCAGTTCGCCGGCCCGGCATTTCTGCTGAACCAGATGCTGGTGTGGGGCTTCACCGCTCAGGTGATCTCCGCGATGCTCGATGTCGCAGGCTGGGCCAAGCCGTGGAACGCCGACGTCGTCGAAGAACTGGACGCGGCAATGGCGCTGCTGGGCGAATCCAGCGGCTACCGTGTGGATCAACCATGACACCTTCACAATGGCTGGATCTGGCCGTTCTGTCCGTTGCCTTCGTCGCCGCCGTCTCGGGCTGGCGGTCCGGGGCGTTGGGCTCCCTGCTGTCTTTTCTCGGCGTGGTGCTGGGTGCGGTGGCCGGTGTGCTGCTCGCACCGCACGTGGTGGCGCACGTCGACGGCGCCCGCAGCAAGCTTTTCGTCGCCCTGTTCCTGATCCTGGGTCTGGTCGTGGTCGGCGAGATTGCCGGTGTGGTGCTGGGCCGCGCGGTCCGCGGCGCCATGCGCAATGAGGTGGTGCGCGGCTTCGATTCGGTTGTCGGTATGGCACTGCAGCTCGTCGCGGTCCTGGTCGCCGCCTGGCTGCTGGCCACCCCGCTGACGTCGTCCGACCAGCCGAATCTGGCTGCGGCGGTGAACGGCTCGCGGGTGCTCTCCGAGGTCAACGACCTCGCGCCGGCATGGCTCAAGCGCGTGCCCACGCGGCTGTCGGCGCTGCTGAACACCTCGGGCCTGCCGTCGGTGCTGCAGCCGTTCGGCCGTACCCCGATCGTCAGCGTCTCGGCGCCGGACCCCGCGCTCGTGGCCGATCCGGCGGTGGCCGCGGCCAAGGGCAGCGTCGTGAAAATCCGCGGTGTCGCGCAGAGCTGCCAGAAGGTGCTCGAGGGCACCGGCTTCGTGGTGGCGCCCGGTCGCGTGATGTCCAACGCGCACGTGGTGGCCGGCTCCAACAGCGTCACCGTTCAGGTCGACGACAAGAGCTACGACGCCAAGGTCGTCTCGTACGACCCCGAGGCCGACATCTCGATTCTCGACGCGCCCGACCTGCCCGCGACGCCGCTGAAGTTCGACATGCAGGAGGCCGCGACCGGGACCGGCGCGGTGGTAATGGGCTACCCGGGTGGCGGTGAGTTCGCCGCGACGCCCGCGCGCATCCGCGAGGTCATCAAACTCAACGGCCCGGACATCTACCACTCGACGACCGTCACGCGCGAGGTCTACACCATCAGAGGCAATGTCCGCCAAGGCAATTCGGGCGGCCCGTTGATCGACGGCAACGGCAAGGTGCTCGGTGTCGTGTTCGGCGCCGCGGTCGACGACGCCGACACCGGCTTCGTCCTCACCGCCGACGAGGTTGCCAAACAGATGGCCAAGGTCGACAACCAGGACGCGGTGCCGACCGGGACGTGCATCTCAGCCGGGTAGCTGGTGCAGGAACGTCGACAGCTCCGAGGTGACGGTCGACGGCTGCTCTTCGTGCGCGTAATGCCCTGCGCCGGCGACGGATACGAAGCGGGTCTGCGGGGCGTAGCGCTGCGTCCGGCGCACCGGGTCGTCGAGCACGTAGGGATCGGCGGTGCCGTGCAGGTGCAGGATCGGTATCGCGGTGCCCTGTTTCATCGCACGCATGAAGCGCCGGCCCTCACCGCGGAGCTGACTGCGCGCCGCCCACCGCTGGTACTCCAGCGCCGAGTGCGCCGCCGACGGAATCTGGATCGCGGTGCGCAGGTGCGGGGCCGTCCGGGCGAAATCTTCCGACGCCGGCCAGGCCGCGCCGGCGCGGCTGCGAACCAGCTGTTCGACAGCGGCGCCGCCCCGGCGGGTCAACACGTGCTCGGGCCACCACGGCACCTGGTTGCGCAGCATCGCCGGCAACAGTGCCGCACGCTGGCCCCGATCGGTCAGCGTCGAGGACCGCAGCGCCACCGGGTGCGGTGAACTGACCAGCGCGATGCCCCGCACCACCCGCGGGTGCAGCATCGCCGTGGCCCAGCAGACCAGGCCGCCGTCGGCGTGCCCCACGAGCACGGCGGAGTGGTGTCCCAGCGCGCGCACCAGGCCGGCGGTGTCCCCGGCCAGCGTCCAGCCGTCGTAGCCCGTCGGTGGTTTGTCGCTGCCGCCGTAGCCGCGCAGGTCCACCGCGACGACGCGGGCGCCGCGCAGGTCGCGCAGCTGATACCGCCACGAGTACCAGAACGAGGCGAACCCGTGCAGCAGGATCACCAACGGGCGCTCGGCGTTGGAGGAACCGTCCGCGTTGCGGTCGGCGGGCTCCGAGCCCTCGGCCTCCACGACGTGGAACCGGATCCCGTTCGCGTGCACCTGCAGGTGCCGCCACGGACCGTCGATCCGGACGACCGACGGATCAGGTGGCGGCACTACCAGCCTGAGGTGTCGCTAGAAGCAGAGCGGGCAGTGATCTGACTCGACGTCTTGTCGTGGCCCGGCGTCAACGCCACCTTGGCCTCCTTTACCGTGGCGATGGTGTCCCGCGGGCCGCGAATCTTACGGACCTTGAGGAAGCCCAGGAACGCGAGCGCACCGGTCGTCAGCACCATGAGCGCGAAGACGATGAGGTAGGACGCCCAGCTCGGCAGCCACAGCTCCAGCAGCGAGCCGAGGAAGAAGAAGAAAAAGAACGTCGAGTAGAAGAGCACGACCAGGGCGGCGATGAACAGGACGCTGCCGGTCAGGCCCTTCTTCACGTCGGCGGTGATCTCGGCGCGCGCCAGCTCGACCTCGGCACGCACCAGCGTCGACATCTGCGCGGTGGCTTCCTTGACCAGATCGCCGATCGACGGATCAGCCTTGGGCGCATGCGGATCCACCAGCGGGATCGCGGTCACCGTGGCTGGAACTGGGCCATTCTTGCGATCGCCATTGCTCACGAACAAGTCCTCCCGGCGTCGGTGTAGTCCTGGCATATGTTGCCACGTGGGGCGCCGCTTAACGATCCGGCCCAGCGATACACTGCCCCGATGCGTTTGGCACCCGTGTTGGCTTCCGTGTGTGGGATGGCCATTGCTCTGCTCGGCACGTCGGCCGGGATACCGGCACACGCGGACGCACCGGTGCCGCTGGGCGGTGGCTCGGGCATCGTCGTCGACGGTGACACCTTCTGCACCCTGACCACGATCGGGCATGACAACCGCGGCAAGCTGGTCGGCTTCACGTCGGCGCACTGCGGCGGGCCCGGCCACGAGGTGTCGGCCGAGGGCGCCGAGAACCGCGGACCGCTGGGCGTCATGGTCGCCGGCAGCCAGCCTCTGGACTACGCGGTCATCGAATTCGACCCGGCCAAGGTGCAGCCCCTCAACAATGTCAACGGGTTCCAGATCGACGGCATCGGTCCCGACCCGGCTTTCGGTCAGGTGGCGTGCAAGCTGGGCCGCACCACGGGCTACACCTGCGGCGTCACCTGGGGCCCCGGACAGGACCCCGGCACCATCGTCGACCAGGTGTGCGGCCAGCCGGGCGACTCTGGTGCGCCCGTCACGGTGAACAACAAGCTGGTCGGGATGATCCACGGGGCCTTCAGCGACGACCTGCCGACGTGCGTCGTGAAGTACGTGCCGTTGCACACGCCGGCCGTGACGATGTCGATCAACGCGGTGATCGCCGACCTCGATGCCAAGAGCCGCCCGGGCGCGGGCTACGTGCCGATCTCCTGACCATACGAAAGAGCCCCCAACGTGACGTTGGGGGCGCTTTGCGTTGGTGCCTACTTGCTGGCGCGGATGGCTTCGAAGACGCTGGGGTCGACGAGGGTGGAGGTGTCGCCGAGGTCGCGGCCTTCGGCGACGTCGCGTAGCAGGCGGCGCATGATTTTGCCGCTGCGGGTTTTGGGTAGCTCGGGCACGATGTGGATTTCCCGGGGTTTGGCGATGGGGGAGATCTCGGTGGCGACCTGCGCGCGGAGCTCGTCGACGATGTTGTCTGAGCCGCCGTGCGCGGAGGCTTTGAGGATGACGAACGCGCAGATGGCCTGGCCGGTGGTGGCGTCGGTGGCCCCGACGACGGCGGCTTCGGCGACCCCGGAGTGTCCGACGAGGGCGGATTCGACCTCGGCGGTGGAGATGCGGTGCCCGGAGATGTTCATGACGTCGTCGATGCGGCCCAGGACCCAGATGTTGCCGTCGGCGTCGTAGCGGGCGCCGTCCCCGGCGAAGTACCAGCCCTGCTCGGCGAACCGGGACCAGTAGGTGTCCTTGAACCGCTCATCGTCGCCCCAGATGCCGCGCAGCATCGACGGCCACGGCTTGTCCAGCACCAGGTAGCCGGTGACGTGCTCGTGCTCGTCGGCGCCGGGGACCAGCTCAACGCCGTCGTCGTCGACGATCTTGGCGGAGATGCCGGGCAGCGGGGTCATCGCCGACCCGGGCTTGGCCGCCGTGACGCCGGGCAGGGGGGAGATCATGATGGCGCCGGTCTCGGTCTGCCACCAGGTGTCCACGATCGGGGTGGTGTCGGCGCCGATGTGTTCGCGGTACCAGCGCCAGGCCTCGGGGTTGATCGGCTCGCCGACTGAGCCGAGCACTCGCAGGCTCGACAGGTCATGGGCCGCGGGGATCTGGTGGCCCAGCTTCATGAAGGTGCGGATCAGCGTCGGGGCGGTGTAATAGATGGTGACGCCGTACTTTTCGATGATCTCGAAGTGCCGGTGCTCGGTCGGCGAGGTGGGGGTGCCCTCGTACACCACCTGCGTGACACCGTTCGCGAGCGGCCCGTAGACGATGTAGGTGTGCCCGGTGACCCAGCCGATGTCGGCGGTGCACCAGTACACGTCGTCGGCTTTGATGTCGAAGACGTTGTGGTGGCTGTAGGACGCCTGGGTCAGGTAGCCGCCCGAGGTGTGCACGATGCCTTTGGGCTTGCCGGTGGTGCCGGAGGTGTACAGCAAAAACAGCGGCTGCTCGGCGTCGAACGCCTCGGGGGTGTGCTCCGGGGAGGCGGTCTCGACGCTCTCGTGCCACCACACGTCGCGGCCCTCGGTCCAGTCCACGTCGATGCCGGTGCGCTTGACCACCAGCACATGCTGCACAGAGGACTGGCCGGCGACGGCGTCGTCGACCGCGGACTTGAGGGAGGCCGCCTGACCGCGGCGGTACTGCCCGTCGGTGGTGATGACCAGCTTGGCCTGGGCGTCCTCGACGCGGGCGGCCAGCGCGGTGGCCGAGAACCCGGCGAACACCACCGAGTGCATGACCCCCAGGCGCGCGCAGGCCAGCATCGCCACGATGGCCTCGGGGACCATCGGCATGTAGATCGCGACCCGGTCCCCCGCTTGCAGGCCCAGGGCGGTCAGCGCGTTGGCGGCCTTGCAGACGTCGTCTTTGAGCTGGGCGTAGGTGATGTCGCGGGCATCCCCGACCGGCTCGCCTTCCCAGTGGATCGCGACCCGGTCACCGTTGCCGGCCTCGACGTGGCGGTCGACGCAGTTGTAGGCGACGTTGAGCTTGCCGTCGCCGAACCACCTGGCGAACGGCGCATTCGACCAATCCAGGACCTCGGTGAACGGGGTCGCCCAGGACAACCGCTGCCCCTGGCGGGCCCAGAAATCCAGGCGGTCAGCGTCGGCCTCCTGATACAACGCGGCGGTGGCATTGGCCTGCGCGGCAAACTCGGCAGGCGGCGGGTAAGCCTGTGGCACAGCGGTGTCTTGTGTCATGGTTGTGAGCGTAGTCACTGGCAGGTTGCAATGACGTTGGAGGTGGCTCGCCACCGTGACGTTGGTGGTGACCATCTGGTGGCATTACCGTGTGCGGACGTGCCTGCACCTGACCCACTGGCTCCTTTGGCAGAACTGCCCGGCGTGGCCGCGGCCGGAGAAGAGGCGCGCGAAGCGCTCGGTCGAGCCCACCGGCACAAGGTGAATCTCCGGGGCTGGCCGGCCACCGCGGCCGAGGCCTCGATGCGGGCCGCCCGGGCGTCGTCCGTCCTCGACGGCGGATCGCTGAGTTTGAGTAAAGACGGTGAGGTGCCGGCCAAAGGCGAGCGCGCCGACGCCGTGCTGGCCGGCGCGCTGCGCGTGGCAGAGGCTCTCGAAGGTGGTGCGACAGCGCTGGTCGGCGTCTGGCAGCGCGCGCCGTTGCAGGCGATCGCCCGCCTGCACGCGCTGGCTGCGGCCGATCTGACGGACGCGGACCGGCTCGGCCGGCCCCGCACCGATGACCCCGACGTGGGTCGGCGACTGGAGCTGCTCGGTGAGATCGTGGGCGGCGGAAGCCGCGTGCCGGCGACGGTGCTCGCGGCCGTCGCCCATGGCGAACTCCTGAGCCTGGCTCCGTTCGGGGCGGCCGACGGTGTGGTGGCGCGTGCGGTGTCCCGGTTGATCACCATGTCGAGTGGGCTGGACCCGCACGGTCTCGGCGTGCCCGAGATGTACTGGATGCGTGAGGTCGGCGAATACCGTGCTGCGGCACGGGGCTTCGCGTCGGGGACCGCTGACGGGTTGACGGCTTGGCTGATCTGTAGCAGTCGCGCGCTGCATTCCGGGGCGCGCGAAGCGCTGTCGATCGCTCAGGCGTCAGCTAAGTAGGGGGTGGGCGGACGCCCGGCCCAGCAAACACGCAAACATAAAAGCGGGCGGCGCTCCGTCGTCAGAGGGCATCTGACTCGGCTCGCCGCCCGCTAGCACGGAACCCCGGTTACCAAGCGTGCTTGTCGGGTTGTGTGGGTGGCCTCGGCGTCCCTGCAATGCGCTGCGGCTACAACTCCACCCAAGGAATTCTCTTAGCCGTTCGCTTTTCGCAATTACGCAGGCCCACAACGCTTTTACCATTGTCGCGGTATGTGCTCCGCGTGGGTGCCGGTATTCCGTGCTGGGATGCCCGCCTCGGGAGGTCGAACCTTCTCTTCCGGTTCGGTCTTGGCCTCGGGGGCTTCCGTGCTTCCTTTGTACTACGTGACCGCAGTCACATCAAGGGTCAATCACCAGCGATTTCTGATTGTTACGGAGTGCGCCTCAGCAACTCGTCAGTAGCTTTCAGAAGTTCAGGCGACGGAGCAGTGAGTAAGTCACGGCGCCGGCGGCGAGGGCGCTGGCACCCACGGCCAGGGTCGTGGCGACCGCGGCTCCCGACGGCGCCGACAGTCGATCTCGCAGCGAGACCGGGCGGGTGAAGGTCAGGACCGGCCACCCGCGGGCGACGGCCTCCTTGCGCAGGGCGCGGTCCGGGTTGACCACCGCCGGGTGGCCCACCGCCGCAAGCATCGGCAGGTCGGTGATGGAGTCCGAGTACGCGTAGCAGTGCTCGAGCGCGTAGCCCTCGCGTGCGGCGAGTTCCTCGATGGCCTGCACCTTGCCCTCGGCGAAGCAGTAGAAGTCGACGTCGCCGGTGTACTTTCCGTCCACGACCACCATGCGCGTGGCCATCGAATGGTTGGCACCGAGTTCGCGAGCGATGGGCGCCACGATCTCCTCGCCGGACGCCGAGACCACCACGACGTCGCGGCCAAACAGCTTGTGGTCGGCGATCAGGTTGGCGGCTTCCGCGAAGACCAGTGGGTCGACGATGTCGTGCAGCGTCTCGGCGACGATCGACTTGACCTGCTCGACGTCCCAGCCCGTGCACATGTTGGTCAGGTAGGACCGCATGCGGTCCATCTGATCGTGGTCGGCACCCGACATCAGGAACAGGAACTGTGCATAGGTCGACTTGAGCACGGCTTGCCGATTCAGCAGTCCCTGGTTGAAAAAAGGTTTGCTAAAAGCGAGGGTGCTGGACTTCGCGATCACCGTTTTGTCGAGATCGAAGAAGGCTGCGGCGCGCACCGGACCGCTCGACTCGGCCTCCTGACGCGGCGCGGCCGCGGCCTGGGCGGCCGGATCGGATGCGGTCACGGCTCCCAGCATATGCGCCGGAGCGGCAGTGCCGTGTGGGCGACGGCATCGCCGTGTCGGTCGCCGGTGACGCGACTGTCGCGGCGATTGACGTGCTGACACGCCCCTTTCACAGAGAATCAACAGTTGCGCAGAGCCCTGTTGACGTGTGTATAGTGGGCTTTACCCGGCCAGCGCCGGGTGTGCATCAGCCCGACCCCCCGGGGCTGATCCACGACGACCTCCGCCTCCTCCCCCCCTGGCGGGGGTCGTCCCTTTTTCGGGGTCGGTCAATTTCTTCGAGGCATGGCCTCTCAGGCGCGTTTCCGACGGCGCCGGATTGCTGTTTTTCGCGCGCGGCGTAGATGTCGCGGTCCCGGTGCGCCCAGCGTTGGGGGGCGTCCTCGGAAAAGTTGCGGAACGACATTCTCACGAGTCCGTCAATAAAGTTGTGCACAGTTTGCGATTCATCCACATTCTGTGTGCGCGCTCTGGTGCCGCAGGCCGCCGCGGATCACGGTGGATCCATGGCAACGAACGGGGCGCTGGCGCTGATCACCGACGCCGGACTGCACGACGAGATCGAGCGCATCGCCGCGGCGGCGGGCGTCAGGGTGGTGTACGCCGCAGAGCCGTCCGGCCGCAAGGCGTGGCTCGGCGCCGCGGCGGTGCTCCTCGACGTGACGGCGGCGCAGCGCTGTCGTGAGCTCGGGATGCCCCGCCGGCCCGCGGTGCTGTTGATCGCCGACGACGCGCCGGGCACCCGCGATTTCCAGGCCGCGATGGCAATTGGTGCGCAGGCGGTCATCACCCTGCCCGCCGACGAATCCGAGCTGGTCGGTGTCCTGTCCGAGGCCGCGGCCGGTGAATCCGGCCTGCGCCGCGGCGCCGTCGTCGCGGTGATCGGTGGTCGCGGCGGCGCCGGTGCCTCGGTGTTTGCGATCGCGTTGGCGCAGGCCGCGGGTACGCCGGACCGCGAGTGCCTGCTGGTCGATGTCGACGCGTGGGGCGGCGGCATCGACCTGGCCCTCGGCGCCGAGAGCGATGCCGGTCTGCGCTGGCCGGACCTGGCGGCGGCGGGCGGCCGGCTCAGCTATCCGGCGTTGCGTGATGCGCTGCCGCGCCGTCGTGAGGTGGTGGTGCTGTCAGCCGGACGCGCCGGCGTCGAGCTGAGGCCGACGGCGCTCGCCGCCGTTGTCGAGGCCGGGAGCCGCGCCGGCGCCACCGTGATCTGCGACGTGCCGCGGCAACCGTCAGCCGCCGGCGAGACGGTGCTGGCCGCAGCCGATCTCGTGGTCGTGGTGGCACCGGCGGAAGTACGCGCCTGCGCGGCCACCCGTGTGGTGGCGGAATGGGTGACCGCCATCAACCCCAATGTCGGCCTGGTGGTCAGGGGACCTGCGCCCGGCGGGCTCCGCGCAGCCGAGATGGCGACGATCCTGGGGTTGCCGCTGCTGGCGGCGATGCGTGCGGAGACCAACCTCGACGGCGTGCTGGAGCGGGGCGGTCTCAGCCGGAGTCTGCGGGGCCGGTCACCGCTGGCCACGGCGGCTCGTCGTGTGCTCACGGTGCTGCAGCAGCAGCCGGGGGAGGCGGCATGACGTCGTCGTTGGTGGACCGTGTCCGGGAGCGCCTCGCCGCGCAGACCAGCGGTGCGCTGCACCCGAACGCCGTGGCCGCGGCCATCCGCGCCGAGACCGGCGGCGTGCTCGCCGACAGCGACGTGTTGGCCGGTATGCGGCTGCTGCAGACGGAACTGACCGGTGCGGGGATTCTGGAACCACTGTTGCGGGCGCCGGGGACCACCGACGTCCTGGTCAGCGCACCCGACGAGGTGTGGGTCGACGACGGAAACGGGTTGCGCCGCAGCACGGTCCGATTCGAGGACGAGACCGCCGTACAGCGGCTGGCGCAACGGCTGGCGCTGGCTGCCGGGCGCCGGCTCGACGACTCGCAACCGTGGGTCGACGGCCACCTCGGTGGCATCGCCGCGGGCTTGAGCGTGCGGTTGCACGCCGTGCTGCCCCCGATCGCGGCGGCCGGTACCTGCCTGTCGCTGCGGGTGCTGCGGCCCGCGAGCCAGGACCTGGCCGGCCTCGTCGGATCCGGGGCCATCGCGCCGCCGGCCGCGTCGTTGATCGCCGACATCGTCGCGGCTCGGCTGGCCTTCCTGGTCTCCGGCGGCACCGGTGCCGGGAAGACCACCGTGCTGTCCGCTCTCCTGGGGGCTGTCGACCCCGCCGAGCGGATCGTCTGTGTCGAGGATGCCGCCGAGCTGGCTCCACAGCACCCGCACCTGGTCCGCCTGGTCGCGCGCGGCGCCAACGTCGAGGGCGTCGGCGAGGTGACGGTGCGCGACCTGGTGCGGCAGGCGCTGCGGATGCGGCCCGATCGCATCGTGGTCGGCGAGGTGCGCGGTGCCGAGGTCGTGGACCTGCTCGCCGCGCTCAACACGGGCCACGAGGGTGGGGCCGGAACGGTGCACGCGAACAGTCCCGCGGAGGTGCCCGCGCGCATGGAGGCGCTGGCGGCCGTCGGCGGGCTGGACCGGGCGGCGCTGCATTCGCAGCTGTCGGCCGCGTGCTTATCTGTAGGTCGAAACTTGGTGTACTCGACTGTGCCCCACGATGAGCCGTGGTCGGGTTCTGATCGTGAAGGGCACGCTTATCTGTAGTGCTGTACTCGACAGCGTGAAAGGCAGCAGGTGGTAGCACGGCGCCCGGAATGAGCTGGGTTGTCCCCGGCTGGGAATTAGTCGTCGTCGAGTTCTAGTGGTGTGCCGGTACGTAGGGCCGCGGCGACGTCGATGAGCAACCGACAGGCCCCGACCGCGATGAGCGCACTGATCGCGATTGCCACGACGGAATCTAGCCAGAAGTGGCTGCCGGTGATCGAGATGATGGCGCCGGTGACGGCGACGCCTGCCGCTGCCAGAGCGTCGGCCAGCGTGTCGAGCAGTACCGACCGCATATGGAGGTCCTCGGCGGCTGCGTCGCGGCCCAGAACTGCCGCGCAGCTCAGCATCACGATCATCGCGACAACCGATGCCAGCAGGGTCGGTATGCCTTCGACATGCGCACCGCCGGTGACTAGCCGTTGGATCGCCTCGACAGCTACACCGAGTGCCACCAGAAGCAGCAGCGACGCGTTCACCCCGGCGATGTACGTCGGTGCGTTGATTTTGCCGTGACGGTCGCGGACATAGATGGCGATCAATCCGAGCGTGATCCCTGAAGCGTCGGCGGCGGTGTCGCCGGCAGCAGCGAGCACGCCCAGCGACCCGGCCGCCAAACCCGCGACGACCAGCCCGGCGATAAGGCTGAGGTTCAGTGCCAATACCCAACGGAGCCTGGCGGATTGACTCATGACGCCGACACTAGATGCGCACCCGGGATGAGCCGGTAGGCGCCGGTGGTGACCAGGATGACGACACCGATCACGATGAACACGACCGGTACCAGCCAGTGGCTCACTCGTCCCAGGATCGCGACGACGGTGCGGTGAGTGCCCAACAGGGCCCCGAGCGTGCACCACACGCCGACCAGGAGCAGAAACCCGATGCAGGTACCGATCGCGGCGGTGACGGGCAGGGTACGTAGCAGCGGGGTGAAGACGCCGATGTTGTCGGCGCCGTTGGCGAAAGTCACTGCGGCGATGCCGGTTACGGTTGAGGCTAGAGTGAACCCGTCCTGATCGTCGCTTCGCTGCAGTTGCCACAGGCCCCATAGGCCGTAGCCGACGGGGACCAGGCCGAGCAGGCCGACCCAGTGGTCTGGAACGGTGTGTAAGCCTGCGGCCGCAGCCAGGGATAGGCCGACGATGAGAGCGAAACCGAGGTACTGCCCGGCAGTGATGGTCGCCGCCCGGGGCCTGCCGGTGGTGCGACAGGATGTAAACAGCGCCGTCACGATGATCAGGTCGTCGATTGTGGTCGCGACGAACGCCACGATGGCCGCCACCAGCAGCGAACTCGTCATGATCCAGTACTTTTCATTGGTTGACTGTTGCGGCTGCACAACAGGGATGGTCAGCGGCCGCGAACGGCCTGGCGCCGAACGGGATTCGCGGCAATCGCGATACGTTGAGGACGCCGACGATGGTATAGCCCTCGTTGGCGGCAACCTGCGCGCGGCGCGTGGCTGAGGCTGGTGATTGCGGGGCCCGCTTTGGTATCGGTGGGGTGAATTTGTGGTTGTTCGGCGATGCATCGGCGTTATTGGTCAGTTAGCCTGACCTGCGGTGTTTTGGTCCGCTGGCGCTTGATACCGACGACGGAAGGGTGGATGGCCGTGGATTCGGGAGAGCCTGCGCATACGGAGTCGGGCATTGCTTGACCGGCTAATGCTGTATGCGATCGTGTGGCGCAGCTAGTCCGCATTCTTGAGGTGCCCTGGACTTGGAGAGTCAGTCGATGAAACCCACGACGCAGGGAGGGCACGATGGTGGGACACTTCGGGCGCGAGACGACCAGCCGCCGGCAGGACCAGCACATGGCGACTCGCGCGGTGCGCGATGCCTTGATTTCGGTGGCCGGTTTGTTGGGCCGGCCGGTGCTCAATCAGGGTGGGGAGCCCGTCGGTCGGGTCGCTGACCTGGTCGTCCGATACAGCACAGAGAGCGCCGACCATAACGGCCCGCCGTTGTCGGGTTTGATCGTGAAAGTCGGGGACCGCAGAAGCTGGATTAGCGCCGACCAGATCGCCACGGTGTCACGGACCAGTGTGCAGCTCTCCAGTGCACGTTTGGATCTCGTCGAGTTCGCACCGCGCCCGGGAGAGGTTCTGCTCGCCGGTCAGGTGCTCGACCGGCAGTTGCTCAACGTCGATGGCCGCAAGGTGATTCGCGCCGCAGACCTTTACGTCACTGCGGTGGGAAACCAGTATCGGCTGGTGGGCGTTGATGTCAGCCTCAACGCGCTGCTGCGCCGCCTCGGCCCGGCGCGCTGGCGTACACGGCCCACGCTCGGGCGGGTCATTGACTGGGCGGCGATCCAGCCGCTCGGTGACGCCCGCGGCGGCGTGCAGGCCCGCGAGTCCACGCAGGCATTGCGCGGTCTGCGGCCAGGTGAGCTGGCCGATCTGCTTGAAGAACTTGGGCGCAGCGAACGCCAGCAGCTCCTTGATGTGCTCGACCCGGAACTGGCCGCGGACGCGGTGGAGGAAATGCAGCCCGATGATGTGTACGCGCTGCTGATCGACAGTCCGCCTGAGCGGGCGCGGGAATTGCTGGAGGCGATGGAGCCCGACGAGGCTGTTGACGCGCTCCGAGATATGAAACGGTCCGACCGTGATCACCTTCTCGGATTGCTGCCCGCGGAACGGGCGGTGGAGCTTGGCCGGTCGTTGGGGTACAGCGAGGACCGCGCCGGTGGTTTCATGACCACTGTCGTGTTCACGGTCACGGCCAGTGAAACCGTGACCGAGGTACGGGCCCGACTCGCCGAGCAATACGCCCACCGCAATGACCTCGACCGCGTCGTCGTCATCGACGACGACGGCAGGGTCGTGGACGAGGTGAGCATGCTGGAAATGCTTCTCGCGCAGCCGGATACCTCGATGCGACAACTTGTCGCACCGCCGTGGCCGGTCACCGTCGGTCCCGACGCCACCAGCGCTGAGGTCGCAGACCAGCTGATCGAAAGCCGAGCGGGATCGGTGCTCGTCGTCGATGACGACAACCGACCGATCGGCCGCATCCTCGCCGACGACATCGTCGACGCCCTCGTCCCCGAGCGCGGGCGCTTCACTTTCCTGCACTGGGAGGCACAATGACCGCCCCTACGACGAACGCTGACACCAGCGCCACCACACCCAGCGCGGTGCGCCAGCCCCTACGTCGCCGACTGTTCACCGCGTTGGCGATTCTCGGGCCCGGACTGATCGCAGCGAACGCCGGTAACGACGCCGGCGGTATCGCGACGTACGCCAGCGCGGGCGCGCAGTTCGGGTACCGGACCCTGTTCGTGATGCTGGTCGTCACGGTCGGACTGGTCGTGGTCCAGGAGATGTGCGCACGGCTGGGCGCCTACACCGGCCAGGGTCTGGGCGCGTTGATCCGAGAACAGTTCAGCCTGCGCTCCACCGCCTTCGCTCTGGGCCTGCTGTTGGTGGCCAATACCGGTCTGGTGGTCAGCGAGTTCGCCGGCGTCGCCGCCGCGATGGAACTACTGCATGTCAGCCGGTACATCGCAATCCCGGTCGCCGCGGTCGCGATCTGGGGTCTGGTCGTGTTCGGCTCCTACAAGTACGCAGAGAAGATCTTCCTGCTATTGAGCTTGGTGTTCATCGCCTACCCGATCAGCGCGGTCCTTGCCCATCCCGACTGGCATGCCGCCGCGATCAATACCGTTGTGCCACATCTGCTGGCCAGCAAGGACTTCTTGTTGCTGTCGGTGGCACTGATCGGAACCACCATCACCCCGTACATGCAGTTCTACGTCGCCTCCGCCGTCGCCGACCGCGGTGCCGGTCCGACCGACTACCGCAACACCCGCCTGGACACCGTCAGCGGGTCGATCTTCGCCGACCTGGTCAGCATGTTCATCATCATCGCGACCGCCGCGGCGATCACCACCCGTGCACCGCTCGACAGCGCCGCGCAAGCCGCCGAAGCGCTGCGTCCAGTGGCGGGCAAGTTCGCCGAAGAACTGTTCGCGATCGGTCTGCTCGGGGCCAGCGCGCTGGCCGCCGCCGTCGTGCCGCTGTCGACGTCCTACGCGGTCGGTGAAGCGATCGGCACCGAGAGCAGCGTGTCCCGAAAGTTCGGTGAAGCCAAGCTTTTTCTCGGCTTGTTCACCATCCAAATCGTGATCGGTGCGTCGCTCGCACTGCTGCCCGGCGACCTCATCCAGTTGCTGATCAACGCGCAGATTCTCAACGGCGTCATCACGCCCATCCTGCTCGCGTTCATCCTGACCCTGGCCAATCGGCGCAGCGTGCTCGGTGATGCCGCCAACGGGCGGGTGTTCCGGGCGATCGCCACGGCCACGGTTGTCACCATCGCGATCATGGCGATCGGCGCGGCCCTGGTCACCGTTCTCGGCTGGTTCGGAATCAGCTGACAGCCGGCACACCAACGGCTGGACCCATCGATCTATGGGGCTGTACTCGATGGCCTGGACCCGAGCATCGATCCTTGGCGTGGTCGGCGAATCGCTCGAAGTAGTGGCTGAGCACGATGATGTGGGGCGGTGAGAACCGACAGCTCGGCGGCTGGCCGGTTACCGCTCCCTGGACATCGGGTGCAGTCGCGGCACATTCGTTGTTGCGTTGTGCGCGTGGTTGATCCGTTTCTGAGTGAATGCCGACTGCTGGCTCGGTACCTCCTTCGACGCGGGTACCGAAAGTGCTGGGTGGTGGGGTGTCAGGTCGTGGTGTCAGTGCCGCAGGTGCATTCCGGGCCGCATTGACAGTTCTCACACGTGCAATTCGGGTTCGTGCATCCGGTGGATTGCTCGGTCTCATTGCTGGTCATGCATACGATGCTAAGCCCGCCCTGACCGGCCGGGAAGACCTCTTCCCGGTGGTTTACCGGCCCCCGGTGGGTGCCGCCGCCCAGCGTTGCTCGACGCCGCTGAAGCGCCAGTAGGCGATCGCGATCAGCCAGGTGACGGCGAACAGACCAACGATGATGAAGCCGACGTTGTTCAAGTCCAGGCCACTGATCCAGTCGGTGACAGGATTGACCCCAACGCCGTTGTCGTGCAGCACCCCAACGAGTTCGATGGTGCCGATGAGAAGCGCCACGGCGATCGATAGCCCGGTGATGGTGAGGTTGTAGAAGATTTTGCGGACCGGTTTGGCGAACGCCCAGTCGTAGGCGACGGTCATGAACAGGCCGTCAGCAGTGTCCATCAGGCTCATCCCGGCGGCGAACAGCACCGGCAGCGTCAACACCGCGTACCACGGCAGGCCGGCGGCCACGCCGCTCCCGGCCAGGGCGAGCAGGGTGACTTCGGTGGCGGTGTCAAAGCCCAACCCGAAAAGCACCCCGACCGGGAACATCTGGATCGGGCGGGTGATCCGCCGCATGATCGGCCGCAGGATACGGGCCAGGAAGCCACGGCTGTCCAGTTGCTTTTCCAGGTCGTGTTCATTGAACTCGCCGCGGCGCAGCGCGGTGAACACGCGCCAAATCCCGGCCAGGGCAACGATATTGATGATGCCGATGAGCCACAGGAACAGACCTGAGGCGAGGGTTCCCGCGATGCCCAGGTCGTGTCGGGCCGTCGAGTCGTCGTGTTCGAGGACCCCGGCCACGGTGGTGGCTGCGATGACCAACACTGCCATGACCAACACCATCGTGGAGTGGCCCATGGCGAACCAGAAGCCGACTGATTTGGGTTTGGCGCCGTCGGCGGTCAGTTTGCGGGTGGTGTTGTCGATCGCGGCGATGTGGTCGGCGTCGAAGGCGTGCCGCAGGCCGAAGGTGTAGGCGGTCACGCCCAGTCCGACTCCGAATACCTGGGTGCCCACCTGGTAGTGGTGCGGGGCCACCAGCAGCGCCAGCGAACCGAACCCGACGACATGTAGCGCGATGATCGCGGCAGCTAGGACACCGAATTCGCGCCAGTCGCGGCGATCCCATGCCTGGGTGATGCGGCCAAACACTGTGCGGGACAACGGGACTGATTCAGACACCGGGTTACCTCCGTGGGGATCACGCGTCCCCGGTCGTGGGTGGTGCAGGCGGGCGGGTCTGACTCCCACCGCCCTCGCGCAGCCGCGACGACCGGTGGTCACAGTGGCGCGACCGCACCGGAATTGCACCGGATTTCCGCGCTGCCTACGACTTTCTGGTGCGCAACGTATCACCGCGAACGGGTGGTGACCAGCGGCCTCGAACCGGCTGTAACGCCCCGTCATATCAGGTCAGTGGAGCATCGGGCTGTTATCGGGGTGATGCGGGAACCAGACTGGGAGCGCGCACGACTAATACAGGCCATGCTCTGCGTTAGTGCAGGCACGCACAGCCGATAGGAGTACCCATGGGAGCACGTCAACGGCGTATGGCCGCGGCCGCGGTCGCAGTGACGGCGGCGATGCTGGCGTCAGCCGGCGCGGCGGCAGCGCACGTGAAAGTGTCCGGAACCGACACCACGCAGGGCGGTTTCGGGGTGCTGACGTTCCGGGTGCCGACCGAATCGGCGACCGCATCCACCACGGGCCTGCTCGTCACCTTGCCGGCGGATCACCCGATCATTTCGGTCACCGCGCAGGACAAACCGGGCTGGATTGTGACCGTGACCCACAAAACGCTGGCTACCCCGCAAAAAGACGACGACGGCAACGAGGTGAGCGACTACATCGCCAGCGTGGAATGGAAAGCCGCGCCCGGGAACCGGGGGATTGCGCCGAGCCTGTTCGACACCTTCAGCATCGCGGCGGGCCCACTACCCAAGGCATCGTCGATCACGCTGCCCACGGCCCAGACCTACAGCGACGGCACGGTCGTGAACTGGAACGAAACCACCAGCGCGGGCGGCGCCGCGCCCGAGCACCCGGCACCGGTGCTGACACTGACGGCCGCTGGTAATGACGCCACGCATCCGACAGCGACGGCCCCACCTGCTGGCGGCGCAGCGCCGTCCTGGCTGCCGATCACCGCCCTTGTCGTGGCGCTGGTCGCGGTCCTGCTGGGCGTGGCGAACCTGGCTGTCGCGCGCCGCAAAGGCTGACCACCGCGCGGACCGACTCCCAGCAGACTGGCAGCTGGGGCGTGGAACTAACCACCCGACCACGGCGACTATCCGACGTGGCGAACTGTGGCCTGCCCTCGGTTCACCGACGATTGGAACCGCCACCGGGCCTCGACGGGCCCCGAAACGAAAGTGATCGCACATGAAACCCCTGCGCTGGATGACCGCCGCGACGGTCATGACCGCAACCGCTGTGTTGACCCCGGCAATCGCGTCCGCGCATGACTGGGTGGTGGCCACCACCCCGGCGGAAAACTCCACCGGGCCGTCCCCCACTCAGGTGTCGATCACGTACAACGAGGCGGTGAAGAACCCGGAAATCTGGGTGATCGGGCCCGATCACGCGGAATGGACCACCGGCGAACTCAAAGGATCGGGAGCGTCTTACAGCGTGGCGCTGCGGCCCGCTCTTATCCCGGGCGAGTACATCGTGCACTGGCACAACACCTCCGCTGACGGCGACGAGGTTCACAGCCAGTGGTCGTTCACCGTCGGCTGACCGACGCGATCGACATCCATGAGGCACGCGGCGCATTCGTGCGCCCGGGCCTTTGTTCGCGAGAAAGGATGGTGGCCCGTGGCTTTGCCCGCGCAGCTACCTGGCCAAAACACCGACGTGTGGGACTGGCAGCTGCAGGCCTCCTGCCGCGGCGGCGACTGGCGCACATTCTTCTCACCCGACGGTGAACGGGGACGGGCGCGTTCGGCCCGCGAGACCCGCGCCAAACAGATGTGCCGCCAATGTCCAGTCATGGCTGAATGCCGCTCCCACGCCCTTCGGGTGCAAGAACCGTACGGAACCTGGGGTGGGCTCACCGAGGCCGAACGGGCCTGGATCACCGGTGGCACCGGCAATCGCCGCCCCTACCGCCGCCCCACTTCACCTGGCCTGGATACGGCCCGAATGCCCACTGATCACCGCAAGGACAACAGCCACGACTGCCGTCCCCACGCGGCCGCATCCAGGTGATGCGTGACCTCACGCCCAGGGCCTGGTCAGTGACGGCGTATAGATGGCCGGCGGTCGGCGGGCGAGTTCGCCGTGCAGGGTGGCGATGACGGTATCGCGTTCGGGTAGCTGGTTTTCAGCTCGGCGAACTGAGCGTCTTTGGCTTTCAGGCGGGCCCGCAGCACGGCGACGATGCTGCTCTCGGAGTCGGTGGCAGCGGGTGGCGGCTCATCGGGGACGCCTAAGCCTTGAATTCGGCGCGGACGCATCTTTCCACCAGGAGCGGCACGAAATCGCGAATCCGACTCTCCTCGAACCGCTTACGGGCTTTCTCTACCGAGTGCGCAACGTCGTTGGGGTCGCGGTTTGGATATTGCGCGACCAAACGCTCCAGCACCCGGGAAATCTGCTGTTCTTCGGTCGTGGCTCGCATTCTCCCATCATGACGTGCGCGTCAGAGCATCGTCCAACTATTCGAACGATCACCGGCGCGGCTGTGGGAGATGCACATCGAGGTTCGGGCACCGTCCCACAAGCAACAACATCAACTGCCCTAACTGCCATGCACAGACGTCCCGAGAGTGCGACCATTCAGCTGTGGACGCTTTCCCCGATGCCGCACAAGCAGATCGGCTCCGTGCCGACCTCTGGCGTCTTGTTGACGAACTATCGGAGCAGGTCGAACAGGCTGAGTGCAAAGAGCGTCGGTTGTCGGATTGGTCCCACCGCCGCAGTCGCAGTATGCGAGCTCAACTCTACGAGGCCCATCACCTCATCGATGCGCTGAACCGCCGATTTCCAGCGCCCGATGCCGACGGTCCGTCGGTGAGCCAGTCAGTATGCCCGGGCGCCTCCCACGACAATCCACTGCGCTCCGATCGCGCGAGGCGCCAACCTCAACGTCGAAGTGAGTGACGATCGTTGGTTGCCTGAGCGGCGCACCCCTGGCGCTAGCGGGGTGGTGGGCGGCGGGCGAGTTCGCCGTGCAGGGTGGCGATGATGGTATCGCGTTCGCGCAGTTGGCTTTTCAGCTCCGAGAGTTGGGCGTCTTTGGCTTTGAGGCGGGCCCGTAGCGCGGCGATGATGCTGCTTTCAGTGTCGGTCGCAGGTGGAGGCGGTTCGTCGGCGACGGGGGTCAGTGGCTGGTAGCTGCGGATTTGTTCGCGGATGGTGGGGCGGCGGTGGATGACGCTGCGGGACACGTTTGCTTCGCGGGCGAGGCCGCTGAGGGTGATCGGTCTGCCTTGCTTCCGCATCTTCTTGAACGCTTTATCGATCCGTTCGTCGACTTCACGGGTGCGTCGCTGGGCGTCAACATGCAGTGCCGCCTGCGATTGGGGGCTGACGGTCATGCGGGCCTGTGGGGGTCGGCCTTGCGCAGCGCCGAATCGTGGGCTCCGCGGGTGGCCACCGGCTCGATCGGGATGCGGCCCTTGGTTCCGGCCCCGGCGATCGCCTCAGCGTGCACCGCTTCGTCGGCGGCCAGGCGGTCCAGGATCGCTTGCAGGGAGTGCAGTTCGCGGCGCCGCGCCGCGATCCACACGTTGTCGTCGGTCAGCTCGCGGCCGGTGCGCTCACGGTGCTGGGTGCGACGCAGCTCGATCAACGCGGTGGTCTTGGCGTGCTGGTCCTTGAGTTCGGCGGTGTGGGTGACGTCGGTGGCGAAATGCCCACACGACAAACAGGCGTTGCCTTTGTCGCACGATTTGAGGGGCGGGAGCAGACACACCCCGTTGGGCAGCACCCGGTCCGTCCGCTTGGAGAGCTGGGTCATGTCCATGATGTCGGCGGGGCTGATCCCCACATCCACGCCGTGGGCGCCGATCTTCTTGTGCTTCAAGAATTCTGCTTCCGCGGTGGCCGCCAAGGTGGCGGCGTACCGCATCGTCATCTCCGGGCTCTTGTGGCCCAGATAGCGCTGCACCACATGGATCGGAACGCCGTCGTTGAGCAGTTCGGTGGCGCGGGTGTGGCGCAGCCGATGGGTTTGGGTGAACCGCAACGCATTGCCCGCCGTATCGGTCAGGCCGTGCAGCTCGTCGAGTTTGGCCAGCGAGGCCCGGTAGGTGGCATACGGGCGGGGTCGCAGCCCCGCCAGGTTCTGCTTGATCGCGATGAATAGATACTTCGGCGAGAGCCGCGGATGGGTGTCGGCGAGCCACCGCTGCTGCTCGCGGATCACGTTGACCACGGCCTGCTCGACCAGGATGGTCGGGGTCACCCCATCGACCTTGGTCTGCTGGTAGCGCAGTTTGGCCACGAACGCGTCCGGGTCATCGGACTCGGTGGGCCGCTCTGCTCCCGGGATCGCTTCGAGCGGATTGTGGTCGAGCATCAGGATTTCCGAGGCCCGTCGCCCGGTGAGGGCCTGCAACAGCCACACCCGTGCCGCCTGCGGATCGCCCAACCCCTTGACCAACGACACCTTCCCGTCGGTATGGGTCACCGGCACCCGTGCGCCCCGCGTGGCGGCCAGTACGTCGAGGTAGCCGAGCATCTGCTGCAGCTCACCGGTGGAATACCAGGTCAGCTCGCGGGTGCCCCGGGCGCGGCGGGCCTTGAACGCCGGCCCCCACAACCGCAGGTGCGCAGCATTCAGTTTCTCCCAGCGGGGGTCGCCGGTGGCGGCGGCGGCTTCGGCGCCATGGTCGAGCATGAACGTGTAGAACGCCTGCACCACCGACTGGATGGCGTCGATGGTGGTCGGGGTCAGGGGCTTGTCTGGATTGGCCGCTGCCGCTGGGGTTTTCAGGTATTCGGTGAACGCGGCGAAAATCAGCCGCAACTGCGCGGGATCCTCGGTGAGCACTGGGTCGGTGTAGTCGTGGTCGGTCAGGAAGGTGCCGAACAGCCGGGACATGTCCCGGGCTCGTGAGACCGCTGAGGACCAGCGCAGCAGTTCGGCGTCCAGGCTGATCCGCAGCCAGAACCGCACCCCTTCCCGCAGCCAGGCCGGTTCGATCGCCGCGAATTTGATGGTCTGTTCGTGCAGCGGTTCGTGTTCGCGCTGCGGGATCCGCGGATCGGCGACCACGTCCCAGGTGTCGGCGGCCCACCAATGCCCTGCGGTGCAGCGCACCGTGACATACAGGTGCAGGTGCTCGATCAGGCCGCAGATGTTGCGGCGGGTGCCCGGCGCGGGCAGGCGCCCGTTGCGCCGCTCGAACACCACGATCGCGTGGCGCACGATCGCTTCGACTGGTAGGTCAGCGATACTCGTTGGGGCGCAGCCGTATTGGTGGCGGTAGTCGGCGGCTGTGGCGGTCAGGGCGCCGGTGGCCCAGCGCAGCATCGACGGCTCGATCCGGCGCAGCCCCTCGTGCTGGCATACCCAGACCCACCAGGCGATTTCGTCGGCGAACCGGCCGGGCGCACCGACCGGGGTGAAGTCATGCTCGTCGGCGCCGCGGTATTCGCGCAGGTAGTACTTGTTTCGTTTGAACACCTTATCGGCCGGCGGCAGGTGGATGCGGTAAACCGGCCGCTTCCATTCCTCGGGCACCAGCGCCCACTGCGCCGCCCAGGCCGCATCATCAGCGCCGGCGGGGGCCGCGCAGCGGCGGTCGTCACGGTTGGCCATCGTGCAGCCCCTTCCATCCGGCGACGTAGTTCTTCCAATCGGCCAGCGAGCGCATCGCGGCGTCCTGGGTGACCCACCCGTAGGTGTTCAAGGTGGTCTGCACGTCGGCGTGCCCGAGGCGGCGCATCACCACATGCTCGGGCACCCCGGCCAGCAGCAGCGCGGTGGCGTGGGTGTGGCGCAGCCAGTGCGGCGACCAGTCCGGCGGCAGGCTCGGATACCCGTCGCGCAGCGCCCGTACCTTGACGTAGACGTTCTCCTGGCGCATCGGCGCAAACAGCTCGCCGCGTTGCAGATTCACGAACACGAAATGATGCGCCAGATCGTCGACGAGCACATCGGCGTTCATCGACACCAACTGCCATACGTATTCCGAATACAGGGCCTCCAGGTCATCACCGATGTAGAGGCGCCGCGCCCCGGTCTTGGCCCGAGCGCCATGGGGATGATCCTGGCGATCCTCCACATCGATCCACGGTGTCGCGCCGGCGCCGATATGAAAATCGTTATGCCGCAGCGATAGCGCTTCACCCAGACGCATGCCGGTCTCGGCCAGCACGGCGAAAAACAGCCGGTTGCGCACCGCGACCGACCCGCCCGACCATTCCCCGTCGGCCTGCACCGAACAGCCGTCGAGGATCGTGCCGACCTGCCCGGGCGAGAGCACCGGGGTGGTCGAGCGGTTCGGGGCGCGCAACCGATAGATCGGGTGATCACCATCGCGGCGCGGACCCACCCCATCCAGGAAGCCGACGTAGCGGCTGTAGCGGCGCCAGCTGCCCCGCCCGGTGAACAACCGCTGATACGGCACATCGGTGGTGCCGGCATCGGCATGAAACCGGTACATCGACAACACCGCCGCCGCCCGCGGCTGCAGGGAGGACGCCGCCATCTTCTGCACCGGGGCACCGATCCGCGCCGCCCCGGGCAGCACTCCGGTGCGCAGATACCGCAGAAACTGCCCAAACAGGATGGTGGGGAAGTCATCCCACGCATCCCCGGTGTGCTCCAGGACGGTGAACCATTCCGCCAGCCCGGCGGCATAGGAGCGCACCGTGTTCGGGGAGGCGGCGCTGTCGGTCAGAAACTCGAGGTACTGCGCGGCCGGGGCGACTGGCAGATGATCAGCCCCCACCACGGTGTAGGTGGCCGGTTCGTCGGCGAAAAGTACTCGCTGCACCCGTGCCACCGGCCCCCCGACCCTTTCGCCCGTCAGCCGCGCCGGTTGCGCGGCCGCAACGCGATCACCTTGCCGCCGGCCTCAGACGCCTTGGTCGCCGGCGGCGCCGCAGGGCGGCGGCCCTGACCGACCGCTGCCGCCGGTGCGGCGGGGGCCGCGCGCTGCCCGGCCATGAAGTCCTCCATCAAATCCTGCGGCCACGGCAAGTCATAGGGGGCCAGCATCGCCGCCGACCGGGCTGAGAACCCCATCTCCAGCCACTTGCTGATCAGCCGGGGCCGCTCCACCTCGCGGTCATTCCAGCCTGGCTCCACCCGGCCCCAGGTGGTGCCGGTCTCGGTGTTGGCCCGGGTGTAGAGCTGGCGGCGCAACGCGTCAAACCGTGGCTCGGTCAACAACTCCGAGGTGTGCAGATGCCGCAGCAACGCGCCCAGCGATAGCCCCCACTTGGCTTTCACCGGCAACAACTCCGCCAGCGACGGGGCCCGCGACACCTCCGTGGCCAGCACCGCGGCCGGGGCCAGCAGTTCGGAGGCAAACTGGGATGCTTGCTCCTCGCAGGCCTCGGTGACACTGCCCGAAGCGTGCAGGCTCAGATGGCCCACCTCGTGAGCCAGTGTCCAGCGGGTGCGTTCCCACGAATTCGACTGCCGCACAACGATCAACGGTCGAGTGTTGAATTCCCCGACCCGCACCGAATAGCCCAAGTGCTTGTCGAGCTTGCCGGTGGAGTCACCGTCACCGAGGATGCGCCGCGACGACGAGGTCAGCAAGCGGCGCACCACCACCGCCGCGCCGCTGCGCTCAATCTCGTGAATCAGATACTCGATCGGAGCATCGGGCTCCAAACCCCAACTGCGGCGCACGGTTTGAGCGGCCTGATCCACCGGGGTGTCCACCGGCTGGATCGGCAGCTTCACCGGCGGCAACTGGGTCCGGGTGTTCAGCTCGTCCAGGAACTCCCCGGCCAGCGCCGCGAACTGCGCCAGATACTCCCGCTCGGCTGCGGTGATCGACCGCGGCGCCCGGAACAACAGATCACTCTGATGCACCCGCGACGTCGGGGCCGTGGTGAAGAACTTCGCCGGGAACCGCAACACCTCAACCAGCCGCTCGAAATCCTCGGCCGACAGCGTCGCGGTGGTCGACTTCTCCACCCGGTTGAGCCGAGAATGCTTCCAGCCCAACGCTTCCATCACCGCGGTGACCGTCATGGCGCGCATCACCCGGGCCTGGTTGACCCGCAGTCCATACACATCCACGGTCGACATCATCGCGACCCCGATTCAACAACGCCCCGCCGACAAACATCGCGCCCCCCGCACAACGACCCAGCTACGCCGGTGAGTCGTCGTCCCGATCCTCGCCGGTGCCCAGCACCGGCCGCTCGAACTCGGTGAAGTCGTCTCCCGCGCGCGGACCCTGCGTTGGCTTGGCCTGCGGAACCAGCGGCGACTCGGTCACCGGAGGCAAGGGCTCGGTAGCCAGAATCTGCACCCGCGACGCGTTGTCCACATCCACCACGAACGCCAGCACCGCCTCCGACAAACCCCATCCATCGTCCGTCGGCCACCACAGGGCGAAGATATCCGGTACCCCGGCCGGCGTCACAATCGGCGACGGAAACAGCGGCTCGGGCTCGTTCTCGTCCAACACCATCTGCTCGTCGGGCTGCGCTTTGGCCCGCCGTATCGGAAACGTCCCACCGTCGGGTGTGGTCACAATCCGCACCCGCTCGCCGTGCAGCACCTTCGACGGCCACCGCCGCACCCGGAAATCCATGCCCCCGGAATCGGCCACCTGCACCGACAATCCACTGCCCCGCGAGGTCAGCAGCGAGTCGCCGGGAATGTGTGGCCGTAGCTCCCGCATCCGCAGAATCATCTGCCGCACGCAGGTGGAGAACGCCTGCCCGTGAATGTCGAGCGGATCGGTGAACCACGGCTGCCACATCTCGCCGACCTTTGGAATGACCAATTCCAGGTCGTACCGCAGCGTCGCCAACGACGGCCCATGATCGACCACCGCCTTGCGCAACTGCTCTTGTAGGTTCATGCGGCGAATTTCGCACACCAAAGCAGTCGGCGCAAGCGACACGCTCGAATCGTGTACCACCGAAAAATTTTTTGCTCGGCATATCCCTAGAGTACATGTACTGCACGATATAAATGCAGATCAACACACCTTTATGGAATGAAATACTGATTTAGCTACAGATAACTCGGACAGGTGGTATTGCACACCGCGCGTGCTCGGGATGGGCGACGGCACCTCAGCGAGATCGCGGTGCTGCGCCGTGCACCGGACGCGACCGTGACGGCCGTGACCGCGTGGCAGGTGGACCGGGGCTCCGGTCCTGGTCTGCCGGTGCTGCGTGAGCTGCTCGTTGCCCGGGGCCGGTCGTGAGTCCCGCGCTGCTACTGGCAGTGGCTGTGCTGGTCGCGACGCAGCCCGATGGTGCCAGGCGTCTCGAGTATCGAAAACACTTGGCGGGGCCGGGTTCTCGCGGTGGACCCACGTTGCTCCGGTCGGTGGCCGCAGCGGTCGCCGTGGTGTCGCTGGTCGTCCTGCCATTGCCGGTGCTGCTGGCCGGGGCGGCAGTGGTCGTGACCGCCGGGCTTCGTTGGCAGCGGTCGCGGCGGGCGGCCGCCTGTGCGCGGGAAGCGCAGACCCTGCAGGGTGCACTCGGCATCCTCGTCGGGGAACTGCGGGCCGGCGCACACCCGGTGGCGGCGTTCGACGCGGCGGCCCACGAGGTGGACGGACCCGTGGCGGTGGCGTTGGGGGAGGTCGCGGCGCGGGCCCGGCTGGGTGCCGATGTCTCGGCCGGCCTCCGCGCGGTTGCGACATCGTCGGCGCTGCCCGCCCACTGGCAGCGGCTCGCGGTCTACTGGCAACTGGCGCTCGACCACGGCCTGGCGATCGCGCCGCTGATGCGTGCCGCCGAGCGTGATGTTGTTGCGCGTGAGCGCTTCTCATCGCGGATCAGAGCGGGCATGGCGGGAGCCCGGACGACGGCCGCGGTGCTGTCCGGGTTGCCCGCGCTCGGAATTGTCCTGGGCCAGTTGATCGGCGCGCATCCCCTGCGCTTCCTGCTGGGCGACGGCGCGCCGGTGCTGACGGTCGGGGTGGTGCTGTGCTGCGTCGGGCTGCTGTGGTCGGACCGGATCATCGCGCGGGCGCAGCGGTGAACGCGATACCGGTTCTGCTGCTGGCAGTGGCGCTTGTGCTGATCCCCGGCGCAGCGGTGCACCGGATCCGTCCCCGGCCGCTGGACCGGTCGGCGCCGTCCGAGGCGCCGCGCGACGACCCGCTGGCGGTCCCGTCGAGTTTGGACGTGCTGGCGGCCTGTCTGTCGGCAGGCATGGCGACCAGTACCGCGGCCGCGGCAGCGGTGCCGTCGGCGCCGGTGCGTCTGGCCAGCGTGCTGCGCCGGGCGGCCGAACTGCTGGCCCTGGGTGCCAGCCCGGTGACGGCGTGGGCGGAACCGGGTGTGGGTGCTGATCCGCACGTGATCGCGTTGCTGCGACTGGCGCGTCGGTCGGCATCGTCGGGTGCCGCGATGGCGCAGGGCGTCGCCGAGTTGGCCGAGCAGGCCAGGGCCGACGCCGGTGACGCGGCGGACGCGGCCGCCGAGCGGGCCAACGTGTTGATCGCCGGTCCGCTGGGGCTCTGCTACCTGCCGGCGTTCGTCTGTCTCGGCATCGTGCCGGTGGTCGCCGGCCTGGCCGGTGACGTGTTCCGGTCCGGGGTGTTCTGATCACAACAAGGGGAGGAAAAACCATGAAAATGAACCGCTTTCGCGCCTGGGAAGCCCGAGCGACCCTGCTGCTCGCCGATGAGCGCGGCATGTCGACTGTCGAATACGCCATCGGCACCGTGGCCGCTGCGGCGTTCGGCGCCATCCTGTACACGGTGGTCACGGGTGACTCGATCGTCAGCGCGCTGACGGGCATCATCTCTCGTGCTCTCACCACCAAGGGATGACCGTGGCGGTGTCACGGTCGAGGCGGCCTTCGCGATCGCCGCACTCATCACGGTCGCCGTCCTCGGTGTCGGTGGACTGGCGGCGGTCTCGATGCAGGTCCGCTGCGTCGATGCGGCGCGGGAGGCGGTCCGGCTCGCGGCGCGCGGCGACGAACGCGCCGCCGTCGAATCGGCCCGTCGCACCGGACCCGACGGTGCCTCGGTCGAGGTGCAGCGGGACGGCGCACGGATCGTCGCGCGGGTCCGTGCACCCGCACCGCTCCTACCAGGCGTCATGGTGGAGGCAGAGGCGGTTGCGGTGCCCGAACCTGGCGCGTGACGACCGGGGCTCCGCGACGGTGTTCGCGGTAGCCCTGATCGTGGTGGTCATCGGGCTCATGACGGGTGGCGCGGCCGTCGGCGCCGCGGTGATCGGCCGGCACCGCGCGCAGTCAGCGGCCGACCCTGGCCGCACTGGCCGCCGCGGGCGCCTTGGCCGCCGGACCCGGCCAATCCTGCAGCCGGGCCAGCGCCGTCGCCGAAGCCATGGACAGCCGGGTCGGTCAGTGTTCGGTGCAGCGGCTGGATGTGGTGGTCGACGTGGAGGTGACGGTGCGGTTCGGTCGGTGGAATCTGGGCGAGGCGCATGGGCGGGCCCGCGCCGGGCCAGGCTGACGGCAGCGCGGTGGCCGCGACGATGATGAGACCGCAGAAGGACAGGGCACCCCAGGTGGGCCGGTCAGTCGTTGTGCCGCTTGCCATGTCACCAACGTAGAATCTTAACTATGGTTGAGATCAAGCGCATGGGTCCGACTGACCTCCTGACCATCGGGGAGATCGTGAAGCGGACGGGAGTCTCCGCGTCCGCGCTGCACTTCTACGAGCGAAAAGGGTTGATCCATCCCGAGCGCACGTCGGGCGGAACACGGTTGTATCCGCGGCACATGGAGCGTCGCATCGCCGTCATCCAGGTGGCGAAGCGGCTCGGTATCCCGCTCAGCGAGGTTGCCGAGCACTTCCAGACGCTCCCGGACGATCGGATGCCGTCATTGCGGGACTGGACCAGGCTCAACAAGCGGTGGCGCGCGCGGCTCCGTGAGCGGCAGCTCGAGCTCGAGCGGCTCCAGTCGGAGATGGACCAGTGCATCGGGTGCGGGTGCATCTCACTCAACCACTGTCTCGTCATCAACCCCGGCGATGCGCTCGGCTCCGAAGGGCCCGGGGCGCGGCGGTTGCTGCCGATCGACGGGGCGAATCCGGCAGCCGTCCAATAGGATTCGGCCGGGTTACTCGGGCTCGGGTAGATCGTCGTTCAGCCGGTCCTCGGCAGCCATCAGCTCACCGTAGGTGGGCAGCCGCAGGGACAGCAGACCGGCGAAGGTGTCGTCGGCGACCTGAAGCCGGTGTGCGGTGACATGAATCGGCACCCAACCACCATCGTTAGCGCGCAACCGCAGTACCCGCGACGTCGGCCCGCTGCCGAACTCGACCGTCATGACGGCCATCTCGGCGATCTCGTTCGGGTGCACCACCGGTTCCGACGTCGCGTCGGCGCTCCAGTCGAACAGCGGACAGGCTTCGTCGATCCACTTGATCAGCTTCCAGGTGTTCAGGTCGACCATGGCGCGGTACACCCCGGGCACCCGCGGCCCGTTGACGATCTGCTGGGCCCGGTCAAGCGGGCTGGCCGACGAACTCTCACGGACGCCCCGCCAGTTCATGGCGCGGCAGATCAGCCGGTCCTCGCCGTCCTCGTCGGGCTCGCTCAGCACCCGCGCGGCGAATCCGACGTTGATGGGCCGGCCCCGAAAGTCGGTCATTTCCCAAGTGCTGGTGAAGGTTTGGCCGGGTTCAGGATTGATCACGGCGGAGATGACCCGCGCCTCGTTCGGGTTGAGCTTGCGCGTCTGCAGGTCGTCGGCGAACGCCCGGCCGTGCGTGGCCTCGGCCGCCGGGTTGAGGCCACTGTTGGCCAGCGATTCCATGGTGTCGGTCGCGATGCCGTTGGTCAGGTCCCACTTCAGCGGGCCCGGGATCATCCGGTCCGGGGGATCGGCATCGGGTGCGCCGACCCACACGTGGACGCCGTGGATGCGCCCGTCGGTCATCTGCACCACTTCGGTCCGGATCACCCGGTCGCTCTTCGGCGTGATGCTCGTCAGCGGCAGTCCCGCGCGCACGGTTTCCCCGATCGCCGACTGGATTGCCATCAAACTGGCGTTGCGCCGGAGGAAAGCGCTGATGGGAACCATGTCCTGGGTTTGCTGCCCTTGCGCGACGACGGCAGGTTCGGCGCCGAGGGTCTCGACGAGGAGCCAGTCGTCCGTCATAGCCGTAGTTTATCCGTTTTGGCGTGCTTTGCTCCGTCCGGCATCTGCCCGCGGGCTACTTCCCGTGGGCCGCTAAAGTGCCCACCACCAGGCGAAGTACCCGGACCGCGCCGGCTTTGTCCAGGGGATCGTTCGCGTTGCCGCACTTGGGCGATTGCACACAGGAGGGGCAACCGTGACGGCACTCACACGCCTCGATCGCCGCGGCCGTCGCGGACCACCAGGTGGACAGCTGACGGAAGCCGCGGTCGGCGAACCCGGCGCCGCCCGGATAGCCGTCGTACACGAAAATCGTTGGCAGCCCGGACAAATCGCCGGGTGCGGGCCCCGACGCGGTGGACACCCCGCCGATGTCGCCCCGGTCGCAACTGGCCACCAGGGGCAGCAGACCGATCGCGGCATGCTCGGCGGCGTGCAATGACCCGGGTACATTCAGCGGGTCAATCCCGTTGTCCAGCAGTATCTCCGGGGTCATGGTGCACATGACGGCCATGGTGTCCAGGGTGCGGGTGGGCATGTCCAGATCGACGAAATCGAGCACGGTGCCGTCCATGGCCCGGCGCAGGAAACCCACCACGGTGTTGGATACCGACACCGGGACCAGGCCGATGGCCACCGCCCCGAACCTGTGGATCTCTCCGGTACCGCGCACGCTGATATCGGTGACTTCGCGGGCCGACGTCGTGTATCCCGGATTCTCGGCGTGCACGAAGGCGACACCGGCCTCGAAGTCGAGCGCGTCGACCAGAAACGTTTCGCCCTGGTGCAGGTGCACGGCGCCCGGATGCACCGACGCCGGCGCCTGGCCGGCGCCGGTGCTGCCCAGCATGCGTCCGGTGCCGGACTCGAGGATGGCGATCTGCCCGCCGGACGAGCCCCGGATGTCGACGGCGGGATGCGGATCCACGCCGGGCGCCGGGAAGTAGCCGGCGGGTCGCTTGCGCAGCAGTCCGTCATCGACGAGCGATTCGGCTACCGCTTCGGCGTCCCACATGCGCACCTCGGCCGGTGTCAGTGGGAGTTCGGTTGCCGCGCAGAGCAATTGCGGTGACAGCACGTAGGGGTTGCTGGGATCGATGACGATCCGCTCGATGGGCTTGTCGAGCAGCGCGGCGGGGTGGTGTACCAGGTAGGTGTCGAGCGGGTCGTCGCGGGCGATGAGCACGATCAGGGCGCTCTGTCCGCGCCGCCCGGCCCGGCCGGCCTGCTGCCAGAACGACGCCACCGTGCCGGGGAACCCGGCCAGCACCACCGCGTCCAGCCCGGCGATATCGACGCCGAGTTCCAGGGCATTCGTGGTGGCCAGGCCGCGCAATTCCCCTTCCGTCAGCGCATGTTCCAGCGCCCGGCGGTCTTCGGCCAGGTAGCCGGCGCGGTACGACGCCACCAGAGGGGCGAGGTCGGGCGCGACGTTCTCGAGCCGGGCACGTGCCCCGAGCGCGGTCAACTCGGCGCCGATGCGCGAGCGGACGAAGGTCAGGGTGCGCGCACCTTCCGCGATCAGGTCGGCCATCACCCGCGATGCCTCGGTGCCCGCGGCGCGGCGCACCGGGGCACCGTTCTCGCCGATCAGGTCGGTGAGCAGCGCGGGTTCCCACAGCGCCACTGTGCGGCCGCCGTGCGGCGACCCGTCCTGGGTGATCGCGGTGACGGTCTGGCCGAGCAGCTCGGACGCCGTCTGGGCCGGGGCGGCCGTGGTCGCGCTGGCGAACACCACCGTGGGCGTCGACCCGTAGCGGTCACACAGCCGTAACAGCCGGCGCAGCACCATCGCGACGTTCGAACCGAAAATCCCTCGGTAGTAGTGGCATTCATCGATTACCACGAACTTCAGCTGACGCAGGAACACCGCCCACCGGGAATGGTTGCGCAACAGGGACAGGTGCACCATGTCGGGGTTCGAGAAGATCCAGCGGGACCGCTCCCGGGCGAATTGCCTTGCCTCTGTTGAACTGTCGCCGTCGTAGGCGGACGGTGCGGTGTTGACGAGGCCAGGAATGGTGGCGCACAGCGACTGGGCGGCCCGCAGCTGGTCATGGCCCAGTGCCTTGGTCGGGGACAGGTACAGGGCGCGGGCGTGCCCATCGGTTTGCAGCGCGTGCAGGATCGGCAGTTGGTAGGCCAGGGATTTGCCCGACGCGGTGCCCGTCGCGATCACCACGTGCCGGCCGGCATGCGCCAGCTCGGCCGCGGACACCTGATGTGACCACGGCTGTGCCACACCACGATCGGTGAAGGCCTGCACCACATCGGCGCCAACCCAAGTGGGCCAGGGCATTCGGCGCGCCTGGCGCGGAGCCAGATCGGCGACGTGCCGCAGCGGTTCCTCGTCGGCGGGGGTGCCGTCCAGCGCGGCCGACAACAGTGCACGCCCGAAGTTCGGCTGCGCTGCAGCGTCATCGGACTCGGCGTGTGTCACTGTGATCCCTTCTCGGCCTTGGCTGCCGCGTGCGCACGGCAACCAAGATGAATTGTTAACCACAGTTCGTCGTGTGACTGTTGCGACAGCGCCCGACATGGTTGACTGATCTTGGTTGCAGCTTCTGTGTTCGTGTGTCACCACCGGGAACGTCGTTGCTTCCCGGTACACCGGAAGACTCGGTGGATCGCACCCGCAGTAACAGAAGGAAATGAAAGACAATGCCACAGGGGACTGTGAAGTGGTTCAACCCGGAGAAGGGTTACGGCTTCATTGAGCAGGATGGCGGCGGAGGCGACGTCTTCGTCCACTACAAGCAGATTCAGTCCAACGGGTTCCGCACCCTTGAGGAGAACCAGAAGGTCGACTTCGAGGTCGAGCAGGGCGCCAAGGGCCCGCAGGCTCTCAACGTCCGCCCCATCTGAGGCTCATAGACTGACACAACGCCCCCGCATCGTCTGCGACGAAGTGGGGGCGTTTCGTATCAGCGGGTAGTCGCGCCCGGCCTCCCTGCCTTTTGAGGTGGGCTGGCCTACTGTCGGCAGAGTGAGTCAGCTGTCCTTCTTCTCGGCCGAGTCGGTGCCGCCCGCGGTGGCCGATCTGACCGGGTTGCTCGCCGCGCCGGGACAGGTGGTCCGGGCCGGCGACGCGGCGGACGGCCGAAAAGTCCGCTTGTCCGTCGTCGTCGACGCGTTGTGGCGGGCCGAGGCGCTGGCCGAGATGATCGCCGATGCGGGCTTGAAGCCCGAGATCACCCACACCGACGAGAAGACCCCGCTGGTGCGAACCGAAGCCGACGCCCGGTTGGCGCCGATGGCGCAAGACTGGACCCGCGGAGCGGTAAAGACCGTGCCCGAAGGATGGTTGCCGGGCCCGCGGGAGCTGCGCGCCTGGGTGCTGGCCGCGGGCACCGCGGAACCGAACGGCTACTTGTTGGGTTTGGATCCGCACGCACCGGATACCCATCCGACGTTGGCGTCGGCACTTATGCGAGTCGGGATCGCGCCGACCTTGATCGGCACCAGGGGGCATCATCCGGCCCTGCGGATCAGCGGCCGTCGGAGGCTGTTGCGCCTGGTAGAGAATGTGGGTGAGCCACCCACGTTCACCGAGGCGTTTCTCCAATGGCCCCGGATTTAGCGGGTACAGACCGTATATTTTGGCCGCATCCGGTTTGCGTAGGCTCGCGCGGAGTGTCAAATTGTGACTTGCCTTGGAACCGGATGACCGTTAGGCATTCATTCGGTGTCCTAGTGCCGACCAAGAAGTGGAGCGTATAGATACGGTGGCTGACCTCGATGGTGCCGGTAGCGGCAGCCGGGTCCGGCGACTCGTCATAGTCGAGTCGCCTACCAAGGCGCGCAAAATTGCCGGTTACCTCGGCTCCAACTATGTCGTCGAATCGTCGCGTGGACACATCCGTGACCTGCCGCGCAACGCCGCGGACGTGCCGGCCAAATATAAGGGTGAGGCCTGGGCCCGCCTCGGCGTGAACGTCGAGGACAACTTCGAGCCGCTGTACATCGTCAGCCCGGATAAGAAGGCCACGGTCACCGAGCTCAAGGACCTGCTCAAGGGTGTCGACGAGCTCTACCTCGCCACGGACGGTGACCGCGAGGGTGAAGCGATCGCGTGGCACCTCCTCGAGACACTGAAGCCCAAGGTGCCGGTCCGGCGCATGGTGTTCCACGAGATCACCGAGCCCGCGATCCTCGCCGCCGCCGAGAACCCGCGCGACTTGGACATCGCCCTCGTGGACGCGCAGGAGACGCGCCGCATCCTCGACCGCCTCTACGGCTACGAAGTCAGCCCGGTGCTGTGGAAGAAGGTCGCGCCGAAGTTGTCGGCCGGTCGCGTGCAGTCGGTCGCGACCCGGATCATCGTGCAGCGCGAGCGGGAACGCATGGCGTTCCGCAGCGCCGGCTACTGGGACGTCACCGCGGAGCTGGACGCCAGCGTCTCCGACCCCGAAGCGTCCCCGCCCAAGTTCACCGCCAAGCTCAACACCGTCGACGGCCGACGCGTGGCCACCGGCCGTGATTTCGACTCCCTCGGCGCGGTCAAGAAGCCCGACGAGGTGCTGGTGCTCGACGAGGCGGCCGCAGGCGCCCTGGCCGCCGGGTTGCGCGGCGAGTCGCTGACCGTCAGCTCGGTGGAGCAGAAGCCGTACACGCGCAAGCCCTACGCCCCGTTCATGACCTCGACGCTGCAGCAGGAAGCCGGCCGCAAGCTGCGGTTCTCCTCCGAGCGCACCATGAGCATCGCGCAGCGTCTGTACGAGAACGGCTACATCACCTACATGCGTACCGACTCGACCACGCTGTCGGAGTCGGCGATCAACGCCGCGCGCACCCAGGCCGGGCAGCTGTACGGCCCGGAGTACGTCCACCCGACGCCGCGCCAGTACACCCGCAAGGTCAAGAACGCCCAAGAGGCACACGAGGCCATCCGCCCCGCCGGAGACGTGTTCCAGACCCCGGGCCAGCTGCACGGCGCCCTGGACACCGACGAGTTCCGGCTCTACGAGCTGATCTGGCAGCGCACCGTCGCCTCCCAGATGGCCGACGCGCGCGGCACCACGCTTTCGCTGCGGATCTCGGGCACCGCGCGGACAGGCGAGCAGGTCGTCTTCAGCGCCTCCGGCCGCACTATCACGTTCGCCGGCTTTCTCAAGGCATACGTCGAGAGCCTCGATGAGCAGGCCGGCGGCGAGGCCGATGACGCCGAGAGCCGCCTGCCCAACCTGACGCAGGGCCAGCGCGTGGATGCCGCCGAGCTCACCGCCGACGGGCACACCACCAATCCGCCGGCCCGGTACACCGAGGCCTCGCTGATCAAGGCGCTGGAAGATCTGGGCATCGGCCGCCCGTCGACGTACTCGTCGATCATCAAGACCATCCAGGACCGCGGCTATATCTATAAGAAGGGCAGCGCCCTGGTGCCGGCCTGGGTGGCGTTCGCGGTCGTCGGGCTGCTGGAGCAGCACTTCGGGCGCCTGGTCGACTACGACTTCACCGCCGCCATGGAGGACGAACTCGACGAGATCGCCGCTGGTAACGAGCAGCGCACCAACTGGCTGACCAACTTCTACTTCGGTGGCGACCACGGTGTCGAAGGGTCGGTGGCCCGCGAGGGTGGTCTGAAGAAGCTCGTCGGCGTCAACCTGGAAGGCATCGACGCGCGAGAAGTCAACTCCATCAAGCTGTTCGACGATGCCGAAGGCCGGGCCATCAACGTCCGCGTCGGCCGTAACGGGCCGTACCTGGAGCGCATGATCGCCGATGACGAGAACCCTGGCGAGCTGAAACCGCAGCGCGCCAATCTCAATGACGATCTGACGCCCGACGAGCTGACACTCGAGCTGGCCGAAAAGCTGTTCGCCACACCGCAAGAGGGCCGGGTGCTGGGTGTCGATCCGGAGACCGGGCACGAGATCGTCGCCAAGGATGGACGATACGGGCCGTACGTCACGGAGGTGCTGCCGGCGCCGCCGGAGGAGCCGGATGCCGGGACGGGTGCGAAGAAGACCAAGAAGCCCGTCGGCCCCAAGCCTCGGACCGGATCTTTGTTGCGCTCAATGGATCTGGAGACGGTGACGCTCGACGACGCGCTGAAGCTGCTGTCGTTGCCGCGCGTCGTCGGTGTCGACCCGGAGAGCAAGGAAGAGATCACCGCGCAGAACGGCCGCTACGGCCCGTACCTGAAGCGCGGCAGCGACTCTCGCTCGCTGGCCACCGAAGAGCAGATGTTCACCGTCACGCTCGAAGAGGCGCTGAAGATCTACGCCGAGCCGAAACGCCGTGGGCGCCAAGGGGCTGCCACTCCGCCGCTGCGTGAGCTGGGAACCGACCCGGTGTCGGGCAAGCCGATGGTGATCAAGGACGGCCGCTTCGGTCCGTACGTCACCGACGGTGAGACCAACGCCAGCCTGCGCAAGGGCGACGACGTCATGTCGATCACCGACGAGCGGGCCTCGGAGTTGTTGTCCGACAGGCGCGCTCGTGGCCCGGCGAAGAAGGCGGCCAAGAAGACCGCGGCGAAGAAGACGGCGGCCAAGAAGACCGCCGCCAAGAAGGCACCGGCGAAGAAGGCCGCCGCGAAGAAGGCCTAGCTGGCGGCTTCCGACTCGGGAGCCGGCCGCGGCGATGCCAGCGTCAGCGGGCGTGCCAGCTGAGTCGGCGCGGACCGGCCACGCAGTTCGACGGTCTCGCCGACGTCCCAGCACAGCGCCTCGGCGTCCAGTGCGCCGCTGACCGCGATGGCCGACGCCAGCACGTGTCCCTCTTCGAGCTTGGCGAGCTCGGTCAGGCGAGCGGCCTCGTTCACGGGGTCGCCGATCACGGTGTATTCGAAGCGGGCCAGCGCGCCGATGTGGCCGGCGATGGCCCGGCCCGCTGAGACGCCGATGCCGAATTCCGTGGTGCCCAGCACCGTCACCAGCTCGTCGTGCAGCTCGCGGGACGCGGCCAGCGCTGCGCCGGAGGCGTCGGGGTGCTCGATGGGGGCGCCGAAGATGGCCAGCGCCGCGTCACCCTGGAATTTGTTGACGAACCCGCCGTGCCGGTTCACGGTGTCGACGATGATCCGGAAGAACTCGTTGAGGATCGACACGACCTCGGCCGCGGGCCTCGTGGAGGCCAGCTGCGTCGACCCGATCAGGTCGATGAACAGCACGGCGACGTCGCGTTCCTGGCCGCCGAGCTCGGTACCGCGCTCCAGGGCGCGGCGCGCGACGTCCTCGCCGACGTAGCGGCCGAACAGATCACGCAGACGTTGCCGCTCGGACAGGTCGCGCACCATGTCGTTGAACCCGGCCTGCAGCAAGCCCAGCTCACTGGCGTCGTAGATCTGCATGTGCGCGTTGTAGTTACCGCGCTGCACCTCACCCAGGGCCCACCGCAGCTGGCGCAGCGGGTCGGCGATCGACATGGCGACCAGCACGTTGCCGGCCAGGCCGACGGCCAGGGCGGTGATGGCGAGCAGCAGGATGGGGGTGTTGAGCTGCTCGTTCTGCGCGATGAACGGCGTGTACTGGCCCGCCAGCCGCGCCACGATGATCGCCAGCAGCGGCACGCCCGTCGACAGCACCCAGGTGAGCACTTGGCGCTGGATGACGCCGGGTGCCTTGAAGTTCTCCGGTACCCCGTCGCGCAGCGCGGCGACCGCGACGGGCCGCAGGACGCGCTCGGACTGCAGGTAGCCGATGATCGCCGTGGCAGTGGCACCGAGGGCGCTGGCGACCGCGACGAAGGGCGCCGAGCGACTCGCCACCGGCCAGCTCGCGATGATGAAAACCACCGAGCCCAGGAACCAGTTACCGACGCTGATCAGCGTCCGGTAGTACGGCATCTTGAGGGCCCGGGTGCGGGCCAGTTCGGTGAACGCCGGGTCGGCGGCGTCGCCGTGCAGGGTGTCGCGCCGTTGCCAGCGGATCACCGGAATCAGCAGCCGCAGACTCAGCCAGGCCGCCACGACGAACGCGACGAACAGGACGGTCAGGAACACCGCCAGGTTCACCGCCGGCAGGTCCTGTAGCTGGATGCGGTCTTCGGCCGGGAGACCGAACCGCAGGAAGCCCAGAACGAACAGGGCGCCGATGATGTCTGCCTGCAAAAGGCTCAGTGTGAACACCGGCCACGGCGTGCGCGCCACCCATCGGACGAACCCCCTGATTCGCCCGATGTGCTTTACATCGGTGGCCACCCGCTAACCGTATCGGGCCGGGGCGACGGATATTGCCGCTGCGCGCAGGTTCGTGTCGCCTGCGACGGTTACTGTGGGGCGCGATGAGCGGAGTTTTCTCGCGTTTGGTCGGCCAGGATGCCGTGGAAGCCGAGTTGGTGGCCGCAGCGCGGGCGGCCCGGGGTGATTCGGCTCACAGCGGAGTCACAACCGGCAGCATGACGCATGCGTGGTTGATCACGGGGCCGCCCGGTTCGGGCCGGTCCATTGCCGCGGTGTGCTTTGCTGCGGCCCTGCAGTGCACCGCGGAGGCGGCCGAGGGCGGTCCGGGGTGCGGCGCCTGCCGCGCCTGTACGACGACCATGGCGGGCACCCACGCCGACGTCCGCCGGGTGATTCCCGAAGGCCTGTCCATCGGTGTCGACGAGATGCGCGCCATCGTGCAGACCGCGTCCCGCCGGCCCGGAACCGGGCGCTGGCAGATCGTCGTCGTCGAAGACGCCGACCGGCTCACCGAGGGCGCGGCCAATGCGCTGCTAAAAGTCGTCGAGGAGCCGCCGCCGTCGACGGTGTTCCTGCTGTGCGCACCGTCCGTGGACCCCGAGGACATCGCGGTGACGCTGCGGTCGCGGTGCCGGCATGTCGCGCTGACCACGCCGCGCGTCGACGCCATCGCGCAGGTCCTGGTCGAGAACGACGGTCTGTCCGAGGCGGACGCGCGCTGGGCGGCGTCGGTCAGTGGGGGACACGTCGGCCGGGCCCGCCGGCTGGCCACCGACGACCAGGCCCGGTCACGGCGGGAACGGGCGCTGGGGCTGGCCCGGGATGCGGCGACGCCGGCGCGGGCGTACGCGGCCGTCGAGGAGCTCGTCGCGTCGGCCGAGGCCGAGGCGGTGGCCTTGACCGCCGGCCGCAACGAGGCCGAGACCGAGGAGCTCAAGACGGCGCTGGGCGCCGGTGGCACCGGCAAAGGCGCGGCGGGCGCGCTCCGCGGCGCCGCGGGTGCGCTGAAGGACCTGGAGAAGCGGCAGAAGTCGCGGCAGACCCGGGCGTCGCGAGATGCGCTGGACCGCGCTCTGATCGACCTGGCCACCTACTTCCGCGATGCTCTGCTGGTGTCGTCGGGGGCGACAGGCGTGGCCGCTGCCAACCATCCCGACATGGCCGACAAGGCCGCCGCGATGGCCGCCCATGTGCCCGCCGACCAGCTGTTGCGGTGCATCGAGGCGGTATTGCAATGCCGCGAGGCATTGGCCACCAACGTCAAGCCGAAGTTCGCGGTCGACGCCATGGTGGCCACCATGGGCCAGGCCCTGCGCGCCGGACAACGGAACTGACTTTGGCTGCACCGGACGCGTCCCGTAGACTCGTCCCGCCCCGCCTCGGTGGGGCGTGCCACCCTAGCTCAGTCGGTAGAGCAATTCACTCGTAATGAATAGGTCAGGGGTTCGATTCCCCTGGGTGGCTCCACAACTTTCGCCTTGACCTTGTGTCTACACACATCGCCACTCGCACTTTGGTTGCGTGGTTGCAATCTCAACGCTTTCGCCGAACGGCGATGATGAGCTTTGCGATGCCAAGTACGCCAAAGAGTATGAGGCCGGGGAAGAGCAGCCAGACGCCTACGGCGATCTGTCCGCCCGCGTCGTCGTGCTCCAGCGTTCGCATCGCTTCGAAATCGCGCACCATGATCCTGTCGCGCGCCCGTTGCAGGTCCGGTGGAAGGGCAGGCGGCGTGGGTGGCGAGCCCGCGGGCGACCAGGATTCGTAGCGGCTGCGCTTGAGCCGGAGTGTCGAGCAGGAGTCGCCGGGGCTCATCACCACACCATTACAGGTGACACGAGTGGCCGTGAGGCCTCGAGCGCCGCCGATCAACTCGTAACCGCCTAGCAGTGCCATCGCGGTCACTATGGCGAGTGCTAATAGTCGTTGCATTCGCCCAGCTTTGCGGCGCGCTGTGGGCTCCTCAGATGACCGCAGACCGTTCATCGTGGCGCCAAAAACCCCACCGGCCCGGAGGCGACACACACCGACAACGCCGACGTATTGGCTCGGACCTGGATAGTGCCGCCCGCGCCGGGCAGCCGGACGAATACCCGGTTCAGGCCGGGGTGCACCGGAACTCGCGCTTCGCGCCCCTCGGGCAGTGACATGGTCAGGGACCCGTCGCTGTTGGCCAGATAGTTGAGCTCGGCGGTCCAGTCGGCCGGCAGCAGCGGGCCGTCGAGCGGCATGGTGACCGGCGCGTCGGTCTGCACCAGGTAGCCGCAGTTCGGCGCCGGGCCCGGAACGATGGTGCGGGTCCAGGTCACCTTGGCCGGCACCAGCTGGCCGGTTGCGGTGAGCATCTGCAAAGACGTTGTGCTGGAAGCGAATTCAGGACGCTCCCGCAGCAGTGCGAACATGTGGCTGGTCAGGTTCTGCGGCCACGCCACGCGTTGCAGCACCAGCGGATCGACTTCCTGATCCAGCAGTGGCACGTCGCGGGGCGCGGCCGCGAGCGCTGCCTCGACGTTGACGAGGTAGGCGCGCGTCGGGTTGTCGCGCCAGCTGGGCAGGAAGGTCGCCCACGAGTACAGGCTGCTACCCACGAATAGTGTTGCGGCACAAGCAATCGCGAAGCGTCGACGCGCGGAGTCGTCGAACCGGGTGCTCCGGTTGGGCGCGCAGAACGCGACGGCGGCCAGCAGGGCCAGGACCACGACGAGATCGGAGAGATAGCGCAACGTCTGCGCCAGCTCGAGGGCGGTGAACTTCGACGACCGCATGAGATAGATCGGCACCTGGCACGCCACGACGTACCCCACGGCGGCCAGCCACACCGGGCCGAGCCGCCGCTTCCGCAGCAGTGACACCGCAACCACCGCCGCGAGAACCAGCCAGCCCAGCGCCATGACGACCGGACCGGGCGTCGCCCACGGGGACGCGGGCGCCCAGCGCTGCCAGTCCCACGGCCCGCCGGCCAGCGTCGGCACCAGGCCGTGTGTGACGGACCGCGCCAGCAGTTCCCACGTCATCGCCAGGTCCAGCGTCCAGCGCTTCTGATTGACCACCAGCAGGTAGACGCCGACCCAGCCGATCGTGATGGTCAACAGCCCCAGCCACAGCCGCAGGCCCGTGCGCCACACGGAAACGCGGGTGCCAGTCACGTACATCAGCAGCCAGCACACCGCGAAGGCGGTGAACGGGATCACCGCGGACTTCTCGAAGAACAGCAGCCCGCCCAGATAAGCCAGGCAGCCGGTCCACACGTACCGCGGGTTCCCGGTGCGCACCAAGAGGATGGCGTCGGCGCAGACCCAGGCCATGGCCGCCGCCATCGGCAGCGCGTTGAGCCCGGCCGACCACCAGGCGAAGGCCGGCACGCCCAGCGGCGTGAAGAGCGCGAACGTCAATGGCACCAGCAGCACTGGGCGCCACCCCAGGATCACCTTCAGGGCCCGCACCAGCGCCACCGACGCGACCAGTTGCAGCAGCACCAGGCTCAGCGCCGGCCAGATCCAGTTCAGGGGCGCCAGCCGCGTCAGCACCCCGGCCAACAGGAACCCCGCGGGCATGACGTGCCCGTCGTGGTCATTGAAGAGAAAGTCGGGTGACAGGAGGGAATGGGTGCCGGCCTGGCCGATCAGGATCAGGTCGTCCCAGTAGAAATAGCCACCAAATGCCAGGACCGCCCGCAGTATCAGCTGCAGCACCACCAGCGCGGCGGCAGTTCGGGCGACCCAGTTCACTCTTGTCGACTGTACGGGGCGAAGAACTGAGACCATCGGTATGGTTGCGCCGTGCGAACACTTGTCACTGGTGCTGCCGGGTTCATCGGGTCGACGCTCGTCGACCGGCTCCTGTCCGAAGGACACGACGTCGTCGGGCTCGACGACCTGAGTAGCGGCAAGGTCGACAACCTCGCCCAAGCCGAGCAGAACAAGCGGTTCGAGTTCGTCAAAGCCGACATCGTCGACGCTGATCTGCACGCCATCGTGGCCGAAGAGCAGCCGGAGGTGATCTTCCATCTGGCTGCGCAGATCTCCGTCGCACGCTCGGTGACCGACGCGCCGTTCGACGCCGGGGTCAACGTCGTCGGCACGGTGCGGCTCGCGGAGGCGGCCCGCGGCAACGGGGTCCGCAAGGTCGTGCACACCTCATCGGGTGGCTCCATCTACGGCGTCCCGCCGGGCTACCCCACCAATGAGGACATGCCGGTGGATCCGTCGTCCCCGTACGCCGCCAGCAAGGTATGCGGCGAGGTCTACCTCAACATGTTCCGCAACCTGTACGGGCTGGACTGCTCGCACATCGCGCCGGCCAACGTCTACGGCCCGCGCCAGGACCCGCACGGTGAAGCCGGTGTGGTCGCGATCTTCAGCCAGGCCCTCCTGGCCGGCCGGCCCACCAAGATTTTCGGTGACGGCACCGACACGCGTGACTACGTCTTCGTCGACGACGTGGTCGACGCCTTCGTTCGCGCCGGCGGGGAGGCGGGCGGGGGGCAGCGGTTCAACGTCGGCACCGGGGTGGAGACGTCGGTGGCGCAGCTGCACACCGCGATCGCTGCGGCCGTCGGCGTGCCGGACGCTCCGGAGTTCCACCCGCCGCGCCTCGGTGACCTGCGCCGTTCGCAACTTGACTTCGGCCGTGCGCAGCAGGTGCTGGGCTGGAGCCCCAAGGTGGCGCTGGCGGATGGGGTTGCTCGGACGGTGGACTTCTTCCGCGCCTGACCTGCGAATATATAGAAAAAGATTGTAAGCACTTACTTTCTGTCCTAGTCTCACGTCATGACCTACGACGTGATCGTGAAGGACGGCCTGTGGTTCGACGGCACCGGCCGCACGCCGCAACTGCGCAATCTGGGTATCCGCGACGGCGTCGTCGCGACGGTGTCGGCACAGCCGCTCGATGAGACGGGCTGCCCCGACGTCATCGATGCCAAGGGCAAGTGGGTGACACCGGGCTTCATCGATGTCCACACCCACTACGACGCCGAGGTGCTGCTCGATCCGGGCCTGCGCGAGTCCGTCCGGCACGGCGTGACGACGGTGCTGCTGGGTATGTGCTCGCTGTCGACGGTCTACGCCGAGAACGACGACGCCGCCGACCTCTTCAGCCGCGTCGAGGCGGTGCCGCGCAAGTTCGTCGTCGGCGCGCTCGAGCAGAACCGGTCCTGGTCCGGACCCGCCGAGTACGTGCAGGCGCTCGAGGCGCTGCCGCTCGGCCCCAACGTCAGCTCGCTGCTGGGTCATTCCGATCTGCGGACCTCGGTGCTGGGCCTCGACCGCGCTACCACTCCGAACGTCACCCCGACCAATGCCGAGCTCGAGACCATGGCGTCGCGGCTCGAGGCGGCCCTGGACGCCGGCATGCTCGGCATGTCCGGCATGGACGCGGCCATCGACAAGCTCGACGGGGACCGCTTCCGGTCCCGCGCGCTGCCGTCGACCTTCGCCACCTGGCGTGAGCGCCGCCGCCTGATCAAGGTGCTGCGGGGGCGTGGCCGCATCCTGCAGAGCGCGCCCAACGTCGCCAAACTGCAAGAGGCGCTGAACTTCTTCCTCGAGAGCAGTGGCTGGTTCGGCCGGCGTCGCGGCGTACGGATGAGCCTGCTGGTGGCCGCCGACGCCAAGTCGTCGCCGGGTGCTGTGTACCTCTTGGGCCCGGTGACCCGCCTGGCCAACAAGGTCCTGAACTCGAAGGTCCGCTTCCAGCACCTGCCGGTTCCGTTCGAATTGTATTCGGACGGAATCGATCTCCCGGTTTTCGAGGAGTTCGGCGCGGGCACTGCGGCGCTGCACCTGCGCGACCAGCTGGAGCGCAACAAGCTGATGGCCGACCCGGAGTACCGGCGCCGGTTCCGCAAGTCGTTCGACAAGAAGGTGCTGGGCCCGACGCTGTGGCACCGTGACTTCCACGACTCGACCATCGTCGAGTGCCCCGATAAGTCGTTGATCGGCAAGAGCTTTGGCCAGATCGCCGACGAGCGCGGCAGCCACCCGCTCGACGCCTTCCTCGACGTCCTGGTCGAGCACGGGGAACGCAACACCCGCTGGACGACCATCGTGGCCAACCACCGTCCGAAGCAGCTCGACAAGCTGGCGACGGAACCGTCGGTCCACATGGGCTTCTCGGATGCCGGTGCGCACCTTCGGAACATGGCGTTTTACAACTACGCGTTGCGGTTGCTGCGGCGCGTGCACGACGCCGACAAGGCCGGGCGTTCGTTCATGACCACCGAGCACGCCGTGCACCGGCTCACCGGTGAGGTCGCCGACTGGTTCGGGCTGGAGGCCGGCACCCTGCGTCAGGGTGAGCGCGCCGACTTCGTCGTGATCGACCCGGCCGGGCTGAACGCCGAACTCGAGGCGTACCACGAGAATTCGGTCGAGTTCTACGGCGGCCTGAGCCGCATGGTCAACCGCAGCGACACCGCCGTGGTCGCGACCGGTGTGGGTGGCCAGGTTGTGTTCCGCGCCGGCGAGTTCGTCGAGGGCTACGGCCAGACCGTGAAGTCCGGCCACTACCTGCCGGCGCGCGGCGCGAAACTGCCGGTGGCGCAAGCGGTCTGACATGGCCAGAACCCAACAGCAACGCCGGGAAGAGACCCGGGCCCGGCTTCTCGATGCCGCGATCGAGACCATCGTCGAGGTCGGCTACGCCCGCGCCTCGGCGGCGGTGATCGCGCGCCGGGCCCAGGTCTCCGACGGCGCGCTGTTCAAACATTTCGCCACGATGGGCGATTTCATGGCGGCCACGGCGCTGGAGGTCATGCGCCGGCAGCTGGAGCAGTTCAGCAAGCAGATCGCCGAAATCCCGTCGGACCGCCCGGCTCTGGAAGGGGCCTTGATCGCGCTGCGCGACATCAGCGGCAACGCCACCAACGCGGTGATGTACGAGCTCATGGTGGCGGCGCGCACCGACGAGAAGCTGCGGGCGACGCTGCAGGGCGCCCTCGTCGAATACGGCCGCAACATCTATGAGACGGCGCAGGAGATGCCCGGCGCGGACCAGTTGCCACCGGACCTGCTGATGCTGATCGTCGCCGTCATGGTCAACACCTTCGACGGCGCCGCCTTGGTCCGCGCGGTGCTACCGCAGCCCGAACTCGAGGACGGCCGCATCCAGCTGCTGGCCGCGATGCTGGGAACCCTTCAGACCTGACGGGTGTCGTCTTCCGGCACCCGCGCGCCCTCCAGCGCCACTGCCCGCGCCAGCTGGGCGTAGCGCAGTTCCAGGTCCTTGAACCGCATGTAGGCGCTGATCGTCGTGAACAGGAACGCGATCACCAGCGCGTACAGCAGCAGGTCGGCGCCGCGGCCGATGCCGAGCCAGTGCGCCACCACGGTCGTGTCGTTGGGCCGCAGGATGGCGTAGATGGCGCCGAGCACGAAGAACACGTAGCCGACCTTCACCCAGGCCCGCGACTGTGCGTTGCGCCGGTTGCTGAACAGATAAGCGAGCAGCAGGACGACCGCGCCGATGAGCAGTGCTTTTGTCCAGATCATGAGCGGGTCCTGATCATCGGCGCAACCTCCCGCGCAGCAGTCCGTCGACGACGATGTTGACGCCGTTGACCAGCGGCTGCCCCTTCGACATCGAGTAGTCGGTGTACAGGATCTGCACCGGCTGCTCGGCGACGCGCCACTGGTTCTCCACGATCAGGGCCACGAACTCGCTGGCGTGGCTCATGCCGTTCATGGTGAGGTTCAGCGCGTCGGCCACCTTCTTGTTGAAAACCCGCAGCCCGTTGTGCGCGTCGGTCAGGTGCAGCTGGCGGCTGGACCGGCTGAGTTTGGCGACGACCGGTAGCAGTAATCGCTTGAGCATCGGCATGCGGTCGGGCGGCTGGTCGGCGAACCGGGTGCCGATCACGATGTCCAGGTCGTCGGTCTGCAGCCGGTCGAGCATTCGCACGACGTCCTTGACCTGATGCTGGCCGTCCGCGTCGAACGTGGCGAAGAACTGTGCCCCGGGGCGTGATCGGGCGTACTCGACGCCGGTCTGGATGGCTGCGCCCTGACCGAGGTTCACCGGATGACGCACCACGTGTGCGCCGGCGGCGAAGGCGCGGTCGCCGGTGTCGTCACGGCCGCCGTCGTCGACGCAGACGACGTTGGGGAAGACGCCGCGCACATCGGCAACAACGTCGGCAATGACGCTCGCCTCGTTGTACGCGGGGATGACGATCCAGACGTCACGATAAAGAGACATGTTGCTGCCGAAACTACACGCTCAGCGGCGTCTGATCGCGCCCAGCGCGGCCAGATGGACGACGATTCCGACCAGCGGTCCGCACATCAGCGCCACGATGGTGCGGGTCTGGAGGTCCAGCGGCAGCAGCAACAACAGTGCCGCGGCGACCGTGGCACTCACCCAGCCCACCGCGTAGGCCCGGTGCAGCGCGGCGGCAACCGTCGCGGCCCCGGTCAGGGTCAGGAAGGCGATGGCGACGGCGCCGGCCGTCAGCCAGGCCAGCAGCGCGCCGCTCGCGGCGTACTCGGGCCCGAACAGGGTCCGCAGCAGCCACGGTCCGAGGAGTCCGGCCGCCACGACCGCGAGCACACCGAGTCCGGCGAGCACGAGCGCCGGGGTGAGCAGGGCGCGCAGCCTCCGGTTGTCGACGAAGTGCGCGATCAGATTGCCCTGCATCGCGGTCAGCGGCACCAGCAGCGGGGCCCGGGTCAGCGTCACGGCGAGGATGATGACGCCGCCGGTGGCGCCCAGGTCCCGGGACGTGGCCTGCAGCAGCACCGGGAAACCCATCACCAGGATGGCGCTGGCGCCGGCGGCGGCGATCGAATGCGCCGATCCGGTCAGGAAGGTCCGAGGTGTTCCCGGCGTGTGGATGGCGGCCGCGGACCGGGCGACGCGCGAGGCCAGCAGCACGATGAGCCACGACATCGAGCCGGCGACGGTGGCCCAGAGGTAGCCGTCGAGACCCCAGCCCAGGACGAACGCGGCGACCGCGACGGCGACCCGGATGCCCGCATCGGTGACCATCAGCGTGCCGTACTGGGTCCAGCCGTCGGCTCCGGCCAGCACACCGAGGAGGGTGGCGTGCAGGCAGAAGCCGGCGAGGCCGACGCTCAGCAGCGTCACGCTCAGCGGAGTGGATTCGACGAACACGTGGCCGGCCCACAGCGGGGCGGTGCCGGCGATGAGCAGTCCCGCGGCGACAGCCACCAGCGCGGCCACCCGGAGGGGCTGCAGGTGTGGGCCGGCATCTGTGGCGCGTGGACCGGCCTGGCGGGCGACGCGGACTTCGCGGGTGGCTTCCTGCAGGAGCCCGTTGGCGGCGCCGGTGAACAACCCGAATGCGCCCCAGAAGACGCTGAACACCGAGAACCCTGCCGGGGCCAGGTCGCGTGCGGCCAGGTACAGGATCGCGTAGCCGCACAGTGCGCTCAGTACCGTCGCGACTCCGACTCTGACGACGCCACGGGGGTTCACAGCGCCGGCAGCTCCGCTGTGTAGAGCCACGCGGTCCACAGCGGGCGCAGGGACTGCTCGGTGTAGTTCGCGGCCAGGCCGGTGAAGTCGTCGGTCACCGCAGTCGAGTGCCGGTGGCGGGTGGTCCAATCACGCAGCAGCGCAAAGAAATTGGTGTCGCCGATGGTGCGGCGCAGGGCATGTAGGGTCAGGGCGCCGCGCTTGTAGACCCGGTCGTCGAACATGTCCTCGGGTCCCGGATCGGCCAGGATCAGGTTCTGGCGCAGGCCACGTAGCTTCTGCAGGTTGTGGGCGGCCAGTTCGTCGGCGGTGCGCCAGCCCGACTCTTCGGCCCAGAGCCATTCGGCGTAACAGGCAAATCCTTCGTGAAGCCAAATGTCGCGCCACCGTCGGACCGTCACCGAGTTGCCGAACCACTGGTGGGCCATCTCGTGCGCGATCAGCCGCTCGGCGCTGCGGCGGCCGTCGCAGTGGTTGGCGCCGAAGATCGAGATGCCTTGCGCCTCAAGGGGAATTTCCAGCTCGTCGTCGGTGACAACGACGGTGTAGCCGCTCGACAACGGATACGGGCCGAACAGCCGGGTGAACAGCTGCATCATGCGGGGCTGGCGGCCGAAGTCGTATTCGAAGTTCCGGATCAGTCGCTGTGGGAGTGCCGCGGCCATCGGGACGGGCGACTTGGCCAGCCGCACCGCCTCGTACCGGCCGATCTGCAGGGTGATCAGGTACGTGGACGTCGGTTCGGCGAGTTCGTACACCCAGGTGGTCTGTGCCGCACGGGTTTTGCGGCTCACCAGCTCGCCGTTGGCGACCACCCGGTACGGGGTGTCGGTGCTGACCGTGATGCGGTAGCTGGCCTTGCTGCTCGGGTGATCGTCACACGGGAACCACGACGCCGCGCCGTTCGGCTGGCCGGCAACCAGGGCGCCCTCCGTCAGCTCCTCGAAACCGACTGTGCCCCACATCGATTTGATCGGGCGCGGGTTACCGCCGTAGCGCACCGTCACGGTCATGGCGGCCCCGGCGGGCAGTGCCGAGGGCAGCGTGATGTGCAGCTTGCCGTTGACGGTGCGGTATTTGGCCGGACGCCGGCCGTTGACCTCGACCTTGGCCACCGACAGGGCGTCGGACAGGTCCAGGGTGAACCAGCTGAGCGATGCCAGGGTCACCGCGGTGATGGTGGCGCTGCCGGTCAGCCGGTTGCTGTCCACCCGGTATTCGAGGTTCAGCTCGTAGCGGGACACCCGGTAGCCGAAATTGCCGTTGTTGGGCAGGTACGGATCGATCACCGGCGCAACGTCTTTGCGGTCCTTCTTGTTCGTCCGGGTCACGCGGCCTGCGCCTTCTGTCGGTTGCCGGACTTGCGCTTCTTGCCGACCCACGCGGCGATCGGATTGCCCTGCCAGCGGGTCGAGGCCGGCACCGCGTCGCCGCGCATCACCAGTGACGCCGGGCCGACCGTCGCACCCGCGCCGATGCTGGCCGCGGGCAGTGCGACGCAGTGCGTACCGAGCGTCGCGCCGTCCTCCAGCACCACGGTGTCCAGCTGCATGATGCGGTCATGGAAGAGGTGCGTCTGCACCACGCAGCCCCGGTTCACCGTCGCGCCCCGGCCCAGCGTCACCAGGTCGGCCTCGGGCAGCCAATAGGTTTCGCACCACACGCCGCGGCCGATCGCCGCGCCGAGGGCCCGCAGCCACAGGTTCATCACCGGGGTGCCGCTGGCCGCGCGCGCGAACCATGGGCCGGCGACGGTCTCGACGAAGGTGTCGGACACCTCGTTGCGCCACACGAACGGCGACCACAGCGGATGCTCGACGGCCCGAATGCGCCCGACCATCAACCATTTCGCGACGACGGCGATGGCACCGGCGATGGCACCCGCGTTCAGCAGCACCAGGCCGGCGCCCAAAGACGCCCACACCCAGCCGAACTCGCCGGCCAGGGCCTGCAGGACGCCGAGGACCGCCACACCGATGCCGAATGTCACCATCACCGGGACGATGCGGAGCGTCTCGACCGTCGACCGCATCAGCTTCAGACGCAGCGACGGGTGGAAGGTACGCAGCGCATCCGCTTCGGTCGGCTGGCGGCGCAACCGGATCGGCGGGCTGCCCAGCCATGACGAGCCGGCCTTGGCCTTGTGCGGCGTGGCGGACAACACGGCGACCAGTCCGTCGTCGGGGACGCGGCGACCGGGCTGCGTGATGCCGGAGTTGCCCAGGAACGCGCGCCGGCCGACGGTCGCCTTGGCGACGTGAATCCAGCCGCCGCCGAGTTCGTACGAAGCCACCATGGTGTCGTCGGCCAGGAACGCGCCGTCGAGCACCTCGGTGAACTTGGGCGTCAGCAGCGCCGTCGAAATCTCGGTGTCCTTACCGACTTTCGCGCCGAGGATTCGCAGCCACCACGGCGTCAGCAGGCTCGCGTAGATGGGGAACAGGTAGTTGCGGGCGGCGTCCATCAGCCGCTCGGTGGCCCACAGTTGCCAGCCCACCCGGCTGCGCACCGGGTGGTAGCCCTCGGTCAGGCCGAGGGCCAGCAGACGGACCCCGATCACGGTCAGCACGGCGTACACCGCCATCGCGACGACCGCTGCGACAGGCGTCCACAAGGTCACCGGCAGGATCGCCTCCGGCAGTGAATGGGTATGGCGCACCGGCAGAATCAGCACGGCGAGTCCGGCCGCGAGGGCCAGGATCGGCAATCCGCCGAGCAGTACCGACGTCAGCCCGTACATCGCCACCCAGATGGGTGCGCGACCCGGCCGCTCGTCGGGCCACGGGTGGTGGGCCTTGCCGGACTTGATCGCCGGCGAACCCTTCCAGTACTGCCCGGCCTTCACCTTGCCGATCACGCCGGAACCTGGTGCGACGTCGGCGTTCTTGCCGACCACCGCGCCCGGCAGCAGGGTCGTGCGGGCACCGATGGTGGCGTCGTTGCCGATGCTGATGGGCCCGACGTGGAACAGGTCGCCGTCGATCCAGTGCCCGGTGAGGTCGACCTCGGGCTCGACCGAGCAACGGTCGCCGAGGGTGAGCATGCCGGTGACCGGCGGCGCCGAGTGCAGGTCGACACCGTCGCCGACCTTGTTGCCGAGCGCCCGGGCGTAGTACACCAACCACGGTGCGCCGGCCTGGTTTTCGGCACCGCTGGCCTCGCCGAGTCGCTCGGCGAGCCAGACCCGCAGGTGCTCGGAGCCGCCGCGCTTGTAGGTGCCCGGTTCCAGTCCGGACAGCAGGCCCCGGGCGCAGAACACGGCGATGCCCATCCGGCCGATCGGCGTGACGAACACCAGGAACCCGACCAGAATCCACCACCAGTTGACGGTGGTGGCCCAGGGTAGCAGGTGCAGCGCCGCGGCGACGTTGTTGAGCAGCGCCAGCCACACGACCCACTGCATGCCGGCCAGGGTCGCGAGCGGGATGGCGACGAGAGTCTGGATCAGCTGCGTCGTCAGTGGAACGGGTGTGACGCTTCGGGTTTCGACCACCGGCGGCGGGTCGAGTTCATCGAGGTAGCCGGCCAGGGAGCCCAGGCGGGGGTGGTCGTACAGGTCGGCGACGGTCACCTGCGGGTACTTCTCGCGCAGCAGCGAGACGAGCTGTGCCGCGGACAACGAGCCGCCGCCGAGCGCGAAGAAGTCGGCGCCGGGTCCGTCGACCGGGGAGGCCAGGACGTCGCGCCACAGCCCGGCGAGCCAGCCCATGGTGCCGTCCAGGTCGGGACTGTCGTCGCCCGCGGAGTCGACGGGCCAGGGCAGCGCGTTGCGATCGACTTTTCCTGATGTGCGCGTGGGCAATTCGTCGACGAGGACGAGCCGCGGAACGAGCGCCGCCGGCAACGACTGGGCCAACTCCTTGCGGGCCTTGATGATGTCGAATTCGGGGTCGGCGCTGGCGATGTAGCCGACCAGCAGGGGAGTGCCGGTGGCCGTCTTGCGTACCGCGGCGGCGCCGCCGCTGACGCCCGGGAGGTTGACGAGTGCGGCGTCGACCTCGCCGAGTTCGATGCGCCGGCCGCCGACCTTGACCTGATCGTCGGCGCGGCCCTGGAAGTAGAGGCCGTCGGCTTCGAGTCGGACCAGGTCACCGCTGCGGTATGCGCGGCCCCAGCCGAGGGTCTCCATGGGGGCGTACTTCTCGGCGTCCTTCTCCGGGTCCAGGTAGCGGGCCAGGCCGACGCCACCGATCACCAGTTCGCCGACATCGCCGTAGCCGACCTGCAGCCCGTCCTTGTCGACGACAGCAAGGTCCCAGCCGGGCAGCGGCAGCCCGATGCTGACCGGGCCACCGCCGAGCGGTGCGAGGCAGGCGACGACCGTGGCCTCGGTGGGCCCGTAGGTGTTCCACACCTCGCGGCCTTCGACGGCCAGTCGCTCGGCGAGTTCTGGGGGGCAGGCCTCGCCGCCGAAGATCAGCAGGCGCACGGCCTCCAGGGCCTCGGCCGGCCACAGCGAGGCCAGCGTCGGGACCGTCGAGACGACGGTGATGTCGCGGGACACGAGCCACGGGCCGAGGTCCATGCCGCTGCGCACCAGCGACCGTGGCGCCGGGACGAGGCACGCCCCGTAGCGCCAGGCCAGCCACATCTCTTCGCAGGACGCGTCGAACGCCACGGACAGGCCCGCCAGCACGCGGTCGCCCGGGCCCAGCGGGTTGTCCTTCAAGAAGATCTCGGCCTCGGCGTCGACGAACGCGGCCGCATTCCGGTGCGTCACCGCGACGCCCTTCGGGGTTCCGGTGGAGCCGGAGGTGAAGATGATCCAGGCGTCGTCGCGGGTCAGCGGGCTGCCGGCCTGCCAGCCACGGGTCGAGCCGGGGCCGCGGACCAGGCCTTCTTCGGTGATGATGCCGACGACGCCGGCTTCCCCAAAGACCAGCGCGGCGCGCTCCTCGGGATCGTCGGCGTCGACCGGGACGTAGGCGGCGCCGGTGGCCAGGGTCGCGAGAATCGACACGTACAGCGCATAGCTGCCCGACGGCATGCGGATGCCGATGCGGTCGCCGCGTCCGATGCCCCGCGCGGCCAGCCAGGCCACGCTCTCCTCGACGTCGGCGATCAGCTCGGCATAGGTGAGCTGGACGGTGCCGTCGTCGATGGCTGGTGCATCGGGATATTGATCAGCTGTGGCGTAGAGGATGTCGATGAGCGTCCGCGCCTGCGGCGCGTTCGCCGAACGCACGTACTGCGGGGGGATCTCCTGATGCACGGGTACAAACTACTAAGGCTTGGCGAACGGTACCTGACGGCGGGCGTGCCGTGGCGTCTTCGTTACCAGTTGTTGTAGCCGCCCTCGGGTCCGAGCATGCGCTCCAGCCGGGTCCGGTTGATGCGGGCCAGCTCGTTCCGGACCACTTTGCGCTCGGTCTCGTGGTCGTTGTGCATGCGGTCGGCCATGTGGGTCAGCACTTCGTTGGCGCTCATGGCGCCGACGAACATCACGAAATCGAAGCCGAAGTGGTCCCGGTAGGTCGCGGCGTGCGCGGTCAGGGTTGCCATGAGATCGGCGTCGCGGTCGCACACCGCGCACTGCTCGAACTGCGAGCGGGCGCTGCCGGGCCGCCGCCCGACCTGCGGGTAGGCCTGCAGAATCGCGTCCACCGAGGAGTCGGCGAGCCCGAACAGGAGGTCGTCGGCCCGCCGGAACAGGTGGTCGTGGTCTGCGTAGGCGCGTCCGTCGGCCAGACTGCCGGCCAGGGGCACGCTGTAGCAGCATTCGTACAGTGCGTGCACCGCCCGCTGCTTCGGCATGGCGTTGAACGCGTCGAGACCGATTCCCTGATGCATCAACACACAGCCATCATCGAATCCGCAGGGTACGGGCAGATTTCCTTGTGTTACAGCGGGGCAAATTCATTTATCTGGGGTCTGGCGTGCATCACATGTATCCGATAGAGTCGAACGTATGTTCGAAGACTTGAGGGAGATTCATCCCGACGCCGGGGAGGCGGCACTGCGGGATCAGCTCGTTGAACTCGAACGACTCAAGGGTCTGGTCGCCGCGCAGCAGGTGCGCGTGACCGCGGCGTGGGATGCGGTCCGGCAGGCCGACGGTAAGGCGTCTCGGCGGGGTCTGGGGACCGAGATCGGGCTGGCCCGGCGTCAATCGCCTCATCAGGGCAAGCAGTACCTGGCCACGGCACGAATGCTGACCACTGGCATGCCGCACACCCTCGGAGCACTCGAATCCGGGGCACTATCGGAATGGCGGGCCGGGTTGATCTGCCGCGAAGCGGCCTGCCTATCGCCGGCTGATCGAGCGAAGTTGGATGCCCGGATGTGCGCCGAACCCGGGGATCTGGAGGGACTGGGCGACAAGAAGATCACGGCCCGGGCAAAGCGCATCGCCTATCGGCTCGACCGGGAAGCCGTACTGGACAAGATTCGGCAGGCCCCGAGTGGGCGGCGCGCGACCATCCGGCCCGCTCCCGACGGGATGGCGTACCTGACGGTGGTGCTGCCGGTGGTCGAGGCCTACGAGACGCACGGGGCGCTGAAGGCCGCCGCCGGCGAGGCCGCACGCGATGGCCGCGCCGACGGGCGGACCTGCAGTCAGATCATGGCCGACACCGTGGTCGAACGTGTCACGGGTCGCAACCCGCTCACCACGCCGGCGTCGGTGGCGGTCAACCTGGTGCTCTCTGACGACACGTTGCTCGCCGGCGGCTCCGAACCGGCGCACCTGGAAGGCCATGGTCCTATCCCTGCGGTCTTGGCTCGCCAACTCATTGAACGCGCCGTGCTCAACGAGCAAGCCGAAGCGTCATTGCGGCGGCTGTACGCACAACCGGCCACAGGCAATCTGGTGGCGATGGAATCGAAGTCCCGGACCTTCCCAAAGGGCCTGGCCCGGTTCATCGCGACCCGCGACCAAACCTGCCGTACCCCGTACTGCAACGCGTCGATTCGGCACCTCGACCACGTCACCCCGCACGTGGCGAAGGGGCTCACCGCTGCACACAACGGGCAAGGCCTCTGCGAACACTGCAACTACGTCAAAGAAGAACCCGGCTGGCACGCCCGTACCACCTATGACCGGTATGGGCGGCACACCACCGAGCTGACCACCCCAACCGGTGCGGTCTACACCTCAACAGCGCCGCCGATGCCGACGGGACTGCAGATCCTGACCCGTCGGGTCCACCTCGCGATCATCGACGAGGGATCGCGGCCTCGCGTTCTGCGTCACTAGCCCAGATGTGTGGCGACTCACGGCCGCGGACGGCGCTCGGCGGCGCATGATGAAGTCATGGACGGTGTGCTGTTCTTCGACGGCAAGTGCGGAATGTGTACCCGCGCGCGTAATCAGTTGCTGCGAATGAACCGAACCGGCCGGCTCCGCACCGAACCGTTGCAGAAGCCCGGCACCGCCGAGCGCCTCGGCGTAGCACCGGAACATCTCATGGAATCGGTGTGGTGGCTGGACTCATCGGGCGAAGTGCTCGGCGGCGCCAAGGCGGCCAATGCGGCGGTGTCGGCGGCACTCGGCACCCGATTGCCGTTGTGGGTCTACGGCATTCCGGGAGTCGGCGCGGTCCAAGAGCGGGTCTACCGGTGGATTGCCACGCATCGGTACCACTTCCGTGGCGTCACACCGTGGTGCGAATCCGCTCCGTCGGAATGTGTTTCAGCCTGACTTCGCCATCGCGCGGTAACCCTCGGCGGCGCTGGGATAGCGGGGCCGCCAACCGGAGGCGTCACGAAAACGCTTGTTGCGCACCCGAAGCGACCTTGTTATCGAGGTGAGCCGGTCACCGAGCAGCAGCCCCAACCGTCCCGGCCCGCTGATCCAGATGCGACGGTCGACGGCGGCGGCGCAGGCGTCGGCGTACTCGCGTTTCGTGAGCGGCCTGTCATCGACGATGTTGTACGTACCCGCCGGCGCGGCAAGTGCTGCGACGACGGCATTCGCCGCATCCACGATGTGGATCGATGAGATGTAGGAGTCGCTGCGGCCGGGCAGAAAACCGATGTGCCACTTGGCCAGATCGAGGATTTGTTCACTGTGCGCGGCATGCGGACCGTAGAAAACGCCGAACCGCAGGACCGTCGCCTGCCCGCCGGCGGCGGCGAACCGTCGTGCGCTGGCCTCGGCGGCGTGGTTGCCGCGGGTGATCGGGTAGTGGTCGACGGGGTGGTCTTCGTCGATCCACGTCGATCCGCCGTCGCGGTAGATCATCGCGACGGATTCTTGAATCATGTTCTGAATGCCCGCATCCCGGGCGGCATCAACGACGGCGGCGGAACCCTCGGAACGGACTCGCTCACATTCGGCCCACGCAGACTTGCGGATGAACGCAGTGGTCGACGGGAGCGCTGACGCCAGATTGATCACCGCGTCGTGGCCGGCGAAGGCATCGGCCAATCCGCAGCGGTCGAACAGTGACACCGAAACCGGTTCAGCGCCTTGACTGCGCAACGCCGCGGCCTTGGCGTCGCTGCGGGCCAGCGCGGTGACCGGGTGGCCGGCCGCGACCAGCGCGGGCACGGCATGGATGCCGATGGCGCCCGTCCCGCCGGTCACGAACACCCGCATCAGCGGAACGCCACCGGCAACGTTAGCGGTCCGCGGATGGCCGGGGTATCACGCCACGTGACGGCCCCGCTGATAACCGGCCGGCGGGCAACGGCTTCCCGCAATGCGACGGTCAGCTCCAGCTGGGCCAGTGCGGAACCCAGGCAGTAGTGGGCCCCGTACCCGAACGCCACCGGGGCGGGGCCGGTGCGGCCCAGCCGGAAGCGATCGGGTTCGGTGAACACCGCCGGGTCGCGGTTGGCGGCCGCCACCACGACGACGACGCTGTCGCCGGCCGCGATGTCGACACCGGCCAGCCGGTGGTCCTCGGTGGCGGTGCGCACCGTCGACTGCACCGGACCATCGAGCCGCAGTAGCTCGGTGATCACCGCCCCGTCGACGGTGTCGATCTGTTCGTTCACCAGTCGAATCAGGCCTGCGCCAAGGAGATTCGCGGTGGTCTCGTGCCCGGCGACCGCGATCAGGATTGCCGTCACCACGACATCGTCCAGTGACAGTTCGGGATCGGTGGCGATGAAGCTGAACAGATCATCACCGGGGTGGGCCCGTCGGTCGGCGGCCAGCGGCAGAAACTCGGCCATCAGCGCGGCGGCGGCACCGAACCCCTCGGCCACCTCCACGGGATCGGCCAGGGTGCCCAGCATGCGGATGATCGACGGCGACAGCTCGCGCAGTGACGCCGCGTGGCCCGGGTCGAGAGCGAGCCATTCGCCGACCACCGCGATCGGCAGCGGCAGTGCGATCTGCGACATGAAATCGAACGTCTCACCGGCGGGTGCCTGTGCGATGACCTCGGCGGTGATCGTCTCCACGCCCTCGGCCAGACCGGCCACCGTGGTGCGGGTGAACGCGTCCCGGACCGCGCCGCGCAGCCGGTCATGGTCGGCGCCGTCGGTGAAAAGCATCGAGGCTTTGGCGAAGTCCGGTGCCAGCATGGTCATCGACGCGCGGGCCACCGGATTGGCCAGTGGATCACTGGTCCAGCCGGTCCCGCCGAGCACCTGCCGGGCCGCGTCGTAGCCCAGGACCAGCCAGCCCTGGGCGACGTCGTCCCATACGACATCGCCGTCGCGCCGGCGGGCGTCGTAGAACACGTAGGGATTCGCGGCGTCCCAGGGCAGCCGGGCGGCGGCAGGGCTGGTGAGGTCAGTGGTGCTCATGGTCGTCCATTCCGTGCGGCAGACCGCGGCGCTGCACCCACGCCTCGTGTTCGAGGCCCAGGTCGGTGACGGGCGCGGCGACGCCGTCCATCTCGTCGAGCATTCCGCGGGCGTGGAAGGTGGCGTTCAATGCCGTGAAAATCGCGTTCATCGACAGGTTCAGGCGCGAGAAGAACACGAAATCGGCGGGCACCGTGATGTGCCGCATGGGGTGGTCGGCCTCGCGGACGTCCAGCATCGAGGCGATGGCCCGCCGCGAGGCCTCGTCGGTGTAGGTGACCGGCTGCGGTGCCAGGATCTCGTAGATGATGCCCTCCCACCAGCGGTACGCGTCGTCGGCGGTCAGCACGGAATCGGCTGCGAAGAAACCGCTTTCGACCATGCTCGACCGCAGGTCGTCGCGGCGCCCTTCGACCGCGCAGCGCATCAGGTTCACGATGCGTCGGCGCTGGTCCTCGGGAAGCACCTTCGCGCAACCGAAGTCGACGAAGCCGACGGTCCCGTCGTTGCCGAATCGGTAGTTGCCCGGGTGCGGGTCGGCATGGAACAGGTGGCCGTGCCGGTAGGAGCCGGTGACGAACCGCGCGATCACCTCAGACCAGGTGTTCTTGGTGTCTTGCTCGGCGTCTTGGGCTGCGGCCCAATCCAGTCCGTCGAGGTACGTCATGGTCAGGACGCGGTCGCCGGATGCCTCGCCGACCAGTTCGGGGACGCGGATGTAGGGGTGATCACGCCAGAGTTCGCTGAATGCGGTGATGTGTGCGGCTTCGCGGCGGTAGTCGATCTCTTCGGAGATGCGTTCGGAGATCTCCGCGGATATCGACGTGACGTCGGGTAGCGACGCTCCGAGTGCACCGGCGGCCCCGGCCGCGAATCGGAACATCGTCGCCAGCAGTTCGATGTTCGACAGGTCATCGCGAATGGCCTGTGCCACACCGGGATACTGAATCTTCACTGCGACGTCGCGGCCGTCGTGCAGGGTGGCCCGATGGACCTGGCCGATGGACGCGGCTGCCATGGGTTCGTCGGAGAACGACGCGAACACCGCCGGGATGGGCCGGTCCAGGTCGTCCTCCACGACGCGTCGGGCCAGTGCCGTGTCCATGGGTGGCGCGTCGGCCTGTAGCCGTGTCAGCGCCCGTTGGTACGGCGTAAGTTCGCCGGCGCCAATGGCATTGGCGTCGACCATCGACACCAACTGGCCGGCTTTCATCAACACGCCCTTGGAGTGGCCGAGGAGTTCGGCGTACTGCTCGGCGGTGCGCTCGTGGAACCGTTCGACGGCGCCGGCGTTACCGGCCTTCTCCCGCATGGCCGCGACCATGCGACCGCCCGCGGCGCGCGCGGTGAAGCCGGCGACCGGCATGGTGCGGCGAATGCGTCCGCGCGGCACATTCCCGGTCATTGCGCCTCCCAGCGTTGTATGGTGACCTAGTACGAAATATATGACCCTTCTTATATGCGGTCAATGGTGGGAGTCAACAGTGGAAACCTCGACGAAGGAACGGCTGGTCACCGAGGCCATGCGGCTGTTTGGTGAGCAGGGCTACAAAGCCACCAGCATCACGCAGATCGAGAAGGCGGCCGGCCTGGTGCCCGGCTGCGGGGCGCTGTACAACCACTTCAAGACCAAGGAAGCCGTCCTCGCGGCGGGGATCGACCGACAGCTGGACCGGCGCCGGGCGATGCACGACATCAGCGCACTGTTCGCCGGCGAGGGGGAGCTGCGGACAGAACTCACGCTGCTCGGGCGGTACGTGCTGCGTGTGCTGAATCAGGAAAGCCAGTTCCTGCAGGTCGCGGCTCGCACACCGGCGGATCAATCGGATCGGCTCACAGCCGCCTACGCCGCCCTGGTCGACGGCCTGTACAACGAACTGACCGACTGGATCGGCGGTTGCGCGCCCGGTCTCGATCCGACTGAGGCGAGACGGATCGCCGTGGTCGGGGTCAACGCGCTGCTGGGTAAGCAGGCCGCGTGCGTCGTCTTTCACGCTCCGCAGGTGGACACCCCGGATGAGGAGTACATCGCGGACTGGACCGCGATGCTGGCCGGCCGTATCGAAGCGGCGCGCTAGTCCGGCAAGGTGACCGGCGGGAAGAACTCGCCTTCGGCGGTGCGGTGCCACCACTCGTGGTCCTGCCGCAGTTCGCGCGCAGTGGTGTAGCGGTAGCGGAAGAGTCGACCCCGGACATAGCGTGGCGGCGAATCGGGAAATGGGTTGTGGCGCAGCAGCTTCAGCGTCGCGGCGTCGCCCCGCAGCAGGCGCTCCAGGAGCCCGACGAACCACTGGCGGCCGTAGGCCGGTGAGATGGCGGCGAACCACATCAGCCAGTCGAGACGCAGATGATAGGGCGCCCACTGCCGCGGCAGCCGGCCGACAGCGCCCGGCTTGCCCTTGAATTCGTATTCCCGCCAAACGGTTTCGTCGGTGATTTCAGGGTCGGAGGTGCCCTCGATCACCACCTCGCGGCGGATGCGGCCGATCGAGCCGAAGGCGCCGTACGTGTTCACGAGGTGCAGTGGGTCGAACGATGCGTTCATGCGTTGCCGCGGCGACAGCAGATTCCGCACCGGCCAGTAGCTCAGCACCACGACCAGGACACTGAACGCGATGACGAGCACCACGAACCATGTCGGCGGTGCGGCCAAGGCGGTCATGGGCATCGGCCCCACTACCGCACTGAACGCCAGCACCATCGTCAGCCAATTCAGCCACGCGTAGTTGCCGGATATCACCAGCCAGAGCTGGGTGACCACCACGATCACGCCCGCGCCAGTGGCCACGGGCTGCGGCGCGAACAACCCGAACGGAACCACGAGCTGGGTGAAATGGTTGACCGCCACCTCGACGCGGTGCAGCGGCTTGGGCAGGTGATGGAAGAACCAGCTCAGCGGACCCGGCATGGGCTGGGTCTCGTGGTGGTAGTAGAGGCAGGTCAGGTCGCGCCAGCACCGGTCACCGCGCAGCTTGATGAGCCCGGCTCCGAACTCGGTGCGGAACACCAGCCACCGCGCCAGCCAGATCACCAGCACCGGCGGCGCAACAGAGTCGTTGCCGAGGAACACCGCGAGGAATCCGGCCTCCAGCAGGAGTGATTCCCAGCCGAAGGCGTACCACCGCTGTCCGACGTTGACGATCGACAAGTACAGGACCCACAGCAGCAGCCAGCTGAGCATCACTGCCCACAGCGGTACGAGATCGCCGGCGCCCGCGACCAGCGCAGCACTCAGCGCGGCACCCAGCCACGCGACGGCGGCGAAAAACCTGTCGGAATAGTGCCAATGGAAGAGGCTGGGTGCCTCCAGGAACGGGACCTCAGACAGATACCGCGGAATCGGCAACATGCCGTGTACGCCGAGCAGGGCCCGGAATTGTCTTGCGGCGCAGACGAATGCAATCAGATAGACGCCGGCGATGCCGCGCTCCAGCACCAGCCGGCTGAACCAGTATTCGGGTGCTGTGAACCATTCCATCGCCGAATTCCTGACCCGCCGCTGGACTCCAGGATACGGCGGGTCAGGACCGACGAAAGCGAAAGACTAGTGCTCTTGCTCTTCGAACCGGGCGATCGAGCGGGCCAGCTCTTCTTCGGCCTCTTTGCGGCCCACCCAGTCGGCGGCCTTGACGAACTTGCCCGGCTCCAGGTCCTTGTAGTGGACGAAGAAGTGCTTGATGGCGTCGAGTTCGAACTGCGAGATGTCGCTGACGTCCTGGATGTGGTCCCAGCGCGGGTCACCGGCGGGCACACACAGCAGCTTGTCGTCGCCGCCGGCCTCGTCGGTCATCTTGAACATGGCGACCGGTCGGGCGTCGACGATGCAGCCCGGGAAGACCGACTCGGTCAGCAGTACCAGCGCGTCCAGCGGGTCGCCGTCCTCGCCGAGGGTGTTCTCGAAGAACCCGTAGTCGGTGGGGTAGCCCATGGGGGTGAACAGGTAGCGGTCGAGCTTCACTCGTCCGGTCTCGTGGTCCACTTCGTACTTGTTCCGCGAACCCTTGGGGATCTCGATGACGACTTCGTGCTCCACCGGGAGGCTCCTTAGCTCTGTGCTGATAACCGGGTACACCTTAGACGAGCGATACCCTGCTCAGTGACCCGTACGAGTTCAGGAGCAACATGCGGCCCACCCGGTGGCGCCGATCGACCCATGTGGTGATCGGTGTGGCAGTTCTGGTGCTGGTTGCCGCGCTCGTGGCAGCGGCCGCGGTGTTGACGCGGCACGACGCCGTGCCGGCCGCCGGGGCGACCGTCAAGCCGCAACCTGCCCTCGTCTCGCCCCGGCCCGGGGTTCAGCCGGTGTCCGACGCCGCCGCGGAGCCGGTGCCCGCGCAGCTGGCCGCCGTGCTGGCACCGCTGGCCGCCAATCCGAATCTCGGCGCGCTCGGCGGCCGCATCACCGACGCCATCACCGGCACCCAGCTGTGGGCACTGGGTGAGAACCTCCCGCTGCAGCCCGCGTCCACCAACAAGACGCTGACGGCGGCCGCGGCCCTGTTGACTCTCGACCGCAATGCCCGGCTGACCACCACTGTCCTGTCCGGTGACACCCCGGGCGTCGTGGTGCTCAAGGGCGGCGGAGACCCGACGCTGTCCGCCGCGCCGCCCGGCACCGACACCTGGTACGGCGATGCGGCCCGGATCTCCGACCTGGCCGACCAGGTCCGCAAGGCGGGCGTCACGCCCCGGGCCGTTCAGGTCGACATCAGCCTCTACTCCGGCCCGACGATGGCGCCGGGCTGGGACGTCGCCGACATCGAGGGCGGCGACTGGGCGCCCATCCAGTCGGTGATGGTCGACGCCGGTCGTGTGCAGCCGACCACGGTGGAATCCAGGCGCTCCACGACCCCGGCCCTCGATGCCGGCCGGGCGCTGGCGGCGGCGCTGCGGGTCGACCCCGCCAACGTGACGGTCCGCACCACACCCGCCGGTGGTCAGCAGATCGCGGCGGTGCAGTCGCCGCCGCTCCTCGAGCGCCTGCGCGAGATGATGGGCGCCTCCGACAACGTGATGGCCGAGTCGATCGGTCGCGAGGTTGCCGCCGCGGTGAACCAGCCGCAGAGTTTCGACGGCGGGGTCCGCGCCGTCCTCGGTCAGTTGTCGAAAGCCGGACTGGCCACCTCGGGTGCGACGCTGTTCGACGCCAGCGGCCTGTCGGTCAACGACCGGCTCACCGCGACGGTCCTCGACGACGTCGTCAACGCCGCCGCGGGCAACAGCGAACCCCGGCTGCGCCCGCTGCTCGACGTGCTGCCGATCGCCGGCGGCAGCGGCACACTGTGGAACCGCTACGCCGACACCCCGTCCGCCGGATACCTGCGAGCCAAGACCGGCTCGCTCACCGGTACCAACGCGCTGGCGGGCATCGTCACCGATCAGAGCGGACGGGTCCTGACCTTCGCGCTCATCTCGAACAACGCCGGCCCGGAGGGACGTACCGCGCTGGACGCCCTGGCTGCGGCGTTCCGGTCCTGCGGGTGCGGCTCGTGAGCCGGAAGCCGACCGTCGGTCGCGCCGTCGACTGGGGCTTCGCCGCCACGGTCGGGGCCAAGCTGACCCGCCCCGAACCGGAGACCACGGACTACACCCGCAACCAGGTGTGCGAGCAGCTCGCCGAATCAGCCCGCCGGGCCGAGCTCCCGGTGCGTGAGGTGACGTTGCTCAACGAGGGCGCGGAGGTCCCCGAGGCCCGCGTCGTCGACAGGCAGGACTGGGTGCGCGCCGCCACCGAATCCATGCGGGTGATGACCGGCGGCGAAACCGCAAGGCCCACAGGCGTTGCCGCGATGCTGGCCGGCCGGGTCACCGGTGCGCAGACGGGTGCGGTGCTGGCGTTCGTGTCGTCGGGCATCCTGGGGCAGTACGACCCGTTCGGCTCCAACGGCGGTGAGCTGTTGCTGGTCGCCCCGAATGTGCTTGCCGCCGAACGGCAATTGATGGTCGACCCCGCTGACTTCCGGCTCTGGGTGTGCCTGCACGAGGTGACGCACCGCGTGCAGTTCCGCGCGAACCCGTGGCTCACCGAGCACATGTCGCAGGCGCTGGCCGTGCTGACCGACGATTCCGGTCTGGATACCGGCGACATCGCCGGCCGGCTGGCCGCGTATGTGCGGGCGCAGCGTGACGGCGAGACCGACGCGAATTCGCAAGGCATTCTGGGCATCATGCGAATCATGCAGTCCGATGAGCAGCAGCGTGCGCTCGATCAGCTGCTGGTGCTGGGGACGCTGCTGGAAGGGCATGCCGACCATGTGATGGACGCCGTCGGCCCGGCGGTGGTGCCGTCGGTCGCCACCATCCGGAGCCGGTTCGACGAACGCCGGCACCGCAAACAGTCTCCGTTGCAACGGATCCTCCGCGCCCTGCTCGGGGTCGACGCCAAGATCGCGCAGTACACCCGCGGTAAGAAGTTCGTCGACGAGGTGGTGTCGACCGTCGGGATGAAGCGGTTCAACGCGATCTGGACCGATGCCGAAACCCTGCCGCTGCCAACCGAAATCGACGAGCCGCGGCGATGGATCGATCGAGTGCTCTGAGCAGGCTGCGCCCTGCGGTCATGGCGTTCGCGCGCCGGCATCCGGCCGACCGGTGGTGCGTCGGGCTTTCGGGTGGTGCGGACTCGCTGGCGCTGACCGCCGTCGCCGCCGCCGTCAAACCGACGACCGCCCTGATCGTCGACCACGGCCTGCAAACCGGTTCGGCCGACGTGGCGGCTGCCGCCGCGGCACAGTCCCGGCAACTGGGTTGCGTTGACGCGCAAGTGATCTGCGTCAGCGTGGGTACCGACGGCGGTCCGGAAGCCGCGGCCCGCACCGCGCGATACGACGCATTGGACGCGGCTCGCGGTGGTGCGCCGGTGCTGCTCGCGCACACCCTCGACGATCAGGCCGAGACGGTGCTGCTCGGGCTGGGGCGGGGGTCCGGCCCGAGATCCATTGCCGGCATGCGGGTTTGGGACCCGCCATGGGGACGCCCTTTTCTCGACGTCCGCCGCGCCGACACCGAAGCCGCCTGCGCCGAGCTGGGCCTCACGCCGTGGCAGGACCCGCACAACACCGACCCGAGATACACCCGGGTCCGGCTGCGAGCCGAGGTGCTGCCGCTGCTGGAGGACGTGTTGGCCGGCGGCGTCGCGCCCGCGCTGGCCCGCACCGCCGCGGCGTTGCGCGAGGACAACGACGCGCTCGACGCCCTGGCCGCCGGGTACCTGGCCGCCTTGCGCACCGACTCGGTACATGGCATCGCTGCCGGCCTGACCGTCGCCGGACTTGAAGACCTCCCCGCCGCGCTGCGCCGCCGGGTGATCCGCGGCTGGCTGCTGAGCGTCGGGGCGACCGCGCTCACCGACGTCCAGCTGCGCGCCGTCGACGCGCTCGTCGGTGACTGGCGCGGGCAGGGCGGCGCTGCCGTCAGCTCCCCGCTGCGTTACCAGCGACTCGTGGTCACTCGTCGCGCCGGGCTGCTCACAGTGGCCGCCCGGCCGGTGTGAGCAACCGCCGAGCGGGACGGTCTTGGTACTGGGCCAGGCGACGTGGCACGCTGTTGCCGTGGAGCTGTATCCGGGTGACATCAAGTCCGTTCTCCTGTCTCAGGAGCAGGTTCAGGCGCGCATCGCCGAGATGGCCGCGCTCATCGCCGAGGACTACCGCGCCGACTCCGGCGACCAGGATCTGCTGCTGATCACGGTGCTCAAGGGTGCGGTCATGTTCGTCACCGACCTGGCCCGCGCGATCCCGCTGCCAACCCAGCTGGAGTTCATGGCCGTCAGCTCGTACGGGTCGTCGACCTCGTCGTCGGGTGTGGTGCGCATCCTCAAGGACCTCGACCGCGATATCAGCGGCCGCGACGTCCTGATCGTCGAGGACATCATCGACTCCGGTCTCACCCTGTCCTGGTTGCTGCGCAACCTGGCGACCCGGGGCCCGCGCACGCTGCGGGTGTGCACGCTGCTGCGTAAGCCGGACGCCATGCGCGCCGACATCGACGTTGCCCACATCGGGTTCGACATCCCCGACGAGTTCGTCGTCGGCTACGGCCTGGACTACGACGAGCGCTACCGCGACCTGCCCTACATCGGCACGCTCGATCCGAAGGTGTACGAACAGCGCTAGTGAGCGCAGAATCGCAGGCATGCCTACCGCTCTCCGGATCTGCCCCTTCTGTGAAGCCACCTGCGGCCTGACCCTCACGATCGACGACGGTCGGGTGACCGGCGCGCGGGGTGACCACGACGACGTCTTCAGCGCGGGCTTCATCTGCCCCAAGGGCGCCAGCTTCGGCGAGCTCGACAACGACCCCGACCGCCTCGTCCGTCCGCTCGTGCGCCGCGACGGCGTGCTGACCGAGGCGACGTGGGACGAGGCCTACGCCGTCGTCGCCGAACGGCTCGGCGCCGTCATCGCCGCGCACGGTGGGGCGTCGGTCGGGGTGTACCTCGGAAACCCCAACGCACACACCATTGCGGGCGCCCTCTATGCCCCGCTGGTCCTCAAGGCCCTGGGCACCCGCCAGGTGTTCAGCGCCAGCACCCTCGACCAGATGCCCAAACACGTTGCGCTGGGCCTGATGTTCGGCAGCCCGGGTGCGTTCACCGTGCCCGACCTCGACCACACCGACCACCTGGTGATCATCGGCGCCAATCCGCTGGTGTCCAACGGCAGCGTCACCACCGCCGCCGACTTCCCCGGCAAGCTCCGGGCGCTGAAGAAGCGCGGCGGCAAGCTTGTCGTCATCGACCCGGCCCGCACGCAGACCGCCAAGCTCGCCGACCGTCACCTGGCTCCGCGCCCGGGGACCGACGCGGCGCTGCTGCTCGCCGTCGTACACGTGTTGTTCGAAGAAGGTCTGGTCGACCTCGGCGGAAACGCCGAGCACATCATCGGTGTCGACGAGGTCCGGGCGCTGGCCGCCGACTTCGCACCGGAAGCCGTCGAGCAGGCCTGCGGCGTGGGGGCCGACGAGATCCGCGAACTGGCCCGCGAGCTCGCGGCGGCTCCGACGGCGGCCGTGTACGGCCGGATCGGTACCTCCACAGTCGAATTCGGCACGATCGGCAGCTGGCTTGTCGACGTGATCAACGTTCTCACCGGCAATCTGGACCGGCCCGGCGGCGTGATGTTCCCGCTGGGAGCGGCCGTTCCGGCGCCGCGGCCTCGAAAAGCCGGGCAGCCCGGCCGCGGGTTCCGGACCGGGCGGTGGACCAGTCGGGTTTCCGGCTACCCCGAGGTGATGTCCGAGTTGCCGGCCGCCGCGCTCGCCGAGGAGATCGACACCGCGGGCGACGGACAGATCAAGGCGATGATCACCATCGCCGGTAACCCGGTGCTGTCGGCGCCGGACGGTGACCGCCTCGACAAGGCTTTGGACAGCGTCGAATTCATGCTGTCCGTCGACCCGTATCTCAACGAGACCACGCGGCACGCCGACGTCATCCTGCCGCCGCCCCCGCCCGCGCAGAGCCCGCACTTCGACGTGCTGCTGAACAACCTCGCGGTGCGCAACAACGTGCGCTACTCACCGCCGGTGCTGCCGCTCGACAACCGGCCCGACGAGGCCGAGATTCTGTCCCGCATCGCGCTGGTGCTGTACGGCATCGGGGCGCAAGCGGATCCCGCTCTGGTCGACGCGCAGGTGATCGCCACGACGCTGGCCAAGGAGACGCAGGACCCCGATTCGCCGGTCGCCGGACGCGACGTCGACGAACTGACCGCCATGCTGCCCACGGGCCCGGGCTATGAACGCCGGCTCGACATGATGCTGCGCCTCGGGCCGTACGGTGACGCGTTCGGCGCCAAGCCCGACGGGCTGACGCTCGAAAAGCTCAAGGCCCATCCGCACGGTATCGACCTGGGGGCGATGCGGCCGCGGATTCCCGAGGTGCTCCGAACCCCAAGCGGGCGAATCGAACTCGCACCCGAGCCCATCGTCGCCGACGTGGCACGGCTGCGCGAGGCGCTGAGCCGTTCGGCCGGCGGCTTCCTGCTCATCGGCCGGCGCCACCTGCGCTCCAACAACAGCTGGATGCACAACCTGCCCGCGCTGTCGGGTGGCTCCAACCGGTGCACCCTGCAGATTCATCCCGACGACGCCGCCGACCTGGGCCTCACCGACGTCGCCGTCATCAAGGGCCCGGGCGGTGAACTGCTGGCCCCCATCGAGGTGACGGACGTGATGCGGCGCGGCGTGGTGTCGCTGCCACACGGTTGGGGCCACAACCGTGGCGGCACCGGTCAGCAGCTCGCGAGCAGCCACCCGGGCGTCAACGTCAACCAGCTCAACGACGGCACCCACCTGGACCGTTTGTCGGGCACCGCGGTCCTGAACGGGATCCCCGTCGAAATCTCTGCGGCGGGTTAGCCCAGCTCCCAGATCACCGTCACCGAGAAGCTGACGGTCTGCTGACCGGGGGACAGCGGCACGGCCTCGGCCATTGCCATCCGCGGGGCCGGCAGCGGCGTCGGGGTGGTGCCGCCCGTGGCCTCGGAGATGGAGACCACCTTGCCCAGGCTCAGCCCGGACAGCTGCGCGTACTGCTGGGCGCGGTCCTTGGCGTCGTTGAAGGCGTGCGTGCGGGCGTCCTTCACCAGCTGCGAGTCGTCGTCGATCGAGTAGGCGACGTTGCTGATCCGCGTGGCATTGCCACCGGCCGTGACGATCTTCGACAGGACGTCTGACGCGGTGTCGAGCTTGCGGACCTTGATGTCGATGGTGTTGCTGGCCCGGTACCCGGTGATGACGGAGTCGCGGTAGTCGGGCTGCAGCTCGACCTGCTTGGTGGCGATGTCCTTCTTGTCGATACCGGCACCGGTCAGCGCGTCGATCACGGCTTGCTGACGGCTGCTGGTCTGGTTCATCGCGGCGGTGACGTCGGGTGCGGTCGCCTCGATGGACGCGGTGACGTTCAGCGTGTCCGGTGTGCCCTGGACCTTGCCGTTGCCGACGACGGTGACCTGGCGGGCGGCGAGCTTGGTGTCGTCGGAGCCACAGCCGGCGACGCCGACGGCTCCGGCGATCGCAAGTCCGGCGAGGGCGAGGGCGGCGGTACGTCGGGTCGCAAATGGCATGGGTTTCAGCGTACCGACGCGCTATTTACGTCCGAGTCCCTCGAGGAATTCGATGAGTACCGCGTTGACCTCGTCCGGACGCTCTTGCTGCAGCCAGTGCCCGGCACCGTCGATCATGACCTCGCGGTAATCGCCTGCGACGACGTCGCGCACTCGATCGGTCTCGACTAACCGCTTGGTGGACGTGATCACGGTCTCACCAAAGCACAGCGGCGGTCCGGGCGGGAAAGCGGTTCCACTGCCGGGAACTGCCGATCGTTTGCATAGCGGTAACCTGTGAACTATCCCGCATCTGTGTATCGGAAGGACCTGGCCGACGAGTATTCGCCGGCCGAAATATGTCGATGAAGCGAAAAAACGTCATCCGCACCCTGACTGTCGTCGCGGTCGTGTTGCTGCTGGGTTGGTCTTTCTTCTATTTCAGTGATGACACGCGTGGTTATCACCAGGTCGACACGTCCGTGGCGGTCGCCCAGATCAACGCCGGGAACGTCACCGGCGCCCAGATCGACGACCGGGAGCAGCAGCTTCGGCTCGACCTGAAGAGCGTCACTGCGGACACCGACAACAGCAACAAGATCATCACGTCGTTCCCGACGGGCTACGCGGTGCCGCTGTTCGATGCGCTCAACGCCAAGAACGTCAAGACCAAGACCGTCGTCAACCAGGGCAGCATCCTCAGCTCGCTGCTGATCTACCTGCTGCCGCTGTTGCTGCTGGTCGGCCTGTTCTTCATGTTCTCCCGCATGCAGGGCGGCGGCCGCATGGGCTTCGGCTTCGGCAAGTCGCGCGCCAAGATGCTCGGCAAGGACATGCCGAAGACGACGTTCGCCGACGTCGCCGGCGTGGACGAGGCCGTCGAAGAGCTGTACGAGATCAAGGACTTCCTGCAGAACCCGAGCCGCTACCAGGCCCTGGGCGCCAAGATCCCCAAGGGCGTGCTGCTGTACGGCCCGCCCGGTACCGGTAAGACGCTGCTGGCGCGCGCCGTCGCCGGCGAGGCCGGGGTGCCGTTCTTCACCATCTCCGGTTCGGACTTCGTCGAGATGTTCGTCGGCGTCGGTGCTTCGCGCGTGCGCGACCTGTTCGAGCAGGCCAAGCAGAACAGCCCCTGCATCATCTTCGTCGACGAGATCGACGCCGTCGGCCGCCAGCGTGGCGCCGGCCTGGGCGGCGGCCACGACGAGCGTGAGCAGACGCTGAACCAGCTGCTGGTCGAGATGGACGGCTTCGGCGACCGCCAGGGCGTCATCCTGATCGCCGCCACCAACCGGCCCGACATCCTGGACCCGGCGCTGCTGCGTCCCGGCCGCTTCGACCGGCAGATCCCGGTCTCGGCGCCCGACCTGGCCGGCCGCAAGGCCGTGCTGCGGGTGCACTCGGCCGGCAAGCCCATCGCGCCCGACGCCGACCTCGACGGCCTGGCCAAGCGCACCGTCGGCATGTCCGGCGCCGACCTGGCCAACGTCATCAACGAGGCCGCGCTGCTGACGGCCCGCGAGAACGCCACGGTGATCACCGGTCCGGCGCTGGAAGAGGCCGTCGACCGCGTCGTCGGTGGTCCGCGCCGCAAGGGCCGCATCATCAGCGAGCTGGAAAAGAAGATCACCGCGTATCACGAGGCCGGGCACACGCTGGCCGGCTGGGCCATGCCGCATCTGGACCCCGTGTACAAGGTGACGATCCTGGCCCGCGGCCGCACTGGCGGGCACGCCGTCGCCGTCCCCGAGGACGACAAGGGCATGCAGACCCGTTCCGAACTGATCGCGCGCCTGGTCATGGCGATCGGCGGTCGCGCCGCCGAGGAGCTGATCTTCCGCGAGCCCACCACCGGTGCGGTGTCCGACATCGAGAACGCCACCAAGATCGCGCGCGCCATGGTCACCGAGTTCGGCATGAGCGCCAAGCTGGGCGCCGTCCGCTACGGCACCGAGCACGGCGATCCGTTCCTGGGCCGCACCATGGGCACCCAGGCTGATTTCGGTCATGAGGTGGCCCGCGACATCGACGACGAGGTCCGCAAGCTCATCGAGGCCGCCCACACCGAGGCGTGGGACGTGCTGACGCAGTACCGCGACCAGCTGGACACCCTGGCCGGCGAGCTGCTCGAGAAGGAGACGCTGCACCGCCCCGACCTGGAGCGCATCCTGGTCGACGTAGAGAAGCGTCCCCGCCTGACCCTGTTCGACGACTTCGGTGGCCGCATCCCGTCGGAGCGGCCGCCCATCAAGACGCCGGGCGAGCTGGCCATCGAGCGCGGCGAGCCGTGGCCGCCGCCGGTCCAGGAGCCGGCGTTCAAGGCGGCCATCGCCGCCGCGAGCCAGGCCGCGGCCGGAGTGAACGGCACCAACGGCGCACACGCCGCACCGAACGGTCAGCCGCAGCACGGCCAGACCCAGCCGAACTACGGCGCACCCGCGGGCTGGCAGGCCCCGGGCTGGCCGCCGCAGCATGGCCATGGCCAGCAGGGCCAGTGGTACCCGCAGCCGGGCTGGGGCCAGCCCGGTCCGCCGCAGGGCTACCAGCCGTATCCGCAGCAGCCGGCACCTCCGCCGGCCAAACCCAACGACGAGTAGGCGCACAGATGACGCGGTCGCAGATCCATTCGGCCAGGCTCACCCCGCCGAAGTTCGATCACGATCGAGCCGAAGCCGCGGTACGTGAGCTGCTGCTCGCAGTTGGCGAGGACCCCGACCGCGGCGGGTTGCAGGACACCCCCGGCCGCGTTGCCCGCGCCTTCGAGGAGATCTTCGCCGGGTTGTACACCGACCCCGACAGCGTGCTCGACACGACGTTCGACGAGGGCCACGACGAGCTGGTGCTGGTCAAAGACATCCCGATGTACTCGACATGCGAGCACCATCTGGTGTCGTTCCACGGCGTCGCGCACGTCGGCTACATCCCGGGTGAGGACGGCCGGGTGACCGGGCTGTCCAAGATCGCCCGCCTCGTCGATCTGTACGCCAAGCGGCCCCAGGTGCAGGAGCGGCTGACCGGCCAGATCGCCGATGCCCTGATGCGCAAGCTGAACCCGCAGGGCGCCATCGTGGTGATCGAAGCCGAACACCTGTGCATGGCGATGCGCGGCGTCCGTAAGCCCGGCGCGGTGACCACCACGTCGGCGGTGCGCGGCCAGTTCAAGACCTGCGCGTCGTCGCGAGCCGAGGCGCTGGATCTGATCCTGCGGAAGTGAGCGCACTTCCGACGCGCGTGATGGGCGTGGTCAACGTCACGGCCGACTCGTTCTCCGACGGCGGACGGTTCCTCGACCACGATCGCGCGATCGCCCACGGCCTGACGCTGGCTTCCCAGGGGGCGCAGATCATCGACGTCGGCGGGGAGTCCACCCGCCCCGGTGCGGCCAGGCTGGACCCGGAGATCGAACGCGGCCGCGTGCTACCGGTCATCAAAGAGCTTGTGGCCCAAGGCATCACGGTCAGTATCGACACCATGCACGCCGACGTCGCCGAAGCCGCCCTGGAATGCGGTGTCCACATCGTCAACGACGTGTCGGGCGGCCGGGCCGACCCCGACATGGCCCCGCTGCTGGCCGGCGCGCGGGTGCCGTGGGTCCTCATGCACTGGCGCGAAGTCGACGCCGAGCACCCGCACCGCATCCCCGATTACTCCGACGTGGTGGCCGATGTCCGGGCCGAGCTGCTCGCCGCGGTCGACGACGCGGTCGCCGCCGGGGTGGAGCCGGGCAACCTGATCATCGATCCGGGTCTGGGTTTCGCCAAGTCGGCGGAGCACAATTGGGCCTTGCTGCGGGCGCTGCCCGAGCTCGTCGCCACCGGTATCCCGGTGTTGGTCGGCGCGTCGCGCAAGCGGTTCCTCGGTACCCTGCTAGCGGATGCCGACGGCACGCCGCGGGAACCTGACGGCCGCGAGACCGCCACCGCCGTGATCTCGGCGCTGGCCGCCCAGCACGGGGCGTGGGGAGTGCGGGTGCATGATGTGCAGGCTTCGGTTGACGCGGTAAAAGTGGTGGGAGCCTGGCTTGGCTGATCGAATCGAATTGCGCGGCTTGACCGTTCGTGGCAACCACGGGGTTTTCGACCATGAGCGCCGCGACGGACAGGACTTCGTCGTCGACATCACGGTGTGGATCGACCTGGCCGCCGCCGCGCTGAGCGACGAGTTGTCGGACACGCTGGACTACGGCGCGCTGGCGCAGCAGGCGGCGGACATCATCGCCGGGCCGCCGCGGAACCTGATCGAGACGGTATCGGCCGAGATCGCCGATTCGGTGATGGCCGACCAGCGCGTCCACGCCGTCGAGGTGGTGCTGCACAAACCCAGCGCGCCGATTCCGTTGACCTTCAACGACGTTGCGGTAGTCGCCCGCCGCTCGAGGCGTGCCGGTCGTGGCTAGCGTGGTCCTGTCCATCGGCTCCAATCTGGGTGATCGCCTTGCCCATCTGCAGTCGGTGGTGTCTGGGTTGGGTAACGCGGTCCGGGCCGTCTCGCCGGTTTACGAAACCGATGCCTGGGGCGGTGTCGCGCAGGGACCGTTCCTGAATGCCGTCCTGCTGGCCGACGATCCCGAGCTCGACGGCCCGGGCTGGTTGCACCGGGCCCACGAGTTCGAGAACGTGGCGGACCGGGTGCGTGAACAACGCTGGGGCCCACGCACTCTCGACGTCGACATCGTCAGCTGCCACGACGGTGACACCGAAGTGCGCTCAACTGATCCGACCCTGACGCTGCCGCACCCACTGGCGCATCAACGGGCCTTCGTGCTGGTGCCGTGGCTGGCGGTCGACCCTGACGCGGCACTGACGGTGGACGGGCGGGCGGCGCCGGTTGCCGACCTGCTGGCCGCGCTCGATGCCGGCGAACGCGACGGCGTGCGCCGCACTGACCTGGTACTGGTGCCCTGATGGGGCCCACCCGGAAGCGGGAGCTGGCGATCGGTACGGCGCTGGCCGCGGTTGTCGCCTACCTGCTGGTGATCCTGGTGTACCGCTGGTTCCCGCCGATCACGGTGTGGACGGGATTGTCGCTGTTGGTTTTTGCCGCCGCCGAGGCCGGCTGGGCGTTCTACCTGCGCGCCAAGATCAGGGATGGCGCCATCGGGGTGGGGGCCGGCCGCATTCATCCGCTGGCGGTCGCCCGCTCGGTCGTGGTGGCCAAGGCGTCGGCCTGGGTCGGTGCGCTGGCTCTCGGCTGGTGGCTCGGAGTACTCGGCTACGTGCTACCGCGGCGGGGCGAGCTGCGGGTGGCCGCGGCCGATTTCCCGGGGGCGACGGTCGCAGCGGTGAGTGCGCTGACCCTCGTGGTGGCCGGGTTGTGGCTGCAGCATTGCTGCCGCGCGCCACTCGACCCGCCGGAGAAGTCTGACGGCGCAACCGAATAGGTAACGATCCGTCCGGACGGGGTGTCGGACAACCAGCGATGGGAAGGCAAAACGGTACAGTCAGCCCATGATCGATCCGACTCGGGCAGCGCGCGGCAGGCGTGCAAACCGCAGGCCGGGTTGGTTGCTGCTGACGGCGTTGTTGGTGCTCGCGATCATCGCCAGCTCCGCTCTGGTGTTCACCGATCAGGTCGAGTTGCTGAAACTCGCTGTGGTCATTGCCCTGTGGGCCGCGGTGGCGGCGGCGTTCGCCTCGTTCATCTACCGGCGTCAGGCCGATCTGGACCAGGCCCGGGCCCGGGACCTCAAGCTCGTCTACGACCTGCAGCTGGACCGCGAGATCGCGGCGCGACGCGAGTACGAACTGTCCCTGGAATCACACCTGCGCCGTGAGCTGGCCTCGGAACTGCGCGCCCAGTCGGCCGACGAGGTCGCGGCGCTGCGCGCGGAACTCGCCGCGCTGCGCGCGAACCTCGAGTTCTACTTCGACACCGACCTGGCGCACCGCCCGGCGCTCGAGACCGATCGCACCGGGCAGGCCGCGCCGGTCGGCCGCGTGGTTGCCAGCCGGATCGACACCGAGGACCGCCAGGATCTGATTTCGGAGCCGAACACCGAAGAGAGCCCCATCATCGACGTGGCGGCCGAGCCGCACGTGCCACCGGATCCGTGGGCGCCGCCGCCTCCGCCGCCGCAGCCGCCGTTCGGCGGAGCGCACCGTCGTCCGCCGCAGCCGGCGCCGTCCGATTGGCAGCCGACCCCGGCCGAAGGCCAGTGGATCCCGGCCGGTCAGCCGGGCAGCAACTGGGCGCCCGTGACGCCGGAACCGCCTCCGCCGCCCGTGCCGCCGGTCCAGGACCGCGGCCCCGAACCGACGATGACCCTGCCGGTCGTCCCGCCGGCACCCCCGTCGGCCCCCGCACCGCCGCGCCGGGGCCGCCACGGGGCGCCCTCGGAACCGGCTACCGCACCGCCCGCGGCAGAGACCCCTGTCACATCCGGGCGGCGGCGCCGTGCCGAACCCGACGAGGAACCCGCAGGTCAGCACGTTGGCGGGCAGCCGGCGGCCGAATTGCTGGCGCGGCTGCAGGCCAACCCGAGCGGCGGCGGCCGTCGACGCCGGCGCGAGGACTGAGCTACGCTCTGCGGTGACCGTCCGGTACCTGCTGAGCAGGACTGGAACGATGAGAAACCACCTATTGTGAGGTCGCTGCAATGAAGCAGCTCGACGGACTGCGTCCGGCCCGGCTCACTGTCGGAATCATTTCCGCAGGGCGGGTCGGCAGTGCGCTGGGTGTCGCGTTGGAGCGCGCCGACCACGTCGTCGTCGCGTGTAGCGCGATATCCCGTGCCTCGCGCGGCCGTGCCGAGCGCCGCCTGCCCGACACCCAGGTGCTGCCCGCTCACGACGTCGCCGCCAAAGCTGAACTGCTGCTGCTGGCCGTGCCGGACGCGGAGCTGACGTCCGTCGTCGCGGGCCTGGCGGCAACCCGATCGGTCCGTCCCGGCACCATCGTCGTGCACACCTCGGGCGCCAACGGCATCGCCGTGCTGGCCCCGCTGACCGAGCAGGGCTGTATCCCGCTGGCCATTCACCCGGCCATGACGTTCACCGGCGCGGACGAGGACATCGCCCGGCTGTCGGAGACCTGTTTCGGCATCACCGCAGCCGACGACGTCGGCTACGCCATCGCCCAGTCCCTGGTTCTCGAGATCGGCGGCGAACCGTTCCGGGTTCGCGAAGACGCCCGCACGCTGTATCACGCGGCATTGGCGCACGCCGGCAATCACGTCATCACCGTCGTCCTCGATGCGGTGGAAGCCCTGCGCGACGCGCTGGCCGGTCAGGAACTGCTCGGGCAGGAACTGGTCAGCAGCGACCCCGCCGGTATCGCCGAACGCATTCTCGCGCCGCTGGCGCGGGCCTCCCTGGAGAACGCCTTGCAGCGCGGGCAGAGCGCGCTGACGGGTCCGGTTGCCCGCGGTGACGGCGCCGCCGTCGCGGCCCACCTGCACGCGATGGAAGAGGCGAATCCCCAACTGGCGCAGGCCTATCGGGCCATGTCGCTGCGTACCGCGCAGCGGGCCCACGCCCCGAATGAAGTTTTCGCCGTGTTGACCGACTCTGGGAGAGCGCAGTGACCGATCGCAGGCCGCCGAAGTTCACCGCCGGCGAGCTGAACCTGTACACCAATCCGACCGATGTGTCGGACGTGTCCCGGGTGCTGCGCTCCACCGGGCGCCGGGTGATGCTCGTGCCGACCATGGGTGCGCTGCACGAGGGCCACCTCGAGTTGGTGCGCTCGGCGAAGAAGGTGCCCGGCGCGGTCGTGGTGGTGTCGATCTTCGTCAACCCCTTGCAGTTCGGTGCGGGCGAGGACCTGGACGCCTACCCGCGCACCCTGGACTCCGACGTCGAGCTGCTGCGCGGCGAGGACGTCGACATCGTCTTCGCGCCCAGCGCGGCCGACATGTACCCGAACGGTCAGCGCACGACGGTGCTCCCGGGGCCGCTCGGCGCGGAGCTGGAGGGCGGCTCCCGCCCGACACATTTCTCCGGGATGCTAACGGTGGTGCTCAAGCTGCTGAACATCGTGCGCCCCGATCGCGGGTTCTTCGGCGAAAAGGACTATCAGCAACTGGTTCTGGTGCGCCAGATGGTCGACGACCTCGACCTCGACGTGCGAATTCAGGCGGTGCCGATCGTGCGCGAGAACGACGGTCTGGCCATGTCGTCGCGCAATCGCTACCTGGACGCCGAACAGCGTGAGCAGGCCGGGGCGTTGTCCGCGGCGTTGCTCGCCGGCAAGTACTCCGCGCCGCACGGCGCGGCCGCCGCACTCGATGCGGCCCGGGCGGTCCTCGACGAGGTACCCGCCATCGTCGTCGACTATCTGGAGGTCCGGGACCCCTGGCTGGGTCCGGCACCGGCTTCGGGGCCGGCCCGGATGCTGGTGGTGGGCCGGCTCGGTACGACCAGATTGTTGGACAACATCGCCATCGATATCGGTGCATCCGCAGGGATCGACGGTCACCCCAATGTGGGGTCTGCCTTCGACCAAGACGGAGCCAATGGCGGCAACCACGAATTACCTTGGAGGAATTGATGTTTCGCACCATGCTGAAGTCCAAGATTCACCGGGCCACGGTGACTCAGGCGGACCTGCATTACGTCGGCTCGGTGACCATCGACGCTGACCTGATGGACGCCGCCGACATCCTCGAGGGCGAGCAGGTCACCATCGTCGACATCGACAACGGCAACCGGCTGGTCACCTACGCCATCACCGGTCAGCGCGGGACCGGCATCATCGGGATCAACGGTGCCGCAGCGCATCTCATCCACCCCGGTGACCTGGTGATCCTGATCGCCTACGCCACGATGGACGACGCCGAGGCACGCACGTACCAGCCGAACGTCATCTTCGTCGACGCGCAGAACCGGCAGATCGACTTCTCGCACGACGCCGCGCACGTCCCGGACGGTGTCGACGGCCTGCTGTCGCCGCGGTAACGCCGGTGCTGCTGGCAATCGATGTCCGCAATACCCACACCATCGTCGGGTTGATCTCCGGCTCCGGAGATCAGGCAAAAGTGGTGCAGAACTGGCGGATTCGCACAGAGTCGGAGGTGACGGCCGACGAGCTGGCGCTGACCATCGACGGTCTGATCGGTGACGACGCCGAAAATCTGCTCGGCGCAACGGGTTTGTCGACGGTGCCGTCTGTGCTGCACGAAATCCGGGTGATGCTGGACCAGTACTGGCCGAAGGTGCCGCACGTGCTGATCGAACCGGGTGTGCGCACCGGCATCCCGCTGCTGGTCGACAACCCCAAAGAGGTCGGCGCCGACCGCATCGTCAATTGCCTTGCGGCGTATCACAAATACGGCACGGCAGCCATCGTCGTCGACTTCGGTTCCTCGATCTGCGTCGACGTCGTCTCGGCCAAGGGGGAGTTCCTCGGCGGCGCCATCGCGCCGGGTGTCCAGGTGTCCTCGGACGCCGCGGCGGCCCGTTCGGCGGCGCTGCGGCGGGTCGAGCTGACCCGGCCCCGCTCGGTGATCGGCAAGAACACCGTCGAGTGCATGCAGGCCGGTGCGGTGTTCGGGTTCGCCGCCCTCGTTGACGGCCTGGTGAATCGGGTGCGTGAGGACGTCGAGGGCTTCGACGGCCGGGGCGTCACCGTCGTAGCCACCGGGCACACCGCGCAATTGGTGCTGCCCGATCTGCGCACCGTGCAGCACTACGAGAAGAACCTGACGCTCGACGGCCTGCGGCTGGTCTTCGAGCGCAACCAGCGCAATTCGCGGCGCGGCTAGAAGAACGTCCGGACCAGTTCCACCACCCGGTGGTCGGCGTCGAGCACCGGGATCAGCTGCCACTTGTCGAACACCGTGCAGGGGTGTGAGATGCCGAACTCGAGCCACTCGCCGACGTCGAGGCTTTGGTCGGCCGGTGCCAGCCGCAGGTAGGCGTGCTGGTCGTTGAGCTTCTCGACGCGGCTGCCGGGCCGTCCGTACGGCACGGGCAGGTCCTGGTCGAACGACACGTCCCGGCGGCCCATCCCCACGATGGCGAGATCGGGCTCCGGCCGCGAGAGCACCTGTGCCCACACACTCAGCGCGGGGACGAAGTGGCCGCCGGAGTCAACATCGGAGGTGCGGCCCAGCGGCGACGTCCGGGCGTAGAGGCCGTCGTCGTGCGTCAGGTAGCAGCCGCTGCGCACCACGGTGTGCGCCGACATGCCGTCGGGCCAGCCGGTGAGGATGTCGGCGACCAGGTCGAAGTAGGTGCTACCGCCGGCGGTCACCAGAATCTCGTCGGTCTCGAAGAGTGGGCGCAACCGGATCGCGGCTTCGCGCATGGTCTGCAGGTACTCGGTCACGGCCGCGATCGCCGGCGTATCGACCCCCTGGCCGGTGGCCGCCTCGTACCCGGCGACGCCGACCAGCCGCAGTCGGTCGGAGGCCACCACCGCGTGCGCCACCGCATCCACGGTGTCGGCGTCGCGGCAGCCCGTGCGGCCACCCGGCTGGCCGATCTCGACGCAGACGTCGACCTGCCGGCGCCGCCCGGTCAGTGCGGAGGTCATCAGCGCAGCGCCGCGGACGGAGTCCACCCAGCAGGTCAGCTCGAAGTCGGGATTGGCATCGAGCTCGGCGGCCAGCCAGCGCAGCCCGGTGACGTCGACGAGTTCGTTGGCCAGGATGATCCGGCGGACCCCGAAGGCCCGGAACACCCGGACCTGGCTGATGGTGGCAGCTGTGACGGCCACCGCCCCGGCGCCGAGCTGGCGCGCCAGCAGCTGCGGGGACATGTGGGTCTTGCCGTGCGGCGCGAGCTGCACGCCCCGGCGCCGGCACCAGCGCGCCATGGTGACCATGTTGTGAACCAGCGGCCGGGTGCGCAGCGTGCACACCGGCGACACCGCGCCGTCGGCGAACAGACTGGGCCGCCGACGGCACACCTGCGCAGGCGTCTGCCCCCACCAGGAGGACGGCAGACCCTTGTATCTCCAGTCGATCGGTTCGTGGTCGAGCGCGTCGACGGCGGACTGCTCCAAACTGGTGGCCATGGGCTTCATTTAAGCTGGCATTTCGTGAGCGAAGCCGACAGCCCCGACATTCCCGAGCAGTTCCGCATCCGCCAGGCCAAGCGTGAGCGGCTGCTCGCCGAGGGCCGCGATCCGTACCCGGTCGAAGTGCCGCGTACTCATACCCTGGCTGAGCTGAGGGCGGCGTATCCGGAGCTCGCCGCGGATACTGCCACCGGCGACATCGTCGGCGTCGCCGGCCGCGTCGTCTTCGCCCGGAACTCGGGGAAGCTGTGCTTCGCGACGCTGCAGGAGGGCGACGGCACGCAGCTGCAGGCCATGCTGAGCCTCGACAAGGTGGGCCAGGAGTCGCTCGATGCCTGGAAGGCCGATGTGGACCTCGGCGACATCGTGTTCGTCGAGGGCGAGGTCATCAGTTCCCGGCGCGGCGAATTATCTGTGCTTGCCCAGAACTGGCAAATTGTCTCGAAGGCCTTGCGACCGCTTCCCGTCGCACACAAGGAATTGAATGAAGAGACGCGGGTTCGGCAGCGGTATGTCGACCTGATCGTGCGCCCCGAAGCCCGCAATATCGCCCGGCAGCGTATTGCCGTCGTGCGGGCATTGCGTTCGGCACTGGAGCGTCGCGGCTTTCTGGAAGTCGAGACCCCGATGCTGCAGACGCTGCCCGGTGGCGCCGCGGCGCGCCCATTCATCACACACTCCAACGCGCTCGACGCGGATCTGTACCTGCGCATCGCGCCGGAGTTGTTCTTGAAGCGCTGCCTCGTCGGTGGTTTCGAGAAGGTTTTTGAGCTCAATCGGAACTTTCGCAACGAGGGCGCAGATTCCACGCATTCACCGGAATTTGCGATGCTGGAGACTTATCAGGCCTACGGCACATATGACGATTCCGCGATAGTGACGCGTGAGCTTATTCAGGAGGTCGCGGACGAGGCCATTGGCACCCGAATGGTGCCACTGCCGGACGGCTCCACCTATGACCTCGATGGTGAATGGGCGACCATCGAAATGTATCCCTCGTTGTCCGAAGCGCTGGGTGAGGAGATCACCCCTGAGACTTCGGTCGAGTACCTGTGGAAGGTCGCCGAACGGCTCGGCGCCGAGATTCCGCGGGACCGTGGGTACGGCCACGGGAAATTGATCGAAGAACTGTGGGAACACACCGTCGGTGATCACCTTTGGGCGCCGACCTTCGTCCGGGATTTCCCGGTCGAGACCACGCCGCTGACACGCGCGCACCGCAGTATTCCGGGCGTGACAGAAAAATGGGATCTGTATGTCCGGAAGTTCGAGCTGGCGACCGGATATTCGGAGTTGATCGATCCGGTGATTCAGCGCGAGCGTTTCGAGGCCCAGGTGCGTGCCGCTGCGGCCGGTGACGACGAGGCAATGCGACTTGATGAGGATTTCCTTATCGCATTGGAGTACGCGATGCCCCCGACCACCGGAACAGGAATGGGACTCGACCGCTTGCTCATGGCGTTGACGGGGTTGACGATTAGGGACACGGTTTTGTTCCCGATTGTGCGCCGTCAGACAGACTGACTGAACAGTGCGCTAACCCTGGACTTGTTGAAGGAATTCCGGACCTATGCCAGCATTGTTCTGGCAGAGGCGATTCTGCGTTCTTATCGAGGCAGAAGGGTTAGTGTGGGCCGATGGCAAAGAAAGTGACCGTCACCCTCGTCGACGATTTCGACGGTGAAGGCGCGGCGGATGAGACGGTCGAATTTGCTCTCGACGGGGTGAACTACGAGATCGACCTCACCACCAAGAACGCCACCAAGCTTCGGAATGATTTGAAGAAATGGGTCGAGGCCGGCCGTCGTGTCGGTGGCCGTCGTCGCGGGCGGGCCAGCACCGGTTCTTCGGGTCGCGGCCGTGCCTCGATCGACCGCGAGCAGAGTGCCGCCATCCGGGAATGGGCTCGGCGCAACGGCCACAATGTCTCCAGCCGGGGTCGTATTCCCGCGGAGATCATCGACGCGTTCCACGCCGCGACCTAGACCTTTCCGCAACGCAATTCAGGGTTGCCCGAGGTTTCTCTGTTCGCTTTCGGCGTAGCCCCGTCAGACTGATCCGGGAAACGTTTCGTCGCCGCAGCGCGTTGGCCTTTTCGCAGCGCTGAGTGGGCTTGCGAGTAGGGGATACCGCAGGGCACGCGCGGTCGCCGCCCATTAGAGTGGACGGTAGGCGCACAGCGTCGCGACACGCGAAGTGACGTGGCAAGAGCTGCGGCTACGAGGGAGAGCAGGTAACCACCGATGTTTGAGAGATTCACCGACCGGGCCCGTCGGGTCGTCGTCCTGGCTCAAGAAGAAGCCCGGATGCTCAACCACAACTACATCGGCACCGAGCACATCCTGCTTGGCCTCATTCATGAGGGCGAGGGCGTAGCTGCCAAGTCGCTGGAGTCGCTGGGCATCTCGTTGGAGGGCGTGCGCAGCCAGGTCGAAGAGATCATCGGCCAGGGGCAGCAGGCGCCGTCCGGCCACATTCCGTTCACGCCGCGCGCAAAGAAGGTGCTGGAGCTGTCGCTGCGCGAGGCGCTGCAGCTCGGCCACAACTACATCGGCACCGAGCACATCCTGCTCGGCCTGATCCGTGAGGGCGAGGGCGTCGCAGCTCAGGTGCTGGTGAAGCTGGGCGCTGAGCTCACCCGCGTGCGTCAGCAGGTCATCCAGCTGCTCTCGGGCTACCAGGGCAAGGAGACCGCAGAAGCCGGTACCGGTGGCCGCGGTGGCGAGACGGGCAACCCGTCGACGTCGCTCGTGCTCGACCAGTTCGGCCGCAACCTCACGGCCGCCGCCGCCGAGGGCAAGCTCGATCCGGTCATCGGCCGCGAGAAGGAAATCGAGCGGGTCATGCAGGTGCTGAGCCGCCGCACCAAGAACAACCCGGTGCTGATCGGTGAGCCCGGTGTCGGTAAGACCGCCGTGGTCGAGGGCCTGGCACAGGCCATCGTGCACGGTGAGGTCCCCGAGACTCTCAAGGACAAGCAGCTCTACACGCTGGACCTGGGTTCGCTGGTCGCCGGCAGCCGCTACCGCGGTGACTTCGAAGAGCGCCTGAAGAAGGTGCTCAAGGAGATCAACACCCGCGGCGACATCATCCTGTTCATCGACGAGCTCCACACTCTCGTCGGTGCGGGTGCCGCCGAGGGCGCCATCGACGCGGCCAGCATCCTGAAGCCCAAGCTGGCCCGTGGCGAGCTGCAGACCATCGGTGCGACCACACTCGACGAGTACCGCAAGTACATCGAGAAGGACGCCGCTCTCGAGCGCCGGTTCCAGCCGGTGCAGGTGGGCGAGCCGACCGTCGAGCACACCATCGAGATCCTCAAGGGTCTGCGCGACCGCTACGAGGCGCACCACCGCGTCTCCATCACCGACGGTGCGCTGGTGGCTGCCGCGACGCTGGCCGACCGGTACATCAACGACCGGTTCCTGCCGGACAAGGCCATCGACCTGATCGATGAGGCCGGCGCCCGCATGCGCATCCGCCGGATGACCGCTCCGCCAGACCTGCGCGAGTTCGACGAGAAGATCGCCGACGCGCGCCGGGAGAAGGAATCGGCCATCGACGCGCAGGACTTCGAGAAGGCAGCCCGGCTGCGCGACTCGGAGAAGACCCTGGTCGCCCAGCGCGCCGAGCGCGAGAAGCAGTGGCGTTCCGGTGACCTCGACGTCGTGGCCGAGGTCGACGACGAGCAGATCGCCGAAGTTCTGGGCAACTGGACCGGCATCCCGGTCTTCAAGCTGACCGAGGCCGAGACCACGCGCCTGCTGCGCATGGAAGACGAGCTGCACAAGCGGATCATCGGCCAGGTCGACGCCGTCAAGGCGGTCTCGAAGGCCATCCGGCGTACCCGCGCCGGCCTGAAGGACCCGAAGCGTCCGTCGGGCTCGTTCATCTTCGCCGGCCCGTCCGGTGTCGGTAAGACCGAGCTGTCGAAGGCGCTGGCCGAGTTCCTGTTCGGCGATGACGACGCGCTCATCCAGATCGACATGGGCGAGTTCCACGATCGCTTCACCGCGTCGCGGCTGTTCGGTGCCCCTCCGGGCTACGTCGGCTACGAAGAGGGCGGTCAGCTCACCGAGAAGGTGCGCCGCAAGCCGTTCAGCGTCGTGCTGTTCGACGAGATCGAGAAGGCCCACCAGGAGATCTACAACAGCCTCCTGCAGGTCCTCGAAGACGGCCGCCTGACCGACGGTCAGGGTCGCACCGTCGACTTCAAGAACACCGTGCTGATCTTCACTTCGAACCTCGGTACGAGCGACATCAGCAAGGCGGTCGGCCTCGGCTTCACCCAGGGTGGCGGCGAGAACAACTACGAGCGCATGAAGCTCAAGGTGCACGACGAGCTGAAGAAGCACTTCCGCCCGGAGTTCCTGAACCGTATCGACGACATCATCGTGTTCCACCAGCTGACGCAGGAAGAGATCGTCCAGATGGTCGAGCTGATGATCGGCCGGGTCGGCAAGCAGCTGAAGGCCAAGGACATGGAGATGGAGCTGACGCCGAAGGCCAAGGCGTTGTTGGCTCGTCGCGGGTTCGACCCGGTGCTCGGTGCCCGTCCGCTGCGCCGGACCATCCAGCGCGAGATCGAGGACCAGCTCTCCGAGAAGATTCTCTTCGAGGAGGTCGGCCCCGGCCAGCTGGTCACGGTCGACGTCGAGAACTGGGACGGCGAGAGCGCCAACACCGAGGACGCGAAGTTCACCTTCGTCGGCCGCCGCAAGGAATCGGCCGATCTGGCCGAGGCCGCGGCGACTGCCTCCGAGTAAACGGATTGCCGAAAATGCCCTTCCCCGAGTTCGGGGGAGGGCATTTTCGGTTTGGGTGTATCTTGATCCCGGTACGACGGCGCATGGAAGCCGGTGAGAATCCGGCGCGGTTGCGCCACTGTGAGCCTTAGGGTGAGTCAGATCTTTCGCCGTCGTGCAAGAACCATTGATCAGGGGCGCGTGACCCCGTAGGAGGTTTGACGATGACAAGCATTTCGGTTTCCAAGCCGCGCGTATCGACCGAGGCACTTTCGGGCACCCGGGTGGCAGTGCTGCTCGGTGTGACGATCTTCCTCGCGATGCTGACGTACTACTTGGTCGGCGTCGACGAGGGCATGTGCTCGGTGTTCGGCAAGACCATGATGGTTCACGAGTGGGTGCATGACTCCCGCCACTTCCTCGGCTTCCCTTGCCACTGATTTAGGGGAGATTTGTGGAAATCCGCGTCATCGGGCGCGGAGCCCTCGCCGGCCTCATTGCCGGCATCTTGGGCTACGTCTTTGCCCGAATTTTTGCTGAACCCGTCATTCAGAAGGCCATCGACTACGAATCCGGCCGCGGCGAAGTGCTGGCGGCGATCAACACCGCAGCGGGTAAGGCGATCGAGCCTGACGGCCCGGAGTTGTTCAGCCGTTCCCTCCAGTCTGGAATCGGCGCGGCCACCGGCATCATCGCCTTCTCGGTGGCGATGGGTGCGCTCGTGGCGGTCGCTTACCTCGTGTTGCACGGCCGATTCCGGGTGCGCCCCGCCGTGCTCGCCTGGGCTATCGCGGGGTTCGGTTTCCTCGGTGTGTACCTGCTGCCATTCGGGAAGTACCCGGCCAACCCGCCGGCCATCGGGCACGACTTCACCATCGAGACCCGCGGCTTCCTTTACCTCGGAATGGTGTGGGGGTCGCTGACCCTGCTGGGCCTGGCGGTGTTCGCGGCGCGCAAGCTGTCCGGGAAGCTCGGCTGGGCGCGCGCAGTGGCTATCGCTGTCGTCGGTTTCTTTGTCGTCTATGGCATCGCGTTGGTTGCACTACCGTCGCTCGGTGATCTGTCGGCCAATGTCGAGCATGCCGATGAGGTCGGCTTCGCGCGTGCCGCGACCGAGACGCCGCAGCCGATCACCAACACGTTGTCGGTTCCGGTGAACTACGACGGCAAGGTCTACGCGCCGGGCCAGCTCGTCTACCCGGGCTTCGACGCGGACGTGTTGTGGAAGTTCCGGTGGTACTCGCTGATCAACCAGGCGTTGATCTGGACGGTGATCGGGCTCGGTTTCGGCGCCTTGCTTCAGCGTTATCTCGGCGGTGCCAACAAGTCGGCCGCCGAACCGCAAGCCGTACCGGTCGCATAGCGGCCACCCTGAAGCCGCCCGGATTCGAGTCTCGGATCCGGGCGGCTTCGTGTTTGGCCAGAGCGCATTACAGTACGAATCGAACCGTTCACAGAAAGGCGGCAGCATGCTGGTTGTCACGACGAATGATCTGCCGGGCTGGGAGATTCAGCGCGTCTGTGGTGAGGTGTTCGGCCTTACCGTGCGCTCCAGGAACGCCTTCGCACAGATGGGCGCCGGCTTCAAGGCGATGTTCGGCGGCGAGCTGCAGGGCATGACCAAGAACCTGGCCGAGAGTCGTAACGAGGCCATGGGCCGGCTCATCCAGGAATGTCAGGCCCGCGGCGGCAACGCCATCGTCGCGATGCGGTTCGACACCACCGAGATCGGGGACGTGTGGACCGAGATCTGTGCCTACGGCACTGCGGTGCAGGCCGTTCCGGTCACCGACGCGGCGCGTTACACGGCGCAGCAGCTGGGGTACGGGGGCGGCCCCGGTGGCCATGGCGGTCCGGGCGCGCCGGGCGGTCCGGGACCGACAGGGTAATCTGCACAGCGCAGCTGGTTTGCCAACGGCGCCTCGGCGCCTGCGGCATCGAATGTCGGTAATCCGTCATGAAAGGGAACCCGGTGAGAATCCGGGACTGTCCCGCAGCGGTAAGCAGGAACGACCGCCGTCATCCGCACTGATCCTTGGATTGGGAAGCGACGGCCACTAGGTGCACCTGAGGGTGCGTGCCTGCAAGTCCGAAGACCTGCCAGCTGTGCCGGATGCGCCGCGTCCGGCGGTGCATCGCCTCGTGGAATGGGCAATCGCCGAGGGCGGTTCGCGCTGTCCTCGATGGATGTCCTTGGGCTGTGCGCACTTCCGTCGCATTAAAGGACGTCGCATGTCAACACCATTCACCGCAACCATTCTGGGTGCGCCTCGCATCGGCCCGAACCGGGAGCTCAAGCGTGCCGTCGAGCGTTATTGGGCCGGCCGGATCGACCGGCCCGCGCTCGAAGAGATCGCCGCGGGCCTGCGTCGCGATACTCGCGCCGAACTCTCCCGGGCCGGTCTGGACTCCATCCCCGTCAACACGTTCTCGTACTACGACCAGATCCTCGACGCCGCAGTGCTCCTCGGTGCCCTGCCGGCCCGGGTGGGCGGCGTGGCCGACGACCTCGATCGCTACTTCGCCGCGGCCCGCGGCACGGCGGATATCGCGCCGCTCGAGATGACCAAGTGGTTCGACACCAACTACCACTACATCGTCCCGGAGATCGGTCCGCACACCGCGTTCGCACTGAATCCGGCCAAGGTGCTTGCGGAATTCAAAGAAGCTCAGGCGCAAGGTGTTTCGGCTCGGCCCGTGATTGTCGGACCAATCACCTTCCTGGCCTTGAGCAAGGCCGTGGACGGCGCCGCTGCGCCCATCGAGCGCCTCGGTGAACTGCTGCCGCTGTACAGCGAGCTGCTGGCCCAGCTGGCCGATGCCGGTGCACAGTGGGTGCAGATCGACGAGCCGGTGCTGGTCACCGACATCCTCGGCAACGGCGCCGAACTGGCCGAGCAGGTCTACACCACGCTCGCGGGCGCGGCCAAGCGCCCGGCCATCCTCGTCGCGACCTACTTCGGTGAGCTGGGTGCCGCGCTGCCTGCGCTGGCCCGCACCCAGATCGACGGTGTCGCAGTCGATTTCGTCGCGGGCGGCGATCAGCCGCTGGGCGGGGTTCCGGGCCTGGCCGACAAGCTGCTGGTCGCGGGCATCGTCGACGGCCGAAACATTTGGCGTACCAACCTGGAAACCGCGCTGGCGCGGCTGGGTGCTTTGGTCGGGTCGGCGAAGGCTGTTGCCGTGTCGACATCATGCTCGACACTGCACGTGCCGTACTCGCTCGATGCCGAAGACGGCCTGGACGACGCGCTGCGAAGCTGGCTGGCGTTCGGTGCCGAGAAGGTCCGTGAAGTGGCGGCGCTGTCGGTGGCGCTCCGTGAGGGCCGGGACAAGGTTGCCGCGGAGATCGAGGCGTCCAACCTGGCGGCGGCCTCGCGGGCACAGGACGCCCGGCTGCACAACGACGCCATCCGGGCACGTCTGCAGGCCGCTCTGGCCGGCGGCATCGAGCGTGGGCCGGCTGCTGAGCGTCGTCAGGCGCAGGACGCCCGGCTGAACCTGCCGCCGCTGCCGACAACCACCATCGGTTCGTTCCCGCAGACCGTCGAGATCCGCAAGGCGCGCGCTGCACTGGTGGCCGGCGAGATCGACGAGGCGCAGTACACCGACCAGATGAAGGCCGAAGTCAAGACGGTCATCCGGCTGCAGGAAGACCTGGGTCTGGACGTGCTGGTACACGGCGAGCCAGAGCGTAACGACATGGTGCAGTACTTCGCCGAGCAACTGGACGGGTTCTTCGCCACGAAGAACGGCTGGGTGCAGTCGTACGGCAGTCGCTGCGTGCGTCCGCCGGTGCTGTTCGGGGATGTAACGCGCCAGCAGCCGATGACGGTCGAGTGGGCCAAGTACGCACAGACGCTGACCGACAAGCCGGTCAAGGGCATGCTGACCGGTCCGGTGACCATTCTGGCGTGGTCCTTCGTCCGCGACGACCAGCCGCTGGCCGACTCTGCCAACCAGGTGGCCCTGGCCATCCGCGACGAGACGGTCGATCTGCAGTCGGCGGGCATCGCGATCATCCAGGTCGACGAGCCCGCACTGCGTGAGCTGCTGCCGCTGCGGAACGCCGACAAGGCGGCCTACCTGAAGTGGGCGGTGGACGCCTTCCGGCTGTCGACCTCGGGGGTCAGCGACGAAACCCAGATCCACACCCACCTCTGCTACTCGGAATTCGGTGAGGTGATCGGTGCCATCGCAGACCTCGACGCCGACGTTACGTCCATCGAGGCGGCGCGTTCGCACATGGAGGTGCTCGACGATCTCAACGGCATCGGCTTCTCGAACAGCGTCGGTCCGGGCGTCTACGACATCCATTCGCCGCGTGTCCCCACTGCCGAAGAGATGGTGATGTCACTGCGTCACGCACTCGATGCCGTTCCGGCGGAGCGCCTGTGGGTCAATCCGGACTGCGGTCTGAAGACTCGCAAGACCGATGAGGTGACGGAGTCGCTGCGGCACATGGTGCAGGCAGCGCACGAGGTGCGCGCCAAGTAGGAGGTCAAAAACAGTGCCCCGGAATCCGATTCGGATTCCGGGGCACTGCCGCTCGCGCCAGAAATAAAAGTCACGCTCGACGACTTCTGCTTCATTAGGCTGGTATCGGAACCCGATCGGAGACGAATAGATGTCGAGAATTGTGCAGTTCGCCGACTACGGCACACCTGAGGTCTTGCAGGTGGTCGACGCCCCACCACCGGCTCCCGGACCGTCCCAGGTGCGCATCGCGGTACGCGCCGCGGGCGTCAACCCGATCGACTGGAAGATCGTCGCCGGCTACATGCGCGAATTGATTCCCCTTGAGCTGCCTGCCGGGGTGGGGTCCGACGTCGCCGGTGTCGTCGACGCCGTCGGGTCTGAGGTAACCGAGTGGGCAGTTGGCGACGAGGTTCTCGGGCGCTCGACCACCGGATCATTCGCCGATCTTGCGCTGGCAGAATCCTCCGACATCGTGCGCAAGCCCGCGGGCGTCAGCTGGGAAGTGGCGGGCTCGCTGGCAGGCGCGGGCGGTACTGCGTACGCCGTCCTCAAGAAGCTTGGCGTCAAGGCAGGCGAGACGCTCCTCATCCACGCGGCCGCGGGCGGTGTGGGCACCTTCGCCGTCCAGCTCGCCAAGGCACAGGGCGTCAATGTCATCGGTACGGCGGGTGAAGCCAACCACGAATACCTGCGCTCGCTCGGTGCCACGCCGGTCACCTACGGCGACGGACTGCTCGAAAGGGTCCGCGCCGTCGCACCCGACGGCGTCGACGCCGTTCTGGACGCCTCCGGCCGTGGCGAGATTCCGTTGTCCATCGAACTCACTGGCAACCCGGCGCGCGTTCTCACCCTGGTCGCCTTCGACGCGGCCGGCACCGGCATCCAGGTGCACGCCGGTGGTGCCGGCGGCGAATTGGGCGCTGCCCTTCGGGAACTTGCGACGCTCGCCGCGCACGAGCAACTCGTTGTCTCGATCAGTCAGACCTACCCGCTCACCGAAGCTGCGGCCGCGCTCTCTGCGAGCACGACGGGCCATGGTCACGGCAAGATCGCCGTCGTGCTGTGACCATGACCTGGGTCAGCTCACGACCACGAGCAGGTCGTTGCCCTCGACACTTGCTGTGGGCGCCACCGCAACCCGCTTGACGGTGCCCGCTTTCGGCGACGTGATGGCGGCCTCCATCTTCATCGCCTCGATGGTTGCGACCGTCTGACCGGCCGCAACAGTGTCCCCGACCACAACCCCGATGGTCACCACGCCCGCGAATGGTGCGGCGACATGATCGGGGTTGCCCCGGTCCGCCTTCTCGGCGGCCGGGACGGCGCTGTCGATTGACCTGTCCCGCACCTGGATCGGCCGCAGCTGACCATTCATTAGGCACAGCACCGTCCGCATGCCGCGATCATCGGGTTCGGAAATGGCCTCCAGCCCGATCAGCAGTTCGACGCCCTTCGCCAACTTGACCCGGTGCTCCTCGCCGCGCCGCAGCCCGTAGAAGAACTGGTTGGCGCTCAGGCTGGAGGTGTCGCCGAATCGCTCCCGGTGCGAGAGGAATTCGCGGGTCGGGCCGGGGAACAGCAAGCGGTTCAGGGCGGCGCGGCGGGTCGGTCCGGGTTGAGCGAGTTCGGCGTAGTCCTCGGCCGTCAGTTCGGCACTTGGCTTTTGCGGCGCGCGACCCTGAAGAGCCTTGGTGCGCAACGGCTCCGGCCAGCCACCGGCGGGATCGCCGAGTTCGCCGCGCAGGAACCCGATCACCGACTCCGGGATGTCGTAACGGTCCGGATCGGCCGCGAACTCTCCGGCACTGATCCCGGCGCCGACCATGGCCAGCGCCAGGTCGCCGACCACCTTGCTCGACGGCGTCACCTTCACCAGCCGGCCGAGGACCTGATCTGCTCCGGCGTAGGCGTTCTCGATGTCCTCGAACCGGCCGCCCAGTCCGAGAGCGACGGCTTGGGTGCGGAGGTTGCTGAGCTGTCCACCTGGGATTTCGTGGGTGTAGACGCGGCCCGTCGGTGCCGGCAGCCCGGCTTCGAACGGTGCGTAGACGCGGCGCAGCGCCTCCCAATATGGTTCCAGCTCACAGATATTCGTCAACGAGAGGCCGGTGTCGTGCTCGGTGTGTGCAGCCGCGGCCACAATTGAACTCAGTGCCGGTTGGCTGGTGGTGCCGGCGAGGGGAGCCGCCGCTCCGTCGACCGCTGACGCACCTGCTTGCCAGGCGGCAAGGTAGGTCGCCAGCTGGCCACCCGGGGTGTCGTGCGCGTGCACGTGCACCGGCACGTCGAACCGAGAACGCAACGCCGACACCAGGGTTGCCGCCGCCGGTGGCCGCAGTAAACCGGCCATGTCCTTGATCGCCAGCACATGCGCACCGGCATCGACGATCTGCTCGGCCAGCTTCAGCCAGTAGTCCAGCGTGTACAGGGTCTCGCCCGGATCGGACAGGTCACCGGTGTAGGACATCGCCACTTCGGCTACCGCAGAACCGGTTTCGCGCACGACGTCGATGGCTGGGCGCATCGAATCCACGTTGTTCAGCGCATCGAAGATCCGGAAGATGTCGACGCCGGTGGCCGTGGCTTCCTCCACGAACGCGGAAGTGACCGACACCGGATACGGCGTGTAGCCCACGGTGTTGCGGCCACGCAGCAGCATCTGCAGGCAGATGTTGGGTAGCGCTTCGCGCAGCGCGGCGAGCCGCTCCCACGGGTCTTCCTTCAGGAACCGAAGCGCCACATCATAAGTCGCGCCACCCCAGCATTCGACCGACAGCAGCTGCGGCATCATGCGGGCCACGTAAGGGGCCACCTTAACCAGACCCGACGTACGTACCCGAGTGGCCAGTAGCGACTGATGGGCGTCGCGGAACGTCGTGTCGGTGACCCACAGTCGCGGGGATTCCAGCAGCGCGGCCGCAAAACCCGCCGGCCCCAGCTCGGTCAGTAACTGCTTGCTGCCCGCCGGTGCCGAAGCTGACAGGTCGATATGGGGCAGCTTGTCCCGCGGATACACGGCGGACTGGTGCACGCCGTGCGGTTTGTTGACCGTGACGTCGGCGAGATAGTTGAGGATGCGGGTGCCCCGATCCTCCGGGATGCGTGCGGTCAGCAATTGTGGCCGCTCGTCGATGAATGACGTCGACACCTTGCCCGCGGCGAAGTCCGGATCGTCGAGAACCGCTTGCAGGAACGGGATGTTCGTCGACACCCCGCGGATGCGAAACTCGGCGAGGGCGCGGCGGGATCGCCTGACCGCGGTGGCGAAGTCGTGCCCCCGGCAGGTGAGTTTGACCAGCATGGAGTCGAAATGCGCACTGATCTCCGCACCGACGTTGGTCCCGCCGTCCAGCCGGACGCCGGCGCCGCCGGGACTGCGGTAGGCGGTGATGCGGCCGGTGTCCGGGCGGAACCCGTTGGCGGGGTCCTCGGTGGTGATGCGGCACTGCATGGCGGCACCGCGGATCCGGATGCTGTCCTGACTGAGCTTGAGGTCCGACAGCGACTGGCCGGCCGCGATCCGCAGCTGGGAAGCCACCAGGTCCACATCGGTGATCTCCTCGGTCACCGTGTGCTCCACTTGAATCCGGGGATTGCATTCGATGAACACGTGGTGGCCGCGCTCATCGAGCAGGAATTCGATGGTGCCGGCACAGAAGTACCGGATCTGGCGGGCGAATGTCACTGCGTCCGAACAAATGCGGGCCCGCAGCTCGTCGCTGAGGTTGGGGGCCGGTGCCAGCTCGATGACCTTCTGGTGCCGACGCTGCACACTGCAGTCCCGCTCGAAGAGGTGGATCACCTCGCCGACGCCGTCGGCCAGGATCTGTACCTCGATATGGCGTGGATTGAGTACCGCCTGCTCCAGGTAGACCATCGGGTCACCGAACGCCGATTCCGCTTCCCGCGAGGCTGCCTCGATGGCCTCGGCCAGATCGGCCGGCGCGGCCACCCGCCGCATACCACGGCCGCCGCCACCGGAAACCGCCTTGACGAACAGCGGGAACTCCATATCGGCTGCGGCCGTGAGCAGTTCATCGACCGAAGACGAGGGTTCGGACGAGGTGAGCACCGGCAGCCCGGCTGCCCTCGCTGCCGCGATGGCACTGGCCTTGTTACCGGTGAGCTCCAGTACATCGGCGCTCGGGCCGACGAACGTGATACCTGCTGCGGCACAGGCTGAAGCCAATTCCGGGTTCTCGGAAAGGAATCCGTACCCGGGGTAGACGGCGTCGGCACCGGACAGCTGGGCCACCCGGATGATCTCTGGCACCGTGAGGTAGGCCCGCACCGGGTGGCCCGGTTCGCCGATCTGGTAGGACTCGTCGGCCTTCAGTCGGTGTAAGGAGTTCCGGTCCTCGTACGCGTACACCGCCACTGTCGCGATGCCCATTTCATAGGCCGCCCGGAAGGCCCGGATCGCGATTTCACCGCGGTTGGCGACGAGGACTTTGCGGATTGCGTGTTCAGGCAATGGATCGCTGCGGTTGGCCCGAGTATTCGCTCAGGGGACGGATCAATGCGTTAGATGCCGCCTGCTCCATGATGTGTGCGGTCCAGCCGGTGATCCGGGACATCACGAAAAGCGGTGTGAAGACGGGAATGTCGAAGCCCATGAGGTAGTAGGCCGGGCCCGTCGGGAAGTCGAGGTTCGGCTTGATCCCGGTGGCGGCCAACATCTCCCGCTCCAGCACGTCGTAGATGTCCAGCCACTGCTGGCCCCCGCGTGCTTGCACCACCCGCTCGAAGGCGGCTTTCATCGTCGACACGCGCGAGTCGCCGTTCTTGTAGACCCGGTGCCCGAAGCCCATCACCTTGTCTTTGCGGGACAGCTTGCCGTGCAGCCACTTCGCGGCGTTGTCGGCGGAGCCGATCTCCAGCATGTCGTGCATGACGGCTTCGTTCGCCCCGCCGTGGAGGCAGCCCTTGAGCGCTCCGATGGCGGCGGTGACGGCGCTGTAGATGTCCGACTGGGTTGAGGTCACCACCCGGGCGGCGAAGGTCGACGCGTTGAAGCTGTGTTCGGCGTACAGCACCATCGACTGGCTGAACGCCTCGACGATCGCCGGTTCCGGCACCTCTCCGAAACACATGTTCAGGAAGTTCTCCGCGTAGCCGAGGTGGCTGTGCGGCGCGATGGGCGCCAAGCCCTGTCGGCGCCGGATGTCGGCAGCGACGATGGTCGGCAGCACCGCGAACATCCGAAGTGACTTGGCGTAGTTGGCGGTAGGGGTGCTGACGTCCTCTTCAGGGTCTTCGGCACCCAGGTAGCTGATCGCGGTGCGCACCACATCCATCGGGTGGCAGCTCTCGGGCAGCTTGGCCAGCAGCGAGTACATCGACCGGTCGACCCGGCGGGATGCGCGCTCGCGCTGGCAGAACATCGCCAACTCCTGGTCTGTCGGCAGCTCGCCGTGCCAGAGCAGGTACGCCACCTGCTCGAACGAGCAGCGCGCCGCCAGGTCCTGCACCGGATAGCCCCGGTAGGTCAGGCTGTTGGTCTCGGGCACGACCTTGGAGATGGCGGTGGTGTCGACGACGACGCCGGCGAGGCCCTTGTGGATGCGCGGCGCCTCAGGTGCGGTGGTGGTCATGCTTTCACGTCCTGGAGGGTGAAGGTGAAGATGTCTGAATCGAATTTGTTGTATTCGGCATAGCGCAGCAGCTCGTAGAGCCGGCTGCGATGCTGCATCTGGTCCAGCAGACCGGCTTGCGTTCCAGCAGAGTGGATTTCGCGCAAACCGACCTCGACCGCGTACATCGCCAGGCGCAATGTGGTGACCGGATAGATCACCATGTTGTATCCGATGTCGGACAACTGCTGGGCCGTGACCAGTTCGGACTTGCCGAACTCGGTCATGTTGGCCAGCAATGGGGTGTCGATTGCTGCCCGGAAGCGCTCGAATTCACTTGGGGTGGAAAGCGCCTCGGTGAAGATCAGGTCAGCACCGGCGTCGGCGTAGACCTTCGCCCGGTCGATGGCGGAGTCGATACCCTCGATGCCCGCGGCGTCGGTCCTGGCACAGATGATGAAGTTGGGGTCCCGACGGGCGGCAACCGCCGCGCGCAGCCGCTTGATCATCTCGGCAGCGGGCACCACGGCCTTGCCGTCCAGGTGGCCGCAACGCTTCGGGTTCACCTGGTCCTCGAGGTGGCAGCCGGCCAGCCCGGCATCCTCCAGGATGGTGATGGTGCGTGCGGCACTCATCGGCTCGCCGAAACCGGTGTCGGCGTCCACCAGTGTGGGCAGGTCTGTGGCCGCGGCGATCTGGGCACTGCGGCCGGCCACCTCACTCAGGGTGGTCAGCCCGATGTCGGGCAGGCCCAGATCGGCCGACAGCACGGCGCCCGAGACGTAGACCCCCTCGAATCCAATCTCGGACACCAGCTTTGCCACCAGCGGCGAGAAAGCGCCCGGATAGCGCTGCAACTGGCCGGAATTCAGGCCGGACATGAACCTGGCGCGCTTGTCGGCGGCGGAGACCGCGGAACCCAACAGACCGCTCATCTGTGCACTCCTCTCTTCGCGTCTCTTCGCGCAAGCGCTCACCGGAAAATCCCCGAGGGGATCGTCGGCGCCTTGTCCAGGACGACCTGCTCGACCCGCAGGTTGAGCGCGTCGAGGCTGCCGGGCTTCAGCGTGCTGAGCCCGTCGACAACAGTCAGGAACCGCTGCTGCTCGGCTGGGGCGATGACGCCGTCGGCCAGGGTGGTGAACTTGTTGCGGTACTGCTCACGCTCAAAGGGGCGGGCGCCCAACGGGTGTGCATCGGCTACGGCCAGTTCGTCGGCGAGGACCTCGCCGCTCTTGAGCGTGATCACGGCCTTGGCGCCGAATGCCTTCTCCGCTGGGTCATTCGAGTGGTAGCGCCGGGTCCATTCCGGGTCCTCGACGGTGGAGATCTTGTGCCACAGCTCGATGGTGTCCGGGCGGTGGGAACGCTCGGGGGCGTACGACCGCTCGTGGTGCCACTCGCCGTCCTGCAGCGCCACCGCGAAGATGTACATCACCGAGTGGTCCAGCGTCTCGCGCGAGGCGTCCGGGTCGAACTTCTGCGGATCGTTCGACCCGGTCCCGATCACCACGTGGGTGTGGTGACTGGTGTGGAGCACGATGGTGGCGATCTGGTCGAGATCGCCGATACGCGAACGCATCCGGCGAGCGAGATCGATCGGCGCCTGGCTCTGGTACTCGGCCGAGTGTTCCTTGGTGTAGGTGTCCAGGATGGCGCGCTTGGGCTCACCGGCCTCGGGCAGCGGCACCTGGTAAGTGTGCTCGGGGCCGGATAGCAGCCACGCGATCACGCCGTCTTCGCCCTCCCAGATGGGGGCCGGCGAGCCCTCGCCGCGCATGGCGCGGTCGACGGCCTCGATGGCGACCTTGCCGGCCAGCGCCGGGGCGTAGGCCTTCCAGCTGGAGATCAGGCCCTTGCGGGACTGCCGGGTCGCAGTGGTCAGGTGCAGGGCCTGGCCGATCGCGTCGTAGATGGTCTCCGGAGCCAGCCGCAGCATGGTGCCGATACCGGCGGCCGCTGCGGGCCCGAGGTGGGCGACGTGGTCGATCTTGTGTTCGTGCAGGCAGATTCCCTTGACCAGGTCGACCTGCACCTCGTAGGCGGTGGCGATGCCGCGGATCAGATCGGCGCCGCGGACGTCGAGCTGCTGCGCCACCGCGACCAGGGCGGGGATGTTGTCTCCGGGGTGCGAGTACTCGGCGGCCAGGAAGGTGTCGTGGAAGTCGAGTTCCCGCACCGCGACCCCGTTGGCCCACGCGGCCCACTCGGGGGAGTAGGTGCCGTCGATGCCGAACACGGTGGCGCCGCGCTGGGTGCGGTGGGCCTGGGCCTGGGTACGCGCGACGGTGACGGGGCGCCGGATGACCGACGCGGCAGAGACGGCGGCGTTGTCGATGATGCGGTTGATGACCATCGCCTCGACCTCGGGAGTGACCTTCACGGGGTCGGCCGCGATCTCGGCGATCTTCCAGGCCAGGTGTTCCGAACGGAGGAATTCTTCGGCGCTGCGTCGGGTGCGTACCTCGTGTGTCTGCATGTTTCGCACGCTACGCAGGCAGGTGGTCGGTCGAAAGACCCTGTAAATGCGTAATCATGTGTCCTTGTAGCCGGAAGTTTGCAAACTTTGTGGAAGCGGCCGGGGTTACGCTGACCGAAGTGGCGAAAACATTCGTGGGCGCCCGTCTGCGACGGCTGCGCGAGGAACAAGGCCTGACTCAGGTCGCGCTGGCGCGCGCCCTGGATTTGTCGACCAGCTACGTCAACCAGCTGGAAAATGACCAGCGGCCGGTGACCGTGCCGGTGCTGCTGACGCTGGCCGAGCGGTTCGACCTGCCGACCAATTACTTCGCGCCCGATTCGGATGCCCGGCTGGTTTCCGACCTGCGCGAGATTCTCGCAGACACGTCGGCGACTGCCGGTCAGATCGAAGAACTGGTGGCCAGGATGCCGGCCGTCGGGCAGATGCTGGTGAGTATGAATCGCCGATTGTTCGATGCCACAACGGAACTCGATGCGATGCACACCCGTGCCAACGTCGATTCGTCGGTGTCCGGGCAACAGCCGATGCCGTTCGAGGAAGTGCGGGACTTCTTCTACGACCGCAAGAATTACATCGGTGAGCTCGACGAGGCGGCGGAATCACTATTCGCCGAGCGCCTCATGCGGCTCGGCGGTCTTGACGCTCAGCTCGCGGACCTGCTGGCCGACGACTTCGGCGTCACCGTGGTGATCGACGACGGTGATGCCTTGGGCCCCAACGCCCAACGGTCCTACCGGCCGGATACCGGCGTGTTGTACATCGCGCGCTGGCTGCATCCCGGGCAGCGGGCCTTCCAGCTGGCCACCCAGATGGCCTTGCTGCGGCACTCCGATCTGATTTCCGCCATCGTGGCCACGGCTGACCAACTCAGTTCCGAGGCAAAAGAAGTCGCACGTATCGGGCTGGCCAACTACTTCGCCGGTGCCTTGCTGCTGCCGTACCGGGTGTTCCTGGATGCCGCTGAGGAACTGCGCTACGACATCGATCAGCTGGCGCGGCGGTTCGAGGTCGGGTTCGAGACCATCTGCCATCGCTTGTCGACCTTGCAGCGGCCAGACGCGCGCGGCGTGCCGTTCATCTTCGTCCGTACCGACAGCGCCGGGAACATTTCAAAGCGTCAGTCCGCTACGGCTTTTCACTTTTCTCGAGTGGGTGGTAATTGTCCGTTGTGGGTGGTTCATCATGCCGCCGAGCGCCCTGGTGAGTTCATCACTCAGGTGGCGCAGATGCCCGACGGTCGTTCGTACTTCTGGATCGCGCGCACCACGTCGTCCGCCCCGAGCCGATATCGCGGCCCACGCAAGCGTTTTGCGATCGGACTGGGTTGTGACCTGATCCACGCCGATAAGCTGATCTACGCGGCGGGGATCGATCTGGCTGATCCTGACGCAGCGGTGCCGATCGGTGCGGGCTGCAAGATCTGCGACCGCCCGGCCTGCCCGCAGCGGGCGTTTCCCTATGTCGGGCGGCCGGTGCACGTCGATCCGTACAACAGCAGCGACCTGCCGTACTCGCCCGCAGGGCCGGCGTAGTCGCTCTTCCTCAGATGTGGAGTACCTGTATGACCATGAAAACCGTTGCCCTGGAACTGGTTCCGCCGAACATCGAGCGAGGTCCCCAGTTTGCGATCGACGAGGCGCACAAGATGTTGGCCTACGCGGCCGCCGCCGGCCTCAAGGGTCGTATTCGGCACGTCATGATCCCGGGGATGATCGAGGAAGACAACGACCGGCCTGTCGAGATGAAGCCGAAGATGGACGTCCTCGACTTCTGGCAGCTGATCAGGCCGGAACTGCTGGGCGTGCATGGGCTGTGCACACAGGTGACGTCGTTCCTCGATGAACAAGCGCTCACGAAGCGGCTCGGGGTGCTGCAGGACGCGGATTTCGACGGCATCGCTTTCGTCGGTGTGCCGCGCACCATGACTGACGGTGAGAGTGCCGGCGTGGCCCCGACCGATGCCCTGTGGATGTACCGCGATCAGGTGCGCAATCGGGGCGTCATCCTGATCCCGACCCGCGACGGCGAACAGGGCCGGTTCGACTTCAAGTGCAAGCAGGGCGCCAGCTACGGCATGACTCAGCTGCTGTACTCCGAGGCTATTGTCGGATTCCTCGGGGATTTCGCGCGGGCCTCGGAGTACCGGCCGGAGATTCTGCTGTCGTTCGGGTTCGTCCCGAAGATGGAGTCCAAGGTCGGGCTGATCAACTGGCTGATCCAGGACTCCGCGAATCCGCTGGTCGCCGCCGAGCAGGACTTCGTGGCGCGGCTCGCGGGTGAGGAACCGGCGGTGAAGCGCCGGCTCATGCTCGACCTCTACAAACGCGTCGTCGACGGGGTCGGAGAACTCGGCTTTCCACTGAGCATCCACTTGGAAGCGGCCTATGGCGTGTCCAAGCCGGCGTTCGAGACCTTCGCCGAGATGCTCGCCTACTGGGCGCCCTGAACTTCACAGGCATCCATCCCTTGCCGAACCAATTGGTTTGGAAGTACGGTTGGTTATCCGAACCAACTGACTTGGGAGTGATCTTGAACATTGACACTGCGCGGAGCCGCTTCGCAGAACTTCGGGGTCAGTCGGATGTCGATACCGCGGAACTCGACGAGATCTGGTCGGCTCTGGACACCGTCCGTGCCGAGGACGTGGTCGGGCACTGGAAGGGCGACGAGTTCAACACCGGACACAAGATGAACGGTCAGCTGCAGGCCGCGCGCTGGTACGGCAAGTTCTTCGACTCGGTCAACGATGTCGAACCGATCGTCTGCTACGACGAAGCAGGGCAACTGTTTTCGAATCACGAACTCAGCCGCGGTGGTGCGTCGTTGTGGGACATCGAGTTCCGCGGCGAGACCACCGCGACCATGGTCTACGACGGTCAGCCGATCTTCGATCACTTCAAGCGTGTAGACGGCAACACGCTGATGGGCATCATGAACGGAAAGCGCCAGCGCAACGGCGCCGGCCTCCTGTACTTCATCCTCGAACGCGACGCCTGAGCGCACGCCGGTGTTAGCCTGTTAGGCGCTATGAGGGCGGCCGGACATGCGACACGTGAGCGCATCATGGCTGCCGCAAAAGTGGAGTTCTCCGCTCTCGGATTTGCCGGCGCCCGGCTGAATCGCATTGCTGCCGAAGCGAATGCCAGCAAGGAGCGGCTGTACAGCTACTTCCAGAGCAAGCAGAACCTGTTCGAGGCCGTCGTCGAGCAGTGGATTCAGGACGCGCCGTACGACGCGATCTTCAAGCCCGACGACGTCCCGGCGTATGCCGTCGCGCTCTTCGACTACATGGTTGCCGACCCGGTCGGGGCGCGCCTGCAGCGCTGGATCGAGTTGGAGGCCGCCGACGGGATGTTCGGTGATCATGTGCTACGCCGCATCTTCCAGTCCAAGCTCGACCGGATCGCCGAGGCGCAGGAGAACGGCATCATCGACGCGTCGTGGCGGCCCATGGATCTGCTGGTGCTGCTCAACGACATGACCTACGCGCTCGCCGCGGGCGGGTTCGGGATCGACCGCATCGTCGACCAGTCGCTGTCGCCGGAAACCGCCGCCGTGCGCCGGGCGGCTGTCGCCGAAGCCGCGCGCCGGCTGGTTCAGCAGCCCCGTGGTGACTGACGCCCTGGCCGAGTTCGGCCCGTTCTTTGTCATTGTGCGGCAGCAGGATTCGCTGACGGCACCATGGCGGCCGATGGCCGAACTCGTCGACGATCCGGACGCGTTGGCCGCTCGCGTGCAGAAGGTCAGGTCTGCGCTGATGGGCAACGGGGAGCCGGAGATTCGCGTCGCCGCGTCCGTCGCGCACCTGGGGCTGGTGGCTCGCCTGATCGCACCGATGATCGGTTCTGCCGCCCTCGGCGGGCCGGTGTCATGGTCGTTGGCCGACCTGGCCTGGCAGGACCAGCTGGGTGGGCCGTTCCCGCTGGCAGTATCGGCGGCGGCCAACCCGGGCCCGCCCGCGGTAGAAGCCATCACCGAAGCGTTCGGACCATTCGGCGTCAGCCCAAAAGTGTTGTGGGGCAACGTGGGGTCAGCGGCCAACAGTGCGGCCCAGCAGATCAGCCGGGCCCGGCCGGACCTGGCGGAGCCGGCCCGTGAGGCGGCCGACGCGGTGCTGGCCGACGCGAGGGTCGACGGGGGAGTGCTGCGGTCGGGGCCGGCATTCCGGCGGAGCAGCTGCTGCCTGATCTACCGGCTGGCGGGTGACCGCGCGGCCTGCTGTGGTGACTGCGTGCTGGCTTGACCTACCGCACCGGGATGAGGTCGAACGCCTGCTTGATGATGCTCAGCAGCCACTGGGCCGCCGTCTGACCCTTGAACGTCGGCCACGTCAGCTGGAAGTTCACCACCCATGGCTGGCCCGTGCGGTCGACGGCGTACCAGCTGAAGCCCAGGTCACCCGGCAGGTTGCCGCCCTTGGAGCCCAGGTACGGCCACTTGGCGCGGTCCAGATCGATGCCGGCGACCTTCGACATGATGTCCCGAACCGGCGCGGCGGGCCCCACAGCGGCGGCCTGCACCGCGACGTGCTCGCGGCAGATGTCGGCGGCAGTGCCGTACCACTCGGCGCCGATGCTCGATGCCGGGGTGCGGGTGCGGTACGGGTCGGGTTCATACGGGCGCGAACTGACCTGCTGCAGCAGTTCCGTGCGCTGCGCCTTGGTGCCGTTCTTCCACTGGTCGCGCACGTCGGGCACACCCCAGCCGATGGAGAACAGTTCGTGCATGGTCGGGTAGGGCGTCAGGCTCGCCGGGTCGTGGTGCCCGGCGACGACGAGCGCCTCGTCCACCGCGGCCGGCCCCACTTTGTTGATCAGCATGTCGGTCGCCATGTTGTCGCTGACCGAGATCATCTGCTGGGCGGCCTCGCGAACTGTCACCTGCGTGCCGGGCGCCAGGTTGTCCAGGCCCGCCGAACCCAGCTTCTTGCCTTCGGCGGTGACCGTGACCTTGTCGTCCCAGCTGAGCGTCCCGGCCGACACCGCCCGCGCAACAGCAAGCAGCACATAGATTTTCATGATCGACGCCAGCGGCATCGGCTCGTCGACGTTGGTGCCGGCGATCTTGACACATTTACCGTCGACGACCTTGGCGACCTGATACGCGTAGTGGGCGCCGGACTTGGCGATCGCGGCGTCGACGTCCGCCCACGATTTGACGGGCGGCGGTCGCAGCGAGATCTCCATGCGGTCGACGGTGCCCTTGCCGTCGACGTGCAGCGCGATGTCCTGGTTGACGCCGTACGAGTTGGTGACGTGCAGCGTCGACTGGCCCGCGCCGATGTCGATGCCGGTGAGCTTGAACGGGCGGTCCCACCAGATCCACTTCATCCGGTAGGTGATGTCGTCTACCTGGTCGGGCGCCGCGAGCGTCTTCACCCCTGCGGGCTCGATGGACCAGTCCGAATTCAGCATGTCCATCGTCTGCCGCGACCGCATGCCCTGGGGCGTGCTCATGTCGATCAGCGCGCCGTAGGCAGAGCTCGATGGCGGTGTGACGGCCGCAGGAGTGCTACTGCAGCCACCTAAGACGACGACGACTGCGGCGGCCGTGGCCAGCGCAGCCCGGGTCTTATGCCTGCTGGCCGGAACCAGCAACGTCCAACACAACCTCGAACTCGAGAAGGGATGCGCCGGTGGCGACGGGGTTGGCCCGCTGCCCGGCATGGGCCTCGACGGCCGGGCCGGTGGCCCAGGCCTGGAAGGCCTCGTCGGACTCCCACTGCGTCACCACGAAGTAGCGGTTCTCGCCCTTGACCGGGCGAAGCAGCTGGAACCCGAGGAAGCCGGGCTGGCCGTCCACTGCGTGAGCGCGGTTGGCGAACCGCTTCTCCAATTCCGGACCGGCGTTGGGCGGAACTTCGATCGCGTTGATCTTCACCACAGGCATGTGGTTCAGGTTACCGCGCCTCGGTAAGGGCAGGATGGGCCCATGACGACCGACCTGCTCACCGCCCGGGGCGGCACCGGTGAGCCGATTGTGCTGGTGCACGGATTGATGGGCCGCGGGACGACGTGGGGCCGGCAGCTGCCGTGGCTGACCGAATTGGGTGAGGTCTACACCTATGACGCGCCCTGGCACCGCGGCCGCGGCGTCCACGATTGCGAGCCGATCAGCACCGAACGGTTCGTCGCCGACCTGGCCGACGCGGTCGGCTCGCTGGGGCGCCCAGCGCGCTTGATCGGGCACTCTATGGGCGGCCTGCACAGTTGGTGTCTGGCGGCAGCCCGTCCGGACCTGGTCACCGCGCTGGTGGTCGAGGACATGGCCGCGGATTTCGTCGGCTTCACGATCGGTGCCTGGGATCCGTGGGCCCACTCGATTCCGGTCGAATTCGATTCGGCGCAACAGGTCTACGACCTCTTCGGTCCCATCGCCGGTCAGTACTTCCTGGACGCGTTCGACCGCACCGACACCGGGTGGCGGCTGCACGGCGAGGCGGGGCACTGGGTGCAGATCGCCGCGGAGTGGGGCACCCGGGACTACTGGCAGCAGTGGGCGGCAGTGCGGGTGCCGACGCTGCTCATCGAGGCAGGCAATTCCGTAGCGCCGCCGGGACAGATGCGCAAGATGGCCGAGATCGGTTACCGGACAACATATTTGGAAGTTCCGGGGGCCGGCCACCTGGTGCACGACGACGCTCCCGACATCTACCGCCGCGCGGTCGAGGATTTTCTCGCGTCGGTCTGATCACTCGAATCGAGAGCGCACCGCGGCGAGGTCGTGCTCGGCGCGGTCCAGGTCGCGGGAATCCCCGACATGTGCCCAATCTCGGCTGTCGCCGACGGAAGTCCAGCCGAGGTAGCCGAAACCGTTGCGCGCGCCTGGATTTCCGGTGATGGCGCTCAGCACGGCGCCGAGTGCGAAGGGGGCGACCATGATCGCGACCATCGCGACCAGGGTCAGGATGGTGTTCATGCCGACAATTCTCGAACCGGAGGCAACCGAATAAACAGTGGCAGTTCGGACGGTAATCGATAAAATACTGCCATGATCAAGAGTGTCTCGGTCCTGGTGATGGACGGGGTCGCACCATTCGAGTTCGGAGTGGTGTGTGAAGTGTTCGGCATCGACCGATCCGGAGACGGTGTGCCGAATTTCGAGTTCAAGGTGTGCGGACCGGAGGCCGGGCGGCCGGTGCGGACCTCGGTCGGTGCCTCGCTGGTTCCCGATCACGACATCGACCAACTGCTGGGGGCCGACCTCGTGGCGATCCCGGCAGTGGCGGGTCCTGACTATCCACAGGAGGCGCTGGACGCCATCCGGAACGCTTTCGACTCCGGCTCGATCGTCCTGACGATCTGCTCCGGTGCCTTCGTCGCGGGTGCGGCCGGCCTACTCGACGGGCGGGCGTGCACGACCCACTGGATGCACGCCGACAAGCTGGCGCGGCGCTTTCCGACGGCGCGGGTCGATCGCAATGTGCTCTTCGTCGACGATGGGAATCTCATCACGAGCGCGGGGACGGCCGCGGGCATCGACGCGTGCCTGCATCTGGTGCGGCGCGAACTGGGCAGCGAGATCACCAACAAGATCGCTCGCCGCATGGTGGTGCCGCCGCAGCGGGACGGCGGTCAGCGGCAGTTCATCGAGCAGCCGATCCCGGTACGATGCTCGGAAGGCTTTGCACCGCATCTGGATTGGATTCTGACGAATCTGCGCCACCCGCACACGGTGGACAGCCTGGCCAAACGGGCCAGCATGTCCGGCCGGACATTCGCGCGGCGCTTTGTCGAGGAGACCGGCCGGACCCCGATGCAGTGGGTCACCGACCAGCGCGTGCTCTACGCGCGCAGGCTGCTGGAGGAGACGGATCTCGATGTCGACCGAGTGGCCGACAAGGCCGGATTTGGTACCGCAACCCTGCTGCGGCACCATTTCCGGCGCGTTGTCGGCGTCAATCCGTCCGATTACCGGCGGCGCTTCGCCTGTCCCAATCTGGTTGCGCCGCAACCGGTTGACTAGCCCTGGGGCCTGCACTGCACGTTTACGTACACGGTGTCGAACTGGCCGGAGTTGATGCGCTGGCCCCGGCCGTCGACGTTGGAGCCGGACAGCCCGTGCACGTCGGTCACCGAACACGCGGACAGCGGACCGGAGGTGCTGGTGTTGACCTGGACGTGATAGCCGCGGGACTGCAGCTCGTGGATGGTGTCGACGGCCGAGCCGCCGCCGGTCGGTAGTGCGGAGGCCGTGGCCGGGGCGAGGGACGCGGCGGCGATTGCTGCTGCAGCGGCTCCTGCGATGACGAGGCCGCGACGACAAGCGTTAACGTTCTGTTCACCTGAAATTCGGTATGCGGTCATGCTTCCGTTCTATCCGCAGATCGCGGCGTGTGGTAACAACTCATGCCGTTCTCATTGGAAAGCACGCGTTTTCATGCCGTTCTCATCGAAACGGGGTTTTAGCGCTCGCCCTCACCGGCCAGCGCGTACCGGTCATCGGCGGTCTGCTCGACCAGGCCGTCGACCAGCAGTGAGTCCAACGCCCGGTCGCGTTGCGCGGTGTCGGTGAGCCACGCCACATCCAATTGCGCCCGCGTCACCGGAGTTGCGCTGCCGCGCAACACATCCAGCAGCCTGCCGCGGACCTGACGGTCGGTGCCGGCGTACTTCTGTACGGGACGCGTCGGTGTGTCCATCTCCGGATGGCCGGCGCTCCGCCAGGCGCACGTGGTCAACGGGCATATCCCGCATTTCGGTGCCCGGGCGGTGCAGACGATTGCGCCGAGTTCCATCAGTGCCGCCGAAAACACATGTGCGGTGCCATCTTTGGGCAGGAGCGCGGCGACGTCGTCGAGGTCGCGAGCGCGCGCCGGGGTGTCGGCCACGCCGCGCACCACGCGTGCGACCACCCGGCGGACATTGGTATCGACGACGGGGACGTCCTGCTGATAGGCGAAACTTGCGACGGCCCGTGCGGTATAGGCGCCGATGCCCGGCAGGGTCAGCAGGGTCTCCACGTCGCGGGGGACTTCGTCGTCGTGCTCGGCGGCGATGACCTCGGCGCATTCGTGTAGCCGCTTGGCGCGGCGCGGGTAGCCCAACTTGCCCCATGCGCGCAGCACGTCGGCTGCGCCGGCCGCGGCGGTCGCGGACGGTGTGGGCCAGCGGGCGATCCAGTCCCGCCAGATCGGTTCGACGCGCGACACCGGGGTCTGCTGCAACATGAACTCGCTGACCAGAATTTGCCACGCGGTGACATCCGGGGCGCGCCACGGCAGGTCGCGTTGCGCGGTGCGGTACCAGCCCAGTAGCTCGTCGGCGGGTATGAGAATTTGCCCTGAACTCATTGCGCATCCACTATGCGTGCAGGGCACAATGGGCGGCATGCCCAACTCGAACCCGATAAACGCGTGGAAAGCACTGAGAGAGGGTAACGAGCGATTCGTTGCCGGTGAACCAGCGCATCCCAGCCAGAGCATCGAGCGTCGGACGCAGTTGGCAGGTGGCCAGAAGCCGACCGCCGTGCTGTTCGGATGTGCCGACAGCCGCGTCGCCGCCGAGATCATCTTCGATCAGGGCCTCGGCGACATGTTCGTGGTGCGCACCGCCGGCCACGTCCTCGACTCCGCGGTGATCGGTTCGATCGAATACGCCGTCGCGGTCCTCGAAGTCCCGCTGATCGTCGTGCTCGGCCACGACAGCTGTGGCGCGGTCCAGGCCACCATCACGGCGCTGGACGACGGCGCGGTACCGGGCGGATACGTGCGCGACATCGTCGAGCGGGTCACCCCGTCGATCCTCGTCGGCCGGCGCGAGGGACTCAGCGAGGTCGACGAGCTTGAGGCCAAGCATGTCAACGAGACCGTGCGGTTGCTGAGCACCCGGTCCAGCGTCATCGCCGAGCGGCTGCAGTCGGGCAAGGTCGCGATCGTCGGTGCGACCTACCACCTCGCCGAGGGGCGTGTGACCAAGCGCGACCACGTGGGAGACATCGGCGAGTAGTGGCGAACGGGCAGAGGAACTGGGGTGGTGAATACCACCCCAGTTCACATGCGACACGCCGCACCAGGTCAGAGCGCACCGCGTTTCGTGCCCTTACCGTGACAATGTGCCGGATCTAGAACCGCATGGCCCGCTGCCATCCCAGATCTATTGGCGACGGCGCATGCTGGCCATCGGCGTCGGCGCAGTCGTCCTGCTCCTCGTCGTGATCATCGGGGTCGTCGTCTTCAGCAACAGCACGGGCGATTCCAAACAGACCCAGCCGACCGCGAAGACGTCGACGTCCGCGACGCCGCTGCCCGGCGAGACGCCGGGGGTCAAGAGCCCGATCGCGCCGCCGCCGAACGCGGCACCAGCCCCGACGCCGACCCCAACCACCGCGGTCACGCCGCCGCCCGTGCTCAAGGCGGGCGACGACTGCCCGGACAGCACGCTCGCGGCCAAGGGCGTCACCAACCAACCGACCTACGTGATCGGTGATCAGCCGAAGTTCACGATGGTGGTCACCAACATCGGTCTGGTCGAGTGCAAGCGTGACGTCGGCGCCGCCGTGCTGGCCGCCTACGTCTACTCACTCGACAACAACCGGCTGTGGTCCAACCTGGACTGCGCGCCGTCGAACGAGACCCTGGTCCGCGCGTTCAAACCCGGCGAGCAGGTGACCACCGAGGTGACGTGGACCGGCATGGGCTCGGCGCCCAACTGCCCACTGCCGCGTCAGGCCATCGGGCCCGGCATGTACAATCTGGTCGTTCAGCTGGGCAACCTGCGATCGGCCCCGGTGCCGTTCGTGCTGTCCGAGGCTCAGCAGCCCGGCCCGGGTGCACCGCCGGCGGGCGAGGCACCGCCACCGGCGCCGGCCGCCCCCGCGCCCGGCGAGCCGACGCTGCCCGGCCCGGCCAACTGATCTCAGGCCAGCCGGTCGGCGATCGTCGACTCGGCGAGTAGCGACAAACCCTCGCGGATGTGGCGGGCCCACATGGACCCGATGCCTTCCACCGACTGCAGATCATCGGCGCTCGCGGCCAGCAGGCCCTGCAGCGATCCGAACGACCGCACCAACAGGTCGACGTGCGCGAACTGCAGACGCGGGATGCCCGCCATGGCCCGGTAGCCGCGCGAGCTCATCGCCGAATCCTGCGCCTCGGGCGTCGAGGGGTAGCCGAAAACCCTTGCCAACGTGGTGAAGTCGAGCAGCTCGTTGTCGCTCAGCGCGTCCAGCTCCTCGAGCGTCGCGGTCACCTGGTCGGCGGTCGGCGGGTCGGGGTTGGCGTGGTAGTCGCGGACGATCAGCTCGCGGGCCGCATCGTTGTCGCCCACCAGTTCGTCGAGCTGCAGCTTGAGCTGACGCCCGTCGGTACCGAGCTCGACGACGTCGGCGTCGATCTCCAGGCTGATCCGGCGGACCATCTCCATGCGCTGCACGACGGTCATCACATCGCGCAGTGTCACGAAGTCCTCGATCTCGGCCATCGACAGCTGCTTGCTGACCTCGTCGAGCCGGAACTTGTAGCGCTCCAGCGTGGCGATCGTCTGGTTCGCGCGGGACAGAATGGTCGCCGATTCCGGTACGACATGCCGCTCCCCGGCCACGTACACGGTCACGATGCTCATCGAGTGGCTGACGGACACGACCGGGAAACCGGTCTGGATGGCCGCGCGCTCGGCGGAGCGGTGCCGGGTGCCGGATTCGTCAGTCGGGATCGACGGGTCGGGCACCAACTGAACGTTGGCCCGCAGGATGCGGGTGAGGTCGCTGGAGAGCACCACGGCGCCGTCCATCTTCGACAGCTCCCGCAGCCGGGTCGGGGCGAACCGGACGTCGAGCGGGAAGCCGCCGTCGCAGATGGCCTCGACGCTGTCGTCGTAGCCGAGCACGATCAGGCCGCCGGTGCGGCCGCGCAGGATGCGCTCGAGGCCGTCCCGCAGCGGGGTGCCGGGCGCCAGCTTGCCCAACGTCTCGCGCAGCGTCGGTCGGGTCAGATGCACCACGTTGCCGCGCCCGGCCCGGGTTCCCGCTTTCACCGACATCGGTGCACTCCTCGGTGGTATTCCGGCCGGGCTCTACCCGGTCCGGTCCACATTCTCTGTGATCTTGCGTAACACCCGCAACGCCGCGGTGATGTTGTCGGCCGGCAGCACCCGCAGACCCCGCGGTGGCGACTCGATTCCGGTCGGCACCACCGCGGTGGTGAAACCGAGTCGGGCGGCCTCGGCGAGCCGGCGATCCATGCCGGTGACCCGCCGTAGATCACCCGCGAGACCGACCTCGCCGATGGCGATCGCGGTGGCCGGCAGCGGCAGGTCGGTATACGCCGACGCGATGGCCAGTGCGACCGCCAGATCCGAGGACGGATCGGTCAACCGCATGCCGCCCACCGTGGACAGGTAGATGTCGTTGGTGCCGACGGGCAGGCGCGCCCGCTTCTCCAGGACCGCGGTGATCATGGCCGCGCGGGCCGAGTCGATACCGCTGACCGCGCGGCGCGGTGACCCGGCCGACGGCGAGCCGATCAGCGCCTGCACCTCGCCGATGAGCGGCCGCTTCCCGTCCAGGCTGACCGTCACCGCAGTGCCGGACACCGGGGCCGGCCGCTGATCGAGGAAGAGCCCCGACGGGTCGGCGACGCATTCGATTCCGTTGTCGTGCAACATGAAACAGCCGACCTCGTCTGCCGCACCGAAGCGGTTCTTCACGCCGCGGACCATGCGCAGTGCCGACGCGCGGTCGCCCTCGAAGTGCAGCACCACGTCCACGAGGTGCTCCAGCGACCGCGGCCCGGCGATGGCGCCGTCCTTGGTGACGTGGCCGACGAGGACCATCGCGATGCCGGTTGTCTTGGCCGTCATGGTGAGTGCCGTGGTGACGGCGCGGACCTGCGTCACGCCGCCGGTGACGCCGTCGGCCTCGGCGGTCGACATGGTCTGCACCGAATCCACCACCACCAAGGTGGGCTGGACTGCTTCGATGTGACCGAGCGCGGTCTGCAGATCGGATTCGGCCGCCAGATAGACATCGTCGTGCGTGCAACCGGTGCGTTCGGCGCGCAACCGGATCTGGCCCGCGGACTCCTCGCCGGACAGGTAGAGCGCACGGCGCCCCGACATGGCCCAACGGTGTGCGACCTCGAGCAGCAGCGTCGACTTGCCGACGCCGGGATCGCCGGCCAGCAGTGTCACGGAACCAGGCACCACACCGCCGCCCAGCACGCGGTCCAGTTCACTGATCCCGGTGTGGAAATGCCTGGTGGTGCCCGGATCGATGGAGCTTATCGGCACCGCCGGAGACGCCGGCGCGACAGCGCGATGTGTCGCGGGGCTCAGAGAGCTCAGAACCGCGACCTCGTTGACCGTGCCCCAGGTGCCGCAGTCCGGGCAGCGACCCACCCATTTCGCCGTGGTGTGCTGGCACTCCGAGCAGCGAAACTGCGAACGTACTTTCGAACCGGTTCTGGCCATGCCGCGACGGTAGTCGTCGGCACCGACAGAATCCGGCAGGCGCAGCGGAGAGTGGCCTAGTGATGTTCCTCGGCGCCGCCGGCCGGGGCCGCAGCGGCTTCGCCGGCCTCGCGACGCGGGGCGTCACCGGCGGAGATCGGGACGGAGATGGTCTTCTCGCCGGCGTTCTGGAACTTGAACGTGAAGTTGTAGTTCAGGCCGTTGCTGACGGGCTTGGTCAGCGCCACCATGGCGATGGAGCTCGTGGCGTCCTCGGACCGCGGCAGGGTCTGCTTCTGGCCGTCCGGGGTGCCGACCAGCAGCACGCCGCCGGCGGGCACCGTGGTGCCGCCGTTGATCAGCACCTCACCGGCGTCCGAGTTGATGCCGACCAGCTTGTCGGCATTGTCGGGCGACTTGTTGGTCGCGACGAACAGCAGCTCGACCATGCTGCCGGGCTTGACGAAGTCGCGGGTCTGCGGGGCGCGCAGGTACACATTGCGCAGTTCCACACCGGCTTTCTCGTTGCCGATGGTAGTGGCGGTGCCGTTCACCGCAGGCAGCTGGTTCGCGCTTTGCGAGACCTGGCCGCTGCTGCAACCGGTGAGCGTCACCGCGGTGGCCAGCCCGAAGGCGGCCAGCGTGACGGCAGAAGTGCGCGATTTCATGCGGTTCACTCAAGCCTCCTGCTTGGGCGCCAGCGGCGGTGCGCGTGACGGCCTCGGGTATGTCCTGCTGTGCTCCCCGGACGGGTCCGGCGTTCGACTATGCAGAGTAGTAGGTGGCACTCGTCGGCGGTAGCGGAGGCCCGCCATCGGCCCGGTTCGGGCGTCTTCCCAGCCGCGAATGCCCGGTGAATGGGACGTGAATCGGGCGCAATTCGGGCGTGATCCGGCCGCATTGTGGCCCCCGCCACTGCACGTAAACGCCGCGCTGTCAACCCCTTTCACGCATCTGTATGGCCCCTGACCTGCATTGTTGATCCGCAGGTGTCTGACGCCCGTGCTAACATTGCTATGTGAAAGGGGCCCGAATCTGATGATTTTCAAGGTCGGAGACACCGTCGTTTACCCACACCACGGTGCAGCATTGATCGAGGCGATTGAAACCCGGACCATCAAAGGCGAGCAGAAGGAATATCTCGTCCTCAAGGTTGCGCAGGGCGATCTGACCGTTCGAGTACCCGCAGAAAACGCTGAATACGTCGGTGTTCGCGACGTGGTGGGTCAGGAAGGCCTCGACAAGGTTTTCCAGGTGCTGCGTGCCCCGCACACCGAGGAGCCGACCAACTGGTCCCGCCGGTACAAGGCGAACCTGGAGAAGCTGGCCTCTGGTGATGTGAACAAGGTCGCCGAGGTCGTCCGTGACCTGTGGCGTCGCGACCAGGAGCGGGGTCTGTCCGCCGGCGAGAAGCGCATGCTGGCCAAGGCTCGTCAGATCCTGGTCGGTGAGCTGGCTCTGGCCGAGAACACCGACGACGCGAAGGCCGCCACCATCCTGGACGAGGTTCTCGCCGCGGCGTCCTGAACGCCATCTCCAACGGAGCAGTGAACTTCCGTATCGGTCTCGGTACCGACGTACATCCCATCGAGGCGGGGCGGCCGTGTTGGCTGCTGTGCCTGTCGTTCGACGATGCTGACGGCTGTGCCGGGCATTCCGACGGCGACGTCGCCGCGCACGCACTCTGTGATGCCCTGTTGAGTGCTGCCGGCCTCGGTGACCTGGGCAGTGTCTTCGGCACCGACCGTCCCGAATGGCGCGGCGTCACCGGTACAGACATGCTCAGGCATGTCTCCACGCTGCTGACCGCTGCCGGTTTCCGGGTCGGCAATGCGGCCGTCCAAGTGATCGGCAACCGTCCGAAAATCGCGCCCCGGCGGGAAGAGGCGCAGCAGGTGCTGTCGGCGCTTCTGGATGCTCCTGTCTCGGTTTCGGCGACCACCACGGACGGGCTCGGGCTCACCGGGCGGGGCGAGGGTCTGGCGGCGATTGCGACGGCGCTGGTGGTCTCGCTCGATTAGGCCGGTAAGCTGGCCCGTCGTGACCGAAAACCGTCTCGAGGGCCTGCGGCTCTACGACACCATGACCGGTGCCGTGCGGGACTTCACCCCGGTGCGGCCCGGACACGTGTCCATCTACCTGTGTGGCGCAACGGTGCAGGGCCTGCCGCACATCGGCCACGTGCGCAGCGGCGTCGCGTTCGACGTGCTGCGGCGCTGGCTGACGGCCAAGGGCTACGACGTCGCGTTCATCCGGAACGTCACCGACATCGACGACAAGATTCTCAACAAGGCTGCCGACGCCGGCCGGCCGTGGTGGGAGTGGGCCGCCACCTTCGAGCGGGCCTTCACGGCCGCGTACGACGCACTGGGCGTGCTGCCGCCGTCGGCCGAGCCGCGGGCGACCGGGCACATCACCCAGATGGTCGAGGTCATCGAGAAGCTGATCGAGCGCGGGCATGCCTATGCGGCCAATGGCGACGTCTACTTCGACGTCCTGAGCCTGCCCGACTACGGCCGGCTGTCGGGCCACCGCATCGACGACGTGCATCAGGGCGAGGGCGTGGCGACCGGCAAGCGTGATCCGCGGGACTTCACCCTGTGGAAGGGTGCCAAGCCCGGCGAGCCGTCATGGCCGACGCCGTGGGGCCGGGGCCGTCCCGGCTGGCACACCGAGTGCGTCGCGATGTGCCAGGAGTACCTGGGCTCGGAGTTCGACATCCACGCCGGCGGTATGGACCTGATCTTCCCGCACCACGAGAACGAGACCGCCCAGGCCAACGCCTGCGGTGACGCGTTCGCGCGGTTCTGGCTGCACAACGGCTGGGTCACCATGGGCGGCGAGAAGATGAGCAAGTCGCTGGGCAATGTCCTGGCGATTCCGGCCGTGCTGCAACGGGTTCGGGCCGCCGAGCTGCGTTACTACCTGGGCAGCGCGCATTACCGGTCCATGCTGGAGTTCTCCGAAAACTCGCTGCAGGACGCGGCCAAGGCCTACACCGGCATCGAGGAATTCCTGCACCGCGTCCGCACCCGCGTGGGTGCCGTCGAGGTCGGTACCTGGACCGAGAAGTTCGCGGCCGCACTGGACGACGACCTGGCCGTACCCGCGGCCCTGGCCGAGGTGCACGCCGCCCGCGCCGACGGCAACCGCGCACTGGACGCCGGCGACCACACCGGCGCGATGGCCGCGGCGACGTCGATCCGGGCCATGATGGGCATCCTGGGTTGCGATCCGCTGGACGAGCGGTGGGAAACCCGTGACGAGACGTCAGCCGCACTGAATGCTGTTGACGCGCTGGTGCAGTGGGCGCTCAAGAGCCGCACCGAGGCCCGCGAGAACCGCGACTGGGACGCCGCCGACGCGATCCGGGACCAGCTGAAGCTGGCCGGCATCGAGGTCACCGATACCGCTGACGGCCCGCAGTGGGCCCTGACTGATGGGGCCTGACCATGGCCGGAAATTCCCAGCGCCGCGGCGCAATTCGTAAAGAGGGCACCAAGAAGGGGCCGCAGGTCGGTTCCGGCGGCCAGCGCCGCCGTGGGTTGGAGGGCAAGGGCGCGACCCCGCGTGCCGATCAGCGCCCGAACCACAAGGCGTACAAGATCGCGCAGAAGGCTGCCCGATCGAACCAGGGGCGGCACAAGAAGACCGATGACGTCGAGGTCGTGGTCGGCCGCAACCCCGTCGTGGAATGCCTGCGCGCCGGCGTCCCGGCCACTGCGCTGTACGTCGTGCTGGGCACCGAGGCCGACGAGCGGCTCACCGAATCGGTGACGCGTGCGGCCGATGCCGGTATCGCCATCATGGAGGTGCAGCGCCACGATCTGGACCGCATCACCAGCAACGGCATGCACCAGGGCATCGCGTTGCAGGTGCCGCCATACCAATACATGTACCCGGACGATCTGCTGAAGGCGGCGACCTCCGACTCGAGCCCAGCCCTGCTCGTCGCGCTCGACAACATCTCGGACCCGCGCAACCTGGGCGCCATCGTGCGTTCCGTGGCGGCGTTCGGTGGGCACGGCGTGGTGATCCCGCAGCGGCGTTCGGCGTCGGTCAGCGCGGTGGCGTGGCGCACCAGCGCCGGTGCGGCCGCCCGCCTGCCGGTGTCACGGGCGACGAATCTCAATCGCACCCTGAAGAATTGGGCCGACGCGGGCCTCACCGTCGTGGGACTGGATGCCGGCGGCGACACCACGTTGGACGAGCTGGATGCGTCCGGACCGATGGTCGTCGTGGTGGGCTCGGAGGGCAAGGGGCTGTCGCGGCTGGTGCGGGAGAACTGCGACCACATCGTCTCGATCCCGATGGCCGGCCCGACCGAGTCGCTCAACGCGTCGGTGGCTGCCGGTGTGGTGCTGGCCGAGATCGCCCGGCAGCGAAGGGATTAGCGGTCGGTGCGGGGTCGCGTCAGGGTGAACTTGTCGACTGCCGTCACCTCGCCGAACGGGCCACTCACCGCGTAGTAGGTGGCGTCCATCGACGTATTGCCACCAGGTTGGCCTGGGTCGACGTCGAAAGCCACGAAGCCGCAGGGGTTGTCCCGATCGCGGAAGACGGACCAGGGTGCCGCCTCCTCGATGTAGTTCGGCGTCTTTCTTCCGGTGCCGGGATTCAGCTCGCCCACTGACATCAGGACGCGGCACCGCGGCTCGGGGAACAGCATCGTGTTCGACGGAATCGACGTGCCACCCCCGCCAATGACCAGATGCACCGTGCCTTTGCTGGTGTCGATCGAACCGGGTTGTGCGTCAACCGGATTCGGTGTCAGCGTGTCGGTCGGCAAGGTGCCGCGAAGTGCGTGGCTGCGTTCGTAGTGGTGCTCGTGCCCGCAGACCACGAGGTCGACGTTGAACCGGTCGAACAGGGGCAGCCAGTTCTCGCGGATGCCCAGGTCGGCGCCGTTGGTCTTGTTGCCGGTGGAGACCGCTGTCTGGTGCATGCACACCACCACCCAGTCGATGTCCTTGTTGCCGCGGGTGCGCTCGAGTTCTTGTTCGAGCCAGCGTTTTTGGGCTCCGCCCGAATAGCCGTGCACGTAGGAGTTGCCGCCGTCCTGGTAGCAGACATCGTCGTTGGCGAGGATGATCACCCGGACCGAACCGGCGGTGAAGGCGTACCACAGGCCGCGGAGTTCGGGATCGGAACCGGAGTCCGGCAGCCCGAAGTAGGCCTGGTAGGCGCCGTAGCCGATCGGGCCGTTGCCCAGCTCGTTCTCGTGGTTTCCCGGCGCCGGCATCCACGGTCGGTGCCGCGCGGAGCGGGTGTTGTTCTCGAACCACTCCGACCAGGTTCGGACCCGGTCGTGCGCGAGGTTGGCGTAGCAGAGGTCGCCGTTGACCAGGTGGAACAGCGGGGCCAACCGCTCGACCGCGGTGGTGATGTCCCCGGCAGCCGGCGATCCGACGTGGTCGCTGCCGAAGGATGCCGCCACCTTGGCGTCGAGCATGGGGGTCGACTGGTCGCCGAAGCTGGTGAACCGGATGGGCGCCCGGCCCCGCGGTGCGGTGCGCACCGAGCCCAGCTCGGGACTCGCGCCGTCATGCACGGCGGCGTAGACGTAGTCGGTATCCGGCGCGAGACCGGTCAACCGGGCGTGGTGAACGCGAATCTCACTGCGTGACGCCGCATCTCGGTATGTGACGGTCTCAGCCGCGACGGCGGTACCGACCCCGTCGTCGGGGGTGCCCACCATCACATGGGGGTTCTTGACTGCGGCGGCGGTGTGCCACGACACCACGACCTCGGCCGCCGCATCGGAGCCGAACTGGGTGTGCAATCCGGTGACCGGTGGTGCGCCGCTGCGGTCGGCACGCTGCCACAGCGCCGGGCCGGTCCGCCGGCTCGTGACGTACCCGGCAGCGCCGGCTCCGAGGCCCGCGCCGACGAACGCCGACGTGCCTCCCACGATCAGCGTTCTGCGGCTCACGTCCACGACAGCCATCTTGCCTGCGATGCGGCTTGCGGGCCCGGCGGCACCGCTGCCCGGCGACGAATCGACGTGCGCTGTTCGCGTTCAGGTAACCGCGCTCAGCGCAATCCCAGCAGTGCACAGCCCAGCCATAATCCGGTCACGGCCAGAACCAGGGTGACCGGCACCGTCACCAGCCCGACGGTGGTGAACTCCCGGGCCCGCACGGTCATCTCATCGCGGACCACGTTGCGCCACAAGAGGTTCGACAGCGAGCCGGGGTAGGTCAGGTTGGGGCCGATGTTCACCCCGATGAGCACCGCCAGCACCGCGACCGGACCGCCGGCGGCGACGAGTGGCAGCAGGACCAGCACGGCGGGCAGGTTGTTGATCAGATTCGACAGGACCGCCGCCACGGCCGCGATGCCGAGCAGGGCCGGCAGCGTGGTGCCGTGCGGCAGCAGGTGCGACAGCACCCGGTCCAAACCGAGATGCAGTACCGCGCTCACCAGCACGCCCAGCGCGAGTACCGCCACGAGGAATGGCACGTTGGCCGCCCGCACGATGCCCATGAGCGTCTCGTGACCGCGCACGACGGCCCGCACCGCCAGCACCGTGGCGCCGGCGAACGCGGCCCACACCGGCTCCAGCCCGAGCAGCGACGTCACGCCGAAGCCGATCAGCGTCAGGATCAGCACGGTGAGCACGAAGTACGGGATCTCCGGCTGGGGCGGGGCCGGCCCGTCCGCTGTACCGACCGTCAGGTCACGCCGGAAAAGCCACCGCAGCAAGACATATTCGGCCGCCACCGCGATCAGCCAGGGCAGCGACATCGCCGCGGTGAATCTGGTGAAACTGAGGCCGGCGGTCGTGAAGGCGAGCAGATTGGTCAGATTCGACACCGGCAGCAGCAGCGACGCCGTGTTGGCCAGGTGGGCCGCGGCGTAGCCGTGAGGTCGCGCCGGTACGCCCAGCGTGCGTGCGGTCGACAGCACGACGGGCGTCAGCAGCACGACGGTGGCATCGAGGCTCAGCACGGCCGTCGTGCCGGCCGCGATGAGGAACACGATGACCAGCAGCCGGCGGGCCCTGGCATGTCCGGCCTGTCCGGCGCCCCAACTGTGCCGGGCCATGTAGATGCCGGCGGCGTGGAACAGCCCTTCGTCGTCGCAGAGTTTGGCCAGTACCAGGACGGCGGCCAGAAACCCGACGACGGGCAGCAGTCGGCCGATCTCCTGCAGTGCGGTGCTCACAGCCAGGGATCTGCGGGTTGCCAGAGCGTCGGCAGGTGCAGTGGCAGGCCGTCTTCGTCGGCCAGCCGGCTGAGCACCCGCATCGACACGTTCAGGTCGTCGCCGGCGTACGGCAGGGCGCGCAGCGGCTCGTGCAGAGGCCGGAAGAAGTCGTCCCAGTGTGTCAGCACCACCCGGCGTGCGCCGACGGTCCGGACCGTCTCGTTCCAGTAGTCGACGAGGTACTGCTCGGGCTGCAGGCCGAGTTGCCCGATGCCGAGGTACACGACGTCTGCGCGCTGCCCGGCCAGGGCGCCCGCCACGAAACCGGCGCTGCCGACAGCGAGCAGGCTGCGGCCGCTGGCGCGGTGCCGCACCTGTGTGGACCAGGCCTCGCCGCACTTGTAGGCCGACGCCCGCACCGGCGGCACCACCGGAGCCGTGATGGTGCCGGGGAAGCGGTCGGGCGGGCAGTGGTGTCCGGTGAACAGCGTCACGTCGAAGGCGCCCAACGGGATCGGCTCGCCGGGGGTGGCGACCGTCAGCTGCGAGTCGGGGAGCCCACCGCCGCGGCCGATGTTCGCCGCCGATGAGCCGCCCACGAGTTGGGCGCCGGTGCGGGCGGCGACGGCCGCCGAGTCCATGGCGTGATCGAAGTGCGTGTGGACCGGCAGCACGGCGTCGAGCCGGTCGATGCCGAGCCGGTGCAGGCAGCCGTCGATCCGCGGCACCGACGGTGTCAGCCGGCCCAGCCCCACAGCCAGCAGACTGGGCCGGGAGAAGAAGCCGTCGGTCAACAGGGCTGACGAACCGTCGGAAATCTGCATGGTGGTGACGCCGGCCCACGTGACGGTCAGCGGCGAGCCGGTGCCGGCCGGCGGCTGATCGAAGTAGCGGGTATAGGCGGCCAGGTCGGGACGGCCGGGTTTCAGTCGCATCAGCAGAAGGCCTCGATCTTCACGTTATCGGCGGTCAGGCGGTCCCGGACCGCTCGCGCGATGTCGACGGCGCCGGGCGAATCACCGTGTACACAAATCGATTTCACGGTGATCTTGATGGTGGAGCCGTCGACGGCGCCGACCCGGCCCGCGGTCACCATGGAGGCCACCCGATCGGCGATGGCCGAAACGTTGTGCAGCAACGCATTACGTTGCGTGCGCGGCACCAGTTGCCCGTCGGGGCGATACGAGCGGTCGGCGAAAGCCTCCGGCACCGTATGTAATCCGAGCTCGTCCGCGGCGGCGAAGAACGCCGACCCGGCCAGCCCCAACACCGGCAGCGCTGGGTCCACGGCGTGCACCGCGGCGGCCACCGCCCGTGCCTGGACATGGTCGGTGACGATCGTGTTGTACAGGGCGCCATGGGGTTTGACATAGCTGACGGTGGACCCGGCGACCTGCGCCAAGGCCTGCAACGCGCCGATCTGGTAGATCACTTCGGCGGTCAGGTCGTCGGAGCCGACGTCGATGTAGCGTCGGCCGAAGCCCGCCAGATCGCGGTAACTCACCTGCGCGCCGATCCGGACGCCGCGTTCGGCGGCGGCCCGGCAGACCCGCAGCAACCCGGCCGGGTCACCGGCATGGAACCCGCAGGCGACGTTGGCACTGGTGACCAGATCGAGCATCGCGTCGTCGTCACCCAGACGCCACACCCCGAAGCTTTCGCCGAGATCGGCATTGAGGTCCACAGCAGACATGTCCGCCAGCCTAGGCTGGCGGACATGTCCACTCGTGACGACATTCTCATCACCGCCTTCGGGCTCGCCCAGCTGATCGCCGCCGGCGACGTGACGCTGCTCGACGTGCGCTGGCAGCTGGCCAAGCCCGACGGCCGCGACGACTACCTGGCCGGGCACATCCCCGACGCCGTGTACGTCTCGCTGGAGGACGAGCTGTCGGATCACACGGTGACGGGCCGGGGCCGTCATCCGCTGCCGTCGGGCGCGGCGGTGCAGGAGGCGGCGCGCCGTTGGGGCGTGCGGGAGGGCGTGCCGACCGTCGTCTACGACGACTGGAATCGCGCCGGCTCGGCGCGCGCCTGGTGGGTGCTGCGCGCTGCGGGTATCGAGAACGTCCGCATCCTGGACGGTGGGCTGGCCGCGTGGACCACGTCGGGTGGGCCGCTGGACCGCGGCGACGTCGAACCGGAACCGGGCGATGTCACCGTTGCGCACCAGGACCTCTATGCCGGTGCCATGCCGACCCTGACCGCGGACGAGGCCGCGGCACTGGGCCCGCGGTTAGGTGATGTGCGCGCGCCGGAACGGTTCCGCGGCGACGTCGAACCCATGGACCCCATCGCCGGGCACATTCCGGGTGCGGTCAATCTGCCGAGCCTGCTGGCTGCCGACGGCACGCTACGCACCGAGCACGCCGAGGTTGACGGCGTCTACTGCGGGTCGGGCGTCACCGCGGCGGTGGCGGTCGCCGCGCTGGCGGCCGCGGGCCGCGACGTGGCACTGTTCCCCGGCTCGTGGTCGCAATGGAGTAACGAGCCCGGGCGGCCGGTGGCTGTCGGCGACTGACCGCTATCGGCGACTGAGGCTTCCCGCGCCCCAGCACAGGAGGTAGATGCCGAATGAGATCGAGGTGACGAACACCGACACCGGGACGCCCGGTGCCAGGGACAGCACGATGCCGCCGACCGCGGCGATCTCGGCGAACACCACCGATGCCACCATCGACGTGACGGGGGAGCTGAACACCCGGCCCGCCGCGGCGGCGGGGGTGATCAACAGCGACATCACCAGCAGCGCCCCGACGATCTGCACGCCCTGCGCGGCGGCGACGCCGACCAGCGCGGCGAACACGATGCCCAGCGCACGCACCGGAACCCCGCGTGCCGCAGCCACTTCCGGGTCGGCGGTGGCGAACAGCAGCGGCCGGTAGCAGGCCGCGAGGATCGCGACCACCAGCACGGTGACCACCGCCAGCAGCGTCAGGCCCGAATAGCCGACGCCGACGATCTGTCCGGTGAGCAACGCGAAACTTGTGCCGGTGCGGCCGGGATACAGGTGGATGAACAGCACGGCCAGACCGAGGCCGAAGGCCAGCACCACGCCGATGGCCGAGTCGCGCTCCCGCGATCGCTGCCCGAGGATGCCGAAAAGGATTGCCGCCAGGGCGCTTCCGACGAGGGCGCCCAGGCCGACGTTGAGTCCGGTGAGCAGCGCGAACGAGGCGCCGGTCAGGGACAGCTCGCTGGAACCGTGTACCGCGAAGGACATCTGCCGCATCACGATGAAGGGACCGATCAGTCCACCGAGTAGCGCCAGGAGCGCGGCCGCGAGCACGGCCTGCTGGACGAAGTCGCGGTTCAGGAGGTCTGCGGTGAGTGCGGGGTTGAAGAAGCTATTCACAGCAGTGTCCGCTCGCGTGCTCGGAGTTGTCGACGCCGGCGCCGTCCTGGCCGACCACGACGTACTGGCCGCCGATCCGGGCGACCTCGATGTCGGCGCGGTACAGCGCCGACAGCGTCTCGGACGTCATGACCTCCTCGACGGTGCCGATCCGGAACCGGCCGTCGACCAGATACAGCACGCGGTCCACGTACGGCAGCACCGGATTCACCTCATGGGTGACGAACAGGACGGCCGTGCCGGCATCCTTGCGGCGCTGGTCGATGAGGCTCGACACCAGTTTCGCGTTGGCAGGGTCGAGGTTGAGCAGCGGTTCGTCGCACAACAGCAGGGCGGGGTCGGACGCCAGCGCCTGGGCGATGCGGACACGCTGCAGCTCGCCGCCGGACATCACCGACACGGGGACGTCAGCCAGCCGGGCGCCGTCGACCTGGTCCAGGGCCTTGATCACCACGGCGCGTCGCTGCGCCCGCGTCCGCGGGCCGGCGAAGCCCCAGCGATGCCCGTCGCAGCCGAGGCCGACCAGATCACGGCCGCGCAGCGTCAGCCCCGTGTCGAGCGAGCGGTGCTGCGGCACATAGCCGATAGCGCCGGTGGTGGTCATCCGGCCGGCCGTCAGCGGCTGCTGGCGCAGCAGCACCTTCAGCAGTGACGTCTTGCCGGTGCCGTTCGGGCCGAGCACCGCGATGAATTCGCCACGGCGCACTGTCAGATCCAGCCGGTCCCAGAGCACGCGGTCACCGAATGACAGCCGCGCGCCGGTCAGTTCGGCGACCGCCGTGGTGGGCGAGGGATCGGAAGGCACGGCTACAAGTTATCCCGGCTATCGCGCGGCTACGGGTGCGGCATCCAACTGGTGTGCCAGGGCCTCGGCGGTCTGGCGCTGCCAGGTCAGGAAGTCCTGTCCGTCGGGCAGCGTCTCGGTGACCTCGACGATGGGCAGCGCTGCCTTGTTGGCCGCATCCTGCAGCTGCTTGGTCACGGCCGTCTCGGTCTGCTTGTTCACCACCAGGGCGTCCATCTTGTGACCGTTGATCAGGTCGAGCATCGCGGCCACGTCGGCCGGGGCCGGGTCGTGGCCGTCTTCGGCGGCGGCCGCGAACCCGTGCGGAGTGCTGTCGGTGACGCCGGCGGCGGCCAGCAGGTAGTGCGCGACGGGCTCGGTCGCGACCACGGCGGCGCCGGGGTGCTTCTGGCCGATGCCGTGTTCGGTGGCCGCGATGGCGTCGGTCTGCTTCCCGAATTCCGCGGCGTTGGCGCGGTAGGCATCGGCATGCGCCGGGTCGGAGCCGGCCAGGTCGTCGGCGATCTTCGCGGCGACGGCCTTGGCCACGGCCATGTTGTAGAAGACGTGCTCGTTGGCCTCACCCGCGGCGCTGTGCGGCAGCAGCGAGTAGGCGTCCACGGTGGTGACGTTCTTGTGGTTCTTCAGGACGTCGTCGGCCCAATGGTCATAGCCGCCGCCGTTGATGACGACCAGGGTGGCGTCGGCGATGGCGGCCGCGTCGGCCGGGGAGGCCTCGTAGGAGTGCGGGTCGGCGGCGGCATTCGTGAGGATCGATTTGACGTCGGCGTGCCCGCCGGCGACCGCGGTGGCGACGCTGCCCCAGACGTTTGTGGTGGCGACCACCTTGGCCTGGTGTGCGGAGTCGCCTTGCGACCCGCAGCCGGCGATGGTCAGCGCGGTCAATGCGGACAGTGCGACGAGCCTGGTCCGGGTCATGTGTGCTCCTGCGGGTTAGTGTTAATGAAAACCGTTTGCAATAAATCTAGTGCACCGTCACCTTGCGGCGCGAATCGGATGCGCTAGCGTCACAAACATGCCGAGGAGTCCCAACCCGAGGCGTCGGGCCACGCTGGCCTCGCTTGCTGCCGAATTGAAGGTCTCGCGCACCACGATCTCCAACGCCTACAACCGGCCGGATCAGCTGTCGCCAGAGCTGCGCGACCGGGTGCTCGCCGCGGCCAAGGAGATGGGCTACCCGGGGCCTGACCCGGTGGCCCGGTCGCTGCGCACCAGAAAGGCCGGTGCCGTCGGGCTCATCATCACCGAGCCCCTCAACTACTCATTCCGCGATCCGGCGGCGCTGGATTTCGTTGCCGGACTTGCCGAATCGTGCGAAGAGGCCGGGCAAGGCCTGCTGCTGGTGGCGGCCGGCCCGAACCGGTCGGTCGAGGACGGCACCGCGGCGGTGCTGTCCGCCGGGGTCGACGGGTTCGCGGTATACGCCGCCTCTGACGACGACCCGTATCTGCCGGTGGTGCAACAGCGCGGCGTGCCGATCGTCGTCGTCGACCAGCCGAAGGACCTCCAGGGGGCGTCCCGGGTCTGCATCGATGACCGGGCGGCCATGCGCGGGATCGCGGAATATGTTGTCGGCCTTGGGCATCGGGAGATCGGCCTGCTGACCATGCGGCTCGGCCGGGACTGGCCGCACGGCGATGCGCAGTCGGCCGTCGCGGCCCCGGAGCGGCTCACCGCGCAGCATTTTCACGTGCAGTGTGAACGCATTCTCGGGGTACGGGACGCCATGGCCGCCGCCGGCCTGAACCCCGATGCCCTGACGGTGGTCGAGACTTTCGAACACCTACCGAGTTCCGGCGGGGCCGCGGCTGCCGTTGCGCTGCAAGCCAATCCGCGCATCACGGCGCTGATGTGCACCGCCGACGTGCTGGCCCTCTCGGCGATGGACCACCTGCGGTCGCGCGGCATCTACGTGCCGGGTCAGATGACCGTCACCGGCTTCGACGGAGTCCCCGAGGCATTGGCCCGCGGGCTGACCACCGTGGCCCAGCCGAGCCTGGAGAAAGGCCGGCGGGCCGGGTACCTGTTGAACAATCCGCCGCGGTCCGGGCTCCCGGTCATCGAGGTGCTCGACACCGAACTGGTCCGCGGCCGCACCTCGGGGCCGCCGGCCTAGCCCGCGCGGCGCCGCGCCAGATACGCCAGTGCCTCGGCGACGTCCTCGGGGGAGCCGATGCGGTACTGCGCGGCCGACGGCCCAGGGCCGACCTTGACCCCGACGTCACCGTCGCGCAGCCGCGCAAACGCCTTCTCGTCGGTGACGTCGTCGCCCAGGAACACCACGGCGGTCGCGTCGTCACGCTCGCGCAGCACGTCGATGGCCGAGCCCTTGTTGGTCGTGATCACCGCGAACTCGAGCACTGCCTTGCCCGCGGTGGCCTCGGCCGCCCACTGGGTGCCGGCCGTCCGCGCGGCGGCCAGTGCCGCCTCGCCGTCGGCGGCCGAGGCGTTGCGTACGTGCAACGCGACGCTGGCCGGCTTGGTCTCGACTGCTGCGCCCGGGTAGCGACTTGCGATCTCGGTGAGCGAATCGACGATCTGGGACAGCAGCGCGTCGTCGACGGTCTGGGTGAAGCCGGTGTCGAACTCGGCGCCGTGGCTGCCCACCAGATGCACTGTCGGCGGCATCTCGGAAATCTCGCGCAGGACGTCGAGGGCGCGTCCCGACACCAGCGCGACAAAGGTCTGCGGCAGCTCCGCCAGCTCCAGAAGGGCGGCGGCGCCGGCGGGTAATGCCCGCGCGTCGGCAGGGTTGTTCACGATCGGCGACAGCGTGCCGTCGAAATCCGAAGTGACGAGCAGTCGGGGGGTGGCGGCGACGGTGTCGAGCGCCGCGATCAGATCAGCCGGGAGCACCGGTCAGATTTTAGGGTGCTCGCCGTCGCCGATCAGCAGTCGCACCGCCAGATCGAGCCGCTTGGTGACGTCGGTGGCCGACGCGCGGCGAGTCAGCCAGGCCAGCAGGTTCGACAGCCACACGTCGGAGATGACGCGGGCGATGTGGTACTGGTCCTCGGTGGGTTCGCCGTCACTCATGGCGCGGGCGAACATCGAGTCCATGAGCTTGCCGACGTGATCAACCTCACCGGCCGCGGACGCGTCGGCGAACACGAAAGCACGAGTCATGGCCTCGGTCAGCAGCGGATTGCGCTGCATCGATCGGTTCAGCTTGCTGACCATCACGTTGAGACGTTGGTACGGCGTACCGCCCGTCAGCGACGCGCGGTCGGTCTTGGCGTCGATGCGCTCGAACTCGCGGCCCAGCGCGGACACCAGCAGGTGCACCTTGGATGGGAAGTAGCGGTACAGGGTGCCGACGGCCACGTCGGCGCGTTCTGCGACCGCGCGCATCTGAACTGCCTCGTAGCCGCCCTTGGAGGCGATGGCGAGGGTCGCGTCCAGAATGCGCTTGCGACGCTCGCGCTGCGCTTCGGAACCGAGCTCGGATTCGGTGAGTACGGCCATGTTCGTCACCTCCCGCGGACGGACGGCGGAATCGGACTCGGGTGTTGCTGGTGTCGGCATTCGGCGGTCAGTTCCTTCGGGTAGCGCATTGGGTGAAAACGATACGCAAAGTGATCGGTAATTTCCCACCTCCAGGCGCCCCGGGACACCCGAGTGTCCTGCTGTAATGGCGATCGACTTGACGTCCGATTGCTGTCACCATTAGAACACGTTCTAGTGAGAAGCGTGTCCTTCTCGCCCAAACGCTAGGAGCCCATGGTGTCCATCACTTCCACAACTGTCGACTCGGAGCGGGCCGAAGTTCGCGAAATGGTCCGTAGCTGGGCTGTCGCGTCGGGTTCCATTGCCGCGGTCCGTGCTTTGGAAGGCGCAGCGGACGACGCCGGCGATTCGTGGCGGGGCCCGTACAACGGTCTGGTCGAACTAGGGACATTCGGCGTCGCGGTCTCCGAGGACCTCGGTGGCGCCGGCGGATCGATCGCCGATCTGTGCGTCATGGTCGACGAAGCTGCCGCCGCGCTCGTGCCCGGACCCGTCGCCACCACCGCGCTGGCAACTCTGTTGGTCACCGACGCCGCGCTGCTCGAGGACCTGGCGTCCGGACAGCGCACCGCGGGCCTGGCCCTGAACTCCGACATCGCCTTCGACGGGCAGGCCGCCACCGGCACCGCCAAGTTCGTGCTGGGTGCCCTGCCCGACGGCCTGCTGATCCTGCCCGCGGACAACGGGGCGAGCGGAGCGACGGGAAGACATGACGTCTGGCTGCTGGTCGACGCCACTGCCGCCGGCGTCACCGTCACGCCGCTCGAGGCCACCGACTTCTCCCGCCCGCTGGCCCGGGTCGAACTGACCGGCGCCGCGGCGACCGTCATCGACGCGCCGGTGGCCGACCTGGCCGTGACGGTGCTGGCAGCCGAGGCCGCGGGTCTGGCCCGCTGGCAGCTCGAGACGGCCGCCGAATACGCCAAGGTGCGTGAGCAGTTCGGCAAGCCGATCGGCAGCTTCCAGGCCGTCAAGCACATGTGCGCCGAGATGCTCCTGCGTTCGCAGCAGGTCGCGGTCGCCGCGACTGACGTCGCCGAGGCCGCGGTAGAAGGCGACGCCGCGCAGCTGTCCATCGCCGCCGCCGTGGCTGCCGCCGCCGCCATCGATGCCGCGAAACACAATGGGCGCGACTGCATTCAGGTGCTGGGCGGCATCGGCTTCACGTGGGAGCACGACGCCCACCTGTACCTGCGCCGCGCGTATGCCACCGCGCAGATCCTCGGCGGCCACGGCACGTGGCTGCGCCGCGTCGCCAAGCTGACCCGCTCGGGGCTGCGCCGTCAGCTGCACGTGGATACCGGTGCGGCCGAGGCGATCCGCCCCGAGATCGCCGCCGTGGTGGCCCAGATCGCCGCGCTGCCCGTCGAGAAGCATCAGGCCGCGCTGGCCGAGGCCGGACTCATGGCGCCGCACTGGCCCGCGCCGTATGGTCGCGCCGCGTCGCCGGGTGAGCAGCTGGTGATCGACGACGAGCTCAGCGCCGCAAGCATTGTGCGCCCGGATATTTCGATCGGTTGGTGGGCTGCACCCACCATCCTGGGCCACGGCACACCCGAGCAGATCGACCGGTTCATCCCGGGCACGCTGACCGGCGACGTGTACTGGTGCCAGCTGTTCTCCGAGCCGGGCGCCGGCTCGGATCTGGCGGCTCTGCGAACCAAGGCCGTCAGGGTCGCTGCGGACGAGAGGAGCGATGGGCAGACGGGCTGGAAGCTGACGGGCCAGAAGGTGTGGACGTCCAACGCGCACCGCGCCAACTGGGGAATCTGCTTGGCGCGCACCAACCCTGACGCGCCCAAGCACAAGGGCATCACGTACTTCGTCGTCGATATGAGCTCGCCCGGCATCGACATCCGTCCGCTGCGGGAGATCACCGGTGAAGCGCTGTTCAACGAGGTGTTCCTGGACGACCTGTTCGTGCCGGACGACTGCGTCATCGGCCCCGTCGACGGCGGCTGGGCGCTGGCCCGAACCACACTGGCCAACGAGCGCGTCGCGATGGCCGCCGGTGGCGCCCTGGACAAAGGCATGGAGCACCTGCTGGATGTGCTCGGGGACCGCGAGCTGGACGCCGCCGAAGCGGAACGCCTTGGCGCGCTCATCGTTGCGGCACAGGTGGGTTCGTTGCTGGATCAGCTGACGGCGCAGATGGCCGTCGGCGGCCACGACCCGGGTGCACCGTCGAGCGTGCGCAAGCTGATCGGCGTGCGCTACCGCCAGGCCCTGGCCGAGACGATCATGGACGCGCACGAGGGTTCCGGTATCGAGGATTCGCCGGACGTCCGGTACTTCCTCAACACCCGCTGCCTGTCGATCGCCGGTGGCACGGAACAGATTCTGCTGACCGTCGCCGGTGAGCGCCTGCTGGGCCTGCCGCGTTAGCGGCCCCTGCGAAAGTCCCGCATGCGGTGTGCGCCGGCGACGATCGCGTCGTGCAGCGCGACCTCCGCTTCGGACGGCGTGCTGCGCCGGTGTAGGAGGACGAATTCCAGGTGCCCCAGGCTGGGTAGCCGGCCGTCGGTGATCGGCTGAAGGCCTTGCGGCAGAACCGATTCGGAATGTGCGATGATGCCGAGCCCGGCGAGTGCCGCGGCTTGCAGGCCGAGCAGGCTGTCGCTGACGCACGCGATGCGCCAGCTGCGGTGCTCGCGTTCCAGTTCGCGTAGTGCGATGTGCCGGGTCAGGCTCGGTGGCGGGTACGTCACGATCGGCACCGGGTCGGTGATGTTGGTCAGCCCGGGGCGGCCGGCCCATGCGAGGCGGTCCCGCCACAGCAGTTCGCCGTGTTGCTCGCCGGGCAGTCGTTTGGCCACCATGAGGTCCAGTTCGCCTGCGGCCATTCGGGTTTTGAGGTTCTCACTCAGGCCCACGATCAGTTCGAGGTCGACGCCGGGGTAGGACCGGCGGAACTCGACCAGGACGTCGGAGAGCATCCGGCCGACGAGATCGTCGGAGGCGCCGAGGCGGATCAGGCCCGTGGGTTGCGATTCCGAGAAGTAGCGGTCGGCTTTGGTCTGGGCGTCCAGGATGTCGTGCGCGAAGCCGACCATTGCCGCGCCGTCGGCGGTGAGGGCCAGGTTGCGGGTATCGCGCCGGAACAGCTCTCGGCCGACGGACTGCTCCAGGCGGGCGATGTGTCCGCTCACCGTCGACTGGCGGAGCCCCAGCAGACGCCCGGCCGCGGTGAACCCGCCCGCGCGGTCGACTGCCAGGAAAGTGCGCAGCAGTTCGGGGTCCAACATATGCATCACGATATCCGTTCAGAGATATCAAACATATCGCCTGGTGCTATGAATCGGGGTGGCAGTACGTTGGTTCGGTGAATCTGCTCGCCAAGCTCCGCATCGACGGCTTTCTGCTCGGGCTGTTCGCCGCGATGGCCATCGGTGTGCTGCTTCCGGCCCGGGGCGATGCGGGTCAGGCTGTCGAAACCGCCACCAAAGTTGCGATCGCCGTGCTGTTCCTGCTGTACGGCACCCGCCTGGAGCCGCGCGAGGCGCTCGAAGGGCTCAAGCACTGGCGGCTGCACACCACGGTGCTGGCCTCGACCTTTGTGCTGTTCCCGCTGCTGGGGCTGGCGATGAAAGTGCTGGTGCCGTCGGTCCTGACCGACGATCTCTACACCGGCATGCTGTATCTGTGCCTGCTGCCGTCCACGGTGCAGTCGTCCATCGCGTTCACCTCGATCGCACGCGGCAACGTCGCCGCGGCCGTCGTGAGTGCGTCGGCGTCGAACCTGCTGGGCATCTTCCTCACCCCGTTGTTGGTGACCCTGCTGATGCAGACCACCGGCCAAGCCACGGTTTCGGCGAATTCGGTCCTGGAGATCGTCGTGCAGCTGTTGCTGCCGTTCCTCGCCGGCCAGCTGCTGCGGTCCAAGTTGCACCGGGTGCTGTCGCACACCACCCTCACCAAGGTCGTCGACCGCGGTTCGGTCTACCTCGTCGTGTACGCGGCGTTCAGTGCCGGTATGGCCGAACACATCTGGTCGGGTATGAAGGTCGGCAACGTGCTCGCGGTGGTCGTCGTCAGCGTGGTGCTGCTCGCGGTGGTGCTGGGCATCACGGCAGGGGTGGCGCGGCTCCTGAAGTTCGATCGTGCCGACCGCATCGTCATCATCTTCTGCGGATCGAAGAAAAGCCTGGCCACCGGATTGCCGATGGCCACCGTGCTGTTCGCTGGACATCCGGTGGGCCTGATCGTATTGCCGCTCATGATCTTTCACCAGATTCAGCTCATCACCTGCGCGATGTTGGCCGGGCGCTGGGGACGGCAGGCCGACGCCGAGGCGGGGCAACAAGACCTCGCGGTCGCGCAGGGGTGAACAGCTAGCCCCGCAGATACGTCGCCAGCATCCCGACGATCGAATCCTCCAGCTGTTGTGCGTCGGCGGGTTGCGCGCAAGCGATGAGCCGGTGGGTGAGCGACTCGATGGTCGTGATCGTCATCCGGGCGGCGAATTTCACATCAGGGACGTGAACGTCGGGATGACGGGCGAGAAGGTCGTGAGCGGCCGCCACCGCGGCCTCCTCGGCGTCGCGCAGCCGTGCCAGGAGCGCCGGTGACCTGGGCGCCTCCGCGAACAACACCTGGTGCAGCTGCGGATCGTCGCGGTGGTTGTCGATGGTCGCGCGCGTGAACAGCCGCAGTTGGTCTTCGAGAGCAGGTGGCACGTCGGCGGCCACCCGCTTCGCCAGCAGGGTGGTCCCGGCGTCGATGTGGGCGTCGGTGAGCGCGGCCAGGATCGCGTCCTTGTTCGGAAAATATTGGTAGAGCGAGCCGATCGAGATACCCGCTGCTTCGGCGATGCGATTGGTGGTACCGCCCCGGTAGCCGAACTCGGCGAAAACGTGAGCAGCGGCATCGAGGATGCGTTGCCGGGTCTCCGCTGACCGTTGTTGTTTGGGCTGCTTGCGGGCGCGAAACCGGTCCGGTGGTGCCACGTTCACCTCCGCACGGAAAGCGAGTAGTCACCGGCTCTTCGACGGTCGATGATTAGGCAACCCTAACTCAAAGGAGCATCATCGTGAAGACGGTGTACATCGAGTCCGAGTTGTCTGCGGATCTGGATCGCGTGTGGCACGAAATGCAGCTGCCGGCGACCTTCTTGTATCTGTGCCGCGGTCTGTTCGGGGTGCCGGCGCTCGCGAGCCGCACCGAGCCGCTGCGGGCCGGCGAGCGAGGAACCGGCTGGCTCATGGCTTTTCACGTGTTCCCCGCCTACCGGCACACCATCGAGGTGCTGTCGGTCGACGCGGCCACCCATACTATTCGCACCCATGAGTGCGGTGGGCGGATCAGGTCGTGGAATCACACGCTGCACGCCGAATCCATCGGCCCGGGGCGGTGCCGGTATGCCGACACCATCGAGATCGATGCCGGTCGGCTCACCGGTCTGGTCGCGCTGGGCGCGGCCGGCATCTTCCGCTACCGGCATCGCCGGTGGCACAAGCTGATTCGGTCTCAGTCGGGGCATCACACCCCGAAAACCTGGGCCGCGTTCCCGCCGAGGTAGAGGTCGCGGGCTTCCTCGTCGAGGCCCAACTCATCCAGCCGTTCGAGGCAGCGCTCAGCGGACAGCATCGGCCAGTTGGTCCCGAAAAGCACTCGGGTGCGGCCGGATCCGCGCATGTAGTCCACCAGCGCCGTCGGCAGACGGTGCGCGGCGTAGGCCGAGGTATCGATGTAGAAGTTCGGAAACTTCTTGGCCAGGAACAGCACTTCGTCGATCCACGGGGCTCCGACGTGTCCGCCGATGACCACCAGTTCCGGAAATTCGAGGAGGACCGTCTCCAGGTAGGGGATCGGCCGGCCGGGCTCGGACGGGCACAGCGGACCGGTGTGCCCGATCTGCGTGCAGAACGGGACGCCGAGCTCGACGCAGGTCTGCAGCAGCGGATAGTAGCGGCGGTCATTCGGTGGCAGGTTCCACAGCCACGGGACCACGCGCAGCGCCACCATGCCCAGATCGGCTACCGCACGGCGTAATTCGCGCACCGCGTCAACCGGGCGGGTCAGGTCTACCGAGGCGACTCCGGCGAATCGGTCCGGATGTGCGCGGACGTGTGCCGCTGTCTCGTCGTTGTCGATCAGCGCGCCGTAGGGTCCGATCCACGCGCACAACAGCGACTTCTCGACGCCGGCGTCGTCCATCGCTTTGAGCGTGACGTCGATGGGTAGGGCCGGTAGGTCTTCTTGTCGGGTCCAGCGCAGCAGCGGCCGGAGCCATGGCTGACGCATGAACAATTCGTTCGGCTGTTGGGACCACGCATCGATCACTCGTGTCATCCATCAATTACTTCACTAGTGAAGTAATAATGCAAGGGTGGGTTCGAAGAACACGTCGCCGGCGGGGCGACGGCGCGCGTATTTCCAGCTGCAGACCGTCGCGCAGCGGCTGCGCACCACGGCCGACCGGCTGTTCATCGAAGAAGCGGGTATCTCCACGGCGCAGGCCGCGGCGCTGATGCTCATCGCGAACCATGCCGGGTGTCGTCAGTCGCTCATCGCGGCGCAGCTCGGTCAGCGGGAGTCGGCGGTCACCGCCATGGTCGGCCGGCTGGAGACGGCGGGGTTCGTCGAGCGCAGGGCCAGTCAGAGCGACGGCCGCGCCTGGGAGCTGTGGCCGACCGATTCCGGAACCGACGCGCTGCGGCGACTGGACGGCGCGCTGGCCACGGTCAACGGTTACATCGACGAGGCGATCGGGACCGACGAGGTCGACGGTGTCGTCGACGCGCTGCAGCGGTTGAGTGACCTGCTCGATACATCCGGCAGGTCAAAGTGAAGTATTTGCAGAACAATTCGCGAAAGCTCGCGAGCTACTTCACGTTCGGCGGGCTCAGAAGCGGGTCGTGGCGCACGCCGTCGGCGTCGTGAGGTTCACGCCGGGGTAGGTGACCTGAATATCCGCGCACGCAATGAAATTGGCATCGGTGTTCGGCCGGCCTGTCCGCACATCGAGCGGTAGCGACGTGCCGTCGACCGCGAATTCCTCGAACGTGCCGCCGCCGTTGAAGGTCACCGACACGAGAGCGCTGTTCTCCGACTTGAGCTGCCGAGAGTTCACCGGGCCGTTCCACGAGCCGCGGTTGATCGGCGGGGCGCCGGTCGGCGCACTGTACGAGACGTCCTGGTACACATCGCGGTTGGAGCTGCGCAGCGTGATGTTCTCGCGTGCCCAGGTGTTCGGCGGCAGCGGAACCGGATTGCCGCCGACCACCAGGTTCGTGGCGGTGTTGAATGTGCACGCACCGCCCGAGCACTGTGCAGTGACGTGAATCTGAATCTTGGTGCCGTCGTCGACGGGGATGAAGGCGTCGGCCGAATTGACCGCAGCGGCAGCCGTCGCGGGGGACATCAGGGCGGTCGCGGTCAGCAGGGCGGCCGCACTTGCTGCAGTAAGCCGGTTCACAGTCAAGAAACTAATCCGTTCGCTACTCGTCGTACGTGACTTCGACGGAATCGGTCTTCGGCTTCGCCTGGCAACCGAGGATGAGGCCCTCTTCGAGGTCGGACGGCTCCAACACGTCGTTGATCGCCATGTCGACGTCGCCCTTCTTCATCAGCACCGCACATGCGCCGCAGTGCCCCTCGCGGCAGGAGAACGGCGCGTCCAGTCCTTTGTCGAGCAGCACATCGAGCAGTACGGCATTGCGCGGCCAACGCAGCTCGTGCGTCTCGCCGTCGAGCGTGACGATTGCGGTGGCCGGGCCCTCATCGCTGTCATCTTCGGCGAGCACGACAGCGGCGAACGGGTCGGAGTCCAGTGACTGGAACACCTCGAGGTGAACATTGTTCTTGTCGGCGCCCGACTTGAGCAGTGCCTCTTCGGCGGCGGCCATGAACGGGGCCGGGCCACAGATGAAGGTTTCTCGCTCGGTGTAGGGCGCCAGCTGCGTGGCCAGGATGGTCGGGTTCGGCAGCCCCTGCACCGACTCCAGCCAGTGCACGACCGACAACCGGTCGGGGTACAGCGAGGTCAGTTCGCGCAGCGCCTTGCCGAAGATCACCGACTTCTCGTCGCGGTTGGCGTAGAACAGCGTCACCTTGCCGGTGCCTTCGGACAGCGCGGACTTGAGGATCGACAGCATCGGGGTGATGCCGCTGCCGCCGGCCAGTAGCAGGAAGTCGGTGTCCAGGTTCTTGGGGACGAAGGTGCCCGACGGCGCCAGCACGTGGATCTTCATGCCGACGTGCACGTTGTCGCACAGCCAGTTCGATGCATAGCCGTCCGCGGTGCGCTTGACCGCGACGGTCAGCGCTTCGTCGGCGTACGGCGAGCTGCACAGCGAGTAGCAGCGGGCGACCGATCCGGTGCGGGTGCTGGGGACGCGCAGGGTCAGAAACTGGCCGGGCGAGTACGTCAGCCGCTCCGGCGGGATATCGCTGCCTTCGGGCGTCTTGAACACCAACACACGAGCGTCGGCGGTCTCGGCGACGACGTCGGCCACCACAAGTTCCAGTACGTGGCTGCCCAGCGGCTCGTCCACAACGATCACCCTTCATTCGAACCGGCCTGACGGCCAGTAACTAGAACAGGTTACAAAAGTGCAGTTATACGGGTCTACCTGCTGTAGTACCGCCATGCTCGACACAAATCGTAACGTGTTCTAATCTTCTGTCTAGACGACCACTCCCCGGGAGGCAATCCGTGACGTCAATTGAACAACTCGACGTGCAGGCCGTGCTGGCCGGCATCGACGACCTGCTGCCGGTACTGCGCGAACGCGCACAGCTGACCGAGGACCTGCGTCAGGTGCCGCAGGAGTCTATCGACAGTCTGAACGAGATCGGCTTCTTCAAACTGCTGCAGCCCGCCCAGTGGGATGGCCTTCAGGCCGACCCGACTGTCTTCTACGAAGCGGTCCGTCGCATCGCCAGCGCCTGCGGCTCGACCGGCTGGGTTGCGTCGATCATCGGCGTGCACAACTGGCACCTGGCGCTGTTCGATCAGCAGGCCCAGGAAGACGTGTGGGGCACTGACCCGACTGTCCGCATCTCGTCCTCCTACGCCCCGATGGGTGCGGGTGTCGTGACCGAGACCGGCGACGGCTACATCGTCAACGGCGCCTGGAACTGGTCCTCCGGCTCGGAACACGCCACGTGGGCGTTCCTCGGCGGCCCGGTGATCAAGGACGGCCGTCCGGTCGACTTCGGCAGCTTCCTGATCCCGCGGACCGAGTACACCATCGACGACGTATGGAACGTGGTCGGCCTGCGTGGCACCGGCAGCAACACGATCGTCGTCAAGGACGTGTTCGTGCCGCGGCACCGGTTCCTGTCCTACAAGTCGATGAACGACGGCACCGCCGGCGGCTACCAGACCAACACCGCGCCGGTCTACAAGATGCCGTGGGGCACCGTGCACCCCACGACCATCTCGGCGCCGATCGTCGGGATGGCCTACGGCGCCTACCAGGCGCACGTCGAGCACCAGGGCAAGCGGGTCCGTGCCGCGTTCGCCGGTGAGAAATCCAAGGACGACCCGTTCGCCAAGGTTCGCATCGCCGAGGCCGCCAGCGACATCGACGCCGCGTGGCGTCAGCTGATCGGCAACGTCGGGGACGAGTACGCCCTGCTGGTCGCAGGCAAGGAAATCCCGTTCGAGCTGCGGGCCCGCGCCCGTCGTGACCAGGTGCGCGCCACCGGCCGCGCCATCGCGTCCGTCGACCGGCTCTTCGAGGCGGCCGGCGCCACCGCGCTGGCCAACGGCACTCCGCTGCAGCGCTTCTGGCGTGACGCCCACGCCGGCCGCGTGCATGCCGCCAACGAGCCCGAGCGTGCCTACCTGATCTTCGGTAACAACGAGTTCGGTCTGCCACCCGCAGACACCATGGTCTAAGGGGATATTCGGTTTCATGGCTGTGATCAAGGAAGCGCCGATCAAGGCCCTCGGCTACATGCGCATCGAGGCCACCGACGTGGCGGCCTGGCGCGAGTTCGGGCTCAAGGTGCTCGGCATGATGGAGGGCGAGGGCACCAACCCGGATGCGCTCTACCTGCGGATGGACGACGTCGCAGCTCGCCTGGTGATCGTGCCGGGCGAGAAGGACCGGCTGCTGGCTTCGGGCTGGGAGGTCGCCGATGCACCTGCCCTCGAGCAGCTGAAGGAAACCCTGAGTGCCAACGGTGTCGCGTTCAAGGAAGGCACCAAGGACGAGCTGCTCGACCGCAAGGTCGAGGGCATGATCAGCTTCCAAGACCCGGCCGACAACACCCTCGAGGTGTACTACGGCATCCAGTACCTGGGTCGTCGCTTCGTCAGCCCCTACGGCCACAAGTTCGTCACCGCCGAGCAGGGTCTCGGCCACGTCGTGCTCACCTGTAACGACGACGCCGCGGCGCAGGCGTTCTACCAGGACGTCCTGGGCTTCCGGCTGCGTGACTCCATGCGACTGCCTCCGCAGATCGCGGGCCGCCCGGCCGATGGTGATCCGGTGTGGCTGCGTTTCTACGGCTGCAACCCGCGCCACCACGCGCTGGCGTTCATGCCCATGCCCAACCCGACGGGCATCGTGCACCTGATGGTCGAGGTGCAGAACTCCGACGACGTCGGCCTCTGCCTGGACCGCGCCAACCGCAAGAAGGTCAAGATGTCGGCCACCCTCGGCCGGCACATCAACGACAAGATGCTGTCCTTCTACATGAAGACGCCGGGCGGCTTCGACATGGAATTCGGTTGCGAGGGACTCGAAGTCGAGGACGAGAGCTGGATCGCCCGCGAGAGCGTCGGCATCAGTCTCTGGGGCCACGACTTCAGCGTCGGGTTCAAGTAGGCTCCCGCGGACCGACGAGCGCTAGCGCGAGGAGCCATTCTGATGACCCAGACCCCACAGATCGACCCCCGCACGTTCCGCAATGTGCTCGGGCAGTTCTGTACCGGCATCACCGTCATCACCACCGTGTATGACGGTGTGCCGGTAGGTTTCGCCTGCCAGTCGTTTGCCGCGCTGTCTCTCGACCCGCCGCTGGTCCTGTTCTGCCCGACGAAGCACTCGCGCGCGTGGAAGGCGATCGAGGCCAGCGGCAAGTTCTGCGTCAACATGCTGCACGAGAACCAGCAGCACGTCTCGGCGCAGTTCGGTTCGAAAGCCGATGACAAGTTCGCCGGAATCGATTGGCGGCCATCGGGATTGGGCTCACCGGTACTCGACGGAACGCTCGCGCACATCGACTGCACGGTGCATTCCGTGCACGACGGCGGCGACCATTTCGTGGTGTTCGGCGCGGTGCAGTCGATGTCGGAACCGCAGGCCATCAAACCTCGACCGCTGTTGTTCTACCGCGGGGAGTACACGGGCATCGAGCCCGACAAGAACACCCCGGCGCAATGGCGCGACGATTTGGAATCGTTCTTGACCACGACGACCGAGGACACCTGGCTATAGTCGCGCCATGAGCGCGCCGATCCGGTCCGGATTGCGTCGGGTTGTCCTGGCCTCCATGGCCGGCACCGTCGTGGAGTGGTACGAGTTCTTCCTGTACGGCACTGCTGCCACGATCGTGTTCAGCAAGGTGTTCTTCGGGCAGAGCGGCAGTGATCTCGATGCCATCTTCGCGGCCTTCGTCACATACGCGGTGGGCTTCGTCGCGCGGCCGCTCGGTGGCGTGGTGTTCGGCCATTTCGGTGACAAGTTCGGCCGAAAGACGCTGCTGCAGTTCTCGCTGCTGCTGGTCGGTTCAGCCACGTTCCTGATGGGCTGCCTGCCGACCTATGGCCAGATCGGCTACTGGGCGCCGGCCCTGCTGGTGGTGCTGCGGTTCATCCAGGGGTTCGCGGTCGGTGGCGAGTGGGGTGGTGCGGTGCTCCTGGTCGCCGAACACAGTCCCGCGCAGAGCCGGGGATTCTGGTCCAGCTGGCCGCAGGCCGGCGTGCCGGTCGGCAACATCCTGGCCACCGTCGTGCTGCTCACGCTGACCGGGACGCTTCCCGAGTCGCAGTTCCTGTCCTGGGGCTGGCGGGTGGCGTTCTGGCTGTCGGCGGTGGTGGTGCTGGTCGGCTACTACATCCGGACCAAGGTCACCGATGCGCCGATTTTCGTTGCGGCACAAGAAGAAGCCGAACGGTTCAAGGCCTCGTCACTGAGCGTCGTCCAGGTGCTGCGGTACTACCCGGGCAAGGTGCTGACCGCCATGGGGCTGCGGTTCGCCGAGAACATCATGTACTACCTGGTGGTCACGTTCTCGATCACGTATCTCAAAGTGCATGCGGGCGTGAGCACTTCGCTGATCCTGTGGTACCTGCTGGTTGCCCACGCGGTGCATCTGGTGGCAATCCCGTTGGTGGGGAAGCTGTCCGACCGGATCGGCCGCCGGCCCGTCTACCTCATCGGGACGCTGCTCACCGCCGCCTGGGGCTTCGTCGCGTTCCCGATGATGGACAGCAAGCACTACGTCGTCATCATGACGGCCATCACCGCGGGCCTGGTCGCGCATGCGTTCATGTACGCGCCGCAGCCGGCGTTGATGTCGGAGATGTTCCCGACCCGGATGCGGTATTCCGGTGTCTCCCTTGGCTATCAGGTGACGGCGATCTTCGCCGGATCCCTCGCGCCCATCATCGCGGTGCGGCTGCTGAAGGACTTCCACTCGTCGGTGCCGATCGCCATCTATCTGGCCGGGGCGTGCGTGGTAACGCTGGTGGCGCTGGCCTTCGCGAAGGAGACCAAGGGAATCGACCTGGCCGACGTCGATCGTGCGGACAGCGCGCGTGCCCTGGTCGCGTGAGTTAGGACTCGTCCTGCATCGCGGCTTCCCACAGCCCGCGACCGAGTTCCGACAGCTGCAGCGCAAGCTTTTCCACCCGCGCCGGGAACGGGCCCCGCGAGGCGTCCTTGATGGCTTTCAACACCATCGATTCCGCGCCGAGGATTTCGTAGTCCGCCTTGAGGTCCGGGTCCTCGGGAACGGTCTCGACCAACCCGAGCGTCAACAGGTGGCTGACGTACTGCGGCACCATCTGCGGCAGCGCGACATTGGCGGTGCGGCCGATGAGGCAGGCGTTCTCCAGTGTCGGGACGCTGCGGTTCCGGGGGTAGATATTGATCAGCGGCGACGATTCGTTGTCGGACAGCGCACCGATGATGCGGGCCTCGTCGGCAACCAGCTGATCGAGCAGCCGGTGGTAGAGCTCGGTCTTACCGTCGGCGGTGCTCTGGTCGAGGGCGCGGTCCAAAAGGCCGCCGAGCTTGCCGTGCAGGGACTGCGCGGCGGGCTGTTTCTGCGGTGCCGGAGCCGCGGTGCGCTCGGGAGCCATCTCGATGGCTTCGACGGTGGTCTTGGTCGCGATCGCGATCTGCTCGCCGCCCCAGGCAGCCAGTTTGAAGCCGAACTTTGCGACACCGAGGGCGCGGTTGGCCAGGCCGAGCGGGTCGAACCGCTTCGGGATCGCCAAACCACCGCGCGGTGTCGAGATCGCGATGGCGATCTCACCGATGGGCGTGGACAGCTTGATGCCGTGCCGTTCGAGGCCCTCGCGGTTCACCGGTAAGTCGTCGGTAACTTCCGGTTCTGGTTTGTCGGTTTCCTGGGACATTGCGGACCGATGGTACCGGCCTGCCGAGAGTTCCCGCCGGTTGTGTGGCAAACGCGACAGCGGCCCTGATCAGTACGCGGCGAGCCAGGGACCCAGGCGGCGCAGCGCTTCTTCGATGTCGGACTTCGGTCCGGCGAACGACAGCCGCACGAACGATCCGCCGTGCTGGGTGTCGAAGTCCACGCCGGGTGCGATCGCCAGGCCGGTCTCGGCGAGGAGTCTCTCGCAGAACGCCAGCGAGTCCGTCGAGTACTTCGAGATGTCGGCGTACACGTAGAACGCGCCGTCGGCGGGCGCCAGCTTGTCGAGCCCGACCTCGGCCAGCCCGGCAAGCAACAATGCCCGGTTCTCCGCGTAGTGGTGTACCAGCGAGTCGGCTTCGGTGATGGCCTCGGGCGTGAAAGCCGCGACGGCCGCATACTGGGGCAGCGTCGGCGGGCAGATGGAGAAGTTGCCGGTCAGGCAATCGACGGCGCGGCGCAGCGGCTCGGGCACCAGCAGCCAGCCCAGCCGCCAGCCGGTCATGGCGAAATACTTCGAAAAACTGTTCACCACAATGGCATTGCGCGTGGTCTCCCAGGCGCAGCTGGTCGCGGGAGCGTCGTCATAGATGAGGCCGTGGTACAGCTCATCGCTGATCAGTTGCACGGAGTTGTCGTCGCACCAGGTGGCGATGGCGGCTAGATCCTCGGCGGGCAGCACGGTGCCCGTCGGGTTGTTGGGGCTGGCGATGATCAGACCCTTCACCGGCGGGTCCAGCTGCTCCAACATGGAAATGGTTGGGTGGAAACGGGTTTCGGGGCAGCATGGGATTTCGACCACTTCGCAGCCCAAGGCCGACAGAATGTTTCGGTAGCAGGGGTAGCCCGGACTCGCCACCGCGACGCGGTCGCCGACGTCGAAGCACGACAGGAACGCCAGCAGGAATCCGCCGGTGGACCCGGTGGTGATGACAACCGCATCGGGTTCAACCTCGACGCCGTACCGGTCGAGGTACGACTTGGCGATGGCCTCCCGCAGCTCGGGGATGCCCAGCGCGACGGTGTATCCGAGATTGTCGTGGGCCAGTGCCTCGGCCGCGGCGGCGCGGATGGGCGCCGGTGCCTGTGCGGCGGGCTGCCCCGCCGACAGGTTCACCAGGTCGCCATGGCTGCGCTGGCGCTCGGCCGCGGCGAGCCACACGTCCATGACATAGAACGGTGGGATGCCTGCACGCAGCGCTACCGGATTGGTCATGCTGTGACGTTAGACGAGGTCGAAGTCAGCGCAGCACCTGCGCTTCCAGCCGCCGCAGGTGATCCCGCGAGGACCCGAGCAGCTGCGCACTGCCATGCGCCCGCTTGAAGTAGAACTGGATGTCGCTTTCCCACGTGATCGCGATGCCGCCGTGCATCTGGATCGCCTCGCCGGCAACGGCATTGAACGCCTCGGTGGCCATGTAGCGGGCCAGCGACGCATTCGTGGGGCTCGGGTCGGCAAGCGCGTCGTTGACGATCGAGCGGGCGGCCGAGACCTTGACGTACAGATCCGACATGCGGTGCTTGAGCGCCTGGAAGCTGCCGATCGGGCGGCCGAACTGCACGCGGTCCTTGGAGTAGGCCACGGTCAGGTCCAGGCAGCGGCTTGCGGCGGCGACCTGCTCGACGGCCATCAGGATCGCCGCGGTGTCCGCCATGCCCGGATCAGCGCCCAAGGCAGTGGTGCTGCCCGGGGTGACGGCGGCGAGACGACGCGTCGGGTCCATCGCCGTGGCCGGCGTGACGGTGTTGTCGGTCCAGCGGCTCAGCTGGCCGTCCTGCGCGGCGATCACCACGTCGGCAACGTCGCCATTGATGACGTAACCGGCGTCGAAAACAACTGTGCCGACGGACGTTCCCTCTGCCAGGCCTTCCAGCGGCTCTTCGTCACCGACGGCGAGCAGCGCCAGTTCGGCCAGCGTGGTGCCGAGCAGCGGCGTCGGGACCAGGCCCTTGGCCAGCTCTTCGAGAACGACTGCGGCGTCACCCAATTCGCCACCGGCGCCACCGAGTTCTTCGGGCACGACCAGTGCCGCAGCACCGACCTGCTCGCACAGCATCTGCCAGAGCTTCTCGTCGTAGCCCTTCTCGGACTCGATGGCGGCTCGCACGGCCTCCGGGTTGGCGTGCTTCTCGACCAGCGCTGCGACGGTGGCGCGCAGCATCTCCCGTTCTTCGCTCATCCTCACAGCCCTTCCAGTACGCGGGTCCGGTGCCACGTCGAGTCGCCCCACGCCGAGCGCAGCGCCTGTGTGCGCAGCAGCAACAGCGACAGGTCGTGCTCCTGCGTGAAACCGATGGCGCCGTGGGTCTGCAACGACGAACGCGCGGCCAGCAGCGCGGCCTCATTGGCGGCCACCTTGGCGGCGCTGACGTCGCGGGCCAGCGTCGGTGACCCGTCGGCGAGCGCCAGAGCAGCGCCGTAGACCAACGGGCGGGCCAGCTCGACGGCGATGTGCACGTCGGCCAGCTTGTGCTTGATGGCCTGGTAGGACCCGATCACGGTGCCGAACTGGGTGCGCTGCTTGGCGTACGCGACGGCCATGTCGAGCATCGCCTGGCCGGCGCCCACCAGCTGTGCAGCGGTGGCCAGCGCGCCGAACTCGAAAGCCTTTGCGGTATCGGCGGATTGGGCCCCGCCGGCAGCCGTCACGTCGAACAGGTGCCGAGCTGGGTCGACGGACTGGTGCGGGGTCCCAATCGTGGCGTCCTGCACTTGCCCACCGTGCCCTTCTGAGGCCAGCAGGATCAGACCGGCGGTGTCGGCGTCGACGGCCCGCGGGGCCAGCGGGGGCAGAGCCACGGTGGCGATGAGTTCGCCGGATGCCAGGCCTTCCGAACGTTTATCTGATGCCAGCAGCACCGGGGCCACCGCGATGGACTCGGTGACCGGACCCGGCACGGCCCAGTAGCCCAGACGCTCAAGGGCGACAACCAGATCCACCGGATGCGCGCCGATGCCGTCGAACTCTTCCGGCACGTTCAGCGCGGTGACGCCGAGGTCGGCCAGTGTCGACCAGAGCTTGCGGCCGGGGGCGGCGTCGGCCGCCTTCTCAACCCCGCCCCATGCACGCACGGCGGCGGGCACATCTGCCGCGCCCAGCGCGGCGTCGATGCTCGCTGCGAAATCGCGCTGCGATTCGTCCAATTCAAAGAACACGTGAACAATCCCTCTTATTTGCGGGGCAGGCCCAGCAGGCGCTCGGCGATGATGTTGCGCTGAATTTCGTTGGTACCGGCGTAGATCGGGCCGCCCAGGGCGAACAGCAATCCTTCGGTCCAGTGGTCGTACAGCTCGGCGTCGGCGCCGCGCAGGTCCAGTGCGGCCTGGTGCAGGGCGACGTCGAGGTCGGACCAGAACACCTTGGTCACCGAGGACTCGGCACCCAGCTCGCCACCGTTGGCCAGCCGCGTGACGGTGCCGAAGGTGTGCAGGCGGTACGCCTGGGCCTTGATCCAGGCATCTGCGACGCGCTCGGCATAGGCCGGGTTCTGCTCGACCTTCCATTGCGCGACAAGACGTTCGGCTGGGGCGACGAAACGGGCCGGGCTGCGCAGCGACATGCCGCGCTCGTTGCTCGACGTGCTCATGGCGGCGGTCCAGCCGCCATGCACCTGGCCGATGACGTCCTCGTCGGGGACGAAGACGTCATCGAGGAAGATCTCGCCGAAGCCGGTCTCACCGCCGAGTTGAGCGATGGGACGGACCGTGATGCCCTCGGCCTTCAGATCGAACATGAAATACGTCAGACCCTTGTGCCGCACGGCTTCCGGGTCGGAGCGGAACAGGCCGAAGCCGCGCTCGCCGAACGGGGCACGCGAACTCCAGATCTTCTGGCCGTTGAGCTTCCAGCCGCCGTCGACCTTCGTCGCGGTCGACCTCAGGGACGCTAGGTCACTGCCTGATTCCGGCTCCGACCAGGCCTGGGCCCAAATCTCTTCGCCGGAAGCCATTTTCGGCAGCACCCGCTCCAACTGCTCCTTGGTGCCGTGCGCGAACAGCGTCGGCGCCAGCATCGCCGTGCCGTTGGCGGAAGCCCGGCCGGGGGCGCCTGCCTTGAAGTACTCCTCCTCGTATACCACCCACTGCAGCATGGTGGCGTCGCGGCCGCCGTACTCCTTGGGCCACGCGATGACGGACAGCCCGGCGTCGAAAAGCACCTTGTCCCAGACGCGGTGCTGCTCGAAGCCCTCGAGAGTGTCATAGGACTTGGTAGGGAACTTGTCCCGGTTGGCCGCCAGGAAGCCGCGGACCTCAGCCCGGAATTCCTCGGTCTCGTCGTCGAATGTCAGGTCCATGCGTTACCGACTCGTCTCTCCGTTTGTATTTCCCGTCGCTTCGCTCGCCCTGAGCTGGGGTTTCACGACCTTGCCTCCAGGGTTGCGCGGCAGCGTCTCGAGGAACGCGACCGACCGCGGAGTCTTGAAGTTAGCCAGATGTTCTTTGGTGTAGGCGATGACGTCCTGCTCAGTGAGCGTCGCGCCCGGCCGCAGGACGATGAAGGCCTTGCCGACCTCGCCCATCCGCTCGTCGGGAACACCGATGACGGCACAGTCGGCGACGCCGTCGAGGCGGGCCAGGGTCTGCTCGATCTCGGCCGGGTACACGTTGAACCCGCCGGAGATGTACATGTCCTTGAGCCGGTCGGTGATGCGCAGATTGCCTGCGGCGTCGAGGGTTCCGACGTCACCGGTGTGCAGCCAGCCGTCGGCGTCGATGGCCGCGGCGGTGGCCTCCGGGTCGTCGAGGTAACCGAGCATGATGTTCGGCCCACGCAGCAGCACCTCACCGGCGCCGCCCTCTTCCTGTGTGTCGATCTTCAGCTCGTAATTGGGCAGCGCGCGCCCGCACGTGGTGGCGACGGTGACGGCGTCGTCGTCGGCCTGACACATGGTGGCGAATCCGGCCGACTCGGTCAGGCCGTATGCGGTGAGCACGATGTCGATGTCGAGTTCGGACTGCATGCGCTCGATCAGTACCACCGGGACCACCGCGGCGCCGGTCACCGAAAAGCGCAGCGACGACAGGTCGTACTTCTCGCGCGACGGGTGATCAAGCAGTGTCTGGAAAATGGTCGGCGGCCCGGGCAGCACGGTGATCTTCTGGTCCTGCACCGCCTTGAGGGCGGCTTCGGGGTCGAACGTCAGCTGCGGGATCAGCGTTGCGCCGCGCTGCAGGACCGCGAGGATGCCGGCCTTGTAACCGAAGTTGTGGAAGAACGGGTTGATGCACAGGTAGCGGTCGGCACTGGTGACCTGGCCGCTGTCGGCCCACACCGCCGAACCGGACAGCGACTGCCGGTGCGCACACAGCACACCCTTGCTGCGGCCGGTGGTGCCCGAGGTGAAGAGAATGTCGGAGATGTCGTCGGGCTGGACCGCGGAGGCGCGGGCCTCGGCCTCGGCGCGGGCGGCCGGTTTGTCACCGCGGGCGACGAACTCGTCCCACGTGCCGTCTGCCTTATCGATCGGAACGCGCACGATGTGCTGAAGCGCCGGAACCTCGGCGCGGTCCAGATCGGCGGTGCGGTCCTGGCCGAGGAATTCACCGGCTGTGATCAGCAGCGGCGCCTTGGTGCGCTCCAGGATGTCGACGGCCTCGCTGAGCGTGTAGCGCGTGTTCAGCGGGACCAGGATGGCGCCGGCATGATGCACCGCCAGGCAGGCGACCACCCAGTGCCAGGTGTTCGGCGACCACAGTGCGACGCGGTCGCCGGCCTGCACGCCGAGGTCGACCATCGCCGCCGCGGTGCGCCGAACTTCCTCGCGTAATTCGGCATAAGTCAGCGTCCGGCCAGGCGCGATCAATGCATCCTGGTCGGCGAACTGCGCAGCAATCTGGTCGAGCACCGCGGGAACGGTCTGCGGTGAGTTTTCCGGACCGGACTGCGGAGGGCCGTCGGACCCACTCATCGGGAACTCCCTCTAACAAAGCAAGTGCTTGGTAGGTTAGCCTACAGGGGTGATAGAGGTCCAGACGTTCCGGGCCGAGGTCCGGCAATGGCTTGCCGACAACCTCGTCGGTGAATTCGCAGCTCTGAAAGGCCTTGGCGGTCCCGGTCGGGAGCACGAGGCATACGAGGAACGACGCGCGTGGAACCAGCACCTGGCCGCCGCAGGTCTGACCTGCCTGGGCTGGCCGGAGGAGTACGGCGGCCGCGGATTGTCGGTCGCGCACCGCGTCGCCTTCTACGAGGAGTACGCCAAGGCGGACGCCCCCGACAAGGTCAACCACCTCGGTGAGGAACTGCTCGGGCCGACGCTCATCGCGTACGGCACTGAAGAACAGAAGAAGCGCTTCCTACCGAACATCCTCAATGTCACCGAGCTGTGGGCCCAGGGTTACTCCGAGCCCGGCGCCGGCAGCGACCTGGCCAACGTCTCGACGTCGGCCGAACTCGATGCGGAGGGTCAGCAGTGGCACATTAATGGCCAGAAGGTGTGGACGTCACTGGCGCACTGGGCGCAGTGGTGCTTCGTGGTGGCCCGCACCGAGAAGGGCTCAAAGCGTCACCACGGCCTCTCCTACCTGTTGGTGCCGCTCGACCAGCCCGGGGTCGAAATCCGCCCGATCGTCCAGCTGACCGGAGACTCCGAGTTCAACGAGGTGTTCTTCGACGACGCTCGTACCGAGGCGTCACTGGTGGTCGGCGAGCCGGGACAGGGTTGGGGCGTCGCGATGGCGACGCTGACGTTCGAGCGCGGGGTCTCCACGCTAGGTCAGCAGATCCGTTACAAGCGTGAGCTCGAGGGCCTGATCGACGTGGCCAAGCGCTCCGGCGCCATCGACGATCCGCTGATCCGTCTCAAGCTGACCGAGTCCTGGACCGGTCTGCAGGCCATGCGGTCGTACGCCATGGCGACCATGGACATCGAGCAGCCGGGACAGGACAACGTGTCAAAGCTGTTGTGGGCCAACTGGCATCGCGAACTCGGTGAGATTGCCATGGACGTGCAGGGCATGGCCGGGCTGACGCTGCCCGGTGGCGAGTTCGACGAATGGCAGCGCCTGTTCCTGTTCTCCCGTTCGGACACCATCTACGGCGGTTCCAACGAAATTCAGCGCAACATCATCGCCGAGCGGGTGCTCGGCCTACCCCGAGAGGCTAAGGGCTGAGCGCTTGCGCGAAGCCCAGAAGGAAGAAGCATGACTGATCTCTCTGTTGCTCCCACCGAGGTTGAGGGCCACGGCTTGCTGAAGGGCAAGGTCGTCCTCGTGACGGCTGCCGCCGGCACCGGCATCGGCTCGTCGACCGCCCGTCGCGCGCTGCTGGAGGGCGCCGACGTCGTGGTGTCCGACTACCACGAGCGGCGGCTCAACGAGACCCGCGACCAGCTCGCCGCACTCGGCCTGGGCAAGGTCGAGGCCGTCGTCTGCGACGTGACCTCCACCGAAGCCGTCGACGCCCTGATCACCGCAGCCGTCGAGAAGATGGGCCGGCTGGACGTCCTGGTCAACAACGCAGGTCTCGGCGGCGAGACACCGCTGGTCGACATGACCGACGATGAGTGGGACCGCGTCCTGAACGTCACGCTCAACTCGGTGATGCGCGCGACCCGCGCCGCACTGCGGTACTTCCGCAGCGTCGAGCACGGCGGCGTGATCGTCAACAACGCCAGCGTCCTGGGCTGGCGTGCGCAGCACTCGCAGTCGCACTACGCCGCCGCCAAGGCCGGCGTCATGGCGCTGACCCGTTGCAGCGCAATCGAAGCCGTCGAATATGGCGTCCGCATCAACGCGGTGTCGCCGAGCATCGCGCGGCACAAGTTCCTGGAGAAGTCGGCTTCTTCCGAGCTGCTGGACCGGCTGTCGTCCGACGAGGCCTTCGGCCGCGCCGCCGAGCCGTGGGAGATCGCGTCGACCATCGCATTCCTGGCCAGCGACTACTCGAGCTACCTGACTGGCGAGATCATCTCGGTGTCGAGCCAGCGCGCCTGACCGGCGCGTAGCCACGCCGACCGGCCGAAGTGGTTTGCCGTCGACGCGCGCCGGATAGCTTGGTGGTCGTGGTCGGTAAAGACGAAGCGGCGTTCAGCGGCGAAGGTTGGCGCGAGCTGGTGGGCCGCGTCCATGCGGAGCTCGACGAGCTGGTTGCCGCCCGGGACCGCATGGAGCAACTGGTACGGCTCATCGTGGACGTCGGCTCTGACCTCGACCTGGATGTGACGTTGCGGCGAATCGTCAGTGCCGCCCTGGAGCTCACCGAAGCCAAGTACGGAGCGCTCGGCACCCGGGCAGCCGACGGCAGCCTGGGCCTGTTCGTCGGTGGGGGAATCGATGCCGACACGGCGCGCGCGCTGGCTGGCCTACCAGTGGGTCAGGGCCTTCGGGTCGATGATCTGCAAGCTCACCCATTGGCCACGCGGCTGCCGGCACACCAACCCCCGTTGCGCGCGCTGCTGGGTCTGCCGATCACGGTTCGGGACAGTGATTTCGGGAGCCTGTACCTGATCGACGACCGGCCTGACCGCGTGTTCGCGCCTTCTCAGGAGGCGGCGGTGCGTGCCTTGGCGATGGCGGCGGCGGCTGCCATCGACAACGCCCGGCTTTTCGAGCGGGAACGTGAATCCGCGAAATGGATGAAAGCCAGTCGCGAGATAACCGCCGCGCTGCTGTCCGGCGATCCGCAGACGAGGCCGCTGCAGCTCATCGTCAACCGCGCGCTCGAGCTGGCCGATGCCGAGCAGGCGATCCTGCTGGTCCCGGACGAACCCGAGCTCACCTCGAGCGGCGCCGACACCCTCGTCGTGGCGGCTACCGCGGGCCGGTACTCGTCGGAGGTGATCGGCCGGCAGGTGCCGATGGACGGCTCCACCACCGGAAGCGTCGCGCGTCGCGGTCTGCCGCTGATCACTGATTCGTTCCAATACCCGATCGAGGGGTTCACCGACGTCGGCGAGCGGTCGGCCATCGTCATGCCGCTGATCGCCGATGACGCGGTGCTCGGTGTGATCGCGGTGGCACGTCGACCGCATCAGGCGGCATTCGACGAGGCATACCTGGATCTGGTCAATGACTTTGCGCGACACGCGGCTATCGCCCTGGCACTGGCGGCGGGCCGTGAACACGCGCTGAACCGCGAGCTGGCACAAGCGGACACCGTCGACGGAGCACTGATCGCCGCGACGGAGGAACTGCGCCGGCTATGGCGGGCACGTCGGGTCCTGGCCGTGACGTTTCCGACCTACAGTTCGTCCGCAGGGACCGCGTACGGTGACCCGAACATCGTCGTGGCCGGTGACTCCGCCCGATGGTCAGACGTGCCGGCTGAGACCCGTCAGATTCTCTTGTCACTGCGCGATGGAGATTTCTTGACGCCCAACGCTGTGCTGCCGGGTTCGGCAGGTATCGCGCTCCAGCACCCCGACGGGGTGCTTGTCGTCTGGATCGACCTCAATGAGCAGCGACAATTCACGCTCGAGGATCAGACCCTGTTGACCGTCCTCGCAGGACGCCTCGGTCAAGGTTTGCAGCGCGTACATCGGGTCGATCAACAGCGCGAAACCGCGTTGGCGCTGCAACACGCGATTCTCGGACCCGCTGACCTACCAAGTGGTTTCGCGGTCCGCTATCAGGCTGCCAGCCGCCCCTTGCAGGTGGGCGGTGACTGGTATGACGTCGTCAGGCTCGACGACGGACGCATTGCGCTGGTGGTCGGTGACTGTGTCGGCCATGGTTTGGCCGCCGCCACCGTGATGGGTCAGATCCGCAGCGCGTGCCGCGCGCTGCTGTTCGAGAATCCCAGTCCCGCGGCCGCGCTGGAAGGTTTGGACCGCTTCACGGCCCGGCTGCCCGGCGCCCAATGCACGACGGCGGTGTGCGCGGTGCTCAACCCGGACACCGGCGAGTTGGTCTACTCCAGTGCCGGGCATCCGCCACCCATCCTGATCCACCCGGATGGCGAGCGCCGACTACTCGATGGCGGTCACACCATCGCGCTGGGGCTCCGCCGCGATTGGGCTCGCCCCGAAGCCACGATCACTCTGCCGGCGCGGGCGACCCTGGCGCTGTACACCGACGGGCTGGTCGAACGTCGCACCCAACCGCTGGAGCATGGGATTTCACGCGCGGCCGGCCTCATCCACGGTGCCCAGACGTCCACGCTGAACGACTTGGCCGACCACGTGATGTCCAACCTCGCGCCCGTCGACGGCTATCAGGATGACGTTGTCCTCCTGCTCTATCGTCAGCCGGCCGCCTTGGAACTGGAGTTTCCGGCCGATGCTGGTCAGCTGGCCCAAGCTCGAACCACGTTGCGAAACTGGCTGTCCCGGGCGGGGGTGAACCCACAGCAGGCCATGGACGTGCTGATTGCCGCCGGTGAGGCCATTGCCAACGGCATCGAGCACGGGTATCGCCACAGTTCTCGCGGCACGATTCGACTGACTGCGACGGCATTGCCCGACCAGGTTCAGCTCGCCGTCTCCGACAGCGGGTCTTGGCAGGCCGCGCCGGCCGAGGCGGGCTCCAATCGCGGTCGGGGCATCGCACTCATGCGAGAGCTCATGGACGACCTCGTCATCACTCGCAACACCGCCGGAACGGCGGTCCACCTATCCGTGAGGATCATTTGATGGCCACGCCGCTCACCCTGGACAGCGCATGCCGCGATGACGGGACATTCGTCCTGGTTGTGGCCGGCGAAATAGACATGAGCAATGTCGAGGAGTTCAGCGAAGCGCTTACGGCCGGGATCGCCGAATGTGGTGGCATCGGACCGAGATTGACCGTCGACCTCAGCGCCGTGAAGTACTTGGACAGCACCGCGATATCCGCGTTGTTCAGCCGAGCCGACCGCATCGACATCGTCGCTCATCCGTATCTGATGGGAGTCTTCCGGATCAGTGGCCTCACCGAACTGGTCTCCATCGAGCCCGCGTCGTTGTCGACGGAGTCCGCACCCGACTAACCCAGTGCCTCGATGCGCCATTGCAGGCGCACCCGGGTTCCGGTGGGAGTGGCAGTGATCTCGGCGCGGTCGGTGAGGGCGTGAATCAAGGGAATGCCGCGCCCGTGGGCCGGGCTGCGCAGCTGTGGGTCGGGAGCCCGCCAGGCACCGTCGTCGCTCACCTCCACGGTGAGCGTGGCCTGGGGACGGTCGTAGTCGGCGTGAATGTGCATGGCTCCCGCTGTGGTGGCCTCGGTGTAGGCGCAGTCGGCCGCGTTGGCCATGGCCTCGTAGACCGCCAGGATGACGTCGTTGCTTTTGCTCGGATCCAGCGTGAATGTGCGCGCCAGCCAGGCTGCGAATTCGTCGCGAAGCAGCGCGGCACTTACCGGGTCCGCGCTGATGTTGGCCTTGGTGAAGTTGGTGGCCGGCTGCTGTGCGTCGATCATGTCAACTGAGCAGTACCCATTGACGCAGCGCTTCATGTCGTGACGGCGGTGAGGGCTTGATCGAGGGTGGCAAAAAGCTCGACGATCTCGGCAAGTCCGACGAGGCGCAGAGGGCGGCTGGTGGCGGGTCCGTCGGCGACCAGGACGTACCGGATATCGGGCGCCAGGTCGTTGTTGGTGGCCGCCAGGACTCCCATTCCGGCGGAGGCCAGGAATTCCACTTCGGTCAGGTCGATCACGATGGCGGCAGGGTTGTCCCCGGCCGCAGAGCGGATCGCGGTGTCAAGGAGCGGTGCGGTGAGCATGTCGACGGTTCCCGTCACCGCCACCACGGCGACCTGTCCGATGCGATGGTGCCCGATGGTGCACGCCGGCGGCGCCAGATCGCCGGGGTTGTTGTCGCCCGCTGGGCTCGATTGACCGGTCATCTCTCCTCCCGAGGGGTCAACGCCTTGAGTGGTAGCGGACAAGATGATATCGGCGACGGGCCGGGTCGTGTCTTCGATCGCGGTCGCCGTCTACGCTCCGTCGGGGAACGGGCGAACCCGCGAATCGCGCCGCCAGCAGGACTGATATCGACCTAACAAGCGCTTGGTTGCTATGCTGTGGCGATGGTGTCTGAATTGCCCAGCCCACAGGCCAGCAGGCGCGACGAGCTTCTCGAGCTCGCCGCGGCGATGTTCGCCGAGCGCGGGCTGAAGGCCACCACCGTCCGCGACATCGCGGACTCCGCGGGCATCTTGTCCGGCAGCCTGTACCACCACTTCAAGTCCAAGGAACAGATGGTGGAGGAGATCCTCCGCGACTTCCTGGACTGGCTGTTCGAAAAGTACCAGCAGATCATTTCGACCGAGTCCGATCCGATGGAGCGGCTCAAGGGGTTGTTCATGGCGTCCTTCGATGCCATCGAGCACCGGCACGCGCAGGTCGTCATCTACCAGGACGAGGCCAAGAGACTGGGCTCACTGCCGCAGTTCAGTTTCGTCGACGAGCGCAACCGCGAGCAGCGCAAGATGTGGATCGAGATCCTCAACGAGGGTGTGCGGCAAGGGGTTTTTCGCTCCGACCTCGACGTTGATCTGGTGTACCGGTTCATCCGTGACACCACCTGGGTATCGGTGCGCTGGTACCAGAACGGTGGTCCGCTCACCGCGCAGCAGGTTGGCGCGCAGTACCTCGCCATTGTCCTCGGGGGAATCACCACCTCTACCAAAAGCATTGCAACAAACTAAGTTTCGGTAACAACAAGGAGATGAGACATGGCCGCATCTGAGGCGTACGTCATCGACGCTGTGCGCACCGCCGTCGGCAAGAAGGGCGGCGCCCTCGCCGGCTACCACCCGATCGATCTCGGTGTGGAGGCGTACCGCGGGATCTTCGCGCGCAACGACGTCGACCCCGCCGCGTTCGACGACGTCATCGTCGGCTGCGTCGACGCCATCGGCGGACAGGCCGGCAACATCGGCCGCCTCACCTGGCTCGCCGCCGGATACGACGAGGGCGTCCCCGGCACCACCGTCGACCGGCAGTGCGGTTCCTCGCAGCAGGCCATTTCCTTTGGCGCGCAGGCGATCATGTCCGGCACCGCCGACCTGATCCTGGCCGCCGGTATCCAGAACATGAGCCAGATTCCGATCAGCTCGGCCATGATCGTCGGCGAGCAGTTCGGCTTCACCTCGCCGACCAACGAGTCGAAGCGCTGGGTGGAACGCTATGGCGACCAGGAGATTTCGCAGTTCCGCGGCGCCGAGATGATCGCCGAGCAGTGGGACATCTCGCGCGATGACATGGAAGAGTTCGCCTTCAATAGTCACCAGCGGGCGTTCACCGCGATCCGTGAGGGCCGCTTCGACAACGAGATCATCCCGATCGACGGCTTCAAGGTCGACGAGGGTCCGCGTGAGAGCACCCGGGAGAAGCTGGCCTCGCTGAAGGTGTTGGTCGAGGGTGGCAGGCTGACCGCCGCGCTGGCCAGCCAGATTTCGGATGGCGCCTCGGCGACGCTGCTGGCATCCGAGGCGGCGGTGAAGGCGCACGGCCTCAAGCCGCGCGCACGTATCCACCACATCAGCTGCCGCGGCGACGACCCGGTGAAGATGCTGACGGGCCCGATCCCCGCCACCAAGTACGCGTTGGCGAAGACCGGCCTGACGATGGACGACATCGACGTCATCGAGATCAACGAAGCGTTCGCCTCCGTGGTGCTGGCCTGGGCCAAGGAACTCGACGTCGATCTGGCCAAGGTGAACCCCAACGGCGGCGGCATTGCGTTGGGGCACCCGCTCGGCGCCACCGGTGCCAAGCTGTTCGCCACCCTGCTGAACGAGCTGGAGCGCACGGGCGGCCGGTACGGCCTGCAGACGATGTGCGAGGGCGGCGGTACCGCCAACGTCACCATCATCGAGCGCCTCTGATAGCTGCGTCAGCAAACTGCCTCTCGTCACCCGGCGAGGGGCAGTTTTGTTGTGCCCGCGAGTTTGAGGTTCAGCGGAGCGGGCATCTGGGAAGCATGTTGAAGTCCATCGCCGTTATTGCCGCCGCCTCGGCAGCCGTCCTCGGCGCGGGTGCCTGTTCGAAGCAATCTTCAGAGCCGTCGACGCCGTCCTCCACCTCCAGCTCCACCTCGACGACGGTGACCTCGACCCAGATCATCCCGGGATATCCGGTGGGTCCGTCGACGCCGCCGACGACTCCGTCGACCACTGCGGGTGGCGGCACTGTCACGGAGACGGTGCCGCAGCCCGGTATGACGATTCCCAGCCCGCCGCCGATGCCGGCTCCGCCGACGGTGGTGATCCCGAATCCGCCGCCGATGCCCGGCATGCCGGGCCCTCCGGGGATGGGGCGCTGACCAACTATCTGGGTCGATGACCCAGTATCGCGCCGATGGCTTGCTCGGCTTTGCCGACCTCGAGCGGTTCGCCGGTGATGATGTCGGCGTACAGGAATGACTCGACGATGCGGACGATCAGGAACGCGAGGTCGCGCGGGGGTAGCGGCGGATCCAACTGACCGGCGGCGATCTCGTCGTTGAGCAGTTCTTCGATGGCGGTGACGAGGCGGCCCTGCAAGGTTCCGGCTCGGGTGGCCAGGATCCGCAGCGCCCGTTCTGGTTCGCGGCGCAGGAACGCCTGGAAGAACCCGGACTCGTCGATCACGGTGGTGTAGTGGCCGACGGCCCGCGCGATGTGCGCGGCGCCGTGCCCGGGCGCTGCGTCGACCGAGGCCTTGAGCGTGGGTTCGGCCAGGGACCACAGGATTTCGGCGATCAATTCGTCACGGCCGCCGACCCAGCGGAACAGGGTGGCCCGGTTGACGCCGAGTTCGGTTGCCAGTTCCTGCATTTCGATGCGGCGGCCCTCGATGAACCAGCGGCGGGCAATGCGGAACGCCTCGAGCGGGTCGGGGCGCCGGTCGGTCGACGCGAGCATGCGGCCCAACGGTGTCTCGCTGATGGCGCACCCTCCTGTTCATTCCCCGGCCTTCGCATCATGGTAGCGGCTGATGTCCGAGTGAGATATATCTCGATCAGTCTCGTATGTGCAACATATCTGAATATGATGCACAAGTGACCCAGAGCGACGTAGCTTCGATCCTTGATCTCTTCCGTCTCGACGGCCGCGTCGCGGTCGTCACCGGCGCCTCCAGTGGCCTCGGTGTCGGATTCGCACAGGCACTGGCCCAGGCCGGCGCCGACGTCGTGCTGGGTGCGCGACGCGAAGACCGTCTCGCCGAGACCAAGGCACTGGTGGAAGCCGCGGGCCGGCGGGCCGTCGCGGTGCGCACCGACGTCACCAACCCCGACGACTGCAAAGCCCTCGTACAGGCCGCCGTCGATTCCTTCGGTCGTGTCGACATTCTGGTGAACAATGCGGGAGTGGGCACTGCCGTCCCGGCGACGCGCGAAACGCCCGAGCAGTTCCGGTCCGTCATCGACCTGAACCTGAACGGGTGCTACTGGATGGCGCAGGCGTGCGCCGCCCACATGGGGCCGGGCAGCTCGATCATCAACGTCAGCAGCATTCTCGGCCTCACGACAGCCGGCCTCCCACAGGCGGCCTACGCGTCATCGAAGGCCGGGCTGATCGGCCTCACCCGCGACCTCGCGCAGCAGTGGACGGGCCGCAAAGGCATCCGCGTCAACGCGCTGGCGCCGGGCTTCTTCGCCTCGGAGATGACCGATCAATACGACGACAGCTACTTCCAGACCGCGGTCCTGCCCCGGACCCTGGCCGGAAGGCTCGGGCGCACCGAGGAACTCAGCGCCGCACTCATCTTCCTGGCCAGCGACGCCAGCAGCTACGTCACCGGAATCACCCTGCCCGTCGAGGGCGGACTGCTCACCAGCTGAGCGACCCAGCGACCCACAAGGAGACAACACTCGTGAAGCAGCTCAGCGGCATGGACGCCACGTTCCTCTACCTGGAGACGCCGACGACGTTCGGCCACGTCACCGGGCTGATGATCTTCGAGCGGCCCAGCGAGGAGTTCGACCCGTACAGCGCGGTCCACGCGAAGTACGCATCGCTCATCGGGGAGCTCGAACCGCTGCGGCGGCGGCTCGTCGAGGTGCCGCTGGGTCTCGACCATCCGTACTGGGTCGACGACCCGAACTTCGATCTCGACTTCCACATCCGTGAAATCCATTTGGCCCGACCGGGAATGGTCGACCAGCTGGCCGACCAGGTGGCCCGCATCGTCGGCCGCCCGATGGACCGCAGCCGGCCACTGTGGGAGGTCTACGTCATCGACGGCCTGGACGACGGCAACTGGGCGATGCTGACCAAGTACCACCACGCCACCATCGACGGGGCCGCCGGCCAGCTGATGCTCAACATCCTGACCGACACCGAACCGGACGCCACGCCACCCGGCCCCGGCTCGGCCTGGGAACCCGAACCGCTGCCCAGCGACCTCGACCTGCTGCGCAAGGCCGTCGTCAACCTGGCCGGCCATCCCGTCAAGGCACTGCGGTTCCAGACCAGACTGGTCGGCCAGCTCGCCGACGCCGCAGGGATCGACAGCATCGGCAGCGCCGCCAGCAAGGCCGGCTCGGCCATCAAATCCCTTGCCCGCCTTGGTAAAGACGACGGACCGAGGATTCCGCTGCCGACCTCGGCCGCGCCGCCCACGCCGTGGAACAAACCCATCACCGGACATCGCCGCTTCGCCATGCGCACCGCGTCGCTGGAGAACGTCAAGCAGCTCAAGACCGCCACCGGTGGCACGGTCAACGACATCGTGATGGCGATCTGCGCCGGTGGCCTGCGCACGTACCTGGAGGCGCACGACGCGCTGCCCGACAGTCCGCTGCGGGCCATGGTGCCGGTGTCCATCCGTACCGGCGATGAAGAGGACCCGTGGACCAACCGGGTGTCGGCGATCTTCCCCGAACTGCCGACCGACTGCGCGGACCCGCTCGAACGAGTGGCTCGCTGCCGCCAGGCGATGCTCGACGCGAAACGTCTGCTGGACCTGGTGCCCGCCAGCCAGCTCGGCGATATGGCACAGGTCTCCGCGCCGGTGCTGTCGACGTCCGCGATGCGGCTGGCCTCCCGATTCGGCCTGGCGCACCGGATCGCGGCCACCCCGTTCAACCTGGTGATCTCGAATGTCCCGGGCCCACGCAAACCGCTGTACTTCGCGGGAGCGCAGCTGGTTCATCAGTTCCCGGTGTCGATCGTGACCGAAGGGCAAGGCCTGAACATCACCGTGGTGAGTTACCTGGACCGCCTGGACTTCGGCTTCATCGTCGACCGCGAGCTGGTGCCCGACGTGTGGGACCTGGCGGACATGCACATCGATGAGATCAGCCGGCTGATGGCGGCCAGCGGCGCCGAATGGGCACAGCAGCCGCAGCCTGCCGCACCGCGCCGCGGACCGGTCCGGGTGGTTCAGCCCGGCGACGCCTACTGACGGGCTCTAGTGTTCACGGCATGAGTGGTTCGGGCGACGAGAGTCTTCTGACAGTCGTCGTCGCGCTCGGCGCCAACGCCCTGATCGCGGTATCCAAGACGGCCGCCGCGGTCGTCACCGGGAGCGCCTCGATGCTCGCCGAGTCCGCCCACTCCTGGGCCGACACCGGCAACGAGGTGTTCCTGCTGATCGGCACCCGGCAGTCCGACAAGCCGGCCGATGCCCAACATCGACTGGGCTACGGCAGGGCCGGATACATCTGGTCGATGTTCGCGGCCTTCGGGCTGTTCACCGTCGGTGCTGTCGTGTCGATCTGGCACGGTGTTCAGTCACTGAATGGTGGGGCCGAGACGACGTCCTACGGCTGGGCGTATGCAGTGCTCGCGGTGTCCTTCGTCTTGGAAGGGTCCTCGTTCCTGCAAGCGCTGTCGCAGACGAAGTCCGGCGCGCTGGAGCGGCGGATCCACCCGCTGCGCTACATCCGCGTCACATCGAACCCCATGTTGCGCGCGGTCTTCGCCGAGGACCTGTCGGCCCTCATCGGCATCGTGATCGCGGCGTGCGGCATTCTGGCGCACCAACTGACCGGCAACGCGGTTTGGGACGCCATCGGTTCCATCCTGGTCGGTCTGCTGCTCGGCGTCGTCGCGCTGTTCCTCATCGGTCGCAACATGGACTTCCTGACGGGTGAGAGCGTTACGCCGCTCGCCCGGAACAACGTGCTGCTGGCGCTGCTGGAGCACCACGACATCGAGCGGGTCAGCTACCTCCACATGGAATGGGTTGGCGCGAACCGGATTTATCTCGTCGCGGCCATCGACCTCGTCGGTGACGCAGCCGAATCGAACGTGGCCGCGCGGCTCAACGCCATCGCCGACGCGCTGGCGGCCCGCCCCGAGATCGTGCGGGCCGTGCTGACCTTGACCCGCCCGGGCGACACCACCGATCTGCGTCCCTCCGAGCTGCCCGACTGGTACCGCTAACCGGGGTTGATCGGCGCGCGGTGCGCCGTCGCGACCAACGCGCGCGCCAGCACCGACCCGGGTTCGGCAGCGCTGGTGACCAGCGCGACCGTCGCCGTCACCGGGGAATCGTCCAACGGCACCACCCGCACCCCGTCGGGCGGGCGCAACGTGTGCAGCCAGGTCTGCGGGACGATGCTCGCCCAACGGCCACCGCTGACGTGCGCCAGCAGGGACACCACCGAATCCGCTTCGAGCCGCGGGGTCGCCGCGAGGCCGTGCGCGGCCAGTACGTCGTCGAGCAGCTGCCGGCCCCGCATCCCGGTGTTCAGCAGACACAACGGCAGTTCCAGGGCGTCGGCCCAGGTGACCGGATTCGCCTGGCTGGCAAGCAGTTCGGCGCCGGCGATCAGCACCTGTCGCTCCTCGTACAGCGGCGTGACGGTCAGGCCCGCGGTGTCGACGCCGTCGGGGTAGATGACCCCGGCGTCGAGTTCGAATCGGCGGATCCGTTCGACGATGCCCGCCGAGCGCAGGCTGCTCTCCAATTGCACTCGTACCAAGGGATGTTCGAGGCAGAACGCATCGGTCAGCAGTGCCACCGTGCCGGACGCGGCCGGGATGACGCCGAGGCGCAGCTCGCCTGTCAGACCCGTCTGTAGCGCGGTGACTTCGTGGATGAGTGCGTCGTGATCGGCCAGAATCCGGCGCGCCCACAGAACCAACCGTTCGCCTTCGGGTGTCAGGCCCTCGAAGCTCTGCCCGCGGCGCACCAGGGGAACCTTGAGTTCGTTCTCGAGTTTGCGGATCGCCTCGGACAGCGCCGGTTGCGACACATAGCAAGCGGCAGCGGCGCGCGCGAAGTGCTTCTCGCGGGCGAGCGCCACGAAGTATTCGAGCTGGCGAAACAGCATGAACCATTCGACCACGGGTGATAGGCATTGCTTATCAGGCTCACGGAAATTGCCCTTGGACTCGGACGGCCTCCGCCGAGCAGACTTGTCACATGACCGACCGGAGCACAGAGCAGCGAGTCGATACCGAGGGACACGGCGAGCCCGAGTTCCATCCCTACCACCATCCCGCGGCCGGTTGGGGCGCGGCGATCAGTGTCACCAAGTTCCTGGCCCGCGAGCGCGAACCCATCATTGGGCCGCACGCGATCATGAAGATGAACCACGAGGACGGTGGCTTCGACTGCCCGGGCTGCGCCTGGCCCGACGACATGAAGGGACTGAAGCTCGACATCTGCGAGAACGGCATCAAGCACGTCACGTGGGAGATGACGCACAAGCGCTGCGGGCCGGAATTCTTTGCCCAGCACACGGTTTCGGAACTGGCCGAGTGGAGCGACTTCGCGCTCGAAGACACCGGTCGTCTCACCGAGCCGATGGTGTACGACGCCGCGACCGACAAGTACAAGCCCATCAGCTGGCGCGACGCCTTCGACCTCGTCGGCCGGGCCCTGGCTGGCCTCGACGACCCGAACCAGGCGTCGTACTACACGTCGGGCCGGCTCGGCAACGAGGCGACGTTCCTCTACCAACTGCTGGCCCGCGAGTTGGGGACCAACAATCTGCCCGACTGCTCGAACATGTGCCACGAAGCCAGCGGCCGCGCCATGCAGGCCGCCCTGGGCACCGGCAAGGGCACCGTCGACCTCGAAGACTGGGAGACCGCGGACGCCCTGTTCGTCATCGGCGTCAACGCCGCCTCCAACGCGCCCCGCATGCTCACCGCGCTGTCGGAGGCCTACCGCCGCGGCGCACAGATCGTGCACATCAACCCGCTCGTCGAGGCTGGGGCCACCAAGACCATCATCCCGCACGACTTCCTGCGGATGGCGACCTTCAAATCCACCAAGACCAGCACACTGAACCTGCAGCCCCGGATCGGCGGGGACATGGCCCTGATCCGCGGCATCGCGAAAGTGATTCTGGAGCAGGCGGAGACCGACCCGAAGGCGCTCGACATCGAGTTCATCGAGCGGTACACCGCCGGATTCGAGGCCTACCGGGCCGTGGTCGAGGCCACCTCGTGGGACGAGGTCGTCTACAAGTCCGGGGTGTCGGAGCGCGATATCCGCAGGGCCGCCAAGATTTACCGCGACGCGGACCGCAGCATCATCAGCTGGTGCCTCGGCGTCACCCAGCACGAACACGGTGTCGACAGCGTCCGGGAAATCGTGAATCTGCTTCTGCTGCGCGGCAATCTGGGTCGCGAGGGCGCCGGGCCGTCACCGGTGCGCGGGCACAGCAACGTGCAGGGTAACCGCACCTGCGGTATCGACCACCGGCCGACGGAGGAGTTCCTGGAACGCCTTGCCGAGGTGTGCGACATCGACCCGCCGCTGGCGCACGGGCTGGATACCGTCCACACCATCGAGGGCATGCACAGCGGCGACGTCAAGGTGTTCATCGGCATGGGCGGTAATTTCGCCAGTGCCGCACCGGATACCGCGTACACGTTCGCAGGCCTGAAGAAGTGCGACCTCACCGTGCAGGTCAGCACAAAACTCAACCGCAGTCACGTGATTCACGGCAGGCAGGCCCTGATCCTGTCGTGCCTGGGCCGCACCGAGAAGGACCACCAGAAGGCGGGCATTCAGTCCACCTCGGTCGAGGACTCGATGAGCATGGTGCACCTGTCAGTCGGCATGAAGAAGCCGGCGTCGCCGCACCTGCTGTCCGAGCCTGCGATCATCGCCGGCATCGCCGCGGCCGCGCTGCCCAACAGTCAGACGCCGTGGCACTGGTACGTCGAGGACTACGACCGTATCCGTGACACGATGGCCAAGGTGCTCAACGGGTTCGAGGACTTCAACCGGCGGGTCCGGTTGCCGCTGGGCTTCCGGATCAAGCAGCCCGCGCGGGAACTCATCTTCCTGACGCCGTCCGGCCGCGCAGAGTTCTCGGCCGTCGAGCTGCCCGACGACACCGTCAGCGAGGGCACGCTGATCCTGGCGACACTGCGTTCGCACGATCAGTGGAACACCACCGTGTACTCCGACAACGATCGCTACCGCGGCATCAAGAACCTGCGCACGCTCATCTTCATGAATGAACGCGACATGGCCGACCGCGGCATCAAGGAGTTCGACGACGTCGACATAGTCGCCACCGCGCGCGACGGCAGCGTCCGGTCGCTGCACCGCTACAAGGCGGTGCCGTACGGCATCCCGCGCGGCAACGCGGCCGGATACATGCCCGAGATGAACGTCCTGTGTGCCATCGGCGATTTCAGCTCGCAGAGCGACCAGCCCATCATGAAGAACGTGAAGGTCAGCGTGACGAAGTCGGTGGAGGCTTAGCGGGGTCCGGGCCCCTCGCCCGCCGCGTCCAATGGTGGTGGTACCAACCCTTCCAACCACCACCAACACCGTCGACCAATTAGGACCAATTAGACGGAATTTCAATTGGTCGCGTGCTACTCGCGGGTGCCCGGCAACAGCATCGACACCGCGATCGCGGCGGTGACGCCGATGATGGTGTCGATGCCACGAGCGGTCAGCAACACAAGCGGTTCGGTGGGTGCGGCGAGGTCGGTCATCAGCATGATCAACGGCGTGAAGAAGCCCAGCGCGACCGCGTGGTGGTGGGTCATGAACAGTTCGGTGGGGAACAGCAGCACCATCACGCAGATCGCCAGCACGTACTCGCTGGGACCCGGCACCAGGAGCGCGGCCGCCACGGCCAGGCCGATGAAAGTGCCACCCAGGCGGTGGATTCCGCGTCTGATCCGGCCGCTGGCATCGGCGGCCGCCAACGGCCCGGCTGCGGCGGCGATGGCCCAGTTGGCGTGGTCCACACCCAGTGCCAGTCCGGCGGTGCCTGCGGCGGCGATGGCGAGCGCGTATCGGCCCGCATGGATCAGCACGTCGCGCCTGTTCGGCAGGCGGAGGCCGGTGGTCGGCGTCATGGCGCGCGGTGCGTCGAGCACACCCAGCAAGACGCATAGTAAAGCTGTTGCGGCACAAAGCAAGATCGCCGACGACGGCGCCACCCGCCCGGCGGGCACGGTGGCGATGGCGCCGAGCGCGAAGACGCCGTAGAACGGCCCTTCCGGTTTGAGCGCAAGATAGTCGTTCACCACGGAGCCGACGGATGCGAATGTCACCGCGGCGATGACCAGGACAGCCGGTGGCACATGGGAATTGGCGAGCAGCGCTCCGATGGCCACGCCCAGGACCAGGATGACGCCGCCCTGGGTTTGATGCGCGAACCGTCGGGAGCGGGTTTCGGTGCGGCCGTACATGCCGGTGATGGCGCCGAACACCGCGTAGATGATCAGGTCGGGGCGCCCGGCCGCCAGTAGTGCGACGCCGGGGATGGCCAACCCGAGCGCGACCCGCAACGCGGGCCGGTGGTCTTCGGTCGGCGGGGTCATGGCCCGGCGCACGCGCAGATAGACGGTGCGCATGGGCCCACTCCGATCGATGAACGACTGACTCACTCAGGCTGTCGCATTCGGGGAGTGGTCGTCAAAGTGGAAGTTCCGAGCAGGTGATCGGCGGCGCCTATCGAGGCGCCGTCGCACGTGAGGAGCGGTGGACACGTCCGGCTGGCGAGCAGACGCGAAAACCCCCTAGATCACAGGATCTAGGGGGTTTTCGCGTCTGCTCGCGGAGGAACTAGACGATGTAGCTGGTGGCGGCCTGCAGATGTGCGATGGCCTCGTCGGAGATCCGCGGCACCAGCTCGGCGCATGACGGAAGACTGTCGATGATGCCGGCCACCTGGCCCGATGCCAGCACGCCCGCCTCGGTGTTGCCCTCCACCAGACCGGCTTTCAGCAGCATCGGGGTGTTGGCTGCCATGACGACCTGCGACCAGGTCAGGTCCTTGCCGTGCCGCATCGCCAGGCCGTCCTTGATCATGGACCGCCAGGTCATGCCCGACATCTTCTTGAACTTCTGGGCATTGCCGACTGCGGCGACGAAACCGCGCACCGGCGAACCGCTTTCGAGCTTCTCGACCAGACCGGTGCGCAGCACGCGGTGCGGCATGCCGTCGACGCGGGTCGACACCACGGTGCCGTCCAGTGCGGCTTCGAGGTACCGCTGCTTGACGGCATCGGGCACCGTCGAGTCCGAGGTCAGCAGGAACCGCGTGCCCATCGCGACGCCCGCGGCGCCGTAGGACAATGCGGCCGCCAGGCCACGGCCGTCGAAGAACCCACCGGCGGCGATCACCGGCATGCCGGTGCCGGCGACCGCATCGAGCACCGACGGCAGCAGCAGCGTGGTGGCGATGGGGCCGGTGTGGCCACCACCTTCGCCGCCCTGCACGATCACCGCGTCGGCACCCCAGCTCGCCACCTTCTTGGCGTGCTTCGCCAGGCCGACCGACGGGATCACCACGACGCCGGCATCTTTCAGCTTGGCGATCAGTTCGGGCTTGGGGGCTAGGGCGAAGGAGGCGACTTTGACTCCTTCGCGGATCAGGAGGTCGCAGCGGGCGTCCGCATCGCCGGCGTCGGCACGCATGTTGATGCCGAACGGCTTGTCGGTGGCCGCCTTGACCTTGGTGACGGCGGTCTGCAGCTCTTCCAGCGTCATCGTCGCCGACGCCAGGATGCCGAGACCGCCGGCATTGGAGGTGGCCGCGACCAGTCGCGCGCCGGCCACCCAGCCCATACCCGTCTGCACGACCGGGTACTCGATGCCGACCAACCCGGTCAGCGGAGTCTTGAGCTTGCTCATGACTAGGCCTTGACCTCTTTGTCCCGCAGCGACTTCGGATCGATGACCTCGCGCAGGAGCTGCAGCTCGTCGGCGGTCGGCAGGCGGGTCTCGGCGGCATTGTCCAGGCCGTGCACCTCGAACGAGGTGTTGTCACCAACCTCTTCGGCCGTCACGCCCGGGTGCAGCGACACCGCGCGCATCTGGTGCTCGGGGCCGTTGAAGTCGAACACACCGAGGTTGGAGACCACCCGGTAGACGTTCAGGAAGCGGTACGCCGGGTTGGCCGGATCGACCTTGTCCCAACCGATTCCGGAGACGATGTCGACCGACTCGGCGAACACGCGCTTGGTGTGGTTGCCCACGAAGTAGCTCGTCGCGTGGTTGATGCTGTTGCCGGGCGCACCGCGGACACCGAACATCTGGCGGGTCGGCTGCTGGATCGGGCCGAAGGCCGACAGGTTCTGATTGCCGTAGCGGTCAATCTGGTTGGCGCCCATGACCACATGGCGACGGCCCCAGGCCAGGGTCTCGAAGACGCGGTTGAACGGCATCCAGCCCTCGACGGCGAAAGGGGCGCCGATCGCCGGGGTGTCGGCCAGCATGCGGGCCTCACCGTCGGTGATGACGATGTCGGGGGAGAAGGTCAGCCGGGCCAGGCGGGCCCCGATCTGTACGACGGTCGTCATGGGGCTGGCCATGATTTCCCCTGCGTCGCGGAACAATTCGGCGCAGGCGACGGCACAGAACTCGGCGCGGGTTGCGTCACTCATTTGGCTGACTCCTTCTGGGCCTCAGCGAACTTACGAACGGCAGCCTGGTAATCGGCTTCGGTTCCGGACAGGTAGGTCTTGACGAACTCGGCCCAGGTCTCTTCCGAGCCGGCGGCTTCGGCGTAGTGCCGCTGGAACTTCTCGTCGCGCCGGTAGTCCGGCTCGTTGGTGGTGAAGTGGGCGCCGTTCGGGGCCTCGACCACAGTGTCGACCATCATGCGGTTGATGACCTGCTGCTGCGGCACAACCGATTTCACCAGTTCTTCGGTGGAGACGATCTTCTCGACCGACAGGTGGCGGCGCTTGGCCGACATCAGGAACAGGTCATCGAAGTAGGGGTCGATGCCGGTGTAGGCGGCATTGCCCTTCACATCGCCCAGGTTCATGTGCACGAACGCGGCATCGAGGTTCAGCGCCGGCATGGCAATGAGTTCCTCGTGCGCACCGTCGGTCTCGTACGGCGAGGTGACGGTCTTGAGCTCGTCACCCCAGAAGGCGCGGACGTCGCTGCCCAGGCCGGCGCGGATCGGCAGGAATGGAAGGCGTTGTGCGGCAGCCTGGAGACCGCAGCGCAGCATGCCCTCGTCCATCTCACGGGCCTCGATGGCGCCTTCTGTGCGGCGGCGCGCGAACCATGGGTCGTAGAACGGCGGCGAGTCCAGCGACACGAAACCGTAGTAGACGCGCTTGACCTTGCCAGCGGCACAGAGCAATCCGAGGTCCGGGCCGCCGTAGGTCACGACGGTCAGGTCGGTGACGTCGGTGCGCAGCAGCGCGCGGACGAAGGCCATGGGCTTGCGGCGCGAACCCCAGCCACCGATGCCGATGGTCATGCCGCTTTCGATCTCAGCGACCGCGGCCTCGAGAGTTGTTGTCTTGTCTGCCATTCTACTTCGACCCCTTGTTGGTCCCCGCGAACTCGTCGCGGTGCTCGTCGGACACGCCGGACAGATTCAGTTCGAAGGTGAAGCCCTGCTCCATGCGGTAGCGCGCGTTGACGGGCTGCACGTCGATGAAGTTCAGCGCCTCTTTGGCGGCGCGGATGACGCGGGTGTCTTTCGACGCGATGTCGCGGGCGACGCGCAGTGCGGCCTCGTCGAGTTCCTCGCGCGGCACCACCTCGTGCACCGAACCGAAGTGCTGCAGCGTCGAGGCGGGCACGGTGGCGGCGGTGAAGAACAGGCGGCGCATCATGTGCTGCGGGACCAGGCGCGACAGGTGGGTGGCCGCGCCCAGGGCGCCGCGCTCGACCTCGGGCAGGCCGAACTTCGCGTCGTCGGAAGCGACGATCACGTCGGCGTTGCCGACCAGGCCGATGCCGCCACCGACGCAGAAGCCGTTGACCGCCGCGATGACCGGGACCTGGCATTCGTACACCGCGCGGAACGCTTCGTAGCAGCCGCGGTTGGCGTCGATCAGTGCGCCGAAGCCCTCGGTGTTCTGCATTTCCTTGATGTCGACGCCGGCGTTGAAGCCGCGTCCCTCGGCCCGCAGGATCACGACGTGGGTGCTCTTGTCGCGGCCGGCGGAGGTGATCTGGTCAGCCAGTTCGAACCAACCTGCCGACGGGATGGCGTTGACCGGCGGGTAGTTCACGGTGACCGAGACGATGCCCGGTTCGACTGTCTTGGTGGTGATGGTCATCAGTCACTTCCTGGGGGACGGGTACCTAAGCAAGCACTTGCTTGGTACGCTAGCACAGTGACTGCTGGAATCAATCTGCAATTGGCCGGTCGCGTGGTGCTGGTCACCGGCGGTGTGCGCGGCGTCGGCGCCGGCATCAGTGCGGTCTTCGCCGAGCAGGGCGCCACCGTGATCACCTGCGCCCGGCGCGAGGTCGAGGGCTTGCCGTACGAGTTCCACGCCTGCGACGTTCGGGACGACGCCGCGGTCAAGGCCATGATCGACGCCATCGTCGCCAAGCACGGCCGGCTGGACGTCGTGGTCAACAATGCCGGCGGCTCGCCGTTCGCGTTGGCCGCCGATGCGTCGGCCAAATTCAGCACCAAGATCATCGAGCTCAACCTGATTGCGCCGCTGCTGGTTTCGACCCACGCCAACGCGGTGATGCAGCAGCAGGGCTCCGGCGGAGTGATCGTCAACATCTCCAGCGTCAGTGCCCATCGCCCCACACCGGGAACCGGTGCCTATGGCGCCGCCAAGGCCGGCATCGACAGCCTGACCACGACGCTCGCCGTCGAATGGTCGCCCAAGGTCCGGGTGAACTCCGTCATCGTCGGCATGGTCGAGACCGAGCAGTCCGAACTCTTCTACGGCGACGCTGAGTCGGTCGCCGCCGTCGCCGCGACGGTGCCGCTGAAGCGGCTGGCCAAACCCACCGATATCGGCTGGGCCGCAGCATTTTTGGCCTCCGAGGCCGCGTCGTACGTCAGCGGTGCGTCCCTCGAAGTGCACGGCGGCGGCGAGCCGCCGCACTATCTCGAAGCGTCCAGCGCCAACAAGTAAAGGGAGAGATCAAATGGGATTGCTCGACGGCCGCGTGGTCATCGTGACGGGTGCCGGTGGCGGAATCGGGCGTGAGCACGCGCTCGCGTTCGCCGCGGAAGGCGCCCGCGTCGTGGTCAACGACATCGGTGTCGGCCTGGACGGTTCGCCCGGCGGCGGTGGTAGCGCCGCACAGAACGTGGTCGACGAGATCGTCGCGGCCGGTGGCGAGGCCGTCGCCAACGGCTCGAACGTCGCCGACTGGAACCAGGCCGCGGCGCTGATCCAGCAGGCCGTTGATACATACGGCGACCTACACGTTCTCGTGAACAACGCCGGCATCGTCCGCGACCGCATGTTCGCCAACGCCACCGAGGATGAATTCGACGCCGTCACCGCGGTGCACCTCAAGGGGCACTTCGCGACCATGAAGCACGCCGCCGCGTACTGGCGGGCCAAGGTTAAAAGCGGAGAGGCCGGCCCGGACACTCTCAATGCCCGCATCATCAACACCAGCTCGGGCGCCGGTCTGCAGGGCAGCGTCGGCCAGGCCACCTACAGCGCCGCCAAGGCCGGCATCGCGGCGCTGACGCTGGTCGCTGCGACCGAGATGGGCCGCTACGGCGTCACGGCCAACGCCATCGCGCCGTCGGCCCGCACCCGCATGACCGAGACGGTCTTCGCGGACATGATGGCCACTCAGGACCAGGCCTTCGATGCCATGGCGCCCGAGAACATCTCGCCGCTGGTGGTCTGGCTCGGCAGTGTCGAGTCGCGTGACGTCACCGGAAAGGTTTTCGAGCTCGAGGGCGGCAAGATTCGCGTCGCCGAGGGCTGGGCACACGGTCCGGAGATCGACAAGGGTGCCAAGTGGGATCCGGCCGAGCTGGGCCCGGTGGTCGCCGACCTGCTTGCCAAGGCACGGCCCGCAGTTCCGGTCTACGGCTCGTAACGGCACGATCGAAAGCGTCCCCACGGGGAATCACCTTGTGGGGACGCTTCGTTTTAGTGCGGCGCTTCGACGGATGTCGGCGGCAAGGCGCTGCCGGAGCGCGATTGGCGACGGAGGTGTCGGTGTACGACGGTGCGCACCACGCGGCGCCGGGTGGCCGCCACCGGCCCGGTGGCACGGAGCTTGCGACTGAATCGTTCGCCCGAGTGCTGCAGTTGGTCTCTGACGTCGTCGACATCCGCGTCGACCAGAGCGTGGCAGCGTTTGCGCCAATTTCCGGCGACCATGACCGCTTCGATATTCGAGGTACTGGCGTGCAAGGCCGCAGCGATCGCGTCATGGGCCGGCCACAGGTTGAGTGCCCGGGCGTCGATAACGACCAGGTCGGCTTGCATGCCAGGTGCGAGGTGGCCGATACGATCGGCGAGCCCGAGGGCGTGTGCACCGTGCACGGTTGCCCAGGACAGGGCCTGCTTGCTGGTTGCTGCGACCGTCGGCGCGCTCAGTCCGGTCCGCCGCAGCTCCTGGTCATGCACCAGTCCGCGGTACCGGGCCAAGGTGATCCGGGCGGCGATGAGAACTTCACCGGAGACCGCGGTTTCGGTGTCCGTACCCAGCGATGGCGCCGCCCCGGCCCGCAGCAACTGTTCGGTGATCGCCGTGCAATGTCCTTGCCCGAGTTCGTTTTCGGGTGTTGAGGTGAAACTGACTCCGGCATCGGCGAGCTTCTTGACCCATTCGTCGGTCAGGCCGGTGCCGTGCACGATGTTGGCGTGCGGCCCCCACAAGCCCGCTGCGCCAACGGCATTCCAGCCCGGTGCGGGTCCGCCGGCGCTCTGGTGCATCGATGCGATCACGCCGCGCTCGACGGCGGCCGTCAGGTCGGCGATCACTGTGTCGGGTGCCGACAGCTGAGGGCCCTTGATCGCCATGCCCGGGGTGAGGAGTCTGGAGTTGGCAAGGGGGCCGTGGATGAGTCGATCGACTTCGCGCGTGTCATGCGGTTTTGTCGGGCCGCCGTGCGGTGTGCCGTGAAAGAAGACCGCCCGGATTCCCGCGGCGTTCAGTGCGTCGATGGCAGCGTCGGCGTGTTCGGGCGTCAGGCAGTTGTGACACCAGTCGCCTATTGTCGTTGTACCGCAATTGATTTGATTCAACGCCCCGGCAAGCGTCCCGATGTGCATGTCGTCAGGGGTGTATCGGCGGGCGACGTGCCCGTGAGTGTGGGCCAGGTACTCCAGCAGCGACCAGTCGCCGCCGGCGAACCGTAGTGCGCTCTGCCAGGTGTGTAGGTGGGCATTGACGAGTCCGGGGATCACGATGCGGTCAGTGAGTTCGACGACTTCGGCGCCGGCCGGGTCGAGGCGTTCGGCGATCGCCGCGATCCGACCTCCCTCGATGAGGACGTCTGCCGCCTCGCTGTCCGGGCGATGGGGTGCCATGGTCACCACTCGCGCGCCGCGCAACAGTGTTCGCGTCATCGTTCGTCTCCTGTCGCGCTTTCGCTGGGAAGTCGGCGACGGATCGTGCTGCCGGCCGCTCAAATAATGGATACATTGTATCCATTATTTGAGCCTGCGGTCAATGGCTGTCGTTCGAGCGTGCGAGCCGCTACTCATCCGGCAACGCCGCCAACCGTCTTCACGGTGATGTGACCGGTCAGTCTGCTCATGGTCGGTGGACTTATATGGCCGCGGCGACATCCCAGATCGGTTCCAGCGCTGCGATGCCCGTGCGTACGAGGGGGCTGAGCACGATGTCGGTTGCACCCGCAGCGAGGTAGCGGCGCAGTTGTGCAGACACCTGGGCGGCGGTGCCGACCGCCGCGAGGTCGATGATGGAGTCCACGCCCTCCCGTTCGATCACCCGCGCGTACGACGGGATGGTCGCGTAGAACTCGAGGGCCTCGGCGGCGCGGGTCCGGCCTTCATCGATGTCGTCGGTCACCAGCACGGGTACCGCGGCGATCACCTTCGGTGCGCGCCTGCCGGCCGCGGTCGCTGCTGCGGTGATGGTCGGCACGATGAATTCCTCGACGGTGCGCGGGCCGGCGAGATAAGGCAGCGTGCCGTCTGCCAGTTCCCCCGTCACGCGTAATGCCTTGGGCCCCATGGCTGCGACGTACACCGGCAGGGGAGTGCCGCCGGCGACCGTCACCGGAAGCTGCGGGGCGGCGGTGAATTCTTCGCCATGGAAGTCGACGGTGCCGGTGTCCAGGATCGATCGGAGGATCAGCAGGTGTTCGCGCAGTCGGCCGATGGTGTTCGGCCACGCGGTTCCGAAAGCAATCTGCTCGGGAGCATGCGCCCCCAGACCGAGGCCGAGGCTGAAGTTCCCGCCGGTGGCCGCCTGGGCGGTCAGCGCCTGGGAGGCGAGAGTCAGTGGGTGGCGCGGGTTGATCGGTACGACGAAGGTGCCGACGGCAAGGCCTGGCACTGCGGCCCCGACATATCCGGCCAGCGAGATGGCGTCGTGGTCGAACTGCTGGGCTATCCACACTTGGCCCACGCCGGCGTTGTAGGCGCGGCGGGCCTGGTCGATCGCGGCTGCGACATGATTGGCGGAACTACGGTCGGGGTCGAGCACAACTCCAGTCGGCATACCAGCGACAACGACGCCGGTGTGGCCCTGATTCCGTTCAGCTCCCCCAGAACATAAGTCGTTCTGGGGGAGCCTCTCGGATGCGGTCCCCGGACCGCCGACCTCAGAACTGGATTTCGTCGAGCCAGTCTTCGAAGCGCTGCCAGTTGACGGTCGGGTAATCGTGCCGAAGCCGGACGACGTCGGCGCTGTAGCCGTGCTCGGACAGATATGTGTACATCGCGCGCATGTCCGGCGAACCGATCTGCGCAGGGTCCAGCGTCACCAACTCGATGGGGCGTCCCAGTTTCTGCGTCAATGCCGCGACCATGTGCTGCGGCGTCGGCGCATCGGAGGCCACATCGATGCGAACTCCGATGAAGCGTTCTGGATCGAGCAGCGTGGTGGCGACAAACCGGCCGAGGTCGCGTCGCGAAAGCTGTTGCAGTGGCACGTCGGCCGGAATCGGCAGCGTGAAGATGCCGGCTCGCAGGTCGTCGAGGCCGCCGAGCATGTTGTCGTAGAAGTAGCTGGGTCCGACGATCGTGTACGGCACACCGGACTGGACCAGGGCAGCTTCGATTTCGGCCTTGCTGTCGAAATGCGGGATTCCCGTATGGCGGTCAGCGTCGGATACCGACGAGAAGACCAGATGCGGTACTTCTGCCCGTTTCGCCGCAGCGATGATGTGCATGCCCTGGGCCACCTCGGCGCCCGGGCCCTCTTCGAATGGGGTCGTGATCGCGAAGACGCCGGCGACACCGGTGAAGGCACGACCGAGCGCGTCCTCGTCAGCAAGGTCGGCAGCGACCACGTCGACACCTTGTTGTGAAAGTTCTTGTGCCCGGCTGGATTGCGGGTTACGGGCGATCGCCCGCACCTGTGCGCCGCGCTCGAGGAGCGCAGCCGTCACTGCGCCACCCGTCGCGCCGGTAGCGCCGACCACGGCGTAAGTGAGTTCATTCGACTGCACGTTGTCTCCTATCTGAACGCCCGCGTCTACTGCGGAGGGTAGGGCAGTGCATGACCCGGACGTGCGGCGGTACGGGGATCCGGCTCATCTACGCACAGTCCGATATACAGAGGGCGTGACGGAACTTTCCTGGAAACGCTTGTCCTGGGCCGCGGTCGTTCTCGCCATATCGGCGACTGCCGGGTGCGGCGGGGCGCACGCTCCGGCGCCGACCAGTACCGTCCCCGCCAGTCAAGGCGTGGGGCCGCAGTACGACTCGGTGCACGTGTACGTGCTGCCCGGGCAGCTCGACGCGTTCGTCACCAGTTGGCTGGCCACGTTCGGCGGCACTGCCTCCAGTCAGGCGCTGGTCGATGTCACGCCGACGCCGAGCCAGGCCAAATCGCAACTGATCCGGTCCCCGGTGGGCACGATCTCCGCGTTCGACTTCACCGGCCCGGTGCCCTACCCGTTCGGCGCCGAGCGCACCGGTTGGCTGATGGCGGACTTCGACGCCGGTGTCGCGAAGGCGCGCGACGCCGGCGCGGATGTCGTGGTGGCACCGTTTCCGGACCCGATCGGACGCGATGCGGTGATCCAGTTCCCCGGAGGCGTGAACACACAGCTCTACTGGCACACCACAGCGCCCAATTACCCGGTGCTGACGACGGTGCCCGACAACCGGATCTACCTCTCGGCAGACGCGGTGGAGGCGTTCTTGAAGTCGTACCTCACGTTCACCGGCGGCCACGTGGATTCCGATACCGCCACTGCCGATGGAGTGCTGATCGGCAAGCCCGGCAGCACCTTTCGCAAGATTGCGATCAGCTCGACGTTCGGAAACACACAGGTGGCGGTGACTGATGGACACCTGCCGTACCCGTATGGGCGTGAGGTGGCGGGGTATCGCGTGAGTGACGTCGCTGCCACCGTCGCCAAGGCGACCGCCGCCGGCGCACGGGTGCTGGCGCCGAGCATCCGGAGCGGACCGACAACCACCGCAATGCTCCAGTGGCCCGGCGGCTACATCGCCGAGATTCACGACGCTTGAGCCGGCGCTCTCGGTTCGCGATCAGGCCGGATCGAGGAGGACGATCGGAATCTTCCGGTCAGTGTGCGAGCGGTAGTCGACGAAGTCGGGGTACATGGCGTCGAGCTTGGGCCAGTACTCGTCGCGTTCGGCATCGGTGGCATCGCGGGCGATCAGCTGCAGCTTCTCGCCGCGCACCTGGAACGTCACCTTCGGGTTGGCGACCAGGTTCAGGTACCACATCGGGTGCGTGTCGCGACCGCCCTGCGAGGCGACGACGACGATCCGGTCGCCTTCACGCAGGTACAGCAGTGGGCTGTCGCGGGGCTCGCCCGACTTCCGGCCGATGGTGGTCAGAATCCCGACGGGCGGCGGCGTCGCGACCGGCTTCGAGCCGAGGCGCCACTTGGCGCCGACCCGGCCGTCGGTCGCCCGGAACGCCCAGGTGTTGATCCGCGACATCCACTTGAATGCGGTCTGCATTCCCTTGGAATTCAGGATCTGCAGCTGCCTGGCGCTCATTTCCCCGTCGGCCATGGTGGCGACCCTGCTCCTCGATCTAGATCCGTTCGATGATGGTGCCGGTGGACAGCGCACCGCCGGCGCACATCGTGATCAGCGCCGTCGACTTGCCGGTCCGTTCCAGCTCGTGCAGCGCCGTCGTGATGAGCCGCGAGCCGGTGGAACCGACCGGGTGGCCCAGCGCGATGGCGCCGCCGTTGACGTTGACCCTATCCATGTCGGCCTTGTGCACCTGAGCCCAGGACAGCACGACGGACGCAAACGCCTCGTTGATCTCGACCAGGTCGATGTCGGCCATCGACATGCGCGCCTTCTCGAGCACCTTCGCGGTGGACTGCACCGGCCCGTCCAGGTGGTAGTAGGTCTCGGCGCCGACGTTGGCCTGCGCGATGATCCGGGCGCGGGGCGTGAAGCCGAGCGCCTTGGCCTTGTCCTCGTCCATCCACAGCACCGCGGCGGCGCCGTCCGAAATCTGCGACGACGTGCCGGCGGTGTGGATGCCGCCCTCGATGACCGGCTTCAGCGAAGCCAGGCCTTCCAGGGTGGTATCGCGCAGGCCCTGGTCGCGGCTGACCAGGTTCAGCTCGGCGGTCGGCTGCTTGTTCTCGTCGATCACCGGCGCCTCGATCGGCGAGATCTCGCGGTCGAAGCGGCCCTCGGCCCAGGCCTGCTTGGCCTTGGCCTGCGAGGCGAAGCCCAGCGCGTCGATGTCGTCGCGGGTGATACCCCGGCGCTTTGCGATCCGCTCGGCGGCCTCGAACTGGTTGGGCAGGTCGATGTCCCACGACGCGGCACGGGCGCCACCGCCGTTGGCGCCCAATGGCACCCGGCTCATGGCTTCGATACCGCAGGCGATGCCGATGTCGATGGCACCGGTGGCGATCAGACCGGCGATCAAGTGGTTGGCCTGCTGGGCGCTGCCGCACTGGCAGTCGATGGTCGTGGCACCGACATGTTCGGGCAATCCGGCAACCAGCCAGGACTGTCGCGTGATGTTGTTGCCCTGCTCGCCGTACTGCGTGACACAGCCGCCGATGAGCTGCTCGATGTCGCCGGCATCCAGCCCCGCCTTCTCGACGAGAGCCTTCTGCGTGGCGCCCAGAAGTTCGGTCGCGTGCAGGCCGGACAGCCAGCCACCTCGCTTGCCGATGGGGCTACGAGTGGCTTCAACGATGACAGGATTACCCATGAGCTCAGGCTAGAACACGTTTCATTACTCTGACAAGCAATGATCGGGACGTGCCTTTTATCTGCGGTGAAGGCGTGTTTCAATGGTCGCAACGCCGAACTAGAAGGATTTGTCTCGGAACCTGGTTCTGAGGCGTTGGATTCCCCAAGGAGACACCATGCCCTGCCCGATCCCGTCCGATCTCGACTTGTTGGACGCGAACCTCAACGTGGAGCGGTTGCCCGTCGAGGAGCTCGCCGAGCTACGGAAGTCCGAGCCGATCCACTGGGTGGACGTGCCTGGCGGCACCGGTGGCTTCGGTGACAAGGGCTACTGGCTCGTCACCCGCTACGACGACGTCAAAGAGGTGTCGAAGCGCAACGACATCTTCGGCAGTGCCCCCGATGGCGCGATTCCGGTGTGGCCGCAGGCCATGACGCGTGAGGCCGTCGACGTGCAGCGCGCCGTGCTGCTGAACATGGACGCCCCGCAGCACACCCGGCTGCGCAAGATCATCTCCCGCGGTTTCACCCCGCGCGCCATCGGCCGCCTGCAGGCCGAGCTGAGCGAGCGGGCCCAGAAGATCGCCGAGACCGCCGCCGCTTCCGGCACCGGCGATTTCGTCGAGCAGGTCTCTTGTGAGCTGCCGCTGCAGGCCATCGCCGGACTCCTCGGCGTGCCGCAGGAAGACCGCGACAAGCTGTTCAACTGGTCCAACGAGATGACCGCAGGCGAGGACCCGGAGTACGCGCACATCGACCCGGCCGCGTCCTCGTTCGAGCTGATCAGCTACGCCATGGGTATGGCCGCCGAGCGGTCGAAAAACCCGACCGACGACATCGTCACGCAGCTGGTGCAGGCCGATATCGACGGCGAGAAGCTGTCCGACGACGAATTCGGCTTCTTCGTGGTGATGCTGGCGGTCGCCGGCAACGAGACCACCCGTAACTCGATCACCCACGGCATGATCGCCTTCTCCCAGAACCCCGATCAGTGGGAGCTGTACAAGAAGGAGCGCCCGGAGTCGGCCGCCGACGAGATCGTCCGCTGGGCGACGCCGGTCACCGCGTTCCAGCGCACCGCTCTGGAGGACACCGAGCTCGGCGGCGTGAAGATCAAGAAGGGCGAGCGGGTCGTCATGTCCTACCGTTCGGCCAACTTCGACGAAGAGGTGTTCGAGAACCCGCACACCTTCAACATCATGCGGACGCCGAACCAGCACGTCGGCTTCGGCGGCACCGGCGCGCACTACTGCATCGGCGCCAACCTGGCGCGCATGACCATCAACCTGATGTTCAACGCCATCGCCGACCACATGCCGGACCTGGCCTCGATCGGCGAGCCCGAGCGGCTGATGTCGGGCTGGCTGAACGGCATCAAGCACTGGCAGGTTGACTACACGGGTAAGTGCCCCGTCGCCGCCGGCGAGCCGGCAAATCAGCCCTGAGCCTGACGGCAACTGACTGCAGTAGTCCGGTAACACGAATCAAGGAGGATTCGGGTGGATTTCACACCGAGCCCCGAGCAGCAGGCTGTCGCTGATGTGGTGACATCCGTGCTGGAGCGGGAAAACACCTGGGACGCACTGGTTTCCGGTGGCGTAGTGGCGCTTACGGTGCCGGACCGGTTGGGTGGTGACGGGCTGGGGCTGCTGGAGGCGGCCACCGCACTCACCGAGATCGGTCGGCGCGGCACCACCGGACCGGCGCTGGCGACCATCGGGCTCGCCCTGGTGCCGCTGGTCGACCTGGCCACCGAGGCGCAGCAGGACCGGTATCTCGCGGGTGTCGCCGAGGGCGCAGTGCTCTCGGCCGCACTGAACGAGGCGGGTAACCAGCTGCCGGAGAAGCCGTCGACCAGCTACGCAGGCGGCAAGCTCAACGGCACCAAAATCGGTGTGCCGTATGCCGAAACGGCGCAGTGGCTGCTGGTCACCACTGACAGCGGTGTGGTCGTCGTGTCGCCCCAGGCCGCCGGTGTGACGGTTGAGAAGACGCCGACCGCCAACGGGTCGGACGAATACGTCGTGACTTTCGCCGACGTCGCGGTCGCCGACGAGGATGTGCTGGCCGGTGCCACCGTGACCCGGGTGAACGAGCTGGCGCTGGCCATGATCGGCGCCTTCGGTGCCGGTCTGGTGGCCGGGGCGCTGCGGCTCACCGCCGACTACACCGCGACCCGCGAGCAGTTCGGCCGCCCGCTGTCCACCTTCCAGACTGTGGCGGCGCAGCTGTCCGAGGTTTACATCGCTTCGCGGACAATCGATCTGGTGTCCACGTCCGTGGTGTGGCGGCTCTCCGAGGGACTCGACGCTGCCGAGGATCTGGCGATCCTGGGTTACTGGCTGACCTCGCAGGCTCCGCCGGCCATGCGGCTGTGCCACCACCTGCACGGCGGCATGGGCATGGACATCACCTACCCGATGGACCGTTACTACTCCTCGATCAAGGACCTGAACCGTCTGCTCGGGGGTCCGTCGCACCGTCTCGATCTGGTGGGAGCCTGATGTTTATCGACCTGACCGCGGAACAGCGCAAGCTGCAATCCGAACTGCGCGAATACTTTTCGACGCTGATCACGCCCGAAGAGGCGGCGGCGATGGAGACCGACCGGCACAACGAGGCCTACCGCGCCGTCATCAAGCGCATGGGCAGCGACGGCAAGCTCGGGGTGGGCTGGCCCAAGGAATATGGCGGCCTGGGCTTCGGGCCCATCGAGCAGCAGATCTTCATCAACGAGGCCAACCGCGCCGACATCCCGCTGCCGATGGTGACGCTGCAGACCGTGGGCCCCACCTTGCAACTGCTGGGCACCGAGGAGCAGAAGAAGAAGTTCCTGCCCGGAATCCTCTCCGGTGAAGTGCATTTCGCGATCGGTTACTCCGAGCCCGAGGCCGGCACCGACCTGGCGTCGCTGCGGACCACCGCGGTGCGGCACGGCGACGAGTACGTCGTCAACGGCCAGAAGATGTGGACCACCGGTGCGCACGACGCCGACTACGTGTGGCTGGCGTGCCGCACCGACCCGACCGCGGCCAAGCACAAGGGCATCTCGATCCTGATCGTCGACACCAAGGACCCGGGTTACTCCTGGACCCCGATCATCCTGTCCGACGGTGCCCACCACACCAACACGACCTACTACAACGACGTTCGGGTGCCCGCCGACATGTTGGTCGGTGAGGAGAACGGCGGCTGGAAGCTCATCACCACACAGCTCAACCACGAGCGTGTCGGCCTGGGTCCGGCCGGCCGGGTCGCCGGCATCTACGAGCAGGTGCACGGTTGGGCTTCGCAGCCGGGCTCCGATGGCGTTGTGCCGCTGGACAATCCGGAGGCCAAGCGGCTGCTGGGGCAGATCAAGACGATCATGCGTCTCAACGAACTGCTCAACTGGCAGGTCGCGTCGTCCGGTGAGAACATCGCCGTCGCCGATGCGGCAGCGACGAAAGTCTTCTCCACCGAGCGCATCCAGGAAGTGAGCCGCCTGGCCGAAGAGGTCGTCGGACGCTTCGGCAACCCCGCGGATCCAGGCACAGCCAAGCTCCTTGACTGGCTCGACACCATGGCCAAGCGCAACTTGGTCATCACCTTCGGTGGCGGAGTCAACGAGGTCATGCGCGAGATGATCGCGGCATCCGGCCTCAAGGTGCCGCGGGTCTCGCGGTAAGGAAGGTAATCGATGACTGATCTTCAGGCCGGCATCGACGAGATCGTCGCGGCCGGGCGCAGTAAACCGACGCTGAGCCGGGATCCGGTGAACCAGCCCATGATTCACCACTGGGTGGACGCGATCGGTGACAAGAACCCGATCTACGTCGACGAGGAGGCCGCCAAGGCCGCCGGGCACCCTGGCATAGTGGCGCCGCCGGCCATGATCCAGGTCTGGACCATGATGGGCCTTGGCCGCAGCCGGTCCGACGACGACCCGCTGGCCCGCATCATGAAGTTGTTCGACGATGCCGGGTACGTCGGCGTCGTCGCCACCAACTGCGACCAGACGTACCACCGCTACCTGCAGCCGGGCGAGCGCGTCAGCATCAGCGCCGAGGTCACCGACGTGGTGGGCCCGAAGCAGACCGCACTGGGCGAGGGTTACTTCGTCAACCAGAAGATCCGCTGGCATGTCGGTGACGAGGAAGTCGCCGACATGGACTGGCGCATCATGAAGTTCCTGCCCGCCAACAAGCAGGGGGAGTCGGCTGAGGAAAGCCCTGTAACCGGTTCGATCCCAGCCGATCTGGACCCCGACAAGCTGATGCGCCCGTCGTCGTCGCGGGACACCCAGTTCTTCTGGGACGGCGTCAACGCCCACGAACTGCGAATCCAGAGGCGGCCCGACGGTTCGCTGCAGCACCCCCCGGTGCCCGCCATCTGGCAGGACAAAGATGCTCCCATCGACTATGTCGTCTCGTCGGGCCGGGGCACGGTGTTCAGCTACGTCGTGCACCACGCGCCGAAGGTGCCCGGCCGCAGCCTGCCGTTCATCATCGCGCTCGTCGAGCTTGAAGAGGGTGTGCGCATGCTCGGTGAGCTGCGCGGCGTCGAGCACGACGACGTGGAGATCGGAATGCCCGTCAGCGCAACGTTTATCGACTTCCCGGACAGTGACGTCAGTCCGGCGTGGAGCCTGTACGCATGGGAAGGAACGACGGAGTGAACATCCTGTCCGATGTCGCCGCCGGAGCGGCTCCGGTCGTAGGCACCAAGCTGCCGGAGCTTTCCATCTACGGCGACCCGACGTTCATCGTCTCGACCGCCATCGCCACCCGGGACTACCAGGATGTGCACCACGACCGGGACAAGGCACAGGCCAAGGGCTCCAAGGACATTTTCGTCAACATCCTGACCGACACCGGTCTGGTGGGGCGCTACGTGACCGACTGGGCCGGCCCGAACGCCATCATCAAGTCGATCAAGCTGCGGCTCGGCGTGCCCTGGTACGCCTACGACACCATCACCTTCCGTGGTGAGGTGATTGCCGTCGAAAACGACTTGGTAACCCTGAAAGTGGTGGGCAGCAACAGCCTTGGCGATCACGTCATCGCCACCTCCACGCTGACCATGGGAGCCGCCCAGTGAGCATCTCCGGTAAGGCGGCCATCGCCGGTATCGGCGCAACCGACTTCTCCAAGAACTCCGGTCGTAGTGAACTGCGGCTGGCCGCCGAGGCGGTCATCGATGCGCTGAACGATGCGGGCTTGTCACCCAAGGACGTTGATGGTCTGGTGACCTTCACCATGGACTCCAACCTGGAGACCGCGGTGGCCCGCTCGACCGGCATCGGCGAGCTGAAGTTCTTCAGCCAGATCGGCTATGGCGGCGGCGCGGCCGCGGCAACCGTGCAGCAGGCTGTGCTCGCGGTGGCGTCGGGTATCGCGGAAGTCGTTGTGGCATACCGTGCTTTCAACGAGCGCTCGGAGCACCGCTTCGGCCAGGTGATGACAGGTCTGACCGTCAATGCCGACTCCCGCGGTGTCGAGTACAGCTGGTCATACCCGCACGGGCTCAGCACCCCGGCAGCTTCGGTCGCCATGGTCGCGCAGCGTTACATGCACGAATACGGTGCCACCAGTGCAGATTTCGGTGTGGTATCGGTGGCTGACCGAAAGCACGCGGCCACCAACCTGAAGGCGCATTTCTACGGCAAGCCGATCACCATCGAGGACCACCAGAATTCGCGCTTCATCGCCGAACCGCTGCGCCTGCTGGACTGCTGCCAGGAAACTGACGGTGGGGTGGCGATCGTCGTGACCACGCCGGAGCGGGCCAAGGACCTCAAGCAGCGTCCGGTCATTGTGGAGGCCGCTGCGCAGGCCGCAGGCGAAGATCAGTTCACCATGTACTCGTACTACCGCGACGAGCTCGGCCTGCCCGAGATGGGTCTGGTCGGTAAGCAGCTCTGGGGCCAGAGTGGCCTGACGCCCAACGACGTTCAGACCGCGATCCTGTATGACCACTTCACCCCGTACACGCTGATCCAGCTGGAAGAGCTCGGTTTCTGCGGCCGCGGCGAGGCCAAGGACTTCATCGCCAACGGCGCGATCGAGCTGGGTGGCAAGCTACCGATCAACACGCACGGCGGTCAGCTCGGCGAGGCCTACATTCACGGCATGAACGGCATTGCCGAAGGTGTCCGCCAGCTGCGCGGCACTTCGGTGAACCAGGTGCCTGATGTCGAGCACGTCCTCGTCACCGCGGGCACCGGCGTTCCGACGTCAGGTCTGATCCTGGGCTGAGTTCCCTCGCGAAACTGCTCCTGTTCGGTTGAAGAGGGGCAGTTTTGCGTTCAATAGGGGTAGTCCTACTCATCCGCAGTCCCATGGCTCGGCGCGATGATGACCTGCATGACTGAACCGCAGCGGGCGATGGTTGCCCGGCTCTCCCAGGATGTCGCGGCGATTTTCCAGCATTTGGCGTGGGTGTCGGCCTGCCTCACCGAACTCGATCGGTCGTTGGTGCCACAGCAGTCGATGCCGCAGCCCATCGCATACGCTGCGCCGCAACAGTATTGGCAACCGCCGCAGGCCGCGCCGGTCGCGGCGCCCCAGCCGGTGCTTCAGTCACCACCGCCTGCGGCGCCCCAACCCCAGCCCCGGCCAGAGCGGTCCGACGGCTGGATCGGCAGGGCGCTGGCCGCAGCCGGTGTCGCGGTGACGCTGATCGGCGTCGTCCTGCTGCTGGTGCTGGCCGCGCAGGCCGGGCTGCTGCGTCCCGAGTTCCGCGTCGGCGCGGGGGCGGTGCTGGCGGCCGCTCTGGTGCTCGGGGCGACTCGATTGAAGACGCGGCCCGGTGGCGCGGTGGGAGCGATCGCCCTGGCGGCCACCGGTATCGCCGCGGCGTACATCGATGTCGTCGCGGTCACCACGATCTATGAATGGCTTTCGGCGCCAGTCGGTTTGGTATTCGCTGCGGTGATCGGCGGCGGTGGTCTGACCCTGGCCCGGCGCTGGGACTCCCAGCAGCTCGCGCTGTTGGTGCTGGTGCCCTTGGCCGTCCTGGCGCCTGTGGTCGCCGACGGTGTCTCGCTGCTGCTGATCGGCTTCATGCTGGCGCTGTCCGCGGCGTCGTTACCGGTGCAGTTCGGCAAGGACTGGGTCTGGATGTATGTGGCGCGGACGGCGGCCTGCACGTTTCCGCTCCTGATCGCGTTGGCCTCGGCCACCTTCGGCACCACCCGGAATCCGGGCCTCGCCGGCGCCTGCGGGGCGGCAGCCGTCCTGGCCGTCACCGGCGCGCTGATCCTGCTCCCGACGACGACCAATCGTCCCCTGCTGGCCCTGGCCACCGCGGGCGGCGCGCTGCCGGTGTTGTTCACCTCCGGGGTGGTCCACCGGCTGACCGCCGCGTCGATCATCGCCGCGGTGGCGGCGTTGTTTCTCGCGGTCGTGCTCGCCGGTGATCGGTTGCCCGGACTCGACGGTGTCGTGCAGCGGATCTGGTCGGCGGTGTCGGCGGTGTGCGCACTGGTCGCGGTGCTGGTGGCTTTCGATGGCCGGACCGGCAGCGCGGTGCTGCTCGCGATGTCGATCGTGGTGGCCGTCGCCGGCCGACGGGACGCCATCGCCCGCTGGGCGGCGGCCGGATTCGGGGCCGTCGGCGGTGCCGTCTACCTCGGCTACTCTCCGCCGGACCTGCTGTTCCGCGCGGTTGAGCTGAGCACCCGCAACGCCGTCTCCACCATCGTCTCGAGCGTCTTGGCGGTGGCCGGTGCGGTGGCCGTCGTGTGGTCCTGGGCCGGTAAGCGTGACGACGACGAAGTTCGGCTGATGTGGGCGGGCGCCGTCGTGGTCGCCGCATATGCGTCCACCATGGTGACCGTCACGGCGGGCGTGCTGATCGGCGGTGTGAACGGCGGATTCTTCGCGGGTCACATGGTCGCGACAATCGGCTGGATCGCGACGGCGGCCGCGTTGTTCGGGTACGCGGCGCGGCGGCCGAAGGCGCAGCGGTCACTGCCCATCGGCGGCGGTCTGGTGCTGGTGGCCGCGGCGATGGCCAAGCTGTTCCTGTTCGATCTCGGGACCCTCGGCGGCATGTTCCGGGTGGCGGTTTTCATCGTCGTCGGCCTGGTACTGCTGGCCATGGGGACCGGCTACGCCCGGTTGCTGGCCCGGCAGGATCAGCCGACTCCCTAGGGGGCCGCGCGACCGACTGCACCGTCAGTTTGCGTCGGGTGGGTACCCCTCGGGGCGGTAGGCTCGAACCGACGCGGTATGTCTGGGGAAGGGGGCCGTGTCTATGGGGATTCAGCCGGACAGCAGTCCGTTCGGTTCGCAGACGGTGACCGGGCCGGGGTGGCCCAACGTCAATGAGGAACAGCTCGAAGAAGCGGCTGCCCACTACCAGCAGTTGGCCACAAAGATCACCGGTCACGTGGTGCCACAGCAGACCAGCCAGTTGATGAATTTGACCGGCCAGTGGACCGGTGCTGGTTCGGTTGCCGCCGCCGGTGAGGCGACCACCATCATCGGCGGCCATGAGGCCAACGGCGCGCAGGCAGCGGCCATCGCCGCCAAGCTGCAGTCCATGGTGGCGGCAGTCGTCAAGACCAAGAACCTGGTCAACGCCACCGCCGAGGAAGTGCAGGCGGAATGCATGGCCCTGTCGGCGGCGCCGTTCCCGAACGTGCAGGAACTGATCCAGAGCCGGATCAAGATGGGCCTGTCCCAGAACATCGCCGCCGTGACGGCCAGCGCCACCGAAGTGGCCAACTTCGTCGGCGCGCCACCGAGCATCCCGACAGCCGGCATGCCGCCGCAGGTCGAGCAGACGGCGCAGAAGACCGCCGAGTCGGCGTCCAAGGGTGGCGACCAGATGGGGCAGATGATGGGCCAGATGATGCAGATGGCCGGTCAGGTCCCACAGATGCTCGGCCAGTTACCGCAGCAGGCCATGCAGCCACTGCAACAACTTTCGCAGCCGCTACAGCAGCTGACGTCCCTGTTCTCCGGTGGCGGCCAGGGCAAGGCCGGTCTCGGCGCCTCGCCGTTCGGCGCGTTCTCCAACCATCCGCTGGCCGGGGGTTCCGGAGCGGCGCACGGCGCGGGGTTGATGAAGGGCGGCATGCCCGGTGGCGGCGGCGGTGGCGGCGTCGGTGCGGCCTCCGTGCAGACGCCGCTCTTGGCGAAGATGGTCGGCCCCGGACCGGGTGGACCCGCAGTGATGCCGGCAAGTGCTGCGGGTGGCATGGGGGCCGGTGGCCTGGCACCGGTCGCAGCCGCAGCCGGTGCCGGCGGCGCGATGGGTGCCATGGGCGGTATGGGCCATCGCGAAGGTGGCGGCGGGGGCCGCATCAGCCAGCTGGCGGTGCCCGAAGCGCTCGAACACGGTTCCTATGACGAAGACGTCGACGACGACTGGTGAGTTGAGTAGGGGGGATAACTGATGAGTTCACCGTTGCAGACACCCGACAACATCAGCTGGAATGCAGCCTCGGTCGAGCTGCCTGAGATGCCGATGATCCAGCCCGGCGAGGACGCCATGAGCGCGACAATCGCCGCGGTGCTGCCGGCGATGGCCGCCGATATGACCGCCAATGTGGCCTCGTTGCAGGCCAAGGAGGGCATGTTCTCCGGCAAGGTCGGCATGGCCCAGTCGGCGTACGACAACGCCGACGGCAAGGGCGGGGAAGGCGTCGGCCAGATGGGTCAGATGCTCGGCCAACTGGGTCAGATGGGTCAGCAGGCCGGTCAGATGGCCGGCCAGGGTGGCGGTCTGGGCCAGATGGGCCAGCAGGCAGGCCAGTTCGGCCAGATGATCCAGCAGGCCATGGGCAAGGGCGGCGGCAAGGAAGGCGGCGTGCCGGGTGGGCAACCCGCAGAGGGCCAGCCCGGTGGGCCGGCCGGTGGCGGCGCCCCGCTGTCGCCGGAGCAGCGCCAAGCGCAGCAGGATGCCCGGGAGAACCAGCAGAACGACCGCCAGCAACAGCAGGACAACCGGCAGTCGCAGCAGGATCGGCGCGAGGCCCAGCAGGATGCGCGCGACTCCCGTCAGCGCGCGTCCGCTCCGGCGCAATCGGCGCCGCCCGCAGCGGGTCCCAGTTCGGGTTCGCACAACGCCGGTCCGGCGCCGGTCGCTCCGGTAGCTCCGCCGCCGCAGCGTGGCGGCGACGTCGGCCGTCAGATGTAGTCCCTGAAACAACAAGCCGGACAAAGAAATTGGGGCCAGTCGCGATGATCGCGACTGGCCCCAATTTCTTTGCTCGGCCGTCAGGAAGCGGGCACCGGCGCCGGGGTCGGGGTGACCGGGGCAGCCGGAGCGGCCTGCTGGTTACCGGCCGGGGCAGCGTTGCCCTGACCGGCGCTGGACGCGGGCTGGCCGGCGATGGCCTGGCTCGGCGCCGGAGCGGGCGTCGGGGTCAGCGGAGCCTGCGAGACGGCGCCACCGGCAGTGGCCGCGCTGCCCGGGCCGCTCTCCGCGGCGGTGGGAACCGGAGCAGCCGCCGGAGCCTGG
>NZ_VTGY01000032.1 GCF_009729075.1 Mycolicibacterium sp. CBMA 226 | reverse complement strand
ATGGCCGCTTCGCGGTCGTCGCCCGAGGGTCGGGCCGCGCGTCGACCCCGGGGGGACCGGGTCTGTGCGGCGGTACTCACGCGGCTGAGCCTAACACTGCGTTGGGGTTTTTCGACAGACCGTTGACGTTGTCGACACCGTGTTGATACCGTCGGTACCATGATCGAACACTTCGATGTTGTCATCGTCGGTGCCGGTATCTCCGGCATCAGCACCGCCTGGCACCTCCAGGACCGCTGCCCCACCAAGAGCTACGTGATCCTGGAGCGCCGGGAGAACATCGGCGGCACGTGGGACCTGTTCAAGTACCCCGGCATCCGCTCGGACTCGGACATGTTCACCCTCGGTTTCCGGTTCAAGCCGTGGGAGTCGGCCAAGTCGATCGCCGACGGCCAGTCGATCTGGAACTACATCAACGAGGCCGCCGACGAGAACGGCATCCGCCAGCACATCCGCACCGGTCAGCAGGTGACCTCGGTGGACTGGTCGGACGCCGAGAACCGCTGGACCATCAACATCACCGCCGGTGGCGAGGAAAAGCAGATCACCGCGTCCTTCCTGTCGGTGTGCAGCGGCTACTACAACTACGACGAGGGCTACGCGCCCGAGTTCCCGGGCGCGGCCGACTTCAAGGGCCAGATCGTGCATCCGCAACACTGGCCCGAGGACCTCGACTACGCCGGCAAGAACGTCGTCGTGATCGGTTCCGGCGCAACGGCTGTCACGCTGATCCCATCACTGGTGAACGGTGGCGTCGGGCACGTGACCATGCTGCAGCGCTCGCCCACCTACATCGGCGCGCTGCCGCTGGAGGACCCGGTGGCCAAGCAGACCAACAAGTACCTGCCGAAGCACCTGGCGCACTTCGCAAACCGGTGGAAGCAGATCGGTTACAGCACCGCGCAGTACCAGCTGGCCCGTAAGTTCCCGGCCGTGTTCAAGAAGGCGCTGCGCCAGATGGCCGAGCGCCGGTTGCCCGAGGGCTTCGATTACGACAAGCACTTCAGCCCGCGCTACAACCCGTGGGATGAGCGAGTGTGCTTGGCGCCCAATGGCGATCTGTTCAAGGCCATCCGCTCGGGTAAGGCCGGCGTCGTCACCGACACCATCGAGACCTTCACCGAGAACGGCATCAAGCTGACCTCCGGCGAGGAACTGCAGGCCGACATCATCGTCACCGCAACGGGTTTGAACATGCAGCTGTTCGGTGGCGCGACCGCCAA
>NZ_VTGY01000031.1 GCF_009729075.1 Mycolicibacterium sp. CBMA 226 | reverse complement strand
GAATCGACAGAAGAACGCAACACAGCGCTACCAGGCTGGCTGCATTTCTACAATTACCACCGAGCCCACTCCGCCCTCGGAGGCCAGCCGCCGGTCACCCGACTGACCAACCTCCCTGGACATCACACCTAGAACGCGGGATTGATGCCCGGTCTGTCGGGGTCCGCTACGTGAGCGGCGAGCAGTTGGCCCGGCCACGATGCCGTGGGCGCCTTGGCTGGGTTCCTGAGCGCCTGGGAGACGACCGCTCGACCAAGCACTTCCTCAATGTCCAAGCGGTCATATTTGGCGAGCGCCATATCCAGCTCAGACCTGTCAGGCACCTCGACGATTCCGTGCCCGAAGTCTTCCAGCACGCCGAGACGCGTGTAACGGATCACCGGCTGCATGTGCTCTGCGATCCCCGGCGAAGTATGCAGTGCGATCGCCTGCCACACGGTCGTGGCGAGCCGTTCGTATCCGCTCGCGTGCAGGAACCGCACTGCTGCGTTTGCACCCTCGACTTCGAATCGGAGGTCGCCGTTGTAGATCTCGGCGGTACCGGAATCGTGGAACAAGGAGGCGACGGCCAGCGCCAATTGGTCGTCTGCGTCGAGAGATTCTGCACCAAGGTGCGAGGCGATCAGGTGGACGCGGACGCTGTGATTCAAGATCGCCGGATGCAGTTCACCTCGAAGGTGATTGAGAGCCTCCGCGATCAAACGCGAACTCATCGGATCGTGCATGATCGCACCTCCCGGCTTGGCGAGACGTTGACGAAACGAATCGCAGGCCAGAGCAAAAGTACTCTGGCCTGCGATTCTCGAGTGGAGCTGCCGGGAATTGAACCCGGGTCCTACGGCATTCCCTCAAGACTTCTCCGTGCGCAGTTCGCTATGCCTCTACTCGGATCTCCCGGTCACGCGAACAAGCCGAGATGACGATCCCAGTCGCTGTTTGATGTCCCCACGGGCCCCGCGACCGGCCCCGTGGGTGGGTCCCTCTAGTCGATGCCAGGGTCCGGGCCGAGGGCGCTCCCGGTCTGACAGACACGCGGTCGCTACTTAGGCAGCGAGGGCGTAGTCGCGCTGATGAGAATCGGCGCTTAATTGGTTACAACGACGCTTACGGTGGTCTCTTGCCTGCACCGGCACGCTTCCCTTGATTCGATGCGCGAAGTCGAAACCGTTCAGCCCCTCGCACCCCCGCCGACTTTCGGCAGGACACTCCATCATACCGGTAGCTCCGACAAGCTCCACTGAATATCCGGAGCCACCGATACCACCAGGTCAGACGACGTAACCGAGGTTCTCGACGATGCGCTGCCCGACCTCGACGTCACCCTCGAATTCGATGGCCACGGAACGGACCGCGCCCAATGGCCGCCCGCCGCACAGCCGCGTGAACTGCCAGCCGTCCATCCGGATCACCGTCGTCGGTTCGGCGCCGCCGAAGTCGGGCACCACGGCCGCGCGGCCGTCGACGGCAACCCGGATGGTGCGCGCCATGGGACCGGTCAATTGGATCTCGACGCGCGATCCGGCCGGCGCTCCCCCGCGTTTGGCGATGACGAAGCCCATCATCGTCTCGATCTCGTCGAGCGAGAGCCGCGCTTCCGGCTTCTGCAACGCGGCGTCCGACGCCACGCGCGCCACGGATTCGCGGATATCCTGCTCGTGCATCCAGGAGTCGAAAGTCCGAATGCGCATAAAGCGACCGACGCTGTCCTGCCCGGCCGGCGTCATCGTCGGCGTGTTCCACTCCTCGTCCGACATCGCGGTCAAGGTGGCCCGCCGGTCGTCGGTGACGGCGCGGAACTTCTCCAACAGCTCGGCGCTCGAGAGCGCAGCCATCGACCGGTTCCAGCATTCGTTCATCACGCCGATGGGGTTGTGCACGTGGTCGAGTTCGGAAACGTCCATGTCGGCCTCCGGCACCGGCTCACCCTTGAGCATCAGCTCGGTGCCAATGATGTGCGCGACCACATCGCGGACATGCCAGCCGGGCAGCTCGGTCTGCGTGGTCAGCAGTTCGGCTTCGGAAATGGTGGACAACAGTGTGTCCAGGTCGTCCCACACCCCGAAGAGGGCGGGTAAGACGTCGGACTTCTCGAGGACGGTGACGGGTCGCGTTGAGCTGCTCACCGGCTGACCGTACGACGAGCCGACCGGCCCGGGCAGCGAATTGCGCGATGCGTCCCAAATTGGTCATGCGACGATGGCCGCATGGAGGACGACCGGGCCGAAGCACAGCGCCTGCGGGACATCACGGTGATCCGCAAAGTGCGCGACCGCATCGACCGCGAGTACGCCAAGCCGTTGAACGTCGAAGACCTGGCACGCGGCGCGCACATGTCGGCCGGTCACCTCAGTCGGGAGTTCAGGCGCATCTACGGCGAATCGCCCTATTCGTACCTGATGACACGCCGTATCGAGCGGGCCATGACGCTGCTGCGGCGCGGCGACCTCAGCGTGACGGATGTCTGCTTCGCCGTTGGCTTTTCATCGCTGGGCACGTTCAGCACCCGGTTCACCGAACTGGTCGGCGTGGCGCCGAGCGTGTACCGCCGCGATCACTCGCAGGCGGCCGACGGCATTCCCGCCTGCTTGGCGCGTCAGATCACCAGACCGATCAGGAATCAAGAAGCGCCGCCCCACTAATCGCCATTAGCGTGACGGGCATGGACATCTCCGTTCACTACGCATTCCTTCCCCACACCGACGCCGAGGCCGCGCTGAAGTTCTACCGCGACGACCTCGGCTTCGAGGTGCGCAAAGACGTTGGCTACCAAGACATGCGGTGGATCACCGTCGGCCCGCCCGGGCAGCCGGGCACGTCGATCGTGCTGCACCCACCGGCGGCCGACCCCGGCATCACCGACGACGAGCGCCGCACCATCCTGGAACTGATCGCCAAGGGCTCCTACGGCGCCATCACGCTGGCCACCGATGACCTGGATGCGCTGTTCGCCCGCCTGGAAGCCGCCGGCGCGGACGTCCTGCAGGAACCCACCGACCAGGATTACGGCGTGCGCGACTGCGCATTTCGCGATCCGTCGGGCAACCTGATCCGGATCAATCAGCTCTAGTCCAGCCGGCTACCCGGCGGCGATCATCGCGACCGAGCCCAGGGCGAGTGCCATGCCGATGGCCTGCCAGGCCCGCACCCGCTCCTTGAGCAGCACCATGGCCAGGGCGACGGTCGCCGCCGGATAGAGGGAGATCAGCACGCTCGCCAGTGACAGCATCGAGGCCTGCAGCGCCAACAGCATCCCCACGTTCGCGGTGACGTCGAGGCCCGCCGCGAACAGTGCGAGCTTCAGCGGAATGCCGCGTGGCAGAGCGAAATTGCCGGTCACCAGCGCGGCGACCATGACCACCGCGGTGGCCGCGAAGCGCGCGAACACCAATGGCCAGAGCTTCGCCTCGTGCGGCACCTGATGGATGACGGCGAAGCTCAGCCCGAACGTCAGCCCGGAGCCGACGGTCAGCCAGGCGACCTTGGGGGTGAACCGGTGCGGTGTCTCGTCCTCATCGGTGGCCTGGGCACTGACCAGCGCTACCGCAACCAATGCCAGCGCGATCCCGGCGATCGCCACCCCGCTGGGCCGCTCTCCCATGGCGACGCCGACGCCAATCGGCCCTGCCGACACCAGGATCGCGGTCAGCGGTGAGACGACGGATATCGGTCCGGAACCTAACGCGGCGTAGAACCACCAGATGCCGAACGCCTGCAGAACGCCGCACAGGACGCCCCACATCACCGCGGTCGACGAAACCTGGCCGCCGACAACGCACGCCATCACCGTCAGCAGCACGCCGGCGATGGGATACGAAACGAGCACCACCCGCAGTGCCGCTACGCGCCGTGCCGCGATACCGCCGACGAAATCGCTGATGCCATAGCCCAGCGCCGCCAACAGCGCGAGCAGAACCCCGGTCAGTTCCTGCCCTTGAGGCGTCGACCCATCTCGCGGGTGATCTCGCGCTGCGCATCGCGCTTGGCGATGTCCTGGCGTTTGTCGTGCGCTTCCTTACCGCGGGCCAGTGCCAACTCGACCTTGACCCGGCCATCGGAGAAGTACAGCTTCAGCGGGACGAGCGTGAAGTTGCCGTCCCGCAGCTTGCCGACCAGCATGTCGATCTGTTTCCGGTGCAGCAACAGTTTTCGGTTGCGCCGCGGCGCGTGGTTGGTCCAGGTGCCGTGGTGATATTCGGCGATGTGCAGGTTGCGCAGCCACACCTCGCCGTCGTCGACGGTGGCGAAGGCGTCGGCCAGTGACGCCAGGCCCTCACGCAGGCTTTTCACCTCGGTACCGACCAGAGCGATACCCGCCTCGTAGGTATCGATGATCGAATAGTTGTGCCGCGCTTTGCGGTTGGTTGCGACGACCGCGTTGTTGCCGGATTTGTCGGCGTCCTTCTTGTTTGCGTTCTTTGCCATCGCTATCGCCTGATGTACGCGCGCAGCGTGGCGTACGCCGTGATGCCCGACATTCCGAGCCCCAGCAACAACATCCACGGCGCGCAGAAGACGAGGACGTCGGCGTAGTCGACCTTGGCGATCAGCCCCGCTTGGTAGAACTGATTGAGCACGTCCTCGAGGAACATTGCGCGCACGATGATCAACCCGATCACGGCGAGCACCACACCGATCAGTGCTGCGATCAGCGCTTCGACGAAGAATGGCAATTGCGTGTACCACCGCGACGCGCCGACCAGCCTCATGATGCTGATCTCGGTGCTGCGGGTACGTGCCGCGATCAACACGGTGTTCGCGATCAGCAGGGTCGCGGCGATGGCCTGCACCAGCGCCACGGCGAAGGCCGTTGCGCTGACACCGTCGAGGATGCCGAACAGGCGGTCCACCAACTCTTTCTGGTCGGTCACCTGGCGCACGCCGGGCCGGCCGCGCAGCGCGTCTTCAAATCCCTTGTGCTGCTCCGGATTGTCGAGCTTGACGACGAACGACGCGGGGAACGCCTTCTTGCTCGCGTAATCCTTGAACGCCGGAATGCGCCGGACCGCGTCGTCGTACGCCTGGTCCCGGTTCATGTAGCGAACCGACTTCACGTCCTTGCGGTCATCGATCAACTTACGCAACGACTTACACGGGTCTGCCTCGCAGTTGGGGTCGTTGGACGAGACGTCGTCGGTCAGGAAGACCTGGCTCTCCACGCGGTCCAGGTAGATCTGCTTGGACTGATCGGCCAGCCGCACCACCAGGAGACCACCGCCGAACAGGCCGATGGAGATAGCGGTCGTCAAGATCATGGCGACCGTCATGGTGACGTTGCGACGAAATCCAGTCAGGACTTCATTGACAAGAAAGCCGAAGCGCACTTAGCGATCCATTCCGTAGACGCCGCTCTGCTCATCGCGGATGAGGCGGCCGAGTTCGAGTTCGATGACGCGCTGACGCATCGAGTCGACGATGTGATGGTCGTGGGTGGCCATCACGACCGTCGTGCCGGTGCGGTTGATGCGCTCCAGCAGGTCCATGATGTCGTTGCTCGTCTCGGGGTCCAAGTTGCCGGTGGGTTCGTCGGCCAGCAGCACCAGCGGCCGGTTGACGAAAGCCCGGGCGATCGCGACCCGCTGCTGCTCGCCACCGGACAGCTCACCGGGTAGCCGGTTGGCCTTGCCGGACAGGCCCACCATCTCCAGCACGTCGGGCACGACGCGGTTGATGGTGTCCGGCCGCTTGCCGATCACCTCGAGCGCGAACGCCACGTTCTCGAACACCGTCTTCTGCTGCAGCAACCGGAAATCCTGGAACACGCAGCCGAGCACCTGGCGCAGGCTCGGGATGTGCCGGCTCGGCAGCTTGTTGACGTGGAACTTCGAGACCCGGATGTCACCCGACGTCGGCACCTCGGCACCGAGCAGTAGGCGCATGAACGTCGACTTGCCGGAACCGGACGGACCGATGAGGAAGACGAACTCACCCTTGTCGATCTTGAGCGACACGTTGTCCAGGGCTGGGCGTGCCGAAGACTTGTAGTTCTTGCTCACGTGGTCGAGGGTGATCATCACGGCACGCCAGTGTAGTCGGACGCTGAGGTGTGACCGCTGAGGCTGACGCCGCTAGCTCGCCGCCGGTGCCGCACCGGGCGAAATGATGGTGGTCGTGACCGGCCCGCCGGGCGGTTCTTCTGCAGCCGGGAGCGGGCCGGGTGGCGGTGCGGGCGCCGGAGCGGGCGGTGGCGGGGCGAGGTTGGGCAGCACCGGCAGTGTGACCGGCGGCAGGATGCCGGGAGCCGGGGTGATGACCGTCGTCGTTGGCGGCGCCGTCGTGCTGGAGGTGGTCGGCGTGGTCGTGGTCGTGGTCGTGGTGGTCGTCTCGGTGGTCTCCGTCGGCGTCGGTCGGTACGTCGACTTGGGCCGGGTGTTCACGTCGGTACGCGGCACCCAGGTGTAGTCGGGGTTGGGCACGAAGCCGGGCGGCACCACCGCGGGAGTCGGTGGCGGCGGCGGTGGCGGCGGTGCGTAGGTCTGGTGCAGCCAGTACGCCACGAAGAAGGCCACGATCAGGCCGACCGTCGATGTCCGGACCCGCCCCAGGATGTAGGCAGGCCAGGCGCGGTCAGCGCGTTTGGCCGCGAAACGGGACAACGCATTCATCGTGGCCCGTCCCCCGGTCCCTGGGTCTTGTCCTCGGCGCCGCCGACCGTGGCCGGATGCACCATGGCCTCCACTTCAGGCTCGTGGTCGGCAGGGCTCTCGATACCGGCCCGGCCGAATGCCGAGACGACCATCACACGCAAGCGCCGGCCGACCTCGAACTGCTTGCCGGGCAGCGTTCGTGCCACCAGCCGCAGGTTCACGGTGTCAAGTTCGATGCTCTCCACACCCATCAACTGCGGCTTGTCCAAGAGCAGCGCGCGCAGCTGGAGGTCCTCCATCGCACGTTCACACACCCGGTTCAGGATGTCGTTGACCTTGCCCAGATCAGCCGTCGTGGGCACCGGGATGTCGACGACCGCACGGGCCCAGTCCTTGGACAGGTTGACGGTCTTGGCGATCTGCCCGTTCGGGATTGTGTAGACCTCACCGTCGCTGGAGCGCAGCTTGGTGACGCGCAGCGTGACGTCTTCGACGGTGCCTTCGGCCGGCACGGTGATACCACTGACGGTCAGTGCGACGAGATCACCGAACCCGTACTGCTTCTCGGTGATGATGAAGAACCCGGCCAGCAGGTCCTGCACGATGCGCTGCGCGCCGAAGCCAAGCGCGGCGCCGAGCACCGCGGCGGGGGCGACCAGCGAGCCGATGGGTATGCCCAGGATCTCGGTGATGTCGACGAGGACGACCACCGACACCAGCGCGACGGTCACCCACGAGATCACCGAGGCGACGGCCTGCCGGTGCTTGGTGGTCTCGGACCGGACCAGCGCGTCGCTCTCCTGGAAACGCTCGTCGATGCGGGCGGTGATCCGGTGGGTCAGCCAGCCGACGAACCGCGAGATCAGCATCGCGGCGATGACGAGCATGACGATCCGCAGCCCGCGGGTGATGATCCATTCGCCGATCGAGCCACGCCAGAAGCTGTGCCACTGTTGGGCCCACCAACCGAATGACTCCAGTTGGCTTGCGGCAATCAGAGAGTTATTAGTCATCTTCTTTTCGGTTGCGCCAGCGGATTCCGGCTTCCAGGAAGCCGTCAATATCGCCGTCGAGTACCGCGGCCGGATTGCCGACCTCGAACTCGGTGCGCAGGTCCTTCACCATCTGGTAGGGGTGCAGCACGTACGAGCGCATCTGGTTGCCCCACGAGCTGCCGCCGTCGCCCTTGAGCGCGTCCATCTCGGCCCGCTCTTCCTGGCGTTTGCGTTCCAGCAGCTTGGCGCTGAGCACTCGCATCGCGGAAACCTTGTTCTGCAGCTGCGATTTTTCGTTCTGACAGGTTACGACGATGCCCGTCGGGATGTGCGTGAGCCGGACCGCCGAGTCGGTGGTGTTCACCGACTGACCACCCGGACCGCTGGACCGGTAGACGTCGACGCGGATATCCCCTTCGGGGATGTCGATGGAGTCGGCGGTCTCGACGACCGGCAGGACCTCGACGTCGGCGAACGACGTCTGACGCCGGCTCTGGTTGTCGAAGGGGCTGATGCGCACGAGTCGGTGGGTGCCCTGCTCGACCGACAACGTTCCGTACGCGAACGGCGTATGCACCGCGAAGGTCGCGCTCTTGATGCCCGCCTCCTCTGCGTACGACGTGTCGAAGACCTCGACCGGATACCCGTGCTTCTCGGCCCAGCGGATGTACATGCGCATCAACATCTCGGCCCAGTCGGCGGCGTCCACACCACCGGCGCCGGAGCGGATGGTGACGACCGCTTCCCGCTCGTCGTATTCCCCCGAGAGCAGCGTTCGAACCTCAAGCGCCTCGATATCCTCGCGCAGCTTGGCCAGTTCGGCGTCGGCGTCGGCGATGGCGTCGGTCTTGGCCGCGCCCTCTTCCTCCTCGGCCAGCTCGTAGAGCACGGGCAGGTCCTCGACGCGTCCACGCAGCTCCTCGACCCGACGCAGCTCGCCCTGTGCATGCGACAGACTGCTGGTCACCTTCTGGGCGTTGGCCTGGTCGTCCCACAATTTGGGGTCCGATGCCTCATCTTCGAGTTTGGCGATGCGCGCGCGCAGACCTTCGACGTCGAGCACCCGCTCCACAGTGGTCAGAGTGCTGTCGAGGGCGGCAATGTCGGCTTGACGGTCGAGGTCCACAAAGGATGAGGGTACCGACCAGTGAGACGGACTTTCACATTGCAAGCCCTGATCGCATGGACCGGTTTAGCATCGCCGTGTAACCCGCTCGGCCGCGTCGCGACAGCCCCTTGCGCGCACTGAGCAGAACAAGAAGGCAAACCATACATATGCGCCCTTACCATGTGGCGGTTGTCGGATCCGGCCCGTCAGGGTTTTTCGCTGCCGCGTCTCTGTTGAAATTCGCCGACGCCAAGGCCGCCGGCGCGGCCGATTCAGAAGAACCGATCGACGTGCGCATCGACATGCTCGAGATGCTGCCCACCCCCTGGGGGCTGGTGCGCTCCGGCGTGGCTCCGGACCACCCGAAGATCAAGACGGTGACGGCGCAGTTCGACAAGATCGCCGACGATGCGCGCTTCCGCTTCTTTGGCAACGTAGCCGTGGGCGAGCATGTGCAGGCCGCAGAGCTTTCTGAGCGGTACGACGCGGTCATCTACGCCATCGGCGCGCAGTCCGACCGGCCGCTGGGCATCCCCGGCGAGGAACTCGAGGGCAGCGTGGCCGCCGTCGATTTCGTCGGCTGGTACAACGCGCATCCGCATTTCGCAACCATGGACCCGGACGTCACCCAGGAACGGGCCGTGGTGGTCGGCAATGGCAACGTGGCCTTGGACGTGGCTCGCATCCTGGTCAGCGATCCGGGTGAGCTGGCGGCCACCGACATCGCCGACCACGCGCTGACGGCCCTCGGCGCACGTGGTGTCCGCGAGGTCGTGATCGTCGGACGGCGCGGTCCGCTGCAGGCCCCGTTCACGACGCTGGAACTGCGCGAGCTCGGCGACCTGGCGGCCATGGCCGACGTCGATGTGATCGTCGATCCGGCCGACGTCGACGGCATCACCGACGCCGACCTCGAAGCCGCCGGAAAGACCGTGCGGCAGAACATCAAGATTCTCCGCGGCTACGCCGAACGCGGGGCCCTCGGGCGCGAGCGCCGCATCGTCTTCAAGTTCCAGACCTCACCGATCGAGATCAAGGGAGCCGAGCGCGTCGAGTCAATCGTGTTGGGCCACAACGAGTTGGTCGATGACGGCGGCCGGATCGTCGCCAAGGACAGCGGCAAACGCGAGGAGTTGCCGGCCCAACTTGTGGTGCGCGCGGTGGGCTACCGGGGCATGCCGACACCGGGCCTGCCGTTCGACGAGCGCTCCGCGACCATCCCACACACCGACGGCCGGGTCGAGGGCAGCCGGAACGAGTACGTCGTCGGCTGGATCAAGCGCGGACCGTCGGGCGTCATCGGCAGTAACAAGAAGGACTCGCAGGACACCGTCAACACCCTGATCGAGGACATTTGCGGCGCAGAGCTGGCCGACTTCGGACCCACCCATTCCGACGACCTGGCGGCCTGGTTCCTGTCGCGGCAGCCGACCCTGGTGACCAACGACCATTGGCGCCTGATCGACGCGCACGAGCGGTCGGCCGGCGAAGGCCAGAACCGGCCGCGGGTGAAGCTGACAGATGTGGCGCACATGCTGCGGGTCGCGCACGGCTGAGAACCGCGCGCTTCCGCAGCGCGGCAGCTCGAGCCAACTAGTGGCCGGGCCGCAGAATGCCCTGCACCGCGAATGTCGTCAGACTGCCACCTGAGTTGAGCAGCGACGAAGTAGCCGTCGATCCCGACAGCGCGCCCGAGCTCAAGGACCCCACGCCCGCCTGAAGCCCGCCGGCGTTGATCGCGGCGATGCCTTCGAGCCCGCCGATGTTGTGTGTGGCGAAGTGCTGCGTGAAGCCGAGCTCACCTCGCACTGCGCCCCAGCCCGTCGAGCGGTCCGTCGTCGGCCCCGACTGTCGGATCCGAGCACCGCACACGCCAGGCGGCTAGCAAGCTCGATGCGATAGCTAGCTATTCGCATAGGGAATCTATTAGCACAGGGAAATACCGCAATTGGGCCGTTTGCCGGATTTTCAACGAGTGCTGAGCAAACCAGCACTAGAACCGGGCCTCACCGGAGCGGGCAGACCGCGATCGACTACACGTGAGGGGCGTGCGGGGCGAAGTTCCAGTTGTCCGGATTCTTGGGCGAGTAGACGACGGGGACCAACTGGCCCACCGCGGGCCACTCGGCGACGTCGATCGCCAGGCGGCCGTAGACCTCGTGCTCGTTCACGCTGGGGCCGTTGATGACCCCGGCGACGGTGACGAACTGCTCCCCGGTGGCGTCGGGCCGTGGGCTGACGCCGGTGATCAGCAAGGTCCCGGTTTCGCCGCTACGCGTACGCCGCAGCCACGGTGCCGCCAGCAGTACGAGCGCTCCGAGCAGGACGATGAGCACGACGAATTCCCACACGTACTCATGGTAGGACTGCACCCATGAGTACCCAGCAAGTAGCGAAGGCGGATTGCGCATGAGCAATGTCGCAGACGACCTCACTCTCGCCCTCAGATTGGCCGATCAGGCCGATGCCGTGACGTTGGACCGCTTCGGCGCGCTGGATCTGCGCATCGAGACCAAGCCGGACCTGACTCCCGTGACCGATGCCGACCAGTCCGTCGAACAGGTACTGCGGGAGACGCTGTCGGCGGCCCGGCCGGACGACGCCTTGCTGGGCGAGGAATACGGCGGCACAGCGGTTTTCGCCGGCCGGCAATGGGTCATCGACCCGATCGACGGCACCAAGAACTTCGTCCGCGGCGTGCCCGTGTGGGCGACGTTGATCGCCCTGCTGCAGGACGGCGTGCCGGTCGTCGGAGTGGTCAGTGCGCCGGCCCTCGGACGCCGGTGGTGGGCCGGCGCCGGCGAAGGTGCGTTCACCTCCTTCGGCGGCCGCACTCGCCCGATCTCCGTGTCCCGCGTCGACACGTTGGATGCGGCGAGTCTGTCCTACTCGGACCTGACGACCGGCTGGGAAGACCGGCGCGACGCCTTCGTCGCGCTGACCGACGCGGCATGGCGGGTGCGGGCGTACGGCGACTTCTGGTCGTACTGCCTCCTGGCCGAGGGCGCGGTCGACATCGCCGTCGAACCGGAGGTCAAGCTGTGGGATCTCGCGGCGCTGGACGTCGTCGTCCGGGAGGCCGGCGGGTCATTCACCAACCTGGCCGGCGCGTCGGGCCCGCATGGCGGCAGTGCGGTGGCGACCAACGGATTGCTGCACGAGAAAGTGCTCGCCGCCCTCACCTGACCCACGGATTCGTGCCCGAAAACCCGCGTTCAACGCGGGTTTTCGGGTATCAGCTCGCAGCCCGCAAATGTGAAGTTGATAACACGAGCGTCGTACCTTACTCAGGAGTAAGATACGGTCATAACGCACTGCCCCAACGACGCGAGGCTGTCGAAATGACCAACACCCTTCCTCAGAACGGCACATCTGCCGGCTCCGCCCAGCGCCCCGTGCGCAAGGGGCCGGAGAGCGCCATCGGACTCCAACGGCACAAGCGGACAGCGACCGACATCGGTCTGGCGCTGATCACGCCTTTTGTCGGCCAGGAGTTCCTGGACAAGTACAACCTGCGGGAACCCATGAACCGCGGCCTGAAGTACGGCATCAAGACGGCGTTCTCCACCGCCGGCGCCGCGGGCCGCACGTTCAAGCGCATTCCTGGAATCAACGGCGCCCCGACGCGCCTGAAGCCGGGCGGCTCGGACTATTTCGACCTGAAGCCGGACGAAGACCAGCAAATGATCGTCGATACCGTCTGCGAGTTCTCCGAGGAGATTCTGCGGCCGGCCGCCCATGACGCCGACGAGGCCGCGACCTACCCGGCCGACCTGATCGCCAAGTCCGCCGAGCTCGGCATCACCGCGATCAACGTGCCGGAGGAGTTCGACGGCATCGCCGCCTCGCAGAGCACCGTCACGACGGCGCTGGTTGCCGAGGCCCTGGCCTACGGCGACATGGGTCTGGCCCTGCCGATCCTGGCCCCGGGTGGCGTGGCTTCGGCCCTGACCCGTTGGGGCAGCGCCGGTCAGCAGGCCACTTACCTGCCGTCGTTCGCCGGCGAGAACGTGCCGCAGGCATGTGTCGCGATCGCCGAGCCGCACGCCCTCTTCGACCCCACGGCGCTGCGGACCACCGCGGTCCGCACCCCCAGCGGCTACCGCCTCAACGGCGTCAAGTCGCTGGTTCCGGCCGCCGCCGACGCCGAGCTGTTCATCATCGGTGCGCAGCTCGACGGCAAGCCGGCGCTGTTCATCGTCGAATCCAGCTCCGAGGGCCTGTCGATCACGGCCGACCCGAGCATGGGCATCCGCGCCGCGGCCCTGGGCAAGATCGAGCTGGACAACGTCGCGGTGCCGCTCGCCAACCGGCTCGGTGAGGACGAGGCGACCGACAACGACTACTCCGAGGCCATTGCACTGTCCCGATTGGGTTGGGCCGCACTGGCAGTCGGCACCTCGCACGCGGTGCTCGACTACGTGGTGCCCTACGTCAAGGAACGCCAGGCGTTCGGCGAGCCGATCGCCAATCGCCAGGCGGTGGCCTTCATGTGCGCCAACATCGCCATCGAACTGGACGGCCTGCGGCTGATCGTGTGGCGCGGTGCATCGCGCGCCGAGCAGGGCATGACCTTCCTGCGTGAAGGCGCACTGGCCAAGCGGTTCGCCGCCGACAAGGGCATGCAGATCGGCCTCGACGGCGTGCAGCTGCTCGGTGGCCACGGCTACACGAAGGAACACCCGGTCGAGCGCTGGTACCGCGATCTGCGGGCACTCGGCGTCGCCGAGGGCGTCGTCGTTCTGTAATCCGGCCCTGCAGTCCCAACTCTTCCGAACTCACCCGAAAGACCAATCATGGCAATCAATCTGGAACTGCCCCGCAAGCTGAAGGCTGTCGCGGAAAAGGGGCATCAGGGCGCCGCCGAGATGCTCCGCCCGATCTCCCGCAAGTACGACCTGGCCGAGCACGCCTACCCGTCGGAGCTCGACACCCTGGCCAGCCTGTTCGAGGGCGTGCAGGAATCGAACACCGTCTCGGTGGCCGGCGCCGGTTTCTCCGCCAACGAGTCCAAGAGCAAGCACGCAAACGTCAACGGCGCCAACATGTCTGCGCTGCTGAACGCGCTCGAGGTCAGTTGGGGCGACGTGGCCCTGCTGCTGACGGTGCCCTATCAGGGCCTGGGCAACGCCGCCATCTCCGCGGTCGCGACCAAGGACCAGCTGGCCAAGTGGGGCAAGGTGTGGGCCGCCATGGCCATCACCGAGCCCAGCTTCGGTTCCGACTCCGCCGCCGTCACGACCACCGCCGTGCTCGACGGTGACGAGTACGTCCTCAACGGCGAGAAGATCTTCGTCACCGCCGGTTCGCGCGCCACCCACATCGTGGTGTGGGCAACGGTGGACAAGTCGCTCGGCCGGGCTGCCATCAAGTCGTTCGTCGTGCCGCGCGAGCACCCCGGCGTCATCGTCGAACGCCTCGAGCACAAGCTGGGTATCAAGGCGTCAGATACCGCGGTCATCCGCTTCGACAACTGCCGCATCCCGAAGGATTACCTGCTGGGTGATCCAGAGGTAAAGGTGGACAAGGGGTTTGGCGGGGTCATGGAGACCTTCGACAACACCCGTCCGATGGTCGCTGCCATGGCGATCGGTGTGGGTCGCGCGGCCCTGGAGGAGCTGCGGGCGATCCTGACCGACGCGGGCATCGAGATCTCGTATGACAAGCCGGCTCATGCACAGAGCGCCCCGGCTGCCGAGTTCCTGCGGATGGAGTCCGACTGGGAGGCCGCGTACCTGCTGTCGCTGCGCGCTGCCTGGCAGGCCGACAACAAGATCCCGAACTCGAAGGAAGCGTCCATGAGCAAGGCCAAGGCCGGGCGCATGGGCACGGACGTCACCCTGAAGGCAGTCGAATTGGCCGGCACCACCGGCTATTCCGAGACGACCCTGTTGGAGAAGTGGGCCCGCGACTCGAAGATTCTCGACATCTTCGAGGGCACGCAGCAGATTCAGCAGCTCGTGGTGGCACGGCGCCTGCTGGGCCTGTCGTCGGCACAGCTCAAGTGATCGGTGCTCCGGTAGCTCGGCACCGCCGGGCTACCGGAGCGCGGGGAGCGAGCGCGCAAGCGATGCCCCGTGACAACAGCAGACAGGCCCCGGGATTGCTCCCGGGGCCTGTCTGCTGTTGAGGTTACGAGGACGGGTTGGCGCCCAGCACGCGCTGCAGGTCAGGCTTCATGGCCTGCAGCTGCTGGCCCCAGTAGCCCCAGTCGTGGGTGCCGCTGTCGGGGAAGTTGAACACGCCGTTGTTGCCGCCCGCGGCCAGGTAGTTGTCCTGGAAGGTGCGGTTGGTGCGGATGGTCAGGCCCTCGAGGAACTTGGCCGGCACGTTGTCGCCACCGAGCTCGCTCGGATTGCCGTTACCGCAGTAGACCCACAGGCGGGTGTTGTTGGCAACCAGCTTGCCGATGTTGACCATCGGGTCGTTGCGCTGCCAGGCGTTGTTCGGGTCACCCGTGGAGCCCCACATGTCGTCGGCTTTGTAGCCGCCGGCGTCACCCATCGAGACGTTGATCAGGAAGGGCCACCAGCCCTCGGACGGGTTCAGGAAGCCCGACATCGAACCGGCGTAGATGAACTGTTCGGGGTGCCAGATGGCCAGGGTCATGGACGACGAACCAGCCATCGAGAGGCCGACGGCCGCCATACCGGTGGGCTTGACCTGACGGTTGGCCTGCAGCCACTGCGGCAGCTCCGAGGTCAGGAAGGTCTCCCACTTGTAGGTGGAGCAGCCGGCCTTGCCGCACGCCGGCTTGTACCAGTCGGTGTAGAAGCTGGACTGGCCACCGACCGGCATGACGATCGACAGACCGGAGTTGAGGTACCACTCGAAGGCGGCGGTGTTGATGTCCCAGCCGTTGTAGTCGTCCTGCGCGCGCAGACCGTCGAGGAGATACACGGCAGGTGACCCGTTGCCGCCGCTCTGGAACTGAACCTTGATATCCCGGCCCATGGCGGGCGACGGCACCTGGAGGTACTCGACCGGCAGGCCCGGGCGCGAGAACGCGCCGGCGGTCGCCGTCTGGCCGGCAAGTCCGATGAGACCGGGGAGCAGGACGGCGGCCGAGACGGCGCCGGCGACCCTGCGTGCCCAACGGCCGCGAATCTTGTCAACGAACATTCACAATCCCATTTCAGTGTCGGGTACCGGGTAAAGTGCCCACTCCACGCGATCGGATGGCGTTGGTGGCACGGCCACGATTCCTCACAGCCGCGTGCGGCGGGCTCAGCCTGGTACGGGAACTGAACACACCGAATGATTCAGTTGTCTGTGGGCAGTAAAACACGCGCCGGACACGCCGAGGAACCCCCGAATCGCGCTTGAGACCAGGTTGTTGCGGACTCCGTACCGTTCAGCTATCAGCCTGCCGTGGCGGCACGCGGCGTTCATCCGGCCGTAGGCTGCCGTTGTGGCGAGCGATCGGACCGACGTCGACGAGCTACCGGACGCCCGAGCGGGCAACCGGCTGAGTGTTGATGACTGGCGCGCGGCCGGCTACGCGGTCCTGGCAGAAGAGGGCGTGAAGGCCCTGAAGATCGATCGGTTGTGCGACCGATTGCAGGTCACCAAAGGCAGCTTTTACTGGCATTTCGCCAACATCGCCGCTTACCGGACCGCGCTGATCCAGGGCTGGGGCGAGCTCCGCGATGCCGACCGCAGCCAGATAGAGGAAATCGGCTCCCTGCCGCCGCGGGACCGGCTGGTCCAGATGATGAATTCCCTGGTCAGCCCCCGACACTGGACGCTCGAACGCGCGATGCGGGAATGGGCACGCTCCGACCAGGCGGTCGCGGAGAGCGTCCGCGCCGCGGACCGACGCATCCTCGCCGCAGTCCGGCGCGCATTCGAGGATTACGGCTTCGAGCCCGACGAAGCGGAGCTGCGGGCGGACGCCACGTTCGCTGTCGGCATCGGATTCCTGCACCTTTCGGGGGACTCCCCACATCCACGCCTGGCCGCCCGCAGCGAACGATTCCTCGACTTGATGCTCGCGACCTGATTTCCATACTAAAAGGTATGGTACGGTCCGGCGCATGTTGAGTACGCAGGCTGGTATCACCGATGGATTCGTCACCGCACTCGGCGAACGCGCCGCCGATGCCGAAAAACTTCGACGCCTCCCCGACGACACGGTGCGCGATCTAGTCGTGTCGGGTTTCACCGACCTTCTGGTGCCGGCACGTTTCGGCGGACAAGAGGCCCCGTTCCCCGCGATCCTCGATCCGGTGCGCCGACTCGCCCACGGCTGCACCTCGAGCGCCTGGACCATCGGCTTCCTGGCCCTGCACAACTGGATGCTGGCGCTGTTCGGGGAGCAGGCGCAGCAGGAGGCGTTCGACAGCCGGCCGTTCCTGGCACCGGCGCCGCTGGCCCCGACCGGGAGAGGCCTGCCGGCCGACGGCGGTATCCGACTATCCGGGCGCTGGTCCTGGGCCACCGGGGTTATGCACGGCAACTGGATCATCGTCGCCGCGGTCTGCGGACCCGATGACGCCATCTACCCCGCCCTCGCTCTGCTGCCGATCAGCGACGTCACGGTCGACGACGTCTGGCACACCGACGGGATGCGGGCCACCGGGTCGAACGACGTCATCGCCACCGACGTCTTCGTGCCTGCGCACCGCCTGGTCAAGGTCACCGACATCTACGCAGGCACTGCCCCCGGAGCGGGGCTCCACGACAGCGCCACCTACCGCTGGCCCATGGTGCCCGCGCTCGCCCTACTCGCGGCGATGCCCGCCCTCGGGAGCGCTGAGCGAGTCACCGAGATGTACGCCCAGCGACTGGCCGAACGGGCGCTGCCCTATGAGGGCGTCATGCAGAAAGACAAGCCGATTGCCCAGGCGCACTTGGCCGGAGCGCAGATCCGGCTGCGGTCACTGCGCGGATTGCTCGCAGACACCGTCGGGCAGATAGAAGAGATCGTCACCGGCGGCGACGCCGTCGAGAAGCCGGTCCGCGCGCAGGCCCGGCTGGCGGCCGCCCACATCGTCGCCGAAGCGCGCGCGGTCATCGGCGACCTCATGGGCGCCGGCGGGGCCAGCATCCATTTCCTCTCCAGCCCGATGCAACGGTTCAAGCGTGATGTCGACGTCCTGGCCGGGCATGTGGTGTTCGACTACGACACCAGCCGCGAACTGGCCGGAGCACTTGCCCTCGGTATGAAGATCCCGCGGACGTCGATGATCTGAGGAGCTGCCTGAATTCACCCTTGCCTGCCAGTCGAACCAAAAGTAATGTCACTTTTAGTTTTGCTGCGTATCGATGAGGAGCCCAGCATGGAATCGTTCGTCCACCTGCGAAAAGGCCGAACCCCGAAGCGCGTGCACGCCGACTTGGGCGGTCTCAAGGACGACGAACTCGGCCGCGGCGGATTCGTCGGCCGCACCGCCAACATGTACCGGCGGCACGACCCCACGGCCTACCGCACCGTCGGGCCGTTGCGTCCGACGGACGTCCTGTCGTCCGAACTGAAGCCGTCCGACGCGACGGACCCGCAGGGCACTCCCCTGCTGATGTTCTCCAACGCCGACTGCCAGGTGCTCCTGAGCCGACGGAGCGCCGAGATGCCGTTCTTCGTCCGCTACGTCGACGGCGACCTGCTCCTGTTCGTGCACAAGGGTTCTGGGCTATTGGAGACCGAGTTCGGTCCACTGCGCTACCGCGAGGGCGATTGGGTGTACGTCCCCAAGGCGTGCACGTTCCGGCAGGTGCCCGACAGCGGCGACGACGGGGTGTCGACTTTCCTTATGATCCAGGCCACCGACGACTTCCGGGTGCCGCCCGCGGGGACGCTGGGACGACACTTCCCCTTCGATCCGGCGCAGGTCACCATTCCCGAACCGGAGCCGATCGACGACGACGGCCGTGAAGAATACGAGGTCCGGCTGTACCACTCCCCAATTGACGGGGTTGGATCCACATCTCTTATGTACCAACACAATCCGCTCGACGTGGAGGGCTGGCGGGGAGACAATTTCCCGTTCACCTTCAACATCGAGGACTACACCGTCATCACGTCCGAAAGCGTGCACCTGCCGCCGACCGTGCACTTGTTCATGGAGGCGACCGGCGTCTACGTGATGAACTTTCTGCCCAAGCCCGCCGAGAGCGTGCCCGGCACCGAGCGCACGCCCTGGTACCACCGCAATGTCGACTACGACGAGATCGCGTTCTTCCACTCCGGCTCGCTGTACGGCATCCCGATGCCACCCGGCCTCATTTCCCATGCGCCGCAAGGTGTCCACCACGGCGCTCCGGAAGCCGCGCGTGAGCGCGCCCGGCGCAAGTTCGACCAGTACGACCGCGTCGACTGGTCGGTGATCGCCATCGACACCCGCCGCCGGCTCAGCCCATCCGCCGAAATCCTCGCCAACGATCTGGGACAGCACCAGTGATGAGCGCTTGCGCGAAGAACAAAGGACAGCGATGACAACGATCGATTCACCCGTCAAGCACGACTACGACCGCATCCCGTATCTGGTTGCGTACCAAAACAACTCGGCCGTTCGCGATGTCTACGGCGGCGTCGCCGAGCTCGTCGTGCTGGAGAGCTATCTGCTGAAGCCGAAAACCAAGCCGAGCGACACCGTGCTGGTGTTCATGCATCCGATCGGCGGCGGCGCCTACCTGCCGATGATCAACGCCCTGGCCCGCGCCGGACACCATGTCATCTACTGCAACAGCCGGTTCCGCGGCACCGACTCGGCGTTGCTGATGGAGAAGGTGGTCGAGGACCTCGGCGAGTGCATCAAGGATGCCAAGAATCGGCTGGGCTACTCGAAGGTGGTACTCGCCGGGTGGAGCGGCGGCGGCTCGCTGTCGGTGTTCTACCAGCAGCAGGCGCAACACCCCACGGTGACCGCCAGCCCCTCCGGCGACGGGCCCGACCTGACGAAGCTGGGTCTGATCCCGGCGGACGGCCTGATGCTGCTGGCCGCCCACATCAGCCGGCACGGCACCATGACCGAATGGATGGATGCCTCGATCCTCGACGAGAACGATCCGTCGAAACGCGATCCGGAACTCGATCTCTACAACCCGGACAACCCGAACCAACCGCCCTACACCCCCGATTTCCTGCAGCGTTACCACGGGGCGCAGGTCGCACGGAATCGGCGAATCACCAAGTGGGTCAAGGAAAAGCTGGCCGAGCTCAAGGCCGGGGGTCGTCCCGATGACGAGTTCGCGTTCGTTGTGCACGGGACGATGGCCGACCCGCGCTGGCTCGATCCGACGGTCGATCCCAACGAACGCACCCCGGGACAGTGCTATCTGGGGGATCCTCGAGTGGTGAACATGAGCCCCGTCGGCCTGGCCCGATTCTGTACCCTCCGCAGCTGGCTGTCGCAGTGGAGTTACGACGACGCCAACGGTGACGCTGTGAAGGCCGGTCCGGACATCGCCGTGCCGACCCTCGTGATCGGCAACCTGGCCGACGACGCCTGCACCCCCAGCCACACGCGGCGGCTGTACGAGGCGATCGGGCATCCGGACAAGGAGATGCACGAGATTCCCGGCGCCAACCACTACTACTCCGGGCCGGATCAGCGCGGCACACTGCGCCAGGCCGTCGGGCTTTGCACCGATTGGCTGCACCGGCAGGGCTTCTCGCTGTGACGACAGGGGCGTTGGAAGGGGTTCGGGTGCTCGAGCTCGGCACCCTGATCTCCGGTCCGTTCGCGGGCCGGCTGCTCGGCGACATGGGTGCCGAGGTCCTCAAGATCGAATTGCCGTCGTCCCCCGATCCCTTGCGGACCTGGGGTCAGGCCGAACTCGACGGGCACCACTTCTTCTGGACGGTCCACGCGCGCAACAAGAAAGCGGTGACCCTGGACCTGCGCACCGAGCGCGGCCGGGAACTGTTCCTCGATCTGGTCGAGCAGTCCGATGTCATCGTGGAGAACTTCCGGCCGGGCACCCTGGAGAAATGGAACCTGGGCTACGACGTTCTGCGGGAACGTAATCGGGCCATCATCCTGGTTCGGGTGTCGGGCTACGGGCAGACGGGCCCGGATGCCGGGAAGGCCGGCTACGCGTCGGTCGCCGAGGCGGCCAGCGGACTACGGCACATGAACGGCTTCCCGGGTGGTCCTCCCCCGCGGCTCGCGTTGTCGTTGGGCGACAGCCTCGCCGGCATGTTCGCCGCGCAAGGTGCACTGGCCGCGCTGTACCGGCGCAGCGTCACCGGCGAGGGTCAGGTGGTCGACACGGCGCTGACCGAATCCTGTTTGGCCATCCAGGAATCCACCATTCCGGACTACGACGTCGGCGGCGTGGTGCGTGGACCGTCGGGCACCCGACTCGAAGGCATCGCGCCGTCGAACATCTACCAGAGTGCCAACGGCAGCTGGGTGGTGATCGCGGCCAACCAGGACACAGTGTTCCGCCGGCTGTGTCAGGCCATGGACCGGCCCGAGTTGGCGACCGACGAGCGGTTCGTCGATCATCTGGCGCGGGGACGCAATCAGGACGAGCTCGACAAGATCATCGGCGACTGGGCAGCGCAGCGTGAGCCTGCGGACATCATCGCCACGTTGTCCGAGGCCGGGGTCATCAGCGGGCCCATCAACACGGTCGCCGAAGTAGTGCGAGACCCACAGCTGCAGGCGCGCAACATGATTGCCGACCACTGGGACGAGCGCGTCCAGCGCAATGTGAAGGGCCCCGGTGTCGTACCGGTGCTGTCGGACACCCCGGGCACCATCCGCAACGGTGGGTCGGCACGGCCGGGCCAGGACAACGACGAGGTGTACGGCCGGTTACTCGGTCTCGACGCCGGGCAACTGTCGGCGCTGCGCGAGGAGGGCGTGTTATGACCGGCCTTCCTGACTACGTCACCGTCCGCGAAGTCTGTCTGCGCGACGGTCTCCAACTCGAAGACCCGATTCCGTTGTCAGCCAAGCTCGAACTGCTCGAGGCCATTGTCGCCACCGGGGTGTCGGAGATCGAGGCGACCGCATTCGTGTCGCCGTCCAAGGTGCCGGCGCTGGCCGATGCCGCCGAATTGGCAGCGGCCCTGGGCGCATTTCCCGATGTCGAGTTCTCGGCGTTGGTGGCCGGACCCGGGGGCGCCGGTCGCGCGCTCGCCGCGGGCATGCGGTCGCTGGAATACGTGGTATCCGCCGCTGACGGGCACAGTCGGGCGAACGTCGGACGCTCGACCGCCGAATCGACGGCTCTGATCGCCGACATCGTCGGCCTGGCCCACGGCAGCGGCGCGAGTGCCGAGGTCATCATCGCCACCGCGTGGGACTGCCCGTTCGACGGTCCGACCGACCCGAGCCGGGTGGTCGAGATCGCCGCGGCAGCACAGCAATTCGGCGCGGACCGGGTGGCCATCGCCGACACGATCGGGACCACCACCCCGCGGCGCGTCACCGACCTGATCACGCAGGTCCGCCCCGTCATCGGAGACCTGCCACTCGGCGCGCACTTCCACAACACCCGCGGCTCCGGACTGGCGAGTGCGTACGCCGCCGTCCAGGCCGGCGTGACCCGGCTCGATGCGTCGGTGGGCGGGTTGGGCGGGTGCCCCTTCGCTCCGGGAGCGACCGGCAACATCGCCACCGAGGACCTGGTCTATCTGCTGCGGGACAGCGACATCGACACGGGCATCGACCTCGACCTGGCGATCGACGCGGCCGTGGTGGCGCAGCGCGTCGTCGGCCATGAACTGCCCAGCGCATTGTTGCGTGCCGGCGACCGGCTGCTGAGCTGAGCATGCCGACCGACACCCTGACCGCCAAGGGCCGGCAAACCCGCGAGGCCATCGAACTCGCGGCGCGGAAGCTGTTCGCGGAGCGCGGTTTTCACGGCACCACGCTCGCCGACATCACGTCGGCCGCGGGCAAGTCATCGGCGGTGTTCTACCGCTATTTCGATGACAAGGAAGACCTGCTGGCCGAGCTGGCCGAGTCGTTCCTGCACGACATCGTCACCCCCTCGGGCATGAGCGTGCCGCTGCCGGAGTCCCCCGAGGACACCGACTATTTCACCACGGTCGTGACCGGATACTGGAACCTCTTCAAGCAGAACATCGGCATCATGATCGCGGTCGCCCAGCTGGGCGCCACCCAGCCGCGGTTCGCGAAGGTGCAGCAGGAGTTCCGCCGCTTCGGCATGGACATGGTGGCCGACTCGGTACGCCATGCCGCGGAACAAGGGTATGCGCAGGGCATCCATCCGGGGCAACGCCTCAACCCCGAACACATCGCCGCCGCGATCGCGCTGCTCTTCGAGAACTTCACGGTCGTGGTGGTCGGCAATCCCGGATCCGAACTGCCGATCAGCGACGACGACGCCATCACCACATTGTCGACAATCTGGAAGAAAACCCTGTACGGCTTCTGACCGAAAGAAGAGATCAGCGTGGATTTCGCTCTACCGGAACACCTTCTGCCCCTGCTCGCCGAGATGGACGCGTTCATCGAGGCGGAGATCAAACCACTGGAACGGGAGAACCTGCAGTACTTCGACCGCCGTCGTGAGTTCGCCCGTACGGACCTCGAGCACGGTGGGGTACCCACCCGGGAATGGGAGGATCTGCTCGACGAGATGCGCCGCCGGGCCGACGCCGCCGGATGGTTGCGTTACGGCCTGCCCAGCGAGTTCGGTGGCCGGGACGGCACCAACCTGGACATGGCGGTCATCCGGGAACACCTGGCGCACAAGGGGCTCGGCCTGCACAACGACCTGCAGGACGAGTCGTCGATCGTCGGGAACTTCCCACAGGTCATCATGATGAGCCGGTTCGGCACCGCGGCGCAGCAGGCCGAGTGGGTCGAAGCCATGATCACCGGTGAGCGGTCCATGGCGTTCGGGCTCACCGAGCCCGACCACGGCAGCGACGCCACGTGGCTGGAGACCACCGCGGTCAAGGATGGCGACGGCTGGATCATCAACGGCCGCAAGCGCTGGAACACCGGCGTCCATCGGGCCACCCACGACCTGATCTTCGCCCGCACCTCGGGCGAACCCGGCCAGGCCGTCGGCATCACCGCCTTCCTGGTCCCCACCGACACACCTGGGTTCACCGTCCCCTACTACTGGTGGACGTTCAACATGCCCAGCGACCACGGCGAGGTCGAGCTGAAAGACGTTCGCGTGCCTGATGATACGGTGCTGGGCGAGGTTGACCATGGCCTGGAGGTCGGCCAGACGTTTCTGCACGAGAACCGGATTCGGCAAGCCGCCAGCAGCCTGGGCGCCGCCCAGTACTGCATCGACCGGGCCGCGCAGTACGCCGGCGAGCGCGTGGTGTTCGGCAAGCCGCTGGCGGTGAACCAGGCAGTGCAGTGGCCCCTTGCGGAGCTCCAGACAGAAGCCCAGATGGTACGTCTACTCGTGTATTACGCAGCCTGGCACCTGGATCGGGATCACCACATGGAGGTCTCCGACAAGGTCTCGATGGCCAACTACCGCGCCAATCGCCTGGTGTGCGAGGCCGCCGACCGCGCCATGCAGATTCACGGCGGCATCGGCTACAGCCGACACGAGCCATTCGAGCACATCTACCGGCACCATCGCCGCTACCGGATCACTGAAGGCGCCGAAGAAATTCAGATTCGCCGGGTGGCGCAGCGGATGCTGAAGTTCGGGCGCAAGTGATCGACGCCCCCGAATTGGCCCGAGCGCTGGCCGCGGCGCTCAAACCCAGGCTCGGCGATGTCACCGTCGAGAACCTGCGCGAACTCACCGGCGGCGCCAGCCGGGCGACGTGGGCGTTCTCCGCGACCACTGCCAACGACGTCCGTCAATTGATCCTGCGGGTCGGCCCGCCCGACGAGATCCACGCCGGTATGGAACTCGAGGCCGCCGCGCTGTCCCGGGCCGGAGCCGCAGGTGCGCCCGTTCCGCGGGTGCTGGCCGCCAGCAATTCGCCGCAGGCCCTCGGCAATCCGTTCCTGGTGTGCGACTTCGTGTCCGGGGAGACGATCGTGCGCAAAATCCAGCGCGCGCTCGACGACGACGGCCGGGCCACTCTTCTCGAGCAGTGCGCCGATGCCCTCGCATCGATTCATCGTGCCGATCCCGCCGACATCGGACTGTCGAGTGCCGACCAATTGGATTCGTGGCGGCAAGAACTCGATGAGATCAGCGACACCACAGCCACTTTCGAGTGGGCGTTCCGATGGCTGGAGCGTAACCAGCCGGCGGATCCCGGCGATCCGGTCCTGGTTCACGGCGACTTCCGCATGGGCAACCTGATCGTCGACGGCAGCCGGCTTGCTGCAGTGCTGGATTGGGAGCTCACCCATCTGGGCTCGCGCGCCGAGGATCTGGCCTGGTTCTGCATCCGGGCCTGGCGGTTCGGAGCACCGCGTGAGCTGGCCGCCGGGGGTCTGGGCAGTATCGACGATTTCCTCACCGCCTACGAGCGCTCCAGCGCAATCAGCCTGGACCGCAAGACCTTTCACTGGTGGCTGGTCTCGGCCACCTTGCGCTGGGGCATCATCTGCCGGTATCAGGCAGAGCGGCACCTGTCCGGGCAGACCAGGTCGGTGGAGCTGGCCACCATCGGCCGGCGGGTGTGCGAGACCGAATGGGACCTGCTCAACCTCCTGGAGGACCGGTGAGCCACTACCGCCCCACCGCCGCCGAACTGGTCGCCGCAGTCGCCGAGTTCCTGGAGACCGAAGTCCGAGAAACCACCGGACCCAACAGTCGGCTCGCCGACGTGGGCGCGGTGAACTTCCATGCCCGCGTCGCGGCGAACGCGCTGCGGATCGTCGAGCGGGAGCTACGTCAAACGGGCCCGGATCCCCAGCTGCTGGGCTTCCCCGACGAGCAGGCCCTCGCGCACGCCATTCGCGCCGGTGATTTCGACAACCGTGGTTCCGAGCTCGAGTCGGTGCTGCGCACGGTCGTGCGGCACCGACTGGACGTTGCCCACCCAGGTTATGCGGACGAGTAGCCAGAACCCGGCCTACCTGGTCATCGGACTGTCGTAGCCTGAGCGGGTGGTCGACACTGCGTCCGGGGCGAGCGAAGCGACGGGAAGAAACCTGAAGATCCTGGTGTACAGCGACAATCCGAGCACCCGCGATCAGGTGCGCACGGCCCTGGGACGGCGCATCCACCCGGACCTCCCCGACCTGACGTATCTCGACGTGGCGACAGCGCCCGTCGTCGTGAGTTCCGTCGACGCCGGCGGGATCGATCTGGCGATCCTCGATGGCGAGGCCACCCCCGCCGGCGGGATGGGGCTGGCCAAGCAACTCAAGGACGAAGTCGCCAACTGCCCGCCGATCGTGGTGCTCACGGGCCGCCCGGACGATGCGTGGCTCGCTTCCTGGTCACGCGCAGAGGCAGCGGTGTCCCACCCGATCGACCCGATCCGGCTCGGTGAGGCAGTGGTGGCGGTGTTGTTGCCGCAGCACTGAAACGCTGCGGTAACCAGCACGAAATGGCCTGTGGCCGTTCACACTTCGCGTCAGCGGCGGTGCGGCGCGGGAACGTCAGGAACTGATCATGATCCTAGCCAAAATGCGGCGGCCGTTCCGTTAACCGAGCTAAGCTGTGGGCCAGCTCACATCGACAGCTCGACGAGGGAGCCTCACAGGGCATGACGAACGTATGAACGTCTACATCCCCATCCTGGTACTCGGCGCGATCGCCGCGGCGTTCGCGGTGGGTTCAGTCGGAATTGCGCTGGTCATCGGCCCCCGCCGGTACAACCGGGCCAAGCTGGAGGCGTACGAATGCGGCATCGAGCCGATGGCGCCGGGCTCACCGGGACATGAGACGACCGGCCAGCGATTCCCGGTCAAGTACTACCTGACCGCCATGCTGTTCATCGTCTTCGACATCGAGATCGTCTTCCTGTACCCCTGGGCTGTTTCCTTCGAATCGCTGGGGGTATTCGCCATGGTAGAGATGCTGCTGTTCATGCTGACGGTGTTCGTCGCCTATGCGTACATCTGGCGGCGCGGCGGACTGAGCTGGGACTGAGGACCGGACCCATGGGACTCGAAGAACGTCTGCCCGGCGGCATCCTGCTGTCCACTGTCGAGAAGGTCGCAGGGTACGTGCGCAAGGGGTCGCTCTGGCCCGCCACCTTCGGCCTGGCCTGCTGCGCCATCGAGATGATGGCCACCGCCGGCCCACGCTTCGACATCGCCCGCTTCGGCATGGAACGGTTCTCCGCGACGCCGCGTCAGGCCGACCTGATGATCGTCGCGGGCCGCGTCAGCCAGAAGATGGCGCCGGTACTGCGCCAGGTCTACGACCAGATGGCCGAGCCCAAATGGGTGCTGGCCATGGGCGTGTGTGCGTCCTCCGGTGGCATGTTCAACAACTACGCCGTCGTCCAGGGCGTCGATCACATCGTGCCCGTCGACATCTACCTGCCGGGCTGCCCGCCGCGGCCCGAGATGCTGCTCAACGCAATCCTGAAGCTGCACGCCAAGATTCAGGAGATGCCGTTGGGTGTCAATCGAGCCGAAGCCATCGCCGCAGCCGAGGAGGCTGCTTTGCGATCCCGGCCCACCATCGAGCTGAAGGGATTGCTGCGGTCATGACCGACACCCCAAACGGCGCCGAGGCGACGGGTTCGGAGATCATCGGGACCCGGCACGGCATGTTCGGTGTGCGCGGCAGCGGTGACACGTCGGGGTACGGCCGGTTGGTCCGGGAAGTGGCGCTGCCCGGCAGCTCGCCGCGGCCGTACGGCGGATACTTCGACGACGTCGTCGATACGTTGGCCGCCGCAGTCGGCGAGGACCAGTTCGCCGCCGCCGTCGAACGCGTTGTCGTGTTTCGCGACGAGTTGACCATCGAAGTACGCCGCGAGCATCTGGTGACCGTGGCCCAAGCCTTGCGTGACGACCTGAGATTCGAGCTGTGTCTGGGAGTTTCCGGGGTGCACTATCCCGACGACACCGACCGTGAGTTGCACGCCGTCTACCCGCTGATGTCCATCACACACAACCGACGCATCCGCGTCGAGGTGTGCGCCCCGGACGCCGATCCGCATGTGCCGTCGCTGTACTCGGTGTATCCGACCACCGACTGGCACGAGCGGGAGACCTACGACTTCTTCGGCATCATCTTCGACGGCCACCCGGCGCTCACCCGGATCGAGATGCCCGACGACTGGGTGGGACATCCGCAGCGAAAGGACTACCCGCTCGGCGGCATACCGGTCGAGTACCACGGCGCGAAGATTCCGCCCCCGGACGAACGGCGGGCCTACAACTGATGACTCTGGACAACGAACCCGATGACCGCGAACGTGTGGTCACCGTCGGCGGTCAAGACTGGGCCGACGTCGTCGCCGCGGCACGCGAGAGTGCTGTCGCCGGCGAACGCATCGTGGTCAACATGGGACCACAGCATCCGTCCACCCACGGCGTGCTGCGGCTGATCCTGGAGATCGACGGCGAGACCATCACCGAGGCCCGGTGCGGCATCGGCTATCTGCACACCGGAATCGAGAAGAACCTCGAATACCGCACGTGGACACAGGGCGTCACGTTCGTGACGCGGATGGATTATCTGTCGCCCTTCTTCAACGAAACCGCGTACTGCCTGGGCGTCGAGAAATTGCTCGGCGTCACCGACGACATTCCGGAGCGCGCCAACGTCATTCGGGTCATGCTCATGGAGCTCAACCGAATCTCGTCGCACCTCGTCGCACTCGCCACCGGCGGCATGGAACTGGGCTCCATGTCGGCCATGTTCTTCGGTTTCCGCGAACGCGAACTGGTGTTGTCGATCTTCGAGACCATCACCGGACTCCGGATGAACCACGCCTATATCCGACCGGGTGGACTGGCCGCCGACCTGCCCGACGACGCACTGCCGCAGTTGCGCGAGCTGCTGCAGCTGTTGCCGAAGCGGTTGCGCGACATGGAGAACCTGCTCAACGAGAACTACATCTGGAAGGCGCGCACGCAGGGGGTCGGATATCTGGACCTGACGGGATGCATGGCGCTCGGTATCACCGGGCCGATATTGCGGTCGACAGGCCTGCCACACGATCTGCGGAAGTCGCAGCCGTACTGCGGATACGAGTCTTACGACTTCGACGTCATCACCGACGACCAGTGTGATGCGTACGGCCGTTACATGATTCGCGTCCGGGAGATGCGCGAGTCCATAAAGATCGTCGAGCAGTGTGTGGAGCGGTTGGGACGGTTGGGTCGCGGTCCTGTGATGATCACCGACAAGAAGCTGGCCTGGCCCGCTGACCTGAAAGTCGGCCCGGACGGCCTGGGTAACTCCAAAGAACACATCGCCAAGATCATGGGCTCGTCGATGGAGGCACTCATCCACCACTTCAAGCTGGTCACCGAGGGCATCCGGGTACCAGCCGGTCAGGTGTACGTGGCGGTCGAATCCCCGCGGGGCGAACTGGGCGTCCACCTGGTCTCCGACGGCGGCACCCGTCCGTACCGGGTGCATTACCGCGATCCGTCGTTCACGAATCTGCAAGCGGTGTCGGTGATGTGCGAGGGGTCGATGGTCGCCGACGCCATCGCCGCAGTGGCCTCGATCGACCCGGTCATGGGAGGTGTCGACAGATGACCGCCATCGAACTCCGTCTCGGGCCGCGGCCGGACGAGCCCGGTCCGCCGATCGGCCAGGGCCCGCAGACGTATCCGGCTGACGTGGCGGAACGCCTGGCTGCCGACGCGGTAGCGATCATCGCCCGCTACCCCAGTGCCCGCTCGGCGCTGCTGCCGCTGCTGCACCTCGTGCAGTCGCACGATGGCTATCTCACGCCGGCCGGAATCTCTTTCTGTGCTGCACAATTGGACCTCAGCGCCGCTGAAGTCACCGCCGTGGCCACCTTCTACTCGATGTACCGGCGCACCCCCACCGGCGAGTACCTCGTCGGGGTCTGCACCAACACGCTGTGCGCCATCATGGGCGGTGACGCCATCCTCGAATCACTCGAGGAACATCTGGGCCTCGGCGCCGGGGAGACGACCGCTGATGGTCGGGTCACGCTGGAACACATCGAGTGCAACGCCGCCTGCGACTACGCCCCGGTCGTCATGGTCAACTGGGAGTTCTTCGACAACCAAACGCCCAGTTCCGCACGGGAACTCGTGGACGCATTGCGAGCAGGCGAACCGGTGACCCCGACCCGCGGCGCGACACTCTGCACGTTCAAGGAGACCGCGCGCATCCTGGCCGGCTTCCCGGATGAGCGTCCCGGCAGCAACGATGCCGGGACGGGACCCGCAACCCTCGCCGGGTTGCGGGCCGCCGAGGAGCGCGGGATGGAGGCGCCCCGGTGACGACGACGGGACTCACTCCGGTACTGAGCAGACATTGGGATCAGCCGCAGTCATGGACGCTACAGAGTTACATCCGGCAGGGCGGCTACCAGGCGCTGCGCGGGGTGCTACGGATGCAACCCGCCGAAGTCATTGCACTGGTGAAGGATTCGGGCCTGCGTGGCCGCGGCGGCGCGGGCTTCCCGACGGGCACGAAGTGGTCGTTCATCTCCCCCGACGACGGCCGCCCGCATTATCTGGTGGTCAATGCCGACGAATCCGAACCCGGCACGTGCAAGGACATTCCGCTGATGCTGGCTTCGCCGCACGCGCTGGTGGAAGGCGCGATCATCGCGTCGTACGCCATCGGCGCCCGGCATGCCTTCATCTACGTGCGCGGTGAGGTGGTCCCGGTCCTGCGCCGACTGCAGGGCGCCGTCGCAGAGGCCTACGCCAACGGCTATCTCGGCACCAACATCGCCGGTACCGGCTTCGACCTGGACCTGGTGGTGCATGCCGGCGCGGGGGCCTACATCTGCGGCGAGGAGACCGCGCTGCTCGATTCACTGGAAGGCCGGCGCGGCCAACCCCGTTTGCGCCCGCCGTTTCCGGCGGTCGCGGGGCTGTACGCCTGCCCGACCGTCGTCAACAACGTCGAGTCGATCGCCAGCGTCCCTTCCGTGATCCGCCACGGCATCGACTGGTTCCGGTCGATGGGGTCGGAGAAATCCCCCGGCTTCACTCTCTACTCGTTGTCCGGCCACGTCACGCGGCCCGGACAATACGAAGCCCCCCTGGGTATTTCGCTGCGCGAGCTGCTGGAGTACGCAGGCGGGGTCCGCGCCGGACACCAATTGAAGTTCTGGACGCCCGGTGGATCGTCGACACCGATGCTGACGCCCGAGCATCTGGACATCCCGCTGGACTACGAAGGCATGGCCGGGGTCGGCTCGATGCTGGGCACCAAGGCGCTGCAGATTTTCGACGAGACCACCTGCGTGGTGCGTGCGGTCCGGCGGTGGACCCAGTTCTACGCGCACGAGTCCTGCGGCAAATGCACACCGTGCCGGGAGGGCACGTACTGGCTGGCCCAGATCTATACCCGGCTGGAGAACGGCCAAGCGCAGGCGGCCGATCTGGACAAGCTGCTCGACATCTCCGATGCCATCCTCGGTAAGTCGTTCTGCGCCCTCGGCGACGGTGCGGCCAGCCCGATCATGTCCTCGCTCAAGTACTTCCGCGACGAGTACGTCGCCCATCTGAACGGCGGCTGCCCTTTCGATCCGTACGCCGCCACGGTCTTCGCCACGGAAGGAGCCGGAGCATGAGGCTCACCATCTCCTCGCGAGCAGACGCGAAAACCCCTGAATTCTGGACATTTTGGGGGTTTTCACGTGCCCCCGCAAGCGGGAGGTACCCCCAGCTCGCGGAGAAAACAGGGGCACTGGTATGACGGTGACTGAGCCAGCCAAGGGCGCGGCTGCGGTCGAGATGGTCTCGCTGACCATCGACGATCAGCAGATCAGGGTGCCCAAGGGCACGTTGGTGATTCGCGCGGCGGAGCTCATCGGGATCCAGATTCCCCGGTTCTGTGACCATCCCCTCCTGGACCCGGTGGGCGCCTGCCGGCAATGCCTCGTGGAGGTCGAAGGCCAGCGGAAGCCGTTGGCGTCGTGCACCACCACGGTCAGCCCGGACATGGTCGTACGCACCCAGCTCACGTCGGAAGCCGCTGACAAGGCACAGCACGGCGTGATGGAACTGCTGTTGATCAACCATCCGCTGGACTGCCCCGTCTGCGACAAGGGCGGTGAATGCCCCCTGCAGAACCAGGCGATGTCCAACGGCCGCGCCGACTCTCGCTTCGAGGACGTCAAGCGCACGTACCCCAAGCCCATCAACCTGTCGGCGCAGGTCCTGCTCGATCGCGAACGCTGCGTCCTGTGTGCACGTTGCACCCGGTTCTCGAATCAGATCGCCGGCGACCCGTTCATCGAACTCCTGGAACGCGGTGCGCTGCAGCAGGTCGGCATCGGCAACGATGCCCCGTTCGACTCGTACTTCTCGGGCAACACCGTGCAGATCTGTCCCGTCGGCGCCCTGACCGGGACGGCCTATCGATTCCGGGCCCGGCCGTTCGACCTGGTCTCCTCACCCAGCGTGTGCGAACACTGCGCCTCTGGCTGCGCGCAGCGGACCGACCACCGACGCGGAACTGTGTTGCGCCGCTTGGCCGGTGACGATCCGGAGGTCAACGAAGAGTGGAACTGCGACAAGGGCCGCTGGGCTTTCGCCTACGCCACGCAGGGTGACCGCATCACCACGCCGCTGATCCGTGAGGCCGACGGCACCCAGCGCCCGGCCTCCTGGCCCGAAGCCGTCGCCGTCGCCGTCCGCGGGCTCTCAGAGGCCGGTGCGCGGACCGGTGTCCTGGTGGGCGGACGGCTCACCACCGAAGATGCCTACGGATACGCCAAGTACGCACGGATTGTCCTGGGCACCAACGACATCGACTTCCGTAATCGCGTACACAGCGACGAGGAAGCGCAGTTCCTGGCGGCCGCCGTCGCGGGCCGGCCGATGCAGGTCACGTACGCCGACCTGGAGAAGGCGCCCGTCGTGCTGCTCGTGGCGTTCGAGCCGGAAGACGAATCGCCGATCGTCTACCTGCGGCTGCGCAAGGCATTCCGCAAGCACGGCCTGAAAGTTGTTGCGGTAGCGCCGTTCGCCAGCCGCGGCCTGGAGAAGATGGGCGGCACCCTGATCTCCACCGCACCCGGCCGCGAACCTCGTGCGCTCGACGCCATCGAGGTGTTGCCGGCCGGCTCGGTCATCCTCACCGGTGAGCGATTGGCCGGCGTCCCAGGTGGGTTCTCCGCTGTCGCCCGGCTGGCCGAGCGGACGGGCGCGGGCGTCGGCTGGGTGCCGCGCCGGGCCGGCGAACGCGGTGCACTCGAAGCCGGTGCAGCCCCGAATCTGTTGCCCGGTGGGCGTTTGGTGACCGACCTGCCGTCACGGACCGAGGTGGCCGTCGCCTGGCACGTGGACGAACTCCCAGACGCACCGGGCCGCGACACCTCCGCGATCCTCGCTGCCGCAGCCGGCGGCGACCTCGACGCGCTACTGGTCGCGGGTGTCGAATTGGCCGATCTGCCCGACCCAGAGCTGGCCGCGCGGTCACTCAGCGCCACGAAGTTCGTCGTGAGCATGGAGGTACGCCGCAGCGCGGTCACCGATCTTGCCGACGTGGTGTTCCCGGTGGCGCCGGTCGTCGAGAAGGCCGGCAGCTTCGTGAACTGGGAAGGGCGTGGGCGCTCCTTCGGCGCGGCGCTGCCACCAACCACCCGTGCGGACATGGGGGTGCTGGCCGCGCTGGCCGACGAGCACTGCATCGATCTCGGTCTACGCGATGTCGCGACGGTGCGTAAGGAGATGAGCCGGCTGGGGTGCTGGACCGGACCACGCCCCGCGGCGCCGGAATTCACCGCGCCGCCGAACCCGGTCCCCGGTCCCGGCCAGGCAGTTCTCGCGGGCTGGCGGATGCTGCTGGACGCCGGCCGGATGCAGGACGGCGAGCCGTACCTGGCCGCCACCGCGCGTCCGGCCGTCGCCCGGCTGTCGCCTGACACCGCCGCGAGTGTCGGCGCCGGGGACGCGCTGACCGTGAGTACCGACCACGGCAGCATCACTCTGCCGCTCGAGATCACCGACATGGCGACCGGCGTGGTGTGGCTGCCGCTGAACTCACCCGGATCGACGGTGCACCCCACGCTCGGCGTGGCCCCGGGTGCCGTCGTCTCGATCAGCGGGGCCAGGCCATGAATTATCCCGACCTCTCCTCCTTCGGCCTCGACCCGTGGTGGCTGGTCCTCGCCAAAGCCCTTGGCATCTTTGTCTTCCTGGTCCTGACGGTGCTCGTCGCCATCTTGCTCGAACGCCGGGTGCTCAGCTGGATGCAGATGCGCATCGGGCCCAACCGGGTCGGCCCGTTCGGGTTACTGCAGAGCCTGGCCGACGGCGTCAAGCTCGCCCTGAAGGAAGGTCTGGTCCCGGCCGGGGTCGACAAGCCGATTTACCTTCTGGCGCCGATCATCTCGGTGATCCCGGCGATCATGGCGTTCGCCGTCATCCCGATGGGGCCGCTGGTCCACATCTTCGGGCATGAAACCCCGCTGCAGTTGACCGACCTGCCGGTCGCGGTGTTGTACGTCCTCGCCGTGACGTCGATCGGCGTCTACGGAATCGTGTTGGCGGGCTGGGCGTCCGGCTCCACCTACCCGCTGCTCGGTGGGCTGCGGTCCAGCGCGCAGGTCATCTCATACGAGATCGCGATGGCGCTGTCGTTCGCCGCGGTGTTCCTGTACGCCGGCACCATGTCGACGTCGCAGATCGTGGCCGCGCAGCAGGGCCGCTGGTACGTCTTCCTGTTGCTACCGTCGTTCCTGATCTACGTGATCTCGATGGTCGGCGAAACCAACCGGGCGCCTTTCGATCTGCCCGAAGCCGAGGGCGAGTTGGTCGGCGGATTCCACACCGAGTACTCGTCGCTGAAGTTCGCGATGTTCATGCTCGCGGAGTACGTCAACATGACGACGGTGTCCGCGCTGGCCACCACGCTGTTCCTCGGCGGCTGGCAGGCCCCGTGGCCACTGAGCCTCATCCCCGGAGCCAATACCGGGTGGTGGCCGCTGCTGTGGTTCGTCGGCAAAGTGTGGGCATTCCTTTTCCTGTTCATGTGGCTGCGCGCCACGCTCCCCCGGCTGCGCTACGACCAGTTCATGGCGTTGGGCTGGAAGGTGCTGATCCCGATCTCACTGGCGTGGATCATGATCGTCAGCATCGTGCGGACGCTACGACTGCAGGGTTACGACAGCTGGCCCGTCGTGCTGACCTTCGCCGCCGCCATCGCCGTCGTGACCATCGGCGGAGCGCTGTGGAACACGCTGCGGCGCAAGTCGGCTCGCACTGGTGCCCCGGCAGCCGAACTGCAGCCTGGCGCCTTCCCGGTGCCGCCCATCCCGGCCAAGGAGGTACACCATGCCCGGTAGGCCCAAATTCATCGACGCGATCGCCGGCTTCGGCGTCACCTTCGGAACCATGTTCAAAAAGCCGGTCACCGAACAGTATCCGGAGCAGCCCGGCCCCGTGGCACCCCGCTATCACGGGCGCCATCAACTCAACCGCTACGACGACGGCCTCGAGAAGTGCATCGGCTGTGAACTGTGCGCGTGGGCGTGTCCCGCGGACGCGATCTTCGTCGAAGGCGCGGACAACACTGAGGAGGAACGGTTTTCGCCCGGTGAGCGGTACGGGCGGGTGTACCAGATCAACTATCTGCGGTGCATCGGCTGCGGGCTCTGCATCGAGGCCTGCCCGACCCGGGCGCTGACGATGACCAATGACTACGAGATGGCCGACGACAATCGGTCCGACCTGATTTACGGCAAGGACAAGCTGCTGGCGCCGCTGAAGCCAGACATGACCGCACCGCCCCATGCCATGGCCGAGGGCAGCACCGACGAGGACTACTACCGCGGCAATGTCACCGCGGACGGACTGTCCCGGCGCGAGGCGGCCAAGTGACGGGAGAGGCCGTGACGTTCTGGGTGCTCGGCACCGTGTCGGTCCTGGGCGCCATCGCCATGGTCGTCGCCCCCAAAGCGGTGTACTCGGCAATGTTCCTCGCCAGCACCATGATCAGCCTCGCCATGCTCTATATCGCTCAGGATGCGGTGTTCCTCGGCGTCGTCCAGGTGGTGGTCTACACCGGCGCCGTCATGATGTTGTTCCTGTTCGTCCTCATGCTCATCGGCGTCGACTCCGCGGACTCGCTGATCGAAACCATTCGGGGACAACGCATTGCCGCCGTCGTGGCCGGCATCGGCTTCGGCATCGCGGTGATCGCCGGCATCGGCAGCCTCGGAGCGAACTTCAGCATCGGATCGGCCGGCCTCGAGCACGCGAACCGGGCCGGCAACGTCCAAGGGCTGGCGGTGCTGATCTTCACCCGCTATCTGTGGGCCTTCGAGACCACCAGCGCCCTGCTCATCACCGCCGCACTGGGCGCCATGGTCCTGACCCACCGCGAACGGTTCGAGCGCCGAAAGACCCAGCGCGAGCTGGCAATCGAACGGTTCGCCGCCGGCGGGCATCCGACGCCGCGGCCCAACCCCGGGGTTTTCGCGCGGCACAACGCGGTGGACATCCCGGCGAAGCTACCCGACGGCTCGGACGCCGACATGTCCGTCAGCGCCATCCTGCCCCGACGCAGTGTGTCTCTCGATGATGGGAACGCCTCATGAATCCCACCAATTACCTGTATCTCTCGGCGCTTTTGTTCACCATCGGCGCGGCCGGTGTGCTGGTGCGCCGCAACGCCATTGTCATGTTCATGTGCGTCGAGTTGATGCTCAACGCCGCCAATCTCGCGTTCGTCACGTTCTCCCGGATGCACGGCGGACTCGACGGTCAGGTGGTGGCGTTCTTCACCATGGTGGTGGCTGCGTGTGAGGTGGTGGTGGGACTGGCGATCATCATGACGATCTTCCGAACCCGGCGATCGGCGTCGGTGGACGCCGCGAGCCTGTTGAAGCAGTGACGATGATGACATCCCTGTGGTTGCTGATCGCGCTGCCGCTGGCCGGCGCGGCAATACTGCTGCTCGGCGGCAAGGCCACCGACGCGTGGGGCCATCTCCTCGGTTGCGCCACCGTGGTCGGCGCCTTCCTGGTGGGCGCCACCCAGTTCGTCGCAATGTCCGGTCGCGACAACGACTCCCGGCTGGTGCACGAGACGTTGTTCTCCTGGGTTCCGGTCGCACAGCTCCAGGTCGACTTCGGGTTGCGGCTGGACCAGCTATCGGTCTGCTTCGTACTGCTCATCACCGGCGTCGGCGCGCTGATCCATATCTACTCGATCGGCTACATGGCGCATGACCCGGCACGGCGGCGCTTTTTCGCGTACCTCAATCTGTTCGTCGCGGCCATGCTGCTGCTGGTCCTCGCCGACAACTACCTGGGTTTGTACGTCGGGTGGGAAGGCGTCGGTCTGGCGTCGTATCTGCTGATCGGGTTCTGGTCGCACAAGCCGTCGGCGGCGACGGCCGCGAAGAAAGCGTTCGTCGTCAACCGCGTCGGTGACATCGGGCTGGCACTGGCCCTGGCGGCGATGTTCGCTCACACCGGAACCCTCTCGTACACGGGTGTTTTCGCGCAGGCACCGCATCTCGCCGCAACCACCACGACGCTCATCGGCCTGCTGTTGCTGCTGGCGGCCTGCGGCAAGTCCGCGCAGGTGCCACTGCAGTCCTGGCTCGGGGACGCGATGGAGGGCCCGACACCAGTGTCGGCGCTCATCCATGCGGCCACCATGGTGACGGCCGGCGTGTATCTGGTGGTGCGGTCGGCACCGATCTTCAACCAATCGGCCGACGCCCGGCTGGCGGTCGCCGTCGTCGGGGCGGTCACGCTGTTGTTCGGCGCGGTCATCGGCTGCGCCAAGGACGACATCAAGAAAGCCCTCGCGGCGTCGACCATGAGCCAGATCGGCTACATGATGCTGGCGGCGGGGCTCGGCCCGGCCGGCTACGCGCTCGCGATCCTGCATCTGCTGGCCCACGGTTTCTTCAAGGCGGGCCTGTTCCTCGGCGCCGGTTCGGTGATGCACGCCATGGACGACGAGACCGACATGCGCCGCTACGGCGGACTGCGCACCGCCATGCCGGTCACGTTCGCCACCTTCGGCATGGGATATCTCGCGATCATCGGGATACCGCCGCTGTCGGGGTTCTTCTCAAAAGACCCGATCATCGAGACCGCATTCGCCGCCGGTGGTGCCAGAGAGCTGCTGTTCGGCGGCGCCGCCCTGCTGGGCGCGGGCATCACCGCGTTCTACATGACCCGCGTCATGCTGATGACGTTCTTCGGCGAAAAGCGCTGGCGTGCCGAGACGCATCCCCACGAATCACCTTCGGTCATGGGCTGGCCCATGGTGCTGCTGGCCGGCGGGTCGATCGGCGCCGGCGCACTGTTCGCCGTCGGCGGGCGGTTGGCGCATTGGCTCGAACCGATCGTCGGCTACCAGGAGCCCGAGCACGCCATCCCCGCCTGGCTGCTCACCGTCATCACACTCGCCGTCGTCGGGGTCGGCGTCGCGATCGCATACCGGATGTATGCGACGCAGGCCATCCCGATCAGTGCGCCGGTCAACGTCTCCGGGCTGACGGTGGCTGCCCGCAACGATCTGTACGGCGACGCGTTCAACGAGCGGGTCCTGATGGTACCGGGCCGGCGACTCACCAACGACCTGGTCGACTTCGACGACGTCGCGGTCGACGGCGTCACGCGCGAGCTGGCGGCTCTGGTCCGCAGCGGGTCTCAGGACCTCCGACGCTGGCAGAACGGGTTCGCCCGGTCTTATGCACTGTCCATGTTGGCCGGAGCGGCATTGATTGCGGCCGCCATTCTCACGGTGAGGGTGTGGTGACCGGAATGTGGTGGCTGACGGCGTTGTGGGCCGTCCCGATGGCCGGCGGTGCGGCAGTGATCCTGTTGCCCTCTGCCGCACGGGCATTCGCCCGCTGGACCGCGCTCACGGTCGCGCTGGTGGTGCTCGTCATCGCGCTGGTGTTGGCGCTGCGGTTCGACCCGGCCGGGGCGCGCTATCAGTTCGTCGAGAACCATCCATGGATACCGTCGTTCGGCACCGGCTACATCCTCGGTGTGGACGGCGTGGCCCTGGTGCTGGTCGCGCTGACGGCCGTCCTGGTACCACTGCTCATCATCGCCGGATGGCACGACGGTGACACGAACGACGCGGGCGCACAGGCCAAGTCGACGCACGCCTATTTCGCGTTGATCCTCGCCGTCGAGTCGATGGTGCTGATTTCCCTGGTATCGCTGGACATCCTGCTGTTCTACGTGTTCTTCGAGGCCATGCTGATCCCGATGTACTTCCTCATCGGCGGTTTCGGCGCGGACCGGCCCGCAGCGTCGAAGGCTGCGGTGAAGTTCCTGTTGTACAACCTGTTCGGCGGCCTGATCATGCTGGCCGCGGTCATCGGGCTGTACGTGGCCACCGCCAACAGCCCGGTATTCACCCACGGCACGTTCGATTTCCGTGCTGTCGCGGACGCCGCGCGCTCCGGCACGCTGACCATCAGCCCGGGATTGGCCAACGCATTGTTCGGCGGATTCATGTTCGCGTTCGCCGTCAAAGCACCGTTGTGGCCGCTGCACCGGTGGCTGCCCGACGCGGCCGTGCAGGCCACGCCGGCGACGGCCGTCCTGATGATGGCCGTCGTCGACAAGGTGGGGACCTTCGGCATGCTCCGGTACTGCCTGCAGCTCTTCCCCTCATCGGCGGCGACATTCCGGCCATTAATCATCGCGCTGGCGGTGATCGGCATCGTCTACGGCGCCATCGTGGCCATCGGTCAGAGCGACGTCATGCGCCTGATCTCCTACACCTCGATTTCGCACTTCGGCTTCATCATCTTGGGCATCTTCGCGGTGACCGAGCAGGCGCAGTCCGGCGCCGCGCTGTACATGGTCAACCACGGCATCTCAACCGCCGCACTGTTCCTGATCGCCGGATTCCTGGTGTCCCGGCGCGGGTCTCGAGCCATCGCTGACTACGGTGGCGTGCAGACCGTCGCTCCGGTCCTCGCCGGCACGTTCCTGATCGCCGGCCTCGCCACGCTGTCACTGCCCGGACTCGCCCCGTTCATCAGCGAATTCCTGGTCCTGGTCGGCACATTCATCCACTACCCGGCTGTCACCGCCGTCGCGGCTACCGCCCTCGTGCTCTCTGCGCTCTACATCTTGTGGATGTACCAGCGCATGATGACCGGCCCCGTCGCCGACGGCAACGACAAGCTGCGTGACCTGGTACCGCGCGAACTGGCCGTAGTGGTGCCGCTCGTCGCCCTGTTGTTGGTGCTGGGCATCTACCCGAAGCCGGCCCTGGACATCATCAATCCCGCTGTCGGACATACCTCGGCGAGCATTGCCCAGGGGGTCGCCCGGTGACGCCCATCCCTGCGCCATCCGTCGAATACGGCCTGCTGTCTCCGATGCTGATTGTCTTCAGCATCGCGTTGGCGGGCGTGCTCGTGGAGGCTTTCGCACCGCGCTCAGCGCGGTACCGTACCCAGGTCACTTTGAGCATCGGCGGGCAGGCGGTCGCCTTGCTCGCGGTGGTATCCCAGGCGCTGCACCTGGGCTCGGCGATCGGCCGGCCCGCGGTCCTCGGCGCGATCGCCATTGACCGTCCGGCGCTCTTCCTGCAGGGCACCCTGTTGGGCGTCAGCCTGTTGGCGACCTTGCTGATGGCTCAACGAGTTTCGGATGGCAGTGGACTGGCCGCCTTCACTCCGCAGGCCGCGACAGTGCCGGGCAGCGCCGCCGAGCAGATCGCGCTGAAAGCCGGCGTGGTACAGACCGAGGTGTTCCCCCTGGCGATGTTCGCGCTCGGGGGCATGCTGCTGTTCGGCGCGTCAGATGATCTGCTGACGATGTTCGTCGCGCTCGAGGTGTTGTCGCTGCCGCTGTACCTGATGTGTGGCCTCGCGCGCCGGAATCGGCTGCTGTCCCAGGAAGCGTCGCTCAAGTACTTTCTGCTGGGCGCCTTTTCGTCCGCGTTCTTCCTCTTCGGAGTCGCGATGCTGTACGGCTATTCGGGCAGCCTGAGCTTGTCTGGCGTCGCGGCCGGCCGCGGACCGGCCTCGTGGGGGCTCATCGGAATAGCGCTCCTGTGCGTCGGCCTGTTGTTCAAAGTCGGTGCCGTTCCGTTCCATTCGTGGGTACCCGACGTCTATCAGGGGGCGCCCACACCGGTGACGGCCTTCATGGCGTCGGCCACCAAGATCGCCGCATTCGGCGCGCTGCTGCGGGTCTGCTACGTGGCGCTGCCGGCACTCGCCAACGACTGGCGGCCGGTGCTGTCGATCATCGCGGTGTTGTCCATGGCGGTGGGTACGGTAATCGCCATCGCCCAGGACGACGTCAAGCGCATGCTGGCGTACTCGTCGATCGCCCACACCGGTTTCATCCTCACCGGCGTGATCGCACTCAACGACAGCGGCCTGTCGGCATCGTTGTTCTATTTGTTCGCTTATGGGTTCAGCACACTCGGCGCGTTCGCGGTGGTGAGTGTGGTGCGGCGGTCCGACGGTGACGAGGAAGGCGACCTGCGCCGGTGGGCCGGGCTGGGCCGTCGGCATCCGTTCTTCGGTGTGGTGTTCGCGCTGTTTCTACTGGCGTTTGCCGGCATTCCGCTGACCAGTGGATTCGTCAGCAAGTTCGCGGTCTTCAAAGCGGCGGCCGAAGGTGGCGCCGCGTCGTTGGTGGTGATCGGCGTCATCGCCAGTGCCGTCGCCGCGTACTTCTATGTCCGGGTGATCGTCCTGATGTTCTTCACCGATGCGGTCGAGGACGGCCCCGAGGTGCAGTCGGGAAGCCTGAGTACTGCGATGATCGGACTGACGGCCTTCGTCACCCTCGCGCTCGGAGCCGTCCCCCAGCCCGTGCTCGACCTGGCCAATCACGCCGGGCAGTTTTTGCGCTGAGCCGCTGAGGAGGTGAGCGTGCGATGATCGGAGATCGTTGGGGCGTCACCGACGCTGAGACTCGCGCGGAGTACGACTGTGACCTCTACGTCACCGGCCCTGCACTTGAAGCGTGGCGCGGCGTCACGGTGAATACGACTCCAGAACGCCTGTGGCCGTGGCTTATTCAGGTCCGCCTCGCGCCGTACTCCTACGACTGGATAGACAACCTCGGGCGTCGATCACCGCGCGAGCTGCGCAACCTCCGCGATCCCGAGCCCGGCGATCCATTCAGTGCCAGCGGCGGGCGACCGCTAGGCAGAATTCTCGCAGTCGACCACGAGGTGCAGTTGACGGCACAGATCATGGGAGGCTACATGTCGTATCGGCTCACCCCGATCGACGACCACTCAACGCGGCTGGTATTGAAACTCGCCGCGCCGCAATCAATGCGATTTGTCGCCCCACTGCTGTCGCTGGGTGACCTGGTGATGGCGCGCCGACAATTGCTGAACTTCAAACGCCTCGCGGAAACGTAGCGGGCCGCCGCGCTGCGCAGCACATCCCGCTGGCCGGGAATCCGCCTGGCTGGCAATCACCGGTACTTCTTACCGTCTCCATTGACCGGTCCGAGGCCTTTCCTACACTGAATGCGAAGTACACAAGTGCATTTCGACTCGTTGTAGCACCAGCATTTGCGGAGGTGCGGCGATTGTAGCTAGTTGTGCGTCCGCCTGAGCCGGAGAGCAACCCAAGAGCAGTTGCGCACGAAGGAGCCGATGATGCCGAACCATGACCCTGGAGATGCCGCGTCGGCGAAGCTGGTACTGACGGATCCGCGTCGTCGACTGGAAAGCTACGAACGGATCGTCGCGGCCGCGACGACACTTGCCGCCCTGGGCACCGTTGACTGCCAAATCCGCTCGGTCGCCGCGACTGCGGGCATAGCGCCGAGCACCCTATATCGCTACTTCACCTCAAAAGACGACCTGATGCTGGCATGCCTGCACCGATGGCTCCGCGACTTCTCTGCCATCTCCGCCGAACTCGACAGCTCCGAATCAGACTGCTGCCAAAGGGTTTTAGAGACAACCCGCACGCTCACCGCTTCGCTATGCTCGTCTCCTCGATTCACAGATGCCGTAATCCGACCGTACTTGTATGCCCGCGCGGAGGCTTCAGCCCTGGCGGATACCGTCCATCAGCAGCTGATTCAGATTTTCTACACAGCCTTGGACGACGGGCATGCGGCATACCTGCACCGCGATGTCGCCGAGATACTAGCCGACATCTGGGTTACCAATGTCGTTGCCATCAGCCAACAGCGCTCCGGCCTGGACGACTTGCTGCAGCGACTCAGCTTGGTGGTCAGTTCTTGGCAACGCAAACACTCCTCCGCCGAGGCCACTGCTTCCCCGCAAAAGGCAATCGGCGGACACGACGAGGAGAATGTGGCCTGACGGCAACTACGCTGAGCCGCAATCGTTTTCACCTGACCCGGGCGAGTGCATCACTGCCGACTTCTGTGTGGTGCGCGTGACCGAAGTGGTGTAGCCCGAACACCGCATCTCAACCGTCCACAACCCGCACTGCCGCCCGGGCAGAGTCCGTCCCGTGAGGTGGCTGGGTCAATCATTTTTCCCGCTCACTGAACGATACGGCCGCCATTCCCGAAATCCCGGTGGGAGGGATTCACGATGGCGGGGCCCGAAGCGCGACTGCCAATCTTCCTCGGTGGGACGTGTCCCGGGTCACATCGACTCGCGGGTCCCCGCTAGAGAAACGGAGTACGTCATGCCGCAGCGATCGTTCGCCGGTCCGTTGCAAGCGGTCGGAGGGTTGTTCGCCATGACGGCCGACGCAGCCAAATTCGCGTTCCGGCGGCCAGTCCAGTGGCGCGAATTCCTTGACCAGTCCTGGTTTGTCGCCCGCGTGTCTCTGGCACCCACGCTCCTCGTCGCGATCCCGTTCACCGTGTTGGTGTCCTTCACCCTCAACATCTTGCTTCGCGAACTGGGTGCCGCCGACCTCTCCGGAGCCGGCGCCGCGTTCGGTGCTGTCACACAGGTCGGGCCCATGGTGACGGTGCTGATCGTGGCCGGCGCCGGCGCGACCGCAATGTGTGCAGACCTGGGATCGCGCACCATCCGGGAAGAGATCGACGCCATGGAAGTGCTCGGCATCAACCCGGTGCAGCGGCTGGTCACTCCCCGCATGCTGGCCTCCGGACTCGTCGCGCTGCTCCTCAACAGTCTTGTGGTCATCATCGGCATCCTCGGCGGATACCTGTTCTCGGTATTCGTCCAGGACGTAAACCCCGGTGCATTCGCCGCCGGCATCACGCTCCTCACCGGCGTTCCCGAAGTCGTCATCTCCTGCGTCAAGGCGACACTGTTCGGCCTCATCGCGGGCGTTGTGGCCTGCTACCGCGGGCTCACCATTTCCGGCGGCGGAGCCAAAGCGGTCGGCAACGCAGTCAACGAGACCGTCGTGTACGCGTTCATGTCCCTGTTCGTGGTCAACGTGGTGGTCACCGCCATCGGAATCCAGATGACGACCCGATGACTCGCACCACAGCACCGCTCCGGTCCACCTACCCACGGCTGACCCGCGCCGTTCACACGCCCGCGAAGATCACCGCCGGCATCGGCGATCACATCCTGTTCTACTGCCGGGCGCTCGCGGCCGTGCCGTACGCCGCAGCGCACTACCGACGCGAAGTGATCCGGCTCATCGCTGAAATCAGCATGGGCGCAGGCACGTTGGCGATGATCGGTGGCACCGTGGTCATCGTCGGATTTCTGACCCTCGCTACGGGCGGCGTGCTGGCGATCCAGGGTTACAGCTCGCTGGGCAACATCGGCATCGAAGCGCTGACCGGATTCCTGGCCGCATTCATCAACGTCCGAATCTCGGCGCCGATCGTCGCCGGCATCGGTCTGGCGGCCACCTTCGGTGCCGGCGTCACCGCCCAGTTGGGCGCGATGCGGATTAACGAAGAGATCGATGCGCTGGAGTCCATGGGCATCAGATCTGTCGAATACCTCGTGAGCACGCGCATCGCGGCCGGAATGCTGGCGATCACCCCGCTGTACGCCATCGCTGTGATCTTGTCCTTCCTCGCAAGCCAATTCACCACCGTTGTGCTGCTGGGGCAGTCCGGCGGCCTCTATAACCACTACTTCGACACGTTCCTCAATCCCATCGACCTGCTCTGGTCATTCCTGGAAGCCGTCCTGATGGCCCTCGCGATCCTGCTGCTGCACACCTTCTACGGCTTCTTCGCCAGCGGAGGCCCGGCCGGGGTGGGCGTGGCGGTCGGCAACGCCGTCCGCACCTCACTGATCGTGGTCGTCTCCATCACGTTGCTGATCTCACTGGCCATCTACGGGTCCAACGGCAACTTCAACCTCTCAGGCTAAGCAGGCATCGAATGTCACGTGATTCATTACGTTTGCTCACCGGCGTTGCTGCGATGGGCATCACCGCCGCGCTGGTTGTCGGCGCCGTCGTGTTGTTCCGCGGTGGAGCGACCGCCACGGCACCGGTGACAGTGCTGTCTTCGCGCGTGGGCCTGATCATGAACCCCGATGCCAAGGTGAAACTGCATGGCGCCCAAGTGGGCAAGGTAGCCGCCATCGAAGACCTACCAGACGGAAGTGCCGCCATCCATCTAGCGATGAATCCTGGCTACCTGCAGCTGATTCCGGCCAACACCGGGGTACAGATCGTGTCGAGCACAGTGTTCGGCGCCAAGTATGTCGACCTCGTCCCGCCGGCGGAACCGTCTGCCCAGTCGCTGCACGCGGGACAGGTTCTCGACGCCAGCCACGTCACTGTCGAGATCAATACGGTGTTCGAGCATTTGGTGGATGTGCTTTCCCAAGTACAACCCGAAAAGCTCAACGAGACACTCGGAGCCATGGCGCAGGCGCTGGGCGGCCGCGGCAACAAGCTGGGTCAGACCATGGTCGACTTCGATGCCATGCTCACCAAGATCGATCCGAGTCTTCACACCATGAGCCAGGAAATCGCCACGGCCCCAAAGGTACTCGACGCCTACGCGGATGCCGGCCCCGATCTGATGGACGCCGCACGCAACGCATCCCGGCTCAGCGACACCATCGTCGAGCGCCAGCACGACCTCGACACGGTACTGCTGAGCGCCATCGGATTGGCAGACATCGGCAATGACGTGGTCAGTACTAACAGCAACGCGACCATCGATGCCATGCACGTATTGGTGCCCACGACCAGCCTGACCAACCAATACAACCAAGCGCTCACCTGCGCACTCAAGGGTATGGAGCCGCTGGCGATGGGACCGCCGCAACCATTGCCCGGGATCATGCTGCTGGACTCGTTCCTGCTGGGCACAGAGCGCTACCGCTATCCCGGCAACCTGCCGAAGGTCGCCGCGTCGGGCGGACCCCAGTGTATGGGCCTGCCCAACGTCGGCTTCGGGGAGCGGCCACCGTTCGTGGTCACCGACATCAACGCAAACCCCGCACAGTACGGAAACCAAGGGATCCTGTTGAACTCCGATGCCCTCAAGCAAGCCCTGTTCGGCCCGATCGACGGACCGCCTCGCAACACCGCTCAGACAGGGCAGCCAGGATGACGCATCACAACTCGACCGCTGTGAAGTTCGGCGCCTTCGGCATCACGATGCTCCTGGTGACCGCAGCGCTTTTCGCGATCCTCGGGCAGTACCGGACGGGCTCAACGAACAGCTACTCAGCCGTGTTCACCGACGCCTCCAGCCTCAAAGTCGGTGACTCCGTGCGAGTCGCGGGTATCCGGGTAGGGACGGTCGACAAGATCGCGCTGCGGCCTGACAACACCGTGGTCGTAGGTTTCGACGCCGATCGCGACGTCGTACTGACCACCGGCACCAACGTTGTTGTGCGTTACCTCGATCTGGTGGGCAATCGCTACCTGGAGCTCGTGGACAACCCTGGGCCGACAAAAATCCAGCAGGCCGGCACGCAGATTCCGGCCGACCGCACGGAACCCGCGTTGGATCTCGACCTGCTACTGGGCGGCCTCAAGCCCGTCATCCAGGGACTCAACGCCCAGAACGTCAACGCGCTGACCAACTCCCTGATCCAGATCCTGCAGGGCCAGGGCGGAACCATGGAATCGCTGATGGCTCAGACGACTTCATTCACGACCGCACTGGCCGACAACGGGCAGACGGTTCAACAGTTGATCGACAACCTGAACGCTGTCGTTGCGACAGTCGCCAAGGACGGCGACAAATTCTCTGGCGCCGTCACCCGCCTGCAACAGCTGATCACCGGGCTGTCTCAGCAGCGTGATCCGATCGGGGAGGCGATAACCGCTCTGGACAACGGAACGGGTCCCCTGGCGGAACTCATGACGCAGGCCCGCCCGCCTCTCGCAGGAACGGTCAACCAGCTCAACCGAATGGCCACATTGCTGGACAACGACAAAGACAAGGCCCGTATGGATCTCGCGCTGCAGAAGGCGCCCGCCAACTACCGAAAACTGGTTCGCCTCGGTGCCTATGGCAGCTTCATCAACCAGTACCTGTGCGGCATGAACGTCCGCGTGACGGATCTGCAAGGTCGCACCGCGTACTTCCCCTGGATCATGCAGAACACCGGACGCTGCGGGGAGCCCTGATGCTGAAATACCGCGGATCGCAACTGATGCGCACCGGGCTTATCGGTTTGGTGCTGATCATCCTCATCATCGCTATCGGCCTTCAACCGCAGAAGCTGTGGTCGTGGGCCACGTCGATCAGGTACCACGCAGTGTTCGCCGACGCCGGCGGACTGTCGCCGGGAAACGACGTCAAGGTCTCCGGCGTCACCAAGGGCACCGTAAGCGCCGTCACCCTCAGTCGTGGAAAAGCCCTCGTGACGTTCACTGTCGACGGCACGGTCACTCTGGGCACGCAGACCACCGCGCACATCAGGACGGGTACCGTCCTCGGTGCCCGGATGATGACCTTGGAGCCCGCCGGAACCGGTAGCCTGCACGCCGCCGACACCATTCCCCTGGCCCGCACCGGGTCTCCCTACTCGCTGACCGACGCCGTCAGTGACTTCACCACAAACACGGCCGACACCGACACCTCAACACTGACCCACTCGCTGGATACGCTGTCGGACACCATCGACCGGATGGCCCCACAACTGGGACCGACGTTCGATGGGCTCAGCCGCCTGTCACGGACGCTCAACAGCCGCAACGAATCCCTGGCCGCGCTATTAAAGAACGCGGCCGACGTCACCGGCATTCTGTCGCAGCGCAGCGCGCAGGTGAACACCCTGCTGCTCGATGCCGACGCGCTCACCGGAGTGCTCGACCAACGACGGCACGCGATCGTCGATCTGCTGGCCAACACGTCGGCACTTTCTCAGCAACTGTCCGGACTCGTGCACGACAACGAAAAGGTCCTCGCGCCCACCCTGCAGAAGGTCAACTCCGTCACCGCGATTCTTGTAAAGAATCGCGACAATATCGCCAAGGCCCTCGCCGGCCTGGCCAAATACCAAGTCACGCAGGGCGAATCAGTGAACAATGGCTGGTACTACAACGCCTTCGTCGGCAACCTCATCCCCTCGCAAACCATTCAACCGTTCCTCGACTACGCCTTCGGATTCCGTCGCGGCACCAACGCCGGCCAGCCGCCTGACAACGCCGGCCCGCGCGCCGAGTTCCCCTGGCCCCACAACGGAATTCCGGGAGGCCACTGATGATCACCCGCCATCGCAAACCCTTGACCCGCATCGCAGCGGCCCTTCTGGTGGTGCTGGCGCTGGTCAGCGGCGTGCTGCTGGTACGGCAGACGATCTTCCGTCCCACCACCATCACCGCGTACTTCACCTCCGCCACAGCGATTTACCCTGGCGACGAAGTCCGCGTCGCCGGCGTCAAAGTGGGAACGATCACCAGCATCGAACCTGCCGGCAGCCAAGCCCGGCTGACGCTCGCGATCGATCACGGGGTGCCGATCCGAGCTGACGCGAAAGCCATCATCATGGCGCAGAACCTGGTGGCCGCCCGATACGTGCAGTTGGCGCCCGCGTACGAAGATGCCGGGCCGACCATGGCCGACGGTGCACAGATTGGTGTTGAACGGACCGCGGTGCCGGTGGAATGGGACCAGGTCAAAGACCAACTCATGCGGTTGACCACCGACTTGGGGCCGGTCAGCGGTTCCTCTGCCACGTCGCTGAGCCGTTTCATCGACAGCGCCGCTACCGCGATGGATGGCAATGGCGAGAAGCTGCACCAGGCGATCAGCCAACTCTCGGGCATCGGACGCATTTTGGCGCACGGCAGCGGCAATGTCGTCGAGATCATCAAGAATCTGCAGACTTTCGTCACCGCGCTGCGCGACAGCAACACCCAGATCGTCGAGTTCCAGAACCGCCTCGCAAGTGTCACGAGCGTCGTCGACGGCGCGCGATCCGATCTCGACGCCGCCCTGACCAATTTGGCTGCGGCCGTCGGCGAGGTTCGGCGCTTCGTCGCGGGTACCCGCGATCAGACCGTCGAACAGCTGCAGCAGTTGACGAACGTGACGCAGAACCTCGTCGACAACAAACTCAAGCTGGAAAATGTGCTGCACGTGGCGCCCAACGCCATCGCGAACGGCTACAACATCTACAACCCTGATAGTGGTACGGCCGTCGGCGCTTTCGCGATGTCGAACTTCGCCGATCCGGTGTCGGTGGTGTGCTCAGCAATCGCGGCGGTCAAGAATGCCACGGCAGCAGAGTCATCGAAGTTGTGCGCGCAGTATCTCGGCCCGGCGCTGTCTCTGATCAACTTCAATTACCTGCCGCTGCCGACGAATGTCTATCTGCGCAAGGCACCCAGCCCGGAGAATCTCGTGTACACCGACCCCAAGCTTGCGCCCGGGGGAAACGGAAGTCACGCCGAACCCCAGGCTGAGCCCCCGGCCGTGTCGGCATACACCGGCGCCAATGACGTGGCGCCCCCTGCCGGGTGGGGCGCGCCACCCGGGCCTCCAGGTGCGTACGTGCCCAACGGATTACCGGCAGATCCGGCACCCGCATTGTTCCCCGGCGCGCCGATCCCCCAGCCATTGGCCGGCGCCGCGCCCTCGTCACAGACACCCACTGTGCGGGACCTTCTGCTTCCCGCAGAAGCCGCGCCGGCTCCCGCAGCGCCGAACCCAGGAGGCACCCCGTGATGACACGACGGTCCCTGACCCGCCTGGCCGCGATATCGGCCTGCTCCCTGGTGTCGGTCACCGGTTGCGCTTTCCACGGGCTGAACTCGTTGCCGCTGCCGGGCACGGTGGGACGCGGGGCCGACGCCACGACCTATCACATCGAGCTCGCCAATGTCGGTACCCTGGAAGCGAATTCGCCCGTCATGATCAGCGACGTGATCGTGGGCAGCGTGTCCAAGATGGCGGTGCGCAACATGCATGCCGACGTCGAGGTGTCGGTCAAACCGGGCACCATCGTTCCCGCGAACGCGGTTGCCACAGTTGGGCAAACCAGCCTGCTCGGGTCCATGCACCTGGCGCTGGATCCACCGCCGGGACAGGCGCCTTCCGGACGGCTCTCCCCCGGCACCACCCTGGAGCTGAACCGGACCTCGACGTACCCATCAACGGAGCAGACGTTGTCGTCGCTTTCGGTCCTCGTCAATGGCGGCGGGCTCGGCCGGATCGGTGAACTGGTCACCGAGACCAACAATGCGCTGAGCGGTCGGCAAGACCAGATTCGCGACATGCTCACCCGGCTCAACAATGTGGTCGGCATCTTCGCCGATCAGCGAGATGACATCAATGCCTCTATCACCGCGCTCACTCGCCTGGCCGGAACCATGGCAGGCCAGGGCGACGTGATCACCCAAGCCCTGCAACGGATCCCGCCCGCGCTGGATGTCCTGATCAAAGAGCAGCCCCGCATCACAACAGCCTTGGAGAAGTTCGGCGTGTTCAGCACTACTGCCACCAAGCTGATCAAAGCCACCCAAGACGACTTGGTCACCAACCTGCGCAACCTGGAACCGACTCTCCGCGCCCTGGCCGACGTCGGGCCGAATCTGGGTACTGTCCTGGCGTTCGCACCCACGTATCCCTACCCGCAGAACTTCATCGACCGCGGCATTCGTGGCGACTACCTGAACGAATTCATCACCTTCGATTTCACGATCCCCCGGCTCAAGCGAGGGTTGCTGCTGGGCACCCGCTGGGGACAGGAAGGAGCCCCGTTGGTTCCCGCTCCAGGTGACCCCTGGTACGCCAACTACACCAAGGATCCGCTGGGCACGCTGCTGACCGCGCCGCCGAAAGCTGTTGCAACGCTGCCGGCTCCGGTACCCGCCGCGCCGACAAGTCCGAACGGGGGCACCAACTGATGCTCACCCGTTTCGTACGCATTCAGCTGGGCCTCTTCGCGGCCGCCTCGATCATCGGTATCGCAGTGATGCTGGTCGTCTACCTACAGGCGCCCACACTGTTGGGACTCGGGCGCATGACGGTCAGCCTGCAGCTGCCTGCCACCGGGGGCCTGTACCGGTTCTCCAACGTCACCTACCGCGGCGTGCAGATCGGCAAGGTGACCGAGGTCCGGCCCACTCGTGACGGTGCCGTCGCCACCCTGTCGTTGGACCAAGCATCCAAGGTCCCCGCAGACCTCCACGCTGCGGTACTGAGCGTGTCCGCCGTCGGCGAGCAGTATGTCGACCTGCAACCCCATAACGACGCCGGCCCCTACCTGCACGACGGGTCGGTCATTCCAGCATCGAAAACGTCGATTCCCCAAGCGGTCGGACCGATGCTCGATCAAGCCAGCGCGCTCATCAACAGCATCCCGAAGGACAAGATCAGTCCACTGCTCGACGAAACATTCAAGGCGTTCAACGGCTCTGGTTACGACGCCGGATCCCTGTTGGATTCCTCATCGAAGTTGATCGCAGACGCCAACAGCGTCAGCGATCAGTCTCGCGCGCTCATCGATGACAGCAGGCCCTTGCTCGACGGCCAGGCCCAATCCGTCGACGCCATCCGGACCTGGGCCCACAGCGTCGCGGGAATCAGCCGGCAACTGGTTCAGAACGACCCCCAAGTCAGGACGCTCCTCAAAGAGGGGCCAGGCGCGGCGGACGAAGGCTCGCGCCTGTTCAACCAGGTGAAGCCCACTCTGCCGATGCTCTTAGCCAACCTCACCAGCCTCGGCCAGGTGGCGGTGACCTACCACCCGTCCCTCGAACAGCTATTAGTGCTCCTGCCACCGGTGGTGTCGTCCACCCAGTCCTACGGCGCACCCAAGAACAATCCGACGGGCATGGCGTTGGGTGACTTCACCCTGAACATCAGCGATCCGCCGGCCTGCACGGTGGGCTTCCTACCGCCGTCCTCCTGGCGCTCACCGGCAGACACCAGTGATATCGACACTCCCGACGGTTTGTACTGCAAGCTGCCGCAGGATTCGCCGATCGGTGTGCGGGGGGCGCGAAACTATCCATGTATGGGCAACCCGGGCAAGCGCGCTCCCACCGTTGAAATCTGCGACAGCGACCAGCCTTTCGAGCCGCTCGCGATGCGCCAGCATGCGCTGGGGCCGTACCCGATCGACCCGAACCTGCTCGCCCAGGGGATCCCGCCGGATTCTCGCGTCGATCACGACAGCACGATCTACGGCCCCATCAACGGAACGCCGGGGCCGGCAACCGGTCAGCCGCCGGCCGGCGAGCCCGCACCGGACGCTCCCCCACCGCCCGCGGCTGCCACGCCTGCGCCGACAGCTCCGAGCGCCTTCAGTCCCAAGAATTCGGCGGGACCGTCGGTCGCCATCGCCACCTATGATCCCGCCACCGGCCGTTACGCCACTCCCGACGGCCGGGTCTACCGCCAAAAAGATCTGGCTCCGCAGAGCGGTCAACGAACGTGGCGGGACCTGTTCACAGCCTGATGTGTTTGACCTTGGGGCCGGCGCATTCTCACCATGTGCCGGCCCCTGAAGGCACCCGCGTCAGGCGACCTTGACCAGTTTGAAGGGCATCGTGATGAACACGACCCTGCTACTGCCGCACGAGCCGCTGACGCCGGTGGTGGAGTCCTCGCCCATCAGCGTCGTCGAGTTCGGATCCGCACCGGCCCCATCAGAGGTAGCCGGATAGAACCTGAACACCTGAAGTCCCGGGCCTGCGCTGCCATCCCCGCACGGCTGCCAGTTGTCCACCGTCTTCTTGACGAACCAGACACCGCTTTTCATGTAGATGGGCGCGGTCCATCCCCAGTCACTGGCGACGGTGCCGGTGCATTCGGTCGGATAGCTGCACTTGGTCGTGATGGTCCACGTGCTGCGGATGCTCGCCTCATCGTGATAGATATCGTTGGTCTTCGCCCATTCCCCGTTGGACGTCGCGACATAGGTGCCATTGAGACCCCAGTCGTTCGACGCGTCGGCGATGCCGCAACTGCACCCACTCATCAGCACGGCGGTCACCGCCGTTGCAGCGATCGATGTCGTTGATATCTGCATGACCCGCTCCTTTTGCACCGAACCCATCTGACGCCCGATGGTGGACCCCACACGGCGCGAGTCCGACCACATAGGTTCATCGAAAGATGCTGCCGCACAGCCGGAACAGCTACTACTGTCCAACTTTCCGCATTGGGCGACAGACAAAATCCCGCCAGGCGGTCATCGCGCCCTGAAGGGGTCGGCGGTGTGTCACCGTTGACCACGGGTCTTCGATCGACGATCGGCCACCGCTAGTGAAGGACATCTGCGATGCGAATCCATCGAGCACCACGCCAGGCGGCGGCAGGCGCCGTATTGGTGATCGCGTTGGGCACAGCGACAGCGCAGCCCGTACACGCAGACAGCGACTCGGCGCCTCACCGTGTGACGTACACGGTCACCGCCGACGTATCCACCAATGCGGGCATCTACTACCGCGACGTCGAACCGCCCACTTGGGCCGAATACAGCCACAACCCCTATGAATTCAGCCCGAGAGACGACGTGCATCTCGAGCCCGGACGACCGTGGGTCCACGAAGCCCTATTGACAGACCCCGAGCACTGGGCGATGGTCACCGTCACTACTGCCGGCCAGCCGACCCAAAATGGACAAATGCTCCACTGCACGCTCACCGTTGACGGCACGGTGGTTGCCCGCGCCGACGGCCCCAGCGGTGCACTTTGCTCACGGCGAAATTGGTGACTCCCCAAGCAACCCGGCGGACGTCAACCGCTGGGCGGGAATCCGTCACCATTCCGATCGGGACCACATTAGCGTCGAAATGATCATGGCCAGAACGGGAATGGCACCAACGGGCACCAGTACCCAAGACCAGCAGGGAACCGGAGGTGGATCATGCGGTTACTCAGCCGCTCCGATGCCGAAACGCAGGTGAACGCCCCAGGCACAGCTGACGAGGACGACCGGTCGCAGGCTTTCGACCTGGCTCTCATCAGCCAAGCGGAAGCCGAAGCCCTCGCCGCAGAAGAGCTGGCCGCAGCGGCGCGCGCACGAGCCGAAGGGCTTCGCGCACCGGCAGCCGACTCGGCATCAGATCCCGCTGACGCCGAATCCGGTACACCGCAGGAGTCGTCGACGAGGCGACGGCGGCGGTTACACCGCCCAAAGTTGTCAGCGGCTTTGGCCACCGTCGCCGTCCTGGCGAGTGCCGCACTACTTGCGGCAACCGGCTACATGCTCCACTACGACCGCCAGTTCGACAGCGAGCTGCAGCGGAAGGCAGAATTCGCCGCCTCTGCGTCGCAAGCAGTCGTCACGCTGATGTCGATCGACGGCACCAAGGCCGAGGACAATGTCCAGCAGATCATTGCCAATTCCACCGGGCAGTTTCGTGACGATTTCCAAGCCGATGCAAAGGATTTCGTGCAGGTTGCCCGCGAGTCCAAGGCAGCAACAACGGCGACGGTACGCAGCGCAGCCGTCGAATCGATGACGCCGGATTCGGCTGTGGTACTCGTGACCGCCGCGACAACGGTGAGCAATACCGCAGGGACCAACCAGCAACCACGCAACTGGCGCCTGAGTGTCACCATGATCAGAGACGGAGCGCAGCTCAAGATGTCGAAAGTCGAGTTCGTGCCATGACCGCAGACACGGCAGTCCCCCACACCGCTGAGAACGCCACTCCCGAGGACGTCGACGGTGATCGTCCCGACGACGACTGCTCGGTCGTTGACGATCAAGGCGTCGACGTACCGGAGCACACCACGTCAAACCCCGACCACGCGAAGCGACTGACTCGGCGACTCGCCGAGCGGTGGCGGCGCATCGCCGTCACCAGCCTCGTGCTGGCGTGCGCCGGCACCGCAGGTGCGGTGTACTTCACCACTTACCGCAGCGACCGAGCCAGCGCCGAGGCCACAACACAGGTCGCCAAAGCCGCATCCGACGGCGCCGTGGCGTTACTGTCTTATGCGCCGGCCAGTTTGGATCACGACCTCGCTGCGGCGCGCTCGCACCTCACCGGCGGATTCTTGACGTACTACAGCCAATTCGCCGACCAATTCGTCGCGCCGGCCGCCAAACAGAAGGACATTCACGCCGCCGCATCGGTCGTCCGTGCCGCCACAATCGACGCACACGCCGACAGCGCACACGTACTGATCTTCCTGAACCAAACCACCACCAGTCGCGAAAATCCTGAACCGACGCAATCGGCCAGCAGCGTGAACGTCGGGCTCACGAAAATTGATGGGGTATGGCGGATTTCGTCATTTGACCCGATCTAGGTGTGATGTCCAGGGAGGTTGTCCCGTCCGGTATCGGTGAGCCTGTGTGACAGGTGAAGGCCTCCGGTTGTGAAGTGGAGCTGTCGAGGAACCGCTTCATCAACCAGGAGGCCTTCGTGTCCCACGCT
>NZ_VTGY01000030.1 GCF_009729075.1 Mycolicibacterium sp. CBMA 226 | reverse complement strand
GCGGCGTGTTCAGCGGTGGTGGCGGCACCCCCTGCGCCGGCTTGGGACTGCCGACCAGCTGCCAGTTGCCGGTCGGGTCCTGCACCAGGTGCGCGGTGTCGCGGGACGGGATCATGCCGAGGTTGCGGGCCGCGTCGGCCAGGGCCGGTGCGGCCTGCGCGACCAGCACGTCCCGCTCGAGGGCCTCTTTCTGCTGCTGCAGAGCCTTGTTGATCTCCTTGGCACGGCCCAACTCGTATGACCGCTCGGCCGCGGAGGTCGACAGCCACAGCGTGACGCCCAGGCCCATGCCCAGCGCGCCGATGATCAGCACGACGAACGGGACGCGCGCGATCAGGTGCCGCGGGTTCAGGTCCATCTCGGCGATGCGGATGATCAGCCGCTCCCGCAACGGAGTGCGAACAACCTTGGGCGCCTTGGCCTTCCGAGCCTTGGCGCGGGCCTTTGCTTGCGAAGCGCTCTTGGGGCGCGACGGCGCCGCGGTGGGCCGGGCGAACGGCGTGGTCTGCGGCCCCGCACCGGCCGGCTTGGACCGCTGCGGCCGGACGTCGCGCTTGCCGCGCTTGACGCGCGCGTCAGACTTGTTGTCGCGCTTGGCTTCCCGCTTGCCGACGTCGCGACGGGCCGCGGGTTCCGCACCACCCCGGCGAGTGGCCACATTGCCACCGCGGGCGGTGCGCCGGCGCGGATCCGGGTCGGCGTCCCGTCGAGCCGTGCCGCCGCGTACCGGTGCTGGCCGCTTTGCCATCACAGACCTCCCCTAGTGACAACTTTTTCCAGTGCGCGCAGGCGAACCGACGCGCTACGCGGATTCAGTTCGAGTTCGTGTTCGTCGGCCCGCTCGGCGCCCCGGGTCAACGAGGTGAAGAGGGGCTCGTAGCCGGGCAGCTCCATCGGCAGGCCCTCCGGCGTACGCGATGCGATGGCATCGGTGAAGTACCCCTTGACAATTCGGTCTTCCAACGACTGGTAGGCCTCGACGGCGATTCGGCCGCCGGGGCGCAGTGCGTCCAGCGCCGCGGGTATCGCCGCGCGCAGACAGTCGAGTTCGCCGTTGACCTCGGTCCGCAGCGCCTGGAACGTCCGCTTGGCCGGATGTCCACCGGTACGTCGGGCCGGCGCCGGGATCACGGCGTACAGCAGCTCGACCAGTTCGGTCGTCGTGGTGAACGGGCGGCGGGCCCGCTCCCGGACGATCGCGCCGGCAATGCGGGAGGCGAACTTCTCCTCGCCGTACTCACGCAGGACGCGGGTGAGCGTCTTGGCGTCGTAGGTGTTCAGGATATCGGCCGCGGTCAGGCCGGAGGACTGGTCCATCCGCATGTCCAGCGGCGCGTCCTGCGCGTAGGCGAAACCACGCTCGGCCTGGTCGAGCTGCATCGAGGACACCCCGAGGTCGAACAGGATGGCGTCCAATTCACCTGGGCGGTAACCGGATTGGGTCAGGGCCTCGTCGATGCCGTCGTACGGGGTGTGCACGAGGTGCACCCGGTCACCGAACGGCGCGAGGCGCTCCCCCGCCAGCCGCAGCGCGGTCTGGTCGCGGTCCAGGCCGATGAGCGTCACGCCGGGGAATCGTGTGAGGAAGGCTTCGGAGTGGCCCCCCGCACCCAACGTCGCGTCGATCATGACGGCGCCGGCACCGTCGGCGCTGTGGCGGGTGAGTGCCGGTGCCAGCAGCTCGACGCAGCGGTCCAGCAGCACCGGAATGTGCGGCCGACGATCGGTCAACGCAACACCCCCAAAAGGCTTCAGCTGGTGGATTTGTGCGGCCCCTGCAGCGAGGTCTCTGTCCGAGGCGAACCTGACGTTGGGGAAGTACGCCAGGGCCGGTTCGGGCAGAGGCCACGCTGCACGGGCCTGCAGGTCAATGGGTGCTGCCGAGCGCTTCATCGCTTGCCGCGGAGAAGTTCTCTTCGTGAGTTTCTTGGTAGGTCTGCCAGGCAGCGGCATCCCAGATTTCGAGGTAGTCCACCGCCCCGATCACGACGCACTCCTTGGTCAGGCTCGCGTAGCGACGGTGATCGCCGGACAGGGTGATGCGGCCCTGGGCGTCGGGGTGCTGCTCGTCGGCACCCGCGGCGAAAACGCGCAGGTCGGCACGGGCGGCGGGGTCGTTCCGGGGAGTGCTCGCCACGCGGCGCGCAATCTCGGCTTCGAACTCGGCCCTCGGGTACACGGCGAGGCTGTGATCTGGACTTTTGGCGACCATCAACCCTCCTGCCAGTGCATCACGGAACTTGGCGGGCAACGTCAGTCGCCCCTTGTCGTCGAGCTTCGGCGTGTAGGTGCCCAGAAACACCAGGCCACCTCCCGCCTATCTCTCCGATGTCCGCCACATTACCCCACAATCCCCCACTTCTCTCCATTCAAAGTCTAAAAATGACCTTATCTGCCCCACCCGACCCAGCAATCACACGAACTCAGCGATGGAGGACTGCGTCAAACCGCTTGGCTGCGCACGAAAATCCCAGCTGGAGAGCCGTCCGGGAGCGCGGTGGGGCGTTGTGGGGAGTCAGGGAGCACGGCCCCTGAAAAGTTGGGACACGCGCCGCTGCCGGCAAATTTCGCTACCGATCCGGCGTGTCGTGCGTCACACCATCACCCGACGGGCCGCAGCGGGTCGAAAACAAAACAGCGTGAGCCGAAAACAAAAAACAGGGGCAGCCGAATCGGCTACCCCTGCATCATCCGTCCGCAGTTACTCGTCGAACCTGCGACGGAACCGGTCTTCCATGCGATTGGTGAACGAATTACCGGCACGGGCGCGCTTGGACTTGCCCGACGACGGCGACGACTTCTCCTTGGAGAGCACCCGGGGCCCGGTCACCGCGAACACGGCACCGGCAAACATCACCACGAAGCCGACGACGCTCAGGATCGGCAGCTGGTCGATCCACAGGATCCGAAATGCCACACCCAGCACCAGCAACGCCAAGCCCAGGACGAACAGCCCCGCACCTTGCAGCCGCCGCCGCGCCGACGGCGCGTGCAGCGTGCCGCCCCGGACGCTCGAGGCAAACTTCGGATCCTCGGCGTACAGCGCACTCTCGATCTGGTCGAGCATGCGCTGCTCATGATCGGAGAGTGGCATCCGCGCCTCCCAACTCACACCGCTGCCCGCAGCGGCTCCTGACGTCTGCACCCGTGGTCACGGATACCTAACAGTCATGATACGAGGTCACACAGACACGTACCACATACTTCAGACTCCCGAATTGTAAGACTGGGACGTCGGCCGGGCGACAGCGCCTGTTCAGCAACCCGACACCGATGTTCCCAAGACTTCCAAGCCGCACCGAAAGGCTCACACCGTGGCGACGCTCCTGACCGATCTGTCGCCGGCCGACATGCAGCAGCGACTAGACGACGCGTTGTCCGTCTACGTCGACGCCATGCGCTATCCCCGGGGCACCGAACGCCAGCGCGCCTCGATGTGGCTGGAGCACACTCGACGCGAAGGCTGGACCGGCGTCGCCGCGTTCGACGTTCCCACGCCCGACGAGTCGCCGGAGACGGCACTTCGGTCCGCACCCATGCTCGGCGTCGCCTACGGCTACCGCGGCGCCCCTGATCAGTGGTGGTACCAGCAGGTCGCCGCGGGCCTGCGCCACGTCGGCACCCCCAGCGAACGCATCGAGCAGTTGCTGAACGGGTATTTCGAACTCACCGAGCTGCACATCCACCCGCGGGCGCAGGGCCAAGGACTCGGCGAGGCACTGACCCGCCGACTACTCGCCGGCTCGGCGCAATCTCACGTCCTGCTGTCCACCCCGGAGATCCTCGGCGAAGGCAACCGGGCGTGGCGGCTGTACCGCAGGCTGGGTTTCCACGACGTCATGCGCAGCTACTTCTTCCCCGGTGATCCGCGGCCGTTCGCCATCCTCGGCCGATCGCTACCGCTGTGACGGCCCCGATCTGGCACGATAACGGCGTGAACCGCCGCCGCCGCCTGCGTGCCGTCCTGCTGTTTCTGATGCTGCTCCCCCTGGCGGTCGGCTGCGTGCGCGTCCACACCTCGCTCACCGTCTCGACTGACGACCGGGTGTCCGGTCAGATCGTGGCCGCCGCCAAGGCCAAGAACTCGGACGACAAGGGTCCGCAGCTGACGAACAGCCTGCCGTTCGCGTCCAAGGTGGCGGTCTCGGACTACCGCAAGGACGACTATGTCGGCTCCGAGGCGGTGTTCTCGGACCTGACCTTCTCCGAGGTGCCCCAGCTGGCCAACCTGAGCCGCGACTCGGCCGGCGCCGACATCTCGCTGCGCCGCGCCGGTGACCTGGTGATCCTCGAAGGCCGCGTCGACCTGACCACGCTGAGCGATCCGGACGCCGACGTCACGTTGTCGGTGGCGTTCCCCGGCGACGTCACCTCGACCAACGGCGAGCGGGTGGCCAGCGACATCGTCCAGTGGAAGCTCAAGCCCGGCATCGTGACCACCATGAAGGCGCAGGCCCGCTACACCGACCCGAGCGCACGCTCGTTCACCACGGCCGCGATCTGGATGGCCATCCTGGCCTTCGCCGGCGCCGCCGTCATCGGCGGTCTCGCGTACTCGAGCCGCGACCGCTCGCCCAAGTTCGCCGCAGTGCCCGATGAGTGACTTTGTCACCGCGTCCGATGAGTGACTTTGTCACCGCGTCCGATGAGTGACTTTGTCACTGTGTCCGACCGCTCACCCGACACCCTCTAATCTGGATGCACAATTTCGGGGTCAGGAGAGGGGACGCGCGCTGAGCGTCGATGCCGCAGGTCCGTCGGCTGGCGAGCTGGCGAATGCCATCACAGATCAACTGCGCGACTATCTCGCCGAACGCCGGCGGGACAGCGCCTACATCGGCGACGCCTACGCCGACGTGACGGGAGCACTCGAAGAATTCGTGCTGCGCGGCGGCAAGCGGGTCCGCCCGGCGTTCGCCTACTGGGGCTGGCGCGCCGTCGCACCCGATCCGGGGCACCCGGCCGACCCGGCGGTGTTGCGCCTGTTCTCCGCGCTGGAACTGCTGCAGGCCTGCGCCCTGGTCCACGATGACGTCATCGACTGTTCGGCGACCCGGCGCGGCTTGCCGACGGTGCACCGGCTGTTCGCCGACAGGCACCGCCAGCAGGGCTGGCGTGGGTCGTCCGAGCAGTTCGGGCTGTCCGCGGCCATCCTGCTGGGCGACCTGGCGCTGTCCTGGGCCGACGACATCGTCGCGAACGCCGACCTGTCCGTCGACGCGCGCCGGCGTGTCAACGAGGTGTGGGCGCACATCCGTACCGAGGTCCTCGGCGGGCAGTACCTCGACATCGTCGCCGAATCCAGCGGCGCCGACACCGTGGCCTCGGCCATGAACGTGAACCTCTACAAGACCGCGTCGTACACCGTCACCCGGCCGTTGCAGCTGGGCGCCGCGGCGGCCGCCGACCGGCCTGACGTACAGAAGATCTTCCACTCCGTCGGCACCGACCTGGGCATCGCGTTCCAGCTGCGCGACGACGTGCTCGGGGTGTTCGGCGACCCGGCGGTCACCGGTAAGCCATCGGGTGACGACCTGCGCTCGGGCAAGCGCACCGTGTTGCTGGCCGAGGCCGTGGAACTGGCCGAGAACGCAGACCCGGCCGCGGCGAACCTGCTGCGTAACTCGATCGGCACCGACCTGACGGACGACCAGGTCAGCGAGCTGTGCGGCGTCATCGAGTCCGTGGGCGCGCTGGCCGCCGTCGAACAGCGCATCGCGCTGCTCACCCAACGTGGACTGGACGCACTCGCCGCGGCACCCATCGACGAAGGGGCCAAGGCCGGGCTCACCGAACTCGCCCGGCGCGCGTCGAACCGGTCTGCGTAGTTGGCCACCATGTCGACCTCGACCACGGCTCCCGGGGGCCTGGCCCGGCTGACCGCCTTCGGGCGGTCCGACGAAGGCCGCCCCGCACTGCTCGGCTTCGCCGGCGCGATCCTGATCGCCCTGGGCGGATTAGGCGCCGGGAGCACCCGGCAGCACGATCCCCTGCTGGAGTCGATGCACCTGTCGTGGTTCCGGTTCGGCCACGGCCTGGTCGTGTCGTCGATCCTGCTGTGGACCGGCGTGGCCCTGATGCTCGTTGCCTGGCTGGCTCTCGGCCGGCGCGTGGTCGACCGCACCGCGACCGACTACACGATGATCGCGACGACGGGTTTCTGGCTGGCCCCGCTGCTGCTGAGCGTGCCGGTGTTCAGCCGCGACACGTACTCCTACCTGGCCCAGGGCGCGCTGCTGCGCGACGGGCTGGACCCCTACCTCGTCGGGCCGGTGGACAACCCGAACTCGTTGCTGGACAACGTGAGTCCCATCTGGACAACCACCACCGCGCCCTACGGGCCGGCGTTCATCCTGGTGGCCAAGTTCGTCACCATGATCGTCGGCGACCACGTGGTGCAGGGCACCATGCTGCTGCGCCTGTGCATGCTGCCCGGCCTGATCATGCTGATCTGGGCGGCGCCCCGCGTCGCGCGGCACGTCGGCGCCAACGGCGCTGCCGCCCTGTGGATTTGCGTCCTCAACCCACTGGTGATCATCCATCTGATGGGCGGCGTCCACAACGAGATGCTGATGGTGGGGCTGATGATGGCCGCCATCGCGCTCACCTTCGAACGGCATCCCATCGCCGGCGTCAGCCTGATCGCCCTCGCCGTGGCGGTGAAAGCCACCGCGGGACTGGCACTTCCGTTCATGGTGTGGGTCTGGATGCGCCAGCTGCGTGAACGGCACCCGTGGGGCGCGGTCCGCACCTGGATCGCCGCCACGGCCGCCTCGGGCGTGATCTTCACCGTGGTGTTCGCCGTGGTGACGGTCGCGGCCGGCGTCGGGCTCGGCTGGCTGACGGCGCTGGCCGGTTCGGTGAAGATCGTGAACTGGCTGACCATCCCGACGGCGGTGGCCAACTTGATCCACGGGATCGGCGGCCTGTTCACCACCGTCAGCTTCTACGCGGTGCTCGACGTCACCCGGATCATCGGTATCACGATCATCGCGATATCACTTCCCCTGTTGTGGTGGCGATTCCGCCACACCGACCGGGAAGCGCTGATCGGCATCGCGCTCGTGATGGCCGTCGTGGTGCTGTTCGTACCCGCCGCACTGCCCTGGTACTACACCTGGCCGCTGGCGATCGTGTCGGCACTGGCGCAGAGCCGGTCGGCGATCGCGCTGATCGCGGGGTTCTCGACCTGGATCATGGTGATCTTCAAACCCGACGGATCACACGGCATGTACTCCTGGCTGCACGTCATCCTCGCGACGGGATGCGCGGTAGCGGCCTGGTACTCGCTGGCACACGCGCCAGAGCCCGAGACAGCGACGGCCGAGCCGGCTGGTACGCCCTAGTACGCCATAGCCTGGGCGCGGCGCAGCACTTCCCTAGCTTGGTGCGAATGCAGCGCGTCGACCGGGCGCGCATTGGCGGTGCGTTCGGTGGTGCCGTCGCGGGACAACGTCAGCGACTCGTCGGCGGTGAACAACCAACGCACGATGTCGGTTTCGTGGTAACCGCCGTCACGCAGCACGATGAGTAGGCCGGGCAGCGACTTGACCACATGGCCCTTGGCGTCGAAGAAGATCTTCGGCACCACGATCGCACCATTCCGGCGCACGCCAATGAGGTGCCCGTCCCGCAGCTGCTGGTGCACCTTGGTCACCGGCATACCCAGCATGGATGCCACCGTGGGAAGGTCGTAGACCGCTTCATCGGGACCGATAACGTCCTCTGCGGCCGGAATGCTGCTCACCCGGGTGATTCTAGAGCCGTACCATTGCCGGGTGCAGCCATCCCGACAACCCGATCCACTGATCGGTACGGTGCTGGACGGGCGCTACCGGGTTGACGCACCGATTGCCAGCGGTGGCAAGTCGACGGTGTACCGCGGCCTGGACACCCGGCTGGACCGGCTGGTGGCACTCAAGGTGATGGATTCGCGGTACTCCGGCGACCAGCAGTTCCTGACGCGATTCCAGCGCGAGGCCCGGGCCGCTGCCGGCCTGAAAAGCCCTGGGCTGGTGGCGGTTTACGACCAGGGCGGCGGAGATATGAGCCGGGCGGCCCCTTACCTCGTGATGGAGCTGGTCGAGGGCGGCACGCTGCGCGAGTTGCTGCGTGAGCGCGGCCCGATGCCCCCGCACGCGGTGGCAGCCGTGCTGGCCCCGATGCTCGACGGCCTGGCGGTGGCCCACGAGGCCGGCCTGGTGCACCGCGACATCAAGCCCGAGAACGTCCTGATCTCGGACAGCGGCGAGGTCAAGATCGCCGACTTCGGGCTGGTCCGCGCGGTAGCTGAGGCCAAGATCACGTCGACGAGCGTCATCCTCGGCACCGCGGCGTACCTCTCCCCCGAACAGGTCAGCACCGGCGACGCCGACACCCGGAGCGACGTCTATTCCGTCGGCATCCTGGCGTACGAACTCCTGACCGGCAGCACGCCGTTCACCGGCGACAACCCGCTGAGCGTCGCGTATCAGCGCCTGGACCACGACGTGCCGCCGCCGAGCGCGGCAATCGCCGGTGTGCCAAAGCAATTCGACGACCTGGTGGCCTGCGCGACAGCCCGCACGCCGGACGACCGCTACCTCGACGCCGGCGACATGGCAGCCGAGCTGGCCGCCATCGTCACCGACCTGGGCCTGCCCGAATTCCGTGTCCCGGCACCACAGAACTCAGCACAACACACCGCGGCCCAGCGTGGCCGCACGGACCGCACGACGGTGGCGACGGGCCGGGCTGCGGCACCGAAGCCGGCGCCGCAGCACACCCTGCAGTTCACCATGGATCCGGCGATGGACCCCGCGCTACTCGAATCACCGGTGGTACCAAAGCAATTCGCGGGCATCGACCTCGAGGACTTCGCCTGGGCCCGGCAGCGGTCACGCCGCGCCGTGCTGTTCTGGCTCATCGCGATCCTGACGCTGACAGCGTTGGTCGCCGCCGGCGCCTGGACGCTCGGCACAAATCTCGACGGCCTGTTCTGAAGTAGCGCGAGCAGTCGCGAAAACCCCCAAAATCACGCGACTTTGGGGGTTTTCACGACTGCTCACGGGAGAACCGCTAGTCGCGGAGCATCTCCGCGACGAGGAACGCCAACTCCAGGCTCTGCTGGGTATTCAGGCGCGGGTCGCACGCCGTCTCGTAGCGGCCGGCGAGGTCGTCGTCGGAGATATCCTGCGCGCCACCAAGACATTCGGTGACGTTCTCGCCCGTGATCTCGACGTGGATGCCACCCGGGTGGGTACCCAGTGCGCGGTGCACCTCGAAGAAGCCCTGCACCTCGTCGACGATGCGGTCGAAGTGCCGGGTCTTGTAACCCGTCGAGCTCTCGTGGGTGTTGCCGTGCATGGGGTCGCACTGCCAGATCACCTGGTGGCCGGAAGCCTCCACCTTCTGGATGATGCCCGGCAGCACGTCGCGCACCTTGCCGTTGCCCATCCGGCTGACGAGCGTGAGCCGGCCCGGAATGTTGTGCGGGTCAAGGCGTTCCACGTACTCGACGGCCATCTCGGGCGTCGTCGTCGGGCCGATCTTGATGCCGATGGGGTTGGCGATGGTCTCGACGAACGCGATGTGCGCGTGGTCGAGCTGACGGGTGCGCTCACCGATCCACACGTAGTGGGCGGACAGGTCGTACAGACGAGGCTCAGGGGCGCCGAGGGGGAACTCGGTGGACAGCCGCAGCATCGCGCGCTCGTAGTCGAGCACCAGGGCCTCGTGGCTGGCGTAGATCTCGGCGGTCTGCAGATTGCGGTCGTTGACACCGCACGCCGTCATGAAGTTCAGGCCACGGTCGATCTCGGCCGCCAGCGCCTCGTACCTGGCACCCGCCGGCGACGTCCGGACGAACTCGCGGTTCCACTCGTGCACCTGCTGCAGCGACGCCAGACCCGACGACGTCAGCGCCCGCACCAGATTCATCGCGGCGCTCGCGTTGGCGTAGGCGCGCACGAGGCGCGACGCGTCGTGCACCCGCACGGCGGGGTCCGGGTCGAAACCGTTGACCATGTCGCCGCGGTAGGACGTCAGGCCCAGCGAGTCGGTGTCCGACGAACGCGGCTTGGCGTACTGCCCCGCGATGCGCGCCACCTTGACCACCGGCATGCTGGCGCCGTAGGTCAGCACGACGGCCATCTGCAGCAGGGTCCGGATGTTGGCCCGGATGTGCGGCTCGGTGTTGTCGACGAAGGTCTCGGCGCAGTCGCCGCCCTGCAGCAGGAACGCCTTGCCCTGGGCCACATCGGCCAGCTGCAGCTTGAGCTTCTCGATCTCGGACGGCACGGTGATGGGCGGCACGCTCTCGAGCACCTTGCGCATCGCCGCAGCCTGGTCCGCGGGCCAGCTGGGCTGCTGCGCCGCCGGACGGGACAGGGCGTCGGCAAGGCGCGCGCGCAGGTCCTCGGGCAGCGGGGGCAGCTCGGGCAGCTGGTCGATGGGTACGTCGACGGTCCAGTTCACGTGTCTATGGTACCGGCGCCGACCAGCGGGTATTTACCCGCCAAAACGGCACCGGCAGACCGATCGATCCACGGATTTGGGTCCACCGGGAGAAAACCCGGCCCAGTGCGCGACTATTGACGATGTGGAGTGCGAGATTGCCCGGGAGGCGCTGTCCGCGCGCATGGACGGTGAGCACGAACCCGTCCCCGCGCGCCGCGTCGACGAGCACCTGGCGGCCTGCCCCGAGTGCCGGGAGTGGCAGGACCAGATGACCAGCCAGATGCAGCTGCTGCGCGGACTGATCACCTCTGATCGCACCAGGATGAGCGCAGTGGCCGACACTGTCGCGCAACCCGCCGCGTCAGCGCTGCCGAGCAGCCACGCCGGCATCGACTGGGTGCGTAGCGGCCTCGCGGCGGTGGGCGTCATCCAGATCGTGCTGGCAGTGCTGCAGGCGGCGGGCGTCAGCATCGGGGTTCATGTCGGGCATTCGATGGGCGGACACGTGGTCAATGAGTCGACGGCCTGGTCCGTCGCGCTCGGCGTCGCCATGCTGGTCGCCGCCGCGCGACCCGCCGCGGCGCTGGGACTGGCCGTCGTCGGCGGCGTGTTCACGCTGGTACTCGCCGGCTACGTCGTCGTCGACGGACTGACCGGCGCGGTCGGTGCCGTCCGCATGCTGAGCCACCTGCCGGCGCTGGCCGGCGTCGTGCTCACGGTGCTGGTGTGGCGCCGCCACACGCTCGAGCCGCCCCGGCCGGACCGCGACGCGGCACCCACGCTCGACGACATCACGCTGCCGGACAACGCGTCCCGCGGCCGCCGCCGGGGGCATCTGTGGCCCACCGACGGCAACGCGGCTTGAGCGCCCGGACCGGTCAGACCAGCACGCCGAACATGATCGCCATCCCGGCCGCCGCCGTGGCCTGACAGACCACGGCGAACCACAGGCGGGCCGGGGCGTCGGGACGGTCCTGGCGCACCGTGAAGTAGCGGATGCCCCAACACAACGCGGCGACGCCGAACAGGGCGGTGATCACCCAGTTCACGGCGCTGACCCACGCCGACGGATGTCCGCAGCCACCCATCGCGCCGGAATGCGCCGCCGGCCCGGACATGTCCATGCCCGGCATGGACGGCATCGAGGACGACGGCTGCGGCGCGTCGGCGGCGGTCCCGGCGCACTGACCGGGCACCACCTGGCCATCCATCACCGCGTACATCCACGCCATCGCCAGCATCATCACCGCGTGATAGCCGTCGGCGACCCGGTGTCCGGTGCGCAACACCAGGAGCACGGCGAACCAGCCGGCAGCCAGCAGGAAGAACACCATCGGCGGCCGGTTCGGCACAGCCATACCCGCCGGCCAGGCCATGACCAGCATCGCCACCGCCATCACCAGATGCAGCAGGCGACTGATCTGGTTCGCCAAGGTCCGGTCCTGGCGCGCGGTGACCAGGGCATAGATGCATTGCGACGCGCTCACCAGGAACAGCGCGGTCACCAGTGACCGGAGCCAGATGTCCGCGATCACTGGGCGGCCTTCCGGCGCTGACGCCAGCCCAGCGCCACGTCGACCCCGACGAACAGGGCGAGCGTGAGGCCGAAGAGCGGAGCGAAGTACCCGAAGCCGGCGAGAAGCAGCACCAGCAGCGCCGCCTCGTACGGGCGCAGCGCCGACAACGCGCCGCGTCGTCGGCCCGTCGGGAGCGCGAACCCGGCACCGCGGGTCGGCCGCCGGCGCCACCACATCCGGTATCCCAGCAGGATCGCGATGATCAGCGCGAGGGCCACCGCGACCAGCGCCACCTGGTTGACGACGCCGAACAGGATGCCCATGTGCAGATCGATGACCCAGTCGGTCATCTTCGCCATCAGCGGCCACTCGGCGAAGTCCAGCCGCGACGTGACCTTGCTGGTGGTGGGGTCGACGACGATCGCGTCGTACTGCGTCGGCCAGTCGCGTTTGCGCTCGGCGACCTGCCAGCCCTGGCCCGTCGTCGCCGGCGGATACATCCACATCGGCGTCCGCAGATGCGCATCGCGGGCGACCTGCAGCGTCGTGTCGGCCCCGCGCAGCGCGGTGGCCTCGTCGAGCGTCGCCCCTGCGGTCTGCCCCGGCAGCGCCGTGTCGACGGACGGGCTGGTCCAGCTCAGCTGGGTCCGCAGCTGGGCGACGTTCTCGCCCGCGAACCGCGACCACGTCATTCCCGAAACGGCCAGCAGCGCCACCGCCGCAAGGATCCAGACCCCGAGCGTGCCGTGCCACGACAGCAACCGGCGACGCCCGGACGCCCGCGTGTCCGGGACGACCAGCCGCCGCGGCTGTCCCCTGTTGTGTCCGATCCACAGCAGCAGACCGACCCCGGCGATGACCCACGACCAGCTGGCGGCCAGCTCGCTGTAGTTCCGCCCGAAGGCCCCGAGGTGCAGGTTGCGGTGCAGTTCGTCGAACCAGGCCCGGACCGGCAGCCACTGGCCGTACGTGGTCAGCGCGCCACGAATCGCGCCCGTGTACGGATCGACGAAGACCGTGCGCGCATAGTCGGCCGGAACGTCGTCCACCGCGAGCGTCACCTGCGTCGTCTCGTCCGGCGCGGCGGGCGGCCGGATGCTGGTGACGGTGCCCTCCGGGTGGGCAGCGCGAACCGCCGCCAGCTGGCCGGCCAGCGGCAACTGCCGTTCGCCCACATGGTCGACGGTGAGCTCGTGCCGGTACACCGCACTGTCGATCTGCGGGATCACCGCATACAGCAGGCCGGTGACGGCCGCGATGAGGATGAACGGCGCGACGAACAGGCCGGCGTAGAAGTGCAGCCGCAGCAACGCCGGGCGAAAACGCTTCCACACCGAGGGATCGGACGCGACCGCGACATCCGATTCGGGCAGTTGGGTATGACTCACAACTGGTATTGGTCGGCCCGCGGCGTCAGGAGTTCCTGCGCCCGGGAAATTTCTACGACGCCTGGTCGTAGACTGGTTCTGATCAGTTCTTCAGGTGGAAGGCCGGTATTTCGATGGGCGCGGACCGGGCCGGCAAGTTTGTACTGCCGCTATTGGGTTATCTGGCCGCGGTAGTCGCCCTGGTCACCTACGCGCTCATCTCGGGCGACCAGCGCTTCGTCGCCACCGGAGACAGCTACCCCGGCACCTTCACCTCGTGCGCCGAACCGGTCGGCTACTTCACCGCCGTCCTCGCCGGCGCGATCTGCCTCGGCGGCCTGATCTACGTCGTCACGACTGCCCGGCCTGACTCCAATGGCGTCATCGACGCGCCGGCCTTCCGCATCCACCTTGTGCTGGAACGGGTTTCGCTGGTGTGGCTGCTCGCCTCCGCGTTCATGGTGGTCGTGCAGGCAGCGACCGACGCCGGCGCCCCGGCGCTGCGGTTGGTGGAGAGCGGACGGCTGGGCGAGGCCATCGGCGCATCCGAGATGTCCCGCGGCTGGATCGTCGCCACCCTGTGCGCCGCGGTCGTGGCACTGACGCTCCGGTTCAGCGTGCGCTGGATCGCCATGGTCGTGCTGCTGCTGCCCAGCGTGATCGGCGTGCTGGCGCTGCCGGTCACCGGTAACGCGAGCGAAGGTCCTGACCACGACTACACGACCAGCGCGGTGATCGTGTTCGCGGTGGCGCTGGCGGTGCTTGCCGGCACGAAGATCGCGGCCGTCATCAGTCCGCCGGCCGCCGACCTCTACCGGCGGGTGCTGATCATCCAGGTGGCCTGCGGAACCGCGGCCCTGATCTACGGCGTGCTGCTGCTGGCCGAACAGCTCGGCCCCACCGGGCTGACGGGCAGCGGCTACGGGCGGTGGGCCATCGTCGCCGCGATCGCGCTGGCGGCGTCCTGGATCACCGACGCGGCGGCACTGCGCCGGGCGAAGCCGTCCCGGCCCGCCACCTGCCTGCCCGCGATCACCGCACTCGCCGCGGTGTCCGCCATGGCGGTGCAGACGGCACCGCGCCTGCTGCACCACAAGTACACGACCTGGGACGTCTTCCTCGGCTACGAACTCCCCGACCCGCCGAATGTCGTTCGGCTGCTGACGGTCTGGCGATTCGACACCTTCATCGGCATCGGCGCGATCGTGCTCGCGGGCGCGTACGTGTACGCCTACGTGAAGCTGCGGCGCCGCGGCGACGAGTGGCCGGTGGGCCGGTTGATCGCGTGGCTGATCGGCTGTGCGGCATTGCTTTTCACCAGCAGCTCGGGAGTGCGGGCCTACGGCTCCGCGATGTTCAGCGTGCACATGGGCGAGCACATGACCCTCAACATGTTCGTCCCGGTGCTGCTGGTGCTGGGCGGCCCGGTGACCCTGGCGCTGCGCGCCCTGCCGCCCGCGGGTGAGGGTGCCCCGCCGGGACCGCGAGAGTGGATTCTGTGGCTGGTGCACTCGAAAGTGACTGCCGCACTGTCGAATCCGATCGTGGCGTTCGTCCTGTTCGTCGCGTCGCTGTACGCGGTGTACTTCACCCCGATCTTCAACACCCTGGTCCGCTACCACTGGGGTCACGAGCTCATGAGCGTGCACTTCCTGCTCGTCGGCTACCTCTTCTACTGGGGCATCATCGGCATCGACCCGGGCCCGAAGCGCCTGCCGTTCCTCGGCCGGCTCGGATTGTTGTTCGCCGTCATGCCTTTTCACGCGTTCTTCGGCATCGCGACCATGACCATGACCGACACCATCGGCGGCCCGTTCTACAAGTTCGTCGGCCTGCCCTGGCTGTCGAGCATCGGCGCCGACCAGCACCTCGGCGGCGCCATCGCGTGGGGTTCGAGTGAGCTGCCGGTGATCCTGGTGGTCATCGCGCTGGTGGCACAGTGGGCCAAGCAGGATCGCCGGGCCGCATCACGCTCGGACCGGCACTCCGACTCCAACTACGGCGACGACGACCTGGACGCCTACAACGCGATGCTGCGCGAACTGGCCCGCCAGCGCGGCCAACACTAAACCCGCCGCCAGGCGGTGATTTGTGCACGAAAATCCGCGGCACCCGCGGAAAATCGTGCACAAATCACTTGAAGTTGCGGAGCCGCAGGCTGTTCGACACGACGAAGAACGACGAGAAGGCCATCGCCGCGCCTGCGATCAGCGGGTTGAGCAGCCCGGCCGCCGCGACCGGGATGGCGGCGATGTTGTAGCCGAACGCCCACACCAGGTTCATCTGGATGGTGCGCATGGTCGCCTTGGCCAGGTCCAGCGCCTGCGGCACCGAATCCAGGCTGTCGCGGACCAGGATGATGTCGGCCGCGCCGATCGCAACGTCGGTGCCGCGGCCGACGGCCAGACCCAGATCCGAGCAGGCCAGCGCCGGACCGTCATTGATGCCGTCACCGACCATCGCGACCATACGGCCGCGGTCGCGCAGCTGCTGGATGACGTCGACCTTGCCGTCCGGGAGGACGTCGGCGATGACGTCGTCGATCCCCACGGCGGCACCCACCGCGGCGGCGGCCGCCGGGTTGTCGCCCGTCAGCAGGATGGTTTTCAGGCCGCGCTCGTGCAGTGCGGCGATGGCACCGGCCGCCGATTCGCGAACCGCGTCGGCGACCGCGACGGCACCGCACAGCTCGTCATCGACGGCCACGAAAACCACTGTCTCACCGCGGGATTCGGCGCCACGCCGCGCGTCGGCGAGAGCTGCCGGCACCGCGGCCCGGCCGGCCGCCCACGACGGCTTGCCGACGCGCACCTCGCGCTGCCCCACCGTGCCGACAACGCCGCGCCCCGGGACGGCCTGGAAATCGGTGACCGGCTCGTGCTCCGGCGCTGCCGTCGTGATCGCCACGGCGACCGCGTGTTCGGACGCCGACTCCACCGCCGCGGCGAGCGCCAGCACGTCATCGGACTCCCAGCGGTCGGCGGCGGTGACCGCAGTGACGGCCAGATGCCCGGTGGTCAGGGTGCCCGTCTTGTCGAAGACGACGGTGTCGACGGCCCGGATCGCCTCGAGCGACCGGTGCCCCTTGAGGAAGATGCCGAGTTGGGCGCCGCGTCCGGACGCCACCATCATGGCCGTCGGGGTGGCCAGGCCCAGCGCACACGGGCAGGCGATGACCAGGACCGCCAGCGCGCAGGCGAACACCTTGTCGGGGCCGGCGCCTGCCAGGGCCCAGCCCAGCGCGGTCAGTGCGGCGATCCCGAAGACACACGGCACGAACACCGCGGAGATGCGGTCGGCCAGGCGCTGCGACTCGGCTTTCTGGGCCTGGGCTTCCTCGACGAGGCGCACCATGCCGGCGAACTGGGTGTCGGCACCGACCGCCGCGGCCTCGACGATCAGGCGCCCGTCGAGCACGATCGTGCCGCCGATGACGCTGCTGCCGGGCGTCGCCCGGACCGGCTTCGCCTCACCTGTCATCACGCTGGTGTCGACGGCGGCCGAGCCCTCGACCACGAGTCCGTCGGCCGCGATGGTCTGGCCGGGGCGCACCACGAACTTCTGCTGTTCGGCGAGTTCCTCGGCCGGGATGATCATCTCGGTGCCGTCAGCCAGCAGGATCGTGACGTTCTTGGCGCTGAGTGCGGCGAGCGCCCGTAGCGCACTGCCCGCCTTGGACTTGGCGCGAGCCTCGAAGTAGCGGCCCGCCAGCACGAACACCGTGACGCCGGCGGCGACCTCGAAGTAGATCGCGTCGCTGCCCGCCAGCGCCTGCCAGATGCCGGTACTGGTGGTGGCGTGATGGCCGACGAACATCGTGTAGAGCGACCACACCGTCGCGGCAGTCACGCCGACCGAGATGAGCGTCTCCATGGAGGCGGCCCGGTTGCGGGCATTGCGCAGTGCCACGCGGTGGAACGGCCAGGCGGCCCACGTCACGACCGGCAGGGCCAGCGCGGTCAGAATCCACTGCCACCCGGTGATCCGGGTACTGGGCACCACGGCGAACATCACCGACAGGTCGGCGAGCGGGACGAACAGCACGGCGGCCACCAGCAGGCGGCGCAGCAGGTAGCGGGCGTGCGACAGGTCTTCGTCGTCGCGGTCGCCGGCGGTCACACCGGAGCGGGGCTCGGCGTCGTAGCCGGCCTTGCGGATCGCGTCGCACAGCTCGGAATCGGCGACGTCGGGAAGCGCGTCGACGGTCGCCACGCGGGTGCCGAAGTTCACGGAAGCACGGACACCCGGCATCTTGTTGAGCGTCCGCTCGACCCGGGCCGAGCACGCGCTGCACGACATGCCGGTCACGTCGAACTGCACGCGACGCGGGGCCGCACCGTCGTCGGCGGCTGCAGCGGCGTCAACCGCGCTGCCCACCACTGTGCTGGCCGTCATCATCCTCCTATTGTCCCTGCGGAGCGGAGCCACCCAAAATATTGGTCGGACGTGCCCGGCTGGGAGTTCCCTGCACTCGTCACATATGGTCGGGCTGTGAACAGCCGCGGCGACGACGACGAAGTGACCCGCCTGGCGCTGGCGGCCGGTCGGGGCGATCGCGCCGCGTTGGACCAGTTCATCAAGGCTACTCAGCGCGATGTCTGGCGCACCGTCGCCTACCTCGACGAGCCCGGCAGCGCCGACGATCTGACGCAGGAAACCTACCTGCGGGCCCTCGGCTCGCTGTCCCGGTTCCGCGGCCGGTCGACCGCCCGCACCTGGCTGTTGTCGATCGCGCGCCGCGTCGTCGTCGACCACATCCGGCGCAAGCAGTGCCGGCCGCGCAGCAGCGCCGCCATCGAGCCCGAGACCGTCATCGACATGCACCAGCCGACCGCCCGGTTCGAGGACATCGTCGAAATCCGCATGCTCCTCGACGGCGTGGACCCCGACCGACGGGAAGCGCTGCTGCTGACCCAGGTCTTGGGCCTGTCCTACGCCGAGGCCGCCGAGATCTGCGGCTGCCCCGTCGGCACCATCCGCTCCCGGGTCGCCCGGGCCCGCGACGACCTGCTGCGCGCCGGGAACCAGGACCAGAGCGCAGGCTGACCGCCGCGGAACCCGCGCCACGGCGCAGCCGACCAACTCTGCGAAACTGTTCCGCAGACTGAACGGAGTTCGGCTTGTCCACCCGCCATGCGATCGACCTCGAACGCACCCTGAGCGCCATCGGGCGCCGGGTGTTCGACGACGTCTGGATCAGTCCCGCACGCCGCTACCCCACTGCCGCGGCGGTCGTCGTGCTCGCGATGTCTGCCGGGGTCAGCTGGTCGGAAACCCATCGGTGGGTGCTGAAGGTCGTCGCCGTGCTGTTCAGTCTCGCTGCGGTGGCATCGGCAACGGCACTGTGGCGCAAGCGGTTTCGCGTGTGTTGTGCGGCGCTGTACCTGTCGGGGGTGGCCACCGCGGCGGGGTTCGGCGCGGTCTGGTGGTGCCAGACATCGCCGGCGCGGGTGCCGGTGTGGTGGCCGCTGGCCGGTTTCGTCGCTGCCGCGGTCTTGGCCGTCTGCTGGCTTGGTGTGGTGCTGACGCCGCTGGAACGGTCGCAACCCGACATGCGGTTCAAGTCTGCCGGGAACTGACGACCGGTTCCGTGCGACTAATGACAGCGTGATCGCCGATATCGCCCTGCGCTGGGCGCTGACTGCCGTGTTCGCGGTGGCAGCGCTGCTGTTCGTGGGCGCCGGCCGCCGCGCACCCGGGCAACGCGGCGTCGGGGTACTGCATGCGGTGGCGTCGGTGGGCATGATCGCGATGCTCTGGCCGGCCGGTATGCGAGTGTCACCGCTGGTGTACGTCCTCGTGTTCACCGCAGGGGCACTGTACTTCGCCTACCTGGCGCTGTTCGGCCTCGGGCTGCCGCACCCCGTGTACCACTGCACGATGATGGCCGCGATGGCACTCATGGGCGTGCTCATGGCCCCCAACGCCGGGCTGCCGGTCGCGACCGCGCAGGCCTCGGATCACCACAGTGCGCACCTGAGCCACGGCGCCGTCGCGGTCACTCCCCCGGGCTGGTTCACGGTGGTGTGCGCCGTGCTCGCGGTCGGGTTCTGCGCTGCCGCGCTGTGGTGGTTCTACCTGCTGGTGCGCGGGCCGAAGCGCCCGTACGCCGACCTGCTCATGGCGCTCGGGATGGGCGCCGCCTTCGCCGTCATGGCCGTCTGACCCCTCCCGAAAGGACAACATGCCCAAGCTGTTTCATGCCCCCAAGCCTTTTCGAGCCATTGTCGCCCTCACTGCGACGACGGCCTGCGCCGTCGCGCTGGCCGCACCGGCCGCCGCCCACGTCAAGGTGACCGGCGACGCCACCCAGGGTGGCTGGGGCGTGCTGAACTTCCGCGTGCCGACCGAGTCGGACACCGCGTCCACCACCGCCCTGCTGGTCGTCCTGCCCGACGACCAGCCGATCATCTCGGTCAGCACCCAGCAGAAGGCCGGCTGGACGGCCACCCTCAACAAGAAGAAGCTGGCCACCCCACAGAAGGACGACGACGGCGCCGAGGTCACCGAGTACGTCTCCTCCGTCGAGTGGAAGGCAACCGCGCCCGATGCGCCCATCCCGCCGCATCAGTTCAATGTGTTCGCCATCTCGGCGGGCCCGTTGCCCAAGGTCACCACGCTGTCGCTGCCCGCGGTACAGACCTACAGCGACGGCAAGACCGTGAACTGGAACGAGAAGGCCAACCCGGGCCAGCCCGAACCCGAACACCCGGCTCCGACCCTGCACCTGAAGCCCGCCGGCGGCGGCGACCACGACCAGCCCGCAGCCGCACCGGCACCCACGACACCGGCGTGGCCGGGGCTGACGGCGCTGGCGGTGTCGGTGGTCGCGCTGCTGCTGGGCATCGCTAACCTGGCAACTTCCCGACGAAAGACGACGTCACGACCAGAGAACTGAGATCGGTCGCAGCGCTTCTCGCGGCTCTGCTCGCGCTCCTGCTGCCCGCTCCCCTTGCACACGCGCACGCCGTCCTGGTCTCCAGCGACCCGGTCGACGGCGCTACCCTGCCGGCCGCGCCGAGCCGGGTCACGTTGACCTTCGACGAACCAGTTCGCCTGATTCCCGGTGCGGTACAGGTTATTTCGAACACCGGCTCGCGGTTCGACCGGGACGTCCGGCAGCGGTCGGGTAACACCATCGTCGAACTCGACCTGCCGCCGAACCTGCCGCGCGGCAGCTACACGGCCACATGGCGGTTGATGTCGGCCGACGGGCACGAGGTGGCCGGGTCGGTGAGCTTCGGTGTGCAGCAGGCGCCGGACGCGCCGCCGGAGGTTCATCCGGTCGCCTCGTCGTCGACGGTGTCGGATATCGCCCGCGGCCTGACATATGCCGGCTTGGTGTTGTGCGTCGGGCTGCTCGCGGCGACCCGGTTGGTGTGGCGGTGGGCGCTACCACTGCGCCGCACGCGCGTCCTGGCCGGGCTCGGCTGGGTGCTGCTGGCCGCGGCGACCGTCATCGACGCCGTCGACGGCGTCACCACCGGCACCTGGCTGGTCGCGCTACTCGGGGTGGCGGCGGTGGCGCTGGTCCGGGGCACCCGAGTCGGTACCCCGCTCTTCGTCGTCACGGGCGCAGGTCTGGCGGTCACGGTCGCGGCCTCGGGACACGCCGCCGCGGGGCCCGACCCCTGGCTGGCCACCACCGTCACCACCATCCATCTGCTGGCCATGGCGCTGTGGCTCGGCGGGCTGTGTGTACTGACGCTGGTGGTCCTGCCCAACCGTCGCAGTGCCGAGCTGCAGCGCTGGTCCCGCGTCGCGTTCGGCTGTGTCGCGGCGGTCCTGCTCAGCGGCGAGTACCAGGCGTGGCGGCAGGTGTCGCCCATCGAGGCACTGTGGTCGACCGGCTACGGAATAGCCTTGTGCGCCAAGGTTTTCCTGGTGACATTGATGGTGGCCCTGGCGTTTCTGGGCCGGCGTCGGCTCACCCCGGATCGGCTGCGTCGCACCGTACCGCTGGAAACGGGGCTGGCCGTGCTGGTCTTGATCACGACCACGGTGCTCACCGGCGAGCCGCCCGCCCGCACCACCTACGGTCCGGCACTCACTGCCACCGCCGCACTGGATCAGGACCGGCAGGCGCAGGTGCACCTGGACACCACTCGGCACGGCGCGATCCCGATCGACGTCACCGTCCCCGGCGCGACGGCGCTGCGCGGCACCCTGTCCAGCGCCGAGATCGCCTCCCTGCCGGTGCGTTTCACGGCCGGCCCCGACGGCCGCTGGCACAGCACCTACGCGACCGCACCGCGGCCGGGCCTGTGGACGCTGCAGCTGACGGTCCAGTTCGGCCCGAACGACGCCACCGTCACCAGCGTGCCGTTCCGCGCCTGGTGAGCTACCTCGATTGAGTTACCGGGGCGCCGTCATCATCTCGGCGATCAGCCGGTAGCGACGCAGGTTGTGCCGCGCGTCGACCAGCGCGTCATGGGAATCACGCGGGCGCGGTGGCATCCGCGGGCTGCCGCAGTCCTCCCAGAACTGGCGCAACTCCCGGGTGAAGCGGGGCATGGCCGGCGGCAGGTCGGCCATCGGCCCCCACAACTGGCACAGCACCACGTGGTCGTAGGCGCCGACCCAGGCCCAGAGCTCGATGGGCTCGTCGCCGTCGATGTTGAAGAAGTCCTCCAGCTCCGACCGGATCTGCCGGCGCGAGCGCCACACCTGCGACGACGGTGACGGCAGCTTCGGCAGCACGTTCTTGCGCACCCAGGACCCCGCCCGGTCCGGGTCGAACTCCGAGGAGACGGCGTAGTACTCGCGCCCGTCCTCGGCGGCCACACCGATCGAGATCAGGTCGATGGTGCGACCGTCGTCGATGAACTCGGTGTCGTAAAAAAACTTCATTCAGGCAACCACTTCATTCAGCCAACTTCAGAAGGCGTTCGGTCCGGCGGCGCGGGTGCCGCGTGGATCTCGCGGTCGAGCTCTTGGTCCACTGCCGCGTCGTCGGGAAACTTTGGCATACCGGCGACCGCATCCTGTAACCACAGTTTGGCCTGCACCACCGGCCGGCGCAGCCACCGCTCGCGTTCCAGCGCTTTGTGCATCTTCCTCGGCCGGCGCGTATAGCGCCAACGGGCCCACGGCGCATGCGGTCGCGACAGCCGGATCGCACCGATGACCAGCAGCGGTGTGATGAACATCCCAACCAGCCCGGTCCACACCTTGCCCTTGAGCAGCACGATGACCGCCATCGCCAGGGTGACGAGCGCCAGCGCCACCACCATGATCCGCGCGGCCACGTTCTGGTCGGCGCGCCAGACCGTGATGTCGAAGAACGACAGCGGGTTGAACCCCAGGACCAGCAGCCCCGCCACCGCGATCGCGACGAACACCGCGTCGACCGAGGTGCGGCCGTCCTCGGCCCAGTACACGTCCGACAGGTGCAGGATCAGCGCGAACTCGTCCAGGACCAGGGCCGCACCGATGCCGAAGAATATTGCTGCGACGGTGAATTCGGGGACACCGCCGTCGACCGCCAGGGTCACCATCGTCAACCCGGACACCATCACCAGCACCACGCCGATGACGACGTGATGGATGTGGAGGCCACCATGGCCGATGTTTCGCGGCTGCCACCATTTACGCGGGCCCGGGTTGTCGGCGTGGGCGCGGATGTAGCGCACCACGGTGCGGGTCACGAAAAACGTCAGGATGAACGCAATCAGGCACCACAACAACGGCAGCCGCCCACTGGATACGAACTCCGTAGGTAAGGGCGACCGCACGGCCAGAAACTTACGCCCGTGAATGCGTGTCAACCGCCCCGCAGGGCGCCGACGCGCCGGTCCCCCCGATAGGCTGTCCCGCGAGATGCGTATCGGACCTGGGTTGTGGCCCACCTCCGCTGGACGGCTGGCCTGGCGGCTGTTGCAGTTGCTGGCCATATTGACGTTGGTATGGGGCGCCTGGCGGCTGCTGGGTCACACGCCGTACCGGATCGACATCGACGTGTACCGGATGGGCGGCCGCGCCTGGCTCAACAACACTCCGTTGTACAGCGAGAGCACGATCTTCCGGACCGAGGCAGGCATCGACCTGCCGTTCACCTACCCGCCGCTGGCCGCGATCATGTTCGCGCCGTTCGCCTGGCTCCCACTGCCCGGAGCCAGCATTGCCATCACGGTGACGACGTTCGTGTTGTTGCTGGTGTCGATCGTGACCGTGCTGACCCGGCTCGACGTCTGGCCGCGGTCGGAGTTCGGCGGCCCGGCCCTGGCCCGCCGCTGCTGGCTCGCCGCGGCGATCGTCGGACCGGCCGTACTGTTCCTCGAACCGGTGCGGTCGAACTTCAACTTCGGGCAGATCAACGTCGTGCTGATGACGCTGGTCATCGCAGACTGCGTCCCCCGCCGCACGCCGTGGCCCCGCGGTGTCCTGCTCGGAGTGGCGATCGCCCTCAAGCTGACCCCGGCGGTGTTCCTGCTGTTCTTCCTGCTGCGTCGCGATTTCCGCGCGCTGCTCACCACCGTGGCGTCCTCGGTCGTGGTCACGCTGCTCGCGTTCGCCCTGGCCTGGGGCGACTCGTGGGAGTACTGGACCAAGACGGTCCGCAACACCGACCGCATCGGCACCGCGACGCTGAACACCAACCAGAACATCTCGGGCACGCTGGCCCGGTTCGGCATGTCGGCCACGCCGCGGTTCCTGCTCTGGGTGCTGCTGTGCTTCGCGGTGCTGGCACTGACGGTGTGGGCGGCCCACCGGGTGCTCCGCGCGGGACAACCGGTGCTGGCCCTGATGTGCGTCGCGATGTTCGGGCTCGTCGTGTCACCGGTGTCGTGGTCGCACCATTGGGTGTGGGCTCTGCCGACCATGGTGACCATCACCGTGGTCGCCTACCGGGAACGCAGCGCCACCCTGGCCGCCGTGAGCGCACTCGGCGTGTTCCTGCTGATCTGCACCCCGATCCGGCTGCTGCCTGAGCACCACGAGGTCGACGCGACGCTGTGGCGGCAGGTCATCGGCAGCTCGTACGTGTGGTGGGGACTCGCCGTCATCGCCGCGGCGGGCACGATCACCGGCCGCGGCACACCGTCAGCCGACGCGACTGAGCACATTGCGCCGGTCTCGGCGACGAACTGACCGCGGCATCGAGCCCGCGCGACGGTAACCGCACGGCGGTCCGAGAGCCGGTTTGCCGCCTCCTCGTTACGGTGGCGAAGCGGTGAGCCGGCTGCTGGAATGACGAAAGCCGAGGATTGCGGCCACCCAAGTGGCACCAATCCTCGGCTTTATCGTTCTGGCCGCTCAGCCCGCTTTGATCGCGGGCGGCGGCGTCTTGCCTTCTTTGACGTCGGCCGCGTAGAGGTCGACGTACTCCTGGCCCGAGAGCCGCATCAGCTCGTACATGACCTCGTCGATGACGGCCCGCTCGATGAACCGGTTACCGGCCAGGCCCTCGAAGCGGCGGAAGTCCATGGGCTTGCCGAACTTCACCTCGACGCGGGCGAAGTGCCACATCTTGCTTCCCGGCGGGTTCACGACATCCGTATTGATCATGGCGACGGGAATGACCGGGATGCCGGTCTCGAGCGCGATGCGCGCCAGACCCGTCTTGCCCTTGTACAGCTTGCCGTCCGGCGAACGCGTGCCCTCGGGGTACATGCCGAGCAGCTTGCCCTGATCCAGAATCTTGGCCGCGGCGGTCAGCGCGTCGGCGGCGGAATCGGCGTTCGTGCGGTCGATCGGGACCTGCCCGGTCGACGAGTAGAAGAACTTGATCAACTTGCCCTTGATGCCGGTACCGGTGAAGTACTCGGCCTTGGCCAGGAAGAAGATGCGGCGGCGCAACACCAGCGGCAGGTAGAAGCTGTCGACGACGGCCAGATGATTGCTGGCCAGCAGCACGGGGCCGTGATCGGGAACATATTCCAGCCCCGTGACTTTCGGACGGCCCAGCAGGCGCAGCAACGGGCCCATCAAGATGTACTTGTAGAACCAGAAGAACATCGAACCTCCCGCTGAGGGCTCCCGGACGGTGCCGTCGACAACTTTACCCACCGACTGTCGGCCCGACCACAGCCCGCAGCGGACTGGTCATTCCTCCACAGATACCGGGATGGACTGATATCGACCCGGGCCTGGTGGCGGCTGCGGATCGTCGGGCTGACGGTGTCGGCCGCCCGGACCCGACGGGTCCGTCGGCGGTTCCGGGTGCGGACCGGCGGGGCCCTGGTCGGCCAGCACGGCGCGGATCGCGTCGAGAAAAGTGGTGCTGTGTTCGGCGATGGCCGTCAGCATCGGGTGCTGTTCGTCGTTGGCCAACGCGACGAGCGCGCACACCGGGCACCACACCTGGTTGCAGTCGCTCGGGTTCTCGCCGTCGGCGAGCATGGCCACCGACAGCCGCACGACGGGATCGATCTTGTCGATGAGGGCCTGGGCCAGCAGCCGCAGATCCACCGGTAGGTCGCCCAGCGCGTCCGCCCCGAAATTGGTGTGCGTCACTTGGGCCACACCTCCGGGTCAGGGCGAAAACGGACAGTCAGTTCGCAGCCGCGCAACGACGCGCCGGTGACGATGCAACGCCGCAGGACGGATGCCAACGGGACCCGGCGCCGGGTGCCACCCGAGCCGATGATCAGGTCATCGTCGACGCGGCCCAGGGTCAGAGACTCCGGGTCGATTTGCGGCAATTCTATCCGGAGCCGGTAAACGGCGGCCAATCCTGAGCCCGATTCCCGGTCCACGACGGGGCGCGGCGGGGCGGGCGGCGGAGCGCCGTGCCGCAGGCGCGACGCGTCCAGCAGCTCACCCAGAGCCTTCGGCCCGATGGGCTCGCCGGCCAGGTGCGGCACGAGCACCAGCCGCACATCGCCGACGGCGGCGTCCAGGTCACTGAGCATGCTGCGCTGCTCGGCGATGCGCTCGGCGTACCAGTCGAAGGCGGGGTGCGCCGGCAGGTTCACGTACTCGTACGAATCGTCTTGGACCAGAACCTGATTCACGATCAACTCGGACACGTGCACGCCCAGCAGGGTCAGCGACGCCAGCGTCCGCACCGCCTCGGCCACCACGACCCGTTCCGGGGTGAGCACCAGATGCGCGGTGACGTCCGGCTGGTCGAGCAGCTCTCCCAGCGCCTCGGTGGCGGCGGCGAGCCGCTCGACGAGCACGACCATGGCAGCCGTCTTCGCATCGGCCAGACCGACCGACAGCCGCCGGTGCCGCGGCCACGCCTTCTCGAGGTAGAGGGCGAACGCGGCGGGCAGCGTCAGCATGCGCATGGCGTCGGCGGTCGAGGCGCAGTCGACGATCACGTGGTCCCAGTTGCCCGAGGCCGCCAGTTCCGCGACCTCGTGCAGCCCCAGCACCTCCTGGATTCCGGGCAACGCCGAAAGTTCTTCCGGTGCAACGTCTCCCACATCGGATTCCGGGAACCGGGCGACCAGCACCGCGGCCACCTCACGCCACCGCGCCTCCAGCAGCGCCAGCGTGTCGAGCGCCATGGCGTCCAGCACGACGCCCGCGCCGTCGTCGACGGGCACCTGCGTGGGTACCCGCAGTCCGGTCGGCGGGACGTCCGCGCCGAGTACGTCGCCGGTGGAATGGGCCTGGTCCGTCGACACGATCAGCACGCGCTGCCCGGCCCGGGCATCACGCACCGCGGTGGCCGTGGCCACCGTCGACTTGCCTACGCCACCCTTACCGACGAACAGACTGATCCTGGCGCGCCCAGCAGGGTCGGTGTCACTCAGACTCGACTCGCTTCTTCAGGTCCTTGAGCGCCGTGTCGGTCAGGCGGCGCTCTGCCTTGCGTTTGAGCAACCCGATCATCGGAATCATCAGATCGACCGACAGTTCGTATGTCACCTCGGTGCCAGACCCCTTGGGCGACAAGCGGTATGTGCCGTCGAGCGCCTTCAGCAGCGTGCTGGACACCAGGGACCAGCTCACCGACTTCCGGTCGGCGGGCCACTCGTACGCGAACACCATGGTGTCCTTGAGGACCGTGGCGTCGAGCACCATCCGCGCCGTCTTCGGGTAGCCGTCGGCGTAGACGTCCAGGACCTCGGTCTCGGGGTACTCGGCGACCCAGTCGGGGTACGAGCCGATATCGGCGATGACGTCCATCACGGTCGCCGGATCGGCGTCGATGTAGATGGTCTGCGCAGTCTTGTCAGCCACGTGTCCACTTCCCGAGTTGACGATGCCGGCACAGGCGTCAGGCGCCCGTCTGCCGCGCTCTCAATGTACCGCCCGCGCCCAGCGCCGGTCGGGTGATGCGAGCCTCAGGCCAACCGGGACACGCCCACCGGGCGGGTCCGCTCGAGGTCGGTCTTGATCTCGAAAGCCATGTTCTTGCCGGCCACCCGGCGCCGATGGTTCAGCTGGGCCAGATTCAGCTCGGCCAGCGCCGCGCCCGTCACGCCGGTCGGCTCGGCATGCAGGAAGTAATGCAGCACGACACCGTCCATGACGGCCTCCAGCCATACCTCCATGGTCCCGGTCAGTGCACCGGTGACGGTCCACCGTTGTCCTGCCGGACCGCGGTCTTCGACGACCGTCAGCTTGAGGTCCGGCCACCATCGCCGCCAGCTGCTCTGGTTCGCCACGGCGGCACCGACAGCGGCTGGGTCGGCGCACACGAAGGTCTCGTCGGCGATCTGGATGCTGTTCATCCCGACCAGCTTCACATACGGCTCCACAGTGTGATGAAGCACCCGACTACGCTGAGCACGGCATTGCTGTCACGGCACTGCTGCCAGTACTGCTTTGCTCTGACCCGAAAGGCCACACCGTGCGTGAGTTCAGCGTTCCCGCATCGTTCACCGTCGGCGAGTACGACAACGTCGTCGCCCCGGTGTACTCCCTCGAGCGCGATGACCCCAAACACGTAGCCATTCAGCGTCTGGTGGGCGACACCTGGACCGACGTGACGAGCGCCGACGTTGCCGCCCAGGTCCGGGCCACCGCCCTCGGCCTGATCGCCAAGGGTGTGAATCCCGGCGACCGCGTTGTGCTGCTGTCCGCGACCCGCTACGAGTGGCCGATCATCGACTTCGCGATCCTGTCAATCGGCGCGGTAACGGTGCCCATCTACGAGACCTCCGCCGCGGATCAGATCCGGCACGTGCTGGCCGACTCCGGCGCCGTCCTGGCGTTCGCCGAGACCGACTCCCATGCCGCCAAGATCGAGTCGATCCGCAGCGAGGTGCCCACGCTCGGTGACGTGCTGGTGATCGACGGGGATGCCCTCGATCAGCTCGCCGATGCCGGCGCCGGCGTGGACCGCGCCGAGCTGGATGCCCGGCTGGCCGCGATCAAGTCGAGCGACCCGGCCACCCTCATCTACACCTCCGGCACCACGGGCCGCCCCAAGGGTTGCCAGCTGACACACGCCAACCTGCTGTCGGAGCTGCGCGGCGTCAAAGCCTGCTTCCCCGACCTGCTCGCCAAGGGCCAGAAGTTGCTGGTGTTCCTGCCGCTGGCCCACGTGCTGGCCCGCGCCGTCGCGGTGGCCGGCTTCAGCAACCAAGTGACCCTCGGCTTCACGAGCGACATCAAGAATCTGGTGCCGATCCTCGGGGTGTTCAAGCCGACGCTGGTGGTGTCGGTGCCGCGCGTGTTCGAGAAGGTCTACAACACCGCCGAGCAGAACGCCCGCAACGACGGCAAGGGCAAGATCTTCCAGATCGCCGCCGACACCGCAATCGAGTGGAGCAAGGCGCACGACACCCCCGGTGGCCCGGGTCTGCTGCTCAACCTGAAGCACACCGTGTTCGACAAGCTGGTGTACGGCAAGCTCAAGGCCGCCCTAGGCGGCAACTGCGTCGGCGCCATCTCTGGCGGTGCCCCGCTCGGCGCCCGCCTCGGCCACTTCTACCGCGGCGTCGGCGTCACCATCTACGAGGGCTACGGCCTGACCGAGACCAGCGCCGCCATCACCGTGAACCGCATCGGCGAGCTGAAGGTCGGCACCGTGGGCAAGCTGGTGCCGGGCAACAGCATGCGCATCGCCGAGGACGGCGAACTGCTGCTCTCCGGCGGCGTGGTGTTCAGTGGCTACTGGAACAACCCCACCGCCACCGGCGAGGCCTTCACCGACGAGTGGTTCCACACCGGTGACCTCGGCGCCATCGACGACGACGGCTACCTGTCGATCGTCGGGCGCAAGAAGGAGATCATCGTGACCGCCGGCGGCAAGAACGTCGCCCCGGCCCCGTTGGAAGACGTCATCCGCGCGCACCCGCTGATCAGCCAGGCCATGTGCGTCGGCGATCAGGAGCCTTTCATCGCCGCGCTCATCACCATCGATCCCGAGGCTTTCGAAGGTTGGAAGCAGCGCAACAACAAGGACGCCGGCGCCTCCGTGGGCGACCTGGCCGAAGACCCGGCGCTGGTCGCCGAGATCCAGAAGGCCGTCGATGATGCCAACCAGACGGTGTCCAAGGCCGAGGCCATCCGGAAGTTCCGGATCCTGCCCGTGGACTTCACCGAGGACACCGGCGAGCTGACGCCGACGCTGAAGGTCAAGCGCAAGGTCGTGGCGGAGAAGTTCGCCGCCGAGATCGCGGCGCTCTACAGCTGAGCAGCGCTACAACAGCTCTGAGAGCCGCTCGCCCTTGAGCTTCCACTGCCAGTTGTCGACGACGAACTGACGGCCGGCGGCGCCCATCGCGGCGCCCCGGTCCGGGTCGGCCAGGACGTCGCCGACAGCGGCCGCGATGGCGGCGACGTCGCGGCCGTCGACCACGTGGCCGGTCTTGCCTTCCACGACGGTTTCCGGTGCGCCGCCGGAGTCACCGGCGACCACCGGCACCCCGCAGGCGGACGCCTCGAGGAAGACGATGCCCAGTCCCTCGACGTCGAGCCCGCCCCCGCGCGTCCGGCACGGCATGGCGAAGACATCGGCCATCGCGTGGTGGGCCGGCAACTCGTCGCCGGGGACCCCTCCGGTGAACACCACATGGTCGGTGACGTCGTAGCGCTGCGCCAGCTTCTGCAGATCGTCGCGGTACGGCCCGTTGCCGACGATCACCAGTGCCGCGCCGTCGATCCGTTGCCGGATCGTGGGTAGCGCCCGGATCAACATGTCCTGTCCCTTCCGCGGCACCAGGCGGGACAGGCAGACGATCACCGGCCGCCGCCCCAGGCCGTACCGGGCCCGCAATTCCGCCCGGGCCACCTCGTCGGGGACGAAGCGGTCCACGTCAACTCCCGGCGACAGGTATTCCAGTGCCGCGTCGGGCCCGAACGCGGCCGCGAACCGGTTGCGCGTGTAGTGACTGACGAACGTCACCACATCCGTGTGGTTTCCGATGTGGCGCAACGCATTTCGTGCGACAGGCAGCATCGACCAACCCACCTCGTGGCCGTGCGTGCTGGCCACCACCCGCGTCGCCCCGGCGTCTCGCGCCAACGGGGCCAAGAGCGCGAGCGGCGCGGCCGCGCCGAACCACACGGTGTCGATATCGTGCTCGGCGATGAGGCGGCGCATCCGCAGCGCGACCGTCGGCTCGGGCACCATCAGCGTCGTCGGGTGGCGAACCACCTCGTATCCGGCTGCCGCGGCAGCCTTGTCGTACTCGGGCGCGCCCTTCCACTTCGGGGCGTACACGGTCAGCTCGTGCGAACCGCGGGCGAGCAACTCGCCGACGAGGTTCTCCAGATACGACTGGATGCCGCCGCGACGGGGCGGAAAGTCGTTGGTCAGCAGCAGCACCCGGGATGACGTCTGGGGCGAGCGGAGCGACGGCGATGACATCGCGGTCAGGCTATCGCGTCAACCCCGGACGGCGAGCCACTGCCGCCATGCACCGGTCAGCGCGTCGTGGTCCAGGCCGAGGGTGGTCACCAGAGCGGTGTCGAGGTCCGGATGCCCGACGCCGCACGCCGCCAGATACAGCCGCCGAAGGACCGGATCGCCGAACTGTGCGCCGACGAACCGGGCGAACCACCAGGCACGGTCGTAGGCCAGCGACAGTGCCGGACCGGTGACCTGGAAATCGGCGTTGCCGGGCAGTACCGCCATGTCGGCGGGTGCGGGTCGCGGGGTGCGCGGGCGGCTGACGTAGTCGGCGACGCCCTCGGTCAGGCACCAGGGCGCGTCGGCGGCGGTGACGTCCCGGGAAGCGTAGTGGAAAAGCTCGTGGCGCAACACGATTCGCAGTGCACCGGGCCCCATCGCGGCGGCGCCGGGCGCGAACACGATGCGGTCGACGGTCGTGGCCGCGGCGAACTCTTCTTTGCCACCGGCCAGCGCCCGGAATTCCTCGTCGGTGCCGGTGGTCACGATGGTGATCTGACGACGCCAGTCGTCGCCCCAGAATTCGGTGACCGCGGCGACAGCGCCGTCGAGTTCACCGGTTATCCGGGCCGGCAAGGTCGAGCCAGGGTCCAGGGCCAGCAGGTCGACGGTCCGGCCGGCGGCAAGGCGGAGGGTGGTCGGCGTGGCCGGTGTGGTCGGCGGTGGTGGCGCGGGCCGCGACGCGGCGGCGTCGTTCCGATGGCCGCGACTCAGTACCGCGGCGGCAGCAGCCGCCTCAGCGGCGAGAAGACCGAGGACAGCCCGTCGCGGGAGGCGCCGGGAGAGGCTCAGTAGCGACGCACGTTGTAGATCGGCGCGTTGTCGACCGGCGCCACCCGCACGGGCACACCGAACGTCGAGGCGTGGACCATCATGCCGTCGCCGATGTAGATGCCCACGTGCGACGCGTCGGAGTAGTAGCTCACGACGTCACCAGGCTGCATCTGGTCGCGCGACACCGGCTGCCCGCCGGCGGCCTGCGCGTAGCTCGAGTGCGGCAGCGAGATGCCGGCCTGCTGGAAGGCCCACATCACCAGACCCGAGCAGTCGAACTGGCCTGGGCCGGCGGCACCCCACACGTACGGGTCCCCGATGCGGGTGAGGGCGGCCTGCACCGCGATCTGACCGGCAGCGGTACCGCCGTTGTCCGAGGGGCCGGGCAGTCCCTCGGCCGGCGGGTTGGGACCGGCGGCATTGATGGATGGATCCTGGCCGGGGGCCGGCGACAGAGCGTCAGGGTTCGGCGGGAGGCCGTCCGGGGCCGGAGCGGGCGGCGCGGCAGCCGGGGCCGGCGGCACAGCGGCCGGGGCCGGCGGCAGCGCGGCGAGC
>NZ_VTGY01000003.1 GCF_009729075.1 Mycolicibacterium sp. CBMA 226 | reverse complement strand
GCCGACCCCGGCGCCGTCCGACACCTCGGCCACGCCGGCACCGGGTGCACCCGAACCGGGCGCCCCGGCCGCTCCGGGCGCACCTGAACCGGGCGCCCCGGCCCCGGGCGCTCCGGGTGCTCCGGCCCCTGGTGCACCTGCCCCAGGTGCTCCCGCGCCGCACGGCCCCAAGGCCGAGCTGGCGCAGCGCATCGCCGACGAGAAGGCGCTGCGGCAGGCCACCCAGCCGCAGATTCAGCTGCTGGCGCTGCAGTTCCAGGCCACCCGCTGCGAACAGCAGGACGTGCTGGCCGGCAACGATGACCCGAACCTGCCGCTGGTGACCTGCTCCAAGGACCACAAAGAGGTCTACCTGCTGGACAAGTCGATCATCAGTGGTGACGAGATCAAGGACGCCTCGTCGGGGCTGAACCAGCAGCAGGGCGAGTACGTCGTCGACGTCACGTTCAAGGACAAGGCCGCCGAGGTGTGGGCCGACTTCACTGCCAAGAACATCGGCACCCAGACCGCCTTCGTTCTGGACTCCCAGGTCGTGAGCGCACCGGCGATCCAGGAAGCGATCCCGGGTGGACGCACGCAGATCACCGGTCACTTCAACGCTTCGACGGCGAAGGACCTGGCGAATGTGCTGAAGTACGGCTCACTGCCGCTGTCGTTCGAGTCGTCCGAGGCGGAGACGGTGTCGGCCACGCTGGGCCTGACGTCGCTGCGCGCCGGTCTCTGGGCCGGTCTGATCGGCCTCGGCCTGGTGTTGCTCTACTCGCTGGCTTACTACCGGGTTCTCGGGCTGCTCACCGCGCTGTCGCTGGTGGCGTCGGGCGCGATGGTGTTCGCCATCCTGGTGCTCCTGGGTAGGTACATCAACTACACGCTGGACTTGGCCGGTATCGCGGGTCTGATCATCGGTATCGGTACGACGGCCGACTCGTTCGTGGTGTTCTTCGAACGCATCAAGGACGAGATCCGTGAAGGACGAAGTTTCCGCTCCGCGGTGCCCCGAGGCTGGGCCCGTGCCCGCAAGACCATCGTCTCGGGTAACGCGGTCACGTTCCTGGCTGCGCTGGTGCTGTACATCCTGGCTGTTGGTCAGGTGAAGGGCTTCGCGTTCACGCTGGGCCTGACCACGATCCTCGACATCGTGGTGGTGTTCTTGGTGACTTGGCCGCTGGTCTTCCTGGCGTCCAAGTCGGCGCGGATGGCCAAGCCCGCCTACAACGGCCTCGGCGCCGTGCAGCAGATCGCCCGCGAGCGGCGAGCGGCCAGCCTGACGGGACGGGGGTAACACCGATATGTCGAAGCACTCAACAGATGACACCGACCTGGAGTTGACCGAGTCGGCTGCGGCCGAAGAAGAGTCGGCGGTCGAGGTCGACCAGACCACTGCGTCGGAGCAGGGTGCCAACCTGCCGCACCACAGCTTCTTCGTCCGCCTCTACACCGGCACCGGTGCCTTCGAGGTGATCGGCAAGCGCCGCATGTGGTACGCGATCAGCGGCGTGATCATGCTGATCATGATCGCCAGCATCGCGGTCCGCGGGTTCAACTTCGGTATCGACTTCGAGGGCGGCACCAAGATCGCCATGCCGGTGGCGGGCGTCTCGACCACCGCCACCCCGCAGGCGGTCGAGGACGTCTTCAGCAAGACGCTCGGCCATGCGCCGGAGTCGGTGGTGCGCGTCGGTAACGGCGACTCGGCCACCCTGCAGATCCGCACTGAGACCCTGTCCACCACAGACACGGACAAGGTGCGGAACGCGCTGTTCGACGCATTCCAGCCCAAGGGCGAGGACGGCAAGGCCTCCAAAGACGTGATCAGCGACTCGGCGGTCTCGTCGACCTGGGGCGATCAGATCACCAAGAAGGCGCTGATCGCGCTGGTGGTGTTCATCGTCATCGTGTCGATCTACATCACCGTCCGCTACGAGCGGTACATGGCGGCGGCGGCGCTGGCCTCACTGGCCTTCGACCTGATCAGTACGGCGGGCGTGTATTCGATCGTCGGGTTCGAGGTCACGCCGGCCACCGTGATCGGTCTGCTGACGATCCTCGGCTTCTCGCTCTACGACACCGTCATCGTGTTCGACAAGGTCGAGGAGAACACCCACGGCTTCGAGCACACCACCCGCCGGACCTTCGCCGAGCAGGCGAACCTGGCGGTCAACCAGACCTTCATGCGGTCCATCAACACCAGCCTCATCTCGGCGCTGCCGATCATCTCGCTGATGGTCGTCGCGGTGTGGCTGCTGGGTGTGGGCACCCTGAAGGACTTGGCGCTCGTTCAGCTGGTCGGTGTCATCGTCGGCACCTACTCGTCGATCTTCTTCGCCACCCCGCTGCTGGTGTCGATGCGTGAGCGCACAGACCTGGTGAGGAACCACACCCGCCGCGTGCTCAACCGCCGCAAGTCGTCGTCCGAGCGCGGAGTTTCCGGCGGCGAAGAGGTGGCTGTCGGTGCGGTGGACGCACCGGAGAAGCCAGCACCGGGGGCCAAGCCGTTGCGGCCCACCGGTAAGCCGTCGGGTAAGCGAAACACCCGGGGCTAGACCTCGATGCCCGCCCGGTTCCGCCGAACCGCCATGGCCGGTGCGGTGATGTTGGTGGCCGGTTTCGGCGTGTCCGGTTGTGACAGTTCGGCGGACGCCGTCGACTACATCGTCGACGGCGCGCTGCCCACCTACAACACCGTGTCGGTCGTCGGTGCGGCTTCGGGTGCGCCGCAGGCGTTTTCACGGGTACAGCCGGGGTTCAACTTTCGCGGGCCCGACGGGCAGTTGGTCGCAGACCGCGATTTCGGCACCGTTTCGGTGGCGGGTCGCGCCCCGCTGACGCTCGATTACAAGATCAACGACAGCGCCGTCTATTCGGACGGAAAACCGGTCACATGTGACGACATGGTGCTGGCCTGGGCCGCGCAGTCGGGACAGTTCCCGGCGTTCGACGCGGCCACCCGTGCCGGATACAGCGACGTCGCGGTCGTCGACTGCACCCCGGGCCAGAAGCGGGCCCGGGTGACGTTCGTCCGCGACCGCGACATCACCGACTACGGGCAGCTGTTCGCCGCGACGTCGCTACTGCCGGCGCACGTGCTGGACGACGCGCTCGGCCTCGGTGACGGCGGAGTGACCAAGGCGCTGCAGAGCGCTGACGCGCCGACCATCGACAGGATCGCCCAAGCCTGGAACACGACCTGGGATCTGAAACCCGATGCGGACCTCAAGCGGTTCCCGTCCGCCGGCCCGTACAAGCTGGCGTCGGTCGCTAAGGATGGCTCGATCACGTTGGCGGCCAACGACAAATGGTGGGGCGCCAAGCCGGTGATCGCCAAGATCACGGTGTCGCCGCGGGGGACCGATATCGCGGACCGGGTCAAATCGGGCAAGGCCGCGGTCGTCGATATCGCCGCCGGAGTGATCGGCAAGGACGATGTGACGGGCAGCTATGTGCGCAAGGACAGCGCGTCCGATGACATTCAGCAGCTGATCTTCTCGGCCCAGGGTGTGCTGGCCGATCCCGGCGCGCGGCGTGCCGTCGCGCTCTGCACACCGCGGGATGCCATCTCCGCCGCAGTCGGGGTTCCCGTCAGCAATGCCCGGCTCAACACGGCGTCGGACGATTCCCTCGCGGTGGCCGAAAACGTGGATGCGAGTGGGCAATTCGCTGCTGCCGACGTCGACGGCGCGCGTGCAGCGGTGGGCGGCCAGCCGCTGACGGTGCGAATAGGCTATCGCGGGCCAGATGCCCGGCTGGCGTCGGTGGTGGCCGCGATCACCAAGTCGTGCGCCGCGGCGGGTATCAGCGTGCAGGAGATCGCCTCGCCGACGGTGGGGGCACAAAGTCTGCGTGCCAACGACATTGACGTGCTCCTGTCCGGTGGCGGGGGAGCCGCGGGCAGTGGTTCCAGTGGCTCGTCGGTGGTCGACTCGTACGCGCTGCACAGCGGCAACGGCAACAATCTGTCGGGCTACGCCAACGAACGCGTCGACGGCGTCATCGCTGCGCTGGCCGTGACCACCGACCCCAAGGAACAGGCGCGCCTGCTCGGTGAGGGGGCGGGCGTGCTGTGGGGCGACCTGCCCACACTGCCGCTGTACCGCCAGCAGCGGACACTGCTGGTGACGAAAGATCTGACGTTGGTGCGTGCCAACCCCACGCGGTGGGGCGCCGGCTGGAACATGGACCGTTGGGGAAGCAAGTGACCGATCTGAACACCCTTTTTGTCGAACTGGTCCGTGAGGTACCCGATTTTCCGGAGCCGGGCATCCAGTTCAAGGACCTGACGCCGCTGCTCGCCGACAGCCGCGGACTGGCCGCGGTGACGGCCGCGCTGGCGGAGGTGGCCGACGGCGTGGATCTGGTCGCCGGTATCGATGCCCGCGGCTTCCTGCTGGGCGCCGCGGTCGCGACCCGGTTGGGCACCGGTGTCCTCGCCGTCCGCAAGGGCGGGAAGCTGCCGCCGCCGGTGCACAGCCAGTCCTACGCGCTGGAGTACGGCACGGCCACGCTGGAGATTCCCGCTGACGGGATCGATCTGAGCGGCCGGTGCGTTGTCGTGATAGACGACGTACTCGCTACCGGCGGCACGGTTGCTGCGACAGTCCGTCTGCTGCAGGCGGCAGGTGCGACGGTGACTGGCGCCGCCGTTGTACTGGAGCTCGGCGGCCTCGGCGGACGCGCTGTTCTAGAACCGCTACAGGTCGCCAGCCTGTACGTGGTCTGAGGAGCTATTCTCGACAAACCAGGTGTAGGAGGTGTGCGGCGTTGGCTGACGACAAGGTGACGCAGGTCCAGTCGGCGCCGCCCGAGCCGACGTCGGGGACGTCGCTGGAAACAACCAAGAGCACCGTCAGCGCATCCCGTCGCGTACGCGCCCGCCTCGCTCGCCGGATGACCGCCCAGCGCAGCCTGGTCAACCCGGTCCTTGAGCCGTTGGTCGCGGTGCACCGGGAGTACTACCCGAAGGCCGACCTGGCGATCTTGCAGCGCGCCTACGAGATTGCCGAGGAGCGGCACGCGCCGCAGCTGCGTAAGTCCGGTGACCCGTACATCACCCACCCGCTGGCCGTCGCCAACATTCTGGCCGAACTCGGCATGGACACCACGACGCTCGTCGCGGCGCTGCTGCACGACACCGTTGAGGACACCGGGTACACGCTGGAGGCGCTCACCGCCGAGTTCGGTACTGAGGTCGGCCACCTGGTCGACGGCGTCACCAAGCTGGATAAGGTCGTGCTCGGCTCGGCGGCCGAGGCCGAGACGATCCGCAAGATGATCATCGCCATGGCGCGCGACCCCCGCGTGCTGGTCATCAAGGTCGCCGACCGCCTGCACAACATGCGCACCATGCGGTTCCTGCCACCGGAGAAGCAGGCCCGCAAGGCGCGCGAGACGCTGGAAGTCATTGCGCCGCTTGCTCACCGCCTCGGTATGGCGACCGTCAAGTGGGAACTCGAGGACCTGTCATTCGCGATCCTGCACCCCAAGCGGTACGAGGAGATCGTGCGCCTGGTCGCCGACCGGGCGCCGTCGCGTGACACCTATCTGGCCAAGGTGCGTGCGGAGATCGCCAATTCGCTGCAGGCCATGAAGATCAACGCGACCGTCGAAGGGCGACCGAAACACTACTGGTCCATCTACCAGAAGATGATCGTCAAAGGTCGTGACTTCGACGACATCCACGACCTGGTCGGTGTGCGCATCCTCTGTGACGAGATCCGGGACTGTTACGCCGCCGTCGGCGTGGTGCACTCGCTGTGGCAGCCGATGGCCGGGCGGTTCAAGGACTACATCGCCCAGCCGCGGTTCGGCGTCTACCAGTCGCTGCACACCACAGTCGTCGGCCCCGAGGGCAAGCCGCTGGAGGTGCAGATCCGCACCATCGACATGCACCGCACCGCGGAGTATGGGATCGCCGCGCACTGGCGCTACAAGGAAGCCAAGGGCCGCAACGGTTTACCGGCGGGCGGTCACGCCACCGAGATCGACGATATGGCGTGGATGCGGCAGCTCCTCGACTGGCAGCGAGAGGCCGCGGACCCCGGTGAGTTCCTGGAGTCACTGCGTTACGACCTTGCCGTGCAAGAGATTTTCGTGTTCACGCCCAAGGGCGACGTGATCACACTGCCGGCCGGTTCCACGCCCGTCGACTTCGCGTATGCGGTGCACACCGAGGTTGGGCACCGCTGCATCGGCGCCCGCGTCAACGGTCGACTGGTCGCGCTGGAGCGCAAGCTCGAAAACGGTGAAGTTGTCGAGGTTTTCACCTCCAAGGCGCAGAACGCCGGACCGTCACGTGACTGGCAGACGTTCGTGGTGTCGCCGCGGGCGAAGGCCAAGATCCGGCAGTGGTTCGCCAAGGAGCGGCGCGAGGAGGCGCTGGAGACCGGCAAGGACGCCATCGCCCGTGAGGTGCGCCGCGGCGGAATGCCGTTGCAGCGGTTGATGAACGCCGAGTCGATGGCCGCGCTCGCGCGGGAGCTGCGCTACGCCGATGTCTCGGCGCTGTACACCGCGGTCGGCGAGGGTCACGTGTCGGCACGGCACGTCGTGCAGCGGCTGGTGGCCACGCTCGGTGGTGACGACGAAGCCGCCGACGAGATCGCCGAACGGTCGACGCCGGCGACCATGCCGGTGCGGCGCCGTACGAATGACGATGTGGGCGTGGCGGTTCCGGGCGCGCCCGGGGTGCTGTGCAAGCTGGCCAAGTGCTGCACGCCGGTCCCGGGCGACAACATCATGGGTTTCGTGACCCGTGGCGGTGGCGTCAGCGTGCACCGGACCGACTGCACCAACGCCGCGTCGCTGCAGCAGCAGTCCGAGCGCATCATCGATGTGAAGTGGGCGCCGTCGCCGTCGTCAGTGTTCCTGGTGGCCATCCAGGTCGAAGCGCTCGACCGGCACCGCCTGCTCTCCGACGTCACCCGGGTGCTGGCGGACGAGAAGGTGAACATCCTGTCGGCGTCGGTCACCACGTCCAACGATCGAGTTGCGATCAGCCGCTTCACTTTTGAAATGGGCGATCCGAAGCACCTCGGTCACGTGCTGAATGTGGTGCGCAATGTGGAAGGCGTGTACGACGTCTATCGCGTGACTTCTGCCGCGTAGCAGGCACTTTCTGCTCTCGCTCGTCATTTGAGCAAACTCGGACTCAACGCTGCGCAAGATTGGTGCAGGACTGGGGTTGGCGGTACGGGTAATCTCAGATGCGGGACTGTCCAGATGTGGGGGTGGACGCGTTGAGCGATACGAATTTTCTGAGGGTCGATCCCGAGACCATGTCGTGGTCGGCGGCGGAACCGGTCCAGCGAGTCGCGCCTCCGAATATCCCAGCGGGCGCTGACCCGGTCAGCCTGATGCTTTCCTCCTACCTGCCGGGGTTGGTCGAAGGTGCGAATGAGAAGGTCGCGGCTGCACAAGCCAACGATCAGGCATTCGCAGGGAAGGTGTCGTCGGCTCGGAGCGCCTATCAGAGTGGGGACGAAGCGGGCGGGCAGACGATCCAGAAGGCCGGGGAGAACCTCAATCCCGCATCCGCCGCTGGCAAGGCCGGTGTTGGCGCTGACGGCGGGATGGGCCAGTTCGGTCAGATGATGGGCATGGCCATGCAAGCCTTCCAAGCCCCCGCACAGGCCATGCAGGCGCTGGGATCAGTTCCGCAGACGGCAATGCAGGCTGCACAACAGATCGGCCAGCAGGTTCAACAGTTGGCTGGCCAGTCCACTAAAGGCGGCGGCAAGCCGGGCGAGGGTGGCGCCGGCGGAGTCGGTGGGGCGGCCGGCCAACAGCTCCAGCCGCAGGACCGCAAGCCTGGCGAGGAAAAGGCCCGCGAGGACAAGCGGGACGAAAAGCCCGAAGAAAAGAAGGACTCCGAGGCCGACAAGAAGCACGCGGCCGCCGGGCCGAGCAGTGGTCCGTCGGCCCCGGTGCCCCCGTCTTCTCCCGCACCGCGCTCTGGCCGCCATGCCGCCAATCCTGCGGTTGATGTGTAATTTTCGGTCCTGACTGTTTTGCGTTGTGAGTTTGTGAGGGAGGGCGATCTGTGACGCAACCGCCGACGTGGGGTGAGCCCCCGCCGCAGCAACCGGGCGGCTGGCCGGGTCAGCCTGGCCAGGGTGGGCAATGGGGCCCGCCGCAGCAGCCGCGGCCGACTCCGGTTCCGCCGAAGAAGGGCGGCGCCGCTAAGTGGGCCATCGGGGCGGTGTCGTTGGTTGCGGTGATCGCGGTGACGGCCGTGGTTGCGGTGTCGTGCACCAAGAGCGGCGGTACCAATAACGGCAGCGGCGGCGGTACTACTTCGGCAGCGCCGTCAGACGTTGCGAGCGCCAACGACAAGGGCCCGGTTGGGATCATCACCGAAGACCCATCGTGTGCGCCGTGGGGGCCGATCAACGACACTCTCTATGACGCCGAGAACAAGGGTTGGTTACAACGCGATCCGGCCGTTCCTGCTTCGTCGTGGACACCGGATATTCAGTCTCAGTTTGAGGCGGTCGGTAAGGCCATGCGTAATGCTGCCGACCAAGCTGTGTCATTGGCGAAAATCACCACGCACCGGGTAATGCGCGAACTCTACGGACAATTCACTGCGTACTTGCGTGCATACGCGGACAGCATCCCGCGATACACAGCACTGGACGATAATTTGGCGCGCGCCGGTTCTACCGCAGGAAACGCCATCATGGCTGTTTGTGCTGCGATATCGTCCGGTTCTGCCGCAGCGCGCTCAGCGTTGGCCTCAACACCCGGATCGCCAAGTTCAATCGCACCTATCGGCGATTTGTCCAACCCGCAGCGTATTTTCAATACGCCCGATATTGTGTGTGCAGATATTTCGGCAACACTCGATCAATTGCTATTAAGTTCGGCGTTCAAGAGTTGGGTCAATACTGATCCCAAAATTGCAGTTAGCAATTGGTCGCCAGAACAGCAGGCGCTCACCGCCGCGGTTGTGCCAGTGATGACTTCGACCGCCGATTCTTTGGAGAAGTTAGCACAGACGAGTTCGAACCCTATGGTTCAGGATTTTATCCAACTCGGAGTGCAGTATCGGAGGGCCTATGTCCAGGCACTGCAAACCTATCAGCCCAGTGATCAGGATATCTATGCTGCGGGCCAGAGAGCGCCTGGTGTGTTGCTAGGGGCCTGCAAATACGCCGCGGGCTAAGGATCGGTGGTCGCATGCGAGCAATTGGTCAGAGTATTGATGAAATCCGAATCAGCGCAGTTAACCGAGCTAATTCGAGTGTCATGATTCGCGGCGTTCGAAGGGTGGTATTAAATGGCAATTGAGCGATACCACCCAGGCGATTATGGACCAAAGACGGTAGTGGGTGCTGCATTTCCAGACGTCGACGAGAACGCGCTCAACGATATTGCTGTGGGACTTATGGCGCTTGGCGATCGCCTCGACGGTGATGTGATTCCTCATCACGCCCACCAGAGAATGGACTTGGCTGATTGGCAGGGCGAGGCTGGTCGTCTTGCGACCGCTTCGGCCACTGGCGTTCTTGGTGCGTACGGCGAAGCGTGTGAAGCCGCATATGAAGCTGCGCGAAAGGTATACCGCGCCGAATCTGCTGTCGTTCACACGAAGAACGCGGTCAATCAGACCGCTGACTTCATTGAGAAGACCTGCCAGGGGTTCAAAAAGGCAAGCGACATGATGCTGACGGCTGCCCATGCTGCTGAACGGGCTGGTGACTCGGCCTCGGCCGGCGCGTTTTTCAATTCGGCTGCGGTATTCACGAGTTTGATCCAGAAGATGGTTGCTGGCGGTCTCGCAGAAAATATCGCGGCGGTGGCCAAGTGTGCGACGGGGCTGGCGCAGGAATTAGGTGTGCCGCCGAGCACTCCCGGGGCGGATGGACAGCTGCCACGACCGCCCGCGCCGCAGCAACCCTCGAACGTCGGTACTCCCGGTGCCGTGCCGACACCGGGACCGCCGGTCGGCGTACCCGGTGCTGGCGGCGGCCAGGGTGACAACTCGGGCGATACCGGTGGGGGTGGCGGGCACCAGCCAACTAAACCTGTCGAATACCCGTCGGCGGCAGCCCAGGGCGACAAGTCTGGTGACAGCGGTGGGGCTGGCGGGCACCAGCCAACAAAGACGGTGGCGAACCCACTGCCGGCGGCACAAGGGGACAAGTCTGGTGACAGTGGCGGGGGTGTTCCCGCCCCAGCCCAACCTGGACCAGCAGCATCAAGCGCTCCCGCAGCTGCCCCGAACAGTTCAACTCCGACCTCCGCAGTCGGCGGTCCGTCGATGGCGATGACTCCGCGACCGGCTACATCGAGCACCTCAACATCCGGTTCACCCGCAACCCCGTCCGCCGTCAGCGCTGCGTCGGCTACGAGCCCAACCGCAACCCCGAGCGCCCAGAGCACCGGCCAGCCCGGCGCCGGCCAGCCAACCGGCCAGCAGGCGCCCGATACCCCGAAGAGCCCGTTCGGTCAGCTTCCGAACGCGCAGCCCCTTTCTGCGGCCACGAATGCCGCTCCACTGGCAGCGCCCGAACCGGCTGCACAAACGGGCACAGGGTCAGGCACCCCTGCGGCTGCCGGTAGTGGCGCAGCGACCGGCACCAGCGGAGCAGGTGCAGCGCCCGTCGCGCAGGCAGCCGCGAGCACCGCGGCACCGACGACGGGTACACCGGCTGGTGCAGCCCCGGCAGCCCCGTTGGGTCCGGCACCGACACCGCCGCCGGCTGCGCCGGTCGCTCAACCCGGCGCAGGTGGCGCCGCCACGGGTCCGGGTGTCGCGCCGATGTCGACCAACCAGCAGCAGAACGCCGCTGCTGCGGCGCCGATCCCCGTGACGCCGGCTCGGGCAGAGCGTGATGCGATGGCCGCGGCGGCGCGGGCCGGTCTGGTGCGCAAGTCGGCGGGCGACGCGGACGTGCAGTTCGCCGAGCGGATTGCAGCGGCGTTGCACGCGCCACCGTCCATCCCGGCGATGGCGTGGAACTTCGTATGGGCGGTCGGCGTGACGTCCGATGGCGAGATCATCGCCGCGAATTCCTATGGGGTGTCGTTCATTCCGGACGGCATGTGCCTACCGTCGCAGGTCATCTTCGTCAGCGCCGACGAGCGCATCCCGGCCGGCCAGCGTGGCCGGTGGGTCCGTGAGCCGTTCGTCGCGCTCCAGGCGTGGTGCACGTTCCACGAGAAGACGCTGAAGGTGGTCATCGGTACGCAGCAGGAAGTGCAACCGTTCTCCGGCAGTCTGCAGACGAGAGTCATTGCCCCTGAGGATATTCCGACCGACGGACTGATGAAGGGCCGCACGCGTCTGGAGGTCATCGCTCCCGAGGCGGCGGCGAAGCTGGCCGAATGGCCCGACGCACAGCTGCATGAGGCCCTACCGCCGCAGCCCGTACAGCTGGTCCCGCCGGATCCGGCGGCGATCGGTAAGGCCTGGATGGAATCGATCAGGCCGTTGATGCAGACGACGGGCGAGACCTACCGGACGGCGCACCTGGAGAAGCTGGCCGCCTACGGCCGGCTGCAGGAGTCCGCGGCGCTGTACCGCGCCTACACCGCGCCGTATGCGGCCGACCTGCGGGCAGCGATCACCGATTGGGTTTGGTGGCAACAGTTCTCGACGATTCAGGGCGACGCCCAGCTGGTGGAACTGGGCGCCTGACCTGCCTACACGCCCTTCGGCAGCATCGCGAGCTGGCGGCTCTGGACCACGACCTCGCCGGTGGAATCGAGGATGACGTGGTCCTCCTCGAACCAGGTCTCGCCGACCACGGTCGAACTGGCCAGCACCCGCAGCCAGCCCGGCGCCGGCCGCCGTCGCACGTAGGTGGTGAGCTGGACGGTGGGCGTCCAGCCGAAGTGCCCCTGATTCATGGTGACCGGGGGAGTGATGTCGCCCACCATCAACGCGAACAGCAGGGCGGTGTTCGGATTGGCTTCGTCATCGGCGAAGGGCCGCAACCACATTCGGTTGACGGGATCACCCTCCTCGCCGGACAGGAACGGTGTCGCGGCGTCGAGCAGGAACTCGCAGCCCTGCGCCACGTGCACAATCGCACCGACCGGATGACCCGCGGTCACCGGCACGGCATCCGCCGGCGGCTCGACGGGAAGATAGGACACGTCGAGCGACTCCTGGTAGCGCGGTGGCTTGGCATCGAGCGGTCCGAGGGTCACCGCACAGCTGACCGCCACGCGGCCATTCTGTGACAGCTGGACGTCGACCAGCGCCACCTGGCGCCCGTGCTTGCGGACGGTCGTCGTCAGCTGTACCTCGCCGGGATCGGGGGCGTTCAGATAGTTGGCGCTCACCGCGACCGGCGCCAGCTCGGACTCCGAACCGATGGCCTGCTGCGCGGCCGCGGCACACACCGCCATCATGCAGCCGCCGTGCACCTTCGGGCCGATCGTCCACACGGGGTCGATGGTGGCGGTGAAGGTGCCGTCGCCGACCGCGGTGACGGTGGTGAGGTCCGTAAAGGGGCGCGCAGTCATTTCATCTCCAACGGCGGCGTGATGGTTGCTGATTCCAGAACGGGCAAAGGTCACTACCGGTTCAGCCGGATTTCGATGTCACCTGCGGAAACAGTGGCAGCATTTGGATCATCGGTGACGATAACGCCAACCTTGTTGCCGGACTCCCGGTCGACGAAGCAGAGCGGGCCCCGGCCGCCTTTCTGCAGATGTTTGTCGCCCCACTGGCTCATCGCCAGATACACCGGCAGCAGATCTTCTCCGGCGTCAGTCAATCGGTATTCGTCCCGGGCGCGCTGACCGGGCTCCTGATACGGCACTCGGACCATCAGTCCGGAGGCTTCCAGTTGCTTGAGGGCGCGCGACACCGCTGGTGCCGACGTCCCGATCCGTTCGACGAAGTCTTCGAATCGTGTTGTGCCGAATAGGCTTTCGCGGACGGCGAGGAAAACCGTCTTGGTGCTCAGCAGGTCCAGTAGCTTGGCCATCGAGCAGCCGTCGCCGATCGACCACCCACGGTCGCGCAGTCTTTTCTCGAACTCCATTACACCCTCTTTTGGATAATGCTTGCGTTACTCAGATATCCGTGCTTGCATCTTAGTAACGTCATCGTTATTCAGCAAGGGAGAGTGGTTCCAAATGGTTGCAGTGGCAGGCAAGGTGGTCGTGGTGACCGGCGGACGACGGGGCCTCGGCGCCGCACTCGTCGATGAACTGCTGGCCAGGGGAGCGCGCAAGGTCTACTCGACGGGCCGGTCGTCGTTCACTGACGAACGCCCCGAAGTGGTCCCGGTCGAACTCGAAGTACGTTCGGAGGCTTCGGTTTCCGCGTTCGCCAACATCGCTTCCGACGCCGAGATCGTCTTCAACAACGCAGGCATCCTGCTGCCCGGCTCACTGCTGACCGGTGACTTCGACGACATCGAAGCAACTTTCGACATCAACGTGTTCGGGCCGCTGCGGGTGGCTCGAGCCTTCGCCCCGATCCTGGCCGCCAACGGCGGCGGCGCCGTGGTCAATATGCATTCGGTGCTCTCTTGGGTGGCCGGAAGCGCGGCGTATGGCGCCTCCAAAGCGGCGATCTGGTCGGTCACCAACTCGCTGCGCGGCGAGCTTGCCGCCCAGGGCACTCAGGTGGTCGGTGTGCACGCCGGGCTGATCGAGACGGACATGGTGGCGAACATTCCCGGTCCCAAGACGACCGCGGTGGACATCGCTACGCGCATCATCGACGGCCTCGAGTCCGGCGCGGTCGAGGTCCTCGCCGATGACGTATCGGTCGGTGTCAAATCCGCGTTGTCCGGCCCCGTGGAGAACCTGACCTTCGCGATGGCGGTGTAAAAGCATGCCGCTGTGGACCATTCACCACACGCCGGATTTCTTCACCGCCGAGGACAAGCGTGAGTTGGCGCGCAGCATCACCGATCACTACGAGAAGGCGGGGCTGCCGCGGTTCTACGTCGTCGTGATTTTCAACGAAACCCGTTCGGGTGACCTATATGTCGGTGGTGGGCAGACCGACGTCGGGCTGCGGGTGGTCATCGACCACATCGCCCGACGCGCGACGGACAAAGACCATCGCAACGGGATTGCCCACTGGATCAAGTCGATCCTGAGCCCGTACCTGGAAGGCCGTGAGAACCTGCACTGGGAATTCCACGTCGACGAGACCAGCGAAGATCTCTGGATGATCAACGGCTTGATCCCGCCGCCCATGGGCTCCGATGCGGAAAAGCGTTGGGTCGCAGACAACGCAGTGTCCGTGTACTGACCGTCAGGACCCCAGCGGCAGCATCGCCATTTGGCGACTCTGTACGACGACCTGACCATTGGCGTCGAGAATCAGGTGATCCTCCTCGAACCAGGTGTCGCCGATGACCGTGGAACTGGCCACGACGCGTAGCCACCCGGGTGCCGGCCGGCGGCGCAGATAGGTGGTCAGCTGGACCGTCGGCGTCCACCCGAAGTGGCCGCGGTTCATCGTGACCGGCGGCGTGATGTCACCGGCCATCAGCGCGAAGAGCATGGCTACATCTGGGTCGGCTTCATCGGAAGCGAAGGGAAGCAACCACATCCGGGTCACCGGCTCGCCTTGGATGCCGGTCAGGAACGGTGTGGCGCCATCCATCCGAAGATCGCAGCCTTGCGCCACGTGGACCACCTGGCCCATGGGGTGCTCCGGGGTCACCCGGACCGCGTCAGCCGGTGGCTCGGCCGGCATTGCGGCGGCGGCCAGCGGCGCCTGATGACGCGGCGGCTTGGCGTCGAGCGGCCCCAGCGTGACCGCACACGTGACGGCGACCCGGCCGCGTTGGGACAACTCGACCTCGACCAGGTTCACCTGCCGGCCGCGCTTGCGGATGGTGGTGCTGAGCTGGACCTCGCCGGGGTCGGGTGCATTGAGGTAGTTGGCGCTCAACGCAACGGGGCCCAGGTCGGCGGCGTCAGGAACGCTGCGCTGAGCGGCGGCGGCACACAGCGCCATCATGCAACCCCCGTGCACTTTGGGGCCGATGGTCCACATGTCGTCGATGCGGGCAGTGAACACCCCGGCGTCGACGGCGGTGAGGGTGATCAGGTCGGTGAATGGCTGCGGTGTCATGCCATCTCCAATTCCGGTGTTGTGGTTGCGGTTTCCGCGGTGCGGGCGGGACGGGACCGGACCTTCAGTGGCCACCAGAACCAGCGCCCGAGCAGTGCCGCGATCGACGGGGTGATGAGCGAGCGCACCACGAAGGTGTCGAACAGCAGGCCGAGCCCGATCGTCGTGCCGATCTGACCGACCGAGCGCAGATCGCTGGCGATCATCGAGATCATGGTGAACGCGAACACCAGCCCGGCGGCGGTGACCACACCGCCCGTGGCGCCGGTGGCGCGAATGAGTCCGGTGCGCAGGCCCGCGCCGATCTCTTCCTTGAATCGGGACACCACCAGCAGGTTGTAGTCGGAACCGACGGCCAGCAGCACGATCACCGACATGGCGATCACCAGCCACTGCAATTCGATGCCCAGGAAGTACTGCCAGATCAGCACGGACAGCCCGAACGACGCGGCGAGAGACAGCACCACGGTGCCGACGATGACGATCGACGCCACCAGTGCCCTGGTGATCAGCAGCATCACGACGAAGATCAGGATGATGGCGGCCAGCGCCGCGATCAACAGGTCGTAATGCGCGCCTTGCTGAATGTCCTTGTAGGTGGCGGCGGTGCCGCCCAGGTAGAACTTCGCGCCGGCCAGCGGCGTGCCCTTGACCGCTTCCTTGGCAGCCTGCAGCTCGGCGTCGACGTGCGAAATGCCTTCCAGCGTTGCCGGATCCACGTCATGGGTGACGATGAAGCGGGCCGCCTTGCCGTCGGGGGAGAGCATCAGCTGCATACCGCGCTGAAAGTCGGGGCTGCTGAACGCTTCCGGCGGTAGGTAGAACATGTCGTCGTTCTTCGCGTCGTCGAACGTCTGGCCCATGGCCGCCGCGGTGTCGGTCATGCGCTCCATCTGGGTGACCATGCCGTCGAACGTGCTGTGCATCGTCTGCATCAGATCGCGGACGTCGCTGGCCAGGCTGATCATCGGCGGCAGCTGCGCAGCGATCTGCGGCGTCACCACATCGAGCTTCCCCGATGCGTCCGACAGTGCCTTGGTGTTGTCGGCCAGCTGGTCGAAGCCGTCGGTGGCATCGAAAACCGACCGCATCGCATGACAGATCGGGATGTCGAAGCAGTGCGGCTCCCAATAGAAGTAGTTCCGCAGGGGGCGGAAGAAGTCGTCGAAATCGGCGATCTGGTCGCGCAATTCGGCGGTTGTGCCCGACATGTCCTGCGCCGCGAGCTGGGTGGCGTGCGTGGCGTCGGCCAGCTGCACGCTGAGGTCGTGCATGTGCCGCATGATGCCGATCATGGAAGTGAGGTGGTCGGTCATGGTCTGGACATCGCCGAGTCGAGCCTTCATGAACTGCAGGTTCTCGTTCATCGAGACCGCCTGCGCGCTGACCTGGAACGGTACCGAGCCGTGTTCCATCGGCGGCCCGAGCGGCCGGGTGATGCTCTGCACCCGGGCGATACCCGGTACTCGGAAGATGTTCTTGGCGATCCGGTCCAGCACCAGCATGTCCCGGGAGTTCCGCAGATCATGGTCGGCTTCCACCATCAGCATGTCCGGGTTCATCCGCGCCGAGGTGAAATGTTCTTCGGCAGCGGCATAGCCGATGTTCGACGGCACATCTTTCGGCACGTAGAAGCGGTTGTCGTAGTTGGTGCGATACCCGGGCAGGGCCAGTACCCCGACCAGGGCGGTGGCGGTCGCCGCCACCAGGATCGGCCCGGGCCACCGGACCACGGCCGTACCGACCCGACGCCAGCCGCGAGATTTGTTGGCGCGCTTGGGGTCGAGCAGACCGAAGTGGGTACTCACGACCATGACCGCGGGGGCGAACGTCAGTGCCATCACCAGGATGACGACCATGGCGGTCGCGCACGGCAGCGCCAGGGTGTTGAAGTAGTTCAACCGGGTGAACAGCAGGCACATCATGGCGCCGGCGATGGTCAGGCCGGAGCCGAGGATCACGTGATAGACGCTGGAAAACGTTGCATAGTAGGCGGTTTCCCGGTCTTCGCCGGTGTTCCGGGCCTCGTGATAGCGGCCGACGAGGAAAATCCAGTAGTCGGTGCCGGCCGCGATGGCCAGCGCGGTCAGCACGCTGACCGCGAACGTGGACAGACTGATGGCATGGGCGTTGCCCAGCACGGCGACCAGGCCGCGGGCCATGCTCATCTCGGTCAGCACCACGAGTAGCGCGATGAATGTCGTTGCGATGGAGCGGTATACGACCAGCAGCATCACCGCGATGACGACGAGCGTCACCAGGGTCATCTTGACCATGCTCTTGTCGCCGGCCTCGTTGGTGTCGGCGACGAGTGCGGCCTGGCCGGTGACGAACGCCTTCACACCGGCCGGCGGATGGCTGCGGTCGACGATGTGCCGCACGGCGTCAACGGATTCGACACCCTCGGTGGACCCTTGATCGCCGCGTAGGTTGACCTGGACGTAGGCCGCCTTGTGGTCCTCGCTCTCGGAACCTGCGGACGTGATGCGGTCGCCCCAGAAGTCCTGCACGTGCTCGATGTGTGTGGTGTCTCGCTGCAGCTGTTGGACCAGATCGCCGTAGTACTGGCGCGCGGCGTCACCGAGCGGCTGGTCCGACTCGATGATGATCATCAGCACACTGTCGGAGTCGAATTCGCCGAACTTGGTGCCGATGTGCTTGGTCGCGATGACCGACGGCGCATCCTGCGGGGACAGCGACACGGCGTTCTTCGCGCCGACGACTTCCAGTTTGGGCACGAGCAGATTGGTGGCCGCGGTGGCCGCCAGCCAGATGAGGATGATCGGCACCGACAGGATGCGGATCAACCGGGGATAGCCGCCCCGCGTGCTGTGCTGGCCGCTCATGCGGCCTTCACCAGGCAGAACGTGGTCGCCGACGCGCCGTCGGAGGCTTGGTGGTCGCGCAGTTCGCCATTGACGGTGATCCGGCAGCTCAGTCGGCTGCTGTCGCCTTGGGCGACGAGGTTGGCGAACACACTCGGCACCGTGGTGGTCAGGGTCTTGGACCAGGGCAGTGAGCTGAAGCGCTCCTGCTGCGGCTGCGCCCGTTCGTCGACGTAGCTGATCATCCCGGTGGTGTCCGACGGTCCGTCCACTTCGTACGTCACGTACTTCGGGATGGTGGAAACGATGTTGTCCGTGCGGGATTCGGTGGAGTGCTGGCTGCCGAACACCCCGTGGAAGCGGTCGATGATGAAACCTCCGACCGTGACGACCCCGACGACGGTCAGCAGCACCCAGCTGCGCCGCGCGGCATTGAGCAACCAGTTCATGGAGAGCACCATACGACTGTATGTATACGCATGTATAGTTACGGTGCGGTGGCGACCATCACACCTCGTCACCGGTGGCGATTAGGGTGAGGGCATGGCTGGTTCGACACGGCAGCGGAATGTGCGAGGACAAGGTGCGCTGTTGCGCGACGAAATCCTGGCCGCCGCCATCCGGGTGGTCGACTCGTCGGAGACAACGAACGAAGTGTCGTTACGCAGCATTGCGCGGGAAGCCGGCATCTCCAACATGTCGGTGTACGCCCATTTCGACAGTCGCGAGGACGTGCTGGCGGCCGTGGCGGAGCTGAGCTGGGACCAGGTGCGCCAGGACATCGCCGAACAGGTGCCGGGTGGCAAGACGCAACGCGAGCGTCTCATGCTCGGTTGCCGTGCGTATGTTGCTTTCGCTCAACGCTTTCCGTTGCGCTATGTCCTGATGGTCAAGGTCGACGAGATCACCCCGTCGGCGCGCCAGGCTCTTCAGGTGGTGACGCGCGGCCTGCTGGCCGCCGGCGGCATGGACCCCGACTCCGAGCCGGGTCCCGATGCGCAGCGCGTGGCCGCGGCGCTTTCGGTGGCACTGCACGGCGTCGCGATGCTGCACCGCACGGACACCCCGCACTTGTGGATGAGCGATTTCAGTACCTGCGAAATCATCCAGACCATGGTGGACGCGGCCATCCTGCAGCTCGAGCAGTCGGCCGCGGCGCCACGCCCCTGACGCCTATTTCTTCTTCGCCTCGCGCCAGGCCCGCTCGAACGGCAGCCGCCAGGCGTTGGGCGCGATCAGTTGGTGAATCGCATTGGGACCCCAGGTGCCGGGCTGGTAGTTCTTGACCGGCGGCGGATCATCCAGCAGCGCAGCTGAATTCGCCCACAGTGACTCGATGCCCTCGGCGGTGGTGAACAATGTGTGGTCGCCGCGCATGGCATCGAGGATCAGCCGCTCGTAGGCCTCGAGCACCTGATCGGCGCCGTCGGCTTCGGTGGCCGAGAACTGCATGGACAGTTTCTCCAACCTCATGCCCGGCCCGGGGCGCTTGCCGTAGAACGACAGCGACACCTTCGAGTTGTCGGCCAGGTCGAAGGTCAGGTGATCGGGCCCCTGTGAGCCGACGCCCGAGCCCGACGGGAACATCGTGCGGGGCGCCTCTTTGAAAGCGATCGAGATGATGCGCATGCCCTCGGCCATCTTCTTGCCGGTGCGCAGATAGATCGGCACACCGGCCCAGCGCCAGTTGTCCACGCGAACCTTCAGTGCGATGAACGTTTCGGTGTCGGAATCCCTTGATACGCCCTCGAGTTCGCGGTAGCCGGTGAACTGCCCGCGAACGACGTCCGAGCACTTTATCGGCAGCATCGACCGGAAAACCTTGTTCTTCTCCTCGCTGATGGCCCGTGGCTCCAGCGCCGTCGGCGGCTCCATCACCACGAAGGCCATCACCTGGAGCAGGTGGGTCACCACCATGTCCTTGTAGGCGCCGGTGCTCTCGTAGAAGTTGGCGCGGGCGTCGAGCCCGAGCATTTCGGGAATGTCGATCTGGATATGGTCGATGAAGTTGCGGTTCCAGATCGGTTCGAACAGGCCGTTGGCGAACCGGAACGCCAGGATGTTCTGTGCGGCTTCCTTGCCGAGGAAGTGGTCGATCCGGAAAATCTGTTCCTCGTCGAAGGTTTCGTGGACGAAGTCGTTGAGTTCGACGGCGCTGGCCAGGTCGGTGCCGAACGGCTTCTCCATGACCACGCGGGAGCGCTCGACCAGGCCGGCCTCGTCGAGCGTCGCGATCACTGCGCGCGCAGCCTTCGGCGGCACCGAAAGATAGTGCAGCCGGCGCACGTTCGGGCCCAGCTTCTTCTCCGCGGCGGCCACCGCTGCCGCCAGCCCCGAAGGCCCGGCGCTCTGCGGGACGTAGGTGAGGGTCGCGGCGAACCGTTCCCACTGCTCGTCGGTCAGGTGGTGGCTGCCGAATTCATCGATCGCGGCCTTGGCCAGCGCGCGGAACTCGTCGATGGTCAGGTCCTCCAGCGAGGTCCCGACGATCTGGATGTCGGGTGCCAGTTCGGACTGGTCCAGATAGGCCAGGCCGGGCAGCAGCTTGCGTTTGGCGAGATCGCCGGTCGCGCCGAACAGCACGATGACGTGGGGGTCGACGGCGACATCGTCGTGGCGGTTCGGCCGTGAGCCTGGCGCCGGATACGAGATGGTCTGCGGTTTGGTGTTCGCCACGATGCGCATGATTCCACCGCTGCCGGGTCCGTGCAGGACCTACAACGAAGAAGGCCCGGTCACCGCGTGCGGTGACCGGGCCTTCTTCGTGAACTGTCAGTCGAGCTGGATGTACTTCACCGTGACCGGCTGCGCGGGCTTGCCGTCGCCGGCGCCACCCTCGATGCCGTTCTGGGCGATCTTGTCCAGGGTGGCTAGGCCGGTGGCGTCGACGGTGCCGAACGCGGTGTAGCCCGGAGGCAGCTGCGAGTCCTGGTAGACCAGGAAGAACTGGCTGCCGTTGGTGTTCGGGCCGGCGTTGGCCATCGCCAGCGTGCCGCGCGGATAGACGACGGGCTGGCTCAGCGCGGGGCTGTCGGGCTGGTACTGGTTGGTCGGGTACTCGTTGCCGAACTGGTAGCCCGGGCCGCCCATGCCGGAACCGGTCGGGTCACCGCACTGCAGGACTGCGAGGCCGCCCTTGGTGAGTCGGTGGCACGGGGTGTCGTTGAAGTAGCCCTGCTGCGCCAGGCTGGCGAAGCTGTTGACGGTGCACGGGGCCTTGGCGTTGTCGAGCGTCAGGCCGAGGTTGCCCTGGTTGGTGCTCATGCTGGCCGTCACCGTCGGCGGGGTGGTGGGGATCTTGCCGGTGTGCGGCGGGTTGACCTTCTTGCTGGCCTGCTCCGACGACGCCGGGTACTGGCAGTTCTCACCGAGGCCGGCGGGCGCGACGAACGGAGGCAGCTTGCCGTCGGCGGGCGGATTCTGCGCCGGGGCCGTGGAGCTCTCGGTCGACGCCGAGGCCGTCGCCGACGACGACTTGGAGTCCTTGTTGAGGTAGATGACGCCGCCGACGACGCCACCGATCACCGCGAGCACCGCGACGACCGACGCGACAATCGTCATGAGGCGCTGCTTGCGGGCCTTCTCCGCCCGGCGCTCCAGCTGTCGTTCCAGCTTGCGCTTGGCGGTCTCCCGCCGTTGTTCGTTCGTCGGCACCGCCGAAGTCCTCCTTGTCACGGTCGAGGCCATGTGCCCCGACTTACAGCTGGTTCGGCACCGAGTGTGCCAGGTCACCCTGAGACGGTCTTGAGCTGGTCCAGCAGCGCCTGCGGGTTGGGGTTCAGCAATACCGTGTCGCCGATATCGGTGCCGTTGAGCAGCACCGTCGGCGTCGAGGTGATGCCCGCGGTCTTGACAGCGTTGTTGACCATGTCGCGGTACTTGCCGCTGGTGATGCAGTTGGCCGCCGAATCGGGTGCGCCGGCCTGCTTCGCCTGCGCGACCAATTCGTCGTCGGACGGGTACGAGGCCGCCGTCTCATCGGGTTGGTGCGCGAACAGCGCGGCATGGAACCGCTGGAAGGCGGCTGTGTCGCCGTCGGCCACGCAGTACGCCGCCGCGCCGGCCCGGACCGAGTACGACTTCACGTCACCGCGGCCCAGGATCGACACCATGGTGTAGTCGACGGCGATCCGGCCGTCGGCAATCAACTTGCTGATCGTGGGGGCGTAGACCTGCTCGAACCGGCCGCAGAAGGGGCACAGGAAGTCCTCGTAGACCTTGAGCGTGGCCTTCGGCTCGGTGCTGCCCGGTTTGGTGGCGACGTTGGGTGCCGCGAGGCGGATCGACCGCAGCGGCGTCGCACCGGCGCTGGCCGACGACGCGGACGTCTCGACAGCCCCACCGACCGGCGTGTTCTTGTGACGAAGCACGACGAATGCGGCGACGCCGGCCGCGACCAGCGCGATGATGGCGATGACGGCGAACAGCACCCAGCCGGTGCGGGATTTCTTCGGCGGCGGAAAACCCGGAACGTACTGCGGCGCACCGTAGTACTGGGGTTCGTCGGGCTGTGGGGGTCCCCACGGTCCTGGCTGAGTCATGGAGGGAGTTTCGCACGTGGGAAACTGGTTGCCGTGTTGTTGACGGGGTTTCCGGCGGGGATGTTGCAGTGCAACTGCTACATCCTGGCGGCGCGTGCCGGGTCGGACGCCATCATCGTCGACCCGGGCCAACGGGCCATGGGCCGCATCCGCGAGATTCTGGACGAACACCGGCTGACCCCGTCGGCAGTGCTGCTCACCCACGGCCACGTCGACCACATCTGGTCGGCGCAGAAGGTGGCGGACACCTACGGCTGCCCGGTGTACATCCACCCCGAGGATCGGTTCATGCTGACCGATCCGATCAAGGGGTTCGGTCCGCGACTGGCCCAGCTGGCGTTCGGGGTGCTGTTCTCCGAGCCCAAGCAGGTTGTCGAACTCGACCGGGATGGTGACAAGCTCGACCTGGGCGGCATCACCGTGACTGTGGACCACACGCCGGGCCACACCAGGGGCTCGGTGGTGTTCCGGATCAGTGATGGTCCGGCCGACCTGGCCTTCACGGGCGACACCTTGTTCAAGCAGTCGGTGGGCCGCACTGATCTTCCGGGCGGCAGCGGCCGGGACCTGCTGAACTCGATCGTGACAAAACTGTTGGTGCTCGACGACGACACCGTGGTACTACCGGGGCACGGCCCGCAGACCACGATCGGCGCCGAACGCCGTACCAACCCATTCCTCGAAGGCTTATCAAGTTGAGCGATTTTCAGGCGCCCAAGGGCGTCCCGGACTACCTGCCCCCGGACTCGGCGGAATTCGTCGCGGTGCGCGACGGACTGCTGAACGTCGCGCGACTGGCCGGGTACGGCCACATCGAACTGCCGGTTTTCGAGGACACCGCACTGTTCGCCCGCGGTGTGGGCGAGTCCACCGATGTGGTGTCCAAGGAGATGTACACCTTCGCCGACCGCGGTGACCGTTCCGTCACGCTGCGGCCGGAGGGCACAGCCGGTGTGATGAGGGCCGTCATCGAGCACGGCCTGGACCGCGGCGCGCTGCCGGCCAAGCTGCGCTACTCGGGTCCGTTCTTCCGCTACGAGCGGCCGCAGGCGGGCCGCTACCGTCAGCTGCAGCAGGTGGGTGTGGAGGCCATCGGCATCGACGACCCGGCACTGGACGCCGAGGTGATCGCGGTGGCCGACGCCGGCTTCCGCTCGCTCGGGCTCGACGGTTTCCGCCTGGAGATCACCTCGCTGGGTGACGACACCTGCCGCCCGCAGTACCGGAAGCTGTTGCAGGACTTCCTGTTCAAGCTCGATCTCGACGAGGACACCCGGCGTCGCGCGGAGATCAACCCGCTGCGCGTGCTCGATGACAAGCGACCGCACGTCAGGGAGATGACCGTCGACGCCCCGGTGATGCTCGATCACCTGTCGGAGGCGGCGAAGGAACACTTCGACACTGTGCTGGCGCACCTGGACGCGCTGGGCGTGCCGTACGTGATCAATCCGCGCATGGTCCGCGGCCTGGACTACTACACCAAGACCACCTTCGAGTTCGTGCACGACGGCCTCGGCGCCCAGTCCGGAATCGGTGGCGGCGGCCGCTACGACGGTTTGATGAAGCAGCTGGGCGGTCAGGACCTGTCGGGCATCGGCTTCGGCCTCGGTGTGGACCGCACAGTGCTGGCTCTGAAGGCCGAGGGCAAGACGGTGGCGTCTCCTGCGGCCGTCGACGTGTACGCCGTACCGTTGGGCGCGCCGGCCAAGCTGGAACTGGCGAAAATCGTTGCGGCCCTGCGTTATTCGGGTGTGCGTACCGACATGTGCTACGGCGACCGCGGCCTCAAGGGCGCGATGAAGGCGGCCGACCGCTCCGGTGCCAAGGTGGCCCTGGTCGCGGGTGACCGCGACATCGAGGCCGGGACCGTCGGCGTCAAGAATCTGTCGAACGGCGAGCAGGTCGACGTGCCCATCGCCGACATCGTGACCCAGGTCGTCGCCAGACTGCAATAGCCACAACCCGCTCGCGGGTTGCGTCAGTGGGTCATGCGGCGGAGCATGCCGTCGCGCAGCGTCAGGGTGTGCAGCAGGATGGCGCTGACGTGCGCGGCGATGGCGGCCACCAGCAGGTAGGCCACCACCGAATGTGTCTGGCGCAGAATGCCGTACAGGCTGGCATCGAAGGGGACGAGGCCGGGTAGCTGCAATCCGAAGGCCCGTACCGGGGTGCCCGACGCCGACACCATCGCCCAGCCCACCAGCGGCTGCGCCAGCAGCATGGCATACATCGCCAGCTCGGAGCCGGCGACCAGCTTGCCCTCCAGCGGGCCCACCGTGTCGGGCCACTTCGGCGGCTTGTGGGTGAATCTGTTTGCCGCCCGGACGATCACGATGACGAGGATGCTGATGCCCAGCGTCATGTGGATGGCGACCAGGGCTCCGTGGGAGCCGATCTCGTTGGTCATGCTGAAGCCGATCAGCAACGCGGCGAAAACCGCCACTGCCGTCAGCCAATGCAACACCCGGGAGCGGATGGGGAAGCGGTCGGTCACGGCTTGACCTCCTGAACCTGAACGGCCGGAGCGGTATTCGGCTCGGTGGTCCGGGCTCGGTATGACCCGGCATACACCGCCGACCGGGCGCTGAGCAGCGGGTCGTCGGAGGGCTCGATGCCGTCGGGCAGGACCAGCGGATCGAAGTTGATGTCGCGGGCGGTGCCGGCGGCGTCGGTCTGGGCTTCGGTGAGGGTCAGGACGCCCGCATCGATCACCTGCCGATTGGCCGGCCAGGGCAGCGTCGGGTCGGTCGGGTCGCCGTCCTGCCCGACCGTCAGTCGCAGATTCCACTGCAGCGGAGCCTTTTTCAGCTGCAGAATCAGTGCGTCGAACAACGCGTTGGGATCGTCGGATTTCGGTGGCAGCGCCGCCTGCTGAGGAACGAACGTCCAGCGGACCGGGGTGCGGACTCTGGCGTGGTTCACCAGATAGAACTTGTGCAGGCCCGCGAACGTGCTGTCGGCGAAACCCGGTGTGGGTGGGCTCTTTTTCACGAGCGCCGTGGCCGCCGCGGTCTCGGGGTGCCGGCTGAGAAACTCGGCCATGACCTTCGGATCGGGCTTGCCATCGGCGACCGGCTTGGATGCCAGGAGCCGGTCGTAGAAGCCCTGCGGTGAGTTGTCGACAAACACCGGGATGTTGAGCATCGCGGTCCGCCACTGACCGGTGCCGGGGAAGCCGATGGCCAGGCCGAGCCCGCGCGCCGCGGCGGGGGTGTCGGCGGCCGTCGGGTCGCCGCCGGCCAGGGAGAACCGCCCGGCGACAGGGGTCTCACCCGGCCCGAAGACTGCGGCCCGGGACAACGCCGCCGCGTTGCCGTTGCTCATGAAATGGCCGACCACCGATACGCCCTTGGCGTGGTTCTTCCGGAATCCGGGGTGATTGCCGAAGACCTTCTGGAAGCCGTCCAGGAACGTCTGACGGGTCAGCGTGCCCGCGCGGCTGGTGTACGCGACCAGCCCGAGGTCCACGACGAGGAACGCGCCGACGGCGCCGAGCCCCACCAGGATCGAACGCCGGGTCAGGGGAGTACCGCGCCAGGATGGGCCGACCATGACCACCACAGTTACCACAAAAGAGCTGTGGCAACATCTGCGAACGTGCGGGTATTGGTGCAGCGGGTGACGTCGGCACGGGTGACGGTCGACGGGCGCACCGTCGGTGAGATCGATCCGAACCCTCAGGGCCTGGTGGCGCTCGTCGGGCTGACCCACACCGACGACGCCGCGGTGGCGCGCAAGATGGCCGACAAACTGTGGCGGCTGCGCATCCTCGACGGTGAGCTCAGCGCCGCCGATGCCGGCGCCCCGATCCTCGTGGTGAGTCAGTTCACTCTGTACGCCGATACCGCCAAGGGCCGCCGGCCGTCGTGGAATGCCGCGGCACCCGGCCCGGTCGCCGAGCCGCTGGTCGATGAGTTCGCGGCCGCGTTGCAGGCGCTGGGCGCCGAGGTTGCGACCGGGGAGTTCGGCGCCCACATGCACGTCGAACTGGTCAATGACGGACCGGTGACGGTGCTGCTGGAGCTACAGGCGGGGTGATACGCATGATGCAGGGTGTAACGGTCCGGTACGGTCAGTCGATATGACCGGCATGCGTAAAGCGACAGTCAAGTTGTCAGTGGTGTGTGGCGCGGCAGCAGTGGCGGCCGCCGGGCTCGTGGCGCCGGTGGCGTCTGCCGCCCCGGCCGGTCACGAGGTTCGGTACACGCTGTCGGTAGGCGGCCCGGCCACCTTCGACCTGCTCTACCTGGTCAATCAGCCGGCGAACAAGGCCGCCTACAACGTCGACGCATACTCCTACCTGAAGCGCGAGACCGTCACCGTCGGCCCCGACGCCCCGTGGGTGTTCACCACGACGCTCGCCGACCCGCAGTGGGCCATCTTCACTGTCAGCAGCACGACGCACGGTGGCCAGGCAGCACCGGATTCGACGTGCGACATCGCGGTCGACGGGCAGTCCGCGGCACACCAGACCGCGCCGTACAACGTGCAGTGCCAGCTCGGCCAGTGGTAGTTCGCTAGCTGCGGCTCTTACGGCTCGCCCGGCGGTTGGCCTTCTCGATCGCATCCACCAGCTCGCCTTTGGTCATGGTCGAGCGGCCGCGGATGTCGAGCCGGCGCGCGATGTCCATGAGATGTTTCTTGGTGGCCTGGGTATCGACGCCCTCGGCGGACCTGCCGCGGGCGTTGGGGCCGCCGCTGCGCGCCCGCTCGTCGGACGGACCTTTGTGGTCTTTCGCCTCCCAGTGGTCGCCGACCTTCTCATAGCTGTGCTTGAGCGCTGAGTACGCGACTCGGTGGGCACGTTCACCTTCGCCGTATTCCTCGGCAGCCGAATCGTGCGCCTTCGCGAAAGTGCGTTGCGCCTTGGCGCTCGACTTCTGCAGCGTGCTGGGTAACTCACTCTTCTTGGCTTGTCCCTGCTTCGTTGTCTTCGGCATGGCACTTCTCCTCACGGTGTGAAACAGATCAATTGGTGTCCGAGTCGTCGTCGACGGTCGGGAAGAACGAGGCGTCGTCGGCGGCGTGTTTGTCTTCGCCGAGGTCTGGTTCCTCGGCGGCGAGCTTGTCGTCGAGCGATTCGCCCTGTTCGGCTTCATCCTCGAGCAGACCGAACTGATCTGCGCCGTGCCAGCTTTCGGGCGGTTCGACGGTCTGGTCGCCATCGCGGTTGTGCAACTCGTCGGAGTCGGTGGACTCACTCGGGGAGAGCATGTGGTCGTCGTCCGGTTCGGATTGCGGCTGGCGCGGCGTGGACATCAGGCCGGCACCGCCTCGGTCTCCCGGTTCCACGTGCGGTGCCGCTGGATCGTGTCGATGAAGGCCTCGATGAACAGCTCGTCGAGCGCTCCGCCGTGTGACGTCGTCGTGACAACGCCTCTGTCCGTACGTGTTTCGGTCAGTCCGGCAGTTTCGGGATTGATTCCCGCGGCGCGCAACAGGCCGACGCCCGCACCGAACGCAGCGATCGGCTTGCGGTGCTTGTAGGCCTCGCCGACGAAATGGATCGCCGAACCGTCTTGTGTGAGTTGCTCAACGGAGTCCAGCGCTCCCGGAATCAGCACGGCATCGTAGAGCGACGACGAAGTGGTGTTGAGGCCGAGATCCACCGTGAGTTCCTGACCGGTGTCGGTCGTGAGGGTGCCGCCGCCGATGAGGCTGACGACGTCAACCCGCGCGCCGAGTTCCCTCAACGCCGCGGCGGTGCGCTCGGTGCCCCGCAGGTCCACTCCGTCGGCGGCCAGGACGGCGATCCGCCGGCTCACGATGGAGTTGGTCGCGGTATTCAGCTGCGACAGTGCCGGTGACGGGGTCACCCGGTCGGGGACGGCGACCTCATCGGGTGCCAGCAACCCGAGCTTGGCGGCGACCCGCTCGGCCAGTTCGTGGTCGATCATGTTGAGCTGGGCGATGACTCGCGGCCGGATTCCGGTCTCCGGTCCGACCTTGCCGAGTTCGAAGGCGAACGCGGCGACGATGTGGTCCTGTTCGACCGCGGCCATGCTGAGCCAGAACATCCGCGGCTGGCTGTAGTAGTCCTTGAAACTCTCGGCGCGGCTGCGGATCTTGTGACCGTCGATGCGTTCGGTGTAGTGCCGGAAGGCGTCCTGGTCGGCCAGCGCGGGACAGCCACCGCCGAGGTTGTTCTTGAGGTAACTCGTGGCCCCCTGCGGGATGGTGTGCTGACCGTACCCGTCGCGCTGATTGTTGGTGACTTCCGCGACGGGCCGGTTGACCGGCAGTTGCGCGAAATTCGGCCCGCCGAGCCGGATCAGCTGGGTGTCGAGGTACGAGAAGTTGCGGAACTGCAGCAGCGGATCGTTGGTGAAGTCGATACCCGGCACCAGATTCGCGGTGTGGAAGGCGACCTGCTCGGTCTCGGCGAAGAAGTTGTCGGGGTTACGGTCGAGTACCATCCGGCCGACGGGAATTACCGGAACACGTTCCTCTGGAACGAGTTTGGTCGAGTCGAGCAGGTCGAACGGGAAAGCGAACTCGTCGGACTCGGGGATCAGCTGAACGCCCAGCTCCCATTCGGGGAACTGGCCGGCAGCGATGGTTTCCCACAGGTCGCGGCGGTTGAAGTCCGGATCTTTACCGGCGATCTGCTGGCATTCCTCCCAAAGTAGGGAATGCACACCGAGTTTGGGCTTCCAGTGGAACTTCACGAACACGCCGTCGCCATTGGCGTTCACCAGACGGAAGGTGTGAACACCGAAGCCTTCCATCATCCGGTAACTGCGGGGGAGGGCCCGGTCGGACATCAGCCACATGATCGCGTGAAGCGTTTCCGGCTGCAGCGACACAAAGTCCCAAAGGGTGTTGTGCGCGGATGCGGCTTGCGGAATCTCGTTGTGCGGCTCCGGCTTTACCGCATGGACGAAGTCGGGGAATTTGATGCCGTCCTGGATGAAGAAGACGGGGAAGTTGTTGCCGACGAGGTCGTAGTTGCCTTGTTCGGTATAGAACTTGGTGGCGAAGCCGCGCACGTCGCGGACCGTGTCGGCGGACCCGCGAGACCCCGCGACGGTGGAGAAGCGGACGAACACCGGTGTACGTTGGCCCGGCGTGATCAGGAACTTCGCGGTGGTGAAGTCGGCCAGTGAATCGTCGTAGGGCTCGAAGTATCCGTAGGCGCCGGCGCCGCGCGCGTGCACGACCCGCTCGGGAATGCGTTCGTGATCGAAGTGCGTGATCTTCTCGCGGGCGTGGAAATCTTCCAGCAGAGTCGGACCGCGCTCACCGGCGGTGAGGGCGTCGTCGTTATGAGGAATTCGCACGCCCTGTTGGGTGGTCAGATACCCGGCGTTGTTGTCGACCCGCGCTCCGTCGAGCTGCTCGTGCTTCGGATTCGGTGTTTCGTTCACCGGGGTTGGGTACCCACCGCGATCGGCAACAAACGCGGCGGTTTGCGCACCTGATTCACTGCGACGCAGCCGGCGGGTATTCCTGTGCGTCCAGGCTTTCGTCGGATGCGGGAGCGACCTGCTTGACGAAGTCTCCGATGTAGCGGATGGCTCGCCGCCCCTCGGGCAGGACGGCCGCGGCGAGCGGAAAATCGTGAATCTGCCCGTCCCACATATGAAGATCGCACTGGGCGCCGGCGTCGGTCAGCCGTTCGTACATGAGTTCCGCGTCGGGCCGGAGAAACTCGTCGCTGCTGACGTGGATCGTGACCGGCGGCATGCGACGGAGGTCCGCGTCGACGGGCGACGAGATCCGGTGCCCGGACGGGTTCTTCTCGCCGTGCGCGGCAATGTAGCGCATGAACGATGTCATTGCGCGGGCCGTGAACATCGCGCACCGGTCGTTGCGGCCGGGAGACTTGTCCAGCGGTTTCAGGGTCGTCAGCGGAGAGATGGCTGCCACGCCGGCAGTGGGCGGGTGACCCTGCCGCAGGAGTTCGGCGGCAGTTTGCAACGCCAGGTAGCCGCCTGCGGAATCCCCGGCGACCACGATGTCGGACCAGCGATATCCGCGGCGAAGCAGCCAACGGAGGCCGTCGACCGCGTCGGACAGCGCCGCCGACAGTCCGTGCGCGGGCAACATGCGGTAGCCGACGTTGAGGACTTCGGCGTCAGCGCTGCTGGACAAGCGGGCCGCGAGGGATCGGTGCGTGTTCAGGCCGCACGTGAGAAAGGCGCCGCCGTGGAGGTAGAGGATGGCGCGGCGGGCGGACGACCCAGCTGTACTGATCAGTTCGGCCGGGCAGGAGGGCAGGTGGACGCGCTGAACCCGTGCTGAACTCGGCAGTGGCGCCAGCGCGGCGACTTGATCGATGGACGTGAACGGCCAGTGCAGATTCGGCTGCAGCGCCCAGATGCGTACGGCGTTCTTCACGAACACCCGGCACATGGTGTCGATCGCCACAGACTGTGGGCTGCGCCGGCGATGCCGATAGCGAACACACTGGCGGCGTCCTCGCCGTATTTCCTGGTCGTACCCGGTATTTCGCATGTGACCAACTCCTGTGACGCCGAGATACCCGCGACAAAATTTGACGAAACGTTGCGCCAGAGGAGGTTTCTGATCGGCGCATAGCAGGTATGCCGGTAGTGCCGGATTGTTCAACGGAATTAGTCATGTTTGGAGGAATGGCGTATGACCACGCATCTCGACACCGGCGTCTTCACCGGAACTCCCGACAAGGACTACAACCTGATCTGGTTCGTGGAGAGCTGTCTCAGCAACGCGCTTCGCATGGAGCGCTATTGCGCCGACGCTGAGCGCCAGGGCGACACCGAACTCGTCGACCTGTTCAAGCGGGCGCAGAAGGAAAGCCGCAAGGGCGCTGAGCAAGGAAAGGCCCTGCTGGCCAAGCGTGTGGTGTGACGGACATCGATCACACCGCCAACACCACAACACAAAAGGAGAAACACAGTGGGCGAGCACAAGAGCGGTCCTGAAGAGGGCATCAAGGGCACCGTCGAGGGTGTCAAGGGCAAGCTGAAGGAAGCTGCCGGCAGCGTCACAGGCCGGGATGACATGGTCCGCGAGGGACAGGCCCAGCAGGACAAGGCCGAAGCCCAGCGTGACGCGGCCAAGCGGGAGGCGGAAGCCGAGTCGGCCCGCGCCGGCGCGAAGGCCGCGGAGAAGCGACAGCAGCAGAATCAGTAACCGAATATCTGGACGGCCCGATCTCCTTCTACCGTGGGGAGATCGGGCCGTTTGGCGCGAAATTCATTGTGGGCGAGCGCTATCGGTGCGGTTCGACTGCAGCATGGCCAACGGGATCACGACCCAGAACGTGGTGAATCCGATGAGGGCGATGGCGCCGGCCGCCCAACCGATCGTGCGGCCGATGACGCTGCCGAAGATCAGGTCGGTGACACCGGCCAGTGCAGTGCCCAGCAGAAGCAGACCCACGTAGGCGCACCAGTGTGCGGCGGTGACCAGTAACGTCAGCCGCCGTCGCCGAAACAGGATGCGGTGCATGCCAACTGGCGCGATGAGCAGGATGGTCGACATGACCGATAGGGCCACCGTCCCCAGGTAGACGGCGCGACTGTGCGCGTCGAGTTCGGTGAACCGTTGCTGGAACGGCAAGGTCAGCAGAAATCCGGTGAGCAACTGCACGCCGGTTTGTACGACGCGCAGTTCCTGCAGCAGGCTCGACCAGTTCCGGTCCAGTCGCTCGATCCGGGTCTCGTGGCGCGCGGCCCAGTCCCACCCTTGTTGGGAGTTTTCATTGCCCCGGAGGTCGCTGGACATCAGTTACGTCGCTTCCTGCGCCTCATCTTCTCGGCACCGGTAACGGTGATGCGGTCGTCGGGTCCGGCACCGTAAAAGCTGAAGATGCCGTCGCCTTTTGCCGAAATGACCTGTATTTCCTGGACGGTCAGCCAACGGCCTCCCGCTGGGTCCTCGATGAGGTCACCCTCTGTAACCGCGGCGGCCTCTATGACGTCGTCTTTCGCGCTGGCAGTCATCTGAATCCCTTGCTGCTCAGGGAGTTTCGAAGGTGAACGTCAGCACCGCGAATCCGGTGATCAGCAGGACCCAGGCGATCAGCGGTACGACGATGCCGTAGCGGGCGCGGGCGGTCACGAAGGACAATGCCACGGCCAGGACGGCGATGACGGGCGCGCCGTACTCGATGAGCCCGAACACGAAGGGGCTCGGGCCGAGCTTGGCGCAGGTGCGTTCGGGACAGCCCGCCGTCGCGAGGACCTGTGCGTACTGATACAGGATGATGGCCAGGGCGCCCGGCACCGTGAGGGCAGCGAGTACCCAGTTGGTGATGGTGCGTCGCCGGTGTTCGCCTCGCTGTGCGTCTGCATCACGTTGTGCGATCGCCCCGGCCTGGACCTCGGACATCAACACCTCCCGGTAGTCGGCTGGCTTCCTTGGTCTGTGGGTTGTCGTACCCGGCGGTCTGACTCGCCAAACCCGCGTTTCGTCAGGCACCCCCGGGGTACCTGACCTGCATCGACGAGAAGACACGCAAGCCATGGGAGGCCGCATGACGACGACTGTTGGGGACTATCTTCTGGAGCGCCTGAGGCGATGGCAGGTCCGGCATGTATTCGCCTATCCCGGTGACGGCATCAACGGAATCGTCGCGGCTTTCGGTCGGAGTAACGATGAGCCGCAATTCATTCAGACCCGGCATGAGGAGATGGCGGCGTTCGCCGCCACCGGATACGCGAAATTCGGTGGTGCGGTTGGCGTCTGTATGGCGACGTCGGGCCCGGGTGCCATTCACTTGCTCAACGGCCTGTACGACGCGAAGCTCGACCGCGTGCCCGTGGTGGCTATCGTGGGTCAGACGGCGCGTAGTGCGATGGGCGGAAGTTACCAGCAGGAAGTCGATCTGCAGAGTCTCTACAAGGATGTGGCCAGTGAGTATCTGGTCGAGGTCAATGTCGCCAACCAGCTACCCAACGCACTTGACCGGGCGATCCGTATAGCGCTGGCGCGGCGGGCACCCACAGCGCTGGTGATTCCCTCGGACCTGCAGGAGCAGCCGTACGAGGCGCCCGAGCATGAGTTCAAGCAGGTGCCGTCGAGCGATCCGCAGTATGTGCCGCCTACGGTGAATCCGCAGAACGAACAAATTCGGAAGGCCGCCGACGTGCTCAATGCCGGTGCGCGCGTGGCGATTCTGGTTGGCCAGGGTGCCCGCGGCGCTGCCGATCAGGTGCGCGAACTCGCCGACAAGACGGGGGCCGGGGTGGCCAAGGCGCTGCTGGGCAAGGACGTCCTGACCGACGACCTGCCGTATGTCACCGGTTCCATCGGGCTGCTCGGTTCACGGCCGAGCTACGAGATGATGCGCGACTGCGACACCCTGCTGATCATCGGGTCGAACTTTCCCTACAGCCAATTCCTGCCGAAGTTCGGGCAGGCGCGTGCGATTCAGATCGACATCGACGGAACCGCCATCGGTATGCGTTACCCGACCGAGGTGAACATCGTTGCCGACGCGGGCGCGGCACTCACCGCGCTGTTACCGCTGGTCGAGTCCAAATCAGAGCGGACGTGGCGAGATACCTTCGAGCACAATGTGTCTCGCTGGTGGGAGACCATCGAACGGCAATGCATGTTGTCCGCCCGCCCGGTGAACCCGATGCGGATCGCGTGGGAGCTATCGCAACGAATACCGCCGAACGCCATCGTGACGGCCGACTCGGGCTCATCCACCAATTGGTACGCGCGGTGCCTCAAGTTCCGCGGCGACATGCGCGGTTCACTGTCAGGCACTCTCGCCACAATGGGTCCCGGTGTGCCGTATGCGATCGGAGCGAAGTTCGCGCATCCGGAGCGGCCGGTGGTTGCGCTCGTCGGTGACGGCGCAATGCAGATGAACGGGATGGCCGAGCTACTGACCATCAAGCGCTACCAGTCGCAGTGGGCTGATCCGCGCCTCGTGGTGTGCGTCTTCCACAACGGCGATCTCAATCAAGTCACGTGGGAGCTGCGGGCGATGGGCGGCTCGCCGAAATTCCTGCCGTCGCAGACGTTGCCTGATGTCTCGTATGCCGAGATCGCTTGTGCCATGGGGTTGGAGGGCATCACTGTCGACAGCCCGGATCGTCTCGGTGCGGCTTGGGACACGGCGCTGGCGGCCGACCATCCGGTGGTGCTCGATGTGAGGTGCGACCCCGAAGTGCCGCCCATACCCCCGCATGCCACTTACGAACAGATCAAGGACATGACTGCCGCAGTTCTCAAGGGTGATCCCAATGGCTGGCACCTGGTGTATCAGGGGCTCAAAACAAAAGCCCAGGAGCTCATCCCGCGCTAGCCTTCTGGCGCCGTTCCGTCAGCTCGACGTCAGACCTCCACACAGAAAGCACATCGCCATTCCGGTGGTGGGGAGGTGTGGCCGCGTGTACTGTGAGAAGCACGACGCTGCTACAGCGTGGCCGCTTAGCCAAAAGCGGTGTGAGTCGAGAGACTGCAGCTCGGCGCGTGAATCAGGTCCAGATCGGGGCCTCCATTCCCGGGATTCGCCAATTGCGGTTGGGCTTGACTTCGGCAGATTGCCGTTCCGCCGGGAAGGCGGAAAACAGCACGTCACCGACCCACGCGTTCTCGTAACTGTCAATGTCGTAAATCCGTGATGTCGTGCGTGCTGTAACACCCTGGAAAGGGGTGCTGCATGTCCGTTTCTGTGTTGGAAAACAATTTTCGTGGCGCGAGCGTGCCGGTTGCGGCCGGCGCAGTTGAAGCAGGATCGAATCCCACCGAAATTCCCGAGTTCGATCAAAGTCATGACGAATACGCAGATGTGGTCACGATGATCGCGGTGCTACGTCAATTGCCGCCCGACTCGGACACCTATGCCCGTCAACTCGAACGCATCGTGCTGCGGTGCTGCCCGCTGGCGGACCGGGTGGCTCGCCACTTCGATCGCCGAGGTGAGAATCTCGAAGATCTGACCCAGGTTGCCCGGGTGGGGCTGCTGCAGGCGATAAACAGATTCGATCCATCGCGGGGATCGCGATTCGTGGCATTCGCCCTGCCCACGATGATGGGGGAGTTGCGCCGATACTTCCGTGACTACGGATGGAAAGTGCATGTGCCGAGGAGGATTCGCGACCGCCAGCATGACATCGCCTGTGCGACGGCATATTTGACGAATGATCTGAGAAGAGCACCAACCGTCGACGAACTCGCCGACGAGCTGGACATCGATCGTGGCCAGGTGGTCGAGAGCATCGTGGCTGCCAAGGCGTACCAACCGCAGTCGCTGGACGTGAGCGTCAGCGATGAAGACTCGCGGGCGCAAGCGCTCGGTGACTCACTGGGTGACGTGGATACCGGTTTCGACCGCGTCACCGATCGCGAATCGGTGCGATCCTTGTTGGCCGCGCTGCCGCAGCGCGAGCAGAGGGTGCTCTATCTCCGATACTTCGGCGCGATGACGCAGAGGCAGATCGCCGACTCGATCGGCGTATCGCAGATGCACGTCTCACGGATACTGGACCGCACTTTGCGGGACCTGCGAACTCAAGTGGGGTGTGCCTGATTGTCCCCGCGGCGCCTGTCATCGGCGGCAGACCTGGTCTGCCGCCGATGACTGGTGTCGCACCACGGATAGGTCTTGCTGCGCTGGCAACAACAGATGGCCACCACGAACCGGTCTGAGCAGAAGACTCTTCCGTCGTCGAGTTCGACTTCGACGGGGCCCTGGACCAACATCGGGCCGCGGGGCACGATTCGCACGGATCTACGGCCGGAACTCATGGCTTTACCGCCTTGATGGCGACCAGTTCCTCGGTGCGTCGTCCGGGCGTCAATCGACCGGTGTTCTCCAACCAGCGTGCCCGAGCGGTCATCACGGGCCCGAATGCGATGGTCCGGCGACCCACCACATCAACCCGAAGCCCGCCGTCTCGCAATGCCGTGACGCTGCTCGCGACATCGGCGAACTCGGATTGGACGATGAGTGCTGTTCCGCCGCGCTTGAGCAGCGCGGGCGCTGCGGCGCAGAGCGGATCGAGGATGAGCCTGCCGTCGGGACCGCCATTGAAGGATGTGGGTGGACCACCGGCGCCGACGATCGCCGGTTCGCGGTTCGCCGGCTCCGGCACGTACGGCGGGTTGCACAGCACCAGGTCGAACGGTTCGAGTTCGAGGGCCGCCGACCAAGAGCCAAGCCGCGCATCGATCGGGCAAGAGGCGAGTCGCGCGTTCGTACGCGCTGCCGAAATGGCGGCGGGCGACGTGTCGAAGGCGACCACGCTGTCCGCTCCGGCATCGGCCGCAGCAATCGCCGCCACCCCGCTGCCGGTACACAGGTCCGCGACCCGCATACCCGCCGGATGACAGCAGCGGTGCATGGTATCGATCAACAGTCGCGAATCATATTGCGGCAGATAGACGTTTGCGCACTCAGGCGAGATTTCGGAGCTCAGCATCGGGCTTCCTCTCTGGATTCAACCTCTCCGATATAACCGCGATGCGGCACGGGCAAACGCATCGAAACGGTAACGCCACGCGACGTGGACCGTTTTGCTGCCGGCGGGAACGGGTAACAACCCTCAATGCCGGGTCACGGTGACAGCCAAGGGACGGTGATCCGAGAGTTCCACCTCCGGGGTGGCGTGTCGGAGCACGGCCAGCTGCCGATCGTCCGTGAGAAGATGGTCGAGTTGCTGAGCTGGTGCCTCGGCCGGGAAGGTGTCGGCGCACACCAGCGGACGCATGCCCGACCAGCGCACCGCTGGGCCTGTCGCCATGTTCAAGTCTCCGGCGATGACGTGCGGCCCCGGCAGCGCGCGGAGCGTGCGGGCCAATTGTCGCAGTTGATGCCGATTCCAGCCGGGTACGAAAGACAAGTGGGTGCCGGCGATCGTCATGGCGCCCAACGGCGTATCGAGCCGTGCGAGGACAGCTGCGCGGGGCTCTTCGTGCACGATCATCACTCTTCCGGGGACCGGCAGATACATCGGAAAGCGCGTCGGTATCCGGGGCAGCCGGAGCACCTGCCAGCTGGTCGCCGGGTAACGCGACAGCAGGGAGATGCCGTAGGCCGCCGATTCCGGCTGCTCTTCGCCAGTGGCTGCGATCCAGGTCGCACCGGGCGTGCCGGTGATGGCGGCGACGAACCGGTGCGAGACCGCGTTCATCACGTCAGCCGCGATGGCGGTCAGATCCGCTCGGCCGGAACGCGATTGGTCGAAGTCCACTTCCTGCAGTGCCAAGACGTCCGGGTCGAGGATGCTGATGCTGCGGCGAAGTCTGTCGAGATGGACGCCGTCGCCGACGGTGCGGCCGTGCAGGATGTTGAAGGTCGCGAGACGCATCGAAGTCATGGTGACCCGATACCCCCGAATGCCGGCTTTGATTGCTCGGTCCGTCATGTGCCCTGAACGCGCGACACTCCGAAATGCACTGCGCGCCGCGGCGAGTGCCTTCAAGGCGAACGGCCAGAGTTTCGCCCTTGCCGGCAGCTACGCCCTGTGGGTCCACGGCGCACCGGAACCCGATCACGATGTCGACTTCGTCGTTCCCGAGCGGGACACCGAGGCGGCGGTGAACATCTTGGGGCAGAACGGATTCGACGTCGAGCGCACACCCGAAGACTGGCTGTTCAAAGCGTACTTCGACGGCGTCCTGGTCGATGTCCTACACCGGCTGAACGGTGTGCCCGTGGACTCCGGTCTGCTCGCCGGGGCCGTCATACGTGATGTGCTGGCCATCTTGATGCCGGTACTGACCCCTGATGCGGTGATCACCCAGAAGCTGCTGACCCTCAATGAGCATCACTGTGACTTCGCGCCACTGCTGCCGGCGGTACGGGCAGTCCGTGAGCAGCTGGATTGGCCACGAATTCGAGAGCTGGCGGCCGGGAACGACTTTGCGATGGCATTCCTGGAGCTGGCGGCACGCCTTCGGCTGGACCGGTAAGCCCGCTCGGGCTTTCGCTTTCTTGCGCGTTAGTTAGTTTGCCATTTCCCTCGCATGGGTACTCCTTCCGGTGAGACCAGAGGGGTCTTCTGTAGGAGGAGCCATGTTGCGAGGAAGCGTGGGCGTCATCGTGGTGGTCTGGCTGCTTGTCGGCGTACTGGCCGCGTGGCAGCGCGATTATTTCCGCGGCGGCGACACCAGCTGCGGCTCGGCAGGGCGTATCGCGCTGACCGTGGTAGCCGGGCCGTTGAACTACGCCGGGGTCAATCCGAAGGTCGTCGATTGCCGACTGCCACAACCAAGTTCGATGCGGGCAACCGCGTGAGATAAGGAAACGATCATCATGATTGCTTTGGGAGTAGTCCTGCTCATCTTGGGCTTCGTCTTCAACGTGTATCTGCTGTGGGTCCTGGGCATCGTGCTCGTCGTGGTGGGCGCGATCTTCTGGCTCCTCGGGGCGGCCGGCCATGCCGTTGCCGGGCGCCGTTACTGGTATTGACGCAAGCGAGGGGGCGAAAGCCCGGGCTTCAGGCCCGGGCTTTCGCCTTCTTCGCAGTAGTGACTGCTGTGCTGGCCAATTCGCTCGCCTGCTCTCGTGCGGTGTCGGCCAACTCCGAGGCACGGGCGCTGGCTTTCCGGTAGGCGGACTCCGCATACGGGGCGGCCTTTTCGAGGCCGTCTTCCAGTTTCTCGAGTGCGACGCCGGCGAGTTCGCGACCGTGCTCAAATCCGGTTTGGACGCCATGGCCCACCTTCTCGCCCAATTCCGGCATCCGGGCGAGCGCGACTTCTGTTCTGGACGGCACCGTCGACGAGAATGTCTCTGCGGCCCGCTGAGCCGCCCGCCGTCCGCGCCAGCCCAGCGACGGCTTCCCGGCGGTATCCGCCGAGGCGAGGATCAGACCGCCGAGCAGGCTGAGGTCGGCCAGGAAGCCCCGGCGTTTGGCGGCCTTGGCTTCTGGATCGTCCTCGGCCCAGAACATGTGGTTGCCCAGGTTTGCGGGAATCACCGTCGCCGCGAGCACCGCCGAAGCCACGCGCGGAATGCGTCCGGTGGCGAGCAGCAACCCACCGGCGACCTGGGCGGCCGCGGTGGCTCGCGCCACAGCGACGGCGTTGGACGGCACGTTGCGTGCGACGGGATCCGGCAGGTCCTTCAGGCCGTCGAGCGCGGGGCGTACGGCATCGGCACCGGAGTCGGTGTTCAACAGGGTTTCGACGCCCTGTCCGATGAAGGCGATGGCCAATAGCGGTCGGGCGATCCTACGAATGATCATGGGGCAGGGATTTCCCGTGTGGCTCCAGCCCAAACATCATCGCCTCAAACATCACTGTCACGCATCACGTCCGAAATCGTCTTCGTCCGCGTCTATTTCGATGTCTTCGGTCTGCTCTAACCAGTCGTGCGGCGCGACCTCGGGGGGTGGGGCGTCGCGTCCGCTGACGGTGGCCTCGTCGTCGGGTACGTATTCGCGGACATCGCGTGACTGCTCGACGGCGTCGGCGTCGGGGACTGCGTCCGGAAACGGTTCTTCTCTCATGCGAGTTCGGATACCCGGCACGGACGCCGAAAACACTTCGTGCGTGCTACTGGGTCGCCGTCACCTCAACTGGCTGGTGGCGTTCGCGGGGCAGCGGGATGCGTCTCGAGATACTCCTGTTCGCGGCGCCGTACCCGGCGGTGCGTCATGGACAGCCACCAGCCGCCGACGAACCCGAGGACCGCGGCGATGATCAGGGTTGTTCCCCCGATCGCCGGTTGACCGGCGGCGAAGTAATACAGGCTGACCACCAGCACAACGACGGCTACGGCCACGGCCAGCAGGCCGGGGGCGTTACTGCCGTCCTTGAGCGCCTCACCGGCGTGCGTTCGGGTGGTGCGGGCATGGTCGACGGGGTCTTTCATCAGTTACCTCCTGGGGACAAGTCCTCGTGGAGGTAATGCCCGGTTACCCGCGGTTCTACACCCGCTGCGCACTGACTCGCATTGATTTGAGCTCGGGACCAGCCAAGCCGGGCAGGTAAGTGAGCCGGCTGCCGGACCTGCAGTCGTGGCCCGAAATCAGTTGCCGCCGTGAGTAACTGGCGTAGTGAAAGCGCCGGCCCCCGTTGCGGCATGTACATCGCTATTGCCCCCGGGTTTAGCGGCCCGCATCTGCGGGTATCGCGGAGTTCTCATGTGCACAGAAGAACTCCTTCAGCCTTTGCTCCCAGAACCCTGCGGGCCGGTGTCCAGTGTCGTCATCGGGCTCCTGGGTGAACGTCTGCCCACGGCGTATCTGGCGCGGATACAGCTACCGTTCGGGAACGCGGACCCCTTCGGCCTCGACCTGCAGATGGCGCTCTACGTCTGCTACGAACTGCACTATCGCGGTTTTGCCGATACCGATGAAAAGTGGGAATGGAACCCCGCCCTGCTCGATGTTCGCCATCGCATCGAGGAGCGCTTCCTCGCGAGCGTGCGCGAACTCGTCGGTGAGATCGCGCCCGACAGCACGGCAGAGGCCGAGCTCGACCGCTGCGAGATCGAAGCTGTCGACGATTCGAATCTGTCCGTCTATCTGCAGGATCAGGCGACGTGGCCGCAGATGCAGGAGTATTTCATCCACCGGTCGCTCTACCACCTCAAGGAAGCCGATCCGCAGTCGTGGGTCATACCGCGATTGACGGGCCGCGCGAAGGCCGCGTTCGTGGCAGTGGAATACGACGAATACGGTGGCGGTGGCTACGGGGCCATGCATCAGCGGTTGTTCGCCGATCTGCTCGATGCCGCGGGTCTGTGTGACGACTACCTGCACTACCTGGGCAACGCGACGGGCAGCACCCTGGCTGCGGTGAACCTCATGTCCATGTTCGGGCTTCATCGGCGCCTGCGCGGCGCGGCTGTCGGCCACTTCGCCGCGACCGAACTGACCTCTTCACCGGGGTCGCATCGAATAGTTAAGGGCCTCAAGAGACTTGGCGCGCCACGGCCGTGCGTCGACTTCTACCGCGAGCACGTCGAGGCTGATGCGGTCCACGAGCAGGTGGTCCGCAAGGATGTGGTGGCCGACCTGCTCTCCCGCGAACCCGACCTCGATCGGGATGTGGTGTTTGGCATTCGCGCCTTCGATGCGGTCGAGGGAATGCTCGCCACCCACATGCTGTCCAGCTGGGCGGCCGGCTGCTCATCACTGCGCCATTGGCCGTGACCCCGGCATCGCTCGTTTGACCTCCCGCGCACCGGGTAACCGGTGGGGGACGCGCTCACAGCCCGGGCGCGCAACGCGTATTCACTGGAGGAACCATGGCAGTTGACGCCGTCAAATCCCCGACTGATGTGATCGATCTGCTCACAGGTCAGCACGAGCAGATCAAGTCGCTCTTCACCGAGACCCTGGTGCTGGCGGGCGAAGAAAGGGAGCGGGCGTTCCGCGATCTGCGCCGCCTTCTCGCGGTGCACGAGACCGCCGAGGAGGAGATCGTCCATCCCCGTGCGAAGCACAAGGTGCCGGACGGGGAGAAGGTTGTCGGGGCCAGGCTGGAGGAGGAGCACGAGGCGAAAAAGGCTCTCGCCGAGCTGGAGTCGCTCGATATCGACAGCAAGGAGTTCACCGCTAAGCTGACGAAACTCCGGGACGCAGTGATCGCGCACGCCGAGCATGAGGAGGCGGAGGAGTTCGCCAAGCTGGGAGCTGAACTGTCCCCGAAGGAGCTAGAGCTCATGGGACAGGTCGCCAAGCTGGCCCAGGCGGTCGCGCCGACCAGGCCGCACCCCGGCGTGGAATCGCAGGCCGCGAACCTCATCGTCGGGCCGTTCGCCGCCATGCTGGACCGGGCGCGGGACGTGATCTCGAGCGCCACCTGACCTGATGTTCCAACTGTTGCAGGAACTGCTGTGGGCATACGGCCCCTGTGGTCAGGAAGATGCCGTACGGGAGATATGCCTGCGCGAGCTGGCACCGGTCGTCGACAGCGTGTGGGTGGACCGCACAGGCAACGTGGTCGGGCGGGTGCACTCCTCGCCGACGAGCGAGGAGGCCTCGCCCGTCCGGGTGATGGCCCACATGGATGAGTTGTCGATGCTCGTCAAGCGCATTGAGGCCGACGGCAGGGTGCAGTTGACTCCGCTCGGCACGATGTATCCCGGAAACTTCGGCCTGGGGCCGGTGATGATGCTCGGTGACCGTGAACACGTATGTGGCGTGCTCGCAGTCGGGTCCGAACACACGACTGAGGAAAGCCCCCGAATCTGGCGGACCAAACCCGACGGTGGTGACAAGGCGCTCAACTGGCAGGACGTATATGTGTTCACGGGACGCACCCCGGAACAGTTGGCCGAGGCCGGGATCGGCCCCGGCACGCGCGTGTGTGTCCACCGGACCAAGCGGGAGCTCGTCGAGATCGACGACTATCTCGGGTCCTACTTCATGGATGACAGGGCGCTGCTGGTGGTGCTGCTATCGGCGGCCCGCGAACTGCGGGAACGGGCGCAACGGCCACCGCAGGACGTGTACTTCGTCTGTACGACCAGCGAGGAGGTCGGTGGGCTGGGTGGCTCCTATGCCAGTCGATCCCTTCCCGGTGAACTGACCCTCGCGCTGGAGGTCGGGCCCACCGAAGCCGAATACGGAACCACTGTCTCGCGTGGACCGATCATCGGCTACGCCGACGCGCAATGTGTGTACGACAAGTCGGTCGCGGACCGTCTGGTGGAGGTGGCGGCCAAGCTGGATGCGGATCCGCAACCCGCCGTCCTCGGCGCGTTCGAATCCGATGCGTCCCATGCGAAATCCAACGGCCACAGCGCTGCCGCCGGATTACTGTGCCTACCGACGCTCAGCACGCACGGATACGAGGTGATACCGCGCGACGGCATCGGGACGCTGTCGGCGATCCTCGTCGAGTACCTGATGAATCCCGTGGTCTGACCGGTAGGCGTTTGCATCCGGCTCAGCGGGGTACCGGATGGTCCATGCTCGTTCGAATGTTGTACACCGTCGCGATGCTGCCGCTACAGGCGGCGGCGACGTCGGCGGGCACCCTCATCGGCTTGGCGGAAGCGAGCACCCGTGCGACGGTGGCCACCGTGCGCCCCCGGCCCGGCATTCCCGAGGGGCCGCCCGGCTTGCCCGCGAGTGTGCTTGCCGCAGCCGCGAATTCGCTTGGCGCGGGCGTGGCGGTCGCAGGACGCGCACTGCGGCTCCCGGCGCTTCCGGCGAGCATGCCGGCGCTGGTCATCGCAATCGACTATCAACCTCAGCTGCGCCGGGCTCTGGAGAATCGACTCGGTACGCAGTCCACCGAGACGCTTCTGGCCTTGGCCGGCGCCGCGTCCTACACCTTGTCGCTGGCGCCCGGATCGCTGGCCGTCAACGCCGCGGTTCACATCTTCAGAGCGTTGGAGTTACAAGCGGCACAGGCTGTTTGGCGCAAGCGGGACGTAGCTTGTGAGACGCTGCCGCCCCCGGTGACCCGTCCGCGCCCGCTCCCACCGGGCCCTGTCGAACGTTATTGCGACCGCAGCGCGCTCGCGCAAGCGGCCGCTACCGGTGTGGTGGGTGCCGCCGGCGGCGTCGATGCCGCAGCCGCCGCGGTGATGGTCACCGCGCCCAAGGCGGCACGGTATTGCCGCGAGGTGTTCGCCGCGGCATTGGGCCGGGCGCTGGCGCGCGAACATGGCGTGCTGACGCTCAATCGGGACGCGTTGCGCCGCCTGGACCGGGTGGACGCCGTGGTTTTCGAGCCGGAGACGTTGCAGGACAATGGATCACATGACCCATTGGCGGCGGCACTGCTCGATGAGGCGAGGTCAGCCGGGGTGGAGGTGATCGCGCTCGACACCGACGATCTCGGTGAGCTGCGCCCACGTTTCGACGAATTGAAACCCGCTGCCGGCGAGTCCGCTTTCGTCAACGCCATCACGGAACTGCAGGCCGAGGGCAGGACCGTGGCTGCGGTGACGACTGCGTCCTCCGGTGCCCTGGCGGCCGCTGACATCGCGATCGCGCTACAGCCGAACGCCGGTCCGACGTCACCCCATGCGCATCTGGTCGCACCCGACCTGCTCGGCGTGTGGCGAATTCTGCACGCCGTCAGGCCGGCTCGGCAGGCCAGCCGCCGAGGCGTCGAGTTGGCCGCAGCAGCATCGTTGTTGGGCGCCCTGCTGATGGTGCCCGGGGTCCGCGGCCGCGGACCGGGCCCGATCACCGCCGGTGCGGGGGCCGCAGTGTGGTCCGGCTACCGACACGCCTGCCGCGTTCTGCACGACGGCGTGCCGAGCGGCGAAGTCATGCACGAGTGGCACGCGATGTCGGCGGACCAGGTGCGCACACTGCTGCCGGCACCCGGTGACTCTGACGTCCCCGCGCAACGCAAGAAGGCGCCGCGGCGACCGCTGAGCGGCATGGCAGCTGCGGTCCGTCACGAACTCGCCGATCCGCTGACCCCGGTCCTCGCGGTCGGCGCGACCGCGAGCGCCATCCTCGGATCACCCGTCGATGCGATTCTCGTCGGCTCGGTGCTGACCGGAAATGCGGTGCTGGCCGCAACGCAGCGACTGCGGGCCGAGCGGCTACTGCGCCGGCTCCTTGCCGTGCAGCGGCCACCTGCCCGCATTCGGATCGGAAGTTCCTGTCGCACAGTATCTTCCGATGCCATTCGTCCCGGACACGTGATAGCGGTCTATCCGGGTGAGGTGGTCCCGGCCGACGCGAGGCTGCTCGAAGCGACCGATCTGGAGGTCGACGAGTCGGCGCTGACCGGCGAGTCGCTGCCGGTCGAGAAGTCCGTCGGCGCCACGCCGGGTGCCCCGCTGGCCGACCGCGCGTGCATGATCCACGCGGGTACCACCGTCGTCGCCGGTGCGGCCGTCGGCGTCGTCACCGAGGTCGGCAACCGCACTCAGGTGCACCGGGCCGCTGCGCTCGGGTCCACCGCGCACGATCCGGGAGATGTGGGACTGCAGCATCAATTGCGCGATCTCACCAACCGGGCATGGCCGGCGAGCGTGGCCGGCGGCACGCTGGTGGGGCTGCTCGGTCTGCTCAAGCGGGACGGCCTCCGAAGCGCGGTTGGTAGCGCGGTGGCCGTCAGCGTCGCTGCGGTACCCGAAGGGCTGCCGCTCGTGGCGACGCTCGCTCAGCAGGCCTCTGCCCGGCGGCTCACCGAATTCGGTGCCCTGGTGCGCAGTTCGCCCGCGGTCGAGGCCCTCGGCCGCGTCGATGTGGTGTGTTTCGACAAAACGGGCACGTTGAGCATGAACCGGCTGCAGCTCGCGGAAGTGATTCCGCAGAAATCGTCGTCGCGGGCCGACGTCATCCGCAGTGCCGGGTGGGCGACGCCGCCGGCGAACGGTGACGGACACGAACACGCGACCGATGCGGCCGTCGCCGAGGTTGCGGCCGACCACGGCGTCGGCAGCGACGGTCGCTCTGCCGTACTGCCGTTCCGCTCTGGCCGGCCCTATTCTGCCGCCCTGGTCGGCAGACATGTCTACGTCAAGGGCGCGCCCGAGGCGGTAATGGCTGCCTGTTCGGGGGACAGACGTCGCATTCGCGCCACGGTGAAAGACATGGCGGCACAAGGATTGCGGGTCCTGGCCGTGGCCGGCAGAGAGCTGACAGAGGAGCAAGCCACCAACTGTCGCGATGCCGCGGTGCTGGAGACGTACTGCGCCGAGGAGCTGTCGGTCGTCGGATTCGTGGGCCTGGCCGATACGCCACGCCCCGAGGCGGCCGACCTGCTCACCGCGCTCGCCGAACGAGACATCGACACCCGCATCATCACCGGTGATCATCCCGTCACCGCGGCAGCGATCGCGCAGGAGATGGGCCTGTCGGTGGAACCGGCCGACGTCATCACCGGCACCGACTGGGAGGCCCTCTCGCGTCGCGATCAGGAAAAAGCCGTTGGAGCGCATGTGGTTTTCGCCCGGATGTCGCCCGAGCACAAGGTGCAGATCGTGGAAACACTGGAGCGCAGCGGGCGGGTGTGCGCGATGGTGGGCGACGGCGCCAATGACGCGGCCGCGATCAGGGCAGCGAGTATCGGGGTCGGCGTGGTCGCGGCGGGCAGCGACCCCGCCCGGACCGCGGCTGACGTCATGTTGACCGATGGCCGGATCACGGCGCTGCTGGACGCCGTCGACGAGGGACGGCAGTTGTGGCGGCGGGTCCAGGCGGCGGTGTCGGTACTGCTGGGCGGTAACGCCGGGGAGATCCTCTTCGCGGTACTGGGCACCGGGATGACGGGCCGGTCGCCGCTGAGCACCCGTCAGCTTCTGGTGGTCAATCTGCTGACCGATGCCCTACCCGCCGCCGCCCTGGCCGTGAGTGCACCCACCGAATCCGTCTCCGCGGCGGGACGGGGTCCCGACCAGGCCGCGCTGTGGCGCACCGTCGGCCTGCGTGGCGTGACGACGGCGCTGGCGGCGACCGCCGCGTGGTGGCTGGCGCGACTTACCGGTAGACGCCGGCGCGCATCGACGGTCGGCTTGGTGGCGCTGGTCGCCGCGCAACTGGGGCAGACGCTACTGGACTCGCACGGCCCGCTCGTCGTGGCGACCGCGGCGGGCTCACTTGTGGCGCTGGGGGCGTTGATCAGCACACCGGTGCTGAGTCAGCTGCTTGGCAATACCCCTTTGGGTCCGGTCGGCTGGGCGCAGGCGCTCGCACCGGCCGCGGCGGCGGTACTGGTCGCTGGATTGATGGGAAGGAGACAACCGTGTCCGACATGAGCGTGGCCGACAAGGTCAAGCAAACCGAGACGTCGTGGCTACAGCCCGAGCAATTGGTTTATTACGGCGCATTGGCTGCTCTGGCGGTGTTCGAAGTTCTCGAATGGCCCATCGCGCTGGCAATCGGGGCCGGGCACGCCCTGGCCCAGAACCGGCACAACCGGGTGGTTCAGGAACTCGGCGAAGCGCTGGAGACCGCGTGATCGCGTGATCACCGGCTGATGTGGGCTTCGGCACGCATCCGCTCGCTCATGTGCGGGTAGTGCAGCTCGAACGCCGGCCGCTCCGAACGGATTCGGGGCAGCTCGGTGAAGTTGTGCCGCGGCGGCGGGCAGCTGGTGGCCCACTCCAGGGAGTTGCCGTGCCCCCATGGGTCATCGACGACAACGGGCTCGCCGTAACGCCAGCTCTTGAACACGTTCCAGATGAACGGGAGTACCGACAGCGCCAGGATGAACGATCCGATGGTGGACACCAGATTGAGTGTCTGAAAGTGGTCGCCGGCAAGGTAATCCGCGTAGCGGCGGGGCATGCCCTGATCTCCCAGCCAGTGCTGCACCAGGAACGTGGTGTGGAAGCCGATGAAGGTCAGCCAGAAGTGCAGCTTGCCCAGGCGCTCGTCGAGGAGGCGACCACCCATCTTCGGGAACCAGAAGTAGATGCCCGCGTAGGTGGCGAACACGATGGTGCCGAACAGGACGTAATGGAAGTGCGCCACAACGAAGTACGAGTCCGTGACGTGGAAGTCCAGCGGCGGGCTGGCCAGCAGCACGCCCGACAGTCCACCCAGCAGAAAGGTCACGAGGAAGCCGACCGAGAACAGCATCGGCGTCTCGAAGGTCAACTGCCCCTTCCACATGGTGCCGATCCAGTTGAAGAACTTGATACCGGTGGGGACCGCGATCAGGAACGTCATGAACGAGAAGAACGGCAGCAGCACGGCGCCGGTGGCGAACATATGATGTGCCCACACCGATACCGACAGCACCGTGATGGCCCACGTTGCGTAAACCAGTGTGGTGTAACCGAAGATCGGCTTGCGGGAGAACACCGGGATGATCTCGGTGATTATGCCGAAGAACGGCAGCGCGACGATGTACACCTCGGGATGTCCGAAGAACCAGAACAGGTGCTGCCACAGGATCGGGCCGCCATTGGCGGCGTCGTAGATGTGCGCCCCCAGGTGACGCTGTGCCAGCAGACCGAACAGTGCCGCGGTGAGGATCGGGAACGCAAGGAGAATCAGCACGCCGGTGGCCATGATGTTCCAGGTGAAGATCGGCATCCGGAAGGTCGTCATGCCGGGGGCGCGCATACAGACCACGGTGGTGATCATGTTGACTGCACCGAGGATGGTGCCCAGGCCGGACACGATCAGGCCCACCGCCCACAGGTCGCCGCCGGATCCGGGCGAGTGAACAGCGTCGGACAGCGGGGTATAGGCGGTCCACCCGAAATCGGCCGCGCCTCCGGGAACGATGAATCCCGCCAACACCACCAGTCCACCGAACAGGAACAGCCAGAACGACAACGCGTTGAGCCGGGGGAAGGCGACGTCCGGTGCGCCGATCTGCAAAGGCAGCACGAGATTCGCGAACCCGAAGACGACGGGGGTCGCATACAACAGCAACATCAAGGTGCCGTGCACGGTGAACAACTGGTTGTACTGCTCGTTGGAAAGGAACTGCAGCCCGGGCATGGCGAGCTCGGTGCGCATCAACAGCGCCATGATCCCCGCGCTGAAGAAGAACGCGAACGAGGCGGCCAGGTACATCTGGCCGATCACTTTGTGGTCGGTCGTGCTGACGAGGCTGTAGAGGACTGCGCCCAGACGCTTACGGCGCGCGGGAAACGGCCGTTGCGGCGTCACCGGCACTTCGACAGCAGTCACTTCCGGGCGTTACCCGGGGCTCATGGGTGCTAAACGGTTGCGTTGGCGTTTTATCGCGCGTGCCACCGGGTAGGCAGGGGGTCGATACCAAAAGGAGTTGAGCGATGAGCGAATTCACGATTCCAGGGCTTTCCGAAGAGCAGAGCAGCCGGATCCGAGTGCTGTTGCAAATTCAGCTGAGCACGTACAACGACCTGCATCTGACGCTGAAGCACGTGCACTGGAATGTCGTGGGCCCCAATTTCATTGGCGTGCACGAGATGATCGATCCACAGGTCGAGCTGGTGCGGGGCTATGCGGATGAGACGGCGGAGCGGCTGGCGGCGCTGGGCGCGGCGCCACAGGGAACGCCGGGCGCGATTCTCAAATACCGCACCTGGGACGACTATTCGCTCGGCCGCGACACAGTTCAGGCCCACCTCGCCGCGCTGGATCTGGTCTACGGGGGCGTCATCAAGGACGCGCGCAAGTCGATCGAGGAGTTGGATGAACTCGATCTGGTCTCGCAGGACATGCTGATCGGCCACGTTGCCGAGCTGGAGAAGTTCCAGTGGTTCGTCCGTGCCCACCTGGAATCCGCTGATGGCGAGTTGGCCACCAGCGGCGCACACACCGAGCGGCAGGCGGCAGCTCAGGCGTAAGCCGTTTCCTGGAATTCCGGCAGTACGTCGCGCTCCCAGGCGTCGAAGAAGCCGTCCATGTCGGGGCCGATCTGCTGGACGTAGATCTCGTCGATACCGGCATCGACGTACTTGCGCACCTGCTGGACGTGCGCCTCCATGTCCGCTCCGCACACTATCGCATCGGTCACGGCATCGCGCGGAACCAGGCTTGTCGCCGCGGCGAAATCCGTTGGCCGGGAAAGTGTCTGGTTGAGCTGTCCGGGCAGTTGGTCGCTGGCCCACAGTCGATGTGCCGTGTTGGCGGCGAACTCCGGGTCGAGGTCCCAGCAGACCTTCATGCCGGCCTGCACGGGCTTCCGACCGCCACCGGCCTCGCGGAACAGCGAGACCAGGTCGGCGTCGGGCATCGTCAGGCAATAGCCGTCGCCGATGTGGCCCGCCAGCCGGGTCGCCTGCGGGCCGAAGCCTGATATGTAGATCGGGATGCGCCGTTCCGGCAGGGTGTAGATGCGCGCGTCCTGGACGTGGTAGTACCGCCCGTCATGGTTCACCTCTTCCCCTCGGTGCAATGCCCTGATGAGTGAAACGGCCTCGGCCAATCGGTCCAGCCGTTCGCCGGCCGACGGCCACGGATCACCGAGGATGTGCTCGTTGAGGGCCTCCCCGCTGCCGACCCCCAGCCGGAAGCCGCCGCGCAGCTGAACAGCGGCGGTGGCGGCTGCCGGGGCGATGATCGCGGGGTGTATCCGAAACGTGGGGCAGGTGACAGCGGTGGTCACCGGCAGCGATGTCACCTCGGACAGCGCGCCCAGGATGCTCCAGACGAAGGGGCTCTGGCCCTGTGCGTCGGTCCAGGGGTGGAAATGATCGGACACCCAGAGGGCGTGGAAGCCGGCCTCCTCGGCGCGCCTGGCTTGAGAGATCAGGTCGTGCGGATCGAACTGTTCACTGCTGAGGAAGTAACCGATGTGCGTCATGGGGGAGTCGTACCCGGCAAGTTGGGCGGACAATCCCGGTACCGCGTTAGGATGATTGCGGCTACCTGCCACCGCACAATGACATGAGTGAAACCGACGGCGAAATCGCCGAATCCGAATCCTGGGACGTCGCTGCCGTCTTCAGTGGTGGCCATCCTCAACATGTCGGCAGTTTTCAGTTCAACCTCGCCGAGCAGCGGTGGGTGTGGTCCGAAGAGGTGGCCCGTATGCACGGCTACGCGCTGGGGGAAGTGGAGCCCACCACCGAGTTGCTGCTGAGCCACAAGCATCCTGACGACCGGTCCAAGGTTGCCGAGATCCTCGATCGGGTGCAGACCGGCGGATTGTTCAGCAGCCGGCACCGCATCATCGACGCCGGCGGCAGGATGCACTGGGTCGTTGTGGTCAGTGACCGGATGACGGACGACGACGGTCAGGTCACCGGCACGCATGGCTACTACATCGACGTCACCGCCGGGATCCAATCCGATCTCTCGCTGGCCATGGCGTCGGTGGTGGAATCACGCGCCGTGATCGATCAGGCCAAGGGCATCCTCATGGCCGCCTACGGCATCGATGCCGATCGGGCTTTCGAGATTCTGAAATGGCGTTCGCAGGCTACCCAGGTGAAGCTCCGGACCGTCGCGGCGCGGTTGGTGGAAGCCGTGATTCGCGAGGGGCTGGCGCCCGAGACCGTCATCACGATCGACCATCTGTTGCTCGTCGACGGTCCCGCCGACGACGCTGACGGCGAGGCTTGACAATCTGTCGAACAATTGTTCGAATGAAGTATGCGGTGGGACGGGCAAGCGGTGGCGCGAGCCGAAGCGGACGGTGCCCTGCCCGGCCTGGAACGCCTCGGGCTGGTGCGCAGCATCCGGGTGCCGAAGTTCGACGGCATCACGTTCCACGAGGTGCTCTGCAAGTCGGCGCTGAACAAGGTTCCGGAGGCGTCGAATCTGCCGTTCCGCTACACCGTGAACGCCTACCGCGGCTGCTCGCACGCCTGCCGGTACTGCTTCGCCCGGCCCACGCACGAATACCTGGATTTCGACTCCGGAAACGATTTCGACCGTGAACTCGTGGTGAAGACCAATGTCGCAGAAGTCTTGCGGCGAGAGCTCTTTCGGCGAACATGGACACGCGACGCGGTCGCCTTGGGCACCAACACCGACCCCTACCAACGGGCCGAGGGCCGGTATGCGCTGATGCCCGGAATCATCGCGGCACTTACCGATTCCGGGACGTCGTTCTCGATCCTGACCAAGGGCACGCTGCTGCGCCGTGATCTGCCACTGATCGTCGACGCGGGTGCGCGGGTCGGGGTGAGCGTCGCGGTGTCGTTGGCGATGCTGGACCCGGACCTGCACCGGTCGGTCGAGCCGGGGACCCCGACACCCGCGGCGCGGCTGGAGCTCATCTCGGCGATCACGCAGGCGGGGCTCGACTGCCACGTCATGGTGGCGCCGGTGCTGCCGTACCTGACCGACTCGGAGTCGCATCTGGACGCGCTGCTGTCGCGCGTCGCGGCGGCCGGTGCCACCGGCGTGACGGTCTTCGGACTACATCTGCGTGGCGCGACCCGTGGCTGGTTCCTGGCATGGCTGGGCTCGGCGTATCCCGAGCTATTGCCCAGATATCGCGAATTGTACGGGCGCGGTGCATATCTCGGCCCTGAGTACCGCGAACGATTGCGGACCCGGGTGGCGCCGTTGGTTGCCCGCTACGGCCTCGGCGCCAAGGGAAACAGACTTGACACCATGCGTACCGCCCCGGCGGCAGAGCCCGCCGGGGCGGTGCAGCCTGCGTTGTTCTGAGTCAGCCGACATGCAGCACCGCGGCGCCCGAGATGCGTCCGGCGGCCAGATCGCCCATGGCGCGGTCTGCCTGATCCAACGGATAGCCCGGGGCGGTGACGTGGAGGCGGTGGGCGTCGGCGAAGGCGAGAAATTCCCGGGCGTCGGCGCGGGTGTTCGACGCCACCGATCGCACCTGGCGTTCCTGAAACAGGTGCCGTTGGTAATTCAGTACCGGGATGTCACTGAGATGGATGCCGGCGATCGCCAGCGTGCCGCCGCGGTCGAGTGCCTCCAGGGCCGGCAACACCAGATCGCCCACCGGGGCGAACAGGATCGCGGCGTCCAGATCGACAGGCGGCCGGGCGGTGGCGCCTTGTGCCGACGCGGCACCGAGATCGAGTGCGAGTCGTTGCGCGGCCGCCCCGCGCGTCATGACGTGCACCTCAGCGCCGCGGGCGAGCGCCACCTGGGCGGTGATGTGTGCACTGCCACCGAACCCGTAGATACCGAGCCGGCCGCCGGCGGGCAGCTCGGCACGCAACAACGACCGGTAGCCGATGATGCCGGCGCACAGCAGCGGGGCCAGCTCGGCATCCGAGTATCCCGTCGGCAGGCGGTGGACGTAATCGGCTGGTGCCGTGACGAATTCGGCGTAGCCCCCGTCGGCGTCCCAGCCGGTGTAACGAGAGTTCGGGCAGAGGTTCTCCGCTCCCCGACGGCAGAACCGGCAACTGCCGCACGTGTGCCGGAGCCAGGCCACGCCAACGCGGTCACCGACGCCGAGGTCGGTGTCGGTGTGCTCGCCGGTTGCCACCACTTCGCCCACCACCTCGTGGCCGGGCGTGACGAACGGCCGGTGGACCGGCAGGTCGCCTTCTGCGATGTGCAGATCGGTGCGGCACACGCCGCAGGCCCGCACCGCGATGAGCACCTCGCCGGCACCGGGCTCGGGGACGTCGACCGTGCCGAATTCGAGCGGGCCTTGCTCGATCGGCGCGGGCGTACGCACTCGCCATGCGCGCATGGGCTCAGCCTACGGCGAGGTCAACCGACCCGGACGCGAAAGACATCCGACAGCGGACGGCGCGGTGTCGCCGGTGGGACGTCGTCCAACGCCGGCGCGACCCCGATCCGCACCAGTGCCTGCGGCAGCGGATGGCCCGTCAGCGCGCTGACGATGTCGCGGGTCGCAGGGTGCTCGGTGACATGGGTGAGTTTGCAACTGGCCAGTCCCGCGCCCGTAGCTTCGATCAAGACCGCCGACAACGTCTCGCCGCAGGCCAGGATGTCCCGCGGAGTGTCGTCGAACGCCGAGATCACCACGATGGTGGCCTGATCGTCTCCGCTGTGTTGGCGTCGTTCCCGGTTGTGTGTAACCGGGAAGGTACGACCGATCTCGACCCGATCGGACTCGGCAGCCGAAACCAGCGCGGTGTGTGGAATCCCGGTCGTGGCTCCGAAAGGTGCGGTCCACCAAGCTAATTCAGTGTGATATTGGGTGTCGTACATCCGCAGCGCCTCGGCGAGATGGGAGGCTTCGGCTACTTTGTCCCGCTGCTGCGGCGCGATCAGGTCGACGTGCGTGGCGCGGTCCTCGACGGCCAGTCGCAGCAGCACCTCGAACGCCGCCGCATTCTCCACCGGGTCGTAGGGCAATCGGTCGGACCGCCGGCGCGTGACCGCCTCGGCGTCCCGGCGCTGGGCCGGTGTGACGCCGGCCGACTCTCGAAACTCGATATCGGCCAAGTGGTGCCGGTTGTTGGGATTGGGAAAGCGGGCGACCAGGGTGTCCCAGCCGCGTGCCGACAGGACCACGCGCAGGTGGTCGAGGGCCGCGCCACAGCTCAGCAGTGCCTGACGTCCTGAGCTGTCGGTGTCCACCAGTTGGTCGGGGTCCAGGAACAGCCGCAACGTGGTCGATTCCAGCACCCAGGTCCATGGCTGGCTGTTGTGGAATGACGGGGCGCGGCAGGCCGCATGTACGGCGTCCTCGATTTCCCGAAGTGCTATGGCGGTTGTCGTCATGGGTCCACAGTGCCTGGCACAGGACCGGGTCAGACAGGGCCAGAAGTCATCATTTCTGAATGGCGCGCAGGCAGAAGGCGTAGATGCGCTCGCTGCCGATCGGCGTGAGATCGAGACCGGGTCCGAGTGCGCGCAGTCGCAGGGCGCCGAAGATGGTCTGCATGACCAGCGCCGCGGTTGCCTCGACCTCGAGGCCGGGCGCGAAGGTCCCATCGGCCATGCCGCGTTCGACGATGTCGACGATGAGCGCGTGCAGCGGCGTCAGCACCCGGCCATAGTCGTCCGGCATCGTTTCCGCCAGGCGATCGTGATAAAAGGTCAGCCCACGATTGATGCTGTCCTGGGTGCTGGACGCGGGAGGCACGCAGATGCGGTCGACCAGCTCACGCAGCGCGTCTGAGGGGCTCAGCTGGGCTGCCTCGGCTTGCCAGGTCGTGGTGAACTCGGTGAGCATCGCGTCGATCAAGGCCAACACCAGCTCGTCCTTGGTGGCGAAGTGCTGGTAGAAGGCCCGCAACGACGTCCTCGAGCGCTCCACGACCTCGAGCACGGTGAACTCGGTGCGGCCGGTCTCGCCGAGGATGTCGAGGGCCGAGCGCATGAACTGTGTGGCGCGCGTGTGCGCGTCGAAATTGTTGTTTGCCACCCCGGCGGACGACTTCGCCATGGCAACTGACGTTACCCGGTCAGATCTTGAGGTAACCCTTGTCTGCCGGAATCTGCGCTGCCGTCACCAATGACGACGCGTCGCTCGCCAACCACACCACGATGTCGGAGATCTGGTCCGGCTTGATGAGCGAGTCCGTCGGCAGCGCGCCGGGGGAGAAGCTGTGGATGTACTGCGGATGATCTTGCAGGACCTGGTACATCGACACGTCGTTGCCCATCGGGGTGTCGGTGCCGTACGGGTGCACGGAGTTCACGCGGATACCGAACTCGCCCAGCTCCACCGCCAGGGCGTTGATCATGCCCACGACACCGAACTTGCTGGCGCAGTAGTGTCCACAACCCGGCACCGCCTTGATGCCGGCCGCCGAACTGGTCGCGATGATCGACCCACCGTTGCCGGCCTCGATCATCGCCGGCACCGCGGCCCGGATCGTGTTCCACACCCCGGTCAGGTTGATGTCCAGGGTGTCCTGCCACTGCTGCGGGGAAATCTCCCAGAGCCGCCCCCAGTTCAGCACTCCCGCGTTGGCCACCACGATGTCCAGCCGGCCGAACTGCTCGATGGTCTCCGCGACCACCCGCTGCTGACCTTCCGCGTCCCGGACGTCGACTTCCTTGGCGTAGATCTTCCGGCCTTCGCCTTCAACGAGATTGACCGTCTCGGCCAGCTCGCCCGGCGTCGCCGGCGCGTACCCGTTGGCCTCGGCGACGGGCCCGCAGGCGTCGATGGCGACGATGTCGGCACCTGCCCGCGCCAGCCGGACGCAATGCGAACGGCCCTGTCCGCGAGCCGCTCCGGTGACGAAGGCGACCTTGCCGGCCAGTGGTTGATCGGTCATGCGCTGAGCTCCTCACTCATCGTGGCGGCCCGGACATCGCTGAACTCGTAGTCCGAGAGTGGCGAGCGCCGCGCGAAAATCCTTGCGCCGGTGATCGTTTGCGGTCGGTAGTAGGGGGTCTCGTGCTGGGAGTTGACGAAATAGGTGCGCAGCTCCGACTTATGGGTGTAGTAGGTGTGCGCGGTGCGGCCGCGCCGGTCCATCAGGGCGTTCCACTTGTGGAACGCCTCATTGCTCACCGCGACGACGGGGGCCGCCGACCGGCGGCTGGCCTCATCGATCAGCCGAACTGCATGGGCGGCAACGGTTTCGACGTAGTCCATCCAGGCGAACCCGACGAATCCGAGCGGGCCGACGATCTCCCAGCGGTTCGGCAGCCGAGGATGGGCCGTGCCGGCATAGGCGTGCAGTCCATGGGCGCGGTAGTACTCGGCGAGGTCAAATCCGTTGGACCCCATGATGGTTCCGGGCCGGTAGGTTTCCGGGTCGGTCCACAGTTCATAGCCGGTTGCGGTCAGCAGCAGGTCGGCGGGATGGTCCACGCCGTCGACCGTACGTACCCCGTCGCGGGTGATCCGTTCGATGGGCGTGGTGATCAGGTGCGTGTCGGGGTGGTTCAGGGCCGGCAGGAAATCGCTGGAGATCACGGGCCGTTTGGCCATGATGCCGTAACGGGGGAGTAGTGCCCTGCGGGTTGCCGGGTCCTGCACCGTCGAGCGCAGCAGCAGCCGGTACAGGTTGCGGCTGTGGCCGTCGTACAGCGGCATGAGCTTGGTCAGCACCTTGCGGGGCAGCCGGGAGAAGATGTGGACGATCGGTACGACCATGGTGACGTCCATCAGCAGCCGTCCGAAGACGTTGACCGCACCGACAAAACCCGGCACCTTGAGCAGACGTCGCAGCCACGGCGGGATGTCGAAGTCGACCTTGGGCAGCACCCACGCCGGCGTGCGTTGGTACACATCGAGATTGGCGGCGACACCGGACAGGGCCCCGGTGATCTGTACCCCGCTGGAGCCGGTGCCGATCACCGCGACGCGTTTGCCGCGGACGTCGTAGTCGTCGTCCCAGTCATTGGGGCGCAGGATGGTGCCCCCGAAGTCCTCGATGCCGTCGATGTCGACGACGTTCTTGGCGTTGACGTAGCCGCCGACAGAGCTGATCAGGAACCGGGCCGTCATGTCCGGCTGGTTGCGGACGGACAGCCGCCACAGGCCGGCGTCGTCGTCCCACTGTTGGCGGAGCACCTCGAAGCCCGCGCGCAGGTGCGGCCGCAGGCCGAGCCTGTCGGCGGTGTCGCGCAGGTAGGCGTAGATTTCGGGGCCCGGCGCGAAGAACCGGCTCCAGTCGGGGTTGGGCGCGAAAGAGAGCTGGTACCACAGCGACGGGATGTCGACGGCGAGCCCCGGATAGTGGTTGTCGCGCCAGGTGCCGCCGAAGTCGTCGCCGCGGTCGACGATCACGAAGTCGTGAATCCCCTTCTGCTGCAACAGGTGGGCCGCGGCGATGCCGCCCGGTCCGGCTCCGATGATGACCACTTCGTGGTCGGGTGTGGTCATGCTGTCTCTCCGGTGAGTCCGTTGATGATGTGGTCGGTGACGAAGCGCCGGATGGCGCGGGGGTTGTCGAGGTTGACGCCGATGGGCGGGAGCAGTTCGAAACTCAGCAGCACGCGGACGATCCATTCACCCGCGCGGGCGGGGTCGACGCCGGCGCCGATCTCACCGTCGCGTTGCGCCGCCTTGACGCGTGGTTTCCAGAGTTCGACGGCGCGCTTCATCAGGTCTTCGCCGATGTTGCGCAGCAGCAGGACGACGATGCCCTCGTTGATGCCCTTCTGTGGCGCCGACGGGGAGTTCTGTCGATGGGCGCAGATCAGGACGGCGGCGGCCGCGACCTGATCGGCCAGCGTGGACTGCTTGTCGATCTCGGCGGCCATGCCGTCGACGAACTTGGAGGCCAGGTGGTCCAACGCCACGCTGATCGCATGGTCGCGACCGCCCAGTGCGTTGTAGATCGTCCCGCGCGAGACGCCGGCGGCTTCGGAGACCGCGGTGAGGCTGAATTGCCTTGGGCCCAAACGATGGAGTGTTTCCGCAGTGGCTTCGAGTAGTGCCGGCGAGATGGTGCGGGGCGTCGGCGGCTTGGCGGGCATTTGCACACATTAACGAAATTTGTTCAATCTGGTCAACGAATCGACGAACTCGACTTTGGCGGTGGCGCCTGTCGGTGGGTGTCGGTATATTCGAACATATGAGCGAAGTTTTGGTGGTCGGCCCTGACGCCGATGAGGCGGCGTTGTTGGGTCGTATGGCTGAGCTCGAGCGGGCGAAGTCGGTTGCGGCGGCCGAGCAGGCGCGACTGGCGGCCGCGTTAGAGGCCCGGCGGATGGACGCGGCGCGCGCGGGTGGGCCGCGAGTGTCGCGCGCGGGGTTGGGGTCGGAGGTCGGTTTGGCGCGGGGTGAGTCTCCGCATCGGGGTGAGCGGTTGATGGCGATGGCCCGAATTCTGGTGGCGGACATGCCGTGCACGCTGGCGGCGTTGGCGGCCGGGCGCCTGTCGGAGCATCGGGCGGAGTTGATCACCAAGGAGGCGGCGTGCCTGTCGTCGCTGGATCGCCGGCTCTTGGATGTCGAGCTGTGTGGGGATCCGGCCGCGTTGGCGGGTTTGGGGAACGCCGAGGTGTCGGCGGAGGCCGCGCGGATCGCCTATGAGTTGGATCAGCAGACCGTGGTGGAGAAGATGACGCGGGCGCGGGCCACGCGGCATGTGCGGTTCCGGGTGGCCCGTGACGGCATGATGTCGATCACGGTGCGGCTGCCGGCCGCGCCGGGCCAGCTGGTGCGGCAGACGCTCTCACGCGAGGCCGCGTCGGTCGTGGCGGCGGGTTCGGAGCGAAGTCGCCCGCAGGTCATGGCTGACGTTGTGGTGGAGCGGGTCACGGGTCGCGATCCGGTCGGGTCGCCGGTGCCGGTGACGGTCAATCTGGTCCTCTCGGATGAGACCCTGCTGACCGGGGGTGAGCAGCCCGCGCAGTTGGACGGTTATGGGCCGATTCCGGCGGTGCTGGCCCGCGACCTGGTGCTGGCCGCGGCGGCCGATGAGAAGGTGGGGGCAGCGTTGCGGCGCCTCTACGCCCAGCCGGGCACCAACAAACTCGTGGCGATGGAGTCGACGGCGCGGGCGTTTCCGAAAGCGCTCGCGACGTTCATCGGCTTGCGGGACCAGATCTGCCGGACCCCGTACTGCAACGCGCGGATTCGGCACACCGACCACATCACGCCGCATGCCAAGCGTGGGCCGACGAGTGCGCACAACGGGGACGGGCTGTGCGAGCACTGCAATTACGTCAAAGAGGAACCCGGCTGGCAGGCGGCGGCCAGTTATGACCGGTACGGCCGGCACACGATCGCGCTGACCACGCCATCGGGAGCGGTCTACACCTCGACCGCGCCACCGACACCCGAAGGGTTGCGCATTTTCACCCGCGATGTTCACATCGCGCGCGTCAACCCCGCGGCTTAACCGAGCTCAGGTGCGTTGAACGTGTCGCACTGCTTGGGGTCGCCGGTCTGGTAGCCGGTGGTGAACCACTTCTGCCGTTCGGCCGACGATCCGTGCGTCCACGTCTCCGGATTGACGCGACCGGTGGCCTGTTTCTGGATGCGATCGTCACCGACCGATGAGGCGGCCGACAAGGCGTCAGCAATGTCCTTGTCGCTCAATGGTTGCAAGAACGGGACGCCGGTACTCTTCTGCTTGACCGTCGACGCGTAGTGCGCCCACACGCCGGCGTAGCAGTCGGCCTGTAGTTCGGTGCGCACGCCATTGCCCTCGGCGCCCTTAGGTCCCCGCTGCCCCTTGCCGATGTCACCGAGCAGGTCCTGTACATGATGGCCGAACTCGTGCGCCACCACGTACTCCTGGGCCAAAGGTCCACCGCTGGAACCGAATTGGTCGACCAGCGTCTGGAAGAAGCTGGTGTCGAAGTACGCGGTCTTGTCGCCCGGGCAGTAGAACGGACCCACCGAGGTGTCGGCGGGGCCACACGCGGTACTGACCTGCCCCCGGAAAAGCCGAATCTTCGGCGGCGTGTAGCCCTTCAACAGCTGCGACCACACTCCGTCCACCGAGTTGCCGGTGGCCACGATGCGGCACTCCAGGTACTTGTTGGCGTCCGCGCCGGTCTTGCACTTGCTCAGGTCGTAGGCGCTGGAGCCCTGACTGGACTGCGGCGCCTGGTTCTGCTGGCCCAGGATCGAACTCGGATCCACTCCGAGGAACATCGCGACCACCACGATCACCAGGCCACCCATACCGCCGCCGATCGCGATACCCCGGCCGCCGAAGCCGCCACCCCCGCTGGTCGACGTGTTGCTCGTGTCGATCTGCATACCTTCGTTGAAGGTCATCACCGCTCCGTCCGGGCCTCGAATACGACAGGATGTCAGCTTTCCACACTAGGATTTCGGGTGTGGCCGTCCAGCCCGAAACCATCGACCGTTCGACCATCGTTCACACCGTCGCAGGCGCCCTCCGGGGCACCACCGAGGGCAGTGTGCACGTCTGGCGTGGCGTGGGTTACGCCGAGCAGCCCATCGGGCCGTTGCGGTTCCGCGCGCCGCAACCGCTGATACCGTGGTCTGACACCAGGGACGCCATCGATCACGGACCCATTCCGCCCCAGGGCAAGTCGTTCGTCGGTGGCGGACGCGACGATCCCAAGATGCGTGATGAGGCCTGCCTGACCGTGACGGTGTGGTCGCCCCACGTCACGGGCGCACTGCCGGTGATGGTGTGGATACCCGGCGGCGCGTTCGTGTTCGGGGCCGGCCAGCTGCAGCTGTACAACGGGTCCCGGCTGGCGGCCAACGGCAACGTCGTGGTCGTCAACGTCACCTACCGGCTCGGGGTGTTCGGCGGCTTCGAACTGAGCGATCTCGGCCCGGGATTCGACGACAATCTCTGCCTGCGCGACCAGATCGCGGCACTGCAATGGGTGCGCGACAACATCGCCGCCTTCGGTGGCGATCCCGACCAGGTCACCGTCTTCGGCGAATCCGCGGGCGCGACATCGGTGCTGGCACTGCTCGCCAGCCCCGCGGCCGACGGCCTGTTCGGCCGGGCCATCGCGCAGAGCCCGGCGCTGCCGCTGATCGCCGACCGTGAGACCCGGGCCCGCCAGGCGCACCAGTTCGTGCGTCGCCTGGACGTCCCCGTTGACGAAATCGCCGCACTGCCACAGCGTCAGCTGCGCCGCGCCGCCGGGCAGTTGCAGGGCGAGAGCGCGGCCAACAGTCCCAAGCTGGCCTACGGGCTGACCTACGGCGTCGACCTGCTGCCGGCGCACCCCGTGCCGGCAGCGCGGGCCGGGGCCGTAACGAAGGTGCCCCTGATCGTCGGCACCAACAGCCGCGAGGCGTCGATGTTCGCCTGGGGCAGGCCGCCGATGCTGCCCACCACCGTGCCACTGGTCGACGACTATTTCGCGCGCACCGCACCGGATGCCAAAGATGCTGTGCTGCAGGCTTATCCGAGCTATCCACGGCGCCGGGCGCTGATCGCGATCGGCTCCGACGTCATGTTCGGCGCCCCGACGTGGGCGTTCGCGGATGCCTACAGTGGGCACGCCCCGACGCACGTCTACCGGTTCGACCACACCACCTGGACGCTGAAGGTGCTGGGCCTCGGCGCGACGCACGGCAGCGAGATCGTGCACATCCAGCACAGCTATGGCTCGTATCTGGGCCGGATATTGCATCCGCTCGGCCGTCAGGTGCAGCCGTCAGTGGGCCGGCGCATGCAACGCACCTGGCTGGATTTCGCGACGAAGACCGACGGCATGGCGGATTGGCCGGCGTACGACACCGTCCGTCGGGCCACCAGGGTCATCGGCTCGATGCGCGACGAGACCATCGACGACCCGGACCAGGTGCGCCGAGCGGTCTGGGAGGGGCTCTACGCGCCGTAACGCTCGTTGGTGTAGCGCCGCAGGTTGTGCAGGAACCGCTGGAACAGCCACGCCATCACCGGGCGGCCGGCCCGCATGCCCAGCTCACCGGCAATGCCCTTGGGCTTCATGGCCATCACCCAAGTCAGGTGACAACCGTCCGCGGTTTCCTCGACGGTGTAACCCTCGGCGAAGGCCGAGAGCATGTTCGACGTGCTGGTGTTGAATCGGAACGCCATGTAGGAGAACGGTTCCCAGCCGATGAACTCCTCGTCGCCGACGATGTGGCCGCGCATCGTCACCGTGCGGGTGGTGCCCACGCCGTACGGTTTCGGGCTGGTCCACTCCACGTTGGTGATCAACGTCGCCCAGCGCGGCCAGGATGTCTCATCCGAGAAGACCTCGAACAGCTGCTCCGGCTTGATCGCCAGATCGACTTTGCTGACGAAGCGGAACGGTGCGCTGTCGATGAAGTCGACGCCGACCGGCTCACACTGGTAGGTCTTCATGAGTAGACACCCTAGAGCAGGGTGTCTACTGAATCACGGGGTCCAGACCATCAGGTCTTCCATGCCGTTGTTCATCGTCACGGTCGTCGGTGCGGGGCCGGTGACGTCGAAGTGAATCTTGCCCGTCGCCTGTCCGCCCTGCGGGATGGTCGCGCCACTGATGTTGACGGGGCTGGCGACCATCCACAGCACGCGGTAGGCGGCCTGGTTCGGCGCGACGGCATTGAACTGTGAGACACCGGGGGTCACGGGGCCGCGCAGCGCGCGGACGGTGGCCGTGGCTTCCCAGAGCTTTCCGGCGACCGGATAGCCCGGCATGACATCAGAACTCGGCTTGAGGTCGCTGACCTTCCAGCTGAATTGGACCTGACCGACGCTGTCGGTCATCGTCATCTCGCTGCCGAGCTTGCCGACGAGTGGATAGCCGGCCGACGCGATCGGTGCACTGAGGATGCCGACCGCTGCGAGAGCCGCAACGGCTGTTCCGGTGATCTTCACTTTTTCCTCCTCGACCTATTTCTGGGTTGCTGTGTCAATTACGGATTACCACTCAAAAGCCCTGATGGGAATAGGATCGGAACTACGCGAAACCATGCATCGAGGCGCGTCTTTCGTGATCGTTCAGAAGCGGGGCGCGTATTGGCCGGTCTGCTGACGGCGTACCGCGGCAGGCGAGACGTCGTCGTGCTCGGCCTGGCCCGTGGTGGCGTCCCCGTCGCCGCGGAAATCGCCGCCGCTCTCGACGCACCGCTGGACGCACTGATCATCCGCAAGCTGGGCGTCCCCGGTCACGAGGAGTACGCCATGGGCGCACTCGGCGGCGGCGGTCACGTCGTCGTCAATCAGGATGTGGTTGGGCCACTGCGCATTTCGCAGCGGACTCTCGCCGAGGTCGCCGAGGCCGAGGGGCGCGAGTTGGTGCGGCGCGAAACCGACTACCGCCAGGGGCGGCCGCCGGCGAACGTGACGGGCCGCACCGTCATCCTCGTCGACGACGGCATGGCCACCGGCGCCAGCATGCGCGTTGCCGCCGAAGTTGTGCGGGAACGCGGTCCGCGGAAGTTGGTGGTGGCGGTCCCGGTGGGCACCGAATCGGCGTGCCGTCAGCTGATGGGAATGGTGGACGACGTGGTCTGCGCCGACCTGCCGACGCCTTTTGCGGCCGTCGGGGAGTCCTACGGCGATTTCGATCAGGTCAGCGACACCGAGGTGCGCCGGCTGCTGGGTTAACCGGGGCCGTCGCTCGCCGCCGCCAGCAGTGGTACCAGCACGTCACTGATCGGGGTGGCGATGCCGTGCGCCGCGCCCTTGCGCTGGATCACCCCGTTGCGGATGTCCCATTCCAGTGGGCGGCGCGCTTCGCGGTCGATCAGCATCGAGGTCGCCATGTCCGTGGGCGCCTGCTCGAGCATGTCGGCGATCTCGTCGACCACGCCATCGGGCAGCGTCGCACCCTCGGCGCGGGCGACTGCGAGGCATTCAGCCAGGTACTCGCGGGCCAACGCAGCGACATCGTCGCGCCGGAACATGCCGGAGCGGCGGCCGGACAGCACCATGAAGCCGACCACGGCGTTGACCAACAGCTTGCGCCACGCCGCACTGACGAAGTCCGGATCGAGTTCGACGTCGATCCCGCTGCCGTCCATCGCCGCCGCCAGTCGGGTCGCGGCGGCAGCCTCGGGCAGCACCAGCCGTGGAACGCTCCGCACCTGCACCCAACCCTCTGGCTGCGTCTCCGCGGCGATCCAGATCGCCGCAGGTACGACGGCAGATTCGGGGCAGTAAGGGTGCAGTCGGTCGGCCTGCTCGACACCGTTCTGGAGCGCGCAGACAACGGTGTCCGGTCCGCACAAGCGGGTCAGCCATCGAGCGGACGCGGCGTACTGGGTGTCCTTGACCGCCAGTAGCACCACGTCGACCGGTCCGGCGACGGTGTCGGGGTCGGTGCGCACCGGACCGGGTACGACGATGGGCGCGCGGCCGTCCGCTCGCACCTCGATCGAGTCGCGCGGCGTCCGTCCACACAGGACCACCTCGCGGCCCGCCGCGTACAGCAGCGCGGCGATCGTTGATCCGATGGCACCAGGTCCTACGAGGGCAAAGCTCACTGTCGCCAAAATACCGGTCGAGGCGCCCCTTTAGACTTAGCGGTCGATTCAGACGTCAGAGGAGATTTTCGTGTTGCGCAGCCACGCCGCCGGTTCGTTGCGGTCCACCGATGCCGGTCAGACGGTGACCCTCGCCGGATGGGTGGCGCGCCGGCGCGACCACGGTGGCGTCATCTTCATCGACCTGCGTGACGCTTCCGGGGTCTCGCAGGTGGTGTTCCGCGACGCTGCCGTTCTCGAGCAGGCCCACCGGCTGCGCGCCGAGTTCTGTGTCCTGGTGACCGGCATCGTCGAGGTGCGGCCGGAAGGCAACGCCAACAAGGACATCGCGACCGGTGACATCGAGGTCAACGCGACCACGCTGGAAGTGCTGTCCGAGAGCGCGCCGCTGCCGTTCCAGCTCGACGAGGCCCCGGGCGAGGAAGCCCGCCTCAAGTACCGCTACCTGGACCTGCGCCGGGAAGGCCCGGGCAACGCAATTCGGTTGCGCTCCAAGGTCAATGCCGCGGCCCGTGCCGTGCTCGACAAGCACGACTTCGTGGAGATCGAGACCCCGACCATGACGCGGTCGACCCCTGAAGGCGCTCGCGACTTCCTGGTACCCGCGCGCCTGCAGCCGGGTTCGTTCTACGCGCTGCCGCAGAGCCCGCAGCTCTTCAAGCAGCTGCTCATGGTCGCCGGCATGGAGCGCTACTACCAGATCGCCCGCTGCTACCGCGACGAGGATTTCCGCGCCGACCGCCAGCCCGAGTTCACCCAGCTGGACCTCGAGATGAGCTTCGTCAACGCCGACGACGTGATCGGCGTGGCCGAAGAGGTGCTGGCGGCGCTGTGGAAGCTGATCGGCGTCGACCTGTCGCTGCCGCTGCCGCGCATCAGCTACGACGAGGCCATGCGCCGCTTCGGTTCGGACAAGCCGGACCTGCGTTTCGCCGTCGAACTCGTCGAATGCACTGACTACTTCAAGGACACCCCGTTCCGGGTGTTCCAGGCGCCGTACGTCGGGGCGGTCGTCATGCCGGGTGGCGCATCGCAGCCCCGCCGCACACTGGACGGCTGGCAGGAGTTCGCCAAGCAGCGCGGTCACAAGGGCCTGGCCTACGTGCTGGTGGGTGAGGACGGCGAGCTGGGCGGCCCGGTGGCCAAGAACCTCACCGACGCCGAGCGGGCCGGCCTCGCCGAGTACGTCGGTGCCAAGGTGGGGGACTGCATCTTCTTCGCCGCCGGCCCGGCCAAGGGCGCCCGTGCCCTGCTGGGCGCGACGCGCATCGAGATCGCCAAGCGCCTCGACCTGATCGATCCGAACGCCTGGGCGTTCACCTGGGTGGTCGACTGGCCGCTGTTCGAATCCGCCGATGCGGCCACCGCGTCGGGCGACGTCGCCGTCGGTTCCGGCGCCTGGACCGCGGTGCACCACGCGTTCACCTCGCCGCAGCCGGATTCGATCGCAACCTTCGACGCCGACCCGGGCGCGGCGATGGCCGACGCTTACGACATCGTCTGCAACGGCAACGAGATCGGCGGCGGCTCGATCCGTATCCACCGCCGCGACGTGCAGGAGCGCGTGTTCGCGATGATGGGCATTGATCACGACGAAGCGCAGGACAAGTTCGGATTCCTGTTGGACGCCTTCACTTTTGGTGCCCCGCCCCACGGCGGTCTGGCTTTCGGCTGGGACCGCATCACCGCGCTGCTGGCGGGTGTGGATTCGATCCGCGACGTCATCGCGTTCCCGAAGTCCGGCGGCGGCGTCGACCCGTTGACCGACGCGCCGGCACCGATCACTCCGCAACAGCGCAAGGAGTCGGGTATCGACTTCAAGCCTGAAGCGAAGAAGGCTGAGTAGCCAGGAAGCCACGCAGCGCCGCGGCCATCCGGGCGCGGATGGGCTCACCGGACACGACGAGGTCGACCATCGTTGTCGACAGGTGCGTGTGGCCGCGGGCCTGGATGTGCTCGGTGGGCACGCCGGCCGCGGCCAGCGCGGTCGCATAGGCGTTGCCTTCGTCGCGGAGCGGGTCGAACTCGCAGGTCACCACCATCGCCGGGGGCAGGCCGGTGAGGTTCCCGCGTAGCGGCGCCCGTCGCGGGTCATCGGCGGGTCCGTCGTAGAGGTCTGCGAACCATTGCATGAGCGGCGTGGTCAGCCCGAAGCCTTCGGCGTTCTCCTGATACGACGGGTACGGCTGTGCGTCGGTCACCGGCGTCAGCAGCAGCTGCCCACCGATGTGCGGGCCGCCGTGGTCGCGGGCCCACTGGCACACCACCGCGGCGATGTTCCCGCCGGCGCTCCAGCCGGCCACCGCGAGCCGGTCCGGCATGCCGCCGAGCATGGCGGCATTGTCGGCGACCCACCGCAGGGCGACGATGCCGTCGTCCACGGCCGCGGGGAACGGATGTTCCGGCGCGTGCCGGTAGTTCATCGACAGGACCAGCGCATCGGCACGCACGCACAGGTCGCGGCACAGCGGATCGTCGGACCTGGCGTCACCCAACACCCAGCCGCCACCGTGGAAGTACACGACCACCGGGTGCGGCCGCGGCGTCGCCGGCCGGTACAGCCGGTAGTCGAGTTCGCCTGCAGCACCGGGGAACACCCCGTCGATGATCTCGCCGACGTCCGGACCCGACGGCCGGGCGGCATTCGCCTCGACCATGGCGGCGCGTGCCACGTCGACCGGAAGTGATTCCAGCGGAGGCGGATTCAGTGCCGCCACCATGTCCAGCACCATCTGGACATCGGGTTGCAGCCGCCGGACCACACCGTCGTGGCATTGCGAACCGGCCGGGCCGGTCAGCTGGAAGCCGAGGTAGCCCTGGGCGACGACGTCGGCGCAGGCGGCGGCATAGAAGTCGACGCCCGCCGCGTACGGCATGAAGACGCGGGGCTTGTCGGGGATGTTGGCGCCGACGTACCACGAATTCGCTTGCGGGAACAGGGTGATGGCGCCGGCGTCGGCGACGTGCTGCATCCAGCCGGCCTCGGCGGCCGGGGTGGGTTCGACGGTGTCGAAACCGTGTTCGCGCAGATATGCCATCGTGTCGGCGACGAGCTCGACATGCTGCTCGATGGACACCGCCATGTTGGACAACACCGACGGACTGCCCGGTCCGGTGATGAGGAACAGATTCGGGAACCCGGTGGTGGTCAGGCCGAGATAGGTCGACGGCCCTTGTGCCCACTTGTCTTTCAGTGTCAGCCCGTCGCGCCCGACGATGTCGACGGCCGTCACCGCGCCGGTGATGGCGTCGAAGCCGGTCGCCAACACCAGCGCGTCGATATCGAAGGATTCGCCCACGGTGTCGACCCCGCGCTCGCTGACGCCGACCAGCGGCTGGGTCCGCAGGTCGACCAGGCGGACGTGGGGCTGGTTGAACGTGGCGTAGTAGTCGGTGTCGAGGCACAGTCGTTTCGCGCCGACCGGATAGTCATTGGGACACAACAGTTCTGCGGTCTGCGGATCGTGCACGGTCGCGCGGATCTTGTCGCGGACGAAGTCGGCGAACGACTCATTGGCGGCGGGGTTGCTCATGAGGTCCGAGAACATATTGAGCGTTTCCAGGAGTTCGCCGATTTGCCAGGCGCGTTCGTAGCGCTGCTGGCGGTAGGCCGCGGGCACCGCGAACGTCGGGATCAGCGTGCGCTCCTGCGGCACCCCGCCGAACGACGCCCGCGCCGCCACCCGGTAGGCGGGCTCGTCGGCCAGCGCCGCCTGCTTCTCCTCGGACACCGGCCCGTTGTGTGCCGGGATGGAGAAACACGGCGTGCGCTGGAAGACCGTCAGCTGCGCGGCGTGCGCGGCGATCAGCGGGATCGACTGGATGCCCGACGACCCGGTGCCGATCACCCCGACCCGCTTGCCGGTGAAGTCGACGGCTTCGTGGGGCCAGCGGTTGGTGTAATACGTTTCGCCCGTGAAGGTTTCGATACTCGCGATGTCGGGTTCCTTGGGAATCGACAGGCACCCGGTGGCCATCACCAGATGACGGCACGCGACGTCGTCGCCGCGGTCGGTACGCACCCGCCAGACGCCGTCATCCCAGTGCGCGCTGGTGACGCGGGTGCCGAACGTGACGTCGCGGCGCAGGTCGAACTTGTCGGAGACATGGTTCAGGTAGCGGAGGATCTCCGGCTGCGTGGCGTATTTCTCCGACCACTGCCAGTCGCGGTGCCAGTCCGGGTCGAAGCTGAACATGTAGTCCAAGCTGGGAATATCGACGCGCGCCCCCGGGTACCGGTTCCAGTACCAGGTGCCGCCGACGTCGTCGGCGGCATCGAAGACGCGGACCGAGAAACCGCGCTCGCGGAGCCGGTGCACCAGATACAGGCCGGCGAATCCGGCTCCGACCACGACGGCGTCGACTTCGGACGTCATTGGCACCTCCGTCAATTCCCACGCAAGTATCGCGCTGCGACGGGAACATTTGGGCCGGTTCGCGAGGTTGGCTCAGGCATGACCGAATTCACGGACGCCGCGTCCTTCCACGCCTTCAACGCCGCCATCGTCGACGAGTTCCGCGCCAACGGCGGCAAGGTCGGTGGTCAATTCGAGGGTGGCAACCTCCTGCTGCTGCACACCACGGGTGCCAAGTCGGGTCAGCCGCGCTTGTCGCCGCTGGCGTACCTGCCGGTCGACGGCAAGATCCTCATCGTCGGCTCGAAGGCCGGCGCTCCCACCCATCCCGACTGGGTCCACAACCTGCGCGCCAACCCGGCTGCCCACATCGAGATCGGCGAAGACGAGTACGACGTCGTCGCCCGTGAACTGCCCGACGACGAACGCGAAGCCACGTATCCGCTCATCACCGCCGTGGCCCCCGTCTTCGCCGACTACCAGGCGAAGACGTCGCGCGTCATCCCGCTGTTCGAGCTCGTACGCGCCTGAGCGCTACAGCCGCTCGATGATGGTGGCGTTCGCCATGCCACCGCCTTCACACATCACCTGCAGGCCGTAACGTCCGCCGCGCTGGTCGAGGGCATTGACCAGGGTGCTCATGATGCGGGCACCACTGGCGCCGAGCGGGTGGCCGATGGCGATGGCGCCGCCGTTGACGTTCGTTTTCGCAAGGTCGGCTCCGGTATCGGCCGCCCAGGCCAGCACCACCGGTGCGAACGCCTCGTTCACCTCGAACAGGTCGATGTCGGACAGCGACAGGCCGGAGCGGGCCAAGACCTTCTCGGTCGCCGGGATGACGCCGGTCAGCATGTACAACGGGTCGGACCCGACGGCGGTCATGGTGTGGATGCGGGCCAGCGGCCGCAGTCCATGGCTGCGGGCGAAGGCACCGCTGGTGATCATGACCGCGGCGCTGCCATCGGACAGGGGAGACGAGTTGCCCGGCGTGATCTCCCAACGGATTTGGGGGAACCGCGCGGCGTAGGCGTCGCTGTAGAACGCCGGCTTCAGCCCGGCCAGCGTCTCGACAGAGGTGCTCGGCCGGATGATCTCATCGGCGGTCAGACCCGCCACCGGCACGAGTTCATTGTCGAACAGTCCGTCCTTGGCGGCGCGGGCCGCCTTCTCGTGGCTGGCGGCGGAGAACTCGTCGAGTTGGGTCCGGGAGAAGTTCCAGCGCGCCGCGATCAGTTCGGCGCTGATGCCCTGGGGAACAAGGCCGTCGGGATACCGCTCGGCCATGCCGACACCGAACGGGTTGCTGCCCGGCAGGACGGCGGCGCCCATCGGCACGCGGGACATCGACTCGACACCTGCGGCGATCACCGCGTCGTAGGACCCGGCCAGCACACCTTGCGCGGCGAACGAGATGGCCTGCTGCGAACTGCCACATTGGCGGTCCACCGTGGTGCCGGGCACGCTCTCGGGAAAACCGGCGCCCAGCAAGGCATTTCGGGCCACATTTGCGGCTTGATCGCCGGCCTGCGTGACGGCGCCCGCGATGACATCGTCCACCAGGACCGGGTCGACGCCGGTGCGCTCCACCACGGACCGCAGGCTGTGGGCGAGCAGGTCGGCGGGAAGGACGTCATGCAGCGCGCCGTTTGCCTTGCCCTTGCCGACCGGCGTGCGTACCGCGGCGACGATCACGGCATCGCGGTCTGTGTATCCCGACATGAGAATCCTCCGGTAACTCCACGCTGAGTACTGCTTCCTATACTCAGATCTAACACCTGGGTATGGCAAGAGCAACCCAGCGGTAGAGTGATTCGCATGACAGCGCTACAGGGTGTCCTCGCCGAACGCGACAAGTGGTCGGCGGTCGGCCAGTGCGCCATCGAGAAGACGATGTCGTTGGTCGGCACCAAATCGGCCATGCTCCTCTTGCGCGAGGCCTACTATGGCACAACGCGTTTCGATGACTTCGCCAGGCGGGTCGGCATCACCAAGGCGGCCACGTCGGCCCGGCTTGCCGAACTGGTGGAGGCCGGGCTGCTGACCAAGCGGCCGTACCGGGAGCCGGGCCAGCGCAGCCGCGACGAGTACGTGCTGACGCAGGCGGGCACCGACTTCATGCCGGTCGTGTGGGCGATTTTCGAGTGGGGCCGTAACCACCTGGGCGACACCGGCCTGCGGCTGACCCACCTGGGTTGCGGCGCCGACGCGACCGTGGAGATCCGGTGCGCGGAGGGGCACCGGGTCCCGCCGGACGAACTCGGAATGAAGCTGGCCCGGCGCCCCTGACATTCTCCGCCCTGCGACCTGCCCGTTCTTGTGGTGGGATCGATCGCTATGGCAATCAAGGTGGCGCTGGAGCATCGCACCAGCTACACGTTCGACCGACTGGTCAAGGTGTATCCGCACGTGGTGCGGCTGCGCCCGGCGCCGCACTCGCGCACTCCCATCGAGGCGTACTCGCTGAAGGTCGAACCTGCCGACCACTTCATCAACTGGCAGCAGGATGCCTTCGGTAACTTCGTGGGGCGCTTGGTCTTTCCGAACCGCGCCACCAGCCTGAGCATCACGGTCGGCCTGATCGCCGACCTCAAGGTCATCAACCCCTTCGACTTCTTCATCGAGGAATGGGCCGAAACCGTCCCGTTCGCCTACCCGGACAACCTGCTCGAGGACCTCAAGCCCTACCTGCGACCGGTCGACGACGCCGACGATCTGACGGCGGCCTGGGTCCGTAACTTCGACGTCGTACCCGGGACGGGCACCATCGACTTCCTGGTGTCGCTGAACCAGGCGGTCAATGCCGACGTCGGGTACAGCGTCCGGCTCGAACCCGGAGTCCAGACGCCGGAATTCACCCTGCGCACCGGCATCGGCTCGTGCCGGGACTCCGCCTGGCTCCTGGTCGCGATCCTGCGGAAGATGGGTTTCGCGGCCCGCTTCGTGTCCGGCTACCTGGTGCAGCTGAGCGCCGACATCGAGGCGCTGGACGGGCCGTCGGGACCCGTCGCCGACTTCACCGACCTGCACGCCTGGACCGAGGTGTACATCCCGGGCGCCGGCTGGGTCGGCCTGGACCCGACCTCGGGCCTGCTGGCCGGGGAGGGGCACATCCCGCTGTCGGCCACGCCGCACCCCGAGTCGGCCGCGCCGATCACCGGCGCCGTCGAGCCCTGCGAATCCACCCTCGACTTCGTCAACGTGGTGACGCGGGTGCACGAAGATCCGCGCGTCACCCTGCCGTACACCGAACAGGCGTGGTCATCCATCCGGGCCCTCGGTGCCGTCATCGACGAGCGGATGGCCGAGGGCGACGTGCGACTGACGGTCGGCGGCGAACCCACCTTCGTCTCGATCGACAACCAGACCGACGCGGAATGGTCCACGGCCGCCGACGGCCCGCACAAGCGCAGGCTCGCCTCTGCGCTCACCGCGCAGCTCAAAGCCGTCTGGGCCTCGGACGGGCTGGTGCAGCGCAGCCAGGGCAAGTGGTATCCGGGAGAACCGTTGCCGCGCTGGCAGATCGGCCTGATGTGGCGCACCGACGGGACCGCGCTGTGGAGCGATCCGGCGCTGCTGGCCGACCCGTGGGCCGCCGAGAAGGCTCCTGCCGTGGCAGCAGATGCCGGGCGCTTGCTGCTCACCGGGATCGCTGCCGGGCTCGGGTTGCCGGACAGTCAGGTGCGTCCGGCGTACGAGGACGCCCTCGCCCGGCTGGCCGAGGCCGTGCGCCGGCCGGAGGGGGAGCCGGTCACCGACGATCTGGCGGACGACAGTGCAGCACTGCGGAAAGCCCTGGTCGACAAGCTCGATGCGGCGGTGACCGAGCCCGCGGCCCATGTCCTGCCGCTGCACCGACGCGAGGACGACACCGGATGGGTGTCCGCCGATTGGAGAATGCGCCGCGGCCGCCTGGTGCTCACGGCCGGCGATTCACCCGCGGGTCTGCGGTTGCCGCTGAACTCGATCAGCTGGCATCCGCCGCGTTCGGTGCCCGACGCCGACCCATTGACAGGGCAGCGTACTCAAGATCCACGCCGACCCGCCGCCGTATCGTCGGGGCAGCCCGCCACCGTCGTCAGCGCGGACGGCGCGCCACCGACCGCGCTCGTCGCCGAGGTGCGTGACGGCCTGCTGTACGTGTTCCTGCCGCCGACAGCGGCATTCGACGATTTCGCCGACCTCGTCGGCCGGATCGAGAAGGCCGCCGCCAATCTCGGCATCGCCGTCGTGATCGAGGGATACGGACCGCCGCCGGATCCGCGGCTGCAGCAGATGACCGTCACACCCGATCCGGGCGTCATCGAGGTCAACGTGGCGCCCACGGCGGGGTTCGCCGAACAGGCCGCGCAACTGGAGACGCTGTACGAGGCCGCGCGACAGGCCCGGCTCGGCACCGAGGCCTTCGACGTCGACGGCACCCACGGCGGCACGGGCGGTGGCAACCACATCACCCTCGGCGGCATCACGCCCGCCGACTCGCCGCTCCTGCGGCGCCCCGATCTGCTGGTGTCGATGCTGACGTACTGGCAACGGCACCCGGCGCTGTCGTATCTGTTCTCCGGCCGGTTCATCGGGACGACGTCGCAGGCGCCACGTGTCGACGAAGGGCGTCTCGAGGCGCTGTACGAGCTGGAGATCGCGTTCGCGGAGATCGCGCGGGTCGCCGACCATGGCCCCTGGGTCATCGACCGAGCCCTCCGGCACCTGCTCACCGACATCACCGGCAACACGCACCGCGCCGAATTCTGCATCGACAAGCTCTACAGCCCGGACAGTGCCCGCGGCCGCCTCGGCCTACTGGAACTGCGCGGCTTCGAGATGCCGCCGCATTTCCAGATGGCCATGGTGCAGTCGCTGCTGGTGCGGTCGCTGGTCGCCTGGTTCTGGGACGAGCCGCTGCGCGCCCCGCTGATCCGGCACGGTGACAACCTGCACGGCCGATACCTGTTGCCGCACTTCATTGTTCAGGACATCGCCGAGGTCGCCGCCGATCTGCGGGCGCACGGCATCGCGTTCGACACCAGCTGGCTGGACCCGTTCACCGAGTTCCGCTTTCCGCGCATCGGCAGCGTGATCCTGGACGGCGCCGAGTTGGAGCTGCGTGGCGCCATCGAGCCGTGGAACACCCTGGGCGAGGAATCCACCGGTACCGGGACCGCGCGCTACGTCGACTCCTCGGTGGAACGGCTCCAGGTGCGACTGATCGGCGCCGACCGGAACCGCTACGTCGTCACGGTGAACGGCCACCCCATCCCGCTGCTGGCCACCGACACCCCCGACGTCCAGGTCGGCGGCGTCCGCTACCGGGCCTGGCAGCCGCCGAGTGCGCTGCACCCCACGATCACCGTCGACGGCCCGCTGCGCTTCGAACTCGTGGATGGGTTCACTGGTTTTTCAAAAGGCGGCTGCACCTACCACATCTCACACCCCGGAGGCCGCGCGTATGACACCCCGCCGGTCAACGCCGTCGAAGCCGAGTCGCGGCGCAGTCGCCGTTTCGAGGCCATCGGATTCACCCCAGGCACGGTCGATCTGGCCGATCTTCGAGAGAAGCGGGCCCGCCAATCCACCGATGGCGGTGCGTCGGGCATCCTCGATCTGCGCCGGGTGCGTACCGTTCTGCGGTAATGGTTCTCCGTCTCGATGACCCCATGGCCGGGTACCGCGCTGCGCGGGCCCAGGAGCCGCTGTTCGATGTCCGCGATGTGGCGCACGTCGGCTATGACGAATTGGTTTCCGAGTCGGGCGAAATTCGCCCGGCCTGGCAGGAACTGACCGACTGCGTCCGCGAGCGTGGCCGCTCAGGACTGGACCAGCTGCGCGGCGTCGTGCGCGAACTCGTCGACAACGACGGCATCACCACCACCGACATGGACGCCGAGGTCGACGCCTGGCAGCTCGATGCGCTGCCGCTGCTGCTGTCGGCCGAGGACTGGTCGACCCTGGAGTCGGGCGTCGTGCAGCGCTCCAGGCTCCTGGACGCGGTGCTGACCGATCTCTACGGCGTGCGCCGGTCCATCACATCGGGCGTGCTGCCCGCGCAGCTGCTGTACGGCCATCCCGGTTACGTACGGGCGGCCCGCGGCATCGCGGTGCCGGGCCGGCACCAGCTGTTCCTGCACGGCTGCGACATCAGTCGGCACCCCGACGGCAGTTTCGCGGTGAACGCGGACTGGACGCAGGCACCGTCGGGAGCGGGCTACGCACTGGCCGACCGCAGGGTCATCGCGCACGCGGTGCCGGATCTGTACGAGCGGGTGGCGCCCCGGCCCGCCTCGCCGTGGGCGCAGGCCCTGCGCCTGGCGCTGATCGACGCAGCGCCGGAGGCCGCGCAGGAGCCGGTGGTGGTCGTGCTCAGCCCGGGCATCCACTCCGAGACGGCCTTCGACCAGGCGTACCTGGCCAGCGTGCTCGGTTTTCCGCTGGTCGAGAGTGCCGACCTGGTGGTACGCGAAGGCAAACTGTGGATGCGCTCGCTGGGCACTCTCAAGCGGGTCGACGTCGTGCTGCGCCGCGTCGACGCCGACTACGCCGACCCGCTCGACCTGCGCCCCGATTCGCGGCTGGGCGTGGTGGGCCTGGTCGAAGTGCTGCGCCGCGGCGATGTCACGGTGGTCAACACGCTGGGCAGTGGCATTCTCGAGAGCCCCGGCATCATGCGATTCCTGCCCGAGCTGGCGCACCTGTTGACCGGCGAGACCCTGGAGCTCCCGGGCGCTCGATGTTTCTGGGGTGGCATCGACACCGAGCGCTCACACCTGGTGAGCAAGCTCTCCACACTGCTGATCCGGCCCGTCACGGGCGGCCCGGCGATCGTCGGCCCGGCCCTGTCATCGGAGCAGCGCGCCGACCTCGCGGCCCGCATCGAGGCCACCGGGTGGCAGTGGGTGGGGCAGGAACTGCCCATGTTCTCCTCGGCGCCCATGGATGTGCTGCCCAGCGGCCTGTCGGCAGGCAGTGTCGGCATGCGGCTGTTCACCGTCGCCCAGCGCAGCGGATACGCGCCGATGATCGGCGGCCTCGGCTACATACTGGCCGGCGGGCACGCCGCGTACAACATGACAACCGTTGCGGCCAAAGATGTCTGGGTCCGGACACCGGACCGCTCGACCGCGGTCCCGGTAGCGCCCGTCGAGCTGCCGGCCATCACGCCGAGCCCGACGCGCGCCGTCAGCTCGCCCCGCGTGCTCTCGGACCTGTTCTGGCTCGGCCGGTACGCCGAACGCGCCGAGTTCTCCGCGCGCCTGCTCACCGTCACCCGCGAGCGCTACCACGAGTACCGCTACCGACCCGACGTTCCCGGCAGCGACTGCGTGCCGGTGCTGCTCACCGCGCTGGGGGAGATCACCGGCAGCGACACCGGTGCCGACGGGGACCACACCGAGCAGGTGGCGACCGCGCCGACCACGCTGTGGGCGCTGACCGCCGACCGGCACCGGCCGGGCTCGCTGGCCCAGTCGGTCGAGCGGCTCGGACTGGCCGCGCGGGCGGTTCGCGACCAGATGTCGAACGACACCTGGATGGTGCTGGCCGCCGTCGAGCGCGCCGTGCTGCACCCGGGCGACCGCCGCCGGCGGCTCGGCATGCTGTCGCCGCCGGACTCCAAGGCCGAGGGGGAGACCTACCTCGCCACGGCCCACAGCCAGACGCTGGCCGGGATGCTGGCCCTGTCCGGCGTCGCCGCGGAATCGATGGTGCGCGACGTCGGCTGGACCATAATGGACATCGGCAAACGCATCGAGCGCGGCCTGGGGTTGACGGCGCTGCTGCGCGCCACCCTCACCACGGTCCGCGGCGCCGAGACCGAGCGCACCGTCACCGAGTCGGCGATGGTCGTGTGCGAATCGGCCGTGATGTACCGGCGGCGCACCCTGGGGAAGGTGAGCGTGGTGGCGATCGCCGAGCTGGTCTTGTTCGACGAGGAGAACCCGCGGTCGCTGGCCTTCCAGTTCGAGCGGCTGCGCGCCGACCTGCGGGCGCTGCCGTCGTCCACCGGCGCCACGCGGCCGGAACGCATGATCGACGAGATCGCGACCCGGCTGCGCCGCCAGGACCCCGCCGATCTCGAGCATCTCGACGGCCGGGGACGGCGCGATGAGCTGGCGGACCTGCTCGGCAGCCTGCACGCCGACCTGCGCGAGCTGTCCGAGCTCATCCACGCCGCGCACCTGGCCCTGCCGAGCGGCATGCAGCCGCTGTGGGGTCCCGACGAACGGCGGCAGATGCCATGACGCGCGAATATCAGATCACCCATCGCACGCGGTACCGCTATTCCGATGACGTCACCAGCTCATACGGCCGCGGGTTCCTCACCCCACGCGACAGCGGTCAGCAGCGCTGCCAGTCGTATCGGCTGAACATCGACCCCGAACCTGCCGACCGTTCCACGAGCCGCGACGCCTACGGCAACATCAGTTCGTATTTCCATGTGACACAACCGCATCGCGAACTCGTCGTGACCGGTCGCAGCATCGTGGAGGTCGACCCGCCGCCCGCCGAGTGGTATGCGGCAGGAGCTGCCGTGGCGCCATGGGAGGACTCCCGGCCCACCGGTCCGGACGGCGCCCTGGCCACCGAATTCGTCCTGGACCTGCAGACCGCGGAAATCACCGACGCGGTAAGGGATTATGCTGCACCGAGTTTCGCTCCCGGACGGCCGCTCATCGAGGTGCTGCGCGACCTGAACTCACGCATCTTCACCGACTTCACCTACCGGTCCGGGTCGACGACGGTGTCGACCCGGGTTGCGGAGGTCCTCAATGCCCGCGAGGGCGTGTGCCAGGACTTCGCTCGCCTCGCCATCGCGTGCCTACGTGCGAACGGTCTTGCCGCGAGCTATGTTTCGGGCTATCTGGCCACCGATCCGCCGCCAGGGAAGGAGCGGATGGTGGGTATCGACGCCACACATGCCTGGGCGTCGGTGTGGACGCCGCATAATCAGTGGCTGGGGCTGGATCCGACCAACGACCAGTTGGCCGACGAGCGGTACATCGTGGTCGGGTTCGGCCGGGACTACGCTGATGTGCCGCCGCTGCGCGGCATCATCTACACCGACTCCGAGAGCAGCATCATCGACGTCTCCGTGGACGTCGCACCAATTGCGGGAGGCCCAGTACGTGCGTGACTTCAACTGCCCCAACTGCGGCCAGCGGCTGGCCTTCGAGAACTCGGTGTGCCTGAGCTGCGGCAGCGCGCTCGGCTTCTCCCTGGAGGACATGGCGCTGCTGGTGATCGCGCCGCCGGACGGCACCGGCGACAGCGAACATGCCGGTGCGGTGGCTTCGACCGACTACCAGCTGTGCGCGAATCTGCATTTGGCGCAGTGCAATTGGCTGGTCCGGATCGAGCCGGTGCGGCAGTTGTGCCCATCGTGCGAGTTGACCCGGACGCGCCCCAATGACGACGACACCAAGGCCATGGCGGCCTTCGCCATCGCCGAGCAGGCCAAACGCCGACTCATCGTCGAACTGGCCGAACTGGGCCTGCCGATCATCGGGCGCGACAGTGACCCGGAGCAAGGCCTGGCCTTCGACCTCCTGTCCAGCGAGCGGGAGCCGGTGGTCACCGGCCATCAGGACGGGGTCATCACCCTGGACCTCGCCGAGGGTGACGACGTACACCGCGAACAACTGCGCATCGCCATGGCCGAGCCGTACCGAACTCTGTTGGGCCACTTCCGTCATGAGATCGGGCACTACTACTTCTATCGGCTGGTGCAGCCGTCGCAGGACGCCGTCGCGCAGTTCACCGAATTGTTCGGGGACCCCGACGCCGACTACCAGGCGGCACTCGACCGGCACTACCGCGACGGTGCGCCACCCGGGTGGGAGGAGCAGTACGTGTCGTCCTACGCCACGATGCACCCGGCCGAGGACTGGGCCGAGACGTTCGCGCACTATCTGCACATCCGGGATGCCCTCGACACGGCGGCGGCTTTCGGTTTCGCGCCCGCCGGTGCCACCTTCGAGCGGCGGGTGCTGGGTCCCAGCGGATTTGACACCCTGATCGAGCTATGGCTGCCACTGGCCTGGGCGTTGAACATGGTCAACCGGTCGATGGGCAAGGAGGACCTGTACCCGTTCGTGCTCCCGGCCGCCGTACTGGACAAGATGCGGTTCATCCATACGGCGGTGGACGAGGTCGTCGGCTCCCGCGCGGCGCGTTGACGCGGCCTACGGAGATAGAGCACCATCGCGCCCATGATGCGCGTAAGGGTGGGGGCAGCGGTGCTACTGGGTCTGGTGGCTCTGTCGCCGGCTGCGTGTAGCTCGAAGACCACGGTCAAGGCCGACGACGCCGCCAAGCAGGTGGTCAAGCTGGTGTCCGATCAGAACAAGTTCACCCCCACCGACGTGACGTGTCCTTCGGATGTGGCGGCCACCGCGGGCAGTCAGTTCGACTGCCACTTCACCGGCCCGCGCAACGTGCAGTACGTCGCGCACATGAAGATCGTGAAAGTCGACGGCGAGCGCATCACGTGTGACATCAAGGTCGAGAAGGCCCCGTAACTGTGATCGGGCCGTGACGAAAACGCGGGTGGCGCAACCGGATCTGGCCCGCGATCGTTCCTAGGATCGGCTCTGTGAGTGACCGATACGGATCCGATGTGCTGGCCCGCAACCCGAACGCCAGGAAGCGTTCGACCGAGCAGCCCGCCGAGAAGGGGCTCGTCGTCGAGTGCGCCACGACCGGCTTCGTGGGCGCCGTGGTTTCGGTCGAGTACGGCCGGATGGTCCTCGAAGACTTCGACGGCTACCGCAAGCCGTTCCCCATCGGTCCCGGCTACCTGGTCGACGGCAACCCCGTCATCCTCACCGCGCCCAAGCGCTCCGCGCCTGCCGCTCCCACCCGCACGGCGTCGGGTTCGGTTGCGGTGCAAGGACATCGGGCCCGCACCGCGCTGGCCAGCCGCATCTATGTGGAGGGCCGGCACGACGCCGAACTCGTCGAGCAGGTGTGGGGACATGACCTGCGGGTCGAGGGCGTCGTGGTCGAGTACCTCGGCGGCGTCGACGATCTGGCTGCCATTGTGCGCGAATTCCAGCCGGGACCGGGCCGCCGTCTCGGCGTGCTGGTCGACCACCTGGTGTCGGGTTCGAAGGAGGCGCGCATCGCCGAGCAGGTGTGGCGCGGCCCGGGTGGCGAGCACACGCTGGTTGTCGGCCACCCGTTCATCGACATCTGGGAGGCCGTCAAGCCCGCCCGCATCGGGCGCGAGGCGTGGCCGGTGATCCCGCGCGGTATCGAGTGGAAGCACGGCGTCTGCGACGCGCTCGGCTGGCCGCACGCCGATCAGGCCGACATCGCCGCGGCGTGGCAGCGCATCCGTGGCCGTGTGCGCGACTGGAACGACCTCGAGCCCGCGTTGATCGGACGGGTCGAGGAGCTCATCGACTTCGTGACCACACCTGCCGACTGAACCGCTGGTCGGTGCGGCGTGGTAAGCCTGAACCGTGTCTGACGGGCTGTTCGACGTAGGAGGCGGTGCTGAGCCGGCGTCCGGCTCCGTGGTCGCACCACTGGCCGTCCGGATGCGGCCGGCCGGACTCGACGAGGTCGTCGGCCAGGATCACCTGCTCAAATCGGGATCACCGCTGCGCCGTCTCGTCGAGGGCTCAGGCGCGGCCAGCGTCATCCTCTACGGGCCGCCCGGCACCGGCAAGACCACCCTGGCGTCCCTGATCTCGGGGGCCACCGGCCGCCGCTTCGAGGCGCTGTCGGCGCTGTCGGCGGGTGTCAAGGACGTCCGCGCGGTGATCGACGAAGCACGGCGCAGCGCCGTCCACGGCCGCCAGACCGTGCTGTTCATCGACGAGGTGCACCGCTTCTCCAAGACGCAGCAGGACGCCCTGTTGGCCGCGGTGGAGAACCGGGTCGTGCTGCTGGTGGCGGCGACCACGGAGAATCCGTCGTTCTCGGTGGTGGCGCCGCTGCTGTCGCGGTCACTGATCCTGCAGTTGCAACCGCTGACCGCCGACGCCGTGCGGACCGTCGTGCAGCGGGCGATCACCGACCCGCGCGGCCTGGGCGGTGCGGATGTCGACGACGACGCGGTGGACCTGCTCGTCAAGCTGAGCGCGGGAGATGCCCGACGGGCGCTGACGGCGCTCGAAGTCGCGGCGGAAGCTGGGGAACGCGTGACTGTCGAGGTGATCGAGCAGTCGCTAAATAAGGCTGCCGTGCGCTACGACCGCGATGGTGACCAGCACTACGACGTCGTCAGCGCGTTCATCAAATCGGTGCGCGGCTCGGACGTCGACGCCGCGCTGCACTACCTGGCCCGGATGCTGACCGCGGGGGAGGACCCGCGATTCATCGCGCGCCGGCTGATGATTCTGGCGAGCGAGGACATCGGCATCGCCGACCCGACCGCGCTGCCGACGGCGGTGGCCGCGGCGCAGACCGTGCAGCTCATCGGCCTGCCGGAGGCCCAGCTGACGCTGGCCCACGCCACGGTGCACCTGGCGACGGCACCGAAATCCAACGCGGTGACCGTCGCGCTCGGCGCGGCGATGGCCGACATCAGGGCCGGCAAGGCCGGCATGGTGCCCGCGCACCTGCGGGACGGGCATTACGCCGGCGCGGCCGCGCTCGGCCACGCCCAAGGCTACAAATACGCGCACGACCACCCGGGTGGTGTTGCGGCGCAACAGTATCCACCCGACGAGCTGGTCGGCGTCGACTACTACCGGCCCACCCCGTACGGGGCGGAACGGGAGATCGCCGGCCGCCTGGAGAAATTGCGCGCCATCATCCGGCGCAAGCGCTAAACGAGTTCAGGCACCCGCAGGTGGGCGATGGCGAGGTCGAACGCGCAGTCGTCGATCTCCGTCGCCCCGGCGGTCTGGACCGATTCGACCTTCAGTGCCGTCGCCTGCGGCCAGTAGTCCTCCATCAATTCGCGGGTGCGGAAGGACGCCGACGACACCGCGCGTCCGGTGCCGCGGTCGACGAGCAGGCTGGCGCTGCAGAATCCGGGCAGATGCTCGATCTGCCGCAGCACGGTGTCGCGGTAGTAGTCGATGCCGGCCTCCATCAGATCCGGTGGCACGGTGAGCCACGTCGCCCGCACGCACGCGCCGTTACCACGCTCACGATGCAGGACGGCGATCTCCCATTCCTCGACCGTTGGAGCGCCACCGCCGAACCGTTCGGCAGCCAGATTGCGGAGCCGGCGGCCCTCGCCGGCGCTGTAACGCAGTGCGTCCTCGGACTCCCACGCACTGGTGGCGATGCAGCGGCCGGACTCCCGGTCGACCATCAGGGACAAACCGATGGACCCGGGTAGTTCCTGCAGCACCGGCATGACCTCGTCGCGGATGTAGGCGATGCCGGCATCGATCTGGTCAGGGCGCGCCATCATCGTGGTAGAACGTGCGAACACGGTCCACCCCCTCTTTATTCAGGGCGGCGCTCCGGTGGCGCCACCGGATAGAGACAACTGTCCTCCGTGGTGCCGCGACGCACAATGGTTCATGGGCTGGGGCCAAATCCGCACCCGGTACTGTTATGCGGGCAACTACCCGGTCGATGAAGGACAGCAGCACGTGCAGACACACGAGATCAGGAAACGATTCCTCGATCATTTCGTGAAAGCGGGCCACACCGAGGTGCCGAGCGCATCGGTGATCCTGGACGATCCGAACCTGTTGTTCGTCAACGCGGGCATGGTGCAGTTCGTGCCTTACTTCCTGGGTGCCCGTACGTCGCCGTACGACAAGGCGACCAGCGTCCAGAAGTGCATCCGCACGCCGGATATCGACGAGGTGGGCATCACCACCCGGCACAACACTTTCTTCCAGATGGCCGGCAACTTCTCCTTCGGCGACTACTTCAAGCGCGGCGCCATCGCGCTCGCCTGGGATCTGCTGACCAACCCGGTATCCGAGGGCGGCTACGGCTTCGACCCCGAAAAGCTTTGGGCCACGGTCTATCTCGATGACGACGAGGCCATCGGGCTCTGGGAGGAGATCGCCGGGCTGCCGCCGGAGCGCATCCAGCGCCGCGGCAAGGCCGACAACTACTGGTCCATGGGCATTCCCGGCCCGTGCGGCCCGTGTTCGGAGATCTACTACGACCGCGGCCCCGAGTACGGCATCGACGGTGGTCCCGAGGCCAACGAGGACCGCTACATCGAAATCTGGAACCTCGTGTTCATGGAGAACGAGCGCGGCGAGGGCACCAGCAAGACCGACTTCGAGATCCTCGGCCCGCTGCCGCGCCAGAACATCGACACCGGCATGGGTGTCGAGCGCATCGCCTGCCTCCTGCAGGGCGTCGACAACGTCTACGAGACCGACCTGGTCCGTCCCGTGATCGACATGGTCGCCTCGGTGGCGCCCCGCCACTACGGTGCCGGCAACCACGCGGACGACGTGCGCTACCGCGTCATCGCCGACCACAGCCGCACCGCCGCCATCATCATCGGCGACGGCGTCACCCCCGGTAACGAAGGCCGCGGCTACGTGCTGCGCCGCCTGCTGCGCCGCATCATCCGGGCCGCCAAGCTGCTCGGTGTCGAGCAGCCGATCATGTCCGACCTGATGGCCACTGTCCGCGACACGATGGGTCCGTCGTACCCGGAGCTGGTCACCGACTTCGAGCGCATCAACCGCATCGCGGTCGCCGAGGAGACCGCCTTCAACCGCACCCTCGCGTCGGGTTCGCGGCTGTTCGAGGACGCTGCGGCGGCCACCAAGGCTGCGGGCAAGACCGTCGTCTCCGGCAGTGACGCCTTCACGCTGCACGACACCTACGGGTTCCCGGTCGAGCTGACGCTCGAGATGGCCGCCGAAGCCGGTCTGTCGGTGGACGAGGTAGGTTTCCGCAGCCTGATGGCCGAGCAGCGGGCCCGCGCCAAGGCCGACGCCGCGGCCCGCAAGCATGCGCACGCCGACCTGTCGGCGTTCCGGGACCTGGTTGACGCCGGCCCCACCGAGTTCACCGGCTTCGACGAATTGACTTCCGAGGCAAGGATTCTCGGCATCTTCGTCGACGGCAAGCGGGTCCCCGTGGTCTCGCACGGCGGCGAGGGTTCCGATCGCGTCGAGCTCGTGCTGGACCGGACGCCGCTGTACGCCGAGTCGGGTGGCCAGATCGCCGACACCGGCACCATCACCGGCACCGGCTCGTCGGCCACCGCCAAGGCCGCGGTCACCGATGTACAGAAAATCGCCAAGTCGCTGTGGGTGCACACCATCAACGTCGAGTCCGGTGAGTTCGTCGAGGGCGACACCGTGACGGCTGCGGTCGACCCGACGTGGCGCCGCGGTGCGACCCAGGGGCACTCGGGCACCCACATGGTCCACGCCGCGCTGCGACAGGTGTTGGGCCCCAACGCCGTTCAGGCTGGTTCGCTGAACCGTCCGGGTTACCTGCGGTTCGACTTCAACTACCAGGGTGCGTTGACCGACGAGCAGCGCGCCCAGGTCGAGGAAGTCACCAACGAGGCGGTACAGGCCGACTTCGAGGTGCACACCTTCCACGAGAAGCTGGAGAAGGCCAAGGCGATGGGCGCCATGGCGATGTTCGGCGAGTCCTACCCGGACGAGGTCCGCGTCGTCGAGATCGGCGGCCCCTTCTCGCTGGAGCTGTGCGGCGGTACCCACGTCGAGCGTTCGGCGCAGATCGGCCCGGTGACCATCCTCGGCGAGTCGTCGGTGGGTTCGGGCGTGCGCCGTGTCGAGGCCTACGTCGGGCTCGAGTCGTTCCGCCACCTGGCCAAGGAACGCGCGCTGATGGCCGGCCTGGCCTCGTCGCTGAAGGTGCCCTCGGACGAGGTGCCCGCACGCGTGGCCACCCTCGTCGAGAAGCTCAAGGCCGCCGAGAAGGAACTCGACAAGGTTCGTCTGGCCGGCGCCAAGGCCGCTGGCGCGAACGCCGCGGCCGGTGCCGAGCTCATCGGCAAGGTGCGCGTCGTCGCGCAGCGGATGGCCGGCGGTTTCTCCGGCGGTGACCTGCGCACCCTCGTCGGCGACATCAAGGGCAAGCTCGGATCCGAGCCGGCAGTGATCGCCCTGATCGCCGACTCGGGTGACTCGGTGCCGTACGTGGTGGCCGTCAACGCCGCCGCGCAGGATCTCGGGTTCAAGGCCAACGATCTGGTGCAGCAGCTGGGCGCCGCCGTCGGTGGCCGTGGTGGTGGAAAGGCCGATCTGGCACAGGGTTCCGGTAAAGGGGCAGCGGGTATCGACGCGGGCCTGGCCGCGCTACGCGCTGAACTGGGCCGGAGCTAGCTTTGGCCGATACCGATCGCATGCCCGACCGCCCCGGCGCCGATGACCCCGGACGCGGTCGCCGGCTCGGCATCGACGTCGGCACCGTGCGGATCGGTGTCGCGGTGTGCGACCCGGACGGCATCCTGGCGACGCCGCTCGAGACGGTGCGCCGCGACAAGACCGACAAGCACCTGGGCCGGCTGGTGAAGCTGGCCGGTGAGCAGGACGCGGTCGAGATCGTCGTCGGGTTGCCGCGCACACTGAAGGACCGGGCGAGCAGCTCGGCGTGGGATGCGATCGAGGTGGCTGACGCGCTGGCGGTCCGGGTGGCGCCGACTCCGGTACGGATGGCCGACGAACGGCTGACGACGGTGACCGCGCAGCGCTCGCTGCGGGAGGCCGGAGTGCGCGCGAAGGGGCAACGTCAGATGATCGATCAGGTGGCAGCTGTCGGCATCCTGCAGAACTGGCTGGACATGCGCCGCACGGTGCTGGCCGCCCGCGAGCGGGCCGAGGAGGCCGACCTGTGACCCCGGCCGAGGACATGCGCCCCGACGCCCCGGGTGACGACGACGAGTGGGGCAGCACCCGCATCAAGCCAGAATCGGTGGGCCGTCCGCGCCGCGGCATGAGCCGGACCGAGCGGGTCCGCGCCGAGCGCAACCGCAAACGCCGTCGTCGCCGCAGCGTCGCGGCGGTGACGGTGTTCATCGTCGTCGTGGTCAGTGCGGTGTTCCTGGGTTCGCGCCTGTGGCACGGCATCTTCGGCTCGGGCAACGACTACTCCGGTGACGGCAACAACGACCTCGTCATCGAGGTGCATCAGGGCGACTCGACCACCGCCATCGGGCAGAACCTGCACGACCACGGCGTCGTGGCCAACGTGAAGACGTTCGTGCAGGCCGCCGAGGGCAACAAGGCGATGACCGAGATTCAGCCGGGCTTCTACAAGCTGCGGACGGAGATCTCGGCGGCGAGCGCGGTGTCCCGGCTCACCGAGAAGAACAACCGGGTGGGCCGGCTGGTGATCCCCGAAGGCCGCCAGCTCGACGACACCACCGACGTCAAGACGAACAAGATCAACCAGGGCATCTTCAGTCTGATCTCGGCCGCCTCCTGCGTCGACCTCGACGGCAAGCGCAAGTGCGTGTCCGCCGACGACCTGAAGAAGGCCGCCGGTGCCGCCGACGTCACGACGCTGCTGGTGCCGAGCTGGGCCGCGGGGCCGGTGAAGGCGCTGGGCGCCGATCACCGCCGGCTCGAGGGCCTCATCGCGCCGGGTACGTGGAACGTGGACCCGGACGGCACACCGGAGTCGATTTTGGCGAGCCTCATCAGCTCGAGCGGTCACCAGTACGAAAAAGGCGGCCTGCTCGACGCCGGCGCGGCTGCCAACCTGAACCCATATCAGATCCTCATCGTGGCGTCGCTGGTGCAGCGCGAGTCCAGCCCGCAGGACTTCGCCAAGGTCGCCCGCGTCATCTACAACCGGCTGGCGACCCCTGATCACCGCAGGCTGCAGTTCGACTCGACGGTGAACTACCCGCTGGATCGGCAGGAGGTGGCCACCACCGATGCCGACCGCGAGCAGGCGACGCCGTGGAACACCTATGTGCGCGAAGGCCTTCCGGTCACGCCCATCTGTTCGCCCGGCCAGCCCGCGGTCGTCGCGGCGCAGGATCCGGCGCCAGGGGACTGGCTGTACTTCGTGACCATCGACCTGCAGGGCACGACGGTGTTCACCCGGGACTACCAGCAGCACCTCGCCAGCATCGAGCTCGCCAAGCACAACGGCGTGCTCGACAGCGCTCGATGAGTGCGCGTCGCGCGGCGGTCCTGGGCTCGCCCATCGCGCATTCGAGGTCTCCGCAGCTGCACCTGGCGGCATACCGTGAGCTCGGGCTGACCGACTGGACCTACGACCGCATCGAATGCACCGAGGCCCAATTGCCCGGTCTGGTCGGCGGTTTCGGTCCGGAATGGGTCGGCGTCTCGGTCACGATGCCCGGCAAGTTCGCGGCACTGCGGTTCGCGACCGAGCGCACCGCGCGCGCTGAGCTCGTCGGCTCGGCCAACACCCTGGTGCGCGTCGACGGCGGCTGGCGTGCCGACAACACCGACGTCGACGGCGTGGTGGGCGCGCTCGGTGAGGTGTCGGGCAGCACGATCAGCAGGGCGGCCGTACTGGGCTCCGGTGGCACCGCGCCCGCGGCCGTCGTCGCCCTGGCCGAACTCGGTGTGCGGGACCTGGCGATCGTCGCCCGCAATGCGGACAAGGCCGCGTCGTTGGTGGCGTTGGGGGATCGGCTTGGCGTCGCGACCCGGTGGGTCGCGCTCGGCGAACCGCTGAATGCCCTTGGCGTCGTGGTCAATACGCTGCCGGCCGACGTGGCCGCGCAGTTCTCTGCTTCCGTGGCCGGCGCGGCCGTTTTGCTCGACGCCATCTACGACCCGTGGCCGACGCCGTTGGCTGCTGCTGTCGCGTCCGCCGGTGGCCGCGTGGTCAGCGGCCTGCAGATGCTGCTGAACCAGGCCTTCGCCCAGGTGGAGCAGTTCACCGGGATGCCGGCGCCGCGCGCGGCGATGGCTGCGGCGCTCGCGGCGAGCTGAGTCCTGAGCGCCGACTTCACCACGCTGACCCTGCACTGACGGTCGTAAAGTTCGAGTAGCGAAGGCCCTGGGCGCAGGGCGAACGCGAGGCTGGCGTTGACTCCGCGGCTACGGCGCAAAAGCCCGAGTACGCGAGACCGTGAGCGCAGAATCGAGCGGCGAGCCGGTCGGAGCTCCTGACCGTGACCTTCAGATCAATCAGTAGATCCGAAGCGGAGTACGTGAGTGCAATCGTGGTGGTAATCCGCCGCTGGTTATTGCTCTCAGGGACGTCGCAAGGCCTGAAGAGGTACCTAGCTTCAATCACCGCTGCCGGATGTGCCCCATGGTTGAAGCTACGTACTGATCTCGCCGAGCGCGGCCCCGCCGTATTTATTCGTGTCGGGACGCCCGGTGCTGCGCCCGTAGCCTCGAAAGATGGCGGCGGGCTTGGCTATTGGTGCGTGGATGATCGCGCTGACGGCTTACGACCTACGCGAGCGGCGGCTGCCGAACTGGCTGACGCTGCCCGGCGCCGCGGTGATTCTGCTGGCGGCCGGTGTCTCCGAGCGCGGGGTGGCCGCGCTGGCCGGGGCGGCCGCGCTGTGCGCGCTCTACCTCCTGATCCATCTGGTGAGCCCCACGGCGATGGGCGGCGGGGACGTCAAACTCGCCCTCGGGCTGGGCGCGCTGACCGGGACGTTCGGCGCCGACGTGTGGCTGCTCGCGGCGATGGGCGCACCGCTGCTCACCGCCGGCTGTGCTGTGGTCGTCCTTTTGCGACGCCGCGGCCCGACCGTGCCGCACGGCCCGTCGATGTGCCTGGCGAGTGCGGCGGCCGTCGTGCTCGGTACCTTTGCCTCACCATGACCACGCGCGCCGCCACCACCGCTGACCTGCCCGCCATCGCCGAGATCTACGCGCACTACGTGCTGGGCAGCGTCGCGTCGTTCGAACTGGAGCCGCCGGCCGCCGACGAATGGCAGACGCGGTTCGCCAGGGTCGCGACGGCCGGCCTGCCGTTCCTGGTGGTCGAACGTGAAGGCAAGGTCGCGGGGTACGCATATTGCCTGCCCTGGAAATCCCGGCCGGCCTATCACGGCACGGTGGAGGACTCGATCTACCTGGCCCCCTGGGCTACCGGACAGGGCGCGGGGTCCGAGTTGCTCGGCGCGCTGCTGGACGCCGCCCGCGCCGCAGGCGTGCGCGAGGTGATCGCCGTGATCGCCGACAGCGGCGACCCGTCGTCCATTGCGCTGCACAAGAAACTGGGTTTCGACGACGCCGGCCGGCTGCGGCAGGTCGGCCACAAGCACGGCCGGGACATCGACACCGTGCTGCTGCAATGCAGCCTGCGCTGAGGAGATTTCAGCCGGTAAAGGCCCTCATGGGACAATGGGACTCGTGTTGCGATGGACCACAGCAGGTGAATCCCACGGTCGTGCCCTGGTGGCCATGCTCGAAGGCATGGTGGCCGGTCTTTCGGTGACCTCGGACGACATCGCCACGCAGTTGCAGCGGCGTCGTCTCGGCTACGGTCGCGGTGCCCGGATGAAGTTCGAAAAGGACGAAGTCACGCTGCTCGGCGGCGTTCGGCACGGTCAGACGCTGGGTGGCCCCATCGCCATCCAGATCGGCAACACCGAATGGCCCAAGTGGGAGACCGTCATGGCCTCGGACCCGGTCGATCCGTCCGAGCTCGACGTGGCGCGCAACGCGCCGCTGACCCGGCCCCGGCCCGGCCACGCCGACTACGCCGGCATGCTCAAGTACGGCTTCGACGACGCCCGCCCGGTGCTCGAGCGCGCCAGCGCCCGCGAGACCGCGGCCCGCGTCGCCGCCGGCACCGTCGCCCGCGCGTTCCTGAAGCAGGCGCTCGGCGTCGAGGTAGTCTCGCACGTGATCGCCATCGGCGCGTCCAAGCCTTACGACGGCCCGGTCCCGCAGCCCGAGGATCTGGACGCCATCGACGACAGCCCGGTGCGTGCGTTCGACAAGGCCGCAGAAGAGTCGATGATCGCCGAGATCGAGGCTGCCAAGAAGGACGGCGACACCCTCGGTGGCGTGGTCGAGGTGGTGGTCAGCGGACTGCCGATCGGCCTCGGCTCGTTCATCAGCGGCGACAACCGCCTCGACAGCCAGTTGGCGGCCGCCGTGATGGGCATCCAGGCGATCAAGGGTGTCGAGATCGGTGACGGCTTCGAGACCGCGCGGCGTCGCGGCACCGTCGCCCATGACGAGATGTACCCCGGTCCCGACGGCGTGATGCGTTCCACCAACCGTGCCGGCGGCCTCGAAGGCGGCATGACCAACGGCCAGCCGCTGCGCGTCCGGGCCGCGATGAAGCCGATCTCGACCGTCCCGCGTGCGCTGGCCACCGTCGACATGGCCACCGGCGAGGAGGCTGTCGCGATCCACCAGCGTTCCGACGTGTGCGCCGTGCCGGCGGCCGGCGTGGTCGTCGAGGCCATGGTGGCGCTGGTGCTGGCCCGCGCGGCGCTGGACAAGTTCGGCGGCGACTCGTTGACCGAGACGCGCGCCAACGTCCAGAACTACCTGCGTGCGGTGCATGAGCGCGAACCGCAGATGTCCGGATAACTTGATGGCGCCCAAGGCTGTACTGGTCGGCATGCCCGGTTCGGGCAAGTCGACGATCGGTCGACGACTGGCGAAGGCGCTGCAGGTGCCGATGCTCGACACCGACGCCAAGATCGTCGAGACCACTGGTCGCAGCATCGCCGACATCTTCGCCGAAGGTGAACCGGTGTTCCGCAAGATCGAAGCCGACGTGATCCGCGACGCGCTCGCCGAGCACGACGGCGTGGTCTCGCTCGGCGGTGGTGCAGTGACCACGCCCGAGGTGCGGGAAGCGCTCGTCGGCCACACCGTCGTCTACCTGGAAATCAGTGCGGCAGAAGGTGTTCGGCGTACCGCCGGCGGTGGGCGTCCGCTCCTGGCCGGCGACGATCCGGGCGCCAAGTACCGCGAACTGATGGCGCAGCGTGTTCCCTTGTTCCGGCAGGTCGCCACGCTGCGGGTGAACACCAATCGACGCAATCCCGGTGCCGTGGTCCGCCACATCGTGCACCGGCTCGAGCAGTCGCGCTGCGACGAGCACTCCCGGCGCCGCCGTCGTTCGGCATGGCGCCGGCTGCCCACGGTCCTGAATCCCGGACCGACCACCGAGGCCCCGCCGAGCCCCGCGGCACTGGCGAAACGATTGAAAGGCTCGCAATGACCGAACCTGTTGTCGTCGAGGTAAACGTCGACCGCCCGTATCCGGTCATCATCGGGCGGGGGTTGCTCGGTGACCTCGGCAGGGTCCTGCAGGGCCGGCACCGCGTCGCGATCCTGCATCAGCCAGTGCTGAACCAGACCGCGGAAGCGATTCGTGAGTACCTGGCGGACAAGGGAATCGACGCGCACCGTATCGAGATCCCGGACGCCGAGGCGGGCAAGGAACTGCCCGTTGTCGGCTTCATCTGGGAAGTGCTGGGGCGCATCGGGATCGACCGGAAAGACGCCATCGTCAGCCTCGGCGGCGGTGCAGCCACCGACGTCGCCGGCTTCGCGGCGGCGACGTGGCTGCGCGGTGTGGACATCGTGCACGTGCCGACGACGCTGCTCGGCATGGTCGACGCCGCCGTCGGTGGCAAGACCGGCATCAACACCGACGCCGGCAAGAACCTCGTCGGTGCCTTCCACCAGCCGCTGGCGGTGCTGGTCGACCTCGCGACGCTGGAATCGTTGCCACGCAACGAGATCATCGCCGGTATGGCAGAGGTCGTGAAGGCCGGCTTCATCGCCGACCCGGTGATCCTGGATCTGATCGAGGCCGATCCGCAGGCCGCGCTGGATCCGACCGGGACCGTGCTGCCGGAGCTCATCCGCCGCGCCGTCGCCGTCAAGGCAGAGGTGGTCGCCGCAGATGAGAAGGAATCGGCACTGCGCGAAATCCTCAACTACGGACACACTTTGGCGCACGCCATCGAACGGCGCGAGCGCTACCAGTGGCGCCACGGCGCCGCGGTGTCGGTGGGCCTGGTGTTCGCCGCCGAGCTCGGCCGGCTCGCCGGACGCCTCGACGACGACACGGCTGACCGCCACCGGCGGGTGCTCACCGCGCTGGGCCTGCCGGTCAGGTACGACGCCGACGCATTCCCGCAGCTGCTGGAGTCGATGGCGGGGGACAAGAAGACCCGTTCGGGCGTGCTGCGCTTCGTGGTGCTCGACGGGCTGGCCAAGCCGGGCCGGCTCGAAGGCCCGGACCCGTCGCTGCTGGCGGCCGCCTATTCGGTGGTGGCAAAGGACTGACCTGAGGTAGTCGACAAGCAAAAAATCGCGGCCGGTCTGATGACCGGCCGCGATTTTGTCTCCGAGCCTCAGGACTCGGGGTTGGTTTTGGGCCTGGTCTCGATGACCTCGGTTTTGCCTTCGGCACCTTCGACGGGGACCGCGACGGCGACCGCGGCGAACACGTCGGTGTCGGTGCGCTCGCTGTCACCGGCGTGGTCGTGCTTCGGGGGCGGCGGGGCCTTGCGGTCGATCAGCCAGCGGCCGAGCGACACGCCGCAGACGCCGCCCACGAAGACGATCAGCGCGGTGAACGCGGCGAACGTGGTGACCTCGGCGGCCAGCGCGTCGACGTAGATGTTGTCGTAGAACTGGCCGATGAGCCACGAGAAGAAGCCGCTGACGATGCCGGCGAACAGGCCACCGACGAGCCAGGCCATGGCCAGGTCCTCGCGGCGGTCGGGGTCGGGCTGCGCCTTGGCGTCGCTCTGTCCGTCGAAAACGCCCCAGGCGAAGGCGGCGATCACGTACAGCACGACGAGCGTCACACTGATGGTCAGAGACTGTTTTTCCCAGGCCCCGATCATCGCGCCCTGCAGCAATCGGACGATCACCATCAACGCCGCAAAGACGATTCCGCGCAGCAACCACTTACTCATGAGCAGACAGCGTAGCGAGTAGCGTCACATATCGTGACAATTTCCCACCGGCGCCACATTCTGCGTCGCCAGTTGGCGGCCGCCGAACTGGATGCGATCCTGGTAACCGACCTGGTCAATGTGCGTTACCTGTCCGGCTTCACGGGATCGAACGCCGCGTTGCTGATTCCCATTGAACAGGACGAGGGCCAAGACTCGGTGATTCTCGCTACCGACGGGCGCTACCGGACGCAGGCCGCGCAGCAGGCCCCGGACGCGCAGGTTCTCATCGAGCGGGCGTGCGCACCGCAACTGGTGCGCGCCGCCGAAGCCGCCGGAGTGAAGCGGCTCGGCTTCGAAAGCCACGTCATGACCGTCGACGCCCACGCGGCGCTGCAGCGAGTCAGTGGCGACATCGAACTGGTCCGCGCACCCGGCATGGTCGAGGCGCTGCGCGAGGTCAAGGACGCCGGCGAGATCGCGATCCTGCGACTGGCCTGCGAGGCCGCCGACGCCGCGCTCAAGGACCTGATCGAATCCGGCGGGCTGCGGGCCGGCCGGACCGAGAAGGAGGTCGGCCGCGAACTGGAGTCGCGGATGCTGGACCACGGTGCCGACGGGCCGTCGTTCGAGACGATCGTCGCCACCGGCGCCAACTCGGCGATCCCGCATCACCGGCCCACCGACGCGGTGCTGGCGGCCGGTGATTTCGTCAAGATCGACTTCGGCGCATTGGTCGAGGGCTACCACTCCGATATGACCCGCACGTTCGTGCTGGCGCCCGTCGCGCAGTGGCAGCGCGACATCTACGACCTGGTCGCGACGTCGCAGCGGGCCGGCCGGGAAGCGCTGGTGCCGGGCACGACACTGTCGGCCGTCGATCGGGCATCGCGGCAGGTCATCGCCGATGCCGGCTATGGGGAGCAGTTCTCGCACGGGCTCGGGCACGGGGTCGGGCTGCAGATTCACGAAGCGCCGGGAATCAACTCTGCCGCCGCCGGTACACTGCTTGCTGGCTCCGTGGTCACCGTGGAGCCCGGTGTCTACGTGCCCGGCCGGGGCGGAGTCCGAATCGAGGACACGCTCGTCGTTGGTAGCGATACGACACCCACACCTGAGTTGCTTACCCGGTTCCCCAAGGAACTGGCCATCCTCTGATGACAGAGAGCTAGGAGCAGTACCGACCGTGGCATCTACCGCCGACTTCAAGAATGGTCTCGTCCTCAACATCGAGGGCCAACTGTGGCAGATCACCGAGTTCCAGCACGTCAAGCCCGGCAAGGGTCCGGCCTTCGTGCGCACCAAGCTCAAGAATGTGCTGTCGGGCAAGGTCGTCGACAAGACCTTCAACGCCGGCGTGAAGGTGGAGACCGCGACTGTCGACCGTCGCGACGCCACGTACCTGTACCGCGACGGCAGCGACTTCGTCTTCATGGATGCCGAGGACTTCGAGCAGCACCCGCTGTCGGAGGCCCTCGTGGGCAACGCCGCCGGCTTCCTGCTGGAGAACCTGCAGGTGCAGATCGCGTTCCACAACGGCGCACCGCTGTACCTGGAACTGCCCGTCAGCATCGACATCGTCGTCGCGCACACCGAGCCGGGCCTGCAGGGCGACCGCTCGAATGCCGGAACCAAGCCGGCAACCCTGGAGACCGGCGCCGAGATCCAGGTCCCGCTGTTCATCAACATCGGCGACAAGCTGAAGGTGGACACCCGCGACAGCAGCTACATCAGTCGGGTCAATGCCTGACCGTCGCTCCGATAAGGGTCGGCACCAGGCGCGCAAGCGCGCCGTCGACCTGCTGTTCGAGGCCGAGGCCCGCGGGATCACCCCGGCCGAGGGCGCGAAGCTGCGCAGCACCCTGGCCGACGCCGACCCCGAGGTCTCGGTGCTGAACCCGTACACCTTGACGGTCGCCAACGGCGTCACCGAGCACGCGGCGCACATCGACGATCTGATCTCGGCGCACCTGCAGGGCTGGACGCTGGAGCGGCTGCCCGCGGTGGACCGGGCAATCCTGCGCGTCGCGGTGTGGGAACTGCTACACGCGACAGATGTGCCGGAGCCGGTCGCCGTCGACGAGGCGGTCGAGCTGGCCAAGACGCTGTCGACCGACGAGTCGCCCGGCTTCGTCAACGGTGTCCTCGGCCAGGTGATGCTGGTGACTCCGCAGATCCGGGCAGCAGCGGCGGCGGTCCGGGGCGAGTAGCCATGGACGAACCGCAGGACTGGGCGCCCTACTCGAGTGTCGAGGACGCGGCGAAGGTCTATCTGCGCGATCCCGAGTTGGCGCTCGAGCAGCTGCGGTCAGTGGTCGACTTCCGGTCGATCAAGTCCTTCATCATGTCGCGCGGCGCGTCCGAGGAATCCTGGGGCGACGCCGTGTGGCAGGAGGTCGTCCTCACCGACGGCGAGCGGCTCATCATGTGGCGCGCCGACGACGACGCGACCGGCGAGGACGACGACCTGCGCCGCACGTTGGACACCTCGGTGCGGACCATTCTGTTGTCCACCATCACCGACCACATCCTCACCACGCAGTTCGAGGTGCTGGCCAACGGCACCCGGCGCTTATCCGAGGTGCGGCTGCGGATGTACACCCAGCTGATCACCCGCAGCCGGCAGAAGTCGGCCATCGACAGCGACTTCTTCTGCGAGTCGTTCCGGTACACCAAGTCTGTCGACGATGGTGGCCTGGCGCAGATGCAGCGCCTTCTGCAGTTCGGTCGCGAGCTGTCGCACGCGCTGTAAGGCACGCCTCCCGGCCATCGGGATCATTCGTGACCCACGTCTCAGTAACGCCGTTACAGTCGGATGATGGGAACCGAGCCACGAGTGATCGCCGAGGTCGGCGAAGACGGACTGCATCTGCACGCCTGCTGTCTCTGTGAAGCCATGTGCGGCTTGGAGATTCAGGTGACCGACGGCAAAGTTGCCGGTATCCGGCCGAACAGGGCCGACGCGTGGAGCGCGGGCCACATCTGCCCGAAGGGCGCCTCCCTGGGCGCGCTGCACCACGACCCCGACCGGATCCGCCGGCCGATGATCAAGGTCGACGGGCAGTGGCACGAGGTCGACTGGGACACCGCGTTCCGCCGCTGCACCGAACTGCTGGCGCCGGTCATCGAGAAGCACGGCATCGGCGCCGTCGCCGCATACACCGGAAACCCGCTGGCGCACTCGTTTTCCCTGTCGCGGTACGCCGCGATCCTGCTCGGCCTGTCGGGCATGCCGATCACCTACTCGCCGGGCACCATCGACCAGTGGCCGAAGAACCTGTCGTCGCATCTGATGTACGGCAGCTGGTGGGCTTTCCCGACCCCGGACCTGCAGCGCACCGACCTGCTCGTAGTGATGGGTGCCAACCCCGCCGCGTCGCAGGGCTCGCTCTTGGCGGCGCCCGACATCATGGGCATCATCGGCGGAATCCGTAAGCGCGGCAAGGTGATCGTCATCGATCCGGTCCGGACCCAGACCGCCGCCAAGGCCGACGAGTGGCTGCCGATCACGCCGGGCACCGACGCGGCGCTGCTGCTGGGCATCATCCACGCCGTGTTCGACGAAGGGCTCGTCAACCTCGGTGTGTTGGCGCAGCACCTCGACGGCGTGTCCGAACTGCAGCAGGCCGTCGCCGACTGGTCGCCCGAAAGGGTATGCGCCGCAACAGGTATCGACGCGGAGCGGATCCGGCAGCTGGCCCGTGAGCTGGCCGGCACGCCCCGCGCCGTCGTCTACGGCCGGATCGGTACCTGCAACCAGGAATTCGGTAGCCTCGCGAGCTGGCTGATCGACGTCGTCAACATCGTCACCGGACACTTCGACGTCCCCGGCGGCGCGATGTTCGCCACCCCGACCGCCTGGACCGTCACCAGCCAGACGATCCCGGGGCTGGAGGATGGGGCACCCAACTTCGGTCGCTATCAGACGCGGGTCCGCGGTGCCAAGGAAGTGCTGGGCCAGGTCCCGGTCTCGTGCATGCTCGAAGAGATCACCACACCGGGCGAAGGCCAGCTCAAGGCCCTGATCACGGTGGCGGGCAATCCGGTGCTCTCGACACCGGGCGGCGACAAGCTCGACGAGGCGCTGCCGCAGCTGGACGCCATGATCGCGGTGGACCTGTGGCTCAACGAGACCACACGGCACGCCGACGTCATCCTGCCCGGCGCCTCGGCCCTCGAACAGGCGCACTCCGCCGACCTGCTGCTGGGCACGGCGATCAACAGTTTTGCCCGGTACTCGCCGCCGGTGTTCCACCGCGAGGACCCGGACGCGCCGGAGGAATGGGAGATCCTCATCCGGCTCACCGGCCTGTGCACCGGCACCCCGGCCGAGGACGTCGACGTCGCCGCGCTCGACGACGGCTGGTTCGACTATCTGTGCTTTACCCAGGGGCTCGACGGCGCCGAGATCCGCAAGCAGTACGACCACGGCGGCCCGGAGCGCATGCTGGATCTGACCTTGCGGACCGCCGCGTTCGGTGACCGGTACGGTGAGAACCCCGACGGCCTGACCCTCGAGAAGCTCAAGGCCCATCCGGACGGCATCAACTACGGCCCGATGGTGCCGCGGGTGCCGGAGGTGCTGGGTACCGCAGATAAGAAGATTCGCCTGGCGCCGCGGTATCTGCTCGACGACCTGCCCCGGCTGGCCGCGCGGCTGGAGCGTCCGGCCGACGAGCTCGTGCTGGTGAGCCGGCGGCATCTGCGATCCAACAACTCGTGGCTGCACAACGTCGGCGCGCTGATGAAAGGCCGCGACCGGTGCACGCTGCTGATGCACAGCCGCGACGCTGCCTTGCGCGGAATTGCGAACGGCGACAACGCCGAAGTCGCGTCTGCCGCGGGCAAGATCGTCGTGCCCGTCGACGTGACCGACGCGATCAAGCCGGGCGTGGTGTCCATGCCGCACGGCTGGGGCCACGGGCAGCCCGGCACCCGGCTCGGCATCGCCAACGCGTCGCCCGGGGTGAACACCAACATCCTGTCGCTGCCGGACTTCCTCGACGAGCCGTCGGGCAACGGTGCGCTCAACGGGATCCCGGTGACGGTGTCAGCGGTGCGGGGTTAGTTGTCGTTGCGGTGCGTCGTTGTCGGGCGCAGATCCGCTATTGCGCCCGGACGAGGCGCGCCATGACCAAGTCCCATAGCCGGTCGCCCAGGATGCGGCGGGCGAGCGGGGAGATGCGGGCCTGGCTGCCGACCCGGTAGCGGGCGCGAGGCCGCGAGCTCCGGACGGCCCTCACGATCGTGTCTGCCACCTTCTGCGGTGGGAGGCCGTTGTCGCCCTCGTTGCGGGCGAAGCCCATCACGTTCTGCGTCACGACACGGTACGGGCTGTCCTCCGGCTGGACAGGAAGCGCGCGCTCTAGCACGTCCGTGAATGAGGTCTTGATCGCGGAGGCCTGGATGAGGATCGTGCGGATGCCAAAGCGGGCGGTCTCGAAGCGCAGCGAGTCGGAGAGCGCCTCCAGCGAGTACTTGCTCATCGCGTAGGCCGAGGAGAGCGGCGGCGTCACCAGCCCCGCACCTGACCCAAGGTTCACGATGGTGCCGCCGCCCGCCGCGCGCATACCCGGCAGGACGAGTTGGCATAAGCGGATGAGGCCGAACACGTTGGTCTCGAACTGGGCGCGGTAGGCCTGGAGCGGCAGCTCCTCGACCGCGCCGGGCTGCGAGTAGCCCGCATTGTTCACCAGCAACCCGATATGGCCGCTCTCGGCGGCGATGGTGGCGACGGCCCGGGCCCGCGAGGCCTCGTCTGTCACGTCGAGCTCGACCGTGCTGCACCCGGCGTCCTGCAGATCCCGGATCGTGTCCAGCCTGCGCGCCGAGGCCCAGACCGTGAAACCCGATCGAGCCAGGGCGAGCGCGGTCGCGCGGCCGATCCCGGAGGAGCAGCCGGTGACCAGGGTGGTGATAGGTGCCGGGGTAGAAGATTCTATTCGAGTCATAAGTGCTTGATTATCGGACATTGATGTCCGATAATCAAACGTGCCGTTAGGCTTTGGCTATGCCCCGAGGAGCTGCGTTGCAGGACCGCACCAGGACCGCGATTCTCGACGCTGCCGCAACAATCCTCGCTGAACGCGGCGAGGCTGTGGGCTTGGCCGATGTCGCTCAAGCGGCGGGAATCGCCCGCTCGACGCTGTACCGGTACTTCCCCACCCGTGACGCGCTGCTCGCCGCGCTGGCGGAGAACGGCGCACGCGAGGTGGGCATCCGCCTCAGGGAATTGGACAACGATTCGATTCCGGTGCCCGAAGCACTCGCCCGCCTCACCCGCGCCCTTCTGGCCGTGGGCGCCAAATACGCGGCGCTCGTCATCCTCCGGCCCAAACCTGACACCGCACAGGAAGCCGAGCTGACCGACCGCATGGCGCGGTTCTTCCAGCGCGGCATCGACGACGGGACGTTGCGCAAGGGCCTCGACCCGGACGCACTTGCCCGCATTTACGGCGACCTGATCAACGGCGCTGTCGCCCGTCTTGTGGGAACCAGCCCCGACATCGAGGGCACAAGCGCCCTGATCGTCAGCCTGCTACTCGACGGAGCCAAGAACTGATTCGCGGTTCGATTCATCGAGATTCGAACTAGGGCCGCTCCAGAAGGGTGGCGCAATGGCCGCAAAAGGTGTGGTTTGCGCAGGTCGGATGCGGATCGGGGCGGCGCAATAAGGGGACCTGCGAACCACCCGATTTGGGGGTGCAGACCTGATCCCCGCTGGTCCTTACGGTCAACCGCATGCCCACGACCGATCCGACGCCGCTACGCCGGCGCGCCGACCGCGCCCGCCAGGTGGCCGACGTGCTGCGCCACCAGGTTCGCGACGGCGTCTACTCGGACGGTCTGCCTGTTGAGGCCGAACTGGTCGCCGAGTTCGCCGTCTCCCGGAACACCGTGCGCGAGGCCCTGGCGATCCTCAAGGCCGAAGGCCTGATCGATCGGGGACCGCGGGTCGGCACGCACGTGGCCCAGCGCAAATACGACCACGGGCTGCACGCCCTGGTCGGGCTCAAGGAGACCTTCAAGGACTTCGGCGAGGTCCGCAACGAGGTCCGCGCGGCGACGCAGCTGCCGGCCCCGGCGGCCGTGGCGCGCCGGCTGCAGCTGAATCCCGGCGAGCCCGTCGTCTTCATCGAGCGGCTGCGCTATCTGGGTGACCTGCCCCTGAGCCTGGACCTGACGTACCTGGTGCCCGACATCGGTGCCGCGGTGCTCGAACACTCTCTGGAGACCAACGACGTGTTCGCGTTGATCGAGCAGGTCACCGCGCGACGCCTGGGCTCGGCGGACATTGCGCTGGAAGCGGTTTCGGCCGATCCGCACACCGCGGCCACCCTGGACATCCCGGCCGGCGGAGCGATTCTCATGCTCGAACGCCTGACCACTCTCGACGACGGCCGTCCCGTCGACCTCGAATATATCCGGCTGCGTGGTGACCGAATCACCATGCGCGGCAACCTCTTACGGAGTGAATCATGACGCTGGTCAACAACCAACGAGCCGATGTGCCGGTCACGATCGACGAGTCGCTGTGTATCGAGGGCTGCACCCTGTGCGTCGACGTCTGTCCATTGGACTCGCTGGCCATCAACCCCGACAACGGCAAGGCGTACATGCACGTCGACGAGTGCTGGTACTGCGGTCCGTGCGCTGCGCGCTGCCCAACCGGCGCCGTCTCCGTCAACATGCCCTACCTCATCCGCTAAGGACCCCAATGAATCCCATCCGCCTCGCCGCCCTCGCGACCGCCGTCGTCCTCGCTGCCACCGGCTGCTCGGTCGATTCGGCCGGCAAGGACGACAATGCCGTCAACGTTGTCATCGGCTACCAGTCCAAGACCATCAACACCGTCACCGCAGGGACATTGCTGCGGGCCCAGGGCTATTTGGAACACCGACTCAGTGACATTTCTGCCAAGACCGGCAAGAAGTACCACGTCGAATGGCAGGACTACGACACCGGTGCGCCGATCACCGCGCAGATGGTCGCCGAGAAGATCGACATCGGCTCGATGGGTGACTACCCGCTGCTGATCAACGGATCCAAGACCCAGAGCAACGAACGGGCCAAGACCGAACTGGTGGCGGCCACCGGGTCCAGCCCCACCGGAGCGCTGAACATGGTTGTGGTGTCCCCGGATTCACCGGTTCAGTCGCTGAACGAGCTCGCCGGGCAGAAGGTGTCGGCCAGCGTCGGTTCGGCCGGTCACGGCACCCTGGTCCGGGCGCTGTCGAAGATCGGCATCGACCCGAAGACCGGCGTCGAGGTGCTCAACCAGCAGCCGCAGATCGGCTCGTCGGCGCTGGAATCCGGTCAGGTCAAGGCGCTTTCGCAGTTCGTCGCCTGGCCCGGCGCGCTGGTGTTCCAGAACAAGGCCCGGCTGCTGTACGACGGCGCCGAGCTGAACTACCCGACGTGGCACGGTGTCGTGGTGCGACGCGCCTACGCGGCGGCGCATCCCGAGGTGCTCGACGCGTTCCTGCAGGCGCAGCTCGATGCCACCGATTTCCTCAACACCAAGCCACTGGAGGCGTCAAAGATCGTCGCTCAGGGCAGCAGCCTGCCGCAGGAAGTCGTGTACCTGTACAACGGCCCCGGCGGCACCCGGTTCGACGCCACACTGAAGCCGTCGCTCGTGGACGCGCTGAAAGGTGATGTGCCGTACCTGAAGTCGATCGGTGACTTCGCCGATCTGGACGTCAATGCCTTCGTCCAGGACGGGCCGCTGCGCACGGCGCTGACCGAGCGGGGTCGCGACTACAACACCGAGGTCGCCCGCACCGCGAATCCGTCTCTGGTGCACGGTACCGACCCGGTGTGCAACGTTCCGGTCGACAATCCGGCGCTGGCCGGTGAGCTGTGGCTGGACGGCGCCGACACCACGCAGCCGGCGGCGAACCCGACCTGCCTGCTCAAGGCGGTCCGGGCCGCGGAGGCCAAGGGTGCCAAGGTGCGCGCCGCCTACGTGCCGGACGCCGAACTCGGAACCCGTTGGCTGGCAGACAAGTCCGTCTGGGTGCAGCAGGGGACCGACTTCCTCCCGTTCGACACCGCGGCCGGCGCCCATCGCTACCAGACGGCCCATCCCGGTTCGGCGGTGGTGACCTACCAGCAGGCTCTGGTGGGTGTGGCGTGACTGCGATCGCCGCGGTCACGGCGGCACCGGCGCTGCCGGTCGAGGTCGAGGCGTCGCGGCAGCGGGGACCGGCCAAGTGGCGCAGTTACCTGGTCAAGGCGCTGTCGGTCATTGCGGCCGTGGGCCTCTGGCAGCTGCTGACCGCCAACCACGTCCGATTCTGGCTGCGATTCGACAACCTGCCGACGGTGACGCAGATCGGCGCGAAGTTCGTCGAGCGGCTGGGCGCCCCCCAGTACTGGCTGGATCTGACGCAGTCGGTGATCCGGATCGTCAGTGGCTTCGGGCTCGCGGCGGTGATCGGCGCCGCCGTCGGTATCGCGCTCGGCCGGTCGCGGCTGTTCGCCGACATCGTGGGGCCGCTGACCGAATTGGCCCGCCCCATCCCGGCGATCGCGCTCGTGCCCGTCGCCATCCTGCTGTTCCCGACCGACGAGGCCGGCATCGTGTTCATCACGTTCCTTGCGGCGTTCTTCCCGATCATGGTCAGTACCCGGCATGCCGTGCGGGCCCTGCCCACCCTGTGGGAGGACTCGGTGCGAACCCTTGGCGGCTCGCGTTGGGATGTGTTGCGGCAGGTCGTGTTTCCGGGTGTCCTGCCCGGGCTGTTCGGCGGCTTGTCAGTCGGGATGGGCGTGGCCTGGATCTGTGTGGTGTCCGCGGAGATGATCTCCGGCCGGCTCGGCGTCGGCTACCGGACCTGGCAGGCCTACACGGTGCTGGACTACCCGAGCGTCTTCGTCGGCATCATCACCATCGGTGCCTTGGGATTCGGCACGTCGGCCGCGGTGGAACTGATCGGCCGGCGGCTCACCCGGTGGCTGCCGCGCGGTGAGGAGAGTGGGCGATGACGACCCTGACGACGACTGGTCTCCGCCTGGAACTGGACCGAATCCGGTTGTCCTACACCGGAGAGCCCGTCGTGGACGGACTGAGCCTGACGGTGCAGCCGGGAGAAATCCTGGTGCTGACCGGTCCGTCGGGGTGTGGCAAGTCGACGGTGCTGCGGGCATTGGCCGGGCTGCTGAAGCCCGACGCCGGCCGAATCCTGGCGGACGGCGAGCTGGTGACCACCACGTCGCGTGATCGCGGCATGGTGTTCCAGGACAGTGCGTTGTTACCCTGGCGCACAGTCCGATCCAACATCGAGCTGGCGCTGCAGTTGCGCGGCGGACCGCGTGCCGGACGCCGCGAACGCGCCGAACGCTGGATCGACGAGGTCGGGCTCACCGGGTTCGCCGACTTCCTGCCGAAGAGTCTGTCCGGCGGCATGCGCCAGCGCGTCCAGCTGGCGCGCGGACTGGCCGGGGCGCCGCGCGCCGTCCTGATGGACGAGCCGTTCGGCGCGCTGGACGCAAAGACCCGAACCGCCATGCAGCACTTGTTGATCGACACCTGGCAGGCCCACCCGACCACCATCGTGTTCGTCACGCACGACGTCGACGAGGCGCTCGCCCTGGGCGACCGGGTCGTGGTTCTCGGCCGTGCCGGTGAGCCGCTGCGCGCGCTGCTGGACATTGCCTGCCCTCGTGACCCTGACGTTTCCCGCACCGAGCTGCGGGCCGAAATACTTGGAGCACTACACCAATGAGCACTCTGGACATTCCAGACCTCGCGAATCCTGTCCGCCTGGACTGTGACGTCCTGGTGATCGGCGGCGGTACCGCCGGCACCATGGCGGCCCTGACCGCCGCCGAGAACGGCGCCCAGGTGCTGCTGCTGGAGAAGGCGCACGTGCGGCATTCCGGCGCGCTGGCCATGGGCATGGACGGCGTCAACAACGCCGTCGTCCCCGGCAAGGCCACCCCGGAGGACTACGTCGCCGAGATCACCCGCGCCAACGACGGAATCGTCAACCAGCGCACCATCTATCAGACCGCGACGCGCGGCTTCGCCATGGTGCAGCGGCTGGAACGGTACGGCGTCAAGTTCGAGAAGGACGAGCACGGCGAGTACGCGGTGCGCCGTGTGCACCGCTCCGGCTCCTATGTGCTGCCGATGCCCGAGGGCAAGGACGTCAAGAAGGCGCTGTACCGCGTGATGCGGCAGAAGTCCATCCGGGAGAAGCTGCGCATCGAGAACCGGCTGATGCCGGTGCGGGTGCTGACCGAGAACGGGCGTGCCGTCGGCGCGGCCGCATTCAACACGCGCACAGGCGAATTCGTCACAGTGGGGGCCAAGGCCGTCATCCTCGCGACCGGCGCCAGCGGCCGCCTCGGTCTGCCTGCCTCAGGGTACCTGTACGGCACCTACGAGAACCCCTGCAACGCCGGCGACGGCTACTCCATGGCGTACCACGCCGGCGCGGAACTGTCCGGCATCGAGTGTTTCCAGGTGAACCCGCTGATCAAGGACTACAACGGGCCTGCGTGTGCCTACGTCGCCAATCCTTTCGGCGGATACCAGGTGAACGCGCTGGGGGAGCGGTTCGTCGACTCCGATTACTGGTCCGGCCAGATGATGGCCGAGGTCAAGAGCGAGATCGAATCCGCCCGCGGCCCCATCTATCTCAAGGTCACGCACCTGCCGGACGAGACCATCACCGCGATGGAGAACATCCTGCACACCACCGAGCGGCCGACGCGCGGCACCTTCCACGCCAACCGCGGACATGACTACCGCACTCACGACATCGAGATGCACATCTCCGAAATCGGTTTGTGCAGCGGGCATTCGGCGTCCGGTGTGTGGGTCGACGAGCACGCCCGCACCACGGTGCCGGGCCTGTACGCCGCCGGTGACATGGCGTGCGTCCCGCACAACTACATGATCGGCGCGTTCGTCTACGGCGATCTGGCCGGCGAGCATGCCGCGTCCACCCTCGCCGATGTCGAAGCGCCCGTGTCCCTTCCGCAGGATCAGCTGGCCGAAGCCCACGAACTGATCTACCGTCCGTTGCGGCATCCGGACGGGCCGCCGCAGCCGCAGGTCGAGTACAAGCTGCGCCGCTTCGTGAACGACTATGTGGCGCCGCCCAAGACGGCGACGAAGCTGTCCATCGCGGTCCGCACGTTCGAGCGGATGGCCGAGGAGATCGAGCAGATGGGTGCCCGCACCCCGCACGAGCTGATGCGCACCGTCGAGGTGTCGTTCATCCGGGACTGCGCCGAGATGGCGGCCCGCTCGTCGCTGACGCGCACCGAATCACGGTGGGGGCTCTACCACGATCGCGCCGACATCCCTGAGCGTGACGACGAACATTGGCGTTATCACCTGAACCTGCGCAAGGGCGACGACGGTGAGATGGAGTTCCTGAAGCGGCCTGTGGCACCGTATTTCGTGCCGGTGCCCGACCTGGACCACCTGCCGTCGGACCATGCCGTGCAGCACGTGCACCAGCCGGACCTGGTCGGCGGCAAGGCGCCCGCGACCGCGGGTTCGCGCCTGCGCGCAACCGAGCCGACCACGCCGCCGTCACCGCGTATCGCTCACGTGGTGGCCCTGGAGGAGCCGGCGCTCGCCGATCTGGCCGAGTACCTGCAGGACGCCGACGCGGGTGTGCGGCGCGCCGCGGTCGCGGTGCTGGTGGAGAACCTGCCGGACGGCTATCAGCCCGAGCTGGTCGCGGCCCTCGGGGACGATGACGGTGCAGTGCGGGCCACGGCCGCCGATGCCCTGCGGGAGTTGGTCGAGGTGCTGCCCGATCCGGCGGTGGTCGCCCCGTACCTGACGTCCGGTGATCCCCTCGTGCGGGCGGTGACGTTGTACGTGCTGAGTTCGCGCCGGGCCGGTGCGGCGCCGGATTACCGCGCGGCAGTGACGGATTCCGATCACCGCGTGCGTATCGAGGCTGTGCGGGCCCTCGTCTCGGTCGATGACGTCGACGGCGTGGCCGCGGCCGCGGACGACGACAACCGCGAGGTGCGGATCGCCGCGAGCAACGGGCTGGCCACGCTCGGGTCCGGCGCCGACACCGTGCGCCGGCTGCTGGCTGACCGTGACCCGCTGGTGCGTGCGGCAGCGCTCGCCGCATTGGCCGCCGTCGGCTGCGCCGAGCAGGATGTGCCGGAAGTGCAACGCGCGCTTCGGGAATCAGCGTGGCAGATTCGCCAGGGCGCCGTACGGGCACTGTCCGGCGCGGCGCCGGACGTCGCGGTCGAACCGCTGTCGCAGGCGCTGCACGACCCGCACCTGGATGTGCGCAAGGCCGCCGTCCTCAGTCTGACCCGGTGGGCAGATTCCGAGGAGGCCGCGCGGGCGGCACTCGGTATCGCGCTGGAAGATGGCGACGCCGACGTCCGGGCCTACGCGCGGCACGCGCTGGCGACCTCCTGAGGCAATGCGTCCCTCACCCGGCAAACCCGGGTGAGGGACGCATTGTCGGCGTCAGATCGCGGTGTCGGGCCCACCGGTGGTGGGGTTGTCGAAGTCGTCGGTCCCCGACGCGGTGTGCGAGATGTCGTGGCCCTCGCCGACTCGGACGCAGCCGGCGGTGCAGTCCTGCATGACGATGGTCTCGGGGCCGCCGTGGACCACGCGCCACTTCCACGCGGTCTGGGTGACGTTCTGCTGGACCAGCACCTCGGCGCGCTCGCCGACGGTGCAGTTCATGGTCCGGTCACCGGAGTCGGTGGTCTCGTGCAGCATTTCGTCGTCCGTCAGGCCCAGCGGGTTCCGGATCAACCGCACGCCGAAGCGCGCGGTCTTGTCGTGGGCCTGCAGGCGCTCGGCGATGCCGGCCAGCACGATGGCGTCGTCGTCGGTGAGGGGTTCGGTGTCACCGAAGTCGTCCGGCTCGGCGAACTCCATGCCGACCACACCGACGCCGTCGGCCAGATCGTCGAAGCGGATGGCCGTCGCACTCAGCTGTCCGAACGCCGAGCGACTGATCGGCGAGGTCTTGGTCCCGCGCGGTGACCGCACGGTCTGCTCGACGAACACCTCGCCCGGTTCGGGAAGGAAGTGCTTGTGTAGCAACCAGATTCCGAACCGCTGCCAGGCATCGGTGGTCACCAGGTACCGGCCCAGCTCCTCCAGGCAGGCACGGTCGTCGGCGCGCAACTCGCCGACATCGGTGGCGTCCATGTCGCGCAACGCCTCGTAATCCTCAACATCGTGGTCCCGCATAACCAGCATCGCGAAGCTCCTTAAGTACGTGATCGTCGACGAGATTTCCAACCAGACCGGTGGATAGTGCCGATGCTAACAACGGCGGCCGTCGCATGGCGGGTTTGCCGAGAACACCGATCAGGCGCACGCGTTTGCCACCCGCCGTTCACCTGAAATTCGGATTGCCGCGAACTGTCAGGCGGGTTGTTCGAACTGCAAGCGGTGCAGTTCGGCATAGACGCCGTTGCGTCGCAAGAGCTCATCCTGCGGTCCGTCCTCGGCCACGACACCGTCCTTGATGACGATGATCTTGTCCGCGTCGCGCAACGTGCTGAGGCGGTGGGCGATGGTGATGACGGTGCGGCCGGCCATGAGTCGTTCCAGGGCCTCGACCACCAGATGCTCGGACTCCGCGTCCAACGCCGCGGTCGGCTCGTCGAGAATGAGGATCGGATTGTTGCGAACCAGTGCGCGGGCTATCCCGATGCGCTGGCGCTGGCCACCGGAGAGCGTCGAACCCCGGTCGCCGACCAGTGTGCAGTAGCGGGCAGGCATGCGGTCGATGAATTCGTCGGCGTTCGCAAGTTTCGCGGCCTGGATGATCTCCTCTTCGGTGGCATCGGGGCAGCCGAACGCGATGTTGTCGCGGATGCTGCCCCGCAGCAGCACCGTGTTCTGCAGGACGAAGGCGATCTGCGTGCGCAGCCCGTGCAAGGTGTAGTCGCAGATGTCGACACCGTCGATGGTGATCCGGCCGGCGGAAAGATTGCGGAAGCGGGGAATGAGACTTACCAGGGTGGACTTCCCGCCGCCGGTCGGGCCGACGATGCCGACCATCTGCCCGGCTTCCACCGAGAAGGAAATATCCTGCAGCACCGGAGTATTCGCGTCGTAGCTGAAAGCGACGTGCTCAAACGTGATCGCGCCCTTGAAGGGTGGTGGGTCGATGGGCGAGGGCCGTTCCGGGATGGTCACGTCTGCGTCGCAGACGGCGGTGACGCGCTGGAACCCCACCGACACCTGGGCGAGGGTGTTGGTCATCTGCGACAGCGTCCGCACCGGTTGGAAGAAGCGTGCGAGGTAGGCGAGAAAGACGGTGAGCGCGCCGGCCGTCATCCCGCCGTGCAACACGAGCAGCGCGCCGCGCCACAGCACCAGTCCGGTGCACGCCGCGATGATCACGCCGACCACGGGCGAGAGCAACGCCGACACCTTACGGGTTTTGAGCCACGCGGTGACGGTCTCCTGGCTGACGGTCTGGACCTTCTGGTCGGTGTAGTCCTCGCGGGAGTAGGCCTGCACCACCTCGATGGACTGCAGGCCTTCCTGCAACGTGGCGAGCAGGTCGGACTGCCGAGTGCGCACCTCGGAGACCGCCACTTTGATGGCCTTGTTGACACGGACCAGAAAGATCACCAGCACCGGGGTGATGGCCAGCGCGATGAGCGCGAAATCCCAGCGCAACATGAGCATGACGACGGCCATCGCGACGAGGGTCAGCGTGTCGGTGAGGATGTTGAGCGTCGAGGTCGAAGCGAAGCTCTGGATCGTCTGAACGTCGGTTGTCAGGGTGCTCAGGATGGTGCCGACACGGTTGGTGTCGTAGTACGCCAGCGAGAGTTCCTGAAGATGGTGGTACAGCCGGACGCGCAGGTCGTTGCCGATGCACTGCCCGAGCCGTTCGGTCGTATAGCTGGCGACGTAGAAGGCGGCCCCGCTGACCAAGGCGATCACCACCGTGGCGACCCCGGCCGCCGCGGCGATGTGCGCCTTCTCGTGACCGCCCATCATGGGCACCAGCCACGCGATCCACGCGGGTGGCGGATCGCCGGCCACAACGTTGTCCAACACGACCTTCAGGGGCCACGGCAGGGCCAGGCTCATGAGCATCGACACCAGTGTGGTCCCCAGAATGACGGCGATCAGCCGGCGATGGGCCAGTAAGAGTTCGCGAAGTAGAGGGGGCACGGCAGGTCGTCTCCTGTTTCCGGTGCGATGGCGGAACGGTAGCAGCGTGGGGCCATGGCTTCACCGATGTTCGACAAACGTTAAGGTCGGCGTCCGTATCGGGGTGAGAATCGTCGGGTGACCGAATCCGATCCCGCGACCGACCGGCTTGAGCGCTACGACGTCGTATTGACCTCGGCGGCACTGCTGTTCGAGAACGGCCAGTCAACCGAGATGGTCTCGACCGCGGTGCAGCGGCTCAATCGTGGGCTCGGCGTCGACGCGCGAATCGATGCGACGTGGTCGGCGTTGTTTCTGACCGCCTCGGATTCCCGCGACGTGGTGCGCGTTGTGCCGGTCAAACCGGTTGCGGTGAACATGTGCCGAGTGGCTTCGCTCATGACCGTGGTCGACCGGGGACAGGACGGTCCACTCACGGTGTCGGAGGTCAACGCGGCGATCCAGACTGCTAGCGGCCTTCGGGTTTCCGCGACCGTCGTCTTCGCGGCGGCGTGCGCCACCGGTGCGTGCGCGTTGAGCGTGATCTTCGGTGTGTCCAGCGCACTGGCGATCCTGTTGATCGCTTGCAGTGCAGCGGCGGGTGGCCTCGCGCGACGCTGGCTCGGGGCACGCGGGGTCGGGCCGTTGGTGCAGGCGTTTGTCGCGGCCGCGCTCGCGGGCGCCGTCGGCGGAGTCGCCGCCCACCTCGGGATGGGAGCGGTCGCCGGGCTCGTCGTCCTCTGTCCGGCAATGGTTTTGGTGCCCGGACCGCACATTCTCAACGGCACATTGGACCTGCTGAATCTACGGATGACACTGGGCGCAGCCCGGCTCGGTTTTTCGGCCCTGCTCCTCACGGCCATCGCAGGCGGCCTACTCCTCGGTCTGGCCGCCTTCGGCCAGACCATCGCGGTCACCGCACCTTCGGACTCGGCGAACTGGTATCTGGACCTTGCCGCCGCCGGCGTGGCCGCCGCATCGTATGCCGTCTACTGGTCGGTGCCGTGGCGGATGGCGGTGTGGCCGGTGCTGGTCGGCATGGCCGCTCACGTACTGCACTGGTGGGTGGTGAACAGTGGCGGCAGTGTGGCTGCGGCCGCATTCGTATCCTGTCTGTTGGTGGGGGCGATCTTGTCGCCGGCCGCGACACGGCTGCGAATTCCTTTTGCGGCCATCGGCTTCGCTTCCGTCGTCGCGCTGGTGCCGGGTGTCTTCGCGTTCCGGGCGCTGAGCGGATTCGTCCATTTCACCAGCGCGCCGTCGGTCCCACTACTCGTTGCGACTGCCGCGGACTTCAACATCGTGGTGTTGACAGTGGCGGCCATGGCGCTCGGTTTGTGCGGTCCGAAATACCTTTACTTGATGGGAATTTCCATGCACCGGCGGAACGCTCACAGCACTTGACCGGCCCATGGTGGTGCCCTAGCTTCCCTGTCATGGGCATTTCTCGCAGGACGGCGTTGGCGGGCACAATGACCCTGTTCGCGCGGCTCGGCTACTGACCACCGGTTCCCAGGGCCATGTTCACCCCATCGATCAACTGGGGCAACCAGCTTGCCGAATCGGCGTGGTGGATCGTGCACGCCTGGTTGATGAGCGCGATATGTGTTCTTGCTCTTGGTTTTCTGCTGATCCGTTACCTCACGTGGGCGCAGCGGTTCTGGCGCGTCACAGGTGCCTATTTCACCGGCCGGGACAGCTGGCCGGCGTGGGGCATGCTCGCCGTCCTGCTGTTGTCGGTGGTCCTCGAAGTGCGTCTCGCCGTGCTGCTCAGTTACTACAACAACGACCTGTTTTCGGCGCTGCAAGTCGCGTTCCACGGCGCGGGTGCGCACAACGCGGCGGAACGCAACTCGGGCGTCCACGGCTTCTGGATGGCCATCGTCACCTTCTGCGTACTGGCGGCAATCCACATCGTGCGGATCGTCTTCGACACCTACGTGACTCAGTGCTTCATCGTCCGGTGGCGGATATGGCTGACCCGCCGCGTCACGGGTGACTGGCTGACCGGTAGTGCCTACTACCGCGGCCGCTTCGTCGAACCCGCGGTCGACAACCCGGACCAGCGGATCCAGCAGGACATCGATGTCTTCACGACCGGGGTGGGCACCGGGCCCAATGTTCCGACCTACTATTCGCAGAGCATGCTGCTGTTCGGGGCCATCAACTCCGTGGTTTCGGTGGCGTCGTTCGCGCTGATCTTGTGGCGGCTTTCGGGCACTCTCAACATCTTTGGCGTTGCCCTGCCGAAAGCCTTGTTCTGGATCGTCATCGCGTATGTGTTGTCCGCGTCGCTCATCGCGTTCCGGATCGGGCATCCGCTCATCCGGCTGAGTTTTCGCAATGAACAGACGAACGCGGCCTTCCGCTATGCGTTGGTGCGGTTGCGTGACGCGGCCGAGTCGGTGGGGTTCTATCGTGGCGAACGCGCGGAGCGGCGACTGTTGGAGAACAGGTTCTCCGCCGTCATCTCGAACTATCGGCACTATGTGCGCAGGACTCTCGGGTTGATCGGCTGGAACTACTCGGTCACCGAGACGATTCTGCCGCTGCCCTATGTCTTGCAGGCGCCGAGACTGTTCGCCGGCACCATCAAGCTCGGTGATGTAACTCAGTCCGCGGGCGCGTTCGGCAAGATCGAGTCGGGTCTGTCTTTCTTTCGCAACGCCGTCAGCCAGTTTGCGAGCTACGAAGCCGCGATCATCCGATTGGACGGGTTGGTCGAGGCCAATGAGCGGGCCCGCGAGCTGCCGGTCCTGACGACGCGGCCGAGCGCCGGCGGCACCGTGTCTCTCGCCGGGGTCACGGTGTGCACGCCGACGGGGCGCCCCTTGATCGATGCACTCGACCTGTATCTGGAGCCGGGTGAGTCGCTGGTCGTCACCGGTCCGTCGGGCAGCGGGAAGACGACACTGTTGCGCAGTCTCGCCGGGCTCTGGCCTGCGGCCACCGGTGAGTGGGCTCGACCGGCGGACGACCGGGCGACCATGTTTCTGTCACAGCTGCCGTACTTGCCGCTGGGCGATCTACGGACCGCGGTCTCTTATCCAGCCGAGTCCGGGGACATCACCGATGAGTCGCTGCGGGACGCTCTCACGCGGGTCTCGTTGGCGCACTTGCGTGATCGGCTCGACGAGGAACGGGACTGGGTGAAGGTGTTGTCTCCGGGGGAGCAGCAGCGCATCGCTTTCGCGAGAGTGCTGTTGACGCGCCCGGCCGCGGTGTTCCTCGATGAGGCCACGTCGGCGCTCGACGAGGGCCTGGCCTTCGGGCTGTATGAACAGCTCCGAGCCGAATTACCTGACGCTGTCGTGGTCAGTGTCAGCCACCACCGCGAGCTGCTGACGCAGCACCGACAGCAGTTGGAGCTTCTCGGTGGCGGCACCTGGCGGCTGAGCATGGTTACTCGGTAGATGTCTCACGCCAGAGGTCGATGCCGCCTTCTTGTGCAAACTTGTCGATTGCTCTCAGTTCGTCGTCGTCGAACTGGAGGTTGTCCAGTGCGTCGAGCGAGTCATCCAGTTGGGCCGTGGTGCGGGCCCCAATCAGCGCTGACGTGACTCGGCCATCACGCAGAACCCATGCGATCGCCATTTGAGCGAGGGTCTGGCCGCGTCCGGCCGCGATGGCGGCCAGACCGCGCACATTCGCCAGGTTCTGCTCGGACAGGAAATCACGGCTGAAGGTGCCGGCGTCGTTCGCGCGACCCCTGGGCGCATCGCCGCGCGCATATCTGTCGGTGAGAAGGCCCTGAGCGAGCGCCGAAAATCCGATGCACCCCACGCCAAGTTCGTCGAGGGTATCCAGCAGACCCTCTTCGATGTGGCGATTGAGCATCGAATACGAGGGCTGGTGGATCAGCAGCGATACGCCATGATTACGCAGCAGTTCGTGGGCATGCCGCGTCCGGGTGGGGCTGAACGACGAGATGCCGACGTACAGGGCCTTGCCCTGGCGGACGATGTCTGCGAGCGCGGCCGTCGTCTCCTCCAGCGGGTCGTCCGGCCATGGGCGATGGGCGTAGAAGATGTCGACGTAGTCAAGGCCCAGCCGGCGCAAGCTCTGGTCGATCGACGCGATCAGATACTTCCTGGAGGCTCCGATTCCATAAGGGCCAGGCCACATTTCGTAGCCGGCCTTCGACGAGATGAGCAGCTCATCACGGTATCCACCGAAGTCGGCGGCGAGTACTTTGCCGAGGTTCTCTTCAGCACTACCGTTGGGCGGACCGTACATGTTCGCGCAGTCGAAATGCGTTACGCCGCGGTCGAAGGCCCGGCGCAAGATGGCGCGTCCGTCCTCGAACACGTTGCTACCGCCGAAGTTCTGCCAAGTGCCCAATGAGACGAGCGGAAGCTGTAGTCCGCTTGTCCCGCAGCGGCGGAAATGCCCTTGGCGGTAACGCGCGTCGTCGGCAGTGTGAGGCATGGGGCGCTCCGCTACCGTTGGCGATCGATCGGGAGCGGCGCTTCGGGTGACACCAGGCGCTGCGTACGCAGTTCGATCCAGAAGTCATCCGGGATGTGCTCGGCGAGTGCGGCATGGTCTTCGGCGATGCGGGACGGCTTGCTCGCGCCGGGAATGACTGCCACCGACGCCGGATGGGCGAGACTGAACTGCAGGGCCGCGGCCTTCAAGTGCACGCCGTGCCGAGCGGCAATCGTGCGCAGAGCCTGGACTTTCGCCTCGATCTCTGGCGGGGCCTTGCGGTATTCGAAATGCGCACCGCCCGCGAGGATTCCGGAACTGTAGGGGCCGCCGACGACGATGTCGACGCCTTGTTTCTCCGCCGCTGGCATCAGGCGTTGGAGTGCGTGCTCATGGTCCAAAAGGGTGTAACGCCCGGCCAGCAGGCTGCCGTCAGGGTGAGATTCAGACAAGCCCAGAAGCAGCTCAATGGGTTCGGTACGGTTCACGCCCAGGCCCCATCCTTTGATGAGGCCCTCTTCGCGCATCTGCGTCAGCGCCCGGAACGCTCCGGTCCGCGCGATGTCGAATTGACCGAGCCAACCGTCACCGTGGAAGTCCTCGGCAAGGTCGTGGATCCACACGAAGTCGATGCGGTCGACCCCCAGTCGCCGGAGACTGTCCTCAACAGACTTGCGCGCGCCGTCGCCGGTGTAGTCGTAGACGACCTTGTTCTTGTGACCATGCTCGAACAGGCCGGCTTTCTCACCGAGGTCCGGCCGACCGTACTCGATCTCATCGAGAATGAGACGCCCCACTTTGGTGCTGAGTAGGTACCCGTCTCGGGGATGACTCGCGAGGGCCTTGCCCAGCCGGATCTCCGACAGTCCTGCTCCGTAGAACGGTGCGGTGTCGAAATATCGGGTGCCGGCTTCCCATGCCGCCTCGACCGTCGCCTCGGCTTCATCGTCGGGGATGTTGCGGAACATGTTCCCCAGCGGCGCGGCGCCGAACCCGAGAGGCCCGGCGAAGAATGATGCTCGTAAACCCATTGGATTCTCCGATCACGTCGTGATGGCGTGTCCATCGTCGGGCGATCGGCGAAATCCGCGCTATCGCACGGCGTGTGATTTTTAGCCACCGGCACCGGCGTGAGGGTTTCGGCTCAACTTTGCACTGGTCGTCAGTGGAGCAGCTGCTGCCAATCGGTAGGCACGCGCCCCGCGGGCCCTGGTGCGGGCTGATCCAGCGGGTGGTGTTCGGGGGGCGCCAGACGCGGACCGCTGCTGTACATCTGCTGGTCGCCGAAATCGTAGAACCACGTTTCGCCGGGCTCGAAACTGGTCAAAGCCCGATGGCCGGACTTGTGGAAGTGGGCGGTCGCATGCTGTTCGGGAGAGTTATCGCAGCACCCGATGTGACCGCACACCGCGCATCGCCGGAGATGAAACCACCACCCGCCATCCCGCTCGCACTCCGCGCACCCTGGTCCCGACGGCGGGACGGTCACATCGATCTCCAAGTGGTCCATGGTGACCTGCCTCCCCGAATGATCCATGTTTTGCCGTTAGTCTAGTCGGACAACAGTTTTCGTGTCTTTGAGATGCTGGCCGGTCCGCGCGCGGGTCAGCCCGGGTGATCGCTGCCCCGATTCCAGGTGTCCATGGTCGGTTCATCGGCGAAATCCGCGCCATCGCACGGCGTGTGATTTTTAGGTCGCTCTTCGTTCCCTGCGCCGGTGGCGCCTGATCGCTCACTCGTCGCCGCCGGATCAGGCTTCGAGCCGCGACTCTTCGAGATCGAGCTCCCGCAGGATGCGGTTGAGCACCTGATTTGAGACCCGTCCGTCTCGGCGCATCGCGATCAGCGCATCCCGTTGGGCCTGCAAGACCAGGCGCACCGTGTCCTGGTAGGCCTGCGACCGGTCCTCGTAACCCGCGTCCTCGATCTTGCCGAGCCGGGCGGCAAAGCGGTGGGCGCGGTAGTCATACATGCTCCGCATTCGTTGGGCCGTATCGCCGCGGACCAGTTGCTGAGCCACGAGCGCATCGATCTGAGCCAGTGCGGCTTTGGCCGTTACGAGCCGGGCCCTGAACTCCTCGTCCGTGTCTGGGTCGCTCTCTGCTGCGACGAGTCGTCGAACCAGGGTGGGCAACGTCAACCCTTGAACGACGAGGGTGAAGAAGATGACGGCGAACGTCAGGAACACGATGAGGTCGCGCTGAGGGAAGGCCGATCCGTCGCCGACAACGCGCGGTACCGCCAGCGCCACAGCCAGGGACACCGCGCCACGCATGCCGCTCCAGCCCAGGGTCAAGCGCCATAGGCCGCCGAGTTGTCGGGGAGGCGGTGACCGGCGGTCGAGCAGACCGGCGATCGAGGGAACAACGAAAAACCACGCCAACCGGATGAGTGCGACGGCGGCGGACACGACCAAGGCGTACGCAGCCAGTACACCTGGCGAGTAATGGCCCAGGCCCCCAATGATCGCGTGCAACTGAAGTCCAGTCACCACGAACAACGTTGCGTTGATCAGGAAATCGACGATGTCCCACACGAAGTAGCCCTGCAGACGCGGCCTGGCGTCGAGCACTTCCGGGCTGCGAACGGCCATGACGATGCCCGCCGCAACGGTGGCCAGTACGGCCGATGCGCCGACCGCCTGGGCCGGGAGGAATGCCGCGTATCCGGTGAGCAGTGAGATGGTGACGCTGATCTGCGGGTCGCTGATGTGCCGCCGCACCCAGGCCGACATCAATCCGACCGCAAGGCCGATGGCCACGCCGGCGATCACGCCGAAGACGAAACGCAGTCCGGCCTCGACGAGCGAGAAGGCGCCGGCCACCGTTGCCGCGACGGCGACGCGGTAGGCAACCAGAGCAGTGGCGTCGTTGAACAGCCCCTCTCCCTCGATGCTGCTGACCAGCCGTCGAGGTGCATCAAGGCGCTGCATGATGGTCGTCGCCGCCACCGGATCGGTCGGAGATACGATGGCGCCCAACACGAAAGCTGTTGACCACGCCATCCCGGGGATGATCGCGTGCGCGGCCCAGGCGACGCCCGCCATCGTGACGAGGACCAGCACCACGGCGCTCAGCGTCAGATCACGAAAGTTGGATCGGAAGTCGCCGAAGTTGGCATAGATCGACGACTTGTAGAGCAGCGGCGGCAGGAACAATGCCAGGACGAGATCGGGCTCGAGCTGGATCTCGGGCAGTCCGGGGACGAATCCGAAGGCGGCGCCGCCGATCACCAACATGATGGGATACGGCACCGAGAGCCTGCATGCCAACGCTCCCAATGCCGCGACGACCAGCAGGAGTCCGGTGACCAGCACCTCGACATGGTTCACGCCATGCATCATCGTTCACGCGCGGCATCAGCGCCTTCTTACCTCTAAATATCACCCACCGTGCGATGGACCGCCGTCTGCAAGTGATGCGACTCTCGACTCAGTCGATTGGAGGACGGTATGACGGAGACGACGAATGACCACTCTCAACGGAACCGGTGGCCTCGGCCGCGGCGACATTGTGGGGCGCGCGGTCGTGTTGTTCGACTGACCAATTACCCAGCGCCGCAGTAATTCTCAAACAACCCGACAGATCGGAATCCAATGAGCGTCCCGTATGTCCTCTTCGTCATCACGAACGCCGCCGTAATCGGTCCGCACAATCGGCCTACCGGCTTCTTCTTCCCCGAGGTCTCACACCCGTTCGACGCGCTCGACAATGCCGGAATCGCCGTCGAATTCGCCTCACCCACTGGAGGTACGCCCCCAGAAGACGGGTTCGACGCTGACGATCCCGCGCAGGTTGCCTTCCGCGACAGCAAGGCACATCGCCGGCTGTCGCGCAGTCGCAAGCTCTCCGAGGTCAACGTGTTGGACTACGACGCCGTCTTCTTCCCCGGTGGGTTGGGTCCGATGGTGGACATCACCGGAAACCCTGAGGTGCAGTCGGTGGTCATCAGCGCTTGGAACGCCGGCATGATCGTCGGCGCCGTATGCCACGGTCCGTCGGCGTTTCTCGGCGTAACCCTCGACGACGGGACGCCCTTGGTGCGCGGACGCAAACTCACGGCATTCTCCGACGCCGAGGAGGAGGGCTATGCAGCTGACGACGTCCCGTTCGATCTGGAGAAGGCTCTGCGCGACGAAGGCGCCCTGTACGAGGCCACCGATCCATGGCAGCCAAAAGTCGTTGTCGACGGCAGGCTGATCACCGGTCAGAATCCACAGTCGGGCACGGTTGTCGGCGAGGCACTGGCCGATGCCATTCACCACGGAGTGTCAGGACGATGACGAATCCTGTCGTGGTGGTTGCGCGTTGGGAAACCACCCCCGAGTCGCTGGCCACCGTGCTGGCACACGCGGCGGAGGTGTCACCCCTGTCGCTGGCGGAACCGGGCTGCCTGGGCTACGAGCTGTTGCAGAGTCTGGACCAGCCGACCACCATCCTCTTGATAGAGCGGTACGCCGATCACACCGCGCTGGAGGCTCACCTGAACTCGCCGCACTATCAGGAATTGGTCGCCGGAAAGATCCGGCCGCTGCTGACCAGCCGACAAGTGGACATCACGACTGGCCTCGCGCCCTAAAAATCGCACGGTGTGCGATAGACCGAGCTGCACGGACAATGAAATGCTGACCGCATCGTCGGAGCAAGCGGTTCGGCGTGTCCGAAAGAGCCAACTATCGCGCCAATTCAAAGTATTTGCCCGACAAAAGCATTCGGAAGTTACACCAGGCGCATCCGCGAACGGAAGGGAACGAACCATCATGGCGATCGCGACGACCAGTCCGGTAACCGGCGAGGTGCTCAAGAAGTTCGATGAGCTCACCGCGGACGAACTCGAGGACAAGCTCGGCCGAGCCGCTGCGGCGGCCGCCGCCTACCGGCTGACGACGGTTGAACAACGTGCGGGGTGGCTGAACCAAGCGGCTGACAACCTCGAGAAGGCTGCGGACTCGATCAGCAAGCTGATCACCACCGAGATGGGCAAGACCTATGCCGCCGCGCAGGAGGAGGTCGCGAAATCTGTTCGCGGCCTGCGCTTCTACGCAGCCGAGGGGCCGACGTACCTGAAGAACCTGCACTCTGACCCGGCGCGCGTCGGTGCCAAGGAAACCTACGTGACCTATCAGCCCATCGGCCCGGTACTCGCCGTCATGCCATGGAATCTGCCGCTGTGGCAGGCCATGCGGTTCGCCGCCCCGGCGCTGACGGCAGGCAACGTGGGGCTACTCAAGCACGCGTCCAACGTGCCGCAAACGGCGTTGTACATGGAACAACTGTTCCGGGAGGCCGGGTTCCCCGACGACGTGTTCCAGACCTTGCTGATCTCGTCGGGACGGGTGGAACAGGTCCTGCGCGACGACCGGGTGAAGGCCGCTACCTTGACCGGCAGTGAGCCCGCCGGCAAGTCGGTTGCCACCATCGCCGGATCCGAGATCAAGCGGGTGGTCCTCGAACTCGGTGGCTCTGACCCGTTCATCGTCATGCCGTCGACCAATCTTGCGCGCGCCACCGATGTCGCGGTCAAGGCACGCACACTCAACAACGGACAGTCGTGCATCAATGGCAAGCGGTTCTTCGTCCACACCGACATCTACGACGCTTTCCTGGAGCAGTTCGTCGAGAAGATGGCAGCCTTGGTGGTCGGCGACCCGATGGACCCTGCCACCGACATCGGCCCGTTGGCCACCGAATCAGGCCGCAACGACGTGGCGGCCTATGTCGACGATGCCCTGGCCAAGGGGGCCGCAGCGCCGGTCGGCGGCAAGCGGCCCGACGGACCCGGCTGGTTCTACCCACCTACGGTGCTGACCGACATCACGTCCGACATGAAGATGTACCACGAGGAAGTTTTCGGCCCGGTGGCCCAGGTGTTCCGGGTGTCCTCGCTGGAGGACGCGTTGGCCCAGGCGAATGCGCACCCATACGGGCTCGGCTCCAACCTGTGGAGCGAAGACCCCGACGACCGGGCGCTGTTCGTCCGCGATGTGCAGTCCGGCATGGCGTTCATCAACGGGAACACCACCAGCTACCCGGAGATCCCCTTTGGCGGAGTGAAGCGCAGTGGTTACGGTCGCGAACTGTCCGATCTGGGCATGCGCGAATTCATGAACGCCAAGACGGTGTGGATCGGCGCTGATGCCTGACGCGCTTCCGACGGTCGCGGTACTCGGCACCGGCACCATGGGCTTTGCGATGGCCGCGAACATCGCGAAGGCCGGCATCGGGCTGCGGGTCTGGAATCGCCGCCGCGAGTTGGCAGAGCCTTTGGCCAAAGACGGTGCACTCGTGTGTGATTCACCCGCCGAAGCCAGTGAAGGCGCCGACGCGGTACTCACCGTTCTGGCGAACGAAGCGATCGTCTCCGAGGTGATCGACAAGGCCCGAGACGGGCTTGGCGTGAGCACTGCCTGGATACAGTCGTGCACGGTTGCACCCGACGGCACTCATCGGCTTGCCGAACAAGCGGACAAGCTGGGCGTCGAATACGTGGAAGCGCCGCTTCTCGGTACCAAGGAGCCCGCCGAAGCCGGGGAATTGACCATTCTCGCGGCCACCGCGGCCGCACCGACCCGTCAGCAGGTGCAGCCCGTATTCGACGCCGTCGGAACCCGCACCGTGTGGCTCGACCACATCGGCCAGCCCAGCGCGTTGAAGCTCGCCTACAACGCCTGGGTATTGACGACCGTCGAAGGCATCGCCGAATCCCTCACGCTCGCCCGCGCTTTGGGCGTCGACCCGAGGCTGGTGATCGACGTCATCGGTCACAGTGGATTGAACAGCGTCTACGTGCAGACCAAGGGCCCCAAGATGATCGACGACGATCTTGACGACCCGTCGTTCCCCTTGCAAGCCGCGGCGAAGGACGCCGGACTCATCACCGATGCCGCGCGTGCCGCAGGTCTTCGGCTCGGTATCGCCGAGACCGTCCGCGAGCGACTGGATTCGGCTGTCCGCGGTGGGTTCGGGCACGCAGATGTGGCTGCTACCTACCGTGTCTCGCGACGCATGAGCACCTGAGCGGAAGAAAGGTACGGCACGGTGACCTACGCAGGCCTGGCAGCGGCGCGCGAGAGCAATCGTCAACTCGCCGAAATCATTCCATCGGTCTCCGGCGATCAGTGGGAACTGCCGTCGGCGTGCGCGGGATGGCGCGTGATAGACGTACTGGCCCACCTGGGGGCGCTGGCGTACGAGACTGTGCGCCCGCCCGAACCTGATCCCACGTGGCCAAAAATCCGCGAACGCTACCACGACATGCGGGTCAACGAGCGGCGCGGATGGAGCCACGCCGAAGTGATCACCGAATGGCAGGACTACGCACCCAAGCAGCTCGCCATACAGGAAGCATGTCAGGAAGCCGCTGTGGCATCCGAGCCTGTCGTAGTCCCCGGGTTGGGAACCTATCCGCGTCATCTGATGGCGAACATCACGGCATTCAATGTGTTCTGCCACTTGCGATTCGACATACTTGCTCCCGAGGGGCCGCTACCGTTCGCGGTGTCTGAACCGACCGACGAGCTCGTCGCACCAGCCGTCGAATTCATGCTCGCCGGGCTGCCGCAAATGCAAGGGCCTGAACTCGATGCGACAGTGACCGTGCCCCTGGTTCTCGTGCTGACCGGACCCGGCGCGGTGACCGCGACGGTGCTGCCCCCTGAAGGTCCCGCCGGACATCTCACGGTGCTTCCGGGTAGCCACGGCTTGACCCGGATCCGCACCACCGCTGTTGATTTCATCGCCTGGTCCACGAAGAGAAAATCGTGGCGAGATTTCTGCCGAATCAGCGGCGCGGCGGACGCCGCCACGCCATTCCTTGACTGCCTGAACATCATCTGAAGGGATGTGCCCGCATATGTCGAACTCTGTCGGTCCCCGTATCCCGGCCCCGCTGACGACACCGACGATCAATCACGGCACCGCGTTCAGTGCGGACGAGCGCCGGGCGCTCGGCCTGGTCGGCCGCCTGCCATCGGCCGTACTGACACTGGACCAGCAGGCGGACCGGCTGTGGAGCCAACTACGTTCGCTGCCAGACGATCTGGCACGCAACCTGCTGCTCGAGCAGATGCACAACCGCAACGAAGTCCTCTACTACAAAGTCTTGTCCGACCATCTCACTGACCTGTTGCCCGTTGTATACGACCCCACAGTCGGTGAAGCGATCGAGCAGTATTCTGATGAATACCACGGTCAACGGGGAATCTATTTGTCCATCGACGCACCTGATGACATGGAAGCTGCCTTCGCCACCTTGGGATTGGGTCCGCAGGACGTCGATCTGATTGTGTGCAGTGACGCCGAACAAATCCTGGGAATCGGCGACTGGGGAGTGGGCGGCATCCAGATCGCGGTAGGCAAACTGGCCATCTACTCCGCCGGTGGGGGCATCGATCCGTCTCGAACCATCCCCGTTTCCCTCGACGTCGGCACCGACAATCAAACGCTGCTCAATGACCCCTTCTATCTGGGCAACAAGCATGCACGTCGCCGCGGCGCCGACTACGACGCTTTCATCAAGCGGTACATCGAAACGGCAAACCGACTGTTCCCCAACGCGATGCTGCACTTCGAGGACTTCGGCCCCGAACACGCGCACAGCATCCTCGCAACGTATTCGCCCGACTACCGCATATTCAACGATGACGTCCAAGGCACCGGCGCAGTCGTCATGGCCGCGATCTATGCCGCCGTCAGGATCACGCACACCGCCGTCCGCGACCAAGTGATGGTCGTATTCGGTGCTGGTACCGCGGGAGTCGGCATCGCTGACCAGTTATTCGACGCCATGGTCGCCGACGGCGCCGGCCACGATGACGCCGCCAGCCGGATCTGGCTGGTCGACAAGCAGGGGTTGTTGTTCGACGATATGGACGACCTGCGGGACTTTCAGAGGCCGTACGCCAAGAACCGCAAAGTTTTTGGCGTCGACGCCGACGAGACAGTTGGCCTCGTCGACACAATCAAAATGGCAACACCGACGATTCTCTTGGGAACCTCCACCGTCCATGGCGGCTTCACCCGGGACGTGGTCGAAGCCATGGCGGCGGCGACGCCGCGTCCGGTCATTCTGCCGATCTCCAACCCGTCCTCACGTATCGAAGTCATGCCCGCCGACGCGATCGCGTGGTCCAGGGGGACCGCACTGGTCGCCGCCGGCATTCCCGTGGCACCCGTCGACTATGGCGGAACCACCTACACATTCGGTCAGGCCAACAACTTCATGGTGTTCCCGGGACTCGGACTCGGCGTTGTCGTGGCCGGTGCCGCCCGCGTCACCAAAGCGATGCTGGTCGCAGCCGCACATGCTGTCGCCGAACAGGTCGACGTCACGGAACCCGGCGCGGCGCTGCTGCCTGACGTGAAGAACCTCCGCGCGCTATCGGCACTCGTAGCACGCGCCGTCTACGCTGCCGCCCACACCGATGGCGTTGCCACCCGCAGCTACGGTGATATCGAGGCCGCCATTGATGCTGCGATGTGGACTCCCGAATACGCGCCGGTGACGCCATGAGCGACGAAGGGTCAACACCCAAGGTCCTGAACCTGCCGATCGGCCTCGATTGCAGGGGCACCCGCCATGAAAGCGACTCGATGGGCGGCATCGATGTCGCCGCCAATCGCTATTGGGGTGCTCAGACACAACGGTCACTCATTCATTTCGACATCGGCGACGACCGCATGCCCAAAGCGGTCTATCACGCCTACGGCTACGTGAAAAAGGCCGCCGCCACGGTCAACGCCAACGCCGGCCGGCTGCCGCAATGGAAGGCCGACCTGATCAGCCGGGTCTGCGATGAGATCATCGCCGGGCAGCTCGACGAAAACTTTCCGTTGTTCGTCTGGCAGACCGGATCGGGCACCCAGTCGAACATGAACGTCAACGAGGTCATCAGCAACCGCTGCATCCAGCTGGTCGGGGGAGAGCTGGGATCAAAGACGCCGATTCATCCCAACGACGACGTCAACATGGGGCAGTCCTCCAACGACACGTTCCCGACGGCGATGAATATCGCTGCGGTGCTGGAACTGCGGGATCGGCTCTTGCCGGCGGTGCGCAAGCTGCGTGACGCCATCACCGAACGTGCCGAGCGGTGGGCCGACGTCGTCAAGATCGGACGCACCCACCTGCAGGACGCGGTGCCACTGACAGTCGGTCAGGAATGGTCGGGCTGGGCAGCGCAACTCGCTACGGCCGCAAACCGTATCGACGCCGGCATCGGCGAGTTATCCACACTGGCGGCAGGCGGTACGGCGGTCGGCACCGGATTGAACGCACCCCCCGGCTTCGGTCCTGATATCGCGGCGACGATCTCCAGTCTCACATCACACGAGTTCGTCACTGCGCCAAACAAATTCGAGGCACAGGGCGGGCTCGATGGCCTCGTTGCCTCGCATAGCACGATGCGCGGGCTGGCTGTCGCATTGATGAAGATTGCCAACGACATTCGCTGGCTCGCCTCGGGGCCACGTGCCGGTATCGGCGAATTGAAACTGCCGGCCAATGAGCCCGGGAGCTCGATCATGCCGGGGAAGGTGAATCCCACCCAATGTGAGGCCATGGTGATGGTCTGCATCCAGGTGCTCGGAGACGATGCCGCGGTCGGAATGGCCGGCAGTCAGGGCAACTTCGAACTCAACGCGATGCGGCCGATCGTCATCAACAACTACCTGCACTCGGCACGCATCCTGGGTGATGCGTGTACCAAGATGCGGGAATTCTGCATTGAGGGAATCGAACTCAACACCGAGCAGATCAAATCGGACGTCGACCGGTCTCTGATGCTGGTGACCGCGCTGTCACCGGTTATTGGCTATGACCAAGCCTCCGCCATTGCCCACGATGCTGACCGCACCGGTTCCACTCTGCGTGAGGCCGCACTGCGGTCCGGAGCGATCAGCGCTGCGGACTTCGATCGAATCGTCAACCCCGCCATCATGGTCGGATAGGAGCGTGGTCGTATGAGGCACATTCGGCGAATAGCGACGGCTGTCGCGGCCGTCGCGATGGCTGTTGCTTCAGGCAGCCCGACTGCGCATGCACTGCCACCCGACCAGGTCACGGTGGTGATGGTGCACGGCGCGTGGGCCGACCCTTCGAGCTGGGACGGTGAGGTCGCCGCACTGGAGAAGCGGGGTTACCACGTACGGGCAGTTGCCAATCCATTGCGCAACCTGATCACCGATGCCGCTACCGTGGCCGACGACGTTCGTTCGATCGACGGCCCGGTGGTTCTGGTCGGACACTCCTACGGCGGCGCGGTGATCAGCCAAGCGGCAGCGAGCACCCCGAACGTCAAAGCGCTCGTCTTCGTCGACGCGTACGCACCGGAGGTCGGCGAATCAGCCGCCACCCTCAACGGCCAAGGTTCTGTCGTCGCGAGCCGCCCTGATGATCAGCTCTACGACGTCTCCGACTATCCCGGCGCGCCGCCGGGAGCGGTGGATCTCCGATTGAAGAAGGACGTGTTCGTCAACAATTTCGCCGGCGATCTACCCCCGGAACAGGCGACACGGCTCTGGGCGGCGCAGCACGCGACCTCGACCTCCGCGCTCAAGACGCCCAACACCGAAACGGCCTGGAAAACCATTCCTTCGTGGGCGTTCATCAGTTCGGGCGATCAGATCATCACACCCGCGTCCAAGACGTTCATGGCGCAGCGCGCCAATGCCAAAACGACCACGTTCCAGGGCGGCTCCCACCTGACCTTGATTAGCCACCCCGACGAGGTCGCCGCGGTCATCGAGTCCGCCGCCACTTCCGTCAGCGGCTAGAGCACCGAATTACCCACTGAGACAAGGAGAATGCGATGCCGGAAACCAAGATCACCGTCATCTACGACAACCCCACCGATCCGGCTGCTTTCGAAAGCGCCTATGAGCAGGAGCAGTTGGAGGCTGCGCGACGGATTCCCGGCCATGTCCGGGTCGAAGCATCCAAGGTGTGGCCGAAAGAGGACGGCAGCCCGACGCCCGCCTACCGCATGATCGACCTGTACTACCCGGACTACCAGAGCGCCAGCGCCGCGGTCGCGACTCCCGAGGCGGGCGAGTTCTTCGGAGCCATGATGCGCCTCTCTACCGGCGGGGTCCGAGTTCTGTTCTCCGACATCGAGATACCGCAGCGGTGACGGAATCCCTTTCCTTCCGATGCTGGCACCGGCGGTAGCGTAGTCGCCCGCTCAGAATCCGATCAGCGCGCCGTAACAGCCTCGTGCAGGCTGCGGCCGAACTGTGTGTGCAGGAAGTCTCGGGCGCGAGCTTCCGACCAGCCGAGCACCGCCACGGTGAAGTGGTATCCGCTCTGCGGCCCGTAGTAGTAGATCGCGAGATCGGTGAAGTCGGTATCGGTGAACGAGGCGGGAAAGTCTCCCAGCTCACGTACCCGAGCGGAGATTTCCTGCAACGCGGTGCGATGACGAAGGGTGGCCTGATCCAACGCCGATGCCGCCTCGGCGTCATGCGGCGCAGTCGCGAGGACGACCTGGATGATGTCGTCGAATTGGCGGAAGAACTCGAGGTAGGCGTCGGCCAGCACCTCCAGCGCCGCTTCGACGGTGTCAGCCGCGTTGATCGCGTCGAGCGTTTGTTGCACCAGTGCCGAGGTGGTCCAGATATCCATCAGAGTGCGCAGCAACCCCTGCTTGCCTCCGCACTGCTGGTAGACGGTGCCTGGTGATACTCGGCTGGCTTCGGCGATCTCGTTGACTGTCGCGGCGAAGTAACCGCGCTCGGCGAAGAGCTTCCGCGCGGCATCGACCACAGCTTGGCGCGTCTGCTCGGCGTATTCGTCGCGGCGGGTCCGCCGTGGCGCAGTGGGCAGGCCGGGCGGCTCTGAATGTGTTGGCGGCGGCGTCATTTCGGCACCGCGTTCGCGATCATGGAACGCGGTCCCGGATTGATTTGACGGTCACTTAAATGAATGATGTCCATCACCGCTTGTTCGAGGCCCTTGCACTCACTACAGTAACACTGCACCGAAAGGTGACTGAGCGTATCGAGCGGCGTGCCCGCACGTTATCTGCCCGGAATCATTCGCGAGCGATCGGGGGCCGCATGGGCAACCAGAGTCGCGATGGCGCTGCCGAACACAAGCTCGTCTGGCCGACGGGGCGCCAACCTCTCCGCGGGCGGTCCGAGCACATGAAAGTCGTCGACGACCTCCTGCTCGGGTTGCGCCGCGGTCGTGGCGCAGTTCTGCTCATCGAGGGACCACCGGGCATCGGAAAGTCGCGACTTGTTGACGAAGTCCGGTTGCTGGCTGCAGGTGCTGGCGCAAAAGTCTTGTGGGGCAACGCCTACGAGGAGCGGCAGGCGGTGCCGTTTGCGCCGTTGCTGGACGCGGTCCTCCGCGGCGACCATCCCGTTTACGACGAAGCCGTTCTACGGGACTTGAGTACCAGAGCCGACTCACAGTACTGGGTGGTCCACGATCTGCGGGACGCCATCGCGGCTATCGCCGCCTCCACCCCGGTGGCGCTCTCGATCGACGACATCCACTGGGCCGATACCGCGACGATGATGGCACTTCATGCGCTGATCGCGGGCTTGGGTCAGCTCCCGGTGCTGTGGACACTCGCCATGCGGTCAGCCGGGGGGCGTCCCGAAGCGCGTGATGCGATCGATACGATCGCCGGAGCTCAGGATTCGAACACGCACCGACTGCAGCTCGGTGCCCTGGACGCGGAGGCAGTAGCGCAGCTCGCGGGGGACGTACTGAACGTCGATGTCGACGAGTCGGTCCTTCGCTTGGCGGCGACAGCGCACGGCAATCCGTTCTTGGTGGTTGAACTGCTCCGCGGGCTGCACGAGGAAGACCGCATCCACATCGCCCGCGGCTGTGCCCGGGCCACCGGAAGCAACCTCCCGCAGCGGTTGGCCGTGACGATGGAACGCCGCCTGGACCGACTGACGCCGACGGCGCGCCACGCCATCCAAGTGGCTTCCATTCTGCCGAACACGTTTTCCGCGGCACTGCTCGCGCGCGCGGTGGACCAGACCCCGTCCCGAGTGGTGGCGAGTGTCGACGAGGCCATCCGCGCGGACCTGTTGACCGAGGACGGTGACCAGCTTGGATTTCGCCACGACCTGTTGCGCCGGGCCGTCCAGCTGACGATCCCGTACGCGATGCGGAGGGCGATGGAGCGCGAGTCCGCCGGCATCCTGCTCGAAATGGGCGCGTCCGCACAGGAAGTTGCCATACGGCTCGCGCGTAGTGCAGACGTGGGTGATCTCGCCGCGGTCACCGCGCTACGCGAGGCGGCGCAGACCCTGGCGCGCTCGGACGCGTCGGTGGCGGCCGACCTGAGCCGCCGCGCACTCGACCTGCTCAAGCCTGACGACGGCACCCGCGCTGCGGTGGTCTCCGAAACTGTGGTGTTGATGAACCAGGCCTCCCGATGGGGCGAGGCGCGGCAACTGGCCACGTCCACGCTGTCGAGTGATCTGCCGGAAGAAGAGGAGGCGCTGATCCGGTTGGGGCTGTCGATGGCCTCGACGAACTGGGCACAACGTGTCGCGGAGAACCGTCAAGCACTCCAGTTACCCGGGATGTCCGTGCATACCCGTGCCCTCCACCTCAGTTGGTTGGCCTACAACCTTGCGCTTGACGGTCAGACACTTGCGGTGCGCGACGCAGCTCTGACCGCGCTGGCCGCCGCAGCCGAGAACGACGACCTCGAAGCGCAGATGATCGGTGAGGTAGCGCTGGCCAGCGTGGATGCCGTCGAGGGCTATCAGCAGCGCAGTCTCCGGCGACTGGCCGATATGCTGCCCCACCTCTGGTCTGCCGACGTCGGTGTCTCCGGGCTGGTAGTGGCGGCCGCCTACGCCAATGCCTTGGTGACCGTAGGGCGACTCGACGACGCCGCAGCCACCATCGCCGACGGCGTCATCAACACTCGGCGGCTCAAAAATACTGCGGGCGAACAGGTTCTGGGCACAGTCAACGCTCTTCGGGAATTCGCCGCAGGGAACCTCGACGCAGCACGGACGATCATCGCCAACCTGCTGGCCGAAGAGGAGCGCCTGCGAGCCGACTTGGTCCGGGGTCGTGTCGGTCTGATGCTCATGGGCGCTCTCGCCGCGCACACTGGTGACCGCGAGTTGAGCCGCGACGTCGGTATCGCCGCGCGGGCCGCGCTGGACGGCGGACCCGCTTCTCGTCGGGAAGCAATTGCGGTACTGGCGCATTTGGCGTGGCAACGCGGCGATGACGCCGAGGCCGCACGCTGGCTCGGAGAAGATGTCGAGGTGCTCACGACGCCCATGTGGGCCGTCGATGTCGACCATGTCGTTCTGGCCGCTCGTATCGCGCGGACCTCGAGTGATGCCGGCCTACGGCAACGGGTGCTCGGCGCGGTCGAGGCGCTCGAGCGTGACGGGATGGTCGACGACGTGCTCTTCGCCGTCGCCCTGCACGCGCGGGGCCTACTCGAGGACGACGCCGAAGCACTCACCAAAGCAGCTGCAGTGCTGGAGTTTTCGGAACGACCAGTCCTGTATGCGGGGGTAGTCGAGGACGTCGGCCATTCGATACTCCGGGGCGGAGCGCACGAGTCCGCCGCCGAGCGACTCTGTCAGGCCTTCGACCTCTATTCTGCCCATTCGTGTTCGGCCGACGCGCACCGTGTCGCCAAAGTGTTGAACGGGCTTGGGGTACACCGCCGGATTGTGCGGCGGCGCGAGCAGACCGGGTGGGAGAGCCTGACCGCGGCCGAACTCCGCGTCCTCGAACTCGTCGCCGACGGCGCGACGAACCGTGAAGTCGCTGAACGGCTGACTGTCTCACCGCACACCGTCAACACACATCTGCGAAACATCTTCAGCAAGCTCGGTATTCATTCGCGCGCCGAGTTGGCCGGATTGGTGCGCGGATAACGAGTCAGGTCGGTTCGGCTCGGTCGATCGGCAGCGGCGCATCGGGAGCGACCAGTTGCTGTTCGCGCAGGTCGTGCCAGAACGCGTTCGGTATCGGAGTCGCAAGTGCGGCATGGTCTTCAGCAATCTTTGCCGGTGTGCTGGCTCCAGAGATCACGGCGACGACTGCGGGGTGCGCGAGACAGAATTGGAGTGCCGCCGCCTTGACGGGGACCTCGTATTGATCGGCGAGGGACGTGATCCGCGCAACCTTGGCCGTGATCTCCGTTGACGTGCGGTGATAGTCGAAGAGTGATCGCCCGGAAAGGATTCCCGAGCTGTACGGCCCGTCGACGATGATGTCGACGCCTTGCTGCTGTGCCGCCGGCATGATCCGCCTCAGGGCGGGCTTGTGGTCGAGCAACGTGTATCTCTCGGCGAGCACGCTGCCATCCGGATTCGACTGTGTGAGCCCCAGCAGGAGTTCAATCGGCTCGATGCGGTTGACGCAGAGTCCCCAGCCGCGAATGACGCCCTCGCCGCGCAGCTTGGTGAGTGCGCGAAAGGCTCCGGTTCGGGCGATCTCGAACTGCGCGAGCCAGCCATCACCATGGAAGTCCTGCGCGACGTCGTGAACCCAGATGAAGTCGAGGCGGTCGACGCCCAGGCGCACCAGGCTGTCCTCGATCGACTTCATCGAACCGAGCTCGGTGTAGTCGAACACGACGTTGTGTCGGCGACCGGCCCCGTCACTCTGAATGAGCCGCCCCACCTTGGTGCTCAACACGTACTCATCACGCTGGTGACGCGAGAGCATTGTGCCCAGACGGAACTCGGCAAGGCCGGCACCGTAGAACGGTGCGGTATCGAAGTAGCGGGTGCCCAGATCCCATGCAGCGTCGAGGGACGCGGCGGCGTCATCGTCGGAAACGTCGCGAAACATGCTGCCCAGGGAAGCAGTTCCCAAGCCGAGCGGTCCTTGGCGGAACTTCCCTCGTAGTCCCATGCCGGCTCCTTGTCACGCGGTGCGTGGTGCGGACGCGGCGGCGCGGCCCCGTTTGCGGTGCGGCACGCCGAGGCGACGATCAAACGCGCATAACGACATTCGCATGCCCGGTGACATCAAAGCCATCGCACGGTGTGCGATATTTATGCCTCAGCCGACTGTCGTGCCGAGTGCATGACAGGAACCCAGCTGGGCGAACGGCCGTTCGGCCTCCAGGAGGAAGGCCAATTCGAGCAAGGTGCGCTCGTCACCGTAGGCGCCAGACAGTTGGACGCCGACCGGCAGGCCGTCGGGGGACAGGCCTGCGGGCAGCGAGATCGCCGGGGTTCCCGCGATGTTGTTGAGCGGCGTGTAGGCGACGTACCGGCGCAGGCGGTCGATGAGATCGGAGAACTCGACCGTCGGAGCGAGGTAGCCGATGGTCGGCGTCGTGTGCGAAAGCACCGGCGACAGCACGACTTCGTGTCGGGCGAACATCTGCGCGTACTGGTCGGCGACCCGCCGCAGGCGCAGGACGGCTCCTGGGGTGCGGTGCAGATTCCGGCGGTGGTGCGCGCGCAGACCCCGGCTCAGGCCGTCGGTCCTGGCGGCATCGAATGACCGATCGAGGATCAAGCGGCCGGTGCCGACCGCGAGATCGGCCAGCAACGCCCAGTACTGGACGAAGTCATCGGCGAACTGGGCGGTGACGGGCAGCGCGATCGGTTCGACGATGTGGCCGGCGGCCTCCAGCAGCGCCGCAGTGTCTTCGACGGCGGCGCGCGTGGCGTCGTCGACCGGCTCACCGGTGACGCTGTCGAACAGCAGGCCGACGCGGAGGGTTCGCCGCGCCGGGCCGCTCACCCGGCCGATGGGGGCGAGTTTCGGGTTGCGCCAGTGGTTCTCGCAGGCGGCGACGTACGCCGCGGTGTCGCGGACGCTCCGGGTCAGGACGCCCTCGGAGATCATGTTGATGGGCAGATGACGGACCTGCTCGCCGTCGCGGTGCCGTCCCCGGCTCGGCTTGAGCCCGACCAGGCCCGCACAGGCGGCAGGGATGCGGATGGAGCCGCCGCCGTCATTGGCGTGCGCGATGGGCACGACACCCGCGGCGACCAGCGCGGCCGACCCGCCCGAGGAGGCGCCGACGGAATATTCGGTGTGCCACGGGTTCCGGACGGGTTCCTCGGTCATGTACTCCGTGGTGGCGTTGAAACCGAACTCGGGCATCCGGGTCTTGCCCATGAGCGTCATGCCGGTGCTGAGGAGCTGCGTCGTGTAGGCGCCGTCCTTCTTCGCGGGCCGGGCTGCAAACGCCTCCGAGCCGTGCGTGGTCGGCAGGCCCGCGACGTCGGTGTTGTCCTTGATGAAGGTTGGGACACCGAAGAATTCCGCGTTCGGGTCGGCGCTGTGCCGGGGCGTCGGCTTGCCGGCCACCGCCCGCAACGTGGGGTCGACCAGTTGCGCGCGGGCCGTTGCGGCGGCAGCGAGTTCATCGGGGCTGACCTGCATGTCGCGGACCAACTGGGCCAGCGCGACGGCGTCGTGGTCACCCAGCGCGTCGTCGCCGAAGGCGTGGATGGCGGTCATCTGTTTCCTCATTCCCCGAGCACTCGGTGTAGGTAGTGGTTGGCGAAAGTTCGGCTGGGATCGAGCTTTTCGCGAACAGCGAGGAAGTCGTCGAATCGCGGATAGGTGTCACGCAGATCCTCGGCGGTACGGTTGTGCATCTTGCCCCAGTGCGGGCGCCCGTCATGGCGGCGCATGATCTGCTCGACGGCGCGGAAGTACTCGGTCGGATCGTCGCATACATAGCGGTGTACCGCGATGTACGCACTGCGGCGGCCGTACGCGGTGGACAACCAGTTCTCGTCGGCAGCGGTAGCGCGGACTTCGATGGGAAAGCCGATGCGCCAGCCCTTTTCGGTGATCAGACTGCGTACCTCGTCGAACGCGGGACCCATCGACTCGTAGGGGAGGGCGTATTCCATCTCGCGGAACCGCACCCGGCGCGGCGAGGTGAAGACGCGGTCGGAGCGTTGCGTGTGCTCGCGGTCGGACAGGAACCGGGTGACGGCGCGGTTCAGCGTGGGGACGGCGGCCGGCAGCGCACTGCCCACGGCGCAGATCGCCCCGAGCACGCCGTTCTCGACCAGCTCTTCCTCGATCCACTGCGACACCCGGTTGGTCGGCTCGAGCGGGGTGTAGGCGGGCAGCCGGATGTTGGCCTTGGTGAACGCCGTATCGGTGTGCGGTAACCAGAAGAACTCGAAATGGTCTGTGTGCGTGCAACGTTCATCGAACGTGGCGACGACGTCGTCGACCGGCTCGACGCGCTCGATGGCGTGAATCGCGAAACCGGGAACGCACTGCAGCGTCACTTCCACGATGATCCCGAGCGCGCCCAGGCCCACCCGCGCCGCCGGCAGCAACTCGCTGCTCTGCTCCTCGTCGACGCGGACCAGTTCACCGCTACCCGAGACCAGGGTCAGCCCGACCACCTGGGTCGCCAGGCCGCCGAAGGCCAGACCGGTGCCGTGGGTGCCGGTCGAGATTGCGCCGGAGATGGTCTGACGGTCGATGTCGCCCATGTTCTCGAGTGCGAGGCCGTGCCGTGCCAGCAGTCGCGTCAGTTGCCACAGCGGAGTTCCGCCGCCGACGGTGACCCGCTGGCGAATCCGGTCGACGTCGATCACGCCGGTCACGCCGGCCAGGTCCATCTGGATGTCGGGCGCGACGGCGATGCCGGTGAAGCTGTGCCCGGAACCGACGACCTTGACGAGCCGGCCGGCGGCGGTCGCGCGGGCGACGGCGTCGCACACTTCCTGAACCGTCCTGGGCCGCAGGACTTCCGTCGGGTACGCGGTCTCACAGCGCCCCCAGTTGGTCCAGCTCACAGGAACGTCTTCCCTTCGCCTCGGTAGGTGGGCGCCGCGCCGACGGTGCTGCCGTCACGGACCAAGGCGAACCGGTCGACGTGCTCGCTCAGCTCGCCGGCCTTGCAGTGCCGGAACCACACGCGGTCGCCGACGGACAGTGCGGCCGCGGCCGCACCGGTGGCCGGGGTCTGCACCTCGCCGGCCATCTCCTGCGGCAGCAGACCCAGTCCCGGCGGCCAGACCGGCAGCGGCACCCGGTCGCGGGCCGGCGGTCCGGAAGCGATCCAGCCGCCGCCCAGCACCGTCGCGATCCGCGGCGTGGGCTTGCGCACCACGGGCAGGGCGAATGCGGCGGCCGGTGCCGGTGTGAAACCGCGGTAGGTGTCGAACAGATGCGGCCCGAAAAGGCCACTGCCGGCGGCGATTTCGGTGACCGCCGGATCCGACGCGGTGAACTCCGCGGATCCGGTCCCACCGCCGTTGACGAACTCGAGCTCCGCCACCTGTCGGACCGCGGACACCGCGAGACCGCGGCGTTCGAGGAGTTCGTCCTTGGACCGTCGCTGCATCCACCGGATCAGGTGTGACCGCGCGGGCTGGCCGCGGACGTCGTCACCGACACCGGCGATCTGGGCCTCGTACGACATCAGGCCCACGAGCGTGAAGCCAAGGCGAGCGGCGATGGCCGCGGCCATGGCGCGGGCCTGCGCCGCGGTGTGCACGGGGGAGCGACGCACCCCGACGTGTCCGAGGAGCGGCGCCTGCCACGAGGCGTCGAGGTCCAGGCAGACACGCAGCGCCGGGCGCGTCGACGGCGCGGCGACGCTGTCCACCAGATCGAGTTGGGCGGGGGAGTCCACCATGAGCGTCACCCGGGCCGCCAATTCCGGTGCGGACGCCAGCCGGGCGATCGCGGTCCGGTCGGCCGTCGGGTAGCCGACGACGACGTCATCGTGCGGCGCGTGCGTCGCGTCGCCTGCGGCCAGCCACAGCGCCTCGGGCAACGTGAACGCCAGCACGCCGGCGTAGCCCTCCAGAGCCGTGACGGCGTCGAGGATCGTCCGCGACCGCACCGATTTGGACGCCACCCGGATTGGTGTCCCGGCCGCGCGGCGGCGCAGGTCGTGCACGTTGTGGCGCAATGCGTCGAGTTCGATCGCGGCCAGCGGAGCTTCCAGATGCGCAGTTGCGTCAGTCAACGCCGGCCAATAGCTGTCTGGGCGCGCCCACGACCCCTCGACGGAAGGTGGCCTCGACAGATCGACCGGCATTGACGTGACCATGGACCGGAGCTAACCGGATTTCGATGGGTGCGCACGAGGGCATCTGTGACCACAATGGGGGGAAAACCGGACACATCTGGGAGGTGGGGTGGATCGGGAAGACGCGGCCTTGATCCCGACGTCGGTGCTCGTCAACGTCGTCGAGGTCGCCGACCGCGCCGGTCTGCCCACGGAGCGGTGGCTGGCGGCGGCAGGCCTGTCGGCCACGACGCTCAACTCGCCCGCGACGCGGGTGTCGTTCCGGCAGGCGGCGCTCGTGCTGCGGCACGCGGTCCGCGCCATGCCGGACCGGGGCCTCGGTATCGACGTCGGGGCGCGCGACATGTTCGTGTCGTTCGGCGTGCTCGGACTGGCCATTCGTTCCGCCGAAAACCTCGGCGCGGCAATGGCAGTCGGCCTGGAACTGCACCAGAGCGCCGGCAGTCTGATGGACGTCGGCGCCGAGCTCGTCGGTGACACCTTCGCGCTGCGCGCCTACGAGCGCCGTCCGGAACCGGAGCTGCTGCCGTTCCTGTGTGAGGAGCTGTTCTGCAGTGTCCTGGTCACGGTCCGGACCGTGCTCGAGCTGCCGCAGCAGACGCCCGAATACGTCCAGGTCAGCTACCCGCCTCCGGTGTATGCGCACCGCTATCGGGAGTTCTTCGGCTGCCCGGTCCTGTTCAGCGCCGACGCCAACCGGCTGGCGTTCCCGGACCCGCTGTGGTCGCAGCGGCTACCGCGCGCCGATCCGGCGACGCATGCCGTCGCCGTTGCCGCGTGCCGCGACATGGTCGCCCAGGACGACCTGCCGACCGATGTGGTGCAGACGGTCGAGACGATGTTGCGCGACAGTGTGCGCGATCCGTTGACCATGGCTCAGGTTGCCAAGCGGCTGGGCGTCACCGAACGCACCCTGCGACGGCGCCTCAGCGCCGGTGGACAGCAGTTCATCGCGCTGCGCGACAAGGTGCGCAGCGAACGCGCGCGGTATCTGGTCCGCGAGACGGGTATGCCAATCCACGCCATCGCCGCCGAGGTCGGGTTCACCGACCCGCGAGAGTTCCGCCGGGCATACATCAAATGGACCGGTCACCCGCCGACGTACGACCGATAGTCCGGCAGATCGATCGACTCGGCCGTGGAGAACCACTTGCGGCCCGCCCACCGCCGCAGCGGCCAGCGCTGGACCCATTTCATGACGACCGCGCCGATGGCGATGTCACGTTCGGAGGCCGGCGCGTATCCGTCGAGACCGGCGGGCAGATCCTGGCACCGGTCGACGTACGGCCGCATGACGGTCTCGTAGCGGCGCAACGCCGCCCCGATCCGGGCCGTGTCGAATGCCGCGGCCGGCCCGAGCTCACCCGCAAGCACATATGCCCCGACCAGGGCCAGGCTGGTGCCCAAGCCGGAGAGCGGCGATGCGCAGTACCCGGCGTCCCCGCACAGCGTGACCCGGCCCGCAGACCAGGTATCCATGTGCACCTGGACGAAGTCGTCGAAGTAGAAGTCCTCGGATTGGGCTGCGGCAGTGAGTAGTTCATCGCAGTACCAGCCGGCGTCGCGGAACCGCTCGGTCAGGATCGCGCGCTGCGCGTCCGGGTCGCGGCGGTCGTACTCGATGGGCCCGGACCGGAATGCCAGCCCGGCCTTGGCCGTCGCGGCGTCGTGCGACGGCCGCAGTGACGCGTTGAGCCCACCGGCGGCCTGGAACATGAGGAACCAGCCGTCCAGCCCGATCATGTCTGGCGCGGTGAACCACGCGTTGTAGCCGCCCAACCGGCGGATGAACTGCTCCTCCGGACCGAATGCCAACTGCCGCACCGCCGAATGCGGGCCGTCGGCGCCGACCACCAGGTCGGCCTCCACCACGCAGCCGTCGGTCAGCGTGGCCCGCACCCCTGACTCGTCCTCCTCGAGCGCGGAAATCCGCGTGCCGAAGCGGTACTCGGCCACATCGCGGGTGGCCTGGTAGAGCACGTCGACGAGGTCGCCGCGCAGGATCTCGAGTGCCGAGACGATCCCGTTGCCGTCGAACGCCTCGACCGGCATCTCCGCCCGCCGGGTGCCGTCGGAGCGCACCCAGGCGATGCCGCGCTGAAACAGGCACCGTTCGGTCATCGCCGGCAGCAGACCCATCCGCGCAACCACTTCGCGGCCCGCGCCCCGCAGGTCGACCGTCTGCCCGCCCGGGCGGACGCCCGGTGCCGCCTCGACGACCACCACCCGGTAGCCGTTGCCGGCCAGCCAGTGCGCCAGGGCCGGTCCGGCGATCCCGGCGCCACTGATCAATACCGTCGGCTGCACCATGGCGAAAGCCTATGGCTTTCCCAGCATTCGCTCCTAGGCTGGCCCCATGGCGGACATCGACCGGCGCACAGTTCTCAAAGGCACAGCGGCGGCAGCGGGGGTGGCCGCGGCGGGTGTCGGTGGCTACCAGCTACTGTCCCGGGCCGGCCGCGAACATTCGGCAACCAGACCAAACATCCTGGTGATCGTCGTCGACCAGATGCGCGCGCCCCAATGGTTTCCCGATGCCAAACAGCTCGGCGAACTGCTCCCCAACCTCGACCGGCTGCGGCAGCGCAGCGTCTCCTTCGAGTCGCACTACACGGCGTCCAACATGTGCACGCCGTCGCGCGGCGTCCTGACCACGGGGCTCTACTCACACCAGACGGGCTGCCTGTACACCGGAGAAGGGCCAACCGAATCCACCCTGGCGCCCCGCTTCCCGACCTGGGGCACCATGCTGCGCGACCAGGGCTACACCACATGGTGGTGGGGGAAATGGCACCTGGGCCAGATCGCCGACACCAACCCGGACGGCCTTGACGCCCACGGTTTTTCCGGCGGCACGTACCCATCGCCCAACGGTGGCCCGAACCAGGGGCTCAAGGTCGACCACACCATCGTCGACCAGTTCGACGGCTGGTTCGCCGACCATGCCGGCAGCGGCCCATGGTGCACCACGGTGTCGCTGGTCAACCCGCACGACATCTGCTGGTGGCCGAGAAACCCACTGCCGGACGACGTTCCGCGCGTCTTCTCCGGCACGCCCGTCAACTTCGAGAACTCCGACGACCTGCGCCGCCGTGGTAAGCCGCAACTGCAGATCGACTACATGAACTTCATGTCGCCGCTGATGACCGGCCCGGTGCCGTATTCGGGACCAGAGATGGCAGCGCAGTGGGCCCGGTGCCTCGACAACTACCTATGGCTGCATCAGCAGGTGGATGTGCAGATCGGCCGCGTGCTCGACACCCTCGCCTCGCGCCCGGACGTGCAGCGCGACACCGTCGTCGTGTTCACCTCCGACCACGGCGAGTACGCCGGCTCGCACGGCCTGCGCGGCAAGGGCGCGGCGGTCTATGAAGAGTCGATCCGGGTGCCGCTCTACATCCACGACCCCGCCGGCCACCTGACCCCGAAACCCGGTGAGCGACGGCGACACCTCACCTCCAGCGTGGACATCGCACCGCTGCTGCTCACCATCGCTGCCGGCGGCAACGGCTGGCGCTCGGACAGCCGCTTTGCCTACATGCAGGCGCGCGGCGACATCGCCGCGATCGCGGCCGATCCCGGAGCGGCGGGCCGGCCCTGGGTGGCCCACGCGACCGACGACATGTCCGTCGAAGAGATGGCAACGCTGATGAAGTCGCCTGCGGTGCTGAAGATGTTCGGCGGCGGCACGGTGCCCACCGAGATTCCGACCTCGGCGCCCAGTCACATCGTCGCGGTGCGGACGCCGGACGCCAAGTTCGGCCGCTACTCGTACTGGCAGCCGGGCAGCATGGAGGCCGACGGCACCCGCAGGATCGACTACGAGCTCTACGACTACGAATCGCCCGCGGGCGCACAGGAACTCGACAACCAGGCGGGCCGCAGCGCCAAGCAGGCCAAGCTGCAAGGGTTGCTCGACAACGAGGTGCTGCCCGAGCTGCGGGCGCCACTGCCGGCCTGGATGCACGACGCCCAGGAACAGGGCATGGCCGACATGCAGCGGCTCACCGCCGCCCGGGCGGGGTAGCTATAGGCCCAGCGCCTGGTACGTCCGCTTCACGAATTTCGGTCGCGCCGAACGAAGTTTGGCCTGCGAGGCGTTGCCGGCGACGGCCGCGGCGGCATCCACGCTGAGCTCCGGCTGATTCTGGATCAGGTAGATCAGGATCAGGTTCGCGTTCGGGTCGGCCTGCCACCAGGTGCCGAACGCTCCCGGCCAACTGAACGTGCCCGGGCCGCCCGGACCGAAGAACGGCGTGGCCTTGGCCTCGTCGGTGACCAGCGACAGGTTCAGCCCGAAGCCGCGGCCGATCCAGAACGGCGCGCCCAGGAAGTTCTGTGACTTCTGCTCGGCGGTCAACCGGTCGGTGCGCATCGCCCGCACCGATTCCTCCGACAGCACCCGAACTCCGTCGACCTCACCGCCGTCGAGCAGCATCCGCCCGAACGTGAGGTAGTCGTCGACGGTTGACCACAGTCCACCGCCGCCCGCACAGAAGGTCGGCGGCATCACCTGCGGCGGCCCCATCTTCCCGGGTTGCAGGCGCAGCGCGTCGCCGTCCGCGGCCAGCTGGTACATGGTCGCCGCGCGGCGCCGGCCGGAGTGCGTGACCGCGAAACCCGTGTCGACCATGTTCAGCGGCTTGAAGATGCGCTCCGCCAACACATCTGGCAGTGGCTTGCCTTCGATGCGGGACAGGAGGAAGCCCAGGACGTCGGTCGACTGGCTGTAGGTCAGCGCGTCACCGGGCTGGTGGGCCAGCGGCAGCTGGCCCAGCTCGGCCAGCCAGCGGTCCGGATCCTGCAGCGACTGCAACTTGTTGTACGCCTTGCCCAGTGGCGGCGGCACGGTGAACCCATAGGCCAGGCCACCGCGATGGGTCATCAGATCCTCGACGGTGATGGGCCGGCGGGCGGGCACGGACCGGTCCAACGGCCCGTCGATGCTGGTCATCACGCGCGGGTTGGCCAGCTCGGGAATCCAGTTCGCGATGGGATCGGTCAGGGCCAGCCGGCCCTCGTCGACCAGCGTCATGGCCGCCGCGACGGTGACCGGCTTGGACATCGACGCGATCCGGAAGACGGTGTCGCGCTCCATCGGCAACTTGGCTTCCACGTCGCGGTGGCCGAGCGTGTTGACCTGCCGGACCGCGCCGTCCTGCCACACCAGCGTGACCGCGCCGGCCAGCAGGCCGGTGTCGATCGCCGCGCTGACCGATTCGGTGTTCGCGTCGAGATTCACCCCGGTCACGTTAGCCGGTGGGGTGGGACGTGCGCGGTGCCGTCCGGGCCATCGGGACGAAAATCGATCGGCGGCGGCCACGCGGTAGGCGATACTGCCTGACGTGGCTGCAGACCCGTCGACCCCGCACACGCCGATGAACAAGGTGGCGTTCGCCAGCTTCATCGGTACCGCGATCGAGTTCTACGACTTCTACATCTACGGGACGGCGGCGGCACTGATCTTCCCGCAGGTGTTCTTCCCGAACCTGCCGCCCGCCATGGCGACCATCTCATCACTGGCGACGTTCGCCGTCGCGTTCCTGGCCCGCCCGATCGGTGCGGCGGTGTTCGGGCATTTCGGGGATCGGCTGGGCCGCAAGAAGACTCTCGTCGCGACGCTGCTGATCATGGGTCTGTCAACCGTCGGCGTCGGCCTGGTGCCCAGCTCGGCGACGATCGGCCTGGCGGCGCCGATCATCCTGTTGATCCTGCGCGTTTTGCAGGGCTTCGCCGTCGGTGGCGAATGGGCCGGATCGGCACTGCTGTCCGCCGAGTACGCCCCCATCGGAAAGCGCGGCACCTACGGGATGTTCACCCAGCTGGGCGCCGGGGCCGGTCTGGCAGTCAGCAACCTGGTGGTGCTGATCGCCAACGTGACGATCGGGGAGAAGAGCCCGGTGTTCCTCGACTGGGGCTGGCGGCTGCCGTTCCTGTTCAGCGCGGTGCTGCTGGCGGTGGCGCTCTACGTGCGGCTGACCATCGACGAGACCCCGGTCTTCGTCGCGGAACAGCAGCGGGGGACGGTGCCGCGCGCGCCGCTGTCGGAACTGGTGCGCCGGCAGGGCAAGCAGGTGTTGCTCGGTGCGGGCTGCATGGTCGGCATCTTCACCATGAGCTTCCTGGGCGGCACCTACCTGATGAGTTACGCCAGCACCCGCATCCACCACCCGCGGACCCTCATCCTGTCGGTCGGGGTTCTGGCCGGAGTGTCGCTCATGGTGTTCTCGGCGGTGTCGGCGGTGCTGTGCGACCGGTACGGCCGGCGCCGCATCATTCTGGCCGGCTTCGCGCTCGCACTGCCGTGGGCATTCCTCGTCATGCCGCTCATCGACTCCGGGTCGCCGGTGGGATTCGCGGTGGCGATCGCCGGCATCTTCTGCATATTCGGGCTCGCGTACGGGCCCATCGGGGCGTTCCTGCCTGAGACGTTCGCCACCCGCTACCGCTACACCGGCGCCGGCATGGCCTTCAATCTCGCCGGGATCGTCGGCGGCGCGCTGCCGCCCCTGGTCGCCGGGCCGCTCGTCGCCGCCCTCGGGAGCTGGGCCGTTGGGCTGATGATCGCCGTCTTCGTGCTGGTCAGCATCGTCTGCACCCTCGTGTTGCCCGAAACACGCGGGTCGGACCTGGACGATGCGCCCGACGAAGACGTTCTGGCGGCCTGCTAAGCTACGCGGCTAGTTAGACGTCCTTTAACGATCCGTCCAGAGAGGCGGAGAAGGAGGTCAGGTACTCGTGGCTGCTCACGAAACTGGCGTGTCCGGTGACTCCACCGACCGGGAATTGTTGTCCGCCGCCGACGTCGGCAGGACCATCTCGCGCATCGCGCACCAGGTCATCGAAAAGACCGCGCTCGACGCGCCCGACGCCCCGCGCGTGGTGCTGCTCGGCATCCCGACGCGCGGCGTCACCCTGGCGGCCCGCATCGCCGAGAAGGTCAAAGAATTCGCCGACGTCGATCTGCCGCACGGCGCACTCGACATCACGCTGTACCGAGACGACCTGAACTTCAAACCGCCACGGGCGCTGGCGTCGACCTCGATTCCGGAGGGCGGCATCGACAACGCGACGGTGATCCTCGTCGACGATGTCCTGTACTCCGGCCGCTCCGTCCGTTCGGCCCTGGATGCGCTGCGCGACATCGGCCGCCCGCGCATGGTGCAGCTGGCCGTTCTGGTCGACCGAGGCCACCGCGAACTGCCCATCCGTGCCGACTACGTCGGCAAGAACGTCCCGACGTCGCGCAGTGAGAACGTCAAGGTGCGGCTGTCAGAGACCGACGGCGGAGACGACCACGTCTCCATTGCGCCCTACGGAGGACCCACCCGGTGAAACACCTGTTGTCCGCCTCGGACCTGAGCCGCGACGCGGCGACGGCCATCCTCGATGACGCCGACAGGTTCGCCGAAGCTCTGCTGGGCCGCGACGTCAAGAAACTCCCGACGTTGCGCGGCCGCACCGTCATCACGATGTTCTACGAGAACTCCACCCGTACCCGGGTGTCGTTCGAGGTGGCCGGCAAGTGGATGAGCGCCGACGTCATCAACGTCAGTGCCTCCGGATCTTCGGTGGCCAAGGGGGAGTCGCTGCGCGACACGGCGCTGACCCTGCGCGCCGCGGGCGCCGACGCGCTGATCATCCGGCACCCGGCTTCCGGTGCGGCACAACAGCTTGCGGCGTGGACGCGCGAAGAGCACGGCGGTCCATCAGTGATCAACGCGGGCGACGGCACCCACGAGCATCCGACGCAGGCGCTGCTCGACGCACTGACCATCCGGCAGCGGCTCGGCGGTATCGAGGGCCGGCGCGTGGTGATAGTCGGCGACATCCTGCACAGCCGCGTCGCGCGTTCCAACGTCTCGCTGCTGTCGACGCTGGGCGCCGAGGTGGTGCTCGTGGCACCGCCGACGCTGCTGCCGGTGGGAGTTTCCGAGTGGCCGGTGACGGTCTCGCACGACCTGGATGCCGAACTGCCGGCCGCCGACGCGGTGCTGATGCTGCGCGTGCAGGCCGAGCGCATGAACGGCGGTTTCTTCCCGTCGGCGCGCGAGTACTCGGTGCGCTACGGACTGTCCGAGAAGCGGCTGGCCGGATTGAGCGAGGACACGGTGGTGCTGCATCCCGGTCCGATGCTGCGGGGTATGGAGATCGCGTCGTCGGTCGCCGATTCGTCGCAATCAGCTGTACTGCAACAGGTTTCGAATGGGGTGCATGTGCGCATGGCAGTGCTGTTCCAGCTTCTCGTGGGTGCGGGCCGGGAGGTGATCGCGTGAGTACCGTGATCTCCGGGGTCCGGCTGTACGGCGAGGGCGATCCGGTCGATGTGCTGATCGCCGATGGGCAGATCGCGGAAATCGGGTCGGGGCTCGGTTCCGATGCCGACGAGGTCATCGACGCCGCCGGCCAGGTCATGCTCCCCGGCCTCGTGGACCTGCACACCCACCTGCGCGAGCCCGGCCGTGAGTACGCCGAGGACATCGAAACCGGTTCGGCGGCAGCGGCACTCGGCGGTTACACCGCAGTGTTCGCCATGGCCAACACCGATCCCGTCGCGGACACCGTGGTCGTCACCGACCACGTCTGGCACCGCGGCCAGCAGGTCGGCCTGGTCGACGTGCACCCGGTCGGCGCCGTCACCGTCGGACTCGAGGGCAAGCAGCTCACCGAGATGGGCCTCATGGCCGCCGGCGCCGGGCAGGTCCGCATGTTCTCCGACGACGGCATCTGCGTCGATGACCCGCTGGTAATGCGCCGGGCCCTGGAATACGCTGCCGGACTTGGCGTTCTGATCGCCCAGCACGCCGAGGAACCGCGGCTGACGGTCAATGCCGTCGCGCATGAGGGCCCGAACGCCGCCCGGCTGGGGCTGGCCGGCTGGCCGCGCTCGGCCGAAGAGTCCATCGTGGCGCGGGACGCGATCCTGGCCCGCGATGCCGGGGCCCGCGTGCACATCTGCCACGCCTCCACCGCGGGCACCGTCGAGCTGATCAAATGGGCCAAGGCCCAGGGCATCTCGATCACCGCCGAGGTCACCCCGCACCACCTGCTGCTCGATGACAGCCGGCTCGCCGACTACGACGGCCGCAACCGGGTGAACCCGCCCCTGCGCGAGGCCAGTGACGCCGAGGCGCTGCGCCAGGCCCTGGCCGACGGCGTGATCGACTGTGTCGCAACTGATCACGCTCCGCACGCCGAACACGAGAAGATGTGCGAGTTCGCCCACGCCCGCCCCGGTATGCTCGGCCTGCAGACCGCGTTGTCGGTCGTCGTCGAGACCATGGTGGCGCCCGGCCTGCTGAGCTGGCGCGACGTCGCCCGCGTGATGAGCGAGGCTCCCGCCGCCATCGTCGGCCTGCCCGACCAGGGCCGCCCGCTGGCGGTCGGCGAACCCGCCAACCTGACCGTCGTCGACCCCGACGCCACCTGGACGGTGCAGGGCACCGACTTGGCCAGCCGCTCGGACAACACGCCGTACGAGTCGATGACGCTGCCCGCCACCGTCACGCTGACGATGCTGCGCGGCAAGGTGACCGCGCGGGATGGGGTCAGTCGGGCATGAATACCGGCACGTTGATCACCTACCTGGTGCTGGCCGTCGTCGTGGTGGTGCTACTCGGGTTCGCGATCCGGCAGATGCTCAAAGGCTGGATGCACCGTGTGCAGCGCCAGGCCGGCGCCGTCGGTCTGTTGCCGGCGTTGCCGGACACCGTGGGGCCGGCGATCGTGCCCGCCACCAAGGGTATGTACATCGGCAGCACGTTCGCGCCGAGCTGGCAGGACCGAATCGCGGTGGGCTCCCTCGGATTTCGCAGCAAGGCCGTGCTGACGCGCTATCCGGAGGGGATCATGCTGCAGCTCACCGGCGGCAGCCCGATCTGGATTCCCGACGAATCCATCACCGCCATCCGCACCGAGCGGGCCATCGCCGGCAAGGTGCTGACCTACGACGGGATTCTGGCCATCCGGTGGCAGTTGCCGTCGGGCACCGAAATCGATACCGGATTCCGCAGCGACGACCGTCGCGAACTGGCCAAATGGGTTGAGGGAGGACAGTAAAGTGCCCCAGAGGCAGACACTGCGCGATCAGTCCGCACTTCTCGTGCTGGAGGACGGCCGGGTGTTCACCGGGACACCGTTCGGCGCCGTGGGCCAGACGTTGGGTGAGGCGGTGTTCTCTACCGGCATGTCCGGATACCAGGAGACGCTGACCGACCCGAGCTACCACCGGCAGATCGTGGTGGCCACCGCGCCGCAGATCGGCAACACCGGCTGGAACGGCGAGGACAACGAGAGCCGCGACGACAAGATCTGGGTCGCCGGCTACGTCGTCCGCGACCCGTCGCCGCGCGCCTCCAACTGGCGCGCCACCGGCACCCTCGACGACGAACTGGTGCGCCAGGGCATCGTCGGCGTCGCCGGCGTCGACACCCGCGCCATCGTGCGACACCTGCGCAACTTCGGGTCGATGAAGGCGGGGGTGTTCTCCGGGCCCGCGCTGGCGGACACCGACACCCTCGTCGAGCGCGTGCGCAATCAGCCCTCGATGCTGGGCGCCGATCTGGCCGGCGAGGTCAGCACCGGCGACCGCTACGTCGTCGAACCCGTTGGTGCGGAGCGCTTCTCGATCGCGGCCATCGACCTCGGCATCAAGACCAACACACCGCGGAACTTCGCGGCACGCGGCATCCGCAGCCACGTGCTCCCGTCGTCGGTGACGTTCGACGAGCTCGCCGATCTCAAGGTCGACGGTGTGTTCCTGTCGAACGGCCCGGGCGACCCGGCCACCGCCGACCACATGGTCGAGTTCACCAAGCAGGTGCTGTCGGCCGGAATCCCGTTGTTCGGCATCTGCTTCGGCAACCAGATTCTGGGCCGCGCCCTGGGCCGGTCCACCTACAAGATGACCTTCGGCCACCGCGGCATCAACATCCCGGTCGTGGAGCAGGCCACCGGCCGCATCGCGATCACCGCGCAGAACCACGGCTTCGCGCTCGAAGGTGAGGCCGGAGAAGAGTTCGACACCCCGTTCGGCCGTGCCGTGGTCAGCCACACGTGTGCCAACGACGGCGTGGTGGAAGGTGTTTCGCTGCTCAATGGTCGCGCCTTCTCGGTGCAGTACCACCCCGAGGCCGCGGCCGGTCCACATGACGCCGAGTACCTGTTCGACAAGTTCGCCAACCTATTGTCGGTGAAGAAGCCAGGGGAGTCCTACTAATGCCACGCCGCACAGACCTCAACCACGTCCTGGTGATCGGGTCCGGCCCGATCGTCATCGGCCAGGCCTGCGAGTTCGACTACTCGGGCACCCAGGCGTGCCGCGTGCTGCGCGCCGAAGGCCTGCAGGTCAGCCTGGTCAATTCGAACCCGGCGACGATCATGACCGACCCGGAGTACGCCGACAACACCTACGTCGAGCCCATCACCCCGGACTTCGTCGAGAAGGTCATCGCCCAACAGGCCGAGCGCGGCAACAAGATCGACGCCGTGCTGGCCACCCTGGGCGGGCAGACGGCGCTGAACACCGCCGTCGCGCTGCACGAGAACGGCGTGCTGGAGAAGTACGACGTCGAGATGATCGGCGCCGACTTCGATGCCATCCAGCGCGGCGAGGACCGGCAGAAGTTCAAGGACATCGTCGCCAAGGTTGGCGGGGAGTCGGCCCGCAGCCGCGTCTGCCACACCATGGACGAGGTCCGCGACACCGTCGCCGAGCTCGGCCTGCCGGTCGTGGTCCGGCCGTCCTTCACCATGGGCGGCCTCGGCTCGGGCATGGCGTATACCAAGGAAGACGTCGAGCGGATGGCCGGCGACGGCCTGGCCGCGTCGCCGACGGCCAACGTGCTGATCGAGGAATCGATCTACGGCTGGAAGGAATACGAACTCGAGCTGATGCGCGATCACCGCGACAACGTCGTGGTGGTCTGCTCGATCGAGAACTTCGACCCGATGGGTGTGCACACCGGCGACTCGGTGACCGTCGCGCCCGCCATGACCCTGACCGACCGCGAATACCAGAAGCTGCGTGACCTGGGCATCGCGATCCTGCGTGAGGTCGGTGTGGACACCGGTGGCTGCAACATCCAGTTCGCCATCAACCCGGCCGACGGCCGCCTCATCGTCATCGAGATGAACCCGCGCGTGTCGCGGTCCAGCGCATTGGCTTCCAAGGCAACGGGTTTCCCGATCGCGAAGATCGCCGCCAAGCTGGCCATCGGCTACACGCTGGACGAGATCGTCAACGACATCACCAAGGAAACCCCGGCCTGTTTCGAGCCGACGCTGGACTACGTCGTCGTCAAGGCACCGCGGTTCGCGTTCGAGAAGTTTCCGGGAGCCGACCAGACGCTGACCACCACCATGAAGTCGGTGGGCGAGGCGATGTCGTTGGGCCGTAACTTCATCGAGGCACTCGGCAAGGTCATGCGGTCGCTGGAGACCAAGCGGACCGGGTTCTGGACCGGGGACGATCCCGACAAGACCCTCGATGAGCTGCTGACCGGACTGCGTACCGCGACCGACGGCCGGCTCTACGACATCGAACAGGCGCTGCGGCTCGGCGGTTCGGTGGAAGAGGTCGCCGAGGCCTCGGGCGTCGACCCCTGGTTCGTCGACCAGATCGCCACCCTGGTGGCGCTGCGCGGCGAGCTCGTCGACGCACCCGTGCTCGACGAGCGCCTGCTGCGCCGGGCCAAGCACAGCGGCCTGTCGGACCGCCAGATCGCCGCGCTGCGACCGGAATTGGCGGGCGAAGCCGGCGTGCGCGCACTGCGCGAGCGGCTCGGCATCCGGCCGGTGTACAAGACCGTCGACACCTGTGCCGCCGAGTTCGACGCCAAGACGCCGTACCACTACAGCAGCTACGAGCTGGACCCCGCGGCCGAGACCGAGGTCGCGCCGCAGACCGAGAAGCCCAAGGTGCTCATCCTGGGCTCGGGCCCCAACCGCATCGGGCAGGGCATCGAGTTCGACTACAGCTGTGTCCACGCCGCAACCACGTTGAGCCAGGCCGGTTTCGAGACCGTCATGGTCAACTGCAACCCCGAGACCGTCTCGACCGACTACGACACCGCCGACCGGCTGTACTTCGAGCCGCTCACCTTCGAGGACGTGCTCGAGGTGTACAACGCCGAGCAGGCCTCCGGCGCCGGCGGCCCCGGCGTCGTCGGGGTGATCGTGCAGCTCGGCGGCCAGACCCCGCTGGGCCTGGCCGAGCGGCTGGAGAAGGCCGGCGTGCCGGTCGTCGGCACCAGCCCCAAGGCCATCGACCTGGCCGAGGACCGCGGCGAGTTCGGTGAGGTGCTGCGCGCCGCCGGGCTGCCGGCGCCGCGCTTCGGCACCGCAACGAGTTTCGAGCAGGCCCGCCGCATCGCCTCCGACATCGGCTACCCGGTGCTCGTGCGCCCGTCGTACGTCCTGGGCGGCCGCGGCATGGAGATCGTCTACGACGAGCAGACCCTACAGGGCTACATCGAGCGGGCCACCGAGCTCTCGCCCGAGCACCCGGTGCTGGTCGACCGGTTCCTCGAAGACGCCATCGAGATCGACGTCGACGCGCTGTGCGACGGCACCGAGGTGTACATCGGCGGCGTGATGGAGCACATCGAGGAAGCCGGCATCCACTCCGGCGACTCGGCCTGTGCGCTGCCGCCTGTCACGCTGGGCCGCACCGACATTGCCGCCGTGCGTAAGGCCACCGAGGCCATCGCCCACGGCATCGGCGTGGTCGGTCTGCTCAACGTGCAGTACGCCCTCAAGGACGACGTGCTCTACGTGCTGGAGGCGAACCCGCGCGCCAGCCGCACGGTGCCGTTCGTATCCAAAGCGACAGCAGTGCCACTCGCAAAAGCTTGCGCCCGGATCATGTTGGGCGCCACCATCGCCGACCTGCGCGCCGAAGGCATCCTGGCCGCCGAGAGCGACGGTGCCAGCGTCGCACCCAACGCACCGATCGCGGTCAAGGAAGCCGTGCTGCCGTTCCACCGGTTCCGCAAAGCCGATGGTTCCCAGGTGGATTCGCTGCTCGGGCCGGAGATGAAGTCGACCGGTGAGGTGATGGGTATCGACAGCGATTTCGGTACCGCCTTCGCCAAGAGCCAGACGGCGGCCTACGGCTCGCTGCCCTCGGGTGGCACGGTGTTCGTGTCGGTGGCCAACCGCGACAAGCGCTCGCTGGTGTTCCCGGTCAAGCGCCTGGCCGATCTCGGCTTCCGCGTGCTGGCCACGGAGGGCACGGCGGAGATGTTGCGCCGCAACGGCATTCCGTGCGAGGTCGTGCGCAAGAACTTCGAAGAGCCCAGCCCGGATCGTCCGGCGATGTCGGCGGTCGACGCCATCAAGGCCGGCGAGGTCGACATGGTGATCAACACGCCGTACGGCAACTCGGGTCCCCGCATCGACGGCTACGAGATTCGCTCGGCCGCGGTGTCGGCCAGCATCCCGTGTGTGACGACGGTGCAGGGTGCGTCGGCCGCGGTGCAGGGCATCGAGGCCGGTATCCGCGGGGACATCGGCGTGCGGTCGCTGCAGGAGCTGCACAGCCAGCTGGGCGCCAAGTGAGCTTCGGGCCCAAACTGCGGGCCGCCATGGCACAGCGGGGTCCGCTGTGCCTGGGCATCGACCCGCACCCCGAGCTCTTGAGCGCCTGGGGTCTGCCGGTGTCGGCCGATGGTGTCGCGAAGTTCAGCGACATCTGCGTCGAGGCGTTCGCAGGCTTCGCGATCGTCAAGCCACAGGTCGCGTTCTTCGAGGCCTACGGTTCGGCGGGCTTCGCCGTCCTGGAACGGGTCATCGCCCGGTTGCAGGAGGCCGGTGTGTTGGTGCTGGCTGACGCCAAGCGGGGCGACATCGGCTCGACCATGGCCGCCTACGCGCAGGCCTGGGCGGGCGATTCTCCGTTGGCTGCCGATGCGGTGACGGCGTCGCCGTACCTCGGCTTCGGCTCGCTGCAGCCGCTGCTCGATGTCGCGGCCGCGGGCGGGCGTGGCGTGTTCGTGCTGGCCGCCACGTCCAACCCGGAGGGTGCGTCGGTGCAGCGTGCCGTGGCGGGCGGGCGCACGGTGGCGCAGTCGATCGTCGATTCCGTCGCGTCAGTGAACAACGCTGCCGCGGTCAATGCCGCCGGCGACGGCTCGGTGGGCGTCGTGGTCGGCGCCACGCTGGCCGAGGTCCCTGATCTGTCCCAGTTGGGCGGACCGGTGCTGCTCCCCGGCGTCGGCGCGCAGGGCGGACGCCCGGACGCGCTCGCCGGACTCGGCGGAGCCCGGCCCGGCACCTTGCTGCCCGCGGTATCCCGCGAGGTACTTCGTGCCGGACCGGACGTCGCCGCCGTGCGCGCAGCGGGGGAGCGGCTGCGCGACGCGGTGGCCTACCTCGCCGGATAACCCGTCACAGCTGGATCCAGATCGGGCCCAGCCAGAAGCCCCAGGCATTGAATCCGGCATCCCACACCGGGTTGACCCACTGGCCGTTGTAGTCGAACGGCTGGTGGTCCCAGCGGGCGTCGTCGATGCCGCGGTGGTACCAGTCGCGGCCGCGGTCATCACGCCAGCCGTCGCGGTCCTGGTGCCAGTCGACACCGCGCTGCCAGTCACCGCCGCGCTGCCAGTCACCGCCACGCTGCCAGTCACCGCCACGACCCCAGCCACCGTCGCCGCGGTGGTCGTCGTGGCCCCCGCACGGTGCGCCGGCCGGGCACCATCCCGGGTCGGCGCCGGCCGTCGCCAGCCCGACGCCGAACAGTCCGGCGGCACCGATACCGGCGGCCACGGTAGATGCGGTCAACGCGCGCTTGATGTTCATCGCTGCACTCCGTCTCTAGCTATAGGTCTCTAGCTATAGAAATAGTTTTCTGCGTTAGTGGTGAGCGTGGTTTCGCCACACTCCACCTGACGCTACGGCCGCCCGATTTGCATGCACTTAGTTGAACTTATGTGTGTGCTGTGTATGTGACAGCGGTACTGAATCGAGGCCCCGGTAGGTTTGCTGCAAATACCCACCCTGGCCTGCGATGACGTTGATGATCAGGCATTTTCTCGGCATGATTCACGCTGGTAGAGTCGGTGATCGGATGCTGACTGTTTGCGGATGAAAGTTTGCGACGGCACCGTCCTGGCGGGTCGAAGACCGGCGAACGGCCCACTACTCGTCGTGGTGGGCCGTTCGCGTTGTCGCAGTGCGGTCAGCGAGCGTCGATCACAGCGGAATCCAGATCGGGCCCAGCCAGAAGCCCCAGGCGTTGTGGCCGTTGTCCCACACCGGGTTCACCCACTGGCCGTTGTAGTCGAACGGCTGGTGGTCGAAGCGGGCATCGTCGATGCCGCGGTGCTGCCAGTCGCGGCCCTGGTTGTCGTGCCAGTTGTCGTCGCGACCGACGGGGGCGGCCGGGCCGCGGTTGTCACCTGGACCCCGGTTGTCGCCCGGACCGCGGTTGTCATCGCGGTGGTCGTCGTGCTGGCCGCACTGGGCGTTCGGCGGGCATTGACCCGGGTCGGCATTGGCGCCGGCCAGGCCGACGCCGAGCAATCCGGCGACGCCGATACCGGCGGCCAGGGTGGATGCGGTCAACGCTCGTTTGAAGTTCATCGCTGCACTCCTCGTGTCGGGGGTGGGTCCTCTTCGGTGTGGGACCCCTTGCATGTGGTGCTTCACCACGTGGTGGGCGTGATGGCGCCGCACTGGAACCGAAGTTAGGACGGCCTAATGTGTGCGCACTTTGGTGTCGTTAGGTGTGTGCTGTGCATGCCGCAACGGTTTGGCCTCAGGCTCCTGGTCGTTGTCTGTGAAACGGCTGGCCACGGGGGAAAACGTTGGGCGGTAAACGCTTTCATCGCGAATGTGGTCTCGGTTCGATATCTACCGCCGCGGTGGTGCCGAAACATGCGAGGGCGCCGAGTTTGCCAACGTGGCATGGGCGCGCACATCTGCGTTGCGGCGGCCGCGCCGCGGGGTGCTGAACCGGCCGTTGAACAGGCAAAAACCCGTCGATTTGGGCGGTCGAACCGCCCAAATCGGGTCTCGGGCTCGGCGGTGCAGCGCCGACCCGCTCGGCCCGGCACCGACACGCCCGACACGCCGTGACCTGCGAAAATTTTCCTGAATCAACCCGGATGACGGCCCGAAAATGCGCCCGGCCGCGCGGCGGCGGATCGGCCGTCATCCCGCTGAGTGCCCAAAACCCTTGATACGCAGGCGGATCTGTGACCGCACCGCTTGTCGACCGCCCCGGCAGAGTTTGCACTTCGCGACCGTCTGGAGCCGCCGTTCGCACTACACGCTGGGGTTTTAGCTTCGTTACCCGGGGGGTGGGGTTAGCGCTTGTCGGGAAGCGTGGGTACGGTCGTCGTCGCTGGCTGGTTCACCCCAGCCGTGACAGAAATTATTTGACGGAGATACGGAGGAACCCGTGGCCCTTCCCCAGTTGACCGACGAACAGCGCGCGGCAGCGTTGGAGAAGGCTGCTGCCGCACGTCGAGCACGTGCCGAGTTGAAAGACCGGCTCAAGCGCGGCGGCACCAACCTCAAGCAGGTCCTGACGGACGCCGAGACCGACGAGGTCCTCGGCAAGATGAAGGTTTCCGCTCTGCTGGAAGCCCTGCCCAAGGTCGGCAAGGTCAAGGCGCAGGAGATCATGACCGAGCTGGAGATCGCTCCGACCCGCCGTCTGCGCGGCCTGGGCGACCGTCAGCGCAAGGCCCTGCTGGAAAAGTTCGACTTTTCCTGACCTGACGCACGACTGACGAGCAGTAGGGGCCGGACGGCGATGAACCGCGTTGTTGTGCTGTCCGGCCCCTCTGCCGTGGGCAAATCCACGGTCGTGCGCTGCCTGCGCGAGCGGGTGCCCGACCTGCATTTCAGTGTTTCCGCCACGACGCGCGCGCCGCGTCCGGGCGAGGTCGACGGTGTCGACTACAGGTTCGTCTCGGCCGACGAATTCCAGCGTCTCATCGATGACGGTGAGCTGCTCGAGTGGGCCGAAATCCACGGGGGGCTGCAGCGCTCCGGCACCCCCGCCCGGCCGGTCCGGGAAGCCATCACCGCTGGTCAACCCGTTCTCATCGAGGTCGATCTGGCCGGCGCGCGGGCCGTCAAGAAAGCCATGCCGGAGGTGCTGACGGTGTTCCTCGCGCCGCCCAGCTGGGAAGCGTTGGAGAGCCGCCTCATCGGCCGCGGCACCGAGAGTGCCGAGGTACAGGCCCGTCGTCTGGCCACCGCGCGGGCCGAACTTGCCGCTCAGGACAGTTTCGATGTGACTGTTGTCAACAGTCAGTTGGAATCCGCCTGTGCAGAATTGGTATCCTTGCTGGTGGGCCGCTGAGCGGTCTGCGCAGCACCGCACAGATATCGCTGATAGCGACACCAATCTTTACGCCGAACGCCGGGAGAATCCTTCGTGAGCACCACTGTCGAGAGCATCGACTCCGACGCCGCCATCGCCTACGACACGCCGCTGGGTATCACCAACCCGCCGATCGACGAGCTGCTGGATCGCGTGTCGAGCAAATACGCGCTGGTGATCTACGCCGCGAAGCGGGCGCGCCAGATCAACGACTACTACAACCAGCTCGGCGACGGCATCCTCGAGTATGTCGGCCCGCTGGTCGAGCCGGGTCTGCAGGAGAAGCCGCTGTCGATCGCCATGCGCGAGATCCACGGCGACCTGCTCGAGCACACCGAGGGCGAGTAAGGCCGCGTAGGCGCCGAACATGGCCGACCGCAAGCGCATCGTCGTCGGAGTCGCCGGAGGTATCGCCGCCTACAAGGCGTGCACCCTGGTTCGTCAGCTGAGCGAGGCCGGTCATTCGGTCCGCGTGGTGCCGACCGAGTCGGCGCTGAAGTTCGTCGGCGCCGCCACCTTCGAGGCACTGTCCGGCAATCCCGTCCACACGGGAGTGTTCGAGGACGTCTCCGAGGTACCCCACGTCCGGTTCGGCCAGGAGGCCGACCTGGTGGTGGTCGCACCGGCCACCGCCGACCTGATGGCGCGTGCGGTGGCGGGCCGTGGCGATGATCTGCTGACCGCCACACTGCTGACCGCGCGGTGTCCGGTGCTGTTCGCCCCGGCGATGCACACCGAGATGTGGATGCACCCGGCCACCGTCGAGAACGTCGCCACGCTACGACGAAGGGGCGCCATCGTCCTGGACCCCGCCTCCGGACGCCTCACCGGCGCCGACAGCGGTGCGGGACGGCTGCCTGAGGCCGAAGAGATCACCACGTTCGCCCAGCTGCTGCTGGAACGCGGCGACGCGCTGCCCCGCGATCTGGCCGGCGTCAAGGTCGTCGTCACCGCCGGAGGCACCCGCGAGGCCATCGACCCGGTCCGCTTCATCGGCAACCGCAGCTCCGGTAAGCAGGGCTACGCCGTGGCCCGTGTCATGGCCCAGCGCGGCGCCGAGGTCACCCTGATCGCCGGCAACACCGTGGGCCTGGCCGACCCGGCCGGCGTCGATGTCGTGCACATCGGCTCGGCGGCGCAACTGCGGGACGCGGTGTTCAAGTACGTGTCCGACGCGCACGTCCTCGTGATGGCCGCCGCGGTGGCCGACTTCCGTCCCACCGAGGTAGCGACCACCAAGATCAAAAAGACGCACGGCCCCGGCGAAGCGGATGCCGCGCCCGTCATTGAACTGACGCGAACGGACGACATCCTGGCCGGCGCAGTGCGGGCGCGCAGCGACGGTCAGCTGCCGAGCCTGCGCGCCATCGTCGGATTCGCCGCCGAAACCGGCGATGCCAACGGCGACGTGCTGTTCCACGCGCGGGCGAAGCTGCAGCGCAAGGGCTGTGACCTGCTGGTTGTCAACGCGGTGGGGAATGGCAGGGCCTTCGAGGTCGACGTCAACGACGGTTGGCTGCTGGCGTCGGACGGGGCCGAGTCGGCGCTGGAGCACGGGTCCAAGACCTTGATGGCCAGTCGCATCGCCGATGCGATCACGGCGTTCCTGCGCGGCAAAGACGAATGAACATCACCTGAACCGCGCCGCGGAACGGGTTTGCTGTGCAGGGGTACCCGACAGTTGTTGGCCAGGCGTGGATATTATGCGCGGACTAAAGTTTTGGAAGGGATTTGCGACGTGAGTGAAGGTCGGCTGTTTACCAGCGAGTCAGTGACCGAAGGACATCCGGACAAGATCTGCGACGCCATCAGCGATTCTGTGCTGGACGCGCTGCTCGCGCAGGATCCCAAGTCGCGGGTTGCAGTGGAGACTCTGGTGACCACGGGTCAGGTACACGTCGTGGGCGAGGTGACCACCAGCGCCAAGGAAGCGTTTGCCGACATCCCGCTGATCGTCCGAGACCGGATCCGCCAGATCGGCTACGACCACTCCGACAAGGGCTTCGACTACGCCACCTGTGGCGTGAACATCGGCATCGGCGCGCAGTCCCCGGACATCGCCGCCGGCGTCGACACCGCCCACGAGGCGCGCGTCGAGGGCGCCGGTGATCCGCTGGACGCCCAGGGCGCCGGCGACCAGGGCCTGATGTTCGGCTACGCCATCAACGACACCCCCGAGCTGATGCCGCTGCCGATCGCGCTCGCGCACCGGCTCTCGCGCCGCCTCACCGAGGTCCGCAAGAACAACACCGTCGACTACCTGCGGCCCGACGGCAAGACCCAGGTCACCATCGAATACCGCGACAACGTCCCGGTCCGCCTGGACACCGTGGTGCTGTCGACCCAGCACGCCGAGGGCGTCGACCTGGACGGCACCCTGGCCCCGGACATCCGTCGCCACGTCGTGGAGACCGTGCTGGCCGACCTGGCGCACGACACCATGGACACCTCCGACTTCCGGCTGCTGGTCAACCCGACCGGCAACTTCGTCGTCGGTGGCCCGATGGGTGACGCCGGCCTGACAGGCCGCAAGATCATCGTCGACACCTACGGCGGCTGGGCCCGCCACGGCGGCGGCGCCTTCTCGGGCAAGGACCCGTCAAAGGTCGACCGCAGCGCGGCGTACGCCATGCGCTGGGTGGCCAAGAACGTCGTCGCCGCCGGCCTGGCCGACCGCGTCGAGGTCCAGGTGGCCTACGCCATCGGTAAGGCCGCCCCGGTGGGTCTGTTCGTCGAGACCTTCGGTACCGAGCACTTCGACCCGGCCCGCATCGAGAAGGCCATCACCTCGGTCTTCGACCTGCGTCCCGGCGCGATCATCCGCGACCTCGACCTGCTGCGCCCCATCTACGCGCCGACTGCCGCGTACGGCCACTTCGGCCGCACCGACATCGAACTGCCGTGGGAGCAGCTCGACAAGGTCGACGACCTGAAGGCTTCGGTCTAAGCCCCTTCTGCACACGCGAATGCCCCCGCATGCCACGGCGTGCGGGGGCATTCGCGTGTGGGACCGTGCGGCTCTTCAGCCCCGCAATGACGCAAAGGCGAAGTCACGCAACCCGTCTCGTGGATGTATTGCCGCGCTGAATCCGAGTTCCTGTGTGGCGCATACGGGATCGGCAACGATGTGGCGGACGTCGCCGCTGCGGTACTGGCCGGTGATCTTGGGCGGCGGGGCGTTGCGGGCAACGCACAGCTGCTCAGCCACTTCGCGAATCGTGATCGGGTGTCCGGAACATACATTGAACGCGGTGAAGCCGCCGCCGTCGTACGTCGTCGCGGCGACGTTGGCCGCCGCCACATCATCAACATGGACGAAGTCGCGCATCTGTCCGCCATCTTCGTAAACGTCTGGGACGGAACCGTTTTCCAAGGCAGACCGGAAGATGGCCGCAACCCCGGAATACGGGGTGTCCCGGGGCATACGCGGGCCGTACACATTGTGATAGCGCAGTGCGACAACCGACCCGCCCACCGCGTCGGCCCAGGCCAGCGCGTAGTGCTCCTGCGCGGCCTTGCTTGCTGCGTACAGGCTGCGCGGCCGCAACGGGGCGTCCTCGCCGACTGTGCGCCAGTGCAGCTGTTCGTTGTCACCGAGCGGGCATCGGTGTTCGTACACACCGGCGTCGAGGTCGGCTCGGCGGCGCGGCAGTGGGTCGACCGGTCCGTGTCGTGGACATTCGTAGCCCCCCTGGCCGTAGACCACCATCGATGACGCGAGCACCAGCCGCCGGCAACCCGCGGCGTACATCTGTGCGAGCAACACCGTCGTGGCGTAATCGTTGTGTCCGCCGTACAGCGGCGCATCGGCGGCATTGACGCCCGCGCCGACCATGGCGGCCTGGTGGCAGACCAAGTCGACTCCGTCGAGCAGCACCGACAGTGCGTCAGCGTCCCGAACATCGTGCACTCGGCAGCCATCAGGGGGAACCGCTCCTGCGCCGTGTGCTGCACTGAGCATGGCGTCGACCGCCACAACCTCGTGCCCGGCCGCGGCCAGCGCAGTCCAGACGCTCGAACCGATGAAGCCGGCGGCACCGGTCAGCAGTACCCGCACGGTGCCCTCAGCAGCCGTCCGGGCAGACGACATCGACGAGGGCAGACGAGGCTCCGCCGTCCAGCTTCCGGACACTGCTGACCGAGCATGCGTTGAGCGGAGCTGTCGGCGTCTGGTTGATTTGCACGAGATAGCCTTCCGCGCGCAGATCGTTGATCACCGCGTCCGCCGGTGCTGCCGATGCGATCGGAGCGAACGCCACCATCGCGAGAGCCGCCGCACCCAAGCCTAGGATCACTGTCTTCATCACAGCACTCTTTCGTTGTCTTCCAAGGGGATTCATCTTCCACAACGCCGTTGTCGCCGGCAGCACGTCGGTGGCTGGTGCGTACCGAAGATGCCAAATACCACTGTAATGCCGTGTCTTTCGTAAGCTTCTTACCGATTGGTGACCACCCGACCAGTTCCGCGAATTGTCACCGCCTCACCGACAGCCCACTCTTAGGCTGGCAGTCGTGAACATTCGCCGTCGGACAGCGGCAGCCTCCTCGCTAGGCCTGATGCTCGTGGTCGTCGCGTTCGCAGTACCGCATCTGCACCTGGGGATCGTCACCCCGCTGATCAACAGCACCCCCGCCCAGATCCGCAGTTTCGCGCAGACTGCGCCCATCTTTGGCTGGTGGAACGCTCACGTCGGCTGGGGCACGGGGCCGGCCGTGCTGATCGCGGTGGCCGCAGTGCTGTGGGGTCCGACGGTGGCCGCCCGATTGCCGTGGCCGGCGGTGCCCATGACTGTGTGGGCGGTGTCGTGCGCCTGGGCCTTCTCGCTGGCAATGGTCGACGGCTGGCAGCGCGGGTTCGCGGGTCGGCTGACCGCGCAGCACGAATACCTACGGCAGGTACCGAGCATCACCGACATTCCCGAGACGTTGCGGGCCTTCTCATCCAGAATCCTTGATTTCCAACCACACTCGTGGATCACCCACGTCTCGGGTCATCCACCTGGAGCGCTGCTGACCTTCGTCTGGCTGGATCGGATCGGGCTGGGCGGCGGCGCCTGGGCGGCAGTGTGGTGTGTGTTGGTCGGCTCCAGTGCCTCTGCCGCGATCGTCGTAACGCTGCGCACGCTGAGCGACGAGGCCACCGCCCGAGCGGCCGCACCCTTTGTTGCCGTGGCACCCACCGTCATCTGGATCGCGGTGTCGGCCGACGGCTACTTCGCGGGCGTGGCCGCATGGGGCATCGCGCTGCTGGCGCTGGCCACCCGCAACAGACACCCCTTGCTCACCGGCACCGGCGCGGGGCTGCTGCTGGGGTGGAGCATATTCCTCAACTACGGCCTCGCCCTGATGGCCATCCCGGCTGTCGCAGTCCTCATCACCGCACCGGACCGCCGAACGGCGATCCGGGCACTCGCCTCCGCGGTGGTGGCGGCGCTGGCCGTGGTCGGCGCCTTCGCCGCAACGGGCTTCTGGTGGTTCGACGGTTATACCCTCGTGCAGCAACGGTATTGGCAAGGCATCGCCATGAACCGTCCCTTCCAGTACTGGTCGTGGGCCAACCTGGCAGCTGTGGTGTGTGCGATCGGCCTGGGCAGCGTCGCCGGACTGAGCCTGGCATTCGACCGCGCCGCGCTCCGTCGCCGAAGCGGCGTTCACCTGCTGACACTCGCCGCACTGTTGGCGATCACGTGTGCCGACCTGAGCATGCTGAGCAAAGCTGAGACCGAACGGATCTGGCTGCCGTTCACGGTCTGGCTGACTGCCGCCGGCGCGCTACTGCCGGCGCCATCACGGCGCTGGTGGCTGGCCGCCAACGTCGTCGGCGCCCTCGCCCTCAACCACCTGATTCTGACGAACTGGTAACAGCCGCCGGGCCAGCAGATAAGCGGGTACGCACACCCACACCACCGCCAGCGAAATCCACAGCCCGGCATGGTAATCACGATCCAGTACGGTCATGTTGTCCAGATGCATGCCCGGCTTGTCGAAGACCGGGATCGCAAGCAAGCCAAGCACCACCGAACACAACGCGGCCACCGCTACCGGCGCCTGCCAAGTTACCGGAAGGATCCGGTGCGCCGCGAACCCCAGTGCCACGCACAGCGGAGCGAACACCACGTCGTGCACGGCGACCGCCACCAACGCCCATACGGCTATGCGCATCATGATGATCGGCGGATTATCGAACACCAAGGTCGCACCGTACCCGGCCAGCGCCAGACCCGAGATCATCAGCAGCACCCGGGTGACCCTCATGGCATCACCTCGATTCGCGACAGCCATTTGGTCTGTAAAACGCCAGGTCTCGATGGCGCAATGAGCCGACACGGGTAGCCATGGTCGAGATCTAGGATTTCCCCGTTGAGCTTGAGCGCCACCAACGTCTGACCATCCCGAGCGTGACGCGCGGGCAGCACGGTGCGCGAATACGGGCCCGGCGGCTCCAGCGAAATCATCCGCACGTCGGCGCGCGACGATCCGCCCACCATGGCGATCAGGTCTGCGAGCACGACGCCGGTCCACTCGGCGTCAGCGCTCCATCCTTCGACGCAGGCGATCGGCAGGTGGAATGTGTGCTGCGGCATAGCATTCAGCTCCGCCACCGAGAACGCGCGGCTGTTGGTGCCGTTGACGACGGTGAGCCGATAGTTCGGCGACCCAGCAGCTTGCAGCACACCGGCCGCGATCGCCGTCCGGTTGACCGGAATGCCTTGGGGTCCTGTACCGGAGCGTGGCGACAGCAACGAGACCCGGCGCAGCCATGCGACACTTTGCCCGGCGGTGGCCAAAGTCGCGACTGCGACAGCGATCCCGGTGCCCCGCAACACGGTGCGTCGCGTGAGGCCCACTGGCCCGCCGGCGGCAACATCGTCCAGCGGCTCCCCGAGTGTCTGGCGAATCACCGGCAGTTTCACCGCAATGTGGACCAGGACCGCGCCCGCGGCTAAGTAGGCCACCGCGTAATGCGTGGTGGTGAAAAAGAATCGGAACGCGTACCACTGCGCGATGTTGAGCAGCCCGGTGGACAGCTCGAACAGGATGGCACCCACCAGTACCAGGATCGAGAGTCGCTCCAGTTGCTTGGTGATGCCGCCGATGATTGGACGCTCAAACAGTTTGGGCCATACCGACCACAGCTTGACCACGGTCAGCGGAATGGCCGCGATGCCGGAGGCGACGTGTGTCCCTTGGGTCAGCCGGTACAGCCAGACTGGGTGGGTGGGCCAGTAGAACCACGGCTGCGGATGCTGAATGAGGTGGCTGATCAACCCGGTGACGAAACACAGCGTGATCGCGATGCCCAGCATCATGCCGACGCGCGCGGTGACTGCGGTGCTGCGTAGCTCCGTGCGGCTCATCGCAACGCCAGACGCGCGAGCATCCGGTCTCCGACCGGATGCATGTCGATGACCTTCAAGCCGGCGTTGCAGGCGATGCTGGCCGCACTGTCCACGCCGACCGTCGCCCACCGGAACCACGGCCCGACCGTCCGCGCCGATTCCAGGCGTACCCATTGAATTCTCACTCCGGTTGGGGCTGAGTCGAATTCGGCGACGCACAGGCCTCCGCGCCGAAGCAGATCGGCAGCGCGGCGCAACACGCGGGTCGGGTCACCGCCCAGCCCGACGTTACCGTCCGCGAGCAGTACGGTCTGCCACCGGCCTATGCCAGGGAGCGGGTCGAAGACGTCGCGGCGCAGCGCGGGTGCACCGCTGCGCCGGGCAAGTTCGACGGCGGTGGCGGACTGGTCGACGCCGAGCGCCGGGACGCCGCGCCGGATCAGATCGGCCACCAGGCGGCCTGGTCCGCATCCGAGGTCGATGGTCGGCCCGTCGCATAGTGCAAGAATCGCCCGATCGAACCGCCGATCCGCCCGGCGACCACCCAGCCAGTTGTGCACGGGCAGACGCTGGCGGCTGCCGTCGTCCTGGCGGACCCAGCACCGTTCCCCGACCAGTGCACGCTCATACAGGTTTCCGAACACGTCAGCTCCTGATCGCAGCAGTGAGGCTCCGGAACCGACTGCCCTGCGGACAGCACGCGCGCACGGCGGCGATGTCGTCCATGACGTCGACATCGCGTAGTTCAGGCACCAAATCGACGGCCAGGCCGGCGTTCGCCAGAGCGCGCTGCGTCCGGGCCCCGGTATCGGATTGCGACATCGGAACGGTACGCAGGCAGTCGGCACCGACGCCGTTGTGCAGCCCGAGCAGCCACCAGCCACCATCGCTGGCCGGCCCCAGCACCGATTCGGTGCGAAGCAACCGAAGCGCGCACGCCGTTAGCAACGCGGCAGTGACCTGCGGGGTGTCCATGCCGATCTGTAGCACCGGGTATCCCAGTCCCGACGCATCGTGGTGCGCGTTGGTCAGGCGCTCACCAAAATCATCGCCCCGCTGCGGAACAACGGTGAAATCCGCCAGCCGGTCCCGAATCATGTCGGCCCGGCGCGCGGAATCGAGATTGCCGGTCACCGCCACCATGCGCGCGGCAACGGCCGTCGCGGCCACCGCGTCCAGCGTGTCCAGCAGCGCGGCGGCGGCGACTTCAGCCGCTGCCGTGGGGCCCAAGGTGCGGGCCAACCGGGTCTTGGCCAGACCAGGTACGGGCGCTTTGGCCATCACCAGCACCGTCACCGGAACCGTCATGCGATCACCCGCCAAAAGTCCAGTGCGGCAAGGAAACTGCCGCGCAACGAACCGCTGACCTTCGATTTGCCGCCGGTGCGTGGGCCGTAGCTGACATCGGTTTCGACCACCTGCCAGCCCGCTTGCCCTGCGCGCACCAACAGTTCCAGTGGGTAGCCGAATCGACGATCCGTGATACCGAGGCCCAGCAGCGCGTCGCGCCGGGCCACCCGCATGGGCGCGATGTCGTGCACCGGCAGTCCGTATCGGCTCCGCAATCGCCAACACACCACCGCGGTGCCCAGTCGGGCGTGCCAGGGCCAACGCAATCCAGGAACCGCGCGGCGCCGCCCGATGACCAGATCGGCACCGTGGTCAAGCCTCGCAACCAAATAGGGCAGTGCCCGCGGATCCAAGGACCCGTCGGCGTCGAGCACCGCAACCGTCGGCGTCTGCGCTGCCTGCACGCCGGCGTGAACCGCCGCGCCGTATCCGGGCTCCAGTTCGGTGATTACGTCGGCGCCGTAGGCCCGCGCCACCGCAGCCGTACCGTCGGTGCTGTTGTTGTCAACCACCAGGGGCCGGTATCCGCTTGGGAGGACGGCCAGAATCGCGGGCAGCGACTCGGCCTCATTCAAACACGGCAGGATCACCGTGATCGCGGAGCAGGACATGCCTCGACCGTAGGACGGGCTGTGCGCCGTCGCCAAGGCCCAAATGATGACGAAACTATGACATAGTTGCTGGTAGAAGCCATGGCCAGGGTTGCTGGCGGGCTAGGCTGTCCGGTGTGACGAGGGTATTGATCGCAGATGACGATCCCGTCGTGCGTGATGTGGTGCGCCGGTATCTGGAACGCGACGGACATGACGTCTCTATCGCGCGCGACGGCAATGAGGCACTGGCGCTGCTGGATTCGGTGCGTGTCGACATGGCGGTGCTGGACGTCATGATGCCCGGACCCGACGGGCTGACGTTGTGCCGCAGCATGCGCCGTGGCGACGGGTACGCATTGCCGGTGATCCTCTTGACGGCGCTCGGCGAGGAGGATGACCGGATCGCTGGTTTGGAGGCCGGCGCTGATGACTACATCACCAAACCCTTCAGCGCCCGCGAGCTCGCGTTACGTGTGCGTTCGGTGCTACGGCGGGTGCCGGCTCGGGATCTGGCCGGGCCTCTGGAGATCACCAACGGTGCGCTACAGGTGTCGACTACCGGCCATTCGGTGACCATCGACGGCGTCGCGGTGAGCCTGACCAACCGTGAATTTGACTTGTTGGTGTTCCTACTGACCCATCCCGGCACCGTGTACTCCCGCGAGCAGCTACTGAAGCTGGTGTGGCAGTGGGATTTCGGTGATCAGTCGACGGTAACAGTGCATATCAAACGGCTGCGGTCCAAACTTGGTGAGGCACACCGTATTCAGACGGTGTGGGGGCGCGGCTACCTGTGGGGAAGCGACGATGCCGGCAACTGAACTGTGGGCGATCGTCGGTTGGGCACTGGCCTGCTCGGTGCCGGTAGTAGTGGCCGGCGCCGTGCTGATCCGTCTGGCCCGCTCGTGGTCGTTGGCGATCAGCATGGTGGCGCTGGTGCTGATTCCGACCCTCGCGACTTTCACGGGCGTGCTCGGTGCCAGCGGCTTCATGATCACCGAGACCTTCGAACGGATCGCGGTGGTACTGGTCATCGTCGCGGTAGTGACCATCCCAGCGGCCGTGATGTTGGCCCGCTATCAAGCTCGTCGAACGGTGTGGGAGCAGGAGATTCGCGCCTCCGAACGCGCCGCCGAACAATCCCGACGCCGGCTGGTGGCCTTTGTCAGCCACGATCTGCGCACCCCGCTCGCCGGTATCCGTGCGGTGTCTGAAGCGATCTCTGATGGCGTCGTGGACAGCACCGAGGTGCGCGCACACGCCAAACACATTGAGCAGGAATCGATTCGATTGTCCGAGATGGTCGATGACCTTTTCGAGATGTCGAAGATCAATGCCGGCGCGGTGCAGCCGGCACACGACACCGTCGCACTCGATGAGGTGGTCGATGATGTGATGGCCGCACACCGAATCGCCGCGGAGCGGGCCGGGGTTCAGCTGGCCGCTCAGTTACCGGCCGAACCCGTCCGGGTGGTCGGCAGCGACCGAGCCCTGGTACGGGTGCTGTCCAATCTGGTGGCCAATGCGATCGCCCACACCCCAGAGGGAGGCCGGGTCGAACTGACCCTCGGTCGCGACGCCGACGGTGCCTGGGCCCGCGTCGACGACACCGGAGTAGGCATCGACGAGGCCGATCTGGCCAGGGTCTTCGACGTCGCCTACCGGGGGTCCAACGGCCGCGTGCCGCGCACCGATTCTTCGTTGCCGAGCGGATCCGGTCTGGGGCTGGCCATCGCAGCGGGCCTGGTACAGGCCCATCGCGGCACCTTGTCGGCCCACAACCTCGAAACGGGCGCGCGCTTCGAGGTGCGCCTACCACTCGCCGATGAATAGCCGGCACCGCAGCCGCGAACTGAATTCTGAACGAAACGGGTCACCGAGCAGCGGAATTCGACCGATCACACGGCCGCCCCGAAACACTCACGCGCTGAACTCGTAGTCGTCGAGGTCGAACCGGCGGCTGCGGACGTAGGCCTCCACCGTGGTGGCGGGCCGCAGCGGAACGTCGCCGTTCTTGTCGAAGTAGTAGCTGTTGGCCGACTGGCAGCTGTCCTGCCAGAACACCTGCCGGTGGCGCTTGCGCATCATCTCGTCGAAGTAGCGGTCGTTGGCCTCCTGTGAGACCTCGACCCGTTGGGCGCCAACCTCTTCCGCCCGCTGCAGGCATCGCACGATGTGGTGAACCTGGGCTTCGATCAGCGCGAAATACGACGAACCGACGTACCCGTACGGTCCCATGACGGTGAAGAAGTTGGGGAAGCCGGGGATGCTGACGCCCTCGTACGCCTGCAGTCGCTGCGTCTCCCAGAACTCGCCGAGGGTGTGGCCGCCGGCGCCGGTGACGGGGAACGTCGGCACGCTGTCGACGTCCATCACCTTGAACCCGGTGGCCAGGATCAGCACATCGGCCTCATGCTCGTGCTCGTCGGAGGTGCGTACCCCGGTGGGGGTGATGCGCTCGATGGATTCGGTTACCAGACTGACGTTCTCGCGGTTGTAGGTCGCCAGGTAGGTGTTGTGGAAGCCCGGCCGTTTGCAGCCCACCGCGTAGCGCGGGGTGAGCTTGTCGCGGATCACCGGGTCGTGGACCTCGCGGCGCAGGAACGACCGGCCCATCCGGGCCGCGCCGTCCGCCAACGGGAACACGCTGTAGTACTGCGCCGACAGCGGGAAGGTCAGCTCGACGTAGGCCTGGCTGGCCAGCCGCTGCAGCGTCTTGCCGCCCGGGATGCGCATGGCCCACCGGGCGGCCGCCGGCAGCGGCAGGTCGAGCTTGGGGAAGCACCAGATGGGCGTGCGCTGAAACACCGTGAGCTGCGCCACGACCGGCGCGATCTCCGGGATCACCTGGACCGCCGAGGCCCCGGTGCCGATGATCGCGACGCGCTTGCCACTCAGATCGATGCTGCTGTCCCAGCGCGCGGTGTGCAGCGTAATGCCGGCGAAATCGGTGACGCCCTCGATGTCCGGTGGTTTGGGCACCGTCAGCACGCCGCTGCCGTTGATCAGGAACCGTGCGGTGAGCGTGCCGGTGCTGGTGTGCACCCGCCAGAGATCGGCGTCGTCGTCGTACTCGGCGCCGGTGACCTCGGTGCCGAACCGGATCCGGTCCCGCAGTCCGTATTTGTCGACGCAGTGCTCGGCGTAGGCCTTGAGCTCGTGGCCCTTGGCATAGGTGCGGGACCAGTTCGCGCTCTGCTCGAAGGAGAACTGGTACGAGAACGACGGAATGTCCACCGCGACACCGGGATAGGTGTTCCAGAACCAGGTGCCGCCGGGTCCGGAACCGGCTTCGAGAATCTGGTAGTCACCGAGCCCGGCCCGGTCGAGCAGGATGCCGGCCCCGATCCCGGAGAAACCGGCGCCGACGATCACCGTTTGGACATCAGGCGTTGTCATGGGTCGCCATTCTTCCGCGAGTAAACGCAAAACTGTCGCTTTTGACGCAAAAGCGACAGTTTTGCGTCTCGCAAGCCGAGGTGCCCGAATTCGCGGGGGAACCGTCAGACGTAGAGGGCAGCCTTCAGGGCCGCGATGCCGCGGTTGGTGGCCTCGGTCGCCACCGGTGAGGCCAGGGCCAGGCTGACGAAGCCGTGCACCATGGTCGGCTCGTTGCTCAGTTCGACCGGAACCCCGGCCGCGGCAAGCAGTTTGGCGTACCGCGCACCGTCGTCGCGCAGCGGATCGTGCTCGGCGGTGCCGATGTACGCCGGCGGCAGACCCTCCAGTAATTCGGCGTTCGCCGGGGCCAGGTCGGTTGGCAGCGTCGAGGCGTCGCTGAGGTCCATGCCGGGCAGGTACCAGGCCAGGAACGCCGCGGTGACATTGCTGTTGAGCATGGGCGCGTCGGCGTTCTCCGTGAACGACGGCAGCGATACGTCACCGGTGGTGACGGGGTACCAGAGCAGCTGGAACGTCAGTGCCGGACCACCCGCGTCGCGCGCCCGCAGCGCCATCACCGCAGAGATGTTGCCGCCGGCCGAATCGCCGGCCACCGCGAGGCGCGTCGGGTCGCCACCGAGTTCGGCGGCGTGCACGCCGACCCACTGCAGCGCGGCCCAGGAATCCTCGATGGCGGCCGGGAACGGGTGCTCAGGCGCCAGCCGGTACTCGATCGACACCACGATGGCGCGGGCGCCGATGGCGTGGGCGCGGGCCACATGGTCGTGGGAATCCAGGTCACCGATGGCCCAGCCGCCGCCGTGGTAGAAGACCACGACCGGCAGCGGATGGGTCTCGCCGTCGATGGGCGGCCAGTAGATACGGGCCGGAATCTGGCCTGCTGCACCGCAATCGAGCGCCCGGTTCTCGATCCGCAGCTCGGGCAGCATCGCCGCGGGCGGCCGCATCGCGGCGATCTTGGCCCGGGCCACCTCGACGCCGTCGTCGATGGTGAACTCCAGTGGCACGGCGTCCAGGAGGGCTTTCAGGATCGGGTCGATGGCGGGACGGATGTCCGGCGTCTCATCCAGGGTCATGCTTCAGGCTAACCCTGGTCCCAGAGCAGCCCGCAGGGCCGCCAGCGCCTTGTCGGCCGCCTCGGTCGTCGCCGGCACCACTCCGTAGTAGCCGAGGTAACCGTGCACCAGGGTTTCGGCGTTGTGTACCTCGACGGAAACGCCTGCGTCCGTGAGCAGTTCGCCGTACCGGATGCCGTCGTCACGCAACGGGTCGTGTCCCGCGACGGCGATGTAGGCCGGTGCCAGCCCGGCCAGCGACTCGGCGCGCGCCGGGACGAGTGCGGCCGGCGGGTTCCGCAGGTCGACGCCCGTGGCGTACAGCAACGAGAAGCCGCCGACGGCGTCCCGGCCCAGGACCGGGGCGTCGGCGTTCTCGGTGAACGACGGCAGCGACGTGTCCCACGTGGTCGCCGGGTACCACAGCAGCTGGGCGCGCAGCGTGATGTTGGCATCGCGGGCCAGCTGTGCGACGGCCGCTGCCAGATTGCCGCCGGCCGAATCACCGGCCACCGCAAGACGATTCGGGTCGCCACCGATCTCGTCGGCGTGCGCGACCACCCACTGGGTCACGGCCCAGACGTCGTCCACCGCCGCGGGGAACGGGTGCTCGGGGGCCAGCCGGTAGTCCACCGACACCACGACGGCGCCGGTCCCGGCGGCATGCAGCCGGGCGGTGCCGTCATAGGTGTCGAGATCGCCGACCACCCAGCCGCCGCCGTGGAAGAACAGCACGACCGGTGCCGACGCTTCGACTTCGGCAGGCCAGTAGACCCGGACCGGCACGCCCTCGATGACGCGGTCCTCGGCGCGGACCTCCGGGAACACCGGCTTGCGGGGCAGCTCACGGAACCGGGCGCGGGCGGCTTCGACGCCACCGTCCATGGTCAATTGGAACGGAACTGCTTCCAGTACCTTTTGCAGAATGGGATCGAGCGGGGGACGCACAGTGTCCGACATGAGTTCACCGTACGCACCGCGCTGGCAGCTGTGGGCGGGGGCCGCTGTCGTCGCCGCCGGCTACGGCATCTTCCTCATCGTGACGGCGCTGCGACTGCCGTCGGGGGCCGACCTGACCGGGCAATTCGCCCTGCAACCGGAGATCAAGGCGCTGCCCGCGCTGCTGCTGGCGGTGGCGGCGGCCGGACACCCGATTGTCCGGGAACGCCGCTGGCTGGTAGCCGCGCTGGTGTTCTCGGCGGGCGGTGACTTCCTGCTTGCCGTGCCCGGCTGGCCCATGGGATTCGTGTTCGGCCTCGGCTCGTTCCTGATCGCGCACTTGTGTTTCCTGGCCGCGCTGCTGCCACTGGCCCGGCGTACCCCGGCGGCCACCGCCGGCGCCGGGGTTCTGGTCGTCGTCTGTCTCGGGCTGATCATCTGGTTCTGGCCGAGCCTGGTCGCGCAGAAGATGACCGTCCCGGTCACCGTCTACATGGCGGTCCTGGTGGCCATGGTGGGCACGGCCCTGTTCGCCGACCTGCCGACGCGCTGGACCGCCCTCGGGGCCCTGTGTTTCGCGGTGAGTGACGGCATGATCGGCATCAGTAAGTTCGTGCTCGATAACGAGACGCTGGCGGTCCCGATCTGGTGGGTGTACGCGGCCTCGCTGCTGCTGATCACCGCCGGATTCCTCGCGGGCCGGACGGTGTCGACGGTGTCGGCCGTGTCTGCTACACCGGCTGCGTGACCGTCACCAGGCAGCAGGCCGAGCACGAGCCCGTGGCCCGGGTGCTGCCGATGTTGTCGGTGCCGCACCTGGACCGCGAGTTCGACTATCTGGTGCCGGCCGACCTGTCCGACGACGCGCAGCCGGGCGTCCGGGCGAAGGTCCGGTTCAACGGCCGGCTGGTCGACGCATTCATTCTCGAAAGACGTTCGGACACCGATCATTCCGGCAAGCTCGGCTGGCTGGACCGCGTGGTGTCGGCCGAGCGGGTGCTGACGCCGGATGTGCTGCGCCTCGCCGACGCGGTGGCGGCCCGCTACGCCGGCAGCCGTCCCGACGTGCTGCGGCTGGCCATTCCGCCGCGGCACGCCACGGTGGAGAAACAAGCGCCGCCGGAACTCCCGCCGGTCACCTCACACGACGTCGACGCCGGCGCCTGGCAGCAGTACGGCCGCGGCGAACAGTTCCTCGAGGCGCTCGCCGAGGGCCGGGCGGCGCGCGCCGTGTGGCAGGCGGTGCCGGGGGAGGACTGGGCCCGCCGGCTCGCCGAGGCGGCAGCCGTCGTCGTCAACGCCGGCCGTGGGGCACTGCTGATCGTCCCGGATCAGCGCGACGTCGACGCCGTCCACGCCGCGGCCGTGACGCTCGTCGACGAGTCCCGGGTCGTGGCCCTGTCGGCAGGCCTGGGCCCGTCGCAGCGGTACCGGCGGTGGCTGTCGGTGCTGCGGGGTCAGGCCCGACTGGTGATCGGCACGCGCAGTGCGGTGTTCGCCCCCGTTGCCGACCTCGGGCTCGTCGTCGTCTGGGACGACGGCGACGACTCCCTCGCCGAGCCGCGTGCGCCGTATCCGCATGCGCGCGAGGTGGCGATGCTGCGCGCCCACCAATTGCGTTGCGGCGCAGTGATCGGTGGCTTCGCCCGCACCGCCGAGGCACAGGCGTTGGTGCGCAGTAGATGGGCGCACGATCTGGTGGCCACGCGCAGCGTGGTGCGCGCGCGGGCGCCACGGGTCGTGGCGCTCGACGACGACGCGCACACCCACGAACGCGACGCGGCGGCCCGCACCGCGCGGCTGCCGTCGATGGCGCTGGGCGCCGCCCGGGCCGCCTTGAGCGCGGGCCGGCCGGTGCTGGTGCAGGTGCCGCGCCGCGGTTACGTGCCGGCGCTGGCGTGCGGCAGATGCCGGACGATTGCGCGGTGCCGGCACTGCACCGGCCCGCTGTCGTTGCCGGACCGCGACACCGTCGGCGCGGTCTGTCGCTGGTGCGGCCGCCAGGACAGTGCGCTGCGCTGCGGTCGGTGTGGCTCGGATGCGGTGCGAGCCGTGGTGGTCGGTGCCCGGCGCACCGCAGAGGAGCTGGGCCGGGCGTTTCCGGGGGTGCCGGTCGTCACCTCGGGCGGTGACGCCGTCGTGACGGAGGTGCCTGCCCGTCCCGCGGTCGTGGTGGCGACCCCGGGTGCCGAACCGCGCGCCGACGGCGGTTACGGCGCGGCGCTGCTGCTGGACGGGTGGGCGCTGCTGGGGCGCCAGGATCTGCGGGCCGCCGAGGACACGCTGCGCCGGTGGATGTTGACGTCGGCCATGGTGCTGGACCGTGCGGCCGGCGGCACGGTGGCGGTGGTGGCCGAATCGTCGATCCCGACGGTGCAGGCGCTGGTGCGCTGGGACCCGGTCGGGCATGCCGAGGCCGAACTCGACGGCCGCGCCGAGGTCGGCCTGCCGCCCGCGGTGCACCTCGCCGCCGTCGACGGCCTCCCGGCGGCGGCGGACGCGCTGCTGGAAGCCGCTGCGCTGCCGCCCGATGCCGAGGTGCTCGGTCCGGTCGATCTGCCGTTCGGCGCCCGTCGTCCGCCCGGTATCGACCCCGACGCTCCGGTGCACCGGATGCTGGTGCGGGTCTCGCGCGACCGTGGGCTGGTGCTGGCCGCGGCCCTACGGCGGGCGACCGGCGTGCTCAGCGCCCGCCATGATCAGGAGCCGGTGCGGGTCCAGATCGATCCGCTGCACATCGGGTAACGGGTCACGCACCGTCTTCGAAACTGGCCAGCAGCAGCCGGGTTATGCGGTCGAACTCGTGGCGGTCCCGATCTGAGAGCACGGACAGGATGTTGGTTTCGTTCTCGAAGTGCTCGGTCACGGCGATGTCGACAAGATGCAGGCCTCGGTTGGTGAGCGCGACCCGGATTGCGCGCCGGTCGTCCACGTCCGCGATTCGTCGCACCAGACCGGCCTTCTCCAGCCGGTCCAGGCGGTTGGTCATGCCGGCTCGCGACATCATCAGAGTGTCGGCGAGGCCGGAGGGGTTGAGCTCGTAAGGCTTGCCCGAACGCCGCAGTGTCGCAAGAACATCGAACTCGCCGCGCTGTAATCCGTGTGCGGTGAATACCGATTCGATTCGGTCACTTGCCGCGGCCGCGAGCCGGCCGAGCCGCCCGAGGACGGCCATGGCCGTACCGTCCAGGTCTGGCCGCTCTCGCCGCCATTGCTCTTGGATCACGTCCACCGCATCTGTCTTCTCCGCGCCCACAAGACCAGATGTTATTCGATGTAATATAATTTTGTATCGAATTATCTCCCATCGAATTACCTGGAGCGCGCATGACTACCGATTCCCGCCCCGCCGCCATCCGCAGGCCCCAAGATGCCGAGGTGATTGGCGGTCCTTCCACCTCCGTGCGGTTGCTCATCGACTCAGGCGAGGCGGGCGGGTCGGTCAGCACCGTCGAGGTGACGATGACCCGCGGCGCGGACGGTGCGATGCCGCACTATCACACCCTCTCTGACGAGCTGTTCTACGTGGCTGACGGCGAACTTCAAGTCATGGCGGGGGACGAAATCGTGACAGTCGCCGCCGGCGGGGCCATGGTCGTCCCCAAGTTCATGCCGCATGCGTTCGGTGCCGCCCCTGGGATGCCGGCCCGCGTTCTCATCGCCCTCATGCCCGGCGTGGAACGCCACGGCTACTTCCGATTCCTCGAGCGGCTCGCGGCCGGCGAGGCCACGCGCGCTGATATCGACGCCGCCCAGTCGGACTACGACAACCACTTCATCGACGCCCCGCAGTGGTGGGCCGAGCGCGAGGCCAACCGCGCCTGAACCCGCGTTTGGTGCCCGGTGCCCGGTGAGCTCCAACCGTGGACCGCGAGCCCGCGTTTGTTGGCTAGCCTGGTACCTCGTGCGCATAGTATTTGCCGGAACACCGGAACCCGCGCTGCCTTCGTTGCGCCGGCTCATCGCCTCGCCCCGCCACGAGGTGGTCGCGGTGCTGACCCGTCCCGATGCGGCCGCCGGTCGGCGCGGTAAGCCGGCCCCGTCCCCGGTCGCGGAACTTGCTCTGGCGGAAGGCATTCCGGTCCTGCGACCCGCCAAGCCGAACGATCCCGAGTTTGTCGCCGAACTGGCGGAGCTGGCACCGGACTGCTGCGCCGTCGTCGCATACGGCGCGCTGCTGCGCGACGAGCTGCTGGCGGTGCCCCGGCTTGGCTGGATCAACCTGCACTTCTCGGTGCTGCCGGCCTGGCGTGGCGCGGCCCCGGTGCAGGCCGCCATCGCCGCGGGCGACGAGGTGACCGGCGCCACCACGTTTCTCATCGAGCGTGCCCTGGACTCCGGTCCGGTATACGGCGTGCTCACCGAGAACGTGCGGACCATCGACACGGCGGGTGATCTGCTGGCCCGGTTGGCCGAGGCCGGCGCCGGCCTCCTGGAGACGACGCTCGACGGCGTCGAGGACGGCACGCTGACCGCCGTGCCGCAGCCCACCGACGGTGTGACGGTCGCCCCCAAGGTCACGGTGGAGGACGCGCGGGTGCGCTGGGACCTGCCGGCACATGTCGTCGACCGCCGTATCCGTGCGGTGTCCCCGAACCCCGGGGCGTGGACCGAGATCGGCGACCTGCGGGTCAAGCTCGGTCCGGTGATCCCGGTCGAGGCAGAACCGTTGGCGCCCGGTGCAATTCGGGTGCAGAAGGCAGGCGTGCTGATCGGTACCGGGAGCACTCCGGTGCGCCTGGGCATGGTCCAACCGCCGGGCAAGAAATTGATGAATGCAGCGGACTGGGCGCGCGGCGCCCGGCTGGACGAAGGTGTGGTGGCCCGGTGACCGAACGAAGCAGCAGCGCTGGACGCGAAGGACGTGGCGGACGGGACCGCGGCAGGAACGGCGGTGATCGGGGCCGGCCGGGCCGTCCCGACAATCAGGGCCGCTCCGGTGGCCGGGATCGCCAGGACCGGCAGCCGGGCCGGACGCCGTCCCGACCGGCCGACGCCGAACGCCGGCCCCGCGGCCCGCGCCGCAAACCGCTCGATCCGGCTCGCCAGGCCGCGTTCGACGTGCTGCGGGCCGTGTCCGAGCGTGACGCATACGCCAACCTGGCGCTGCCGGCCATCCTGCGCGAGCGCGACATCACCGGCCGGGACGCGGCTTTCGCCACCGAACTGACCTACGGCACCTGCCGCAGCGTCGGGCTGCTCGACGCGGTGATCGAGAGCGCCGCCGGGCGACCGACCGAGCGGATCGACCCCGTGCTGCTGGATCTGCTGCGCCTCGGCGCCTACCAGTTGCTCCGCACCCGGGTCGACGCCCACGCCGCCGTGGACACCACCGTCGAACAGGCCGGCTTCGAATTCGATTCGGTGCGTGCGGGTTTCGTCAACGGTGTGCTGCGGACCATCGCGGGCAAGGATGAGGCCGCCTGGGTCGCCGAGCTCGCGCCGTCGGCCGCCGCCGATCCGATCGGCCACACCGCTTTCACCCATGCGCACCCGCGCTGGGTGGCCCAGTCGTTCGCCGACGCCCTGGGTGCCGACGCGGGGGAGCTGGACGCCATGCTCACGAGCGACGACGAACGCCCCGTGGTGCACCTGGCGGCGCGGCCCGGCGAAATCAGCGCCGACGAGCTCGCCGCGGCGGTCGGCGGCGACGTCGGCCGGTTCTCGCCGTACGCGGTGTACCTGCCGGGCGGTGACCCCGGCCAGCTCGACCCGATCCGCGAGGGCCTGGCGCAGGTGCAGGACGAGGGCAGCCAGTTGGTGGCCCGGGCACTGATCGAGGTGGCGCTGGAGGGCAATGACACCCGCTGGCTGGATCTGTGTTCGGGTCCCGGCGGCAAGACCGCGATGCTCGCGGCCATCGCCGCGCAGTCCGGCGCTACCGTGACCGCGGTCGAACCCGCGGAGCACCGGGCCGATCTCGTGGAGCGCAACACCACCGGCCTGGGTGTCGAGGTGCTGCGGGTCGACGGCCGCGAGTCGGGCCTGGCGCCCGGCTCCTTCGACCGGGTGCTGGTCGACGCGCCCTGCACGGGCCTGGGCGCGCTACGTCGTCGGCCTGAGGCACGGTGGCGCCGGCAGCCGTCGGACGTGCCCGGCCTGGCCCGGCTGCAGCGTGAATTGCTCGCTGCGGCAATCAAACTCACCCGTCCCGGCGGCGTGGTGCTCTACGCGACGTGTTCGCCGCACCTGGCCGAGACGGTCGGGGTGATCGCCGACGCGGTGCGTCGCCAGCCGGTCGAACAGATCGACGCCCGCCCGCTGTTCGCGCCCGCGGACCGGCTCGGGCCCGGACCGCACGTGCAGTTGTGGCCGCATCGGCATGGCACCGATGCGATGTTCGCGGCCGCGCTCAAAGTAGTCTGACCGCCATGGCAGGCCCAATGATCGCTCCGTCCATCCTTTCGGCCGACTTCGCCCGGCTCGCCGACGAGACCGCGGCCGTCGAGGGCGCCGACTGGCTGCACGTCGACGTCATGGACAACCATTTCGTCCCCAACCTGACGCTGGGGCTGCCGGTCGTCGAGAGCCTGCTGAAGGTCACCGACATCCCGATGGACTGCCATCTGATGATCGAGGACCCGAAGCGCTGGGCCCCGTCCTACGCTGAGGCCGGCGCGTACAACGTCACGTTCCATGCCGAGGCCACCGATGACCCGATCTCCGTCGCCCGCGACATCCGGGCCGCCGGCGCCAAGGCGGGCCTGTCCGTCAAGCCCGGCACGCCGATCGAGCCGTATCTCGAGATCCTGCGCGACTTCGACACCCTGCTGGTGATGTCCGTCGAGCCCGGGTTCGGCGGCCAGAAGTTCATCGCCGAGGTGCTGCCCAAGGTCAGCGCGGTGCGCCGGCTGGTCGACTCCGGTGAGCTGACCCTGGTCGTCGAGATCGACGGCGGTATCAACGACGAGACCATCGAGGCGGCCGCAGCGGCCGGCGTCGACTGCTTCGTCGCGGGCTCTGCCGTGTACAACGCCGCAGACCCGGGTGCCGCGGTCGAGTCGCTGCGCCGCCAGGCCGCAGCTGCTTCGCCGCATCTCGTGCTGTGACGCCGGACGCGCTGGCAGCTGCCATGCGGCTGGCCATCGGCCAGGCCGACGCGGTCAAAGGCACGACCTACCCGAATCCGCCCGTCGGCGCGGTGATCCTGGACCGTGACGGTGAGGTGGCCGGTATCGGTGGCACCCAGCCGCCGGGGGCGGCGCACGCCGAGGTGATGGCGCTGTGGCGAGCCGGCACCCGGGCCATGGGCGGCACCGCCGTGGTGACGCTGGAGCCGTGCAATCACCAGGGCCGCACCGGTCCCTGCGTCGACGCGCTGCTGGCGGCCGGGGTCGCGGCCGTGGTGTTCGCCGTGGCCGACCCGAATCCGGTGGCCGCGGGCGGTGCGGAACGATTGACCGCCGCGGGGGTGACGGTGACCTCGGGCGTCCTGGCCGACGAAGTCGCCGGCGGGCCGCTGCGCGAATGGCTGCATCGCCAGCGCACCGGGCGACCCCACGTGACGTGGAAATTCGCGGCCAGCGTCGACGGCCGCAGCGCCGCGGCAGACGGGACCAGTCAGTGGATCACGGGCGCGGCGGCCCGGGCCGACGTCCACCGGCACCGCGGGGTCGCCGACGCCATCGTCGTCGGGACCGGCACGGTGCTGGCCGACGACCCTTCGCTGACGGCCCGCCTGGCAGACGGGACCCTGGCGGCTCGTCAGCCGCTGCGGGTGGTGGTCGGCGAGCGTGAGATCTCGTCTGAGTCGAACGTCCTGAACGACGATTCCCGGACGATGGTGATCCGGACGCACGATCCGCTCGAGGTGATCCAGGCGCTGTCGGATCGGACCGACGTGATCCTCGAGGGCGGTCCGACGCTGGCCGGCGCATTCGTCCGGGCCGGATTGGTGGACCGGATTCTGGCCTACCTGGCGCCGATGCTGCTGGGCGGACCGATCACGGCGATCGACGATGCCGGGGTGACGACCATTTCGCAGGCCGGCCGCTGGCGATTCGACGGGGTCGAGACCATCGGCGCCGACGTACGCCTGAGCCTCGTGCCGAATTGATTGCTCCGGGATTTCCAGCGAACTCTTTGCACTTCGCCGGCGCGCCCGGGCCGACGTGAACCCGTTCGGCGCCTCCCGCTTGATTCCCGCCATGAGCTGAGACGTGCGATTCACCTTGGCGCGCAGTGTGAGTGGGCTCACCGGCCCCCATCTTTAGTTTTGCTAATCGTTACCAGTTCGAGACCGACGGTGCCGCGTTCGCGCAGGAGGCCACGATTTCGCATCCGTAAAATTAGGGGGACAGACCGGGTCGCCTGGACCCGGCCGAAATATCGCGCTCACCGATGTCGTTAGAGCGAAGGTGATCACGAGCAAAGGATACGAGCATGACTGCACTGCAGGACTGGCTCAGCTTCCGTCCGAGTGAAGACGACATTAAGGACATGGTGTTCCGCCGGCCCCTGCGGGCCGTGCTGAGTGTCGTCGAGGACTTCGACGAGGCCGTGGACGTGGCGCTTGAACGCCTCGCCGCACACGCGAACGGGCCCCAGCCGGTTCCCGCGCCCGCACCGACCCCGGCGTACGTCCCGGACAACGTGGTGCTGATGCGCCCGGGCCTGGAGCGGTGCTGAGCCGGCGCGGATGAAATTGCGCGCTGATAACGCGAACCGCTGACGAAACAACGGAGCCGCAGAGTCGACTGACTCTGCGGCTCCGTTTGTTTACGCCTTGGTTGGCTACGCCCTAGGCCACCGGCGCGGGATCGACCTCAGGAGCCGTCTCCGGTTCGTCGGCCTGCTCGTGGCGGCCGGCGATCAGCAGACCCGCCAGCGCGCCCGCCACGCAGACGAAGGCGGTGATCAGGAAGATCGAGCTGTACTGCATGGTGTACGCCGTCCTCGTATTCTTCGCGATCTGTTCCGCCGCGTCGGCCAGGTCGACACCCTTGACCGGAGGCATCGAGGCCAGCGCCTGCTGGACCTTGTACAGACCCCACGCCGACAGCGCCGCCATGCCGATCAACATGCCGATCATGCGGGACACCACGACCGCGGCCGAGGCGATGCCGTGCTGCGCCGTCGGGACGACCCGCAGGGTCGCCGACGTCAGCGGTCCGATGACCAGCCCCAGCCCCAGGCCGGCGATGATCAGATCGGTCGGCAGCTTGGGCAGCGTGACGATCGCGAGATCGTGCGTGGCGTCCAGCACATTCATGTCCCAGTGCGACACCAGCAGATACGCGGCGGCGGCGATGAGCAGACCGGCGAACGCGACGATCCGGTCGCCGATCCGGGTGGCGATCCACCCGCCTGCCAGCGCACCGACCGGCAGTGCGCCCAGGAACCACGCCAGCTTGAAGATCGCGTGGGCCTGGTCGATGCCGAGCACGCCGCGGCTGAACAGCTCGACGTTCACCAGCGTGACCATCAGTGCCGCGCCCGCGCACAGCGACGAGGCCAGACCGGCCAGGAACGGCCGGAAATGCACGCCGACCGGATCGATCAGCTTCGTGCGGGCGATCTTCTCCCAGACGAAGAACGCGACGGCCACGACTGCCGCGGCGATCAGCAACGGCGGACCGTTTTCCGGCAGCACCTGCTTGCCGTCCGGGTTGGGGTTGTACAGACCCCAGGTCGCCAGCCCGAGCGCGACGGCCAGCAGGACGCCACCGAGCACATCGATCTTCTCCGGCGTCTCGGTCTCTGCGCGCGAGGGCAGACTGAAGTGGATCATCACCATGGCCGCGATCGTCAGCGGCACGTTGATCCAAAAGACATCACGCCAGTCGTTCAGCAGCCAGACGACGGCCACGCCATACATCGGGCCGAGCACGCTGCCCAGTTCCTGCGCGGCACCGATACCGCCCAGCACCCCGGCGCGGTTGCGCGCCGCCCACAGATCGGCGGCCAGTGCCAGCGTCACCGGCAACAGCGCGCCGCTGGCGACACCCTGGATGGTCCGGCCGACGACCAGCTGGATCAGCGGCTCGATCATGTCGTTCGCCGGGGCGAACATGCCGGCCATCGCCGTGACGATCGAACCCACCGCGAACAGGGCCAGGCTGGCCTGCAGCACCAGTTTGCGACCGAACCGGTCCGAGGCCCGGCCCAGCAGCGGCATCGCCGCGATGTAGCCCAGCAGATACCAGGTGACCACCGGGGTGACCTGCTGGATCTTGTTGATCGGGATGCCGATGCCGTCCGGCGGGTCCTTCATCATGTCGGTCATGATCGTCACGACGACATAGGTGTCGAGCGCGCCGAGCAGGACCGCGAGACTGCCAGCGGCTATGGCGACGTGCCGGTTGTTACCCCCGGCCATTACTGAACGTCGGGCTTGTTGACGGTGACCGGCTTACCCCAGTCCGTCAGCGTCATCTGCAGGCTGTTGCCCGGGCTGGTCTCCAGCTGCGCCTGCGCCAACTGGTGGTTGCCGTCTTCCTGGATCCACGCGGTGCTCGGCAGTGCGTTCGTGACCTTGAGCTGCGGGGCGATCTTGTTCACCGCGTCGGCGCTGACGGTGCCGGTGACCTTGACGGTCTTCACGCCGTTGATGTCCTCGCGGCCCACGGCCTTGGCATCGGTGAAGTTGTCCAGGATGTTGGCCAGTCCGGTGTCCGGGCGCAGGATGGCCGAGATGTCGTAGATGGCGTCGGCCGGACCGAAGTCGGACAGCGGGCCACCGGACGACAGCGACGCGTACAGGTGGTTGTCGTAGACCACGAACGGCGCGTCCTGGACGCCCATGCCGCCCACCGACAGGTTCGCCTTGCCCTGGCCGGCGACGGCCGGGGTCAGCGTCATGTCACCCGTCAGCTTGGTGACCGTGAGCTTGGCGATCTTGCCGTTGACGGTCAGGACGAGGTGCACGCTCTGCTGGCCACGGGTGGTGTCCGCGGACTGCTTGAGGAGCGCCGCGGCATCGGGCAGCGGCGCCGAGGGAGCCTCGGACTTCGAGCATCCGGAGACCAGGAGTACCCCGGCCATCACGGTGGAGAGTAGGGAAACAAGCATGGCGGAGCGTTTGCGCGTCTGCATGCCCTGCATCGTAATAGGTGCGGCCGACTAACAAGTTGCCTCGATCGGGTACTGGCTAGGCTGAGCGCCATGTTCACCGGCATTGTCGAAGAGCTCGGCGAGATCGTCAGCAAGGACCAACTGGCCGACGCGGCGCGGTTCGTCATCCGCGGCCCGCTGGTCACCACCGATGCCGGGCACGGTGACTCCATCGCGGTGAACGGGGTCTGCCTGACGGTCGTGGACGTGCTGCCCGACGGCGCGTTCTCCGCTGATGTGATGGCCGAGACGCTGAACCGCTCCAGCCTCGGCGGCGTCGAGGTCGGCGGCCGGGTGAACCTGGAGCGCGCCGCGGCGATCAACAGCCGGCTGGGCGGACACATCGTGCAGGGCCACGTCGACGGGACGGGCACTGTGTTGTCGCGCACACCGTCCGAGCACTGGGAGGTCGTGCGCATCGCGCTGCCGCCGCAGCTGGCCCGGTACGTGGTGGAAAAGGGCTCGATCACGGTGGACGGGGTGTCGCTGACGGTGTCCGGCCTGGGCCGCGACGAGCAGGGCGACTGGTTCGAGATCTCTCTCATCCCAACGACGTTGCAGCTGACGACGCTGGGCCGGGCCCCGGTGGGCACCACGGTGAACCTGGAAGTCGACGTCATCGCCAAATACGTCGAGCGCCTGCTCACCCCGGCGCAGTAGCGCGCGGTCCTGCCGTGTCCGCTGAGCGGACCGGCGGGAGTAAGTCGGCCGGTACCAGTGGTTCATACTGGTAGGTGATCAACATGGCCCTGATGCGGCCACGGCAAGGGTGGTGGAGATGACGAGGCTTGATTCCGTCGAGCGGGCGATAGCCGATATCGCGGCGGGCAAGGCTGTCGTCGTCATTGACGACGAAGATCGCGAGAACGAAGGCGATCTGATCTTCGCCGCGGAGAAGGCGACGCCGGAACTGGTGGCCTTCATGGTCCGCTACACCTCGGGTTACCTGTGTGTGCCGCTCGACGGCGCGGTCTGCGACAAGCTGGGCCTGCTGCCGATGTATGCGGTGAACCAGGACAAGCACGGCACCGCCTACACCGTCACGGTGGACGCGAAAAAGGGTGTGGGAACCGGTATTTCGGCTTCCGACCGGGCGAAGACCATGCAAGCCTTGGCCGACCCGGACGCCGTCGCCGACGATTTCACCAAGCCCGGGCACGTGGTTCCCTTGCGCGCCAAGGACGGTGGCGTGCTACGCCGCCCCGGCCACACCGAGGCCGCGGTCGATCTGGCCCGGCTGGCCGGATTGCAGCCGGCCGGCGCGATCTGCGAGATCGTCAGTCAGAAGGACGAGGGCTCCATGGCCCAGACCGACGAACTGCGCGTCTTCGCCGACGACCACGACCTGGCGCTGATCTCCATCGCGGACCTCATCGAGTGGCGGCGCAAGCACGAGAAGCACATCGAGCGCGTCGCCGAGGCACGCATCCCGACCCGGCACGGCGAGTTCCGCGCGGTCGGCTACACCAGCATGTACGAGGACGTCGAGCATGTGGCGCTCGTGCGTGGCGATGTCTCGCCGGAGAACGGTGACGACGTGCTGGTGCGCGTGCACTCCGAGTGCCTGACCGGTGACGTGTTCGGCTCCCGGCGCTGCGACTGCGGTCCCCAGCTCGACGCCGCCATGGAGATGGTGGCGAACGAAGGCCGCGGCGTCGTGCTGTACATGCGTGGGCACGAGGGGCGCGGCATCGGCCTGCTCCACAAGCTGCAGGCCTACCAGCTGCAGGATGCCGGCGCCGACACCGTCGACGCCAACTTGGAACTCGGCCTGCCCGCCGATGCCCGGGACTATGGCATCGGCGCCCAGATCCTGGTCGATCTCGGTATCCGCTCCATGCGGCTGCTGACCAACAACCCGGCCAAGCGCGTCGGACTGGACGGCTACGGTCTGCACATCATCGAGCGGGTGCCGCTGCCCATCGGTCCCAACGCCGACAACATCCGGTACCTGATGACCAAGCGGGACCGGATGGGGCACGACCTCATCGGGCTCGACGATTTCGCCGGTGGTGCAACAGACGGAGAAGGTAAATGAGCGGTGTCGGCGTTCCGGACATGCCGGCGCTCGACGCGTCCGGAATCAAGCTGGCCATCGTCGCCAGCACCTGGCACACCAAGATTTGCGACGCGCTGCTCGATGGCGCGCGCCGGGTCGCCACCGCATCGGGTATCGCCGAGCCGACCGTGGTCCGGGTGCTCGGTGCCATCGAAATCCCGGTCGTGGCACAGGAATTGGCCAAGACCCACGACGCGGTGATCGCGCTGGGCGTGGTGATCCGCGGTGGCACACCCCATTTCGACTACGTGTGTGACGCCGTCACCCAGGGCCTGACCCGGGTGTCGCTCGACGAATCGACGCCCGTCGCCAACGGCGTGCTGACGGTCAACACCGAGGAGCAGGCGCTCGACCGGGCCGGGCTGCCCGGTTCGGCGGAGGACAAGGGCGAGCAGGCCGCGTCGGCGGCCCTCGCCACCGCGCTCACCTTGCGCGACCTGCGCGGATGATTGCGGATGGCTGAGGAAACCAACAGCTGGGACCTGGAGGTCCGGCCGCAGCGCGTGAAGTATGTGGCCTACGCCGCGGCCGCCGTCATCATCATCGTCCACATCACGGTGGGCGCGCTACTGAAAATCGGTGCCACCGGCGTCATCTTCCAGACCTCCGACCAGGTGTCCATGGCGTTGCTCGGGCTGATCCTGGCCGGGGCGGTGTTGCTACCGACCCGGTCCCGGCTGCGCGTCGGGCCGGCCGGCATCGTGGTGCGTAACGTGTTGAGCGACAAGACCATTCCCTGGCCCGACGTGGTCGGGGTGTCGTTCCCTCTCGGGGCGCGGTGGGCCCGCGTGGACCTGCCCGACGACGAATACGTCCCCATCATGGCCATCCAGTCGGTCGACAAGGCCCGCGCCGTCGAGGCGATGGACCGCCTGCGGGAACTGGTCGGGAAATACCGCCCGGATCTCAGCTCAGCGTCAACGACATCGTGAGTTCGTCTGCCCGGCCCGGGTTTTGGGAACCGTCGGCCGGATCGGCCGTGGCGACGAACCCGAAGGCCCGGTAGACCGCGAGCGCGGCGGCGTTGTTGCGGTGCACGCGCAGCGTCACGGTGCGCGCGCCCAGACCGCGCCCCCATTCGATGGCAGCGGTCAGCAGCGTGTGCGCCACCCCATGGCCGCGGGCGACCGGATCGGTCCACAGCGAGTACAGGTACACCGAGCTGGGACTGGCCCGATGCGCGGCGATCAGACCCACCAGCCGGTCCTCGTCGGCCAGGGCGAACTGGGCGTGGGCCCGCAGCCGCCGACGCCACTGCGTCCCGGTGAAGCTCATCTCGGTGCGATACTCGGCGTCATCGGTACCCGCGGAATCGGCCAGTGCCCGCAGCCGCAGCGCGGCGAACATCCGCCAGTCGGCTTCGGTGAGCCGGATCACCCCGGTGCCGGTCATCTGATGCCCACCGGTTCGGTCCCTCCCATGGGATAGAATTTGCTGATAGTGACCGATTTTCGCATGCCTTCGCCGCCGCCCGACGCCGTGGCGATCGCACCCGCCGAACTGGTCGGCCGCCTCGGTGCCTACCCGACGGTGACCGTGCCGATCTACCAGGGCCGGACCGCCGACACCGCATGGCTGTGGCACCACCTCGCCGAACCCGCGGACTATTTCGGGCTCACCATGCCCGCGCCGGCCGACCTAGACGCGGCGCTGGCTTCGTTCTCGACAGGGCCGGGCCTGGTCGCGGCGACGGTATCGATCGTCGATGGCGGACGGTGCGTGGTGACCGGGACGCCCTCGCAGGTCCACGCGCCCGATCCGGTCCGGATCGGGTGGTACGACAGTCCGTGGACCCCGCCGGCGGCGACGGACGGAAAGTGGCTGCGAATGGCGGCCCGGACGACCAGCCTGGGCACCGTGGACCTGCTGCAGCGTCGGCTGGCCGAGCAGGGCTGCGTGGACGGCATCGGGGCCGGTCCCGACGTCACGCCGCCCGTGACCGGGGCGCTGGTGCTCGACGTCGGTGCTGAGCTGGTCGGCGTCGACAACCCGGAACCCGTCTCGATTCTTGGGCAACTGCACGACTGCGGCGTGGCGCGATCGCTTGCACGGCGCGCCGCCGTGCCCGTCGAGCAGGTGCTTCGGGCCTGGTGGATCTCGCCCCGGTACCGCACGCACCCCGTCGCCCGACTCGGCGACCACGCCGTCCCCGTTGATTCCGCCCACCCGTCGTTCCTGGAGCAGCTGTGACCAAACCTTTTGTCCCACAGTCCTACAAGTCGTTCCGCATCGACGGCTACGACATCGAGGGCAGCGTGTTCCACGGGCGTTACACCATGTGCGGGGCTGATTCCGCCGATGACGTCAGCTTCGCCGAGACCGTCGATTTCGGGGACAGCCTGGCCGGTGGCCGGCCCGACGACCGGCTGCTGCGGCTGCTGACGCTGACTTGCTCGCTGAGCTACTACAAGGCGGCCGCGCCACCGCAGATCGAAATCGCTTTCCCGACTTACGATTTCGAACGCGAGTATCTGAGGCAGGTGCTGGCCGGCGGTCTTGGCGAGTACGCCTACCGCAACAACCTGCCCGGTGCGCTGAGCCCGGAGATCACCGGCGACCGTGCCGAAATCGCCGAACCGCAGGCCGACACCTGGAACCCCGACGCCGCGCCTCTGGTACCGGTCGGCGGCGGCAAGGACTCGGTGGTGTCCATCGAGGCCCTCACGCCGCTGCGACCGGTGTTGTTCAACGTCAACAAGTTCGACCCGATCGACCGGTGCATCGAGATCAGCGGCCTGCCACATGTGCGCGTCATGCGCGCCATCGACCGCACGCTCATCGACGTCAACGCCGCCGGCGCCTACAACGGGCACATCCCCGTCACGGCGATCAACAGCATCATCGGATTGATTGTGGCGGACGCCAACGGCCTGGGGCCGGTGGTGCTGTCCAACGAACGCTCGTCGAATGTCGGCAATGTCGAGTGGATGGGCCAGGACATCAACCACCAGTGGTCCAAGAGCGTCACCTACGAGACGCTGCTGCGGGACACCCTCGCGGCGTACGGGCTGAATCCGGACCGGTACTTCTCGTTGCTGCGCGGCCTGTCCGAGTCGCAGATCGCCGACCGGTTTGCCGCCAGCCCGCAGTATTTCCGTGCGTTCATCAGCTGTAACCGCCCGTTCGCACTGGATGCCGGCCGGCGTGGCGCGACCTGGTGCGGGCACTGCCCGAAGTGCCAGTTCGTGTTCGTGCTGATGGCGCCGCGGCTGGGCCGCGCCGAGGTGGAGGCGATCTTCGGCCGGAACCTGTTCGAGGACACCGACAGCCGGGCCGAGTTCGAGGACATCCTCGGGGTGGGCGCGCACAAGCCGTTCGAATGTGTCGGCGAGTACTACGAGGCCGCCGAGTCGATGCTCACCATCCTCGACGACGAGTCCTGGGCCGGTCTGCCGCTTGTCGAGCAGTTCCGCAGTGCGCGAGCCGATCTGGAGTGCGTTGCCGCCGACCACGACGACAGCCCGGCGGTGCAGTACGTGCCCGAGCGGTACCGTGCCGCCCTGGACGCGCCGCGATGACTCCGGTGACGCGGCAGCGGCCAGACCTCGCCGGTGCCGCCGTCGGCATCTGGGGCTTCGGCAAGGAGGGGCAGTCGCTGGCCCGCACCGCGGCCGCCGCGGGGGCGGCGCGCATCGACGCCGTCGACGACGCCGGCCGGGGGACTCTGGACGCACCGAGCGACATCGCCAACCTGAACCTGTGGCGCGGCGCCGAGCACCTGAATCGGCTGACGGGTTGCGATGTGGTGTTCCTCAGCCCCGGAATACCCTGGCATCAGCCGTTTTTCGCCGAGTTGCGCGACGCCGGCACCACGCTGTCCAGCGCCGCCGACTGGTACCTGCGCCGGTATGCCGCGCAGACCGTCGGCGTGACCGGGACCAAGGGCAAGAGCACGACGGCGTCATTCCTGACGCACCTGCTGTGCCGGCTGGGCGCGGACGCTGTGGTGGCGGGCAATATCGGCACCCCGCTGTCGGATCTGGAACCGGGGCCGGAGGCCGTGGTGGTCGCCGAGCTGTCCAGCCAGCAGTGCGCGCTGGTGACCGCATCCCCGCGGATCTCGGTGATCACCAACCTCTTCGAGGACCACCTGGACTGGCACGGCGACATCGACGCCTACCACCGCGCGAAGGCCAACGTCTTCGCCTGCGGCGGTGAGGTTCTGGTGACCACGCCGCAGGTGCGGGCGGTCCTCGATCGCCTCGGCATCGCGCTGCCGCCGGTGGTGCGCAGCGTCGACGCGGCGGACGTCGAACCGCCCGAGGGCGACTACGTGATGGCCTACGAGCACAACGTCGTCAACGGCGCACTGGCGGCCGTCGCGGCTGCCGAGGTGATCGGCCGGCCGGTGACCGCGGACGAATTCCTCGGGGCGGTAACGACATTCGAGGCCCTGCCGCACCGGCTGCAGGTCGTGCGGCGTACCGGGGAAGTGCGCTGGATCGATGACACGCTGGCCACCACAGGGGAGAGCGTGGTCGCCGCACTGCGTTCGATGCGGCCCGACGACCGGGTGGCCCTCATCGTCGGTGGCATGGACCGCCAGCTCGACTACGAACAGATCGACGACTATCTGCTCACCGGTGCACGTGACGTTCACCTCATCCAGGGTCCGACCAACGGGGCCGAGATCGGCCGCCGCTTCGCCGCGGCGCACCCCGAGTCGGTGCACCCGGTGGACAGCCTGCAGGCGGCGGTACGGACCGCAGCTGCGGTACCGGGCGTGACGGCGGTGCTGCTGTCGCCGGGGGCGGCCAGCTATGACCTGTTCGCCAACTACGTGGCCAAGGCCGCGGCGTTCTGTGAGTTCATCGATGCCGAGACCGGCGTCTCGGATGCTGTCAGCCAGTCGAACTAACCTGTAACAGTGCCTGATCCATCGACGTACCGGCCGGCGCCGGGAACCATCCCGTTGGAACCGGGGGTGTACCGGTTCCGGGATCCGCATGGCCGGGTCATCTACGTCGGCAAGGCCAAGAGCCTGCGCAGCCGGCTGAACTCGTACTTCGCCGACTTGTCGGCGCTCGCGCCCCGGACCCGGCAGATGGTCACGACGGCGGGCAGTGTCGAGTGGACGGTCGTCACGACCGAAGTCGAAGCGCTGCAACTGGAATACAACTGGATCAAGGAATTCGATCCGCGGTTCAACATCCGGTACCGCGACGACAAGTCGTATCCCGTGCTGGCGGTCACCCTGGGCGAGGAGTACCCGCGGCTGTTCGTCTACCGCGGGCCGCGCCGCAAGGGCGTCCGCTATTTCGGCCCGTACTCGCATGCCTGGGCCATCCGCGAGACGCTGGATCTGCTCACCCGGGTGTTTCCAGCGCGCACGTGCTCCAACGGAGTGTTCAAGCGGCACAACCAGATCGGGCGGCCCTGCCTGCTGGGCTACATCGACAAATGCTCGGCGCCGTGCGTCGGCCGGGTGACGGCGGCCGAGCACCGTAAGATCGTCGACGACTTCTGCGACTTCCTCGCCGGCAAGACCGACCGGCTGGCCCGTGACATGGAACAGCAGATGGCCGAGGCCGCCGAGGAACTGGAGTTCGAGCGGGCGGCGCGGCTGCGTGACAACATCTCGGCGCTCAAGCGGGCGCTGGAGAAGCAGGCCGTGGTCCTCGGCGACGGCACGGATGCCGACGTGGTGGCCTTCGCCGACGATGACCTGGAAGCCGCCGTGCAGGTGTTCCACGTCCGGGGCGGCCGGGTCCGTGGTCAGCGCGGGTGGGTCATCGAGAAGTCCGGCGAGCCCGGGGAGTCCGGCGAGGACTATCTGGTCAGCCAGTTCCTCACGCAGTTCTACGGTGATCAGGCCGAACTGCGGGGGGCCGGACCGGCCGACGAGACCACCAACCCGGTGCCCAAAGAGGTTCTGGTGCCGGTACTTCCGGACAACGCGCCCGAGCTCGCCGACTGGCTGTCGGGCCTGCGGGGCTCCCGGGTGCAGCTGCGGGTGGCCCAGCGCGGTGACAAGCGCGCCCTGGCCGACACGGTGCAGCGCAACGCGCAGGACGCGCTGGCGCAGCACAAGCTCAAGCGGGCCGGTGACTTCAACGCCAGATCCGAAGCGCTGCAGAGTATTCAGGATTCGCTCGAATTGGACGACGCACCGCTGCGCATCGAGTGCGTCGACATCAGCCACGTGCAGGGCACCGATGTGGTGGCCTCCCTCGTGGTGTTCGAGGACGGCTTGCCCCGCAAGTCCGACTACCGGCACTACGCGATCCGCGAGGCCGCCGGCGACGGCCGGTCCGACGACGTGGCATCCATCGCCGAGGTGACCCGCCGCCGCTTCGCGCGCCATGTGGCCGACACCCAGGCTCTGGCGGACACCGATCCCACTGGCGTCGCCGAACCCCCCGAAACCCCGGTGCGGCCAAAACGATTCGCGTATCCACCCAACCTGTTCGTGGTCGACGGCGGCGGGCCGCAGGTGAATGCCGCGGCGGCGGTACTCGACGAATTGGGCGTCACGGACGTGGCGGTCATCGGCCTGGCGAAACGTCTGGAAGAGGTGTGGGTTCCCGAACAACCTGACCCGCTGATCATGCCGCGCAACAGCGAGGGCCTGTACCTGCTGCAGCGGGTACGTGACGAAGCTCACCGGTTCGCCATCAGCTATCACCGCAGCAAGCGGTCCAAGCGGATGACGGCGTCGGTCCTCGACGCGATTCCCGGCCTCGGAGAACACCGGCGCAAGGCTCTGGTGACCCACTTCGGTTCGGTGGCACGGTTGAAAGAGGCCGGTGTCGACGAACTGACTGCGGTGCCGGGAATCGGGGCGGCGACGGCGCAGGCGGTGGTCGATGCACTGCGGCCTGATGCCCCGAGGCCCGATTCCCAGCCGGATTCGGGGGCGGCGCCGACGGATATCGGCAATGATCGGACAGGGCAATGAGCGCAGCACCAGCGGATGAGCAGCGGGGGATGGACGAAGTCGTGACGGACGATCAGATGGACGGTGCTGCTGGTGACGCCGCCGATGAAATCGACGTGGTTCTGGTCACCGGACTGTCCGGCGCCGGCCGCGGCACCGCCGCCAAGGTGCTCGAGGATCTCGGCTGGTACGTCGCCGACAACCTGCCGCCGGAGCTGATCACCCGCATGGTCGAGCTGGGTTTGGCGGCGGGTTCCCGCATCACGAAGCTGGCCGTGGTGATGGACGTCCGGTCCCGGGGCTTCACCGGTGACCTGGATTTTGTTCGCCATGAATTGGCCACGCGCAGCGTCTTCCCACGCGTGCTGTTCCTGGAGGCGTCGGACGACATCCTGGTGCGCCGCTACGAGCAGAACCGGCGCAGTCACCCACTGCAGGGCAACCAGACGCTCGCGGAAGGCATTGCCGCCGAACGGAGATTGCTGGAATCGGTGCGTGCCACGGCCGATCTGATCATCGACACCTCGACACTGCCGGTACCGGCGCTGCGCGCCAGCATCGAACGCGCCTTCAGCGGGGAGGCCGTGGCCGGGACGAGCGTGACGGTCGAATCGTTCGGCTATAAATATGGTCTGCCGATGGATGCCGACACCGTGATGGATGTCCGGTTCCTGCCGAATCCGCATTGGGTCGACGAGCTGCGGCCTCATACCGGGCAACATCCGGCGGTTCGGGACTACGTGCTGGGACAAGAGGGCGCTGCCGAGTTCCTGGACACCTACCATCGGCTGCTGGGGGTTGTGATCGACGGCTACCGCAGGGAGGGGAAGCGCTATATGACCGTGGCCATCGGCTGCACCGGCGGCAAGCATCGCAGTGTTGCGATCGCCGAAGCGCTGGCGGGCCGGCTGCGTGGCGGTGACCACCTGACCGTGCGGGTGCTGCACCGGGATCTGGGGCGCGAATGACGGAGGACCGCGCACCTGCGCGCATCGTGGCGCTCGGCGGCGGGCACGGGCTGTACGCGACGCTGTCCGCGGCGCGCCGGCTGACACCGCACGTCACCGCCGTCGTCACCGTCGCGGACGACGGTGGCTCATCGGGCCGGCTGCGTTCCGAACTGGACATCGTGCCGCCGGGTGATCTACGAATGGCGTTGGCGGCCTTGGCATCCGACAGTCCGCACGGCCAGTTGTGGGCGACCATCATCCAGCACCGCTTCAACGGCAGCGGCGCGCTGGCGGGTCACCCGATCGGCAACCTGCTGCTGGCCGGCCTCAACGAGGTCCTGGCCGACCCGGTCGCCGCGCTCGACGAACTCGGCCGGATTCTCGGGGTCAAGGGCCGGGTGCTGCCGATGTGTCCCATCGCGTTGCAGATCGAGGCCGACGTGTCCGGGCTCGAGGCCGATCCGCGGATGAGTCGCGTGATTCGAGGTCAGGTCGCGGTCGCCACCACACCCGGCAAGGTCCGTCGGGTGCGGCTGCTGCCGGGCGATCCGCCGGCCACACGCCAGGCCGTCGACGCCATCATGTCGGCCGACCTCGTGGTGCTCGGTCCGGGCTCCTGGTTCAGCAGTGTGATCCCGCACGTGCTGGTGCCCCAGCTGCTCGCCGCGCTGCAGGCGACCGAGGCGCGGCGGGCACTTGTGCTCAACCTGGCGGCCGAGCCGGGGGAGACCGCCGGCTTCTCCGCCGAACGCCACGTGCACGTGCTGTCGCAGCACGCCCCGGGCCTGACGGTGCACGACATCATCGTCGACGCGGCGAGCGTGCCCAGTGAACGGGAGCGCGACCAACTGCGCCGGGCGGCTTCTTTTCTCGAGGCTCAGGTCGAGTTTGCTGACGTATCCCGACCTGGTACACCTTTACATGACCCGGCACGACTTGCGGCTGCTCTGGAGCGGGTGCGTCTCAATGGCAGCGCACCGGCCCGGCCCGCATACGAGCCATCTACTCCCGCCACTCGGTCGGCCGACGGATTCCGTCAGCAGCCGGCCCCTGAAGGACCAAGAGGTGACGATTCGTGGCGATGACGTCGGAAGTGAAGGACGAGCTGAGCCGGCTGGTCGTCAATTCGGTGACCGCCCGCCGGGCCGAGGTGGCGTCGTTGCTGCGGTTCGCGGGCGGCCTGCACATCGTGGCGGGCCGCGTCGTCGTCGAGGCGGAGGTCGACCTGGGCAGCATCGCCCGGCGGCTGCGCAAGGACATCTACGACCTGTACGGCTACAACGCCGTCGTGCACGTGCTATCGGCGAGCGGTATCCGCAAGAGCACCCGGTACGTGGTGCGGGTCGCTCAGGACGGTGAGGCGCTCGCCCGCCAGACGGGACTGCTCGACATGCGGGGCCGGCCCGTGCGTGGTCTGCCGGCTCAGGTGGTCGGCGGCAGCGTCGGCGACGCCGAAGCGGCCTGGCGTGGCGCGTTCCTGGCGCATGGTTCGCTGACCGAGCCCGGCCGGTCGTCGGCGCTCGAGGTCAGCTGTCCCGGACCGGAGGCGGCGCTGGCGTTGGTCGGCGCGGCCCGCCGGCTGGGAGTAAGCGCCAAGGCGCGTGAGGTCCGTGGCAGCGACCGGGTGGTGGTGCGCGACGGTGAGGCCATCGGCGCGTTGCTGACCCGGATGGGCGCCCAGGACACCCGGCTCAATTGGGAAGAGCGGCGCATGCGTCGCGAGGTGCGTGCCACTGCCAACCGGCTGGCCAACTTCGACGACGCGAACCTGCGCCGGTCCGCCCGGGCGGCTGTCGCGGCCGCGGCGCGGGTCGAGCGGGCACTCGACATCCTCGGTGACACGGTGCCCGACCACCTGTCGGCCGCCGGCCGGCTGCGCGTCGAGCACCGGCAGGCATCGCTCGAGGAGCTGGGCCGGCTCGCCGACCCTCCGATGACGAAAGATGCTGTCGCAGGCCGGATTCGGCGACTGCTGTCGATGGCCGACCGCAAGGCCAAGCTGGAAGGCATCCCGGACACCGAGTCGGCCGTCACCCCGGATCTGCTCGACGACGCCTAGCGCGAGTCCCGGTAACCACCGGACAGGGGCGGTCCCGACGCGCTGAGCGCGCGTCGCGTACTGCACGTGGAGTTCGTCACAGCACTAGGCTGGCTGAGGATTCACCGCATGACCTGTCCAGGATTACCGGCGAGGGAGTACAGCAGTGACTATTCGGATTGGCGTCAATGGTTTCGGGCGTATCGGGCGTAATTTTTTCCGGGCCTTGGATGCCCAGAAGGCAGCGGGGCAGAACGCTGATCTGGAGATCGTGGCGGTCAATGACCTGACTTCGACGGATGTGTTGGCGCATTTGTTGAAGTTCGATTCGATCCTGGGCC
>NZ_VTGY01000029.1 GCF_009729075.1 Mycolicibacterium sp. CBMA 226 | reverse complement strand
TCGACCCCATCGTGCTTGCAGGATTGACCTGCCGATTCGGGATCGACACGCGGACCGCCGGTGGTCTCGCGCGGTGCATTACTTGTTAACGAACGCGATTTTTAGCAAATTTATACCGAAGGCCCGATTGGAGCAAGTGTCGGCTAACGGGGGGCGAGTAACAGGTGGGGGTTTGCCTGGGTCACACCCGGGTCACACAGGCAGTTGCAGGCCGGCGGGATCAATTCCCGCCCTCGGAGCAAACCACCGACGCCGCCGTCACGGGCGGTGATCAGGGCGGTTTGCGCACCGTTTCACCGTGAGGGGCGCCGCCGCTTAGAGACCAGGGACTACGATCTGGCGGCGCACTTCGGGCATGCCACCGCCGGTTTGTATCAACCGATACACATTCATTAGTGCGCCTCTCGGTATTTCGTTACTGCTCACGCGGCGCGATCGCTGGTTCTGATGAGCCGCTCTGTGGTGCATTTCGGTCGCAATTTTGCTCGGTCGGTATCGTGTCGCCTCGGAGGCAAGCAGTCGGTCGCGCTCGCCTTTGTGTCGGTGATCCGCGCGATCGTGATGATCGCGGCAAATACTGCCTAGGTCGGCGAGATCGTGCCGAATCTGTCTGCAAGCGCCACCCTGACAGGCGAGGGAACCGTCGGTGCAAACCGACGTAGGTACGCCTCGATCCACACGGCCGACGTGTTGAGAAACGCGAAGTCGCTGCCCACCATCTGCCGTATCGCGATGAGCGGAACAGGTGATTGCAACGGACGGAAACGGTCGTTCCAGAGGCCCCGCTCAGTGCAACCGTCGTAGAACTGTCCCACCATGAGACCGGCATCCACGAAGTCGGGTTTCACCGCCTGCTGCACAGCATCTATCACGGTGAAGTCGGCCAGGTCCGGAAATACGATGAATACCGCTTTGAGCAGACTGTCCGGGCCGTCAACCGGTGCGAGCGCCAGGAAGGCGTCCCGGAAGGTGAGCAGCTCAGCAATGAGAACGGAAGTATCCAAGCGTTCGCCAGGAACGGCAGCGACCCACAACATATCCCGATCCAAAGCCGGCCGGGCAAACGGACACACCGGCCCGGCGCGGCCCAACTCGGCGTGCGGTTCCATCAGATAATCGCGCACCCAGCTGCCAAGCAGATGTGCAATTCGTGGGATTTCGCCACTGGAATTGTTGTCGTCCGATAATTTCCAAGGACCCCGAACCAGCGTGGCAGCCATGCCGTACGCCTCCCCTTGCCAGCGGTCGCCGCCGCTGGCGCCGCAACATCAATCGGAAGGTGAAACGCCCATGTCTTTCACCACCGAACGTCGAATCGCGATCGTATATGAGCCGGAATCGGTTCCGCTGCTCAAGCTCACAGAGTCGGCCGCCAGAAATGGTTTCCGCCCCGTCTGGGTGGCCGGTCACGGCGACGGACGGATGCTGGGACGCCTCGGCTCGGTTGTCGTGACAGACGGGTATTCGACAGCCGAGATCGCCGCGACGCTCGAAACGTTCGGCGTCGTCGGTGTCACCACGTTCGCCGATTCCAAAATTGAGCAAGCCGCGGAAATCGCAACACTTCTGGGTTTGCCGGCAAACCCGGCACAAAAAGCACGGCTATTGGTCAACAAGATCGCACAACGGCAAGCACTGGCCGATGCCGGCGTCCCCGGGCCCCGGTTCGTCGGCATCGAAAGCCCGTGCGATACCAGCGCCGCTCGTGAACGGCTGCAAATGCTGGACTACCCCGTGGTCGTCAAACCCGCGTTCGGCTACGGCGGCCGTGACACCTTTTGCCTCCCCGATTTTCGTGCCGCAGCGGCAGAACTGACCATCCGGTGTCAAGCTGACCCGTGGCGGCCGACCATCATCGAAGAGCTGCTCGGGGATTTCCCGCCTCGCGATCGCGGCGGATTCGGCGACTACGTCTCAGTCGAAGTGGTAGTAGACGACGGGGTGCCGTCGGTCCTGGCGATCACCGGTCGCATGCCGTTGGCGGAACCGTTTCGCGAAACCGGCGCGTTCCTTCCGTCGTCGCTGTGCCCTGCTGAGCGGAGTGACGTTGCGGCAGTTGCGGTGAAGGCAGCGCTCGCACTCGGCGTGCACTGCGGCTGTCTGCACATCGAAATCAAACTGACGGCTGCCGGACCTCAGATCATCGAAGTGAACGGGCGGCTGCCCGGTGGCGGAATCACCGATCTGGTGGCCACCCAGGTCGGCGTCGACCTGTTTGAATGTGCGTTGAACTCGGCGGCGGGACGACCGGCCCTTCGGCCGCTCACCAGCGCTGCGGGCGTCCACTACCAGCTCGCGCTGCAACCACCACTCGGGCGGCGAGTGCGTCTCCGACCGGATTGGTCAACCAGGTTGCACGCCATCGCAGGAGTTGACCATGTCGCATTGCGGTCGACAACGGGGCAAGTCGGCCTCCGCGACGGCTCGTACGGCTACCTGCTGATGGTGAACGGCCTCGCCGAAGACCATGCGGCCCTGCTAGAAACCTATCGACAGCTGAACGGCTTGTTGGTCAGCGACTGACCAACGGAGGATGAGGCGGGACACCTATGACAGAACTACACGTCCGGGTTCGTCGTCACCTCGATGCCTCGGCGGTGCCGTACGTCGTTCATGATCACGCGGCCCTGCCGGTCGCGATCTCGTCGCCTGCAGATTTTGCGTCAGCGCTGGGTTATCCCGTGGACCGGATCATGAAAACCCTGATCTGCCATGTGCGCTCCACGGGTGCACTGGTCGCCATGACGTGTCCCGTCGACGTGCGTGTGGACTTCAAACGCGTAGCCACTGAACTGGGTTGCGGCAGAATAGAAGTCGTCAGCACCGAACAGTTGGAGACGGCCACCGGATACCCCAGACTGGGAGTATCCCCGCTGGGCCTGGACGGAAACATCACCGTCGCCATGGCTCGGCAGTCGTTCGGCCACGACACCGTTTTGGTCGGCGGAGGCGCGGCGGGAGTCGAAGTCGAACTCGCCCCGCATGATTTGCAACGAATCACCGGCGCCGTCCCGATCGACCTCGGTTAGCAGCGCAGCGTGATAACGCGGCAGCCACCGGACCGTCATCTTTACGCCGCGCCACCGCGCCAAGATGAAACCCGTGCGGTTACTGACTACCCCGGACGGTCCTTTCGACCAACGATGTCCCTGAAACTCACGCTGCCAGCGGGGATTCGCCTGCAATGTGCAGTTGGTGGCCAGCGGAATGAAGCAGGCCGGGGGCAAGCAGGCACGGCATAGGCGCGCCACGCCGGTCAGCCAGGCTGGCATAGCGGCGTGGCCGGCCGGCGAACCGGTCCCGGTATGTCTGGGTTCCGTCTGACCGAGCTGGGCCACAAGCCGGCACTGGACCTGTGCGCACGTTGGTGCACTCGACTTGATTCAAGCAAGACCGTCAGCCATTGCTTGTCTCACACAGTGCGAGCGGCGCAGTAAACGGTGCTCAGAATGCCGTGGAATCCAACCTGCGAGAAGTTGATTCGTCGATTATCCGATTGCGCGCACAGGGCAGGCGGCTCGCAAGGGGATTCAGGCTCACCCAGGCCGGGGACGAATCTCGCGCGGCAGAAAACTCCCGTCGTTCCTGCCCACTTCATTGGTCATCAGTTCGTTGAGCAAGGCGTTCATCCGCATTATGAGGTCCCTGTTCTTCTCGGGATCCAGGGCCAGATTGCGTTTCTCGAGTGGGTCGTCCTTCAGGTCGAAGAGCTGAACGTCGTTGTGGCGCAGGATCTGTTCCAGCGTTGTCGGCGTATTGAATCCGGCGGGAGCGTAGTAGCGTGCGAACTTGTATTTCCCGTCGAACGCGAAGCTCATGAATCCGCGCTTGGCGAGCTTGGATTGGAGCTCCGTCAACGGCGGCGCGGGTTTGTTCTGAAGCAATTGCGTCATCGCCGCCACGCAATAGTCCGCGTCGATAGTGATGGGCCCGACGTAGTTGAACAGGGCACCCGCGCGCAGCGCTTGCGGGTGCGCGGTCTCGGCTGTTGCCAGCACGCCGGAAATGTCGTGACCTGGCAATCCCTTCACAGCTTCGCGGCGCTTGTCCTCGGCCACTCCGGCAAGGCCGGGCAGTGACGGCATCAGGTCCAGGTGGCTGGTGACAACTTCCGACGACTGACCCTGGGGATGGTCGGGATGGACGACGATCAACGGTACGTGGGCGTTGCCCTCGTAGGCCATAGGGCCTTTACCGCGGATGCCGCCGTGATCACCCGCCATCTCGCCGTGATCTGCCGTGAAGATCACGACCGTGTCGTCCCAGAGAGCGAGTTCGTCCAAAGCGTCTTCGAGTTGTTGCAGACTGAGGTCCGTGTCACGAATCATGTTCAGGTAGTAGTCGTTGAACACGTCCCACATGTCTGGTCGGTTGGTGGGAATGGTGCCGAGCACCCTCTCCCATCCGGAATGGTATTCGGCCAGCGCGGCGGGCATGCCAGGCGCGGAGAGTGATTCCAGCAAGGTCGATGAGGGAGCGGTGTTCCACCGCTGGCTGTACAGCGAGTTCTTTGGCGGCGTGACGATTGCTTCCTTCGAGATACCCTGCTGCACTTGAGGTGTGCCTGGAACGTTGGCATCGGCGTACATGATGTCGTGTGGATTCAGGTAGCTCATGATCATGAAGAAGGGCTTCGCAGATTCGCGCAGCTTCGGCACATTGCCACGCAGCCAGCGGACGCCTTCGCTGGCCGTGTAGACATCGGTGTCGTAGCCCTGGTTGGGCGCACCGACTTTGTCGCCGTCCGGCTGATAGATGTCGAAACCATAGGGCTGGAGCGCTTCGCTGTAGTTGACCGTCGGTTTGGGCGGTATGAGGGCGCGATCCATTTCCCATTTTCCGAAGAAAGCGGTTTGGTAGCCGAGCTTCTTCATCATGGAGCCCATGTTGGGCTGGTCAGTGGACAAGTTGGGCACCCAACCGGTTTCCATCTGGTCGAAGACTCCGTTGACTTGCGGCGGATGCCCACTAAAGAACGCCGCACGGGAGGGCGTACACATCGCCGAGGCGATGTAGTGGTTTCGAAAGCTGATCCCTTGCCGCGCAAGGCGATCCAGTGCGGGTGTGCCGTAGCCGGCGGCCACGGGCAGGTCGAACCGCGTTTGGTCGCGGATTACCAAGATGACGTTCAGTGGCTGGTTCGGTGGCCGAGGTACTGCGGGAGACACGGGACCGCTGAGGCTGCGAGTGGGGGCTTGCTTATGGTCGGCAACATCGGAGCCGCGTATCGCGGTGGCGGCTACCGCACCCGCAGCGGCGCCGAGCCCAAGCAGCCCAGCGCTGCCGAGTAACTGCCGTCGGCTCACCCGGGCCGCGCTAGGCTCGCCCGGGTTCGGCGGCGACGTCGCAGCGTCGGGTTGTTCGGTCATCCGACGATCACCGTGCCATGCAACCGGCGAATGCGGCTGAGTTCATCGAGACGTCCCCTTGACGAGGCAACCTGATCCGTCATGCTGAAGAGTAATTCCAAGTGGCGGTTCCGGGGGACGTTTACCCACAAGGCACTCGGCCGAAGGGAGAATGTGCTGCCGCGACTTCCCTGGGGGTCAGGTGGTAGTCCCTGGTGGTCGAGGTCGGCCGCTGGTCAGGATCTCGACGTCAGCGCACGGGCAGACCGAAGCCGAGTGCGGGGTACTCAATACGTCTAGCCTGACGCCATGACTGTGAACTCGAATGTTTCGCGCTCGTGGCTGCTCGTCAATCCGTCCCGCGAACCCGACCTCGGGGCACTCCTATCGACCACAAGCTGTGACGAGGTCATTCTGGATCTCGAAGACGCCGTCGCGCCCGATGAGAAGGAGGCGGCTCGCGACCGGGTCATCGAATTCCTGAACGGCGGGGCCCAGGCATGGGTCCGGGTCAATGACGCGTCGAGTGATTTCTGGTCTGCCGACTGCCGTGCCCTGGCGGAGTGCCGCGGGCTGAAGGGCGTCGTGCTGGCCAAGACCGAGGGTGGAAACCATATGTGGGACACCGCAAATCGGCTCGGCGGCGAATCGCCGGTGATCGCATTGATCGAGACGGCGCGCGGGCTGGCGCGCGTACATGACATCGCCGCTGCGCGACCGTGCTTTCGCATCGCGTTCGGCGTCAACGACTACACGCTGGATATTGGGGTGGAACAGGATCCGTTGGCCCTGGCCTACAGCCGCTCCCAACTGGTCATCGCGTCGCGCGCGGCACACATCCCGGGTCCGATCGACGGGCCAACCCGCGACCCAGATCAGCTGGCCGCGGGCGTGGCGCTCACCCGGCAGATGGGTATGACGGGCAAGCTCGCGCTGCGTTCGTCCGATGCCGAGACCATCAACGCCGGGCTGAGCCCGTCCGAATCTGATATCAGCTGGGCGCGTGAGTTCGTCGAGCAGTTCAACGCTCGCGGCGGAAAACCCAAGGACGGCAGCGACTTACCCCGCCTGAACCGCGCCCGGACCATTCTGGAGAAGGCGCGCCAACTCCGGCTGATACCAAGCTGAACGCAGCCGGCAACGACCGCCGACGGGGGCGAAGCGTCAGGTCAGCGGTACCCATCCCCGCGGGTCGACATCCGTCGGTACGGCGCGGACGTAGAAGCAGTTGCTGAACCCTAGTGCGCCTTCGCAGTGGTTGAAGATGCCGTTGTTGTCGGGTTGCCCGTCGCAGTATCCACCCCAGGGCGTGTTGATGCACTGTCCTGGCGTGGCGTGGGCTACGCCGATGGGGCTGAACGCGAGCGCGGCGGCGGCGATTGCCAGTGCGATTTTCATCAGCCCATCCCTCCTTCTGTCATGAGGTTTGATCTGTCGCGAAGCTCTGGTGGGTGCCGTCACCAGGCCCATAAATACCGATGGTAGGCCGATTTCTCGCGCGCTGGCATCGTTATGTGTGCTGGCGAACAGCCGTCCCCGTGGACTTCCGAGACTGGTGTGACGCATGAGGTAGATGGGGGATCCCTGCGTCGCGCGAGTACGCAATTGCCAAAGCCGCCAATAGGTTTCGAGACGGCGCGGTCTGCGGCACCATCAGGTGACAGATTCCGTCGCGCGACCCGCCAAGACCTACGCGGAACCCGCTACGGCAGGGTCGCGTACGTTCCTAGAGAATTACCGCCAAGAACCCGACGCAGCACTCGACGAAAGCCACCATGTCTCAGGATCAGAACACAGACGTTCCGCCGAACCACCTCTCCATCGATCCGCGAAGCCCTTTCTATAACGAAGAGGCGCTCCTCCGTGGCGTGGGTATTCGCTTCAATGGCGCCGAGAAGACCAACGTGTACGAATACGACGTGGCCGAGGGTTGGGTGCGGGTGGAAGTCCCTACCGCCAAAGATCGCCGCGGAAATCCGATGGTCGTCAAGCTCAGCGGCACGGTTGAGCCTTATTTCCGCACCTAGCAGAATCACGGAACCCTGGTGGATACCTCTGCTGCGCCCACGATCACCGCGGCGGTGCCAGGCTCCTTCGAGTGGGACGTGTTCCATGAGCGTCATCCGAAGCTGATTCGGCAGGTCCTGGATTCTTCGCCGTACGGCTCGGCCGAACAGGCGATGCTGCAGCAGCTTCTCGTCGAGAGCACCACTGGCGTCATCGAGCTGCTGCCCGCGGAGGCACATGACCGGGACGACTGGCTGGTCTGGGGTGAGCACCTCTACGGACGGCCGTGGGGTGACGTGCCGTTCTTGTGGAGCGAAAGCTATTTCTACCGCCGGTTGCTCGAGGCCGTCGGCTACTTCGGGACGGGTGCCTGGTGCGGCGTCGACCCGTTCGCGCCGGTCAAGAACGCCGAGTTGACGGGACCAGAAGTCGACCAGGAACTGCGTGCGTTCGCCGACTTGGCCGACGGTCCAGAGGCCCAGCAGCACCAGGCGCTGCTGGTCGCGGCATTGTGGGGTAACCGCGCCGACCTCAGCTTCCAACTGCAGCTGAACACCGCGCCCGCAGACGCGCGGTCGGCGGGCATCCTGGTCGACGACAGCGCGCTGCTGTGGTCTGCCCTCGGATCGCAGGACAACCCGATCGTCTGCGTCGTTGCCGACAATGCCGGACGCGAGTTGCTGGCGGATCTCGTCCTGGCCGACGCGCTGCTCACTCAGGGGCTTGCCGCCGAGACCACGCTGTATGTCAAGCCGCATCCGTACTACGTGTCGGACGCGACCATGGCCGACGTCCTGGCGGTCATCCGGCGCTTGCGGACCGAGTCACGTCCGCAGATCGGCAGGATCGGTGACCGGCTCTGGGAGGCTGTGCGCAGCGGCCGCCTCAAGGTGCGCACGCATAAGTTCTTCTGCGCACCGCTGGCGTTCCACGACATGCCTGACGACCTCGCAGCCGAATTCGCCACTGCCACAATGACGGTGATGAAAGGGGACCTCAATTATCGGCGCCTCGTCGGCGACCGATACTGGCCTGCCACAACACCGTTCAACCAAACCGTCGACTACTTTCCGTCTCCGGTCACGGCACTACGCACGTTGAAATCGGAAGTTGCCGTTGGTCTCACGTCCGAGCAACTCGCAGAACTCGATGCCGGCGGGCAGGGGTGGCGGACCAGCGGCGGGTACGCGTTGATCCAGGTCCACGTGGATTAGTGCGGCTGGCCTACTTGGTGTCTCAGCTCTTGGCCAGACCGTCCAAAATGCGGCGAGTCTCGCGAACTGCGCGTTGATGCGCAGTGGGTTGGTCTTCGGCGCGAGCGACGGCCATGGCGGTTTCGCAGAGGGCGCCGAAGATGAAGGAGGCCAGAGGCTCCGGCGGTCTGGCTGCGATCCGGCCGGCCTTGGCGGCGCGGGTTATCGCGGTTTCCATGAGTGCCAACAGCGGGGCCTCGATTCGACGCACCTGTTCCCAGCCGATCGCGGTGCTGGCGTCGAGTAGGACGATCCGTTGAAGACCGGGGTCGCGGCACTCGTCGAGGAAGGCCAGGCATGCGGCCTGGAAGGCCGCCCAGGGATCCTTCTTGCGGCCGTATGCGGCCACCAACTTGGCTGTCAGTCGCTCGACTTCGCCGGTGAACACCGCCTCGAACAGTTGGCGCTTGCCGCTGAAATGGTGATACACCGCGCCTTTTGTCACGGCGGCCTGAGCTCCAACGGCGGCGAGTGAGGTCGCTTCGTAGCCGTTTTGGGCGAACAGTTCGCGGGCGGCCTCGACGAGCGCGCCAGTGGTGGCTTCGGTTCGTTCGGCTTGGGTCCGTCGGGTCGCTTTGGTCGCCACGCTCAGACAATAGCCATTGGTCGATCCGGGATCGGGTCGATCTCACCTCACCCCGTAGACGCGGTAGTCGACGTGGTTGGGGGACAGGACGTTGTATCCCACCATGACCACCTGGCTCAACCAGGCGTACCGCTCGTCTGAGGTCTCCAGTACGGGCGTGGTCCGGACGTAGCTCTCGGCGAACGACAGCGTCTCGCCTTCGGCCAGGCGGGTGAGTCCGTCAGCAGGAACCTTGATGATGCCGCGAGACTGGAAGTGGATGAGTGCGCCGTCGTGAGTCTTGATCGTCGCATGTACGTCGACCCGGCCCACCGAGTCGTTGCCGATCAGTAGCCAATCGCCGCCGCCGGGAAGGATTTCGCCGCGTAGCTTCGGCCCTTCGATCACGCCGCCGAGGGTGATGAAGGTCAGCCGGGTGCCGAGTGCGGTCGCAATCGGCTGTGCCGGACGCAGACTGACATGGATATCGAAAAGGTGGTCCACGGGGAGAGCGGTGACCAACGGTAATTGGTCGGCCGCCGTCGAGGCGGTCACTGGTCCACCCGCTCAAGTGCGGTTTGCAACTGGACCATGTCGATGAAGGTGTCTTTACGGTCGATCAGGCCGTCGGGCGTGAGGTGGACGACATCGAGGCTGTCGAACCGGATATCTCCCGAGATCAGCGCCCAGTCGAGTACCCAATGATCGGGCCCGTAGAACACCCGGTAGATCTCGAAGGCAAACTCGGGGAACCGGTCGAACAGCTCAGCAACCGCGGTGCGCATCGCGTCATGCCCGGTTACCGGCGGGGTGCCGAGGTGCGTCCAGAACTGGGTGTCGGCAGTGTGGAACGCGACGACTGCGTCAGGGTCGCGAGCCGCCCATGCCGCAAAGTAGCTCTCCGAAATCTGCTTCAGGTCAAGCGTATTGGTTGCAGTATCGGTCATGTGGCCTCCAGTGTCGTGAGAATTCCGGCACCTGCAGTGCATCTTGCGTAACCGGGGTATGTAACTAACATACTGCGGGTAGGTAAATGGTGCAATGCCCGAGTCATGACGAGGCGAATCGAGGGTGCTCGACCATGTTTCGGGCGCTCAACACGTGCAAACAGGAGGCAACAATGGAGATCGATCTCGAGCAGCGGTTCCGACGTATCGAGCAGCTGTGGACATCACAGAACTGGGCAGAATGGGCGACGACAACCGCGCCCGGATACACCTTCGCGCCGGGAATCGGGCCTGATCGGAACCTGTCGTCGGCCCTCGCTTGGAGCCGCGGCATGTTCAGCGCTTTTCCCGACCTCTCTCAAACCCTCGAGCACGTGATACCCACCGGCGACGTCGTCGTCGGTGTCGCGGTGTGCCGGGGAACCCATTGCGGCACGCTGGATCTGGGTCTAGGCGCCCAGCTTCCTCCGACGGGCCGCACCCTGCAGTTCGCCTACGTCAAGGTACTGAGATTCGACCACGACGGCCTTGTTGCGCACGACCGTCAGTACTTCGACGCCGCCAAGCTTTTGCGCCAACTCCGTTAGGGCGGCCAACTCCACCGGGCGGCGGGGTGTCAGACCACCTGAGGGGCCGGAACGGCTCCGCTGATGAGGCGGTCTCGCATCCAGTCCCTGCCGCCGTCGAGTTCGAACGGCGCATAGTGCGGATTCGGGTTACTGGCCAGGAATACTGCGCCGCCGATCATCGCCTCGATCACGGCGAACACCTCGACGAAGGGCGCATGGAAAGTCGTCGCGATCTGCCCGGCGAGGGAGAACGGGTCGCTGGTCCAGTCGTTCATCACCGCCTCGTAGACGGCGGCTTTGACGGCGCTCGCCTGGTCGTCACTGTTCTCGGCGAAGATGTCGCCTTCGCGGTAGACGTCCACCCACGTGTCGGGCTTGGCGGGGAAGCCAGGCAACCCGAACCGCTGGTTCGGGTCCAGACCGTGGGTACCGGTCGCCGTCACCCATGGTTGGGCCCACGACGCGATGGAATCGGTCTGCCGACATGGGTTGGCGTACGCCAGAACGCCTTTGAGGTCCGGGGCGCGCCAGGCCAGCGGCTGACCGGGCTGCAGGTAGCGGAAGTAGAAGTACGAACCCACGATCGCGCCCTGGGAGTAGATGCCGAGCGACCAGGGCGTGCCTTCCGGGAACGGCACCCCGTTGTCCATCTGGGTGGCGCCGACCAACCGGGCGAGTTCGTTGACACCGCTGTCGTTGTCGAACGGCAGCGCCCCGTTGTTGTAGCCGATCGGCTGGTGATGGCAAAGGCCTTCGGCCTCGAGCGCTGTCGCGGTGTCTGCCGCCGGCCCGCTGAACATGTTCGACAGGTGGCCTTCGACGGTGAACATGATCGGGCGCAGGTCCCGCGGCGGCGGAACGTAGTGGACGGCTTGCGCGGTCGTGTCGTCGAAGACACCGGTCTGCGGCAGGCCGAGGCGCCGTTGCATCTCAGTGACCGCGGCGACATCGCCGTCGCCGTAGACGCGATCCTTTGGCGGCGCGTACGCACGGTACTCACGCTGGAACCAGGCTTGCCAATATTCGATTTCTGTTCCGTGGGCGCCGGGCCCGTACGGTAGCGGCATCAGTGTGCTCCCTTTCGTGTGGTGTCGCGCCGGTCCCCGGTCGAGACCCTGCTCGTCATCGTTTGTGGTTGTGCCTCGTAAGTCCGATGCCTGCGCCGATTACGCTGACCGCCAATGCGAACGCCCCGACGACCAGTAGCGGATACCACCACTGGCTGCCGATCCAGTAGGCGTGGGCGCCGACGAAACCGTCGTGCTCACGGGTACCGAACAGTCCCTTGCGGACTGCGGGTGTGGTCAGGGCAGCGGTCATGCCCACGAGGGTGATGGACACCAGGGCGAGCAGCAGCTTGCTCGAGCGTTGCCACGTCCCCAGCGCGATGAGATAGGCTCCCATCCCGCCCGCGGCGAGCCCGAGAAGTCCAAGCCCCGTTGAGGATTGGATCGCGGCCGCAACGCCGAGAATGAAAAACGCGGCGCCGGTGATGATGGTCCGTCGCGCATAGCCATTGGCCGACCACACGACGCGATACGCCCCCAGGGCCATGGTCCGGGCTGTGTTCAGGGGCGGTTTGAGGACGCCGGGCAACTGCTGGACGCAGCCGACCGCGGCAGTCGCGGTAGCAACGGTTTTGGTGATGGTGCGCGACATGAGTGGAGAGCCCCTGTCGGTGGCGAGTGTCTCGCCGGCGACGGGATTCTCGGCCAGCAGTGCGTATTTGGCTTGACCGGCGGGTTTGGCCAGTACTTTCTCAGCCCAGTCGTGAGTCGTTGTGGGGCTCCAGTCCGCGGGCATCGGTGGTTGCGGGTTGAGCACGGCATTGGCCAGGGCATCCAATTCCTCGTCGAGGACGCTCTTCTGCCACGCTTGCGCCAGCCATAGCGATGTGTTGGGAAGGCTGGACGGTAGCGGCATTTCTGGGCAGTCAAGGAATCGGAGTTCTGTGCGTACCGCGAGCGGTGGGGGAGTCGCGATCGAAATATCCTCCGGCCCAATGGATCGCATCTTGGTCACGAACCACTGCGCCCTGCGGTCCGGTCCGACCGGCCATTCGGCATTGTGTGTTTGGACGATCCGCTGCACGCGTCGTGGGTCCAGTAGGGCGTGGACGAGCCAGCCTGCTCCGTCGAGTCGACCCCACATCCAGTCATTGGCTCGCCATGACCGTTTGTAGAAGGCGCCGAAGTTATGGAACTGCATGCCAGTGAGTTTCTGGGCGGCCGTCTGGCGTTCGGGTGCGAGCTGGCAGCGGGTGTCGGCGCTGACCTGTATGAGTTCGAGCGATTGCTCGACGTCTGCGTCGGCGGGGAGCATCGCACGCTGGGTGGTGGCGAGGTCGAACAGCTTCCTCGCCACGGACGTCGCGTCATCTGCCGGCGCAAGGTATTTGAGGTAGGTCGTCAGCTGATCGAGTTGCCGACTGTCGGGTGCGCGAACGTCATCCGGGTCCGTGGTCGGCGGCTGCTCGGCAATGTCGGTCAGGTCTTGATGCCCTCCGACAATGGCAGTGCCCAGCTTGACCCAGGCGTCGTCACCGACGTTGAGATGCTCGAGATATGCCGCGGCGATTGCGCCGGCGGCGTCTTCCAGTGAACTGTTGCGGGTCTGCGCGTTGGTGCAGACCGTGTGGACGAGGTCGCTGAGGTCGAACGTTGCGGGCGGTGCGCATGCATCGGAGATGTTTTTGGCCGTCGTTGCCACGACGGTCATTTGGTCCGGTGAGGTCGCGACCTGGTAGGCGGCCCCGACGATGGCGATCGCGCACGCCTTGGCGAGGTCGAACGCCGGACGGCCGTACCGGGTGAGGTCGGCTGTGCTCGTCGGGAGCACTGCGTCGGGGGACGACCAACTGTTCCTGATGGATTCGGTTATCGTTGTGCGGCAGAGGGTTTCGGCGTCGCCGCCGATCTGCAGGTGGGCCTCCCACGCTTTGGGGATGCTCTCCGGTGTGCCGTTCGCCGCGGGCCACGTGCTGAGCTGGCGGAGCAGTGCGGCGGTGACGGTTTGGGCATGTCTCGTGGCTTCTTGCCGCGTGTAGTCGGCCAGCAGCTGCGGGGTGAGTAACCGCTCTGGTAGGCCGATGGCCAGTTGTGCGAGATGCAATTTCGTGTTGACGCGCGCGTGCATGCGGTCTTGGTGAGTGCGGATGGCCCGGAGATCGGCCGAGATCGATTGTGACGTCATCGCGGTGAGGTCTTTGAGGAGCGCGTCGAGGAGCCCGAGTGGTTTGTCGATCGCGTCTTGTCTATCGGTTTCCAGGGTTGGTGTCGGTCCCGAGGATGGCACGACGAACAGGAGTACCCGGCGGACCGGCCGTTCGGCGGGGCGGTCGAAGATTCGTTGCAGCAGAACGTCAATGGGCCGGTTGTCCAGCATCCCGCCGTCGGCGACCCAGTGTGGGCGCGTGAAGTTGGTGAACGGTGCCATCGGCGGTCGGGCGGGCACGTCGCCCGTCTTGGCGGTTCCTCCGGTGAAGGGGATGAAGGACGGTTCGAATGCGACGGGGAACGAGGCGCTGCTGCGGGCGGCCAACGCCAGTGCCGACGCGGCGTCACCATTCGTGAGGTTCTGCTCGGTGAACGTGAAAACACCGCGCCGGTCAACGTCCTGGACCTGGGTCCCGAACGAGTCGGTGAACCTGCTGGTCTCTCCGTTGAGGAGCGTTGTCGTGATGTACAGCGTGGTGGACGGAAGGCCAGTGCCGTTGCCATTGCGATTGCCATTTCCGGCGTTCGGCACGATCGGGAACGGCCCGTGGGTGAACGTCGGAATCTTGGCGTCGAGGTGCTTGAACATGCATTCGTCGCCGTAGAGGAGCGACGGCGTGCTGGCGTCTGTGGGGTTGCGCAGCAGTTCGGTCAACGCGCCCAGGTCGAGCCAGAGTTCGCGGAGATTGCCGAGGTCGGCTCCCTTCACTCGGGACCAGGCCAGGAAAGCGGCGTTGATGCCGCCGGCACTGGTCCCGGACAGGATGTCGACGTCGACGATGACGTCGAGCAGATCGATCAGCTCGGCATAGAGCTTCAGGGACGCTTCGGCGGCTGTGCTCAGCGTGGAGGCGGGTAGGGCATCGCCCCGTAGTCGCCACCGCGACGCTTGGGCAAGCAGATTGATCTCCCGTGTCACCCCGGCCATCCAGATCGCGAGGCTGACACCGCCGGTTATCGTGGTCGCCAGCCGCAGTTCCTGGGTGGACTCCGATGCCTTGGACGGACTCTGAAACGCCATCGCGCACCTCCCCTTTGATGGATTGGACGCTAATGACGGTGTCGGGTACCTGTATCGAGTAGTCGACTACTCGAATATTCGAATTCGGCCGTCAGGACTCGGAATCGGGTACGACGCGGGCATCATTGCCGGTGCCCGGCACGGTCAATCCGTACACGGCCGTCGACAACATGGCCGCCGCTATTCGAGTAGTGGGCTACTGGTGCGGCCCTGCATGTTTCGTCGCGACACTGGTTTCGCCATCAATCCATGAATGGAGGGACCGATGACTGTCACTCGGGGCGACGTGGAGTTCGCCAAACGCATATTCTTCGACCGGCTCGGCGACGACTACGTCTACGGCGGCACCTGGAATCCCGACGACCGCAGTGTGGGGTGTGACTGTTCGGGCCTCGTGACCGATGTGCTCTCAGCGGTATTCAACGGCAACCAGATGACGTGGGGCAGGCAAGGACTGTCCACCGAGTCGTATCGATACCAGCCGGTGGGCGAGCAGCATGTCGGACCGTTCGACCTGATGCACGTCGCATCGTTGAGCGAAGTTCCCGGTGACGCACCTGTCGTCATCAACCTTCACCATGAAGGTGACGGCGGTCCCCACTCACACATGAACTGTGTCGTCGACGGGGTCGCGATGGAATCGTCGGGCTCGTACGGGTGCTGCACTGCCCCCAAAGCCATTCCCTCCGACAGCAGCTACTGGAACGACCACTGGTACGTGGCCGGCCCCATCGTCGAAGACGGGACGCCGCCGGCTCAAGGCCACGTGGACAGCTTCTTTGCTGACGTGTCTGAATTCCAGGTGCCCGTCAGCGATTCCTACCCGTACAAGATTCTCTCCATCCGCGTTTGCGACGGCACCCATCAGGATTCCAAATTCGCGCAGAACTATGCGTGGATGCGCAATGCACTGGACTCCGGCCGGCTGGAATGCGGCATCGTTTACACCTACGTGCGCCCGAATTGGCAGGACAATGCCAACACGGTGCGGCAGATGATCGATGCCAACGGGGGACTGCACCGCAAGGTCGTTCTGATGCTGGACGTGGAAGGTGGCGGGAATCCCAGCGGGGACGGATCCGACTGGATCAACGCCCTTTACAACAATCTCGCCGACTATGCAGGTAACCCGGCGCGCATCATCGGCTACGCCAACCAGGGCGACTTCAACACAATGTGGGTGTCGCGGCCCCAGGGATTACGCGTGATCGCAGCGTCATACGGGTCCAACCCGCTCCTGCCAGGGCAGATCGCCCACCAGTACACAGACGGAGCCTACGGCGCGAATCAAGGCCTGCCGATGGGCTGCAACCCCTTCGGCAACTGTGACATGAACGTCGCAGACGGTATGTCGCCCAACGATTTTGCCGCCGCCTGCGGCATCGGAACCGCTGCCGGCGCAGCACCCGCTTCCGCCACGGCAATAAGAGGAGTGATCACGATGGCCCAGCCCCAAGACATCTTGAACCTGCTGAACGGCACCAACACGGACGGCTCGCCGCTGATCGGCCCCGATGGCGCGGACTACCGTGAGGTGGACCTGCTGGCACCGGACACCTCGCCGCTCGACGAAAAGCAGAACACCACCCGTTCGGTGCTCGATCAAATTACGACACTGTCGAAAGTCCTTACCAGGACCCACAACGGTAAGACGCTATTCGACATGGTGTCCGATCTGCACGACAAGATGTGACGTCGATATTTCGGGCAGGTTTTAACTACCGGCCCGAAAGATGGGCCCGATATTCCACTGCCATAACGCCTCCAACAGCGGAAATCCGCCGGTAGGCTGATACGTCATGGCCCAGAACTGGCCGGTCGTTCACCGCGACAGCGAATTTTCGTTGATTCGTAGCGCGTTGCTCGGCGAATCCGGCGATTGCGGCATCGTTTTGGTCGGTGACGCGGGTGTGGGAAAAACGACGCTCGCCCGACTGGTCACCCAGTCGCTGCCGGTGCGGGCGCACTGGGTTGCGGCGACCGAGTCGGCACGGGGCATTCCGCTCGGGGTGTTTGCCCATCTGGTGCGCAGCGCCACGTCGCGCGATCCGGTGGCATTCCTGTCCGCGGCGCGCGAAACGATTCTGGCCGAAGGCCATTCGGTGATCGGCGTGGACGACGCGCATCTGCTGGACCAGTTGTCTGCGACGCTGCTGCACCAGCTGGCATTGGACGGCTCGGTGCGCATCGTGGCCACCGTCCGTGCCGGCGCGCCGGTCCCCGACGCGATCACGTCGCTGTGGAAGGACCGGTATCTGCAGCGGCTGCATTTGCTGCCGTTCAGTCAGGAGCAGTGCGTCGGCCTCATCGAGGAGGCATTGGGCGCACAGGTGGAGGGTCTATCAGCCGAGTTGATGTGGCAGGCCTCGGGTGGGAACGCGCTGTTCGTCCGCCACCTGGTGGAAGGCGCCATCGAGGCGGGCACCCTGCGGCAGGTTCGAGGAGTGTGGCAGCTTCGGGGTCGGGCCGCCGTCACCTCGGAGCTGGCGTCCTTGCTTGACTCCAGGGTTGACCAGTTACCCGACCAGGTGCTGCACGCGCTGCGGTTGCTGACCTTCTGCGAACCACTCGACCTGGACACCCTGGTTGCCATCGTCGGTGCGGACGTCGTCGAAGACGCGGAAAGCCGTGGCCTGGTGCGGGTCGCTGAGGAGCCGGGCGGCATCGACGTGAGATTCACCCACCCGTTGTTCGGTGAGGTGATCCGCCGGCGGCTGGGAATGGCCGCGGCGCGCCGGCTGCGCGGCGAGCTCGTTCGGGCGATGCGGGACCGCCCGCTGAACAGTTCGGCGCAGCGGATCCGCCTGGCGGAGCTGACGCTGGACAGCGACGAGGTCCCCGAACTGGACCTGCTCGTCACGGCCGCGAGAGAGGCCATCGCGCTGACGAACGTGACGCTGGGTGAACGGCTCGCACGCGCGGCGACCAATCGAGGCGGTGGTCTGGAGGCCGGCGAATTGCTGGCGCGTTCGCTGCTGTGGCAGGGGAAGGCGACCGAAGCCGAGGAGACGCTCAGCGCGTTCGACCCCGAGCCGATGACCGAACTCGAGCTGCTGCGGTGGGGCTGGGCGCGTATCGCGAACCTGCACTGGGCGATGGGTGACGCCGAGGGATCCGACGAGGTGCTCGCCTTGCTCCGTGAGCGCATCACGAGCCCCGAACTGGTACCCATCATCGACGGCACCGCGTCGGCCACGCTGACTTTCGAGAACCGCCTGACAGAGGCCGTCGCGATGGCCGAGCGGGTGCTGGCCGAACCGATTGCGCACCCGGTCGCGCTGCAGTGGGCGGCATTCGGTGGAGCGCTGGCCCTGGCGCTGATGGGACGTAGCGACGAGGTGGCGGTATTGGCTCGCCGCGGTCGCATGGCCAGTGCGAAGGCGGACGGGTTGCTCCGCTATCTCACCGCTTTCGGGGAGGTGCGCGCCTTGGTGCTCGCCGGAGAATTCGACGCGGCAAGCAGCCGATCCGCCGTCATGATGCAGATCACCTCGTCGGGCCAGTATCTGGCGTGGGGAATGGCCAACGTGCTTGCCGGCACCATCGGACTGGCCCGTGGCGAGTTCATCGACACGGTGTCGCGGATGGAGCAGACGGTCGCGGCGCTGACCGCGGAGTCGGCGGCCTCGTGGAGTTTTCCGGCCCGGCTGCTGCTGGCGCAGTCCTATTGCGCGTTGGGCCGGGTGCAACCTGGGGCCAAGATGGTGGCCGAGTTGAAAGTCCGCTCCGGCCGGCACGTCGCGGTGTTCGGCCCACAGCTCAGGATCGCGGAATCGTGGCTCGCCGCGGCAGAGGGAAACGTAAGCGCCGCAATCGAACTGGCATTGGATGCGGCCCGGCTGGCCGACAGTTCCGGCCAGTGTGCGGTGTCCATGCTTGCGCTGCATGACGCCGTGCGATTCGGCGCCCACAGTGCCGCGGACCGGCTGATCGAAGTCGCCTCTCGAGTCGGTGGCCGCCTTTCTGCGGTGATCGTGGCGCATGCCCGGGCAGTCGGTGATCGTGACGGTGCTGGATTACTCACCGCCGCGGAGCAATTCGAGCAGGTCGGTGCCTTGTTGTCTGCGCTCGACGCAGCGGCACAGGCGTCGGCGGCCTTCGCGGCGGACGACGACCGGCGGCGCAGCGCCGAGGCCGCAGCGGTGGCCAACCGATTGGCCGCGCAGTGCGGGGGAGTGCGCACGCCGGCACTGGAATTGGCGACACACCCGCTGCCCCTGACGGTGCGCGAACGTGAGATTGCAAACCTGGTCGCCGCTGGGCTGAGCAACCGCGAAATCGCCGAGCGGCTGACCGTGTCGGTGCGCACGGTGGAGGGTCACTTGTATCGGGCCTGCATCAAGCTCGACATCTCGGACCGCGAGGATCTGGCCAAGTTGATCCGCAGCGGAGCGGCGGCTCGCTGAACCTCAGGTGAGCAGTCAGCCAACTCACTGATGTCGGTGAGCGCCGCGGGAATTCGAGTAGCGGGCTACTCACGACAGCCGTATGCCGGCGGAGCGATGGTGAAACCATGAGTACGTCACTCCATGACACCGCGACGGTGCGGGACCTGTTCTTCGACGGCAGCCCTGACCAACCGGCGGACGCTCTGACGCACTTACTGCAGCAGAGCAGCACCATCATCCGCCGCGTCCCGCTGGACCTCATCGACAACGCCTGGCGCGAACTCGCCAATGAGACAAACAGATTCATGTCGACGGACCTGACCGACATCGTCGCCGCCGGATGGGCGCAGTGCGATGCGTTCGAGAGTGCCGCCCGCGCCACCCGCGACGATCCAGATGCCACGGAAGTGGTGGCCCTCGTGCCACACCGCATCGCGGCCAGCCAGCGGCCGAGCATCGAGGTTTACCTGGGCGGCACACGACTCGCCGCCATCGAGATCGAGCTGGAGATCGCCGTCACCATCGCTGGGATGATCGCGGTCGTCAACAGGGCCCAGCCGACCGAGGTCCGAGCCGGGAACTGCACCGTGCGCGGTTCGCTGTCCGTACAAGGGACGGTAGTGATGACACGCCAACACGAGTTTGACCTGCAGGGTGCGCTCCGGCTGCGTGACGGCGTGACGTTGGGCGCAGAGGCGTCGATCAGCGGCACCGAGCCTGTCGTGGTCACGATGGCCGAGGTGCGGCTGACCGCATGACCGGCACAGGACCATCTGGTCGACGGTGACGTCACCCGCCGATCAGGTGTGCGCCGCATACGCTGGCCGACGTGAACGAGAACGACACCGCGGTCAACGACGGCGACCTCCAGATAAGCGGTCCGGTGCAACTTCGCCGGGAGCGTTGCGCCGCCACGACCGCTGACCAGCGTCTGCTGGACCGGCGCGGCCCCAGCGATTGGGTGCACACCGACCCGTGGCGAGTACTGCGAATCCAGGGCGAATTCGTGGACGGGTTCGATGCCCTCGCCGAGATGCCCAAGGCTGTCACTGTTTTCGGTTCTGCGCGCACGGAACCACATTCGTCCGAGTACCGGTTGGGGGAGGAACTGGGCACAGCGCTGGTCCGGGCGGGCTATGCGGTGATCACCGGGGGCGGGCCGGGTGCGATGGAGGCGGTCAACCGCGGGGCCAGTGAGTCCGGCGGCTACTCGGTCGGGCTGGGCATCGAGCTGCCGTTCGAACAGCGTCTCAACCACTGGGTGGACCTCGGGATCAACTTCCGCTACTTCTTCGTGCGCAAGACGATGTTCGTCAAATACGCGCAGGCGTTCGTATGCCTGCCCGGCGGCTTCGGCACCCTCGACGAACTGTTCGAAGCCCTGACGCTCGTACAGACCCGCAAGGTCACCGCATTTCCGATCATCCTGTTGGGCGTCGACTACTGGTCCGGTCTGATCGATTGGATCCGTAACACCGTCGCCGCCGAAGGAAAGATCTCCGAAGCCGACCTCGATCTGATCCACTGCACCGACAGCGTGGAAGAAGCGGTGGACATCATCGTTGCGTCGGCGCGGTAACCCCCGCGCTCAGTCGCGTTTCGCCTCGTAGCGCAACAGGACCACCCCGCCCGGGAAGGTGCGGTTCTCCAACAGACGCAACGAGATCCACGACGGCAGCGCCGGGAAGAACGGGGTGCCGCCGCCCACGGCCGTGGGCACGAGCACGATCCGGTACTCGTCGACCAATCCGGCCTGCACGATCGGCGCCGCCAGCGTCGCGCCGGCCACCTCCAGATTTCCGTCAGTTTCGGCTTTCAGCTTGGTCACCACCTCGACGGGGTCGCCACGCTCCAGCCGCGAGTTCCAGTCGACGGAATCCAGGGTGCGCGAGAACACGACCTTGGGCATAGCGCGCCAGATACGGGCGTAGTCGACGATGAGCGGGGTGGCGTCCGGGGCCTTGTCAGCGGTCGGCCAGTACGCGGACATCAGCTCGTAGAGCCGCCGGCCGTAGAACGACAGGGCTGTCTCCCGCTCGAAGTCGTTCCAGTACTGGTGCAGTTCGTCGCTCGGTTCGGACCAGTCGATGCTCCCTTGTGCGTCCGCGATGTATCCGTCCACCGACACGTTGAAGCCATAGATGAGTCTGCCCATGTAGATCAGACTGCGCCGCAGGGCGAAAGTCATCGGTTGGATTGCTGGACTCAGCCGAGTAGTTCTACAGACCTCTGGAGATCGGTCACCAGGTCGCGGTAGGCGGCGTCACGGTCGGGCGTCGGTGAGCGCGCGATCGAGAAGGCGCCCGGCCGGCCCGACGAACGGTTGACCGCGCCGGTCCTCCACATCACCGGGTTGCTCGCCGACGAGCATGATCGCGGCCGCGTCGTCGCCGGTGCCGAACACAGTCTGCTCAGCATGCTGGTACAGCCCGCATCCGTGGCAGGTGCTGGCCGCATCTCGCAGTGCCGGGATGGTGATCTCAGCGGGGAGATAATCCGCTGCGCCGGTTTCGGGCATGCGATTGTGTACCCCGCTGATCACTGGCTATTCGCGGCCGTTCGCGATAGTCGCCTACCGCAGCGATTCAGCCCGTTTCTTGACGCCGTCGGTCATGCCGCTGAAGCCCTTCGTCAGTGCACGACCCAGTAGGCCGGCGACGATCGGTGACACGGGGCCGGACAGCTGGAAGTGCGAGTCGTAACGGGTCCGGCCGTCGGGCAGCGGGGTGAGCCGGTGCGAGCGCTCGCTGCGCAGCAGTCCCAGCGGGGCGGGCTTCATGTTGTAGCTGAACTCGACGCCCGGGGTGAAGGTGTTGATGTATTCGCGTTGCTTCTTCGGCGGGCCGATCAGCACCACCTTCATGTCGATCGGGCTGCCGGGCTCGAACGTCGACGAGCACTCGATGCAGAACGGATTCCACTCGCCGTAGCTGGCTCCGTCGGTGAGCACCTGCCAGACCAGCTCGGCCGGTGCGTCGATCTCTACTGACCTGTCGATAGTGAAACTCACAGAGACACCGTACGGGAGCGGGTGTACACCTGTCGGCAACTGTCCACTCACGAGCCGGGACCCGGCGGCAGCGCCCTACGCAGCGCGCGTTCCCTCCTTCGACGCCTCCACCCCGATGTTCCTGATCATGCCCGTGAAGATGATGCCGTGAAACGGCATCAGCGCATACCAATAGAGCCGTCCGGCAAGGCCTTTGGGAAAGAAGATGGCGCGCTGGTGCAGCCGGGTGGCGCCATCGCCGTGAGATTGGAGTTCCCACTGCAGCCACGCTCGGCCCGGGGCGCGCATCTCTGCGCGCAGTCGCAGCAGATGCGGCCGCTCGATGCGTTCGACGCGCCAGAAATCGAGGGCGTCGCCGGTATAGAGGGTGTTCGGGTTGCGCCTGCCCCGTGCCAAGCCAACGCCCCCGGTCAGTACGTCGAGCCACCCGCGGATCGTCCAGGCGAGCGGAAACGAGTACCAACCGCGTTCGCCGCCGATGCCCTCGACGACCCGCCACACCTGCTCGATGGGGGCGTCGCAGTTGATGCTGCGATCGTCGGTGTAGATGGCGTCGCCGGCCCAGCTGGGATCCGACGGCAGCGGATCGGCGGGTGCACCGGTCGGTGAGGCGTTGGCCCAGGTAGTTTCCACGTCGCCGTTCTCGATCCGCCGCAGCGCCAATCCGACCGCTTCGCGGTATCCGGTGGTGCCGCCGGAAGGGGGTGGAATCAGGGCGTCGATGTCGTGCTCGGTGACCACCGAGTCGGTGCTCAGGGACTCGATCAGAGCCCGGCCGATCCGCGGTGGAACCGGGGTCACCAGCCCTATCCACAGCCCGGCGAGTTTGGGTGTGAGGACGGGCAGGACCACGATTCTGCGCCTGGCCAGCCCCGCGACATCGGCGTAGATCTGCATCATGTCGCCGTAGCGCAGGACGTCGGGTCCGCCGATGTCGTATGTGCGCGACTGCGGCAACTCGGCGCTGGCGGCGGCCAGGAGGTAGTACAGGACGTCACGTATCGCGATGGGCTGGATCCGGTTGTTGACCCAGCGCGGCGTTGTCATCACCGGCAGCCGGTTGGTCAGGTGCCGGATCATCTCGAAGGACGCCGAACCGGAACCGATGACGACGCCGGCCTGCAGCACGACCGTCGGGACACCGGAATCGATCAGGATTTCTCCGACCTGGCTGCGGGACCGCAGGTGGGTGGACAGCTGGTCAGATTCAGTGTGCAGGCCACTCAGGTAGACGATGCGTTTGACGTTGGCGCTGCGCGCGGCAGCAGCGAGATTCTCCGCGCTGCGGCGTTCGGCTTCGGTGAATTCTCCCGGGTTACCCATCGAGTGCACGAGGTAGTAGATGACGTCGATGTCGCGGCAGGCGTCGTCGAGAGTGTCCGGATCAGTGAGATCACCCTGCACCACCTGGACGTCGGCCGCCCAGGGCACGTCACTGATCTTGTCCGGGTTGCGCGCCATCACGCGCACCCGGTGGCCGGCCTCGATGACGCGTGGCACCAGACGCCCGCCGATGTAGCCGGTGGCCCCGGTCACCAGCACCCGCAACGACGGTGACGATTGATTCACGTCTGTCACAGACTCTCCTCGGCTACGGCTTCACGTTGACTGTTAGGACAGTTCCCGAAAATGCCCTTCACTACCCAGTGATTCGCAGACCTGCCACGCGTGGATGGCCGGCAGATTTGTTTAGTCCGAACGCGGACGGGGCATTCGGTGCGGACGTGCCGTATGTGCGGTGTCCGTCTGGGAAAGGTCCGACCACGTGACGATCGATTACGACAGCCCGCAGCAGCTGGTTGGTACGCCGCAGCAGGTCTATGAATTCATCTGCACCCGTTGCATTCACGTTCGCCAGCTCAGCGATCTGGCTGCTGATCGATCGCAGGGGCGCATCTGTCGCGAGTGCGCTTGATCAAGATCGGCTGAGCGGCCGACCCCGCGCTAGCCTGGCGACCATGTCCAGCACGTTTTTCGACAACCCGGTCACCCGCGCCCTGAACAAGGCGGCGGTCGGCCTGACCACCGTCCCCGTTGTCGGCAACATCGTCGGCCGCAGTCTCGTCGAGATCCGCTATACGGGTCGCAAATCGGGGCGCAGCTATCAGACTCCCGTGAATTACCGGCTGTCCGGCGATGAGGTCGTCATCAGGGTGATGTCACCGGATTCCAAGAGTTGGTGGCGCAATTTTCTCGGTGATGGCGGCCCCATCACGCTGCTCAACTTTCGCGGCACCGACCGCGCCGGGCATGCGATCTCGACGCGTGACGACAAGGGTCGGGTAACGGTGCGGGTACGGCTCGACTGAACGTCAATCCGCGGCGGAAATGGCATGATCCGGGTGTCGACATCCGCAGGAGGCGAGAACGTGCCGCTGGCTCACCGTGAGGCGAATGACTGGGCGTCCGTTGCCTGACGAACTGAGAGTCGTCGATCTCGCCCATGTCCCGGGTGCCGCCGGTCTGGTGATCGGGATCGGAGACCCGGCCGGCGACGACGCCGAGTTCTGGTTGCAGGCGGCGACTTTCACGCTGGTCGACCGCCCGTGCGCGGACCGCAGAACCGTACAGGTGCCTGATGTTGGCGCGGCGCTGGCGCAGATCACAGAACGGATCGAAACCTGGCCACAGACGGCCGCCGTGTGCGACGACGTGTTGCGCGCGTTCGACCCTGCGGCGCCGGCGTTCGCCGGGGTGATCACCGAATCACTGGCGTATTCGACGTTGCAGTCCGGCCGGGAGTTCGCCCGCTGGCTGGCCGGGCGCGGCCCGAAAACTGTTCCGCTGCTCCCGGATCCGGTGGTGTCACACCGCGACGGCGACACTCTGCATGTGGCGTTCAACCGCGCCAAGCGGCACAACGCGTTCTCCACCGCTGCGCGGGCGGCACTACTGGAAGCGCTGGAGGTCGCTCGTTTGGACACCTCGGTGACAGGCCTGGTGCTCACCGGGAACGGTCCGTCCTTTTGCAGTGGGGGAGACCTCGCCGAATTCGGGTCATTCGACGATCCGGTGTCGGCGCACCTCGCCCGCACGCGCTTCAGCCCGGCCCTGGTGCTCGACGAGATCACCGCGCGATTGGGCGCGGCGTGCCAGGCGGTGGTCCACGGTCAGGTGCTGGGGAGTGGTTTGGAGATGGCCGCGTTCTGCGGGCAGGTGGTCTGTCATCCGGATGCCACCCTCGGTCTGCCGGAGTTGGCGCTGGGGCTGATTCCGGGTGCGGGTGGCACAGTGAGCATCACGCGGCGGATAGGGCGCTGGCGCACAGCGTATTTGGTGCTCTCCGGGGCGACGATCGACGCCGCGACGGCGCGGGACTGGGGCTTGGTCGATGCGGTCCGTGCGTGAGTGACGACGTGGTGCGGGACTGGTCGGCCAGCGGGCTGGCCGCACTGACCGGCATGCGCGACGGGCCGCCGGACGTCAGTCGCGCCGCGGTGCTGAGCCGGGCGCGGGCGGTCGCATCCGGGCTGTCCAGTCGCCTCGGCATCGCGGTCGACGCCGCCGAACTCCTCGTGGGGCGTGCCGCCCTGTCGGGCCTGCACCGGCAAGGCCGGATCAGTGCCGGCGGCGCCACGCGGCTCATCGCCGGGCGGGACGGCTGGTTCGCCCTGACGCTGGCGCGGCCTGATGACGTCGCGGCGGTACCGGCGTTGCTCGAATCCGATGTGCCGGCTGATCACCTGTGGCCGGCGATCACCGAATGGGCCGGTCGCCGTCTGGTCGCCGATGTCGCCGAGCGCGCGCGGCTGCTCGGCCTTCCCATCGGGGTACTGGGGGAGACCGCTGCCGCCGCACTGGTGGTCCGTCGCTACGGGAACCGGAAGCCATTTCAGGACTACGGCCGACTGCTGGTGGTCGATCTGTCCTCGATGTGGGCCGGTCCGTTGTGTGGGCAACTGCTGGCCCGGGCGGGCGCGACGGTGGTCAAGGTGGAGAGCCCCGCGCGGCCCGACGGCACCCGGCAGGGCGAACGGCGATTCTTCGACTGGATGAATTCCGGAAAGCTCTGTTACGCCGTTGATTTCGGCCAGCCTGAAGACCTGCGAGAGCTGCTGTCGGTGGCCGACGTGGTGATCGAATCATCGCGTCCGGACGCTCTCGTCAACCGGGGCCTGGGGCCGACCGACATTCAGGCGCGCGATGGCCGGGTGTGGCTGCGCGTCACCGGCCATGGCACCGAGGGCGAACACGCGCATCGGGTCGGATTCGGCGATGATGCCGCGGTTTCCGGTGGCCTGATCGGCCACGACCCAGCCGGCTCCGGGCCGGTGTTCTGCGGCGACGCGATCGCTGACCCGCTGACGGGGATACACGCCGCGCTGGAGGTGGCGGAGTCGCTGCAGCGTGGTGGTGGCGAGATCGTCGAGGTCGCCTTGGCGGCTGTGGCGGCGGAATACGCCACGCTACCGCTGACGGGTGGTCACTGCGTAGCTCCGGTGGCCGAATCGATGGCACCCGCGTTGTCGTCGCGGGCCGGCGAGCTGGGTGCCGACAGTGCGCAGGTGCGGGAAATCGTGAGGGAAAGGACCTGCGGGGCATGCTGATTCGACGAGCCAGGCTGCTCGACGGCCGGACCGTGGACATCCGGCTGGGCCGGCTGATCGAGGCCATGGCAGACAGTATCGAGCCCACGGCAGGGGAGGACGTTCTCGACGCGGCCGGCGGCACCGTCATCCCGGGGCTCCACGACCATCACGTTCACTTGCGCTCGGCGGCAGCGGCGTTGACGTCGGTGCGGGTCGGCCCGGGGGAGGTACGCAGCCGCGAGGCACTGCGTGCCGTCCTGGCACAGGCCGCCGTCGGCGTGGACGGCTGGATTCGGGCCGTCGGTTATCACGAGGCCGTCGCGGGTCCGTTGGACCGCGCTGTGCTCGACGAGGTTTCACCGAATGTGCCGGTGCGGGTCCAGCACCGCAGCGGTGTGCTGTGGACCCTGAACTCTGCGGGGTTGACGGCCGTCGGCCTGCCCGACCACCCCGACGGCCGGCTGCGGAGCGCGGACCCCAACTGGACGCATGCGTTACAGCGCAACGACGCCGGGCTCGGCGAGATCAGCCGGCGCCTCTCGGCATTCGGTGTCACTGGTGTCACCGACGCGACCCCCGACCTCACCGCTGAGGACGTGATGGACTTCGCCGAAGCCTGCCGGCACGGCGAACTGCGCCAGCGCGTCGAAATCCTGGCACCGGCCAAGCGCATCCTGCACGACGACGATCTGGATCTCGATGCGCTGGCCACGTGGATCGCAGCCCGGCACAGTCAAGGCGGAATCGTTGCGCTGCACTGTGTTACGGCCATGCAGCTGATCGTGGCGATTGCCGCGCTGCGGCAGGCAGGCTCACACGCCGGGGACCGCATCGAGCACGGCGCCGTCATCCCCGACGACTGCCTGGCCGACCTGCATGACCTCGGCGTGCTGGTGGTGACTCAGCCGAACTTCGTCGCCGAGCGCGGCGAGCAGTACCTCACCGACGTGCCCGCGGACGAACACTGCCAGCTGTGGCGGGTGGCGTCGCTGTGTGGCGCGCGGATACCCGTCGCGCTGTCGACCGATATGCCGTTCGGGGATGCTGACCCCTGGGCAGCGATGCGTGCCGCGGTGCACCGCAGCACCGCCTCCGGCAGCGTGCTCGGAGCGAACGAAAGCATCGACGCCGCAACGGCATTGGGCATGTTTCTTGGGACTCCCCAGCAGCCGGACGTGCCGCAGGAGCTCACGGTGGGCATGCCGGCAGACGTGTGCCTGCTGGCCGCGCCACCGCGAGACGTGCTGGCCGAGCTGGACGCCTCGCTGGTGGCCGCTACCGTCTATGACGGCGCGGTGGTGTACCAGACGGGCTAGTGCACCGGCTCGAGAACGTCGTCGTCGAGCACGCGGCTCAGCAGGTCCTGGCGGGCCTCGACGTACTGCGTCTTCAAAGTTTCGACCAGTTGCGCGACGGTGAGGCGTTCCTTGATGCTGCCCACGCCCTGACCGGCACCCCAGATGTCCTTCCACGCCTTCGCGTCCGTGTTCCCGCCAGAGCCGAAATTCATTGCCGAGGCGTCAGATTCGGGCAGGTTGTCAGGATCAAGACCCTGGGCGACGATGCTGCCGCGCAGGTAGTTGCCGTGCACACCGGTGAACAGGTTGCTGTAGACGATCTCGGACGCGGTGGAGTCGACGATCATCTGCTTGTACTCGGGAACCGCATTGGCTTCGTCGGTGGACAGGAAAGCCGAACCGACATAGGCGAAGTCGGCTCCCGCGGCGAGTGCGGCAAGGATCGACCGGCCGTGGGCGATGGCGCCCGACAGCAGCAGCGGACCGTCGAACCACTCGCGGATCTCGCGGACCAGGGCGAACGGGGACTGGGTGCCGGCGTGGCCGCCGGCGCCGGCGGCCACGGCGATGATGCCGTCGGCGCCCTTGTCGATGGCCTTGTGCGCGAACTCATTGTTGATGATGTCGTGCAGGACGATGCCGCCGTAGGAGTGCACCGCGTCGTTGATCTCAGGCCGCGCGCCGAGCGAGGTAATCACGATCGGTACCTTGTGCTCGACGATGACGCTCATGTCGTGCTCGAGGCGGTCGTTGGAGCGGTGCACGATCTGATTGACAGCGAACGGCGCGACGATGGCGTCCGGGTTGGCGAGTGCGTAGGCGTTGTTGGACTCTTCGATCTCATCCAGCCAATCGCCGAGCAGGCTGGACGGCCGGGCGTTCAGCGCGGGAAACGAACCGATGACACCGGCCTGGCATTCCGCCTTCACCAGATCGGGCCCCGAGCATAGGAACAACGGCGACGCGACCACCGGCAGAGACAGGCGTTGTGCGAGGACGGGAGGCAGACCCATGGTGATAGCCCTTCGAATCGGAAACCGTGTTTGGTCTGGACTTTAGCTTCACCGAAGGCATTATGCAACTAGTAGCATAATCACGTGACAGGTGGTTGCGGCGCTGGGCGGCCGATACTCGAACATGTTGGCAATAGGCTGGATTTGGGCACTGTTCGGCGATGGGCCCGGCTGTGGTTGTCGCTTTATGCAACAGATTGGATAACAGCTGTGACAGGACTCTTGTCGCCGCGTTCCGCCGGCGGAAACTCGACTGGACCTACGATCACGCCATGTCGCTGCAATTCGCCATCCTGACCGCGCTCACGGAGCGGGCATCGACCGGTATCGAACTCACGCGCCGGTTCGATCGGGCATTCGGCTACTTCTGGCCGGCGACCCACCAGCAGATCTATCGCGAACTCGACAAGCTCAAGACCTCCGGGCTCGCCGAGGCCTCGACTCCCGATCGTCCCGAGCGAGGCCAGCCCAAACGATTCAGCATCACGCCGGCCGGCCGGCGGGCTCTCAGCGAATGGCTTGGCGGCATCGATGATCCCGCGCCGGAGCGAATGGCCATCGCGGTGCGCGTGCGCGCTGCCGCAGCACTCGGCGAGACCGGGGCCGTGCGTGCCGTGATTGCCCACCACCTCGCGGCGCATGAAGCGATGTTGGCCAACTACCGCGAGATCGATGCCCGCGATTTCGCGGCCCCGGTCGCCGACGCCGACGTACTCCGCCACCTCGTGTTGAAGGCCGGCTTACGTACCGAGCAGGCCTGGGTCGACTGGTGCCGCGAGGCCCTTGACGTGCTGGACAGGCTCACGTCGTCCGACAACCGCGTGCCCTGAACGACTGGTGGTGCCGCGAACCCGCCGGCACCGCAGCCGACGTCCAACACACGTTCGCACCGCGGCGGCAGGTGCCGGAGCAGCAGGCGCTGGTAGTAGGCGTTGTGGTCCCAGTCGAGCACGGTCCGAGCCACAGCCGGAGTTACACCCGCGCGGCGACCCGAACCGGGATGGGACCCTTCGCAACTGTCGTGTACGGCGACTCGAGGGGGAAGTCGTCGTTCAGGGATTCGATGCGGTTCGCCCGCACAATCGTCGCCAGCGCGAGCGTCGTGACCAGCATCGCGAAGTGCTCACCGATGCAGGACCGCGGGCCGGCGGCGAAGGGGATGAACTGCCAGCGGTCGCGAATCTTCGAGTTCTCCGGGCTGAACCGGTCCGGGTTGAAAGCCAGCGGGTGATCCCACAGCGTCGGGTCCCGGTGCACGGCGCTGATTCCAATGGCCACGATGCTGCCGGCTTCCACCCGGTAGCCGTCGACCACGATGTCCTCCGTCGCCGTCCGGCCAACACCGGCCGCGGGCGGGCACAGCCGCAGCGACTCGTTGAGCACCTGGGCGGTGTACGCCAGCCGGGGGACGTCGTCGGGCGTCAGTTCCCGATCCCCGATCGCGGCGACCTCGGCGGCCACCCGGTCCTGCATCTCGGGGTTACGCCCGAGCTGCCACAAGGCGTACGTCAGCGTCGTCGCTGTTGTGTCGTGGCCTGCCAGCATGAAGATCAGCAGGTCGTTGCAGATGTCGTCGTCGGACAGCTTCTGGCCGGTTTCCGGATCGGCGGCCGTGAGCAGCGCCTTGACCAGCGGTGCGTCACGGTCCGGATTTGCGCGGCAGTCCTGCAGGACATCCATGGTCATCCGGCGCATCCGGGCCACCGCGGCACGCGCGCGGCGGCGTCCCGGGGTGGGCAGCCACTGCGGCGCCTTGACCGGGCGCAGGGCGCGGTCGGCGGTATAGCGCGAGGCCACGTGCATGTTCTCGGCGATGGTGTTGCTGTGCTCGTTGATGTCGAGACCGAGGATGGAGTATCCGAGCGACCGCATGGCGAGTCGGCGGCACTCGGCGTCGAGGTCGATGTCACGAGCGTCGCGCCAACGGTCGGCGCTGGTCTGCGCCGCCTGGGTCATGTGTCCGCCGAAGCGGTCGACGTGCTGTTTGGTGAACACCGGCTGCAAGGCGCGCCGGCGCGGTGGCCAGGCGCTGTTGGGCAGGACGAAGAGGTTGTCGCCGACCACGTTGCGCACTTCTTCGTGGATCGTCGAACGTTCGGCGAGGTTGTCCGTGCGGCCCAGGACGTCACGAATCCCGCTGGGCGAGGTGACGAGCACGATGGGCGGCGCGACCGACTTCGGCATGGGCGCGATGCGACTCACCGGGCCGCCGGCTTCGCTCAGCTTCACCAGCCCAGTGTGCAATTGCCGGGTGGACAGCAGCTGCCGCAGGGGCAGCGGATTCTTCGGCGCGAGCGGCAGCGTGCCCACGTCCCGGGCGGCGATGGTTGCAGTCATGTCAATAAAGAATTATGCCGCGCCAGGTGCGCGCGGTCGAGTGATTCGGCCAGCAGGTATCGCTGTCGCGGGTATGAATCAATTATGAGCAACCACGTGAACCTCACTCCGCAGGAAAACTCGCTGATCGCCGAGAGTCATCCCGACGCACTGGCCCGAATGGATTCGAAGTCACTCAGGGAACTGCAGAGCAGGCTCCGGCAGGCGCGTGAGAAGAACTTCAGCCTGTTGCGGCGTCAGGGCGCGGCCCGAGTGGAAGCTGAGGGCGGCCGGGGTGCTGCGCAACCCGCCAACGAAAAGCGCGGTGAGAAGGTCGAGGTATTCGACGAGGCGCTGGCTCGGGTGAGCGAGCGCCTGGACGCGGTCGGTGACGCCGAGTAGTCGGCCCGTCGCAATAGGAGTCTGTGAGTGAGTGACTTTCGGCCGTAGCATCGCCCACCGGACGCTCGTACCGTTGAAGGTATCGGATCGGCACCTTCTCTGGAGCGGACATCATGACCGAATTATCTCCTCGCCCATACATTTTGGTTGGCATCGACGGATCAAGATCATCGCTGGACGCGCTGACGTGGGCCGTTCACGAGGCGCAGGGGCGCAACCTGCCGCTGCGATTGGTCCATGCCGTCGACTACGGCAATTTTGTGATGGGCTTCAATCCGGCCGCCTCGGAGAGCTTTTTCAAGTATGTGGAGACGGCGGGACAGAAATTCCTCGATGAAGCCCAGCAGCGTGTCGAGGCGCTGGCACCCGAGGTAGAGGTGTCCGTGCACAACCTCGTCGGCCGTCCCGCGCAGCTGCTGGAGGAACAGTCGAAGGATGCCTTCCTCACCGTCGTCGGATCGAGTGGGCTGCACGGATTCACCGGGCTGCTCGCCGGCTCGGTCGCGGTGGCACTCACCGCGCACGGTCATAGTCCTGTTGTTGTCGTCCGCTCTTCCGGCGCACATGCCGGTGGGCCCGTCGTCGTTGGTGTCAGCGGCACTCCCGACGGCGAGGAAGCCATCGGCTGGGCCTTCCAAGAAGCCTCGATGCGCGGCGCCAAACTGCTTGCCGTCCTCGTATCTAGTTATGTGCCGGCCTATTTCGACTACATCGAGCCGACGTGGGAGGAGCTGCCCGGTCCGGCCCGTAAAGACCAGCAGGCGATGCTGTTGGCCGAACGGTTGGCCGGCTGGCAGGAGAAGTTCCCCGAGGTTGCGGTCCGTCGGGTCGTTGCTGCCGGTCACCCGGGACACGTCCTGTTGGGCTATGCACAGCGTGCGCAGCTGATCGTCACCGGCACTCGCGGACATGGAAACGTGGCCGGCTGGTTCCTCGGGTCGACGAGCCACCGGCTTGTTCAGCATGCCGAGTGCCCGGTGCTGGTTGCCCGGTCCACGGCTCGGCCGTCAGACCGTTGATGGACAGGTGGCCGTTCGCGGCCGGGGGAGCACGGCAGCAGTCATGAAGCGCGCCGGTCGTGCTGCGTCGAGTCGCGAGACGTCGTGAGTATGACCCGCAGCCGGGTCCTGTCGATGACGCCGAGAAAGCGGCGCAGCAGCGGCCGGAAGAGGAAGTAGCCGGCCACGCTGACCACCGCGCCCAGCGCCAGGCCCGCAAGCACGTCGCGCGGATAGTGGGCACCGACATAGACGCGCGCGAATGCCATCAAGACCGCGGCGACGGCAGCCACAATGCCGAGGCGGCGGTTCACCAGCCACAGGCCCGCCGCAACCGCTGCCGCGATGACAGTATGGATGCTGGGGAACCCGCCATCGGTATTGCAGTGCAGGACAACGATGTCATGCAGGGCGTTGCATGGACGCGTCTCGTTGACGGATACCGCGATCGGGTCGTAAACCAGCAGGGCGACCAACACGCCCAGTGGTGTCCACATCGCGGCCGTTATCGCCGTCGGGTCGCCGCTCTTGCGGGCAAGCCACCACCCTCCCAGCAAGAAGCCCACGAACAAGAGCACGCCGTCGTTGGCGTAAGCGGCCATCGACGAATGCAGCCACGGAGTATCACGGGCGAAATCGTTGATGATGTAGAAGATTCGTAGGTCGAGATTCATGGCTGCTGCTTTCGGGCCGTTAGCTGGTACCGCGGACGATCAGCAGCACCTTTCCCACAGTCTTGTCGGAGTCGAGCAGCCTGTGCGCCTCGGGGGCTTCGGTGATCGGCACCTCCGCCGCGACGACCGGTACCACGGCACCGGCGTCGATCAGCGGCCACAGGTGCTGCCGCAGTGCGCTGACGATCTCGGCTTTGGAGCCGGGACCTTCCTCCGGCCGCCGACGCAGGTTCGTCACATGTACCGAGCCTCGCTTGAACAGCAGCGCACCGAGATTCAGCTCGGCGACGGCGCCACCCTGCAACCCGATGATGGTCAGATGGCCGTTCTCAGCGAGGGCTTCCACGTTCTTGCCGAGGTAACTGCCGCCCATGATGTCGAGAATGACGTTGGCGCCGGAGTATTCGGCATTGACCACCGCGGGGAAGTCCTGCTCGCGGTAGTTGATCAGGGTCTGCGCGCCGAGTTCGCGGCAGGCGTCGAGCTTGAACTGCGTGCCGGCGGTTACCGCCACGTTGGCGCCGAGCGCGCGGCCCACCTGTATTGCGTGCGTGCCGATTCCGCTGCCGCCACCGTGGATCAGCAGCGTCTGTCCACTCTGGAGGCCGCCGGTCATCACGACGTTCGACCACACGGTGGCCGCGGTTTCCGGCAGCGCCGCGGCGGCGGTGACGCTCACGCCCTGCGGCACCGGCAACACGTGGCTGGCGGCGACGTTGACGCGTTCGGCGTAACCTCCGCCGGCCAGCAGGGCACACACCGCGTCACCGGGCGCCCAATCCTGCACTCCGGCACCGACTTCGGCGATATAGCCAGACACCTCGAGGCCCGGGATGTCGCTGGCGCCCGGTGGCGGCGGGTAGAAGCCCATGCGCTGCATCACGTCGGCGCGGTTGACGCCCGCCGCCACCACGTCGATGGCTACCTGGCCGGGGGCCGGTGCGGGTAGGTCGTCGACCTCGGCCCACTCCATGACCTCGGGATCGCCGTGGCCGTTGAAAGTTGTCGCGTACATGCTATTTGCCTCCAGGGACGGGGAATTGGGGTGTGATTATTGCGTTCGGTGTTGCTTGGCGTGCGTGTTCCTGCGCGCCAGGTAGGCCCGCGGGCTGGAGCCGTTCCAGCGGTGGAACGCGTGCGAAAAGTTGCTGACGTCGGTGTATCCCAGCCGGTGCGAAACCTGCTCGACGGTCATCCCGCTCTGGAGCAACTCCGTCCCGAGGTGATGACGCACTTCGTCGAGCAGCTTCCGGAAGGAGGTCCCTTCGGCTTCCAATTGCCGTCGCAGCGTTCTGGTGCTGCAGGACAGCCGCGCCGCCACCTGGGCCAGGCTCGGTGGGTTGGCGGGGTCGGCCAGCAGGAGGTCGCGGACCAGGCCGGCGCGGCCGGTGCGCGCTTCCCGTTGTTCGAGTAGCAATCGGCATTGCTGCTCGGCGAGCTTGGCGGTGTGGCTACTCGCCTGCGGCAGCGGCACATTCAACAGGTCGGCAGTGAGGGTCACCGACGTTTCGGCATCGCCGAATTCCGGTGTTGAACCGAACATCTCTTCGTAGAGTGCCACGGCCGGGCCGGGATCGGGGAGGGAGAAACAGACCCGGCTCGGTGGTGGCTCGGCGCTGAGGATCTCTCGGCACAGATTCGGGATGGCCGCGACGTCGCGTTCGAGGATGAACCGACGGACTGGCGCCGGTATTGCCCGCGCGTCGATGACGATCGACAGATCGGCACCGTGGTGACGGGCCTCGAAAGTGCAGAAGGCGTAGCTCAGTTGGACGAATCGCACGGCGACATCGATGGCCTCGGCCACGGTCGGGCTGGTGAGGATCGCGAATCCCCAGACACCGAAAGCCGTCACCGGATACCGGGCCGCCACCTGCAATCCGAGGCCCGGCCGGTCACCCAGCGCGGCAACGATATTGGTGATGGCTTTGAGTTCCTGCTGCGCGGTGACCTCGGCATCGGGCATGCGGATCGCGGCGGGCGTGGTCCTGGTACCGGCGAGGCACTGTTGTGGGGTCAACCCGAGTTCTGTTGCCCACTCGAGCATCAACATCAAACTGGCAGCTGACCGCTTGGAGTGCAGATCCAGCGTTGTCATCGGCCGCGCACCCGTTCGCGATAGTCCCGCGGTCCGACGCCCTTCCACCGTCGGAACGCCTGCGTGAAACTGGACACCTGCGAATAGCCGAGGCGTTCGGCTATTTCCGCAACGGGCATCCCGCTGGCGAGCAGCTCTTCGGCGAGGGCCTCACGCGTTTCCTCCTGTAGATCGCGCAATGACACCCCCTCTTGGGCGAGGTGCCGTCGTAGGGTGCGCGCGCTGACGGTCAGCTGCCGGGCAGCCTCGTCGAGCGTCAGCACGGGCGCCGGATTCGACAGCATCATGTCGCGCAGGAGGCCGGCGACACCGGCTCGCGCAGATCGCTGTCGCAGCAGTTCGACGGCTTGCTTCTCGGCCATCGAGCGCGCGTACTGGTTCGCTTGCGGCAGTGGCTTGTTCAACGCCTCAATGCCGACGATGAGGCAGTTCTGAGGTGCGCCGAACTCGGGTTCGATGCCGAAGATGTCGACGTACTTCTGCACGATCTCGTCCGCGGGCCGCGGCGCGGTGTACGCGACCTGCAGCTGGGCGTCCGATGACATGAGCAGGTCACGCTGCAGGGTCTGGATGCCGGTGCTGTCGCGCTCGACGGCGAACCGGCGCAGGTCAGCCGGCAGGTGCGATGGGTCGAGTACCAGCCGGCCGTAGCCGTCTGCCATGTCGGGTGACACGGTTAGCCGGCACAGACAGAAACTGAGCGCAGCCAGCGATACGCCCGCTTGCATCGCTTCGCCCAACGTGCGGGAGCTCATCAGCGCCAGGCCCCAGATTCCGGGCGACGCGGCATGGCAGCGGAGCCCGGCTTCGATGCCGAGGCCGGGGACGTCAAGGGCGCCAAGCATATTGGTGATGATCTGGATCTCGTCCCGCAGGTGTACCTCGGCGTCGAGATCGTCGAGGTCGGCCCGGGTCAGCGACGTGCCCTGCAGCGACGCTGTCGAGGGCATTCCGTGTTCGGCCGCGAGGTCGACGAGTAGTGCCACTCCCGCCGGTGAGCGGAGAACATCGTGTGTACTCACATGGTCCTCATTCGGCCGAATTCCGGTTGCTGTCATCCTGCGGTACTGAGCCTAGGGGCGGAGGCATTGCACGCAATAGGTGATGAATGGCCAACAAGTTGTGAGAAGTGGCCACCTCGTAGCGCTGGGTGACCCGGCTGCGGAATTCTTGCCACATGACCAAGCGCATCCTGAACGTTGTCACCAACGTCTCGCACTACGCGGACCCGTCCGAGCCGACCGGCTTGTGGCTGTCGGAGCTGACGCATGCCTATCACGTCTTCGCCGAGGCCGGCTACGAGCAGACGATCGTGAGCCCCCAGGGCGGGCTCTCGCCGCTGGAGCCACGATCGCTGAAGTTCCCCAACTTCGACAAGAGTGCCAAGGCCTGGAAAGCCGACGACGCCAAGATGGCGCTATTGGCCAACACCGCCGCACCCGCTGACATCGACTCGGCGGACTTCGACGCCATCTACTTCACCGGCGGTCACGCCGTCATGTTCGACTTCCCCGACAGCGAAGGCCTGCAACGTATCTCGCGTGAGATTTTCGAACGCGGAGGAGTCGTGTCCTCGGTGTGCCACGGCTACGCCGGGCTGCTGAACACGACGCTGTCGGACGGATCGTTGTTGGTCGCCGGCCGTAAGCTCACCGGCTTCTCCTGGACCGAGGAAGTGGTGGCCCGCGTAGACAAGCTGGTGCCCTACAACGTCGAAGAGGAGATGAAGAAGCGCGGCGCACTGTACGAAAAGGGCCTCATTCCCTTCGCTCCGTATGTTGTTGTCGACGGTCGCCTCGTGACCGGGCAGAACCCCGGATCCGCCAAGGCCACCGCCAAGAAGGTCGTCTCGGTCCTGGAGCGCTGAGTTTCCTGCCGCGCTGCTGGGCACTCGACAAGCAAATATCTTGTGGGCGTTGACACTGCGCTGGCGGTCATAAAGTTCGAGTAGCCAGGACCATGAGCGCGGGATCGACGCGGATGTTTGGCCTCTTCTCACAACTTATTGGCCATCCGGCACCTGTGGAGTGCGGCGGCGTCCTGCCAGCCTGGAGCTATCAATCCCCGACGAAGCACGAGGTCCATCAGATGGCAACGCAACTCACCGAGGTCGAATTCGCCGGCCAGACCGTCGAGGTCCCGAAGGGCGGCTACTACGACCGCTACCGGTCGAACCCGAATCTCGACGAGGTCGCACAAGACCCGGCAGTAGGGAACATCGACTGGTTCCGGCGCATCCCGAAGGCCCGGGTCGAATCTCGGGTGGGGCCGCTGTGGGCGCCGAACTTCTATTATCGCGCGAGCATCGTGCAGGCGAACCTGCTTGCGCCGCTGAACCGGTTGGCAGCGATGGTGCCCGCGCCGCTGGAGCCACTGCGTGCCGTACCCGGCTACGGCATCGCCGCGTTGACGTTCTTCTCGTATGCGGTATGTGACAACGATCCGTACGACGAGGTGTCCGTGGCGGCCGTCATCCGCAAGCCCGGTGACCACGGTCTGATATCGGATCTGCTGCCCGAGCTCGAACTACTGAATGCCCTGCGGCGCAGGAACTTCTACGCGCACGTCCTCGCGCTGCCGGTGACCACGGAGATCGCGCGGGTCCGCGGGGTCAACGGCTATCAGCTGCCGAAGTGGCGCACCGACATCAAGGTGGACATCAGCGACAAGGTGCACGCCGAAATCGCCGGGCCCACAGGGAAACCCGACGTGACGCTGGATGCGCCGCAGCCAGAGTTCACCGACGTGCCGTCGCAGTCCCGCATGGGTACCAACACCATGATCCACCTGGTCGACGGTCAGTGGCACCAGACGTCGGTACAGTCCAACACGCTTTCGTACGCGCAGCGCAGCTTCCCGCGCGACGTGACCATCGCCCGCAGCGGCGGTCCGCTGAGCGACCTGCTCGACGGACTGGGCGCTTCCCGCATCCTGAGGTTGGATGTCGCCAGCGACGCGCAGTTGGTGCTGAACCTGCCGCGGCCGCTGAACGCCTTCGGCTGACGGGTACCCGCGGGTGAATGGAGCGACGCCGAAGCGTGACCTGTTCGCCAGCGAATAGTCGCCGACCGGGGATAGGGTGCGTGCGGCAACGGCCGGCGAGCCCCTGGAAGGACGGCAGATGAAGGTTCTGGTGACTGGGGGGACCGGCTATGTTGGTGCGCATATCGTTGCCGCGCTGATCCGCGACGGGCACGACGTGCGGATGGTCGTCCGACGCGCTGAGCAGGTGCCGATATCTCTTGGGCCGCTGAATGTTTCGGTTGACGATCTCGTAGTCGGCGATGTGCTGGACGCCGATGTGGTGGCCGCGGGACTCGAGGGGGTGGACGCTGTCGTCCACGCCGCCGCCGTCTTCAGCCTCGACGCACGCCGGGCCGCCGAGATCACCCGGACCAACTTGCGCGCAACGGAATTGGTCGTGGGCGGTGCGGTCGAGCGCGGTATTGATCCCATCGTGCATATTTCGTCGACGGTGGCCCTCACGTGTCGCGACGGCGGCGGGCCTGACCTGCCGCTGGGTGACGTCGATCGGCCATATGCCAAGTCAAAACGTGAATCAGAGGCACAGATTCGGGCGTTGCAGTCGAGCGGGGCGCCGGTGGTGTCGGTGTATCCCGGTGGTGTGTTTGGGCCACACGATCCGTACCTGGGGACTCAGGCCGAGCTGTTCGCCTGGATCGTGAAGGGCTGGCTTCCGGTGTGGCCCAAGGGCGGTGCCCACTATGTCGACGTTCGCGACGTCGCCGACGTCGTCGCCGCATGCATGGTGCCGGGTAGAGGTCCGCGTCGGTATGTCGTGCCCGGACATCACCTCACCGGCGAGCTGATGCACGGCACGCTGCACAAGATAACCGGACGGTGGCTGCCCTTCGTGACCACGCCGTCTTTCGTGGCCAAGCCTTTCAGCCGTTTCGTGGAGCTGCTCAACAAGGCGTTGCCCGACAGTGTGCACCTACCAGCGGACGTCGAGACCGTCGAGCTCGCCGGTCGCGACACGCGATTCGATACGTCGGTCACCACTGCGGACCTCGGCATCGTCGCCCGGCCGTTCGAGGAGACCGCGCGTGACACCCTGCTGTGGCTGATCGAAATCGGCGCGCTCGCAAGCAGAAAGGCCGGAAACCTCCGCTGAGCTAACTGGTCGCGGTCGAGGCGGCCGCCCGATCGGTGAGCAGGTCGTAGATCGGCCGTGACCCGAGAGCGATGGCGACCAGCAGCGCCGTCGCGCACGCACCGAGCATCGGCGGCAGCTGGTTCGTGCTGCCCGTAAGTTCGGTGGCGAGGATGAGGCCCGTCACCGGCGCCTGGACGGTAGCGGTGAAAAACGCCGCCATGCCGATGAGGGCGAGCGCGGCCGGGCTGGGCGCGGACTCCGGCGCGATGTGGGTCGCGATCAGTCCGACGATCAACCCGACGTCGGCGCCGAGGACCAGCATCGGCGCGAACAGACCGCCCGGCGTGCCCGCGGCATACGACACCACACCGAGGACGAACCGCAGCACCAGGACCGCGGTGACGGCACCGATCGCGCCGTGGCCGAGCAGCGCGTCCTGGGTGAGTTGATCGCCGCCGCCGGCGAGATCGGGGGAGTGCCAGACCAGTACCCCGACGCCGCCGCCGATGAGCGCGGCGCGGACCTCGACCGGCCAGCGACTGGTGTCGGCGGTGCGCAGGCCGAACATGATGGCCTTGTTGTAGAGCACGCCCAGGATGCCGGTCAGCACCCCGACGGCGAGCACCCACCCCGAGCCGGCAAGTTCCGGATCGGCGAAGTGCGGCACCTGGAATTCACTGCCCGACCGGACGAACGGGTACGCCGCCATGAACCCGGATGCCGAGGCGACCAGGGTGGCGACCGTGGTGCGCGGGTCGAAGCGTTTGACGAGCTCCTCCAGCACGAACACCCCGCCGGCGATCGGTGCATTGAATGCGGTCGCCAACCCGGCGGCCGCGCCGGCGGCGGCGAGAACCCGCAGATCAGCCTGGGAACGCCGCGTCGCCGAGGCGACGATGACGGCGATGGACCCACCCATCTGCACTGACGGACCCTCGCGCCCGAGCGCCAGACCCGATCCGAGGGACAGCAGTCCGCCGATGTACTTGATCGGCAGGATTCTGAACCGGCCGGGCTCGGCGCGGCCGGCGACGACCGCTTCGACGCGCGGGATGCCGCTGCCTTCGGCGTTCGGTTCGACGCGCCGCACCAACGAGGCGGCGGCCGCGGTGCAGACCGCACAGATGGCGACGACGACGATCGGGCCCCACCAACTTCCGTGCGACCACTGCGACAGCGCGGCGCGCCACCCCGTCGCGTAGTCGAGCAGTGCCCGGAAGCTGCCGGCGGCCAACCCGGTCAACGCACCGACGACGGCCGCGGCAAGGACGAACCCGACGATGTTGCGGGCGCGCAGCTTATCCATCACCGCCCAATCCATCACAGCCCACCGCGGGCGACCAACTGGGCTGCGATGACGTTGCGCTGGATTTCGTTGGTGCCTTCGCCGACGATCATGAGGGGGGCGTCGCGGAAGTAGCGTTCGACGTCGTATTCGGTGGAATAGCCGTAGCCACCGTGGATTCGGACGGCGTTGAGCGCGATCTCCATGGCGATCTCCGAAGCGAAGAGCTTGGCCATGCCCGCCTCCATGTCGCAGCGTTCGCCACTGTCGTAGCGTTCGGCGGCGTACCGGGTGAGCTGCCGCGCGGCCGTAAGCTTGGTGGCCATGTCCGCCAGGTAGTTGCCGACGGACTGGTGCTTCCAGATCGGCCGGCCGAAACTCTCGCGCTCCTGAGCGTATTTGAGCGCATCCTCCAACGCCGCCGTCGCGACGCCGAGAGCCCGCGAGGCAACCTGAATCCGGCCTGTCTCAAGGCCTTTCATCATCTGGCCGAAGCCCTTCCCGGGTGCGCCGCCGAGGATCGACGATACCGGTGTGCGGTAGTCGTCGAATGTCAGCTCGCAGGATTCGACGCCCTTGTAGCCCAGCTTGGGCAGGTCGCGTGACACCGTCAGGCCGGGGCCGTGCTCGACTAGCACGACCGAGATGCCCTTGTGTCGCGGCTCTGCCCCGGGATCGGTCTTACACAGCAGGGCGATCAGGCCGCTGCGGCGCGCGTTGCTGATCCATGTCTTGGACCCGTTGATGACGAGGTCGGAACCGTCCCGGCGTGCGGTGGTCGACAGGTTCTGCAGATCCGAGCCGCCGCCGGGCTCGGTAAGCGCCATCGTCGCGCGCAGTTCGCCGGTGGCCATGCGCGGCAGGTATACGTGCTTCTGCTCCTCGGTGCCGAACAGGCCGATCAGTTTGGCCACCACGGTGTGGCCGCCCATGGCTCCGGCAAGACTCATCCAGCCACGTGAGAGTTCCTGTGTCACTTCGACATAGCACGGCATCGACACCGGGGACCCGCCATACGCCTCCGGGATGGCGAGCCCATAGATACCGATCTGCCTCATCTGCTCGATCCACGCCTCGGGGTAGGTGTTGGCGTGTTCGACGTCGCGCACCGTGGGCTTGACGTCGCGGTCGATGAACGCGCGTACGGTCGCGACGAGCAGCGCCTCTTCGTCGGTCAGATGAGTGGACACGGGCACTACCTTGCCAGGTGGTGCCGCGCCAGAAGCCCGTCTACCTACGCGAGTTTCCGGTGCGCCGCCTGCTCGACGAACAGCGGGATGAAGTCCCGCACCGCGTGACCGTGGAAGTCCGCGTGAATACGGCGCACGACGGCGGTCACCGTCCGGGGATCGATGTTCGGATAGGTGATGGTCAGCTGCGCCACCAGCGCGTCGATGGCGGCGTATTCGGCCGCCCGCGCGGTCGCGGGATCGACGTCAGCCTCAGCGTGAGCCTTGGCCTCGTCGGATTTCGCGTGTTCGATCGCGAACGCGTCGTACGCGGCGACGACGTGGTCAGGCATGGCATCGGGGTGCTCGCGGGCCAGGGCATCGATCGCAATCCAGCAGGTCGGGCCCAGGACGGTGGTGGGTGGCGGCCGGTGTCCCCGCGTGATGGCCGCGGTGAGCAGATCCCGGAAGGTCTGCTCGGCGAGGCTCGTGGGTTCTTCGGACATGCCAGCGACTGTACGGATCATTGGTTACCTCCAGGCGACGCGCACGTGAGATCGGCTTTTCGCGCCGCGCTGTGGGACAACGGGAATCACCCGGCGCTGCGGCCCGAGAATCGCCCATCGGCCGCCCGAGGTGACTACCGCAGCACCGCGCCAGGGTTGAGGATGCGCTGCGGGTCCAAGGCGTCTTTGATGCGCCGGGTCAGCGCCATGACGTCGTCGCCCACCTGCTCGGGCAGCCACTCCCGTTTCAGGCGACCGACACCGTGTTCGCCGGTGATGGTGCCGCCGAGCCCGATGGCCAGTTCCATGATGCGGGCGAACGCGCGCTCGGCGCGGTCGGTGGCGTCGGGGTCGGTGGCGTCGTAGACAATGATCGGATGCGTGTTGCCGTCGCCGGCGTGCGCCACCATGTAGATCTGCACGTCGCAGGTGTCGGCGATGTCCTCGACTCCGGTGACCATGGCGGGCAGCTGCGGTATCGGGACGCCGACGTCTTCCAGCAGCAGGCTGCCGAGCTTCTCGACGGCGCCGAACATGCCGCGGCGGGCCGCGGTGAACGCCGCGCCTTCGGCCGGGTCGTCGGTGGCGAAAACCTCTGTGGCACCGCATTTCTCACAGGCGGCGATGATCGTCGCGACCTCCTCGGCGGCCGCGCCGGGGGCGTCGGACTGCGTGAGCAGCATGGCTCGGGCGGACCGGTCCAGCCCCATCCGCATGTCGTCCTCGACGGCATTGATGCTCGCGTGGTCCATGAATTCCAGCATGGCCGGCCGGATTTCGCCGGTGATGTCCACGACGGCGTTCGCGGCGTCCTCGACGCTGTTGAACAGGGCCACCACGGTCGACGCGGGTGGCTGGGCCGGGATCAACCGCAGCGTGAGCTCGGTGATGACTCCCATAATGCCCTCCGATCCGATGAAGAGCTTCGTCAAAGACAGTCCCGCAACGTCTTTCAGCAGGGGACCACCCAGCCGCAGCGCGGTGCCATCGGCCAGCACGACCTCCATCCCCAGCACGTAATCACCGGTGACGCCGTACTTCACGCAACACAGGCCGCCCGCGTTGGTCGCGGCATTGCCGCCGATCGAGGAGATGTCGATGGACGACGGGTCCGGCGGGTACCACAGCCCGTGCTCGGCGGCCGCGCGTTTGACCTCGGTGTTGGTCAGGCCGGGCTGCACGACCGCGGTTCTGGTGGCCGGATCGATCCGGATGTCCCGCATGCGTTCGGTGCTGAGCACCACTGATCCGTCGATGGCGTCGGCCCCGCCGGACAGACCCGACCCGGCGCCGCGGGGCACCACGGCGATGCGGTGGGCGGAGGCCCACCGCAGCACCTGCTGGACATCAGCGGTGCCGGCGGGACGCACTACGGCGAGCGGGGTGCCGGCCTTCGGGTCGGCCGCCGAATCCCGGCGGTAGCGCTCGACGATGTCGGGGTCGGTGATCAGCGCGCCGTCGGGCAAGGTTTCCGCGAGACGGTTGAGCGCATCGGCGTGCATTGTCGGACTGTATCGAGATCGCGGCAGTGATGGACCGGACCGGTCCGCTGGGCGGATTTACCGACGTTGCCTGCGCCGACACCACGACGGGCCTACGATTTGCCCGTGTTGCTCACCGAGGGTCAGGTTTTCGCCGGATACACGATCCGGCGGAAGTTGGGCGCGGGCGGAATGGGCAGTGTGTACCTCGCTTCGCATCCGCGGCTGCCCCGACTGGACGCGGTGAAGGTGCTGTCGGCCGATCTGACGTCGGATCCGGAGTACGGGCCGCGGTTCCTGCGCGAAGCGGACCTGGTGTCCACGCTGTCGCATCCCAACATCCTCGGCGTCCACGACCGGGGTGAGTGCGACGGACAGCTCTGGATTTCGATGGACTACGTGGCAGGGACCGATGCCGCCGAGCTGCTGCGCGAGCACTACCCCGCCGGCATGCCCCCGGAGGTGGCGCTGCCGATCATCAACGCCGTGGCCTCGGCGCTGGACTACGCGCACCGGCGCGGGCTGCTGCACCGAGATGTGAAGCCGGCCAACATCTTGCTGGACGCCGAGACGTCCCGCATCTACCTCGCCGACTTTGGGATCGCCCGGCCGATGAACGACACGTCAGGGCTGACCGCGACGAACATGGCAGTGGGGACGGTCGCCTACGCGGCCCCGGAGCAACTCCGGGGCGAGGGGATGGACGGCCGCACCGACCAATACGCGTTGGCCTGCACCGCGTTCCAGCTCCTCACCGGGAACCCGCCGTACGCCGACAGCAATCCGGCGGTGGTCATCACCAAACATGTCACCGCACCGGCGCCGTCGCTGGGGGAGCATCGCCCCGAACTCCGCGGTCTGGATCCGGTGCTGGCCCGGGCGATGTCGAAGACACCTGCGGCGCGCTTCGCCAGCTGCGTTGAGTTCGCGCAGGCCCTGCAGCAGCAGGCATTGCGTCCGGCGCTGATGGCGCCCAACAATTTTCGCAACCAGCCGACCATGGCCGGGCCGGTGCCGCCACCGCTGAACGCGCCGCCCCAGCAGAATCCGCCGACGCAGTTCAACTCGCCGCCGCCGCGTTCGTCGCGGTCGGGCGCACTCATCGCGGTCCTGGCAGTGGTTGCCCTGCTCGTCGTCGCCGGTGGTGTGTTCGCCGGCGTCCGGCTTCTCGGGCACGACGATCATCCCAGCGCCAAACCGGCCGCGCCCGACGCGGCCGCCACCGCGGCAGGCACCGGTTTCAGCGGCCGGTACCGCGCCGATTACGGGCCGGCCACCGACCTGCAAGGCACGGCGATCCCCGGCGGCCCGGCAATGTCGGGCCAGTGGGACGTGCGGTCGTCCTGTGGCTCCAACGGGTGCATCGCCAATGCGTCGTACACCGGCAAGAGCGCTGTGCCGGTGGTCTCGAATATGACGTTCGATCAGATCTCCGGTGACTGGATCGCCGTGGGGACCGGCGCGGTGAAGTGCAGCAACGCGCCCGACGAGGTGCCGACCGAGGTATGGGTGGTCTTCACCTTGACGCCGAAGCCCGACGGCACGCTGACCGGTGAGACGACCCGCAGTGCCGTCAGCGGGTGCAGCAGCGTCAAACGGACGGTTACGTTCACGCGCATCGGTGACGGCCAGCTGGGCAGTGTCGCCGACCCGGCCGGTCTGCCGCCGCGCACGACATCACCGGCCTCGACGCTGCACGGCCGCTACCACGAGAACATCGTCTACGCGGTCGGTGGCTTCGGGCCCGGTGCGCCGGATCTGGAGGTCCGTACCCAGTGCCTGCGCACGGGTGATCGGTGCATCAGCGCGTTCCACGCGATGGATGGCGTGGTCACGTTGATCTTCGCCGGCGGCAAGTGGACCCGCACGGAGGAAGGCACCGTCCCGTGCGCGCTCGGCGGGAGCACGCATGTCAAGATCACCGCCGAATATCCGCTGCCGACGGACCTGCAGGACCCGATCCCCACGCTGGAAGGTCGAGGTACCAACACCTCGACCGGCGGGGAGTGCAAAGGCGGCGACTTCACCGACAAGTTCGTCCGCACAGGAGATTGACGGCTACCTGTCAGGAACCGCGGATCGGACGGCAGAAGGGGGCCGGCCGAATTATGCTGACTGCCAGCAACTTCGCCCAGATTGTTCGGGCGCCGCGTGGTGACGACTTCTCGGGGAGCTGACCATGGCCGAGCCGCCGGTGATCGAGATCCGCGAATGGGGCCGGCCGGCGCGCCGGCTGACCCTCAGCAGGCCACTGCTGTTGGGCCGCGAGTGCGACGGCATCAACCTCGCCGACAGTGAGGTGTCCCGCAGGCATCTCCGACTGGTTCCGACGCCGACGTCGCTGTCCGTCGTCGACCTCGGCAGCAGCAACGGCAGCACCGTCAACGGTGTCGCACTGACCGGCCGGGGCACGCTGTCGACCGGAGACGTGATCCGGTTGGGCCGCACGGAGATCCTCGTCGTGCACGCTCCGAAGACGTCGACCGCGGATCAACCGCCGGTGGCCGCGGATGGCCACGATCCCACCCGGACCATGCACATGGTCAAACTCGTCGATGTCCCGGTCCCGGCGGCCGCCGCGGCGGCGGCGCGGCCGGCGGGCGTTCGGCTGGCCGAGCGGGCATTGGGCATCGACCCGACCGGCACCCGAGACCTGTTTCCGCCCTATACCGACCTGCCCCACAAGATTTCGCGGCAGGTATGGCTGGCGGTCCGCGTCGGCAGCGTGCTGGCGTATCTCGCCGTGGTGGTGGCGCTGTTCGTGCGGCCGGCCGCGGGACTGTTCGTCTTCTTCCGCGTCATCGTGCCGCTGTGGCCGGCACTGTTCTTCATCGCGCCGGGCGTGTGGCGCAACATCTGTCCGCTGTCGGCTTCGAACCAACTGCCGCGGGTGGCCGGGTTCAGCCGCGCGGCCACCGCGCCGGCCTGGTGGACGCGCAACAGCTTCCTCATTGCCGCTGCGCTGTTCTTCGGCATCGCCGGAGCGCGCCTGATCGGCCTGGACCGCAACGGGCCGGCCATGGGCGTGGTGCTGGCCGTGATCATCGTTTCGGCATTCACCGGCGGGTTCCTGCTGAAGGGCAAGAGTGGCTGGTGCTCCAGCATCTGTCCGCTGCTGCCGCTGCAACGCACATACGGCCAGACGCCCTACGTCACCTCGCCGAACAGTCACTGCGAGTCGTGCCTGGGCTGCGCGAAGAACTGCTACGACTTCAAACCCCGGGCGGCCTGGCAGGCCGACATGGCGGATCCGGAGCCACGATGGAGCGCGCCGCGCGTGCTGTTCGCCGCGGCCCTGCCGGGGTTCATCATCGGTTTCTTCACCGTGCATGCCCAGCAGGGCGGGACAGCCGCCGAAAAATACGGCGTACTCGCACTTTTCGTGTTGGTGAGTGTCGGCCTCTGCTATGTGCTGCAGGCCGTCACGGCATTGAGCCAAGCGATGGTGACGGCGATCTTCGCAGCGGTGGCGATCAACGCCTACTACTGGTTCTCCGGTCCCATCATCGCCGACTCGCTGCGACAGATCAGCGGCATCGACGCACCCTGGTTGCGGTGGCTGATCACCCCCGTGATCGCAGTGCTCACGCTGTGGTGGCTGGCCCGGACCCGGGTGAGCGAGTTGCAGTTCGCCTATCTCACCGGCGCGCGCTCCGAACCAGTACTGCTGAACTCGCCGAAGATGCCGGCCCGCGCCGAGGGGTCCGGCGGCGAAACCAGCGCTGTGCGAGTGCGTTTCGAAGCCGATTCCGCGCCCGTCGGGGCCGACATCGGGATGAGTCTGCTCGACGTCGCGGAAAGCAGTGGCCAGCCGATCGAGGCAGGCTGCCGCATGGGCGTGTGTGGCGCCGACCCGGTGTCGATCGTCGACGGCATGAGCTGCCTGTCGCCCGCGGAGGCCGACGAACTCAAGACACTGAACCGGCTGGGCCTGGGCAAGTCCAGCAGAATGGCGTGCTGCGCCCGGATTCAGGGCGGCGACGTCACGGTTTCACTGACGCCCGAACGCGCCGACACCACCGCGAGCAGGCCACTGAGCTACGACCGCTCGATCGTCAGCATCGTGGTGATCGGCAACGGCATCGCGGGTGTGACGGCCGCCGACTTCCTGCGCCGCGGGCACCCCGACTGCGAAATCCATGTGGTGGGAGCCGAGCCGCACGGTCTGTACAACCGGATGGGTATCTCCCGCCTGGTGTACGGCCGGTCCGCGATGCAGGGGCTGTACCTGCTGCCCGAGCAGTGGTACGACGACCATGGGGTCACCGCCTGGCTGAACACGTGGGCATCCGGCATCCATCTGCGGTCGCAGGTGGTGCGATTGGGCACCGGCGAGACGCTGCCGTACGACCGGCTGATCCTGGCGATGGGGTCCAGCGCCGCCGTGCCCGATATCCCCGGGCTGAACCGGCCGGGAAGCGTCGTCCTGCGGTCGGCTGCCGACGCGATGCGGATCCGCGCGTATGTGCAGGAACGTCGGGCCCGGCACGCGGTGGTGGCCGGCGGCGGCCTACTGGGGCTTGAGGCCGCGTACTGCCTGCACCAACTCGGTCTGCACGTGACGGTACTGGAACGGGGTACCCGGTTGTTGAGCAAGCAGATCGACGCGCGGTGCTCGCAGCTCGTCGCCGAGCATTTCGCCCGCGCCGGAATCACCATCGCGCACAAGGCCGAAACGGCAGAGGTGCGCGGCGACCCCGCCGTGACCGGGGTGCGGTTCAAAGATGGCCGCATCCTGCCCTGCGAGGTGTTCCTGGCCGCCACCGGAATCCGGCCGAACATCGAATTGGCCAGGGACGCGGGCCTTCCCGTCGGCAAGGGGGTGTTGGTCGACGACCGTATGCAGACCCAGGTGCCGGGCGTCTACGCCGCCGGTGACGTCGCCGAGCACGGCGGCCGGGTGCTCGGACTGTGGCCGGTGGCGACGGAACAAGCCGAGGCGGCAGCGGTCAACGCGCTCGGTGGCGACCGCACCGTCCCGGTCGAGACTCCGCCGACCATCCTCAAAGGTGTTGAACTGGAGCTCTTTTCGATCGGTCCAGTGGATCCCGCGCCGGGCGACGACGTGGTGGTCATCGACCGGCCGGCGGTGCCGTCCTACCGCAGGCTCATCGTGTCGCGGGGCCGTGCGGTCGGGGCGACGGTGCTGGGGCATCATCCAGCCGATCTCGCGGCGGCCCAGAAAGCGGTCCGCGAACAGCGACATGTCGGCCCGGAGGCGCTGCGGGTGTTGCGGATGGGCAACTGGGAGATTCTGTCCGACGCCGACAGACTGGCCTACTGACCCTGGGGAGTTACCGCGTAGGTGAGGATCTTCTGGCCGATCCGTAAGTAGCAGCCGGGTGGCAACTCGACAGGTTGGTCGCCGATCTGCGTCCAGACCTGGTCGCCCGGCGCCGCGATGTGGGTGCCACCGGCGGTCTGCGCATCACGGACCAGGACCATGCCGGCGTCGACGGTTACATATGCGTGGACCCGCGACACCTGCGGGTCGTCGGGCAGGCTGATCGGCGATGCCGACCCGGCGACAACCGCCGGGTCGATCATCGGATTGCGGCCGATGACGTACGTCCGGTCCAGGGGGTAGACGGCGCCGTCGTCAGCCGTCAGCGACCCGGTGACGGGACGAGCGCGGGTGGTCGGCGGAGCTTGTTTCGGTGATTGCTGCGCGGCTGACCGCGCTGTCCTGGACTGCAGTACGAAGCCGCTCCCGGGCACCACACCGGCGACCAGATCGGTGTCCGCGCAGGGCACGAATGTCGTTGTGGCAGTGCAGATCGTGATCCGGTCGAACCAGGGGGCGGCGGGCTCGTCGACAAAAGGCCGGCCGCCGCCGCTGAGACGCCGGTGACCGCCTCCCGCCTCGACGTCGGCGACCACCTCGCCGCGCACGATCAGGTGCAGACAGTCGCCGGCCGGGACCAGCGCACCGAACGCCGGCACTGTGTCGGATTCCGGCCCCTGCACGAGGGCGGCAAGCGCCTGCGGCAGTGCCGCTGGCGGGACGGTCGTGGCGAGCACCTCGAGAAGCGGACGGGCTCGGGCCCCGTCGGCGATGTATGTCAGCACGTCACCGAATCGGGCAACCAGACCTTCACCGCGGCCAATGGCCACGTAGTGCCGCTTCTGTTCCACCTTGTCGCCGCCTCGGTAGGTTGCCGCAGATGCTGATGATAAGTCAGCGGCCAACCCCATGCCATGTGACCGGCTGCCGGTGGTTGTCGCACCGGGTGATCAGGCGATGAGGGCACGGATCGCGTCACCCGACAGATCGAGCTTCGGCAGAAATCTCGGCGGCGCGTTCGTCAGATCTTCGACGGGCAGGTCGGTGAAGGTCGATGTCAGGATGGCCATGACGGCAGCGGTACCCGCGTGGGAGCTCAGTTGGGCGACAAGGTCGAAGCCACTTTCCTCGCCGAGGTGCACATCCACCAGTGCGATGTCCGGCCGGAGGCGTTCGACGGTGTTCAGCCCGTCCGAGACGGACTGTGCGGTACCAATGACGTCGATGCCACCCTGCTGCAGGAGCGTCGTCGCCGCGGCCAGGTAGTCGGCGTTGTCGTCGACGATGACGCATCGCAGAGATTGGCGGTTCGTCATGTACGCCATTGTCTCCCGGCTCATGGCGTCGGGGCATTCCTGCTAGCTGCCATCTGTGCCGACGGCGGTGGCCGCTTCCAGCGGCATCTCCGCGATCAGCGTGGTGCCGGCACCGGCAGTGCTGGACAGGCGCAGCTTGCCGCCGAGGGCAGCGACCCGGTCCTCGAGACCGAGCAGGCCACTACCGGCATCGAGGGCCGCGCCGCCGACCCCGTCGTCAGCGACCGAGATGCGCAACGCCGTGGCGTCGGCGTCGACGTTCACTGTGACCACCGACGCCTGCGCGTGCTTGGCGGCGTTGGTGAGGGCTTCGGCGACGGTGTAGTACGCCGCGATCTCGACGGCTTGCGGCAGTCGCGCCGGTACATCGACGTGGACCTCTACGGGCAGTGGGGCACGCCGGCCGAGGTCGCGCAGCGCCGGACGCAGCCCGCCGCGCGACAGGATCGCCGGATGCACGCCGTGTGCGAGTTCGCGCAGCTCATCGCTGGCGGTGCGCAGGCCGTCGCCGATGCCGGCGATGCGCGACTGCAGTTCGGTGGGGTCATCCGGGATCCCCATCTGGAGCGTGCGAACCTGCAACGCCAGGGTGACGAGCCGCTGCTGGGCGCCGTCGTGCAGGTCACGTTCGATGGCGCGACGGGCGTTGTCGGCGGCGGTGACGATGCGGGCACGGGAGGCGACGAGTTCGGCACGGGCATGGGCGTTGGCGATGGCGGTGCCGATGAGTTCGGCGAAATCCGTCAGACAGGCTTCGGTGTCGGCGGGCAGGGCGTCCGGGCCGGATGTGCCCACGATCATCGCGCCCCAGAGCTGTCCGTCGACCGTGACGGGTACACCGACGCACGCGCGCAGACCGAGATCGCGGACGAGCGCCGCCGTCGGGCCATCGGCCCGGTCGTGGGTGTCCATGCGCGCTGGACGCCCAGTGGACCGCACCATTGCGATGACGCCGTCGCCGCCGAGGGGCAACGTGGTCCCGACGGACACCGCCGCCAGCCCCGGTTCGTCGTGTGCGGCAACAAGAGTCGCCGTCGCGTCCGACTCGTAGCGCACCAGCCCGGCGTTGCCGATGTGCAGCACGGCGGCGACCTCGTCGGCCACACCGGACAGGACATCGGCGGGGGACCGGCCCTCGGCGATCTGGGTCGCGACGCGTCGCAGCGCCCCCTGCTGGTCGGCCAGCTCGCGCACCCGCTCGGTCGCCTCGGTGGCGACCCGCCAGTTCTGGTGCGCGTCTTGGGCCCGGCTACGCAGCTGCCAGCCAAGGACATTGGCGAGCCCGGCGATGGGGAGGAACACCGCGAGGGTGAGGACGTCGATCGGCTTGAGGGCCAGCAGCGGGCCGCCGTCCAGATGCACCTGCAGGTAGGCGACGGCGCTGGCGACCGTGGTCAGTAGCGACAGACTCAGGCCCCAGCCCGCGCTCATGATCAGTACGCCGAACATGAAGACGATGGCGTAGGTGCTGTGCGGAGGCGGATCACGCAGCAGCCGAACCACCCAGACCTCGGCGGCGATCAGGCCGGTGGCGACCAGCAGGCCGACGTACCACGGCGGGGTGGAGACAGCCGGATTCCATCGTGCCGGATTCATCGGCCGCCTCCCGCCTGCTCACGTGGTTTCGGTCATCGAACCCTAACCGCGGGCGGGACGCCCCCCGGTGGCGAGTTGACCGACGTGTCAGAACGACTGATCGATGTGGCCGCCCGGCGCGTTCGAGTTGTGCACGCCGTTCTGATACTGGCTGTAGGTATCGGTGCCCGCGGGGACGGTCGGGTCGGTGTCCGCGGCGGCCACGGGTGCCGCCACGAGTGCCCCGCCGACCGCGGCGATGGACAACCACACGGTGAGGCGCTTCCGGGTGTTCTTCTTCATGATCGGTGCTCGCTTTCTGATCGGGCGGGAGGGTTCGGGATCAGGTCAGTGGTTGTGGAACAGCAGGAAGCCGTAGTCGCCGCCGAACGGCTGCTGCAACTGGCCGGCTTCCTGGGCGGCCGGGCCCGGGGTCGCCACGATCTGGGCGTTCCCGTTGCTCTGGGTGACGGTGGATCCGGTCGGCAGGGTGGCTGCCGCCGCGGTCGGTGCGGCGATGATGGCCAGGGCCGCCGCTGCGGTCGCGGTCAGCGGGATGATCCGGGTGCGGGTGATATGCATTGTCCTCTACCAACTTTCGGGGTTCTGATGACTTCGGGTGGCCGTGTCCGGCTGTTCTTCAGAGTGCTCCGGAACGCCGTCGGTGTCGTCGATGCCAGCGCCCAATTCCGGGGTAGGGATAGCTGCAATAGGGGCCCCCTGCCAGCTGGTCCGGTGCTGATTCACAGGACCGCGCGCGATGCGGGCCGGCGGCCAGGCAAGATGAACGCAACGAGCGGCACGTCCGGCGTCTGACGGCACGGCGGCTATGGGGTCGAGACGGACAGGACACACGTGGGCGCAGTGGGCGAACGGGAGGGGACGCGCGTCGTCGTCGCCGACGACGACGTGTTGCTTCGGGAGGGCGTGGCGAGCCTGCTGACCGGCGCGGGTTTCACCGTCGTCGGGCGGGCCGGCGACAGCGCCGAGCTGCTGACCTTGGTCCGTGACACGGTCCCTGACCTGGTGGTGACCGATATCCGGATGCCGCCGACGCACACGACCGAGGGTCTGGACGCCGCCAAGGTGATCCGCGGCGAGTTACCGAACGTCGCGATCCTGGTGCTGTCGGCGCACGTCGACGTCGAGCATGCGATGGAACTGCTCAGCGGCGGTCAGCGCATCGGCTACCTACTCAAGAGTCGCGTCATCGACGTGAGCGACTTCCTCGAGACGCTGCACCGCATCACTGGCGGCGCGTCGGTCGTGGACCCCGCCCTCGTACAGGAACTGTTCGCGGCGCAGCGCCGTGAAGACCCGCTGGCCGTGTTGACCGAACGCGAGCACGAGGTGCTGGCCCTGATGGCGGAGGGCCGGTCGAACGCGGGTATCGCTCATCAGCTCTGGGTGACCGAAGGCACCGTCGAGAAGCACGTACGCAGCATTCTCGGCAAGCTCAATCTTCCCGACACCGGCGAGGATCACCGCCGGGTGCTCGCGGTGATCACGTTCCTGGATTCGCGCTGAGGCGCTGTGCCTGCCGATTCGGCGCGTGTTTCGTAGTTTCAGGTTTAGCGGAGTTCCTCGCCGGGTACAGGACAGCGAGGGCACATATGCCCTCAGCTGACCGAGCGGAAGCCACGGAGGGGAGTGCTGTCCTTGACGGACTCGAGGTACAACTCAATACGGTGGATGCGACGTGTCGCGACGGCCGGTGCGGGAGCGATGGTCGCCGTGGGGGCGTTAGCGGTGATGATCGGTACGAAACCGGTGCGAGTCGACCCGCGAGACGAGATACCGTCGTTGGCCGTCGGCTTCACATTGTCGGTGCCGAGCTTCTCGGCGCGGCCTGTGCAGGATGCGCCGCGCAGAGCTGAGTACCGCATCGCCGGCACGTGATCCACCTGCCGAACTGCGCGAATGTGGCAGTGACACAGACGTTTTGACGAGGTTAGTCGGCTACCGTGATAGACGGTAGCCGGCTAACCGGACCTCGTTGAACGAAATTGACTGGGAATCAACAAAAAACCCCAGTTGACGCTGCCGGAGATGGTATTGCGGGTCGGGTATTTTCCCGACCGTCAATCGCGTCGCTGCAGCAGCGTCGAGCAAACACATTGCAGCAGAGCATATTTGCATGATCATCACGTCGACGGTGAACATCGGGTACGGTGGAACCGGAGACGTCCACCAAGGGAGCTGACTTCCACCATGTGCGGCATTGCCGGCGAAATCGCCTGGGGCCGTGGTGCTGACCTGGCGGCAGTTGCCGCCATGACCGACCGCTTGGCACCGCGGGGCCCGGACAGTAGCGGACTGTGGGTGCGGGATGGAGTGGCCCTCGGTCACCGGCGTCTGGCCATCATCGATCTGTCCAGCCATGGACATCAGCCCATGCACGATCCCGAACTCGGCCTCACCGTCGTCTTCAACGGCTGTATCTATAACTATCCCCAACTGCGCCAAGAGCTTTCGAGCAAGGGATATCGCTTCTTCTCGCACAGTGACACCGAGGTGGTGCTGAAGGGATACCAGGAGTGGGGGGAGCGCGTCGTCGAGCATCTCTTCGGCATGTTCGCGTTCGCCGTCGCGGAGATCGAGTCGGGTCGGGTGCTGCTGGCCCGCGACCGCCTCGGGGTCAAGCCCCTGTACTGGTGTGAGGCGGCCGGGGGAGCCTTGCGCTTCGCGTCGTCGCTGCCGGCTCTGGTGGCCGCAGGTGGAGTCGACACCGAGCTCGATCCCGTTGCCCTGCAACACTATCTGAGCTTTCATTCGGTCGTCCCCGCACCGCGCACCATCCTGCGGGGTGTGCAGAAGTTGCCGCCGGGCACCGTCATGCACATCGAACCCGATGGCAAGCGCACGGAAACGACATACTGGGAACCCGTTTTCGAGCGCTCGCTCGAGCGGGCCGATTGGACTGAGGACGACTGGCGGGACGCGGTGTTGGCGTCCCTGCGCAAAGCCGTCGAACGCCGGCTGGTCGCCGATGTACCGGTGGGCTGCCTGCTGTCCGGTGGCCTGGACTCCAGCCTGATCGTCGGCCTGCTCGCCGAGGCCGGCCAGCACGGCCTCGCCACCTTCTCCATCGGATTCGAGGCCGCCGGCGGCGAGGAAGGCGACGAGTTCAAGTACTCCGACATCATCGCCCGTGAGTTCGAGACCGACCATCACCAGATTCGCATCGACTCGTCGCGCATGCTGCCCGCGCTCTCCGGCGCGATCACCGCGATGAGCGAACCGATGATGAGCCACGACTGCGTGGCGTTCTACCTGCTGTCGCAGGAAGTCAGCCAACACGTGAAGGTTGTGCAGTCCGGTCAGGGCGCCGACGAGATCTTCGCCGGCTACCACTGGTACCCACCGATGGCGGGCGCAGTGGACAACGATCCGGCCGACGCGCTGCGTCGCTACCGCAGCGCATTCTTCGACCGCAGTCACGATGCGGTGAACCGGCTGCTGCAGCCGCAGTGGCGACTCGAGCATGATTCCGCGAGTGCATTCGCACTCCAGAATTTCACCCACCCCGGGGCGGCCACCGCGACGGACCGGGCCCTGCGGCTCGACACCACCGTCATGCTCGTCGACGACCCGGTCAAGCGGGTCGACAACATGACCATGGCCTGGGGCCTGGAAGGCCGGGTGCCCTTCCTCGACCACGAACTCGTCGAGCTGGCGGCGACCTGCCCACCGGAGTTCAAGACCGCGCAAGGTGGCAAAGGTGTTCTGAAAGACGCTGCGCGCAAGGTGATTCCGGCTGACGTCATCGATCGCCCCAAGGGCTACTTCCCGGTGCCCGCGCTCAAGCATCTCGCCGGCCCGTACCTGGACCTGGTCCGCGACGCGCTGCACAGTCAGGCCGCGCGAGACCGTGGCCTGTTCGCTCCCGACGCGGTCGCCGAGATGTTCGCCGACCCCAACGGGAACCTGACGCCGCTGCGGGGGAATCCGTTGTGGCAGATCGGATTGCTGGAACTCTGGCTTGCCACACACATCGACGGAGCCGCCCGATGACGACAACGGAAACCGGTCAGATGGCCGAGGGCGTCGTACAGGACATGGGTTGGGGGAGGCTGGTTTTCGGCCAGACCTTCCACGACCCGGACGAGTTCGGCACCGCACTGCGGGAGGAGGGCAGCGGTCGCCGCGACATCGGGATGTACCTCGACGCGCCGCATGTCTTCGTGGCACTGCACGCCCACGAATTCTTCATCGACCCCAGTTTCACCTATCGCCTCGACCTGACCAAGCCCATGCAGTACCGCCCGCCGGACGTGCCGGGATTGACCGTCCGCCAAGTGAACTCACTTGAAGACTGCGTGGCGATCAACCACATCTACGTGCGGTGTCACATGGTGCCGGCCGACAGCGACCTCATGTGGGCCAACAGCCAGACCGCGCCGCACGTGGTGTATCTCGTCGCCGTCGACGACCAGACCGGGCATGTCGTCGGCACGGTCACCGGCATCGACCACTGCCAGCTCTTCGGCGATCCGGAGAACGGCTCCAGTCTGTGGTGCCTGGCGGTGGAGCCGACCGTGACGCGGCCCGGCACCGGCGGGTTACTGGTGCGCTCGTTGATCGAGGAGTTCATCCGGCGGGGACGGGCGCAGATGGACCTGTCGGTGCTGCACGACAACGACGGCGCCATCGCGCTGTACGAGCGCATCGGCTTCACCCGGGTGCCCGCCGTGCTCGGGATCAAACGCAAGAACGCGATCAACGAAGCGCTGTTCGCCCCGGTGAAGCCGGAAGAGGAACTGGCCCAGCTCAATCCGTATGCGCGCATCATCGCCGACGAGGCGATCCTGCGGGGTATCGCGGTGGACGTGCTCGATGCGCAAGGCGGCTACCTCCGCCTCACCCACGGCGGCACCAGCGTCGTCACCCGCGAATCGCTGTCCGAACTGACCAACGCCGTGGCGATGAGCCGGTGTGACGACAAGCGCGTTGCCCGGGCGGTCGTGGCCGATGCGGGTATCCGCATTCCGGAAGGCTGCACAGCGACGTTCACCGACGAAGATTGCCGCTTCCTGGAGAAGGTCGGGACTGCCGTCGTCAAACCGGCCCGCGGAGAACAGGGCGCCGGCATCACCGTCGGGGTGAGCAGCGCCGACGACCTGTACCGCGCACTCGCGGTCGCCAGGCAGTACTGCCCCGACGTTCTCATCGAAGAGTGCTGCGCGGGTGAGGATTTGCGCGTCGTCGTCATCGACGGCAAGGTGATCGCCGCGGCCGTCCGCCGGCCACCAGAGGTGATCGGCACCGGTACCCACACCATCCGCCAGCTGATCGAGGCGCAGAGCCGGCGCCGCTCGGTGGCCACGCACGGGGAATCGGTGATCCCGCTGGACAGCATCACCGATGACGCTGTGCACAAGGAGGGCTGGCAGCTCGACGACGTGCTGCCCGCCAACGAACGACTGGTCGTGCGTCACACCGCGAATCTGCACACCGGCGGGACCATTCACGACGTCACCGACGAACTCAATCCCGTGCTGGCCAAAGTGGCTGTGAACGCGGCGGCGGCCATCGAGATTCCGGTGACCGGAATCGATCTGATGGTGCCGTCGGTGCGGGGTGAGGAGTACGTGTTCATCGAAGCGAATGAGCGGCCGGGTCTGGCCAACCATGAGCCGCGACCGACTGCGCAAGCATTCATCGATCTGCTCTTCCCGCGCACCGCGGCCACGCCGTGGGCCTGGCATCCCGACCCGATCGAGCAGCACTGAATTGGAGGGATTGATGGCCTCGCCCGACGATGCCGAACACGCACGAATGACATCAGCCGACCGGGACTGGATGGTCGACACCCTCTTGGCCTTGCTGCAGACGCCGAGCCCGTCGGGCCGCACCGACGCCGTGATGCAACTCATCGGTCAGACGCTGACCAAGCTCGGTGTGCCCTTCACGCTGACCCGCCGCGGCGCGCTCATCGCCGAGCTGCCGGGGCGGTCACAGACCACGGACCGCGCCATTGTGGTCCACGCCGACACCATCGGCTGCATGGTGCGCGAGCTCAAGGACAACGGCCGGCTCGCGCTCGTGCCGGTCGGCACTTTCTCGGCGCGATTCGCCACCGGCGCCCGGGTCCGCATCCTGCCCGACGACAACGAGCAGTTCTTCACCGGAACTGTCATGCCGCTCAAGGCCAGCGGTCATGCGTTCGGTGATGAGATCGACACCCAGCCGACCAGTTGGGACGATGTCGAGGTCCGTGTCGACCGGAGTGTGTCGTCACGCGCAGATCTCGAACAACTCGGCCTGAACGTCGGCGATTTCGTCGCGCTGGTGGCCAGCCCGGAACTGACCGAAGATGGCTTCGTCGTCTCCCGGCACCTCGACGGCAAGGCCGGCGTGGCCATCGCCCTGACCCTGGCGAAGGTCGTCGCTGAGCGCAACGTCGTGCTGCCGCACCGGACCACGCTCATGGTGACCATCACCGAGGAGGTCGGCCACGGCGCCAGTCACGGCCTGCCGCCGGACGTCGCGGAGCTGGTGTCTGTGGACAACGCGGTGTGCGCGCCCGGCCAGCAGTCCCTCGAACACGGCGTCACCATTCCCATGGCGGACATGCACGGACCGTTCGACTACTACCTGACCCGCAAGTTGTGCAAACTCGCGCAGGAAAAAGGAATCACCTTCGCCCGCGATATTTTTCGCTACTACCGGTCGGATGTTGCGGCGGCCATCGAGGCTGGAGCCGCGACCCGCGCGGCGCTCGTGGGGTTCGGACTCGACGGCAGTCACGGGTGGGAACGTACCCATCTCGATTCGCTCGAAGCGACCTATCTGCTGCTGTACAGCTGGCTGCGCACGCCACTGACGTTCGCGATGTGGGATGCGCAGCCGTACGGCGATCTGGAAGATTTCCCCGCCGAACAGGCCGCTGCCAGCGAGCAATGGGTCCCGCTGTCGCGTGGCGAGTTTGCCGATCCTGGCGCGGCGTCACAGGGGCATCACTGGCCACCCGACGAAGGCAGCATGGAGGTCTTGCCGGGCTGACTGGGCGAAATTGATGGCGACATCGACGTTTGCGCCGCCGCAGATTGGGTAGGCGAATCTGGATACACCGGCCGGACTACACCGAAGGGGACCCTCATGACACCTGTGTCGACGACCGCCAATGATGACGTCATCGACTACGTCAAGGCTCAGCACCTGACCACCCGGGAGCTGTTCACCAAGACGCTGCATGCGCGGACCCCTACCGAGCGCCGGCAGTGTTTCGCGGAACTGCGCGCGGCGCTCACGGCGCAGGAAGTGAGCGAGGAACTGCTCGTTCACCCCCGGGTGCGGCGCGGGCGAGTGGTCGAGGCGCTGCGCGACGAAGTGGACGACACCAAGGAACAGTTGGATCACATCGATCAACTCGACCCGGCATCAGCGGAATTCGAGACGGCGCTGACCGACCTGCAGCAGGCCACCGAGGACCACACGCAACGCGTCGAAGCGGAAGAGTTTCCGCTTCTCACGGGCCGCTGATCACCGGGGCGCGGCCTGCTCGATACGCGGTTGTGCCGTCGAGCCGCCGAGCTTGCCCACGACGAATTGTGCTGCCTGGTCGGCCATTCCGTTGTCGGAGTACTCCATGTGGGCGGAATTGTCTCCACCGGCCGTGGAACACACCGGGTCATCGGCGATGCACAGGTCGAGGGTCTTGGACACGTAACGCGAGCCCACGGTGATCGGTGGCGCACCCGTGTACACCATCTGTAGGAAGCCCGACGACGGCTTGCCGAACAGCACGACCGCCGCGACATGGTCGGCCAGGTACGCCGGCATCGGCCCGGTGATTCCCATCGGCAGGGTCACACCGGCGGGGACGGCGTCCTCGGTGATGTAGGCCGCGACCGCAGCACCCTGCGAATACCCGCCCAGCACGATCTTGGTGGTCGGGCAGACAGAAGCGGTGCTCTGGACCCTGTTCGCCGCGTCGACGACACCGTCGGCGGCGGTGGCAAAGTCCAGCGATGCCGGGTAATCCACCGGGGCCACGTCGACGGTCCGGCCCGCAGCCCGTGCGGTGAGCGCGTCGACGAACGCCTGACCGGCTTTACCCACACCCGGTGGCTCCATGGTGCCGCGCGCGAACACGACCTGAACGTCCGGGCAGGGTTGCGCGGGTGCCGGCGCGGCGCCGGCCGGCACCGCCAGCATCAGCGAGGTCAGGGGCACAGCCGCAGCACTGCAGCACGTCATGATCTTCATGTGGAATCCACCGATCCTCGGCTCACCGGTCGGATCGCGCCGTTGCGGTCGACGAATAAGGCGTGGTTACCCAGCGCGCCGAGATCTAAACCCGTGTTGGTCACTCACCCGGGACGGATTTGATCGGCCGGTCGCCGAACTGCCAGCGTTCGGCGTTCGCCGCCGGGCTGGCACCGTGATCTCGGGCCTGCGCGCAGTGGTCGCAGCAGTACTGTCGGCCGTCGATTCGCAACGCGTGGCCCAAGATTCGGCAACCACAGTGGTGGCACGTCGGGGCCACCATGGTGGCCAGGCATTCGATGCAGTCAAAACTCGCACTGCGACCGTTCCAATTGACGGTGAACGACTGATCGCAATCTGTTCCGCAGGTAATGCACACTGCCATCGAAAAACGCCGTTCCTGTCAGAGTTTTCAATTGCCGCCACTGCCGACCTTGTGCATACCCTGCGCCGTTGCCGGTCAAACCTGTTCTGGCGGAAAAGATTTTTGCGGCCTGACCAGCGGTTATAACCCGGCGGCGGCGGGCAGCGGTGGTGACCCGATTCGATCGGCGGTATGGTCGGGTACAGCGTCCAAATGGCGCAGTTGCTTAGACCGAAGCGACGGCAGCTGAGAGCTACCCATCCGGTATGCAGCCGCGGTCCAGATCAGGGCTCGGCTGTGGGATTGCCACGGGTGGTGATCGGTGACGGCAGATTGCCGGTCCACCTGACTGGTGGAAACAATGCGCATGCCATGGCGCCGAGTCGATACTCCGGGAGCCGATTCTCCCAATGCGTGTTGTGGGCCTGGGGAAGGCACATTCATGTCAACTTTGTTGCTGGAGAAGCGTTTACCTGACAATGCCCGTTACGCCGACGAGTATGCGGACGTACCGGACATGGTGGCGACACTACGCACGCTGCCGGCGGAATCCGATGAATTCATTCGGCATCGCGAACAGATCGTGCTGCGGTGCTGCCCGTTGGCGGACCGGCTGGCCCGTCATTTCGACGGCAGGGGAGAGAGCCTCGACGATCTGGTCCAGGTGGCCCGGGTCGGCCTGATCCAAGCGATCAACCGTTTCGACCCCGACAACGGAGCCGGCTTTGTGGCGTTCGCGGTCCCGACGATCATGGGGGAGTTGCGCCGGCATTTCCGTGACTACGGTTGGAAAGTCCACGTGCCCAGGAGTATTCGCGACATTCGTCAGCAAATCAAAGGCGTGACAACAGAATTGACGCAGCGACTGGGCCGCACGCCGGACACCGGAGAACTGGCCGAGGCGTTGTCGGTTCCGCCCGAGCAGATCACCGAGGGACTGCTGGCCGCCAACGCTTATCAGCCGCAGTCACTCGACACGCCCGTCGTCGACAACGAGGACAACCCGCAGTCACTCGCCGACCTGCTCGGTGACGTCGACGAGGGGTTCGAGCGGATAACCGACCGGGAGTCGGTCAGACCGGTACTGGAAGCCCTGCCGGTGCGCGAACAACGGATCCTCTACCTGCGGTTCTTCGCATCCAAGACGCAGCGCCAGATCGCGGACACCATCGGAGTCTCGCAGATGCATGTCTCGCGCATCCTCGAGCGCACCCTGCGGGAGATCCGGGAGCAGGTTGCGCAGACCTGACGGGGCTCTGGCGTAACGGGCGGGCAGTTCAGCAGTCGGCACCGGATCGTGGACGCCACCGGCGGCATCCGCTGGATGGTCGTCGTCGGTGACCGGATGTTCGACAAGTCCGGTCACGTGATCGGCACTGAAGGTTTCTATGTCGACGTCACCGACAGCGTGCAATCGGACGTCACCAAGGCCCTGTCCGGCGTCGTCGAAGCACGTGCGCTGATCGAGCAGGCCAAGGGCGTACTCATGGTGGCCTACGGCGTCGACGCGGACCGCGCTTTCGACATCCTGAAATGGCGGTCGTAGACGACGCAGGTGAAACTGAAGGTCGTGGCCGCTGAGCTGCTCGATGCGCTGATGCGACAAGGACTTTCGTCCGAGTGCACCAGCGCGATCGACCGCCTACTGGTCGCCCGGACGGGGCTCGCCGACGACTAGCCGTGGCCGCTGCCGCAGCCGATTCCGGGGATACAGCCGCTGCCGCCGGGAATGCCGCCCGGGCCGGCATTCACGCCACCGGAACCGCACGCCGTGCCCCATTGGGTGGGCACGCAGCCGGCACCTCCCGGGCCGCCTCCGGGACCACCGTTCACGCCGCCGGAGCCACACTGGCCATTGACACAACCACTGCCGCCCGGGCCGGGGCCGGGATCATCGGCGGGCTGCAGCGGGTAGCTGGTCAGTACCGGATGGGCGCCGACCGTGCTCGGCACGATATCGGCTGACACGAATGAGGCGGCCACGCCGGCTGATGCGAACGCTCCGGCCGCCAACAGGGGAATGATCTTGTTAGTGAACATAACTTGTTCATTGCCGACTTGCGGCTCGGTCAAACATCGTTGCCGCGGGATTCGCGAAATTGATCGTTGACCGGAGCGATTGAGTAGCTATTACGTTGCGTCGTAGGTCATGTGGAGTAATACTCGCACTACGTCTATGTGGCGCTGGAGTTGATCAAGGTCGCCGCACTTCTCGGTGCCGGCGTCTGTTTGCTCTGACTGGGATGTCGGTGGCGCTCCGTAGCCTGGGCTCATGAAGCAGCAAGTCCACTTCTTCACCCTGGCCACGGTCGACCTCGATGCCACCCGGCGGTTCTACGACGCGCTCGGCTGGACGCCGACGCTCGATGTACCGGGAGAGATCATCTTCTATCAGACGGCGCCCGGCCAGCTGCTTGCTTTCTTCCTCGCCGAGAAGTTCAACGCCGACCTCGCGCAGGCCGCTGACCACTCGCAGGTCAGCGGAATCACGTTGGCGCACAACGTCGACAGTCAGAACGACGTCATCGCGCTGGCGGCCGCCATGACCGCCGCCGGCGGTACCACGCTCAAGCCCCCGCAGCCGGGGCAGTTCGGTGGCGTGTTCCACGCGCACATCCAGGATCCGAACGGTGTCATCTGGGAGATCGCGCACAATCCGAACTGGTGCATCAACGCCGACGGCACCGTCAGCCTGGGTTAGCCCTACATCTTGATGGCCGGCAAGAGCCGGATGAGGTTCCAGGTCCGGTTGCGGCGGGCGCAGAGGCTCGAAATACCCAACGCGCCAGCCCAGATGCACACCAGGACAATGATGGCCTGCCACAACCGTCCGTCGATGCCGCCGAGGATCAGCTGGCGAAGTCCGTTGACGCCGTACGTCATCGGATCGAACCGATGCATCACCTGGAACGGTCTGGACGTCGTCTCGACCGGGTACATGCCGCCGGCGCTGACCATCTGCAGCATCAGCAGCGCCATGATCAGCACGCGTCCCACCGCCGGGCCGACCAGGGCGTTGATGGCCTGGGTCGCGGCGACGAATGCCAGCGAGACCAGCATCATGAAGCCCAGCATCGCCACCGGATGCGCCACCTCCATACCGAGGGCGAACCGCACCACGCAGTACAGGATGATCGACTGGCCCAGCGCGAGCACCGCCGCGGGCAGGTAGCTCGCCAGCACCACCCGGATCGCCAGCACCTCGGCCGCGATCGGGCGGTTCTGCAAGGGCCGCAACACCATCCACAGCACGAGCGCGCCGAAGAACAGTGCCAGCGTCAGGAAGAACGGGGCCATGCCGGTGGCGAAGTTGGGGGCGCCGTTCTCGTGTGAGGAGTCCAGGTTCACCGGACCACCGATGGTGTCGGCGATCGCCTGCTTCTGCTGCTCGGTCCACGTCGGCACCTGCTTGGCACCGTCACCGAGCTTGGTGGCCAGTTCGTGGGAGCCGTCCTTGAGTTGGACGGTGCCGGACTTCAGCTGGCGTGCGCCGTCGTCGAGTTGCACGATGCCGCCGGCCAATTGCGCGTTGCCGGTCGCCAATTGCTGGGCCCCGTTACGCAACTGGTTCAACTTGTCGGTGAGCTGCTGACCGCTGCCGCCGACCTGATCGAGCGCGGTCCGCAGCGGGCTGCCGGGGGAGCGCAGCGTCTCGGTCATCGAGATCGCGGCATTGCGTCCGTCGGTGATCTGCTGACGGATCTGTGGCGTGAACTGGTGGCCGTTCAGCTGGTCCTGCACGCCGCGCAGGGTATTGACCGCGCCGACCGAGACGGGGTCCTGATTGACCGAGAGTTGTTGGATCACCGAGCCGATCGCCGCCGCTGCCGTGTCCTGTGCGGTCGCGAGCGCGCCGGCCTGATCGGCGGCCTGCTCCAGCGCCGTCGCACTCTGCTGCAGCTGCTCGGTGCTGCCACCGACCTGTGACAGCGCCTTGGTCACCTTCAGCAACGGATCGGTGGCCTGGTTGATGCCGGTCGAGAGTTGCTTGGCGCCCGACGACAGCTTGGCCGAACCGGTGCGCGCGTCGTCCAGTCCGCTAACCAATTTGCCTGCACCGGTGTCGACCTGCGCCGCGCCGTCGGCCAGCTTCTGGGCCCCGTCGGCGGCCTGCTTGATGCCGGCGCCGGACGAAACCACCACGGACAGAATCTGATTGACCGCCTGGCCGGATATCCGGGTGGACACCGCGTTCAGCACCTGGCTGGTCGCGGTGCGGCCGATGGTCGAGGAGATGTAGTTGTTGGCGTCGTTGTACACCGCGATCAGCTGAGCTTTTTCGGGATTGCCCGTGACTGGTGACGCGATCGCCTCGCTGAAGTTCTCCGGCAGCTCCAGCATGAAGTAGAACTTCCCGTGCTCGACGCCGTCGCGTGCCTCCTTGTCGCTCACCACATGCCAGTCGAGGCTGTGGTCGGCGGTCAGGCTTCTGGCGATCTCGTCGCCCGCGTTGACATGGACGCCCTCGACGACGGCGCCGCGGTCGGCATTGACCAGGGCCACCGGCATCTTGTTGACCTGGCCGAACGGATCCCAGAACGCCCACAGGTACAGCGCGCCGTACACCAGCGGCAGCAGCATCAGCACCACGATCGCGGCACGCGTCATTCGGCTGCGGCCGAATCGTTTGATCTCGGAGCCGAATGCGAGTCCAGCAAGCATGGGGTCAGGCCCTTTCGGTCTGGGTGCGAAGGTCGAGCAGGACGTGCTCGGGTGCGTCATCGCCCAGTGGGTTGGTGACCCCCACGACGACGGTGCGGTGCTGGGCGAGGGCGCCGAGCCGCTGTACGGCGAGCGCGCGGCGCTCGTTGTCGCGCACCTGCTCGAGGTCTCCGACGATCAGCACAGGCCGGTCGGACATCAGCGCGAGGGTGATACGCAGCAGGAAGAGCTCGAGATCAGACAGTTCGATGATGAAGGTCTTCGGTGCCAGCAGCGGGAGGTCGTCGCCGAAGACCGCAGCCATCTCCGGGACGTCCGACTGGACCGGGACCCAGGCGGGGAATGGCGACACCCAGCGGCGCTGCTCGGTGATGACGGTCTGCACCGTCACCATTTCTTCCAGGTCGTCGATGTCAGCGAAAGCGGCGATCGCACAGTGCTTCCGGATCCCGCGCGGCCCCGTCGCGCCGTTGACGGTGACGGTGCCGTGGGTCGGCTTGAGCCGGCCCGCGAGCGACAGCAACAGCGTGTGCTGGGCCGGACCGCCCGGCATCTGGATGGCGTGGAATCCGGGCTCGAGTTCGAGATCGACGTCCGAGAAGAGTGCGCCGTGCTCGCCGACGACGCTGAGGCCCCGCGCGGTGATCACCGGCGGGCTGTCCGCTGCGTCCGGTGTGGCCGTCGTCTCGTCGTCCATTGCTGCTCATCTCCGGGGTCGAAGTAACGATGGCCAGTAAATCAGCGCGCACGGGCAGAAACTCCGATAGCGGCGTTCTCGGAGGTGTGATGTCACGCGGGATCGGTGACGGTATGCCGTGGCGGACACTCGGGTCTCGGGGGATCCGCGGGTCGCTTCCAGGTAATCTCTGTGCGGCGCGTCACTCGACGTCTGTCAAGAACTGAGTTCTTGAGATTCGAAATTGCCGATTTCGTGTACGAGAGTCCCATTGTTATTGTCGCGTTATGCATCGCTTGGGGGGCGTTTTAGCCGCGTGTCTGCTCATCGGTTCAGTGCTTGCGGGGACGCCCGCAGCCCACGCGGACGGCGACGAGCCGCAATACGCCGAGTTCTATCTGCCTCCCGACCCGCTGCCGCCGGGCCGGCCCGGCGATCTGATCCGGACCGAACCGTCGCGGCTGGTGCTCGAACCGTCCGGCCAGCTCGGCGCCATCATGGCCACGGGAACGCGCATCATGTACCGGAGCACCGATGCCCGCGGAAATCCGGTCGCGGTCACCGGTACCTACTTCGAGCCCTACAACGACTGGCCGGGCAAGGGGCCACGTCCACTGATCAGCTACGCGGTGGGCACGCAGGGACAAGGCAACCAGTGTGCGCCGTCGCGACAGTTCAACCAGGGCATCCACTATTCGGGTGGCTGGGACATCATGGTCAACTACGAAGAGGCGTTCATCGCGACCATGGTGGCCCGCGGCTTCGCGATCGTGATGACCGACTACGAGGGCCTCGGCACGCCGGGGATGCACACGTACGTCAACCGCGTCGCCGAGGCCGCGGCGGTGCTCGACGCCGCTCGTGCCGCCAAGAAGCTCCCGGGCACCTCGCTGGATCCCGATGGGCCGGTGGCCTTCTGGGGTTACTCGCAGGGCGGCGGTGCCGCGGCGTCGGCAGCCGAGATGGCCTCCTCGTATGCACCTGAACTGCACGTGGTCGGGACGTATGCCGGGGCACCGGTGGCCGACCTCAAAGAGCTGTTCCCGTACACCGACGGCAGCGCACTGGTCGGCGTGGTCGGTTATGCGCTCAACGGCGAGATCTATGCCTACCCGGAGTTCGCCGACCTGATCCGCTCCAAGCTCACGCAGCGGGGCAAGGACATGCTTGAGAGCGTTTCGCGACAGTGTGTCGCGCAGACCATCGTCGACTTCATGTTCCGGCATCTGCAGCCGTACTTCACCGACGACATCAACGTGCTGGTCGAGGAAGAGCCGTTCAAGTCGCTGTTCGAGATGCAGAAGCTGGGCAAGTACAAGCCCAATGCCCCAGTGCTGATCAACAGCAATCGGTACGACCCGCTGGTGCCGTGGACGGCCGCCAATCAGCTGGGCCGGGACTGGTGCGACAAGGGCGCCGACGTCGAGTTCCGCACCAACGAGGAGCCGCCGTTCCTGAACAAGCTGGTGATCAACCACGCCTTGCCGATGCTGGTGGACGGCGAACCGGCGATGCAGTGGATCGCCGCCCGGTTCAACGGTGAGCCCACGACACCGAACTGCGGGACGTACTGACCCGCCGGCTCAGTCGCGGTTGCCCGCGGCGGACGCGCGGATCACGCGATCGCGGCCGCGGCTCTTCGCCTCGTACATCGCCACGTCGGCGCGGCGGATGGCCGAGCGCAATCCCGCCTTGTGCCCCAGTTGCGAGACCCCGATGCTGACGGTGCCGGCGAGGACAGCGTCGTTGTGGCTGAAGGTGGCGGCCGCGAACGCCACCCGGAGCCGGTCCGCGATGACGGCCGCCTGGCTTTCGTCCACACCCGGCAGCATGGCGCAGAATTCTTCGCCGCCGATGCGGGCCAGCAGGTCGCCGCTGCGCAGGTTCGACCGGGCCACGCAGGCGAATTCGGCCAACAGACGGTCGCCGGCCTCGTGTCCGAAGACGTCGTTGACGGCCTTGAACTCGTCCAGGTCCATGATGATGACCGAACATCGGAGCTGCCGCGCGACGCAATCCTCGGCGAGGCGCTGAGCCTGGACCATGAATCCGGCGCGGTTGAGGGTGCTGGTGAGCGAGTCGAGCATGGCGGCGTCGGCCAGTTGATCCTCGAGCCGTTCCCACCCCATCAGCGACAAGCACAGGTTGATGGCCATGACGGCAAAAGCGAAGAACAGCATGGGGACCGACGCGGCCGGGTTCGTCGTGACGAACTGGACGGCACCGGCGTCGAGGTGGAGGCTGACCGAACGTGCGACCGTCGCCGCGGCCGCAACGACGTACAGGCCGATCAGGATGCGCCGCGACGCGAGGCGCTCGACCCGCTGCGCCTTGATGCCGTCGATGACACTCAGCGCGAAATAGCCGGCGAGGACGAGGGCGGTGAGGGATACCTTGGCCGGGATGCTGGCGGTGAACGGCGGGAGTAATTGAAAAGCCGCCAGTACCGCCAGCGGTCCGGCCGCCATCACGCGGCCGCGGAGGCGCTGGCTGTTGAAGGCACACAGGCCGCCCCAGATCAGCGACCAGCAGGTGACGATCAGGACATTGGCGGCCGTCACCGACCACGCCTCGGGCACCAACCCACGCGCGCTCAGGAGGCCGGCGCCGGCGGCACCGGCGAAGTTGCCCGCGCCCCATAGCTGGACCGCGGGGTGCCTGCGTTTACCAACCCCCACCCAGACATGCAGCAACCCGAAAATCAGGGCGGTCATCGAGACGACCATCCACAGGGTGCGCACGTCGGGGTTCATGTCGAGCTACCGGATGCGCCCGGGAGCGTGCGGCAGGAGCGGGTGAGGCATAGCGCAAACTTACTCGCCGCTGCCGACCACTGTCGGCGGCATTGGGTAGGGTCCAGCCCGTGAATTTGAGCGTCAAGTCTGTCGTCAAGTCCGTGAACGCCCGCCTCGCCGAGGAGCTGGCCGTCGCCGAAGGTCAGGTCGACGCCGCGGTACGGCTGCTGGACGAAGGCGCGACGGTGCCGTTCATCGCCCGGTACCGCAAGGAAGTCACCGGCAGCCTCGACGACGGCCAGCTGCGCACCCTCGAGGAGCGGCTGCGGTATCTGCGCGAACTCGATCAGCGGCGCGACGCGGTGCTGGCCTCGATCGAAGAGCAGGGCAAGCTGACCGACGACCTGAAGGCCGCGCTTTTGGCCGCCGACACCAAGGCGCGGGTGGAAGACATCTACCTGCCGTACAAGCCCAAGCGCCGGACCAAGGCGCAGATCGCCCGCGAGGCGGGCCTGGAGCCGTTGGCGTACCGGTTGCTCGCCGACCCGACGCTCAAACCCGAAGAGCTGGCCGCCGAATTCCTGGGTGAAGAGGTGGCCGACGTCGCCGCCGCGCTCGACGGCGCCCGCCACATCCTGGTGGAGCGCGTGTCCGAGGACGCCGAACTGGTGGGTGCGGTGCGCGAGAAGTTCTGGACCGACGGCACTCTCACCACCAAACCGTGGTCCGAAGAAGCCGCGAAAAGCCCTGCCGCGCAGAAGTTCCGCGACTACTTCGAATACTCTGAGCCGCTCGAGGACATGCCGTCGCACCGTGTGCTCGCGGTGCTGCGTGGTGAGAAGGAAGAAGCACTGTCGCTGAATTTCGACGGCGGCGACGAGACGCTGTACCAGGCCATGATCGCCCAGTCGCTCGGTGTGGACATGAGCGCCGGGGGCGCGGCCACCCCGTGGTTGACCGCGACGGTCGGCTGGGCCTGGCGCACCAAGCTCATGTTCTCAGCCGCTGTCGACGCCCGGATCCGGCTGCGGCAACGCGCCGAGGAGGACGCCGTCGCGGTGTTCGCCAAGAACTTGAAGGATCTGCTGCTGGCCGCGCCGGCCGGCACCCGTAGCACGCTGGGGCTCGATCCCGGGTTCCGCACCGGCGTGAAGGTGGCGGTGGTGGACGGCACCGGAAAGGTCGTCGACACCTGCGCCATCTATCCGCACCAGCCGCAGAACAAATGGAACGACGCCAAGGCGACGCTGGCGGCCCTCGTCGCGCGGCACAACGTCGAGCTGATCGCCATCGGCAACGGCACGGCATCGCGTGAAACCGATGCGCTGGCAACCGAACTCATCGCTGACCTCAAGGCCGCGGGAGCGTCCGGTCCCAAGCGGCTGCCGACCAAGGCCATGGTCAGCGAGGCCGGTGCCTCGGTGTACTCGGCGTCGGCCTACGCGGCCCACGAGCTGCCGGAGCTGGACGTCACGTTGCGTGGCGCGGTCTCGATCGCCCGTCGCCTGCAGGACCCCCTCGCCGAACTGGTCAAGATCGAGCCGAAGTCCATCGGTGTCGGCCAGTACCAGCACGACGTCACGCCCGGAACCCTGGCCCGCAGCCTGGATGCGGTCGTCGAAGATGCCGTGAACGCCGTCGGCGTCGACCTCAACACGGCGTCCGTTCCGCTGTTGGCGAAGGTGTCCGGTGTCACCGAGTCGCTCGCCGAATCGATCGTGTCGTACCGCGACAAGACCGGACCGTTCCGCAGCCGTGGCGGCCTGCTCGACGTTCCGCGCTTGGGGCCCAAGGCCTTTGAGCAGTGCGCCGGCTTCCTGCGGATCCGGGAAGGCGACGACCCGCTGGACGCCTCGGGCGTGCACCCCGAGGCCTACCCGGTGGTGCGGCGCATCCTGGACCGCGCCGGCGTCACGCTCGCCGAGCTGATCGGCGACGAGCGCAAGCTGCGGTCGCTCAAGCCGGGCGACTTCGCCGATGAACGCTTCGGCATCCCGACCGTGACCGACATCCTGGGCGAGCTCGAGAAGCCGGGCCGGGACCCGCGGCCCGCGTTCTCCACCGCCACCTTCGCGGCCGGCGTCGAGAAGGTGTCCGACCTCAAGGTCGGCATGGTGCTCGAGGGCGTGGTGACGAATGTCGCGGCATTCGGTGCCTTTGTCGATGTGGGCGTGCACCAGGATGGCCTGGTCCACGTCTCGGCGATGGCCGACCGCTTCGTCTCGGACCCGCACGAGGTGGTCAAGTCCGGCCAGGTCGTCAAGGTGAAGGTGCTCGAGGTGGATGTCGAGCGGCAGCGCGTCGGGCTGAGCCTGCGGTTGAACGACGACCCGCAGCGTGCCCGCGACGGCAAGCGGCCCGAGCAGGGCAGCGGGCCCCGGCGCGACGGCGGCGGTCAGCCGCGTGGTCGCGATGGCGGTAACCGGGGCGGCAACGGCGGTGGCCAGAACCGCGGACAGAATCAGGATCGCGGGCGTAATCCGCAGCGCGGCAATGGCGGTGGACGCCGAGAGGCGGCACCGTCGGGCTCGATGGCCGAGGCCCTGCGCAAGGCGGGCTTCGGCAAGTAGGGCAGGTAGCCAGACATACCGCGGCACAGGTCGCGGCGCTGACCACTCGGTCGGTGCCGCGGCCTGTTCTTGTCTGCGGGCTGACCGGACGCTGGTTGCCAGGGTGTTGACGGGCGCTGTGCAGGCAATTCCATGCGCAGCGAAATATCTTTAGCCCCTTGTTATTTGCCATGCGTTCATATAGCCACCCTACTTCTGAGTCGGCCGCATTCGGCGGCCTGCGCCGGCTGAACTGAAGGAGTCCTCCCGATGCCCGAAAAGATTCCTCCCGACAACGGCGCAGCTCCGAAGCGCACGACGCTGCACTTCTCCGAGTTGCTCAAGGCCCCCGTGGTGTCGCGGTCGGGCGAGGCCGTCGGCAAGGTCAACGACGTCATCGTCCGATTGCGCGGTGCCGACAGCTACCCGCTCGTTACCGGATTGGTTGTCGGGGTCGGCGGCCGCCAGGTCTTCGTGTCGGTAGACAACGTCAAATCGCTCAGCTCCGAACGGGTTGAGCTGACCAAGAACAAGGTGGACCTGCGGGCCTTCGAACGGCGCGACGGCGAGTACCTACTCGACGCGGACATCCTGGACCATCGGTTCATCGACGTGCCGAACGCCGAGCTGGTGCACGCGTACGACATCGAGCTGGACGCCACTGCCGACGGCTGGGTCCTGGCTGCCCTGGACACCCGCAAGCCGCACCGGCTGTTCGGCTTGATCAAGTCGTCCGGTGGCCACGCCAGCCGGGACTGGCGGGCGTTCGAGCCGCTGATCGGGCACGACCGATCGATGCTGGTCCGGCGGGTGCAGGGCCGCGTGCAGACCATGAAGGCCGCAGACATCGCCGACCTGCTCGAGGACGCCACCGACGCCGAGGAAGACGAGATTCTGGAACGGGTACGGGGCAACCCCGAACTGGAAGCAGATGTCTTCGAGGAGCTGGATCCGGAAAAGGCCAGCCAGTTGTTCGCCGACATGTCCGACTCCGATGTCGCGGCGGTACTGGGCCGGATGCGTGCCGACGACGCCGCCGACGCCGTGGCGGATCTGCGGCAGTCGCGCCGGCGCAAGGTCCTCGACCTGCTTCCGACGGCACAGCGCACCAAGGTCATCACCCTCATGGGTTTCAACCCGGACTCTGCCGGTGGGCTGATGAACATCGACGTGGTCACGTGCGCACTGGAAGCATCGGCAGATCAGGCCCTCGCGATCATCGCCGGTGCGCGCACCCTGCAGCCCGAAGCCTTGCTGAAGATGCACGTATTGAATGCCGCCGATCAGCTGGTCGGCGTGGTGTCCGTGATTCGTCTGTTACAGGCCGAACCGGCCACCGCTGCCGTCACGGACCTGATGGACTCCGACCCCGTGCGGGTGGCACCCGATGCCGACCTCACCGATGTCGCACTGCTGATGTCCGACTTCAACCTCGCGACGGTGCCCGTCGTCGACGACGGGGATCGGCTGCTCGGCGTGGTGACGTACGACGACATCCTTGAAGCGCTCATCCCCGAGGACTGGCGCCGCCGCGAACCGGCGGCCCGGCCCATCCGTGACATCGGCGCGTCGCGCCCGAACGGTGCCCGGCCATGACGAACTCCGATCCGAACGCGGCGGCGCCGGTTTCGCCGCCCGGCCGTCACGAGACCGCGGTCTTGGACTCTGCCCACCTGGGCGACATCGAGGGTGCCTTCGGCAAGATCAGCGTCAGCGATCCCGGTACTGCGTCCACGCTGAAGACGCGGCTGATGACCCTGGCGGCCATTCTCGGGCCGGGCATCATCGTCATGGTCGGCGACAACGACGCCGGTGGCGTCGCCACCTACGTGCAGGCCGGGCAGAACTACGGATACAGCCTGCTGTGGACATTGCTGCTGCTGATCCCCGTGCTGATCGTCAACCAGGAGATGGTGGTCCGCCTCGGTGCCGTCACCGGCGTCGGGCATGCACGGCTGATCAACGAGCGATTCGGCCGCGGCTGGGGCTGGTTCTCCGTCGGCGACCTGTTCCTGTTGAACTTCCTGACAATCGTCACGGAATTCATCGGAATCGCCTTGGCTGCAGACCATTTCGGAATATCGCGGTATGTCGTGGTGCCGACCGCGGCAGTGGCGCTGGTGGCGATCATGGCCACCGGCAGCTTTCAGCGGTGGGAGCGTGCGATGTTCGTGTTCATCGCCATCACCCTGCTGCAGATACCCATGCTGTTCATGTCGCATCCACGGTGGGGCGAAGCGGCGAGATCATTTGTTGTGCCGCATATTTCGGGCGGCGTCAGCTCAGATGCCGTGCTGCTGATCATCGCCATCGTGGGTACCACCGTGGCGCCGTGGCAGCTGTTCTTCCAGCAGTCCAACATCGTGGACAAGCGCATCACGCCGCGGTTCATCGGCTACGAGCGCGTCGACACCACACTCGGAGCCTTCGTCGTGGTTATCGGTGCGTCGGCGCTGGTGATGGTCGGTGACTGGGCTGCGAGGTCGACCGGCCAGACGGGTCAGTTCAGCGATGCGGGTGCCGTGGCCGGTCTGCTGGGTCAGCACAGTGCATTGCTGGGCAACATTTTTGCGATCGTGTTGATGGATGCGTCGATCGTCGGTGCGGCCGCGGTGACGCTTGCCACCAGTTACGCGTTCGGCGATGTGTTCGGCATGAAGCACTCGCTGCACCGCGGGTTCAAGGACGCCAAGCAGTTCTACGTGTCGTACTGCGGCATGATCGCGGTCGCGGCAGCCATCGTGCTCATTCCACACGCTCCGCTGGGCCTGATCACCACCGCGGTGCAGGCCCTGGCCGGGTTGCTGCTGCCGAGTGCGAGTGTCTTCCTCTTGCTGCTGTGCAATGACCGGGAAGTGTTGGGTCCGTGGGTGAATCGGCCCTGGCTCAACTGGGTGGCCGCGGTGATCGTCGGGGTGTTGCTGATGTTGTCGGGCATCCTCATGGCGACCACGCTGTTTCCGAACATCGACGTGGTCGCGGTCAGCGAATACCTGGCTGTCGGGCTCGTTGTGGCCGGGGTGCTGGCATTCGCGGCATTGCGGGTGATGTCTCGTCGGCAACCCGCAGGTCCGCCACCGAAAGACATCGGCAATCTCGACCGCGATACCTGGCGGATGCCGCCGCTCGCGCTGCTCGAGCCCGTCACCTGGAACCCCGCGACCCGGCTGGGCATGATAGGCCTGCGCAGCTATCTCGTGATCGGGGCAATCCTGTTGGTGGTCAAGGCCGTTCAGGTTGGCCACGGTGGCTAGTCGCGTGGCGGCGACCTACTGAGCCGATGGCCCGCGCACAACATACCCGGGCCATCGGCAAGGTCCGATCATGGGTCAGCACCGCTGCTGCGGTGGCACTGCTGCCGTGGATCGTCTACCTCGCGGCGACGTTGCCGCAGAACTACACCGCGGCGAACTGGCGCGACACCTGGATCGGATTCGACGTACTGCTGGTCGCGTTCCTGTCGGCCACCGCGGTGCTCGGCTTCCTGCACAGTCCGCTGCTCACGGTGTTCGCCTTCGCGACCGGCGTGCTGCTGCTGTGCGACGCCTGGTTCGACGTGATGACGGCAACGTCGGGAGACCGTTTGGCGTCGGTCATGTCGGCGGTGTTCGGCGAGATACCACTTGCCGCACTGTTGATCGGTGGGACATTGCGGATCGTGCGGCTGAACATCCCACCGTTCTCCCGGCGCCTGTCGTTGCGCGAATTCATCAGCGGCGTCGGAGGGCGTCGTCGGTGAGCTGTTCTGCGTGAGAGGAGATCAGGAATCGAGAAGCGCCCCCGATCGACGCCCGGTTAGCGTGTGGGTATGCCCAGCAGAATGCATGCCGCTGACAGTCATGACCTGATCCGCGTAGTCGGTGCCCGGGAGAACAACCTCAAGGACATCAGCGTCGAGATCCCGAAACGGCGTTTGACGGTGTTCACCGGGGTGTCCGGGTCGGGCAAGAGCTCGCTGGTGTTCGACACCATCGCGGCCGAATCGCAGCGGCTGATCAACGAGACCTACAGCGCGTTCGTCCAGGGCTTCATGCCGTCGCAGGCCCGGCCCGACGTCGATGTACTGGAGGGGCTGACCACCGCGATCATCGTCGACCAGGAGCGGATCGGCTCCGACCCGCGCTCGACCGTCGGCACCGCCACCGACACCGGGGCACTGTTACGCATCCTGTTCAGCCGGATCGGTCAACCCAACATCGGTTCGCCACAGGCCTTTTCGTTCAACGTCGCCTCGATCAGCGGGGCCGGCGCCGTGACCATGGAGCGCGCCGGCCGCACCGTCAAGGAGCGGCGCGACTTCAATATCGTGGGCGGCATGTGCCTGCGGTGCGAGGGCCGTGGCGCGGTCAACGACATCGACCTCACTGCCTTGTACGACGACAGCAAGTCGATCAACGAGGGCGCGATCACCATTCCCGGTTTCAGCATCGACGGCTGGTACGGCCGTATCTTCAACGGCTGCGGCTTCTTCGACCCCGACAAGCCGATCCGCCGGTTCACCAAGAAGGAACTGGACGCCCTGCTGCACAAGGAAGCGACCAAGATCAAGGTCGACGGCGTCAACCTCACCTATCTGGGCCTGATCCCGCAGATCAAGAAGTCGTTCCTGAGCAAGGATGTCGAAGCAATGCAGCCCCACATCCGGGCGTTCGTCGAGCGGGCGGTGACCTTCACGACATGTCCGGAGTGCGCGGGCACCCGGCTGTCGGAGCTGGCGCGCTCGTCAAAGATCAAGGGCGTCAACATCGCTGAGGCTTGCGCCATGCAGATCACCGATCTGGCCGAGTGGGTCGGGGCACTGGCCGATGACAAGCGCCTCGGTGCCGGGGTGGCACCGCTGCTGGCAACGTTGCGACACACGCTCGACTCGTTCGTCGGGATCGGGCTGGGTTATCTGTCTCTCGCCCGGCCCGCCGGCACCCTGTCCGGCGGAGAAGCGCAGCGGGTCAAGATGATCCGTCATCTCGGCTCGGCGCTGACCGACGTCACCTATGTGTTCGACGAGCCCACCATCGGGCTGCATCCGCACGACATCACCCGGATGAACGAACTACTTATTCAGCTGCGGGACAAGGGAAATACCGTGCTTGTGGTCGAACACAAACCCGAAGTGATCGGCATCGCCGACCATGTGGTGGATCTCGGCCCGGAGGCCGGCTCGGGCGGCGGCCAGGTGGTCTACGAAGGCACCGTCAAGGGACTGCGCGGCAGCGGCAGCATCACCGGCCGGCACCTGGACGACCGCGCGGCGCTCAAGAAAACGGTACGGGAAGCCAACGGCGCCTTGGAGGTTCGCGGCGCGGACACCAACAACCTGCAGGACGTCGACGTGGACATCCCGCTCGGTGTGCTCGCGGTGATCACGGGCGTGGCGGGCTCGGGCAAGAGCTCCCTGATCGACGGTTCGGTGGCGGGCCGCGACGGTGTCGTCACCATCGATCAGGCGCCGATCCGGGGATCGCGACGGAGCAACCCGGCCACCTACACCGGATTGCTCGACCACATCCGCAAGGCGTTTGCGAAAGCCAACAACGTCAAACCCGCACTGTTCAGCTCTAATTCGGAAGGTGCCTGCCCGGCCTGTAACGGCGCCGGGGTCATCTACACCGACCTCGGGGTGATGGCCACCGTGGAGTCCCGCTGTGAAGAGTGCGAAGGCAGGCGGTTCGGCGCCTCGGTGCTCGAATACACCCTCGGCGGGCAGAACATCGCCGAAGTGCTGGCCATGCCCGTCGCCGACGCGGAGCAGTTCTTCTCCGACGGCGAGGCAAAAGTCCCCGCCGCGCAGAAGATCCTGGCTCGGATGGTCGACGTCGGGCTGGGCTACCTCACGCTGGGGCAGCCTTTGACGACGCTGTCCGGCGGGGAACGGCAACGACTCAAGCTCGCCACACAGATGGGGGAGAAGGGCGAGGTCTACATCCTCGACGAACCCACCACCGGCCTGCACCTCGCGGATGTCGAGCAACTGCTGGAGCTGCTGGACCGGATCGTCGACAGTGGTAAGTCCGTCATTGTCATCGAACACCACCAGGCCGTCATGGCGCACGCCGACTGGATCATCGACCTGGGGCCCGGCGCCGGTCATGACGGTGGCCAGGTGGTCTTCGAGGGCACTCCGGCGGACCTGGTCGCGGCCGGCGACACGCTCACTGGCACGCACCTGGCCGAGTACGTCAAATAGCAGTCAGGGCTGCGGCCGCCGTGCGCGGTCGTAGCCCGGACTGTGAAGACAGAGGGGTACTTGAACGGTTAGACGGGCATCTCCGGGCCCTCGGGCGCCGGCGCCAGGGCTTCCGGGGCGGGTGCGAAGCTGGCGGCTTCGACGATCTCCGGGGCCGGGAGGTCGGCCGGACCCGCGGCAGGCGCGAGCGGCGCGTCCAGGGGGCCGTCCAGGGGCAGATCGGTGGGGATGTCGTCGCCGGGGGCCATCGGCAGGTGCATGTGGTGGGTGAACTGGCGCTGGAAGGCGCCGCCGCCACCGACGCGGACTCCGCCGCCCTCGCCACTGGACACCGGAGTGCCGTCGGGCAGTGTCGCGGCGGTGTGGCCGCCGTTCCAGCCGACGTTCAGGGCGCCGGGCGCAGTGCCGGGCAGGAAGCCGCGGGCGCGCAGCGCCGCCTCTTCGTTACCGGTGTTGAACCGGTCGCCGTAGACGGGCCGGCCGGTGGCCGCGTTGGCCACCCAGGAGACCAATCCGGAGCAGTCAGTGCCGCGTGTCGTGTCTCCGCCGGAGATGTACGGCGTACCCGAAACCTGGTTGACCAAAGCCAGCAGCGATGCGGTCGCAATAGCAAACATGGCGATGAACGCTAGCAACGGAAAATCGAGAGCGTCAAAATTCTGTGTCTGCCATCACGTTTCGCGAATTGTGTGGTGTGCGTTACAGCAATGGTTATTCGCATCTTGTTGGGGCATAAGCGATTTCACGTCTTCGCAGGTGAATGCGCAAAACATACTGCCATACACAGCTTTTCTGCAAATGCAAGGTCGCCGGCGTCAATGCGGAGCCGTGACCAGCTAATTCTGAAAGCGGCTCGCGGGCCTTTGATGCGGTTTTGGGGTCAGATCCGGGCGCCGGATTGCGGGTGCCTGCCGCGAGATCGGCGGACACTGGCTGACCATCTGAAACGGTCAAGTTACGGTGGGTCGATGTGGTTGTCGCAGTCCCGATTCGAATTGAGCGAAGAGATGCCGGGAGCGCCCGACGATGTCCGCACCTTCTATACAGATCTGGCGAACATGAAGCGGGTGCACCCGCTCGTCGTGGCGGTCGACTGCCTGGCCGATCGGCAGGACGTGCAGGGCCATCGTCGTGACTATCGGGTGCGGGACCGAATCCCATTCGGCCCGCTAGCCCTGACGGTCACCTACCGCGCGACGGTGCTGATCGCGCCCGACGGCGTCGTGCACACCGAGGCCCGCCAATTTCCCAAGGTGCGGCTCAGTGGCACAGTGACGTTCAGGGCTGCCGGCGTGGGCACGATCGTCAGCGAGGCAGTAGATATAGAAGCGCCCAAGCCGCTGGGCGTGTTCACAGCCGGGCAAGCGGAGAAGGCGCACGCGGCGATGCTGGCGGCCATTCGGCGCCATTTCGAGGAAAGCTCGGGCTGATCGGTCTGTGTAGTTACGGATGGCGGCTGCGTGTTGCCGGGACTCTGAATAACTTTGGCCACTTTGTTTGCGCTGGTCACGGTGGGTAACTAGTACCCCATTGGTCACAGCGACTTGTCGGTGGTTCGAACTAGTGTTCGATGTATGGGATTGACCGATCCGGCCGCTATCGAGCAGGCGTACGCCGCGTACGAAGCCGCCGCGGCCACGATCGCATCCCTGGACTACACCGGCCTGGACGCGCGGACATTGCTGGAGCTGCAGTCCCGTCGTGAAACGTTGAAGTGCGCGGCCGAGGCGGTCGACCACCGGATCTTGGCCGCCGCCCAAACCCAGGCCACCGCCAAAGACATCGGCGCCAAGGATTGGCCCGAGGTCCTGCACATCCGGCTCCGCATCAGCCGGGAGGAGGCCCGCCGCCGGGTCCGCGACGGCGACCACCTGGGCCCGCGCTCGGCGATCACCGGGGAGCCGTTGGGGCCGGTGTGGGAACTGGTCGCCGCCGCGCTGGCCGAGGGTGCGATCAACATCGAGCACGTCGCGGTGATCACGAACTTTTTCGCGAAGGTTCCGTTGTGGGTGGACCCGGCCACCCTCGCCCAGTGCGAACGCGACCTGGTGTCCTGGGCGCGGTACAAGAGCCCCGAGGACCTGAGGGCCGCCGCAAAAGAGTTGTTGTACCGGCTCGATCAGGACGGGCCCGAACCCGACGATTCCGAGCCTGACCCCAAGCGCGCCATCAGGATGGGGAAGCAGAAATCGGACGGCACCTCAGAGGTGAGCGGCACCATCGATGCCGAAACCCGCGCCTACTGGGACGCGATCAACGACAAGTGGGCCGCCCCCGGCATGTGCAACCCCGCCGACCCCGTGCCCTGCCTATCGGGCACACCCACCCAGGAACAGATCGACAACGACACCAGGACTGTTGCCCAACGCCAACACGACGCCTACCGGATGGTCGGCCGCATGGTGCTGACCTCCGGGATGCTCGGCGAGCACAACGGGTTCCCCGTCGCGGTGATCGCCACCTGCACCGTCACCGACCTGCACAAGCGCACCGGAACGGCGCTCACCCATACCGGCACCAACCTCCCGGTCAAGGATCTGGTCCAGATGGCCGCGACCACCGGAGCCGACCACTACCTCGCCGTCTTCGATGACCACACCGAACAACCGCTGTACCTGGGCCGAGCACGTCGCACCGCCACCGTCGCTCAACGTTTCGCCCTGTTCGCCCGCGACCGCGGCTGCACCAAACCCCACTGCACCGCCCCCGCCTCCCGCTGCCAGGCCCATCACGTCAACACCAACTGGCGCGACGACGGCCCCACCGACATCACCAACCTCACCCTCGCGTGCGGCCCCCACAACCGCCTCGCCGACACCGGCGGCTGGACCACCACCATGAAAAACGGCCGCACCCACTGGACCCCACCACCACTGCTCGACGTCGGCCAACCAAGAACCAACCACTACCACCACCCGACGTTGTATCCGACCGAGACTGGAGATGACACCGATGGCGAAATAGACAGTCCCGGAAGGTGATACGGCGCGCTGAGCTGGTCGTGCCGGGTTGGTGTCTGCCTCTGCGGGCGTGGTGCCGCAGCAAGCGCGCTGCGCGGCCGCGGCGCTGGCTAGTAGCAGCTAGCGACAATCATGAGAGGTGAAATATTGTGCTGCAGACGAATTGGCTGCGCTCCACGGTCAGAGGCAGAGAGCCGACACCCGGCCTCCAGAGCGCACTGCGCGGTGGTCAAGCCGGGTGGGGCGCTCAGTCGCCGTGGCGGTCAGCTCGGGAAGAACCCATCACCGGTCTTGAAGCCGGGCTGCCAGCCCTGTGGGCCCAGGCACAGCAGCGGGCGGCCGTCTGGGGCCTGCGCGGCGGTCTGCGGGCCCGGGCACGGCGAACCGATGTCCTTCACGCCCTGGATCGCATAGGAGTAGCCCCAGAATCCGGTGTCGACTGGAGGCCACTGGTTCGGGATCCAGTGACAGGCCATCGAGGCGCCCCCGGGACCGCGGCCGAAGATGAAGATGTCGTGGTTGTCGCACGGTGCGCCGTTGACCGCCTGGTAGTTCATGCCCGGGACATCGGTGGGGTAGCGGCCGGGATCGTCGCTGCCGCCCAGTGCCGGATCGGCGCTCGCGAACGGTGCCAGCCCGATGGCGGTTCCGGCGATCGCTGCGGCCACCGTCAGTACCCGAAACATCCTGGTCATCTCCCCTCGCGCTACTGCCACACGACAATGTGGCAAAGCGTAGCGTGTCGGCCGCGTCGCCGGGGATATTGTCGGAAGGTCAATATCACTGCGGTTCGGGCCGCGGCGGCTGCTCATCCTGCGACGAACTCGCCTGCTCCGGCGCGTCCAACACACTCACTCCGATGCCGTACGGCAGGAACCGCACTTTGCGGGCCGGATCGATGTTGTTCTTGTTGGCCCGCAGGGCCTCCAGCTCGGAGGGATAGACCTCTTCGACATGCGCCCCGCCGTCCGCCGCGACTGTGTAGACCACCCAGACCCCGTCACCGGTGTCGCCGGTGGTCTCGGGCTGCGTGGCGTGCCGCGGCGGTCGGGTCAGGTCATTCACGACGTTGGCCCAGGCGGCGCCGCGGCCGAGGCGGTCGAACACGCCGCGGATGCCCTCGCCCGTCTCGCGCAGGACGCGATCGAACTCTTCGGGATCGATGCCGAACGGGCCGCTGTTGCTCATACGACCAGTGTGCGCGACATCTGCGACATGTGCCATGACCATCCGCCGACCATCCACTCGCAGCCGAACTCGGCGGTGGTGGACGATGGAGAGATGTCCGTACCGCAATCGCCGACGCGCGACGACCTACTAGCCACCGTCGAGCGCTCGCCCGCAGCCACCGCCGCGCACGACAAAGCCGCCTGGGTGGGTCTGTTCAACGCAGACGGACGCGTCGAGGACCCAGTCGGCTCGAAGCCGCACATAGGGCACCGCGCCATCGGGCAGTTCTACGACACCTTCATCAGGCCGCGCACGATCGTGTTCCACCGTGACGCCGACATCGTGCTCGGCAACACCGTCGTGCGTGACCTGGAGCTGGAAGTGCACATGGGCGCCAACGTGCAGCTGCGGATTCCGGTGTACCTGCAGTATGACGTGGTTACCGAGGGCTCCGATCCGGCGCTGAAAATTTCTCGGCTGCAAGCGTTTTGGGAGCTGCCGGGCATGGTCGTGCAGTTCGTCAGGTGTGGCGCCGGGGCGCTGCCGGCCGGATTGGGGTTGTCCGGGGCGCTGCTACGCAATCAGGGTCCCGGCGGCGCGCTGGGTTTCCTTGCCGGGCTGCGCACCGGCGGTACCCGGGCAAAGCGGTCGCTCACGGGGCTGCTCGCCGACGCGGCGACCGGGGATGAACTGGCGGTCAAGCGGCGGCTCAGCGAGCCGGCGCAGATCACCCGCGGCCTCGACACTCGGCTGAGCGTCTCCGAACTGGTCGAGGAACTGACCGGATGCCGGGTCGCCAAGGTGATCGCCGCGGGCCGGTACGTCGCGGCCGGAGTCCGACGGGACGGTTACCGCGGCGTGGTCATCGCGGAGCTCAGCCTCGGGGGCCGGGGCATCATCGGCCTGCGACTCTTTGCCGAATGAAGCCGCCAGTTGCCGCGGCTTCCGTCCCCGACATGAGAACGTAGTCACACCATGCCAGTTCAACCCCAACACGAATACATGTCCTACGAGGAATTCGGCCGACGATTCTTCGAGGTCGCCGTCAGTGAGGAGCGCGTCGCTGACGCGATCGGCGGCATCGCCGGTGAAGCCTTCGACATGGGGCCCATCGCGCAGGGCCCCGGCGGCCTCGCCAAGGTCACCGCACGTGTGCAGATCAAACACCCCGTGGTGGCCAGGACGCTCGGCGAAGAGATCACCTTTGCGATCCGCATCCCGCTGGAAATTGACATGACACTCGACCTGCGCATCGACCGGCCGCGGTTCATGGTGTTCGGCGAGATCAACCTGACCGCAACGGCGCGTGCAGCACACCCGCTGCTGCTCGTCATCGACGTCAAGACGCCGCGGTCATCGGACATCGCCATCCACGTCACGTCGTCGTCGATCCGCGCAGAGCTGTTGCGCATCGTTGCCAACGTCGACGGCGAGATCCGGCGCTTCATCGCCCACCATGTGGCGGGCGAGATCGAGAGCGCAGATGCCAAGGTCATCGACATCGGAACCCGGATTGCGACCGCCTGGACGGGCGTCTGAGACTGCGGCGGGCGGTGGCGGCAACCTGCTTCCCCTATGATGCAGGGATCATGAAGAGCACATTCAGCACCGCCATCGCAGTCGCAGCTACCGCCGTCGGGATCGTCGGGAGCCTGGTCACGGCCGGTTCGGCGAGCGCCGATGCAGGTGTCGAAGCCTTCAACAACGCTCTCAGCAACGCCGACATGATGCTGCCGAACGGCTCGGATCCCGTCGCGCTGGGCCAGTCGGTGTGCCCGATGCTCGCTCAGCCCGGCCAGACCCTGGCCGATGCGGCGGCCAAGGTCGCCAACGCATCAGGCATGTCGCTGGGCCCGGCCACGATGTTCACCGGCTTCGCGATCTCGTCCTTCTGCCCCGGGGTCGTGGGCTCGCTCGGCCGCGGCGAGTCGCCGCTGCCGCTGGGGCTACTCGGCCTCGGATAACGCCGACCGATCGTCGAGCGGTGCCATGACCGGCCGCTTCGGCTCGAGCCCCTTACCCCGGGAACTGCCCAGCGTGTGCCGCCAAACCCAGGGCATCAGCATGTTCTGGGCCCACATCAGCTGCGAGTACATCCGCTCGCGCAGGCGCGGCAACACGAGTTCGCCCTCGACCTCTGCCCAGCGGTGATCGCTGCCCGGTAAACCCAGCGCCTCGGCGGCGGCGTCGGCGAACAGTTGATGGCCGTGCGGCGAGCCGTGCACCCGATCGATGGCCCAGGTGGCCGGATCCAGCATGGAAGTGGCCGACGACAGGTCGACCAGATGGAAGCCGAAATCTGCCGCGTCGCTTCGGATCAGCTCGTTGATCCGTCGCAGCCGGCCGCTGAGCACTCGTCCGATCGGCAAGATGCGGGCGATGTCGGGAAATGTCGTCGTGACGACGGTCGCGCCGGTGGCGGCGAGCTCGGTGTGAACGCGCCGCATGTCGATCAGTGCCTGGTCGAAGCTGCGGACCGGCCGCGTGACGTCATTCATCCCGATGCAGCTCGTGATCAGGTCGGGGTTCATCGTCCGCGCCAGGGGCAGTTGCCGGTCCAGGACGTCACTGATGCGGCGGCCCCGCACTGCGAGGTTGGCGTACTGGAGTCCCGGCTGCAATTCGTTGAGTCGCCAGGCCAGGCGGTCGGCGAAACCCCGAATGGCGCTGTCGCCTGGACCGTCCATGTCCAAGAGGCCCTCGGTCTGGCTGTCGCCGAGCGCGACATATCGGGAATAGCCGATGGTCACGACCGTGACTGTAATGAACGATCGGCGAATCTTCAGCGCGGCCGATCAGTCCGGCCAGATCACATCGAGTGGACGGCCCACCACGCTCAGCTGGTTGATCAGCTCGTCGAGCACGGCGCGCGGCAGGTTGAAGCGCCATTCCGGCAGCGTCGCACCGACCCGCACGACGCCGGGGCCGACCTCCACCGAGGTCAGGGTGGCGCCGTACGGAAGCTCGGGTAGTCGCACCGGATACGCCGGGGCCAGCCCGGGCACCGGAACCCGAGTGGACCCCAGTGTCAGGCCCCGGGGCTTGAGCCACAAGGTGTTGCCGTGCAGGTGGGGATCGACCTCGACGATCCCGGAGCGGAAGCGCGACAGCCGGAGTCGCGCGACCGCGTCCTCGCCGATCTCGCTGCTGACTCGCGGTTCGGCGGCCCGGATCAGCTCGTCGAGAGAATCGGAGGGAATCTCGACCGTCAGCTCGACGGGTGCGGCGGCCAGCATCGGTGGTACCGACGGCCGGACATGCAGGTTGTTCAGTTTCGCAGTGATCGAATTCAGTGCGGTACCAGCCCATTTCACCCGATTTGCGGTGACACTGACGGTACCGATGTGGCCGACGGCAAAGATGCCGGCGTCCCAGCGGGAATCGAACTCGGCCACCGTGAGGGCCAGGTCGCTGGTGCGCAGGCGCACCGTGATCCGGCGCCCGACCACCATCGGCCGCACCGTCAGCAACGCGGTCCGATACGCCGCGGCCGCCCCGGTGCTCACCGGCAGCACCGCGGCGGTCGATACCACCGTGGTGAACAGATCGAACGGTCGGAGCGGGTCCCACCGGCGCGGCGGACGCGTCATGGGCACCAGCATGCCCGGATCTGCCGCCGGTGCACCAGTCGGTGTCCGGGGATCCGGCTCCCGGTAGCGTCGAGTCGTGGCTGAGTCTGACGAGTTGTACCGGCAACGCGATCGCGCCGATTCCTTCGGCGGCGCCGCCCGGGCATATGACCAAAACCGCCCCCGGTACCCGGAGCCCATGCTCGACGAATTGGTCGGTTCGGGCCCGGTCCGGGTGCTCGACGTGGGTGCGGGGACCGGGATCGCATCCCGGCAACTGATCGCTCGCGGCGCAGAACTGGTTGCGCTGGAACCGGATCCGCGAATGGCCGAGATCGCGGCCGAGCACGGCGTCACCGTCGAGGTGGCGACGTTCGAGGACTGGGACGACGCCGGCCGCACCTTCGATGTGGTGCTGTTCGCCCAGTCTTTCCACTGGGTGGACCCGGCCGCGGCACTGCCGAAGCTTCGCCGGTTGCTCACCGCGGGCGGGCGGCTGGCACTGGCGTGGAACCGGCTGTTCCCGGTCCAGCCCTCTCGCGCGGACTTCGCTGAGGTGTACCGCGACTTCCTCGATGCCGCTTCACCATTGGTGACCGCGGCACCTACCGGTGGGACTGGTTCGGGCATGGACAGCGCCGACGTGGTGGCCGAGATCGAGGCCGCCGGATTCGCGGTGCAGCAGCTGACCTACGAGCGCGGTGAGCAGTACAGCCGTGAGCAGTGGCTGGACCTGGTGTTCACCTACTCCAACCACCTGGTCCTGCCCGTAGACCGGGCCGCCGAGCTTCGTGCCCGGCTCGGCGGGGTGATCGGCGACGGCGGTGTGCAGGTCGGCGGCGATACGCTGCTGATCGTCGCGCAGCCGGTCTAGACGCCCGGCTCGTCGCGCAGCCGGCGGATGGGCCGGGTCTCGACGGCATTGACCGTCAGGGCACGGCGCCGGATGCGCCAACCTGCGCGCGTCTGGACGTACTCGTCGTCGTACCGCAGGTGCCACACCAGGTCGGTGACGTCGGTGGAGCCGGCCGCGCGGGTCCAATGATGGGCGATGCCCGTGATACGGCCCCGGGCGTGGTCGGCGGCGTCGGTGTAGACCTCGCCGACAATCTCGTGCTGGGTGCGGGCGACGCCCGCCAGCGTCGCCATCGCGGCGCGCACTCCGTCGTGCCCGTGCTCATACCGCACCGGGTCAAGGGACCGGGGCGGGTCCGGAAGGATCAATTCCGCTGTGTCGGTGAAGAGTTCGATGACGTCGTCGAACCGGCGGTCATCGACGGCCGCGGCGTAGCGGTGCACCAGGTCGGTCAGATCGAGCCGGTCGGGGACTGTCAGGGGCACGGTGCGAGCCCGAGTCGCTCGGCGCAGGCCGACAGCATGTCGTTGGCCTCATCGATGTCGGTGACGGGCGGCATGGCCAGCACGACGCGGTCGGCGCCGAGCTCTGCGAGTCGACCGGCGCGATCGGCGTCGACCTTGGTCACCAGGTGCCCGAGGGAGAGTTCGAGGGCGTCGGGGTCGCGGCCGGCCTGCTCGGCCGACTCCCGCATCAACGCGATCAACCCGGACAGTTCCTCGCCGGCGACGCCGAGCGGCTGCAATCCGTCGCCGCGGCGGCCGGCCCGGCGCGCGGCGGCCCGGCTGTGCCCACCGATATGGATCGGGATCGGCGAAACCGGCTTGGGATAGCAAGCGGCGTTGGTGAATTCGAAGAACTCACCGGAATGGTTGGCGCCGTCCGGCTGGTCCGACCACAGCAGCCGCAGAATGTCGATCTGTTCATCGCCCCGTCGGCCGCGCGCGTCGAACGGGGCGCCGCATGCCTCGATCTCCTCGCGCAGCCAGCCCATGCCGACGGCCAGGCGAATCCGGCCGCCCGACAACACATTCAGCGTCGCGACACGTTTGGCCAGCACCACCGGATGGTGGTTGGGCAACACCAGCACCCCGGTCGCCAGACCCAGCGTGCTGGTCTGCCCGGCGAGGAACGCCAGCAGGTCGAGCGGATCAGGGACCGCGCAGTCGGCCGAGATGTCGACCCGGCCCGAGCTGTCGTAGGGATACACACTCGAATACTCGGTCAGTAGTACCGTATGTTCCACGGCCACAATGGATTCGAAGCCGCAGCTCTCCACGTGGCGGGCGAACTGCGTCATCCAAGCCGGATCGGCGGTGACGCCGGCAGCGACCGGCGCGACCACGGCGAACTTCGGTGACATCAGCGCGTCCGCTCGCTACGGCGAATCTCTTCCCAGCACTGCAGCCGCGTCATCCCCGTCCGGTCCATGCACTCCCGGATCGGCGTTTCCTGTTCTGGCGCAGGTGTTTCCGTTGTGGTGGCGGTCGGGGGCGGGGCGGTGGTGGTCTCGACGGTGACCGTGCTGGTGACGGTGGCCTCGGTCGGTGCGACGGGTGCTTCGGTGGGCGGCGGCGGGGTTGTCGACGGAGTTGCTGTCGGCGGGGCAGTCGTGGTGGACGTCGCTGCGGGACGTGGCGGTGCCGGCTGCTCGTGCTTAGCGTCCGTGAATTCGATGGCCGCGAAGACCAGTGCCGCGATCAGCAGCACGGTGAGGACGACGGGCAGGACCAGCGAGCGGCGCGACCGGGTGGCCTTGTCGGGTTGCCGGATCTGCGTTGGGCCCAGCACGGCGGGGGCCAGCGTGGTCGCATCCGCGTCCGTCACTCCCAGCCCGTGCTGCAGGGCGCGGGCGAAGTCGGCGCACTTGTCGAAGCGGCCCTTGGGATCCTTGGCGAGTGCCTTGGCCAGCACCGGATCGAGCGCGGCGAGGTCGGGGCGCCGCTGCGAGAGCGCCGGCGGCGGAGCGCTGAGGTGCTTGCCGATGATCACCGCGGCATTGGAGTTCTCGAACGGGGGTGCGCCCGTGAAGAGCTGGAACGCGGTGGCCGCCAGGGCATATTGGTCGGCGCGACCGTCGATGATGCTGCCGGTCAACTGTTCCGGCGCGGCATAGAACACCGTGCCGACCGTCACGTTGGTCGCGGTCAGTCCGGCAGAGTCGTTGGCGCACCGGGCAATACCGAAGTCGGCCAACTTGATTCGCTTGTTCGCTGGATCGGTGTCACTGATCAGGATGTTGGCCGGCTTGACGTCGCGGTGCAGCAGGTCGTGCTGGTGGGCATAGTCGAGCGCGTCCGCCACCGCGCTGATGATTGCGACCGCTTGTTCGTCGGATATGCCGTCGTTGCTCCGGAGCAGCCGGCTGACGTCGGTGCCGTCGACGTATTCCATCGAGATCCACAACTGGCCCTCGAACTCGCCGCGGTCATACACCCCGACGATGTTCGGATGGGACAGCGCGGCCGTCAGATCCGCCTCGCGCAGGAATCTTTCGCGAAATTCCTGGTTGCTGGACATCTCGGGGCGCAGGACCTTGACTGCATCCTGCCGCGGCAGCCGCGGGTGCCGGGCGACGTAGACCTCGCCCATTCCGCCGGAACCGAGGCATCGGACGATGGTGTATCCGGCGAAGTCGGTTCCCTCGGCCATTGGCATTGGGGCATCGTAAACCGATGACCGATGGCGGCGGCCGGTGGCTTGTGTTCGAGAATCGGTGAAACTCCCGAACACAAGCCAACACTGACGGCTAGAGGTCCAGCGTCAGGGGACCATCGCCTTGTGCCCGCGACACGCAGATCAGCGCCTGTCCGGCATCGCGTTCCGTCTCGGTCAGCAGGCCGTCGCGGTGGTCGACCGCACCGGCCAGCACCTTCACGCGGCACGTACCGCAGAAGCCCTGCTGGCACGAATACGGTGCATGCACACCGGCTTTGATCAGCGCCGTCAGCATGGTTTCGTCGGCGGCGACGGCGATGGTTTGACCGGTCGAGGCGAGCTCGACCTTGAACTCGTGGCCGTCGGTCACCGGCGGCGCGGCGAAGCGTTCGAAGTGCAGCTCGATGTCGTCGGCGCCAACCAGGTGGGTGCGGATGGCATTGAGCATCGGTGCCGGGCCGCAGGTGTACACCGAGGTGCCGGGTCGGCAGTCGCCCAGCAGGTCGTCGGCAGTGGGCAGACCGTCGACGTCGTCGGTGCGGATCGTCACACGAGAACCGAATTGGGCGAGCTCGTCCAGGAACGGCAGGCTGTCGCGGCTGCGGCCGACGTAGAGCATCGACCAGTCGATACCGAGCTTCTCGGCGCGGTGGAGCATGGACAGAATCGGGGTGATGCCGATGCCGCCGGCGATGAACCGCAGCCGTTGCGTGGGTGACCCGAAGCCTGGGACGGTCATCGGGAATGCGTTGCGCGGTCCGCTGGTGGTGATCACGTCACCGACCGCCAGCTGGTGCGCCTCGATGGAGCCACCGCCGCCATCGGGTATGCGCCGCACGGCAATTCGGTACGAGCCCGGCTCGTCGGGATTGCCGCACAGCGAGTACTGCCGAACGAGCCCGCTGGGCAGGTGCACGTCGATGTGGGAACCGGGATGCCAGGCGGGCAGGACGGACCCGTCGGCCGAGCCGAACGTCAGCGCCACCACGTCCTGGTCGTGGGCAACCACCTGCCGTTCGAGCAATCGGAGCTGAATCTGGCGGTCCACGGTGGCCAGCGGCCGGGTGCGCCGAATGGCCGTCGTCACCGCGAGGCCGCCGCTGATCACGGCGTCGGCAACGGTCACCAGCATGTCGTGGCGCGTCAGCCCGAACACGCTGGGCGGAGCGAGCCGCACCCGGGGGCGGCTGCGCATCAGTGGTGTGCCGCGCGAGCGGCGGGGGAGTTGGCGAGATACGCGACGGCCTGAGCCGTGGAACCCATGTGCTCGGGACTGTAGCTGGGTTTGAAGTAGGCCAGGGTCTGCACGAACAGCAGGTTCCAGTACTCGGGCAGCAGACCGAGCTTGGAATCGTTCATCCGCATCCGCTGCATCTGCCACCAGCTCAGCTGTAGCTGTGGGTCACTCTTGACCAGGAAACGCATGCCGCGCTGGAAAAGGACGTACAGGCCGCTCCCGGCCACGGCCATGGCCCGGACGCGGGTCAGATAGCTGTCCCGGAAGTAGGTGGCGACGTCATGGGCGACCGAACGGTGCTCGACCTCCTCGGCGCCGTGCCAGCGGTACAGGTCCGTCAGCGTCGGGTCGGCGTCGTAGTCGTCCCAGTTGCAGTTCAGCACGAAATCGCCGAGCACCGCAGTGAAGTGTTCGATGGCGGCGATCAGCCAGAGCCGTTCGATGAGGTGGTTCATCTTCCGCCGCGGATTGGTCGTCTTCGACGGGGCCAGGATTCTCTGGAAGACGAACTCGATCTGATCGAGCAGCGGCGCCACGTCGACGCCGGAGGCGATCATGTAGTCGTGCATCACGGTGTCGTGGGCCTCGGCGTGCATGGCCTCCTGGCCGATGAACCCGCGGACATCCGCGGCCAGCTTGGGATCCTTGATGAGGGGCAGTGCCTCGTTGAAGACCTCGACGAACCAGCGCTCGCCGGCCGGCAGCATGATGTTCAGCAGGTTCACGAGGTGCGATGACACCGGATGGCCGGGAATCCAATACTTCGGCTTGTCGGCGGTCTCGAAAGCCACGTTGCGGGCCTGGATCTGCACCGGACCCGGGTCTACCTCGTGAGCGAAACGCTGTGGTCGCAGCATGGAACAGCTACCTCCGGATCCTCAAGCATCGTTGCGAGTGGACTCAGTGTAAGTGGTTTATGTGGGAACGGCGGTACTGGGTTTTGCCGGAATACGCCGAAGCGGCATCCCGGCAGGCAAAAACATGTGTGTTGACCTGCTGGAATGCCGCTTCAGGAAATAGTTACGTACCGGGGATCGACATGCCCGGCTGCGGGCCGACGGGCGTCGCCTGCACCGTCGTCACGCCGTTGGCGCCGACGTGCGGAGCCTGCGGGGCACCGGGAGCGCCCGGGGCGCCCGGGGCGCCGCCGCCAGATGCGGGCATGCTGGCCTGGGCGTCCTCGACGGCCTTCGTCGTGCAGTTCAGCATCAGGATGACGCGGCCATGGCTGCCCATCTTCTCCTGGTCGACGATGCACTGGGCCTGCGGCACATCGCTGCCGACCGAGCCGCCGAAGGTAGCGCGCACGCCCTGGCTCTTGAGGATCGAGACCGCGCGCGCGTACGACTCGCCCACCACATTCATGCCGCCGCCGGTATCGGACGCGGCCACGGACGAGCCGAATATCGCGGTGGCACCCACCGCCACCGCACCTGCTGCCACGGCGCCTGCCGTCAGCGTCTTCAGCTTGTTCACCTGACCTCCTCGAGTACAGCGAAGATAGCGCAGATGACGGGGTGGAGAAACCCGAATCAACCCAACCCGGGTGTCACGGCATCGCCCATCACCTGCGCCAACGCGGCGGCACGGGGGTCGGAAAAGAGGTCTTCGAGGAGGATTTTCCGGCCGTCGGGACCGGCCAGCGGCACCCGCCAGTTCGGGTATTCGTCACTGGTCCCGGGCTGATTCTGGGTCCGTACGTCGCCGACGGCGTCGGGCAGGGCCAGAGCCAGCAGTCGCGACGGGGTGCGGGTCAAATAGCGGTACAGGGCGAGGACGATCTGGTCGGCGTCGATCGCGTCAGGGGCGTTCGGCGGCAGCAGCCCGGCCGTCCGCAGGACGTCCAGCCAGCGCTGCTGGTCGGCGTGATCGGCCGCGGCCTCTTCCTTGTACGGGCGGGTCAGCAGGCCCAGATCGCGGCGCAGGCGCAGATGGGCGCCGGCGAGGTAGCCCGCCGTCGGCGGCAGATCATGCGTCGTCACCGACGACAGGCAGTATTCACGCCAGCGCGGTGCCGGCAGCGGGCTGCCGTCCCGGTCGGACTCGAACCACAGGATCGAGGTGCCCAGCAGGCCGCGGTCGCGTAAGTAGTCGCGGACCCACGGCTCCACGGTGCCCAGATCCTCGCCGACGACCACCGCGCCGGCCCGGTGTGCCTCCAGTGCGAGAACGCCGATCATCGCCTCGTGGTCGTAGTGGACATAGGTGCCGTCGACGGGCGCCGCGCCCGCCGGGATCCACCACAGCCGGAACAGGCCGATGATGTGGTCGATGCGGACACCGCCCGCATGCCGGAGCACCGCCCTGACCACGGCGCGGAACGGCTCGTAGGCCCGCTCGACGAGTTGGTCCGGACGCCACGGCGGCTGCGACCAGTCCTGCCCGAGTTGATTGAACTCATCCGGTGGCGCTCCGGCCGAGACCCCGGTGGCCAACACATCCTGCAGTGCCCAGGCGTCGGCACCGCCCGGATGCACGCCGACCGCCAGATCATGGACGATGCCGAGCGACATCCCGGTCTGCACCGCGGTGGCCTGGGCGGCGGTCAGCTGGTCATCGAGCTGCCACTGCAGCCAGCGGTGGAAATCGATACGGGTGCCGTGCTTTTCGGCGAAGGCGCGCACCGCGGGATGATCCGGGTGCTGGAACTCCGCCGGCCAGTCGCGCCAGTCGGCGCCGTGTTTCTCGGCGAGCACGCACCACGTCGCGAAGTCGTCGAGCGTGCGGCCGGTCCGCCGGCGGTACCCGTCGTAGGCGACGGCCCGGCCCGCCGAGCGGTTGGCCCGGTAGACCTCCTTGAGCGCATTGCGCTTGGACTTCCAGGCCGCGTCGCGATCGATGAACTCGTTCTTGTCGGCGCGGGACTGGGCGTCGGTCCGCGCCTTGCGCAGCGTCGCCGGCGTACGGACGGCGGTGTATTCGGGGATGGCCTGCACCCGCAGATACAGCGGGTTGGCGAATTGGCGTGAGGTCGGCAGATAGGGCGACGGCTCCATCGGGGCCACCGGACCCGCCGCATGCAGGGGATTGACGAGGATGAAATCGGCCCGGTGCTCGACGGCGGACCACACGGCCAGGTCGGTCAGATCCGTGAGATCGCCGGTACCCCATGAGTTCTGCGAACGGACACTGTAGAGCTGGGTCGCCAGCCCCCAGGCCCGGCCGCTGCCCAGCCGGCTCGGCAGCGTCAGGGAATCCGGGGTGACGATCAGGACGGCTTCGGCATCCGCGGCGGCGCCGGCCTGGACGTGCAGCCGGTGGTAGCCCAGCGGCAGGTCGCCCGGCAGCTCGAAGGTCGCCTCGCCGATCAGGCGGCCGTCCAGGCTGAACGGCGGCCGGTTGTTCTCCAGCTGGCGCAGCCCGGCCCGCACCGAACCGTCCTCCAGCCGGATCCACACGCCGACGGGCGCGCCGTGGGTCACGTGCACCCAGAAGCTCGACGGCTGACCCGACCGGGCGACGATGGCGGGGGACAGCGGGCGTTGCCAGTACCGGCGCTCGTGATCGGCCAGGGCCGCCACGCGGGCGTCCTCCGAGTCGGCCGCGACACCCAGAGCCGCGAGCACGGCGACGAGCGTCGTGGCGGTGACGGCGTGTTGCGCCCCGCTCCAGTCGACGTACTCGGTGGCCACACCGTGGCGTCGGGCGAGCTCGACGAGCGACGCGGTGCGATCAGTCATGCGCGCCATCTTGCCGCGATTCGGAGCACCATGGGTGGTGAGTGCGGCCTGTGCCGAACTGGAGATTGCCGGACTATTTCCGGGCGGTGTCCGGATACGCTGCGCGCGGAGGTGTCGACGTGAGTTCCGATGTGCTGTCCGACGTGCTGCCGACCATGCTGCACGACCCCGTCTCGTACGCCATTCCGTTCTTCGTGGTGGCGCTGCTGCTGGAATGGGGCGCGGCCCGCAAGCTGGCCCACGACGAACAGCGACCGCCGGCGGGTGCGTACCTGCGCGCGGATGCCTGGGCCAGCATCTGGATGGGCGCCGTCTCGCTGTTCACCAGCGGGGTACTGAATTTCCTCGCGCTGGTCGGCTATGCGGCCCTGTACGTGTACGTCGCGCCGTGGCACCTGCCGGGCAACGCCTGGTACACCTGGGTGATCGCGATTCTCGGCGTCGACCTGATCTACTACACCTATCACCGCATGGCCCACCGGGTCCGGCTGTTCTGGGCCACCCACCAGGCGCACCATTCCAGCGAGTACTTCAACCTGTCCACCGCGCTGCGGCAGAAGTGGAATCCGTCCGGCGACCTGGCGATGAAGGCGGTGCTGCCGGCGCTGGGTGTGCCGCCGTGGGTCGTGTTCGCAAGTTTCTCGCTGAATCTGGTGTACCAGTACTGGATTCACACGGAGCGCATCGGAAAGCTCTGGCGGCCAATCGAATACGTCTTCAACACCCCGTCGCATCATCGCGTGCACCACGGCCGGGACCAGCAGTACCTCGACAAGAACTACGGCGGCATCCTGATCATCTGGGACCGGATGTTCGGCAGCTTCACGCCGGAGACCGCGCGGCCGAACTACGGATTGACCAAACCTGTTGGCACATATGATATCTGGAAGTTGCAGACGCACGAGTACCTCTCGATGGTACGAGATGTGCGCCAGGCCAACGGGTTCGGTAACCGGCTCGGTTACGTCTTCGGACCGCCTGGGTGGCAGCCGGCCGGCCAGAACTCCGCCGCGGCTCGCTGACAGGGGCGTCAACGCTGTCGGAACGCTGTGATTTCTTCGCGATAACTCATTGTTTGCCAACTGTTTTGATTTCGGCGAGCGCAAACACTGGCGTTCCCCGGAACCGTCGGTACTGTCAATGGACGACAGGGGTGAATCGAACCAAAGGAGCTGCAACTTTCATGGGTGACACACTTCAGAAGGGCGAGAAGCTCGAGGTTGGCCAGTCGCTGACGTCGAACAACGGTGCGTACCGGTTGGTACTGCAGGAGGATGGCAACCTGGTGCTGTACGCAGGGGAGCAGTCCGTGTGGGCCACCGCCACCGACGGCCAGGACGTCAAGCGCGCCGAGGTGCAGGAGGACGGCAACTTCGTGCTGTACACCCCGGACAAGCCGGTGTGGGCCAGCGAGACCGCCGGCGCCGACAACGTCCGCCTCGTGCTGCAGGACGATCGCAACCTCGTGCTCTACAGCGGTGACGACGCCAAGTGGTCGTCGGACACCCACACCGACGAGGTGCCCGCGGCGCCCGTCGAGGCTGCGCCGGAGCCCGCGCCCGAGCCCGAGGTGGCCGAGGTCGCTGCCGAGCCGGTCGCCGTCGAGGCCGTTGCCGAGCCCGAGCCCGCCCCCGCGCCCGAGCCTCCGGCGGCGCGCACCTACACGGTGCAGTCGGGTGACACCCTGTGGGCCATCGCCGAGCAGTTCTACGGTGACGGCAACCGCTACCCGGAGATTGCCGGCGCCAGCGGAATCGACAACCCCGACCTGATTCAGCCCGGTCAGCTCCTGACCATTCCCTGACCTGAACGGAGCCTGGCGGCCCGGATCGAAAGATCCGGGCCGCCAGTGTTTTTCAGGGGAAGCCCGGTTGCCGGTGAGCGGCCGGTCCGGGGGCCGCCGTGCCGGGCTTCCCCGTCATGTGTCCGGGTTTGCGGGGTAGGCTGGCGCGACGTCCGTCCCGAGGTGATGGGAGCAAGGTCATGTTTGTGGGGGGTTTGCGTGCCGCGGCAGCAGCCGCGGTCGCCGTGCCGATGTTCGCTGTGGGTGGCCCTGCGCCGGTCGCATCGGCGGATCCCGGCGTGCTGGTGTACCCGGGTATGGAGATTCACCAGGGCACCACGCGCTGCACGCTCGGCTACGTGGACCCGGCTGCGCGGACCGGCTACACCGCAGGTCACTGCCGCGGCAACGGCCCGGTGACGGACAAGGACGGCCGCTTCATCGGCACCATGATCACGTTCCGGGACAACACGCCCGACGGCGCCACCATCGCGACCGACCATCAGATCTCCGACTGGGAGTCCATCAACATCGCCGGCGATGTCATGGTGAACAACATCCTTCCGGGCGGGCGGATGCTGGTCACCGATCCCGCGGTGAATCCGCAGCGCGGCGCACCCGTCTGCCACTTCGGCGTCGTCACCGGTGAGACGTGCGGCACCGTCGACGCGGTGAACAACGGCTGGTTCACCATGTCCAACGGCATCGTCAGCCAGAAGGGCGACTCCGGCGGGCCCGTGTACACCGTCACCCCGGACAACCGGGCGGTCCTCGTGGGCGTCTTCAACAGCACGTGGGGGCATTTCCCCGCCGCAGTCTCGTGGAGTGCGACCGACCAGCAGACCGGCGACGCCGTCGTCCAGCAGGCGGCCGCCAACTGACGGGTGGCGTGCCCCAGGATCAACGGCCCGCGTAGCTCGCTGAAGAAAGAAAACTAGAACACGTTCTAGCCATGGTCCCGTCTCGACGTTATTGTCTAGTCGATCATTGATCAGACACGTGTCCAGGTCGCCGCACACACCGCGCCGGACACCACCGAGACCGGCCCAGGAGAGACGATGCAAACAGTTCCCGAGACCGTCAACGCCGCCGACGTCACCGAGTGGTCCGACGAGGCCGACGTGGTGGTGATCGGCTTCGGTATCGCCGGCGGGTGCGCCGCGGTCAGCGCTGCCGCGGCCGGGGCCAAGGTCCTGGTGCTGGAGAAGGCGGCCGCGGCGGGCGGCACCACGTCCATGGCCGGCGGTCACTTCTATCTCGGCGGTGGCACCGCGGTGCAACAGGCCACCGGCCACGACGACAGCGCCGACGAGATGTACAAGTACCTGGTCGCCGTCGCCCACGACCCTGAGCACGACAAGATTCGCGCCTACTGCGACGGCAGTGTCGAGCACTTCAACTGGTTGGAGGACTTGGGGTTTCAGTTCGAACGCAGCTACTACCCGGGCAAGGTGGTGGTGCCGCCGGGCACCGAGGGCCTGTCCTACACCGGCAACGAGAAGGTGTGGCCGTTCTGCGAGCAGGCCAAGCCCGCGCCCCGCGGGCACTCGGTCCCGGTACCCGGTGAACTGGGCGGCGCGGACATGGTCATCAAACTACTGCTGAAGCGGGCCGACGAGCTGGGCGTCGAGATGCGCTACGAGACCGGCGCCACCAACCTCGTGGTGGACGAGCAGGGCGTCGTGGTGGGCGTCCGCTGGAAGAATTTCGGGCTGACAGGCACCGTGAAGGCGCGGGCGGTGATCATCGCCGCCGGCGGCTTTGCGATGAATCCCGACATGGTGGCCGAACACACGCCGGCACTGGGCCAGAAGCGAAAGACCAAGCACCACGGCGAAGTTGAGCCCTACATCCTGGGCAACCCGAATGACGACGGGCTCGCCATCTTGCTCGGCGTTTCCGCCGGCGGCGTCGCCAAGAACCTGGACCAGCTGTTCATCACCGCCGCCGCCTACCCGCCGGAGATCCTGCTCACAGGTGTCATCGTCAACCAGAACGGCCAGCGCTTCGTCAACGAGGACTCCTACCATTCGCGCACTTCGGCTTTCGTGCTCGAACAGCCCGATCAGGTGGCCTACCTGATCGTGGACGAAGCGCACACCGAGATGCCGGCGATGCCGTTGATCCGCTTTATCGACGGCTGGGAGACGGTCGCGGAAATGGAAGAGGCACTGGGTATTCCGGGCGGGAACCTGGCCGCGACGCTGGAGCGCTACAACGCGGGCGCCGCCGCGGGGGCCGACCCCGACTTCCACAAGCAGCCGGATTACGTTGCGGCCCAAGACAATGGCCCGTGGGCGGCATTCGACCTGTCACTCGGCCGGGCGCTGTACTCCGGGTTCACCATGGGCGGCCTGTCGGTCAGCATCGACGGCGAAGTGCTGCGCGCGGACGGCACCGCCGTGCCTGGCCTGTACGCGGCGGGCGCCTGCGCGTCGAACATCGCGCAGGACGGCAAGGGCTATGCCAGTGGTACCCAGTTGGGCGAAGGGTCGTTCTTCGGCCGCCGGGCGGGAGCCCGCGCCGCGACCCGATAACCGGTCAGACGCGGGCGGGTTCTTCGTCCTCGTCTTCGATCCGGGTGAGCCGCCAGGTACCGTCGCCCAGCAGTTCCAGCTCCTGCTCGTGGTGCTGTTCGACGGTGCTGCGGTGGCTGACGCTGACCACGGTGGTGCCCGGCAGTTCGGTCCGAACCAGTTGGTACAGCATCAATTCCAGGCCCTCGTCGAGTGCCGAGGTCGACTCGTCGAAGAACACCGCCTTCGGCCGGGTGAGCAGCACGCGGGCGAAGGCGACGCGTTGCTGCTCACCGGGGGAGAGCACCTTGGCCCAGTCGTCCACCTCATCGAGACGGCTCGCCAGGTGCGGCAACGCGACTTTGTTGAGGACCGCCTGCAGTTCTTCGTCGGTGTGGGTGCCCACCTTGCCCGGGTACGACACCACAGCGCGCAGATTGCCTAGCGGCACATACGGCAACTGCGACAGGAAGAGCGTCTCGTTCTCGTCCTGCGGCGAGTGCATGGTGCCGCTGCAGAACGGCCACATCTTGGCGAGACTGCGTAGCAACGTGGTCTTGCCGGCGCCGGACGGACCGGTGACCACCAGTGCTTCGCCGGGGTAGAGGCGCAGATCCAGCGGGGCGATCAGTTCGCGGCCGTCCGGCGTGCTCACCGTGACGTTCTCGAGCGTGATGGTGTGGTCGGGGCAGTCCTCGGTGACGATCTCGGGCAGGTGCCGCGCCGCGTCGTTCGCCGTCACCAGACCGTGCAGACGGATGATGGACGCGCGGTAGCCCGCGAACTGGTCGTAGGCGTTTCGGAAGAAGGACAGCCCGTCCTGGATGCTGCCGAAGGCCGACGCGGTCTGGTTCATGTCGCCCAGCTTGATCTCGCCGGCCAGAAATCGCGGGAACTGGAGGATGTAGGGCAACGGCACGATGATCTGGCTCATCGACAGGTTCCAGCCGTTGAAACCGATCATCCGGTTCACGTACCGCTTGTAGTTGTCCACGACCGGCGCGAACAGCCGTCGCAGGCCCGTCCGCTCGGCGAGTTCGCCGTGGTAGAACGCCACGGCCTCGGCGGCATCGCGCATACGCACCAGCGCGTACCGGAAGGCTGCGTTGAAGCGTTCGTTGTCGAACGACAGCCAGATGATCGGCCGGCCGATCCAGAACGCGATGACCGACGCGATTAGGACATAACCGATTCCGATCCAGAAGATCGCCTTCGGGATCGAGATCCCGGCGATGGTGAGGGTGCCGGACAGGTGCCACAGGATCGCGGTGAACGAAAGCATCGATGCGATCGCGTTGATGGCGCCGAACAGCAGGGTGGAGGTCGACATGTTGTTCGGCGTGTTGGGCAGCGGGCCCACGCCCGCGGTGAAGATGTCGATGTCGCTCTGGATGCGCTGATCCGGGTTGTCGATGGTGTCATCGATGAACCGGGACCGGTAGTAGGCCTTGCCGGCCAGCCAGTCGCCGGTGAGCCGGTCGGTGAGCCAGGCGCGCCACGCGAGGATGAATCGCTGCGTCATGAACAGATCGAGCATGATGCGCCCGACGTGCAGCGTGGCCAGCAGCGAGAAGATGCCGATCGACAACCAGAAACCGTGTTCACCCGAGTTCTTCACCGTCTGGTCATGGCCGGCGAGGCCGGAGGCCACCACCTGGAAGCTCGTCATGAGATCGTTGCTCTGATAGCTGAAAAGCACGGTGAGCCGAACTCCGGTGATCACCGAGAGCAGCAGCGCCGCCAGCCACAGCCAGACCTTCAGGCTCTCGCGGCCGACGAAGTAGGCACCGGTGATTCGCCAGAACTGGCGCCCCCAGACCGTGAAGCGGCCGATGGCGGTCAGCACCACCAGGGTTGCGACCGCCGCGATCAGCCAGGCTTTGGCGATCCACCACAGCGAGGTCGTGAGCTCGCTGCCCCATTCGAGCGTCGGGGTGAACAAATCCATCCCCGCAAGGTACCCGTGCCCGTCGGGAGCCCGCTCGACGACGGGCACAGACCGTCATGAATCCGTCACGGATGCATGTGGACGCGTATATGGCCGCGCGAGAGCCGCCCGGTACCTTTGACCTGTGGCGAAAACCAGCACCGCGAAATCCGGCCGGCTGAGCAGCAAGTTCTGGAAGCTGCTCGGTGCTTCCACCGACAAGAACCAGAACCGCTCGATGCATCAGGTGCAGGCGTCGGCCGAATTCGACGACAAGGCCGCCGGTCTGGACGACGAGCAGATCACCAAGGCCGCCAAGCTGCTGGAACTGTCCGACCTCGCCGACGCCGCCGACATCCCGCAGTTCCTCGCCATTGCCCGCGAGGCCGCCGAACGCACGACGGGCCTGCGTCCGTTCGACGTGCAGCTGCTCGGTGCGCTGCGCATGATGGCCGGTGACGTCGTCGAGATGGCCACCGGTGAAGGCAAGACCCTGGCCGGCGCCATCGCCGCCGCCGGGTACGCGTTGGCCGGGCGGCACGTTCACGTCATCTCGGTCAACGACTACCTGGCCCGCCGCGACGCCGAGTGGATGGGGCCACTGCTCGCGGCCATGGGCCTGACGGTCGGGTGGATCACCGCCGAGTCGACCGCCGCCGAACGGCGCGCGGCCTACGAGTGCGACGTCACCTACGCCTCGGTCAACGAGATCGGCTTCGACGTGCTGCGCGACCAGCTGGTCACCCATGTCGACGACCTGGTGTCGCCGCGGCCCGACGTGGCGCTGATCGACGAGGCCGACTCCGTGCTGGTCGACGAGGCGCTCGTGCCGTTGGTGCTCGCCGGCACCACCCACCGCGAGACGCCGCGCATGGAGATCATCCGGCTGGTCGGTGAGATGACGTCAGAGAACCGCGTTGACGACTCGCTGCAGTACTACGACACCGACGCCGACCGTCGCAACGTGCACCTGACCGACGCAGGCGCCCGCAAGCTCGAGAAGGCCCTCGGCGGCATCGACCTGTACTCCGAGGAGCACATCGGCACCACCCTGACCGAGGTCAACGTGGCCCTGCACGCCCACGTGCTGTTGCAGCGCGACGTGCATTACATCGTGCGGGACAACGCCGTTCACCTCATCAACGCGTCCCGCGGCCGTATCGCGTCGCTGCAGCGCTGGCCCGACGGTCTGCAGGCGGCGGTCGAGGCCAAGGAAGGCATCGAGACCACCGAGACCGGCGAGGTGCTGGACACCATCACGGTCCAGGCCCTCATCGGCCGCTATCCGACGGTGTGCGGCATGACCGGTACCGCGCTGGCCGCCGGTGAGCAGCTGCGCCAGTTCTACCGGCTCGGGGTGTCGCCGATCCCGCCGAACACGCCGAACATCCGCGAAGACGAGACCGACCGCGTCTACATCACCGCGGCCGCCAAGAACCAGGCGATCATCGAACACATCCAGCGGATCCACGAGACCGGTCAACCGGTGCTCGTCGGTACCCGCGATGTCGCCGAATCCGAAGAGCTGCACGCCAAACTGGTCAAGGCCGGCGTGCCCGCCGTCGTGCTGAACGCCAAGAACGACGAGGAAGAAGCCGCCGTCATCGCCGAGGCGGGCAAGCTCGGCACCGTCACCGTCTCGACCCAGATGGCCGGCCGCGGCACCGACATCCGCCTCGGCGGATCGGACGAGGCCGACCACGACGAGGTCGCCGAGCTCGGCGGTCTGCACGTCATCGGCACCGGCCGGCACCACACCGAACGTCTCGACAACCAGCTGCGCGGCCGCGCCGGCCGCCAGGGTGATCCCGGATCGTCGGTGTTCTTCTCCAGCTGGGAGGACGACGTCGTCGTCTCGCACCTGGAGCCCGAGAAGCTGCCGATGCAGACGGACGAGGACGGCCGCATCATCAGCGACAAGGCCGGTCAGATGCTCGAGCACGCGCAGCGCGTCGCCGAGGGTCGGCTGCTGGACGTGCATGCCAACACCTGGCGCTACAACCAGCTCACCGCCCAGCAGCGCGCGATCATCGTCGAGCGCCGAGAGACGTTGCTGCGCACCACAACTGCGCGCGACGAACTCAAGGAGCTGGCACCGGACCGGTACCAGGAACTGGTAGACGAGGTCGGTGAAGACGAGCTCGAGCGCATCTGCCGGATGATCATGCTGTACCACCTGGACCGGGGCTGGGCCGACCACCTGGCCTACCTGTCCGACATCCGCGAGAGCATCCACCTGCGCGCGCTGGGACGGCAGGACCCGCTCGACGAGTTCCACCGGATGGCGGTCGACGCGTTCGCATCGCTGGCGGCCGACGCCATCGAAGCCGCGCAGCAGACCTTCGAGACGGCCAACGTGCTGGAAGACGAGCCCGGCCTGGATCTGTCCAAGCTGGCCCGGCCGACGTCGACGTGGACGTACATGATTCACGACAACCCGCTGGCCGACGACACGATGGCAGCGCTGAGCCTGCCCGGGGTATTCCGTTAGGTTTAGCCCATGAGCACCGCCAACCCGGATGCCGAGACAAGCAATCGGGTGCTGACGATTCCCAACGCGCTCAGCGCGTTGCGGTTGCTGCTCGTCCCGGTGTTCCTCTACCTGCTGCTGTCGGCGCATGCGAACGGCTGGGCCGTCGCGATCCTGATGTTCAGCGGTTTTTCCGACTGGGCGGACGGCAAGATCGCGCGGCTGGTGCCGAACCAGTCGTCGCGGCTGGGGGAGCTGCTGGACCCGCTCGTCGACCGGATCTACATGCTCGTCGTGCCTGTCGCGCTGGCGGTCGCGCACGTCGTGCCGTGGTGGTTCGTGCTGACCCTGATCGGCCGCGACGTCGTGCTGGCGGCCACGCTGCCGTTGCTGCGCGGCCGTGGGCTGACGGCGTTGCCGGTCACCTACATCGGCAAGGCCGCGACGTTCGCGCTGATGTCCGGCTTCCCGCTGGTGCTGCTGGGGCAGTGGCCGGACGCCTGGAGCCGCGTGGTGCTGGCCTGCGGTTGGGCGTTCCTGGCATGGGGCATGGCCATGTATCTGTGGTCCGCCGCGCTATACCTGATCCAGGTCTCCATGGTGGTGCGGCAGTTGCCGCCGGTGGCGAGGTCTGCGGCGTGACCGAGGCCGGGACACCCCGGGACCGGGCGCTGGGCGGCTACCGGCCGGAAGCCGGCCGCAACAGCCACGTCGCCGACGAGCCGGTCCGGATTCCGGTGCCGTCGCTGCTGCGCTCGCTGCTCACCGATCACCTCGACCCCGGGTACGCCGCCGCTGCCGAGCGCCGCAAGGCCGCCGGCGACGGTGTCCGGCGCGGTGGCTCTCGACTGGTCGACGGTGTCTGGCTGCTCGTCGGAGTCGCCGCGGTGTCGGTGGTGTTCGTGACGGCGGCGCAGCATGCGGTGTCGATGGCCCCGGCGACCACCCAGACGCAACACGTCCTGTCCGCCAACGCGCGCGCCGCCGAGGCACGGACTCGCGACAGCACCGCCAACCGCGATGCCCTGGCCGGCCAGGTGGAGGCCGCGCGCCGCAGTCGGCTGGCGGGCGACGAGAAGGGCCGCCAGCTGCTGGAGGCCCTGGAGCAGGCCGAGTTCAGTGCCGGGGCGACGGCGGTGACCGGGCCGGGTCTCACCGTCACCGTCACAGAACCGCCGCCGAGCCCGAACCTGTCCGACGTGTCCAGACAGCGCATTGCCGGCAGCCCGCAGATCATCCTGGACCGGGACCTGCAGCTGGCCGTCAACTCGTTGTGGGCGGCCGGCGCCGAGGCGGTCTCGGTCGGCGGCGTGCGGGTCGGACCGAACGTGACGATGCGGCAGGCCGGCGGTGGCATCCTCGTCGACAACCAGCCGGTGGCCAGCCCGTACGTGGTCATCGCCATCGGGCCGCCGCACGCCATGCAGGAGGTGTTCGAGCACACTCCCGCCATGCAGCGGCTGATGCTGCTCGCCCAGTCGTACGGGGTGGGAGTCAGCGTCCAGACGCGCGACCGCCTCACGGTGTCGGCCGCCTCGGTACGAGATGTCAACTTCGCCAAGGAGATTGGACCAAAGTGAGCAGGTGCACATGATCGGGATCGCGGCACTGGTGGTCGGCATCGTGGTGGGCTTGATCTTCCACCCGAGCGTGCCGGAAGCGGTCCAGCCGTACCTGCCGATCGCCGTCGTGGCGGCGCTGGACGCGGTGTTCGGGGGACTGCGGGCCTACCTCGAGCGCATCTTCGATGCCAAGGTCTTCGTCATCTCGTTCGTCTTCAACGTCCTGGTCGCCGCCGTGATCGTCTACGTGGGTGACCAGCTGGGCGTGGGCACGCAGCTGTCCACCGCGATCATCGTCGTGCTGGGTATCCGGATCTTCGGCAACGCGGCGGCCCTGCGGCGCAGGCTGTTCGGGGCGTGACGGTGCTGGGGCGAGCGGAGCGACGGGAAAAACAACAGCATGGCTGACGACGAACCGCACGCCGCCGAGCATCACGGTCGGCATGAGCTGCCCGACGGCGTTCCGGCGCGGTTGCCGCGGACCCGGTCCCAGTTGATGTTCGGCGCGCTGGCCGTACTGCTCTGTGTGTTGCTCGGGGTGGCCATCGCGACGCAGGTGCGCCAGACCGAGACGGGTGATGCGCTGGACACCGCGCGGCCCGCCGACCTCCTGGTGCTGCTCGACTCGCTGCAACAGCGTGAGGCAGCCCTCAACACCGAGGTGGCCGACCTGCAGAAGACGTTGTCGTCATTGCAGGCGTCGGGCAACAGTGACCAGGCCGCCATCGAGAACGCGCAGGCGCGGCTGCGCGCCCTGTCGATCCTGATCGGCACGGTCGCGGCCACCGGCCCGGGCGTCACCATCACCATCGAGGACATCGCTCCCGGTGTGTCGCCCGAGACATTGCTCGACGTCATCAACGAGTTGCGCGCCGCCGGCGCCGAGGCCATGGAGATCCGGTCGGGGCGGGGCGACCAGCAGACCGCGGTCCGGGTCGGGGTCGACACCTGGGTGACGGGTACCGCAGGCGCGCTGGTGGTCGACAACGTCACCATGAACCCGCCCTATTCCATTCTCGCCATTGGTGATCCGCCGACTCTCGCGGCGGCGATGAACATCCCGGGTGGGGCGATGGACAGTGTGAAACGAGTGGGCGGCACAATGACCGTGCAACAGGCCGACACGATCGACGTGAGTGCCTTACGGCAACCGAAACCGCGCCAATACGCTCAGCCCGTCAAGTAAACGTCGGGCCTGATCGTCGAGCCGTATCCTTACTGACCGACCAACACACTGACATGAAACTGCAAGGAGCGTCGTGAGCGAAACGCCAGCCGATCTGCTGTACACCACCGAGCACGAATGGGTTCGCCGCACAGGCGACGGCACCGTTCGCGTCGGGATCACCGATTTCGCGCAGGGCGCGCTGGGTGACGTGGTCTACGTCGATCTGCCCGAGGTCGGCACCACCCTGGCCGCCGGAGACGTGTTCGGTGAGGTCGAATCGCCCAAGACCACGTCGGAGCTCTACGCCCCGATCGCCGCGAAAATCGTTGCGGTCAACGGTGATCTGGAAGGCTCGCCCGATCTGGTCAACTCCGATCCCTACGACGCCGGATGGCTCATCGAACTGCAGGCCGACGCGGCCGAACTGGACGGCCAACTCGCCGGTCTGCTCGACGCGGACGGCTACCGGGCGACCCTGGACGAGTAACGCTTTTGTTAGGGTGCTGCGGTCCGGTTCGGCCGTGGCGACACCAAAGTCGGCGCGGCGGATCCGGCGGTGGCGGGCACACTGACCCGCGCCGCGCGGTACGGTCAATAATGAGACCTACGCGACATCGATGACTGCTGGCAGCACTGCCGGCCGGTCTTGCACGAGAGCGCCACAGCAGCCAGTAGAGGAGCAGCGCGTGACGGATAACGACAGCGGTTCGGGGACTGATTTCGGGTCCGAGGAGGCAACAGTGGAGACCACATCGGTCTTCCGTGCCGATTTCCTCAATGAGCTCGACGCCCCGGCTTCGACGAGCGGCACCAGTGCCGTCTCCGGAGTTGAAGGACTGCCGGTGGGGTCGGCCCTACTGGTGGTCAAGCGCGGGCCGAATGCCGGCTCGCGATTCCTGCTGGATCAGCCGAGCACCTCGGCGGGACGTCACCCCGACAGCGACATCTTCCTCGACGACGTGACGGTGAGCCGTCGCCACGCCGAGTTCCGGCTGGAGTCCGGTGAATTCCAGGTGGTCGACGTCGGCAGCCTCAACGGTACCTACGTCAACCGCGAGCCCGTCGACTCGGCGGTGCTGGCCAACGGGGACGAGGTTCAGATCGGCAAGTTCCGCCTGGTGTTCCTGACCGGCCCCAAGACCGACGACAGCTCGGCTGGTTAGCGCCGGCGGTCAGTCATGACGCAGCCCGACCGCAGTGCAGTGGCCGGGATGTCGATCGGAGCAGTGTTCGACCTGCTCCGACCCGACTTCCCGGATGTGACGATCTCAAAGATCCGGTTCCTGGAGGAACAAGGTCTGGTCACGCCCGAACGCACTGGGTCGGGCTACCGTCGTTTCACGGCCTATGACTGCGCCCGGCTGCGGTTCATCCTGTCGGCGCAGCGCGATCAGTACCTGCCGCTCAAGGTCATCAAGGCCCAGCTGGACGCCCAGCCCGACGGCGCACTCCCGTCGAACGGATCCGCTTACGGCGTACCGAAATTGGTGCCCGATCTCGACGTCGACGGCGGCGAACCGGGCCGTCTGGATGACGTCGCACCTGCCCAGGTCCGGCTGAGCCGTGAGGACCTGCTGCAGCGTTCCGGCATCAAGTCGGAACTCCTGTCGGCGCTCGTCAAGAGCGGCGTGATCATTCCCGGCCCGGCTGGGTTCTTCGACGAACACGCCGTGGTCATCGCACAATGCGCCCAAGCGCTGGGCGAATACGGCGTCGAGCCGCGGCACCTGCGGGCCTTCCGCTCCGCCGCCGACCGGCAGTCGGACCTGATCGCGCAGATCGCCGGCCCCATCGGCAAGGCCGGCAACGCCGGGGCCCGCGACCGCGCCGACGAACTGGCCCGCGAGGTCGCGGCGCTCGCCATCACACTGCACACCTCGCTGATCAAGTCCGCTGTGCGCGACGTTCTCGATCGCTGAGGACTAGACTCGAATTCGTTGATGGCACACGGATTGCGGAGGGCAGACGCAGATGGGCGAGGTTCGTGTGGTCGGCATTCGGGTGGAACAGCCGCAGAACCAGCCCGTGCTGTTGCTCCGCGAGTCCGACGGTGACCGTTACCTGCCGATCTGGATCGGCCAGTCCGAGGCGGCGGCGATTGCGCTGGAACAGCAGGGCGTCTCGCCGGCTCGTCCCCTGACGCACGATCTGATCAAGGATTTGATTGCCGCGCTTGGTCATTCGCTGCGCGAGGTGCGCATCGTCGACCTGCAGGAAGGCACCTTCTACGCCGACCTGGTGTTCGACCGCGACATCACGGTGTCGGCGCGGCCGTCGGACTCGGTGGCGATCGCCCTGCGGATGGGCGTGCCGATCTACGTCGAGGAGGCGGTGCTCGCCGAGGCGGGTCTGCTGATCCCCGACGAGAGCGACGAGGAATCGTCCGGCACCGTGCGCGAGGACGAGGTCGAGAAGTTCAAGGAGTTCCTCGACAGCATTTCGCCGGACGATTTCAAGGCCACCTGACGGGTTCCGCGGGACGTCCGGGCAGGCGTTGTCACGGATGTATCTCAGTTAGGTCAGCGCGTGTCGACACGCGGTGCGCCGTTTGCGGATTCGAAGAATCCGCGCCACATACTTTTCTCGATCTGGTGACAGGCTGAAGTGGCCCGGCGGGAAGCGTATGCTCGACACATTCGAGCAGCGGACATGCCCGCCGAGCAGCAGTGGCCGCCAGGCAGGGATAGTTCGATCGGCGAGAGGATCAGGCAGTGGGCGACGACACGCCACGTCAAGAGCAGTTGGACCTGACGACCAACGGCGCGCCTGAGCAGGCCGCCCCGACACCAGCTCCGCTGCCGGTGCAGGCAGGCCTGTTCCCTGATGAATCAGTGCCCGACGAACTGGTCGGCTACCGCGGGCCGAGTGCCTGCCAGATCGCCGGCATCACCTACCGTCAGCTCGACTACTGGGCCCGTACCTCGCTGGTCGTGCCGTCGATCCGCGGCGCGGCCGGCTCCGGCAGCCAGCGGCTGTACTCGTTCAAGGACATCCTGGTCCTCAAGATCGTCAAGCGCCTGCTCGACACCGGCATCTCGCTGCACAACATCCGCGTCGCGGTCGACCACCTGCGCCAGCGCGGTGTTCACGACCTGGCCAACATCACGCTGTTCTCGGACGGCACCACGGTGTACGAGTGCACGTCTGCCGAAGAGGTCGTCGACCTGCTGCAAGGCGGACAGGGCGTGTTCGGCATCGCGGTCTCCGGCGCCATGCGCGAGCTGACCGGCGCCATCGCCGACTTCCCGGGCGAACGGGCCGACGGCGGCGAGTCCATCGCCGCACCCGAGGACGAGCTCGCATCACGGCGCAAGCAGCGCGACCGCAAGATCGGCTGACACCTAAACCAGAGCACCTGCCCCTTTCCTCACGGAGAGGGGCTGTTTGCTGTCCACTCGTGGCCATTGGTGACCGACCGGTAGACTGGCGCGCGCATCGTCCCGACGCGGGAGAGTTCTGTGGCCGCCAGCCATGGACGCCGAAGGAGCAATACCTCTCCATCAACCTCTCAGGCCCCCGGACCGCGCCGGAGCCCGATGCCTCTGGAAAGTGGCGAGTTCGACTCGTCCGCCCATGGGGAAAGGCCGACCACATTCGTCGCGCCGAATCTCTCAGGCACCGACGACAGAGGGGGAGGAACCGCAAGCGGTTCCGTGGCACACCTGCCCCGAGCCTGTACGTCTGGAGAGGCCGTCATGACCGACAGCACGTCCCGTTCCTCTGCTGAGCACCACCAGCTTCGCTTCGTCGACCGGCACATCGGCCCGGACGCCGACGCGGTGGCCACGATGCTCGGGGTCATCGGCGTGGACTCTCTGGAAGAGCTCGCCGCCAAGGCCCTGCCCGCGGGCATCCTCGATGCGCTGTCCAGCGCCGGCCTGGCACCCGGCCTCGACGAACTGGCTGCCCCGGCCTCAGAAGAGCAATCGCTGGCCGAACTGCGCGCGCTCGCCGACACCAACACCGTCGCGGTGTCGATGATCGGTCAGGGCTACTTCGACACCCTGACCCCGGCCGTGCTGCGCCGCAACATTCTCGAGAACCCGGCCTGGTACACCGCCTACACCCCGTACCAGCCGGAGATCAGTCAGGGCCGCCTCGAGGCCCTGATCAACTTCCAGACCATGGTCACCGACCTGACCGGCATGGAGATCGCCAACGCCTCGATGCTCGACGAGGCCACCGCCGCGGCCGAGGCCATGACGCTGATGCACCGTGCGGTCAAAGGCGACTGCCGCCGCCTCGCCGTCGATGCCGACATCTACCCGCAGACGGCGGCTGTGCTGGCCACCCGGGCCGAACCGCTGAACATCGAGATCGTGACCGCCGACCTGCGCGACGGCCTGCCCGACGGCGAGTTCTTCGGCGTCATCGCCCAGCTGCCGGGGGCCAGCGGTGCGGTCAACGATTGGTCCGCGCTGATTGCGCAGGCCCACGAGCGCGGCGCGCTCGTCGCCATCGGCGCCGACCTGCTGGCGCTGACGCTCGTCACCCCGCCCGGTGAGATCGGCGCCGACGTCGCCTTCGGCACCACGCAGCGTTTCGGGGTGCCGATGGGCTTCGGCGGTCCGCATGCCGGCTACCTGGCTGTGCACGGCAAGCACGCCCGTCAGCTGCCCGGACGTCTGGTCGGCGTCTCGGTCGACGCTGACGGCGCGAAGGCGTACCGATTGAGCCTGCAGACGCGCGAACAGCACATCCGCCGCGACCGGGCCACCAGCAACATCTGTACCGCCCAGGTCCTGCTCGCGGTGATCGCCGCGATGTACGCCAGCTACCACGGGCCGCGCGGGCTGACCGCGATCGCGCACCGGGTGCACGGCCACGCGCTCGCGGTGGCCATGGGCCTGAAGGAGGCCGGCGTCGAGGTCGTCCACTCCGGATTCTTCGACACCGTCCTGGCTCATGTGCCCGGCAAGGCCGAGCAGGTGCAGGCGGCCGCCAAGGAGCGCGGCATCAACGTCTGGCTGGTCGACGCCGACCACATCTCGGTGTCGTGCGACGAGGCGACCACCGCCGACCACATCGACGCGGTGCTCGCCGCGTTCGGCGCGACCCGCGGCGGCCACCACTGGGACGGCCCCGAAATCCACACCCGCACTTCGGAATTCCTCACCCACCCGGCGTTCTCGCGGTACCGGACCGAGACCGAGATGATGCGGTACCTGCGCTCGCTCGCCGACAAGGACATCGCGCTGGACCGCAGCATGATCCCGCTGGGCTCGTGCACCATGAAGCTCAACGCGGCCGCCGAGATGGAGCCCATCACCTGGACCGAGTTCGCCCAGCAGCATCCGTTCGCACCGGCCTCGGACACCCCGGGCCTGCGCAAACTGATCGCCGACGTGGAGTCCTGGCTCGTCAGCATCACGGGCTACGACTCGGTGTCGCTGCAGCCCAACGCGGGGTCGCAGGGGGAGTACGCCGGTCTGCTCGCCATCCGCGCGTATCACGAGGCCCGTGGTGAGGCCGGCCGCAACATCTGCCTGATCCCGTCCAGCGCGCACGGCACCAACGCCGCGTCGGCCGCCATGGTCGGCATGAAGGTCGTGGTCGTGGCGTGCCGCGAGAACGGTGACGTCGACCTGGACGACCTGCGCGCCAAGGTCGCCGAGCACGCCAGTGACCTCGCCGCGCTGATGATCACCTACCCGTCCACGCACGGCGTGTACGAACATGACGTCGCAGACATCTGCGCCGCGGTGCACGACGCCGGCGGTCAGGTGTACGTCGACGGCGCCAACCTCAACGCGATCGTCGGCCTGGCGCGTCCGGGGAAGTTCGGCGGCGACGTCAGCCACCTGAACCTGCACAAGACGTTCTGCATCCCGCACGGTGGTGGCGGTCCGGGCGTCGGCCCGGTGGCGGTTCGGTCGCACCTGGCTCCGTACCTGCCGGGCCACCCGCTGGCGGCCGAGCTCGCCGACGAGCACACCGTCTCGGCGGCGCCGTACGGTTCGGCGTCCATCCTGCCGATCACGTGGGCATACATCCGGATGATGGGTGCGGCCGGTCTGCGGGCCGCGACACTCACCGCGATCGCGTCGGCCAACTACATCGCCCGCCGCCTCGACGAGCACTACCCGGTGCTCTACACCGGTGAGAACGGCATGGTCGCGCACGAGTGCATCCTGGACCTGCGGGCCATCACCAAGGCCACCGGCGTCACCGTCGACGACGTGGCAAAGCGCTTGGCGGACTACGGTTTCCACGCGCCGACCATGAGCTTCCCGGTGGCCGGCACGCTGATGGTCGAGCCGACCGAGAGCGAGAGCCTGACCGAGGTCGACGCCTTCATCGCCGCGATGATCGCGATCAAGCGCGAGATCGACCAGGTGGGCTCCGGCGACTGGCCGGCCGATGACAACCCGCTGCACAACGCGCCGCACACCGCCGAGTGCCTGCTGGTGGACGACTGGAAGCACCCGTACACCCGCGAGCAGGCTGCCTACCCGCTGGGCAAGGGTTTCCGGCCGAAGGTGTGGCCGCCCGTCCGCCGCATCGACGGCGCATTCGGTGACCGCAACCTCGTCTGCTCCTGCCCGCCGATCGAGGCCTTTGCCTGATTTCCCGCGAGCGTGCGTGTTTGTCTTCAACACGCCGCTGCGGAAGTACAAAAACGTCCCGCTCAGCGGCTCTGAGCGGGACGTTTTTGCACGGAATGCCCGGCGTTTCGTGCGCAGACACGCACGCTCGCGGGAGGTGCCCCCAGGCCGGCTCGCGGGTGGTGAAAACTAGCTAGGGCAGAGCCGCGGCGATCGCGTTGGCGAGTTCGGGAGCCGCCGAGGTGGGCATGCTCGTGAACGCGCCGCCGGTCAGCTGCGAGACGGCCTGCCACGCCGAGCCGTCCGAGTCGGACCCGATGTCGATGACATTGATCGCCACCGGGCGGGCCGGATCGAACGCCGACTTGACGTAGTCCTGCAAGCCCTGACCGTCGAGCGACTGGTCGGTGTGCGGGCCGGCGGTGATCAGCAGGATCGAATTGGCCTGCCCCTCGACGTATTTCGACATCGCGTCGCCGTAGAGCATGCGCAGCGTCGTGAACGAGACATGCCCGCCACCCGAGGAGCTCTGGTTGTTCAGGTTCGAGATCAGCTGAGTCGCGTGCGCTTGGTCGCTCAGCGGAGCCACCGGAATCTCGTTGCGGCCCGACACCCCGTCGAACGTCCACAGCCCCACCGCGCTGCTCGGCGACATCGCTTTGAGCCGGTCCATCAGGGCCGTCGTCACGTTGCCCAGCCGGGTCTTGGCGCCGTCGCTCGTCGGCATCGACTGGTCCAGCAGGATCGTCACGGCGGCGCTCTTCGACGTGCCACCGACCGCATTGGCCAGCGTGGCGCGCGTGCTGGTGTCGCCGATCGAGAGGGCGTCGGGCAGTGAACCGAGGTTCAGCACGTCGTTCTTGGGGGGATTGCCACCGCTGACGCGGAAGCCGGCGTTGGACAGCTCGGCGAGTTGTTCGGGCTTGCGCAGGAAGCGTTCGAACTCGCTCGCCGCGGTGACCTCCTCGTGGGACAAGCCCTCGCCGGCGAGCAGCACGGCCGGGTAGTCGGCGACAGCCGGTGCGCCGGGCGGCAGCCACGCCGCCAGCTTGCCCTTGGCGTCGTCGGTGTGTTGCGACCGCTGGTAGAGCTGCTGTTCGGTGGTGACGACCGCGTGCACAGGGGCGGTGGCCGGGTCGCCCGCGGAGATCAGCGCATCGAGGGCTGTCGAGACCTTGGGGTCCGACAGCTTCGGCTGCGCGGCCATCAACCGGTGCACGGCGCCGGCACCGGCATTCGCCGGCCCACCATTGGCCGCCGCAGAGGCGACGGCCTCGGCAGCAAGGTAGGCCGCGTCACTGTTGTCGACGGTCGGCAGCGCCAGCCGCAGCGAGCCCCAACCGGGCAGGCTCAGGCCGTCCAGCGCCGTCGGCGTCGTCTGCAGCGTGGGCAGGGTGCCCCAATTCTGCTGGGCCAGCGCATCTTTCAGCTGCGGCCGGACGGCCAACAGTACCGGCGAGGTCGCCAGCGACTTCGCCTCACCGCTGACCGCCTGATCGCCTGCGCCGGCCACCAACCGGGCCGCCGACACCGAGCTGGCCGGAATCCACAGCGCGGGCCGCGGTCCGAGGTTCGACGGCCACTTGTTCAACACGCCGTCGACGACGGTGTTCGGATCGCTCGCCTTGACCTCGACCTTGACGCACTTGTCACCGATGGGTGCCGCGGTCTGGCTGTACTTGCCGGCCAGCGAGTTGAGCTGATCGGAGATCGACGGATCCGCCAGCACGGGCACGCTGACCGAACCCGACACACATCGCGCCGAAGCCTCGCGGCTGCGGTCGGACAGCACACTGCCGAAGAAACGCCAGAGGATCACCGCGGCGACGACGACCACGACGGTCACGAGCGCGGCGATGACGCCGACACTGACGCCGCGGCGCTTGGTCTGAATGGCCCGGTGGCTGCCGGTCCATTCGCCGCCGTCCCAGTCGCCGCCGTGCGAGCGGACCGAGGCCCGGCGCGGGACGGACGGGAACGCCTGAGTGACGCTGTCGGCGTCGGTGAGATCGGGCTGGTCCGAATAGTCGGTGTCGCCATGGTCGGGCTCGTCGGTCTCATACCGATCGCCGCTGTCGGCGGGAGGAGTGGCGGCAGGTGGGGTGGCAGCGCGTGGGGATTCGGCAGGCGGCATCCCGTGCCTCTCGGCCCAGTCATCCGGAACCCGGAAACCCAGTGCGCTGGTGGCGGTTTCGTCGGATTCCGGGATGTCCGGTGACAACGCGTCAAAGTGGGATGTTGCGTCGTCGCGTGATTCATCGGCGTTTGATGCGTCGTCGCGTGATTCGTCGTCGTCGGGAGCTCTGTGCCTACCCATTGGTGTCTGCTCCTGGTGTCGGCGTGCAATCGGCGGACCCGTGTTCCCACGGGCCCGCCGAATTTTAATCAACGATGATGGGGGAGTTAACCGTTCACGAACCGGCGTGTGCGGCCTTGAACTCCCGCCGGCGCCGATGCAGGATCGGCTCGGTGTAACCGTTGGGCTGCGCGCAGCCCTCGAGGATCAGCTCCTGCGCGGCCTGGAACGCGATGCTGCCCTCCGGATCCGGCGCCATCGGCAGGTACGCGGAGTCGCCGGCGTTCTGCTCGTCGACCACCGCCGCCATCCGGCGCAGGCTGGCCTTGACGTCGTCCTCGGTGATGACGCCGTGCCGCAGCCAGTTGGCCAGCAACTGGCTGGAGATGCGCAGTGTGGCGCGGTCCTCCATCAGTGCGATGTTGTGGATGTCCGGCACCTTCGAGCAGCCGACGCCCTGATCGATCCAGCGCACCACGTAGCCGAGGATCGACTGGCAGTTGTTGTCGATCTCCTCGTGGATTTCCTCAGGCGCCCAAGCCAGTTCCTTGGCCAGCGGGATGGTCAGCAGCTCGGTGAGCGTGGTGCGCTTCTTGCCGGCCAGTTCCTTCTGGACCTCGCGCACGTCAACCTGGTGGTAGTGCATGGCGTGCAGGGTCGCGCCGGTGGGCGAGGGCACCCAGGCGGTCGTCGCGCCCGCCTTGGGCTGACCGATCTTCTGCTCGACCATGTCGGCCATCAGGTCGGTCATGGCCCACATGCCCTTGCCGATCTGGGCGCGCCCGGCCAGGCCGCACGCCAGACCGGTGTCGACGTTCGCGTCCTCGTAGGCCTTGATCCAGGTCTGGGTCTTCATGGCGCCCTTGCGGACCATCGGACCGGCTTCCATCGAGGTGTGAATCTCGTCGCCGGTGCGGTCCAGGAAGCCGGTGTTGATGAACACGACGCGGTCGGCCGCGGCCTTGATACACGCCTTGAGGTTGACGGTGGTGCGCCGCTCCTCGTCCATGATGCCGACCTTCAGGGTGGCCTCGGGCAGACCGAGGACGTCCTCGACGCGGCTGAACAACTCACACGTGAAACCGACCTCATCAGGCCCGTGCATCTTGGGCTTCACGATGTAGACCGAGCCGGTGCGGCTGTTGGTCAGCTCGCCGTTCTCCTTGGTGGACTTCAGGCCGTGCATGGCGATCAGACCGGTGAACAGCGCGTCCTGGATGCCCTCGGGAATCTCGTTGCCGTTGGCGTCGATGATGGCGTCGTTGGTCATCAGGTGACCGACGTTGCGCACGAATAGGAGGCTGCGGCCCGGCAGGGTCAGCTCACCCTCGCCGTCCGGCGTGGTGAACACGCGGTCGGGGTTGAGCACGCGGGTGAAGGTCTTGCCGCCCTTGCTGACCTCTTCGGACAGGTCGCCCTTGTTCAGGCCCAGCCAGTTGCGGTAGCCGAGCACCTTGTCGTCGGCGTCGACGGCCGCGACCGAGTCCTCGAAGTCCATGATCGTGGTGATCGCGGATTCCAGCACGACGTCCTTGATGCCGGCCTTGTCGGTCGAACCGACGGGCGACGTGGGGTCGACCAGGATCTCGATGTGCAGTCCGTGGTGCTCGAGCAGCACCGACCACGAGGCGTCGCCCAGCTGGCCGGTGTAGCCGACGAACTCCTCGGGATTGGCCAATCCGGTCGACAGGCCGTCGCCCAGCTCGGCCTGCAATTGGTGCTCGTCGTCGATCTTGAGGCCGGTGATGTCGGCCCACGAGCCGGCCGCCAGCGGGACGGCCTGGTCCAGGAAGCCCCGGGCGTAGGCGATCACCTTGTCGCCGCGCACCTTGTTGTAGCCACCCTTGCCGGCCTCGGCGCCGCCCTCGTCGGAGATGACGTCGGTGCCGTACAGCGCGTCGTACAGCGAGCCCCAGCGGGCGTTGGCGGCGTTGAGCGCGAACCGGGCGTTCAGGATCGGCACCACCAGCTGCGGTCCCGACGTGCTGGTGATCTCCGGGTCGACGCCCGACGTCGTGATGCTGAAGTCGGCGGGTTCCGGCTGCAGGTAGCCGATCTCGGAGAGGAACTCCTGGTACGAGGTCTTGAACTCGTCGGTGTCGACGGGATCGATGACCCGGGCCCGGTGCCACTTGTCGATCTGCGCCTGGAGGTCGTCACGGCGGGCCAGCAGGTCCTGGTTCTTCGGGGTCAGGTCGGTGACGACCTTGTCGACCCCCGCCCAGAAGCTGTCAGGATCGACCCCGGTGCCGGGCAGAGCCTCGTTGGTGATGAAGTCGTGCAGTACGCGGGCCACCCGCAGATTTCCCACCGTCACACGATCAGTCATTTTCTTCTTCCTCCTAAGCAGCCCACACGGCGACCATCCACTTTACCCGTGGGTAACCGCAGCTCACCGGCGTGTCGGCCAATGAGAACCGGGTCACACCGTCATTGGGGTGCCGAGCCCGGCAAACCGATGGCCGGGACACCGGGCGTGTGCAGCCGTCCGGCCAGCCACGGAAAGGCCGCGGCGAATGCCTCTGCGGCACTGGGGAACGTGTGGTCACCGCCGTGCGGGACCACCGAGCACTCGATACCGGCGGCGCTGACCAACGCACACATGTAGGTGGCGACGGCGGTGTGGCTCTCCGGGTTGGCCGGCGGCTGGATGTTCGTCGCCGCGCCGGGCTGGGCCGGTTGATGCACCACCGGCCCGTTCTCCGACACCGCGAACCAGCCGGCGACACCGGTGTACGGCCCGTGCTTGCGCACCACGGTCGCCGGATCGAACTGGGCGAATGCCGCGGCGTCACCGCCGAACAGGCGCGCGATGGTCTGCGGCTGGGATCCGGCGTTGGGCCCGACCTGTCCGTCCATGTCGACGAAGGTCTGGAAGAGCTCCGGGTGCATCACCGTGGTCATCACCGCGCACGTGCCACCGGCGGACCAGCCGACGATGCCCCATCGGGACGGGTCCGGGCTGGCCGACAACGCCGAAGTGACAAATGGCACAACGTCTTTGGTGAGGTGGTCGGCGGCCATCCCGCGGGGCCCGTTGACGCATTCGGTGTCGTTGGAGAACTGGCCGCTGGTGTCTACGAACACCAGGATCGGCGCGTTGCCGCCATGGGCGGCCGCGAATTCGTCGGCGGTGCGCTGTGCTCCGCCGGCCGTCGGCCAGTCGGCGGGCCACCCGAACTCGCCGCCCACCATGACCACCGCCGGTAGTCGCGGCGCGTCGGGGGCGAACCAGGCAGGCGGCAGGTAGACCAGCTCGGGGCGAGCGCGGAAGCCTGAAGCGTCGGTCGGAATCTGCACCGGCACGAGAAGGCCGAGCGGTGGCCGCTCGCCATTACGGCGCATGGTCAGCGCGGTGTCCAGGTCCACCTGGCCGCGCAACTCCGCACCGGTGGTGCGCTGCCACAGCGCCTCGACGGTCGGCAGGTAGCCCGTCCAGGTGTTGACCGCCAGACCGGCGCAGAGCGCGCAGAGCGGCACCACGGCGATGGCCACGGCCCGGCGCCACCACTGCAGGCCCGGCCACCCAGCGACGGCCACGACGAGGGCCACCCCGGTCAGCACGAGCCACACCCACAGGGACATCGGGGCCGGCCCGCCCGCGAGGCCCTGATCGGAGATGAACCAGCTGGATGCCAGAGCCAGGACAACGCCTGTGCCGACGGCGACCGGGAGCCATAGGCGCAGCCAGCGCGGGGACCGTCGGCCGACGGCGACGACGAGCGCCAGCACCGTCACCACTTGGATCAGTGTGGGCAGCCAGCCGTCGAGCAGGCCGATGTTCATCCGGCGTCCCCGAGGTCCGCCGGCGGCGGGGGCGCGGGTTGCTCGTGATGGGACGCCGGCTGCTCGGTGTCGGAGGCGGGTTGTTCGACGGTCGAGGTCACCTGCTCGGTGTTCGAGCCCGACTGCCCGGAGTCGGATTCATCGGACCGCGCACCGGCCGTCGACGTCGGCGTGGTGGAGGTCGGGGTGGCGCCCGGGCACGTGTTGGGTGCCGGCACCCCGTTGAACCGGTCGGTGATCCAGCCGAGGGGGTCGGCTTCGTCGGGCTGGGCGTAGTCGATCACGTCACCCATGGCGCAGGCGCGTTCGACGGCGGCGGCGGTCTGCTCCGGCGGCACCAGCCCGTCGGGCGCCCCCGGCGTGATCAGCATCGGCGCGGCGGCCGGCGCCTGCGGCAGCGTCGTCTTGCGCAGGTAACCGCGCAACGCGTCGGCGGCGGCAGGCGTCGTCGGGCCGAGGTCGTTCGGGCCCAGCGCATCCAGCACGCTGGTGCGGTCGGCAACCGCCGGGCCGCGGCAGGCCGACAGCGTGTCCCAGTGGTCGCGGGCGGCGCCGCGGCGGTAGTCCTCGATGGGGAATCCGGGGTACGCCTGCGGCATGATCGCGAGGTACTGCTGCAGCATCAGCTGCTGGTCGCGGTTCAGTTTCCCGTCGGCCGAGGCGTCGGCCAGCCATTCCAGCGCCGCGGTCGGGGCCAGCGCGACCGCGCCTTGCGGGCGGAGCCCGCCGCCGTAATCGGTGGCCAGCTCGGCGGCCGCCCAGGCCGCCTGACCGCCCTGCCCGGTCCCCACGGCGACCCAGTTGGTGGACGCGGCGGAGACCAGTTTGCGCGTCGCCCGCGCCAGGTCGATGAGGTTGAAGCCCTCGGTCGTGGAGTCCAGATACGGGTGATAGGTCTCGTCGAGGCCGATGCCCTGATAGTCGGTGATCGCCACCAGGTAGCCGGCGCCGACCATGAGCCGCACGGTCGGCAGCAGGCCCAGCAGGCTCGGCGACGACGACGGGGCGCATTCCGACCTGATGCCGCTGCCCGGGTTCGCCAGGGCGATGATGCGCCAGCCGCCCTCGGGCGGTTTGCCCTTCGGCAGGAACACCGAGCCCGTCACCTTGGGGTGACTGTCGTTGATGCCCGACGTGGAGACGTAGGTGATGCGCGCGGAGATGGCGGACAGCCCGCCCAGTTCGGGGTCGACGGTCGTCAGCGGCTGCGCGGCGACGAGCGTGCCGGGGCCGGCGCCGCTGTAGTCACCCGGCAACACCTGACCGGTGCGCTGCGGGCCGCGGTCGGACCGGTCGTCGGAGCAGCCGGCGACGGACAGCACGGCGGCCAGGGCCGCGGCGGCGATGCGCAGCGCCGTCCGGGCCGTCACAGCAGGCGGCCGTCGGTGTCGTGGCCGAGCAATATCCGGCACTCGGACAGCAGTGAGTCCCGCAGCGGCACTGCGAGATTGGCGATGTCCTGCTGGCGGCGCACATACTCGGCGCGGCCCGTCGGGTCCTCGATGGCGATCGGCTCGATGCCGTAGTCGCTCAGGTCGTACGGGCTGGCCCGCATGTCGAGGACGCGTGCGTCCGCCGCGAGGTCAAGGCAATCCATCAACAGATTCGACTCCAGCAAAGGTCCGAGCTTGTAACTCCATTTGTACAAGTCCATATTTGCGTGCACACAGCCCGGCTGCTCGGTGGCCGACTGGGCGTGTCGGGACAGGGCTTCTCCGTTCCGCGGTACGGCCGCCTCGGTGAAGAACCGATAGGCGTCGAAATGCGTGCACCGCAGCGGCATCGACTCGACCACGGCATCGGTGTCCGCCGCGCTCAGCCGCAGCGGCACCTGGGCGTGCCGGACCTCGGGAGCGCGGTACACCATGGCCCATTCGTGCAGGCCGAAACAGTTCAACCGTGCCGGCCGGGCCGCCGTCGCAGCCAACAGGTCGGCAACGAAAGCGACGGTCTCGCGGCGGCCGGCGAGGTACGCCGGCGTCACCGTCGCGGCGGCACCGCGCCGACCGTACCCGGTCCGGTCGGTGAACCGGAGAGCGCCGGACCCGGTGAGCGCGCGGCCGAAACCCGGATGCCAGCGCCGCAGCTGGCGCGGCTTGAGGCTGTAATACGTGAACAGGAAGTCCCACACCGGGTGCGGTTCACCGGCCCGCATCCGTCGCTCATGCGGCGCCAGGAAGGCGTCGACGCGGTCCAGGTAGCGCTGTTCGCGTGGCGCCCAGTCGTTCTCGTCCAGGATCTGCAGCGGCGCGCACACCGTCTCAGACACGGTGGGTACCGTCACGCACCACGCCGACCAGGTCCTCCACCAGGTCTTCCAGCGCCACCATCGCGGTGACGTAGCCGTCGGTCGTCACCAACGACAGGTGGCTGTTGTTGCGGCGCAACCACGACAGCGCGTCGGCCACCGGCAGCGTCGAGGCGACCATGGGCAGCGGGCGCACCATGGACCGGTCCAGCACCGCGTCGTTGTCGTCCATGCACGGCAGCACGTCCTTGATGTGCAGGTAGCCGAGGTAGGCGCTGTGCCCGTCGGTGACGGGGAACCGGGAGTAGCCCGTCTCGCGCAAGGCCTGGGCCACCGCACCCACCGTCGGACCGGTACCGGGCGCCGCGATCGGCACCGCGCGGATGTCCTGCAGCGGTATCGCGACGTCCTTGACGGTGCGTGTCCGGATGTCCAGCGCGCGGGTCAGGCGGACGTGTTCCTCGGCATCCAGGAGTCCTTCCGACAGCGATTCGGTCAGCATCTCGGACAGCTCGACCGACGACACCGTGACGTCCAGCTCGTCCTTCGGCTCCACCCCGAGCAGCCGCAGCGTGCTGTTGGCGCACCAGTTGTAGAAGATGACGAACGGCCGGGCGAAGCTCATGTAGAGCAGGTACGGCGGGATCAGCAGCATCGCGGCTTTTTCCGGCCCGGCGATCGCGATGTTCTTCGGCACCATCTCGCCCAGCAGCACGTGCACTGTCACCACGACCGCCAGCGAGACGGCGAAAGCCGCCGTGTGCAGCACGGTTTCGGGCACGCCGAGCGCATCGAAGGGCTCGCGGAGCAGGTGCGCGACGGCCGGTTCACCGACGCGGCCCAGCAGGATCGAGCAGATGGTGATGCCCAGCTGCGCGCCGGCCAGCATCATCGACAACCGCTCACCGGCCCGCAGGACGGTGACGGCGCTGCGCTTGCCCTGCTCGGCCAGCGCCTGCAGCCGGTCGCGCCGCGCCGAGATCAGCGCGAACTCGGCGCCGACAAAGAACGCGTTGGCGCCCAGCAGCACCATGGTCAGCAAGATCCCGAGGACGTCATTCATCGCGGGCTCCCGACTCGTCGGCGCCCAGCTGGTTCAGTTCGAGCTGGTCGATGCGGCGGCCATCCATCCGGATGACCGTGGCCTTCCACTGCACCGGGTCCAGCTCGGGGTTGTCGGGGTCGAATTCGCTCAGCACAACGGTGTCGCCGACGTCGGGGATGTGGCCGAGCTCCTTGAGGACCAGGCCGCCGATGGTCTCGTAGTCGCCTTCGGGCGCGCGGAACGGCGTCTCGGTGTCGACTTCGTCGATCCGCATCAGACCCGACACCAGCCAGCCGTCCCGCACCTCGACGACGTCGGGGGTGGCGTCGTCGTGTTCGTCGCGGACGTCGCCGACGATCTCCTCGATGAGGTCCTCGACGGTGACCATGCCGGCAGTGCCGCCGTACTCGTCGACCACGAGGGCCGTCTGGACGCCGTTGGCCCGGATCTGGGTCATCACCGCGTCACCGTCGAGCGTCGACGGCACCGTCGGGACGGGCCGTGCCAGCTGGGCCAGCCGGGTGCCGGCGCGCTGTTCGACGGGTATCGCGAAGACCTGCTTGACGTGCACGATGCCGACGGTCTCGTCGAGGTCGCCGGCGACGATCGGGAAGCGCGAGAAACCCGTGCGGATGGCCGTCCCGATGAGGTCGGCGACGGTGTCGGTGACCTCCAGCGACTCGATCATGGACCGCGGCGTCATCAACTCCTCGGCGGTGCGGCCGCCGAATTGCAGTGAGCGGTCGATCAATTCGGCCGTCTGCGCGTCCAGCGACCCGCTTTCGGCGGAGTTGCGTACCAGCGCCAGCAGTTCCTGGGCGGACCGCGCCGAGCGGAGCTCCTCGGCGGGCTCGACCCCGAGCCGGCGCAGCACCCAGTTGGCGGTGCCGTTGGTCAGCTTGATGGCGGGGGAGAACACCAGCGAGAAGAACCACTGCCACGGCACGGTGGCGCGCGCCGTCGGCACCGGTTTGGCCACCGCGAGGTTCTTGGGCACGAGCTCGCCGAACACCATTGACACCGACGTGGCGATCAGCAACGCCAGGGTCAGGGCCACCGGGTCGGTGAACTTCTCCGGCAGGCCGATGGCGAGCAGCGGGCCGCGCAGCAGTCGCGCCACGACGGGTTCGGCGAGGTAACCGGTGATCAGCGTGGTGATCGAGATACCGATCTGCGCACCGGACAGCTGGAACGACAGGTTGCGGTGCGCGTCGCGGATGATCCGGTCGCGGCGGCCGCCGTCGCGGGCGTTGGCCTCGACGGTGCTGCGTTCGAGCGCGGTCAGGGAGAACTCGGCGGCGACGAAGACCGCCGTCCCGAGGGTGAGCAGGATGAACGCGGCGAGGCTCGCGATGGTCAGCGCAGTGGGCACCGTGCACCACCGCTCGGGGCGCCGGGCTGACGGCCCGGCCGGCTACTGGGAGGTTCGGAGTCGATCGACTCGGGGCCCGGCTCGGGGAGCGCGTGATCGGCCTGGCACGCTCCCGCCGGGCTCGGGGCGGATGGCGCCCCAACGGGTGCCTGCGGCACGTGCTCCCTTTCGCTGAATCGATATCGACGGCCGACCGACGCCTACTGCGATCGCCGACCGTACGGCAATGGTAGCTGGTCGGCCCCGTCGGACCTGTTCACCAACCGGTCGGCAATGGGTGGCCTTCGGCGAATCCCGCGGCCGATTGCACCCCGAGCACCACTTTCTCGTGCAGCTCCTCGAGATTTGCCGCGCCGACGTACGTACAGGTGCTGCGGACACCGGAGGTGATGTGGTCGAGCAGATCCTCGACGCCGCCGCGCACCGGGTCCAGCGCCATCTTCGACGACGAGATGCCCTCCTCGAACAGGGCCTTGCGGGCCCGGTCGAAGGCGCCGTCGCCGGCCGTCCGGGCCGCGACCGCTCGCTTGGAGGCCATGCCGAAGCTCTCCTTGTAGACGCGACCCTCGCGGTCGATCAGCAGGTCGCCGGGCGACTCGTACGTGCCCGCGAACCAGGAACCGATCATCACGTTCGAGGCGCCGGCGGCCAGGGCCAGTGCCACGTCGCGCGGGTGCCGGACGCCGCCGTCGGCCCAGACGTGGCCGCCGAGTTCCCTTGCCGCCGCGGCACATTCGACGACGGCCGAGAACTGCGGCCGGCCCACGCCGGTCATCATGCGGGTGGTGCACATGGCGCCGGGGCCGACACCCACCTTGACGATGGAGGCGCCCGCGTTGATCAGGTCCCGCGTGCCGGTGGCCGATACGACGTTCCCGGCGGCCAGCGGCAGGCCGAGGTCGAGTGCGGCCACCGCGGACAGCGCATCCAGCATCTTGGACTGGTGCCCGTGTGCGGTGTCGACGACCAGAACGTCCACCCCGGCTTCGGCCAGCGCCCGGGCCTTGGCGGCGACGTCACCGTTGATGCCCACGGCGGCCGCGATCCGGAGCCGGCCCTGCGCGTCGACGGCTGGGGTGTAGATGCCGGCGCGGATGGCGCCGGTACGGGTCAGCACGCCGGCCAGGGACCCGTCGGCGTTGGTCAGGACTGCCACGCCCGTCGGGGAGTGCTCCAGCAGGTCGAACACCTTGCGCGGTTCGGTGCCCGCGGGTGCCGAGACGAAATCGGTGGTTGCCACGTCCCGGGCCCGCGCGAAGCGGTCCACCCCGGCGCAGCCGGCCTCGGTGACCAGGCCGAGCGGGCGGCCGTTGTCGAGAACCACCGCCGCGCCGTGGGCCCGCTTGTGGATCAGGGCGAGCGCGTCCGAGACCGAGTCGTCGGGGGCGAGCACCACCGGGGTGTCGACCACCAGGTCGCGGCTCTTGACGAAGTCGACGGTGCCGCGGACCGCTTCGATGGGCAGGTCCTGTGGCAGCACGACGATGCCACCGCGCCGGGCCACGGTCTCGGCCATCCGGCGGCCGGCGACCGCGGTCATGTTGGCCACCACGATGGGGATCGTGGTGCCGGTGCCGTCGGTGGTGGCGAGGTCGACGTCGAAGCGGGAGGTCAGTTCAGACCGGCCCGGCACCACGAAGACGTCGTTGTAGGTCAGGTCGTACGGGGGCCGGTGGCCAGCCGCTTCATTCTCGAGAAACTGCACACCGCCAGCCTAGTGGCCCAGCGGGTGCTAGGCCTCGACCTCGGTGCGGTCGCCGCTCCACAGGGTGTGGAATTTCTTGCCCTCGGGCGCGTCGGTGCGGCCGTAGGTGTGGGCGCCGAAGAAGTCGCGCAGGCCCTGCGTGAGAGCCGCGGGCAGCCGCTCGGTGCGCAGCGCGTCGTAGTACGACAGCGACGACGCGAAGCCCGGGATCGGGATGCCCAACTCGGTGGCCGTCACCACGACGCGGCGCCAGCTGTCGATCGCCGACTCGACCGCGGTGCGGAAGTACGGCGCGGCCAGCAGGGTGGGCAGGTCCGGTTCGGCGTCGAACGCTTCCTTGATCCGGTTCAGGAACTTGGCACGGATGATGCAGCCGCCGCGCCAGATGGTGGCCAGGTCGCCGGGCTTGACGTGCCAGCCGTACTCGGCGCTGCCGGCCTCGATCTGGTTGAAGCCCTGCGCGTACGCGACGATCTTGGAGGCATACAGAGCCTCGCGGACGTCCTCGATGAACTTGGTTGCGTCGCTGGGCTTCTCGCCGAGGTGGCCCGAGGCCATGCCGACGGTGGCGCGGCGCTGCGGCACCGAGCCCGACAGGGCACGGGCGAACACGGCTTCGGCGATGCCGGTGATCGGGATGCCGAGGTCCAGCGCGGACTTGACGGTCCAGCGGCCGGTGCCCTTCTGCTCGGCCTCGTCGACGATGACGTCGACGAGTGGCTTACCGGTCTTGGCGTCGATTTGCTTGAGCACCTCGGCGGTGATCTCGATGAGGTAGCTGTCCAGGTCGCCCTTGTTCCATTCGGCGAAGACGTCGGCGATCTGGCCGGCTGTCATGCCCAGGCCGTCGCGCAGCAGCTGGTATGCCTCGCCGATGAGCTGCATGTCGGAGTACTCGATGCCGTTGTGCACCATCTTGACGAAGTGGCCGGCGCCGTCGGGGCCGATGTGCGTGCAGCACGGCACGCCGTCGACGTGCGCGGAGATCTCTTCGAGCAGCGGCCCGAGAGAGACGTACGACTCGGCCGGACCACCCGGCATGATCGACGGGCCGTTGAGCGCACCCTCCTCGCCACCGGAGATGCCGGCGCCGACGAAGTGCAGGCCGCGTTCACGGATGGCCTTCTCGCGGCGGATGGTGTCGGTGTACAGCGCGTTGCCGCCGTCGATGATGATGTCGCCGGGCTCCATGGCGTCGGCGAGTTCGTTGATGACGGCGTCGGTCGGGTCGCCGGCTTTGACCATGATGATCACCCGGCGCGGCTTCTCCAGCGCGTCGAGGAATTCGGCGATGGTCTCGCTGCGCACGAACTTGCCTTCCGAGCCGTGCTCGGCGAGCAGGGCGTCGGTCTTGGCGACCGAGCGGTTGTGCAGGGCGACGGTATAGCCGTGGTGGGCGAAGTTACGGGCGAGGTTCGAGCCCATGACGGCCAGGCCGGTGACCCCGATCTGGGCGGTGGCGGTGGTTGATTCCGGGTTTCCCGACGAGCTCACGGCAGGCCCTTTCGTTGTTTGGTTGTGGCGCACAGCGTTTCGGTCCGATGAGACGCCGGCTCGGCGTCCGTGGGGTCCATGCTGATGGTGCCAGTCGCAAAGTCTACGAGAAGAACAACCGGTGCAATTCAGTGAGCCAGGGCACAGCCACCGCGACGGTCGGCACGACCAGGACGGCGGCAGCGGCCAGATAGGCCGCCGCGGCCACCCATGAGCTGTTGGGTTCGCCGGCCAGGCGCTGTACCCGCAGCACGGTCGTCGGCCCGCCGGCGGCGAGCGCGCCCCTGGGGGCCCGGCCGGACGCGCAGGCCACGAGGGCGCGGGCCAGTGGTGTCGGGCCGGTGGCCCGGACGGCGGCGTCGTCGGCGAGCAGTTCGATCAGGAGGCGGACCGCATCGAGGGCGCTGGCGCTGCGGACGAAGCGGGGGAATGCGGCGTGGACCGCGATGAACATCTCGAGCACCAGGTCGTGCCGGGCGCGCAGGTGGGCGTGTTCGTGGCTGAGGATGGCGGCGATCTCGCTGTCGTGCAGGTGCTTGAGCGCGCCTTCGCTGAGCACCACGCGACTGCGGACGCCGGGCAGACAGTAGGCAAGTGGCTGTTGTACATCGAGAATGCGCAGGCCGTGGCCGATCAGGTGACGGGCGTGGGGCGCGGGGGCGGTGTCGCGCGAACAGTCGAGCAGGTCGACGATCATGCGGTGGTGGGCGCGCCGGCGTCGCGTCGCGATGGCGACCTGGACGAAGGCGATGGCCAGGCGGGCGCCGACGACCAGGGTCAGCGCGAAGACCGCGACGTGCGTGATCCACAGCGGCCAGCCCATGACGCTGATCTCGCTGGTGGCGGTGGTTGTCGGCCGGCCGTCAGGGCCGGGGGCGAAAAGCCTGCTGGCGACGGCGATGCCGGCACTGAAGGCGGACAGGACGGCGGCGACGGCGATGGACTGCCACAGCACGATGGCGGCCCGGGGGGCCCGCTGTGGCCACGACGCGCGCGCCAGCAGGGCGGGTACCGGCCCGACCAGCAGTAGCGCAACGAGGGTGAAGGCCAGGGCGGACACGCGCTAAGTGTCTCTCAGTCGGTGCCGGAATTGCCAGTCGCCGGTGGGATTCGGTGCTTGGCTTCCAGCTCGTCGAGGGCCCGGCGCAGGGCGTCCGCCTCGTCGACGCCCACGCGTTCGACGAAATGAACCAGCGCCGCAACGCGGCTGCCGGAGTCTGCGGCCTGGTCAAGGGCGTCGACCATCAGCCCGGCGACGAGTTCGTCGCGGCCGTGGGTCGGCGCGTAGCGGTGCGCGCGGTCATCGCGATGCTGGACGACGAGGTTCTTCTTGGCCAGGCGCTGCAGCACCGTCATGATCGTCGTGTAGGCCAGGTCCCGGCGCGCCGCGAGGGCTTCATGCACCTGACGCACGGTTTGTGGCTCGCGGGACGACCACAGGTGGTCCATCACCTCGCGCTCCAGCTCGCCAAGTCGCGTCAATTTCGCCATGTCCTATTTCACTCTTTCGACAGTGTTTCCAGGGTACTACGCATTTACTACCGTGCGTCGTATCCGTTTCGGATGTTCTCCCCAACGCCCCGGCGGGGCGTCGTGGTTCCCGGTCAGCGCGGTTTTTCCGCCGCGTGTGAGTCCCGTCACAGCGGTTTACATCCCGCGGGTCGTCACTATAGTAAGGCTAACCTAACTTAAGGATGTGTTCATGCCTTCCGCTGTGATTGACCCGTTGATCGCCACGATGGACATCCGTCGGGTGCTTCCGCTGCACGTATCGAGCCGCCGACTGCGCGAGTTGTGTCCCAGCGATCCCCGGGTCTACGGCGTAGCGGTGATGGACGACATCTCGCGTCGCCGGTGGTGGCCGCTCGCCGAAGCTGTGACCGGTGACCGACTGCAGGTGATGTATGACACCGCGGTGGCCGAGAGCGGGAGCGATTCGGCGGCCGCTCAGCAGGTCGCGGCGATGCTGGCGCATGTCGTCATCGGTCGAGTGGTGCCGCTGCTGGCACTCGAGGGGCGCGCATGGGACCCCGGCCTGGAGAACCTGTGGGTTCATGTCGACTCGGAGGGCGGCATCGACTGGGTCGGCGTGACGGATCCGACCCTGCGGGTGCTGCCCGATGATCCGGTGTTCGGTGGTCAGGGTGTGCCCGCGACCCGCCGGATCGGGGCGGGTGTCGTCGCCTTCCCGGCCGAGGAGGCGCTGGTGACCTGGCTGGCCCATCGGTGCCATCGGGCGCTGAGCCCACTGTTCGCCAAACTCTTCGACGTCAGTGGTGGTGTCATTACGGTGCCGGCGATGTGGCACATCGTGGGTTCCACGGTGGTGGTATCCGCGACGCAGGTGCCGCTGCTGGCCGGCGTGGGCGAGGCCGACGGCATGCGTCGCGCGCAGGCGGTGCTGGACACCCTCGTCGGGTTCGGTGCGCCGGTGCGCGGACGCGATCGGGTAACGCTGGCAAGGGCTTGCTAATTAGGCAAGCCTTGCCTACTATCTAGGGAGTCGAGACCACCGGACCGTGCCGGAATCCTGAGGGCTGCAGTGATTCCCGGTCCATTCGAAGAGCAGGCCCCGCACCATCGGTGCGGGGCCTGCTCGCCTTTGGTCACGCGGGCGTCGTAATCGTCGCCGCGCGCCCTGGTGTAGACAGCTATTCGTGACGACATCTGTGCCTGACAGCCTGGGCAAGGGCTTTGACAACGAAATCGGACTGACCTACCTGGAGGTCACCCCGGACGGCGGCCGGGCCCGGCTGACCATCACCGACAAGATCCTCCAGCCGTGGGGCATCGTGCACGGTGGTGTCTATTGCGCCATCGTCGAGGGGCTGGCCAGCGTGTCCGGCCACGTCTGGCTCGCCGAGCATGGTGGCGGCACCGTCGTCGGCGTCAACAACAACACCGACTTCCTGCGCGCGCTCAAAGCCGGAACGGTCACTGCCACGTCGACGCCGATCCACCGCGGCCGCCGTCAGCAGCTGTGGCTGGTCACCATCACCGACGAGGATGATCGCCCGGTGGCGCGCGGTCAGGTGCGGCTGCAGAACCTCGAGGGCTAGACCTCCCACACGATGAGGGGCCGAAACTTGCCGCCCGACATGCCTCTCGCGGCGCGCCGTGGCAATATCGCCCCTTATGCGTTTGACGCCGCATGAGCAGGAGCGCCTGCTGATTTCGTACGCCGCCGAACTGGCCCGTCGACGGCAGGCCCGAGGGTTGCGCCTCAACCACCCCGAGGCGGTCGCGGTGATCACCGATCATCTGCTGGAAGGTGCCCGCGACGGGCGCACGGTCGCCGAGCTGATGGTCAGCGGCCGTGAGGTGCTCAGCCGCACCGACGTCATGGACGGTGTTCCGGAGATGCTGCCCGATGTCCAGGTCGAGGCCACCTTTCCGGATGGCACCAAACTCGTCACCGTCCACTACCCGATCGCCTGAGGCCCGACGATGACCGAGCGGGCGAGTGTCGAGGGCGCGGGGTTGGTCCCGGGTGAAATCCTCTATGGCGACGGCGATATCGCCATCAATGCCGGTGTCGAGCGACTGACCCTCGATGTGGTCAACGCCGGCGACCGGCCGGTGCAGGTCGGCAGTCACGTGCATTTCCCGCAGGCCAATTCGGCGTTGGACTTCGACCGCGCCGCGGCGCACGGGTACCGGCTCGACGTGCCGGCGGGTACCGCGATCAGATTCGAACCCGGTGTGGCCCAGCGTGTTTCGCTGGTTCCGCTCGGTGGAACGCGGGAAGTGTATGGGCTGTCGCTGAATCCGCCCGGAAAGCTGGATTTGTGATGAGCGCTCGCGCGAAGAACGGACGGCACGGATGAGTTCATTACCTCGCGCGCGCTACGCGGCGCTGTTCGGGCCGACGACGGGTGACCGGATCCGTCTGGCCGACACCGATCTGCTGATCGAGATCACCGAGGACCGCAGTGGTGGCCCGGGACTGGCCGGCGATGAGGCGGTTTTCGGCGGCGGCAAGGTACTGCGTGAGTCGATGGGCCAGGCTCGCACGACCCGGGCCGACGGCGCCCCGGACACTGTGATCACCGGCGCGATCATCATCGACTACTGGGGAATCATCAAGGCCGACATCGGGATTCGGGATGGTCGCATCGTCGCCATCGGCAAGGCCGGTAACCCCGACATCATGTCCGGCGTGCACCCCGGCCTGGTGGTGGGCCCGTCCACCGAGATCATCGCGGGCAACGGCCGAATCCTCACCGCGGGCGGCATCGATTGTCACGTGCACTTCATCTGTCCGCAGCTGCTGGAGGAGGCGATCGGCGGCGGTATCACCACCATGATCGGTGGCGGCACCGGACCGGCCGAGGGCAGCAAGGCCACGACCGTCACACCCGGTGCCTGGCACCTGGGACGCATGCTGCAGGCGCTGGACGGCTGGCCGATGAACATCCTGTTGCTCGGCAAGGGCAACACCATCAACCCCGACTCGATGTGGGAGCAATTGCGCGGCGGCGCAGCCGGTTTCAAACTGCACGAAGACTGGGGCACCACACCGGCGGCCATCGACGCGTGTCTGCGGGTGGCCGAGGAGGCCGACGTTCAGGTGGCGCTGCACTCGGACACCCTGAACGAGATGGGGTTCGTCGAGGACACCCTGGCGGCCATCGCCGGCCGGGCCATCCACGCGTACCACACCGAGGGCGCCGGCGGCGGCCACGCGCCCGACATCATCACGGTGGCCAGCCACCCGAATGTGTTGCCCAGTTCGACCAACCCGACGCGGCCGCACACCGTCAACACCCTCGACGAACATCTCGACATGCTGATGGTGTGCCATCACCTCAATGCCGCCGTGCCCGAGGATTTGGCGTTCGCGGAGAGCCGGATTCGGCCGTCCACCATCGCTGCCGAGGACCTGCTGCACGACATCGGCGCCATCTCGATGATCGGCAGCGACAGCCAGGCCATGGGCCGTATCGGTGAAGTGGTGATGCGGACCTGGCAGACGGCGCACGTGATGAAGAAGCGTCGCGGGGCGCTGCCCGGTGACGGCGCGGCGGACAACAACCGGGTTCGGCGCTACGTGGCCAAGTACACCATCTGCCCGGCGGTGACCCACGGCATCGACCACGAACTCGGCTCGGTGGAGGTCGGCAAGCTCGCCGATCTGGTGCTGTGGGAGCCCGCGTTCTTCGGTGTCCGGCCACACCTGGTGCTCAAGGGCGGTGCGATCGCCTGGGCGGCGATGGGCGACGCCAACGCCTCGATCCCGACACCGCAGCCGGTGTTGCCGCGGCCGATGTTCGGTGCGCACCCGACTGTGGCGGCGGGCCTGGCGGTGCACTTCGTCTCACCCACAGCCATCGAAGACGATCTCGCGGCGCGACTCGGCCTGCGGCGCCGGCTCGTCCCGGTCAAGAACGTGCGGGGCCGGGGCAAGGCAGACTTGCCGCTCAACGACGCCATGCCGGATATCCGGGTCGATCCCGACACTTTCACCGTGCGTATCGACGGCGAGGTGTGGCAGGAACAACCGGCCACCGAGCTGCCGATGGCGCAGAGATATTTCCTGTTCTGATGGATAGCGGCCTGGCCACTCTGCTGGCACTGGCGGATTCGCGACTGCCCACCGGCGGGCACGTGCACTCCGGAGGCGTCGAGGAGGCGGTCACCAGCGGCCTGGTCACCGATGTGGTGAGCTTGCGGGCGTATTTACGCCGGCGCATCCGGACCCAGGGGCTCGTCACGGCCTCCATCGCGGCGGCGGTCCACAGTGGGCTCGACCCGATGGCGGCCGACCGCGAAACCGACGCTCGCACACCGGCTCCCGCGGCCCGGCTGGCGTCCCGGGCGCAGGGCCGGGGGTTGGTCCGACTGGCACGCCGCGTCTGGCCTGATGCCGACTGGCAGCGTGTGGGCACCCGGCCACACCTCGCGGTGGCCTCGGGTGTGGTGGGCCGCGTCAGTGGGCTGGACCCGGAACAGACCTGTGCCACCGTGGTTTACACGACCATGACCGGCTCGGCGACAGCGGCGCAACGCCTGCTCGCGCTCGATCCTGCTGACGTTGCCGCGCTCACCTTCGAGCTGTCGGCGCTGTGCGACGCCACCGCCGCCGAAGCCGCGAAGGGCATCGCCGACCTGTCCGATCCACTGCTCGACGTCCTGGCACAACGGCACGCCGGCCGCGACCGTCCCCTGTTCGCTTCCTGAACCGAAAGGTCCACCATGCCACCACATTTCATCGACGGTCAGCCGCACCATCACCACGACCGGCCCAAGCGCGAGCGGCAACCGGGCGAGCCGCTGCGGATCGGCATCGGCGGCCCCGTCGGCTCCGGCAAGACGGCTCTCGTCGCGGCGCTGTGCCGGCAGTTGCGTGACGACCTGTCGCTGGCGGTGCTGACCAACGACATCTACACCACCGAGGACGCCGACTTCCTGCGCCGGCATGCCGTGTTGCCGGATGAGCGGATCGCCGCGGTGCAGACCGGCGGGTGCCCGCACACCGCCATCCGTGACGACATCACCGCGAACCTCGATGCCATCGACGACCTCATCGAGGCCAACGACAAGCTCGATCTCATCCTGGTGGAGTCCGGGGGAGACAACCTCACCGCGACGTTCTCGTCGGGGCTGGTCGATGTGCAGATTTTCGTTGTCGACGTGGCCGGCGGGGACAAGGTGCCGCGCAAGGGCGGTCCCGGCGTCACGTACTCGGATCTGTTGGTGGTCAACAAGACCGACCTCGCGCCGATGGTGGGTGCCGACCTGGACGTCATGCGGCGCGACGCCGGGCAGGTTCGCGGTGACCGCCCGACGGTACTGATCTCACTCACCGATGATCCGACGGCATCGGCGGTGCAGGCCTGGGTTCGCGACCAACTCGCCGGCGCCGAGGTCTCGAACGCCTGAGTGATGCACACCCAGGTTCTGATCGTCGCGGCGCCGGGCCGCGGTCCGCGCATCGAGTGCGTCGGCGGGGTGGCCGCGCGCCGCACCGCACCGGATGCCGTGCACCTGGTGTCCACGGCCGCAACGCCGCTGGGCGGTGACACCATCGACGTCCGCGTGATCGTGGAGGCCGGCGCCCGGCTGCGGCTGCGCAGCGTGGCGGCCATGGTGGTACTGCCCGGCGCGACGACGACGCAGTCGCGCTCGGCTTGGGATCTGGAGGTGGCCGGGGAACTCGACCTCGATCCGGAGCCGACGGTCATCGCGGGCGGCAGCAGCCATCTGGCGACGACGCGGCTGCAGATCGCCGACGCGGGCCGGGTGCGGCTGCGCGAGCGGGTGCAGGTCGGGCGTGCGGGCGAACAGCACGGCTTCTGGGAGGGCGCGCTGCACGTCGACCGCGATGCGCTGCCGGTGGTGCGGCACCGTGTCGAACTCGGTGCCGGTGCGGTCAGCGACGACGAGATCGCCGCCCCGCGGGCCTACGTCAGCGAATTCTGTTACCCCGAAAGCGATCTCGGCGTGATCCGTGCCGCCGAGCGGTACGGATCACGCCGAGATCAGGTGGTCATGGAGCTGGCCGATGGTGGTTGCCTGTCGGCCTGGCAGGGACCGCGTCTTTAAGTCAGGAAGCCACCGGGTCGGGGGTCGCCTGAACCGACGACGCGATCTCTTCCAATTCGCCGATCCGGGTGCGGGCATAGGCCTGCTGCTCGGTGATGGTCAGCTGACCGCGCTGGCGGCTCAAGAACGTCACCGTCCACGACAGCAGGGTGGCGATCTTGGTCTTGAAGCCCACGAGGTAGATCAGGTGCAGCCCCAGCCAGGCCAGCCAGGCGATGAAGCCGCCGAATTCGAGCTTCGACTTCTCGCCGAGCGGGATCTGGGCGACGGCGTTCCACTTGGAGACCGTGGCCATCGAGCCCTTGTCGAAGTACGAGAACGGTTCGCGCGGCTTGGGCTTGGTGCCGTGAGCGCGGGCCTTGGCCTCGTTCTTCAGGATGGCGGCGACGTGCTTGCCGCCCTGGATCGCGCCCTGCGCCATACCTGGCACGCCCTCGACGAAAGCCATGTCGCCGACGACGAACACGTTCGGGTGGCCCGGGATCGACAGGTCGGGGTTCACCTTGACGCGACCGGCGCGGTCGATCTCGGTTTCCGACTGGTTGGCCAGATCGCGACCGAGGGGGCTGGCCTGCACACCGGCGGACCACACCTTGCATGCCGACTCGATGCGGCGGATGGTGCCGTCCTTGTCCTTGACGGTGATGCCGTTGCGGTCGACGTCGGTGACCATGGCGTTGAGCTGAATCTCGACGCCCATCTTCTCGAGCCGGTTCTTGGCCTTCAGACCCAGCTTCTCGCCCATGGGCGGCAGCACCGCGGGCGCGGCGTCGAGCAGGATGACCTTGGCCTCGGTCGGGTCGATGTGCCGGAAGCTGCCCTTGAGCGTCTGGTCCGACAGTTCCTGGATCTGACCGGCCATCTCCACGCCGGTCGGACCGGCACCGACGACCACGAAGGTCAGCAGCTTCTTGCGGCGCTCCGGGTCGCTGGACCGCTCGGCCTGCTCGAACGCACCCAGGATGCGGCCGCGCAGCTCGAGAGCATCGTCGATGGTCTTCATACCCGGCGCCCACTCGGCGAAGTGGTCGTTGCCGAAGTAGGACTGACCGGCACCGGCAGCGATGATCAGGCTGTCGTACGGCGTGCTGTAGGTGTGGCCCAGCAGGATCGAGTCGACGGTCTGGTTCTCCAGGTCGATGTGCGTCACATCGCCCAGCAGCACCTGGGCGTTCTGCTGCTTGCGCAGGATCAGCCGGGTCGGTGGGGCGATCTCACCTTCGGAGATGATGCCCGTGGCCACCTGGTACAGCAGCGGCTGGAACAGGTGGTGGGTGGTACGGGCGATCAGTTTGATGTCGACATCAGCGCTCTTGAGGGCTTTGGCGCTTGTCAGGCCGCCGAAGCCCGAACCGATGATGACGACTTTGTGGCGATCCGATGCCGTAGCTCCGGGGTGGACCATGTTGAGGGGCTCCTCGACCTACTACAAGACTGTTTACACACACAGGCTAGTCGCAGCTGAATCGATCAACGCAGTGAGATGCCCCACCGCCCCCACTTTTCACCTGACCTGCAGGTTCACTTCGCCAAGAGCGGCTTGAGCAATTCCGCGACCGCAGTGATGCCGCCGGGCTGGTAACCGTTGAGGCTCGTCACCGGGCTGATGATGACGCCGTCGATGCCCGCGTCGAGCACCTTGGTCTTGATCTGGTCGGCCACCTGCTCCGGGCTGCCGTAGACGGCCTGCTGCTTGAAGTCGTCGGGGATGACGTCGGCGGTGACGTTCTCGTCGATGATCGCGATGGCGAGGTGGCTGGTCTCCAACGTGGCCGGGTCGCGGTCGATCTTCTCGCACGCCTCTTTGACCACCTGCACCTTGCGGGGCAGCTCATCGAAGCCCGCGATGACGTTGAGGTGGTCGAAGTGCTTGGCGGCCAACGGAATGGTCTTCTTCTCGCCGCTGCCGCCGATCATCAGCGGGATGTGGTCGCGGAAGCGCGGCTCGGCCATGGCCTCACGCGTCCGGTAGTACTTGCCCTCGACGGTGGGCCGTTCGCCGGCGAGCATGGGCAGGATGATTTCGAGCGCCTCGTGCAGCTTGTTGAACCGGTCCGTGAACGTCCCGAACTCATAGCCCAGCGAATCGTGCTCGAGTTCGAACCAGCCGGTGCCGATGCCCAGGATGGCGCGGCCCTGACTGATCACGTCGAGCGTGGTGATGGCCTTGGCAAGCAAGGTCGGGTTGCGGTAGGTGTTGCCCGTGACCAGCGTGCCCAGCTGCACCTTCTCGGTGGCCACGGCGAGCCCGCCGAGCGCGGTGTAGGCCTCGAGCATGGGCTGGTCGGGAGTACCCAGCCCGGGCAGTTGGTAGAAGTGGTCCATCACGAAGACCGAGTCGAAGCCGGCGGCCTCGGCTTCCTGGGCCTGGGCGATGACGGTCGGGAACAGCTCACCGACGCCGGTGCCGTAGGAGAAATTGGGGATCTGAAGACCGAGTCGAATCGTCACAATTCGACCCTAGTCACCAACGGTGCTGTGGCGTCACCCTTTTCGCCGGGCGCGAAGCCGCGGCGATTCGGGAATAAAACCGGCCGGATCAGGCAAACGTGGCGAGGGCGCCGGCGCTCACGTGCAGCGTCTCGCCGGTGATGTGCCGGGCGGCCGGCGTGGTGAGGAAGAGCGCGAGCTTGGTCAGTTCGGATCCGACGGTCGCGCCGCTCGAGTCGATGCCGTCATAACCCGCCTCCACGCCACGCCCGGCGGCGACCACGTTGATGGTGATGCCGCGGATGCCGAAGTGCTCGGCCTGGCCGGCGGTCCAGTTTGATACGGCCGCCTTGATCGCGGCGTCGGCGGTGCCGTCCTTGGGGCATTCCGGCACGACGGTGATGATCGCACCGCCCGAGCGCATCTGGTCGCCGAGGATCTGGACGGTCAAGACTGCCGACAGCAGCGAGGAGTCGAGGGTGTTGCGCCACACGGCGGCGCGCTCGGCCAGCGTGTAGGTGCGCGGGTCGCCCGCGGACCAGACGGGAGCCGGGACGTTCACGATGGTGTCGAGGTGCTGCGGCAGCTTGTCGCGCATCTGCTCGAGCGCGGCGCCGTCGGTGTTGTCGAGGACGATCGACTCGAGTTCGAGTTCCTTGGCGGCCACTTCGAGCTCGTCGCGGCGAGCGCCGGCGATGACGACGTTGTGCCCGGCGTCGCGGAATCCTGCTGCGATGACGCGGCCGAGATCGGTATCGCCTCCGGTGACCAGAACGTCCATGAGCAAGGCCTCCTCGTGTGCAACGCTGAACGCGGTTGCGGCCATGTTACTGGACAGTAGCTAGCTGACGAAACTCGCCACGCGGAGGAAACCACCCTAGGGTTTTGCGAATGTTGCTCATGCGCAAGTTGATGCGTGTTCTGGCTGTGTTGGCCCTGCTCGGCGGAGTTGGCGCCATCTCCGGTTGCGGTTCGGACGCAAAGCAGACGGGGCCGGTGGTCAACGTGTACGCGGCGGCATCTCTGAAGCAGGCGTTCACCGCACTCGCCGACCGCTTCAAGAAGGACAACCCCGGCGCGGACGTCCAGTTCAACTTCGCGGGCTCGTCGTCGTTGGTCGAACAGCTGACGCAGGGCGCGAAGGCCGACGTGTTCGCCTCGGCGGACGCCAACAACATGACCAAGGCGGCCAAAGCCGGGTTGCTCTCCGCGACGCCGGTGAACTTCGCGTCCAACACGCTCGTCATCGTGACCCGGCCGGGTAATCCGAAGCAGCTCAACAGTTTCGGTGATCTGGCCCGGCCCGGGCTGAACGTCGTGGTGTGCGCGGCCCAGGTGCCGTGCGGCACGGCCACTCGGAAGGTCGAGAAGATCGTCGGCGTGGAATTGAAGCCCGTCAGCGAGGAGACGTCGGTGACCGATGTGCTGAACAAGGTCACCAGCGGACAGGCCGATGCCGGCGTCGTCTATCAGACCGACGCCAAGTCGGCCGGCGACAAGGTCACCAAGGTCGACTTCCCGCAGGCGGCGTCGGCGGTGAACATCTATCCGATCGCGGTGCTGAAGTCGGCGGCGGACGCCGCGGCCGCACAGCGGTTCGTCGACCTGGTGACGAGTGACGCCGGTCATCAGACCCTGGCCCAGTTCGGGTTCGCGAAGCCTTGAACCCGGGACTGCCGCGCTGGATATACGTCCCCGCGGCGCTGGGTGCGTTGTTCGTTGTCCTGCCGCTGATCGCGGTCGCGGCGAAGGTCGACTGGTCCCGGTTCCTGGAACTGATCACGAGCGAGTCGTCGGTGACCGCCCTCGTCCTCAGCCTCAAGACCGCCGCGGCCAGCACTGCGCTCTGCGTGGTCCTGGGGGTGCCGATGGCGCTGGTCCTGGCGCGCAGTGGCTCGCGGGTGGTGCGCTGGACCCGCCCTCTGATCCTGCTGCCGCTGGTGTTGCCGCCGGTCGTCGGCGGTATCGCGCTGCTGTACGCGTTCGGGCGGCTGGGGCTGATCGGCCGGTACCTGGACGCGGCAGGCGTGCACATCGCGTTCTCGACGACGGCTGTCGTGTTGGCGCAGACATTCGTCTCACTGCCGTTTCTGGTGATCGCCCTGGAGGGCGCGGCCCGCACCGCCGGGTCGCAGTACGAGGCGGTCGCGGCCACGTTGGGTGCCCGCCCGACCACGGTGTGGCGCCGGGTCACGTTGCCGATGCTGGCGCCCGGTCTGGCGTCGGGCTCGGTGCTGGCGTTCGCGCGGTCGCTGGGGGAGTTCGGCGCCACGCTGACGTTCGCCGGCTCGCGCCAAGGGGTGACGCGGACGCTGCCGTTGGAAATCTATCTGCAGCGTGAAGCCGATGCCGATGCGGCCGTGGCGCTGTCGCTGGTGCTGGTGGTGGTCGCGGCCGTCGTCGTGCTCGTGACGGGTGGAGCCCGGTTCGGACGCGGTCCGTTCGAAGCGGAGGCCCGGCAGTGACGGGCGGGCTCTCAGTTCGCGCGGTGGTCGAGGCTCGTGGCATCGACGTGGGGTTCGACGTCGCCGCCGGTGAGGTGGTGGCGGTCATCGGGCCCAACGGCGCGGGGAAATCCAGTGTGCTGCATGTGATCGCCGGCCTCCTCCGCCCCGACGCGGGCGCCGTGACGGTGGGCGGGCGCCGACTGACCGACGGCGCGTCGGGGCTGCAGGTTGCGGTGCACAACCGGCGGGTCGGACTGCTGCTGCAGGACGCGGCGTTGTTTCCGCACCTGACGGTCGCCGAAAACGTGGCTTTCGGGCCACGCGCGCGGCACCACCCCCGTCGGGGCCTGCGCGCCGAGGCGCGGCGGGCGGCTGGTCACTGGCTCGGTGAGGTCGGCGCGGCTGAACTGGCGGGACGCCGGCCCGGGCAGCTGTCCGGTGGTCAGGCGCAGCGGGTCGCGCTGGCCCGGGCGTTGGCCGCCGAACCTGACGTGCTGCTGCTCGACGAACCACTGTCCGGCCTCGACGTCGCGGCCGCCTCGGCGATGCGCCGGCTGTTGCGCGGCGTGCTGGGTGCGGGTGGGCGCAGTTCCGTGCTGGTCACCCACGATCTGCTCGACGTCGTCACATTGGCCGACCGGGTGGTGGTCATCGAGCGTGGCCGCATCGCCGAATCGGGTGCCGTCACCGACGTGCTGACCGCGCCACGGACCGTGTTCGGCGCGCGGTTCGCGGGCGTGAATCTGGTCAGCGGCCGTGCCGGTGACGACGGCGATTCGATATCGGCCGCAGGGCAGACCTGGCGCGGTGTCTGGGCACCGGACGTGACGCCGGGTGGTCCCGCGATCGCCGTCTTTGCTCCGGCCGCCGTGTCGGTGTGGCGGGAGATGCCCACAGACGCCGTCAATGTCGTCGCGGTGGGAGTGGCGGAACTGGATCACCGCGGCCCGGTCATCCGCGTGCGTGCCGAGGCGGCCGACGAGGGCGGTGGGGGCCTCGCGGCCGATATCAGCGCGGAGACGGCGGCCGGTCTACGACTGATTCCGGGGGAACCGGCGTACTTCGGCGTCCACTCGGGTGACGTCGTGATTCGGCCCGCGTGACGGCACGCCCGGCCTGCCCCGGACCTGGCCGCGGCGCCGTGATGCCTCAGCAACCGACCGATATCGCCGTGGTCTGTCGAGATGCCGCGGGCGAGCTAACCGACTCGGCGGAGATTTAGCCGCAACTCGCACTTGCGTCACGCCGGTAACACTGTATTTTCGTCCCCATGCGACACCCGGATGCGCGGACAAGTGCCCGCAAACGCCTTCCGAAATCACTGACTGCTGCGGTGGCAGGTGCGGCGGCCGCGGCCATCGCGCTGCCGAGCGCGATCTCGTATGCCGACCCGGTGCCGTCTCCCGCTCCGGCGCCGGCTCCGGAGAGGTCGGCGGCACCCAGTTCGCGAAGCAAGATGTTGAGGGTGAAGGACACCAACACGGTGAACGGGATCGCGACGAGGAGCGTGGGTGCCAGAGACACGCGGGCGACAAA
>NZ_VTGY01000028.1 GCF_009729075.1 Mycolicibacterium sp. CBMA 226 | reverse complement strand
GGCGGTTTCAAGGGATCGATGCAACACCCCTTCTGATTGAGGAGTGTTGTGGGTTCCAATCTTGTGTTGCGGTCGCGGATGCCGGCGTATTGGGTGTTCATCCGGCAGGGCCTTGCTGCTGGTGATGCCGGGCTGGCGGTAGGGGTGTCGGCCACGACGGGTCAGCGGTGGTTCCGTGATGCTGGTGGAGTGAAACCCCGTGCACACCAACCGAAGACATCAGGGCCACGGCCGCGGCTGACGCTTGATGAACGTGTCGAGATCCAAGCCGGGGTGCATGCCGGTGAGTCGATTCGGTCCATCGCGGGTCGGCTGGGGCGAGCGCCCTCGACGATCAAACGCGAGATCGACAACAACAGCGAGCTGCGTAACCGCTACACCGGGTGCAAGTCGGGATATCGGCGCAAGCACGCGTTCGGGGCCCGCCAAAGCGGTTGCAGCGCCACCGTGCGCTACCGGGCGCTCAGTGCGCATGACCGCAGCGCCGGGTCCGCGCGGCGTCCCAAACCGCGCCGATTGGCCCTCGATGACAGGCTGTGCGCCGAGGTGCAGACTCGGTTGAAGTTGCGGCATAGTCCGCGGCAGATCGCTCGCCGGCTGCGCGAGGATTTCCCTGACGAACCGGAGATGTGGGTGTCACACGAGGCCATCTACCAGGCCATCTATGTGCAAGGTCGGGGTTCGCTGCGCCGAGAGCTGTACCAATGCCTGCGCAGCGGGCGTGCGGTGCGGCGCTCTCAGAATCGGTCTGATGAACGGCGCGGACGCATCCCGAACATGATCATGATCAGCGAACGCCCCGCTGACGTCGCCGACCGTGCGGTGCCCGGGCATTGGGAGGGCGATCTGATCATCGGCAGCGTCGCATCGGGGTCAGCGATCGGCACTCTGGTCGAGCGCAGTACCCGCTTCGTGATGCTGCTGCACCTACCCGACAACCATGGCGCGTTGGCGGTGCAGGAAGCGATTGTGGCCAAAATGGCGCAGTTGCCCGAGCATCTGCGCCGTTCGTTGACCTGGGATCAGGGCAGCGAGATGGCCAACCACGCCACCATCAGCACCGCGATCGACCTGGACATCTACTTCTGTGACCCGCACTCGCCCTGGCAGCGCGGCACCAACGAGAACACCAACGGTCTACTGCGCCAGTACTTCCCCAAAGGCACCGACCTGTCGCTGCACGGCCCGGGAATCCTGGACAACGTCGCCGCCGAACTCAACGGCCGCCCACGCCAAACCCTGAACTGGCGAACACCAGCCGAAGCACTCGAGGAACTACTGTCGAACCCACCAGCTGTTGCATCGATCCCTTGAAACCGCC
>NZ_VTGY01000027.1 GCF_009729075.1 Mycolicibacterium sp. CBMA 226 | reverse complement strand
GAATCGACTCTACGAATCGACAGAAGAACGCAACACAGCGCTACCAGGCTGGCTGCATTTCTACAATTACCACCGAGCCCACTCCGCCCTCGGAGGCCAGCCGCCGGTCACCCGACTGACCAACCTCCCTGGACATCACACCTAGACTCAGCGCATGACAGCCGCCCAGCGGGAACGTGCCGCTCTCGTCGAATCCCTCCGCGAACATGGGCCTGACGCGCCGACCCTGTGTGAGGGCTGGACCGCCCGCGATCTGGCCGCGCATCTGGTGGTGCGCGAACGTCGGCTGGATGCCACACCCGGCATCCTGGTGCCGCAGCTGGCCGGGTATACCGACCGAGTTCAGGCGCAGGTGACCGCATCCACCGACTGGGAGCAGCTGGTCGACATGATCGCCGCGGGCCCGCCGCTGTACTCGCCGTTCAAGCTGCTCGACCCGTTCGTCAACGTCGCCGAGATGTTCATCCACAACGAGGATGTGCGACGGGCTCAGCCGGTCTGGGGGCCGCGCGAGCTCGACGACCGCCTGGTGTCGGCCCTGGCGGGACAGGTGGCGAACATGGCGCGCATGGGGATGCGGAACTCGCCGGCGCGGATCACGCTCGTGACGCCAGAAGGCCGTCGCCTGGCCTCGACCGGCCGCGGCGCCGAGGTGACGGTGACCGGGCCGCCGGGGGAGCTGCTGCTCTTCGCGGCAGGGCGCGGACCGGCCCAGGTGACCTTCACCGGACCTGATGACGCCGTGGCCGCGGTCCGGGGTTCGAACCGCGGATTCTGACTATCGCGGCGTGCCGCTGGAAAGCACAACGCAGCTCGATCCCGAAGGATCGAGCTGCGTTGTTGTGGCTTCTGATCAGAAGTTGTTGCAGGTGTTGGCGACGTTGAGCACCAGGTCGGCGTATCCAGCGGCGCCGGGGGTGTTGTACGCCTGTGTGATCATCTGCTTGCGCTGCTGCGGACCGGCCGCAATCAGCTGGTGCAGGTAACCGACGCCGATCGGGTTGGCCTGCAGCTGGGCGGCGGCACCAGGGTCGAGGGCGTTCAGCGCGGCGATGACCTGCCCGTAGTTGCAGGTTGAGTACATGATCGGGGTGGGGTCCGGCTGAGCGGTCGCGACGGCGCCGCTGGCCATGACTGCGACCAGTGCAGTGCCCGCGCCGACCATCATCCGAGTGGTGAAAGACATTGTGTATTCCCCTCCCGCACCAGCTAACCGATGCGACCAAAGTGATTGATGACTACGTTAGCAGCTCTATCGATTGGCTGCGGCTGAGCGTTACACCGCCTGAATTCCCAATTTTCACGGCCCCGTAGGGGTGTCGGCGGCCGCGCCTCCAGCTATTCGCTGCGTCGTCGGCGATCTGAACAAGGCGAAGTAGGCAAACCTACCCTAAGTAGTGGGGTAGGGTTGCTGGCGAAATGACCGAGATTGATGAGGCGCCGGTGTTGCCGCGCGAATTGACGGCTTTGTCCGCCGAGGTGCGGGCCGTGGGCGCACCGCCCGAACCGCATCTCGCCGAACCGTGGACCATGCGCCTCGCCGAAACCGCTGCCGACGCCGAGCTGTTGTCCGAATGGATGAACCGCCCGCACCTGGTCGCCGCGTGGGAGTACGACTGGCCGGCCGAACGCTGGAGTCAGCATCTGCAGGCCCAGTTGGACGGCGAGTATTCGCGCCCGTTCATCGTCAGTCATGAGGGCGCGCCAACCGGATACGTCGAGGTGTATTGGGCGGCGAAGGACTCGATCGCCCCGCGCTACGACGCGCAACCCTATGACCTCGGCATCCACGCGGCCATCGCTGATGAGCAGCTGACGCAGCGCCGCATCGGCTTGACCCTGATGCCGCTGCTGGCGGCGGACCTCTTCGAAATGGTGCCGGAGTGCCGGCGGATCATGTTCGACCCCGACCATCGCAATATCGGTGCGCGACGGCTGGTCGAGCACGGCGGCGCCGAATTCCTCGGCGAACACGACATGGCCAATCGCAGGATGGCGCTGTACGCGCTGGCGCGCCCAGCCAGCTGACCTCGGGCTCGACCTGTATATAGAGGGAGTGGCAAAAAGGCTTCTGCTGTTTCTGGCAGTGCTCGCCGTCGTGGGGGTGTGCGCCGGACCGTGGTTCTACCGAACCCAGATGGAGGGCCTGCCGGCTCCGGCGCTGAGCCTGCCGACGACGCATCGTCCGGCCAGCACGAACCTCGACGGCAAGTGGGTGGTGAGCGCCGGTCCCGATGACGAGGCCACTCGCACCCAGGCCGGTTACCGCGCGCGGCAACACCTGTTGTGGGAAACCGTGACAGTCACCGGACGGACCAATTCGGTCCGGGGTGACGCCACGGTCGCGGGCGGCAACTTGCAAGCGGCGAGCTTCGTCGTCGACGTCGGAACGATGCAGTCACCGCATCGCGGCCGCGATGACAAGTTCCGCAGCACCGATGTGATGGATGCCGCACAGTTCCCGACGGCCAAGCTCGCTGTGGTCGATCCGGTCGATCTGTCCGCAGTCGCCGAGGACGGCACGCCGGCGACCCTGGAGGTGTCGGCGCAACTGACCCTCAAGGGCGTCACCCGACAGGTGGCGGTGCGCCTCGAGGTTCAGCGGTCGGGCAGCGGGGTCGTCGCGGTGGGCCAAATCCCGGTCACCTTCGGCGATTACGGCATCGCGCCGCCGGCGCCGCCCGCCGGCCTGCTCGCCGTCGACCCGATCGTCACCATCGAATTCCTGGTCAATCTGGTGAAGCGCTGACCATCAGTTGAAGCGGCCGAGCGCCGTCCCGCCCGACCGGTTTCCGCCGTCGACCGAAACCAGCGCCGGCACCCGTTCACAGGTGACCACCCCGTGGTCCGCGGTCACTTCATCGATGAGATCGAAAGCGGTAGCGATGTTTTCGGGGGTGTCGACCACGACGGTCGTGACCGGAACCTGTCGGCCGAGCTGAAACAACCTGTCGCCGTGCGGCCGGCGTCCGTCGTGGAAGCCCCAGATGCCGCGCAGGACGGTGACGCCGCGGGTGGCCTCGATTGCGCGCAGGCGGCGCACGATCTCGCGGTGCACCGGCTCGCCGTCGTGCATCGTGTCCTCGGTGGTGTACACCATCAGCTTCTGCCACAACGGAGTTCCGTTGGCGTCACGGGTCGGGAGCGCGCCGGGGCGGGCCAGCAGCCTCCCTGCCTGTTTGCACAGCTCGGCCCGCTCCATGGTCACCAACGGGTCGGGCAGCAGGCGCTCCAGTTCGGGCAGTACCGCCCCAGCCGTGTGGCCGTCGCCGACCGCGATGATCATGACGGGTACGTCCGTGTTCCGGTTCAGGAACCGGGCCCGCTCACGGCGCCCGCGCACCGTACCGTCGACCCCGAGAAAGACGGAGGCACAGGCGAATCCGCTGCGGTGAAGCAGATCGCACACCGCGATATGGGCCGGCCGGCCGTCGATCCGGTGCTGGCGGCCGACGTAGACGGTGAGTTTGGTGGGGTGGGGCGAGCGAAGCGACGGGAATGAGCTCGGCTCGACGCTCGAGGTGGTGAGCAGGCGGGCGCGTTCGAGGGTGATGAGTCCGCGCGTCGTCAGCTCGAGGGTCCGCTCGGCCAGGCCCGCGATCTTGTCGGCGGTGTCCACCGCGGCGATGGCCACCGGCAGATCCTCGGACTGACTCAGCGTCTGGTCGGTGCGCAGCTGGTGCCGTGGCCCGAATCCGGCGATGCCGCGCAGCACCACACTGGTGGCGACGTTCTCGGCACCGTAGAGGTCGAGCAGCTCCTCGGCCAGGAATCGACCGGAAACACGTTGTCGCTCACCGAAATACGTCGTGAGCTTCAGATAGTCCGCGGAATCGCTCATACCAAGCCGCCCATCCAGAGTCCCAGCGCCGCTACGGTCAGGCCCAGCACCACACTCGCGATGATGTTGGCGAGGGCGAACCAGACCTGCCGTTCCTCGCCCAGCCGCTGGGTTTCCAGCATCCACGTCGAGAACGTCGTGTACGCACCGACGAACGCGGTACCGGCCAGCAGAGCGACGTTGGGAGTCAACGCCAATCCGCCGAAGAAGCCGAGCAGCCAGGCGCCGCTGAGATTCACCACGAACGTGCCGTAGGGGAAGCTGCTGGTTGTGCGCTTCGACACCGCGCGGTCCACCAGGAACCGTGTCACGGCCCCCACGCCGCCGATGAGCGCGACGCCGAGCCAGATGACCACCGTCACGCCCGTACCCGGACCCGTCGCACCAGGGCGGTGGCCAGATACACCGCGGCCAGACCGGCGATGATGCTGGCGACCGTGTAGCCCGCCGCCAGGCCGTCGGCGCCGTGTTCGAGCATCCGGACCGTTTCGACCTGCATGGTGCTGAACGTGGTCAGACCGCCGCAGATCCCGGTGCCCAACAGTGGGCGCTGATAGCTCGACACCGGCAGGCGCTCCAGCAGTCGGGTGGTGAAGTAGCCGAGCAGGAACGCGCCGACGATGTTGACGACGAACGTGGGCCACGGCCAGTGCTCGGGATGGGGCGCGGCGAAGACCGCGAGGGCGGCACGTGCGACGGTGCCGATGGCGCCCCCGACGAAGACGGCGGCCAATTCTCGGTTGTCGTGGCCGAACATAAGGCAAAAGTATGGTGGCCGAACGCCGACAGGTGCACACCGGGGGAGAACCGGTAGCAGAATCGAGGCCATGACGGCCAACCCGCGCGCCGGCCAACCGGCCCAGCCAGACGACCTGATCGACGTGGCCCACGTGGTCACCGCCTACTACACCGTGGCGCCGGACCCCGAGAACGTCGACCAGCAGGTGGTGTTCGGTACGTCGGGGCACCGCGGGTCCAGCCTGGACGCGGCATTCAACGAGCCGCACATCCTCGCCACCACGCAGGCGATCGCGGAGTATCGCGCTGCACAGGGCACCACCGGACCGCTGTTCATCGGCCGCGACACTCACGCCCTGTCCGAACCGGCGTGGGTCACGGCATTGGAAGTGCTGGCCGGCAACGAGGTCGTCGCGATGATCGACGCCGCAGACCGCTACACACCTACCCCCGCCGTCAGTCACGCGATCCTGACCTTCAACCGGGGCCGCGAAGGCGATCTCGCTGACGGCATTGTCGTCACCCCGTCGCACAACCCGCCGCGCGACGGCGGCTTCAAGTACAACCCGCCGAACGGCGGCCCGGCCGACACGGATGCGACGAGCGCGATTGCCAAGCGCGCCAACGAGATTCTGCGTGACGGACTGCGCGACGTGAAACGGATACCGCTGGCGCGCGCGCTGGGGTCGGCGGAGCGGCATGACTATCTGAACGCATATGTCGAAGATCTGCCGAATGTCGTTGATCTGCACGCCATTCGGGCCGAGGGCGTGCGCATCGGTGCGGACCCGCTCGGCGGGGCCAGCGTCGACTACTGGGCCGCCATCGCCGAACGGCACCAGTTGGACCTGACCGTGGTCAACCCGCTGGTCGACGCGACCTGGCGCTTCATGACGCTCGACACCGACGGCAAGATCCGGATGGACTGCAGCTCGCCGAATGCCATGGCGTCACTCATTGCGAACCGGGACCGCTATCAGATCGCCACCGGCAACGACGCGGACTCGGACCGGCACGGCATCGTCACACCCGACGGCGGGCTGCTCAACCCGAATCACTATCTCGCCGTGGCGATCGACTACCTGTACACGCATCGAGCCGGCTGGCCGGGTTCCACAGCGGTCGGCAAGACCGCCGTCAGCTCGTCGATCATCGACCGCGTGGTGGCCGGGCTGGGCCGAAAGCTCATCGAGGTGCCGGTGGGGTTCAAGTGGTTCGTCGACGGATTGGTCAGCGGCACAATCGGTTTCGGTGGCGAGGAAAGTGCGGGAGCGTCGTTCCTGCGAACTGACGGCTCAACCTGGACCACCGACAAGGACGGCATCATCCTGGCGCTGCTGGCCTCGGAAATCTTGGCGGTCACCGGGGTTTCGCCGTCGCAGCGCTACGCCGAGCTGACCGAAAAATACGGCGCCCCGACCTATGCACGCATCGACGCGCCCGCCGACCGCGAACAGAAGGCGCGGTTGTCGAAGCTGTCCGCGGAGCAGGTCACCGCGACCGAGCTGGCGGGCGAACCGATCGTCGCCAAGCTGACGGCGGCGCCCGGCAACGGCGCTCCGCTCGGCGGCTTGAAGGTGACCACCGAGAACGCGTGGTTCGCGGCTCGGCCGTCGGGCACCGAGGATGTCTACAAGATTTACGCCGAGTCGTTCAAGGGTCCCGAACATTTGGCGCAGGTCCAGGCCGCCGCGCGAGAAGTGGTGAATACAGTTATCGGGTGAACTCTGTAACGGAGGGCGACTGTCCGGCCCCGCCCCGACTTCCCACCGAGATCTGGGTCCTGGCCGGAGCCAACGTCGTCATCGCACTCGGCTACGGCGTGGTGGCTCCGGTGCTGCCGGCGTACGCGCGCAACTTCGGCGTGAGCATCAGCGCGGCGACATTCGTCATCACGGCGTTCGCCACCATGCGCCTCATCTTCGCGCCGCCCAGCGGCCTGCTGGTGCAGAAGCTCGGCGAGCGGCGCGTCTATCTCACGGGTCTGCTGATCGTTGCGTCATCGACGCTGGCCTGTGCCTTCGCCCAGACGTACTGGCAACTGCTGTTGTTCCGATCGCTCGGCGGTGCCGGGTCGACCATGTTCACGGTGTCGTCTCTGGCTCTGATGATCCGGTTGTCGCCGTTCGACGCACGCGGCCGCGTGGCCGGGCTCTTCTCGAGTGCCTTCATGATCGGCGCTGTGGCTGGGCCGGTGGTGGGCAGCCTGACCGCCGGACTGGGTCTGTCCGTGCCGTTCGGCATCTACGGCGTCGCGCTGATGATTGCCGCCGCCGTCGTGTTCGTCAGTCTGCGGAACTCGACGCTCGCCGCTCCGGAAGCGGAAACCGGGCCGACGGTGTCGGTGCGGACGGTGCTGCGCAACCGCGCTTATCAGGCCGCGTTGCTGTCCAATCTGGCGTCCGGATGGGCCGCGCTGGGCCTGCGGGTGGCGCTGGTTCCACTCTTTGTGGTCGATGTGCTGCACCGTAGCGCCGGCATGGCAGGCCTGGTGCTGGCGGTGTTCGCGGTCGGCAACGTGTGTGCCGTCATCCCCAGTGGGCACCTGTCCGACCGGGTCGGCCGGCGCAAGCTCCTCATCGTCGGGCTGACGGTGTCGGCGGTCTCGACGGTACTGCTGGGCTGGACGACGTCGTTGCCGACGTTTTTGGCGATCGCCTTCGTGACCGGTGCGGCCAGCGGCATCTTCATCTCGCCACAGCAGGCGGCCGTCGCGGACATCATCGGCAATCAGGCACGCGGTGGCACCGCGGTGGCGACCTTCCAGATGATGTCGGACCTCGGCACGATCGTCGGCTCGCTGGTCGCCGGGCAAATCGCGCAGCACGTGTCGTTCACGGCGGCGTTCGGCGTGGGTGGCGTCATCCTGCTGGCGGCCGCGGCCAGCTGGTGGCTGGCGCCGGAAACGCGTCATTCTGGTGACGACGAGGAGACCCCGATCTGTCCGCTGGGCCACGAGCCGGTGGAGGGGTCACTCTGACCAGCCGTTTTGTTCACCATGGGGCAGGTGGTGTAGCTTCATCAAGCACCACTTAAGGGGCTATGGCGCAGCTGGTAGCGCACCACACTGGCAGTGTGGGGGTCAGGGGTTCGAGTCCCCTTAGCTCCACAAGTAAACCCGTTCTGACTTCGGTCAGGGCGGGCTTTCTCGTTTATCGGACGCAAGCGCCCGGCGCGGGTCAACCGAACTTACCGCGCGGTAAGATGCCCGCATGACTCAGCGCACCATGCCCACCCTCGAGGGCGTGACCCATGAATATGTGCAGGCGGGCGACGTGAAGATTCACGTGGCCGTGGCCGGCCCCGAGGGCGGCCGCCCGGTCGTGCTGCTGCACGGCTGGCCGGAGAACTGGTGGATGTGGCACAAGGTGATCCCGGCACTGGCAGCTGCCGGGTACCGGGTGCACGCCATGGACCTGCGCGGCGCCGGCTGGAGCGAAGTGACCCAGAAGGGTTACGAGAAAGAGCAATTCGCCTCCGATGTGCTCGCCGCGGCGACCGCGCTCGGGCTGGAAACCTTCGATCTGGTCGGTCATGACTGGGGTGGCTGGACCGCACAGCTGGTGGCGCTGAAGGCGCCGACGCGCGTCAAGCGGTTGGCGATCCTCAACATCCCGCCCGTATGGCAGGAGCCCGGGCGGGTGGCCCGCCACGCCCACAAGCTGGCGTACCAACTCGTCGTCGGAGCCCCCGGGGTCGGCCCACTCTCGCACCTGTCGCCGACGCTGTGGTGGTTCGTCCGGCGCAGCGGGATGCCCAAGGAGTCGGTGGATTTCTTCCGCGGCTGCTTCCGGGACCGGGACCGCCGGGTGGCGGGTTCCAAGATTTACCGCTCCATGGTGGGCAAAGAGTTCGCGAAACTGGCGCGCGGTCCCTACGACGACCAGAAGCTCGCCATGCCGGTGCGGGTGCTGTTCGGTCTCGACGACGTGGCGGTGCACCCGTCGCTATTGGATGGCTTCACCGGCCATGCCGACGATCTGAACATCACCGAGGTGCCCGCTTGCGGTCACTTCATCGTCGATGAACAGCCGGAGCTCGTGGTGAAGTGGCTCTCGGATGTGTTGGCGGAGCCCCTGTCGGCTTAGTGCCAGATGACAAAACCCCGCTCCGGCGTCGGCCGGAGCGGGGTTTCTCGTAGTTGGCCCGTCAGAGCCGATCGAAAATGCTGTTGACGATGTCGTCCCCGATGCCGAAACCGGCTCCGCGCACTATCGACTGACCGAAGTTTCCGCCCAGGAATCGCTGCAGTGTGCCGCCGCTCTGCTGGGGCTGATACTGCGGCTCGACGTACGCCGGCTGCTGGTATTGCGGTTGGTACTGCGGGGCCGGCGGTTGATACTGCGGTTGGTATTGCGGGGCCGGCGGTTGATACTGCGGCTCCGCGCTCTGAACGTGGTTCGCGACGAGGGCATGAATCGACTGGAACACCGACGCGGTCGCGCTCTCCTCATCCCGAATGGCCAACGCGATCTCCTTGAGGTCCAGCTGCCATTCCCGTGCGTTGGTATCGCCCGCGGCGGCCGCAGCCGACAGCTTCCCGGCCAGCGCTTGGATCAGCGAGGCGGTCTGTTGAGACTGCTGCTGAAGTGTCGCGTATTGCTGATCGACGGTCTCGACATCCATGGCGCGGACTCCCTACCTCTTTGTGCACCTTTTGTGCGTCCCGGCTGGTCGGTCGCCACGGTACTGACGGATCGTCGGGTGAAACTGGCTGCTGACTGTGAATGGTCTGGGCGGAAGCCCCTGAGTCGCGTTCGGGGCGAGGTTCGTACAGCCGCGCGTGGTCGGGCCGTGTCGGGAGGAATGTCGGGTTGCTGCCGCAGCCGTCTGCCGGGTGGCCAAGAATGGTCGGATGGTGGATTCCGAGCTCGTGCCGTTCGGTGACCTGTCCAACGAGTTGGCGGAAGTAGAACTAGCGGAACCGCCTGGCCTTCCGGGCAGTAACCCGACCCTCGCGCTGCAGCATATGGAGGCTGCCCTGGTTCGCGCCGACCTCGAGTGCCCGGATGTGCTGAGTCCCGAGCAGTTTCGCCGCTTGCGCTATCTGCTGAGCTTCGCGCGCCTGACTGTTTTCGAGCCGGGCGCGGCCGGCCCGGGCGGCACGCGTGGCCGCGGGGACGTGGCCGTCGGCGACGAGATCCTCGGCTTCCGGCAGCGGGTGATCGACGCGCTGTTCAACCCGCTGCGTGGGCGCACCACCGCACCGGAGCGGTTGGCCGCGGCCAAGGCGGCTCTCGCGAACTTCGCCGAGGACGTCGACTACGAGCGTTCGCTCCTCCTGGAGCGCCACGGAAGTGAGTTCTCCGCAGCTGAACTCGATGCCGAGCTCGGCTACAAGACCTACGTTGCGGTCCTCGGCGGCGGAGGCGGCGCCGGCTACGTCTACCTCGGTGGCATGCAGCGCATGCTCGCGGCCGGCCTGCCGCCGGCCTACATGCTGACCAACTCGTTCGGCGCCATCGTGGGCAGCGTGATGGCCCGCGTGCTGCCGGTGCCCATCGAGGACTACGTCGCCTGGGCCAAGACCGTCACCTATCGCGGGGTCCTCGGCCCGGCCAGGACTCGGCGCCGACACGGTCTCAACGGACTGTTCTCGCTGCAGTTCGACCAGTTCGCGAAAGAGATGTTCACCCGGGAAGACGGCGAGCCGATGCGGCTGACGGACCTCGCGATCCCATACGAGACCGTCGTCGCCGGTGTCCGGAAGCAGTCTTTCGACCGGCTGCCCGGACGATTCCATCCGTCGCACTTCACCTTGATGGGGGTGCGGGCACTCGAGCACCTCAAACTGGGCTACGCGCCCGGTGCCGTGAACCGCCTGTGGCAGATCGGCGCGTTCATCGACTCGCGCGTCGTCAAGCCGATCGTGCTCGGCGGTGACGACTTGACGGCGAACTTCAATGTCGTTGACGCTGCGAGTTTTTCGTCGGCGATCCCGGGGATCCTCCATCACGAGTCCAGCGACCCGCGGATGTGGGACCTCCTCGACCAGCTGCTCGTCGAGAAGGACGTCGCCGCGTTGGTCGACGGGGGCGCCGCCAGCAATGTCCCAGTTGAATTGGCGTGGAAGCGAATTCAAGACGGGCGGCTGGGGACGCGTAACGCGTGTTACATCGGCTGGGACTGCTTCCACCCGCAGTGGAATCCCAGACACCTTTGGCTGCAACCGATCACCCAGGCGCTGCAGCTCCAGATGGTGCGCAATGCGCCGTTCGCCGACCGCGTCATCCGGTTCAGCCCGACGCTGTCTCCAGTCACCCTGGCGGCTGCGCCGGAAGCCATCGATCGCGCGATCGAGTGGGGCAACGCATCGGTCGAGAGTTCGGTGCCGTTCGTGCAGCGGCTGACCGAGCCGGTGTGGTGGGAAGGAAATCAGCCGCCCCACGTCGACCGCAGGCCGGCGCGCGTCTCCGCTCCGTTGCAGCCGATGGCCACGATTCTGGACGGAGCCCGACGAGCCGCCGAGTACGTACCGCGGGTCACGAAGGTACGGCGTCGGGTCGCGGCCGTCGGGGAGCGCATCCGTAGATCGCAGGCCGAGTCCACCTAGGCGGCTCCGTCAAGTCACTGCTTGATCGCGAGCCACACAGAGTATGAGGACGGCCAGCCACGCAGCGATCACGGTGACTTGTATCCGCTCGACCAGTCCTACCAAGGCCGTGGACGCCGTCAGGCACATGGCGATGTCGACACCGCCGAGGAATGCCGCCGCGGCTGCGGTCGACAGTCCGGACGCGCCGAGCCCGCGGTAACCCGGGTTACGTATCAGCACGGCGCCATAGAGGCCGATTGCACAGAGAAGTGCACTGAACCCGATGAGGCTGGAAGCGGTATGGGGTTGCACGACCTGAGCGGTGTGGATCGCTTCTTCCGTTGCGCGGCAGCTCAAATCGATCGACGGCGCGCACGGCATGGGCCACAGCCCGTCAACCATCGACGAGATTCCCGCGACCATTGCGGACAGATGCGCGACCGATGCCGGCTTCGTCGGCTGCCAACGCATCAGTAGGTTGGCCACGGCGATCAAACCGACTCCGGCCACGATGTCGCTGAGCCGGAAGAACGAACGCGCGGGTTGCCCTGCCACCGCCAGCTCGCTGACATACGACCGCAGCGGGCTCAGGTGCGAGTTGACCAGCCACTGCACCGGGAAGTCGCAATACGCCAGTACGCCCACGAATCCGGCGAGGCCGACGACGACGAGTGGCAGGGACGCGCGACGATCTTGGACGATCTCGGCATTCATGCCCGGTTGATACCCATTTTTCTGCCCGATGCCCATCGCGTGGGCGATCGGGGTGAACCCGCTATTTCCGCAGGGTCGTCGTGATCGGAGTGTGGCTGCCCGTCTTGGTCGGGGGCTTCGGCGTGCCTTGCTGGGGCTTTACGTCGCTGCCCGGGATGCTGTCGTCGCAGAAGCCGTCCGGTCCCTCGCATTGTCCGCTCAACAACGCGCCGTTGATCTGGTCGAGAGCCCGCTGGTGCCCGGAATCGACCGGCTGGCAGTTCGGCGTGCCCTCGTTGCAGACCGCGAAGGCGGGGGCGGCCGCGAAGCTGGACGCGATGAGCATCAGAGCGGGTGCTACTGCCACACCGACCACTGCGATGAGCCGGTTGGTCTTGGCGTTGTGCGTGCGGTTCATGTCGTCTCCCATTTCTTAGGTTGGGGCCCCACGGTGAGGCTCCGCCTATGGGTAGGAGCGGTCGCGGTACTGAAACCGGACACTTTTTTCGAAAGACGTTTGAGCGCCGGGACGCAGCCGGTCTCCAACGCAATTCCAACCGCACCTGTCTACGTTCCTGCCATGACCCGATCAACTGGCTTTGTCGGCACGACGCTCATCTTCGGGGCGCTCGCGATGCAGCTGAGCGCCTGCGGTTCAACCATCAAGCCCGACGGTGCCGCGCAGTCGGTCACCGACATGGTGACCAGTCAAACCGGCTTCCACCCGACGGACGTCAAATGTCCGTCGGGCGTCGATGTCAAGGTCGGCAATGAATTCGACTGCACCTTCACCGGTCCGGAAGGTCCGTACAAGGCCCACCTCAAGATCACCAGCGTCGACGGCGAGAAGGTCGGTTTCGACATAAAGACCAACCGGGCCTAGGTGTGATGTCCAGGGAGGTTGTCCCGTCCGGTATCGGTGAGCCTGTGTGACAGGTGAAGGCCTCCGGTTGTGAAGTGGAGCTGTCGAGGAACCGCTTCATCAACCAGGAGGCCTTCGTGTCCCACGCT
>NZ_VTGY01000026.1 GCF_009729075.1 Mycolicibacterium sp. CBMA 226 | reverse complement strand
TTTTTCCGGGCCTTGGATGCCCAGAAGGCAGCGGGGCAGAACGCTGATCTGGAGATCGTGGCGGTCAATGACCTGACTTCGACGGATGTGTTGGCGCATTTGTTGAAGTTCGATTCGATCCTGGGCCGGTTGCCGTATGAGGTGCGCGCCGACGGGGACACCTTGATTGTCGGTGAGACCAAGATCAAGGCGCTGGCGGTGCGGGAGGGTCCGGCGGCGTTGCCGTGGGGTGATCTGGGGGTGGACATCGTGGTGGAGTCGACCGGGATTTTCACCGACGCGGCCAAGGCCCGGGGCCATTTGGAGGCTGGGGCCAAGAAGGTCATCATTTCCGCGCCGGCGACCGGTGAGGACATCACCATCGTGATGGGCGTCAACGATGATAAGTACGACGGTAGCCAGGACATCATTTCGAATGCGTCGTGCACGACGAACTGTCTGGGGCCGATCGCCAAGGTGCTCAATGATGAGTTCGGGATCGTCAAGGGGTTGATGACGACGATTCATGCCTATACCCAGGATCAGAATCTGCAGGACGGGCCGCACAAGGATCTGCGGCGGGCGCGGGCGGCGGCGATCAATATCGTGCCGACTTCGACGGGGGCGGCCAAGGCGATCGGGCTGGTGTTGCCCGAGCTCAAGGGCAAGTTGGATGGGTATGCGTTGCGGGTGCCGGTGCCGACGGGGTCGGTGACCGACCTGACTGCCGAGCTGGGTACGTCGGCGACGGCGGCGCAGATCAACGCGGCGATGCAGGCGGCGGCCGAGGGGCCGCTCAAGGGGATTTTGAAGTATTACGACGCGCCGATCGTGTCGTCCGATATTGTCACCGACCCGCACAGTTCGCTGTTCGACGCGGGGTTGACCAAGGTCATCGACAACCACGCCAAGGTCGTGTCCTGGTATGACAACGAATGGGGCTACTCCAACCGGATCGCCGACCTGACCGCACTGGTCGGCAA
>NZ_VTGY01000025.1 GCF_009729075.1 Mycolicibacterium sp. CBMA 226 | reverse complement strand
CTGGACAACGTCGCCGCCGAACTCAACGGCCGCCCACGCCAAACCCTGAACTGGCGAACACCAGCCGAAGCACTCGAGGAACTACTGTCGAACCCACCAGCTGTTGCATCGATCCCTTGAAACCGCCTCGCACTTCTACGCCCTGGTTACCGGATCAACGCGAAAAGCACCGCGACCAGGCAACCAGATCAGTCTGGTTGTGCGGTCGCGGCGCGAAAAGCGTTGGGAACCGCGGGGACTCAGGCCCGGGCCAGGACCGCCTCGACTTCTTGCGTCTGTCCCGCGATCGGGGGGATGCGGGTGGCCCGCACGAAGACGGTGTCGCCCTCGAGGAGCTTCAGCGCTTCGGCGTCGCCGCGGGTGATCTGCGCGGTGAACGGCGTGTGGTCCGCTGCCGTGGTCAGCTCGACGCGAACCTCGAAGCCGAGCACGACGACGCGGTCGACCTTGGCGCGCAGCACTCCGGTGGCCGCGACGTCGTCGTCGGCCTGCGAAATGGCCATGTCCGGGTTCCGGCCCACGCGGATGTCGTGTGGCCGCACCAGCGTCCCGTTCAGCGTCGACACCGCGCCGAGGAACGACATCACGAACGGGTTCGCCGGGCTGTCGTACACCTCGGTCGGCGACCCGACCTGCTCAATACGGCCCTTGTTCAGCACCGCGATCCGGTCGGCGACGTCGAGCGCCTCGGCCTGGTCGTGCGTGACGAGCACCGTGGTCACGTGCACTTCGTCGTGCAGGCGGCGCAGCCAGGCGCGGAGGTCGTCGCGCACCTTGGCGTCCAGGGCACCGAACGGCTCGTCGAGCAGCAGCACCTGGGGATCGACCGCGAGGGCGCGGGCCAGCGCCATGCGCTGGCGCTGACCGCCAGAGAGCTGGCTGGGGTAGCGCGTCTGGAAACCGCTCAGACCCACCACCTCGAGCAGGCTGTCGACCTTCTCCTGGATCTCGGCCTTCGGCTTCTTGCGGATCTTCAACCCGAACGCGACGTTCTCACGGACGGTGAGGTGTTTGAACGCCGCGTAGTGCTGGAACACGAACCCGATGCCGCGCCGCTGCGGCGGCACGCCGGTGACGTCGTTGCCCTTGATGGTGATGGTGCCGGTGTCCGGGGTGTCGAGGCCGGCGATGGCCCGCAACAGGGTGGACTTGCCCGACCCACTGGGGCCGAGCAGCGCCGTCAGCGAACCCTCGGGCACGTCGAAGTCGACGTTGTCGAGGGCGGCGAAGTCACCGTAGCGCTTGTTGGCACCGCGCACCGTGATGGCGGGAGTGCTGCCCTGCTTGTGCTCGTCACTCATGTTCGGTTCTTTCTATCGAAAAGCTATTGTGCCGCCCGGGCACGCCGGGCGTCGAGGACCACCTGCACGATCAGCACGATCACCGCGACCGCCATCAGCACTGTCGACATGGCGTACGCGCCGTATTCGGCGCCGCGGCTGTACCGGTCGGAGACCAGCAGGGTGAGGGTCTGGGATTGGCCGGGCAGGTTGGAGGACACCATGATGACGGCGCCGTACTCCCCCAGTGTGCGGGCGACGGTCAGGACGATGCCGTAGGTCAGGCCCCAGCGGATGGACGGCAACGTGATGCGCCAGAACGTCTGCCACCACTGCGCGCCCAGGGTGGACGCGGCCTCTTCCTGGTCGGTGCCGAGCTCGTGGAGCACCGGTTCGACCTCGCGGATCACGAATGGCACGGTCACGAAGATGCTCGCCAGCACGATGCCGGGGAAGCCGAAGATGATCTTCAATCCCCAGCTGTTCTCGACGAAGCCGAGCAGGCCGGCCGATCCCCACAACAGGATCAGGGCCACACCGACGACGACGGGCGACACCGCGAACGGCAGGTCGATCACCGCCTGCAGCACACTCTTGCCGCGGAACCTGTTGCGGGCCAGCACCAATGCGGTCGGCACCCCGAACAGCACGTTGAGCGGCACCACGATGGCGACGACGAGCAATGACAATTGCAGCGCGGAAACCGCTGCCGGCGTGGTGATCTGGGTGACGAACTCGCCCAGGCCGGGCTGGAATGTCCGCCACAGGATCAGGCCGACGGGCACGATGACGAGCACCGCGATGTAGGCGAGCGCCACATACCGGGCGAGGTAGCGGACCAGCGGTGAGAGGGTCATGCCGAGAGCTCCTCACGCTTGGCCGCACGCGATCCGATGACCCGCAGCACGAACAGCACGACAAACGAAACCAGCAGCAGCACAATCGAGATCGCCGCCGCACCCGTGGGATCGTCGTTCTCGATCAGCGTGCGGATCCACTGCGAGGACACCTCGGTCTCGCCGGGCACCGCACCACCGATCAGGACCACCGAACCGAATTCGCCGATGGCCCGGGAGAAGGCCAGGCCCGCACCCGACAGCAGCGATGGCAGCAGCGCAGGAAGGACCACCTTGGTGAAGATCACGAAGTTGTTGGCGCCCAACGAGGCGGCCGCCTCCTCGGTCTCCTGATCCAGTTCGAGCAAGACCGGCTGTACCGACCGCACCACAAATGGCAGCGTGACGAACAGCAGCGCGACGCCGATGCCCCACTTGGTGTGCTGCAGATGCAGGTTGACCGGGCTGGCCGGACCGTACAGCGCCAGCATCACGAGGCTGGCCACGATGGTCGGAAGCGCGAACGGCAGGTCGATGACCGCGTCCACCAGTCGTTTACCGACGAAGTCGTCCCGGGTCAGCACCCACGCCACCAACAGTCCGAAGACCAGGTTGATGAGCGCGACGGCCGCCGAGACCTCGAGCGTCACCCGGAAGGACGCGATGGCCGAATTCGACGTGACCGCGGACCAGAAGTACCCCCAGCCGCCGCGGGCGGACTGGACGACGATCGCGGCGAGCGGCAGCAGGACGATGACGGACAGCCAGATGCTCGCCGCTCCGACCCGCAGCGACGTGGTGCCGAAGGCGTGCCGCACGCCGGACCCCGGCCCGGTCGAGCCACCATTGCTGGCGGACTCGGACCGGGCCGGGAGGTCGTCGAACTCAACAGCGGATGTCATCCAGTGGCCTGCTTGTAGATCTTGGTGATGCTGCCATTGTCTTTGTCGAACAACGCCGGATCGGCCGTCTTCCATCCACCGAGGTCAGCGATGGTCCACAGCTTCTCCGGGGTCGGGAAGTCCTTGGCGAAATCAGCAGTCACGGCAGGATCGACCGGACGGAACCCGGCCTGCGCCCACAGCTTCTGCCCGTCCGCGGTGTAGAGGAAGTTCTTCAGCGCGTTGGCCTTGTCCTGATGCGGACCCGACGTCACGACGGCCACCGGGTTTTCGATCTTGAAGGTCTGCGCCGGGTTGACGTGCTCGACGTCCTTGCCCTGACGCTCGACGTTGATGGCTTCGTTCTCGTAGCTGATCAGCACGTCACCGGTGCCGTGCAGGAACAGGTCGGTGGCTTCGCGGCCCGAACCCGGACGGGTCTTGATGTGTTCGACGACGAGCTGCCGCACGTAATCGATGCCGGCCTGGGCGTCCTTGCCGCCGTTGCTCTTGACGGCGTAGGGCGCCAGCAGGTTCCACTTGGCCGAACCCGAGCTCAGCGGGCTGGGGGTGACGACCTCGATGCCCGGCTTGAGCAGGTCGTCCCAGTCCTTGATGCCCTTGGGGTTGCCCTTGCGCACGACCAGCGACACCACCGAGGTGAACGGGATGCCCTTCGTGGCGTCGGCGTTCCAGTCCTTGCTGACCTTGCCGGCCTTCACCAGGCGGGTGACGTCCGGTTCGACCGAGAAGTTCACGATGTCGGCCGGGGCGCCCGACTCAACCTTGCGCGACTGGTCGCCGGAGGCGCCGTACGACGTCGTGACGGCGACGCCCTTGCCCTCGGCGGTGGCCGCAAACGCCGGGATGATCTTGCTCCAGCCGGGCTCCGGCACGGAGTACGCCACCAGGGTGAGGGTGGTGTTGGCACCCGACTGCGCACCGCCACCGCCGGCGGTGTCACTCGCTCCGCCACCGCAGGCGGCGAGCACAGCGGTGCTCGCAGCAACGGCAGCGACCGCGGTGGCGGCCCGCCAGTTCTTGATGATCTTGTGCATTGGGTGAACCTTCCTTGCTGGTTTACGGATGAACTACTCCGTCACACGGCAAGGGTGATGAATCAGCACGTGGGCATTGCAGAAGCCGACGCCGACCCGAGAAACCGCGGACGGAAACGGGTCAGCGACAACAGGCGACGTCAGCAACAGCGCGGGTACCCACGGCAATGAGAGCCAAGATGTGGCCCTCGGTAGTGCCGGACGCTGCGTGCATGGCGGGAAGAATATCAGAAGTTGCTTCGCAGTAACTGCTCAGCGAGTCAGCAGCCACGTGACAATTACCAGCACCACCAGCAGCACCAGGATCAACGTCACCCGTGACTGCGGCAGTCCGTTCACAGCGCGTCCTCCTCGACATGGCGGGCCCGGTGCAGCAGGGTGATGGTGTAGCCCAGAGCCACGTCGAGCACCACTGCCAGGCCATATGCCAGGCCCAGCACCACCGGCATCACGATGATCGTCTGCAGCACGAACGACAGACCGGACAGCCACAGCTCGACGCCGTCCCACCAATTCAGAATGCCGTTCATCGATTCCAGCCTACGGTGTGCGCCGTTTCGGATCGCGACGGGTTGAATCGGGCAGGCCTTGTCCGGGCTTTCGGTGGACGGCAACCACAGATTGAGTCGATGATGTGCGACATGGTGCTGCCACACACTGATGAATCGGGCCCGTCGAGCGACCCAGGCCACATCCTGGCGAACGGCCACGGGATTCCCCACCTTGCCCCTGCGGGCGCCGATTCACTGACGAGCGGTGCGATCTCCGCGGCGGTGCGCACGCCGTTTCCGCCGATCGCGGACTACGCGTTCCTGTCCGACTGCGAGAACACCTGCCTGATCTCGTCGGCGGGCTCCGTGGAGTGGATGTGCGTGCCGCGGCCGGACTCCCCCAGCGTCTTCGGCTCGATCCTGGACCGCGGTGCCGGCCACTTCCGCCTGGCGCCCTACGGCGTGACGGTGCCGTCGGCGCGGCGGTACCTGCCGGGCTCACTGATCCTGGAGACCACGTGGCAGACGCACACCGGTTGGGCCATCGTGCGCGACGCCCTCGTGATGGGGCCGTGGCACGACATCGAGACCCGGTCCCGCACGCACCGTCGTACCCCGATGGACTGGGACGCCGAGCACATCCTGCTGCGCACCGTCCGCTGCGTCAGCGGCACCGTCGAGTTCGTCATGAGCTGTGAGCCGTCGTTCGACTACCACCGCGAGAGCGCGGCGTGGGAGTACTCGGCCGCTGCCTACGGCGAGGCGATCGCGCGGGCCGGCAAGAACCCCGAAGCGCACCCGACGCTGCGGCTCACCACCAATCTGCGCATCGGTCTGGAGGGCCACGAGGCCCGGGCGCGGACCCGACTCACCGAGGGCGACAAGGTTTTCGTCGCGCTGTCGTGGTCGAAGCACCCCGCGCCGCAGACCTTCGACGAGGCCTCCGACAAGATGTGGAAGACCAGCGAGGCGTGGCGGCAGTGGATCAACGTCGGCGACTTCCCGGACCACCCGTGGCGGTCGTATCTGCAGCGCAGCGCGCTGACCCTCAAGGGCCTGACCTACTCCCCGACCGGCGCCCTGTTGGCGGCGAGTACCACGTCGCTGCCGGAAACGCCGCAGGGCGAACGGAACTGGGACTACCGGTACTCGTGGATCCGGGACTCCACCTTCGCATTGTGGGGCTTGTACACCCTGGGGCTGGACCGCGAGGCCGACGACTTCTTCTCGTTCATCGCCGACGTCTCGGGCGCCAACAACGGTGAGCGCCACCCACTTCAGGTGATGTACGGCGTCGGCGGCGAACGCAGCCTCGTCGAAGAGGAACTGCACCACCTGTCCGGCTACGACTACTCGCGGCCGGTCCGGATCGGCAACGGCGCCTACAACCAGATGCAGCACGACATCTGGGGCACCATGCTCGACTCGGTGTATCTGCACGCCAAGTCCCGTGAGCAGATTCCCGAGATGCTGTGGCCGGTGCTGAAAAACCAAGTGGAAGAAGCGATCAAGCACTGGAAGGAACCCGACCGCGGCATCTGGGAGGTGCGCGGCGAGCCGCAGCACTTCACGTCCAGCAAGATCATGTGCTGGGTCGCGTTGGATCGCGGCTCGAAACTCGCTGAACTGCAAGGGGAAAAGTCCTACGCGCAGCAGTGGCGCAAGATCGCCGACGAGATCAAGGAAGACGTCCTGGCCCACGGCGTCGACAACCGCGGCGTGCTGACCCAGCGGTACGGCGACGACGCACTGGATGCCTCACTGCTGCTGGCGATCCTCACCCGGTTCCTGCCCGCCGACGACCCACGGGTGCGCGCGACGGTGATGGCCATCGCCGAAGAGCTGACCGAGGAAGGTCTGGTGCTGCGCTACCGCACCGAGGAGACCGACGACGGATTGTCCGGCGAGGAAGGCACTTTCACCATCTGCTCGTTCTGGCTGGTGTCCGCGCTGGTCGAGATCGGCGAAGTGAGCCGGGCCCGGCACCTGTGCGAGAAGCTGCTGTCGTTCGCCAGCCCGCTGCATCTCTACGCCGAGGAGATCGAGCCGCGCACCGGCCGGCACCTGGGCAACTTCCCGCAGGCGTTCACCCACCTGGCACTGATCAACGCCGTCGTGCACGTCATCCGGGCCGAAGAGGAAGCCGACAGCAGCGGGGTGTTCCAGCCCGCGAACGCGCCGATGTGACAAGCGATTTCGGCTAGAAGGTCAGCTCGAAGTCGATGACGGTCGGCGTCGGTACCGCGAGGGCGACGGGCGTCAGGCTGCTGTCGTGCGCCACCCCGGTGATGACCCGGCCGCCGAATCCGTTCTGTGCCGCAGGCACACTCGCGGTGACGGTCACCCGACGCGCACCTGACAGGGGACGCAGGTAGATGTCACTGCCCGGGACGACCGGGGCGGTGATCGGTTCTCCCGCCGCATCGACGACCGTGCCGCCCACCGCGGTGAGCGTGGCAGCGTCGGTCGCCTCGAACCGGAACGGGCCCACGACGTCGCCGACGACGGCGCGATCGGTCACGAGCCGCGGCACCACCGTCAGCCGGCGCGCGGTTTCGGCACCGGCGACGAGGTAGTTGTACAGCGCGACAACGCGTTCGGCGTTGCGGTAGTGGCCGGAGCCGTGGAGCGTGAAAGTCACGTCTTCGACGTCGACGAATGCCCCGCTGTCGGCGAGCACCTGGAGCCGGTAGAAGCGGTACCCGCGGTGCTGGCGGCCCGGACGGCTGTCCGAGGCGGTGGCCCCGACCCCGATGCCGCGGCGGTGGCGGCCGTAGCCGGCGGCGACGTTGAGTCCCGACGCGGCGACTTCGCGCCACGAGGACCCGTCGACCGACTTCTGGAGCACCAGCGAGACGGCCGTATCGCTGGTCAATTCCACGGTGTAGCTGCCCAATTGCGGTTCGCCGTCGAACTCGAAGGTGATGGCGCCCGGTTCCCGGGTGACCGCGACCGGCACATTGAGGGGCCGGTTGTCCAAGCGCAGGCCGTTGGTGAAATGCCAGATCGCGGCCTGGGTCGCGGCGATGGCCTCGTGCTCGGCCAGGTGCGCGTCACCGCTGAGATGGCCGGCCGCCCGCACGCGGCGGCTCAGCTCGACGGTGCCGAGAGTCGGGTACGAGTTGCGGATGATCCAGTCCACCTCGGCCTCGAAGGCGCGCGCCGCCACGTTGGGGACCGCCGACCAGTTCGCCGGGCGGTACTGCGACGGCCGGGTGGGGGCCACGCCGAGGAAGTCGAGCGAGTACGCGTCGATGTTCGGGTTCAGCCGGATCAGATCGGTGCGCGCAGTTGTCCCGTCGGCGAACACCACGGTGTCGACGGTCGGCGAATAGGTGCCACCGCGGTAGCGGGTCATCCGGGCGATCTCAGCGTCCCGGCGCACGGTACGGCGGACCGCGACGGAGGTGCGGGTGGCTGCGAGCAGGGAGGAGGACATTGCTGTGTTGCTTTCTGGTGGCTGTGAACAGCGCGTATACGTGCTCCGCCAGAAGATGGGCGGGCAGAACGCAGAGGGCCGGCGTCCGAAAATCAACAACAACAACACGGCACGACGAAGCAGCGCCGCATGGGCATGCGCAGCGATCCGTCGTGGGTCATGCCGCCTACCATACGTCACTCGCGCGGAAAAGCCACGACCGAATTCATCACACCGGCTCATGATCGAACTGGTTTCGGTCGCGATGCGCGCTAAGGCTGTGTCGGCTGCGGTAAAGCCGTATCGTGGCCGCCGGATCCCCAAACACCAACCCGTCGGAGGTAGCCCCCCATGACGTCTGCGCAGAACGAATCGCAGGCCCTCGGCGATCTCGCCGCAAGGCAGCTAGCCAATGCCACCAAGACAGTTCCACAACTGTCGACCATCACCCCGCGATTCCTGCTGCACCTGCTTAGCTGGGTGCCTGTTGAGGCCGGTATCTACCGCGTGAACCGCGTGGTGAACCCCGAGCAGGTCGCCATCCACGCCGAGCAGGGTTCGGGCAACGAGGACCCGCTGCCGGAGACCTACGTCGACTACGAGACGAGCCCGCGCGAGTACACGCTGCGCTCCATCTCGACGCTGCTCGACGTGCACACCCGAGTTTCCGACCTCTACTCCAGCCCGCACGACCAGGTCGCCCAGCAGCTGCGGCTGACCATCGAGACCATCAAGGAACGCCAGGAGTCCGAGCTGATCAACAACCCGGAGTACGGGTTGCTGTCGCAGGTCACGCCCGAGCAGACCATCCAGACGCTGCGCGGCACCCCGACCCCGGACGATCTCGACTCGCTGATCACCAAGGTGTGGAAGACCCCGGCGTTCTTCCTGACCAACCCGCTCGGGGTGGCGGCGTTCGGCCGGGAAGCGACCCGTCGCGGCGTGCCGCCACCAGTCGTCAGCCTCTTCGGCGCCCAGTTCATCACCTGGCGCGGCATCCCGATCGTCCCGTCGGACAAGGTGCCGGTGGTGGACGGGAAGACGAAGTTCATCCTGGTCCGCACCGGCGAGGAGCGCCAGGGCGTGGTCGGCCTGTTCCAGCCGGGACTGGTCGGCGAGCAGGCCCCGGGCCTGTCGGTCCGCTTCACCGGCATCAACCGGTCGGCGATCGCGTCCTACCTGGTCACGCTGTACTCGTCGCTGGCGGTGCTCACCGACGACGCACTGGCGGTCCTCGAGGACGTCGGAGTGGACCACTTCCATGAGTACAAGTGATCTGCCACTGAGCGGGAGCGAACAGACGGCACTGAGCGAAGCCCAACTCTCGGCGCTGGCGAGCCAGATCTACGCCACCAGTCTGCGGCCCGGTCCGGACAGCCCGCCGGTGACCACTCAGGTGGCACCGCGCGGGGTGGCCCCGGATGCGACCACGGCGACGTCGGCAGGCGCCACCGCGGCCGGTCTGGCACACCCGGGCACGCCGGGCGAGTTCGTATCGGTGCCGGAGCTGTTCGCGCCGGCCCCGACTTCGCCTGGGCCGGAAGGGATTCCGCCGGGCACGGCGCCGGTCGCACCGCGCGGTAACGCGGTGAGCCCGGTGGTGCCGTTCGGTGGACTGGAAGCGTTCGCGGTGCCGTCGGGTCTGGTCCCGACGGTGCCGGGGGTCCTTGCCGCGCCGCCAAGCGCTCCTGTCGCGCCGAGGGGCTCCGCACCGACCTGGCCGGGCACCGTTCCGACGGTGCCAGAGCTCAACTGGTCCGGTGCGCCGCCGTCATCGTCGGAAGACGCCGGGAATTACTACTTCCTGCAGTCCCCGGCGGTGGCTCCCGGGCCCGCCGAGCCCGTGCCGTCCATCCAGGACGATCACGAGGTCTTCGACGTCCACGCGATCAGGGCCGATTTCCCGATCCTCAAGGAGACGGTCAACGGCAAACCGCTGATCTGGTTCGACAACGCGGCCACGACGCAGAAGCCGCAGTCGGTCATCGACCGGCTGTCGTACTTCTACGCCCACGAGAACTCGAACATCCACCGGGCCGCGCATGAGTTGGCGGCGCGGGCCACGGATGCCTACGAGGATGCCCGTGAGGCGGTCCGGCGGTTCATCGGCGCGTCGAAGACCGAAGAGATCATCTTCGTCCGCGGTACGACCGAGGCCATCAACCTGGTGGCGTACGCGTGGGGTGGCAAGCACCTGGGCCCGGGCGACGAGATCGTCATCACCCACCTGGAGCACCACGCCAACATCGTTCCGTGGCAGCTGATCGCCAAGCAGACGGGCGCGGTCATCAAGGTTGCTCCCGTCGATGATGCCGGCAACCTGCTACTCGGCGAGTTCGAGGACCTGCTGGGCCCGCGGACGAAACTGGTTGCGGCCACGCAGGTTTCGAATGCACTCGGCACGGTGACGCCGGTCAAGACGATCGTCGAACTGGGCCACCGCTACGGCGCCCGGGTGCTGATCGACGGTGCGCAGTCCGTCCCGCACATCCCGATCGACGTCGCCGAACTCGGTGCCGATTTCTTCGTGTTCTCCGGGCACAAGATCTTCGGGCCGACGGGCATCGGCGTGCTGTACGGCCGCGAGGACGTGCTGGCCGAAACCCCGCCCTGGCAGGGTGGCGGCAACATGATCGCCGACGTGACGCTGGAGCGTTCGGTGTTCCAGGGACCGCCGAACAAGTTCGAGGCCGGCACCGGCAACATCGCCGACGCCGTGGGGCTCGGCGAGGCGATCCGGTACGTGGAACGCATTGGCATCGAACGAATTGCGGCGTACGAGCACGCCCTGCTGGAGTACGCCACCCCGCGGTTGGCGGCCATTCCGGGAGTGCGACTCGTGGGCACGGCGGACGAGAAGGCCAGTGTGCTGTCCTTTGTGTTGGCCGGGCACGAACCGTTGGAGGTCGGCAAGGCGCTCAACGCCGAAGGCATCGCGGTGCGGGCCGGGCATCACTGCGCCCAGCCCATCCTGCGGCGCCTGGGACTCGAAGCGACGGTCCGTCCGTCGTTCGCGTTCTACAACACGTTCGAGGAGATCGACGTGTTCATCGACGCGGTCCGCCGCATCGCCGAGGGTTCGCCCTAACCCTCGCCGAGCAGTCGTGAAAACCCCCAAATTCTGCTGAATTTGGGGGTTTTCGCGTCTGGTCGGCGAGGAATATATTGGAAGAGTGACCAGGGGCTGCGGCGCCGGGTGTGACTTCACGGACCGGCGATCTGCCGGCCCCTCCTTCATCGTTGCGGCCAGGCCGCCGCGCAGCACTTGTTTCCGACATCCAGGCCGCATCTAGGGCCTTCCCCGATGCTGCGCGCAAGTCGACCGGTGCGGACGGCGTCACCGGATCATTCCGAGAATCGGAGGACAGGATGAAGCGCTATCTGACACTCGGCTACGGGGCGCTGTGTTACGCGGTGTTCCTGGTCTCGTTCCTCTATGCCATCGGCTTCGTGGGCAATGTGGTGGTGCCCCGCACCGTCGACCACGGGATCACCGCATCGATCGGCGAGGCGGTGGTGGTCAACGTGATCCTGCTCGGCCTGTTCGCGGTGCAACACAGCGTGATGGCGCGGCCGGCGTTCAAACGGATGTGGACGCGCGTTGTGCCGCAGTCGGTCGAACGCAGCACCTACGTCCTGCTGGCAAGCCTGCTGCTGGGCTTGCTCTACTGGCAGTGGCGGACCATGCCACAGGTCATCTGGAACGTCAGCGCTCCGGCTGGGCGCTATGTGCTGCTGACGCTGTTCTGGGCGGGCTGGGCGATCGTGCTGACGTCGACGTTCATGATCAACCATTTCGATCTGTTTGGGCTGCGGCAGGTGTACCTGGCGTGGCGCGGAGAGCCGTACCGCGACTTGCCTTTCCGGACCACGCTGTTCTACCGCGTGGTGCGGCACCCGATCATGGTCGGCTTCCTCGTCGCGTTCTGGGCCACTCCGACGATGACGGCGGGGCACCTGATGTTCTCGCTCGCCACCACCGGGTACATCCTGATCGCGATCCAGCTCGAGGAGCACGATCTGGTCGCCAGCCTCGGCGACTCGTACCGCGATTACCGCGCCGACGTGCCGATGATGATCCCCGGGCTACATCCCCACCATCACTCAGCAGGACCGCATCACGCGCTCTGACCAAACGGCGGTGGGCCGCCTAATTTCCTTGTCCCCCACGCCCTAGCGCCGCGAAGTTCGGCACCGGGTCGGCGCCGTTGATGAGGTGATCGCCGAGGATGCGCGCCTTGTACACCCGCGGGTTGTGCGACGCCAGCGTGCGAGCGTTACGCCAATGTCGGTCCAGGCCACGCTCTTCGGACACCCCGGACGCACCGAGCGCGTCGAACACGTTCGTGGTGGCGCGCAGGGCGGCCGCGATGATCACCAGCTGCGCCTGGGACACGGCCACTTCGGCCGCGATCAGCCGCCGCTGCGCGCCGTCGTCATCGCCGGCGATCCGGTCCAGCGCCTCGCCGGCCCTGGCAAGCGCGGCCTCCGCCGCGAACGCGTCGGCGGACACCTCACCGATGACGGCCAGCAGCTGTGCGTCGTCGGAAGGCACCTCGGTCAGTCCCTGCGGATAGTTGCGCTTGCGCCCGATCAACGCCGCCGACCCGTCCCGCAGCGCCGCCCGAGTGATTCCGGTGAGCACCGACAACATCGCCGTCTGGTAGAAGTGCCCTTGATACGCGAACCGCTCGGCCGCCGGAAACACGTCGCCGCGTTCGGCTCGTACCCGCTCATAGCGGGCGGTCCCGCTGGCCGTCGTGCGCTGGCCGAATCCGTCCCAGTCGTCGATCAGGGTGACCCCGGGGCCGTCGGCGCGCACAAGTGCGGTGAGCAGTTCGCCGTCATCACCGCGGCCGAGCACGTCGAGCCAGCCGGCGTAAAGGCTGCCGGTGGCATAGAACTTCGTGCCGGTCACCCGGTAGTGGTCCGCCTCCTCGGCGACGGTGGTGACCAGGTTGGCCAGCGTGACATTGTTGGCTTCGGTCCAGCCGCCGCCCACGAATTCACCCGCACGGAACCGCTCGAGCCAGATGTCGTTGGTGTCCGAAACCGGCGCATTCAGACGGTCTTCGACGAAGGCCAGATGGTTGCGCCAGATGTGCGAGACGTTGGCGTCGGCCTCGCCCAGGTCGGCGAGCAGGAGGAACACCTGCTGCAGTGAAGCGCCGAAACCACCGTGGTCCAAAGGGATTCGCAGCGTTCCGAATCCTGCTTCGTTGAGCAGGCTCACCTGCTCGTGCGGAAAGGTGCGGGTGCGTTCGCGTTCCAGGTTCGCCTCGGCGATCTTGGCGAAGGCCGGTGCGAAGTGCGCTCGCAGTTCACCGAGGTCGGCGGTGGCGTTCTGTAGATAGGTTGTGGCGGAACTCATTTGGCGCCCCCTCCGGCGTCGATGCGGTACGCGGACTGGTGTTCGACCGCGACATATCCCAGTCGCGCATACAGCAGATGCGCCTTGCTCGCGTTGTTGATGTCGGTGCCCAGTGACGCGATCGACAGACCGCGCCGCACCGCCGCGAGCCAGATCTTGCGCAGCAGGAACTCACCGATACCCCGCTTGCGTTGATCTGCGCGTACGCCGATGTAATCGGTGTGCGCGCTGCGCTCCTCACCGCCGCCGGTCAGATGGGTGTAGGTCGAACCCAGCACGTACCCGACCACCTCGCCCCCTTCGTCGACCACCGCGTTACTGAAATCCGGTGCGAAAGAACGGCTCTCGATGTGGTGGGCAAAGCTCTCCGGGGTCTTGGACATGTTGCCGAAGTGTTCGAGGAACGTGTCGAACTGCAGCGTGCGTACCTGCTCGGTCAGGGCTCGCTCGATCACTTCCGGCCAGCTCAACAACGTGAGCCCGGGTAACGTCAGAGCCCGGAGGTCCTCGACGTCTTCGGCATCGAGTGGCTTGCGGGTCCGGATGAACCGGCCTTCCTCGGTGGCACCGAGCCGGATCAAGGCGTCGAGCGCGGTCTGCTGCGTGGGCCCGATGAAGCTGCGCAGGAATGCTTTCGGTACGGCAGCGGCTTCCCGTTCGAACCTGGCCACCACCGCCGCAACGGTGTCGTCGATGATGGGTCGGGCGACGGCCGGGTCGAAGACGAAGTCGGCCAGGAACTCCGGTGCCAGCCCGTGCGGCTCGTGCAGCGCCGCGTAGCCCCGTACCCGGCGCGCGTCATCGCGCACCACCACCAGCGCCCCGGGAAGAGTGTCGTCGAATTGCTCTGCGACATCGCGGGAGTCGGCCGCGAACTTCCGTCCGGCGATGCCGGTGGTGGTGGCCAGGAAATCGGCGATCAGCGGATGATCGGTCGGCGTCGCCGGCGTCACGGTCCAGCTTGTGACGCCACGTTCTGCTGCCAGTGTCATGGTGCGACCGGTTCCTTGTCTCGCTGCGGCTCAGTGTCCTCATCGGCACTCGCCTCATCGACACTTGCCTGATCGACGCTCGGCTCATCGACACTCGGCTGTTGGACCCGGTGATCGAGCACTTCGAGGATGCCTGCGTCGACGAGCCGCTGCTGCTCGGATTCGGACAGGGTCTGGATGCTGCCGATCCGGCGCGCGACCTCTGGCTTGGAACGCTTGAGATACCAGTACCAGGCCAGCCCGGCCAGCAGGATGCCCCCGTAGATCAGCGGCAGGATGTTGAACGGGAACTTGGGCGCTGGGTAGAAGTTGCTGAAAATGACGTACCCGATGGCCAGCGTCGCGGCCGCCGAGACGATCAATCGCAGTGGCGTCAGCGCCCGAATCTTGTACAGCCAGATCGGCGTTGCGACGACGACCAGCAGATAGCTGATCAGGAACCCCCAGTTGGACACGTAACCGCCGTAGACGTCGAACACCACACGGCCGGCCGAGCTCACGGTCGCCGCAACGGAGAAGACGAAGGACAGCACGCCGATGAAGGCGATGCCGACCCACGGCGTCTGGTATTTGGGATGCACCTTGGTCAACGCCGCGGGCAACGCCCCTTCATGGGCGAAAGTGAACAGCGACCGCGCCGCGGCGGTCGTCACCGCGGTGACGAACACGATGAATGCGATCGCGACGGTTCCGCTGACAACCTGGTTCACCCAATGCACGCCGGTGGAGTCCGCGAGCTGCGGCAGGATCGCCTTGTCACCGTCGATGGAGTTGAAGAGCAGGATCTGCGGGTACGTCGACACGACATAGAGCACGCCCAGCAGCAGCACCACGCGCAGCAGGGATCGGGCGATATTGCGGTGTGCGTCTTTGGCTTCCGCGCCCAGGGAGGCAACGCTCTCGAAGCCCGCGTACGAACCGACGGCGGACACCGCGGCGATGAAGGTGGAACTGCTGCCCAGGTGCGCCGGGTTCCACTGATCCCAGTCGACGCGGAATCCATATCCGAGATACGCGGCGACGATGATCACCAGAATCGACGCGATGGCGATCAGTTCGAAAACCAGCTCGTACTTGGCAGCGATGGACGCACCACGGAACGGCAGATAGGTCGCCACGCCGACGATGACCACCACCAGCAGGAGACGGAACCATGTTGCCTGCGAACCCAATCCGATGGAATCCAGGAACGAGTCGAGGTAGACGACACCACCGAGGGTTCCCGTGGTGGCGAAACCGATGTAGCCGATCAACAGGCTGAAACCGGCTGTGTAGGCGAACCCTGGTCCGAGCCCATTACCGGTATAGGTGCCGAGTGAGCCGGACGACACGGTGCGTCTGGCCTGGAAGCTGATCGTGGTGGCGATCAGCACCGTGATACCCAGACCGACGAGCACTGCCCAAGTCGCCCCACTACCGGCGGCCACGAACAACGCGAAGGGCACAGATGCGAGCGCGACGCTGGGCGCGGCGGCCGCCAGGCCCTGTGCGAAGACCCCCCAGAATCCCAGCGCATCGCCCTGCAGCCCATGGCCTTGCGCGGAAGCCAGCGTGCGACCGGCAAGTTCTACGCGATTCGGTGCGGACACGGGCACCTGCCTTTCCACCGTGCGCATCGCGTAATGCCTTGCCGCACAGTTCTTTACCGGATGATTTGCTGTTGTTCACCTTGCCTGATCAGCACCAGATGCGGCAGCGATCAAATCGACGGGATTCTTTGGTGCCGAAACGCGGCACCCGGATGATCGTCGGGCAGTAGAGCCGAACCGCCGAAGATCTGCTGCCGCAACGTCCCCGAATGACCGGCTTCGCGCGCCCGTCCGCGTGTGCGCAGTTCCGGGATCAGGTATTTGGCGACATCGGCGAAGCTGCCCGGTGTTATGTGATAGGCGATGTTGAAGCCGTCGACGCCGGTGTGGTCCGCGTAGCGCTCCAGGTCGTCGGCGACGCTGCGGCCCGAGCCGACGAACAGTTCGCCGCCGAAGCCGCCGAGGCCACCGGCGTAGTCACGCAGGGTAAGACGTTGGCGGACATCGGGATCGGCTACCGCGGCCAGGATCGACCGACTTGCGTCGGTGTCGAACTGTTCGATCGGCCGGTCCACTCCGTAGTCAGACCAGTCGACACCCGACAATGCCGACAGCAGCACCAGACCGGCTTCCAGATCGTGATAACCCGCCAACTCGTCGGCCTTCGCCCGGGCGGCGGCGTCGGTGCTGTCAGTGACGACCTCGATCGAGGTCAGAAACTTGATGGCGTCTGGACGTCGCCCGTATTGCACTGCGCGGCGGCGGATATCGGCGATATTGGCGCGCAACACATCCGGCCTGGGGTCGCTGGCGAACACCAACTCGGCGTTGCGGGCCGCGAATTCCCTTCCCGCCGGCGATGTTCCAGCCTGGAACAACACGGGGGTCCGTTGCGGGGACGGCTCGACCAGATGCGCCCCCGGCACACTGAAGTAGCGGCCCTGGTGCCCGATCGGGTGGACCTTGCCGGCGTCGGTGTAGACGCCGCGGTCCGGGTCACGCAGCACCGCTCCGGGCTCCCAGGACCCTTCCCACAGCTTGTAGGTGACCTCGAGGAATTCCTGAGCCATCGCGTACCGCTCATCGTGCGGGATCTGCCGGTCGCGTCCGATGATGTTGCGGGCGGCGCTGTCCAGCAGCGAAGTGACGATGTTCCACCCGATCCGTCCACCGGTGAGGTGGTCGAGCGTACTGAACTTGCGCGCCAGCAGATATGGACTCTCATAGGTGGTGGACACGGTGATGCCGAACCCGAGATGCTCCGTGGCGGCCGCCATCGCCGACACGGCGAGCAAGGGATCGGTCACCGGCGTCTGTACCGCGCCGGTCAGGGCCGCCTCGGCACTGCCGCCGAAGACATCGAGCTGGCCGACCGCATCCGCGATGAAGAGCAGGTCGAAACCACCAGCGTCCAACAGTTGTGCGAGTTCCACCCAGTACCGAAGGTCGGTGTACCGCGACGTCTGATCCTGCGGGTGCCGCCACATACCGAAATTGCCGTGCGACACCGTCGACATGGTGAAGCCGGCCAGGATGAATGGCTGCGTCACCGGGCCTCCGACGAGTGATCGGACGGCGAACGAGTCGGACTTTCCAGGCCGAGGTGAGATCGCAGCGTCGTACCCGCGTATTCGTGGCGAAACAGGCCGCGCTTGCGCAGCACCGGCACCACCTGATCGACGAACAACTCGGCCTGACCGGGCAATCCCGAATCACGAAGGACGAAACCGTCTGCGGCGCCTTCGGTCAACCATTCTTCGATCTCATCGGCGATCTGTTCCGGGGTGCCGACCACGCCTGCGCCCCAGCCGTTGACGGTGCGATACAGGAAGTCCCGCACCGTCGGGCTTTCCGCGGCCAACGCGCGGTATCCGGCCAGCGCCGTCTGGTGGGTCTCCGTCGAATCGGGAAATGCCGAGGCGGGTACCGGCCCGTCGAGGTCCGCGCCGGTGACGTCGACTTCGACTTCGAGCAACCACGCGGCCTGATATTCGGGGCTGAAGTAGTCGTACTCGTCACGTTCGGCGCGGCGCGCCTCGTCGTCGGTCGAGCCGATGACGTAGCGGAACGACGGGGTGATCAGCGGTGGGGTACCTCGTCCGAGACGCCGCGCCTCCTGATGAATCTGGCGGTAGAACTCTTGCGCCCGGCCACGGTTGCCGTGGCTCGTGAAGATGACCTCAGCGTGTTTGGCGGCGAAAGTCCTTCCGGTAGCTGAAGCTCCGGCCTGGAAGATGACGGGCTGGCCCTGCGCGGAGCGGGAGGCGCCCAGCGGGCCCGTCACGTCGAAGTACTTGCCGTGATGATCTGCGGGGCGAATCTTGTTGACGTCGTGGAACACTCCCGCGGCGCGATCCTCGATGATCGTGTCCTCGCCCCAGCCATCCCAGAGCTTCCGAACCACGTCGAGCGCCTCCTCGGCGATCGCGTAGCGTTCGTCGTGATCGACGACGCCCCTGGCGCTGAAATTGTCTGCGGCCGCCCGGGCAAAGCTGGTCACCAGATTCCAGCCGGCCCGCCCACCACTGAGGTGATCAAGCGAAAGCAGTTGCCGCGCAAGGTGGAAGGGATGCTGCAGCGTCGCCGAGCCGGTGACCACCAAACCGATGCGGTCGGTCACCGACGACAGCGCGGCCGTCGCGGTCAAGGGTTCGAAATCCTCGGGAATCTTGTACGCCCACGTAGCCGGTGGCCCGTAATTCAGCCCGTCTGCGAAGAACAGCGCGTCGAAGGTGCCCGCTTCCGCCAGCTGCGCGTGCTTGATGAGCCGGCGACGTACACCGGCGGTGCTGTTGTCCGCATCCGGGTGCCGCCACGGTCCGGCGGATCGGGTGTTGCCGAAGGCGAGAAGGTGAAGTTCTTTCGACACACCGAGCAAGTTAGGTCGCGACGCGCCGAGTAGATAGCGTTGCACTCAGAACGATGCAATGGGAACAACCCGCCGGGCCGATGTGTCGTCTTTTGTTGCCGCGCAACGGGGTTTGACCTCGAGGACACGACCATCGGCGTCACCGTGCCCGAATATCGGGAATACGGGAATAACGTCCAGGGTTGGCTCGTTTATGCGCGCACTCGTCTACGCCCCCGACGCTCCCGCCAATCTCCGGTTCGGCGAGGTCGCCGAACCCGTGGCCACGAAATCTCAGGCCGTGATCGCGGTGCACGCGATTGCCCTGAACTTCGGTGAGCTCCACTTCATCGACCAGATGCGCCGTCCGGGCGAAGTCCCGGGTTGGGACAGCGCCGGCGTGGTGGTACAGGCCGCGGCCGACGGCTCCGGACCTCAGGTGGGAGCCCGGGTCGTCGGATTCGCCGGCGAGGCCGGCTGGGCCGAGCGACGCGTCGTATCGACCGACAATCTGGCCGAGCTGCCCGAGTTCGTCGAGTTCGAGGATGCCGCGGCGCTGCCGGTGGCCGGAGTCACCGCACTGCAAGCCCTGCGTGCCCTCGGCCCCGTCGTCGGCCGACGGGTTTTGATCACCGGGGCGTCCGGCGGGGTCGGGCGGTTCGCGGTGCAACTGGCGGCGCGGGCCGGCGCCCACGTGGTGGCCGCCGTCGGGAGCGCGCCCCGCGGCGAGGGTCTGCAGGAATTGGGCGCCGCCGAAGTGGTGGTCGGCCTCGACATGGTGACCGAGCCGGTGTTCGGGGTTCTCGACAACGTCGGCGGAAAGCTGTTGGCGCAGGCCTTCAGTCTCGTGTCCGACGGCGGCTCGGTGCAGTCCATCGGGATGGCCTCCAACGAACCCACCACGATCGACTTCGAGGCGCAGCGGCGCATCGGGAACCGGAAACGCTTGGAGCCCTTCACCGTCCGGGCGCCGTTTCGCGCCGACCTGGACTACCTGCTGACGCTGCTGGCCGACTGCGAGATCGATCCGCAGATCGGACTACGGGACTCGTGGGAGAACATCGCCGACGCCGCCCAGGCGTTGTTGGGGCGCCGCGTCGCCGGAAAGGCCGTGCTGCGCGTCGTCTGACTTGTGATTTGTGCACGATTTTCCGCGGCCACCGCGGAAAATCGTGCACAAATCGCTACTTCTTGGGCTTGTCGCTCGCCGCGTCGGTGGACAGCGCAGCGACAAAGGCTTCCTGCGGAACCTCAACCCGGCCAATGGTTTTCATGCGCTTCTTGCCCTCCTTCTGCTTCTCGAGCAGCTTGCGCTTACGGGTGATGTCACCGCCGTAGCACTTGGAGAGCACATCCTTGCGGATGGCCCGGATGTTCTCGCGGGCAATGATTCTCGAGCCGATGGCAGCCTGCACCGGCACCTCGAACTGCTGACGCGGGATGAGCTCCTTGAGCTTGGTCGTCATCTTGTTGCCGTAGGCCGACGCGCCGTCCTTGTGCACGATGGCGCTGAACGCGTCGACGGCCTCGCCCTGCAACAGGATGTCGACCTTCACCAGATCGGCTTCCTGCTCGCCGGCTTCTTCGTAATCCAGCGAGGCGTAACCGCGGGTGCGCGACTTCAGCGAGTCGAAGAAGTCGAAGATGATCTCGCCGAGTGGCATGATGTACCGCAATTCGACGCGTTCCGGCGACAGGTAATCCATGCCCTGCAGCTCGCCGCGGCGGGACTGGCACAGCTCCATGATGGTGCCGATGAACTCGCTGGGCGCGATGACCGTCGTCTTCACCACCGGCTCGTGGACGGCACGGACCTTGCCCTCGGGCCAGATCGACGGGTTGGTGACGATCAGCTCGGTGTTGTCTTCCTTCTCCACCCGGTACACCACGTTGGGCGAAGTCGAGATGAGATCGAGGTTGAACTCCCGCTCCAGGCGTTCGCGGGTGATCTCCATGTGGAGCAGGCCCAGGAAGCCGCACCGGAAGCCGAAGCCAAGTGCCACAGAGGTTTCCGGCTCGTAGGTCAGCGCGGCGTCGTTGAGTTGCAGCTTGTCGAGCGCCTCGCGCAGGTTCGGGTAGTCCGAGCCGTCGACCGGGTACAGGCCCGAGTAGACCATCGGCTTGGGTTCGCGGTACCCGGTGAGCGCCTCGGTGGCACCCTTGCGGGCCGTCGTCACGGTGTCACCGACCTTGGACTGACGGACGTCCTTCACACCGGTGATGAGGTAACCCACCTCGCCGACGCCCAGCCCCTCCGACGCCTTGGGCTCGGGCGAGACGATGCCGACCTCGAGCAGTTCGTGGGTGGCCCCCGTGGACATCATCGCGATCTTCTCGCGCGGCACGATCTTGCCGTCCACCACACGGACGTAGGTGACCACGCCGCGGTAGATGTCGTAAACGGAGTCGAAGATCATCGCGCGGGTCGGGGCGTCCGGGTCGCCGGTCGGCGCCGGGACCAGCCGGACCACCTCGTCGAGCAGCTCGGTCACGCCAGCGCCGGTCTTGCCGGACACCCGCAGCACGTCCGTCGGCTCGCAGCCGATGATGTGCGCGATCTCGGCCGCGTAGCGATCCGGGTCGGCGGCCGGCAGGTCGATCTTGTTGAGCACCGGGATGATGGTCAATCCGCGGTCCAGCGCCAGATAGAGGTTGGCCAGGGTCTGCGCCTCGATGCCCTGCGCGGCGTCGACCAACAGCACGGCGCCCTCACAGGCCTCCAGCGCGCGCGACACCTCGTAGGTGAAGTCGACGTGGCCCGGGGTGTCGATCAGGTGCAGGACGAACTCTTCGTCGCCAACCTTCCACGGCAGACGGACGTTCTGCGCCTTGATCGTGATGCCGCGCTCGCGCTCGATGTCCATGCGGTCCAGGTACTGCGCGCGCATCGACCGGTCGTCGACGACGCCGGTGAGCTGCAGCATGCGGTCGGCCAGGGTGGACTTGCCGTGGTCGATATGGGCGATGATGCAGAAGTTCCGAATCTGCGCCGGCGCAGTGAACGTCTTGTCGGCGAAACTGCTGATGGGAATCTCCTGGTGACGATGGGTCCGCGCGTATCACGCGCGGCTACCAGGGTATCTAGCGAGGACCCCGGCGACTAAATCGTGGCCCGGAAACTCCCCTATGCTCGATGCCATGGCGTCGCAGTGGAAGACGTTCCAGCGTTTGGCGGAACAACTCGTGTTCAACGAGGCGCCCAGGCTCATCCGCAACTTGCAGCAGCCTGACGGGCTGTCCCGGACCATCCAGCAGGGCATCCGGTTCGGTATCGAGGTGGGCCTGACGGCGCTCGGCGCGGTTCCGACGGAGGCGCAGTCGGCAATCACGGCCGGACGGCCGGTGACCGAGAACATCGTCCCCACCGCACACCGCGCCCGTCGCATCGTCTATGCACCCGACCTGGACGGGCAGGCCGACCCGGGCGAGATCGTGTGGACCTGGGTCGTCTACGAGGACGACCCGACCCGCGGCAAAGACCGCCCCGTGCTGGTGGTGGGCCGCGATCGCAACACGCTGCTGGGGCTCATGCTGTCCAGCCAGGACCGCCACCAGGGCGACCCGGACTGGGTGGGCATCGGCTCGGGCAGCTGGGACTACGAGGGACGCGCCAGCTGGGTGCGCCTCGACCGCGTGCTCGACGTGCCCGAGGAAGGCATCCGCCGCGAAGGCGCGATCCTCGATCGCGAGAAGTTCGAGATCATCGCCGCCCGCCTTCGCGCCACCTACTCCTGGAGCTAGGCCCCTTCTTCCCGCGCGAGCGGGCGTTGACTGCCCTTATCGAGGCTGCCGCCACATCGGGATCAGGCTCGGGCCGCCGTTCGGCAACACCATCTCACCGGTGACCTCGAAACCGAACCGCTCGTAATACGGAACGTTCACCGGATTGCTCGACTCCAGATAGGCCGGGGCGTGCTCAGCGTCGACGCGGTCCAACCGCGACTTCATCAACGCCTGACCGAAACCACCGCCACGCACCGTCGGGTCGCTGCCGATCACCGCGAGATACCAGTGCGGCTCCTCCGGGTGATGCTTCTTCATCAGCTCCGCGGCCGCCTGTCCGCGCAGCACCGCGGTGCCCAACGTCAGCAGCATGATGGGCGCGGTCCGCAGCTCGTCGCCGCGCGTCTGCTGCCACTTACCTGGTGGATCCCACAACGCCGCCGCACCGATGCCGTCGGCCGACGATGCGACCTCGACGCCGCCGTGGTCCAGATGCTGGTACTTGGTGAGGGCCGCGAACAGGCGCGGCAACCGGCGGTGGCGCACTCGATCGTCGGGAATCATCCACTTCATCACCGGGTCGTCGGCGAAGGCGCGGGCAAGGGTCTGGGCCAAACCGCCGATGTCGGAACGAGTGGCCGCCCGGGTCTGAATGTCACGCATGCCGCCAGCTTGCCGTGAATTACCCGCCTTGGGTGATGTAGTCCTGCAGCTGCTGCTGTTCGGTCTCGAGCTCTTCCATCCGGGTTTTGACGACGTCACCGATGCTGACGATGCCGACAAGCCGACCGTCGTCGATGACGGGCACGTGCCGCACCCGGTTCTGGGTCATCAGCACCACGAGGTGGTCGACGGTGTCGCGCGGCGTACAGGTCGACAGCACGGTCGTCATGATCTCCGAAACCGGCTGTCCCAGTAGGCCGCCGCCGCGCTTGTGCAGTTCGCGCACGACGTCGCGCTCGGACACGATGCCGGCCAATCCGTCGTCGCCGACCACCACCATGGCACCGATGTTCAGCGCCGCGAGGCTGGCCAGTAGTTGGGACACCGTGGTCTCGGGGGCGATGGTCGCTACCGCGGCACCCTTGTTACTCAGTACGTCCGCGATCCGCATCGCCGGCCTCCGATCGTGATCCACCTCACATCCATGGTAGTCGGACGCACACGCACCGAAGGGAATTGGCGCGGCTGGTAGATATCAATGTGAGTAAGTGGATGCCGTCTCGGCGAGGCTCTTGCCCGCGGTCTCGGGCGCAAGCCATTGCGACAGCGCGGCTCCGACCAACGCGACACCGGCCGCGACCAACATGCTGACCGACATCCCCAGATGTGCGATCGACCACGGCAGCAGGAACGTGCCCATGCCCGCGCCGATCCGGCTGAATGCGGCCGCGAAGCCGGTACCGATGCCACGAACCTCGGTCGGGAACACCTCGCCCGGATAAACCTGGGTGAGCGTCGTGTAGCCGGCGTTGAAGAATGAGAACGCCAGGAACATCACCAGTACAGCCATCGCCGGCGCGCCGCTCCACAGCGCGATCACCGCCAACAGCGAGGCACACAGCCATTGGGTGGGCACAGAAAGCACGCGCCGTCCGAACCTGTCGAGCAGCAGCGCCGTGCCGAGGACACCGAGGCAGGCCAGGGCCGACAAGCCGACGCCACTCGCCAGGCCCTCGCCCATGCCGTACTGCTTGAGCACCGTGTCAGCGAAGGTGGCGATGGCGAAGTACGGGGTGACCGCACAGAACCAGAAGCCGGAACTGAACAGCGTGGCCTTCCAGTTGGCCCGGTTGAACAGCATCGCGAATGTGCCGTCGACTCCCCGCTTTTGATCGCAGCCTTCGCTCTCGCGGGTCACGGCGGCGGCCTCGAGGAGGTCCATGTACTTGTTCGCGATCGCCAATGCCTCTTTGCGTCTGCCCTTCTGGATCAACCAGCGCGGCGATTCGGGCAGGCCGATGCGGGCCAGGAACAGGCCCGACGCGATCACCGTGCTGGAGCCGATGATGATCCGCCAGTTCACCCCGGCGTCCATCATGGCGTGCGCGACGATGAACGCGATCATGAACCCGACGTACCAGGCCACCAGGGTGGCGCCCAGCAGACGGCCACGTAGCCGCGCCGGCGCGAACTCGGTCATCAGCGGGAAGCCGATCGAGTACTCGCCGCCGATCGCGATGCCCATCAGGAAGCGGATGATCAGCAGCTGAAGCGCCGAGGTGATGAAGAACTGACCGAGCGCCACGAAGAACTGCAGGAACGACGCGATCACGAACAAGCCCATGTCGATGAGGAACATGGGCTTGCGGCCGAACTTGTCGGTCATCCAACCGCCGACCGGGGCACCGACAAAGATGCCGAAAAGCGTGCCGGCAGCGATCAGCCCGATCCACAGATCGTTGACGCCGAGGTCGGCCTGGATCAGGACGGTGGCCGGCCCGATGATGCCGAGGATGTATCCGTCCAGGAACATGCCGCCGACCAGCACAGCGGTGAGCCGGATCAGGAAGCGGCGCCGGAACTCCGGCGTGCTGGAAGCGGCGTCCTCGCCGTCCGTTTCAGTCGTGTTGGTCGCCTCAAGTACCACGTGTCTCCCCACGTTCTGTCGATGACGCAAATAGCGCAACGGACCGCGCCATATGCAACAGTGTGGGTTAGGTCACACAACGTGTCAAGGTGAGAGGTTCGACACTTTCCTGCGGTTCAGGCCAGCCGGGTGATCTCCACGACGACATCCAGATCGGTGGATCCCTCGCCCGAGTAGATGCCCTTCAGCGGCGTGACGTCCGCATAATCCCGCCCGACCGCGACGGTCACGTACTGCTCGCTGATCTCGACGTCGTTGGTCGGGTCGTAGTCCCACCAGCCACCGGTCCACGCCTGCACCCACGCGTGGCTCTGCCCCTCGATAGTGTCGCCGACCTCTGCCCGGCGCTGCGGGTGCAGATAGCCGGACACATACCGGGCCGGAATCCCCATGCCGCGCAACAAGATCAGCGTCAGATGCGCGAAGTCCTGACACACGCCCTTGCCTTCACGCAGCGCATCCAGGCCCGACGAGTGCACACCCGTCGTGCCCGGGACGTAGTCCAGCTCGGTGTTCACCCAGTTCGCCGCGGCGACCACCGCTTCCTGCGGGTCGTAGTACTTCATGATCCGCTGACCGACGCGCTGCAGCCGCTTACTGACCGGCGTGTAGCGGGTCGGGACGAGCAGTTCGTCGAACCGGTCCCGCACACCGCCACCCGCCAGGTCCTCCCACGTCACCAGTTCCGCAGGCATTTCGCCCTTGTCGGTCTCGACGACCGAGGACGACGTCACCTCCAACTCGGTGTGCGGCGCATGCAGATCGAACGCCGTCACCGCCGTTCCCCAGTAGTCGATGTACCGGTACGAACGCGTGGCCGGCGTGGTCTCGACGCGGTTAAGGATGACGTTCTGCCGCGAGTCCGAGCGCGGCGTCAGCCTGGCTTCGTTGAACGACGCCGTCACCGCCGACTTGTACGCATATCCGGTGGCATGGACAACCCTGAGCCGCCACATATCAGATCTCACCTTCTTCGATAACCGCCACCGGGCGGCCCGCGTCCGTCCACGCGACCCACGGCGCTGCGTGAAAGTACTCCAACGCCAATGCTTCTCCGATTTCCCGGCAACTGCGTTGCAGACCCGCCAGACGATCCTCCAGGGAATCCAGCAGGAGGCCCGGCTGCAGGAACTCCAGTTCGCTGCGCGCCCGGCCGAGAAGCCGTTGCGCCTCACCGGTGGCGCCGATGCGGTCATGCGGCCGGTTGTGCAACTCGTCCAGATGCCGCTCGGCCAGCCGCAGCGAATAGAACACCGAGCGCGGAAACAGCCTGTCCAGCAACATGAATTCGACGACCCGACCGGCATCGAGCACGCCACGGTAGGTTCGCAGGTAGGTGTCATGGGCACCGGCCGAGCGCAGCACCGTCACCCACGCCGGTGACGACGCACTGTCGCCGACGCGGGCCAGCAGCAGGCGCACCGTCATGTCGACGCGCTCGATCGCCCGGCCCAGCATCATGAAGCGGTAGCCGTCGTCGCGCGACAGCGTCGAGTCGGCGAGGCCCGCGAACATCGCCGCCCGGCCTTCCACGAAGCTCAGGAACTCATGTGGCCCAAGCCTTCTGGCGGCCCGCTCCCGCTCGGCGAGGGCGTTGTAGGTGGTGTTGAGACACTCCCACATCTCGGTGGACGTGACTTCGCGTGCACCGCGGGCATTTTCCCGGGCCGCCGAGATCGACTCGACGATCGAATTCTGCCCATCACCGCGGCCGAACGCGACCAGGTCGGTCAACGACCACATGTCCAGCGGAGCGTCGGGCGGCTCGATGCCCAAGACCCGCAACAACGTTCGCGACGCCAGGTCGGGGTCGACGCTCGAGTCCTCCAACAACTGGTGCACGGTGACGTCCAGGATGCGGGCGGTGTCGTCGGCCCGCTCGACGTAACGGCCGATCCAGTACAGCGATTCCGCGTTGCGCGCCAACATCAGTACATCACCGCCTGTTGCTGTTGCTGTTGCTGTTGGTGAGCAGTTTGGATGGCCTGCTGCGGGGGTCCCTCGTCGGCCGCCTGGCCGGCGGACGGCAAGGAGCGGACGACTTCGGCGGCGCCGAGTTCATGGGTGGCGGTCGATGCCCGCGATGCCAGCACCCAGGTGTCCTTCGATCCGCCGCCCTGGCTGGAGTTGACCACCAGCGAGCCCTCCGGCAAGGCGACGCGGGTCAGGCCGCCGGGCAGCACCCACACGTCGTCACCGTCGTTGACGGCGAACGGCCGCAGATCGACGTGCCGCGGGGCCAGCTTGTCGCCGATGCGTGTCGGCACCGTCGACAGCTGCACCACCGGCTGGGCAATCCAGCCGCGCGGGTCGGAGCGGACCTTCTTCGAGATCGCGGCGATCTCCTTCTCGGAGGCGTCCGGCCCGAAGACGATGCCATAGCCGCCCGACCCCTCGACCGGTTTGATGACCAGCTCGCGGATGCGGTCGAGCACTTCCTCACATTCCTCCTCGAGCCAACACCGGTAGGTGTCGACGTTCGCCAGCAGCGGCTTCTCGCCGAGGTAGTACTCGATGATGGTGGGCACATAGGTGTAGACGAGCTTGTCGTCGCCGACGCCGTTGCCCACGGCGCTGGAGATGACGACGTTGCCCGCCCGCGCCGCGTTGAGCAGGCCGGCGACCCCGAGCACGGTGTCGGGCCGGAACTGCATCGGGTCGAGGAACATGTCGTCGATCCGGCGATAGATGACGTCCACCTGACGCTCGCCTTCGGTGGTGCGCATGTAGACGACGTTGTCGCGACAGAACAGGTCGCGGCCCTCGACCAGTTCGACGCCCATCTGGCGGGCCAGCAGGGAGTGCTCGAAGTAGGCCGAGTTGTAGACGCCGGGCGTCAGGACCACCACGGTCGGGTCCGCCTCGTTCGACGCCGCCGCGTTGCGCAGCGCCCGCAGCAGGTGAGACGAATAGTCGCCGACCGCCCGCACCCGATGCGTCGCGAACAGGTTCGGGAAGACGCGGGCCATGGTGCGCCGGTTCTCCATCACGTAGGACACCCCGGACGGCGAGCGCAGGTTGTCCTCGAGCACCCGGAAGTCGCCCTTGTCGTCGCGGACCAGGTCGATGCCCGCGACGTGAATTCGGACACCGTTGGGCGGGACGATGCCGACGGCCTCGCGGTGGAAGTGCTCACACGAGGTCACCAACCGGCGCGGGATCACCCCGTCACGCAGGATCTCCTGATCGCCGTAGACGTCGTCGAGATACATCTCCAGCGCCTTGACCCGCTGCTTGATGCCCTTTTCCAGCTTCGACCACTCAGCGGCCGAGATGACCCTGGGCACCAGGTCCAGCGGGAACGGCCGTTCCTGGCCGGACAGCGAGAACGTGATGCCCTGATCGGTGAACGCGCGGCCGAGGGCTTCGGACCGGGCGGCCAGCTCGGACGTGTCGGACGGCGCCAGCTCCGCGAAGACGCCCTTGTAGAGACCTCGAACGGCACCCTGCCCGTCGAACATCTCGTCGTACGCGGCGGCATAACTGTCGACGTCGTCGTAACCGTCGAACACACCGTCGTAACGATTCCCTGGCGAGTTCGGCCGTGTCCGTACGGGAGCACTGTGCGATGTCCGTGGGCTCATGGCTGACATGCTGCATCAACCTGGCGGTTTCGGCAGGGCAACTTGGCATTCACGGATATGCTCGGGGGCGTCGCCGGCCAGTGCGCGCATGCCGCGCTTTGGGGATTTCGCATGGACGCTGGTAGCCTGAACAGTCGCTGCCCGTTGACGGGCGAAGAGCGCAGACTTAAGACCGAGCTTGCTCGTCCCAGAGCATGCCCAAATTGAGATTTAGAAGGAACAACACGCGTGGCCAACATCAAGTCGCAGGAAAAGCGCATCCGCACCAACGAGCGTGCACGTCTGCGCAACCAGTCGGTGAAGTCGGCGCTGCGTACGGCCATCCGCGGGTTCCGTGAGGCCGTCGAGGCGGGCGAGAAGGACAAGGCCGGCGAGCTGCTCGTCGCCACCAACCGCAAGCTGGACAAGGCTGCCACCAAGGGTGTCATCCACAAGAACCAGGCCGCCAACAAGAAGTCGGCGCTGACCCTGGCCTTCAACAAGCTCTGATCTGAGCCTGTAGTTTTCGCGAAACCGCGGCCCGATGATCGGGCCGCGGTTTTGTTGTGATTTGTGCACGTGCCGTAACGGGTCGCGTTACTGCACGTGCACAAACTCCTAGTTGTCGGCCAGCTCGGCCACGCGCCGCACCGCCGACTCGAGCGCGTAGTCGGCGTTGGCCGCAACACCCTTGACGTCGGCGTTCAGCGCCGCGACCACCCGCAGCGCCTCGGCCACGGTGTCCCGGGTCCAGCGCCGGGCCTGCTTCTGCGCCTTCTGGACCCGCCACGGGGGCATGCCCAACTCCCCCGCCAACCGGTACGGGTCGCCTGACAAACCGCCGACCCGCGCGATCGAATGCACCGCCTCGGCCAGCGCATCGGCCAGGACCACGTGCGGCACGCCGCCGGCCATCGCCCAGCGCAGGGCTTCGGCGACGCCGCTGACATCACCCGAGACGGCCTTGTCGGCGATGTCGAAGCCGTTCACCTCCGCCTTGCCGGAGTGGTAGCGACGCACTGCCGCGACATCGATCTGACCGCCCGTGTCGGCCACCAACTGCGAGCAGGCCGCGGCCAGCTCGCGGATATCGGAGCCGACCGAGTCCAGCACGGCATTGACGGCATCGTCGCTGACCTTCACCTTCAGCGACCGGAATTCCTTGCGAACGAAGTCGGCACGCTCGGCGGCCTTGGTGATCTTCGCGCACGGATGGACTTCGGCACCAAGCTTTTTCAGCTGATCCGCCAGCGCCTTGGCCCGTCCACCGCCGGAATGGACAACGACGAGCATCGTGCCGCCGGGCAGGTCGGCCGCCGCATCCGCGATGAGTGCGACGGCGTCCTTGCCGGCTTCGGCGGCAGACTCCAGGACCACTACGCGTTCCTCAGCGAACAGCGACGGGCTCAGCAGTTCGGCGAGCTCGCTGGTGGACACGTCACCGGCCCGCAGCCGGTCGACGGGCACGTTATCGTTACCCGCCTGCTTCCGTGCTTGACGCAACACGGCCGCCACGGTGCGCTCGACCAGCAGTTCCTCGTCGCCAAGCACCAGATGCAACGCCTCGGTCGATCCACTCACCCGTTGATCGTTTCATGTCGGGCAGACACGCACTCGCACGCACTCACACACTCCAAGCCAAACGGCACTTCTCCGCCAGTTCGGTGTCAAAGGTCGCCGTAGTTCTGCTGCTCGTAGCCACGTACCCCCAGGACGGCCCCGACCACCGCGTCCCCGAGGATGTCGCCGCTTCGAGTGCAGCCACCGCTGCCGCCGCGGACTCCGCCGAATGGTCATTTGCGTCAACAATTCTGCTCCGCGGCGCGGGAGTTCACGGGCGCATCGCATTTCCCCGCCGCCGGCGCCATGCAGCCAGCAGCAGCACCACGCCCACCGTCATCGTACCGAGCAGGACCGCACCGCCCCAGCCCGACGGGACACTGACCGCCGCCCCGGGAACCGCGGCGCTCCACCGCGCGATGTGCAGCAGCCACCAGAGTTCGGGGCCGGTAAACCGGATCAGCAGTTGCGCGGCGCCGGGCCAGCACCACGCCATCGCAGCGGCCGCGGTGCCGAGGATAGTGATGGGCGGAATCACCGGAGCGACAAGGAGATTGGCCAAGACAGCCACCAGACTCAGGCTCCCCGAGATCGCCGCCACCAACGGCGCCGTCACGAGTTGCGCGGCAACGGCCACGCAGACCGCGTCCGCGACCAGCTTCGGCCAGCCGTGGGCCACCAGTCGACGCGACCACCCCGGCGCGATCACCACGAGCCCCGCCGTCGCCACCACCGACAGTGCGAATCCGGCGTCCACCGCAAGTGCCGGGGAGATCACCATGAGCACCAGCACGCTGGCCGACAACGCGGGAATGGCCTGCCGCCGCCGATGCACCAGCATGCCCATCAACATCACCGAACCCATTGCCGCGGCGCGCAATACGCTCGGCGAGGGCTGCACGATGACGACGAACACGAACAGCGTCACCGCGGCCAGCGCCACCGCGATGCGCGGTCCGACCAAGGCCGCGCTCAGCAGCACCGCGCCGCACACGATCGTCACGTTCGCACCCGACACCGCGGTCAAGTGCGTTAGGCCCGCCCGGCGAAACGCGGCCGTGGTATCCGACTCGACGGCCGACACATCACCGAGCACCAGCCCTGGGAGCATCGCGGCCTGATCCGGCGGCAAGGCCAATCGAGCAGCAGCCGCGAAGTCGGCACGCACTCGCGCGGCGGCTCGCTGCCCGGTCGACGCGGTTCCGTACCGGGGCGAGCCCACCGCGGCCAGCACGGCCACCGACAGGTCGCGCCTCTTGGGCGGGGTGACCCTGGCCCGGAACGCCATCGGGCGGCCCACCCCCACCTCCGAATACCCGACGGCCGGCGCGAAAACCATGACCCGCCCCGATGATTCGGCGTCCTCGACTCTCTGCATCGTCGCCGTGAACATCAGCCGGCCGCCCTGGATCGTCTTCGGGGACTCGGCCGGCGTGACGGTCACCGTCACCGTGGCGCCGAACCGTGACGCCAGTGGATGGGTGCCGACGGCGTGCACACGCACCGTCGCGACGATCGCGAATGCCGCGCCCACCGCCGCCACTGCGAGGAGCGCGGACCAGCGCACGTCATCCACTCGCATCCCGACGCCCGCGACGGCGGCCACGGCGACGACAACTGCCGCCAGCGCCGCCCACGGCCCCCACCACACGCCGGCCGCCGTCACCGTCCAGCACGTCAAGGCGGCCGGCACCAGCCGCAGATCGATGCCGGGGACATCCGGCGCGGGAAGGTTCGTCACACCTTGACCAGCTCGCGCAGCTTCTCGAGCCGGCCCGGCCCGATGCCGTCGACCTCACCCAACTGGTCGACGCTCGCGAACCGGCCGTGGGCTGCACGCCACGCCACGATCGCCTTCGCCATGACCGGACCGATGCCGGGCAGGCCGTCGAGCTGCTCCTCGGTAGCGGCGTTCAGATCGACCGGACCTTTTGTCCCAGAACCCTTTCCATCACCGGACGGCCCCTTCTCCGGCGGGCCGGACGTCGCACCGGCCGAACTGCGCATCACCGCCGCGGCGCCCACGGGCGCGGTGATGCCGACCAGAATCTGTTCGCCGTCGGCCACCTTGCGGGCCATGTTCAGGCCGACGAGGTCGGCGCCGGCCAGCGCTCCCCCGGCGGCGGTGACCGCGTCGGCGATGCGCGCGCCCGCAGGCAGCGTCACCAAGCCGGGCTTGTGGACCAGGCCGGCCACGCTGACCACGACGTCCTCGGCCTTGGCCGGTGGCGCCGACGCCCCGGCAGTGGCGGACGAAACCATCTGCACGGGCGGGAGTTTCGCCGCGGTGACGGGCGGCTTGTCATCACCGAGCACGGCGATCACGGTTACCAGGACCGCCACGACGCCGACCACCGCAAGCGCGATCACCCCCGCGCGACCCGGGTCGGCCCGCACCGACGCGAGCCACCCGGGGCTCCCCGGCACCGCGTCGGGCAGCCAGCGCGACAGCGAGGTGTCGTCGTTCGAGTCGGATTCAGCGTCGGGTTCCGTCGTGTCGCCTGGCTGTGCGGTGAGCCGCCGCTGCGTCCGGTCGACCGGTGTCTGAGTGACCATGTCCGCGACGTTAGGCACCATCCCCGACCAGAACGCCGCCAAATGGCAGCTGAACGCGCCGCCTGTGGATGAATCGCGTTCTGTGGATGGATGTCGAGATGCGGGCGGAGACGTCGAACGCCGCAAAAGTTTGGCATCGGGGTGCGCCGAACTGTCGACCGACCGCGGCCGTGGCGCTAGCGTCGGGGTAACCATGACGACCCAAACACCTTCGCCACGTTTGAGTTTGACCGCACAGCAACGCGAAGCGCTGACCGCGGCAGCACGCTTTCCGCTGTTGAGCGCGATTCAGGGCAGGCGGTCGCGGCGCTTCCCCGTGGGCGGCTCGATCCCGTCGGGACCCTTGGCCTACACCAGTACCCGGGATGTCGAACCACTCGATGAGGTCGAACGCGCACTGATCCTCGCGACGGTAACCGGTGTCACCGGCTGGCATTTCGGGATCAGTCACCATCCCGGATACGCACCGGCTTTCCCGAACTACAGCGGGTCGGCATCAGGTCGCACGTTCCCGTCAGCCGCAGGATTCGAGATCGTCGAATTCTTCTTCACCGACGACTCGGGCACCTACTTCCTGTCATCCCGCGACACGGCACCGACAGTGCCGGTCAACGACGGCGTGGTGGACATCGACGACTGGCTGGCAGCGACAGTGTCCTCCTACCGCCAGCTCTCGAGCGATCGCATCCACATTCCACGGTCCGAGCCTTATCTCGAAGGCCACAACACGTGGATCGCCAATCACCCCGGCTCGCTGCTGGTCATCCCGGTCGCCGATATCGCTCAGCATTTGTTGGCCAATCTGGCGTTCTTCCTACAGAACGGCTACCTGATCTATGACGACGTCCACAACCGGCCGATCCCTGGACTGAAGGAGGCCGCGGCGGGTCTGGCGCACCGGGACGACGACCCGTTCCCGCTGACCTTCGTTGAGCAGTACTCGCTCACCGAAGCCACCGCCGAGTTGATGACCAGTGTCTACAACGGGCACCTACTGCTCGGGGCGCTGGGCCTGGGCGGCTGGACATTCGACGGTATCGACCGGCTCACCATCCTCGGCGCGTCAGGCGACCCGGAGGTTCCCGGGCTGGGATTCAACGTGCAAACCGACGAACGGTGGGCACTGCCCAATCCCACCGGGCTGGCCGGAGTTTTCGAAACCTACAGCCGGCCCCACTACCCAGACATCGCGGCCGCGGTGCGCGCCTTCGCCGACAGAAAATTCGGTCCCGGCGGCCCCTTTCACCCAGATACCCCGGGCCCGTGGCGGGATTCGCGAGCCGTGCGGTCAGTTGCGGCCGGGCACGATGAGCAGTTCATCACCTTGCTGACCATCGCCGCGCAATACATCGACGACACGTTCGGCAAGTTTCCCGGCACCGTACCGACTGTCCACATCATGAATTACCTGCAGGCCCAACACATCGACCTCGGGTTCTACGACACGCATTTCCAGCCGGGGGCGTATCTGTCGACCCACGCCGAGCACGACCGGATTTGGCACGGGCGATAGGACTCCTGCTCACAGACCGTTAAACGCGGCGGGCCTGTACGCCCCCTCGTCAACTCCCTGATCGTCAACCACGGCGCATCACTGCCAATCTATTTGCAGTTCCGCTTAAATCGGACCTTGAGGTCGAGTTCTCCTTCGGTGTCGCAGTCCGCCCATGGAATGTTCAAACTGAACAGATCGGGTGGGCATACTTCTTCCGGGCACGGCGGTGGGCATAGCTCGGGCGGCTCTGCGCCATCGGGCGATGGCTGCACAGTCGTCGGGTCTCCGCCAAGACCACGCACTCTGGCGGCGATCTGATCCAGCTAGCGAGTGAAGATGCCGTGCCAAGCAACATGATTAACGATCGCTCCACGGGTGCCTGCTCTCCCACCAGCAAGGCTGTTGACATCAACCTTAATTACGGACACACTGTATCCATTATGAACGACGGAAACTCACAGCGGCCGCTGTACGAGACCGTGGACGACGTAAAAGTTCACTATCGGCGCTCGGGTGACGGGCAGCCGCTGCTCCTGTTGCATGGCAGCACGTCCTCGCTCGAGCACTTCGATCGCGCGACGGACATCTTGGACAAGCACTTCGACGTGATCCGTCCCGACCTGCCTGGGTTCGGCCTCACCGGGGCGCGGAACGACCGCGACTACCGGATCGCGACCTATGCAAGAACGGTCGCCGGCTTCATGGCTCAGCTCGGCATCGATCGGTACGCGATTGCGGGCAATTCGTTGGGCGGCAACATCGGCTGGAACCTTGCGCTGGACTACCCCGACCGCGTGCGAGCGCTGGTGCTGGTCAACGCGACCGGCTACCCCGAGAAGACGCTGCCGCTCGGGATGCGGCTGGCGCGCAACCCCGCAGTCGCGCAGCTGATGCGGCGTTTCATGCCGCGGCGAATGGTCGAAGGCGGTCTGCGCCAGGCGGTGGGCCCGCAGTCCACCATCGTCGATGACGCGATGGTCGATCGCGTCCACCGATTGTGGAACCACAACGGCAACCGCGGGGCGTTCGTCGATTTCGTCAACACCGACCAACCCGACCGCACCGCCGAACTCGGCCGAATCCAGGCCCCCACCCTCGTGCTCCGCAGCGCAAGCATCGACGGGCAACACTTCGCCCGCGACATCCCCCATGCCCGCGAGGCCATCAACCCCAGCACCGGTCACCTGTTGCCCGAAGAAGACCCCACCTGGTTCGCCGAACAGGCCATCGGGTTCCTGTCTGCTCTCCCAAGGACCTGACGATGAAGTACTTCACTGTCGCCTCCGAAGACCGCAAGCTCAACGCCGTGACCCGCACCGGGCTGCGGGGTAGCTTCATCAAACTCACCGTCGGCGTCACCCACTACGAACTACGCGGACCCACCGACGGACCGCTGGTGGTCCTCGTGCCGGGGCTTACCATTCCCCTGTTCTATTGGGATGCCTTCGCCGAGGAGCTGCACGCCCGCGGTCTGCAGACGTTGGCCTTCAGCGCCTACGGACGGGGCTACTCCGACCGGGTAGCGGCCGCCTACGACGAGGCCCTGTTCGGGCTTCAGCTGCACGAATTGCTTGCGGCCCTTGACATCCCGGAGAAAGTGCACCTCGTGGGCACCTCGATGGGGGCCTTGGTCGCGCTGGGCTACGTCGTCAGTCACCCCGCCCACATCGCAAGCCTGACGTTGGCAGGTCCCGCGGGACTGGGCGCCGACAACGCTCGAGCCCAGCGACTACTGCGTAACGATGTGATCGCCACACTTGTCGCCAAACGGTTCGGCCGCCGGATCCTGCTCGGGCATCTCGGGCACAACGTCTCCGACCCCGACCTTGCCGCGCCGCTGACCGCCATGATCGCCGATGCCTACCGCTACGAAGGCTCGATGTACGGGTTCTTCTCCACGCTGCAGAACTTCCCGTTGTCGAACCGCACGGCACTGTTCCATGCCGCCGGCCGGCGGGAGGTCCCGACCTTGCTGATGTGGGGCGCCGACGATCACGTCACCCCCATCAGCGGCTTGGATACCGCGCAGGAAGCCCTGCGCCCCAAACAAACACACGCCCTTGACTGCGGCCACATGGCGCCCTACGAACGGCCCACCGAAACCGCTGATCATCTGGTGGCATTTCTCGCCGCCCAATCCGATCGGAGCACCAAATGAAGCAACAAACAGTCGATGTCCTGATCGTCGGCGCCGGCCCGGTAGGCAGTGCCCTTGCCATTGATCTGATCCGCCGCGACGTGACAGTGCGCATCATCGACAAAGCTACCCACAGCTTTGACGGCTCACGCGCCAAAGGTGTGCAGCCCCGCACGCTGGAAGTCTTCGATGACCTCGGTGTCCTCGATGACGTTGTCGCCAGAGGAGCGTCCTACCCGCTGATGGGTGCGCACCTGGGACCGTTCACGGTGCCGTTGCGCATGTTGCGCAGCCCGTACGCCGGCGACGACACGGTCCCGTACCCGCATACCTGGCTGAGCCCGCAGTTCAGCACCGACCAAGCCCTGCACGATCGTTTACAGGCTCTCGGAGTCGACATCGACTACGGCCACGAATTGACCGCCGTCACCGAAACATCCGATGCCGTGAACGCTTCGGTCACGACCCCGTCGGGTCCCGAGACGATCACCGCCCGCTACGTAGTGGGCGGTGACGGCGGTGCCAGCGCGGTACGCAAGATCGCCGGAATCGAATTCCTCGGCTCCACCGACGAAGCCGACCGGATGTTCATCTTCGATGCCGACGTCAGTGGAGGCCTTTCCCGAAACCGCTGGCATGTCTGGCCGGGACGCTTCCCCAAGCTCAGCCAATTCACCGGAGCCTGCCCGCTACCCCACGGCGATCAGTTCCAGTGGATGATCAAACTGGAGCCCAACGAAGCGCCGCCCGTGGGCGAGGACGAGACCACCGCGTGCGTGCGCGCTCGCACCGGCAACAAGCGTCTTGCGGTGCACAACATCACGTGGACGTCGGTGTTCCGGCCAAACATTCGGCTTGCCGAAAACTACCGTCGCGGAAGGGTTTTCCTGGCCGGCGACGCCGCACACGTGCATCCGCCAACTGGCGCCCAGGGCCTCAATACCGGCGTCCAGGACGCGTATAACCTGGGCTGGAAGATCGCGCAGGTACTCGCCGGAGCCGATGCACAACTGCTGGATACCTACGAGGCCGAACGCCAGCCGATCGCGTCCGCAGTGCTGGGTCTGGCCACGAGAAAATATGACGGTATGACCAAACTGGACCCCTCAAGCCTGACCCGGGGCAAGGACGAACAGCAGATCGCCCTGAGTTACCGCGGCGGCCCGTTGGCACCGTCCGCTGCCCAGCACACCGCTACTCTGCACGTCGGGGACCGCGCGCCAGACGCCTCTTTGCACGATGACCAGGGCGCATCGCTCAGGTTGTTCGATCTCTACCGCGGCCCGCACTTCACCGCGCTGGCCATTGGGGGCGATGCGGGCGGCGAGCTCGCAGAACTTGCCTGGCCCGACCGTGGCGCCGCGCTACGCCGCATCACCGTCGATGCTCCTTCCCGGCTCGACGACAACTCTGTCAATCTGCGCGACACCGCCGGAAACGTCCGCAAGGCATACGGAATCAGCAATGACACACTGATTCTCATCCGGCCCGATGGCTACATCGCCAGCATCGCGACGCGTGACGGCAGCGCTGCCGTCACCGCTGCCGCGGCCACCGCACTTACTCCCCCTGCGCACAAACCCACCATCAGGAGGACCGTGCGCTGAGCACGGATGCGCGACCCAGCTGGCGCGCGTGCTGTCCCTAGGCAGCGAAGCCAGCAAGGTAGGCGGCGGCGATTGCCAAGGTCACCACGGCCGGAAGCAGTTTCACCAGAGGATCGCGCGCCATGAGGTGGAAGTACACGGCGCCGACGAGCAAGAGCACCATGCCCGATGCGGCGAGAACCCCGCATACGGGCCAACGGAACCCAGCGGCGATGCCCGCCGCGGCGGCGATCAGTGCGACACCAATCAAGCGGTAGCGCGACCATGAGATGCCGAAATGCTCTGCAGCGTCACGCATCGCGGGGGCACCGGCAAGAGTTGGCACAGCGGAGCCGGCGCACACCGCGGCGAAAAGAATGGCCGCGACGACCCTAACCAAATCCATATCCATTCCATTCACGTAGAGGCAGCGTCACTGCCCAATAGTCAGTCGTCGAAGGTTTCCCGAGGGTTTGCTCGCCCGGCAGCACACTCTTCGCGCGTAGCACGAAGGCTTTGCGTGACACTCATCAACAGGCACAGGCCCGCAAGAGCGGCGACCGCCGCAGCGAAACACATTCCGGCGGTGCGCAATCCCCACACATGCGCGGCGAAGCCCTCGCCTATTACCGGCAGCGAGATCGCAACGTACGCCACAATGAAGTATGTCGAGCTGACCCCGGCTCGCTGTTCGGGTAGCGCCTCGGTGGTGACCGCCGCCAATCCCCTGCCGAAGCTGATGCCATGGCCTGCGCCGCATACCAGCGCTGCGGCGATGAGGGCCGTGAAGGACGAAAATCGAAGGGCCAGAGCAAGAATCATCATGCCGAGAACAAGGGCGACGCAACCGAAAATGATCGCGCGCCGCGGCGCCGCTCGCACCGCGGCAATCTGGGCCACGGCCGAAGCGCTGTAGATCGACGCGACCATCAGCCCTGCCACCGCATGATTGGTCACACCGATCAAGCTCGTGAGGAACGTTGGAGCAACAGCGGTGAACAACCCCATCACAGCGAAACCGCAAAACCCCGCGCCCGCGGCGATGGCAAACACGTGACGCAGCTGTGGGGGTACCGAAGGTGGTTGGAAACCGAGTTGGCCAGTGCGGGTAGAGGTTTCCGGCACCACCAACACCGCGAGCCCGGCCAGCAGAACGAAGACAACGTGAACGACAAAAGTCAGATGCAATGGCGCGGGTGCGTATTCGACAAGAATGCCGGACAGTACCGGCCCTACCCCCAAGCCGCCGATGTTCGCGATGGTCGCGATCGCCGAACTGTGGGAACGCAACCGCGGCGGCGCAGCTTCGATGATGGCAGCCGTCGCGGCGCCGGTGAACAGTCCTGCGGACAATCCTGACAGCGCGCGGCCGACCAGGAGCATCGGCACGGTATCAGCGTCAAGGAACACTCCTGAACTGGCGCCGGCTGCAACGACTCCTGCGATCAACACCGGCTTGCGCCCGATGACATCGGACCAACGGCCAAAAGCCAGCAGCGCGGCCAGAACACCGCCCGCGTAGACGGCATAGATAACGGTGGTGGTCAACACCGAGAAATGAATCTGCTTGGCGTAGAGCGAGTACATCGGGGTCGGCAGGGTCGTGCCGGCCATGATCGCGGCGAATGTGTAGGCCAACAGGAGCACCGGAACTGCTCGACGGAAGTTGGTTCCGCGGTCCGGCCGCACGACGGGTGCGCGACCCGCCAATTTTGGCAACATGGTTACCATTATTACAGGATCAACGGCCGCCGCCACAATCCTGGCAGCAGGTTCGCTGGTTTTGCGGAGGGATTTACTCCCGCCGGCATGGCCGCCCCAATTGGCGAATCTCGTTGCAGTAGTGCGATAGAGCCCGCAGGCTCCGTGCGGCCTACTCCGGTTTCTTACGGTTTCGGACCGTCTTGCCGGCGCGCGCGTGACGGTCGAGGGCGTCATAGAGGTCCGTCACCCCAACAATGATCATCCGCAGGCCAAATTCGAACTCCTCGCGCAGTGGTATCGGCAGCACCTCGGCGATCGCGTACGTCGAGGGAAACGATTCCGGGTTCAGATGATGAAAGTGCGCCGAGAGGTCCCCAGATTCCTGCGCATCGGAGGCCTCGTCTCCTCGTAGCTGCACAGCGAAACCCAACACGTATCGCGCGACGGTGGCGTGCGTTTTGGCCGCCAACTCTGGCGTGAAGCCAGTGGCCAGCAATCGCGTCAACACGCGTTCGCGGTGTGCCATCGCGTTCGGACCGACCGGCACGTGGTCGGCCAGCAGGGGTGCGACGTTCCTGTGCCGGCTGAGCGCGTCGAACATGGCGTGCGCGCTTGCGGCGCAGTCTTCCTGCCATGTTCGGCTACCGGAATCATCCGGCACGTAGTCGATCTCACCGAGTACGCGATCAATGACATGAGCGATCAGCTCGGCCCTGTTCGAGACGTGCCGATACAGGGTCGCAGTTCCCGAGTCGAGCCGCTGAGCCAAGACACGCATCGACAGAGCGTCGGCGCCCTCGTCGTCGACGATTTGCAGCGCCGTCGCGACAATCCGATCAAACGGAACCTTGGGTCGTCCGGGCGAGCGGACTGCGGGGGTAGCCGCCGTGTCGACGGGCGTGCGCGGTGTTCGTGCCATACAGGCAGTATGACCACACTTGACAGCACACCTTGATAATGGCAACACTGTAGCCACAACCGTGTCAGCCCGCGAGGGAGACCCCCGAACCCGGGTAGACACCTGCGGCATAGTGTCTAGCGAAAGCGCACAGCCCCAACGAGGAGGCCTCCATGACCACCGACCGCCCGCTTCGCGTCATCCAGTGGACCACCGGCAACATCGGCAAACGGTCCCTGCACGCGATCATCGCTCGTGACGACATGGAACTCGTGGGCGTCTACGCCTACGGCGCCGACAAGGTGGGAGTGGACGCCGCCGAACTCGCCGGGTGGCCCGAGCCCACCGGCATCAAGGCCACCAACAACATCGAAGAACTCGTTGCCCTCAAGCCGGACGCCTGCTGTTACAACCCGATCTGGCCCAGCGTCGACGAATTGGTCCGGCTCCTGGAATCGGGCATCAACGTCTGTTCCAGCGCGGCCTGGATCACCGGCGGCAAGCAGTCGCCGGAAGACCTCGCGCGCATCCAGAAGGCTTGCGAGGCAGGCAATTCCACGATCTTCGGCAGCGGCGCTCACCCCGGCCTGACAAACATGATGGGCATGGTGCTGTCCAGCGCGTGCGAGAGCGTCGACGAAATCCGCATCACCGAATCGGTCGACTGCGGCGTCTATGAATCGGCCGGCACCATGGCCGCGATGGGCTTCGGCAAGGACCCCGAGACGCCGGGCCTGGCCGAGAGCGTGCGGCTGGAAAGCGAAGTGTTCGCCGAGTCAGCCGCGATGATGGCCGACGCCATCGGTGCCAAGCTCGACCGGATCACCTTCGACGTCACCTTCACCCCCGCCACCGAAGACTCCGACCTGGGGTTCATGCAGATCCCCAAGGGCACCGTCGCCAGCGTCTACGGGTATCACCGCGGCTGGGTCGGCGACAAGAACGTCGTCAGCGTCGGCTTCAACTGGATCATGGGCAACCACGTCACCCCGCCCAAGCCCGTCGCACACGGTCACGTCATCCAGGTGTTCGGCGTGCCCAACATGCGTACCGTCGTCTACTGCCTCCCGTCGAAGGACTGGAGCGAGGTCAGCCTCAACGGCCTCGGCATGATCTACACGGCGCTGCCGGTGACCAATGCAGTACCCGCGGTGGTGGCCGCGGCGCCGGGCATCCTGACGCTCAAAGATCTGCCGCCGGTCACGGGACGGTTCGCCGGATAGCCCAAAAGCGTTCACAGCCGGTGCATTTCACGCGCCATGAGCGCGTCCTCGATGTAGCCGGCATGTGTCTCGTAGACGGGGCTCACGCCGCGCTCCTCGGTCAGCCAATGCACCGCCTGGCTCACGGCCCGCTCCGCGTTGGCCAACCACCGGGGCATGGGCGGCGCGTGCAGGGTCACGGCGTGCGTCCAGCCGAGGTTCAGGGTGTAGCTCATGATCGTCACCTTTCGGGATTGCGGCGATCGAGTGCCGCTCTGAACCTCAGCGTGCGGTGACGACGGCCCCTGAGCGCGAGTAGACGGGTACTCGAGTTCGCACGCAGAGTCGCGCTCGCCTACCCGCGTAGTTCCCATCTGTGCACGGCAGACGGCTGCGAACTACCCTGTTCCAATGCGGTTGAAATGGCCGCTGACCGGCCGCAACGAGGAAGTGCGGGTCATCGCCGACGCCATGTCGGACCCGACATTGGCGGGGATTGTGCTGTCCGGTCCAGCGGGCGTCGGAAAAAGCCGAGTGGCCCGAGACGCGTTACGTGCCTTGACGTCAATGCACACCCAGATCCGGTGGGCAGTCGGCACCGCCTCGGCACGGGCGCTCCCGTTGGGCGCGTTCGCATCATGGGCGCCGCCGACCGCGGATTCTCTCCAATTGGTACGCGGGGTGATCGATTCGCTGACCGCCGCACCGCAGGGCACACGTGTCGTCGTGGTCGTCGACGACGCCCATCTGCTCGACGACCTGTCGGTCTTCGTCGTCCACCAGATCATCCAGCGCCGATCAGCCAGAGTCGTCCTGACTCTGCGCGACGGCGAGCCGGTGCCGGCGGGACTGGAAGAACTGCGGTCGGGTGGTTCGATGGCCCGCTTGGACCTCCAACCGCTGTCGCAAGGAGAGACTTCGGCTCTGTTGATGGCTGCTCTGGACGGCCGCGTCGACCCCGATGCCGCGCGCCGATTGTGGTCTCGTACCCGCGGCAACGTTCTGTATCTGCGCAACATTGTCGACCAGGAGGTGGACGAGGGGCGTCTTCGCAAGCATCGCGGCGTGTGGACATGGACGGGCGAACCCTCAGTTCCGCCCAGCTTGGTCGGACTGATCGAGGCACGCATGCAGAATCTGCCAGCCGAGGTGATCGAGGTCGTCGATATCTTGGCTGTCGGTGAACCGCTCCACTTGACCTCCCTCCGACGAATGGTCGAACCCACTGGCATCGAAGAAGCCGAAGTCCAAGGGTTGATCAGCCTGAAACCGATCTCGGACGGCGTCGAGGTGCGACTGGCCCACCCGATGTACGGAGAAGTGCGACGTGCCCGCGCCGCCCAGACGAGACTGCGACGGCTGCGGGGTGTCGTCGCTGACGAACTCGCCACTTCACAGGATCCCCAAGACATGCGAATCCTCGTGCGCCGCGCCACTTTGTGCGTCGATTCCGATCTGACTCCCGACCCGCATTTGCTGCTCACGGCCGCAGTCAGGGCCATGTGGCTGGCCGACCTGTCCCTCGCCGACCGGTTGACCGATGCTGCGATTCGCGCTGGCGCCGGCGTCGAGGCGTACTTCGTTCGCGGCAACCTGCTGTCGTGGATGAGCCGTGGACCCGAAGCTGAAGCCGTTATCGCCGCAACGCCGACCGACGGTCTGACCGAAGTCGATCACGCGAGATTGACGTATGTGTGGGCGATGATCAAGTTGTGGACCCTCCGCGATCCTGACGGCGCAAAGCAGCTCATCGACGCGGCTGCTGCGCTGGCTGTGACACCGGAGGCCAGAGGTTGGATCGACACCCTCCTTGCCATGTTTTGGGCAGTCATGGCGAACCCTGAAGCCGCACGGACGATATCTGCGCGCATTGACCTTGAGCGATTGCCCGGAATTGCGGCGCCGAGCGCGGGCTGGGCGATCACGCTCGCCGCCGGTGACGCCGGCCACACTGATGACGCGATCACGGCCGCGGATACCTCAGATGGTTTGATGGCGCGAGGGATCGAGCATGCTTACACGCGATTCGCGGTCGTGGATGCGCGGGTCGGCGCGCTGGTGCTGGCGGGCCGAGTCAGCGAAGCTTGCGATGCCGCCGCACGTATCCTGTTGCAAGCCAACGACATGCCTGGGCCAGCTCGTCTACGGGCCGGCGCCATCGCCGGCCGCGCAGCGATGGCCGACGGGCGTATCGACGACGCATGTGCACTGTTGATGCCAATAGTCGAAGCGTTTTCTGAAGGTGAGACCAACGGCTGGGGATACCGCTATCAGCTCCCCTGGACGACAGCGCTGGCGATGCGCGGATCCGTGGACGAAGCAGTCGTAGCATCGAATGAGCTTGAGCGACAGCGGCATCCGAGCTGGCGGATATTCGACTATGAGTATGGGATAGCACATGCGTGGGTGGCAGCCTGCCAGGGCGCAGTGAGCTCGGCGGTATCGACGGCCCTCGCCACCGCCGATATCGCCAGATCCAACGGGCAATTCGCGGCAGAAGTGATGTGCCTGCAAACCGCCGCGCAGTTCGGCGACGGCACCGGCGCAGACCGACTCACAGAGCTTGCCGGCATCGTCGAAGGCCCCCGTGCTGGACTGGCAGCGCGATTGGCCACCGCACTTCGCACCGGCGAAGCCGACCAACTGTCCTATCTATCAACATGTTTCGGAGATCTGGGCGACCAGATCGCCGCCATTGACGCGGCCGCCCACGCGGCACTGGCCTATCGGAAACGTGACCAACGCGGTTCGGCACTCACGTGTTCAACCCGCGCACAGGCACTCGCTCGGCGCTGCGGGGCCACCACGCCGGCGCTACGACACGTGGTCCAACCGCTGCCGCTGACCGACCGTGAACGCGAAATCGTCGCACTCCTCAGCGAGGGATTACCCAGCCGGGACATCGCTGAACGCCTCACCCTGTCCACCCGCACCGTCGAAGGCCACATATACCGCGCTATGGCCAAAACCGGCACCACCAACCGCGACGAACTCGCCGCGCTCCTACGACGGTGATGTCGGAACTCTCGCCATGACCCGGTCAACGCTGTTACCGCCTACGCTGTCTACGTGCGCCTGAAATGGCCGCTGACCGGCCGCAACGAGGAACTTGCGGCAATCGACGCCGCGATGTCAGACACCGACTCGTGCGGCGTCGTGATTCGCGGTGCCGCCGGTGTCGGCAAGAGCCGCATCGCACGGGAAGCCTTGGCGCATGCGGCCGAGGAAGGCTGTACGACGCATTGGGCAGTTGCCACGTCGTCGGCACGCGCGCTGCCCCTCGGTGCGTTGGCCACTTGGGTGACGCCCGGGATGGACGGCCCACAGCTCGTTCGGCTCATGGTCGACGCCTTGACCTCCTCCTCAGCCGGCGGCGCGGTGATCATCGGCGTCGACGACGTTCATCTACTCGATGATCTGTCGGCCTTCGTCCTGCATCAGATCGTCCGTCGACGGACGGCAAAACTTGTGCTGACTCTCCGCGACGGCGAGACGGTTCCCGCTGGGGTTCAAGAGGTTTGGTCCGCCGGCGAGTTCCATCGCATCGACCTTCAACCGTTGTCGTACGACGAGACCGCCAGGCTCTTGCACGGCACCCTCGGCGGTGTCATCGATCCGGCTGCCGGACAACGACTGTGGGGCCTGACGCACGGCAACGCCCTCTACCTGCATCACACCGTGGAGCAGGAGGTGACTGGGGGCCGCCTGGTGCCCGAGCGTGGCTGCTGGCGGTGGACGGGCAATATCACGGTCGCGCCGGCGCTGGCAGAGCTGATCGAGTCCCGAATGGGTGCGCTGCCGACGACGGTCGCAGAAGTGATCGACATCCTGGCGGTCGGTGAACCCATGGATATCCGGTTGCTGGCGCACGTCACCGATCCCGCGGCAATCGAAGACGCCGAGACCCGCAGCCTCATCACCCTCGACAACAGCGACGGCGCGCCGAAAGTACGGCTGGCGCACCCGCTCTACGGCGAAGTACGGCGCGAACGCGCTCCGGCGATCCGGCTCCGGCGGCTCCGCGGCATTGTCGCGAACACCCTGGCGGCCGGTGCAGACCGCGACGACTTGCGAGTCCTCGTACGTCGCGCCACGCTGGCGCTCGATTCCGACCTACTGCCCGAGCCGGAACTGTTCCTGTCGGCCGCCAGATCAGCAGTCCAACTGCTGGACATGCCGCTGGCAGAGCGGTTGGCACGCGCCGCGGTGGACGCCGCGGGTGGCATGCCGGCGCAGATTCAACATGCGTACTGCGTGGTCTGGTCGAGTCGCGCGACGGAGGCTCAACAGGAGCTGGCCGCACTCGCCGACCAAACGCAGACCGATCTGGATCGGGCGCGGGTCGCCACGCTCCGCGGGCACAACACCTACTGGAGCCTTCGTCAGCCGACAACTGCCGAGGCGATCCTCAACGCGGCCGACGCTGCCGTTTCCGATCCACTCGCCAAACGGATTCTTGCCGCGGAGCGAGCCGCGTTCCACGCGGACCTGGGGCGGCCGGCCGCCGCAGTGCAGACGGCTGCCGCTGCGCTGGCCGGCCAGCTGCCCGAACAGGATGCGGCCCTCGCTTCGTGGGCCATGGTCGGTGGGCTGGCGATGTTGGGCCGCGTCGGCGAACTCGAGACAGCGGCGGAGCTCGGCCAGAAGGCGGCCACCGTCGCGCCGAATGGCTCGGTGCTCCGCAATGGTCTCAGTTACCGGCACATGATCGGCCTCAAACTGGCGGGGTGCCTGCATGATGCCGAGTTGGTGGCACGGCATGCCTGGCACGACACCGCGGACACCTGGTTTCCGTTCAGCGGTGAAGTTCACCTGGGCCTGGCCCATCTCGCCGGTGGGCGAATCGCCGAAGCACTCAGCCGCTTGCAAGCAGCGCTGACGGCACTGGAACCGTACGGCGAATTCGGCGGTTGGCCCTACCGTTGCCGCCTCGGAATCACGCAGGCTTTGGCGTTGGCCGGCGACGCGCCGGCCGCCAGAGCGGCCATGACAGAACTGGACGAGAACCAGCATCCCGGATTGCTGTTCCTCGCCACCGAATTGACGCTGGCGCGCGCCTGGGTGGCCGCCGCCGAGGGATCGCTGACCGAAGCCGTACGCATAGCTCACACCGCAGCGAACAACGCTCGGGAAGCGGGACAGCCGGCGTACGAAGTGCTGGCGTGGCAGACCGCGGCGCAGTTCGGCGACGGGTCCGGCGCCGGCCGGCTACTCGAACTCACCCACCTCGTCGAAGGCCCCCGAGCCGACTTGGCGGCCCGGTTCGCATCGGCGCTGGGGTCCGGTAATGCCGACGAACTCGTCACAGTGTCAACAGGTTTCGAAGAAATCGGCGACCTCATCGCGGCCAACGACGCCGCCGCCCACGCCGCACTCACCTACCGCCGAAATGACCAGCGCGGCTCGGCACTCACCTGCTCGACCCGCGCGGAAGCACTGGCCCAAGAATGCGGCGCCGTCACCCCCGCATTGCGGCAGGCAGCCCAACCGCTCCCCCTCACCGACCGCGAACGCGAAATCGTCCGACTCCTCGGTCAAGGACTGCCCAGCCGCGCCATCGCCGAACGACTCACCCTGTCCACTCGCACTGTCGAAGGCCACATCTACCGCGCCATGGCCAAGACCGGCACCACCAACCGCGACGACCTCGCCGCACTGCTGCGACGGTAGGCGCGCGACACCGCCGCAATTCGAGTACCCGTCTACTCATTCCGGGCGGCCTCGGCACGCGCACGCTCATTCACATGGCCACGTCAACTTCCCGCGAGCAGGCGCTACGTCGTCTGCCGTTGGCGTACTCACTGGCTCTGCGGTTGCGCGATGCACGCGTGGCGGCGGACCTGATCTGTGAGTACGTCGGCGTCGAACCGTCGGCACTGGCCGGCATCTACCGCATCGGCGAAGCGAAACTCGCAGCCGCACAACACGAGGAGTCCCTATGACCGCGACCCTGTCCGGCCCTGTCAGCGTGTTCGACGCCGACCTGCCCACCATCGACTACACCGACGCCACCAGCTGGGACGAGGTGCACGAAATCCTCGCCGCGGCGCGGCGCCGCTCACCGATCGCACTGGGCCCGCACGGCCCAGAACTCCTGACGTACGACCTGGTGCATACCGCGTTGCGGGACCCACGGTTTGCCGAGCCGAAGGCGATGGGCCTCGAACCACAAGGCCTCACCTCCGGCGAGTTATGGGACCGCGCCACCCACAGCTTGTTGGCCATGGACGGCGACGAACACCACCGCCTGCGGCGCCTCGTGGCCAAGGCCTTCACGCCGCGGGCCGTCGCCCGCCTACAACCGACGATCGCCTCGGTGATCAACGAGCTGGTGGACAAGTTCGCACCCAGCGGTCGCTGCGAGATCGTCGGCGATATCGCCCGGCAGTACCCCATTCCGGTCATCTGCACGCTGCTGGGCGCGCCGCGGGCGGACTGGGAGTTGTTCTCCGACTGGGCGGAGGACTTCATGAAGCTCGTGGCGTGGAACATCATCGAGGACGAGCCGGTGGTCCTGGCGGCCTGGCGGCACCTTGACGGGTATGTCGACGCGATGATCGATGTCCGGCGCAACAACCTCACCGACGATCTGATCTCCGACCTCATCCGCGCCGAAGACGACGGTGACCGCCTGACGCACGACGAACTGCTGATGCTGGCGGCCGGGATACTTGTGGCCGGTACCGACACCACCCGGAACCAGTTGGCCGCGGCGCTTCATGTGTTCTGCGAACACCCCGCGCAATGGTCGATGCTGGCCGAACGTCCCGATCTGGTGCACAAGGCCGTCGAAGAGGCACTTCGACACTCACCAATCGGGATCGGCCTGCCCCGCGACGCCCTCGTCGACGTCGAATTCGACGGGCTGATCATCCCGGCCGGCACCCAGATCATCGCCAATTCCGCTGCTGGGAATCGGGATCCGCGAGTGTTCGACAATCCGGACCGCTTCGACATCGAGCGCGACAACCCGGCCACTGCGCTGTCATTCGGCAGCGGGCTGCACTATTGCCTCGGGTCGCACCTCGCCCGCCTCGAACTCACCCAGGCGCTGACCGTCTTGGCGACGCGCATGCCGGGCCTGCACCTCGACGGGCCGGCCGTGTGGAAGAGCTTCCTGGGAGTGACGGGTCCGGCGGCCCTGCCAGTCGCGTTCGAACCGGGTCACTGACCCGTGGCGCTACTCCTGCGTGTTGACGATGACGCCGACGGCTCCGGAGCCGACGTGTACCGCCAGCACCGGCCCCATATCGGTCACCGCAAGCGATTCGACCTGGGGCAGACGGGAAGTCAGTGCGGCGCCGATCGAAGCGGCGTCGTCGTGATTGTCGACGTGGTGCACGGCGATCGATGCGGGCCGGTCGCCGACCAACGCAACGACCCGCTCGATCATCGCGGCATGCGCCTTGGCCACGGTCCGGATCCGTTGGTCGAGGACCAGGCGGCCATCGATGTCCAACCGCAACAACGGCTTCAGCGACAATGCGGTACCGAGCCAGGATGCCGCGGTACCGATGCGGCCACTGCGGCGCAGGTTGTCCAACCGGTGCACGACGATGAATCCGTGTTGCTTGCCGGACTCCGAACGCGCCTGCGCCTCAACGGCATCGAGGTCCGCACCGGCCGCTGCGGCCCGGGCCGCGGCCAGGGCGACGAATCCGACACCCATCGCCGCCGAACGTGAATTCACCACGCGCACAGCAGAACCCAGCTCCCGGCCGACGGCCGCGGCGGCACTGAACGTGCTCGACAGGCCCGCCGACAGATGCACCGCCACCAAGCCGTCGCCGCCGCTGTCGGCCAGCGCCTGCTTGTAGGCATCGGTCAGATCCGCGGGCGCCGCACCCGAGGTCGACACGTGTGAGCGGTCCTGGATGTCCTGTGGAATCGGGTCGACCCCGTCCTGGTAATCGGTGCCGTCCTGCAGCACGTGTAGGGGGACCACCCGAATGTCCCAGCGCTTCAGCTCATCTGGGTCCAGCCGGGCCGACGAGTCGGTGACCACCACCACAGTCATGACGAAGCGGCCATGACTAGTCGTCGGTCCGCTGCGACACCACGCCCGCCTCGGCGAGTCCTTTGAGCATGAGTTCGGCGACCGCACGGTGCGCCTCGAAGTTCCAGTGGATACCGTCCGGGTTCGCCCGGCCCGACATCACCTCGTCACCGACGGCGGCCTTGAGGTCGACGACCGGAATCTGCTTCGCGTCAGCCCATTCGGTGATCGCCGAGACCGTGGCATCGCGCCACCGGTGCGAACTGCCGTAGGTCTCCGCCATGTGTACCGACGGGATCGTCGCGACGAACGGGATGCCGGGGCGGTTGAAATCGATTGCCCCGCGGGTCTCTTCGAGGTACTCGACGGTCAGGTGCGCCGGCAGCGCGGGCCGCGCGATCGGCGACAGCCGCGGCTGCAGCCAGCCATAGCCGTCGCGCACGATGCGGCGCAGCCACGGCGGACGCACGTAGCGGATCAGTTCGCGCAGCGCCGTCGGGAGCGGTGAGGGCAGTGAGTCCATGCCGCAGGTCGCGAAGATCACCGCGCCGGCCTTCGGCAGCGCCGCCCAGGAACGGGGATCCTGGGTCGCGGCCCACCACACGTCGCGGCAGGTCCAGCCGATGCGGCCGATCAGTTCCAGGTCCCAACCGAGCTGGGAGGCAACGATGTTCGGCCAGATGCGCGGATCGTCGGATGGCAACCCGCCGGTGGGTCCGTAGTACGACAGCGAGTCACAGAAGACGAGGAGGACAGGCTTAGTCGGCGTGTCAGAGGACATCGTTCGCCACCTGAGCGGATGCGTTCCACACGTCCAGGCGCCACTTCACGGGGTCGTCGTTCGCCAGTCCGGCGCTGTGCCCGGACAGCTGCACCCAGCTGGCATTGCCCATGCCCCCGAGTATCGGCCAGTTGTCCACCGGCAGCTCCAGCAGGGCGGCGGTCAGCGCGGCGATCAGCCCGCCGTGCGCGACGAGCACGACGGGGCGGTCGACTTCGTCGACACCCCACTCGGGCAGATTACGAATCTGCTCTGCCACCACCGGAAGGCTGCGGTTCGCCACGTCCACCCGGCTCTCGCCGTTGTGTGGTGCCCAGCGGGCATCGTCACGCCAGGCCAGCCGCGCGCCGGGTGCGATGGCGTCGACCTCGTGATGGGTCAGGCCCTGCCAGTCCCCCAGGTGCGTCTCGCGCAGCCGCTCGTCGATGGACACCGGCATCCCGGCCTGGTCCCCCAGCGTCGTCGCGGTGTCGAGAGCTCGACGCAGGTCGGACGACACGATCACCAGGGGCTGACGCTTGGCCAGCACCTCGGCTGCCGCCACCGCCTGTGCCCGGCCCAGATCGCTGAGGTCGGTGTCGAGCTGACCCTGCATCCGGCTGGTGGCGTTGTACTCCGTCTGACCGTGACGCAGCAGCAGGAGGCGGCGGTTCCTCACTCGCCGTCCTCGTCAGACGCGTCGTCTCCGTCCGGGTTCACCGGGAGCTCACCATCCAGATCGACCTCGATGGCCGGGCAGTCGCGCCACAGCCGGTCGAGCGCGTAGTACTCGCGCTCCTCCTGGTGCTGGATGTGCACCACGATGTCGACGTAGTCGAGCAGCACCCAGCGGCCCTCCCGGGCGCCCTCGCGACGGGCCGGCTTGTGACCCGCCCAGCGCATCTTCTCCTCGACCTCGTCGACGATGGCGTTGACCTGGCGGTCGTTGGACGCGGAAGCGATGACGAAGTAATCGGTGATGACCAACTGATCCGAGACGTCGATGACGCTGATGTTCTCGCCGAGCTTGGCGGCCGCCGCACGGGCGGCGACCGTCGCCATGCTGAGGGCTTCTTTCGTGGCAGTCATGAACTCTCCTGCTTGTCCGTGGCCTGATAGAGCCCACGTTTGGATACGTACTGGACGACGCCGTCGGGCACCAGGTACCAGATGGGCCGGTTGGCCTGGGCGCGGCGACGGCAGTCGCTCGACGAGATGGCCAGCGCGGGCACCTCGACGAGCGTCAAGGCGTCGGGCGGCAGTTCTTTCTGGGCTTCCTCGATGTGCTTGCCGTCCAGCTCGTAGCCGGGCCGGCTGACCCCGATGAACCGGGCCGTGGAGAACAGCTCCTCCCAGTTCTGCCAGGACAGGATCGAGGCCAGCGCGTCGGCGCCGGTGATGAAGAACAGGTCGGTGTCGGGGTTCTGGCGGGCCAGGTCCCGCAGGGTGTCCTTGGTGTAGGTGGGACCACCGCGATCGATGTCGACGCGGCTGACCGAGAAGCGCGGGTTGGCGGCCGTCGCGATGACCGTCATCAGGTACCGGTCCTCGGCGGCCGTGACGTGCCGGTCCCGCTTCTGCCAGGGCTGGCCGGTGGGCACGAACACCACTTCGTCGAGTTCGAACAGGTCGGCCACCTCACTGGCCGCGACGAGGTGTCCATGGTGGATGGGATCGAACGTCCCACCCATCACTCCCAGCCTGCGTCGAGTCACGATTGGCCAGCTTACGGCAGTGTTCGGAGCCAACTCGGGGGCAGGACCTCGCCGGCTAGACCGGCAGCAGGTTGTCGATCACCGACGCGAGCTGCTTGGCGGACCGGCACTCGTGCATGGTGATGACGTCCTGGTACTTGGCCGTCGCCGAGTCGCCGCTGCCCCACAGGTGCTTGGGCTCGGGGTTGAGCCAGTGCGCGTGCCGGCTGGCGCCCACCATGTGGGCCAGCAGGTCGGCCTGGGGATTGCGGTAGTTGTTGCGGCCATCGCCGAGCACCAGCAGCGCCGTGCGGGGCGAGAGCGCGTTGGGCCACTTGTCCAGGAACGAGACGAAGGCGTGGCCGTAGTCGGAGTGCCCGTCGCGGGTGTATACGGCCGCCTCGCGGGTGATCTTCTGCACCGCGACGGCCAGGTCGGCGTCCGGTCCGAACAGCTCGGTGACCTCGTCGGTGGTGTCGATGAACGCGAAGACGCGCACCCGCGAGAACTGCTGACGCAGCGCGTGCACCAGCATCAGGGTGAAGTGGCTGAAGCCGGCCACCGAGCCGGACACGTCGCACAGCACGACGAGCTCGGGCCGGGCCGGGTGCGGTTTCTTGAGGACGACGTCGATGGGCACGCCGCCCGTCGACATCGATTTACGTAGCGTCTTGCGCAGGTCGATCTGGCCGGCATGCGAGCGGCGGCGCCGGGCGGCGAGCCGGGTGGCCAGCGTACGGGCCAATGGTGCAACGACATTGCGCATCTGGCGCAGTTGTTCGCCTGAGGCCCTGAGGAATTCGACGTTCTCCGCCAGCTGCGGGATGCCGTAAGTCTGCACGTGGTCGCGGCCGATCTGCTCGGCGGTGCGCCGCTTGGTTTCCGATTCGACCATGTGTCGCAGCTGCGAAATGCGCTTGGCGGCAATCGCTTTGGCGATCTGTTCCTGGGTGGGTGTGGGCTCGTCGCCGTACGGCGCCAGCAGACCCGCCAGCAGTTTGCCCTCCAGCTGGTCCAGGCCCATGGCCTTGAGCGCCTGGTACGACGAGTACGACGGGCCACGGCTCGAGTTGTACTTGCCGTAGGCGTCGACGATCTGCGCGATCATCGCCATCAGGCGGTCGTCGAGATTGACCATGTCGGCGTCGGCGAGCAGGTCGATGAGCATGGACCGCATCGCCTCGACGTCTTCGGGCGGAACCCGGTCTGGCCGGTTCTCCGGGTCGTCTTCGTCGAGCTCGAGGATGGCCCGGTCCCCCATGGCCGCGGGGAACCACAGATCGAACAGGGCGTTGTAGGTCTCGCGATGGTCGGGGCGGCGTAACACCGCACACGCCAGGCCCTCGCGCAGCACCATGCGGTCACCCAGTCCCAGGGTGGCCATCACCCGGCCGGCGTCGACGGTCTCCGACGGCCCGACGTTGATGCCCACCTTGCGCAGGGCCTCGACGAACCCCACGAGGTGGCCTGGAATGCCTTGCGGGGCAAGCGGTTGCGGCGGGGTTCGGGCTACCATGACTACCTAGTTCAGCTTCAGCTCGCCGGCAGCGCGCTGCTGATCGGACTGGTGCTTGAGCACCACGCCCAGCGTCGCGGCGATCATGGCGTCGTCGAGGGTGTCCATCCCCAGCGCCAGGACCGTGCGGCCCCAGTCGATGGTCTCGGCGACCGATGGGAGCTTCTTGAGCTGCATGCCGCGCAGCACGCCGATGATGCGGACCAGCTCGTCGGCGATCTTCTCGGGCAGCTCGGGCACCCGGGACAGCAGGATGCGTCGTTCCAGGTCAGGGTCGGGGAAATCGATGTGCAGGAACAGGCACCGGCGCTTGAGCGCCTCGGACAGTTCGCGGGTGGCGTTCGATGTCAGCACCACGAGCGGCGTCTGCTGCGCCTTGATGGTGCCCAGTTCAGGCACGGTGACGGCGAAGTCCGACAGGATCTCGAGCAGCAGGCCTTCGATCTCGATGTCGGCCTTGTCGGTCTCGTCGATCAGCAGCACGGTGGGTTCGGTGCGGCGGATGGCCGTCAGCAGCGGCCGGCTCAGCAGGAACTCCTCGCTGAACACGTCCATCTTGGTCTGGTCCCAGTCGCCGGACTGCTGGCCCGACTGAATCCGCAGAATCTGCTTGGCGTGGTTCCACTCGTACAGCGCACGGGCTTCGTCGACGCCCTCGTAGCACTGCAGGCGCACCAGCTCCGAGCCGGTGCACTGGGCGATGGCCCGGGCCAGTTCGGTCTTGCCGACACCCGCCGGTCCTTCGATCAGCAGCGGCTTGCCCAGCCGGTCGGCCAGGAAAACCGCAGTGGCCGTTGCGGTGTCGGGCAGGTATCCGGTTTCGGCGAGTCGCTTGGCGACGTCATCGATGTCCGCGAACAGCGGGACCGACCGAGCGGGTGTACTCAAGTTCTTCTCCTCTACACAGGCCGGGTCTGGCCGTCGCCCCACACGATCCACTTGGTGGATGTCAGTTCCGGGAGCCCCATCGGGCCGCGGGCATGGAGCTTCTGGGTCGAGATACCGATCTCGGCGCCGAAGCCGAACTGCTCACCGTCGGTGAAGGCCGTCGACGCGTTGACCATCACCGCGGCGGCGTCCACCTGTTCGGAGAAGCGTTGGGCAGCAGCGAGATTGGTGGTGACGATCGATTCCGTGTGCCCGGTGCCGTACTCGTTGACGTGCGCGATGGCGGCGTCGACACCGTCGACGACGGCGACCGCGATATCGAGCGACAGGAACTCGGCGCGCAGCTCGTCCTCGCTGGGGTCCAGGTGCACCGTTACCCCGGCGTCCTGCAGCGCGGTCACCAGCCGGGGCAGCGCGGTGTCGGCGATGGCCCGGTCCACCAGCAGCGTCTCCGCCGAGTTGCACACACTGGGGCGACGGGTCTTGGAGTTCAGCAGAATGCTCTCGGCCATGCCGAGATCAGCGGCTTCGTGGACATAGACGTGGCAGTTGCCGACGCCCGTCTCGATGGTCGGCACGGTGGCGTCGCGCACCACAGCGTCGATCAGGCCGGCGCCGCCGCGCGGGATCACCACGTCGACGAGGCCGCGCGCCTGGATGAGGTGGGTGACGCTGGCCCGGTCCTCGCTGGGCAGCAGCTGCACGGCGTCCTCCGGCAGGTCCTCGGCGGCCAGTGCCGCCCGCAGCGCGGTGACGAGGGCCTCGTTCGACCGCGCCGCCGACGAGCTGCCGCGCAGCAGCGCCGCGTTGCCGGATTTCAGGGCCAGCCCGAAGGCGTCGACCGTCACGTTGGGCCGGCTCTCGTAGACCATGCCGACGACGCCCAGCGGCACGCGCTGCTGACGGATCTGCAGACCATTGGGCAATGTGCTGCCACGCAGCACCTCACCGACGGGGTCCGGCAGCCCGGCGACCTGCCGCAACCCGGCGGCGATGCCGTCGAGGCGCTGCGTGTTGAGCGCCAGCCGGTCGATCATCGCCTCGGCGGTCCCGGCGGCGCGCGCGGCGTCGATGTCCTCGGCGTTGGCGGCCAGCACCGCATCGGCGGCGGCCAGAATGGCGTCCGCCGCGGCGTGCAGCGCGCGGTTCTTGGCTTCGGTGGTCAGTGTGGCCAGCACGCGCGACGCGACGCGGGCCCGCCGGGCGGCGTCATGCACCTGCTGGCGCAGATCGGTGTCCGTAGCTGCGTGCACACTCATTAACCCAGGGTAACGAGGTATCCACGGTTCAGCCCGGTCGGGGCTACCGTGGCCGGGTGACTCGGATCACTGTGGTGGGCAGCGTCAACATGGATCTGGTGTTCGGTCTGGCCGATCTCCCGGCACCCGGGCAGACGGTGCTGGCGTCGTCACTGCATTCTGAGCCCGGCGGCAAGGGCGGAAATCAGGCAGTCGCCGCGGCCCGTGCGGGTGCCGATGTCCAACTCGTCGCCGCACTCGGGGACGACGCCACCAGCCTCGCGCTGCGAAAGCACCTGCAGGACAACGGCGTCGGCCTGGTCGGCGTCGTCAGCCTGCCGGTCCCCAGCGGCACCGCGGCGATCATGGTCGGCAGCAGTGCCGAGAACATGATCGTGGTGGCACCGGGCGCCAATGCCCACCTGACCCTGGATTCCGCACACGTTCGCGCGGTGGTCGCCGACTGCGACGTGCTGTTGCTGCAGCTGGAGATCCCGCCATCGACCGCATTGGCCGCGGCGCGGCTGGCGAAGGACGGCGGCGCCGCGGTGGTGCTCAACGCGTCTCCCCTGGGCGCCGATCCGGACGCACTTTCCGAGTTGGCGGCCGTCACCGACGTGGTGATCGTCAACGAAACCGAAGCCGCACAATGGCATTGGACCGTGCCACATCTGGTGATCACGCGCGGAGCCGACGGCGCGGTGCACCGCACGCATGAGGGCGAGACCAAGGTCCCCGCGCCCGCAGTCGAGGCCATCGACACCACGGGCGCCGGTGACGTCTTCGCCGGCGTCCTGGCCGCTGCCTGGACGACGGACCCCACACATGCCCTCCTGCGAGCCGTGACCGCCGGTGCGCTCGCCACCCTGATCCCCGGCGCGGGAAACTGCGCCCCCTACGACGAGGCCATCGAGGACGCGCTGAGCTGACAGCCCGTCGTCACCGCCGCACGTCGTGGGCGATGGCGAGCCCGCCACCCTCCTGCCCCGGCGCCTGACTGACCAAAACACGACTCCGACTGGGCGACAACACGATCGACAGGTAGTGATGTGGCCTGCCGGCGGCATAGGCCAGCCGGTTGACCCGGATGAGCGCCGAACCGATGGCCACGTCGAGCAGGCGGGCGTTGGCCGGGCTGGCGACTTCGGCAGTCAGCTCGTGCACCATGCGCTCGATGACGATCCCGGCGTCGGAGAGCAGGTCGTAGAGCGCCTTCTCGGTGAGCGACGCGGACGACACCGGTTCGGAGAGTTCCGCGGGCAGCCATGCTTCGGTGACCATCAACGGTTCTGCCGTGCGGCGCTCGCGACGCACCCGCAGCACGTGCAGCATCTCCCCCGCCACGCCGAGGGCATCAGCGACGGCCGCCGGCGCCGCCCGGACGCCGAACTCGACGACGTCGACATCGGTTTCGAACTGGGTTCGGTGCAGTTGATCGGAATACGACCGCAGTTCTGGCACCGGCGACGAATCAGATTGCCGGACAAAGGAACCCACACCGTGACGGCGCTCGATCAACCCCTGCTCGGCCAGGTCCGCCAGGGCGCGCCGGACGGTGATCCGGGAGACCCCGAACTGGTCACACAGTGACTGTTCACTCGGCAACGGATCGCCGGGGACCAGCGCCCCGCGAGCGATCTCGTCACGCAGCACCAGGAACAGCTGGCGATGCAACGCCACACCAGTGTCCGCTGTCACCACTTTGACGTCCCGGGCCTTCCGCACAGCGTCATGGTGACACACGCCCCTTGCCTCACGCCGATCCACTTGTTATATGTATATAACAACATGATGAGTTCGTGGGAGGTGCTGATGTCCGGACCGATGGAACCGACCGACCCGGCCGGTCCGACGGGAACGCTGGCCGGCTGGGTGGCCGGCCTGTCGCTGGACGACGTCCCCGCGCCCGTTCTGGACCGGGCCAAGCACCTGCTGCTCGACGGCGTCGGGTGCGCGCTGATCGGCTCCGGTCTGCCGTGGTCGCGCGTGGCGACCGAGGCAGTGCTCGGCCTCGAGTCGTCGGGCGACGTGCCGGTGATCGGCACCGGACACACCACCAGCGCCGCCGGGGCCGCCATCTTGAACAGCACCTTCATCCAGGGCTTCGAGCTCGACGACTTCCACCCGCTCGCTCCCCTGCACAGCTGCGCGCTGGTGATCCCGGCCCTGTTGTCGACCGCGGCGAGCACCGACGCCGTCAGCGGCCGCGACTTCCTGGCCGCGGCGATCGCCGGGTTCGAAGTCGGTCCGCGGGTGGGTTACGCGCTGCACGGCAGCCAGATGCTGGATCGCGGCTGGCACTCGGGGCCGGTATTCGGCACCCACACCGCGGCCATGGCGTCGGGCAAGCTGCGAGGCCTCGACGCGGCGCAGCTGGAAGACGCGCTCGGCCTGGCGGCCACGCAGTCGTCGGGCCTGATGGCGGCGCAGTACGAGGCCATGAGCAAGCGCATGCAGCACGGATTCGCCGCGCGCAACGGGTTCTACGCCGCCGGCTTGGCCGCGGGCGGATACACCGGCATCAAGCGGGTCTTCGAGCGCGAATACGGCGGATTCCTCAGTGTTTTCGGCGAGGGACACCATCCTGACCCGACACCGCTGACCGGTGGGCTCGGCCAGTGGTGGGAGACGTCGGTCATCATGGTCAAGTCGTACGCCGCGATGGGCGGGCTGCACGCTGCCATAGACGGGGCCCGCCGCGTCCATGGCGAGCTTGCCGGCCAACAGATCTCCCGCATCGACATCACCGTCGGCGAGACGGTGTACAAGCACGGCTGGTGGGCACCGCAGCGCCCGCTGGAACCGATCGGCGCCCAGATGAACATCGGGTACGCCGTGGCCGCGGCCCTGCTCGACGGCAATGTGTTGCCCGAGCAATTCACCGCGGCCCGCCTGGATGCCGACGACATCTGGAACCTGATCGACCGCACCGAAGTTCATCTCGACGAATCGCTGGCGGACGCGCCGGTGACCGAACGCTTCCGTACCGACGTCGTGGTCACCACCGCCGACGGCGTCAGGCGCCACGCGCGCGTCGACCAACCGCATGGCGCGCCGACCGATCCGGTCACCGATGCCGAATTGGTCGCCAAATTCCATGCACTCGCCGATCGGGTCACCGACCGCGCACGGGCCACCGCCATCGAAGCCGCCGTGCTGAATCTCGACACCTCGAACGACATCAACCACCTCATCGAACTACTCGCCGCGCCGGTCACCGGCGCACTGGATTGAACGGACGCCCATGACGAGTCCACGCACGCTCTTGCGGACATTCCTGAACAGCGGTGAGTTGACCATCGCGCCAGGTGTTTTCGACGGCATCTCCGCACACCTGGCCAAGCGCACCGGTCACCGCGCCGCCTATATGACCGGGGCCGGTGTCTCAGCATCCGGTTTCGGCCTGCCTGATATCGGGCTCGTCACACAGACCGAAATGGCCGAGCGGGCCCGGATGCTGGTCGACGCGCTCGGCGATGTCCCGTTGATCGCCGACGCGGACACCGGCTACGGCGCTGCGCTGAACGTCGCGCGAACGGTCCGGTTGTTCGACCGCGCTGGTGTCGCCGCAATTCAGCTGGAGGATCAGGTGTTCCCCAAGAAGTGTGGCCATCTGCCCGACAAACAGGTCGTCGACACCGCGGTGTTCGAGCAGACTCTGGCCGCCGCCCTCGACGTCCGATCCGACGACGATCTGGTGATCGTGGCCCGCACCGACGCGCGGGCACCGCTCGGTCTGGACGCCGCCATCGAACGGGCCAACCGCTACGCCGCCGCGGGAGCGGACGTCATCTTCGTCGAGGCCCCGCAAGGTACCGACGAGATCGAACGCATCGCCTGCGAAGTCGAGGCCCCACTGCTGATCAATCTGGTCCTGGGCGGGCTGACTCCACTGGAATCGGCCGAGCGGCTGCAAAAGCTGGGATATGCCATCGCCATCCATCCCGCAAACGTCCTGGGCCGCGCCACGTTCGCCATGTTGGAGGGGTTGTGCGAACTGAATGGCACCAACGCCGCTGATTTCGCACCTACCGGCCCGGCCGGGTTCTTCGACCTCGTCGGGCTGGCCGAATGGGCCGCGCTCGACGCCACCATCGCAGGAAAGAAGTGACCATGGGCCTGACCATCATCGAGAAAATCCTCGCCCGAAAGGCCGGATCGGAGTCGGTATCCCCCGGCGACACCGTTGTCGTCGACGTCGACATGACGGTGCTGATCGACCTGCAGTTTGCCACCATGTGGATCCCACCGAGCCGCATCAACGATCCGGACAAGCTCGCGATCGTCATGGACCACGCGGTGCCGGCGCCGACACTCAAGGACGCGGCCGGCGGCCCGCACGCCCGAAAGTTCGCCGCCGACTTCGGCATCGAGCGCTTCTACGACGTCGGCCGGCACGGTATCTGCCATCAGGTGATCGCCGAGAACGGCTTGGCTCGCCCTGGAGAAGTGTTGGCCTGCACCGATTCCCACACCTGCGCGGCCGGCGCCTTCAACACCGCCGCACGCGGCCTGGGGCCCGCGGAGGTGTACTCGATCATGTGCACCGGTAGCACCTGGTTCCAGGTGGCGCCGACCATCAGGTACGAATTCGAGGGCACGAAACCGGATACTGTCAGCGGCAAGGACGTGTTCCTCTACCTCGCCGACAGATACGGCGACGCCGCCAACCTGAACCTCGAATTCGGCGGCCCTGGACTGGCATCGATCCCGATGCACGACCGCCGGACAATTGCCACCCAGTGCGCCGAGGTGTCGGCCGACTTCGCCACCTTCGAATCTGACGACGTGCTGGCGAGCTACCTGGCAACGCGGGGCGTCACCGACTACGTTGCCGCACAGCCCGATTCGGATGCGCGATATGCCGAGGTCCGCCGCATCGACCTGAGTCTGCTGGAGCCCTACGTTGCACGCCCCGGAACGGTCAGCCGCAATGGGGTGCCGGTGTCGCAAGTCGAACACCAGAAGATCGACCAGGCGTTCGTCGGCTCATGCGCCAACGGTCAGCTGGAAGATCTGGAAATCATCGCAAAGGTATTGCACGGCAAGACCGTTGCCCCGGGGGTGCGATTACTGGTCACGCCGGCCTCTCAGTCGGTGTACCGCGACGCCATGCGCCTGGGCTACCTGCAGGACATCGCCGACGCCGGCGCCGTGGTCACCAATTCCACCTGCGGGGCGTGCTTCGGGTATCACATGGGCGTGGTCGGGCCAGGCGAAGTGTGTCTGACCTCGAGCACCCGCAATTTCACCGGCCGCATGGGCAGCACCGAAGCCCAGATTTTCATGGCCTCTCCCGCGACGGTCGCCGCGTCGGCCGTCGCCGGCTACATCACCGACCCGAGGATGGTGACCGCGTGACCCCAGCAGCGGCCGAACCCGTGACATTCAGCGGCCGGGTGTGGGTATTCGGCGATGACCTGAACACCGACGCCATGTATCCCGCGTTCGCAATGAAGATGGAGCCCGCCGAAGCCGCCCGCCACATTTTCTACGAGCTGCGCCCCGGCTGGACCGACGAAGTCCAACGCGGCGACGTCGTGATCGCCGGCCGCAACTTCGGCGTGGGATCATCACGCCCGGTGGCCGCGCTGTTCACCGAACTCGGGGTGGCGGGCCTGGTGGCCGAGGAATTCAACTCGCTGTTCTTCCGCAACGCCGTGAACGCCGGACTACCCGCGATGACGCTGCCCGGCGCCACCCGCCTGTTCACCGAAGGCGACGCGGGGGCTTTCGACCTCACCGAAGGAACCTGGCGCAACGACAGCACCGGCGCAACCGGGCAGGTAACTCCCCTACCCGGGCTGCTGCTCGACATCATCAGCAGCGGTGGGGTCATGCCCCGACTGGCCGAACAGGGTTACCTCCCAACCGAACTCGCGGGACTGCTGCGCTCCTCTACCGTGGCGATGCGCGGCGCCGGCAGCGGCGCGTGAGCCCGCTCCTCGGCCGGCTGCTGCGCCCGCTGCGCGCCGACCCGGCCCGAAGCCCGTTGTCCGGTATGGGATTCGTTGCACCGCAGATCATCACCGTCTCCAGCCCGGACTTCGCCGACGGCGCGCCGATGCCCGTCAGGTGCGCGGGTCCCGGCGTCGGCGACAATCAATCGCCCGAAGTGCACTGGACCGGTGTGCCATCCGAGGCCCGGCAATTGGTGCTCGTGCTCGACGACGTCGACGTGCCGCTGCGCACGCCGTTGATCCACAGCGTGGCGGTGCTGGAGCCCGACGTCGGCGGCCTGACCGCCGGCGCCTTCACTGCCGATCAGGTTCGCGTCATCCCGACGCTGCTGAGCAAGACCGGGTATTCCGGGCCGCGTCCCATTCCGGGGCACGGACCGCACCGTTACCGATTCCACGTGCTGGCCCTGGATTGCCCGATACCGGCCGAGGTCGACTCCGTGAAGCAACTGATCGCCGCAGCGTCGAGCCACGTCATCGCGCGCGGAACGCTGACGGGCAGGTACGAACGGTGACGTCGCCCGGCCTTCGGAATTGACGTTCGGATATACGCCAGATAGCTGATGATCTGCCGGTCCCGGCACCGGATAGTCGATGTCATGACCACCGCACCCGGGTTGCCGAGCGTCTTCGACGCCCCGCTCCCGACCATCGACTACGCCGGTGCGAACAGCCCTGACGAAGCGCAGGCGATTCTCCGGGCGGCGCGGGAACAGGCGCCGATCGCCATGGGGCCACACGGGCCCGAAGTGCTGACCTACGACCTCGCGCACGCCGTGCTGCGCGACCCGCGTTTCCGGATACCGCAGGGCATGTTCCTGGTGGCACAGGGCATCACATCGGGCCCGGTGTGGGACCGCGTGAGCACATCGATCATCAGCATCGACGGCCCTGAGCACACCCGCTTGCGCCGACTGATTGCGACGGCCTTCAGCCGCCGCGCCATCGACCGACTGCGCGCGACGGTCGTCGACGTCGTCAGCGACCTGGTCGACCGCCAGGTCGCGCGTGGCCACTGCGACGTCGTGACCGACATCGCGCGGCAGTACCCGACCCCGGTCATCTGTGCCCTGTTGGGCGCCCCGGCCGAGGACTGGGCACAGCTGTCCGCCTGGGTCGACGACTTCATGCAGGCCTTCGACTGGCACGTCGCCGAGCACGAAAGCGCGATCCTCACCGCCTGGGACGCACTCGACGCCTATATCGACGACATGGTCGCCCGGCGCCGCGACAACCTCACCGATGACCTGATCTCGGATCTCATCCGCGCCGAGGAGGACGGTGACCGGCTCAGCGCCGACGAACTGCGGATGCTCTCCACCGGCCTGCTGGCGGCAGGTACCGACACCACCCGGAACCAAGTGGCCGCATCGGTTCAGGTCCTGTGCGAGCACCCTGACCAGTGGACCCTCCTGGGGACGCACCCGGATCTGGCCGACCGCGCCGTCGAAGAGACGATGCGGCACTCCCCCATCGTGATCAGTTCTCTGCGGATGGCCCGTGAGGATGTCGAACTCGCCGGAATGCTGGTCCCCGCAGGGACTTTCATGCAAGTCAATACCGGCGCGGCCAACCGCGATCCCGCCGTGTACGACGACCCCGACCGCCTCGACATCACCCGCGCGGGTGCCCCGGCCATGCAGACCTTCGGCGCCGGCATGCATTACTGCCTCGGCGTGCACCTCGCCAAGATGGAACTGGCCGAAGCACTCGCCCTGATGACCCAGCGCATGCCCAATGCCCGCGTGACGGGACCGGTGCCATGGAAACCGTTGATGGGCCTGAGCGGACCGATCACCCTGCCCATCGCGTTCGACCCGGTTGATCAGTCGTGGCGGGCGGCTTCCTGAGCGAGCTGCACAGCACTCGAGACCGGCCGCGGTCGGCGGTGCCCAGACCAGTCGACTGCCGCTTCCCCTCACCGCGGCCAACCGTTGACGTTCGCGAGTAGCAACGTCGCGGTTTCCGTCTTCAGCGGCACAGCACGGAGAACCCACGCACCCGCCCTGGCTCAGCAAATCCGGAAGATTGGTGGCCAGTGGCCCTACAATCTGACGACCAATTGGACGACCACAAAGGAATCACGGTGTCGCGGAGATTCTTCATACTCACGGTCGCCATCGCCGTCTTCTATGTGCCGCTCGCGCTCAACTACACCTGGCCACTGTTCGCCCCCGGAACGTCTCGTTGGCAGGACTCCGTCAACACCGTGATCAACGGTCGCGCCTACGCGCTCGGTGACGGGTCCGTCGAATCGGTCCGCCACGGCGCCTACGCGGAGCATCGCGTGGTGCTCGTGGTCCACACCACGCTGGCCGGACTTGCCTTGGCGCTCGGCTTGTTTCAGTTCTCATCGCGGCTGCGCACCAGTCGGCCGACAATCCACCGCTGGACCGGCTGGGCATATCTCGCGCTGATGTCCGTCAGCATGCTGACGGCATTGGTATTCCTGTATCTCACGCCTGCTGCGCAGCACTACATCGGCCCGGCATTCGAAACGCAGTTGCGTGCCTTGGCAATCGGCACCCTCGGCAGTGCCTGGTACGCGGTGTACGCGATCCGCCGCGGCGACGTGATCACCCACCAGGCGTGGATGACCTACGGCATCGGCCTCATGATGACCGCGCCCCTACTTCGGGTGATCTGGATCGGGATACAGCCGCTGATCCCGCAGCACGACCTGCTGACCAACATCGGCGTCGGCTCCATCGTCCTCGGCGTCGCGGCACCCGCGAGCGCGGCGTTCTCCTTCATGCTGACGCAGCGGTCGGCGCCGGATGTGACCGTCGCGTCGGGCGCGCGACGGGTGTACTTCTTCGCCCTCGCGCTGGCGGTTGCCGGCTCGCTGACGTACGCGAATTTGGTCTTGCGACTCCCCGCGCCCATCCCGCACGCCCTGGCCCTTTTCCACTTGGTGCCGGCCTGGATCGTCATCGCGCTCGCCGCCCACGGGGTGGTACGGGCTCGCGCAGTCGGCGACACCGTGCGTGAGCGACAGTGGCGCTGGCTCCTCTGGGGCTTCGCCGCCGCGCCGACGGCCGCCAGCTTGTATGCGCAGATCGTGCCGCCGGCCTTCACGACCGCGGACGCCGTCCTCGCGGGTGGCATGGACGGCCCGGTCATCCCGATCACCGTCGGCTTCGCGCTGGTCGTACACGCGGCGGCACGGTCGCAGCGCCGCACCGACGACGATCTGGATGAGCCCAATATCCTCGCCGTCGCCTGAGCTCTCGACTCCGAACCAACCCCCGAAGCTAAACTCCAACTCGCCCAACAACTCATCAACGGCGACAGCTCCCCAACCTGCTAACTTCCTAGGCGACAGCCGACAGGGGTGCGTTGCCTACCGTCACGACGTTGGCCGCCACAGTCGGCAGGGAGACCGCGACCGAGGACACGTTGATGAAGCCGACCGAGGTAAAGCTCTCATACGGCGTCGTCGAGGCAACCAACTGCAGCGTAAGCGAGTCACCCGGCTTGGCTGTGTAAGCAATGGCCTCGAGGTCAACCGTCGCCTGATGTGCCTGCCCGTCCAACGTCACCGGAACCGGCGTCACCACATTGCCGACGACGCGGCCGGTGTTGTTGTCGACGATCTGGGCGTAGATGAACCGGCTCGTACCAATCCCGCTGTAATTGACCGTCACCGTCGGAGACCCGACCAGCTGAGTCGTGCCTGTCATGGGGAGCGTCAACGGAATGTTGATGGCGTTCTGCGCTTTCGTCGGCATGGGCAGCGACTGGTCCAGTCCCAACGGATTCCCGAGCGGTCCGGAGCCACCGATGATCGGAATCAGCGGCATGGCCCCACCGGCGCTGGTCTCGGTGATCGGGGCGCCGTGGAAACTCGGCGCGGTCGGCATCACGTCAGATGCGTAGAACTGGCCGGTCTGATCAACCCATTCGAAGGTTGGCCCCGTGTTCACGGAGGTATCGCCCTTGACGTAGCGATCGAGCCAATTGAGCGTTTCGCTTGTCAGGAGCTGGTTCTGGATCGGACTCTGCGGATCCAGGCACACACCATGGCCGCCGCAGAACCAAACCATCTTCACTGGCAGCGGATTGCCGTTTGCGTCGACGTTTCCCTGCATCAGCGTGACGTTGTCCATCGCCTGCTTCAGCGTCATCAGGTCATCAACGGTGCCCTGCAGGAACAACGTGGGCGCGGTGATGTTCGTGACCAGATCTCCGGGGCCGCTGCTGGCCAACACATCCTGCTGACTCTTGGTGAGGATGCCCAACAGGTCGCCCAGCACGATGCCGCTGTAGATCTCCGGATTGATCCGCGCACCGGTCTGTACCAGGCCGAGCGCGAGCAGGGACGCCCAGGCCGTCTTGAACGCACCGCCCGGGTACAGGGCTTCGTTCAGCGAGTTCCAGGCGAGACCCGGCACGATCGCGTCGATGCGCTTGTCGTTGATCGCCGTGGCGAGCTGGATGCCGCCGCCGTAAGAAACGCCGATCATGCCCATGCGGGGATCGAGCGTCGCCGCGTTATCCAATTGCACACCAGGCTGTTTGGCCATCCAGCTGATGATCGACGAGACGTCTTTGCCCTCGAAATTCGGGTTGTCCAGTTGCAGCGTGCCGCCGGAATAGTATTCCCCGCGTGGGTCCCAGGTGACGACGTTGTAGCCGGCAGTCCGCATGGTGCCGATGCCGACGAACCCTTGCGAATACGGGTCCACGACAGCCGGTTGGGTCATCCCTGGGCCGTACATGACCGTCGGCGCCACGTGCCCAGCTACCAACCCGGATGCCGGGAAGAAGTTGACGCTGATCGGGGTGCCATCGAACGACGTCACTTTGTACGTGTACGCGACCGGCGTTCCGCCTGGCACCAAGCTGGCAAGGTCGACGGTGACGGGGACAACGACCGACGACCCGATGATCGGCGCCAGCAGTCCGTTCAGCACCGGTATCTGCCGCACAGTCACCAGCAGGTTCGGGACCATCGAGCCGATCAGCGGAATCTGTTGCAGCGCTTGGACGAGCGCGGTCTGCTGAGTGACGCGAACCTTGAACTGCTCGGCGGTGCCCGTCGTGAGATCGGTGTAATCCGGCAGGTAGGTGAACGCGCCGGTACCGAGCATCCGGACTTTGCCGGCCGAGCCGCCTAGGACGTCGTAGGTCACCGGCCCGGCGAGCGGCGTCCCGATCGAGCCGTGAATGATTCCGTCGTCGAACGCCACGACCGGGCCGGGCGCCGCCAGACTGACGGGGCCCGCGGCGGTCAGGCTGACCGGCGTCGACGGATTTATGGCCGAGGTCGGCACCACGTTGGCGGTTCGGTCGACGCCCAACTCACGGCGGGCGGCAGCGAGCATGACCCACGCCCCCGGCGACCCGACCGGATCGGTGGGGGCCGAGCCGACGGGCGGCTTGACGGCGGTAATGACCGCCTGAGTCGGCGTTGTCACGACAGCGGCCACCGGGACGACGGGCGGCGACACTGCCTCAGTCGGTTTGGGCGCGGAGGCTTTCAGCATCGACGCCGGACGGTCCGGAGTCGACCGATGACGACCGCCACCCTGCGAATCAGAATCCTTGTTCGGCAACGAATTTGACCCGACCGCAGCGGCCCGCTCGTTGTCCGGGCCAGCGTCGGCAGCCTTCGCTTCGGTTACGTTGGGCGACTTGGGCGCCTTGGGCTTTTCGGTGCGCTCAGCCTTGCCGTTGGGACCAGCCGCCGACCCGCTGTTCGACGTGTCGTGAGAGGCTCCGGCCCCCGCGGTACCGGCGTCCGCGTACGCCGAACCACCACCGAATGCGATGGCCGATCCGACACCGAGTGCGACGGCCAATCCGCCAACCCGGCCGATGTAACGCGCTGCAGACATGACTACCTCCCCGACAGTTGGCGACAACTACCTGGAAGCTAGCCGAATGGCGACAGCTTATTGACGCTTTCGCCGAAAAACCATACCAATCGTCGGTTTTTCGCGATCCCGCCGACGATCAGCCGCTCAACTCTCCGGAACGTTGCGCTCGATCTCGTCGAGCCAGATGCGCGCCGACATGTCCGACGGCGCCCGCCAGTCCCCACGCGGGGACAATGCGCCGCCGGCCGACACCTTCGGGCCATTCGGTAGCGCCGACCGCTTGAACTGACTGAACGAGTAGAACCGCTGGACGAAGACTTTCAGCCAGTGCCGGATGTCGGCCAGCGAGTAAGCCACGTGCTCGTCATCCGGGAAACCGGCCGGCCAGTCACCGGAGTCGGCGTCGTGCCACGCATGCCACGACAGGAACGCGATCTTCGACGGCCGGAAGCCGTACCGCAGCACCTGGAACAGCGAAAAGTCCTGCAGCGCATACGGTCCCACCTTGGCCTGGCTGCTCTGCACTGCCTCACCGTCGGCCGCCGGAACAAGTTCCGGGGTGATCTCGGTGTCCAGCACCGACTGCAACACGTCGTTGACATCGTCGTTGAACTGGCCCGAGGAGATCACCCACCGGATCAGGTGCTGAATCAGGGTTTTCGGCACCCCGCCGTTGACGTTGTAATGCGACATCTGGTCCCCGACGCCATAGGTTGACCAGCCCAGGCCGAGCTCGGACAGGTCGCCGGTACCCAGCACGATACCGCCGCGCTGGTTGGCCAGCCGGAACAGGAAGTCGGTCCGCAGCCCGGCCTGCACGTTCTCGAACGTCACGTCGTACACGGCCTCACCTCGCGCAAACGGATGCTCCATCTCGGTGAGCATCAGGCGGGCGGTGTCCCGAATGTCCAACTCGGAGAACGTGACTCCGAGTGCTTTTGCCAGGGCGGTGGCGTTGTTCTTGGTGTGGTCGCCGGTGGCAAAACCTGGCATGGTGAAGGCGAGGATGTCACTGCGGGGCCGGCCTTCGCGGTCCATCGCTTTGGCCGCGACGATCACCGCGTGCGTGGAATCCAGCCCGCCGGACACCCCGATCACCACGGTCGGGTAGTTCAGCGCCCGCAGTCGCTGCTCCAGACCCGATACCTGAATGTTGTACGCCTCATAGCAATCCTGTTGCAGCCGTTCCGGATCCGAGGGCACGAACGGGAACCGTTCGATCTCGCGGCGTAGGCCGATATCGCCGGCCGGCGGCGAGACCGTGAATTCGATGCGCCGAAAGTCCGACGTCCGGTCGGCGAAGTGGCGCCGGTTGTCGTCGAACGTCCCCATCCGCAGCCGCTCAGCGGCCAGCAGCTCGGTGTCGACGTCGGCGACCGAGCGCCGCTCTCCGCGCGGAAAACGCTCGGATTCGGCCAGCAGCACACCGTTTTCGTAGATCATGGTCTGCCCGTCCCAGGCCAGGTCCGTCGTCGACTCGCCCTCCCCCGCCGCCGCGTAGATGTAGGCGGCCAGGCACCGCGACGACGCCGACCGGGCCAGCAGCTTGCGGTCGTCGGCCCGGCCGATCGTGATGGGGCTGCCCGACAGGTTGGCCAGCACCGTCGCACCGGCCAGCGCGGCCGTCGCACTCGGCGGCACGGGCACCCACATGTCTTCGCAGATCTCCACGTGCAGAACGAAGTTCGGCAGGTCGGCGGCGGCGAACAACAGGTCGCTGCCGAACGGGACGTCGACGCCGTTCACCCGGATGGTCCCGGTGATGTCATCACCTGTGCCTCGATTGCTCCTCACGTCCGCAGCCGCAACCTGACGCGATTCATAGAACTCGCGATACGTGGGCAGGTACGACTTCGGCACGACGCCGAGGATCGAGCCGCGGTGGATGACGACCGCGGTGTTGTAGATGCGGTGCCGGTGCCGCAGCGGCGCACCGACCACCAGCACCGGCAGCAAGTCGACCGACGCGTCGACGATCGACGCCAGCGCCTCGATCACCGACTCCAGCAGGGTGTCCGACAACAGGATGTCCTCGATGGAGTACCCCGACAGCGTCAGTTCCGGGAACACCGCCAGCGCGACGGACTCGTCGTGGCATTCGCGGGCCAGGCGCAGCACCGACGCGGCGTTGGTCGCCGGGTCCGCGAGCTCGGTGTGGTGCGTACATGCGGCCACGCGGACGAATCCGTGCCGGTAGGCGGAGTAGAAGTCCACGATCTGATTGTCGCACCGCTGCGGCGCACGATTGACGCGCCGTCCCGTCGCGCCACTTGGCAGACGGCCTACCCTCGATGACGTGCAGGCTCCTGAACTGGTCAATCTGCTGGCCGACCGCCGTCTCGCCGTGCTGACCGGCGCCGGCATCTCCACCGACTCGGGCATTCCGGACTATCGCGGGCCGGACTCGCCGCCGAGCAATCCGATGACCATTCAGCAGTTCCTGTCCGGTCCGGCGTTCCGGCAGCGGTACTGGGCACGCAACCACATCGGCTGGCGGCACATGGCCGGTCGCCGGCCCAATGCCGGCCACCGCGCCGTGGCCGCGCTGGAACGTGCGGGGCTGGTCACCGGCGTCATCACCCAGAACGTCGACCTGCTGCACACCAAGGCGGGTTCCCAGACCGTGGTGAACCTGCACGGCACCTACGCGCAGGTGGTCTGCCTGAGCTGCGGGCACACCATGACGCGGGCGGCGCTGGCCGTCGAGCTGGAACGGCTCAACCCCGGCTTCACCGAACGGGCCGACGTCGGCAGCATCGGCGTGGCTCCCGACGCCGACGCGATCATCGAGGACACCACGGCGTTCCGGTACCTGGACTGCCCCAACTGTGGCGGCATCCTCAAGCCGGACATCGTGTACTTCGGCGACAGCGTGCCGAAAGACCGCGTGCAGCAGGCCTACTCCCTGATCGACGACGCCGATGCGCTGCTGGTCGCGGGCTCGTCTCTGACGGTGTACTCGGGCTACCGCTTCGTCCGGCACACAGCCGCCGCCGGCAAGCCCGTCGCGATCATCAACCGCGGAGCCACGCGCGGCGACGACCTGGCCACGGTCAAGATCGACAGTGGCTGTTCGGAAATCCTGGCCCTGCTGGGCAGTGAACTAGCAGCTCAGAACCTGTCCGGGTGCCAGTAGACGTCCTCCGGCGTACCGGACACCGCGTTGTCCACGGCCTCGCGGCCCTGCATGTAGCCGTAGTCCTGGTTCGACGATTCGTAGCGCCACCCGCCGAACCGGCCCCGGCTGTAGAGACCGTGCGCCCGCAGCCGCTCGTCGACGGTCCGCACGATGTCGTCTCGGCCCAGCGTCGGCACCGGGTAGCCCATCGGGACCTCTCGCACGAACCGGCTCACCACGTACTCGGACTCGGCGCCCAGCGCCCGCAGTGATTCCTCGGTGCGCCGCACCGCGTCGTCGGCCGCCAGCGTCTGACCCGGTAGCAGCGGCACCTCGCACAGCACGTTCCAGCGGCCGTCGCCGGCATTGGCCGGGTCGTAGTTGTTCAACACCGTGGCCCGGTACCAGGGCACCTCGAGGTCGGGGCAGTACAACCAGGTCTTGTCGGCCAGCGCTTCCGGCGCCGGACCCCGGTAGCCCAGCCCGACCGCATAGATCCGGCTGGCGCACAGGGAGTTTCGCTGGGCAGTTCCCTCCGCGCCGGCGCCGCCCAGCCAGTCCCAGGCCGTGGTCAATGGCGCCGAGCTGACGCAGTGGTCGTACGCGACGGTCGATCCGTCGTGCAGCGTCGCGATCCGCCGGGTCACGTCGATGTCGACCACACGGGTGTTCAGCCGCACCGTGCCGGGCGCCAGCATCTGATCGTGCACGCCCTGCCACAGGGCCCCAGTGCCGCCGATCGGGTACGGAAAACTGCCCGCAGGCGCGGGGGCCGAGCCCGCCAAACCGAGGCGCGGCACGTTCGGCGCGGCACTGCCGCTGCGCAGCGACGTCCATTCGTGATCGATGCGCTCGAGCGGCGCCGCCCACATCTTGTAGTTGTAGGGGCCGAAAAATTCGTCGAAAAGTTTGCCACCGAAATTGTTCCGGTAATAATCGGCGAGGTTGTGCAGCGGTGCGTCCGGGTACAGGTCGGTGGGTAGCTCGGTGAGTTGCTGCTGGATGGGCGTGGGCACCAGGCTCTGCGGCCCGCTACCGTCCAGCCACACCCAGCCGTTCCGGGCGACATCGTTCATCTTCACGCCGGAGGCGTCGACCGCCCGGTCGAACTCTGCGAAGTGGCTGTGCAGCACGTGGCCGCCGAGATCCCAGGTGAAACCGTGTGTGTCGCGAATCGACGCCGCCATGCCCCCGACCTGATCGGCCGCGTCCACCACGAGGTGGTCGATGCCGAGTTCGGTCAACCGGACGGCAGCGCCCAGCCCCGTCGGGCCGGCGCCGACAATGAGAAACGTCGGCACAGGATCAGAAATCGACGACCAGTCGCGCCGGTTCGAAGCCTTCGGCGAACGCCCGGCGGCACAGGAAGCCGTAGTGCTCCGCGGAACTGCGCACCCACGAGGCACTGACCTTTTCGCTCGCCTCGGCCTGCGACACATGCGACATCAGGGCTTCGATCTTCTTGTCGAGCGCATCCGAGATATCGACGAACGCCGTCGGATTGAAGCCGATGGCGGACGGCCCGCCATACGTCATGATCGACGACACCCACCGCGCGGCGCCGAGAGTACACCGCGAAACCACCCGGTGGTCCTGGTGACTGTCATTGGCGGTATGGGTGTAAACGATTGTCGCCGAAGACTTTTCGATGGCGTCTTCGATCAGGTGCACGAGCTCGAATTCCTGCAGCGAGACACGGCAGTCACCGAATCCCTGACCCCAGAGCAGTTCGTGGACCCCGAGGACCTCGACGGCGCGGAGTTGCTCACGCACCCGCTCCTGCGAGTCGCCCGGTCCTTCCTCGCCACGCGTCACCACCAACATGGTGACCCGGTCCCCGGCCGCTACATGCTTTGCCAGCGCACCGCCGCAACCCAGTTCGATGTCATCGGGATGCGCGCCGACCGCCAGCACGGACTGTCTCGCCATCGCCCCCTCAATTCTGTTTGCTGTGCGGGTTGTAGAAGGCAGCATAACCCCAAATTAATGGGTGGGCCTTCTCCAACAGCCAAAACACCGAATGAGGCGTCGATCCTAGCCAAATACACCCAAACTCGGCGTCAAATTGCTACGAGGTCGTCCGCATGTACCGCAGGTCGGCGCAGCTCGACGGGTAGTTCAGGGGTGGACCGCCCGATGATGCCCGCGAGCTCGGAATCGTCGTAGGCCACGACGCCCCGCGCCACGGTGTTGCCGTCGGGGCCGTGCAGCTCGACGACGTCGCCGCCGTGGAAGCGGCCTGAAACGGCGGTGATCCCGGCGGGCAGCAAGGATTTTCTTTGCCGGACGACAGCGCGCACCGCACCGGCGTCCAGAGTCAGGGCCCCCGTCGTCTCCGCCGCGTAGCGCACCCAGAATCGGCGCGCCGACATGCGCTCGGGGCGCGCAGCGAAGACCGTTCCGACCGAGGCGTCGGTCAGCGCGGCGGCCGCATCGCTGGCGGCGGCCAGCAGGACCGGGACACCGGCATCGGCGGCGAGCAGCGCCGACGACAGCTTGGACGCCATACCGCCGGTGCCCAGTCGGCTACCGCCGGTTGCCGATACGCCGTCGAGGTCGCCTGACGCGGCCACCTCGGGGATGAAGCGCGCATCGCCCTTGCGGGGGTCGGAGTCGTACAGGCCGTCGATGTCGCTCAGCAGGATCAGCGCGTCCGCGCCGACCAGCTGCGCCACCAGGGCCGACAGCCGGTCGTTGTCGCCGAACCGGATCTCGTTGGTAGCGACGGTGTCGTTCTCGTTGACGATCGCGACGGCGTGCAGTGCCCGCAACCGGTCCAACGTCCGCTGGGCATTGTTGTGCTGCGCTCGCTGGGCGATGTCGTGCGCCGTGAGCAGCACCTGGCCGACGGTGCGGTCATACCGGCCGAACGCCGCACTCCAGGCGTTGACCAGCGCCACCTGCCCCACGCTGGCCGCGGCCTGCTTGGTGGCGAGATCCGTCGGACGTTTGTTCAGCCCGAGCGGCTCGATACCGGCCGCGATGGCACCGGACGACACGATCACGACGTCCGAGCCCGCCTTCATCCGCTTCTCGATCGCATCGGCGAGCGTGGCCAGCCGGCCCGCGTCGAACATGCCGTTGGGCGCGGTGAGCGCGGTGGTCCCGATCTTGACGACGACGCTGCGCGCGGTGCGCACGGCTTCGCGATGCGCCGAGACCGTGTCCGGACGAGCGCTCACAGCTCGTCCTCGGATTCCTCCGCTGACCGTCGGCGTTCCTTGCGGGCGGCCTTGCGTTCCGCGGCCCCCACGCGGTCGGTCTGCTCCAGACGGACGTCGGTGCCGCGACCGGACATCTGCATGTCGACACCGGCGGGCGTCTGCGGCTCCCAGTCGAACGTGACGTCACCGATGGTCACGGCGCAACCGGCGCGCGCACCCATCTTCAGCAGCTCATCCTCGACGCCCAGGCGCGCCAACCGGTCACCGAGGTAGCCCACCGCCTCGTCGTTGTCGAAGGCCGTCTGCGCGATCCAGCGTTCCGGCCGCGTGCCGCGCACGATGAAGCCGCCGGAGCCATCCGATTCGACGGTGAAGCCGGTCTCGTCGACCGCGATGGGCCGGATGATCGGCCGGCGCGGCGCCACCACGGGCTGCGCGGCACGGTATGCCGCGACCATGTCCCACAAGGCGAACGTCAACGGGCGCAAGCCGTCTCGGCTGACCGTCGAGATTTCGTAGACGGGCCAGCCGTACCTGGCGGCCACCTCTTCCTTCACGAAATCGGCGAGCTCGCGGGCGTCGGGCACGTCGATCTTGTTGAGCAGCACCGCACGCGGCCGCTCGGCCAGGTCGCCGAGGGTCGAATCCCCTTGCAGCGTCGGCGTATACGCCGCCAGCTCGGCCTCGAGCGCCTCGATGTCGGAGATCGGGTCACGGCCGGGCTCCAGGGTCGCGCAGTCCACCACATGCACCAGCACGGCGCAGCGTTCGATGTGTCGCAGGAAGTCCAGGCCCAGGCCGCGGCCCTCCGAGGCGCCGGGAATCAGGCCCGGGACGTCGGCGACGGTGAAGGTGTTATCTCCCGCCGAGACCACACCCAGGTTGGGCACCAGCGTGGTGAACGGGTAGTCCGCGATCTTCGGTTTGGCGGCCGAAATGGCCGAGACCAGAGAGGACTTGCCGGCCGACGGGAAACCGACCAGGCCGACATCGGCGACCGTCTTGAGTTCGAGGGTGAGATCGCGGACCTCGCCCTTCTCCCCCAGCAGCGCGAAACCGGGCGCCTTGCGGGCCCGCGACGCCAGCGCGGCGTTGCCCAGCCCGCCACGGCCACCGGCGGCAGCTTCAAAGCGGGTACCGGCACCCACCAGGTCGGCCAGCATGCGGCCCTGGTCGTCGAGCACGACGGTGCCGTCGGGCACGTGGACCTCGAGATCGGCGCCGGCGGCACCGTCCCGGTTGCTGCCCGCGCCGGGCTTACCGGACGGGGCGTCGACGTGCGGGCGGAAGTGGAAGTCCAGCAAGGTGTGCACCTGCGGATCGACGACCAGCACGATGCTGCCGCCCTTACCGCCGTTGCCGCCGTCCGGCCCACCGAGCGGCTTGAACTTCTCCCGATGTACCGACGCACAGCCATTGCCGCCGTTACCGGCGCGCGCGTGGATCACCACACGGTCAACGAACCGGGGTGCCATCTGACGTCCTCTCCCTCACCAAAAAGAAAAGCTGCCACGAGGCGAAACCTCGTGGCAGCTTCACACCTCGTGGGAAAAGGTTAAGCCTCGACCGGGACGATGTTGACCGTCTTGCGACCGCGCTTGGAGCCGAAGAGCACCGAGCCGGCGGCCGTGGCGAACAGGGTGTCGTCGCCACCGCGACCGACATTCACGCCCGGGTGGAAGTGGGTGCCGCGCTGACGGACGAGGATCTCGCCGGCCTTGACGACCTGGCCGCCGAAGCGCTTGACGCCGAGCCGCTGGGCGGCTGAATCGCGACCGTTACGAGAGCTGGACGCGCCCTTTTTATGTGCCATGTCTGTTCGCTCCCTTACTTACTTGATGCCGGTGACCTTGACGACCGTCAGCTGCTGACGGTGGCCCTGGCGCTTGTGGTAGCCGGTCTTGTTCTTGAACTTGTGGATACGGATCTTCGGGCCCTTGGTGTGCTCGAGCACCTCACCGGTGACAGCGACCTTGGCCAGCGCGTCGGCGCTGGTGGTGACCTTCGCACCCTCGACCACGAGAGCGACGGGCAGCGACACCGAGGCGCCCTGCTCAGCGTCGAGCTTCTCGATCTTGACCACGTCACCGACGGCAACCTTGTACTGCTTGCCACCAGTCTTGACGATTGCGTACGTGGCGTTATCGGCTGCCATCGTTGGTGTTCCTCTGTTCTTCGTTCGTCTACTGCGGGGCGCGCGCCACCCGAAGGTTGGCGAGCACTGGTCTTAGGTTGGAGCGGCGCGGGGCACCCGCAGCAGCTCCATGTCGCCGGTGTCAGCCAGGCGACAACTGGTCAAGGGTACGTGACCAGGTAATCGAGGGTCAAACCGCGTGGACCCTCACGGCATCAGCCATCGACACCTCCGACCGGCGGACCGGCGGGACGGGCCGCCGCACGGCGCCGCTGCCGGACGACGGGAGCCTGCATGACGACCGGTTCGGCGGGCTGATCAGCCTCTTCCTCATCGTCGTCCTCGTCATCGTCCTCGTCGTCTTCGTCCGAGTCGTCTTCGTCGGCAAGGTCCTCGTCGGCGTCGTCGTCTTCAGCGTCGTCGTCTTCAGCGTCGTCGTCGAGGTCCAGCTCGTCGCTGTCGTCGTCGGTGTCCTCGAAGTCCTCGTCGAGCTCGACTTCGAGTTCGTCGTCCTCCGAGTCCTCGTCGTCGGCCTCGTCGACTTCGTCGGCGTCCAGGTCGTCGTCGGCCTGGTCCAGCTCGGCCAGCGCCTCGGTGGACTCGACGGCGTCACCGTCGGCCGCTTCATCCACCAGACCGTCGGCATCCTCGACAGCGTCGTCGTCGAGCTCGTCCTCGTGCTTGCCGTTCGCCGCCGCCATGGCCTTGAACATCGGGTGCTCACCCTGCGGATGCGACGGCACCTTCGCCACCGGCGTCTCCTCCTCGGCACGCGGCGCGGCCTTCTTGGCGCGCTTGCTGCGCCGGCCGCCACCACTGGTACCGCCGCCGCCCGCCGCTTCGGCCTTACGGCCGTTCGGCGACGCGGTGTCCACCGGGTCACCGTGCAACACGATGCCGCGGCCCGCGCAGTGCGGGCAGGTCGTGGAGAACGCCTCGATCAGACCAGTGCCCAGGCGCTTGCGCGTCAGCTGCACCAGTCCCAGCGAGGTCACCTCGGAGACCTGGTGCCGGGTCCGGTCGCGGGCCAGCGCCTCGGTCAGGCGGCGCAGCACCAGGTCGCGGTTGGATTCGAGCACCATGTCGATGAAGTCGATGACGATGATGCCGCCGATGTCCCGCAGCCGCAGCTGACGGACGATCTCCTCGGCCGCCTCCAGGTTGTTGCGGGTGACGGTCTGCTCCAGGTTGCCGCCCGAGCCGGTGAACTTGCCGGTGTTGACGTCGACGACGGTCATGGCCTCCGTGCGGTCGATCACCAGGGTGCCGCCCGAGGGCAGCCACACCTTGCGGTCCATCGCCTTGGCCAGCTGCTCGTCGATGCGGTACACCGAGAACACGTCCGGGCCGGTCGGCCCACCCGCGGGCTCGTACTGCGATATGCGCGAAAGCAGTTCCGGTGCAACGGAGTTCACGTAACCGTTGATGGTGTTCCAGGCCTCGTCGCCCGACACCACGAGCTTCGAGAAGTCCTCGTTGAACAGGTCGCGGATCACCTTGACCAGGACGTCGGGCTCTTCGTAGAGCGCCACCGCGGCACCAGCGGCCTTGGCCTTGGTCTCTGCCGCGGTCGTCTCGATCTCGGTCCAGCGTTCCTGCAACCGGTTGACGTCCGCGCGGATGTCCTCTTCCTTCACGCCCTCGGACGCAGTGCGGATGATCACACCGGCATCGGCCGGCACGACCTCCTTGAGGATTTCCTTGAGGCGCTGACGCTCGGTGTCGGGCAGCTTGCGGCTGATCCCGGTCGAGGACGCACCCGGCACGTACACGAGGTAGCGCCCGGCCAGCGAAATCTGCGTGGTGAGGCGGGCGCCCTTATGCCCGACCGGGTCCTTGCTGACCTGGACGACGACGTAGTCGCCGGGCCTGAGCGCCTGCTCGATCTTGCGGTTGTTGCCGCCGAGGCCGGCAGCCTCCCAGTTGACCTCACCGGCGTAGAGCACACCGTTGCGGCCGCGGCCGATGTCGACGAACGCCGCCTCCATCGACGGCAGCACGTTCTGCACGATGCCGAGGTAGATGTTGCCGACCAAAGAGGCAGAGGCCGCGGAGGTGACGAAGTGCTCGACCACGACGCCGTCTTCCAGCACGGCGATCTGGGTGTACCGGGCACCTTCGTGCGGCGGCTCCGTGCGGATCTTGTCGCGCACCACCATCACGCGCTCGACGGCTTCCCGGCGGGCCAGGAACTCGGCCTCGCTCAGGATGGGCGGACGGCGGCGGCCCGCGTCACGACCGTCGCGGCGGCGCTGACGCTTGGCCTCGAGTCGGGTGGACCCGGTGATGCCCTGGATTTCGTTGTTGTCCGACTTGGCGCGCGGAGCACGCTCGTGGACGACGGTGTTGGGCGGATCGTCCGGCGAACCGGCCTCCCCGTCGGCATCGTCGGCACCGGCACCGCCCGACTTGCGGCGGCGGCGACGACGGCGACGGCGGCTGGCACCGTCGGAAGCGTTCGCATCGTCGTCGCCGGCGTCCTCGTCGGACTCGCCGTCGGTGTCCTCGTCCCCCTCGGCCGACGCGTCCTGCGTCTCGCCTTCGGCATCTGCGTCGGTCGCGTCGTCGCTGCTCTGCTCACCCCGGCCGCGGCCGCGGCCACGGCGACCACGACGGCGGCGCCGGTTGGCGGGCCGCTCGCCGTCTTCGTCGGTGCCGTCCTCACCACCATCGTCGGCGCCGTCGCCCGCATCGTCGGCGGAGTCGTCGTCGGCGAAGTCGTCGGGCTCGGCGGGCGGCCGGAACGTCACGGGCTGCGGGGCCACGAACAGCGGCAGGTAGTCGGCGGGCTCAGCGGCGGGCGCCGGGACCGTCTCCAGCAGCAGCCGGGACTCGGGCTCGTCTTCGTCAGGCTCCGCGTCGCCGGCCTCGGCCGCCTCACGGGCGATCTCGACGGCCGCTTCAGCGACGTCGACGGCTTCGACGGCGACCTCGGCGGGCGCACCCTCGGCTTCCGCGGCGACCTCGGTGGTGACCTCGACCAGCACCTCGGCAACCGGCTCGGCGGCCTCTGCCGGCGCGGCCGGTGTCGTGCTCTGGGCGGCATCGTCACCGAGACCCAGCAGGTCGCGGACGCGCTCGGCCTCGGCACGGGTCACCGTGGAAGCCGGGTTGCGGGGCCTACCGTCGACCCCGGCGAGGGTCTCGGTGATCTTCTTGCTGGTGGTCCCGAGGATCCGGGCCAGCGAGAAAATCCGCAGGCGCTCGGGGAGCTCTACCAGCTCCGCCGCGCTGCCGGCATTTTCGGATTGGGCTTCAAGTTGGGCATCGTCGGCCACGTATTCTCCTCAAGCCCCCGGGCGCGTCGTGCGACGCGGCCACGCGAGGGCTTCTTGTATTGGCTCGGGGAACTTCTCCCGAGATTGTTGTGGTCTCGCACCTAGCGGCCCACGGGGAGCCCTCGGTGCCTGGCTGAATGATGGCTGGACGGTCGGCGCCGCACCCGGATTTCTCCGGGTGGTCGCGTCGTCTAAGTCTTCATCCGGGCGTCCGCTCCTGGTATGAAGCAGGTCACCCGTACGCCAGTATCCCACATCGTCGGCCAATCTCCGACGAGGTGCCGCCGGTAGCTCAGCTACCGGCGGCCCACAGTGTCAGTTACCGGGGAACCACAGGGCGATTTCGCGGGCCGCGGACTCGGGGGAATCCGAGCCGTGCACCAGGTTGTCCTGAGTGATCAGGGCCAGGTCACCACGGATGGTGCCGGTCGCGGCCTTCTCCACCGGGTCGGTGCCGCCGGCGATCTGCCGGAAGGCGGCGACGGCGCGCGGGCCCTCGACGATGGCGGCCACAACCGGGCCGGAGGTGATGAATTCCAGCAGGTCACCGAAGAAGGGCTTGCCCTCGTGCTCGGCGTAGTGCTTGGTCGCCAACTCGACGCTGACGGTCTTCAGCTCGAGAGCAGCAAAGGTCAGGCCCTTGCGCTCGATCCGGCTGATGATTTCGCCGATCAGGTTGCGCTTGACGCCGTCGGGCTTGATCAAAACAAGGGTCTGCTCAGTCACGGCGGACAGCGTACTAGTCAGTAACCGAAACGAGCGATTCGGGCGGAACTCACTGCTGGCCGGGCAGGAGGCCGCGGTCCTGGCGGCGCTTGACCTCGGACCGCAGGTACGCGATCAAGACCCACACGAGCAGGAAGATGACGCCCACGATGCCGATGGTGACGTCGATGAAGGTCCCCAGGATCAGCACGAACTGAACCCCGATGTTGGCCCACAACGCCCAGGACCGGCCCTGCATCCCTGACATCAGGCCCAGCACGATCGCCATGCCGATCAGATAGCCGCCACTGAGCGGTGTCAGGCCGCCGTGGAACACCGAGACCACCGGCAACGCCAGCAGCACCACGATGACCTCCAGGATCAAGGTGCCGGCCATCACGCCACGGAAGCTCTTCCAGGGGTCGGGCTGGTTCGGTGCGCTCATGCCGGGTCCTTTCCGAACAGGGTGCGCGCCGCGCCGGCTGTCACGACCGAGCCGGTGATCACCAGGCCGGCGCCGGAGAAGCCGTCGGACGAGCCCCCTATCGAGCCGTAGTCGTTGCCAGACTCCTCCACGAGCGCCGTCGCCGCCTCGATGGCATCGGGCAGGTTCGGCGCGGTGATGACGCGCTCCGGGCCGAAGGTTTCCTCGGCCAGCGACGCCAGCGTCTCGGTGTCCATGGCGCGCGGCGAGCCGTTGTGCGTCACCACCACCAGGTCGAACGCCGGCTCGAGCGCGGTCAGGATGCCGGCCACGTCCTTGTCCGCCATAACGGAGATGACGCCGACCAGGAACCGGAACTCGAACTCCGTCTGCAGCGCGTCGGCGAGGGCGGCAGCACCGGCCGGGTTGTGCGCGGCATCGATGAACACCGTTGGGGCACTGCGCATCCGCTCCAGCCGGCCGGGGTTCGTCACCGACGCGAAGCCCTGGCGCACGGTGTCGACGTCGAGCTGACGGTCGGCTCCGGCCCCGAAGAACGCCTCGACCGCGGCCAGCGCCAGGACGGCATTGTGCGCCTGATGTTCGCCGTGCAGCGGCAGGAAGATGTCGGAGTAGACGCCGCCGAGGCCCTGCAGTTCCAGCAGCTGCCCACCCACCGCGACCTGCCGGCCGCGGACCGCGAATTCGGAGTCCTCGCGCGCCACCGCGGCGTCGGCGGTAACCGCCTGCGCCATCAGTACTTCCATGGCCTCGGGCACCTGACGAGCGATCACCGCGACGGTGCTGGGATCGGTACCGGCGGGCACCAGGTCGGGCTGCTGGCGAGCGATGATGCCGGCCTTCTCCTCAGCGATCGCGGCGATGGTGTCGCCGAGATAGTCGGTGTGGTCCAAGCCGACGGGCGTGATGACCGCGACCGGCGCGTCGACGACGTTGGTGGCATCCCACCGTCCGCCCAAGCCGGTTTCGATGACCGCGACGTCCACGGGCGCGTCGGCGAAGGCAGCGAACGCCATCGCGGTGAGCACCTCGAACTTGCTCATCTTCGGGCCGGGTTCACCCAGCTCACCCGCTTCCGACTGCCGGTCGACGATCTCGACGAACGGCTCGATCTCGGCGTACGTGGCGACGTATTGCGCTGGGCTGATGGGCTTTCCGTCGATCGCGATGCGCTCGGTGGCGGCTTGCAGGTGCGGGCTGGTGGTCCGGCCGGTACGCCGCGAGAACGCCGTCAGCAGCGCGTCGATCATCCGGGTGACCGAGGTCTTGCCGTTGGTGCCGGCCACGTGGATGCTCGGGTAGCCGCGTTGCGGTGAGCCGAGCATCTCGAGCAGCGCCTCGATGCGGACGGTACTCGGCTCGATCTTCGTCTCCGGCCACCGCTGGTCGAGCAGGTACTCGACCTGCAGCAGTTCGGCGATCTCGTCGGGCGTGGGGGCGCTCATGCGGACGGGAGGCCGGCCAGCCGGGTGTTGATCCGGTCGACCTCTTCCTGGGCGAGCTGCTGGCGGGCCCGGATCTTGGCGACCACATCCTCGGGCGCCTTCGCGAGGAACGCCTCGTTGCCCAATTTGCCTGCGGTCTGGGCGAGTTCCTTCTGCGCGGCGGCCAGGTCCTTCTCCAGCCGGCGGCGTTCGGCCGCGACGTCGACCGTGCCCGAGGTGTCCACCTCGACCACGACGGTGCCCTTCGACAACCGGACCTCCACCGCGGCAGAGGGGTTGAAGTCATCGCCGGGCTCGGTCAGCCAGGCCAGGGACGTCACCGCGGCGACCTGCGCGTCGAGGTCGGCCTCGCTGATCCCCACCAGCCGGGCCGGCACCTTCTGCCGGTCGTTGAGGCCCTGGTCGCTGCGGAAGCGGCGCACCTCCGTGATGAGCTTCTGCATGTCGGTGATGCGACCGGCGGAAACCTGATCGAGCGCGACGCCGGACGGCTGCGGCCACTCGGCGATGACCACCGATTCGCCACCGGTCAGCGACATCCACAGCGCCTCGGTGACGAACGGCATCACGGGATGCAGCAGCTTGAGCAGCACGTCGAGCACCGCGGCCAGCACGGCCTTGGTGTGCTCGGCGCGCGAACCGCCTTCGAACAGTTGAGCTTTCGCGAGCTCGAGGTACCAGTCACAGAATTCGTCCCACGCGAAGTGGTACAGCGCCTCGCAGGCCCGGCTGAACTCGTAGCGCTCCAGCGTGTTGTCGACCTCGGCGCGGACCTCTTCGAGCCGGCCCAGAATCCAGCGGTCGGCGTCGGTGAGCTCGGCGGCATCGGGCAGCGCGGCCGGAGCCGCACCGTTCATCATCGCGAAGCGCGTCGCGTTGAACAGCTTGGTCGCGAAGTTGCGCGACGCGCGGGCGTGGTCCTCACCGATGGACAGGTCACCGCCGGGGCTGGCGCCACGGGCCAGGGTGAAACGCAGCGCGTCGGCGCCGAACATCTCGACCCAGTCCAGCGGGTCGATGCCGTTGCCCTTGGACTTGCTCATCTTCTGCCCGAACTGGTCCCGGATCAGACCGTGCAGGAAGACGTTCTCGAAAGGCACCTTCGCCCCACCCAGCACGGGATCGTCCGCCACGAAGGTGCCGAACATCATCATCCGGGCCACCCAGAAGAACAGGATGTCGTAGCCGGTGACCAGAACCGTTGTGGGATAGAACTTCTCGAGCTCCGGGGTCTTTTCCGGCCAGCCCATGGTCGAGAACGGCCACAGCGCCGACGAGAACCACGTGTCGAGCACGTCGGGGTCCTGCTCCCAGCCGGCCGGCGGCTCCTCGTCCGGTCCGACGCACACGGTCTCGCCGTCCGGGCCGTGCCAGATCGGGATGCGATGGCCCCACCACAGCTGCCGGGAGATGCACCAGTCGTGCATGTCGTCGACCCACGCGAACCAGCGGGGTTCCAGGCTGGTCGGGTGAATCACGGTGTCGCCGTTACGGACTGCGTCACCCGCTGCCTTGGCCAGCGATTCCACCTTGACCCACCACTGCATGGACAGCCGCGGCTCGATGGCCTCGCCGCTGCGCTCGGAGTGCCCGACGCTGTGCAGGTACGGCCGCTTCTCGGCGACGATCCGGCCCTCGGCGGCCAGCTTCTCGCGCACCTTGACGCGCGCTTCGAAGCGGTCCATGCCGTCGAACTCGGTTCCGGTACCGGCGATGGCGCCCTTGGTGTCCATGATGGTCGGCATCGCCAGGTTGTGCCGCAGGCCGATCTCGAAGTCGTTCGGATCGTGGGCGGGCGTGACTTTGACTGCGCCGGTGCCGAATTCGGGGTCGACGTGCTCGTCGGCCACGATGATGATGTCGCGGTCCAGGAACGGGTGCGGCAGCGTGCTGCCGACCAGCGCGCGGTAGCGCTCGTCCTCGGGATGCACGGCGATCGCGGTGTCACCGAGCATCGTCTCGAGTCGCGTGGTGGCCACGACGATGTGTGGCTGCGCGTCGTCGAGGGAGCCGTACCGGAACGACACCAGCTCGCCCTCGACGTCGTCGTACTTGACCTCGAGGTCGGAGATGGCGGTCTCGAGGACCGGCGACCAGTTGACCAGGCGCTCGGCCCGGTAGATCAGGCCCGCGTCGAACAGCCGCTTGAAGATGGTGCGGACGGCGCGCGACAGGCCCTCGTCCATGGTGAAGCGGTCCCGGCTCCAGTCGACGCCGTCACCGAGGCGGCGCATCTGGCCGCCGATGGTGCCGCCGGACTCGCGCTTCCACTCCCGGACCTTCTCCACGAAGCCCTCGCGGCCGAAGTCTTCCTTGGTCTTGCCCTCGGCGGCGAGCTGCTTCTCGACCAGGGTCTGGGTGGCGATACCGGCGTGGTCCATGCCGGGCAGCCACAGCACCTCGTAACCCTGCATGCGCTTCCGCCGGGTCAGCGCATCCATCAGGGTGTGATCGAGCGCGTGGCCCATGTGCAGGCTGCCCGTGACGTTGGGCGGCGGCAGCACGATGGAGTACGCGGGCTTGTCGCTGGCCGGGTCGGCAGTGAAGTAGCCGGCGTCGACCCAGCCCTGATACATGTCAGCTTCTACCGCGCTCGGATCCCACGTTTTGGGCAGGGAATCGGCCGCATTCACGGTCGCGGGATCAGGCGTATTGCTGGCAGTCACCGGCCAATTCTAGGTAAGCGCCACGAGCGGACGTAAATGCGCCCGACAAGCGGCACATTTACGGCCGCTCGTGAGAACTACTTGCGGTTGCCGAACAGCCCACCGAGAACACCGCCGAGGACGCCGCCGGCGCCCTGGTTGCCACCGCCACCAAGGACGCTCCCGAGGATGCTGCCCAGCGGGTTGTCACCCGAGTTGCCGCTACCGCCGCCGCTGTTGCCCAGCGCACCGCCGAGGATGTTTCCCAGCACATCGCCGAGACCGCCGCCCGACGCCGCGGGCGTCGACGCCCCGCCGCCACCGCCGGTGAGCTGCTTGCCGATGTAGGCCAGCACGATGGGCGCCAGGATCGGCAGCAGCTTCTGGATCAGTTCACTGTTGCCCGCACCGCCGCCGGCCAACGCGGACGCGACCTGACCGCTGTCGTTACCGCCGAAGATCTTCGCGATGGCGTCGGCGCCCTGGTCCTGGTTCACCTGGTCGACCGTGACGCCGCCGTCGAGCAGCCCGCTCGCCGCGTGGTCAGCCGCGTCATTCTCGATACCGGCCGCGGAATCGGGGTTCTGCGCGTTGTGCTGCAAACCACCTACCAGCACTGGCACAAGTTGTTGTACGGCGCTGTTCACCTCGCCTTCATCAGCACCTAGTTTGGCCGCAATCTCTTGTGTCGGAATCTGATTGAGCAGTTCGTCAAGACCAGCCATGGCTTTCCACCTCATGTCCCCGGGATGTGTGTGAAACCTCGCCGCCGACACTAGCCGCGTCGGCGGCGAGGCACAGCACTTCCGCGCCGGCTGCGCGAATCAGCGCCCCAATGACTCGGTTTCGAACGTGACGCCGGCGGCCGGCAGCCGGGTCATCAGCACGTCGCCCATCGCGGCGGCCGGGGTGAGCACGCCGCGCAAATCCGACAGCCGGTCGCGGTCGAGCGCCAGCGCGAGCCCGCTCTCCCCCAGCAGCACCGCGGTGGCCTTGTAGCCCGGGTCGCCCTGCTGCGCCATGACCGAGCGGTACCGGGCGCCGCTGGTGGTGCGGGTGTACGTCTCGACGCGGTAGTACCCCTTGTCCCGGGCCTGCTCGCTTGGCCCCGTCCCAGGCTTCGGCACGACGCGGTCGACGAGGCCGCGCGGCAACTTGTTGAAGAAGCGGCTGCCGAGGCTCATGACGGCCGCGTTGGCCGCGGTGCCCAGCGCCGCGGCCACGGGTGCGATGGGCGACGAGCCCAGGCTCATGTGCTCCGAGTATCGCAACCGGCGGCCGTACTCCCAGTCGAGCAGTGCATTGCTGCGCCGCACGATGCGGGTGTTGGCCACCGCCATGACGAAGGCGCCGGTCCAGGTCCCGGCGAGTTCCGGGGCGATGTCCCGGCCGCGGCGCCACGGGGTGTCGGACTGGTGGCCCACTTCCGGCTCGGCGGCACGGTCGGTGGTCAGCGTGTACGGGTCCAGCATCGTCCGGCGCAGTTCTTCGTCAGCGGATGTCCGCGTGAACAGCTCGAGCATCGAAGCGACGGTGCCGCCGGACACCCCGCCGGAGAATCCGCGGAGCACGTAGTCGGTGTCGGTGAGTTCGCCGGCGCCGTCCGCCTGAGCCGCCTTGTACAGCGCGTAGACGGTGAGATCCGAAGGGATGGAATCGAATCCGCACGAGTGCACGATGCGGGCACCGGTGTCGGCGGCCTGCTTGTGGAACAGGTCGATGCTCTCCCGGATGAACAGGCTCTCACCGGTGAGGTCGGCATAGTCGGTGCCCGCCGCAGCGCACGCCGCCACCAGCGGCAGACCGTATTTGAGGTATGGCCCGACCGTGGTGACGACCACCTGCGTCCGCTCCGCCATGGCGTCGAGGCTGTGCTGCGACGACGCGTCGGCCTGTATCAGCCCCCAGCCCTGCCCGGCTGCGCCGAGCGAGTCCCGGACCGCGACCAGTTTGTCCATCGACCGGCCGGCCAGCGCGATCCGCCCCGTCCCGCCGTGCTGGGCCAGGTACTGGGCGGTGAGCTTCCCGACGAAGCCGGTGGCGCCATAGAGAACGATGTCGAATTCGCGCTGCGGTGCGGTCATGGTGCCAACCTAACCGAGGGTCTCCGGCAGGTCGATGTGTTCTTTGCGCACGTGCTCGGACAGGAACGCCGTCACCACCTGGTACCAGATCTTGGCGTGCTGCGGCCCGGCGATCCAGTGTCCTTCGGACGGGTAGTAGAGGTAGCGGTGTGCGCTGCCGCCGTTTTCGTCGGCCGGCAGCCCGGACCGGGTGAGGAGGTCGTTCCACAACCGCAGGCCTTCACCGATCGGCACGCGATAGTCCTTGTCGCCGTGGATCACCAGCATCGGGGTCCTGATGTTCTCGACGTGCAGGTGCGGCGAATTGCGTTCGGCCATCTCGGGTGTCATCTCGCGGGCCCACCAGTAGGCGCCGTCGGTCGTCGGCCCGAACTGGTCGAGCGCCCACAGGCTGGCATGGGTGACTATCGCGGCGAACCGATCCGTGTGTCCGGCGATCCAGTTGGCCATGTAGCCGCCGAACGAGCCGCCCATCGCGGCGATCCGGCCGGCGTCGACACGCGGGTGACCGCACGCCGCGTCGACAGCCGCCATCAGATCCGTGAACGGCGCGAAACCCCAAGCCCCCCAGCCACGTTGGATGAAATCCTGGCCGTATCCGGTCGACAGCGCCGGGTCCGGCATCAAGACCGCATAGCCGAGCGCGGTGAGCAGCCAGGGGTTCCACCGCCAGTGCCAGGTGTTCCAGCTGCCCAGCGGTCCGCCGTGCACCCACAGCAGCAGCGGCGCGGGAGTGTCGCCGGCCGGCAGCGTGAGCCAGGAACGAACGCGCGAGCCGTCGTCGGCGGTCGTCGTCACCTCGACCAATTCGCCTGGCAATTCCGGAAATTCGACGCACGGCAGCACGGCGACGGAGCCGTCGACGTCGACCCGGACGGGGTGCGGCGGGGTCAGGTAGCTGCTGCGCAGGGCATAGAGCGCGCCGCCGGCGACGGGTCGTACGTCGCCGTACGCGAAGTCGTCGTGGGTCACCTGGGTGACCGCTCCGCTCGACGGGTCGACGGCGAAGATCGGCGCCCGGCCATCGTCGTCGGCGGTCACCAGCAGGGTCGATCCGTCGCGCGACCAGGTCACCGACGTCGGCCAGCGATCCCAGTTGGCGGTGAGCTCGACCCGCTCGGCGCCGAAGACCTGACTGCACAAGGTGATCCGCGGAGCTTGCTCCGGCGTCGAGTGTGTCTCCCGCAGGAACGCGACGGCGTTGCCGTCGGGCGATATCGCCGGGCTCCCCAGGTCGGCGACCGGATCGTCGGCGATCACCACGCGCTCCCCCGTGGCGATGTCGATGCGGACCAGGACACTGCGCAGCGCGGCGCCCGGAGCGGGTACCTCCCACGATGCGACGGCGAAGCTGCCGTCGGCGCTGACGTCGACGGTGGCCTCGTTCAGCGCCAGGCCCGGTTGCGGTGTGATGTCCTGGGCCGCAGCGGATTCGACGCGGAGCAGGTGCGCGTGATCGGGCCCCAGGTCGTGATCCCAGTTACGACGACCGTGCCCCAAGCGCAACCTTTTGGTTGCTTTTAAAGGAGATCAGCGCGAGATCGTGGCGCTGCCGATGACTTCGTCGCCGTCAGGATCGCGGCGGTACAGCACCATGGTCTGACCTGGGGCGACGCCGCGCAGCGGGGTACGGAGCTGCACGTCGAGCACCCCGTCCCGGAACTCGGCGACGGCGTCGGCCAGGCCGCCGTGCGCCCGCACCTGGATCAGGCATTCGACCGGACCCTCGGGCGCGACGCCGGAGGTGAACACCGGACGCTCGCCCGTCAGCGCGTGGATCTCGAGGTCCTCCGCGCCACCGACATGCACGGTCCCGGTCTCGGCGTCGATGCCCGTGACGTAGCGCGGCAGGCCGTCGGGTCCCGGACCGGCGATGCCCAGGCCCTTGCGCTGCCCGATGGTGAACCCGTGCACGCCGTCGTGTTCGGCGAGCTTCGTGCCACCGGCATCGACGACAGCGCCCGGCCGGATGCCGATGCGTGCGCCGAGGAAGGCCCGGGTGTCACCTGACGGGATGAAGCAGATGTCGTGGCTGTCCGGCTTGTCCGCCACCGCCAGTCCGCGCTCGGCAGCTTCCTGCCGGATCTGCGGCTTGGGGGTGTCGCCGATCGGAAACAGCGCGTGGCTGAGTTGTTCGGCCGTCAGCACACCGAGCACGTACGACTGATCCTTGTCGGCGTCGACCGCACGACGGAGCCGGCCGTCCTCCAGCCGCGCGTAGTGCCCCGTCGCCACGGCGTCGAAGCCGAGTGCCAGCGCGCGCGCCGACAGCGCCGAGAATTTGATCTTCTCGTTGCAGCGCACGCACGGGTTGGGCGTCTCGCCGCGGGCATACGACTCGACGAAGTCGTCGATGACGTCCTCCTTGAAGCGGTCCGCGAAATCCCAGACGTAGAAGGGGATTTCGAGGATGTCCGCGACCCGGCGGGCGTCTCCGGCGTCCTCCTTCGAGCAGCAACCACGCGACCCGGTGCGCAGAGTGCCGGGCGCGGTGGACAGCGCCAGGTGCACGCCCACCACGTCATGGCCGGCGTCGACCATGCGCGCCGCGGCCACCGAGGAGTCCACTCCCCCGCTCATCGCTACCAGAACCCGCATGACTACCTTCCCAACCCGGCACTGGCCAGTGCGGCCTGACGCGCCCGCTCGACGGCGGCCGGCAACACGGCCAGCGCGGCATCGATGTCGGCATCAGAACTGGTGTGCCCCAACGAAAATCGGAGTGATCCGCGGGCGCTCGCCGGATCGGCGCCCATCGCGATCAGGACGTGTGACGGCTGCGCGACACCCGCCGTGCAGGCCGAGCCCGTCGAACATTCGACGCCCTTGGCATCCAGCAGCATCAGCAGGGCATCGCCCTCGCAGCCGCGAAAAGTGAAGTGTGCGTTGCCCGGAAGCCGGTTCTCGCCCGTGCCGCCGTTGAGCACGACGTCGTCGATACCGGAGAGCACACCGTCGACCAGACGGTCGCGCAGGGCGCCGATCCGGGTCCGGTACGCGTCGAGGCCCTCCACCGCGACGCGCGCCGCGGCAGCCATGGCCACCACTCCGGCGACATCCGGTGTGCCCGAACGCACGTCACGTTCCTGGCCGCCGCCGTGCAGCAGCGGTACGCACGCGACGTCGCGGCGCAGCAGCAACGCACCGACCCCGGTGGGACCACCGAACTTGTGCCCCGCCACGCTCATGGCAGACAGCCCGCTCGTAGCGAAGCCGACCGCCACGGCGCCGACCGCCTGGATTGCGTCACTGTGCATAGGTACGCCGAATTCGGCTGCGACGGCAGCCAATTCGGCGACAGGCTGAACGGTGCCGACCTCGTTGTTCGCCCACATCACGCTCACCAGCGCGACATCGTCATGACATTCGAGAATCTCGCGCAAGGCTTCGGCGGAGGTGGCGCCGGTGGCGTCCACGGGCAGCCAAGTGACCTCCGCGCCCTCGTGTTCGACGAGCCACTCGACGGCGTCGAGCACCGCATGGTGCTCGATCGGTGACGTCACGATCCGGCGGCGTCCCGGGCAGCTGTCGCGGCGCGCCCAGAAGATGCCCTTGACCGCGAGGTTGTCACTCTCGGTGCCGCCGGCGGTGAAGATCACCTCGGAGGGCCGGGCGCCCAGCTGCTGGGCCAGGGACTCGCGGGCCTCCTCCATCCGGCGCCGCGCGACCCGCCCCGACGTGTGCAGCGACGACGCGTTACCGCCGGCCGCCAGGACCGCAGTCATCGCCTCGATGGCAGCGGGCTGCATCGGGGTCGTGGCGGCGTGGTCCAGGTATACGGGGCTCATGGCCTGTCCAGGATACCGGCCAGGCCAAACCGGTCAGGCGGCCAGCGCGTGCCCGTGAACAGCGGCGACAGGCAGCGGACCGACTTGGTGCACCGCAGCCTGGCAGCGGGCGGCCAGATCGCGACGGTCGATACCGGGCAACTGCAGTGATTGCACCTGGATGTGGCACACCGTCAGCTTGGCGGTGATGACACGCTTGATGGACGTCAGCAGCGAGTCGTCGCCGATGAACGCCGGGATGGTCGACTGCGCGCCGTTGCGGTGCCGGTAGGTCAGCTGCAGCGGCTGAACGGGACGGCCGGTGTCGATCGCAGCCTGGAACATGGCCGGAGCGAAGGTGCCGTGACCCAGGCCGCACCAGGTGGTGCCCTCGGGGAACGCGACGACGGTCTGACCTGCGGTGAGCCGGTCCGCGACGGTGCGAACCACGTCGGGGAGGCGCCGCAGGCTGTGCCGATCGATGGGGATGACCTTCAGGAGGCGGGCGAGAGCCCCAAGGGCCGGCCACTCGATCAGGTCGGCACGCGCCACGAACGAGCCGGGCATGACCGCGCCGATGGCGAAGATGTCGACCCACGACACGTGCCCGGCGACGACCAGAACACCGCTGAGATTGCGGATCGGGCCGCCGGAGACGCTGATCCGGACGCCCAGGCACCGCAGCACCAGCCGGCAGTACGCCCGCTGGACGCGGGACTTGCCGGGCATCGGGACGGCCAGCAGCGGCAGCGTGGGCAGCAGCAGCACCGTCATGATCAGCCGGACTGTGGTGCGCAGCACCACGACGAACGGGCGGCTGACGTGCACGGCGTCCACCCGGATGCAGCTGGCGTCACACGACGCCTTGGGCAGCCAGGCGTGCTCCTGCACCGTCACCGGCGTCGTCACTGTGCGGCCTTGTCGGTCGCGGCAGCCGCCGAACGCAGCCGGGTCAGGTACCGGACGTCGGCTTCGCGCTTGTCGAGCAGGGCCGGGAAGTCACCGACACCGAAGTCGGGGTCGTAGGCCGGGTCGCCGCACACCTTCGCACCGAGGCGCAGGTAGCCGCGCATCAGCGGCGGCACCGTCACGCGGGCCGGCGGCTCAATGTCGTCGAGCAGCTTGCCGTCGATGATCACCGGGCGGTACGGGCGCACCTTGTACTCCGAGGCGTGCCGCTTGTTGACGAAGTCGCGGACGCCACGAATCTGGCTGGCCGGGGCCTCGTCCGGGCTGCCCTGGATGGGCACCGACACGCAGCCGGTGACGTAGTCGTAGCCGCTGTGATCCAGGTAGGCCAGGATGCCGCCCCACATGAGCAGCACGACGGCGCCGTTGCGGTGGTCGTCGCGTACCACGGCGCGGCCCATCTCCACGAGCGACGGGCGCAGGCTGTCGAGTGCGCTGACGTCGAATTCCGTTGCGGTGTAAAGCCCGCCTGCGGCGATGGCGCCGGGCGGAGGCAGCATGCGGTAGCAGCCCACGTACTCGCCGGAGTTGTCCTCACGAACCAGGAGGTGGTCGCAGAACTCGTCGAATCGGTCGGCGTCCCGGCCGCTTTCGAAACCGGGGCTGTCGTCGGTGAGGGTGTAGCCCGGCTCCGAGGTGAACACGTGGTGACGAAGCCGTTGCGCGGCCTCGATGTGTTCCCGGTCGGCCGACAGCAGCAGCGTGTAGCGCGGTGTGTCGGTCGACGAACTGGTGTCGTCAGGGGCGATGAGTACAGAACTAGTGCTCATGCTGTGCACGGTGACGGAGCCGTTCGGCGCGACGGCATCAATCACGTAACGCGTTGATGACCGGTTGCGAAACATCACGGTCCGTTACATTCGGCGCATGATGCCGCGATGAGAAGCCGCGCCGCCATTGTCCGTGAAGTCGGCGGATACTGGTCGGTCGAGGAATTCGAGCTCGATCCGCCGCGTGCCGGTGAGGTGTTGCTGCAGATGGCGGCGGCCGGGCTCTGTCACTCGGACGATCACATCCGGTCGGGCCAATTGTCGGCGCCGAAAGGTGCTGCGGTGCCGAACATGCCGCCCACCATCGGCGGTCACGAGGGTTCGGCGGTGGTTCTGGAGGTCGGCAAGGGTGTCACCCGGTTCTTCCCCGGCGACCACGTGGTGACGTCGTTCCTGGCGGTGTGCGGGAAATGTCGCTGGTGCACAAGCGGTATGGAGTACCTGTGCGACGTCGGCGCCGGCACGCTGATCCCGGGGATGCCCACCGACGGCACCTTCCGTCATCACAGCCTCGCCGGTGAGGAGTTGCGGCACACCTCGAAGATCGGTGCGTTCGCCGAACACACTGTGGTGGCGGCAGATTCGCTCGTGAAGATCGACCCGTCGTTGCCACTCGTGCCGAGCGCGCTGTTGTCCTGCGCGGTGCCGACGGGCTATGGGTCGGCAGTCCGCCGCGCCGGCGTACGCGCCGGTGACACCGTCGTCGTCATCGGCGTCGGAGGTATCGGCACTGCCGCCATCCAGGGTGCGCATCTAGGCGGTGCGGCGCAGGTGATCGCGCTCGATCCGGTGGCGTTCAAGCGGGATTCGGCACTCGGGTTCGGTGCGACCCACACCGCGGCCACCGTCGCCGAAGCGATAGCGCTCGTGCGGGATCTGACGCGCGGCGTGATGGCCGACGCCGTGGTCGTGTCACCGTCGATGATCGATGACGGCGACGTCGCCGATGCCTTGTCATTGACCCGCAAGGGCGGCACCTGTGTGGTGACGGGGATGGCGGCGCCGTCAGCCGGGGCCGTACAGCTCGACCTGCAGGACCTGATCCTGATGAACAAGAGCCTGTGCGGCACGCTGTTCGGTTCCTGCAACCCGACCACCGAAGTCCCCGCCCTGGCGCGGCTCTACCAGGAGGGCCGGCTCAAGCTCGACGAGATGATCACGCAGCGCTACCGTCTCGACGACATCAACTCCGCCTTCGATGATCTGTTGGGTGGCCGGGTGATCCGCGCCGTCGTTGATTTCACGTAGTCCACCACTGCGTTGAGCCTGTAACCAGGGCTTTCGTCACTCGCACGAACCCGCCGTAGGTGCAGAGTCAACGCGCGCCGGCAATACCCCGGGCGACCAACTTCGTCTCGAGATACTCCTCGAAGCCGGCCAGCCCCATCTCCCTGCCGATCCCGGACTGTTTATAGCCCCCGAACGGTGCATCCGGTGCGTACCAGACGCCACCGTTGACGTTGATGGTCCCGGTCCGCAGCCGCGACGCCACCCAGTCGACGCGGTCCTGGTCGGCGCCGACGACCGCGCCGGACAGTCCGTAGGGCGAGTCGTTGGCGATACGTACCGCGTCGGCGTCACCGTCGTGGGCGATGAGGGTGAGCACCGGGCCGAAAATCTCCTCACGGGCCACGCGGGTGTCGTTGGCCAGTCCGGCGACGACGGTCGGCTCGATGAAAAAGCCTCTGGTCCGGCCCGCCGGGCGACCACCACCACACGCGAACCGGCCGCCCTCCTCCAGTGCCAGCCGCAGGTAACCCTCGACCCGGTCGCGCTGGCGCGCCGAGATCAGCGGTCCGCACACGGTGGCCGGGTCGGCCGGATCGCCGAAACCGATGCCGGACATGGCCGTTGCCGCCGCGGCGACCGCTTCGTCGTACCGTGCGCGCGGTACCAGTAGCCGAGTGGTGAACGCGCACCCCTGCCCGGCGTGCATCGCGACACCGGCCGCCGCGGCGGCACAGGCTGCGGGCAGGTCGGCGTCGTCGAGCACGATCTAGGCCGACTTGCCGCCCAGCTCTAGAAGCACCTTCTTGATGGTCTGCGATGCCGCCACCATGACGGCCCGGCCGGTCGCCGTCGACCCGGTGAACGACACCAGGTCCACCCGCGGGTCCTCGGTGAGTTGTGCCCCGATCCGGTGGTCGCCGGAGGTGACGACGTTGACGACGCCCGCCGGAAAGTCCGTGCGCTCGTTGATGATCCGACCCACTTCGGCGGCACACCACGGGGTGTCCGGGGCGGCCTTGAGCACGACGGTGTTGCCCGCGGCCAGTGCCGGGCCGAGTTTCGCGAAGTTGATCTGGTGCGGGAAGTTCCAGGGCGTGACCGCGCCGACGACGCCGCACGGCTCGCGGACCACGGTGCGCCGCGTCGGTTTACCGAACGGAGCAGCCTCCCCGAGATCGGTTGTCCATTCATAGTTTTCGGCGAGGTCGGCGACATAGTCCAGGCCGTCGACCGGCGCCTGCAAATGGCCACCGTAAGTCAGCGCAACGGGGGCACCGACCTCCGCCACGGTGATGGCCCGCAGGTGCTCGATCTCATCGTCGAGTGCCGCACGCAACTGCCGCAGGCAGTGCACCCGCAACGCGGTGTCACGCGACCAGTCGGTGTCGTCGAATGCGGCGCGGGCCGCGGCGATGGCACGGTCCATGTCGCCGGCGTCCGCGTCGGCGGCGTGCCCCAGCATCTCCTCGGTGGCCGGGTTGATCGTCGCGAACTCGCCGCTACCACCCGGCACCAGTTTCCCGTCGATCAGCAGGGCGGTGCTCACGTGATCACCAGTCCCTCAAGGGTTTCCGCGTCCCGCCACGTGGCGAGGATGTCGGCGTACTCGGTGGGGCTGCCGAAGAAGAAGCTGTCCTGGTTCAGCCGGTCGCTGGGCTGACCTTCCCGGTTGTAGTAGCCGGGCGTGCAGGCTTCGCGTCGGCCGGAGATCACGACCGAGCGCGCCACCACGGTGTCCACCCAGGCTGCCTCCGCGCCGACGGAAGCCTCGACTGCCGTGATGTCGTTCTTGAGCACCCATGCGATGACCCACGCGGTGTGCCGGGACTGGGTGTCGATCAGGTAGGGAAAGTTCACCGTGAACCCCGACTGCGCGATGCTGGCGATGAAGCAATTCGGAAAACCGTTGACGTGCAAACCGTGCAACGTCCGCACCCCGCCGGACCACTTGTCGGTCAACGTCTTTCCGTCACGCCCGATCACCTCGAAACCGGTGCGCCGCGTGTAGTCGGTGCCGACCTCGAAGCCCGTCGCGAAAATCAAGCAGTCCAACGGATATTCGGTGCCGTCCACCACGACGCCGGCCGCACTGATCTGCTCGACGCCACGGCCCCGGGTGTCGACCAGCGTGACATTGTCACGGTTGAACGTCTGCAGGTACTCGTCGTGGAAACAGGGCCGCTTGCAGTAGTAGCCGTACCAGGGCTTGAGACCCTCGGCGGTGGCCGAATCGGTCACCAGCGCATCGATCCGCGCCCGGATCTGCTCCATCTTCGCGAAATCCGCCAGCTCGGCCGTCGACGCACGCGGATCGGTACCTTCCTTCGCAATCGGCATGGCCTTCGCCAGGCTCGTCCAGGCGTCGGCCACCAGGTCGTCGTCGGCCTGGCCACCCGCGGTGAGGATCTGGAAGTTCTCGATCCGGCGCTGCTGCCAGCCGGGTTCCAGCGCCGCGGCCCAGCCCGGGTCGGTCGGCGCGTTGGCCCGGACGTCGACCGTCGACGGCGTGCGTTGGAACACGAACAGCTCGCCGACCGCCGGCGCCAGGCGCGGCACGCACTGGATCGACGTCGCGCCGGTCCCGATGATGCCGACCCGCTTGTCGGCCAGGTTCTCCAGACTCGCGCCGGTATAGCCGTAGTCCCAGCGACTGGTGTGGAAAGCGTGGCCGGCGAAGTCGGTGATGCCCTCGATGCCGGGCAGTTTCGGCTTCTGCAGATAACCGTTGGCCATCGACACGAACCGCGCCCGGATGGCGTCACCGTGGTTGGTGGCGATCACCCACCGCGAGTCCGCCGGGTCCCAACGGATCTCCTGCACCTCGGTCTGCAGGCAGGCGTTGCGGTACAGGTCGTAGTGCCGGGCTATCGCCTGGCAGTGCGCGAATATCTCGGCGCCCTTGGCGTATTTCTCGGTCGGTATGTAGCCCAGTTCTTCCAGCAGCGGCATGTACACGTACGACTCGACGTCGCAGGCGATCCCGGGATAGCGATTCCAGTACCAGGTGCCGCCCACGTCGGCGGCCTTGTCGATCAACCGGATGTCCGCCACGCCCAGTTCCCGCAGCCGGGCGCCGGTGAGCAGCCCGCCGAAACCGGCCCCGATGATCGCGACGTCGACCTCGTCGGTCAGCGGCTCCCGAGTGAAACCCGGTTCCGCCCAAGGGTCTTCACCGAAGGCGGCGAACCGGCCGGCGACCTCCACGTACTGGCCGATGCCGTCGGACCGCAACCGTCGCGCACGTTCTTCGGCGTACCGCTGCCGCAGTACGTCCGGGTCAAACGTCGCACTGTCGCCACCACGCGTCATCGATGCATATTGGAACACGTTTCAGTTTCTGGCAAGGGTTCATGCCGTGTCCCGGTGCGCCAGCGCGCTGCGTAGCTGCCGGCGCCCGCGCGAAACCCGCGACATCACCGTGCCCATCGGCACACCCATGAGGACAGCGGCCTCCGCGTAGGTGTGGCCCTGCACCTCCACGTAGAACATGGCGGTGCGCGCACCTTCTGACAACTCCCCAAACGCGGTCTCGATGTCTCCGTCCGCCATGAGGTCGAGCACCTCGACCTCCGCCGAACGGCGGGCGGTCGAGGGTTCATATCCACCGGCGGTGATCACCTCCAGGGGTACCTCCGGCGGGCGGGACTCCTTGTGGCGATACCTGCTGACCCAGCGATTGCGCAAGATGCGGAAAAGCCAGGCGTTCAGATTGGTCCCCTGCTGAAATGACCCGAAACCCTGATACGCGTGTAACAGGGTGTCCTGCAACAGATCTTCGGCGTCCGCTTCGCAGCGCGTCAATCGCCGGGCACCACGGCCGAGCGCGTCGAGCAGCGGGACGGCCTCGATGACGAATCGGGCAGCGAGTTCCGAATCCGGCACCGGCACTGCCGTCACGATCAAAGCCTCCCGTCGCCTGTGACGGCACCCGTCGCGCCGCCGAACTCAGACTCGCCGGAAAGCGGCCGGGGCGAACCATTGGAAGTACGTGGTCGGCACGTGACTCCGTGGTGCACGGTGCGATGGATGACTTCGTGCGCCGGCCCGCGTTCACCCCCGCACAGGGTCAAATCCATGACGCTGCCGAATGATGCGCCAGAAGGAGACAGAACGTGAGCTTGGACAGCATTTCCCACCTCGATCGGACGGGGCTCGACGAGTTGGTTCCGTCGCGCTACGCGGTGCCGGTCGGCGATATCGAGGTACTGGTGATCAGTGACGGCGTCCTGCCGATCACCGCATCGACGCTGGGCACCAATGTCCCGCCGGCCGAACTGACGGAATGGTTGGACGACAACTTCCTGCCACCAGAAATCGTCGACTGGCCGCTGAACATCGTGGTCGTCCGTAGCGGGGACCGCACAATCCTCGTCGACGCCGGGCTGGGACTGGAGTTTCCCGACTTCCCCCGGGCCGGGCAGACCATCCGGCGACTCGAGGCCGCCGGTGTCGATCTCGGCTCGGTGACCGACGTCGTGCTGACCCACATGCACATGGACCACGTCGGTGGACTGATCACCGAAGGCGTGAAGGAGCGGTTCCGGCCGGACCTGCGCGTCCACGCCGCCACTGCCGAGGCCGAATTCTGGGCGGCACCGGACTTCACCCACACCGTCATGCCAGGGCCCATCCCGGACGTGCTGCGCCGGTGCGCCACGCAGTTCCTGGATCAGTACAGCGGTCAACTGCGGACATTCGAGACGGACTACGAAGTCGCGCCGGGCGTTCTCCTCAGCCGTACCGGCGGACACACCCCCGGGCACAGCGTGGTGCGCCTGGAGTCGCGTGGCGAGAAGCTGACCTTCGCCGGCGACGCCGTGTTCGCCCCCGGGTTCGATAATCCCGAGTGGCAGAACGGCTTCGAGCACGACCCCGAAGAGGCGGCCCGCGTCCGCGTCCGCCTGCTGCGGGAGATCGCGGCCACTGGTGAGGCCCTAGTCGCCACGCACCTGCCGTTCCCGTCGGTGTGCCATGTGGCGACCGTCGGCGACACCTTCCGGTGCGTGCCCGCGACCTGGGACTACTGACCGCCGAACACGAAAACGGCCCCCGGACAACAGGTCCGGGGGCCGTTTTCGGCGATCAGGCGGCGGCGCCGCCGCCATCGGCATGCAGCGTCGACCCGGTGATGAAACTCGACCGCCGCGATGCGAGGAACAGCACGGCCTGGGCGATCTCGGCCGGCTGCGCCGTGCGGCCCAGCGGCAGCGTGCGACCCAGTTCGTCGTTGGTGTCGCCCCATTCGGCAGCCACGCCCGGCGTTGCCGTCGGCCCCGGCGCCACACTGTTGACGCGCACGCCCTGCGGCCCGAATTCCGTTGCCCAGGTGCGCGTCAACGATTCCAGCGCCGCCTTGGAAGCGCTGTAACTGGATGCCCCGGGGACACCCTTGAACGCGACCATGGAGGTGACGTTGACGATCCTCCCCCGGCCCCGGCGCAACATGCCCGGTACCAGAGCTGCCACCAGGAAGTAGGCGCCGCGCACGTTGGTGTCGAAGGTGGACTCGAATGTCGCCACATCCTGCTCCACGGTGAGCGCGCCCGGAAAGCTGGCGGCGTTGTTGACCACGATGTCGACATCGCCACATTGGCGGGCAAGGCTTTTCACCGATTTGAGATCGGCCAGATCCGCGGCGATGAACCGCACCCCGAGCTCAGCGGCCGCCGCGGCGCCGCGGTCGGCTGAGCGTCCCGTGATGATCACCGTCGCGCCCTCGGCCGCCAGTAGGCGCGCCGTCTCGAACCCGATTCCCGCGGTCCCGCCCGTCACCAGCGCGGTCAGCCCGGCCAGCTCCGTCACTGCGTGGCCAGCCAGTCCGCCAGGTGCAGGTCCGAGATGATGGCGTCGCCGCTGGTGACCAAACCGGTGTCACCGACCTTGGTGCCGAAATAGACGGCGGCGGGGTCGACCACGATCGGCAGGCTTTCACCGCGGTGGGCCAGCGCCAGTTTGACCAGGCCGGCGAAGGTCAGCTTGTCCGGTCCGCCGATGTTGACGATGCCGTTGATCGGTGCGACCTGTGCGACGCGAGCCACTTCGGCGGCGACGTCGGCGCCGGCGATCGGCTGAATGAGGCCCTCGGGCACCCGCACCTCACCGTCGACGGTCAACGATGCGGTGATCGCCTCGGCGAACTCATGGAACTGCGTGGCCCGCACGATCGTGTACGGCAGTCCCGACTCGGTGATGATGTGTTCCTGGGCGACCTTGGCCCGCATGTACCCGCTGTCGGGCAGGCCGTCGCACCCCACGATCGACAACGCGACGTAGTGGCCGACACCCGTGGCCTTCGCAGCCGCCGTCAGGTTGGTCGCCGACTTGGTGAAGAAGTCCAGTACCGGTCCGTCGGAGAAGTCCGGCGAGTTGACGACGTCGACCAGCACGTCGGAACCGGCCAGCGCTTCTGCCAGGCCTGCGCCCGTCAGGACGTCAGCGCCGGTGTCCCGCGACGCCGCCACCGTTTCGTGGCCGGCCTCGTTCAGCAATGCGACGACCTTCGAACCGATCTGGCCGCTGGCACCCATCACAGTGATCTTCATCCGATACATCCTTTCGTCATTGATTCTTGTTGTGCTGCTTCCACACTGGCACTGGCTCGCGTGCGCGCGGCCCCCGGAAAGTCCGTAGTCATCAGCGGACCCGCCGGTCCTTGCGGGCTTCGAGCTCGTCGTCCTCGACGATCACGAGCATGGGCACACCGGGCGTGCAGATCATCGTGACGAGGAAGCGCAGCGGCACATCAGTGCGGTTGTTGGCGTCCGAGTAGTGGATGATGTCGCCGCCGGGCTCCCAGAAGGCCTCCCCGGCCTTGATTACCCGCGGCGCTTCACCTTCCAGTTCGAAGAGCATCTCGCCCTCCAGCACGTAGCCGAACGACGGTCCACCGGGATGACGGTGCGGCGGGGCTCCGGCGCTTCCCGCCGGCCACTCGATGATCGATGTCATGACGTGCGCGTCGGCGGGAATGAACGGCGGGGTGACGGTCTGGATGGTCGTGATGGCCTTCGCCAACTCACTGTGGTCGAACATTGTTTCTCCTCAATGGAATTCAGGTATGCGTGGTTCAGTGCCGCAGAAGCTCAGGACTCCCACACAGCCGGTACGGCCCTGAAGGCATTGCCCGCGGTTGCCACATGGCAGACCGACGGGAACGGCAGGTGCGTCGCGACCAGCGCCTCGCGGGTCGACGACAGCTCCTGCAGCAGCCGGACCCGCACGCGCGCCGCTTCCTCGGGGTCGTGCTCGAAACCGTTGAACCAGTCCGGGTGATCGAATCCGGCCTGCAGCACGGCGTCACCGGCGAATGTCAGCCGGTCACCACCCGATGCCAGCCGCACGATGCTGTGCCCCGGGGTATGCCCACCGGTGCGACGGGCCAGCACGCCCGGTGCCACTTCGTACTCCGTCTCGAACGGCCGCAAGAAGCCGCGGTACTGGTCGAGGAACCTGGACGCCGAGGTACGCAGCGCGTCCTGCATGGTCTCGTTCACGTTGGTGTGCGAGAAATCGGGTGACTCCCAGAACTCGGCCTCGGCGGCAGACGCGTGGATCCGTACGTCCGGGCGCAGCTGGTCCTTCACGCCTTCGACGAGCAGGCCGCCGACGTGGTCGAAGTGCATGTGGGTCAACACGATGTCGGTCACCGATCCGAGATCGATGCCTGCGGCCTCCACGCGCTCACCCCAATGTCCGGCCCGCGGGGTGAAGTCGTGGTAGTCGTCGCCCACCCCGGCGTCGATGAGGATGGTCTGGTCGCCGCGGCGGAGGACGACCTGATTCAGGGGCAGGGCGAGGCTGTCGGCCGGCAGGAACATGTTGTCCAACCAGGCCGCCCGGACGTCGGGATCGGCGTTCGTCGCCAGGCTCTCGGCCGACATCGGCAGCACGCCGTCACTGATCACCACGACGTCGATGTCGCCAACCGACAGCGCGTAATACGACGGTACCGGCCGGTCCGACCGCGATCCATCGGCCGACGAAATCGCTTCCACCGTTTGAGAAGTCAAGTCACATCCCTTTTCACTGGGCAAGGCCCGGACGGCCCTGCGTGGCATATTCAGCTTCGCTGCGCCGGAACGTGAACAGACCCTTGGAAACCCGTAGTTGAAGCCGGCTGCAGCCAGGCCGCGATGTTCGCGATGTAGTCCTTGAAGACCGCCAACCGCGAGGGGTCGTCCTTGATCTGGGTCCCCGGAGAGTCGGATACGAACGACGGGGCCCCGGCAGCGAGATCCCAGTTGTAGTCGGCAAAGTGGTGGAACGTCGACTCGGCGATCGCCCGGCCCATCGGCCGGCCGTCCGGCGACCGTTCACCCTCGACCACGACGGCAAGATTGAAATGCCGGCCGGTAGCGGTGCTGCGGCCCTGCGCGATCGCGCGGGCGAGCGGCCCCTTCGCCGACACCATGCCCTCATGGGGGTGTGCGGGGAACCATTCGATGCGCCCGCTGGCAATGCGGCTCGTCCGTAGCAGTTCGTGCGGCTCACCGTCGACCAACACCGGCTGGTAGTCGCCGTTGGCGCCGGAGTGGTAGTTGGGCCACGAGATGTCCGGGTTGTCCTGGTCGTCGCACAGCTCGCTGGGATCGATGTTCTTGTCATGGAATTCGTTGACGACGCCGAGAGATCCGAGGTGGTTCAGGCAGCATCCCAGGTCTTGGTGATCCCGCGCGGTGAGCACACCGCCGCCGCGCTCGCGGAACCGCCGGATGCCATCGGCATCGGCCGTCGTCAGGCCGTCGCCGACGTCGACGGCCAGCAGCCACAGCTGGTCGAAATCGAACTCATCCAGCCGGCTCAGCACCGGGTCGTCGGTGAGGCATGACCGATTGCGTGCGGTCACGTGGTGACCGCGTGCTCTCAGTTCGTCTGACAGCAGCGAAAAGCGGCTGACGTCCCAGTCGTCGGCGCACTCGGTGATCGTCGTCTGCAACAGGATGCGGGACACAGAACTCATTTCGATTCAGGGTTTTCGCGGATGCGATCAGCGTGGCCGATCCAGGACCGCCGCGAACCCTTGGAAGCTCGTGGTCCCTGACGCGGCTCAGCGCGCCGGGAAAAGCGTGCGCAGCTGTCGCCGCGAGGTGATGCCGAGTTTCACGAAGACCTTCCGCAGATGCCATTCGACGGTGTGTGTGCTGATGAACAGCTGCGCACCGATCTCCTGGTTCGTGAGCCCCTCGCCGGCGAGGCGGGCAATCTGTGCCTCCTGCGCCGTCAGCTCGTCACCGGTGTTGACCGGCTCCTTGCGGACCTTCTTGCCGGCGGCGATCAGCTCGCGGCGGGTTCGCTCCGCGAACGCTTCTGCGCCCATTCGGCTGAACATCTCGAACGCCACTCCGAGGTGCTCACGCGCTGCCACGCGCCGATTCATCCGGCGCAGCCATTCCCCGTAACACAAACGGGTTCGGGCCAGCAGGAACACGACGCCGGTGCGCCCGAGCCGTTCGATTGCCTCGGTGTACAGGGCGTCGGCGTCCTCGTCGTCGGCCACCAGAGCACGCACGTGGGCAAGGGCTCCCAGTCCCCAGTCGGTGCCGCTGGTGCCCGCACGCGCAGCCAGCCGCTGCACCGCCCACTCCGCGGTTCCCTTGTCCCCGATGCGCGTTGCGGCTTCGGTGAGTTCAACCAGACTCCAGCTGTAGAAGCCCAGATCGTCGTAATCGCAACAGCTCCTGGCCGCCGCGAAAGCCTCCGCATAACGCCCGAGTCCGTTGTACAGAACAGCCGAAAGGAACCCGGTGACACCGAGTGCCCGGCCTTCGCCGCGTGTCATCGCATCGGCTGCCGCGGACTCGATGAGGCCCACTGCATCACCCTCGACCCCCCGAAACGCCGCCAACGACAGCGCTTGGTACCTCAGCGGGACGTAGGCGGTCGCCGCCGAGATGGCAGCGGCCTCCGCGATAAGTGTTGTCGCCGTGTCGAATTCGCCAGCCAGTAGGTGCACGCCGGCCCCGAATGCCAGCGCGGGCGGAAGTACGGCCAATGCGCCGGCATCGCGCGCCTGGTGAATCGAGGCGGTGGCCAACAACCGGTGGATGCCGTCGTCCCAGATCTCGCCGACGGCCGATTCCTGAACGATGGCCAGCCCCAACGGCATCCACCGCAGGAACTGACCGTCGGCGTCGTGCGCGTGCCGGGACATGAGCTCCAGCGCGGCGCGCATCTGTTCGGTACCGCCACCGGTGACGATCCGGCTCGCGACCCCGCTCAGTAACAGGTCCACCGGCCGGTGCAATTCGGCCGCGTCGCCGAGGGCAGTCCCCACTGCCGCTGCCACCTCCCGCAACGTATCGGGTTGGCTGAGCCGGCCCGCGTACATGGCCGCAGCGAGTGCCTCGAGATATGTCTCACGGGCGAGGCCGTCATCGAGCTTCTGGAGATCTCTTGCCGCAGCAAGCAACTTCTGCACGGAGTCGCTGAGCGGCGGCACGCCGGGCCCACCGGCCCGGCTGCGGGCGAACTGCATCTGAGCCCGCAACCGATCCACTTGTGCCCGTTGCAGATCCGTCAGTGGCCCGAGTTCGGCGATCGCCAGGAGTTCATACGCCGCGGCCGGTGCCGCCGCGTCGCGTTTGGCCTGTGCCGCCGCGAGCGCCCGGGCCGCACGCAGGGCCGGGTCCGCGGTGAGCACCGTCGCACGTTCCAGGAAGGCCGCCGCCGCGGCGATGCCGCCCCTGCTCTTGGCTCTTCCGGCGGATCGCTCCAGGTCCGCGGCCACCGCGTCGTCGGGCCCCGCCGCCGCGTGGGCGAAATGCCAGACGCGACGGTCGGGGTCGTGCCGGGGATCCGTGGCCTCGGCCAGAGCCCGATGTACCGCTCTTCGCTGGTTCACGTCGGCCGCGCGATATACAGCCGAACGCATCAACGGATGGCGGAACCGCACGCGCGCGCCGAACTCGATGAGTCCCGCCGCCTCGGCCGGCGCCAGCGCACCAATGGACAGCCCCAAAGTCGTTGCGGCCCGCTGAAACAGCGCCGCGTCCCCCACCGGGTCGGCGGCGGCCAGGAACAACAGTTGCTGGACAGCCGGTGGCAGTGCCTCGACGCGCCGCCGGTAGCCGTCCTCCACCTGGGTCGTCACGCTGCGCCCGGTTCCCATGTTCCAGAAACCACCGGCCAGCTCGGCGGCAGAAACACTGCGGGGAACCTCGAGGAGCGCGAGCGGGATCCCGCGCGTCTCGGCTACGAGGCGCTCGCGCACCCGTTCATCGACCCGTCCCAGCAACACCGAGTCGAGCAGGTCGCGGGCATCGGCATTCGACAGGCCGGTGATCGTGAGTTCCGGTAAGCCACGCAGTGCCTCAGCTCCGGTGTCGCGCGCCGCGAACAGGACGCCGACGGGTTCGGCCAGCAGGCGCCGCGCGACGAAGGCGAGGGTCTGCACCGACGCCTGATCGAGCCACTGCGCGTCGTCGACGAGGCACAGCAGGGGCTGGTCGGTCGTGGCGGCGGCCAGCAGGCTGAGTACCGCGAGGCCCACCAGAAATCGGTCCGGCGTAGCGCCGAGACCACGACCGAAAGCCACGTCCAGCGCCTGACGCTGCGGCGTCGGTAACTCGTCGAGGTGATGCATCAGCGGCGCGCACAGTTGCTGCAGGCCCGCGTATGCCAGTTCCATGTCGGACTCGACGCCGGTGACCTGGATGCGGTGATATCCGTCGGCGACGTCGGCCGCATACCGCAGCAGCGCGGTCTTCCCGACTCCCGCCACACCTCGCAGCACCAGCACCTGGCTGCTGCCGCCCTGCGCAGTCGACAATAGACCGCGCAGCACCGCGATCTCCTTGTCGCGGCCGCGCAAGACCGGCCCGCGCCCCTGGCTCGACATCGACACCACCGTATCCAGTTGCTTTCAGTAGTCGTGTCCGGACGCAAAAGTGCCCCAAAACCGGAGTTTTGGGGCACCTTCGCTTCTGCTCACGCGGAGCGGAAACTAGCCCTTGCGAGCCTTGATGGCGTCGGTCAGCTGCGGGGCGACGTTGAACAGGTCACCCACGATGCCGAGGTCGGCGATCTCGAAGATCGGGGCCTCTTCGTCCTTGTTGACCGCGACGATGGTCTTGGACGTCTGCATGCCGGCGCGGTGCTGGATCGCGCCCGAGATGCCCAGGGCGATGTACAGCTGCGGGGCAACGGTCTTACCGGTCTGACCGACCTGGAACTGACCGCCGTAGTAGCCCGAGTCGACCGCGGCACGCGAAGCACCCACGGCACCGCCGAGCGAGTCGGCCAGGGCCTCGACGACCGAGAACTTCTCGGCGCTGCCGACACCACGGCCACCGGCGACCACGACGCTGGCCTCGGTGAGCTCCGGACGGTCACCGGCGACGGCCGGCTCGCGCTTGGTGATCTTGGTGGCGTTCTCGGCCTGGGCCGGAACCTCGACGTTGACGACCTCACCGGCGGCAGCAGCCGCTTCAGCTTCAATGGCACCCGGACGGACCGCGATCACGGGGAGCACGTCGTTGGCCTGCGCCTCGACGGTGTAAGCACCACCGAAGATGCTGTGCACACCGATGCCACCGGCCTTGACGTCGACGACGTCGACCAGCAGGCCGGCACCCAGGCGAGCGGCCAGCCGACCGGCGACCTCTTTGCCCTCGGTGCTGGCGACAGTCAGAACCGCAGCCGGGCCGGCGGACTCGACGAGAGCCTCCAGCACATCGACGGTCGGGGTGACCAGGAAGTCGGCCGCGTCAGCCGACTCGGCGACGTAGATCTTGGCCGCACCGGCGGCCTTGAGGGCGTCGGTCAGCGGCGCAGCGGTGCCGGGGGCACCCACCACAACTGCCGACGGCTCACCGAGCACACGGGCAGCGGTGATCAGTTCGGTGCTCACCTTCTTGAGGGCACCATCAGCGTGCTCGACGAGCACAAGTACTTCAGCCATGCGTATTTGCCTCTGTGTCTTTCTGGAAGTTTCGGTCTGGTGGGGGCTAGATCAGCTTCTGACCAACGAGGTACTCGGCGATCTTGTTGCCGCCCTCGCCCTCGTCGGCGATCTTCTCGCCCGCGGCCTTGGCCGGCTTCGGCGTCGACGACAGCACCTTGCTGCTGGCGTTGGCGACACCGACCTCGTCGGCCTCGACACCGATCTCGGCCAGCGTCAGAACGGTGACCGGCTTCTTCTTGGCGGCCATGATGCCCTTGAACGACGGGAAGCGGGCTTCGCCGATGCGCTCGTTGACGCTCACGACGGCGGGCAGCGTGGCCTCCAGGCCGAAGACACCCTCGTCGGTCTCGCGCTCGCCGGTCACCTTGCCGCCCTCGACGGAGATGCTGCGCAGGGAGGTCAACTGCGGCAGGCCCAGCAGCTCGGCGATGACGGCCGGAACCGCGCCACCCACGCCGTCGGTGGACTCGTTGCCACCGATGACCAGCTCGGCGCCCTCGATGGTGCCCAGTGCGCGGGCCAGGGTCCAACCGGTCTGGACGATGTCCGAACCCTTGAGCTGGTCGTCCTTCACGTGCACCGCGTTGTCGGCGCCCATGGACAGAGCCTTGCGGATGGCCTCGGTGGCCCGCTCCGGTCCGACGGTCAGCACGGTGACGGTGCCGGCGCCGCCGGCGGCCTCTTCCTTCTCCTTGATCTGCAGCGCGGCCTCGACGGCGCGCTCGTTGATCTCGTCGAGCACCGCGTCCGCGGACTCGCGGTCGAGGGTGAAGTCGCCGTCGTTGAGCTTGCGCTCCGACTCATAGTCAGGGACCTGTTTGATCAGGACCACGATGTTCGTCATGGGTGTGGTTCGTCCTCCTCGATGAGGCCGGCGGTCGGCCTGGCATTCACGATTAACGCAACAACCAACATGTTACTACTCGGTAACTTATGCGGCATAGCGCAGGAACACCATAGCTGGTCGAACGCGGCCCGAGGATGCCGCCTTTTGTTTTCTTGACCACACTTGATGCCGTTCGCCAACATGGCAGAACCAGCAGGTGGGACGGCCCAACCGATCGGGCCCGGGAATTCATGGACCACTCTGGGCTAGCCTGCCTATCTAATGAGCACTTTTCCCGAAACCCAGCCGGCGGCAACCGAGCAGTCGGCTGAATCTCTCCTGCCAGTCATGCCACTGACCGGCGAGCGCACCGTTCCGGACCTGGCGGAGGAGAATTACTGGTTTCGCCGCCACGAGGTGGTCTACCGGCGGCTGGTCGAGCGCTGCCGTGACCGCGACGTCCTGGAGGCCGGTGCCGGCGAGGGCTATGGCGCCGACCTCATCGCCGACGTCGCCCGCCGGGTGATCGGGCTGGACTACGACGAGTCTTCGGTCGCGCACATCCGCGCCCGTTACCCCAGGGTCGAGATGCTGCACGGCAACCTCGCCGCACTGCCGCTCCCCGACGCCTCCGTCGACGTCGTGGTCAACTTCCAGGTCATCGAACACCTTTGGGACCAAGGACAATTCGTCGCCGAATGCCTGCGGGTGCTGCGACCGGGTGGCGCGCTGCTGATGTCGACGCCGAACCGGATCACCTTCACTCCCGGCAGCGACACCCCGCTGAACCCGTTCCACACCCGGGAACTCAACGCAGCCGAGCTGACCGAACTGCTGACCGAACAGGGTTTCGTCATGGAGGCGATGCTGGGCGTCTATCACGGCGCCGGGCTGCGTGAACTCGACGCCCGCCACGGCGGCTCCATCATCCAGGCGCAGATCGACCGCGCCGTGGCCGACGCGCCCTGGCCCGCAGACCTGCTCGCCGACGTGGCCGCGGTGACGATCGACGACTTCGACCTGCTGGCACCGGATGCCGCGAACAGCCCGAACATTGACGACAGCCTCGACCTGGTGGCAATCGCGGTGCGGCCGTGAATGATTCATCGACCGCACCAGTACCGGGGATGTTCACCCTGGTACTGCACACGCACCTGCCGTGGCTGGCCCATCATGGCCGCTGGCCCGTCGGCGAGGAGTGGCTGTACCAGTCGTGGGCGACGGCCTACCTGCCGCTGACGCGCGTGCTGCGCGAGCTGGCGGAGGAAGGTCGTGGCCACCTGCTGACGCTGGGCATGACGCCCGTCGTCACCGCCCAACTCGACGACCCGTACTGCCTGGCCGGCATGCAGCAGTGGCTGTCCAACTGGCAGCTGCGCGCACTGGAGGCGACGACGGTCCGCGACGGCGGCACACCCGACACCTTCAGCTCACCGGAAGCCTTGCGCGCCTTCGGTTTTCACGAACATCAACAGGCCGGCGCGGCACTCGCCGAATTCGCCGACCACTGGCAGCACGGCGGCAGCCCGGTGCTGCGGCAGCTCATCGGCGCGGGCACCATCGAATTGCTCGGCGGCCCGCTGTCGCACCCGTTCCAGCCGCTGCTCAACCCCCGGCTGCGCGAGTTCGCGCTGCGCGAGGGCCTGGCCGACGCCGGTGCCCGGTTCGCGCACACGCCCGGCGGTATCTGGGCGCCCGAATGTGCGTACGCCCCCGGCATGGAGACCGGCTATGCCGCCGCCGGTGTCACCCACTTCATGGTCGACGGACCATCGCTGCACGGCGACACCGCGCTCGGCCGTCCGGTCGGCGAATCGGACGTCGTCGCCTTCGGCCGCGACCTGCAGGTCAGCTACCGCGTGTGGTCCCCCAAGTCCGGTTACCCGGGGCACCCGGCCTACCGCGACTTCCACACTTACGACCACCTCACCGGCCTCAAGCCGGCGCGGGTCACCGGCCGCACCATCCCGTCGGAGTCGAAGGCGCCGTACGAGCCGGAACGGGCCGCAGCCGCCATCGATGCGCACGTCGCAGATTTCGTGAACACCGTTCGGCGACGGCTGATCTCGGAGTCGGAGCGCACCGGACGCCCGGCGCACGTCGTCGCGGCATTCGACACCGAACTGTTCGGACACTGGTGGCACGAGGGGCCGGAGTGGCTGGGCCGGGTATTGCGAGCGCTACCGGCCGCCGGTGTCCGGGTCGGCACCCTGTCCGACGCGATCTCGGGCGGCTTCGTCGGCTCCCCCGTCGAGCTGCCACCCAGCTCGTGGGGCTCGGGCAAGGACTGGCAGGTCTGGTCCGGCGAGCAGGTGGCCGACTTCGTGACGCTCAACGCCGAGGTCGTGGATACCGCCCTGACCACGGTGGACAAGGCCCTGGCCCAGGATTCGGCCTACCCGGCACGGGACCGTATCGCCGATCAGATCCTGCGGGAAGCCCTGCTGACCGTCTCGAGCGACTGGCCGTTCATGGTGAGCAAAGACACCGCGGCGGAATATGCTCGGTATCGCGCGCACCTGCACGCGCACGCCACCCGGGAGATCGCCGGTGCTCTCGCGTCTGGACGGCGCGATCAGGCCCAGAAGCTCGCGGAAGGTTGGAACCGCGCCGACGGACTGTTCGGCGCCCTGGACGCGCGGAGGTTGCCGCGATGAGCGATTGCGCGAAGAGCAGAAGGCACCGATGAAAATCCTCATGGTCTCTTGGGAGTACCCACCCGTGGTGATCGGTGGCCTCGGACGCCACGTCCACCATCTGGCCGTCGAGCTGGCCGCTGCCGGCCACGAGGTCGTGGTGCTGTGCCGCCGACCCGCGGACACCGACCCGAGCACGCACCCCACCACCAACGAGGTGCACGAGGGCGTGTGGGTGATCTCCGCGGCCCTGGACCCGAACGAGTTCAAATTCGGCACCGACATGATGGCCTGGACGCTGGCCATGGGGCACGCCATGATTCGCGCCGGCCTCAGCCTGCGCGACTGGACCCCCGACGTCGTACACGCCCACGACTGGCTGGTCGCCCACCCTGCGGTGACCCTGGCCGAGTTCTTCGACGTGCCGCTCGTCTCCACCATCCACGCCACCGAGGCCGGCCGGCATTCCGGCTGGCTCTCCGGCCCGGTGAGCCGGCAGGTCCACTCGCTGGAATCCTGGCTCGTGCACGAGTCCGACTCGCTGATCACGTGCTCGTTGTCCATGAGCGAGGAAATCACCGAGCTGTTCGGACCTGAGCTGCCCGACGTCAGCGTGATCTGCAACGGCATCGACACGGCAGGCTGGCCGTTCGCGATGCGGCGCAAGCATGAGGGCCCGGCCGAGCTGCTGTTCGTCGGCCGGCTCGAGTACGAGAAGGGCGTGCACGACGTCATCGCCGCGCTGCCCCGCATCCGGCGCACCCATCCCGGCACCACGCTGACCATCGCCGGCGACGGCACCCAGTACGACTGGCTCGTCGAGGAAGCCCGCAAGAGCAAGGTCAGCAAGGTGACGAATTTCGTTGGCCGCGTTGACCATTCGGAGCTATTGGAGCTGCTGCACCGGGCCGACGCCGCGGTTCTGCCGAGCCACTACGAGCCGTTCGGCATCGTGGCGCTGGAAGCCGCCGCGGCCGGCACACCGCTGGTGACGTCGAACGTCGGCGGACTCGGTGAAGCCGTGATCAACGGGAAGACGGGCGTCTCCTGCCCGCCGCGGAACGTCGGTGCACTGGCAGCTGCGGTCCGCAAGGTGCTCGACGATCCGCCGGCCGCGCAGCAGCGCGCACTGGCCGCCCGGGACCGGCTGAATCACGACTTCTCGTGGCAGACCGTCGCCGCCGAGACGGCAGACATCTACCTGGCCGCCAAACGCAGCGAGCGGCTGCCACACGCGCGTCGTCCCGTCGTCGAACGGCCGCTGCCCGACCGCGGCTGAAAGTCCCCTCGCGAGTAGTCGTGAAAACCCCCAAAATCATCGAGATATGGGGGTTTTCGCGTCTGCTCGCGAAGTGACGGCACTTGACGGACATACCCCCCGGGGGTACAACGGCAGGGTGTTCACTCGCCGTAGTTTCCTGATTGCCTCTGCTGTCACGGGCGCGTCCGCGCTGGCCGGCGTCACCGCGTGTAGCAAGGCGCCGGCCCCCGCTGCGGCCGGCGGTATCGACCAGAAGGCCATCGCCGCAGCCGAAGCCGCCCGCCCACACACCGGCCGCACGGTCTCGGTGGCGCTGCGCCCGCAACCGACCACAGTCGACCTGGGCGGCGTCACGGTGCAGACGCTCGCATACGGCGATCAGGTACCCGGCCCCCTGATTCGCGCGTCGGTGGGCGACGAGTTGTCCGTACGCGTATCCAACGGGCTCGACCATGACACGTCGGTGCACTGGCACGGCATCGCGCTGCGCAACGACATGGACGGCGCGTCCCCCGCGACGCCGAACATCAAGCCCGGCAACGACTTCACCTACACGTTCTCGGCACCGCACGCCGGCACCTATTGGGCACATCCGCACACGGGCCTCGACGCGGACTACGGGCTGTACCTGCCGGTGGTCATCGACGATCCGGCTCAACGCGGCACCTATGACGCCGAATGGATTGTGGTTCTTGACGATTGGATCTCCGGAGCGGGCAAGTCACCGCAGCAGATCTACGAGGGCCTGCGCGCCATGGCCGGCATGGGTGAGCACATGGGCGACATGGGCGGGCACGACATGAGCGGCATGGGCGACATGCCCATGGCGACGAGTACCCTGCTCGGCGGCGACGCCGGCGACGTCAAGTACCCGTACTTCCTCGCGGGCGGCCGGATTCCCGCTGCACCAAACGTTTTCAACGCCAAGCCGGGCCAGCGCATCCGGCTGCTCATCATCAACGCCGGCGCCGACACCGCGTTCCGGGTGGCCCTCGCTGAGCACCGTATGACCGTCACACACACCGACGGCTTCCCGGTGGTCCCGGTGGACGTGGACGCGCTGCTGCTGGGCATGGGCGAGCGCTACGACGTCATCGTCACCGCCGGCGCCGGCGTGTTCCCGTTGGTGGCTGTTGCCGAGGGCAAGGACGGCGCTGCGCGTGCCTTGCTGTCCACCGGCGCCGGCACCGCACCGGACCCCGCGTTCCGTCCGGCCGAGCTGACGCGCCGCGTCGGTACCGTCGCCGATTTCACGGCCACCGCAGCCGTCGACCTCGGCCCTTTCACACCCGACGTCACCCTGGCTGCCGAACTCACCGGCTCGATGATGAAGTACGACTGGGGTATCAACGGCCGGGGCTTCGACAACCGGCAGGCGCTGACCGTCCGTCAGGGTCAGCGCGTCACCATGACGTTCACCAACTCGACGGCCATGTGGCATCCCATGCACCTGCACGGGCACACCTTCCAGGTGCTGCAGCCCGACGGACGGCGCGGCCCGCGCAAGGACACGCTGATCGTGCTGCCCAGGCAGAAGCTGACCGTCGCGCTCGTCGCCGACAATCCCGGCGATTGGATGCTGCACTGCCACAACGCCTATCACCAGGAGGCGGGCATGATGACGACGCTCGGCTACACGAGCTGAGTTACCGGGAGCTCTTCTTGCGCTCGATGTCGGCCAGGGCCCGGGCGAGTTCTTCTCGCTCGGCGGCCGAGGTCTCCCAGTCCAGCTTGCGGTTCCTGACGACCTTGGCCGGCGCACCGACCGCGATGGAGAAGTCCGGAATCTCGCCCTTGACGACCGCGTGGGCACCGAGCACGCAGCCGCGGCCGATGCTGGTGTTGCGCAGGATGGTCACCTTGGCGGCGACCCAGGTGTCCGGACCGATCCGCACCGGGCCCTTGATGATGCCCTGGTCCTTGATCGGCAGTTCCATGCTGTCCATCTTGTGGTCGAAGTCGCAGACGTAGCACCAGTCGGCCATCAGCGCCGACTCGCCGATCTCGATGTCCAGGTAGGTGTTGATGACATTGTCCCGGCCCAGCACCACCTTGTCGCCGAAGCGCAGCGAGCCCTCGTGGCAGCGGATGGTGTTCTTGTCGCCGATGTGGACCCAGCGGCCGATTTCCATCTGCGCCAGCTCGGGCGTGCACTGAATCTCCACGCCTTTGCCGAGGAACACCATGCCGCGCGTGATGATGTGCGGGTTGGCCAGCTTGAACTTGAGCAGCCGGAAGTACCGCACCAGGTACCACGGGGTGTACGCCTTGTTGTCGAGCACCCACTTCAGCGACTCACGGGTGAGGAAGCGCGCCTGCCGCGGATCGCGCAGCCGCGAACCTCGCCATCGCTTGTGAATCGGTGCGCCCCACATCGTCGTCATGGCCGGAAAGCCTACGCGAGGCGAAATCGGACATTCGCCGGTCTCGGGCTAGTCTCGGGACTCGATGCCTGCACACCGAATCCGCCGCTTTGCCGCTCGAACGGCAGCTGTCGCTGCCACCCTGCTGACCTCGGCGATCGCCCTCACCCTCACCGGGTGCGGCAACACCGACTCCTGGGTCAAAGCCCATGCCTCGGACGGCTGGCCGGCGCAGTACGGCAACGCCGCCAACAGCAGCTTCACCGCGCTGGCCGGGGCAAGCAGCCTCAAGCAGGACTGGGCCCGGTCGGCCAAGGCCAACATCGGCGCCCAGGTGATCCTCGGCTCCGGCAGCTACCTGGCCATCAATGCGCAGTCGCCCAACGGCTGTTCGCTGATGATCTGGGAAAGCGACCAGAAGGGCCGTCAGCGCTGGTGCACCCGGCTGTGGCCGGGCCCAGGTCCGGGTGGGCCGATGTCCTCACCACTGTTCGACGGCTTCGACAACATGTACGTCGGCCAACCCGGTGCCATCATGTCGTTCCCGCCGACCCAGTGGATTCGCTGGCGCCAGCCGGTGATCGGCATGCCGACGACACCGCGCATCCTGTCCCCCGGCCAGCTGCTGGTGGTGACGCACCTGGGCCAGGTACTGGTGTTCGACGCACAGCGCGGCCAGACGATCGGCGCCCCGCTGGATCTGGTGAGCGGCGTCGATCCCGCCGACTCGGCGCGCGGCCTGATCGATTGCCAGGCCGCCAAGGCCGGCTGCCCCATCGCTGCGGCGCCCGCCTACTCCCCGGACACCAACATGGTGGTGCTGGGCCTCTGGCAGCCGGGCACCGACGCCCCCACGCTCGTCGGGCTGCGCTATCACGAAGGCCAGACGCCCCTGCTGACCCGCGAATGGAGCAGCACCGCAGTCGGCGGTGGCCCGATTGCCAGCCCCGTGCTGTCCGCCGACGGCAAGACCGTCTACGTCAACGGCCGCGACCAGCACCTCTGGGCCGTGAACTCCGCTGACGGCAAGGCCAAATGGTCCGTCAACCTCGGCTTCCAGCCGCAGACACCGCCGTCGGTGACACCGGACGGCCTGGTGGTGTCCGGTGGTGGCCCGCAGACCAAGCTCACCGCGGTCAAAGACAAGGGCGACAAGGGCGAGGTGGCGTGGACGCGCGGCGACGTCGAGCCGCTGACGACGTCCACGCGCGCCGGCAATGACGTCGGCTATGCCGTGGTCCGCGACGGTGACCACGGCCAGGCCCTACTGGTCTTCTCCCCCGCCGACGGCCACACCGTGAACAGCTACCCGCTGCCCGGTGCCACCGGATGGCCGGTCGGGGTGTCCGTCGGACACGACAAGCGCGTCGTCACCGCAACCAGCGACGGCCAGGTCTACGCGTTCGCGCCGGCCTGATCGGGGAGTTGGGCATGAGATCCCTAGGCCAGCATGGCCTCGATCGGCGCCCGCGGCACCGTCACCTGCACCGCACCGGCGGATTCGGGCAGCACCTGTCCCTGGCTGAAGAAGAAGATCAGCGAGTCGTTGGTGATCGCGAAATTCTGGTACGTCTCGGGGTCCAGCCCGACCGCCGGCGGCAGCAGCACCGGCTGTGCGGACTGCCTGACCAATTCGCCCTGAACCAGCGGCAGGATCACCGGAAAGGGTTGTGCGCCAGGGGCGAACAGGGTGTCGATGGTGATCGGCTTGCGCTGGACCAGGTCCCACGTGAACGTCTTGTAGAAGGTCTGCGGGTGAGCACCGCCGACATCCTGGAACGTCTTGAACACGACCGATTGGGTGTTGCGGGGCGGGATCGCCGCGGTGTACTGGGTGGCGCTGGTGTCCAGCTCGTACGACGTCTCGTGCGGCGCAGGCATCTTCGCGACGTTGACGTACCCGTCACGCGTTTGCGTGATGTAGTCGACCACGGCCTGCTGATCCGGGTAGTCGACGGGGTAGCTGATGTTGAGCGCGTAGCCGCGTGACGTGTCGCGAATCTGGCACATCCGCGAACCGTCGATGATGCCGCCCAGATCCGAGCATTTCGCCGGGTTCGCGGCGGCAAGAGGCACGCCGAGCCAACCGACCGCGCCTGAGGCAGCGATGACTGCGGCGAGAGCGGGAAGGCGCATGTGGGGGATCCTCCGAGGGATGAATGAATGGCGGCACATCGCCGCCGGTTCCAGCGTACCTGTCGGCCGCACCGGTCCCCGGCATGATCTGCGACCAGATGATTCAGCGCGACGGCCGGCAGATGAAGGCCGTGGGCCGGGCCGCGGCCCCGGTGCCGATGCGCGTGATCACCACCGATATCTGCGCGCCGGAGCGTTGGAGCTTCAGCTTGGACCGCAACGCATCCGGGTCGACGTCGACGCCGCGCACCAGGATCTCGACGGCCGACGCCTGGTGCGCCGAAAGAGCCTGACGGAGCCGCTTCTCGTTGTACGCGATCTGCTCGATGACTTCGAATCCTCTTGTACCACTTGGCAACTCGTCACCCGAGAGGTAGGCGATCGCCGGGTCCAGCTGCCACAGGCTGTGCCGGGCGGCATAGTGGCGCACCAGACCGGCCCGGATTACCGCGCCGTCGGGGTCGACGATCCACCGACCAGCCGGCGCCGAGGGACACTCGTCGGGGTCGGCGTCGGTGAATTCCTCGGCCACGTGGCCCATCTTGTCCAGTACGGTTGCCCGGCGCGTGACCCCGGGCGCGGCCAGCCCGGGCGACCACAGGCAGGCCTCCCGGACGCTGCCGGCCAGGGACGTGATCTGCACCTCGCCGCGGAATCCGAGCTCGGCCAGCTGCCCGAAATCGACACCGGGAGCGCACTTCACCACCAGGTCACGGCCCCGGTACACCTCGAGCAGCCCGTCCAGTGGCGGCGCGTAGTCACGGGGATCGAACTTGCGGCGCCCCGAACTGCGCCGGGCCGGGTCGACGACCACGACGGCATCCCGGGTGATCGGGTGCAGTGCGTCGGCGCGACACAACTGCGCGAGGGCGCCCACGTTGTGCTGCGCCATGGCCAGCCGGACCGCATCGAGGTCGCTGCCGACGAGAATCGGCGCCGAGTCACCCGAATTGCTCAGTGCGGCAAGCTCTGTCCCGACCGAACACGTCGCATCGTGCACGACGCGGCCGGACAGCCGCCGCGCCCGGTGCACTGCGACGGCCCCGGCGGTCGCCTGCTGCAGCGCCTCGTCGGTGAACAGCCAGCCGGCCACGTCGCCGAGTTCGGCCAGTTTGACCCCGGCCCGGCGGCGCAGCAGCACGGTCTCGACCAGGACGGCCGCGCGGTCGCCGAAACGCGAACGCGCCCAAGCGATGTCCGATACCCGATGGGCGTCGGACAACGGCCTGTCGGCCACCTCGGCGAGCGCCTCCTGACCGGCTCCGGTCAGGTAGGCGACATCGTCGAGGGTGAAGGCATAACCACTCACCTCAGGAGCGTCGGGTCCGTCAGGTCCGCCGAGGACACCGTCAGGACGGCTTGACCCCGGTGATCATCACGTTGTAGAACCAGCCCTTCGGCACGATGTGGCGCCAGATGTTGGCGTCCACCCAGCTCAGCGTGGTCCAGCCGCCGAACGCGAACTTGGCCCAGCCCCAGCCGAGCTTGCCCGGGGGCACCGTCGACTCGAAGGTCCGCACCGGCCAGCCCAGCATGGCGGCAGTGAATTCCTCACTGGCAGTGGCCACTTCGACCGCACCGGCGTTGGTTGCCATGCGCTCCAGGTCGGCGGGATCGAAGGTGTGCAGGTCGACGATCCACTCCAGCGCCGCGGCCCGCGAGTTCTCGTCGAGTTCCTCCTGCGGCCGACGCCAGGACGACAGCCCCGGCAGCTTCATGGCCGCCACGGTGGTCTTCCAGGTCAGGTCGGCGAGGCGACGGGCATAGAAGTTACCGACGGTGGTGGGCTCGCCGGCGAAGATGAAGCGCCCGCCCGGCTTGAGCACCCGGACCACCTCGCGCAGCGACAGCTCGACATCGGGGATGTGGTGCAGCACCGCGTGTCCGACGACGAGGTCGAAGGTGTTGTCCTCGTAGGGGATTCCCTCGGCGTCCGCGACGCGGCCGTCGATGTCCAGCCCGAGCGCCTGGCCATTGCGGGTGGCCACCTTGACCATGCCCGGGGACAGGTCGGTGACCGAGCCGCGGCGGGCGACGCCGGCCTGGATCAGGTTCAGCAGGAAGAAGCCGGTGCCACAGCCGAGTTCGAGGGCACGGTCATACGGCAGCTGACGCTGGACCTCGTCGGGGACGATGGCGTCGAAGCGACCGCGCGCGTAGTCGATGCACCGCTGGTCGTACGAGATCGACCACTTGTCGTCGTAGCTCTCGGCTTCCCAGTCGTGGTACAGGATCTGCGCCAGCTTGGTGTCGTGGCGTGCCGCCTCGACCTGCTCGGCGGTCGCGTGCGGGTTGGGCGCCTGGTCAACGGCCTGCTCAACTACGTCGGATACCTGGGCGGCAGCGTCGGCTGCGGCGACCTCGGACGCCTGGTCGGTACTCGTCATGCAGGTCAGCCTAACTGCCCGGTCACCGGGAGTTCACATCCACGGTTCTGTTCACCCGTCGAGCACCGGTTCAGCGAACCGTGAATGCCGCCTTTGCTGTGGCCAGCGCCTCGGGCGAGGAGTCCAGGAACCTGCGCGCCCACTTCTGCGCCTCGTCGTAGACGTGGTCCGGCGCCACCAGTTGATCGACGAGCCCCAGGGACACGGCTTCGTCAGCGCCGGCGAACCGGCCGCTGAACACCAGATCCTTGGCCCGGCTGTCCCCGACGGCCGCCGCCAAGCGTGCGGCCGCACCCTCGGCCGGTGCACGGCCGGACAGAATCTCGGTCGACCCGACCTTCACGTTGTCGCCGCTGATGCGCCAGTCGGCGGCCAGGGCCAGCGTCAGACCGCTGCCGAGCGCATAACCGGTCACGGCCGCGACGGTGGGCCGCGGAATGGCAGCCACGGCGTCGACGGCGGCCCGGCACACCCCGCCCGCGACGCGTGCTTCCGCCGCATTGAGGGTGCTGGTCTCGTGGTCGTCGTCACCGGTGCAGAACACCTCGTGGCCGCCGTACACGATGACGGCGTTGACGTCGGGCCGCTGGCCCAGCTCCTCGGCGGCCGCGGTGATCTCCCGGCACATCTGCCGCGTCAGCGCGTTGCGCGGTGGCCTGGCGAGCAGCAGGGTGCCGACACCGTCGGTGACGTGGATTTCGACGAATTCTGCTGCGAACTCCCGCTTCGTCATCACTGCGCCCGGCCGCCGCGTGCCGCCTTGTACCGCTCGGCGTCGAAGAACTCGATGTCCCAGGTGCCCTCGCCCATGGTGAGGACGGGTTCGATCGGCTCGATCTTCCGCTCGTCCTCGAGGAGCTCGCCGACGGTCCGGCCGTCCAGCGAGCTCAGCTGGGTCCAGGTGGGCGGCAACAGGAACGAATGTCCCTGCGCGAACTCGTCCAGCGCCGCAGCCGGCGTGCGCCACGCGACGTGGTCGCTCTCGGTGTTGTTGCCGTCGGCGCGCTGGCCGGCCGGCAGGGCGCCGACGAAGAAGAACGTGTCGTAGCGGCGCGTGCGTTCTTCTTTCGGGGTGATCCAGTTGGCCCACGGCCACAGCAGGTCGGCGCGCAGTACCAGGTTCTCGCGGGCCAGGAACTCGCCGAACGACAGCTCGCGGCTCTCCAGCGCGGCCCGCGATTCGTGGTAGACGGTCGCATCGGACACGATGCCGTCTGGATCGTCCACCGGACCGGCGAACAGCACCCCGGATTCCTCGAAGGTCTCGCGGGCGGCGGCACACACAAGGGCGCCGGCCAGCACGGGGTCGATGCCGAACTTCTCCGCCCACCACGCGCGGTCGGGGCCCGTCCAGGCAATACTTGCGTCACCGTCGCCGGAGGCGACAAATAGGTCATAGTCGCGCTCATCGACGCCGCCGCCCGGGAACACCGTCATGCCGCCGGCGAAGGCCATCGACATGGTGCGGCGCATCAGGAACACCTCGATGCCCGGCGCACCGTCGCGCACCAGCATCACGGTCGCGGCAGGCCTGGGATGCAATGGGTCGAGATCGGTCATGAACGCCTCCTGTGCGCCGCGCGGCTGCGGGTGCGACGCGCGAAGTACCGCCCGTCGATGTACTCCAGGGCGATCGATTGCCCGAAGGCCTGGGAGAGATTCTCGGACGTCAGCACGTCGGGCAGCAGACCGGCGGCGACTGCCTGGCCTTCGGCGAGCAGCAGGCAGTGCGTGAAGCCCTCCGGGATCTCCTCGACGTGGTGGGTCACCAGCACCGAGGCCGGGGCGTCCGCATCAGCGGCCAGATCGGCCAGGCGGGCCACCAGTTCTTCGCGCCCGCCGAGATCCAGTCCGGCCGCCGGCTCGTCGAGCAGCAGCAACTCCGGATCGGTCATCAGCGACCGGGCGATCAACACCCGCTTGCGCTCGCCCTCGGACAGCGTGCCGTAGTGGCGGTCGGCGAGGTGTTCGGCGCCGATGCTCTCCAGGGTGTCCAGCGCGCGGCTGTAGTCGACGCCGTCGTACTGTTCGCGCCACCGGCCCAGCACGGCGTAACCGGCCGAGACCACGAGGTCGCGCACCACTTCGTCGTCGGGTATCCGCTGCGCCAGCGCCGAACTGCTGAGGCCGATCCGCGACCGCAGCTCGGACATGTCGGTGCGGCCCAGCCGCTCACCGAGGACGAACGCCGTGCCCGACGACGGATGCTCGACGGCGGCCGCCATGCGCAGCAGCGACGTCTTGCCGGCACCGTTGGGACCGAGAACCACCCAGCGTTCATCGAGTTCCACCGCCCAGTCGATCGGACCGACCAGGGTAGATCCGCCGCGGCGAAGCGTGACGCCGGAGAATTGGATCAGGAGGTCTGGATCTGGCAGGGCGTCGGGTTCTGCGGGGTTGTCGCTGAGGGCGCCGGGCACTCGCTCATCGTAGCCACGGCCGGTTCATCCTCTTGTCGGCCGGCCCGGTCCCCCACCACGTGCGCCCACCCGCTGGCCGCGAGCCACCGCGCCGGGGTGCACCGCAGCACCAGTTGCACCAGCGGCCCAATCCCCAAGGCGTACACCACGGTTCCCACGCCGACAGTGCCGCCCAGCAGCCACCCGGTGGCCAACACCGTGACCTCGATGCCCGTGCGGACCAGACGCACCGACCATCCGGTCCGGGCCACCAGCCCGGTCATCAGGCCGTCGCGCGGCCCCGGCCCCATCCCGGCACCGATGTACATGACCGTGCTCACTGCGTTCAGCACCACGGCGCCGAACATCATCGCCGTGCGCACCGGCAGCGTCGTCGGCTGCGGCAGCACCATCAGGGCGGCGTCGACCACTACCGAGATGACGATGACGTTGGCGACGGTGCCCACACCCGGCCGGGTACGCAGCGGGATCCAGCCCAGCAGCACCACGATGCCGACGAGCGCCGTGGCGCCGCCGATGGTCAGCCCGGTGTGTTTGGACAGGCCCTGATGGAAGACGTCCCACGGGTCCAGACCCAGACCGGCCCGCACGAACAGCGCCATCGACAGGCCGTAGCCACTCAGCCCGGCCAGCAGCAGCGCCGTGCGAGCGACGACGGACTTCGCACTCTGCCTCGTTGCGCGCTCGGTCTTCGGCTTCACGCTGACGTCAGCTGCGCGACCTGTCCTCGCTCTCACCGGTGATCCTGAAAGCGCGCACGGATGGCATCCAGTTCGTGACGCACCCGGGCGGCATCGAGATCACGGACATCGGCGCGATTGTCGCGCCGCGACCGGGCGCGCCTCTCCGCCAGTTTTAATAGCCAGTTCGTTCGCATGACACCAGTTTCTCGACCAACTGGCTTGCTATTCAATAGCCAGTTGGTCGATACTGGCTTCAATGTCGATCGAGATGTCAGCCAGATCGCTTGACGAAGTCCTTCTGGCACGCGAATTGGGCAACTGGCGCACCTCCAGCCGCAGTGGCCCCGCCTACCTGGGCCTGGCTGACGCCATCCGGCTGCTCATCGTCGACGGTCGCCTCCCCGTCGGCGCCCGTTATCCCAGCGAACGCGCTCTCGCCGATGCCCTGCGCGTTTCCCGAACCACTGTCACCGCCGCTTACGCCCAGTTGCGCGAGGACGGGTACCTCAACGCCCGCCGCGGCGCCCGCAGCACCACGGCGCTGCCGCACAGCGCGCCGACCGCTGAGCCGACGCCCATCGCCAGAACCGGCACCCTGAGCCTCGCCGACGCCGCCCCCTCCGCACCGGCGGCCGCCACCCTCGAGGCCTTCACCCGCGCCGCCCAGCGGCTGGCACCGCACTTGCACGACATCGGCATCGAACTGACCGGTGTCGCCGAACTCCGCCAGGCCATCGCCGAAAGATATTGTGCCAGAGGACTTCCCACCGACCCCGACGAAATCATCGTGACCACCGGGGCGCTGCACGCGATCAATCTCGTGTTGGCCACCTATGCCCGTCCGGGCGACCGGGTACTGATCGAGCAGCCGACATACCACGGTGCCATTTCACTGATCGCCGCGTCCGGGGCCCGCCCGGTGCCCGTCAGCATGACCGACGACGGTTGGGAACTGGATGCCGTACAGGCCGCCATGCGGCAACTGGCCCCCAATCTGGCCTACCTGATCGTCGACAACCACAACCCGACCGGGCAGAGCCTGCCGGCCGCGGGACGCGCGCGCCTCGCCCGCATCATCTCCGAGACCCGCACCCGCACCATCATCGACGAAACCATCTGCGACATCTGGCTGGACGAGCCACTGCCGCCGCCGCTGGCCTCCTATCTGGAGAGTCGCCGCGACCTGGTGATCACCGTCGGCTCGATGTCGAAGTCGTTCTGGGGCGGCCTGCGGGTCGGCTGGATTCGCGCGGAACGGTCCACGCTGGCCGCCATCGCGGCGGTGCGGCCGACGATCGACCTGGGCACCGCCATCGTCGAGCAACTGGCCTCCGCCGACCTGCTCCGGCAGGCCGACACCGTGCTGCCGGCCCGTCGTGACATGCTGCGCGCCCGTCGCGAGCTGGTGAGTTCGCTTCTGCAGGAACAACTTCCGGATTGGACGGCCAGCCCGTGCCACGGCGGCATGTCGATGTGGATGCGGCTGCCCGCGCCCATGAGCTCAGCGCTGTCCGCCGCGGCGTCGCGGATGGGGCTCGTCATCCCGGCGGGGCCACGATTCGGGGTGGACGGCACCCTGGAGCGCTTCATCCGGGTGCCCTTCACCCAGCCCGAGGATCGCCTGCACGATTCAGTGGCGGTGCTGACTCAGGCCTGGCGCAGCGTCACCGGCGTCGGCGCGCCGGACGCCCACGCTGTCGTGGTCTGACGCGGTGGTCTGAGCCGAAACTTACTGCTGGCTCTGGATCAGGCCGATGCAGGTACCGATGTGCTGCGGCGTGCAGGGAATGCCGTTGACCGTCTGCAACCCGCCGACCGACTGCGTGATCTGCGCGCCCGTCCCGCTGTTGGTGGTCTGCGGCGACACCGCCTGCGGGCCGCTGCCCTGAGACTGGCCGCTGACGCACACGCCGTCGAAGTGGCTCGGCACGGTGCCCCACGGGCAGGCGTACGCCGGGGCCGCGGCCGTCAAGGAAACGACCGACAGCGGGCCGGCGACCAACGCGACAGCACTCGCACCAACCAGAACCGCACGCTTCATGTCACCGTCTCCCACATCTGCGCAGCAAAATCAATATCAACAGTCACCACTGTAACGCGTTACCCAGCCGGGCGTGCCCTCGCTGGCCCAAATTCGACCGACTCCTCAGCGCAGCTCGTACCTCGCAGCTTGATCGTCGCCGGTCCTACTCAAATTTGACCGACTCCTCAGCGCAGCTCGTACCTCGCTGCTTGATCGTCGCCGGTCCTACGGTATGTCCACCCGCCGCACCACACCGTCCACAGCGTCGGCGGCCTCGATCTCGCCACGCGTGATGCCCAGGATGAACAGCACGGTGTCCAGATACGGGTGGCTCAGCGAAGCATCGGCGACGGCCCGCAGCGCCGGCTTGGCATTGAACGCCACCCCCAGGCCCGCGGCCGACAACATGTCGATGTCGTTGGCACCGTCACCGACCGCGACGGTCTGCTCCATGGGGACGCCGGCCTGGTTGGCGAAGTCGCGCAGCGCCTTGGCCTTGCCCGGACGGTCGACGATCGGGCCGGTCACGCGTCCGGTGAGCTTGCCGTCGACGATCTCCAGGTGGTTGGCCGCCACGAAATCGAGCATCAGTTCCTCGGCCAGCGGCTCGATCACCTGACGGAATCCGCCCGAGACCACGCCGCAGTGGTAGCCCAGGCGGCGCAGCGTGCGCAGGGTGGTCCGGGCACCCGGGGTCAGCTCGATCTGGTCGGCGACCTCGTCGACCACCTCGGCCGGCAGACCGGCGAGCGTGGCGACGCGTTCCCGCAGCGACTCCTCGAAGTCCAGTTCGCCGCGCATGGCGGCCTCCGTGATCGCCGCGACCTTGGCCTCAGCGCCTGCGCGGGCGGCCAGCATCTCGATGACCTCGCCCTGGATCAGCGTCGAGTCGACGTCGAACACGATGAGCCGCTTGGCCCGCCGAGCCAGGCTGTAGTCCTCGAGCGCGATGTCGACACCCTCGTCGACGGCGACGCGGGCCAGCGCGGTTTGCAGCTGGGCGTAGGCCCCGCCGACCGGTGGCACCGAAACCCGCAGCTCCAGCCCCGTCACCGGGTAGTCCGAGACGCCGCGGATGAAGTCGATGTTGACACCGAGCGCCGCGACCTCGCGGGCGACGACCGTGAACGCCTCGGCCGTGATGGGTCGGCCCAGCACCACGATGGTGTGGGTCGAGGGTTCGGTGAGGACGGGCTGGTCGTCACTGCTGTCGATCGCGACATCGAGCCCCAGCTCGCCGATGGCCTGCTGTACGTCGGTGCGCAACACCTCGCCGGCCACGTCGGCCGGCACCGCGACCAGCACGCCGAGCGTCAGGCGGCCGCGGATGACCACCTGCTCCACATTCAACAGCTCGACGTTGTGCCGCGACAGCACGCCGAACAGCGTCGACGTCACGCCCGGTTGGTCGAGTCCGGTGACGGTGATCAGCACCGACCCGTTTGCGTTGCTTTCCTGCGTCATCCGTTAGGTCCCCTAACGCAGAACCGCCCGCGCCTTAGGCGCGGGCGGGTCGGCTGATTTCTAGTGGTGCGATCGACCGATGTGCGCTTCGGCGCGCATCCGCTCGACCATGTGCGGGTAGTGCAGCTCGAATGCCGGACGCTCCGAACGGATTCGAGGCAGCTCGGTGAAGTTGTGCCGCGGCGGCGGGCAGCTGGTGGCCCACTCGAGGGAGTTGCCGTAGCCCCACGGGTCGTCGACCACGACGGGCTCGCCGTAACGCCAGCTCTTGAACACGTTCCACACGAAGGGCAGCGTGGACAGGCCCAGGATGAAGGCACCGATCGTCGAGATCACGTTCAGCGTCGTGAAGCCGTCGGAGGGCAGGTAGTCGGCGTAACGGCGCGGCATGCCCGCGTCGCCGACCCAGTGCTGGACCAGGAAGGTGGTGTGGAAGCCGATGAAGGTCAGCCAGAAGTGCAGCTTGCCCAGGCGCTCGTCGAGCAGCCGGCCCGTCATCTTCGGGAACCAGAAGTAGATGCCCGCGTAGGTGGCGAACACGATGGTGCCGAAGAGCACGTAGTGGAAGTGCGCGATGACGAAGTAGCTGTCCGTGACGTGGAAGTCCAGCGGCGGGCTGGCCAGCAGCACGCCCGACAGACCACCGAGGAGGAAGGTGATCAGGAAGCCGACCGAGAACAGCATCGGCGTCTCGAAGGTCAACTGCCCCTTCCACATGGTGCCGATCCAGTTGAAGAACTTGATACCGGTGGGGACCGCGATCAGGAACGTCATGAAGGAGAAGAACGGCAGCAGCACGGCGCCGGTGGCGTACATGTGGTGCGCCCACACGGCGACCGACAGGGCGGCGATACCGAGCGTCGCGTAGATCAGGGTGGTGTAACCGAAGATCGGCTTGCGGCTGAACACCGGGAAGATCTCGGAGACGATGCCGAAGAACGGCAGCGCGATGATGTACACCTCGGGGTGGCCGAAGAACCAGAACAGGTGCTGCCACAGCAGGACGCCGCCGTTGGCCGGGTCGTAGATGTGCGCGCCCAGGTGGCGGTCAGCGGCGAGGCCGAACAGCGCGGCGGTCAGCAGCGGGAAGGCCAGCAGCACGAGGATCGAGGTCACCAGGATGTTCCAGGTGAAGATCGGCATGCGGAACATCGTCATACCCGGGCAGCGCATGCAGACCACGGTGGTGACCATGTTGACGGCACCGAGGATGGTGCCGAGACCACCCACGGCCAGGCCGACGATCCACAAGTCGCCACCGGCGCCGGGCGAGTGGATCGCGTCGGTCAGCGGCGAGTAGGCGGTCCAGCCGAAGTCAGCGGCGCCACCGGGGGTGATGAAGCCGGCGATGGCGATCATCGCGCCGAACAGGAACAGCCAGAACGAGAAGGCGTTCAGCCGCGGGAACGCGACGTCCGGGGCGCCGATCTGCAGCGGCAGCACCAGGTTGGCGAAGCCGAACACGATCGGGGTGGCGTAGAACAGCAGCATCACCGTGCCGTGCATGGTGAACAGCTGGTTGAACTGCTCGTTGCTCAGGAACTGCAGTCCCGGCATGGCCAGCTCGGTGCGCATGAACAGCGCCATCAGGCCACCGATGAAGAAGAACACGAAGCAGGCGACGCAGTACATGATGCCGATCAGCTTGTGATCGGTGGTTGTCACCAGCTTGTAGATCAGGTTGCCCTTGGGGCCCATACGCTCCGGGAACGGGCGACGAGCCTCGAGTTCTCCGATTGGGGGCGCTTCGGCTACCAACAGATCCTCCAAATGTTCCGGGCGAATGGTTCGAGCACACGGGGCATCCCATGTTGTCTGCCGGTGATCTTATCCCCCATCGCACAGCCTTGCGGCGAGGGTCCTACAAACTGTCGTAATTGGCTGGACCGGCCGTCGGCCCCGGCGCGGCGCCGGTACCCGCGACCGCGCCTCGACCGGGCCGGACGGCACGGGTGTTACCGTCGGCCACGTGCAGTTTCCGACTCCCCGTACCCGGCTGTCCAGCGCAAGCGCGGCGGTTCTCACCGCCCTGTGCGCGACGGCCGCGACCGTCCTGACGGGCTGTTCGGGCCACACCAGCGAACCGCAGGCAGCGAACTCAGCTCCCATCACCAGCACCACCCGTATCGCCACCGCGGGCGTGTTGGGCAACGCGCGCCGGCCCGACGACTCGTGCGCCCCCGACCCGGCCGCGCTCGACCCTGACGTGGCCGGCGGCGGCCCGCCGACGCGCTCGGTGCATCACGCGGCCGGCGCCACGGACGTCAAGGCCGACCCGCAGCGCATCGTCGTGCTGTCGGGCACGGCGCTCGACGCACTGTGTGCGCTGGGGCTGCAGTCGCGCGTCGTCGCCGCGGCGACCCCGACCGATTCGTCGGGCCAGACGTCATACCTGGGCACCGTCGTCCACAACGTCCCGGCGGCGGGCACCCGTAGTGCACCCGACATGGCGGCCATCAAGGCCGCCAACCCGGACCTCATCATCGGCTCGCAGGCGTCGGCCACGTCGGACACCTACGGCGGGTTGTCGGCGATCGCACCGACGGTCCTCACCGGACCATCGGGCGCGGCCTGGCAGGACGATCTGCGGATGGTCGGTGCGGCCACCGGTCGCGGCGTGGCCGCGGGCGCGCTGGTCGACGGGTTCAACGCCGATGCCACGAGGGTCGGCGGGCAGAACGACGCCGCACACTTCCAGGTGTCGGTGGTGCAGCTCACCGAGGGCACCCTGCGGGTGTGGGGCACGAGCAACTTCCCCGGCAGCGTCCTGGCGCGGGTCGGCGCGGATCGCCCTGCACCACAACGGTTTACCGACAAGCCGTACCACGAGATCGACATCTCGAAGCTGGGGCCCGGCACTGATTTCTCGACGGCCGACGGCGACATCGTCTACCTGTCGTTCGAGTCCCCGGCAGCCAAGGACCGGGCCGCCGCCCTGCTCAACGGCCCGGCCTGGAAGAAGCTCGCCGCGACGCGTGACAACCGGGTGTTCGTGGTGAACAACGAGGTGTGGCAGACCGGTCAGGGCATCGTCGCGGCCCGCGGCGTGCTCGACGACCTGCACTGGCTCAACGCGCCCATCAACTAGTCAGCCCGCCCCCTGCAACGCCTGCTGGCCGAACTGCCCCAGTTCCAACGAGCCGTCGGGCAGTACCAGTTCGCCCGACTCGATGCGCCGGCGCAGGTAGGCGAATGTCTGCGCGGTCTGGGCGAACAGGTGCTCGCCGGCACGCAGGGCCGGGCGGGGCTTGGCAGCCGGCGAAGTGAACTGCGGCAGCGGTTTCACCTCGGTGTGGTAGTCGACGTTGAAAAACAGCGGGAACGAGTACCGCTCCTCGGCGACCTTGCGGACGCGGTGACTGGTGGCCACGAACGCGCCGTTGGTCCACAGCTCCAGCAGGTCTCCGACATTGACGACGAACGTCCCATCCACCGGCGGTACGTCGATCCACTCGCCGGCGCCGTTCAGCACCTCGAGACCGGGGGCCGTCGGCTTGAGCAGCGTGAAACATTCGTAGTCGGTGTGCGCGCCGATCCCGACACTGTCCTGGGCGTCCGGGTTGTAGGGATAGTGGATGAGCCGCAACTGGCTCGGCGTCTTGGTGGCGTGCCGGGAGAAGACCTCGGGATCCTCACCGAGGGCGACGGCGAACGCCCACAACAGCCGCTGCCCCACGGCAAGCACCGCCTGGTAGTAAGCGGTCACCGCATCGGCGAACCCGGGGAGGTCCGGCCATGCGTTGGGCCCCAGCATGGGATTGCCGGCCAGATAATCCGGATCGTCGGCGGGCAGATCCAGCGCGGTGTCGAACGCCTCCTTCAGGTCCGGGACGGTGCCCTCCAGACCCTCCTCACCGACCGGCACGTATCCGCGGTGGCAGCGGGACAGCCCGATGTAGTCCCGCATCTTTTCTTCCACCGGCAGCGCGAAGTACTCCTTCACCGCCGCCAGCATCGCGCTGAACAACGACTCATCGATGCCGGTGCCGCTGATGTAGAAGAAGCCGACCTCGGCCGCCGCCCGGCCGATCTCGGTGGCTACGCGGTGCTGCTCGGCACGCTCAGGTGACGACAATCCACTGATGTCGATGATCGGTACCGACGTGAATGACGTTACGCCACTCATGAATTCACATTCCCTTCCGATTTGTCCACCGTCCAGCGCACGCCGTTGGCCTGGATTTCGTCGCCGGCAGAGACGATGCCGGCAAAGTCGATACCGAGGGCTCGCTGCTCGGCGCCACCCACGGTGCCGAGCACCACCCGGGCGCGGTCGGCCCAGCCGAACATGGCGCCGAACCGGACCAGGAGTGCCGACGCGCCGGCCGCCCCGGACAACTGCAGGGCTCCCGTCGGGCCTGCCTCGCCGGGGTCGCGGACCCAGTGCTCGACGTAGGGTTCGTGCACCCCGGTCTCGACGAGAATGTCTCCCTCCCAGTGCATCACGCCGGCGTCGGGATGCGGACTCGGCGTCGTGGCGTCGAAGTCTCGGTGCCACTCGAACACGTCGGCTTCCTGGTGCAGGGTGCCCGCGAAACCACGGGAGTCCACGTAGGCCGTCGGGCCCTGCAGCCACAGCACACCCGGTTCGGTATCGCGCGTGCCGTCGGTCTCGATCAGCAGCGTGCGGCGCCACAGGCCGGCGCACTCGGCCAGCAGTGGTGTCATGACGATTCCTCCCATCGGCGCTGCAACAGCCGTAGCCCGTCGGCAGTCGGCACCCCGACGGCCCGCACCCGGGCGATCCCGCCGTCCGGATAGGCCTGCACCCGCAGCGCCGCCACGGCGGGCACGTCGATCGAGAACACCTGGCGCGCATCGGCCAGCAGCCGCATCCGGGGCAGCACCGGAACGTCGAAAGCGACCATCCCCCAGCCATGTTCACGATCGGGGCAGCTGCGGGTACCCAGCACCGACACCTCCAGACTCGCATTGAACACGAAGTACGAGGTGTCGATCTCGATGCGGCGCAGGTCGGCCGGCGCGGCGAACGAGACGATCACCGCGTCATGGGTATCCGGTCCGACGTCACGGCGTCGGCGCGCCTCCCACCCGTCGCCCATGTTGTGCGGCCGGTTCGGCATGATCAGCGCGGCGGCACTGGAATAGAAGCTGTCGCTGCACCATTCGACCCGACCACCGTTTTCCAGACCGGAGACCTCGACGGTGATGTCACTCCAGGAAGCGGGGTCCGGCACCACCGCGCCGTACGCCCGTAATCGGGCGACGCCGCCGTCGGACTGGAGCCGCAGCCGCAGGTGCGTCCACCGACGACGATCCGCGACGGCCAGGAGGTTGTGTGAATCAGCCTTGAGCACAGTCGATTCCACTATCGGCGTCCAGGCCACGGCGGGACCGGCCGGATCCTCGGTGCGCTCCACCACACAGGCGTCCACGGCACAGGCACTCGGGTGATTGCCCGAGAAGAACCGGGTATCCACGTCGATGGCGTGCAGCCGGCCGGGTGTGCCCAGCCGGATGATCGCCCAGTCGCCGGCCCGGCCGGCGTGACGGCGGGTCTCCCAGCCGTCCACCACCTCGCCGCGCAGATCGAAAGTTCCTGGTACGAAAGCGGGTTCGGCCGGGTCGACGAGCCGCTCCTTGAATCCGAACGATTCGTCACTGGCGGCCACCACACTGCCCCCGACGAGGCGCGAGGCGAGATCGACGTTGGTCACCAGCCCGGCGCTTCCGATGAGCGCTTGCGCGAAGAGTCAATGGCTTCCGACAGCGGCCAGTGGCTGCGTGGATTGTCCGGTCCCGGCGCGAACACCCCCGCCTTGCTGGTCGACAGACCCAGCCCGACGACGGCCTGCGCGAGAGCCACGGCGGCGGCCACCCCGTCCACCGCAGGTACCCCGAGCTTGGCGGAAATCTCGGTCGTCACTCCGGCCATCCCGGCGCAACCCAGACAGATCACGTCGGCGCCGTCCTCGTTGATTGCGCGCGCCGCCTCGTCGACGATCGCCTGCACGGCGCCGGCGGGGTCGGCGTCCACGTCGGCCGTACTCAGGCCGCAGGCGCGGACGGAAGCGCAGTGGGCGTTCAGGCCGGCCAGCAGCAGCCGGTCCTCGATCGGTGGGATCGACCGGGCGAGCGTGGTGATCACCGAGAACCGCCGACCGATCAGGTGCGCGACGTGCGCGGCGCATTCGGCGATGTCGAACACCGGCACCGTCAGCATCTCGGCGAGTGCGTCGCGGCCATGCTCGCCGAATCCGGCGAGGACGACAGCGCCGAAGTCGAAGTCACCGGACCGGGTCAGTCGGGTAACCAGGTCCATCACCCCGACTGCGGACAGGTAGCTCTCGGCGGCCGAGTCGATGGCCGCGGACCCGAAATACGGCGACGTGCAGACGATCTCGGTGTCCGGATGCGCGGCGGAGCGCGCGGCAGCGGCGATCTCAGCGGTCATCGCCGCCGAGGTGTTCGGGTTGAGCACCAGGACTCTCATGCCGCCGGCTCCCCCACCAACGCCGGTGCGCCGGCAACCCAGGTCTGCAACACCGAACCCCGCAGCGTGACACCGTCGTACGGGCTCACCGGGTGGCGGTGCCACAGCGTCGCCGCCCGGACGGTGTCCATGGCACCGGGGTCGAAGGCGCACAGGTCGGCCCGCAGTCCCACCGCGATCCGGCCCCGGTCCGCGTAACCGGCAAGCGCGGCGGGGCGTTCCGACATCCACCGGCTCAGGTCGGCCAGCCCGAAGCCACGTGCAGCGGCCTGGGTCCACACCGCGCGCGGGCTGAGCTGCAGTGAGCTGATCCCACCGAACGCCAGACCGAAATCCCCGGCGCCTTTGAGCCGCGGCGCGCAGGGCGAGTGGTCGGACACCACCAGATCCAGCGTGCCGTCATGCAGCGCGGACCACAGCAATTCGCGGTTGGCACCGTCCCGGATCGGCGGGCAACAAGCGAATTCGGTACCACCGTCCGGCACCGCCTCGGCGGCGAATGTCAGGTAATGCGGGCAGGTTTCGGCGGTCACCGGAATCCCGGCCCGCTTGGCCTCGACCACGCGGGCCAGCACCATGGCGCTGGAGACGTGCACGATGTGCGCCCGCGCCCCGGTCGCCGCCGCCGCTTCGATCACCAATGCCACGGCATCGTCCTCGGCGGTGTCTGGTCGCGACGCCAGGAACGACCGGTATTCCCGGCCCGTCGGCGGTGGCCCGGCGTCGATCACCTGATTGCTCTCGGCATGGACCAGCAGCACCGAGCCCAGTTCAGCGATGCGCTGCATGGCGTTCCGGAATTGTGCCGGGCTCAGGTGCGGAAAACTCGGGTTGCCCGAATCAGCGAGAAAGCACTTGAAGCCGCGCACCCCGGCCTGCGCCAGGTCGGCCAGACCGTCCAGGTTGCCGGGCACCACCCCACCCCAATACCCGACGTCGACGTGGCAATTGCCCGCCGCCGTCGCTTTTTTGGTGTGCAGTGCCGCGACGCTCGTGGTCACCGGGTCACAGTCCAGCGGCATGTCCACCAGTGTGGTGATTCCGGCCGCGGCGGCCGCCGCGGTGGCAGTCTCGAACCCCTCCCAGTTGGTGCCCGGTTCGTTGATGTGGACGTGCGTGTCGATGAAACCCGGTAACAGCACCACCGATTCGGGCAGCCGGATGTCCTCCGCCGCCGGGCATTCGGCATCGACGGCACCGAGGAAGGCGATGCGCCCGCGGTCGATCCCGACCGCGGCCGGCATCTGGTGACCGTCGACGAGCACCCTGTCGGCGCGCAGCACGCACTCCATCACAGCGCACCGAATCTGTGGTGGAAATGCTCGGTCAGCTCGGGCCACACGTGGGGGTCATGGCCGGGAATCAGCTGGAATCCCCGGTCGGCGGCCAACTTCTTGAGCCGGCGGATCGGCTCGACGGTGTCCTGCGGGTCGACGTCGATGAACCCGCCGATGGCGAGCTCGTGCTCGATGTTCTCCGTGAGATCGGCGGCGTCGAAGGCGAATACGAAGCCGTCACCGCCGACGGACTGGTCGAGTTCGACGACGAAGCTCTGATGCCCCGGCGTGTGCCCGTAGGTCGGCACCGCGGTGATGCCCGGGGCGATCTCGGCTTCCCCGTCGGCCAGGCGCCAATCGATGTTCGGGTCGTCGAAGTCCACCCGCACGATCGCGTTGCGTTCGGGCTCAGGGTGATTCGACAGCCCGTACTCGAGTTCACGACGCTGGGCGTGCACCGGCACCTTGTCGGCGAACAGCTTGAGCCCGCCGGCGTGGTCGTGATGCAGATGGCTGACGGCGACGGTGTGGATCTCGTCGAAATCCACCCCGACCTCAGCCAGCCGCTGCTCGATCGGCTCGCCGGGTCCGGGCAGCACCGGGCGGTACTCGACGGTCGGGAAGAACCGCCGGTAGAGCGCCGGGTCTCGCACGAGCGCGGTGTTGAATCCCGTGTCGAGCAACACCCAGCCACCATCCGTCTGCAGCAACACTCCGGGCACCGGCTCCCGCATGCGCTGCTCCGGCGGTGCACCGTACACCGACACCGACTTCGGCAGCTCCTCCCAGCCCAGCGTCAGCAGGATGATCCGCCGCACCCCCGGCTTGCCGACCAGAGTGGCCATCAGCCGACCGAAAGGGCGTTCAGCCGCAGCGAATTCGGGTTGGTGACCACGTGTGCCTGTTCGACGCCCTTGAGCCAGGGCTGGGCCACCATGAAGTCGTTCACGTCAGCGACATTCAGCCAGCACCCGGTCTTGACGGCTTCCACACCAGCAGTGGAGAAGTCCGCCTCCGCATCGGTCGGCAGCCCCGCGGCCAGTGCCGCGGTAACCGGTGGTGCCGAGCACCCGAAGAAGTTCAGACCACCGTCGGCATCCCACGAGATGTGGCCCCAGGTGTAGGGCGACGGCGCGTCGGGCCAGCCGAGGTAAGTCATGATCTCCGGCGCAGACTGCCCGTCAGTGCCGACCCAGCCGTAGATCTCCGACGTCGGGTAGGCCTGCACCTTGGCGGTCAGGCCGGCGGCGGCCAGCTCGGTCTGAATCAGGTTGCTGATCAACTGGTTATCGGGGTTGCTCGAGTCGTAACCGATGGTCACGCTCTTCTGATCGGCAGGTAGTTTGCCGGCGATGCCCGACAACGCCGACGTGTCGTGCGGAACCGATTGCTTGCCGTATTCGGTTGCCATCATGTTCGGCGGGTAGATCTGCTCGGCCTTCTTACCGCGCCCGAAGTACGTCTGCTTCACCAGTTCATCGACGTCGATCGCCTGCATCACGGCGGCCCGATTCTTGACGTCGCTCATCATGCCCTTGCGCGGGTTGATGTAGACGTAGTTCGACATCATGGTCGGCAACGAGTAGTTGGTGAACGACTTGTTGTTCAGGTAGGACTGCACCGCCGACGACGGCAGGTCGTGCAGGATCGCAGCCACCTGACCGTTGTTGAACTGCAGCTGCTGCGCCGACACGTCGGTGATGACCGGAAGCTCGACCTTCTCGAAATACGGTTTGGTGCCCCAGTATTCGGGGAAAGCGGCCAGCGCGTAGTGGGAGCCCACCTGGGCGTCGGTCAGCACGAACGGACCCGTGCCGAGATCGTGGGTGGTCAGATAGCCCTGCGCGTTGTCGGTGCCGGCGTACTTCTTCAGACCTTCGGGACTGAGGATACGGGGGCCATAGGGACACGCCAGGTAATCGAGGAACGCCGAGTTGGGTGCCTTCAGCGTGATGGTCACCCCGTAATCACCCTGCGTGGTAACCGAATCCACGTCCTTGACCATGTAGGCCGGGCCCTGGTTGACGGCGACCCTGCGATCGAACGACGCCTTGATCGCGGCCGACGTGAACGGGGTGCCATCGTGGAACTTGACGCCCTCGCGGAGCTTGAACGTGAACACCTTGTTGTCCGGCGACGCCGTCCAGCTCGTCGCCAGCAACGGTTCCAGGACGGCCTTGTCGACACCGGCCTTGTACTGCAGCAGTCCTTCGTACGTGTTGGTGGTCAGCAACAGGCCTTGGCCTGCGTAGTAGACGTCAGGATCCGGCGGCTGCCCCGGGTCCTGCAGGAACGACAGGTGCAGCACCTTGTCGGTCGGCGCAGCGTTGGGCGTGCCGCTGCCACCGGAATTCGAACCACCGCAACCGCTCAGTGTCAACATCACGGCGGCACCGGCGGCGGCGAGCCGCCAGCCTCCGCGCGCACGACCGGGGACCTTGTGGCTCTTCATCATCGGGCAACTCCTTCGAGGGCGGGGCTGGACAATTCGGGCGGACACATATCGGACAAAGCGGTGATGATCTCTTCGGTGGTGCGCATGGCACCGGCCTGCAGGTACTCCATGGCGTCGAGGGCAGCGTCGTGGCGATAGCTCGACGAGCCACCCACGCAGTCGGTCACGACCCGGACGTAGAAGTCACGCTGGTGCGCATCGGCGAAGGTGTAGTGCACGCAGACGTCGGTGAGTCCGCCGATGAGAATGAGTGTCGATGCCCGAAGACCCGACAGAACGATCTCGAAATCCGTGCCGATGAAGCCGGAATAGCGGCGTTTGACGATATGGAACTCATGATTGGGCCCATCTAAGTCAGGCAGCAGTGCGGGGTGCAGCGGGGTGCCCGGCCGGCCGTCCACACAGTGCTCCCCCTCGGCGCCATCGAGTTCGCGGCCGAAGTCGATCCCGTTGGGGCGGTGCACCTCCTGGAAGAAGACGATCGGGATTCTGGCGGCGCGGGCGGCAGCGATCAGGCGCTGAGCCCGGGCGATCCGGTCGCCGTAACCGGCCATGTGCTCGATGCCGACCAACTCGGCCGGCATGTCGCCGGCCTCCTGCATGTCGACGACGACCAGGACGGGATTTCCTACAATGAGTGGCTGTTTCGGCACCTAACCTCCTGTGACTGCGATACGTGGATCGGCGGCGGCCTGCAGGAGGTCCACAACCGTATTGATGACGACATAGAGCGCGCCGAGCATCAGCGTGACTCCGGCGATCGCCGGGAAATCCGCCACCGGGATGCTCTGCGCGACGTACTGCCCGATGCCGGGCCAGCCGAACACCTGCTCGACCACCAAGACACCCGAAAACATCAGGCCCACTTGAAGTCCCGTCATCGACAGGGCGGCGCCGACCGAGTTGCGCAACACATGCCGGGCCAGAATCCGAGTCTCGGACAGTCCCTTTGCGCGGGCCGTCCGCGCGTAGTCACTGTCGATGTCGGCCAGCAGACTGCTGCGCAATACCCGGCCGATCGCGACAGCCGGGCCAATAGCGATGACCAGTGCCGGCAGGATGAGATGGTGTGCGGCGTCGGCCACCACATCGAGCCGCGCGTGCAGCAGGCCGTCGACGGTCAGCATGCCGGTCGGACCGGCCGGCGGATTCGGCACGGCACTGCGGCCGCCCGCCGGTACCCAGCCCAGGTCTTGGTAGAAGACGATGAGTCCGAGGATGCCGAGCAGGAACATCGGCGCCGAGGAGCCGGTGAACAACACTGCCCGAAGCACATTGGCGCCGCGCCACTTCAGCGTGGTGCTGAATGCCAGCAGCACCGCGAGGACGATGGCGATCGCCAGGCCGGCGAGTGCCAGCTCCAAGGTTGCGGGGACGAACGACGCGAGGTCGGACATCACCGCATGCCGGGTCCGGTATGACGTGCCCAGGTCGCCGGTCGCGGCGCCGGTCAGGTAGTGCCAGAACTGAACCAGCACAGGGTCGTTCAGTCCCAGCGCAGCCCGCCGCGCCGACACCGCCTCGGCCGAGGCCTGTGCGCCCAGTTGGGCCTTCACCGGATCCAGCGGTGAGATGTTCTGCAAGACGAACATCACTGCTGTCAGGGCGACCAGGATGGCCACCATCGACCCCAACCGCGAGGCCACGAAGGTCTTCATGTTCTCACCCACCTCTCTGCATGCGCGCGCTCACGACCGTCATCGGAACGCGGCTTACGTCGTCTTCATCAAATTGCGCAGGCAGTCGCCGGAGATGTTCGCGACCAGCGCCAGCACCAGCACCCCGACTCCGGGCATGACCGGAATCCACCACTGCTGCAGGAAGTAGCTCAGGTTGCGCGCCGAGTCGGCGCCGAGCTCCGGCGCCGGCGCGGCCTGACCGAGTCCGAGAAACGACAAGCCGGCCAGGGTCAGGATCAGCGTGCCGATGTCCAGGCTGGCGGCCACCAGCGCGTTGGGCACCGCGCCGGGCAACAGGTGCCGTCCCGCAAGCCGAAATCGGCTGACACCTGCCAGCTTTGCGGCCTCGACGTGGGGGCGTGCCGCGAGCCGCGCCACCTCCCCGCGCACCAGCCGGGCGTAGAACGGCCACCACACGATGGACACCGCGATCAGCGTGTGGAGGAAACTCGGACCCAGCGCGGCGACCACGGCGATAGCCAGCACCGGAGCCGGCAGGGACAGGAAGCCGTCGGTGATGCGCATCAGTGTCGAGTCGATCCAGCCGCCGGCCGCCCCGGCGACCAGGCCCACGAGTCCGCCGATCAACAGACCCAGCGCCACCACCGCCAGTGCGGCCAGCCAACTCGACCGCGCTCCGTAGAGCACACGGGACAGAATGTCGCGTCCGACGCTGTCGGTGCCGAGCAGGAACCCGTGCTCGCCCGGTGCCTGCAGCGGCATCCCGACCGGGATCAGCGGATCGTGCGGAGCCAGCAGCGGCACCGCGACGACGGCCAGCGTCAGCAGGATCACGAGGGCTAATCCCGCTCGGTTGAGGATCGTCGACCGGGACTGTGGCAGGGCCAGTCGCAGCCGGCCGCGACCGCGGGTCAGACTCGGGGCAGGGATCGCGATGGCCATCAGCGCACCTTCTCTTCGATACAGGCGACCTGGTGTGCACCACCGGCGTTGCCCACGAGCCGGACGTCGAGTTCGTCGCCGCTGCAGGCGTCGACCGCGACCGGGCACCTCGGATGGAACGCGCACCCCGTCGGCGGTGACAGCGGGCTCGCCGGTTCGCCAGGCAGTACGCGTGATTCGCGGCCGAGGTCGGGGATCGCGTCGACCAGAGCGCGGGTGTACGGATGCGTCGGGTTTCCGATGACCTGTTCGGCCGGCCCGATCTCCACGATGCGGCCCAGGTACATCACGGCGATGCGATCGGCGACCACGCGAGCCACCGACAGGTCGTGCGTCACGAACACCACGGACATGTCCAGACCGCGGCGCAGGTCACCGATCAGGTTGAGCACCGAGGCCGCGAGGGACACGTCCAGGGCACTGGTGGGTTCGTCGCACAGCAGCACAGCGGGTGGCACGACGGTGGCGCGGGCCAGCGAAACCCGTTGGCGCTGACCACCGGAAAGCTGGCCGGCGCGTGACTTGGCCACCTCCGCGGGCAACCCCACCCGGCCGAGAACCTCGATGACGGCCTCACGCCGCGCGGCCCGCGACAGTTTCCTGCCGTGCAACCGCTCGGCGATCAACTCCCCGACCGACAGCCAGGGAGTGAGTGAGGCACCGGCGTCCTGGAACACCATCTGCGGGCGCTGCTCGCCGGCGACCTCGACGGTGCCCGTGGTCGCCTTCTCCAGACCGGCGATCACCCGCAACAGCGTGGACTTTCCGGAGCCGCTCTCCCCCACCAGTGCCACCGACTCGCCGTGCCCCACACTCAGCGTCACGCCGCGCAATGCCTGGAGTTTGCCGCGCGGTGCCACGGTGAAGGTCTTGGTCACGTCGGTCACGGTGACAGCGGCGGGTTGGACCGCAGTGGCCGGGCTGATCGACTGTGCCGCAACAGGTTCCGGTCCGGAATCGACCTCCGCCACCGGGTTGTGCGCCAGCTGCTCCGGGGTGAGCAGGCACGCGCTGACCCGGCCGGGACCGACGGAAGTCGGCTCGGGCGACGATGTCTCACAATCGGCCGTGGCTTGGTCACAGCGCGGACTGAAAGCGCATCCGGGCAGCGGTGTCAGCGGGCTCGGCACCGAGCCCGGCATCGCCGCCAGCCGCCGGCCGCGTGCGGTCTCCAGCGTCAGCCGTGACCGCAGCAGCCCGCGGGTATAGGGGTGAGCAGGCGATCCCAGCACCTCGGCGGCCGGTCCGACCTCGGCGATGCGGCCCGCGTAGAGCACCGCGATGCGATCGGAGATCTGGGCCGCCACCCCGAGGTCGTGCGTGATGAAGACGATGCTGCAACCGATTTCGTCGCGGAGCCGTTGCAGCAGCTTGAGCACCTGTGCCTGCACGGTGACATCGAGCGCGGTGGTCGGCTCGTCGGCGATGATGAGATCCGGCGAGCCGGCGATCGCGATGGCGATCATCACGCGCTGCCGCAAGCCGCCGGAAAGTTCGTGCGGGTAGGCGCGCATCCGCCGTGCCGGGTCGGGTATGCCGACGGCGGTCAGCAGGCGCAACGCTTCGTCGGCGCTGCCCGCTGCCTCGGCGACCTGCTTCCCGATTCGCATGGTCGGGTTGAGAGAGGTCATCGGGTCCTGGAACACCGCGCCGAGATCGAGGCGGCGCACCCTGCGCAGCGCCTTCGGATCACCGCGCACCATATCCGAGCCGGCCACCGAGATGCTGCCGTCGATCCGGGCGGACGCCGGCAGTAGCCCGAGCATGCCGAATCCCAATACGCTTTTCCCCGAACCTGATTCACCCACCAGACCGAGGATTTCGCCGCGCCGGACAGTCAGCGAGACACCGCGCAGCGCATGTACCGCACGCCCGTTGCGCTGGAACGTGACATGCAGGCCCGCCACGGTCGCCACCGCTTCAGGGGTCGACGACGGCACGGTGGTTGCCTGCTTGGTGTCCGCCACCGATACAGCAGTGCCCATGTGCGCTCTCCTGCGTTCTGATCGCCACGCCTTGGCACGTCCGTGACCGCTGGCCTGTCAGTTGACAGTTTTCCCCCCGGACCATCCCGCATGGTGTCGCCGAAGTAAGCACGATGTAAGCAACTGGGGGCCGTAAGTAACCGGCCGATATCGCAGGTTTCTGTCATGTGACAGATACTGGGCGCCGGTATCGATGACCGCCGCCTTGGACCACGATGAATGGATGTCGACGACCCGCACAGGAAGGCCGCGACTGCGGACACAGCGACGCCCGGGCAGCACTGCACGAGATGAAATCCTCGATGCGGCAAGCGAATTGTTCACTACCTTGGGCTACGCGGGTACCTCGACGCGAACCATTGCGGATTCGGTCGGCATCAGGCAGGCCTCGCTGTACCACTACTTCAACACCAAGGACGACATCCTCTGCGCCGTGCTGAGCCAGACCGTCGCCCCGACACTGGCATTCATCCCGAGCCTGCTGAGCGCCACCCCGACGTTGACCGCAACCGAGCACCTACACGCCCTGGCCGCATTCGACGGAGATCAATTACTCGGTGGCGCGTGGAATCTGGGAGCGCTCTACCTGCTTCCCGAATTGCGCGCCGATCGCCTCGAGCCGTTCTGGTCCGACCGTGAACGCCTGCGACAGCATTACCTGGCAGTGAGCCGGGCGGTGCTAGACCGGACCGGCGTTCACGAGGCGGCCGCCGATCTGCCCTTCCGGCTGGTCGAATCACTGGTCAACATGTGGTCGGTGCCACATGGCCCCGAACGGTCCGAACTGCCCATGCAGGTCGCCGACGCCAGCGTGCGCGTGCTGGGCATCCTCGACGCCGAGACACCGGCATTGCGCAGACGCACCAACCAGGTCATCGAGTTACACAGCGGCCCCGGATAACCTCATAGCGTGTTTCACGTACTGAACATCACCTACACACAACCCCTGGACGTCGTGGACCAGGCGCGGCCGGCACATCTGGAATGGCTCGGCAACCTGGTCAATGAGCGCCGCATCCTGCTCGCCGGCCGACTGGAGTCGCAGGCCGGCGCCGTGCTCATCGCCTCGGACATGACGGCCGAAGAAGCCGACGCCCTCACCGCCGGCGACCCGTACGTGCACGCCGGTGTCGCCACCTACGAGCGCGTGAGCTTCAACGCCGGTTTCCGCGCCGACGGCCTGTAGCCAGAAATTCACCGCAGAGTCCGGGATTAGTTCGGCGCCGGCCGCCGTTGAGTGTGATCAGGGCCTGACGCATTGCCCCACATTTAGTTACCTTCGCTAAACTTTGTAGCAGGTAACCGCCGCTAGGCAAGCCGAGAATGAAGAGGACTGACAACGCATGACCACGACCGTTTCCGCCTACGCCGCGACCTCAGCGACCAGCCCGCTGACCAAGACCACCATCGAGCGCCGTGACATCGGCCCGCACGACGTGGCATTCGACATCAAGTTCGCGGGCATCTGTCACTCGGATATCCACACCGTCAAATCCGAATGGGGCCCGGCCAACTACCCCGTCGTACCCGGCCACGAGATCGCCGGTGTCGTCACCGCCGTCGGCTCGGAGGTCACCAAGTACAAGGTCGGCGATCACGTCGGCGTCGGCTGCTTCGTCGACTCCTGCCGCGAGTGCGAAAACTGCCTGGCCGGCCTGCAGCAGTACTGCACCGGCAAGGGCGGCAACATCGGCACGTACAACGCCGTCGGCCGCGACGGCACCCCGACCTACGGTGGCTACAGCACCGCCATCGTGGTCGATGAGAACTACGTGCTGCGCATCCCGGACAGCATCCCGCTGGACAAGGCCGCACCTCTGCTCTGCGCCGGCATCACCCTGTACTCGCCACTGCGGCACTGGAACGCCGGGCCGGGCAAGAAGGTCGCGATCGTCGGCCTCGGCGGCCTGGGGCACGTCGGCGTGAAGCTCGCCGTCGCGATGGGCGCCGAAGTCACCGTGTTGAGCCAGTCGCTCAAGAAAATGGAAGACGGCCTGCGCCTGGGTGCGCACCACTACTACGCCACCAATGACCCGGAGACGTTCAAGAAGCTGGCCGGCAGCTTCGACCTGATCATCAACACGGTGTCGGCGAACCTCAACATGGGCGCCTACCTGAACCTGCTGCGGGCCGACGGCACGCTCGTCGAGCTCGGTGCGCCCGAGAAGCCGCTCGAGGTGCCGGTGTTCCCGCTGATCGGCATGCGTCGCACGCTGGCCGGGTCGTTGATCGGCGGCATCCCGGAGACCCAGGAGATGCTGGACTTCTGCGCCGAACACGACGTGACCCCGGAGATCGAGATCATCGACGCGTCGTACGTCAACGAGGCCTACGAGCGCGTCATCGCCAGCGACGTGCGGTACCGCTTCGTCATCGACACCGCGACCATCTAGCCGCGGGTTTTCTCGTCAACGCCGAGGATTGCCGTCAACTAGTGGCGGCAATCCTCGGCGTAACGCGTTATCGGTCCTGGGTCGGCCTGCGCGCGCCGACATTTGGGCGCTGAAACAATCCGCCTGAGCACAACCGGTGGCCGAGCACTGTCGTCCCGGCATGCTCGGCATAGTGACCCGAGTTATCCGCTTCAACGCCTTTGACATGAACTGCGTCGCTCACCAGTCCCCCGGCCTGTGGCGGCATCCAGAAGATCAGTCCTGGCGGTATAAGGACCTCACCTACTGGACCGAACTGGCAAAGTTGTTGGAGCGCGGTCGTTTTGATGGCCTCTTCATCGCTGACGTGCTCGGCACATACGACGTGTACGGCGCAAGCGATGAAGCAGCCATCCGCCAGGCAGCACAGATCCCGGTGGGCGACCCGATGCTGCTGGTGTCGGCGATGGCACTCGTCACCGAGAACCTGGGGTTCGGAATCACCACCGGAACCGGATTCGAGCATCCGTACCCCTTCGCCCGGCGGATGTCGACGCTGGATCACCTGACCAACGGTCGTGTCGGCTGGAACGTCGTCACCGGATATCTGCCTGCCGCCGCGCGCAACATGGGCCAGACCGATCAGCCCGCGCACGATGCGCGCTACGACCACGCCGACGAGTACCTCGAAGTGCTCTACAAGCTGTGGGAAGGCTCGTGGGAGGACGACGCGGTGGTTCGCGACGCCGAACGCGGGGTCTTCACCGATCCGGCCAAAGTGCACCACATCGGCCATTCCGGAACACATTTCAATGTCCCAGGTGTCCATCTGGCCGAACCCTCGCCGCAGCGCACACCGGTCATCTACCAGGCCGGCTCTTCGCCACGCGGGGTCCGCTTCGCCGCGGAGAACGCCGAAGCCATCTTCACTGCCGCTCCCACCAAAGGCATTCTGCGCGAAACGGTTTCGACGATTCGCGCCGAACTCGAATTGGCGGGCAGGGATCCGTACTCGGCCAAGATCTTCAACCTCACCACCATCATCACCGGCGCCACCGACGAGGAAGCGCACGCCAGGCACGCCGAGTACCTGGCGTACGGCGATCCCGAAGGCGCGCTGGTGTTCATGTCCGGGTGGATGGGTGTGGACCTGGCCCAGTTCGGCCTCGATGAGCCGATCGGCAATGTCGATTCCAACGCGATCTTGTCCGCGGTCAAGGCCTTTCAGTCCGCATCGGACAAGGGCGGTGAGTGGAAAGTGCGCGATATCGCCGAATGGGGGGAGATCGGCGGCATGGGACCGCGCATCGTCGGATCCGGTGTGCACGTCGCCGACACCCTGCAGGAGTGGGTCGAGGAAACCGATGTCGACGGCTTCAACCTGGCATATGCGATCACGCCTGGCTCGTTCGCCGAGTTCATCGAACATGTCGTGCCGGTGCTCACCGAGCGCGGCGCCTACCAGTCGGGATACGCGCCGGGCACCCTGCGCAACAAGCTGCTCGGCAACGGGGACCGTCTGGCCGACGAGCACCGGGGTGCCGGTTACCGTGTGGGAGGCTCGAATTCGACGATCATCGAGCGCCCGTCCACTCTGCCGTCGTCCTCGGCGTCGACGGCTGCTCAACCCGCGCGGGGCCGATAAAGCTCGCCGAGAGGAAACCCCTTTTCACGGGATCGGGCGGTTTTCGCGTCTGCTCTCGGGGTACCGGCGACAATCACCGTCATGTCCGACGATCCGGTAGCTGTCCTGCGACGCTGGGAGCTCGCGGGCGGCGTATGGCGGATCATCCGCCGCCGCGCGCCCGACCTGACCATCGGGCTGTTCCGGTGCGACGGCGGTGAGCGCGTCGACGTGATCCGCTCCGGCGACGCCGCACTGCTCGCCTTCGTCGGCGACCGCGAGTCCAACGCGGACTGACTCGCGCTGTTGACGGAATTTACCGTGAAGCACTAATACTTTGATCATGACGTCAATGCGCCGCCGCGCTCCGCTGTCCCAGCTGGCCCTTGCCGGCGTGGCCATCGCCCTGCTGCCGGTGGGTGTCGCGCATGCCGATCCGGAACCGGCTCCGCCTCCCGTGTCCCCCGGCGTCACCGGCGTTCTCAACGACTGGCAGAAATCTGTATGTGCGCCAGACAGTTTCAGCCAGGATGATCCCGCCATCGCGGCGCGCGACTGGCCGGGCGCGGTCCGGGCGGGCACCTGCGCGAGCGAGGTCAATCCCGGTCTGACGAACGGACTGTGGATCACCCAGTGGACCGCCAACAGCGACATGACCTCGGCACTGCAGCGCAATTTCATGGCGCTGTTCGCGTCGGCCGTCAGCGATCAGACGGCGATCATCACGTTCGCGGTGGCAACCCCCGAGGCGCGCAAATCACTTGAGCCACTGACGAAGTTCGGGTTCGCCATCCAGCCGGTGCCGCCGTTGGCGTGACGGCCTGGCACGTCAGTGACTGTGGCTGCCAGGATTGCCGTGGCCGCCCGTGGTCGAGCCTGTCGTCCCGCCCGTGGTGCCCGCGTTGTTGTTCATACCCGCGGGCACGTGACACTGACCGTCGATGACGATTTGTCCCGGCTCGCACACGATCGTGTCATCAGCGACCGCAGCCGGCGCACCGGTCGCGAGCGCCATCGCGCACAGCGCACCGGAGACGAAAAGACGTGGGATTGAAGTCGATAGCGCCATGATTGGTCCGCCCGTTCTCGACGTGTAAAGAACAATATTAACGCCGAGCCAAATAGTTGCGGGGCGCATTCGGCAAGCCGATACGCCCCGCAATCACGGTACTGAACTGCGCTTTTAGAAGTCCCAGTCCGAGTCTTCGGTGTTGACGGCCTTGCCGATCACGTACGAGCTACCCGAGCCCGAGAAGAAGTCGTGATTCTCGTCCGCGTTGGGGGACAGGGCCGACAGGATCGCCGGGTTCACGTCGGTCTCGTCGCGCGGGAACAGCGCCTCGTAGCCGAGGTTCATCAGCGCCTTGTTGGCGTTGTAGCGCAGGAACTTCTTGACGTCCTCGGTGAGGCCGACGCCGTCGTACAGGTCCTGGGTGTACTCCACCTCGTTGTCGTACAGCTCGAACAGCAGCTCGTAGGTGTAGTCCTTGAGCTCGGTTCGCTTGGCCTCGTCGACCATGGTCAGCCCGCGCTGGTACTTGTAGCCGATGTAGTAGCCGTGCACCGCTTCGTCGCGGATGATCAGCCGGATCATGTCGGCGGTGTTGGTGAGCTTGGCGCGCGACGACCAGTACATCGGCAGGTAGAAGCCCGAGTAGAACAGGAAGCTCTCGAGGAGCGTCGAGGCCACCTTGCGCTTGAGCGGCTCGTCACCCTTGTAGTACTTCATGACGATCTCGGCCTTGCGCTGCAGGTTCGGGTTCTCCTCCGACCAGCGGAATGCCTCGTCGATCTCGACGGTGGAACACAGCGTCGAGAAGATGTTGCTGTAACTCTTGGCGTGCACCGACTCCATGAAGGCGATGTTGGTGTAGACGGCCTGCTCGTGCGGCGTCAGCGCATCGGGGATCAGGCTGACGGCGCCGACGGTGCCCTGGATGGTGTCCAGCAGCGTCAGGCCGGTGAAGACGCGCATGGTGAGCTGCTTCTCGCTGTCGGTCAGCGTGCCCCACGACGGGATGTCGTTGGACACCGGCACTTTCTCCGGCAGCCAGAAGTTGCCCGTGAGACGGTCCCAGACCTCCGCGTCCTTCTCGTCCTGCACGCGGTTCCAGTTGATCGCGGAGGCCCGGTCGATCAGCTTCATACCTTCAGACACCGTGACCCCATTTCGCCTGGAACTTTGTTTGCCGGATCGGCACCACAGACACTACCCCTGGTGTCTGCTGTGGACGAACACCGCTAAAAGTTGTGTTTTCGTGTCGCGCCGGCGAGGCCGATTCAGCGGATGAACTCGTACTCCGTCGACTTGAATTTCCGGGTTTCCAGCCAGTATTGCCAGGTCATGCCACTCCACAGGGTGCGGTTCACGCCGTGCTCGTCCATGTACCAGCTGTGGCAACCACCGGTGCTCCACACGGTGCCGGCCAGGTTCTGCTGCAATTCGGCGTTGTAGTCGTCCTGCGCGCGCCGGCTCGGCATCAGCGCCGCGGCGCCCGCCTTGTCGGCTGCGGCGATGGCCTGCGCGGCGTAGCGGATCTGCGACTCGATCATGAACACCACCGAGTTGTGCCCCAGTGCCGTGTTCGGGCCCAGCAGGAAGAACAGGTTCGGCATGTTCGCCACCGTGATGCCGCGGTGCGCCGCCATGCCCTCGCGATTCCACCGGTCGACCAGATCCTCTCCCCCGAGGCCCTTGATGTCGACGTAGGTGTACGAGTCGGTGACGTGAAAACCGGTGCACCACACCACCACATCGACGGGATGCAGGGCGCCGTCGCGGGTGACGATGCCGTCGGCGGTCATCCGCTCGATGCCCTCGGTGAAGACCTGCGTCTTCGGGTTGGCGATACCCCGATAGTAGGTGTCGGAGTTCAGGATTCGCTTGCAGCCCGCCACGTAGTTCGGGGTGAGCTTGCGGCGCAGTTCGGGGTCTTTGATGCTGCGGTTGATGTTCCACTTGCCCAGCAGCTCACCGATTTTGAGCAGTCGCGGCTGCTTGGTCATGGCGAAGCCGACACCTTCGTGAATCCAGTAGATGGCGTCCCGCATCAGGGCTCGGGTACCCGGTACCCGGCGGAAGGTGTCCTTCATCCACTGCGGAAACGCGTTGTTGGGCCGCGGCATGACCCACGCCGGGGTGCGTTGGTACAGGTGCAACTCGGACACCTGGTCCACGATCGCCGGCACGATCTGGATGGCACTCGCACCGGTCCCGATCACCGCGACGCGCTTGCCGGTGATGTCGACGCCGTGGTCCCACTGCGCGGAATGGAATGCGGCACCGGCAAATTCGTCGCTGCCTTCGATCTCGGGGATGGACGGGATGTGCAGGCCACCCGCCCCGGAGATGAGGAACTGGGCGATGTACTCCTGGCCGCTGTCGTCGTAGATGTGCCAACGTCGCTCGTCTTCGTCCCAGTGCGCGCGGTCGACGTGGGTATTGAAGCGGATGTTGCGGCGCAACCCGTGCTTGTCGGTGACACCCTTCAGGTAATCGAAAATCTCCGGCTGGAACGACCACATGTGCGTCCAGTCCGCCTTCGGTTCGAAGGAGAACGAGTACATGTGCGACGGGATGTCACAAGCACAGCCCGGATAGGTGTTGTCGCGCCAGGTGCCACCGATCTCGTTCGCCTTCTCCAGGATCAGGAAGTCGCGCTCCTTGAATCCCTGCTTGCGCAGCGCGATGCCCATACCCAGCCCGGAGAAACCGGAGCCGATGATCACCGCCCGCGTCACGATCGGCTCGGCAGCGGCCTCGATGCCGGCGGACTGGGCTCCAGTTGACTGCTCGACCGTCATGAACCTGCTCTTTCCTGGGAACGGCGGTACCGGATATTTCACAGTGTCCGGTCAGCCCGTCCAGGTGTCAACGGACCAGGCTTTTGACGGCTGTCGTCAGCCGACGGATTCGCGGCGAACCGCGTCGTGCACCGGCAGGTCCAGGTCGAACCGGACGCCGAGCAGCCTGGCAGTGCCGTTGATGGCGCCGATCATGATGGTGGTCATGTGCGCGATGAACTGGTCGCGGGGCAGTCGGCGCGGCGTATCGTCGCTGCCGCCGAGCCACCAGTCGGTCGCCGACGCGGCCGCGCCGAACAGCGTGAATGCCGCGAGTTCGAAGATGCTGGAGTCCAGGTCCATGTCCTTGAGCTCGCCGCTGATCATGGCGGCGATGGCCAGGGTGATGTCGCGCCCCCGGTTGACGGTCGTCATCGCCGCGGCAGACTGGTCGGCGAACCGGCCCTGCAGCAGAAAGCGCACCACGTTGGGGTGCTGGTCCACCAGGTCCACATAGTGCTCGACGGCCCGGCCGATGATCTGGCCCGTCGAATCGTTCTCGATGTCGATGGAGGGAATGACGGCCGCCCACAACATGTCCCGCATCCGCTCGCCGATCTGCGAGAACATGTCGGACTTGTCGGCGAAGTGCCGGTAGATCTTGGGCTTGGCGGTGCCGGCCTCTTCGGCGATCTCCCGCACGCTGACGTTCGGGCCGAGCCGGTCGATCGCGCGGAACGCGGCATCCACGATCTCCTCGCGGACCTTGAGGCGGTGTTCGCGCCAGCGTTCACTGCGGGCGTCCACCTTCTCGGGGGCACCCTTGGGCGGGGTGACCTTCACCTGCACGGTGACCGACGGAACGTTCACGCCCGGCACACCAGGAACTTTCACCCCGGCCTGGATGCCGGTTCGTGGAAGAGATGGCCTGCGCACCCCGCCACTGTACCGGGCGCGGCAAATCTGACCTGCTCAGACCGCTCGGCGCGGCGCATGTCACACATACCGGCGCATCGTCACGCCCAGCGGCTGGACAGGCTGCACGCGTAACATCGGCCCCAGCCTCACCCGAAAGTACCGACCTGACAGGGGCTTGATCACATGGCGCAGCGGTACGACATCATCGTCGCCGGCGGAGGTCCCGCCGGATCGGCCGCTGCATGGCAAGCGGCCCAGACGGGCGCGAGCGTGCTCGTCCTCGACAAAGCCACATTCCCGCGCGACAAGCCGTGCGGAGACGGGCTCACCGCCCGCGGGGTCAGCTACCTCCAGAAGATGGGCCTCGCGAAAGAGGTCACAGAGTTCCACCGGATCAATCGCGTCGCCGTGTTCAGCCCGCACCAATGGGAGCTGTCGTTCCCACGTCGGCCCGGTATGCCAGACCACGGCCGCACCGTCAGCCGTAGCCGCTTGGACGCACTGCTGCTCGGCCACGCCGCTGCCGCCGGCGCCGAGGTACGACAAGGCGCCGAGGTGGCGACCGCCGCGCTCGACGACGACGGCCGCGTCACCGGCGTGGTCCTCAAGAACGGCGAAACCGTGCACGGCGATGCCGTCATCGCAGCCGACGGCGCCTACTCCCCGATCAAACGGGCACTGCATGTTGACTCGAGCTATCACGGCTATTCGGCCATCGCCATTCGTGCCGAGATGCCGGCCGACCGTCCCGACTCCGACGCCCTCGAGATCTATCTCAAGCTGATGTTCGACGGCGACCAGCTGCCCGGCTATGGCTGGGTGTTTCCGATGGGCAACGGCACCTTCAACATCGGTCTCGGATACATCAACAGCTACCGGAACTGGCAGGCCATCAACGCGACACGGTTCCTCGGCGACTTCCTGCAGGCGCTGCCACGCGACTGGGCTCTACCGTCGATCGACGAACTGAAGAAGAACCGGAGCGTGCGGGCATGGCGGCTCCCCATGGGGTTCACCGCGTGGCCACCGTGGCGCCCCGGCGTCTTGTTCGCCGGCGACGCATTGGGCGCCGGCAAGCCGACCTCCGGCGCGGGCATCTCCAAAGCACTCGAATCAGGTTTGGCCGCAGGCGAATGCGCTGTCGCGGCACTCCTGAACGGCGGTCCCGACGACTTCACCAACTACCAGCAGCGAATCGACGCCGCATGGGGCCGCGAATACCGGCGCGGCCGCTTCTTTCACAAGCTGGCGGGCATCCCGCACGTGGCCGAAGCGGGCCGCCGAGCGCTCGACAGCCGCGCCTTCCGCGATGTGCTGCTGAAGTCGTTCTACAAGAAGGCCGAGGGGCCATCCCACACCTGAGGCCACACCTCAGCGGCGCCCGCGCTGGGCCTTGCCAGGCTTTCGGGCCGATTTGCCCACGGCGCCCTTGCCCGCAGCCGCCCGAGCAGCCTGCTTCGCGAGGGTCTTCTCCCGCGCGCTGCGCTTCGCCACCGGCTCGGCCTGCCCCCGCGACGAACTGGCCTTGCGGCCGCGCACGATCCCGATGAACTCCTCGACCAGCTCCGGCTGCGGCCCATCGGGGAAGGCGAGTGCGACGGGGCACGAAGGGGCGTCAATGATCTGGCGGTAGGTGAGGTCCTTGCGGTGATACAGCCGCGCCAGCGACTGCGGCACGATGAGCGCACCCATCCCGGCGGCGACGAGTTCTATTGCGGCCTCAGTGGTTTCGGGCCGGTACTCAGCGGGGACGCCGGGGGCATCCGTCCAGCCGACGACATCGTCGATTGGGCGGAGCGTCGGCTCGCCGTCGAGGTCCGCAGCCGCGATCTCGTCGACGGCGGTCAGGAGATGATCGGCCGGCACCACGGCCACCGTCGTCTCCTCGTACAGCGGAATGACGGCCAGGCCCGACGTATCGGTGGGCAGCCGGAGCAGTGCCACGTCAACGGTGCCGGCCCGCAGTGCATCGGCCGCATCCGCCGCGGCGACGGCGTGCAGCACCAGCGGTATGTCGCGGTGGCGCTCGGCCCAGATTCGCGCCCACTTCGCGGGCGTCCCGCCGGGGACGTACCCGAGGGTCAGGGAGAGTGTCGAATAGGACGGAGCCACGGCCGTCAGGCTACCGATAGGCTGAGCCCATGAGCAGGCCCAACGCGCAGTCCATGAAACCCGCCACCGCGGCGAAGAAGCTGGACGTGTACTTGCCGGCGACGCCTGCAGAGTTCCAGGAGAACGCGATCACCCGCGCCGAGCTCGCCGCGCTGCAGGCCGACCCGCCGCAGTGGCTCAAGGACCTTCGCAAGAACGGGCCGCACCCGAAGAACCTGGTGGCAGCCAAGTTGGGTATCTCGATCGCCGGCCTCGCGCGCGGTGGCGTTGAGAAGGCCCTGACCACCGAGCAGATCGACGCCCTGCTCGAAGAGAAGCCCGACTGGCTGATCATCGAGCGAGAGAGCTACCAGCAGGTGCTGCGCGAGCAGCGCCGCATCAAGGCGCTGCACGCGGATCAGGCGCGCGAAGCGTGACGATGGTGGTGACAGGCCGGCCGGTCCGTCACCAACGTCCGTCGCCGCTTCCGCTTTGGTAGAAACCGATGGCTGGCACTCCGAACTCTCTGCTGGGCATCGGCACGTTCAACGTCAACGGGATTCGTGCGGCACGCCGTCGCGGCTTCGACGCGTGGCTGGCCGGGCGAGGACTCGACGTGGTGGCCCTGCAGGAGTTGCGCTGCCCGCCTGCGGAGGTCGGCGCGTTCGACGGCTATCGCGCGGCAATCGACTCCGGCTCGGTCCCGGGCCGCAACGGCGTCGCGATCCTGACGCGCGAAGCGCCGTCGGACGTGCGGACGTGGGTCTCACATCCGCCGCGCACCCGGGGTCTCGCGGCCCATGCGCATGAGGGCCGCTACCTCGAGGTCGACCTCGCGGACGTTCCGCTGACGGTGGCGTGCCTCTACCTGCCGAAGGGCGGCCTGCCCGCGCACCTGCAGCGGCCCGGCAACATGCGCGACGTGCCTGACGGCGGCGCCAAGTACGACCGGAAAATGCGTTTCCTCGCGGCGTTCGCACGTGAGCTGAGCCGGAACCGCCGGGCGGCCCTCGCGGCGGGCCGCGAGTTCCTGTTGCTCGGTGACCTCAACCTGGCCCATCTTCCGCACGACGTGACCAATTGGCGGCCCGCACAGAAGATGGAGGGCTTCCTCCCCGAGGAACGCGCCTGGCTGGACGCACAGATCGGGCCGCGCACGCTCGTCGACGTGGTCCGGACGCTGCACGGCGAGCGCCCCGGGCCGCTGTCCTGGTGGAGTTGGGCCGGCGAGTCGTTCGTGAAGGACGTGGGCTGGCGGATCGATCACCACCTCGCTACGCCACGGCTCGCACGGACCGCCGTGTCGGTGACCGTCGACAAGGAAGCCGCACCCAGCGCCCGACTATCGGACCACGCGCCGGTGGTCGTGCAGTACGCCTTTCCCTGACTGTCCGTCTCGCAGGGCCGTCATTCCGGCGCGCCGGGTGCCATCCAGAAGATCTGCCATGAGTGGCCGTCCAGGTCGTGGTAGCTGCGGCCGTACATGAAGTCCTCGTCGTCGATGTCCCCTGGCGTCCCGCCCTCGGCGATGGCGCGGTCGACCAGGGCGTCCACGCACTCGCGACTGTCGACGCCCAAACACATGACGCATTCCTTCGTCGTCGATGCGTCGGCGGTCTGGACCGGGTGCAGCGAATCGAAAACGTCGCGCCGCGTCAGCATCGCGAACTGGTTCTCCCCTAGCGCCAGCGTCACCGCGCTGTCGCTGCTGAAGTCCTCGTTGAACGTATAGCCGAGGCTGGTGAAGAACTTCCGTGAGCGGTCGATGTCGCTGACCGGCATGTTGACGAAGATCATCGAATGCATTTCGGGCGCCTCCCGTGAGTTGGCGGGGTCCGTTGGTGGACCCGTCCCGATATAGACCGGCTTCGTCCCGAAACTCATCGGTCCCCGATAAATCGGTCAGTGGCCGCCACGAACGCTGAGAAGTGTGAGGGCAGCGGCCACTTCGATCGGGTTGCGCGCAAAGGGTTTCGGCAGGAGTTCGTCGATACGGGCGAGGCGCCGGTCGATGGTGTTGCGGTGGGTGTACAGCCGTTCGGCCGTGCTCGTGCGGTTGAGCCCCTCATCCACGTATGTCAGCACTGTCTGATGCAGCACTGGGCTCGCGTCTTTCAAGTCACCGAGCACGTCCGCGACGAATTGGTCGGCAGACGACAGATCTGTCGAAAGTAGATCGACCAGGTGGACGTCCTCGTACCGCACGATGGTGAGCCCAGAGCCCAGGCGCGCCAGAAGCCGTTGTGCCGCAGCGGCATCCATGTGGGTGCGCCGGAAGCCGCTCACTCCCGGGGCGGCGCGGCCGAGCGCCACCCGCGCACCACACCGGCGACCCAGGCGCTCAGCGAGGTCAGCGGCCGTCGGCGTGGTCTTCGCCGGTATCCAGAGCCATACGGCAGCGGTGCCGGCGACGACGGTCAGCCGCCGGTCAGCTCCGCATGCCCGCATCACCTGCTCGCTGACGCGTTCGAGTTCGGCGACGTCCTTGTCGGAGTCAACCCAGACCACAGCGCCGATGTGCGAACCGGTCAGTGCGTAGCCGAGCTGCGCTTCGGCGCGTGACAGCGCAATGTCGGCGCCCTGGAGCAGGAGCTCGACGGTGGCGTAGCGCTGCAGCTGTGAGCCACCGGCGAACTCCTCGCGGACCCGACGGATGTGGTCGGCGAGTTCGGCGATGGAGTCGTCGACGAACGTCGTGAGCGAATTGCCCGTGACCTCGATCAGTTCGCGGAGCTGTTCCGCATCGTCAGTCGCCTGGAAACACTTGGCCAACCACCACTTCCAGGCGACACGTTGCGCGGATCGCCACGACAGGACATCGTCCGTCGTGAGGCCGCGCAGGACGACATCACGTGCGTAGGTGCTCATCGCGCTGCCCGCTGCCGGGGTAACCCGGCGACCGGGCTCGGCGATATTGGACGTCAGCCAGTGCTTGAGGTGCGATGACACCATGCGGGCGTCGACCTCGGCGAGCACCGGATCGTCGGCGATCGCCCGGTATCGCGGGTCCTGGAGCGACGCTGCCGTCAGCTCGTCGATGACGTCCGCGGACCTCGCCAGGGCCGTCTCCGCGAGTCCGCGGATCAGCCGGCGGACCGGATCGGATGCGTCAGGCCACAGCTGATCCGGCGTCATGCCCTGAGTGTGCTCGCTGTGGCTTCCTGACTTCAACAACATCGCGGTCCGCCGCTGACTGTCCGCTACAGGCCGAGGTGGTCGGCGAGTTCGCGGTAGTCGACCATCCAGAGACCGGGCGAGCCGGTGGGGTACTGCGAACGGAAGCCCAGGATGCGCTGGACGCGCTCCGGGAGGGTCTTCACCACGTCACGATCAACGAGGAACGGGTAAGCCTCCTCGCCGACCAGGAACCCGGGGTTGAACGCGAAGGACACCGCGCGACGGTACTGATCGGTGGTGACGTTGGCGCCGCCGCCGTGGGCGGTCTTGCCGCTGAAGAAGAGGGCGTCGCCCGCTTTCATGATCGCCGGAACCGTCTGCTCAGGGGTGCCGCGATCCTGGAAGTCGGGCCACTTGTGGCTGCCCGGGATGACGCGGGTCGCGCCGTTCTCCTCGGTGAAGTCGGTCAGGGCGATGAGGAAGTTGAGGGTGATCTCCGGACCGGCGGGGCCCATGCCGACGAAGGGGAACCAGTTCTCGAGGTCGCGGTGCAGGAACTGCGCGCGGTTGCCGGGCCCGATCTCGATCACCTGCGCGGTGGTCATCCAGTACGTGCCGGATTCCTCGAGGAAGGTCGCATCACAGAGCGCATGCACCAGGTCGTGGTTGATGATCTCGTTCCGGAAGACCGGGCTGTGGGTGACCAGGTTCGTCAGACGCTTGGTGTTGGCGCCGTGGAACTCGTTGACGATCTCGAGCTCGTGCTTACCGCCCGGGGTCAGCGCGGTCAGGGGTGCCTCGATCTCGGCATTGAAGCGGGTCACCTGTTCGGGAGTGAGCAGACCTTCGATGATCACCCCGCCGTCCTCGGCGACGACGGCGCGGATGTCCGCGACGTCGGCCGTGTGGGGAAGCTTCCGGATGTTCGAAACTGCGGTCGTCATCGCGTTATCTCTTTCTGCCAGTTAAAGTTTGGGAAAACGCCGAGCTGTCGATGTGGCGTTCATCTCACTATTGCCGCCGCGGCGCGTGGTGCGCCATGGCACCTCTCAACCAATCGAGCGGGCGGACGGTGCATGTTGCACCATCGGCGAGAGTCCGCGTGCTTCACGCAGCCGAGCGCCTTTCGATACCAGAGCACGGACGGGAAGTTCACCCATGGACAGAAATCCACTCGGCGCATCGATGACTGCCGTCGCCGCGTTGACCGCCGCCGCGATGGTGCTCACGAAGGATTCGAAGCCGGTCAGCGATGTCAGTTCGATCACCTGGTCAGCGCCTTCGATGCGGTAGTCGTCACCTGCGGTGAGCGAGTCACTCGGGTCGAAGAAGCCGAACATGATCTCCAGGTCGATCACCGCACGGCCACCGCACAACCCGCGGGCGGCGTGGGTGACGGCCGCGATCTGGCCACGTTCGACAGTGATGTGCTCGCCGATGCGAGTGGTCTCGCTGACCACCGCAGGCGCCACCCGGCTGACCTCGATCGCGTCCAAGGTCCAGCCGAGGCCGCTCGCCAGCGCGCTGATCGATTGTTCGAAGCCGTAGTGACCGACCACGTCTCCCGATTCCTGTGCGGCACTGAACTGTTCGGGCGTGAGTCCCAGACCGAACTTCGTCAAGATCGCCCCGTACCGCGACATGTTGGTGCGACGGCGGATGATCACGCGGTCGACGCGCTGAGTGAGAGCGGTCAGCAGCAGCGGCAGGGTGTCCATCAGCACACCGGGGTTGGCCCCGGTGCCCAGCACGGTCACGCCGTGCGCTTTGGCGGTGTCATCGAGGCGACGCGAGATCTCGGGGTGACTCGACCACGAGTACGCCAGTTCCTCGCAGATACTCATCACGTTGTACGACCGCTCGAGAAGCGGCATGACCGTGTCAGCGACGTTGTTCAGATCCGACGTCGTCGCGACGATTGCCAGGTCGGCCGGGGGCAGACCCGCGGGATCGTCGACGATGGTCACGCCGGTCGCCGCGCCGCCAACGAGAGTGCCGAGATCGGTGCCGACCACCGCGGAATTGCGGTCCGCCGCACCGACGATCTCCACTTCGGTGCGCTGCAGCAGAGATTGCGCCATGGCGCGGCCGGTGACGCCAAGGCCCACCATGACGATTCGCTGTGTCATTTTCTGTGTCTTTCAGGAGGTTTCGGCGATTGGTCGGTGCACTATTCCTGCCGGCCCGAGGCCGGCAGGAGTTTCCCGACGACGGGTCCGAGCGCGAAGGCGGCGATCAGGGAAACGATGATGACGACGGAGACCACGCGACTGTTTCCGGCGAGCAGATCAAGGTTGAGCAGCATGATCGCCAGGATCGCGAGTAGCCCCACCATGCCGATCAGGGGTGCGATCAACGTGCGCGTCACCGGCGCCCCGTGCGGCTCGCGACGGAAGAAAGCCAGCACGGCTGAGCAGGTGAGGATGAGCAGCACGACGTATCCGATCGACCCCAGACCCGATGTCCACGTATAGATTTCGCTCATCGGGTCCAGCCCGATCACGATGCCACCGGCCAGCACCGCGCCGGTTACAGCCGCGACAGCCACCGCACCGCGGTGCGGTGAGCCGTGCTTCGGATGGCTCACCGACAGCGTGGTCGGCAGCAGGCCGCGCGATGCCAACGAGAAGGTGTAGCGGGCGAGGATGTTGTGCCACGTCAAGGCGGCCGCGAAGGTGCTGGTGACGAACATTGCCACGGTCAGGTCGGCACCGACGCGTCCGAGGTACTGCAGCGCGACTGCCGAGAACAGGCCCTCGGGGTCGGCTGTCGCGGTCTGGACAACTCGACTCTCGCCGACTCCGCTGATCACCGCCCACGAGGTGAAGGTGTAGAAGAGTCCCACGACGACCACCGAGATGACCGTGGCGCGGCGCACCGTCCTCGCGGGATCGCGTGCTTCGTCCCGGAACACCGCCGCCGCCTCGATGCCGATGAAGCTGAGCACGGCGAAGATGAGGCCGACGCCGGGTGCGCCGCTGAATATTGTCTTCAGAGAGAACAACCCACCGAACAGGCCTTCCGGTCCGCCGCCGCGCGCGACGATGCAAAAGTCCAGCGCGAGAACGATACTCACCTCGGCCACCAGAAGGACACCCAGTACCTTGCCGGACAGCTCGACATCCCGGTAGCCCAGGTACAACGTCAGCGCCAGTCCCACCCCGGCCCACAGCCACCACGGCAGTGCGGGTCCGCCGTAGGACTTCACCAGCGCGTCGACGCCGGTCCCGAACAGAATGAACAGCCCGATGAATATGCATGTATACGACAGCATGGCCAGATAGCCGGTGCCGATGCCGGCGGCTCGGCCCAGGCCCGCATGCACGTAGGAGTAGAACGCCCCCGCGGAGCGGACAAACGGTGTCATCGTGGTGAAACCGATGACGAAGAGAAGGAGGACGACGAGGGTCGCCACGTAGCCGATGGGGAGGCCTGCACCGTTCCCCAAGCCCAGGCCCAGCACCATCGGACCTCCGACGACGCACAACGGGGCGGCCCCGGCGATGATCATGAGGGAAATCGAGCCGACGCCGAGCTTGCCGCGCAGACGGGGCAGGGCACCGGGGTCAGCGGCGTTCTCGCTGTTAGCCGGAGTGGCGCGCCGATTGGCCGCGGGAGCGGTGCTCCCATTTGCTGTGGTATCCATCGTCAGAACCTGATCACCGAGCGGATACCGATGCCGCGCTTCATCTCGTCGAACGCGTCGTTGATCTCCGCCAGGTCAATGACCCGGGTCACGAGTGAGTCGAGATCAATGCGGCTGTGCATATAGTGCTCGACCAGCAGCGGGAAGTCGGTGGCGGGCTTGCTCGAGCCGTAGTTCGAGCCGATGAGGGAAAGCTCTTGATCCGACATGACGAACGGATCGATCGTGATCTTCATACCGTCGGCCACCTGCCCCGCGACGACGGCGGTGCCACCTCGGGCCAAGACCGCGTAGGCGGCTTCGATGGTCTGCGGCAGGCCGATGGCCTCGATCGCCACCTCGACGCCGCGTCCGTCAGTGAGCTCCGCAATCCGATCGGCCAGACTCTCCTGAGCGCTGTTGATGATTTCCGATGCTCCGAAAACCCTTGCCTGCTTGAGCTTTTCGTCGGAGATGTCGGCGGCGATGATCTGCCGTGCACCGACCAGGCGGGCACCCTGAATCGCATTCAGACCGACGCCGCCGCACCCGATGACCAACACAATGTCACTCGGGCGGACCTTCGCGGTGTTGACTGCTGCGCCGATACCGGTGGTGACGGCGCAGCCGATCAGCGCCGACTGTTCGAAGGGGGCATCATCGCGGATCGCGATCGCGCCTGATTCGGGCACCATGGCGTACTGGCCGAACGTGCCGACGCCGGCGAAGCTGAGGACGTCCGCGCCGTCAGCCGCGGTGATCCGCGACCGGCCGTCGAACGACAGGTGGTTGGCCGAATGTTGAGCGACCATGTCGCACAGGACGGGCCGGCCGCTGATGCAGTACCGGCACCGGCGACATGAGGGCGTCCAGGACAGGACGACGTGGTCACCCTTCCTCAGCGACGTCACCCCTTCGCCCACGCTCTCGATGACACCGGCGCCTTCGTGGCCGAGAATCATGGGGGTGGGCACGTCCCATTCACCCGCAAGAACGTGAAAATCGCTGTGGCACACTCCACTTGCCTTCAGCCGCACGAGCACGTCACCGGGCGGCGGGGTCGACGGGAGCGAAACGGTTTCGATGGTCAGCGGCGCGTTCGGCGTCCGGAAGACGGCGGCGTCGAATTCGATGGTCATGGTGGATGTTCCTTGAGTTGGTTGAGATTGAGAGGTTGCGGTCGGCCGTTACGCCCGCACAGTGCGGATGAGCTTCTTGTTGGCGAACTCTTCGATCCCCGCCCGGCCGAGTTCACGCCCGAAGCCGGATCGCTTGACGCCGCCGAACGGCAGCTCCATGCTGTCGAGGCCGACGCCGTTGACGAACACCATGCCGGCCTCGATCTGGTCGGCGACCCGCATCGCCTGCTCAGGGTCGGTGGTGAAGACGTACGAGCCCAATCCGTACGGGGTGCTGTTCGCCAGCTCGATGGCCTCATCCTCGGACCCGGCCCGATAGATGGTGGCCACGGGACCGAACAGCTCCTCGGTCGACGACGGCGACGTCGGCGCCACGCCCGTCAGAACGGCAGGCGGGAAGAACGCCCCCTCTCGCTCACCGTCGCGAACCAGCGTCGCGCCCTCTTCGACAGCGCGCCGGACCTGTTCTTCGAGTCGCTCGGCGGCAGCAACCGAGGACAACGGAGCCAGCGAGTCAGCTTGGGCCAGAACCCGTTCCATGAATGCATCCAGGAACGGTTCGTACAGATCGTCGGCAACGATGAACCGTTTTGCGGCGTTACACGCTTGACCCGCATTCTCGAATCGGGCGTCCACCGCCGCCGCAGCGGTGGCATCGATGTCATCCGACGACAGCACGATGAACGGGTCCGAGCCACCCAACTCGAGCACCACCTTCTTCAGGTTGCGCCCCGCCACTTCGGCGACTGCTGCGCCGGCCCGCTCAGAACCGGTGAAGGAGACACCTCGCACCCTGGGGTCTGCGATGGCGTCGGCGACCTGTTCGTTGGTCGCATAGACGTTGACGTAGCAGCCGTCGGGAATGCCGGCCTCGGTGAAGATCCGCTGCAGGGCAGCCGCTGATTCCGGGCACTGCGGTGCGTGCTTGAGCACGACGGTGTTCCCCAGCGCAAGATTGGGCGCGGCGAATCGGGCGACCTGGTAGTACGGGTAATTCCAGGGCATGATGCCCAACAACAGGCCGATCGGCTGTCGGCGGATGAACGCCGTCCCCTCCCCCTCGATGAGCTCGATCGGCTCGTCCGCGAGGAACCTGTGGGCATTGTCCGCGTAATACTCGTAGATGGCGGCGCTGAACTCGATCTCACCGATGGCCTGGTCGATGGACTTGCCCATCTCACGGCGGATGATTTCGGCAAGTTCGCCGCTGCGTGAGTTATGCAGTGCAGCAACATTTCTCAGCAGGTCCGCACGCTGAGTGACGGTGGTCTGCCGCGACCAGTTCCGGTAGGCGCCGGCGGCCGCATCGAGTGCCGCGTCCACCGCCTCGTCGGTTGCGGTCGGGTACTCCCGTACCAGTTCACCGGTCGCCGGGTCGGTGACGGCATACAAGGGCATGTTCACTTGGCGGGCTCCTGTTCGTGCTCAATCGATTTGGGCTGCAGTGCTGCTTCGAAGTCCGCTCGCAGAGTTCTGCGATCGAACTTGCCGGAGGCATTCAGGGGAAGCGCGTCGTACACGACCCATCGGTCGGGAATCGCATAATCGGGCAGACATGTCCGAAGAAAACCGACGAGCTCCCGCTCATCGAAAGCCGCACCGGCGCGAGTCTCGACGGCTGCCGCGACGCGGTGCTGAAGTATGTGGTCTGGGTACCCGAAAGCACATGCGGCCGCGATGGTTTCGTGCCGAGCAATGTGGGACTCGACAAACGTGGGCATGATCTTCTCGCCGCCGCGGTTGATGACGTCGTCCGCCCGGCCGTGCAACCACAGCAGGCCGTCCCCATCGATTCGGCCGACATCGCCGGTGCGCAGCCACTGTCCGGTCATCTTCTCGGACGTGAGCCCCGGTTCGTCCCAGTAGCCGAGCATGCGCGTCGGGCCGCTCACCCACACTTCGCCCAGATCGCCGGGCGCCACGTCATGCCCTGATTCATCGACGATGCGCAGCTGGACGCCAGGTAGGGGCAGCCCAACGGACTCCGCTTTCGTTGCCGCCAGGTGGCTGGGCAGGAACGTACACACCGACGTGAACTCGCTCAGTCCGTACGCATGCACGAGCTTGAGATGCGGCCACCGCCGCTGCAATTCCTGCACCCAAGCCTCGGGCATCGCACTGCCGCCGTACATGATTGCGCGGACACCACTGAAGATCGCGTCAGCCTCGTCGTGCAGCATCAGCATTCTCAGCATGCTCGGCACGGCAGCCAGAAACGTCGCCGGGCGAGCCATCAGTTCTGCTGCCGCATCCCCGGTCCGGTAGCGCCGCAGCAGACTGGTCGTCCCGCCTGACGCGACCATGTGTGCCAGTTGATCCGCGAAGCCCGTGTTGTGGAAGATCGGCACGACGATCAGGGTGCTGTCGGCCGGTCCGGTTTCGAAGTGGTTCGAGAACGCGTGCGCGAGCTCGGCCATCGCAGTACTGCTGATGACCGCGCCTTTGGGAATCCCCGTGGTGCCCGAGGTGAAGCTGATGAGGGCAGGAACGTCACTACCCTCCGGATGACCCACTGCGGCAACCAGATCGAGGCGTTCGTTGCCGATCTCGTGCCGTAGCGACGTGAGCTCCACACACGGCGTGCCAGTCAGAGTGCCGAGGTCGGTACCTCCGAGGCCGGCATCGTGAAGCACCAACTTGGCACTGACCTTCGCGACCTGCGCGACGATCTGACTCGGCGCGAGACGGGTATTCATCGGGACGACGATCACGTGGGCGCGTTGGCAGCCGAGAAACGCGATGACCCATTCCAGGCTGTTTTCGCCAAGTAGCACCACGCGATCACCCATGCGCACACCGCGGTCGTTGAGCACGGCGCCGAAGCGCGTCACGGCGTCGTCGAGCTCTGACCACGTCAGAGTCGTTGCACCGCAACGTAATGCGATGGCGGTCGGTTGCGTGTCGGCCCAGTGCGCCACGGCGACCGACAGGCTGGCGCGTTCGGTTTCCAGAGAGCGGTTCATCGACGTACTTCGGTCAGGGTTTGGATACCCGGCCCGAACCCGCCCAGCGACCGTCCGATGCGCTCGAACTCGGCGAGCGTGAACTGCCACGGCAGGACCTCCGGACCCCACGCCCCCGGCGGCGGAACTTCCCGCAGCGCGGCGAGTGCGGCGACTGCGGCACCGAGACCGGTCCCACGGGACATCGGCGCGTCGTCGATGAGCGCAAGCGCCCCCTGAACGCGGGCGCCGTCGAGAACTTGAATCAACAACGCCGTCAACGCTTTACCGGCCTTGGGCGCGGAGGCAGCCCGGTGGCGGGCCCACATCAGTTTCCAGAGGAACTCGGCCGGCTCGACATCGTGACCGGCAATGTCCACCAGGACGTCGTTGTGACCGAACCCGATGCGACCCAACGTCGAAAATGCCGCGTTGGCCCAGTCGGGCCGCAGCGATCCCTTGCAACTCGCATTGCGCAACTGCGGGAAGTATCTGCTGAGCGTCCGCGGCTCCGGGTGCGCGGTGTCGAAGGCATCAATGACGCCAAGCGGCTCGGGAAAGGTGAACGTACCCGCGGTCTCCGGGACAAAGCCTGCCGACTGCACCCACTGTCCATCCCGCCACACCGGACACGGCGTGACCGCCATGTGGAGCATGTGGCGCAGCGGGGCCAGTCCGCCGGGGTCCCGCTCGTGCGTCGCCCACACCACCTGCACGCCGTCGCTGTCGGGAAATTCGTCGAGCAGACGAGCAGCGCACCAGTTCGACACCCCAGGTGACCATCCCGCGCCACTGATGAGTGCAACGCCGGCCCGCCGGGCCTCGGCATCCAAAGCCAGCACGGTTTCGGTCGCCTCGAGGTCGTCACCGATATCGATGTACGTCGTACCGGCACGTAGCGCGGCCTGCGCCAGTCCGTCGGAGCCGGCGAAGAACGGGCCGGAAAGGTTGAGTACCAAGTCGACACCGCTGAGGTCCGCCGACTCCGCGGTGACGTCGACAACGCGCCCGCGAACGCGTGCGGGATCCAGCGACTCGGCGCGCTGCACGGTTTCGGGCGCCCGATCCATCGCCAGGAACTGCGCATCCGGGAGTTGCTCGAGCAGAATCCGCAGTGCGGCGGTCCCCATCTGACCCAGGCCGGCAATACCCACTGACACCATGTCGAACCTCTTCCAGTATCGCAGGTTCACCTGTCGGACCTGCGCGAACGAATATTCGTTAAGCTAGCGTTGGCCTTGGCCTACGTCAATAGGTGGCGCCAAGTCAGTTGCCGACAGCCCGTCCACGACACCGCGACAACCGCCGCGGCCCGCGAACATCCGCTCGGCACACAGCCCGGCGACACCGGGCACACACCGGTGAGCTCGGTCCGCGCTCGAGCGCCGTAACCTTGGACCCAGCTGCCAACAGGAGGACAGATGACCGCCGCACGAGGAACCTCGACTCGGCCCGCCTCGAGCCCTTCGGAGCTCGACCGCTCAGCCGACATTGCGAACCTCGGCCGGGTCTTCGATCTGAATGTCATGCGCGAACGCATTTTGGCGGCGGCCATCACCAACGTCGCCGACCACGGATTCGGCGCGTTCACAGTCCGGGAAGTCGCGGCGGTCGCGGGGATCAAAGCGCCCGGGCTCTACAGCCACTTTCCCTCAAAGGAGGCGATCCTCACCGAGGCAGTCTCCCGGGTACTAGCCGACTTCCTGGACAACTCAACGCATGTCGATGGCCGCAATCCCGAGGAAGACCTGCGCGAGACGGTACGGCAACACGTGCTCTACCAGATGCACAACATGCACATTGCCCGCGTGGCGGACCTCGTTCTCTACACCGCCTCCGCCGGCCAGTTCCTATCGGCCGACGATTACGACAGGCTGCTCTCACTGCAGACCACCCACCTGAACCTGGTGCGAGACCGCGTGCACGCCTTCGCGCCAGACGTATCGGAAACCAAGGTCACCGTTGCCTCGATGGCCATCATCGCGATGTGCGATCGAGTCGCGAACTGGTTCCCGGCGGACGGTGCACGCGATCCCGAAGAACTGGCCGACCTGCACTGGCAGCTGGTACGCGCGATGCTCGTCGGACTCGGACCGGACCGCTCCTAGCGAGTTTCCGCCCTTTGTCATCGGCCGGCGCGGTTTGGACTGGCCAGTGGCGGTTTTGGTGGGTGGTGACTGTCCGGGCGTGTCGGGTTGTCAGTTGGCCCAACCGCATCCGGATCTCGGTATCGCCGGTGGTATCACGCTCTCTGGCCTGCCAACCAGACCCAGAACTTGGCAGCGCCCGCGATATCACCCGCCTCATCCTCGATGGTCGCCCTACAACGTGATATCGCCGGCGATACCGAGTTCCAGATGTGTGTGGTGATGGAGAGATCGGTGCGCATGGTGCCGGTGTGACTCGTGCGCAGCGTGCGGTAAGTCTTGAATTCCGACCAGTTCGTGCCACACGATCCGCGGTTTGCCGTCGCTCAGCGCCGACTCCGTTGCGACCTACCCCGGTCCGGCCATCGGCGTAAATAGCTGCGCGACAGGGTAATTCGTGGTGCGTTCAAGGGACCCCCGAGTGCCGCGACCAAACAACCGTTGACACGACTTTCGCGCGGCAGTAGCCTACGTCACTCATACGAACGAATATTCGTTCGGTCACACCTCTGACAGTCCGCCGACGCAGTCGGGCGCAATCCGGTTTTGATCAACAAAAGGACAGCAGATGAGTCTGCCCGAGTTGGCGGCCACCCGTGCCGCCGCCGCAGGTGCCGTCGCGTGGGTCGTGATCCGCCGTAATAACCAGAGGCGCAACATGTTTCACTCGCAAATCGCACCAACCACATCCATCACGGAAGAGCGGGTGTCCCTCACCGACATCCAGGACACATTCGAAAGTCCCGGTATCGAGCAGCGCACGAAGAGCCGATGGTCCGTCTTCGTCGCGTACGGACTCCTGGCCGCCGCCACCCAGGCCCTCGTGGTGAACTACGCGCCCGTGACCGACGACGCGGCCCGGCATTTCGGCGTGTCAATCGCCGCAATCGGTTGGCTGTCACAGGTTTTCCCGCTGATCTACGTGCTACTCGCCGTTCCCGCGGGGCTCATCCTCGATCGGTTCTTCCGCCCGGCCCTTATCGCAGGCGCGGTCCTCACCGCAGTCGGCGCGTTCCTTCGGCTGGTCGCCGGCGACTTCACCTGGACTTTGATCGGGCAGGTGGTCGCGGCGGTGGGCCAACCCTTCGTCCTCAACGCGATCCCGGGGCTGGCCGTCAGCTATCTCGCCGTAAAAGACCGTGCCGGCGGGATCGCCGCCGCGTCCTCCGCCACGTTCGCCGGGATGGTCGTCGGGTATCTGCTCGGCGCATGTCTACCCGGCGAGAACCACATCCATACCTTGACCGTCATCACGGCACTGCTCGCTCTGGACGCCGGACTGTGCCTCCTCGCTGCGCTTCGTTTCGCCCGGCCGCTGGGCGGCCCCGAGTCCATCCGCGTTACCGGAGGGCTTCGGGCATTCCGCGCCGCATTCGGCAACCGCTATCTGCGGCGCCTGTGCGCGGTCGTCGCTATTCCGATGGGCACGTTCATCGCGCTCGCGACGTTCGTCCAGCCACTGCTGGAGCCTGCGGGAGTCTCGGAGTCCACCGCTGGCCTTGTCTTGGCGGTCACCATGATCGCCGGCGTCATCGGCTGCGCCGTCGTACCGGTGTGGGCCGACCGGCACCGACGGGAAGTCCAAATCATGGGCGTCGGAATCGGTTTCACCGCGGTGGCGTGCTTGCACCTGGCGCTGGCGCCCAGTACGACAATGGCTGTTCTCACGCTGATCGGGGTGGGTTTCCTGTTACTGCCGGCGCTGCCCATCGTGCTGGCCCTGAGTGAGCGCCACGCTCCCGAAGCCGAGAGCACGGCGGCGGGGCTCATCTGGATGGCGGGCAATCTGGGCGGCGTCGTCATCGCCACCGCCGTAGGGCTACTCGTCACACATCCGGCAACTGCTTTCCTCATCTTGGCTGCCGCGACCCTCATGGCGATGCCGGCGCTTCGCTGGTTCGACCGGCTACAGCGCCACGAAGCCGCCCACTGAGTTCTTTGGCGAACCCGACCACACAGCGGGAAGTCAGATATGTGCACCATGCACCGCTTCCGCTCCGAAAGGGGTGAGCACCGTCGTTGTGACCCAGCTCACCAGACGGCGACAGTAGTCCACCACCGAACGAGAAACGACGGGAAATCTCCCCGGTCACTTGCCAATCGGCGCTGAGCATCAACCGCACTTCGAGAGGAATCACCACCATGAAGGACGTCATCTTCCTGGCAGCGGCCGTCTGGTTGGCTGCCGTCGGCTACTACGTCGGATGGAAGTTCATCCGCGACTACGGCAACTACCTGCTCGGCCTCGAATGCTTGGTCGTGGGAGTGTCCGCCAGCAATTTCCTGGTCGGGTCGCTGCTCGGTGCCACGGAGGGCGGGATCGCGTTCGACGTCTCCTTTTTCCTCGACGCGTTCTCCCGGTCGGTCGGTTTCACCCTCATCCTCGTCATGGGCCTGATGGCGGTCACCCATCGATACCAGCCGACGGTCGCTGTCGAGGTCGGTGTATTCGGACTGGCCGTCGTCGCCGCCACTTTCCTGAAGAAGTTCCACGACGAAACTCTCCACATCGGGCCGGCGACGTTCTATCTGCTGGCCAATCTGCTCACGACGGGATTCCTGGCGTATTTCGCCAAGAAGGTCTGGGACTCTGGCGCCCAGAAGCTCGCCATCGCAACCGGTTTGATCACCGCAGCCGCGTCGGTTATCGCGATCATCTACGACTTCTGCCCACTCCCCTTCGACGACCAGAACCGCACGTTCTTCTACACCGCCGCGTTGGTGACATGGGGTGCCCAGGGGGTCATCTACTTTCTCGCCTACCGCGCGCTGCATTCACACAACGTGGCGACGGGCACCAGCTCGAGTCATCGAGAAGACCTCCGACACAGCTTCGGATGAATTCGACACACAAAATGAAAGGAACACAATGAAATTGAAAGTTTCACCCGCACCCTTCCTCGCCGCTGCGGCAGTAGCGGTGTCGGTGGCGAGCTTGTCCGCGGCGCCTGCCGGACATGCCGCACCGGTCGACATGGCTCCGCAGGTCTACGACAAAGTCTCCCCGGATGGCTGGCATCTGAATCTGCAAATCAAGAATGAGGTCGTCAATTCCGTTCCCAACCTCGCTGCGGCGGCCAACTCCCGTGAAGCATTCGTCACCGCTACGGCGACGGCAGCGGCGACCGGCGGTGGAAATCCGATCCAGGACAGCCTTTTCATCCTCGGATATCAATTGGGCTGCCAATCAGATGTGTCGGCAGGTCTGGTCATGGGTGGCACCGGCGGTGTTGCCGGCTCAGCCGGCGTGCCGTCCGGTGTCGGCGGGACCATCGGCGCTGCCGGATTCTTGGAAACCATTGTCCAGCCCGGCGTCATCGTCGACCTGCCGATGACCAACATGGCGCTGAGCCCGGGCAACACCGCGTCGCTGGGGGTCGACAACCTTCACATCAAAGCCGACGCCTGCGGCGGCGACGTCAACATCCGCTCGTACGCCTACTTGCGTATTTCGACTGCCGCCAGCCACTTCTCGTACGCCATCTACGGCGACCCGATCAAGATCTGACCTCGCATGAGAAAGGAGCCCTCTGTGACACAACTCCGAGTTGGTCGATGCGTCGCATGCGGCGCGATGATTCTGGCCATGAGTTCCGTGGGCGGCGCCATCGCCGGCGCGCAACCCCCGCTACCGTTCGTCCCCGGAACACCGACCGCTCCCTATCCGGGGGCATATACCTACGAATTCGGCACGGGCTCATATACATATCCGCCCCACACGACCGACACCCGTGGCGTGCGAACCAGCGGACCCACCGCCGACCCGACGCAGACCAGCGTGAGTTTGCCCAACAGCAAACCGGGACCGTCAGCACCGAATCAGTCCTTCATTCTCAACTACACCAACATGCGGTACGGGGTTCAGGGCGGAATCGTGCCTCCCGACAGCACCTCGGCTCTCCTGCAGTCGGACACCGGAACCCTGCCGGGCATGATCTCCAGTGCCGGGCCGTGGCCGCAGCCTCTGCTGGAAAGCCCAACGGGCACACCGCCGAAGACCGGGGTACCCACCGGCGAGGTGACGAACACGACCCCGCCGAGCTACCCGCAACTTGAGCCACCGGCCCAGCCCGCGCCCACTGATCAACCCGCAACGCCCGGGCAATAGCGATGGCCACCGTGCTCAAATCAGTCTGGATCCGGGCTGCGGTAGTTCTTCTGATCATCGGCTTGTTCACCGCGGACTGCGGCAACGACAGCGCACCTGCTCCCAGCTCACCCGCACCTACGAGCACCTCGTCAGTACAGCCCACAGAGAAAGGACTCTTGCCGCCCCAGGCCCCGCCCTTCACCTCCCCACCTCCGCCGACAGACCCCAACAGAGCCATCACATCACCCTCTGGCCGATGATCAGGGGTGCACCGTGCACCCCTGATCGCCATAAGTCGGTGGCCGTTGTTGTGGCCGCGCCGAACCATCGCTGGCGACACTGAACCTGTCAGTAGCGAGATATGGGGATTGCCAAGGTAATCCACTGCGGACGGCAGTTCATCATTGCACAGGCGCTGACCGACACTGCCGTCCGCTGTCTCTCGCATCATCTCAACCGCGAGTGCGATGGAGGAAACCGTGAAAGATCAGACCTTGTCGAAATCCCATGAGGGCGACGCCGAAGTCGCATCGGTCGATGTGGTGGTTGTCGGTGCGGGCTTCGCCGGCTTGAGCGCCGCGGATCGGCTCTCCAGTCAAGGTGTATCAGTTCTCGTCATTGAAGGCCGTGACCGGGTCGGTGGCCGTTCGTACTCAGGAGAGGTGGCCGGAGTCAAGGTCGACCTGGGTGCGACGTGGGTCGCGCAGCGCCACACCGCGATCCGTGACCTGATGCAGCGCTTGGGGTGTTCGCTGACCCCGCAGTTCGATGAAGGCGACAACGTTCTCTGGATGGGCGGGCAACGCCAGACCTACACGGGCACCCTGCCGACGACCGGACCGGTGGACGCGGAGGATCTGGGCCGCATCCTGATGGAGCTGACCACATTGCTGGAGACCATCGACGTCAATGCCGCCTGGAAATCCCCCAACGCCGGCCAGCTCGACTCGATCTCGTACGGCGAATGGCTCGACCAGCAGCAGGCCGCAACCAGCACACGTGCCCTGATGTTCATCGTCACCAGGGTGCAGTGGGGCTGCAGCCCGCTCGACGTGTCACTGCTGCATGTGTTGCGCTATATCCAGGCCGTGGGCGGGCTCGATCACATGCTTGCCGTCGAAGGCGGACAGCAGGAGTTTCGCGTCACCGAAACCACTCAAGAGATCGCCAAACGGCTCGCTGCGCAGATCGGCGACCGAATTGTGCTGAACACCCAGGTGCGCGAGATCTCCCAGGACGATAACAGCGTCACAGTATCCACCGACTCGGGAGTGATCAACGCCAAGTACGCGATCGTGACCGCGGCCCCCGAGCATCGGGCGTACATCGACTACCATCCGGCCCTGCCGGACAAGACCGAGGGGCTCACGACGAGCTTCCCGATGGGTGCGCTGAGCAAGGCGTTCGTTGCCTACGACAAGCCCTTCTGGCGGTCTGAGGGGCTTTCGGGTGAGGCATTGACCGATACCGCTCCGGTGTTCATCACCTTCGACGTGTCACCCAGCGATGACGGGCCGGGCATCCTGATGGTCTTCTGCACCGCTCGGGTGTACGACGGCTTCGGTCCGGCCGTTCGGCGGAAACTGGTGCTCGACCAATTGGTCGACCTGTACGGCCCCCAGGCCGGCAGCCCCATCGACTACATCGATCACTGTTGGGGCACAGAACCTTTCGCCCCGGGCGGCCCGCATCCGGCCGCGCCGCCCTTCGCATCGGTGAACTACGGCGAGGCCCTTACCGCGCCGCACGGGCGCATCCACTGGGCGGGCACGGAAACCGCGGGCGAGTGGGCCGGGACCATGAACGGCGCCATCCTGACCGGTCTGCACACCGCCGATCAGATCGCGCAGCGACTTGACATCACGGTAGCGGCCTCCGCGTAGATTCGGACCGCCCTCGGGTAAGAGCAGACCGGCCGATGCGAAACAGCCTCGGCCGCTGCTCAATCCGAGGGGCGCCGCGTCAGCGCGGACGCCCGAGCCTATCTCGAATCGAGGGTCTTGTTGATCTGCGCGGCGATTTCGGTCATGGCCCGCAGCGTCGGGTGATAGGCCATGGGTCCGTAATTCAGCGGACTCGCAGAGAACGTGTAGCCGTAAACCCACGGATCGGCCGCACAGATGTCGTGTCCGCGAGTCAGGTCGGCTGCCGACACCAGCACAGACCCCGTCACGCGCGCTGCCTCTTCCGTCTTGGCGACAAGCGTTTTCGCCAATTGCCGAGCCCTGTCGAACTGCGCGTCGGTGATGGGTAGCTTGGCAGGACAGTACCCGGCGTCGGGCAGGACGGTCGTGTAGTTGACGTACACGACCGTGGCCTTCGGCGCCCGCCGGTGGGCTTCGGCACCCACTTCCGTCAAACTCGCACCCACCTGCGCGACGGCCTTATCGACGTCGGCGTCCGACTTCGCGTCGCACACGCCGAGCCGCCACGCCCACGACAACGCACCGGGGTCCGTCGCACATGACCATGCGAACAGGTTGGGCAAGTAGTAGATGTCATTGCCGCCCGCGGTGATGGTGACGAGCTTCGTGTTCTCTCGGACCGCATCGAGCTGCGGTGGCTGGAAGAACTGCCCACCGTGCAGCACGTTCTGCGCCGTTGCGCCCGAACACGTCATATCCGTGAGATTCAGATGGCGTAGCGCAGCCAATTGATGCGCGTAGTTGTTGCCCGACCGGATGCAGAGGATTGGACTCGTCGGGTCGCGGTCGGGGACGCCCGGACCTGCACCGAACGAACTGCCCAGGGCCACGTAGTCATGGTTGCCGGCAGGCGCCCGCTTGCCCTGGTAGTAGACCATCGCGACGGCCCCACCGATCACCACCAGCGCGATGACCACCAGTGCGCCAAATACCTTCAGCGACAGCAATAAAGCCCGTCTCGACCGTGAGCGGTGTCCCTTCTGTTCCGGCGTGGCACCGGGCTCGTCGAACGACTCTCCGCGACGCTTCGCGTTCATTGCTGGCCCTTTCGGTTCGCCGACGTCCAGTGAGTATCACCCAAAGCGGCCGAATCAGCCAGAGCTGATCCGAGGGCTCGCAGAGGGTGCGATTCACACCGTCAACGGCCACAGGTTGTTGCATTTCGGTGTGGTGCACACCACGTCGACCCCGGCAGTCTGAGGCACATCGCAAGGCGCCAGTGCCGGCACAGGAAGGAATCGAGAGATGAGCATCCCAGTACCCAGCCCGGAGTACTTCGACGTCGTGATCATCGGTGGAGGCATCTCAGGGATCGGCGCGGCGGCGTATCTCACGAAAGAGTTCCCGACGAAGAAGATTGCGCTGCTCGAGGGGCGCGCCGCCATCGGCGGGACGTGGGATCTGTTTCGGTACCCCGGCATTCGGTCCGACTCGGATCTTCACACCTTCGCGTACGAGTTCAAGAGCTGGCGCGACGAGAAGGCGATCGCTGATGCACCGCTGATCCTGGACTACCTCAACGAGACCGTCGAGGAGTACGGCCTCGACAAGATCATCAGGTACCGCCACCACGTCGTGGCCGCCGCCTGGTCGAGCGACGACGCAGAGTGGGTGTTGACCGTCGAGGTCACCACCCCAGACGGTGCGGTCCGCAGCGAGGTGATCAAGGCGGGCTGGGTCTACGCCGGCACGGGCTACTATCGGTACGACGAGGGGTACACCCCGGAGTTCGAGGGTCGGGACGACTTCGAGGGCGACATCATCCACCCGCAGTTCTGGCCCGAGGGCTACGACCACTACGGCAAGAATGTCGTCGTAATCGGCAGCGGCGCAACCGCAATCACGCTCATCCCATCGCTCCTCAAGGGCGATGACGCTGCTGACCACGTCACCATGCTGCAGCGCACGCCGACGTACATCATGTCGCTACCGCGCGTCGACACGCTGAGCCTCAAGCTCACTCGGCTCCTCGGGGAACGGCGCGGCTACCTCGCGACCCGGTGGAAGAACGTGTTGCTCGACTGGGTGGTCGTCGAGCTGATGACCAGGTTCCCGAAGACCGCACGGCGCGTCATCCGCCACCTGAACAAAAAGCAACTGCCGGCGGGGTTCGACGTGGACCGTCACTTCAACCCGCCGTATGACCCGTGGGACCAGCGCCTCTGCCTCGCGCCCGACGGCGACTTCTTCGCCTCGATCCGCGAGGGCGGCGCATCTGTGGTGACCGACCGGATCCGCCGCTTCACCAAGACCGGCATCGAGCTCGAGTCCGGTGAGCACCTGCCGGCCGACCTCATCGTCACGGCAACCGGGCTGAACATGCACCTGTTCGGCGGTATCGACCTGACCGTCGACGGGCGACCGGTCGAGTTCTCTGACAGTGTGGTGTACCGAGGAGCGCTGCTGTCGGGTATCCCGAACTGGATGATGGCGGTCGGCTACACCAAATCTTCCTGGACACTGAAGATTTCGCTACTCGGCAAGAGCCTCATCGAACTGCTCCGGTACATGGACACCCATGGGTACGACACCGTCGCCCCTTATGCGGCCGAGGGCGTCGGCACCCGCTCGATCCTCGATCTGGATGCCGGATACATGCAACGCGCGAAGCGGGACCTGCCGCGTCAAGGCGACGCGATGCCCTGGCAGATGCGGAACGTGTTCTTGGAAGACCGGAAGATGTACCGGGGGTCGATCATCGACGACAACCTGCGTTTCAGCTCGCGACTGGAACGCGAACTCGCCGTCGGCGGCACGCAAAGCGAGACTCGCCGCACCGAGATCAGCCAGGCCGCTTCCGGACGAGTCGCCTCATGACGACGACCATCGCGCAGTCCACGGCGCCGGACCGCCGGTTGACAGGCCGCGAGTTGATGCAGCGCACGCTGTTCACGGGTCTGGGCCGAGTTCCGCAAGCGGTCCTGCGCCGGCTCGTCCCGCCGACCGTCAACGCCGACGGCGACGTGATGGCACCGGAGATCGCACTGCTGATGCGTGTCACGGCCGACGGGCCTGATTTCAGCGACGGCACCGTGGCCGAGGCACGCGCCATCATGGAGAACGACTGCCGGGTCTTCGCCGACAAATCCGCGAACGCGGCTGTGGACGTCGACCCCGATATCGTTCTCCCCAGCGGCATTCGGGCCAGTCTGTATCGGCCGGCGGCGCGCTCCAGCGGCCTCGTGCTGTTCCTGCACGGCGGCGGTTTCGTCCTCGGAAGTCGCCAAGCGTACGACTCCCCCGCCCACCTCATTGCGGCCCGCGCCGGCGTCAATGTGCTGTCGGTCGAGTATCGCCTGGCTCCCGAAGCCCCCTTTCCAGCCGCTGTCGACGACGCCTGGGAGGCATGGCAATTCGCCGTCGAGCGCTGCACCGGCTGGGGAGTCGATCCGGCGCGGATCGTGTTGCTCGGTGACAGTGCCGGCGCGAATCTCTGTGCGGTGCTGTCGAACCAACTTCAGGGCGAGGCACTTCGTCCCCGGATGCAGGTGCTGATGTATCCGGTCGTGGACGGCGCGGGCAGCTACCGTTCGCGCGAGGAGTTCGCGGACAACCCCGCGCTCACAGCCAAGCAGATCGATTGGCTGTCCGAGCTTTACGTGCCCGATCCTGGTGACCGATCCGATCCGCGGATGTCACCGATCCTTGCGGAGGACCTTTCCGGGGTGCCGCCGACGCTCATCACCGTCGCCGGTTTCGATACCTTGCGGGACGAGGCGATCGCATACGCCCAGCGGCTCAAGGACTTCGGCGTCCCGACTCGCCTGTTGCGGGAAGGGGGCCTGGTGCACGGATATGTCTCCATGACCCAGATCAGCCCCGCGGCCCGCGATGCGGTGGACCGCGTCGCCGACGCCATCAGCCGCGCAGTGCACTAGCGGCGCCGACCGGCGTGCTGGACGGCCAGACGTAGTCACACCGTCGTGAGAAGGTGACTGGCCTTCAGCCCTGATCCGGTGAGGACCGCCACGATCGTGTCGGCGGCGTCGATCTCTCCGGCTGCTCGCAGCCGACGCAATGCCGGCAACACCTGGGCGCTGGTGGGTTCGACGAACAGCCCGGTCCGGGCGAGCTCCGCCACCGCAGGCAGCAACTCGTCTTCCCGGACCGCGACGACAATCCCGCCGGTGCCCCGGATCGCTTGCAGGACTTCACGATCGCGCACGGGCTTCGCGATGGCCGTGCCCTCTGCGACGGTCGTCGACCATTGCTGTTCAACGACCTCGTCGCGGCCCTGCTCCATGGCTACGACGAGCGGGCAGCAATTCTGCGGCTGACTGACGAGGATTCGGGGCACGCGGTCGATCGCGCCCGCTCGATACAATTCGCCGAATCCGACAGCGCAGCAGAGCACCAGACTACCGTCGCCGGCGGGCACTAGAACCGCAGTGGGAGCACGGAATCCGAGGTCCTCCCAGATCTCGTAGGCAATCAGCTTGATGCCTTGCAGGAAGTACGGGTGCCAGTTGTGGCTTGCGTAGAAAGATGTTTCGGCTCGGCGCACGGCCTCGTCCGCCACTTCCTGCCGCGTTCCGGAGACCAATTCGATGTGGGCACCGTGCAGCCGACTCTGGACGATCTTGTTCGGCGACGTCGCAGCCGGCACGAGGATGTGGGCTTCGATGCCCGCGGCCGCACAGTACGCGGCGACGGAAGATCCGCCGTTACCGCTGGAATCCTCGAGGGCCCGATCGATCCCCTGGTGCCGCAAGGCAGTCACCATCACCGAGACGCCGCGATCCTTGAAACTGCCGGTCGGGTTCATCGACTCGACTTTGAGGCCGACTTCGATGCCGTCGAAACTGCTGGCGATCAACGGCGTCCGGCCCTCCCCTAGGGTCACCCGGTCGATGTGCGCCAAGGAATTTGGCAGCGCCGCGAGATAGCGCCATTGAGAGTTGACCGCGGCATCGATCTGCTCGCGGCCAATGCCCGGCAGCGGTTCGAAGGCCAGTGGGCTGCCGTCATCACCGCGCCAGCGGGGTTGGTCAGCGGGATACCGCCGACCGCTGCGGTCGATGAGACTCGGTGCGACCGTACTCATCGGCGCTCCTGACTTCCGCGTGGCGAGACGCATATGTCCCCCAAAACCGTTGTTTCAGGGGACATTGCGTCTGCTCGCGGTCAGAACGTCACAACATGCAGCTGACGCAATTCTCCACCTCAGTGCCTTCCAGAGCCATCTGACGCAACCGGATGTAGTACAGCGTCTTGATGCCCTTGCGCCACGCGTAGATCTGGGCCTTGTTGACGTCGCGCGTCGTGGCGGTGTCCTTGAAGAACAGCGTCAGCGAAAGCCCTTGGTCCACATGCTGAGTGGCGGCAGCGTAGGTGTCGATGATCTTCTCGTAGCCGATCTCGTACGCGTCCTGGTAGTACTCCAGGTTGTCGTTCGTCAGGTACGGCGCCGGGTAGTAAACGCGGCCGATCTTGCCTTCCTTGCGGATCTCGATCTTCGACGCGACCGGGTGGATCGAGCTGGTCGAGTGGTTGATGTACGAGATCGAGCCCGTCGGCGGAACCGCCTGCAGGTTCTGGTTGTAGATGCCGTGCGCCTGCACCGATTCCTTCAGCGAGCGCCAATCATCTTGCGTCGGAATGTGAATGCCGGCGTCAGCGAAGATCTGGCGGACCTTGTCGGTTTTCGGCGCCCACTCCTGGTCGGTGTACTTGTCGAAGAACTCACCCGAGGCGTACTTCGACTTCTCGAACCCACCGAACTTCGTACCGCGTTCGATCGCAATGCGATTCGAGGCGCGCAGCGCGTGGAACAGCACGGTGTAGAAGTAGATGTTGGTGAAGTCGATGCCCTCTTCGGAGCCGTAGTGAATCTGCTCACGGGCGAGGTAACCGTGCAGGTTCATCTGACCCAGGCCAATGGCGTGAGAGTCGTTGTTGCCCTGCTCGATCGACGGCACCGACCAGATGTGCGTCTGGTCGGACACTGCGGTGAGCGCCCGGATCGACACCTCGATGGTCTGCGCGAAGTCCGGCGAGTCCATGGCCTTCGCGATGTTCAGCGAGCCCAGGTTGCACGAGATGTCCTTGCCGACCTTGGCGTAGGACAGGTCGTCGTTGTACAGCGACGGCGTCGACACCTGCAGGATTTCCGAGCACAGGTTGGAGTGCGTGATCTTGCCATCAATGGGATTAGCTCTGTTGACGGTATCTTCGTACATGATGTACGGGTAGCCCGATTCGAACTGCAGCTCGGCGAGGGTCTGGAAGAACTCGCGAGCCTTGATCTTCGTCTTACGGATGGCGCCGTTGTCGACCATCTCGTAGTACTTCTCGGTGACGTTGATGTCGGCGAACGGCAGCCCGTAGACCTTCTCGACGTCGTACGGCGAGAAGAGGTACATGTCCTCGTTCTTCTTCGCCAGCTCGAACGTGATGTCCGGGATGACGACACCCAGCGAGAGCGTCTTGATGCGGATCTTCTCGTCGGCGTTCTCGCGCTTGGTGTCGAGGAAGCGGTAGATGTCCGGGTGGTGCGCGTGCAGGTACACCGCACCGGCGCCCTGGCGGGCACCGAGCTGGTTGGCGTAGGAGAACGAGTCCTCCAGCAGTTTCATGATCGGGATGACGCCCGACGACTGGTTCTCGATGTTCTTGATCGGCGCGCCGTGCTCGCGAATGTTGCTGAGCAGCAACGCAACTCCACCGCCGCGCTTGGACAGCTGCAGCGCTGAGTTGATCGAGCGGCCGATGGACTCCATGTTGTCCTCGATGCGCAGCAGGAAGCACGACACCGGCTCGCCGCGCTGCTTCTTGCCCGAGTTGAGGAACGTCGGGGTGGCCGGCTGGAACCGGCCATCGATGATCTCGTCGACGAGCTTCTCGGCCAGCTCGGTGTCGCCGGCGGCCAGGGTGAGTGCCACCATGACGACGCGGTCCTCGAAGCGCTCCAGGTAGCGCTTGCCGTCGAACGTCTTCAGCGTGTAGCTGGTGTAGTACTTGAACGCGCCCAAAAACGTTGGGAACCGGAACTTCTTGGCGAAGGCCCGATCCAGTAGGCCCTTGACGAAGTTACGGGAGTACTGGTCGAGCACCTCGCGCTCGTAGTACTCCTTCTCGATGAGGTAATCGAGCTTCTCGTCCTGGCTGTGGAAGAACACCGTGTTCTGGTTCACATGCTGCAGGAAGTACTCCCGTGCCGCGAGCACATCCTTGTCGAACTGGATCTTGCCGTCCGCGTCGTACAGGTTGAGCATCGCGTTGAGAGCGTGGTAGTCGCTCTCGCCGGGCAGTGCATGCGTGGTGACGGCTACCGGTTCTGCAGCTGTGACGGTTGGTGGCACGAGAGTTCCTTCCAGAAATCTTCCAGACCCTCACGAACGGCAGCGACGTCGTCCGGAGTTCCCATGAGTTCAAGGCGGTAGAGGTACGGAACACCACACTTACGGGAGACCACATTGCCCGCGTAGGCGAATTCAGCACCGAAGTTGTTGTTGCCCGCGGCAATGACGCCGCGGATCAACGACCTGTTGTGTTCATTGTTGAGAAAGGCGATGACCTGCTTCGGTACGTAGCCACCGTCGTTGATGTCGGGGGTAGCCCGTCCGCCACCGTAGGTCGGCAGCACCAGGACGTAGGGCTCGTCAACCTCGATGCGGCCGTGCAGGGGGATGCGCGTGGCCGGGATACCCAGCTTCTGGACGAAGCGGTGGGTGTTCTCCGACACGCTGGAGAAGTAGACGAGACTGCTCACTGTTCCTTCTCCTCCCCCGGTTGATCGGTTTCTAGGCGGTGACCGCCACGGTGCTGAGCGCCTTGATCCGGTCGGGGCGGAAGCCCGACCAGTGCTCGCTGTCGGTGACCACGACCGGAGCCTGCAGGTAACCGAGCGCCATCACGTAGTCACGAGCTTCGTCGTCGACGCTGATGTCGACCTTCTCGTAGGCGATGCCCGCCTTGTCCAGCGCCTTGTAGGTGGCGTTGCACTGCACACATGCCGGCTTGGTGTACACGGTGACGGTCATCTCGGATGGACTCCTCTTCCCCTGGAAGCTCGCAAGACGTTGGCTGACGGAAACTGACTGGCAACTACTCGGGCACTGATTCACCGCTGAAATCCCACTTCCTTCAGCGGTCCGGCTATCCCCCGAATTCCCGGATTTCGTGCCGACCCGGACCGTGTCTCACGTGCGTGACGAAAACCGTCCGTACCTGATTTCGCGGTCCCGGCCGGCCCTCAGTCTGTGGGGGCCTGTCGGTTCGCCAAACACTACACCTAGTGGCCGACATTGCGAAGCACTACAAGATGTTCTGAACAACATTCGTGAAATTCCCAGGTCGTAAGCCCAACACCGAGACATTCCCCCGGCGTGTCGCGCGTCACATTCGGGGTGTGTCGCGCTACAACCACTGGTCTACCACCGCCCACCGACAAGCCGGCGCTTCCGACTCGCCGGGTGGCGGGCCGAACGTGTCGCCAGCAATATCCGTCGACGGCCAGTTGCCTGAGTCACAACCAGCGACCGGAACGCACCGACACGGACTCGCGACGACCAGAGCGGCCTGCGAGCATCCCATACGACGGGCGCGCACTCCAACCCGCTACGTACTATCGCAATCAGGCAATCGGCATCCCGAAACGACGAAACGACGCAGAGGTTCGCCATGCACTCTTTCGATTGCGCTGACGCCCCCACGGTGCCCCACCGGCGCGGCATCCGCAGGCTCACGAGCGTGCTCACCCTGATGGCCGGCACGCTGGCGCTGATAACCGCGCCGGCTCCGACGGCCGCCGCCGACCCGTGTCCCGACACCGAGGTGATATTCGCCCGCGGGACCGGCGAACCACCGGGTGTCGGCGGCATCGGCCAGGCATTCGTCGATGCGGTGCGGGCCAAGAGCGGCACCAAATCGGTCAGCGTGTACCCGGTGAACTATCAGGCCAGTGCCGACTTCGGCGACGGCATCCAGTTCGCGATGACCGTCATCGACGGAATCCGTGACGCCACCAACCACATTCAGGCCGTCGCCGCCACGTGCCCCGCCACCAAGATGGTGCTCGGCGGATTTTCCCAGGGCGCAGCGGTCGCCGCCTTCACCACGGCAGCCGACATCCCACCGGGCGTTCCGGCGGCCTTCGTGCCGCCGCCGATGCCGCCCGAGATTGCCGATCACGTCGCGGCGGTGGCGTTGTTCGGGAAGCCCTCGAATCGGTTCCTCGGCGACGCCGGTGCCCCGCAGATCACCATCGGCCCGCTGTACGCGCCCAAGACCATCGATCAGTGTGCGAGCGGCGACACCATCTGTAACGGCGCTCCTCCAGGGCAGCCCACCGCCGCGCACAACTCCTATATCGCCAACGGCATGGTCGCCCAGGCCGCGCAGTTCGCCGTCGGCCGGCTCTAGCCGTTACTCGCTCGGGCCCTCATTCGCCCGGCCCTGCCGCCGCGTCTGCACCATCCAGACGGCGACCGCCAGCACGGCCGCAATTTCTGCAACAGCGCTCACCAGTGCGTAAGGCGCTGGTTCCCAGCCTTTTTCGACGAATCCGGCCAAACCGACCGTGCGGGACAGGGCGAACGCCCCGAGCGCGCCGGCCGAGAACAGCCCGGAGGCCCAGAGGAACCATGACGGACCGCCGACCAAGATCAGCACGCCCACGCTGCAGAACACCGCGGCCTGGACGAGGAAGCCGGTGCCGACCGTCGGGATGTGACCGTAGCCGTGCAGGTAGAGGTAGGCGTGCACACCGCCACTGGTGACCATGGCCGCCGCAATCACCAGGCGGTAGACGATGTTCGTCACAGCAGGGTCCGTTCCTTGAGTGCGAGGGCGTGCTGACCGGTCTCGTAGCTGACCTCACGGATACCGAGCGCGTCATGCAGCTTGCCGGCCGGCAGCGTGAGCGGCTTGGGCGCCGGGCCGTCGCCGGGATGTGGCAGCGGATAGGCGGTGGTGGTTCCGCTGTGGAAGGTGATGTTGCCTTCCGTCTTGGAAAACACCTGGTGCACATGGCCGTTGAGGCACGTCACCGATGCGAACCGTTTCAGGTAGCTCAGGGCCTGCGTGGCGTCGTCGGTCCCCCAGCCCCAATCCGGATACATCGCGAACAACGGGATGTGGCTGAACACCACGATCGGTGTATCGCTCGACAGTGAGGCGACGTCCTTCTCCACGAACTCGAGCTGATCGACGCCGAGATGCCCGAGCTTCTTCAGATTGAGCGTGTTCACCAGCGCGATGACATGCACACCGGCGATGTCGAAGCTGTACCAACCGTCGCCCCGGGTGCCCGCCCCGAAAGTCTTGCGGTACTTGGCCCCGGCGTCGTCGGCCGAATCATGTTCGCCCGGAACGGTGAACACGTGCGGGGTGCGCAGTCCCGTCATCATCTGCCGGACCTGATCGAACTGCTCCGGGGTGGCCAGATGCGTCAGATCACCGGTGTGGATCACGAAATCCGGGGTGTAGCCCAGGTTGTTGACGGTGTCGATGGCATGGGTGAAAGAGGCCGCCACATCGGTGTTCGCGGCACCGGTGAAGCCGATGTGGCTATCGCTGACCTGCGCGAAGCGCAACGTGGGCTGCGCCGCCGGGACGGACGAGCTGCCCGCGACATGCGACAGTACTTCCCCACCGACCACCGACAGCCCGACGGCGGCGCCGAACCACGCCGTGTGCCGGAGCAGTTGCCGACGGTTCATCTGCTGCGGGTCGCCTTGTGCGTCATTCATTTGACGACCACCGTTCCGTGCATGAAGGGGTGAATCCCGCAGACATAGGCGTAGGTGCCCGGCGTCGCGAACGTATAGCTGAACGTGGCCCCGGAACTCATTGTCGGAGAACGGAACTGACCGCCCTCGGCGACGATGTTGTGGGGGTCCTCGTCATGGTTGGTCCACGTCACCGTCGTGCCGGCGGGCACCGTCAGCTCCGCCGGCACGAAGGCGAAGTTGTCGACGTTGACCGCGTTCGGACCGGCCGGAGCCGGCGCGGGTTGGCCGGATTCGGGCGGGGACATGGTCATCGACCCCATCGACCCCATGGTGGGTCCGGAGCCGGCACCGGGTCCGCTCATCCCGGGCGTCCCACTGACGTCGGAGCTGAAAACTGGTGTGGGTGCTGCTTTTTGCTGCGGCGCCGTCGAGGTGCATGCGGCCAGCAGCAGGGCGGCGCCGCAGAGCGCCACCAGAGATCGTCGCGACACGACGGGAACCTCCGTAGTCGTCGGGTGCGGGTGCGCCTGCGCACCCTCACCAACAGATACGGCGGCGGGTTACACGCCTCAGACCGGCTGACTCGGAGGCGTGGGTGCGAACACCTCGATGATGCCATCCACCTCGCGAACGTCGAACTTCGGCAAGGGTTTTGGCGCAATCGGCAACTGATGGGTCAGGACGTGACCGTCTGTGGCGAACGACGTGGAATGGCATGGGCAGCGCAGCCGGTCGTCCGGTCCGTCGAACCAGAGCCGGCAGCCCTGATGCGTGCAGACACCCGAGATGCCCTGCACGTTCCCGTCGACCCTGCGCACGAACCCCACGACCGTGCCCAGGTCGAACGCATGCAGCGACCCCTCCGGGACGTCGGAGCTGTGGGCCACCTTCTGCCAGGTGCCCGCAGCCGGGACCAACTCCTGGTCGGTGGTGTCCTGGTTGCCCGGTCCGCCGCGGCCCACGAGGGCCCGGTCGACGGCGACCGCGGCGACCGCGGCACTGGCCGCCGCCGATGTCCCGACGATCACCTGACGGCGGTTGGCGCGCAGCCAACCGGGCTTCGCCGCGGCAGCTTCATCGCCGTCGAACTGTGCGGCGAGCCGGCTCTGCAGGTCGGCGAGGAACTCCGGACGCGGCTCGTCGGCGCCGGGCCGGGCCGCCTGCAGGTCGATCGCCGTCCGCATCTGCGCCGCTTCGAAGTCGTCGGGCTTGAACCCGGACGGTTTGCGTCCGCGCGTCAGCTCGTCGAGATACCGACGCAACCCGCGCGCGTTCATGGCTCGCCCTTCTCGTTGATCTGTGCCGCCAGGCGTAATGCCCGGTGTTGCAACACCTTTGCGTTGGCGACGCTGACACCGAGCTCCGCTGCGGACTCCTTGATGGACTTGGTCTGAAGAAATCGCAGCTCCAGTATGCGTCGATAGTTGTCCGGCAGGGCCTCCAACACTTCGGCGACCCGGTCCGGCGCGGTACTGATGGACTCTTCGGCTTCCGGCGGCGCCGCCGGCTCGCCATCGCCGGCCACATCGATACAGGTAATCTCCCGCCCCATCGTCTCGCGCCAGTGCGCGGCGAGCACCGTGCGCGCGGTGCTCCGCAGGTAGGACCGCACCTCGGCGGCACTCGCGGTCAGCCGCAACGGCCGCAGCGCGGCGAGGAACACCTCTGCGGTGAGGTCCTCGGCGTCGGCCTGATTGCCGACCCGCGCGTAGATCGTGCGGTATACCCACTTCGCGTTGTCCTGGTAGACGGATTCCCAGTCGGGATACCGGGAATCCGACGAGACCACGCGCAGCGGGGGTCGGTGCACAGGATCACGCTGTGCAGACACGTTGGCCCCGTCTCATCGGTGCGGCCCGGCACACCCCGGGACCACTTCGAGAAGTAGATAGCCACCGGGGTTACACCGGACCGCCACGGGCAACACCGTCACCCGCCGTCGTCCGCCGGGTCCAGCAGCCGGTCGCCGAACTGACTGCACAGCAGCAGCGCAACCTCCACGTCGAGCCGGTCGTCCTCGATGGGCCGGCCCCGGCGTTCGATGGCGCGCTGCACCCGGTACTTCACCGAGTTGGTATGCAGGTGCAATTCCTCGGCCGCGGCCTTGTTGCTGCCACCGGCCTTGAGGAACGCCTGCAGTGTCTCGCGCAGCCGCTGATCGCTGACGGTCGAAGAGGCCAGTGGGCCGAGCACTTCCGTGGCCCACGCCGACAACGCATCGACATTCGACCCCAGTAGTGCCGCGAGCGCGACACCACGATGGCCGAACGCGGTGAACCGGCGCTGCTGCGGGCCCGACGCCACCGCGACGACGCGGGCGTCCTCGGCCTGCCGGTGCGACAGCCGGAAGCCGGCGACGCCGGACTGCGGGGTACCGACGGCGACGTACGGTCCGTCGGCCGGCACCAGACTGCCCAGCCATGTCACCGCTTCGCCCATGACCGCCGCAGGTACCGCAACCCAGGCCCATGCCGTGGCCCGATCCACCGAGATGAACAGCGGAGAATCCGCCGCGCCGATCGACGCGGCGAACTGCTGGATCAGGCGCTCCATCTCGGCCAGCCGGTCCGCCGAATCGTCGGACCACAGCACCACCGCGAGATGAGTCCGCTGCAGCGGATACCGGATAGCCACCGTCGCGGCGTCGACATCGACGTCACCGCCGGCGAGCAGCTCACGAATCTCGTTGATACGCAAACTATTTCGGTTCTCGAGCCAGCTCTCCCGGGCCTGCTGGTAGACCTCGACGACTTCTTGGGAGATCCTGTCGATGTAATTGAACGAGATCGTCGACATCACGTCGAAAACGTCCAGCCCCAGTCCCGGATCGAGTGCCGCGGCGCGAATCTCCTCGAGCACCTCTTTCAGCACCGCCCGATGGCCCAGCCGGTATGACCGGACCAGCACATTGGCCGAGATGTCCCGCTGCGCCAGCCGGCGGGCATGCTCGAGCGCGGCCGCGGGGGCATGCAACAGGTCGATCGAGATTCCGTGCCGGGCCGCGGCGAAGAACGCATCGATGTTCGCCGAGACCGAATCGGCCAGGACCTGCTGGAGTTGCTCTTCGTCGCGCAGCTCGCGGATGTCCGCCACCAGCAGGTCCGAGATTGAGCGCGTGATTTCGGTGAGCCGAGCATCCAGTCGTGTGCCGATTCCGGCCACCGCCTGCGTCAACGCGTCAGCCGCGCCGGCGCGGTCCCCGTCAGCGGCCACGTTGGCTGCCTGTTTCCCGGACACCCCCAAACCGTAGTTCGTCGTCAGTTCATTTGTCCCCGAAGGACGACAGCTACCCGGATATTTCGTCGTGCGCAGGACCCTCGGATAGCGCAAAAAGCCGTCGGCATCCGTTTCCGGATGCCGACGGCCCTTTGCGTTGCCTACCCGCCCGGGTCAGCCGACCTCGGCGGCCAGCTTGGAGATCACGCCACGCACGCCGTCGACGACCTCGGCCGCCTCACGCGGATGCTTGCCGTCGAACGCCGAAGCGGGCAGCGACAGCTTGACGTCCACGACATCCGCACCGGCGATGCCGAACGACTTGCGGGTCTCGTCGTGCGCCCACACGCCGCCGTACTGGCCGAGCGCGGCACCGATGACGGCCAGCGGCTTGCCGCTGACGGCGCCGGCGCCGTACGGGCGGGACAGCCAGTCGATGGCGTTCTTCAGAACGGCGGGAATGGTGCCGTTGTACTCGGGGGTGACGGCCAGGATCGCGTCCGCGTCGCCGGCGATCTGACGCAGCGCCACGACCGCTTCGGATACCGACTCGTTGTCGAGGTCTTCGTTGTAGAACGGCAGGTCGCCGAGCCCGTCCGCGACCCGCACCGCCACACCGTCGGGCGCCGCTTCGGCGGCCACCTCGGCGAGTTGCCGGTTGAGCGAGGCGGCGCGCAAGCTGCCGACCAGGACCAGGACCTTGGTATCTGCCATTATCTTTCCCCTTAGCGTGTGTGTGGTCGGTTCCGGCGAACCGATCCTCGCATGAGTCAACCGGACTATGGTCCGATTAATTCCACCTGAGCTAAAGTTTCATCATGACCGACGGGGTGGCGCAGCTGCGGCCCACGAACCTGCCCATGGCCGGCCTGCCGATGACCCCCGCGGTGCCAGTCGAACGCGGCGACGCGGCGCGCAACCGGCTGCTCCTTCTCGACGCGGCCCGCCGCCTGATCGCAGAGCGCGGCGCCGACGCCGTCACCATGGACGACATCGCCGCCGAGGCCGGCGTCGGCAAGGGCACCCTGTTCCGCCGCTTCGGCAGCCGCTCCGGCCTCATGCTCGTCCTTCTCGACGAAGATGAACAGGTCGAACAGAATGCGCTGATGTTCGGGCCGCCGCCACTGGGCCCCGGCGCGCCACCCCTGGAACGACTGATCGCCTACGGTCGCGACCGGCTCCAGTTCGTCTGGCAGCACCGGGCGCTGCTGTCCGACGCGGGACGCGACCCGCAGAGCCGTTTCGGCGCCGCTGCCGCCGTGCACCGCACCCACGTCAGGATGCTGCTGCAGTCCGCCGGCACCACCGGGAACCTGGACGCTCAGACCGACGCCCTACTGGCCCTGCTGGATGCCGACTACGTCACCCATCTGCATGACGACCTCGGCCAGAGCCTGCAGGTGCAGGGCGCGGCATGGGAAACCGTGGCGCACAAGCTCTGCGGAACCTGACATGACGTGGGTACTGCACGTCGACCTGGACCAGTTCCTGGCTTCCGTCGAACTGCGCCGTCACCCCGAACTCGTCGGCCGGCCGGTGATCGTCGGCGGCAGCGGTGACCCCACAGAGCCCCGCAAAGTCGTCACCTGCGCCTCGTACGAGGCACGGGAGTTCGGCGTCCACGCCGGGATGCCGCTGCGCACCGCTGCCCGCAAATGCCCAGAGGCCGTCTTCCTGCCCTCGGACGCTCCCGCCTACGACGAAGCCTCCGAGCAGGTGATGGGTCTGCTCCGCGACCTCGGACACCCGGTCGAGGTGTGGGGCTGGGACGAGGCGTACGTCGGTGCAGCCGTTGCTGATCCGTTCGAGCTGGCCGAGAAGATTCGTGCCGTGATCGCGGCCGAGACCGGGCTGTCGTGCAGCGTCGGCATCAGCGACAACAAGCAGCGCGCCAAGGTCGCCACCGGGTTCGGCAAGCCGGCCGGGGTTTTCGCGCTCACCGCCGAGAACTGGATGACGGTGATGGGCGACCGGCCGGTCGACGCACTCTGGGGCGTCGGTCCCAAGACCGCGAAAAAGCTTGCCGAACTGGACATCACGACCGTCGCGGAGCTCGCGCGCACCGATGCCGAGCTCCTCACCTCGACCTTCGGGCCGACCACCGGATTGTGGATCCTGTTGCTGGCCAAGGGCGGTGGCGACAGCACCGTGACGGCGGAACCGTGGGTGCCCCGCTCACGCAGTCATGTGGTGACGTTCCCGGAGGACCTCACCGACACCGCCGAGATGGAGGCCGCGGTCAGCGATCTGGCCCGGCGGACCCTGGATGAGATCGTCGAGCAGGGCCGCATCGCGACCCGGGTGGCCGTGACCCTGCGCACCAAAACGTTCTTCACCCGCACCAAGATTCGCAAGTTGCCAGTTGCCGATACCGATCTGGCGACCATCACCCGGACCGCGATCGACCTGCTGCACGACTTCGAACTGGACCGGCCGGTGCGGCTGCTCGGGGTGCGGCTGGAACTGGAGATGCCCGACAAGTGCTGACGACTGTCGCCATCCGGGGCTACCGGTCGCTGCGCGAGATTGTGCTGCCCCTCTCCGAATTGACCGTGGTGACGGGGGCCAACGGCACCGGTAAGTCATCGGTGTACCGCGCACTGGGACTGCTGGCCGACTGCGGGCGCGGCGAGGTCATCGGGTCCCTGGCCCGCGAAGGCGGGTTGCAGTCGGTGCTGTGGGCCGGCCCGGAGAACACCAGCGGGACCCGCCGGACCGGCACCACCGAGGGCACCACCCGAACCCGGCCCGTGTCGCTCGAACTCGGCTTTGCAACAACCGATTTCGGCTATTTCATCGACCTCGGACTGCCGCAGGACCCAGGCCACAAGTCGATGTTCGGTCAGGACCCCGAGATCAAGCGGGAGACGGTGTTCGCGGGACCGTCGCCCCGGCCGAGCAGCACCCTGGTCCGTCGCACGCGGACCTATGCCGAAGTGGCCTCCGACTCGGGCCGCGGCTTCGACGAACTGACCCGCGCCCTGCCGAGCTACCGCAGCGTCCTCGCGGAATACGCGAATCCCGATGCCCTCCCCGAGCTCGCCGCGGTCCGGGATCGGTTGCGCGACTGGCGCTTCTACGACGGCTTCCGGGCCGACCGGGATGCCCCGGCGCGCCGCCGCCAGGTGGGTACCCGGACCCCGGTGCTCAGCGACGACGGCAGCGATCTGGCGGCCGCGGTCCAGACCATCCTTGAAGCGGGGTTCGACGATCTGCCGCGCGCGGTCAGCGAAGCGTTCGACGGCGCCGAGATCTCCGTGAGCTCCGACGGCGGGCTGTTCGAACTGCAACTGCACCAACGTGGCATGCTGCGTCCGCTGCGCTCGGCCGAGTTATCCGATGGCACACTGCGATTCCTGCTCTGGGGCGCTGCCCTACTGTCTCCGGAACCGCCCGCACTCATGGTGCTCAACGAGCCGGAGACCTCTCTACACCCCGACCTGGTGGGCCCATTGGCGGACATGATCGCCGCCGCGGCGCGCAAGACCCAGGTTGTCGTGGTCACACACTCGGCACGGCTGCGCGAGCGGCTGGCCGCGTGCGACGCAAGCGAAGTCGAGCTGGTCAAGCAGTGGGGCGAGACGCACGTCGACGGTCAGACGATGATCAGCGCGCCGCCGTGGGACTGGGGAAAGCGCTGAGGCGCAGCGGTTTCGGCTCAGCGCCGCTTCGGCCGTAGCGCACGCGTGAACAGCACGTTCACCTGACGCATCGCCACGCTGTAGGGCCACCACGCGAGCCGCTTGAACAGATACAGCGCCCGGATGTCGGGCGAGGTGTAGATCATGAACCGGTTCTTGGCCACGCCGGCGAGGAGCTTGTCCGCGGCCTGCTCGGGCGACACCGCATGCCCCGCGAACCGGGCCACCCAGCGCTGCACCTGCGGATCGTCGCGATCCACGCCGGCGATCTGAACCGTCTGCACCAGAGGCGTTTTCACCGCGCCGGGTACCACGACCGACACCCCGATGCGATGCCGCGCCAGGTCGAAGCGCAGCACCTCGCTCACCCCGCGCAGGCCGTACTTGCTCGCGCTGTAGGCGGCGTGCCAGGGCAGCGCGACGATGCCCGCGGCCGACGACACGTTGGCCAGCCGACCGCCGCGGCCCGCGGCCACCATGGGCGGGACCATGGTTTCGATGACGTGGATGGGTCCCATGAGATTGACGTCGACCATCGAGCGCCAGTGTTGATGCGTCAGGGTGCTGACGGTGCCCCAGGCCGAGATTCCGGCGATGTTGAGGACCACGTCCATGGCCTCGTGCCGGCTGTGGATGTCGGCGGCGAACGCCGCGACGGCGTCGTAGTCGGAGATGTCCAGGGCACGGTGTTCGGCCACCTCGGCGCCGAGTGCCCGGGCGTCGGCGACGGTCTCCTCCAGCCCGGTGGCGTCACGATCGGTCAGATAGAGGACCGCGCCCTGTTGCGCCAGCTTGAGTACCGTCGCCCGGCCGATACCGCTGGCCGCCCCCGTCACGAAACACCGCTTACCTGCGTAGCCGCTCCACCGCGTCATGGCCCGACCCTACACAGGCAGGTCTCCACCGCCCCATAACGCGCTGAGCCACAACCGCTCGACGATCTCCACGGCGCGTTGCGGGTCTCCGCCGCGTCCGATGAACGCGCTGTCGCGCGACAGCGTCATAGCGGTTGTCGACACCAACGTGCGAACCAATGCCGGCAGATCATCGGAAATCGGGCGTCTACCGGCGTCCTGCTCGATCAAGCCGACGATCTTGGCGATCACGCCGTCCTCGAAATCGGCCATCAGGTCGCGAATCTCGGCGTCGGTGTTCTGCGCGATGGTGCACGCCGCCATGATCGGGTCGTTGCTGGCGAACACCGCGGCCGCGCTGCCGACCATCCGCTTGGCGAAAGACGCCGGCGACTCGTCGGGCTCGCGCGGCGCGAAGTTATGAGTGAGTGTGTCGAGTTCCTCCATGGCCTCGGAGACGATCCGGGCCAGGACGGAGTACTTCGAGTCGAAGTAGAAGTAGAAGCCCGACCGCGCGACGCCGGCGCGCGCACTGATCGTGCTCACGGACAGCTCGGCGAACGGCCGCTCCTCCAGCAGCTCGCGGACCGCGTTGACGATGGCGTCGCGTTGCCTGTCGCCGCGACTGCGGCCCTTGTCGGCCGTCTCGACTTCAGCGCTCATGGCGCTCACGATGTCATCGCCGACACACCAATTCAAAACTTGACACGCGTCAAGTATGGCAGCCAAGATGACAAAAGGTGGTGACTTTCACCACAAACATGCCTCAAGAGCAGACGGGAATCCCTGGATGGCGACTATCAGCACCCCGAACTACCTCCTCGCTCAGGCCATGCGGCGCCTCAAGCCCACGCCCGTCACGGTGCCGGGCATGGGCATCATCGAGCAGCGGCTGCTGGCCACCGAGTGGGATCAGTTCAAGCTCGCCGAGCCGCCGGCAGGCAGCGGCCTCAAGCCGATCCTGGGCGACTCGGGACTGCCGATCATCGGCCACCTGATCGAGGTGTTCCGGGGCGGCCCCGACTACGTCTTGTCGCTCTACCGCAAGCACGGACCGCTGTACTACGCGCAGACGCCGGCACTGCCGGCCGTGATGGCGCTGGGACCGGATGCGACGCAGGCGGTCTTCTCCAACCGCAACAAGGATTTCTCGCAGCGCGCCTGGGATCCGGTGATCGGGCCGTTCTTCGAAGGCGGGCTGATGCTGCTCGATTTCGACGAGCACATGTTCCACCGCCGGATCATGCAGGAAGCCTTCACCCGCTCACGGCTGACGGGCTACGTGTCCCACATCGACTCGGTGGCGACGAAGGTGCTGGCCAACGACTGGGTGGCCAACGATCCCCGATTCCTGTTCCATCCGGCGGTCAAGGAGCTGACACTCGACATCGCGTCCGAGGTGTTCATGGGACACCCCGCTGGGACCGACCACAAGCTCGTCACCACCATCAACCAGGCCTTCACCACCACGACCCGCGCAGGCAACGCGATCATCCGTAAGCCGGTTCGCCCCTTCGCCTGGTGGCGCGGCGTCCAGGCCCGCAAGACGCTCGAGGACTACTTCTCGAACTCCATCGCCGAGAAGCGCCGCTCCGAGGGCACCGACATGTTCAGCGTGCTCTGTCATGCGCAGGACGAAGACGGGCAGACCTTCACCGACGACCAGATCGTCGCGCACATGATCTTCCTCATGATGGCCGCGCACGACACCACGACGTCGACGCTCACGACCATGGCCTACCACCTGGCAGCCAACCCGCAGTGGCAGGACAAACTCCGCGAGGAATCCGAGCGCATCGGCGATGCCCCGCTGGACATCGAGGCGCTCGAGAAGCTGGAAACCTACGACCTGGTGATCAACGAGGCGCTGCGCCTGCAGACCCCGTTGGGCTTCAATTTCCGCCGCGCCGTCCGCGATACCGAGCTGCTGGGCTACTACATCCCGGCCGGCACCGACGTCGTCACGTGGCCCGGCATGAACCACCGCCTGTCCGAACTGTGGACCGACCCCATGCGGTTCGACCCCGAGCGGTTCGCCGAACCACGCAACGAGCACAAAGCCCATCGCTACGCCTTCGCGCCGTTCGGTGGTGGCGCGCACAAGTGCATCGGCATGGTCTTCGGGCAGTTGGAGATCAAGACGGTGATGCACCGACTGCTGCGCCAGTACCGTTTGGAGCTGCCCCACCCGGGTTATGAGCCGTGGTACGACTACGGCGGCATGGCTGTGCCGGTCGACGGCATGCCGATCGTCTTGCGGCCCATTCGCTGATCGCCGGCCGAAACGGGACTAGGCGTGCAGCCGGTTGGCGCAGGCGATCATCGCCCGTAGCGCCGACTGGACCGGGTCCCGGGCCCAGCCCAAGGCCCACTCCGCGCGCACGCCGTCGGTGCCGTGGATGAAGGTTGCGATGCCGCCGCCAACGGCGGGCAGCTGATGGAACTTGATCATCTCGACGGCCATGCCGCGCTCGTGCAGCATGGCGGTGAGGGCGGCGAGGGGACCCGTCGCGGCAGCCGTGGAGGTCGCGATGCGATCGCCGACGGCGATGCTGGCGCGGTAGTGGCGCGCAGCGGTGACGCCACGGCGCCGGTCGTCGTCGCCCGCGGTGTCCCAACTGCCCAGACGGACCGGCCCACGCTGGTGGCCGTAGCGGTCGACGAACGTGTCGTGACACATGGTCTCGGCGTGTTCGCGCAGGTCACGCGGCAGCGGGCGATCGAACAGGTCCGCGAAACGTGACGTGGTGGAGATGGCGGTGGAGGTGAACATGCGTCGGTCTTTTCTGCTCGAAAGGAGTGACCGACAGGTAGTAGCGTCCGACCCACAGCGAGGGGTCGGTCAGGATCAGACCCCGCTGTGGGTACTGGCTACTACGAGCATGTGAAGCATGGTCGCCGAGGTTAGTCCGCCACCACGCCTCGGGTCAAGACGATTTCACCGCGCGGCCCAGCAACCACAGAAACGGCCGGTGGCCGGCACGCCCGTCCCGGTGCAACGGCGTGCTGTCCCGCGCCGCGGAATACCAGTCGGCACGAGTGATACCGGTGAAGTCCAGTTGCCGCCCGCACCGGCCGGCGAGTGCGTGCAGCAGCAGCATCCCGGTGCGCCCGTTGCCTTCCCGGAACGGATGAATCTGGTTGTACCGGGCGTACAGCCGGGCCAGTTCCCAGGCCAGCCTCGGGTTGTCGAGCCCGGTTCCGATGTCCGCCAATGCCGTTGCGGCGGAATGGATTTCCGCCAACCCGGCAGCTACGTCAACCTGCCAGGTGAAGGCCGAATCTCCGCGGCGGATGTCGACGGTTCGCAACTCCCCCGCCCACTCGTACACGTCGGCGAACAGCTCCCGGTGCAGAGCGCGGATGTCGATCTCCGCCTCCGCCGCGGATTGTCGGCAGTGCCACAGCACCATTCGGCCCGCCGTCACCCGAAATTCCACTGCCGCCAGATCCGGTCCGTGCTGAATCCCGAACTTGTTGCGCAGCACCGATGTTCCGGGGATCAGATACGGCGCCCGGCGCCGCAGCAGCCGGCGACGGCCCGGCGCCGGCGGGTACTCGTCCCGGCACCGCGCGAGGTAGTCGTCGAAATCCAGGACACCGGACGCCAGCGCACCCAGTTCGACGATGTGCGCCGGCTGCGGCGCCCAGCCCTCGATGCGCTGCGCGGCGAGCGTCTGCTGCACTGCCCGATGTGCCGCGAGCGCAGTCGTCGTCGTCTCTGCCGTCATCAGCGGAACGCCGACGTCGACGCGAGATAGGTCAGCTTGCGGCTGATGCCGGCCACCTCGCGGGCCACACTGCGCAGCATGGCCCGCTCCTGTGGCGCCAGTTCCGACAGCATCACCTGATCGCCGCCGGACCTCGACATCCACCGAAATCTCAGTAGCGCCGCGAAACAGTCGCGCAGAGTCGAAACATCGTCGCCGTCAAGCACATTCGCGGTACCGGAGGCGTCGAGCCGGCTCGGTGTCGACAGCACCGTGGCACCCGCCGACACCGCGGCCCACCGCGCGATCTTCACCAGCGGATCGATCGCCGCCAGTTTGAGGTCGACGGCGTCGGACTGATTGGCTAGCATGCGCAACCGGGAGGGAAACGTCGCCCGGAACGTGGTGGCGTCCTGCAGCAGGTACTGACGCGCCGGGTAGTTGGCGACGGCGGCACGCACCACCTGCGCGCGTAGGAGGTCCTCGGCCACGCCGTCGTCAGGCGGCTGGACGGCACGGGAATCGGCCAGCACACCGGTCATCACCACGCCGCGGTCCTGACGCGGATCAGCCGTCCACCGCGCGATGCCGTCCGACCAGGCACGCGCCGACCGGCAGAACCGGGGGCGGCTGGCCAGCACCCCATTGGCGTCGGCGCGCACCCCGCACCGTTCCAACACGGCATGCACCGCGGCCGCCGCCGCCAGCGCCTCGTCCCGGTCGCCATCGTCCTCGAGCATGACGAGCGTCTCGACGTCCGAGCCCGCAATCGCCTCGCCGCGCGCGACGCTGCCCGAGACGAACCACGACCACGGCCGGCTGACCGGCGTCAGCCGCACCGCCGCCGCGACCGCAGCACGCAGCACCTCCGACCACGCGGCCGCGACATCACCGGCCGGTGCCGAGGCGCGCGCCGCAGCCCGCACCGCCTGCAGGCCCTGTTCGATGCCCGTACGCAGCGCGGTCTCGCCGTCCGCCGCATGGATCACGGCGAGGGCGGCGTCGACGCCAAAATCAGCGGAGGACATGCAGACGTTTCTATCGGACGACAGTTACCTGCGCGTTTCGTGCACGATTTCCCGCGGTCAACGCGGATTTTCGTGCACAAATCGCCGGGTTGTAGGGTGTGCCCCGATGAGCTGGCAGCACGCACTACTTCTGCTCGCTGCCGGCATCGCAGGCGGCCTGACCGGGAGTATCGCCGGGCTGGCATCCGTAGCGACATATCCGGCCCTGCTGATGGCCGGGCTGCCGCCCGTGGCGGCGAACGTGACCAACACCGTCGCGTTGACCTTCAACACCATCGGATCGGTCTGGGGTTCGCTGCCCGAACTCGAGGGCATGGGCCCGTGGCTGCGCCGCGTGCTGCCGGCCGCCGTACTCGGCGGCGCAGTCGGGGCCGCGCTGCTGTTGGCCCTTCCCGCCGAGGGATTCGAGGTGGTGGTCCCGATACTGCTCGGCCTGTCCTCGGTCACCATCGCCATACCGCAACGCCGCGGCGCCGACACCGAACCCGGCCGGGCCCGGGCGGCGCTGACCACCGTCGCGATCTTCGCGATCTGTTTGTACGGAGGCTATTTCGGCGCTGCGGCCGGCGTGGTACTGCTCGCCCTGCTGCTGCACAGCGGCAGCGAGTCGATGGCCCACGCCAACGCCGCCAAGAACGTCATCCTCGGTGTGGCCAATGGGGTTGCCGCCGTGGGCTTCATCGCGCTCGCGCCGGTGAACTGGATTGCGGTGGTCCCACTGGGCATCGGGTGCCTGGTGGGCTCGCGGCTGGGACCGGTCGTGGTGCGGCACACCCCGGCCACCCCGCTGCGGTTGACCATCGCGGTGGCCGGCGTGGCACTGGCCGTCAAACTGGGCTGGGACACCTACCGATAGGCAAACGGGTTGCCGCCCTTGGCAACCCGCACCCCCAGTTGGATCAGCTCCGTGGCGGAGGCATGCAGCTTCTCCCCCGCCTCCCGGTCGGCCAGGCCCGCCAGGAACCTCGACCACGTGCCTTCGATGACGATGCCCAGCTTGAAGCACGCCATCGCGATGTACCAGTCAAGATGCTCGGTGGGCCGGCCGCCGGCGGCGAGGTAGGCGTCCAGCAATTCCTCACGCCCGGCCAGCCCACCGGCCTCGGCCAGCGCGGCGCCGACAACGATGGCATTGGGCGCGGTCGGCCAGCACACCATCATCCAGCCGAGGTCCAGCAGCGGATCGCCGATGGTGCACATCTCCCAGTCGACGAACGCCGCGAGTTCCGGCCGGTCGTGGCGCAACATGACGTTGTTCAGGTGGCAGTCGCCGTGCATGATGCCGGGCTCGCCATCGGGTGGCCGGTTGTCGGTCAGCCACGTCGCCAGCTGTGCAACCCCGTCCAGCGACTCGGGGTCGTAGTGGTCATGCCGATAACTCTGCAGCAGTCCCACGAACTGCGGAACCTGCCGTGCCACAAAGGATCCGGGCTTGCGGATGGCCGCCAGCGGGCTGCCCTCCCAGGCGACATTGCCGAGCTGCGCCAGACTCGCCGCGTACGAGAGCCCGACGTCGTGCCGCAGGCCGGCGTCGGCGGCGTAGGCAGGTGACAATTCCTCGCCAGGATTGAAGCCGTCGACCTCGGCCATCAGGTAGAAGACGACGCCGAGCACCGACGGGTCCTCACAGCCGGCGATGAAGGCCGGATGCGGCACCGACGTTCCGGCCAGCGTCCGCAGTACCGCGATCTCACGCTGCATCGTCTTGTCGCTGGTCGGCCGTGGATGCAGCGGCGGGCGGCGCAGCACCGCAGGCCGACCGTCGATCTGCAACCGCACCACGATGTTCTGGGTGCCGCCGGTCAGCGGCTCGACGTCGTTGAGGCGCTCACCCAAACCCTGGGCGCGGATCCAGTCCTGGACAACTTCTCGGTCATGGTCGGTCAAAGTCGGCTGCATGATGCAGTGATTCTGGCCCGCGGTCCGCCGGACGGGCGGCCAATTCTTACGATCCGTTTCTATTTGGGACCGGTGCACCGGCGCCGCCGTACTGTGGCGGTGTGGCACATCGACTCGATCCGCACCGCTCGCTGGCCGGCCTGGCCGCCGCGGCCGTCGCGCTGGGTGTGGCCGCGCTCCTCGCGATTCCACTTGGGCCGCACGCCGATTCCCGCACCGCGGTCGGGTCGGTGGTCATCGACCTGACGCCGGGACCGGTCAAAGAATGGGCGATTCAGACCTTTGCCACCAACGACAAGCTCTTCCTCACCGTGGCAGTACTCGCGGTAATCGCGGTCGTCGCCATGGTGGCCGCACAATTCGAGGACCGAAAGCTCGGCAGCATCGCGCTGGGGCTGGCCGGGGTGCTGGGCGGCGCCGCAGTGCTGTCCCGTACCGGCGCCCGCCCGGTCGACGTCATCCCGTCGCTCGCCGGCGCCGCCGCGGGCATCGCGGTCCTGCGACTGCTGGTCTCCGATCGTCTCGGTCCCCCGACCCCGGAATCAGCCGCAGACACCGATGCCGCCGCCGACCCCGGCCGGCGCCGGTCGCTGGCGGCGTTGGGCTTCTTGGCCGCCGGCACGCTCGCCGGGGTCGTCGGAACGGTGCTGGGCCGCGCCGCGTCGTCGGTCTCAGGCGACCGCAGCGCGTACACCCCGCCGGCCCCCAAAATCCCTGGCCCGCCGATACCGCCCGAGGTGCAGCCCGCCGGCGTGGACCTGCCGCCGTTCATCACGCCGACCGCCGACTTCTACCGCATCGATACCGCACTGTCGGTCCCGCAGGTGCAGCGGCAGGACTGGCGGCTGCGGATCCACGGGATGGTCGACCGCGAGGTCACCTTCCGCTTCGACGAGTTGACCCAGTTCGAGGCGATCGACAAGGTCGTCACGCTCACCTGCGTGTCAAACCCCGTGGGCGGCAACCTGATATCGAACGCCACCTGGACCGGCTACCGGGTGCGCGACCTGCTGGCGCGGGCCGGCGTCCACTCCGACGCCGACATGGTGTTGTCGAAGTCCATCGACGGGTTCACCGCGGGCACGCCCGTCGAGGCACTGACCGACAACCGCGACGCGTTGCTCGCCGTCGCCATGAACGGCGAACCGCTGCCGACCGAACACGGCTACCCGGCGCGGCTGGTGGTGCCCGGCTTGTACGGTTACGTCTCGGCGACCAAGTGGCTCGTCGACCTCGAACTCACCAGATTCGATCGGGCCCAGGCCTATTGGACGCGGCTGGGCTGGTCGGCCCACGGCCCGATCAAGACCGAGTCACGCATCGACGTGCCGCGCGCCGGGTCCGCCGTGCCGATGGGTACCGCGACGTTCGGCGGCGTCGCATGGGCACAGCACCGCGGGATCCGCACGGTGGAGGTCCGCATCGACGACGGTCCGTGGCGGCCCGCGACGCTCGGCGCCGCGTATTCCGATGACACCTGGCGGCTGTGGAGTTACACCTGGCACGCAGACCAGCCCGGACGCCACACCATCACCGTCCGCGCCACCGACGGCACCGGCGCGCTGCAGACCGCTGAGGTGGCCGGCGCCGTCCCCGACGGCGCCACGGGCTGGCACTCGGTGTCCTTCACCGTCGCCTGAGTCCGAAATATTCGCTTGGCGAGGCGGATCCACGTCACTACGGTGTCCGGATGACCGAACCCGCCCACCAGTGGCGCACCGACCTCCGGGCCCGTCTGATCGCGGCGCGCAAGGCGCGGGACGACATCTCGACGGCAGCGCTCCGCAGCGCACTCAGTGCCATCGACGATGCCGAGACCCCGGACGTGCCCCTGCCGCGCGCCGGCGCGATCGCCGACAGCGCATCCGGTCTCGGCGCCGCCGAGGTCGCCCGCCGGCGCCTCACCGAGGACCAGATCCGGGAGCTGATCGGAACCCAGGCCGACGAACGTCGAGCCGCGGCCGGACAACTACGGACGGTCGGCCAAGACGCCCGCGCGGCACAGGTCGAGGCCGAAGTCGCCGTACTATGTGAGCTTCTCGGTACCCGCTGAACATTGTCGGTGCCCCATGCCAAGCTGGGCTCGTGCTCCTCGTCGACGTCGCCACCGCCTCTGCCGAAGTCGGTGCGGTGTCTGCCCGGTCCGCGAAGATCGCCCGCATAGCAGCCCTCCTCGGGAGCGCGGCCGATGCTCCGGCGACCGTCGCCATCGTCGTCGATTGGCTGTCCGGTGAGCTGCCGCAGCGGCAGATCGGCGTCGGCTGGGCGGCGCTGCGCTCGCTGCCGCCGCCGGCCGACGGCGACCCGACGCTGACCGTCGTCGGGGCCGACGCCACGCTGTCCGCCATCAAGGCGGTGGCGGGCCGGGGCTCGGGCGCCGCGCGCACCCAGTTGCTCCACGATTTGTTCGGAGCGGCCACTGCGGGCGAGCAGGCCTTCCTCCGTGGGCTGCTCAGCGGCGGGCTGCGCCAGGGCGCGTTGGCCGGGGTGATGGCCGACGCGGTGGCCAAGGCCGCCGGTATCCCCGCCGCCGACGTGCGCCGCGCCGCGATGCTGGGCGGCAACCTGGCCACCGTGGCGGCCGCGGCGATGTCCGACGGCGCTGACGGCCTACAGCGCTTCACGCTCACCGTCGGCCGCCCCGTGGGTCCGATGCTGGCCCAGACCGCGACCGGGGTCGGCGACGCCCTCGAAAAGCTCGGTGGCACCGCGATATTCGAGACGAAGCTGGACGGAGTTCGGCTGCAGGTACATCGAGCCGGCAGCGCGGTGTCGGTTTACACCCGCAGTCTGGACGACATCACGACCCGGGTTCCCGATGTGGTGAGCGCGGTGCTGGCTCTGCCCGTGACGAACCTGATCGCCGATGCCGAGGCCCTGGCCCTGCGCCCCGACGGCCGTCCGGAGCGGTTCCAGGTGACATCCTCCCGGATCGGCAAGCGCTCCGATGATGGGGCGCAACCGCTTTCGGTGTTCTTTTTCGACATCCTGCACCGCGACGGCACCGATCTGCTCGACCAGGCGGCGGAGCACCGCCGGCGAGCGCTCGACGAGGTCGTCCCCGAAGACCTCCGCGTACGCCGCTGCGTCACCTCCGATTCGGTTGTCGCCCAGCAGTTCCTCGACGAGACACTGGCGGCCGGCCACGAAGGCGTGATGGCCAAGCACCCCGCGTCGCCCTACGAGGCTGGGCGTCGTGGTGCCGGCTGGTTGAAGGTCAAGCCCGTACACACCCTGGATTTGGTGGTGCTTGCGGTCGAGTGGGGTTCCGGGCGGCGCACGGGCAAGCTGTCCAATATCCATCTGGGCGCTCGTGATCCGGCCACCGGCGGTTTCGTGATGCTGGGAAAGACCTTCAAGGGGATGACCGACGCGATGCTGGACTGGCAGACCGCATGGTTCACCGAACTGGCCGACGGCCCGATGGACGGCTACGTGGTCCGGCTGCGGCCCGAGCAGGTCGTCGAGATCGCGTTCGACGGCGTGCAGGGTTCGAGCCGATACCCCGGCAAGATGGCGCTGCGGTTCGCTCGCGTGGTGCGCTACCGCGACGACAAGCGGCCCGAGGAGGCCGACACCATCGACACCGTCCGGTCACTGTACGAACGCTGAGTGTTAAGCCCCGATTCGGGGCCGCCGATGACAGGATGTGGGGCATGTCACCAGCCACCGCACACCCCGACGAATCCGTCGGTGACATCACCTATGTGCGTACCGACCCAGATCTGCCACCAGTCGCGATCATCGACCGCTCGCCCATCACCGCCCGGCATCGGGTGATCTTCGGCGTCATCGCGGTGCTCGCCGCAGTGGCGTGGGCCGTCATCGCGTTCGCCCGTGGCGAGACGGTCAACGCCGTGTGGTTCGTCATCGCCGCCATCTGTACCTACGTCATCGGATACCGGTTCTACGCGCGGCTGATCGAGATGAAGATCGTCAAACCCCGCGACGATCACGCCACCCCGGCCGAGCTCCTCGAGAACGACACCGACTACATGCCGACCGACCGCCGAGTGCTGTTCGGGCATCATTTCGCCGCCATCGCCGGCGCCGGCCCCCTCGTCGGGCCGGTCCTCGCCATGCAGATGGGCTATCTGCCGGGCACCATCTGGATCATCGTCGGCGCGGTCGTCGCCGGTTGTGTGCAGGACTACCTGGTGCTCGTCATCTCGACACGGCGGCGTGGGCGGTCCCTCGGCCAGATGGCGCGCGACGAGCTCGGGCCCATCGGCGGCGTCGCGGCGATCGTGGCGGTGCTGGTCATCATGGTGATCCTGCTGGCGGTACTGGCCCTCGTCGTGGTCAACGCGCTCGCCGAAAGCCCGTGGGGCGTGTTCTCCATCGCGATGACCATTCCGATCGCCATCTTCATGGGGCTGTACCTACGGTTCCTGCGACCGGGCCGGGTGTCGGAGGTGTCTCTCATCGGTGTCGGCTTGTTGCTGCTCGCCGTGGTCTCCGGCGGCTGGGTCGCCGAAACATCCTGGGGCGCCGACTGGTTCACGCTGTCGAAGGTGACGTTGTCGTGGTGCATCATCGGCTACGGCCTGGCCGCCTCGGTGCTGCCGGTGTGGTTCCTGCTCGCGCCGCGCGACTATCTGTCGACGTTCATGAAGGTCGGCACCATCTCGCTGCTCGGGGTCGGAATCCTCATCGCCCGTCCGGTCATGGCGGCGCCCGCGGTGTCCCAGTTCGCGACCCGCGCCGACGGTCCGGTGTTCGCCGGTGCGCTGTTCCCCTTCCTGTTCATCACCATCGCGTGCGGCGCGCTGTCGGGTTTCCATTCCCTGATCTCCTCCGGCACGACGCCTAAGCTGCTGGAGAAGGAAGGCCAGACGCGGCTCATCGGCTACGGCGGCATGCTGACCGAGTCGTTCGTCGCGATCATGGCGCTCATCACCGCGGCGATCCTCAACCAGCACCTGTACTTCGTGATCAACTCCCCCGCCGCGGCCACCGGCACCAGCGCGGCTACCGCGGCCACCTATGCCAACGGTCTGGGTCTGTCCGGCGCTCCGATCAGCGCACCGCAGATCACCGCCGCGGCAACCGAAGTCGGTGAACACTCGATCATTTCGCGGACCGGTGGCGCGCCGACGCTGGCACTGGGGATGTCCGAAGTGCTGCAGCAGGTCTTCGGCGGCTCGAACATGAAGGCCTTCTGGTACCACTTCGCGATCATGTTCGAGGCGCTGTTCATCCTCACCACCGTCGACGCCGGTACCCGCGTCGCCCGCTTCATGTTGTCCGACGCCCTCGGCAACCTCGGGGGGCCGCTGCGGAAGCTGCGCGATCCCAGCTGGCGTATCGGCGCGTGGACCTGCAGCCTCCTGGTAGTCGCGGGCTGGGGCAGCATCCTGCTGATGGGCGTCACCGATCCCCTGGGCGGCATCAACACGCTGTTCCCGTTGTTCGGTATCGCCAACCAATTGCTCGCCGCCATCGCGCTGACGGTCGTCACCGTCGTGGTGATCAAGAAGGGCCTGCTGAAATGGGCGTGGATTCCGGCGCTGCCGTTGTTCTGGGACACGCTGGTCACCCTCACGGCGTCGTGGCAGAAGATCTTCTCCCACGACCCGAAAATCGGCTACTGGCAACAGCATTCGCAGTATCTGGCAGCCAAGGCGGCGGGCAAGACGAGCTTCGGCTCGGCCAAGAATCCCGACCAGATCGACGCCGTCATCCGGAACACATTCATCCAAGGCACACTGTCCATCGTGTTCGCGGCGCTGGTGGTGATCGTCGTGGTCGTCGGCATCGTCGTCGCCCTGCAAGCCATCCGCGGCGGCGGCCGGCCCCTGACCGACGACGAGCCGGTGCCGTCGCGACTGTTCGCCCCACGCGGTCTCTTCGCCACCGACGTCGAGAAGGAGGTGCAGAAGCAATGGGACGCGCTACCCAGTTCGCACGCCAGATCAGTTGGTACTGGTCATCACTGATGGGCGACAACCACTATGCGCGGTACCTCGAACGCCACCGTCGTACCCACGCCGGCGCACCGCCGCTGAGCGAGCGCGACTACTGGAAGGCCCGGCACCGCGCCGCTGACCTCAACCCGCAGGGGCGCTGCTGCTGACGCCCGGAACTGCCGCATAACTCAAGACAAACCGCACACAGCACGCGCAGAATCTCTAGCAGGCCGTCCGCCGGCGCACGGGGAGGGAACGCTCATGGCGAAACGCATCGTGGTGTGTTGTGACGGCACCTGGAACACGCCCGACGAACTGCGGCACGGCCAGGCCAGCCCGACAAATGTCTGCAAGGTGGCCCTCGCCGTGGCCGACCGCGGTACCGACGGCACGAAGCAAGTGACGTACTACCACAGCGGGGTCGGCACGACGCGATCCGATAAGTTCACCGGCGGTGCGTTCGGTGCCGGATTGTCGCGCGACGTCATGTCGGCATACCGGTATGTCGTCGCGACGTATGAGCCGGGCGATCAATTGTTCCTGTTCGGCTTCAGTCGCGGTGCATTCACCGCCCGCAGCGCGGCGGGATTTATCCGCAACTGCGGCATCCTGCGCCGCGAGCACGCCGACCGACTCGACGACGCGTACGCGCTCTACCGCAGCCACAACGACGCCACCAAGCCGCGGGGTATCGAGTCGACGCTGTTTCGCCAGGCATATTCGCACGAGGCGTCGGTCTACTTCATCGGTGTGTGGGATACCGTTGGCTCACTGGGCATTCCGTTGTCGGGTAATCCCCTGATCAACTTGATCAACAAGCGATGGCAGTTTCACGACACCGATCTGAGTTCCACGGTGAGCTATGCGTACCAGGCCCTGGCCATCGACGAACAGCGTCGCCCCTTCGCGCCCACCCTCTGGACGCAGCCGAAGGATGCGCCAAATCAAAAACTCGAACAGGTCTGGTTCTCCGGTGTCCACTGCGATGTCGGCGGCGGATATTTCACCCACGAGCTCAGCGACGTCACGCTCAGCTGGATGACCGAGAAGGCCCGCAGGTGCGGTCTGTATTTCAAGCCCGAGGCGTTCGCCGTACACCCGCCGATACCCCCGGCGACCGCCGACACCGTGCCAATTGTGGACGCGTACACCAGCATTCAGCCCAATCCAGTGGGCGAGATACACAATTCCATGACGCTCATGTACCGGCTGCTGGGGCACTACGTCCGCCATATCGGGGAGAAGGATCCCGAGCATGAATACGTGTCGTCGACCGCATGGACCAGGGTGGAACGCGATTCGACGTATCACCCGAAGCCATTGGAGGTGCCGCCCAAGGGCGGCTTCCACACCATGCCGGTGGATCAGATCATGTCTGCCGACGTGGCCTGAACAATGTCGGCACCCACGCCGACACCCATCTCCACGAGCCACTGACTGTCCATCCAACCTTCCGCACAGTGGACGCACATCGTCGCGGCCTCCTCACAGGGTGGTACCAAAAGAGACGACCCTCACTCCGTGGTACTAAATTCGTGTATGGACAGATGTCCAGCTGTTGCCCCACCAGCCTTAGGAGAAACGTGCCGTTCACGGTTTCCGACGTCACCGACGCCGTCGCTGCAGCCATTCCGGACCGTACCCTGATCATTCAGGGCGAGCGCCGCTTCACCTACGCCGAGGTTGTCGCCCGCGCCAACCGGCTCGCCGCCTACCTCCATGCACAGGGCCTGGGTGTTCACACCGAACGTGACCAGCTGGCGGGCCACGAAGTCGGCCAGGACCTGGTCGGCATCTACGCGTACAACGGCCCCGAGTTCGTCGAGTCGCTGCTCGGCGCGTTCCGCGCCCGGGTGGCGCCGTTCAACGTCAACTACCGGTACGTCAAGGCCGAGTTGCAGTACCTGCTGAACGACGCCGGCGCCTCGGCGCTGATCTACCACGCGGCGTTCGCACCGACCCTGGCCGAGGTGCTGCCGGACCTGCCGAACCTCAAGGTCCTGATCCAGATCGCCGACAGCTCGGGCAACGACCTGCTGCCCGGGGCGGTCGACTACGAGGCCATCGTCAATACCGACGTCCCGCCGCCGCCGGTGACGCCGTCGCCCGACGACCTCTACGTGCTGTACACCGGTGGCACGACCGGCATGCCCAAGGGCGTGCTGTGGCGCCAGCACGACATCTTCATGGCCTCGTTCGGCGGCCGCAACGCGATGACGGGCGAGCCGGCCCGGTCCGCACAGGAGATCGTCGACCGGGCCGCGGCCGCCGCCGAGATGCGGATGATGATCCTGCCGCCGCTCATGCACGGCGCCGCGCAGTGGGGCGTGATGACGGGCATCAACAACGGCCAGACCATCGTGTTCGCCAAGGACGTCGAGGTCTTCAACGCCAAGGAAATCGTCGAGACCATCGCCCGCGAGAAGATCGCGATCGCGACGGTCGTGGGTGACGCCATGGCCCGGCCGCTGGTCACCGCCATCGAAGAAGCCATCGGCTCGGGCAGTCACGACCCGACGTCGCTGGTCGTCGTCGCCAACGGTGGCGCACTGTTCACGCCGGCCGTCAAGGGCCGTCTGGTCGCGGCGCTGCCGAACGCCATGGTGATCGACGGCGTGGGTTCGTCGGAGACCGGCGCACAGATGTCGCATGTGTCGACCAAGGCCAACGTGTCCAGCGGTACGTTCACCGCGGGTCCGGCCACCCGGATCGTGTCGGAGGACTTCTCCTCGCTCCTGGCCCCTGGCCACGAGGGCAACGGCTGGCTGGCCCAGGAGGGTTACGTGCCGCTCGGCTACAAGGGCGACGCGGCCAAGACGGCCAAGACTTTCCCGGTGATCGACGGCATCCGGTACGCGGTGCCCGGTGACCGCGCCCGGCTGCTGGAAGGCGGCACCGTCGAACTGCTCGGCCGCGACTCGGTGACCATCAACTCCGGCGGCGAGAAGATTTTCGCCGAAGAGGTCGAGTCCGCAATCGCGTCGCACCCGGCCGTGGTCGACGTCGTCGTCGCCGGACGTCCGAGCGAGCGCTGGGGCAACGAGGTCGTCGCGGTCGTGGCACTGGCCGACGGTTCCGAGGTCGACGCCACCGAACTAATCAACCACGCCTCGGAATCCATCGCGCGTTACAAGCTGCCGAAGGCCGTCGTCTTCCGGCCGACCATCGTCCGCAGCCCCGCGGGCAAGGCCGACTACCGCTGGGCCAAGGAACAGGCGCTCCAGGACTAGGGTCCCTGCCGAGCAGACGCGAAAACCCCCAAATCCAGTGCGTTTTGGGGGGTTTCACGTCTGCTCGCGGAAGAACGTCAGCCCGCGGCCCACTCTTTGGCGCGGTCGAGTTCGTCGAGCCCGAAGATCTGGAGTTCACCGGGGATCATCCAGGCGACGGCATGCAGCGTGTGCGCCACCCACGGCTTGTCGGACACCACGGCGATGCGCTTGAACGCCGAGTGGTGTTTGAACAGCGCACCGAAGCCGACCTTCAGATCCTCGACCAGGCCACCCGGCCCGAAGCCCTCGTAGTCGGACGCGATGACCTCGACGATCCGGATTTCACCACCCACGAGCAGATCGTCGATGGTGGGCTCGAATTCACGGATGTCGTCACCGCTGACCCGACCGGAAACCCGAATGCCCGTCACGCCTTCGGGCATGTCTGACAGCACTTCGATCATGACGCCAGCCTACGGCGTCGCCCTACCCCGCGAGTTGGAAATTCTCATGCCCCGAAGCGGGCCGACGGATCCGCCGTCGCGTCGATCTTTGCGACGAGCCCGTCGCGAATCGTCAGGACCATCACCGCGAAAAGCTGCCGGTGCGCGAACGCCAGCAGAACCGGCTGGCCGAGCGGACCGGCGACCACGGTGGTCCCCGGTCCGAGGTACAGCATGAGGTTCTCGGCGACCCGCTGCGGACCGTGGTTGACGATGGGCGGGATCGGCGGATCGCTCAGCACCGTGCCGACGCCCCAGACCGTCGGGTCCAGCACCGCGGCCAGTGCCTGGACGTCGCCGCTCGCGCAGGCGGTGATGAACTTCTCGGTGACGAGCTGATGTTCGGTAGCGGCGACGTCGTCGGCTCGGTCCGGACCGCTCGCCACTTTGGCCCGGGCCCGACGGGCCAGCTGCCGGCAGGTGCCGACCGGCCTGCCGACGGTCTCGGCGATCGACTCGAACGGGACCTGGAACACGTCGTGCAGGATGAACGCCACGCGCTCACCGGGACTCAACTGCCGCAGCACCCGCAACAGGGCACTCGACACCTCGTCGTCCAGGGTGATGCGGTCAGCCGGGTCGAGCTCGGGCGACGGCAGGTCGGGAATGGCGTCCTGCTCGAGATCGGTCGGTTGTTCCCGCCGCGCCCGCGCCGACCGCACCAGGTCGAGGCACAGCCGGCCCGCGACGGTCGTCAGCCACGCGCGGACATCCTCGATCTCGCCGGGCTCCGTACGCGCCAACCGCAGAAACGCTTCCTGCGCAACATCTTCGGCGTCGCCGACGTCACCGAGCATCTGGTAGGCGAGATTGACCAGATACGGATGGTGGTGGCGCCAGGCCGCAGTGAATCCAGTGGTTTCTGTCATCAGTTAAAGACGATCCAGTTCGCTGAAAAGTTACCGCACCGCCCGATCATTCGCCGTCGTAACTTTTTGCGCCGCACTTCCGTCCTTGATTCATGACCATTCTCATCACCGGGGCCACCGGCAACGTCGGCCGCCCACTCGTCGGACAGTTGCACTCCGCTGGCATGAAAGTCCGTGCCGTGACCCGCAATCCATCAGCACTCTTCCCACCGGGAGTCGAGACCGTGGCGTCGGTACGCGACGGCCTGGCCGGTGCGAGCGCGGTATTCCTCAATTCCCGCGCCCTCGGACCGGACCTGGCGTGGACGGTCGAGGCCGCCAAGGAAAGCGGCGTCACCAAATTGGTGGCCCTGTCGGCGATGAACGTCGACGAAGACTTCAGCCGCCAGCCGTCACGCCTGCGGGGTGACCGCAACCGGGAAGTCGAGGAACTGGCCATCGCCGCCGGACAGGACACCGGGCTGGCCTGGGTGAGTCTGCGACCGGCGTTGTTCGTCACCAACCTCGTCGGCATGTGGGCCGGGCAGCTGCAGGCCGGTGACGTCGTCGCCGGTCCCTATGCGTCCGCGTCCAGCGCGCCGATCGTCGAAGCCGACATCGCGGCGGTCGCTGCGCACGCGCTGCTGACCGACGATCTGAACGGTCGCAAGATCCCGTTGACGGGGCCACAGTCGCTCACGAACGCCGAGCTGCTGGCGATCGTCGGCGAGGTACTCGGGCGCGATCTCCACTACCTGGAAATCCCGGTCGAAAAGGTGCGCGAGCGGTTCGTGGCCATCGGCTTCCCCGCGGAGTTCGGCACTGCCTACACCGCGCTGCTGGCCGAGACAGTCGACCGCCCAGCACCGGTGAGCGACGAGGTCGAGCGCATCCTCGGCCGCCCGGCCCAGACGTTCGCCGAATGGGTCGGCGACCACCGCGGCTTCTTCGCCCGAGCACTGCAATCCCAACACTGACTGGAGACCACCCATGTCTGATCCACGACCGCCGCGCTACCTCAAGCCAATGAACAAACTCGTCGTCGCCGTCGGGAAACTCGGCATCCCCGTCGGCCCCGCAATGGTGCTGACGGTGCCGGGCCGCAAGACCGGCACGCCGCGGAGCACCCCGATGACGCCGTTCGTCGTGCACGGCGAGATGTACGCCGTCGCCGGCTACCCGGGCGCGCACTGGGCCCTCAACGCACGTGCCGCCGGCACCGGTACGTTGACGCGGGGCCGTAGGTCCCGACCGGTGAAGATCACCGAACTGTCGGTCGACGAGGCGCGGCCGGTGCTGCGTGAGTTCCCGGTGCAGGTGCCCGTCGGCGTGAAATTCGCCAAGAGTTCGGGCATGGTCACCGAGGGCACGCCCGACGAATTCGAGTCGCTGGCAGGCAGACTCGCGGTCTTCCGGTTCGACCCGCTGGGCTGATCAGGAGGCCGAGCGCGCAACCCGGAGAGCCGTCAGCGGTAGGCGCTGCCCTGCTCGTGGTCGAGGTAGGTGTCGGACTTGTTCTTCAGGCAGAACAGATACACCAGCAGCGACAGTCCGATACAGACGGTGACGTACACGATGAACAGCGGTACGTCGCCGCGGGCCTTGAGGGCCTGGTAGATCAGGGGCGCGGTGCCGCCGAAGATCGAATTGGCCAGCGCATAGCCGACTCCGACGCCCAGCGCCCGCACGTGGGCAGGGAACAGTTCGGACTTCACCAGCGCATTGATCGAGGTGTATCCGGTGAGAATGACGTACGCGACGGCCACCAGCAAAAACGACATGATCGGAGAGTGCGTCTGTGGCAGGTAGGTGATGAGGACGTACGTGTAGACCAGCCCGCCGAATCCGAACCCCAGCAGTAGGGGTTTGCGGCCCACGCGGTCGCTGAGGATTCCGCCGATCGGCTGGATCAGCATCAGGAAAATCAGCCCGAGCAGGTTGACCCATGTCGCGGTCATCGGTTGGTTCTTGTAGGTCGCCTTGACGATCGCCGGCGCATTGACGCTGTACGTGTAGAAAGCGACGGTGCCGCCGAGCGTGATCAGGAAGCACAGCAGCAATGGCTTCCAGTACCGCACGAACAGTTCACGCATCGAACCGGCATGCGGCTCCTTGCCCTCCTGGACCGCCTTGAGGGTCTCCGTGGAGAGCGATTCGTCCATGCTGCGCCGCAGCCAGAACACCACCACCGCCGCGACACCGCCGACCGCAAAGCCTATGCGCCAACCGAATTCGCTCACCTGCGCGGTGCTGAGTGCCGTGAGGATGATGAGCAGGGTGAATTGGGCGAGGACGTGCCCGCCGACCAGGGTCACGTACTGGAACGACGAGAAGAACCCGCGGCGTTCCCTGGTCGCCGCCTCCGACATGTAGGTCGCGGAGGTGCCGTACTCGCCGCCGGTGGCGAACCCCTGCACCAGCCGGCAGATGATCAGGACGATCGGCGCCGCGACGCCGATGCTGGCCCGCGACGGAACCAGGGCGATCACCATCGAGCAGGCGGCCATCAGCGAAACACTGATCAGCAGTGCGGCGCGACGGCCCCGGCGGTCGGCGAAGCGGCCGAAGAACCACGATCCGATCGGCCGGGTGATGAACGTGACCGCGAAGATCGCGTACACGTAGATCGTCGAATTCTGGTCGGCCTTGTCGAAGAACTGGTTTTCGAAGTACGTGGCGAAGACGGTGTAGACGTAGACGTCGTACCACTCGACGAGGTTGCCCGACGACCCCCGGATGGTGTTCCAGATCGCGCGACGGGTCGCTGCGCCGCCCGACGGTGTCGGCGTGTCCTCGGTCAATGCGGTCATGCTGCTCTCCAACGGTCGGCAACGAATCGGGTGTGGGCACATCATCGCGGCGAACCGACGGTAAGGAATGGGATCCGGCTACAGCGCCGTTTTCCTTGCACGATTCACAGATTCATACAGACCGTACCCTCGGACGACACCGGCTCAATGGCCTTTGCCCTCGCGAATCACACCGCGTTCCGACAAATGCTCGGTCAGCGGTGCGACGCCGACTTCGAAGTGCTCGGCCATCGCCGTCCGGGCCGCAACGCTGTCACCGGCCTGCAGCGCGGCGATCACCCGGCGGTGGTCCCGGATCGACAGATCCGGCCAGCCCTCGAGCGTCGGGAACACCGCCTCCGGTGCGTAACGGGTTATCCCCGACATGAATTGGGTCAGCTTGGGTGAATCGGCGACCACGTTGATCAGCCGGTGGAATTCATGGTTGAGCTGCACCATGCGGTCGACATCGGTGTGCTGGTACGCGTGCTCCAGCGCGTCCTGGATGCGGGTGAGCTCGGCGACCTGCTCGGCAGTGATGTTCTCCGCGGCCCGGGCCGCCAGTTCACCACCGACGAACGCCTGCACCATGGCGACGTCGGACACGTCGCGGGCGGTCACCTCCAGCACCATGAAGCCGCGCCGGGGATGCTGCACCAGCAGCCCTTCGGCCCGCAGGTTCAGCAGCGCCTCACGGACCGGGGTGACGCTGACGCCCAGTTCGGTGGCCAGCTGGTCCAGCCGCAGGTACTCCCCCGCCGGGAACGCGCCGCTGAAGATCCGGCGGCGGACGTAGCGCGCCACGTCGTGGGAAAGCTGTGCGGGCGCGGCGAATTGAGGTTCAGATGCGGTATTCATGGAGCAGGTTCTTGCTGATGATGGTCTTCTGGATCTCGCTGGTGCCCTCGCCGATCAGCAGGAACGGCGCGTCCCGCATGAGGCGTTCGATCTCGTATTCCTTCGAGTAGCCGTAGCCGCCGTGGATCCGGAAGCTCTGCTGGGTGACTTCCGAACAGAACTCACTGGCAAGGTATTTGGCCATCCCGGCCGCGACGTCGTTGCGCTCGCCCGAGTCCTTGAGCCGGGCCGCATTGACCATCATCAGATGTGCCGCTTCGACTTTGGTGGCCATCTCGGCGAGCTGGAAGGCGATGGCCTGATGGTCGGCGATCGGCTTTCCGAACGTCTCCCGTTGTTGGGCGTAGCGCACTGCCAACTCGAAGGCCCGGACGCCGACACCGCAGGCGCGCGCAGACACGTTGACCCGTCCGACTTCGATGCCGTCCATCATCTGGAAGAAGCCCTCGCCGGGCTTGTCGCCCAGGACATCGTCGGCAGCGGCGTGGTATCCGTCGAAGATGAGCTCGGTGGTGTCGATGCCCTTGTAGCCCAGCTTGTCGATCTTACCCGGGATGGTCAGGCCGGGTTTGACCTCGCCGAAACCGGTCGGCTTCTCGACCAGGAACGCCGTCAGGTTGCGGTGCGGTTTGTCCGCCCCCTCATCGGTTTTCACCAGCGCCGCGACCAATGTCGAGCTGCCGCCGTTGGTCAGCCACATCTTCTGGCCGGTGATGGTGTAGCCACCGTCGGCGGCACGGATTCCCCGGGTGCGGATCGCGGCGACATCCGAGCCGAGTTCCGGCTCCGACATCGAGAACGCGCCGCGCACCTCACCGGTCGCCATCCGTGGCAGGTAACGCTGCTTCTGCTCGGCGGTGCCGTGCTGGCGGATCATGTAGGCGACGATGAAGTGCGTGTTGATGACGCCCGAGATGCTCATCCACCCGCGGGCCAGTTCCTCGACGCACAGCGCGTACGTCAGCAGCGTCTCTCCGAGCCCGCCGTACTCCTGCGGGATCATCAGGCCGAACAGGCCCAGGTCTTTCATCTGATCGACGATGGCCTGCGGGTAGGAGTCCGAGTGCTCCAGTTCCTGGGCCACCGGGATGATCTCCCGGTCGACGAATTGTCTTACGGTGGCAACGATTTCGCGCTGCATCTCGGTGAGGCCGGCGGTCTGGGCGAGACGTGTCATGGGGTGGTCCGTTCGAATACGGCAGCCAACCCCTGGCCGCCTCCGATGCACATGGTCTCCAGCCCGTAGCGGGCATCCCGCAGGTGCAGTTCGCGTGCCAGGGTCGCGAGCATCCGGCCGCCGGTCGCGCCGACGGGATGGCCGAGCGAGATACCCGACCCGCGCACGTTCGTGCGCTCCCAGTCACCGTCGGTGAACTTCCATTCCCGGGTGCAGGCCAGCGCCTGGGCGGCGAATGCCTCGTTGAGCTCGATCAGATCGATATCGGCAAGCGCCAGACCGGCTTTGGCCAGCGCCACCTCGGTGGCCGGGACCGGGCCGATGCCCATGATGTTCGGCGGCACACCGGCCACACCCCACGACACCAACCGCACCAGGGGCTGGAGTCCGAGCTCCGCCGCGCGCTCCGGCGTGGCCACGATGCACATCGACGCCGCGTCGTTCTGTCCGCTGGAGTTGCCCGCCGTCACGGTGGCATCCGGATCACCCTTGCCCAGAATGGGTTTGAGCTTGCCGAGGGCTTCGACGGTGGTGTCGGCGCGGGGATGCTCGTCGGTGTCGACCACGTCGGCACCGGTACGGGAAGTGACGGTCACCGGCACGATCTCGTCGGCCAGCACTCCACTGCGTTGCGCCGCAACGGCTTTCTGGTGCGACCGCACCGCCAACGCATCCTGTTCCACGCGGGAGATCGCATACTGGCGGCGCAGGTTCTCGGCGGTCTCGAGCATGCCGCCCGGCACCGGATGGTTCTTGCCACCGGCGGTGGTCCGCCCGCGGGCCAATCCGTCATGCACGGTGATGCCGCCGCGGGAGCCACCCCACCGCATATCGGTGGAATGGAAGGCGACATTGCTCATCGATTCCGCACCGCCGGCGACGACGAGATCGTTTGCGCCACTGGCCACCTGCATGCAGGCCTGGATGACGGCCTGCAGTCCCGACCCGCAGCGCCGGTCGACCTGCATGCCGGGCACCGTGACGGGCAAGCCGGCGTCGAGCGCCACCACGCGGCCGATCGCCGGAGCCTCACTCGACGGGTAACAGTGCCCGAGAATGACGTCTTGCACCGCGTCGACCGGAATCCCGGTGCGCTGCAACAGGCCCTGCAGCGCCGCGACCCCGAGCTCGACCGCGGTCAGGGACTTGAACATGCCGCCGTAGCGGCCGATGGGGGTGCGTACCGGCGCGCAGATGACAGGACTGGTAGCGGCCATCTAGATGTGCCGTCCTCCGGTGATTTCCAGCACGCAGCCCGTCATGTACGACGACATGTCCGAGGCCAGGAATGTGACCACCGACGCCACCTCGCTGGGTTCGGCCGCCCGCCCCATCGGGATCTCCGCCAGCTTCTGGTCCCAGATCCGTTGTGGCATGGCTTCGGTCATCGCGGACCGGATCAATCCCGGCTGCACGGCGTTGACGCGGACCCCGAGATGGGCGATCTCCTTGGCGGCCGCCTTGGTCAGGCCGACGATGCCCGCCTTGGCCGCCGAGTAGTTGGTCTGGCCGACGAGGCCGACCTTGCCCGAGATCGACGAAATATTGATGATGGCACCGCTTTTCGCCTCCCGCATGACATTGGCCGCCAGGCGGGTGCCGTTCCAACAGCCTTTCAGGTGCACATCGATGACCTGATCGAACTGCTCCTCGGTCATCTTGCGCATGGTGGCGTCGCGGGTGATGCCGGCGTTGTTGACCATGATGTCGAGCCCACCCCAGGCGACCGCGGCATCGATCAGTGCCTGCACGTCATCGGCGGAGGTCACATCGCACCGGACGGCCCTGGCCACGTCGGCGCCACCGAGCTTGGCGACGGCCGCCTCGGTCGCGTCGAGATTCAGGTCACCGATCACAACGCGGGCGCCTTCGGCGATGAATCGTTCCGCGATGGCGTATCCGATTCCCTGGGCACCACCGGTGATCACCGCGATACGTCCGTCAAGCAGCGGCATGGTCGTCCACTCCCTCTCGATCAGCTGAGCCGGCCCCGGGCGTCGGCGGCCGGATGCATACATAAAATATGATATTTCTTGCATCAAACCAGAAGCGCCCCCGTGTTGCCCAAGGAGACCCCGACATGGCCGAACCCACCGGTGCACCCGCCGCAGAAGTCAGCGATCAGGATTTCCGCGACATCCTCGACGCGACCCGCCAGTTCGTCCGGACCGCGGTCGTGCCGCGCGAGCTGGAGATCATGAACGACAACCGGGTGCCCGACGACGTCCGCGACCAGGCCAAGGACATGGGGCTGTTCGGCTATGCCATCCCGCAGGAATGGGGTGGTCTGGGCCTGAATCTCGTCCAGGACGTCGAGATGGCGATGGAGCTGGGCTACACCACCCTGGCCGTGCGGTCGATGTTCGGTACGAACAACGGCATCGCCGGGCAGGTGCTGGTCGCGTTCGGCACCGACACGCAGAAGGAGCGCTGGCTGGAGCAGATCGCCAGCGGCGACTGCGTCGCGTCGTTCGCGCTGACCGAGTCCGGCGCCGGCTCGAACCCGGCGGGCCTGCGCACCAAGGCGGTCCGCGACGGGGACGACTGGATCATCAGCGGCCACAAGCGATTCATCACCAAAGCACCGACCGCAAACCTTTTCGTGGTGTTCGCGCGCACCCGGCCGGCCGATGCCGACGGGCCCGGTATCGCCGTGTTCCTGGTGCCCGCCGACGCCCCTGGCGTCGTGGTGGGACCGAAAGACGCCAAGATGGGCCAAGAGGGGGCATGGACCTCCGACGTCACGTTCGACGACGTGCGCGTCGGTCCCGACGCCCTCATCGGCGGGAACGAGGACATCGGCTACCGCGCCGCGCTGACGTCATTGGCCCGCGGCCGGGTGCACATCGCCGCGGTGGCGGTGGGCGCGGCACAACGTGCCCTCGACGAATCGGTGGCGTACGCCGCGACCGCCACCCAGGGCGGTACCGCAATCGGGGAATTCCAGTTGGTGCAGGCCATGCTCGCCGACATGCAGGCCGGTGTCATGGCCGGCCGGGCCCTCGTCCGCGACGCTGCGCAAATGTGGGTCAGCGGCGCGGACCGTCGCATCGCGCCGTCCGCCGCGAAGCTGTTCTGTACCGAGATGGTGGGCAAGGTCGCCGACCTGGCGGTGCAGGTGCACGGCGGTAGCGGGTACATGCGCGACGTACCCGTCGAACGGATCTACCGCGACGTTCGGCTGCTGCGGCTGTACGAGGGCACCAGCGAGATCCAGCGGCTGATCATCGGCGGTGGACTGGTGAAGGCCGCGCAGCGCACGGCCTCGACACGCTGACCACGTCCGGCGATCAACCGATGAATCGCACGATCGACTCGACCACAGCGGCCGGTTTGTCGGAGCCCTCGATCTCGACTGTGACGGTCATCGTCGCTTGAACCGCACCGTCGAGCTGATCGATTTTCGAAATGACGGCACGCGCGCGGACCTTTGCCCCGACCTTGACCGGCGTGATGAATCGCACCTTGTTGTAGCCGTAATTGACCGCCAACGCGACGTTCTCGACGCGATACAGCTGGTGCGTGAAGTGCGGTAACAGGGAAAGCGTCAGCAAGCCGTGGGCGATTGTGCCGCCGAACGGCCCCGCGGCTGCGCGCTCCGGATCGATGTGAATCCATTGATGGTCGTCGGTGGCGTCCGCGAACAGGTTGACCCGCTCCTGGGTGATTTCCGTCCACTCGCCCGGCCCGAGCTCACTGCCTGCTGCGGCGACGAACTCAGCCAGATTGCCGAAGACTTTCACGCTTACCCCTCTCAACTCGGCCACTTGCGGGCCGCACCGCTACTACTTCTAGCGCCTCCGCGGCGCCGGCACAATGCACAGATTCTGGTCCGCCGTCACGATCGGGTGCCGTGCCCGCGCGCCGGCCACCACAGCCCAGGGTCAATCATTCTCAGCCCGAGCAGATTACGAAGGCACTGCCCGAGATCGACGAGATATCAACCACGTTGGTCGCCGGCTGATGACGGACCGGTTCGGGTCATCATTCCGGGTGACAGGACCGCCGCTTTGCGGTCGGTGCGGGTTAAGCTGATCGCCTCATGCCCATCGACGAATCTCCCCCATCGCTGGATCGCGTGGTGACAGAGATCGCGACGCGGTTGATGGCAGCGGACTCCACCAACAACGCCGAGGTGTACACGGACGTTCTGGAGATCCTCGTCAATTACTTCGGAGTCGACGCGAGCTTTCTCCGCCGCAACGATCACGAGATCGGGGCATCGATACTCGTCGCGGAATGGCCACGGCGGCCGGAGAATCCGGACCCCGAGCCCCCGCGCGTCGTCTACTTCGCCGACGCCGACCCCGTCGTCGCAGAAACCCAGCATCTCAAGGCGCCGCTGATCGTCCACCCTGACCCGGAGCCCGACGACTACCGGCAGCGCATCGAGGCGAACCGCGACGCGCCCCAGATATCACTCGCGGCAACACCTTTGGTGTCCGGTGACCGCACCACCGGCGCACTCGGCTTCATCAAGTACGGCGACCGCGAATGGCTCACCGAGGAGATCAACGCGCTGCAGGCCATCGCTTCGCTGTTGACCCAGGCGCAATCCCGGGTGCTCGCCGAGGAGCAGCTGCGCTACCTCGCCGAGCACGACGACCTCACCGGATTGCACAACCGGCGTGCCCTCATCGCCCATCTCGATGCCCGCTTACAAGCCGGGCAGCCGGGTCCGGTGACCGCCCTGTTCTTCGACCTGGACCGGCTCAAGGCCATCAATGATTATCTGGGGCACAGTGCAGGTGACTCCTTCATCCGGATCTTCGCCCAGCGGCTCACCGAGGGTGTCGACAGCAAGACGGTGATCGCCCGGCTCGGCGGCGACGAGTTCGTCGTCGTCCCAGCAGAGCCGATATCCGCTGCCGAAGCCGAGGCACTGGCCTACCAGCTCCAGGACTCGCTGCGGCGGCGGGTGTGGATCGACGGTGAACGGCTCACGCGCGCAGTCAGTGTCGGCGTCGCCTCCGGCATTCCGGGTTCCGACAACTCATCCGACCTGCTGCGCCGCGCCGACCAGGCCGTCTTGAGTGCGAAGTCCGCCGGTGGCGATCGCGTCGCGGTGTTCACCACAGCGATGTCCCTGGAAACCGCCTACCGCAACGACATCGAGCTGCATCTGCAGGACGTCATCGAGAACGGTGCGCTGCTGCTCAACTACCTACCCGAAATCGACATGCGCACCGGGAAACTGCTTGCCACCGAAGCGCTCGTGCGCTGGGACCATCCCACCCGCGGGCTGCTCCCCCCCGGCGCGTTCATCGGTATCGCCGAATCGATCAACCTCGCAGGCGAATTGGGCCGCTGGGTGCTGCGGACGGCATGTCGCGAGTTCGCACGGTGGCGCGCGGACTTCCAGGCCGCCAGGGGCGGCGCGGGCGATTCCGATGATCGCGACGATTTCGAGTTGCGCGTCAACGTCTCCCCGGTCCAGCTCGTCACCGACGGCTTCGCCGAGTCGGTTGCGGACATCCTCGACGAATTCGGTCTCGATCGCGGTTCGGTTTGCCTGGAGATCACCGAGAACGTCGTCGTGCAGGACAGCGAATCCTCGCGTGCCACCCTGGCCGACCTCCGCAGAACCGGCGTTCGGCTGGCGATCGACGACTTCGGCACCGGGTACAGCGTGCTGTCCCACCTCAAATCGCTGCCGGTGGACATCCTCAAGATCGACCGCAGCTTCGTGACCGACCTCGGATCGAACCCCGGCGATCTGGCCATCGTCCGGGCGATCATCGCGCTGGCCGACTCGTTCGGGCTCCAGGTCGTCGCCGAGGGTGTCGAAACCCAAGTCGCGGCAACGACATTGCTGCGCCACGGCTGCCACCGGGCGCAGGGATTCCTGCTGTCGCGTCCGCTACCGAGTGATCAGATGGCGACGCTGTATCGCAAGGGGCGGGTGCCGGTCCGGTTCGCCGGCGACGTGTGACGCCGAACAGCGTTATCGTGCAACGAGTTCCACGCGGGCGAACCTACCGGCGGCCTGGCCCACGATGCAGACCTCGAGAGGCCCCGGCCGCGGTGAGTCACCCGCGGCAGACGCGCCCCCATCACGGAAATCGGGCGAGATCACCACACCGTGGCGGGCCCGGACCAGGTACGGGCCGTCGGGCGTGTTCAGTTCCGCTCCGATGATGCGACGGTCCTCGAAGATCAGCGACCGAAGGGTACTGGCCGGGCTGACGGCAATGTCACGTTCCGCAGCAGCCGCGGACAGCCAGTCGAACAGCGCCTCCGGCCCGTCGCCGGCCTTCCAGTCGATGGCACCGAGCGAAGCGAGCCGGAGCGTCGTCCCCGCCGAGTCGCGCATGGTCTCCGAGGACCAGCCGCGGACCGTGCTGTAGAGCGCGCCGGTGGCGGAGTCCAGGCACACCCGGGCCCAGTCGAGGAGTGCCGCGCCGTAGAACGTCTCGATGGTGCGGGTGTGGGTTTCGGACTCCGTCAGCTCGCGCACCGTGCGCGTCGGCACCGACCCGCCGCGCCCTGGTTGCAGGCCGGCGTCGGCCCCGACCTCGGCGGTCACCGCGGCGAAATAGACCGCGGTGGCATCGAGCTCCCCGCCGGTTTCCGGCTCGGCCGAATCGACCTCGCCGGGTTCGTCGGGCCCGTCGGAAGCCGGCTCGGGATCCTCGTCGGCAATCCCGCGCGGTACCCCGAACTCGTCGATCCGCGCATCGAGGACGGCGCCCAAAGTGGCGCAGTGGACTTCGTCGCCGCGCACCCAGCGTCCGTCATCGACGTGTAGTGCCCCGGTCACCATCACGTCTGCGGCGGCGTCGACCGCGGCAATGGCTGTCGCCAGGCCACCGATACCGGCGCCGACGCACAGCACGTCAACTTCTGCGTCCCAATCCAACCTGAATTCCCTGAGTTGAGCGTCGGCGAACTGCAACAATCCGACAGCCAGGGATCGATTTCGCCGTTCGGCTACTTTACATACTCGCGGGATGAACGACACCATCGACGGCCGGCGCTATGGCACCCTTAGGATGAATCCCGGGGGGCCTGCATTGATAGCGCGCTGACGGAAGGTGATCGACGAATGGGGCGCCAGCCGCGATCCGAAGTGACCCGACGCAAGATCATTGACTCTGCCGTCGATTTGATCAACGAGATCGGTTATCCCGCCGCCGGTTTGGCTGACATCATCGAACGCGCCGAACTGACCAAGGGCGCTCTCTACTACCATTTCGATTCCAAAGAGGCACTGGCCACTGTCATCATCCAAGAGGCATTGGTATTGCTGTACAACGTGTTCCAGTCCGCACGAGATTCCGAGCACAATGCGATGGAGTCGCTGATCGTGGGCACCTTCACGACCAGCGACCTCCTGGCGACGAACCGCACCGCCCAGGCGGGGACCAAGCTGCTGCGCACGTTCGCGGGGTTCAATCCGACCGCGCGGAACAGCTATGTCAACTTCGTCGACCAGTTCACCTCGGACATCAAGCAGGCCGAGACGGACGGCGACCTCCGCGCTGGCGCGAACCCCGCCGACGTCGCCAACACCCTGGTGGCCTGGATCCTCGGCGCCGAGTTGATGTCGAGCGCTGCCTCCGACGGCCAGGACCTACGGGACCGATTCACCCAGCAGTGGCGTGTCCTGATGCCGGCGATCGTCACGCCGGAATCGCTAGAGCATCACCTCGACTTCATGGTCGCCGTGTCCACGCGACAAACCAACACCGTGGAGCGCACGACCACCTGAACGCCACATCGCTAACTAAGTTTACTTCTTTGTTGCTAGGCTGCTCTCAGCCCGAGCGACAGAGGAGTCTGCATGGACCTCAATTGGTCGGCCAGTGATCTGGCATTTCGCGATGAAGTACGCACGTTTCTGCAGGAGAACCTGACACCCGAGATCCAGGAAGCCGGTCGCCTGATGACCAGCGTCTACAGCGATCACGACGCGAGCCTCGCCTGGCAGCGCATCCTGCGTGAGCGCGGTTGGGCAGCGCCGGCCTGGCCGGTCGAATACGGCGGCTGCGATTGGAGCTTGACCCAGCACTACATCTTCAGCCGGGAATCGATCCTGGCGGGAGCGCCGTCGCTGTCCCCGATGGGCATCCGGATGGTGGCCCACGCGATCATCCGGTTCGGCACCACCGCACAGAAGGACTACTTCCTGCCGCGCATCCTGACCGGCGAGGTGTTCTTCTGCCAGGGCTACTCCGAACCGGAAGCCGGCTCCGACCTCGCCGCACTGACCATGGCAGCCGTGTCCGACGGCGAAGATCTGGTGTGTACCGGCAGCAAGATCTGGACCACCCACGCCACCGAGGCCAACTGGATGTTCGCGCTGGTGCGCACGACCCGCAGCGCCAAGAAGCAGCAGGGCATCACCTTCGTACTGATCGACATGAGCACGCCGGGCATCGAAATCCGGCCGTTGGTGATGACCTCCGGCGAGGAGGTCCAGAACCAGGTGTTCTTCGACGAGGTCCGGGTTCCCAAGAGCAACATCATCGGCCAGATCGACGACGGCTGGACCGTCGCGAAGTATCTGCTCGAGTTCGAACGTGGCGGTGGCGCCGCCGCGCCGGGTCTGCAGGTGCTGGCCGACGAGATCGCCACGGCCGCGGCACAGGCGCCCGGGCCCGACGGCGGCCTGCTGCTCGACGATGCCGCGTTCTCCCGCAAGCTGGCGGACGCGCGGATCCGCACCGAGGTGCTCGAGATCCTCGAATACCGCGTGCTGGCCGCGCTGGCCGGAGGAGGACATCCCGGCGCTGCGTCGTCGATGTTGAAGGTGCTGTCCACCGAGTTGAGCCAGACATTGACCGAACTTGCCATGGAGGCGGCCGGACCCCGTGGCCGCGCCTACCAACCGCATGCCACACGTCCCGGCGGTCCGGTGGCCGAATTCACCCCTCCCCCAGACGGTTACGTCAGCGGCGAGCCGTGGCAGGCAGTCGCACCACTGCGGTACTTCAACGACCGGGCCGGGTCGATCTACGCCGGCAGCAACGAAATTCAGCGCAATATCCTCGCCAAAGCAGAATTGGGGCTGTAGATGGACTTCACCTTCTCCGCGGAACAAGAGCTCCTCCGCGACGGCCTGTCCAAGTTCCTGGCCGGCCGGTACGACCTCGAAACCAGCCGGGCGGCAGCGAAATCCGGCCCCGGCTGGCAACCTGACATCTGGCAGGCGTTCGCCGACGAGCTGGGCATTCTCGGCGCCGCGCTGCCGGAGGAAGTCGGTGGCATCGGCGGTGGGCCCGTCGAGGTCATGCTGATCGCTGAAGCGCTGGGTCATGCACTGGTCATCGAACCGTACGTCGACACCGCAGTGGTCGCCGCCGGTCTCCTGCTGCGGTCTGGCAGCGCGGCCGCCGCCCCCGTATTGGAGCAAATCGCCACCGGCACAGCAGTTGTCGCACTTGCCGCGGCCGAGGCTCAGAGCGGCGACCGGTGGAAGGACGTGCAGACCACCGCCACCCGCGACGGCGACGACTGGGTACTCACCGGCGACAAGATCATGGTCGTGAACGCACCGGTGGCCACCCACCTGCTGATCACCGCGCGGACCGCCAACGGCATCTCGCTGTTCCTGGTCGACATCACGACTACGCCCGCCGGGCTCACCGTGCACGGCTATCGCACCGTCGACGATCGCCGCGCGGCCGATCTGGAACTCCGTGAACTCCGGCTGCCGGCCGACGCACTACTCGCTGCCGAAGGCGAAGCCTGGCCGTCGATCGCCCAGGCCCGCGACGAAGGCGCAGCCGCCGTCTGCGCCGAAGCCGTCGGCAACATGCGAAAGGTGTTGGCCGACACCGTCGAATACGCCAAGCAACGCCAGCAGTTCGGCCAGCCGATCGGCAGCTTCCAAGCGCTGCAGCATCGCATGGTCGACATGCACATGGAGCTCGAGCAGTCCGTGTCCGCGGTCTATCTGGCAATGCTCAACCTGGGTGCCGACGCACATACCCGAGCGCGCTCCGTTTCCGCGGCGAAGGCGACCATCGGCCGTGCTGCGCGATTCATCGGCCAGAACGCGGTGCAGCTGCACGGCGGCATGGGCATGACGGAAGAACTCGCCATCGGCCACTACTTCAAGAGGCTCACGGCCGTGCAGTACGAATACGGCTCGACCGACCACCACGTGACCCGCTACGCCAAACTGACCCGGGGCTGAGCTCAGCGCCGCCCAGTTCGCAGAATCGTCGTCACCTGATCCGGCGGGGCCGGTTCAGGTGTGGGTCATCTGCTTCTGTTCGTACAACCGGGCCCACTCGGCGCGCGGCCTGATCGACACGTCGACGTCAGTGGCCTTGGCGCGCAGGGCACCCGCTGTTGCCTCCGCACGCGGGGTCAGCTTGAACGGCTCCCAGCCGAAGAACCGGCAGGAGTTCTCCCACGTGATCTTGTTGATGTCCGAGTCCGAGGCGCCCGCGGCGTTCAGCTCGGCCAGCACCTGCTCCGGGGCGTCAGGCCAGAAGCAATCCGAGTGCGGGTAGTCACACTCCCAGGCGATGATGTCGATGCCGATCTCGTGCCGCAGCTTCAGCGACGTCTTGTCGGTGACGTAACAGGCCAGCGAGTGTTCGCGGAAGACATCACTGGGCAGCTTGTCCCCGAAGTCGCGGCGCAGCCACTTCTGGTTGGTGTAGTGCCGGTCGCTGCGATCCAGATAGAACGGAATCCAACCGATGCCGCCCTCGGAGAACGCGAATTTGAGGTCCGGGTAGTTGCGCATTGCCGGGCCCCACAACAAGTCCTGGGCGCACATCGCCGACACCTGCGTGGCGAGGATGATCAGATTGTCGATCGGGGCATCCTTGGCCATCGAGATCGCGCCGAAGCCGGTGCCGATGTGCAGACACATCACCACGTTCTCCTCGGACAGGGTCCGAAACACGGGGTCCCAGTAATTCTCGTCGAAGTAGCTGGGCAGGCCCTCCAGGTGCGGCAGCTCGGGCATCGTCACCGCGCGGCAGCCCTTGGCGGCCACCCGGCGGATCTCGCGACACATCGCCTCGGGATTCCACGTCGGCATAATCGCGATCGGGATGAACCGGTCCGGGTAGGAGCCGGCCCACTCATCGATGTGCCAGTCGTTGTAAGCGGACACCATCACGAGGGTGGCCTCTTCGCGGTGCATGTTGAGGTGCCGGGCGGAGAAGCCGGTGAACGTCGGGAAACACATCGACGCGAGGATGCCGTTGCGGTTCATGTCGCGCACCCGCTCATGCACGTCGTAGACCCCCGGGCGCATCTCCGCGAAGCCGGCGGGGTCGCGGCCCCATTCCTCGGCCGGCCAGGACACCACGGCGTTCAGCCCGCTCACCCCTTGCGGACGGCCCTGATACATCCACTGGTCGACGCCCTTGTCGTCGGTGACGACGATCGGCGCCTCGGGCTTGTACTTGTCCGGGACATGGTTGACGAACATGTCGGGAGGCTCCACGACATGGTCATCGATGCTCACCAGAATCAGGTCGTCGGTCTTCACGTTGATCCTCCTGCTCCTCACGTCCGCGGCGATCCTCCTGCTCCTCACGTCCGCGGCATCCTCACGTCCACGCCTGCCTGCCCTAGTAGTACCGTCTATAGGCGTGACCGTCTCTGCACTTTCGGACAGAGGTTTATCCCAAACGGCCAACTTGCCCGGTCGGCCGGTGATCGAACTGCGCCGGGGCGGACACGCCCTCGGCGGCAGCTACCTCTACGAGGGCGACACGCTGATCACCGGCTGGCACTCACACGAAGTCCACCAGATCGAATACGCACTGCACGGCCTGGTCGAGGTGGAAACCGATGTGGCCCACTATCTACTGCCACCGCAACAGGCCGCCTGGATACCGGCGGGTCTACCCCATCAGGCGGTGATGAACGCGGACGTGAAGACCGTTGCGGTGATGTTCGACCGGGACCTGATCTCCGACCGGTCGGATCGGGCACGCATCATCGCCGTTTCGCCACTGATCCGCGAGATGATGATCTATGCCCTGCGGTGGCCCATCGACCGGCCCCACGGTGACGCCGTATCGGACGGTTTCTTTCGCACGCTGGCGCATCTCGTCTCCGAGGCGCTGGACCACGAAGCGCCGCTGAGCCTACCGAGTTCCGAGCACCCGATCGTTGCTGCGGCAATGGCCTACACAAAAGAACATCTGGACTCGGCAACGGCCGAACAGGTGAGCCGCGCAGTCTCGGTATCCGAACGTACGCTGCGCCGGCTGTTCCGGGAGTCCATCGGATTATCTTGGCGGACTTACCTTCTCAACGCCCGGATGCTCCGGGCGATGGCATTGCTGACAGAGCCGGGACGATCGGTGCAGGCCACCGCCACGGCGGTCGGCTTCGAGAGCCTCAGCGCATTCACCCGCTGCTTCACCCAGTTCAGTGGGGAATCACCGTCCGGCTACCGACGCCGGACGGCAGAGACCGCCCGATCGCTGCACGACTCCAGGTAGGACTCGCGGTCACGACGCGGCACCCGCATCCAACACCCGGTCACATCGACCTTCGGTCTCGGCGATCAGCCGCGCGTTCGGCTCGTCGACGGCACGCACCCAGTGCTCTGCCGCGATCAGACTCCGCCCGCCAGCGATGTGGCGCGCGAGCAGTCGCTTCCGCCGCACATCGTCATCGTCCCTGAGGTAGTACAGGCGGTCGATCAGCTCCCGTGCGCCCGAAAAGCCGCTGGCCGGCAGCGCAAGATAATTACCCTCCGTGACCACCAGCCGGGCCGCCGCCGGCACAACCAGCCCGGCGGCGATCGATTCTTCGATCGCCCGGTCGAACTGCGGCACATAGACATCCGCGGTTCGATAGGCGTCGCGCACCCGAGCCAGCGATACCAGGAAGCCGGCCGCATCAAACGTGTCCGGCGCCCCCTTGCGCCCCTTGCGGCCGAGCCGCGCCAGCTGCGCATTGGCGAGATGAAATCCATCCATCGGCAGCAGGGCAGCGAAATCGCGCTGGGCGGAATTGAATTCACCGACGATGCGGGCGGCCGCCGTCGACTTGCCGACACCCGGCGGTCCGGTCAGACCGACGACGACGCGACCCGGCCGCTCGTCGAGCAGCCGGGCGACATCGTCCGTCAATGTGGCCATGTCGCGGACACTAGCCGCTCGACCCGCCCAAGTCGAAGACGTGCGGCACCGCACGTCCGCGGAAAGCTCGTTCTCGCCCTACACACCGACTGAAGGCGCGGCCAAAGCCCTTGGGACGGAGAATTATCCGATCACCGAGACTGGTAGCGTGAGGCGAACGGTCAGGCCGAGACACGGGAGGCGTCGTGGGGCACGGTGCATTGCTCCATCACCTGGTGTCCGAAGCCGCTGCCGCCGCGCCCGAGAGGCCGGCCCTCATCGCCGAAGACGGCACCGTCACGACGTTCGGGCAATTCGACCGCTCGATCACGGCGGTCGCCGCCTGGATCGCATCCCGAACCACCCGGGGCGACCGAATCGCGGTAATCGCTGACAACAGCCCCGACTATGCAACGCTCTACTACGCGGTGCCCCGTGCCGGATGCCTCCTCGCGCTGATCAATCAGCGGCTCAGCGCCGCTGAGCATGTCGCGCAACTGGCCACTGCGACACCCGCCCTGGTCCTGGGTGACGCCCGCTACCTGGATCCGCTGAACCGCACTGACACGATCTCGTTCGACGACGAACGGTGGACTGCGGCAATGCACTCATCGGGCCATTCCCTGCCCGACGAGCCGGACCCGGACGACCCGGTGTGGCTGCTCTTCACCAGTGGATCGACGGGGACACCGAAAGGCGTTGTCCACACCCATCGTTCGATCACCGCGGCGGTCCGGGGCAGTATCGCCGGCAGATCGGTCCGTCCAGGCGGCGTCTATCTGCTGCCATTCCCCATGTGCCACATCGCCGGGTACAACATGCTGGTACACCACGCCGCACATTCGACGGTGCTGCCAGTGGCCGCCTTCCGGCCCGATGCCTTTGCCGCCGCCGTGAACCGGTATCAGGTGACCTCGTGTTCTCTGGCCCCGACCATGCTGCACAGCCTGCTGGCCCATCTCGACGAGACCGGCACCGACCTGCCGTCACTACGCGACATCGCCTACGGCTCGTCAGCGATCCCGGCCGACCTGCTGCGCCGCGCCCTCGACCGCCTCGACGTCGGATTCCATCAGGGCTACGGAATGACCGAAACCGGCGGCAACGTCACGTTTCTCGGCCCCGACGACCATCGTGCGGGCGCTGCCGGTGACACCGCCGCACTCGCGACTGCCGGCCGTCCCCACGCCGATGTGGAGATCCGGATCGCCCCGAACGGCGAAATCCTGGTTCGCGGGGACCAAGTGGCAGTTCGGTACTGGCCCGATACGGCGGCGACCGACGACGGCTGGCTACACACCGGCGACGTCGGATATCTCGATGACGAGGGCCGGCTGGTGGTGTCCGACCGGCTGAAAGACATCATCATCACCGGCGGTGAGAACGTCTCCTCACGGGAAGTCGAAGACGTCCTGTCCTCCCATCCGGATGTGGATCAGGTTGCGGTCGTGGGTGTTCCCGATCCCTACTGGGGCGAGGCCATCTGTGCGGTCGTCGTACCGGTTGCCGGCACGGAGCCGGATGCCGACGCCCTCATCGCGCATGTGCGCGAACGCATCGCGGCGTTCAAGCGCCCCCGGCATGTCGCCTTCCTCGACGCGCTGCCCCTCACGACCAACGGCAAGATCGCCAAACAGGTGCTGCGCGAACGACTTCGCGAGCGGTTCGCCGACTAGTTCAGGCCGTGGCCAGGCCGGCCCGCTCGACACTCATCAGGCTTTCGGTCTCGTGCTCCTGCCGGTATGCCGCACCTCCACCGTTGAGGCCGAACAGCCGCTTGCTCCACAACAACCACAGCACCGCAACGACGTTCACCAACAGCATCGCCACCCGGAGCGCGGTGACCTTCTCGGTCAGCTCGTAGATCTCCAACGGCAGGAAGATGCCGGTGGCCACCACCGCGAAGTACTCACCCCAGCGCCACATGCCCCACAGGCCAACGGCTTCCACCAATTCGATCAACGCATACACGGCGATGCCGATCCCGATCCACATCAGCGTGCTGCTCGACATCGTGAAGGCGTCGTTGATGTGGCGGACGATCTTGGAGCTGTCGAGGTTCCAGCCGAGCTGATCGGCGAGAGGCCGCAGTAGTGGCAGGTCCTTCTCGAACATGTCACGCAGATGTACCCGCGCCGCTCGCACTCTGAACACGCCGTAGGACATCGCAGCCAGCAGCAGAAACCGGAAGACGCGCTCGACGGCCAGCATCCGCATCAGCACACGGTCACGCAGCAGCCGGCCACGCGGCACTTCGGGTGCCGATTCCGCCGGGCCCTTCCCCCGCGGCGGACCGACGACGAACGTCTCGCACCGCAGACATCGCCATGCCTCACCGACCGGTGTCTGCACATGCAAGCGAGCCGCCAGCTCCGGTTCGTCGGGGGCGAACGTGGCATGGCCGCGTAGTCCGCAGGACCTGAGGGCGAAATCCACCATGTCCGTACCGTATCGATACGAACCGGGCAAAGCACGCACATCGGTTCGCCACAGCCTCGCCGGACATTGGAAGATGGACCTGTGCCGTCCCTTCTGTGGTTCCGCCGCGACCTGCGGCTGCATGACCTGCCGGCCCTGGCGGCGGCTACCGCCCAGGACCGTGACGTACTCGGATGCTTTGTGCTCGATCCGCAGCTCGAAGCATCGTCGAGTGCGCGGCGGCTGCAGTTCCTGGGTGACTGCCTGAGACATCTGAACACGGAGCTCGACAGCCGGCTGCTGATCACCCGCGGCCGGCCGGAAGAGCGAATTCCGCTGATTGCCAGAGAGATCGGCGCCGGCGGCGTGCATATTTCAGCAGACTTCACCCCGTTCGGGCAGCGCCGGGACGCGCGCGTACGGGCGGCGCTCGACGGCATCCCACTGGTCGCGACGGGGTCCCCGTACCTGGTCTCGCCGGGGCGGGTCACCAAAGACGACAACACCCCGTACCGGGTGTTCACGCCGTTCTTCCGGCGCTGGCGTGACCACGGCTGGCGGCAGCCGGCCCGAACCGGTCCCCGATCGGCGCAATGGATCGAGCCGGGCAGTTTGCCTGCCGGGGCGGTGAAACCGGCCGACATCCCGGACGCCGGTGTGCCGCCGTGCTTCGCTGCCGGTGCGGCGGCCGCGCGCCACCAGTGGCGACGATTCGTCGACACCGCACTGGACGACTACGCCGAACGCCGCGACCTGCCCGGCATCGATGGCACCAGTCAATTGTCGGTGCACTTGAAGTTCGGGACGATTCACCCGCGCACCATGGTGGACGACCTCGACCTGAGCAACAGCAGTCACGTTGCGTACCTGCGCCAGCTCGCTTTTCGCGATTTCTACGCCGCGGTGCTGCACCACTGGCCGGACAGCGCCTGGCACAACTGGAATCGTGATTTCGACGCCATCGAAACCGATACCGACGACGCCGCAGAGCGCCTCTTCGACGCCTGGAAGGACGGCCGGACCGGATTCCCGTTCGTCGACGCCGGCATGCGGCAATTGCGCCAGACTGGCTTCATGCCCAACCGCGTGCGGATGATCACCGCGTCCTTTCTGGTGAAAGACCTGCACCTGCCGTGGCAGTGGGGGGCCCGCTGGTTCCTGGAGCAGCTGGTCGACGCCGACATCGCCAACAATCAGCACGGCTGGCAATGGTGCGCGGGCAGCGGCACCGATGCCGCGCCGTACTTCCGCGTGTTCAATCCGACGGCGCAAGGCCAGAAGTTCGACCCCACCGGCTCGTACGTCCGCCGCTGGGTTCCCGAGTTGGCCGACGCCGCTGACGCCCACCTCAAATCCGGATCGCGCCCGCCCGACTACCCCGCACCGATCATCGATCACGACGAAGAACGCGCCGAGGCGCTACGGCGATATCACGCGCTCAGCGCGGCCGGCACCGCCGTCCCCGCGCCGCGGAAACCGTAGCGGCACGGGCACGTATGGCAGCATCGAAAGTGAGCGCCTGCCAATTGGCCAGTGGCGTCGCGGTTTTGCCGCAACCGGGGGAAGGATTTTCATGCGTGTCACCACCCTGCTGATCACGGGGCTTGCAACCGCCGCCACCGCGGCGATCGGCGGTGCGGCAACCGCGCCCGCAGTCCGCTCGTGCTGGTATGCACAGCTGCACAAGCCGGCTTACCAACCGCCGCGAGAAGTGTTCCCGGTGGTTTGGCCCGCGCTCTACACAGATCTCGCCGTCGTGTCCGCGGCCGCCATCGATGAATTGGGCGCCACCGGCCGCGACATCGAGCGGCGCGCCTACCGGAACGGGCTCGCACTGAATCTCGCACTCAACGCGTCGTGGTCCTGGCTGTTCTTCAACCGCCGCCGATTCGGCAGCGCGACCGTCGTCAGCGCCGCGCTCACCGTGAGCAGCGCCGACCTGACGCGGCGAGCCGTCGACGCCATCGGTGAACGGGCCGCTCCGCTGGCGCTGTATCCCGTGTGGTGCGCTTTCGCCACCGTGTTGTGCGGGCACATCCGGCAGCTGAACCGGCAGGCCAGCCGACCGTAGCCGGTGCAGGTCTGGCACATCACGGTGCCGTCGAATTACGCTGGCGACCATCCACGCTCGATCAAACGCGGAGGCCAGGTTGCAGAATCCCGAAGCTTTTCTCGACCAGTTCGCCGACGACGCAGCCGGGCGAGTGTTCGCCGAGCCGTACCACACGCCCGACGGATCGACCGTCATCCCCGTCGCCAAGGTCAGCCACTCAGGTTCGAGCACGACAGCAAAACCTTTGGGTGTCTTCGTCATCCGTGACGGCGGGACCTCTTGGGTGCCTGCCGTGGACGCGGACCGGATTGCGTTGATCGGTGTGGCGACAGGCCTGGTGGCCGCGACGATCGGCTGCCTGGCGCTGCTGCGGCGGCCACCGTGGCCAGACCTTTCCGACCACGGACACCCGGCTTCGCGTCGGCGCCACTGACGATCGTTTGCGCTGCGGCGCAGATTCATCTGACACCGCCAAATCGTCGACTCATCGACATTGCGTGGTTTCGCGACCGCGCTCATGGGTACGTGTGTTGCGGGGGTCGTGGAGTTGTTCTGCCGCGGGACAGCGCGGAAGAAGCGATTCCTCTTTCATCACGAGCACACGCAAGGAGTTCGAAACGTGACCTTGAAGAAGACCGCAGCGCGTGCAATCGCGACCAGCATGCTCGGCCTGGCCGGACTCGGTGTCGGCGCCGGCATCGCCCAGGCCGATACGCACACCCCGGTCCCGCCACCGCCGGTTCCCGGGGTGACCGGACCAGGCGTGAATGCCGGGACACCCGGCAATCCGCTCCCGCCGGGGCACGGCTACCTGCCGCCTCCGGGGCACGGTGGGCCGGCACCGCAGGACCGCATCCCGTTCACCGCAGTGCCGTCGTGGGTCCAGGTTCCGGTGGTGCCGCCGGTCGGCACTCCGCCGGCACCGCCGCTCCCCGACTGGGCCACCGGACTCCAGGTGGTCTGGGATCCCGACCTGGGCGCCTGGGGCGTCTGGGACGCAGCGGGTAGCGCGTTCATTCGCATCTAGCGTGCAAGAGAGGCCGCCACCTCGTCGCAAGACGGGGTGGCGGCCCGCCTTTGTCCACCGCGACAGGCCATGATCGACAAAATCACGGGGAACCGTACGAATACTCCCAGCTTCATCCCAGGCGGAACTGCTAACTGCGACGTTAATTCTTTCTACCGTTACCGCGAGACATTGGCAGCGGGCGGGCGGAGGAAACGACCATGGGTGGCGCACGGTATGTCGGTCGGGTCGGGGCCCTGGCGGTGTTCCTCGGGGTGGGCGTATGCCTGACCACAGGCCAAGGGATTGCCTACGCCGAGCCGGCATCGACGTCGACATCGGCCGACACCTCACATGCGACGGACGCGGCGGCAGGCCCTGGTAAGCCGGGCCCGACACACACGCCCACCTCGGCGACAGCGGCTCAGCCCGGCGCCACGCCGGCATCGACGTCAGACGATTCCGCGCCGTCCCCTACCCATAAATCCAAGCAGCGGTCCAACCAGGGCAGCGACAACACGAACACCGACAGCAAAGGCACCGACACGGCCGACCGGCACCGGACCGCGAACCCCAACCGCCACCCGAGTGACGCCGCAAAGACCACGCCGACCTCGACGCCCGGCACCGACGAATCCGCCGGCAGCGCAAAGAAACTCAGTCAGCCGCAACCCACTGCCGCCACGATCAACCACTCCCCCGCACCATTGACCGTCGCAGCAGTGGCGGTGCCGGCCACCGCATCAATAGCCCATACCGCCACGGCAACGCCGCTGGCGGCAGTCGTGACCCCGACCGTGTCGGCCCCGACGACAACCAACGTGATCAGCCAAATCGTCACCGCCGCAAAACAATTGATCGCAGTCGTACTCCAGCCGCTGGTGTCGGCCCTGCCGTCGAACGTGCCTGCCAATTCGCCGGCGCTGTGGACGGTGCTGGCGTGGGTGCGTAGGCAGATCGAGACGAATCTCCTGCCGCCACATGTGGTTTCGGCCTGGAATGTGACAAGCCCGAACCTCCTGACCAATCCGGGTGCAGAGCTCGGTGATCCATCGCTGTCCGGCGGCAGCACGGTTTCCATTCCCGGCTGGACCGTCACCGGCACACCGACGGTCATCCCATACGGCACGGCGCGCCAAATCCCGTTGGGGCTCTCGACACCGGGCCCGACGCTGCCCGCCATCTTCAATTTCCCGAGTGACCCTACTGGCCCCGCAGACAAGCAGTTCTTCGGCGGCGGCAATGTCGCGACCTCTACGTTGAGCCAGACCGTCGATCTCAGCGGCGCCGCGTCGAGCATCGATGCCGGCTCGACGCCGTTCAAACTCAGTGGGTACCTGGGCGGCGCGATGATCGACCCGTCAGAAGCTCTGGTGAATGTCCGCTTCCTCGATGCCGGCGGAACGCAGGTGGGGGTCGGTAGCCTTGCGCCCGTAGGCCCACTCGACCGCTGGTTCCAGACCGGACTACTCGAACGCAGCACCGAAGGCACCATTCCCGTCGGCACGCGCTCGGCACAGGTGACCGTGACGCTGCAGGACTTGAACCCATTCACCGGCGGCTACAACAACGCGTTCGCCGACAACCTGTCATTCACCGTCGGCGCCGCCCTGCCTGCACCGCCGCCGCCCGCGCCGCCGAAGTCCACTGTCGGCGCGCTCGACCACGTGTTCATGGTCTATTTGGAGAACAAGGGTTACAACGACATCGTCGGCAGCCCCAACGCGCCGTATCTCAACAGCCTGATCAACACGTATGGCGTGGCAACCGACTACTACGCGCTCACCCATCCGAGTGATCCGAACTATTACCCGATCCTCGGCGGCTCCGACTTCGGCCTCAGCTACAACTGCGCGACCAATTGCATCAGTGCGACAAATCTCGCTGACAGGATCGAAGCCGCCGGCAAGACCTGGGCCGGGTATGCGCAGGGCATGTCCGCGGCCGGACCGTATGTGTCGACCAGTGACTACGCGCCCGACCAGTTGCCGTTCCTGGCGTACAGCGACATCTACAACAACCAGGCTCGGGCCGACGCCCATCTCCATCCGCTGACCCAGATGGCGACCGATCTCCAGTCATCGGCCACGGCGCCCAACTTCGCCTGGTTCGCGGCCAACGAGGCCAACAACGGTGAAGGGCCGCTCGACTTCCCCGCCGGTTACCTCAACTTCATCGGCAGCATGCTCACCAACCACCAGTACAACGTCAAGGCGGCCGACCAGTTCGTGCAGCAGACCATCCCGACCATTCTCAATTCGGAGGTATGGAACGACCCGACGCAGAAGTCGGCCATCTTCATCACGTTCGACGAAGATACCGACAACCTGTCGCTCGGCTTCGGCAACGGTGGCAATCGCGTTGTCACCGTGGCGATTCCATCACCGGGTGCCGTCCGCGCCGGGATGCGGTCGGGTAACTTCACCGACACCAGCTACGCCAACCACTACAGCCTGTTGCGCACCATCGAGGATTCGCTCGGTTTGGCACCGCTGACCAACAACGACGCGTTCGCCGCGCCGCTCAACGACTTCTGGGGCACACCACCGGTCATGCCGTAGCCCAAAACTGAACGTAGGACCCGAGGAAACCTCGGGTCCTACGTCTACTCCAGCGTGGGTTCAGCGGCTCAGAACCAGTCGACCTGCGCCTCGACGGTGGTGCGGTCCAGGCTGGCCAGCAAGTCCAGCTGGGTCGTCACCTTCGGCAGCTCGTAGCGGAAGAAGTACTGCGCCGCAGCACGTTTGCCGTCGTAGAAGTTGCCGGTGTTGGCGCCGACGGCGCTCAGCTGCTCCAGCCAGATCCAGGCCATCACGATGTGGCCGGCGGCCTCGAGGTAGGCAGTCGAGTTCGCCAGCGTGGTCTCGGCATCGCCGGCGGCCCACAGCGTCGCAGTCACTTCGACCAGGCGCTCGGTCTGGGCCTGCAGCTCACGCGCGTAGCCGGCGGTGGCCTCCGACTTCAGAGCGGTCTCGACGGTTTCACCGATCCGCCGCTGCAGCAGCTTCAGGCCGGCGCCGCCCTGCATGACGACCTTGCGGCCCAGCAGGTCGATGCCGTGGATGCCGTGCGTGCCTTCGTGAATGGCGTTCAGACGGTTGTCGCGGTACTGCTGCTCCACGTCGTATTCGGTGGTGTAGCCGTAGCCGCCGTGGATCTGGATGCCCAGGTTGTTGGCCTCCAGGCACCACTGCGACGGCCAGCTCTTGGCGATCGGGGTCAGGACCTCGAGCATCAGCTCAGCCTCGTCGCGCTCGGCGCCGGTGAAGATCTTGATCTGGTCAACCAGGCGGGCACAGTACAGGCCCAGCGCCAAAGCGCCTTCCACGTAAGACTTTTGAGCCAGCAGCATGCGCTTGACATCGGCATGCTCGATGATCGCGACCTGCGCGCGCGAGGGGTCCTTGTCACCGACCGGACGGCCCTGGGTGCGCACCTTGGCGTATTCCAGCGACGTGAGGTAACCGGCGTAACCGATGGCGGTGGCCATGGAGCCGACGGCGACACGGGCCTCGTTCATCATGTGGAACATGTAGGCCAGGCCGCGGTGCTCCTCGCCCACGAGGTAGCCGACGGCACCCGGCTCGTCGGTGGGCTGGTGGCTGCCGTCACCGAAGTTCAGCAGGGCATTGGTGGTGCCGTGGTTGCCCATCTTGTGGTTGAGGCTGACGAGCGCGACATCGTTGCGGGTGCCGTCGGTCAGATACTTCGGCACGATGAACAGCGAGATGCCCTTGACGCCGGGACCACCGCCGGGAACCTTGGCCAGCACCAGGTGCACGATGTTCTCGCTCAGCTCGTGGTCACCACCGGTGATCCACATCTTGGTGCCGGTGACGCGGTAAGTGCCGTCGGCCGCCTTGGTGGCCTTGGTGGAGATGTCGGCGAGCGACGAGCCTGCATCCGGCTCCGACAGGCACATGGTGCCGAAGTACCGGCCCTCGAGCATCGGGCGAACCCAGGTGTCGATCTGCTCTTCGGTGCCGTATTCGGTCAGCAGGTTCGCGTTGCCGACGGTGAGGAACGCGTACGAGAAGGTCGAGGGGTTGGCCGCACGGAAGAACGCGGCCGAGGACTGCGCCACCACGTTGGGCAGCTGCATGCCGCCGACGCGCTCGTCGAACGCGCTCGCCATCAGGCCCGCGCCGTTGAAGTCGTCCAGTGCCTGCTTGACCTCGTCGATCAGCACCACTTTGCCGCTCTCATCGACGAACGGCGGGTTGTGGTCGGCCTTCTTGTTGTGCGGCGCGAAACGCTTGGTCGCGATGTCAGCGCTCAGGTCGAGGACGGCGTCGAAGGTGTCACGCGAATGCTCCGCGAAGTGGTCGTGCTTGGTGAGCTCGACCACGTCGAGCCACTCGTACAGCAAGAAGTCCAGGTCGCGCCGAGACATGAAATCAGTCACGTTGTTCTACCTTCCAAAGCAGCCGAACATTAGCAGTCGCTCATTTTCTAAGCGATTGCTAATATCGCCTATCGACCAGGCCCGTGTCAACTGTGTGTACGATCACGTGCACATGAAGACCGACCGGACGACCGATTCGGCCGCCGCCGAACGCATCCGGCGCGCGGCCATCGAGGCATTCGCCGAGTCCGGCTACGGCGGCAGCTCCACCCGCCAGATAGCCAAACGCCTCAACATGAGCGCGACGGCGATGTACCCGCATTACCGGTCCAAAGAAGAGCTGCTCTACGCCATCGCACTGGAAGGGCACGGCAGCCTGCTGGCGACGCTGCGTGCCACCGATGAGGCCGCCGCACCGCCCGCTGAGCGCTTCCACGCGGTCGTCGCGGCATTCGCCGCCTGGCACGCGGAAAACAGCAAGCAGGCCAGGGTGGTCCAGTACGAGTTGCACGGACTGACGGCGGCCCACTACCGCACCATCGCACCACTGCGCCACCAGGTCACCGCCGTGATCGCCAACATCATCGAATCCGGTATGGCGACAGGCGAATTCCACGTCGACAACCTCGACGACGTCGTTATGGCGATCTCGTCGCTGTGCGTCGACGTCTGCCGCTGGTTCCCCTCGCGTACGCACCGCGATCCCCACAAATTGGGTGAGATCTACGCCCAGGTTGCCGCCCGCCTGGTGCGCTGACCGGCCTCCTCGGCACTTCGGCCGAAAGGCCATAGAACACCCGAGTTTTCGGGCTCCACCTGCCGTAACCGGCCAGTGATCGACAGCGGGCGTGATGTACTTGCTGCCGAAGACAGGAGGCCCGATGGTCAACCCTCCGCTGGAGGATCGCGATGAGGTCGTGACGGCTGCCGACGATGGTTCGGCCGGCCCGTCCATCACAACCGCTGCACCGGCGCCAGAAGTCCGGTTGCGGCGGGTGCGCGGCCGCTTCAGCATCCAGTCGAAGCTCATCACCATGCTGTTGGGGGCCAGCATCGTGTCGGCGGCCGTGGTGGGATTCATCGGTTACCAGACCGGGCAGGCGTCGTTGCGAAACGCGGCCTTCGACCGGCTCACCCAGGTCCGAGAGACCCAGGCGCGCCAGTTCGGCACTCAGGTCTCCACCTTGAAGAAGGCGCTGCTCGTCTACACCAGCGGCCCGGCGATGGCCGACGCGCTGCAGGCCTTCAGCGCTGGATTCAACGAATTGGCCAACGCCCCAATCGATCCCGCACAGCAGCAGGCCATTGTCAACTACTACGACAAAGAGCTGATCAACCCGATCGAACAAGCGACGGGCGCGAAGCTCAACATCGACGTGCTGTTGCCGTCGACCAACGCCGCCAAGTACCTGCAGGCCCACTACGCGGTCCCCGCCGCGCAGCCGGACAGGCCGGCACCTGTCCCCGATCCCAGCGCCTGGGCGGCCGCGGCAACGCGCTATGACCCGTTCTTCGACAAGATCGTGAACTTGTTCGGTTACGGCGACGCGCTCCTGATCGACCCAGCAGGCAACATCGTGTATTCGGCGAAGAAGCGTGCCGACCTCGGGACCAACGTCCTGTCCGGACCGTACGAACAAGGGAATCTGCACGAGGCCTACGTGAAAGCGATGGGCGCTGACCGGGTCGACTATGTCTCGGTCACCGATTTCCAGACCTATCACCCCGCCGGCGACCACCCCGTCGCCTGGATGGGAGCGCCCGTCGTGGCCGGCGGCCGCACGATAGGAGTCCTCGCGCTCCAGCTTCCCATCACCGGGATCAACGCACTGATGACGTTCAACGGTAAATGGCAGGACAACGGTCTCGGCGCCACCGGCGAAACCTACCTCGCCGGGGCCGACGATCTGATGCGGTCGAATTCGCGCTTGTTCGTCGAGAACAAGGAGGCCTTCCGACGTGAGGTCACCGCGGCCGGGACGCCCGCCGAATTGGCGGAGCGGGCAATCCGCCTCGGCGGCACGACTCTGATCCAGCCCGTCGGTGGCGACGCCACCCGGGCGGCGCAACGCGGCCAGACCGGGACCCGGATCACCACCGACTACCTCGGCCAGGAGACCCTGCAGTCCTACGCGCCGGTGTCCGTCGGGCCCGATGTGACGTGGACGATCGTGGCCAAGATCGATACCGCGGAAGCCTTTGCGCCCGAACGGGTCTTCACCAGGACCATGGGCGTGGCACTGACCGCGATCGTCATCCTGGACTGCCTGGCCGCCATGGCCTTGGCCCAATTGTTCGTGCGGCCCATCCGCCGGCTCGAGACCGGCGCGCAGAAGGTAGGCCGAGGCGACTACGACGCCGTTATCCCGGCGCGGACCCGGGACGAATTCGGTGATCTGACCAAGACTTTCAACGACATGAGCCGGCTGTTGGGCGTCAAGGACGATCTGCTGCGCCGCGAACGCCAAGAGAACGCCCAGTTGCTGCGGTCGCTGATGCCTGAGTCGGTCGCAGAGCGGTACCGGCGCGGCGAGGAGACGATCAGCGAGAGCCACCAGGACGTCGCCGTGCTGTTCGCCGACATCGACGGCCTGGACACCCTCGCCGGCGAGCTGCCGTCGGACGAATTCCTCACCGTCGTCAACGAATTGGTTCGCCAGTTCGACGACGCGGCCGAACGGAACGGCGTTGAGCCCATGCGCATCCTGCGCAACGGCTACACGGCCAGCTGCGGCCTGAACGTGCCGCGGTTGGACAACGTCGAGCGCATCGTGGCGTTCGCGATCGAGATGCAACGCATCGTGGCCCGGCTCAACGCCGAGGACAATCTGCAACTCGGTTTCCGGGCCGGGATCGACACCGGCGAGGTCACCAGCGGCCTGGTGGGCAGCACCACGATGATCTACGACATGTGGGGCAGCGCGGCCGACCTGGCGTATCAAATCCAGGCCGGCGGCGGCGAACCCGGCATCTACATCACGTCGCGGGTGCGCGACGCCGTGCATGACACTCACCGGTTCACCCAGGCGGGACAGTCCACCGTTGGGGACGCCGAGGAGCCCGTCTGGCGGCTGACGGGACGGCGGTGACCATGTACGCCTCGGGGCCGTCGTGGTTCTTGTGGGTCGCCGTCATCGCCATCGGCCTGCCCGCCAGTCTGATCATCCTCACCGAATGGCGTCGTTCCCTCGTTCGGCGGAACAGTCCACTGGCGGCGCCTGTGGGACTCTTACGCACCTACGTGCTGCCGGTCGTGGCGGTGCTCTTCCTGCTGCTGAAGGTTGCCGTCGTCCCCGCACGCGACATGCCCATCCGGATCGTGGCAACCGTGCTGGTGTTCCTGACGCTGCTGCTGGTGCTCTCCGGCCTGAGCAACACCGTGTTCGCGAGCGCACCAGAGACGTCGTGGCGGAGCCGAATCCCGCGCATCTTCGTCGACGTGGCCCGAATGGTGCTCATCATCCTGGGCCTGGCGGTCATCTCCCGCTACATCTGGGGCGCCAACGTCAAAGGCGTGTTCACCGCGGTCGGTGTGAGCTCAGTGGTCATCGGCCTCATGTTGCAGCACTCGGTCGGCCAGATCGTGTCCGGCTTGTTCATGCTTTTCGAGCAGCCGTTCCGGATGGGCGACTGGCTGGACACCTCGGCGGCCCGCGGCCGCGTCGTCGAGGTGAACTGGCGGGCCGTCCACATCGAATCCAGTTCCGGCGTGCAGATCACCCCCAACTCGGTGCTGGCCGGCACGTCCTTCACCAACCTGAGCCGGCTGACCACCGCGCACACCACCGTCACAACCACGTTCGCCGCGACGGATTCGCCCGACCAGGTGTGCGCGACCCTCACCCGGATCGCCACCAACCTGCCGGACCGCGGTGACGATGTCGAGCCATCGACGGTGCCGATCGGAAACCACAAGTACCGCACGACCATCGGCCTCAAGTCACCCGGCGACGACGACGCCGTGCAGGCCACGTTCCTCCGTTGGGCCTGGTACGCCGCGCGGCGCGACAAACTGCATCTCGACGGTGTCGCCGACGACTACTCGACGCCGAAACGCCTCGAGGAGGCGCTCGACGACGTTGCCGCACCGGCTTTGCGGCTGAATCAGAGCGACCAGCAGGCCCTGATGCCCTACGCGCGGCTGATCCGTTACGGCACAGGCGAACTCATCCAGGAACCCGGTGAGGTCCCGAAGACCATCACGGTGCTCGTCTCTGGACGGGTGCGGTTGACGGTGCCGGCGGCCGACGGGTCCGTCACCGCGGTCCGCAGCCTCGACAAGGGTACTCTCCTCGGCGTTGCTGCTTTCACCCACCAGGCCAACCTCGCGTACGCGCACGCCCTCGACGAAGTGGTGCTGCTGCAGATCGAACACGACGAGATTCAACGGCTCCTCACCGACCGCCCGGTGCTGTCCCGGGAGTTCGGCCGCCTCATCGACGAACGGCGTTCCGAGGTGCAGTCCGCGCGCAACGCGGCGAAGAAGGCAATCCGGGCCGCCGCCGGTGCGGACGTCGTGCCCGCAGTCGTGGCCCCTGGCGGTCAGGGCGCTGAATTCCGCTAGCTCACCGCGACGCTCAGTTCACCGGCCAGTTCGCGCCGCAACACCTTGCCCGTCGGGGACGTCGGCAACTCGTCCCGGAACACCACGCGGTCCGGCGTTCGGGACCCGCGCAGGGCCGCCCGCACATGCTGACGCAGTGCCTCGGGATCGGGCGACGCGTCGGCTTCGGGGACGACGACCGCGACGATGATCTGTCCCCATTCAGGATCGGGCACGCCGACCACCGCGACGTCGCGCACGTCCGGATGTTCGACAAGGACATCCTCGAGTTCGGCGGGCGCGATGTTCTCTCCCCCGCGGATGATCGTGTCGTCGGACCGGCCGTTGATGAACAGGAACCCCTCGGAATCGAGCCAGGCGAGGTCGCGCGTCGGGAACCAGCCGTTCTCGTCGAGCACCGAACCGAGGTCGGTGTACTTGCCCGACACCTGCTCACCACGGATGAAGAGCTCACCGATCTCGCCGTGGCCCAACGGTTTACCGTCCTCGGACCGGATCTCCACCTCGATACCGGGCACCGGTCTGCCGACTGATCCCAGCCGTTTCCGGACGTCCGCGTCCTGCGCCTGGTGTGCCGTGCGGTGGTCCTCAGGGGTGAGCACGGCGATGGTCGAACTGGTCTCGGTCAACCCGTAGGCGTTGACGAACCCGACGTCGGGCAACAGGTCGAGGGCCCGACGCACCAGCGGCAGCGGCACTTTCGAGCCGCCGTAGGCCAGGTTGCGCAACGAACGCGGAACCGTCGCGCCGCGCCCGAGTTCGCCGACGATGCGGTCCAGCATGGTGGGCACCACGGTGCCCGAAGTGACAGCTTCCACAGCCGCCAGCCGCAGCCATTCGGCGGCGTCGAACTTTGGCAGGTACACCATCTTCCGGCCCGCGTACAGATTCGACAGGGCCGCACTCACGCCGGCGATGTGGTACGGCGGCACGCAGATCAGCGCGGCGTCTTGTGCATCTGCGGAGTCGAATTCGACGGTGCCGGTGACGTAACTGGTCAGATTGTGATGCGAGAGTTCGACTGCCTTCGGCTTGTTCGTCGTGCCGGAGGTGAACAGCACGATGCCAACATCATCGGGGTCGGCGAATTCGACTGCGGCGTCCGCAGTCTTCGCCGCGTCGACGAAGGCTTTCGAGGCCATGGCATGGTCGTGGTTCGCGGCGACGTCGGCGTATTCCTCGTCGTAGATCACCAGGGGATCCGGCAACCGTGCGATGAGGTCGCGCAACGCGCCCGGACTGAGGCGGTAATTCAGCGGCGTCAGTGGGCGGTTCGCCCGCGCCGACGCGAAGATGAGCAGTGGCAGCATGGCGCCACCCGTCCCGATGTACGCGACGCTGGCTGCGCCGGACGCCGCGACGACACCACCCCCGCCGTCGGCGAGCCGGTTCAATTCAGCTGTGGTCCAGCGGGTTTGGCCGGAGACGATCGCGACACGGTCGGGATTGGCCGATGCCGCCATGTCGAGCAGAATGGCAAGGCTCACGGAGGACTCCGTCTAGATAGGATCGAACTTCGAAATCAGCCAATTGCCACCGCTTTTGGCCATGGTGACCCGAACACTGCTGGCCGCCAGGCTCGGTTCCGGCCGCTCGGTGCTCCGCGTCTCCTGATCGATGAACAGAAGTACGACGGCCGAGTCGGGTTGCAGCTCCGAGACCGCGGACTGCACCACGGACGCGGTCGTCTTCACGCCACGCTGCTTGGCGGCCGGCGCGACGATCTGCTGGCTGAATTGGCTGTAATACGTGAGGAAATCGCCGGTGAGATGCGACTTGGCAGCCGAGAAATCCTTGTCCAACGTGTCAGGTGAATAGGACAGCAGGGCCACCGCACCAGCCGACGCCGCATCGATCACGGTGCGCTCGGCGCCGGCATCGGTCTGCTTGTCCGGCCGGTACTGGGTCCAGTACAGCGAACCCGCCAGCGCCCCTGACGCGGCGACCAGTAGCACCACAACGATCGGCAGCCACCACTTCTTGATGCTCACGCTCTTGACACTCACGGTACGAACTCCACCTTCGCCATCTTGAGCACATCGCCATCGCGGCTCACTGTGACTTTCAGCCGCCACGAGCGTGGATCGTTCTTCGCGCCTGCGGAATTCGTGACCTCCGAGGTGGCGGCGACCAGCACCACCGCCGAGTCCTTGCTCATCGACTGCACCGCAGTGAGGTTGACGGTGCCTTTCGTCACGACCTTGGAATCCTGCACCACCTTGACGAAGTCGGTTGCGCGCGAAGCGAAGTCGGCCTTGAATTCGCCCGTCGAACTGTCGAGGATGTGCTGGACGCCTTCTTTGGCGTTATTGAAATCCAGCGACGTCATGTTCACCACGCCCAGCCGGGCCGCCGCGGCGAATTCGGCTGCCTGCTGCCTGTCGGCCTCGACACCGCGGTGATGCCACAGGATCGCGGCGCTGATCCCCAACAGTGCGGCGATCAGCAGTGCGGCCGCGCCGGCCGCGAGCAGGGTGCGGAGACGTCGCCGGGACGACACAGGCTCCGCCTGCTCGGCCACAGGTTCAGGCTCCTCCCCGCGTTCGGTGTCAGCCACTTGCGGCTCAGCCACCGCGGTCTCGTCTACTGCCGCCGCGTCCACCACGGTCTCGTCCACCACGGCTTCGCCGACCGGGGCCTCGTCGACCGAGCCCTCCTCAAGGGCAACTGCATCCACGGCGGCCGCCGACTCCTGCGCCTGCCGACGCAACCGGATGGCTCGTGCCCGCGCACGCGCCGCCTCGGCTGCCGCTTCGGCGGCTTCGGCTTCCGCTTCGGCCTCCGCGGCCAGCATCGCCGCGTCGTCGTTCTGTGCATGGGCTAGCTCTTCGGCCATCGCGCTCTTCGGGGTCATGAGTCGGAGTCCGATGCCGCCGACTCGACGGACTCCGTTATGCCTACCATCCGCCATGGGCACGTCACAGCCGGACTCGCGGTGGAGTGCCGTGCAGTGCACCATCGTCGTTGCGCCGCGGCAGCATGGACACCTCCTGATCCGACCATCATTGCAAATGACGTTATCAGAAACGATAACGCTATTTCCAGAGCGGTCGTACGACTCGCTGGATATACACGCCTAGCTGCGAGAATAAGATTCTCGTCATTTGTTCAGCGGGCGGACGACGTCGCGTTGGCGCGCCGCTCCAACGTCGGACCGGCCATCGCCACCAGGACGTCTTTGCTGACCTTGCCGGTGGCGTTCTGCGGCAGCTTCCCGACGAATTCGACGAATCGCGGTGCTTTGTAGCCCGCCATCCGCTCCCGACTCCACGCGATCAACTGCTGTTCGGTCACCGGGGCCGCCGGCACGACGAACGCCATACCCACTTGCCCCAGCCGGTCGTCGGGAACACCGATGACCGCAACCTGATCCACTGCCGGGTGCTCGAGCAGATAGCCCTCGATCTCCGCCGGATACGCATTGAAGCCGCCGACGATGAACATGTCCTTCTTCCGGCCGATGATGCGCAGCCGACCGTCGTCATCGAACGACCCGAGATCACCGGTGTGCAGCCAGCCGTCGTCGTCGACGGCCTCGGCGGTGGCCACCGGATCATCGAGGTATCCCGCCATCACGGTGTAGCCACGGACCAGCACTTCCCCGTCGTCCGCGATGCGCACCTCGACGCCATCCGATGGCCGGCCCACCGTCCTTGCGATGTCCTCGAAGGAATCATCCGGCCGGGAAATCGTGGCCGTGCCGCACTCGGTGAGCCCGTACCCCGTGGCGAGCGTCTGGAATGGCAGCTCGTGCAGGACGCGGCGCACCAACTCCACGGGAATGTCAGCAGCACCGGTGACGCCGGAACGCAACGTCGCGAGCCGCGCTTTGTCGGGCACCGCGAGGAGGGAGTGGTAGAGCGTCGGCGGCCCCGGAAGCATGGTGATCCGTTCGCGCTCAACGAGTTCCACGACGGCTTCGGCGTCGAACACCGCAACCGGCAGCATGGTTGCGCCGCGGATCAGCGAGGCGATGATCCCCGCCTTGTAGCCGAAGGTGTGGAAGAACGGATTGACGATCAGGTACCGGTCGCCTTCACGAAGGTCGACCCGGTCGCACCATTCGGCGTATTGGCGCAACGTCTGCCGGTGGTTCATCATCACGCCCTTGGGTCGCCCCGTGGTGCCTGACGTGTAGATGATGTCGGCCATGTCATCACCGTCGATGTCCGGGCACTCGAAGGGCTCGGCGCTGTCGAGGAAGCCCGGCTCGAGGTCGATCGCAGCGACGCCGGCGGGAACATCGAAATCCCGTCCGAGAAAACCTCTCTCGACCAGTACCGCCTTGGCGCCGCTGCGGATGATGATGTCGGCCGCCTCGTCGGCCTTGAACCGGGTGTTGACCGGGACCACGACACCCCCCGCGGTCACCAGCCCCAATGCGGCGACCACCCAGCCGGCGGAGTTGGGCGCCCAGATGGCGACGCGGTCACCCTTGGCGACCCCCAGCCCATGAAACGCCCCGGCCGCGCGCCGGATGCGCCCCGCGAGTTCGGTGTACGACAGCCGCAGCGGCCCGTCGACCAGCGCCTCCGCATCGCCGAACCGGTCGGCGGTGCTCTGCACCATCTCCGGGATCGTGCGCCAGGTCATGACCGAAGTCCTTGGCGCACCAGGAATTTCTGCACCTTGCCGCTCGCGGTCCGCGGATAGTCCGCGACCTCGTGCAGCTCCTCGGGCCACTTCTGCCGCGCCACACCGGCCTTGGCGAAGTGCTCACGCACTTGCTCGAGCGTCGGCAGTACCCGGCCGGGCCGGACCCGCACGACGGCGGCCACCCGCTCTCCGAGCCGAGCGTCGGGAGCGGCCACCACCACCGCGTCGGAGATGCCCGCCATGCTCAGCAGCACCTCTTCGACCTCCACCGCGCTGACGTTCTCGCCGCCGCGGATGATCACGTCGGACTTGCGGTCGGTGATGGTGAGATACCCGTCCTCGTCGAGGAATCCGATATCACCGGTGCGGTACCAGCCCTCGTCGTCGAAGGCCTTCGCTGTGAGTGCGTCGTCGGTGTAGCCGAGACACAGGTCCGGGCCACGGCTGAAGATCTCACCGTCCGCGGTCAGCCGGATCTCGACACCGGGCCGTGGGTCGCCGTCCGTGAAGAGGCGCTTCTCCTCTGGCGCGGTCGGATGAGTGCCGGTGATCGACGGATGTTCGGTGCTGCCGTACGCGCGGTAGACGAACACACCCAGGTCGGACAGTCGGCGCGTTACCGCAGCAGGCACCGAGGATCCGCCCAGGCCAACGGTTTTCAGCAACGCGCGGTGTTCGTCGGTGCAATCGGGATGGTCGAGCAGGCTGGTGACGAAGTACGGCGGTCCGCCGCCGACCGCCAGTCCGTCGCGTTTCATCAGCGCCAGCACCTGGCCGGCATCCCAGCTGTCGCAGAGGTTGATGGGCCGTCCTTCCAGCACCGGGATCAGGAACGCCCCGACCATGCCGATGAAGTGGCCGACGGGTGCGACGGTCAGCTCCTTGCCGCGTTTGGTCGGGTATCCGGCGTTGAGTTGGCGCGTCTCGCAAACCAGCGACTGGTGGGTGTGCACCACGCCTTTGGGGTTGCTCGTCGTTCCCGAGGTGTAGGCGATCAGCGCCGGCGTCGCCGGGTCGACGGAAAGGGTGCCCGCCATGGGTGAGTCGGCGAGCAGGTCGTCGAAATCGCGGCCCACCACTCCGACGATCGGCACGTCGGCGCACAGATCGGCGTGGTAAGCCGGGCGGCCGGCGTTGTCGGCGGTGATGAAGACCCGCGGGCCGGCATCGGCGAGGATGTGCGCCAGTTCCTTGCGGCCGTAGAAGTGCACGATGGGGACGACGACCGCGCCCAGGAACGCCGACGCCCAGAACACCGCGGCGGCTTCCATCCAGTTCGGCAGCTGAAAGGCCACGACGTCTCCGGGTCCGACGCCCCGCGCCCGCAGTCCCGCCGCGAGTCGACGCGCCACGCGCTCGGCCTCGGCGTAGGTGCCCGACCAGCCCCGGACGGCCGAGTGAATCCGAAAGTCCGCGTCGGGCGCGGCCCGCAGGCCGGCCGCCAGCAGGTCACCGACGGTCTCGGTGGTCCACCAGCCGTTGTCTCGGTACCGGGCGGCGAGATCCGCGGGGACGGTGCGGTTTACAGGGCTGCGAAGACCAGTCATGACACTGGGGATCGTATTCTCCAAAATAGAGAATGCCAATATCACATGCTGAGTTGACCCCCGAAAAAACTTTGGTCACTTTGATTTCGCTGGTCACGGTAGGTAACTGAGGGCACATTTGTCACAGCCACTTGTCGGTGCTTCGAACTAGTGTTCGAGCATGGGATTCACCGATCCGGCTGTCGTTGAGGAGGCCTACGCCGACCTCGAAGCCGACGCCGCCCGGATCGCCGCCCTGGACTACAGCAGGTTGAGTGTGCCGGAGTTGTTGGAGTTGCAGTCCCGGCGCGAACGACTGAAGTGCGCCGCGGAAGCGCTGGACCACCGCATCCTGGCGGCCCTGGTCGCCCAAACCGGCCCGAAAGACATCGGGGCGAAGAACTGGCCCGACGTCCTGCAGACCCGTCTGCACATCAGCGGCATGGAAGCCCGCCGCCGGGTCCGCGACATGGAACACCTCGGTCCCCGCACCGGGTTGACCGGCGAGGTCCTGCCGCCGCTATGGGAGGAGGCGGCGCGGGCGCAAGCGGATGGCGAGATCAACGCCGAGCACGTGGAAGTGATCGCCCATTTCATCGCGAACCTGCCGAACTGGGTGGACGTAACCACCGCTATGCAGTCCCAGCACACGCTGGTCGCCGGGGCCAGGCACCAGACCCCCGAGGAACTGCGGACTGCGGCCAACAAACTGCTCTACGAACTCGACCAGGACGGCCCCGAACCCGACGACACCGAACGCGACCGCAAGCGCGGTATCAGCCACGGTAAGCAACGCCGGGATGGGACCAGCGAGGTGTCCGGCACCATGACCCCCGAAGCCCGGGCGTACTGGGATGCCATCTACGACAAATGCGCCGCCCCCGGCATGTGCAACCCGGCCGATGAGACACCCTGCTACTCAGGGACACCGACCGCCGAGCAGATCGCGAACGACACCCGCACCCTGGCCCAGCGCCAACACGATGCGCAGACCTGGGTTGCCCGCATGGCCCTGACCTCCGGCATGCTCGGCGAACACAACAGGCTCCCGGTCACGGTGGTCGCGACCGCCACGGTGGCCGACCTGGAACGTGGCACCGGCCTCGCGGTCACCCACACCGGCGGTAGATTGCCGATCCGCGATTTGATCCGCATGGCAGGTCAGGGTGCGCATCACTATTTGACGGTGTTCGACCAGCACAGCAGCATTCCGTTGTATCTGGCCCGGGCCCGCCGCACCGCCACGCCTGGTCAGCGCCTGGCGTTGTTCGCCGCCCATCTGGGCTGCACCCGACCCAATTGCACCGCCCCCGCCTCCCGCTCCCAAGCCCACCACCTGATCCCGTGGAAACACGGCGGCCGCACCGACATCACCAACCTCACCCTCGCCTGCGGCTGCGACAACCGGCTCGCCGACACCGGTGGCTGGAGCACCACCATGGGCCCCGACGGCCGCACCCACTGGACCCCACCACCACTGCTGGACGTCGGCCAACCAAGAACCAACCAGTACCACCACCCCACGCTCTACCCCACCGAAGAAGAAGGGGACAACGATGACGGCGAAACAGACAGTCCCACAGGCTAGTTGGCGGATAGGAACGCCCGCTCACTTCGACGCGCACAACAGCCGGCGCGGCGCGGTCGGTCACTGCGCCAGACCCGTCCTAACCGGCGGGACTGAACTCCAGATGCAGCTCGGTGAGTCCCCGCATCTGCCAGGTGGGCTCGTAGGTGTAGCGCCGCGCGCCGGCTGGGCCGTGGTGTTCTTCGCTGATGCGAATGCCGGTCATCCGGTCGAGGATGCGGTTGAGCGAGATGCGGCCCTCCGCCCGCGCCAGCGGTGCGCCGGGGCAGGAATGGCTCCCTCGGCCGAAGGCGATGTGTTCACGCACGTTGGGCCGGTCGAGGCGAAACTCGTCGGGCTGCTCGAACTTTCGCTCATCCCGGTTGCTCGCCCCAGGCAGGAGCATGACCATCGAACCGGCGGGCACCGGCACCTCACCGACGGTCGTCGACGTGCGCGCCATCCGGAAGTGACACTTGACCGGGCTCTCCATGCGCAACGCCTCCTCCACAAAAGGCGTTATCAGGTCGCGGTTTTCGCGCAACAGCTTCGCCATGTCCGGGTCCTCGCCAAGGATCTGCAGCCCGAAGCTCAACAGCTTCGTGGTGGTCTCCTGGCCCGCGGCGAACACGAAGGTCGCCAGGCGTACGACGTCGATGATCTCCGGCGTCGATCCGTCGGGATATTTGGCCTGCGCCATCTCAGTCAGCACGTCAGCCCGCGGCTCGCGGCGACGCTCGGTGATGTAGCCGGTGAACTTCTCGTCCAGCCATTCCAAGGGATTGTGCGTGCGCGTGATGGTGTCATCCGTGATGTCGCCGACCACCTGAGTCCCGTTCACCGCCCGGAACTCGTCGTGGTCGGAGCGGGGTATACCCAGCAGGTCGGCGATCACGAGTCCGGAGAACGGCCGCGCGTAGTCGGCCAGGAACTCACACGACCCGCGGGAGATGAACCGGTCCAGCAGTTGGTCGGACAACTCCCACATGAAGTCCTCGTTTTCCTTGAGCCGCTTGGGGGTCAGCAGCCGGCTCAGGAGCCCGCGTGTCCGGGCGTGCAGTGCACCGTCCTGCGTCACGATGTGCTCGCTCATCGGAATCTGGTCGCGATACGCCTCGAGCAACTCACTGATGTCGTCGCCTTCCGGCTGAAAAGGCAAGCCGGAGAACGGACCTGCCACCGACACGCACGACGAGAACGCGCCGTCCTTGTAGATGGCGAGCGCTTCCGAGTGACCCGACACCGCCAGCACGCCATGATGGGGTTGTTCCAGAACCGGGCATTTCGCCCGCAGTTCGTCGAAGTACGGGTACGGATCGTCGATCAGCGACGGAGCGGCGAAGAAGTTGATCGGCTCGATGTCGGTCATGTGCAGTTCCTCGATGTCAGCCGAAGAGCACCGGCAAGGCAGTGGGCGACCGGAAGACCTGCCCGCGGATGTGCGGGTCCGCGGCCTCTGGGTCCAGGCGCAGATTGGGCAGCCGGTCGAACAGCAAGTTCAGCGCCACCCGCATCTCCAATCGGGCCAGGTGCATGCCCAGGCATACGTGCGCGCCGTGCCCCCACGAGATGGGAGTGCGGGCCACCCGATAGATGTCGAAGCGGTCGGGATCGGGGTAGCGGTCGTCCTGCCGGTTCGCGGCCCCGAGCATCGGCATCACCGATGAGCCTGCCGGAATGTCCACTCCCCCAAGCACAGTGTCGTGGGCGGCGACCCGCGTGATGGTCAGCAGTGGCGCTTCCCACCGCACCGCTTCCTCGATGGCCTGCGGGATCAGCGATCGGTCGGCACGGACCGCGTCGAGCTGGTCCGGATGTGTCAACAGCCCGAGCAGGAGATTGCCCAGCGACCGGTAGGTCGTCTCCACGCCCGCGGGCAGCAGCAGCCGGAGGAACGAGAAGATCTCGTCGTCGTCGAGTTTCTCGCCGTCGATCTCCGCTACGGCCAGGCTGCTGATCAGGTCGTCCCGCGGGTCGGCGCGGCGAGCCGCGAGGATCGGCGCGAAGTACTCCTCCAGCGCCTTCGAGGCGGCCTTGCCGCGTTCGGGGTTGACGGTGAACGACAACAGCGAGATCGACCACCGCTGGAACTGCGGATAGTCCTCCTCCGGCAACCCCAGCAGGCCGGCGATGATGCGGGTCGGATAGGGGAAGGTGAAGCCTTTGACCAAGTCCACCCGGCCGCTGCCGGCGATCAGACCGCTGCCGGCAAAGCCGTCGATCAGCTCATTTCCGACGCGACCGACTAGGCCCTCTTCCCACCGCGCAAGCGCCTTCTGCGAGAAGGCCTTTGACACCAGCGCCCGGTGTCGGCCGTGCTCGGGCTCATCCATGCCGAGCATCACCCGCTTTCCCAGCACCTCACCGAACGCCTGGATCACGATTGCCGACGAGAAGGTCTCGTTGTCGCGCAGCATCGTCGCGATGTCCTCGTGGCGGTACACGATGAACAGCGGCTTGCCCTCCTCCCCCGGCATCACTGACATGTCGATGCGCTGGATGCCCTCCTCGCGGCGCAGCCGCGCCATCTCCGTGTACGGATCCCGGACATCGCCTGACACGACGTCGTCGAACGCGCCGAAATCCTCGAGGTCGTCGAACAGATCCATGATTCTCCTTATGAGGCCGGGTACGAGACGGACTTGATCTCGGTGTACTGGTCGAAGCCGGCCGTCCCGTTCTGCCGGCCGACGCCACTGGCCTTGTAGCCGCCGAACGGCGCTTCGGCGCCGTACGCCGACGTCCCGTTGAGGCCGACGAAACCCGCCCGCAGCCGCCGGGCGACGGCGACCGAATGCTCGACGGATCCGGACATCACGTTGCCGGCAAGGCCGTACACGCTGTCGTTGGCGATGTGGATCGCGTCGTCTTCGTCGTCGAACGGGATCACCGCGAGCACCGGGCCGAAGATCTCTTCCTGCGCGATGGTCATCGAGTTGTCCACATCGACGAAAAGCGTTGGCCGGACCCAGAATCCCCTGTCAAACCCGGCGGGCGACCCAGTACCCCCGACCAGGCAGGTGGCACCCTCGTCGATGCCCTTCTGGATGTAGCCGAGCACGCGGTCGCGCTGCTTGGCCGAGATCACCGGGCCGCACAGGGTGGTTGCATCCTGCGGATCGCCGGGCGCGACGTTCTCGTAGATAGCCTTGAGGATCGCCACACCCTCGTCGTAGCGACTGCGCGGCAACAGCATTCGCGTCGGGTTGGCGCAGCCCTGCCCAGCGTGCATGCACGGTGCGATGCCGATGGCGCAGGCGAGCCCGAAGTCGGCATCCTCCAACACGATGGTGGCCGACTTACCGCCGAGTTCGAGGAACAGGCGCTTCATGGTGGCCGCGCCCTTCTCCATGATCCGTCTGCCGACCGGCGTCGAGCCGGTGAACGAGATCATGTCGACTCTCGGCGACAACGTGAGTTCCTCGCCCACAAGGTGATCGGAGGCAGTGACGACGTTGACGACGCCCGCCGGAATGTCGGTCGACTCGGCGATCAGCCGGCCCAGCCGGGTGGCGTGGAACGGGGTGTCGGGTGCGGGCTTGAGGACGACGGTGTTGCCGGTGGCCAGCGCCTGCGCGAGTTTGTGAATGCTGACCTCGAACGGGAAATTCCAGGGCGTGATGGCGCCGACGACGCCGACCGGTTCGCGCCAGACCTTGCGCGTTGTCAGCTGCCCGGTGAGGGGGACGAAGGCGTCACCCAGGTCGGTCTCCCAGGCGTACTCGTCCATCAGCTGGATCGGGTACTTCAGCGCGTCGGACAGCGGCGCATCCAACTGCGGGCCGTAGGTGATGGCGCGTGGGGCCCCGGCTTCGAGGATGAGTTCCTCACGCAGGGCTTCCTTTTCGTGTTCGAGGGCGTCGTTGAGCTGTTGCAGGCAGCGCTTGCGCAACTCGCGGTTGGTCGACCAGTCGGTGTCGTCGAACGCCCGCCGGGCGGCATCGATGGCCCGCGCCATGTCGGCTCTCGACGCGTCAGCGACTTCGCCGATCACCTCTTCGGTGGCCGGGTTGATGTTGGCGAATGTGCCGGCTTCCCCGTCGATGAGCTTGCCGTCGATCAGCATGCGCGACTCAGACATGTTTCGGGATTCCCATCGCCAGCCGGACGATCCGGTGCATCACAGAGCCCGGCAGTACCTTGTTGGAGATCAACAACATTCGGGCATCGAGGCCGACGGCATGTTTGGCGAAGGGCGCCGTATCGCCCAGCGCCGCCGCGAGCCCACGGGCGAACCGTTCGGGCGGCTGCGCCAACCGCATCGCGGCGCGGCCCCGCTTGTCGATATTGCGGTGGTGCGGCGCATACGGGCCGTCGAAGTCGCGGTGATCCGTCGTCCCGGCGTCGGTGATGATGTCGGTGTCGAAGGTGCCCGTCACCAGGATGCTGACACCCAGCCCGAACGGGGCCACCTCACCGGCCAGGGACTCCGCCCAGCGCTCGAGCGCGCCCTTTGCCGCGGAATACGCGGCAATGGCCGGCATTCCACGCACACCGCCCTGGCTGGAGATCACCACGATGCGGCCCTGGCCCGCCGCCCGAATCGACGGCAGCAGCTCTTTCGTCAACAGCACCGGACCCGTGACATGGGTGGCCAGCATCTGGTCCCACAACTCGATTGGAGTTTCCTCGACCATGCCGGCCGCGGCGATTCCGGCATTGTGCACCACCGCATACGGGGCCCCGATGACATCCTCGATGAGCTTGGCCGCCGCGGAGATCGACGCCCGGTCCTGCAGATCGAGTGGCACGCCGATCAGGTACGAGTCGTCATCGCGGGCACCGACGGCCGCGCGCAGTCGTGCCAATCCGGCATCCGGGTTCCGCATCGCGGCGACCACGCGCCAGCCGTCCCGGTACAGCCGCACCGCGGACGCGAAACCGAGTCCCCGGGACGCACCGGTGATGACGACACTGCGTGGCTCAGCCATGCTGCCCCTGGTCCGCGCACCGGTTGCTCTTGGAGCCCAGCTCCACATCAGGACGGCCGTCCGGTTGCCCAGTCATCCAGGTCGACATGATGCCCACCGAATAGGGTCCCTTCTGGCCGTTCTCCTCGTAATAGCCCTGCGGGTCATAGACTTTGGCCTCCGGGTACGGCCACGGGCAGGCCACCGATGTCGCGAATCCTGACATGCGGATGGCCGTGAATCCGGTGCCGTAGCAGAAGTAGGCGACGTTCACGATGACGAACATGACCGTGAACATGCCCAGCACCGGCCGGCCCGCGAACAGCCGTGTCCGCTGCGCCAGCTTCTCGGCCACGGTGCGGCCGGTGTCGTCGCGGTAGACCAGGATGCCCGCGGGAATCATGACGAAGGTGACCATCGTGGATTCCCACAGCAGCGGGAACTGGAACGTGGTGCCGGTGAAGATGGATCCGAACGGGATCACCTGCGAGTAGATGTAGAGCCCCGTGCGGACCAGGGTGAGTTCGAGCATCATGTCGAACAGGAACCCGATGACGAAGATGAGACCGCCCAGTGTCACCAGTGGGTGACGCCAGACGAACGAGTCGAGGGGCTTGCGGGCCTGAATCTTTCGCAGAATCCAGACGGCCGGGAAGTACGGGCCGAACTGGAACATGACGTAACCGAGGACGATGAACGGCTCGACTGTCGGCGACAGCGACACCCATGGCCAGTCCTCCGGCCAGTGCCACAATGCCGGGTTGTAGACGGCGTACGGCGACCAGTTCATGTACGGGTCCTGCCACACGATGGCCGTGGTGATGAACGCCATCAACACGATGGGACTGCCCGGGTTGCGGCGCCATCCCCACACGCAGACGGCGATGAGAGCCGGCACCGAGAAGATGGTGAAGGCCTCCCAGACGGTGATCCAGTGGTTGAAACCGAACAAGAAGTCGACGGGCCGGGGCGCGCCCTCCACCTTGGGGTTGGTGATCCGCGGCGACACCGCTCCCCGGCGCGCATAGTGGGCGACGACGGCAACGAGCACGACGATGACGGCCGACCATACCCACGGCCACGGTGACCGGCTCTGCCGCGGAGCGGGTTTGGTGTCCAGTGCGGTCATGCGTCACTCCTCGCCGAAGCGGTCCACCAGATGCGAATTGACGCCGTCGGCATCGAGCTGCCGCGCGACGAGATAGCCGGCGCCCATCCAGGCCCGGCGGGTCCACTTGCCGAACGACACGCGGGTGCCCGGTGCGCCGGCAGCGGCCGGCATCATCTTCACGCGCTCCAGCGCCTCTTTGACGCCACGGGGGCTCAGCGGGTGCGCGTCGGTGAAGGCGCGTAGCAGGGCTGTCGCGACGTCGCGGTTGACGACGGGGACGCAGTACTCCGGCCTACGGCCGTAGGCCTTCTGGTAGTCGTCGAGGAAGCGCTGCCCGACGGGATTGGCCTCGTCGTACTGGTCGACGCCCGTCCATCCCATGAATGCCTGCCACATCACCGGGCTGATCCACGCGTTCTGGAAAGCGGTGCTGGTGAACCGCGGCGGGTCCCAGTCCAGCGCCTGCAGGGCCGCGTTGAGGAACACGATGCCGAACCCGAAACCGCAGTGCACCAACGCATCCGGCTTGGCGTCATGCATGGTCTTGACGACCTCGTGCACGTTCTGTGCCGTCTGGGCGATCTTCGCCTCGGCGATGATGCGAATGTCTTTGCGCCGACAGGCATCCCGGAAGTGCCTCAGGTACGTATCTCCGACCAGCGAGTGCTCGATGAGCACACCCACTTCCCGGTATCCGGCCTTGGCCAGCTGGTCGGCCCAGAAGATCGGCTCGTCGGTCAGCGAGCCCTGGGGAAAAGCGAATGTCCATTCGCCCAGCCAGTCATCGCTACCGCTGACGCTGATCGCCGGGATCTGGAAGCGCTCCTCGATGGCTTCGCGGGTGGGCACCGCGTTGTCGGTGATGTGCGGCCCGAACACCGCCAGGCACCCTTCGTCGACCAGTTCGCCGAAGGCGTCGATGACGGCCTTGATCGTGCCCTTGGGCAGGCCCTCGACCTCTTTGTAGATGATCTCGACGGGGCGGTCGATGACGCCCTCCGTCAGAGCCGTTTTGAACACGAGCTCGAACGACTGCGAGAGGTCGTCCTTCATCTCCTTCGGATACGCATCCGGCAGCCGGAAATCCATCAGGTAACCCAGTTTGATGGGCTGCGCAGTGGTCTCGTAGGGCATGCAACCTCCGTTGGAACCAGCCGGGGAGATATAGAACCTAATATTTGTTCTCAACGTAGCTGAGCACTCGCTCAGCGTCAATCGCCGCCACCGGAACCGGGTCAATCGCGCAGGTAGACGTCGATCATCTCGTCGAGGCCCCGCCCTACGATCGGGTCGTCGGTGAGCGGTCCGGCGATGGCCGCGCGGGCGGCCTCGGGCGCGGTCAGGCCCTCGGCGATCAACCGCCCCGCGGCGATGAGCACCCGGGTCGAGGCCACCTCACGCAGGCCGGCCGTCTCCAACCGCCGGATCGCGTGCGCGAATGACACCAGACGGGCCGCGGCGTCACTCCCCACCCCAGCCTCGTGCGCGACGATCTTCTCCTCGACTTCGGCTGCGGGGAAACTGAATTCGATCGCGACCATCCGCTGCCTGGTCGAGTCCTTGAGGTCCTTCAACACACTCTGATAGCCCGGGTTGTATGACACCACCAGGCCGAATCCCGGTGCCGCATCGAGCGTCACACCGAGCCGTTCGAGGGGCAGCTGCCGACGGTGGTCGGCCAGCGGATGCAGCACCACCGTCGTGTCCTGTCGCGCTTCGACCACCTCGTCGAGATAGCAGATCGCACCTTCGCGCACGGCCCGGGTCAGTGGACCGTCGACCCATTCGGTCTCCCCGCCCCGCAGCAGGAATCGCCCGACCAGGTCGGCAGTGGTCAGGTCGTCGTGGCACGACACCGTGATGAGCGGGCGGCCCAGGTCGTAGGCCATCGCCTCGACGAATCGGGTCTTGCCGCAGCCGGTCGGCCCTTTCAGCACAATCGAAAGCCCCTGCCGGAAAGCCGCTTTGAACACGTTCTCCTCGTTGCCGACTGCAACGTAATAGGGCCGGGCTCCTGCCGTCATACCGCCGATCCCCTGGTGTTGGTGGGTGTAGAGATACGCCGACGGCCATCAGCGGATTGCAGTGCCGACCGGAACAGCGGGCCGATCGTGGCGCTGAGCTGATCGAGCCGCGGCAGGGTCGCGTGGGCGGCGCTGCCGAAAACCATGCGCAGCTCGTCGGCGTAGGTGGCGGCACCGACGGTCAGGCACAGGCAGCCGATCCCCTGTCGCCGCGATTCGGCGAGTGCGCGACGGGCGTCGGCCGCGCCGTAGGCCCGCTCATAGCCGTGGTCGTAGGCCAGCCCGTCGGACAGCACGACCAACAGCCGCCGTGCGGTACCGCCGTCACGCTTGAGCACCGCCGACCCATGCCGGATCGCCGCGCCGAGCCGCGAGTAGGCGCCGGGGCGCAGACCGTGCAGGCGGCGCAGCACGACCGCGCTGACGTCGTCACCAAAACGCTTCACGGGCATCACCCGGACGGCCGAACGCCCCTGTGATTGAAAGGCATACAGCGCGACCCGGTCGCCCAGGTCGTGCAGCGCGACCATCAGGGCCGCGGCTGCCGCCCGCTGGTGTTCATGCACCGTCAGCCCTGAAGTGCTGGGTTGACCGACCGAGCCGGAGGTGTCGAGCAGCAGCAGTACCGACAGGTCACGCCGGCGCCGAAGGCTGTCGATGTATACCGCCTCGTCGGGTACCGAGCCGGCCCGGAACTCCGCCTGCGCCTCGACCGCCGCGTCGATGTCGACGTCATCGCCCTGCGGCTGCCGGCGACAGCGGTCGAGTCCGACGCCGAGCCGCGCCAGTGGCCGACGCAGACCGTGGTGGTCGGGGATCGGAGGCACGCCGGACCGGTCGGGCTCGGGTTCGAGCTCTTGGACGGTGCACCAGTTGGCCCGGTAGCCGCGGCGATGGCTATCCCACTCCGGATAGCTGAATCCGCCTGCTTCCCCGACACTCCCCTCTTCGGCGGCGGTGGCCATCGACACCACGGCATGGCCGCCACCGACCGGCCCGGATCGGGACCAATGGGTCGGTGTATCTGCGCCGGGCGTCCCCCCGCCACCGAGCTTGCGCGCCACCGACAGCATCTTCGACAGCAGCTTGCCGAGCCCACCGCCACCGCCGACGGGGCTGGTGAAGATGTCTCCCGCATTCTCCGCGTCGTCGTCGACATCACCGGCATCGCCGGGCAGCTCGACGAGCTCGGGTTGCCTCCCGCCCCGGAGAACTTGGTGACCGTCTACAGCATTCTTGCTAGCCGCCAACATATTTCGCGCCTTGATGGTGCCGAAGACCTCGGGCGGCTCGGCGATGGGTTCACGACTCAGGGCCAGGGCCAGCGACGCCTCGGGTGAGTCGCTGCGCGCGGCGACGGCGGCGTCGATGAGTACCCGCACTGCGGGCGGCAGCAGTCCATCCATCTGCGCGAGCGCGCGGTGGCCCTCGACGGCCAGATACCGAGCGGCCACGGCACTGCGGCGACCGATACGACGCAGGATGTCGGGTTCCAGACTGCCGGCCGCCAGCAGTGACGACTGCACCGCCAGGGCGCACCGCTGCTCGACCGCGGTGGCGGACGGATCGACGTACATCGTGTCGCCGTCGGTCCAGGCCGGCTCCCCTCGAGCGGCCGCGGCCACGCCGACGGGGCGGCCCGCCATGGCGGACGCCAACAAGCCGAAGCGGCGTACGCCGTCTTCCGCGTCGCCGCTGTTCACCGAATCGGTCATGCCTCGCCAATGCCTCGACCAAATATCTGTTCCACCATAGAGTCAGATTTTGACGAGAGTCAATGCATACCGATCACCACACTCATGACCTGGTCGCGACAGTGGCCCCAAAGCCGTCGGCCGCCTACCTGGTCCCAGATCAGAGCTGGACCCCAAACTTCCGTTCCACGCTAGATTGTGTGGAGCGCCGCAGCTGATCGGCCGGCACGGAGGGAGGACATGGCTCACGCATATGACGACGGCACCCGTCGAACCGAGATCCTCCAGACCGCAGCGTCGCTCATCGCGTCGACGGGCCTGCGTACCTCGCTGCAGGAAATCTCCACTGCCGCAGGCATTCTGCCCGGCAGCCTGTATCACCATTTCGAGTCCAAGGAAGCCATCCTCGTCGAGCTGATCCGGCGCTTCCATGCCGATCTCGATCGCATCGGAGCCACCGCTCAGGAACGGCTCGACGGGCCCGACGTCACGCCATTCCCGGAGAAGATCGTCGCCCTCGGGTCTGCCATCGCACGCTGCGCCGTCCAGCACGGCGCCGCGCTGCAGATGTCGTTCTACGAATCCCCCAGCGACAACCGCGAACTCGTCAAGCTGCTCAGCGAGCCGCACACCGCCGTCCAACAGGCCATGCTCAACACGTTGCGCGCCGGCAAGTGGGCCGGCTACCTCAGGACGGAGATTTCTGACCTCCCGACGCTGGCCGACCGCATCTGCCAGTCGATGATGCACGTCGGCCTCGACGTGATCCGTAACAACGCGTCACCCGATCGGGTCGCGACCGTCATGTGCCGCATCATGCTCGGCGGTCTGGCCGGCCGGCTGCCCACCGACGCCGAACTCGACGACTCGCCCGCCCTCGCCGTCGCCGAGGCGGCCATCGAAACCTGGTCGGACGACGTGGTTTCCGAGGGCAGTGACCGGGCTGTCCATGTGCGCACCGTGGCCCGCGCCGAATTCGGCCGTCGCGGCTACGAAGTCACCACCATCCGGGACATCGCGGCGGCGGCCGGCATGGGGATCGGGACCGTGTACCGCCTCATCGGGTCCAAAGAAGAACTCCTGGCCTCCATCATGGCGTCCTTCGGGACGAAGGTCGGCGACGGGTTCGACGGCGTCCTGAGCACCGATGCGACGCCGGTGCAGAAGCTCGACGCGCTGAGTTGGGTCAACATCAATGCGCTGGACCGGTTCCCGGACGAGTGGAAGATTCAGCTGGCCTGGATGCGGCAGTCACCACCCGATACCCCCGCCATCGGCCTGGCATTCACCACCCGCATGCGGCAGCTGAAAGCCCTGGTGTCGGACGGGCTGCGGTCCGGCGACATTCGTATCGACAGCCCCAACCGCGAAATGCTGGCCCGCTGCGTCATGGATCTCCTATGGATGCCGCAGAACATCGTCGCCGCCGAAGGCAACCGTGCCGCACTGCTCACCGCGCGCGACACCATGCTCCGCGGCATCGCGGTCCGAGACGACTGAGGACGCCATCTCGCCGAGGCCGACGGAGTGGTGATGCTATTCTCTCAAATGGAGAATGCCACTATCAGTTAGGTAGCGCATGCAGGGCGAGCGAAGCGACAGTGCCGTGAACGTCGAGTTCGACGGCGGGTTGGCAGTGCTGACCATCGACCGGCCGCATGCCCGCAACGCCATTTCGCTGGACACCATGGACCAGCTGAATGGTGCGCTGGACGCCGTGGCCGAGGCCCGGGTGCTGGTCATCAAAGGTGCCGGTGAGCGTGCGTTCGTCTCCGGTGGTGACCTCAAAGAGCTGGCCGCCATCACGACGCACGACGGCGCCGCCGAGATGGCGTGGCGAATGCGCGCCATCTGTGACCGGCTGGTGAATTTCCCCGGCCCGGTGATCGCGGCCCTCAACGGGCACGCGCTCGGCGGGGGCGCCGAGTTCGCGACGGCCGCCGACATCAGGCTCGCGGCCGACGACATCAAGATCGGCTTCAACCAGGTGACGCTGCAGATCATGCCGGCGTGGGGCGGCGCCGAACGCCTCGCCACCCTCGTGGGCACCGGCAGGGCGTTGCTGCTCGCGGGCACCGGCGAGGTCCTCACCGCGGGCGAGGCCGAGCGAATCGGATTGGTGGACAAGGTCTTCGAACGGCCACGCTTCGAGGAGGGCTGGCGGCAGGTGGCCCAAGCGCTGACGGCCGCCCCGGTGCGCGATATCAAGCGCGTCGTCCGGGGACTGCAGCCTGCCGACGCCGTGGACGCCTTCGCTCGACATTGGGTTTCTGACGAGCACTGGGCGGCTGTCGACAACCGCACCAAACCGGTGCAGAGTCTTGACGCAGGACGCTCAGCCTGAAGGGAGCATTCGTGATTCGTCTGCTGCTTGCCGCAACGACGACCGGTGCCGCGGCCGCGGCACTGGGTTTCGCGTCCTCGGCTGCCGCTGCGCCGCCACCGGCTCCCACCAGCTGCATCATCACGGGTTACATGGTTCCGATGGGCTGCGATCAGACCACGGCCGCCGCCCACGGCGTTCCGCGGTGGGGCAACTCCTGCAACGATGTCAACAAGTTGGCGTGGGACGACACCGATGTCGGCACGGTCATCGGAACCATCCGGTGCGACGGCAACGTGTGGGCCCGCATGGGACAACCTCCCGAGGGAGTACACCCCCTCGGCTCTCCGTGCGGCGGCGACGACGGCGTACAGCCGTTCGAGTTCTCGCAGACGCCCGACAACCACCTCATCGTGTGCGACTGGATGCAGCCGCCGGAGACCCGGACCTGGGTGCCGTACAGCCCCAAGTGGTCGAGCTACTGAGCCAATTCGGCCAGCCGCGAACGTAATTCGCGTTTGAGGACCTTGCCGTAGCTGTTCTTCGGCATCTCGTCGATGTGCACGTACCGCTTGGGTCGCTTGAAACGCGCGATGCGGTCCAGAAGATGTGCGTCCAATGCGTCGGCCGGTGCGGTGCCGACGATGAACGCGACGACGATCTCACCCCACTCGGCATCGGGCGCGCCGACCACAGCGGCCTCCGCTACGCCGGGGTGCTCCAACAGCACTTCCTCGACCTCGCGAGGATAGATGTTGCTACCGCCGCTGATCACCAAGTCCTTCGACCGGTCGCGCAGCGTCAGGTAACCGCGGTCATCGAACGAACCCATGTCCCCCGTGTACAGCCAGCCGCCGCGCACCGCGTCGGCAGTGGCGGCGGGGTTGTTCCAGTATCCGGCCATGACAACGTCACCGCGGCAGACGATTTCACCGATCTCACCGGCACCGCCACGGGTGCCATCCTGGCGCAACACGGCCACCTCGACGCCGGAGCGGGCGTAGCCGACGGAGCCGAGGATTGCGTCGTCGCCGGATTCGTGGTCGGCGCGGCGCAGGCCCGTGATCGTCATCGGCGCCTCCCCCTGGCCGTACAACTGCGCGAACACCGGACCGAACGCGGCCATGGCCTTCTTCAGGCCGTCGAGGTACATCGGCCCGCCGCCGTAGATGAGGGTGCGCAGATTTCGCGGCCGGGCACGACCGGTGTCGATCAGGCGCGCCACCATGGTCGGGGCCAGGAAGGCGGTGCTCCCCGGGTGGTGGCCGCAGAGGTCGAGGAATTCATCGGGGTCGAACGCGCCGGACTCCGGTACGACCTGGCGCGCACCGCGCAGTACATACGGTGGGATGTAGAGCCCGGAGCCATGCGACATGGGCGCCCCGTGCAACAGGCTGCAGTTCTCATCGGGATCGTCGAGATCAGCGAAGTGGGCAAGTGTCATCGCCATCAGATTGCGGTGGGACAGCATCGCGCCTTTGGAGCGGCCAGTGGTGCCGCTGGTGTAGAACAACCACGCGAGCGCCGACGGGTCGGTATCCGGCGGCTCGACAGGTGGTGCGGCCAGACGCCGCGAATACGATTCAGCGCCAATCACTTCTGCCGGGCGTCCGAGCCGAGCCGCGATGGTGGGTGACGCAAAGATCAGCGACGCGCCGCTGTCATCGAGGATCTGCGCCATCTCGCGGGCGTGCAGCTTGTAGTTGATCGGGACGGCCACGCACTGCGCTGCCCAGATCGCGAACAGCAGCTCGACGATCTCGGGACGGTTCTCACTGGCGATTGCGATCCGAGAACCCGGCGGGCCGAGCCCGGCCGCCAGGCGTGATGCGCGCTCCCGCAGCTCTTTCCACGTGTGCAGTTGGGTCCTACCCCGGTACACGGCGCCGCGGTCGCCGAATCGGGTGGCAGCGGTGTCCAGGACGGAGAACACGTTCACCGTGGGACCCACTCCGAGTCCAGTGCGTGGTCCGACAGGTATTTGGTGGAACTCCACCCGCCGTCGACGACGATGGTCTGGCCATTGATGAAACTGCCGGCCTCCGAACACAGGAACGCCACGGTGCCGGCGATGTCCTCGACCCGGCCGAGCCGCTGGTGCGGCGTCATCTCGACGTTGATCTTGCGGAACCTGTCGTCCTCCAAGCGGTGCGCGACCATCGGGGTGACGGTCACGCCGGGTGCCACCGCGTTGCACCGGATTCCGAGCGCCCCGTACTGGCACGCGATATGCGTCGTCAGCGCCGTGAGGCCGCCTTTGGCCGCCGAGTACGCTCCGCCGCGCAGCCCACCGACGACCGCGAAGGTCGACGTGACGTTGATGATCGCCGATCCCGGTGCCAGGTGCGGAATGACCTCGCGGGCCAGCCGGAACGGCGCGCGCAGCATCAGACCCAGGGCGTAATCCAGTGCCTCGTCGTCGGTTTCGTGCAGCGGTTTCGGGCTGCCGACGCCGGCGTTGTTGACCAGGAAGTCGATCTGGCCCCACCGGCCGAGAGCGGCCTCGACGATTCGGGACGGCGCGTCGTCCGCGGTGAGGTCGACGGCGAGGGTGGCGATGCGCTGGGGGTCCGCTCGCTCGAGTTCTGCCAGGCGGGCTTCATCTCGACCGGTGCCGAGGACGGCCATGCCGGCCGCGGCCAGTGTTGTCGCGCAACCGAATCCGATCCCGCTGCTGGCGCCCGTAACTATCGCTACCTGCATGTCAGCCTCGCTCGTATCTGGTGCTTGAGGACCTTGCCCGCGTCGTTCTTCGGGAGCGCATCCCACGTCTCGACCTGCTCAGGAATCTTGAACCGAGCGATTCCCTTGTCGGCGAGGAACATTCGTAGTTCTGCGACCCCGGGTGGTTGCCCGCCGGCCGGGACGACGACGGCGCACGCGCGCTCCCCCGTCCGCTCGTCGGGCAACCCGACGATGGCGATCTCCGCGACTCCCGGATGGCCGATCAAGATGTCCTCGACCTCTTTGGGGGCGATGTTCTCGCCGTTGCGCACGATGATGTCTTTGGCCCGTCCGGTGACGACGAGGCAGTCCCCCGCCCACCGGCCGAGGTCGCCCGTCCGGAAATAGCCTTCAGCGTCGCGGGATTCGTCGTGGCTGTGGCGGTAGCCGAGCAGCATTTGGGGACCGCGCACCCGGATTTCGCCGTCGACCAAGCAGATGTCGGCAATCCCGGGGCGACCGTCCGTATCGGCTGCGGCGTCCGGATCGTCGAGGGCGCCAACCGTAGTGACCGGAACCTCGGTGGAGCCGTAGACGCGGCTGACCTTGGCCCCGTCGAAATAGTCGGTGGCCCTGCGGATCAACGTCGGCGGCACCGAGGCACCCCCGCAGATGAAGACCTTCAGATCCGGCAGCCGGGTGCCGGCCCGCTCGGCCGCGTCCAGAATCTGCTCGAGGAACGGCGTCGCACCGGCGACGTGAGTACAACGTTCCGCGACCATCAGCGTCACCGCCGCGTCGGCGTCCCAGCACTCCATGAGCACCGCGGTGGTGCCGAGCAGCAGCGGGCATTCGAACGCGTAGATCGAACCACCGATGTGGGCGACCGGCGAGGGCACGAGAAACGTGTCGCCCGGCTCGATCAGCCAGTAGTCGCGGAGTTGCCCGATCAGGGCACCGATCGAGTTGTGGCTGTGCAGCACGCCTTTGGCTCGCCCACTGGTGCCCGAGGTGTAGAGCAGCAGGGCGGGGTCGTCGGGAGCTACGGCCGGGAACTCCCCTGGCGCCGCGCTCGGCAGCGCGCCGTCGCGCACCACCACGACCTCCGGCGGCGCGTCCATATCCGCCGTCACCCGGGCCAGCATTGCGACGTAGTCGTGGCCGCGAAACTCTCTGGGAATGAAGACCATCCGGCTGCCAGCGTCGGCGAAAATAAACTCGAGCTCGCGATCACGTAGCGACGGCAGGATCGGATTCACCACCATCCCAGCGCGCAGCGCACCGAGATAGACGGCCGCGGCCTCCCACCAGTTGGGCAGCATGAACGACACCACGCTGCCGCGCGGCAGACGGGCCGTGAGATCCGCGGCCAACGCGCACGCCGCATCGTGCAACGTGGCACCACCGACACGGTACGCGCCGTCGACCAGGACGGTGCGGCTGTCGCCCGCGAGTTCGTGGAGGGCCTCGACGATGGTCGGCATCATCGCTTCAGCTCTTGACCCGCCGCATCGTCATCGAATGCCGGTAGCGGGCCGCGGGGTGGGTGTTGACGGTGACCTGCGCGATGTCGCCGTCCGACGTCCGATACGTGCGTCGCATCTGTAGCGCGGCGGTCCCGGCCTCCACCTTGAGTTCGGAGGCGAGCTCGGGCGAAACGATGACGGCCGAAATCTCCTGGTGCACTTCGGCAATGCTGACGCCGAAGAGGTCCTCGATGAGCGGGAAGATCGGACCCGAGTGCCGATGCAGTAGCCGGCCGACGGCCGCGAACTCCCGATTGATGTAGTACTCCGTCCGGCAGATGGGCGCACCGTTGCCGCTGCGAAAGCCCTCGACCGCCAGCCACTGCGAGCCGAGTGGCAGTCCGGTGCCGGCCTCGCGGTCGGCGTCGATGGTCGACATTGTGGTGGCCACGATCTCGAACTGCGCCCCCTCGGCAAAGGCCAACAGATCGTCGATCGACATCACGTCCTGCGCATAGGTGTTCGCCGTCGACCGCGGCACCACCAGCGTCCCGGCGCGCGGCTTGGACTCGACCAGGTTGTCGTCGCGAAGGCGGCGCAACGCTTCCCGAACGGTGTAGCGGGACACGGCGAATCGCTCACAGAGTTCGTGTTCGGTGGGCAGTTGCGAGCCGACGGGATAGACCCCGTCGACAATCTCCTTGCGCAGCGCACGCGCGACCTGCAGGTAGCGGTGTTCGGCGGTGGGGGCGGTCACGGGCGGTCCTAACGCAATGCCAGTACGCTGCCGTCTCCGTCGGCCGATATATACAGGGTGCCGTCGGGTGCGACGGCGATGCCGGCGAAGGGACCCTGTGGTCCGGAGAACGGTGGTAGCCCTTTGAGAGGTTTGGGGGTCACCCCGGGTGGCGCGCCGACGGGCAGATCGGTGGCAATCGCGGTGCGGGCCTTGGTGCTCAGGTCGAACATGACCACTTCCTTGGCTCCAGCGTCGACGACGTAGAGCGAGCTTCCGGCAACGGCAATGCCCTGTGGGCACCCCAGTCCGTCGATCACGACATGGACGGCCGAGCCCTTCACTTTCACGACCCGGCCGGCTGCCGACTCCGCGACCAGGATGCCGCCGTCGGGTGCGATCGCCACCCCGACCGGGTCGAGCAGTCCGGAGGCCAGCACCTCCACGGTCCCGGCCGCCACGGCGAGCACCCGACCGGCACCGAGTTCGGCGACCACCACGGCGTCACCGTCGACCGCGATGCCGTACAGCTGGTCGAATCCGTCTGCCAGTACCTCGGTTTCGGCACGCGCGGGTGCATACCGGCTGATCTGGCCTCCAGAGGTGGTCACCACGAACTGCCCTGCGCCGCAGGGCGCCAGCCCGCGCAGGAAGCCGGGGTACCCCGGCGAGAACAACATCCCGGCCACCTGAAGGGCGCCGTCGTCATCCGCGACATAAAGGTACGTGCCGTCTGCGACGTACAGCCGCCCGTCGTCTCCGACGGCCAGGTCCAGTGGCCAGTTCAGCCCACCTGGCAGCAGAGCCCGCGTCGAGCCGTCGGCCAGGATTTCGGTGATCTCACCGGTGAAATTCGAAACGAACAAACGATTTCCGACGAAGGCCAGATTGTCGAGCCCCGGAGTCAGCTGCGCCAACACCTGCTGCATGCCGCTGCGCGGGTCGATACGCAGGACCTGACCGGTGGCGACCTGGGTCGACACGAGGAAGCCGTCGGCATCGAACTTGACGGCGTCGGGCACCCCGAGATCCGACGCAACCCGCTGCGGCTCACCACCATTCGGATCGATCCGCCAAATCTCGTTGGCGCTCAACAGCGGAAAGTACAGCATCCCGTCAGGACCGACCTCCATCGCGTTCGGTGACGGCAGATCGTCCAGCAGGACCTGCGACACCGCCCCGCCACGGTCGAGTTCCAGAAGCCGTCCGCCGTCACGGCATTCGTTGACGAACAACCGATCTCGATGCACGGTGATTCCGTTGACACTGGGCAAGTCGTCCCTCAGGACACGGGTTTGGCCGGACGGGTCCAGCACACTGACGCGGCCGTCCATCACCTCGGTGGCGTACAGAATTCCAGCCGAATCGAACGCGACGTCGTCGGGCGCGATGATGTCACCACCCTTGGCCGCCACCGTCTCCAGCGCTCCCGTGACCGGGTCGAGCGCGCTGATCTGGCTGCCGGTCACTTGCGCAACGTAGATGCGCCCGTCGGGACCGGTGCGTAATCCGTTCGCCCCGAACAGCCGACTCGGCGCAGTCACACGCTCCAGGCGCCAACCCTGCGCCACGCTCGGTCGGGTCGCGATGTAGCGGCTCATGACGGGCGACGGTATCAAGCTCCAGTAGTCCAGACAATAGCTCGACGTTGTCGCACCGAACCTCTTGACGAGCCGATTCTCCCTGCGGAATAGTGTTCTCCAATATGCAGAACACGCTATGTTGTCCGGACAATTAGCATGTCGGCCCCAGAACGCTTGAGGTTGGACGGCCGCGTGGTCGTCGTCTCCGGCGCCGGTGGCGGTGGTATCGGAACCGCCGTGACGCGGATGGCCGCTGAAGCCGGTGCCACGGTGGTCGCCGTCAGCCGCTCGCAGGACAACCTCGACGAGCACGTCGCGCCGTTGGCCGCTGCAGGTCTCGCCGTCGTCCCCCTCAGGGCGGACGCGTCCACCGACGACGGCATCGCCGTGGTCATCGATCAGGTGCGCCGCCTCGACGGCGCCTTGCACGGCTTGGTGAACGTTGCCGGTGGTGCCGATCCCACGACCTGGATGCCGTCGACACGGGTGTCCCGCGCCGACTGGCGGGCGCTGTTCACCCGCAATCTGGAGACCGCGTTCTTCATGAGCCAGGCCGTTGCCAACGAACTACGGACCACCGGCCATCCCGGATCCATCGTGTCGGTCTCGTCGGTCAGCGGCATGAACAGCGCGCCGTTCCACATCGCGTACGGCACAGCCAAGGCCGCGATCGTCGCGATGACCCGGACCATGGCGGTCGAACTGGCCGCCCACGACATCCGGGTCAACGCCGTCGCGCCGGGGGTCACGCAGACATCCGCGTCGGCAACGTATGTCGACGACGATCCGGATCGCGATCGCCGGGCAATCGCATTGGGCCGTCGCGGCACCCCCGAAGAGCAGGCCGGCGCAATCCTGTTCCTGCTGTCGGACCTGTCGAGCTACATCACCGGGCAGACGCTGCTGGTCGATGGCGGCCTGAACCTCAAGTGGAGCCACCTCGGCGCGGACAACACCTCGCTGTTTCTCAAGGACGAGTCGTTTCGCGCGACGATCAAGGAGATGTGATGGAGGAACTGTCGCAGCCAACGACCATCGGCGTCGAAGCCTACGTCAGCCCCGAATACGCTCGCGCCGAGCGGGATCGGTTGTGGTGCAAGGTATGGCAGCAGGTCGGGCGCATCGAGGAGCTGCCGGAGGTCGGCAGCTATCTGACCTACGACATCCTCGACGACTCGATCATCGTGGTGCGCACGGGGCCATCGGAATTCGCCGCACACCACAACGTCTGCATGCATCGCGGACGCCGGTTGATCGACACCCCAGCGGGCGCCAAGAACGCGTGCGGACGCACCCCCAAGAGCTTCGTGTGTGAATTCCACGGCTGGACCTACGGACTCGACGGCGCCTGCACCCACATCCGCGAACAGGACGATTGGCGGGGCGCGCTGACGCCGCAGAACACGCACCTGGCGCCGGTGCGCGTCGATACCTGGGGCGGCTGGCTGTTCATCAACATGGACGTCGACTGTGAACCGTTGGCGGACTACCTCTTTCCGGCCGCCAAGATCCTCGACCCGTTCCAGCTGGACAGAATGCGCTACAAGTGGCGCAAGTGGCTGAACTTCGACTGCAACTGGAAAGTCGCGATGGAGGCGTTCAACGAGACGTACCACGTGTTCACCACCCATCCGGAATTCAACCGGTTCGGCGAGTTCAAGGGCTGGGCCAAAGCGCAGGGCCGCCACAGCAACATCGGCTACGACGCGCCCAAGGGCCTGGACGAAACCAAGTCGAAGATCCGGCTGGGCATCGGCGACCCACGTATCTCGACCGCCGAAATGCAGGTCTACACAATGGAAGAGACCAACGCAACCACCACGCAAACCCTGGTGGACGCCGCCAAGCGCCTGGTCGACGAGCTTCCGGAGGACACACCCGCGGACAAGGTGCTGGAGCACTGGCTGTCTTCGGCGCGCCGCGACGACGAGGCGCGTGGCGTCATCTGGCCGACCATTCCCGCCGATGTCCTGGGCCAGAGCGGCACGGCATGGCAACTCTTCCCCAACTTCCAGATCGGGCAGGGGCTGACGAGCGCGCTGTGCTACACCGCCCGGCCGGATCCGAGCTACGACCCGAACAAATGCATCTTCGAGGTCGCGGTATTCGAGCTGTACCCGAAAGGTCAAGAGCCGCAGACGGAATGGGAGTACACGCCGAAGGACAGCCCCAACTGGCTGTCGGTGCTGCCCCAGGACTTCTCGAACATGGCCGCGGTACAACAGGGCATGAAGTCCGCCGGCTTCCCGGGCACCAAACCCAATCCGTACCGCGAACGCAGCACCGTGAATCTGCACCACCAACTGTCGAAGTACATGGGTACCGGCGAACCACAGGAGTTGCGATGACACTGTTCGACACCTGCGGGCCGACCCAGACGCCCGACGACGTCGACATCGACGCGATGCGCGAGAAATACGCACACGAGCGGGCGAAGCGGGTTCGCCCCGACGGCTCCGCCCAATACCTGGAAGCCGCTGGGGATTACGCCGAGTTCTCCGACAACGATCCGCACACCCCCGTGACGCCGCGGGCGCCGATCGATGCGGACCTCGAGGTGGTGATACTGGGCGGCGGGATCGCCGGGCTGCTGGCCGGCGCCTATCTGTCGAAGGCCGGTGTCGAGGACGTGCACGTCATCGAAGCGGGCGGCGACTTCGGTGGGGTGTGGTATTGGAACCGATTCCCGGGAATCCAGTGCGACAACGACGCCTACTGCTACATCCCCCTGTTGGAAGAGCTCGACTTCATGCCGTCGAAAAAATTCGCCGACGGAGCCGAAATCCTCGCGCACTGCCAGAACATCGGGAAACACTTCGGACTGTACGACGGCGCCATCTTCTCGACCCAGGTGCGCACCGTGCGCTGGGACGAAGAGATCAAGCGGTGGCGACTGACCACCAACCGGGGCGACGACATCCGCGCCCGCTTCGTGGTCATGACACAGGGTTCCTACAACCGGCCGAAGCTGCCGGGCGTCCCCGGCATCAAGGACTTTCAGGGACACGTCTTTCACTCGGCCCGTTGGGATTACGACTACACCGGCGGTGACGCGAGCGGCAGACTCGACAAGCTCGCCGACAAGCGCGTCGCCCTCGTGGGAACCGGTGCGACCGGCGTGCAACTCGTCCCCCACCTCGGCCGGGATGCACGGCACCTCTTTGTCTTCCAGCGCACGCCGTCGTCCGTGGACTTCCGCGGGAACACACCCACCGACCCGGCATGGGCAGCGTCGTTGCAGCCCGGCTGGCAGGCCGAGCGCAAGCGGAACTTCCACCGCTGGTCGCCATTCGAAGGTGTGGTGTTCGATGCGCCGGACCAGGTCTGCGATTTCTGGACCGAACTGGGCCGCAACCTCACAGCCCGCATCGCGGCGAGTCCCGACCCCGGCGCCCTCGGCGTCGAGCAGATCATGGCGATACGGGAGGAGGAGGACTACAAGATCATGGAGCGGCTGCGCCGCCGCATCGCCGACCTGGTCGACGACCCCGACACCGCCGAGGCGCTCAAGCCCTACTACCGCTTCATGTGCAAGCGGCCGACCTCCAGTGACAAGTACCTGCCCAGTTTCAACCGGCCCAACGTCACCCTGGTCGACGTCTCGGAGTCCCAGGGCGTGGAGCGCCTGACCCGCACCGGCATCGTCGCGAACGGCGTTGAGTACGAGGCGGATTGCGTGATCTTCGCCAGCGGATTCGAGATCTCCACTGAGATCAGCCGCCGCTACGCGATGGAGGCGATCGAGGGCCGCGACGGAGTGTCCCTGTTCGACCACTGGCGCGAGCGCTACCAGACCCTGCACGGCATGACGAGCCGCGGGTTCCCCAACCAGTTCCACACCGGCTTCATCCAGGGCGGCGTGTCGGCCAACACCACCGCGATGTTCGAGCAGCAGGCCGAGCACATCGCCTACATCATCGCCGAGGCCATCAAGCGCGGCGCCACCACAGTCGAGCCCAGCCAGGAAGGCCAGGACGCCTGGGTGGCCACCATCCGCGAACTCGCCTTCGACAACTCGGCGTTCGACAACAGTTGCACGCCCGGCTACTACAACAACGAGGGCCGCGGCTTCGGGGATGCCACCCGGTCGTTCCTGGGCGAGGTCTACACGCCGGGCTTCTACGCGTTCGACGACCTGCTGAGGGCGTGGCGGGACACCGGCGACCTCGACGGTCTGGTGCTGGGAAATTAGATGTCCGACTTGAGATTCGACGGCCGCGTCGCGATCGTCACCGGAGCCGGCCGAGGGTTGGGGCGCTCGTACGCGCTGCTGCTCGCGTCCCGTGGCGCCCGCGTTGTGGTCAACGATTCCGGCGGCGCCCTGTCGGGCGACGGGATCAACGCAGGACCCGCCCATGAGGTGATGCAGGAGATCACCGCGGCCGGCGGCCAGGCCATCGCGTGCACCGACTCGGTGGCCACGCCCGCCGGTGGGCGGGCGATCATCGACGCCGCGCTGCAGGAGTACGGCCGGGTCGACGTTCTGATCCACAACGCCGGCAATGTCCGGCGCGCACCGCTCCGCGATATGACATCCAACGACTTCGACGCCGTCCTCGACGTCCACCTGCGCGGCGCATTTCACGTTGTGCGAGCGGCATTTCCGGTGATGTGCGACGCCGGCTACGGCCGTATCGTGCTGACGTCGTCCATCGGCGGGCTATATGGCAACCACCAGGTGGCGAACTACGCCGCCGCCAAGGCCGGCGTCATCGGGTTGTCCAATGTCGTCGCGCTGGAGGGTGCTTCGGAGGGCGTCACCTGTAACGTCGTGGTCCCGGCAGCTGTCACCCGCATGGCCGAGGGCATCGACACGTCGTCCTATCCCCCCATGTCAGCAGAACTGGTCGCACCCGTGGTCGGCTGGCTGGCCCACGAATCCTGTTCGGCCACGGGCGAGATCTTCGTCGCGCTGGCCGGCCGGGTGGCGCGCGTCGTCGTCGCCGAGACGCCCGGGGTGTACCGGCCGTCGTGGTCCATCGAGGACGTCGCCGCACAGTCGGCCGCAATCCGAGAGGCCGATGACCCGGTGAGCTTTGCCGTCGTCCCCGACGGACACGGTGACCACATCCGCTACAGCTTCGCGATGGCCGCTCATGGCTAGCGGGCCGACCCGTGGTCCGTTGCACGGGGTACGCGTCGTCGACCTCACCGCCATGGTCATGGGGCCGTACTGCACGCAGATCATGGCCGACATGGGCGCCGACGTCGTCAAAATCGAACCGCCGCAAGGAGATGACACCCGGTTCATCTCAGTGGGGCCTGCCCCCGGCATGAGCGGCGTGTTCGTCAACGTCAACCGCGGCAAGCGCAGCGTGGTGCTGGACCTGCGCACCGATGCCGGTAGAGCCGCGCTGCGGGCGCTGTGTGAGAAGGCCGATGTCTTCATCCATTCGATGCGGGCCAAGGCCATTTCCCGCCTGGGGTTCGGGTACGACGACGTGGCCGCGCTCAATCCGCGCATCGTCTACACCAACTGCTATGGCTACGGGCGCCGCGGACCGGACCGCGACCGCCCCGCCTATGACGACACGATTCAGGCCGAATGCGGCCTGCCCGCCGTCCAGGCCCAGCTCACCGGACAGGCCGACTACGTCGGCACCATCATGGCGGACAAGATCGCCGGGCTGACCGCGCTCTACGCCACCACCATGGCGCTGTTCCACCGCGAACGCACCGGCGAGGGGCAGGAGGTCGAGGTCGCGATGTTCGAGACCATGGCCTCCTTCATGCTGGTCGAACATGCCAATGGCGCCATGTTCGACCCTCCGCTGGGCCCAGCCGTCTACCCACGCACCGTGGCACCCAACCGCCGTCCCTACCGCACCAGCGACGGGGAGATCGCCGCGCTGATCTACAACGACCGGCATTGGAAGGCATTCATCGATGCGGTGCAACCGCCGTGGGCCGGCGACCAGTACGCCACGCTGGAACAACGTGCCCACAACATCGACATCGTGTACGGGCTGGTGGCCGAGACCATGAAGGAGCGGACCACTGACGAATGGCTGGCGCTTTTCCGAACCTTGGAAATCCCCGCCGCACCGCTGAACACGCCCGACACATTGTTCGATGACCCCCACCTCAACGCCGTGGGCCTGTTCGAGACGGTGGACACCCCACATGGCCCGGTGCGCTTTCCCGGTGTGCCGACCTGGTTTTCCCGCACACCCGGCCGCGTCGCCGGCCCGGCACCGATGCTGGGCGCCGATACCGACGAGGTGTTGAGCGAACTGTGAGTATGGACTTCGAGATGGGCGCGGACGCCACGGTGCTGCGCCAACAGCTCCGCGAGCTGGTGAAACAGCATGTGCCGGAGGACTTTCTGGGCGCCTTCACCGACAATCCCGCGGATCTTGCGGTGGCACAGCGGTTCTGCCGCGTCCTCGCCGAGCGCGAGCTGCTGTGCCTGGCCTGGCCGCAGGAGTTCGGCGGTCGGGGCGCCTCGGTGTGGGAGCAGACCGTCGTACGCGAGGAGATGTGGGCACACCACGAGCCGCGCGGCGCCCAGTACATGGGCGTCAACTGGGTCGGCCCCATCATCATGCGCCACGGTACCGAGGAACAGCAGCGCCGGCACCTGCCGCCTATAGCCCGTGGCGAAGTCATCTGGTGCCAAGGCTTCTCCGAACCGGAAGCCGGCTCCGACCTCGCATCACTGCGCACCACCGCCCGTCCCGACGACGACGGCTGGCGGATCACCGGCCAGAAGATCTGGACCTCCTACGCCACCATGGCGCAGTGGTGCTTCCTGCTGGCACGGACCTCCCGGCAGGAGAAGAAGCAGCAGGGGCTCACGATTTTCCTTGTCCCGATGGATGATCCGGCCATCCAGGTCCGGCCCATCCGCACCATGCTCGGCCCCCATCACCTCAACGAGGTGTTCATCGACGAGCTTCAGGTCACTAGCGCCGACGTGCTCGGCACGGTGGATCAGGGCTGGTCGATCGTGCAGGATGTGATGTCTTTCGAACGGGTCGGCATCGCCCGCTATGCGCGGTGCGAGCGGCTCCTGACCGCCGCGCCGACAGCACTGGGCGACCGATGGCAGTCGCTACCGGATGAGTTACGCAGCAGGTGGGTACGCATGATGACGCACTGCCGCCGAGCCCGTCTGATGGCCTACCGGATGGTGGCTCTGCAAGCCGCCGGGCAGGTGCAGCCGGGCGATGCGGCGGCCTACCGCATCGCTGTCACCCGCCTGGACCAGGACAGCGCCGAGGTGCTGACGGACCTGGCCGCGGAGGTCACCGACGACACCGCCTACACGCGATGGTTCAAGGCCGAGGTGGCGGACCACTGGCGCTATTCGCAGGCGTCGACGGTGTCGTCGGGCAGCATCGAGATGCAGCGCATCCTGTTGTCCCGGGCAATGTTGGCGGCGCAATGAACCTCGACCTCGGTGAGCAGGCCAAAGAGTATGGCCGACAGGTACTTCGGGCCTTCGACGCGGCCGGTGGCGACACCCTCGTGCAGCAGGCAGAGGCGAAACCCGACATCCGGGCCGAACTCGTCGACGGCGTGCTGCGTGAGCTGGGCGCCTGGGACCTGAACCCGCGCGCCGACGCCGACGAACTGGAAGCGGCGGCAGCGCTCTGCCGCAGCGCCGGGTACTGGGCGCTGCCCTATCCGGTGGCCGAAACCCTTTCCCGGTCCGCTGATCTCGAGGTCGTCGGGTTGTCGGTGGTCGCCGACGTCAACCCGGCCGCGCCGGTGGCCGGACTCGACGGCCGGTGGGCGGGTGTCACCGTCGCCGGCGCCCGCAGTGAGGTCAGCGGACAGGGACCGGCCACCGCGGCATTCGTGGCCCCACTCGAGCTTTCCGCCATCGACGACCGTGGCGCCGCGGACGTGGCGCTGGCTTTGGTGCTGCCGTGCTGGACCCTGCTGGGCATGCTCGACCGGGCGATCGAGCTGACCGTCGCGCATGTCACGATGCGCAAGCAGTTCGGCGCGCCATTGTCGTCATTCCAGGGTGTGCAGTTCCAGCTGACCGACGCCGAGGTGGAACGCAGCGGGCTGGACATCCTGGCCAAGCATGCGTTGTGGAGTGTCGGTACTGACCAGCCGGATGCCACCAATGATGCTCTGGCACTGCGGATGTCGTCCATCGAGGCGGCTGACGTCGTCTTCCGGGTCTGCCATCAGCTGCACGGGGCTGTCGGATTCTGCGACGAGACCACGCTGTCGTGGCTCTCGCGCTACAGCCAGCCTCTGCGCCGCCTGCCGCTCGGGTTGTCGGCGACGAAAGCCGAGTTGACGCGGAGAATGTCGTGACTTCCGACTTCCGTGAGCACGTACGCGCCTGGTGCGACGAGCATGTCCCCCGAGACTGGCGCCGCACCCAAACCGGTGTCTCAGAAACCGAGTTCGTCCGGTTCCAGAAGGCGTGGTTCGCCGAGCTGCATGCCGCGGGATTCGCCGTTCCGCACTGGCCCCGCGAGTGGGGCGGTGGCATGAGCGTGACCGACCAGATCGTGCTGTACCAGGAGTTGGCCGCGCACGACGCACCCCGGCTGGTCCTGGCATTCGTCGGTATCCACCACGCGGCTGCCACGCTGCTGGCAGCGGGTACCGAACAGCAACGGCAGCAGCATCTTCCGGCGATTCTCGACGGCGAAATCTGGGTACAGGGGTTCTCCGAGCCGGAGGCCGGCTCGGACCTGGCGAGCCTTCGGACCTCGGCCCGCCGGGTCGGCGACTCGTACCTCGTCAGCGGCCAGAAGCTGTGGGCCAGTGGCGGCGCCCACGCCGACTGGTGCCTGCTGCTGGCGCGCACCGATCCGGATGCCCGGAAACGCAATGGCATCTCGTACTTCCTGCTCGACATGCGCAGCCCCGGCGTCGAGGTACGCCCGATCCGCAACGCGATGGGTGACTCACACTTCTGCGAGATCTTCCTGACCGATGTGGTCATTCCGGCGGCGAACCTGGTGGGTGCGGAGAATGCCGGCTGGCAGGTGGCGCAGTCGACATTGAGCGCCGAGCGTGGCCTGACCATGCTGGAGCTGTCGGAACGTCTGGCCCACACCGGTTTCCGCCGGCTGGTCGAGACCTGTCCGGCCGACGATCCGGTGGTCGCCGACCGGCTGGCCCAGTTGGAGATCGAGATCACCGGACTGCGCGGCCTGTGCCGCCGGCTGGTGGAGAACGCCGATAGCGCAGGGTCCGGCTCGGCCAATCCGGCCGACGCCTCGATCGTCAAGCTGTTCTACAGCGAATTACTGCAACGGCTCACCGATTTCGGCGTCGAAGCCGGTGGTCTGGAAATCCACACCGACCTCGCGAAGCCGATGTCGAGTGGCTGGGAGTCGGGTTCGTGGTTGCTCGACTTCATCGGGTCGTGGGAATGGACCATTCCCGGCGGAGCCAGCGAGATTCAGCGCACCATCATCGCCGAGCGGGGACTCGGCCTACCGCGGGAACTGAGTACGCCGTGACCGATTTCGCCGAATTCCATGACGAGCTGCGGTTTGTGGCGGCAGACCTGCTGGCCAAGGATCGAGCTGTCAAGTGGCTGTCGTTGGTCGATGCGGGGTGGGTCGGGCTGGAGGTACCGGAGGAGTTCGGCGGCGCCGGTGCGACATTCGCCGAGGTCGCGGTCATCTGCGAAGAACTGGGCCGGGCCGCCGCGGCCACCAGCTATCTGGGCAGCACGGTGCTGGCGGTCGGCGTGCTGCACATGCTGGCGCCGAGCGATGTTCGCGACGAACTGTTCACCGGCGTGGCATCCGGCCGCATCCGGCTGGCCGTCGCCATGGCCGGGCAGGAGAACTTTGTGCCCGACGCCGAAGGCGCCGACCACCTCCTGCGCGTCACCCCGGACGGGGTCGCCGTCGTCGACCCACATGTCGTTCCCCGGCCCGTGCTGGACGAGACGCGGCAACTGGCCAGCGTGGCCCGCTCCGGCGCAGCCGAAACCTTACGGTTCGCCGCCGCGGCGGGCGACCCCCTGCGCCTCCTGCACAATCGGGCCGCCGTGGCAATCGCCGCCGACAGCCTCGGTATCGCCGAGGCGATGCTCGCCGCCGCAGTGGACTACGTCAAGGTGCGTCATCAGTTCGGCCGGCCGATCGGCTCCTTCCAGGCCGTCAAACACGCGTGCGCCGACATGCTGGTCGAGATCGACGTGGCGCGCGAACTCGTCCGCGCCGCAGTCGAATCCGTCGAGCTGGGTCGCGACGACCCTGCCGCGTCGATGGCCAAGGCATACACCACCGGCGTGGCGGTCGACATCGCGGGCAAGGCCATGCAGCTACACGGCGGCATCGGCTACACCTGGGAAAGCGGCATCCACGTCTACCTCAAACGCGCCGCCCTCAACCGTTCGTTGTTCGGCTCTCCTGCGGCACATCGCAGGCAACTGGCCAAGCGCTACCGATAAAGGAGTTTCAGATGGGTGTACCGGTCTACAAGCGCATTCTCGACCTGTTCGAGGCCGAGGGCGTCAACACGTTGTTCGGCATTCCAGATCCGAACTTCGTGCACATGTTCACCGAGGCCGAGGCCCGCGGCTGGTCCGTCGTGGCACCGCACCACGAGCTGAGCGCGGGCTTCATGGCAGAGGCCGCCTCGCGGATGACGGGGAAGCCGGGGCTGTGCATCGGCACGCTCGGACCGGGCGTCGCGAACATCGCCGGGGCGATGATGTGTGCCTGGGTGGAGAACTCTCCGGTCATCTTCCTCGGTGGACAGCGGGCCCGCATCACCGAGCGCCGCGTGCGCCGCGGGCGTATCCAGTTCGTCCAGCAGGAAGGACTTTTCGCGCCGTCGGTGAAATACAGCAGCTCCATCGAGTACGCCGATCAGACCGACGAGATCATCCACGAGGCGATCCGCCGCGCCATGTCGGGCACCCCGGGCCCGGCCTACGTCGAGTTCCCCTCGCACGTGATCCTCGACGAACTCGATGTGGCAGCGGCGCCGAGCCCCGCGACCTACCGGCTTGTCAACCAGGGCGCCGGCGCGCGTGAGATCGCCGAAGCCACGAAGCTGATCCGGGAGGCCAAGAGCCCGATCCTGCTGGTCGGTCACGGCGTACACACGTCGCGCACCCAGCAGGAGGTCAGAGAACTCGCCGAGCTCATGAACTGCCCCGTCATCCAGACCTCCGGCGGTACGTCCTTCATCCCCGGGCTGCAGGAGCGGACGTTCCCGTACCTGTTCTCACCGGCCGCCAACCAAGCCGTCGAGGAATCCGACCTGTGCGTCGCACTCGGCACCGAACTCGGTGAACCCATGCACTACGGCCGGACCCAGCACTGGGCGGCGGGCAACGCCGACCGCAAATGGGTGTACGTCGAACAGGATCCGACCGCCATCGGCGTCAATCGATCGTTCGACGTGGCACTGGTCGGCGATCTGCGCGGCGTCGTCCCGCAGCTCGTCGACGCACTGCGCGACACCCCGCGCGCGCCGTCGGCCAACCTCGACGCCCTGATCACGGCCGACGCCACCGAACTCGCCCAACTTGCCGAGAATGCACCGTCGGAGCGCTCGCCGATCCATTCGGCGCGCTATGTCGTCGAGGCCACCAAGGCGTTCAACGAACTCCAAGACGGCATCCTGGTGCGCGATGGCGGCGCGACCGTGATCTTCCAGTGGACCTATTCCCAGTCCAAGCCGCGCGACGTCATCTGGAATCAGAACTTCGGCCACCTGGGCACCGGTCTCCCCTATGCCGTCGGCGCCTCGATTGCCGAGGGCCGCAGCCGCCCGGTCATGTTGCTGACCAGCGACTCGGCGTTCCTCTTCCACATCGCCGAGCTCGAAACCGCTGCGCGCGAGGGTCTTCCGCTGGTATGTGTAGTCGGGGTCGACCATCAGTGGGGCCTGGAGGTCGGCGTCTACAAGCGGACCTTCGAACAACCGTCGCCGCAGCCCGGCGTGCACTGGAGCAAGGACGTCCGGATGGACAAGATCGCCGAAGGATTCGGCTGCCACGGCGAGTACGTTGAGAAGGACGACGAGATCGGTCCGGCCATCGCGCGGGCCTACGCGAGCGGCAAGGTCGCAGTGGTGCACGTGTGCATCGATCCGAAGGTGAACTCTGAGGAAATGCCCAAATACGACCGGTTCCGCACCTGGTACGCCGAGGGCACACAGTAAAGGAGAGGCAATGCGCGAGTATCTGCAGTTCTATATCGACGGACAATGGGTCGACCCGGTTGAGTTGACGCCACTGGACGTCGAGAACCCCGCCACGGAAGAGGTTGCGGGCCGCATTGCCTTGGGCTCGGCGGCAGACGTGGACCAGGCGGTCGCGGCCGCACGTCGTGCGTTCGGCTCGTGGTCACAGACCAGCCGCGAAGAACGCCTCGACGTGCTGCAGGCGGTCAGCGCTGAATACCTCAGGCGCCAAGGCGATCTCGCCGAGGCCGTCAGCGAGGAGATCGGCGCCCCGCCGGCCCTGGCCGCAGGCGCGCAGGTGCAGCTCGGCATCGGACATCTGATGACCGCCATCGAGGTACTCAAGAATTTCGAGTTCTCGCGGCAGCTCGGCAAGACCCTGATCTCCAGCGAGCCCATCGGCGTCTGCGGCCTCATCACACCCTGGAATTGGCCGCTCAACCAGATCGCAGTCAAGGTGTTCCCCGCCTTGGCAACCGGCTGCACCGTGGTACTCAAACCGTCGGAGGTCGCTCCGTTCTCGGCACAGATCTTCACCGAGGTCATCGAAGCCGCCGGCGTCCCCGCCGGGGTGTACAACCTGGTGTTCGGTGATGGAGCCGGTGTGGGAGCTGCCATTTCGGCCCATCCAGGCATCGACATGGTGTCGTTCACCGGCTCGACTCGTGCCGGTATCGAGGTCGCGAGGTCAGCCGCGCCAACCGTCAAGCGCGTCAGCCAGGAGCTCGGCGGCAAGAGTCCGAACATCGTGCTGGATGACGACGCCTTCGCCACCAGCGTGGCCGCCGGCGTCTCGGCGATGATGCCGAACTCCGGTCAGAGCTGTAATTCGCCATCACGCATGTTGGTGCCGAACTCCCGGATGGCCGAAGCCGTTTCGATCGCTGCCGAGACCATCGAGAGCGTGCGGGTAGCCGACGTCGACAACCCGAAAGCCATTGGGCCGGTCGCCTCACGCGCCCAGTTCGAGCGCATCCAGGGCCTCATCGCCAAGGGTATCGCCGGCGGCGCCAAGCTGGCCGCCGGCGGTGAGGGACGTCCCGCCGGAGTGGACCGCGGATTCTATGTCCGGCCAACGGTATTCGCCGATGTCACCAACGACATGACCATCGCCCGGGAGGAGATCTTCGGGCCCGTCCTCTGCATGCTGGGATACGATGACATCGATGACGCCGTCGACATCGCCAACGACACCGAATACGGCCTGGCCGGCTATGTTTCGGGTGCCGACATCGACGCCGCCCGCGCGGTGGCACGCCGGATCCAGGCAGGCTGGATTTCGATCAACCACGCCTTCGACATGAACGCTCCGTTCGGCGGCTACAAGCACAGCGGCAACGGCCGCGAGTGGGGCGAGGCCGGCTTCCACGAATACCTGGAGACCAAGAGCATCCTCGGCCACGGGTAGCGGTTGCTTCTAGGGGATGCACGTTGACCCTGCGCTGCTGGCGCAAAACTGCGAGGCGGTTTCAAGGGATCGATGCAACAGCTGGTGGGTTCGACAGTAGTTCCTCGAGTGCTTCGGCTGGTGTTCGCCAGTTCAGGGTTTGGCGTGGGCGGCCGTTGAGTTCGGCGGCGACGTTGTCCAG
>NZ_VTGY01000024.1 GCF_009729075.1 Mycolicibacterium sp. CBMA 226 | reverse complement strand
CTAATTTGTGTTCGGCGGTGTCCTACTTTTCCGCCCGTGCAGGGCAGTATCATCGGCGCTGGCAGGCTTAGCTTCCGGGTTCGGGATGGGACCGGGCGTTTCCCTGCCGCTGTTGCCGCCGTAACTCTATTTATTTAATGCCTTCACCGGTTCCGTGCAACCCCGGGGGGTTGTTTGGTGGTGGGGTGTGGTCTGTTCGACTCGTTGATGTGGATTGTGGTTGCGGGCACGATTGATGTGCAATGTTCTTCGTCTTGTTTACACACGTTGGTTCTTTGGGTGTGTGTAAGTTTTCGGCCGGTTAGTGCCAGTTCCCTAAACCCATTGCTGGGTGTGCAGGTCTGGTCTATCGATCCCGTGGTCTGCGGGGGGCCTTATCCCTCTAAAAGGGTGAGAAACCTGGTCTTGGAAGAGGTTTCCCGCTTAGATGCTTTCAGCGGTTATCCTGTCCGAACGTAGCTATCCAGCCGTGCCCCTGGTGGGACAACTGGTAGACCAGAGGTTCGTCCGTCCCGGTCCTCTCGTACTAGGGACAGGTTTCCTCAAGTTTCTGACGCGCGCGGCGGATAGAGACCGAACTGTCTCACGACGTTCTAAACCCAGCTCGCGTGCCGCTTTAATGGGCGAACAGCCCAACCCTTGGGACCTGCTCCAGCCCCAGGATGCGACGAGCCGACATCGAGGTGCCAAACCATCCCGTCGATATGGACTCTTGGGGAAGATCAGCCTGTTATCCCCGGGGTACCTTTTATCCGTTGAGCGACACCCCTTCCACTCGGGGGTGCCGGATCACTAGTCCCGACTTTCGTCCCTGCTCGACATGTACGTCTCGCAGTCAAGCTCCCTTGTGCACTTACACTCAACACCTGATTGCCGTCCAGGTTGAGGGAACCTTTGGGCGCCTCCGTTACATTTTAGGAGGCAACCGCCCCAGTTAAACTACCCACCAGGCACTGTCCCTGGACCGGATATACGGTCCGAGGTTAGAAGCCCAATACGATCAGAGTGGTATTTCAACAACGACTCCACACACACTGGCGTGTGCGCTTCACAGTCTCCCACCTATCCTACACAAACCGTACCGAACTCCAATACCAAGTTGTAGTGAAGGTCCCGGGGTCTTTTCGTCCTGCCGCGCGTAACGAGCATCTTTACTCGTAGTGCAATTTCGCCGAGTCTATGGTTGAGACAGTTGAGAAGTCGTTACGCCATTCGTGCAGGTCGGAACTTACCCGACAAGGAATTTCGCTACCTTAGGATGGTTATAGTTACCACCGCCGTTTACTGGGGCTTAAATTCTCCGCTTCACCCCCGAAGGAGTTAACAGGTCCTCTTAACCTTCCAGCACCGGGCAGGCGTCAGTCCGTATACATCGTCTTGCGACTTCGCACGGACCTGTGTTTTTAGTAAACAGTCGCTTCTCACTGGTTTGTGCCACCCCCTCCCGCTGCCGGCCGCGAAGGCCATGACGGTATGGAGGTCCCCCTTCTCCCGAAGTTACGGGGGTATTTTGCCGAGTTCCTTAACCATAGTTAACTCGTACGCCTTAGTATTCTCTACCTGACCACCTGTGTTGGTTTGGGGTACGGGCCATGTGTGCACTCGCTAGAGGTTTTTCTTGGCAGCATAGGATCACCGAATTCGCCTCACTCGGCTATGCATCACCTCTCAGACACATGAACGACGGATTTGCCTATCGTTCGTCCTACAGGTTTACCCCGGTATTACCACTGACCGGTACGGCTACCTTCCTGCGTCACCCCATCGCTTGACTACTACCCACCAGGGTCCCACGCAGCCGGCAACACGTGATCCCCGAAAGGATCATCACGTGCCATTTGGATGGTTAGCACAATGGATTCATCACGGACGCACACACACGGGTACGGGAATATCAACCCGTTGTCCATCGACTACGCCTGTCGGCCTCGCCTTAGGTCCCGACTCACCCTGGGCGGACTGGCCTGCCCCAGGAACCCTTGGTCTTTCGGCGGGCAAGGTTCTCACTTGCCTATTCGCTACTCATGCCTGCATTCTCACTCCCACACCCTCCACAACTCGATCACTCGGCTGCTTCACCGGATGCAGGACGCTCCCCTACCCATCCTTGCGGATGCCGCGACTTCGGCGGTGTGCTTGAGCCCCGCTACATTATCGGCGCACAATCACTTGACCAGTGAGCTATTACGCACTCTTTCAAGGGTGGCTGCTTCTAAGCCAACCTCCTGGTTGTCTTCGCGACTGCACATCCTTTTCCACTTAGCACACGCTTAGGGGCCTTAGTCGGCGATCTGGGCTGTTTCCCTCTCGACGCACGGAGCTTATCCCCCGCCGTCTCACTGCCACGCTTTTGTCTTACCGGCATTCGGAGTTTGGCTGACGTCAGTAACCTGGTGAGGCCCATCGGCCATCCAGTAGCTCTACCTCCGGCAAGAAACACGCAACGCTGCACCTAAATGCATTTCGGGGAGAACCAGCTATCACGGAGTTTGATTGGCCTTTCACCCCTACCCACAACTCATCCCCTCAGTCTTCAACCTAAGTGGGTTCGGGCCTCCACGCGGTCTTACCCGCGCTTCACCCTGGCCATGGGTAGATCACTCCGCTTCGGGTCCAGAACATGCCACTACACCCTTACGGGATACGCCCTATTCAGACTCGCTTTCGCTACGGCTACCCCCCACGGGTTAACCTCGCGACATGTCCCTGACTCGCAGGCTCATTCTTCAAAAGGCACGCCATCACCCCACGTAAACGAGGGCTCTGACGGATTGTAGGCACACGGTTTCAGGTACTATTTCACTCCCCTCCCGGGGTACTTTTCACCATTCCCTCACGGTACTAATCCGCTATCGGTCATCAGAAGGTATTTAGGCTTACCGAGTGGTCTCGGCAGATTCACAGCAGATTTCACGGGCCCGCTGCTACTCGGGAACACCATCAAGGCAGACATCGGGTTTTCACGTACGGGACTCTCACCCTCTACGGCAGGCCATCCCAAGCCACTTCCGTTAACCACGACATTTTCTTACTGCCCTCCAGAGGGATAGCCCTGGAAAGATAGGTCCCACAACCCCGCACACACAACCCCTACCCGGTATCACATGCATACGGTTTAGCCTCATCCGCTTTCGCTCGCCACTACTCACGGAATCACAATTGTTTTCTCTTCCTACGGGTACTGAGATGTTTCACTTCCCCGCGTTACCTCCCACACCCTATATATTCAGGCGTGGGTAACACGACATCACTCGTGCTGGGTTTCCCCATTCGGACATCCTCGGATCAACGCTCGGTTGGCAGCTCCCCGAGGCTTATCGCAGCCTCCTACGTCCTTCATCGGCCTCTGATGCCAAGGCATCCACCATGCGCCCTTAAACACTTACGCACAAAAACCAATTGATAAACAAGAATCAAAATTGCACATCAACACACACAGAACAAGCAACCCAGAAACCGAAGCCTCCGGGCCAACATTCTGCGCGCATTAGATGCTCGCAACCACTATCCACAAGTCAAACACCACACCCCACCACCAAAACCGGTGAGGCAACAACAACCCCCACCACCCCCAACGGAGCGGTGTCTCCCACCCCACAGAGGAGGGAGCGAACGGGCCTGTTGTCTCAGGACCCAACAGTGTGTCTGGCAATCTTTTCGGTCAACGTGTCATCCCAGCTGACCAGCGTTCGTTGTCATATGCACCCGCCGGACAAGCCCACTACAGGCGCCGGCGACAATCCCAACCACCGAATCCCACTCTTTAGCGGGGATGGGGGAAACCCCGAAGGGCATGTAAATGGTGCTCCTTAGAAAGGAGGTGATCCAGCCGCACCTTCCGGTACGGCTACCTTGTTACGACTTCGTCCCAATCGCCGATCCCACCTTCGACGGCTCCCTCCACAAGGGTTAGGCCACCGGCTTCGGGTGTTACCGACTTTCATGACGTGACGGGCGGTGTGTACAAGGCCCGGGAACGTATTCACCGCAGCGTTGCTGATCTGCGATTACTAGCGACTCCAACTTCACGGGGTCGAGTTGCAGACCCCGATCCGAACTGAGACCGGCTTTCAAGGGATTCGCTCCACCTCACGGATTCGCAGCCCTTTGTACCGGCCATTGTAGCATGTGTGAAGCCCTGGACATAAGGGGCATGATGACTTGACGTCATCCCCACCTTCCTCCGAGTTGACCCCGGCAGTCTCTTACGAGTCCCCGCCATAACGCGCTGGCAACATAAGATAGGGGTTGCGCTCGTTGCGGGACTTAACCCAACATCTCACGACACGAGCTGACGACAGCCATGCACCACCTGCACACAGGCCACAAGGGAACCGACATCTCTGCCGGCGTCCTGTGCATGTCAAACCCAGGTAAGGTTCTTCGCGTTGCATCGAATTAATCCACATGCTCCGCCGCTTGTGCGGGCCCCCGTCAATTCCTTTGAGTTTTAGCCTTGCGGCCGTACTCCCCAGGCGGGGTACTTAATGCGTTAGCTACGGCACGGATCCCAAGGAAGGAACCCACACCTAGTACCCACCGTTTACGGCGTGGACTACCAGGGTATCTAATCCTGTTCGCTCCCCACGCTTTCGCTCCTCAGCGTCAGTTACTGCCCAGAGACCCGCCTTCGCCACCGGTGTTCCTCCTGATATCTGCGCATTCCACCGCTACACCAGGAATTCCAGTCTCCCCTGCAGTACTCTAGTCTGCCCGTATCGCCCGCACGCCCACAGTTAAGCTGTGAGTTTTCACGAACAACGCGACAAACCACCTACGAGCTCTTTACGCCCAGTAATTCCGGACAACGCTCGCACCCTACGTATTACCGCGGCTGCTGGCACGTAGTTGGCCGGTGCTTCTTCTATAGGTACCGTCACTCACGCTTCGTCCCTATTGAAAGAGGTTTACAACCCGAAGGCCGTCATCCCTCACGCGGCGTCGCTGCATCAGGCTTGCGCCCATTGTGCAATATTCCCCACTGCTGCCTCCCGTAGGAGTCTGGGCCGTATCTCAGTCCCAGTGTGGCCGGTCACCCTCTCAGGCCGGCTACCCGTCGTCGCCTTGGTAGGCCATTACCCCACCAACAAGCTGATAGGCCGCGGGCCCATCCCACACCGCAAAAGCTTTCCACCACACACCATGAAGCGCGTGGTCCTATTCGGTATTAGACCCAGTTTCCCAGGCTTATCCCAAAGTGCAGGGCAGATCACCCACGTGTTACTCACCCGTTCGCCACTCGAGCACCCCGAAGGGCCTTTCCGTTCGACTTGCATGTGTTAAGCACGCCGCCAGCGTTCGTCCTGAGCCAGGATCAAACTCTCCAAACAAAAACTTCGGGACAAACCCGACAGAATTCAAGTTCAGAACAATCTGACCTAAACAAAAGACACCAACAATCTGGCATCAAAAAAACAACCACACCCCACAAACGGGAAAACACGAGGTGCAGTCAAAAAACAACAAACAAAAACCACCAAACACACTATTGAGTTCTCAAACAACACGCC
>NZ_VTGY01000023.1 GCF_009729075.1 Mycolicibacterium sp. CBMA 226 | reverse complement strand
GAGTTACGGCGGCAACAGCGGCAGGGAAACGCCCGGTCCCATCCCGAACCCGGAAGCTAAGCCTGCCAGCGCCGATGATACTGCCCTGCACGGGCGGAAAAGTAGGACACCGCCGAACACAAATTAGGAATCACCCCCCACATTTATGTGGGGGGTGATTTCATTTGAGGAATTTCGAATTCTCGGCTCGGAAATAGGCCCCGAGCCGGCGGCCGATCTGTTCGGTGCCGGCGATCGGATGGCGAGTTCTGCGGCTGGGGGCCGTATTCTGACCTGAGATTTCGTAGGAAAGGTTCCAGTGGTCGACAACAGGCAGGGCGGCGATCGTCGCCCCTCGCGCAGAGACGACGGCGACGCCCGACGGGGACAGCGGCCTCAGCGTGACCGCACGCAGGCACCCCGACGGCCGGGTTCCGATCGGAACGGCCGGCCGCCTCAGTTCCGTGACACTGACGCGAATGCGGATCGGCCGTCGGGTCCCAGGCTGCCCGATGACGTCGAAGCCAAGCAGCTGTCGCCCGAGGTCCGTCGTGAGTTGACGACCCTCGACAAGGCGACGGCCGACTACGTGGCCAAGCACCTGGTCATGGCCGGCGATCTGCTGGAAGAAGATCCGGAAGCGGCTCTCGAGCATGCCCGTGCCGCACGCAACCGGGCGTCCCGCATCGCGGCGATCCGGGAAGCGGTCGGCATCGCGGCATATCACTGCGGTGACTGGGCACAGGCCCTGTCGGAGCTGCGTGCCGCACGACGGATGGGCAGCAAGTCACCGCTGCTGGCACTCATCGCCGACTGTGAGCGCGGCGTCGGCCGCCCCGAGCGCGCCATCGAGCTGGGCCGCAGTCCGGAAGCCGAGCAGCTCACGGGCGACGATGCGGACGAGCTGAAGATCGTCCTTGCCGGCGCGCGGTGTGATCTCGGCCAGCCGGCGCAGGCATTGGCATTGCTGTCGAACCCGCCGCTGGATTCCACTCGGACCGGTCAAACCGCGGCTCGTCTGTTCTATGTATACGCCGAGACGCTGCTCGCCCTCGACCGCATCAACGACGCACTCCAGTGGTTCCTCCATGCGGCAGCCGCCGACTTGGAAGGCGTCACGGACGCCGAGGACCGCGTCGCCGAATTGGGCTGACGTGACGACGCTGGCTCAGCTGCACGACTGCCTGCTTCTGGACCTCGACGGCACGGTCTTCCGCGGGCATGAGGCGACCGAAGGTGCCGTCACCGCGCTTGCGGCAGTGGCAGCGCGCAAGCTCTACGTCACCAACAATGCGTCGCGAAGCCCGGCAGAAGTCGCTGATCACCTTGACGCGCTCGGCTTCTCTGCCCATGCCGACGATGTGGTGACCAGTGCCCAGAGTGCGGCGCACCTGCTGGCGCTGCAGCTGCCGCCCGGATCGAAGGTCCTGGTCGTTGGCACGGACGCGCTGGCTGCCGAGGTCACCAACGCCGGGCTGAGCCCGGTGCGGCAGTTCGCCGATGGTCCGGTTGCGGTGGTGCAGGGCCATTCGCCCCAAACCGGTTGGGCAGACCTGGCCGAGGCGGCATTGACCATCCGGGCCGGCGGCCTCTGGGTCGCCGCCAACGTCGACAAGACGCTGCCGTCTGAGCGTGGTCTGCTGCCGGGCAACGGTTCGATGGTCGCGGCGCTGCAGACCGCCACCGAACAGGTGCCGCAGGTTGCCGGCAAGCCGCAGCCGACTCTGATGAACGACGCCCTGGCCCGTGGACAGTACGCGGCGCCGCTGGTCGTCGGGGACCGGTTGGACACCGACATCGCCGGAGCCAACGCCGCCGGTCTACCGAGTTTGATGGTGCTGACGGGGGTGAACTCGGCAGCTGACATGGTGCACGCCGGCCCCGCGGAACGCCCCGATTATCTGGCGGCAGACCTGCGCTCGCTGGCCGCGTCTGCGGATGAGCTGCGTATCGGGCCGCACCCTGCCTGGCGGGTCGAGACATCGGACACCGACGTCACCGTGCATGCGACGGGGGTACCGGTCGACGACGAGCTGTCGGTCGTGCGTGCCACCGCCGGCGCGGTATGGGCCGGTGTCGCCTCCGGGCGGGCACGAATCGCGGCGGGCGACGACACGGCACGCGCGGCATTGGATCGGTGGTCGCTGCTCGACGGCGGCGATCCGCTAGCGTGAACATCGCTATGAGTACCGATCCTGACCAGATCCGCGAAGACATCGCGGTCCTGCTGTCCCACCTCCCGGATCTGTCCGGCGAGGGTGATGAGACGCCGGACCTCGAAGCTGTCGCGGCGGGTTTGGACCATGCCCACAATCTGCTGGTGCGGGCCCTGGAATCGGTCGAGAAGGGGTGATCGCACGTGACGCGACGCGCACGTGTTGATGCCGAACTCGTCCGGCGGGGACTCGCCCGGTCTCGTCAGCAGGCCGCCGAACTGATCGAGGCCGGCCGCGTGACGATCGACGGCATGCGGGCATCGAAAGCGTCAACCGCGGTCACGCCCGCCGCCAATCTGCTGGTCGCCGAATCTTCCGAGCGCAGCTGGGTATCCCGTGGCGCGCACAAGCTGATCGGCGCGCTCGATGCGTTCGGTGTATCGCCCGGGGGCCGGCGCTGCCTGGACGCCGGGGCGTCCACCGGAGGTTTCACCGAGGTTCTTCTCGACCGCGGGGCTCGGGAGATCGTCGCTGCCGACGTCGGCTACGGCCAACTGGCCTGGTCGTTGCGGTCTGACGATCGCGTCATCGTCATGGAGCGGACCAACGTGCGCGAACTGACTGCCGAGGCCATCGGCGGTCCGGTCGACCTGGTGGTTGCCGATCTTTCCTTCATCTCGCTGGCAACTGTCCTACCGGCACTGGCCGCGTGTTCGTCGGTGCAAGCCGATATCGTTCCCATGGTGAAGCCGCAGTTCGAGGTGGGCAAGGATCGAGTCGGAGCCGGTGGTGTGGTTTCCGATCCGGAATTGCGTGCCGATGCCGTGCTGACGGTGGCCCGTCGCGCCGCTGAGCTGGGCTGGCACGCGGTCGACGTCACGGCCAGCCCGCTGCCCGGGCCGTCCGGCAACGTCGAGTACTTCCTGCGGTTGCGAGCCACCACCGATCAGCCGCTGGCGGGCGACGCTCTCGTCGCTGCCGTCGGCCGCGCGGTGGCCGAGGGGCCGCAGTGACACGCGAACGCACCGTCCTGCTGGTGATCCACACCGGCCGCGACGAAGCCACCGAAACCGCAACCCGGGTCGAGAAAGTCCTGGGCGACAACGGAATCGGTTTGCGGGTGCTCGCGGCCGAGGCGGTCGACCGGGGCGCGCTGCACCTGGCGCCGGACCACATGCGAGCAAGGGGTGTCGACATCACGGTCGTCGACCCGGACAGCCACGCGGCCGAGGGCTGTGAACTGGTCCTGGTGCTCGGCGGTGACGGCACCTTCCTGCGGGCCGCCGAGCTGGCCCGCAACGCCGAGATCCCCGTCGTCGGGGTGAACCTCGGACACATCGGGTTCCTGGCGGAAGCCGAGGCCGAGGCCATTGACCATGTCCTCGAGCGCATCATCAACAAGGACTACCGCGTCGAAGAGCGGATGACGCTCGACATCGGGGTGCGGGTCGACGGCGAGATCGTGCAGCGCGGCTGGGCGCTCAACGAAGCCAGTCTGGAGAAGAGCAGCCGGTTCGGCGTGCTGAGCGTGGTGCTGGAGGTCGACGGACGTCCGGTGTCGGCGTTCGGCTGCGACGGCGTGCTGGTTTCGGCTCCGACCGGGTCGACCGCCTATGCGTTCTCCGCGGGCGGTCCGATTCTGTGGCCCGATCTGGAAGCAATCCTGGTGGTACCCAACAACGCTCACGCGCTGTTCGCCCGTCCCATGGTGACGAGCCCCGACGCAGCGATCGCGATCGAGGTCGAAGCAGGCAACAATGACGCCATGGTGTTCTGCGACGGCCGCCGCCAGATGGTGGTCCCGGCCGGCGGCCGGCTGGAAGTCACGCGCTGTGAAGTCTCGCTGAAATGGGTTCGTCTCGACAGCGCCCCGTTCTCTGACCGCTTGGTGCGCAAATTCCGGTTGCCGGTGAAAGGGTGGCGCGGCCAGTAATGCTGACCGAGATTCGCATCGAGGCGCTGGGCGCCATCAGTGCGGCCACTGCCGAATTCGGCCGTGGCCTGACGGTGCTGACCGGGGAAACCGGTACGGGCAAGACCATGGTGGTCACCAGCCTGCATCTGCTGGGCGGCGCGCGGGCGGATCCCAGCCGGGTGCGTTCGGGCTCGCCTCGCGCGGTCGTCGAAGGTCGTTTCACCACAACCGAACTCGGTGATGGCGTGTCCGAACGGGTCGACGAGATCCTGGAAGCCTCGGGCGCCGACCGCGACGACGACGGCAGCGTCATCGCCGCGCGGTCGGTCACTAAGGACGGACCGTCGCGGGCGTACCTGGGCGGCCGCAGCGTACCGGCGAAGTCGCTGGCGACGTTCACCACCGAATTGCTTGCCCTACACGGCCAGAACGACCAGTTGCGGCTGATGCGTCCCGACGAGCAGCGCGCCGCGCTGGACCGCTACGTCGACGTGACCGGCCTGCTGGCCAAGTACCGCAAGCTGCGTGACGAATGGCTCACCGCCCGAAGGGATTTGATCGACCGGCGCAACCGCGCGCGAGATCTCGCGATGGAGGCCGACCGGCTGCAGTTCGGTCTTGGGGAGATCGACGCAGTCGCGCCGGAAGCCGGCGAGGACGATGCGCTCGTCGCTGATATCCGGCGGCTGTCCGAACTCGACGCGCTGCGTGACGCGGCACAGACCGCCCGGGCCGCGTTGTCCGGGGAACTCGGCGACGGCCCGTCGGATGACGCCGCCTCGGCGCTCGATGCTGCGGCACAGGCCAAGTCGGTGTTGTCGGCGACGGACGACTCCGTATTGCGCGCGCTCGGGGACCGGCTGGCCGAGGCGCTCGCGGTGATCGGCGACGTGTCGGGCGAACTCGGCGACTACCTCTCGGAGTTGCCCAGTGACGCAAGCACGTTGGAGTCCAAGCTGGCCCGCCAGGCCGAGCTGCGCAACCTGACCCGCAAGTACGCCGCCGACATCGACGGGGTGTTGCAGTGGGCGGCCGACGCCCGTCAGCGGCTGTCGCAGCTCGACGTCTCCGAGGAAGCTCTGGCCGGGCTGCAGAAGCAGGTCGACGCACTGCACGACAAGGTCGTGCTGGCGGCCGCCGATGTCACCAAGGCGCGGACCAAGGCATCAAAGTCCCTGGCCAAGGCGGTGACCACCGAGCTGGCGGGGCTGGCCATGGGCGGTGCCGGCTTCAGCATCGCGGTGTCGCCGCTGGAGGCGCGCGCCGACGACAGTGCGCCGTTGACCTTGCCGGACGGCACCCGTGTGCACGCCGGACATGACGGCGTCGACGCCGTCGAGTTCGGTTTCACGCCGCACAGCGGTTCGGACGTGCTGCCGCTGGCCAAGAGCGCGTCGGGCGGCGAGTTGTCGCGCGTGATGCTGGCGCTCGAAGTGGTGCTGTCCGCGTCGGCCGAGGGCACCACGATGGTGTTCGACGAGGTGGACGCCGGTGTCGGCGGTCGCGCCGCGGTGCAGATCGGCAAGCGGTTGGCCCGGCTGGCCCGGACGCATCAGGTCATCGTGGTGACGCACCTGCCGCAGGTCGCCGCCTACGGCGACGTGCACCTCGTGGTGGAGAGCGGCCCGAAGTCGAGTCGCGTGGTCCGCCTCGAGGACGACGACCGGGTCGCCGAGTTGGCCCGCATGCTGGCCGGTCTCGGCGACACCGACAGCGGCCGGGCGCATGCCCGCGAGCTGCTGGCGGCGGCGCAGCAGGAGCATGCCGCGCCTTAGCGGGCGACGATCAGCCGGGGTTGGCGGGCGACAGCTCGGCCTGGCCCCACCGCAGCGGGCTGACGTCGGTCAGCTCGATCACCTCGTCGACAGTGAATTCCACTGAACACTGCGAGCCCGGGCCGCCGTCCCAGATGATCTCGGCGGTGCCGGTGAGCTGCAGGGTGGTCCCCGTCTCCCAGTCAGGGATGAGCAGTCCACAGCGGGGATTGGCGCTGATGTTGCCCAGCGTCATGAACATCGAGTTCCCGCGATAGTCGGGCCACCTCAGTCGGTTTGGTGAAAGCACCTGCAGGAAGCCGGGATTGCCGCCCCGGTGCGACGCATCGGCGTTCCCGTCCGGATCGGCCGAGCCGACGAAGAAGGTGTCGGTGCGGGCGATGATCTGCTGGGTCCGGGCGTCGAGTAGGTCGGCGCGATGGACGGCCGGGCGATGCGTCACCTCGGCGACATTGTTTATGTGCCGGCGCGAGATGTACTTCGGGCAGTTCGAGTACACCTGGTCGGGCTGGATACGCAGCCCGACCTCGGTCGGCTGGGCGATGCCGTTCACCCGCATGCGGCGCCGGGTCTGCGGTTCGATCGCGATCATGCCGACCTGTTGGCCGGGTCGACGGACGACATCGTGCAGTGGATCGCCGGGGACGGGCAGGGCACCGACCATGATGGTCCCGTCCGCGTCGGCGTGCACAAACCCCGCAGGGCCGGTGACCAAACTGGCCCACACTCGGCCCGCGTCGTCTGTCGCGGAGAGAACGCTCATCGGCTGCTCGGCCAGGAACGCCGCCGCGGCGGCCGGAATCTCCGTACGGATGATCCGGCCGACGCGGACAGCGATGTCCGCCTGACCCATGCGCCGCTGCACTTCCAGCTCACCGGCGTGGTAGGCAGTCATGGCGCGGCTCAGAAAAATCCGCAGGTGGGAGCGGCGCCACTCGGTGCCGGTGCGGTCTCCGCGCCGCTCGGGGCGTAGATCTCCAGCCGGATGCCGTCGGGGTCGGTGAAGAAGATGCCACCCGAGGCCGCACCCTCGCCGTGTGCCACCACGCCGTCGTGGGCGAACGTCACGCCCAGGTCTTTGAGCGCGGCCTCCACGGTCTGCACCTGCTCGATGGTGTCGACCTGGAACGACAGGTGGTGCAGGCCCGGGCTTCGGGTGGAGAACGAGCCGTCGCTCTGCTGCCACAACGTCAGTCGCAGGGTTCCTTCGGAGCCGAGGAAGGCGTACTTGTGGTCGCCCTCGTCGCTGATGCCCAGCTGTTCGAAACCCAATGCGCGCCGGTAGAAGTCGACCGAGCGTGACAAGTCGGTGACATTGAGGCCGACGTGGCCGGGAGCAAGCTTGGGTGTGATGGCGGTGGTCATCGGTTCCTCCGTTATAACTAGTTAAATGACATTTGAAGGTTAGAATCGGTGTCGCTACATGTCAACCATCAAAATCAATTTTGATGGTTAGCGGACTGTCGGGAGGCTGTCGATGCAGGAGAGGCGGTTAATCTCAGCTATGCGTGATCCGCGCCCGCATGTCGGCGAACCCCTGGCGCTGGATCTGCTGAACACCCGCTGGATGTCGGTGGACGGGCTGCAGGATCTCCTGACTGACGTGGCGGGACTGCGATGTTGGCTGGCGGCCAACGATCTCGTCGAGCGCTGTGCCGCTGACGAGAAAACCCGCGCGGCACTGGTGCGTGCCCGGGAGGCGATCGTGCAGGTGGTCACCGGCGGTTCGGCGGACGAGTTGAACGCCGTCCTGGATCGCGGTCGGATCCGGCGGACGCTCGCCGATTCCGGGCCGCACGACGATGTGGAAGTGCCGCGATCGGAATGGCTGCCGGGGTGGCTGGCCGCTGACAATCTGCTGGAACTGCTGGCCGGTCCGGCCGGACGGATCAAGCAGTGCGCGCACGAGCACTGCGTGCTCTGGTTCTACGACACGTCGAAGAACGGCACCCGGCGTTGGCACTCGATGACGACGTGTGGCAATCGCGCCAAGGCCGCCCGGCACTACGCGGCGAAGCGAGATTGAGACCGTTCAGCTGTTACGGATGTGACAAAAGAAAACTTCTGAGGCTGTTGTTACGGCGCGCCTCCACCTCTACTTGAGGGTTCATCGACAGAATCGACGCATGAAGATGGCAGCGCTGCTCACCCGTAATGCCGGACCGAAGCCGGGCGTGACTGGAACCGCCCGCGTTGACCGTGACATCGACCGACTGCTGCGCCGCGTCGGTCCAGGGGACATCGTCATCCTCGATGCGCTCGACCTCGACCGCATCACCGCCGACGCGCTGGTGGAGGCCGAGGTGGCCGCCGTGGTGAACGCGTCCTCGTCGATCTCGGGCCGCTACCCGAACCTGGGGCCGGAAGTGCTTGTCGCCAACGGGGTTACGTTGATCGACGAGACCGGACCCGACGTCTTCAAGAAGGTCAAGGACGGCGCCAAGGTGCGGCTGCACAATGGCGGCATCTACAACGGCGACCGTCGTCTGGTCCTCGGCAACGAGCGCAACGACGAGCAGATCCACGAGATGATGCACGAGGCCAAGAGCGGCCTCGTCGCGCACCTGGAGGCGTTCGCCGGCAACACTATCGAGTTCATCCGCAGTGAAAGCCCACTGCTGATCGATGGCATGGGCATCCCGGACATCGACGTCGACGTGAGCCGTCGGCATGTCGTGGTGGTGACCGACGACCCCAGCGCCGAGGGCGACCTGAAGGCCATCAAGCCGTTCATCAAGGAGTACCAGCCGGTGCTGGTCGGTGTCGGCGCGGGTGCGGACACCCTGCGCAAGGCCGGCTACCGGCCCGCGCTGATCGTCGGCGATCCCGAGGAGATGAGCGCCGACGTGCTGCGGTCCGGCGCCCAGGTGGTGCTGCCGGCCGACGCCGACGGACACGCCAAAGGCCTTGAGCGCATTCAGGATCTCGGCGTTGGCGCCATGACCTTCCCGGCCGCCGGCTCGGCTGCGGACCTGGCGCTGCTGCTGGTCGACCACCACGGTGCCGCGCTGATCGTCACCGCCGGCCACCGCGCCAACATCGAAGAGTTCTTCGACCGCACCCGGCAGTCGAGCACCCCGTCGACGTTCCTGACCCGCCTGAAGGTGGGGGAGAAGCTCGTCGACGCGAAAGCCGTTGCGACGCTGTACCGCAGCCGGGTCTCGGGCGGCGCCATCGCGCTGCTGGTGCTGGCGATGCTGGTGGCCGTCATCGTTGCGCTGTACGTCGCGCGGGCCGACGCCACCGTCCTGCACCTGGTGACCGACTACTGGAACCGCTTCCTGCTGTGGGCCCAGGGTCTGGTGAGCTAGTCGGACGATGATTTCCCTACGCTCGCATGCGATCTCACTGGCCGCGGTGTTCCTGGCGCTGGCCATCGGGGTGATGCTCGGTTCGGGGTTGTTGTCCAACACGCTGCTGTCGGGGCTGCGTGATGACAAACACGAGCTGCAGAACCAGATCAACACGCTGACCGATGAGAAGAACGCGCTGAACCAGAAACTCAGTGCGGCAGGCGAGTTCGACGCCCAGATGTCGCCGCGCATGGTGCGCGATGCGCTCGCGGGCAAGTCGGTGGTGGTGTTCCGCACCCCGGACGCGGTCGGTGACGACGTCGACGCGGCCGCGAAACTGATCGCGGCCGCGGGTGGTTCGGTGGCCGGCACCATCGTGCTGACCCAGCAATTCGTGGATGCGAATGCCTCGGAGAAGCTGCTGTCGGTGGTGAACTCACCGATCGTGCCGGCCGGACGTCAATTGAGCACCCGCACCATCGACCAGGGCTCGCAGGCCGGCGACCTGCTGGGCATCACGCTGCTGCGTGACCGGAACCCGGCGGTCCTGCCCGTCGACGACATGCAGCGCGACACCGTGCTCGCCACACTGCGCGACACGGGGTTCATCACCTACGGCAATCAGCGCATCGGGGTCGCCGACAGCGCGGTGATCGTCACCGGCGGCGCCCTGGGCGATGACGCCGGCAACCGCGGGTCCACGGTCGCGCGCCTGGCCTCGGGCCTGGCACCGCACGGCGCGGGCACGTTGGTGGCGGGCCGTGATGGCTGCGCATCCGGCACCGCGGCGGTGGCGGTGGTGCGGTCCGACGCCGGACTGTCCGCCGCGGTCGGCACCGTCGACGACATCAACAGTCAGGCCGGCCGGATCACCGCCGTCCTGGCGCTGCAGCAACTCATCGCCGGCGGTCATCCGGCGCAGCTCGGTATCGGTCGTGGCGCCAGTTCGGTGACCGTCCTGCAGTAACTCGAGTCGGCGCGAGCCGTGGCGACCATCACCGGCGCGTCAGTCCCAGCTCGGGCCGGTCGGTGATAGGGTGAAATTCCGTGGGTCGGCAGGCCCCAGGTAGCTCGACCGCTACCACGCCCCATCACCACGGAGGTCATTCTTGGCATCGCTACGCAGGCACCCACAGGCCGCGACGAAGCACATTTTTGTCAGCGGCGGGGTTGCTTCCTCGCTCGGTAAGGGTCTGACCGCCAGCAGTCTTGGCCAATTGCTCACCGCGCGTGGTCTGCACGTGACGATGCAGAAACTGGACCCGTACCTCAACGTCGATCCGGGCACCATGAACCCGTTCCAGCACGGCGAGGTCTTCGTCACCGAGGACGGCGCCGAGACCGACCTGGACATCGGCCACTACGAGCGCTTCCTGGACCGCAACTTGTCGCGCTCGGCCAACGTCACCACCGGTCAGGTGTACTCGGAGGTCATCGCCAAGGAGCGCCGCGGCGACTACCTCGGCGACACCGTGCAGGTGATCCCGCACATCACCGACGAGATCAAGAGCCGCATCCTCGAGATGGCGCTGCCCGACGCCAAGGGCAAGCGCCCCGACGTCGTCATCACCGAAATCGGCGGCACCGTAGGCGATATCGAGTCGCAGCCGTTCCTCGAGGCGGCCCGCCAGGTCCGCCATGACGTGGGCCGGGAGAACGTCTTCTTCCTGCACGTGTCGCTGGTGCCCTATCTGGCGCCGTCGGGCGAGCTGAAGACCAAGCCGACCCAGCACTCGGTGGCCGCGCTGCGGAGCATCGGTATCACTCCGGACGCGCTGATCCTGCGCTGCGACCGCGACGTGCCCGAGCCGCTGAAGAACAAGATCGCGCTGATGTGTGACGTGGACATCGACGGCGTCATCTCGACGCCCGACGCCCCGTCCATCTACGACATCCCCAAGGTGCTGCACCGCGAGGAGCTCGACGCCTACGTGGTGCGCCGGCTCAACCTGCCGTTCCGGGACGTGGACTGGTCGGAGTGGGACGACCTGCTGCGCCGCGTCCACGAGCCCAAGGAGACGGTGCGAATCGCCTTGGTGGGCAAGTACATCGACCTGTCCGATGCCTACCTGTCGGTGGCCGAGGCGCTGCGCGCCGGCGGGTTCGCCCACCACTCCAAGGTCGAGATCCGTTGGGTTGCTTCGGATGACTGCGAGACCGAGCAGGGCGCAGCCGCCGCGCTCGGCGACGTGCACGGCGTGCTGATCCCGGGTGGCTTCGGCATCCGCGGTATCGAGGGCAAGCTCGGTGCCATCGGCTATGCCCGCCGTCAGCGACTGCCGCTGCTGGGTCTGTGCCTCGGGTTGCAGTGCATCGTCATCGAAGCCGCCCGGTCCGTCGGCATCAGCGGCGCCAACTCCGCGGAGTTCGACGAGCACACGCCCGACCCGGTGATCGCCACCATGGCCGACCAGCTCGACGCGGTGGCCGGTGAGGCCGACCTCGGCGGCACCATGCGCCTCGGCGCGTATCCGGCCGTGCTGCAGGCGGATTCGATCGTGGCCAAGGCGTACGACGCGACCGAGGTGTCCGAACGGCACCGGCACCGCTACGAGGTCAACAACGCCTACCGTGACCGCATCTCCGAGAGCGGGTTGAGGTTCTCCGGCACCTCGCCGGACGGACAGCTGGTCGAGTTCGTCGAGTACGACGCAGAACTGCACCCGTTCCTGGTCGGCACGCAGGCGCACCCGGAACTCAAGAGCCGCCCGACGCGTCCGCACCCGCTGTTCACGTCGTTCATCGGGGCGTCGCTGGACTACAAGGCTGCCGAGCGGTTGCCGCTGGAGGAGATCGACTCCGACGTGCACGGCATCGGATCGCAAACCGGCGGCTCGGATGACCAACCCCGACAGGATGCCGAGCAGCTGCAAGAATCCCGTGGCTGAACACGACTTCGCCACGCTTTCGAGCGAAACCGTTTATGTAGGAAAGATTTTCGCGTTGCGGGCCGATGAGGTCGCGATGCCCGGTGGTGGCTCGGCGCGCCGTGAGGTGGTCGAGCACTACGGGGCGGTCGCGATCGTCGCGCTCGATGAGGACGACAACCTGGTACTCGTGTACCAATACCGTCATCCGATCGGACGACGGCTATGGGAGCTGCCCGCCGGGCTGCTCGACATGGGCGACGAGCCGCCGCACCGCACCGCGGCGCGCGAGCTCGAAGAGGAAACCGGCCTGGCGGCCGAGCACTGGCAGCCGCTGATCGACGTCGACTCGACACCCGGATTCAGTGACGAGAGCGTGCGGATCTTCCTGGCCACCGGACTGACCGAGATCGGTCGTCCGCACGCGCACGACGAAGAAGCCGACCTGGTGGTCAAACGGGTTCCGCTGGCCGATGCGGTGCAGATGGTGTTCGACGGTGAGATCGTGAATGCCCTTGCGGTGGCCGGGATTCTGGCCACCGCTCAGCTGAAGGAAGCGCACCGCCCCGTCGACTTGCGGCCGCTCGACGCGCCCTGGATCGACCGTCCGTCCGCATTGCGTACCCGGCGGGAAAACGGCTGATGACTCCGGCGCCGGCAGGTGTTCGTTCGCGGCTCGAGGAGCAGGTCCAGGGCTACCTGAACCACCTCAGCATCGAGCGGGGCGTCGCGGCCAACACGCTGAGTTCGTACCGGCGTGACATCAAGCGGTACACCGCCCATCTGGCGGGGCGTGGCATCGACGACCTGGGCGCCGTCACCGAGACCGACGTCAGCGAGTTCCTCGTCGCGCTGCGCCAGGGCGATCCGGAGAACGGCGTCGTCGCGTTGTCGTCGGTCTCTGCCGCACGGGCGGTCATCGCGGTGCGCGGGCTGCACAAGTTCGCAGTCGCCGAGGGCCTCACCGACACCGACGTAGCACGGGGCGTGAAGCCGCCGACGCCGGGCCGACGGCTGCCCAAGAGCCTCAGCTATGACGACGTTCTGGCGCTGCTGGACGGCGCGGGTGGCGACAGCGACGCCGACAACCCGCTGACGCTGCGGAACCGGGCGCTGCTGGAACTGCTGTATTCGACGGGCGCTCGCATCTCCGAGGCGGTCGGCCTCGATCGCGACGACATCGACACCGAGTCCCGCTCGGTGATGCTGCACGGCAAGGGCGGTAAGCAGCGGCTGGTGCCGATCGGCCGGCCCGCCGTCACGGCGCTGGATGCCTACCTGGTGCGGGGCCGCCCCGACCTGGCGCGCCGCGGCAAGGGCACCCCCGCGATCTTCCTCAATGCGCGCGGCGGCCGGTTGTCCCGGCAGAGCGCGTGGCAGGTGTTGCAGGACGCCGCCGAGCGCGCCGGTATCACGGCGGCGGTGTCGCCGCACACGCTGCGGCACTCGTTCGCCACGCACCTGCTCGAAGGCGGTGCCGACGTGCGCGTCGTGCAGGAATTGCTCGGCCACGCATCGGTCACCACTACGCAGATCTACACGCTGGTGACCGTCAGCGCGCTGCGCGAAGTGTGGGCCGGGGCGCACCCGCGCGCCAGATAAGGCCGGCGGTCGGCCGGAGCTAGCATCCGGTGATGGCCTTCTACGACATCATCGAGACGACCGGCAAGGTGATCGACGCCGTCGGTGTCGCGGTGATCGTCGGCGGTGCGGTGATCGCCCTTGCCGCAACGGTTGGCCGGATACGGGGTCCCGAGGGCGGCGCCTACGACGCGTTCCGCCGGCAGCTCGGCCGCTCGATCCTGCTCGGACTCGAATTTCTCGTCGCGGCCGACATCATCCGGACCGTTGCCGTCACGCCCACCGCGCAGAGCGTCGCGGTGCTGGCCGGCATCGTCGCGATCCGGACGTTCCTGAGCTTCTCGCTACAGGTCGAGATGACCGGCTCGTGGCCGTGGCAGCGCCCAGTCAAGCCGGCGGACGACGCTCAGGCCAAGTAGTCGGACTCCAGCACCAGGTCAGGCAGCATCTGCTGATACTCGACGTGGGTGGGGTGCTCGATGGTGTGCCAGTGTTTGCCCTCCTGGTCGCGCATGTACGCGCGGTAGGCCGGAGCGCCGGGCACCTTCACGTTGTCCGCGACGACGACAGCGCCGCGCCGCAGCCAGCCACGCGCCATGATCGATTTCAGGTCGTCGAGGTAGGCGGCCTTGTCGTGGTCGATGAAGACGAAATCGAGGTTGCCCGGCCCGAATCCGTGACCGGCGAGACGGTCGAGCGTCGCGCCGCCGTCGCCGATGGTGCCGACCACGCAGGAGATCCGGTCCGCGACGCCGGCGTGGGTCCAGATGCGGCGGGCGACCTCGGCGTTGTCCGGCGACAGCTCGACGGTGAAGACGTGCGCGTCCGGCGCGGTGCGGGCCATCAGCAGCGCGCTGTAGCCGCAGTAGGCGCCCAGCTCGAGGATTCGTTCGGGGTCCGCCCGCGTGACCGCGGATTCGAGGAGCAGGCCCTTCTCGTCGCCGACATTGACCAGCATCGACTGTTCGCGGGCGAACGTGTCGATGGTCGCGAGGACGTGATCGATGTCGCCGCGGCGGGCATTGGCCTCCACGTACGCCGCCGCGGCGGCCTCGCGACCGTCGCCCCACTGCCCGGTCTTGACGAACTTTCGCATCCCGAGCGCCATCCGGACGAAGGACCACCGCCGCTTCCAGCTCATGGCACTCACATTAGGACAGCGGGTCTGCCGTCGTCAGCGGCGTGGCACCGTTAAACTTGCCCGGATGTTCGCTATGGGAGTCACGCCGCTGATCGGCGACGCATGACCGATGTCCCAACAGGCTTGGGGGACCTGAGCCCGGTGGAGCCGGTTTCGTTGCCGCTCGATGTCGATGGCTCGTCCGCGCCCGCAGATCCCGAACCCGCGATCGGCCTGACCGGACGTCCCGCGCGACACATCCCCGAGCCCAAACCCAAGAGCGTGCACGGCCCCGCCAAGGTCATCGCGATGTGCAACCAGAAGGGCGGCGTCGGCAAGACCACGTCGACCATCAACCTGGGCGCCAGCCTGGCTGAATACGGCCGCCGCGTGCTGCTGGTCGACCTCGATCCGCAGGGTGCGCTGTCCGCCGGTCTCGGCGTCCCGCACTACGAGCTGGAGCACACTGTGCACAACCTGCTCGTCGAGCCGCGGGTGTCGATCGACGACGTCCTGATCAACACCCGGGTCAAGGGCCTGGACCTGGTGCCCAGCAATATCGACCTGTCCGCCGCCGAGATTCAGCTGGTCAACGAGGTCGGCCGCGAGCAGACATTGTCCCGCGCGCTGTATCCCGTGCTGGACCGCTACGACTACGTCCTCATCGACTGCCAGCCGTCGCTCGGATTGCTCACGGTGAACGGCCTGGCGTGCGCCGACGGCGTGATCATCCCGACCGAGTGCGAGTTCTTCTCGCTGCGCGGCCTCGCGTTGCTGACTGACACCGTCGACAAGGTCCGCGACCGGCTGAATCCCAAGCTAGACATCAGCGGCATCCTGATCACCCGGTACGACAACCGCACCGTCAACGCGCGTGAGGTCATGGCCCGGGTCGTGGAGCGCTTCGGCGATCTGGTGTTCGATACCGTCATCAGCCGCACCGTGCGCTTCCCGGAGACCAGCGTCGCCGGCGAACCGATCACCACCTGGGCCCCGAAATCCGGTGGTGCCCAGGCATACCGGGCGTTGGCGTGCGAGGTCATCGACCGGTTCGGCGCGTGATTTCGGACGTCGACGTCTCTGGTGGTGAGGTATCCGGGGGCGCGGCGCCGGACGATCCGGCGACCGGGCAGCCGGATGAGAAGAAAGTCGGCTTCCAGGTCCGCCTCACCAACTTCGAGGGTCCGTTCGACCTGCTGCTGCAGCTGATCTTCGCGCACCGGTTGGACGTCACCGAAGTGGCGTTGCACCGGGTCACCGACGAGTTCATCGCCTACACCAAGGAGATCGGCAGCCAGCTCGAGTTGGACGAGACGACCGCGTTCCTGGTGGTCGCGGCCACCCTCCTGGATCTGAAGGCCGCTCGGCTGCTGCCGGCCGCCGAGGTTCACGACGAAGACGACCTGGCACTGCTGGAAGTGCGCGACCTGCTGTTCGCGCGGCTGTTGCAGTACCGGGCGTTCAAGCATGTCGCGCTGATGTTCGCCGAGCTCGAAGCCGCGGCGATGCGCAGCTATCCGCGGGCCGTCACCCTGGAGGACCGGTTCACCGAACTCCTGCCCGAGGTGATGCTCGGCGTCGACGCCGACCGGTTCGCCCAGATCGCGGCAGCCGCATTCACGCCGCGGCCGGTGCCGTCGCTGCGCGTCGATCACCTGCACGTGCAGGCGGTGTCGGTGCCCGAGCAGGCGATGAAACTGATGGGGCTGCTCGAGAATCGCGGCGTCGGGGCGTGGGCGTCGTTCACCGAGCTGGTCGCCGACTGCGACGGCGGGATGGAGATCGTCGGGCGCTTCCTGGCGCTATTGGAGCTCTACCGCGCCAAGGCGGTAAACTTCGACCAGATTGAACCGCTTGGAGTGCTGCAAGTTTCGTGGACCGGGGAGCGGCCTACGAACGAGCATCTGGCAGCGGCGGTGGAAGAAGACTCATGACAGACAACGACGCGGTGATAGCCGCGGATAGCAGCGTGGGCGAGGGCGTCGAGCCCGACGCCGATGTGACCGACGAAGCCGTTGTCGCCGAAGGTGACGAGGCCGACACCGAGACCGACGACGTCGCCGACGCGGTTGCCGATGACGGCGACGAGATCAATACCGAGATCACCGATGACGAGCTGGGCTCGGCGCTGGAGGCCTTGCTGCTGGTGGTCGACACCCCGGCGCCGGTCGACTCACTGGCCAGCGCGCTCGACGAGTCGATCGAGCGGGTCGAGGACAAGCTGCGCCGGATGGCCGCCGAGCTGGCCGAGCGCGGCAGCGGCATCGACCTGCGCGAGGCCGGTGGCGGCTGGCGGATGTACACCCGGGCCCGGTACGCCCCCTACGTCGAGCGGCTGATTCTCGACGGCGCGCGCTCCAAGCTGACCCGGGCGGCGCTGGAGACCCTTGCCGTCGTGGCCTACCGGCAGCCGGTGACCCGGGCGCGCGTGAGCGCGGTGCGTGGCGTCAACGTCGACGCGGTGATGCGAACCCTCGCCGCGCGCGGGCTGATCATCGAAGCCGGCACCGATGCCGACAGTGGCGCAACAACTTTCGCCACGACGGAATTGTTCTTGGAGCGCCTCGGTTTGACCTCGCTGAGCGAGCTGCCACAGCTCGCCCCGCTGCTGCCGGATGTCGACGTCATCGACGACATCACTGAGACGCTCTCTGAGGAGCCGCGTTTCGCCAAACTCGGCGGAACCCCTGCGCCGGCGGCGGAGCCGGCCAAATTCGACGTAGATCGGGACTGACATGGCCAACGAAGAAGGCGTGCGACTGCAGAAGGTGTTGTCGCAGGCGGGAATTGCTTCCCGTCGCGTCGCCGAACGGATGATCCTGGACGGGCGAGTGGAGGTCGACGGCCAGATCGTCGTCGAGCTCGGCACCCGCGTGCACCCCGATCGGCAGACGATCCGGGTGGACGGCACCCGCGTGCTCGTCGACGAGGACCTGGTGTACCTCGCGCTGAACAAGCCAAAAGGCATGCACTCCACGATGTCTGACGATCAGGGTCGTCCGTGTATCGGCGATCTGGTCGAGCACCGGGTGCGCGGCAACAAGAAGCTCTTCCATGTCGGCCGTCTCGACGCCGACACCGAAGGGCTGATCCTGCTGACCAACGACGGTGAGCTGGCGCACCGGCTGATGCACCCGCGGTACGAGGTGTCGAAGACCTACCTGGCGACCGTGGCAGGAACTGTGCCCCGCGGGTTGAGCAAGACGATGCGCGAGGGCGTGGAACTGGACGACGGTCCTGTCCATGTCGATGAATTCGCGGTGGTCGACATGGCCGCCGGCAAGTCGTTGGTCAAGATTGTGCTGCACGAGGGCCGCAACCGTCTCGTGCGCCGGCTGATGGCCGAGGTCGGTTTCCCGGTCAAGGAACTGGTGCGCACGCACATCGGCACGGTGGCGCTGGGGGAGCAGCGCGTCAACAGCCTGCGGGCATTGACCCGCAAGGAAGTTGGCGAGCTGTACCAGGCGGTGGGCCTGTGAACGGCGCCATCGTGATCGCGATCGACGGGCCGGCGGGTACCGGAAAATCCTCGGTGTCAACGGGTTTGGCGCACGCACTCGGCGCCAACCACATCAACACCGGTGCGATGTACCGCCTCGTGACGTTGGCGGTCCTGCGCGCGGGCGTCGACCCGGCTGACGCCGACGCCGTCGTGTCGATATGCGAGCAGACTGAGTTCTCCGTCAGCTTCGACCCGGACCACGACACCTCGTACCTTGCGGGCGAGGACGTTTCGGACGAAATCCGTGGCGAGGCAGTGACACTCGCGGTGTCGGCGGTTTCGGCGATCCCGGCCGTGCGGACCCTGCTGGTGCAGCGGCAGCGCGAGCTGATCGCCGAAGCTGGTTCAGTAGTAGTCGAGGGCCGCGACATCGGCACCGTGGTGAAGCCGGACGCCGATCTCAAGATTTTCCTGACCGCCTCGGCCGAGGAGCGCGCCCGTCGGCGCAATGCGCAGAACGTCGCAAATGGCTTGGGCGACAACTATGAAGCGGTGCTGGCTGATGTCCAGCGCCGGGACCATCTGGACTCGACGCGCGCGGTGTCGCCGCTGCACGCCGCCGATGACGCGGTCGTGGTCGATTCCAGCGATATGACCCAGGCTGGTGTGGTGGCACATCTGCTGGATCTCGTGCAGCAGAAGGTAGGTGTGCGTCAATGAGCGACGACGACGGTGTGTGGTTCGACGAAGGTGACTGGGAGATCGGCTCGGAGGGATTCGAGGCCGAGGTTGACGAGTACGCCGGACCCCCGCCCGTGGTGGCCGTGGTCGGGCGACCCAATGTCGGCAAATCGACTCTCGTGAACCGCATCCTGGGCCGTCGCGAAGCGGTGGTGCAGGACATCCCGGGCGTGACCCGCGACCGCGTGTCGTACGACGCGCAGTGGGTCGGGCGCCGGTTCATGGTGCAGGACACCGGCGGTTGGGAGCCCGACGCCAAGGGTCTGCAGATGCTGGTGGCGGAGCAGGCCACCGTGGCCATGCGTACCGCCGACGCGATCATCCTGGTGGTCGACGCGGTGGTCGGGGCGACATCGGCCGACGAGGCCGCGGCCAAGCGGTTGCAGCGCTCGGGCAAGCCGGTGTTCCTGGCGGCCAACAAGGTTGACAACGAGAAGGTGGAATCCGAGGCCGCCGCGCTGTGGTCGTTGGGGCTGGGACAGCCGCACTCGATCAGCGCGATGCACGGCCGCGGCGTGGCCGACCTGCTCGACGCCGTTCTCGAAGTGCTGCCCACGGTGTCCGAAATGTCCGGCGGGACAGGCGGTCCGCGCCGCGTCGCGCTGGTCGGTAAGCCCAACGTCGGCAAGAGCTCGCTGCTGAACAAGCTGTCCGGCGACGAGCGGTCCGTTGTGCACGACGTCGCCGGCACCACGGTGGACCCGGTCGACTCGCTGATCGAATTGGACGGCAAGATTTGGCGTTTCGTCGACACGGCCGGTCTGCGCCGCAAGGTCGGCCAGGCCAGCGGTCACGAGTTCTACGCCTCGGTGCGCACGCATGGCGCCATTGACGCCGCCGAGGTCGCGGTCATGCTGATCGATGCCTCCCAGCCGCTGACCGAGCAGGACCTGCGGGTGCTGTCGATGGTCATTGAGGCCGGACGCGCGTTGGTCATCGCGTTCAACAAGTGGGACCTGGTCGATGAGGACCGGCGCTACCTGCTGGACAAGGAGATCGAGCGCGAGCTGGTGCAGGTGCAGTGGGCGCCGCGCGTGAACATCTCCGCGAAAACCGGTCGCGCCGTGCAGAAGTTGGTGCCGGCGCTGGAGACCTCGCTGGCGTCGTGGGACGCCCGCATCCCGACCGGACGGCTCAACACCTTCCTCAAGGAGATCGTGGCCGCCACGCCGCCGCCGGTGCGCGGTGGCAAGCAGCCGCGCATCCTGTTCGCCACCCAGGCGGCCTCGCGGCCGCCGACCTTCGTACTGTTCACCACGGGCTTCCTGGAGGCCGGCTACCGCCGCTTCCTGGAGCGCCGGCTGCGTGAAGAGTTCGGCTTCGAAGGCAGCCCGATCAAGATCAATGTGCGGGTTCGGGAGAAGCGCGGGCCCAAGCGCTGACCGTCTACGCGCCGCCGGACCCGTTTAGGGTCCGGCGGGAGGTCTGAGGTAGGCTTTCCAACCGTTGCCGGTTCGTCCGGCAGCGCCGCGGGCTGTGGCGCAGCTTGGTAGCGCACTTGACTGGGGGTCAAGTGGTCGCAGGTTCAAATCCTGTCAGCCCGACAAAAGAAGTAGCAGGTCAGAGGCGGTTCCCGAGAGATCGGGAGCCGCCTTTTTCGTGCCGGACTGGAACATGGGTGGCAATACGCTGCACGTGAACATGGAACGGCGTCGCGGGTGGTGCTACCTCCGCGAAGGCCCTGGGCGCGAACGCTATTGAGTGTCGCCGTAGATGGCGGTGAGCCAAATGTGGGTGAGGGTGTTGACGACGTCGTCGTGGGCGACGGCCCCGGGTTCGCCGGCGAGGGTGGCCATGATCATGCGCTCGTTCATCAGGTTGAGCGAGGTTGCCAGGTCTCGGGCGGGCAGGGTGTCGGGGGCGGCGCCGCGTGCGCGTTCGGCGGCGATGAGGGCGGCGGTGAGGTTGATCCATTTCTGCATGAGGCCGGCCCAGAACTCGCGCAGTTCGGGCACTGTTCTGACCGCTTCGACGCCGGCCCGGGCGGTGGCCGGGTGGGAGCCGAACGAGCTGAAGAAGATCTCGATGCCGTGCCGGATGGCCTGCTTGGGGTCGGTCGGCATGTCTTCCAGGGCGCCGTCGAAGCCGGTGTCGGCCCGCTTGATCAGCGGATCGAGCAGGGACAGCAGCACCGCTTCTTTGGATGCGAAGTAGAAGTAGAACGTCGGCCGGGAGATGCCGGCGCCTTTGGCCAGGTCATCGACGGAAATCTCGGAGAAGGAGCGCTGCTCGAGGAGGGTGGTCGCGGTGGCCAGGATGGCCGCTTCGCGGTCGTCGCCCGAGGGTCGGGCCGCGCGTCGACCCCGGGGGGACCGGGTCTGTGCGGCGGTACTCACGCGGCTGAGCCTAACACTGCGTTGGGGTTTTTCGACAGACCGTTGAC
>NZ_VTGY01000022.1 GCF_009729075.1 Mycolicibacterium sp. CBMA 226 | reverse complement strand
CGACATTCCTGATCCGAGCATGGAGCCGCCACCGCCGCTGCCGGAGCCGCCGCCGAGTCCGCCAAAAGGCATGGAGCCCATGGGCATTCCGCCGCCACGGCGTCCGCCACCGTACATCGTTGAGCGCAGCATCGCGGTCAGGCGGGCATCGCGGGCCTGGTAGGCCTTGACGACTTCGTCCTGCTGGGCGATGCGGGCGCGCAGCGCGCGCACCAAGGCGATCTTGCCGGCCGGGGTGCCGGTGGTGGGGGCGATCGCGTTGGTGTCGCTGGAGGCGCCGGTGAGTACGTCGCCGGAGGTGCTGCGGCCGGTGCGGTCGGAGCGGGTGGCGTCGTTCAGGTGATCGGACAGTTTCTGGTCTGAGCCGGCGGCGGCATCGAGTGCGGGCGCGGCGTCGGTGGCGAAGGTGTGGTAGCCCTGCGGCATCGCCCCGGACAGGCCGGCCATCTTGACCCGGCCGGCGCGCACTCCGCCGCCGGCTTCGGCCAGGTTGTTGCTGGCGCCCAGGGCGGCCGCACCGGCGGCATCGGGCGGATCACCGAACAGCGCATGGGCGCGGCCCAACGCCCCTTCGACCTGCCGCACCAACGCACCTAAAGACACATAACCAGTATCGGGGCCACCAACCCATGCTCAGCACACAAATTTTCGGGGACCATCCATGCCACTGCGGCCAGCCGCGCCGGCGGGCCCATCCTGCTGCTGCATCGACGAAAAATACTGTGCATCAGCATCTCTGGGCGGCGACAGGTTCGACGTAGGAATCTTCGTGGCGAACCTAGAACTACCAAACCCACGAGCAGATCATCCGCGGGGCCGACAGCCGCAGGCGTCACTCCAGCCGACGAGAGGACCGCTCAAGCCGACCGCCGCACCACTCCTTCCGCGCATTGACTGCGGCGAACCGCACCGGCCATCGCCACCCGCGATGCATTGCACTGCCCAGTGCAATGCGTTACGGTGTGCGCTATGGGAATCCAGCGCCGTCACGAAGCGATGCTCAAACAAGCCCACGACGTCATGGCGCAGGCCAGGTACCGCGAGGAAGAAGCCCGCCGCGTAACCAGCCATATCGCCGGCGCACTCGCGTACGCGCTGCGTGAACAGCAGTTCACCGATACCGCTATCGGCGAAGCCCTGGGCGTCTCCCGCAACCGCGTATCCGACCTGGTCAACATCGGAATCTGGCCCACCGTGTACGGCCCAGCCGGACTTGGCGATGACTTCAAACAGGTCGCAAACCAAATCGACGACCTCTACGGCCCACTCACCCGCCCCAACACCGGCTGGGTCCACACCCTCACTGGCACAAGCGGTCTCGTGGCACACGCAAACGCAATCCCATTGCCCGATCTCTACCAAGAGGAACCCAGCGGCCTCGACACCACCGCCGCCCAATTCGACAACATCAACACCGGAGAACGCATCCTCGTGTACTCCCTCGAACGCCACTTCGGCAAAGCCACCATCAACGCCGAAACCCAGAAACTGGAGCGCGATCATAAAGGTTGGTACCGCATTGAATTGTGCACCGGCGGCCGGCAACCCATTCCTCTCACCAACCTCGGTATCACCGAAGAAGACCTCCGTTTCGGCAGAGGCTGGAAACACCCCAAACAGCGCCGAGACGAGGACGACGCGTACCGCAACGCCGTCGCAGCGGTCCGGCGCCACTACGGCATCTGGCCGCTCGCCAATGCAACCGAAGGCTTCAGAGAAGACTGATGCCGTAGCGGTCGTCGTCGTTATAGGGCGCATTTCTCCGTGTCGTATCCCAACGCTCTGACCTGCGCCTACGCATGATTGCATTATGTTTGGCGGGCGGGATTTTGCATTCTGGATGGCGAATCCTAAAACCGTACAGTGGTTCCATTAATCAACACCGTCACCGGTACCGTTCGGCTGTGCAGACGTTAGGTGACGGCTGGCAGCCGTAATAGCTCTTCGGCGTTTTGGTGGCTGATCTTCTCGATATCGGCTGGGCTGATCGGCAGTGAATCGAGAAAGTTCCGACCCTGGGCATTGCTGCTAAACGGGTAGTCCACGGAGAACAGAATCCGCTCGGCGCCTAGGACTTCATGCAGCAGCAGAAACGGCGGCAGGCTGAACATGCCACTCGTTGTTACCCAGAAATGGTGCCGGAACGTCTCGGCTACGCTGCGTTGCAGTCCTTCTCGCCGGGCGGCAGGGGTCAGCCACTCGTCGCAGCGTTCCAGCATGAACGGGATCATTTCGCCCATGTGCCCGAGAATGATCCGGAGGTCGGGTAGTCGGTCAAACACTCGTGCGGCCATTAGGCGGATGGCGTGTAGGCCGGTCTCGGCGTGCCAGCCCCAGGCGGCGGTACCGATCGTATAGGTCACTTCGGGTCCGAAACCGTCATAGAGCTCGCGGCGCAGGGTCTCGTTTGGCAGCCCCGGATGCAGGTAGATCGGCACCTGCAGGTCTGCTGCGCGCTGCAGGACGGGGAACAGCGAGGGGTGGTCCAGGAATCGTTCATCAGCTCGGCCGTTGATCAGTGCGCCGAGGAACCCGAGTTCGTTGACTGCCCTGCTTAATTCGTCCGCTGCGGTGGTGGCGTCGAGCATTGGCAATGCAGCGAAGCCGGCGAACCGGCTGGGGTGTGTTGTGATCGCCTGAGCTGCTTGATTGTTCGCGCCGATGGCGATCTGGACTTGGATGTCCGCCGGCACCGGATCGAAGGTCGGCCACACGTGGCTGATGACCTGCATGTCGATACCGGACTCGTCCATCGCCTTAATCCGGATATCTCCGAGATCGGTGACGGCACTGGACTGCACGTTCACCGCGTCCTGCTCTCCGAGCCCGAAACCCGCACGGTCCAGGAAGGACCGTGAAACAAAGTGCTCCTCGAGTGCAATGGTCCTCATGGCGTCCGTTCTTGATTGCGCAGTGGGTTAGGAGGACTCGCAGTAGCTACGTGGCGAAGCGGGCACTGAGCCCGCCGTCGGCGTTCCACGTCGCACCGGTGACGAAGGCGGCTCGGTCCGAGGCCAGGAACCCCACGACATAGGCGATCTCGTCCGGAGTGCCGATCCGACCAATCGGGTGCACAGAAGACAACCGATCCCAAGCAGCATCCGGATCAGGTTGGGAATCAAGCAGTTTGACCATCGGCGCGGTACGGACGTAGCCGGGGCAGACAGCATTCACCCGAATGTTCTGCGACGCGACGTCCAGGGCGAGCGACCGAGTCAGGCCGAGCACGCCGGCCTTGGCCGCGGCATACGGGAACATTCCCGATCGAGTCATGTGCGCGTGGATCGACGAGATGTTCACGATCGCTCCACCCCCTCGCTGCCGCATCTGGGGAATGGCGTATTTCGAGCACAGCCATACGCCCTTGAGGTCGATGCTGAAAAACGCATCCCACTGATCTTCCGTGAGCTCCGCGGGATCAGCGCCCGCGCCAACACCGGCGTTGTTGACCAGGACCTCGACCGGCCCAAGGAGGTCGGCGACTTCATTCATTGCGCGCTGAACCTCAGCCTCCACCGCGACATCGCAACGGAGGTATTGGGTGCCGCCGCCGAGCTCTGCTGCGGCCGCGCGACCGCGGTCGTCATCTGAAACTCCGAAGATCGCGACCCTGCGACTCGCGGCCACCAGTTCCCGGGCGATCGCAAGACCGATGCCCTGCGTGCCGCCTGTCACCACCGCGGCACCACTGGTGTCGGCGGTCATTGCGTCGCCACTAAGTGAGCATTCAACCCAGAGGCCAAGGACATGTCGCAGCCAATTCCGCTACTCAGCTGCAGGTTTGGGAGCGAAATCTGTTGAGAACGCAAGGTCACGTTGCGCTTCCAGGCTGGCCAACCGTTCGGTCAACCCCGTGTGGATGAAGTTGTACGCATCGCTGCCGAGTGCGATCCGCAACGGCGCGGGGTCCTGGTCCACACTGTCGATGATGATCGTGGCCATTTTTGCCGGATCACCCACGGCCGGAGGGAGATTCGGAATATTGCGGGCCATGCTGGCCGGGCTCGCGTCATAGGCGGCCATGGGCTCGGACAGCCGGACTCCGCCCCTGCGGAAATCAGTCCGTGCACCCCCGGGCTCAACGATCGTCACGCCAATCCCGAAGGGCGCGACATCTTTGGCGGTGGCCTCCATGAAGCCTTCGATGCCCCATTTGCTGGCGTGGTACAACGAACCGCCGGGGCCAGTCGCCTGCCCGCCCCACGTGGACATTTGGATGATCCGGCCACCGCCTTGGGCACGCAGGTAAGGCAGCATCGCCCGAGTGACCTGAATGGACCCCAACAGATTCGTCCTGATCTGATGGATCACCTGCTCGTCGGTCATTTCCTCGGCTGCGCCGAACAGCCCGTAGCCGGCGTTGTTGATCACCGCGTCGATGCGCGTCAGGTCGTTAAACGCGGCCTGGACAACCGACCGGATCTGCTCCCGGTCGGTGACATCGAGCTCGACGGTCCATAACCGCTCGCCGTAGGCCACCTTCAGATCATCGACTGCGTTCGGATTGCGAACCGTGCCCGCGACGCGATCACCGCGCTGCAACAGCTGCTGCGTCAGCTCCCGGCCAAAGCCGCTGCTCACCCCTGTTATGAACCATGTCCGCGACACTGCTCGCTCCTCGTCATTCCAACCGGTCAGGTCACCGCCGCCAGCATTGTCCGACGTGGACCGACGCCACGGGTAGGTTCACACCATCCTGGGACCGTCAGGGCCACCCACCCCCTACCCTGGGCGGATGGCTGGTCCTAACTCGCTGGGCGACTACCTGCGCGCCCGACGCAACCATGTCCAGCCCGGCGACGTCGGTCTGCCCGGCGGGGTAGGACGCCGCGTCAACGGCCTTCGCCGGGAAGAACTCGCGCTGCTCGCCGGAATTAGCCCCGACTACTACCTGCGACTGGAACAGGGCCGCGACCGCAACCCCTCGCACAAAGTGATCGCCGCATTGGCCACGGCACTGCGCCTCGATCAGGCCGGCACCGACCACCTCTACCAGCTGGCTAATGCCCAACCACCACAACACCAACGCCCGGCTGCCGAACAACTGCCGGACGGTATCGCCGAGCTCGTCGACCGGATGCCCATGCCCGCCCTGGTATCGGGGCGCTACCACGACGTACTGGCCTCAAACGCTCTTGCTCGCGCCATCTCACCGAACTTTGCACCCGGCCGGAATCTACTGCGTGGAGTCTTCTTAGACCCCTACGATCGCGCGCTTCACCTGGACTGGGATCAGGCCACCGCTGCCGTCGCCGGAGGCCTGCGCCAAGTCGCCGGAGCCCACCCCGATGATCCCTGCCTCGTCGAACTAATCAACGACCTCTCGGCAGGCAGCGCCCGCTTCCGCGAATTGTGGGCACGCGCCGACGTCGGCTACCGCAGGGACGGCTTCAGCCACTTTCGCCACCCGCTCGTTGGTGAAATGCACTTACGTCGGAACAAACTCGACATCCCTCACACCGAGGGTCAACACCTGCTCGTGTATCACGCCGACCCTGATACACCCACCGCAACTGCGCTCCAGCGCCTGGCCGCCACTTCTTCACGCGCATAGATCAAATTCGTTCGGCGACAAAGTGATTTCAGCCTGCGAGGCTGACCGACTGCGCGGTGGTCCCGCATCGTCAAATCCGCGCTACTAGTAGCGTCGGTTTTTGCAGTGGAGTTGGCGGATTCGCCAACTTCCGCCATTCCGAACTGCAATCCGCCGTCGAGAAATGCAACCGACAGCTGCTGCTGTAGGTTGCAAATCTGGATGGCGGATGTAGACGTCTCCACCTGGGCTTTCATCCGGGTTGCATCAGGGTTGGCGGAGGCGCTTTTGCATTTCAGGTGGCGGATCCGACAACCGTACGTTTGTGCACGAACGGCCAACTGCCGCAACAAAGGCTGGCGACTTGCCCCTAGGCGACGGGTGAGCTCAACGACCGGTCACGGCGTGGTACACGGTACTAATTGGGGTACGTGTTTCGTAATTCGGGTGCAGGTATCCAGCCCGCACCGCCTTCTGCTACGACACCCGTCTCCACCCATCGGCCGTTCATAAATGATTGTCGTATTTCAGTGTCGGGTCGACCACTTGCGCTCTTTTGTGAATCGGTCAGATAGGCAATGCGTGTTGGGGTTGTTGTCGTTGTCACCTTGCTTGCAAGGTCAACTATAACCCCAGGGGTATCAGATACGTTTGGCGTATACGCTATCTCGACGTCCAGTCCCAGGCGTTCTGCTTCCGGTAACTTGTGAGCTGAAACGAGGCTCGAAACTAAAGATCCATCCAGTTTCTTGACCTCGTCATCGGCGTAGCCAGCAGCAACCATTTTTTCGGCCTTGCTGATATTCGGTTCGTATAAGGCTGCCGCCAAGATGACAGCGTGCTGGTAGTTCACTTCATTTGCGGAATTATTGACGTTTGGTGTAACAAGTGATGCACCGCCGAAGAGAATTTCAAGAGGCGGGCGATGGTTAGCAGCAATGTTGGTCTTTAGACGCTCCAGGGCATCTGCCTGTGTTGACATGCGAGGATTGAGTTCACTAGGTGTACTTAATTGCTGATCTGCCCATTCAACACGCTCTTTGTCGCTAAATAATGCGTCATTGTAAAATTGCTGCGGAGTTGCAGTGTCCGCAGTCATTCCTGCCGGACGCTCAGAATGTGCCTGAACGTCACCATCAGGAATGGCTTCGGCGGTAGCGGCGGGATGGCTCCCGGTCTGATGTGTCTCATCTCGCAGCGCCTGGATGGCGCCTTTGGTGGTGAAATAGCCCCAGGCGTACCAGGCGGCGCAGCCCACCACGACAACCGCGACGGCGATGACGATGTATTTGAGCACCGGCGAACGGCTGTGTGATTGTTGATTTGCCACGCTCACTCCCGATGTCGGCGGAACTCCTCGATCCAGCTATCGGCTGCATCATCGCAGACGTTTCGCGCGTCTGACCGGCGGGCACGCGAATTGCCCGTCAGCGTGAGACGCGCGAGCCCCGACGAGGCCAGGCGGGTCCAGGCCTCCGTCGGCAAACGAATTCGACCGGAGGAGGCGACCTTCAGTAGGGCGCCAGCCCGCAGATTGCGATCTGAAGTTTGTGCTGCTCGCGACCTAAGGGTAGGTCTACATGTACTCGATCTCTGCTGCTACTCGCTGCCGGGCCTGGGCCGCCGTCCAAACCGACATCGACCGTGTGTATTTCAGCCGTCGTGCACTCTACACCGTGATCAGAATACTTAGTGGTCCTTTGCAGTTAAAATGGCAGATCCGCCAACTTCCGCCATTTCGAACTGCAATCCGCCATCCAGAATTGCAACCTACAGCTGCTGCTGTAGGGTGCATTTCTCCGTGTCATACCCCACTCCCCTGACCTGCGCTTTCGCAGGGATTGCATCGGGTTTGGCGGACAGGTTTTTGCATTCTAGATGGCGAATCCTAGAACGGTACGGTAGTGCAGATCGATCGCTCCGCACATCTGCGGCTCCATGTGGGAGATAGGCGCCACGGCACGCTCGCGTGGCGCCGGGTGACACTGCCCTGAGTGCTACCGTTTCGGGCACTAAGCACGAGCCTGCCTTCGCCGACGAGCGTTGCGCGGCAGAGGAATTACGGGACAGGGTCCGTTTGCTGCTCGCCAGGAGCCAGCTCGACATCGGCCGCTTCTTGAGCGATCCGGGCGAGCACTCGTGTGACTTCCAATTCACCGAGGTACCTGACGCTCACTCCGTCGCTAAGTGGCTCGATCCGGGAAAGGCCCTCTTCGATCTCCAGGTACCTGCCGAGGAAGAACACCGCGTTCTTGCCAACGGTAATCTCCTGGCCTGCCAGCGAAATTGTCGTGGTTTTGATCGCAAGAAATTCATAGGTGCGGCCGGCTTCCCGCGCAATCTCTGGTGGGTTGACGTCGTGATAGACAGTGAACGGCTCGGACTTCAATGTCGGGACGGCCTGGCCTGAAACAAGTTTGGCCGCAAACATGATGTCCCGCGCCTCGTCTACGGACATCTCTGCGGGCATCGTAAGTAGGACTGGCACGTGATCTTGGATCTGGGCCAGCGCTTCGCAAACTTCTGCCCAGCGGGCCGAGTCCCCGGATCGGTCGGTGGGGATCGTCCCGACGATGCCGTAGTCCCTCGGCCCATAGCATCGAGCGAAGGCAAGGCGGTTCGGGTTGTGCCACGCAGACAAGACTTTCAGGCTGTCAATGAGCTCGGCGGGTCTGCGGCCAGTGAGGTCGTAGTCAACTTCAAGACTCATGGTTCCATCAAGCTGGCCTGCTTGCACCAGCATCTCCAACGTGAAGAGGTTGGCCTGGTCGGTGAAGACGCTACGTATGCCGGTCTGGCCGGCGGACTGTTCGATTCGTCGGATGGTCGTGCTGGCGATGACTGTCTCGGAGTCGGGCTCAACGACGGCAACGATCAGCTCAATTGGGTCTGCTTGTTCGTCTTGGGGTGCTGCAATCACCTGAAGGCTGGCATCCTGGAGCTCCCCGCCAAGACCGCCGGGAAGGTCGAGTAGACCGCTGACCGTTCCACGCGGCATCGCCATCGGCGCTCCGTAGTCGATGAACTTCTGAAATTGCTCCTGCAGTTCGTTGTCTCCGTCGGGAACAGCGACCTGGAATTGGGCAGTTATCGGGCGCTCCCGCAACGACTCCATCGAGAGCGCAAAGATCTTCATCGCAACCCATAGCGAGTCATGTTGCATCGCGTACACGCCAACGAGACCAGGGTCCGCCGATGCGGGTGTGGGCGCCGGCGGGCTGTCCGAAACGCCGAACTCGTACCGATAAAACGGGTCGTGGTCATTGAGCGCCGTGTAGATCGACGCAAGGTCCGCCATGACATCGGTGGCGACGAGCGGTTCGTTGGGTTGACGATCAACGCGATGGGCGATGATCGCGGTGAGGTTGTCCACGGCGCTCTGAAGACGCTCCTTGCCGTCGCGCATGTAATAGTCGACGATCTTCGGATACTGAGCGGCTTTCGTGTCGCAGTACAGCAGACCGTGTGTCTCGCAAGGGAATTTCGCGTCTTCGGTGAGCTCTTTCAGCCAATTGGCAAGGTTGTGGTCGGTGAGGTCAAGCGGCATGACGAGATGCCACTCGATGATCTCCCAGCCTTCCGCCTTGCTGGCTTCGACCACCTTGTGGAATGACCTGGTGATCTTGCGCTTTTGGCTACTGGTCAGGTTGGAGTGGTATTTCTTGACCTGATAGACGGCGCGTTGCTTGGTGAAGCCCTGGGGACCAGGAACGAAGATGTCGACGCCACCGTCGCCCTGACTGGGTCGGACACGGACGGCGTTGGGGAAGTCACTGCAGATGAACATGCCAACGATGGCTTCGACGTCGTCGCCTTCATGCCGAGTCCATTCAACTCGCGCCACGGCCTACACCTTCTTCCAGACTCTGGGAGCTACGCCATCTGTCCCGAGCATCAACGCCTGAGGCTCACTCAACCACCCGATGGCGGTGTGTTGGCGCCGACACCCCGAACTGCGACGGCAAAGCGACCGCCGCTCCACAGCCTCGCCTTGCGCGCCAATTCTGGGCGCTCGTTCGGCGGTCGGCACGCTCGGCGGACGATACGGTGTCTCTGTGCGACTGATCGGATTGAGCAGCGGTATCGGCACTGCAACCTCGATCGTGGCCGGCCTGCTGATGGCTGGCTTCACCCTCGCTGCGCCGTCTGCGACTGCCATCCCGAACCCGCACTGCAGCGATGGGGAAAACTACGATCAGTCCGGTTGCCCAGGCGTAGGCGGAACGTACATCCCGGATCCTGGAAACGACCGCTCACTCGGCGCCCGACGCGACGCCTGCGCGATGGTCCACTCCGGTGAGACAGACGCTTTAACCATCGCCAACACATTGATCGCGCGCTACCACATCACGGCGAGCGAAGCCGACGCCTATGCGCGAAGCGCCTTCAGTTCCGCCGCAGGCGCCAACTTTATGTGCATCGAATCGTAGCGGTGCCGCACCTCATGTCGGCTCTTGCTTGTCCCGGACTGTTGGGCACCAGGCGAACCGCCGGGCCAGCACGCGGCCGGCGTGGTGCGCACAGACACGGGTCAGAAATGCCGGATCAAGTAGCCGCTTCGGAGGGTCGACGAAGTTGGCGACACGCATGAGACGTTCTGTCACGACAACATCGTGGGCTGCCGCCTCGAGTATCTTTCGCTGGCTCCAATACCAATATTCGAGCTCCACTTAACGTTGAGTAGAACATTGGCTGAATCCGCCTACCCTTAGACCGAGACCCATGCGCACGCGCCGCTCAACGCATCCACCTCCCCGACGTGCGGCCAAGCGCTCTGAAGCTTGCATTCCAGCCTTCGTGACCCACCTAACTCTCGCCAAAGTTCGACGAAGACACCGGACGGCACCCCGGCGGGGTCGCTCACGGATCCGAACCGTCGCCAGCCTTCGGCAGATCAGCCGAAACCGGTTGGCTTCCTTCGGGTCCGGGTGTAATCGGGAGGTACATGTGGTGGTTGAACTGCGGTTGATAAGCGCCGCCGCCACCGAACCTGACCCCACCGCCCTCGCCACTGGCCACCGGTGTCCCGTCCGCCAGAGTGATCGCAGTGTGGTGAGCGTTCCATCCGATCACCAAAGCCCCCGGCGCGGTGCCATAGCGGAAACCCCTTGCCAGAAGCGCAGATTCCTCGCTGCTGGTATCAAAGCGATCGCCGAAAACCGGACGGCCAGTGGCCGCGTTCGCCAGCCAGGACGCCAGTCCTGAGCAGTCGGTGCCCCGCGGAGAGTCCCCGCCCCAGACGTATGGCGTCCCGGAATATCGATGGACAAGCGACACCAGTGCCGCCTCTTTGGTCGTGTCGTAGTCAGTCGCGGAGGCCTGGATGAGTTGGGCCTCTGGCACCGGGGCAGGCCCGGGGTCCGGCGCTGGTGCCGGATCGGGGGCCGCGGCATCCATAGGTGGTAACGGCGGCGCCGTGTCCTGAAGTGGCGCGGGCGCTGCCCGGGCATCGGGTGCGGGCGCCGGATCCGCGTCGGGGTGTTGCGCCGCATCGGGAGGTTGTGCCGCGGCGATCGGTGTCGGGGGCGGGTCGGCCACCACACTTTGGTCAGCAGGCGACGGCACCGTCACGTCCGCCACCCCGACCACAGCCGGCTGCTCGGTTGCACTCGCCGGCGCCGGACCCTGTGCTGCGTCGACACCGACGGGAGGTGTCGGGGCGACGACCTCGGCGTTGTCGGGTGACGCGACAGCGGGTGCGGGCGCATCAGATGGGACCTGGCGTGGTGTAGCGCCGGCGAGGGGGCCGCCACAGACCGGCCATGCACCGTGGCCCTGACCCGCAAGCACCCGCTCAGCGACAGCGATCTGTTGGTCTCGGGTTGCCCCCTGAGCTTCGGAGGCGTACCGGTCGCCGCCATAGGCGCTCCAGGTAGAGACGGTGAATTGCAATCCGCCGTGGTAGCCGTTGCCGGTGTTGATGGCCCAGTTGCCACCCGATTCGCAGCCGGCGACCTGATCCCATTGGCCGTCGGTCGCCGCGCCGGCGTGTGCGGCCAACGCGCCGCTGCTGCTGCCCAGGAACGCACCGGTGATCGCGAACTTGACGGCGGTCGTTTTTGAGGTTGACGTTGTGGATTTGCGATGGCGTCCGGTCACCGGTGATCCCCAGCGCTAGTTAGGTATTCGGCAGTTTCACCAGGCACAGGGATACTGTGCCCGTGGTTCGATGTGCGGGTGATGAAAGCCAGTGACATATCAGCTGGCCAACCTGGCGGTTACCAGCACCACATACCGTGAGCTTTGTCGCAGCGCTACAAACCCTAGGGAGACAACGTCATAACGATTCGGAACCGCGTTGCCCAGATGCAGCGCCATCACCGCTATCGCAGCACGCGTCAGGATCGGCCGAGAGGCGAGCAACTCGTCCACTCCTGCGCTCAGGAGTTGGCCTTCCCGGCAAACGTTTTCGTAACCGATGACGCCAGCAGCCAATGTGGCCCATGCCTGTTTCGCATTCATTTTCAGGCGCCTCCGTGGGACTTCTGAGCCACCCACGCGACGCAAACGCGGAGTGTTGTGCATGATGATCGTGCCTCCTTCCGACAACCGCTTTGTATTGGTTGGCCCGCTCGGGTTTGGACTCGAGGGTCATTGATGTCGGATGCTGAGCACACACGAATTTGGTCCTGCACAGCACCGTATAAGTACCTAGTGCGGTACGGGGATTTGTGTACTCGACGACTGCGTAGAGGCGCGCCTGACTCGTGATTGACGACCGGACTATCGGCTCGCACCGCTCGCGAGTTATCAGCCGCGATGTCCGCAACGGACTGTACCGAGTTACCCTGCGTTGCAGCCACGTTCGCGCAGAATCTCGCTGATCTGACATTGATATGAATGTCCACGACGGCGACGGCGCAAGCGCGAGGTCCCGACCAGCCGCAAACCCGGCCGCAGGTAGAAGACCCGTGTTCGACGGCTTCTGCTCCCGGAGCAGCATCAGCAGCTCGGGGCGTCCACCCGGAACCTCGCCGCTGAACCGGCGTCAACGCACGCTAATGCCCACTGTTCACGGGCGAAGACTGTGCAGAGCCTGGCCAACAAGCCTGTGCACGTCGATGAAGTGGACCCTGGGCAGCTCTGAGTAATCTTCAAAGGCGGGACTCCGGCCGCTTGGCGACGCATGTCATCGCCGCACCTTCCATCAAGCTTGATCGCGCTCACCCATCATGGGTTGTTGCCCGACTCGGCGTCATAGCCGTGAGGGCTCAGCTTGGTCGTTTACAACCGGGGAACTACGTAGATACATACCTGCCTCCGCGGTGCGGAGCTATGATCATTTGCCTGAGCAGGGGGCTCGTGACGAGGCGATTGATGGACGAGACTGGTCCGGTTCCGGCGCTAAGCGGGTTGGCGCTGCGCATCGCTTCGGAATTAATGGCCACTGGGTTTGAGGACATCCACGAGATCGGCCGAGGCGGATTCGGGATTGTCTATCGGTGTAGGCAGCCTGACTTGGACCGCGTGGTGGCGGTGAAGGTGCTCACCGCTGAGCCAGATGGCAGCAATCGCGAACGTTTTTGGCGTGAGCAACGCGCCATGGGCAAGTTGTCTGGGCATCCGAATGTGGTCACCATTTACGATGTCGGCGCCACATCTTCTGGCCGGCCGTTCATCGTGATGGAGTACCACCGGCGGGACTCGCTGCATGCGCTGATCCGCTCACAAGGCCCAATTGGGTGGGAAGCGGCTCTGCCGATTGCCATCAAGATCGCCGGTGCCCTGGAGACGGCTCACCGTGTAGGCATGCTGCACCGTGACGTTAAGCCATCAAATATTCTGATTACCGACTACGGCGAGCCTCAACTGGCTGACTTCGGTATTGCGCGGATATTTGGCGGATTCGAGACAGCGGATCGCCGAGTTGCCGGCTCGCCGGCGTTCATCGCTCCAGAGGTGATCACCGGCGGTCAGCCGTCTCGAACGGCGGATGTGTACGGCTTGGGAGCGACGTTGTTCTGTGCGATCACCGGACACGCTGCGTATGAACGTCGCAGTGGCGAATCGGTTGTTGCCCAGTTCCTCCGGATCACTCGAGAACCGCTAGCAGACGTACTCAGCGGAGTCGCTATCCCGGATGATCTCAACGACGTGATAGCTGCAGCGATGGATAGAGATCCGCAGTCGCGCACCAGCACCCCTGGTGAACTGGGTGAGCAACTCCGGGCCGTCGAAGCGAGGCACGAGCTGCCGATTGACGGGTTACCGCTTCCTGATACCGGCGATGCTCGGCTACACAATGCTGGACGTGCGCCGCCAGCAAGCCGCTCCCGGACCGCCGGACGCGACACGGCGGCTTCGCCGCTTCCCATGCGGGCACGTAAGAAGCCGGAGTCGAAGTCGGCGGACACGCCCCTCGGCGAGCTGACGAGTTTTGTAGGTCGTCAACATGAAGTCGCGGCCGTGCGCCAGCTGTTTTCGGTATCGCGGCTGGTTACGCTGATCGGGATTGGCGGTGTGGGCAAGTCGCGGTTGGCGCTACGAGTGGCGCAGAAAGCGTCACGTGCGTTTCCCGATGGTGTCTTTGTTGTGGAATTGGCAGCGCTGGAAGACCCAGATTTGTTGCCGTACACCATAGTTGACATGTTAGGCATCCGAGACCACTCATTGCGGGCGCCGATCACAGTGTTGTGCGAACATCTGCGTCAGCGCCGCCTGCTGCTCGTTCTGGACAGTTGTGAACATCTGGTAGGCGCCGTCGCGAGTTTGGTCGATGACGTATTGCGTGCCGCACCGACTATCCGAGTCCTGGCAACTAGCCAACAAGCCTTGCGAATCGCCGGCGAACACCTCTATCCAGTATTGCCCCTGCCCGTACCCAATCCCGCGGAGCCCGTGGGGCCAGAGCTGACGACGCGATATCCGTCGGTTGTCTTGTTTGCTGAACGGTCGGCAGCATTGGTGCCTGATTTCGCGATTACACCGAGCAACGCAGGTGCGGTGGCGCGCTTGTGCCACCAGTTGGAGGGGATCCCGCTGGCGATCGAGTTGGCCGCGGCGCGGATGCGGGTGTTGACCGTCAACGAACTCGAGCGTCGTCTGGATGATCGGTTTCAACTTTTGCGGGACGGAAGCCGCAACCTGCCGCAGCGTCACCAGACATTGCAGGCGCTGATCGACTGGAGCAGCGATCTGTGCACCGCCAACGAACAGGCTCTGTGGGCGCGGGCGTCAGTGTTCGCAAGGGACGTCGGCGTCGATGCCCTGGAGGCGGTGTGTTCTGACGATGGGTTGCCGACAGCAGCAATTCTTGATGCAGCGGCCGCGTTAGTGGACAAATCAATCTTCATCCGTGAGGAGCGAGATGGTCAAGTTCGTTTTCGGATGTTGGAGACGATCCGTGCATATGGTCACGCACGACTGGCCGCGTCCGGAGATGAGCCGAGTCTGGTTCGGCGACACCGCGACTGGTATTTGGGCCTGATCGAAGCAGCGGACCGGGAATGGGGTGGTTCACAGCAGCAACAGTGGGCCAGCCGTTTGCAGGTCGAGCATGCGAACGTTCGGCGTGGGCTGGAGTATTGCGCTTCGGAGCCTGGTGAAGCCCGCATTGGCATGCGGATCGCTTCAGTGTTGTGGCTATGGCTTGCCTTGGGACACTTAGCAGAGGGCAAGCTGTGGTTGGACCGAATATTGGCTCTCGATACAGAGCCCAGTCACGAGCGAGCATGGGCGCTCGCCACTGCGGGTTATATTGCTGCCACGCAAGGAGATAAGGCTCTTGCGGTCGCGATGGCCGAGCAAGCCCGCACCATTGCTTCGGCGCTGAATGAACCTGGGGCGCGCGCATTCGCCACCCACGTGCTCGCAGTCTGTCACTGCTCCCTCACTGCAGAACCGGCAGCCGCGATCCCCTTGTTCAACGAGGCCCTGCAGTTGTACGACAACGCCAATGTGCCGGTGTACCCCGACTTATTGCGGATTGATTTGGCGTTGGCACACATTTTCCTTGGCGAGCTCGGCCAGGCCACGGTGGTCAACGATGAACTTTTCGAGCGCAGTCGTTCGACTGGAGAGAGTTGGGGGCGGTCTTACGCACTGTGTACACGTGGTTTATCCGCTCTACTGAGCGGGGACTCCGTGCAGGCCGAGTCAGACCTGCACGAGGCGTTGAAAATCAAACGGTTCTTTCATGACACCCTGGGCTTGGCGACGACGTTGGATATGCTCGCCTGGACGGCGGCAGCCTCGGGTGATGCCGAACGGGCGGCGACGCTACTCGGCGCTGCGACCACACTTTGGCAGGAATCGGGGGCGCCGCCGCTGACGGGGGCGATAACGCTGGTTTCCTACGGTGAACGGTTCGAGAAGACGGCCCGAACCAAGCTGGGCGACCGCGCATTCAACGATGCATTCGAGCGGGGCGCCGCACTGCCGACCGAGGAATCGCTGACGTTGGCGTTGCGCGAGCGCCGTCAACCGCCCGGGACCGCGTGTTCCGTCACGAAACTCACGCGGAGGGAGTCTGAGGTGGCGAGCCTCGTGGCAGACGGGCTGTCGAACAAAGCCATCGCCGCACGCCTGGTGATCTCATTGCGTACCGCCGAAGGTCATGTCGAAAACATTCTCAACAAGCTGGGCTTCAGCTCACGTGCCCAGATTGCCAGTTGGATCACGCAACAACACAACCCTGCGGGAAAGGCGTAGCGGCCGGACTCTGCACGTCCTGGGGCTTCGACCCCTTCTCGTATCCCCCATGCGCGACGGCGTAGTGCCGCGGCGGCCGTCGGAGGCATAGCCGATACCCGAAAGTTGCTTTCTGTAAGCCGATTCGGAGCGTTCGGTCGCACGCCAACCAACCTTGCCCGCGTCTCGACCGCGTCAACGGAGTGGCGGACGACTGGCTACCGCCCCCGACCGGCCGTCCCGACGGACATGCGTCCGCTACCGGATCTTTCGTTCAGTGAAAGACGAAGGTGGGTGAATGGTCGGATAGTGCCGTTCACTGGGCGGCATGCGCACTCAAGTCGCCATCATCGGTGCCGGGCCGGCCGGCATGTTGCTGTCCCATCTGCTCGCCGCCGACGGTGTCGACTCGGTCATCGTCGAAGCCCGCACCGAACAGTACGTACTCTCGCGGATCCGCGCGGGCATCTTGGAGCACTCGTCGGTGGAGTTACTGCGCGCCGTTGGACTCGGGGACCGACTGTCGCACAAGGGAATCGAGCACCGTGGCATCTATTTGCAGACACCGGGTGAACGTCATCACCTCGACTTCGTCGACCTTGTCGGACGTAGCGTCTGGGTGTACGGGCAGACCGATGTGCAAAAGGATCTCGTTGCCGCACGTCGGGCGGCCGATCAGCAGATCATCTACGAAGCAGACGACGTCGCGGTACACGACATCACCACTGACCGGCCCTACGTAACCTTCACCGTCGACGGGAAGGCGCAACGTCTGGACGCCGAGGTGATCGCCGGCTGCGATGGTTCGTTCGGGCCCAGCCGGGCGGCGGTGCCCCGCACCGTCAAGCAGGTGTGGGAGAAGGTCTACCCCTACTCGTGGTTGGGCGTGCTCGCCGAGGTTGCCCCATCCACCGACGAACTCATCTACGCCTGGCATCTCGACGGCTTCGCCATGCACTCGATGCGTTCGGAGACCGTCAGTCGCCTCTACTGCAAGTGCCAGGGTCCCCAAATTTCGGCACCAGCAGGCGCGTCTGCGGTTGGCCGACAACGGATTCGGATCATCCGCCGTCGTTACGTTAGACCTGGTTTGAATATGACACCCAACTATGTCCGGCTTGGTCACTGACGCACTGGTTGACTGCGGCCCGCACTGAGCCCACGGATCAATCAGTGGGCGGCTCGCACGTCGAACGCCGATAGAACCCGCTTACGGCGGGTGCTGGCACCCTCGACATCTTGATCAGCACTGCGATCGCCAGCACCAATGGCTTTGCCACACCGGAACATCCATGGATCATCCGGACAACACCAGGCCGAACGAGTCGAGCCAGAGGATCAGACCTTGCCCTCGCATAGACGTAGATGTACATTTGTCCATCTACCGTTACGTACCTCAGGAGGTCTCATGTCGCCCGAGTCGATGTCGCTCGAACAACGTCCTGTGGAAACCGGGATATCCAAAGAGCATTTCCTGACGCAAGATTGGTATGAGCGTGATCTAGAGGCCGTCTGGCGTCCCCGCTGGCACTACGCGGCGCATGAATCAGAGCTCAGCGAGCCGCGTTCGTATGTGACCTTCAAGTTGGGCGACGACGAAGTCATCATTACGCGACTGCAGTCCGGAGCACTTACGGCGTACTTCAACGTGTGCCGGCACCGTGGGTACCCCTTAGCGCCGGAGGGGAATGGCAAGTTGGGCCGCAACTTTGTGTGCCAATATCACGGATGGGCCTTTTCCACTGAAGATGGCGCCTGTGTGTCCGCGACCAAGATGCACGAGGGGTTCGACAAGACTCCATGGGGCTTACACAAGGCGTGGGTGGAGGCCTACAACGGGCTCGTCTTTGTATCACTATCTCGCGAAAAGCCTGTAGGCGTGACTGAATCTTTCACGAGCTTTGCAGATTCCGAAGGTGCTATCGCAGGATATGACTTGAGCGGCTTGAAGGTGGCGGCGGTGGACCACGTAGAAGTCGCAGCGAACTGGAAACTCGTGGTCGAGAACGACGACGAGTGTTACCACTGCTCTCTCAATCACCCAGAACTCGTGAAAACGATCGATCCGTGGCATACGTTCACAGTGGTCGAAGATCTGGACAAGCCGCAACGGTTATGGACCCAGGACGACTGGTCGATCGAAGACCTGACCTCGAACCCCTATTCTCAGGATGCTGGATGCCGGGTGCCGCTTCCCCGTCAGACGGCGCACGAGGGCGACGAACTGCCAATTGTGCAGGTTTTCTGGCAGCCGAGCGGGCATATGGTGATCAGCCCCGACAACGTGTGGATTTGGACAATCCGGCCGCTGGGCCCGCAGCTGACAATCGCTACCAGCCAGTTCTTGGTGGCCGCTGATGCCGAAGAGGGACGCGACTACGACATAGAGAGTTTGACATCGTTGGTTTTGACAACGCTGGGGCAGGATGCCGCTCTATGCGAAGGGTTGCAGAAAGGCTTGCGCATGCAGCCCTTCAAGCCTGGTCCGCTTAATCCCCACCACCAAGGCGGAATTATCGAGTTCTACCGGTGGTACCAGCGCTGCCTAAACGTCACACAGCCCGCTTAACCAAACGGTGAAGAACAACCCACCACTATGCAGGAGTGACGAGGATATGTCATGCGTGATGAAATCGACTTACGCCTGCGAGTTGCGAAGCGCACGACCGGCGCGGACGGCATCGTAATTCTCGATTTGAGAGCGCCGTCCGGCAGCGACTTGCCGCCTTGGCGACCCGGTGCACATATCGAACTTGAGCTCAAGACGGATCTAGTTCGCCAATACTCGCTCTGCGGCGACAATAACGACCAGTCAATGTGGCGCATCGCAGTACTAAACGAACCCCAGAGTCGCGGTGGATCGCGGTATGTGCACCTCACACTAACTGAAGGTGCCGAGGTTAACGTCCGGGGGCCTCGAAACCACTTTCCGCTGATCCCTTCTCCGAGTTACCTGTTCATCGTTGGAGGCATCGGGATCACTCCAGTATTGCCCATGATCGGCGCAATCGAAGCCGCCGGCGCCACGTGGGAATTGCACTACGGTGGGCGGAGTCGACGTACCATGGCCTTCCTCGATCCACTAGAGAACGCCACTGGCAACCGAGTTCTACTCTACCCGAGCGATGAGGTGGGTCGCATCGATCTAGATGCTGTCCTCGGCGCCGCACGCCCGGACACTCTTGTGTACTGCTGCGGTCCAGAACGGCTGGTCGCAGCTGTCGAGCAACGGTGTGCCGCCAACTGGCCAGCCGGCGCCCTGCGCGTCGAGCGGTTCAGCCCCAAGGCAGTAAGCGAACCTACCCGCGTCGAATCTTTCGAAGTCGAACTGGCAGTAAGCAATCAGAGGCTCACCGTTCCTCCCGAGAAGTCCATTCTTCAGGTCATACATGAGGCTGGAATTAGCGTGCCTTACTCATGTGAAGAAGGTATCTGCGGAACATGCGAGATATCGGTACGAGCGGGAACCGTCGATCATCGAGACTCACTGCTGACGCCCGACGAGCAAGCGGCCAACGATTGCATGTTGATCTGCGTGTCGCGCGCCGCGGGCCCTAAACTCGTCTTGGATATCTAATTTCCCGCGCCACGCCTGAAACCTCGATAGATGCGCATCGTCTGCGTTCCTCAGAGCGGCACCGTCACCAAGTTGAGCGACTCGAAGTCCAACTTGCGCTCAGGAAGGTTGTTGGCCTTCCGGACCCTTCCGTGGTTATTCAGAGCGCGCAGCGATCCTGCGCAACACTTCCTCTACTTCATCCCGGTCAGGCTTCCCGTGGATCATCGCGTGGAGAAGAAAGCCGTCGACCGCCAGCGCCATGGCTCGTGCGCTGAGCGGGTCGAGGTGAGTGCGTAGTACGGTCGGCAGCGCCTCGTCCCACGCCCGACTCAACGTCAGCAAATTGGGCCGACGCAGGGCGGCCAAGTAAAGTTCAAGCTCGACGACAAGTCGTGTCCAATTGTTATCGAGTAGGTCGATCACATAATCCGCCAACGCGGCTGCAATCTCAGTCTGCGGAGTGATCCGCTCAGCCCAATGTAAAAGATCGACATCGGATGCCTTCTTGGCTTCCGTAATCGCCGCTGCTAGAAGGTCTTCGAGGGTTTTAAAGTGGTATGTGGTCGAGCCAACCGGCACGCCTGCAGCCTTTGCTACGGCGCGGTGCGTCAGGCCTTCGACTCCTCGCTCCCCGACCACCTCAAGAGCAGCCAGCGCAATACGTGCCGGGCGCGCCGGGTCAGGATTTCCTCGGGGCAAGTTGAACTCCCAACTTCATCTAGCGCCTGCATCGGGCTGATGACTTGGCTACTGTGCCAATGGCCGTCTCACAGCTATCGGCGTGAACTGCGTAGCTTACCGGTCGCCGTACCAGGTGGGATGCGCTCTCTACCCGAATTCCAGCTTCCATGCCCAACGCCCCGGCTTCCCGCGCGTGTTGACTCTCAATTTCTTGAGAATTCTCGCGACATGGAACTTCACCGTGCTCTCGCCGAGATTGAGGATTATGGCGATCTCTTTGTTGCGCTTGCGATTGCGAGGTAACCAAGGATTTGTCTTTCGCGGCGGTTAAGCCCCCGCAAGGCGCTGTTCGTCGGGTCGTGCCAGTGGAGGCCATGACCCCAGGCGTCAGCTAGCCCGCCACTGCGCTCAACGCCCAGAACCGCATCGATGCGGGCTGCCTGCCGCATCGCCACCGACTGGGGACACCACGGGCACGACGCCTGCGATTCGACCAATTGTTGGCCGCCCGGAGTCTGCGAAGCCGTACAAGCCGCCGCCGTACTCAGTGCGTCCGCCAGTCCGAGTCCGGGCAGGGGCACTCGACGTAGACGCGAAGCGCGGCGAGTCAGGGACCAGCGGGCAGTTCCTCGCGGAGCGCTGGCTGTCGGCGGGTGTCCATGGCGTTAGGAGGAATTCGTCGATGAAGCGGGCAAAGCTGCCACCGATGTAGCTGGGGTCATGTGCAGTGAAGTATTCGATGATGAAGCCTTGAAAAGGCCGCCAGCGGGTCTGGCGCTGTACGCACTTCTCCTGGTGGATGACTAGCATGTTGCACGTCAGCGGCGACCTATTCGATGCACAGCTCCACCAGTCGCAGCTCCGTTGGGTATCCACCAGCCGCACCGCAGCGATGGGGTTGGCGGAGAACTACGCCGGCTTACCGCTCCACATCGGCTGACACCGCACAAACATCTCGGAGGAGGCCCGGCGCCGTGCCCGAGCCCTCCGAGCCTGCCCGCGGGGATTCGATGACCGTCTAATGCCCGCGCACAATCCACTCCTCGAGATGCGGCGCTTCCTGCCCGACGCTGGTGGACTGTCCATGCCCGGTGAACACTCGGGTCGCCGCAGGCAGCTTCAGCACCTTCTCACGGATCGAGCCGACGATGGTCGGGAAGTCCGAGAAGGACCGGCCGGTGGCTCCGGGACCACCTTCAAACAGCGTGTCCCCGGAAAATAGTGCGTCGGCCTCGGGCAGGTACAGGCACACCGAGCCAGGCGAGTGACCGGGAGTGTGGATCACGCTGACGTGCGTTCCGGCGAAACCAATGCGCTGAGACTCGTCGAGTGCCATGAACGGCCGGTCCTCATGCACGTCCCGCCACAACATGGCATCGCCGGGATGCAACAGAACCGGCGCGGACAACGCATCGCCCAGATCGGTGGCAACGTTGATGTGATCGTTGTGCCCGTGGGTACAGATGACCGCGGTGACGACGCGACCCGCGACCGCCCCAACAATCGCGTCCGCATCATGGGCGGCATCAACGACGATCACCTCCTCAGCGGTGCCGATGAGCCAGACGTTGTTGTCGACCTCCCACGTGCCACCGTCGAGGCTGAACGTGCCCGAGGTGACGACGCGTTCGACGCGCAGTCCGGCTTTCTCGGCGATCAGGCTCGGCGCGCTCACAGGACGACCACCGAACGCAGGACGCGACCGTGATGCATGGCATCGAAGGCCGCCTCGACCTCGTGGAGGCCGATGCGTTCGGAAACGAAGCGCTCCAAGGGAAGTCGTCCCTGGCAGTACAGCGCCACCAGCGTAGGAAAATCCCGCTCAGGCAGACAGTCGCCGTACCACGACGACTTCAGGGCACCGCCGCGGGAGAAGAGGTCGATGAGCGGCAGTTCAAGGCGCATCGCAGGTGTCGGCACGCCGACCAGGACCACGGTGCCAGCCAGGTCGCGTGCGTAAAACGCCTGGGTCCAGGTTTCCGGACGTCCCACAGCGTCGATGACCACATCCGCTCCGAACCCGCCAGTCAGCGCCTTAATCGCTTCGACGGGATCCTCCTCGGCCGCGTTGACGGTGTGAGTGGCGCCGAAGTCTTTCGCCCACTCCAGTTTTGCGGGATCACGGTCCACAGCGATGATCGTCGAAGCGCCGGCCAGCGAAGCGCCCGCAATCGCAGCGTCACCGACTCCACCGCAACCGATGACGGCTACCGAGTCGCCACGGCTCACGCCGCCGGTGTTCACCGCCGCTCCGAGGCCCGCCATGACGCCGCACCCGAGTAATCCGACGACGGCCGGGTCAGCGTCGGCATCGACTCGGGTGCACTGCCCTTCGTGCACAAGGATCTTCTCGGCGAACGCACCGATTCCCAGGGCGGGAGTCAGGGGCGTGCCGTCGAGCAGAGTCATCGGCTGGGAGGCGTTGTGGGTATCGAAGCAGTACTGGGGTCGGCCGCGCTTGCAGGCGCGGCACTGTCCGCACACCGCGCGCCAGTTCAGCACCACGAAGTCCCCTGGCGCCACCAGCGTCACGTCGGAGCCCACAGACTCAACCACCCCCGCGGCCTCATGACCTAACAGAAAAGGGAACTCGTCGTTGATGCCACCCTCGCGGTACGTCAGGTCCGTGTGGCACACCCCGCACGCCTGCACCCTGACCACGACGTCATGCCCCACAGGATCGGGGACAACGACCTCCACGATCTCGGTAGGTGCTTTCAAACTACGGGCAATAACCCCGCGAACAGTGCTCGGCATTCGGTATCCCTCACTTTTTGGCAGTCGCGTTGTCGCGATCCGGTTGTTCTGATGGTCGATGGAACCCGCGGGCATGAGGTACACGTCGCCCGGCGCCACCTCGTGCTCACGACTTCCTGGTTGGTGATGGTCGACGGTGATCGACCCGCGTGATGCTCGCTGGTCAAACTAGCTGGCTGGCAACGGCTTTCAGGAATCGCCGTTGGTAGCTGATGACCTGAGGCGAGCTGGTCCACCGGCTGAGGTACACCGGGTCGGTGGTGATAAGCACGCGGTGGTGCAAGGGCGTGAACTCCGGTTCATTCAGCATGCGCATCAGGTCGGGGAACATGTCGTCACCTTCCATGGAGCACAGGATCAAGCGGGAGTCCTGCAGGTTCGAGCCGGCCAGCCACCGTAGCGACTGGCGCGCCGCGTCCAGGCCGTCGTCCATGCTGTTGTCGATCTCACGCTGGCGCAGATGGCTCTGCACCTTGGATAGCACCTTGATCAGGTCGAGGTCTGCATCTGCCGGTGACAGGAAGTCGTTGGCCACCATCCACGACCGCAACCTCACTAGGAAGGACTCGTCTCCCGAGGCCTCCCACGCCGCGACCCAGCCCCGCATCTGCCGCGTCGCCGACAGCCGGTTACGCAGGAAGGCGTTGATGAAGTACGGATGGGCCTGCAGTGCCAACGGCGTCTGATACGGCTCGAACATCAACGTGAAGTTGACCCGGTATCCGCGCTCGTGCAGAGCTAGCGCGAGCTGATGCCCACGCAGGTAGTCCTCGGGGTGGCCCTGGTCGTAGCGCTGCGGGAAGCGCCCCTCGCCTTCGAGTAGCGCCCCATAGGTGTCCGGGCCGATCGGACCCGTGTGCGGCACCTTCACTACCAATCGGTGCTTGCTCAAGATGGCCTCGTACCGCGCCACCTCTTCCATGATGGCGTCAAAGCTGGCCTCGAAGGGGTTGTGCAGCTCCACCGAGACATCACATCCGGATCCGAGAATCCCGGCGACCTCGGTCAGTACTTCCTCGAGAGTGCGGTACTGACCGTCGATGTTCTTCGTCGGGTCGTTGAGGAACAAGTCGTACACAATGCCTGGATTGCACGTCATGTTGGCGACGAGGTTCGCCCACGGCGCGATGTCGTAGGGGTTGATGCTGTCCACCGAGAACAGCAGCGGGGTGGGGCGCAGCTGGCCGTCGCGCCCGTACCCGATGTCCCGTACCAGGTCGAATTCCGTTGCGCCATCGGATAGCTGGCGCTGCTCGATGCAGAATCCGGCCGGCGTACCCGTGCCGGTGCTGTCGAACGTGTCGACGACATCACGAAAGTTGGCACTCACCGCGACATTTCGGCCGGCAACACGCTCGCGCCACGCTCTTGGCAACCGTTCCACATAGCTCTCTTGGCCGATGACCGCTCGCGGGGCGTCATCGTGGGTAGTGCTGGTCACAGATTCTGATCCTCACGTTTATCGATGGGGTTCCTTGGTCAGAACACCCGGATGGGCACCTCGGCGGGGGCGGCCAGCAGTTCGCTGATCTCGTCGTCCAGGCGCACCAGGGTTAGCGATGCCCCGACCATGTCCAGCGACGTGCAGTATTCACCGATGTAGTTGCGCTCGACGGTGATCCCGCGCGCCTGGAGGTCTTTGTGCACCAGGCCGTAGAGCAGGTACAGCTCGCTGACAGGTGTGCCGCCGAGTCCGTTGATCATCACTGCGACCCGATCGCCCTTCTGGAACGGCAGATCCGAGATGATGGCCTCCCCCAGCTCCCTGACGATCGCGCCCGCGGACGGCACCCTGACCCGCTCGCGGCCCGGCTCACCGTGGATACCGACACCGAGTTCTGCCTCATCCTCACCGAGATCGAAGATGGGCGAGCCCTTGGCCGGCGGCGTGCAGGACGTCAACGCGAGGCCCATGCTGCGGGTCACCGAGTTGACGTGTTCACCGACGCGCACGACCTCGTCGATGTCCGCGCCCTTCTCCGCGGCAGCACCCATCGCCTTGATCACGAAGAAGTTGCCCGCCACGCCGCGGCGGCCCACGGTGTAGGTCGAATCCTTCACTGCGACATCGTCGTTGACGAGAACCGTACGGACCCGGATACCTTCGGCCTCTGCTAGTTCCTGCGCCATCTCGAACGCCATCCGGTCACCGGTGTAGTTGTTGACGATGTAGATGACACCGGCGTCGGTGGCCAGACGGCGGGTGGCCTCCAGCACGTAGTCCATCGGCGGTGCGGCAAAAACGTCACCGGGGCAGGCACCGTCGAGCATGCCCCTGCCGACGGCCATCACGTGTGCCGGCTCATGGCCCGAACCCGACCCCTGCAGGATCGCCACCTTGTCCTTGACCGGAGCGTCGGCTCGCAAGATGAGATTGAACGCCGGATCGTATGTCAGCGTGTCGGGGTTGGCTAGCGCGAGGCCCTCCAACATTTCCGGCACGAACTGCTTGGGGTCGTTGACGAACTTCTTCATTTGGCTCCTTTAGGTTGTCAACGCTGACGAACAGACATCGGAACCGGCGACACGCGTTGCCAATTCCTCGAGCATGATGGCGATGGCGGTGGCACCGGGGTCGATGCCCCCAATGCTCCTCTCGCCGGTGTAGCTGGCGCGGCCGCGCCGGGCTTGGAGCTCCTTGGTGGCCTCGGCCCCGGCGCGGGCCGCAATAGCCACCCGCTGGACCGTGTGCTGCAGCGGAGCGTCCTCGGCCGCAGCGCTTTCCAGCGCCTCCAGGGCCGGTACGAGGGCGTCAAGCAGGGTCTTGTCCCCGACGTCGGCCCTACCGCGCTCCATAATGCCCGTGATGGACGCCCGCAATGCGGCCGCCGCCACGGCAGTGCCGCGGGCGGATTCCGGCTCCTTGGCCAGCGCTGCGGCCGCACGCAGGAAACCGGTGCCCCAGATCGGACCCGACGTCCCGCCGGTGCGGCTGGTGATGATGGTCGCGACCCGGCGCAGGAACGTCGCGTCGCTGTCGCGGTCGAGGTCGTCCCAGTTCTCCAACACGACCTCGAAGCCCCGCGCCAGCGAAAAGCCGAAATCACCGTCACCGGACACTGCGTCCAGTTCGCAGAAGTAGTCTTCCTTCGCAATGGCGGTGTCCGCCATCGCACGCACGGTCACCTCCACGATCTCCGAGGTACTCATCGGGTGGTCTCACTTCCTTCGATCTGCTGATGGTTCTGCAAGAGTTGTTCGAGATCGGCGAGTGTCACGACGCCTGAGATGGACAGCTCGGCGGGATTGGCCCGCACCATCGCGGGACTGCCCAACGGATCGCCCAGTTCGCTGACGACCAGGGCGGCGCCCTCGAACGGCTCACCCGCGGTGTATTGGCTCTCGGTGACCACGGTGGTCATCCCGGCCGCAACCGCCGACGCGCACCCGATGGGTGAATCCTCCACCGCAACACAGTTTTCCACCTCGACGCCCAACTCGCGTGCGGCCGTGAGATAGATGTCGGGCGCGGGTTTCTTCCTGGCGACGATGTCGCCGGCGAAGATCTGCAGGACCTCAATTACCGCGGGCGGGAACACGTGCTCGGCGACCGCGCGCACGGATTCCTGGGCCGACGTCGAAGCGACGGCGATGCGCCAGCCCGCCCTAAGGGCTTCGATGGCCAGTCGTGCCACCCCGCTGCGGCCCGGCAACTGTCCCGCGTTGACCATCTGCCGATATAGTTCCGTCTTGCGCCGGTGCAACGCGATCACGAGTTCGCCCACCTCGTCGGGGCTGTCGCCGCGGCCGGCCGCGGCGAGCAGCTGGGGGCTCAGGTCCGCCCGGATGCGCTCTTTGCCACCGCCGATTTCCAGCAGCGGCCCATAGTCGGACGGCGACCAGTTGAGCGGGAGGTTGAACTCCTCGAAAGCCTGGTTGAACGCGACGCGGTGGCCGTCCTTCTCGGTATCGGCCAGCACGCCGTCGCAGTCGAACACCAGGGCGCGCTGGGTCATACGGCGCGCCCTGCGCTGCCGAAGATACGCATATGCTCGGCAACCATCTGCCCGACGCTGTCGGACGACGCCTTGATCAGATCGAGCGGTTCCCACCTGTCCCGCGACTCGGCATCGCGCAACGTGGCCAGCGACGACTGCATCCACGAAAGCTTCAGTGCCGTCGAGATGTTCACCTTGGCACAGCCGCGGGCGATGAGGTCGATGAATTGTTGTTCGGACAGTCCGGTCCCACCGTGCAGCGCCACCGGGACGCCCGTCTTGTCCACGACGTCCTGTACGCGCTGGTAGTCCAGCACGGGGGCGGCCTTGTAGCTTCCGTGCGCGTTGCCGATCGCCGGGGCGAACACGTCGACCCTGGTGCGCTCGATGAAGTCGAGGCAAATGTCGAGCGTCTGCTGTTCGGCGGGTTCGTCGCTGCCGATACCGTCCTCGACACCGGTGATCGACTCGATCTCACCTTCGACGTGGGCGCCGTGGCGGCGCGCCTCGGATACCACCTCGATGGTCTGGGCCAGGTTCTCCGCGACCGGCATCTCCGAGGCGTCGAAGAGCACACTGTTCCAACCTGCCTCAAGGCATTCGGTGATCACCGCGCGACTCGGGCAGTGGTCCAGGTGCAGGCTCACCGGGACCTCGATACCCGCAGTCATCGCCCGCCAGCTGGCGGCCAGCACGGCCGACCCGATGTGCCGAACAGTCTTGACCGACGTCTGGATGATCACCGGGGAGCGTTCTGCGACAGCAGCATTGAGAACCGCGCCCATCGTCTCGATGTTGACGATGTTGATCGCTGGGACGCCGTACCTCTTCTCCAAGGCGGGAGTGAGGATGTCCATGAGCGGAACGACGGGCATTGCGGGAAAACCTCCTTGCTGGCGATTACTCTTCTCATTTTGCTCGGCGGTGGCCCTCGACACATGAGGGCGATCACCCGCATTCCTGTGGGGGTATCCCCTACCGCACGGCCGTGCGGGTTCGCGCCAAAACCTCGCTGCGGCTGCGCAATCCGGTCTTTCGCAGGATCGCACCGACATGTTTTTCCACGGTCTTCACCGAGATGAACAGTTCGTCGGCGATGGCCTTGTTACTCAAACCGCGCCCCACAAGATGGCGGACCTCGCGCTCGCGGCTCGTGAGCTCCTCGTACGCGCCGTCCCACGCGCATGGGATGTAGTCGGGAAGCACCGTCTTGCCGTTGGCGACGGCGACCACCGCCGAGGACGCCGTGGCTCCGTCTGCCGTGTCCATGAAACACCCCGCGGCGCCGGCCAGTACGACCTCGGACACCAGGTCGTAGTCGCCGACGGGACATACCGCCACCACCGCACCGTCAGCGTGCACGTCGGCTGCTCGGCGTACCCATTCCACCAGCTGCTGTGGATCATCGTGGCTGACCACTGTCACGGCCGGGCTCGACCGGTGCACCTGGCTGATGACATCGTCGATGGTCCGGCATTCGCCGACCACGGCCAGGAGCGGTTGCTCCCATGCCAGCAATCGGGCGAGTCCGGCGGTGACAATCTGTTTGGGGGCGGCGACCACCACGGGTATCCGGAGTGCGCTGCTGCTGTGACTAAGTCGCTGGGGGAAGCGCAATCGCACCGACGTGCCCCAGTTCGGCTCCGACTCGAAGGCGACGTCACCACCCAGTTCGCGAACCCAGTTCACGATGCGCGCCTGACCTGGTCCGGCCGCCACCGCCAACTGTTCGGTGGCGAAACCCTGGCCGTCATCCTGGACGATGAGTCGCAGCACCGCGTGTTCGTATGCAACCAGCACCCGCACTGTGCGGGCGGCGGCGTGGCGCATGATGTTGTCGATGATCTCGCGCAGCACGCGCATGGCCCCATCGATCACCACCAAATTCAGCGCGAACGGGCTACCGGTCACCACTAGTTGGGTCCGGATCGACCGAATGCTCTCCAGCGCCGCGAGTTCCACTTGCAACTGGGCCTCCAGATTGCGGTCCTCGTCACCCTGGTAGGCCAGCTCCCGGACCGCACTCATGGCGTTGTCGAAGCCGTCGTGCACCACCTCCCGAAGTGGGTGTTGCCCGCCGGTGTCGATCCGTCCGAGCGTGTCAGTCCGGGCTTGCCGCAGCACCGCCTCGACCTCGCCGAGCACGCGCGTACGTTCGGCCCCGGCAGCCTTCTTCTGGGTGTAGGTCTCGATAGCCTCGTGCATGGTGACGTTGGCGAGCGCGACAGCGGCATGCCGGGCGTACATCCCCAGCAACTGGGCGTCGTTGGGTCCGAACCGGCGCCGCGGGTCTCGGGAGAACACCACGCAGGCGCCGATGACCCGGCCGCGCCATTCCAGCGGTGCACCGATGGTGGCGCCGAACGAATTGCGACTGGACATGTCGAGGTGTCCGCCGGGCACCTCGTCGTAGCGGTCGAACCAGACCGCCGAGCGCCGCCGGACGATCTCCCCCGTCATGCCCTCTTTGATCGGGAACACCTGACCAGACAGGCACTGGACCCCGATGTCCACTTCCTTGCGGTAGGTGCCCGCGGTTTCGTCGACGCTGGAGACCGATCCAGCGTCACAACCCATCAGCCGGATACACCGCGCCAGGATGGATTCCAGAGCCACCGCCGGGGCGATAGCCTGCCCGATGTCGTCGACAATCGCGCTGAGCACCGTCGCCTCAGCGAAGTCGATGGGCGTGGTCTTGGGCGACTGCTCCTGGTCGGTGATCACAACGCGGCATCCTCATGACAAGTGCGTGCCTGCAAGGGCCAACATCCCACGGACTACTCCGCTCCCCTATGCCTGAAGACGCAACTTGCTGCACCCTGCAGCTGCCCGGGAGACGCAGATAAGCATCAAATCGTGCCGATCGCGTTCCTCCTGACTCAAGATGGAGTCACGATGATCGACGACACCCTCGACCACGGGCGTCTGGCACGTGCCGCACGTACCTTCTTCGCACGACGCGAACACAGGGACCCCGGATTCCTCTGCTGCCGACAAAATCGTCTGGCCCGGCGACACCATGACCGAAACCCCTGACTCAACGAATTCGACCTCGAACTCGCAGTCATCGTCGCAGCCCTCGAAAACCTTCGGTCGAAACCGTTCGACGTGCAGACTGCCTGTCGGCCAGCCAGACATGTGATGTTCGATAGCCAGAAGCAGGGCCTCCGGCCCACAGGCATAGACCGCTTTGCCGAGCTTTCCCTCACCTAGCCAGGCGGCGAGGTCTGCCCGCCCGAATTCGTCCTTCGGAGCGAGGGTTACGTGGTCCCCATGGGATGCTAGTTCGTCGAGGAACGCCATTGATCGTCGACTGCGACCGATATAGAGCAGCCTCCAAGAAACGCCGCTCCGCTCGGCCGTTCTGATCATGGGAAGAATCGGCGTGATGCCAATTCCGCCTGCAATGAACAAGTACTCCAAGGCCGGTTTGAGCACGAAGTTGTTGCGCGGCTCACTGAGCTTGACTTTGCTCCCCGTTTCAATCGCGTCAAAGATTCGGGCAGAGCCACCGCGGCTCTCGGACTCGCGCAGAATTCCCAGACGCCACTGACGCTCATCATCGGGGTCAGACGATAGGGAATACTGCCGTGTGGTCATCTCATCAAGGACGACGTCGACATGTGCGCCGGGTTCCCATGCCGGAAGGATGCCGCCGTCGGGACGCGCCAGCAGCAGAGAAATTACCCGGTCCGCTTCTTCCCGGCGCTCGCGCACAATCAATTCCACAGCAATTCCTCCTCGAGCTGCTTCCGTTCGACGGCGAGCATGTTTCGGCTCCCCAGCGCGCACCCACGACAGTGACTGGCGAGTCTTTTCCATTCGGATCTCATCGCGGTCGTCCGTGTTCGGCTACGCACTGTTCATCCGGACGGGAAGGGACTTCAGTTCGTGGATCATCGATCCGGTATCCCATTTTGGTGTATCAGCGAACTCGATTGTTATGGAACGCTTGGTGAGTTCGACGAGCATCATTTCACTGAGCGTTTGGGCGACGTTGCGGCCGGCGCAGACATAATGCCCACCCCCATAACTGAGTTGTTTGATGCGCTTCGCACGATCGAGACGATATGAGTTGGGGGCCTCGAAGACATCGGGGTCCCGGTTTGCGAACAGCCAGGCCATCATGATGTCCGTGCCCTTCGGAATGTGTACTCCGTCATAGACGAAATCGTCGCTGGCTTGGCGGAGCAGGCCGGTGATCGCTGGGTGCAATCGGGAACCCTCCTGGTAGGCCGCAGCAGCAAAGGCTGTTGCTTCACGGTCGGGCCTGGAAGGTTGGTGACCCGCCTCGACCAACGCGAACACCATTGAGGTCAAAAAGGGAATCACGGTGTGAAAACCGTCTATCAGGGTTGAGCTGACGAGAGGATAGGACTCGGCATCCTCGCCGCTGAAGCTCGACCCAGCACGCCATTCTCTGAGTTCCCGCAGCAGGGGAGCGTTATCGTCAGCCACCGAACGCGGGAGCGCTGCCTCGAGGATATCCATGAACTCATGAGCGGCCGGGCCCGCGGCTGAAAGTTGTTCCGGAGTGGGTGCAATGCGGATGGGAGCCATCGTCTTAGCCGCGACTTCGACCAGGCGCAGCGATTCACTATCCGATATGCCAAGGGCGCGTCTCCAGAAACCGGCTACTGCCAACCGGGCGAAGTCGCTCCTGAAATCAACCGTTTCGACCTCGAGGCACTCGTCAATGAGGTCATTCAAAATGACCACTAGGTCTTCACGGAACTGCCCCAGATTTCTCGGAGCCAGCATTTTGGTGATCAGCTGCTTCTTCGGCCTGTGCTCGGGCTGCAGCAGCGGAAACGTGCTTGCGCCTATGAAGCGCACCACGCCATTGTCGGCTCCGGAACCTGGCGGTGTCAGGCCCCTCGTCGCGGCATCCAAGGGTTGATGGCCGACACTTGGATGCCGTGCCAACTCGGCGACCTGGGAGTTGCGGTAGACGAAGACCGAGTTGTCCGGAAGACGCAACAGGCCTTGGTACTCGCGGTTGAACAGGTCATCGGCCACCCATGTGAAGTCCGCACCCCATTCAGGCGCGTCGAACTCATCCAGTAGGGGAACATCGGGCAGTTCGCACAGCACTTCGCTCATGAATCCTCATTTCAGTTGCCATCGCCGCGGTCGGTTCGAGTGTTCGGCGGGCTCCGGTTTGGTGACTCCCGCCGAACTCTCTCACTGCCTTCCGATGAGCGCGTAGATCTCGGGCTTGTTGCGCTTGAGCACAAGAGCAAAGATTATTCCGACTACGACGAGCCCATAAATGATCGAAAGGACCACACCCACGACCGGTCCCGTGCTCCCAAACAGAACATCGAGATTTGTGGTGGCAAAGACCAGCGTTCCGCCGATGCCGGCGAGGGCGAGGATAGGCGCCACGACACGATGCCAAATGTTCGTTCCTTCCGGCTTGCGGCGCATGAGAAACGCCGCAACGGCTACGCTAGCAATTGTGAGCAGCACCAGAAACGCGTAGCTAAAGGCGCTAAGAAACTGAACGATGAGAAAGTTCGGATCCGTCTTCGCAATGACAAAGGGGACTATGGCGGCCACTGCAGCCGTGGTGATTACCAATGATGCGCGATGGGGCGATCCATGCTTCGCATGGACTCCACTGAGGCTTCGGGGGAATATCCTGTCGTTTCCGAGATTGAACGCATATCGAGCCGCGACATTATGCGCTGACAATGCTGCCGCAAGAATACTCGTACTCAGAAGCACATTGACCAGGTCGTGTCCGACTCGTCCAAAGTAGGTTTGCATCGTTTCGAGAACTGCGCCCGCAGGATTGGCGCCATAAAAAGCCTGCGCCGTGGGGGTCCCGACGGCCTGGATCTCGGACCAGGTGGTGAGGCCGTACGTGACGCCGACGACCAGGATGAAGATGAAAGTCGCCCTCGGGATTGTTCGCTGCGGGTTGCGCACCTCTTCCCGGAAAATCACCGTCGCCTCGAAGCCGCCCATGCATGCGACAGAGATCAGAAGGGCAACGCCAACTGACCCGCCGAAGATGACGGAGGGGTCAAACGCACTCGCTACGTCGAGCCCCGAGGCCCCACCGCGTAGCACGACCACCAGGTTGTAGGCGAGGACGATGATGATTTCGGCCGTAAGCAGCACGGTGAGGACTTTTGCGGACAGATCAAGCTGGCGGTAGCCGAAAAAGCCCACGACGGCTATCAAGCCCAGCCCGTACACCCACCAGGGAATGCCGGGTCCTCCAGCGCCGACAACCGCAGAGCTGATAGAGAACCCGAACAAACTGGCGCTGCCCAAAACCACCACGAAGTAGGTGCCTTGCGCCAGGAAAGCGGCACCGAGCCCAATCGCTTTGCCGAGGCCGGCCGTTATGTAGACGTAGAAGCCGCCGGAGTTGGTCATGTATGGGTACATCTTGATGAAACCCACAGCCAGCAGCGCCATGAATCCCGCCCCGACCAAATAGAGCACTGGAGCTCCGGCGCCATTGCCGAAGCCAATCGGTATGGGGAGCGTCCCTACTACTGTCATCAGCGGGGCGTTAAAAGCCATGACCGTGAAGAGAAGGGCGAAGACGCCCATATTCCCCTTCAGCCGGGTGCGCGGCTCGGCCGCCCCGGAGCCTGGCAGTACCACACTCTCTGGTGCAGAGTCAGAGTCGATAGTTATATCCATTGTTCCTCCAGAGGGGCTGATGCTCGCTATCCAGCAAAACGGTGTCTGGATAGTCGTTCGACGAGGGGCGACAGTGGTAGAGCGCTGCGCGATGGCCTACTCGGGGAATCACGATGCGGTTACCGGGTATCAGGAATTAAGTTGTGACGACGCTCACTTGTACAGTCACCAAACTATCGCTGTACAGTGTCCAACTGTCAAGGGATCGTCACCAACGAGTTGAGAATTAACTCGGTGGCAACACGCTCCGCTGCTGCGGCACCTCCTTGGCGGGCCCTGGCGCCATCGGCCACCCATGGCGCATCAGACCTTCCCAGCCGCGCTCGAAGAGCACCCCGCGGAATTCGATTCGAGATTTCAGCATTGAGTCAGACAGTGCGCGCGGCGTGATTTCCGGGAGCAAGAAACAGCCTGTCGAGTTGGTCGACATCATCATCATCCCGGACCCCAGTCCCGGTGAGGTAGTGGTCAAGATCATCGCCTGGTGTGCCACACCGATCTGACCTACCGCGATGGCGGTATCAACGACGACTACCCCTTCCTCCTCGGCCACGAGGCCTCCGGCACCGTCGAAACCATCGGCGACAGCGTGGTCAACGTCGCACCCGGCGACTTCGTCATCCTCAACGGGCACGCCGTGTGCGGGCAGTGCCGCGCCTGCCAACGTGGCCGTCCGCAGCTGTGCTTCAACAGCCACAGCGCCACCCAGAAAATGACGCTGACCGACGGCACCGAGCTGTCCCCCGCTCTCGCTATCGGCGACTTCGTAGAAAAGGCCCTCGTGCACGAAGGCCAGTGCAGCACGGTCGACCCGGAGGCCGACCCCGCCGCGGCAACTCTGCTCGGCCGCGGGGTAATGGCCGGCGTCGGCGCGGCCATCAACACCGGCGCCATCACCCGCGGTCACAACGATCACGTCACCGTCGCACTCGAACTTGGCGCCGCGCTCGACGCACCGGTGCTGCTGCACCCGGCCGACGATGTGCTGTGGCAGATACGACACCCCGCAACGACTTTCGACTCGTCATTGATGAAATGACGATCCTGTCCGGCGGTATCGAACTCCGCCCGGTCCCACTCCCCGGGCTCGTGTGTTGGTTCGCCCCGAGCTCAAGGCGGTGTTTTCCGGCGACACTCTCTTTCAAGGCAGCCCGGCGCCACCGGCCGGTCGTTCTTTGATTTCCCGACCATCCTCGATTCCATCAAGAATCGCCTCGGCACCATGCCCGAGGACACCGTGGTCTACACCGGCCATGGTGACACCACCAAGATCGGCGACCAGGTCGCAAACTGCGACGAATGCGTCAAGAGAGGACGAATGGGTCAAGAGAGGCAGCTGACCCGACATCGCGGCGCCACTTTGCCGGGCATGCCGACGACCTGGCGGGACGGCGCTCCTTCTTCCAGTGCGCCATTGGGCAGTCTGTGGATCACCTGCTGAGCCGAAGATGTCGCCTTAGCTATTGACAATTGGACACTGTACAGGTGATCCTTATCACGTCGCGTCATCCGGGTTCGTCGCCGAGTAATTTCTTGACGCGGTCGCGTCCAGCGGGGGCAAGTATCCGAACCGATCCATTTCGCATACGCAATGCCCCGACCCGCTCAGGCAATCACACATTCACCTTCACTGGAGGAACGATGGACACCGATGCTGACGCCATTCCTAGAGATACCGACCCTACAGCGACGGACCCGAATGCAGCGGACTCACGTACAAGGTTGAGGGGCAACATGGGAGTCTTTGCCCTTCTTTTTACTGCGATGGCCTTCAACGCTCCTCTCATGACCGTTGTTGGGACTCTGACTGTTCCGATCGGATTTGGAAACGGAGCAGGCGCACCTCTAATCGTCCTGTTCGGTTCGGGACTAATAGCCCTCTTGGCTGTGGGCTTCATCAAAATGTATCCGTTCGTGAAAAATTCCGGCGGCTTCTACGTCTACATCACAGCCGGCCTTGGAAAAGCGGTCGGACTGGGCGCCTCTTTCCTCGCGCAGGCAAGTTACTTCTCTGCAGTTTTGGGCAGTGCCATCTTGGCAGGAATTTCGATCAACGCCGCAATCGTGAACAGTGGGGGCCCAAGCATTCCACCGGGTGTATTTGCTCTAGCCTTGATTGCAGTCGTCGGCTTTTGCGGTTACCGCCAATTAGATCTGTCCGCAAAAGTATTGAGCGTGCTCCTCATCGCTGAGACTGTAGTAGTTTTATCATACAACTTTGCGATCATATTTAAAGGCGGAGCCGCGGGATTGGACTTCCACAGCTCATTTAATCCATCCACCATCTTCGGCGGGTCGGTTGGCGTTGTATTGCTGCTCGCGGTATCTTCCATGGGCGGGTTCGAGTCAACTGTGGTTTACAGTCAAGAAGTACGGGATCCACACAAAACAATCCCCAGGGCAACATACATCTTCATTGCGATAACCGGAATCCTATATTGCGTCACTTCTTGGTCCATGATTCAGGCAGTTGGCAGCCCTCACGCCAAGGCCGTCTACGCAGCCAATCCAGCGGGTGAGGTTCTAGATACGGTGCAAATTTACATGGGGCGAGTTGGACACGATCTTGTGACCGTGCTCCTGACCACAAGCATTCTGGCTGCAGCCCTGTCTGCACACAACGTGGCCAGCAGGTATGCATTCAACCTGAGTAACGACCGTATACTTCCGCCGAGTTTGAGTCGGGTTCACAGCAAGCACGGCTCGCCACACCGCGCTTCTCTAACAATTAGCGTCGCCGCAGCGTCCATCATGGTTATCCTTTTCCTGTTTGGCCCAGACCCGAATTTCCTTTTTGTTCAATTTCTTAGCGCTTACAGCTACGCTTTTATTCTGCTACTCGCCGCCACCTGCGTCGCTGTTGGGGTGTTTCTAACGCGACGAAAGCCAGCAGGCACTAACATCTGGCACAGGGTAATCGCGCCCGGGCTGGCGTTCGTCGGTCTTCTCACAACGCTGGTTTTCGTAACATTCAATCTCGACGTGCTCTTTGGCGATACTGGGTCGACGACCGTAACGATTGTAGTGGCACTAATATATGGCCTTGTCGTAACGGGCGCGCTCTACGCACTGTACCTAAAGCGCAATAAGTCAAGCATCTACGCACTTATTGGCCGACAGTAACGTTGATCGAGTTAGCGAGTGGCCGCCCTGATACTCGCAAGGTTCACTAGTTTGCCCACAGCTTGGAGAGATCACATGTGAGAATGTCCACTAGTATCCGCGCGCGGTCTATAACACCAGTCTGCGGAGGCAGGGCCTCGTTCTGCACGTCACGTAATTTCTTCGCTTTACTGCACGGCGGAGAACCGCCCTCGCGCATCACATTACCTCGATCTTCCGTACAAAACGAAGGAATAGGATTCAAGTGGACCTTGCCGCCTATATACGCGACTTCAACACCCTCAGCCGGGCGGAAGTAGTCGACCGTTACTACACCGATGATTGCGTCATTCACATGCCATCTTTCATGGCACCCCCCGACGGCACCGTGCGCGGTAAGGCCGATTGGCTACTTGTGCTCGAAGAGTCCGAAGAAACAATCAAGGAGACGGTGACTCTGATCGAATCCGCTCAGAAGGAAGACCTCGTAATGGCCGAGTTCGATATCCTGTATGTCAGTAAAAACGAGGAGCCTGAGTTTGTAATGGGCCCGCTGCGGGCGGGTACCCCATCAACGTTCCGATTCTTTGGGAGTTATTACCTACGAAGCGGCTCCATCTTTCGCCTCGATTTGGCGTGGTGGCCGAATGCGGTCACATAAGCTGTACTAGCCTCTTTGTTGTGTGCCGCGTAGTTGAGTCAAGCTGAGCTACCCGATATGTCAAGCCCGGAAGCATCATCAAGCTAGATCGCCTTGCGGGTCTTGACAGACCACTAATTTCGAATGTGTATTTGCACATGCCTTTAGCTCTTTGTGACGTTTCGTGTAAGTGCCTAGGTCGGCAGGGCGGCGTCTGTTGGAGACAGGGACCTCCGAGGCACCGCTTCATCACACAGGCCTGGCTAGACCGAGACGATGTCGGTGATCCGCCGACGTTGCTGTCTACCAAACGGTTTCGCGACCGATTCCGCGGTGGCTGGAATAATCACGATCGCGCTGGCATTGTTCGGCTCCGGCGCCTACGCCAGTCGACCGACTACAGTGAGCCAGGGGGCGCGGGGACGATTCGACCTCGGACCTCACCGAATCCGATGCGTGATCCGCTTGCACCGGGCGCGCTCGCGGTGATGATCACTTCGTCGCCGTCCTCGAGGAAGGTTCTCGTCTCTGTTCCGAGCGTCACGGGCTCTTGCCCGCCCCAGGTCAGTTCGATAAAGGCGCCCCGTTGGCTCTTGTTCGGACCCGAGATCGTGCCTGAGGCGAACAGATCACCGGTGCGCGCGGTGGCGCCGTTGACGGTCTGGTGGGCCAGCATCTGCGCCGGCGACCAGTACATCGAGCGGTAGGGAGGATGGGCTACTTCGTAGCCGTTCCACACAACCGTCAGGTCGATATCGAGTCCCCATGACTGTGTCTCCTGCAGATACGCCAACGGCTCGGGGTCCTGAACGGGCGTGTCCACCCGGGCAGCCTCCAGCGCAAGTAGCGGAACTACCCAGGGCGAGATGGATGTGGCGAAACTCTTGCCCAGGTTGGGTCCTAGTGGCACGTACTCCCATGCCTGAATGTCACGTGCAGACCAGTCGTTGACGACCACCACGCCGAACACGTGCTCGGCAAAGCGTTGTGTCGGAATCGGTTGCGCCGAAGGCACTCCGACCACGAAACCCATCTCCGCCTCGATGTCGAGGCGGGTGCTCGGCCCGAATGTCGGTGACGGTTGGTCGGGCGACTTGCGCTGACCTTTCGGACGCGTGATGTCGGTCCCCGATATCACGACGGTTCCTGAGCGTCCGTGGTAGGCGACCGGTAGGTGTTTCCAGTTCGGCATCAAGGGTTCCGAACCAGGCCGGAAAAGTCGACCGAGGTTGCTGGCGTGGTGCTCGGAGGCATAGAAGTCGACATAGTCGGCGACTTCGAACGGCATGTGCAAGGTGACGGCGTCGAGGCTGTGAATTGCCCTCTCGGGTACGGTGCCCGCCTTGATCGCATCCGTGAGCGAGGCACGGATCTGCACCCATCGGTGAAAGCCAGTGGCCATGAACGCGTTGAGCGACGGCTGCGCAAATACCGGATCGTCGAACATGACGGACATGTCGATGACAACTTCGCCGTACCGCACGCCGACGCGTCGGTCGGCGCCGTCAGCGCTGAAGACGCCGTACGGAAGATTGTCGATTCCGAACAAGGAATCTGAGGCGATGTCGATGTTTGTCACGTGAGCTTCCTCTGGGGCTTGAAGTGAGACCGTTCGTTGCGTTGGTACGTTCGATCACTGGGCGGGGATGAGCCCCAGCGAGATCAAGTCGTCGAGCGGCTCGCGGACACTGCAGGTACCGAAGGAGAGAAACGCGCGTTCGGTCTCGATGGCGGCGACGAGTCGCGTGATGACCGCCGGCTCTCTAATCGCAAGGATGGTTTCGAGCTCGGTCTCTCGTGCCCCGCTGTGTGCAGCCTGCCCGGCAAGCAGCACATTGAGGTACCCGTGCTGTTCCAACCCGTTGTCGGGGTCGGTGTGTCGAACCGCGTGGTGCAGGCCGGCGGTCGCCTTGAACGGAACTTCCCGCCGGGCAGCCTGACTGATGGCTGCGGCCAGTTCCGCCTCGTCGGGATAGAGATCTGCAGTGATTCCTCCAGTGCGGAACTTCGCCCGGTATCCACGCTCGCTTACAAGGTCGAGAAGGACCTCTCGGCGCTGGTCCCGTGGGATCTCGACGTAAATGTCAATGTCTGGGGCCACGGTGGCCAATGCGGTGAGGTCGGTGCCCTCTGGCATCGCCACTTCCACAGCCACGACCGTGACTCCCGGGATCGCCTGGGCCGCAGCCAGTCCGGCCTCCACGCTGGCGGGCCCGCCCGGTGCGGTCAGCGAAAGATCCAACTGCGCAGGGATCGCCGTCAACTCCGCTAATCGCGGAATGGGAAACACAAACGGACCGACAAGATCGGCGAAGGCGCTTGTCCGGTAGCTGAGGTGTTGTGGTAGAGCAAGATCGATTGGCGCGTTACCGGGCGGGAACAGCGCGGCGTCGTCACACAGACGGTGAAAGAGGCGGGGTATCACTGCCTTGGTGCCCGTCCTGCCCACGTCCAGGCATATTCCTTGTCTTCGCAGGCGAGGGCGCCTTCGCCGAGTTCGAGGGGGCGGAAAGTATCGACCATGACGGCGAGTTCGTCGAAGAACTCGGCGCCGATACTGCGTTCGTAGGCTCCCGGTTGTGGCCCGTGTGCGTGGCCGCCGGGATGGATCGAGACGGAGCCTTGTGCAATGCCGGATCCCTTGCGCGCTTCGTAATCGCCTCCGACGTAGAACATTATTTCATCGGAGTCGACATTCGAGTGGTAGTACGGGACTGGAATCGACAACGGGTGGTAGTCGACCTTGCGCGGCACGAAGTTGCAGATGACGAAGTTGTCACCTTCGAAAGCTTGGTGCGCTGGTGGCGGCTGATGAACCCGACCGGTGATCGGCTCGTAGTCCGAGATGTTGAAGGTGTACGGGTAAAGGCAACCGTCCCAACCGACCACGTCGAAGGGGTGATTCGGGTACACGTAGCGCGTACCGACGACTCCGGCCGGACCGCGGTGTTTGACAAGCACCTCGACATCGGTGCCGTCGACCACCAATGGCTCAGACGGCCCGTGCAAATCGCGTTCGCAGAAGGGCGCGTTCTCGAGTAGTTGACCGAACTTGGACAGGTACCGTTTCGGCGGACCGATGTGGCTGTTCGCCTCGATCGCGTACGCCCGGATGTCGCCCTGCGGAACCCATCGGTGTGTTGTTGCGCGAGGGATGAGGACATAGTCGCCCTGGCGTGCTTGCAGAGCACCGAAGACCGTTTCGACTGTGGCAGAACCGGACTCGATGTACACCATCTCGTCACCTATCGCATTGCGGTAGAGGGGTGAGGCCTGCGAGGCCACCACATACGAGATGCGAACGTCGGCGTTTCCGAGGATCAAACGACGTCCGGTAACGATGTCGGTCGTGGCGTCCGCCGACGCCGGGAACAGATCATGCAGCTTCAGATGGCGCGGCTTGAGAGGGTGATTTGGCATCGTCCACTGATCCGGCAGCTTCCACACGGTCGCGTCGACGATCGCCGACGGAATGTGACGGTGATAGAGGAGCGAGGAGTCCGAGGAGAAGCCCTCCTCCCCCATCAATTCCTCGTAGAACAACCCACCGTCGGCCCTGCGGTGCTGAGTGTGACGCTTGGGCGGGATGGATCCGAGTTGGCGATAGTAGGCCACAAGATCTCCTAGATGTCCTCACGAGCAGGTAGCGAACAGACCGGTGACCAGTCCGAAATCGGATGCGGCACTAGGGTGCCGACGACGGACGCATCGCTACCACTTCGACTTCGAGCTTCCACTCCGGGTTGATCAGACCAGCGATCAGAATGCCGGTCGCTGCCGGCCGGTGGTCGCCCAGATGCTTTGAGCGCGCCCGGAGCAGGGCACTCGGATCGCCGTCGTGATCGACGATGTAGGAATTGACCTTGACTACGTCGGCGGGGTCAATGCCTGCTGATGCCAAGTGGGCGGCGATATTGGCGAAAACCTGGTCCGCTTGGTCGGCAAATGACGCCGGCCATGTTCCGTCTGGGCGGACGGGCACCTGTCCGGAGATGTACACCAAACTGGCGCCAGCCGGACACGCGACGATGTGGCTGTACGTGCCGAGCGGCTCATGGACATCGGGGGAAGCAGAAAACGCTAGGCTCATGGTGACCTCTGTTCTTCTCGTAAGGATGAGTGACGGTTAGCTACCGCCAGGCTGTGTGGAGATTCAGAAATTTCCGCGTGCTTCTTGTTCACGCTCGATCGCTTCGAACAACGCCTTGAAATTGCCCAGCCCGAATCCGAGGGAACCGTGGCGCTCGATGAGTTCGAAGAACACCGTCGGTCGATCCACGAGCGGCTTGGTGAAGATCTGAAGCAGGTACCCGTCTTCGTCGCGGTCGACGAGAATTCCACGCTTCTGCAATTCCTCGATGGGGACGCGTACCTCGCCGATACGGGCCCGCAGTTCGGGGTCTTCATAGTAAGAGTCAGGCGTGGAAAGGAATTCGATTCCGGCAGCGGTGAGCTCGTCGACCGACGTGAGGATGTCGTTGGTCGCAAGGGCCAGGTGTTGCGCACCGGGACCTTGATAGAAATCGAGGTACTCGTCGATCTGCGATCGCTTCTTTGCAATTGCGGGCTCGTTGAGGGGGAATTTGATGCGGTGGTTTCCGCTGGAGACAACCTTGCTCATCAACGCGGAGTAGTCGGTGGCGATGTCGCCGCCAACGAATTCGGCCATGTTGGTAAAGCCCATGACGCGGTTGTAGAAGGCGACCCATTCGTCCATCTTGCCCAGTTCGACGTTGCCTACGACGTGGTCCAGGGCCTGGAAGATGCGCTTCGGCGCGCCTTCGCGCTTGCGGTAGGTCGAGGTCCGCTCGACGTAGCCGGGAAGGTACGGTCCCGTGTAGTGCGAGCGATCGATGAGGGTGTGGCGGGTGTCGCCGTACGTCGCGATACTGGCTGATCGGATCGTTCCGTGTTCGTCGCTGGTGTCGTGGGGTTCGACCAGGACAACCGCGCCGGCGGCGCGGGCGTGCGCAATGCATCGGTCCACGTCTGGAACGGTCAAGGCGATGTCGCTGATGCCGTCACCGTGCTTGCCGTGGTGCGCGACGAGTTCACTGTTCGGATCGACCGCGCCCTTCACAACGAATCTGACCGCACCGCTCTTGAGCACGAATGCGTGGTGATCACGGTTGCCCGTCGAGGGACCCGAATATGCCACCAATTCCATGCCGAAGGCCGACTGAAAGAAATGTGAGGTCTGGGTGGCGTTTCCCACGGTCCATTCCAGTGCGTCCCACCCGCTGACGGGGAAGACGTCGTCATCGGCGTTGTAGTCGACCAATCCGACCAACTGCTGGAGCTGATCGTGGTTCAGACCTGCGAGGCGTTCTTCGTCATTGAGAGTCTGTTCGAGCGACATCGAAGTCCCTTCCTATCTGCCTATCGGTTTTGGGGTGCATTGTCTTTCCAGGGGTCCGTTCAGGGGGCCTCGTGCGCGCCCTTTGCGTGCCTGTGCGCCAAGTCTTGGTACCGTTCCGGATTGCTGGCGATCAGCTCGGCAACTCCCTCTGTGATGGGGCCGCGTTCTTTCGCGGGTGCACCCAAAGCCAGCACGCCACCTGCGATACGTGCGTTTGGGGGCACCAGGCTTCCCGCGCCGATCAACGTTCGTGCACCGATCTGCGCACCGTCTTGGATCGTCGTGTTGTTTCCGATGATCGCCTCGGCTCCAACGGTTGCGCCATGGATGACGCACAGGTGCCCGACCGTTGCTCCCGGTCCGATCTCGATGTCGGGTGATGCGCCACCGTGCAACACGGAGTTGTCCTGAACGTTGGCACCTTCCCGAATCCAGATCCGGCCGAAGTCCCCACGCAGGACCGCGCCGTACCATACGGACGCGCCGGCTTCCACGACCACGTCGCCGATCAAGGTCGCTGTCGGAGCCACCCACGCGTCTGGATGGACTTGGGGTGTGCGACCTTCAAATGTCAACTGCGGCATGAGAGAACCTTCTTTCGTAATTCTTTGGGGATGAACGAGCTTCGATCAACTGTGGTCTTCCGGGGGGAGCCAGAATGCTCGCCAGCGTCCAGTCAGCACCGGGTCCGGGCGGCCGGCGGCCTCCACGGAGAAGGCAAAACAGGGCACGAAGCCCTCGCTCCGGGTTGCGACAGACTCGACGGTCCCGGTTAGTCGAACACGTTCGCCGACGCGGACGTCGTCGCCGAATACCACGCCGTCTAATCCGTAGTTCCAGCCCCACCACGGCCCCGGGTCGACGTTGACCACGCGGTTGCACATGTACTCGAGCAGGGCGAGCACGTGCGCCGGTTTGAGTACGTCGTCATCGGGATCGTAGTGATTCAGCTCGTCACCTGCCGCTGACGTACAGACGGCCCATTCCCAACGCCGCCCCTGATCGACGGTGATCCATTCCCCGCGGAACGGCCTGCCTGCCATGGTCGGGATCAGCTCGAAGGGCGTCGTCACGACCAGCAAATCTTCGTTGTCGGTCGCCTGCCCGACGGCGGTAGCGAGTGCAGACTCCGCACCAATCGCGGCGGCGGTTGTTTGAGCGCCGGTCGGCTGCCACAACTGGCTCCACTGGATAACCAGGCCGGGCTTTTCTCGGCCCAACACTTCGACGACGATGTCGAGATCGAGAAGGAATCCCTCGGCGCACTTGGTCGCGCCGGTAACGGCGCCTCGTGCGCGCATCAGCTGGCCGGCCTCGATCCGGCTTGTCCACCGAATCTTGCGGATGGCGCGAAGCTTCTTCGACCACGTCTGCCTGGTCGGACCCGGCTCTGCTGCTACGTCGAATACACCTTGGTGGAGTCTGTCCAGGAGCCCGATCGAATTGAAGCCTTCAAGCAGACCTTCCGGGTACAGGTCGATCTCCATTGGCACCGCGTTGTCGCTGGTGAACGTGGCGTGATGGAACACCTGGACGCGAGGCAGGTCGACTTCGATCCACGCCCCGACGAATTGGCCACCGATGGCAATGTCGAGGTCGGCCGGATCGATGGTCAGAGGGGTGAAGCTCGTTACGACGCCTGCAGTAGGTTCGGTGATAGTCACTGTGGTCCTTTGTGGGTAGGCACGGCGGCTCGCTCGACAAGAGCGTCGACCAGGCGAACACGACCGGATTCGATCTCGACGATGGCCGGGTTGAAGTCGCCGCCGGCAAGAAGGTCAGCGAAATCGGCGGCCAGCCACGACACTCGCACCAAAGTGTCGGTCAATTGAGTTATGTCCGTGGGTGGGTTGAGGTTGCGATAGCCGTTCAGCAACCGCCCGAGCCGGGTTCGTTGGATCATCGCGGCAGCTTCGGGCTCCGAGAGCGGCGTGTGGGCAACTTCGGCGTCGCCGATCAGCTCGACCAACGTACCGCCCATCCCGACCGTGACGGTCGCACCGAACACCGGGTCCGAAACGAACCCTATGAGTGCCTCGATTCCCGGTGGTACCTGTTCTTGGAGTTCGAATCCCGCAATGCGTGCGTTGGGGTGGCTCGACCGGACCCGATCAGCGATCGTGGTCAGGGCCGCGGTGAGCGATTCGGCATCGTGGATATCGGTCACGACGGCGCCGATATCGGAGCGATGAGTTATATCCGGCGAGGAGATTTTCGCGACCACCGGATAGCGATCACGCGCCCGCGCGACGGCCTCAGTCGGCTCTTCAACGACCACAGATGAGACGAATGGCAATCCGTAGGCATCGATCAGCCGTGACAGGGTGCCCGAGTCGAGACTGCCCCGCCTTCGACTCACATCGTCCCGCAGTTCTGCAACCGTCGCCGCCGATGGTGCCCAGGCGGGCCGGGCCTCTGGTAGCGGTACCGGAGAACTGTTGCCTGCCAGCGCCCGAAGCGCCACGAAACCATTACCAATGCCGCGCAATAACGGGATGCTCGCCGCGAGTTCGCGGTACTCCGGATGAGTACTGGCAGCCGAGGTCGACGCCACCACGATCGGAATGGGCACCGCCGCCGCAGCACGGTTCAGCTCCGGATAGAAGCGGGTTTCGAAGTCGAATTCTACGGGGGCCAACGTCGACTGGGCATCGAGAACGACCAGGACCGAATCGACGGAGGGATCGTTGGCTACGGCAATGACCGCATCGCCGAAAGCCTTGTCTTCGTAGTGTTCATCACCGGTGTCGAGCGGATTGTTGACGTGCTCAACCGGCAGAAGTCGCTGTACTTCGAGTGCCGTCTCTGCACTCAGAGTCGGCAATGACACGCCGCTGGCCGTCGCGAGATCAGCAGCAAGCCCTGCCTGCCCTCCTGAGATCGTAAGTGCTGCCACTCGTATGCCGGCGGTGCCTTTGCCACCCGGTTGCGCCCGCCAGGAGAAGAGCTCGAGAGCGGCGGCCATTTCGTCGTAGTCAGCGACCAGCGGAATGTCGAGGCGCTCGAACAGCTTGGCATAGGCATCATCGCGACCGACCAACGCGCCAGTGTGCGCTGTCGTTGCTGCTGCGCCCGCCTCCGTGCGTCCCACCTTCAACGTCACCAGGGGCTTACCCGCTCGGCGGAGCTCTGCTACCGCCTCGATGAATGCGGGGACGTCCTTCAGCGATTCGAGAATGAGACCTACACCCGCGGTGTCAGAATCTTGCGCGAGCCAGTGCAGATAATTCTCGGCGGTCAAACCGATTTCGCTGCCCGTCGAGATGATCTTTGACATGCGCGCCCTCTCAAGACCGCGTGTCATAAAGAACCCAGAACCTGACTGGCTTACCAACGATATGTTGCCGGGCCGCTCGGGGATCATTCCTCCTGCGAACATCCACAGCGGGATTGCGTCCGAGTAATTGAGCACACCCATGCAGTTGGGGCCGTGCACAACCAAGCTCTCATTACGGACGAAGGTTCGTAGTTCATCGAGTTCGGTGGGTGACATGCCCACGGTTGGTACGACCGCCGACCGGCACCCCGCCGCCGCAAGCTCGTAGAGGGTCGGCACAACGGCGCGAGCAGGTAGGGATACCAGGGCGACGTCCAGATCGTTTGGGAGCAATGGGATCTCGGGTACCGCAGGTATGCCGTCGATTTCGCCGGCCGAGGGATGCACCGCATATAGGTTTCCCGAAAAGTCATAGCGTCGCAGGTTGGCCAGCACCCCGTTGCCGCTGGCTGCGCGCTTGGCCGACGCTCCAATGACGGCAATCGACTTTGGTCGAAGAATGGAATTGATCCCATTTCGAGCTGCTTCAACGGAGTACACACTCACCATCCTGATGGCAATCTTGTTCGATGTCGGCGGTCGACAGAGCGAGGCTTGTTTGCAATTCAATACTAATTGTACATCGTACAGATTTCAAGGTTTTCGCCAATGCCGAACCAGCGGCAATGTCGACATACGGCCGTTGCCGCGTTCTCATGGATCTTTGATGACACGGGTCCCCGTCCGTCCATGTGACGGAGCCGCGTCTCTCCCGGTCAATCGCCGTCGGCTCGATCGGCGACGGCGTTGCACAGCTCGTGCCGCGCCTTCGGCGGCATCCGCCAGCAATCAGGTTGTTATGGTTTGCCGACTCAGCTGCGGAAGAACCGAGCGGCGAACCAATTCGAGCTCAAACACCGAGGATGTACTGATCAAGGCTCCATCGACAATGCCGAGGACCCAGAGGTCCTTTATCAACCCCACCAACCCGTCCGGCGTGCCGACGTACGATAACGACTCAGCAGAGTGAGTGCAGGGTCTAGTTGTCCATCGCTCTATCGCTTCGCAGGCTCGGGGTGCGATGACAGCATCGATATCTGCAACAATGGTGATGCCCGGCTGATCAGAGCGGACCGCATTCGCGGCCCTAGCCAGTTCGCCCAGATCTCGTGCGCGTAAGCGGACTAAGGTGGGCGCGCATTCCGGCAACTGCGCCACACCATCGACGACGACGCCAGAGATCAATTGACGCTCATCGGATTTAGGATCGCGAGAGGGAGGTATCCCTTTCGCTTTGAGGTCAATCATCTGCTCTCCCTTCAACCCCTGTTGTCGTTGAACTCTCTTTGGTCGCGACGCTGCGGGGACGCTGAAGTGTCTGCGATCCAGACGCTTGGCGCAGGGCGGCGCCGACCGTCTACACCCAGACCGTTGTAGGTCGTGGCAACTCCGTCGGTGACTCGTGAAAAGAGACGCCGCAGGGCCAGCGAGGTCGGCGCCGCGCCGGGACCGCCGAGAGCATCGTCTCGGAGCACGAAAAGCGGGCCTGCTGCTGATCGTCCCGCCGTGAAGCCGGCGGCGGCCGTCTAGGCCAAGTCTGAAAGTAACTCTCGTAGCGGGCCGTTCGTCAGCTCGAGGTGCCGTTGGTAACCAGGGATGGCATCCTGGTAGGGCCCGCCACTGAAACAGAGGTAGCCGAAACCTCCGGTGTATTCGTACAACTCACGAACCTTCGATGCGACCGTCTCAGGGGAGCCGACGAAGAAGAAATTGTCAACCAAGTACTCGATGTCAACGTCCTCCTCAGCGACGCCAGGGCCGACCAGGAGCGGCATGATGCCCAGCTTCTTGAATGACGGGATGAGGTAGCCCTCCCACACCCGCGCAAGACCCGAGGACACCGCCAACTTGCGCGCTTCGTCATCTGTGTCGGCGACAAAGAAGTCGTGAACGATGCGCCACTCGGAACGATCGGGCGTATGGCCGGCAGACTTGGCCGCGTCGGCGTAGGTTTCCCAGTGTGTCAGGAGGATGTCCGGCCTGACTTGCTGGCTCACCGGCGAGTAGCCGCGGCGGCCAGCTTCTGAAAGTGTCTTGGAGCCTTGCGACATGCCCGTCATCAGGACAGTTGGGCGCGGTCCTTGCTTCGGGGCGAGGTGCGGCCCGGCGATGGCAGCGTCGTAGGCCGGCATGTCGACTTTCCAGAACTCACCCTCAATCGTGAACGGGCCCTTGCGAGTCCAGATCGCGTCGACGATATCGAGGCCTTCGATCAGCATTCGCGGGTTGTTGGAGCCGGTGCCGAACAGTTGCGCATCACTTGCATAGGCGCCGGGCGCAAAGCCGGCAAGGTAGCGACCGTCAGTCATGTGATCGAGCCACATCGTGCGGAACGCCAACGCCACCGGGTTATGGTAGGGCAACAGATGGGCCATCGCACCGAGACGGATACGATTTGTTCGCTGCGACGCGGCCGCGATCATGACGTCCGGGGACGGGCTCGGCTCATGGCCCAGCGTGTAGTGCTCGGCGAAGTACACTTCGTCGATTCCTGCTTGATCGGCCCACTCGGCCTGTTGCAGATCCCAGTCGATGACTTCTTTCGCTGTTTCCTGACCTTCTGCGTATTTGACACTGATCGGAACGGTAAACATGCCGAACTTCATGAATTGATCCTTCGGGTGTGTGGGTTTAGACGGGGTCGAAAAGGGCTGTAACGCAGCTCTTCTGTTCTCAGACGACCAGCTCAGGGGGTGCTGGCTTGTACATCGACTCTCCGCCGTCGACGGGCAGCAGGAGGCCGGTGAGGAAACTGGACTCCGGCGACGTCAGGAAGACGGCGGCATTCGCGATGTCTGTCACCTCGGCCATCCGTCCCATGGGAATGAAGGCGGGAATGAACTCCTTGAACTCGGGAAGACCTGCGACAGCCTTGCTCATCGACGTCCGGACAAAAGTCGGGCAGATTCCATTGACACGAATGCCGTTCGGGGCGTATTCCATCGCAGCATTGCGCACGAGCATCGCTGCTGCTGCTTTGGTCATGGAGTAGGGGCCTTCATTCACCATGGCCACGATCCCGGCGGTGGAGACGATGTTGAGTACCTGCCCGGGCTTGTCGTTGTCCAGGAAGTGGCGGATCGCCGCCATCGTGCCGTTCCAGGCGCCCCGTGTGTTGACGCGGTAATTGAAGTCCATGTCGGCAGCAGTGAAATTGTGCAATTTGGCTCCGGCGCGGATAACACCGGCGTTGTTGACCATGATGTCCAACCGTCCGAGTTCAGCGACTGTGGTCTCGACCGAAGCGTTGAATGCGTCTTCGTCGCCGACATCGAGCTTGAGGAAGAGACCTCGGCGGCCCTCCTTTTCGATGGCCTGCACTGTCGTCAGTCCGGGCGTATCAAAATCCTCTACGCCTACCGTTTCCTGAAGGTCTGCGACTACGACGTCAGCGCCCTGGCGAGCGAGGGCGATCGCGATCGCCTTGCCCTGTCCGGTGTTTCCGCCGGTAACGAATGCAACCTGGTCGGTGAGAGCCATTCTATCTCCTTTGATGTGTTGTTTTTGCGATGTCGTGGTGCGCGCAATGACGTGATCGTGGCGAAATAACTGGGGTGCGGCGTTACGCGGTGGCGCTGATAGTTCGGAACAGGCCGCGGTGGAAGATCAGGGGTGCGATGTCATCCGATTCCCCCAGGTCGAGGATTCTCGCTACGACAATGAGGTGGTCGCCTCCGTCATGCTCTGCCGCCACCTGGCATTCGAACCAGGCTGAGATGTTTTGGAGTATCGGAGCTCCCAGCCGACTCGAAGTCCACTGCACGCCGGCAAACTTGTCGGCACCCGATTTTGCGAAAGCCCGGCACAGCTCGCCCTGGGTTTCAGAAAGGACATTGACCGCGAAAAAATCGGCGGCCTTGATGTTCGGCCACGACGTCGATCCCTTCCCCACGAGGAGGACGGCCAAGGGCGGATCTAGGGACAACGCGTGAAACGATTGGCAGGCGAAACCGGTCGGTACACCGTTGTTGGTCGCGGTAACGACGGTTACGCCAGACGGATAGTGTCCTAGGACCGCGCGCAGATGTTCCGGTGTGTGTGCGCGTTCGACACCACCCGCTGTAGGCATGGATTGCCGAGTATCGTGCGTATCGGTGGCTTGATTCATGGCCTGCCTCAATCATTTTCACTAGGTCGCGACTAACAACTGACGACATAAGCGCCCCACGCGGACCCGACCCGGATGCCCGTTGTTACCGGCACCACATCAGACTAATAACATTTAACTTTGAATGTCAAGGGTTATTTCTAGCCGCAAACAGCGATTGGCAAGGTGCGGTCTGGCTGCCGTCGCCCCCCGGCTCGCGCGGCGCCGAGTGTTTTCGTCAGTGCTGTTGCTAATAGCAAGTCTCGTAACGGATTTCGACAGCGGGAGCAGTGGCGTCGGCCCGGTTGCGTGCACCGTGGAACGCGGCCAGAGCTGATGCCCTGCTACTAGGTCAGCGACAGTAGTTTCCGGTGGAGTCCGGCACGCCGGCTACTGCCCGCCGAGTTCGAGGAGATCGTCTACGGGACGAAAACGGGCCGACCAACCCCTGGTCGAAATCCAATAGCCAGAGTCCGACGACGGCGCTACCGACAGCTCCAGGTGGCCACCGGTCCATCGCTGGCGCCTCACCGAATGGACCGCCGCGCCGGCAGCAGACGATCCTGGACGGGGGCGGTTGACTTCATCTGTCAGCCGGCGTGAGGAAGCTGCCGAAGCGCGCGTCCGGGTCGAATCGTGCCCGCAGCGCCTCGAGTCGCGCACTGTTCTCGGGCGAGAACACGGGCGCGGGCCGGTTGAGGAGGTTCTCGTCCATCAGGCTCATCCCCTTCGCAAAGGGTTCCAGAGACCGCATGATGACTTCGGTCGGCGCCGACGCCCACGTGGTGTCCTCACCAGCGTCCTGCCACGCGGCTTGGACGCTCACGTTCACCCGCCCGATCATCGAGAGCGCAACATCGGGCTTCGTGACGTGCGGCATCCCCAGGGGGTCCCAGCGTCGGGAACGACCTGGGAGGACGACGACGCGAGAGGACGGCGACTCTGGAAGCGCATAGACAACTCGACTCAGTGCGGCGGCGAAGGCTGGGGAGCGCTCGTCGCTCCACATGTTGTCGACCGCCCACCGATAATCCGAGCGGTAGACCTCATCGATCTCGACAGCGCTCTCCGCGAAGGTCATGGGTCGCGGCTGCGTGCGGGAGAGCGCACAAGCCCCTCCCGGACAGCGGTCGAGAACGTTCAGCGCTTCGCGAGCGGCGGTCTCGTCGGCGACGAACGACGTGGCGTCCACGGTGTACCGCGGGGGAGCCCCGCTTGCGGGCCGGTTGACGGTGACCATCCACTCGATCTCGGGAGGCACTTGTTCGTGCAGGTTGAGCGCCCATTCGAGCACCTCTTGGCCGTTCTCCGCGGGATACACCTGCTGGGCGTTCAACATCAGCGGCGGATGCTCGTAGCAGCGCAGGTAGAACGCGACCACGACGCCGAAGAAGCCGGGACCCGCACCGCGAGCAGCCCAGAGGTAGTCCTCGTTCTGGGTCGCGTCGCAGTGCAGCACCTCGCCGGACGGGGTGACGACGTCCACGGCTTCGACGCTGAAGCAGGCCGGTCCCAGGCCGCCGTAGTTCCACCCCCACCCGCCCTGAAGAAGAAAGCCGCCCACGGCGACAGATCGGACGTGACCCGCCGGGAAGAACAGGCCGTGCGGGCTCAACGCGTCGAGGAGGTCGCCACTGTGAACGCCCGGCCCCACGACGGCAACCCTCCGGTCCGCGTCCACGGTGATGGAGTTCAGTCGACTGAGGTCCAGGAGCATCGCGTCACGAAGGATGCTCGACGCCGTCCAACTGTGTCCTCCGGAAATCGCCTTCACCTGGACCGATTCTCGGTGGGCCAGTCGCACGGCCATGACCACGTCGTCCACGGACGCGGCATGGACGACGATCGATGGTCGGCGCGCTGGCTTGCGCGCGTTCCACACGAGAGCGTCGACGGCCGCATCGAAGCCCTCGTCCCCGCGCCGCCTGACCTTGGCATCCACACTGTTCGCCACCGTTGCACCTCTCCCAGCAGTTGTATTTCAGACAAGATACCATGTACTGTGTACAAGAAATGTGTCGTGGCACACAATTGGAGGCCACGCCGCAGCAAATCACATCGAGCGGCGTAGACGACGACCTTGCGATCGCAGGCGTCCTGAGCCCTCGACCGAAAGTGGTCGGAGAAATAGTGAGCTACAACGGTTCTAGCCTGACCGCGCTCAGCGGTGTCCAAGCGCCGGAGACCGGCCCCCAGTCCGAGTCGCCAGAGCGCGAGCACGGGCTGAAGGGCAATCTGGGAATTTTCGCCCTGGTCTGCACCGTCCTGGCATTCAACGCTCCGCTGGGAACCATCGCAGGCGTCATGCCGGTTGCCATCGGCCTCGGCAACGGTGCCGGCGCCCCCATTTTCTACCTCGTGGGCGCCGCCATCATGAGCTTGATGGCGATCGGTTTCATCAAGATGTCGCGCTATATCAAGAACTCCGGCGGGTTCTACTCCTTTGTCACAGCAGGACTCGGACGCGAGATGGGCCTTGGAACTGCGTTCCTCGCCACGAGCGGCTATATCGTGCAAACGCTGGGGAGCATGATCTTCGGCGGCGTCGCGTTGAACGGGCTCGTCTCTGGAGTTCTCAAAGGTCCGCATATCCCCTGGTGGCTCTACGCACTGGCGTCGGTCCTCGTGATCGGGGTGCTGGGCTACTTCCGACTCGATGTGTCGGCTAAGGTGCTGACCTTTCTGCTGGGTGCCGAAATCCTCTTCGTGCTCGCCTACGACGCAGTCATCGTCTTCCACGGAGGCGCGACCGGCCTCGACGTCTCCTCGTCGCTGAGCATCTCGACCATCTTCTCCGGGTCGTTCGGGGTCGCCCTGCTGATCGGGGTCATGGGGTTGGGCGGGTTCGAGGCGACCGTGGTCTTCCGCGAAGAAGTCCGAAACCCGGAGCGGACCGTCGCGATCTCCACCTACCTCTTCATTGCCATCGTCGGCATCATGTACGGCCTGACTTGCTGGGTCATGGTGCAAGCCGCCGGTAGCCGCAGCGCCCAGGCCTTCTACGCAGCTGATCCGGCCGGCAACCTGCTCGCAACTGTGAGGACCTACCTCGGCACGGTGTCCTACGACCTGATCAACGTCCTGCTGAACACGAGCATCCTGGCTGCCAGCCTGGCGCTGCACAACATCTCGGCCCGTTACGTCTACAACCTCGGCCGCGACAGAATTTTGCCGCAATTCTTCGGAGCCGCCCACGTGCGTCACGATTCGCCGTACCGCGCGTCAGTCCTAGTGAGTCTGCTGGTCGGTGGTGGCGTTCTGCTCGCCGTCGCCCTTCGAGTCGACGAGAACTTCTTCTTTGCCCAGCTTTTGGGCGCTTTCGGTTACGCCTTCATGATCATGCTGCTCATCACAACCGCGGCGGTCGCGGTGTTCCTCACCCGACTCAAGGCGCCCGAGACCAACCTGTGGCACCGCCTGATCGCACCGGGTCTGGCCTTCATCGGAGTCGGCGCCGTCCTGGTCCTGGCCACGATGAACCTGGACGTGCTGTTCACGGCACCGAAGAGCACCACATACGTAATCGTCGCCGTCATGTATTCCACCGTGGTGCTCGGTGTCGTCGTCGCCTTAATCCTCAAGCGGGTGCGGCCCGAAACCTACGCTCGAATCGGGCGGCAGTAGGCGGGCGATGCCTGGACGGGCGCCGATCTGTCCGGCCGACGGCGGGACAGGCACCGGAGCACGGCGGCGGACTGCCGACCTCGGCTCTCCCCATTGTCTCCGTCCCGCCCGGATGCGGAACAACGAGCAGATCCCCTTCGAAAGGACAACGACGTGCAAACAACCAGCAGTCCGGTGGCCGTGGTCGGCACAGGGATGATGGGTTCTTCTTTCGTCCAGCCGCTGCTGCAGCGCGGCGTGCGCGTCATCGTCTGGAACCGCACCGCGTCACGGTGCGCGCCCTTAGTGGGCCTGGGAGCTGAACTCGCCCCCTCATTCGAGGCGGCGGTGACGGAAGCCTCGACGACGGTGGTGTCGTTGTGGGAAGCAGCAGATCTGCTCAACCTGGTCGAAGGGCTACCCAGCGGGATCAGGCTTGATGGCAAGTGCGTGGTCAACACGTCGACAGGATCAGCGGCCCAGATCCGGACGCTGGAAGAAGCCGTGATGCGGCGTGGCGCGTCACTCCTTGCGGCGTCGATCACCAACTACCCGATGCACATCGGCACCGACGCTGCACTCATCCACTACGCCGGCAACCCACAGGTGTGGGAGCAGCGTCGCGACATGCTCGAGGCGCTGGCGCCTGCGGGATCGGTCTACCTGGGGTCGGATGTCGGGCTTCCTGCGGTGATGGAAGTTCCGTGCGCGTTCTCGACGATGGCCCTGGGCATGGTCAGCTTCATCGAAGGTGCCGCATACGCGGCGTCGCAGGGAGTTCCCGTGAAGCAGGTGGCGGCGTCGGCGGTTCGGCTCCTGCGGTCGCTGGAGTTCGAGATCAACGCGATGGCGGAGAAGATCTCCGACGGCGACTTCGAGACCGACCAATCTACCGTCGACAACTGGCGACACAGTGCGGGGGAGTTCCTCAGCGTCGTGCGGGCAACGGGCCAGCCTGCCCACCTTTTGAACGGTCTGGTGGAGGCGCTCGATCACGCCCGTGCGGATGGTCGGTCCGCGCAGGGCCTTACAGCGTTGTTCCCCGCGTTGCGCGGGTCCGAGCGTCACCGCGCAGGTGAGGTGCATTGAGCAGGGAGGTCGGTGGCCGGCTAATCGTTGACCGGCCTCCAGGAGCGGTGACGGTGGATGGGCGTGCAGGGCATGGACACAAGTAAGGCGCGCACTCGTGCGTATGCCGGTCACAACGTCGGCCGGGAGCAAGTCGGGCGGCGAATGCGCGCGGCCGGCATCGCCGGGTCCGCCGGGGCAAACGGGTACGCACCATCAAACCCGACACAACCGCTGCGCTGCACCCGATCTGGTCAAGCGGAACTTCACCGCGACGGCACCCAGTGAGTTATGGGTGACAGATCTGACGTTCGTGCCGACCAGGGCCGGGCTGGCCTGGCCCACGTCTGCTTCGTCGTCGACGTGTTCAGCCGAATAATCGTGGGTGGCGCGTCGCCGGCCACATTCGAACCACCATGGTTCTCGGTGCGATGCGATCGAGGTGGCCCCCTTGTCACGCGGATCACATTGCCGCACTTGCGATGCCACTCCGACGCCGCGTCGCAGTTCACGTCCATTCGCGAGGGTAACCGTCTCGCCGAGATCGGCTACAAAGTGGAACTGATCTACGGGCCCGCCCGCCGCAGAGCGCGCAAGACCCGTCGAAGACGTCGAACTGACCACCCTCGGGTGGGTGCACCCGGCACAACACCAGCCGCCTGCACCGCTACCGCGCCAACCTACCGCCGCCGAGTTTGAGGAAATCCCCTGCGCTACGAAAAACGGACCGACCAACCCTGGTCGAAATCCAATAGCCAGAGTCCCCATCAGAACCAGGGCGATTCATCCCGCCGGGCCTGTCAGCCCTGTCCTATTGACGACCGATCAAGGCGTAAATGTCTGGCCTCTTACGCCGCAGTACCAGTGCCACCGCCATGCCGAGGACAAAGACGCCATAGAACAGCCCCAGGATGATAAATACGGGAGCGCCGGTGTGACCAAACAAGACGTCGAGGTTCATGGTGGCAAAGACGAGGGTCGTACCGATACCCACGAACGCCAAGCTCGGCGCGATCAGTCGATGCCGCAACGTTGGCCCTTCGGGCTGCGTTTCATCAAGAAGACCGCCACTGCCACACACGTGATCACGAGCATGACGAGGAACGCGTAACTGAAGGAACTCAGGAGCTGAACATAGAGAAAGGTGGGATTTGCGCCAAACACGACGAAGGGAACCACTGCGAGGGCAACGACAACGGCGACTCCGACGGAAGCGCAATGGGGACTGGTGTCGATTCAACAGCGCCGCTTCACTATTCATCGACGCCGGATCGCCTTGGCAGAACGCCTGGATCGAATCCTTCAACGGCCGACTGCGCGACGAATTGCTAAACCGGTGGCGCTTCAACTCGCTGTTGGAAGCCCGGGTGATCATTGAAGACTGGCGTCGCGACTACAACGCCAACAGGCCCCACAGCGCCCACGGTGATCTCACGCCAGCCGAGTTCGCTCGACAGTGGACTACGACGACCACCACCCCCAAGTCGCATAGTGACTGGACACCTTCTGGGTCCGCCTCTACCGACCTGGCACGCGTACCACTGAAAGCCGTTGAGCCGGAGAGCATCTAGCCGTGGCAAGCCAGTCCCGCCAGGAGGGCGTCGACGATGTCGCTGATGGCCCGTTCGTCGATGGCCTGGTGGGTCAGCAGCGCGCGGAAGTGCAGCGGCGCGATGACCAGTTCCAGCGCGGCAGCGGCGTCGAGATCGGTCGGGACCTCACCGCGATCTTTGGCGCGCTCGATCACCGCGCTCGCGAGATCGACGCGCGACTTCCAGAATTGCGTCCGCCCGGCAGCCAGTGTGGCGTCGTCGCCGGCGGCCACCATCGCCTGAGCCAGGGTTCGGCCCAGTGGCGAATCGAGATACGCGGCGACGTAGGTCGCGAAGGCGACCAAGTCCTGCCGTAGCGAACCGGTGTCAGGAACGGGGACCTCGGCTTCGTTGTAGTCGAGCAGCGCATCGAGCAGAAGGTGTTCCTTGGTCGGCCAGCGGCGATAGATGGAGGTTTCGTGAACCCCTGCGGCGCGGGCGATCTCGCCGATGCCGACCGCATCGGCGCCGTGCTCGGCCACCGCCTGCAGCGTCGCCGTCAACACCGCGTCCCGCACGCGGGCCGAGCGGCCACCCGTCCGGCGCCGCACCGTCGAGTCGCTCATACCGCGATCCTAACGCAGTTCCATTGCTTTAAGCCCTAGGGCCCAGTACGCTGACTTAAAGCAGTGATACTGCGTTAACGACCAAATGGAGCATGTCATGTCGTTTCAATGGCCGGTGGATGCGCAGGGTCTCTTTGGCGAACGCTATCCGCAGATGCTGAACACCGGGTTGCCTGCTGTGGACGTGGACGCGGTCCGCGCCGCGGTCACCGAGATGTGGCCCGACGGCCCCGGCGGGTGGGTCTACGAGTGGTCGGCGCTGGGTGCCCGGTACGCCGGCCAAGGCGCCCACAATCTTGCCGCGCTTGCGTACGGATGGGCCAAGTTCCCAACCATGGCCGACGAGGCCAAGCGTCGAGCCCAGCAGCATCAACTCGACGAGTACCTCTTGGCGGCCCCGGATTTCGAGGTCGACTTCGAGCGGAAGGTCCTGGAGCTTCCCTATCAGCGCGGCTCCACCACCGTCCCCGCGCACGTCTTCGCCGCTCCCGATCTGCCCGCCGGCGTCCCGGTGGTGTTGGCCTCCGGGGGGACCGACAGCTGGAAGATGGACATGCACGGTGTCTTCGTGCTGTTGGCGACACGGTTCGGCGTGCGGGTGGTCGCTTTTGATGTTCCCGGCACCGGGGAGTCATCGGTGCCGTTCACCGCCCAGGGTGGTGAGCAGATCATGCGCGGCCTGATCGCCGAGGCACGATCGTTGGGCAACGGCACGGTGGTGCATCTGGGCATCTCGTTCGGCGGATTCCTGTCGGCCCGTACCGGATTAGCCGGCGAGGTCGACGGTGCGATCGTGCTCGGCGGGCCGGTCGAGGCCGCCTGGAAGAAGGCGGAGTGGAAGTGCGGGATGAACGGCATCGTGGGCAACATGCTGGGATTCGACGCGCTGCCCGTCGTCGACGAGCTGACCCACGTGCTGCACGACTTCAGCTTGCGTCCGCTGCTCAATCAGGACCTCAACGCCCCAATGTTGGTCGTCAACGGCGCCGACGATGTGCACGTCCCGCGGGCCGACACCCTGGTATTCGAGGGTCGCCGTGACACCGAGGTCCACTTGATCCGCGACACCGGACATTGCGCCACGACCAAATTCCCCGAGGCGACCGGATACATCTTCAGCTGGCTAGAGCGCACCCTGGACAACCTCGCGGCCAAGGTGACCTCATGACCGACACCACCGTCCTCGACGACTACATCGCCCAGTACAGCCGGTGGGGCACCTGGGGCGAGGACGATCAACTCGGGGCGATCAACCTCGTCGGACCCGAGCAGGTCCGCGCCGCAGCAGCCCTGGTCCGCGACGGCAAGGTCATCTCCTTGACCCTGCCCTATGACCAGCAGGGCCCCCAGCCCGGCGCGATCCGCTCCAACCCCCAGCTGGTCACCACTGCCACCGGCACCGACGTTCTCGCCGGCACCCAAGGCGACTTCCCCGGTGACTTCGGCTACTCCGACGACATGATCATCATGGGCCTCCAATGTGGCACCCAGTGGGACGCACTGTCCCACATCTTCCACAAGGGCAAGATGTGGAACGGCTACAGCGCCGGAGACCACACCTCAAACGGCGCCGTACGCAACGGAATTCAGCACTGGTCGGACAAGCTCGTCATGCGCGGCGTGCTCATCGACGTCGCCGCCCACCACGGCGACGCCAGCTTGGAGGACGGCTACCCCATCACCGTCGAGGACCTGGAAGCCACCCTTGCCGCCCAAGGTTCCACCATTGCCCCCGGTGATGCCCTGCTGGTGCGCACCGGACAGCTCGGTGCCCGCCGCCACGATTGGGGCACCTACGCCGGCGGTGACGCGCCGGGACTGTCCGTGCACACCGCGCCCTGGCTGTACGACCAGCAGCAGATCGCCGCAGTCGTCACCGATACCTGGGGAATGGAAGTGCGGCCCAACGAGATCGACGCCTTCCAGCCGTTGCACCAGGTGATCCTGGTCCACATGGGACTGGCAGTCGGGGAGATCTTCGACCTTGACGCCCTGGCCGCCGACTGCGCCGCCGACAGGCGCTACGAGTTCATGCTGGCCGCTACCCCGCTGAACATCACCGGGGCCGTCGGCTCCCCGGTCGGCGCCGTCGCCATCAAATAAGCACCCCGAGGGAACCCCGCGACACCGGGACTTGCTTCGGGGTCCGCGGCGACATGGACGGAGGTCTCACTGCAGTGGACCGCGACCCACCAACCCCAAGTTGCATAACTACTCGGCCACCAAACGGGTCCCCCTCACGGGCATTGAAGGCTATCTCAGGATCGGTCCAACCCGCGAACGGTCGAGCACAACATCGCCGGCCAGAGGCCAGGCAGATCGCAGACATCGAGCCGCGGCCCTTGTGCGCCAAATGGGAGTCTTGCGATGCCAGACTGAACCGCTCGTTTGGCATCCTCGTGACTTTTCTCGGGCGGCTTCAAAAGATCGATGTGCGTGTCTATCCCGACCCGCCACGTGGCGGGCGTGCGAAACAAATACACTTAGACCAAGTTCACATCGAGGCGGCGAACTCATCTGATGGCGCTGCCGCTACAGGTTTTTACGAGGCAGTCATCGTGAGTCCGCACGTCAGCTCCCCCATCAGAAAGTAGGGCCTTGAATTCGAAGCGAGCTAACTCAGCGACGAGGGGCAACGACGAGGACCGGGCGGCACTGTCGAGAGCGCAGATCTTGCTGGTTGCGCTGGATATCGTGGATACACACGGCCTTGGCGCGCTGACGATCCGTCGGGTTGCGGACGCTTTGGGTGTCTACCCGACTGCCGTTATGCACCATGTCGGTTCGAAGGATCAATTGGTTGAAGATACGGCATCCTTGTTGTTCGACAACATAGAGCTACCAAACGATCAAGAATTGGTGTGGGACAACTGGCTCCGCCAGGCAGCTCACGAATGGCGGTCGTCGATGCGCAAGCACCCCAACCTGGCACCCGTTATCGGGAATCGGCTTACGGTTTCCCCCCCGGCTTTGCCGTTTGTTGAACGAGTTCTCCGCGTCCTGGCTCAGTCAGGTTTGCGTGATGCCGACCTTCTTCACGCGTATAACACTTTCATGGGATGCCTCATCGGATGGGTCTCGTTGGAGCTTTCCCGGAGCGTGAGCGCCCCAGAGGAGGTCGAACGCAACCACCGTTTGGCCCTCGGCCACCTGGACCGCAACTTGTTTCCAGTCATCACGGCCAATCTGAATACGCTCGACAACCGTGCCTTTATGGTCCGATGGGCCAACGGGGACCAGAATCCACTCAATGACAGCTTCGACGTGATGATCAACCTCGTCATCGAGGGCATTGAACGTATGGCTTCAACGATAGGTACCCGCGGCGCCTAGGAGCCACACATCAACGCATCGAACCAACCCGTGATCGCTTCTTCCATTCGGCGGTAGGCGGCTGGGATCGGGGACAGCATCGGTGCATCACCGATGAAACACCCGGAGTCACGGGATAGACCAGGCGGCCCGCGTCTCATTCCCTGGTCGCGAATGAGACCCGGGCCAACCGCTCAGCAAAGCGATGGCTCGCGGCAGCAACGGTTCTCGGCGCGAAAGGCGCGTACCAACTGTTCTCCTGGACCACCGTCGGTGGTGCAGGAATTAGCGAGTGCCCTGTGCGTGACAGTGCCCAGCCAGCATCGGCTCAACTGCCGGAGTGAGCATTTCAGCGGCGAGGCTGTCGAAGGTCGAAATATGCAGGTTTCGTGCCGCTGCCGAGTTTTGGCAGTACGCCTACCGCCCGGACCCCGAGCAGTGCCCTCGACCAGCAGTCGATCGGGGGTCACTCCAATGCGGTCTGTGTTCCGTAGCGCTTTGTGGGTGCTTTTATGGACTCAATTGGCGGCTACAGGGTTTTGATTTGGATTGGTCGGCGGCGGTGGTGGAGTAAAGAGATGACCCTCAGGCGGACCGGGATTCTTCTCCGTCGGCGTAACTGGCGCAGTGGATGATGTGGTCGTCGATGACGGGGTCTGCTGTTGAGGTCCTCCGCAGCCTGCGGTAGCCAAAATCGCCGCCAGCAGAAGTCCAACGCCTTTGAACGCGAAGCACTTTCGAATTGCGGGTTGTGTTTGTCGGGCGGCCACAGACTCCCTCGCCGAGAACGAGTCTAATTTTCGAGGGGCTATTGCTTCATTCAACAGGTACATACGATTTTCAACATTCGCGTTCGTATAGTTGTGTGGTCAGTCGGCCCGCAGGCTGCGAGAATCGCTCAGTTTCACGTTGATGGTTGCTCCTAGTTCTCGGGTGGTGCGGGTTGAGCAGGCGGCGCACCCGACTGCTCCAACTGCGGATAGCTTGGAGGCGTCGCGTTCGTTGCTTCGCCGGTTGGCACGCCATTCTTTGGCGGCGTCCCGGTCGGGCTTTCCAACAGCGGTTGCGGCCATGGACCACCGCTGGCAACCATCCCCGGAAGCGTCCCGGTGTCGGATTGTGCGACGGACTGCGTAGGGTCAGGGGGCACGATGCCACCCTGAATCCCATAGCGAGAGTTGCCAAAGTTCATCCAGAAATACTGGTTCGGAACCGCAGCGCCCGGTTTGTCGTTGGGCAACCCCGTGCTCGTCTGGGTGGGGTCGGCGGTCACTGCACCGGTGCGTACACCCCGCGTATCAAGTTGGCGTGGCGGGAAGGAAAAGTTGCCGGTACCAATTTCGTAGGAATAACCCCCGGGCAACGGCACCCCGGGAGGGCCTGGTTGAAATGGAAGCGCTGGGGGTTGGGCGTGCGCTGCTGCCGTGCCGAATAATTGAGGCGCGAGCATGATTGCCCCGGCGATCAGGCTCCGCTTGATAGGCAGGCTCACCATGGTCACTCCCTAGATGTTTGCGTGAATGTCATGAATGGACAGCTAGATCTTGATCGGGTCGCCGTAGATGGCGAATGAGGTGTGTGCCGTGTCCGTCGAAATACGGAGGTACGCATAAGACCGAATGTTGACATCGCCGCCGCACGCATCTGCCTTCACATGAAGATTGTCGACACTCAGTGACCCTGTATTGCCCTTGCTAAGGGCCATATTCGTCATCGGGAGATCGACGATCACCCCCGGCTGGACAATCGTCTCCAAAAAACCTGCCGCGCCCGCCGTGCCGCCAATGACCGGCGACGGAAGTCCAATGGACCCAGAGACGCCCCCGGTTCCGCCGAGGACCAAACCGGCTGATACGTCCGATTGGCACCCAAGTTGATAGCCGAGAATGAAGAGGCTGTCCTGGAGTGGGCTCGAACCACCGACCGCTGTAGCGTTCGCAGTGACGGTGACAAATGCTTCACGCGAATTGGCGGCCGCCGCGAGATTGGGTACCGGATTGACGACTTCGTCGTGAATTCTGATATTCAGGTGCCAGCCGTCGTCAGAAACTTTGCTGTAAACCTGCGGTGCCATATTGATGGGATCAGCGTTCGCGTCGGGCTCGACGGTCGTACTCGTTGCGAGCAGCAGGGCGATCGATGCGAAGCCGAGGATCGGCTTGACCTTCAATGGAGTTCCTTTCGATAAAGAATGTCCCGTACTGGAGATAGGAGCGGGACACGTGAATGCACGTGATCGGCGTCGCCTTGGGGTTGGTTTTGGCCTAGTGATGTTGTGCGACATGGTCGCTCGGTTCAGTGCTGTGTCGGGGGCGTTAGGGTCGGGCCGTCGAAGTGTACACGGGACAACAATCACTTGTACACGGTACAGATGTCAAGGTCTCGCGGTTAAGAGGTTGTAAACAGGGCTTCGTCCTCGTGTGCTTGCGATGACGACGGGTTGCGGCCCCGAACCGTCGCGATCGGTCGGTATGTCTACCCACTGGTGGACCGTTTCGATGTGCGTGCCGGCAGGTCCCGTCTCTCGCATCTCAAGGCAGGGCAGTCGACGACGACGGTCCAGCCTGCAGCGGCTGCAGAGCGCACCTAGCGCGGGCTCATCATGGGTCCGTCCTACACATTGACTACTGCCCGCTCCGACAGTAAGGCGTCCGTTGCTCAGATTTCCTGTTACGCAATGGCATACAACAATTGTTGAACGCAGGGTGCCGACAGTTCAACATTGCGGAAAATTGAAATTTGTCGAAATCGTATCGCCTACATCACACAAAGGCGCACACTGAACCGTCGCGGGTTTGATGCCGGCTTCATGTTTGAGACATCGCCGGCTGGGATGGCGGTAGTTGAGCGTAGTAGGCGCTCTCGTATTCGACAGGTGGGACGAGCATCTTCGGGCTTAGACCCTCGATAGTGCATCCACCGATTGGACGTTCACGATGAGATCGCCCCGCTATCGACATTGCCGATCTCGTAGTCGTCCACGAACGTGTCGGATCTACCGATATTTCCAGGACCTGAGCTTCCCGGCCTGCCGCGGTTGAGACATCCCGATGCCGGCAGGCAGTGTGGAACGCAGTCGGCGGCGTGGCGTCGGAACGCGACGCGCCCAGGACTGTCGGCTCCGGTTGAATCCTGAGCAGCCTGCTCCGGTTGAAAAATGAGCAGGTTTACGGGGTTGAGTCTGCCTGACGATCGGCCTCGACGGAGGCTAGTGACTCGATCGCGGTGTGTTTGATGCGGTAGCTCGCGCCTTTGAGCGCGATGACATCGGCGTGATGGACGATCCGGTCGATCATCGCCGAGGCGATGGTGGCCTCGCCGAAGACCTGTCCCCAGCGGGAAAACGGCAGGTTGGAGGCCGAGATGATCGACGACTTCTCGTAGCGGGTTGAGACGAGCTGGAAGAACAGATTGGCCGCTTCGGTGTCGAACGGGATGTAGCCGACTTCGTCGATCACAATGAGCCCGTATCGGCTGATCTTGCGCAGTTCGGCGTCGAGACGGTTGGTGCGATGCGCTTCAGCAAGTCGGGTGATCCAGCCGGTGGCCGGGGCGAAACAGACTCGATGGCCGGCCTGGGCGGCGGCGATCGCCAGCGCGGTGGCCAGATGGGTTTTGCCGGTGCCCGGCGGTCCGAGCAGGACGATGTTGCGGGCTTCGGCCAGCCACCCGCCGGCTTCCAGTCGGGCGATTTGTGCGCGGTCGAGCGCGGGTTGGGCGGTGAAGTCGAAGTCAGTGATCGTCTTGATCGCGGGGAATCCAGCATACCGGATGCGTTGGCGGGCACCGGATTCCGCGCGGGCATTGGATTCGACCGCCAGGACGGATCCGAGGTAGTCCTCCAGTGACCAGCTGGCGGCGCGGCCTTGTTCTGCCAGCCGGTGATAGTGCTCGGCGATGCGTGGGGCCTTCAGTAAGCGGGCCTGGTGGGCGATGAGTTTGTCGGCGTCACCCGGCGCCGACGTGCTGCGCTTGGCGGGCATCAGGCGACCTCCCCGGTCCCGAATCGTGTGTCATAGGCGCCGAGGTCGGCGACCTCCACCTCGATCTGCAGGTGCGAACCCGCGGCAGGACGAGTACGGAATTGCTCCCGCAGTACCGCCGCGGCCGCGAGGTGATCCGGGTCGGAGGTCAGAGCGGCTGTGCCCCAGAGTCTTTCGTGACTAGCGACTATCCGGTCACCGCAGCGGGCAATGATGCGGTCCAGGCCGGTGGTGACGGTGATCATCCGTCCGATCACCTCCGGGTGCACCGAGAGTAGGCGTTGCCGGCGCAGCTGACGTAGTAGTCGCGACCCAACCGGGTCGTGACTGTCGTGCCGACCGCCGGTGCCAGCGGTGGTAACGCGGCCATCGCCGCCCGGTCGACAGCCAGCGCGTCGGCGGGAATCAAGCCGGTGGTGGCGTGGGTGCGGCGGTTCGCGATGGCCGCCAGCCACGCCCGCAACTGGGCGTTGAAGTCAGTCGGTGAAGCGAAGGTTCGGCCGGGCAGAAACGATGTCTCCAGATAGCCGTTGGCCCGTTCGACCAGGCCCTTGGATTCGGGATCATACGGTCGGGTCTGGATCAATCGGGTGGCCAGTACGCCGCAGAACCCGGCCACTCCCTCGGCCAGACGTCCACGTTGACCGATACCAGATTCGTTGTCCCACAACAATGTCCGCGGTACCGCCCCAATGCCCTGGAGCAGCTGCCACATCCCGGCCAGCAGATCTCCGGTAACCCGCGACGGGATCATCATTGCGGCGATGAACCGCGAATAGGCGGCCACCATCACCAGCACCGGGAACGAACGCAACACCCCAGCGTGATCGGGCACCACGCGGCCCGGAAACCACAGATCGCACTGCACTTGCTCGCCCGGCAGATGCACCAGCCGGTCACACGGATCGACCGGGGCGTACTCCGGGCGGATCCGAGCCACGTTCTCGGCGAACCAGGAATGCCCGCCTGTCCAGCCCACCCGCTGGGCCAGGACCGTAGCCGGCATCGTCGGATACTGCCCGAGCAGCACTCGTACCGCCATCTCGATCTGCGCCCACGCCGAGGTCATTGACGGTGCGCGTTCATAGCGCGGTGGCGCCTCAGCACTGATCGCCTTGGCCACGGTGTTCCGCGACAGCGACAGCCGTCTCGCGATCGCAGCCTGCGACAGGTTCTCCGACCGATACAGCCGGCGAATCTCCGCCCAATCCTCCACAGTGATCACTCTCCAATCAGAAGGGTGCTCACTTTTCGACCGGAACTACCTGCTCACTTTTCAACCGGAGCCGACACAGGACAGCCAGTCGACTTACGAAGCTTGAGCCCCGAACTGGCACCGCAGAATGGCTCATCCGGTTGGAGGACGACTGCACCCGACGCGATTGGCCTGTACCGCTGCTCATCAGCCGATGGATGGGAGTAGCTGCACCAGTCTACGTTCGGCGATCAGGTATTCGTCAGGAACAGCTTGGAACGCGGATGCACTATGGAATTGGCGTCGGTGCACCCCATTGCGGCGGCAAAGTCGGCGACTCGGTGTTTGCGTCGGTGCCGCTGATCGCTGCTTCGGTGATGCTCCGCCAGTTGATCGTCTCGGCTAGCGTGTTGCCACAGGAGCTGCCGGCCGCCTCAGTGGTCCGAGCGCTTTGAACGTATGGCCCCATCGATATGCACCCCGGGGGGCTGAGAAGCCACATCAACGCATCGAACCAACCCGCGGTCGCTTCTTCGACTCAGCGGTCAGGCGGCTGGGATCTGCCACCCGCAACTTCCATGGCACCCCCGGTAAATCAAGGAAATTACCGAAGTAGCCCGAAGAGCCGAGCGACCCTCCGATCAGGCTGGCCGTGTTCGTGGCGATGACTATCCCATTTTGATCAAAGACGCATGTGCCCCGAGGCAGCTGCACCAGAACCGGCTCGAAAAGTGATTGAAGGTCTTCTACAGGGCAGTCTGCCGAAGCGACCCCGAGCATCACTGACCCCCGTAGTACCGCTTTGCTAAATGCAACGATGTACTCGTTGGATCCGGATGCGTCAACGAAAGCTCCGGTCGCGTTGATGAGGTTGTCGGGGATCCCGTGCGGCCACCACACCGCCGTAGAGAAGTCGTATCCCGTCCAGTCAGCCGAGGACATCCGAATTGACTCCGAACCCGCCGGAGCGCTGCACGCGATCAGTTCCGCTACACCGAAAAACTCGGGATTCGAGGTAAAGCCCACTGTCCGAATCCAAGGTAGGTGGTCTCGGAGCGCAGTATGGGTCACGTCGTATAAAGGAGCCAAGGCTGCCACATCTCCCTGCGCGGAATCTCCGATGGCGGCGAGCACAGCTGTTTCCACCTGTTCGATTGACTCGGTCGCCGCAGCGAGCACCCTGCCGCCTAGCGCCATCACCTCGGTGATTGCTGCTTCCCCGCCGACACCCGTTGACGGCCGCGCTCCCTGCTTGCTGCTCGCCGACATTCGCAGGTCGATCAATCGATTCATGTCGTGGCGGACATGTTCTTCGGCGAGCGTACGCGCAAGTTCGACGCTGCCCTTGCCAATTGCGTCGACCACTGCCAAATGCTGGTCGGCCGCGTGACCTGCAGCGTGCGCGCTATCGGCGGTATGCATCCAGATTAATGGCCCCACTTCAGCCTGCATCGCCAGCTCCGCCTGCGTGAGGCGGACAGATTGCGACGCAGCGGCTAACTCCAAATGGAACCGGCTGTCTGCTCGAGCGGCGTCAGCCGTTGTGGACATCGTCCGAATTGCGGCCCCTAGCGAAGACAGCCGTTGCAGCGACAGAGCCGGGGATCGCTGGGCGGCTGCGGCGGCGGCCGAGCCGGCCAGGAACGCGCGAAATTCCCGCATATCACGTAGTTCCATAACCGAGTATTCCGCTAGCGTTGCCCGCTGAGCCTCTGTCATCAGCTCCCGATTGGCCCGCACGAAGCTGCCACCGCCGCGACCTCGACGAGTTTCCAACAAGCCCCAACGTCGAAGCTCGCTCAGGCCCTCACGCACGGTGTTGGTCGAAACTCCCATTTGCACAGCCAGCTCGGACTCGCTCGGCAACCGCGCTCCGTCCTCCAAAATGCCGAGCTCGATTGCATAACGTAAACGCCGGCCGACCTCTGCTCCCCTCGCGCCGGTATCCAACGGAGTGAAGGCAAGCTGTGTTCTCCAGCTCATCTATCTGCACCCCGGGTTATCGCCGCCGAGCAACTGGCGGTATCGGCGCGACCGACGTAGGCGATCACGATGCGCGTAACCATCACATCACCTAAATGCCTTGCGAGATACAGATGATCAGCAATTTTGGCCTCGATTCGCAGTCATCGGTGTCACCGTGGTTGGTCTGCCACAACCCGTGACACGGTTACGGACGAACGCCCGTAGACACCCCGTCCCTGCAAAAAATTGCCTCTGTGGGCGACGTCACTCGGACTGCCAGCAGCTCAAACTTACCACGGGAATTCCTATGACATGCAAGGTCACACTTTAATCGCGTCCTTGAACCTATGAAACCTAGTACTTGCTCCGCCGCAGAGTCCTCTTCACGTGAACGCAAGGATCCCGCCTGTACGAGCTAATGGAAGCGGACTTGCGTTGACTGGGCTCGCCAGCTGGCTGCCGATGAAGAGGACGCAGACGGCTCCAACAGCGAGCGACACACCCCAGAATCGGACGCCCCGGCTTCGCAAGCGCTCACGTAGACGCGGAGTGCTCTGTGGCAGTTTGTCGGTCATCAGCAGAACATAGCTCCGCCGTCGACCGGCCAACCCGTTCGTCGAGTAGCCGGTCCATCGTGGTGCTGATGCCGCCCGCTGCTGCCCGTCTCGCGGCATCCCGCCCGGATGGCGGCCAGTACTCAGAGTTTGCGGTCGATGGTGTCAATGGTGCGCATATCTGGTTAGGCGGTGCCGGTAGCCGGTCGGTTCCATTCGTTTCCGGGTCGGGCACACAGGCCCTAGACACGAAACTGTATTCGAAGGTTGGCAGTCGGAGCTGTTGGGCTATCGGACCTTGATCGCTGTCGACCGCGCGGTGGTGGTCGACACCACGCGCGTTTTCCCGCCGACCGGTAGTCGCCGCGACACGCTGCCGCTGTGGGTGAAGTCCGGCGGCGTCCAGCTCGACGCCTGGTTGCCTGGACTGCAGACGGGTGGCTTCGACGAGATGACGGCGCCGGCGTCGTTGGCGGACCGCCGCGTCGAGGACTTGGAGACCCTGAAAAGGCGCCCTCAGCACGACCGTCTGTCAGCAGCAGGACACGATCACACTCATGTTTGGTGCCCCAGCTGGTTTGATGCGCGCGCTACTAAAAAGACAAGCGATTTCGCGCCCGTATTAGTCGTCCGCGTCAACCCCATCGGCCGCTTGCAACGGCCGATTTGGCGAGAACGACGCGAACGCATCATCACTGCAGCCCTCGTCGGGCACGCAGCCTCCGCGCCGAAGCGTAGTGCCGTGACATCTGCCGGTTGAACTCGATGGTTTCGTTGACCTTGACCATCACACTCGAGGTGAATACGTCACACTGCTGACGATCGTCGAGCCAAGGCCCTGACGCGCTCGCCTACCAGCTGAACAACATTGATATTCGCCCATGTCGGCGGGTCAGTCCGGTTGAACGGTGGCGATCCCACCAGGTGAGTATTCGACAATCCGACCGCCGTCATCGAGTGCCACGGTGGTGATGCCACGAGCAGCAAGGGCGGCGCCATAGTCGGCGCTAGCCAGGCTCACTTCTATCGCCTCAGCGACATCGGCTATGTCGTCGGCGCCGGCATAGCATCTCCGACCGCTGTCGCCATCGTTCACGCTCATGAATCCATTATCCGCGGCGGCCGCTACCGTGGATTGGTAACCTGAGCGGGTGAGTCGGAAGACGTCATTCGATCTCGACGATCACTCCGGAGCGTTCATTGATGGTGAGGTCGCCTCGGGGCGCTACAGCTCGGCGAGCGATGTCGTGTGCTCGGCGTTGCGACTTCTTGAGGAACGCAACACGCGGGTCGAAGCCCTGCGACAGGCTCTGATCGAAGGCGAGCGGAGTGGCACGCCCATCGAGTTCGATTTCGAACAATTTCTGTTGCAGCGTAGGCAAATTGAAGAATCTTGCCATCGCGACGCGCGTTGATCCGCTGCCAAGCAGCGGTAGGTTAACTAGTGGATACCCCCGAGAGCCGGCTACGACCTGGGCGCCGAGCAGCTGCATCTGCGACGCAAAGAGTTGACCGCCGCTCGGTTCCACGGCCATGCGATCGGCGATCAGTACCAGCGTCTCACTGGCCTATTGGCCTCGACGGTCGAGCCGCGTGAATCGTTGGAGTTGACGAATCGGGAGCGACGTCGGGTAGCTGTGGTCACCAGCCCCGCCGGGCTTGCGAGCCAAAGCACCTCGCCGACGGGCCTAGTCAACAGAACCGCGCTCGACCACCCAGTGATGCTGGAGCGGCAGTACATCGGCGGCGATGTCGAAGTCGGAGTCGTAATGGATCAGCGTCACGTCATGGGCGACTGCTAGCGCCACGATCAAAAGGTCCGCCATGCCAACAACGCGATGTCGGCCGTCCCTCGCCAACTTCCGCTGCGCACCCAATGCGGCATGCCAGTGCTCGTCGGCCGTCGGCAGGTATTCGTAGGCCAGCCTCCGGTCTGACCAAAGCTGTTCGTACTCAGCCGGATTGCGGGCGCTGTACAGAGCCTCGGCGTCGAGTTGGGCCGCCGTGGCGACCAGGCCGGCCTCGACGAGCGGGGCCAGTCGGCTCGCCACTGCAGGCGATTTCATTCGTGCCGCCGCACTGGTGTCGACGAGGTAGCGAGCGATCAGCGCCACACGGCGCCACGCTGCTCAGCGCCGGTCATATCCTGCAGGCCTCCAGATTGCAACCATGCCACCTGGCGCGCCCGGGCGGACCTCGCTGCGGCTTGTTGCAAGGCGATGCGAACGGTGTCGGACACGCCGGTCGTATTCAATTCCTTCTGAGCGGCCGCTAGAAGGTCGTCATCCAAGTCAATCAAGCGTTTAGGCATCAGCCGGTCCCCATGGGTATATATCGCTGGGTAAATCAGTATATATAGCGGCTGGGGTTCGTCGCTCACAGTTTCAGCGTGACATTTCGCCGACAGCGAGTCACCGTATTTCTCGACGACTACCGCCACTGGCCTTGCAACGCGGTCTCGCCACCCAGAAGGCCGGCCAACTAGCCGAGCGAACTACTTTGCATTCCACGATGTCGTATACGACATCGTATGACAAATCAAAATGCAAAACGACACGGAGAATGCAACCTACAACCGTTCACAAGCTGGACCAGCCGATCACAGTCGACTCGCGGCCAGAGAGGCCGCTTGGTCGACCATGCCTGTCTGGACATAGGCGGTGCACGCCCCCAGACGTCGCCGTCGGAGCAGACCAAGTCATTGGCAGGCAGAAGTCGATGGTCTTGTCGGCATACGCCGAGCCGGCCGTGGGCAGCGAGCCACGCATGAGCGTTGCCCGCTTCCTTCCGCTATGCGGAAGACCCTTTTACGGCGTTAGCAGCCAAGGGCCATACTCACCTCAACAATGCTGTGCCGCACTAAGGCTGCGAGGAGGGGGGCGAAGTTCCTGTGGCCTAAGACGTGAGGCAGCAGCACCCTGCGGCACTTGCGCGTCGCAGTACCGAGGCGAAACCCCATCCATATGTACCGAGAAAGAGGAGAGTTGACGCCTTCACGCAGGTGGCTCATTCTCGGCCAAGCTTCATGGCGGGCAAATGCCGATGTTCAATACGCGTTGTCCGTTCCCCCGATGCCGTTGCGGGCGCGGGTATTTGATGAAGGAGAAAACCGATGCCCATGATCCAAGTGACCGTAATCAAGGGGCGCACACCCAAACAATTGCGCGCACTCGCTCAGGCGCTCACTGGCGCCGCGCAAGAAGCGCTTGGCGTTGCGCCTGAGCGCATTCGAGTCGCCCTCACCGAATGCGAACCTCATCTATCGTTCGTCGGGGGAGAATCTATGGCAGAGCTTCGAGCCGCTGGCCGCCGCTGACCGCCGAGTAACAGCAGAGGATTCGGTGAAACCGGCTGCGAGATCGGTTAATCCGCGAAATTCAACGTCCACTCTTGGGGGTATACGAGATGGATCAGTGGACAGCAGGAACGCCGTGCGCACGATTCGATGATCTGGTGGCAGGTACCGCAATCCAATTCGGTTCCGTTGAGCGTGTATTAGTAGCTGAGCTGCCCGAACAGGTCGACGAAATTCTCGATCTAGTCGAAACCCTTACAACCGAAGGGCGTTGGGCGTTTGGGTTCGTCACATACGAAGCCGCTAATGGACTCGATCCCGATCTGGCAGTGAACGCCGGAGTTCAGGGTCTACCGTTCGCCTGGTTCGGAATCGCTGAACCTCCCGCCGACATGCCAGTCATAGGCTACGAGCTGAAGACAGATTCCCACGATGGAAGTACTGTCAAAGTTGACTGGAAGCAGGCATGGGACGCGGCTTCCCACGCGTATGCTGTCCAGGCAGTGCGCCAGCGCATCGAGGCCGGCGAAACCTACCAATGCAACCTCACAACGAGGCTGACCGGCCGGCTGGACAGTACGCCTACAGGGCTTTATCGCAACTTCGCTCTGGCACAACGCGGCGCATATAACGCATACCTGGACACCGGACAATTCGTAGTGGTCAGTGCCAGTCCCGAGCTGTTCTTCGAAACCGACGGTGCTCGAATCACGATGCGTCCCATGAAAGGCACGCGACGGCGCGGCCGCACCACTGCTGAAGACGCGGTCGCTGTAGAGGAGTTGCGGAACAGCCCAAAAGAGCGGGCAGAAAACATCATGATCGTCGATCTCGTGCGGAACGACCTCGCTCGGATTGCAAAGTCAGGCACCGTTTCGGTACCTCGGCTACTCTGTGCCGAACGCTATGAGACCGTGCATCAACTCACCTCCGATGTCGCTGCCGAACTCCCCCCTGGCATCGGCCTGGCTGATGTTTTCCGGGCACTGTTCCCCTGCGGCTCGGTAACGGGCGCACCAAAAGCACGAACAATGGAACTGATCGCAGAATTAGAGGACGGACCGCGGGGCATCTACTGTGGCGCAATCGGCGTCGTCGCGCCGCCGCTCCAACACGGAAGCCGACCCCGCTCACGCTTCTCCGTTGCGATCCGCACCGCGTTGATAGATCGCACTCGGCGGACCGTAAGTTATGGCACTGGGGGCGGAATTACCTGGGATTCTGATCCTCGTGCAGAATTCGAAGAGCTGCTGACTAAGACCCGCATTCTCAGTCATGGCACTGAAGACTTTCACCTGATCGAGACGATGCGGCACGATACACATCGCGGCTTGCGTTCCTTCGAACGTCACCTCGCGCGCGCGGTCGACTCGGCGAAGTATTTCGGCTTCCAAATCGACCCCGACAACGTACGAACACAGACGTGTAAGCGGTTGAAGGGCCTTGACAACGTCCAAGTCAGGCTGCGCCTGTTTCGGGATGGTGGACTCGAGATCGAGATCGAGCGGCTGCCGACATGGCCCGGCCGACGAGTCGTACTCGCCGTCGATTCTCAGCCGATCGATTCAACGTCGCGCTGGCCACTTCACCAGACGAGCCTGCGCCAGCCATACGTGTCCAGACTCAACAGACACCCGAACGCCGACGACGTCCTGATCGTCAACGACATCGGTCAACTCACTGAGGCATGCACAGCCAACCTCGCCGTCGCGCTCGACGGTCAATGGTGGACTCCCCCGGTCAGCAGCGGCTGCCTCGCCGGCGTTGAACGTGGCCGTCTGATCGAGGATGGCCGGCTCCGCGAACGAACGCTGCACATATCCGACCTCCTTCAGGCTGACGAATTGGCTCTGGTCAGCGCTGTCAAGGGTTGGTGTTCGGCGACTCTGCTCAACGACACGAGAGCAACCGATAAACGCGTAGTCCAACCGCCGGCAGCTCGGCGACTCGCATGATTGACCGACATCGAACCATCGATGAAATCAATACTGAATCAGCCGCAGAGACTGTTTGTCACCGGCCCCTGGCGCTCCTAACCTGTTGTGGCGGCGAGCATTTAAAGCCACGAGCGTGCGGCGGCCAATTGGCACGAGCAATGAGCCGGCGCGCCAACATGAAGGATGACGTGAAGGATCAGGACGGTGCAAACGATGACTCTGGTGCTCGACGACGAGACAATTCGCGACGTATTCGAGTGGTCCGCGGCGATCAAAGCCCTTCGCGATGCCTACTCCGGTGACGTTGCGGGTTCCCGTTATCCCGAACGGACGATGGCCCGAGGGAACCAGAGCTGGCTGCGAAGCCTGACAGGCGTGTCGGCGGACGCCGGCGTCATGGGCGCGAAACTGATCGCGGTCTCCCTCAAGGCACAGGCCGCGTCTTACCTGATCCCCCTGTTTGACGAGCAGACCGCGGAACTGGTGGCACTGCTCGATGGCCAGTCAGTGACCGGGTTTCGCACCGCGGCGACCTCGGCGCTCGCTGCAGATTTGCTGGCCCCAGAGGGTCCACTCGAACTCGCGGTCATCGGGTCGGGATTTGAAGCCAAGAACCACGTCCGAGCCCTGGCTGCCGCCCGCCCGTTGTCCTCAGTGCGTGTGTGGAGTCCACGTGCCGAGAGCCGCGCCCGGTTCATCGCCGAACTCGCTGACCTCGGCCTCACCATCACGGCCGCCGACAATGCCGGGGATGCTGTCGTGTCCGCGAACGTCACGCTCTGCGCGGCGCGGTCACGAGACGAAACGCCTGTACTGCACGGCGCGTGGCTCACGCCCGGCTCGACTGTGATCTCGATCGGCTCCACGCTCCCCGAGCAGCGCGAGGTCGACTCGGATGTCTGGGCCCGTGCCGATCTCGTTGTGGCCGATATGGTCGCCGAGGTGCTGCACGACACCGGCGATGCGCTTGCAGCGATCGCTGATGGTGTCGAGATCGCCAGCAAGACAGTGGCATTGGCCGATGTGGTCAGCGGCGCAATCTCCGGGCGCCGGCATCACAGCGACATCGTCGTCTACAAGTCAGTCGGGTCGGCCGTTCAGGACATCGCGATCGCGAGCATGAGCCTACGGCTGGCCCGTGCACGCGGTCTCGGAGCCGAATTGCCCGTCATGTTCCCTCCCGTCCAGAAGTGAGTCCTAGCGTGAACGCGCCAACAACCGCCGTCTTCCTCGACGACCCGACCCTCCTGCGGACGGGTTCGTACATCAATGGTTCATGGTCCGTGGAGGGGACCGACGAACCGCTTTCGGTCGTCAACCCGTCGACGGGCCGGCACATCGCCTCAGTGGCAACTGTGGGACGCGCCGGCACCCGCCGCGCACTCGAAGCGGCTGATCGCGCGCTGCGTCAATGGCGCGCCCGATCGGGGAAAGACCGAGCGACGATTCTTCGGCGGTGGTTCGACTTGGTTACCGAGAACGCGGACGATCTCGCACGACTCATCGTGGCCGAGGAAGGGAAGCCGCTTGATGAGGCACGTGGGGAAATCTCCTACGCTGCCTCGTTCATCGAGTGGTTCAGTGAGGAGGCCAAGCGCGTACGCGGAGACGTCTTCCTTGCTCCCGAACCGTCGCGTCGAGTGGTCGTACTCCGCGAGTCGATCGGAGTCTGCGCAGCGATCACACCGTGGAACTTCCCGGCAGCGATGATCACCCGCAAGGCTGCTCCCGCACTGGCCGCAGGTGCCACGATGGTGGTCAAGCCCGCCGAGCAGACACCGTTGACCGCACTGGCTCTCGCCGAGCTCGCCGACCGCGCCGGTATCCCGGCAGGGGTGCTCAGTGTTGTCGTCGGCGACGCCGAGCGCATCGGAGCGGAACTGACGACCAACCCGGTTGTCCGAAAACTCTCGTTCACTGGCTCGACCGAGGTCGGCCGATTGCTCCTCTCGCAGTGTGCGGCAACGGTCAAGAAGACCTCCATGGAGCTGGGCGGCAACGCACCGGTTCTCGTCTTCGATGACGCCGATGTCGACAATGCGGTGTCCGGGGTGATCGCGACCAAATACCGCAACACCGGTCAAGCGTGCATCAGCGCGAACCGGGTCTACGTCCAGGCCGGAATCTACGACCGATTCGCCAGCGCCCTGGCTGAGAAGGTCGGCGAGCTCATGATCGGTGATGGTCTCGAGCCGGGCGTGCAACAGGGACCCCTGATCGACGCGGCGGCGATCAGGAAGGTCGAGGAGCACGTGAGGGATGCGGTCGACCGCGGTGCACGGGTACTGATCGGGGGCTCGGGACACCAACGAGGGCCGCTGTTCTACCAGCCGACCGTTCTGACCGAGGTCGACTCCACCATGCGTATCACACGTGAGGAGACGTTCGGCCCCGTAACTCCCCTCATTCGTTTCGAGTCCGAAGACGATGCCGTATCGATGGCAAACGACACCGAATACGGTTTATCTGCCTATGTTTTCACCCCCGACGCCGAACGAATCTGGCGCGTGTCGGCGGCACTCGAAGCCGGCATGGTCGGAATCAACACGGGTCTCATCTCGAATGAGGTGGCGCCTTTCGGCGGCGTCAAGCAATCAGGCCTGGGTCGCGAAGGATCGATCTACGGCATCGATGAATACCTAGAAGTCAAGTATCTGGCCTGGGAAGGCGCCGGCGCCCGATAGTCGCTGCTGTGCAGCGCTTGTTTTACTCACCGAAAGGATTTTTGAATGCCCGATTACACCCGAACCGAGGCACGCTCGTGGGCCCGTGAGAAGCTCGTCGGTGCCATCAACTGCACCATTCCCTCATTCACAGCCGACCTGAAGTCGATCAACGAGGCCGGAATCCGGCACGATATTCGACGCGCCACAGAGCACGGATTCCTCGGAACGCTCGCAGTGTCCGAAGTCAACATCACGCTGCCCGAATACCTCGAGTTCGTGCGGATCGCGAAGGCCGAGGCGGGCGACGATCTTCTCATCGTGCACCATGGGAGTTGGAGCACCCTCGCCGACAACATCGAGGCCGTCCAGGGCGCTGAAGCGGCGGGCGCACAGCTGGTTCTGCTGTCCTACCCGCCCAATTTCTACCCTGAGTCCGAGCAGGCAATCTACGACTACACCAAAGCCGTGTGTGATGCCACGGATCTGGCCGTCATCCTCTTCCCGATGTATCTGTGGGGCTTCAGTCCTCGCATCCATCCCTCGGACATCCCAGCTACGTTGATTCACAAGCTCCTCGACGGCTGCCCGAACATCGCAGTCATCAAGGCGGAGGGCGGATTTCCCTACATCCAGGGCGCCATCGAATGCCATCGCCTGTTCGGCGAGGAAGTAGTGATATCGATGCCAATCGAGAGCGATCTCATCGCCCTCTCCCAGCTAATCCCGATCCAGTTGTCGGCGACCAGCGACCATGAGTTCTACGGACCCGTGATCCCTCGCGTCATGAACCTGCTCCGCGACGGTAAGCTCGATGACGCCACCGAGATCTTCTGGCAAACCCACCCGGCGCGCAAAGCAAAAGCGGCACTCGCCCCGTCTCTCCACGGAGGGGCTTTCATCAATCGCCAGGCCTGGAAGTTCCAGGGATGGCTCCAGGGCTACAACGGTGGCCCTCTCCGCCAGCCGACCCAGCGAATCCACGATGGTCAGATGTTCGCCCTTCGCAAGGGCCTTATCGACTCCGGACTCGCGCCCAGCATGGATCCGTTTCGAGAGTTTTTCGTCGGACGAAACCCGGCGTGATCTCGCACAGCCTTCGCCGTCGATCACTGTCCACGGAGCCTCCCGACAACAACGGGGACGTCTAGACCAGCTCGCCGGCGTGGCTGGCATGTCGGCGCTCAGCGAATATCGTGCTGTGGGGCATCCCAGAGTTCGGTCTGAACGGTTTCCATATCGGCCGCGAGCCCCTCGGTTAGACCTTCGCGCCAACGCACACGGGCGGGCGATCATCGCACCGTCGGCCCGGGTCGTGACGGTGCCGGTCGAAGGTCCAGCCACGCAGCAGATTTCGATGCAATCAACGACCGCAGGAGTAGAAGTAGGTCCAACGGAAAATGGCCGACGGGTCGATCATTGAGGCAATCGCCGCAGGACTCGCAGTTGTTGATCGCGGCGGGCGGTTCCGATACATCAATGCTGCAGGCGCGGCCATCTTGGCCGTAGCGGACGTGTCGGACGGGCTGGGTGCCCCCAGCCCGTTCGAGACGGCCATGCCCGAGGCGGCGTGCGATGCGGTGTACGCAAATGAGCGGATCGGTAGCGCTGATGCATCATTTGTCGTACCCCACTATCCTTCGGGGCGGCGCCCCATCGGAAGCCTCTCGATTCCGCCGGCTGTATCGGCACACAAGGCGGTTCGGCCTCGCAGTGCGATACGGGGCAAGCTGCTCACCGTGACTGCAACCGCGCGACGCCACCCTTCGCAGCAGCTTGATCCGCATTCTTCCGCTATGCGGAAGGCCCTTTTTCGGCGTTGGCCGCGAAAGGTCATACTCACTCATCTCAATGCTGCTGCGCGCCACGATGCCGTCAAGAGATGGGCCAAGCCCCCTGCGACTCGCGGCGTGGGACAGCACCACCTGCGGTGCTGCTTGCCTGATGTTCATCTCACGATGTCCGTTCCCCCAATGCCGTTGCGGACAGCGGTATTTGATGAAGGATAAAGCCCATGCCCATGATCCAAGTGACTCTGACGAAAGGGCGCACACCTGAACAATTGCGCGCGCTCGCACAGGCACTCACCGCCGCCACGCAAGAAGCGCTTGGCGATGCGCCCGAACGTATCCGAGTCTCCCTTACCGAATGCGAACCCGATCTGCGGTTCGTCGGGGGCGAATCCCTGGCCGATCCTGGCCGATCTTCGAGTCGCTGGCCGACGCTGCAGCTGAATAGAACTTGGTGAAACCAGCTGCAGAATCAGTGGATTCGCGAGACACAGAAGCGCTCGCGGGGTGTACGAGCTGGACCAGTTGGCTGAGGAGCCGCCCTAGCGCGATTCGACAATCTGGTGGCAGGCACCGCAATCTGGCCTGGCCACGGGCGTCAGAGCTCAGGCACCCGACCGCACTCCCCGATGTAGGCACCCTGGCGCGAGTGGTCGACCCCTTCGCGCCACGCGACGAGTCGCGTTGACGCCTCATCGTCTGCGCCGGCGTTACTCTCCGCTGACTGCGAGCTGAACTTTGCCGACAACGGCATCTTCAACAGCCTTGTGAGCGGCGGCGATGTCGTCCAGGCCGTACGTCAGAATCGGCAGCCCGTGGCCAGCGCCAACATCGATGGCTCGGTCGCGCATGGCGGCATCGAGTGCACGGACTCCGGCAGCCAGGTGGACGGCGGGGATGGTGTAGAGGATGACGAACTGAACGCTGGCGGACAGCCACATGAACGGGAGGATCGGAAGAGTCAGTTCCGGCCCCCCATCGTTGGCATAGATGCTCACGCCTCCGCCGGTCCGCAAGACGTCGCGATCGATGGTCGCGTTACCCGCCGGAGACACCTCAACGATCACGTCGACTCCGTCCGGAGCGACAGCCCGAACGCCCGACACCACATCGTCCTCGCGGTAGTTGATCACATGATCGGCGCCCGCAGCTTCGGCCAAGCGCTGCTTGCGGGCCGAACTCACCGTCGTGATCACCTTGGCGCCGGCCCACCGAGCCAGCTGGATCGCCGCATTACCGACCGCCCCGGCACCGCCGGCGACGAGAACCGTCGCCCCGCTCAGGGCACCGACGGCGAGCTCTCGTGGCCCCACCTGATGGCACGTCAACAGACGATGCGCGGTTAGAAACGGGACTCCCAACGTTGCTCCGAGCTCGAACGAGGCTGACTCGGGCAGCGGCGCCACCCGCTCGACGGGAATGGTGAGGAACTGTTGAGCAGTTCCGTCGAGGCGGCGGTATGCGGCGAGGTTCACCCACGCCCGCTGTCCGACAGCAAAATGTGAGACCCCGTCACCCACTGCGCTGACCACGCCCGACCCGTCGTGATGCGGGATCTGCACAAGACCTGGCGGGATGTCCATATGAGTGGCGCCCCGCCGAGACTTAACGTCGGTCGGGTTGACGCCCGAACGCACGACCTCGATCTCGACTTCGCCTACACCTGGCGCCCGGCGTTGTCGTGCCGAACGGGTGAGCACATCCACAGTGCCGACCTCGGCGTACCCATACCCGAGGGTGGTCTCCGTCGTCATCTCTCGTCTCCAGCTGGTTGGTAAGAGGTCGCCTGCGTAATCATCGACGGTCTCGGCCGGCGTGCGGTCGAGGCTTCAGGTCGAACTGCTCCGGACTTCTTCTGACTCGAGCCCGCTGTCAAGCCCGGGCAGCCGTGGCGATCTCGGCAAAGGTGTCGGCAACCCAGTCGGCGATGAACACACTGACATACGGCATGTGGTCCACGCCGATATGTTCGGTTCCGCCCTCCTGCGCCGTGAAGATGCGTAGCTCACGCTTCGGGGAGTTGACCGCCTGATCGAACGAGCGATGCGCGTATTCAAGCGGGATTTGCCGGTCGCCCTCACCGTGCGTGATGAGGAAGGGCACCGTGATCTGTTCGACAACCCCTTCGAGGTTCACCCCGTCTGCGAACTCAATGAACGAGTCGAGGTCATTCTGTCCCCAGACCCACATCACGTGCTCCCAGTAGTGCGGAACCGGCCGCTCACCCTCGCGCTCGAGTCGACGACGCTGCACGGCGCCCCAGTTGTGGTTCGCCCCCCACGCGACACATAGCGCGAACCGCTTCTCGAACGCCGCTGATCGCGGCGCGTAATAGCCGCCCAGAGACCAGCCGACGATACCGATTCGAGCCGTATCCACCTCGGGTCGCCGCTCGAGCCAGTCGACGGCAGCGCCCGCCCACACCTCGGCGTCGATCCGCGCCTTGAGGTCCTGCAGCCGCAAGGACTCGCCCGTGCCGGGCTGGTCCAGCATGAGGCACGAGATGCCCCGTTCGGCGAGTTCCGACCAGTGATTGGACATGTACATGTGCTCCTTGCACGAGTCCAGGCCGTTGACCAGCACAATGACGGGGGCCGGCCCATCGTCGGTCGCCGGAGCGGCGCTGAAGTATGCAGGCAATGTCGTTCCCTCATAAGGGATCTCGACTCGCGACACCCGTGGGCTGTACAGCCCGAAAGTCCTTTCGTGCAGCTTCAACATGCGCTGATAGGTCGGCACGCGAGATGGGCTGCTCTTCGACAGCATGCGCTCGGCCATCGCCAGGTAGCCACATGCGCGGAACAACACCTGCCCCGCCGTCCGGACGTGCCCGCGCTTCTCGGCCTCGTCTGCCTGCCCGATCAGCTGATCGGTCAGGTCGGACCAGGCTCGGAGGAAGTCTTCGGTACCTGCGTCCTCACCCCGCTGGGCGGCGTCCTTGATCGGGCGGCACGCTCGATCAACCTCATCGATCAAGCCGCCGTTGTTGAGTGCCCCGGTGACGGCCATGCTCCAGACGTAATTACCGGGAAAGTATTCGAACATGTTGTGTGCTTCTCACTTTCGGATGCGGGTTCGCGGGACCGGGCGGGGATGGGCTGCCGGTACCGGTGGCAGAGTGTGGCCCAGCCCCTCGACAACAGCGCCACGTATCGTGCCGATGCCCTCCACAGTCATCTCGACGACGTCCCCGGGGTGCAGAGGCGGAATGGAGTCACGTCCATCACGCCCCCAGAGCTCCAGCAGGCAACCGCCGTTTCCGCAAGTGCCCGAGCCCAATACATCACCCGGCACGATCTTGGCGCCGCGCGACGCTTGTGCCACGAGTTGCTCGAAAGTCCAGCCCATGTTGGACAGCAGGTCCTGTCCGATCAGCTTGCCGTTGACCGACACCCGCATGTCCAGAGCCAGGAAACCCTCATCGTTGCGATAGGCCTCGAGTTCATCAGGGGTGACCAGCCACGGGCCCAGGGTCGTGGCCGAGTCCTTGCCCTTGACCGGGCCGAGACCGACCTTCATCTCGGTTATCTGAGTGTCGCGAGCCGACCAGTCGTTGAGGATCGTGTAGCCAAAGATGTGGTCTCCCGCGTCCTCCTCACGCACCGACCAGCCGTCCGAGCCCGGCACTGCGCCGATCACAGCGGCGACCTCCAATTCGAAGTCGAAGAGGTCGCAGTCGGGCGGTACGGCAACGTCGTCGTAGGCGCCGATCAGAGCGTGGGGGTTGCTGAAGTAGAAGGGCGGAGCCGCGTACCACTCCGGCGGAGCGCCGGTTCCCATATCCGAGCCGGCTCGCACACCCTCGACGTGCTCCTGAAACGAGGTGAAATCCCGCACGGTCGGAGCCTGAATCGGAGGGAGCAGTCGGACGGTCTCAAGCCTGATCGGTTCGCTGGTCAGGGCAGCTTCGCCGGCTTCGAGCGCAACCGGGAGGCCTTTTCGAGCCAGGTCGAGAACGCTGACCCCATTCTGGAATGGGTGAAGACCCGCGTCGCTGACGACACCAGCGGCGACGACGCCTTCCGACTCCCAGGTGGCAAAGCGCATATCTGTTCCTTTACTTGATAGCGACGGACTGGACCCGGCCGCCGACGGTGTCTTACCGAATCGTCCGCGGACGCGGCGACCTGTTGATGAGGACGACCTAGGCAGGAGGGGCGACGAACAGGCCGCGGTCCTTGTCGTTGAACGACTTGGCAACGACGAACTCGTCCGCGTCGTTGGCAGTGCCCCACTGGTCGGACACCTCGGGGTCGGACAAGTCGAAGATGGACGGGTGCCAGGTGTCCTCGTCGATGAGTTCGAGTTCGGTCGTATATTCGACGGTGTTGCCGTGCGGGTCGAGGAAGTAGCTGAATGTGTTGTCACCTGCCTTGTGACGGCCCGGACCCCAGAGCTTCTCCACCCCTGCCCTCAGCATCCGGCCCGTGCCGCGCATGTACTCGTCGATCCCGCGCAACTCAAAGGACGCGTGATGGAGGGACGGGTGCGGACCAGTTGCGAGTGCAAGGCTGTGGTGCCACGAGTTGATGCGCAGGAAGTGCATGATCCCGCCAGCTTTGGGATGCATCAGTGAGTCCGTTAGTCGAAAGCCCAGATGCTGGGCATACCAGTCTCGGGTGCCGTCGATGTCGGGCGAATTCATGACGACATGCGACAGGCGTACCGGGATCGACTCGCCCTCTTCGATGACCCGATGGGTGCGGACGGCGACGTCAGAGCTGACCTCGACGGTACGACCTTCGTTGTCGAAGAACCGGAACCCGTATCCCCCACCAGGGGTCTGCAAGTCACTCGGTTCATTGACCAGCTCGATCCCCTCGCCAGCGAGACGGGCTGCCAGTGTGTCGACATCGCCCGCGGTGGCTGCACCGAACGCAATCAGATCGACCCGCTTCTCTGCCGCTTCGCGCAACCGCACGACGTACTGCTCGGGACTTCCCTCGGCAGCCAGGAACGTCATCCCGCTGTCGGTGTGCTCTTCTTTGAGGCCCCAGATACCGCTATAGAACGCACGCTGTTTGGCCAGATCGGGAACGGCGAGGTCGATGTGACGCAGATGAGTGATCACGGACTCGGGCACGGGGGCCTCCGAAAATCGAGTAGGGACAAAGGCGGGATGGGTGCCGTCGACCGCGAGAGGTGCGACAGCTATCCCGGCGGTTGGTCCGCTCGGGATGCCCTGCACCTTCGAACACCCAGCAACCTGAGGCTAAGACGGCGATCACGACGAGACAAACAGTCACATTGGATGCTGTGGCATCGATTTCATCGATTGCCGGTTCACACGATCGCTGGACGGAGAACGGGTTCGACGGATCGTGACGTCGTCCGAGATCACCGTCTCTGTATAGACCATCCGGACTGCTCGGACATTGACGGAATCGATGACCGCCTATCGATCGCAACTGGTTCCCGCAATATCGGGATCCTCGTAATGTCGATCTCCACGGACACTTTCGCCGATCTGATAGCCCGTCCGCCCTCACAAGCTTCGCGCGCTCCAAGACAACAGACAGGACCACCTCGTGAACCAGCTCGCCGACCACGTCGTCCTCATCACCGGCGGCGGCTCCGGCCTCGGTCTGGGCGTCGCCCGTCACTGTCGCGCGCAAGGCGCGGAGGTCGCGATCTTCGAATACGACGCAGCCAAAGTCGCTGCATTGCGCGAAGAGTTCGGGGACGCCGTGCTCGTCGTTCAGGGCGACGTCCGCAGCGTCAACGACCTACGCGCGTGCCGCAGCGCCATCGAACAACGATGGGGTCGACTGACCGCGCTGATCGGAGCCCAGGGCATTTACGACGGTTACGTGCCGGTCGCCGACCTTCCATTGGAGAAGCTCGATTCGCTGTTCGACGAGGTGCTCTCGGTCAACGTGAAGGGCTACGTGCTCAGCGCTGCTGTCTTCATTGACATGCTGAAAGCAGAGAGGGGCGCGATCGTGATGACCTCGTCCACGGCGGCTTTTGCCGCAGACGGTGGCGGCGCGGCATACACCGCCAGCAAGGGCGCCGTGTGTAGCCTCGTCCGTCAGCTGTCCTTCGAGTTCGCCCCGGAGGTCACGGTGAATGCCGTTGCGCCGTCGGGCATCGCGAGCAGCCAGCTCCACGGTCCTGCGTCGCTCGGGATGGAGGGCTCCAAACAGTCCGACATCCCGGCAGATGCGTTCCGCGCGGGATTCGAGAGCTCGGCACCGCTGCAGCACTTGCCGACCCCGGAGGAATACGGCCCCTTCTACGCCATGCTCGCTTCACGGGACAACGTGGTCATGACGGGCCAGATTCTGATTGCCGACTCCGGCGCCCTGAATCGCGCGTTGATCAGCGCCGGCAACACCCCGTCCGGAATCGGCTAATCGCCGGCGACAGCTGTTTACCCGCCCGGCCCACTGAAGAGAGTCCAAATGAGCATCGCTATCCCACAGCCACCCATTCCGACGTTTCGCAGCGGAACGCCTCGAATAGAAGAGGTCGGCGACGGATTGTTCGCCTATATCCAGCCCGACGGTACGTGGTCCATCAACAATCCCGGTTTCCTTGTAGGCCCCGACGGTGTCGTCAGCGTCGACACCTGCGAGACCGTTCAGCGCACGCAGGCGTACATCGACGCCGTTCGCAGTTTCACGGGTCACGAGATTCGAACGGTGATCAACACACACCATCATCCTGATCACACCTCAGGCAACGGGATGCTCCCTCACGCAACCATCGTGGCCCACGAACTGACGCGGGTGGAGATGATTGCGCAGGGGTTGATCAAGCTGCCCGGCATTTTCGAGTCGTTCGACAACGGCGACCCACCGTTTCTTCCGCCGTTTCTGACTTACACAGACGGGGTCACGCTCTGGTTGGGAGACCGTAGGTGCGAGGTCCAACACGTGGGTAGCGTGGCGCACACCACGAATGACTCGATCGTGTGGGTGCCCGATCAGGAAGTGTTGTACGCGGGCGATTTGTTCTTCAAGGGCGGGACCCCGTTCCTGCTCAGCGGGTCGGTCACTGGCCTGATCGACGTGCTGGAACGTGTGATCCGACCGCTGGGGGCGACCACAATCGTGCCAGGACACGGCCCGGTCTGTGGTAGCGAAGTCATCGACGAGACCGTCGACTACCTACGGTTCGTGTCGACGGTTGCGGGGCAGGCTCTTTCGGCCGGGATGTCGCCGCTGGACGCCGCACGCGACCTTGATCTGGGCAGGTTCGCCGAGTGGACCGACTCCGAGCGCATCGTCGGCAATCTGCACCGCGCGATGGCTGAGCTCGACGGACTCCCGGCCGGTGGGCGCCTCGATGTCCGGCAGGTGTTTCAGGAGATGGTCACGTACAACGGTGGCCCCCTCAGCAATCACGCGTGATCCGGCAGAACGGAGCGCGGCGCGGCGTTGGCGGACATGGGTTGCAACTCAACGGCATTCAGCACGCGTAGTGCGTCGACGCTTGCCGCCACGTCATGAACCCGCACCCCCCACGCACCCTGCTGCGCGGCGAGCACGGTCGTGGCGACCGTCGCGCTCTCTCTGCCGTGGCTGGGCCGCGGGGCACCATCGTGGTCCGCGAGTACGGCCCCCAGGAACCGCTTTCGTGACGCTCCCACGAGAACCGGGAACCCGAGGTCGGTGATGGCGACCAGGCCGGCCATCAGCTGAAGGTCGTGACCGACGCCCTTGGAGAAACCGAAGCCGGGATCGAGTATGAGGTCGTCGGTGCGCACTCCTGCCGCCACTGCCGCGTCGACGCGCAGGAGTAGTTCGTCTCGCACGTCACGAACCACATTGTCGTAGCGAGCCGCGGAGTACATCTGGCGGCTCGGACGGCGCCAGTGGGTGATCACCCAACGAACACCGAGATCGGCGACTGCCCGAGCCATGTTCGGATCACCGAGACCCCCACTCACGTCGTTAACGGCAGTGGCACCCGCGTCGACAGCGGCAGCGGCAACGGCGGATCGAGTCGTGTCGATGCTGACCGGGACCCCGGCCCTGGCGAGTTCGCGGACGACTGGCAAGACCCGGCAGCGCTCGTCGTCAGGGTCGACACGGTTAGCCCCCGGACGTGTCGACTCTCCTCCGACATCCACCAATTCCGCCCCCGCCGCCGCCATCGCGAGACCGTGATCGACCGCGGCCTGGACAGCGAGGAACCTGCCGCCATCGGAGAACGAGGCGGGCGTGACGTTCAGGATCCCGACCACCCGACACGACTGCGGCACAGTCAGATTCGCGATCACCCCACCGCCCCGCGGCTGGCACGCTTCAGATCACGCACCGATCGGGCGAAGGGAACAGAGGCCACCGTGGCGCGCACCTGAGTCTGCCGGTGGAGTTCCACCTGCGGCTTGCGCGAGCCCCCGCCGGGCTCGCCCCAAGTCACCAGCACCTCCGTGCCGGGCGTCGCGTAATCGACGTCGACGATGCCGTAAGACACCACGACCTTCTCGTTCACGGTGTAGCCACCGTGGGTCGACAGACCGATCGGCACGCCACTGGTGGTGGATACGACGTCGCGCTGCATCTGCGCGTAGTCCGTCTGAGGAAACGTCAGCGCCTTGAAGGGGACGCCCTCCTGGAACTGTGATTCCAGGATTCTCATCACGTCGTCGTGAGCCCAGATCAAGGCAACCTTCGTCCGGGGTGGGCGCTCGGCGACGGCCTCCAAGGCGGCGCGGCCGATGAAGTCGTGATCGAACTTCACCACCCGACCGAGGCCAAGGTCGTAGGGCGTGACGTAGTGATCCTCGATGTTCGAAGTGACGAAGCTCCCCCCGAGAGGGAACCGCGCCTCCCAGGAATCGGCGGGTAACCACTCGCGGAAGGCACGCATGTCGTCGCCGGTGTAGATCGCCGGCAACGGATACGAAATCCAGCCGCTCTCCACAGCCGCGCTGAAGTAGGTAGCGGACCCTGCCGCCCGAATACCGTGGGCAGCCCCGGCCGCCAGGATGGCCTCTCGAACCTGCGGTCCCTCGGCGTATGGACCCGAGAGTTCGTAGCCTCGGTGCCCGGCCATCCCGTGGCGCAAGGCGAGTACTCGGCCTCCGGCAATGGACACCTCGGCTGTGTTGAAGAACTTGATGTCCGGGGGATCACCTTCGACGACCTGATCGAACACCGCTCCCGCCTGGGGCCCGTCGATCTGGTAGCGGAAATTGACCCTTCCCCTGGCGGGGTCATCCCAGGTGGTCGGATCGAAGGTTAGCGTCACGTCGTACCCGCCGGTCTCGGCCTGGAACCGCAGCCAATCGTGCAGCGGCTGGCCGCTGATCAACTCGTAGCAGTCCCCGAGGTCGTGCAGGACGCATTCTCCGATCATCTGTCCCCGGGGGTTGCAGGCAACGAACTGCTTCGCCAGGCCGGGCCGGAAGGTCTCCAGTGAGTTGACCCCGATGTGGCTCAGGAGTCGCTTCGCATCGGGTCCGGCAAGAAAGGTCTCCGGCATGTGGTGCGACTGGTCGAACAGGACGACCGACTCGCGCCACGCCCGTTGCTCGTCGCGCCAGTTGGTGACGACCTCCGGTACCGGTGTCAGGCTCAGCCGGGTCCGCGGATGCGTGGCTAGGGTGTCGTTATAGAGGTGGTCGATGAAACTCGGCTTCGAATCCATCAACGCCTGCAGGCTGTTCGGCGTGGTCATCGGACTTCCTTTCGGATGTTCTCACGAGTGGTTCGGTGAAATCGGCAGTGACGTCACAGGAGCACGACCGTGGAGCTGCCGTTGAGGACCACTCGGTTCTCGGTGTGCCAACGAACCGCGGTGGCAAGCGCCTTCGATTCGGTCTCGCGCCCGCGTGCGGCGAATGTCTCGGCGCTCATGGTGTGGTTGACCCGCAGCACCTCCTGCTCGATGATCGGGCCCTCGTCGAGGTCGGCGGTCACGTAGTGTGCCGTCGCGCCGATGACCTTGACCCCCCGTGCATGCGCCTGGTGGTAGGGCCGTGCACCCTTGAAGCTGGGGAGCATCGAGTGATGGATGTTGATGGCGCGGCCGGCCAGAGCGTGGCAGGTCTCATCGCTGAGAATCTGCATGTATCGGGCGAGCACGACAAGATCCACCCGCTCCCGCTCCACCAGGTCGAGCAACTCCGTCTCTGCCTGCTTCTTGGTGTCTGGGGTGACGGGGATATGTCGGAACGGGACACCGTAGTGGTCGGCCAGCCGACCGAGGTCGGGGTGGTTGGACACGACCGCAACCACGTCAATGTCGAGACCGCCCACCGACGCTCGGAAGAGCAGGTCGTTGAGACAATGTGCAAACTTGCTGACCATGATGACGAGCCGCTGTCTGCTGGAGGCATCCACCATGCGGAACGTCATGCCGAAGTCGTCGGCGACCACCGCGAATGCTGCCGACAATGCTGCGATGTCGAGAGACTCGCCGTCGCAGACTGCGAATTCGACTCGCATGAAGAACGTCCCGGTGTCCTCTGCGCCGAACTGCTGGCTCTGCACGATGGTGAAACCGTGCTTGGCCAGAAACCCGGACACCGCGTGGACGATGCCGATACGGTCGGGGCACGACAGGCTGAGTACGCCGCGCGTGGCGGCGGGTGACCGGGTCACCGTAGGTCCCGTGGTGTGGTGGTGGCGTGGGCCAGGGCAGGTTCTCGCAGTAGACCCGCTTGCAACCGTGCAGCCAGCACAGTCGATCGGAGCAGCCACACGTCGGTTACCGGCCCGACGCCCCCGGGTACTGGGGTGATGGCGCGGACCCGGGCCGCGGTGGAGGGGAAGTCGACGTCGCCGACCATGGTCGTGGTGCCGTCTGCGGCGGTGACGGGGTTGATCCCCACGTCGATGACGACGGCATCGTCGCTGACGTGCTCGGCTCGGATCAGACCGGGCCGTCCGACGGCCACCACCAAAACGTCGGCACGACGCGTGTGCCGACCGAGTCGGCCGGCACGACTTGCCCACTCGTCGACGGACTCCACAGTGGCCTGACGCTGGTAGCCCAACGAGATGCAGGGCTTCCCAACGTTGTTCGACCGTCCCACGACCACGATGGTCGACCGGTGGTAGAAGGCCTGCCGGTCCTCGCCGACCGAGTCGAGCCAATGGTCGAGGAGGTCGAAAACCGATGCGGCCGTGGAGGGTACGAATCGTGGAACACCAAGCGCCAGCAGACCCGCGTTCTCGGGGTGCACCGCTTCGACATCCTTCAAGGGGTCGATGGTCCGAAAGATCCCAGCCTCGTCGATCTGTGGCGGCAGCGGGCGCAAGATCAGGATTCCAGAGACATCCTCGGCTGCGTTCAGCTCGGCGACCACCGCCAGGACCTCCTGCTGGCTGCTACGTTCGGGCAGGTTCGCCGCCCGGTGCACGACGCCAAGCCGCTCGGCCAGACGAGCGATCCGGGCCTCGTAGGCGAGACAGCTATAAGGTCTGCCAACCATGACCGTAGCCAGACCGGGGCGTAGCCCGTCGGCGCGCGATCGAGCGACGTCGTCGACCAGTTGTTTCTCGAGCTGCCGGGCCCGTGCCCGTCCATCGATCACGTGTGCGCTCACGCAATGCTCCTTCCGGTGTCGGTGATCTGAGCGGCGGCGGTCAGCGCGACCGTCGCGCTGATTCGAAGTCCGCCAGCAGGCGCTGCCGCCACGCCTCGGTCTTGGCCAGCTCGTTGAAGGTGAAGACATGGAAGCCCGCGATGCCGGTGCCCGGTAGCCCGATCTCCGGAGCCAGACGTCCGACCAACCGATCTGGGCTGTACCCGCCGGGCAGAAAGAACCGCCACAGCAGATTCTGTTGCTTGCGCAGGAAGCGAGCCGACTGGCCGAGGCCGAGACCCGCCGAGATCCGCACCAGCTTCTGTCGGCTGACCGCACCCGGAATGCCAACCCGCACCGGCAGGGTGACACCGCGTGCTACGAGACCGTGTGCCCACGAGGCGGTCGTCGCAGGGTCGAAACACAGTTGCGTCACTGCGTATGTCGCGTGGCGGGCCTTTTGCTCCATGGCCGTGTCGATGACGGAGCGGGCGATCGAGCCGTGACCCTCTGGGTATCCCCCGATACCCACGTCATCGAATCGGTGCCCCATCTCCTCAAGAGCCTCAAGCAACGACAGTGCGTCGGCGAAGGCTCCAGCCGGCTCGGCGGCGTCGCCACCGACGACAAAGAGACCTCGGACGCCAGCATCGTCGAGCTCGGCCACGATGTCAGCCAGGTGGTGCCGATCCCGGACGAGGCGCGCGGCGATGTGCGGGGACGTTCGGTAGCCGTGCCGGGCGAGAGACGAGGCCAACTCGACCGTCGGCCGCAGCCCCTTCGCCTCGGTCGTGGTCACCGACAACGCGACGTTGCGGGGCACGTGGGCGAGAACCGCGTCTTCGGTTCCCTTGAACGGCAGGATCTCGTAGCTAGCCCCGTCCAGCGCGGCCATCAGGGTTTGATGTCGGCGACCGCCGCGGAGTCGGAGAACTCGACCTGCTCGATCCAGAGGAGTGGTGTCAGCGGACATCGTGGTGTACCACCTTCGCGGTCGATGAGGGAGCCGGGGCCGGACGATCGAATGCCGCGGCCAGAGAGTCTGCAGCGCGGGCCAGCAGAGCGGTGTCGACGCCGACCGCGACGAACACTGCGCCGAGGTCCAACCACCGGCCAGCGTCGGCGCGATCGGAGGTCAGAACGCCGGCCGGTCGCCCGGCGGCGCCTATGCGCCTCAGGGCGTCCTCGACCACCGCGGCCACGTCCGGGTGGCGCGGGTCCCCTACGTGGCCCAGTGACGCCGCCAGGTCCCCCGGACCCACGAAGACGCCATCGACCCCGTCGACGTCGAGGATTTCGTCCAGTTCCTCGAGTGCGTGGGCGGACTCGACCTGGACGGTGAGACAGATCTCCGACGAAGCCGAGCCGGCGTAACCGGACACTCGGCCGAACCGTGTGGCGCGGGTGGTCGCGGACACACCGCGTATCCCCTGCGGCGGGTAGTGCACCGCGGCCACCGCTGCGCGGGCCTGGGCCGCATCGTCGACCTGGGGGATCAGCAGCGACTGCGCGCCCAGGTCGAGCAGTTGCTTGATGACGACCGGGTCGTTGCTCGCGGGCCTCACGACTGCACTCGTCGGGTATGCGGACGCTGCCTGCAGCTGGCCGAGCACATCGCGCGCGGATGCATGAGAGTGCTCGGTGTCCAACAACAGCCAGTCGAACCCCGCTCCGGCCACGACCTCGGTCATGAAGGGATCTGCGCTGGACACCCACAGGCCGATGAGCCGGTCCCGAGCCTGCAGTCCACGCTTGAACGGATTCTCCGGCGCCCTCACGTGAACGACACCGCGATCGACCCGAGGGGCCCGTAGTCTGCGTGTACGACGTCGCCTGCAGCGACTGAGACGGGTCGCGTGAACGAGCCCGCCAGGAGCAACTCGCCAGCTTCCAGCCCCTGGTCCAACAGCGCCAGCTTGTTCGCCAGCCACGCGATGCCCGCGGCGGGGTGCCCCATCACCGCTGCGGAGACACCCGACTCCTCGATGATGCCGTTCTTCGACAAGGTCGCCCCCACCCAACGGATGTCGACGTCCATCGGCCGCACGACACGCCCACCCGTGACCATGGCGCCAGCAGCGGCATTGTCCGCGACGGTGTCCACGATCGTGCGCGGAACCTCCGTCCGGTAGTCGATGATCTCGAGCGCCGGGATGACGTATTCGGTGGCTCGGAGGACGTCGTGTACTCGCACGCCGGGACCTCTCAGTGGGGCCGACAGGCAGAAGGCCAGCTCCACCTCCAGTCGTGGCTTCGAGAACAGGTTTGCGGGAATGCGCGCACCGTCGTCGTAGACCATGTCGTCGGTGAGGAATCCGTAGTCGGGCTCGGTCATGTTGGACGCCTGTTGCATTGCGCGCGAAGTCAATCCGATCTTGTGGCCGACGATCCTGGCACCGGCAGCAACCCGGGCCTGAGCCCAGTACTGCTGCACGGCATAGGCATCGACGATGTCCATGTCGGGGTGCGTCGTGCTCAGCTGGGTGATCGGGCTGCGGTCACGGTCGGCTCGCATCAGGTCGTCGGCGGCCTGACGCCGGAGGTCGTCGCTCAGCATGCTGGTACTCCAGTCGGCCGGAACGGCGTGGTCATCGGATCGGGGGGCGCGGCAGGCGGGACTCGCCGGGCTCCATGACGTAGGTGTGCTGCAACGAGAACCAGGGCGCGGACACAGCGGGATTGCTCGGACGCGGCTCGTCATGACGGCGGAAGTCGCCCACCAATGCACGGGTGACCCCGAACTGAACGTCGCTGTCCAGGTTGGGATCGTCGTCGGCGTAGACCTGACTGATCAGAGTCGTGAAACCCTCTTTGGCGATCAGCGTGTGCAGGTGCGCGGGCCGCATGGGGTGGCGTCGTTGAGCCTTCAGCAGCCGACCAACGACCGACCCCGTGGGGATCGGATAGCCGGACATCCGCACGGTCTGAAACCAGAACCGTCCATCGCTGTCGGTCGTGAACGTGCCACGCAGGTTCATCGGCGCCTGGTCGGCGTCTTGGTTCTCGTACAACCCCACCGGTGACGAGTGCCAGACGTCGACCCTCGCCCCCACGATCGGGCTGCCGCCACGATCCACGACGCGAGCGTCTACGAACAACGGATCACCTGGGGTCTCGGATCTGACGATGGAATCGCCGTTGTTGACCGTCGGAGAGTTCAACCGCCAGAACGGTCCCAGCAGCGACTGCTGCGTTTCCGTCGTGCCATGGTCACCGTTGTTGAGCAGGCACACCAAGGTCGAGACCCCCAGCGACCCTGCCATGAGCACCATCTCGTTGTGCGACTCGGTGGTCGCCTGCCCAATCTCGTTCAGAACCGCTGTGGCCGTGCGGAACTCGTCCTCGGTCAGGGAGACATCACGGACGAAACCGTGTAGATGAGTGACCAACGAGGTCATGATCTCTCGCAATCGAGGGTCCGTCGTCTGCTGCATTACCGCCAGCACGGCCGGCGTGACGTCTCGGTGTGATTCCAGGATCACTTGGTCCGCCACCCGGGCTGGTACTGCTCACGGGCGACCTCGGCATACGGGACTGGGCTGACGACGGCCCGCACCTTGATCTGCTCGTGCGGTTCGACGGTGACCTTCCGACTGCCGCCATTCGGTTCTCCCCACACGAGGGTGACCTCTGCGCCGATCGGCACCTCGGGATCGACCGTCGCCAAGGACAGTCCCCGACGCTCGTTGACGCTGTAGCCGGTGAACATCGCGAAACCGATGTCGCGCCCACCCTCATCGAGTACCGCGTCGTAACTGGAGGACGCGTAGTTGGCCACCGGCAGATCGAAGTACTGCACGTCGGGACCGTCGGGGCGAGCCGGTGACGACAACACCGTGGCCAGGTCCTCCGGGTGCCACGCCAGGGTGACCTTGCGGCGGAGAGCGTTGGTGTCCAACGCCTCCAGGGCCGAACGGCCGATGAAGTCGTGGTCGTACTTCACGAACGAGCCGTAGCCGAGTTCCCACGGGGTGAGGTAGTAGTCCTCGATCGAGTTGGACACGAAGCTGCCTGCCAAGGCGTTGGTGGCTTCGTAGCTGTCGGCGCCGAGCCACTCGCGGAAGGCTCGGATTTCCTCACCGGTGTAAATGGCCGGCAACGGTGACGGGATCCAGCCCGATTCGAGGGTGTTCGACGAATAGGTGCGGGATCCCGCTGGGAGGAGCCCGAATTCGGCTCCGGCCTCGAGGATCGCTGCCCGAGTCTCGTCGTAGGTTTCGTAGGGACCCCAGATCTCCAGACCCGGCGCACCGGCCATGCCGTGGCGAAGAGTTGCCACGGTGCGTCCCGCGATCCGCATCTCCCCCATGCGGAAGAACTTGAGTTGCTCGAGGGGGCCGCCGTGAACCTTCTCGATGACCTGCCATGCATTCGGTCCCTGGATCTGAAAACGCCAGAGCTTGCGGGTGACGGCCTTGCCGTAGGGGCGCATCGGGGAACGTTCGTCGTTGACCAGTTCGACGTCGTAGTCGCCCGTCTTGGCTTGGAACAGCAGCCAATTGGCTGCAGGTGCCCGTCCGACCGAGGTGAACGAGTCTTCGCCATCCCGGAAGAGGATGCTGTCGCCGATCACGTGACCGGCCGGGGTGACCGCCACGTACTGCTTCGCCGATCCGACCGGAAACGAGGTCACGCTGTTCACCCCGGTCTCCGAGATCAGACGAAGCGCGTCGGGTCCGGTGATGAACAGGTTGACCATGTGATGCGACTGGTCGAACAAGACCGCGGCCTCACGCCACGCACGCTGTTCCCTGCGCCAGTTGGTGAACTCCGGAGGGACGACCGGATACACGTAGGCACCCAGCGACGAATTCCTGAGCAGTTCGACCGTGTCGGGGTTGTCGTCCAGGATGTTCTGGAGGCTGCGGGTGGCGGCCGGGTCGGTGCTGGGCATGCGTGTACTCCTCGCGTGGTGGTGTGGGATGTGGAAAGCAGAGCGACTTGGCGTGAACTGGCTTACTGCTGTGCTCAGGACTAGCGGGTGTCCCCCCGGGCAGTGGAAGCCTTGAGCGCGCGGGAGATCCCGCGCGCCGCCGTCTGGATCAGAAGAGTGAGCGCGGTGGCATTGGCGGTGTCGGCTGCAACGACCAGGCTCACCGCGGCGACGACGGTGCCGTCGGCATCGCGTATCGGGGCAGCCACCGAGAGGGCGTCCGTGGTCACCTGGCTGCGGACGATGGCCGCGCCATGCAAGCGAACGTCTGCGAGCAGCCTCCGTAACGTCGCGGGATCGGTAACCGTGGCAGACGTGTACGCGGTCATCGGCATGGACAGGGCTGCCTCCTGCACCCCCTCCGGGGCGTGGGCGAGAAGAACCCGGCCCACCCCAGTGGGATACAACGCGAAGCGCCCGCCGACCCGATTGTGGACAGCGACCGCCGAACGTCCTGCGATCCGCTCAACAAACACCGCCTCGAGACCCTCGCGGACAGCAAGCTGAACGTTCTCACGGGTAACTTGCGACAGGTCCTCCATGAACGGCAACGCCACTTCGCGCAGGCCGAGGCCGCGGGGCGCGAGCGACGCGATCTCCCACAGCCGCAATCCGATGTGGAACGCCCCGCCGGGTTCCCGCTCGAGGAACTCGGCATCGGCCAACACCGTGACCAGCCGGTGTGTCGTGGTCAGCGGGAGTCCGGCCCGACGAGCAATGTCGGTCTGGGTCAGCGACGGGCGGTCGGCGGTGAACGCGGCGAGCACTCGTGCCGCCCGGTGAAGGACGGGCCCGGGGCCTGCGGTTGAGCGAGGAACGGAGCCGGAGGGACCATCGACGCTGTCGCCTAACGTCATCTCCTCGGGCATATTCACCGCACGAGGGTGGCGGTGCGCCGGGATGTCGACGACGGCACTCAGCCTGCTCATCGTCATCAGCTCGACCTCCTCGTGCACTGCGGGAACGTTGTTCACAGGGGCAAGCATCGTTGGGTATCCCGGGGGTCGCCATCCACGATTCCGCCATTCGGAAACACCCGGAGCCGCGCCGGAGCGGCGGCAGCGGCGCTCAGTAGTGCACGGAACCCCGTGAACCTCCGCCGACCGCGACGGCATCGCCGTTGACGGCCACGCTGCGCGGCGAGCACAGGAACGTGACCACATCTGCAACCTCGGCGGCAGTGACCAACCGGCCGATCCGATTTCCGGCAGCCATAGCCATCTCGGCCTCGTCTCTACTGATCCCGGCCGCGGCGGCACGCGCCGCTATCAACCCAGGGGTGCGTTCGGTCACCGTTGCCCCTGGATGGACAACCGTGACGTTCACGCCTTGCGGGCCCAGTTCCTCGGCCAGATTGGCCGTCACCGCCGCGACCCCGACACTCCGTAGCGTGGCCGCCAGCGATCCAGTCAATCGTGCGTTCAGACCGCTGACGTTGACGATTCGCCCCCACCCCCGCGCGGTCATGTGTGGGGCAACGGCACGGGCACACCGCAGATAACCGAGAACCTTCGTCTCCATGTCGAATCGCAGCGCATCATCGGTGAGGTCCGCCAGGCCCGGGACCGGTCCCGGGACCGCCGGCTGCGCGGCGGCGTTCACCAGAATGTCGACGCCCCCAAACTCCTCCACGACACTGGCGACTGCCGAGCGCACAGCCGCGTCGTCGGTCGTGTCCGCGGAGACCACCATCACTCGGGTACCGAACCGGCCGAGATCCTCAGCGACCGCCGCGAGCGCGGTGGCATCCCGTGCGAGTAGAGCGATGTCGGCGCCTTCCTCCGCCAGCCGCTCGGCAACGGCTCGACCAATTCCCCGACTCGCGCCGGTCACCAGCGCGCGCTTCGTGCGCAGTTGCAGATCCATCAGGCACCTGCCGGGGTCTGATCGGGCATTGGTGACATGTCTGTGGTGTGCATCCGCGAATCGTAGGGCGGACTACACGCTCGTCCTCCCACGATTCTCATCCCACGAGAATGCGTTTGGAGAGGGGCGGCCGCCGGTCGATCGTGGTGCCGGCACCAGGAAAGGAGCCGCAGGAGTGGATTTGCGTGTGCTGGAGAAGAGAGCTATCGCCGACGACGTCGTGCTGCTGGTGCTCGGTGCCGCCGACGGACGACGACTGCCGGACTGGACGCCGGGCGCCCATGTCGATCTCGTGCTCCCCATAGGCCTCATCCGTCAGTACTCGTTGTGCGGCAATCGATTCGATCCCTTCAGCTATCAGATCGCGGTCCTGCGGGAAGCGGCCGGTCATGGTGGCTCCCGTTACGTCCACGATGTGCTTGAACAAGGGCACATCGTGGGGGTCGGGGGTCCGCGGAACAACTTCCCGCTCGTCCCCAGCGACAGCTACCTCTTCATCGCGGGCGGCATCGGGATCACCGCGTTGCTGCCAATGGTCGTCCAGGCCGACCAGCTCAGCGCGGAGTGGAAGCTGGTGTACGGAGGTAGACGACGAGCGTCGATGGCCTTCGCGGTCGAGCTGGATGCGCTCGGCGGCGACAGGGTCGTGATCGTTCCACACGACGAGCTCGGGAACCCCGATCTCGCGCGTCACTTCGATCCCCCCCGCGACGGAACCAAGGTGTACGCCTGCGGACCACCCGGACTGCTGACAGCGGTCGAGGCGGCCTGTAGCAGCTGGCCTCATCACGCGTTGCGAACCGAACGATTCAGCGCCAAACATGCGCCTACGTCCGCGATCAGGGCATCGTTCGAAGTGCGCCTGGCCCGTAGCGGAAAACGCCTGACAGTGCCACCCGATCGCACGGTGCTCGCGGCCCTGTCCGACGCCGGCGTGGACGTCTTGTCCTCGTGCGAACGAGGCGTCTGCGGCACATGCGCCACGACCGTGCTCGCCGGTGTCCCCGAGCACCGGGACAGCCTGCTCGACGACGAAGAGCGTGCGGCCAACGACTCAATGTATGTGTGCGTTTCTCGATCCCTCACCGACGAACTCGTACTCGATCTGTGAGCCGACACGCTCCCACTCACGCCGAAGGAACAACGACATCATGACGATCACCTCGTCTCAGGGGACCCCGCCATCGAGCGACGTCGATCCTTTCGGGGCCGATGTCCTGGAGGATCCGTTTGCGCTCCACGCGGAGCTGCGCCGGTCTGGCCGACTGGTGCATCTCAGCCGGTATGACGTTTTCGCGATGGCACGCTACGACGACGTTCGTCAGGCGCTGCAGGATTGGCAGTCATTCCAGTCCGGCGCCGGCGTCGGTCTGCTCAACTTCCGGTACGAGGACCCCTGGCGTCCACCGAGCCTGCTCCTCGAAGCGGACCCACCACATCACGACGCCCCGCGCCGCGTCCTTCAGAACATTCTCAATCCACGCAAGCTCAGCCGTATTCGCGCCGAATGGTTCGAGGAGGCCGATGCTCTCGTCGAATCATTGCTGAGTCAGGGGCCAACGTTCGACGCTGTGCCCGCGCTGGCTCGAGCATTTCCACTTCGTGTCTTTCCCGATGCGGTCGGGCTGCCCCCGGCGGAACGCGAGAATCTGTTGGCTCTAGCAGACCACAACTTCAACGCGCTCGGCCCGGCGAACAGCTTGGTCACCCAGGCGAGCTCGCGAGTTCCGGAGCTCGTGGCGTGGGCGGCCGCTCGATGTCGCCGCGACGATCTGTCGTCGTCCGGTTTCGGACCCGATGTTTGGTCCGCAGCGGATCGTGGAGACATCACCGCCGACCAGGCACCTCTCGTGGTCCGCTCGATGTTGCTGGCCGGTGTCGACACGACGATCCACGCGCTGACGGCAGTTCTGTACGCGCTGGCGACGCATCCCCGGCAGTGGCAGCTTCTCCGATCGGAACCCGATCTGGCGCGCGTTGCCTTCGATGAGGCAGTTCGATGGCAGTCACCGGTGCAGACCTTCTTTCGCGCAGCGACACGTGACATCAGGGTGGGCGAGCATGTCGTGCCAGAGGGCAAGAAGATACTCATGTTCCTGGGCGCGGCGAACCGAGATCCCCGGCGATGGAACTCGCCGGACGCCTTCGACCTTAGACGCGACCCGTCCGGGCACGTCGGCTTCGGAGCGGGCATCCATCAGTGCGTGGGTCAGCACGTCGGCCGACTCGAGGCGGAAGCGCTCCTCACAGCGCTGGTGCGGCGCGTAAGCACGCTGGAGGTCGTCGGCACGCCCGTACGCCATCACAACAACACCCTTCGCGGCCTGTCGAGCCTGCCCATGCGCGCCGTCGCGGCCTGAATATTCCGAGAAACGTCGCTGCTGCCACACCGAACTTCGCGATGTGATGGTGCTGCCGATGGCGTGATGGGTCGCTCAGGTGACAATGCACGTGACCCACATCGATGGAGGCGTCGGCATGGTTGAACAGCGTAGGGATTCGATGCTCGCCCGCGCCGTCCGGGTCTTCGAGACGTTCTCGCCGGACGACACGGAGCTGTCAGTGTCGGAAATCGCTCGCCGCAGTTCACTGCACGTGTCGACCGCGTCTCGCCTGATCGCCGAACTCGTCGAACACGGTCTGCTCGAACGTGGGCCGGCGCGCCAAGTCCGAATGGGCAGAAGGATGTGGGAACTCGGACTTCGCGCCTCCCCGACTCTGTTCCTCCGCGATACCGCCATGCCGTACCTGGAAGGGCTCCACGCCGCAGTCGGTCATCACGCTCAGCTCGGCGTACTCGACGGCGATGACGTGTTGTTCATCGAGCGGCTCAGCACACGACGCTCGGTCGAGGCCGTCTCTCGCATCGCGGGCCGATTACCACTGCACGTTTCGGCCTGTGGCCACGTGTTGCTTGCCTATGGGCCTCCCGAGCTGACCTCGACGATCTTGGCCGAGCCTCTCACCGCGCGTACTCGGTCGACCATCACCGATCCGTCGGCGCTGGCGCGTCGGCTGGCGGAGGTCCGTGCCGGCGGATACGCGTACCTGCGCGGGCACGTGCGCGAAGACGCGGCGGCGTTGGCCGTGCCGGTGCGCGACGGGGTCCACAACGTCGTGGCGTCGCTGTCAGTAGTGGTACCAGACGACGACGGGGCGCTCGGGCACCTCCCGACGCTCGTCGCCGCAGCCACGGGCATGAGTCGCGCCCTGTCGACCGTCCGATTTCGGTCGGCTCGCGACTGATCGATCTCTGCGGAACCGCCGACCGGGCAGCAGCGAGGCTTCAGCGACCGAGACGGACCGACCGCATCTTCAGCAGCGCACGCGGTCTATACAGCGAAACAAAATATTGTCCTGTTTCCCGTGCGGTCGACTGATGGTGCACAGGTTCTATCTGCGCCGGAGGCCTGCGCTTACCAATTCGGTCATGGCCGCGACGAATCCGCGTACCTGGGTGTCGTCGGTGCGGAGTCGGTCGGCACGCCAGTGCAGCGCGAGAACGCCGTTCATTGCCGCCCACAGGACGGTCGCCGTGGTGGTCGGATCGAGGTGCGGGTTGATGGTTCCGTCGGCGATGCCGTCGTTGATGGCGGCCGCGAGTTTGTCGTTGTGGCGTTCGACGAGGTCGGCCACGCCGGGCAGGGCGCCGGGTTCGTTGGGCGGGTCGGCGAGCAGTCGGAACTGGTGGGGGCGCTCGGCGGCAAACCGCACGTACGCTTCTGCGGCCTTCAGGATCCTCTCGTATGGCGTGCCGGGGGTGGCGTAGGTCGCATCCATGTATTGGCGGTTCTCCTCGAGTGCGCGCTCGGCGACGGCGATCAGCAGCGCGGCTCGGCCGCCGACCTGGCCATGCCGCCGCTGACCGCGGCGAAAGTCACCGCCGCGGCCCTGCGAGATGCGATCGGTGCGCGGTTCGGTCAGGAACCGGTGATGGTCGCCACCTCAGGCCTGTCGACCGCGCTGATGGCTGCCCCCGACGCCGAGCCCGGCTACCTGGGGCTTGTCCCTGCCACGGCGCCATTCCGTAACGAGGTGGCCGCCCGGGTTGCGCTGGGCATCACCACCCATATTCCAGGACGCAAAGCGGCCAACGTCAATTGCCCGATTTTATTTTGCATCTGCGAAACCGACAGCGTCGCCCCAGTCAAAGCGACGCTGCGCCACGCGCGCAAAGCCCGTCGCGCGGAGATCAAGCGCTACCCCGAAGGCCACTTCGATATCTACGTCGCAGACGCCCTCGAGCGGGTCGTTGTCGATCAGATCCGGTTCCTGAGCACTCATGTGCCTCTCAACGACGCGAATGCCAAGGGGCCCAGCGCATGACCCGCTACGACCTTGCCGGACGCACCGTCGCCATCACCGGCTCCACCGGAGGACTGGGTACGGCACTCGCGGCCGCGGTGCGGTCCCGCGGGGCCAACCTCGCGCTACTCGACCTCGACGGCGACCTCACCCGTGCCGCAGAGCATTTCGGTCACCTTGATGTTGCCGTCGCCGACGCCGAGATCGACACCATCGCTCCGACGGCCACCCTCGATCCGGCAGCATTCGAACGCGTCATAGACATCAATCTCACCGGTGTCTGGCGCGCTTTCCGTGCCGCCCTGCCTCACCTACTCGCACACCGCGGGTACCTGCTGGCGATCTCCTCGATGGCCGCCTTCGCCCACTCACCGCTCCAAAGTCCCTACGCCGCAAGCAAAGCCGGAGTCTGGGCGATGTGCGACAGTATCCGCCTCAAGGTGCGTCACCTCGGAATCGGAGTCGGCAGCGCCCACCCACCTTCTTCCGCACCCCGATGATGGACGACGTCGTCGCTCACCCGGCCGGCCGGCAACTGTGGGGCGGCAACAACGGCTGCCTGTTCAAGATGGTGCCGATCGGCACCGTCATCGACACGCTCGTCGCTGGCATCGAAAAGCGCGCCAGGTTCATCGTCTGCCCCAAAGCCCACACACTGGTGGCCAAGGCCCCTGGCCTGTTTCGCCCGATTTTCGATCGCGCCTTCGGCGGACCGAACGTGGTGCGCGCCATCGAGCTGGCGGCCCCCGCCGGCTGGAGCAACCAACTGGCTCTCGATCGTCACGCGCCTACTGGCCCCGTTAACCGACCACAGGCAGGAAACTGCACCCTATGACCGCGCCCCTGTTCTTTGCGAACAAAACCATTCTCATCACCGGCGCCGCCGGCGGCATCGGAGCAGCGAGCGCCGCGGCACTGCACGCGCGCGGCGCCAATATCGTGCTCGCCGACCTCAAACAGGATGCCGTCGACAACGTCGCCGACCAGATCGGCCGCACCCGCATCCTGCCGCTGGCCGTCGATGTCACAGATAACCGCTGCCTTGCCGAGGCGGTCGAGCGCATCATGGACCAATTCGGCAGCGTCGACGTCGTTTTCGCCAACGCCGGCATCGCCGCCGATCGCCGGCCACCGTCGCCACCATCGATCCTGTTGAATTCGAACGAATCATCGCAGTCGATCTCCTCGGCGTCTGGCGGACGGTTCGCGCAGCGCTGCCGCACATCATCAGCAGCCGCGGCCACGTGCTTGTCACCGCGTCGGTATATGCCTACTTCAACGGCACCGTAATGCTTCGTACGCGATGTCAAAGGCCGGTGTCGACCAGTTCGGACGTGCGCTACGCACCGAGCTCGCCATCCACGGAGCCACCGCAGGTGTGCTCTATCCCGGCTGGGTGAAAACCCCGATCGCCCGAGCCGCGTTCGGCGACAACGACCTTGTAACCAGGATGCGCGAGCAGCTCTATCCCAAGTTCTTGGGCTCGGCAATCCCCCCGATGCGGTCGCCGCCCGGGCCGCCGACGGAATAGAGAAACGATCCCCACGCATCATGGTGCCCCGACGCTGGGAACTGATCTCCGCACTGCGCTGCATCGTCAACTCCCTCACCGATCTATTCCTGGAACGCAACACCACACTCCACACCTTGCTGCGACAACTCGAAACCTGCACCGGGAGGCAAACAGCATCATGCAGTTCCCCACAATGACAACGGCTCCCGCGATAAATGAAGACGCGGGCAACTGGCGATCTCCATGCTGTAGGCCGCCAGTTGCCGGCGTATACGTCGCACCACACCGGATTGACGCGGTGGTGCAACGTATTTCCTGAACTCCCGCTCAATTGAGCGTCAGCATGAACCGGATCATCGACAGCATCAACACCGGCACGCTCTACGTGATCACGTACGTCGCGCAGGTGCTGCTGATGGCCTAGCCATCGGGTTAACCTGAAGTGCGGCTAGAGATTCATCGTGTTCGCGCCTCCACCAGCCCCGGCTCTTATCGGCCAGCGGTTTACGGCGCTCCCTCGAATTGGGCTCAACGTTCGTGTAGGCGCAGTCGCGATTTTCGCACCCCAGCTTTTCAACGAGGAATAGAATTATCCGGAGAGGCCTGACTCCTCCAAACCACCAAGCGCAAGCAGGATCCGTCGCAAGGTGTGCCCATCGGAACCACTGACTTGGGCCAGAAATCGGCGTTCGGCTTCACACACCCCAAGATCAACGCGATGTAATACCTTTGCTCCCTCGTGCGACAGCCTGGCGGGCAGGGTGCGGCCTTTGGCCGCCATAACGGGTCGCGTCACCAGCCCGCGGTTCTGCAATCCGAGCACTATCTTATTCATCGCCTGCGGCGAGACGTTCGATTCCCGTGCCAGTTCCGCAGTTGATGTTTCAGGCGAGCGCGACAGCATTCGTAGGCAAATGTACTGGGTGAAGCCCAGCTCGAACGCATCGAGCACCGCAACCCGCGTCTCCGCCCGCAGTGCTTCCTGCACCCGGTGCAGCAAGTATGCCAGCGGCTCCTCCGCGCCCGTAGCCTCTGAGTCGACCATGTTGGGTTATTCGTTGCAGCAATGCGGTTTTCAGATCTAGACCACCATCACCGCAGCCCTGGCTACGGTAAAGAACTCGCGACTGAACGTGCCGCCCTCTCGCCCGATTCCTGAGTCACCTATGCCACCAAATCGGGCACGCAGGTCGCGGACAAAGGAGCAATTGAACTCATACCGATCCGGCGTTGAGATGGGCCGATACGCGGTGGGCACGCGACAGGGGCGCCACGGCGACGACAAGAGGTAGGCAAGATACGACACCAGCACTCCAATCACGATCCGCGGTGCAGTAATTGCCGATTCTTCACGAAGAGGCCACCGCGACAACACCAGTGTTTCCACATAGCGGATGACGATCTGTAAATACAAATGTGATGCTGGCCATACTTGGCCCCGCCCTCGGCGCCTACCTCGCACTTACGCCGCCCGGACTCTCATCCGGTATGTGGAAGACGTGGTTCTCGAGACGGACAGAATTCGGCAACCATCGGTCATCGCGTAATCACCGACGAACGATGGAGTCACTCGTGTCGCAGTTTCCTCGTGCTGGATCGCGGTCGCGTCCGGCAAATGTCCCCTGCGCGTTGCATGACTTCGCGGCAGGCAGATCGATGTCTCGCACACCGTTGACTGACCATGACGTACACCGCGAATCTCAATGCATTCCTCGGCTAAGACGTTGTCGTGGTGGACATTTGCCTCGCCGGCAGGCCCGCTAGTTGATTCGGGGCTGGAGCTGTCATCCGCACTGAGCTGGGCGTGCTCTTACCAGTGACGGCTTCGCCGTCTTGACGATGAGAAAGACGAACCGTGAAGAATCTCCACAGTCTGTTCGATGAGGAGCCCAATCTGATTGATTACCCTCGCAGTTCACAGATCGGCGGCTACACATGTCTCGTCGTCCTTTCGGAGTTCTCGAGCTGGCACCGTGAGCAGCGAGCATGGCGGAAGGCTGTCGTACAGTTCGTCCAGACTCATCACATGGCGGACGTGTTCGTATCTGGTGCATATGGGCCGGCAAAGGTGTCCGCATGAACATCTCCGAACTGGCCGGAGAGTTATCGAGGGCGGTCGCCGACCGCACGGCCATCACAAGACTGAGCGATCTGTACCCCGCGCTCGATATTCCGACTGCGTATCGGGTACAACGCGAGCTGCGCCGGTCCGCCGGATCGATCACCGGGTGGAAGCTCGGGTTGACCTCCCGGGCCAAGCAGACACAGGTCGGGGTCGACAGTCCGGTGTATGGATTCCTCCCTACGGCAGGCGCATTGAGACCGGGCGCGGCACTCAAGTGCCATCACCTGATCCAACCCCGGTGTGAGCCGGAGATCGTCTTTCTGCTCGGACATGATCTGGAGGATCCGCGCACTACGGCGTCCGACGTGCTGGCCGCAACAACTCGAGTCGCGGTGGGGATCGAGGTGCTCGACTCCCGCTTCGTCGACTACTCGTTCACCACCGCCGACGTCGTCGCCGATAACACTTCCGCCGCGCGCTACGTCGTCGGGGACCCCGTCGACCCGCGCGGGATTGACCTGCGTCTAGTCGGCGTTGTGCTAGAGCACAACGGCTGCGTAGTCGGGACCGCCGCAGGGGCAGCATCGACCGGGCACCCCGCAGCCGCCGTCGCCTGGCTTGCCAGGCAGTTGGCAGCAGAGGGTGAGAGCGTGCGCGCCGGACAAATCGTCTTGTCCGGAGGGCTGACCAGCGCGGTGCCAGTCTCGGTGGGCGACACCGTTGTCGCGACGGTGGATCGCATTGGGTCGGTCGAACTCCGGTGCGCGTAAACGATCACCGTCTTTCGGGGCACGGGGTCGAGTCACCCCGAGCGGTCACCACCATCCTGGTGCTCCTCGGGCATGTGGAACAGGCACTTCACGGAGCTGTCAGTGTGCGGGCAATAGTCGCGTCACCGAAGGCTATCTGTCCGAGCGGGCCCGATAGCGAGATCGCCAACTTGCCCACGGCCGTCAATTGACTTGTGGAGAGCGCACAGCGCGCACTGAAGGAGCACCGCAACTGCTGTTGCCTGCAGTCTGGCGGCCCCACCGCGACTAGAGGCAACACACGCCGGCGAATTGAGTGACCCCAAACCCCAAACACGTTCGCTCGGAGAGGGATTCGCACGATTTCCACTGACCAGAAATCTGGATCATTGCAAGAGCCCGCAGCTTCTACGCCATTGTGTCTCACGCGGCGCGGAAGTCACCGCCCTGTAGGGAGAATCGGACCGACGTTCCGGCAGTCCGCGCATCGCGGTGAACCAGCAAACGCTGGTACGCGCAACGGTCACTACCGGCCCCTGCTCGCCGACCGCACAGGAGATGATGCGCTTCACGACCGGACGTCCACCAAGCCGTGACACGACTAGACATCGTGCAGGCACTGCCGATTCTCGCTTCTTCGTTATTCGAGCAATGCGACTGCGACATATGACGGCCAGGCTTATCGATGGCAAGTCCGTCGCGGAGAGAATCCGCGAGTCCCTGCGGCAGGAGATCGACGCTCTTCCTTCGGAGCTTCCGCCGGCGCCGCATCTTCTCGCCGGCCAGGTAACCGCCAAGGTCATCGAAGGAACGAGCACGGCCAACGCGACCTCACAGGCGATTCGGCAGTCCACCACCAAACGCGTTGATTCAGCGCAGGTTTCCACGTCGGCTTCGCCATCTCTCATCACGACCCGCCGCATCTACTCGAATGGTGGAAGCTGTTGACAATTGGAGCCTGTCGGCACACCGTTGAACCGATCGGCGATCCAATTCATGCCCCTTTCACCGTCGACGAAGTACGTCAGGATGCTGTTTGTCGCGGTCTTGTTGAGGAAGGGCGGTTGTTCGTTGGTCCAGAACTCGACGTCCGCGCCCTGAGCGCACCAGTCTGCAGCGAGTTGCCGTGCACCAACCCAGGGAAAGAGCGGGTCCCATCGATTTATGTCGATTTGCACCGGCGCTGCGGGCTTCAACGAGCCCAGCTTCTGGGCAGCCAGCGTGGATTTGATCGGCTCCGACGACATGATTTGATGGAAGTCTTGATTGAAGTACGGCTGTAAGTGTCGGAACTGAAACTTCAGCATCACTTCGTCGGTACACGCGTACCGCGTCTTATCGAGGAAGTCTAGACCGCGGGGAGTGAGGGTGGACTTGAGGCCTTCCTCGGCTTCCGGGAACGCCGCAATGAAGCTGTTGAGGGCATATCCCATCGTGCCGACCAACATCGACCCATCGGCATAGTCCCCGTAGGTTGCGTAGTCGGCAATTGGCGCGCCGACCCAAGCGCCCACGACGTTGAGTTCCGGGGCATAGCTGGGCGCCATCTCCACGGCCGCTCCGGCCGATGACCCGCCTGGACCGTAGCCCCAGAGAGCCACCGGGCCGTGCGGATCCAGCGAGGTCTGGGGCAGCCGCATCGCCGCGCGCGCTGAGTCGAGGACCGCGTGGGCGGTAGGGATCCGTATTCCTGCCGTCGGCGGCCCGTAGGTGCCCGTGCCTTGATAATCCGTTGCCACCAAGGCGAACCCTCGGTCCAGCATGGTGGCAATGAAACCCTCCTCGAAGTAGAACAGGACGTCGAGGAAGCCCCCGTAGTGCATGCCGCCCTCACTGACTACGCGTGAAATCGCGCATTGATCACCGAGTCCTTGCGTCCAGGGAGCGAGCGCAATAAGGGGTCGTGGTCCCCGCCCCTGCCATGGGCGGTCCGGTTCGAAGTAGGTACCGGTAACTGCGACCCGCTCCCCGCGGAGATTGATACTCTGATACATGATGCGCGTGCCCTTGCCCGAGTAATTGCCATGCGCGGCCGGGTCGAGAGCGATCCGGGATGGTTCGGCGCGGATGATGTCGCCTGGTTTCCCAGACGGCAGCGGATTCGGTGGCGTGTAGAAGGGCCGGTACTGACACTCCGGTTGATAGCCGGTGTTCGCCGGGCAATCATCGTCAGCAGCTGCACTGGGTTGCGACGTGATCGACAGGCAGGTCGCCAATGTGAGCGCAACCACTACCAGAACGCGCGCTGAGATGACTAACGCGCCAGTGACTTTCGATCCCGCGCGCTCCCCCGTGCCACACGGAAGCGACGTAACAAAGCGCGACGCCCGTGACGTCGTTGGGCATAGGTCTATCGCCATTTCAGCTCCTCTTGGATAATGAAGTCGGGAAGGACTGCGCCGCCGCAGGTGCCGCGTGAGCAGTGCTGGCAGCGTTGGGCGCAATATCCGCCCCACTCAGGACCGCCGCACTGGTATGACACCCACTCGCCGGTCGGTATTCGCGTTCTGTCTTGAACCCCAACGGACTTCTTGGTGCGGGGTTGTCCTGCCGTGACCGCAGTGGCGTGTCAGGCTCAGACTTCTCTTCGCAAGAAGATGTGACCATTGCCACTGGCTCGTACAGTAGTGTGCTTCATCACATGCCACCAACAGTGCTTACAGATAGTGTCGAATCGATTCGGTCAATCTCTGATCGGGCGAACGAGGGCCCCATCCGGCGTGGTTCATTGCCGCAGGAAAGGCTTCTGCTGGAGGTGTGATCCACACTCCGACCTTCTTCGGAAGCTGTTGTGCCACCTGGTGGCGGCGGCCGGCGCGACGAGACCCCGGTCGAGCGAGATGTTGTGTCGGGGAATCGATCCCGCCTTGAAAATGAATCGACGGAAATTGTTCGTACGTCCCTGAGATGCATCGATATGCGCGACATTGTCCTGACAGCAGACCTAGGTCATCCGATCTGTCTTCGCGGATGAGGAATTCCCCGATAACCGATGAACCTCGCTCCCGACGATGTTGTAATCGAACTTCACCGGCGGCTCGAATTCAGATGTTATGGCAGGTCGCAATAATCCGGATGGTTGATAGATCGAAGCTGACGCACAGCTGCGTGCCGGTCTCCCATGTGTCCGCAGGCACCCATTCGTGGTAACCACCTAGCTCGCCATGCCGCCTCACCACGAAAGTGGTTTGACTGAATCTAGTTTCGACAACACCGACCAGCAGAAATTTCGACTTCGTGTCGCGACTTCAGAGGCTATCGGATGCTCAGTGTTGCTCGACCGAGTCGAGGCCGCCTTGTCCGATGGGAAGCGGCGGACTGGGTTTCCCACCAGGATTCAAATATGCGCGGCACCATCGCATGTCGCGTTCGACCTCAGGAAGGTGATGAGGTGCCTCGTCACCACCTCGGGAGCGGTTTCGGGCAGCATGTGACTGCCATCCACCTGCTCGGCCACGACCGAGTCCGCCCAACTCGTCCATGATTCACCGGCGGCTTGAGGCCCATTGCCCAGATAGAGAACCGGCCGCCTGACTTTGTGGCCGTCCTCCCGGTCATTTCGCTCATGGTCCAAATCGACGCCCATAGCGGCTCGGTAGTCGTCGAACATCACCGACCGGACCTCAGCGTTCGCAAATGCGGAGCGGTAATCCTCCAGAGCGCGAGGATCGTAAGTGTCGAAGCTGCCAGCCACTTGTTCGAGCTGCCAGTCGAGATACCCGATCGGGTTTGCTCCGATCATTGATTCGAGCAATTCCGGTGGAAGAGTGAAGAAAACCAGTGTGGCGCCCGAATAGCCATTGGGCCGCTGATCTTTTCCCGCACGTCGAGTGCGGGGATGACCGTCAACGAGGCCAGCGCGGTGACGCGGTCGGGGTAGTCCATCGCGAGGCGGAATCCGAGCCGTGCGCCACGATCGTGACCGACCACTGCAAATGCGGCGAAGTCGAACGTTCTCCTCGATGGTTCGACGGCCGTGGACGCGCCCGGGTCCCGGCGGCTCTCTCACCATACCCCGGCAGATCGGCGACCACGACCGTCAAGCCAGCCTCAGCCAATGACGGAGCGATGCGGTGCCAGGCCGCCAGACTCTGCGGCCACCCGTGCAGCAACAGGATCGCAGGCCCGGTGCCGTCGATCAACACGCGATACGAGTCACCGGTCGACACCTGCACTCGGCGCACACAAAACCCGGGACATAGGTCAGCGATCATCACATGCAAGGCTATAGCCAGCCGGGTCCTGAGACCGGACGCGAGAGGATTCACCAACGATCTCGTGACCAGCACCACCTGGCACGCCATGGCCGTTGAGCGCGCCCTTGGTTGAATGCGAGTCGACGTGGGCGGCGGAAGTCCGCTCAGCGCGGAACCGCGCAAACCATGTCCGGCTTCAGCTTTCGTGCCAGATCGAGCGCTTCGTCCCAAGTTCCGCCGCGGGCGAGCAGCTTGCGATAATCCCGCAGCGACCGTGAGAGTCCACATGCGAAGACGCAGTGGAATTCGCCATCGCGGCCAAACAACACCAAGAACTCGTCGTCGGTCAACGCCCCCTCGGCGACGAAGATAGCGTCTCCCATCCCCCTACGGCCGTAGCAGTGGAACCTGCGTCCATATTGATCGCTCCAGAAGTACGGCACACCACAGAAGGGTGCGGTCGTGCCGCGGCTGATGTTGAGTCCGACGTGCCTGCCCTTCTCAACCGCATGTGTCCAGTGCTCAATGCGCAGCGGCTCGCCAAACAGCGGGTGAACCGACCGGGCGACGTCTCCCGCCGCCCAAACCCCCGGCACGTTGGTGCTCCCTGCGGCGTCGGTAAGGACACCTCTGTCAAGCGCGACTCCTGAGTCGAGGAGCCAGTCGACATCAGGCTCGACACCGATACCCGTCACGACATACGGCGCCTGATGGGTCGACCCGTTGGCCAGGTGCAGTGTGTAGGCACCACGCCCACCCGTTACGAACTGCACGGCGCTCGACATCTTTAGTTGCACACCATGTTTCGAGTGCAGGTCGGAGATGGTTTGACCTAACTCGGGCCCGACGATGCCGTCCATGGGCCGCTCGGTGTCGTGCAGGACGGTAACGGCGATGCCGTGGGCGCACAATCCGGCTGCGATCTCAAGTCCGATCAGCCCAGCTCCAACCACGGTCACCTCGCCGTAGCGAGCAGCGGCCTGCCGCAGATCCCGCAGATCGTCCGGCGTTCGAAGCGCCGGCAGCACCTCGCCCTCGACCGTGATGAGCTGTCGTGGTCGGCCGCCACAGGCCAGCACGACCGCATCCCATGGCAAGGCCTCGCCGTTATTGGTGATGACGTACTTGCGGTCAATGTCCAGGCCGACAGCCTTACGCCCGAGACGAAGATCAATCCTGTTGTCTCTGATGCGTTCTGCGGATCGGAGCTCAAGGAGTTGGGGATCACCCTGCTCAAGCAACAACCCCTTCGACAGGGTCGGGCGATCGTAGGGATGGTGCAACTCCGAGCCCAGCACGATGATCGAGCCTTCAAATCCACCCTCACGCAGGCCGTCTGCGGCCGCCAAGCCTGCCGCTGACGCTCCGACGATGACGACGCTGTCGGACTCTCGAGACCCCGGAGTCATTCGGGACCGGACACTTGAGTGATCGCCTGCGCCGGGCACGCTCGGACCGCTTCCGAGAGATCGTCGACATCCCCTGGGTCGACCTCGTCACGTAATAGGCGGGCCGCCTTGGCATTCGGCGGAAGGTCGAAGACGTCGGGCAAAATGCTGACGCAGATGCCGTAGGAACGGCACCGAGCCTGGTCCAGGCGGACACCGGTCGGATTGCTCATGAAAGCAGTTATCTCCTTACAGAAAGAGCCCGAGATTGGGGGTGGCGACTGACACTTCTGTCAGCAGAATCTCGCGCGAGAGCAGTCGTGCCCCATCCGCAGTGATGCGCAGTTCGTCGTTACGCCGGTAGGGGATGAGGTCGTAGTGCGGATCGATTCCTCGCTGACGGTAGAGCAGGACGGCGCTCGATACCGCGATGACGTCGTCGCGGCCGGTCTGTCGTGCCAGAACGGAGCCGACCAGACGCATGGTCCGAGACGGTGGTATCTCCGAATAGGCGTTGCCAGTCGCGAGCCGGTCAATCCGGAGTCGAACGTGTGCCAGTGTGTCGCGCACCCGAAAGGCGTTCCTGTTGACCTCGTCCGAACGTTGTTCGGTGGATTGTCTGATCGGGATCACGTACAGCAATTCGGGATCCAGCAGATGGAACCAGTCTTCCTCGCGAGCCTCGTCAAGCAGCTTGGACTCGAGGCTGAGGAACTGGGTCGCGACGTGCTGTAGCTCAGCGTTCGCGAGCGCGCCGAGCTGCGCAGAGGGCGGTTGTTCGGTCGCGTCGACGATGGTCACGCGGTCACCTGCGCGTCTGCCGCCGGGTTCGAGGCCTGGCCACGCATGACGGACAGCCAGTGCCGGTAGAAATTCAACTGTGTGTACTCCCCGTAGCCGGTGGGACGCTTGATACCCGGCCCGTGGTAGTCAGGATCCGGCGCGGTATCGACCGTGGTTCGGCCGGCCTGCTCAAAGTTGAAGGTCAACTCCTCGCGTTGCATCCACGCGCTCTGCGCCGCGCGGCCGGCGCCCTCCCAGGCGACGGTGTCGTCCTGCTCGAAGGTGCCAGCGGAGCCGAAGAGCAACTGGCCCGTCACGTAGGCATCCTGCTTCTCTTGCTCGGTCTGGAACTCCCAAACGAACTGCCAGTTCCACAGCTCCATCTTCCCGGGCGCGAGCGGCTGCCACTGTCGGAAAGAGGTGATGACGGTCGGCGGTCCGCCAGGGGCGGTCGGGCTGAAGACGCGGATATAGCTGAAGTTCGGGAAGATGTTGCCGATCGTCGGCGGGTTGGTCTCGAGGACGTACCGCTGAGCGTCGTCCAACCGAGAGAAATCGAACCGAGCCACCATGTCAGGTGTATAGCCCCACAACGGCAAGCCGATCTTTGCCCAACTCATGCCGATCGTCCCATGCCCGTTGCCGAGCTCATACGCGTGCATCACTACGCAATTGGCCGCCAGCCCCTGAGCCATGTGTGTCTCTTCGTTGCTCCAATGGAGCGTATCGACGTGGTAGGCGTCGCCGGAGAAGTTTTCCGCTCCAGCCTTCCAGTCCGCGTTGACCTGATAGCGCTCAGGCGGTCCCGCCACGCACATGCCTCCGGGGGCGAGGGCGACCAGGACGTCGAGCATCCATCCCGCCCCACCCAGATACTCCTCGAGCGACGGACCATCCTGTGCCAGGCAGGCAAAGATGAAGCCGGAACGGACATCGACACGGGGCGCACTCTTGAGACCCCACTCCTTCGGGTCCAGTCGCTCGCCGTAGGCCTCGCGCATGTGAGGAGTACCGACGAGATCGCCATTGTTGGAGTACGTCCAGCCGTGGTATGCGCATTTGAAGAAGCGGGAGTTGCCGGTGTCCGTCTGGCACACCTGGGAGCCGCGATGGCGGCAATAGTTGGACAGCACGTTGACACCGCCCCTGCCGTCGCGCGTCACGATCACCGGATCCAGACCGATGCGGCGCAGCACGAAGTCGCCGGCCTTCGGGATCTCACTCTCATGGGCCACGAACACCCAGCAGGTTCCGAAGACCTGGTCCAACTCGGCTCGGAATATCGCCTCGTTGTTCCAGATCTCGGCGGGAACCCGATGATATTCGAGGGCCGCTTCGACCCGATCGAGGATAGGGGTGATCTCCGGCGCAACGGTGCGGGTCGTGACCGACATCCTGACTCCCATGCTGATTGTGTCCCTCGACCTCAGTGATGCTGAAGGCCGCGACCCCATCGTATGACCGCGATCACACTGCCGGAAGTCGATTCTTTCGATGCTTGACCATTGGCTGCATCGATGCGAAAGGCGTCGCATGTGGCCATTCACAGCAATTCCGCGGCTCCCGCTTGTCGGCTATTTCGATGAACGGACATGGGTGGGAATGAATTGCGCAATTCGAGCGCGGAACGCCCATACCACGTCAGTGCAACGGCGCAGCGACCAGTTTCGCGGCCTGCGCCCGCAACTGGTCGCGGAACCATGCTTGAGCGGGGTCCGCGTCCAGGCGGCGCAGCCATAACAGAGTCTCGGTGATCGGCTGCAGCTGCATGGGCGGATCGATGAGTTGAAGATTGGCGGCCGTGGCGACTCGAGTGGCCAGGATCCGCGGGATGAGCGTGATGAGCGGCGTGTCGCGCAGCATGAAGGGTGCCACCGCAAAACTGGTGCTGACTTCGACTTGTCGCGGTATGCCGAGAACGTCGAGATTTATGTCGCCTAGCGAAGCCCGCCCGTCACCAAAGGTTGCCGCGAGGTACGGCGTGACGCTGAACTCCTCGATCGTCATCGCCGGTCTGACCGCACGGTTCCCGGCGTCCGCAGCCAGGACGTAGCGATCGCGATAGAGAACTTCGCGACGGACGTCGTCCCCCCACAGAGCAGGGAAGGAAGTAAAAGCCTCGCGCGGAAACACGATCGCGTCGACCCGTCCTCGCAGAAGCTCGGCGGGCACCTCGTCGGAGACGGTATGTATCTGCATGCGGATGTTCGGATACCTCGCCGAGATCTCGACCAGCAGCGGATGCAGGAGTGCCGACGCGGCGTAGTCACTAGCAGTTACAGAGAAAGAGTGATCGTCCAGTCCGGGATCGAACGTGACTTGGCGGGACAACGTCACTTGAAGTTCAGCGAGGGCGTTGCTGACCGACTCGATCAGCGCATTCGCGAGTGGCGTGGTGATCATCGCACGACCCTGCCGGACGAGAATCTGGTCACCGAGGAGTCTACGAAGCCGCGCAAGGGTCGAGCTCATGGCGGATTGCCCGATCATCAGCCGCTCGGCGGCGCCGGTAACGCTGCGCTCGGACATCAACGCCTCGAAGGCGACCAGCAAATTGAGGTCGACGCGTCCTAGGTCGACGAGTCGCGCATGCGTCGTGTCGCCCGCTATCGGGGAAGACTTCGCGTTCACAATTGGGTAGCCGCCATCGTGGACTGGGCCCTAGCTGCACATATTGCAGCCAGCCGACCACGGAGCCAGCGATGCGCCGGGTCGTCGTTGTAGTGCCTCATCCAGATCATCGCTTCTACCATGGGCTCGAGCCGCATCGGCGGATCAAGCAATCTCAGTTGCGCGCCCGCGGCGATGGTCGTGGCAAAACTGGAGGGCAGAACGGTGACGAGTGGCGTGTCTCGCAGCAAGAATGGAGCAAGGCCGAAGCTGCTGGTCACCTCGAGTCGGCGCGGGATGCCGAGCCGGTCCAGCTGCTTCTCGATCAACGAAGGGGCATGGCCGTTGCCGCTCGCAAGGTAGGGCAGGGTCGAGAACTGGTCGAGCGTGATCTCTTTTGAGACAAGAGGATTAGCGGCATCGACGGCGATGAGGTAGGGGTCGCTGTAGAGCTCCTTCTGGCAATAGAGGTCGTCGGCCGCACCGACTCCGGACGGGACAATCGCCAGATGCACTGCGTCGGAGGTCATTTCATCCAGGAAGCCGGCTGATACCGGTTTGATCTGAAGCTTCACGTAGGGCGCCGTAGTCCGCAGCTCGACCAGCAGTGGCTGCAACACCGCCAGGGCGGCGTACTCACTTGCCATTACCGTAAAGCTTCGGTGGTCCCGTCCCGGATCGAAGTCAGGGAGCTCGTTCAGGATCGAGTTAAAGCGGCTCAACGTTTCTCTAATTGGAACGACGAGCGCCTCCGCCAATGGACTAGGGACCATGGATCGGCCGCGCCGCTCGAGCACTGGGTCGTTGAGCAGGGCTCGCAAACGGGCAAGTGTAGAACTCATGGCCGACTGCCCGACCGAGAGCTTGCGGGCCGCCGCCGTGACGTTTTGCTCAGTCATCAGCACGTCGAACGCCACCAGGAGATTCAGGTCAACTTGCCGCAAATCCACTTCACCACGGTAGAGGGTGTGACTTGGGCCATCAAATTGATGTGATCAATAGACATGGATCAGGAAGTATTGTTAGACACGCCCTGACTGCTGCCGCTACATTCGGCCTGGTCGACATCTGACACCAGGACGCGCCAAGGTCAGGGGTTTCGCCGATGACGTCTAGTTGCAGTCCGATCGGCGAGCGTGCGGTCGGTTCTAGACGAACGTGTGGGCCCTTGGTGCTGGCGGCGAATGATTCGAGCACTGCGTTCTTCAGAACATCCGCCGACCTCGAACAGGACATTCGCCGGGTTCGCGAGCATCGACTGAAGCGACGGGATCGGGTCGCCGGTGCGGAATCGATTTGACGAAGTCGATCGGTTCGGGCTGACGTGCGATGACCGGCGTGATGCTCACGACGGCCGTTTTGACCCCAAACATCCGCGATCCGAGACGTCCCTCGTGGGCAGCAAGGAAGGAGTTCAGTCATGTTCGATCTCGCGGGCAAGGTAGCCGTCGTCACCGGCGGAGCCAAAGGCATAGGCCTCGCCTGTGCACAGAAACTCAGCGCTGAAGGCGCGCGGGTAGCCATCGCCGACATCGATCTCGCAGAAGCCGAGAAGCAAGCCGCCGCGTTGCAAAATGACTCGCTCGCAGTACATCTCGACGTACGAGAATCCGACTCGTCGCGAGCGATGGCGTCGACGGTCCTGCGCAAACTCGGACGGGTGGACATTCTGGTCAACAACGCCGGCATGAACATCGGCTCTCGCAACACCACTGAAGTGACGGATGAAGAGTTCGACCTCTTGATGGCGGTCAATGTGCGGGGCACCTTCACGACGACCCGGGCTCTTCTTCCAGCGCTCATCGAATGTCGAGGCGGAAGCATCATCAACATGTCATCGATTTGCGGTCAGCGAGGCGTTGCCTTGATCGCTCCCTACTCGACGTCGAAGTTCGCAATCGTCGGAATGACCCAGAGCCTGGCAAGCGAACTTGCGAAGCTCGACATCACCGTGAACTCCGTGCACCCCGGCATCGTCGCGACCGATCTCCACGTCAAAGTGGTCGAACAGCTCAGCGAGCGCAAGGGCGTCAGCTTCCAAGAGGAGTGGGATGCGTTTCTCTCGTTGATTCCACTCGGCCGGTATCAGACACCCACAGACGTCGGCGACATGGTGGCCTTCCTGGCCTCGAGCAAAGCCCGCAACATCACCGGCTCGGCGTTCAACGTCGACGGTGGGATGATGCTGTAACGGTGCGCTGATGATCTGCCTGCGTTGGGTCAGACTCCAATGAATTCGTCACTGCCGCAAGGAGACTTGGCCCAACATGCATGGTCGCTCATGTACGGCTTCATGGAAACGCACCTTCGACGCCGTGGGGTCCGCGATAAACTCCTCTGCCACCTTCGCGGCGGACCAGCCACTCTTGTCCAACTCGCGCAGATGAGTGATATCGACGCCCCACACGCCACCCGGATCGTCGACAAGCTGGAATCCGACGGCCTCGTCGAGCGCCGCCCACACCCAGACGACAAACGTCGAAAGCTCGTAACGCTAACGCCGGCAGGCACTAACGCCCTGACCACCCCGGACGCCGTTCTACTCCGACCGCCGGCGGAGATCGGGCGACTTCCGGTCGACGCGCTCGAGCAGCTCATCAGACTGCTCACGTTATTGGTTGACAAAGATGCCGCGACGGCACCAATACGGTGAAAGGACCGACGGGTCCATCATTGAGGCAATCGCCTCAGGACTCGCAGTTGTTGATCGCAGCGGACGGTTCCGATACATCAATGCTGCAGGCGCGGCCATCCTGGCCGTGGACGACGTGTCCGACGTGCCCGGTGCCCCGCCCGTTCGAGACGGCCATGCCCGCCGCAACGTGCGAAGCGGTGGACGCAAACGAGCGGACCGGCTACTGGGACAACGGTAGTGACGACTACGTTGTGCTGTCCTACGAAGTCGGCCTACGCGCCCACCGGCAATCTCGCGGACGCAGCGCTGCTTAACGGACTCACCGAGGAGCACCGAAACATGCTGATATGTCGGTCAGATCGTTCGGGTTACCGATTCGACATTCACCTGCAGGGAGCACAGGAAACGGTCTTTTTGACTTACCCGAGAGCTCTACATGGCTAACTTGCTTTGGCCGGGTGATCACCGTGCCGGCCAATACTTCACCGATTCTGCGGTCTGCCTCGCGATGGTGGACGTTGAGAACGCGTGGCTGGAAGCGCTCCGCCGCAACACAATCATTCCCGCACAGACAGCCAAATGCGACCTGAGGACCTTGATCAACGACGCCGACCTCGAGGTCATCGCCAAAGAAGCCGAAAATGGCGCAAATCCCGCCATCCCTTTGGTCAGACTTCTGCGGCAGCGTGCTCCCGAATCCGCACGGCAGTGGATCCACCGCGGGCTGACGAGCCAAGATGTGATCGACAGTGCCCTGGTCCTTACGCTGCACGCTGGCGTCAACCGGCTACGTGGTGACCTGGCTGTGCAGCTACGCAGCCTCGTCGAGCTAGCTGACGTCCACCGCACGACCCCAACAGTCGCGCGCACGCTGACACAGTCATCATTTCCAACCACTTTCGGCATCAAGGCCGCAGTATGGCTGAACACCATTTGCGCCGCCGCCGATGCCGTTGATCGTCTGCGCACACCCGTCCAAATTGGCGGTGCGGCAGGCACTCTGGCAGCAGCAACGGAGATTGCGGCGGTCTGGCACGGGCGCGGCCGCGCGGCAGACGTCGCACTTGCATTAGCCGACGACACCGCCGACGTTCTAGGCCTTGAACCAAGTGTACCGTGGCATACCAGTAGGTCTCCGATCAGCGATGCGGGTGATGCACTGGTCACCTGCACCGACGCTTGGGGCCGTATCGCTGCCGATGTCCTCACCCTTGGCCGACCCGAAATCGGTGAGCTGAGTGAACCGGGCGGGCAATGCTGCGGTGGATCGTCAGTAATGCCCGACAAGAACAACCCGGTGCTCTCCGTACTCCTACGCCGCACGGCACTTACGACTCCGCCGCTAGCGGCCACCCTGCACACTGTGGCGGCACTCAGCAACGACGAGCGCGCCGACGGCGCATGGCACGCGGAATGGGATACGCTCCGCATTCTGGGCCGACGGACCTTGGTAGCCGCGTCTCAGGCATCCGAATTGCTCACTGGTCTGCGTATCAATCTTGATCGCATGGGCGCCAATCTGGCCGCAATTGACGTCATCGGCGAACAGCGCGCGATTGCGTCGTGGCTTGGATCGAGGCCCACACCAGACTATTTCGGCGCCGCCGGAGAACTAATCGACAGCGCAATCCACCTCGCCAACGGCCTGGTCGAGAGGCTGACATGACCGTCCCCGTCATAGACACCGTCGACTTCGGACGGGTACTGCGCCCCGTCGAGACACGGCCGGCACCGATCGGTGCTGGAAAGCTATTCCCCACGACGTGATAGCTGCGTTAGCAGTACCAGCTAGCCGGTCAGGGTGCATCGTCGATATGAACGTCGCTACCTCTGTCTGCGCCTGCGCAGCATCACGCAGTGCCTTCGGATCCACCCGTAACACCCCCGCCATACACCCAATCGTAAATCGACCCGCGACCCCATCAATGCACCTATTTGGGTCTTCCCCGGTTTGCGTGGTCGAGGAGGGAAGGTGACGCGAGCCGACAAGACCACCGATCATGACTACCCATCTCATCACCGAGTTTGATGTCTTTCCCGATGGCGGCATGGTCGCATCGACGCTCTCGGGCACGTAGGGTCAGACCCCGACATCGCTGGAGGGGAACGCATTTCGGCGGCGGTGGCTCACTAATGGCGAGCCTCCATTCCATCGGGGTGTGCACGATGTCCAGCGACACCTGTCGCTGAGCGCCCAGGACGACGGGCTCGTCGACTGCCGGCCCGACGGGCGCACATTGTCGGGAAGCAGCTACACCGCACTGTCGTCAGCGGTGTTGTCGCACTGGCACGTTCGCGGCTGCCGCAGTTGTCCGCACGCCAGGTGATGGCCCGCATCGAAGACACCGCGCACCATCGCGGAGGCATTTGCCCGGCCCCGACGTCTCCGGCAGAACCCGAGGGCTCGATGCCGCCAATACGTCGCTGTTACCCTTTGCGAGCGGCTCGCCGGACATGCGCGAAAACCATTGCCGCACCGACAGCAGCCGTGTTGGTATTAAATGCGTTGGGAACGTTGTCTTTTCAGCTCTTCTGCGGCGCAGCCGCGTCGTCGATGATGTCCTTCATCTTACTTTGAATATCGGGCGGATAGACTTCGGTGAACGACGCCGGGGTGGACTGCAAGGACCAGCCTTTTTGCAAGCCATTGTAGAAGTTGTGTTTGCCCTGTTATCCAGGATCGCCGTGCGGGTACGCATCCGGCGGCGCTCTCCGCGCAGCTTCGCTACGTCCGCTGCGCTGTTGTTCGTCACGCTCAAACACTAGAGCGCGTCCCCCGGTCGCGGGCTCGCGGTCGTCGGAACACTTCCGAGTCGGGCGGCCCGCCACCCGGCGCCCAGACCAGCCGGGCAACGTCGCGCGTTGGGCGCTGTCATGAGGGGTCGCCCATGATGCCCGCACAAAGTTAGCCCCGCCTGCGAAAATGACTCGACGCTATCCCTTCCCGCCGCGTGAGCGCATGCGTGAAGTTCGCAGTCTCGGCGCGGTAGGGCCGCTATCGAACGCCGTCTAGTAGTTCAGCCGCTGACATACCGAGCGCCTTTGCAATGTCGAAGATTCGATCGAGCAGTATTCCCCTGCGCCCGTGCTCAACATCCATCAATACGTTGCGCGACACCCCCGACAGCAGAGCCAGTTGCTCTTGGGTGAGACCTCGTTCGTGGCGTGCACGCTGTATCCGCAGCCCCACGCGGTTTCTACGTCGATCCCACGCTGCGACCCGCTTCGGGTCGTTTTGGCTCGGTCGCGTGGGCACGCATCCAAGTAACGATGCCGAAAGAGCCAAAGTCTGCCCTACTAGTAGGGCATTATTTGCTTGGTGGGGCACGCACTCAACGCTGAGAATCTGCCCGGTCACAATCGAGCCGATTCTTCTGCTGCTCGGTGCCCGCCCTTTGCCATACGCACGCTGCCGCTTCGGCTGGAGCCGGTTGCCGGCGAGAGTGTCGAGTCCTGGATGGAAGCATTGGGGAGCCGCAGCGGTGTGACGTGGGGTGAGGTCCTCACGGCTGTGGGACTGCACGATGAATGCAACCGGGTGCGGGTGCCACATTTCACTGTTTCACCGACAACCGGTCAGTTGGCCGCAATCAGCTATGCAACGGGCGTCAGGGTTGAGGCCATCGCGTCGATGACCTCCTCATCCCTATTCGGTACGGCCCCTGCCGAGTCAGTCACCGCAGGCACGTTGACGCTGCCTCGTTCGCGGTTCTGCCCGATATGCCTCGCCGAGAGTGGCGGGCGGTGGCAGCTGTGGTGGAAGCTGCGGTGGGCATTTGCCTGCCCCAAGCACCGTTGCCTGCTGGTGGACATCTGTCCGAGCTGCTGTGGTGATCAGCGGAGGCGCCCTCTGCCCGGCAGCCTGGTCCCGCAACCGGGTCGATGTACCTGCCGGGCACCCACCAGCTGGGGCCGCAGTCTGCAGCGCTGCGGAACTGAACTGTCGACCGCCCCCACAGTTGATTTAACCGAGCATCATCCAGCATTGGCAGCCCAGAAGCACATCCTCGCCGTCATGGCGGCAGGATTCGCCTCGTTCGGCATCTACGCACAGTCGCTGGCGTCCGCGCTGCAGTTCATCACCGATATCACCGTCTTGGGGCAGCAGATCATGCGCTATGCCTGCGTCGATGACGTCGCGGAGCGAGTGCCCGCAGACCTATGGATGATCCATGAGCGCAACGTGATCGAGGGTAAACAGACCGATCAAATGGCTGCGTCGCTGTGGCTGGCCCACGATGTGTCGGCGACGATGGCAGTCGCGGCGTGTGCGGCGATGCCGGTTCTGCAAGCTTCGGACCCGACCGCTGGAGGTCAGCGGTTGCGATGGCTGATTGGCTCGATGCGCGCCAAAGGTGCGTGGGCGCCGGCGACGGCCATCGTCTGGGATCGACAGGTTAGCGCGCCCCTGAAGGACGTCCAATTATCTTGTGTAAGAATCGTTCTCGGGCCGACAGATCAGCTCAGACACCGGGTCTGGTCTCAGCACCCGCGACGGCCCGACCGCGACCGGTCGATACATCGATCGGTGCCGGCATCGCTGTGGCCGGGGCTGGCATTCAGGGTTAACGCGCCAGGTGTCGGGATGGCCCGGGTGCGGATGGCGCTGAGCGTGGCGCTGTTTGTAGTCGGTTCTCGCATCGGCATCCCCTTGGCTTGTGCGCGGTTGGGATCAGTGACCACTGCCCGCGAAGTAGGTCGCGTGCTCGGGGTGCTGTCGTCTCAGGATGATTGGGCGACAACAGCATCGATGCTGACAAACCTTGCCGAGTGTCTCGGCAAGGATGTATGTCCGATTGACTATCAGCGGCGCCGTGAACTCGTCGCGCGGGACTTACTTACGGATCAAGGCTGGCGCCGCGTCTGTCGCGATGCGCAGATGCCGCTCGACGACCCGGTCCGAGCGCGCTTGTGTGACTGGTGGTTACGCGAACGTCTCACCGGCTCACCGCAGCGGCGCAGCACCGCAACGGCTGAAGGGACGGGTATGTGGCAACGGTTCATCGAGCTGCCGGCCACACTGTCTCCCGAGGAGGTAAAGGCACTCGACCGCTACGGCCGGACGTTTCTGGACGCGCACGGGATGGCGAGTGAACCACTGCGCTGGCATCCGCCGCTGGATGCGCTCGGCATTCCGTTGGATATCGAAAGCCCGTGGTTCGGCGTGGATGCCGAGCGTCTGCACGGGTTGATCCGAGTGAACAAACTGTCGATGGGGATGGCTGCGTGCGCGCTGAACGTATCTATTGATGTCGTGCGCGAAACTCTGAATGACTATCCCGCGCCGCGCCAGCCGCGAGCTGTACGCGGCGCTCTCTTGGAGATCGCGCGCGCGGAACTGCCGCGCGACCGACTCATCGACCTGTATTGCCGCCAAGGTCAGTCGCTGTGGGCGATTGCATTGCTTGTGGGCGTCTCGCCGCGTGTGGTCGGCCGGCTCGCGCGCGAGTACGGGATTCCGTTGCGGCCGCCACTTAGCTGATCGGCGCATCCGGTGGGGATCAGGGCCCTGTACTAGCCGAATTCTGCTGTTACCCAGAACTATTCGAGACCCGTTGACCTAGCCGCCATCAGGATGGGTCCGAGGCCAGCCGAACTTGTGCACCTCCGGCGAATCGAGACCGCACACCAGCCAGCGGGGCGTGCACGACGTCATAGCGCCGCCCACAGAGAGGCCACGCAAGACACGTGGCAGTCTGTCTGGCGCCCACCGCCGTTGTCGGGGCCCGCGTTGCCTATCCACTTTCCCCGCAGCTAAGGCATATGAGCTAGCGGGTCTCTCCGGATTCGGGCATGTAAATCACACCCGGTGCTCGATTGAGGTAGTGCGCATCGTCGGGTACTGACCGCACGGTGAACGGCCCGACCACTGTCGAAGCGCCAGGTGTCGACAGGTGCTGCAGTTCCCGACGGGTGAGAGTTACGACGCCTTCAGAGGTGGCGGCAACCCTGGTGGCAGCCTCGTCGCCGCCGACGACCGTGTCCTCCACTGCTCGCACCATCACGGCCCCTGCCGGGCACAACAAGATCCGCGACGAGAGTTGATCGTCCAGCTTGGCCAGCAAGGCGGAGATGTTGCGGGCGGTCAACTCCAGAACCCGACTACTTTCGATGTACCGCATTTCCGTAGCATTCCTCGACTTGTCGACAGAACCGAGAAGTTGAGCCTCACCGTGCCCGCGATAGGAGTCGAAGACGATCAGCCCTACTAGTAGTGCCGTCACAACGACACCACCATCCATCAATCTTGCGCACAATCACATAGACGCTGCCTCAGTATGCTTGGCAGCAGCAACGTACATAGCGTGATCGTAAGCGGGACCGGTTTCGCTACAACAGACTTTAGTCCTTTCTTCTGCGCTACTAGTAAGGCATTATGAATCTTGGTAGATCCGGCCTGTGGCTGATCCAAAGAACCAGCAGGCGGAGTGTGAGCTGGTCGCTCAGGAGACAGAAGTAGCAGCCTCCGGGTGCCCAGCCGGATCTACCCCACCGCCGTCGGCGCAGCGGAGCGACCGATCGGCATCACACCGCCGCGCCGGGCATCAAGGGTTCGCTCAAGCGCAGCAAGGTTTCGCATCAATGTGACGAGATCCCGGAACGCACAGAGGGCGACTGCGTCAGCTCCACTGAACTGCCGGCTACGGGCTGGCTCGGCGGGCTCCGCAAAGGGGGCACCACCTAGCCGGCGCGCCCAGCAGTGCATCGAGGTGTTCCATGGTGTCGAGGTGGTAGCGGCAGGTTTGGCGGGTCAGGTGGGTGCGGATCTTGTCGATGATGAATCGTGCCCGCTCGATGAGCGTCGAGCCGTAGCCTTCATCCGCGGTGGTGCCGGAGCCGATGTGCTCTCCTTCCTCGATCTCACGTTCGCGGTAGACGAGTGTGCCGTCGGGATCGGTGCCGGCAACGTGTTGTATGTAGCGGCCGCTGGGGTGCTGGTCGATTTCGATGTTCCATTGGCCGTGGCGTTCGCGGAACTCGAAGCGGTGGCCGTCGATCTCGCCAGTCCACTGTTCGGGCGCGAAGTCTGCGAGCCTGCTCATCGTCACGCTGTCCTGCGTGGTCAGCCAGTCGGCGAATTCGGCGTCGGCGGCCTGTTCTGCGGCTGCGATCTGTTGGCCCTCGGGGGAAGACCAATACGCCTCAATGGTGTTGCGCCAGTTCTCCCATGACCGACTGCGCTCGCCCCCAAGCTGTGAACACGGGCAGGTAAAACCGTAGTCGTGCCGGCTACTGTCGGGCAGTTGGGGGTGACAGGAACACCGGCACGGTGTACCGCTGTCGACGTCGCGCCAGACCAGGAGCGCGTCGAGTACGGTTTCCGCCAGCTCCGCCGGGTCGGCGACGCCGCACTGGGTGAGGACGGCGGTGAGGTGGTCGAGGTAGCGCGAGTGTGCTTGCGCCTGGGCATGGTCGCGTTGTTCGCGGGACTGCGCCCATGTCGGAACGTCGGCGCCATCGCTGGTGTGGAGGTCGGAATTGTCGCCCACGGTTCAAGGGTGGCACGCCGACGAGGTTGTGTCGCCTCATTTTTGGCCCGGTTCGGGATCGGGCGGGTGGCGCCATGCGGTTGATCGGTTGGCGGGAAATGGACCAGTTCCGGGCCGTGCCGCGTGCGGCCAGTCCTAGGGGCCGCCCAGGCTCGCGAGGTGTCTGACCGCCCGCTGAACCCTGAGCCCGAATTCTGTGATGTGCATGGGATGTGTGCCGTCGGCACGGTCAAGCAGCCGGTCGCCCAGATCGCGTTCCAGAATGCGCATCTGGAGCGCCAGAACAGACGCGCTGGCATGCAGTTCGCGCGCCGCTGTCGCGTAATCGGCATAATCGACGATGGCTGCGAACCGTTGCAGACGTTCCCATCCACCTCGACCGGCCAAGGCCAGCAACAATATTCGCGGAATGTCGTGATTGGCGGAGAGTTCTTCGGCAGTGCGCCGGGCAGGTGCGCGCACCGGAATCTGGTGGATTTTCACCCACTTGGTCAACACCGAGCCGGTGACACCGAGCTCGCCGGCCAGGTCACTGAGGGAACGTCCTCGCTCCACGTGTTCGGTGTAGAGCCAGTCCCCGTCCACCTGCAGCCCCGGTCCTTGCCCGCTGGGCCGCAGCGGAATGCCGTAGTCGCAGATCAGCGCAGCCATGGTCTGCTTGCAGACGCCGGCCATCGCACCGAGGGTTCGCAGACCGACGTGTTGCTCCTGGTAGAGCTCAACGAGGCGGTCACGGGGGAACATCGTGCTCGCTGCGATGTACGCCGGACCCGGACGGTGCGGACCAATCTTTGGTTTGGATGCGGGTCTAGGTTCTTTCGGGGCGGGATGGTGTTCGAGGACACCGCGGACGGCATCCGGGGTGGTTCCGATTGCCGCGGCGGCCTCGATTAGGCTGCATTGCTCGCGGCGCAGCAGTCGGTGCAGTTCGGCAATGTCGATCGTCTCGGTATCGATGCCAGGTAAATCCAGGTCGGCCAGCAGCTCGATCGGCGGCTCCCACCACACCGGCTCATCGGTAATGCCCTGGGCAGCAAGGAAATCCGCGCCATGGCGATCCAGTGCATCCAGCAGCCTCGGATTGAGGCGTCCGGGGAACTTCAGCAAGGCGGCATACTCAACTTCAGCAGAGAGCGGTACCGGGGTGGCAATGGCTGGTGATCCGCTGAGGCGTTCCCGAAGGAATCTGCGGGCGACCGCGGCTCCTTCAGGCCGGGTGTACGCGCCGCACGCGATGTCACGCCAGTGGGCATCGGGTAGCAGGTGGGTGTAGTCGAGTTGGCGTCGCCGTCGGTAATCGATAGGCACACCGACAGTGTCGAGATAATCGGAAAGCCGGATCAAGGCAGCGCGGATCTGCGGCCACTGCGGTGTTCGATGCAAGGTTCCGAGCAGGATCACCGTGCGCAAGCAATTCGTGGCGTTCCCCAACGCAGCCGCCGAGTCGGTAATGGTCAGGGTGGCACCGACGAGCAGCAGCGCCACGGACAACGCCGGACGCACGTGGCGCTGGTACATGCCCGGCGGGCACAGTCGCAAGGCCCAGGCCGGCCACAACAACGCCGGCACACCGGCGACGCGCCGGTCACATCTCGTGGCGGTGCGGGGTGGTCGGCCCGCCAACGGCGTTCCGACGCGAAACTGCAATTGATGAGCGGGGGTCAGTCGCGCGCCGAGCGACACTGTGTAGACCGCCCGCAGCACCGGGCTGGCCGATCCGCTGACCGGGCGGTTCTTGGTGATGTTGTACTCCAATTTTGCCCGGTCCAGGTGCGGATGCAATGCCACGAGCGCATCGGCAGCGTCGGCGACGGTGGGGCGATTCAACACCGTGAGGGCCGCGGTCACGGCGACGGCGGTGTCGATCGCTAATGGCGGCTTTTCTCTGAATCTGCGCTCACCGCGGCGGCCGCGGGCCTGGGCCACCACTGAAGGGCCAGGCTCGTTGACGACGTGGTAGTGGTCGGCCAAATCGCCGGGGACGATACGGTCCAGGTCCGCGGCGTTGGCGGCGCGAAGCAGACCAGCACCCAAGGCACGGATGTCGGCAAGAATCGCCATCGCCGGCAGTGGATGCTCGGCATACACGCCAAATGCTCCGGCACCGCCGTCGATGAGAGCGTCAATGGTGGCTTGCGCGGCCAGGGCGGGGTGGTCTACGGGCAGCTGCAGCACGGGCGCTTCGCCAAGGTCGGCATCACACCGGGGCCGCCGGGAACCGACGGTTCCGAGGGCAGGGTTCGCGCATTGCCCGGGATGCGGGGCGTCGGGTCCGACGCGGTATCGGTAGCGCTGTGCGTCACCGCAGCGCGGACAGTGATCGGCCAACAGGCAGTGATGCCGTGTGCAGGCGAATGTCCACACCAGACGCCATCGCAACAGCCACACTCCCCCACTAGCAGCCAGGCACTCCGGGCAGAACCGTGATCCGTGCACACGCGCCCAGGGTGCGGCCCCGGTGAATCGACCGGCGTCATCGATGCCAGCGAGGTCGCGGTACCGCGACAAGGTCATGTTTCGAACCTGCTGAGGTGCGCGGCTTGTCGCCGCGGCGATCGCTTCGGCTTCGGCATCGGTGAGTTGGCGGTTGATGTGGCGCCACAATTCGGAGAAGGGCGACGCGAATCCCATCGCGGCGTACACGTCGCGGACGGTGACACCCAAGCGGACGGCGGTGGCTTCCAGCCACGAATCCAGGGATTCCCCAGGGGCCGGTGCGGTGACGCGGGGCAGCGTCCGGATCGTGGCCGGTTCCCGTGGCGGGGCCGGGACTCTGCGCATCAGGGGCCCGACAGCTTGGTGGTCTTGGCGCCTGTGCGAAATGCCACCGTCAGTTCACGGCGGCCCAGTTCGGCGGCGCTGTCGATGCGGCATTTGTCCAGCAGCTCCGCGGTGAGTGTCTCCGCTCGGCTGCGGATTGCCTTTTGGCAGCCCAGGCGCAGCAAGCTCATGAGCGATCCGATGTGACCGGTGCTGCGGATGAACAGGTAGTCAGACAAGTCCTCGGCCAGCATCCCGGGATGTTTGTTTCCTAGAGCCAGTCGTTGTTCGAGTGTGAGAAGCAGTTGATGCCATTTGCGGCGTGCAGGTTTCGAGTCGACGGTGAATGGGCGCATATCCACCGCGGTCGTGCAGCGCAGCAGCTGCTCCATCTCGCGGGCCTCATAGCTGCCGTTGTCATCGAGGAGCGCGTACCGCTCGTTGAGACCAATTCCGATCAGCAGCACGGTGACGGGGAATTCGTTGGCGATGTATTTGAACTGATTGCTCAGCTCCGACAGTCGGTGGTACTGGCCGTGCAAAAAATGTAGGTCATCGACGATTAACAGGCGAGTTTCGCACGCGCACACGCATTCGAGTGCAATCCGCAAGAAGTCGATGGTGTTCGCGCGGCGGATGACCGGCTGAGCGTAGAAGTCACATATTGCCGCGAGGAACTCCCGAATGCCCGTCGCCCCTGTCATACCGATCCGGCACACCGGCCAGCGCTCATCCCCGACGCGGGTGAACTCCCCATACTCCGCAATCTGCTGCTCGTGAATCGCCTTACCGAACACCTGGCTGACAGTGCTCTTGCCTAAGCCCGGTAGGCCGCTCAAGGCCACGATCGGTTTGCAGTCCGCGCCAGTCTGGCAGTTGCAGGCCACGAAATCTTCAAGTTGTTCGAGCACCGACTGGCATTCCGGGGTCATGATGGTGCCCATCTGGGCGTGCCAGCGCAGCCGCGCTGCGTTGTATTCGGCGGCGGCCTGGGTACCGAGTCGGCGAATTTGGCTGGCGGACAGCGGTTCCGGTGGTTCGCGTGGCACGGCGTTGACCATGTCGCGCCATCCTTCTTTGCGTGCCAGCGAAAGGTTGTCCAAGTACTCGTGCGGATCGCGCATCGAGGGGTCCGGCTTTTTGTCCGCCCGACCTGTGCGCGTCGCGCGACGTCGCTGCGCAGTTGTAGTCATCGGATCAGTGGTGGTAGTCATCGGACCTCCAAAACATCGCGGTAGTAGTCGGCATCGGTGATCGGCTCGGTGTCGGGTTCATCGTCGAGCTCGTCGACGAACTCGTTGGCCTCGCCTTCGTCGGGGAGTTGATCTGGGTGCGGCTCTGCGCCGGCAATGCGGTCCGCCACCTTCTTGACGCTGGGGAGTTGCGAAACCTCCAAGGCGACATTGATATCGCCAATCAGCGAGGACACTTCCCGTGATACCCGCAACATCATGCGCTGTTCCGCCCTGGTCGCGCCCGAGCTCAGGCTGTGGCGCATTAGGAAGTTTTCGATCGCCAAAGGGTCATCGACGTAACGATTTTGGGCTTTGGCCAGGCGTCGCTCGAACTTCAGTTGTTCTTCGCTCATCGGCCCGTTCAGCACGTCAGCGTACTCCCAGACCAACGGGTGCACTTGGCGCGTGCGGGGGTCTCGGAAGAACACTTTCGTGATGTCGTCAGGGTTCACATGAATCGGCCATTTGCGTTTGCGGTTCAGGTAGGGGCTGCGTTCGCCGGCTCGGCCGGCGATACCCGCGCCGCGGTAAATTCGCTTGTTCCACTCGATGCCGTAGGGCTGCAACGTGCATTCCACCACGGGAAGGAATTCCAACGCCAACAACGGATCGCGGGCAACTTCGAGGTACCCAGCCTTCGCGACCCCCTCAGCGAATTTCTCGGCCGGGGACATCTCTAGAGCGTTCACCTCCAGGCCCCTCAGACTTTTGCGGCTGCGGTGGTGGTAATTGGTCCCGATCCAATCTCGGATGGCATCTTCAAGCTCGTCGAGATAGAAGAAGGTGTCCTTTTCGGGAGCCACGCCACGGGAGTAGACGTCCGGACCCTTGTATCCGGGCAGTTCCTGTAAGCACTCTTGGCGCAAGGTACGGAAGAAACGTTCGACCGGTCCTTTGTCTCGGCCCGTGCGCAGTCGTGCCGGCTGAATCGAAATCCCGAGGCGTTGGCACACGCTGTTGAGGTGCGCGCCGACGTAGATCTTGCCGTGATCGACGATCAGTGTCTCCGGGACGATCGCAGGTGTAGCGGCGGCGATCACGCTCTCCGAATTGAGCGTCTCATCTTCAACGAGCACCGACCGCGGCACACCGTGCGGGGGCCATACCGCCTCGGCGGGCCAGTCCCGACCCGCCGGCGGCGGCCGAAACGCCTGATACAGCACAGCAGCGGCATCGATGGCCTTCGTCGATACGGGAGTCAGCCGCAAACCGACGATGCAGCGGGAATACCAATCCATCACGACGGTCAGCTCGGCGTTGACCCACAACAACGTGTTCGGGTCCATTGCGTACACGTCAAGGCGGGTCGTATCCATCAGCATGAACTCCCCCGGCCGCGTCGGGTGCAGCTTGCCGTAGGACTCTGTGGGGCGGGCGGCGATGTCCCGGTTGCGTTTCGTGCTCTTGACGAACAGCGCGTGCTTCTCGTGTTCGAGTTCGTCGAGAATCTTGTATGCGGTGCGCCGGCAGGGCAGCTTGACTACCCCCTCGCCGAAACGTTTCTTCACCCGCGCGTTGGTAAGACGGATCACTAAGTTCTTTGTCGGGGTCGATAAATCGGTGAATTCGCACATGACTTCCAGTGCAGTTTCTTTCCACCGCGGATCTGTTCGGCTACCAATGCCGGGTTGGACGACCCGCTGCGAGATCAGGCCCGCCTCCCCATTTGCCTGATATTGCGCCATCCAGCGCTCGAACGTGCGGGAACTGCATGTGTGCTCGCCTGCACGTTGAAGCTCAGCAACTTTGGCTGCGATGCGTTGTCCCAGAGGAAGCTCGGGGCGGTACTCAGGCAGCGGCTCGAGCGGAAGCTTCTGCTCTGCAGTACCCGACCGGTATCCGGTCCGTACCTCCCGTACGTGTTCAGCTCGCTCCAACGCCCGGTGGCGCTCAGCGTCAGGGGCTGCCCACAACACAACACTGGCGAAGTCCGGATCATCGCCAGACGACGGTCCTTGTTCAGCGGAAAGTAGTTGTGCACGTTCCGCATTCATCACATCATCGATGGATAGGCGGCGGACTGCCTTCCCATTGAGCGACTTGGCGAGCACGTCCGATGCCGCTCCCTCAAAGTGCATTTGGACAATCTCCACGAGCTCGCCTTCGTAGTGAAAGCGGTATCCCACACCGACCCGAACACCTGCGCTATTCATTTTTCGCCTCCAATACCGTTGTGGGTCTTAACTGTTGAGTGAGATCAACGATCAGTTCCTGGCGCCATAGCATGTGGGTCAGCGCGCTGCGAACCAGCGGTTGCGGAAATTCGTCCGCAAACCGACGGATTGCGTCATCGATGCACATACCATCCAAATCGCCGACGTAAGAACGCAAATGACTCAGCACGGCATCATTGATGAATCGCTCCCGGCGACAGCCCGCCAAGAAACGCACATTGGCCAACAGCACAGGGGGCTGTTCAGACACCACCTCGTACCGCCATGACAAGGACTCGACCACCCGCTTCGTCCACGCACACAGCACCTTGATCTTGGGCTGCTTCAACCGCTCACCGCGTACCACGTCAACGACCACGGGGCCGGAGTCGGTGCGCAACAAATAATCAGGAACGTGGCGATGGGTCCGGCCGTTCACGAAAGCCACCAGCCGGAAAGGTTGCGATTTGATGTTGTGCACCGACAGGTCGAAATCGGCCATCAGCAGGGCCGACAACTCCAACCTCGACTCATAAGCAACGTGGTGGGATTCAGTGGCCGCCCAATACATCCCCGAGTAGTGACGTTGCCCCTGATACCAGCGAAATGTTCGCCATGGAGCCGCGGCAAACAGCACGCTGAGGGCCAGCCGGTCAGCGGTCCGAGCGCACACCTCTCCTTCCGCGGACCGATACTCTATAACCGCGGAATCAACATCGACCTCGACACTGGCAGGCATTCCGACTCCGTGCGGCACGAATGCCGCAATCGATCATTATCGCAGCGATTCACGCCGAAGTACACAGAGATCTGGGACCCGCCGAGTCAATTACCTACGCAATCAACGTGATTGAACCGGTTCATCTGCGTACTGCTATGGTTTCAAGCCCAAACGCAACACCTGGAAACGTTGCGACGCGATGGTTTGGGAGGGACATCGAGGCACCCGCTGCCGCCAGCGAAGAGGTCTGGAGGGAAGGTCCTATGCGGCCCTGTGATAGATACCGATCGAGGACGGCTGCGGATAAGGGATAAGAAAGAGTTGCCGTCATCGGCCGTACCAGTCACTGCTCAGCGCGATGGCCACGACGGCGTCGATGTCGCCTCCCTCACGCAACCAGTCGAGCGGCGTCTGCGCCCGGCCGCAATACAGGTCAGGCTGCGGAGTACGCAGGAAGCCTTCGATCGCGACAGGGTGCAGGTCGGCCGGCAGCGCCTTCAACACCTCGGCCAGCCCACGGACTTGTCGGACAGGGTCGCCGGTCACTGAGTCGATATCGAATTGGATCACGGGGAACAGCCACACCTGTTGGTCAAGGATCGCCCACAGTTCACCGGCGACCCGCATCCGCTGAACTTGAGGCGCACTCAAGTCCAAGCCGGTCGTGACATCGTCGACGGTGAAAGACGAAACACCGAGCCCTTCAACATATCTAGTAACCGCGGTGCCCGAACCGATGACGCAGTACGGGCCCTCACGAAAGCCCGCATCATCGAGCAACTGGGCATCGCGGGCAGACAATGGCATTGCCCACGGCCGCACCAACGGAAGGTTCTTAAGCACCGCAACGAACGCATCGCGCCCGATGCCGAATCGCTCATGAAGCAACCGGTCGAACTCATCATCGCCGCCCATGACATCACCTCGCTGATGCAAGCTAACGAAATACTATTGTGCCCGTTTTGTTCGCCGTCGGGCGTGACGACCTCGAGCTCGTCATCAGTAATCGCGTGCACGGAGTGGCATTGATCATTTCTCCTGAAGCAAGGGGCATCAGAGCAAATTACCTTGTTCCGGTGATGCTTTCAGTCGTGTTAACGGACGGCCCCGGGTGACGCTGTTCGTATTCCAAGATGGCGGCACCCGTCGAGCAGACAGTGATCGTAGGTGACGAAGGTCGTTAGGGCCTCCCCCATCGAGGATGCGGCTGCCAGGTGGATCGCATCGAGGGGACACAAGGTGGGCGGTCCGAGCGTTTCAGCGTGGGTGAGGATTCGATCGGTTAGAGGGACAACGTCAAAGCCGTCAAGGAAGTAGAGGGCACGCTCGGTTTGGTTAGGATCTCCGTATCGGGCGATGTCCCTCATCAGTTCGATTCGACCGAGTGCGCTCGTGGCGACGTACTCACCCTGGCTGTGTTGCGTGGCAATCCACGCCTGCAGCTCTGGCGTCTCGGCCTCGGCGATCAGCAGCTTGGTGAGCGCCGAGCTGTCCATGTAAATCACTGCGCGTTACGCATTTCCATAAGGATATCGGTCAAGGTTCGTGTGCGGGCACGTGCCGGTGTCACGGCGATCGTGTCGAACAGATTCTGCGGACGGCGCGCCGGGATAAGGGCGCCGGACCCGATCAAAGACTCACGTGTCCGGGTTGCTGCTTGCACGGGGACCAGACGCGCGACAAGGCGCCCGTTGCTAGTGACGCCGAGTACTTCACCGGCTTCGACGCGGGCAAGGTAGCGAGATGCGTGCTGGCGTAGTTCTCGGACGCCGATCTCCTCCATACATCCACTGTAGTCCACAATGTGCTACAAGCGAGTCTGTCTACATTTGCACACAGCGCAGCCCACTGACACGCAGCCGAGGGGATCAACTGCGCCCGCCATCCATAGCTTCGTGCGGCCCGCAAAACACGAAATAACCTCTACGGTCAGATAATTCGGCAATATAGCCCGACCACTTAGTCTGACCACGCAACAGAGCCTGCTACCAATAGCCTGATTATATCCGCGCCGGGCGCCGTCGATTTGTGCATTCTAGTTGGCGGATCCGCCAACTTCCGACATCTCAGAATGCAATCCGCCACGGAGAATTGCACCCTACAGCTGCTAAACCCCGACGATCGACGCGTACATCTGCTTCGCCCGGGGCAGCTGTCTAAGTACCTCGTCGAGGTAACCCCTGCGTCCCCTGGCATAAGCGATCTCGGCGCTCGGGTCGCCTGGGCGCTGCTGCAGCCAGAAAATACTCTTTGCGATGTCGGGGCTGCGGGGCCCGCCGTGGTGCTCCAGGCGGTTGAAGTACTCCTCGATATTCAGATTCGGATTGTCCCGGCCGGGGTAACTGGCGTCCTGTTGAAAAACCCCATGCCAGAGTCCGCCGCCGCCCTTCGCCTTCCCGTTAAGGTTGGATTCGCAAAAGCCGTCCGCGAGAATGACTTCCGTCTGCTGACGCGAATATCCGCGTCGGTGCGCCTCATGCACGATCGCGGCCGCAATTTCGCGCGGACTCGAGTTGACAGTCAACGCCCCTAGCGGCATACCCACCGGACCCGATGGGCCAGCGAGGCCCGACAGCTCGGCTGTTCGCGGGTTGGAGCCCATACGCGAGAAATTGCCTGCCAGCTGAGTCAGCGGCGACATTCCTGATCCGAGCATGGAGCCGCCACCGCCGCTGCCGGAGCCGCCGCCGAGTCCGCCAAAAGGCATGGAGCCCATGGGCATTCCGCCGCCACGGCGTCCGCCACCGTACATCGTTGAGCGCAGCATCGCGGTCAGGCGGGCATCGCGGGCCTGGTAGGCCTTGACGACTTCGTCCTGCTGGGCGATGCGGGCGCGCAGCGCGCGCACCAAGGCGATCTTGCCGGCCGGGGTGCCGGTGGTGGGGGCGATCGCGTTGGTGTCGCTGGAGGCGCCGGTGAGTACGTCGCCGGAGGTGCTGCGGCCGGTGCGGTCGGAGCGGGTGGCGTCGTTCAGGTGATCGGACAGTTTCTGGTCTGAGCCGGCGGCGGCATCGAGTGCGGGCGCGGCGTCGGTGGCGAAGGTGTGGTAGCCCTGCGGCATCGCCCCGGACAGGCCGGCCATCTTGACCCGGCCGGCGCGCACTCCGCCGCCGGCTTCGGCCAGGTTGTTGCTGGCGCCCAGGGCGGCCGCACCGGCGGCATCGGGCGGATCACCGAACAGCGCATGGGCGCGGCCCAACGCCCCTTCGACCTGCCGCACCAACGCACCTAAAGACACATAACCAGTATCGGGGCCACCAACCCATGCTCAGCACACAAATTTGATGCCGCGCACCCGCGCGATTGTACGACCGGTCGAGCGCAGGTCAGCCCAGCAATTTAGCGTTCAGACCTGCCGCAAGACGGCAATACCCTTGGTGCTATGAGCTTTTCACTCGCGGCCGCCCTCAAGGGTCTTGTGGCCGTCACGACCGCGGTCGTGACCGCCGGATGCTCGCTGGCGCACACCAACGCCATCGCCCCACAGGTGGCGTCGCCGGCCGCGCCCTACACCTTGATCCAACAACCCGATGCCGGCATGAGGCCGGTCATGGACTTGATCGACGAGGCCACCGAGTCGGTCCGGCTGGTCATCTACGGGCTCGCTGACGACGCCGCCGTCAAGAAGCTAATCGCAGCTCGAAAACGGGGGCTGGCGGTGCAGGTGCTACTAAACAGCGCCTACCACGGACGCACCACCAACACCGCTGCCTACTCCGCGCTGAAGGCCAGCGGCGTCGACGCCAAATGGGCCTCCGACAGTGTCATCGTGCACCAGAAGACCCTCATCGTGGATAAGCGAATCGCGGCCGTCGGCACCGGAAACCTCATGGCCCATTACTATCCCACTGGCCGCGACGCTTGGATCATTGACGCTGTGGCACAAGATGTGTCAGCCATCGCCACCACCTTTGACGGAGACTTCGAAGCCGCAGCCAGCAACTTACCACCGGCAGCCGTCACCGGAGAGCACCTGCTGTGGTCGCCCGGCGCGCGTCCTTCGCTGCTGCGCCACCTCGACTCTGCGACCCGCAGCGTCGACATCACAGCCGAGGAACTGTCCGACCAAGCCACCATCAGCGAGATCGATCGGGTCGCCCGCCGTGGCGTGGCGTGCCGAATGGTATTGACCGACAACCCTCAATGGGCCCGCGCTATCGGTGAACTCACCGCCGCCGGCTGCTCGGTGCACCTGCTACCCGCCGCCCCCCGGCGCTCTACATGCACGAGAAATCGATCCTCGTGGACGGCACCACATTAGACATCGGCAGCACCAACATCACCACTGCCAGCCTGCAGTACAACCGTGAGCTGACGCTGCACCTCGACACCACCGTTGCCCCCCAAGTCATTTCAGCGGTTGCCGCCACCTTCAACCATGACTACCAACTGGCGCCGCCAGCGGCGTCATCGACCCATTGACCGACGCCACGCACAGTAAGGAGACAGCGCATGGGCATCGACTACGTCCCCGGTACGGAGCTGGGCGTCGACCACGTCCAGCTCACCGCAGGGCCCGCGACCCGCCTCAGCTGGCGCGGCTGGCTGGTCGACGTCTACCCCTCGGGCGCGATCACCGTGCCCGAGCAGACCGCCGCCGACAAGGCCATCGCCGACCTCAACACCCTGCTGGCCATCGCCTACGCCAGGACCGGTACGCCCATCCATCACAGCTACAGCGCCGACCCCGCCCAGTGGGCAGCCCATAGTGCAACTACCGACCGCAGGCAGATACGCGGGGACGCCATTGCCGCGCTACGGGCAGGTCGCGGCATCGCTCAACAGCTCTGGTCACCACGGAAATTCAGCGTGTACGCGTGCGCCGAGCACGGGTGGCGCCAAACCGAAATGCGTGCACCCTACGCGGTGATCATGGCTGCACTGCGAGCCGCGCTGCCTCCGCATACGACGCTCGGCTACTACAACGACCATGCGCCGAGCCGCCGCGCGATCCCCGATCTGTTCGCCGCCGCCATCGGCCATATGACCGGCAGCCCCTCGCCCCGGGTCCGGCACCCCGATACCGACAGCCGCGCCCCGCGGATTGCTTAGGAGCACCATGTCCGAGCACCACTGCCGCGCCAAAGGCTGCGACGAACCCAGCGATAGCTTGATGTGCGGCCGGCACATGGACCAGTTGCCGGCCGCGTTTCGGCAATCGATCGAAGCGGACCCCGACCCGCGGACATGTAACACCGTCATCGCGAACGCGGCGATCGACCACGTGGCTCACCTGGAAGCCCGCAAGGCCGGCCACGCCCGCGGCCGCGCCACCCCGGCCCAGCCGCCGGTGAAACAACCGGTCAAAAAGCCGGCGAGAAAGGCAGTCAAGAAGGCCGCCAAAAAGCCGGTCCAGCTGGCCCTATTCGACCTTTAACAGCACGAGTTCTGCTGCCTCGAAAGGAGATCCGCAGATGAACGACCCAGAACGGTTCCGCACCGAATACTGCCGGGTGCTCGGCACCCCCGCCACATCGGTCAAAGTGGTGCAGTTCCCCGGCACCGCCGACCCGGACCATCCCCTGGACAGCCTGACCGGGCAGCCACCCCTAGAAACGGAGATCACTGTCCAGGTCGACACCGACACCCTGGTGGCCAGTGGCATCGACCTCGCCGAAGGCCTGACCGCGATTACCGAACTGCGTCTGCGCAAGCATCCGTTGCCTCAGATCATCACCAATCTCAGCACCGTGTCCGGCGCCCGCGTCACCGACGACGAATACTTGGATGCCTATCCGCAGGCCGCGCGCTCTGCGGCCGAGAACGGGCCCTTAGCACCGTACGCCTACAGCGGCCACGGCCGGATTGGTGAATACGAGCTGACATTGCTGCTTGCCGACGATCCAGCCGTACCCCCGCTACTGCGCGCCGAGGCATCAAACGGCCAACTTGAGTTTCATCTGATCCCGCTTGACGGACGTCAGGGGCTGCGCAAGGTCGCGGGCGATGGGTGACACCGCAGTCGTCGAAGAATGGTGCGGGGCTAACCGCCTGCGCGCGGATTTGGACGCCCTGCAGCTCCCCGACCAGCTGCGCGCACAGATCAGTTTCCGCTACACCTACCGCTGGGACGACGACAGGCTCCCCTGGCCCCCACAGTGGCCCGGGTGCTGCCTCCCGAACTATTTTCTCGGCACGGGGCGGATCTTCGGCGACGTCCGACTTTCCGAATGGATCACGCTCGCGCCGTGGGGTTTTGGAGCGAACCTAGATCCGGCCCGGGCACGGGCACTCGACACCGTCGCGGCTCGCCTGCGGGCCGGCGGCGAAGGCTTGCGAACACTGTGGGCTCTCGATCTGCGGCACCCCGATCCAGCCCCGGCACTCGCGGCGGACATGCTCATTCAGTTCGGGGTGCACCGTCTGGTGAAGGCTATAAAAGGGCGGTCGTCGCGGGTGCTGCGGGCAGAATTCCCCGAGCTGATCGCGGTTGCCGTCGTTGTGGACCAACTCCTACTTTGTCGCGACGGTCGGCGGTGCGCCGTTATCGGCGATCAAACGCTACGTCGAGACGCAGAAAGAACGCTGAATCATGTTGACGGGGCGGCGGTTTCGGGTCGAGTTCACCGACGCGCAAGCCGAGTTCGCGCAGCGGATCGGTGATGTGTGCCGGTCGGTGTGGAACACTGGTTTGGAGCAGCGCCGCGCGTATCGACGCCGCGGCGCGTGGATGAACTACGCACCACAGGCCAAAGAGTTGGCCGAGGCCAAGGCCGAGCACCCGTGGCTCAAAGATGTTCCGGGGCATTGCCTACAGCAGACCCTGATGGACCTGGACAAGGCGTGCCGCACGCATGGGACGTTCCGGGTGCATTGGCGCTCGGGGCGCCGGTGGGCGCCGTCGTTCCGGTTCCCCGAGGGAAACAAAATGGTTGTCGAGCAATTGAATCGGCGCCATGCCCGCATCAAGCTGCCGAAGCTGGGGTGGGTGAAATACCGGTCCTCACGTTCACTGGCCGGTGTGGTGATCCGCTCAGCCACCCTCTGCCGCGAGGGTCGGCATTGGTATCTGTCGGTGCTCGTCGACGACGGCATCGCCGCTGGTGCGGTGCACGCGCAGCCGGGTGCGGCGGTCGGCATTGACCGGGGTGTGGCGGTAGCGCTGGCCACCAGCAGCGGTGAGCTGATCGACCGGCCGTTCACCACCGCTGGTGAGCGCCGCCGAGTGGTGGCGCTGCAGCGCAAGCTGGCCCGTGCGGCGAAAGGGTCGGTCAACCGCGCCAAGGTGCGGGCCGCGCTGGCGCAGGTTCGGGCCCGCGAACGCCGCCGCCGGCTAGATTTCTGTGCCCAAACAGCACATCAGTTGACCGTGGCAAACGCTGTGGTGGTGCTCGAAGACCTAAAGACCCGCAACATGACTCGCACGGCGAAAGGAACCCTGCAGGACCCGGGCCGGGGCGTGGCAGCCAAGTCCGGGCTCAACCGCGCCATCCTCGCCAAGGGGTGGCATCAGCTGGCGTTGGCGCTGGCCTCGGCGGCCCGGTACACCCGGACGACCGTGATATCAGTGCCGGCGGCGTACACGTCGCAACGCTGCTCGGTGTGTGGGCAGGTGGACCCGAAATCCCGTGAGAGCCAAGCGGTATTCCGGTGCACCCACTGCGCGCACGTCGAGCATGCGGACGTGAACGCCGCCAGAAACATATTGGCCGCAGGGCTTGCGGTCACCGCCTGCCGAGTACCCCCAGCACCCGCAGGTGTTGGGGGCACGCGGACGCAGGAACCAGCAGGAAACCGCGAGGGATTACTGCCCCAACCCGCCCACACTGCACCCGCAGCGTGAACGAGTTGGAATCCCCCGGCTTCAGCCGTGGGGAGGAAGTCAAGATCAGATGCACCGTTACCAATCCTGGCCCACCACCACTGATGCCACTACTCGCAGAGAACGACGAAGCGGTGGAGCGCGCACTCACCATGACCAACGCGCTGTACGAGGCAGGGCAGGGAACGCTGGCTGAACGGCTCGTGCAGCTTCGGAGCGACAACCGCAAGAGGTAGCCAGGTCGGCAGTCATGCTAGGTGTTCGGCAAGTTCCGGCGGGTCCTGACGAACTGGGCGGCGATTAGCGCTTGAGAAACGTGAGTGTTCGGATCAGCTGCTCAACGCGCTCACGGTAGTCATCGCTCAGCTCCTGCTCGTCGGCCTCGATCGTGGTGACCATCGTGGCCGGCATATCGAGGATGTCCGCGACTTCCTGAACGCTCAATTGTCCTTTCCTGCGGGCCACGTACAGCTTCTGACCCAGGCTCGCGCCGGGGTGCGCCGCGACGCGCCCCATCAGATCCTCGAAACACGCGGTGATGTCTTCGAGCGCTTGTACTGCACTGACAGAGCCAACGTTGGCACGCACGGCGCGCGAAGCTAAGGCCTGGAGGCTGCGCAAGCTGGCCATAATGGGCCGGGCCTCTTCGATGAACGACGGCGCGCTATCGGGCGGCAAATCCTTAAGTTTGTCGCGAGCGCTGGTAAGCGCTAACTTCACTGCCTCAGCCATCAATGTTGCCGGATCCGAGGCGGGTGCTGGGCCCGGGTCAGGTTCGCCGCCGATCGCAGTCATGGCGCCGCTTTGCAGGCTCGCCAGGGTGCCTGGGGGCCAATGGACGAGCTGTTCGAGCGTGGCACGTCGCCGCTCCCGCGGCCATGATCGGCCTTTCTCGAACGCAATCAGAGCTGGCACGGACATGATCTTTTGTTCGGCCACTTCAAGCTGGGTGATGCCGAGCTGTTCGCGGCGGGCCGCGAACGCGGCGCCGGCGCGCGCGTTGCCTTCGAGTTGGTCCTGTTCACTGATGCCCGCACCGGCTTCGTAGTGGCTTTTCAAGGTGCCCGCCGGCCACTGGACGAGCCCTTCGAGCCGAGTGCGTGTGCGCTCGCGTGGCCAGGCTTGGCCTTTCTCGAACTTGTCGAGGGCCGGTCGGGACAGGACCTTGCTGTCCACCACGTCTTTGACGGTGATGTTCAGTTCAGCACGGCGGGCAGCAAACTCCGCTCCGGCGCGGGTCACGCCGGCGGCGTGCGCGTCGTCGTGCATCGGATCAGTGTATCGGCTGCGTCCGCCTGAACTTAAGTGCGCGGTCTACCGCGCGTCTAGCCAACTCTATTAAGTTACTCGCACGGGTCCCCGCTCGTAAACTTAGGTAGAAAACTAAGGTTATAACTTGCGGAACTTAAGTTAGAACGTTAACGTTGCGTGCATCGTTGGAACGAGCCCAGTGGGAGGGGCGACTGTGACCGTGATGCTGGAAAAGCCGTCAATTCAAACCGTGACGCCGTGCATGTTGGACCCAGATCGCTGGGATGCCGGCGGCGATGATCCTGCTCTGAAGGCCCTGTGCCGTGCGTGCCCGCGGCGGTTCCGCTGCGCCAAGGAAGCGATCGAGTCCCCCGGCATCGAGGGCATGGTCGCGGGGGTCCACGTCCCCTCAGAGGGCCGCGGCCGGCAGTTCGCGCTGCGTCAGTTGCAGTCGCTGGCCGCTTATGGCGGCTACGCCGACCAGCCCGAGATTCCCTGACCGGCACATGCAGGTGTCCTCATGCGCACACCCGCACCCTCGGCGCCAGGTGAACACCATCTGACGGCCCAGCGCCGCCGCCGAGATAACCGTTACGCCCACAGCCGGGCTGCCCATTCTCTAGCCAACGCACCAAAAGGGTGCTGGCGTCCTACCCAACCCGGGGTGCGCAATGACCGAAACCGTCAGCACCCCCAACGCCGGCCGATCCTGGCTCGCGCAACTTCTGAGCGGCCGACCTCATCAGGTGATCGCCAACGCGGGGCAGCCGTACCTGCTGCGGCACTTCCTCATCAAGCCGAATCGGTTCTGCAACATCTACTTTCACCGATTCATCGGATCCGATGACCCCACACCGCACGATCATCCGTGGTCGTTCGTCTCAATATGCCTGCGCGGCAGCTACCTAGAGCTGGACAACATCGGACGTGCACGCCGCCGCACAGCCGGGTCCGTCGTATTTCGACCCTCCACATGGCGCCGCAGCGTGCAGTTGGAACGCACCACCAACGAACGCGGGGTAGCCGAAAAGCCCTGCAGCACAGTGATCATCACCGGACCCCACCGCCGAACCTGGGGATTCTGGTGCGCCGGGGAGCGGTTTGTGCCCTGGCAGCAGTTCGGGCCCGGAGGGTGTGGTGAACCTACCGCGCCACCAGCCACCACCATCCCTGCACGCCTCAACGGAGCGTGATATGACCGCCATGCTGGCTGGACCATCTGTCACCACTTACCCCGACGACAGCCTCACCGCCCACTACACGGTGGCCACCGCCGATGGCGTCGAACTGGCTGTGCGCGAGTACTGCCCCAGCTACGTCGAGGCGACCATCCTTCTGCTGCACGGCTACGCAGCGACACCGCCAACGGCAGGCACAACGACGCCGGCGACGGCACCGATCACCAACTTGCGCTTCGATCGACGAACCGGGCCCTGGACGCCCTGCGGCCAGGGGCCCGGCGGCGGCCTGTAAAAGCCACCAGGGGCAAGTATTGGCACGTGTGGCGGGTTGTAGCCCCCGGCGTGCGGATCGGTCGGTGGCTGGCCCTGCGGGTTAACGCCCCAGCCTTGCTGCGGTGGCCAGTCCCCGCCCCCCGGTCCACTCATGTTGACGTCCCCCCGTCCGTGGCGCTACCGCGCCAGATATGCAGGTTACAAGCAAGTGCCGGTCCGGCACCCGTAGACACCGGATGCGCCGGCCCCGAGGTCAGGGCACCAATTCCAGGCCATACGACCCGCTGCCCTGCAGGCTTTCCAGAAGCACACGCATCGTGTCTTGCGGGCCGCCGAGCAGGATGCCGAGCAGTGCGGCCCGGGCATCTCCCGGAACCCAGAACCCGTACATCGACTCGTAGGTGAAGTGGCGTGACCCGCGGTCACGTGCGAACCGCGTGTGCACCAATCTGCCGCTGTCGACGTATTCGTTCGGGTAGCTGGCTTTGTCCGGCTGCCACGAATCATCGGCCGCGGCCGGTTTGGTGACCCAGCTTGGCGCTGATTGTGCGGAGTCAAGGATCAGCATGGCCGCCAGGTTCCGGCCCACCGGGTACTCCCACGCCTTGTCCGGGTAGCGGGTCGCGAAGAACGCCGACTGCGGTGCCACATCGAGGCCATGTTCGAGCACGTCGTGCAGACGCTCGATCGGAAAGCCGCGGAACAGCCCGCTCGGGGTCATGCCGAACGGCGGTCGCCACCTGGGCAAGTCGCGGCTGCTGGTCTTTTCGGTCTGCCAGATCGCCACGCCGTCTGAGCGTGCGATTAGCGTGGAATCGATGGTGTCGCAACGCCTTTTGGCAAGCCACACCAGCCCTGGAGGTGGCTCGGCGCCGGGCTTGGTGGTGTCTTGGCTTCCGGCTTCATCAATCACGGTTACGCCCTCGGTCTCGCAGATCGGCTTGCGCCGCATGTTAGACGGCGGCGAGTTCATCGGCGGCGTCGAAAATCTTCTTGACCACCGAATGGTGAACCTCGTGGCGGCCGGCGATTTCGTTGTTACGCATCCCCGATTCCCTGTCGCACAACACCGCAGCGACCAGGTCTTTACCGCGGCGGACATTCAGGCCGCGATGATCTACCAGTTCCTCGGCCACCGCACGGTAGTGGGCCCGGTTGTCGACGCTGGTGCGGGCGGCGGTGATCGGGGTGACCGACGTGGTCGCCGCCGGCCGCCGGTCGGGCTGCTGCACCGGCACCGGCATTTCGACAGCTGCCGGCTTCACCGACGCCGGGTCCGACACATCTGATACTGTCATCGGCCCAGTCTGCGGCTCTGGTGCCGGCTCTGGCGCGCGAATCACCGGCGCCGGTTCCTGTGCCGAAACGCGTTCTGGCGCAAACGCAATCGGTTCAGGTATCGGCGGCGGAACGATCGGGGTCGCCAGCGCGGGTGCAGTGACTACAGGCGGCGCTGCCTCAGCGACGACTCGGCTGGCGGGCCTGAACGACAGCAGCATAACGCTGCTCGCGGCAACCAACAGGTCCGCAAGCAGCGGCAAACCGGCTGCAACAGAAGGAGGTTCGCCCATCATGACCGCTAAACTGCGCAACGCGGTAAAAGACAGCACGAAAGCGATCAGGGCGATCCCGACCGCTGCGGCCACGCCGGCCCGGTACGCGACTTTGCGGGTACCGGCTCCTGCGCTGCGCATCAATCCTTCCGTCACGCCGAACACGGCCAGCGGCGGCAGGGCGGCAGTGAGGGCGGCAGGCACCCGCAGCGCGGGCGGCGCCGTCAGCAGCGCGTGGTAGACGTTACCGGCGATCGATGTGGTTACCGCGGCGATCAGCACCGTCCGCCACCAGGACCGGGCGCTCATGCCACACCCGTCCGCGCTCCAAACGCGCCGCGCCGAAACGATATCGGCCAGCGTTCAATGCTGAAAGACCTCGCGGAGCACAGGTTTCGGCAAGCATCGGGCAATGTGGACATCAGACTCCTTGGGTGCCGCTCCCGCGCCGGGCCGCAGGACCGAGGTTTGAGCCAATCGGAGCAACGATTTACCTTGCGTCTCAAGCCTATGGCCGACTCTGGTGTGGTCGGCACAGAGATTTCACGGTGACGTGATGCGATGCGCTCCGGCTCGCCAGGGACCGTGCCGTCACCAGGGCCCTCTAGCGGCGCATCGATCGCCTTACGAGGGCGCCGATCTCATGCCCCAGCGCACGGGTAGTGCGAACGTCGTACACCGCCGAGCGCCGGCCAGCGGATTGCTGATCAGTCGCCTGCCGCCACTTCGGTGACCACCACACCGCACAGCCAACCGAGAACAACACACGTACATCGCTACCTTGCCGAACCCTCTATCGATCGCGGAGCGGTGCACCTCCCAGACCCACCCGGTCGAACACGAACGGAGACTTGCCCTCGTGCCACTGCAGACGGTTTCGTTCAGTCTTGACCAGCCACATGGCGGCATATTCCTCGTGCCGCTGCAGGCCCAGCCGGTTACACAGCAGGTGACTGGCGCTCTGCAGCACACCCGGCGTGAGCACCGCATCAGCCTGGGCAGGATCCGCCCAAAACTCACGCAGACCAGCGGCCAGGGCACCGCTCGCCGCCCCGATACGCGGGTGTTGTTGGCGCAGCGCAGTTTTGATCTTGTGCACCACCGCGCCGAGCTCACGGCTGTAGTTCTCGACGGCGATGTCGATCACCTCATCGGTGTTAACTCGGCTCGGGTCAAGCGAGTTCAGCCACTGCGACACGATGCCGGCGGCAGCATCGATGCCCGATCTCAGAAGCTGGGGCGAGCCCGCCGCAGCAGGAGGAACCGCGCCGACGAGCGGCAGCACGGCAACGATATGCGCAGTTTCAAGGCAGAACAGTCGCTCGTAACACGGGAAGCTTCCCGGTCCGCCGTAGCGCTCAAGTTCGCGGTGGTACACGGGAATGGCGTAGTCGCCGATGCGCCCGGCCATGCGGGCATCAGCCAGCCAGCCCAGAACATCGGCCAGTTCACCAACCGGGCGCCGCACCCGCACCCGCAACTGATCCCGGTCATTGTCGCGATAGCGCACGAAATACCACCGCCCGAGCAGGCCAGGGAAGGCCGCGGCGAACGCCTGCACGATGCGGTCGTGGGTGTGGCGGGCCGCAGTGATGGCGAACGCGGTCCACTCGCCTCCCGGCATCAGCAACCGATGCTGGTCCTGGCGCGGATCGTGAAGCGGTTGGCCGATCAGGGCCGGCCCCACGCGTGATGCGGTCGGGACGGCGACCGTGACCACCACCTCGGCCGAGTGCAAGGCAGCCCTACCGTCGGCCACCACACCCATCTGCTCCGGGGTCGGCGCGCGCACCACCCACCGATTGCCGGCGACGATCTCATCGAGCAGCAGATCCAGGTGCCCCGGATGGAGGGTATCGAGATGCAGCTGATTGTCGTACGGTCCGACACGGACGTAGCGGCTGACCCCCGTCGCGGCGAGCCAGTCCTGCACCGCGATGCGGGTGTGATCGGCGGCGCCGGGATAGCGCCACCGCTGCTCGGCGAGGATCACCCCGCGGTACCGCACCGCGGGAAGGCGATTCACGACCGCCTCGGCCTGGCCCCAGGACCAGTACGGCACCCGGGTCCCCGAATCGCAGATATCCCGCAGGAGCCGAACAGCTTTCGCTGACGCGCGCGTGGTGGCCATGTTGAGCTGACGCACGCACAGCGGCGTGCCATCGGCCAAGACGATGCGCATCTGCCCGTCCGCGTAGCCCAGATAGACGTCGGCGAGAGTAAGCACCAGCCCGGCGCGGTGGTGCGGGCGAGCGTTCACTGCCAGGACCGCGGGATACAGCGGCGCTGTGGCCGCAATTTCGTTGACGGAATCTGTTCCAGCGATGTAGTCGATGCCGCACACGATGCCCTGGCCGCCGGTGCGTCCTGCCCACCAGGAGCTGTCGAACTGCACGCAGCGCTGCGCGAAGTCCCGCGCCTCGGGCATGACCGAAGTAAAGCGTCCGATGGCCGAACCGCCAGGCAGGCCCAATCCAGTGACCGTCGCCCGCAGGCCCGCCGACCCGCGATGGAGCCTGAGCATGACATCGACACTGCCGGGCATGCCGTCGGGCTCAGGGAAGCCTGCCAAATCCGCATCAGTCAGCTCCACGGTATCTGGGCTGTGCGAGGCCGCCCGCTGCAAAAGCTCGGCGATCAGATCCCGGCGTCGATCGGCCGCAGGGTCATCGGCGGGGTCAGTGGGGTACACGGCCGCGTCGTACGCGACCGGGTAACCGATCCCGAGTTCCTCGTCGACCACGGTCAGAAACGGCACCAGGGTGTTGCCGTAGCGTTCCACGAACTCAGCGCTGAACTGATCGAGTGCCGGCGGCCCCGGCGTATGAGCCATCGCGATGCCCAGAACGGCGATGGCATCGTGGGCCGCGGTGACCACCGACGCCGGCACCTGCCCCGACAGGTCGAGTTCCAGGTCGACATGAATGTCGCGTTGCAGATCGCCCGCTGCGCACAAGCGCAGCAGGGCTGCAAGGCTGCCATCGGCGACGGGGTCGGCCGCGCCGGCGTACCGAGCGATGGCGGCCCGCAGCTGCGCAACGCCCTCGATACTGTCGGGCATACGTGCCAGCGGGTCGGCGTCGAACGCGGAGTGTTCCGCCTCGCACAGCAGCACCTCGGCGGCCAGTAGCTCATCGACCAGCTTGCCCACCGTCGCCAGACCGGCGGCCGGATAAGCGTCGACGATCCGCTGCTCAATCATGTGCCGCGCCGCGGTACCCACAGCGGTGTCCAGAGCCAGCCGTGCCGGGCCGGTAGCTCTGACAGCGGCCCGCGTGTGGGTGTCGTCGACACCGCGCATGACCGTGACGACGAACCGGTCGGCGCGTTCGATCACCGCCGGGTTGGGATACAGCCGGGCATTCGGCATCGCCCGCGCCTCGTGCAGCATGCGCCGGGTGACCGCGCCAGAGGCACGCACATGCCGGGTGTGCGACGTGCCCAGGACCGGTTCCCCGTCACCCACCGGCAGCAGCGCCAAGCCCGCGAACGTCCCGAACGGAGTACACCGGCTGCTCATCCGCAGCGCGTACTTCAACAGAGCTTTATGCACGCGTTTGCGCGTCTTGAGCGGCGCCTCGTCACCCGGGGACGACACCAGCTTGTCGGCCTGCGCCGCCAGCACCGGGCTGGCGAGCAGCACCGCCTCTCGGAAGGCGGGACCCGCCCACAGCCGCGCGACAGCCTCGAGATCCCCCCACTCGGCGGCGTGGTCGGGATAGTCGCCGACCGCTCCCACCGAACACCGCATGGTCACCGTGTCATCGAGCATGCCCGAGTCCGATTGCCGGTTCTGCGCCGCCGGGTCAGTCGTCAAGGTTCATCCACGGAAGAGCCGCGACCCGCCCAGCGAGACACAGCGGTGCACGACTGGCGGCGGCACGACCAGACGCGAACCGTTGGCCGTCCCTGGCCTCTGGCCAACAATCATGGAGTCCGACGGATCGCAGGTCACATGACTCACTCATCTGTTCGGTTGTGACCCCACCCCGAACTGCACCATGGATTTGCCCGAGGGGTCGAGCACCAAGGCCATCGGATTGACGCTCGCCGGACTCACCGATCTGCCGACTTGGACGCCGCCTCCGAAACGAAAACAGTCCTGAACAACACCAGCAGATTAAGCACGACAAGGACCGCGTTCACGTAATTACCGGGCGACGGCATGGCGGGAATCAGCAGGATAATCACACTCGTCACCGCCAAAACAATTTTCGGTCCGTGTTTGGCCCACGCTCCACCACGGACCAGCACGGCCAACACAACGCAGTACGCCAATGCCGCCAGAACCCACCAGTTCTCGATCCACCAATGCTTAGACATGCTCACCTTCCCCCTCCGGCGTTGCCGCAGGCACGGCCGTGACCGCCACAACCGACTCTTTCACTTGCAATGCTTCCCGTCCGATCCGCCCGCCTGCGTCCACCACGTCTTCGTCTGCGTGACCTGAACGACCGTCATCGTCACGCCGGTCACCGCGGTAACACACTCATAGCCCGATTCGGGCACAGGTCCCCGACCAGGTCCGGTGATATAGCTCGCGGGCCGGACATACTGGGTATCCAGATCGAAATCGCCGCCGGCGTCGGCGGTGCCAGGTGCCCCACCGGGGTACTGCAGCGCCCGGATTTGCCCGGTCAGGCTGTTCGCCCCCCGGTTGGCGGTCTTGACCACCTGGTCGGCCTGCCGAACATACGAATTCAGTTCCGCGATCGCCGCGCGCTGGGCCGGGGCGCTCTTCGCGGCCGCAACCCGCGGCCGCATCGCCAACAGCTGCTGGTACAACGACTCCAGCTGGGCCGACCCGGTCTGCGACATCTCCGCGGCTTCCTGAAGCAACGTGCCCAAGCGGGCATCATTCTTGGCTGCCGCAGACAGCGGCGCAGCAGCGCTGGCCGCGAAGTCGCGGTAACCGGTCACCGTCTCACCGGAAAGTTCCGCCGTTTTACTCAACGCTGCGATCGCAGATTCGTGCGCATCGGACAGCGTGGCTGCGCTGTTGATCGCGGCAGTCGGGGGCAGCGGATCGGCAGCGAACAACGACTTCGCATGGGCGATCGCGGTTTGTGCCTGAACGTAGGCCTGCGCCACCGCGCTCATCGCGCACCTGGCCTTGCAGCGGCAACTTTCATCATCCAATGAGGGTAATTGCTGTCCGCGCCGGTGACCGACACTAAATTTTGGCCGACCGACACAGAACACCACAGCGGGTAGTTGAGCGTGCAGGTACCTGACCCACCGGGGGTAGCCGATGCGGTTCCGTCGGTGTCTGCCGGTTGCCTCCATCGCGGGCAGACCGGCCCGCAGGCACAGGGGTGCGCCGCCCCCGCACTCAACAGTGATGACACCAAGTGATCCAACACCATATCGACCGCATATGGGGCCACTAATGCCGTGCGACGGGCACCCGGCCATGGCCGAGGAGCGGCAGCACTGACCGCATGGATGGTGGCCCGGTCTGGCCTGGGCTGGGCTGGGCTGGGCCGGTGGCCGATTGGTCGGCCGTCGCCGCCGGTTGCGGACCGGTACCATTGCGCGCTGCCGGCCGCTGATGCGCAAACAGGATTATCGGCGCCGCGGTGGGTTCCGACGAGCACTTATACATTTATGAATGCCCGATAGTCAAACAACAGGATCGACCTTTCGCTGCATTTGGTTGTTTGACTGTGATCGATTGATAGAGTATTGGCATGTATCCGTCGTCCGTCCCTGCTCGACTGATCGGCGCCGGCGTCACAGTCGTTGGCGGCACGGCCACCGAGATCACCTACAAGGCAGGTCGCAACATCGTCACGGCCGACCTGCTCGTATTCGATCGCCTGACCTCGGCCGACCCGGTGCTGCGCCACCATGGCCGAACGCCACGCAGACGGCTCCTGATCGTCTGCCGGAGCATCGCCGACCAGGCGCGCAGCCAGGTGCTGAGCGAACCGTGGATCGATCTGTACGTCACGGGCACCGGCGAGCTGGTGCTCTTGGGCACTGCCTACGGCACGCCGGTCGCCGACGCCCATCCCGCGGCCGACACCGACCATCGGCGACGCCTGAGGGCCGCCGAACGTGTCTGTGTCTTGGCGACCGAACCGCTGCGGCAGAGCGACATCGCCGCGGCGGTCGGTGTCACACAGCAGGCGGTGTCCCGGATGGCTACCACACAACGATTGCCCGATACTCCAATGACAGCCGACGCGCGTCGCAACGTGCTCAGGCGGCTCGCGTCGGTGCGCACGGATACCGGTCTGGTCGAAACGTACTGGTACGGCATCGATTCCGTGGTCGACCAGGTGCGCTCGGTGATCGCGCTGGGTGAGGACCTGACGGTGCCGGTCCTTGCCGGCGGTGAAGTCGCCGCTGACGTGCTGGCGCCGTGGCGGGTCCCGGCTCACGCGCAGGTCTATGCGGCTGAGCTGCTTGATGTGTCCGACCTGGATTTGGTGGTGTCCACCGCGGCCGAGGCGACACTGACCGTGCGGGTGCCGGCTGATGCCACGATCTGGTCGACGGCCACGTGGTGGCACACCAGCGGGGCCGCTGTGAGTGTGGACATTCCGACCGTGGATCCTGTGGTGGTGCTCGAAGACCTCTCCGCCAGTGGTGATCTCGACGACGGGGCCGTTGGCCGGCTAACCGACTGGATCGTGGGCCGGTGACCCACTCGGTATCGGTGGTGCTGGCCTGTACCGCGGCGGCCGACGACCATGGGATGCGTGCGCTGCGGGACGTCGCGACAGCCGCCGGCGATGTGGACTATCGCGTGATTGGTGGCCATATGGTGCGGCTGCTGCGGCATATCTATGACCAGCCGGGTGCGCCGCGCGTGACGTCGGATGCTGACACCGGTATCGAGGCGGACATATCGGTGGCCGGCAGTTTGCATGAGCAGCTCACCGGGCTCGGGTACGAGCTTGAGGCTGGAAACCGCTACGCGCGTGGCGAGTTGGCGATCGATCTGCTCGTGCCCACCCTGGCCAAACCGGGCGTGCGGGAGGTCGGGGGCAGAGCATTCGACAGCACTCCAGGACTGCGAATGGCGTTGGCATCACCACCAATACAGGTCAGCGTGAGCGCGCGACTGACCGACGGCGACACGGTCGATTTCTGTGTTCCTGTCCCCGATGTCGAGGCCGCATTCGTGCTGAAGGTGTTGGCGCGCACCGTGCGAAGCGAACAGCGTGATGTCACCGACATTGGGACGCTGCTCGAGATCGTGCAGTCGGCGCCAGTTTTTCTGGCTACGCCGTGGCGGATGAACGATCCCAAGGTCGTCGGCTCGGGTGAGCGTATGGACGCCGCTCGGGTGGCTGCGCGGATGGCGGTGGCTCCGCCGACGGTGGTGCCGGCTCGGGTGCGCGCTCTATTAGCCAGGCACGTCGCCGCGCCGCGCGCGTGACCCGTCGGCACCGGTTGCCGTCTAGTCCACAAAACAGGCTCTACCTGCACAGATGTCACGTCCTCCGAAAGGCCGGCGCGTTATGGCGCCGCGGGCTCCCGTCCCGCCCAAGCTCCGAACGGCGCCGAGCGGCGGCGCACGCAGGCCCGCAGACGGGTTTCGCTGTAATCGGCGCCTAGTCCCAAGCGCCGTAAGCCATCACCCGTGCCCACCCGCGCATCCCGACACGCGGACCACCATGACCAGCGTGTCTGCGCGGATAATCCGCCAACTCGTGCAAAACTCACCAACAACACAAGTCACAGGAGGCACACCACCACCTAGCCGACAGGCCACCGGGACGCGCACACCACGGCCGCCCCACCGACCCGTCAGAACAGAAAACCCCGCCGAAGCGGGGCCGTCTGGTTCCGGTCCAAAGCACCACCTTCGGACCGAATAGCCACCTACAACCGCACCGCATCAACACTTGGAACCGGCCATCAGGGCTGGCTCCACGATAGAGGACACCTTCGTGAGCCGCAACGATTACGGCGCGCGTGTCGTGCCGTACCCGAATCATGTTGGTGCCCAGCAGCTTTGGGCACCACCGCGATGACCGCCCTGGCACGGCCCCCGGCCGCCACCCCCAGTCATCCCCGGCAGATCTGGCGCACCCTCGCGCCGCTGATCAGCGCCCCCGGCCGGCGCACCATGCGCCTGTACAACGCCGAAACCGGCAAATTCAGCGACACCGGCCGACGCAGCGACGCCCTGCCCACCCGGCCCGCCGCGGTGTACCTGTACACAACCAAGGGCCGCACCACAGTCCTAGCCCTCGACTTCGATGCCGCGCACGGCGACGTCGACACCGACCTGGCCACCGCCGCCGACTGGATCACCCGCTGCGGCGGGGTGATCGTCACCGACCGCTCCCCCACCGGCGGCCGGCATCTGTTGTGCCCGCTAGCAATCGGCACCACCGCCTCGGCCTCGGAGATCAGCCACCTGGTCCGGCTCCTCGGCGCCCGGCTGCCCAGCCTGGACATCACGCCCAACACCAACCCCGACTTCGGCTGCCTCAGCGTGCCCGGCACCCCCGGAAAACGGGGTGGATACCGCACCCTCGACGGACCCCTCCAGGCCGCCGTCAACGCCTTCACCACGCGGTCCGCACCGGCGCTACTGCCCCGGCTCTACGAACTGCTGGGGGCGATCAAACCCCGAACCACCACCCCCCCGGAACGCCGAGGCGCCACACCCACAGCCGACCCTGTGGACACCTATTGCACCGGCCACGGCCCAGAGCGGCGCCTCTCCCCCGCCTACATCCGCGACGACGCCATGCATCCAGACCTCACCACCTATGCCCAGCACGGCACGATGCCCACCGGCCAGCGGCAGTGGCGATCGCATTCCGAGGCCCGCATGGCGGTACTCACCGCCGCCATCGCCCGCGGCCACAGCCTGGCAAGCCTCACCACCATGTCCGCCCCCGGCGGCCCGTGGGAACGCGGCCTCGGCACTGCCTACACCCGCTACCGGCACGCCGCCGGTAGCGCCCTCGAACGCGACTTCCACCACGCCCTCAACTGGCTTTGCACCAATGTCCTCAAACACCGACACCCGCAGCACAAGAAAAAGTACTCACAGGGGGGATCCGGGGGAAGCGGCCCTCGCGGCCCGCTCGAACTCCGGGGCTGGCTGGCTAACGCCCTACGGTGGGCCGACACCGAATACCGGGGGCACCGGTACCGCTGGACTGTGCACGCCGTGCTGCAGGCACTGGCCTGGTCGGCGCTAGCAGCGGGAGAACGCATTAACGGCGTCTGGGTAGTTGGGGTGGGCGGCAGAAGCCTCGCACTCGCCACCGGATTGCTCAGCGAGGATGCCGTCTGGCGGGTCCTACGGGATCTACGGGACAGGGAAGGCGCTCCCCTGGTACTTACTCGGTCCCACATCGGGGTCGATGCCGACGCGTACGCCTTGACCATGCAGAACCCGCTCGCTCCCGAATCAGCTGCCGACCGAGTGCGGGTGGAGCCGGTCCACGATGCCTGGTCGGTCCTGGGACATCACCGCCGCCGCATCTACGAGCTCATCGCGTACCACGGCATGACGAACCGCGCCGACATCTACGCGGCGGTCGCAGTATCCCGCAGCACCGGTGACGAAATCGTCCGAGACCTCGAAACCGCTGGGCTGGTGGCCCGTACCGGGCGCGGCACTGTTGGGCTCGGTACGGCGAGCCTGGACGGCATTGCCGCCGCGCACCACACCGAGACCACCCGAGAGGAACGGGTGACCCGGTACCGGGATGAACGCGATCAGTGGCGGGCGTGGCTGACTGACCGGGAGCAGCAGCGCGAGGCGGCGGAACAGGCAGCCCTAGAAGCACGGATGCCGGCCGAGCACCCCGACGTGGATCGCACCTTCTGGGCGGCGGTGATGGCCACCGGGCCCCCGGCCGCCGAGACAGACAACGATGTGGATGCCATCGATCTATGCGCTGAGATCCTCGGCGCTCGTATCCTGACCGCAACGGTGCGGTCCCCCTCGTGACATGAAAAAGGTGCCATGGCAACGGTTTATCTCGGCGTCGATGCCGCCTGGGGTGAAGTCAACGAAACGGGCGTCGTGGCCCTCGCCGCCGGCGGCACGGTCCTCGATGCCGGGTGGACTCTCGGGCGGTCGGCGACGCTGCGATGGATTGTCGAGCACGCCGGATCGGAGGCCATCGTGTTCGTCGACGCGCCGCTGGTGGTGACGAACACGGCGGGACAACGCCTGTGCGAGAAGCACGTTGGTCAACGGTACGGACGGTGGAAGGTGTCGGCGAACTCGACCAATCTGGCGAGCAAACGGCTCGGTGGGGTTGCGCTATGCACGGCGCTCGTCGCCGATCACGGGTTTCGCTATGACGACGGCCTCGACGGCCCGCCCACGACCGGGCGCGTGCTCAGTGAGTGCTACCCGTACACCACGATCGTCGGCTACGAGTCCTTCGGCTACGAACAACGACCGCAATATAAGCGTGGCCCTAAAGGCATGCAGCGCAAGGAATTTCGACCCATCCGAGCTGCCGCCTGCGACGGATTGATCGCGCGGATGACGGGGCTGGTCAACCAGGACCCCCGCTGGATCTGCGGTCCCATCCGATTACCCGGCGACTGGTGACCGAGCGCTCCCCGCTAGAAGATCGCGAATACAAGCACCGTGAAGACCTGCTCGATGCGGCGCTCTGCGCGTGGACGGCGGCCCTGTGGCATCGCCACGGGTTGGCGGCGTGCCAGGTACTTGGCAGCGAACCTGCTGTGGTGCGGCCGGCGGCCACCATCATCGCGCCGGCCAGGTCAACGCAACGGTCGGTAACCAACGGTTCGTGGGCGGGCAGGGGCCCGGCGGCGCCGCCGACACCACTCCCCTCCCCCGCGGGGGCGCTCGCCAGATTTAACAGGATCATCACGTGACGAATCTGCGGCCACCTGGATCGGTCCCGGCGATGCCTCGCGTTTGTGGCCGGCGCGCGCGCCCTCATGGAGGGGGCGATCGATGGCCGTACCGGCCGAAGCGACGGTTTTTACCGCGGTAAAAACCATACCTTCGACCCGAGCAGTCAACTGGCGTCGACAGTGCGCCGCCGCCGCTGCCGTCGCAACGCCTCGTCGAGCAGGTCGGAGGCAAAATCCTGCGCCGTCAACAGCACGTCGTCCCGCTTGGCCTCGAGCCAGGCCGCTCGCAACTCGGTTGCGGTCGAGGTGCGCAGCCGCATGGTGCGCGGAGCCGCACTGTCACCGTGGGTGACCGGCACCGGCGGCAAGGTGCGGACCGACGGCACAGGAGGCGCAACCGGTGCCGGAGCAGCGGCGACGACTGGATCGGGTGGTGGTGCAACCGGCTGTGGGGCAACGGATTCCGGCACAGGCCGTGGGTCGGCGACCGGAGCCGGCCCCTCAGGTTCACGGTCGGCGGGGCGGGTCTGCGCACCCGTGGTGGACAGCATACCCAGCACAGTGTTGGCGGTGTTCTTCCTAGGCATGGTGCTTTCCTCGATTCCGTCGGGCAGTGTCGATGAGTGTCATCACTTCCACGGTGAAATTCGCGTACGCCTCTGCCAGATCCGGATCGGCCTCGACATCGCCGATCACCACCCGATTGGTGACCATCGCCTCGGCGGCTACCCGCTTCGGGATAGTGGTGCCGAACACGGGCAGACCATCGGACTTGAGGCCGTTGAGTGTCTCCCGGCCGGTCAAGGTACGCGGGTCGTACATCGTCAACAGCACACCGAGCAGCTGCGCCGACAGCACCTGGTGCTCGCGCAGCGCGGCCGACCACTCCAGGAACATGTTCACTCCCCTGCGCCCCCAGATGGTGGCATCGGTCGGCACGATCAACGCGTCGGCCGCATTGAGCGCGGTGATGACCAGCTGCCCCAGATTCGGCGACAAGTCCAATACGATCGCGTCGTACTCCGTGTAGATCGGCTGCAACGCCTGCGCGAGTCGCTCCTCGCGCCGATGCATGGTCACCAGCTCCTGATCGAGCTTGGCGACTGCCAGCGTGGACGGGATGAGTTCCAGTCCGTCAATCCGGGTTTTCCGCGTGACTTTCTCGACCGGGGCGCCTTCGCGGATTAGGTCGTAGAGGTCCAGTTCGACGTCGTCGTCAGGATCGAACATCGAGGTGGAGTTGCCCTGCGGGTCGCAGTCCACCAGCAGGGTCCGCCATCCCCCACGGGCCAGGCCGGCCGCGAGATTCACCGCGGTGAACGACTTGCCGACGCCGCCCTTGTGGTTGGCGACGGCGATCACTTCTGCTTTCACGTCTGCCACTCCTTCCTCAGAGTTACCAGGTGATTACAGCACTGCGTGATGTCGCGACACAGCGACCGCACGACAGAGTGATCCAGTGATGCCGATTCGTGATGACGCCGTCACCTGGTGATCTCATCACCTAATTCGGGCGTCACGCCGTGACCCCAACATTGGATGATCGAATCACGGTGCCACAGCATCATCCAGTGGCTCAATCACGCAATGATCACGTGAGTCAGTGATGCAATCACGTCATCACCCTGCAACAGCATGACCGCATGACGTCGTGATTGTGCGCTGGCAACACAGCGTGATCCGGTGACGGCATCATTGGGTGTTCGCATGATGTAGTGACGTGGCTACTCAGTGTTGCCGTGATCCGAACACATGATCATGCAGCGATGCCGTCACGCGATCATCAGATCACTGGGTGATCTGATGATGCAGTGATGTGATCCCGTCATGATCTAGTCATCGCAACACCGCGTGATGTCATCGCGGAATCACGCAGTGATCTGATCGCCATGTTGCCCGATGATCTGGTGACGCCGTGCCTTGATCATCTGATCACGAGGTTGCGTCGTCACCGCGCCACCTCATCACGGTGCGACGAGGTGGCGCGGTCATGCCGTCACGTGATGACTGGGTGACGGCATGACCCCATCATCGTGTGAGGCCATCACCGGGTGGACCAGATCGTCACGAGTCGTGGTGATCCGGTGACACCGTCACCGTGACGAAACGACCGCGATGCGTCGGACCTCCGGAATCGGCGGCCACCGCCGGCGATTCGGTCATTTTCTGATCCGGTGATCGTGCCGGTCCGATTCAGAGGCGTGAACCAGGCGCGCAAACGGTGCCACTGATGCTGCCCGCCAGGCGTGGGCTCAGCGGATCCGAGAACACGTCTCGAGGACGGGGGAGCGGGATTGGTGTGCGCGGTGATCCACCAGAAACGCCGAAGACGGGCTCGAGGGCTGACTGCCGTGACGCCTCGGCCGTGCGGCGGTCCGAGGGTGCGGTAGGCGCGGCCCCAGCAGACAGCTGGGGCTGTCCATGACGGAGCGAACAGCCCGGACCGGTGAAACCCGGCAATGCACCCATTGCCGATCGTCAGCGCTCGGTGCAGCGGTATGTGTCGCGTACCGCCCCATGCGCCCGACGAGATCCGCCGCACCGAACGCTCGCCCGACGTCCGGTCACGAGACAGCTCCGGTGTCGGAGACAGGGTGCGACCGCGGTGCCGAGGGGATAGATACATCGGCGCGCCGACCGCTGCACGCGCCTCCATCCGGCGCAGTCGACCTAGAGAGAACGCCCCGACTCGGGTTGTGAGGTTGCGTCCCGGGGTTGAAGGCAGCCGCTGGGGAAGGACGCGTTCTGTACCCATCGTTGCCCGCCACTGGCCCCGCACGCCGCACAGACGTGGGCCGCCCATTCACCAACTGCGGTCGAAACGGCGAGTCGGCCGGGCCGGCACGGCTCGTGCACCGCTGCGTTGTGGGGCACGTGGTCGCCGTGGTGCTGGGCCATCAACGGGTGGCCTCCGGTGGCACTTGTGGTAGCCAAGCGAACCGCCCGGGGGGAGAGGTGTTCGGACCGCGCCCCGGTCGTTGGTTGGAAGGCTGAGGCTGGCGTGTCGTCCGATCCCAACGCGGCGAGGGACGCCCGCGCTGATCCGCTGCCCAGTGCCGCAGGAGCTCCCGGTGCGCCCCAGCCCGGCAACCGCCGGCCCCCAGACGGCCTGAGGGCATGCCCATGACGTCCAGTACTAGCCGCCTTGGCGGGGTGACCGGCCCGGTCCACCGGCCACGGTCAAACGGTGCAGCGTCGACGTTCCGTCGCGTGGTACGGCCGAGGAACAGTCAAGCGTAGGCCGGGGCCCTTTGCCCCGGTGACGGCCCGGCAGGTTCGCACGGCACCGCGCCGGGTGACCCGTACACCACCTACGGACCACATTTTTACCGCGGTTAACGACGTGCGGGCCGCCATCGGCCCGAAACTCCCCGCCGGGAACTGCGATGCGCCCAGAGGGTCGCGCCGTCGACACCGAGACCCATCATCGAACGGATCGTGCTGTGGCGCCCTCATCAGCCGCCGGCAACCGGCCCTGAAGCGCGACCGGGTGGTACTGAGGAGAGCCGAAGCCGCACGTCACTCCCGAACCGCCGTCTGCGGCATTAACCGCGGTTAAAACGTCCGGCAGGACACCGCACGTCCGACAAGCACCCACACGCGGTCCTGGCGCGGATCCAGAAGATGTGACGGGCGTCGTCGCTGTTACCCGCACGCCGACGGTGTGCCAGGTCGCCATGACCGATCCTGGGCCCCACGGGGTGTCGCGGCTTGCATGTGACGCACACTCCACCCGGCTGAGGACATCTCGACACTGGTCCACGGCGGAGCGCCGCGCGAACGCACGATGTATGCCCGCGCCGGCATCGTAGGTGACTCGCGAGCAGTTACGTGAACGCCCGGCACCGGCGGTCATGGCAGGCGGTCGACCGGTTACGGCCCACGCAGCGGGTGAGCGCAACCGGTCGCCTGGCACACTCAAGGGATAGCCACATGAACGCGCAGACGGACCGTCGACCCTATGGCGCGGCCGACAACCGGTCGTGCGGCACCGCCCCGCGCGCGGCGACGTAGACGGTGCGCGGGCTCCTTTTTACCGCGGTTAACGGCGCACGGGTGAACCCTCGACCCGAAGATCGCCGCCGGGAACGGGCCGCGTCCGGCCGGTCGTCAACCCAATACCGCACCGCGTCGTCGGCCGGATCGCGCCCCGGCACCGCCGCCCCAGGGCTCCAGCGACAAGGCAGACGCGACAGCCGGTCGACAGTCGCCGTGCAGCGTGAGGACGGCCGGTTGCAGAACCCAGCCGGGCCGCTCGCGCGCGACCGGGGCAGGCGAAGGGCCCACCCCGTGGCCGCATGCGCTTTCGAGCTGCCGTTAGTACGTCCCCGCTTGAACGCCGGGCGCCGGGCGCTGCCCACGTGCTGTCCGGCACGGAACCGGCAGAATTGGTCCTGGGCGGGGTTTCCTGGTGCCGCGTATCGAGCGGCCAGAGGCCACCGGCAGATGTACCGGGTTGCGCACGTCAACCCACAGCCCGGTCAGGTGTCGCGCGGGTCCGCCCACGGGATCCCGGAGGCGTGTTGGTCCCGACCGAATCGCGGTCCGACCGTTAGGGTTAACTCCGACCAGTCCGAAGTACCCCGCCCATCGCGGGGGAAGCACACGGAAGGCCAGCCATGGCTGTTATCGTCCTGCTCAACCAGAAGGGCGGCGTCGGCAAGAGCACGATCGCCGTCAATCTCGCCGCCGTCACCGCCGACGTCACCAACCACACCGATGATCCCGACGCCAGCTCTCCGGTCCTCGCCCTGTCCGTTGACCCGCAGGGCTCGGCGGTGTGGTGGGCCTCCCGGATGGGCGACGACCTCCCGTTCCACATCGCCCAGGGGCACGAGGATCTCGCCGGCCTGAAAAACCTCAAGAACCTGCCCGGCATCAAACACGTCTACGTCGACACCCCCGGCTGGATCGACCTCGAATCCTCCGACAACGGCACCGACCCCCTCGGCAAGGGCCCCGCAGCCGACGTTCTGCGAGCCGTCTTGGAGGTCGCCGATCTGGTCATCGTGCCGATCGAGACCGAACCGCTGAGCTTCGACCCCACCGCCCGCACCATCAACAAAGTGCTGCAACCCCGCGGGATCCGACACCTGGTCGTCATCAACAACTGGGACCCCCGCGACGGCGAGGCGGACCTGCGCCAGACCCGCGACTTCATCAAAGCAAACGGCTGGCCCATGGCCAACACCGTCATCCGGCACTACAAATTGCACTCCCGCGCCAGCGCCGAAGGGCAAGTCGTCACCGAGTACCCCCTGAACCGGGTCGCGCTGCAGGCCCGCGAAGACTTCTACAAATTCGCGCTCGAACTCAACGTCGGAGCTGGCATCTGATGGCGCCCCGCGGACGGCGCACCAACCTCGCCGAACTGGCCGGCTCGGTGGGGGAGAACTCGCCCGTCGACCGCGACCGCGCGGTCACCACCGACGGCACCCCGCATACCGTGCCGCTCACCGATCTCACCCCCAACCCCCGCAACCCCCGTGAAGACGTCGGAGACCTCAGCGGGCTGGCCTCGATCGCCGAGATGCAGCTGCAGCCCGCGGTCGTGGTGACCCGCTCCGCCTACTTGGCGCTATACCCCGACGACGACATCGACGCCCGCTACGTCGTGGTCAACGGCTGCCGCCGGTTAGCCGCGGCACACAAGTACGGCCGCGACGACCTGGCGATCGTCGTCAACAACGAGATCGCCCGGGACCGCGTCACCCTCATCTCCGCCTCGATCGCCGAGAACGTGGACCGGCAGGACTTCGACGTGATCGAAGAAGCCCGGGCCGTTGAAGCGCTGGTCACCGAATGCGGACACGCCGGCAAGGCCGCCCGCCGTCTGCACCGCACCGACGCCTGGGTCTCCCAGCGCCGCGCCCTGCTGAAACTGGCACCGGAACTGCAGAGCGCGCTGCGCCGCGGCGAACTGGCTATCCGGGAAGCCCGCTCGTTGGCCCGGGTGCCGCTCGAAGAGCAGGTCACCCGCTGGCGCGCCGCGCTCGAACGTAACGACAACTCCGGGGACAAGGAAACCGACCAGACCGGCACCCGACCTCCGACGAAGTCCAAGGTGCTCACCTCCGCACTGAACGACTTCGGTGCCCAGCCCCACCTGCTCGCCGACGCGCTGCGCACCTACCTCGGAGACCGCGGAGTGCAGACCCTCGTGGCGCTGCTGGGCGCCCAGGGCTAGATCTCATCGCGTCCCCTCGCCACCCACGACTGCCCTCACGGGGCCAAGGCTGGCTGTTTCCGCCCCTCTTTGGCGCCGATATCAGCGAAAGCGCTCCGTAGCCGCTCCGCCCGCCCGAGCAGTCCGTGCACCGCGTACGGGCGGCTGCTGTCCAGCGCGAGCACGGCCTTGGCCGTGCGTAGTTCCGCGGTCGCCAAGCCGAGAATCACCATCGACGCCGGCGTGAAATCCTCGCACTCCGCGTCGACCGCGAGCTCGTCGAGCCATTCGCGTTCCTCGTCGAGCAGCTCGAACCGGTCGGCTTCACGCACCAGGCCGCCGACGACCGCGAGCAGTTCATCATGGTGCGCAGCCAGCCACGTCTCCTCGGTGGGGCGCCGATCCCGGGCGGCGCGTTCAGCCAACCGGGCCGCGCGCGTGAGCTTCTCATCGGGCCGGTCGTAGCGCAGCAACGCCTCCAGCCGGTCGATCCGATCCAGGACGCCCTGCTTTCCCGTCCCGACCTGCGCGCCGAGCTGGGACAGGAACAGCCCGCGGTCACGCCCTGCTTTCAGGAAATGCAGCTCGCGGCGCCGATCCTCCCACCACAGCCAGTTGTTGAGGGTCAGGGCGTCACAGACATCCGCCTGAAGCACCCAGCGGGGGATGTCACGGCCACTGAACCGCTGCAAGTAGTCCAGCACCTCACGGGGGTCTGACCTGGGCGAATCGGGCAATCTGTCCCGGTTTCGGTCGTCGACTTTCGCCCGCCGACTTGCGATCATCGTGATGGCCCTCGCCACCTCGGAAGCATGGATCTTGGGCCGAGTTCCCACACCGTCAGTATTTCACTGACGGATAGCGCAGGCGTGGCGCGACATGCCTGCCATCGTGACCGCTCCGCCTCGACAACCAGCCAGCATGCACTGCCGCAGTCGTCGGGAAGCTGAAAACGGCCTAGGCGACTCACCCTAGGGCGTTGACATCCGAACGATTGCACTCAGCGCTGAGCCTCATCTCGTGCGGGTGAAGGTCTCACCGCCCCGCGGCCGCTAAAGAGACGCGATACTTGTCCTCGCACGTCCAGACCAACCCGTCCCGGCCAGCCGTCGGCATCCCCAAGTCGAGATCGAACCACCGATATGCGGGACATTGGCGCGTCTTGCCGTTTACGACACACGGGACGGGCCACGCACTCCGCGCCAGCATCACGCTCTCTACCAGGCAATCGTCACGACGGCACGCCGATCACGGCACCAGGATTGCTGGAGAGGCGGCGAACGAGTTGAACGCCATGGAGACACCCCAATGACGGGCGGGCGACAAGGACCATCGTTGACTGCGCGGTATGCCGCTCGTATCGCGAGGCCCGTCACTGTGACGAAAGCGGCATATGGGATTGATTGGGGGGTCGACGGTGTCGGCTGGAAGGCCAAGAGCTTCAACACGAGCTTGTTCGGGTGACAACTGTGACCCCCCACAGGTCAACGACTGATGTCGGCGTCACCGACCCGGGAACCAGGCTGTCAGGTACGGTCACTGTGCTTCAGCTGTCTGTCGAACCCCTGGCAGAAGGCCCTTGGTTCGAAAGCACTAACTTTCGGTAGCCCTCCAGGCCAACCACAGCAGATGCCCCTGCGCACGGTGATCGGAGTCCAGACGGAGCACCCTGCTCACGTCGGCGGCGAGGACGTCGGCAGACGCGCTTCGAACCCCCATCCACTTGCCTGCGCTGGGGCTCGAAGCACCGAAAACTTAGGAAGCCTTAGCCTGGTCGGCCCGGGCGAGATCCAGAAGGTTCTGCACAGCCGGTGCCAGCAGTTCGGACACCGACATATTCAGCCTGCCGGCGTACGCGGTGAGCAATTCGTGGTCGTCTTCGCTGACCCGCTTGGCGATGTACTTCGTACTGGCCCGGTTCTCCCGGTTCCGCCAGTTGCGTGCCCGACGTTCGGCCGACAGCTGGGTGTCTGTGCTCGGCATCGTCCTGCTCCGTCCCGTTACCTCGGTGCGCTGGTACATCGATTCCGCTGACCAGCAGTTACACGATTCGTGTTATAGGTTATCAGTAACATGAACTCTGTTACAGGAAGTCTGTAATAGCATGTCAGACGTGTCGTATGCGCAATCGTCGAGAGTCCAGGAACTCTCCACGATCGTGTTCGGCCAAAAACACCGGCTTGCCCTCATGGCCGCCATCGCCCAGAGCGACGGCCTGGTCAACCCGTCAGACCTCGCTGAGCAACTCGACTTCCGAGCACAAAGCGCGCTTCAGAAGCCGCTGCAGGACCTCATCGCCGCCGGACTGATTACCCGGGAAAACGGTCCGGGGCGGGTGTACTACCGGCGCAACCCGCACAGCCTGTGGGAATCAGCCCTCGAGCTGCTGGCTCAGGCCCTAGCTACCGAGGTCACCGAGGCACCGGTCTCGGAACGATAGAAGGCGGGCGAGACAGAGCCGCCCAACTCATCTGGAGCTCGCATTCCTCGGAAAATCGACATACTCGAATAAGCGAAGCGGAACTCCGCTGGGTTCCGGGGCCTAGATAGCGCGAAACCCGGCTCACCTTTCGTCCGGAAGACTTGACCTTCGAGTTTCCTGAGAGGCGCCCGTTGGCCCAGCTGTTGATAGACGAGATCAAGAGCCTGGTGATCTTCCACCCGGCGAACATGACCACCGTCCAGTTCGTCCCGAACGAACCCGCCGGCTGAAAGTTCGGCACCCAGACCCTTACACCTTGCCGCACCTCATGGCACGAACCGGCGCGGATGACGCCGCGCCGGAGCACAGCCACTACTGGACACTCCAAGGCCGAGGCTTTTCCGCCCGACGCGAGGAACAAGCCGACGGCACCATGGGGCTGATCCTCGGCAACTGGGACTACGGACGAATTTAACTGCAGCACCGTGTTTTCTGGCAGGCTTTCGATGACGCCGCCTATGCGCAGAGAGGACGTTAGATGCAATCCGGCAACCCCAGCGATTCGCGCCATATCTGGTGTACGGCAGCAGCTTTGAGTTCCCTTGGGCGGTCTAACGCTGGAGTTCGCGTGGGGCTGGATGTCGCTGAGGTCGGTTGCGGGAGCCGACCTATAGCTCGTCGATGTTGAGCAGTCCGTCTTGCACCGCGCGTGCTACGAGTTTGGCCTTGGTGGGCGCTGGGCGTCCGGCTGCTGCGTATTTGGCGCGGATGCGTTGCAGGTGTGTCTTGACGGTGGCTGGTGACAGATGGAGGCGCTGCGCGACGACGTCTTTACTTTCGGTTTGGAACCAGGCATTGAGGACCTCGAGCTCGCGCTCAGTGAGCCCGGGGCGCCCGACGGTGGAGTCAGCCCAGATCGCAGCAGCCATGCGCGGACCAACGTACGGCTCGTCGGTACCGGCGGCGCGGACGGCCTCGATCAGGTGGTGTTGGCCTTCGCTTTTGGCCAGGTAACTGACCGCCCCAATATCGAGGCACCTCAGGATGATTTCGTCATTTTCCAAATGGCTGTACATCACGACCGTATGCCCAGCATCGACGATCGCGGTCAGTGCGTCGAAATCCGGCTGGCGACTGCGTAATTCGAGGTCCAGTACCACTGCCGACAAGGTCCCGTTGGCCTGCGGATAGTTCGCGAGGAAGGACTGCGCAGTCAGGTGAGCCGATATGACCCGGATGGGCGGATCGGCTCGCGCGCACCGCGCGGCGACCCCGGTGTGGATGATGTCGTGGTCATCAACGACAGCGATACCCGCGGGTTCAGTTGGCATGGCCGGCGAGGGCATAGGTGCTGCCTCCTTCGAGGTGGTGGTGCGCGGTGATCCACACTGTGTCGTCAACGATGGTCAGGGCTAGTTGATCTTCGCTGGTGCCGGTCATTTTGGTGAAGATTTCGGTGTCGCGCACGCCGCGGCAGACCGCGCTGAGCTCGACAGCACTCGGGCGTCCGCTGGCGGTGATCCTGATCGAACTCGATGCGGCGGTCAGAGCCGGTTCAATGAGGCCGGCTAGTCGCCGGGCCGTGGCGTCGTCGACGGCCGGTAGGGTGCCGGCGATGTTGACCGATACCGCGATACCGTGGTCCTGGGCGCGGTCGATGATGGGCCGCAGCTCGCGCAGCAGGGCGTGGTCGAACGCGGCGGACTGATCGAAAAGTGCACGCAACCTTTGATATTCGATCGAGCATGGCGCCGCGTGGTGGCGTCTACCGCGCGGCCGTTGGCCAGGGCGAGCAGCAGCGGACGGACGGTGTCAGCCAGCTCGGCGTAGCGACGCAGGTACTCCGCTTGCACGGCATCGGCGATACGCTCAGTTGCGGTCAGGCGCGTCCGGGTGTCGGCTTCCGCGCCGGCGGTGGCGGCCGCCTGCCGGATGAGGTTGTCGAAGAACAACGCACACAGTTGAACGATCAGGATGCTCGCGGTCCCGTAGCCGAGGTTGACCACGGTATGCGTCGAGGGGTCTCGTAACAGCGCGTAGATGGCGGGTATGGCCCAACAGCCGATGAGGATGCCGGCAGCTGAGCGGACTCGCTCGCCGAGCAGCAGGGGCAGCACGCACCATCCGATCACGCCCTGGGACCATTGCGCCTGCGTGCCCAGCTGGTCTACCGACAGCGTGATGGACTGGGTTAGGGCGACAATCAGTAGTACAGCGACGCCCAGCCGCGACACCGGCACTGGCCGGCCCAGGATCGGTGCGGCCGCCGACACAGTGGTGAGCGCCGTGATCGATGCCAGGGCCCATTGCAGCTGTGGATGCCCCGCTGGGTGCAGGGCTGTCGGCATCATCGCCAGCAGGTTGGCGATCGCGTAGGTGGTCAGTGAGAGCCCGTAGCCGGTGCGAGTCCGCTCGATCAGCCGCTCCGGGTCGGCGGTCGGCTCTGATACGGTGGGTGTGGTTGTGGGCCAGCGTAATTCGATGGTCGTGCCGCGGCCCGGATGCGATGTCACGATCGCGTTGCCTCCGAGATCGCTCATTCGTGCGGTGATTGATCTGGCGATGCCGTGGCGCCCGGACGGGCGCGTGGGATCGAACCCGCGGCCGTTGTCGACGATGCGAAGTGACCCAGGCTCGACGGTGATCGTCACGGCAGTGGCGGCGGCGTGGCGGTCCACATTGGTGAGCGCTTCGCGGGCGGCGACTGCGATGCCTGCGGTCAGCGCACCGTCAAGCCACAGCGCGGCAGCCCCGGTGAAGGTGATCGGGGTCGTGACGTGCGCGGCGTGGTGGTGAAGGGCCGCAACAAGATCAGCCTGCTCCGCAGGCGCCCAGGAGTTGTCGCCGAAACCCAGAGGTCCCGTTTAGCTTGTGCGGCGAGGAGATTGGTGTCTAGCGCCGTGCCGTCGCCCACCGTGAGTAGGGTCGAGGCGACGGTGTCGTGCAGCAGCCGCATCTGCTCGCGGTCATATTCGCGTACCGCGGCCGAGACCTGCTGCTGCAGTTCCGCGGTTACTGGCCCGCTCGGGCGTTGTCCACGGAATCGGCAACCCGCAGCACCATGGCTCGGATCAGCGCGGCGGTGATCCATTGCAGCGCAAAGTAATAAAGGTTGAATATGTCGCCGACATGGTTCCACCCGACAATCCGGGATGCGCCGGTGGCGAAGGCGGCGGCGATGCCCGCCGCTAGGGCGAGGCTGAGCCGCGGGGGCGTGGCGATGGTGAAACTGATGACCGCGGTGCCCGCGATCGCCACGGGGGCGCTGTTCGACAGATAGAAGTGCGATCCTGACGCCAACACCGGGGTGGCCAGGCACGCGGTAAGGGTAAACAGGTAGTCGACGGCGAGCAGCCATGACCCGGTCGATCGAGCGGCTAACCGATAGGCCGCCCACACGCCGAGCGCGCCGGCGAACCCGCGGCCGACTACGACATGGGGGACCGGTGGTATCGCAATCACGACCGCGCAGACCAACAGGTTGGCGCCGTGGCGCATGAACAGGGTGATACGCCGGGCCTGCCACAGCAGGTGTCGCCGCGAAGCGTCGGAAACGAGTGCATCAACCATGGCGAGAGGTCATTGTGCGCCCTCGGCCGCTCCAGTGGGCGCCCAGGTCGACGCGATCATGCAGCGTGGGACACGGCGACGTCACGGCCATATTCGGATGCCGCAGTGCGCTGTGCGGGCGCCAAATTCTGTGCCGGGTGGTTCGCGGGCGCCCTGGGTGGTTTGGAGCTTCGTGCAACGGTCGGTGGCCATGGGTCGGACCGAGTACTCCGATCGGTTGAAATTGACGCGCAGCGCTTTGTCTCGAGCGCAGCGTCCACCACAATCGAGGTCCGGCGATTCGGCGCCGAACGGAATCCCGGATCGGCACGAAAGGTGGCATCTCACATGGTGTCTGGCCGCATGCCCCCGCCCGGTGGCCGCTTCAGGTGGGTGCGCGACGGGTGGGCAGCCGACCGGTGGTTGTTCGTCGCCGTATGCGCCGTGGCGGCAAGCTGCGCCTTGTCGATGTCGATCGGCTTCATCGTCATGCTCGTCAATGACCCGCCACCGGCAGCGGTGCGGATGCTTGTCGGCGTGTACGCGCTGATTGAGCTGTGGCGCCGCCATGCTTGCCGCGATGAACCCGACAATGATGAGGTGGACATCGTCGATGCAGGCTGGGAGTTCATGTCTGCCTAGGCGTGCGGAGGTGAGCGTCGGGCCGGATCTGTCGGGACCGGCTGCATCGCATCGGTTGTTGGGATCGGCGGTGCCGCTCGGCGCGGGGGAGCGGGCTGCCGATGGTCGGGATGTTCACCAATCTCAAGGAGGTGGTGGGATCAGCGCGCACCTTTCACGGCGCGGTAGTTGTCGTCGCCGGTGCATCGCTTGCTGGGCGACGGGTGCCCAGTGAGCGACGCCGCGCAGGTGGGTCGCCACCGCACCGCCCTGTTCGTGCAGGAGTGGATTGAGCGTGGCCTGCGATGTGGTTCAGTCACCGTTGCCGAGTGGCGGGCGTGGGAGACCGGTGCCCGCCGGTGCTACGAGACTGCGGGCTGCCTGTGGCCCGGCGTGGTCGTCCGCGTGCCCTCGCCCGTGGTGGGCGCTTTCGCCGCGCCGGTTGCCCAGCGCCTCATCACCGATCTGCGCCGAGCAAACCTGTTGACAGGCAAGATGATCAGCAATCCGGCGGCATTCGTCGCCAGCAATGACACCGATATCGCCGCGGCCGTCGAGGCGGCCACCGGTGGAGTGCTTGAACAGTCGGTCGCCGCCAGCATTGCGTGCGCGGTCCGCTCAGCGATTGCCGGAGCAACACAGCAGGTGCATGATGCCGAAAGCCCCGACTTTCGGGCGGCGGTCATGAGCTTGCAGATGGGCGCAGCTGACCGGGAGATCGCAGCTAGCCTCTCGCAGTGGCGCTCCGCCTCGGCGGCTGCCCGTGCAGCAGTAGGACAACCGGTCCGCGCGGCGGTCGACGACGTGATCGGTCGCGCCATCAACGACAGCGTCCGTTCGTGCATCAACGCGGCGGTTGCCGCAACCTCGAGTTCGCACGCGACGCGTCCGTGCCTATGGCCCTGGATGGAACGGCGCGCCGGCCGGTGGCGGTCCAGTGAGCTCGCCGCGGTGGCCTTTCTGCGTGACGAGGTGAAATTGCCGGTGGGGGAGAGGGTTTGGAAACTCAGTGCCGCGGTGCAGTCAGCGGAGTCGGCCGGTTATTGGTGGCCGTTCGCCGACTTCGTTATGGTCAGCGACCTGCCGATCGAGCTGCATATCGAATCGGGGCCTGAGGGCCCGCGGTTGCATCGTGACCGGGGGCCCGCAGCGTTGTGGTCGGATGGTTGGGCTATCCACGCGGTTCACGGCCGTCGGCTGCTGGGCCGTGGACATCCGTAATTCGGGAGTGAATGGGGCGGGCCGCCCAGTCGCTGCATGGTGCATGGATGCACCATGCGCCGCCAGATGCAGTGAATTTACTGTGAAGTAAATAGTGATTTGCTGTGAACCTGGCTGGAGCGCGGCAGATGCCCGTCGAACTCGGTTTGAAAAGCGCCGAAAGAACCGTTATCCCAACGGCGTACTCCGATCGGTTGAATATCGTACCCATCGCCTGAATTCGGGCGTTGCCTTTGCTGAAACTGTGATATCTATCAGCCGAACATCTACACATCGAGGGGGCGTGATGGCCGGGCGGCATCGTGGTGGGCGTCGTAAGTCGGCAGCGGTACACAAGTCTCATCGGGCACGGCACGCCGAACGCCCGGCGCGTGAACCCTACAAGTGGCTGGGCACTGGCGCCGTCGCACTAGGAATCGGTGCTGCTCTGGTCAACGGTGTCGCCGTCGCGGCCGCGGACGACGGAGCCAGTGCGGGATCGAAACCATCCGCATCCTCCAAGGGGCCGACTGGCAGCAGCGGTGATGCTGCGTCCAGCGGACACGACACTGCCGGGCAGCGCCCCAGTGATTCGCCGGGCACCAAAAATCCTGGACAATCAGCACCCACTACCGGTGACCCAGACGCCGGCGGCACAGGCAAGGCGCCAACCGGGTCGCCGGGGCGGCGCAACCCTGTCACCGCAACCGGCGCGGGCGCCTCCACGACAGCCGCACCGACCGACCCCACCGCGTCGCTTTCTGCTTCAACTTCGGGGACGCCCGCCTCGGCCGACCCCACCGGCTCCACCGCTGACAACCTCCGCGGGACAACGACAAAGCCACCCACATCGATCATCAACCGCAGCAACCCCAACGCCCCAGCCCCGACTCACAGCGCCACAGAAGCTGCTGCCGCCGGTAAGACCGCCGCGCTCACTGCTACCGCGACCGCGGCTATTCCATCATCGGCCACCACCGCGGCAGCCAGTGGACAGCAACCCCGCACCCTCGAGCCGATCGGCGCCGTACTCAACCCCACCACCGCGATCACCGGCACGGCACTCACGTCGCAGGCCAGGCTCGCGGCGGTCACTACCACCGCCGCCATCAACCCGACAGTCACCGCGGCCGCCACACCCGTGCCTTCGCCGTGGGTACCGTTGCTCAACGTCGTGGCCGGCTTCCTGACCGTGTTCGGCGCCAACCCGCAAGGCCCAACCGCGCCCTCCAACCCATTCGGCGCATTCCTGTGGGGGCTGTTCCGCCAGTTCGAAACCGCCGCCGGCGCCGCTCCACCGGTCGCCGGCACCCCCACCGTCGGCCCGCCGAACCCGACCACCGGCACCGTCACCGGCGCCCTCGGCGCCACCGAACAAGCCGGCCTGCCGCTCACGTACGCGGTCAGCACCACACCGGCCCATGGCACCGCCACCGTGGACTCGACCGGCACCTACACCTACACCCCCACCTCGAACGCCCGACTGTCCGCAGCGACAGGCGGGCCGACCTCGGACACCTTCACCGTCACCGTCGGCGACGGCCTCGCCTCCACCAACGAGAGCGTCACCGTCCTGATCGCCGCGGCCGACGTCCCATCGACACCGACCTCCGCCAGCCAGCACACCGGTGCGGGCGGCGTCGTGACGGGCACCCTCACCGCCACCGATCCGCTCGGAAAATCGTTGACCTACACCGCATCTGGCAGCGGCGGCCCGACCAACGGCGTCGTCACGGTGACCCCCAGTGGCGCGTACACCTACACACCGAACCTGCAGGCCCGGGCGAACGCCTCCGTCGGTGGACCCACCACCGACACCTTCACCGTCACCGCCTCCAACGGCACCTACACCAGCACCGCCGGCACCGTCTCTGTGCCGATTGTCGCGGTCCCCGACGTTCCGTCGGCGCCGGTCGCCAGCAAGGTCGCCGCCGATCCGGTCGGCGGCTCGGTCACCGGCACCATCTCATCCACCGACCCGGCGGGACAGACGCTGACCTACACGGTGTCCACCAACCCCACCAGCGGGTCGGTACAGCTCAACGGCACTACCGGCGTATTCACCTACACCCCAACGCCCACCGCGCGGACCACGGCAACCACCTCCACCACGGACACCTTCACGGTGACCGCGTCGAACGGCAGCCAGAGCGCCAGCTCTCAGATCACGGTGCCGGTCGAACCGACATCCGTTACGACACAGACGGTCCCGACCGCGACCGGCCTGTCCACCAACGCCGCCACCGGCGTGGTCACCGGCACCCTGACCTCGGCCAACCCGACAGGCGCCCCCATCACCTACACCGTCGCCTCTGCCCCCACCAGCGGCACGGTCACCATCACCGGTTCCACCTTCACCTACACGCCCACCGCGGTGGCGCTGTACCAGGCCTCCCAAGGCGCCGCGACCACCGACAGCTTCACGGTGACCGCCACCAGCGGCACCACCACCAGCGCCCCCGGCACCGTCACCGTGCCGGTGGCCACCACCTTGAGCCACACCATCAACGCCGTCGGCACCACCCCATTCGGAGTGGCCGTTAGCCCCGACGGCGCCACCGCCTACGTCACCAACGGCGCCGACGGCACCGTCTCGGTGGTGAACACCAAAACCGGCGCCACCACAACCACCATCCCGGTCGGGACTGCGCCCTACGGTGTCGCGGTAAACCCCACCGGCACAACGGCATACGTCACTAACCTGGCCGACGGCACCGTGTCGGTGATCAACACCTCCAGCAACTCAGTCACCAAGACCATCGCGGTCGGCTCTGCGCCCGTCGGGGTGACCGTCGCCCCCAGCGGCCAGACCGTCTACGTCACCAACGCCCTCGACGGCACCGTATCGGTTGTCAACGTCGCCACGGGCACCGTGACCAAGACCATCACCGTCGGCGCCGATCCCTACGGCGTCGCGGTAAACCCCATGGGCACAACGGCATACGTCACCAACGCCAGCAGCGGCACCGTGTCAGTGATCGACACCGCCACCGGCACCGTGACCAAGACCATCACCGTCGGATCTGAACCCCTCGGCATCGCAGTAAGCCCCATGGGCACAACGGCATACGTCGTCAACGGCAACAATGGCACCGTATCGGTCATCGACGCCGCCACGGGCAACGTCACTAAGACCATCACCGTCGGCGCCGACCCCACCGGCGTGGCCGTCTCCTCCGACGGCACGGCGGCCTACGTCGCCAACAGCGCCGACGGCACCCTGACGGTGATCAACACCGCCACCAACACCATCGCCGGCACCGACACCGTGGGATCCGCCCCCGGCGCCGTGGCCACCGGCCCGGGCGGCACGATCTACACCGCCAACACCGCCGACAACACTCTGACCACAATCGACCTCGACCCCGGCGCCAACACCACGGCTTCCGGGCCCGCGATCACCAATGGAACAGCGAGCACGGCGGCCAGCCGCGGCGCCGTCGAAAACGTTGCCACCGAAATCGTCGCGGGCGACGAACTGGTCGGCAACGGCGCCGACGGCACCGCGACTCACCCCAACGGCGGCAACGGCGGCGTGCTGATTGGCAACGGCGGCAAGGGCTTTGATGTCACCACCGCGGGAATGACTGGCGGCAGCGGCGGCAATGCCGGCCTGATCGGTGATGGAGGTGACGGCGGCAGCGGCAGCCAAGGCGCGGCCGGGGGTACGGGCGGCAATGCGATCCTGATCGGTGACGGCGGCAAGGGTGGCGCTGGCGGCATCGGCACGATCGGAGCGACCGGAACAGTCGGAGCCACGGGCGCCGCGGGGGCAACGGGCGGAACCGGCGGCAGTGGCAGCACGGGTGCGACCGGCGGCGCCGGCGGCAGCGGTGGCCAAGGCGGCGCGATCTCGGGCAACGGCGGCGCGGGCGGCGCCGGTGGCCAAGGCGGCCAAGGCGGAACAGGCGGAACCGGCGGCGCCGGCGGTGCTGGGGTAGCCGGACTCAACAACGGAACCGGCGGCAACGGCGGTATCGGCGGGTCCGGAGGCCAAGGCGGCCAAGGTGGCCACGGTGGTGCCGGCGGCGTCGTCGCGGCCGGAGGCTCCGGCCACACCGGCAACGGTGGAGTCGGAGGCCAAGGCGGAACCGGCGGCACCACCGGCGGCGGTGGCATCGGCGGCGCAGGCGCGGCCGGAGTCTGGGGACAAATCGGCGGCGGCAGCGACGTTGCCCCGGCGCCTTCCGGGACCGCGTGGGAACAAACCGGCGCCGGCAGCGACGGATCGGGTGGCAACGGAGGCAACTCCGGCGACGCCGGCAGCGTGGTCGGCCAGGGCGGCTCCGGTGGCGCTGGCGGCACTGGTCTGGTCGCCGGACTGACCGGCGCCACTGGAGCAGCCGGCACCCTGTCCGCAGAAACCAACTACGGCGGAGCGGGCGGAACCGGAGCCAGCAGCGACGCGACCCACCCCAACGGCGCTGACGGCGGCGCAGGCGGCAGCGCAGTGAACTCCGGCCTGGGCCAGGCGATCGGCGGCACCGGCGGCGCCGCAGGAACCGGCGACCCCCACTCCAGTTCCTCCGCCGGCGGCACCGGCGGACACGGCGGCAGCGCCCGAATCCAAAACATCGCCTCCACAGCGACCGCAACCGGCGGGGCTGCCGGTGCCGGTGGCACCGGAGCCTTCGGCGGCTACGGCGGATTCGGCGGCTCCGCCTACACCGACGGCCTCGGCCAGGTCGAAGCGGGAGCCGGCGGCGCCGGCGGCGCAGGCACACTCGGCGGCGGCCGCGGCGGCGACGGCGGCTACGTCGAAATCGACAACGCGTCCTCCACCGTCACCGCGCATGGCGGACGGGGCGGCACCGGCGGCACCGGCACCACCGGAGGCACCAACCCCACCAACGGCTACCCCTACATCGGCGGCGGCGCCGGCGGCGACGGCGGCATGGCCCTCATCGACAACACCAGGGCCACCAACGACGCGATCGGCGGCGACGGCGGCATCGGCGGCGCCAGCACCGGCACCGGCGGCCGCAGCGCCAATGGTGGAACCGGCGGATACGCCTCCAACCGCGGATCAGGCACGGCGTTCGGCGGAACCGGCGGCACCGGAGGAACGGCCGACCCTGACGGCTACAGCGGCGCCGGCGGCGTCGGCGGAAGCGGGTTCAACTCCGGAGAAGGCAACGCCGTCGGCGGAGCCGGCGCGGCAGGCCTCAACGATCCCACCGGCCGCGGCGGCATGGGTGGCGTCGGCGGGAGCGCCGTGATCGGCATGTATCTCACCCCCGACAGCCTCACCACAGCCAGCCCCAGCCAACTTCCAGCCCCCACGCCATTGACCGGAACGGCTACCGGCGGCACCGGCGGCCGCGGCGGCGACGGCGCGATGAGCGGCGGGGCGGGCGGAATTGGCGGTGGCGCACTAAGTTTCGGCATGGGACAAGTCACCGCGGGCGCTGGCGGCGACGGAGGCAACGCCACCAACGGCCCCGGCGGGAGCGGTGGCATGGGCGGCGTCGTCAACATCTACAACCCCAACTCAACAGTTGACGCAATAGGCGGCAGCGGAGGTGCCGGCGGTACCGGTCTCAGCGGTGGGGCCGGCGGTACCGGTGGCAGCGCCCTCACCGAAGGGTTGGGCAATGCCACCGGCGCGGCCGGCCGCGACGGCACCCCCGGCTCAGGCGCCGACGGCGTTGGCGGCGCCGGTGGCGCGGGCGGCAGCGGCGCCATCTTCAACACAGCTTCGACAGCGACAGCCACAGGCGGCGACGCTGGGGCCGGAGCGACCGGAGCCTGGGGCGGCGACGGCGGCCAGGGCGGCTACGCCCTCACTACCGGCCTCGGACAAGCCCACGCCGGCATCGGTGGCGCCGGCGGCCACGGCCTCACCTTCGCAGGCGGAAACGGTGGAACCGGCGGCAACGTCGAAATCGACAACGGCGCCTCCACAGTGACAGCCCAAGGTGCGCGCGGCGGGGACGGCGGAACCGGAACAACCGCCAGCGGTACCGACCCCATCTACGGCAGCACCCGCGGCGGCGGAGGGAAAGGCGGGGCCGGCGGCGGAGGCTACATCGACGCCGCCACGGCCACCGCCGATGCGATTGGCGGTGCCGGCGGTAGCGGCGGAACCACCACCGCTGGCGCAACAACCGACTTCGGCAGTGGCGCCGGCGGCACCGGCGGTGTTGCGTCCAACGCCGGCTCCGGAACAGCGTTCGGCGGTGCCGGTGGAGCGGGAGCGGCGGGCGTTGGCGGGGGCGGGGGTGCCGGCGGCGCCGGCGGCGGCGCTGACAACTCGGGAACCGGCCTTGCGATCGGCGGCGCCGGCGCAACCGGCGGCAATGACCCGACGGCTACCGGCGGCGCCGGGGGCGCAGGCGGCGCAGCTGAAGGTGGGGCATATCAAATCCCCATCGTCCCTGGCGAACGCTTCATCGGCCCAACGGGCGCGAATCCCAACCCCGCATCTACAGCCACGGCGAAAGCCGGCGCCGGCGGCCGAGGCGGAAATGGAGCCACGAACGGTGGAAGTGGAGGCGCTGGTGGTGACGCCATCACATACGGTGTCGGCTATCTCACCGCCGGCACCGGAGGAGACGGCGGCACTGCCACCGGCCCCGATGGCACAGGAGGTGCTGGTGGTGCGGGCGGTTCGGAGACCATCTATAATGCCGCCTCCACGGTCGACGCACAGGGTGCCTCCGGCGGTGCCGGCGGTGTCGGCGTAAACGGCGGTGCCGGCGGTGCTGGCGGTAACGCCGACACCACGTCAGCGCTCGGTAATGCCACGGGCGCGGATGGCCGAGACGGCACCGCCGCATCAGGGCCTGGCCACGGCGGCGCTGGTGGCGCCGCTGGCGGCGCCGGGATCGAAAACAGCACGTCTACCGCGACCGCAACGGGCGGCCACGGTGGAGCGGGCGCCATCGGAGCATGGGGCGGCAGCGGCGGGGCAGGCGGCTCCGCCTACACCACCGGCCGCGGACAAGTTAACCCCGGAATCGGCGGAACCGGCGGCACCGGTACGACCTACTCGGGCGGCAATGGCGGCCAGGGCGGCTACGCCGAGATCGACAACGCCGCCTCCACGATCACAGCCCGCGGAGCCCGCGGTGGTGACGGCGGCACCGGCACCACCGGCAACATTGTCAACGCTGACGGCTACAGCTACACCGACGGCGGTGGTGGCCGGGGCGGCGCCGGTGGAGCAGCCTCTATCGACAACACGAGCGCCACCACCGATGCGATCGGTGGCACCGGCGGCACGGGCGGCACTACCACAGCCGGTGCAACGACAGGCTATTTCAATGGTGCTGGCGGCTACGGTGGCACCGCGTCCAACCAAGGATCCGGCACCGCGTACGGCGGATCGGGGGGTACAGCCGGAGCCGCCGGCGCAAACAACGTCGGCGGCCAAGGCGGCGACGGCGGGGCGGCATACAACTCAGGAACCGGTGACGCCATCGGAGGCGCCGGAGCTGCCGGCGCCAACGATCCCACCGGGACCGGCGGGCATGGCGGTGCCGGCGGCGATGCCACCGGGGGCATGACCCCCAACGGTATTACCAACTATGCCTACACCGGCAACGTAAAGGGCGGTGCCGGCGGACGCGGCGGCGACGGTAACAACACCGGCGGATACGGCGGCTCCGGCGGCGACGCCACCAACTATGGCCTCGGTCAATTCACCGCCGGCACCGGCGGAGATGGAGGCAACTCCTTGGCCACCGCCGGAGGCACCGGAGGTACCGGCGGCATCGGCGGGGCAGCGTTCAAAGAAAACGCCTCCAACACCCACACCCCCACAGGCGGCAGCGGCGGCAGCGGCGGGACGGGCTCCTTCGCCGGAGGTGCCGGCGGCATCGGTGGAACAGCAACGGGCATTGGAGCCGGCAACGCCATCGGTGGCACCGGCGGCACGGGCGGCGCTGCGACCACGGCCACGGGCTTCGGAGGCACCGGCGGTGCGGGCGGCGGCGTCACCGTCACCGACGCCAACGCAACGATCAACGCAATCGGCGGTACCGGCGGCGCCGGCGGCGCCGGGGGAACAGAAGGAACCGGCGGCGCCGGCGGCGACGCAACCAACTCCGGCAGCGGCAACGCCCAAGGCGGAGCCGGCGGCAGCGGCGCTCAAGGCGCCAACGGTGCCAACGGCGGCTCCGGCGGCACCGGCGGTAATGCCACCACCTACAGCGCTAGCGACGCCTTCGGCGGCACCGGCGGCAGTGGCGGCAACAGCGTCGGGGACTCCACAAACGGCGGAACCGGCGGAGCCGGCGGAACCGCGACTGCTCGCGGGACCGGAAACGCTGCGGGAGGCGTCGGCGGTGCCGGCGGCAATAACATCACCATCGACGCACTCAACTCTCGCGGCGGGAACGGCGGCGCTGGTGGGTACGCACAGACGGGGGACAGCAGCGGCATCTCCCGCGCAACGGCCACAGGCGGCAACGGCGGCGCAGGAGGCCGCGGCCACATCGGCGGCAACGGCGGAGCGGGCGGCAACGCTACGGCACTAGGGAACACCAACGCCATCGCGGGCAACGGCGGCAACGGGGGACTGCCCTACGACACCCCCGGACCCAACACGCCCACAGTGGACGCGATCGACTACGCGATGCGCGTGGGTAATCCCGGGCTTGCCGGAACAGCGACGGAACCCACCTTCGTCTCCAACTATTCGACGTACACCTATGCGAACACGCCGGTGACATTTGACCCGACAGCCAACCCCTTCGTCCCCAGCACCGGCGCGACGATCACCGGAATTACGCAACCCACGAACGGCAGCGCTGCCTTGAATGGTTCGAAAATCACCTACACGCCCAACGCCGGCTATACGGGCACCGACACCTTCACCTATACGGCAACCAACGGGGTAGACACAGGCACACGCACCATCTCAGTGAACGTCAACCCGGTGTACACCAGCAACACCATCTACGACCCCAATGAGGTCGCCAATCTGTTCAAGAACATGGACCCCTACACCCCGGACAAACTGACCGCACAAATCGTGAAGACCCCCACCGGGACGACGAAGATGATCGTGTACATGACGGGCGTCACCGGCAATTGGCAGGTTGGGGTACCCGGCGGCTCCTACTACGACGCTATACATGGAAACGCTGGGTGGCTAAACCCCATCGTTAGTAACTTCATCGACCAAAACGTGCAGACTTGGAAACCAAGCCAGATAATGCTGGTCGGCTTCAGCGGAGGAGGCGAACAAATGCAGAACTACGCGGCCTCTACGGACCCTAATGCCAAGCTGGTCACCGATATTGTCCTATTCGGCGCCCCGCTTACGAAGACGACCGACCAACTCACCGCTAAATCATTGCTCATCGCCGACAAAGGCGACACCGTCTACAGCAACTTTACCCACTCCGATGCCCAGGCTTCCTACGAAGCGGACCCGACTGGTCAGTATGCGATCTACTCCGCAGGTGCACCCTCGGCTACGAATACTCACGGTCAAGGCACCTATGCAAACGACGCTGTCGAATTCGACAACGCAATTGCCGCTCTAGTTACCGCTGGGAACGTGCAAAATGCCTACGTGAATATTTTCAACGATATGCAAGGCTTTAACGGAACTGTTGTGAATTCGAGCACCGCTCGGACCCGATCTGATTAAGCTGTGGTGTTCCATGAGGCGAAAAGCGTTAATTCGTCCCATTCTTCGGCGATCGGTGTCGATTCCGACGGCGCGCCCTGCGCACTGGGCGCGTGCACCCCTGGCCAATTAGAGAAAATCGGAAAGCGGACCTTGGCTCGTGTGCCGGCAGGCTGGTTCTGGGAAGTGTCGAATGTGCTGGTTATCGGCAAGGCTAGTCGTCTAACCACCGTGATTTTGGTGATTTTTGCGGTGGGGGAGGGGGGTGGTCGGTCACCGGCGCAGGCCCGCGACAGACAGCACGACTCAGGTCGTCATCGCCCCGCATAGCACGACAGTCGGGCACATGCCGGCGATGCCAGCGGCCGTCAGTTCCGCGGTGAGATACCCCATGGACTGGGTGGGGGGAGTCGGCAAAGGCGTGCTAGTCGATGACGGCAGCGCTCAAGACCTGCAACCGGCGGGCGGCGTTGGCCATGTGTGTATCGCCGCGTTTTGCCAGTAGTGCGACCACCGCACCGAGTGAACAGTTAAGACCGGAGGCCAGATCTGCCATGGTCGGCTGCTCGAGGCCCAGCAGTTGTTTGAGCGTTGCCAAGCCTGAGGTGCCGGCGCGCAGGCGTGCGCCGCTGAGGGTTCGTTGGGCGGGGTGGAACGTGAGTGCCAGCGTGTCTCCCTCTGTTGCGTTGAGCGCCAACGCCATTGGTCGCAGAGACCCGATTCGAGGTGACCCCGGTGTGCCGAGGAGCCAGGAGATCAATACGGGGCCGTGCTTGGTGTCGAATGTTGTCCGCTCGCCTGGTACGACTCCGAGAGCGGTGGCGATGGGCCTTCCGATTGGGTGGCTGGTGCCGCGGAGAACTTCTGAGGTGATGAGGCGGGTGACGGTGAGCGCTCCATCGGGGCGGCGGAAGGCGCCGCGGATGGTGCTCCAATGTGATCTGGGCCGGTATTCGTCGCCGGTTCGGTGTCTGATGATTCCGTCTTCGATCTCGAACGCGGGGGCGTATATGTATGACCGTGCCGAGGATCGGGTGATCTCGTCTTCACGGATGAGCGTTTCGATGAGGTCGGTTACGAGCATCTGGCCGCCGGCTGCGTCGATCCGTCGGCTTATGTCGTCGGCAGCGCTGCGGTATACGGGCAGTTCCCATTGTGCCAGTGCCCATTTCGTGCGGGTGGCGCGTGTGAAGAGGGACTTGCTGGTGAGCTGGTCTCGTACGGTTGCTTCGGCGGATTCGTCGTCTGATTCGGTGGTTGCGGGGTCGTTGATTCGTTCGACGATGTCGGCGAGGGTGAGTGGTTCGCCGGCGGCGTGCAGGACGGCTTCGATCTTGGTCGCGGTGTAGGGGCCCCATCGGACGATGACGTCGTCGAAGCGCTTGAGTGACAGCGTTTCGAGGATTGACGGCAGCATATTGGCGGGGACTCCGAGGTCGGCGAGCTGCTGCTGCACGAAGGCCGTGGTGGGAGCGGGGTCGGCCTCGAATATCCGGTCGACGGCGTCGGCGACCGCCCGTCGGCCGCCCATGCCGGTGTTTTCGACCCAGGTGCCGCGTGTGACGTAGGGGCCTGCCGCGTAGAGGAGCACGCGCGCGGTTTCGCTTCCGATGGGCAGGCCCATCGCTGCGAGTTGTGCGGCGGCGTTGGCTTGCGGTGCCCATGGCCCGAGCTTGCGCCGGACGTCGGAGATGTACTGTGCGGCGTCGCGGTGGGCGGGTTCAGTGAGAAGCTCTGCGAATCGGGCTTTGATGCGTGGTTGGTGTCGCCCAATCCAGCCTTCGTATACGCCGATTTGCTCGGCAATCTCTTGCCGTGGAACGGGTTTGGCTGCCCATACCCGGCCCGAGAGGACTGCCCAGTCCATCATGTCGAGGCGTGCCAGGACGGCGCCGACGGCGGCGGCCGGGGGCAGTGGGGCGCGGCCGCGAGCCATTCGGTGGGCGGCGACGTCGGAGCGAGCTACGTCGATCAGTCGAGTGAGCGTGCTTTCCGCTGCTCCTGGGTGTTCGAGCAGGGTGGCGATCGTCTTGTCGGCCATGTCGGACCAGTGTTCGTACTCACGGGAACGTCCGTAGGTGGATTTGGTTCGGCCTCCGGCGCGGGCGTACGGGATCGGTTGGGTGCCGATTTCGTCTACGCCGGGGACTACGGAGCGGAAGGTGTCGTGGATTGATGTCCAGCGAGGTGTGGCTGATTCGCTTACTGCAGTAGCCACCATTCTCCGCACTGTGCATCTGGGTTGATCTGTGTCGTTGTTTGGAGTTTACCCGTGATGTTGTGGTGGGGTGTGCGGCCAAGGCAGGTAGGCGTTGGCCGCCGGTTGGTGCCGACTAGCCATCAGCGGTGTTCGGTGACGTCTCTCTCGAGCGCTGTGATCGGCTCTCGCTGGCCCATAATTCGCTCCCATATCGATCGTGCCGGTACGGGATTGCGGGAGCCGAAGAATCCGGGCCCGGAGAGCTTCACCGCGGATGTCCACGCCGCGAAGAACTCTGACTCGTCGTGAAACTCCGCGCTCACGGAGACTCCTGCCGAAGTGATGCGACGATCCGATCGGCCAAGGCCGGGGCGCTCATCTCCGATTCGCCGTGGTGGGTCATCGTTCCAATGACCCACGCGGCAGGCTCGAACGTACCGAAGAAGACGTTGAGATCTACAGCGCGCCCGTGCTCGTCCTCGTCAATCTCGCAAACCCCGGCATAGCCGTTCTCGGCAGCGGCATCGTCGTTCGAGTTGGCGGACCACCCGCGCGAATAAAGTTCGACGGCAAGGGATTCGGCTGTCGCATAGAGCTCACTCATGTTGCGGACTTTCTTTCAAGCGTGAACAGATGATGATGCGGCCAGCTATCCCGCTTCACGAATCTCGATCAGGTCTCCGAGCCCGGCGAAGTCGTCAATATTGCGCGTGTAGAGCGTGGCCGAGTGCGCATGCGCGGTGGCTGCGATGAGTAGGTCCAGCGACCGGGCACGTGGTTGGCGCCCCACGCTCACGACTGCGGCCGCGATCTGGCCATAGCTGGCGGCTACCGCTTCGTCCAGTGGTAGCGCGTCAAACCTGCGCTGTAGCAACAGAAGTCTGCGAAGCCGCTCGGACCGGGCCTCAAGGTTCTTGGCCACCAAGACTCCAAAATGCAGCTCAGCTAACGTCACGCAGCTGATGGCGAGCTCACCGTCAATCGGGCCGACGTCTGTGGCGATCACCACGCTCGTATCAAGCACCGCCCTCACGCGGACTCCCAAGGATCACGCACGTCCTGAGCGATGCGATCCCGGTCGGACTCCCACGCGGAGTCCACCGGCCCGGAAAACAGCTCCGCGATATCGGCCCACTGGCGCCATGCCCGCGGCGTGGCCGGCACCAACCGGGCGCCCGGCCTCCCCGCGACCGTGATCGTGATCTCCTCGCCCTCTTCCACGCGCCGCACCAGGTCGGAAGCGTTCTGGCGCAGTTCTCGCAGGCCTACCGTCTCCACTCCACAAAAATAGCACAAGTGCTACACCGTCGATCGGCTCTAGTTCGGAACCGTCAACGACGATGATTTGCCGCGGCACTGATGAAGCCGGCCCGCTCCCTTGTGAGTGCAGCTCGCTGGAAATCAATGCTGGATGGGACCAGGGGTAGGTCCGACGACGATCCCGTGCGCCGGACCTCGGTTCTGATCTACTCGTTTCCATGACGATCAAAGAACCGCGCTGGGACATCTCGATCGGATACCGCTCGCCAACTTGGTGGACCGAGAATGAACAGCGCGGCGAACACTTCCTCAAAACCACAGGCGGCGACTCGACGCGGCCCAGCCTAACGAGCGAGGCGATCAACTGGGACGAGCTCGGCATGACTCCGCGTTGGCTCGGAGAGGACACCAGTGAGTGTGTAGCGGCGATCGAGCCACGAAACATCTGGGGCCAGGGCCCGCGGGAATGGGGCCGCTTTCTTGCCGGCACGCAGGCGCGAAACGAGACGGCGCTGGTCATCTCTATGGTTGGTGGCGCTGATGAGCGGACGAATGTATTCGGCGGACCGACGGTGTCCATCAACCTTCCCGCCGCCACCTATTCATCCGTGGGTGGTCCTCGCATCGAACTGGCGTCGACACCCAAAGTTGCAGACGGATTGAGTCCCGCAGATCGCGACCTTGCACGGCGCGTGTCGAACATCCGCCAACGTGATTCGTCCACCCGCTGGTGGTCACTGCACCTATCTGGCGCCTACATCGAGCCTGGTGGTGGAGGCCCCGGCGCACAGGTAGCGCCGGTCGGTACGTTCACCCCACTGCTCACCAGCGCCGTAGGGGAGGTCGTCGCCGGCGTGTGGGTATCCGACGACGGTGCCGTCCGGCACTACATCATTCCGTGGCTGTTGTCGTGGAAGACCGTCCTGGAATGGCTGAGCCGCAACGCAATACCCGAGTATGTGCCGTCCGCGAAGCGCCGTATACACGCCCGCATCGGTGAGGAGCCGCAGCTGCAAACACATCGTGAGCAGACCGCGCTCTCAGAGCTGGCTCAGCTCGAAGAAGAGTACGCAGCGCGCAAAGCACGACTTGTACGGGAAGTCGCCGACGCCCACGCTGAGGCGGACCCGCTAAGGCACGACCTATTGTTCGGCTCAAGCGACACCCTGAAAAACGCCGTCCGCAAGGTGCTGGAAGAGGCCGGACTGTCGGTGCAAGACGTCGACACACTCTTAGGCCGGACGGGGAATGCTGATCTGCTCATCGAGGTCGATGGCCGCTGGTGGCTCGTAGAGGTGAAGTCAGCATCCGGCCGTGCATCGGAAGACCTGGTAGCTGACGCCCTTCGACACCTCAGCACCTGGCCTCAATTTCGCCCCGACATCGCCGTCGAGGGCATCACGTTGATTGTCAGTCCCCAGATAAAACTCCACCCGCTAGACCGACATCCCGCCATTTACACCCGGCGCGAGTTCGTTGAATCGCTCACCATACCCGTGGTCAGCATCATGGAACTGTTTAATGCCTGGCGCGCAAGGGATTTCGACGAGATCAGCACTCTCGTATTGGGTTCATCTGTCCCAATGGCTGTGCCCACCGTGAAACCGCCTGGAACTGCGCCAGCGAAAGGCGCATCGGCGCCAGCGAAGCGGGGGCGATTGCGGCGATATTTCGGCCGGGGGGATTGATCGAGACCGGATGTCGGTTCGTGTGCCGGCAACTATGATCGGCCTCCGCCGCGCTGGGGGCGGACTGCGTTTTCCTAGCCGGGGTCGACTGACCTTTTAGCGCAGCACGCCAGGGCGGCTGTGTAGGCGCACCCTGGCCACGGCCGGGGGAGACTACTTGAGCATGATGTGTCTATGGCTAGTCCAAAAGTCTGGGTGTCCACAACAGCTCGAGAAGCGGCCTTAGGCGGCGATGGTCCTGGCGTGCATTGGCAGCATGTCGGGTCGATCAACACCACTCAAGAGAAAGAACTCTGGAGCCTCGTCCAGGTACACCTTGGCCTGAAGGCCGGCGCACCGCTGCCCAAAGGGTTCTACCTAGACGGATTGTCGTCGAGCCCTTGGATTGCCGAGGCCAAAGAGCGAGGCAGCGCCTGTGAGTCTTTCTGGCTGGCGATTGACCCGTTCGGGGACGCGTCCAGGTACTTCGTCACCGTCAACCGATCGACCGTGGGCTCGCTTGCACGCCGGGCTCCTGAGACCCATCCGGGTTTGGTTAGCAGGCCCATTTCGGTAGGTATTCGGCTGAGCTCCAAGGACTCTCGCCTGTTTGATTCATTCGGCCCCGCGGGGCAATAGGCTGCTGCCGGCGAGCGTCAATACGCGGGATGGTCTGGAGGCAAGCATTCGCGCAGCTCCCGAAGCTAGCTTGTTTCGTGTGCCGCGAGCTAATCACACCGTGGAGATGAACGACCGGAATGAGTGCTGTGGAGCGCCGGCATCGATGCGGTGCGGATGAAACAACGGCAGCCGGCCGAGCACATGATTGTGCATATCGGCGAGCCACTTCCACTTGCGGTACGGCTCTCCGGTTTCCCGCGCCAGCGCTGATTCGATGATTCCACGTTGGCGATGCAAAAGTTGATTGGCGACGCTCTCGTCGTCTTCCTCACTAAGCCAAGCTCCGAGCGGGTCGACAAACACAGCGTTGTCTTCCTCGTCCACTAGGTACTGCTCAGCGTGCGGGCTGTCCTGCGGATCGGCGTAATAGGCCCGGACAACTTCACGATTGTGCTCTGCGGCCTCGGGTGTGAGAGCGACACGCGGCCACCGTGTCTCCTTTTCGAGGTCGACGGCGTCGATAAGTGCCGGACCGTAAACCAACTGGTCTTGCATGTGGTGCAGGCCGAAGGCTATGCCTCCCCGTCCGAGGAAGCTTGCATCAAGCAGTAGTAGCTGGAGGTACGAAGCGCCAATTGCGGTGTAGCCGAGCGCCTGCTCGACGCCGACAGCGCCGACCACCGGTGTGCCTACCCCTACGCAGTCGGTGAACCAAGTGACCGCGTGAATGGAATGAGCTCCCGAGGCGTTGTCTTCGAACCCGGCTCGCGCTCGGGCTGCGTTTAGCGCGGTGCTGAGTGCTACGAGCCGCGGGAGGGCTTGGCCGCTACGCGAAAAGGTTCTGACACCGACGATGTCCCAGAAGAGCACGCATGAGTGCTGGAACTTTGGGATGCCCGCAGAGTCGATATAGGCGTCAAAAGCGGATGGCAGGGGAGCTGGCGACATTCACCCGAGTGTCGTCGGCCGGCAGGACGCACGCAAGGGCTTGCTGATTCTGGCAAGAGTGCAGCGCTCGCCTGACTAAACAATTGCGAAAGACCCTGTTACGCAGACATATTTGGACACGGGATGTTCGCGTTTGTCATCGTGCGGATGTGGATCGGACTCCTGCGGTTGTGTGCGACGGCATGACGGCCGATGGTGCCGCTATCGGCACTCCGATCCGCCGGGTGCAGGATTCTGACATTGTTAGCGTGTGAACGCGCAAGCCAGCGAACTTCCACGAGCAAGATCATTGACTGATCGAACAGCTCGGACCGCCGAGTTGGTCTCGCGGCTACACGAGATCTTTGTGGAACTCGAGGAATTACATCCTGGGCGGAAGTTCCCCTTGGACGGTCACCTGGTGGGCTCGCTGGGGGAGGCTGCCGCCGAAGCGATGTTCGACCTTGAGCTCACTCGGGCATCAACGGCTGGCCACGACGCGGTGGCCGCCGACGGCCGTCCGGTGGAAATCAAGGCCACCTATGGCAATAGAAATGTCGGTATTCGCGCAACATCTGATGAGCATGCTCAGGCCTTGATCGTGCTGAGACTATCGCGGCACGCCGAGGTGGACCACGAGGTGGTCTACAACGGCCGCTCAAGGATGCTGCAGCTGTGGCAGGTCCCCTGCAGAAGAATGGGCAGGCACCGATCGGCCTTACCCGCCTGAGAATGGTCGATGCACAAATCGACCCTGCCGACCGCGTGCCCCGGCGACGACTCGACGCGCGCTAGCCTCGGCCGGCAAGGGCAGCCAATCCGCACCAACCGGCCGAAATGCCGCAGAGCACCAGTAAGCAGTATCTATGACATACGGCGCCGGATCGCGATCGATATTGTGCTCCCGCCGAACTCGCTCTCGGCTGACGGCCAGCGGAGCCGGGGAGCGGGCCCCACCGGAGATCCGGCCGCGCTGCAACTGCGGGAGGTGCTCGGCGACGCCTGTCCCCCAGCGGGGGAGAGGCGTGAATGATGGAGTGGAGACCAGCCTGCGCTACCAGGCGCTGGTCTCCACAGGGGACGAACCGATCTACTTGATCGATCCTTACGCAACGGAGGTCATCCCTACGCCGTAAACAGCAAATTGATTGCCGCGCCACAACATGCAAATCATCGAATGCTGCGGGCTGGGTTGCGACTCACGAAAGCACATTCGGCGGCTGACGGAGCGCGGCGTCGCGGGGCGCATGTCCATCTCGATGTTTGGCAACTCTGGCTGTACCGTAAGGATCGGTAGTTATCGCTATGCTGAAATATGTTGTTATGCAAGCATTTTGCATGCGTAATGTCATAATATCTATTATCGGCAAATGCTGGATCAGCGACTATGGTTGCATACCAAGCATTTTCGAAATTATGGCAAAGTGTCCGTGTCCGATCCAGGACTAGTTGACAGTAATCCGGGAAAACATGAGAGCTGGCCGAATCCGCCCCGTTTTCCAGAACTAGCTGAGAGTCGCGTTGCCCCGGGCCGAGGCGGGTTTCTTGATGCCGCGGCCAGGCTGGGGTCGAAAACGTGCCGATCCGCGAATACCTGAGCGCCGGATTTCGGCGAATCGCCATCGCGTGAGGTTAGTTGGATAGCCCCGCCTCCACGGCCGATATACGTCACGTGACGTTAGTGACCCTGTGTGGGTAGAAGGTGAATCGCGTTCCCTCGCATCTCCTTTAGTGCTCAGTAGGTGATCTCGTGCCGCTGTGTCCGCGCTACCGGTCCAATATCCGCCGCCGGCATTCATCTCCACTGATGCGACCAGCTGCCACGTCGGTCAGCTCCTGGACAGATCTGCGATCAGGTATCGAGCCCTCAATCACATCGTTGACGACGACGTCGAAGACGATTCGGCGAGCATGCGGACTTAAGTCGCTGGCATGCAACAATGCGGCTAGGTCGAAGCCGTTCGCATCGGAACTCGTGCCGCACATTGAGCCAGTCTATTTCGGGTCGGGGTGGGTGCGCGCATTCCGCCATTGTGACACTTCCCCACTCCTGTGGTAACGGGAAAGTCACTGTCGCGCTTCACTTCTCGAATCCGCCAAGGCCGCCCCGGCGGCCTCGACCGCGCCCGCCAGCGCCGTCTGGGCTACCACCGCCAAACCAGCGCCAACCCCACCGGGCAGACGCCATGCGGTGGGTGAATTGCAACGGTGTCTCTGCGGGGTAAGGCAGACACGCCTCATAGACCGCGGTTGTGCATTGTCAGCGGCTATCCGTGAACGTGGCGCCGCAGAGGGGACAGCTGGTTCAAGCGTAGAACCGCCGCCAGCTCCGAAGTAGGTCAGAATCTGTTTCTGACACCACACCGTATTCCGGCTAACGTGACGGTGCTGGTTTGGAGCCTCCCCCGCAGGGCGACTCCGAACGCCCAGCAATCCCTCATCTTCTGCACGCGCCGCATCTGAGATGCTCTACCTACTCGAACTCCCTTCCATGTTCAGGACGCACCTTGACGATGCTCAGCGCTCGCCCTTCCGTCGTGTCCCTCTGCGATGTCGATACGTGCAAGCACCTTCTCTGAGAGACGGCGCAGGGTCTGCAGTTCCTCCGAATCGAGGACGTCGACGAAAAGCTCACGCACGCGCCTGACATGACTTGGCGCCGCCTCCACGAGGTGGGAGTAACCGATGTCGGTCAGGATCGCGTTCGTGTAGCGCCCATCGCACGGGTCGGGCTCGCGGCGCAGTAAACTGCGCTTCGCCAGGCGGCTGACCATGTGCGACAAGCGGGACAGCTCCGAATCGACCTTGATCGCGAGGTCGCTTAATCGCATACGGCGTGCGGGTTGATCGGATAGTAGCGCCAGCACGTAGTACTCGGTGAAGCTCAGCTGCGAGTCCCGCTGGAGTTGACACTCAAGCGCGCTAGGCAGTCTCCGTACGAGGCTCATGAATCCGCGCCACGCCGCAAGTTGGTCAACGGTAAGCCAATGAGGCTCGGCTATTTCGGGTTTCCCTTGGGTAGTCATATGCACAGCTTAGGGCTCTTTCGAACTGACTTGAAATTTCAAGCAGTGAGGTTTACGGTGTGAGTTGAACATTCAAGTCATCGATTACAGCTGGAGGAACACTCGTGAGCGACCTGAGAATCGCTGTCATTGCGGGCAGCACGCGCCCTGGCCGAAACGGCAAGGCTGTGGCGGACTGGGTATTGACTCAAGCAAAGGACCGCGCCAGCGCCGACTATGAGTTGATCGATCTGATCGACAATCCTCTGCCTCTCCTGGACGAGCCAATTCCGGCGAGCAGGGGCGCTTACGCCAGCGAGCACACCAAAGCCTGGGCCACCAAGATCGGTGCGTTTGACGGGTACATTTTCGTCACTCCGGAATACAACCACTCCACCTCCGGCGCTCTGAAGAACGCGATCGACTACCTGTATGCCGAGTGGAACAACAAGGCGGCGGCGTTCGTCTCCTATGGCTCGCTGGGCGGCGTCCGAGCGATCGAACACCTGCGGGCAATATCGAGCGAACTGCAGATCGCCCATGTGCGCCAACAACTCTCGTTCTCATTGCTCACCGATTTCGAGAACTTCTCGAAGTTCACGCCAGCCGCATACCACGACGACGCGGCCGTCGTCCTGTTCAACCAACTTGAGTTGTGGGCCGGCGCGATGAAGTCGATCAGGTGACCCAGACATGACGGTCCGTCGGCTCAACCACGCCGTTCTGTATGTCCGTGATTTGAGTCGCAGCATCGACTTCTACCGCGACATCCTGAACTTCGATGTCGTGATGGAAATGGGCGGCCGAGCAGCTTTCCTGCGCGCCGATGGCTCAGTGAACGATCACGACCTCGGCCTAATAAGCGTAGACCGCGCTGGTGCATCAGATGCAGGACTGAGCACCGTCGGCTTATACCACCTGGCGTGGGAGGTCGATAAGCTACGTGACCTCCAGGAGTTGGAGAGACGGCTGGCCGCGGCGAGCGCCCTGGTCGGCGCTTCCGATCACGGCACGACAAAGTCGCTGTATGCCCATGACCCGGACGGGTTGGAATTTGAGATTGTGTGGGTCGTGCCGGCCGATTTGCTTGATGAGGCCGCCCTGGCCGGGCGTGTCCGCCGCGGGCCGCTCGACATCGCTCACGAGATGACGCGATACGGAGCGGACACACTCGGTGGCTGTGAATCAGCTCGTCGCTCACCGGCGGCAAAACAGACTCTGCCAAACAAGCCCAGCGGGTCTGCCAATTCTCGCCAGCACATCGACACCGCCGACGCCCACGGCCCTCACGTCACCAACGAGATCATCCGAGCGGTACGAGGTGCGGATCAACCTGTGATGGATTCAGACATGACACGGAAGGCGTAGGAATGCCACGAACAGACAACGATTCCTGGGACATAACCACAAGTGTCGGACGGACGGCTCTGGGGGTGGCCGCGTTTCGGGCGGCAGAGACCGCGAAGCCGCACCCACTTTTTCGCGATCCCTTTGCACAGTTGTTCCTCGACGCCGCGGGTGAAACCGGCGGTCACGTCTCCATTGAATCGGGTGAAGCAGAATTGGGCGATGCCTCCCGAAACAACGCCATCGCCGCACAGTCTCGCACTTGGCGGCGGGTGATTGGCGAGTACACGGCATGCCGCACGGCGTTTTTCGACGAGTTCTTCGTCACCGCAACCGAAGAGGGAATCCGGCAGGCGGTCATCCTGGCGGCCGGTCTGGACGCCCGGGCGTGGCGTCTGCCCTGGCCGGACGGCACCACCGTCTACGAGATCGACCAGCCCGCGGTGCTGGAGTTCAAGTCGGCGACGCTGCGAAGCAGCAGCGCCGAACCGACGTGCACACACATCGCGATGCCGATCGATCTGCGCCACGACTGGCCGACAGCGTTACAGCAGGCAGGGTTTGACCCCGCCCTGGCGAGCGCGTGGTCAGCCGAGGGTCTGCTGCCATATCTGCCAGCGCAGGCCCAGGATTTGCTGTTCGACCGCATTCAGGTGCTGAGCGCCGCGGGCAGTCGGCTGGCAGTGGAGGCGCTGCCTATCGATTTTCCCCACTCGGAGCAAAGCCGACGAGACCAGACGCGGCGCCTGCGGGAAACCGCGGAGAGACTGGGCCGCACCGATCTGCTGCAGAATTTCGAGGAGTTGTGGTACTACCAGGAGCGCACCGATCTCGCCGAGTGGCTTCGGTCCCACCAGTGGGATGTATCGGTCGTCGCCAGTGACCAACTGCTCACCAACTACCAACGCGCGGGGGCCGACGACATCGCCGACGCGCTACCCGGCAGCCGGTTCATGACCGCGCGGCGCACGTCGCGCTAGCCCGAAGTGGCCGTGTCGCCCCTACGGACATCCCATGAACTGGTTTGTCAGCAGTTGGTTGATCTTGATTGTTGGGTTGGGCCATGCTCGTGATCCGTTGTAGTTGGCGCGGGTTTTGAGGCAGCCGTGCAGGATGCCGACGAACCACTTGGAAAGTTGGCGCAGGCGGCATTGTGGCTCAAGTCGCGGGCGCGTTGTTTGTCGTAGTAGGCCCTGGCGCCGGATGAGGCGCGCAGCGCGGACCGGGCCTGAAGCAAGAGGGCGTCGATGAGCCGGCGGCCTTGGCGAAAACCGCGGCGCAACAAACGAATTGATCAATCCGCCGAAGTTCTGCGATCGCCTGTACTCTACGGCGGTCGTCGACCTATGCAAGCGCATCGCTAACGGAAGGTGACCCGGTGAGCATGTCTCCGCTCAGCAGCATCGTCAAACGAGCCTGGATACCGCTGGTTCTTCTGGTCGTGCTCGCGGTCTCAGGCCTGGTCGTGAGCCGACTGCACAAGCAGTTCGCGTCCCAGGACTTGAACGCCCACGCCGGCGCGGGCATCGAGATCGTCCAGTTCAACCCCAAGATCATGGTCTACGACGTGACCGGCTCCGGCACCGCCCAGATCAGCTACTTCGACCCGGATGTCAACGTGCACCTGGTGAGCGTGCCGCTGCCATGGTCGATCACCCTGTCGACGACGCTGCCGACCGTCAGCGGCAGCCTCATGGCCCGCACCACCGGCGACCGGATCGGATGCACCGTCACCGTGAACGGAATCGTCCGCGAGCAGCGATCCGCCGACGGGATCGACGCCCAGACCTACTGCCTGGTGAAGGCCGCATGACCCTGCCGACTGCCACCCCGACCTCCGCCGCACACCCCGACCGCCCCAGGCGGCCGGCCCTGCCGCACCTGATCCGCCTGCTGTCGATCCCGATCGTGCTGTTCTGGATCGCCGTTGCCGTCACCGTGAACACGATCTCCCCACAGCTCGAGGTTGTCGGCCAGGCGCATTCGGCGCCGATGACCCCCGAGGACGCGCCGTCGATGCGGGCGATGAAACTCATGGGCGGCAACTTCCGCGAGTTCGACTCCAACAGCACCGTGATGATTCTCATCGAGGGCCAGCAGCCCCTCGGCCCGGAAGCCCACGACTACTACAACGCGATCATCGCGAAACTCCGGCAAGACCCCGAGCACATCCAGCACATCCAGGACTTTTGGAGCGACACCCTGACCGCGGCCGGCGCGCAGAGCCCCGACGGCAAGGCGGCCTACGTGCAGGTCAACCTGGCCGGTGAGCAAGGCCAAACGCTGGCCAACAAGGGCGTGCAGGCCATCCGCAAGGTCATCGCGGACACCAAAGCCCCGCCGGGTGTGCGGGCGTACGTCACCGGCGCGGCCGCCCTCGCCAACGACGTCGGGGTGATCGGCAACGCCAGCCTGACCACCATCACCCTTTTCACGCTCCTCGCGATCGCCGGCATGCTGCTGGTCGTCTACCGCTCGATTCGCACCACCCTGGTCCAGCTCTTCCTGACATTCTTGAGCTTACTGACCGCACGCGGCGTGGTGTCGGTGTTGGCCACCCACGGTTCCTTCGGATTGACGACCTTCGCCGGCAACATCCTGACGATGCTGGCGATCGCCGCGGCCACCGACTACGGCATCTTCATCTTCGGCCGCTACAAGGAAGACCGCGGCATGGGACTGGACCGTGAGGACTCCTACTACGCGACGTTCAAATCCGTTGCGCCCGTGATCGTGGGCTCGGGTCTGACCATCGCCGGCGCCACCTTCTGCCTGAGCTTCTGCCGACTGCCCTACTTCTCCACCATGGGCGGCCCCGTTGCCATCGGCATGGTCGTCATCGTAATGATCGCGGTGACCCTGGGCCCCGCGGTACTGTTCCTCGGCAGCAAGATTCGGCTCTACGAGCCCAAACGCCCTGTCCGAAGCCACTTTTGGCGCAAGGTGGGCACCGCCGTCGTCCGGTGGCCCGCACCGATCCTGGTGGCCAGCCTGTTCGTGGTGCTCATCGGCATCGTCGCCATTCCCGGCTTCACGCCCGCCTACAACGACCAGTACTACATGCCGGCCGACGCGCCCGCCAACGTCGGATTCGCCGCCGCCGGCCGGCACTTCAGCCAAGCCCGGATGAATCCGGACATCCTCATGGTCAACGCCGATCACGACATGCGCAATCCCGCCGACATGCTGGTTCTGAATGCGGTGGCGCGCAACGTGATGCACACCGAGGGCATCGCGATGGTGCAGAACATCACCCGCCCGCTGGGCATCCCGATCCAACACAGCTCGATCCCGTTCCAGACCAGCGTGCAGGGCCAGACCTCCAACCAGAACCTGCCGTTCCAGCGGGATCAGCTGGCCAACCAGCTCAAAACGATCGACGCGACCAACGCCTCGATCGCCATCTTGAAGCAGCAATACCAACTCTCCCTTCAGCAGACCCAGCTCACGCAGGAATCGGCCGCCAAGTCGCGCGACCTGCTGGCCACCACCGAGAAGTTGCGGGACAACATCGCCACCTTCGACGACCAATTCCGGCCGCTGCGCAACTACTTCTATTGGGAACCACACTGTTTCGACATCCCGATGTGCACCGCGATCAGGTCGCTGTTCGATTCGATCGACGGCATCGATGAGCTGACCGACACGCAGCGCGCGGTGCAAACCGACACCGACCAGCTGGCAGCGATCGCGCCGAAGCTGACCGCCCTGCTGCCGCAGACCATCGCATCGATGGAGGCGAGCCGCGACCTCGCGCTGGCGACCTACAACTCGCAAAAGGCCCTCTACGACCAGCAGCAGGCCTCCAACGACACCGCACTGGCGATGGGCGCAGCGTTTGACAACGCCAAGAACGACGACCTGTTCTACCTACCCCCGGAGGCCTTCACCAACCCCGACTTCGCCCGCGGCCTGACGATGTTCCTGTCACCGGACGGCAAATCCGCACGCATGTTCATCACCCACGAGACCGACCCCGCCACCGTGGAGGGCATCGGCCGGGTGAACAGCGAACGCACCGCCGCGCAGGAGGCGTTGAAGATGTCGTCGCTGTCGAATGCCAAGGTCTACCTCGGCGGCGTCGCGGCCACCTACCGCGACATGGCCGACGGCGCCAAGTACGACCTGATGATCGCCGTGATCTCGGCGCTGACGCTGATCTTCGTCATCATGTTGATCCTGACCCGCGCCGCGGTCGCCGCACTGGTCATCGTGACCACCGCCGCCAGCTCGATCGCCGCATCCTTCGGCATCTCGGTGCTCATCTGGCAAGACCTGCTCGGCCACCCGGTGCACTGGCTGGTCATGCTGATGTCGGTCATCATCCTGCTGGCCGTCGGATCGGACTACAACCTGCTCCTGGTCGCCCGGTTCAAAGACGAGATCCACGCCGGCCTCAAGACCGGGATCATCCGGTCCATGACCGGCACCGGCGGCGTGGTCACCTCAGCCGGATTCGTGTTCGCCGCCACCATGGCAGCGATGACCCTGAGCAACCTGGTCGTGCTGCAACAACTGGGGTCGACGATCGCCATCGGACTGCTCGTCGACACATTGATCGTCCGCTCCCTGCTGATGCCCTCGATCGCCACACTGCTGGGCCGCTGGTTCTGGTGGCCCCAGGTCCTCTACCCCCGCGGCGAGCACCACCTCCGAACCCCAGCGCCGCCGGCTCCGCCGAGCAAGAACACCGACACGGCGCCGGTGCCGCGATAGGCCAACGCACCAGCGAGCGGCAACCAAGGTCGGGACGTGAGCACTGAAGAGAACAACAAGATCACACGGTCAGGATGAAGGTGACGATCACTAATCGCTTAATTGCTCTCATTTCAACGGTTTTCGCGGTGACCAGCGCAACCACGATCACTGCCCCCGCACACGCGGCGCCCTGTCCCGATGTTCAGGTGGTGTTCGCTCGCGGCACGTTCGAACCGCCTGGGATCGGTGCCACGGGACAGGCCTTCGTCGATGCGCTCACCGCGAAGGCACCGAACAAGACGATCGCCGTCTACCCGGTCGACTACCCCGCCTCGATCGACTTCGCCACCGCCGCCGACGGCGTGATCGACGCCAGCAACAAGGTCCAGGGCACCGCCGCGACCTGCCCCGCCACCAAGATCGTGATCGGCGGCTACTCACAAGGCGCCGCGGTGGCGGCCTACCTCACCGAGGACGCCGTCGCGCAAGGCTTCACCCTGCCGCCGGGGCTGACCGGACCGATGCCCGCGTCGGTGGCCGACCACGTCGCTGCCGTGGCACTGTTCGGCAAGCCGTCGAGCGGATTCCTGCAGCAGATCTACAGCGGCGCGCCGCCGATCACCGTGGGGCCACGTTACGGCTCCAAGACCACCGAGCAGTGCATCCAAGACGACCCGGTCTGCTCACCGGCCGGCGGTAACAACAGCGCCCACAGCATGTACATCGCCGACGGTCTGACCGACCAGGCAGCCGACTTCGTCGTGAAGAAGTTGCCGCGCGGCGGGTCCGGCGGACACCCCGCGCCCCCCGACAACCTCACCCCACCGGAGCAACCATGACCCACCTGCGCCGCGGCCGCCTCCACACCCAGACCCGGTCCATCCACATCGCCGCGCCCCCGGTGAGGGTCTGGGACCTGATCACCACCATCGACACCATCTGCGTGTGGTACGACACCTGGGACACCGTGCACAACGACACCACCGACCCTCGACTGCGCGTGGGTTCGTCGTTTCACCTCACCCGCCGCCGCGGTCGCCGCCGCGACGAGACGGCGCACTGCAAAGTCACCGACCTCACCGCGCCGATGCGGTTGTGCTGGGAGCAATCAGCACCCCACACACCCACCATGACGGTGGCATTCCTGCTGATTCCCGGCACCGACACCGGCAGCACCGAGCTCCAGCACACCCGCACCTGGACCACCCCCTGAAACCGCGTCGCCTGCCGCCATCACGACCCACACACCCCCGCTCCACCCCACCCCGGGGCCGCGCCAACAGCTTCCGCCCCCTCGCGGACAGTTTCGATACCGCTAAGCGAAACCAGCTCAAGACTGATATCAAGACCTCGCGGGACAGATCCTCGTCGACAGCATCCCATCGGTCCGCCTGGACGATGGCACGCCCGGCGGGACACCAGTGTCCACATTGACCGCCACCACGGCGTAAGTGGACGGATCACCAGCGCGGATCGCTATCGGTTGAGGGAATCGTGGGAAGTGCGGTCAGCCACTGACTTAGCGCTGAAACAGCGATAGATGAATGCGGCAGCGGCAATACGGTCTTCGCAAGAGTCTCGCTCGACGCCCAGCCGCGGGACAGGCCTCGGTTAAACTCATCCACACGTACACGGCGCAGTCGTCCTGTGCTGCGGCTGCGGTGAACAACGGATGTAGCACGGCAATCACATCGTGCAGATCAGGCACGGCGTAGGCCGCCATGTCCTCGACCTGGGCCCAACGCGGAACGTGGGCGCGCAGCTCGTCGAATGTCTTGGTTGCCAATGAGTTGCGTTGTGTCCGAGCCAATTTTGAGCACCCACCGAGCCCAGAGCAGTGCCGGCGACCTACCGCGGGTAGTTCGGATTCGGCGGGTAGCCCTGGTTGGGATATCCGGGCGGTGGGTAGCCGGGATAGCCCGGCGGCGGATAGCCGGGGTACCCCTGCTGCGGCGGCATGGGGTATGTCGGCCCCGGCCCGCCGCCGTTCGGCCTGCCGTGGCGGCGCCACAGCACAACCACCACGATGACGACGCAGACCACCAACGCCGGAACCAGGACGATGTACTCCCAGGACCAGCCTTTCGGTGCGCTCACCCATATCCGGTTCGCTCCTGGGCACCGCACAGTCACCGGACCGCGGTCGAGCGGCAACTCGCCGACAGCCCGGTATTCCTTTCCGCCGGATCGCCAGATGCGTGTGCGCGGGCCGAATCTCCTCTCAGGGTTCGAGCCGGTGAACGGCGCCAGCGACTGAGTCTGGCCGTCGGACGTCGTTGCGGTGCAACGGATGTTCGACGACGATTCCTTTTCGAGGTAGACGACGGATCGGCCGTCGGCTGGAGTCACGGCCTCACCGGACCGGATCGATACGCTCGGATCGTTCACCGAACCGAACATCAACGACGCCAGTAGCGCCAACATGGCCAACCCGAACACCAGCCCCAGCACTCTGCCGACCGGGCTACGCCCCCCTGCACTCCCCATCCCCCGATTCTCACATGGAGGCCGGCAGTTGTTCGGCAGCAATTGGGAAGTGCTGTCGGCCATTGACTAGCGCTGAAGCCGCGATTGATCAATGCAGCAGCGGCAATACGGTCGTCGCAAGAGTCTCGCTCGACGCCCAGCCCCGGGACAGGCCTTGGTTACAAACTCATCCACACGTACACGTCGCAGGCGCCCCGCGCTGCGGCTGCGGTGAACAACGGATGTAGCACGGCAATCACATCGTGCAGATCAGGCACGGCGTAGGCCGCCATGTCCTCGGTCTGGGCCCACCGCGGAACGTGGGCGCGCAGTTCGTCGAACGTCGTGGTGCCGATGAGTTGCGTTGTGGCCGAGCCAATTTTGAGCACCATCCGGTCATAGGTGCTGTCGGCTGCGACGTCGACGGCATGGTCAGCCCGCGACACCAGATCAGCCGCCTCGGCCGAGTCAGGGTCCAACCCCAGCAGAATGGCCTCAAGCGCGACCAGTTCTGTATGCGGATCAGGACCGATAACGCCGTCCGGCGGCCCATTCTCCAGCGCTTGCGCAGCCTCGGCGTCCGAGGCGGCGACGAAGTACTCATTGATCACACCCACGGTGCTCCCCCTAATTCATGGTTTTCGGTGACTTGCGCACACCGAGCGCGCTGTTTGAGTTAAAACCGTGGCGCGCGAGACCCATTCGCGCGCCACGGGTCCGATTACTTCTGGGACAGGGTCAGCGGTGTCTTGGTCATGTCGACGGTGGCGTTGATGTACATCGACTGCTGGTCAAGGGTTTTGGTAGCCCCAGCGTGCCACTGGTCGGTTCCGGTGACGTTGTTGAAGAATGCTTGCCCGGAGACTCGGACGGTGAGTCCCGCTGACGAGTAGTTGTCGATGTTGTCGATCTTGATGCGGCTCAAGTCAGCTGGCCCCCAGTTGACGGTCCCGTCCACGACTCCGAATGCGACGGTGTCACATGGCCGTGGCGGAGCCGCCGCGTGGGAGTTCGTGCACGCATCGGTGATTGTTTTGACTTGAGCCAGGATCGCTGTCTTGGCCGCGTCGGTGACGGTATAGGTGGGTTGCAGCGAGGCGCTCGATCCGGCGGTCGCGAGCTGGTCGAGCAGGACAGGGTTTTTCGTGGTGACGGTGATGTTCTGGTTGTTCGACGCGATGTCCAAGAATCCTGGGAACACGTAGGCGGGGTTGCCGTTCAACGGCTTTCCGAACAACGTCAGCGTGTTCGCTGCCGCCTGGTTGCCGATTCCGGAGCTGTTGGCTTCCACTTTCACCGCAGCACGTTCGAGTTTCCAATTCCCCGAATTCTGCTTTTTCACAGAGAGATTCGTGTCGGAGCTCTTGTCGCCGAAGTTGACTGCCACGTGAACCTGACCGAATGAGATCGCGGAGTTGCCACCCGAGGTCGAGCTGTCGTTGAGGATGCGGATGCTGGTGATCGGCCACTTGTTGATCTGTTGCTTGAGTATCTCGTCGGTCAGGAAGTCTTTCGAGGCCGGCTGGTCGTCGCTGTACGCCAGCGCGGCGTTCGCGTCTCCCCGTGACAGGGCCTCGAGATAGCCCTTGACGGCGTCGCCGGCCGTGGCGGCGCTGCCGGGGCCGGAGCTCCCACCGGTGTTCAGGAACGTCCAGCCCGCGGCGCCCGCAATCGCCACGACAACCACGATCGCGAAGACAATGAGCAGCGGGCTGCGGCGCTTGGCCGGCGCGGGCGGTTGTCCGTACCCGTTCGGCCCGGGCGGCGGCCCGTAGCCGGTCGGCGGCATCGCCGCGGGCTGCTGGGCGGCCAGCGGCTGGCCGTAGCCGTTTGTGCCCGGCTGCGGCGGAACCGAGGGTGGCACCTGTGGCTGCTGCGGGGCCATCGGATGCCCGTAGGCGTTCGTGCCGGGCTGGCGCGGCGGATAGTTGCCGGCCGGGGCCTGCGGCGGCTGCGCTATCGGCTGGCCATAGGCGTTGCGCGGCCCGTCAGCTCCGGGCTGCTGGCCGGGCACCGGTGGTGTCCACCCGCCCCCGTAGCCGCCGTTACCGGACCCAGGCATGTTCGTCATGCTTCCCCCGCTCCCCCATGTAGAACCTGCAGAATATTCGCTGCATCACGTTAATAAGAGAGTTTAGAGCCCGAGCGGGAGGCACCTCTGCACTAATAGCGCGCCGAGCGGCGAGAGAAGCCGGTCTTCGCTCGCAGTGGAAGCCGGCGGCGCGGCGGTGACTGCCATGCTGACTGCGCGCTGGACCTGCCGCCTGCTCACGTCGACTCGCGCCCCCGCCGGGACGCGATCAGGTCGGTAACCAACGGCGTGATCGCACATGCGAAGACGCCAACGATGAGCACTGCATACGGGTTCTGTGCCACCATGATCCAGGCAGGCGTTGTCAGCGGGTAGTCGGCGTACCGCCGCGGCAGTGGCGAGCCGCCTCCTGCAGCTGAGCCGAATCCTGTACCGCGCGAACCGACTTGCGCTAATACCACCACGTGCATAGAGGCCGCCAGGAATCCCGTCGCGGCCGAGCATAGAGCCCGATGTGGCCGAGACCCCCGTATCGCCAGGTAGCCAGACGCGACAACCACTAAGACGGTTGCACCGAGGGCCGTCCAAGCCCAATCGCGGGCACCCGCACAGACAACCCACCCCACCATGATCATCAGCGCGGCGAATAACAGTGCCAACGCGCCGGTCACCGGCCGACTTGACGGCCGAATCCGCATTGGATCAGCTTCGCATGTGACAGCTAACCGTAAGTCGGCGGCTGTGCGTTATGCGCGTTCCCCAAGCACGAAATCTGCTGAGCGCCTTTACCGGCTCTCCGGAGATGAGCCGATGAGGCTTCTGCTCGCCAAATATGGCCGATGGGAACCAACGCGCGACCCCGCATAGGGCGCAGTCTCACACAGAGCGAGAACGTAGACGGGCGGTCGCTTGCCTCACTGCGCGGCGCCGAAAGCCGCCACCACCGATGCAGATATGCGGCCTCGCTCGGACACCTTGTGGCCGTTGGCGAGAGCCCACGCGCGAATGGCCTTGGCGCGGCTGCGCTCATCGGTGTTCACGGTGGCCTTACCCGCCGCGGCCTTCCGCGGCGATGCTGCCTTCCGGGCGGGCGCGGCCTTGCGGGCCGGCGCTACCTTGCGTCCTGCCGTGGCCTTAGCCGGCGCGGCGGCTTTGTCTGTCTCCGTGGACTTTCGAGTGCGAGCCGCAGGCTTGGCCTTTGCCGCGCGCGCCAACTGAGCCTGTGCTTTCTTGGCGGCCTTGATCCACGGCGCAATGTCTTTGTCGAACTGGGAACCATGCTGTTTGGTCAGCACCAAGGTGAAAGGACTTCCCCGATACGAAAACTCCACGGTGTCAACGTCCTTCGCGTCGATGGCGGTGCCGTCGAGGTCGTCCTCGTAGTCGGTTGTGACAAATGCGGGCATAAGCTCACTTTCTTGAGTCGGTCGATTCGAGACTATCGCGCTGCATTATCAAAAGTCGTATTCAGGTGCCGCGTCGGCTGTACCACTCAGCCAACCGGAAAGTGGTTGGCGCGAAGTCGCTGGACCGCCACACCGTTGCCCAGTTCACCCCGTGCGGCGGGCATCAGCCAGTAGTAGCGGATCATCCAGAACAATGCAGCCCCGTTCGGGGCATACAAGCTCGCGTTGGCGACGACAGCGGGCTCACCGCCGCGCGGCCAAAAGATGATGGGGCGCAGGTTCTTTCCTTCCACGCCAGTGCCGGTGATGTTCACGATATCCGCCCACGGCAATCTGAACGCTGTGACCGCGTCGTGAAATTCAACCCCCGCAGGCGAGAGCCGCAACCCGGGCCGGGGGCGTCGTCGACCGGCCCGCACCATGGCACCCAAACCCAGGACAGCGCCGACCACCATCACCGCGAAGAACGCGGCGCTGCGGGCGCGGACGTCGGGAAACTCTCCGCCCATCTGCGAACCGAACGCCAGATAGCCGACCACCGCGACCAGGACGGCGCCGAACCACACGGTGAGCCATCGAATCCCGGCCGCCAGCGCGAGGCTCGTGCCGACGCCGTCCACGCTGGCCCGCAGACGACCGCGACAGGCGAACATCAGCACGATCCACACCGTCGGGATGCCGAAAACTATCGTCGATAGGGCGGAGACGGTCGCCGCAGCCCAATGCCCGTGTGCCACAGCTAGAACGGCCTTCACCGCGAAGTACAGGCCGCCAACGGCCGCGATCACCAGGATCGATCCGAAGAGGCGATATCGGTTCTGCCACCCGTGCGGTTGGGGCAGTTTGTTGTGGCGACTGTGCGGCTGAGGCGGTGCGGTCACCTCTGCATTGTCGTCGAGCATTTAAGGTGCGTGCATGATCGAGGATCAGGGGCGGGATTCGGAAGCCGTATTCACCATGGACCCCGTTGAGGTTCTGATCGCGATGGCCAGGATCATCGTCGCCAAACAACGCTTCCTCGCCGACGCCGCCCGGGCGTATGCAGCACTGCCGCCAGCGGTAGGCCAGAGCCCCGAAGGTGCCGCAGTCAAGGCCCAGTTTGACGCCCTGCAACGGGAGACAGCTGAGGGCTTTCCCTCGATGGTGGCGAGCCTGCGCGTGGCGCTCGAAGCGTACGACACGTTCGGTCCAGGCCAGGTCACCGTGGACACACCCCACGAGGCGGCGCTGTGGAACAACAAGCACTATGTCTGGACCCAAGAGCTGACCGTGCCGCCCCTGAGCCATTGAGCGCGGGTAGCAACGCCAACACATGGTGGTGGTTGTCATGTCTCGTCGTCGTTCTGAGCGTCCTCGCGTAGTTCTACCCATGTCGACCACGGCGACGCGCACTGATACTCGAGGCATGCCTGTATCGAACGGCGACCGCCGTCGCCTGACACCGATCCGCCTGGCGATCGCGACCGCGATGGTCCTGGCGATCGGATACGTTGCCGCGGGCTGCATCTTCGATCGCCGCGGCGATGCAGAAGACCTCGACCGTCACATCCGCGCAATGCCCGGGGTGGCCGATACCGACATGACGTACGGCAACACCTTCACCTCAGGGGAGCACTTCGACTTGAATGTGACGCTGCAACAAGACATCACAGAGTCGCAAATCCGAGACATCGGAAAGTACTTCGCCGGCCGCACCGACCTGACCGGGTTGTCCGAACGCTCCGCGGAACTGTCCCTACGCATGCCGATCATGCCACCGCCACCACCGAAGACCCTCGACGCGCGGGACTACCAATCAGCATGGTTCTCCCGCGGTCCCTTCAACACGACCAACAGCCCCACCGGCGACAACATCGCCGATGCCGCCGCAGCCTGGCTGCGCATGGTGCGCTCACCGATCGTGGCCGACGCGAGCCTGACCGCGCCGACCTGGAACGGGCCCGCCGACAGCCGCCAGGTCACGATCACACTGAAGCCGACCGCCACCCAGGCCGAAGCGCTCGCCCTCCAGGCCGGCGAACCCATGCTGTCCGACGCCCGCTGGGGCATCTCGGTCCAGGGCGACCCGACGTCTCGACCGCACACCTACTTCGCGAGCCCACGACCTCCCAGCGATGACGATCTTCGGACTTGGCGAGAGGTCAGCGCACTCATCGGGTCCTACTACGAAGCGACCGCAGAGGCCAACGCGCCGGCTGATCCAGGACAGCAAGCCGAGACCGTCGTCAAGTTCGCGATCGCCACGGACGCCGGCAGTCAACCGCAGGCGCGACACATCGCCTTCGGTGTACCCACGCTGCTGCAACGACTCGGCAGGCCCGTCGCCGTGACCATCTGGGCAGGCGACGGAGGCGCAGAGTTCATCGTCGGAGGCTGCTACCGGCACGACGATAAGCACCACCGTTCCCCTCTGGAGATCGAGCTGTCCGCCACGTTTGAAAAGTGCTGACGCGCAGAGCGATACGTTGGCTGAGGGCATGCACGCGCAACAGCCCGAAGGCGAGCCCTGTTATCCCGATTGGGCAGTGGGGTTGAGTGGTGCGAAATCGTGGTGGCTCGCAGCGATCCGCCAACTAATTCGTTGGATAGCAGTCTTTTCCGGCGTCTGCGGGCAGGCTGACGTTCGCGCTCGTCAAGTGCGCATTCACTCCTCGATCGGTCACAGATAGCTGATCGGCATGAAGGCCCAGGGGCAGCGTCTGCTTCGCCATGTAGGCGTCCAACGCCGGCTGCAGCGTCTCGACCGCTGCCAGGCCCGGCCCTGTAGTGCGCACGACGTGCAACGCGATGGTCCCGTTGGCGAGCGTCTTCGGCTTCACGGTCACACTGACCAGAAAGTTGCCCAGTCTGATTGTGCCGTCACTTGGGCTGGCCGTGACGTCGGTGAGGAGCTTGCCGGCGACGGGTACCGCAGCCTGCAGCGTCTCCTTGATGCCATCGAGGCTCCACGTGAGGGAGGCTTCCGCTGATCCGACAGAACCCGCGGATCCCTTCGCTGCCGGACGTACATCATGTAAGTCGATGACGACGGGCATGCCCCGCATGCCACGAATCCTGTTGCCCGAGGTCTGAATCCGGATGGAGGCGTACGTGCCGCGGGCGGCTTGCCACAGGATCGGGGGCATCGTGGCGAACGAGACTGTTGAGGTGTCACCCGTCGCGCACTTGACGGTGTCGGCAACGACCGACTCCGCGTGATTCCGCACCAACACTTCCGCGCCGATCAGACCGGCCACGACGAGGAGGACGGTTCCACCCAAGCCAATGAAGACCTTGCGTCGCGACCGTTTACGCGGAGCCGCAGGCGGGGCCGCGTACGCCGGCGCCGGTGGCGGTGGTGGTGCCACAGGATGGGCGGGCGTGAGCATCACGCGCGGCGGATAGGTCGAGTGTGGCGCCGTCGGGCCGTCATCGCCGGCAAAATCGGCCGACCTGGTCTGGGCATTGCGGTAGCGAGGGAGCTGGATTGTCGGATCGTCGGCCGGCGTTGGAGCTGAGAATTGCCGGGGACCGGGATTACGCGGTGGGTAGTCCACCATGGAAAATATCCTCCTTGTTAGCGGCCCTGCTGGTGGTTGTAGCTCACACCGTTCGGCCAATGTGCTTCATTGCCTCGTCAGTGCAGGCATTTATGAACTCGCCGCGCATGAGCCTGCCTGGCGCCAGATGTGTCCCGTTGGACAGGTCGGTTCCTTTCGACCCGACTCGGAATGCCTCGGCGCTGCAACGCCATTCGACGTCGGACTTCGACAGTTCGTCTGCCCGGCCGGCCGCCTCCTGCGCCTTGATCCACCGGAGGGCATACTCGCGGCCCGCCTGCCGGGACGGCCCAACCGCGTGATCCCATGCTTTGGGCAGGTTGATCGCCGTCACCGCGATCCCGATGGCGCAGAACGCCAGCAGTGCTGTCACTGCCCACACCGGGTGGCGTGCGACGAGACCTGGGGAATTGGCCGGCACCGACGCAGATGGTTGGCGTGGGCTGGCGCTCTCTGGCGGCTGATACATGTCAGACGTCCAGCTCGTCCCGTTCCACCACCGCAGGCCGCCGCTGTCGCCCGGATCGGGAAACCAGCCCGCGCCGGTCCCCCACGGCGCTCCCACAATCACCACATCCCCCAGTTGAAGTGCCCGTCCGTCAAGTCTGCACCAGGTGAAGGACTGACCACGACACGAATTTGTCGCGCCTGCGATGGGTCAACCCAGACGGCTGCCCGCCGCGTTTCGCAGGAGTCGGACGACGTCGACGAGATGCCGCCGAACCGCAGCAATTGGTGACAGCCAGGGCAAATCCTGTGGGCTACGGTTAGCCCTGGACTGACCAACGAGGGGGGATGTCATGGGTTCGGGAATGGTCGCGCCACCGTTGGTGGTGCGTCTGGGCGACGCGATGTTCACGTTTCCGCCCGGCAAAGAGGTTATCGTGGGCCGTGGCGAGGGCGCCGATGTGCGTATCGATGTCGACGCCAAACAAGCGATTTCCCGCACGCACATGGTGCTACGGGTCGAGAACGGCCAATGGGTGGCAATCGACAAGAGCCGCAACGGCATCTATGCCGATGGCCTTCGGGTGCAGACCTTTCCGGTCGATGACAGCATTCCGATTGCCCTGGGCGCACCCACCGGCCCAAAACTGATCTTCAAGACCGTCACCCAGATCGTGCCAGCAGCACGCCTGGCCACAGCATCGCCGACGGCAGTGCCGGGCCCTGCCGCACCCCCGGCTGGACCGGCGGGGAGGCCCGTGCCTCCACCGGCCCGAGGGCCGCAACCATCGAACCAGCCACCGGTGGGGCCTCCGCCGCCGGCGCGGCCGACCGGCCCCATGTCGCCGCCGCGGCCCACCGGGCCAACGAGGCAGCCGGCACCCCCGGCGCCCCAGCAGTTTTCGCCACCACCACAAGGACAGCGGCCCCCCGCCGCGCCTGCCCCACAGGGGCCGCCGCCGGCGCACCCAGGGCCCCCGTCGGGGGCGATTCCACGTCCGGGTGGCCCTGTGTCGGGACCGGTTCCGCGCCCTGCTGGCCCGCCGCCGACAACCGGCACCCGGCCCGCGCCGGCGTGGCAGACCCCTGCAGGCGTCCCACCCGCGTCGCCGGCCGCGCGGCCACCGCAGCCTTCACCGGCCGACGAAGCGGACGCGCTGGCCAAGGTCACCGGAATGGTCAAACGTGTTCTGCCCCAGCGCAGTACGCCGACGCTGCCGCCCATTGCCATCACCATCGGCCGCCATTCCACCTCGGCAATCCGGGTCGATGACTCGCTGGCTTCGCGCACCCATGCTTACCTGCTGCCGGCGCCGACCGGCATGCAGATTCACGACAACAACAGCAACAACGGCATCTTCGTCAACGGCATGAAAGTGCCGGCGGCGACGCTGCAGCCCGGCGACGTCGTCACCATCGGCAACACCGACCTGGTGTTCACCGGTACGACGCTGGAGCCGCGCACCGCCGCGGCAGCCACCGGAGGCCTGCAAGCGAATCAGGTCGGTTTGACCATCGATGGCTACCAGCTGCTGACCAGCGTGTCGTTCACCGCCCGGCCCGGAACGCTGACCGCGGTGATCGGCCCGTCCGGCGCCGGCAAATCCACCCTGATCAAGCTGCTGTCGGGGGCTACCCGACCCACCTCCGGGCAAGTCACCTTCGACGGACATGACGTCCACGCCCACTACGCCTCGCTGCGTTCCCGGATCGGCGTGGTGCCGCAGGACGACGTGGTGCACCGCCAGCTCACCGTGGACCAGGCGCTGGACTATGCGGCCAAGTTGCGGCTACCGGCAGACACCAGCAAGGCCGACCGGCGCGCGGTCGTCGAATCGGTGTTGGCCGAGCTCGAGCTGACCCAGCACCGGACCAAACGGGTGGAAAAGCTCTCCGGCGGCCAGCGTAAACGCGCGTCGGTGGCGATGGAGCTCCTCACCGGCCCCTCCCTGCTGATCCTGGACGAACCGACCTCCGGCCTCGATCCCGCGCTGGACCGCCAGGTGATGTCGATGCTGCGCAAGCTCGCCGACGCCGGCCGCACCGTCATCGTGGTCACCCATTCGCTGACCTACCTGAGCATGTGCGACCAGGTGCTGCTGCTGGCCCCCGGTGGCAAGACCGCCTACGCCGGCCGGCCCGACCGCATCGAGGCGACGATGGGCACCCACGATTGGGCCGACATCTTTGCCTGGGTGTCGGCCAAACCCGACGACGCCCACGCAGTGTTCCTGCACAACAATCCCGCTGCCGCGCAACCCGCCGCGGCGGCGGCGCCGGCGGGACCGTTGGGCGAACCGGCCCGCACCAGCACCACCCGCCAGGTGTTCACCCTGATGGGACGACAAATCCGGCTGATCCTGGCCGACCGCGGCTACGCCGTGTTCCTGGCCCTGCTGCCGCTGGTGATGGGCGCGCTGTGCCTGGTGGTCCCAGGCAAAAACGGGCTCGGCGTGACGAAGGCCAACGGGCCCGCGCCCAGTGAGCCCGCGCAGCTGCTCAGCGTGCTCATCATCGCCGCCGTGTTCATGGGCACCGCCCTGACCATCCGCGACCTGGTCGGCGAACGCAGCATCTTCCGCCGCGAGCAGTCCGTGGGGTTGTCGGCTGGGGCGTATCTCACCGCGAAAGTGGTGGTGTACAGCATCGCTGCCGCCGCTCAGGCGGCGATCGTGGTGGCCATGGTGATCGCCCTCAAGGGCGGCCCGGCGCGCGGCGCGCTGGCCTTCGGCAGCCCGGTGGCCGACCTGTACGCCGCCCTTGCGCTGACGGCTGTCGTGTCGGCGATCGTCGGCCTGCTGCTGTCCGCGCTGGCCCGCTCCGGTGACTGGATCATGCCGATGCTGGTGGTGATGATCATGTCGGCGATCGTGTTCTCCGGCGGCCTGATCCCGGTCACCGGTCGTGCCGGGCTCAACCAGTTGTCGTTCCTGCTGCCGGCCCGCTGGGGCTTCGCAGCCTCGGCCTCCACGGTCGACCTGATGACCGCCAACGCCCTCAACACTGTTGATGATCCACTGTGGCGTCACCAGCTGTCCTGGTGGCTCACCGACATGGGTGTCCTGCTCGTGCTGGGCGTCGCCGCCACCGTCGCGGTGGCGCGGCTGCTGCGCTTGCCGGCCACCGATGCCGCCGGCGGCACGGGCGGGCGCAAAACCCTGGCTATCGCCCTGGTAGTGGTCTTGGCCGCCGGCTTCGTGGCCGGGGCGTCGTACCTGACCCGTGGGAGCCACATCCGCGACCACGCCGCCACCGCAGGGCTGCCGAACATGCCGACCCAGGGCCCGCCCCCACCCCAAAAGCCGGTTGCGGCAACCGAACTCACCGGTCTGCTGCCCGACGCCGCGACCGTCAGCGCCGTGATGGGGTCGACGCTGACGGTGAACGGACCCAACCCGGTCAACGTCTTGAGCACCTACACCGCGGACCCGGCCAAATGCGCGGGCGTGGCCGCGGCAGGGACGGCGCAGGCGTACGGCCCCACCACCCCGGCCGGGGTCGCCGGCCTGGGTTTCACGTCCACCGACCCCAACGTCACCGAATACGTGCTGGGCTACCCCGACGCCGACCACGCCGCGTCAGTGCAGAGTGACCAGATCAACCTCTGGAATTCTTGCGCACGCACCACCGCCAATCTCTCGGCAGACGGTCAACCGCCGGCCCCGGTGGGCATCGGTGAGGTCAGCCTGCCTAATGGCCGTGTCGCAGCGGATCTGACGATGGGCGCAAAGGCCTGCCGGCATGTGCTGGTCGCGGACTCCAACGTGCTGATCGACGTGCTGGTCTGCGGGCCCAATGCGGGCGCTCACGCCGACGATTTGGTCACCAAAATCACCGACAAAATCCACTGACCGCAGCCGGTTTGAAATTGGTGTCGGGATGGTCGCTGGTGGCGTCTTAGAGTGATCGCGGGGAGAGGTTCCCACCAGGGGGGCGCCGCGAAGGTGTGCGGAGCACTTCGGTTGACACAGAAAGTAGGAAACTGAATGAAGTTCCGTACGACTCTCGTGGCCGGTGCCGCGGTGGCTGGCATCGCCCTCAGCGGATGCTCCAGCCAGCCGAGCAACGGTCCAAGCAACGGTGGCGGCGGCGATGCCTCGAACCTGGTGTCACAGGCGGCCACCGCGACAAAAGCCCTCACCGGCGCGCACGTCGTGATCACGGCCGACGGCAAGGTCCCCAACGTCAAGATCACCAAGCTGGAGTCCGACGTCGCGGACAAGCCCGCCGTGGTCGCCACCGGCGACGCCACGATCCAGATGGGCAACGGGCAGACCCAGACCGCCAAGCTGATCTACCTGGACGGGCACCTGTATTCCGACGTCGGTGAGCCAGGCAAGTGGGTCGACTATGGCCGCGGCGACTCGATCTACAACCTCGGCGTCATCTTCGATCCCAGCCAGGGCCTGGCCAACGCCCTCTCGAAGATCAAGGACGCCAAGGACGCCGGGTCCGACACGGTCAACGGAACCGCCACCACCAAGGTGACCGGCACGATTTCGAGCAATGACGTCGCGCAGCTCGCAGGCTCGCGCAAGGCCCCCGAGAAGGCCCAGGACGTGCCGATCACCGTCTGGATCGGCAAGGACAACCCGCACAACCTGGTGCAGGCGCAGGTGGAGTCGCCGCTGGCGCAGGACGCCAAGGTGACATTGACGCTCTCGGACTACGGCAAGACCGTCACCGCCGAGAAGCCGCAGGTGACCAACCCCACCGACGACGGCAACTGACTTCACCGACCACTCCGGCGCCTCGGCTTGTCCGTGCGCGCTGCCTGAAAGGACTTTTCCTACAATGACATTCACCGTTTTCTCCCGCCGCGCTGCGGTGGCCGCCGTGGCTGTGATGGCCGCGTCCTCGTTCACTGTTATCGAGTCCGCGCCGGCCGGGGCCGTCAGCGGCTATGGCGCCATCGCGTACTCCTCGAACGGTGCCTCTGGCTGGGCGATCGACTACCCGAGCCGAGCGGAGGCCCAGCAGGCCGCTATCAACTCCTGCGGATACACCGACTGCACGGCGCTGACGACCTTCACCGGTTGCGGTGCGGTCGCTCGCAGCAACTCTGCCTCGGCGGCGCAAGGCGGACAAGGCACCACCCTGGCTAGAGCCGAAGCGCGGGCGCTGCGCCTGCTCGGAACGGCCGACGGCTATATCGACGCGTGGGCGTGCAACTAACTCCGTTGTCACACCGCACTATTGCAACGCAGTAACAACAACAAGAGCAAGGTTCGCTTGCTGTCATAGCCTGGCCGGTGGGTGCCGCGACGACGTCGTCATTGCGGCGCCCACCGCGCCCGGAACCAAATAGATAGCTCGATATTCGGGGGTTGTCGTGGACACATCCACACCAGCGCGGCGGGGGCTGCGCACCATTGCCGGCGCTGTCGCCGCGAGCACCATCCTGTTGCTATCGGCCTGCACGGGGACGGTGGTCGCCGGGCACGGGGTGTCCCCGATCAACGACCCCAACCATGTGGGCGACCTGCCCGCCGCCGACGGGCCCAGCGGCGTCAAACAGGGGGCACCCGAGCCGACCGGTACCGTGCAGAACACCGACCACGGGGATACCGACAAACTGGTGCTGCTCGCGGTCAATGATCTGGCTGATTTTTGGCAAACCACGTACCCGACAACGGATTTCAAAGGCAAGTTCAGCCCGGTACCGAACTACGCCTCCTACGACTCCCGCGACCCGAACAGCCCGCAGATGTGCGGCAGTGACACCGCCGGCTTGATCAACGCCTTCTACTGCCCACCGGACAAACTGATGGCCTGGGATCGCGGCGTTCTGGTCCCCGCCGGCCGCAAGTGGTTCGGCGACATCTCCGTCGCCGGGCTGATCGGCCATGAATATGGGCACGCGATCCAGCGCATGGCCAAGCTCGTCACCAAGAAAACTCCCGTGGTGGTGCTCGAACAGCAGGCCGACTGCTTCGGTGGAGCCTACATGCATTACATCGCCGCCGGGGACTCCAAGCGCTTCCAGGTCAGCACCGGCGACGGACTGAATCATGTTCTGGCAGGGCTCATTACACTCAGGGACCCAACCATGGGGCCGAACGAATCTGACATGCTGGAGGACGGCCACGGCACGGCACTGGACCGCGTTAGCGCTTTCCAGATCGGGTTCAACTCCGGGCCGCAGGCGTGCGGCAAGATCGACATGGCCGACATCGAACGGCGCCGCGAAGGCCTGCCGATGGAACTCGAGGACGAACCGAACCGCGACAGCGCGCGCCGCGGCACCGACGTCCCACTCGATCAGGGCGCGTTCACCGCGCTGGTCGACACCCTCAATGCGGTGTTCGCGCCCAAGAACCCGCCCAAGGTGAGCTTTGATGCGGCCACCTGCCCGGACTCCAAGGGTGGCTCCCCGGCGTCCTACTGCCCGGCGACCAACACCATCGTCCTGGACCTGCCCGAGCTGCAGAAGCTGGGCAAGCCTGCCGACGAAATCAAACAGAAGTTGCTGCTGCAGGGCGACAACACGGCTTTGAGCATCGTGGCGTCGCGGTACATGCTCGCGATTCAGCACGAAAAGGGCGCCAGCCTGACCGGCGGCTCTGCATCGCTGCGCACAGCGTGCCTGACCGCCGTCGCCGAACGCGGCATGGCCAAACCCGTGAAGACGGCCAACGGAGACAACCTGACATTGGCCGCCGGCGACCTCGACAAGGCCGTCGCGGGCCTGCTGACCAACGGGATCGCGGCGACCGACGTCAACGGTGACGGTGTGCTCGCCGGGTTCACCCGCATCGCGGCCTTCCGCGCTGGCCTGATCGGAGACCAGGGCAGCTGCTACGACCACTTCGCCTAACCAGCCGCCGGCCGAGGTCCGTTGAAACAGGGGCGCCGATGAAAGCTCGCGTCTACGACGACGTGGTGCTCACCGTCGATGTCCCCGGCAATTCCGGGGACAGGATCATCCCCAAGGGCACGCGGGGCGCGGTCATCGAGGCCTTTAACCAACCAACAGAGCGATACGCCGTCATCGTGAACATCCCCGACGACAGCTCATTATCGGGATCGCGCCGCGACAACGTGATTCTGTATCCCGATCAATTCGACGTCGCGCCAACGGATTAGCAGGCCTAAGACCTCCTCGGCCCGGTTCAGCGGTGGTAGCCGGCACCGAAGTCAACCGCCAGCGCCGCGGCCAGCTCCGCGATCCGGCGCCGGTACGTCGCGCCGAGCTGGTCGAAGGCGATACCGGTCCCTGCGGCGATGTGCTTGTCCCACGGAAGATCGATGACCCTTCCGGGCAAGATGTGCCTCTCAAATTGCCCGACCAGGTCTTTCAGGTCGACTGCCGGCCGGCCCGGTGTGACGTGGTTGATCACCACACAGGCCCGGTGAGCGAGGTCTTGGTATCCGTTGAGCCGCAACCAATCCAGCGTGGTGGCCGCTTGCCGGGCCCCGTCGACCGATGCGGTGGCGACGACCACGACGTCCGAGACGGTGGACAGGACGCCCAGGGACGCCGAGTGAAACAGACCTAGGCCGCAGTCGGCGAGCACCAGGTTGTAATACGGTTCGACTCGCTCGACGATGCCGGTCCAGTCGTCGGCGCTGAAATCGCGCTTGGCGACACTGTATTGGTCCGATGCGATGACTTCGAGGTTGGCGTCAGTCGTGCGCGTGTAGGCGCGCAGTGCGTTGGAACTGTTGATGTTGTTGTCCGCCAACAGGTCTGCCACACTCACCTCGGATTGCAGCCCGGCCCGGTCGGCCAGGTTGCCACAGTCCGGATCAGCATCCACAGCCAGGACACGGTCTCCACGCACCTGGGCCAACAACGATCCGAGGGCCACGGTGACCGCGGTCTTGCCCGCGCCGCCCTTGAGCCCGATCACGCCGATCTGGTACGAGCCGACGACGTTGCGGCGGATGGCGGTGAACAGGTCGCGCTCATAGATTTCGTCGCGGGAGGGACCGAGGTTGATGCGGGTCATGGCATACACGGCGCGGCGCCAGCCCCGGCGTGGCAACGCCCTGGCGGCGCCCCGGGCCGCGACCGTCGACAGCGATTCGGCCGCGGTGGGCAGGCCGAGCTCGGCGGCCGCCTCGGGTGCCATCTGCAGACCGGGAAGCACCTGATCCTGCCCATAGAAGGGGTTGCTGACGGGCTCCGGATAGCCGGTGCCGGCAGGCCCTGCCGGGTGTACCGGCACCGGCGGGAGCTGAGGGAACACCTGTGTCTGCTCCAGCTCCTCGGAGGGCCCACCCACTGTGGCCGGCACCCGTCCATGGGTTTCAATCGGGTTAATGCCGGCAGGATTTGCGCCGTAAAATTGCTGCTCAAATTGGTTATTCATGAAGTACCTCTCTACGTGCGCACCCCCGTGCACACCAAAATGTTTCGCATCGACCCTACGTCGGGACGCCCGCGCCCGCCCTGGCACGACGAGTGGATCGAAAGTCAACGACGAGTGGATCGTTAGCTGGAGGGCGGTGCCAGCGGTCTGCGTGAACGGCACGTTCGTGGCCGAGCGCGGCGCGTCGTAGGGTTGGCCGGGTGGGGCTCGGGGGGATACGGCGGGGATGACCGCGCTGCTGCTGTCGTTGGCGGGACTGGCGCTCCTGGACTCGCTCAACGTGTTGAACGTTGGCGTCGTCTCGGCGGTGATCTACGGCAGCCGGTTGAATCGTCAGTCGGCGCTGCCGGGCGGGGTGAGCTTCATCGTCGGGCTCCTGACCGTGACGACTCTCTTCGGCCTGGGCGTGGTGCTCGGCCTGGGACTGCTCGCTGATCTGACCACGTTTCACCTGACGCCCACGGTCCGGTTGTGGGGCGAGATCGCACTGGGCCTGGTGCTGATCGTGCTGGCATTCGTCCCGCTGACGGCGCAGACCGCGGCGCCGGGGTGGGCGATGGCGGCGATGCGCGAGCGTCCGTGGTTGCTCGGATTCTTGGGCGCCGCAATCGGTCTCGGCCAGGTGCCCACCAAGGTTCCCTATTTGGCGGGGTTGGCGATGATCTCGGCGATGCACCCGCTGCCGCCGGCCTGGCCGGTCATCGTGGTCCTGTACTCGGCGCTCACGGTGCTGCCGTGCGTGGTGTTGCTCGTGCTGTCGACCAGTGCAAGCAAACCGGCCGATCGACTCCAGCGCTGGCTCGTGCGTGGCCTCACGCGGTACGGGCCGCTCGGGGTCCGCCTGCTGTTTCTGGTCGCTGGTGTCGCGATGGTCACTGATGCGCTAGTCCATGCGCGCTGATGGTGGTGACGCCGGCGCCAGTCACGCGCCGGTCGTACCGTGTCTTTCCCTAGGCGCACACCGACATTCGAATGACCAAACCGTGGTACATGGCCTCCACACACGTCAGCAGGGCGCGCGCCTCACCCATGTCCTCGTCGACAGCCAGGTCGGCGAACTCGACTCGCAGCTTCCCCAGCTGCTGCAGTAGCCGCAGCATCGTGCGGGCGGCGCCGGGACGGCCCGGCGCCGGCACCACCATCACGTCCTTGATGACTTTCTCCAGCTGCGCGGTGGCTTGTTCGTAGCGGGTCAACTCCGGTTCATCGGCCGGCGGGTCCGTCTGGGCCGGGGCATCGACGGCGGGTGCGGTGGCCGTCGCTGGGGCGGTGATGTCTTCGGGATGGACATAGCGGAATGTGATGGCGATGCCTTTGGGGTTGGCCAGGTGCACGGTCATCCCGTCGACGACGGGCGTCGAGTGACGGACCCGGACGCCGTCGATGTAGATCCCGTTGAGGCTCTCGTAATCCACGATAAGCCACTGTTTCTCGCCGGGGATCAGCCGGGCGTGCACCCGCGATACCGCGAAGTGGTCGATGGACACGTCCGATGGTGGCTGGTCGCGACCGATGATGAACGCGCCGTCGGCCGCGTGCCGGATCGAGGTGTGGCCGTCGTAGATCACCATCAGGTCGGGTCGGTCCGTGGCCGCACTGTCCCCCATGGTCGGCCCCCTTTCCGTGCTGCGGTTCGTCGTCGGCGCCGCCGCCGATAAAACGAATGCTCGTTGTTAAACAATGTTGAGGTTTTGTCAATCTTCGCTGCATCTCGACGGCAACAGTCACGAACGCGTGCTGCGTCGTTTGGCATTAATGCGCCTCAGATAAACCATAGCGGTACTGCGGAATTTAAGCCAGTAACCGTAGCGGCATCGAGTGCCAAAGCCTGTCATGGGGCATCCTGACACCCGGCGACATCCTGCCCGGGGTCTACTGACTTTCACGTAGCCGCAGGTTATGGCGTTATTTTCGTGGATTGCGGTGGACAAGTTCCCGCTCCACTTGCATCCGTAGCGATGCTACGGTTAAAGTCATCGCATCGCTACGGTTACTACTTCCGAGAGAGGCCACGACATGACCACCACCGCCAAGACCATCCGGACCACCACCCCCCGCACCGCGGCCGCCGGCCGTGGCACCGTGGTTCGCCTCGCCACCGCCGCCGTCCTGGCCAGCATGGCCGCCACCGCCGCCGGCGGCACCGCAGCAGCTGCCCCGTCCGCGCCGCTGCCGACCTTCACCGGCTACGGCAACGGCAACCATGACAGCACGACCAGTGACAGCGACAACACCAACGGCGGCGGCCCCGCAGGTTCGGTGTTGCTGTCGCCCAAGCAGGTCGCCGCAGCCCTGGGGACCGGCACCCTCAAGGAAATCTCGACCTCGTCCAAGCTGGGCGACGGGGCGGCCGACGTGTCGCCGTCGTCCTGCATCGGCGCTTACTCCCCGGCTGAATCAGGCGCCTACAAAGCCACACCGGACTCGGTGACCAAGGACATCCTGGCCGACGCCAAGGACGAGACCCGCTTCTCGCAGGCCGTGGTGGTCATGGCCGCGAAGCAGGACGTCGCCGCTCAGATGAAAGCCACTGTCGCGCAGTTCAAGGCGTGCGCCGGCGCCACTCTCACCGCACACGAAGACGGCTTCGATCGCAAGTGGGCGCTGGGCGATCCCGAACTCAACGCCGATAAGACGGTGCTGTCGATCATGCAGCGCAACGCCGAGGACGGTCAGTCCTGCGAGCGTGCGGTCGCCGGCTACCGCAACGCGATCATCGACGTCATGGCCTGCTACACCGGCTCGGCGCACGGCCAGGGCGTTGCCTTGGCCAATGCGCTCTCCGATCAACTTTCCAGCCAGAAGGCTTAAGGCCAAGCCCCGCTCCCCCCGTCGGTGATCACCCCGGCGGGGGGACGCACACATTCCTGCACCCGAACCCCACCGACGTAAGGCAAGCTAACGCCATGAGCTACGACCGCAACAGCGACGCAGAAGAAACGTCCGCCTGGCCCGGCACTCAGCCACCGTCCGCCCCGGTACCACCTGCTGTCCCGCAGACCGGCGCACAGCCACAGCCCTGGCAGCAGCCTGCCCCCCAACCGAGCAGTGGATGGGTGCCGCCCACCCCGCCGGGGCTGGCGCCGGGCGCCCCGTTCACCGGCTATGGCCAGCCACAAACGCCCCAGATGCCCACCCCGGCAACCGAATCCGGCGGCTCCAAGAAGGGCATTCTTGCTGCAGTAGCGGTCGTTGCCGTCCTGGCTGTCGGCGGCGCCGGGTTCTACTTCTGGACACCCATCTCAGACAAGCTGCTCGGGCAGTCCTCCACCACCAGCTCGGCCACCTCCAGCGCCACAACGACGAGTCCGCCGACGAGTACGACGCCGACGAGCTCCACCACGGCCACCACCAGCGCACCCGCTCCCGGCGCGGCGGTCCCGGGACCCGGCGGCCCAGCCACCCCTGGACCCAGCGCGCCACCGAAAGCCGCCGCGCCCGTGGACCCCACCGACCTGCAGTCCTATCTGGCCACACCCGACGCACTCTCGACGCGATTCGGTGGCGCCGACATGCAACCCCAGGGCCTGACCAAGCAGCCGGTCGATGATATTGACGTCAGCCCGTTCAAGTGCTCGGGCGCCGCCGTCCCCGGCATCTCCCAGGCCTACAGTGGCAGCGGGTTCACCGGCTTCGTCGACCAGGTCGTCAACGACAGTGCCGGGGCGCACAAATTCATCCAGACCCTTGTAACCTTCCGCACCGCTGACGCAGCCCAGAACTTCGTCTCTAGCCAGCTCAACCAGTGGAAAGACTGCGACAACACCAATCTCACCATCACCATCGGCGGCAAAAACGATCACGCCAACCTGGGCGCCGTGGCCACCACCGACGGGGTGAACACCATCGTGCTCACCCCGCCCGCCGCCGGCTCGCGCCAGTGCGAACGCGCGATGACCTCCAGCAGCAACGTCGTAATCGACGTGCGGGCCTGCGCCGTCAACATCGGCACCACCGGATCGACCATCGCCCGCGACATCAGCCAGAAGATTGCCGGGCCACGCTAGCCAGCAATGCGCGTGTGAGCGGCCGCCGGCATATGCCACAGTAGGGGCGATAAATCGGCGGCCGCTCACACGGCAACCACGCAGGGGGGGGACTCGGACCTGGTCCGAGCACGATGTAAGGGGACTGTGCGATGAGCGCACCAGAGCAGGCAAACAGCGGCGCGAATCCGGAAAATGGTCCGGCCGTGGAATTCGAATCGACAGGCCTGTGGCCGATCGACGACCCCGAGCAGACCTCCCACATCCAGCGCCCACCGACCACCCCGCCGCCGCCGGCATCACCGGCTCCCGCCGAACCCTCCGCGCCGGGATCGTTCGCCACCCCATCGACACCCACGCCGCCGCCCGCTCCAGCGCCAGCAGCTGCCGACCCTGCACCACGCGTGGACCCGGAGGCGACCTCGGTGGTGCCCCGGCCCACCGGCGACTACACCCGGCCGTGGGCAGCCACGCCACCAGCGTCTGCGCCTACGTCACCAGCACCCGGCCCTGGGTTTGCGGGCTACCCGCCGCCTCACGAGCCCGCCGGCGGCTATCACCAGCAGTACGGCGGTTCCCCCCAGGGCGCGGCATACCAGCCAGCGCCCGGATATCCCCCAGGGCCCAGTGGCTACCCCGCCGGCTACTCACCCAGCACCGGCTACCCGCAACCGCAATCGCCCGCAACCGAATCCACGACGAACACCTTCGCCTTCACCGCAACCAAAGCCCGCCCCCAACGCCGCCGCACCGCCATACTGATCGGCGCCGGCGTGGTGGTGCTCGTGATCGCCGCGGTCGGCATCACCGGATTCTGGAAGCCCGGCTTCTTCGTGACGCGGCAGCTGAACGTCTCCAAGGTCCAAGAAGGCGTGCAGCACATCCTGACCGATCCTCAGGCCGGCTACGGCATCAGCGGTGTCAGCAACGTGATTTGCAACGGCGGGCAGAATCCGTCCGGAGATGAAGGCACCCGTTTTACCTGCGACCTCATCGTCGCCGGCGGTGCCAAGCACCATGTCGATGTCGTGGTTGTCGACGACCACGGCACCTACCAGGTCGGCAAAGTCGCATAGCCCGCCCCATCCGGGATCAGTGAATACGCCGGCGAGTGGTGGAACATCATCCGCGCAGCAGACGGGTAGTCCCCGCGGTATGCTCGCGGCGACTCGGCGCGCTGCGTGTGGCTAGAGCTGCGTTTGCCGTCGTCTGCAGGCCTACGAGGCGGCTGGCTTCATCGTGTACTGCCCACGCCGCGGCCACGCGGCGTCTCCCGGGACGCGGTGCCGAGTCCGGTCGCTCGCCACTGAGCGGGCACCGGTGCTGGCTCCTGCTGTCTGACTAGCTTGGTCCCTGTCAGGCTTTGGTCTGATTCAATCCCCGTGGTGTCGACAGCAGGGCGCCAGCCCCCAGTGGTTTTGAACGACACCGATGGGAGCGACGTGACTGGACTCGAGATCATCCAAGCCTCTCCGTCGGTGGTCGTGGGCGTGGACGCGCACAAGAGATCTCATACCTTGGTGGCTGTCAACCGTCTGGGCCAAAAACTGGGCCAGTTAACTGTCGAGGCCACTGACGCCGGGCATGTCAAAGCGTTGCGCTGGGCGCAGACCACGTTCGGTCCCGATCCGGCGCTGTGGGCGATCGAGGACGTACGCATGGTGTCGGGACGCCTTGAGCGTTTCTTGATCGATGCGGGCCTGACCGTGGTGCGGGTGCCGACGCGGACAATGGCGAAAACCCGTGCCTCCGCCCGCACTCCCGGTAAGAGCGACCCGATTGACGCCGAGGCCGTAGCGCACGCGGCGCTCCGTTACCCCTCGCTGCCCCTTTCATGCCACGAGCCGGTCTCGTACGAGCTGAAATTGCTGATCGATCACCGCGCCAATTTGATCAAACAACGCACTGCCGCGATCAACCGTTTGCGGTGGCGGGTCCACCAGCTCGACCCTGAGTACGACTGCGGGCCCAACCTCAAAGCCGATATCCACCGAGAGCGACTCCGCGACTGGCTGATCGAGGCCCAGTCTGGCGTGCTGGCAGAGATCGCCGCCGCCGACGTCGACGAGCTCTCCAGACTGACTCAGTTGATCCGTCCACTGGAACGCAACATCGAGATGCGCGTTGCTGACGTCGCGCCGAATCTGCTTGCGGTGCAAGGCTGCGGGAGCTTCGGCGCCGCCCGGATCGTGGCAGAGACAGCGAACGTGACCCGTTTCCGCACCGAAGCCCAGTTCGCCATGCATGTGGGTGTGGCACCACTTCCCTTTTGGTCATCCAATAATCCCCACGTACGCGGTGCGCGATACGGCAACCGGCAGCTGAACGCGGCGATCCATGTCATCGCCATGAGTCAGCTCCGCAGCGGCGGCATCGGTCGGCCCTACTACGACAAACACGTCGAAGCCGGGGACAGCACCAGGGGCGCATTGCGCCGACTCAAAAGACGTATAGCGCGAGTGGTGTTCAACGCAATGCGCAAGGACTACGCGCTGAGAACTGAGCCAGCCCAATCCCATTGAGCTCCTGGACGATAAGACAGACCCGACGCAGCGCTCCCTTGCCGACAACCCGGCACCCCCATCGACGTTGGCCGGCGATCACATCGGCCCACCCCGGATCGCTCGGCGCTCCCAACGAGTCGACACTGTCAGTCTCTTTCGTCACTGGGCGAGTATCCGCATGGCAGGGGCCAGCAGATCGCTCAACTGCGACCATGGCACGGTGATCACCGGCAGGCCGTGACCGAATTGGCCGTCCACAACATGGATTTCGAGACCGGCTCCGGTCGCAATCCAATTGTGGAAATTCTCATCTGTAGGAGCGTTGCCGGGCTCATCGCCCATCGGCGTCCCATTCCCGTACACCGTGGGAAAGATCCGCTTGGTCTGTTCGGACAGGCGGTTGAGCCCGGCCCGGGAGTCGGTGAATAGATCGGCGAGTGTGATTGGTGTGGCGGTGCGGGTATCGATGACGATAGTGGTGATGTAGTTGACCGGATGAGCGGCCAGGCGCCAGTAGTAGGTGCCGACGAGGACCTGCTCCACCGTTGTCGGGCGGAAGATCACCGTCGGCCGCGATTCGAAGGTCGAACCGGTGGGGTCCATGTGGTCGGCGTCGAGCATGTCGGTCATGGTCTGCCCGGATGCACGGCTTGCAGCGTTGAATGCCGTTGTTACGGAACTATTTCCGCCGCGAAGCTGGCCGACGGTGACGCGCCAGACGCCCGCGTCAATGGTCGCGGTGGCGGTGGTATAGGTGGCGCCACCGGCGGTGCCGCTGTCAGCAAGCGTGACGCCGGCGGCCACGAGGCCCGCGGCGAGCAGGGCCGCAAACCCCGTGGCCGCCCACGTGATCGACATCCTGATCATCGTCATCATGTTGGGATTTTCTGGACGATCGATCGGAGTACCGTCTGGGCGATCCGCGGGTCGATTGAGAAGTGCGCTGCACCGACCTCGATCAGCACTTGCCCGCGTACAGCGTGCACATCGACGCTTCCTGGCCCATTGACAGTGTCCGGGTATTGGAAAACCACCGTCTCCGAATCTGATTCGGTAAGGATGTCGCCGGCGTCAAGCACACCGGGTGAGGGGTGAAGGTGGCATTGGCGTGCAGCAGCTTTTAGCGCCTCGAAGGCCCGGCGAGCGGTATCGGCGTCGGGGTACACGGCGATGTGTTGCGACACACCGATATTGCTCGATCCGCTGTAGCGGGTGGACGCAAAGTTCACCCAAGCGCTGCCGAACGCCTCGTCCTCGTTGGCAAAGTGCCGGCACGGTGCCGACAGTTCAGTGTCCCTGCTGTGGTCGACCCACGGGCTGGTGCGGTCCTCGAGGGGATTTGGGTGCAACGTGGGTCCGCCGCCATCGCCGACGATGGACTGCACCTGGGCGAGCGGCAACAGCATGTCGCGGCCCTGCGGGACTCGAGCCGGGGACGCTGCCGCCGCGGGGACAGTGACGAGCCAGATCGTTGCCACGGCAGCGGCCACGGCGCGACGCAGCCACCTTCGTGGGCGGCCGTTTGACATCATGGTGGGTTGCGATAGGTCATGGTCCCGCTTTCTGCTGGTGCACAACTTATTCCGTAGCATTTGCTCTGCCTCGCGACCGGACGGCCCGCATCACCCACGTCGCGGGGACCAGCGTGAGCAGCACCGCGAACACCAGCGCCCCCACGCCCTCGCTGCGGTGGTAGTCCGCCATTCCCGCGGTGTTGTACACGCCTCTGTGTAGCCTCTCGGGCGCCACACCCGGCAAGGTCAGTACGGCCGGCGCGGCACCGGGCGAGTTCAGCTGCTCGGCTTGCCGTGTTCGGCGGCCACCGTGCGCCCACACCGTCGAACAGGTATCACCCGGGCTCATCGCCCGGCTCCCGCAGTGCGGGCCCGTCAGGTCCCGGTAGGCGACCGTGATCGCACCGACGATGGCCAACGTGACCGCCAGGCACAGCCACGCCACCAATGCCCGTGTGATCAACCACCCGAGGGCGGTCCTCACCCTGCGCATGGGCGTCTCGTCTGCTGCCCCGGACCTCAGTCCCACCAGAAGCTCCAGTACATCCACTGCGCGAGACGCGCCCGGTAGGCGTCGACAGTCATCGGGAAATCAAGGTTGTCGGGGCAATACGCGAAGTGCTCGCGCAACACATCGTCGAGCTGCTCCGACGATGTCGGACCGCGCGGCACCCACATCCGCAGGGTGTCGGACCCGATGCTCATCAGTAGCGCGCCGAACCGGTCCTCCCAGGACCGCAACACCGCGGTGTGATCTGCGCCGGTGTAGCCGTAGTTGATGGCGCCCCGCCACCCCAGCGCCGCAGGTACATCAGCCGGTCGCGCAACAGGCACCAGCATCAGCCCGGCCGCGTCCACGGCCACCGGCTCCACCACGGGCAACTCGGGCCCTGGAACCGCCGCCGCCAACGCGGCCACCGGCGGAACCGGTGCCCCTGCAGGCCTACGCCGCATCAAAACCCGTAGTGTGTCAGGGATTTCACCGTTGGGGCCGTCCAGCGCGTCGTCACCCCAGGGATGGTCGAGACTTCCGGAATCGAGTCCGACTGCCTGCACGGGCCACAGGCCCGTATCCGGGAAGGCCGCCGCCAACCGAGGAATGAAGGCATTCAACGCATCTGCCGGCAGCAGGTCAGCACTGATCCACGCCACTGCCGCACCCTCATCCCAGTCGGCGCGCACATAGCGTCCTGAAGGCAGCGCGACACTGGCGACCTCGCCGGCGTCGGCAGCGGGCAACGCGCCCGGGACAGCACGAATCATCCTGTTTCCTTTGATAATTAGTTCACCGGCAGCTCTGGCCGGACTTTTATGCCTGCTCGGTCAACGGGACGCCGTTGGGCAGGCGGCCCGCCTTGAGGTTCACGCCGCGGGGATCCGCTCGAACGTCAATCGCTCCAAGGCCACACCGTTAGTGAGCTCGCCGCGATCGGCCGGATGTTGCCAGTAGTAGCGGCACAACCAGTACAGACCGGTACCACCGGGCACCCACGTGTTGGCACTCGCGATGATCTGTCGGGTGTTGTCACTGCATTCGAAAACGATGGGACGCGAACCTTTTCCACGTTTGGTCAGTGGAGCACTGCTGATGTCGACGATGTCATCCCAGACGATGGTGAACGCCCGCGCTCCAGGAAACCAATAGGCGATCCCTTCCGGCGCGAGGATCAACGTGGGCCTGCCCTTGATCATGTTCCGCAGGAACATCACCGCACCGACAGCGCTGACGACAACGAGCGCAATCAGGCGGCCCGTGTCCCGGCTGCTCGCAGTCGGCAGATCGTCATGCACCTGCGACCCAAACACCAGATACAGCCCACCGCTGAGAGCAAGGGTCGCGCACGCTACGAACGCCCACGGCTGGGCAGGAACAGCATCAAGCGTCGTCCCCGACTCGTCGAAACTGCCGCGCAGCTTGGTTCCCGCCGCGAACAGCACAATCAACCCGACGGTCATGATGCCGAACGCCGCCGCTGCACACAGGGCGATGAGTGTGGCCAACCAATGCGACTCTCCTGCCGCGTTGATCGCGACATACCCGAAGTATGCGAACAACGAACCGATCAGGGCTGTGCCGATCGAGAACAGCAGACTCCGGTTCTTCCAGCCGTCAGGCTTCGGTAGCGCGCTCATGGCCGCACTCGGATGTGGTTGTGCACCATGTTGTTTCTCCCCCACTACTGGCCCGCTGTGCGGCCTCCTCACCAATTGTCCCGCGAGTTGAGGACACTGCCCGACACCAATTCTCAAGGTCCTAGAGAGCACCAAGCCCCGGCTCAGCACCGTGTCGGTGACGGGGTGACCGCCGATTGATGCTGACATCGCTGCCATGGCGCACCGCGCCATCGATTTGTACGGGCAGCAGCTCGCTCTTATCGCCCCAGGTTCACACGGTCAAGTCGGTCCCGGCGCGCTCACCCAGCGTGTGATTGCAAGGACCTCACACAGCGCTTCAGGAAAGCGTTCGTGGACGTCGGGCGTGGACCTTACGCCGGTGGCTGGCGCACGGTCTTGCAGGCTAAACCCTGAACCACGTCATTTCGCGAAGTTCTGGGCAATTGACGTCGCGAGATCGGCGTAGGCCTGCCGGGTCTTGCGGGCCATGAGCTCGAGCGAGATTTCCGCGCCCTCGGCCAGATGGCGGTCGTACGGGATGACGCGCACCGAATGCACTCTCGGTAGGAAGTGTTGCGACAGTTGAGATATGTCGACCGGCATCGGCCCTGGGCGAGCGCAGCTGATCACCGCGCGGGTATTGGGCACCAGCCGGGCATAACTGTGGTGTTGTAGCCAGTCCAAGGTGGCCAACGCACTACGCGCCGAATCGATGGCCGGTGACAGCACCAGAACCAACGCGTCGGCCTCGTCGAGTACGCCGGCCATCGCCGAGTGGGTGAGCCCGGTCCCGCAGTCGGTGAGGATGATGTTGTAGAACCTTTGCAGGATGTCGTGCACAGCGCGGTAGTCTGCTTCCGAGAACGCCTCTGATACTGCCGGATCACGTTCTGAGGCAAGCAATTCCAGTCGCGATGAACTTTGCGAGGTGTACCGGCGGACGTCGGAGTACCGGTCGACGTGCTGGTCTGCGAGCAGGTCCCGCACCGTGAGGCGGGTCTCGCTGGGGCCCCGTTGGGCGAGGGTTCCGAGGTCGGGGTTGGCGTCGACGGCGATGACTCGGTCGCCGCGCATGGAGGCCAATGTGGCGCCCAGCGAGACGGCGGTGGTTGTCTTGCCGACGCCGCCCTTGAGCGAGAGTACGGCGATACTGAAGGACCCGCTGATGGGGCGGATTGCCCGGTCGGTGAATGCCATGGGCATTGATGCTCCGGCCGAGTCGCCAAAGTTGCTCGTGTCTCCGCTGAGTTGGCGAATTATCTTGCGCCAGCGGTATTGAGGTCTGGGTTTGCGCGCCAGACCTAGCTCCCTGGCCGTGGGCAGCGCGGACTTGGGGTGCCCAGGCGGCACATTGGATTCGGCAGTCGTGAAGCTCGTTGTAAAGGAACCACTCTGGGGTGCAATTGTATTCGGAATTGTTGTCCGAACCTCGATTGGGCCGGTGTCGAGGTCGGCGCCGTCGTTGTGCGGTGTCACGCGATCCCCTGCTGGGTGTTGAGGCCGAGACTGGTCAGGACGCTATGCAGCGCTGCCTTCATGTCAGCTGCTTCGATGCGCATCAGGTTCGCTTCATCGAGAGACTCGAGGTCGACGCCGTGGCTTTCGCTGAGCCGGTACTCGCGCTCTTCCTCGGCCGATTCGATCACGTTCCGCACGAACCGTCCATTGCCGGCCAGGTCGATCGCCGGCCGCGTGCGACCGTCGCGGTCCACCGATTGCGCGTGACACAGCTGGGTACACGCCGAAACCAGCTCGGCGTGGGCTTCGGCAGATAGTTCGGCATCGCGGCTGCGGGCTATCACCGTGCCGATGTCGCCGAGTTCGGCGGGACTGTACGACGCGAAACGGATCCGCTTGGTGAAGCGGGATGCTAAGCCGTCGTTGGCAGCCAGGAGCCGGTCGATGTCGGCGTCGTACCCCGCGATGATTACGACCAACCGGTGCCGGTCGTTTTCCATTCGTGCGAGCAGGGTGTCCACCGCTTCCCGCCCGAACGCGTCACCACCGGCTAGACCGGTCTGGATCAGGGTGTAGGCCTCGTCGATGAACAGGACACCGTCCATGGCGCTGTCGATGAGCTTCGATGTCTTGATCGCCGTGCTACCCAGGTGTTGGCCGACGAGGTCCTGCCGTTTGGCCTCGATGACTGCGGGTGTCTTCAAAAGACCCAGGCCACAATATGTTTGAGCGACCACTCGGGCGATCGTCGTCTTGCCGGTTCCTGGCGGCCCGGTGAAAGCCAGGTGCAGGCTGCGTGCCGCTGTGGTCAGTCCTTTGTCCTCCCGGACTCTCGCCAGCCGAGCCGCTGAACGCAGCTTGGCGACCTGCAATTTGACCTCGGCCAACCCGACCTGGCGGTCCAACTCGGCCTGCGCGGTCCGTAGGTACTCGTTGCCGCGTTCGGAGAGGGTCGCCGGGTCGAGGCCGGTCGTCGCCGGGACGCTGGCGGGATCCCATTTGTCGGTGCGGGAGTCGATGATTTCCTTGGTTGTGATGATGAGCCGGTATTTCGGGTCGTTGAGGGCGGCGTGGTTGGCCTCGAATCCGGGCTCCTCGCTGTAGATCCGCTCGAAGGTCCGCCGGGCCTCGGGCTCATCGCCCGTTTCGCGCTGGGTGAGTCCCTTGCAGAATTCGGCTGCCCGCCGCGCCGCCGGGATGGGCCCGTCGATCGCCTGATCAAGTCGCCGCAAACCTTCGCTGAACAGCCCGAGCTGAGCGCAGGCCGAGCCCACCATCAGGTGTGCGCCGGCGGCGATGTACTCGTCGGTGAACGACGGCGAGCGGGTCAGCGCGGTCAGCACGTCGGGCCACCGCTGGGTGGTGAAGTGCAGCACCCCGCACATGTAGTCGTAAATCTCGGCGGATTCGGTGTCCCCGCCGGGCGCGGCAGCGCGCATCGCGCCGAGTTCACTGAGCACCCGTTCCGCTTCGTCGTAGTCCTTGCCCGCAATGAGGCTGGCCGCATAGGCCAGGTGCACCTCAGTCGGCGTGCTCAGCGTGTAGTCCAGGTAAAGGCCAGTGGGAAACCGGCCACCGAGCGTGCGCGGCGGCAGCCCGAGCCGGCGCTGCTCGCGTGACAGCGCCCCTCGGGTGCGGTAGAGGTGATGCAGCACCTCGGCGGTGGTCTCACCGGTTGCAGCCCGGCCCAACCAGGCGTCGCACATGTCCGGGTCGTACTCGGTGGCACGCTTGAAAGCCCTAGCGGCGTAGGAGGTGTCGCGTTCGGCCTCAAAACCGTCGATGGGGATGCCGAGCGACAACACGCCGGCGTCGAACACCCGTTGCGCATCTCTGGTGCCGTTCATCGACGTCGGTTCCTACCTTCTGTCGGGTCGGATTCCGGGGATCACGCTGGTGGCCGCGCGCACGCGCCCATCGACCGTTGCCCACGATGGAAATGAGCAGCGTGATGTCATCCAAACGATCCGCCACACTGTATCGCCGATGCCGGATCGAGGGCGAGTGTACTAAGTTTGCGCATGGGCTTCGAGGCGGCCGGGGGTGATACATATGGCGCTGGGGCAGGTCAGTTCGGCAGGCGGCGGTGTTCGCGTCACGACAACTGATCGTGGACTGCCGACGTCGATCACGATTGATGCCGCAGAGTTGCGCCGAGCGCCCGACGACTTGGCGCGCGAAATCCTTTTGCTGAGCCGGGTTTCGGCGATGCGAGCCCAGGTGCGCATGCGCCGCGCGCTGACCAGCCAAGGCGTCGCAGACCCGGTGATCGGCACGTTGGGTCTGGCAACCGAAGACGAGTTGGCTGAGGCGGAGGATCAATTGCGCGGTGCCGACGAGGCAGCGCCGGATTCATGGCTGAGGCCGGTATGAGCGGTGGTCTGGCTGATGCTGTGATCGCGCGGGTTGTCAAGCAGCGCGATTTGATGCAAGCCATGGACGAGCACTGCCGATCGATCCAGGTGCGGATGAGCAGCGCCGACCAATCGGTGAGCGTCGAGGTCGACGGCTTTGGCGCGATGACTGGATTGCATTTGGCGCCAACGGCTTACCGGCACGGTGCCGACGCGTTGGCCGACCTCATCGTGAGCACGGCGCATGCCGCGGCGACACTCGCGGCCGAGCGCCAGCAGTTCTTGCTGCGTGAATTCACCGTCCGTCTGGGTGACCTCGCCGCCCAGCCGTTGACCCGCTGGGACGGCACCACGGTGCACTTGGACCGCGGGCGCAAGGTTACCGGCGAATGAAGACTGCGCAGCGTCCGACTTAAATCGCCTGCACCGGCTGCGCACGTATTTGCACGAGTGCCGAATCCGTTTTACGTTGCAATGGTCAGCGGCCATCCCGATGGGGGAAGTGGGTATCCGTGGTGGCAACCGAATTTGAGGTAGTGCCAAGGCTTTTAGACGCGTTCGCTGCGGTCAACGCGGCGGCCTCGGAAGCCATTACCGCAGCAGGGGCTGCGGACTCGAACGCGATGCTCGGATCGGTGGCCGCGGCGATCGGTCCCATCGGTGCGACATACCTGGCTGCCTATGCACCAGCGCAGGCCAACAACCTGACGAGCACACTGCTGGTGGGCGCAGCGCACGCCGGAGTCAGCGCCGCAACTGACGCGGCAAAAGTGTCATTCCAGCGGACAGATCAGGCCTAGAACCAGGACCGCCCATGGCCGATGTAGCGACGCCGCAGGCGAACCCGATAGGCCAGGTGGCGCACCATCTGCCGGTTGGCGACGCCGCACCCGTCATCGCAGCGCACGAACAGAACCTGGTGGACTACCTCAATCTGCCGGTACGTGACGTGTTGTCCCGGCTCGGCCTGGCCCCGGCCCGGCCCGACGCCCCGAGACCTGACATCCCGGCCGACAATACGTCCTCGCACGACTCCGGCACACCCGACCAGCCGGGCCCCGCACCGCAGTCTGCGCCGGGGACAGGCGGATTCGACCCGATGTCGCTGATTCAGCCGGTGACCGACGCACTGGGAACGCTGGGTTCGGGCAATTTCGGCAACGCCGACCCAACCCAGATGTTCACCGGCATCTCGAAGGCGTTCGACAGCAGCGCGGGTCCGTTGCAGCAGGCGTTGGCCGGCCTGCAGGACGGTTGGACCGGGCACGCCAGCACCGCAGCGGCCAGCAAAACCACCGCCGCAGTCCAGGACGGCTCACGGGTCGGTGAGCAGTCGATGGAGGTGCGGCGCAGCGTCGCAAACGCCGCCGCCCAGGTACACCAAGGACAGATTCACCTGCTCACGATCATCGGCGACTTTCAGGCCACGATCGCGGCGATCGGCCCGAATATCATCTTCCCGTGGGGATGGGTCGCAGCGATCTCCGCGGCCACCAAGGCCATTTCGATGGGGGCGACCGTGGTCACCCAGCTACAGGGCGCACTGGCGACTGAGGCCGCGGCGGTCACCACGGCCGGGGCGCCGGTGCTGGTGGCCGAGGCACCCCAGGTGTTGTCCGCGCTCGCGCCGGTGGCCCAGCTGGCTGCCGGCGGCATTTCCAGCGGCACCGGCGCCATCAGCAGCGGCGTGCAATCCGCGGGCAAAGCAGCCCAGGACCATCAGCCCACTGATCCCAGCCAGAACCCCTTGGGCGAGAACGGGTCACCGTCCGACTCGATGCCGGGGGGCGCGGCCGCGGCCCTTGGCCCCGGCGGTATCGCTGGCGGTTTCGGTGGTGGCCCTGCGGTCACCGCACTCACTTCCCGCCCGGTGGTGGCGTTTGCGTCGCCGCCGGCCGAGACCGCCGCGACGGTGGTCCCGGCGCAGACGGGCGGGGCCCGCACGGTGGCCGCATCCACCGGGGTGGGGATGGGCGGTGCCGGGATGATGGGCGCCGGCTCGCCTGCCGCCGGCAAAGCGAGTGTCAGCGGACACCAGGCCGCCTCCTTCCTGCACACCTCTGACCAGGGAGACGAGATCGTCGGCGATCTCGGCACCGCGGCCCCTCCGGTGATTGGAGAGGTCGAGTTCAACGACACACCTGATATTGAATTGCGAATCTGACACGAGGAGCACGTCCATGCCAACCACTACCGGTCTTTCGCTTCAGCCCGACGAAGTAGCCGACGCGACAAAGCAATTGGAAGCGCTGGCCGCCCGGATCGAGCACGTGATGCGCGCCGAAGCCCCCGCACTGACGGTGACGGCACCGGGCCGCGACGAGGTGTCCCAGCGCGTGGCCACCACCCTCAACGAGGTGCACAGCGATTTCAGCACGTCCGCCGATGCGGGGGTGGGTCAGTTGCGCGGTGCAGCACTGACGCTGCGCGCACACAACGACAGGGTGGTGGACGCAGACCAGGACACCGTGGTCTGAACCGCCGGTCCGGCGGGCGCCGGCAGGCGCCGATCTGAAGGGGAACATCGAGCGTGGGTTTCACCGACGTCGCGTGGGAATCGCGCAGCACCGAGCAGCTCGCGCGTGACCTGACCGATGGGCCTGGCCCGTCGTCGGTCGGCGAGGCGGGCGCGGCCTGGGTACGCGTGGCCGACGAATTGGCCAGCGTGTCAACCGACTTCGACGCGGTTCTGGAGCGGTTCAAGGCCGCCAACGACAGCCAAGGGGCGGCGGCCGCTCTGCGCCGTCTCGAGGAATTCGGCAGCTGGCTGCAGGCGGTCAGCTTAAGTGCGGCGGCCAACGGTCAGCGCGCCGAGGCCGCCGCGGTCGCCAATACCGTTGCCGTACTGGCGATGCCGACGGTGGCCGAGGCAGTCCAAGCCAAGGCGGCCCACGACATGATGGATTCCCTGGCTGCCTACAACGGCGCGATACTCACCGGCCAGTTCGCCGAATTCGATGAAGCGGCCGCGGGTCAGCAGTCCGACGCGGCGATCGTCATGCACCAGTATGAGGACGCCTGCAGCGCGCTGGCCGAGCGGTGGGATCAACCGATGCCGCCGCGCATCACCGGCAGCGCCGCGGACAAGGACACCACATCGCCGGCGGACGCGCACGCCGGCGGGGCCGGCGGCTCTCACGCGGCGGCACCAGGGATCAACGGCGGGGCTGCGGCACCGCCACCACCGCTGGCCCCGTGGAAGCCCAACGGCCCCAACAGCTCCCAGGACACCAGGGCCCCCCAGAAGATGCCGTCAGCGGTCACCGCCGCAAGCACGGGCTACGGGGCCGGCGCACCGTATGCGCCGCTAGCCGGGCACGTCCGCGGCGACACCGACCGCGAATTCGAGTCGGTGCGCCCGGCAGCTGCCCTCGACGGTGGCGGTGAAGCCGGAATCGCGGCACCCGAAGACCAGCACTGGCTGCCCGACGCGCAGCAGACCGACGCGCCGTTCGTGGTGTCCCAGGTGAGTTGGGGCGCGAACACCGCACTGTTCGATGAACTGGTGACCGCCGACGAGCCGGCTGCACCGGAGTTCGACCATCCTGAGCGCACCCTGGAAGCGGTGTCGGACCGGTGGGTTGCGCCGCCGGTGATCGGCGTCGACAAGAAGTTGACCCTATGACCGCCGCGCTGCGACCACAGTTCACGCTGTCCGACGACGAGCTACACGCGGCGGCGGCACGCGTTGGCGTACAGAGCTTCCCGGCGGTACTCGCGACGAGGCGGCGGCACGCGACGATCAGCGGACAGCAGGCGGCCTGGGATTGGGCCACCGTGGCGCTGGCCCGTCGTGGGCTGGTGGTGGACGGGGCGGTCGATACCGATCTGGCGGCGCTGCTGCAGGCGCTGCAACGGCCTCAGCGCGCCCTGGCCATGCGTCTTGTCACCCCCGAGGGCACCTGCAGAGTCTGCCTCGGCCGGACCGGCTTTACCGGCGTGCTGGCCCGCAGGCTCGGTGATCACGTGCTGCTCCGCGACATCGGCCGCGCCGCCGAACTTGGCGACGCCACCGCGGTACTGCTCGGTGAACTGCCGCCGTCCGCCGCCGCCCCGATTCAGGCGATCGGCGCGCCGACTGACGCCATGGCCGACGCACTCAGCGGGTCCCACGATGCGGCGGTCATGGCCGATCGGGTCCGCGCACTCGGTGTTGACTCCCGTTCGGCGATGGTGCTCGGCATCGCGCTGGCGTCTCGAGAGGCATTCGCCGAGATCGTCTATCACGCAATGGTCGCTGGACAAGACCGGGTCACGCGCACCTCGGCGGCCGTCGGCGTCTTCTACACCAAGCGGGGCCGGATCATCGCGACACCGAGCGCCTCGCCGACCGGGCAGCTGTGGACCACGCTCAAGGCGGGCTCCGCGCATGCCATCAGCCAGGCCGTCGACCGGCTTGTCGAGCTTTCCGGCGAGAGATGGGGGGACTGCTAGGCCCGCACGCAGATCGTCTGAGCCGCAACACCGTTGGATGCAAAGATCACCCGATAGAAAGGCAACGCAGAATCATGACAGTGCAGCTCACCCCGGCCGAGGCCGAACAGAAAATTCAGCAGATCACCCACGCCCGGGACATGGCGGTCACCAAGCTCCACCAGATCGCCGACACGCAGCAGACCATGCTCGCCGCCGCGTGGCGCGGCACCTACGCCGGCGGTTACGGAAACACCTCGGCACAGCAGCACGAGGACTTCAACCAGCTCATCGCCACCCTGAACGACATCGTCGAGAAGGGCTCCACCCACATGCGCTCGATCGCCAACTTGGACAACGGTTAAGGGAGACAACAGCAATGGAAATTCGTTACGACTTCGCACAGAACGCCGCCTCGCTGGACGACGTGTCCAGCGGCGTGCAGGCTATCCAGGAGGTGCGCGGCGACATCGACAGCATCTTCACCACACTGGCGTCGGTGTATGAAGGTGACGGCTCCAGCGCTCTGCTGCAGGCCCACCAGAAGGTCAGCCAGATGATGGATGACGCCCTCAACCACATCGGCAACACCACACTGCAGGCCCAGGATCAGCAAGCCGCCATGCAGGCGATGGACCGGGCGAACGCCGCATCGTTCTGACTGTGCGTGTGAGGTCCCGGGTTCGCCGCCCGGCGAGCCCGGGCCTCCCCTGTCCCCCGTCCCGATCGATCCCAGCCAAAGGTGGTGTCGCACAATGACCGACGACGTCGTGCCGCTGCGCTACGGTATCGAGCGGTGGTCGTTGAGCGGGTTCGAATTCCGCTGCGCGTGGGAGTCCCTCGGCTTGGACTATCTGCCGTTCCCACTGGCTTACCGGCACCTAGAGCCGCAGCTCATGAGTCAAGTCGAGGCCGAGCGTCGCGCAGCCTTGGCGCGTCTGCGCGGCGAACTCACCCCAGCCCGCGTCAGCATGCTCGAGGCACTGCGATTCCCTATCTTCGTGGTGCAAGGATTCGGCCGCATCAGCGACGGCGAAGAGGAGAACGTCTACCGCTTGTGGGCGGTGATCGGGCGCACCGGTCAATGTGCGATTGCCACACAGGATCCCGGGCACCAGCTGATCTTCGGGCAGGACATCCACATCACCGGGTGCGCGAGTGACGATTTTCCCCAGGTCCTCATCGACGCGCTTCCGCAATCGACTCCCGGCCGCGAGGCACGGCGCGAAGGCCGCTACGACGACCGGACACCTGAAGTGGTCCTTGGTGATGCGCCGATCACCGGTTCGGTGCTGCTCTCGGCCGCCGTCGACTTCTCATTGGACTACGAACTGCGCGATCCCAGTCACCTGACCCTGATCACCGTCGCCGATGACGGCGCCTACCTGGTGCACGAAGGCACGAGCGATTTCCAAATCGTCCCGGCCACAGTGCCGAACCTGCTGGAGGCCTTCGACCGAATCAAGCAACGCCAAATGGAAGTCGCCGCCAAGTGGGCGCTCACCAACACGGGCCGAGATTACCTTGGCCTACCTTAGCGCCGTCTCGGCATACATCCCCGACGGAACCGACACCGCCGGGCGACCGCGGCACCTATCGCGCCGCCCGGCGGACATGCTGTCGGTACACCAGATGGTCGAACTGGCCGCCGCCCAGCTCGACCCGCAACTGCTCTCGGCCGCCGGCGCCAGCATGGCCGCCTCATTCCACTGCGGCACCCTCTATCAGGGTGAACACTTCTGGCCGCTGCAGAACTCGATCCAACAGTCCCTCCTCGGTCAGATCACCGCTGGCGCCGCCACCGAACTACGCCAGTTCTGTTCCGGAGGCCTCTACGGGCTGATGCTCGCCGACGCACTGCTGGACAAGGGCTGGGCCGGCGACTACGCGATGGTCACCGGCGGAGACAGCTTCCACTACTTCGACCGCTATGACTACGCGGCCAGCCCTGTCACCGAGGGCTCACTCATGGGCGACAGCGCGTTCTGCGCGATCCTGAACCGCAATAACGGCTTCGCACAAATAGTTTCGAGCGCCGCGCGATCACACAACCCGTCAGCAGACATGATGCGCAGCAGAGCCGACCGCGGCCGCGACGATCCCGCCTTCCCCGGCCTCGACAATTGGATCGCGCGGTTCGAGCAATATGACCGGCAATCGGGCGGTTCGGTGGCGGCCAACGCGATGGCCAGCTTCCGGACCGCGATCGCCGTCATCATCGAGTGCTATCGGCGCGCCGAGCGCGATCCCGACGAAATCGCCTGGTTTGCGCCATCGTTCATCGGTCCACGCCGAATCACTGAGGCGCTCGCGCGCGAATCAGGCCTGCGACCGACACCGGGATTACACGAATTCGCCGAGCAGTTCGGCCATCTCACCGTCACCGACTTCGGCCTCAATCTCGCGTACCTGATGAACGGCAAACTCGCCAAGGTCGGTGACCTGGTGTTGCTGTTCTCCGCCGGCAACTTCGTCAACTGCGCCGCCGTACTGATCCGGATCGAGAAGGAGGTGGTGCTGCCATTGAACGCCACGGCGCAGTAACCCCACCTTCGAAAGCACACCAGCTGATGCCCAGTGCCCACCACCGAGGAGGACGACATGACCAACCCATTCGGACCGCTCGATGCCGCAACAAGCGAGAACAACCTGTTCCTCAGCCCGTCGGCGGTCACCGAGATCACCAAAACCATCGATCCCTACGAATCGGCGCTGCAGACGCTGATCAACGACCGGCTCGACAACACGCAGGGGTATTTCGGCACGCCGCAGAACCCATTGGCGTTGAACCTGGAGTCCGCATTCAATGCACGCGGCAAGGCGCTGACCACCTATCTGACGGCGCAACTGTCCGCGGCCAAAGACCTCATCAAGACCGCTCAAGACGCGGCCAACGCGACAACCAAAACCGACCAGAACTAGAGCACCCGGCACCGGGGACGAAGTAGGAGATCATGGGCGGATTTGCCAATTACGTCGGCGCCTGCTTGGGCGGGGAATACGACGACTCCTGGGTGACCAACACCAATTACCCGGAGCGACAAGCGCTTCTGGGTCCCGACGGCAAGCTCATCCAGCTGCCGGACCTGTCGGTGCCCACTGACACCACCGGCAACAAGTACACCCCGGACAGCAAGCTTCTCGGCGAGGTTCCCGGTCTGCTGTCCGACCACGGCGTCTACGAACAAGTCGAAAGCGAACTGCACGGCCCAGGCGCTATCAACTGGGAGAGTAAGACTTTCGCCGATCTCCGCAAAGAAAACGACGCGCTCAAGCCCGCCCAAGTCGATACTCTGTCCAGCGCGTGGCGCAACCACGGCAACACGCTGCAGACCGAATCCACCGCCTTCAAAGATGCGATGAACCACGCCATCAACGGCCACTGGACCGGCGCCAGCGCCCACGCCGCCAACACCGCCTCGCACGCCGTCACGCAGACCTCCATCTACGACTTCACGCCATCGGCCGACGCCCTGGCCAATCGTCTGCAAGTGCTCAGCGGCGCGTTCCGCAGCATCCAGAGCCGATTCCCGACAGACGCCAATGACAAGCTGATCGACTCGGGCAACTTCAATCAGGCAACGCTCGATGACGCCATCCACCAATTCAATTCCGAATACCACCTCGACGGCGGCGGGCGTCTGCGCAACAACAGCGATGGCTACGTCGCCGCCCAGCAAGCCGTCGACCAACTCAACCAGATCAAGCGGTCCATCGCGGATTATCAACTGGCCGTGCAGCTGTTTCGGGACACCTACAACCCAACCGTGGAAGCGGTGACCAACGATTTTCCGAATCTTCCCGGGCCCCCCAACATGACATTCGGGCAGCCCGCGCCGGGAGCAGCGGTGCCCAGCCCGGGTGGGCCGGTCGGACCATCGGCGCCGCCGTCCCGTGCCCCCGGCAGTGGCACCCCCACCCCCACCGGGCCGGGCCCGGCCAGCGCGCCGCCGCACACCCCCGGCACCGGTACACCGACCATGCCGGCGCCCGGAGCCGGCGACCCCTGCGCCTGCACCTGCCAGGGCGGCTCCCTGGTCCCGAGTCCAGGTGCGCCCACCATGGGCACGCCCGCCTGCACCTGCGGAAGCAGAAACGCGGACCGGCAAGCGATTTCGACGCAGAACAGCCAAATCTCGACTCCGACCGACGCGATGCAGTCCATGGGTGCCAGTGGGCTGCTGAGCACCTTGGCCAGCACCGTGCAGCAGGCGCTCGGCGCGGCAACCGGTGCCACCACGCCAACTTCAGCCAACACCGCGAACATGAAGATGCCGCTGCGTGAAGGGGAGCTGAACCTCGGGAAGGGCGCCCTCGGAGGCGAGCCGGCGCTCGATCCGAAGGCAGCCGGCGGCGGGGGCGGCGGTGCGGCGTTGTCGGCGCCGGCGGGCGGGCTCGGCGCGCCCAAGGTGCCGGGTCTCGCCGCGGCGGCAAGCCATGCGGTGACGGCCGCCGAGGCGGGATCGGCGACAGTGCCCGCCGCCGCCTCGACATCGTCGGGTGCACCCGGTGCACCCGGGGCGGCCGGACACGGCACCGGACACGGCGCGCACGGCAAAGACTACAAGCCCAGCAAGGCGTTGCGAACCATCAAGAACGGCAACAACATTGTCGAAGAGATTGAAGCGTCGATAGCGGTCATCGGTCAGGAGATCGAGGCGGAGGTCAGCCGCCTGATCAATGGTGGCAGGACCGGGCAGTGAACAACGACCAGGCCCGCCATCAACTGCTTGATGTGCTCGCCCTCGCGCAGGAGCAGATGGCCGACTTCGCCGACATACAACGAAAGCGAGCGGCCCTGACCGCACGTCACGCCGTCGCCGACGGCACCGTCGAGGTAGCGGTCGACGCTCACGGCGTCGTGACCAAGGTCGTGATCGACCCGGCGTACCTCGAGGAGTTCGACTTCACCGATCTCGGGGGCTACGTCGCTGCTGCGGCGCAGAGCGCGGCGCAGGAACTGCACCAGCGAGCCTCAGAACTGTTGCGCCCATTGGCCGAACGCCGCCAGCAGATGCCGCCGATGTCCGACATCGTGCCCGGCCTACCCGACCTGCGCGAGCTGTTTCCCACCCGCACCGGGGAATCGACACCATCCGCACCGCCGCCGCCGCCGGCGGCCGACGACGACTGGGACGCCGAACCGCCGGCGCACCCCATCATCACGAGGAGATGAGGATGCCCGATCTGTACGTAACACCGGCACAACTTCGCGCGACATCCAACCATCTCGCCGAGGTCAGTGGCGAAATGTCAGCGATACTCAACGATTTGATGTCCAACACCGGGGGCACCCCGTGGGGTGATGACAGCATCGGGCATTCGTTCGCCAATGGCACACATGGCTACCTCGGCCAGGAGCAGTGGGTCAAGAACTCCATCCAGGCCAAGACAAATCTGCTGAACGACTATGCCACGGGATTACGGACCGCCGCCGACACCCTCGAACAGCAAGATCAACCCTGACCGGGCATGGACAAATCGGACCGATGGAGGCCAGCGAGGTGAGCATGCACCACCCGCCAAAGGCGCCGTGCCCGACGGTCGCGCCGCCACACCTGAACCGCAACGCTCCCCACCATGATCGGAGCCCCCGATGACCATCACCATCCCATCCGACCTGCAGTGGGTCGCCTTCCTGGTCGGCGCCGAGTGGCCGCAGGGCGACGAAGACGCCATGTTCGGCCTGGGAGATCGGTGGCACGGCGCCGCCACGCGCATGCACAACCTCATCCCGGACCTCAACAACGTGCGCCAGGAAACGATGTCGTGCCTGTCAGGAGAAACCGCGACCGCAGCCGACCACCAATTCTCCATGCTGTTCGACGGCGACTACTCGGTCGACAAACTGGCCCAGGCAATGACCGCGATCGGTGATCTCGCCCAAGGCTGCGGCACCCAAATCGAATACTCGAAACTGCAGGCACTCAGCGCCCTGGCCATGGCGGCCACCGAGATCCTGTGGGCCTATGCGTCGGCTGCCGAAACCTGGGGCGCCAGTCTGGCCGAGGTGCCGATCATCGAATTGTTCACCAACTATTCGATCCGCGAGATCATCGGCCAATGCATCAACCGTATCTTCGCCGGACTGGAGAGTGCACTGTCGAAGACGCTGGTCAAAGAACTCATCAAAAAAGGCATATACAAGGACCTTTGGATGGTGCCCCAGGAACTCGCGATTGAGGAAACCCAGGTCCTCGAAGGGCACCGCAAAGACATCAACTGGGACCAGGTCGCCAAAGTGTCCGAGCTGCAATTCGTCAACGGGGTGGCCAACAAGGCCGGCAAAACCGGCGTGGAAAACCTCGCCGGCAAGGTGTTCGGCAAGGCCGAAACACAATTCCAGTCCACGGTGCTCGGGACGGTCGCCGGCTACGCCGGCGGCATGGCCGGCACCGTGGCGCCCATGGCGATCACCGGCAACCTCGACGAACTGACACCAACCAAGCTGTTCGGCTCGGCGATCAAGAGCGGCATCAAGGGCGGCGTGTCGTCGTACATGAAAGGCGGCTCCAGCGCCACCGCCGAAGAAACCGACCCGCAAGTGACTCCCCCGCCCGATTGACGACAGGCGGGCAGGCCAAGTGCCTCGCACCGCCATCTGGCTGCGGCAGGCACGCTTATCTGTAGTTCATCGAATTCTCTCTGCTATATATGCGTGTTGATCTGCATTTATATCGTGAAGGTCGTTTACGGCAGTCAGATGTCCTCACGCACTGAGGTCGATTGAGGACATCAGCCCTGGTGGGTTCAGTTTTGGCTTTAGACGGTTTCTTCGTTGGGCTGCAGCGCCACAAGCTGTTTGGTGTCGTTCCGCAGCGTTTGAGCGCGCTGTTGGTCGTAGGACGCCTTGGAGGACCGCACCTGCGACAGCTTTCCTTCCTGGGCCTGAAAGTAAGTTCCCGATACTGTCGCGTAGTGGGGGTCGACGGCGAGGTCGGCCAGCGCGGCACCGGAGAACCCGACCGTTGAGGTGGTGGCGCCGATGGCCTTGGACACCCAGTTGAACAGCGACGTTGTCGCCAGCCACTGGACCAGTTTGGGCATATCGCGCAGGAAGCCGGTCTCGGGTACTGAGCCGGGGTCGTACGCGATCGACGCCACCGAGCTATCTGCGTGCTGGAGTCGGCGTGCCAGTTCGTAGGCGTACATGACGGTGCACAGTTTCGACGTCGAATAGCGTTTGCCCGCCGACAGGGGTTTGGACCCGCCTTTACCTATATTGGCCAGGGTGACGGCGTCGGGTTCGACGGCTTTGCCGACCATCTTGCCGTCGGTGGTGTCGGGGTCGTGGGTGCCGCTGGCGGTGAACACGATTCGCCCGTCATCCGCCATCAGCGGCAGCAGCAGTTCGGTGAGTAGAAACGGTCCCAGGCAGTTCGTCGCAAACGTCAGCTCATAGCCTTCGGGACTGTATGTGACCGGGCCGTCGAAGCGGCCTCCGGCGTTGCTGAGCACCGCGTTCAACGGTGCGATCTCGCCGTGTAGGGCCAGTGTGGCGCAGTGCGCAGCGGCCCGGCGCACCGAGGCCAACGATGAGGTGTCGAGTGCCACGGTGGTCACCGTGGCAGCGCCGAGTGTGCGTAGTTCGTCGGCCACCGCCTGCATCTTTTCCGGGCTGCGGCCGGCGAGGATGATGTCGACGCCTCGGGCGGCGAGTTGGCGGGAGCATTCCAGGCCGATGCCGGAATGGCCACCGGTGATGAACACGGTCGTCATGCTGTCTCCTTCTTATCCACAGTCTTTGTGCTACTTAGCTTTTCCTTCGGCGCACAGGATCTGCGCGGTGTAGGGGTTCAGTTCGATCGGGTCGGGATCGCCGACGATGACGGTGCCCCCGAGGTAGGCCAGGTGCTGGTCCATGACGTAGTTGGGTTCCATCGCGAAGGTCATGCCCGGCACGAGTTCCAGGTCGGCGCCGATGGTGGGGTGATCGGGCTCGGGAGGGTAGACCTCGGCGCCGGGAATCCGCTTCGGCGCCTCGGCCGGGAAGCCGCCGAGCACGATCATCGGGTTGAGCGCATGCAACGACGGCCCGAACTCCCACCCGTCACCGGCCTCTAGCACTTCGCGCATGGCGTCCACGACGGCGCCGAAGGTCCGGCCGGGGCGCAGCGCGTGCAGGCCCGCGTCGTAGGTGGCGCGGGCGCGACGTCGGCGGCGCGCAGCAGTTTGGGGTGTGGTTCGCCGATGGCGATGGTGACCTGGTGCTGGGTGTGGCGCCCGCCCAGGTTGGAGAACACCTCGGCTGAGACGATGTCCCCGTCGGCCAAGGTGCGCGGTGTCTGCGGCCGGTAGCTCCACGCTGGCAGGGCGCGGGCCAGCGGGTCGGGCCCTGAGTACAGGTGCATGGCTGCTGGAGTGGCGCCGCGGGCGTAGCCGGCGGCCATGCCCGCGGCGTACACCTCGCTTTCCAAGACTCCGGGTGCTGCGGTGGCCACCATGGCGGCGACCATCGCGTCGCCGATGCTTGCCGCGTGGCGGACCACGGCAATCTCCTCGGCGCTCAGCGGCATCATCAGCCGCGATAGCGGCTGCGCCACCGGCGTGAACCGCGCGTCGGGGAAGTTCTCGAGGATGGCGCTCCACAGCCGGTACGGAACGAAACCTTCGGGGTGCCAGGGCGCGTAGGGTTCCAGACCGATGACGCCGATGGTTGCCGTCGAGAGTCCCAGGGCGGCGAGCGTGGCGCTGACCGCCGCGGAATCGCGCGATGCTCGGATGTTTTCGGGGACAACCCAATTGGTGTGGCCCCGGCGGGCGTTCTCCAGATAGTCGCGCCAGAACATCTCCATCGGCAACAGCGAGATCGGGTCACCGATTTTCGGGAAGACCACGGTGCTACCGGCTCGGGCGTTGGTGAACCAGGTGTCGTAGGCGAACGGTGCTGGGCCGGCGTCCTCGTGCTCGCCGAAGACCAGCAGGGCGTCCACACCGTGGTCGTGCATGAATTGCCGGGCTAGATTCCATCGGCGGTCACGCTCGGTGAGCGAGTACGTCGGCGCTGCCGGGGTGTTCGTGGTGGCCATGTTGGTGTTCTCCGTCTGGTGCATTGACCCGAGTCGGTTGGTGGTGCGCACCCGATTCACACCCGGTGCGCCCGTCTCTGGGGTCTTCTCTCCACGATGTCGTGGCGATGCACTCCCGACCAGAGACCGCGCAGACTAGGAGCGGCGGTACCAGGACAACGCCCCCCGCGCTGAGGACACTGGACCCATGGACCGTGCCGAACTCGCCCGCGTGCTCAAGGCCGCGCGGCGGCGCATCGCCCCCGAGGAGGTCGGCCTCGCGGCCGGTCCCAGACGGCGCGTGGCCGGCCTGCGCCGTGAAGAAGTCGCCCAACTCGCCGGACTGAGTGTGGACTACGTCGTCCGCCTCGAACAGGGCCGGGCGCCACGCCCGTCGATCCAGGTGCTGACCGCGCTCACCCGCGCCCTGCGTCTCGACCGCGACGGACGTGATCAAGTGTTCCGGTTGGCTGGCTCTCAACCGCCACTGCCCGGACGGGTGGAAACGTCGGTGCGGCCCAGCGTGCTGCGACTGTTGCAACGCATGACCGACCTACCCGCCCTGGTCCTGTCCGCCAAAGGTGACGTGCTGGTGCAAAATGCGATGGCCCGCGCGCTCATCGGCGACCTGGCCCTGTGGCCACAGGCGGGAAGCAACCTGTACCGGCAACGATTCCTAGGTACCGGCGAAACTCGCGTGACCCTGAGCCCCGAAGAAGTCGAGGCGACCGAGGAACACGGGGTCGCGTCGCTGCGGACCGCGCTCTCGCGTTGCCCCGACGACCCCGACTTGCGTGAGCTTATCGACGAACTCCTCGCCGGCAGCCCCCGGTTCCAACACCTGTGGCAGGAAGGACCCTTCACCGCGTGGCGGTCGACGCACAAGACGATCGACCACCCCGACTTCGGACTGCTCGTCTTGGACTGCGACACCCTGCTGCTGCCCGACACCGACCAATCACTGATCGTCTACTCCGCCGCGGCCGGCACCGGCGAAGCCTCCGCACTCGACCTCATGCGCGTCACCGGCACCCAACGCATGACCCTGCGGTAGCACGTGTTCTGTCCCGCTGTCGTCTTCCTGGCCTCACCGCAGGCGAGCTTCATCACCGGCACCGAATTTTTCGTCGACGGCGGAGAATCCCAAGTGTTACGCCGTTCTCGGCGACTTGATCGGATGCATCTCCCTAAGCACGGATACTGCCGCGACCTCAACTGGCTGCCACAGACGGATCGCGGAGTACACCCCTACAGATAACCCCATCCCTGGGTGCGATATGTCGGCTGCCGCCACGGGACGGGAACCACGAAAACCGCTGTACACCAAGGGGATGCGATTGGACTCGGGCCCCGCTCACCCCGTCGTGGTTGCGGCTGCGGGGAACTTCTGGGCAATGGCGCCGGCGAGGCCGAGGTACGCGCGCATCGTGGCCGGCTTGAGCATCGCGAAGTCGATGTCGGCGCCCTCGGCCAGGTGCTGATCGAAGGGTACGAAGTGGATCGATCGGCACCTGGCTTCGAAGTGTGCGCGCGCCTTGTCGATCACCATCCGGTCTGAGGCGGGCGCAGCAGCACTGAATACCACGTGCGCCTCGCGAACCAGATCGCTGTGGCCGTGTTGGTCAAGCCAGTCCAGGGTGGCCGAGGCGCTCAGCACGGCGTCGATCGCCGGTGCGGTCACCAGCACGATGGCATGGGCCAAATCCAGAACACCCTCCATCGCTGAGTGCATGATCCCGGTGCCGCAGTCGGTCAATATGACGTTGTAGTAGTGGCGCAGGATGTCGATCGTGCGACGGTAATCGCGGTCCCCGAACACTTCAGCGACCGCGGGGTCTTGTTCGCTGGCCAAGACCTCCAGCCGGCTGATGGCCATCCTGGTGTGATTTCTGACGTCGGCATAACGGTGAATGTTGCTGTCCCTGAGGAGATCGCGCACGGTCGACTGGGTCGACGGGTCGAGCACCCGTTCGGCCAGGGTGCCGCGATCGGGATTGGCATCGACGGCGATCACCCGGTCGCTGCGGGCCATTGCCAATGCCGAGCCCAGCCCAAGGGTGGTGGTGGTCTTGCCGACGCCGCCCTTGATCGACAGCACCGCGATCCGGAAGTCGCCGCTGAGCGGATAGCGGATCGTCGCGATCAGGGCGTCCTGCTCACGATCTTTGCGGGAGTCGCCGGGGTTGATCCGTCCGCCGCTCACCGTGTGCAGCAACCGGCGCCACCCTCGCTGTGGTGCGGCGCTGCCTCGGTCGATCATCTCCTGCCCGTCGAGCGCGTCCGGCACCCAATACGATTGAGGCACAGGATCATTCGGCGCCACCATGGCCGGCGGGGGCGGCACCCATCCCGGCGGCGGTAGTGGGGGCGCGCCGATCGGCCACGACGGCGCGGGAGGTGGCAGGTAGCCGGCGGCCAGGGCCTGATCTCGCCAATCCTGCGGCGGCGCATCGGCATCGGTGCCGCCGGCATCGTGGCGGGGTTCCGGGCCGGCCGTCGAGGCGGGCATGTGGCCGGCGGGCGACTCGCCGTGGTCGAGGACCGGTTCGGCGTCGGCCGGTGCGCGGTGATCGAGTGAGTTGGCGGCGCGGTGGCGAGGATTGCCCAGTGCTGGGGGGCCGAGCCATGGTGGCTGCGCTGGTGCGCCCCGTTCCTCTTCTGGTGGCCTGCGCGTGGACATCCACTACCCCTCGATTTGTCAGGTCATTCCCGGCGGTTCCGATCGTACGGAGGTGACGCCGTCCTGGCAGGACGACGTCATGTCCGGTCCTTGAGCACCGTCACCGCGATCACCGCAGCCACGACGCACACGCCGAGCACCGTCAGCACGATGGTGATTGCTCGGTCGTCCGTCCGCGATTGAGGCGGGCCGCTGATGGGGTGCCCGGCCGTCGGGTCCGGCACGTCGCGGGCCGGCGGCAGGCTGGAGGTTAGTGCGGCGACCGGATCGACCATCCCGTGGCCGGTCGCGGAGTTGGGTCCGGCCTCGGGGGTGTGGGCGGTGCGCTTGACGAGGTCGATGACCTGTGCGGCGGTGAGGTCCGGGAATCGCGAACGGATCAGGGCCACCACACCGGACACGTATGGGGTGGCGAAGCTGGTCCCATTGATCGGCACCGGACCTTTCTGCGGGTCCAGCCAGGCATTGATCAGGCCGGGCCCCTGCGGGTCCAGCGATGTGATGCGCTCGCCCGGGGCGGCTACCCCGATCCAGGGTCCTCTCAAGCTGAAGTCCGACGGCTGGCCGGACGGGGCGAGGGATGCGACCGACAACAGGTAGTCCGAAAACCACGGGGGGCTGGCGATGGTGCGCACGGAGCGCCACCCCGCGGTCAGCGGCCGGTTGGGATCGGTGACGTCATTCTGGGCCCGGCACAGACCCTGCTCGCTGTAGTTGCCGGCCGCGGCGACCACGACAACATTGCGTTCGAAGGCATACCGAACTGCCCGGCCGACGTCGGCGTCGTCCATCCCGGCCTCGACCGGTGCACACGCCACCTCGGAAAGATTGATGACGGTGGCTCCCATGTCGACCGCCCGCACGATGGCACTGGCCAGGGTGTGGGTACTGCCGTATCCGGCCGCCACCGCGTTGGGGTCCTCTTGTTGCGAATTGGAGCCGCGCGTCGCGTAGACACTGCTGTTCTGGCGGATCGACAAGATGGTGGCATCGGGGGCCACTCCGGCAAAGCTGTCGCCGGGTGCTGGCGATGCGGCGATGATGCCGGCGACCAGGGTGCCGTGTGCGTCGCAGTCCACCAGGCCGTCTGAGTTGGAGACGAAGTCGCCGCCGGCTTGCAGCGCGGGCAGGCGCGGGTGTCGTGAGACGCCGGTATCGATGACGGCGACCTTTTGTCCGGCACCGCGAGAAAACTGCCAGGCCGACGAGTAATCGAGCATCGTGTCCGCGCTGGGTCTGATCTGAAAGTCGGTTCCTGGTAGGACCGTTGCGGTTCCGCATGGTGATTTCTGTTCGGTCGTCTCGGGGGGGCCGCCAGCTCCGCTGGGCGGGGGGCCCGGCGCCACCACGGGTGGGTCGATGGCTCGGGCCAGCGCCGGGTCGGACACCACGACCGCGAACAAGACCGCCAGCACCGCGACCCAGCGCATCACTCAAATCCCAGCCGTGCGTACGCGCCAATGACCCACAACGCCAACGGGATCAAGGCTGCGGTGGTCACGTATTCGAGATACGGCAGCACGGCGGTCAACCGGCTGGTCCGCGGACCGGTCGTGGTGCCGATGACGGCGGCGCCGATCGCGGTAGCCAGCAGCGCACCTTGCGCCACCGATGACATCACCACCGAACCCTGCTGCGCGTACGCGGCCGTCGCGACGAGCAGGATGCCCGCCGGTATGGCCAGTGACGCGCGTTCCACGGCCGTGTGCGGTCTTCGCATCGCCAGCGCGAGCACCACCGCGCATGCGGTCGCGAATGTCAGCGTCGACCAGGTGGGCGGTGTGTGACCGTGCACGACGAGCGCGGCCGCGGTCGCTGTCGCCGCGGCCAATCCGCCGTACCAGGCGGCGCGGGTCAGGCGCCGAGCCTGGACCTTAGCCCATACCTCGTCCGTCGACGGAGCCTGTCCGGCTTCGTCTGACGGCGTGGCAGAGGCGAACGGATCGCCCAGGTTCCAACTGCTAGTGGAGGTTTCGATCTTCGTCTCGGTTGTGCGCCGGCGGCCGAGGCGTTCCGTCAGCCCCGGCACCGCCGGGCACGCCGCGGCGGCAGCCACCGCAAGGACGGTTCCGGCGACGGTGGTCGGCACCTCCAGCGCATGCGCCAACACGGCCGGCCCACTCAGCCCGCAGAACACGCTGGCCAGCAGAAAACCCCCGTGCCCGGTACCGATCAGCCGGTAAGCGAGATAAAGCAACGGCAGCATCGCCGCGCACAATGCCGCGATCCCGTAGGAGCCGAATCGGGACAGCTGCGCCCATCCCACGGCCGCCAGGATCGGGATGGCAGCCCAGCCGAGTGCGGCACCGGCCATCCGATCACCGTACGACCGGTGCGCCAGCGCCGCGCCGCCGACCAACGATCCCGCCACGACCGCCGCCACCACGGTGAAAATGGCGCGTTCACCACGAAACCCGCTGTGCACCAGCAGAAAAACCCACACCAGCGTGGCCGCGTACACGCCACCGACGGCCATCGCACGAGCCGCGGCCGGACTCCAGGCCGCGAACGATGCCTTGTTCAGGCGTGCGGCGGCGTCCACCACGTCATCGGTTAGCACCGGGGCGGTCAGCGCCCGGCGGGCGGTGAGTCGCAGCAGATCGCCGTCACCGATGCCGCTCACGCGCAGGGTGTCGTCCGGCTGCAGCGGTGTCCCGTCACTGCGGCCGAGCACCCAATAGCTGTGCCGCGCTTCACCGATGATCGGGTCCTGCGGCGGCCCAGAACGAGTGCCGCCGCGCGACCGGATCAGTGCGACGAGCTCGGGTACCACGACGGCCACGGGTGCATCCGCCGGCAGGGAGACATCCAGCTGGGTACCGGCCCCGTCGTCGCCGCCCAGTACCGATACTCGGACCAGGGCCGGTGCCGGTGACTCCGAGGATGGGCGGCCGAACCTGTTGCGTTGCTCGGTGCCGGTCATAGGTCCGGCATCCGTGACAGCTGGATGACGCCGCTTTTGCCGGTGCGCGAGACCAACATTCCGCGCCCCGGCGGCATCGGTGCCGCTTTGTAGCCGCCGAACAGCGGACCTTCCTCTTTGGTGCCGCTCATCACCAGTGCGTTACAGGACAAATCCCGCAGCCGCACGATGACGGGGTCGCTCATCATCGCTCGGCCGGCTCCACCGATCCGACGGGTCAGGATCAGCCGCAGGCCGATGTCCCGCGCCTGCGGCAGGAACTCCATCAACGGGCCCATCGGGTGGTTCAGCGAGCTGCCCGGAATCAGGTCGTAGTCATCGATCAGCACGTATAGATCTGGGCCGGACCACCAGGAACGTTCCTTGAGTTGCTGCTGGGTGATGTCCTCGGGCGGAAGCCGTCGCCGCAGTTCGGTTGCCAGCGCCGTCATCAGTTCGGCCAGCGACGGTGTGGCGGTGGCGTAACCGGCGAGATGGTCATTTTCGACGACCCCGAGCATGGTTCGGCGGAAGTCGACCAGGATGAGCTTGGCCTGCTCGGGGTGAGCGTTCTCCATCAGGCCCGCGGCGATATTGCGCAGCAGGCCGGTCTTGCCGCATTCGGTGTCGCCGAACACCACCAGGTGTGGTTGCTCGTCGAAATCCAATATCACCGGCGCCAATTCGTCCTCGTTGATCCCCACCACCACCCGAGCCGGGCTCAGCTGGCCGGTCAGCTGAGCCGCCTGCTGCACCGCGTCACGGTCGAGGTCGTGTGGCAACATGCGGACCCGCGGTGCCTGCCGCTGACCGTAAAATTCGCGCACCAGTTCCGAGGCAGTCCCTACGGCTGCCGGCAGGTCTTCGGTACTCGAGCCCGAATCCAAGCGGGGCAGTCCGATCAGCAGGTGCAGCCGCTCGGCGGTGATGCCGCGGCCGGGGCGACCGACGGGGACCAATTCGGCGAATTTGCGGCCCACATCGCTGTCCACGGGGTCGCCCATGCGCAGCTCGATGCGGGTGCCGAGCATGTCCTTGACGGCGGGCCGAATCTCCATCCACCGGCTGGCGCTGATGGCGAGGTGGATGCCATAGGACAGCCCCGCGATGGCGATCGATTGCAGCGCGGGCTCGAGTGTCTCGAAATCGCTGCGGATGCTCGCCCAGCCGTCGATCACCAGTACCACGTCGCCGAACGGGTCGCCGTCGACGGGATCGCTCAACGCGAGGTCACCGGCCGCCTTGCGCTGCCGGAAATCCCGCATCGATTCGATACCCAGGTCACGGAAGCGCTGTTCGCGACTGCGTAGCAGGCCGGTCACCTCGGCGACCGTGCGCCGGATGCGGTCGGCGTCCATTCGTCCGGCCACGCTGCCCACGTGCGGCAGCTTCGCCAAGCTGCTCAGCGTGCCGCCGCCGAAATCCAAGCAGAAGAATTGAATCTGCTCAGGGGTGTGGGTCACCGCCGCCGACATGATGAGCGTGCGCAGCGCGGTCGATTTGCCCGACTGCGGCCCACCGACCACCACCAGGTTGCCCTGAGCGCCGGATAGGTCCACGGTCAGTACGTCACGCCGTTGATCGTAGGGCCGGTCTACCACCCCTACCGGGATCCACAACCGGCCGTTGACGTTCCGCGGTTCTGTCCACACCGGGTCGGGCAGAAGGTCATTGACCGCGGGACTGTCATGCAACGGAGGTAGCCACACTTCGTGGGCCGGGCGACCGTGTCCGCGCAGGCGCCCTACCACGACATCGAGGAGACTGCCCTTGGCCGCGCCCGATGGCTCCGCGGCGGGCGCCGGCGCCGAGTCCGCCGCGGCCGTTGCCGGAGCATCTCTGTGCACCGGGGTGGCCGTGAACACCTTGGGGGTCAACGCACCCAGCGATATGCGCCCTGTCCGTTCGGACAGCCGCGGCCGCACGTATTCGCCTGACACATAACAGGTGTTGAATCGGATCGGTTCGTCGGCGTCGCACTTGAGGAAAGCCGACCCCGGGACGCTGGGAAGGTGGTAGGCGTCGGGCACTCCGAGCACGCTGCGCGACTCGCCGGCCGAGAACGTCTTGAGCCCGATCCGGTAGGACAGGTGCGAGTCCAGCCCGCGCAGCTTGCCCTCCTCCAGTCGCTGGCTGGCCAGCAGCAAATGGATATGCAATGACCGGCCGAGCCGACCGATCATGACGAACAATTCAGCGAAATCTGGCTTCTGCGACAGCAGTTCGGAGAATTCGTCGACCACGATGAACAGTGCGGGCAGCGGATTGAGGTCGGCCCCGTTGGCCCGCGCCCGCTCGTACTCGGTGACGTTGGCGAAGTTCCCTGCTGAGCGCAGCAACTCCTGCCGCCGGTTCATCTCCCCGGCCAGCGCATCACGCATGCGGTCGACCATGGTCAACTCGCTCTCCAGGTTGGTGATGATCGCCGAGATGTGCGGCACCCCCTCCAACCCCAAGAACGTTGCGCCGCCTTTGAAATCGACCAGCACCAGGTTGAGTGCCTCGGGCGAATGCGAGGTGATCATCGCCAGCACCAGCGTGCGCAGGAACTCCGATTTACCCGAGCCGGTGGCGCCGATGCACAGCCCGTGCGGACCCATGCCGTTCTCGGCGGCCTCTTTGATGTCCAGTTCCAACGGTTGTCCTGACGGCGTGTAGCCGATCGGCACCCGTAAGCGTTCGCGCGGACTGCGTGGGCGCCAGACCAGGTCGGGCTCGATCTCGGCCGCGTCGGGGATCTTGAGCAGACTCATCAGACCGGGATCGGTGGCCCGCGATTCGGACTCCAGGTTCACGATGTGCGCTGCGGTGCCGGGTCGGTACCGGCCGAAGCGTCGGGCGGTGGCGTGGGCTTCAGCCAGGGTCAGCTGATCGGGTGTGGCGAAGCGTTCCACCCCGGCCGCGGTCCGTGCTCCGATATCGTCGGCACTGTCGAGCACCAACTGCAGACCACGCCGGGCGCCCGCCAGATTGCGGGGGCCGTTCAGATCGAGCACGGTGACAGCGTCGAGACCGGCGTCGGTGGACAATCGTTCGTCGCCGGTCATGTACCCGTCGTCAATGACGACGACGAGCTGCTTGACACCCTGGGTGGGCTGCGCGTTGCGGTTGAACCGCCCTCGGTCGCCCAGGTCGGATGCCAACGATTCCTCCAGCAGCGGCAAGGACGGATAGAGCATTCGCATGGTGCCGCACCCGTCACGGGCCGATGGATGCTGCGCCTGGGGCAGCCACTTCACCCAGCTCCACATCTCGCCGTCCGGATTCGCGGTCACTACCGCGACCTGCACATGGTCGGGCCCGTGGAAGGCGCACAGTTCCAAGATCATTGACCGCACCAGGCGCTGCACCGGTTTGCGTGCACCGTCGAAGGTGATGACCGGGAAAGCACGCAGCGACACTGCGGTCGGCAGCGCATGCACGACCGAATGGGTCCGGACGAAACGGCGCAGCGCGACCGTCGAGACCGGCTCAAGGTCCTCGGGCGGGCCGGTCTCCGGGGCCAGTAGCCGGGTCGCCAGCCGGTGGGTGCCGATGCCGACCCGGACGTGGCAGAAATCCTGATCGGCGGGGCGGCGCTCCCACATCCGGCGCGTGCCCGCAACGTCGATGAGGGTGCGGGGATCAGGGTGGCTCCACTCCAGGGCGGCGCGCTGAGCGGCCCCGGTTTGCTCGACATCGTCGCGCAGGTTGGCCAGATAACTGAAGTAGTCCTTGCGTTCCTCGTTCAGCTCGGCGGCGGCCTTCCCCGAGCGGCCCCCGCCACCGAGAAACATGCCGGCCATCGACATCACCATCATCACGGGGAAGAGCAGGAACATCGGGTTGCGGGTGAGGTCGCGTCCCCCGACGGTGACCATCAACGCGATCATCCCGATGACCGCGACGATCATCACGAACGGCATCAGTTTCACCAACAGACTGCCGGGAATCAACCGCGGAACTTCCGGTGGCGCTTGAAGATTCACTTCACCGCCCGGCATGCGCGGCGGCGCCACCCGCAGCCGGCGAACAAACCCGGTCGTGGCCAACGACATCCCTCCCCGAATCCCGGGGCAACGCTACCCGAGACGGTCTCGGTATTCTCGCCGAAAGGTCGGTGCCCGTGATCGACCCGCCAACGACTGCCGCGACCATGTACACGACGAACGGCCATGGGGAGGCCCGATCCGATGACACTGCCGCTGCCGGAACTGGATGTGGAACCGGACGCCGAACCCGAACTCAGCCGGGTGACCGTGCTGGTCGGCACCACCATGGTCGATGTCGGCCTGCCGCTGTACCTGTCCATCGGCGCGATAGTCAACGCCGTGATCGACCTGGCCGCTGAGCACTCCCCCGCCGGTGCCCCGCCCGTCACGAGAGACGGGAACCGGTTCACCTTCGCCAAAATCGGTGGCGCGCCGATCGACCCGAGCCGGTCGCTGGCAGAAGCCGGCATCCACGATGGGGACATCCTGGTGCTGGCTCAGGTGGGGGCGCCGTTCCAGCCAGTGTTGTTCGACGATGTCAACTGGCCCATCGCGGCCGCGCCCAGGGACGCACGGCAATGGATCAGCGCTCACGCGGCCCGCGCCGGCTGGTTCGGCGCGAGTCTGGTGGCGGCGGTGACCGCCGTGATGCTGGGCGCGTTGCGCTCGGCTCCTGGCCCGGCCGCAGGCATGATCGCCCTCGCCGCGGGGATCGGCTGGGCCACGGCGGCCTGCATCCTGGGCCGCCGCGGGTCCACGTCGTCGGGGTGGTTGGGGTCCATTTCCTTGCCACTGATGTTCGGCGGATCCCTCTACGTCGTCCCGGGCGGTCACGGGCTGACCTCGCTGCCGATGGCGATCGGCGTGACGGCCCTGGCCGCATTGCTGATGCTGCTCATCACGCGCCGTGCGCGGCCGCTGTACACGGCGGTGATCGCTGCCGCGGCGCTGTGTGGCCCGGCGGCGTTGGTATCGCTGCTGTGGCAGGCGAGCCCACGGGCGCTCGGAGCGGCGCTGGCCACCGCGGCGGTCATTGTGGTGTATTTATCACCGCGGGCGACGATCGTGTTATCGCGACTTCCCATCCCGCGAGTGCCGACGGCGGGCGAGCCGCTCGATGACATCGATACTGCCGGCGGCACCACAGTGGACGGCGTTGACGCCGTCGGTAAGCAGGTCATCCCCACCGAAGAGGACATGACGGACCAAGTTCGGCGAGCCAACGAGTATCTGTCCGGCATCCTGGTGGCGTCAGCGGCCGCCGCGCTGGTCGGTTGTTACCTCGTTGTCCATGCCGCTGTCGGGTTCTTCTGGCAGGGAACGGCTTTCGCGGTCACGGTGGCTGTCGTGCTGTGCCTGCGGGGACGCAGCCACCATGACCTGGTGCAATCCGCCACACTGATCGCGGCGGGTCTGCTGGTGGTCCTGGTGGCCATCCTGGCCGATGCCACCGCCGTGGGCGGCTGGCGGATGCCAGCAGCCTTGGCCCTGGTGATGCTCACGGCGTTGGTGCTGGGCTGCGGGCTGGTGGCGCCGCGGCTCGATTTCTCGCCGGTACAGCGGCGTCTGGTCGAGATCGTCGAATACCTGGCGATCGCGTTGGTGTTCCCGCTCGCATTCTGGATCATGGGTGCCTACGCGTATTTCCGCGAACTGCATCTCTAGATGTGGTGTTCCAGGACGTTGGTTACACCAACGCCAGGTCACCAGGTCGCTGGATGGCACCAGGCGGCGCGAAGCGCCTCTCCGTATCGTTGTTGGTCATCAGCGCCCGGGATCGCGACCCGCGCCACCACAAAATCGCTGCGCTCGAACAGTTCCGGTGTGCACGCTACGTCGGTGAGACGCTCGGCAAGTGCAAATCCCGCCGCACTCAAGTCAATTCCGGCGATCTGCTCCGAATCGGCATCCAACGGAACACCTACCGCACCCAGATCATCACGTAGCGCCATCGGATCGGCACCGAACCGCTCTGCCGGAAACAGCAAGTCAAAATCCACCACCAGTTGTCCATCGCGCCACCAATTGAAACGGTGGACTGCGTTGACATTGGCGAAGTGCGACACAATCGTTCGCCCAACGGACATCGGCCCGATCAGCCGCTCGGTCACCCCAACAAAGCCGTTGATTTCAGCAATCAGCGCCCACGTGCCATCAATCTCGGTCACACCGATCAGGCCAGGGTCGAAACCAGCAGGCCAATCCGCGACGGCAAGGTCGTAGAGCGCATCGATGCCCTGGACTGAGCCCAGCACGTCGGCACGAAGAGAGCCGATAACCTCCGCGGCCGAGGTGTCGCCAACGAGGGTCACACAGTGCGCCTCAGCCCAACCCGGACGCCATGTCCTCCACCACAAGTAGTCGTCAACTCGGGCGGTCAACACGCACCCTCCTGATTCCCGCCCCTCGACACGCCCCTGATCCGCGCCGGCGCTGCGTAACCAATGTCATGAAATAGCACGTCTAGGGTTTAGCTCTTCGGCAGCACGAGCTTCTGCCCCTGCGGGTCCGCCCCCAGCGTGTCGTGCGCGATCAGCGCCGCCTCTTGCGCCAGTTCCGGACCCGGTGGTAGCAGACGCAGTACCGGCCACGGCGCCGGTTTGGGTTGGTCATCGCGCCTATCGGGGGTGGCCGGATAACCGTGCACGCCAAGTGCTGCCGCCGTTTTCGGGTCGCGGACATGGAATCGCTGCCCGGTGTCCGAGATGTAGAACAGCGGGCCCGCTGAGCGGCTGTCCGCTGCGGCCCCGGTGGCCTGGACGTATTCACCGGTGCCCGGCTGCAGGTACACGCCGTCCAGACCGGGCCCATTGCCATCGGCGCTGGCCAGCCGCACGGGCTGCGCGCCAGGCGGGATCGGTAGCCGCTGGCCGATCAATAGTTTGGAGGTGGATTCGGCGGCGGACCGGGTCCTCTGCCAGGACATGCACACCACCCGGTCCGGTTCGGCAGCAACCAGTTGTGGAGAGGCGGAGGGGTAATGGTCGACGCGCAACGCGTGTGCGGCCGGTGCGGCACTGATCAGTGCCGGCGAAATGGTGCTGGCCGCGGTCGGTCCCGACGTCGGATCGCCATAGCGAATGATGTCAGCGACGGTCGCCGAAATGCGCTGCAGCCCATCACGCAGCACCGCGTAGAGCTGCTCTCCACGCGAGTCGTCGGTCCGGACGATCGAACCAACTCGATATTGCTGCGGAAGGTAACCGGTGGGCGAGCCGGCGCCGTCAACCGTCACCGGCACGATGGGGTCCACGAGGGGAAACGCGTTCAGCAGGCCGATGGACATCGGCCGCAGCCGTCGGCCGTCCAGGCGCAGTGCGTTCGCTAGCACCGGATCAGTGGGGTCGATCGGTGCGCGGACACCGTCGTAGATCAGGAACGTCTGCCCGCTGGCCCGGGTCAGGACCATCTGGGCCGGCTCGGCAGCGCGGATGTCGTCCCCGAGTCGGGCAGTACCGGCCACCACGGTGGTCTCGACCGTGGGCGTCGCAGTGACGTCTGTGGGTGCTGGCGTCTGGGTACTGTCGCAGACGGACCAGGCGGACGTGCCGGCGTCGGCACCGGCGGCCAGGCTTGCCGGTGCACCGACGATGCCGACCGGCGCGCCCAGCGGCAGTGCATTCAGGAACTTATCGTCGACGGGTTTGGGGTTCTCGCTGCGGCCGGCGATGAGCCGCGCTGACGCGATGTTTAACACCGGGTGAAGATGGTCACCGATTCGGATGAACATTTCGCCCGACGACTTGCTCATCACAATCTGCGAATCACCAAGACTGGGCGCGGGTTTGAAGAATGCAAGGATCCCGGCCGCGCCGCACACCAGTACCGCGATGACCAGCCCAACCAGCAGCGAACGCATCTGTCCGCGCATCGGATCGTGGATCATCCGCGAGTCCGCACGGATCAGCGCGTGCTCCAGGCGCCGGATCAAAAATCGGTATCCATTGACCTGTGCTCGCGTGGTAACTTGCGCTGGCATAGCTTGCCCCCGTCAACGTGGTTCACGAACTGCCAAGCAGGACAAGGCTACAACACCGCCCGGGGGTGGCTGGGAGCCGACAGGTCGGACCGGCCCAGCGGACAAGGAGCCCGAGCGCGTGACACAAACTGCTGCCGCAGTGCACAACCCGGTGTGGCCCCGGTCCGCAGATCGGTTCACCCGGACCACCGGCATTCTGCCGCAACGCGTTCTCCCACTGCCTGATCTTTTGCTCATCGAAGGATTGGTCGCCGCTGGACTGACGGTCGCGTTGCTGTCTGGCACCCGCGGCTGGTACGGCGCTCTGGGCGGTGTCGCACTGGCAATGCCGCTGGTGGTCCGCTTCCGAGGCTCTACGCTGCCACGGCGGGCGGCGCGGTGGCTGGCGTTCACGAGCGAACGGCGCCGGCGGCGAGGGACCGCGGCGATCCCGGTACCCTTCGATGCCACGATGCCCGATGGAAGCCCCATCGGGTTTCGTTGGGATGGAACGGTATTGGTGTCTCTTATCCGTATCCATGGAAATCCGCAAGCGCTCACGGTGCTCGAACCCGGGGCCACCGTGTCCGGTGACTCGGTGCCGATCCAGTTGCTGGCCGACTGCCTCCATCAGTTCGACATCGAAGTGGACTCCATCGACATCATCAGCCAGGGCGCGCGCTCGCAGGGACGTGGTCCCGTCGCCGCGATGTACGACGCGATGGTGGGGCCGCTGCCGGCGATCGCACACCGCAACCTCTGGGTGACACTGCGTTTCGATCCACAAGCATGCGCCGAGGCGATCACGCATCGCGGCGGTGGGCACGACGGAATCGTGCGCGCCGCGACAGCGGCTACCCGGCGAGTAGCAAATCGATTGGCGGGGGCAGGATTACGCCCCGAGATCGCGACCGCGACACAGATAGCACATGCCACCGGTGCGCTTTGTGACGGCGTCGCACTGACGAGCATCGCCGAGACGTGGCAGGATTGCCACGAGGGCGACTTCACGCTGCGCACCTACGCAATTGACCCAACGATCCTGACGTCCGCTGGGCTGGGTATGCAGTGGACGATCCCCAGCTATTCGACGACACTCTGCATTTCGTTGCGTAACGCCGGCGCACAGGTGCAGGTGCGGGCCCTGGTACGTGTGGATGGACGCCGCCGCGCCGATCGGCCTCGGGTCGGGCATGTAGCACTGCCGGGTCGGCAGTACATGTCATTGTTGGCGAGTTTGCCTGTGCCACAGCGTTATCGCAGCATAGGCACCTGGGCTACCGGCAGCACCGAGGCGCTCGCAGGGTTAACTGTGCCGGTCTCTGGATGTGGACAGCTGATCGGAGCCGACGACCGGGGCCGTGCTGTCGCGCTGACGCTGTTCGGGGCGCAGCTCGAGCGTGTCGAGATCTGCGGAACGCTGCATCTAGGGCAGCAAGTGGTGCTGCGAGCATTGGCCCTCGGCGCGCGGGTCCGTGTTCACACCCGCCGGCCCGGCGCCTGGCACCCCATGGTCGCCGAAGTCGCCGACCCGGGCATGCTGCGAGTGACTGATCTGGGCCGGCCAGCGTTGAAGGCCGGCGCTGAGCGCAACTATTCGGTGGAGATGTTCGACGGCGTCGCCGAACAGCCGGTGCGAGCCGGTGTGACCGCAATGGTCCTCAAACCCCGGAATGCAGTGGCCTCGCCGGATGCCGATGTTGCTCTAGAACTGCTCGATAGCGCCGATGACGTCGTCAGGGTGCGCACCCGCGCCGGGTACGCCGTGGTCAAGATGGTTGCCACTGACGACGAGATGCGCTACCTCAGAGCATCATTCGAGGCAAAGGAGTGAGCGGTGGCCTACAGTCACCCGGGAGCGACGACACCCGTGCACGCCCGGTACTCGTTGTCTCACACCGGCGTAGCGGATCGGCGCGGCCGGCCCGGGGTCGACCGCGCCGTCGGCTACCTAGCGCTCGCGACCGCTGTGATCGGTGTGGCGACGTATGGCGTCAGTGTGGTTCCGCCGGCCCACCCCGGGTGGGCCGTTCGATTCAGCGTGCTAGCGGGAGTCGTCGCGGCGCTCACCGCACTACCTTCCGACGCGCCTCGCCAGTGGGTCGTGGTGACGCTGGCGGCCGCCGGATTCCTCGACGGGACGGCAACGCTCATCGAAGCCGATCGGCCCGGTTGGGTGCCGATCGTCATCGTGGTGCTCGGAGGGATGCAGACGGCCGTGGCCATAGCGGGTATCGCACTCGACGTTCGCCGCAAGACCAGCACCACGGCCGCCGCGGTGCCCGACGACCCAAACCAAGCCTATTATGCTGCCTACCAGGCCTATATCGCAGCGACCCGGCAAGTAGCGCCACGCGGCCACTGGGGCGACTCTGGTCGGGCGGAGGCGGCTGCACAGGCACAGCCGAGTCCCGAGGCGATGCTCTCGCATTATCGGCGATACATCGCGTTCGCCGACCAGCAACAGGGAACCACTAGACCATCGGCTGCGCACACAGGGCACGTAAACACTGGGACCGCCGCGCCAACGGGACCTGCAGCCGAACCGCACCACAACGCAGTCGACCCTGCCGGATACCGCGAGCGTCACGCCGCTGATCCGAACGCCTGAGTCGTCGACGGCGCCTCGCGGTGGCGCCCGACCTGTCTCGATTCTCTACCTGGAGACATGCAGGTACGGCGCTGGGCTGGAGAGCTGGTGGTCCGCCTCGCTCAGCCTGCAGCGTGCTCGTGAGCGAAGCTGCGGATACAGGTGACGACGTCGCTCACGGCCTCGCACGGCAACATATGCGTCGCTTCCGGCCACAAGCGATACCCCCACGAAGGCACGACGCGACGTATCCGGTCGAGTCCCCGTTCGGAGTCGTGAATAGTGTTTCCTGCCAACAGAACCTGCACGGGCACCTCGACTGAGCACAACAGAGAATCAGGTATGTACCGGGGAAATGGCGTGCCGAAAGAAGCGAACGCGGAGCCGGCAGCCATCACCAGCTCCATGACACTATCGAGGAGGCTGCCCGGCGCCGGGTGACCGAGAATCGCGGCTACGGTGCGCTGCTTACGCTCAGCACCTGGCAGCAACAGCAAGGCTCCGGTTCGCCAGAACCGCGTCGACAATCGGGCGACCGTGTTGACGGGCTCGATGAGCGTCACTGAGGCGAGTCGGTCTGGAATCCGTGCCGCGATTTGTGCGGCCGTCCATCCTCCATAGGAATGTCCGACGAGATGCACGCCTGCCAAGCCGAGTCCGCCGAGCACCTGGCCAAGACAGCAGGCGCAGTCTTGCCCGGATTTCATCGATCTCGACTGGACACTGGCACCGGGTTGGCCGAGTAGATCAACGGTGTAAACAGTGAAATCGCTTGTGAGAGCGGATACGTACTCGGCCCATATTGCCGAGGTCGCCCAGAAGCAGTGCAACAACACCACAGGAATCCCGCCCTCAGACCCGTGCTGATACACGCGCACGACACCGAAATCTGTTGGCACATCATGCACAGCATCCGGCGCTGGGCTCAGCGCACGCAGACGGTCGTAGACCCCAAGATAGCGCTGCCGTGACTCCACGTTACGAAAACCCGACTTACCCGACACCGTCGCCCCCTCCCCCCTCAGGATTCCACGCATCGCGTCCTGACCGCGCCTCCCCGGCAGAGCGAGGGATCTGACCGGAGCATTGCCCCTCGGGGCGGCGTCACGACGGAAAGCAGTTCTCGCCCGGTACCCCTTCCCGAGCGCGACATCCCCGCCATCCGCGGGCACAAGTCCGGCCTAGCCCGCCCCATCCGAGTATCGGTGCATACCCCGGCGAGTGTGGGGGCACATCATCCGCGCAGCAGACGGGTGATCCCCGCGGTATGCTCGCGGCGACTCGGCGCGCTGCGTGTGGCTAAACATGCGTATGCCGTCGTCTTCAGGCCTACGAGGCGACTGGCTTCATCGTGTACTGCCCACGCCGCGGCCACGCGGCGTCCCCCCGGGACGCGGTGCCGAGTCCGGTCGCTCGCCACTGAGCGGGCACCGGTGCTGGCTCCTGCTGTCTGACTAGCTTGGTCCCTGTCAGGCTTTGGTCTGATTCAATCCCCGTGGTGTCGACAGCAGGGCGCCAGCCCCCAGTGGTTTTGAACGACACCGATGGGAGCAACGTGACTGGACCCGGGATTCCATGCGTGCAAATAAGCGGATGCGGCCTTACCTTCCCAGTTGTCTGACAGTTGTTCCCACTCCAGGGTTATTTGCGCGAGGTGCTCCCGCAGTTCAAGTGCTTGGTTGGCCACAGCCTGTGCGGCCTCGAAGGTGTTCTGAGTTCTGAGTGTTGACCTGTAGTGGATTAGACAATCGACCCACCATGCCGCGCCCATGCCGCCCCTGCCCATTCGTGCGTCAACCGTTGCCTGAGGTCTGGGTCAGCCTTCAAGCCGTATATCCACAAGCCAAAATCAAAATCTTCATATGAGCTCATGTCGAAGTTGAAATCATCCTCGACCCAGTCGCGGTGGTGGGGAAACGTGACGGATCTGGTGTATGACTCGTGCGTTATCGTCAGTTGGGCGAGAGTCTCGTCGAGTTGAGTCCACTGCACATCGCAGTTGGAGAGTGCGAATTGAGCATCATGCTCGAATCCGAGGGCAAGTGTACGGAAGGAATTATCGAAGTTTACGACAATTTTTTCCGATCCCACAGCGCCGTATCGGCCGGAAAGTTCCAAACATTTGAGGTCTTCCGGACTATCGACGTGTCGGATGTTCTCGATTGTGTGAGTAGAAAGACGATAGTCCGCAACATCGAGCCACTTATCGTGCGAGAGTAACGTCAGTGTTTTGGTACCAGTCATTTTTGGGCCAATCCTAAATCGCCGCCGCCGGTGCGTTGCGATGCATCGATAATTTGTTGGTCGGTCTTTCCTTGCGCTTTGAGATAGTCGTCCGTCGAGCGATATCGGCGTTGGGATAAACGGCGACGCGCTGAATAACACCTATATTCCTCGTGCCGCAGTTCTTCTCGCGGCCTTGCCCGCGACAACCGCCGCATACAGCGCTATCGCGACGAGTACGACAACGCAACCGAGCCCCAGAATCATCACCGGCCCCACCGGCCATGACCGTACGATGGCCGCCAGCAGCAGGCCGCAAGCGCTGACGGCGTTTGCGACATACAGCGGCATCAGGCGCAACGCGGCCCGGTGGCCGGCTACCCATGCTTGATCGCTGCGCATCGTCGACGGGGTGCGGATTCCCGTCCACTGATTGCGCGCCAGACGCCCGGTGGCGGCTCGCCAGCTGACGATGACCAGGACCGCAGCGACCGCGATTTCTGCGACGATGAAGATCGAGGCGAACACCGCGCCTGCGTGAGGTTCGGGCTCCATATCAAATCCTCTCGCCTCTGCTCGCCCGTCATTGTCTATCGCACTGCAAACGCTTTGTGCGGACATCCAGTCTTTCGTCCAGCTGGGTCCGGACTAGCCGAATGGGCACGGAATCCCACTGCCATCCACGCCCCTGGACAGCGTCCGCGGCTTGATCAGCATCAACCCGGGCAGCAGCAGCCCCAGCGCCAGCGCGACCGCCGGGACCACCACCAAAACTGCGCCCACGCGGGCCGTGGCACTACAGTCGGCGGCGCGGGCGTACAGCACCGCGCCCACCAGTACGGCCAGCACCGCGAGCCCGATCGACACCAAGACTGTCCACCCAATAGGTGAATTATCGGGCAGTTGCGGGAAGCCCGGTTGATTGCAGTGGCGGCTCGCATCCTCCGCCCACCGCTCATCCCGCGCCCAACCCCACGCCATTAAACCGATGTCGCCCACGAGGGCGGCGAGGCCGGCGAGGATCCACCAGCGCGGCCGTAACCACCACCGCGCCGAACCGGCCGAATCGGTCAAAACCATTGTGCGCGCATCGCTTCCAGAAACTCCCGCGTGATCGGGTAGCCGGCCGCGTCTCCGATCACCGCGTCGATCCCGCAGTACGGACACAGTGCGGTCTGGCCGCGTCGGCCGGACTCGGCGGCGATCTGCGGGGCCGGGTCGATCCAGTCGACGACCTGCACCGGCGGGAAGGTCCGGACGCAGTGAAAGCACCCGCAGCGGGTACTGGCGGCCAGCTCGTCTCGATGGTCGCAGCAGTGCCGGTGGGCGGCATCGAGGTCATTCAACGAGCTTAGCCAGGCAGTACACCCGCTCCGGGACCGTGAAGATCATCGCCTTTTCCCCAGCGACACAGACGGTTTCGGTGGAGCTGCCGTCGACGCGCTTGGCGACCTTGAAGACACCGGTGTGCGAATTCGCGGTCGTCGAGGCCTGGGCGCAGTCGATATGCGTGACGATCTTCTCGCTCATGTCCAGCGAATAGCACTCGCTCTGGCGCATGTTCAGAGCGAAGCACATGCTCTCGGCCTTGGGATCATCTGAATTTTTGGTGGCGTAGAAGTACGGGCCGTCCTGCACCCGCTTACCGTCCGGGCAGATACCCATCGCCGTGAGACCCGCCAACTCGTAGACCGCGTCGAGGGAATCGCAGCTGGTCGACCGGAAGTGAAATTTGTTCATGTCGTCGGTGGTGAGGCACTGACCGGTTTTCAGGTCTCCGGCGGCTTCCGCGCGGTGGTTGGCCTTGAGGACCATGTTCGCGACGCCACTGATCAGGGCCAGCACGGCGATGACGCCGACGATCACCATCCATGGCTTGATCCCTGAACGCTTGGGCGGCGGGAACCCGGACAGTGGATTCGGCGGGCCGTAGTACGGCTGCTGTTGCTGGCCGGGCCACGGCTGCGGGCCAGGCTGATGCCAGCTGTGCTGCGGTCCGCCTGGGCCGGGGTGCGGCTGCTGCCACCCTGGCTGCGCCGGCTGCTGCTGTGGGGCGCCCCACGGTCCCGGATTCGGAGGTTGCGTCACGCGTGTTCTCCATCTCTAGCCCGAGGCACGTGGTGGCCTCCGTCGTCGGGCGTGTATCCCTCAACCGGACGGCGCGGGAAGTCACCGTGCCCGATATCGCTTGTCAGGTAACAGTTTTCAAGCATGTCAACGTCAGCTGGAGCTGGCTAACGCGGGGACTAATCGGCGATCGAGGTATTGAATCGCCAGGTATCCGCCGGGGTCCGCCAACGCGGCCACCGTCGCTGGGTCATCGACGACGATCAGGCCCGGGTTGGCGGTCAACGCCCCCGGCAGGCCCGCCTGCCCACCACCGCCGGCAGCCTTGTCGGTGCGCACCACGATCACCAGGTTGGTCTGAATCAGGTACAGCTTGGTCTGATCAGCCATGACCCGCGTCGGCCCTTTGTCGTCGGGTTGGCGTTGCAGCTTGTTGTCGTAGTTCAAGCCCAAACCGGCCAGATAGTCCGCGGCGAAGGATGGTGTCAGTGTCTGGGTGACCCCATCGTCGGAGTAGTTCACCACCGACACGGTTTTGCCGACCAGCTTGGCGTTCTGATTCTTCAGGTCGGTCTGCTGGGCCCCGACCTGGGTGATCAGCGCGGTGGCGTCCTTATCGCGGCCGACGATCTTGCCGATCCACTGCAGCTGCGTCTGCCAGTTCCATACCGAGCTGGTGTCCGAGGGGCGGGTGATGGTCGGCGCGATCGCCGTCAGCCGCTGGTAGGTCGCATCGTCGATGTCGCCGGTGGCGATGATGACATCGGGGTGGGCGCCCTTAATCGTGTTGGTGTCAACGAAATTCATGATCGCCGGTTTGCCGGTGATCTTGTCCTGCAGCCACGACGGTGGATCCGCTTTCACCCCGCCGATCGCCACCGGCTGCACCCCCAGCGACAGGACCGCATCGGCATCGCCGGGTCCGATCGCGGCGATCGCTGTCGGGGCGGCCTTGATTTCGGTGCTGCCGTGCACATGGTTGAACGTCTGCGCTGCGTACGGCTCCTTGAACGGATCCGTGGTGACGTAGAGCGCCGTGAGGCCACCGACAAGAACGATCACTGCGAGCAGTGCCCCGATGATGATCAGCCGCTTCTTGCGCGCCGGGGCCGGCGACTCAGCGGGTAAGCCGCCCGGTCCGCCCGGTCCATACGGGCCTGCCGGTCCGCCGGGGCCGAGCAGGCCGCGCGGCTGCGTAGGCCCTTGCGAAATGTTGTATCCGTCGGTCGGCGGGTACGGAAGTGGCCGCGGCCCACTGGAATACGCCGGCGCAATCGGCCCGGACGGCCCACTCGGACCAGTCTGGGGGCGGGCCGACCACTCTTGGGTCGCCGTCGACCGCGGGATGGCCATCGTGGGGTCGTTGATCGCGGCCGCCGCCGCGGTCGCCAACTCTTTCGCCGACTGGTAGCGCTCGGCCGGATTCTTCGCCATCGCTCTGGCGATCACCGCATCGATGGCCCGCGGCAGCTCCCGCACCACATCGGTGGCGCGCGGCGGCGGAGCCTGCAAATGCGCCGCCATGATCGCCGACACGCCACCGGGCAGCCCCGCGAACGGGGACTTGCGGGTCAACAGGGTGTACAGCGAGCAGCCAAGGGAATAGATGTCGGAGCGGTGATCGACGACTCCTCCGGCCAAGGCCTCCGGGGAGGCGTAGGCCACCGACGCCATCACTGTGCCGTCGGTGGTCAGGTGCGCGGCATCGTCGTAGGCGCGGGCGATACCGAAGTCGGCGAGGAACACCCGCTCCTCGTCGGCGTCGTGCTTATCGGGGGCGAGCAGGAAGTTAGCCGGCTTGATGTCGCGGTGCACGATGCCGTTGCGGTGCGCGTAGTCCAGGGCCTTGGCGACCTCGGTGATGATGTGCACGGCCCGGCCGGCTGTCATTCCGCCCGAGGCGAGCACTTCGCCGGCGTCGGTGCCCGCCACGAGCTGCATGGCGATCCACAGCTGGCCGCCCTCGGTCTTGCCCTGGGCGTACACGGCCACGATGTTCGGGTGGCTGAGCTGGGCGGCCACCGCGGCCTCGCGCTCGAAGCGGGCTTGGAAGGTGCTGTCGCGGGACAGGGCGGCGTCGAGAATCTTCAAGGCGTCGCTGCGGGGCAGCGTGGGGTTGGCGGCCTTGTACACGACGCCCATGCCGCCGTGACCGAGCACACCTTGAATCCGGTAGCCGCTGACCATGTCACCTGGCTGGAAACCGTTGGAACTCATTGCCGCCCTCTACTATTTCGCGACCAGCATCAGGTACTGGGCAGAAATCTGTTGAATCGCATCCGCGCTTTGCTTGGCGAACACCGTGATCACATACCGATCCGCCGTGGCCACGCACTCAAACCGATCCGAGAACTCGCCGGGGTCTTTGATCGTGAAGCATTTGGCTGCCGGGAACCCCGGAACGTTCGGCTTCTGCTCGTTACCCTCGGCGAAATCCTTGGCGACAAGGTCAGCGAAACCCGTTGCCGCAGCGGCATCTTTGGCCTGATAGAACACGCTCTTGCCCTGCACGATGCGGTCGATGCCGAACTTGGCGAACCGGTCGGTGGCCCCCTGCGGCCCGTCGAGCGTGTTACCGGCCGCAAAATGCAGGAACCCAGCGGTCGTCCACACCCCGTCGTTGACGGTGGCGTCCTTTTTCGGCAGGGCCCGCGCTAGCAACCCGGTCGGGTCGGGATTCATCGTTGGCCATTGAGCCGGGTCGGTGGGCTGGAACTGGTCAATCTTGGGGCCCTGCAGGTCTAGGGCCTTGCCGATCGTCGCGGCCGCCGCGGCCTCGGTGTCATCGGTCTGGGTAAACACATCGAAGATGTACGGGCCGTGCGCACTGAACGAATCCACCGACGGGCGCCCGCTACTCAAGACCACCGCGGTGGCCGAGGCCTCCGGGTGCCCGGGAATGGCGATCGGGTGTGCACCGGTGCTGCCCTCGAGCGGAGGCTGTTTGGCCACCAGTGCCGCCAACGCGGCGTTGGCCTGATCCGGGCCCGGGAACCGCATCACGATGACGTTGACCGCCATATGCGGACCGGGAGCATCCTTCGGCGTCCCCCTTGAGGTGGTGAATCCGTTGAGGAACCCGTTGGCCTGCGCAATATCGGGCATCACCCCGCCAGGTACCTGCACGCCCAAGGCCTCCGGAGAGAGGATTACGCGGGTGCCCATCTCATCGGAGTCCGTTGCCGTCGGGTACGCCTCCCACGGGTAGATGACGAACTCCGCCATCCGCTGCGCCTCGATCACCCGCGACAACGCCACGCTGGGCACCGGCGCGGCCTTGATACCGGTGGGGTAATTGCCGGTCTGCATCAACACCGGGGTCACATCCCCCGGCTTGAACCCCGGATCACGCGCCGCGGACCCGTCCATCACCGTGGTGCAGCCGGCGACGGTGAGCGCGGTGGCACCGGCAAGTACCCCCGAGGCCCACCGCCAGCCGGCGGTCATTTCGCGGTCAGCAGCAGATACTGTGCCGCCGCCTGCTGTTGGGCGTCCTTGAGCGTGTTGGCGTCGATTTGGTAGGCGTACCGGTCCGCCGACGCCACGCACGTCGCGCTCTTGCCGTCCGCAGCTTTCTGGCAGTGGCTGCCCGGCAGGTTCGGCACCGTCTCGTTGACCGGCCCGTCGGCCTGCATCTTGGCGACCAGGGCGTTCACCAGGCCCGTCGCCGAGGCGGCATCCTTGGCCCGGTACACCCAACCCGCGGCGTTGACGCCGACATCGACCCCCGCGTCGCTCAGGTTCTTCGCCCCTGCGACCGGATCGCCGTCGAAATTCAGTAGCCCGTGCGCATCCAGGGTCATGTTGCTGTTCGGCGTCGCACCCCCCTTGGGCACCGGAATCGCGCGGGCCAGCAGACCGCTCGGGTCACGCTGCACCGTCGCGAACTGGGCTGGATCGACCAGCGGAGCCTTGTCGATCGCCGGACCCTGCAAGTCAAGCGTCTTGGCCACCATCGCCGTGGCTCCGTCGGCCGGACCGATCAGCTGGGCACGCTGCATGAGGACGAACGGACCGTGCGGGGTGAACGAATCCACCACCGTCCAGGTCTGGCCGATGTTCTTGTCCTCGAACATGTGCGTGGTGGCCACGGCATCCGGATGACCCGGGATGGTGATCGAGGTGGTCGGGATCGGCGGGGGCAGCGGGATCGGGTGCGCGATCTGGGCCTGGGCGATGCTGTTGGCCGCTGCCGAGGCCGCGGCGGGATCGGTGAACCGCAGCACGATGTTCATCAGCTGCTTCTGGTTCTTCACCGCGCGGGCGGTGGCGAAACCGTTGACGTACCCGTCGAGCGCCATCGCCTGGTTCTGGTCCGGCGAGAAGAATGTGGCCAGCGCCTTGGCCCCGCCGGGCAGGGCCAGTGAACCGGGCCCGATGCCGAAGGCCAGCGGCGCGGTCAACGCCGGGTCAACCTCCCACGGGCCGGTGACGTAGTTGGCCAGCCGCTGCGCCTCCAACAACGCCCCCAGCTCGGGCTTGCCCGCCTCACCCAGTGGCTGTCGCGGCTCGACCGCGTAGTTGCCGTGATCGAGCTGCGAAGCGTCCGCCGCCCCCGCCGGCGCCGATGTCGACGGCGGCTTCGTCGCCGACCCGTCCATCGTGGAGCTGCAGCCAGCCACGACAACCGCAGTCAGCGCCGCAGTGAGCGCGCCCAGCACTGAGCCGGTCCCCCGATAATCCATCGTGATGAATCCTCTCCCCCTTGGTCGCCGTCCATATGGACGGCTGCGAACTTATTGCAGCGAAGCCAGAAAATCTTCGAGTAGTGCTTTGTCCTCGTCGGGTAGGTGGCCGCCGGCCTCAAACGCCCGCAGACTGGCCGCAGGTACGCCGGCCATGAGCGCAGCGTCATCAACGCTGAGCCGATCCCGATCCCTCGCGGCGAACAGCCGCTGCCCCACTGTCGCCGACGGCGCTGCGGCGGCCTCGAGCATCACCTCGCGGAGCTCGGCGCGCACCTGCAAGAACACCGAGCGCAGTTCCGGAGCGCCAGACGCGTTGTGCACCAACAACTCCAGCGACGACAGCTCGTCAATCAACCGGGACACCGCGGACTGATAATTGCGGTTCGTCACCGGCGGCAGCTCAGCGCGATGTGCGCGCGCCTTGGCCAGGTTCTGACTGGCCCACTGGGCCAGAAACCCCGGATCAACCGCCGTGGAACCAGTCTCCTCACGCGCCGGTGACGGCGACGGCGGCACCACCGCGGTCTTTTCCGGGTCAATCTCGGTGACCGCCGTGGTCACTCCCCCGTTGGCGACTTGGCGACGTAACCGGGAAATCTCGCCACGGGGCCACCTCAGCACATTTTCGAGCTTTTCCTGAGTGCCTACTTGTGGCCAGGAGCGGCCTTTTTCAAAGGCAATCAGCGCGCCGGCGTTCATGACACCGCCAGCGGCCAGGCCGCGCTGAGAGAAGCCGAGCTCCTTCCGGCGGGCGGCGACCTGCATTCCCGCGTACACGATGCCCGGGTCCGCGGTGCTGAAGGTGACTGCGATACCTACGGACGGATGGCCAAGGTGGGCGACCAATTCCTTGTCGTGGGGAATGACGAACTCGGACACGCGATCGCCCTTAATGAACGTTCCGTTTCTGCTGCCGGGGTCGGTGGCCATCCAGCGGCCGTCACGGACGTCGAGCACCAGGTGCCGGCGCGAAATGCGGTGGTCGTGGACAAGAATGTCGGCCGGCTTCTGGCCGGGCGCCGACGTCTCGTTGGCACCGGGCGCAGACGTCCCGTTGGCACCGGGAGCGTCGCCGGCCGGCGTTTCCCGCCCAATCACGACCGGAGCGTCTCCCGGTTTGATCACATGCGCAGCCACCGCTCCGATGAGCACCGTGAGCGGCGGTACGTGCTCCAGCGAGCGTTGATCGGCGGTGCCGGTGGTTGGAGACGCCATAGTCGAAACTGTAGCACTGCTACGCTTAGCTCCTCCGCACATGCTGTTTCCGCGGGTGCTTCGGTTTCACCTCAGTCCCGGGTGAGCTGTCGCGCCCCGAATTGGTGTCGGATACCGCGAGCGATTGCAACTAGCCTGGAGAATTATGACGGAGAACAACATGGCCGCCGACCCCGACGAAACGTCGTTGGTGACCCCGGCGTCGCACGCCGACCCCGACAAGACGTCCCTGGTGACCCCGTTCAGCGCTGGCACACCGCAAGCCGGAACACCGCAGGTCAACCCGCCTGCCGCACCGCCGCAGGCGCCCCAGTGGCAGCCGCCCGCGGCGCCGAGCCCGCAGCCCACCAACTGGACCCCGGCGCCGCCACAGTGGGGCCCGCCCCCGGCCGCACCCGCAGCGCCGCCAGCGCCCCCGGCCCCCTCCGCCCCGCAGTACGGCGCCCCTCAATACGGAGCGCCCCAGGCACCGCAGGGGCCCGGAGTGCAGCAGCAGTGGCCGGGCGCTCCCGGACCGCAGCACCCCGGCTTCGGCGGACCGCAGCAGCAGCCCGGCGCGCCTCATCCCGGTGGCCCCTACCCCGGGGCAGGCCAGCCCAATCCTGGCTTCGGGCAACCCAATCCGGGCTTCGGGGCACCCGGTTATCCGGGTGCGGCCGGCTCCGCCGGGCCTCAGAGCCCCGGCGCGCTGGCCAGCGACCTGATCGGCAAAGGCAACTCGTTCCTGACCCGGCTGATGCAGCGCGGCATGCAGGGCGAACTGATCAAGGCGCCCTGGTTCCAGGCTTTCCGGCAGAGCCCCGACCAGTTCATGCTGATCAGCTACATCGTCGTGGCCCTGCTGGTGCTCCTGCTGTCCTACGGCGGCGGCCTGATCGGCAGCGTTCTGTCGCTGGCGTTCTGGGCTGCCCTGGCCTACACGTTCTTCGCGATCGGAACGCTGAAGGCGCATAAGTGGGTGGCGAACGGTATCGGTTATGGCGGCGCGGCCATCGCGCTGGTCGGCATCATCGACCCGATCACCGCCCTGATCGACTTCAGCGAGTACGCACCCACCAGCCTCGGGCTCCGCCTGGGCTTCAACATCGCCATCTCGGTCGTTGTGGCCGCCGTCTTGGGCCTGGCCGGGTATCTGGTCAACAAGGAAATCAAACGCCTCGCAACCAACCCGTTCTAGCCCGAATCTGGTTGCGCGCCGCCGCGACTGAGTGCATTTCTAGACCGTGAACATGGCCGCGATAGTCGCGGCCATGTTTGCGTTGCGGCCATCATTGCCCCGCAAGGTCAGCCTTTCAGCTCCCATGGGCCTCGTTCGCCCGGTGCGACGGTAACCGTTGCATCTCTACGCCAACTAGCTTCATAACCGTAGCTATGCTACGGTGGAACCGTAGCGGTTGTCACTAGAAAGGCTCAACCATGATCCGACCTGTCGCGCAGCACCTGGCCAACAACCCCGGGATCGCGCAGCACCTCGCCGGCACCATCGGGGGCGATGCGCCCATGCGGCTGCGCCACACGATCCACCTGCTCACGCACGGCGTCCACGATGGCTGGCTCACCGCATTCTTCGTGCTGCTGATCATCAGCCTCCCGTTCATCATTGCCCTGATCGGGATCATCTACCGGCGCACCCAGCAACGTTCGGCGCAGCCCACGCCCGCCTACCGACCAGTCAGCGTCGCGCCGTGGCAAGCCGGCACAATCACCCCGCCGGCCGCGCCCTGGCAATCCGGCATGGGCAGCTCCGCCGCCATGCAGCCGCACTACCCGCCGACCTATACGCCAGCCCCGATTGCCTCCGCAACGCCCGCAGTCCCGACGTGGAGCGCTCCGCAGGCCAATCAGTGGGCCGCACCCGCGCCCCAGTGGAGCCGCTGACGACGGATGCCGCCGGCGCCGCAGAAACATCGCGCCGTGACGGATTCGACGCCCTGGGCCCCGCCGCACCATATATACTGACTCACTAATCGATATATACCCATGGGGGCCGGCTGATGCCTAAACGCTTAATCGACTTGGATGACGACCTTCTCGCGGCCGCTCAGAAGGAATTAAATACGACCGGCGTGTCCGACACCGTTCGCATCGCCTTGCAACAAGCCGCAGCGAGGTCCGCCCGGGCGCGCCAGGTGGCATGGTTGCAATCTGGAGGCCTGCAGGACATGACCGGCCCTGAGCAGCGTGGCGACGTGTGGCGCTGATCGCTCGCTACCTCGTCGACACCAGTGCGGCGGCACGAATGAAATCGCCTGCAGTGGCCCGCCGACTGGCCCCGCTCATCGAGGCCGGCCTGGTCGCCACAACGGCCCAACTCGACGCCGAGGCTCTGTACAGCGCCCGCAATCCGGCTGAGTACGAACAGCTTTGGTCAGACCGAAGGCTGGCCTACGAATACCTGCCGACGGCCGACGAGCACTGGCAGGCCGCATTGGGTGCACAGCGGACGTTGGCGAGGGACGGCCGGCATCGCGCTGTTGGCATGGCAGACCTTTTGATCGCCACGCTAGCAGTGGCCCACGACGTGACGCTGATCCATTACGACTCCGACTTCGACATCGCCGCCGACGCACTGCCGCTCCAGCACCATTGGGTGGTCGACCGCGGCTCCGTCGACTAGGTCGACTAGGTCGACTAGACGGTATGTCACCGCGGTCCACAGAGCACCTGTGTGCCGCCGCTACACCGCCTAGCTCCATTAGCGAATTGTCCTGCCGTGCAGCGCCATCGAGGCTCAGCCAGCCTGCCCCTGTTTCAGCCAGTAGTCCGGCAGCATTTCCCGCGGGCTGGCATGCCGCGCGTTGCGCAGTCACTATCGGTGATACCAGCTAATTCTTGTTAGCTCGCGTCCTTGTTCAACAACCACTGCACGATTGTTAATCTGCGGTGCACTTCGACATTTTCCCGGCGAGCGGTTGTTGTTGTTGTCGAGATGCAAGGAAGATTGACAAGACGCGCCTGGCTACTTTGACAAAATTCGGGCGTGTCGCGAGGGCTTGTCAATCTTCATTGCAAAAGCCCAGTTCAGATCATTTCGGGAGCTGAGGGAGATAATCAGACGCAGCGAACCACACGAACCTGGCGCACTGGCCGTAGGTCTCAGTCAACTGCCGTTGGTGCCGCTTGTAGCTGGACACCGACGACACAGCGGTTCCAGGAGTTCAACAGACAGCGTGCCGGGTCGATGGTGGTCGGCGGTTCACAAGAGGGCGAGTCCGTTGTCGCTAGAGTGAGTCAGCGCGGACTAGTGGCATGGCGAATTGCGTTGATGCGCAACGCTTCGAAGAACGCGGCGCCGACCGTGCGCTGGTGTTGGGCCATCGGCCGGCCCAGCTGCGGCAATCGCACATCAATGAACGCTGACAGCGGAAGCGGAATCCCCCTCGCGCGAGTCATCCGTTGATAGTTTTCCATGCGCCACGCCATGAGGATCGCGAAAGTTCCCGGACCGAGACGGCGTTCGGCGAGTCCTTCGAGCAGCTGCAGATCACACATCTTGATGATGCCCGGCGGCCAGACTCGATTGTTGAAGCCACTGACTAGGGGTGCGGATTGTTCCAGTATCAAGAACTCGGTGAACTCGCTGGCCGGCATTCCCGCGTTCGGGGCAACTACGAACGGTAGGAATCTTGTAGAGGAGTCTGCCAGTGCGCCGTCCGCCGCCCATTTGCGCGTGATCAATTCCGATGCCGTGGAGGTCAATTGGCCGAACTTCGTGTCGACAAACATCTTGCGAATTTCGGTACGCAGATCCTCACCGCCGCCGACACGCTCGGCAATATCCTTGGGCACGTTGCGATTATTGGCGTCGAACAAGAGCCACGCGCCACGTTGGGTGTAGGCGAAATCGCAGATTTTTGGGTGCACCCCGCGGCTGTTCCGCCAGGCGGCTTTGAATTCGTCTTCGGTGACGATCACACCGGGAAAGCGTCCGCGCTCATGCTCAGCGATCCGAGTGAGGACCTGACCGACACGATACTCAAAGTTTGTGTTCATGGCGTTCTTGAATCGCGACGCACGTTGTGAATCAACGGCTTTCAGCCCGTCGTAGACCTTGAGCCAAAGAAGGTCTCCGAACACACGCTGTACCGCGTACTGCAAACGCAGCATCAACAGGGACCCGTCGGCGAGCCTCAGGAACGGAAACTCCTGCAGGATGTAGCGCACCAACAGGCCGGCAGCATCGCCATCGTCTTGATCGCTGAGACGTTGACGCAACTCATCGAGTGACAAAGCGCACTGTGCCGCAAACGCATTCAGAACTCCTGCACCCACTCCAGTCTCAGCGAGCAGGTCGGCTCCGAACCCCACCAGTTGGTCGTTGCGGGCGAGGTTCCACATCGTCCATCCCAGTGTTAGGAAGTCGTCCAGGTCGACTCCCACGACGTCGGCGAACACGTCGGCCGCGCCGCTGCCCAGGTCCCGAGTTACTCCGGGGTCGATGCCCGGAGCCCAACCTTCCCGCCACATCTCGTGGGTTCCGCTGGCCAGCGTCTCGAACGTTTCGATGTTGTCGAGCAGTTCTTGCGCAACGTGGTCGACGGCCATCTCCAGAAAATCCTTGCGTAACGTTTCAAGGTCGCTGAGCTCGGGATTGTGCGCACGGACCACCAGACCCGGATCCGCTCGCTCGTCTGCCTCTTGATTGACGCCAAGCACACACCGTGTCAGGTCAGCCGCGGATAGTTCGGCATCGCTTCCCTCGTCGGCGCACAGGACGATTTCTTTGATGCACTGGACCAGCCCGGTGTGGGTGAACACCGTCCGCCCTTGCCGTAGACCTGCCACGAGTACCCGCTCCGCGTCACCTAGGTGTCCGGCGATAAAGCGGTGTTCGACATTCGAACGACTGTCGTTGATCGCGGCCAGGTCCAGGTCTGCAAACAGCCCTGCCACCATCGTCAGCGCCGGCAGGAGCCCGGTGCAGCGCCAAACATCTTGTCGCGCCGCTGTATCCATCGCGCACGGCAAAACTTCTGATGCCGTCAACGACGGTGGACGCATACCGAAGCGACCGAGATCAAATGGGCGGTTCTGCGACATTCAAGCCACCTTTTCGCTACCGGCCGGTGCCACCACAGCCCAGGCCGCCGCCACTAATCGTACCCGCGATTCGCATGTGCGTTCGAATGACTGGCGGTACGCGTGGCGCGGTGCCGTGCGCAATGCGGTGCGTCCGGTTCGCCCGCCACTCGCGTATATAGGCGAACTCTATGAGCGCTCCTGAAACGATCATCTTCCCGGCGGCTCGGGCGCTCCCTCACTTCCAGCCGATGACGCTTTCAGCGGAAGATCGCTGGGCCGCGCTGTCGGGAGGTGGTTCGTCCGCGGCGGCCTCATCATCGGTGACATACTCCCACGGGTCCCACGGCCCGAGGGTGCGCAGCCCGTCGTGCTCTCTGTCGAGAACCTCGATCACTGGGCTGGCCCGCAGGTCGCTCTCCCTGTGGAAGACATTGACAGTGCCCAGCACCAAAGGTGTAGCCAGATACTGAACCTTGTTGGTCTCCGGCATCAGATCCCGATCCCGGCGAGCGACCCGGTATTTGATCCGGCAGACACCGGCCAACTCGACATTGCCACCGCCCAGCTGGCGCAGATGCCAGGACGTGCGGTGACTGGGCCGACAGCATCACCCGCATGGTGGTGCGCGAACGCGCCCAGGCCGCACCGTGGGCCGAGGCCTTCTACGTCGTCGGCCCGGCCGTGGTCGCAGACAAGGCCCGCACGCAGTTCAACACGTGGTGGGCGGATATCACCGACACTGCACCAACACTTTTCGGCACCGAGTACCTGCCCGCAACTAAGGAACAATCGTGAGTGCCCAGTACGACCTGTTTGGAGAGATCGAGGCGGCCGAGCTCGCCGCTTCAACGCAGGCCGCAGCCCGCAGAGCATCGGCGATGCAATTCCTGGCCGAAACGCCCTGGCCAGACCTGCTGGCCTGGTGGTTGCACCCGGACGTTATCGAAACCCAGCTCGACTACGGCGAATGCAAGGCCAGCTACCGGCGCGGACGACACGGCACCCCTGGGTGGGCGTGGGCGATCTGGCGCGATGGTCTGCGGTTCGAGGCCGGCGACACTTGGCAGGGCTGGCAGCATCGGCCGCGCTGGTGCATCCCCTGGGCCGAGCTGCGCACACTGCGCAGCTCTCGACCCGACACCACGGCACAGCTAGCCGACCTGGCCGCCGGCCGCGGCCACCCCCGAGCTGCCGGCCGGCGGTGGTGGACCGATCCGCACAGTCTCACGCAGGGCTGGCACCCCGACGCGCTGCAGGCCGAACAAAACGCCGACTGGTACGACGGGTGCGAGCGGCCAGACGCCGCATGGCCCGACCGCCTCATGGCGTGGCAACTGGTGATCGCCGCGGTACGAGAGACGACAGTAGCGGCGGCGATCACCGACACCGGTGCCAAGCGTCGGCATCGCCACCGGTGACTAACGGTGATAGCATGGTGTTAGTTCCCGTTAGAAAGGATGCTCCGATGAGCACCATCAACGAGCTCGACCAGCTCCTGCACGACCGCTTTGACATCAGCCGCGACGACTTTGTGGCCGCACTGCGCACGCTACCCTCGGTGCGCCCGTGGGCAACCACCCTCAGCGACGACGAGGCCCGACTACTCGACGACGCCGATTTCCACGAAGACCCGCAGGCATATATCGCCGCCGGGACCGAGATTGCCGGCCACGTAGGCCGCCTCGCGGTCTCCGCGTACACGCCCGACGAAGTCAAAACCATCCTGGACATCAGCGACTCCCGGGTCCGGCAGAAGCGGCTGGGGCGTGAGTTATGGGCGATCCCAGACGGCCAGTCCTGGCTGTTCCCAGCACCCCAGTTCGAGACCAACCCGACCACCGGACGGCCGTTCCGGCAGGTTCGCGGTCTTTCCGACGTGTTCAAGTCCCTGCCGGCCGATCTGCACCCGGTCGCTGTCGACGGGTTCCTGCACACCCCGCAGCCCGAGCTGAACCGTGACGGCCGCGACCAGGCCCCATTGGACTGGTTGCGCGACGGCGGCGACGTCGACGCCGTGATCGCGGCGGCACTGGCCTCGGACTGGTATAGCCGGTGAGCGCGACGCTCCCCAGTCCGCCGCCGGCAGCCGACCTCCGCGCGCTCGGCATCCGCGCCGAGGAATACCGCATCGTGGCGCCTACCGATCTGTGGTGGCGGGTGCACCGGACTCAAGGGGATTGCACGCTGGCGTGGAACGCTTTTCGGCACTACGGACCGGTCCTGCGGTTTGACCCGCATCCGCTGCCGCGCGGCGAGCACCCTGACAGTGGCATCTGGTACGGGGCAGCGAGCCCACTGGGCGCACTGGCCGAAGCATTTCAGAGCGACCGCACCATCGACCGGTTCCGGCAGCTGCCGTATCTCACCGGGCTGCGGTTCACCCGCGAGGTACACCTACTGGGCGTCTCGACGGACAGCACCGGATCGTGGGCCACCCGAGCCGGCGGGAACTACGGGCTGTCCACCGGCCCACACTCGATCACCCAGAGCTGGGCCCGGCGCATCGTCGAAGCGTTCCCGGATCTGGACGGACTGCACTACAACAGCAGGTTCTCCGGACAGGGCTGCGTGGCGCTGTTCGCCGCCGCCACCGACGCCATGCCCGCGCGACCGGTGCTCTCGCAACCGCTGACCCACCCAGGGCTGGCATTCCGGATCGCGGGCGCGGCCCGCCGGCTGGGCTATCTGCTCATCTGACCGGCGCCGGCAGGATCGGGCACGATCAGTTCGGCGCGCCGAACTTGGACACGTCCGGTGCCCACCAGCCCGGGGCGTACTCGGTGTAGCCCCACGGCGCGAGACCGCCGGGCGGCACCTCCATGATGTCCCGAATATCGATCGGCCGCTGCGTCTGAAACGTCCACGGCGGCTCAGGCTGCCACGGGTTCGGCCGCGGGTACGCCCACCCCGGAGCAACCGACGAATGGTTGTAGTCAGGCAGCGACTTACTCGGGTCGTAGTGCTGAATGTCGTTGAGGTCCAACGGATATTTGGCCACCGGCGGCGCGGGCGTGGCAAATCCGGGTGCACCGGGCGACGGGTAGTACATGTTGGGCCCGATCTGGGTGGTCCCACTGGGCGCCAACTGGCCGTCCGGCACATTGATGATCTTGGTGACGTCAATCCAGTACCGCGGATCGTGCCCGTGCGGCAGCTCTTTGCCGCCGCCGGTCTTGTCGTCCACCATCTGGATGTGCGGCCCACCGGAGTCGCCGTCGCTGCCGGCGGGCTTGTCGCCGGGGTACTGCAGCCCGCGGATTTGTCCTTGAATGCCGTTCGCGCCGGTGCTGGCTGCCTTGACGACGTCGTTCGCCTGCCGAATGTAGGAACTCAGTTCGGCAAGCGCCGCGCGTTGTGCCGGTCCGCTCGTGGCCCCCGCCGCGCGCTGGCTGGTCTCCTGAACTTTCTTGTACAGCGCGTCGAGTTTGGCGGAGCTGTCGCGGGTGATGTGCCCGGCCTGCTGCAGCAGATCGCCCAGGCGGGCATCGTTTTTGGCCGAACTCGACAGCGGCGGTGCGGCGGCGGTCGCGAACTGCCGGTAGCCGTCGATGGTCTCGCCTGACAGGTCGGCCGCCTTGGTCGGCGCATCCCTAGCGGACTTGTGCGCTACCTGCAGTGTGTTCGCGCCGTTAACCGCACCGGTCGGCGGCAGCGGATCACTGGGAAACAGCGATTTGGCATGAGAAATCGCCGTCAGAGCCTGTTGGCAGGCCTGCGCTATTGCACTCATCGCGCACCTGGCGCTGCTGCGTGATGTGTACCCATACACTCAGGGTAAACGCTGCTGACACCCCCGCCGCGCGGAAAATGCCACTGTCCCGTGAGGCAGATCACGGCGCCGCCAGTGGCTACTCGGCCGCCAGCTTGCGTGAATCCTGCGGCGTCCGTGGGATCGCCGGAAGCGGATCGGTCACGGTCCACTCGATCAGATCCGGCGCGCCGCGTTGATAGTGCGCCACCTTCCTGGCTTTTCGGGCCTCGTACTCGGCGCGGCCGGGCAGGCCCCACACTTCGACAAAGCCGCTCGGTTCCTGGTCGGTGAGCACAAAATCGGGAAGCACGACGTCGTGGCCGGCATCGAAGGTCAACGGCTTGATGAAGGCGCGCCCGGCGGCGGCCAAGGCGTCAGCCATCTGCACCTCATAGGACGAGTCCGCCGGAATGTACTCGCGGTTGGTGAGCATGACCGCCGCGTCGACGGCGGTGGTGTATCCACCGCGGGAGCGCTCCACATAGAACAGGCCAACCCGGCGTGTTGGCACGGCGTGCGCCGCGTCGCAGAACGCCGCCGGGTATGAGCTGCGCAGTCGCTCATCGAGTTTGGCCGACACGAACACCTGACGGCGCGGGTTCTGGTGCGCCAGTTGATAACTCACACCGTGCCGGGCCGTGTGGATGGCTTTGATCTCGGCCAGCACGAATCCGCGTCGCAGGCCGGGGTCATTGGTCTGCAGACCGTCGATGAACCGGTCGTAGCGAGCCAGGTTGGCCTGCGCGGATTCTGCCGTGTACACCGGCATCACGTAGGTCAGTTGCGCGGCCGGCTGGCCGCTGATCAGGCAGCTGTCGAGCACATCGGCCAACTCGTGCGCCGGCCACCGACGATGACCGCTCTCCGGCGGCCATGCAGTCAGTTCGGCGGCCTCCCACAGGTAGTGGAGCAGCCCGAGTGGCCCGACCGTGCGCCGCGGCGACGCGCCGCCGACGGGTGAGGCCGAGGCTGCCCCATCAGGACCGGAGGCCGCCGAGGTGAGCGGACTGGCGTACCGGATGCTGGTTACCGCGGCCGTTTCCAGAATCGCCGATGCGCTGTACCCGCGGCGCCCACTCAGCTCGGGGTCCAGCCGGTGGAAGGCACACCTGCGGTGATGCCAGGTGCCCTGGTGCGGCCAGCAGGCCAGGCACAGCCGGCCAGTTCTGGTCATCCGGGTCACCAACGGTAACGGCGTTGGCCGGCACAAGCAGATGGCATCGCGATGCTGCCGGGCCGTGGCCAGCAGCCGGACATACCGGTCGGGGTGCTCGCGAATATCGGCCAGAGGCACTTTCTGGCCGGCGATCTGGACCCAGTTCCCGAACATGTCAGGACCGGGCGGTCCGAACTGTCATCACTCAACGGTAAAGCCGCAGGCGGGCAGGTCTCGACGCAAATTTTGCGCGGCGGCGCGGGCGCCCGCTGGCAACATGCGCGACGGTGCCCCGCGACCTTGCCACCGCCCCACGCTGACCTGCCGGTTAGCGCACGATCGAGCCGACAAAACCAACCAGCGATACGGGCCCGGTTGCCATCCGGTAGAGCCCTGCTGGGGTGAGGGCACCAGGTGCACGCCGTGGCCGGCCATCGCGCAATGGCCGGCCCAGTAGCCAACCGACGCCTTCGGCGACTGAATGCCCCCTGCGGGGCACGATGTTTATTGCCTTTCTGCGCTCCGATTGTGGCCGCAGACCGGCTCGCACAAGGCACCGGCTGCGCTGCGCTTGGCCTGCGGCGTGAAAATTCTCGGCCAGTTCGCTGCGCTCACGCCCTCGATTTTTCACCCGGGCCTTGCCACTCGCTCGGTCTTACGCGGCCCAAATCTCCAGCGCCAGAAAGGCAAACAAAGCGGGCGGCCGCGAGGACGCCCCATTTCCGAGGAAGGTCACCCATGACTGACAACGCCCACACCGACACCACTGCACCCGAACTCGCGCAGCAGGGCACGATCGAGCACCTGAACCCGAACCTGCTGGAAATCGGCGACAACGTGCGTGACGCCGCCGAACTGACCAAAGAGTTCATCAGTAGCATCGCCGAAAATGGCGTGCTGGTACCGATCACCGGCGTGCGCAGCGCCGACAACCCCGAGGTTGTGCGGATCCGCAACGGACAGCGCCGCACCCTGGCCGCGCGTGAGGTCGGCCTGGCCACCGTCCCGGTCTACGTCCTGCCCTCCGCGTCTGCGGACGCATCCGAGGACGTGATCGGGCGCGTCGTGCATCAGATCGTCACCAACGATCAGGCCCGCGCCCTCACCGATGTCCAGCGCGCCAAAGGCATCCAGCAGATGATCGATGCGGGCATGTCTGTCACCAAGGTGGCCAAGAAGCTCTCCGTGCACAAGGACACCGTCAAGGCGGCCCACGCCGCCGCCAGCTCGCAGGCCGCACTCGAATACCTCGACAGCACCCAGATCAGCCTGACCGAGGCTGCCGCCCTGGTCGAGTTCGAGAACAACCCCGCCGCCATGCAGCGGCTGGTGAACGTCGCAGGCACTGGCCGATTCGAGTACACCGTTGAGCAGCTGCGGATCGAGGCTGCCAGCGCCGAAGCCCTCGCCAAGGAAGCCCAGAAGTGGGCGGAACGCGGATACACCGCCCTCGACTCGCGTCCGAGCAGCTGGGACGCGACCATCGTCCCGCTCAACCACCTGGTGCGCATCGACGCCGAAGGAACCGAGGCCGAGGCCACCGAGGAGTCCGTCACCGACCCGGCCCATTGGGCCGTGCTGCTCTACGAAACCACCATGCTGGTCGACAAGGCCACCGGCGAGCTGGTGGACGAGGACGACGTGGACTGGCGCAGCCAGGACGAGGACGACGCTGTGCCCGAGGACGGCCTGCGCCACGCCAACACCGTCGAGGACCGCGACGTGTTCAACGCCGAATACTTCTGCCTCGAATACGCCGCCGCTGGGCTGGCCATCGCGCAGCGACGCGCACGCCAGTACTTCCCCGCGACGGCCACCGGCGAGGCCCACGGCGACGACACCGACGCCGAGCAGGCCGAGGCGCAGGCCCGTGCCGAGGCCGACGCCCAGGCCGAGGCCGACAAGCGCGAACGCGGCAAGGTGCTGGCCCTGAACAAGCTGGGCAGCGCGGCGATCATCGTGCGGCGTGAATTCATCACCAAGCTGCTGACACGCAAGACCGCCCCCAAAGGCTCAGTCGGGTTCGTGGCCGATGCGCTGGCACGCGATGCGTACATGCTGACCGGGCTGCACGCCGACGACACTGCCGCCGAGCTGCTGGGCCTCAAAGAGAACCAGCCAGTACGCACGCTCACCAAGGGCCTCGACGCCAGCGCCGACGCTCGCGCCCAGGTGATCCTGCTGGGCATGGTGCTGGGGGCACTGGAGGCTCGAACCGGCAAGGACGCCTGGCGTAACCCCGGCATCATCGGCGGGACCGCCTCGTGGGCGCGCAACGTCACCGGCGGCGACTACCTGAAATTCCTTGTCAGCCAGGGCTACACCCTGTCACCGGTCGAGGAAGTGATCACCGGCGCGCGCACCTCCGATCAGGTGTACGACGAATACCTGGCTGAGGCCCAGGCCGCGTAGCGCACTCGACAGCTGGGGTGGGGCCGCATGCCCCGCCCCACCTGTCCGCAGCGCCGCAACCGTTCACCATCGATCAAAGCCCGAAAGGGCAAGCGGAAGCGCCTGCGGCGCTGCTGTTTTCACAAGACTTCGTTTTTCTTCCGGCGAGCCGATCATAACCGGCGGCCTAAGCCCCCAAGGGCCTGCTACGGCCTGACGGCGCGCAACCTTTTTCCGGGCGTTCGCTGCGCTCACTGAAAAACGTTGCGCCAGTCCCTTGCTGGGCTTCTGACGGCCTGATGCCGGTTCTTGATCTCTCTGCCGGAAGGCAAAAAGAACGGGCGGCACCGGGTCGTCCCGTCAATCGACTGAAAGGTCACCTCTCATGCCCCACGAGCTCGACATCACCAATGGCGTTGTCTCCTTCGCGAACTCGCGTTCGGACCACTGGCACCGACTCGGCCAGTCGGTCGGTCACGCGATGACCGCAAGCGAGGCGCTGACCGCCGCGCACCTGGCCAATTGGAACGTGCGCAAAATGCCGATGATCATCCCCCAGCCGCCGAAGATCGACGACGACGGCGTCACCACGGTGGCACCGGTCACGGTAGACGACATGTTCGCCACCGTGCGCGACAACCCCGTGACCCCGGGCCAGGTCGACTACCTGGGCGTGGTTGGCAAGAAGTACGAGCCGGTGCAGAACGAGGCAACGACCGACCTGCTCAACGCCCTGACCGACGAGTCAGGCGCGCACTTCGAGACCGCCGGAGCCCTCAACGGCGGCCGCCAGGTGTTCGTGACCATGAAGCTGCCCAAAACCATGGTGCTCAAAGGCAATAACGGCCAGGAAGACACCACCGACTACTACCTGTGCGTGTTGAACTCGCACGACGGCAGCTCCGCGCTGAAAGTGCTTGTTTCACCAGTGCGTATCGTCTGCGCCAACACCCAGCGCGCCGCGATGGCCCGCGCGAAATCGAGCTTCAGCATCCGCCACACCGGAGGCGCACGCGGCGCCATCGCCGAGGCCCGCAAAGCTCTCGGTCTGGCCTGGCGCTACATGGACGAATTCGAGGCGCAGGCCGCAGCGCTTTACGCGCAGCCCATGGAGCAGGACGAAATGCGCCGTTTTGCAAAGGCTTTGGTCAAGGCCGACGACCCCAGCGCCACCACGACGGCACGCAACAACCGCCAGCAGACGGCGAACTCTATCGTCAAACTGTTCGTGTCCAGCCCCACGGCAAGCAATATCGCCGGTACCCGCTGGGCCGCCTACAACGCGGTGACCGAGTACTTCGACCACTACCTACCGGTACGCGGAGCCAAGACCAACAGCGCCGCATCCATGACCCGCGCCCTGCGGGCCATCACCCCCGGCAGCGGCATCGACACCACCAAGCTCGAAGCGTTCCGCCTCCTGCAAACCCTCTGATCCGCGGGCCGCTGGTGGGCAGGTGTCGCGCCCCTGCCCACCAGCAGCTCCACCAGGGCGGCCGGCGACGGAGCGCCGGCCGGTGGACGGCCGCCGCCGGCGGCCGCGCCACCCTCGCATAAGGAAACGCCTACGGCGTTACTGGATTTATTTCTCTCCCCCACCCTCATCGCCTTCAAATGATGCCCGGTGACACGGCACGCGCAAGGCCACGGATAAAGGGACCGAAGGCCCCGAAAACTTTTCCGAAACACTCGCTGCGCTCGTGGAAAACTTTTCGCCCGTAACCATTGCGCAGCCGCGTCGCGCCGGGGCGAAAGACATTGCGATGAGGGCCGGAAGAAAAGGGTTCAACAACCCGCATCGGAGATGCCCAACCCGCTTTTATCCGGCGGCATAGTCGCAGGTAGAGCCCCATAGTTACAATATTCGACACGGAGGAACAGGGCCCGCAAACAGGACGGTTACGAATTCCTGGAAATGACCAATTAGCGTTGTCGACACCCCAAATTGGTCGTAAAATAATAACTGGAAACACACACCCCAAAGAAAGGCTCGAAATGTCTGAGATCATCGTCTATACAAAGCCCGCATGTGTACAGTGCCGCGCGACCCTTTCCGCGCTCGACAAAGCCAATATTCCCTATCGCAAAGTGGACATTTCCGAAGACGCCGACGCCCGCGAATTCGTGATGAGTCTCGGCTATCTGCAGGCACCGATCGTGTACGCCGGCCCCGACAACCACTTTGGCGGGTTCCGCCCCGACCGCCTGAAGGCCCTGGCTGCCGTCGTCGACGCCGCCTGATCACCCCAGCCCCGAACCCGACCATTCCGAACCCCAGGAGCCCACCATGCACCAGCTCACCATCGACCGCCCCGGACAGAGCGCCAGCGTCACCGACCACGACGACTTCCAAGACGCCCACCGGGCCCTGATCGCCTACGTCGTCGGAGCCGACTACTACCTGCACGCCCTGGACAACACCACGGCCGCCACCACCTACGAGATGCTGATCGTGCCCGAAAACCATGGCGACCCAACGATTACCGGCCTGGCCATCATCGAACAGCGCACCGCCGCCGAGCTGCCGGTGTCCGCGCCCTACTTCGTTGCCTGCGAAGCCCGCCGATGGATCACCGACCACCAGGTCGACTGGGATTTCGGCGACCCCCGCAGGTACCCGGTCGCTGTGCTGAACATGGCCCAAGGCGAAGCCCACTACACCCTGCGCGCCGGCGCGTTGATCACCGAAGCCGCCAGTTTGGCCAGCGCCGCCGAGTGAGCCCTGCCCATGCTGAGCACACTAGAAGCAGTGCGCCGCAACGCCATTGAGAACACCGCCAGCGTGACCAGCCCCGCGCAGATCGCCACCGCCGTGCAGCAGCTGCTCCCGGCCGACGCCACCGCGCAGCAAGCCGCGGCCCTGACGTGGTACTACGCGCTGATCCAGTGGGGAGTGAACGCATCATGACCTCACCACACAAAGACCACCCCAACCTCGAGGTGGTCGCCGAGCGCCCCCACCTATCGGTGGCCCCCGACCTCGAGGACGACTGGCGCGAACAAAGCGTCATCGACCAATGGGACGCCGAGCACCAACTGGTCGGAGCCCTCATGTGGCTCACCGCCGCCCAGGCCCGTAGCGTGCTCGAGCTGGTCCCCAACAGCGCGATCTTTCGGCCCCACACCCGCTGGGCGTACGAGCTCATCCGCCGCACCGTCGACGCCGGACAGAACCCCAGCCCAGTCATCGTGCTGGACGCCGGCCGCCACTACAGCGGCAGCGACGCACTGCACCCCGAGCAGCCCCCCAACAGCTCCGAGCACCGCCGCCTGGCCCTGTACCTGTTCGAGGTGTACCAGTCCGCCGTAGCGCCCACGGACACCATCGACAGACACGCCGCCATGGTGCTGGACGAGGCCTACCGGCGCGCGTTCACGCTCTGCGGAATTCGGATGCAGCAGCTCGGCGAAGCCGGAGCCGAGCGCACCGATCTCAACGGCCAATTCATCGCCATCCGCGACGAGCTCGCAGACCTGCGACGTCGCGCAGACAAGGCGGCCAAGCACGAAAAGAGCCCGAAATGAGCACAAGCACCCAGTACCACCGCGTCGACGCCCACATCGCCCGCAGCGTCGGTGCCGCCGCCGCAGCCGGTGCACTTCCGCTGGGCCGCTCCGCAATCCGGGCACACGCGTGGCAGGAAAGCCTCTACAGCCGCGCCCAAATTCGTGCAGAACGGCACCTGCGCAGTACCCGACAATTGAATGAGGATGTCAGACCCCAGCGATACGGTCCACGTGATTACTGCACCGGAAAGGCCACGCGGATGAGCCAGCGACGAACTCGAGATGCACATCTGCTGCAGGTCACCGGTCTTGAGCTGGCGTACATCGCCGGATTACTGCTGCTGGTGGCCGCGACCTTCGGCTCTATCGCCGTCGCATACGAAATCACCAGCGCCAATGACAGTGTGACAGTGACCAGTCCAGTGACCCAAGGGACAACTTCACCGCCCGCGAAATGATCGAAGGACCCACATGATAATCAACCCCGCACAAGGCCGTGCCGCCCAGCGGCGCCGAGCGCTGGGCTTGGGAACCCTGGCGATCGCCGCCGCGCTCACCGTGCTGCCGAGCGCACCGGCCGTCCACGCGGCGGCCACCAGCGTCGCCCCGGGTGATGAGGTTGACGCAATGCAGGCCAGTGGCGAGTTCGAACGGTGCACCCTCGGCTACACATTCACCGCCGACGACGGAAACACCTACGGCATCACCGCCGGCCACTGCAACCGCACGCCCAGCCGATACGTACGCGACCGTACGACCGGCGCGGTCGGGCACTTTGTGCTGACCGTGGTCGACGACGACCACCTGGCCGACGACTACGGCGTCATTGCCTTCGGCCACAACCGATCTGACCCGACCATGTACGGGATGCCCGTCACCGATGTGGCTCTGCCCAACCCGAACACCACCATCTGTCACGACGGCATCCGCACCGGCATCGCCTGCGGACAGTACGACGGCCGCCTGATCGACAACCAGTACTGCACCACCGGGATGGCGCGGTCCATTCCCGGTGACTCGGGCGGACCGGTGTGGCAGCCCGGACCCGGCGCCGGAGCCACCATCGTGGGCATCTGGTTGGGGGAACACAACCAGGCCGATGGCCAGCACTACGGCCGGTTTATGCGGCTCGCCGACATCATGGCCGGCATCAAAAGCCGCCTCAACGCGTAAAACCGAGCAGCACCAGCCACATAGCCCCGTGCAGCTCAATAGCGCTGGGCTAGAACGTCATTGGCTCACTAGGCCAAGCCACCGAGACTCGGCATGCGCGCCGCGGGCGCTCACCGGCCACCAGCATTTCCAGGACCGCTATCGCCGCCGGCCCACCGACGTCGACCAGCCCAACCACCAGTGTGTCCTCCATCCGGCAAGAATACCCGCACACCAGGCGATGCCCAGGCACAGAATTCACCCGCCGCACTGACGCGCCGGGCCCCCGAAGTGACATCCAAAGCGATACCCACCGTTGATCGTTGCCACGCCCCGGGCTCGCCGTGGCACACAGACCCAGGCGCACAACGCCCACAGGACTTCTGCCTGCTCAGCGATGCCCCAGCGTAATCGGACAGCACGTCGGCGCCGTCAACCCCCGCCCGGCCCCGGTGCCGGCGGCGGAGGCCATTTGCGGCCCCGCGCCGCTCGCTGCGCTCGCCCGGGCCACAAATCCGCCGGCCACCGGACGCCGCGGCTTTCCGGGTTGAGCAGCGCCACTGCCCGATTCCACCGGCATCGAGCTGACCGGCACCCGCCGGCCACCGAACCGGAAGGACACCACCATGGGTTACTGCAACGACCGCAGCACCGGCGCACTGTGCTGCGACAAGTGCGGCGCCAGCGAAGGCGTACGCAAACGCACTTGCACCGCAACAGTTCTCACCGACAACACCGGCGGACCCCGCACCCGCCTGCGGTACTGCATCCCACCGGCGCTGTGCGCCGCGTGCCTGCACGAGCTCGGCGGTAACGCCGCTCTGCACAAGGACTGCAAAGACCGCGCCGCGCAGTGCCAAGCCGAATACGACGACATCGAACGCCAGCTGGACGCCGGCGAATCCTTCGCCGCCGCGGCATGGGGTTCGTGGCACGCCAACGTGCCTGACGGTCAGGTCGGCGTCCTGTACCGCTCCCGCACGGCCAGACGCTACGTGCTCATGTCCGCCGACGACTACGACAGCAGCCCTCGGCCCGTCCTGTCGGCCGTAGCGACCACACCGTGGTGCGGCCCGGACGCCAACGAGCCCCCGTTCTGACCCACCCTTCGTGGGTCCGGTCGGCCGAAAGGTTGGCCGGGCCCCCTTTTTTTGCGTCGGGCCCACGCCGGCCAGGCGCCGGCGCACGAGGTGCGGCCGGCGATGCCCACCTGGCGGTGGGCGCTTTTCGTTGGGCCTGTGGTCACCGATTTTCCTGTCAGCAGGGATGCCAAGCGTATTGGGCGCCAAGGGCGATCGGCGCGTCAAGACGCGGTGCCTAAACCGGTAGCGGCGCACCGAGTGACTATTTCGGCCCTTACCCGTAGCGCGGGCCCCGGGCGCCTTCGGCGCCGGCCCACGCCGGGGCCGAAATTCGCCGCGCACCGGCCCAGTCCCCGGTCAGTTGACTCGCTCGATCCCGGCGCCCAATCCCCTGCACCCCCAGCGCTGACGAGCGCAGCACATCACGATCCGAGACGGAGAACAGCAATGCCCAAGATCAAGACGAACGGCGCGATCACCACCACCCCGCGGACCTACCACTTGGCCGATCGCCTCCGCGGCATCGCCAGCGACACGCTCTACCGCGAGTTCGACGGCGTCCGCGAACGCAAGCCGATCGACGGCTACCACATCACCGTCCACCAAGTCGCCCACGTCTGGGGACGCAGCACCCACGTGCGGGCCATGACCGACGCCGGCCAACTCGTCGCCGAAGGCGAAGCCGAAACCGTCCACAACATCGCCAGCCTCCGATCCCGCATCCGCACATTCCAGACCGGACACCTGACCTGGCACCACACCGATGGACGAGTCGTCCACTCTCACACCGTCATCCCCTCCGGTACGCGGTTCGTGTCCATCGGCCACGCCCACTATTACGAGCTGCGCTCCTCCTACGACCTGGACACCTTCAACCCGATCTGGCACCTGTTCGTCGACAGCCAGCTGCAAGAACGACGCTTCGCCGGACCCACCGGCGCCGCCGATTACGTCATCGACCAATACGAGTCCGGCCGCTAATCGGCCGCACCAAACCGAAAGGAAGCGTCACCATGAGTAACCACCTCGAGTGGGGCCACGCCCGCACCGGCCTCGCCAGCATCAACCCGGCCGAACGTGCGGACACCGACGAATACCTCGATGTCACCGACGCCGCGCGGCCTCATCCGCCGATCTGGCAACTGGACCTGGTCAACACCAACGGAGACGGCCTCGCACTCATCGGGCCCGCCGACGAACTGATCGCCTACCTCGACCGGGTCCGCGCCCAGGTCGCCCGCACCACAGCCGGTGACTGACCAGCACCGAGAGAGGGCCCGTCAGCGATGCTGGCGGGCTTTCTTTTTGCTTGCGGGCCTTAGGTGTTCGGGTTGGGCCGGTTGGTGCGGGTGTCTGCGGGCCTGGCGGCCGCAGACCATGCCGCCTGCCGGCGGCAGTGAAGGACCCGCGTGCTCACCGGGTGCCCACTCGCCATTGGGTGCCTAGCCTCACCTTGCTGCTGTTAGCGCGCCCCGATCGTACTGAGCTCGGGATTTAGCGTGTCAAACCCCTCAGGCCGGAACTGGCGGTGGGGAGCGAGGCCTAGTTCGACGTCTGCCGGCCCCAAAGGTGCTGGGGCTCACCGCTTCCCTGGACGCTTCACCGGGCGCTGGCTGGCCCACGGCCGAAAAGCGTGGCCGCGGACCCGAGCCGCCAGCACCCACGCGTCCACGGAATCGCCCCAGCACCAAGGCCGGCAGACGCCGAAATTCCCCACACACCAGCGCCGGCCCCCCGGTGAGTTTGACACAGCATCCCGATCTCAGTCCGCCCTGAGCGCAGCGCTAACCCGCGCAGCCAACCACACACAGAACGGACACCACCATGACCGAAACCGAAGCCCGCATCTCCTCGGACCTGCTGCTGGCCGAACTCGACACCGACACCGACACCCCGAGCTTCTGAACTCCACCCACCGGTGAGGGCCTGCCCCCCAGGTCCTCACCGGCCCAACCACGTACACCAATCCGAAAGGAAACCTCATGCCCGAGAACACAACCACCGGCCGCGCCCGCCACCTCGGCCCCGCCGCCGGACTCGTCCACGCCAAAGACGACAAACGGATCATCGACTGGACCGGAGACGCCCAGCTGTACCTGCTGAGCGCCGCCCTGCGCGGCTACACCGCCGTCGTCGTGGCCACCAACGACAACTCCGACCACGCACCCGAATTCGGCATCGAAACCAACGTCTACGGCCTCGAAGGCGAAGGCCTGCTCCTGGACTGGGACGACGTCGCCGGCGGCCGAGGAATCCACACCGCCACCGCCGCCCTGGCCGGCGCCGGGTACACGATCCACTGACCCGCCACCACAAGGCCCCGCCATCATCGGCGGGGCCTTTCTTTTTGCTCAGCGACCCGCCAACCCAGCCCACCTCCGGTGGGCTGCTTGGTCCGTAGCCACTCACCTACTTCTCTGTCAGCTGGGCGCCAACTGTATTGGGCGCCAAGGGCGATCGGCGCGTCAAGACGCGGTGCCTAAACCGGTAGCGGCGCACCGAGTGACTATTTCGGCCCTTACCCGTAGCGCGGGCCCCGGGCGCCTTCGGCGCCGGCCCACGCCGGGGCCGAAATTCGCCGCATACCGGCCCAGTCCCCGGTCGATTGACTCGCTCGATCCCGGCGCCCAATCCCCTGCACCCCCAGCGCTGACCGGCGCACACATCCCTCCAACGAACGGAGAACCACCATGACCCAGATCATCACCGCCGCCGACCTGCTGGCCAACCTGCCCGCCGTTATCGGCTACGTCCCCCACGCCGCGATCAGCGTCGTCACCACCACCACGACCACTGTCCCCTTCACAATCGGACGCACCTACACCATCGAGGCCTCCATCGACCTCGCTCGCGCCCACGAACTCGCCGACAAGTTCGGCCTCACCGCGGCGAAGGCGCCCGGCGCGATCCTCATCGCCATCTGCGGCCCCTCGCTGGCAGACCACGCCGCGACCCTGCTCGATGCAGTGCGCGACGCCCTCACTGAACGCGGAATCCGCGTTCTCAAGCGCATCCACGCCCACTCCTTGGAGACCGCCGGCACATGGAGCGACCTCGACACCGGCGACACCGGTCAGCACGTCGCCTACACAGACGCGACGTACACCGCCATGGCCGTCGCCCGCGGCCGCCGCATCGCCCCCAGCCGCGAGGCCCTCGTCGCCGAATTCTCCGAATCCGACCGCCCAGTTCCTCCCGTCGCCGTCAACGACGACCCCGAAGGACTGCTCGACACCATCGAGCAGATCGCGGCCGCCACCAACACCGGCAGCGCCCCCGCCCTGCGGGTCATCGCCCAGGCAGCCCACCACATCAGCGACCCCCGCGTCCGCGACGCCCTCATCGCTCTCGGCCTCGAGGACGCCGAAGCCGCTGCGCACATGTGGACCACCATGTCCGCGCACATGCGTGGCCAAGCCCGCATCACCGGACTCACCATCGCCGCGGCGCTCTTCTTCACCGCCTACGACGCCCTCCGCGCCGGAATCGCGCTCGAAACCGTCCAGCGGATCGCCGCCGAGCTCGACGAGCCCGACGTCATCTTGGCCCAGCTGCTCGACACCGCCCTGTACAACGGCGTCTCCCCCGAACAGGTTCTGCGCATACTCCGCGGCGACCGCCGCTAGCCCCACCACCCGGGCCCGGTCGAGCCCTCCACACGGAGGCCACTCGACCGGGCCCCCTTTTTCTTCCGAGTCGCCCTGCGTGCGCGCCGGCGCACCAAGTGCGACCAGCGACAGCCCACCTGACGGTGGGCGCAACCACCCGCCCACTCACCACAACCAGTCAGCAGGTCGCTCAGCATATGGAAGGTCCGGCCGCAGTCAACCCTCCCGGCTGCAGCGCGGCCGGCGGCGGAGGACATTTGTCGCCCAACCAGCTCGCTACCGCTCGCGGGCGCCAAATCCGCCGGCCGCCCCTGGCCTCCCGGGTGGACAACACGGCCAACTCCTTCCATAGCCGCTCCCCAGCGCTGACCCGCAGCGCACCACAACCGAGAGCGGACCCCCATGTCCATCACCGCCGCCATCATCACCAACCACACCATCACCAGCCTCACCGAGCCCGTCGATTCCCTGCTCGACGCGATGTTCACCGCACAGGACAACCTCGGCCACCAGATCACCTGGACCGACCTCGGCGCCGACGCCGCCCGAGGCACCTACCGCGGCGCCAACGGCGCCAGCACCAACGTCACCGTCATCGACACCAACGCCACCGACGCCCTCACCACCGCCGTCGCCGAATGGATCAACGGACACTGACCCACAAACCAGCGGGGCCGACCCACTCACCCGAGTGGGTCGGCCCCCTTTTTTTGCGCCCGGTACAGCGGTGTTCCGCGCGATGCCGACCTCGTGGTGCTGCCGCACCTACTCGCCGGCCGCGCTTACACCTTCAGTACGTCGGTCACCGCCCAGTCCACCGAATGACTGACAACCAGCCACAGCATCACCAAAAGCAGCACTCCAGCAGCAGCCAGACCCACTCTGATCTTGACCATCGCCCAACCTTCCTCAGTTAGCCAGCCTCATCAGCAGCCCCAGACCTTCACGACCACCAGGCAACTACCCACGCCCAACCATTCGGCACATCCGACCAAAGACCTCGGGCGCCGTCGACGCGCGAGCCGCGCGCCTCCGGCGCCCCTTAGCACCTTCACTCACGCCCCTCACCATCTCCACCACCCCAGACCCATATCTCTCACATCCACCTCACCCTAACCCCGCCCCTCACCACATACAGGCACCACTCCAACCCCACCTACCCCCTCTGTTCACACCCCGCACGCCACACCATGCTCCCGTCCATTTAGACTTCGGGCACATTGGCACAAGATGTGCAAGACTGGTCGTGGCCGCGCGGGGCGCGTCCACAACCGCCCGTCCCCGGCTGCCGCCGTGACCGTTTCAGTAAGGGGGTTGTCGCCGATGTTGACGATTTCCCGACTGGGTCGATGGAGCATCAACTACTACGAAAAGACCGCCAACGAGGCGAAGTCGGCGGCGATGGATCGCCAGTCCGCCAATGGCGGCCTGGGCGAGTACTACTCAGAAAAAGACACCCGGACACCGACCTGGGTCGTGGTCGGAGAAAAAAGCCAGGTCGCTGAGCTGACCGGTTTGAGCGCCGATGCGCTCGCTGGCGGGTTTGCTGACGGGGCCGAGGTCACCCGGTGGCTCGATGATGGGATCGCCCCGAACGAGGCATCCGGGCGGGCGTTCACCAAGGAGTCGGTACACGGGTTTGACCTGATGTTCGCCGCGCCCAAGAGCGTGTCGCTGATGCGGGCGCTGCATGATGACCTGAACGAAAAGATCATCGGCGAGGCCCATTTGAAGGCCGTTTCTGCGGCGATGGAGTACCTGCACCAGCACGCCGGCTACACGCGGGTGCACAACCCGCTGACCGGGAAAAAGGACCTCGAGCGGCTACCGGGCCTGGTGGCGATCGCGTATCAGCACGAAACGTCGCGGTGCGGTGATCCGCACCTACACACGCATGTGGTGCTGCCTAACCGGCAGCCGCGCGCAGACGGTCAACTGGTCTCCATTGATTCCAAGTCGCTGCACCACGAGGCCAAGGCCGCGGGGATCATCTACCAGGCCGTGCTGCGCCACGAGCTGTACTTGATGCGCGGGTTTGAGTGGAACCACATCGCGGCGCACTCGGGGATGGCCGAGATTGCCGGCGTCACGCGCGCCTGCCTCAAGGCGTGGTCACAGCGCTCAACGCGGCTGCGCGAATGGGCGCGCGACAACCTGGTCATCGTGGACGGCGAACCCACCGCGCAGCAGCTCGCAGCCGCGCAAAAGGCGACGCGGCCGCGCAAAGCGGAATCGCTGTCGTGGGAGCAGCTGAAGGAAATGTGGCGCGCGGATGCGCGCGGTTTGGAGCTGGACCGCGACGCACATTTCACCGCGCGCGAGGAACGACGCAAAGCCGCGACCGCAACGCAGCGCGCGCAAGGGCGCGAAACGCGCGCGAACGCGAAAGACGCGCGCCGCGCTGCGCGCAGTGCCGGCGCGGAAATCGGGCCCGGCGCGGACGCGCCGGCCCAGCCAGATGCGCCGCGACCGCCGCTTGATCGCGCGCGCATTGCGCAGATGGCCGCGCAGATCGACAAGGCCGCGTTCACGCGCGCGGACCTAGTGGAGCTCGTCGGCGCGCTGGTCCCGGTCGACGCGCCGGGCGACCTGCGCACACTGATCGAAACCATCGTGGACACCGTGGGTCTGCGGATCAGCGAGCCGCGCGAAGCGCATCACCGCGAAGGCCACGAACTGCTCACTGTCTCGGCGGTCATCAAGGAAGAAGAACAGATTTTCCAGATGGTCGATGAGCGCGACAACGCGACGGTGCTCGATCTGCACGAAGAAGACCTCGGGGACCTGTCCCCCGACCAGGCGCGCGCGATCGCCAACATCGCGAGCTCGCCGTGGCTGGTGCAGCCGCTGCAAGCGCCCGCCGGCGCCGGCAAAACGCACTCGCTCAAAGCGCTGCGCGCCGCCGCGCACCGCGGCCACAAGGAAGTTCTGGTGCTCGCGCCGACCGGTAAGGCGGTCGATGAGGCGATGCGCGACGAAGCCGGCGACCGCGGCTTGACCGTGGATAAAGCGCTCAAACTGATCTCCGACCACCAGCTCAACGTCACCAAGCGCACCGTGATCGTCGTCGACGAGGCGTCCATGGTCGGTACCCCCGACCTACTCAAGCTGCTGGCATGCGCCACGGTCGGGCGCGCCAAGATGGTGCTGGTCGGTGACCCCTACCAGCTCGCGCCGGTGAAAAAGCGCGGCGGCATGTTCGAGCAGGTGTGCGCGGACCTGCCCTGGTCGCAGCGCCTCGGCGAGGTATGGCGGATGCGTCAAGCCGACGAGCGCGACGCATCGCTGGCGCTGCGCAACGGGCGCGGCAAGCGCCTGAAGAAGGCGGTGGGCTGGTATCGCACCCACGGGCGCCTGCACACCGGTGACCAGATCGCGATGGCCGACGACGCCACCGCGGCCTACATGAAGGCCCGCGCTGAAGGGAAAGACGCGGCGATCATCTGCGACCGCTGGGAAATGGCCGACGCTATCAACCGCAAGCTGCACACCGCGTACACCAAAGCCGACGCCGCCAGCGTGCAGGTCGCCACCGATGAATCCACGCCGGCCAAGCCCACCGTGCGGGTCGCGCGCGACCAGGACGTGCGGGTCGGGGACATCATCATCAGCCGCAACAACGACGTCAGCATCACCGTGCACGCAGGCGACGAGCAGCAGCGCGGGAAGCAGGTCGACCAGGTGCGCAACGGCAACCGGTGGGTGGTGGCCGGCGTCGACGCCAAGGGTGGGCGCATCGCCGCCGAACGACTCACTGACAAAGCGCGCGTGGTGTTCGAGGGCGAGTATCTGCGTGAACACGTCACGCTCGGGTACGCCACGACGCTGCACGCCGCCCAAGGCGTCACCGTGGGTAACTCCACGACCGAAGGTGTTGCGCTGACCGTGCTGGCGGACTCGGCCAGCCGCGCCATGGCCTATGTCGGCATGACCCGCGGTAAAGACGAAAACCACGCGTACATCTACCAGCCGATGACCGGTGAAGCCGACCATGAGCACGGCCGGGTCGTCGCCGGAGAAGACATCCACACCCTGCGCCGCGGAAACAAATACGCCGCAGAGCACCACTTCACCGAAATCCTCAAGAACGACGACCGGGCGCGCACGATGCACGCCGAGGCCGAACGCACCGATCGCGAACTGCTCGGTGACGACATCGCCGCACCGCTGGATCGCAATGACCAACGCCGCGACAGGCGCGCGGCGGCGTGGCAGCAGCACAACGCCGACGAGCGCGGCCGCTCCGCGTCCTACCAGCGGATCATGGAAGGCATCGAGCGCGCCGCCGAAGCGGCCGCAGCGGAACGCGCGCAAAGCATCGACGGCGACGGCCTGGAGCTGTAGTAATTCACGGCGGCCTGTCATACTCGAACATATGTTCGTCAACGGTTCCGGGCGCCCGCAAGGGACACACCCAGCTCGTTACGCCATCGAACAGGCCGTGGCCGGTGTCCCCAACCTATTGAGCGAGACCCGGGTCCAGAAGTTCCTGCACACCGAAGCCACTATCAAGCATTCCCAGGAGGCGGTTGCCTCCCAGCTCGGCTCGGTCCTACCCGGGCTGCTGCGCCAGCGCGGATTCGTAATCGTTCAGTTGCCGGTAGTCGGGCGCGACGAGGCGGGGTGCCCGTCTGTGCGGGTGCTGCTGTCCGACCGGCCGTGGGCTGACGGCGAGATCTACGCCGACCACGCCGGCCACGTGGTCTGGACGACGGTGCCGGCGCGCGTGCTGCTGCAAGATGTGGCCGCGGTTGCGGCCGCGCTGCTCGCCGTCCATGACATCACTCGCCGTAGCCACTAATCCGTAGCGGCCGCGGCCGCCAGCCGCTTGACTCAGTAACACCGTTCATGCGCCGAGTGGATTGAGAGTCAATGCCCGAGCCCGTGCCGCCGCTCCTCGCCACCGCGCTAACCGAACCGCCGCGCCCGCAACGAGCGTTCGTGTGGGAACCGGCCGGGTGGCGCACCGAGATGCATGATCTTCCCGAAGTGCAGCGGATGCTGGACGACCTACCAGCCAGGGTCGATCGCGGGTTGATTCGCCAGAGGGTGCTAGACGAGCTTGACGAGGGTCGCATTCTCTCAGCGTTTGTCGGTGCCATGGTGTGGGGCTATGGCGATCGCGGATACGGCCCGGTGCGCGTGCGGTGGGTCCTCACCGGCGTCAAGCAGGGCGCCCACACAGCGTCGGTGCGTGGCGATGTCCCCGGACTCTTGAGCGACGCTGTTGAGGTGGTACGCGCCAAGGGTGCCGTCGAAGGTTTCCGGTTCATGGCCAATGCCGGCCGCCTTAAGTACCTTGCGAGCGCGTTCTTCACGAAGTGGCTCTATTTCGCTTCTGCGTTGGACAGTCCGGATGACGCCCGCGCGGCCCCGATCCTGGACAAGCAGGTGCACGATTGGCTCGACGATCACGCCGGCGTGACTCTCGATATCAGTCGCACCCATGAATATCGGCGCTATCTCGACGTGCTAACCAGGTGGGGCGATCGGTTCGCGCGGACGCCGGTCCAGGTTGAGCAAGTGATCTTCAGCTTGGCCAGCGGGCGAGGGTGACGCCGAACTGAACGCGGTCTTCAACTTCAATGCGCGACATCAGCGTGCCAGCTTCCCCTGCCATGACCACGCGGGGTTCGAAACTGGTGGAAGACCAATAGCTATTCATTGGGGCGAACGATGAGTTCGAGCGTGAAATGAAGCCCGTGTTCTGAGCACTCACCCTCGCGCCAACTGGTCGATACGACGGACACATCGGGATTGTCGATGAGATAGTCAGCGGCTCGCGCGAACAGCTCGCCGGGTCCATCCTCGCTGTCGCTCGTACACCCGAATCGCACGGCCGCAACAACTTCGGTCACTACACCCTCGTCGTAGTTGCCAGCATCAAGCGCGACGCGACCGGCCGCAGCAGCCTGAATCGTGGTGAGCGCCAGCTCGGTTTCCTCTAATGAGTCGCCAGCCGCATAGCGGCCGTCGGTCATAGGAGTGAGCGTCTCGTCTTCGGCGTCAAGGCGAGCACGCAAGTCTGCGGCGTCGACCTTGATGTACCCAGCGCGGTCACTTTTCGCGACGATGTGTTCGAGCCGCGGCAAACTGGCGTTGTCAGGCAACACCATCAGACCGTCGTCAGTCACGGTGGCATCCATACGCGTGGCCCAATGCTTGACAACCGCGTCGGGTGTATCGGAACCGATGCGTCCGACAAATACGGGCGCCTTGAGCCCATTCGCCTCTGCGAGTTGACATCCGAACGCGTATAGCGAGCCAATCAGAAGAAGGCCGAAGTCGGGATGCCGGAAACATGGGTCTATGAAGACGTTGAGGACGAGGAACATCAGGTCCGGAGCCGGGTCGGCGAGAGCGTGCGCCAACGTACGTTTGAGTGCATCGCTATCGGCCACAAAGTCGGCGTATGCCTGGCCCTGCTCGGGGTAGTCAATCATGTTCAGCGACAAGCTCAACGCGTCGTCGAGGTCGGGATCGTTAGGCCGCACGATGACGACGTCGATGTATCCGCCGATCACGAGGTAACTCGGGTCATCTGCGTTTGTGAACATCAACAGCACGCGGTAGTAACCGATGTCCGAAACGAGGGTGGTCGGTGGGGCAATGCTGGTCTCGGCCGGAGCGAAGCTCAGTGACTGAACACCGGGGCGCCAGGTTCGCAGCCACCTCGCCAAGCTGGCGGATATCGGGGTGAGGTTCAGTCATCCCGATCCCGACCGCTGATTGCGTGCCAACTAACCCGCCTCGTGGTGGCCTCAATCAACCGTCCATCTGCCGCTGGTGAGCAAGATTCGGTCGTTCACATGCTGGTGGTGTGAGCGGTGCCCTTCACCACCGAATCTCGGCCACGCCCGGTCAGCGGTCGATAGGATCAGCGCACCGATCTGGCCCACGGGAAGGGATGAACCGTGGTCGTCCACCACAGTTCGCGGCGGACAGCCGCAACGACATTCACCGCCCTCAGTGCGCTGACCGCCATGGCTGCCGCAACGCCGATAGCCCACGGCCAACCGTCGCCGACCGTCAACAGCTGTTCCTCCGGCCCACAAATCCGGCCGATGCAACTCGCGATCATCTGCGACAACACCCTGCGCGTCGACAAAATAACCTGGAGCAGTTGGGACGCCGTTCGCGCATCAGGCCGCGGCACACAGTTTCTGGTGGTCTGCGAACCGAACTGCGCTACAGGGACACCGATATACACCCCCGTGGCAATCAGCCTTGACGGCGCGGCGGCGCCAGATCATCGATTCACCAGCGCAACCATCACCAGCCTGAACACCGGCGAGGCCCACACCTACCCACTGGGCGGCTAGGCGCCAGCGTTTGCAGGCATAGCACCACCAGCACATGTCGTGCTCGGTACGCTGCCCGCATGCCTCTCACCAGCGGCGAAGTGTTCGCCGGGTACCGGATTCAGCGACTGCTGGGCGCGGGAGGAATGGGTGAGGTCTACTTAGCGCGCCACCCCCGACTACCGCGTCTATATGCCGTCAAAGTTCTTCCTGCTGCCGCCGCCACCGACAGTGCCTACCGGTCCAGGTTCAATCGTGAAGCGGACCTAGCAGCTGACCTGTACCACCAAAACATCGTGGGCGTCCACGATCGAGGCGAGCACTACGGCCAGTTGTGGATAGCGATGGACTACATCGACGGCACCGATTGCGAGAAACTGCTGCGGCAGCGTTATCCAGCCGGCATGCCGATCGACCTGGTCAACACGATCGTCAAAGCTGTCGCCGAGGCACTGGACTACGCCCACCAGCGCGGCCTGTTGCATCGCGACGTCAAACCAGCCAACATTCTTCTCGCGCCCACCGCCGCCGGAGAGAGCCGCATCCTGCTGGCGGACTTCGGTATTGCCCGCCAGCTGGGAGACGCCCACGGGCTCACCGCCACCAACATGGTCCTCGGAACAGTGAATTACGCTGCGCCCGAACAACTCATGGGCGAACCTCTCGACGGCCGCGCCGACCAATACGCTCTGGCCGCAACCGCCTACCAACTGCTAACCGCCGTAGTGCCGTTCCAAAACTCCAACCCCGCGGTGGTAATCAGCCACAAGCTCAACCGCGACGCCGCACTGCCGGCAATATCCAGCCACAATGCAGCACTCGCGCCACTTGACCCGGTGTTCGCCGTTGCTCTGGCCAACACTCCCACCGCACGCTTCGAGAGCTGCACGCAGTTCGCAGCCGCATTCGCTGCCGCGGGTGCCAAGAGCCACACGTCGGCCAAGACCAAGCAGGCGGACCCCGCCCAAACCGTCGCCGGCGCAGCACAACCGAAACCGCCGACCGCCGCATTGCCCGCCGCACCCGACGACCGACCAGCCAACCGAGCCCCGGCAGTCGACCCATCGCCGCGAGCACGGCGAGGCGTAGGCCCACTCGTCGTCGCCGGCGTCGTGGTTGCCGCAGTCATCGCACTGGCACTGGTGTTGTTCCCGAAAGCCCACTTCATGGAGCGAACCGCCGGCGGGACCAGTCAGGCACCGGCACTGACCTTCGACTCGATGAAAGAACTCGTCACCGCCTACTACGACGCGCTCCCCACGAACACCGCTGATGCGTGGAGCAAGCTCGACACCAACTACCAGAACCGCGTGGGCCGCCAAAGCTACGACGGCTTCTGGGCCACGATCCAGGTCGTAAAACTCATATCGGTGCAGCCCCGAGACGCCAAAAGCGTTACCGTGCAACTCAAATACTTCAAGAAAGACGGCCAGACCGAAACCGAGAATCGCTGGCTCAGCATGATCGTGACCGGCGACACGATCCTCATCGACGACTCCGAGCGGGTCGCCCCAGCCCCGGTACCGGTGGTCGGCGAGGTTCCCGGCCAACCGCAAGCGGCCGCCGCACTGCAAGCCTGGGTCCACGACCTCGTCTCACTGAGCACCAACAACATCGTGGCCAAATGCTGGACCATCGCCCCCGACACCGCCAAACGTATGTACACAGACCCGGGCCCGATCCTCCATGCGGTCACCCGCCCGGGCGTCGACGGCCAGTTCGCAGTGCTCTGGAACGACAACACCACCCAGGTCTCCGCGCGCCGCAGCGAGATTCGGTCTGGCTACGCCTGCCCCTACGTGCAGCCGATCGGCACCGTTAACGACCTAACGGCCAATGACGCCGAATACGTTGTGCTGCGGTACCTCTCCCGCGTCGTGGGCAAACCCGTCAACCCTGACGACGTCGAGTCCAAATACCGCCTGCAATGCAACAACATGCCGGCGGCCGCGATCCAACTGCTCGGCACAGTGACCTCCTTCGATGCGAAATCGATTCGATCCAACGGCGACACCAACAACCCTCTTGTCACGGTCAGCGTCAGCCGCACCGGAAGCGCGAGCGACATTCATGTCTCGCTCAGCGGCGGCATAGACGGCTCGGACGACGTCTACTGCATCGCCAACGCCGACTGAGCGCTCGTTGGCCCCGCCTCACCGCACCGATCGCAGCCAGAATCGCCCGCCTTTACGCTGCACGACCAGTTCAACCGAGGAGGCGCGCTGGCCCCGACGCAGGTCGCACAACCGCGCAATTTCCTCAATGCCGTTGCTTCGCAAGGATTCTCCTACGCCCACGGACCAGATAAGCGCCACCGCCAGGACTAAGCGAGCACCTTGTCCAGGGCCGCGTCGATCACCATGTCGCGGGTGCGGCCGTCGTGGTCGGCGACAATGAAACTGTTGGCCACAAACAGCGAGAAAATTAGAAGGCAGCGCGCTTCGGCATCGTCATGGTCGGCGCTGATCTGTCGAAACAGCGTGCGCATATAGGCCATTCGCCGGTTATCCACCCGGCTCAGCCGTTGCGCAACGCCGCGATCGCGGCGCGCCCAGTCGCGGATTGCCAGTTCGACAGACAGTGCGTCGGTCTCGCTGGTGTACCCGCGGGCCAGGTCGAACAAACGACGGAGCTTGGTGCGCGGCTCATCTGCAGAGTCTTCTACCTGGGTGATAACGACATCAACAACGGCCTGCTCCCAGGTGTTCAGAACCCGCTCAATGAGCGCGTTGCGGTCGGCGAATTCACGATAGAAGCCACCTTTGGTAACACCCATCGTGGCGGCGAGAGCTTCGACGCGGATGGCGTCAGGACCGCCCTCGGCCAGGGCTACGAACGCGGCGTGGACCCACGCTTCGGGAGGCGTTTTCCTAGCCGGCATCATCACATTATACGGCACCGTATTGACGTGGCTCGCCCTCGCCGCTAGCGTTATACGCATCCGTATAAAGGAGGTGTTGCATGAGGATCCCCAACGCGGTGCAACAGGCACACCAATGGCAAATCCATTCCCTCGTTACCGATTTCACCCTGGAAGACGTATGGGCACTGCCAGATGTCGCGGGCGGGAAAGATGACTTTAACGACGTCGTTGCACTGGCGGCAGGCTTCGACCCAGCCCATGCGGACTCCCTACCGACACGGTTTGTGTGGGGCGCGCGTGACCGGCTGGGGCGGCTGTTTGATCTGGGTGAAATCTCAACGGCCGCACTCGACGACGCCGGGCCGCCGATCCCCGGCGCCGGCATCGACTCCCTGCGCGATCGCGTACCGGCCGACCTGCGCGACACCGCGAGCGGCGTGCATTTCCAACATTTGCCGTTCGTCCCGCTGTACCGCACGCAGAACGAATTCGCCGCAGAATTGTCCAATCCGACCGTCCACGGCGTGATGCACCTGTCCTGGGTCCCCCAGGGCTCTGACAACTATCACGCACAGATGGCTGTGTACGTCAAACCTCGGGGCTGGTTCGGGCGCGCGTACATGGCTTTCATCAAGCCGTTTCGCTACGTGGTCGTGTATCCCGCGCTCGAGCGGCAATTCGGGCGCGCCTTTACCAGCCGAAGAGCGAATCTTTAAATACCCGTTGGCCGTACCGTCCATTCGCAATCGTCTTCGTTGCGCCACAACGAGAACGCGTGACGCCCACTCACGCCCAGGGCTATCTGCCACCGATTCCCAGTAGGAGACCAGGTCATGACCAGCTTTTTCGACGTGATCATCGTTGGCGCCAGGTGCGCGGGTTCACCACTTGCGTTGATGCTTGCGCGCCGAGGCCTGAACGTGTGCGTGGTTGACAAAGCGGAATTCCCCAGCGATACGCCCTCGACGCACGCGATCGCACCCAACGGTGTGCGGGTGCTGCAGCGACTCGGGCTGGCTGACGCGGTTTCGGCCATGACTGACCCGATCACCCGGATGCGGCTGGCATTCGACGACATGCGTGTCGAGAGCGGTGACATCACCAGGTCCGCCGGCGCGCCAATGCTCAATGTTCGCCGGATCATGCTCGACGAGTTCCTCGTCGATCAGGCACGCACTGCGGGGGCGACTGTGCTCACGTCGACGGCCGTGACCGGACTGACGTCCAATGCCACCGGACGCGTGAACGGCGTTGAGACCACCAGCGGCGACCTTCGCGCGGGCCTGGTGATCGGCGCAGACGGCACCAAGTCGACGGTGGCCCGCCTGGCCGGGGCACGCGATTACCTATCGGTCGATGTCCCCAGGGTCTTCCAGTGGCGCTACTTCGCTGAAGCAACCGCACCGCGAGACACGCTCTGGGTTGGCAGGATCGGCGCGGCAGGGTACCTCGGAAGCCCCACCGACAGCGGCCTGTTCATGGTCACCGTGACCCACGACCGAGCCACCTGGCGGGACGCCTCAAAGACCAGCGACGCCACCTTCACCGAAGATATCTGCCGATGGCCAGAGCTGGCCGACGTGCTGCCAAGCGCACGGCAAGTCGGAAAACACAACGTGATGACCCGCGGCCGGAATTACTTCCGCATGTCGGCGGGCAGCGGCTGGGTGCTGGTCGGCGATGCCGGACACTTTAAAGACCCCACCCCAGGCCAAGGCATCGCCGACGCCCTGCGACAGACCGAACAACTCGCACCGGCTATCGAGCGGGCCCTCGCAGGACACGGCGACCGCCCACTCGTGGACTGGTGGCGTTGGCGAGACCGCGACGCGATGGACATGTATTGGCTAGCCCAGATGCTGGGGGCGCCAGGGCCCATCCCGCCGCTGCTGCTAGGGATGCTCGCCGAACTCACGGCCACCGGCGACGGAGTCGAGCGCTTCGTGCGCATGATGGACCATTCACTAGCCTCGACCCGCGTCATGCACCCCGGACTCCTGTTCAGAGGTCTGGCCCACGGGTGGAACTCCAACCAAGGCGACCGTGGGCAACTGCTACGCGACGCACTGACGCTGACCGGTCAGCGACTTCGCCAGCAGTCGAGTTCCCTTCGCGCCCGCCGCATCACAAAAGCCACCACACTGCACGACCCCCACCGCGCACCCCGCACCGAGGACGCCGGCCGGGACCATCCACGCGCACTACTGGGAGCCGCCGATGTCTGACGTCCGCCTCAGCGAGATCGACCATGCCGGGCTGGTGTTCACCGTCGCGGACGAAGGCCCGCCTGCCGCCGACATAGTCCTGCTCCTGCACGGATTTCCCGAACGCAGCACATGCTGGCGAAACGTCACACCGCCCCTGCACGAGGCCGGTTTCCGAACGATTGCCGTCGATCAACGCGGCTACTCACCCGGCGCCCGACCACGCCGACGGTGCGACTACACGCTGAAGAACTTGGTGGCTGACGCCGCCGCGGTCATTGACGCCCTCGGGCGGCCTGTCCACCTGGTCGGCCACGACTGGGGCGCAGTGGTGGCCTGGAACCTCGCCGCATCCTCACCGCAGCATGTGCGCACCCTCACCGCCGTCTCCATTCCACACCCCCGCGCCTACCTGCGATCCCTGCTGACCTCGCGCCAGATTCTGAAGTCCTGGTACATAGCGCTCTTTCAGCTCCCCTACCTTCCCGAACTGCTGATGCAGCGACAGTGGATGCTGCGTCACTTCGGCATGACGGCAACAGCGATCGAACGCTTCCGCACTGAGATCGTCGACGACGGAGCACTACCCGGTGCACTCATGTGGTACCGCGCCATGCCTTTCGCCAACATTCGACATGCCCTCGAAAAAGTCAGCGTGCCAACGACCCTCGTGTGGAGCGATCGCGACGTGGCGATCACCAGAACACCCGTCGCCGGGACACACCGATACGTCGACGCGCCATACGAACTGGTCACACTCCACGACGTCTCCCACTGGATTCCCATCGAGGCACCCGATGCGCTCGCCCTGGCTATCGCACACCGCGCACAGACACCACAGCCCGGGTCACCCAGCACGCCGATGACTCGAAGCGGCGCACCAACACCCAAATACCAACACACGCAAGGCAACTGAGAGAGGCAACCCATGTTCGACCTGATCATCCGTAACGGGTTGTGATTCGACGACGACGATTGCCGTCAATTCTGACGTGGCCGGACTCCGCCGGGTGAAGGCGCAGCGGCGACTCCAGCGTCGGTCGGGCACCGAATCGGGATGGCGATTATCGAAACGTCCTATATCGCTGGGCATTTCGCGAAAATATGGTCAGTAGTACGGTCTGTCGGAGAGGTGCGCATGAGGTACTCCGCAGTGATGTCCCGGGCCGAGACGGCCGCGGGCTCAATTGAGTACGACGAGATCGGTTCGGGGCCGCCGGTCGTCCTTCTGCATGGCCTGATGATGGATCACACAGTGTGGGATACGACGCTTGGCCTCCTGCCCGATGGATTCCGCTACATTCGCCCGGTGCTGCCGCTCGGCGCACACCGGGTACCGATGCGGCAGGGCGCGGATCTCACCCTCGCTGGTCTGGAGGGCATTGTCGCGGACTTCCTCGATGCACTCGACTTGCACGACGTCACCATGGTCCACACCGATTGGGGCGGGGCACTGTTCCTCACCGCACGCGGTCGCGATGCCCGTGTCGCGCGCCAGGTGATCCTGCCATGCGAGGCGTTCGAGAACTTCCCACCAGGTCTTCCCGGCAAGATGGCGGCGCTGGCTGCTCGGCTCCCGGGAGGCGTCTGGATCGCTGCAAGCCAACTGCGGGTGCCCTGGCTGCGCCGGCTCCCGATGCTGTTCGGGCAGATGGCCGCAACACCGGTACCCGATGACCTGATCATCGGCTGGACCGAGTCAACCCTGAATGATCGGGCGGTCCGCCGCGACGTGACGACATACGCTCGCAGCACGTTCAACAAGCACGCCCTTATCAAATATACCGAGGCCCTGGCGACATTTCACGGGGACGTGCTCGTGCTCTGGTCGCCGGACAACAAGGTCATGCCCCCAGCCCATGGACGCCGCCTAGCCGATCTCATCCCGGGCGCCTGCTACCGCGAGATCAGGGGCGCGTATGTGCTCTCGATGCTGGACCAGCCGGAGGCCGTCGCACACAACATCAGCGAATTCCTACTGGAGCACACGGGCTGAACTACACGGCGAGAGAGAAAGCAAACCCAACGACACATATCTGGCACAACCGTGGCGCATCCACGCTGGCCGCCGATGAGCGCCCGGGTAGGTAGGAGTGGGAGCGTCCGCAAGCCGTCTGTCGACGGCGAATGAATCCCTACCAGAGAGTGCCGTTGACGTCACGCGGTCTGGTCGACACCAGGTCCGATCTACCCAGGCCTGCCAGGTGGCGTTCATAGCTAGGCGCACCGGACTTGAGGAACTTACCCCGATCCGGGGACACCGCATTGTCGAGCGTTCCTTGGCCACATGGGCTGCCTGCCTTCTACGATGGCGTCTTGCGGGTGTCAACGAGGAGGTCCGGTGTGGCGCAGAAGCGGAAGTCAATGAGGATGCCTGCAGCCTGGGTGTTGGCCCTGCTGGTGGCTGCACCACTCGTCGGCGTGGCTGCCGCCAGCGCTGCCCCCGGCGACGCCTGCGGTGGCGGTCTATTTGGTCGACCAGATGGCGGTACTGGGTTCACTCCATCTGGTGGATTTACGCCGGATACTCCGTGTCCTGGTGATACACGGGCGACCAACGACTCAGCGTTCCTCGGCCGACTGGCGCAGGCCGGCATTACGCCCAACGGGGGGACGGGCACACTCGGCCTGCTCGGCACGGCGAAGAGCATTTGCTACGACATCCAACACGGAAACATGCCAGCGGCCGTAGAAGCGAATATACAAAGCCAGGCACCATCAATGAGTCACGATCAGATTGTGACGATCGTGGATGCCGCGCACGCCGTCTACTGCCCGTCAGCGGACGGCACTGCCCCCTGGTGATTTTCCGCTGGCTGCTGTCGGTGCGGATGGCCCAGGCAGATCAACGACGGCGTAAATCGCTAATAGATTGGGCAGAAAGTCTGGATGCTGGCGCGGATGAGATGGCTGGCGTCAGCTTGTGAGAGCCCAGGATTGGCCGCAAGGGTGTTGTCCATCACCTTGGAGGGCGTCCGTGCGTTGAAGGTGTCAAGCCAGCTACAGATTTGGCGTCCCATATGAATCCCGGCTTGGCGCGATCGAAAGGTGATTCCATATGGAGCCAACGCGGCCGAGAACCCCATGTCGTCGACTTGTCCATCATCGCACTCTGGAGTGCCAATGAGAACGCAGTCGGCATGCGCTGGACCAGTAGCCCAAGCGGCCACGGGGGTCAGTGCGATCGTGCATGCCAGCAAGCCGACCGATCGTTGCCAGATTGCCATAGCAGCCCCTCCAGTCCCGCTTTAGACCACTAAGTGTAGGTGGGGCGGTAGTCGGCAGCGCCGAATTCATCGACGCGCTTTCTCCGTCGTTGCGCGGATGCAGAATTCGGTATCCGCGCCGCGTGCACGTTCAGCTGATCAGCAGCAGGCGTGTGCACCACTGCTCGGGTGACATCCCCTAAGGTCCCCCAAACCGCGTCGTCGTCCCCAATCCGGACCGAGCTTGGCGAGAAGGGTATTGAGTAGACCTCAGATCAGCCTAGAGGTTATTAAAGTGTTCAGTATAAAGCGGGTCTTTTGAATCAATTTCGTCGACAGCGATTAATTCGGATACCGACGGGTCGAGAGAGCTCTTCATTTCTTGTACGACGCTGTCAAAAACCCTACCTGTGACGAGTTCACCAGTAACGTAAACCTGGGTGAGGGTGCCATTTGCCACAGTGTTGGCGAATGAACCAGCCGTGAATACCTTACTGCTTGCTCCCGTGGTAAACGTGGTTGGCGTGGGGTGAAGTTCATTGCCTTGGCTAATCTTTTTTATCTCGGAAATCTCTGCGTTGTACGACGGTGTGCCCGTCTTGTAGATTCCCGAAATGAGGTCTTGGGCTAGGTCAAGGTCGGTTTTTGCCAGATCGCGGGCGATGTCTACTTTCACTGTAAGCATGTTTACCTGCTCCTGAGGAGTGTCGGTAATCGAGCCGGTACCTATGCCACCCTGCATGTCGTAGCCGTTAGCCGCCTTGTTGTCGACGAGGTACTGATTGAGAGCACCGTTTTCAAGCGCACGTTTGAAATATCTTGCAGTCTTGTCAATTTGCACACCAATGGGAAGTTGGGAAAATTGTGAGTACGGGACGGTTGTCTTTGTGAGGTCTGCGTCCGCATAAGGCGCTGCGTGCAATTGCACCGAATCCGCAGATTCTGAGTTATGACGTTCAGCCGCTCCGCAGGCCGTAATGCCGAATCCGATTAGCGGGGCACTGGTAAGCAATCCAATTACAACAGCCCTACTGAGACCTCGACGTCTTCTGAGGCCGTTACGCTTCTGCGCAGGTGCCCTCGAATCATCCTTTGCACGCCCACTACGAACCATCTCTCCCCAGCCTTCCAATGTTGCTGATAGCTGTAGATCACACCACACCGCCATCGTGGATGCGCAGCAGGATGAACCGTCCCGGGTTTGATGCCGGCTTCATGTTTGAGACATCGCCGGCGGGTACGTTGACCTGGAGGCCCCACAGCGAATCAGCCCGGTCCCCGGGGTGGGGTCGGGTGGTCATAAAACGATTCATCCCGTTCTCGATCCGGCGCAACGCCGACCAGTCGGTCGGGTGCAGCACCAATAGATCGGCCACAGCCAGGGCAGTCCCTATCGCGACTACGACTACCTCGAGAAGTGTGATACCAGTCGGCTTCTCGCGTACCCGCTAGGGGCATGTCACCGTGGCCTGCCAAGGAAAGTCATGCACCTGATTGGGTGGACCTTGCAATTGACGTGAATTAACAACAGCGACCGGCCCTTGAATCGAGTATGTCTTTCCCGTCACAGACCAAGTCGCATTCATGCCGCCGGACACATCTTTGTCCTTGTACTCGATAAACATGTCGGCGACCGTTCCGTCGGGATTAAGATCGAAGATGTAGTTATCGATCTTGTCAAGCCGATGGAGGGCGTCATCGTTGGGATAAAGCCTGTCTCCGATGGATTTGAATACTTGCTCGTCGTACGTTATTTGGACGGCACCTGAAATTGGGTCGTTCGGTCTGGTGAGCGTCACGCATCTTGCGGGTATATTGATCACGCCGCTTTCGCCATTATGTGTGAATTTCAATCCGCCGCTACTTTCACTTACGGCCGCATCCTGCCTTCCGGCATTCCCTGCTGCATCAGTAGCCGATCCGTTTGCAGTATTGGAATCTTTATTGCAGCCGGCCGCGGCGACAAGCGATGCCGCCACTAAAAGAGCGAGGGGCGCCTTCACGAGATTCTCCAATCTATGCTCGATTAAACTTGATGAACCGACCGCGCTAGCGGGGCTTCGCCTTCCATCGAATTATCGACCACATCATGTCAGACAATATTGCGATTCAAGGGTCTTCGCCGGGACTCATCCACCTTTTCGGGTCGCCAACCTCATACCGCGGGAGGTGTCGGCATGGGCGGCTCCGGCATCTGCGCGACGATCACCTGCTCGCCGGTGCCGATCAAGACGCTTGTCCATCTCGCCAAGACAATCAGCGGGCCAGGCTGTCGGCCATGACCCCATGACCCACCCGTTCGGCCGATAGTCGCGAGCCACAGCAGGGCCAGACGAGTCAGGACGTCGACGGCGGGGCTCCCTCAGCAAACGACTCAGCCCCGAGTTTGCCAGGCCGCGGTCGTTGCCAGGCTGCCGTCGAAAAAACATGCCTGTGGAATTGTGCTTACTCGAGTTAGCCGGGCCACCACCAGACCTTGGTGAATACACGGCAATCGTCGCGGCTGTCTATCTGGGGTTAGCAAGTCAGGGAAGCAAAATGTACGACATTCCTGGCACGTCTTTCTCGACGTCGTTGTCGAACACACCAACGCCACCCCGCGCCGAATTGTTCATCTCGGTGATGTGGACGTACTTGCCGTCAGCGCGTTGTTCGACCGAGTCGACCCAGGCGGCGTGGCCGGCACCTGCGGCGTAGTGCACTCCTGGTTGGAGCACGACGATGGACCGTGGTTGCGCGTCGTTGACGACTGTCCAGCCTTCTGCGCGAGCCGAGTTGGCCCACTCCAGGGCGTCGCCGCTGAGTGCTGGGTAGAACTGGCCGCCGGTCGCTTCGAACCACTTCTGTGCCGCGCCCCAAGTGCATTGCCCAGCGACGCCGGGGTTTCTCGCCTGAGTTCTGCCCATGACGCGTCCTGCGCTTGACGCGCTGGCCGGTGGCTGCGCAGCCGGCGCCGGCGCTGCGGCGGCTCGGTCGGGCCCGCAGTCGGGGGTGATGTCGCTGAGGGTGCCGGTTTCGATGTCGACGTCGGCGACAAAGTTGCCGTCCGAGGTTCGGTACCAGAGGTTGTCCCAGCCACCGGGGATGTTGAAGCTGAAGAATCCCTTCACCGGCTGGCCCCGACGGGAGCACACCAGCGACAGGTGCTCGCCGGCGCTATACCAGCCGTTCTGATTGGAGCTCAGGTTAGCGTCGGACATGCGTTGAGTCCTGGCCTTGACTGTGGCGGCGGGATCGGCCGCTGCTGGGCTCGCGAATGCGAGGCAGGCCGCGGCGACAGTCAGCAATCCCAGTGCGGTCGTTACCCGCGGTTGACAGCGGCTGTTATGCGCACAGCGATATACCATTGTGGCGAACTTGATTGCGGGCATGCCCGGCCCCTCCTGTGCGACTGTGGCCTGGGAACGATCCCCCGCCGTTTTCTCCCTAGTAATAACGCTTCTCGGCGTTTCATCAGGAGATATACCAGAACTCGATCGGTTCCGTGTGCATACCGCGAGTCCAGACAGGGCAAACGAGCGACGATTCATCTGTTCGGGCGACACAAGGTGGACCTGCTGGCAAGGTCGTGCGCTCACAGCTAACCCTGCGAGCGGCCAACAGTCGGCGGATCGGGCTCCGTGGGGTCGTGTCGGCGGCGACTTGCTCATAGTCTGGCGTCCAATGGTCTTGGACAGCCATCGGCCTCCTGACCAATCCGCGCTCGAATCGTGGGCTTCCATGTCCATCGAACGGATGATTTCCTTCGCGCGGGACTGTGGATCCGGAGCACAACAGTTAGCGGCTCGATAGCATCGCCTGCCAGCGAGCGACGAACATCGCCACATCCCAAGTTGGAGACTCATGGACAACGACAACCGTCAGCGGATCGTCAAACTCGGCGCCATCCAACTCGCCAGTGCGGTCGTCGCCGTCGCGACATATGTCGCCGCAACCATCTGGCAGGACCACGATCCGCTCGGAAAGACTCCACCATTGCGGGTGCTGCTGTGGGTACTGCACGTGGGCGCAGTCGGCCTGTTCTTCGGATGCGGAATCGCGCTCATCGCAATAGGTCTGCGTGTACGGCGGCGTGCGCGGGCACCGATTGGGCTTGGGTACACCCCGCGCCCAGTCGCACCTAGGGCCTCGGGTTATACGAGCGACGGCAAGCCCTTCTATCCCATCGTCGGCTACACCAAAGACGGTGAACCGGTTACCGCAGACCGCGCTCCCGGGTTCCGGCCCCAGCAATCGACCACCAACACGATGGCGATCTTCTCGCTGATTGCAGCGTGGAACTTCTTTCCGCTGGGCATCATCTTCGGACACATCGCCCTGTCACAGATGAAGCGGTCCGGCCAGGGTGGACGGGGCTTGGCGATCACAGGTCTGGTTGTCGGCTACCTCAGCCTTGGCCTCACCGCCATCGTCGTTATCGCGGCGATGTCCGCAGGCTCCCACGTCTAGACCAACAGCGGCAGCGCCCCGATGTCAGTGACCGGGCCCGCGTACTCCTGGCGGTCCGCCGCGGCCCGCGGTGTCGTGTCGCTGGGGGCATTCCTTAGACCAAGACTGCAGGAGATCTCTGGAGTCACTTGTGACATCGGTGTGACATCGATTTTGAGAATGTGACATCACATTTGAGAACGGGCAGTGCCGGCGGCGGCTGTCCGTTCTCAGATAGCTTGTCACATCCCAATCGCTGAATTGGGCAGACGACGACGTTCTCACCCGGTGCCACGCGGGCTGTTTCTCAAATTTTTGTCACTTTTCCGATCCGCCCCGGCCGGGATAGCTGTCACCGGTAAGCCGTTCTGCAGCGGCGGCCTGAACGGGACGCTGGGCGTCGATGTAGACCAGGGCGCCGGCCCGGTGCCGTGTTGTGGTGGTCAGTCCAGCGTCGATGAACCAGCCGCAAGCCTCGGACAACGTCGCAGGCGGGCCGAACACCAGGAAGCGTCGACCGAACGCCATGAAGGCATCGCAGCGCCGCAGCCGACCGTGAAGCGCGACGTCAGCGATCACGCGGCCACCGGGCCGCACACACCGCGCCATTTCCCGTACCGCTGCCGCCGGGTCGGGCAAACAATGCAGCCCGCTGAAGCACACGACCAGATCGAACTCGCCGTCACCGAGCGGCATGCCGGTGATATCGCACTCGACGAACTCCACCATCGGATCGCCGCCCGCATCGCTATAGCGGCGGGCGCGCGCAAGCATCGCCGGTGAGATGTCCGCCGCGACGTAACGTACCCGCTGACCCGGACGCAGCCTGCGCAAGGTGATCCCACCACCGCACGGCACATCCAGGATCGATGAGCCATCAGGCATGGCGGTCACGGCATCCATGGCACCAAGCAATCCCCGCGCATCGGCCCCGACGATCAGGCGCAGGTACCCGTCGGCCACCGGTTGCCGTCGCATCGCCCAGTCATAGAACGCCCCGACCGTCGCGGCGAACCACCGATTTCCCCAGGCACCACTCACCATTCACCCCTCTCGTACAGCAGACCGGCTGCCGTCGTTGTCTGGTCATTACGATGCGGTCATGGTCGTCGATGCGCTTCCAGAAACGTTCGCCCTCGATGACCGGCCCGTATGTTGGCTGTCGCTGGGCGCCACCATCTACCTCGGTCCGCCGCTGGATTTGAGCGGGCACGCCCGCATGGTGGGCGCCCTCATCCTTGGCATATCGGGACCGCTGACAATGACAGCCGACGGCCACTCGGTGCGCGCCCGTTCGGTGTTCATCCCAGCGCAAGCAGTGACGCAAATTGTGCAGGTGCCGGAGCGGGTAGCAGTGTGCACGTTCGATCCCACGGCCACACGAGTGGCGAACTGCACCGACGGGATGCGCGACACCGGCAAGGGTGTTTACAGCGGTCACCGCAATGAGCGCATCCTCATCGAGATGTTCACTCAGGACGTCTTCAACCCTGACGGGATTCTTCAACAACTCGGGGTGCCCTCGCCCAGTACCCGCCGACCGGTCGACCCACGGATCACCCTGCTTGGCGAGCAGATCCGCAGCGATCCGCAGACAACCCTCAGTGCATCGGAAGCCGCTGCAACAGTGGGCCTTTCACCGTCCTACTTCCTTACGTTGTTCGCCGCCGAGACCGGGACCACGTTTCGCCGGTACCGGCTGTGGGTCCGGCTGATCCACGCCGCAACGGCAGTGGCCGATGGAAAATCCCTGACCCAGGCGTCGGCCGACGCAGGATTCGCCTCTCCGTCACATCTCAGCGACACCGCCCGCGCGCTTCTCGGCGTCTCCACCACGGCCGCACTCGCCACCGGAGCACGGCTACTCGTTGACTGACCGTCTCGAATCTAAAGATTCGAGACCGATCATTTCTCGTCTCACTCTTAACCGCGGCGACTCGCGCTTATGCCCCTTTGACGGCTGACGGAGATTCTAGTGCTTCCGTAGGCTCGCCCATCGGTGCTTCTCTTTGCGAAACGACGATGCAGGTTGATGGTCAGTTATAGGTCCGCGATGAGATCGAGATCGTCGCCGATTCCGTCGATGTACAACGCATCGGGTCGTGAGACAGCTTTTGCCTCCTCGCTGAGGACGTCCCACCCCGGCGCGCGGTTAAATCTCAGGGCCCTGCGCTCCGCGTCAACGACCAACTCGTAGAGCCGGACACCCAAGGTTACTGGCGTCGTTCCGGTGAAGCTGACCTCCGATGAGCTTTCACTCTTGGCACTGGCGCCCGTCTTGAGGTCGGCGACGGCCACTACGTCAGCTCCCAGTTCCAGGTCAGCACCTGCCTGTGTCACTGTCTGCACGGAAACAGAGCGCGCCGTGAGGACGGCAGAGGCGAACGCGATCGTGCGGCCATCGGTGATCAACTTGCCCTGCTCCGGACCAATCCGTGTTGAGCCGAGAACTTGACCGATTTTGCCGAGGTCGACGCTACATTCTTGGACGCCGTCGATCCTGATTCGCAGATGTGCCTTATGCATACCCGCGATTCGGGTCTTGAGCTTGGTCAAAGCTGGTAAGCCGACAACACTGAAGAACCCCGCAAGAAAATTCAGCCCGATATCGGCGTTCAAGACGGCTGTTTTCTGCGCCGCGATGTCAGCGCGGTCTCGATAAGCGACGGTGAATTTTGGAAGGTCTCCGACGATCAAGGTATCGAGCTGCCCGACCGGCTCGAATGGGCCTCTTTCTTTGAAGTTTACCCAGGTGCTCAATGGTTCCACTCCGGTGCGCATGTTCCGTAAGAGTGTGAACTCTTCGCGGGACACGATGGACAGCAGCGGATCTGGTGTGTTTCGGCGGCACATCGAGATCGGATCTCCCTAGGTTGATTGGGGTGCGGCTTGGGGGGTGACACGGGCCTCTGGGTGCCCGTAGACGGTGTAGGCCAACGATGCCCACTCGGCCTGTCTCAACGTGTTTTGGCGAGCAGTGAAGGAGGCCGCCGCTAAGCCCTCTCCACGGTTGAGGGCGTCATAGAAATGTTCAGCGAAGCGTTCGGCGGTGGAAGCCCTTACCCGCCAGTTGGTTCCGATGTACGAACCGGCGCCGGCGGAGAGGAACTCCTTGACCCATCCGGAGGGGCCAGCGAGTTGGGGCGTTTCGGTATTGGTGGCGCAGGCGTTGAGAAACACCAGCGGCCGGCGAGTCAACGCAGCCGGAGCTAGGGTCCTGATCCGGGCAACGCTGTACTGGTTGTTGCCAATGCACATCGACGGCCTGTCTTTGTCTGAGGCCATGTGGCCGGCGTAGTGCAGCAGATCGAAGTTGCCCTCTTGGACTCGGGTGGTGAGCGTGGCGGTGTCGGTAATCACCGAATCGTCACCGGCATTGAGGCGGCGCTGCAGTTCTTGGATCTGTTTCTCGAAACTGGCCGCGTCGCCGCGGTCGGCCGCCAGCTCATCGCCTTGAACCAGCAATGGCCGCGTGAACGCCAGAGCCGGACTCGGGGGTCCGATACCTGTCCTCCATCGAAGGAAAGGCACTCGATTGGCAAAGTAGGACTTGGGGCCTGTCTGGTTCTGGGACAACAGTTCCCATGCCAGCGAGTCGTCATCGGTTTCAATTTTCAGTGATTGCCAGTCTTTCAGACCGTCAACAAGAAATTCTTTTATCTTCTTAGGCAGAAAATCGAACAGGTCGATGCCAACCTCGCGCACTTGCTCGGCGTCCTCAAACTCGGAGCACCCCACGTAATTTGCGCGCGCAATGCGGTCCAAAAGTTCTCTCTGACGTCCTCGGATAGCTGTAAGCACGGCCGGATCGATCGACGCCTGGTCGACGACGGCCACACCGGCGGTCTGGCCGTCCAGGCCGACGAAGCGCATTGTTCCCGGCCCTGGCGAGCTCACAACGAGCAGCCCCTGGGTTGTGGTCAGCGGGGCCAGGTCAATGGCTTGAGGGGCTGACGTCAACGCGGGACTGAGGACTTCTCCAGCCTCAACGTCGAACACCAGGGCAGCCAGTACCTCGCCGCAGTGGTGAAAGCACACCACCGCCTGGTGATGTCCTTCCTCTTTGACGCGCACCTCCCACGCGTGCCAACCAGTGGGTCGGTTGGGCGGCACAACCAATTCCAGATTCTGCTCGGACTCCACCTCCATACCTGGCGACGGACTCAGCATCGCATGCACGCGGGTTCCCCCGGCGGGCAAGTCAATAGCGACCGTCGCCCCACCTTCAGGCCGGTCGGTACAGATTTGGACTGCGATCAAAAAACTTTGATCGACCTGAACTCGCCTGTGGTAGCGGCCCTCCACATATCGCACAACGCGGCCGCCGCCGCCACCTTCGGCGACGACTACGGCCGCGGGGGGATCGCCTGCAGTGATGGTGAGGTCGCTGCCTTCACCAACCTGCAATTCGTAGGTGAGTCCGGTAATCGCGGCGAGTTCGCCGCTGATGCTGTCCAACGTCGCCGTTGCAGGCTGGTCGAGAACCAAACTCGTGATGGCCGCAGGTTCGGCCACATCCGGTGCGGCAAACGATCGCGACAACCACGCACCAACCTCAGCAGAGCTCGGCATGGTGTCAACAGGGACCAGTACCACCGAACCCACCTGGGATAACTCGGTTAGCGAGTCCACAAAGTTGTATTCAGGTATCGGCAAATCTGTTGTTGCCCAATCGGCGACATGCCATTTCGAATCAATGCCAGGCACGCGCCAAGGCTCGGCGTCCATAATTCCCGCTACCAGGGCCGCGGGCCGTATATCAACCAGTTCGTGTGCAGCATGGTCGGTCGTGATGTCTCGCGAACCGTGCAGTGTCTTGGGGCCGACCAGCATTGTCTGCATCCCAGAGAAGTTGTCGTCGGGCCACGCTTGGGCAATCGCTGCGACCGCCCTTTTGGCGGCGCCCATGGTGGCGAAGCCGAGAGCAAGGAACTGTAAGTTCGCCATTCTGCCTCGATCCCAATCGCGACGAGCGAGTGGATGCGCACGCATCTCAACGCCCGCCAGCAGCGTATGCAGCAATGATGTGCCCGTGGTCGGCGCCGATGGGGGAAACGGCCAGTCGTTACCTAGTTCACAGTTAATTAACGGCAATTTGCCAGTTACCAAACCGGGCGTTTTTATAGCAGCGCGTTGATCGTTTGTGCGAGGACGCCTAGGTTGTCCGTCAAATCGGATGAACTCCCGTTTCGGCGCGGCCTCCCCCTAGATCTCGGAATGTTCTGTCGATACTGTGTGTGCCATCGTCGCCGGCGGAACCAGTAGGGGTCTTCACATGAGTCGATCGCTGAGGACCCGAACATGGCCATCGCTGTTGCGAATTGATGGGCGTCCGGTTTACCGCGAACATCTCCCCACGATGACGAAACTGCTTGGGACCCAGGCAATATGAACTCTTACGCAGTGACGCGCGGGAGCGGCGGTTCGCTGTTGGCGCAATGCGTGGCAAGCGCGGCGATAGTCGTCACGATTGCCGGCTGCGGTCACGCCACGTCAGCGCAATCGCAGAGCGATACGACGCCGGCAACTGCGGTGAGCACCGTGACTGCGCCGCCGCACGTTGGTGCCTGCGATTTCGGCACGCAGATTGCGGCCACCAGCTTTTTCACCCCCTACATCGTGCCCGGAACCGCTCGACTTGACCCGAATGCGTCGGATCAGACCTATCTCCAGGGAACGTCAGAATGCAGCTGGGAGTGGACCTCTGCGAGTGGGATGAACAGTCCTGATGAGTTGCGGATCAGGATGACTTGCTACGGCGGGTACGGGGTGCTCGATAAGGACGCGGCGACGGCGTTGGCTTTCTGGAAGGGAGAGACCGAGCGGGATGAACAGTCGTCGAAGACGTCGCCTTTTAATCCGATCACCGATACCCGTATCGGCGCTGGTGCCGTCATCGGTGACGAAGAGTTTTTTGTCATGGGAACGCACGGGTTCTACTACCGCGTCGATGTCTCTGGTTGGACGCCCACATCCGAAGTAGTTCCGATGTTCACTGCTATGGCAAAGGCGATTGCAGCGGCCGATAGCTGAGGCAACTGGCGCAGTTCCGTTGCGCTAATGCGCGACGTGCCTTCGAATCCAACAGTTAGCACTTCAGCGGCCTGCCTTCGAATTCTAGTTTCGGCTTGCCAGGTATGAGTTTTCCATGGGGGAAATACAGCAGAATGACGGCGTAGACGTCGCAATCAACAGTGAACTCAACAGCGTTCCCCGGGCCGCCGTTCGGCCAGAACTCTTGAATCTGTCCAATACCCGGTTTGCAGTCGGCATCTCGACAGAAAATTACGTCGCCTTGCGCTGAGTATCGGCCACCGGGGCGAAGTTGAGATGCTGTCTGTTCCCCGACCAAGTACTTGCCGGAATCGATGTACTGGAGGCCGTTTGTGCTCACGGGTGGGTTTGGGTCAGTCCAGTCTTGGGCGTGGCTTGCGGGTGAATTCTGGGCTAACGCCTGGCTGGTCGCGGAATGTTGGTCGGCCTCCACGTGTGCGGCGGTGTGGGTACATGCCGCTGACACAAACGCTGCGACGGCCAAGGCGGCAGATGCTACCGGTCGCCGCATTGACGACCGAGAATGAGTTGGCGGCCTCAGAATCGCCGCGGTTGCGGCGACTGCCCACCGGAGGGCGTTCTTGCGGTCGCGGCTTGCCACTCCCGGTCGGAGTGCGCGCATGGCTTTGAATCGGCTCACTTCGAGTCGCTGCCTTGCGGCGGCAGCCCGTCATGGTCGGCATGAGGTTGGTTGGCCTTCGCCGCTTTAGCGGCGATGAGAATCATCACCGCGCCGATGACAATCATGACCAACCCGAAAATCGCGCTGGTCGTCCGGGAGACGATGACGCCGCCGACCGCCAAGACGACTCCGACGATGCCCATCACGTTGATCGGAGCCACGGGCTTGCCGGCAGCCTTGTCGGCGCTTCGTTGTTTGATGGCGAGACTTAATCGGTAGACTTGCCCTGGAAGTCGGGCAGCAGTTACTAATCGGTTGTAGATCACGTAAACGAAGAGTCCGACTATCAGGATTCCGATGATGGCGCCTGCACCATTTCCCACTTCACTTCTCCCTGCGGTTGAGAATTATGGCTAAATGTCACTAAAGCCGATAGACGCCCTCGCTAGTGGACGGCTACTTCGTCTTGAAATTCGACCAGTTCACACCCTTGTCGATCGTCGAGTCGGGGTTGCTCGCGCAGTACTTATCGACTTCGGCCGAAGCTTCAGACACATTCAGAATCGACGAGCCGGCAGTCGGTACATAATGATTGTCTGCCGCTGGGTTGATCGAATGCGCTAGCAGCAGAGCCGATAGCGCGTTGGTATTAGCGACGTCGCCATCACCGGTCGTAGTTCCCTTGTTGTAGGTTGCACAGCTCATGGCTGAGTCTGAGCTAGCACTAGTCGAGTGGCATGCGCTCGTGAGGGCCGCTGCCCCCACCACGAACACAAATGCCATGCGTGCTGATTGTTGAACGTTCATCCGAGACCCACTACTGCTGGACGATGGGCACCGATCGATCTGGTCAATAGTTCTGCCTCGCAGTGTCGCCATTGGGTCTGGCCTACCGCTCCCAAGCTGAATGGCCGATCACCGGCGCCCGATCGCTGAAAGAACGTTGCTGATGCTATCGCTACTGGATGTCGGTCCGCAGGCTGTTCATGTCGGTCGAACGGAGTATTACTGCCAGCTTGTGGATAAATGGCCCGTTCGCGCTATCAATGTTGAAGTCCCCGCTGGTTAGAGTCGAAACGTGATGGTGGCCTGCAGGTCGAGTAATTGACAGCACTGTCACAGTTTGTTTGCTATTGGTTCGGCCAGCGTTGGTGGTATCGGCTGAGACAGTGGTCGAGATCGATTTTCGACAAAGAACACGATTCTGGACTGCGCACAAGCGACTCGGACAGCCCTATGAAGAGAGAATATTGAGCCGCTCCTCTCCGCTTCTCATCCAACGCTGTCATTCGAAACTTCTACCTGACATTTGCTAGCCGATGACGAGTCAGGGGCGACAGTGTCGATCATGTTCGACGGTGTCGGAGAATTAGAGGCAACGGACCCCCGCGTAAGGATTCGGCGGACGATCAAGCGTCAGCTAACTTCGCAGCCTGTGCTGCGAAGAGCTTTCCGAGTGATTTGACGATGTCAGGGTGCTGCTCGGGTTGATCAGCCGAGTTCTCGGCATAAATGACGCGGATCATGATACCGCGATAGATCCCAACAATCCTGGACCGATACATTGGGCGGTTCTCCAGCGCGTGGCCTTCACCGGCGAACCTGCAAGCGTCAGTCTTGGTTTGAAATGCCGTGGCCCATTCGGGCAAATCCGGCACCGATATGGTGCTGACAGTCGTCGTGGCAGTTGATGCAGTCGTACATACGACTAACCTGTTCAGGGATGGGTCCTGGTAACTGCCGCATTCGGCAATGATGCGCGCGAAGTCGGGGCGTTGCTGGGGCTGATAGATGGTGACGCTGACGGACCGCTCGCCCTTAAGAGTCAAGGTCGCGGATGCGAAATTAGATTGTGATGGCGATCCCAACAGTTGCCCACAATCGACCGGATTCGTGGCAACGGCCGGACCGACGACAACTTCTGCCGGATCGTAAGTAAAGCGTCGAGAGGACTGCGGAACAACGCCGGTGTGCCAAGTGGCTCCGCCAATGACTGGGAATGATGACTGGCTGACAAGCAAGCTCTCGGTCACCGCGCTCAGGTCCGGCTTCGTTGTAGGGCCTGTCGATGTGCCTGACGACGCGGAGTTACCACAACCCGCAGCGAGCAGGATCACCGCTGCAGCGGTGAAGGTTGTACGAGCGATCACAGCCGTGTCCTTTTGATGAGTCCAATTGAGTGGCGGAGTACAGGCACCTCGTGCACTTTGAAGTCCGTGACGAGTAGGTTGCCGACTTTGTCGACGGCCAAGTCGTATGGGTGGATGCCAGCAGTAGGTATCAAGCTGGCCGTATGACCAAGGATCGAACGAGCTGCTCGCATGCGGTGGTGATCGCGGACGTGTAGGCCGCGACGGCGGTTGTGGGCACGTCGCAGCCCACATCCACCCTCGTCGGGCCGTCGATGACGATGTTCCACTTCAGGTTGAACGAGCCTGGCCCTTCGACACTGTTGGTGTGCTGAACGGTGTAGCCCCAAATGGGCCTCCCGCCGAACGTTTTTGGCCCACCGACGCCGACTTTCGCAAGCGACGCCTGGTCGTGCCCTGGCACCTCGTCGAGGTTGTAGACGAGGACATCGATCCGGCCGTTGCCGTTGTTGCCGAAGCTGTGGGCCGGTGCGAGCATCGCCGAGGCGTTGGTACCAGCGGCCATATCCGGTGGCGCGGGGTTGGAAACCCATCCTCCTGGCGCGGTGAACGCCGCCCTGCCCAACTCCATTTGAAGGGGCGGGGCGGGCGCCCCCGCGGTCGGCGTCGAGGCCGCAGTTGGGTTCGCCGATGCCGACTGCGATGAGCTGGCTGGGGCGTGCGACGCGCCGCAGCCCAAGACTCCGAACAGGACGAGAGCTGTGATTCCGGTGATGGTCGCCGCGCCGGAGACTCTGCGGCTTAGTGCCGCGGTGGTGGGTCGTGTCCCGATGTGGTCGTCGGGCGTCAACGGGCGACGAATAATGCGAGTGGGCGAACCGCCCCGGTCCGCGGATGGATTAGCCACGCTCACTCCTGACGTCAACGGATGCGTTCGTTCGGGCTTTCGCGAGCATCATGGCAGATGCAGCACAGTCTTGGCAGGTCAGCAACATATTCGCCACCACGTCAGTTGTTGACGTCCATCGGGCCACCGCCGCAGGCACCGGTCCCGGGAACTGCTCCCTGCACCATGCCCTCGATCCACTGACTGCAATGCGGCCCACCCGACCAATACCCCGGACCGAACGGGCTCGGGCTATGCCCCCAACGCTGGGCATAGAACGTGCCATCCAGGAACGGCGATCCCAAGCAATAGCGACCACCACCAGAAATGTGCTCGCGGATATCGCCAGCCGGACACCAACCGACGTTGCCATCCGGAACATGCGGATCAGAATCGGCCCACGCCGGCGCACTGAACACCAGCCCGACCGTCGCAACGAAGCCAATCGCGATCACCAGACAACGTGCCATCGCCTCCTCCTCACGCCCGTAGGTGACTTCCACGCTCGCGCTATCGCGACTGCGGCAACAGTCGTTTCAGCAAAAGAACAGATTCAACCGTTCGACCGACAGCCCCAACCATGGCCGCTGCTGGACTCACTCTCGGCGAGCACCTCGCGAGGCGCGGCTGGACCGATGCTCATATCCAGGCCGTCCTTGGGCGCAAACCTCTACCGCGTCGCACAAACGTGCGCGGTAGCCAGTCCCCCACCGAATTCTCATAGCTTTGCCTTTTGTGACATTGCGTGGGATCTGTGACATTGCGTAACATGTGGATTGAGAATTGGACACGCATTTTGAGAACTGACAACGTAGCAGTGCTACGCATTCTCATTTTCGTGTCATTCGTGACATGGGTGTGACACCGATTTTGAGAATGTGACATCACGTTTGAGAACGGACAGCGGCGTGAGCCGCGTACCGGCCATTGGACAGCTGTCCGTTCTCGAACAGCGTGTCACATCTCAGCCCCTTGAGCTGTGGGGATGTTCCCATTCTCACCAGATGCCCACCGAAGTTATTTCTCAAAATCGTGTCACTTTTCGGAAGCGGGTCCGGCCGACAAATTTGACCACCACCGTCCATCCCTCGGCGCATGGGTTGTTGCCATCATCTTTTCGTCACGTGACACACCGCTCTCAATCGGCCTCCTCCCGGCCGTAAACGGCCACGCTTCCACCGAAGAACGTCGGGGAAAGTCCTCGGCTGACGCTCTCGTGCGACCGCCGAACCGCTGGGTGTCGGTGACGAGGTCGCCGCAAAATCAGCACCCACGGGGTCCCCGCCCTGGCGCTTCGATCAAGCCTCAAGCCTGTATTTCCGAAACGCACTGAACGACAAGGGTTTACCTTTGGTGATGGTGAGCCAGTCCATAGCGTCCTGCTCCGGATCGGCCCGCCGCCAGCTGCGGAATACCCAACAGGTAATCCGCCAGCCATTCGCCGCACGTACTCTGGTCGACTTCTTCATGATGTCGCGAGGGTCGCCGGCAAGGTTTCGCAGATAGTCGACAGCGAACCGGGCTTCGGCCGGATTGCGACTGCGGAGCACGTCCTCAAAACCCCGTAGGGGCATCAGAAGCCCCCGCCCTTCTCTGCGCCTGGTGCGTCGTTCCCCGGTTCCTTACGGTGTTTGCCCGACCTCTTGGCTGCCATCCTGGCTGCCCAACCGAGGCCCTTCGAGACGCGATCCTCCGACATCGTGCTGTTCGACACAAAGATGCCGGCAACCACTGCTCCAATGGTGGTCGGTGTCACAAAAAACCCGAAGATCCCCAACAAGTACTCCGCTAGACCGAAGCACGGATGCTGCGCGTCCGTCGGTGAGATGTGCTGGGTGATCACGTCGTACGCAATCGCACTGTCCTGCCGCACCGCCACCCATACGAACAAACCCGTGCCGACCGCCAAGAATAGACCGACCCAGACGATGAGAATCCATGTGGCCCAGGTCAAACCGGTCAGCAGCCGGACAAGCCATCCCGCCTCGACAGGCGGGGTTTGCCCCGTGATCCCGGCAGCAGCCCGGATTTCGTCCGCTGTCTGCTCAGTTGCCAGAGTTTCAGTCTTGTCGGCTTTCCCCTGCTGCGGATCAGTGGTTACCGTCGGCTCTTCTGAATTGTGTTGCGGAGCATCTGTTTCGCCTTTGTCTACACCACCGACGGGAATCTCCCCCGGCAACGGCTCGTCAGCGTTCGAGGCCCCGGTGCTCATCGCCGCCGTGTCCGAGTGACTTTCCCAGGTTGCTCAATCGGCGCAGGATCGCTGCACGATTGTGAGGCCTGAAGGATTTCTCATGGCCCTCAGAGAAGGTCAACGCATCGAAGTCTTTGGCGCCACGGTACTGTTTCGGCGCCGGCCCGACCAGTTCAGCCAGCTTCTTACTGGCGGCCAGGGCTCGCTCGTAGCGAGCCATTGTGTAGGACCGCTGGCCTTCATGTGCGTTCAGTTGATCGGCAATGAGGTCTGTGGCCTCGTCCAACGCTTTCTTCGGTGCCCAGGGATAGATCTGCCTAAGCTCCCCGCGCATCAAATGCAGGTGGGTGTCCGTTAAGCCAGGCATGACCCAAGGTTACCTGCGCAGGCATCGGTTGCGCAGACAAACGACGGCCGGGCGGTTGCGTCGAAGCGCTGGGAGGACGAATTACGTCACCCACGGCCAGTTTTCTGGTCGACGGAGCCGGGGCCATTGGCAGGTTCGACTGGAGGACTCTGGCTACGCCGGCCATATCGTTATGTCCCGCCGAATTCCTCGAAGGTCAGCCCGCCGACGTTTGAGGGCGGTTGCGTGAGCCTCGATCCTTCCGGTTGGTCCCCGGTCAGCCGAACGGGCGATTGACGATCGAATGCACTGAAGCCCCGCCTCGTCTATGCCAAGATCCGATCCGCGCAGGCGCGTACGCGAGAGCAGGAGATGCCACAGTGACGACACCACCGCCGGTGAATCAGGATTCGCGTTCGGGGGAAGCGGTGCAGCCGGGAGTTAAGTCAGCCTTGCTGTTCCTATTCGCCGCGGTGGTTTTCGTTACTTCGGTGGTAGTGCCTGGTTCGCCCTTCCGTTCCCAGGGGTGTAATACGAGCCCCGGAATCTCGTTCGTCCTCATCCCGGCCATTCAGATTTTGGCAACCGGGGGCATGGTGTTCAGCGAATGGAAGATGGCTGCTCGTCAGTCTGCCGGTGGCAAGGTCGCGCGTCGAATGCTCTGGTTGTACGTTGCGATGACGGCCGCGATTGGGTTCATTACGTTCAAGGAGTGGCGTTCCTTGGCAGAGGGCTGGGAGGCAACGGATGCTTACATCTCCCTAACCTGGTGGTGGAGGGAGTGCTACACCGGGCTACCGTGGGCTCCCGCCTCTGTTGTCGCGCTAGTCGGCACCGCGAGTTGCGCACTGATTCGCGCGAGGGCGCTCCCGAAGGCCCCACCAAAAACAGTCGATCAGCTGCCACCAGCGGCCATCGGTGTGACCCACGACGGGCAGGCGATCTACCCAGTCGTCGGCTACACAGCCGACGGGACGCCCGTCACGGCCGACCGAACCGCAGGCGTCCGCCCAATAGCGACTGGCACCAACAACATGGCGATCGCCGCGCTTATCACCGGCTTGACGATTGCGCCGTTAGGCATCGTGTTCGGCCACATCGCCTTATCTCAAATCAAACAGACGGGCCAAGGCGGGCGCGGCCTGGCGATCGCCGGATTGGTCCTGGGTTACGTCACCGTCGCGTTGTACGCGGTCGCGTTCCTGGTCATCGGCGCACGTCTGTAGCTCCACCTGAGACGAATGGAGGAGTGTGCGATGCCGAAACATCCACTGCGCGAACACGACCACGATAATCCCCGTGGAACTTGGGTGTGCGCTTCGTGCAGCGAAGAACACGATGCCGCATACGACACCTGCTGGAAATGCGGTACGAGCGCCGACGGTCGGGCAGCCGCAGATCGGTTCGTCGATCGAGTCGTGGACTTCGACCCCACGCCCGCGTTCGAGCCGGACATGGCCCAAGCCTTTCCAGGGAGCATCGGGATGACCCATGACGGGCAGCCGATCTACCGAGTTGTCGGCTACACCGCGGAAGGGACGGCCGTCACGGCCGACAAGGTCGCCAACAGCTACAACTACAGTGCACGAACTAACGGCACGGCCGTCGCCTCGCTCATCCTTGGACTAGTGTGCCCGCCGCTTGCAATTCCGTTTGGACATATTGCGCGCCAACAGATTCTGGATACCGGCGAGCGCGGTGACGGCCTGGCGATCGCGGGACTAGTCCTCGGTTATGTCAGCATCGCATTGTGTGCGATTGCCGTGCTAGTCATCGCGTTGTAGTACTGGTCCAAGACTCAACGTGCCACGAAGCTTCCGTCTGCTCCTTGGTCGTGGCGGCGGCGGTTGTCGGTTCTCAATCACGGTGTCACACCCCGGCTCGATCATCTGCGACAGATGACTCTGTTCTCGCGGGATGTCATCCGAGGCCTTTCTCAAATCTCTGTCACTTTGTTGAAGTAGATCAGGCCGACGACATGGCCACCATCGGATGAATCGTCGCTGCCGCGGTCTGGTCTGGCGGCCTTGTGACTGTCGAGTATGCGAGCCTGACGACCACGGGCTGGGCGCCCGTCCGGTGACATCCTCACCGGACGAACTCAGCCACTATCTCCCGCGGCGTGGTTCTGTTTGGCTGCGCGCAGTACGTGGTCGCTCGTGGCATCCAGGCTCTTGCGGCTAACGAAGCCGGCGATGGCCGCTGCCTCGTTCCACGTGCTGCCCGCGATCGCCAGTTCTGCTGCGTGGGCGAGGCGATCGCTATTGGGGCGTTCGGTGAGCCTGGTGAGCGCGGCCAGTATTTGGTGTCCGCGCGCTCGGCGGATGTATGCCTGCTCCCACTCGAACATGGCTTTGGTCTTTTTCGGCTCCATGTAGTCGGCGAGGGCGTCCCAGACTGGCCCGTCTTTCACGATCAGCGGATGGGTTGTGCGCCTGCTGGGGCTGCCAGTGATCCACGCGGTGATCACGTGCTCGAAGGCCAGGACGATCCAGAGGTACTTCTCGGATTCGAGTGTGCGTCGCAGGGACATATAGGTGATGCGGCCGGTCTGCATAGCGGTTTCAGCGGTGATCAGCTCCCAGTCCTCGGGCTGGAAGTCGGTCAGAAACCCCAGCGGGATTTCACGCTCGTCGAACCGCAACTTCGCGTGCGGTATTTCCAAGTTGAGGCCGGTCAAGGCTTTCAACTGGTCGCCTGCTGTCTCGAACAGCAGAGCCGGACCGTGCTTGGCGTGGAAGCGGAAGGTGCGGGTCTTGCCCATGGCTACTCGCCGCTCCCGTCTCGCGCCGCTGCGTCCGGCGCAGGCAGAGATTCTCCGGTCCCCGCCATGTCCCGTAGCACCTCGGCCACGAGCGACTTGATGCCCGCCAGCGCCTCGTAAGGGGTGGGCGCCAGGAACGACAGGGATGGGAATGCGGTTGCTAGTCCAGCGAACTCGCGGTCCGTGTCGGACCATTCGGCGTGGTAGTTGTAGTGCACCGGGAGTCTGCCCTCGGGGCCGTGCACGTCCGGGCAGTCGGCCATGCAGCAGCCGCACCAGATGTACTTGGCGAGCGTGGGGTCACCGGTATCCTCGCTGCGGATCGACGGCTCGATGCACCGGCCGTCGTCGGTGGGGTGCTGTTCTGGGCAGGCGCACCGCTCGCGTGGCGTGACCTCTGTCATCGCTGGAGGATGACACGGGGCACCGACAACTGCGGTGCCATCAGTCCCACCACCCGCCGCCGTACTCGGTGTGACGGTGAGTCTGCCGATTGTCGATCACGTCGTCGTCCACCGCGCAGCCGTGCATTGCGTCGCGGGTGAGGCCGCGCAGGATCATTCGCTGAGCAGTGCGCTCGGAGTCGAACCACGCGCGGCGAAAAGGACGGCGACTCCTCGTCGTGACGTAGCTGCCCCTGTAGATCCGCAACGACAATTCCGCGGTGGGGTGGTAGCGGCACGATGTCTCGTTGTGGTGCTTGTCGACGGGCCATTGGGGCAGGTCGCACGCAGCGCCGCCTGTCCTGTGGCACCGCTGCGAGTGGGAGATGGTGACCTCTCGGCGATAGTCGTTGCACCGCACCCATTCGGGGCGGTGAGAGTCGGTGTGGGACATCGGATTCCTGCTTTCGGCAGGCTGCCCGCAGCGTCCGTGACGGCTGCGAGGAAGGCAGCCGCACCTACAAGTCAGGCATCACGTCGAGTCCCTTTCCCTGATTTCGCCGAGCCGGACAACGTAGCACTTCGGGTTCGACCCTGCACAGAGTTCTCGCCAGGCCGGCCGTGCGGCCGTCGAGGCCAACCGGCACGCCGCCATCAGCAAGTTCAACCGCGTCGCGTCGGGCTGTGGGTGTAGCAGTAGCTACCACAGATGTGTAGTGCCGTCTGCTACGGTTTTGATCGTGACCGCTCGCGGCGTGATCCCACCGGCAGAACGTGCGCGCCTCAAGGCCGCCCTCGATGACGTTGGCGCAGCTTCTGCCGAGCTCAAAGCGGCCGTGTGTGCCGCTTGGAAAGCAGGCGGATCGGTCCGAGAGATCGCCGACGAACTCGGCAAGTCGACCCGTACGATCCAGGACTGGATTAGGGGAGGCGATCCATCATGACCCTGTTTGAACGCGGCCAACGAGTGCGGGTCCACGCCGCAGGCGTCCCCGAATTCGCCACCGTGCGCTTCGCCCTCCCCGGAGACGAAGACGGCTCATGGGACCTGATCCTGGTCGACGACCAGGACCGCCGCCACGAAGTGAACCTAGCGGCCGGCGACACCACCACTGTGCGAGCCCTGATCTCGGACGGCCACGGCGATTCCGCACGCGTGCTCGCCGCCATGTGGACACAATGGATGCACGCCGCAGCAGCCAACGCCGAGACCAGCGCGATGGCCGCGACACCGCTGAAACCCTTTGCACACCAAACAACTGCGGTCTACGGCGCGATGCTCCCGCAACCCCTACTCCGTTTCCTGCTCGCCGACGAACCCGGGACAGGCAAAACGATCATGGCGGGCCTGTACATCAGGGAAATGCAACGCCTCGGACTGGTGCGCAGGGCAGTGATCGTGTGCCCCGCCAACCTCGCATCCAAGTGGGTGGACGACTTCGAACGGCTCCTCGGCGGTGGCCTGCGACAGATCACCGCCGCAACCATCCGCGAAGATGCGTTGAACTCCAACGATTTATGGGTGGTGTCCCTGGAGCTGGCGGCCGTCAACCCGGCAGTGCAGGATGCCCTGCGCCCGGACAAGGCCGGCTGGGACCTGGTGGTGTTCGACGAAGCCCACCGCCTGACCCCCACCGCTGCGGGCTTCCACCAGGTGGGCCGGCTGCTGGCGAAGAACACACCGCGGGCACTGCTGATGACCGCGACCCCACACCGCGGCAAAGAGTGGCTGTTCCGACACCTACTGCACCTCGTCGACCCCGACATCTACCCCGACCCCGGCACCGACCCGAACGTGCCGCTTTCGGTACTGCGCCCCGGACCAATCCACTTCCTGCGGCGTATGAAGGAAGACCTCGTCGACTACGACGGCAAAACACGGCTATTCAAGGGCCGCACCGCGCACAACCACAACGTGGCCCTTTCCCAAGCTGAATTCGGTTACTACCAAGCCGCTTTGGACATGGTCGAGCAGTTCTTCCCGCCGACAGCTCAGCCGCTAGCCCGCATGGTCTACGGCAAACGGGCCGCCTCCAGCCTGTTCTCACTGGCAGAAACCCTACGGCGCCGCTCGTCGCACATGGGCGAGATGAGCGAGGCAGAGGCTGCACTGATCGCCGAAAGCGACGGCCACGGTGACGAATCCGAGGTCGACGAAGCCAAAGTCGTGCACACCGCCTCGACGTCCACCCGCGCCGAGCGCTCGGCGATCAAGGCGCTCGTCGAGCGCATCGACGCCACCATCGCCGACCCGGACTGGCTCCCGTCGAAGTGGCGCAGGCTGGTCGATGACTGCCTGGCCAAGCACAACATCCTGCCGGGCAACGGCGAACAAGCCGTGGTGTTCACCGAGTACGCCGATTCGGCGCAGTGGATCGTCGACCGGCTACGCACCGAGGGGTACAGCGCCCACCTGTACTCAGGCCGGCAAAGCAAGCCCGATCGTGACGATGTGCGAAAAGCCTTCATGCGCGGCGATTTTCAGGTCATCGTCACCACCGACGCCGGCAACGAAGGCATCGACCTGCAAGCAGCCCACGTCCTGGTCAACTACGACATCCCATGGTCGCTGGTCCGGCTGGAGCAGCGCATGGGCCGCATCCACCGGGTTGGCCAGACACGCGAAGTGTTCCTCTACAACCTGGTGGCCACCGACACCCGCGAAGGCGACACGCTCCTGCGGCTGCTCGACAACTTCGTCACCGCCGCCAACGAGTTGCACGGGCAGATGTTCGACAGCCTGTCCGCCGTCGCGGAGATCACCGGCGTGGACTACGACCGCTGGCTCACCGACCTGTACGGCAACGACGACGCCAAAAAAGCCGCCGCCAGAGACGCCGCCCGAGCCGTGCAGGCCCAGGAGCTGGCCCGCGCCGCGCGCCAGGTCCGCGACAACGAACGCCGCCTGGCCAGCCAGGTAGACGCCGTGGCGGCACTGACCCTGCTGCAGCGCGATCTGTTCGCACGGATCAATCCCGCGATCGTTGAGGCCTACCTGGATCGGCTCTCGGCAGCTGGAGTGCTGTCGGTGACACCCACGGCGGCCGGCCCCGGATTCCGCCGACTAGCGGCCATAAATGGAGTGCTGCCGGCGGCGCTCGGTGGCCGCGGCGATGCCCATGTCGCCACCAGCGGCGAGGCGGTGGCCGCCGCTGCAGGCAGCATCGACCTCGGCGACACCATCACGTTGGGGCCGGGTGAGCCGGCGTTCACCAACCTGATCGCCCTGGCAGAGCGCGCACTAGCCGAAGACCTCTATCAGTCTGGGGCAGTAGAGGACCCGTCGAGCCTGACCCCTTACGACTTGTTCGCCTACGAGGCGACGATGACCGAAAGCGACGGCAAGCGCGCCAGCGTGTGGGCCACTCTGGTGAAAGTCGATGACGGCGGCAACGCACGCGCGGTGCGCTGGGAAACCCTCGCCAACCTGGTGCCCAGCAATACGACGGGAACATCAGCGCACCCGGGACGCGAAGGCGCCGCATTGCGCGTGGCCCACGAAGTCGCCGAAGCAACCGTCGCCGAGCACCGCCGGGTCCGATCGGACTGGTTCGCGCAAGCCCGCAGGGATCTGAACAACCTGCCAGTGAGCTTGACCGAGGACATCGCTGACCGTGATACCCGGGTGGCACTGCGCCGGCAGTTTCAGGCTCAGACCGCCGCCCGTGTCGCCGAGTTGGAGCGCCTGACCGAAGTGACTTTGACCGAGCCCAAACTGGTCGGCAGGGTGCGAGTGCTCGCCGCCGCCGATGCCGGCGTCCAGGCCGAGATCGACGCCGAAATGGTCTCGATGCGCCACGTGCAGCAGATGCTGGTTGAGGATGGCTGGGTGGTCGAAGACGTGCACACCGAGGGCCGCGGATACGACCTGGAGGCGCGCCGTCACCAGCAGGTTCGTCACGTCGAAGTCAAGGGTGTGATGGGCAGCGCGGCCAGCAACGGCATCCGGATGACCGGTAACGAGGTGCTGATCGCGACCCAGCATCGCGGCAACTACTGGCTCTACGTCATCGACGAGTGCACCGACGGAGTAGGCCGATTCTTCGGCGCCTACGCCGACCCGGCAACCTTGTTCTCCACCGACATGACCGGGGATGCGATCTTCCGCGTGCCGGGATCAAGTTTGAAAAACGCACCAGGAAGCAACGTATGACAAAGATGATCGAACGCTGGTTTCCCAGCGCTGAGGTCAGCGCAAATAGTCAATCAGGTTGGGGCAGCGGAAATTCCGAAGTTGGGATCATGTCCTGGTTCGCCAAACGCCCAACCGCACAGGCCAAGGCCGCCACCATCTGTTCGTTGCTGCCCTGGCCCGACGATCCCGCCAAACAGCAAGACCTCCAAGACTTGGTCCGCGAGGCCATGACCGGTCGCTTCGCCGCCGCCGCCGCGCTGCGCGCCGAGATCGAAGCCAGCTACAACGGCGACGTCTCGACGCTGGACATGTTCAGCGGCCGCGGAATGATTCCGCTAGAAACCGCCCGGCTGGGATTGCAAGCCCACGCGATCGACTACAGCCCCGTCGCAGTCCTGGCGTCACGACTACTCACCGACTTCCCTTTCCGCGATTGGGATCAGGAGCCCGCGCTGCCGTTCGAGCAGACGCTGCTGGGCACCCGGGCGCGACTGGTCGGCGACGTCGATGCGGTGTTCCGGGAAGTCGCTACACGCCACCGTGAGGCGATGGGCCGGTTCTATCCCGACATCGACGGTCGGCAGCCGTGGGGCTATCTGTGGGCGGTAACCATTCCCTGTCAGGAGTGTGGGCGGCGGTTCCCCTTGATCGGAAGACTCGATCTGCGGCAGCCGAGCGCTCGGCGTGATCGCACCACTAAGACCGCCTTCGAGGACCCTGGGCAGTCGTATTACATCGACGCCGACACAACCGCAGGAACCTGGTCGGTCGTCGTCCACGACGGACAACCCCAGCGCGCGCCAACCCGGCAAGTTCCCCCGGGCCGCAGCAAGTACGACAGCAATGGCCGGCTGGCGGTGTGCCCATTCTGCGGACATGCCCACGACCGCCCCGTGCAGATGCGCATCTTCGACAATGGGGACGCCGACGACGCGCCACTGCTCGCGGCCGATATCGATCCCCGATTTGGGAAGTCCTACCGCGCACTCGAACCCGTTGAGCTGGAAGCAATCACCGCCGCCACGGCCGTCGTGAAAGACCAGCCGCGGTTCGGGCCGTTCCTGGCCGCGGTACCCGACGAACCCATCCCGGCAGGTAACACCTGGACCGTGCAGGCTACCGTCTACGGCACCCGCACCTACGGCCAGATGATGAATGCCCGCCAGAGTTTGTCATTCGTAACGCTCGCGCGAGCCGTCGGCGACATCGGCGCCGAACTGGTCTCCAATGGCAACAGCGTGGACTACGTGCGAGCGCTGACCGGGTATGCGGCCGCGGCGATGGCGCGCAAGATCCGTAGAGCCACAAGAGGATGCACGCTGGACCCCAAACTGAACAAAGTGAATGACCTATTTGCTACCGAATCGAGCCTGAACTTCTCCTTCGATTACTTCGAGGTGGGTCTCGCTGACGGACCCGGCAGCTGGGACTCGGTGGCCGGCGGGACACTCAGCGCGCTGGAGTCGACGATGCCACCCGCCTCCGGGCGGCCTTGCGAAGTGGTTCGAGGCTCAGCGGTTTCGCTGCCGTTCCGCGACCGCAGCGTCTTAGCTGTTGTTACTGATCCGCCCTACGACGCGATGATCGACTACAGCGACGCGAGCGATCTGTTCTACGTGTGGATCAAGCGGGCACTATCCCGCTCGTGGCCTGAAATCGGTGTAACCGCACATGAACTCGGCGTGCAGGAAAAGGCCGAAGAGATCATCGTCAAAAAGGGCGGCACCAGCAACAACGATCACCGCAACCGAGCCCACTACGACAAGCTGATCACACAGGCGTTCGCTGAGGCCAGGCGCGTCGTCGTCGACGACGGGGTTGTCACGATCGTGTTCGGACACGGCGAACCCGAGGTGTGGCAGCGGCTGCTGACCGCAATCCGCGACGCAGGACTGGTGCTCACTGGTGCGTGGCCAGCCAAGACCGAACCTGGCGGCAAGGTCGGTTTCACTAACATCGTCACCACTTTGACGATGACATGCCGGCCCGCGCCCGCGGGCCGCAGCGCAGGGCGCAAAGGCTCGGTTGAAGCCGAGATCAAAGCCGAAATCAGCCGCCGATACCCAGACTGGGAACGGTGGGGCTTGGCGCCGGCCGACATGCTGATGGCCGCAGCAGGCCCCGCGATGGAAGTTGTGGGCCGCTACAGCGAGGTGCTCGACGCACGCGGCAACTCGGTCGACATCTACACCTTCCTGCCGCTGGCGCGCGCCGCTGTGCAGGAGGCGATGGCCGTCGAGATCAACCATCAACCGCTGGAGGCTTTCGACGCCCGCACCCGCTTCGCGCTGTGGTGGGTGCGACTATACGGCCGCGGCGTACAACCCAAATCGGAATTGCGTTGGCAGACACTGGCGTCCGCCCTAGAGATCGAACAGGTCCGCGACCTGGTCCGCGATTCAGGCAAGGGCGTGCAGTTCGCCACGGCCCAGCAGCTCACCCCCAAGATCGACCCAGAATCGGCAACCATCGACGTAGTGCTATCCCTGGCCAGAGTGTCCGAGGACGGATTGGACGCGATGGGCGAGCTGCTGGCGACAGCCGGCCGCGACGCCGACGACCCCTACCTGTGGGCGGCCATCCACTTCCTTGTCGACCGACTGCCCGACAACGACCCCGATGCCGTGGCCCTCACGCGCGTCCTGCGCACCCGTACATCGATCGGCGCCGCGGTCACCGCGGCCACCAGCGCCAGCAATGACGCGTCAGCGCGAGCTCGCGACGACGAGGCTCAATTGAGGCTGATCTGATGTTCCACCCGACAACCATTCAGGAGGCACAGCCTTGGCGACATCGGTAACCCCCTGGTGGAAAGCACTCAAGATTCGGCAGGAGATTCTGTCAGCGTCGGGGCAGATCGACGACGTGCAGATGTCACTGTTCGCCGCCGTCCACGGCACCGGAACAGCGCGCCCCCCATACGCCGACGCCCGCTACTACGGGGAAATCACCCACCCCACAGCACGACTGGTCGACCTACTGACCGAGATCGCCATCCGCATCGGCGCCGGCTCCGACTACCTCAAAGCCCGGTCAGTGACCCGCCTCGACCAGGGCATGGGCGGCGGAAAATCGCACTCCTGCATCGGCGCCTACCACCTGGCCGCCGACCCCGACGCCCTCCTGAGCACAGAGCTAGGCCGCCAGGTCGCCGCCCGGGCCAAGTCACGAGGGGCCACACTGCCCACCGACCTGAGCAACCCCCAAGTCGTGGTGCTGGCCTGCGACAACATGACACCCGGCGCACCGGTGAAGGAATACGACGGCCCCGCCGTCAGCCTCTACGAACGGTTCCTCTGGCGACTGTTCTCCCGCGACTACGCACTTTACGAGCGCTACCAACCGTTTTGGAGTGACAAGCACAAGATCGCCGACGCACTACGCGCCGTCAACAGGCCGGTGCTGATCATCGTCGACGAAGTCCTCGACTACATCGGCAACGGACTCGACGGCGCAAACAGGCCCGACCTGTCGGCACAAGACATGGGCTTCCTGCGAGCTCTGCTCGATGTGGTCAACGACGTCCCACACGTGGCAATGCTCGTGGTGATGATCGCTTCCGACGCCGACAAGACCGCCCTTTCAACGGCAGCCCAGCACCGCCGCGACGACCTCAACTCCCTGCTGGAACGTAACGGCACCCCCGCCACCGTCACCGAAGTCGGCGACTTCGCAGACATCCTGCGCCGCCGCCTCTTTGACGCAGAACCCGCCGCCGAAGTCGTCGCGGCCACCGCCGCACTGTACGAACCCGTGCTGACCGATCGCGCCTGGACCAAGCAGGTGTGGGACGCCATCGGCGCAGATTGGCGTGGCCGCTGGGGGCAAGAAGTGGCCGCCTGCTACCCGTTCCACCCGATGCTGATGGATCTGGCCAAAGAAGAATGGAGCAAGGTTACCGGCTTCCAGCGGGTGCGCTCAACGATCCGAATTTTCGCAGCCACTGTCTACGCCCAGCAGGAACGCGGCAAAGCCGACGAATGGGTGCCGGCACTGATCGGCCCGGGCGATCTGCCGTTGTCGGATTCGGCTGTGCGCGAAGCGATCCTGGGCAGCGGCTTGGTCGAAGACGAACGCACCATCGCCAACTACCGGTCCCTCGCCGAAATCGAGATTGTCAACCACGACCAGACCAGCGGAGCAGCTCGCCGCCAAGACCTGGGGCGCGAACCGCTGATGTGGAGCCACGGCAACCCGCGCGCAGCTGAACGTGCGGCGACCTACATCTTCCTGGCCAGCGTCGTTGGAACGCTGCGGCCCACCCGTGGCCGCGGCGCCAGCGCACCAGAGGTCAAAGCTGCCACCAGCATTCCCGACGTCGCATACACCGTCACTGACGCTGACACTGTCGTCGCCGAGCTCGTCGACCCCGACCGAGGCCTGACCGCGCTGGAAATCCTTCCCGGACAGGGCAACAACAAGCCCGCGCACTACTACCTATCGACCCGCCTGACCCACCGCATGCTCGTCTCCAGCATCCGCCGCACCATCACCGACACCGAACGGGACGCGGTTCTGGCCGAGTTCGCCAAGCAATACGCAAGCACTGGCCCATTCCGCGAGCCGAAGTTTGTTAGCGCCGATCTCTCACGCACCCCAACCGAGGTCCTTGTCGGGGCCGGCCTGGACACCGCCCACACCACACGGCTGGTCGTGCTCGATCCCGCACAGTTCAGCCTGCGCAACGGCGCCGAAGCCGCCACGCTCGAGGCACTCAACGCAGCCACCGGCCTAGGCCAAGGCCCCAGCCAGCTGCCCGTGCAATGGGCCAGCAGCGCCGTGTACGCCGTCGTCAACACCCAGCGGCGCGCACAAGCACGCAACTTGGCATCGGAGTACCTGGCACGCAGCAAGGCCCTGGCAGCACCGGAAGTTCAGGCCGATGACGAACTCAAAGCAACCGGCACACGCGAATTAGCAAGTGCACGGGACCAATTAGAAAAAGCGATCAAGCGCGCCTACCAGCACATCGCGTTCGTCGCCCAACCCGACCCCGACGGGGAACGGTACCTCGATCAGCACACATTCGACGACGACACCCTCACCGCGCTGAACGGAACCATGGTGTGGAAAGCCCTCGCCGACCGCGACAAAGTCTTCGACAAAGGCCAATTCGGAGCAAAAGCACTCCTACACAACCTGCGCAATCAGGACTACGGCAAGACACTGTCGGACCTGCGGGCAGCGTTCTACAGTGCACCGCGGCTACCGCTGCTCTACGGCGGCGATCAGGACTTACAACAAGCCGTCTTCGACGCTGTCACTGCGGGAGAGCTCGCGATCGTCGACGGCGCCGGAACTGCCGTCGCAGTCACTGCCCCCGGCCAGATCAATCTCGCCAGCGCGGGACTACGGATCGCACGTCCCACTTCGCCTGACTGCGCCACGTGCGGTCAGCCGGCGCACCAGGGCGCCTGCGCCATCAACATGACCGCCGCGGGTACCGGCACGACCACCGCCGGGGAATCCGATGGGCAAGCGGCGAGCCCCGGCAATCCCGGCGGTTCCACCACCACAGCCGCGGGCGGAGCGGCTTCAATGGGCGCAAGCGCCGGCGCCGTGGCCACGCCCGGTGGCCGAGGTGCTGCCGCCGCTGCTTCCGCGGCGGAGAAATCCGTGGCGTTCTCGTTCACAAGCAATATGATGTCCGGCGGCCACGCAGCGGACGGCTTCGCTGCACTATTCCGAGCGCTCTACGTGGCACTCGACGAACGCAAGATCAGCTACATGCAGGGAACAATCAACATTGTCGTAGATGCCGCGATTGCAGAAGACGACCTGGCACCGTTGCTGTCCGACCTCGGGTTAACCGCCACAGTCCGCGACATGTAAACCCTGCGCACCTGTCCGCCAGCGGATTTCTCTCGCCCGGTAGTGCAGGGCGGCGACGAGGAGAGCTAAAAGGAGCTGGCGTTAAAGATGGACACCAGATGAACAGGCCCGCGTCGCCTGGCTTGACTTGGAGTTTCTTCCCTTCAGGCGTCGCGGGCGTCGCTGACATCATTGGGAAGTCAGCCCATGAACTAGAACTGCCTCGCATCAAGTAGCGGTTGATGCGAGGCAGCTAGAGATCCTCGTCGTTCTTTAAAACTCGAAGGACCGCAAGCATGAGCATAACGGAATATCCTGGAAATCAGGACGAGCGGCGACGAGCTGCGGCCGCCGGGCCCACCGACCGCAGCGTCTTCACTACGAGCTCGCCATCGACGTGGCGATCAATGATGCGACCAATTCGTCGGGTCGGCGAGTAGCCCAGGGCTTGCCATGTGGATTCCTGCGGGAAAATCGGCGCTACCGGCACTGACTTTTCGTCCGGCCGATCACCCAATTGTAGGAGCGGTGTTGACGTTAAGGGCGGACGCACCGACGGATTGCTGCCAATTTTCAGCCGTTGATGCTTGCGATCGGTGTGCGGCGATTGGTTAGCTGGTCTTGTGCTTGCGGAGATGGCGAATCTCCCAGGTGGTGTGCGTGGTCTAGATGCGTGGGGAACGGTCACCGCCGATGACTACGCGCGGGTGTTCGCCCCGCTGGTCGGCCGGATCGAGCGGTCGCGACACGAGGCTTACCGGGTAACGGTCGGCCGGTCTGAACTGCGCGATTCGTTATTGCGGGGATCGCGGGCCGGTGGACGGGGCTGCTTCAGCCAACGCGCGGCTCATGTCGTCCACGCTGACCTTGAGCACCGCAGGGTCCGTCTGCACCAGCCGCTCCAGGTCCTGTGGCAGCGGCGCGGCGCGGTGAAGCCGACGAGCTCGTTCACGTTTGCAGGCCACCACAACCTTGCGGGCGTAGCGGCCGTTGCCGGCCACATCGAGCATGGTGCCGCTCTCATACGGCAGGGTGCGAAGCTGGGCGGCCTCGGCGCGCAACGCTTCCCAGGCCGCGCCGTCGACGGCGAGCCGTTCCTTGCCGGCGATGTGCTGGCCGATGGCCACGATTTCGTCGGGGGTGTAGCTGGCGAAGCTCAGGGTGAAATGGAATCGGGAGGCCAGACCGGCGTTGGCTCGCAGGAACTCCTGCATCTCCTTGGGGTAGCCGGCCACGATGACCACCAGCTCGTCGCGGTAGTCCTCCATGTACTTGAGCAGGGTGTTGATGGCGTCCTTGCCGAACGAATGGCCTTCGGTGGTGGGCACCAGCCGGTAGGCCTCGTCAATGAAAAGCACCCCGCCGCGGGCTCTTTCGCAAACCTCTTTCATCTTGGCGGCGGTCTGCGACACGTAGCCGACCACGATGTCTTCCTCGGTGACTTCTTCGACATCGGGTCGGGCGATCTTGCCCAACCCGAACAACACTTCCCCGACCACGCGGGCGAAGGTGGTCTTGGCGGTGCCGGGCGGGCCGAGGAAAACCATGTGGTTTTCGTTGCTCGCGTCACCGCCCTCGCCCTGGCTGGCCAGTAGCTGCTCGATCTGAATCTCGGTGCGCCACACCGCGATCTGTTCTTTGGCGTCTTCCAGGCCGATCAGTCCGTCGATGGTTTCCTGCGCGATGCGAAGCCGTTCCTGGCGTTCGTCGGCCAGCTCGGCGGCTTCGCGGGTTTCGCGGCTGGTCTCGGTGCTGGGGTCCCATTTATCGGTGCGGGTACCAATGGTCTCGGCGTCGGTGACCGGCAGCTGGTAGTCGGGATGGTCCAGGGCGTCGCGTGCGGCGGGCAAGAGCTGCCCGTTGAGGGTTGCGGACCGGAATGCCTCGGCGGCAGCGTCCAGCTCGCCCAGTGCGCGCAGGCTCCAGCCTTTGGTCACGGCTGCGGTCGCGTTGATGTAGCTGTTGCGGCCCGGGCGGATCGTGTCGAGGACATCGAGGGCTGTTTGGTGCTGGCCGAGGTGGGCAGCGGATTTCGCGCGCAGCGTGAGGGCGCCGTCCAGGACGTCCTGCGGTACGTGGGTCGCGTTGGCCGGTGGGCAGACCGCGGTTACGGCGGTCACGTCCAGCCAGCGCTGCGTGCGGTCGTAGAGCGTGGCCAGCAAGAACTGGCGCCACATCAGGGCCATCGGGTCATCGGTCAGCACAGGCTCGCCCAGCACTGCGAGAGCGTCGTCGTAGCGTGCCGCGCCGATGAGGACCGAGGCGTAGGCCAGGGCGATGGTGGCGTTCGACCAGACCGGAATCTGCACGAATACCGGCGCGTCCACCGCGCCTTGCAGCGAGCCGTCTTGCAGTCCGAGCCGGCGGGTTTCCCGATACAGGGCGCGGCTGTTGTCGTGGGCGCCGGCCAGGGCCGAGGGGCTGTGATCCCCGCAGGCGATCCGGCCCATCCAGGCGTCGGACATGATCGGTGTCTGTTCGGTGATGCGGGTAAAGGCTGCTCGCGCGGCGGAGACGTCGCCGTTGCCGAAGCGGGCGTAGGCCTCATCGAATGCGCGCCGCTGTTCAGTCGGCGATGGAGCGCTCAACGTATTCCCCCCAGGGCTCAGCGGTCAGTTATGGGTTCGACGGTAGCGCCTTGATGCCCGTAGTCGTCGGGTGGCGGGGCGCTGTGGTCATCGTCGAAGGGTGGTTCGTCCGGCAGCGGGATGTCTTCACCGACTCCGGTGGATACGCCGTGCGAGACAGGGTCGACCTGTGGCGCTTCGTTGCGCCAGGTCGTGCCGCCTACCCCGTTGCCGTCCGCGGCGTCGAAGCCCTGTTGGCGGCTGTCGAGTGCGGCGGGTTGCTGGGCGCGGCGGGCCCGGCGTTTGCTCTGGCCGTTGCCAACCGCTTGGGTTGCGGCGCCGGCCATGCGGGTCACGGGATCGACGTTGGCTGGGCTGTTGATCGCCTGCGCGGCGCCACCAGCGGCACCGCCACCCGCCGATCCGCCGGCGCCGCCCGCGGCGCTTCCGCCGGAAGCCTCAGGGCTGTCCGGGGCACCCGAGGGGGCCACGGTCGCGCCCACTTCGTTGCCGGTGGGATCGAACCCTTCCTGCGGGTCGCCCAGCACCTCCTGGGGTTTGTCGGTCTGGCTCTCGATCTTCTCCCAGGGCGTTTGACGCAGCGAGCCGCGCAGCCCCTTAGCCCCGCCCAGTGCCGCCTTTCCGGCGGCACCGAGGCCCGCGTGCATCGCCAGACCCAGTGCCACATCACCGGCGCGGCCTAGGACGCCGCGCCCCGGAGCGTGCCCCGAGAGATCGGCTTTGATGTGCCGCAGCAGGAACAGCGCGGCCGCCGAGGTGGCGCCGAGCATCAGGATGTGCGCGGCCGGTGACGTCCCGCCTAAACCGGATGGCAGCGGGGCGGTGATCATCTGCTCGACCGCCAGACCCATCACGCTGACGAACGTGATCAGGACGGTGACCTCGATCGGGTGCTTGAAGAACTTCCACACGGTCGATTTGGCGTGTTCCTGGGCGGCCCCCGAGATGCCGCCGGCGTACAGGCTGGGGATCAGCTTGGCGGTGGTGTAGATGGCCTTGAGTGAGACCTGCATGACGGCCCAACCCGAGGAAATCATGAACCAGCTGAACAGCAGCGCAACCAGGACCAGGACCAGCCCGGTGAACACGTTGGCGCCGTTGAGTTGCTGCGCGTAGTGCACGGCCGCCATGTCTCCGCACTGCTTCATCGCGTCGACCGGTGCGGTGAGGTGGCCGAGGTGGCTGCGCACCGCTTCGGAGTAGGCGCCCGCGCAGTTGCCCACCTTGTCCACCACGTGCCCAAAGTTGAACATTTCCAGCGGTTCCCGCAGGCCGTGGGTGATCAGGCTGGCCGTCAGGGTGTCGATTTGGGCGTTGAATCCGCCGGGTCCGATCGGGCCGTTGTGGGTGGCGGCCTGCGCGGTGTTGAACGCGGCGCTGCGGCCGAATTGCAGCAGGCCGTGCGGGCCGTACATCAGGCCGGCGGGGTCGCGGAACACCGTCACCACCAGCAGCGGCATGGCGATCGCCACCAGGATCATGGTCCAGCCGCGGCCGTGCTCGCCGCGGCGTACGGCCATCGCACCGAGGAACACCCCGATCGGGGTGGTGATGCCAACCAGGCCCCACCGTGTGGTCACGGTGATGACGGCGTCGGTGACGTTTCTGGCGATGTCGCCGAACAGCAGCAGCCAGTAGGCCGAGACGCTGATCCGCATCACCCATAGCGACACCGTGAAGATGCCGACGAACGCGCCGATCTCGGCGCTCAAGATGGACGCTCCCGAGGTGTTGACAAAGGCCACATCGGCGAGGTGGCCCATCCACTCGACCCAGGTGCCGGGATTCCAGGTGACCTCGGGCCCGGCTTTGGTGAGTTGATCGCTGATGCTGGCCATGCCGAGGTAGTAGTCACCTGGGGAGACGCCGTACGTGTCGCGGAAGCCCATCCAGTCCACCAGCCAGCCGCCCCAACTTGCGCTGGCCACCGGCGCCAGCCGGGTGGCGGTCAGCGACAGGAGCATGACGATCGCGTACACCGTCAGGGGTCGGCCGATGCGGGGGTGTTGCAGCAGCCAGTAGTGCCAGCGGGCCATCACGATGCACGTCCGATCCGCATCCGCTGCCGGTGGCGGGCCGGGTTGGTGTCGTAGCGCGTGGCCAGCGCTGCGTTCGGGGCCTGGTAGAGCCGCACTTTGCCCCAGCCGCCGAACTCGTCGAGGACCCAGGCTTCACCGTGGCGGCCGGGGATGACCTTGCCGTGGCGGGAGTCGATGGCGTCGTCGCCGTAGTTGGGTGCTTGGGTGGGGCTGGTGTTGGTGACGTAGTCGGCCAGAAGTTTGGGGTGGCGGTCGACGTCGCGTCCGCACCAGCGCAGGGTGGCCTCGGCGATGTCGCTGAATTTGAAGCCCAGGCAGATGCGCTGCTCGATGAACTCGTCTTCCAGGATGCCGAAGTCTTTCGGCGGGTTCTGGCTGATCCCTCCCCACATCGTCCAGGACTTGCGGCCCTGGCGCAGGATGTTGTTCGCGCATTTCTGCCCGCCCGGTGAGTGGGTCCACGCGGCGGCTTCCTCCACCCAGAGCATGTCGGGTTGTTCGCGGCGGGAGTAGAACAAGGTGCGGGCGACATCGGCGGCCATGCCGTAGAGCGCCTGGGCGGCGCGTTGGCTCGGCGTGGTCATGTGGTGCAGGTGCGCCTGGTATTCGTCGGTGATGGTCGGCAGTTCCAGGCCACCGAAGTTCCAGATCACCAATTGCTTGGACAGGTCCGGCAGCGGCAGGGTTTCGTCGAACATGGCGTACAGCAGCCGTTCGGCTTGCAGGCCTTCCAGCGCGATGAGCAGATCGTCGTCGAGGGCGACCCGGTCAGGTCGGCTGCGGTCGGCCAGGTAGCGGATCAAACCCTTGGTGCTGCCGATGCCGGCGGCGTCGCGCCGGGCCGGGTCGAGCAGACCCTTCAGGCGCGACGCCTGCGGGCTCAGCGGCGCGAAGCCCATTTGTGGTAGCAAACTGTCAACGGTGCGCTCTGCGGCTTCCTCATAAGGAAAAATCCGCAATCCATCCAGCGAGAATTTCGCCTTCTTCACATCGAATATGACCTTCTCGTCATCGGGAATTATTTCCAACGCTTTAGCGTGTTCCCAACCGGTCGGGTCCATGATGTGTTGACCGACGCCCATTTTATGAAGCGACAGCTCGAAGTTTTTTACGAAGCTGGATTTTCCGCGGCCGGGAGAGCCTCCAATGGTGATGTTGGCCGGATTGTCCCGGCCGGGTGCGCCCACCAGGTCGTTGAGCACCACTTCACGCATTCCGGGGCTGATGATGGTCTCCCCGATCGGGATACCGACGTTGTTGCCCAGGCGTGTGGCCAGCAGTGGCACGAAGCGGGCGAACTCGGCGGTGGTGGTCGGGGACCGGAATTCGTGGAGTGCGGAGCTCGTTTCGGTCCCGGTGTTCACGCCACGCCACAGGGTGACCTGGCTTCCCGGCCGGCGGGTCATGCCGTGGTTCTTCTTGCGGAAGCTGCGGATGATCGGGGTGATCGCCGCGTCGACGGCCTCAGCGCTCGCGGCGGCGGCGGTGATCGTCACCGCCGGATACACGCCACGTTCGGCGGTGCGTTTGTATGCGGAGGCAAGTTGCTTGCCGGAGGCCAGCTTTCGCACCAACTCGTCATCGCTGAGGGCATGGCGGCCGAGCTGGCGGGCCTGATCGCGGATGTTGAGGATGACGTTGTGCTGGGCGTCGACGGCCTTTTCGGCGGACTCGAACACATAGTGGATCGACCAGTCCAGGTTGCACGCCGGGGTGGTCAAATCGTCGCAGACCTTGAACAAGGTGGATTCGGGCCAGCGCAGGCCAGAGTCCGGCCAGGTCTCGATACCCAGGGTCACCTGGTAGGAATCCGGAATGCGGTCTTCGGCATTGCGGAAGGTGCGCACGAACACGTCGGATTCGGTGCGCGCGGCCCGCCAGCGCCGCTCACGCAATGCGGCCGCAGATTCATCGAAATGCACTGGGGTGAAAACGGATTCGTCCAACCGGGCGTCAGGGTTGTAGGGCAGATTCGGCAGTGGCTGGTTGAAGGTGTATCGGCTGGCGGTGTAGTTCCAATGCCACCAAATCTGTTCGACGGTCACCGGTTTGGGAAACAGCGCCGGGGGCAGGGCGGCGACCATGGTGGCAGCCAACTCGCGATAGTGGGCCAGAGACTGATCGCTGTCTTTGTCCCGGCCGATCACGGCATTGACGCGGCGCTGCCATTCCCCGGTGGCGCTCAGGCCGTCCAGGCCGTAGTCCAGTGGCAGGCTCAGCCAGTGAATGCGTCGGCGCGAACGTGTTGCGGCGAGGGCATTCACCCACAACTGGCAGTGTTCGATCCACCGGCGGGTATGCGGCGGGATGGGCGCGCCGTCAGGCAGGTTGTCAGGGTGCAGATCGGGGTGCGCGGCGAACATGCGCCGGGAAATCTGGCGGGTGGCCACCGGGACGGTCAGGCCGTCGAGTTTGGCCCCCGATGGCAGCGAGCGGTGCAGCTCGGTGTGAAAGGCTGCCACACCTTCCTGCACGTCTTTGGACAAGAACACGAACGGCATCCCCGACACCAGGTACTCGGCGTAGACCCCGCCATCGGTGAACCGGAGGTTTCCTATCGCCGCCCGGGGCGCGGCGCTGGTGCGGGTACTCATCGGTGCGGGTTCTCTTTCGACACAGGGTGCGAACTGACGATCTGGGGCCGCAGGTTGGCCAACCACCAGGCGAACCGGCTACGCAGTGAGGGGCGCCGGTAGGGCAGTTTGTCCAGCGCCCACACGGCGACAACGGTGAGGACGACCCCCACGACCAGAATCTGAATAGCGTTGCCGCTCTCCAGGTTTAATGTCACCAGGCTGAGCGTGGCCACGAAGCCGATCAGGGCGGCCAAGGCATCCGGCAGGCGCCATTTCTCCTTACCCGGTATCCGGAAGCCATCGCCGCTGTCGCCCAGGTGGATCGGCAGGTCGCGCTGATCGCTCCAGACCTTGGCCGGCGCTTCATCGACCACTACTGACCCCACGGGCTGGGCACAGACACCGGGTTTCTGACACCGTGGCTTTCGAACGAATGGGTGATCAGCGCGGCGATCCCGCAGGACAGGAAGATGGTTACCGCGAGCCCGATCACCAGGAACTGGTGCGTCATACCCGTGCCCGCGCCTTCCTTGCCGGCCTTGCCGATGGTGGCCACCGTGCCGGCCACCAGCGCCACGAGCGCCAACAGGCCCTCGACGGAGTACGCGATGGCCGTGCCCGACTGGAAGAACGCATCCGCAGCCTCAAAGTGCGTCTGCGATGCCGCCAGTGTCACCTGCCCGCCGGTGATTATCTGTGTCGCCGTTCCGAACATTTTCGACCTCCCGAAATTGTGTTAGTGGTTTGCGTTTATCGTGCGCCCGTCGATGCCGATCCATCGGCATCGATCTGTGGAACTAAGTCTAAATTCGTCACCATCCAGGTTCCCCCGCTATTTTCGAGCGTCAGCGGCAGCGAGAAATTTTGCATAGCAAATTGTGGCGTCTGCGCTTCGATGGTGGCGCGCACGTGAATCACGGCACCCGGCTCGGGCGATGCCGGTATCTCCGCATCGGCACCGGAGGTCTTGACCACCACGCTCTGGTAGCCGCCGATCGCCTTGATCCACGAGTCAGCCATGACATACCGGTCCAGACCGGGCGCAGCGGTCAGGTAGGTGCTGGCGAAGCCGCTGATCACCGCGTAGACCGCGCTCTTGGGGTCGATTTGGTGCTCGTAGCCGAGTTTGACGCCGGTACCGGGCCCCGGATCGGACATCGGGGCGGGCCAGTCAATCGGGCGGGCCTGGAAGTTCCACACCCCGATCGGCACGCGGTAGTAGGCACGCACCGCGGGGGCGCTGGCATAAGGCCGCTGATTGACCCACACGGTCACCGCATAGGCCTGCAGGCCCGCGGTCGCGGTCTTAGGCACCACGGCCACCACACCAGGCTGGTCGATCACCCACGGCGCAGGATCCGAAGACTGCCCCGTCACGCTGGCCTGGGCGGTCAACGCGGCCGGCGGCGCGGACTGATCGGTCTCGGGGACGGTGATGAAGCGTTTGAGTTCGCCGCGGCGGCTGGCCGGTGTGGTCAGCCACGCTCCGACGAACTCGACGGCCTTGGCGGCGGCCAAATCCCGGTCGTTGCCCACCGTGTAGGCGAGCGCGGTCACGTCCGCGTCGTCGGGGTGGGAGGCGGTGAAAAACACCTTGAACCCGGCCGCCGCGCCGAACAGCGCCATCAGGACCACCAGCGTGATGCCCGCGGTGCGGGCTCGGCGGCCGCCGGTGCCGACCCGGCTACGCCAAGTGTTAGACAAGGTAACGGTTTTCATCGTTCTCTCTCAGTTGGGAGCGTGGCCGAAGAACTGCATCTGGCTCATCGCGAACGTAGCGTCAGCAGGGTCCGTTCCGGCAGCCGCACTGGGGTCGCCGGGGTCCACCGGCGGCGCCGAATCGGTTGTGGGAGTTGCCGAATCCGGTCCGGGCAGACCCAGCCCGGCGCCGGGATCGCTCGGGTTAGCAGCCCCGCCGGCGGGTGCCCCCGCCGGCGGCAACGGTGCTACCGGCGGCCGCTCGGTGTGCTTGATGATGACGTCCACCCGGGAGGCAAGGACCTTCGAGGGCAGGGTCACCGTGTACGGGCCGTGCACGTCGCCGGTGTCGATGGCGAACGGCGCCGCGGCCAGCTGATCGCCGTTGTAGAAATTGAACTGCAGCAGCCGCGCGACGCGATGGCCGAGCCACTGGTCTTTACCGCCAGGGGTTTTGGCCACCCATCCCGGTGTCACCGACAGCGAGTTGAGCATGTAGGAGCAGTTCGATTCCGGCCGCGAGGTGGCGCAGGTGAACCTGACGTTGAGAATCTGCCCGTCCAGGTAGCTCTCCTGGGTTCCGCGCACGCACACCCACGCCGAATCGGTGGTGGTGTCCGTCAGCGCCTGCGGCGAGGTCGACCCTTGCGGCGTGCAGCTGTCCGTGGTCGCGGTGAACGGGACCGACACATCCTGCTGCGGCACCGGCATGGCGGCCGGACCCGGCGCGGCCGATGACGGAATCGGGACCAGCGGTGAATGATGCTGCACGACAGCGGGTTTGTCGGGTCCACCGCCGAACACGCAGAACGCCAGAATGATCAGGACCGCCACCAACGCGACGCCAGAGGCCAACCACAGCAAGGTGCGCTTGGCGCCGGCGTCACCGTCGCTGGGCGGGGTCCACTGCACCGGCGGGGCATCGACGCCCGGCGCGGCGTCCAGGTCCACCGGCGGTGCATTCACCGGCGTCTCGTCGACGGCGGAGCCGGGGGCCTGGTCGACGTAGGCGGCTCCCGCGGAGCCGTATCCGGCGTCGGGTGGACCATAGCTGTCGCCGGGCAGGTCGTCGCCGTCTTCCGGCGCGACGTAGTCCTCGCCGTAGCCGTCGCCATCGCGTGAAGGAGCAACGGGCACAACAGGAGAGGTTTCCTCGGCGAACAAGTCGTCGACCCATGCCTGCTGCTCGGCGAGCACCACATCGGGGTGCGCAAGACCGCTATCCACGACGGATGTCCCCGTCAATCACTTCGGCGTCGATGATCTCGTGAACCGGCTGTCCGGCGGGTTCAAACCACATCGGCACCATCACCCAGCCACCCTGGTTAACCGAACGCGGGGCCACCGACCGCGCCGGGGCCGGGCGCGGCATCGGTGCCGGCGCGGTCACGGCCGGGGCCGCGGACGCGGAGCGGCGGCAGACCAACCGCACGATCGCCAGCACGACCGCACCCAGGATCAGGTACGGCAGCAACGTAATCAGCAGCTCGATCGCCATCGCCGCGATCACCACCGTCATGACGGCGAACATGCAGAAAAACGCCAACAGGATTCTCACTTGGCGGCCCTCGCTTCCGAACGTGGTTTGTATCCGCAGCGGAAAATCACATGCGGATATGTGCGATTTGGTGCGGTAGTGTGCGGTACATGGCAGCTCCAGCGCAGGGCCTTGATCGGCTGATCTACTTCATGGATCAGCGGATCGCTCAACTGAACCTGTCCAAGGACGAGATCGCCCGCCGCGGCGGACCGAGCCGAGATACGTTGGCCAAAGTCCGCGGTCGAGCTAACGGACGCACCCCGATGGTCAGCACGCTGTTGAGGCTGGATCAGTCGCTGGGCTGGCAGCCGGGTTCCTCTGCGGTGGTCATGCAGGGCGGCGAACCACTGACCGTCACGGCCACGGCCCGGGCTACCCGCAAAGCCAACCAGGAAGTGAACCCGGTGACCGGACGCGAGGTCGTCCACCGGATCACCGCCCAGCTGCACGACGAGATCGTGCGCCTCGAAGGTGACCGCGACACTCTCGACTTGCGCATCGCCCGGCTGCGGCAAGTGCACGATCACCTGGTCGCCGAATTCACCATCGACCCCAAGCTGCTCGAGGCCTACTCGACCGTGACACCGCGGACCGGCCGCCGCGCGACCGGCTGACCGGCCCAATTCGGTTACCACACTGGCGATTAACGTGCTCGTGGCACGGCGATATGTGTTCATGGCAGTTTCCGATCGCCGGGCTTGTTCAGCGGTGCGGCGTCGACAATCCCGGGACCGGTGAGGTCGTACCCGCCCAGAACCTCGGCGGCGTCCTCGATGGTCAAGGGACGCGGAGGCGGGGTCAGCGGCCACCACTGGCGCGAGGCGGACACCGCGAGCCAGCCTTCAAGAATTCCGTAGATGCCGGCGATCGTGGGAGCCGCCGCCACCTGAAAGCACACCCACGGCAAGACGGCGATCTGACCGAAAGACCCTGCGGGGTCGTACATCAGCGAGGAAATCGCCAGCGTCAACAACCCCAGGCCAACGCCCACCCAGATGAACATGGCGATCGGGAACCCTCGCAAGGTGTGGGGAATCTGTTTGGTGACAACGGTCTTGAGCGCCCAGCCCGCCGGCCAGCCGACCGGCGCGATGAAGGCCGAGGCGAGTACGACGAAGAATTCGATGTGTGACTCTTTGGATTTGCGCTCCCGCAACAAGAAATGCGACAGCCGGGTGTCATCGTGCGGGTCGGGCACCGACGAGGTTTGGATGCGCTGCCGCATCCGGATTATCCGGCCCAGCTGTTCTGCGCGAGCGCGCTGAATCGTCCACGGCCCTTGGTAGAACGCGATCCACTCGCGGCGCACGTTGTCGTAACGGTCCGGTGGTAGCTGGATGCGCGGCTCGGTGACCATACAAAAAGCCTAAGGCCTACCAAACATGGCTCAGCACACTATTTTTGCCGCTCGGAGCCGCCGTAGCCGTATGGCGCGTGTCGTCCCGGCCGCCTCGACGGCGCGACAGGTGCCGCCGAGTGAAACGCTTCAGCGCAAACGCTTTTAGACCAGCGCGCAGCTAGTCGGGCGCAGCGAAATCCCGCCGGCGACGCTCCGCGCCAGGCAAGTGGCGCCGGGTCCGAATGTGCGAAACCTACGGTGCCGCCGTCATACTTGGCATCGTGGGCGGCGGCATAACGCCTCCGTGCGGCACCCCGCCCTGGAAGGTCAGTTGACCGCCACAACCATCGGGGACGTAGTAGGTGACGGACGGGTTCAGCGCCGACATCCGCGCGATCTCATTGACCGAAATGGGTCGCCAGTCATGCATGTAGGCCGGCGGGCTGATACCGCCCAACCCACCGCTGGTCGTACCACCAAGTTCACCGGTGAGCGGGTTGGGGTCCTTGCTCGCCCACGCGGGACCATTGATGTTGACCCTCGTCCACTCCCGCGCGTCGAAGGTGTTTTGCACCCATTGCTGCTGATGCCCGTTAACCATCCGCGTATAGGGCGTGTAGTCCTGCCCCGACATCCGAAAGGCGTACTGCTCCTCCACATCGGCCATAGGAGGCGCATTGTCGTCCGCCCAAGGTCGGCCACCGGGCGTATAGAACCCCGACGGTCCAGCCGGGCCTTTGGGCTGACCCGGCCGCATCATCTCAGGCGGAAAGTCCCGATGCCCTGTCCAGGGCGGCGGCGGAGTGTCCCCCGTATACGGCGGCGGAACGACATCAACCCACTGCCCAAACCGCTCATCGCCCACGAACGGATTACGCGGATCAATCGCCGGCTTGGGCAGGCCGGCATCACCGTGACTGTCCACGGTCTCGGCACTCGGCCCGTCGTGGGGTCCAACGATGGTGTCATCGGGGCCGCTGCCGGTCGCCGGCGAATCCTTCGGGGTTCCGTACCCCAACGCACGGATGCTGCTCACAGTCTGAGCGTTGTTCTGCTGCTGCTCGCGTACCAACGCATCCTGAGTGTCCACGTGGCCGCGCAGCGCGCGCAGCAACGCCATCTTGCCCTGCGGGGTACCCGCCAGCGGCCCCAGCGTCGTGACGTCGTGCTGCGCCGCGTCCACGACGGCCTGGCTACGCTCGCGCCGGGCCTGGTCTTGGTCACCGGCCTGGGCGATCTGGGAGGCCAAGGCCGCATCGGTCGTGGTGAAATGTGCCAGCTGGGCCTGGGTCTGCCCGGCGAACAACCCGTACTGGGTGCCCAACAGGCCGGTTTCCGGCTGCATTTGTGTGGCGGCCAGGCTGCTCTTGTCGCTGCCGGCGCTCAGTGGGGTGCTGGCCTGCGTGACGGCGTCGGCCGCGCTGGGCTGGGGTTCACCGAACAATGCCCGGCCGCGTTGCAGCGCCGCCATCGCCTGCTGCACGCTCGCCGCGAAGCTCACGGCCGGCCCTCGCCGTCGTCAGTGGGTGTGCGTACCTGCATGAATCAACGGTAAGCCACACCTGGGATGCTCGGAGCGCTAATTTCTGGCTGGCGCGACCGACCAGGGTCGATGGGGTCGGTGCTGCCGCGGTGACCTGCCCGGTAATTGACTATCCCCGCCGATCAGTCCGTGGCCGCCAACTCTGGCTCGGATACAAATTCCCAGCCAGCCTCCCCCAGCTCGTCTGACTCGACGGGCTCACCGCCGGATATGCGCCAGCACCACAACTGCACCAGCCCGTAGGCCGCGGCCAGAATCCACACACTCACAGGCGGCGGATCAACCACGAGCAGCACGACCCCACCGACCACCGTGCTGACCGCGCACAGCGGCCCGAACAGGCACACCGCGGCGAACAACCAGCGATCCCGCGCCCACCCCTGGCGAGCCCAGCGCGGTCCAATACGCAACCGAAACACCGCACAGCCTTACTTCTCAACAGAATTCGGCGCGCCCCGCCCCGATCCTCACATTCTGGTGGACAACCCGCCGCCCAGGAATACACACGCGTCAAAATCAGCCGATTGGAGTAACCGCCCCAACCCGGTGACACCCAAGACGGGCCCGGGTCAATCCCGCCGCGACGCCGTCGAGGCCGGTATGCGATCCACAACCACGTACCGGGTCTTCGCACTCATCCCACAACCACCAACCCCCGCCCAGCGGTCGGTACCCCATCCCCTCTAGGAGCGCGACCGCAAGGTCGTGCAGATGATCGGAATGCAAATCCATTACCGGCCAACAGAATTCCCGAGACCACACTACGGCCCGGCTGAACGGTCGATTACGACTGCTGTACTCGTAGTAGTTGCCGACGGTCATCCCCCGCCGGGTGACGATGGCCTCCGCAGCGAACGCGTGTTTTCCACTCACGATTGACACAAACTGGCTTGATCTTTGGACTGTAAAACATAGGCCGGCATCGCCGAACGTCCCGCGCGCATTCCGTGCCGCCGCGCACCGCAACGCGACAGCCCAGCCCACCCTGGCCCCGCCTTGCCCGCAGAAATCGGTACCCGCGGTTCACCTCCCACACCGACCACGCCCGTGATATCAATATTCGACACTGCGATGGCCAGAAACGGGCCCTGAGCAGCAACGAAGGCGAGCGTGACCAGACGATGACCACTCGCCATGGGTGATGCCATCCCCTCCGACGCCGCGCGCCGCAACATGCTCCGGCACGCCACGACCATCACCCTGTTCATGCGCCACAGCGCCAACCTCATCGTCAGTGCGGTCGTCGTCGCGATTCCGCCGGCTCCGCACGCCCCGGCCGCCCGCCTCTTCGCCGCAGCGCTGGGTCTCTGGTCGGCCTACCGCCTGCTGACCCGGTCCACCGGCACCCGCCCACTGGCCGTCGACTACGTGTGCACCGTCGCCGCATGTCTGGCCACGCCCATCTTGGTGTCGGGCCCGCTCTTCTACCTCGCCAACAGCGCACCAGTCGCGATCGCTGGCACCGCGGTCATCAGCTTCACGATTGCCACACCACCCCGGGTCAGTCTCGCCCTGGCGTTCGGCATCGCCGCGGCCTTCGCCGCCGGCTCATCCCGCGCCGTCGGATGGGAGCACGTCAGCGACATCTTCAACCTCTATTACTTTGCGCTGCAATGGGTCACAGCAGCCCTGATCCGCTCGATGGTGCTGCGGGTGGCCGATTCCGTCGACGCGGCGCGCACCGAACGCGTGGCCCTCGAATTACAGCACGAGGTGTCTGCCGCGGTCCGCGAATACGACCGCGAACAGATGCGGCTGCTGCACGACACCGTCGCCTCCACCCTGCTGATGGTTGGCGACGGGGCGACCTTGGCGCCCGAGCAGGTCGCTGCGCACGCCCGCCGGGACCTGCACGTGTTCTCTCCCACCGCGGGTACACCGCAGGGCAGCACCGATCTTGTTGCGGCGCTGCGCTTGCACGCCGAGCACACCACGACGCCCATCACCTACACCGGGCTCGGCACCCTGTGGCTGGACGGGCCCATAGCGGCCACTGTCGCGGCAGCGGCGCGCGAAGCACTCACCAACGTCGACCGCCACGCTGCTGCCCGCGCCGTGACCATCAGCGTCGATACGACCTCGCTGCGCATCACCGACGACGGCCGCGGCTTCGACGCCACCACGCCAACCGGCCGCCACGGCATTGCCCGCTCGATCACCGGCCGCATGCACGGGATAGGCGGCGACGCCATCATCACCACCTCTCCCGGCGCCGGAACCACCGTCGAATTGCGGTGGCCCGCCACAACCGACCGACAGCCCCCGCCCGATCCGGAACGGCTGATCGAACGGACCCGCACTGGCTACGGCCTGGCCCTGACCGCCTACGCCATCGCCAACCTGGCGGCGATGGTTCCCACCGCACTGCGCCCGACCGGCGACCCGCACCTGCAGTGGGTACTGGCTGCTGCCGCCGCAGTAGCCACCGTCTCCGCGATCCCCCGTATCGTGCATGCACCCGGCCCGCCACCCCGCCTCGGCGCCGCAGCACTGCTCGTGGTCGCCGTCGTCCAATCGGTGACCCTGCCGGTCGATCAGCTCGGCACCCAAACCCAGTGGTCCCAAGGTGCCATCGGCTGGTGTGTCCTTCCGCTGGTCCTGGGCGAGCCGGTCCGCGCCGCGGCCGCCATTCTCATCAGCTGCTGGTCCGTCCCGGCCTTCTACGCCCTCATCCAAGACCCGTCGGCACACACCATCGTCAACCTGGGCTACGGCACCGGCAGCATCCTCACCATCCAGCTGTGCGCGCTGGGGTTCGACATTCTCATCGGCCGCGCAGCAGTGGCCGCCGGCGCCGAGACACAGGCCCGGGCGAGGCTGGTCGCCGCCGACCGCACCGCCGACGCCGTGCAAGCCGAATACCAGCGCCGCTACGCCGACCTCGCCGACACCATCGGACCACTGCTGACCACCATCGCTGCGGCCGGCGGAACAGTCAGCGCAACCACGCGAGGGCGCGCACAAGTCGAATACCAACGGCTACGAGCACTTTTCGATCACACGTCCGCCTTCGACCACGTTCTCCTGCGCGAGCTGCAGCCCCTCATCGACAGCGCCCAAGAGCGCGGCGTCGCCGTATCGGTCAGCGTCGCCGGCACGCTGCCTACGATCGCAGACACCACGGCCCGCGAGCTGGCGCACGCCATCGCCCCGGCGTTGGCCGCCGCGACCGTCTCGGCTCGGATCACCGCTGCCGGCGAATCATCCTCGGTCAGGCTCGGCGTGATCTGCCACGGGGTGGTACACCCGGAGAACCTCAGTCAACCGTCACGTAGCAGCGAAGATCCGCTCGACCTGACCATTCTCGACGACGCGGTGTGGATCACGGTGCACCACCAACTATTCAAAGGAGGATTCCGACATAATGACCTCGCCGGCCAACCCAGCTGACGTCCTCGGCATCGCCGTGGTCGACGACCACGACATCATCCACACCGGGATCGCCGCACGGTGCGCCCAGGCCAACCCGCCCATCCGGGTGCTGTCCACTCATCTAACAGCCGGGTCCTTCGTCACGACACATCCATCGCCCACAGCCGATCTTTCAGCGGTCGTCCTTGACCTTGAATTGCGCAGTCGGCGCCCCGATTTCGACGCCCTCACCAAGATCGTCGACGCCGAACACCCCGTAATCGTGTACTCGCATCTGGAGAACGATGAAATCATTCTGCGCTGCCTGGACATCGGCGCCGTCACCTACCTCGCCAAAAGCGAAGGCCAACACCACCTGATCGAGGCCATCCGCGCCGCCAGCACCGACGAGCCCTACATCGGGCCACGCATGGCCGGGGCGATGTTGGCCGACGCGACGATCGGCCGCCCGGGCCTCAGCGCCCGCGAGCTCGAAGTACTCAGCGCCTGGTTTCAGACCGAAAGCAAAGACGTCGTTGCCAAGCATCTGCACCTGGCACCTACCACCGTCAAGACTCACCTTCAACGGATCCGAGCCAAATACGCCGCCGTGGGACGCCCCGCCCCGACGAAAGCCAAACTCGTCGCGCGAGCGGTGCAAGACGGGGTGCTCAGCATCGACGACCTCTAACCACCGACACCTCCTGCGCCAACCGCAGAACGCACCCGGCCTGGACGAGGCTCAGCCTCGCATCGTGAATTCGATGCGACAGCGCAGCACGCCCGTTCGGCGGCCAGCAAAGCCGGCCCAGCTACTAAACCCAGCCGGTATCGCGCTAGCAAACTAACTGGAAATTGCTGTCGATGCGATCATGTCCGGGGATTGACGGGCTTCACCATTCAACGTTCATGGCGTCTTCACCGCTGAGCGCGTCTTTTACCCACACTTCGGTCGAAATACTCCGTTCGGTTGACAAGAACAGCCGGTATGCGTGCGTGCGGGAGCGGTAAGCTCCGCAACGTTGCCGCTCGGCGATCGGGTATGGGATAAGTCAATTTGGGGGCATCGTGGCGAGCAAGAATTCGGCGAAGCGTTCGTCACGAAAGCACACCGGCCGACACCGGGCGCGGCGGCAACCCCGCGAGCCGTACCTATGGCTCGGCGCCAGTGCGATCACGCTAGGCCTCGGCGCGGCCGTGGTATCGGGCACGGCTGTAGCCCACGCCGACACCACCGCTGGTGCCACAGGCGGACAACCCAGCCACACAGAAACAGCCTCCACAAGCAACAGCGCCCCGACAGCGCACCCCACTGCCACCAGCGAGCCGAAGGCATCGGCGAACGCCGGACCCGCCGACTCGACCACCGACCCAGCGAACGAGTCCGCGCCACGTGCACCAAAAACCAAGCCGCAGCCAAGCGTTCGCAAAGACACCAAACCTGCCGACACCTCGACCAGCAAGACCACGAGCACACCCACCACCAACCACGCACCGGCCGGAACGCTGGCACCGTCAACCACATCGGTGTCGCCGGCGATCAGCGCTATGCAGCCCACCGCCGCGATACAACCCGCGACGGCTACCAACCCGTCGCCAACATCAACGGGCACAACGATTCCGCTCACCACCAAACCAGCGGTAGCCACTGCCCCGGCCACAGCGCTGGCGGGCCCGCCCCCGACCCCGACCGTGACCATCGCGGCCGCCCCCGTTCAGCAGCCCGGCACCGCCGGCGCCCCCACCGTTCCGGTACAGGCCGCAGCCCTACTGGTCGCCGCAACAGCGGCATCAACACGCCAAACCACCACCGCCGCAACAGCGATCGCCACGACGACGACCGGACAATCGATCAGACCGATAGCCGCGACCCCGCCCGGTGCCTCGACTGACCCCACGGTTATCGCGACGATCCCAGTGGCCGGGGGCGTTAGCGTGATCAACCCTGCCGGGACCCGGCTCTACACCGTGGGCGGCAACAGCATTTCAGTCATCGATACGACGAACAACACTGTCGCCGCGACGATTCCAATCACTCACGGGGCCGACAGTCTGACACTGAGCCCCGTCGGCGACCGCCTCTACGCCGCTAACAGCTACTACAACACGGTGACAGTCGTCGACACTTCGACGAACACCACAATGACCACTATCGAAGTGGGCAAACCGTTCTACTTCTACCACGGCGCGCCGCCGCCGGTGATCGTCGTCCCCACCGAAAACCAGGTCTATGTTGCCAGCGCCTTCGGCAGCACGGTTTCGTACATCGACCCCGCGTCGAATACCGTCTCGAAGGTCATTTCGCTGCAAGATATCCCGCAGGCGATGGCAATCAGCCCAGACGGCAAACAGCTGTTCGTCGGAACAATGAAACTCTCGGGCGGAACTTGGACCCCGCCAGGCGTAACTTCTGCTCCCTCAAACGAACCTTCTGGCGCAATTAGCGTTTTCGACACGGCCACAGGAAATGCGGTCTCCACGTCCAGCACTCCGGGGATCCCGTCAGCCATGACATTCGGCGCCAACGGCACGCGACTCTACGTGGCCTCCAGCTACAACCTCCTCGGACCAGCCGCCTCGTTCCTGACCACCTTCGACACCGCCAGCATGACGCAGATACCAGTTACCACAGGTACGCAGTACCTTGGCTCAGCAGCCCTTCCCCAGGGTGATGTGATCAACGGTTTGGCGGTAAGTCCGGACGGCGCCCACCTCTACCTCGCGACCAGCCGGCAGCTGGCGGTGTTCGACACCGTCGCCAACGCGGTCACCACAGCGATCCCATTCGCCCCCTCGGTCCCGACTCAATGGGCGGTAAGCCCTGATGGGGCTCGCGTTTACCTCAACCTCGTCACCACGACCACGACGACCACCTACAGCCCCAACAATCCGTTCGGCACGACGACGACCACGTCCACCAGCAGTTTGGCGACCGTCGACACCGCCACCAACTCAGTCGCCGGGCAACCCCTAACCGTCCCAGCAGGCACTCTCACGATGAGCCCGGACGGTACCCGTCTCTACGTCGCCAACTCCAGTGCAGTCACTGTGATCGATACCGGCCAGCCGGCATTCAGCCCTGGTGGTTCAACGCAGCCCACCCTGACATCGCTGACCGTGGCGGATGCTCTCAGCGCGAGCATGCACGCTCTTCTTGAAAGCGCTGTCAATGCTATCGGGAATGCCTTCTATGGCATTGAGACAACCGCCATCAATGCAGTACAGGGAGTGCAAACGCTTCTCACAAACGCGTTCCTACACCCGCAGCCCCCATCGGGGCCGCCGGAACCCACTACGGCGCAAGGCCTTTACAACAGACTTCGACTGACGACGGATACGAGTAGCGGAATTTCGATCGATAAAGTCACAAACGGCGGCAAGATCAGCTACGTCGTCTACTTGGGCGGCACCCAGCCAACGCTGGACCCGGGGGTTGAGCAGAACATCGAAAATAATGTCTGGTCGGCCGTCCACGGGGTGAAACCCGCCCAGCTAAGCGCAATCATCAATGCCATCACCGCCAAGGATGGCGACCCGAACGCACCGATCATGCTGGTCGGGTTCAGCCAGGGCGGGATCGACGCGCAAAACCTCGCCGAAGAGGAACCCCAACTTCATGTGACATCGGTGGTGATGTTCGCGGCACCTCTGGTCTATACGAGTCCGTCGAATCGGTTCACACAGATTGATCTCGTGGCGACCGATGACCCGGTGCCAGGGCTGACTCCGCTGCAGCAGACCGGCCAACAGTTGCACGGGCACGTCTACGGGCCAGCCATCCCCTCGGACTACTGGTACTACAAGGCCCAAGAAATCGGTGTAGCGATAAATCCCTTTACTGGAAGCGCGGCGAAGCTCAAAAAGGAGGTGCAGCTCGCGCTCGCCTATCACGGGGATAACCAAACATATTCGAGCATCGGCTACCTGTTCGACCAAGACGGTGGATATAAGAACATCAAGACATCGATTGCCAACTTCTCTGGCGCCGTGACCCAGACATGGCCGGCGTCGGGCACAGCGGTGATCACAGGTGGTTTCGCTTGATCAGATTCGATCAACGGCGCGGCTCGGAGAGGCTGATCCGGATTCCCGGGACAGCGCCGGGCCGCATCGAAAGCACCCAAGTTTGACAGCCAAGCCGGCCCGGGACCGTAGGCCAGAAGCGAGCAAACCACTCCCTCGTGGTCGGTAGATAGACCAACCCAGAGCGTCCACAGCAGTTTGCCAGCAATGTGTTCGGCCGGATCAGTGGCCCATCGCACAGCAATTGACCGCTCCGTCATACCCTTCGCGTGCAACGCCGAGCCAACAGCTGTCGCCCGATCGGATTAATTCCGTCGAACGGTATGAATTCAGCCAACCGATTTGCTGCGGGTCTGATAAAACAAGCCGAGAACGAGGGGTCCGCTGCCAGCGAAATGGGGAATCGTCATGTCCGGAAGCCACCGATCAACGCAACGCGGCCACGGTTCAAAAGCCAGAAAGCGCGCCGGCTCGCACCGCGCCGCCCGCACACGCCAGCCCTACAAGTGGCTGGGCACCGGAGCGGCCACCGTGACACTAGGCCTGGCCCTGGCCTCCGGGGCCGGTCTCGCGCACGCCGACACTTCACCGTCGACGAAGTCGACCAGCACGGCCGGCACCGATAAGGACTCCCCCGCGAAATCACCGCAGCCGGTGACCAGTTCGGCTACTCATGCCGCGGACAGCTCCGCGGCCACAGGCTCATCAGCCACCGGTGCCGGATCACCAACCGGGCCGGCTGGCCCAGCCCCCACGCACGAGGACACCCCCGCGTCGTCGGAGCCCTCCAGCGCTCGGGCGCCCAAGTCGACGAAGAAGGCCTCGGCCACCGCCTCGAGCTCCGCCCGGGCGGCGACCGCTGTGCAGCCAGCCCCATCGAGCGCAACAGCGTCGCCCAGCAACCCGGCCCACCCTGCCACCCAGCCCGCCACCGGCGTGACCGCCCCGACAGCACCCTCGGCGCCGACGCCCGCCAGCCCGATAACACCGCCGAAACCCGCCACCGCGGTCGCCGCGGCACCGGCGGTGGTGACTGCGGCAACGAGCGCCGAAACCGTTGGCACACCGGCCGGTTCAGTGAACCCGAACCCGACGCCCACCGCACCGACCACCCCCGCCACGCCCTTGGGCGTCGCACCCCTGGCCCTGCTGATCGGTGCCGCCAACCCTCAGTCCAGTAAACCGCGCTCCACTGCCTTTGCGCCCCCGACTGCCACCACCGCGACGGGTACTCCAACCCCGGTATCGGCGACCACGCCGAAACCAGCCGTTATCGCGGCCGCGCAGGCGCACCCGACCACCGCGACAGCCGTCACCCCGACGGCCGTCACCCGGACGGCCGCCGCAACAACATCGACCCCAGTCCCCGCCGTGACCGCCCCAACATCGACCGCGGCCACCACCGGCGGCGCCGCGTCACTACCCGGGCTGATCACCGGCGTCATCAACAACGTCCTCGGCCTGTTCGGCATCGGCCCCAACGCCGGACAAAATCCCTTGTCCTTACTGGGTTTAGCGCCACTGGTCGACCTGACCAACGCATGGTTCCGGCAGCTACAAGCGACCTTCAACAACCAAACCCCGACCGCGCACCCGAGCCAGAGCGCGGAGAGCGCAGCGGGGGTGATTACTGGGAACGTCAACGGCTTCGACGCCGAAGGCGACCCCCTGACCTACAAGGTCACCCAGCAACCCTCACACGGCACCGTCACCGTCGACGCCACCGGTGCCTACACCTACACCCCGACCATCGATGAGGCCCTGGCCGGCGGACAAGACAGCTTCACCGTCACCATCACCGAAGCCAACGCCTCCAGCCACATCCACGGCCTCGCCGGTCTGCTCGGCGCGATTGGTGCATTCTTCGGCGTACCCGGAGCCTCGGACGGCTCCAGCATCAAAACCACGGTTCCCGTGACGATCACGCCGATCAACCCCACCCTCAACCCCAAGCCGGTCGCTGGCACCCCGACCGTCGGCACACCCGACCCGACCAGCGGCACCGTCCTCGGGACTCTGAACTTCACCCAGCCCGCGGGCCTACCCATGACCTACACCGTCACCACCGGCGCCAACCACGGCACCGCCACCGTCAACCCCGACGGCTCCTTCAGCTACACCCCCACCGCCACCGCCGAGCACGCCGCATCCTCGACCACTGCCACCACCGCCGACACCACCGACACCTTCACCGTCACCGCCTCCACCGGCTACGCCACCGCACCAGAAACCGTCACGGTCAGCGTGCTGCCGAAAAACAGTGCACCCGTTGCCGGTACACCCACCGTCGGCACCCCCGACCCGGTAACGGGAGCCGTCACCGGAACCCTCGGCTTCATCGACGCCGAAGGCGACCCCCTCAGCTACAGCGTGACCACCGCGCCCACCAAGGGCACCGTCATCCTCGACACCACCGGCGGCTACAAATACACGCCGACCGCCGCCTCCAGCTCCAGCAGCTCAGGTGCAGGAGCGGGAAAAACTCAGTTCGACACCTTCACCGTCACCGCGAACGACGCGCATGGGGGCACCACACCCGAAACGGTCACTGTCCCGGTGTTGCCAGCCGTTGTCGCAGCCGACGTTCCCGTTGTCGGCCCCACTCCGTTCACCATCACCAACCACAGCACCACCACCGGCGTCGTCACGGGCACCGTCGCGGTCACCGATCCGCAAGGCAAAACACTGACCTACACGGCGGGCACCACCCCCGCGAACGGGACGGTCACCGTCAACGCGACCACTGGGGCGTGGACATACACCCCGTCCACATTTGCGCTCGCGCAGGCGTACAACGCCGGCGGCACCGGCGCAGACGCGTTCACTATCACCGCGACCAATCCCAGCAACGGCTCTGCCACGGTCGCAGTGACCACACCCGTTAGCGTCACAGCGGCCAGCCTTGCGTCGATGCTGCAACTCACCGGCAGTACCCCGTCGGCCGTCGCGGTCGGCCCAACGGGCACCCTCTACGTCACCAACGCCGGAGCCAACACCCGGTCGATCATCAACCCCGCCACCAATACCATCACCACCACCGTGCCCGTCGGCAAGAACCCGCAAGCCGTCGCGGTCGGCGCCAATGGTCAAGTATGGGTGGCCAATTCGGGTAGCAACAGCGTCACCGTCACTGGGCCCACCGGCACAATCCTGGACACCGTCAACGTCGGGGATGGCGCGTCGGCGATCGCCTTCGGCACCGACGGCACCGCTTACGTCGCCAACGCCAACAGCAACACCGTCTCGGTAATCAACGCCAACACGTACACAATCAGCACGACCGTGCCGGTGGGCAACACCCCCACCGGGATCGCGACCGGACCGGACGGGCGTGTCTACACCGCCAACTACGCAGGCGGCTCGGTCACCATCATCGACCCGACCAAGAACAACGCCACCGACACCATCGCAGTACCCGGTAGCAACCCGTACGGCATCACCGTCACCAACTCCGGTGTCATCGTAGTCACAGACCCTATCCACAACACGGTCACCGAATTAACCGCCGCCCCAACATCATCGGCAGTTTCAGCGGCTGCGGTGCGGTCCGTGTCGGCAGTGACCGCCACCAACGCCAGCGCCACCAACAGCGCCGCGGCGACCAACCCGGTCACCAGCAGCAACGGCACCGCCTACACCGTCAATCAAGTTGCGGTCGCGGGCAATCCAACGGCGATCACCTCCGATACCGCCGGCATCCTCTATGTCACCAACACCGGCACCAATACCGTCACCACCATCAACCCCACCACCGGCGCGCAGGGAACGCTGGTGGTCGGCGCGTCACCTATCGCGATTGCCGCCGGAGCCAACGGCACCATCAACACCCTCAGCACTGCTGACAACACCCTGACGGTCACCAATACCCAAACCGGTTCGGCTACAACTACTCCCGTTGGCGTGGCCCCTTACACCGTCACCGCTGACCCCTATGGCAACCTCACCGTCACCAACAATTACGACAACACCCAGTCAGTACTGAACCACCCCACGGCTGGCTCGGTGACGGGCAGCACGGGCTCTGTCACCACCGGCACGGTCACCGCCGGCACCGTCACGGCCGGCACCGTCACAACCGGCACCGCCACGACCGTCACTGGCACCGCTACCGGTTTCACCGTCCCCGCCGGCACAAACCCGAGCCAATGGGTCGTTGTTAGCCCTGATGGCAAATACGCCTTCGTCACCAACCAAACCGACAAAACCCTGACCATCGTCAACGCCGCCACCGGCACCGCCACCACCGTCCACACCGGCGCTCCGGGCTCCCAGTTCGGGAACGCTGTGACGGTCAGCCCGGACAGCGGCTACGCGTACTCGCCCAACGCTAATGACGGCACGGTGTCGATCATCAACCCCGCCACCGGCACCGCCACCACCATCCACACCGGCACCCACCCAGGGCCCGTGGTGGTCAGTCCCGACAGCCGCTATGCCTACACGACCGATCCCTACGACGGCACAGTGTCGATCATCAACCCCACCACCGGCACCGCCACCACCATCCACACCGGCACCACACCATTGAACCTCACGGTCAGTCCTGACAGTCGCTATGCCTACGTGGCCGACGGCTATGACGGCACAGTGTCGGTCATCAACCCCACCACCGGCACCGCCACCACCTTCCACAACGTGTACGGCCAATTGGTGCTCAGCCCCGACAGCCGCTACGCGTACGTCGCCGATTCCACCAACGGCACCATGTCGATCATCAACCCCACCACCGGCACCGCCACCACCTTCATTACCGACTCCCCGCACAATCAAGACCGAGTGGTGGTTAGCCCCGACAGCCGCTATGCCTACCTCACCACCCCCGGCAAGGGAACAGTGGTCTCAGTCATCAACCCCACCACAGACACCATCACCGCGATCCCCATCGCCAATCCGGGCACCAGCAACTACTCCGTGGTGGCCAGCCCCGACGGCCGGTCAGCCTACGTCGCCGGTCTCGGCCTCCGCGCCGTTCCGGTGATCAACCCCGACGCCGGCACCGTCACATATATACCCATCGGAACTTACGACGGGGCGCTGGTCGTCAGTCCGGATGGCCGCTATGTCTATGCCAACAATGTGCAGGACGACGTTGTGGCTGTTATCAACTCAGCCACCGGAACCTCCACCACTCTCCACACCGGTGTCGTCGATCGGGCCAGCCTGCCAATTCCTGTGCTGGTCAGCCCCGACAGCCGCTACGCCTTTGCCGCCTTCGACGGCGGCACCGTATCGGTGATCAACCCAGCAACCGGCAGCTTCACTAACCTACCTGGCGGGACAGTGGTGGTCAGCCCTGACAGCCGCTACGCCTACGCCTCCGGCCTCAACTCCGTGTCGGTGATCAACCCTGCCACCGGCACCGCCACCACAATCTTCACCAATACAAGCCCCAGCCCCCAAGACCCGGTCGTTGTCAGCCCCGACGGTCGCTACGCCTACCTGTCGAACGGGGCGGCCGGCACGGTGACTGTCATCAACCCCTCCACCGGCACCGCCACCATCGTCCCCATGACGAATCCGAATAACGACCCCCAGGTCGCGCTCAGCCCCGACGGTCGGTACGCGTTCGCCTCCGACCTCATCGCCGGCACAGTTGTCGTCATCGACACAACGAAACTCACCTTCCCGGCCGGCACCATCGCCCCCGACGAATCAACCAGCACCTACGTGAACACACCGGTCTCACTCAATCCTGCAAGTTCCCGCTACAGCGGCGTGACGATCACCGGAATCTCAACACCAGCCCACGGCACAGCAGTGCTCAACGGGCTGACGATCACCTATACGCCCAACACCGGGTACACCGGAACCGACACGTTCACCTACACCGCCACCAATCCCGATCACACCGGCACGGGCACTATCGCTATTAATGTCACAACGCCGCCGTCGGTGCTGCCGGACGCCCCTCCCGGTTACACGTACGTGCAAGGTCCCACGACCGTTCATGACCTTTTCGAACGTCTCTGGGCGACAACGAATCAGAATGGCGGGGCCCCGGCGAACTACGCGACGGCCACCAGCATGAGCGACAGCGGGATGCACATCGAACAAGTCACGAACCCCAACACCGGTGATGTTCGATACGTCGCATACTTCGGCGGGACCGGGTTTACCAGCTATCTGAGCATCGGACGAAACGCAAAATTCTTCGACCCCACGCAGTCAGGACCCTACGTCGATCAGAACTGGCTCCACGAGATCACAACCATGGTCGGAAACTCCAACGCACCGATCATGCTCGTTGGATTCAGCCAGGGCGGCATGGACGCCCAAAACATCGGATCCGCCCTCTACACAAGCGGATACAACGTAACCGACGTCATCACCCTGGCTTCGCCCGTCATCACCAATCCCAGCTCGGCATACACCACCCTGAACTTCACACCAGTGGGTGACACCTTCGGCGATGCTTACTCGCCCTTGGAAAATCCCAGCGATGAATACAAACGTTTCGTCGGCTTCCAAGGAATAGCGTGCGGCGGTTTCCCAGGGCACGGGTGCCTTCCCACCTACCTCACCCTGGCGGACAAATTCGACCACTCGACGTTCTATGGATCGACGCCACCGGAGAGTGTGTACAACACATTCAAGGGTGACCTCCACGACTTCGCCGGTCAAATTCTCGTCGACAGCGGTAAACGGGTGAGCGTCCCTAGCGGCACACCAGGCGGAACGCTGGTGCCCATCTATACAACCGAACCGTCACCGGCATGACCAGACGAACACCGCCGAACTAGCCTCCAAAAGATGCGCCGCTGCCACTGAACCTAGTGGCGTCGAAATGTGCCAGAACCAGGTGACGGTTAGCACGCCGGGCCGCCCCTAAACTGTTCCCCCAAGGGGGAACTCATGCTCGCGGGTCAGACCATCATCATCGTCGGCGTCGTACTGCTCATCGTCATGGGTATCCGAGCCAGGCTCAGAATCAGCGCCTCCGACAGGTACATGCGAAAGGCGTTCCTCACGTGGGTACCGCTGTCCGCACTCATAGGGCGGGTTGAGCCAGACGCGGCCATCCCAGTCGGCCACAGTTGGGTATCCGGTGCTGCCCACGGGTCAAGATCGAACTCGCCCAATGCGGCGAGAATTCACCGCGGGGTAAGCCAGATGTCGGTGGTGATCCGACGAGACTCGTGAGAGCCGTAGGCGCGGGCCGGCTTCGATATCCCACTAGACGCATTACCCACGTTCACCACCTCGTGTCACCAATGTCATGGAGTGTCACAGCTAGACTTTGCGCTCGGGCATGTTGGTCACGTTAGAGGCCAACCGCTGACGCCGCGGCTGTTTGCTTGAATCGGCCTTCCTGCGGGCCGCACGTAGTTCGTCAAGGTAGACCACGAATTCGTCCCAGTCCATTAATTCGACCATCTCGCCGGGTGTTCCGCGTGGGATGAGGCGGGCCTGCTCGGTGTTCGCGGGCAGCAGCTCGGCCGCCTCCAATGCGTTGCCGAAATGCCTTTGTGTTTGTTTGTCGTCGCCGTTGTGGTTGTAGGACTGCTGGCTGCGGGTGGCTTTGCCGGCCCAGAACGCGGCCGATTCCATGATGTCGCGTTCATGGGAGCCGTACATGATCAGCGTCGCCGGGGTGACGTCGCGGATCGCTTTACCCTGCAGGGGGCCATAGATCGCATCCAGTTGCGAACCAGCCTGGCAGGCAAAGCAAATCGCCGCGCCAAGGCCACGGGACTCGGCCAAGTATTGCGGCAGGCGGGGCATCGGGGTGTTGGTGATCTCATCCAGGAACAGGCCGATGCGGCTGAACTGTTCCCACTGAGCCACTTTCGCGCGTTGACGGTCAATGATCTGATCCAGTAGCACAATTGCCTGCGCGGCCACGGTTCCATCAGCTGGGGTGAGCAGATAGATGGTGGCGCCGGGCTCGTCGAGGAAGTCCAGGTCCAGGGCCTCGAATTGGCGATCGCGCGCGGAGGTCAGCAGCCAGGCTGTGAGCACCTTAGTGACGGTCATTTTGACCGAATCACGTTGCTTGGCTTCCATTTCCAGCACAGCCCGCACCCGCGCCTCGTAGAGTCCATCTCCTGTCCACGCGGCAGCAGCGGCCCAGCCGGGGGTGAAACTCGTTTGGTAGGGGCCGGGCTGTTGGGGCTTTTCGACGTTCTCCGCGGCGGCCAAGGCCCATTCCATGCCCTGATTGGTTCCGCCTTTACCCGCCGCGAACAGCAGGCAGGTCAACGGCGCGAGCGCCAACTGGTCCCAGGGTCCGTTGTCGCCGCCACTGCGAAATGCCTGGCCCGACAACGCGATTGACGAGGTGCTGAGCAGGCTTTGCGCGACCGCTTTGGCTTGATCCATCGTCTTGATCGAGGCGGTGGGATCGAATCGGACCGGGATGAACTCTTTGGGGTAGAACGGGGCGCTGATCGGACGCAGGTCGATGAGCACTGCCGGTCCTGGGCGGCGGGAGGCCACCATCTGCATCAGGTCGTCCTTGCTGGAGGACACGAGGGCCGGCCCGGGCCAGAGGACCGCGGACTGGGCCAACCATTTCCGGGTCTTGCCGGTCCCCGGCGGGGCGAAAGCGCCGACGTGTGGGGCGCTTTCGAGCGGCCGAGGCAATCCGGAGCTGCCTTTACGCGTCCAGCCCGCAAACGGCGTAATCGGAGCCTGATAGGGCTGACTGGAGCCAAAAGGAAAGGACATGAACTAACCCTAAAACGCCCAAAGGGGTGCTCGACCCGCTATTTCCGAGCCCGGTCGGTGCCGGCCCTAGGCGGGCCGGCACCCTCAAGCAAGCGTTAGGAGACGTATGGCCGGTGGTTGCGGGTGATCGACAACTGTTCCGCTGAAACAGTTTTCGGAACCCGGCCGGTGCGGAAGCAGATATTGCACAGCTCGGCGGCGGTGCCCGAGCACTACGGGCACGTGGTCGCACACTCGGGGCAGTAATCAGTGCCCTCGTCGGTGCCGGCGCTGCCGTCTGGTGACACCCGGTGCAGCCAGGCGGCGCGCTTGTCTTCGCGGAACGGGGCTATCACCCCGCAGCCGTCGCAGGCGATCAGATCACCGAGGTCCGCGCGGGTGATGTGCGGGCCCTCCGGTCGACGCATGTTGGCGGCGATCACCGCAGCGTCGTGCAGCTGGCTGGCGGTGTACATCCAGCCAATCGCCGTCCAGGTCCGCGGTACCAGCTGCATGATCACCGGGCCGGGCAGTCCGCACGCCTGGCTGACCTGCTGGATGGTGAATAGGCCGGTCAAGTTGGGGGTGCGGGGGTGGCGCCGGCTGCCGATGCAGGCAACGGATCGCTGTGCGCTGTAAACCGCCATGGTCCTAGCCTAAATCCTCACAGGTGGGGTTCTGACGCTGATTTCACGCCGTGTGCGCGGCCGGCTGACCGATCGACACGCTCAGTGTCCCTGAAAGCTCACGGCCAGCAACGCAATTCGAGCATTTCATGCGGCATGGCCGGTTCCGGTCCACGTTTGCTCTTGTCGGAAGGAGATGATGGCGATGTCGAGGGCACGCGGCCCCTGCATCACCCGCACCGTGTTCTCGCCGGTCTGTTGGAACCGGATATCGGGCATACCGGCGCCGGGTTCGCTGCGGCCCACCGTGATCACCGTCGAGGACAAACCCGCCGATGGAGCCAGCGGAGAGCGGTCGTTGACGATGATGGTGGGCACGAAGCCGGCAGGGCGGCGGGCTTCCACCACGGCGATGGTGGGGCCTTCGATCGAGTGCCAGCGCTGCGGTTCGCGGGAGTAGATCGCGATCCGCTCCCCTGCCGCTGCCGCGCGGATCAGCAGCTGGCGCACAAAGAAGTCTTGAGTGTCGATCGTGATGCGCGTGGGCCGCTGCGGATCGGTCAACGCCCACAACACCAGGTCATCACGGCGGATTTCCACCGGCCCGCCCAGGTTGTCGCGTAGCACCGTGCCGATCAGGATGCCGGTCGGGCCGATCGGCACCGTCAGCTCATCGGGAGAGTCCAGGACTCGGGCGGGCAGCTTGAGGGCCGGCTGGCTCGTCGGAGCGGCGCGCAGCGCGGCGGCGTACTGATCGCCGGGCAGGGTGTTTAGGTACAGGGTGGGCGGTTCCTGCGGCGGCCGCGGATCGGTGGTGCGCACCAGCGCCGACACCAAGACCTGTCCATCGCCGCGGGTGCCGGGCGTGTGCTGCTTGCGCAGCATCAGCATGTGCACGATGTGATCCGAGCGCAGCGACCACATCTGGTTGATGGTGTCGGTGGTGATGTCCTCGGCCGAGAAGTAGTAGGTGGCCATGTGGCCGCTGCCGACATCGATTGTGCGCCAGTGCACGTCGGCCTTCGGACGGATCTTCGGTTCGCGGACGCGGGGCTGCCGGGTCCGGCGGGTGCGGGTCGAGGTGGCGCTGCGGTGGTGGCCCGCATCAGATGCCTCGAGTTCGTCGACGCTGACCACGATCACGTCGTCGTCGGCGTCACCGTCATCGTCGGTTGGCTCATCGCCGTCTTGGGCCGGCCGCTCAGGCGGGGTGGGTGCGACCGCCAAGCCCAGGCCCAGCTGCTCGAGCGCATCGTTGAGGCCGGCGGCGTCGACCGCGGCGGCACGCACGCCGGCCTGTTCGAGCTCGTTGATGATGCGTTCGGTGACGGCGGCGGCGGCGCTGCCCACCGATCGGCGGTACTGCAGGCCGGCTACGGAGGCTTGCAGGTCCAGTCGGATGATCAGCCGGGTGGTGCGTTGGCCGGCGGCGGGCCGGTCGGCCAGCAGGGTGCTGTACAGCTCGGGGTATCCCGCACCGCCGCGCGTCCGGAAGCCGTCGCTGACGATGTCGATCCCGATGTGCAGGTCCCCCGGTTGATCGAGCTGGTCGACCAGCAGGCGCAGCGGCAGGGTGTTGGCCGTCAGCGAGACCGTCGAACCGCGCAGGAACGTCGGCGAATAGGCGCGACCATCCAGGCGGATCATGGTGATGGCTTCGTGGCCCCCGGTGCGGACCCCGTACACGGTGCCGCCGAGGTTGATGTCCACGGCGGCACCGACCGGTGTGGCGTGCCGGCGTTCACGCATCCAGCGGATACGGGCTGCCACCCACATCACCACGCTGCGGCGGTGGATGGTGATCAGCAGCAACAGCAGCGCCACAGCGGTGATGCCGGCCCACCACCACCAGCCGAACCGGTGCGGCGGCAGAGCGGCGAAGGCGGCCAGGGACACGACTTCGGCGGCCACGACCGGCCCGAGGGCGGGGCGCACAGCCAGCGTCCGAGCTTTCATTTCGATATCTCCTGAGTGCTGTTAGGAGGACAGCCGTCGACGGATCACGATCACGGCGGCCACCACGGCTGCCACAATCGCCACCCCCGCGGCGCCAAGAAGGGCGGTGTTGCGAGGCCGCAAATCCGGGCCGGGCTTGGGCGGCGGTACATAGAGCTTGTCGGACAGGTGCTCGACTGGCCGTGGGTCACCCGCCGCCACATCCCAGGTCAGCGCGGCCACCGGGTCCACGACACCGTTACCGACCTGGTTATCGACGCCGTGGGCGGGATTGTGCGCGGTTTCCATGATGCGCCGAATCACTTGGTGCGCAGTCAATTGCGGGAACCGGGCACGGACCAAGGCGGCCACACCGGAGACGTAGGCGGCGCTGAAACTGGTGCCCCAGATGCCGTTTCCGTTGCCCGGCGAGTTCTGTGCCGGGTTGGCGTTGACGGCGGCCCCGTTGGTCGCCGATAGGCCCATGATCCGGGAACCGGGGGCGGCGACACCGACCCACGGTCCATTGATCGAGTCCGGCATCGGCAGGCCCTCCGGGGTCACCGCGCCAACCGAGAGCACGTAGTCACTGAATTCGGCCGGGGACACGATGGTGCGCACCCCGTCCCAGTCGCGCGGGTCCTTGGTGTTCAGCGGGTTGAATGCCGGGTTCTGTCCGCAGTCGTGCTGGTAGGGGTCGCCGCGGTTACCGGCGGCCGCAACGATCACTGCGTCCTTGTCCACGGCGGCGTACCGCACGGCCGCGCCGAGAGCGTCCTGGTTGACCGGGACCGCCGCGTTGATGCACGCCGCCAGCGACACGTTGATCACCTTGGCGCCCAGATCGGCGGCGGTGCGGATCGCCTTGGCCAGGGACAGGACGTCGCCGGCCTTGCGGTGCTGGTCGGCGTCCTCGCCGCTGGAGTGCTCCGGGGCGAACGCCACACTGGATTGCCGGATCGAGACCATCGTGGCGTCGGGAGCGACACCGACCATGCCGTCAGGGCCACCCGGTGGAGGCCCGGGCACCAGCGGAAGGCACTGCGGCGGTGTGCAGTTCGGATCGACCGGACCGTTCGCCGGGGCGTCACCACCCGGCGGCGGGGGCGGGGGCGGCGCGGGAGCTGGCGGGGGTGGTGGCGGCGCGGTCACGGTGACCGTCTGCGCGGGCGGCGGTGGCGGCGGCGGGCTGGTCGGGGCCGGGTTGGCCGGCACCGGCGGGGGCGGCGGCGGGGCGCCTACCCCGATCGGTTTGACCGGCGGCCGATTGGCCGGGTTGGAAGGGGCGGCCCCGATGATCGATGCCACGACGGTGCCGTGGTTGTCGCAGTCGGTGAGGCCACCATTGGGCAGGCCCTGCACGTAATCGCCGCCGGCCGAGACGTTCAGCCGCGGGTTCGGGGTGACGCCGGTGTCGACGATCGCGACCAGGACCCCGGCGCCGGTCGAGTACTGCCAGGCCTGGGCGATGTTGAGCATCGTGTTGCCCGGAGGCGGCTGGGTGACGTCGGGGTCGGCGATGACCACCGGGGTGCTGCAGGCCTGGGTCTGACGCATCGGTTCAGTCGGCCCGGGGGTGCCCGGGGCGGGCAGTGCGCCCGGATCGATCACCGGCGGGGCGATGGCCATCGCTGCCGGGGCAGCCAGGATGTTCGCCGCGAGCAGGGCCGCTGCGCCGCTCGCCGCTGCGACCCGTTTGAGCATCATCAGTGGTACCTGGCGAAGTGGATCAGGCCGATGGCGAACATCGAGAACACGATGATCACCACGATGGCCACGTATTCGAGGTATTCGGCGAGCTCGCGCACCGGCGCGGAGAAACTGGTCGCCGGCACCATGACACCGGCCAGCAAGGACAGCACCGCGATCGCCAGCACTGCGCCGGCCGACCACAGCACCACGGCGGTCGAGGTCGCGGCGGCGGCCAGCCCGTAATGGGTCGGGATCAGCAGCAGCGACAGCGCCGAGCCCACGACCGCGGTCACGGCGTGCCGGCGGTCACGGAACGCGCGGGCCCGCATGATGTTGACCAACGCCACCGTGGCGGCCACGACCACGAACGTCCATTGCGTGCCGACACCGGGATGGATGGCGCACCAGGTGGAGACCAGCTGGACCAGAGCGGTGCCCAGCAGGATGCCGGTGAGTACCCGGTTGGATCGGTGTGCGACCTCGGCGAGCTGCGGGCCTTTGAGGGTGACGTCGTCGGGGCTGTCCTCCACCGGGCTGATGGTGTCTTCCTGATCGCCCGGGTTGCGCGAATACATGTCTTTGCCGGTGATCGAGGCGAACGACTGGCGGGGCACCTTGGCCAGGCGCTGCCCGATCGGGGGTGCGGCGACCGAAACGATGAGCGCGACAACCAGCATCACGACGGCGATCCGCTGACCCGGAACGGTGAAGAACATGCGTGCAGCGGACGCGGCGATGATCGCGGTCGACACGGTGATAATCGTGGTGGCCGCCGCCCAGCTGCTGCCGGTGAAGCGTGCGATACCGAAGGCCGCGGCCAGCGCCAAGAACGCCGCCAGGAAGGCGTGCGGAGCGCCCGGAGCCGCGCCGGGCGGGACGGTCGCGCCGGTGGTCACCAGGGCGGCCACCGAGGCCCACATCAGAGAGGCGGAGACGAACCGCTCCGCGCCCAAGCGCCCCGCGAGCACCGAGGCGCCCGCCAGGGCCAGGGCCGCGCCGCCGAACAAGGCCGGCGCCACGATCCCGCCCGAGGCGGCCCAGCGCATCCGCCAGATCAGCAGTCCCGCCAGCAGCAAGGCCACCAGCGTCAACATCACGGCGACGCGGCGGGCGTCTTTGATGCCCACGGCCGGGAAGTTGGCTTTGGCGAACCGGGCCAGTGCCGCCGAGACGTTCTCGTGGTTGGGTTCGTAGCGTTGCGCCGAACTGGCCGGGATGAACGCCAGCAGGTCCGCGTCGGTGACGCCCTGGGCGGCCAGTGACAGGTTGCCGGTCAGCATCGTCATGCCGGCGGCCCGCGCGAACACGTAACTGCCCGTGGGCAGTTCGGCAAATCCGCGCTTGGCCAGGGTGCGGTTGACGGTTTTGCGGGTCGGTTCAGCCAGCTTGGCCAGCGGGACCGCCGCCGGCAGCAGCAGGTCGATCAGGTGGTTGTCGCCCACCAGGAACGTCACGCGGCTCGATGGTGGCACCCCGGTGGCGGCGCCGGGGACGACAACACGGTCAGCGGTGGCGGTCATCGGCGCGGCCCCCGGCCCTCGGTGGTCGAGGCGAAGTGCTCGGCCAGCGCGGCGCAAATCTCAAGCACGCGGCGATGCGTGGCCTTGTTCATCTCGTCCTGGACGTTGATGACCCCGCCGGGGCGTAGGTGAGCGTCGTAGGGCATGACGAACACTTTCTGGCCATGGCCGGCGAATTCGGCGGACAGCTTCTTGAGCTCGGCCTTGTCGACGTGGCCATCCGAGTCGTTGATCACCACGATGGTGCGCTGCAACAGTGCCGTGTAGCCGTTATTGCCCAACCATTCCAGGGTCTGCCCAGCCGTGGCAGCACCGTCGTACCAGGGTGAGGACACGACCACCAAGGCGTCGAGGGTGCCAAGGACTTGCAGGGTCAGCGGTGCATCCATGGTGGAACCGCAGTCCACGATCGACAAGCTGAAATGCCTATCGAGCTGGGCTATCGCATCGTTGTAGACCTGCGGGTTCAGGGTGCGGCGCCGGCGCGTGCTGGGTTCGCCAATCAGGACGAACAGGCCGGTGCTGTTGCTGCCGACCCGGGCGCGCATGTCGGCGAACGTGTTCAGGTTCTGGTCGGCGGCGACCTCCCAGTAGGAGCTGGCCGCGGAGGGGTCGATGCGGCTGCCCAGCTTGCCGAATGCGGTGTCGGCGTCGATGGCCACGACCCGGTCGTTCTGGCGATTCTCGGCGAACACCGAGCCAATCGACGCCGACAGGGTGCTCTTGCCGACGCCACCCTTGCCCACCACACCGATGCGGTAATGGCCGCGCAAGTGGGTGCCGGTCATCGCTTGGAGCCGGGCTTCCTCGCGCTCGTCCGGGGACTGGCCGGGGTTGATCAGCTTGGCCGAGCCCAGGTACACGCCTTTGCGCCAGCCGCGCTTGGGGGGCAGCTTGCGGGTCGGCACCATCTCGTCGCGGCGAATGGTGTTGGTATACGCGTACGGCGCCGCTGAGCCCTGTGCAGTGCCGTAGTACTGCTGCGGGGCCTCGGGTTGCGGGTAGGGCTGACCGGGCTGACCGGGCTGCGCGGGGCCGGGCTGACCGGGCCACCCCTGCGGGGCGCGCTGGGGCGGCTGCGCGCCCGAGTCGATGGGCTGAGGCTGCCGGGGCGGCGGGTAGCCCTGACCGGGATCGGCGGCGCCGTACTGGCCGTGCTGCGGCGGCTGAAGGCGCGGATCGTACGGCGCCGGAGGCACCGGGGGCCGCTGCTGGGTGAACTGGTCGTAAACGGGACCGCCACGCTCCGGTGTGGGCCGGGTCAGGTCGCCGCTGTTGTCGGCTGCCGGCGGGGTGAACGACCGGCCAGCAGGGGCTGGCGGGTCGCCTTCGCGGCGCATCCAGTCCGGCATGGGCGGGCGCTGAATGTACAGCGACGTCGGCTCGTCGGCCGGCTCGTCGTCGGGGTCGGCGTGGTGGGCGCCGCCACTGTCGGCGCCCGTCAGGCCCGACCAGGGCACCCGCAGTGGCACAGGGGGGTTGGGGGCATCGCCGGGTTCGCCGGCCCGGGCAGAACCCTGGGCGTTGTCGTCGTAGAACTCGTCGTCGTGACGCTCGGTCATATTCTCATCCTAACAGGGCAAATAGGTGGTATCCGCACTAGTTTTTCCACCCCGGATACATACGAAACTTAGTGCGACTCTGGGGTTTTCGTCGGCAGCGCCTCAGCGCCGCCGACAGGGGCAAAGGTGTCGTGAATGGTCGTTGCGTCGGTGTGACTGAGCGCCGCGCCCGGTGCATACACGCGGATTAGCGCCCACGGCGCTTGCTGGGCCGTCGAGGTGGTGATACCGAGCGGTTTGAGCGTGGCATCCTCCAGGGCGATGCCGTAGCGCACGCCCTCATCGGATATCCACCACATCGCGTCACGGCTCACCGCTGACGGGTCGGCATTGGTGGTCATCACCAGATTCGTTGCGTCCTTGGCGATATAGGCCTGATCGGCTTCGGCCGACGCGGGCCCGTCGCCGCCATCTTTGACCAGGTGCACCAGGCGGCTGTCATCACTGGCGGGGATGGGCAGGCCCTGGCCGGACAGAATCTTGATGTCCGCGGCTTTGTCCGTCGCGCCTTTTGACCAACTCAGGCAGGTCGTTCCGTCGACAGTGGTATCGACCAGGTGCAGTCGCGTCGGCGGGTAGTAGGACACCGGCAGGCTGTTGACCACTGGCGCAAGGGCCAGCTTGTCCGGTGTCACTTCCACTGGGGCGAAGTCGCCAAAAGAGTTGGCAGAGCGCAATAGTGATGCGACAAACGGTGAAATCTTTTGCACGCCACCGGGTAGCAGCACGTAGAACGTCTCGTTGGTGCTCTGTTGCAGATCATGCACCGTCAGGACCGAGCCGATGACCGCGCCTTTGCCCAGGTCCCAGGGGGACGGTTGGCCGGCGTTGGGGATGGGTGGGATGATCAGCGGGTCGGTAGCTGGGATCGCGTCGAACAAGGCGTTAGACATCGGAATCGGCGGCGGCGCAGCCGAATCCACGCCCAGCGCCAACGCTACGGCCTTGTTGGACAGGTCGATGGTGGAGCGGTGCCCGTCCCAGACCACGAACGTGGTGTCGTCATGGCGGGCCAGGATCGCCGCTGGCATGGACAGCACCTCGGAGCGCTCGCCGAGGGTGAGCGGGCCGGCCAGGCCGGTCACCACCGGCGCCTTGCCTGCTGAGCTGGTGGCGGTGGCCGCCGGCGCGGTGTCACACACCGCCCATTGGGATTTTTCGCTGGTGCGGATTGGCATATGCGTCGGGGCGCCGACGATGCCCACCCACGGGCCGTGCGGGTACTTGGCGAGCTCGTCGGCCTTGACGAAGGTCGGGTTGCCGGACTGCCCGGAGGCCAGGCGAGCGCTGGTCAGGTTCATCACCGGATGCAGGCGCCCGTCGATGACCACGTAGATCTGGCCGCTGTCGCGTTCGGCCAGGATCGGTGACTGTCCGACTTGGCCGGCGGGCTTGATGTAGGCCAGCAGGCTGGCCAGCGCGTAGGCGATCACGACCAGTACGATGCCGAGCACGACCGCGGCGCGGCGGCGCATCTCGGGGTCGTATTCCAGGCCAACGCCGTGGTGGCTCAGGGCCGCAGCGTTTCTGCGGTTCCAGAAGTAGTGGGCGGTGACTTGAAGCCTGCTGGTCAGATTCAACGGCATGAGGCTTACGATACCGCCGCTAGAGGGTGGTAATCCGCACTAGTTTTTCGACCCACGACATCATCGCAGCGTGTTGGTGACGGCGTGGTTACCGCAGGTCAAGCCAACTGTGGCAGGGACAGGAGCTCGGTCAGGTCGTGCTCGAGCGCGGTGGCGGTGGTCGGGAAGATGCTCATCCACTGTTTGCCGTCCGCCCCGGTGCTGGTGGTGAAACTCAGCCGGCCGTACTCGGTGTCGGCGACGGTCAGGACGCGCGGATGCACCCGCATGTCGATGCCGTAGTCGATGACCACCACCACCGCCATGGCCGAATCTTCCAGGCGGGTGACCGCCGAAACGACCTGCACATCCCAAGAACTCAGCCCGCAGGAGGTCAGGGCGCGGGCGATGCCCTCGGGGCCTCCAGGCAGACCGGCGAGCACTGATTGCTCCAGCTGGTCTTTGAGGACGTTGGCGCCGTCGATGTCGGCGGCCTCGCCCTCGCCGAACGCGGGGATCAGAATGGGCAGCATTAGTTCGATTTGGCGGTGCGGCGCTTGCGCTTCACCGACACCGCCGATCACGATCTCGTCGCCGTAGCGCGCACCCATCGCCATATAGCGGTTCTGATGCCGGCAGATCACCAAGGACCGCTCAAAGACGGTCGCCCCGTGCTCGTCATCGGCCGGTTGATCGGGAGTGCGGATGCGCAACATCACTTCCCGATCCGGCTTGCTCAGCACCGTCATCCAGTCGCGCACCACCGCGTCGACCTGGCCGCGCTCGTCGATCACGCCGGCGCGGCGCAGACTGTCGTATTCGGCTGTGGCCGTGATGGGTTGCCGTCCCATGTCAGTCTCGACCACCAGATCGCTATGGGCCACAGGGATATACGGCTTGAGTGGCTGCAGACCCAAGGGCATGCTTTCAGCGCCGCACAGGGCCTGCAGAACCCACAGCTCCCGCACCGTTGTGGTCAACATGATTCTGGCTCCTGGGTTTTGGTCAAACGTGGCGTAGAAGTGAAAAAGGGAGGCCCGTAGGTGGGCCCCCCTTTTTCCCGGGTTGTGCTGTGCCGGCGGCTAGATGGACTGGAATCCGCTGGCGTTGTGCATGTCGGTGCCGTGGTAGGCGGCAGCGGCGGTGTCCACGGCGTTGCCGTGGCGCTGGATGACCTGCTGGCCGTCCGCGATGCCCTGGTTGATCAGGTTCTGCGCCTGCTGGTAGGAGTCGCCGGCGCCGTGCGAGGCGAAGTACTCCGCCGACCCGGCCAGCAGCTGGTGGGCTTCCTGGCCGAGGCTGTCCAGCTCCTGGCTGAAGCTGACCATGGCCTGGGTCATGTCGGCCATGCCCATCGGGCTGACGCGAATTGTTTCGTCACCGCTCATTTTTCTGAATCCTTTTGTCGTGGAAGTGAAGTCGTGGATGGGTGGAGCGCCGCGGCGCGTCAGTGTCCGAACTGGATGTGCGAGCCGACCTGCTGCAGGCTCGACACCACGTCGTGGTCGGTGCCGGTCGTAGACGACTGGGTCTGGCGCAGCATGTCGTTGATCTGCTTGAACCGGTTCTGAATCTTGTTCTGTGCGTCCTGCACGTCGATCGCGGTGGCCACGTTCTGGTCGCCGCCGGCGCCGTTGAACTGCTGGGAGGCCTGTGCGTTCTGGGCGTGGTCGAGGTAGCGGGTCAGCACGTCGCAGATCCGGTGGCTGATGTCATCCATCTTGCCGGCCAGGTCGTGCACCTGTGCGGCATTAAGAACTTGGGTCTGGCTCATGGTGCCTATCTCTCCTTGGGAGTTGAAGTGTGTAGCTGGTGATTTGAGTCTAAAAGCTGCAGTGGGCAGCTTCGGACACTAATTTTCGTCAAACGCGTTGCTGCTCCCCCCTATTCGCGGCCCGGCTGGTCACCTGCATCGGCCGCCCGCTCTTTTGCTCCCCCTGGGACTGGCCACCACGGCCGCCCATACCTGATGCCGGCGGTGCTCCATACATGCCGCCACCACCGGTCGATCCACCACGAGAACCGTTGGCCTCGTTGGCTTGTCCGCCTTGCCACCCAGTCGGAAGGGTCGGTGAGCCGGGCGGGTTGAAGCTGCTCGCGGGCCGCACGAACGTGCTCGACAGCGCCGAGCCACCCGATCCCAAGCCACCGCCACCGCCACCGAGGGCGCTGGTGGCCCCGCCCAGCGAGGACACCGGAGTGATCGCACCCGCGGCGGCTTCCGGCGCCAACGCCTGGGTCGCTCCGCCCATGCCCATCGAATTCGTCAGGGGCCCAAGCATTCCCGAGAACATCTGGGGTGCCTGGCCGAGCATCTGCGGCAGCTGCTGGCCCATCTGGGTGACCTGACCGAATTGGCCGGCCATGCTGCCGAACTGGCCCACCAGTTCGCCCATCATGCTGCTGCCTTCACCGCCCATCAGATCCTTGGACGGCTCGTTGGCCACCTGGGTCATTGCCTGAGAGCTGTTCTGCAGCGCGCTTTCACCCGTGTCCTGGGCGGCGGCCTGCGCCACGCCCAGCGCCGGTTCAGCCGGATCGGCAGCGTTCGGCGCGAAGGGGGCCGGGGTGGCCAAGGTGGAAAGCCCTGCGGTGACCGCTCCCCCGTAGACCGTCCGCTGGGTCGCATTCTGCACCCAGAAGGCCTGGTATTGCCCCTCTAAGAAGGCGATCTCCCCGGTGTGAATCCCGAACACGTTCGTGGCTACCAGGGCGGCCTGCGTGGACCGGTTGGTCAGCGACACCTCAGCGGGAATCATCGCGTCGAGGGCGGTCGCGTGCGCGGCGGCCATCTCGGCGGTGGCCACTTGGCCTTCGCGGACCCAGCCCTCCACCATGGTGCAGATGCCGATGAACTCGGCGGCACTCATCTCCATGGCCGTGCCGCCGGGGCCCTGCCACCCGATCATCGCCGTGGACGAGGCGTTGATCCCCATCGCGGTCAGTTCCTCGAGCAGCATGTCCGCGACGGTTTCATGGCCGGCGACGGCTGCCAGCAGGCTGGTCCCGAGGTCACCGGAGGACATCAGGGTGTAGTTGGCCTCCGGCGGGAGGATCGCCGCGTCACCAAATTCAGACATGAGTGAGGCGGTCCCTGGTGCCTAGACGCTCAGGATTGCCGCGCCGATGACGTCGGTCGCGGTGTAGGCGGCACCACTGGCTCCGATCGTCGCGCCGAACAGCTCGCGCACGGTCGACAGCTGCGTCAGCGTCGCGATCATTTCCACGCCCCGTGCAGCAGTTCCGGCGGCCGCGGCGACCGAGGCGTCGTCCGCGCCCGGCGGGATGATCGCGGTCACCGGCTCGGCCGCCCCGGCCATCGTGCCGGCCATCGTCGCCGCGCCGGCCGATTCAAAGCCCGACGATGCGGCCAGGACCGGTGCTGCCGCCATGAGTGGACTAGTCATAATTCGCTGCCTCCCCGCAGATGGGTCCATCGTTGATGAACGTGATGCTCATAGTGTATGTCGGGTCTGAGTAGTACTCAGACGCTAATTTGTGCTACCGGCGCTGGCGCGGGGCCGGCGGCTCGGTCCAGCCGACCAAGACGCCTTCGGTACGGCCCTTGACGTGCAACAACCCCTTACCGGGCCGCTGCGGCTCGGCGTACAGACCAGAATAAAGCTGTCCGTGCGAACGGTGCCCGTCCATGATCAGCAGCGGGGTCTGCATGCTGATCATCTTGCCCAGGACCCCGCCCTGCGACTCGAAGCCGAACCGCCGCACATCCGCGGTGGCAACGACGTGAAAGCCCAGGTTGGAGCCTTCCTCGATGAACTCGGCCAGCGGGTTGAGCGGGTTGCTCATGCCGCTCCAGCCGGTGATGCCGTCGACCACCAGGAAAATCTCGTGCTGGTCGCCCTCCCAGAATTTGCGGGTCCGGATGTCCTCCAACGTCGCGCCCAACGGAGGCCGGCGCTTGTTGAGGATGTCGCGCAGCGCGCCCACGATGTCCTGCATCTGACTGACCGTCGTGGCGTACGCGCCGCGCCACTGGTTACCCGGCACCGCCGGCACGAAGTCGATCGAGGACTGACGCGGATCGAACTGGATGATCGTGGCGTCACGCTGGGTGTACTTGGAATTCATGATGCCGGTCATCACCGCCCGCAGGAACGTCGACAGACCCGAGGTGCCACCCATGGTGCCCGTGGCCACCACATGCGGATCTTCGAAGAAGTCCAGCGTGGCCGGGCCCAGGTTGGATTCGCGCAAGCCGAACGCCACCACGTCGCGCTCCAGCGGTGTGGTGACCTTCGCCAGGATTTCGGCCATCGTGGCGATCGCGGGCAGGCGAGCCATGCTCACCCCGCTGGAACCGGCCACGTCCCGCACCACCTGGGCTAGCTGTTCGCCTTCCACCGCGGGCGCACTCTCGTCGCCGGCCACCCACTGCGCAGCCGCACCCTCGCCCACCCGCTGCGGTGGGTGCGCGATGCTGGGCCAGCCGACCAGCAGATGGTGTCCGGTCGGCGTCAGGCCGCGGCCGGGGCGGTCGGGAACCTCACGTACCGGATTGCGTTCGGGGTCAGCCGGGTTGCGCTTGATGCCCGAGTCGTGCTCGTTGACCAGCTTGAGCTCCAGGCGCTGACCGACCTCGACGTTGATCGACGAGTGCAGACCAGACAACGAGCTGGTGTGGGTGAGCACCACGTGCACACCGTAGTTGCGGGCACGAAGCAAGCTCATCACCCGCTCGGTGAGCTTCGGGTGGGCTTCCTGGAAGTTCTTCCAGCCGTCCACGATCAGGATCACGTCGCCGCCCTCGACCCCAATCTCGCGGGGATTCGGGCCGAACTTGTACTCGCGCACCCGATCCATATCCAAGCCCTGGGTGTTGAAAATCCGGTCACGGTCGGCGGCGATGGTCTCAACCGCACCGATCACTCGCGCAACAGCTTCCTGATCGGTACCCGCGGCCACGGCCGCGACATGCGGCAGATCGGACAGACGGGCGAACTGCGGGCCGCTGTTGGCCACAACGTAGAACTGCACCCGCTCCGGGGTGTACAGCAGCGCCGCCGAGGTGACCATCGTCATCATGGCGGTGGTCGCGCCGCGCTGCGGTGCTGAAATAACCATGCCGTTGTCGTTGAGCAGGTCCAGGCAGTGGGTCTCTTGGCGCGCACCGCGCGGGTAATCGGCCAGCGCAACCGGCAGCGTCAGGCCGGGGTTCTTGCCGTAGTCCACGTACCACGGCTTGCCCCGCCACCGCAGCACGAGCTCGTCAGCCGGGGTGGGCGTGTCCAGCACCGGCAACCAGAACGGCCGGGGCGGCCGCTCCTTGGACTGCTGCATGGAGTCGGTGATCAGGCGCACCAACTTGCCGTACTTCTCGGTCGGTGCCGCCGGCTCGACCGGCGCGATGACCTCGGGGACTTCGACGCGGGCCACCCGGTTGTCGAGGTCCGGGGCGGGCTCTACACCGAACTCGCGCGGCTCGAACTCGGTAAGGGTCTTACCCGGCCCCGCGCTCGCGTTGTCGTCTTCGGTGCGGGGGAACCACTCGCCCGAGGTGAAGAAGTAGCGGTACTTGCGCGGCTGGTTCTTGGCCACCCGCAGGTAGGCGGTGCCTTCCTCGCCGCTCGGCGGGATCATCGCCGCGACCTTGCTGCCGATCGCGGCCGTCGACTCGCTCTCGGTACCGGTACGGGCCGCCGTTACAAAACCCAACAGCTTGTCGATGTCGCGCAGGTTCTGCTGATCCTTGGTCTGGCCCACCAGGCGCAAAAACACGTGCAGCGACCGGCCCACACGGGCGATACGCAGATACAGCCGGCGGAACTTCGGCCCGTAAATCGGGTCGGCGAAAACCTCGTTGTATTCGTCGGTGATCACCCACAGCGCCGGGATCGGTGGCAGCGTCGGGTCCGACTGGCGCAGATGGTTGTACGTGGTGACATCCGGGCAGTCATCCAGCGCGGCGATCATCTCACCGCGACGGTCCAGCTCGCCGTCCAGCGCGTCATAGAACCGGCCCACCAGGTGCTTTTCCTCGGACAGGTTGCTGATCGAGGCCACCACGTGCGGGAACCTGCCGATCACACCGGCCGCCGACTTGAGCTTGAAGTCGGTGAACACGATGTTGAGCACTTCCGGCGAATGCGTCAGGGTCGCCCCAGCCACTTCCGTGATCAGACCCTCAGACTTGCCCGCTCCGGTGGTGCCGATGAACAAGCTGTGCATGTTCATGCCGCCCTGCGAGCCTTCACGCAGGTTGATCTCGGCCACCTCACCGGTGTCCGAATAGGTGCCAATCGGGAACTTCATCCACTTCGGGCTGGACTGGTTACGCGTCGCGGCCCACAGCCGGTCAAAATCCAGATGACGCGGGTCGTTGATGTCCAGCACATCGATCACGGTCCGGCGGTCGCCGGTTTCCACGGTCGCGACCGCCGTGCCCCCTGCGCCCTGCGCGCGATACGGCGCCAAAGTGCGGGCGAACTGCTCGGCGGCGTCGATGCTCATCTGGTCGGCCACCGCATAGAACGCCTCATCGCCCTCATCGGAGGTGACAGCCTGAGCAGGCTGGCGCTGGGCCCCCAGCTCCACGGCGGAGGCCTGCTTGCGCAGCACACCATCATGGATGGAGTAAGTCGTATTCGGTTCAAACCCAAGCCAATACCGCGACCCGCCGTGCTCGCGGCCCGGCCGGGCCGGGGCGTGCGCGGCCAGCCGAATGAAGCAGGTGCTGGCATACCCGACCGCGCCGGTCAACCCTGCCCAGTCCTCGGCGGTCCCGCACCCGTCATCAATGATGACCCGCAGCGGCAGCACCGCCCCGCCGCCGCCCAACCCGCTCGACGGCTGCGACCAGCTCGGCCGGCCCCCGCTGGGGTCCTCGTCCAAGAAGGCCTCCAGCTCGGCCGGAGACGAGAACAGCATCCGTCGTTCACCGCAGCCGTCCCGTGAAGACGAATGCTGCATGTGCGGAAGCCATTTCGCCCAATCCCACTGCTCCGGATCGCCACTGACGATGATCAGCTGCAAGTCGGACGGACTGTGGAAGGCCGTCAGCTGGCAGATCATCGCCCGCGTCAAGCTGCGGGCCTGCTCCATGTCCCCGACAAACGAGACCGCCGGAAACTGCTGCAGCGAAATAGCTTTCGGCACATCGCTGATGTATTCCTGCGCGTTGAGAAACTTGCGCAGCGCGTGCCCGGTGGCCGGCTCCAAATCAGCGGCCGGCGCGATCTCTGGCTTCTCCAACGTCATAGCGAGCTTCACCCGGCCCAGGCCGACCCGAACCACCGAAAACATCTGGTTGTCCGCGCCGGGGCGGCGGTCCCACATCCGCACCGACCCCGCGATACCGCTCAAATCCTCAGGCGCCCAATGGAAATGCTGCCGGTGCTCCCACTGCAAGCGCCGCTGAACATCCACCTCGTCGCGAATATCATCCTGACGCGAGAACCACTTTCGGCGAGCTGCGTACAACTCGCCCCACGACATCTTCTTACCCGCGCCGCGGTTACGCACCACCATGCCGATCGCACTGAACGCCGCCATGCCACCGAACAAGCCGAAGCCGCCAGCCAACTGCCGCGCTCCCGAGGCATACATCACGCCAATCAACCCGACAATGCCGACCAGCAGAGCAACGGGAAGGACGATGCCCCAAATGCCCCGCGGCGGCGGAATCGGCGCCACAATCGGCGGGTCTAACTTGATCTTGCCGCCACCAGTGTGCGGATCGGCCACGGGATCGCCCGGCCGGACAAACTCATGAGTCGTCACCTACCCACGATAACCCGCGCCCAACGGTGGTATCCGCACTAGTTTTTGACCCGCAGACACGTCCAGATGAGGCAACGGCCGCCGTAGGCCAGAGCCGCTAGACCTCGATATGCGGAGTCCCAGACTCAGTGAACGCGACCGGCGCGTATTCGGTGGCGCTGGGGCCGGGCATGGCGCCGTTGGGGTTGAGCGGGTAGACGGGCCGTTCCACTCTCGGGGTGCCGCCGACCAAGGACGGCGGTACGCCGGGTCCGGCGTTCGGGCCTGCGGCGGCGCCGCTGGCTGCTGAGACGGGCGCGTATTCGGTGGCGCTGGGGCCGGGCATGGCGCCGTTGGGGTTCAGTGGGTAGACGGGCCGTTCCACTCTCGGGGTGCCGCCGATCAGTGACGGTGGTACGCCGGGTCCGGCGTTCGGGCCTGCGGCGGCGCCGCTGGCTGCTGAGACGGGCGCGTATTCGGTGGCGCTGGGGCCGGGCATGGCGCCGTTGGGGTTCAGTGGGTAGACGGGCCGTTCGACTCTTGGGGTGCCGCCGATCAGTGACGGTGGTACGCCGGGTCCAGCGCCCGGGCCAGCCTGCGCACCCTCAGCCACCGACCGAATGTGCTGAGCCTGCTGTTCGTCGTTGGTCACCGTGCGCAACACCCCGTCCTGGGTGGCGCCGTAGACGTAAGGGGCCTTGTAGCTCCATGTAGTGGACGCGGCCGCGACCTCGGTCTCCATCGCCCCGGCAACAGTGACACCAGCACCGTCCATGGGAGAACCCGGCGCGACCATTGGCGCCGCGCCGGTCGGCAGCGTGCCTGCAGCTTCCATATCCGCCGCCGCCTTGGACGCGGCGTTCATCATCGTGGGCGGGCACACCGCCATATCCTGTGCTGGCATTACTTCCCCCTAGTCACATCAAACAGCCGTCACGCCACCAGTGGCGTCCGGCTGATCATCGCTGTTAAGTACCCCAACTCGGCATGGGCCATCGTCGAGTTCTTCCACAGCAACAGCATCTCGATCAGTCTGGCAAGGTCGCTGTACGCCCGAACATGAGCTGACGCCGGCCCGTCACCGGGAATGCGCCCCGAACGCAGACCCGCTCCAGTGGCTGCAGCTTCATGGAACGCCTGCTCCAGGTCGACCCACCGGTCATCACGAACCGGAATGCCTTGATGAAGCGAGTCCATGATTTCTCGAATCACCGGCGGCACACCGAAATCGCGCACCATCCCCAGTCGCTCCTGCACCACCTGCACGGCCGTCTGGGTGGCACGCCACGCCTCGGACACACCAGGCTTGGGCAAGTCCCCGAATCCGGCCATGCGCACGTACTGTGCCCGATCTATGGTCTCCAACCGGTGCATGTGCGCCTCGTCCAGCTGCGACGTCGTCATGTCCGGTCTTACATCGAAGCGGGACACTTCATCGAAGTGCACGAGGCCGGCGGTGCGGGCTGGCATCGCGGACCCACCATCGCTGGTCGACACCGCCAAGGCCCACAAGTCCACGTTCGGGTTCAGATTGTTGATGAACTTGGCATAGGCCAGCATGGTCTCAGCCGGATTGGCCCAGGCGAACCATTGTGACCGAAAGTCTTCTGTCAGACCAGGATCGGTGAACAGGAGACGTGCGGTTCTCGGCACGAACATCCCCACCGGGATGTAGCCCAGACCGTCACTGGACACGATGACAGTCTCTACACCCGACGCCGTCTGGAATGCCCCAACGCACCAATCCATGTACGGCCAGTTACTCGAATCATGGAGCAGCTGGTGCAGCAGCCGCGTCGCGGACTCCAACAGCGGGTCGGGTAGGGACGACCGCACGCCTTCGGTTGCCACGCTCGCCGACGCACCCACGCCCGAGCCCAGAACCCCAGGGGGAAGTGGAGCCACAGGTCCACCCACACCTGCACCGCCAGCAGACGCCGGGGACGCGATACCACCACCAGAGGCCGGGCTGACCGTCGCTGCCCCGGCCCCGATCGACGCCGAACGCGCCACATCAGATCCGAACGGCGGAAGTGCGCCCATCGAGGCCGGTATCGCCGGCCCACCAGCCGAGGGACCACCCGCCATCGCAGCAGGCGCACTCACCGCAGGGGCCGCAGCAGGCGCCCCAGCGGCCGCAACGACCGGAGCCGGGCCCGCCGGCGCCGCGCCCACAGGAGCGGCCGTCGCCGGCGCGGGAGCCGACTGTACCGGGGGCACCGCTGGGGTCGGCGCACCACCGGCACCCAACCCCGCTCCGAAGCCCTTCGAGAAGTCCGTCGAGAGCGGAGCCGCAGGAGACATAGGTGGCGGAGTCATCGACCCGGGCATACCGCCGCCGGGCATTCCGCCGCCGGGCATACCGCCACCCGGCAGTCCCCCGCCGGGCATACCGCCACCCGGCAGTCCCCCGCCGGGCATTCCGCCACCACCCGGCATACCGGTCGGCATGCCACCCAGGCCCCGCATACCACCCATGCCTGACGGCGTCTTGAAGCCGCCCCCGGCACTGTCACCGCCGCTGCCCTGGAGACCCGCAGGGAGAATCTGTGGTTGATTCGGGAATCGTTCGGAGCCGCCGTGAAGACCCTTGCCCTGCTTGTCGCTGGCTGAAACTGGATCACCGGTGGTCGACGCCGCGTTAGTCGCGTTAGTGTCCGGCCCAGTCCCGGACGCAGATTTGTCCGCTGGTGTACCAGCGCCACCGGGCTGATCGCCCAGCCCGGTGCCCTGATGGTCTTGCGAACCAATCGGACCCTTGTCTGGCTTTGGTCCGCCCAGGACAGGGCTCGCGGGCATCTGGCCGGGCCCGCGGCCACCGGCGCCGAATGTTAGGCCCTGCAGATCCTTATCGACCTGCTCGCCGGGATTACCCGCGGGCTGCGCTACTGGCGGGTTCTTACTGGTGTGGTTGCCATTCTGCCCGGTGCCGGCCCCTAGACGGGTCGTCAGCCCAGTCATGGCGGCTGTGGCGGTCGTAGATTTCGCCATCGCCTCCATGCGGGCTTGCGCCACTATCTCCATTACAAGCGCATAGAGCGCGGCGCCGGTGCCCTTGAACTGTTGCTCCAACTGCTGGATTTGTTCATGGGCGTCGAGGTCAATCTTGTCCAGGTCCTCTCGGAGGCCCTGGACAAGTCGCCCCGCTTCTTCGGACACCCGAGCCATTGGGAAATAGATGTCGTCTGCTTGTGAGGTGGCGAGGTTGGCAGCCCGATTCACGGCATCGCAGAAACCGTCTACGAATGCACCCGACTGGCTAGTGGCGGTGGTCTGCGCGTTCTGGCGCAAACTGTCGGCCTTCTCGAGGAGCTGCAGACCCTTAGCGTGCTGAACGTCGCGGGCCTGCTCCCATGCCTCAGGGCCGGTCTGAGGCCACACCGCGCCAACAATCATCGCCGAGAACTTCCGGTGCGGCATCGATCCCGGGTTGTTAACCCCTACCACTTAATGCCCAGGGAATCGCACGCGGTCAGCGGACCCTCATATGCGGTCATGGAATCCGCCCATGCCTGATCGTCGTAAGTGGTCGACGGTCCGGCGCGCATGTTCCGAACCATGAGTACGCGGTCATCGATGAACCGCTGAGTAGTTCGCTTCAAGAATGGATCAGCGTCCGGATGCGCGTTTACGACGTCCTGCGCGCGACCCGCCCAGTCCTCAATAAAAGCCCTGTAACCAGGAAGTGCAGCATCGCGAGCCGGCGTGCCGGGCTCGCCGGTTGCCAGCCAGGCATTCGACTTCTTATCGTTCTCAGCGAACAGCGGGCTCAGGGCTGAGCACATTGATTTCGCGGCGGCGACAGGGTCTGCGGCTGGCTCTGCGGAAGGGGCCGCTGCATGACCAGGGGCCGTCGGTGGCGCGGTCCCGGATCGCGTGAGCCCAACGACCCCCACTGCCAAGCCGGCAATGCCGATCGCGAGGGACACCACTACGGCGGCCACCAGGCCGGTGTTGCGGCGAGGCTTGACCGGACGCCACTCATAGCCCGGCGGCCCAGGTGGCGGGCCGGGAATACCGGGGATCGGGGCACCGGCCGGGGGCGCGCCGTGAGTAAGAGTCATGAACTCAGGATAAAGCGCCCCGTAGTATGCGGCACTCACAAATTTCGGACGGCTACCACGTGATCCCGAATTCGTCGCAGACTGACAGCGGCCCCCCGTAAGCGGCCATGCTGTCCGCCCACGCCTCCCTGTCATACGTGGTTGACGGACCTGGCCGCATGTTACGGACAAGGAGAACCCGGTCGTCAATGAACCGCTGTGTCGTACGCACGAGGAATGGATCAGCGGCATGGTTCGCGTTCACGACCTCGTGGGCGCGGATGGCCCAGTCCTCGATAAATGCTCGGTAACCAGGTAGCGCAGCATCGCGTCTGGTGTTGCCTGCATCGCCGGTGGCTACCCATGCGTTGGACCTGGCGTCCATTTCAGCAAAGAGCGGTTTCATCGCCGAGCAGAGCGCCTTGCCGGCAGTCGTCGGGTCCGAAGGTCGAGGGGCGGCGGATGATGGCGCTTGGCTGGCGGCGCCTGGTGGCGCCGTGCCCGGGCCGGCCGAGCCGACGACGCCGACGATGACTCCGATCACGGCGAATGCACTCGCGGCGATGACCGCCATGGCGCGTCCGCGGTTTGACCTCGTCGAGACCAAACGCCACTCGTAGTCCGCGGGAAGCGGGCGGGGTGTCGGTTCGAAGAGGGTCACCCAATCAGCCTAAGGTGCGCCAATACGTGCTCGGCACACTAAATTTCGGCGTCGTCAGGCTCGGTGGCTGCGGCCGCCAAGCTGCTGTTTCGGTGCGCCGTAGCTGGTGGCTGATCGGCGTCACCACGCTGTAACCCTTTGTGGGGCAAGCCAAAAGAAACTGCCTAAATCTCTGTTCTTAGCAGTGTCTGCGATGGGTTAGGTTAATAGGGCCTCTAAGTCGACTCTCACGGGCCGGCGAGGTAAAGGGGCTCGGCCGATGAACCTCCCACCCCTCACGGCCGAGCCCCTTTTTCTTGCCAAAATCCAGGTACAGCAACGTATTTGACGGGTTACCTGAAAGCGCCTCGACGGTGCCCGCGATGTGCACACACGCCTGCGCATTCACGGTCTCAGGCTGGCCGTGTTGAGGCGGTTCACTTCTGCGGCGATATGCCGGCACGTTGAAGCGTCACGATTCAATCGGACGCGCGCTACAGCAGCGGCGTCGACTGGTGGGGCTGGCGAATAGCCCCGATTCGGAACTCGGATCGACGGCTTCCGGCGGCGTGCGCAAACGACCGCGTTGTCCGGGATTGCGGCGTCCCGCGATGGCGCGGTTAGAGGCCCAGTTCGCTCATGATGGTGGCCAACATTTCGGTGGCCACCGGGGCGCCCTCAGCAAACATCTTGTTCAGCATGTTCTCGAACTGCAGGTTGTTCATCACCTTGCCGATGTCGTCAGCCACCCGCAGATTGCACAACCGGCCATCGCAGCCCAACTCGAAGCTGGCGTAGCCCTTCGGGTGCTCCAACGCCGCGAACGTCTGGTCGTAGTCCTTGATGAGCTTGTCCAGGTGATCGCCGGTCGCGGGCAGCTCGGCGGTGACGTATTTGACCTTTTCGGCATCACCGAGATCATCGAATCCCACAGGGTCTGTCACGTCGGCTCCTTAGGCGGGCGAGTCACGATCTGACGCCGGATCGACGTGGACACCACGGAGTCGAAGTCTGTCGGGTCATTGTCAGGCGGTTCAGGCGGGGCGGTGGACTTGGTGTTGGCCGCGGCGACCGACAGCCGGTTGGTCTCCACGTGCCCCGTGACATCCTCGGTGTGCGGGACGTTCTTGACGGTGACCTTACGGGTCGGGCCGGACTTGCCGTCCTTCCCCGCGCCGCCGCCAGCGCCACCCATGCCACCCATGGGCATGCCACCCATCGGCATTCCACCCATCCCCGCGCCGCCCTGGGCCGCGGCCGGGTCACCGGTGGCGCCGACCGGCGCGATCGCCGGAGTCGGAGGCGCCCCGGTCGACGGTGCGACCATCGGAGCGCCGTCCCCGCCGGCCGGGGTGGTCGGGACGTCTCCCCCGCCACCGCCAGCGCCACCGAGGTCGCCGGGATCGCCGCCAGCGGAAGAATCAGGGTTCCCGCCACTGGGTTCGCCGGAGTCCATCTTGGGCTGCGCCAACTGCGAGAGCCCCTGACTGGCGGCCTGGGCAGCTTGGGCGCCGGCCTGCATCAGCTCTTGGGGAACCTTGGTTACCGCGCCAACGAGGCCACCCACCAGGCCGCCCGCAGCGCCAAGGACGGTCGGGATCATCTGCGGCAGCATCGAGGACATGTCCCCCGCACCCTCAGGCGACAGCGGATTGTTCGGGTCATTCGGATCAAGGCCCAGCGCGCCCGGAGCCCCGGTGGTCGGGTCGGTGCCGTCCGGTGAGCCACCTTCATCGCCGGCGGTACCGGTGTCGGTAGCGGCGTGATAGTCGCCGTAGCCGGTCGTCGCTTTCTGGTTGAGCTTCTGCTTATCCGCCAGCGCTGCCGCGTACGGCGCGGCGTACCGGCCCCCGGAGGCCGCGTTGGCCGCGCGCAGCGCTTCGACGCGGGAATTGGCCGCCGCGAACTGCTCGGGCGAGGGAACGCTGGCGCGGGCCTGCACCTGGGTGGCGGCGTGCTCGGTCGCTTGCGATGACAGCTTGAATGCGCGACCAGCCAACGAATCGAGCCCATCGGCGTAACCCAGCAGGTGATGGGTCACCGCCGGCGTCGTCGTCTGGGTGTCCAGGTGCTCGGGCAGGTTGCCCGCCACGTAGCGGATCGCAGCGGAGGCATCCTGGGCTGTCGTACCGGCCGTCCGCCAGGCCGCCTGGAAGGGCTCACCGGCGCCGGGATCGCCGGCATGAACCGAAGCCGACAGCACTTCGGGCTGACCACCGACTGGCGGTGGGAGCGGGGGCCTCACGTCCGGGGTGATCGCCGGGGCCGGCGGGGCGACGCTGCCAGGGGAGGACGAGCTGGCCCCACCTTGAAGCCCCTTGAGGGAGGTGGCGACCGACTCGTCCGTGACGGTGAAACTCACCGCCACCCCGAGCAGAGTTTCCAACGAGGACAGCAGGCCGGTCACGTGACCGCCGAATGCTGCGGCCAGCTCCCCGCCAGCGCTAGTCAGCCGCTCGGCCGCGCCCACTGATGCCGCGTCGGCGGCCAAAGGCGGGTGTGGCACCGCACTGCCCTGTACGCCCGCGGCAGCGGTCACCAGCTGCTGAACAGCGGTGATGAGCCCCGGTGCATCGACCTTCATGTTCCCCCAACATCTCCTACAGTCTGCTCAATCTATCTCTGGCTGCAGCCAGGTCCTCATCGCTGGCCATCCAGTCCCACGCCGCTTCACTGGCGCCGCGCGACTGAATGAATTTGCGGTGATACACCTGCCCCTCCAGGTATGCGACGTCCGAGCAGGCCTGAATGCGGGCCGCGATCTGCCAGCCAGGCCGGCGCATCTCGGCCGGTTCCACCTGGACACCAAGGATGCGGCCGGTGAACAGCACACGGACCCACACCTGCTGATCGGCGGTGTGGGCGGTGAACTCCCGGTTCACATCAATGGTGTCGTCGGTGGTGCTCACGCCTGTTCAACATTTCTCAGGTTCGCGGCCTGGTCGTCATCGGTGTTGATCATCCGATGGGCGCTCTTGTGCAGCTCGTCGGCGGCCATCCGGTGCCGGGCGGCATGGCCTCCGAGCTTTTCGCTCCGGTCAGCCACAATGTCCCCTACCGCTGCCTTCACGCCGTGAAACATTGGGCCCAAGCTCTCGACCGAGGCAAGGATGTCGCCGCCGGCCTCGCGCGCGGTGTCCACCAGGTTCGCGACCTCCCCGTGTCCTTCGGCGACATCCCGCAGCACCGATGGCGTCAGTTTGAGCGGCTCAGTCATGGTGTGCTCCTATCCCTTGTGTTCGATTCTGCTCGGAAAACTCGTGTCCTGTCAGCATCGGCGCGCATCGTCCTATCCGGCCGGTACTGAAGCAGGGGCCGCGGCAGCCGGGGCGGGTGCCCCGGCCGGGACCGCAACGGGCGCGGCCGCGGGGGCAGCCGCAGGTGCCGCACCGGTGGGGGCGGGCGCGACCGCGGTCGCCGTGGGGTCGATGAACCCCAGGAACCCCGGGCTGTTGGTGACCGACGACAGCGGCACCACCTGCCCGTTGTGCAGCGCCTTCACCGCGCTGAGAACCGGTTCGTAATGGTCCATGAACACCGCCACATCGCCGCCGGTGACCTTGGTCGGCGGTAGTGGGTTGGTCAGCGGTGTACCCGGCGGCGGCAGGGTCATGCCGTGCTTGCCGTACGAGTTCTGCACCGTATCGCCGCCGATGTAGTCGGTCAGCGCTGCCGCGGTGCGCGGATCGCGGGTCGTCGACGTCGAACCATCGGGCAGCTTGACCGTCGTGGTCGGGGCAGCCGGAGGCACCGCCGCGGCGGGCGGGGTGCCGGGGGCCGGCGCGTTCGGGTCGGGTTGACCGGGCTGGCCGGATGGCTGGTTGCCGTTGTTTTGCTGACTGGTCGGCGGCTGGTTGGTGTTGTTCTGGTTGGACTGGTCGGACTTTTCCTTGGGGTCCTTGTTCTGATCCTTTTCGCTGTGATCCGAGTTGTCGTGGTTGTGATCGGACCCCTGGTCGGAGCCCTGCGAGGCCAGTCCAGCCAGCGGCGACAGGGCACTGCCCAGGCTGCTGCCCAAGCCGCTGAGACCATCGAGCGGACTGCCACCGCCACCCATCCCACCGAGTGAGCCGAGCGCGCCCGGCAGCGCCGAGGCCAGCTGCGAGAACGGGTCTTGGCCCATGCCGTCCATCGGATTGCCCATCATGCTGGTCAGTGGGTCCGGCATTTGCGGCGCAGGTCCGAGGCCGGGATCGTCACCGACACCACCGGGGTCAGCGGGCGCGGGAGCGGGGGCTGTATCGGGTGCTGGGGCCGGCGCTGGGGCCGGTGCGGGAGCCGGTTGGTTTGACGGGTCAGGGCTACTGGGGCCGCCGGTGCCGTCGTCGCTGGCATAGAGGGCGTTGACCGCCTGGGCGATCTTGGTCTGATCCTCAGCGGACACGCAGCCCGACTGCACGACATCGTTGATGTCGGAGACTTGGCCGCGCAGGAACGCTAGGAACGACCGGGTGCCCGGCGCGGAGTTCAGCGGTGTCGGCGGGTTGTTGATTGCGTCTTCGAGCTTCTTTTCGATGCTGTTGAGTTTCTGCTGGCCTTCGGTGTTGGTCGCGTGAGTGGACAGCAACAGATCGGCCAGCTGTTCCTCGGCAGTGGCCAGCTTCGTGTATTGGCCCTTCAAGTTCTCGTGCAAGGTCTTGATCGCGTCCGCGGCGTGACCGGACTGCTGCTCGTCGGTGGCGAAGTCACCCGCTGGCGGCTTCTTATCCTTGTCCGCCGGCCCGGTCCCCGGCTTGTTGTACTGGTCGACGGTGATGGGCTTACCGTTCTTGTCGAAATAGGCGCGTTTGCCGTCCGGGCCGAGTGTGTAGTAGTCGCCGTTGGCGTTCTTCGGGGTCAACACCCCGGTCTTCGGGTCGTTGTAAAAACCGTTGTCCGAGTTGGGAAGTCCCGCAAGCTGCGGGGCGATCTGCTGACCGTGATCCTCGACTGGGGCGTAGTGATCCCCCGTCTTGCGGTAGCCAGAAGGCTTGATCGGCGGTCCCAGGTAGCCCTCAGGGCTCACCAATGACGATGTGCCGTCATCGTTTTGAGCCCAGTTCTGCTTATTGCCCGAGTCGTGATACACCACAGTCCCGTTGGACGGCAGGTCCGTGCCGTCACCGAACACAAGGTGCCGCGGCTGTGCGTGCCCCTCCGTGTCGAGGACGTTGTCAGTGTTGAAGTGAATGTTGGGATCACCATACGCATTCCGCGCATTGTCGAGAACGTGACCCCAGTACGGGTCATCCTCAGAGATGAACCGGCTCGGATCGCTCGGCATCCGCCACCCGGCGCCCGGGTACGGGTCGTACTTATCCCACTGAACATCACCAAAATGCTTGGGGCTCATCAGCGCCTCACGCCCTGGTCAGCCCACGTCCAGGCACCTCCGGTCACCAACCGGTCCTGAAAATCATTGATCAGCCGGTCATCGTCGACGACTGCGGACTCGTCACCGCCAGCACCCACCGACTGCGGCCGCCGCACTGACGCCGGCACCGCCGCGCTCGACGCCGGCGCGCCGAAATATCCCTTGCCGAGGTTGTCTTCCAGGTTTCGCGGCGCGACAAAATCTGGCGGCATGATCGGCTCGACATCGCCGCCGAAAAGTTTCTTTGCCCGCGACAGCACACCCTTGACTGACAAGGCTTCTCGTTCAAGATCCGCGTTCACGAACGTTCCTTTCCTGGAGTTGTTTTCAGCCTAAACCCGGCTCAGGGCTGGTCCGAACACGAATTTGCGGACCCTCTACGCTGCCGTCAGGCGCACCGGCCGACGCGCCACAAATCCCTTGGGCATCGGGGCGACCTTGACCACATCGCCAGGCTGCGGGGCGTGCACACATTCGTGATCGTTGATGGCCAACATCACGTGATCGGGCCCGGACTTACCGCCCTCACCGAAATACTGTGTCGGGAAAATCAAATCGCCCGCGCGGACCTGCCCCGCAGGGACCGCAACGCCGTCCCTGATCTGGCTGTAGGTGTCCCCGCCGATCCTCACACCGGCTTGCCCCCAGGCCCATTGGGTCAAACCACTGCAGTCAAAGACACTGGGCCCCTTGGCTCCCCACACATACGGGCGGCCCAACTTGCTCAGCGCGGCCTTCACCGCACCCTGCCCGGGTTCGCCGGGCACATTCGCAGCGTTATGGTCGCCGAAGTCCACATTGGAGGCCAACATCGTGCGCGGGTCTCGGCCGCCGCGACCCAAACCGGACAAACCCGACAGCCCCGACATTCCTGATCCGAGCATGGAGCCGCCACCGCCGCTGCCGGAGCCGCCGCCGAGTCCGCCAAAAGGCATGGAGCCCATGGGCATTCCGCCGCCACGGCGTCCGCCACCGTACATCGTTGAGCGCAGCATCGCGGTCAGGCGGGCATCGCGGGCCTGGTAGGCCTTGACGACTTCGTCCTGCTGGGCGATGCGGGCGCGCAGCGCGCGCACCAAGGCGATCTTGCCGGCCGGGGTGCCGGTGGTGGGGGCGATCGCGTTGGTGTCGCTGGAGGCGCCGGTGAGTACGTCGCCGGAGGTGCTGCGGCCGGTGCGGTCGGAGCGGGTGGCGTCGTTCAGGTGATCGGACAGTTTCTGGTCTGAGCCGGCGGCGGCATCGAGTGCGGGCGCGGCGTCGGTGGCGAAGGTGTGGTAGCCCTGCGGCATCGCCCCGGACAGGCCGGCCATCTTGACCCGGCCGGCGCGCACTCCGCCGCCGGCTTCGGCCAGGTTGTTGCTGGCGCCCAGGGCGGCCGCACCGGCGGCATCGGGCGGATCACCGAACAGCGCATGGGCGCGGCCCAACGCCCCTTCGACCTGCCGCACCAACGCACCTAAAGACACATAACCAGTATCGGGGCCACCAACCCATGCTCAGCACACAAATTT
>NZ_VTGY01000021.1 GCF_009729075.1 Mycolicibacterium sp. CBMA 226 | reverse complement strand
TCACCGACACCATCGAGACCTTCACCGAGAACGGCATCAAGCTGACCTCCGGCGAGGAACTGCAGGCCGACATCATCGTCACCGCAACGGGTTTGAACATGCAGCTGTTCGGTGGCGCGACCGCCAAGCGCAACGGTGAGCCGATCGATCTGCCCTCGTGCATGACCTACAAGGGCCTGATGCTCTCGGGCGTGCCGAACATGGCGATCACCTTCGGCTACACCAACGCGTCCTGGACGCTCAAGGCCGACTTGGTGTCCGAGTTCATCTGCCGCGTGCTGAACTACATGGACGCCAACGGTTTTGACCGCGTCGAGCCGCAGCACCCGGGTGGTAGCGTGGACGAGTTGCCGTTCATGGACTTCACCCCCGGCTACTTCAAGCGGGCCATGGACAGCCTGCCCAAGTCGGGTTCGGAAGCGCCCTGGAAGCTCAAGCAGAACTACTTCTTCGACATGCGGACCATCCGGTACGGAAAGGTCGACGAGCAGGCCCTGCAGTTCACGAAGCACCGGGTGGCCGTGAACGCCTAGTTCGCTGCCCAACAGACGCAGAACTGCCCCTTTTCGTTTGAAAAGGGGCAGTTCTGCGTCTGCTCGTGATCAGGGAGTGACGACGACGATGCCGTCCTCGTCGCAGTAGGCGATGTCGCCCGGGACGAACGTGACGCCACCGAAGGTCACCTCGACGTCGCGCTCACCCGCGCCGGTCTTGGTGCCCTTGCGGGGGTTGGTCCCCAGTGCCTTGATGCCGACGTCGATGGTGCGCAGCGTCGACGCGTCGCGTACCGGTCCGTTGACGATGACGCCCGACCAACCGTGATGTCGATGGCGAGATGCTAAGGGTTCTGCCGTTGGGCGGTTACCCGTGCAGCGAGCTGCATGCCGTAAAGATCGGGGTAGCCGCCTGCTGCTTGAATCGCTGCGCTCCAGCGGTCGACCAGCGCGAGTAGCTCGTCAACATCGCTGTCCAACGCTTCGATGAATGGTCGCATTTGGTGGTCGGTGGCCAATTCGATCTGCTCGCGCGCCAACCGACCTGCCGGAGACAGCCACTCGCCGTCGAGCAAGCCGCGGTCTTGCAGGCGCAGTGTTGCGGCCTTGAGTTGCGAATCAGTCCAGGCCCTGGTGTAGACGTAAGTGTGAGGTGGCAACCCCCACCATTGCTCACTGAGCAGACCGATCTCGACAGCGTCGAACCCTGCTGAGATCCAGGCGGCGGTGTGCGAGTCGCCCCTGTACTCCCGAAGCCGGTCGGCCAGAGCCCACGCACGACCGAGCGGATCTTCGGGGAGATCGAGCGCACACAGCCCCGCAAACAGCGGCCGGCCCGCCACCTGTAAAGCTGCGGTCGCACGGGTGAGCAATTCGATCACGCGCCCGAGGCCATCGGGTTTCTCGCCGATCATCCGACGCAACGACTTCACGGCCCCGCGCCGGCGAGCCGCGGCAATGGAGGCGGGGTCGGTGAGCGTCCAGCCGCGCTCTACCGCGTCGGCGACCATGTCCGGTTCGAAGACCGCAAAGGCGGCAGCGACGACAGCTCCGGATGCATGCCCGAGCGCCGAGCCGCGGCTGGTGTTGTAAGCGTCGCGATTGGAGGTCTGCACCCCGCTGGGAAGGGGGCCTCGGTCTTCACCGAATCCGAGTGCCGTGTACTCAGCATTGGCTTCAGGAGAGAAGTACACCTGTCCGGCGAATGGCTCGATCGCGGCCCACAATGCACGTGCATGGGCACTTACTTGGGCATCAGTGATCATCGGCTCGCCCCGTTTCGTAGTTGACGATGCGAGCCGATGCGAGCCGATCTGCACTGGTGAGGTTGGGATAGCTGTCCACCAACAGGGCAGCGCTCCACGGTGTGAGTAGCCTGACGAGCTCGTCAAGGTCGTCGCCGAGTGCCTCGATCGCGCCGCGCATTTGGCGATCGGTGGCAACCTCGACATGTTCACGCGCCTGGACTCCCGTCGCGGTGAGTCCTGAGTCGTCAACATGGCCGCGGTCCACCAGCCGTGCGTGCGCTGCGTCCAGTTGCGCCGTTGTCCATCCACGGGACCGGACATACGTACGCGGAGGTAACCCGCGTACCAGCTCGCCGACCAGACCGATCTCGGCGGCATGGTATCCGGCGGCATTCCAGGCCGAGCTATGCGAGTCGCCTCGGTACTCCCGCAGGCGATCGGCCAGGCACCAGGCGCGACCGATGGCGCTGTCGGGCAGATCGAGTGAGCACATGCCGGCGAACAACGGACGCCCTTCCGGTCTCAGCGGTTCCACCGCGCGCGTCAGCAGAGCCGTGACGCGCTCGATCCCAACGGGACGCGGGCCTAGCACCCGTTCCAGTTGCGCCACTGCGCCGGTAGCGCGTGCCTGCCAAATCGTCGCGGCATCAGTGAGGCTCCAACCGAGTTCGACGCCGGCGGCGACGACATTCGGCTCGAAAACAGCGAAAGCCGCAGCGACCACGGAACCGTAGACCTGACCCATCGCCGCGCCGCGACTCGTGAAATACGCTGCAGCACCCGGTGTTTGAACGTTGCCCAGGGTTCCGCCCGGTGCGAACCCGAGGCGCACGTAGGCTGCGTGACACTCTGGCGCAAAGTACACCTGTCCAGCCAGGGGCTCGATCGCGTCACGGAGCGCTCGCGCCCTGCAGCTCGACTCGTTCACTCCTGACGGTCCATGACCCGCTCGGGAAGTCCGGCCGCCCACAATGCTGCTGCGACCAGCAACGGCTGACCGAACAGGCGAAGCAAGCGTTTGGTGTCGGTGTCGAGGCCGAATGCGCTGGTGCCTTCAACGTATTGCGCGATGTTTCCGGGGAAGATCGCGACGAAGAACGCGGCGAGCGCGAGCCCGACGACCTGCCGCTTGCGGGGGAGACTCAACAGCGCAAGGCCAAGTCCGATCTCGGCGGCGCCGGAACCGAGCACGGTGAGGTCGGCGTCGAGGGGGAACCAGTCAGGCACCTGCGCTTGAAAATCTTTGCGCGCGAAGGTTAGGTGCGCAACGCCAGCGAACGTCATCACGGCGCCGAGCCCGAGACGGGCGACCCTCTGTGACGTGCGCTCGGATGACGGGCTCGTGAGCGAAAACATGTAAAACTCCCTGGTTGTCCGTTCTGCGGCGCACCCTGCGATCAGATGGCGTCCGCCGTGGTCGCCGGCTATGGCGATTCGTCTGGTGCGATTGCGCGTAGCCGGATGATCTCGGCATTCAATTCGTCGAATGCCTCCATGTTGACGCCATGGCCGATGCCGGGCAGTGCGATGACGGAGTCGAGATAGCCGGGTTCACGCAGTTGCGCGACGACTCGATCTGCGACTGGCGGCGGCACCAGTGAGTCTTTTGTCCCGTACAGGAAGGTGGTGGGGACGGTGAGGGCGGGTACGCCCGCGGACACATCGGTCGTCCGAAGCGCGCGCGCCCATCCGACACGTGAACGCGTCGGACACTGATAGACGATCTGCTGGACCAGCGAAACCAGGTCCCACGATGCCGATTCGGATAGTGCCGCTTGCCGGAATGCCCGGCGACTCAACCGCTTCGGCGGATTTGGCAGCGGCATCATTGACACCTTGGTCATCGCGCGCTGGAGCCAGCTCTGCTCGGCTACCGCCGTTGCGTGTTCGCGCGCGACGTTCGCACCGGTAGAGGCGAGCAACACCGCGTTTGCGTAGTTGCGCACCTGGTCCGGATACTTCTCCGCCCAGGCCATGATGGTTATGCCGCCCATGCTGTGCCCGACCAAGGTGGCTGGTTCGGTTACGGTCTTGGCAAGCACCGCCGCGAGGTCGTCGGCAAGATGTTCTGCAGCGAAAGGCGGACCACCGGCCTCGCTGCGCCCATGGCCACGCTGGTCGTACGCGATGACCCGGTACTCCGCTGACAGTCGATTGATTTGCGCGTACCAGACCTCGATGGAACACGACCAACCGTGGATGAGCACGATCGGTGGTGCGCCAGGGGGACCGTACTCCCGCACGTGCAGGCGGGTGCCGTCCAGCGATTTCACGGTCCGTGCGCAATATCGTGGAGGCGCAACGAACGCGCCGAACGCGTAGTTTTCCGGTGCTACTCCGCGTCGTCCGCTCGACGCGCGGTGCGCGCACGCCCACCCGCTTGCTACAAGTGCCGGCGCTGTTACGGTCAACGCACGAAACAATTTGTGGGACAACGTATCCTCCTCGTTCAGCTTCGGTATGCGGCCACGACGGCACGGAGTTCGGACGGAGATGCTCCGTGCATGATGACGCGATCGGCGCCGAGCGCGAACTGGCTTTTGACTGCATCGGCGCATTGTTGTGGGCTTCCGGTCGCCGAGGGTGCCAGCCACTCTGACGGGATCAGCCCGGCTATGTGCTCGATCTGATCGGAAGTCGCGACAGTGTCGATCGGACCGTTCATGCCCGCGACCACCGAGTCGGCGCGGAAACGGTTCAGTACGGCGATATCCCAGTGGTTGGTGTTGACGAGCAGATCGCCGTATGCCTGCAGATAGGTTGCCAGTCGGCCGACAGTCTTGCGTAGGCGTTGCTCTTCGGGAATATCGTCGCTGATGGTGGCGAAGCACGACCAGACTCTGACTGAATCCGGGTCGCGCCCCGCCTGTTCGGCGGCGGTCTTGACCGTCTCGACGCACCGCTTCAGGGTGTCGTCGGCGAAATAGGTATGCAGGATGACGTCGTCGAAGAGCCGCCCACCGAGCCGCAGCGAGCGCGGCCCGAACGCGACGAAAGCCATCGGGATGTCCTCGTCGAACGTCGGGTCGAGCCTTAGGAGTGGGAACCGCCCGACTGGGCCTTCGTGGCCCACCACCGTTTCGCCTTTCCACAGCCTGCGCATCAAGCCGACGAAATCCTCGAGCTGCGCGGTGGTGATGTGGGGGAGCCCAAGAGCGTCGAAGAACCAATCGGCCCCGCGGCCGATCCCCAGCGTGAACCGCCCGTCCGTCAACCGGTGCATCGTGGTTGCGTACGCGGCCGTGACGAGTGGGTGACGGGTGTTGTGATTGGTTGCGCCCGTGATGATCCGAAGGTTTTCCGATACCGCGGCCGCGGCGCCGGACAGGGTCACCGCTTCTTTGAGGTTCAGCCGCTCCGAAATGAATGTTGCGCCGAATCCGATGTCCTCGGCGTCACGGATCTCATCGAGCAGCGCGCGGGGGTTCGGGGCATGCCCAGCCAGTAAGTAGAACCCGAGTTCCTCGTTTTGCGTCATGCCGACACCGACGCCGCATCGAGATCCAACGCGTGCTTGGCATGGCGGTCCGCCATCGCCATGAACATGCGGTCGCCGCGCTCGGTGCGCCGCGCCTGCATGGAGGCGAAGATGGCCACCGACAACCCCGCCCAGGTGTGGCGCCGGTAGTCCGTCCAGCAGCGATCCCAGCTGTAGCCGGCAATGCCTGCGGCTACCAGCTTGTCGAAATAGTCACGCACCAGCCGTTCCTCGTGGGCGCGGCGGTCGTCGGGCATCAGACCCCCGCCGATGAAGTAGGCGACGTCGAGCATGGCGTTGCCGACCGTGCAGGTCTGCCAGTCGAGCACGGTGATGTCGTGCGCTCCGTCGGGCGTCGGTGCGATCAGCATGTTGTCGAGGCGATAGTCGCCGTGTACCACGGTCCACGGCTGATCGTCCGCACGAACGTAGCCACTGAGCCCGGCTATGAACTGCTCCCCGGCGCGCACGGTGTCATCGCTGAGCCAGTCGGCGTAGCGCTCTTTGAATCCGGCCCACATCGTCGGCATCACGTCGACGCGCGACCGGCGCTCGCGCTCCTTATCCCCATACAGCCACGGCCGCTCCGCCAGCGACGCGTCGCACCACAATGGCGCGTGCAACCCGACGAGCCCATCGACGGCTGCGGCAGCCAGCGAAACCGAGCACCCGGCGATCTGATCGCCCTGGTTGGCATGCGCTACGTCCTCCATGAGGAGCACGAAAACATATGCGTCCGTGTCGATGTCGGCATAGTAGACCTTAGGTGTCCGCACCGAGAGCAACGGCTGCAGCTCTTGGTAGAAGGACACCTCACGCTCGTAGGCGAGGTGGCGCTTCAACGCTGCACGCATGGCTACGTCCGTCTCACCGGTCTTGGCCACCATGGTCTCCGGCGCATCGGTCGGTCGGTCATAGGTGAGGGTGAGCCGCGTTGAGATCGCAATCTGACCGGTACCGATCGCGACCGCTTCAACTTCCGTCACGCGGGCGCCGCCGAGGCTTCCCGTAGGTTCCAGCGCGGCGGTAAGCCAGTCTGCGGTGAGTTCGTCGACCGTTTCTACGATGCGAGGTTTCCAGTTGTTGGCCATGCGACTCCTAAACAGTCCCGGGTTTGAATGATCAATCAGTAAGTCGGTGCTGGCGAGCTCTCAGTGGCCGAACACGCCGAACCAGAGCGAACGTCCGAGGGTGCGGGTGATCGCCTCATCGGCGTCGCGATCTCCGTGCTGCAAATGGTCAACCAGTGAAGTCAACGTGGTCCGAATCATGAAGCGGGCCAGGTGAATTGGCTGCAGTTCTGAGGTGGCTAATTCCTCCTCCTGTAGCGCGGAAATGCGTTGTGCCACCATTTCTGCGTGGCTTTCCATGGCCCCGCGCAAGGCTTCGTCGACGTCGGGGTCCGCCGCTGCAGCGTCGAAGTATGCTTGCCACAGGTCGGAATTCGCGCGTCCGATGGTCAGCATGCGGGCAACTGTCGCGGCCAGGCCACGCCAAGACGAAGCTGGCGTGCCGTGCCACCAATCCGTTGACGCCTGTGCTGCCTCGCCAATGCTCGGCTCGGCGAGGCGTTGAACCAGTGCGGCCTTGTCAGCAAAGAACTTATAGAAGCTGGACCGTGACACGCCTGCCAGCTCAAGGACTGTCTCTACCGTCAGATCTGAGAATCTTGTGCCGCCGACAAGTGCGGCGGCTGCGGCTTCGAGAATGCGTTGTTCGGTGGTAGTCCGACGCCGCGCGACGGTCGCGGAACCGTCGAATACGGTGTAACCACTGGACATTGACTAAACGTACAGTCTATTCAATTAACATGGAAGCGATTGAGTGAAGATTTCCGCTTCCACTCCCGATATTTGTTGACTACGCTGAGTGCGCGCTCAGTTATCTAGGAGAGGACCCACGGTTGCTCTGGATTCTGCAGTGCCGCCGGAGCGTTCACGATTCGGTACTGGGCACTGACCGCTGGTGGGTCAGAAGCGTTGTCGCGCTGGGGGATTTCCCGACCATCTAATAGGCAGTTCTACGAAAGAGTCAACCCTCATGAAGAAGCGCATGACGTTGCTGGACTCGGGCTTCATCCGGATGGAGCGGCACGAATCGCCTCAGCACGGAACCATTCTGATCATCTTCCAGATGCCGACCGGCTCACCGCAGGACTACATGCAGCGGCTCGCCGCGCACATGCGAGGGTTCCCGGTTACCCGCACGCGCTTCAACTGGCGATTGTCGAAGTCGTTGACCGACAAAGCTGTTCCTGCATGGGACGTGCTGGCGCCCGACGAAATCGATCTCGATTATCACTTTCGGCACTCAGCATTGCCTCGGCCGGGCAGCGAACTGGAGCTTGCCTTGGTGGTGTCGCGCCTCGCTACCCACCCGATCGACTTGAGCCGACCGCCTTGGGAGGTCCACCTCATTGAGGGACTCCAAGAGGACCGCTTCGCGTTGTTCGTCAAGGTTCACCATTCCCTCGTCGATGGCATGACCGTCCTCAAGATACTGCGGAGTTGGTTGTCGGAAGACCCGACGCAAACCGATGCTGCTCCGTTATGGGCCAGCGCACCGGCACTTAAATCCAAAGCACCACAGCAAAAGCGCGATAGAGAAGACGAGACGTCGCTAGTCAGAAAGGTCGTCGGCGCGGCGCAGGGTGCCGTCGACGTGGCTGTGGGCGTCGGAGAATCGGCCGTGTCGATAGGCGGTGCCGTGGCCAAGACGGTTGCCGCGGGTTTCGGGTCGGACGACGGTCTTGTGGCGCCGTACTCTCCACCCCGGACGCTCTTCAATAATCGGATAACGCAGCGTCGACGGATTTCCACTCAGCGTGTCGAGCTCGCCCGACTCAGGTCGATCGCGAGGCGCATCGACGGTACATTGAACGACGCGATCGCGACGGTGTTCGGCGGGGCGGTTCGACGCTATCTGATCGAGCACGATGCGCTGCCGGATCGCACCCTAGTCGGCGGCGTGCTGGCCTCGTTGCGGGCAACCATTGATGAGGCTGCGTCGGAAAATGCCGGGAACGTCATCAGTTTCATCTTCGCCGACCTGGCCACCGACATCGATGACATCGATGAGCGGGCGAAGCGGGTGGTGCGGTCCACGCGCGCGGGCAAGGATCACCTGCTGGGGCTGAACAAAGACGCGATGAACTACAGCTCGCTGATGTTGTTGCCGTTCCTGGCAACGACGCTCACCGGCACGGGCCATCTATTGCCGGCATTCAACGTGGGATTGTCCAACGTGCCCGGGGTTGACGTGCCGATGTATTGGAACGGAGCCCTGGCCGAGGCGCTGCATGCGACCACGATCATCACCAACGGCCAGGCCTTGGTGGTGACTGTCACCAGTTGGAACGACCACCTCTGCTTCACGTTCACGGCATGCCCAGACGCGGTTCCGCATTCTCAGCGGCTGTCCGTCTATCTGGTCGAGGCCCTGGAGGACGCCGAGAAGGCACTATTGAGCTGACGGCCGACGCGGGACTCAGGCCGACACTGTTCGGGCGGACTCCAGTTGTGCATCCAGCCGACCCACCGCGGCTACGACCAGTTGCGCATACTGCGCTGGATCTGCAACGACGACGTCGTGGTCAAGATCGAGTGTGGTCGTATGCGCGCCCAGCAAGTCAGCGAGTTCCTGCTGCATCTGTGGATGGCACACGCGGTCGCGGTTCAGCAGCAGGTATTCACTCGGCCGTTTTGTCCCCGCGGCTAAGCGGGGCCGCAGATCGACATTCTGGGCGTGGCCGCTCACTGATACGATGTCCGACAACCGGTTTCGCATGAGCTCGCCGAGCATCCATCGCTGCCTTTGCATTGCCGTGTCGGTCCTTCCGCGGGCTCCTGCGAGCACAAGCGGTCCCGGGGGCGGATCGATCCCGACGGTTAGTAGGGGTTGGAGGGCGTTGAGCCCGGCGAAGATCAATCGGTCGCGCCAGCGGTTCCGGTAGCAGGCTGCGCTCGCTGCGACCACGGTTCCTGCGACTCGTGCGGGATGGCGCGTGACTATGTCCGCGGCGATGACGCCGCCCATCGAGAACCCGCAAATGATCGCGCGCTCGATGTCGAGCATATCAAGCAACGCGATCACGTCGTCGGCAGCGTCGGTGACGGTGAACCCGCGGTCACGGGGACCGCGTCCGTGCATTCTGATGTCGGGTGCGATGACCCGATGAGTTGCCGAAAGTGGTTCATACACATCGACATAGTTCACGTCGGCTGTCATCCCCCAGCCATGGAGCAGCACGATCGGAACCGAGTCGGCCGGGCCAGGAATTTCACGCACGAACGTTTCACCGCGTCCATCGAGCTGGATCATTCTGCCGCCGGGAAGCGGTGGTGTCACCTGGCTACGGCCGAAGCTCAGGCACTGAGCGAGGAGCTGAGACAAACGCTCATGGCTGGGCGGCATGGTCACCTCATTGTGGTTGCTTGGTCGGGCGCATATCGGCACGGGGTCAAGTATGGTTACTAACCGTGCACTCAGTCAATAAGAGTGCGGCGACGCCGGGCGACGATTCGCCATGGTTACTTGTTTGCCAGGACGCTGATAGCCGGGTCACGCCTCTTTGCGCCGACTCGGAGATGCGTCAACGTACAAGCAATATCGCCGGGCCGAGACCAACCAGAGGTGTATGACCAATGCCAAGCAGTGCTGCGGGGATCTATTACGAAGAGCGGGGGACCGGCAGTGTCCACCTGGTGTGGATTCACGGGTTCGGGTCGTCCGGGCGCGGCCACCAGAAGCTCGTCGAGGCATTCGACGACTACCACTCGATCCTGATTGACCTTCCCGGCTTCGGCCGGTCGGCGGCCGCAGGAAACGACTGCCGAATTCCAGCACTCGCCGCCGCTGCCCACAGTCTCATGGAGGAGCTGGGCATTGACCAGTATTCGGTGATCGGTGCATCCATGGGTGGCGGTGTGGCACTCCGCATGGCCCTGGATCACCCAGAAGCGGTGAGCATGGTGATCGGCGTTGTCCCTTTCCCTGCTCAGGGAGTGATCGATGACGGGACGGACGCCATGAGCGCCGCAATGGCTCGCTTACACGGTAACTCTGAGGCCCTGCGCCTCGCCTACGCGGCGACGAGCAAGAATCCGCCGATGGTCGCGATCGACAACTTGGTTGAGGACTCGTGCAATACAAACGTGGACGCGTGGACCGACTGGCTGACCGGTGGGGGCTCGAAATTCTCTCAGTTCGACGAGCTTGGCTCGCTGTCAGTGCCGATCTGCTCAATCATCGGGGCGGATGACATCGTGCTGTCGGTCACCGACCAGCTGGCGACCGCCGCCCGAGTCCCCCGCGGCCGCGCCGTCGTGCTCAGCGGGGTGGGGCATCTGATGTGGGCGGAAGATCCTCAGCGTGTGATCGATGAGATTCGAGCAAGTTTCGACCTCTTGAGGCCGGCAACCGCGTAGCGGTCAGTTGTTGCGCGCCGCAATCGGATTGGCGTGCAACAACTGACAGCTAGGGCAGATCGGCCGCTGACTAGGGGCCGGTGTATCCCGGCGGGTTCGGGGTGTCCACCCACAGGTCGACGCCGAGCTCGCCGCCCGGCACGCAGTCGTAGACCGACAGGTCGGTGACGCCGGACTCGAGCAGCACGTCCTCGCACAGGAGGCTCTGACCGGTGTACTCACGCGCCGGCTTGTTGAAGATGGCGTAAGCGGCGTCCGAGTACACCTCGGGCTTGCGGGCCTTGGCCATCGCCTCGTCACCGCCGAGCAGGTTCTGCACGGCGGCGGTGGCGACCAGGGTGCGCGGCCACAGGGTGTTCGACGCGATGCCGGCCGCGCGCATTTCTTCGGCAATGCCCAACGCACACAACGTCATTCCGTACTTCGCCATCATGTAGGCGGTGGGCTTGAGCCACTCGGACTCGAGGCGCAGCGGCGGCGACAGCGTCAGGATGTGGGGGTTCTCGCGGCCCTTCATGTGGGGGATACAGGCCTGCGAGACGGCGTAGGTGCCGCGGATCTGGATGCCGTTCATCAGGTCGAAGCGCTTCATCGGCACCTCTTCGATGGAGCCCAGGTTGATCGCTGAGGCGTTGTTGACGCAGATGTCGATGGCGCCGAACTGCTCGACGGCCTGTGCCACTGCGGCCGTGACCGAGTCGGGGTCACGCACATCGCCGACGATCGGCAGTGCCTGGCCGCCGACCTGCTCGATCTCCTTTGCCGCCGTGTAGACGGTGCCCTCGAGCTTGGGATGGGGCTCGGCGGTCTTGGCGAGCAGCGCGACGTTGGCGCCGTCGGCCGCGAACTTCTTGGCGATGGCCAAACCGATGCCACGGCTGGCACCGGAGATGAACATGGTCTTCCCGGACAGTGTCATGCGCGTACTCTACAAAACTGACCGAGCACTTAGTCGGTCGCTCGCTCCGATAAGGTTGGTTGGGGTTAGTATCGACTGAATGCGCAGTCAATGTCATGGGAGGTGCTGTGCCTCGGCCGTCGGGCAGACGTAAGGAAATCCTCGATACGTTCATTCGGCATGTTGCCGAACGTGGCTATCACGCAACCAATTTCGGCGATATCGCATCGGAGCTAGAGATGTCGCAGGGCACGATCGTTTACCATTTCGGTTCGAAGGCTCAGCTGTTGCGCGAGTTGGAAGAGAACTGCACGGCCAGGCATATTGCACATTTCGAGGAGATGCGCACGCGATTGACCCGGGCTGACGAGCGTGTCGCTGCCGTGGTCTACTTCGCCGCCCTGCTGTTCACCACCGACCGGGACCTGACTGTTGCGAGTCAACGTGAAGTGGCACAACTAGCCTTCGGCCCCGACTTCCAGAAGGTGCGCGACAGTCGCCGAGAGCTGGTGAGAATGACCGAAGAATTCATTCGCCAGGGCACGGAGGACGGCATCTTCCGTCCGGTGAACGTCGAGTTGGCGGCCATACAGCTGTGGAGTTCGCTGCAGCTGATGTGGGTGTGGTTCGACCCCAATGGCCAGCTCACGGCGCAACAGGTCGGTGCGGCGTTTGTCGACACCATTCTGGGCGGGCTGCTGGCCGATCGCTACGACCTCGTACGTCTCACGGACCCCGAAGGACACGTCGCCACGGTCACGCGCGACGTTCTCATCGGGCTCTACGAGGACACTCACGCTGCGGCGAGCTGATCGTCCAACCAGATCGGTGAGGCCGGTCAAATCCGAAGTTTCAACGGTGCGGCCGGCGCTGGCATCGACGTTGTAGACACCCCACCGGTTGCGGCCGAAGGTTCGGTGACCACGCTCAGCTCGACTCCTCTTGCTACGCATAGCCAACTCGACAGCACAGTAGCGCTAGCGGGCTGAACCGCGATCGCTCAAGGCAGGCCGGTTCGCGGATGTGATTCGACTATGGTTATTGACTGCATGCGCAGTCAATAGATGATGTCGTGTATGAGGGTCAGGAGATCCATGACGCACTATCGGTCCAACGTTCGCGACCAGCTGTTCAACTTGTTCGAGATGCTGGGTCTGGAAAACGTCTTGGCTACAGGTGAATTCGCTGATCTCGACGGCGACACGGTCCGCACCATGATCGGTGAGGTAGCGCGCCTGGCCGAAGGTCCGCTCGCGGAATCGTTTGTCGAATCGGACAGGTGTGCGCCGCGGTTCGACCCAGCGACGCACACTGTCACGCTCCCGGAGAGCTTCAAGGCGTCGGTGCGCGCGTGGATGGATGGGGGTTGGTCGAAGATCGGTATCCATGAGGACATCGGCGGCGTTCACACCCCGGCGGCGGTGACCGCGGTGGTCACCGAACATCTCGTCGGTAGTTTGCCCGCCGCGTTTTTCTACCTCGTGGGCCCCGCGATGCTCGACGTGCTGTACCGAGTGGGCAACACGCAGCAGCGGCACTGGGCGCAGCTCGGCGTGGAGCGCGAATGGGGTGCAACCATGGTGCTCACCGAACCTGACGCGGGTTCAGACGTCGGCGCTGCGCGCACGAAGGCGATCGAGCAGAGCGACGGAACCTGGCACATCGAAGGCGTCAAACGGTTCATCACCTCGGGCGATTCGGACGACCTGTTCGAGAACATCGCACATCTGGTCTTGGCCAGACCCCTCGATGCGCGTCCAGGGACTAAAGGGCTCAGTCTGTTCTTCGTGCCGAAGTACCTGCCCGATGTACAGACCGGTGCCCCTGGCCGGCGGAATGGCGTGGTGGTGACGGGTCTGGAACACAAGATGGGACTGACGGCTTCAGCTACCTGCGAGTTGAGTTTCGGCCTAGCCGGAGAGCCTGCGGTCGGCTGGCTGGTCGGCGACCAGCATGACGGTATTGCACAGATGTTTCACATCATGGAGTTCGCCCGGATGATGGTGGGAATCAAGGCAATTGCCACCTTGTCGACCGGCTATCTGAATGCGCTGGACTACGCCAAGACACGTGTGCAGGGCACCGATCTGGCCCGCTCGGGAGACTCGACAGCACCTCGTGTTCCCATCATCGCTCATCCGGACGTGCGTCGGTCGTTGCTGACCCAGAAGGCCTATGCCGAAGGGCTGCGTGCTCTGTACTGCTATACCGCTGCCCATCAAGATGCGTCAGTGGCCCAACGAGTTTCGGGTGCCGACAGCGAGTTGGCGAGCCGCGTCAACAGCCTGCTGTTGCCGATTGTGAAAGGTGTCGCCTCTGAGCGCGCCTACCAATGCCTGACCGAGTCGCTGCAAACCCTGGGCGGGTCGGGCTACCTGCAGGACTACCCGGTCGAACAGTACATCCGTGACGCCAAGATCGACTCACTGTATGAGGGCACCACCGCAATTCAGGCGCAGGATTTCGTGTTCCGCAAGATCATCCGAGACCAAGGAGTCGCTCTTGGGCACCTGCTAGGCCAGGTGCAGACCTTCGTCGACGGCCCACCGCCAGAGCAACTCGACGCAGGGGTGGAGCAGCTGCGCACTGCACTGGCGGAGGTTCGCGCGATGACGTCGACCCTTGTCGACTATCAGCAGCAGTCACGAACGAATCCGCAGGACGTCTATCGCGTCGGAATGCAGTCTGTGCCTTACCTGTTAGCCGTGGGCGACCTCGTCATCGGCTGGCTGTTGCTCTGGCAGGCAGATGTTGCTCTCGGTGCAATCGAGCGTGGTGGCCCCGAACACGAGCAGGCGTTCTATGACGGAAAAATCGTGACGGCAATGTTTTTCGCATTGAACATGCTGCCCCGGCTGTCCGCGACAGCGGTGTCGATCCAGAATCAGGCGCTCGACGAAATGGAGCTGGCGGTCGACGCGTTCTGACCGTGACCGTCCGCTGGTATAGCTCAGGCCGCCCTCAGACGGTCGTCCAAGCGTGCCACCGCAGCCACGACCGATTCGGCAAAACGCACCGGATCGGTAACCGGGAAGTCGTGGTCGACATCGAGTGGGGTGACGTGCGCGCCCAGCAAGTCGGCGAGTTCGCGTTGCAACTGTGGGTGGCACAAGCGGTCGCGGGTGAGCAGAATGTACTCGCTCGGACACTCCGGTGCGTTGTCAAAATAGGGCCTGAGATCGACCATGGGCAGCTGAGCGTTGACCGCCAAGACATCCGACAGCTTGTTCTGCGAGCATTCGCGGAGCATCCATGCCTGACGTTGCAACGCCAACTCGGTCCGTCGGCCCGTCATCATCAGCAGTAGCGGCCCGGGCGAGGGGTCGACTCCGACGGCCACCAGTCGCCGCAAGGCATTCAAACCCGCTACGAGCCGTCGGTCCCGCCGCCGCGTCGAGTAACACGCTGCGGTTCCGGAGATCACGCAACCGGCGACCCGCTCCGGGTACCGCGACACCACATCCGCGGCGATGCCGCCGCCCATCGAGAACCCGCACAGGATCGCGCGGTCGATACCGAGCGCGTCGAGTAAGGCGACTACGTCGTCGGCAGCGTCGTTCAAGGTGAATCCGCCTTCGCGCGAGCTCCGGCCGTGCATCCTGACGTCCGGCGCAACGACCCGATGGGACTGTGAAAGCGGTTGATAAACATCGACATAATTCACATCGGCCGTCATGGACGCCCCGTGTAACAGGACAACCGGAATCGAGTCGGGCGGGCCGGGCAGCTCACGCAGGAAGGTCTCACCGTCTCCGAGCTGGATCATCCGGCCGTTTGGCAATGGTGGCGTCACCTGGATGCTGCCGAAGGTCAGACACCGGGCGAAGAGGTGAGGGTAGCAATCGCGGTTGAGCATTACCGTCACCTCAATGTGGTTGAACAACGATTTGATTCGGCAGTGCACAACAAACCCAGCCTTTGCAGGTCGGTTGCGTACTTGACGATCATCTCCGCAGAAACGTGTGGGATGTCGTTCTCAGAACCCACTTTTGCGTTTTGCACAGCCGTGCGGAATCGAGCGGTCGGGGCCAGTGCGCCGCGGAGAGGGACGTAGGGACGTTCATAGTTGTGCAGGAGCGGCAGCAGCGACGCCTGTCGTTGGTGCTCCGGTAGGGACCGCAGCGCGGTTTCGAAACGGTGCAACCACTCGGCGTAATCTGAGATGCGCTGGATTGGGTAGTTCGCGTCGATCAGCCAATCAACGAATTCATCGAGTCCGATGCCATCGTCGTGGGGATTGGAAACGTTGTAGGTATGGAACCCAGCGATCGTCTTTGCCCCCAGCGTGCTGATCGCGTCGGCGACAAAGTCCACCGGCAGGCCGTCGAAATGGGCGCGTTGACGGCGTCCGTCCTGATCTGTCAGATAGAACGACTGGGGCGCCAGCCCGGTGGCGACCAGACTCAGCACCCATCGCGTCACCACGTCGGGGACGTTGAGCTGACCGACGTATTTGGGCTCTGCCAGGATCATGTCGCATCGGAACACCGTGACAGGTAATCCGCACAGCTGATGCGCTTCGCGGAGCAGGACCTCGCCCGCCCACTTACTGTTCGCGTAGCCGTTCGCGTAGCCTTCGCCCACTGGGCGGGTCGAACTGATGGCGCGAATGTCGGCCTGCTCGGTGGGCGCGTCTGGAGCGATCCCGACCACTACGCCGATGGTCGAAACGTAGGCGAACGGCTTGAGTTTCGTGGTGAGGGCGAGGCGGATCAGTTCTGCGGTACCGACGACATTGGGACCGAACAGGTGCTGGTAGGGCAACACGTGATTGACCAGGGCAGCCGGATCGATGATCAGATCGACGGTATCGGCCAACCGCTGCCATGTGCTCGGGTCGAGACCAAAGTCAACTTCGCTCTTGTCGCCGGCGATTACGTCGAGGTGCTTCGCGGCCAGAGTCTGGTACCGCTGGAGCAGCGTCGCGTCGCCGCTGTCGAAGATCTCGTCGAGGCGTTTGCGCGCGGCGGCGTTATCGGTCGCGCGAACCAGACAAATCAACGTGCCGTCGACTGCTTCCAGCCGTTCGAGCCATTCCAGGAGCAGGTAGCGTCCGAGGAAGCCGGTGGCGCCCGTCAACAATACTGTTCTGATCTCCCCGCCCGGAGGAGTCAAAGTCATTGCGGCGGTGAGTGTTTGTGCGTCGATGAACTTGTCCAGGGTGAGATCTCGGGCCCACACCTCGGTGATATCGAGGCCGTGGACCGATGCTGCGGTAGGCCGGGCCGCCGAGCAGTTCTGCGCAGACCGAATGACGTCGGCAATCGCGCCGATACTCGTTGCCGGTGAGACGATGACACCGACCGGCACGTCGGCTCCGAACACATCGCGCAGCAGATTGGCAAATGACAGTGCTGACAGGGAATCTCCGCCGAGGCCAGTGAATTGCGCGTCGCCCGACACCCCATCGGCATCGATGCCCAGTACGGCGCTGGCCACGCGGCAGACGGTTTCAAGAATTGGCCGTTCCGCGGCACCGTCGCGAAGTGCCCGCAGCTCGTCTTGTTGACGCTGGGCCAGTTCTTCGTACATGCTCTCCAACTGATCGCCATAGCGCGCCTTCAGCCTCGGCCGCGCCAGCTTTCCGATGCCGGTGAGCAGGCCCTCCTCGATCGTGAATGGTGTTGGCTCCACAATGAAATCGCGGGGGATTTCGTACGGTTGAAGGCCGGCCGCCTTGGCGGTGTTCCGGAGTGATATGCCGATCAGTCGCGTGAGCTCGTCGGCGTTGTACCGAAATATTGCTTCTTCAGTAGGCACGACAACTGCAAGGAGGTACGACTGCGCACTGTTGCCGTAAACGTAGATCTGCTGTACCAGAGCGCTGTTGACGTACAGCGCCTCCAGTTTCGAGATGGTCACAAACTCGCCCTGTGCGAGTTTGAGGACGTTGTGGCGCCGATCCACATAGGCGAACTGGTCAGGGCCAATTTGTGCCATCACATCGCCGGTACGGTAAAAGCCTTCGGCGTCAAAAGCTTCGGCGGTCGCTTCGGGTTGCTTGTAGTAGCCGTCGAAGAGAATCGTCGACTTGACGAGCAATTCTCCCCTTGGGTAGGGCCGGTCGGTGCGGAAGTAGCCGAGTTCAGGTACGTCCATCAGCTTGTAGTCGATCACCGGTGGGCGCCGGATGTAACCATCGAGCATCACGGGTCCGGTCTCAGTCGCGCCGTAGCCGTCAATGAGATCGATGTCGAGTAACGCTTCGGCAAACTCTTTGACTTCGCTCGACACGGGTGCCGAGCCGGTGATCGCGGTCGTGAACCGGCCTCCGAGAATCTTCTCTCGCATCTCCTTCAACGCCGCGCTTTCGATGTCGGCCGTATCTGCCTGGCCGGACGAGCGGCGTTCCACCGCGGTGCGGAACTTGTGGTAGAGCATTTCCCAGATGCGTGGCACGAAACTCAATTGGGTTGGACGCACCAGCGCGAGATCTTCCAAGAGTGTCGAGAGGTCGCGTTTGCCAACGAAATAGGCAGTGCCGCCGTTGCCGAGCGTTCCGTACAGCAGAGCGCGGCCACCGCCATGGCTCATCGGCATGAAGGTGAGGGTGATCGACGGCGGGGGACAATCCTGTGCGAGCGTCGCTACGATTGCACCGCGCCACAAATTTGACACCAGTCGCTCGGGATACCTCGCCCCCTTCGGGGTGCCGGTACTGCCCGATGTGTAGATGAGCAGCGTCAGCGGATCGTCGTCGGGTACGAATATCGGCGCCGGCTCGGCGTTTGCATGGTCGAGCTCATCGGGCAGGGTGTGCAACATTTTCTCAATGCCCGCTTCTGCCAGGCGTGCCCGGGCGGCCTCCACCGCGTCGCGATGGTCGTCGACGTCCGGGTGAAAGTCGAACACGATGAGCTGTCTCGCAGAACTGTTCGTCACCAGCTCGACGGCATCGGCCAGATCGACAACGCTGGTGGCAATAACGGTGGGCTCGGTCTCGGCGACCACCGCCGCCAATTGTGTGACCTGCGCGCCGGTCTGGAGTGGAACCGATACCGCGCCCCGCTGGATCAAGGCCAATTCGACAATTGCGTAGTCAATGCTGGCAAATCCCAACAGGCACACTCGATCTCGGGGTCGCACCGCCGGATCCGGTCCGCAGGCCAGCGTGGTTGCGAGCCGGCTTGCGCGGTTCCACAGTTCTTCGTAGGTGATGCTCTCGAAGCGAGCCAGGAGTTCAAGTGAAACCCGCCCAGTCGTTGGGTCGGTCACGTGTCGCGCAGCCCGCTGGGCGAGGGCGGGGCGCTGAGCGTAGCCCTTCATAACGATTTGGACGAGTTCTATAAGCCGCAGTGTTGGCTGTGCCATCTGTGCGGCGATGGTTACGTCAGGCCGGGCCGCGGCAAACTGATCGTCGCTTGCGTATAGATCGGCGATCAGGTTTGCAAGCCGCTCGTTACGGTCGTCAGACGACATCGATTGTCCTCCTGGCAATTTGGTCTGGATTGGCCGAATTGGCCAGGTGGGTCAAGCTGTTTCGGTCCGGCTGGAAAGGGGCTGGCGCAAGCCGAAGCGCAATTGGGCGAAGCCCTGGCGGACCAAGTCCGACGGTGAGTGTGTGTCATGGCTGGAGTCGCTGAGCAGCTCGAAAACCGTTGTGGTGGCGGCGCTGGCGGCCCGGTACAGCAACCGCGGGTACAACTCTTTCGCCGGATCCATGCCGGTGCGGTGGCCGATCTCTACGAGTAGCCGCGCTGAGTTTGTTCTGTGAACAGCCGAGTGGGCCACCAGGGACGGATACTCGCGCATCAGTCGAGCTACGCCGACGGTCTGTTCCGAGATACCTGGTGAACTAACGAGTTCCAAGATGACCGCCTCGATCGAATCGAGAACATTTTCGCTCGGGTCGCGCTTGAGGAACGCATCCAGCAGCTGCTGCTCGAACTCATCGAGCAACGCCAGAATTGCGTCCTCGCCGCTCGAGAAGTAATTGCGGAAAGTGCGAGGGGATACGTCTGCGCGGGCTGCGATCGCGTCCACGGTGACCGAGTCCAGGCCCCGCTGCATCGCGAGGTCGAAGGCTGCGCGGCTCAAAGCCGTTCTCGTAGCAGCTTTTTTCCGTTCGCGGAGCCCGGTTCCAGCCATGTCAACATCATGTCAAAAGTTTCCAAAATCGGCAATATTGCAGGCGGTGGAAAATTGTTGGCCGGGATGTGGGGGTGGCGTAGGGCGCGGAGACCAGTCGGACATGCAGTCGTAGCGTGGGGAGTAGCGTGGATTCTGCGGTTCCCTTGAGCTCCAGTCTCTGACTAGACTCGGGGCGGTTCGGTGATCGACACGATCTTGGCGACGGGATGGTCGCGCCAGATGACCCACAGGGTTTCGCCGTCTGCGACCCGATCAAAACAACGTCCGGCGCGAATTCGCAAGTCCTCAAGGTTGATTCGACCACCACCTATTCCCAAGGCCCGCTTGCCAGTTGGGTGGTTCTTTGTCGTGAGGTCATCGGTGGCCGACACGATCCTGGCGACGCGCCTGCCCTGCCGGACTACTTCGAACGCCTCGCCGGATAGGACCCGTTCCACGTAGCTGATCGTGTGGCTGCGGAGCTGCCCAAGGCAGATCGAGGAGCTCATCGTGCCCTCCACGGCTGCCCGTGAGCTGTCATCGTGCGAACAGTTCCATGAGTTGGACCTGGATTTCACCGACGAGGCCGCCGAGGATCGCGCCCACCGCGATCACCAGTGGCTCGTCGTCTTTGAATACCGGACGCAGAATCGACTCGTACTCATCATTGGTGAGTTGACCCATCTTGTCGATGATGGTGCCCTCCAAGTCGATCACGGCCATGGTGTAGTCCTGCGCTTCAGCCATCGTTGTAGGAATTCGTTCGAGGACGAGCGCTATCACCCGGTCTTTGAGCCCTTGGTACCTCGCCGTTCCGACGACAAGTGTTGTGAGCGGCTTGGCAAAGCCGGATTGGGCGTCGATCGCGCCGTCAACTTCCTTGGCTACCAACGCGAAAAGCTTGTCCGCACCAGGGCCGTTGAGAACGGCGTCCATCATGAGCTCGGGCGAGAAGAGGTCTTCGGCGAGGATCTTCGCGTAGCCGCGGGTGATCTTCTCCCGCTGGGCGTGCAGCAGTCCCTGAAACGGAATGAACCCGAGGTACTTGGTTGGTTGCACGGGCCGGAAGAGCATGTTCAATGCGATGTAGTCGCTGATGAAGCCGACGGCGAAACCGAACACCGGCATGATCCACGGATTGTGGAACAGCCCCCAGGCGAACATCTGAATCACGCCGATGCCCAGTCCGAAGTAGACGCCAGTGCGGCGCATGAACTTCATGGCGTCGTCGGCCACTGACCGCATCAGCTTCACCAGGCTGGCCTTGTTGCGTACCAGGATGGTGACCGCCATGAATTGCATGTCGACGTAGCGGCCGAGGTCCGCTTTCATCTCGCCGATCATCTTTTCGACAATGGCGGGCGATTGGGTGGTGACCCGCTTCTGGATGGCGTTGCGGCCGGCCTGGGGGAGCGAATCCCACAACCCTGGCCGGATTTCTTCGCATAGGTCGCGGGAGATTTCATCGACCGCCCGTGTCAGGGGCACGCGTAGCGCCTCGACGGCCTCGTGAGCGTTTACCCGGTCAAGCAGCTCTTCGGGTTTGAGCAAGTTGGCGGTGAGCAGCTGGATGGTCTTGGAGCCGACCTTGCCGGCCCGGCGTGGCACGATGCCCTGCCAGCCGATTGGACCGATGCCTACGAATTCCAGCGGCTTGTACACCATTTCCAGCGCCACGATCTTGGTGCCCCACCCGACGAAGGCGGCCACGAGTGGCATCGACAAATAGATGATCCAGTTGAGGCCGAAGTCGTGCTTGATCTGGTCCCAGGTTTGGATGGCCAGGACTGTACCGGCGCTCATCGAGCGTCCTCCTCCATCGTCGCCGACCACAAATCCCGACCCATTCCGGACAGCCTGACGGTCAGCTTCTCCACACGCGCGGCCAGCGGCCCGCGCGAGGCGTGCTTGATGGCGTCGAGCACCATGGTCTCGGCCATCAGCACTTCGTATTCGGTCTTGAGTGCGGGATCTTCGGGGCCGACCTCGAGGAGGCCGAGGTTCAACAGATGTCCGATGTAATGCGGACACGACTGTGGCAGTGCGATATTGGCTGTCCGGCCCACCAGTGAGGCATTCGTCAAAACAGTGTGGCCGGCGCCGATTGACTTCGTCCACGCGTGCACGTTCACCGTCGGCGACGACGAGCCATCCGACAGCGCACCGACGATACGAGCTTCGTCGGCCACCAGCTGGTCAAGCAGACGGTGATAGAGCTCAACATGGCTGTCATGAGTGCCCTGATCAAGGGCCCGATCCAGCAACATGCGCATTTTGGTGTGCAGCGATATTGCGGCAGGACCTGTTGTTGATTCGCTCGCCTTCGGGATGGGCTCGATTGCCGCAAGTCTGTCGCGCAATATCGTCAGAGCCTGATATTCGCACCAGCCGGCGACTCTGACGCTCAGCCGTGCGGCGTCAACGGCACGGTCGGCCAGCCCGAATGGATCCAGGAGGTTGGTCATTTGCCCCTCAGCTCACCCGCATGATCGGGGCGAGAGCAGCGAGCGGTACCCGTACGATTACCGCCCCGCCATCCATAGACCATTGCAGTCGGTCCTGGGGATAAGGGTCTTCGTGTCTCATCGGCCAGCCGGGTAGGTAGAGAACGAATTCGGTGTCGGTGACGGCGAAGGCGCGATAGTTGTCTGCGTAGCCGGAACCGTCCGGTTGCGGTTCGAATTTGTCGGGTGTGAACGGATAGGTGCCGGGGTCGTGCGGGGGCTGAGCGCGATCGAGGGCATCGATAAGGAAGGGCCGCACCAGTGGCGGTAGCGCAGTCAGCGGATCGATACCCGGTCTGAACAGATCACCCAGCTGCAATTGTCTGTTGGAGCCAACGTTGAACGTGAAGGTTTGGTAGGAGTTGTTGGGCGTGCTGCCGACTGTCTGTTCAACTTCGTGGACCACCAAGGACTTCAGTGGTCCATGTGAGAACGATTGAATGTCGATACTGGAGTCGCTGGCCCGGATCATGGTGGCGGCTTTGGTGCGCCAGCTGCCGGCACGGGAGCGGAGGTAGTCCCGAACCGGTGTTTCGACGACGCCGGGAGGAAGGGACACCGACATCGTCATGATGGCCTCGCGTATCGAGGTGACCGCCGACGTGCACACTCCGTCGTTGAAGGTCCAGTCTCCACCGATCGCGTCGGTGCAGGGGTTGGTCGCATGAGCGGTCGCGCCGCCGGCCACAATCGACGTCGAAATTGCCGCACCCGCAGCGATGAGCGCCGCGGCGGCGCGAGTCCGTAGCAGGTTCATCGGGTTACTTGATATCGACTTTGCTTGCCAGCCAGTGGTTATCAATTTTCTCCATGGTTATCGCGACGCGGCTGCGATCGATGCGGGGCTGCGGGTTGGCGCTGTTGCTGATGGACTGATCGACGAAGATCAGGACTTCGACTTTGGTGGGCGTCGCTGATTTCACCGCCGCGTCGACAACGGTGCCGTGGCTTACGGCCTTGTTGTCGATCAGCAACTGACGCAGCTGGGCAGCTGACTGGCTATACATGTCCTTGAACTCGCCCGTTGCTCCGTTGAGCACCTGCGTGAAGTTGCTGTCGAGCGTGGCGTTGTCGACGCTGGTGAGAGTGACCGCGTAGGCACGCGCGACATCGAGCGCGGCCCGCCCAGCCGCGGCGACATCGTCTTGCTGCTTGAGGCGCCAGCCGAAGAAGCCGGCGAGTCCGACCGCGGCGATGAAGATAAGACCGGCCAGCGCTCCGGCCACGACTCGGATCAGGCGACGGCGACCGGTTCGTCGCGCTGATTCAGCCGAATCACCTGGTGGCTCTTTGTCGACGGTTTCGTCAGCGGCGGCCTCATCGTTTTCCTCGATCTGATCGCCGAGGTCCGTGACCTGTTCGTCGATGTCCGAAGGGCTCTCGACCGAGCTCCCGACGTCAGATGGGTTTGGCACGCTCTTGGCGTTGCGTGCCAGCGTGTTTTCGTCGGCGATGATCTCGTCGAAAACATCGCGGGGTGCTGATCCGTTACGCATGGTGATTCTCCTGTCAGTGCGTTCAATTCGGGGGCTGGAACGGCAGCTCGGGACCACCGACCGTGAGGGGGACGGAGTGCGGACCGACTGGAGTTGGATCGGTCTTGGCCAGCGGGTCGTAGCCCGGTGGTGGGCCGGCGGTGTCATCGCCGGGCGGCCGCGGTGCGTTGCGGGCGCCGCGAATCAGCACCGCGGGGTCAGGGTTCTCGCAGTATGAGTAGCGGTAGGGCTCGGGGAAATCGGGCGTGGAACTCGGCAGGTGTGGCCGGTTGTAGTCACACGCGTAGCGGGGATAACCGTCGGCGATGCCCCAAATTCCGCCGTCGTGTACTACCAACGCGATCCCATCCAGGACCGAGGGCCGGTCGGTGGGAAACAGCGCCTTCAACGCGGGCACCCGCACGTAGGACAGCTGGGCGACGGTGGTCAGGTTGCCCAGCAGCGCAACCATCGTGTCGGAGTTGTCGGCGATGATGTTGTCTATTTGCTGCAGTGCATGGGGCGCGGTGTCGACCAAACGCCGGAAGCCGCCATCCATCCGGCTTACGCCACCAAGGACCTGCCGGAGGTCGCCGGCGGTTGCTTGGAGCCCGCGGCGGGTGTCGGTCAGTGTGGTGAACACGGTGCGGCTGGAGCGGATGGTGCTTACCGTCTCGGGGAGTACGGAGTCCAGTGTTGAGATGAGGAAGGTACCGCCCTCGACGATTGCTTCGAGTTTTTTGGGGCCTCCCGGGCTCACGTGCAGTTCTTTGATGATGGTGTCGACCTTGGCTGGGTCGACCTGGTTCAGTAGCCCTTCTGCGTGGTCGAGGAGCAGATTGAATGGCACCGGGACGGTGGTGCGGTTTTCTGCGATGGTGGCGCCATCGCTCAGGTAGGGGCCGTGGTCGTCTGTGGGCCGCAAATCAAGGTATTGCTCGCCGGCTGCGGTGAGAGCGGAGACTCGTGCGGCGGTGTTGGCGGGGATCTTGGTATCAGAGTCGATGGCCACCACGGCGGTCACGGTGTTTCCCGAGAGGTTGACCGATTGGACCCGTCCAATCGGGACCCCGCGGAGTGTGACGTCCTGAGCGGGTATCAGGCCACCGGATTCCCGCAGCAGAACTTTCACGGTGTATTCCCCACGGGCGGGGTTAATCCGCAGTGAATCGATCATCACGTACGCCAGGGCGAGCACCAGCGTCAGAGCTAAACCTATGAGCGCCACTGGCATCCGGTGGCGTGCCAATGTCTTTGTGATGTCGACGATGCGCCGCAAGACGAGTTCGAACGGATTTGCTGTCATCGGTTCGGCCCGTAGATTTTGTCGAGCATGAGGTTCCATTCGTAGCGCAAACTGCCGATCATCGCGTGCCAATCGGTTCCGTCGGGACCGTGGAACATGGGGTCGCCCGGGTAGTTCTTGTCGGGTAGCGAGCCCAGCGCTAGCTTGGTGACTTCCGCAATGCCGTGGATGGCCGGAGAGTTGGTGATCTTCATCGCGATCGGGATGAGTCGGTTTATGTCAGTGAGAGACACATTGGGATCGGTCGTGATGGAGTTGAACGCGTCGGACAACCGATTGATGTCGGCTATCAGACTGCGTGTGTCCGTTCCCTGCAGCGACGGGAACCGCGATAGCTGGCTGGTGATGCGGGCAGCGGTGTTGGTGAGGGCGATGATCTGGCTGGTGTCTTGGTTGAGCACATCGGTCGCCGGGGCCAACGCCTCGAGTGCGGTGTTGAGGCTGTTCTGGCGAGCAGACAGGGTCTTGGCGAGTTCGGAGGTGTTATCCAGCGCCGCCTTGATCTCAGTGGAACGACCATTGAGCCGCGCGATGAGGATGTTCGAATGGTCAAGCAGGCCTTTGAGATTCGTGCCCTTGCCGCCGACGGCTGCACCAGCACCGTTGATCAGTGAGGTGACGTTGCGGATGACACCGCCGTTGACCAGAAGGGCCGCTGAGCTCAGCGCGTCTTCGATGGTGGCGCCACCGCTGGTGGCATTGAGCCCGATGGTCGCGCCATTGCGCAACGGAACCTGGTTGGCTTTCGGGTCAGGGTTGGGGTGCACCGCGATGAAGAGGTCGCCCAGGGGAGTGGCGGACCGCAATTCGGCGGTGGTGCCCTCCGGCAGCGTCACGTCATCTCGGATTTTCAGGACTGCGCGCGCGGTGTAGTTGCTAGCGGTGATCGATTGGACCTCGCCGATATCGGCGCCGTTGAGTTTGATCTTCGCCTTTGTCGGCAAATTCAGAGCGTTGGCGAAGTCCGCGTTGAGGGTGTAGGTGCCACCGGAGCCGGCGCCGGGCCCGGCCAATGGCAGTGCTTCCAACCCAACGCCACAAGCGGAGACACTCGCTGTCAAGGTGACCGCGGCAGCGCCGCGCAGGAGTGACTTCGCGCGCTTAAGGTGCTGCATGGGGCTCACCTGCCATCAATTCGAACATTCCGTTCAGGCCGAAGTCGGGTCCGTAGTCACGGATCGTGCCGGTCGCACAACCAAGCTGTTTGGCGCCGATCAAGTTGCAAATTTCTTTGCCGAACTGGCTCTGGGTCATGAGTTTGTCTGTCAGCGCGTGGACGCGAATCCCGGGGGCGTTGTAGTCGATGACGTTGGAGAGGTTGTCGATTGTCATCGGCGCGATGTCGAAGAATTCGGCGACTTCACGCTGATAATCGATGAGTGATTGGGTAATGATCCGGAAATCGCCGGTGGTGACTTTCAGGTTGTCGCGATTCTTTTCCAGCAGTGTGGCTGTGCGGGTGAGAATTTCGTTGATCTGGGTTCCGGTGCGGCCAGTGCCGAGGTTTTCGTCTGCGAGGATGTCGCTGATCTGCCGCACATTAGAGCCGAAATTCCGGATGGTGGTGTCGTTGTCGGCGGCTTCTTGAGTGAGCGTTGCTAGGCCAGCGGCGATCGCCTGGATGTTTTTCTTGCTTCTGTCCCCGTGGTCGTCGCCGAGCTTCAGCGCTGCAGCGAGTTTGTCGAGGGTTTCTTTGATCCGGGTACCGTTCGCGGAGGTGATCTGGTCGCCGACGTTCAGCAAGTCGGCGACCGGACCATTGCCTTTGCCGTCACCACGGAGCGCGCTGACGAGCTTGTCGACCATCGACAGGGTGCGGTCGAATTCGACCGGCGTTCGTGTGCGGCCGAGCCCGAGGATGTCGCCATTGCCTAGCTTGGCGCCGCCCTTGTATGGCGGCGTCAGCTCGATATGGCGGTCGGTCAGGATCGACGTCGAGACGGTGACGGCGGTGGCGTCAGCAGGAATGGTGACGCCGGGGTTGATGACGAGTTTGACCTCGATGTAGGTGGATTTCGGCGTGATCGACGCAACAGATCCGACTGGCATTCCCAACACCGAGACCGAGTTGCCGACGTATAGCCCGATGGCGTCTTCGAATTGGGCGGTGACGGTTATCGGCTGCGGCTTGGTTCGCGGTATGACGAATACGGCGACGGCCAACGCGATCGCGGCCACTGCAGCGGTGGCGATGATCAGGTTTCGTTTCATTTGCAGTCCTGGAAGTATTCGACGAGGTGGAATTGCTGGGCGCGCCCGCTGATCGCGCACATCCAGGAATCGACGAGGATGCCGTTGACCGCGGTGGCGTCGACCGAGACGCCACTGCCCGTCGCGTTGGCCACGTTGCGCAGTGGTACTGGTAGGACCTGGAGCAGATTCCGGAATCTGTCGTCGTGGTCGGCGATCATGGCTGCAAGTCCACGAGTGCTGTTCAGCAAGTCATTGAGTCCCGTCTGGTCGCCGACGATGCGGTTCACCGTGCCGACCATGGAAGTGGTGCTGGCGAGCAACCGTTGAACCTGGGCGCGCCGCGTGGTGAGTTCGCTGAGCAGCTCATTGCCCTGACTGATCAGCGCACCCAAGTTGGCTTTCTGGTTACGGATCAAGGTGGTGACGGTGTCGGTGCTGGTCAGCAGCGTGCGCAGCTGGTCTCTGCGATCGGCGACGATCGCGGAGAGCGCTTGCAGGTTCGTCAACGCTTCTGGCAGAGCCTCGGGGACGCCGGTCAATCCCTGATTGAGCGTCGTCAGCGACGTCGCGATGCGGTCGGCGTCGACCCGTTCGAAGGTGGTGGTGGCGTCGGCGAGGGTTTGCTGGAGGTTGTATGGCACGTCGGTGTTCGCGAGTGCGATGGTGCCGTGGTCCAACGAGTTGGAGCCAGCGGGGGACAGCTGCATGTAGCGAGACCCGAGCAACGTGGTCATCTTGATTGACGCGCGGGTGTCGGCGCCGAGGCGCACGTTGCTGTCGACGGTAAAGCTGACACGCACTCGATCACCGGCGAGTTCAAGACTCTTGACGCTGCCGACCGGAACCCCGGCAACGGTGACCTGATCACCGGAACGCAGCTCCGCCGCCTGGGCGAACTCCGCACGATAGTCGCGCTGACCCAGGTCCAGTGCCGTGATTCCGAAGACGATCGCGATTGCCACGACAATTGCCAATAGCGCGGCGACACCCAGAGTCAGTGGGTTGCGTTCCTCGAGCGGAGGCTTTTTCGTCTTACTCATCGCGTTCACCTGCACACCGCCGAGTGGTTGATGACGTTGCCCGGGGTCGCCGCGGCCACATAGGCGGGGATGAGTGTCTTCAAGAAACGGAAAATGCTGACGTTGACATCGCAAATGTAGATGTCGGTGTAGGCCCCGGATTGCGTCATGCGGGCCACCCCTTTCAAGAGATAGGGCAGGTTTGCCGCCAAGAATGCAAACCGGTCACGGCCGGGGCCGGTGAGGTTGCTCGCGAAACCGGGCTGACGGGTGACCAGCGCGTTGAAATCCGGGTAAATGTTGTTGGTGATTGTCGATAGTCGACCCAACGCGGAGTTGATCGAGCCGACTGATGCGCGCAATTGCTCGCGGTGACTATTGAGTCCCACCAAGATGTCGCGTGTCCGGCCGATTACGTTGTTCAAGTTCGCGCTCTGTCCGGCCAGGTTGGTGGTGACCGCGTTGAGGTTGGTGATGACCTGCCCGAGTACGTCGTCGGGGCCGGCGACCATGTCGGCCAATGCCGACGTCTGTGTGATCAGGGACAGTACGGTGCCGTTTTCGCCTTGGAGCGCGTCGATGAGCGCGTTCGTCAGGTTGTCAACCTGCTTTGGGTCCAACAGAGTCAGTAGTGGTTCGAATCCCTTGAGCAGGTAGGTGATGTCGAACGATGGCTCGGTGTGCTCGACCGGAATTCGACCGTTATTAGGCAGGGCCCGCTGGTCGGCGACCTGCCCCCGGGACAAGCCGAGGTAGCGCTGCCCGATGATGTTCTGGTAGCGGATCGCGGCGATGGTATCGGCAAACAGCTTCTGGTCCTTTTGCACCTGGAACGTGACGTTCGCTTGAGTGCCGTCGAGTTCGACGGCGTCCACTCGGCCGACCCGAACCCCGGCAACGCGGACGTCGTCGCCCTCATGGAGCCCGGTCACATCTGTGAACACCGCCGAATAGGTGTTGGTGCTGCCCGATATCTGCCGACTGAGCGTGTTGAAGACCAGCCACGTCACCACCATCGAGATCACCAAGAAAATGGCGAGGCCAATTATCGGCTTTCGGTAACTCACGATCCGCCTTCCGTATCCGGTGTAACGGTGACCGTGGTGCCGCGCACCACCGGTCCGAGGAGAAGAGCCGTGGCTGCGTTGGCAGTGCCTCCGGTGATCTTGCTCAGTTGAGCTAGCTCTTCGGGGCTGCCGACAGGCCCGACGTTGCCGCCGACGGTGGCCGACTGTTGGGTTACCTCGGCAGGAAGTGGGGGACCTGGTACTGCGGGCGGCTGTTGTACCGCAGGCGAATCCGGTTCCGGCCCCGGTAAGGGTCCAGGTTCTTGGGGAGCGCCCGGTACCTCGCCGGCGTGCCGAGTGGAGTCGCGTGGCGGAGCGAAGTTGGGCCGATTCTCAGTTGCGACGCGGGGCGCTGGAAAACCCATCGAGCCGAGCGCCGGGTACAACGCGGGAGCTGTCGGAACTTCGGGGGCCGTGTGGCAGCTGGGCCCTTCGAGTTCGCCATACCGAGGACAATCCGCACGCACATACACCCGCGACGGCGTCAAACTCACTGCCGCCTTGACCGTCAGATTGTTGGTTTCTGGGTCCCAGGCATCCATGACTTGATTGGAGACCCGCCGAATGCGGCTGGTGATCAGCTGAAAGGCGCCGGCGTTGTCGGCAAGTACTCCGACGACGGGGGTCATTCGGGCCGTGATGTTGATCAAGCGGTCAGTCTGATGGTCGAACGCATCGGCCATCGTTCCGACGGTCTGCTGACCGGCCGACAATAACCCGGATAAGGCACTGCGCTTCTCAGCCAACGTCCGCAGTGGGGTCACTGCTGAATCAAGGGCGTCGAACAGGTCGGGGGACACTTGGCGCAGCGCGGCTGATGCGGTGGTGAGCGCCGAAAGGGTCGATGGATCATTGCCGTCGCCGACCACATTGTTCAGTTCGTTGACGATCTGGTCGAGATCGTGTCCCGCCTGTTTGATCGCCTGGCCGCGTCCCTGGGTGGCCTCAGTCAGCGCGGCAATGGCGCCCACGCTGTTGCCGGTGGGTTGGTGTCCCAGCGCTGCGAATACCTGCCGGAACTTGTTGAGGGTGTTCTGGAACATCACTGTCGGCAGAGATTTGTCTTCTGGGATCGTTGCCCCGGCACGAAGTCCGTTGGGGCCGTTGTCATGACCGACGAGCTGAATGGAGGACACCGCGAACACGTTGGAGGGCACAACCCGCGCGGTCACCGTCGATGGAATACCGGACGCGTATTCTGGCTTGAGGTCGACGTGCACGAGGTTGGGTTGCCCCGCGGGAGCGGTGACGACATCGGCGACCTGGCCGACAAGGACGCCATTGAATTTGACGTCAGATTTCTGCGGCAGTCCGTCCCCGACGTTCACGAGGGCGACGGTGACGCGCACGATGTTATCTAGGTCGCCCTTGGATTTCGCGATGGCGGTCACCACGACCCCCGCCGCGACCAGAATGAAGCAGAGGCCCGCCACGACCAGTGCCCGGTTTGAGGGCCCGCGGCCGTTGACGTCGTATTGATTCGGCATTCTTTACCCTCCGAACCGTGCGCCGGAATCCACGCCCCACAGGGCCATGGTCAGCAGCATGTTCAAGACGATGACAACGGTGATGGCCGACCGCATTGCCCGGCCCGCCGCGACGCCCACGCCCGCCGGTCCGCCACTGGCGTAGTAGCCGTAGTAGCACTGCACGGTCGATGTCGCGAAGACGAAGACCACGGCTTTGATCGTGGCGAGTGCGACGTCACGCCCGTTGACGAACATGGAGAAGTAATGCAGGTACGTGCCGCCCGACTGGCCCGCAGAGATTCCGACGACGCCCTGGCAGGCGATGTAGGCGATGGCCAACGTGCACAAGAACAGTGGCAGCGCCGCGGTGACGGAGGCGGCTACTCGGGTGGTCACCAGATAGGAGACGGAATTGATGCCGAGGACGTCGAGCGCATCGACTTCCTCATTGATGCGCATTGCGCCGAGTTGTGCGGTGAACCGGCACCCGGCCTGCACGGTGAACGCGAGACCGATCATGATCGGCGCGAGCTCGCGGGTTCCGACAAACGACGAGAGCAAGCCGGTGGCTGGGCCCAAACCGAGCAGATTCAGTGCGTTGTAGCCTTCGACCCCGATGAGTGCTCCCGCCGTGGCGCCGAGTACCAGGGCGACCCCAATTGTGCCGCCGCCCACCACGATTGAGCCGTTGCCCCAGGAGATGTCGGCGAGGATCCGCAGATATTCGTGTCGGTAGCGACGCACGGCTGTCGGCATGGAGGTCAAGATGCGGCCGAAGAAGAACACCATGTGGCCGAGCTTCGCCGTGCCTTGAGTGGGCGCGGCGGCGGCCGCGGCAACCGGCCTTAATGCAGCGTTGAGGTAACGAGTGGGAGTCGCCATGGTCAGAGGCTCGCTCTGGGGAAGATCAGTACGTACAGCTGCGTCATGATGACGTTGACGGTCATCAGGAGCAGGATCGATTCGACAACGGCGGCATTCACGGAGTTCGCGACCCCGGCGGGGCCACCGCGGGTGTCCAAACCCTTGTGGCAGCACACCACGCCGACAATGGCGCCGAACACTACCGATTTGACCAGTGCTAGGAGCAGGTCATCGACAGTCGCGAACGAGGAGAATGTAGCGACGAACGACCCTGGCGTGCCGCTCTGCATGTAGACGTTGAACGCATAGCCGGCCAGGAATCCGACGAAACTCGTCAGTCCGGTAAGCGCAATGCCGATCAAGATGACAGCGACAAACCGCGGCACCACCAGGCGCTGGATGGGCGAAACACCCATGACCTTCATCGCGTCGATTTCCTCGCGCATCGTGCGCGCTCCGAGATCGGCGCAGATTGCTGAACCGACGGCTGCGGCCAAGAGAATCGCCGCCACGAGCGGAGCGCCTTGACGAATCACCGCGAGTCCGGTGGCAGCGCCGGCCAGTGACGTTGCGCCGACCTGCCCAGCCAGCAAACTGAACTGGATTGACAGCGTGACGCCGATCGGGATGGTTACGAACAGGGTGGGAACCACCGCTGTGCTGGCCATGAAGCTGGCTTGATGAATGAACTCGCCGAACTGAAATCGGCGCCCGATGATGTCTTGAACCAGGCACTCAACGGTCCGTATCGCCAACACCACCTGGCCGCCGACCGTACGCAGGGACAACAGCGGGTGGTTATTCAGGTAGGAGCGGCCCCAGTCACGAACTTCACGCGTGGCTGAACGTGGTTGTGCCACTGTGCTATTAGTCATTTCATCGGTTGTTGTCACCGGAACGCGGCCTCCGTGTCGGGGAGTGGAACATGCGCGAATGACCTCCGCTGATGGATGAAACCGCTATGCGGTGACCGGCTGGTGACAGTGGTGCCGGTTTGCTGCGTCGGGGTCACCGGTCACCTGCCGCTCTGCGGGCAGGCCGAAGGCGATGCCAGCGTGGGCCCCTGACTCCGCTATGCGGCCCGACATCTCGCGGACCAATGTGTCGTGACGTGGTCAAGTCAATTCCTCGGCGTTGGGTCGTAGTCAGCAGGCGTCGGTTCGTAGCGAGCGTAGGTAGTTATGTGATCTCACTGAACAGGCCGTTGAGTATAAGCACACGGTGCGCCAGATCGGTGGGAGTTTGCCAGGATTGCAGCTATTGCGTTCATTATCAGCTGGTTTCGCGTTATTAGATGGTTCTGTAGGTGGTCAGTATGGCCTTGGTCTGGATGCGCGTCCGTATCCATAATGATGGTCGTGCCGTTTACTCAAACAACAATATGTTCATCGTCTAACGGCTATGACGCGCTTCGCCCGGCAGCGAGATCCGCGCGACTGCCGACTCCCTGTTGGAGCTGCATCGGGTGGTGTCGTGCCGGGTGTTTCGGGGCGAGCGCGCTGGGATTGCACAGCCGGTCATGTTCGATCGGGCCAACTGCTCCAGATGGCGGTTTGTGCCGGCCCAGCGAGATGTCCACCATCGCTACCTCCTCGTAGATGAGGATTAACGCTAGCTACCTGTGACCGGGCTTACATCGCGTCGAACGGCCAGATCTCGTAGACCAACGGCTACCGGTTGAAAAAGGCGACGTGGGGTGGATGCGCCGGCGCGCAGCCGGCCAGTGTGAACGGCATCCCTTTCGCTTCGATGCCGATTGCTTGACACTGTGTCGTGCAAGTGGATAGCGTGTCTACTCATAACAGGCGTCTACGTGGGCTGCCGGGGTGTGGTTGCGTAATTCCCTTCTTGATTCCGGTTCGCGATGTTCAAGGGCATTGGTCTGCTGGCGGAGGGAACGCAAAATGCTCTGGCAGCAGATGGAAGTGGCTTCAGCGAGATCGTTCGGTCTCGCCCGGTTCTTGTCTCAAGGAGAGGTCTAAGTATGACTACCAGCCCGAACGTCGTTGACCTGGGCGCCGCCGGTGTGCGGGAAACGGAGCTCGACGAATCGATCGTGTCGTCGTTGCCGCCGAACCGGGCTCCGGCACCCTGGATCGGTGGGGGCCATGGGATCTGGTGGGGCCGCCGCGTCTCTGCGGATGGCGCAGCGGTGCTGAAGCAGCAGCTACCCGAGGCGATCCAACACGATGCGAATCCTGTTGCTGTTCTGGGATTTCTCCTCAATTGGACCGATACGCCCGTCGGCAGCTACGGGGAGATCGGTGCGCTCGTGGTGATGCGCCGCGGGTGGTCGGTATTCGGCCACGTACCGTTCATCGCAGTTGATTCACCCGCCAGTCTCGTCGGCGGCCGGGATAATTGGGCGATTCCGAAAACCCTGGCGACGTTCGACGGTGACCCGGGTCGTGACGCTGTCGCCTCGACGCATGGCAAGGGCTACACGATTCGGACAGAGCGACGAGCACTGGGCCCGGTATTGCCCGCGGCTGCGACGAGAGTGCTGAAACTGGTGCAAGCCCGTCCCACTGGCACACTGCTGAGCACCCGGCCGACGAGTGCCATGCTGTGGCGGCCTGCGCGGTTCGCGGTCACTGTCGAAGCCGGTCCGGAACTGTCGGCCTGGTTGCCGCAAGGTGAATGCCGCGGCATCGTCGTCCGGGCGATGCGCGTATCCACAGGTTAAGTTCCGTCGGCAGCCCGCAGCCTTCGTCGGCGAACGTTGTGAGATCCGGTTAGGCGCCGGCAGTGGGTCGTCAAGCACAGTTGACGATGACTGTCGGCGCCTCGCCGTAGTGTGCGACTGGCGATGGACCTACATCGGCAGGATTACTAACGTAGCGAAGGCGCCGATGGGCCGGTTGCTCCTCGGCGCTCGGGCGCTGAGCACACGACCGCGATCCGCTGACGCGGTGGCGGCGTCAGGAGTGGGCGTGGCGCCCATCGGCCGCCAATCTTGAACGGGCACCGGTGGTCACAGTGACGTCAGCCGGCGTCCGATGATTTCCTTCATGATTTCGGTGGTCCCGCCGAATATCGTCGCGGCGCGGGAATCGAGGTAGTCGCGTGCCGCCTTGTACTCGCGCATGTAGCCGTAACCGCCGTGCAGTTGCACCGCGCGGTGGACGACTTTCAGATGCAACTCGGTGGTCCACCACTTGGCCATTGCGGCGTGCGCTTCATCGAGGCCTCCCTGGGTTGACTCCAGAATGCAACGATCGACGAAGGTCTGTGCGATTTGAATTTCGGTGGCCAGTTCGGCGAGATAGAAACGATTGGCTTGAAAGTTATTCACCGATTGACCGAATGCCGTTCGTGCCGAGCCGTAAGCGATCGCCTCATTGAACGTTCGGGACATCGCAGCCATCGAGCTCAAAGCGATGCTGAGTCGTTCCCGGACCAGGTTGCATCGGAGGTAACCGAATCCGCTGTTCGCCTCGCCAAGAACGTTTTCGTTCGGGATGAATACCTCATCGAAGTACAGCTCCGCGGTTGCCTGCAGCTTGAGGCCGACCTTGTCCATCGGTCCGTGCCGGGTAAAGCCATCCATGCCGTCTTCTACGACCAGCAGCGAAACACCCTTTTTGCCGGCCGCGGGATCGGTCTTGGCGACGACGATGATGACGTCTGCGAGCGAGCCGTTTGTGACGAACGTTTTGCTGCCGTTCAATATGAAGCCGCCCTCGTGGGGCCTGGCAGTCGCGGCGATCGCGGCGAGGTCGCTGCCCGTCGAGGGTTCGGTCATCGCGATGGCGCCGATCGCGTCACCGCGACACAACGGAGCCAACCACCGTGCTTTCTGCCCTTCGGTGCCGAGATCGTTGATGTAGGGCATGACCAGATCGTTGATACCCACGACACTCATTGCGACCGCGTAGTCCCCTGCGGCACATAGCTCTTCGGCGACGATCGCGCTGAACCGAAAGTCGTCAGCACCTCCGCCGCCGAATCGCTCGGGAGCATCAGTCCCGAGGAGCCCGATCTGCCCGGCCCTCTTGAAAAACTGCCGGTCGATGGTGTTCGACGACTCCCACGACGCCAGTTGCGGTACGACCTCACGTTCGGCGAATGCCCGCACGAGCGCACGAAATGAATCGTGCTCGGCTCCAAAAATACTGCGCGGCAGCGGTTTCAGGGACATGGGAAACCTTTCGAATTGATCAAGACGATGGTCGGGAACAAGTCGTAGCGCGCTTTGTGCTGCTGATCGCGAGCGGGCGGCAGTGTTGCGAAGTGGCTCGAGCAACCATGTTGACCGCGTTTGCCTGGCCTGTTGTCGAACAGGGAATATTCATGGCTCCCAATTGATTTCGACCGGGGTTCGACGCTGCCAACAGTTTGGCACGCGCCGTTCACGGGCACGCGAACCGGCCGGGTCCGCTTGAGTGGCTCTGGTGCGCGCTCGTTTCATTTGATTAGACACTATGTCTAGCAAAACGGCAAGCTGTTTAGTATTCGAAACGGTGTGGGTTGTTGCCGCCATGGGCATGACGAAGTTGGCCGGACTGTCGTCCAAGGCCGTGGACGCGCGATGTGCGCATGGCGAACTGGATCGCGGTCAGCATTCGATCAGCCGGTCAAATCGGCAGAGGCACTGAGATTGGCGGGGGTGTGATCGGATCGAGCCGACAATCGTTGTGCTACCGGCTGTCAAACACCGAACTGCACTACCGGTGCCGAGTGGATTGGGGAGTCCCCACTAGTCTCCGTTAATAGCGCGCAGCCGTTTTCGCGTGTCCCATTCGCTCGAACCGGATTAGGTTGTTACAGGGAAGGTTCGGGCCCCTCATGTCCGATCTCCAATCCCTCGGAGAATGAGGCAATCGTGAAGTCTGTCAGCGCGACGGACGTCAATTTGCGACCGCGACTCCCCGGGCTCAGAGCCCAACGGGGCATGAACTCGCTCCACATGCCCACCAGCAGCGTCGCGCGCACCTCGGCTGCGGCGGCGGGGACACCGCGCTCTTGAAGCGAACTACGCAGATTTCGTACCTGGCGGGCAAACATGCCGTCGGACCACTTCTTCAGTGTCGGTTCGGTCGCAGCTGCATCACGCGCATGACGCCAGATCCGACCGACTTGATTCCAGACCGTGAGCGCATGGTCGTACATCGCTTCGATCTCGGCGCGCGTCTGGGCTGCGTGGAGTTCCCGAAAGAGTGACAGTTCGTCTGGCTCGAGGCTCTCCAGGGCAGCGACCAGGATTTCGGCCTTACTGTCGAAATGGAGATAGATCGTGCCACGGCTGAGGTTGGCGCGGACGGCGATGTCGTCCATTGTGGTTGAGGCGAAATCTCGCTCGTCAAATTCTTCGAGTGCTGCCTCGATCACGCGACTACGAGTGAGTGCCTTCTGCATCTCGCGCAGCGAGGGCGGCGCGTTGACGGACTCATCGTCGGGCTTGTTGGCAGCGCGGCGCCGTGGTGTCGGGGTCTTAGCCAATTCGACCGGCCACCGGGTGCGAGTTCATCGGGTCATTATTACAGTCACCGCGGAACGAAGCCCCGGAACCGGGTCTTGGCCGGACGTGGCGGTCTTTATGCCTACCTCACGCCCATGCCGTTGCATCCGACGTTTCGGGCGCCCCGCGATGCGGTCATCGCGTGAATTTGAGAATCTCATTGGCGATGAGATTTGGTAGCTCGAGTTGGGGGCAGTGCCCAGCGCCGGGAATGGTAAGCAACTGCGCGTTGGGTAGCTGGTTGAGGTAGCGCTCCATCTGGTCCGCCGTCGCCGCCGTGTCGTGGTCGCCGCGGATCAGCAAAGTCGGTGCTGTGATCTGGCCCGCGTCATCGAGGCGCGGCATCGTCCCGTCAGCTGTCCGCATGGCGGTATGTAACGCCGGCGCGTCGCAGGTGGCGCTGGCGTGGAACAGGTGGCGTGCCAGCGCGGTTGGCACGCGCTCACCGCGAACAACGCCTGCGCGCAACAGGATGTGGCGCGCCCAGGGAAACGCCAGCACCGGAAGTACAGCCGGCCTTAGTGCGCGCCCGACGCGGTGTGCCTGTACCACGCGGCCGGCGATCGCGAGCCCTTGCCGGTCGGTTTGCATGCCCATCGCGCCGATCGCCACCACGCGACGGACCCGGCCGCGACGCGCGAGTTCAAACGCGATGAATCCCCCGAGAGAGTTGCCGACGATATCGGGGCACTCGAAGCCCGCGGCATCGAGCTCGCGCTCGACCGCGTCGGCGAAGTCGCCGATTGTTACAGGCGTATCGGGCAGTGGCGGACCCCCGAGGTGTGCCGGCAACGTCGGTGCGAGCACATCGCGGTGCGCCGCGAGCAAAGGGAGCACAGGTTCCCAGACGCGCCACGTCATCCCTGCGCAGTGCAGCAGCACGAGCGGCTGCCCTTCTCCGCCGCGAAACACACCGCGGGGTCCGGCGGCCCGAATGCGATCAGCGGCCGGACCCGAAGGCGGCGTCACGCGAGTAGCGCCTGTTCGAGCTCTTCGAGTGCCTCGCCCGTGTACACGGCCAGGCGTTGCAGGCTGGGCAGTCGATCGCGGTCTCCGGTGAAGCCGACGTTGAAGCGTCCCGCCATCGAACCTGCGGTGATGCTCAACGCGGCCCCGTGAGAGATGATCGACAGGCCCCACAGGCCCTCTAGGCGTGCGCCGCGCAGGTACAACGGATCGGACGGGCCCGGGACGTTGGAGACCGGGACGTTGAACGGCGGCAACGTCCGTCCGGCCAAACCGGTGAGCTGGGCGACGGCGATGGGACTCAGTACAAGCGGGCCGTAGAGGTCTCCGGCGGCGGTCGGGAGCTCGCGTAGCTTCTCCTTGGAGCGCCGGGTGCCACGCGCGATCGCGGCGATGCGTTCCACGGGGTCGGCAATTTCAGTATGCAGGCTGGCGAACGCGACGCTGATGGCGTTGCTGGATTCGTCGTCGTTCGCGTCGCGGATCGAGACCGGGATGCCCACGGTCAGGCTGTCGGTGGGCAGCTGGTCGAGTTCGCCGAGGTAGCTCCGCAAGCCGCCGCCGCAGATCGCGAGGAAGACGTCATTCACGGTGACGTCGAAGCCTTTGGCGACCGTGACCAGTCGCGCCAGGTCGTAGCTCTGCGTTGCGAACCGGCGCTGCTGCCCGACGCGGCCGTTGAGGACCGAACTCGGCGCCGAGTACGGCACGACCCAGTCTTTCTCCGCCGCCACGACCCGCTGACTGACCATCTGTCCAGTCGTGAGCGCGAGCGACGCGGCAGCGACGGCGCCTTCGCGCGCTGACCCGAGGGCGCGTTCGACGCGCTGTTGCAGCGACGGGGCGCTCTTCGCCCGTTGCCGTCGCGATCGGACGGGGAGCGACCAGATCGCCCGCAGCTCGCTGGACTCGGGGTCGGTGTCCATGAGCTGGCCGAGACGGCGCATCCCGCCGACGCCGTCCATCACGCCGTGATGGACCTTGAAGAACCAGGCGAAGCGACCGTTGTCGAGGCCCTCGATGAGATGAACTTCCCACAGCGGGCGCTGCGGATCCAGCGGCCGCGAAAACAACCGTGACACCAGGACGCCGAGCTCGCGCTCACCGCCGGGCGTCGGCAGCGCCGAAAAGCGGAAGTGGTAGTCAAGGTCGACCTCGTCGTCGGCCAGCACGGTGAAGGAGGGCGCGAAACGCCGCAGGCTGGGGTGGGTGAGTCGGTAGTTGAACGGCGGCGAGAACGTCCGCACGGAGCGCAGGTCATCGGCGAGGCGGCGCACATAGTCCGGCGGCGCACCCTCGGGAAGTTCAAAGGTTGCCATGACGGCCACGTGCGTGGGTACGTCGTTGTCGTCGACGACAAAGAACCAACGGTCGGCGAGGTTTGGCATGGGCATGATGAACAGTTTGCTGTCTCAGTGGACGCTGCGTCAAGTGACTAAACAGAGTGATATATTTCTGGTTTCACGACTGAGTGCTGGGAATCGCGATGCTCGTCAAACATGGTGCAGAACAGGATCTTTGGGTTCATCCCTGTTCCACCGGCGGCCCGACGCGAAACTCAGGCGTCAGATCGCCCGCATACAGTCAGGTCACCTTGTGCGAAACGCGCGCGCAGCACCTTCTTGTCGAACTTCCCGACACTGGTCTTCGGCACTTCGTCCACAAAGGTCCAGCTGTCGGGTATCTGCCATTTCGCGACCCTGTTGGCCAGGTGATCGCTCAGCTCGTCGACGGTCACCGATGTGCCCTGCCGTGCTACCACGGCGACCAGCGGCCGCTCGTCCCACTTATCGTCGGGCACACCGATGACCGCTGCTTCGGCGACCGCCGGATGCGCCATCACGGCGTTCTCCAGTTCGACCGATGAAATCCATTCACCGCCCGACTTGATCACATCTTTCGACCGGTCCAGGATCGTGAGAAATCCGTCGACCGTGATGGTTCCGATGTCGCCGGTGCGCAGCCAGCCGTCACGGAACTTCTCCGGATCGATGGCTGAATCGTCGGGGGAGTAGTACGTCGCCGTAATCCACGGGCCACGAACTTCCAACTCGCCCACCGAATTTCCGTCGCTGGCCACAATCGCGCCATCACCGTCGACCAATCGGGCCCGCACTAGGGACGGAAACCTGCCCTGCGTGTAGCGGTAGGCCCACCGATGCCGGCCCTCGGCTGACGCAGGCGGTCGCGCGACACTGCCCAAGGGGGAAGTCTCGGTCATGCCCCACGCATGCAGGATCGGCACCTGGTAGCGCTCTTCGAAAGCGTGCATCAGCGCCGGCGCGGCAGCGGAACCGCCGACGACGACTTCCCGCAGGTGGGAGATGTCCTGTGGGTTTGCATCGAGGTACGTCAACAATCCGTTCCAGATGGTGGGTACCGCAGCGGCGAAGGTCGGCTTCTCGGCGGCCAGGATCGTGGTGATCGGTTCAGGCTGCAGAAATCGGTCGGGCATCACGAGCGAGGCGCCGACCATGAGTGCGGCATGCGGTATGCCCCATGACATTGCGTGGAACTGGGGCACGATCACCAGTGCCTTGTCCGCCTGTGAGAGCGCCATTCCGTTGGTCGAGGTGACCTGCATCGAATGCAGGTACATCGATCGGTGCGAATAGGCGACGCCCTTGGGGTCGCCCGTTGTGCCGGACGTGTAACACATTGCCGCTGCGGAACGTTCGTCGATGTGCGGCCAGGTGAAATGATCCGCCTGACCATCCACCAACTCGGCGTATGCATGCACCTCTACACCTTTGGGTGCCTCCAGTGCCGACGCATCACCGTTTGCAACGATGACGTGGCGAACCGTCGGCAATGACGGCAGGTACTCGGTGAACATCGGGATCAACGATGCGTCGACGATGATCACCTTGTCCGCGGCGTGATTGACGACGAAGATCAGCTGCTCAGGGAACAACCGGATATTCAGGGTGTGCAACACCGCGCCCATCGCCGGCACCGCACCGTAGACAACCATGTGCTCGTTGTTGTTCCACATGAAGGTGCCGACGCGGTCGCCCTCTTCGACGCCCAAGCCGCGTAGCGCATTTGCCAGCCGAGCTGCCTCCACGCCCAGGTCGCCGTAACTCATCGGCCGGGTTCGGTCACCGGTCCAGGTAGACACCGTGGCTTCCGCGTGCACGGTGGTTCCGTATCTGAGAAGTGTTGCAAGCGAGAGGGGCTCGTCCTGCATCGTGCTCAGCATCTACCTAATTCTCCATTCGAGCAGTGGGTACCGGCGCCGATGCCGAGTCAGTGATCAACGGGCGTTCGCAACGGTCAGTTCGTTGAATCCGTCGTAGCCCTCAGCCGCGACGGCATTGCAAATCGCTTGATAGCGGGCGAATCCACCAAGGTAGATCGAGAATCGCCGGGGTTTGCCGGGGACGTTCGCTCCCGTGTAGTAGGAATTCGGGGCGGCGGCGAAGACGCTCCGCTCCGCTCGCCGTTCGACCTCCTCGGTCCACCGCTGCTGCGCTTCGGTGGTCGCCTCGATGGCCGGTACGCCACGAGCGTCGAGATCAGTGATGCAATCGGCGATCCACTCGATGTTCTGCTCGGCCAATGCGACCATCATGGTCAGTCCGAGTGGCCCGCCGGGCCCGGCCACGGTAAACAGATTCGGGAAGCCTGCGATCGCCAAACCCAGGTAACTTGACGGGCCCTGTGCCCAGGCGTCGCGAAGCCGAATTCCATTGCGGCCCTGGATATCGATGCGCAGCAGCGCGCCGGAGATGGCATCGTAGCCGATGGCGTAGACGATGATGTCGACGTCGATGAGCGTGCCGTCGGCGAGCCGGATACCGGTGGGCTCGATGGCGGTGATTGGATTGTCCCGCACAGTGACAACGTCGACATTGTCCTGGCACAGGGCTTCGAAGTAACCGTGGTCGACGCACGGACGCTTGCCGGCGAAGGGATGGTCGGTTGGCGTCACCAGGTCGACGAGCTCGGGATCGGTGACGCGCGAACGGATATCAGACCGGATGAAGTCGGCGACGACCCGGTTGGAGTCGAGGTTGGTCAATACGTCGCGGAACGCGCCCACGTATGTAAGGGCGCCACCTTCTGCGGACCGGCGGCGCAGTTCTTCGAGTTGCTCTTCTGGCGTGCATTCTGCCGCTCGGCGGAGATGCGGCTCGGTGCTCGTCCCGCCATAGGATGCGCGCTGGCGCTTTCTCCGCTCGGGGTAGGTCGCCTTGTGCTCGGCGATTTCAGTGGCATTGAGGTCGCGGTTGCGGCCGAGGACGCTGAAGTTCGGGGTGCGCTGCAAGACGGTGACATGCGTTGCATCGGCGGCGATTTCGGGTATCGACTGGATTCCGCTCGCGCCGGTGCCGATCACGGCAACCCTCTTGCCCTTGAAGTCGACTCCACCCTGCGGCCACGCCGCGGTCATGTACGACTCGCCGGCGAACGTCTCCGTACCATCGAACGGAGGCGCCAATGGCGCTGACAATCCGCCGGTGGCGAACACACAGTAGCGCGCTCGCAGCGTCCCGGAATCGGTGGTCAGCGTCCATTCGGCGGCGGTTTCGTCGTAGGTCGCCGAGTGGACGGTCGTGTTGAGCTGAATGTCGTCGCGCAATGCGAACCGGTCGGCGACATGGTTGAGGTAGCGCAGGATTTCCGGCTGCGCGGCGTAGCGCTCGCTCCATTCCCATTCCTGGTCCAGTTCCGGGGAGAACGAGTAGGAGTAGTCGGCGCTTTCGACGTCGCAACGCGCGCCCGGGTAGGCGTTCCAGTACCAGGTGCCACCGACCTCGGGCGCCGCGTCGAGCACTCGGACGTTGAGCCCTCGGCCCCGCAGGAGGTGCAGGGCGTAGAGACCGGAGAATCCCGCTCCGACTACGAGAACATCGAATTGCGGTGAATTGCTTTCCATACCGCCAGTCTGACCGATCGTCCATTGACGGTCAACACCGTGTTCAGTAAGTTAACGTATTGACTCGTCTAGAGACTCTGTGTTGGAGGTTTGATGGCTGCCGTTGGTCAGGGCCACGATTACGACTGGATCGTGATCGGCTCGGGGTTCGGCGGCAGTGTCTCGGCACTGCGCCTGAGCGAACGCGGCTATTCGGTGTGCGTACTGGAGAGCGGCCGCCGGTTCGCTAGCACCGACCTTCCGACGTCCGGTTGGAAAGTCCGGGACTTGCTCTTCGCCCCGCGACTTGGTCTGCGCGGCATCATGCGGATGTCGCTGTTCAGAGACGTCGCGATCCTCAGCGGCGCCGGTGTCGGCGGCGGCAGCCTCGTCTACGGCGCGACGCTCTACCGCGGCAGCGAGGAGTTCCAGTCCCGCCTGACCGACGCGGTCGGCGAGCATGTCGACCTCGACCCGCATTACCGCGAGGCAGAACGAATGCTCGGCGTCGTCGACAACCCGAGGCTCACCCCTCGCGATGCGGTCGTCAAGCGTGCGGCCGACCGACTCGGCTACGGCGAGACCTGTCACCCGACTCGGGTCGGCATCTTCCTCGGTCAGCCCGGCGTAACGGTGCCCGATCCATTCTTCGGCGGGCAAGGGCCGGATCGGACAGGCTGCCTCGGCTGCGCGGAGTGCCTGATCGGCTGTCGCCACAACGCAAAAAACAGTCTGGACAAGAACTATCTCTGGCTCGCTGAACGCCGGGGCACTCGGGTGGAACCTGAAATGCAGGTATCGGAGGTCAGGCCGGTCGGTGCCGCGGACGGCTCGGACGGCTACGCGATCGTTGCGCACCGCCCCGGAGTGTTCGGCTGGCGGAAGAAGCGCGTAATCCGTTCTCGTGGCGTGGTTTTCGCCGCTGGCGCCATCGGCACCAACAAGCTGCTCGGTGACTGCAAGGTGCGTGGCATGTTGCCGCTGCTGAGCGATCAGGTCGGCGAGCAGGTGCGCACCAACTCTGAATCGCTGACAGCGCTGACGCCGCGTGACCGCAACGTCGAGCTCGGCCTCGGCGGCGTGTCGATCACCGGCAGCGCGCACCCGCTGCCGAGCATGCATATGGAGACCGTCGCATTCGGCTCGGGAGGCGATTCGATGAAGTTCCTGTTCGCGCCTCTCACGCCCAACGGGACCCGAGTGACCCGTCCGCTGAAGATGCTGGCCGCCATCGTGCGCCACCCGATCGACGCGGCCCGCGTCACCAACCCGGTCGGCTGGTCGCGCCGTTCGATGGTCTTTGGCGCCATGCAGGACATCGAGGGCAAGCTCAGCTTCGAGACACGTAAGCGCCGCCTCGGTCTCGGCACTCGCATGAACACTCGCCCGGACCCACTGCACCCGATCCCGACATTCATTCCCGAAGTGCACGAAGCGATCAAGCTGATGGCCGAGGAACTCGACGCCGTCCCGCAGACCCTGGTGCCAGAGGCCCTCCTCAACACCACGGTCACCGCTCACATTCTGGGCGGCGCCGTGATCGGGACTTCGCCGGATAACAGCGTCATCGATGGCAACCACCAGGTCTGGGGCTACCGCAACATGCTGGTGTGCGACGGCTCAACAGTGCCGTGGAACGTGGGCGCCAACCCGAGCCTCACGATCGCTGCGATGACCGAGCGTGCGATGTCGACGGTGCCGGTGAAGTCGGCCGAGCCGGCTGGATCGGTGTCAGAGCAACTCATCTGACACCGTCGCGCCCGTGGCCGCGAAGAAGAAGTCGGCCAACGCAGCCACGGTCGCCTGACGATTGGCAGTCGTCCGGTCGCACACGTTGGCCACGAAGTCGTTCCACATGCAGACCAAAAGCAAAGAGCGCGCATACCGGCGCTCGTATGGTTGCACCCCGAAATGTTCGAGGACTTCACATACCCTCAACACCTGACGATCGACGAATTCATCCCGCCAGTTCCGTACCGCCGGATCGAGCGCCACGGCGTCGCGCATGTGCCGCCAGATCCGGCCCAGGCCGGTGATCCAGACCTCGACGGCGTGGTCCATGATCGCCTCGAGTTCGCTTCGCGTGGTGGCGGTTTCGGCGGCCGCGTAGATGGCCAATTCTTCTGGCGCGAGTGCGTCCAGTGCAGCGTGGATGATGGCCGACTTGTCGGCGAAGTGGAGATAGATGGTGCCACGGTTGAGATTGGCGCGCGCCGCGATGTCGTTCATGGTGGTGGGGCCGAAGCCCCGCTCGCTAAACACCTCCATCGCGGCGTCAATCACCCGTTCGCGAGTAAGCTGCTTCTGCACTTCCCGCAGTGGCAACCGCTGTTCGGCCGCAGACGGGTCGCGCGCCGAATCGGCTTCGGGAACGGGGGAGTCCGCCATCCTTAACGAGGGAGTCCGCTGTTGGCGTATCGGTCGGAAAGATTGCGGCGCAATAGTTTTCCACTGGGGAGTCGTGGCAGCTCGGTCACGAAATCGACGGATCGGGGGCATTTGAACTTCGCGAGCCGGGCCAGGCAGTAGTCGATGATCTCGGACTCCATCGACGCGTCGGCGACATGGCCAGGGGCCAACTGCACAACCGCTTTGACCTGCTGACCCATTTCGTCGTCGGGAACTCCGAGAACGGCGACATCGGAAATCGCCTCATGCAGCACGAGGGCGTCTTCGATCTCGCGCGGATAGATATTCACGCCGCCGCTGATGATCAAATCGGTCCGGCGATCCGACAGGTAAAGATATCCCTCTGCGTCGAGGCTGCCCAGGTCACCAAGGGTGCTCCAGCCGCGTTCGTTGTAGGCAGCCGCGGTCTTGGCAGGCTCGCCGTGGTATTCGAACCGGTTACCGTTTTCGATCCAGATCTCACCGACTTCACCGATGGGCAGCTCGTTGCCGTCGTCGTCGAGGATATGCGGAGTACCGACCACGGCTCGCCCCACCGATCCGCGATGTGTCTGCCACGATGCGCTGTCGATCACGAACAGCGAGTTGAACTCGCTGGCTGAATAGAACTCGATCACGCACGGGCCGAGCCACTCGATCATGCGCTCCTTGACATCCGGCGGACACGGCGCGGCTGCGTGAAACACCAGCCGCAAACTCGACAGGTCGTAGCGGTCGCGCACGTCCTGTGGCAACTTCAGCATGCGCACGAACATGGTCGGAACCATCTGGACGTGCGTCACGCGGTATTGCTCGATAAACGCGAGGGTCTGCTCGGCGTCAAAGCTATCGACAATGACCGTCGTGCCCCCGTGGGACTGCGTGCCGAGCGACCAGCCTTGCGGCGCGCTGTGATAGAGCGGACCGAGGCTCAGGTACACGGTATCTTCGCCAAAGCCGAACTGTGCCTTCAGCAACGATTCGATGGGCAGCCCTGCCCCGAACGGGGCGTTTGGGACCGCGGGCATGATGCCCTTCGGCGAACCGGTCGTGCCTGAGGAATAGAACATGTATGCGCCTTGGCGCTCGGGCGAGTCCACGCCGGGCACGACGGAGTCCAGGGCCACTTGATAGTCCTCGAATCCGGGGATGCTGCCGTCGACTGCAAGCGTGATGTCAAGCTGGGGATTCGCCGCGGCGACGGCTTCTGCCAGCGATGCGAGCTCGGCCGACGCGATGAGCGCCTTCGCGCCGCTGTTGGACACGATGTAGGCCGCCTCGGCGGGGCCCAGGTGCCAATTGACCGGTACGAATATCAGCCCGCTGCGTTCTGCGCCCCAGCTGACATTGAGGTAGCCGGGAGTGTTTTTCAATAGCAGGGCGACAACGTCACCTGGCTGCAGCTCACGGGTTGTGAAATACCTTGCCAAAAGTCTTGATTCGGAATCGAGTTCGGCGAAGGTCACGACCTCGCCGGTGCTGCCCGAGATGGTCGCCGGCTTGTCGGGGAATCGACGGGCAAAGGCAGATAGAGCCGGCAAAGACGATAAGGACACTAAGTTCTCCATGGGTCAGTCATCGATCGGAACGCCGTCACGCAGCAGCTCGATCGCTCCGGACGGACAGGTGCCGACCGCCGATCGCAACTGCTCAAGTGTCAGCGCAATGCCACCATCGATCGGCTCGGCAAGTTCGTCGGCGTCGAACCGGAACGCTTCGGCGTAGTTGGACACGCAGATACCGGAACTCATGCAGATGTCTTTGTCGATGCGAGCGGTAAATGTCATGCCCATCCCATTCCGTGTGATCGCGTAGCCAGCATTGCTCTGCGACGCCGCTATGTCAACACTCTTGCCAACAAATCAACAGTATGTACACTGAGTGTACGAGTCGCCTACCGTGACACGGGATGCTATTAGGATTGCATTGTCAGTCAGTACTTTTCGCTTTATCGAAGGGATGGCCATGCCGTATTTCGCCGACGCGGGCGAGGTTTTCAGGTACATCGGCGGCGCCTTCCGGCTCGCGAACGATCAACCCGAGGCGGGTCCCAAGCTGCGCGCGGCTGACATGGTTCTGCGTTACGAGTTCCACGAACCGTCCGCGACGCTGACGCTTGTGCTGCGCGAGCCGGCGATCGAAGTTTTCGAGGGTGATAGCGGTGTTGTTCCGGATGTCACGATGCGCATGTCGGCAGACGACGGCGACAAGTTCTGGCGCGGCAAGCTGAACGCCGCCGTTGCGTTGGCACGTGGTCAGGTGAAGGTGGAAGGCGCAGTCGCCAAGGTGCTCAAGCTGATTCCGGCAGCTAAGCCGGTGTACCCGTTGTACGAACAGCTGACGGCGGAAAAAGACGCCGCATCACCGTCGGCGTGACCCCGCGCACCCAGGAGAGTTAAGTGCAGCAACAGACGATCACCGACCTGTCGGACTATGGATTCTGGTCGCAGGATCCCGACACCCGTGCCAGGATCTTTGCCGAGCTACGAGCGGAGCAGCCTGTGCGCTGGGTGCGTCAGCCGGCCACGCCGGTGTTCCCGGAACCGGACCCGGAGGACGGATTCTGGGCAGCGCTCAGCCACGCAGACATTCGGCGCGTCTCGCGAGATCACGAAACCTTTTGCTCGTCGCAGGGCATTCACCTCGATAGTCTTCCGCCCGAGATGCTCGAGGCGGCGGCGTCGTTCCTCGGTATGGACAATCCTCGGCATGCAAGTGTTCGTGGGCTCGTGCAGAAGGCGTTCAGCATGCGTGCCGTGCGCCAGATCACGGACCAGATCGAACACGACGCGCAGGCCGTCGTCGATCAACTCGCTGATGACGAGGGCGGCGACTTCGTCCAGCGGGTATCGATGCGTCTGCCGGCGATGACGATCGCGCGCATGCTCGGCGTCCCCGAGGCCGACCGCGAGACGATGCTGACCGCGGTGGAAGACATGGTGTCCAGTTCGGACGAGGAATACCTCGAGGGCAGGGAAGGGTTGGAGGTGCTGTTCGGCGGCGTCGTCGTTCTCGCCACCTACGCGATGGAGATGGCCGAGCGCAGGCGGACAGATCCGGCCGACGATCTGATCTCGGCATTAGTCGAAGCCGAGCTCGATGGCGAAAAGCTGTCCGACGCCGAGATCGGGGCCTTCTTCGTGCTGCTCGCGAGCGCGGGCAACGACACCACCCGCCAAACCACCTCGGCCGCGATGTACGAACTCACCCGTAATCCCGACCAGCGCGCTCTACTGCTGGCCGACCTGCCGGGCCGGATCAACTCGGCGATCGAGGAATTCGTCCGTCATTCCACTCCCGTGATGACGTTCGCCCGGACCGCGACCTGCGACACCGAGCTGGGCGGTCAGGCGATCCGGAAGGGCGAAAAGGTCGTGCTCTTCTATTCGTCGGGCAATCGCGACGAGAAGGTATTCGAGAATCCCGACGCGTTCGACATCCTGCGCAATCCCAACGATCATCTCGGTTTCGGCGGGGGAGGTGCCCACTACTGTATGGGCGCCCCGATTGCGAAAGCACAATTGCGCGCATTGTTCACCCGGCTGCTCACGACGTATCCGGAATTGACCGTGGCTCAGCCCAGCTACATCCCGGGCCACTTCATGAACGCGATCCGCAGCATGCCCATGCACACGGGTCCCCGCGCATAACTGTCGGCGAAAGAGACCCATCCCGTGGAGAGCGAAACCCTGGCTGCAAGCACCATCTCGGTGCGAAACCCCGCAGACGGTCGGATCGTCGGCGAAGTCCCCATCGAGACGGCAGAGTCAATCGCGGCCAAGGTCGCCGAACTTCGTGCTGCGCAACGGGAATGGGAGGCCATCGGACCGAGGGGGCGTGAACGCTGGCTGCGCCGATTCCAGAATTGGCTGTACGACAACGCCGAACATATCGGCGATATCCTGCAGTCGGAGACCGGTAAGCCGCGCCTGGAGACCAGTTTCGAGGTGCCGATGGCGACTGATCTCATCAACTATTACGCGACAAGCGCGGCCGGATTCCTGCGTGACACGCACCCGTCGGCCCACAACGCGCTCGGAAAAGTAAAGCGGCTCACGACGATCTACCGGCCGTTCCCAGTAGTCGGCGTCATTTCGCCATGGAATTTCCCGATGCTCATGCCGGTCTACGACGCGATCCCGGCGTTGGCGGCCGGCGCGGCGGTGCTGATCAAGCCGTCAGAGGTGACGCCACTGGCAGCGCTGGAGCTCGCCCGCGGCTGGACCGAGATCGGTGCGCCGAAGGTGCTCGCAGTCATCACCGGTGGGGGCGAAACCGGTGCTGCCGTAGTGGATTCCGTCGATTACGTGGCATTCACCGGCTCGGTGGCCACGGGCCGGGCGATCGCGCGTGCGTGCGCCGAACGGCTCATCCCGTGCAGCCTGGAGCTGGGAGGCAAGGACCCGGCGATTGTGCTCGCCGATGCCGATCTGGACCGAGCAGCCAACGGCATCACCTACGGCGCACTGTTGAACGCGGGCCAGGTGTGCGTGTCGATCGAGCGTGTGTACGTGGAGGACTCGGTCCACGACGAGTTCGTCGCCAAGGTCGTGCAGTGTGTCGGGGAGCTGCGGCAGGGACAGGACGGACCGAAACCGGAATTCGACATCGGACCGATGGCCACGATGACCCAACGCGACATCGTCGCGCGCCACGTCGACGAGGCCGTCGCCGCGGGTGCGCGCGTTCTGACAGGTGGGAAACCCACCGGCACCGGTACGTTCTACGAGCCAACCGTTCTGGTGGACGTGCAGCAGTCGATGTCGTGCGTCCAAGAGGAGACTTTTGGACCGGTGTTGCCGATAATCCGGGTCGCCGACGAGGACGAGGCCGTCACACTGGCCAATGACTCGCGCTACGGGTTGTCTGCCACAGTCTGGAGCGGCGACAAGGCCCGTGCCGAGCGAGTTGCGCGCCGTATCGAAGCGGGTGCCGTGAACATCAACGACATGGGTTCCAATTTCTTCGCCTTCGCGCTGCCCATGGGCGGCTGGAAAGAGTCCGGCATCGGTGCGCGCTGGGGCGGAGCTGACGGCATCCGAAAGTACTGCCGCAAGCAGGTGCTCACGACGCCCCGCATCCCGACCCAGAAGAAGGAACTCATCTGGTATCCGTACTCGCCGGCCAAGTTCAAGATCGCGACGACGATCATGCGTGCCCTGGCTGCGCGCGGCGGGCGTCGACTCGGAATCAGCAACGGAGGCAAGTAGATGTCGGACAACGCAATTCGCGACAAGGTCATCGTGATCACCGGAGGAGCACGGGGCATTGGGCTCGCCACCGCTGGTGCATTGCACCGGCTCGGCGCACGTGTGGCGATCGGTGACGTCGATGAGCTGAAGGTCAAGAACTCCGGTGCCGAGCTTGGGCTACCATTGGCCGCGAAACTAGATGTGACCGACTCCAATTCGTTTGCCGACTTTCTCGACCGCGTCGAGCGGGAGCTTGGGCCCATCGACGTGCTGATCAACAATGCCGGAGTGATGCCGGTCGGCAAGATCATCGACGAACCCGACGCCGTTACCCGCCGCATTCTCGATATCAACGTGATGGGCGTGATCATCGGCAGCAAGCTCGCAGCCCGCCGCATGGTCGCCCGCCGAAGCGGTCATGTGATCAATGTTTCTTCGCTTGCTGCGGAAGGGCCGGCGCCGGGGCTGGCTACGTACGTCGCTAGCAAGGCCGCGGCATTACAGTTCACCCATTGTGCGCGTTTGGAATACCGGACTTCGGGTGTGAAATTCTCGGCAGTGCTACCCGCGTTCACCAACACCGAACTGATTGCGGGGACCCACGGGCCGAAGGGGCTGAAGAATGCCGAGCCCGAGGACATCGCCGATGTGATCGTGGGCGTCATTCGCAAGCCCAAAGCGCGGGTAGACGTTCCTCGGGTTGCCGGTCTGCTGGTGGCGACGTCGAGATTCGTGCCTCGTGGCATTTACGAGTCGCTCACCCGGGCGCTCGGGAGCGAGAAACTATTCGTCGACGACGTCGATGTGGCTCAACGCAAGGCCTACGAGGACCGCGTGCGTGGCGTCGAAGGACCTGCTTGAGCATCGCTAGACGATGATCTGCTGAGTAATCTCAAACGATCGGGAGAAATCGAAGAATGGGTCGAAGTCAGTGGGGGAGATGACTCGCAGTGCGCCTCAAGGTCGCCGTCGGCCGCGGTCTGCAGCCGAACGCCCCGCACAAAAACCGTCACTGCGGCAGTTGCAACGGGAACTGACGCGCCGCAGGGTGATCGAAGCGGCTCTCGACGTCTTCGACGAACGTGACTTCGCCGGCTCCACAATGGAGGACATCGCCGGACGGGCAAATCTGAATCGGGGCACCATCTACCTGCACTTCGACAGTAAGTCGGAGATTCTCCAGGCGGCGCTGCGGGACCTCCTACCAGGTGAACTCGAACTCTTCCGCGAATTCGCCGCAGCCCACACACGTGCCGATACAGAGGCTGCATACGAGCACACGCTCACCGCGTGGCGCAAACTTGGCCGAATCTGGAATCATGCTCAAGCGGCTGCTGCCGTCGATCCTGCTGTTCGGCGCTGGGCCGATGCAGTTTTCGCGCGCCAGGTCCGCAAGGTGCGTCGGTCCCTCGAGAATTCCGGCATGAGGCCCGCAGTGGCCGAAATTCGCGCAACACTCTTGGTCTGCATGTGGAGCGAGTTCCTTCCCCGGTGGGCTGCCGGCGAGAGCAACCGCAGCCGTAAAGCAACTGCCGCTGCCCTCACCGACTTTCTGGAAGCCGCCCAGAAAGTGGTGTGATCAGAGCGCCACGATTCTCACATCACCAGAACAGGTTTGACGACCGATCCGTCAATCGATGCGGCTTCGGCATCGTTGATGTTGGCGAAGTCGAATGTGGTGATCAGTCGGTCGTACGGCAGACGCCCGGCAAGTCGCAGCGCGATCAGTTGCGGAATGAATTGTTTTGGGGCGGTGTCACCTTCGAAAAGGAAAGCAATCCGTTTGGTCGCCATGGCGCCGGTCGCGAAACTCAACTTGGAGGCAGTGCTGCCTACGATGCCAAGCATGCCCCGGCTGCGCAATGTGGCCAGTGCCGTGTTCATCACCGCCGGCACTCCCGTGGTGTCGAGCGCGAAATCGCATCCGCCCGTGACGGTGCGCACCTGCGCCGCCAGTTCGGGGTCGGATCCGTCAAACACCCGTGTGGCGCCAAGTTCCAGCGCCAGCTCGCGACGACTCTCGTGGAGGTCGACCGCGATCACCTCGCGCGCACCGCTGGCGTGCGCGGCCATTACTGCCGAAAGGCCGACCGCTCCAGCCCCATACACCACAAGCGACTGGCCGAAGCGGAGGCCGAGCGTGTGCACTACGGCTCCGACGCCCGTCTGTACACCACAGCCCAACGGCGCCAGCTCGCTGAATGGCAGCTCATCGCCGACCTTGACCAGACATCGTTCACCGACGATGGCATGGGTCGCAAACGACGACTGCCCGAACCAGCGACCGCTGATCTCCTCGCCGTCGCACCGCAGTGGAGACGAGCAGCCGAGGCCACGCCCAGTCATGTTGCGACCAAAGAATTCTGTGCAATATCCGGGCTGGCCGGTGTGGCAGTTGTCGCAATCGCCGCACGAGTCGTAGGTCAACACGACCCGGTCGCCCGCGCGCACTGCGGTAACGCCCGACCCGACGGCCTCGACGACTCCCGCGCCCTCGTGTCCCAACACAACCGGGAATGCGAGTGGTATCGGCGAGTGCCGCGCCGTGATGTCGGTGTGACACATCCCGACGGCTCGAACGGCCACCAAAACCTCGCCTGGCCCCGGCTCGCGGACCTCGATGCCGCGTACGGCGAATTCGGCAGTGGGACCGTCCAATACGGCTGCCTGCGCCAGCATCGTTGCCTCCTCGATTGGGATAATCCGACGCTATCTGTCCGCCATCCACGGTGGCATCGCATCAACTGGCCAGATTTGGTGACCGAACGGCTAGCGAATGGTCAATGGTCTGGTCCCGCGGTGCCGACCACGGGTCTACTGGCAGGTATGAAGCTCAGTGTCGATCCAACGCGGTGCGCCAGCATCGGACTCTGTGAATCCTTGCTGCCCGAGATTTTCCAGATCGATGACGACGGCGTACTGACTCTCGCCCGCGAAGACATCGCCGACGACGAACAGGCCCAGGTGCAGACGGCGGTGGACAATTGCCCGACCGGCGCCCTTCGACTGCAGGAGTGCTGATGTCCGACGACAACAAGGTGACGTACGACGCGCTGTTCATCGGTGGCCAATGGGTGGCGCCATCGACATCGCGGCGAATCGAGGTTTGTTCGGCCAGTACCGAGGAACCGCTCGGTACGGTTGCCGCCGCCGAGGCCACCGATGTCGACTGGGCGGTAGCAGCCGCACGCCAAGCCTTCGATGATCCCCAGGGTTGGGCCCACTGGGAGCCATCGCGGCGTGCCGAAAAGCTGGGTCGATTCGCCGACGAACTGGTCGCACGTGCCGATAGCATCGCGCGGGCTGTCAGCAGCCAAAACGGCATGCCCATCCGGATTTCCCGCCAAACCGAGGCGAAGGTCCCGGCAACACTGCTGCGCTACTACGCAGATTTGGTGCGTTGCAACGACATCGAGGAACGCCGGGCGTCACTGGTCACCGGTACCACGTTGGTGCGTCAGGAATCGATCGGCGTTGTCGGGGCTGTGGTCCCGTGGAACTTCCCGCAGACGCTGTCGTTCTTCAAGTTGGCCCCCGCGCTGGCGGCGGGGTGCACTGTGGTGCTCAAACCGTCGTCGGAAACAGTGCTCGACGCGATGCTGGTCGCCGAAGCCGCTCTCGCGGCAGAGCTTCCGCCCGGTGTGCTCAACATCGTCCCCGGCTCGGGGCGCGGCGCCGGGGCACACCTCGTCGCTCATCCAGGAGTGGACAAGGTGGCATTCACAGGCTCGACCGGTGCTGGCCGCACCATCGCCGAAGCTTGTGCGCGGCTGCTGCGACCAGTGACGCTGGAGCTGGGTGGCAAGTCCGCCGGAATCATCCTCGATGATGTCGATTTGAGCGTCGCGATGAAGGGCATGTTCGCGAGCACCTTGCTTAACCAGGGGCAGAGTTGCTACATCAGCACCCGAATTCTAGCCCCGCGCAAGCGCTATCGAGAGATCGTCGATGCATTCACTGCATTGGCGTCGTCGCTGCCCATCGGTGATGCACTCGACCCGGCCACTGTGATCGGGCCGCTGGCCAGTGCGCGCCAACGTGAGGTGGTGGAAGGCTACATCGCGAAAGGTATAGCCGAGGGTGGCACCATCACTACGGGCGGGAACCGGCCTCGGGGGCGCGACAAGGGCTGGTTTGTCGAGCCGACGATTTTTGCCGACATCGACAACGACGCCACCATCGCTCGTGAAGAGATCTTCGGGCCGGTGCTTGCGGTGATTCCTTACGACACCGTTGACGATGCCGTGCGGATCGCCAACGATTCCGAGTTTGGTCTGGGCGGCACCGTGTGGACCAGTGACCCCGGTCGGGGCCTGGATGTCGCGCGTCGGGTTCAGACGGGAAGTGTCGGAGTCAACGGATTCACGATGGATCATGGCGCTCCTTTCGGAGGGGTGAAATCCAGTGGCCTGGGTCGCGAGCTGGGCCCCGAAGGGCTACTCGCCTACCAGTCCACCAAGTCCATCTACCTGCCCGCCTGAGCGGAATCGAGCACAATGGAGTGCAACCAAATGCGAACTCATCTGCTGAAGGCGATCGGTCGGACCGCCCGGCTCCTACAAGACCGAATGGAGCCGAAGGGCTTTCAGCTGGCATTGCTTCGGCGCACTGCCGATGGCGCGGGGCTCTTTCGGAATCCGTGGGCAGCTCATGTCGACCAGAACATCGCCGACGGGGCGCTGCAGGGTACCTGGATCACCGCGCCAGGCGCGTCGGCAGACCGCGGCGTCGTACTTTATCTGCACGGAGGCGGATTCGTCTTCGGCTCAACCCGGTCACACCAGGGCATGGTCCGACGCTTGTCTGAGGCTAGTGGGATGGCGGTGTTCCTCTTGCGCTACCGGGTGGCACCCGAGCATCCGTTTCCGGCCGCTGCTGATGACGCGCTCGCGGCGTACCGGCACCTCCTGGCCCGCGGATACGACCCGAGCAGGATCACGCTGGCCGCCGACTCGGCCGGCGGTCATCTGGCTTGTTCGGTGCTGAATGACGCTGCTCGAAGCCGCCTTCCGATGCCCGCGGCCGCGGTGTTGTTCTCGCCATGTTTGGACCTCAGCGGCGCGAGCGCCGTGCAGCGCGACGCGCTACAACGGGACCCGATCTTGTCTCCGAAACTGGGTTGCAAGATGTTGCAAGCCTACGTCGGTGCGACAGCTCTGGACGATGCCCGCGTTGCTGTTCTGGATGCGGACCTGCGCGCTTGGCCGCCGGTGCTGATCCAGGTGGGCGACTCCGAGTGCCTTCTGACGGATTCACAACGTCTCGCCGATGCATTGACTCGGGCCGGGGTGTCGCACCGGCTGCAGGTGTGGCCGGATCAAATTCATGTGTTCCAAGCACTGGCGCGGTTTTCGCAGGCCGCCCGGGAGGCACTGTGGGACGCGGGCTGGTTCCTTGCGTCGAATGTTGACCGACTGTCCAGTTCAGGCGGACGAATGTCAACTGGCTGATGGATCTATCTCGTTCGGGCACAACCGATCACCAGACGTCGCTCGGGCCGACCTACACCCGGACTACCACCACGCCATCGAACTGACGAGGGACCAGAACATGCCGCAACCACAGACCTTGCCCCAAGCGTTCCAACAGATGGTCGCTGCCCGGGGTGACGCCGTCGCGCTTCGCAGCGCGGACGGAGCTCGCACCTACACCTGGCGCCAATACGCCGACGAGGTCCGAAGGATCGCCGGCGGTCTCGCGGCCCTGGGGTTGCGACGCGGGGACACCTTCGCCGCACTGCTGACCAACCGGCCGGAATTCAACCTCACCGAGGCGGCCGCATCTCATCTGGGGGCGACGACCTACTCGATCTACAACACGTGTCCTACCGAGCAGATCGAATATCTGCTGACCGATGCCGACACCCGCATCGTGGTGACCGAACGTCAGTACGTCGACAAGGTGAAGGCGGCCCAGTCTCCGGTCGAGCACATCCTCGTGATCGAGGACGACGACATAGGTCGGCTGCAGCCTGACGACGACTTCGACTTCGAGGCGGCGTGGCAGGCGGTGCACCCCGATGATGTGCTGTGTTTGATCTATACGTCGGGAACCACTGGACCCCCCAAGGGCGTCGAACATACCCACCGCAGTGCCATCGCGATGGCCGAAGCCGTTAATGCCTTCTACCCGTACGCATGCGGCGATACGTTCATCTCGTACTTGCCATCGGCACATGCGGCGGATCGATTCTTTACCCACTACTTCGGGGTGCTTGGAGGCATCGAGTTGATCACCTTGGCCGAAGCCAAGCTGCTACCGGCGGTGTTGTCGCAGGTGCGTCCGTCGCTTTTCATCGCCGTTCCGCGAACCTGGGAGAAGCTCAAGACTGGCGTTCAACTACAGCTAAAGGCCGATGACCGCCTCAAAGCCAGTTTCGATGTCGGCGCACCCCACGTCATCGATGCGATCAAGAGGCGACTCGGGTTTGATCGACTGAAATGGGCGCTATCCGGCGCTGCGGCTATAGCACCGGACGACTTCGCTTTCATCCAGAAACTGGGCATACCGGTCAGCGAAATGTGGGGTATGTCCGAGTGCGGCCTCGGCACCGGAGCTCCGCCGTCGATGGCTCGGCAAGGCACGGTCGGAATGGCGCCACCCGGTGCTGAACTGCGGCTTGCGGATGACGGTGAACTGCTCTTGCGGGCACCGTCGGTGATGAAGGGCTATCGCAACAATCCCGTGAAAACCGCCGAGGCCATTGACGCCGACGGATGGCTGCACTCGGGCGACATCGCAGAGATCGACGACGAAGGCTATGTGCGCATCGTCGACCGGAAAAAGGAGCTGATCATCAACGCGGCCGGGAAGAACATGTCGCCGACCAACATTGAAGGCGCTATCGCTTCATCCTCACCGTTGCTTGGCCCCGTGGTTGCCATCGGCGACGGCCGTCCGTACAACGTGGCGTTGATCACCCTCGATCCTGATGCCGCAACCACATTCGCGGCCGAATTGGAGATCAGCGCGGACCCAGCGGCCATGGCCGCCGAGCCGAAGATCCGCGACATCGTCGCGAAGGCTGTTGAGGTCGGCAATGCGAAGCTTTCGCGCGTCGAGCAGATCAAGCGGTTCACGATTTTGCCGACGTTCTTCGCTCCCGGTAGCGATGAATTGACCCCGACATCGAAGCTGAAGCGCAAACCGATCGCCGCAAAGTACGCCGCCCAGATCGAGGAACTGTACGCGTGACGGCCGCAGAAGCACCGCCGGCGCTGCTGCGCCGAGTGGGCCACGTCGCCGTCATCACGTTGAATCGTCCGCACGCGATGAACGCGATCACCGCCGCGATGTCGCTGGCGGTGCAGGATGCGATCGACGAACTGATCGCCGACCCGGACTTGCGCGTTGGGATTCTCACGGGCGCCGGCGATCGTGCCTTCAGCGCCGGCGCAGACCTCAAGGAGGTAGCCGCCGGTCGGCCGTTGATCGACCAGTCACAGCGGGAGCGCGGCTTCGGCGGGTTCCTGAAAAGTGGACTCGCCAAGCCCTTGATCGCGGCGGTGAACGGATACGCCCTCGGCGGCGGCACTGAGCTGCTGTTGGCGTGTGATCTCGCGGTGATGAGCGGGTCGGCCACCCTCGGCCTGCCTGAAGTCACCCGCGGCATCATTGCCGCTGGTGGCGGCCTGCTGCGGTTGTCCAAACGGGTTCCGCTGGCGATCGCGCTGGAGATGAGTCTCACCGGGGCGCCGATCTCCGCAGACGAGGCACTGCGCTGGGGCCTTGTCAATCGCGTCGTCCCTCCGGAGCAGGTTCTCGATACGGCTCTGGAACTCGCGAATGTCGTTGCCGCGAATGCCCCGCTTGCAGTACAGGCCAGCAAGCGAGTCACCTACGCCGCGCGCGATGCCGGCTCGGATTTCGGTGCTGCCGCGTGGGCACTGTCCGATGGCGAAGCCAAGACGGTGATGCGCACCAACGACGCCAAGGAAGGGCCCCGGGCATTCACCGAAAAGCGGGCACCGGTCTGGAGCGGTACGTGACCGCCGCCGCGATCGCCGGCCTCGGTCTGACCGACGTCGGAAAGGTCTACGGCCGAAGCGCCACCGACCTTGCCGCTGAAGCGGTTCGGCTCGCCGTCGCGGACGCCGGGCTCGACTTGGGCGACGTGGACGGTCTGCTTGTCACCCCGGGAACCCAGGGAGCGCCGAAGCTCTCGCTGCAGAAGGTCCTCGGGCTACGTGATCTCACGCTTCTCGCGGAAGTCTCTGTCCTCGGCGCCAGCCCCGCCGCGATGATCGCCTACGCCGCGGCCGCCGTCGCGAGTGGCGAGGCATCGACGGTGGCATGCGTCTTCGCGGACGCCCCGCTGAAACAGACCGGCTCGGGGCGGGATGCCTTCGGATCGCCGAAATCTGGAAACCGGAAGGGGCCCAGCGGTTTCGCCGGCTACCACGCGGGCATCGGGATGGTGACGCCCAATCTCTTCTACGCGCTGGCTGCCCAACGCCATTTTGCCGCGTTCGGCACCACCAGTGAGCAGCTCGGCGCCATCGCGGTCGCGCAGCGCAGTTGGGCCGCACTCAACCCAAGCGCGCAATATCGTGAGCCGATAACGATCGAGCAACATCAGGCTTCGCCGATCATTGCCGAACCACTGCATCTGTTCGACATCTGTCTCGTCTCCAATGGTGCCGCAGCAGTCATCGTCACCAGTAGTCAACGTGCGCGTGATCTGGCCCGGCCCCCGGTTGACGTTCTCGGGTGGAGTCAGGCCCACCCTGGTCGCATCATGGAGCGCGACAGCATCTTTGGGCTAATCACAGGCGCAGCCGTGGCAGGGCCCGCGGCCCTGCGGATGGCGGGCGTCACCACCAGCGATGTGGACTTGCTCCAGCTGTACGACTGCTACACGTTCACCGTTCTGGTGACGCTGGAGGACTACGGATTCTGCGGGAAGGGCGAAGGGGGCGCATTCGTGGCTGATGGCGCGCTGGGGCCCGGTGGTGTCTTGCCGTGCAACACCGGCGGTGGGCAGCTCTCGGCGTATTACCTCTCCGGTTTCACGCCGATTGTCGAGGCCGTGTTGCAGGGCCGTGGGATGGCCGGTGGGCGGCAGGTCGAGAGGCGTGATGTCATCATGGTGAGTGGGAACGGCGGCGTGCTGGAGCACCATGCCACGCTGATTCTTGGTGGGGCACAATGACAAACTCATGGCCGCCGATCGATCGGGACGCAAAGAGCGGCGAATTCTTCGACGCCGCCGATGACGATCTATTGCTGCTGAAGATCTGTGACCTCTGCACTCACGCAGTGGCACCGGAAGCTCAAGTGTGCACCGGCTGCCGCGGCACCCGACTGTCGTGGACGCCTGCGAGTGGTGCGGGAGTACTCGTGTCGTGGACTGTCGTGCACCGGGCGCCGAACAGGGCGTACACCGACCTGGTGCCCTACACCGTGGGCATTGTCGAATTATCCGAGGGTCCTTGGCTTTACGCCCGAATCGTAACCAACGAACCCCGCTGTGGCGCTGCGCTGAACGTGGAGTTCGTGCACCCGGAGGACGGCGAAAGCTATCCGATATTTGTTGAGGCGGTATCGCAATGATTGAGCTGGACCTAGGTAATCCCGCTACGTATCAGCACGGCTACCCGCACGAGCTGTTCACCCGCCTGCGCCTGGAAAACCCGGTGGCATGGTCGGCTGAGCCCGCTGGCGGCGCCTTCCCGGGCGGCCCCGGTTTCTGGGTCGTCACCCGACACGCTGACGTCGTGACCGCGGGCAAGCGGCCGGACGTGTTCAGTTCCTATGCCGGTGGCACGTTTATTCGCGACAGCCCGCCGCACCTGTTGCGCGAAGCCCGCAAGGCGATGCTGAACCAGGATCCGCCAGAACACACCACCATGCGCCGGATCGTCGGAAAGGCGTTCACCCCGCGGATCGTAAGAGACATGGCTGCGTCCATGCAGACCCATGCGCGCCAGATTGTGGAATCGCTTGAGCCTGACATCGAATTCGACCTCGTCGACCGATTCTCTGCGGAGATGCCGGTCCTAGTGTTGGCTGACCTGCTGGGAGTACCGTCCAGCGACCGACGTTTGCTCTATGACTGGACGAATCAGATGGTCGGCGGCGGTGACCCGGCCGCCATTACCAATCCCGAGTCCTACAGTAAGGCGTTCGTCGAGCTCTTCGCATACGCGGCCGAACTGACTGCGCAAAAGCGAGCGCACCCCAGCGACGATGTCTGGAGCACGGTGGTGAACGCCGAGGTGGATGGCGAGCACCTCGATGACGAGGCACTGCGCCGATTCTTCCAATTGCTCGTGATCGCCGGAAACGAGACGACAAGAAACCTGCTGACGGGATTTGTCCTCCTCATGGCACAGCACCCCGAGCAACTCCAGTTGCTCCGCGGAGATCCGGAATTATGGCCCACCGCAATCGAAGAAGTATTGCGGTACCACTCGCCGGTCACTCAATTCCGGCGGACAGCGGTAGCCGATTTCGAACTGGGCGGCCAGCAGATCGCGGCCGGCGACAAGGTCGTGTTGAGCTTCGCGTCGGCCAACCGCGATGAAGATGTCTTCGAGAATTCACACCGGTTCGACATCACGCGCACCGAGAACCCACATCTGGCGTTCGGTGCCGGCCAACACTTCTGTCTCGGCAATGCCGTGGCACGGGCCGAGGCGAGGATCATCCTGCCGGCGCTGTATGAGCGGTTCGGGTCGATCGAGATCACTGGCGCGCCGGTGATCCAACGGTCCAATTTCATCAACGGTGTCGAATCGCTGCCGGTCCGGGTCTCAGTCAAGGAAGACGTTTCTGCATGACCTCGTGGAATACTGCGGAACGGCGCGAATTGCGCCAACTGGTAGGCGATTTCACTGACCGCCGAATCACGCCCTTTATGGGCGACTGGGAGTCGGCCGGCGAAGTTCCCCGCGAACTGCACCGTCAGGCCGGCGAGCTCGGTCTCCTCGGCTTGGGTTTTCCCGAGCGAGCCGGCGGCGCGGGGGACTTCCTCGATTTCCTGATCCTCAACGAGGAGATCATCCTGCACGGTGGCTCCGCCGGTTTGTGCGGTGCGCTACTGACCCATGCCATCGCTACGCCGCACATCGCGGATGCGGGCAACCCAAACCAGATCGAATGCTACGTGCGGCCGACCCTGGAAGGCGCCAGTATCGGCGCGCTGGCGGTCACCGAACCCGGTGGCGGGTCTGATGTCGCGTCGCTGCGGACCAAGGCCGTCCGTGACGGGGACTCCTACATTGTCAACGGCGCCAAGACGTACATCACCTCCGGCTGTCGCGCCGATTTCGTAACCACCGCTGTGCGCACGGGCGATCATCCACACAAAGGCGTATCACTACTGGTGATCGACACGGATAGTCCGGGCTTCGTTGTCACCCGAAAGCTGGACAAAATGGGTTGTCGCTGTTCGGATACCGCCGAGCTGAGTTTCACCGATGTACGGGTGCCCGTTGCCAATCTCGTTGGGCCGGAAGGCACCGGATTCGGGCAGATCATGCAGCGGTTCGACAGCGAGCGGCTGGTGCTAAGCGTTCAGGCGTGCGCAACCGCTCAGCGCTGTGTCGACCTCGCCACCAGTTGGGCTCGTGATCGTGTCACCTTCGGACAGCCCTTGGTCGGCCGGCAGGTCATTCGGCACAGACTCGCCGAGATGGCGCGACAGGTCACCGCTGCTCAGTCTTTCGTCCGTGACGTGGCCGTGCGCTACACCTCGGGCGAGCGAGTCACGACAGAAGTCGCGATGGCAAAGAACACGGCGACTTTCGCGTGTGAGTTCGTGGTGCACCAGGCGGTTCAGATCTTCGGGGGTATGGGCTACATGCGTGAGTCCGAGGTGGAGCGGCACTACCGCGATTCGCGGATCATGGGAATCGGCGGAGGCGCGACGGAAATCATGAACGAGATCATCGCCAAAGGCATGAATCTGTGCTAGCTGGCGACATACCCGTTCAGCACATGCGGAACGCTGGACTATGCGCGGCTAACCAATCGACTGGCGAGATGCTCGACCGCGATGACAAGTCGCCATGTCGACCCGCTTCGTCTTGATGCTCGTAATGCGAAACACCCAAAATGAAAGGAAGCACTGCGCACATGGAAATCAGGGACTCGGTGGCGGTAGTCACGGGCGGAGCGTCGGGGCTGGGCCTGGCCACTACCAAACGATTGCTGGCCTCCGGGGCAAGCGTTGTTGTCATTGACCTCAAAGGCGAGGAAGTTGTGTCCGCCCTGGGGGAACGGGCAAAGTTCGTCGCGGCAAACGTCACCGATGAGGACGACGTCAATAGGGCGCTGGATGTTGCGGAAACACTTGGCCCGGTACGCATCAACGTCAACTGCGCCGGCGTCGCCAACGCCATCAAGACCTTGGCCCAAGCGGGCCCGTTTCCGCTTGCCGATTTCCGTAAAGTTGTCGAGATCAACCTCATTGGCACGTTCAACGTAATCAGACTGGCGGCTGAACGCATTGCCAAGACCGAACCGGTTAACGGTGAGGAGCGCGGAGTCATCATCAACACGGCGTCGGTCGCCGCCTTTGATGGACAGATCGGCCAGGCGGCATACTCGGCGTCCAAGGGCGGTGTCGTGGGCATGACGCTGCCGATTGCCCGTGACTTGTCGCGCAGCCTGATCCGAGTTTGCACCATCGCGCCTGGCATCTTCATGACACCCATGCTCGCGTCATTGTCCACGGAGGCTCAGGCATCTCTCGGTGCTCAAGTACCGCACCCCAGCAGGCTCGGCGACCCCGACGAGTATGGTGCGCTTGCCGTGCACATCGTTGAGAACCCGATGCTGAACGGCGAAGTCATTCGCCTCGATGGCGCCATTCGGATGGCGCCCCGATAGGCACACTTGCGACGGCGGGTGGCTGGGCTCCCCGGCCACCCGCCGTCGCTTGTCTGGGTGTTGTCGCGCGAGTCGATGAGCCACCGGAGGTGTCGGCGGCTACAGCAGCTCGAGGATGGTCGCGTTGGCCTGACCGCCACCCTCACACATGGTCTGGAACCCGTAGTGAATGTTGTTGTCCCGCATGTGATGCAGCAGGGTGGTCATGATGCGGGCACCGGAACCGCCGAGCGGGTGGCCAAGGGCGATGGCGCCGCCGTTCGGGTTGAGGCGGTCTTCGTCGGCACCGATGTCCTTGAGCCAAGCGATCGGAACGGGGGCGAAAGCCTCGTTGACCTCGAACACGCCGATGTCGCCGACACTCAGGCCGGACTTGGCCAGCGCCTTCTGGGCGGCGGGGATGGGCGCGCTCAGCATCATCACCGGGTCGGCACCGGCCAGCACGCCGGTGTGCAGGCGCGCAAGAGGCTTGAGCCCCAATTCTTTTGCTTTCTCCGCTGACATGATCAGCAGCGCGGCCGCGCCATCGGAGATCTGCGAGGAGTTACCGGCGTGGATGACGCCGTCTTCCTTGAAGGCCGGCTTGATGGCGGCCATGGACTCGACGGTGCCGCCGCGGCGGATGCCACCATCCTCCAGGACGATGTTGCCGTCCTGGTCTTTGACGCCCACGATCTGGTCCTTGAAGGCGCCCGCATCCTGTGCGGCAGCGGCCTTTTCGTGCGAGCGCAGCGAGAACTCGTCGAGCTGGGTGCGGGACAGGCCCCACTTCGCGGCCATCATCTCGGCACCGAGGCCCTGGCTGGGGGTCTTGTGGTCATAACGGGCGAGGAAGGGCTCCGGGTAGGGGTTGCCACCGCTGGCGAGCGACGAGCCCATCGGGGTGCGCGACATCGATTCGACGCCACCGGCGACGACGACGTCGTAATGGCCGGCGACCACACCGGCGGCGGCGAAGTGCACCGACTGCTGGCTGGACCCGCACTGACGGTCGACGGTGACGCCGGGGACGGTCTCGGGCCAGCCCGCGGTCAACACCGCGTTGCGGGCAATGTCGACCGCCTGCTCGCCGGCTTGGCTGACGCAGCCCCAGATCACGTCGTCGACAAGGGCGGGGTCGACGCCGGCGCGCTGCACCAGCGCATTGAGGACCTGAGCCGACAGCTCGGCCGGGTGCACACCCGACAGGGCGCCGTTGCGCTTCCCGATGGGCGACCGGACCGCCTCGACGATGACAGCTTCAGCCATACGAAAACTCCTTCGATTCTTGGGTTTGATCCCGCCGCAAGCGGGCCTACGCCGTTAGGCGTGGGCGTTGAGCCAGCGCCCAGCGTTGGCGAAAAATTCTGGGTGACAGTAGTGTTCGGCCTGAGCCGACACCTCTATCTCTGATATTGCGGTTGGCAGATCCGCTGATGCCGACCGCTGAAGCGTGGCCTTGATTCTGCGACTGACATGTTCGGGCACTGCGGCGAACCGCTGCGCCAGCGTGATCGCCGCAGCCATCGGATCGGCGCTCACCTTCGACACAATGCCGAGCTCTAGCGCCTCGTCGGCATCCACGGTGTCGGCGGTGAGCAGCAGTTCAAGTGCCTTGGCGTGCCCCACCACGCGGGGCAGGGTGTGGGACAGTCCCGCGTCGGGTCCCATAGCGATCTTGACGAACGTAGCGGCGAACCGGGCTTGCGGCGAGGCAATCCGGATGTCGCTAGCCAGCGCGAATCCAAATCCGCCGCCGATCGCAGGACCGTTGATGGCCGCGATGGTGGGTTGCGGAAGCTCGCTCCATGCAACGGCGCCTCTGAAGAGCTCGCGCATCCACTCGGTCGCCTGAGGAACGTCCTGCGGGGGGAATTCCGCTCGGGCGGACAGGTCCATGCCCGAGCAGAACCCACGGCCGGCTCCGGTCAAGATGACCGCGCGGGTCGCGATATCTCCAGATACCGATGATATGACGTCAATGAAAGCTGAAACTGTCGACGGGCGAACAGCATTCATCTGTTCGGGGCGGTTGAACGTAATCACCGCCACGCCGTCGCAGGGGCGGTCCAACAGCACCTCGGTGCTCGCCATTATGTTTGATCCATTCGCGTATCCGATTCGGTGCTCCCAGGGCATCACGCCAGGAACCCTGTGACAAGGTCACGGTGCCTACGTCTGGCCGGACGTCAGGGGTGATTCGGCATATTGGCTATGAACCAGGCCGTCCTACCAAACGACCGTCCTGGGTCGTTTAATGAACTGTGGCGATCATGAAAGACACCGTGATGAATGCAGAAGAGCGACGAGGCAAGGCGATTGCCGTTGTCAAAGCCGCCCATATCGCCATGAGCGGGGCTGTTGAGCTACCAGACGGTGACTTGGAGGACTCTCTGGTCGAGCAGCTCGTTGATGATGCCCTTCATCGACTCCGGGACGTTCTCGCTACTCGGCCGCAGCCCGATGACATAGGCTCACTCGCATTGTTGGCCGTCGAACTCTCTGAGATCCATGGGCAGATGGTCGCGGGCACCCTAGACCGCCGACTCAACGGATTGAGCGATGTCCAGCTGGCGCTGGGCAAGCTGCGTGCAGTGCGCTCGACGGAGGAAATGATGGCCCGCGCACCGCGCGCATTATGCGATGAGTGTGGGTTCAAGATCGCCACCTTGATGAGGGTCGACGAAGGTGGGCGGGTAATACCGGTCAGCGGTTTTCACGCCGAAAATCCAGACTGGGAAAAGACATTCAAAGACATCATGCTCAATAGCCTGCCGGTATATCTGAACGCTAGTCTGATCGAGTCAGAAATGATCCGCCGCCGCTCGGCTCTGATCGTGCACGACGCCTACAACGATCCGCGCGTCACCACGGAACACTTGCGCATGGCCGGTGCACCGTCCTATGTCGCGGCACCCATCATGCCGGAAGGCCGTGTCATCGGCTTCTTGCACGCGTCGCACGGATCCACGGTCGACATCGTAGACCGCGACATCCTATGGGCCTTCGCCGAAGGCTACGGATACGCTCTCGAGCGCACCATCCTGGTGGAGCGACTCTACGAACACGGCGAGCGGATGAGGGAACTGATGCGCTCTACGGACGCCGTCCTCGAACAATTGCGTGAGGCCGACCTCCAGATCATCAGCGCCTACGGAGGCGAGATGTCCAACAGTAAGGTGCCACGCGTGGCCAGCTTCGCCGCGCCTTTGTCAGCCATCCACGACCTCCTCACGCGCCGCGAGATCGAGATCATCGAACTGATGGCACACGGGGATACAAACCGCCAGATCGCCGATCGCCTCATTGTCTCGGAGGGCACGGTTAAAGCCCACGTCGGCCAGATCCTCCGAAAGCTCAAGGCTGCCAATCGGGCAGAGGCCGTCTCGCAATACACACGCATGCTGCATGGGCGAAACTGACTACTTCGTTGTGGTCCCTTTGGTGAAGGCATCCTTCAGAACGGCAACTGAGCAGAAGACCGCGGTGCTGCAGCAGATTTCACCCTGCGCGGCAATGAATCTCAGCGTCGCCAGCCATCTTGTAGCCTGATTTTGGCGGCCTAGTCTTCGACCTTTGCGCGTGCGCCGGCGGAAGCGGCCGCTGCTGTCGCCCACGAATAATCAGTTTTGCCGTTGGCGTGCCGGTGCACCGCGTCGACCGGGATGAACTGCTTAGGCACTTTGTAGCCAGCAAGGGTCACCCGGCACAGAGATCCGAACTCGTCAATGACAGCGTCATCTGCGACGTGTACGAGGGCAACGACCTCCTGGCCCCAGACCTCGCTATGCCGACCGACAACCACGGCGTCGAGTACTCCGGGCAACGACCGAACGACAGCTTCGACCTCGTCGGCGTAAACCTTTTCACCACCGGTGTTGATCGTCGTCGCATCTCTGCCCAGGAACTCGGCGCTGCCGTCAGCGAGCAGTCGCGCGCGATCGCCGGGAACCGAGTACCTGTTGCCGTCGACGGTGACAAAGGTCTGTGCAGTTTTCTCGGGGTCGTCGAGATAGCCCAGAGGGATCGGCCCGCTTGACGCCAACCAGCCGACCTCGTCTGCGCCGGGTGCCAGGAGGCGGGTCCGGTCTTCGGACAGCACCACAGCTCCGCGGCGCGAGTCGATCCGACTGCCATTGGCGGTGTCTTTGCTCCCGACCATCCCCTCGGAAGACGCGACCAAGTCGGTGACGCGTGTCTGGGGGAGTAGTTCGCGCAGTCTGTCCTTGAGCTGTGGCCGCAGCGCGGCGCCGGCACTAACTATCAAGCGTAGATCGGGCAGAGCCAGTTGCCGCTCTTCCAGATCGGACACGATCGGCGCAGCGAACGCGTCGCCGACTATGCACAGTGACGTAACTCGTTGGTGGGCAAGGGTGTCCACCAACACACGGGCATTGAAGCGCTCTGGCTCCGGTTGGATGACGACTGTCGCGCCGCCCAGCCAGCCGCCCATCGCCACTGCCATGCCTGCCCCGTGCATCAGCGGTGGAGCAGGGAGAACTCTGCCGCGGAGGCGACTCGCCCGTGCCACTGCGCCAGCCAAATCCATTGGTGATCCGTCTTTTCCGCGGATTCCGAATGGACCGGTCACCATGTCGCCACTGCGCCAGATGACACCTTTGGGCTTGCCCGTGGTTCCGCCCGTGTACAGCAGACTGCGATCGTCCGGCGACGGGTCGAATGCCTCGGGGGCGGTTGATTCGAGCGCTGACGCGTAATCGACCGCCCCGTTGAGCAGCTCACCGCCGACCTGAATCAGGAATGGGCGATGGGGCAGTGTTGGTAGCACCTCAGCGAGTATCGGTGCGAACGTACCCCCGTAGATAAGTGCCTTGGGTTTGGCATCGAGCAGGAGGTAACTGAGTTCGTCGGCCGTATACCGATAGTTGATGTTGAACGGTACGGCTGAGGCTTTGTAGGCGCCTAGCAGAGACTCCAAGTACTCCGTGGAGTTGTACATCAAGATGCCCAAGTGGTCTTGGCCGGTTGCCCACGGCGGACACGACCCCGGTGGCCGGGAGTTACCAATACCGTTGGCACGCAACAGGGTAGCTAGTCTTCGGGTGCGGTCGGTGGTTTGCGACCACGTCCAGATTTGGTCGGCGATGATGCATGGATCGTCGGCGAATTCCTGCGAAAGCGCTTCGTGCAGGGAAGCGATGTCCAATTGAGTCGTCACTTGCAGCCGATCCCGCCGTCGTGCACGGCGCTGTTGTTGTCGGGAACCTTGGGGTTGTGAAGGGATGTTCGACGCCGGGCACCCACGTCACGGCGCGTTGGGCTATTCCGGTGTATCGGTGGTGCGGTCGGCGGCGCCGAAGCGCGGACGTCAATCCCAAACCGATCCGACGTCACCGAGGCGTGAGGTGATCGAATGGTTCCTGCTCGCGTTCATCAGACTCAGCTCAGCAAGGTCGCGTACCGACTTCAAGCCACGCGAGGAGCTCCTGGTCGAAAGGCATAGAAGGTCTGGCGAGTCGGACAGCGCGGTTGGATGGCGGAACTCCTGGTCGGTCGCGAGGCGCTAGGCGCGCTGGCCGCGCGCAGCCTGAAGGATCGGGACAAAGTACGTTTCTGCGATCACCCGCGACTGCTCCGGCGTGCCAATCGGCAGTCGGGATGACGGCGAAGTCATCAACGTTGCCAAGGCCCGCAGGATGAGCTCGGCGGCCTCCGCCGCGTTGTCGAGGGACATGTCGTCTCCCGCGAGAACCATCGCGAACGCTTGGACAAGGTGTTCGAACATCTCGTCGTCCTGGATCAGCGTCAGCAAGAACTCGCTTTCATGCACGAGGGCAGCCTGCGCCAGGTCGTTCCGCAGCCACTCGGAGGTCGACAATGCTACGCATGCCACCAGGCGTTCTTCGGGTTTGGCGAGGCGTCCGACCACGGCGACACTCATATCCAAGAAGTTGGCGACCTCACGGGTGACGACCGCGCGAACGATCTCATCCTTATCGCCGAGTCGCCGGTAGATGGTCCGGCTGGAGACGCCGGCTCGACGCGCGATGTCGTCCATGCTCGTGCGTCGGAAACCGTATCGGATGAACTCGGCGCGCGCAGCGTCGAACAGGTCGTCGGTGGACGCTTTGCGACCACTCGTCGAAGTCGCACTCACGGTCGACAGAGCCATTCTCCCGTCGTCTAGCCAGCCTGCCACCAGCGTGGCATACGCAGCCGCGGAGCCGGTGCGGTGGGGTTTCATCGGCGCGCCTCTCTAAATCGCCCGGGGACTCTTGACCCCCTGTGTCAGAGTGGCATAGTTTCGTGACAGTTTGACATATATGGAGGCAACATGAGACTGCGTGCTGACTACCCCGCAATCAATCTCGACGGAGCTGTCGTCGCGATCACCGGCGGCGCCCGAGGCATCGGCCGCGCAACTGCGCAGGCTTTCATCGCCCGCGGCGCCAAGGTGGCGATCGGCGACCTGGATAGCGCCGTCGTCGACGCAACCGCAGCAGAGGTCGGCGCAACGGGGTATGTGCTCGACGTGACCGACCGGGCGTCGGTCGACAACTTCGTCTCCAGCGTCGAGCGCGACCTCGGCCCCATTGACGTCTTCGTGAACAACGCCGGTGTCATGCCGGTGATCCGCTTCCTCGAGGAGGACGACCGGGTCAGCGCCACCACACTGAACGTGAACCTGTGGGGCCCTATCAACGGGATGAGAGCCGTTCTGCCCGGCATGATGCGCCGGGGCCGCGGCCACGTCGTCAATGTGGCCTCACTGGCAGGTAAGACGCACGTGCCGGGTGCGGCGGTCTACAACGCAAGTAAATTCGGCGTCGTCGGGCTCAGCCTCGCCGTGCGGGCGGAGGTCGAGAACTCGGGCGTGAGCGTGAGCACCATCTTGCCCAGCGGAGTCAGGACGGAGCTGACGTCCGGCATTTCCGCGAAGGGAGGGCTCATGGTCGAGCCCGAAACGATTGCACGGGCGGTCGTAGACACGGTGCACACCCGGCGAGTCGAAACCGCAGTGCCCAGGTTGATGGGCACAGCGGTGACGGTAGCGAACCTACTTCCTCATCCCGTCAACCGCCTTCTGCGCAAGGCGCTCAAGGACGACCGAGGGGTCGAGGCGGTCGACACTGCGGCACGCCAGACCTACCTGCAGCGGGTCAACGATCAGTCGGTGGGCCAGTCGGTGAAGCGGGACTGACCGCGGAAGGAAGCGCTGCCGTCTGCGGCGATCAGCTCTGGGTGGCGAGCCAGCTGGCGGCGCTCTGGCGAAAAATTCTGGTCGGCAACAGCATTCGGCCTGCGTCGGTGCCTCGATGTCAGCGATCGTAGGTCGGCAAACTGCCCGCAGCGGCGTGGCTTGGTGCCACGACTGACGTGACTGAAGACTGCCGCCGGCGCAATGGCAGACGCCAGTGGGGTCGTCGCAAGGCCGCGACACCACGCCAACCGCAGGCCTTATCGGCATCGACGGCAACTGAGACAACGAATTCGGGCATTTCGTCGGTTACGTCCCGTGCCGGCGAGCCTGTTCGACTAACGCGCGATGGCGCTCAGCAGGCTGCGGCCGTCGAGAATTGAATACCTGAAGGTGACGTGATCGCTTTAACTGTGCACTCAGTCAGTGTTGGGTACGGTAGCGAGAGGCGTCGACCTTCTGGATAGGGAGTTGATCGTGACAAATGAGTCCATCGGTCGGGTAGTCACCGCGGCCGATCCCGATTACGACGAAGCGCGTAAGGGCTGGAACGAGTGCTATCAGAGCAATCCGCGGGAGATCGTATTCTGCAGCGACGCTGGTGAAGTGGCCGCAGCGCTGAGGCGTTGCCGCGAGCAGCAACTGCTGTTCCGCGTGCGGTCGGGTGGACATTCGCTTGAGGGCTACTCGTCGCTGGACGACGGGGTGGTGATCGACCTGTCCGAGATGAACTCGCTGTCGCTGAACGCCGACGGGACCGAGGTGGTCTTGGGTGCCGGAGCCCGGCTCGGCGACGTCTATCGGATGCTGTTCGAGAGTGGGGTTACGGTCCCCGGCGGTACTTGTCCACGTGTGGCGGTCGGCGGTCTAGCGCTTGGCGGCGGAATGGGCTATCTGAGCCGCACCTGCGGCTTGCTAACCCAAAGCGTGGTTGCCATGGAAGTGGTGGACGCCACTGGGACGATCCTTACCGTAGACAAGGACAACCATCCTGATCTGTTCTGGGCGTGCCGCGGTGGTGGCGGCGGAATTTTCGGGATCGCCACCTCGTTCACCTTGCGCACGACACCTGTATCCGACGTTGGCATCAGCAAAATCACTTGGTCCTGGGACCATTTCGCTGAGGTCTTCGACGCCTACCAGCGTTGGCTGCCGACGTCTGATTCCCGCGTCAATACGATGCTTGCGCTGCCCGCGCAGCATTACGGAATCGTCGCGATGTCCGCTTTGTCGATGACGACGCAGGAAGAGTTGGAGTCACTACTGCAGCCGTTGCTGGACATCGTTCCGGCGCCGCAGGAGGCGCAGTTCTCGACTGTGCCGTACGTGGACGCAGTGAGCCACGAGAGCGATCTGCTCGATCCCCAGGTATATACGGGCATCCGATTCGGGGCGGTGCAGCCGTATTTTGATGGGCCGCTCGACCCCGGCGGCATTGCGTTACTACGGCGACTGCATGCAGAAGCACGCGGCAACACCATGACGTTTGTGCTGGGAGCCGCATCTGAGGTGTTCACGCGGCTGGCGGAGGGCGACCCGGTTGCCTATCCGCACCTTGACGCGTTGATGAGCTTCGATGTCCGCATCGACTGGACCGATGCGTCGGAAGACCAGGGATATTTCGAGTGGCTGGCGGAGTTTGAGCGTGACATGCGGCCGTACACAAGCGGGACCTACTTGAATTACAACGATTTCAACATCGACGGCCGCTTGTATCCGAGGTATCGCGAGAGCTTTGCCCGGTTAGTGGAAGTCAAACACCATTACGACCCAGAGAATGTGTTCTCTTTCCCGGCCAGCATCCCACCCTCGCTCACTGCCGATGACGCGCAGCGCATGGAGTTGCCGGCGTCCGCGATCAGTGCGTTGCGCGCTTCGGGTCGGCTGACCGAGTGATCGCAACGACGTTGGCCGGCCCGTGAACGCCGGCGCAACGACAGACGAGCGCCGCGGCCCCGACGTGTGTGGGTTGTCGGGGTCGGCGCCTGAGTGGGAGCGGCGATAGCCGTAGATGTCCGACCCCAATTAACCGAGTCGGCCCCCACGTCGTGGGGGCTAGCGCTTTGCTCGTGTGCCGACATCTCTCTCGGTGCCGGAATGCCAACCCGGATAGAGCGTTTCGTCGATCATTCTCATGAATACCGACATATCGGATTCTGGGACGGCGAGTGCGTGGGTCGCGGAACAACGACGTGTCCCGGCGCGCACGGTCATCGCATAGCCGCGATTGACGCCGATCTCGTCGGAGCGAGGTAGGTCGCCAGGCGTCCGGTGACGTGGCGAGGATGTCCCGTGGCGCCCATACCTCGTACTGAGTAACGCCATTGTCGAGGTTGTCGTCGGCGAGCGAGTCAAAGAGTGTGCATCGAACGGCGTCATTGACGTTGTAGCGCATGCACGTTGGCGAACTTCATCGATACCTCCGCTCCCGTCACTCGTCGTAAGGCAGATGCTGACCTGGTCGCCGCGATTGCTACGACCGCGCAGTTGCTACGGACACTGAAACAGGCACCAGGTTCACCTCATGGTGGTCACGTCGCGGTTCTCATCGGCGCGGAGCGAACTCCGGAAAAGTTGCTGACCGTGCGCATAGTCACTAGATTCAGATGTCGCCGGCTGCAACACGGGCACTATCCCAGACCGCCTCGACGGAGGTAATCAACGAATGAGGCGCCAGCCGCGATCGGAAGTAACCAGACGTAAGCTCGTCGACGCCACCATCGATCTGATCAATGAGATCGGTTATCCCGCGGCCGGTTTGGCTGACATAGTCGAACGTGCGGGACTTACCAAAGGCGCGCTCTACTACCACTTCGATTCCAAAGAAGCGCTGGCCACCGTCATCATCGAAGAGGGTATGGTCCTGTTCCACAACATATTCCAGTCCGCACCTGACTCAAAACATCGGGCTTTTGAATCGCTGATTGTCGGCACTTTCACTACCGCCGACCTATTCGCCACGAACGGAACCGTGCGGGCCGGGGTCAAGCTGCTGCGCACGTTCGCCGGATTCAATCCGACCGCCAAACTCAGTTACCTCAGTTTCGTCGAACAGATCACAGGTGACATCAAGCGCGCTGCCGCCGAGGGCGACCTCCGCCAGGACACTGATCCCACCGATCTCGCTAACACCGTCGTAGCCTGGACCCTCGGCGCCGAGCTGTTGTCCAGCTCGGTGTCCGACGGCCACGACTTCCGGGACCGATTGGCCCGGCAGTGGCGGGTGCTGATGCCTGCGATCGCCGCCGAGGAATCACTCGACGCCTACCAGGCCTTCGTGGTGACCGCGTCGGCAACCCAGTCGAACCTGGTCGAGGCGCCCCGTACTGATCCACATCGCGAACTAAGGTGACTGAACTGCGCGCAGCTTTTCGAGCACGTAATCGCAGACTTCGGTGTTTGTGCGCACGACTGGAAACGTCACTGGCTGCTCGACTAGCGCAATGTGTCGGCTTTGTCGTCGTAGTCGCAGCCGCAGCGACAAGGGGGGGAATCTGTGAATGGCTTCTGAAGCCGAGCGAGTACTTGGCGCACAGCTGAGTGGACTACCTGGCGGGGTCCATGCTCCTCGGCTTAAGGAGCATGTCGGATGATGTTGCGTCGCCACTAGCGTGCGGGGACTCCGCGCTGTCGTCGTCCGCGGACTGTCGGTGGACTCGGCAGATCGTTGAGCCACGACACGATCTCGCCCGTGATTGGGTGTTCACCAGTCCCACTGTTGTGGGCACACTCAATTACCGATCGTGTGTGCCCATCCAAACCAACACTCGTACGCTGAACCTTCACTGGGGCCGCCCACATCTTTGGCTCTATCGGCCAGGACCCCATTTACTGTCGGCAACCTACGTTCACATGTGAGTGAGGACCCGGCCCCCAAACCGTCTAGTGCGTGATGATTCCGCGAATGTTCTTGCCTTCGCGAAGATCTTGGTAGCCCTGGTTGACCTCTTCGAGTGTGTATCTGGTGGTCACCAGGTCGTCGAGTTGCAACTGGCCGTCGTTGTAGAGCCGCAGCAGGCGGATGATGTCGTACTGGGGGTTCGCGGAGCCGAACAATGAGCCGCGAATGGTCTTCTCGAACAACGTCAACTCCAGGCCCGAGACGTGGATCGTCAGCTTCTCGGGGTTGGCCATGCCGATGACGACGACCGTCCCGCCCTTGCCGATGGCGCTGAACGCCGAGGTGACGACGTCCTCGTCCACGGTTCCGACGCAGATGATGGCCTGATCGGCGCCCTGTCCCCAGGACAGTTCGTTGATCTTCCCGGCGGCAGCCTCGGCGCTCGAAAATACGTGTGTCGCACCGAATTTCAGTGCGGTATCGCGTTTGAACGGCACCGGGTCGACGGCCACGATGTACTTCGCTCCGGCATGTGCGGCGCCCTGGACGGCGTTGATGCCGATGCCCCCGATGCCGTACACGACGGTGATGTCGCCGGGCCGCGCGTTGCCCGCGTAGGTGGCGCCGCCCCAGCCGGTCGGCACGCCGCAGCCGACGAGCACGGCGGTTTCCAGCGGCAGCCAGTCGTCGATCTTCACCACCGAGTGCTGCGAGATGGTGGCCTTCTTCGCGAACGTCCCCAGCATGCACATGGCACCGAAATCCGTACCGCCCTTGTGGAATCGGAACGAACCGTCCGGCATGGCGCCTTCCAGAATGGTGGCACCCATGTCGCACAGAGCCTGCCGGCCGGTCGAGCAGTACCGGCAGTGGCCGCAGCTCGGGATGAAGCTGCACACGACGTGGTCTCCCGGCTTGACCTTGGTGACGCCGGGGCCGACGTCCTCGATGATGCCGGCGCCCTCGTGCCCGCCGACGATGGGATAGCGCGGCGGGAGGTCACCGTCGGACAGGTGTAGATCGGAGTGACACAGACCGGCGGCGGTGTAGTTGATCAGTACTTCGCCCGGCCCTGGGCCGTCGAGATCGAGTTCCATGATCTCGAAGGGCTTACCCGGCTCCAGCAGGACGGCTGCGGTGGTCTTCATCGGTGTATTCCTTTCAGGCTGAGTGGGTTCCGTGCAGGTGTCCGTGCGCCGGGGCCAGATCGCGCTCGAGGAAGTCGAGCTGGTCGGCCAACACCCGGTGCTGCCAGGGACCGTCGTAGAAATCGAGGTGGTCTGCGGGGTATTCGCGCAATTGTGCCCAGTACCCGGCGCGACGGGCCGCCTTGCGGGCCGCAGCCGGGGGTGCGATGCGATCGTCGGTGCCGGGTTGCACGAGAATCGGGCAGGTCAACTTGCCGGCCTTTGTGATCGGCCGGTTGACCGCGACCCCGAGGGCGTGCCGACCACGAACTTCGTTGCGCCATGACGGCCCGGCGAGGGGAAGCCAGGCCTCTGCCGAACCGGACGTCGCGATCACCGCGTTCGGTCCGCCTACCACCGGCACCATGTGCGGCCACCCCAGGGCACTGCCAACCACGTCCCGCACGGCATTTGCCGTGGAGTGCAACAGATATCCGGTCCCGCAGTTGCGCTGCAGGTGCGCCAGCGTCGCCACCCCGTCGACTGCGGGATTCATCGAGATGACGGCCGCGATGCGCTGGTCCCGGGCCGCGACCGCGATGACGTGGCCGCCGGCGTACGACGTTCCCCACAGCACGATCCGGTCCGGGTCGACCCCGGGCAGGTGCCGGGCCGCGTCGATGGCGGCGTGGTAGTCCTGCCGCTGGCGGCGAATCGAAACATCCTGTCGCGGAGTGCCTTCGGACTGTCCGAAGCCCCGGTAGTCGAACACCAGCACGTCCAGACCCGCGGCGGCGAAAGGTTCGGCGAAGCTGAGCAGGGCGGTGTCCTTCGTCCCGCTGAAGCCGTGCGCCATCACGACGCACGGCCGGCCGGATTCACCGGCGAACGCGTCGGTCCCGGCAGGCAGATGCCAAGCGGCGCAACGGACTCCGTGGCTGTAGAAGTAGAGCTGCTTCATGAACGATCTCCCTACGAGGCGTAAGCGACGGTCTTGACGGACGAGAACCGCAGGCCGGGGTCTTCGATGGGGCCGCCACGCAGCCGCGCGGCATCCATCTCGTAGGCATGTTTGACGAGCCACGAACCGCTGTCGCCGCTGCGGGGGAACTGCTGGATGCCGCGCTGAACGTAGCCCGATGACAGGTCCATCAGGGGACCGCGTGCCATGTCGGGGTTCTCCACCACCGGGACGACGACGTCGTGGCCGTGGGCGTCCATGTGGTCCAGCATCCGGCAGAAGTGCTCGCAGACCAGGTCGACCTTGAGGGTCCACGCGATGTTGGTGTATCCCATCGCGAACGCCATGTTGGGCACGTCGGAGACCATCATGGCCTTGTACACCGTGTGGTCCGGCATGTTGAGCACCTGACCGTCGACGCTCAGCGCGATCTTGCCGAACGCCGACATGTTCAAACCCGTTGCGGTGACGATGATGTCGGCCTCCAGCTCCTGCCCTGACCGCAGCAGGATGCCGCGCTCGGTGAAGCGCTCGATCTGGTCGGTGACCACCGACGCCTTGCCGGTCCGGAACGCCTTGAACAGGTCGCCGTCGGGCACCATCGCCAGGCGTTGCTCCCACGGGTTGTAGCGCGGGGTGAAGTGGGTGTCGGTATCGAAGCCCTTGGGCAGCTGACGGGCGACGTTGGCGATCAGCAGCTTTCGCATCACCGTCGGGTATTTCTGGCACAGCTTGTACAGCCCGCGGGCGGTCGCGATGTTCTTGCGCCGCACGATCGGGGAGGCGCGCTCGTGACCCAGCACCTTGTTGAGCGCGTTGGTGATCGGGTCGGCCGCCGGCACCGACAGCACATAGCTCGGCGAGCGCTGCAGCATGGTGATGTGGCCGGCTTTGTCCGCCATCGACGGGATAAGCGTGACCGCCGTTGCGCCACTGCCGATCACGACGACCTTCTTGCCGGCGTAGTCCAGATCCTCCGGCCACAGCTGCGGGTGGATCACCGGGCCCTCGAAGTCGTTCTTGCCCGGGAAGTCCGGGATGAAGGGCTTGTCGTAGTCGTAGTACCCGGTACCGAGGAACAGGAAGCGGCCGGTGAACGTCGTCGTCTCATCTCCATGCCGGGTGGTGACCGTCCACCGTCCGGTGTCGGAATCGAAGTTCGCGTTCTGCACGCGCCGGCCGAAGCGGATGTGCTCGCCGATGCCGTTCTCGTCGACGGTTTGCTGCAGGTAGTCGAGGATGATGTGGCCGTCGGCGATGGACTTGCGGTGCGTCCACGGCTTGAAGCCGAAGCCGAAGGTGGGCATGTCGGAGTCCGAGCGGATGCCGGGGTACTTGTGCAGGCTCCAGGTCCCGCCGATGGAGTCGCGGCCTTCGATGATCAGGAACGACGTGCCCGGGCGGTTCGCCTTCAGGTGGTACGCCGCGCCGATGCCGGAGATACCCGCTCCGATGATCAACACATCGACATCGCGCGTCTCGGACCGCTTCATTGAGGTGGACACTGTGACTCCTGATTGCTGGGAAGTGCTGTTGTGATGGCACTCACGCTATGGATGTCACGAGGCACAAAACAGGTGCGGCGGCCCAGTACTCGACCGGTGATATGTGCGGGGGCATACTTCGTGGATGTCCGCCGAGACACCATCGCCTGAGGTCATCAACCTCATGGGCGACGTCGCCGAACTGATGCTGGCCGAAATCGACGACCTGGTCGCCGAGATGGACGCCGCCGAGGTCGCGCTTACCCCCGCCGCCGGCACCGACGCGGCTGTGCTGGCGGATACCTCGGCCAGTAACCGCGCCAACGCCGCCCGGTTGTTGTCGATGTACGCCCGCCGCGAAGCCAAGATGGCGCCCATCGACATCCCGCCCGAGGCCCTCGACATCGCCCGCACGGTGGCCCGGCGCGGCATGGACCTTGACGTGATCTTCCAGTCGTACCGGCGCGGCCAGAACGTCGCGTGGCGGCGCTACATGGCGCATGCCACTCAACTCGTCCCGTCCGGCCCGTTGTTGATCGAGCTGCTGGAAGTGGCCTCGGGGCGCATGTTCGAGTACGTCGACCACGTCGTCGCCCACGTCATCGCCGCCGCGCAACGCGAACGCGAGGAGGTGCTTGGCGGCGCGATCGCCCGTCGCGCCGAGACGATCCGGCTGATCCTGGACGGCGCGGCCATCGACGCGGCGCGGGCCGGCGATCGCCTGGGCTACGACCTCCGCCTGCGTCACACCGCGCTGGTCCTGTGGACGTCACCGCACGGCGACGTCCAGGGTGCGCTTGAATCCGCCGCGGCGGTGCTGGCCCGCGCCGCGGGCACCCGTCCGCCGCTGACGTTGTCCGTCGGCCCGTCGACGTTGTGGGCGTGGCTCGGCAGTGGCTCCGAGCCGGCGGTCGATGCCCTATCTGACGCAATCAGTCAGGCCCAGAACCATATTCGCGTTGCCGTGGGTCCGACGCGGCCGGGCATCACCGGTTTTCGCCGCTCCCACGAGGCGGCGTTGTCGATCCAGAGTCTGCTCGCCGGCCACCCCGGTGGCGCGCGCGTCGCGTTGTTCCGTGATCTCGAGGTCACCGCGCTGGCCGCCCAGAACACAGACCGCGCAGCCGAATTCGTCGCGGCGACGCTGGGACCGCTCGCGGAGGACACCCCGGCCGCGGCTCGGCTGCGTGACACTCTGCGGGTGTTCCTCGATGAGGCCGAGAACGCGCCTCGGGCCGCCACCCGGCTGCACACCCACCGCAACACTGTCCTGCAGCGCGTGGCCCGGACCACCGAACTGCTCGGCTACCAGCCTGGCGAACGGCGGCTCGCCATGGAACTCGCCCTGGAACTGGCACACCAACTTGGTCCCCGCGTGCTGATCGGAGCGCGGACCGGCAGCTGAGCGATCAGGCGTCGGTATCGCAACATCGAAACAGATTTTCTCAGGACGCGCCTGTCGGTCGTGGTTGTGAGATATCCAGTCGATGACCGGTATGGATGTCAGTTTTCTACGACATTGTCGCGATAAGTGGCCCCGATCGCGTTGTTTCTGGACAGGCTCGTGAGCTCGGCGGGGCGGTGTGCGCCTGAAAGTAATTACACAGTGTCATTGACAGAACGTAATTATGGGCGCAAGCTAGTGCCATGACCACGGCAAAGAGAATTGTTTTCATCGGGGCGGCTGGTGAGATGTGCCGCGTCGCCATCGAACGCTTCGTCAAGGCTGCCGACGACGGCAACTGGACACTCGAGCTCTACGACATCCGGCCAGAACTCCTGCACGACTTCGCCGCGAAGCTGCCCGCCGGCTCGGCGAAAGTCGGCTCGTTCGACCTGTTCGACGGTGCCGCGCTGCGTGACGCCATCGACGGCGCCGACCTCGTCGTGCTCGGGGCGGGGCCGTACAACCGCACCGCCGAGCCGGTGATGGAGGCTTGTATCGAGAAGCGGGTGGCCTATCTCGACCTCGACGACGACGAGGCGAGCGCGCGGGCGGCGCTGGCGCTCGATGCCCAGGCCAGTGCCGCCGGCGTGCCGATCTTCATCTGCTGTGGTGCATCACCCGGATACACCAATGTGATGACCGCGGACGCGGCGCGCGATATGGATGTTGTTGAGCGCGTTGATATCTGCTGGGTGACCGGCGATGAGGGGCCGGTGCCGTTCGGGCGGGCGGTGCTTGACCACGCGATCCGGGGCTTCGCCGGCCCGTGCTGGACCTGGGAGAACGGGCGCGCCGTTCAGCATCAGACGTTCCTCGAGACCGACGTGTTCGATGTCGGCAACTCACTGGGCGACGCCTACCGGTTCTACGAGTGTGCGCATCCGGAAGCGGTGACGTTGCCGCGGCGCTGGCCGGGAGCGGATCGGATCCGCGTTCTGGGCGCGCTCGACCCGCCGCCCACCAACGGCATCATGCGCGGCGTCGCAGTGGCCGTGCAGGACAACAAGATCACCATGGACGAGGCCATCGACTTCATCAACGACCTGCTGACCGACAAGACGGGCTCGCTCAAGGTGTGGCGGCACGCGTTGTCGGGGCTCTGGGGCACGATCCGTCGCGGCGAGATCGGGGCGGTCGAGGTGCTGAAGTTCATGGCCACCTCGGCGGCCAAGAAGCACCCTCCGTTCCGTGGCACCAACTATGTGCGGGTGACCGGCACCCGCGATGGACATCCGGTGGTGTCGGTGCGACGGGCGCCGGTGAGTGGGCCGGGTACCCCCTGGACCACCATGGCGTCGCTCACCGGCTCGGCCACCGCGGCCTTCATGCTGCTGGCCCTGGATCACCAGCCCGGACAGGCCCAACATTCCGGGGTCCTGGCGCCGGAGGACTGGGCGGATCCCGAGACCTTCTACAACGCGCTGGCGGCTACCGGAGGAGCACCGCTGCATCAGGTGGTCGAGGCGGTCGTCACGCCGAGCACCGCGGTGACCTCCAGGAAGGCGGTCTCGGCATGAACCTGTTGACCGAAACCGGTTGGGCCGGTGGGCCGGTCGCCGAACCTCCGCTTGCCGGCGAGGTGCCGTGCGACGTCGCGGTCGTAGGGGGCGGCGTCGGCGGGATGACCGCCGCGCTGCGCCTCGCCGAATCGGGCGCCGACGTCGTGCTGCTCGAAGCGCAGACCTGCGGTTGGGGCGCGAGTTCGAGGAATGCGGGCTACGTGACCAACTCCATCGCCGCCGACCCCGCCCTTCTGGCGCTGTTGCTCCGGCGGGAGAAGGTCCGTGCGCTGTTCCAGTTCGCTGAGTCTGCAGTCGAATTCACGCAGGAAGCCATAGCGAGTCGGGGCATCGACTGCGACTTCGAAAAGGTCGGCATCGTGCAGGCTGCGGTGTCGAAGGGGCAGCTGCGCAAAGCCCGGCGGAACGCGAAGATCATGGCCGAGGCCGGGTCGTCGGCCGAGTTCGTCGAAGGACCGGGGGCAGGGCTGCCCGAAGGATTCCTCGGTGGCATGCGCGAAGGCATCGGCGGCACTCTCAATCCGGGGAAGTATGTCCTCGGCCTGCGCGACGCGGTGCTGGCTTCGGGGGCAAGGGTTTTCGAACGGACCCAGGTGCGTGACGTCAGTGCCGGTACCGCCGGCGTGACCATCGAAACCGCCGGCGGCCGGGTGCGCGCCAAGCAGGCGCTGTTGACCACCAACGCTTACGGCAAGGACCTCGCGATCACGCCGCGCCGGCTGGTGTCGCCGGTGTGGACGTCCCTCGTGGAGACCGAGCCCGTCTCCCCGGAGCGCCTGGACGCCATCGGGTGGACCAGTCGCGCGCCCATGGTGACGGCGCACATGATCCTGGAGAGCTACCGCGTAACACCCAGGAATACCATCGTTTTCGGCACCCGGCGCCTGGAGACCACCCGGGGTGAGCTGGCGGCTCGGACCCTGTCGGCGCCCGTCGTCGACGACCTGGTGCGCGGCTTCCGTGAGCGGTTCCCCGGCCTGAGCGACGTTGCGCCGCAACGTGCCTGGGGTGGCTGGATCGGCATGAGCTCAACCTGGCTACCGGTCGCGGGGGAGGCAGCGCCAAATGTCCTGTATTCGTTGGCATGCAACGGACATGGCTTCGCCCAGGCCCAGTACGTTGGCAGCATGCTCGCCGACAGACTGTCCGGCGCGCCCATGCCGGACGACCTCAAGGCCATCTGGCATGACGGCCGATTCTGGCCCAGCTTCGTCAGTCAGCCGGCGCTGACCCTCGGTTGGTTCGGTGACCGGGTTCTCGACCGCCTGGCCCGGATCTAGGCAGAGGACCAGAACATGGAAATCATCGGCGCGTTGTTCGCCCTCGCTGATCTGCTCATGATCTTCGCCGGCTTCACCTACGGCTGGAAGTTCATTCGCAATCATCAGAACTACCTGCTGGGTCTGGAGTGGATCATCGTCGCGACCTCCGGGGTCAACTTTCTGGTCTACGGACTGCTACGCCTCAGCCAGGACAGCCCGAGTTTCCACGTCGCGATCTTCTTCGACGCGTTCTCCAGGTCGGTCGGGATCACCTTGATCCTGGTGCTGGGCTTGATGGCGGTGACCCATGGATACAAGCCGTCGCGCGCCGTCGATATCGGCGTCTTCGCGCTTGCCGGTGTGGTCGGCCTCGGGTTGACGTTCTACGCCTTGCGGACGGCATCACCCACGACGCACCACATCGGGCTGGCCGGCGCCGTGTTCCTCGTCGCGGTGAACGTCCTCACCACCGTCTTCCTGATCTACTTCGCGACGCGGCTGTGGCGCATCGGCGAGCCGAAGCACGCGGTGCTCGTCGCGATCGCCACGGCCATGGGGGCCGTCATCGCGGCGACGTATGACTTCTATTCGGTACCTGGCGACGACGCGAACCGGACCATCTTCTACACCGCGGCGCTGACGACCTGGGCGGTGCAGCTGACCGCCTACTACTACGCATACCGGGCGATGGACAACCACCGCCGAGCGGTTGTGATGAACTAGGGACACAATGAGCAGGCGTCCTAAGCACGATCCCAAGGAGTCCGAACGCGAGATCCTCGTGGCCGCGGAGGAGTTCTTGCGGGAGCGGCCATTTCGCGAGATGACGGTCGACGCGGTGATGAGCCGCACCGGACTCAAAAGGCCGGCGTTCTACGTGCACTTCCGCGACCGTCATGACCTCGCCTTGCGCGTCGTCGAGCATCTCGGGATGGAGATCGGAGAGATGGTCGACCGATGGCTCGTGGGGACCGATCTGGACAACGATGCCCGGTCGGCCTTCAAAGGACTGACCGAGGTCTACTCGCAGCACGGACGCGTCTTGCGCGCGCTGTCGGATGCGGCGGGCTCCGACGAGAAGGTCGAAGCCGCCTACGCACAGCTGATTCAGCAGTTCATCGACGCCACCGCCAAGCGCATCGCCGACGATCAGGCGGACGGACGGATCAAGGCCGACCTGGACGTGATAGAAACCGCGCGGGCCCTGGTGTGGATGGACGAACGCTATCTGACACAGACGTTTTCGGCTGAGCCCTACCCGGACCCCGACGTGGTCGTCGAGGTGTTGTACAACATTTGGATGGCAGCGTTATACGGACCGCGGTAGTCATGCGCGTCCAACGCCAGATCTGACGTAACGACGTGCCGCTGAGCTGGCTTTTGCAAGCTACTTTGACAAGCTCCGATGACACGCCCGGATCGTTGGGATGGAAACTCTCAGCCGTTGGGGTGGACCGGCAGGTCAGCGAGGAGACAGCGCCCGTGGGCGACCTTCGCGGCGCCATACCGTTGGCTCAGTGTTCACGAGGCATTGCCGCCTAGGTGGACGAGACTGGGTTGCTGTGGCTGTGCGAAAGGTTGGTCGCGGCGCCTCCCCGCCCTGAGACTCCCTAGACTCACGTCACATCTTTGGGACCACCCCGGGACCACGCGTAATGCGCGATGCCGAACGACCTGCGCCTCAGTGAACGTCGCACCGCATGCCTTGGTGGTCGGAACTGCCAGCGACCTGGGGATACGCGTTACCGCTACTTCCTGGGGGTCAAGTGGTCGCAGGTTCAAATCCTGTCAGCCCGACAGATCAAGACCCACTCTGACCTGCGTCAGAGTGGGATTTTTGGCTTGCCGGGTCAAGAAGCCTCTGGCACCACTTTGGGACCACGATCCGATCCCGGCCTGCGTGCCTGGCTTGTCGAAGCTTTGGGGCGCTACCGCCACACGCCAGCACTAGATCGAGCCCATTTGGAGAATCAACGGCGTCAGAAGCCGCTGAACTTGACCGAGGCGCTGCTGAATATAACCTTCACACCGCCGCTGACATCAAGCGGCTCTGCTGGGCAACCGGTGAATCTTGGGCTGAAAGATATAGCCCTGCAACAGTTTTCACTGCGCTGCTCACGTAGGTGTCGAGGGGGCGTCGGAGGGTAAGTAGAGAGGAGCTCGAACATCTTGCGGTTCGCGCGGGGCTTACAAGTTCGTCGCGACAGTGACCGGATGCGGGCGGTCGACAGCGCCGAACGTCGCTGCGACATTTGCTGACTCGGTAGTGGGTGCAACACGCCGCGATCGGTGGTCGTCACCAGCAGAGCGCCTCATTCACCCTCACGCTCATGTCGGTGCTGGTTGCGCGAAAGATCTTTGCGCCGGTCACCTACGATGGCAGCACCATTGAGCCGCGGTGTCGGCCGAGAACCTCATCAAACGCAGCGCAGATACGGTCGAACTGGCCCATTAAGGCCTGCGCTGCCTCCTCGTCAGGCGATGCCGTGCTGGTCACCGTTTCAGCCGATACCCGAAGATCAGCCACCCCAAGCGCTCCTGTCCCGGTACGCACCGTAAACGCCTCGCATTACATGCGGCTTGCAGCTATCGACCGCGCAGTTCGCGATGGTGATGGCTGTGCGGGCAGGCTCTTGCGTGGTTAGGCTCCCACCAGTGAGGGTCTTGCATCATCCTGAGGCGGAGGGAATTGCGGGATCGGGAGGTGGGGCAGGCTATGACCTCGATGGCGACACCACACTCCGCAGAGCGACCGACAACACCGGAAACCACAACACACCGGTTCACGGACGCCGATTACCTGCAAGGGATGGAACGGCTGGTCGAGACCGTCCAAGAGCTCTCACTAGCACGAACGGTCCACGAGATTCAACGAATCGTCGGTGTCACCGCACGCGAGGTCACCGGTTGTGACGGCGCGACCTTCGTGCTACGCGACAAGGACCAGTGCTTCTATGCCGATGAAGAGGCGATCGCGCCACTGTGGAAAGGCAAACGCTTTCCCATGGAAGCGTGCATCAGTGGATGGGTGATGCTGCACAAACAGCCAGCGACAATTCCCGATATCTACAGTGATACGCGCATTCCCCAGGATGCCTACCGCCCAACGTTCGTCAAAAGCCTCGTGATGGTCCCCATCCGCCGGCGTGATCCTATCGGCGCCATCGGGAATTATTGGGCCCAGCAGCGACAGCCCACCCACCACGAGGTCGCGCTGTTGCAGGCACTGGCCGATATGACGTCGGTGGCCATGGAAAGCGCCCAGGTGCACGCCGTACTGGAGCGGCAAGTGGGTGACCGGTCGGACATGGACGCTTCGTCCTTGGCGGAATACGCGGCGCTCGATATAGATGCGACCTTCACAGCCGCTTTCACCAATGCACCGATCGGCATGGCTGTCGTCGGGCTCGATGGGAGATTCCAACGAGTCAACCGGGAACTGTGCCGCATCACCGGCTATCGCGAGGACGATCTGACGAAGCTCACGTTCCAAGACATCACCCATCCCGACGACCTGGGTACCGATGTCGGCGAAGCCTCTCGCCTGCTGGCCGGTGAGATCGCCAGCTATCAGATGGACAAGCGCTACTACTCCAAGGACGGCCACGTCATTTGGGTCCGCATGTCTGCCTTCCTCGTAGAAGACGCCTCTGGCCGACCGATGAACTTCATTGCCCATGTTGAAGATATCTCCGCCCGCCGACGCGACGAAGAACTACTCAGACGGCAGGCGACACGCGATGCGCTGACTGGGGTATACAACCGCAGCCGATTCGAAGAGGAACTCATGAGATACCAGGCGCTCGCCAGCCGGCATGCCTACGCTGATGAGGCGGCACTGTTCATGATCGACCTCGACGGACTCAAGCAGGTCAATGATCAGCACGGCCATGCCGCCGGCGATACTTACCTCAAAACGGTGGCCGACATCATCCGTCAGCGGCTGCGCCTGTCTGACGTCATCGGCCGACTCGGCGGGGACGAGTTTGCCGTCTTACTGCCACGCACCGCTGTCCCCCGGGCTCAGCAGTTGGCGCAATCGTTGGTTGATCAAGTCAAAGTCAACTCGCCGGGCAGCATTTGCATCGGTATCGCCGTGCTGGCACCCGACAACCTCGACGGGGCACTCGATCGCGCCGACAAGGCTATGTACCGCGCCAAACGAGACGGCGGAAGTCATTGGTACGGACCGGAATAGCTATCCCAAATAGCTATCCCAGCCCACGATGGCAGAGTCGGCGAGGATTCACAGCTCCGCTTCCGTGCCAGGCTGAATCATGTATGGCCGGAATGTTCCGCCGCACACCTACGACCTGTGTTCGGGCAGCGTGTACGAATGACGCGCAGCCGTGTCGGATCGGTGTCGGGCGGTGGCTGTATGTACCGAGAAAAAACGGGTTTCGCCTAGCCCTGTGGCTTTGGCCTGATACATCGCCGCATCGGCCTGGCGCAGAAGGTCGGTGGGCGTTGTCGGCCGAGTGGGGTCTACGCCGGCCACGCCGATACTGGCGCTGATGGTGATGGTGTGCATGTCGATGACGACGGGGTTCTCGAGGGCGTGGTGGAGCCGCTGAGCGACCTGGTGGAGATCTGAGGCACTGGCCGGGGCGGCGACGAGCACAACGAATTCGTCACCGCCGACACGGGTGAGCGTATCGGTCGCGCGGATCGCCCCCTGGAGGCGCTCGCCACAGGCTTGCAAAACGAGATCACCGACGTGGTGTCCGAACGAGTCGTTGATCCGTTTGAGTTGATCGATGTCGATGAACATCAGAGCTGCCAAGCGGGGGTGGTCGCTAGGTGTCATGGCCGCGGTGATCATCGCGAGGGTGCGGGCGCGATTGGGTAGCCCGGTGAGCGCGTCGTGGTGTGCTGTGTGGCGCAGATGCAGGGCGGTCAGGTGTTCGGTGGTGACGTCGGTGAGCGACATGACAACCGGCGAACGTCCGGGTTCGTGAGGGTTGAGCGGGGTGGTGGTGAACGATATCCAGGATTGGTGGCCGTCGTGGCGGCGTAGGCCGAGTACCTGGCCAAGGACGGGCTGCCCGGTGCGCAAGGTGATGTTGGCGGGCCGCTGCGGGCTTGGCACCATGTTGCCTTCGGTGTCGAACACCGGGTAGTCCAGTGCGCGTTCGGCATGTGTGCTGGGAAAGCGGCCGGCGCCGGGCCCGAGGATGCGGATGGCGGCCGGATTGATCGAGGCGATGGTGCCGTCACGATTGATCACAACGATGCCGCGGTCCAACGATGTCACCACGGATTGGTAATGCTGTGTGGTGTCGTGCGCATCGGTGCGGTCGGTACAGATAAGAATGTAGCTGGCATCGACCTCAGCGACGGAGACACGCACCGGCACGGCCGCTCCGGTCACCGTGTGGCCGATAAGGTCGCGGGCACGTCCCTCTGCGGCGACAGCAGCCAAATCGAGCTCCACACCCAGCGTTTCGCGGACCGGCTGTCCGAGTGCGTCGAAGGCGGCTCGGCCGAACAACCGTTCGGCGGCGACGTTCCATCCCGTGATTACGCCGCCAACGGTGGTGGTCATGATGGCCGCGGGAGCATGGCGGATGTGCATTTCGTGGTCAACTGCGGTGCCGTGCACGGACGTTGGCCTGGTCATCTCCCGCAGCACCGTCTGATGGGCGGCGCGGCCTTCCCACGGGGTGGGTACCGTGGTGACTTCGACGTCGAGTGTTGTTCCGTCGCGGCGCAGCAGGACCGACATCACGGGTGCCGAGGCCTGGCCAGAGTCGCCGGAGGCGGTTAGGGCGCTCAAAATGGCTGCCGGATGGACGAAGTCGGTAATGAGTGCCCCCACCATCTGCTCCGCTGACTCGGCCATCGTCAAGCTCATCGCCGCCGCGTTGGCGTACACCACACGTCCGCGATCGTGTACCAGGACGGCATAGGGGCTGCTTTCGCTGAGACCCCGAAAGCTGGCCGCCGACGCTCCCGCCGCCGCCGTACTCGTCGAGATGCCTGAATCATGGCTCGTCTCATGACTGTTATGCACGCGTCACGCTCCGTCCGGCAGGCATTGCCCAAGGGCAATCGCGGGCAACTCAATGCCGACATCGCGACGATGACGGCCGCGGCGGTGGTCGACGCCGGCGGTTGTGAATCGCTGCCCATACCACTGCGCTGCCGCAGAGGCGAAGTATCTCGCTGCCATGCATCAGTCCCGTCATCCGGTGCGTGGACACCGTTCCCCGAGCCGCGCCGTCGCGCGAGACTCCCGCAAACCACCTGCTAGAAAATGACCAGCAAGAGCGATTCTAGCAAAGCACTCATTGAGTGCTATTTCAACTCGCCAGCGCATGAAATCCGTACCGACATATGTGCGGATTGACCGTGTCATCCAGCGCCTCCGCGGCGTCGACATACCATCACCACGGGTCGTGAGTACGGTTTAGCAGGGCTACTTCCGCAAAGAGCGCTCACTTAATCCGACCGAAGGGTCGCAGGATCACTTCCCACTGCGAGCCCAATCCCACCTCGGCGCCCGCACCTGATGAGTGCCAAGAAATTAACTGTGAATGAAGAAAGCTAAGTAGTTAGTAGATAGTGATACTTGGCGGACCATGTTCGGGGGTGTCCTCGTGATGTAACACTGCTCCGCCGCTCGGCCTCTCTTGTCGATAACCGTGGTAACGGGCCTGCGGCCAGTCTTCGAGAACCGACGTGCTCTGCTGACGAGCCTGGAGCGCGCCGCACCGGCGAGCTCGGCTTGGAGCCGGCCAGGTTCCTGCGCTTCGAGTCCATCCAGCAGACCGACGGCCTGTTGGGTCTGGCCGACCGCCTCGTCTCGGTGGCCGCCGCCGACAGATTGATCAGGCCGGTCGTCAACGAACCTGTGTATCCGGAATCGTGCGCGGCAACAGTTGCCAGGGTGGTGACCAACTGCCCGGCGGTGTCACGCACCTCGGCGTCCCGGCCCATCGCTGCGAGCTGATCGAGCAGGGCGTGCTGCGCACCGCGCAACATCACCAGTCGCCTGGTCGGGATTGTGAGATGTCGGCATGCCGCTAGGCGCCGGCCGAAGTGCCGCAGCCGCCGCAGATCACACGGGAAACGGCGGTAGTGAAGCCGTCGTCGACGAGCCTGCAGGCTGACTGTGCGGTCGCCGGCGACCGGCGTCGGCGTCGCCCGGCTCGGTTGTCACCGGGCCGACCTCGGCGGCGCGCAACAGGTGTTCACGGACCTCGGGCGGCAGTTCCAGCAATGCGGAGGTGATGCGGCGGACGCCGTGGTCATGCGCTAGGGCGAGCCAGTACAGTTCCCGATCGATTCGGTGGGCGTAGGCAGAGTCTTCATCGGTGAAGTACGCCCGGGGCACGCCGAAGAACTGGGCGAGGTGAGCGACGGCGTCCGGGTCCGGATGGCTGCGCACGCCGCTGCGCAGTTGCGACAGGTATGCCGCGGAGATTTGGAACCCGCGTACCGACAGGGCGTGAACCACCGCCGCGTTACTGGTGGGACCGCCGCCCGGGGGACGAACGGTGTCGAACAACCGATTGAGCCGTTCGGCGAACGTCGCCGGATCGGCGGTGGTTGGGCGCCGCGATGATTGCTGTAGTTCACCACCACTAGCTAGCCGAGCACATTTCGGCGCTGCTGCAGCGTCGCCTTCAGCGCCGCGGTCCGCGGGCGCCGCTGAAGCATCAAACTGCCTGTCTAGCCCCGCATTACCGGCGATGCCGTTTGTGGTGCCGCTTGCGTGTCCGGGCATCGATCTCGCCTCCCCTTCTTGGACGACGGCACATTCCGCACATTCACGCGGCTGTTCAGCCAAGTTGTCGGCGTTTGGTAGATCGATCGCGGTTCGGCCGGGTTCGGGGTTGGTGCCGGGCGTTCGGCCGGTCGGGAACTGGGCGCCGGACAACCTCGCGGTCTGCCGCTCCACGCCGCCGCCGACGGACATCAGGGCGGCTCGGACCTCGTCTTCGGTCGGGTGCTCGATGAGATCGCGGGTGTGGATTTGGGCCACCTCGGCGCGCTGGAGGCCGGCCTCGCTCGCCAAACTGATCATGAGCGCTGCGCGGGGATCGGCCACGCACAGCGCCAGGGCGACCGCATCGTCCGGGGCCGGACGCGTCAGCGGCACGGTTGCCCGGACACGGGGCAGTGCATCGGTCAGATCGACACTGAGGCGGCCGGTCCGGTGTGCCCAGGTGAAGAAGCCCCGCGCGGTGCAGCGGTGGGTCCGTCGCGTCGCGGGTTTCCACTCCGGGTGGATCGAGAACCACGATGCGAGCGCGCGCGCAGTGACCTCCTGCGGCGGCATGCCGAGTTCGCGTGCCATCCTCACCAGCTGGTTGCGGCGCTGCTGCCGCGTGGCCACACTCAAGCCCGCGCCGACCATGTGTGCGAGGTGGTCGTCGATGATCGAAACCCATTCGGGCGGTATCGGTTTGGGCGCGGCGACACGCTGCCCTCGGGGGAGCAGCGGCCCCCCGAGGTGGTTCCCGATCATCTCGAGGGAGCCACGGCACAGCAGGACGTTGCGCGGGTCGCGCAGCTCGTATGTCCCCTCACGCCGGCGCAGCCGTTCGGCCTCGACGGCCACCGGAAGAGCAGATCGGCGTACCGGTGGTGTCGCGGCGCCGTGGCAGGTCGGCACGGTTTGTTAGTAGGCGCCGTTGGCGGTGAGGACGGTGCGGAGGGTTTTGGTGATGATGAGGATGTCTTGGGTGAGGGACCAGTTTTCGACGTAGGTGAGGTCGAGGCGGATGGC
>NZ_VTGY01000020.1 GCF_009729075.1 Mycolicibacterium sp. CBMA 226 | reverse complement strand
CCGGGCGCTGCCGCGGCCCCGGGCGCCGCTCCGGCAGCCGCGCCCGAGCCCGGTCGCGTCAACAACGACGCCGGTGGCTTCAGTTACGTTGTGCCACAAGGCTGGAAGATCGCCGATGCGACGCAGCTGTCGTATGGTCAGGCGCTGCTGACCAAGGCGCCGGCCGCGGGCTCGGAGCAGGCTCCGAGTGACACCAGCGTCCTGCTGGGCCGGCTGGACCTGAAGTTGTTCGCCGGCGCCGAATCGGACAACAGCAAGGCCGCCAACCGGCTGGCCTCGGACATGGGCGAGTTCTTCATGCCCTTCCCGGGCACCCGGATTGGCCAGGAGGCCACCGCACTGACCGCTGGCAACATGCCGGGTGCCGCCTCGTTCTACGAGGTGAAATTCACCGACACCGGCAAGCCGAACGGCCAGATTTGGGCAGGTGTCGTCGGCAACCCGCCGCCGGACGCCACGATTCGCAGCCAGCGCAACCCGCAGCGGTGGTTCGTCGTATGGCTGGGTTCGAGCAACCACCCGGTCGACAAGGCCGCCGCCGTGACGCTGGCCCAGTCGATCCGCCCGTGGACCCCGCCGCCACCACCTCCGGTCGACCCGAATGCCCCGGCAAAGCCCGCTGATCCGGCCCACCCGATGGTTGGCGTGCCGGTGCCGGTGACGAACGCGCCGCCGGAGATGAACCCCGGCGGATAACCGCCCGAAGAATTGAGGACCGCGCCCAGCCGGGCACGGTCCTCAATTCTTTTGCGCGAGTGGCTAGGTGGAGCTCTTCGATCTCACGAAGCGGTAGATCAGCACCAGGATGATTGCGCCGACCAGTGCGCCCCAGAAGGAGTGCTGGATCGGTGGACGGAAGTCGAGCTTGTGGGGCGCGTAGACAACACTGCTCAACGTGCCGCCGACATAGCCACCGGCGATGCCCAACACGCAGGTGAGAATCCACCCCATGTCGTCCTTGCCGGGTACGACGAACCGGGCGATGGCCCCGACGATGAGGCCGAGAAGAATCAACCAGACGATATGCATCATTGTCATGACCTTTCGATTGACTGATACATATCGAGGCTAGTCCGGTGCGACGACCTACAACGAGGTCTGAAACGCAGCGATCTGGTGACGGTTAGGGGGCCAGTCGCAGGTGAGGTTCCTAGGTGAAATGCCAGACCGCGGCCGCGGCCAGGGCACCCATACCGTTGAGTGACCAGTGCAGGGCGATCGGCGCGAGCAGGCTGCCGGACCGGCGCCGCAGCCAGGTGAAGACGAATCCCGCGGCAGCCGTTGCGACGACTGCCATGGCCACTCCGGCGATCATGCCTGCCACTCCGCCGCCGAGCACTCGGGTGAATCCAACGTTGCTGCTGGTCAGCCCGAGTGAGGTGGCGACATGCCAGAGTCCGAACAGCAACGAGCCGGCGGCGGCGACGCCGCGGAATCCCCAGGCCCGGTCGAGCGTGCCGTGCAATACGCCGCGGAAGGCCAGTTCCTCTGGGATGACGGTCTGCAACGGGATCACGATCATCGAGGCAATTAAGGCGCCGGAGATGGTCGCGTAATGGTTGTTGAGGAACATCGGCCGGGTCCAGGGCAGGAGCACACCGACGGCGATCACCGACCCGACGAGCAGAATTGCACCGAGCGCGTAGCGCATGCCCGTCCGCCAGTGCGCCCGGCCGAGTCCGAGCTCGGTCCACCCGAGGCCCCGTTTACGCACCAGGGCCACCAGGCCGAGCGCCGCAACCGGCACCACGACGATGTTCGCCCAGGGCGTGGTGAAGTGGGCCAGCAGGTTGGTGGCGACCAAGACGGCCACAACCACGGCCACATCGATATAGACACGCGGGTGCCGCACGGCTGGTGAGCCGGTCGGTAGGCATGGTGCAGCGGCGGCTGCCGAGGCGTCGATCATCTGTGGCAAGTGTACCGATAAGCGCCAAAGAGCCAGGTCACAACGGATGCCAGGGCCCACTGACGTGTTGGGTGTGCAGCCGCTCACAGCGCCCGCGGCCTGGGCCCGGATCAGCGGCGGCCCCGCCACCGTCGGTACTCCTCGGGTAAGCAGACCGCGCAGGGGCGGTATCCCGCAGCGACGGCATCGTTTTCGTCCGCAAAGAACACCCGGTGGGTGCGATAGCCACCGGCGGCGATGGCGCGCAGCGCCGACGGGCAATCGAGTCGCCCGTAGAGCTTGTTGCGCCGATGACCGCCCAGGCGCCCCGGGGTGGCGCTCACGTAGGGCCGGCCGTCGGCGTCGATGAGCGTGTACACCGTCACGCGGCGTCGTGGAAGATCAGGCCGAGGGTCATGCGGGACCCCGAGCGCAGCGTGGACACACCGTGCCGCACGGGGCCGACGGCCCAGCCGCGTTTGGACGGCACCGGCCGTTCGCGGGTTGTGATGACCAGCCCGTGCCCGAACGGAATGGAGATGGCCGAGCCGCGGGACTGCGCGCGTGGCCGCTGCTCGTAGAGCAGGAACTCGCCACCGGTGTAGTCGGCATCAGGACGGGTCAGGTTGATCACCACTTGCAGCGGAAAGACCAAGTCCCCGTACAGATCCTGGTGCAGGGCGCACCAGCCGCCGGCGCCGTACTTCAGCAGCAACGCGGTGGTTCTCGTTTGCCCCGCTCGGTGGCAGGTGTCCAGCCAGTCGTCGAAACTGTCGGGCCATGGTGGGTCGCGGCGCAGCCTGGTCCACCAGTCCCGGGCGATCGGCAAGAGCCGAGGGTAGAGCGCGTACTTGAGCTCGGTGACGATCTCGGGATAGGGCCGGTGAAAGTAGCGGTACTGGCCCTCGCCGAATCGATAGCGGGCCATGTCGATCGTCGACCGGAAGCGAGTGGCATCGGGGTAGATCGCAGCGAGTTCGGCGGCCTCGGTCGGCGTGATGAGCGGTCCGGTCAGCGCGCCGCCGACGGCCTCGAGCTCGGTGCGGACGACGTCCCAGTCGGTGGCGGCGACACGCTGTTGCCAGACGCTCATGCCGCGGCCTCCAGGTCCAACAGGAGACGCTTGGCGTCCGGGCCGCCGAGATAGCCGCCCATCGCGCCGTCGCTCCGGACCACCCGATGACACGGAACCACCACGGGCAGTGGATTTTTCGCGCACGCGGTGCCGACGGCGCGGACCGCTTTCGGGCTACCGGCCAGCGCGGCGACGGCCGCATAACTGGCGGTCTGCCCGTAGCCGATCTCGGGCAGGTGGTGCAGCACCGCGGCGCGGAACCCCGCGGCGAGCCGCCAATCCAGCGGTACGTCGAAGGTACGGCGGGCCCGGGAGAAGTACTCCTCGAGTTCGCGGGCCACTGCATCGAGCCGGGCCGGCGCCTGCAGGATGCGCGGGCTCACCTTGTCGGCGAGCTGCTGCAACACGGCGTCATGGTCTTCGCGGGCGTACGCGACGCGGATCAGGCCCTGATCGGTGGCGGCCAGCAGCAGCGCTCCGACGGGGCTGTCGACGATTCGGTAGGCGACGTCCAGGACTCCGTCGCGCGCCGCTGCGGCGGCCAGCCGGTTGTGCAGGTCAGCCATCCGGTCCGGGCCGATGTCGGTGATCCGCGCCAGGTCGTCGGTGATGATTTCGCCGGTGATGATTTCGCCGTTGATCATTGCGAGCTCCTTCCTGTGTTCTTGAGCGGCGCGGCGACCTCGACGAGTTCGCCGAGGTAGGTGCGTCGTAGCGTTGCGATGCCGTCGCTGGCGGCGCGGCGTGCGGCCGCGGCGGTACCGCCGAGAATCTCGGCGATCTCGAGGTAGGGCAGGCCCGCCAGGTAGTGATAGGCGACTGCGTGCTTCTGTTTCGGTGGCAAGGCGTCGACCGCGGCGGCGAGGTCGTCGAACTCGCGGGTGGCGCCTGAGTCTGATGGCTCGGGTACGACGTCGGTGGGGACCGGCCGGCGCGTCTGCGCTCGGGTGATGTCGATGGCCTTGTGGTGCGCGATGGTGACCAGCCAGGCCTCGAGATTCGCATCCGCCGGCAGGTCGGGATAGGCCTTCAGGGCTGCCAGGAATGTCTCTGACCAGGCATCGTCGGCGTCGTGCGCACCGACGACGGCGCAACACACCCGAAAGACCGTGGGGCCGTGGTCCCGCACCACGGTCTCGAATGGCGGTTTGGCTTTCACACTCTGTAGACGCTCCGTCGCCGGCATTTGTGAGGTGGCGATCCTCATCGACTCACGATGTTAGGCGGCGCTGGTGGTCCGTCTAATTGGTCGACGGTGTGGGTGGTGGTTCGAAGGGTTGGTACCACCACCATTGGGCACGTTCCCCGGTCGGTCCGGGGCATGGGGGTACATCCGGTGGCGCGCTCGTGGGTGGCCGGGCCAGTGATCCACCGTTGAGTTGTCGGCCCGCGGCGTCGGTGACGACGAGCCGATCGGCGGGGCCGGTGATGGTGATGCCGCCCTTGTGGTGCAGCCGATGATGGAATGGGCACACCAGCACCAAGTTGTGCAGTTCGGTGACCCCGCCGTCCTCCCAATGGATGATGTGGTGCGCGTGCAGACCGCGGGTGGCACCACAGCCAGGGACGCGGCAGCAGCGGTCCCGGTGCCCGAGGGCGCGTCGCAGGCGGCGGCTGATGGTGCGGGTGCTGCGCGCGGCGCCGATCGGCTGACCGTGCTTCTCCAGCCACACCTCGCAGGTCGCGTCGCACAACAGGTACGCGCGTTCGTCGTCAGTCAGCGCCGGGCCCAAATGCAATGCCGCCGCTCGCTTTTCCGCGTCCAGGTGCACCACCACCGTGGTGTGCTGACCGTGCGGGCGCAGTGCCACGTCACAGTCCCAGCCGGCCTCGACCACGCTCATGAACGCATCCACCTGATTCGGGAACGGCGGCACCTGCTCGCCAGACTCTTCGTGGTCGCGTTTCCAGTCCGCGACCAACGCATCCTGATGCGAAGCCACCGCCGCGTCGAACTTCGCCGCCTCCAGCTTCGGCAACCGGATCGTGTACGTCGACGACCCGTCATCGTGCGTGGTCTTCTTCATCGACCGCTCGGGTTCCGGTTTCGGCCCAGACTCGGGGCGGGGTTCGAGCTTCACCGCCGTGCGCAGCTGGGTGACCGTGGCGCTTTCGGCGAACTGCGCGTAATGCTCATCCGACCCGTCGGCAGCATGTTCGGCGACCACGCCGACCTGATCCAACGACAACCGCCCAGCCCGCATCGCCTCAGTACAGCGCGGAAACTCCTCCATCCGGTGCGCGACCGCCACCATCACCTCCGCATTCCGCGGCGACACACCGGTCTTCCACGCCACCAACGCCGTCACCGACCGGGCCCCTGTGGCACCCCACAACCCGTCCCGGTCGATCTCGGCCACGATCTCCACCAGACGGCCATCGATCGCATTACGCTGACCGGTCAACTCACCGATCTCGTCGAAGAACGCGTCAAGACGCCCACACGGCGAGACCTCAACATCGAAAGCCGTTGGTGCGGTGGACATAACACCATCAAAGCAGACGGGTACGACAGAATATGGAAACGCGCTATCCCGTCAATGTGGACAATGAAACCGACGGATCGGCGAGCGCCCCGGCATCAACGGGCCGCCGCGACCGGATGAGCTGCTTGATGTCGTCGAGGCCTTCCCAGATGTTGACGTTCATGCCGGCCAGCACGCGGTGCCCGCCGTCGAGCCAGAACATCGTGAATTCGCGCGTCCCGAGATCGCCTCGGGTGACGGTCATCTGGTGCTGCGGTGCGTAGCCGACGTATTCCATGCCCAGATCGAACTGATCGGTGAAGAAGTACGGCAGTTCGTCGTAAGTGCCTGGGGTACCGAGCATTCCGTCCACGGCGACGGCGGGCTGCTTGAGGGCGTTGGCCCAGTGCTCGGTACGGATCGGCACGCCGAACAACGGATGCTCGGCAGCGGCGATGTCGCCCGCGGCGAAGATGTCGTCGTCGCTCGTCTTGAGTGACTCGTCGACGGCGAGCCCGCCGTCGGCGATCACCAGGCCAGAGCGCTCGGCGAATTCGACGTTCGGCATGGCACCGACGGCCACGAGAACCGCGTCCGCTTCGACGGTGGATCCGTCGCCGAGCCGCAACCCCGTCGCGCTGTGATCGGCGGTGGTGATCTCATCGACAGTGGTGCCCAGCCGCAGATCGACACCGTGGTCCCGGTGCAGCCCGGAGAACACCTCGCCCGCCTCCCGGCCGAGCGCCGACTGCAGCGGTAGGGCGGCGGATTCCACGACCGTGACGTCGGTGCCCAATCCCCGGGCGCTGGCGGCGACCTCGAGCCCGATCCAGCCGGCTCCCACGATGGCGAGCCGATGGCCATCACCCAGCTGAGCCAACAGTTCGTCGGCGTCGTCGATGGTGCGCAGGTAGTACACGCCGTCGGCGTCGGAGCCGGGAATCGGAGGCTTGCGGGAGCGGGATCCGGTGGCCAGCAACAGTTTGTCGTAGTGCTCGTGATCACCGGAATTGAAGGCCACCATGTGCGCGGTGCGATCGAGTGTGGTCACCTCGGTGCCCAGTCGCAGGTCGATGTCGTGCTCGGCGTACCAGCTCTTCGGCTGCACCGTGAATTCTTCGATGGTCTTCTTGCCGGCCAGGTATTCCTTGGACAGCGGCGGACGCTCGTAGGGCAGCCGGTCCTCGGCACCGAACAACAGCACCTGCCCGCCAAAATCCTTGCTGCGCAGGGCTTCCGCGGCTTTGGCGCCCGCCAGCCCGCCGCCGATGATCACAAATGTGGGTGAGCCGGCCATGTCGAGGTTCCCTTCATCGATGTGAATGTGTACTTGCGGGCGAGGTTTCGATACGCCGGCGCAGGGGGTCGTCGAGAGACGTCCGAACGAGTGCCGCCGCCAGCCGGGCATTCCGGTTCGGGGCCAGCGCACCGAGCTTCCGGGCATCCGTCGGGAGGCCCAGCGTCTTCGCGCCGGCCAGCGTGCGATCGTCGAAATACGGTTGCGCCCAGGTCCAGACGTCCTGGATCTCACGCAGGAAGATAGCGGCGCCCGTCTTGCCGATACCGTCGAAGCCCTGCAGGGCCTTGCTTGCGGCCTTCACGTCATGGCGCGCCCTGACGCGCAGGTTGCGCAGGTCACCGCCGTACACGTCGTTGACCCGCGACGCGATGCGGGTCATGCGCGTGGCCGAGCTTTCGTCGTACCTGGCGTATCCGGCGCGGCCGAAAGCGTGGATCATCTCGCTGCGGTCGGCCGTCAGCACCGTATCGGGGGTACGCAGCCCGGCGCGGAACAATTCGCGCGCCGCTGCCACCGCAGTCTCCGCGGCGATGGGCTTGCTCGCGAGCATGCACAGCGTCAGCAGCTTGAACAGCGGCATCGGCTTGTCGCGCAGCGTTATCCCGGCATCTTCGGCATACGTCGTACCGGCTGCGTCGAGCAACCGCGCGACGACCCGTCGATCCCGTGCCATATGCCACGCATACCCGTCCGCGCGGCGCGCAAACGCTACTTGGGTGGCAGGGTGCGTGCGTACCCGACGCCGTGGTCGACCCAGCTCTGCAGCTGGCGTTTGGTTTTGAGGCCGTCGGGCGCGACCCGCAACCAACCGCGCATCTCGCGTCCGCCCATTACCATCAGCTCGACGTGCTGACGCCCCAGCAACTTCTCGGTGTCGTCGGGCGCAACCCGGACCAGCAGGCCGGTGTCATGACTCGCTGCCACCGACATGTTGCCGTTCACCAGGAATGCCAGCCCGCCGAACATCCGCTTTTCTTCGATGCCACCGACCGGGCCGAGCAGCTCACGGATCCGGTTGGCCAGGTCTTCGTCATAGGCCATGGGCCCAGTGTCGCACCGATCGGCCGTCGGCTTTGGCAATCTTGCTGCTGCGCGGTCAGCCAACACGTTAAATTCCTCAGGTGCTGATCGCGGCGTTCCGGGACCTGCAGTGGCGCCGCCGCCGATTTCTCATCGCGGTGGTCGGTACGTCGTTCGTGTTCGCGATGACCCTGGTGCTCACTGGGCTGGCCAACGGTTTCCGCGTCGAGGCCAGCAGCACCGTCAACTCGCTGGGCATCGACTACTTCATGATCCAGAACGGCGCGGCCGGTCCGTTCCTGGGTTCGTCGCCATTCACGCAGACCGAAGTTGAACGCGCACAGAGGCTTCCGGGCGTGCAGGCCGCCGCGGCGTTCGTCTACGCGGGTACGACGGCCCTCGACAACGGGACGCCGCGGACCATGAATCTGTTCGGCGCACCGACCAACGGGCCGGGCATGCCGGCGATGTCGCAGGGCCGCCCACCCGCCACGCCCGACGAGATCGCGGTGTCATCCACGCTGGGCCGCAAGATCGGCGACCAGATGCACATCGCCTCGCACAACCTGCAGGTGGTGGGAATCGTCAACAACTCCACGGTGTTGGCGCAGCAGCCCAACCTGTTCCTGACGACGGTGGGCGCGCAGCGGCTGGTGTACGGCGGGCAACCCGTGATCGCGTCGGTGGCCATCCGGGGTAACCCGACCAAGGCGCTCGACGGCTACCGGCTGGTGGACCGCCGCGGTGCGATCGACGACATGATGCGGCCGCTGAAGGTCGCCGTGGACGCCATCAGCATCATGGCGGTCCTGCTGTGGGTGGTGGCCGCGACGATCATCGGCATGTTCATCTACATGTCGGCGATGGAACGCACCCGGGACTTCGCGGTGTTCAAAGCCGTTGGGGTGAAGACGAAGTCGATGATGGCCGGACTGGCGATGCAGGCCGTCTTCGTCGCCGTGTGCTCCGCGGCGATCGGCGTGCTGCTGGCGATGGTGCTGGGACCGATGTTTCCGATGCGGGTGGACGTGCCGGCCGGGGCCTACCTGTTGCTCCCGGTGGTTGCCATCACCATCGGGCTGGTGGCCAGCCTGGCGGGCATGCGTAGAGCGGTGACGATCGATCCGGCGATGGCATTCGGGGGGCCATAGACCATGAGCGGCTTACAGATTCGCGACCTGGTGGTGCAATACGGCAAGGGCGCCGACAAGGTCAGGCCCATCGACAATTTCGAACTCGAGCTGTCGGCCGGCTCGCTCGCGATCCTGTTGGGACCCAGCGGTTGTGGGAAGACGACGTTGCTCTCGTGCATGGGCGGGATCCTCAAGCCCACGTCCGGTCAGATCCTGTTCGACGGCGTCGACGTGACCGCGCTCGGACCCAAGGCGCTGACCGACTACCGGCGCAACACCGTCGGCATCGTGTTCCAGGCGTTCAATCTGGTGCCCAGCCTGACGGCCGCCGAGAACGTCATGGTGCCGATGCGGGCGGCGGGCATGAGCCGGGGCGCGGCCCGGCAGCGCGCCGCGGAACTGCTGGACCGGGTCGGGTTGTCACACCGGATGACACACCGGCCCGGTGACATGTCCGGCGGGCAGCAGCAGCGCGTCGCGGTGGCTCGGGCCATCGCGCTGGACCCGCCGCTGATCCTGGCCGACGAGCCCACGGCGCACCTGGATTTCATCCAGGTCGAAGAGGTGCTGCGGCTCATCCGGGAGCTCGCCGACGATCGTGTGGTGGTGGTCGCCACGCATGACAGCCGCATGCTGCCGATCGCCGACCGGGTGATCGAACTGATCCCGACCATCGCCAGCACCGACCGTGAACCCGAGGTCTTCGAACTCGAGGCGGGTGATCTGGTGTTCGAGCAGACGACCATCGGCGACCTGATCTACGTGGTCAAGGAGGGCCGGTTCGAGATCACCCGCGAGATGCCCGACGGTGAGACGATGCTGCTGTTCACCGCCGGGCCCGGCGAGTACTTCGGTGAGATCGGGCCGCTGTTCGGGATTCCGCGCACGGCGACGGTGCGTGCGCTCACCGACGGCGTGGTCGTCGGCTACACGGTCAAGGATTTCCGGGCCCGGCTGGGCCCCGACCGCATCCACGAACTCATCGAGCACCGCGAGATCAAGCTGGCCGACGAGCCGCCGTCGGTCGACATCGCCTGAGGCTCAGTCGAGGTCGACGCGGACCGACAGCAGGTCGGTGCCCATCACCCGCACCACGGCGCTGTTCAGCTGGGGGAGTTGCCGCAGCCGGGCGACCGGGTCGTCATCGGGTACCAGATGGGCGGTACCGGTGCGCCATTCCCCGTTGATGCGTACGCGCACTGCGGGATTCGCCTTGATGTTGCGGACGAAATCGGCGTGGTCACCGTGTTCGGACACCAGCCAGAACGCGCCGTCGATCACCCGGCCGCCGATGGCGGTGTGCCGGGGTTCGCCGGACTTGCGCCCGATGGTCTCCAGCATGGTCACCGGCAGCTGACGGCCCACTGGGTTGACGAGGCGGCGCTGGATCGTGTGGACCACGCGGCGTTTCACTTCATTGAAGTTGGGCATGTGCTCATCTAACGCGAACAGGCCCAAATGTCCCACCACCATGAGGTGAACAGGAGCATTTGAGCCTGCTCGCGTTATTCGGTTGTCAGGCAGCCACCGTGGCTGCCGTGGCCGCCGGTTCCAGCGCCTGGGCGATGATGTCGGCCACGTCGGTCATGGGCCGCACGTCGAGCGCTGCCAAGACCTCGGCCGGCACGTCGTCCAGATCCGGTTCGTTGCGAGATGGGATGAAAATCGTTGTCAGCCCGGCACGTTGGGCCGCCATCAGCTTCTGCTTGACCCCGCCGATAGGCAGCACCCGTCCGTTCAGCGTGACCTCGCCCGTCATCCCGACGTCAGAACGCACCTGCCGTCCGGTGGCCATGGAAACCAGAGCGGTCACCATGGTCACACCGGCAGACGGACCATCCTTGGGCACCGCGCCCGCGGGCACGTGCACGTGGATGCGCCGATCGAGCGCGGCAGGATCGACACCCAACTCCGCGGCGTGCGACCGCACGTAGGACAGCGCGATCTGCGCCGACTCCTTCATCACGTCGCCCAGCTGACCGGTCAACTGCAGACCCGGCTCGCCATCGTTCGACCCGGCCTCGATGTACAGCACGTCGCCGCCCATGCCCGTGACGGCCAGGCCGGTCGCCACGCCCGGGACCGCGGTGCGTTCCGCCGACTCCGGCATGAACCGTGGACGGCCCAGGTACTCAACCAGATCCGGTTCATCGACGGTCACCGCGTCGGCACCGGCCGCGAGCCGCGTGGTCACCTTCCGCAGCGCCTTGGCCAGCAGTCGCTCGAACTGCCGGACGCCCGGCTCCCGGGTGTAGTCGGCGGCGATCTTGCGCAGCGCCGCGTCCGTCACCGTCACCTCGTCGGTGGTCAGTGCCGCCCGCTCGGCCTGCCGGGGCAGCAGGTAATCGCGGGCGATGGCGACCTTGTCGTCCTCGGTGTAGCCGTCGATCTGCACCAACTCCATGCGGTCCAGCAGGGCGCTGGGGATGTTCTCGATGACGTTGGCCGTCGCCAGGAACACCACGTCGGACAGGTCCAGATCGAGGTCCAGGTAGTGATCGCGGAACGTGTGGTTCTGCGCCGGGTCCAGCACCTCCAGCAGTGCGGCCGCCGGATCGCCGCGGTAGTCCGAGCCGACCTTGTCGATCTCGTCAAGCAACACAACGGGATTCATGGAGCCGGCCTCGCCGATGGCCCGCACGATGCGACCCGGCAGCGCGCCGACGTAGGTGCGCCGGTGTCCGCGGATTTCGGCCTCGTCGCGCACGCCACCCAGGGCGACCCGGACGAACTTGCGGCCCAGCGCCCGCGCCACCGACTCACCCAGCGACGTCTTGCCGACGCCGGGGGGACCGGCCAGCACCATCACCGCACCGGACCCACGCCCACCGACGACGGCCATGCCACGCTGCGCGCGGCGCGCCCGCACCGCCAGGTACTCGACGATGCGGTCCTTCACGTCGTCCAGGCCGTGGTGATCGGCGTCCAGAATTTCCCTCGCGGCCTTCAGATCCGCCGAATCCTCGGTGCGCTCGTTCCATGGGAGATCCAGCACCGTGTCCAGCCAGGTGCGGATCCAGCCGCCCTCGGGGGTCTGCTCGCTGGACCGCTCCAGCTTGCCGACCTCACGCAGCGCCGCTTCCCGCACCTTCTCAGGCAGGTCGGCCGCCTCGATGCGCGTCCGGTAGTCCGCGGGCTCCTCGGCCCCGGCGCTACCGTCCAGCTCGCCCAGCTCCTTACGGATGGCGTCCAGCTGCTGGCGCAGCAGGAATTCCTTCTGCCGCTTGTCCATCCCGGAGCGGACGTCCTCGGCGATCTTGTCGTTCACCTCGACCTCTGCCAGGTGCTCGCCGGTCCACTCGATCAGCCGGTGCAGCCGCTGCGCCACATCGGCGGTCTCCAGCAGCTCGCGCTTCTGCACGTCGGTCAGGTACGACGCGTAGCCGGCGGTGTCGGCCAGGGCCGACGGCGCGCTGATCTGGTTGACCGCGTCGATGATCTGCCACGCCTCGCGGCGCTGCAGGACCGCCAGGAGCAGTTTCTTGTATTCGGCCGCCAGCGAGCGGGTCTCGTCCGTGGCGGCGGGCTCGTCGACCTCGTCCACCAGGACCCACAGTGCACTACCCGGTCCGGTGGTGCCGGAGCCGATGTGCGCGCGGCGCTCGCCCCGGACGACGGCCGCGGCGCCACCGCCGGGCACCCGGCCGACCTGGACGATCGACGCCAGGACACCGTAGGTGGGATAGCGGTCGTCGAGGCGGGGTGCGATGAGCAGCTTGCCGGCCTCGCCGGCGGCAGCGGCCGCCTGGGCCGCATCCACCGCCGCACGTGCGGCGTCATCGAGTTCGATGGGCACGACCATGCCCGGCAGGACGATCGGCTCGGCGACAAACAGGACGGGAACAGCGATGGGCGCTGTTGTGGCGTCGGACATCCGTACCTCCAAAGTTGAATCTCCTGCGCTCAACCTTGGTGGTCGGTGATTTGTTCCGCGGTCGCCGGGACAAGCTCTTCCCGCTCGTCCCACCGGGTGCGGGCCCGCTTGCCGACGATGACCGTCGCGGCCATCAGCACGCCGGTGGTTGCGAGTGACAATGCCGAGGCCAGGGCGTTGGCGACGTCCACCGACGTGACGATGATGGCCGCCAGCTGCACCCCCGTCCCGATGATCAAGCCGATGCCCCACATCGCTGAGAGCAGAACGTGCACCCGGCGGCGATAGGTGACGGCAGTCTCACTGGAGTCCTGCGGTCCGCCCTGAAGCCGTTCTCCCACGACCTGTGTGAGCGGCGTGCCGATCACACAACTGCCCAGGAAGACCAGCCCGCCGATCCCACCGACCAGCGTGGTGCCGGCCAGCAGCAGCCGGGCGTCCAGGGTGCTCAGCCCCACCGCCAGGCTCAGGCCGAAGTTCAGCATCAGATAGCCGGCGAACGGGTCGAGGCGTCGGGTCCGGATCGCGTCATAGGCGACCTTGCTGCCGGCCAGCACGGTGGCGGTGAGCAGGGCGGCGTACTCCGACGCGCCTGCGGCGCGCAACCCGTAGTACGCGATCAGTGGTGGAGCGATGTCCAGGAGGATGCCGCGAATGATGGGTCTCATGGACTGTGCCTCGGTCACGGCGACGAGACTATGCGGCGGACCTGTGATCCGCGCACAAGAGCGGGAGCCTGCCGTCTCGGGGGTAACGGCACAACACCAGGTCAAACGGCATAAAAAATGGCCACGTCAACACCGCGTCAACATCCCAATCCTGTATGTTGCCTGTATGGCCTCTGTACGTGAACGTAAGCGCAAGGACCAATCGCCCTATTGGGCGGTGCTCTACCGGCACAACGGCAAACAAACCAGCAAGTCTTTCCCCGACCCGGTACAGGCGGCGAACTTCTGCAAGCTGGTCGATGCGCTGGGGCCTGACAGAGCGCTCACAGAGGCGGGCATTACCCCGGCTGTCGACCTGTCAGGCATGACCGTCACGCAGTACGTACAGCGCCACATAGACGGCATGTCCGGAATCACGCCCAAGCGCATTGAGACAGTGCAGCGATGGCTACATAGAGACATTGACCCGGCGTTTGGTGCCCTGCCGCTGTCCAAGCTGACTCGCGCCCACGTGGCCGCGTGGGTCAACGCCATGCACAAGGCCGGGGCCAAGACGGGCACCATGAAGGGCAAGCGGGGGTTTCTGTCCGGCGTGATGAAGCAAGCCGTCAAGGATGGGCACCTGGCCGTCAACCCGTGCGAGGGTGTGCGCTTGCCCCGTACCGAGAACCGCGAGGCCGTGTTCCTCACCAAAGACGAGTACCAGCTACTCAAGGCACAGTTCAGCGACCATTACAAGCCGTTGCTTGACTTCCTGGTTGCCAGCGGATGCCGGTTCAACGAGGCGGCAGCGCTTAAGCCGTCCGACGTGGATCGCAAGGCGTGCACGGTGCGTATCTCTCGTGCCTGGCAACAGAACGGCTCTAAGTACGTCATGGGACCGCCTAAGACGAAAAAGTCGAACAGAACGATCAACTTGCCCAAATCGGTGCTGGACCAGCTCGATTACTCGGGCGAATGGCTGTTCACCACCACGAAGGGCGAGGCAATCAAGCTCTCAAGCTGGCGCACGAGTGTGTGGAATCGCTGCCTTGCTAAGGCGATGGCTAAGGACGCTGACGACCCGGCTAAGCCGGTGTTGGAGAAGCGGCCCACGCCGCACGACACCCGCGACAGTTGCGCGAGCTGGATGATTCAGGCCGGGGTCCCGTTGCCAGTGATTCAGGCGCACCTGGGACACGAGTCCATCCAGACCACCGTGGACCGCTATGGGCACTTAGACCGGACTTCTCACCAGGCGGCGGCGGAGGCGATGGCCGCGATGCTGTCGGCGTGATCTGTGCCACAACGACTTAGCCAGTGCCAGCATGTGCTAGCACAGGCACGCCGCCCGGACATGGCGCGGCATGGAATCGCGTTGTATCCCTTCGATTTTCAGGCATCGGCTTGTAACGTTTGGTGTAACAGGTACTTTGGCGACCGCCATTAAGGACGGCGGGCCTGCTGAGCAACGGGGCGCAAGGGGTGCCCCATCGGATGACATCGCCAGAAAAACCACCTCATGTCTGAACCCATTCTCATGGGCCACGAGGAAGTATCCGCACTGACCGGTATCCCGGTGAACACGCTTAAGGACTACCGAGCGAAGCGTAAGGCGGGTGCGCCGCCGTCTGCCGTTGTGTGCGGCAAGGTTCGTTATCGCCGCTCCGATGTGCTGGCGTGGATTGACGAGCAGTTCGAGCAGTCTCGCGAGGCTAAGCCGATGCCCGTGTTTACGCCCCTGGGGCCGCGTCGGGGGGCTGACCTTCACATGGTGAAGGGTGCGAACAGTGTTCCGACCCTTAACAAGGGGCGTCCTAGCGTGACGGCCCTTAGCGGGAACGGGCGCGTGACGCCAGCCGCCTAACTGTTAATCAACTTTATGGGCATCCATAAGGTGATGAAACTTTACCGGCCCCGGTAAAGTCGCTGGTCAGCATACCTATGCGCGCTAGTGAGTGCTTGTGCGTCGAAAAGACATAAAGTGAGCATGATTAACTAATTCAGGGGCGAACTCTGCCCAAAATCAAAACAGACCTAATAACCGGGTGGCTTTGCGCTGCCCAAAACAGTAAAGGGGGAATCCTATGGGCGAATATGTCGACACTGTGGAGGCCGCCCGGATTCTCGGCGTGTCAGTGGGAACGCTGCGACGGTGGCGAGCCCTTAACAAAGGACCGTGGTCGTTTGTGGTGTCTAAGCGCGTTATGTACGACACTCACGACATTTACCAATGGATCAGTGAGCAGCGCCGTACGTCACTGCGCGGCGGCATATAAAAGCCACTAGCAGGTTTTTCAAATGGGGCCGACCCGATATGCGGGTAGGGGCTGAATGGAAGCGCGGAAGCGCAGTGAGGTAAACCAATGGGGGAATTTTCTAAGCTCGAATGGATGGAAGCTGTTCGGCTACAGACAGACATAACAATGGGTCACCGCATGGCGATTCTGGACATTGGCGCGACGGCCAAGGCTGACGGTTCTGACGCCTGGCGCACCAACAGGGCCGTTGCTGAGCGCGTCGGCTTGTCTGAGCGGTCGGTAACGGACGCGAGGCAAAGGGCTGCTGAGTGCGGTCTGTGGGTCGAGACCACGGCATCGGACAACCGAAACACGACGGTATACCGCCTGACCATGCCAGGGGTGAACCACGCTTCCACCCAAGACGGTCAGGGTGGAACCGTGCTTCTACCCAGGGGTGAAGCTGACTTCTACCCAGGGGTGAAGCGTAGTTCTACCCCAGGGGTGAAGCGTGCTTCTACCACTATGGAACAGACTTCGGAACAAGCTTCGGAACAGACTTCGGTAGACGGTTGCGTAAGTAACGCGAGCGCGAGCGCGCAGGACTCACCTAGCGCCGCCGATGAAAAAGAATTGATTGATCAGCCGGACCTCTTGGCCGGTATGCAGCACTTCCGTTCTCCCCAGCTTCAAAACGGCTTAGAAGGACATGAATGGACGGATTGCGATGAAAGCGACCGTTACGTGTCCGAATACGACTATCAGGACGATTGGAGCGAATATGCGGATTAGGTCAACTTCGGGTAAGCGCCGTTCTCATATCAATGTGAAAGCTCGGGAGGACGGCAAGCCGGGATTGGTTATTAGCCAATCTGGCCACACCATTCTCTCATCTAAAGCGGAATGGCTGGAGTTGCGTAAGGCTGCCGACGAGCTTCTAGGAATCGAATAGCGTCACTATTACTGACGGTATTCACATTGACGCCCAGCGTCCACGCTGAGCTACTTATGCCATTGACTAGATAAGGCATACCGGAGACGCATATTCAGCCGCTTAGAACGGCACACAGACATAAACGGGGGAACACATGAGTACAGACACAGTGACCGTAAGCCGGTCAGAACTAAGGGACGGCGCTATCACAGTCCGTCAGGGCCGCAACTTTCTACGGCTAACCGAGCACGATTATCAGGCGCTTAAGCAACAGGCCGACGCCCTGTTTAAGGCTGGTCAGCGTGGCTGAGCATCTGGCCACAGTCCCAGCGACAGACGGCAACAACTACACGGTCAACGAGTTCGGGCCGACCCTGTACCTGATCCGGCGAGACACGGGCCGCACGCGGCTGGTTGTCGCTAAGGCTGATGTGTACGCGCTCACGGATGCGCTCACGGACTTGCTCGAACAGGGCGGCTAGTGCAACGGCCCTGCGTTGACTGCGGGTGCCTGATACCGAGCGGTTCCCGGTGCCGGGAATGTCAGCGGCCACGGAACAACAACACCGTTAAGGGCAAGCAAGGCCGTACCGCTAGCGATTGGCATTGGCGCAAGCTAAGCCAGAAGCTAAGGCGGCTTAGCCCGTTCTGTGAAAAGTGCTTAGCCAAAACGGATTTGACCGTGGATCACCTAATCCCGATCAGTGAACGACCGGACCTAGTGCACGAGGAACTGAACTGCCGCGTCCTATGCCGTACATGCAACGGTGAGCGGGGCGACCGGTGCACTGATGCGGAGCGCGCCCAGGTGCTCAAAGCCATCGAGCAAAGGCGTCAACGGCGAACCTACAGAAGCGGATGAGGACCCTGACCGAGCCATATCTCACGAGGAAACTCGGTATCGGGAGTGGTCGGGACGACGAAGGTGCGCGCCCGACCGTCCACCCGCTGCCGACAAACAATCGTGTATAGATCGAAGTCAACCTTGTGGTCGTTGGACGGTATGAATCCTTCGCTCACCGCCGTGACAACCGCCCACGGACCCCAAGTGTTTATGTCGTGGATGTGGTCGAGACGGACGACATCGTCCACTGCCAGATCGGACGCCCTAACCATCTCAACCCTTGTGTTAGCCATGAATGGGACGCTACGCGCAAGGCGCGACAACTTGCCTCAGGTCACGGCCCTGACCGGCTAAGCATGCCGATCACCGCGATAAGATCGCACACGTGTTCGACTGGTCATGGTTCACCAGTTACTACGTCGACCTAGCGAACGACCGGTACGCGACCACAATCCCCATGACCTGCCCACGCTGCCTACTCGACTGGTCCGTTAACGGCATCGCCATGCCGATACGCGGCAACGTCTACCGAGGTTGGGGCGCACCCGCTAAGGGCGGCACATCGACCACCTACTACGAATGCTTGCGATGCGGACACATTGCGTACGAACACGGATACCGACGCTAAGCCAAACCTAAGCGCGGCTAAGCGGAGTGGACTAGTCCCAGCGCTTACCCCGATTCGACACACATTCCGGATCACTGCACCGCGTCTCACGATCCATGCGCACGGGACGGCCCATTGACTGAGCTGTGTAGGTGTTACGTGTGCGCTCGAACATTGGCGAGCCGCACCGTTCGCACTCAAGCGGGCCGACAACCCAGGGCGTTACTTCACTCATTAGCCACTCCTAGTAGTCGGCCAGGTTCAATCAGACGGCGCGTCATGGTTGTAGCCGGGTGTTTGGTGGGTGGTGCAATGCGGGTTGGTGCACACCTTCTGCACGCGATAATCGTTTCCCCGCGCCGAGAACGCCGTAACGAAATCGGTTGACAATGGACTGTCGCACTTACGGCAACGTTGCACGTCATTGGACATCTGATCACTCCTAAGGGACGAGATTCCCCCTCACGAAAAACGCTACCGGTCAATCGGAACTCCGCAACCATTTAGGCGGGTGCCGTGACCGCGCCGTGACCGCGCAGTGACATCGAGCATTACCAAAGCGCGGCTAAGGGTGCTCACGCTGTGAGGCCCCTTGCAGCTAAAGGGTGTCCGTACTGCATACACCCTTTGCCATTGCTTGATCCGCAAGACTCTGACCTGCGATTATGCCGACGCCGGCAAAATTGCTAACCGGGTGGCGGGAGGCCCCGACCTGCGCCGATCCTCCTCTTGATCGGCCAGCACAGAGCCGAATTAACTCCACGCTTCACATTACCGGCCTGACCTGCGCGTTTGCGGCAGTGGTGCAGCCGCGGAGTGTCGTTTTCGGCGGTTTTAGGGCGTCGTTTGGGCGTTTTCGCAGGTCGCGGCGTTGTAGCTGGCTACAAAGTGGTCTTGACCTGCGGGTTTTCGTACTGCGGGGCGTCACTGTGACGTAAGGGCGTCACTATCCCGATGCCGGGAAAGCGATGACCGGCACAGTAAGCCGGTCACATTGGGCACGTCCCCAAAGTGATCTCGACCAGCAATTTTGAGCGCGCCCGCAATTTTACGGGCGTGCGTCACTTTCTGGACGCCCGTAAATTGATCAATAACTGAATAACAACTAAATAGCGGGGTGATCTATTGACTACCAAACGCGGACCTAAAGGCGAGGTAGAGCTATCACCCCTGCCATTCAAGCCGCGCAAATCAGGCGTGGCCAAATTCGAGGCATTCGTAAACAAATACCTGATTGTTCCTAAGGGCACCGGGGCCAATAAGCCGATGAAGCTAAGGCCCTGGCAGATAGACACGCTAAGGCCGTTTCTTGATCCGGTGCCCCGCCCGGTCACTGGTGGAATCCTGGCACCGCGTGGGTTTGGGAAAACCGGCCTGATGGCCGCACTAGCCCTATATGAGCTGTTCACGGGGCCGGACGGCAACGAAATTCCCATCGTCGCGGTAGACGAACGCCAAGCCGGTCTAATGCTCAGTCCGGCTAAGAGCATGGTGGAACTTAACCCGGAGCTGGCTAGCCGTGCGGTGATCTACACAGACCGCATCGAGGTACCCGGCAAGCGGTCGAAACTGACGGCTCTACCGGCAGAGGCTAAGCGCCTAGAGGGCCTTGGGACGTGGACGCTAGCCCTGGCCGACGAGTTGGGCGAGATTGCCGAGGACACCTGGCGAACCCTGCTCATGGGTGCCGGTAAGTTGCCGAACTCCATTGCGCTGGGCATCGGGACGCCTCCGAACCGTGAAACGTCGGTGCTGATGGACCTGCGTGCTCAGCACCAGGCCGACCCTGACGACCCGTACCTAGCGTTTGTCGAATGGTCAGCGGCAGGGTTTGAGAACCATCCGGTGACGTGTGTCCACTGCCTAGAGCTGGCCAACCCGCAGATAGATGACCTGATTGACCGGCGCACGGCGCTGGCAATGATCAAGTCAGCCGGGGAGGACGAATTCCGCCGTAAGCGCCTTTGTCAGGTGGTGGTCACCAACGAAAGTCCGTTCCTGCCGAGCGAATCTGACTGGGACGCTATCGCCGTATCGGGTGGCATTCCTGACGGCGCTGAGGTTGTTCTAGGTGTCGACGCCAGTAAGAACAACGACACAACGGCAATCGTGATCGGCACCGTTGCCGACAAGCCGCATTTTGACCGGCTGGCCGCCTGGTCTAAGCCCAAGGATGACGACGGGTGGACCGTGCCGATTCTTGAGGTTGAGCAGGCAATCAGGGACGCGGCTAAGCGGTATCGGGTGCGTGAGGTTGCGTTTGATCCGGCGTATTTCACCAGGTCAGCGCATGTCCTGGCCGCTGAGGGTCTGAACATGGTGGAGTACCCGCAAGACCCGCGACGACAAACAGCGGCCACTAACGATTTGCGTTCGGGCGTGCTGAATAAGCGCCTTACCCATTCCGGCGATTCTGAACTTAGGGCGCATGTCTTAAGGGCATCGGTTAAGGAATCCGATAAGGGCATTCGGTTGGCTAAGCAATCGCGGTCAAGGAATGCGCTAAAGATTGATCTTGCTACGGCCCTAATGATGTGCCATTCGCGCTGTTCTTGGTATGCCAATCAGGCTAAACCTAAACGTAGGTACGCGTCATTTAGAAGCTAGAACGCTTACCACTTACAACTGAATAGAGGTTTTATTTTGAGTAGCAACCTATTGGTTGACCTGTTGATGCAATTGGACGCGCCGCAGTCGCGTTACCAGCAGCTAGAAAACTATTACGAGGGTCGGCAACCGCTAGCATTTCTGTCACCGGATGCGGCTAAGGCGCTGGATGGTCGCTTTTCCCGGATGTCATCGAACATTCCGCGCCTGGCCGTGACCAGTATCGCGGAGCGCCTGCGGATTATCGGGTTTACCGGTGCTGATGTCTGGGACGACTGGGTTAAGAACGATCTTGACCAGTTGTGCATGTCGGCGCATCGTGACGCGCTGCTGTATGGGTCCAGCTTTGTTGTGGTTTGGGCCGGTGCCGACGGTACGCCTCAGGTGTCTATCGAGTCGCCTAAGCAAATGCAGGTGGCACGTGACCCCGGTAGCCGGGAGATTACGGCGGCTGTAAAGCGTTGGCGCACAAAGACTCAAACGTTCGCGGTCCTCTATCTGCCTGACCGCATTGAGAAGTGGGTTGCGCAGACTGCGGGGCCTGCTACGTCCGGGTTCGAGCTGATCGAGATTCTTGATAACCCGCTGGGTGTGGTGCCCGTGGTTGAGCTTAAGAACGTTGACCGGACGCTAGTCCTTGGCCCGTGGGCCGGGTTCGCCATGTTCGAGCCGGGCCTAAGCGAGATTGACGACCTAATGCCGCTGGTGGACGGCCTAAACAAGATGCTCACAGACCTTATGGTGACCAGTGAGTACGTGGGCCGCCCGCGCCGCTGGGCTACCGGCATTGACCTGGTAGAACGCCCCATATTGGACGCTGACGGCAACCCTGTCCTGGATGGCAACGGAGAACCCAAGACGGAGGCTGTTAACCCCATCCCTGAGGGCGCTAGGGCAATGGTGGCCGAAAAGCCGGAGACCAAGTTTGGTCAGCTCGACTCGGCAGACCTGAGTCACTACGAAAAGGGCGTAGGCGTCCTACTGGGGCAGATCATGGCCGTGTCGGCGCTACCGGCCCACTACATCGGCATCACGACGGCCAACCCGGCAACGGCAGATGCGATGCGGGCCGCTGAGGCGTCATTGACGGCCAGGGCCGAGGCTCGGCAACTGGTGTTTGGGCGTGGTTGGGAGACCGTCGCCAAGCTGATGGTGGCGGTACGTGACAGCGTGCCGGTTGCTGTTGTTCAGGTGCGCATCCAGTGGGCCGACGCGTCTACGCGCACGTTGGCTCAGGACACGGACGCCGTTGTGAAGATGCTGCAAGCGGGCCTGTTGTCGAAGTCTGGCGCGTTGCGTCGTCTCGGATATACCCAAGACGAAATTGACCGCGAGCTTTACGACGCTGAGCGGGACGCATTGGCGAACGCTAACCCTGAGTTCTCAATGGCTATTGCTAAGCACGCTGAGCTAACGGCGGAACGAATGAACCAGCACGGTTCGCCATTTCCCGGCACAAAAATGGTTGATGGCCAACTGAAGGCCGCATAATAAAAGACAGAGGATATAAATTCATGAGTGAACAGACTGATTCTGTAACTACTGAAAACACCGGGCCAGAATCGACACAGACCGTCGACAATGCGCCCACCGAGGTAACCACTACCGAAACTGGATCTGGCGCGCCCACGGGCGAGGCAGAGGCATTTACGCGTGAATATGTCACCGGCCTACGGGACGAAAATGCTAAATACCGACTCAGGGCCAAGGAAACCGCCGAGAAACTGCACACCGAGGTGGTCCGGGCGACCGGCTTGCTGGCAGACCCTTCGGACTTGCCGTTTAGCGAAGAACACCTGACCAACCCTGATGCCCTGGTGGCGGCGGTCGAACAGTTGATTACCGCTAAACCGCACCTTAAGGCGCGCCGGGTTACCGGCGATGTCGGCCAGGGCGTCAAGGATCAGGGTAGTGACCCCGTTAGCTTGCTGGACATGCTGAGGTCTGGAATTTCATAAATTCCGGCAGCTAACAAACAAGACAACTAAATAATAACTGAATAGAAGGACAACTAAATATGACTATCAAGGTGCCTGCTAATAATCCGACTCTTTTGCAGTCGCAGGTTTCTAATGTTTTGGTCCAGCCTTTGGTGCAGGAATCGACGTTCCTGTCTGCCGGACCGCAGATTTTCGACACCAATCAGACGTTGCGCATTCCGCGTATCGCGTCGGGCGTCACGGCTGGATTCTTCGGGCCGGGTACGCAAATCACTGATGGCGATGTGACTTTTGACGAGGTGGTTTTGCTGCCTACCGCGCTTAACTCACTTAAGGTGCTTACCCGCGTTTCTAATGAAATGCTGCGTCAGTCGGTTGTTGCATTGGACGCGACGCTTAAGACCACGCTGGTTTCTAATGTCGCTCAGGCATTGGATAAGTACCTGTGGGATGGCGACGGCGCTAGCAACACGATTAAGGGCATTTTCCGCCAGTCGGGCATTACTACCGGCACGCTGGATTTGACCGACCCTGACACGCTGATTGATGCGATTGCGACCGCGCAGGGCAATCACGTTAACCCGACCCATTGGGTTATGACGGCTGACAGTTTCGCCAAGATTCGCAAGGTTAAGGTCTCGGCCACCGATAAGCGGTACGTCATTGATACGTCGGGCGCAAATGTGCAGGCGGGCGTTGCGTTCCAGTTGTTCGGCCTGCCGGTCATCATCACGGAGAACATCCCTAAGGCGGGTGCCACGCCTAAGGCGCGTGTCGGCCTGGTGGACATGTCCAAGGTGGCGGTTGCCCGTGACTTGGATGCTGAGATCAAGGTGCTTGACCAGACCTGGGGCGACTACGACAGCCAGGGCATTCGGGTGGTTACCCGCTATGACGTTGGCCTATTGCAGGCTAAGGGCGTCACGCTACTGACTGAGGCTTAAGCCAGTGGCTACGCCGACGAGTGCTGATCTTGCGGCGTTCACCGGCCAGGATGTCAGCGCAGACCAGGCCACGGCGGTAATCAGTGTGGTTACCGCTATGGCCCGGTCGTACACGCGGGGCAAGGGATTTTCAGCCGCTGGGGAACCGTCCGAGGACGTGGCGGCTGTGATCCTGTCTGCCTCTGCCAGGTTGCTTGCTGATACGTCGCAGATCATTGGACAGCGCAGTATGGGGCCGTTCGCGGTCCAGCTCAGGGCGGGTTTCGATGGGTGGTCGGTAGCGGAAAGCTACGTGCTTAACCGGTACCGGGACCGGGCCTATTAACAAACTGCCCATCTTTAGAATGGGTTTGTCGGGCGGAATAGGAACCGTTCGGCAGCGGTAAGGACGCCCGTAAGTCCCACTTTCGAGGTGGTGTGTGCGAGCTGATTGCAGGGCGGGTGCACCTGCCGCGACATGCCGAAACGTCCGTTTCGGTGTGCAGTGAATCTATTGGACTACTACAGCCCTAATAGCCTTTATGGGCCGGTAACCGATGGCACTGCTAAACGCTAATTACTACGAAACTCCCTTTGGCGGGCCGCGTGGCGCTTACCTCTTGCCATTAAGCGCGGCCAGTGGCCCCGCCCCGGAAATGAGTCACCGGGGCGGGTTCACGTCCTAAGCCGGGTTGTCGAGCTGGTCGGCCATGCTTAGGCACTCAACGGCCAGGGCGCGGAGCTGATCGGCGGTAAACGCGCCTTGGCTATCCACGTCCACGTAGCGGGTCACCGTGCCGTCCTGGCGCTGTTCACCTTGCACGGGCAGGGTCGCCGTGCCGCCTAGCTCAGGGAGCCCGGTGACAGTGGCCGTGTGGCTGGTGGTGAAGTGGCGGCGGTAGTCGTCGGGGTGCGCGATCAGTTCCCAGTCGGAGACGTACGTGGCTTCTGCGGGTGTGGTTGTCATCACGCCGGGAGACGGTACGGCGTGTACACGCCGTGTATCAGGCGGGTCACTTTTTGGGGTGTTGACGTGTTGACGTAGGTCAACAGTCTCGCCTGGTCGCCCCATGTTTCCGCATGTCGCGCCATGCTGAGCGGTCAACATGACCGACACATCGGCAGCGATGTCGCGACGCCTGACAGTGATGGCACTGAGACCAATCCGTAAGCAAGGCAACACTATTCACGCATCGACCGCCGTGATAACTCCCCAAATAGGAGGCGGGAGCCCGCCGTCTCGGGGGTAACGGCAGGCTCCCGTGGTTACTAGTGAAGCATTGCGACGCCGCGGTTCCATGGACCGATGCTGAAGAGAGACATCGCAATTGGTTAACGATTGCGACTCGGAACAGGGTTACGGGCGGAACGCCGCCTCGTAGAGCCCCTTCATGGCGTCAGCGAGTTCGTCGACGGGGCCGTCGACAGGCACGCCGGGCGCGACAGCCGAGATGGGCAGTGCCGCAACGGGGGACGGCGCGACGCCCCATTCACCGAACCACCCGCCCAACTGCGCCGACGATGTCGCGTAGACGATGCGGCCCAGACCCACCCAGGCATGCGCGGCCGAGCACATCGGGCAATGTTCGCCGGATGTGTAGGTCACCGCGGCGGCCCGCTGCGCGGGATCGAGATGGCTTGCCGCCCAACGGGCGATGGCGAATTCGGGGTGCTGGGTCTTGTCCCCGCCGGAGACCCGGTTGCGGTCCTCGAACACCACGACGCCGTCCGCGTCCACCAGCAGGGAGCCGAAAGGCTCGTCACCATCCTCCAGCGCCTCACGAGCCAGCTCGACGCAGCGGTTCAGATGGCGCAGATCATCAGCGGTGACGGTCATGGCGGAGAGCTTACGGATTCACAGATCGTCGATGTTGATGATCCGATCCTGGATGGCGCGCGCCACCAGCGCGGCCTTGGTGCCGGCCGGGCGTCCCGCGGCGGCGTATTTGGCCCGGATGCGCTGCAGATGGGTGCGCACGGTGCTGGGGGCCACGAACAGCTGCTGCGCGGCCAGCTCCTTGCTGTCCGTCCGGAACCAGGCCAGGAGCACCTCCTGCTCTCGCGGCGCCAGTACCGGACGCAGACAGAAGTCGCGGTCGTCGAGGGCGGTGGCCATGCTCGGCCCGATGTACGGGAACGGCGTGACGGCGGCCCGGATGGCCTTGATCAGGTGTTCCCGGCCTTCGGTCTGGGTCAGGTACGTCACGGCGCCCGAGTCGATCGCGGTACGGATCACGTCGCGGTCGGCGACATGGGAGTACACCACGACGCGGTAGCCGCGGTTGGTGAGTTCACGCACGGCAGCCAGGCCGGTCGCTTCGTCTGCCCGGAGCCCGAGCAGCACTACCTCGCCACCGTTTTCGGGAATGGGGTTACGGCGCAGGAACTGTTCGGCATCGGGGTAGAGGGCGGTGGGGGTAGCGCAGGGTGCGCAGTCCTCGCGGAGCCAGGCCGAGACGCCCGCATGGACGACCTCGTATGAATCCACGACTGTCACACGCGAGACCTGGCATCCGGCGAACGTATCGATCCGCATCGACCTGAACTCCTTAACGACCGCACCCTGCCCGCGTGCGGGCAGTATTCGGGGGCTACATTGCCGTGCTGTCCGTTGAAGTTTGCTGCACGCACGACGACGGAGACCTGTGTGCCGACTTTAATCCGCCGCTGTGCCGATGTACAGTATTCCGCCGAATGGCACGAGCGTTTGGCAGTTATGGCGTGTGTCCAGTCGGCTATGTGGTGGGGCCAGGCCGGAAATCGCAGCTGAAAGTAATTCGTTCGGGTTTCAGGGTGGCGGCCGGTGGGGTAGGCGCGTCGCTGTCCGGCTGGGTATGGAGTTGGTTGGTGGGCCCGGCCGGGCGGACCGCGGGTCCCGGTAAATACGGTTCTTGACGCCCGCACAAGATTTGCTGCAGAGAAAATTGCCGGTAGCTGGTGGCGGGCGGGACGATGATCCGGCGTATTGGCCGGCGAACCGTTGTGGCGGTGCCAAATCTGTTGGCGCGCAGGCAATGGGACCCCACCCTCGACAGTCCGATTAGAACGTGTTCTAGTTCAAGGGTGCTCGAGGACACCTTGCAGAAGCTCAGCGCCGACGAGGTCGCGCGGATGCGGGCCATCTATGAACCGCTGACGCAGTCCGTGCGCGCGCTGATCGATGCCACCATCCGAACGGAGACCGGGGCGGACACGGTTGCGGCGGTCAAAGCCGAGATCGACGCCGCCGCCGCCCGGCTGCGGGCCCAGCAGCTACCGGGCTCGTTCGGCATCCGGTTCGGGGCGCAGGGCAGTGAGATGCCATGGGGCAACGCGGTGATCGGGGTGCGCAATCCGATTGCGCCGCCGGTGGATCTGATCCGCGCCGAGGACGGCAGTGTGTCGGCCGACTTCCGTCTGGGCGCCGCGTATGAGGGCCCGCCGGGCCATGTCCATGGCGGGGTGTCGGCGATGATCCTCGACCATGTGCTGGGCGAGGGGGCGAGTCTCCCCGGCCAGCCGCGTCTGACCGGGACGCTCACCATGCGGTACCGGCGCATGACGCGGCTCGGCGATCTGCACACCGAGGCCCGCATCGTCCGGGCCGAAGGCATCAAGACGTACGCGGTCGGGCACATCGCCGATGCCGAGGGCATCACGGTGGAGGCCGAGGGCGTGTTCATCACTCCGCGCTGGGCGCGGGACTGACCGGGAGGGTTCGATGGAGAAGGTCATCGTCACGCTCCGGCGTGACACGGCGGACGACGCGTGGTGTGAGCAGCTGCGCACCCAGGTCGCCGACGAGGTGCTGGCGCTGGGGGTGCCGGGTCTGGCGGTCAACGTCAAGGACGGCGCGGTCCGCGACTCGCTGATGCTGCTGACCACGCTCGACCCGCCGGTCGTCGCGGTGATCAGCGTGTGGACGCAGCAGTATTACGGCGCACAGATGACCGCGGTGCTGGATCGACTGCGCACCGAATGCACCGAGCTGGCCGCGTATCTGGTCACCGAATCGGTGCCGATGGCCGGTCCGACCGTGGTCCCCGGTGCACGCACCGCCGGCTTGGCCAATGTCGCGCTGCTGCGCCGTCCCGAGGGCATGGACGAGCGAGAGTGGTTCCGCCGGTGGCACATCGACCACACCCAGATCGCCATCGACACTCAATCCACGTTCGGTTACACGCAGAACGCGGTGGTGCGTTCGCTCACGCCCGGCGCCCCGCAACTCGGTGCCATCGTCGAGGAGCTGTTTCCCATCGAGGCGACCGCGAGCCTGCATGCGTTCTTCGGTGCCGCCGACGACGCCGACCTGGCCGACCGCGCGGGCAAGATGGTCGCCAGCACGTCGGCTTTCGGCGCCAACGTCAATGTGGACACCGTGCCCACCAGTCGCTACCTCATGCGAAACCCGTTTGGAGACAACCTGTGACCGACTCCGAGCTCGTTCAGATCGAGGACACCAACCGGGTTCGTACCCTGACCCTGAACCGGCCCGACGCGCTCAACGCGTTCAGCGAAGCGCTGTACGACGCGACCACGATCGCACTGAAGGAGGCCGCGGCTGATCCCGAGGTGTCGGTGGTCCTCATCACCGGTGCGGGCCGGGCGTTCAGCGCCGGCAATGACCTCGTCGAGATGCAGGAGATGGTCACCAACCCCGAATATCGGATGGGGGAGTACGGCTTTCCGGGTCTGATCGAGGCGCTGACGGCGTTCCCCAAGCCGCTGATCTGTGCGGTGAACGGGGTCGGGCTCGGCGTCGGTACGACGATCCTCGGCTATGCCGATCTGGCGTTCATGTCGACCACCGCACGGCTCAAGTGTCCGTTCACGAGCCTTGGTGTGGCCTCGGAGGCGGCGTCGTCCTACTTGTTGCCGCGGCTGATGGGACGGCAGAACGCCGCCTGGCTGCTGCTGTCGTCGGAATGGGTGAGCGCTGAGGAGGCGCTGCGGATGGGTCTGGTGTGGCGGGTGTGTGAGCCCGACGACCTGCTGCCGGAGGCGCGTCGGCACGCGGAAATCATTGCCTCGCGGCCGCTTTCGAGTCTGATGGCGGTGAAGCACGCGATGGTGGAGCCGACTCGTGCGGCCATCGTCGCGGCGACCCAGCGGGAGTCCGGTCAGTTCGCCGAGCTGCTCGGTGGGGCTGCCAATGCCGACGCGTTGAGCGCGTTCGTGGGCCGTAAGGGCTAACCCGCCCGGTGCACCGGACAGTCGGTGCGGGCCGCTTCGATGATGGCCCGCACGGTGCGGCGGCAGCGGCCGCAGTCCAGGCCGGCGCCGCACTTCTCGGCGATCTGCTTCGACGTGGTGGCGCCGTCGGCCACCAATTCGGTCACGACCTGACTGGTCACTCCGGTACACAGGCAGACGAACATCAGTTGGCCGCCTCGTCGATCGACGTGATGTGGGCCAGGGTGCCCACGAAAACCGTTGGGTAGACGCCGAATCCGGCGGCCGACATCCATTCGGCGGCCGCGTCGGGGTGGTCGATCCAGCGGCGGGCAGCGGCTTCGGTCTCGATCTGCTGCAGGATCAGCACCTCGTGGCCGTCATCGAACGCCCGGTATACCCACACCTTGCATACGCCGGCGTCCCGGAAGCGGTCGGCTGCGTCATGCACCTTGTCCATCAGGGCGGGCACGTCCTGGACCGCCGTCACGACGCCGACGACGACGGACGCGACGGCACGCTGGCCCGGTGGCGGCGCAGCGAGCTCGATCTTCTCGACCACTTCGCCGGCGAAGACAGCGGGAATGTCGTCCACACCGGAGGCGTCGAAGAATTCGAATATCGCGGGCGAACGCAGAACTTCGCGGACCGAATTCGCATTGCGGATGCCGACGGTGACCAATACCCGTCCCGGTTCCCACAGCGAGGAATACACCACAACGTGATGCGCCGAGAGCTCGGTGAGAATTGACCGGTGCGATTTCAGCCGCTCCCACATCGATTCGACATTGTCGACGCGATAATCGGCGGCAAGGATGAGCGAGTGCAATGGCTGCTCGCTCATGGGTCCTGCCCTTCCGGGGCTCGCTCGGGGACCGCGACGGGCGCCGCGGCGGTTAGTGCAGTCTAACCTTACTTAGGGCAGCCAGTCCATGGCTGCTGGCCAGCGCGGTAGTGGTGGATCTCGAATCCGGTGAGTCGGGCGGGTCGATCGGCCGGGAAACGCGGACCGAATCCCGTCGCCGACCCCGGGGCGCTGGACTAGGTTGGGCACAGGCGCGCTGTAGGTCCGCGTCAGTGACACTTGATCCAGCCCCGATGGTGTTAAAAGGAGCCGTAATGCAAGGCGACCCCGAAATCCTCAAGCTGCTCAACGAGCAATTGACCAGTGAACTCACCGCGATCAACCAATACTTCTTGCACTCGAAAATGCAGGACAATTGGGGCTTCACGGAACTGGCCAAACACACCCGTGAAGAGTCGATCGAGGAGATGCACCACGCCGAAACGCTCACCGACCGCATTCTGTTGCTGGACGGCCTGCCCAACTATCAGCGATTGTTCTCGCTGCGCGTCGGCCAGACCCTGCGCGAGCAGTTCGAGGCCGACCTGGCCATCGAGTACGAGGTGGTTACCCGCCTCAAGCCGGGCATCATCATGTGCCGCGAAAAGGGTGATGCCACGAGTGCGAACATCTTCGAGGCCATCCTCGCCGACGAGGAAAACCACATCGATTATCTGGAAACGCAGCTGGAGCTGATGGACAAGCTCGGCGAGCAGCTCTACGCGGCGCAGTGCGTGTCGCGCCCGCCGTCGTAGGAACTTCCATCTGCGGCGTCGTGTGGTCACGGCGCATTCCTCACGCGAAAAACTAGAACTCGTTCCAGTTTTGGCGTAGCGTGCGAAAAGTGAGCCGAATCGGAGATTTCACCGACGAAGACGTAACCGCCTGGGTGGTCAAGTCACCCGACATCGGCACGGCCATGGCGGGTTTCACCAACGCCGTCTACACCAAGGGCCGCTTGCCGTTACGGGTCCGCGAGCTCGCCCGGGTGGTGATCGCCCTCGACAACGAGTGCGTGGTGTGTCAAAACACCCGCGACTCGGCGGCCGAGGCGGAAGGCGTCGACGAAGACCTCTACAACCATGCCGGCGTCTGGCAGACCTGGCCCGGCTACTCCGATCAGGAGCGCATCGCCGCCGAGTTCGCCTACCGCTTCGCGTCCGACCACACCGGGCTGCGCGACGACGAGGACTTCTGGGCCCGTGCCGCAGAGCATTTCAGCGACGAGCTGATGACCGACCTCGCGCTGTCGTGCGCCATGTGGCTCGGCATGGGCCGGATGCTGCGCACCCTCGACATCGGTCAGGCCTGCAAGATCACCCTCTGAAAGCTAGACCAGCCCCGTCGCGTCGAAGATCCACGACATGTCGGCGGTGGCGAAATTCTCCAGCCAGGACGGCGGCGCGAAGTTCGACAGCGCGCCCATGTCCCAGTAGTCCTTCCACAGCGTCACCTTGCCGTTCTCGACCCGGTGCACGGTGACGAACTTGAGGATCGCGGATTCGCCGGTCTCCCAATGCCATTCCTCGTGATGCTCGTACATGGCATCGGCGCCGTTGGTCAGCAGCAGGCCGTCGAAATTCTCGTATGACGCGAGCGGCTCAAGCCCGATCTTCAGGCGCTTGACGATGTCTTCCGGCCCGCGTGCGGCGGCGGCCGGGCCGACCGGCATGTCCAGGTAGATGCAGTCGTCGGACACGAAATCCTTCAGCCGCACCCAATCGCGCGCCGACAGCGCCTGCCATAATCCGTGGATCGTATCCTCAACCGACACTGGCGAATTCACCTTCCTGGGCGACGGGCAGAGCTGGGGCCTGACGAGCGAAGCGCAGGAAGCGGCCGGTGCGGGTCTTTCCGACCAGATCGGTCGGCACCCCGTCGTGGACCACCTGCTGCCCGCCGACGAACACCGCGGCGACGGTGGCGTCGTTGCGGTTGACCATGCGTGACAGCCCGCCGTACTGCTCGACGGGGGCCTCGGCGTAGGCGTCCAGCGAATCGTCCAGCCGCTCCGGGTCGATGACGACCAGGTCGGCGCGGTCACCGACACGCAGGTGTCCGGCATCCAGGCGATACCAGTCGGCGAGTTCGCCCGTCAGCCGATGTACCGCCTGTTCGACTGTCAGGAACGGGGTGCCGGCGCGCTGGGCGTCGCGCACGTGGCGCAGCAGGCGCAGGCCCATGTTGTAGAACGCCATGTTCCGCAGGTGCGCACCGGCATCGGAGAAGCCCAGCTGGATGCCGGGATCGCGGGCCAGCTTCTTCAGCACTTCGGGGCGGTGGTTGGAAATCGTTGTGCGCCAGCGGACGTCGCGGCCGTACTCGAGCACCAGATCGAGGAACGCGTCCACCGGATGCAGCCCGCGGTCGACGCCGACCTGGCCGAACGTCTTGCCGACGAGCGAGTCGTCGGGGCAGCCGACGATCTCGGCGTCGAAGAAGTCGCGGTGCCACACCCGCACGCCGAACTTGTTCTCGTAGTCCTTGCGGAACTGGCGCCGGTACTCGTCGTTCTGCATCAGGTCATTGCGTTCGACCTCGTCGCGCAGGTGCAGAGCCGCTGCGCCCGAACCGAATTCCTCGAACACCACGAGGTCGATGCCGTCGGCGTACACCTCGAACGGCACCGGCAGATGCTGCCACCGGAAGTTGCCGCCGAGCTTGTTCACCAGCCTGGCCACCGGACCCATGATGGTGATGGCGTAGGGGTTGGCCTTGATGTCGGCCGCCGACAGCAGGCTGGTCTTGAGGTTCTCACGGAACAGGCCGAGTGACTGGGCCAACTGCGACACCAGGTTCAGCGGGTTCTGCAGGTCCGGGCCAGATTGCAGGATGCGGCCCGAGCGGCGCAGCTGCGTCTTGAGCCGGCGCAGTTCGCGTGCCTTCGCGTACGTGGACGGCAGGGTGCGGGACCGGCAGGTGTCACCGTCGATCTTGTCGAGAAGCAGCTGCTGCGAAGACATTCCGACGAACCCGGCCTGCAGCGCCGCGGCCAGCATCTGTTCCATCTCGGCCTGCTCACCGCGCCTGGGCCGGACGTCCTTGCGGGTGGCGCGGTCCAGGCCCATGACGGCGGTGCGCATGTCGGAGTGGCCGATGAACGCGGCCACGTTCGGCCCCAGGGGACGGTCCTCGAGCGCGGCGACGTAACCCTCTGCGGTGTCCCAGGTCTTGTTCTCGTCGACGGCGGCGATGACGTGATCGCGCGGGAGGGCCTCCACCCGGCCGAACAGGTCACCGGCGTCTTCGCCGCCGACGTGAACCGTCGACAGCGAACACGAACCGAGCATCACGGTGGTGACGCCGTGCCGGAGCGACTCGGCGAGGCCGGGCCCGGCCAGCACCTCGACGTCGTAGTGGGTGTGGATGTCCAGCAGGCCGGGCGTCACCCATTTGCCGGTGGCGTCGACGACGTTCGGGCATCCGGTGGCATCCAGGTTCACGCCGATCGCCACGACGTGACCGTCGCGGATTCCGATGTCCCGGACGGCAGACGGCGCGCCGGTTCCGTCGAACCAACGGCCGCCCTGGATGATCGTGTCGAACGTCGTTGCAGAGGTCACCTAACTATAGAAGCGTGCCGGTCAGGCCCATGTCAATGAAAAAGTGAACACTTTTTTAGAATTGTCTACTAGTCCTGGGGAAATTGGGGCGGCGCTCAGGATCCGGGCGGATACTGGCTCGGGTGACCCCCTTGCAGCGGTACATCGCAGAGGAAATCGCCACTGACCACGCGGACGGGTTGTTATCCCGCCGCGAGGCGCTACGCCGGCTCGCGCTGTTGGGCATGGGCACCGCCGCCGCGACGGCGCTGATCGCCGCGTGCGGTGAGAGTCGCGGTCCGACGGTGGCGACGTCGTCGAGCCCGGCGTCGGGGAAGGCGTCGGTCGAGCCGGGGCCGCCGCCGGGGATGGAGAACGCCGTGCAGCCCGCGCCGATCACCTGGGCCGACGGCAAGCTGCAGGGGACCTGGGCCGCGGCCGCCCAGCCCCGCGGGGCAGTCCTGGTGATCCACGAGAACAAAGGTCTCAACGACTGGGTGCGGTCGGTCGTCGGCCGCTTTGGTGGCACCGGGTACTCGGCGCTGGGTATCGACTTGTTGTCGACGCAGGGCGGTACCGCGGCCTTCACCGACCCGGCCGAGGCCACCGCGGCACTTGGCAAGATTCCCCCGGAGCAGTTCATCGCGGACCTGCGGTCCGGGCTCGACGAACTGCAGCGACGGGCGCCCGGCATGAAACTGGCGGTGATCGGGTTCTGTTTCGGTGGCGGGCTCACCTGGCAGCTTCTGGCCGCCGGCGAGCCGAGGCTCGCCGCGGCGTTGCCGTTTTACGGGCCGCTGCCCGACCCGCACGACTTCACCGGCTCGAAACAGGCTGCGGTGCTGGCTTTTTACGGCGCCAAGGATGCGCGGGTGACGGCGAGCAAGGATGCGGCGGCAGCCGCACTCGAGCAGGCCGGCATGGTTCATCAGATCGTCGTGGAGCCCGACGCCGATCACGCGTTCTTCAACGACTCGGGTCAGCGGTACAACCCCACCGCGGCCGCTGATGCCTGGCAGCAGACGCAGTCCTGGATGGCGAGGTACCTGACATGACGACGACGCGCATGGCGGCGGTGCTCGTGGCGACGGCGCTCGCCGCCGGGGTGACTGCTGCCTGTTCGGCTACGGCGCCGGCACCCAACAGCACCCCGTCGGCCAGTGCGGCACCGGTGACCGGTCCGGTGCAGGGACCGGCGATCACGATCACCGCGCTCAACTTCGGCGACCCGCTCACCGTCCCGCCCGGCGCGAGCGTCACGGTGGTCAACAGCGACGACGTCGCGCACACCGTCACGTCAAAGGTCAAGGGGCAGTTCGACGTCAAAGTCGGCGGCAACGCGCAGACGACATTCACCGCTCCCACGACACGGGGGCGCTACCCGTACTTCTGCGTGTATCACCCCGGGATGGTCGGGGTGCTGATCGTCCAGTAGGCGGTCAGCGCGGGGGCGTCCAACTGACCGGCAGCCGCTTGATGCCGTGGATGAACTGCGACCACAACCGGTCGGGCTCGTCCGTGGCCGTCAGGTCGGGCACGCGACGGTGGATCTCTTCGAACGCCATCGCGATCTCGCGGCGGGCCAGGTTCGCGCCCAGACAGAAGTGCGCGCCGCCACCACCGAAGCCCACGTGCGGATTGGGATTCCGGTGCACGTCGAACAGCCAGGGCCGGTCGAATTTCGCCTCGTCCCGGTTGGCTGAGCCATACCACAACGTAACCTTCTGCCCGGCTTGCATTTTCACGCCGCTCAGCTCGAAATCCTGCGTCAGGGTCCGGCGCATGTAGACCACGGGGGAGGCCCAGCGGATGATCTCCTCGACAGCGGTGGGTGCCACGGCGTCGTAGTCGGCCCACCACTTGTCGCGCTGTTGGGGAAACCTGCTGAGTGTCAGCACGCCGTGGCTGATCGCGTTGCGCGTGGTCTCGTTACCGGCGACCACCAAGAGGATGAAGAACGATGCCACCTCTTTCGACGTCAGTCGTTCGCCGTCGACCTCGGCCTGCACCAGCGCGGTGGTCAGGTCGTCACAGGGATTGACGCGGCGGTCGTCGGCCAGGCCGGTGGCGTAGGCGCCGATGTCCATGGCGCACCGGAAGAACTCCTCGTAATCGGTGGTCAGATCGGGATCACCGAAGCCGAGAATGATGTTGGTCCAGTGGAAGATCCGGTCGTGATCCTGCTCCGGAATGCCCATCATGTCGCAGATGATCTGCAGCGGCAGGGGACCGGCCAGGTCGGCCACGATGTCGCAGTGGCCGTCCGGGTGGCGCTCGATCATCGATTCGACCAGGCTGCGCGCCCGGTTGCGCACCGACTCCTCGGTGCGCGCCACCACCTTCGGGGTGAACGCGCTGCGCACGATGTTGCGCAGCCGGGTGTGCCGCGGGTCGTCCATGACGATCATCGAGCCGAAATACTCGGCCAGTTCGGGGGTTTGCTGGGGGATCGTGATGCCTTCCGCGGAACTGAAGATGTGCGGATGGCGACTGGCGAAGAAGACGTCGTCGTAGCGCGTCAGCGCCCAGTGCCCGGGACCGGACTCGAACCCGTCCTGGGTCAGCTCGGCGTGGAAGGCAATGGGTGCTTCGCGCCGTAGCGTCGCGAATGCGGCGTCGCGGAACCCGTCGCGCCGGCCCCAGAACTTGATCGAACCGAGGTCGATGTCGGACAGTGCGAGGTCCGCCGGCGGTGCGCCGTTGTCGAGTAACGCGATGGCCATCTTCGGAGCGTAAAGCCCCGCCGGGCAGTACCGCGGCGGAATCGGCTGCGGAGAATCCGCCGAACGTGGTAGGTCCATGTGGTGCGTAACCCACATGCAGGACAACCATTTACGACGTCCGACGAGGACATCGCCCGTGCTCTGCTGGACGTCAGCATCCCGACGCTGATGCTGTCGCTGGTGCACATGTCGGGTGATCCCGAGCTGATCCGTGGTGCGCTGCGCCCTGCCGGGCTGTTCCTCAACGAGGTTCAGGGCTACATGTCCGAGGACGACAAGGCGGCGGTACGCACCCTGGCACTGAAGGTGATCGCGGACTATCGCGACCGGGGTTGCCCCGAGCCGGAGCCGATCGGTGCCGAACTGCTCAAGGAGATGATGGAGTGGCTGGTCTGCGAACCGGTGCCCGACGAGTACGTGCCGATGGTGCTGGAGGAGATGGAGCTCGACGGGTTGGATACCCGGGCCATCCGGGCGACTGACGGTGGGCGGGACGCCGAATCGGCCACGGATTTCCCGGTGCTCGTCATCGGCTGCGGCGAATCGGGACTGCTGGCCGGTATCCGCTTGAAAGAGGCGGGAATTCCGTTCACCATCATCGAACGCGCTGCCGGGGTCGGCGGCACGTGGTGGCACAACAGCTATCCCGGCGCCCGGGTCGACGTGGGAAATCACTTCTACTGCTACAGCTTTGAGCCCAGCGACCACTGGACGCAGTTCTTCGCCGAACAACCCGAACTGCAGGCCTATTTCGAACGCATCCTGGACAAGTACGGCATCCGCCCGCACGTGCGGTTCGAGACCGAGGTCACCGGCGCGACGTGGGACGAGGCGAGCGCGACGTGGCAGGTGGCAGTCCGCAGGCCGGACGGGACGGCGGAGGCAGTCTCGGCCCGCGCGGTCATCAGCGCCGTGGGGCAACTCAATCGTCCTTATCTGCCGCCGATCTCGGGGCGTGCCGACTTCGCGGGCCCGTCATTCCACTCGGCGCAGTGGGATCACGACGTCGACCTCACCGGGAAGCATGTCGCGATGGTCGGCGCCGGTGCCAGTGGCTTCCAGATCGCGCCGTCGATTGCCGATGACGTCTCTTCGCTCAGCATCTTTCAGCGAACCGCGCAGTGGATGTTCCCCAATCCCAACTACCACGCAATGGTCGGCGACGGTGTCAAATGGGCGCTGCGGCACCTGCCGTTCTACGGCCGCTGGTACCGATTCCTGCTGTTCTGGCCCGGCTGTGACAAGGGGCTGGCCGCGGCCCGCGTTGACCCGGACTATCCGGATCAGCAACGCGCGGTGAGCGAGATCAACGATGTCACCCGAATTATGTTCACGGAGTGGATCAAAGGCCAGATCGGTGACAACCCCGACTTACTGGCCAAGGTCATTCCGGACTACCCGGCCACCGGCAAACGGACATTGCAGGACAACGGCAGCTGGCTCCAGACCCTCACCCGCGAACACGTCGAACTGATCCGGACGCCCATCGCGCGCATCGAACACGACGCCGTCGTGACCGCAGACGGTCAGCGGCATCCTGCCGACGTGATCGTGTACGCCACCGGCTTTCACGCCGGAAAAGTGCTGTGGCCCATGACGATCGTCGGCCGCGACGGCCGCGTCCTGGCCGAGCAGTGGGGCGAACGGCCCACCGCCTACCTCGGTATCACCGTCCCGGGGTTCCCCAATTTCTTCTGCATGTACGGCCCCGGCACCAACCTCGCCAGTGGCGGCAGCCTGATCTTCCATTCGGAATGCCAGATGCGTTACATCTCCGAATGTTTGGACCTGCTGCTGGCCGGTCACGGTCGCTGGATGGAACCGCGGCCCGAGAAGCTCGATGACTGGGTTCAGCGCAGCCAGGCCGAGATGCGCACCATGGTCTGGTCGCAGCCGTCCATCCGGCACTCGTTCTACAAGAACGCCGACGGCGACGTCTACACCCTGAGCCCATGGCGCCTCGTCGACTACTGGACCTGGACGCGCCACGCCGACCCGAAGGACTACACCTTCGGGTGAGCGGCCGGCGCGGTCAGTCGGTGCCGGTCTCGTCGTCCGGCAGGTCATGCCGGACCACTCGCACCCGCCCGTGGGGCAGGCACGCGGCGTAGCCGTGGCGCTTGCCGTAGAGCTCCCACGACGTGTGCTCCTGGTCGGTGGGCACGTCGATCCGGTGTCCGTCGGCGAAGGCCAGGTGCAGGCTGCCGGAGTCGTCCCATTCGGCCTGCGTGCACTTCTGGCCGGCGAAATCGAACAACGGCCGCTCCTGCTTGCGGACGTCGGCCGGGTTGATCGCGACCACTTCCTGCGGATCGGTCTCGGTCGCCGGCAGGGTCAGGGCCAGGGGTGCCGAGATGACGAGCTCGCTGTAGTCCTCCATGTCCAGCACCAGTCCGTCGCGGAAGGAGATCCGCTGTACTGCGCATCCTTTTATCCACTGTTCGGTCATAACCCACTGTCTTACGACGTCGACCGGTGCGCAACATCGGGTGCGGCCACGACCGGCGAACGCTACCGGTTGACCAGGGGGAACGCCGGCGCGCAACCGGACTCGATGGAGTGCGTCCAGGCGTCCTGCTCAGCGGCGGCCCGCAGGTGCCGTGGGCGCGCCGTCCAGCCGCATGTGCACGTCGCATAGGAGCAGCCGAGGCCACGGACGTGGACGCCCACCTCGTCACGGGAGACCACGGCGGGCGGGCTGAGCGGCGGTGCCGTCATGATGCTGACCTCCTGGCCGGTCTTGTCGGCAATTCTGCCGCCGCCCCATCACAGGATCGTGCAGCGACAGGTCACAACTAGGCCACTGCATACCGCACTCCGCCTGCCTTCAAAGTCGTGGCGCCCACCCGGGCCACGCCCGCCGGCCGCGGGTGAGGTGGCTAATGCGGATAACGGTTTGAACACAGGGCCATAGAAAGCTGGCAAATCACCGCAGGTCGATGGCCCGTGGACAGCGTGCACTGTGGCCCAGGTAACGGGTAAAGTCACCGGTCAAAGGGTGGCTCGTCTCACCACGATTCCGGACAGTTTCCGCGCGCCGAAGCGCGCCGTCGCCGGTCGTGCACGCCGCCATGCGATTTTCGTTAAGGGGTTGTTTGCGTGGACGCGGTGCTCGGTTTGGCCATGACTCCGTCGTCCATCGGTCTGGTCCTGGTGGAAGGTAATGACGTCGATGGCTTCACCATGGACCACGACGCCGTCGAGATCATGAACTCCGGGGACGCCACCGCTGCCGTGCTGCGCAGCGAGGCCCTGGCGGCGACGCGGGGGCTGCGGCTCAAGTCGATCGGCCTGACCTGGAGCGACGACGCCGACGTCGAGGCCTCGATGCTGATGCAGTCGCTGTCGGAGTCGGGTTTCGACAATGTGGTGCCGGTTCGCTTCCCGGAGGCGAACGAGGCCGTGGCCCGCGGCATCGCGGAGGCACTGGGCTGCGGTACCACTGCGGTGTGCACCATCGAACCGGAGTTCGCGATCACCATGATCGTGCACGCGGCCAGCGGCGCCGTCCACACGGCCGTGAATCATTCCATCGGCTCCAGGACCGGGCTGACGAGCTGGCTGAGCGCCGTCTTCGCCCGGGCGGACTGGCAGCCGGAGGCCCTGGTGGTCATCGGGTCCGCAGGCAACTTCGAGGCCATCCTCCCGGCGCTGCAGGACGCGCTCTCGGTGCCGGTGTTCACGCCGGAAGAAGCGGATTTGGCCCTGGCCCGGGGCGCGGCGCTGGTGTCCGTGCGCTCGGGCGAATCCGACTTGTCCGAGCCGTACTACTACGGCGATGTGCCCCGCCCCGACGAGTGGGCCGGCCAGGATTACGGCTGGGATCCGACCTTCGATGCCTTCGAGGGCACCCAGACGCTCGAGCGCACCACGGTGGCGCCGGTCGGCCGGCATCGCTCGGGCGGTTCCCGGCGGCAGCAGGTGCCGAGCTCGCCCGCGCTGCCCCTGACGATGCTGGCGGTCGGGTCGACGGCCTTCGTGGCGTCCGTGTCGATGGCCGTCACGCTGCAGTTCCTGCCCTCGCGCGGCGCGGTGTCGACGTCCGTCACCAAGAGCCCCAGGCCCGCGGCTGCTGAGGAGGCTGCGGTACCGGCCGCACCTGCGGCGGTCCACGTGGCGCCGGCTGCCGCGCCCTCGGCCGAGGTATCGGCCCCGGTCGAAGCGCCGCTGTCTGCTGTACCGATCCTCGAGCCGCAGGCGGCCCCGGTCGCCGAGCCCGAACCTGCGGCACACCCCGCCGACGTGCCGCCTGCCGCCACGGACATCCCGCCGGCGGAGGTGCCACCGAACTCGGTCGTCGTCGCGGTACCCGTGGAGGCCCCGGCTCCGGCGGTGCAGCCGGCTGCGGCGGCGCCGGACGGCGCCCCGCCTGTGGAGCCCGCCGCACCAACGCAGTGAACCCCGAGGTGATGCCGCATCGTACGTGCGGCTAACGAAAGTAACGACGACGCCGAACTACGATATGTAGTGAACGTATCTCGGACCTGAGGATGGACCCCTTGCCCAAAACTGTGCGTTACGCGCTGGCCATCGCTGCATCTGCGGTGGTGATGCTGAGCGGCTCCGTGGGTGCTGCTGTCGCGGCATTGCCCGAGTCCCTCCCGGTCGCCATGATCACCCCGAGCAGCGGTGACGTGGTCGGTGTCGGGATGCCCGTCACGGTGACCTTCAGCCAGCCGGTCGCGGACCGGGGGCGCGCCGAGCGCACCATCGAGTTCTCGTCGCCGAAGATGCCGAAGGCGCCGGCAGGTACGTTCGCGTGGCTGGCCGACAACAAGGTGCAGTTCACGCCCAGCACGTACTGGCCGGCGCACTCGTCGATCAAGGTGTCGGTCGGCGGGGCCAAGCAGTCATTCGACACCGGCGCGGCCACGCTGGGCGTCGCGAGCATCAGCGGGCACACCTTCACGGTGAGCATCGACGGCCAGGTTGTGAAGACCATGCCGGCGTCGATGGGTAAGCCGAAGCACCCGACTCCGGTGGGTTCGTTCACAGCCATGGCGAAAGAGAACCCCGTCGTGATGGACTCGCGGACCATCGGCATCCCGCTGAATGACCCCGAGGGGTACAAGCTGACGGTCTACTACGCCGTGCGGGTCACGTCGGGCGGCGTCTACGTGCATGCGGCCCCGTGGTCCGTTGCGCAGCAGGGCAATTCGAACGTGAGTCACGGCTGCATCAACCTGAGCACCGACAACGCGCAGTGGTACTACAACCAGGTGAACATCGGCGACCCCATCGTCATCAACGCCTGAGCGGCGTCGTGAGGACGTAGCCGGGTCTGTGCGCTCAGAGCGCCTCGCTGCCCTGTTCTCCGGTGCGCACCCGGACCAGGGTTTCCACGTTGGTGACCCAGATCTTGCCGTCGCCGATCCGGCCGGTGCGGGCCGCTCCCATGATGGCGCTGAGTACGGTGTCGATCTGTTCGTCTTCCACCACGATTTCCACTCGGGACTTGGGGACGAACTCGACCTTGTATTCCGCGCCGCGGTAGACCTCTGTATGGCCTTTCTGACGCCCGTAGCCCTGGACTTCGGTGACCGTCATGCCGTGCACCCCGGTCCCCTCGACAGCGTCGTGGATGTCCGGGACCGTGAACGGTTGGACCACAGCGGTAATCAGTTTCATGTCGTCATGCCTTCGGGGTGTCGATGCGGCCACCGACCAAACTCTCGTCGGGGTAGGCCTCTTCCTGGTGGACGCCGATGTCGCCGAGCTCGAGTTCGGCTTCCGGCGCGCGCAGCTTCATGAACAGGCTGAGGAATTTCAGGATCAGGAACGTGATCAACGCGTCCCAGACGATGATGGTCAACGCGGCGCACAGCTGCACCAGGATCTGTGCCGGGTGATGGCCCCAGAGCCAACCGGCGGCCGTGACATCGCTGACGTCCTTGCCGTTGCCGAGGTAAACGATGACGTTGGGATCGGCCAGGACGCCCACCAGAAGTCCGCCGACGAGGCCCGCCACGCCATGGGTGTGGATCACGCCGAGGGTGTCATCGACCTTCGCGAACAGCTTCGTGCGGCCCAGCCAGTTCCAGGACATCCACACCAGCGATGAGGCCACGACGCCGATGATCATGGCGCCGAAGCTGTTGACGAATCCGGCCGCGGGCGTGATGCCCACCAGACCGGCGATCATTCCGTTGATCGCCCCGAGGAAGGTGGGTTTGCGCTCACGGCTGGCGAAGATATCCCACAGCACCCAGGTGAGCAGTGCGCACGCGGTCGCCAGGTTGGTGTTGAGTACGGCGAGCGAGGCGTTGGCGCCCGAGAAATAGGGGTCGCCACCGTTGAATCCGTTCCATCCCAGCCACAGGATGCCTGCTCCGACCGCGGCCATCGGCAGATTGTTGGGCACGGCTCTGTCGCGGTCGCGGGCGAGTCGGGGGCCGATCACCGCAGCAGCCACGAAGCCACTGACGCCGGCGGCCAGGTGGATGACATAGCCGCCGGAGTAATCCAGCGCGCCAGTGCTGAACAGAGAACTGGCCCCGGCGTGCGCCTGCGCCCAGAAGCCGCCACCCCACACGAGGAAGGCGTTGATCGAGTAGGCGAATGTGGACCACATCGGAACGAACAGCAGCCACACCTTGAAGTTCATCCGGCCGACGACGCTGCCCAGGAACAGCAATGGGGTGATCGCCGCGAAGACGAACTGGAAGTAGGCCAGGGTGCTCTCGGGGAAGCGGAACTTGGGCATGCTGCCGTCGAGTAGCGGGATGACGGCTTGATGCTGGTTGTCGGTGCCCAGGATGCTTCGCGGTTTGCCGACCGCGGACTCCAGGATGCCGGGTCCGAGTTTCGCCGGTTCGCCGAATCCCATCTTGAATCCCCAGAGCACCCAGACCACCAGCACGAGTGCAAATCCGGTGAAGGCCATCAGCATCGTGTTGACCGCCCATTTCTTCTGCACGATGCCGGCGTAGAGGACGGCGATGCCGGGGATGCTCATCAAGCCCACGAGTGTCGCGGCGACGAGTTGCCAGGTGTTATCGCCCGAGCTGAGCCAGTCCGGATATGGATTCATGCGGCCGCCTTCTCATTGCTGACATGTCGCGAATGTTGGGTCGCCAAATCTTCACGCCGCTTGGTTTCGGCCGGATATTCTATTGTTAATTCTGTATTTCTCAGTAATTGCAAACAAAGCGTCCAGTTTCAGCACCGGAATTACACGGCCAATTGACGGTAATTTCCCAGCCGCCACGCAGTCGCTGACGGCTCGCGCAACGGCACTGTGGCTGCGGTGCGGAGCCGAGACATCTTGAACCGCAGAGTATTCGACTCAGCATAGCGCTGCTCTCGGAGTGGCTGGATTATGGCCAGATGTGGGCAGCGTCGCAGGCTTTCCACACGGCTACCGAATGCGCATCCTGCTTCTGGCGGGCGGTTTGGCAGGCGTTACGCGCAGAGATGCCGCACGCATGTTCAACGCCGCCACCCATTGAACTGGCGATGCTGACATTTATGCACGGGCCATCCGATTGCGCCGGACGTGACGTCGACTCACCGAATGCGACGGCGGCCGCCGCGATCGTCAGCACCACGCCGACGGTGGCGGCCAGCCGCCACGCCGTCCGGCGCTCGGTGTCCGTCAGCGGATCTGTCGGTGGGGTCTTCCCTGCATTGACCGTCGGAGGCTCCCTTGTGGGTGCGTGGCTCAATGTTGTTGGTGGCGGCGCGAACCCGGCCGCACATAAGACACATAAGGGTAGAGCCATCGGATGCCGGTGCGCCAAGCTTCGGTCAGGCCGGGACGAATCGCACCCGGTACATCGTCGGCCAGTTCTTTCCAGTGAGCAGGAAATCGCCATTGTCGAGGCGGGTGATGCCGTTGAGCACGTCGACGTCCGCTTGGTGGGGGGTGTCGAGGAGGCCATCGGCACGTATCACCGTCTCGACCGTGCCGGTGGTGGCATCGATCTGGGCGATGGCGTTCGTCGGAAAGACATTGGCCCAGATCTGGTTGCCCGAGCAGTACAGGCTGTTGAGCCCCGTCGCGTCGACCCCGCGGTAGGTCACGGTCATCGATCCTGTCTCGTGCATGTCTTCGAGACTGTGGAAATGCAGGGTTGCCGACCCGTCGCTTCGGATCAGCCGGTCGCCGTCGCGGCACAATCCCCAGCCGTCACCGTGCAGAGGCACCTCGCGCAGTTGTGCGAGCGTGGCCTTGTCCCATTCGATCGCGACGCCGTTCTGGTAGGTCAACTGCCAAATGCGGTTTCCGGCGTCGGCGATGCCCTCGCCGAAATACGTTGACGGCAGCGACGTTGCACGACGCAGTTGGCCGGTATCGGGATCGAGCTCACGCAGCTGCGAGTGTCCCGGCTCGCCTGTGCCCTCGTAAAGACCGGTGCCATCGAAGAACAGTCCCTCCGTGAATGCGGTGGGATCATGGTTGATTCGGCTCAATACCAATGGGCGCAGTTCGGTGCCCGTGTCGGAGTCGGCCCGGGCGAGCGGCAGCGTGGCGGACGCGGCCAGCATTGCGACCAACAATGCCCGTGCCTGCCACATGGCGGCGAACTTATCACCCGAGCTGCGCCATCGCTTTATTGAACGATTTCAGTCGGGTCGAAATGGCTGTGCGAATGCTGTGATTCTGAATGAATGCTGTGCAACTGTATAGATGCTGTGAATCTGGACGAATGCTGTCAATGGCTTCCATTGCGGGCGCCGCGTACTCTCGTGAGATCACCTGGCGTACAGCCCAACTCGCACTCCTGCTGGTACCGGCATTTTGAACCGTGTGCGGCAGGGGGTCAGGTCTGCGCTTCGAAATATCTTTATCTTTAAAGCAACTGCCAGATAACGTGCCAGTAACAATTACTTGGCTTTATGTCCTAGCAATGGCCGCTCGCAACGGGCGGGTCGGCCGTGAAGAAAGCTGAGGCATCGCATGGCAGTCCTGTCTCTCATGGGTCAAATCTCCCTGTCCCCTAAGCGGATCGCTGCTATTACCGCAGCATCGATCTGCGTGCTGGGCGCGATGGAGTCCACCCCGGCGCATGCCGACCCTGCCCCGATGGCGCCTCAGGTGTACGACAAGGTGAGTCGCGACGGCTGGCACCTGCAGATCAAGATCGACCATGAATCGATCAACTCGGTGCCCAACCTGGCCGCCGCCGTGAACTCCCGGGAAGGTTTCGTGACCGCATCAGGGACCGCGACCGCCAGCGGCGGGTCGAGCCCCATCACGGACAGCATCTTCATCCTGGGCTACCAATTGGGTTGCCAGTCCGACGTTTCGACCGGTTTGCAGCTCGGTGGTACCGGTGGCGCCGCCGGTTCGGCCGGCCTTCCGTTCACCGGGGTCAGCGGCACGATTGGCGCGGCCGGCTTCGTCCAGACCGTGATCCAGCCCGGTGTCATCGTCGACCTGCCGCTGGCGAACATGTCGCTCGATGACAGCGGCCAGGCCATGTTGGACATCGACAATATTCACATCAAGGCAGATGCCTGCGGTGGTGACGTTAATATCCGTTCGTACGCGTATCTGAGGATCTCGACAGCGAAGTCGCACACGGAGTTCGCGATCTATGGTGACCCCAACAAGATCTGATACGGATCGGAGAAGCGAATCATCATGTCGATCAAGGGACTAAGTCCGAAGGCGCTGGGCGTGATCCTGGGGTTGATCGGGATACCGTTCGCGCCGGGGGTGGCGGACGCGCAGCCACCGACTCCGCCGGTGCTGCCGTGGTTCCCGGGCCCGCCGGTGCCGGTGAGTGCCACCCCGGGTAGCTATACGTTCGCGCCGAACTGGATCACCAGCCCACCGCCGGCCACGTACGACGCACGAGGGGTGCGGGCGGTAGCCAGTGTCGATCCCGCGATGAATGCCGACGGGTTGCCGGGGAGCGCACTTGGGCTCAGTCCCAACAAGTCAAACCTGTTGACCTCGAGCAGCATGCGCTACCGTATCGGGGCGGGACTGGTGCCCAACCCGGCGCTGCCGTCGGTGGCACCCGGCACGAATATCGGTGCGGGGATGGAGGTTCCGACGTTGGAGGATCCGGGCGGCGCGGCACCCAAGTCGGCCCCCGGGGCCGAATCGGCGCAGCCGACCACGGCGCCTGCGGTGCCGGGCCAGCCGGCGCCGATCCTGGAGGCCGCAAACGGTCAGGCGGCGGCAGCCACACCCACCACGACGCCGGCACCGGCGCCGTCCGGTCCGCCGCCCGTAGAGGTGCCAGCCGGAGCGTCGCCGAGTTCGTGAGGCGAGGCAACAGATTAGCCGGGGCCGGGGCGGTCGTGGCCGCCCTGGTCGCCGGCTGTTCGGCCCAACATTCCGGGGCCCCGGGTACGTCGGCGTCGACGAGCGCGTCCGCGCAGTCGTCGGCGCGCGCGGCCGGGCCGTGCACCTTGCCGCACTTCGGGTACCTCCTCGAGTGGCGACACGAGCCCGGAAAGCCCGACCGGGCCTATCGGGTCAGTGACGTCGACCAGTCGAGATGTGAACCCACGCTGAACAACTGGACGGCCAACCTGACCCAGGGTCCGGGTTTCTGCTACATGATCGGCTTTGATTCCGACAACGTCGGCTACCAGTACACCGCCGTACCTGCGCCGCGGCTGCCAAAGGCGCTGGACACGATCGGCGACGGGTGCTGATCAGGAAGAGTGGATGGGGACTGCAATGTTCAGAGTTGTCACCAAGCGTGGTTTGGGCGTCGCGGCCGCAATAACGGCGGGCTGCCTGGTCGGCTCAGGGCCCGCGGCAGCGCGGCCGACTTCCGACTTTCCGCAGGCGCCGGCGCAGAGCTGCTCGGAGGCCAACGTCAGCGGGGGGACGGCGGCTTATGTCCCGGTCCCCGGCGATCCCGGCGCCTACCAGAAGTGCGGACCCGCCGGACCGGTGGGCATCAAGCACTGCCAAACCGGATCGGCATTCGACAGTTCCACGGGCTACTGCGTCGCGTCACAGGGCACTGGGGCGACCTTGACCGTCGACGCGGTGTGGCAGGAGGGTGACAGTTCCGACTGCCAGACGGGTTGCCCGCCGAAGCCCATCAAGGTGAAGTTGACGTACAGCGGCTCCAGCGTCGGTATGGCGTCTGTCACGCTCTTCGATCCAGCAGCACCGAACAAGTCGTTCGGTGGCTCGGCGAGCGCGCTAACGGGCGACGGCGCCACGCATTCGGTCGTCATCACCACCAACAAGCTGGTGCCCACCGCAGCGGACTGGGCGCTCAAGCCGGGCTCTCCGGTGGTCGTGCAGGGATATCTGACCGATGGCAAGGCCAATCCCGATGGCGACCCGAGCGTCGCGGTGGCAACCGTGAATCAGACGGTCACCGCCGGCACCAAGCCAACCGGTGCCGATAGCACCACGACGAGCGCCACCGCCTGACACGCACCCAGGCCGGGCGGTGCTACCCGCCCGGCCTGAGGGCATTCGCCGTCACGTCGTCGGCCGGCAGGAATGCCTCGATGCTCAGTTCCGCGGCGGTCAGGTCCAGCGCCGTGCCGAAGGTCGTGACGGTACTGAGGAACGTGAGCACCTGGCCGTCCGGGCCGTCGATCTCCAGCGGCACCGCGACGCCTCCGAGATCCGACGATTCGACGTCTCCGCCGGGGTAGGCGTCGATCTCGGTCAACAGGTCGTGCAGCTGGGCCGACGCACTGCCGGCAACCTCACGGCGCAGCCGGCCGATCACGTGATGGCGCCACTGTCCCAGATTGCGGATCCGCGGGGCGAGTCCGTCCGGATGCAGCGAAATACGCAGGGCGTTGGGTGATTCGAGCAATTCTGGGGCCACCTCCTGCAGCATGATCGCGATACCGGAATTCGCGGCGACGATGTTCCAGAGATGGTCGACGGCCAGGCAGGGGAACGGTTCGTAGGCGCCGAGGACGCGGTCGACCCCGGTGCGCACCGCACTCATCTCCGGATCGTCGAGCGACCGCTCGGCGTACACGGGTGCGTGGCCCGCGGCCAGCAACAGGCGATTCTGTTCTCGCGCAGGGACGTTCAGCACGGTGCCGAGTTTGAGCACCATCGCTCGGCTCGGAGTCGAACGGCCGGTCTCGATGAAGCTGAGGTGGCGCGCTGACACGTCGGCCTCGATGGCCAGGTCCAACTGGCTGATACGCCGCCGTTGGCGCCACTGCCGCATGAGCGTTCCGAAGGGTTGCGGCGAGTGCGGCGGGGCGGCGCTGGTGACGGTCACGACTCAAGTGTCCCGGCTGCCCGTCTCGCTGACGACTACCTGTCAGGTAATTGCGGCACTTACCTGAGGGGGACAGTCTCGAATCGTCCGGCAACGCACGTAGGAGGCGACAAAGATGTCCACGACCCACCTCGCACCCGACCCGTCGAGGCAAGCGCCGCCGATGTGGCTGCGGGCGGTCATGGCGGCCGACCGCACGGGGTCGTCCTGGTACGTCGGTACCGGTTTCTTCTTCGCGCCGGCATTGCTGGCCGTCTCGCGGTGGCCCGCCCTCACCGCGGCACTATGGGTGGTCATCGCTCTCGTGGGGCTGTGGCTCGGCTTGCTCGGGGTCGCCATGGCGACCGGGCTGGCGCTGGTGCTGCGCTCGGGCCAGGAGTTGTCCGACGACTACTGGCAGTCGCTTCTCGACTACCCGGACCGGCCCAAACCTACTGCGCCGCGGCTGGTCTTGCGTTGACGCCGGTGTAGTCGACCTGCCAGTGCTTGATGCCGTTCAGCCAGCCGGACCGTAGCCGCTCCGGCTCGCTGAGTGGATGGAGATCCGGCATGTGGTCGGCGATGGCGTTGAACATGAGGTCGATGGTCATCCGGGCCAGGTTCGCCCCGATGCAGTAGTGGGCGCCCGTGCCACCGAAGCCGACATGCGGATTGGGGTCGCGCATGATGTTGAACGCGTACGGGTCGTCGAATACCTCTTCATCGAAGTTGGCCGACCGATAGAACATCACCACCCGCTGGCCTTTCTTTATCGGTACGCCGCCGAGTTCGGTGTCCTGCGTCGCGGTGCGCTGGAATGAGGTCACCGGCGTCGCCCAGCGGACGATCTCGTCGGCGGCCGTGGCCGGACGTTCCCGCTTGAACAGTTCCCACTGGTCGGGGTGCTCGGCGAAGGCCATCATGCCCTGGGTGATGGTGTTGCGCGTGGTCTCGTTGCCGGCGACCGCCAGCAGGATGACGAAGAATCCGAACTCGTCGTCGGAGAGCTTGTGGCCCTCGACGTCGGCCTGCACCAGCCGGGTCACCAGGTCGTCGCGCGGGTTGGCACCGCGGTCGGCGGCCATGGCCATGCCGTACATGATCAGCTCGACCGAAGCGGTGATGGCGTCGTTGCCGGCGAATTCCGGATCCATGTCGCCGACCATCTGATTGGACCAGTGGAACAGCTTCTTGCGGTCTTCCTGTGGTACGCCCATGAGTCCGGCGATCGCCTGTAGTGGCAGCTCGCACGACACCTGCTCGACGAAGTCGCCGTGGCCCGTGGCGGCGGCCTCCTGCACGATCTGTTGGGCGCGCCGGCTCAATTCGTCCCGCAACAACTCGACGGCCCGCGGGGTGAACATGCGCGAGATGATCTTGCGCAGATGGGTGTGGTGCGGCGCGTCCATGTTCAACAGCACGAACTTGCCGCGGTCGATCTGCTCGGAGACGGTCCCGTCCTGGTATCGGGGGATCGCCGTCTTCTGCTGGCTGGAGAACACGTCGCTGCGCCGGGACACTTCCTTGACGTCCTTGTGCCGCGTCACCACCCAGTAACCGCCGTCGTCGAAGCCACCCTTGCCCAGCGGCTGTTCGTTCCACCAGATCGGTGCGACGTGCCGCAGTTCGGCGAGTTCCTGCACCGGCAGTCGCTGGGCGTAGACATCGGGGTCGGTGAAGTCGAATCCGGCTGGGATGTTGGGTGCCGCCATGTGACGCTCCTCACTCTGCAACGTGTTCCAATTTAGTACCGCGTGCCAGTCGGGGCCGCAAGGTTATGCAGATAATTCGCGTCAGATTCTGGGTGAATGCCGCTCACCGCCGAATCGTGGCGCACTATTCGTCGTAGCGAATCCGGCCGGAGCGGTGACATCGTGGCGATATTCGTGAGCTGGGATTCGTACGGTCGCACCAGATTGATCCGGCAATTCCCAGCAATACCGCAGTCACCTGTAGCACCATTGGTTATCGGAGATGACGGGAGGGCAATAGATGAGAATCCTGGACAACGTCAAATTCCGGGCCGCGGGGCTGGCCTGCGCAGCGTTGCTGCTGCCGGTTGCGGCGGCAACGCCGGCGTGGGGCGACGACTCCGCGCCCGATACCAAATCCAGCGACACGTCGGCGGTTGATCCCGCGGCCGCTCCGGTCGGCAAGCCGGTCCCGGTGGCGAATGCCGCTCCGGTGCCGCACCTGTCCAGCCCGCAGAATCTGCCGCCGTACACCACCACCACGGCGGACGGCTCCCAGGACACCGATCAACTGTCGTATCTGCGCGACGTCTGGCAAGCCGTCCAGGAGCGCGAGATCAGCCCGAAGGAGGCCCTGGTGCTGCTGGCACAGCGGCCCATGGACGCCAACGCCACACCGCCCCCGGGTATGCCGGCCGGGCCGCAGGCGCCGGTGGTAGCTCCAGTGCCCGCTCCGGAGGCTCCCGCCGGTTAGCCGGCCGGTCCCGCCTCGCGAACGGCCGTCAGCGCCTGGTCGACAACGCGGTAGCACTCACAGGCGATCTGTCGGAGCGCGACACGGTCGACGATCTCGATGTTGCCGCGCCGGTAGATGATCAAGCCCTCGCGCTGCATCCGTGCCGCTGTTTCGGAGATGGTCGGGCGCTGGACGCCCAGCATCTGCGAGAGGCTTTCCTGGGTGCTCGAGAATTGTTTGCAGTCATAGCGGTCATGAGCGGCCAGGAGCCAGCGCGCCAACCGCGCGCGCACCGAGTGCTGGCTGGTGCACAGCACGTTCTGGGCCATCTGGATGAGCAGATAGTCGGTGAACCGATCGATTGCGTCGTGCCAGGGCCCCGCCGCTGTGGTCTCCTCCAGGAACTCGTCGACCGGGAGGTAGGCGGTGTCGCCGGCGCACCAGCAGACGACCGTCTGGCGGCTGTTGCGCGCCCCGAGATGGCCGGCGATGCCGACCAGGCCTTCTGATCCCACGGTGCCCACCTCGATCCCGACGCCGTGTTGAGATTCGGCCAACACCGAATACACCGAGTCGAGCGGAAAGTGGATGTGGCTCAACGCGTTCCCGGCCCGTTGGGCGACGTGGCCGATTGGGCTGAAATCGATCTGGATGTGCGGCAGCAATCGGTCGAGACGGCTCGCGTCGAGTGTGGCGAGCACCGCGTTGCGGTGCAGATCGCTCGGCTGAACCCCCATACCCACGAATGCAAGTTACTCGACGGGGACTGGGCGCGGGTGATTTGCTATGTCAGTGATCTGACATAGCGGCTACTATTTGCGGGCCGACCGTCAGCACGGCCTGGCATAGCCCTCATAGAGATCAACGATTGGTTCCGTATGCCTGATGCACTGGCTGATGACGCCGATGCCGACAACGCGTCCGAGCACTGGGAAGTCGCCGCAGTACTCGCCGGCGGCCATTCGCCGAAAGCCGGCGGTTTCAAGTTCTTCGTCGCCGATCAGCGCTGGGTGTGGTCCGAAGAGGTCGCGCAGATGCACGGCTACGTGCCCGGACGGGTGGAGCCCACGACCGAGTTGCTGCTCAGTCACAAACACCCCGACGACCGGGCCCGAGTGGCCGAAATCCTGGACCGCGTGCGAGCGGGCGGACTGTTCAGCAGCCGGCACCGGATCATCGACGTCGATGGAAAGACCCATTGGGTGGTGGTGGTCGGTGACCATATGACCGACGAGTCGGGTCTGGTGGTCGGGACCCAAGGCTACTACGTCGATGTCACCGAGACCATGCAGGCGGACCTGACGTCGGAAATCAAAGAGGTCGTGAAATCCCGCGCCACCATCGAGCAGGCCAAGGGCATTCTCATGGCGGCATACGGCATCGACGCCGACCGCGCGTTCGACATCCTGACGTGGCGCTCGCAACTGACCCACGTCAAGGTGAAAACCGTTGCGGCACAGTTCCTGGAGGCCGTCATGCGGAACGGGTTGTCGCCCGACAGCGTGAGCACCATCGACCGGCTGCTCCTGCCCAACGACCCGGTCGCCACCTAGTCAGGCCGTCAGCGCCTCGATCCGGGCCGGCACGTGCTTGTGCCACGGGGTGCCCGCGAACTCATCGCGCCAGTCCGCCGAGGTGAGATTGTTGGGCGCCACACCGGGCACCCGCTTCGCGCCGTCGGCATCGGTGAAGTCCACCCCGAACCCGTTCGGCAGCGAGGCGTGGCCGGGCAGCATGACGTCGGTGATCTCCACGGACGCCTCGGCGGTGCCGGCGGCCGTCGTGATGCGGGCCCGCCCGCCGTCGACGAGCCCCAGCGCCGCGGCGTCTTCGACGCTGACGCGCAGCGCGCCGTCGGCGTCGCGCTTGCGCCAGCCCGGGTCCCGGATGATGTCGTTGGCGGTGAACGCCCGGCGCTCACCGGCCGACAGCACGATCGGGTACTCGTCGGAGATCAGCGGTGGCCGTTCGGTGGCGAGCGCACCGAGTTCGGCCAGCATCTCGGGAATCTCGAGCGCGAACCGGCGATCGGCGTGCGTGACCAGGCTCCAGTCGTCCTCGTACTCGTGCACCGTGAACGTCACCCCGGACCGGCCTTCGAGGATGGCGGTGAACAGCGCGTTGCCGTCCGCATGGCCGGCGCGGCGCACCGCATCGGGATAGGTCATGGCGGCCTTCTGCGCCAGGCCCCACAATGCGGCCGCGCCGGCCAGCCCGTCCGGCAGCGTCGGACCGAGGGTCTCGTACAGCACGTACGGCAGCACGCGGCCCAGCGACGGGTTGGCGCCGACCGCGCCGAAGAACGCCCCGAGGTACGCGTCGAGTCCGTCGCGGGCGGCGCGGCGCAGCGGGTCCAGCTCGGCGTCGTCGACGACGCCGAGCGCGCGCACCAGCCGGGCCCAGATCTCGGGTTCCGGCAGGGTGCCGGGCAGCGGTGTCATCAGCGGATGGCGCAGATGAAAGGTGTTGTGCGGGAACTCGAGGTTGAAGAACGTGGCCTCGGGCTTCTCGAACTGGCTCGCCGCCGGAAGTACGTAGTGGGCCAGTCGGGCGGTCTCGGTCATGGCGACGTCGACGACGACAACCAGCTCCAGCGCGCCGAGCGCCTCGCGTACCGCCGCGGAGTCCGCGATGGAATGCGCGGGATTGCTGCTTTCGACGATCATCGCGCGGAAGCGGTCCGGATGGTCGGTCAGGATCTCCTGCGGAACCACGTTGGACGGCAGCAGCCCGGCGATGATGGGAGCTCCTGTCACCGGCGAGCGGCCGACGCCGCCGGCCGCGAACAGCGGCGCGAACGACGAATGCAGATGCTGCCCACCGCGTTTGGCGAAGTTGCCGGTCAGGATCCACAGCATCTTGTTCAGATAGGAGCACAGTGTGCTGTTGGGTGCCTGTTGGACGCCCAGGTCCTCGAACACCGAAACGCTTGCCGCACCGGCGATCCGGCGTGCCGCGGCCCGTAACAACTCGGCGTCGACGCCGCAGCGCTGGGCGAAGTCATCGACGTCCACGCCGCGCAGCGCCTCCCGGACGGGTTCGACGCCCGTGACGTGTTCGGCGAGAAACGCTTCGTCGCAGCGGTCTTCCTGGACCAGGATCGCGGCCAGCGCCGACAGGCACCACGCGTCGGTGCCGGGCCGTACCCGCAGATGGAAGTCGGCCATTTTCGCGGTGTCGGTGAGCACCGGATCGATCACGATCATCGACCGCTGCGGGTCTTTCGCAATGTCCTGCAGGACCGTACGGGCCCGCGGGAAGCTCTGCGACATCCACGGGTTCTTCCCGATGAACACCGAAACCTCGGCGTGCTCGAACTCGCCGCGGGTGTGTCCGCCGTAGAGCTGCGAGTCGACCCAGAACTCACCGGTCTTCTCCTGCGCCAAGGCGTTTGACCGGTAGCGGGCGCCGAGTGCCTTGAGAAAGGCGCCGCTGTAGGCGCCGCCGAGGTGATTGCCCTGGCCACCGCCACCGTAGTAGAAGATCTTGTCGCCCCCGTATTCGTCCCGGATCTGCGCGAAGCCCGCGGCGATCTCGGAAATCGCGGTGTCCCAATCGATTTCCTCGTACGTGCCGTCCGGTCGGCGGCGCATCGGCGAGGTGAGCCGGTTGCTGTTGTTCTGATAGTGATCCAGGCGTAGCGCCTTGTTGCACGTATAACCCTGCGAGGCCGGATGTGCCTTGTCCCCACGGATTTTCGACAGCGTGCGGCCGTCGAGCTGGACGACGATGCCGCAGTTGCACTCGCACAGGATGCAGGCGGTGGACTGCCAGTCGGCCTGGGTTTCGGTCATGAGGACGCCTTCCGTGGGGTGGTCGCGGCAGACACGAGGGCGCGCAGCTGCCGATGCACAAGGTCCAATGGGGTGACGGAGCCGGTGGTGCGGGCCACCAGCACGGCGCCTTCGATGGCGGTGGTGGCGAGCATGGCCAGTTCTGCGGCCTGCTCGGCCGAGGCGCCGTCGGACTGCAGTTGTTCTTCGAGTTGACCCAGCCAGCGGGTGAAGGCCGCGGCGGCGCGTTCGATCACCGGCGGGTTGTCGGCCTCGACGGCGACGGCGACCACCGGGCAGCCGGCCCGGAATCCGGTCTCGGTCAGCTGCGTGCGGAAACCGTCGACCAGCACGTCGAGTGCCTCGAGCGCGGTGCCGGCTTTGGCGATCCGGCGGGCGATGTGATCGCTGGCGAAATCGATTGCTTCACAGAGGAGTTCAGTGCGTCCGCCGGGGAAGTGGTGGTACGCCGAGCCACGTGGCGCGCCGCTGTGCGCGAGGACGTCGGAGATGGCTGTCGGCTGTGCGCCGCGCTCGCGGATGAGCAGTGCCGCAGACGCGATCATGCGGTCGCGTGGGCTGGCCATGAATGCGGTCCCTTCGCGCGGGGCAAATTATGTATAGCAGCATACATAGAACCCGAGGGTTCGAGAAGGACGAAATCCGGCGGTCTTGCCATTGCGGTGGCGGCGCCCTGATCGCGGAGTCAATTCAGCCTGCGGTCTGGGCGAAAAAGGTCGAGTGACCCGCACCGTCAGTGCAGGGTCAGTAACCGGCTGTCGTTGACCCTGCGCTCAGGGCGAAGAAGGTCGAGTGGCCCGGACCCAATCCGCAGAATCAAACCCCGACGAACAGGATCACCACTCCGACGGCGATGAGGAACCCGCTGCCGGCGGCCTCACACAGACGCGGCTTCGTTCAGTTCCTCGAGGCGGCCGGTGGCCTCCAGGTACTCCTGCACCCAGCGCTCGATGACCGCGGCGGTCTTCTCGACCTTGGTGAACTGTCCGACCACTTGGCCGACGGGGTTGAACGCGACGTCGACGCTCTCGTTGGGGTACTTGTGCGTGGCGGCCACCGCCATGCCGGAAACCATGTACTGCAACGGCATTCCGAGCGGCTTCGGGTTGCCGTCCTGCTCCCAGGCCTCGGTCCAGTCGTTGCGCAGCATCCGTGCCGGCTTGCCGGTGAACGAGCGGCTGCGCACGGTGTCCTTGCTGCTGGCCTTGGCGTAGGCGGCGTGCTGCTGCTCGGTGTGTTCGCTCTCCTCGACCATCACCCACTGCGAGCCGGTCCAGGCGCCCTGGGCGCCGAGCGCGAGCGCCGCGGCGATCTGCTGGCCGCTGCCGATGCCACCGGCGGCCAGCACCGGAACCGGCGCGACCTCCTTGACCACCTGGGGCCACAGCACGATTGAGCCGATCTCACCGCTGTGCCCGCCGGCCTCGCCGCCCTGGGCGATGATGATGTCGACGCCCGCGTCGGCGTGCTTACGGGCCTGCGACGGAGAGCCGCACAGCGCGGCGACCTTGCGGCCCTCGGCGTGGATGTGGTCGATCATGTCCTTCGGGGGAGTGCCGAGCGCGTTGGCGATCAGCGTGCACTTCGGGTGCTGCAGTGCGACCTCGACCTGCGGCGTCGCGGTCGCCTCGGTCCAGCCCAACAGCTGCAGGGCGTCGTCGTCGCTGTGGTCGACCGGCACGCCGTGGTCGGCGAGGATCTTCTTGGCGAAATCGAGGTGGTCCTGGGGTACCAGGGCGTTGAGCTGTTTCTTGAGCACCTCGGGGTCGAGGTCGACCTGGTCCATGCCCTCGTATTTGTTGGGGATGACGATGTCGACACCGTAGGGGTGGTCGCCGATGTTCTCGTCGATCCATTTCAGCTCGATCTCGAGCTGTTCGGGGGAGAAGCCGACCGCACCCAGCACGCCGAAGCCACCGGCTTTGCTGACCGCCACGACCACGTCGCGGCAGTGGGTGAAGGCGAAGATCGGGTATTCGATGCCGAGCTGGTCGCAGATAGCGGTGCGCATACGAGTTCCTTGTGCTGGGGGCCGAGGCGGAAGCGGCAAAACTGAAACGTGTTCTAATTTAGTACCGCGTGCCCGTCCGGCGCGCAAGACTACGCCCGGATTTGGGCCCCGATTCGGGATGAAGGCCGTTCCAGAAGATCAGCGACGCACGAGTCGTCGTAGCCGACCGGACCGGGGACCGGGCGGGGCCGCCGCGCGCACCACAGTCCAGCCGAGCCGCTCGGCCTCGGCCGCGAGGCCGGGACGCGGATTCACCGGAATCGGGTGGCCCACGACGCGCATCAGCGGTAGGTCCTCGTCGCCGTCGGCGTAGAAGTAACTCTGTTGCAGGTCAACGCCATTGGCCTGACTGAACTCGTCGACCGCCGCGGCCTTCCGGTGCCCCCACACGATGGGCCGCACGATGTCACCGGTGAGTGTGCCATCGGCGTCGGCGGTGAAGTGATTGCAGATGACGTGTTCGACACCGAGGTAGCGGGCCAGCGGCATGACATGCATGGTCAGCGCCGACGAGCTCAGCACCACCGTGTGGCCGGACCGCTGATGGGTGCGCACGACCTCGCGCATCGTCGGGAAGATCCTGGCCTGCACGTGGCTGTGGAACAACTGCTCACCGAGCAACTCCTGCTCGGCGAGTGACTCGCCCCGCAGGTAGCCGGCGGCACGCACCAGTAGCCGCTCAAACTCCATGCGGCCCAACTTGTATCGCACGGTCGCCTCGAGGATTCCGGTGAGTTCGCCGAAGGCGGCCTGACGCTGCCGGAACCGGTGCGCGGCGTGGATCGTCGCGATGAAACCCGACACCAGCGTGCCGTCGACGTCGAAGAAGGCGCCGACGCGCGCGTTCGTCTCGCCGTGCTCGTTTGAGTCGATCTGATCGATCGGCCCGGCATTCAGCGCAGACATGTTGACAGTATGCCGGGATCCGCGCGCGGCCTCTCGGTAAGCCGTCTGGCGGGCGGTAGCGTGACCCGTCATGGGACGCGTGGACGGAAAAGTTGCACTGATCACTGGCGGCGCACGGGGGATGGGTGCGGCGCATGCCCGGATGCTGGTCGCCGAGGGCGCCAAGGTTGTCATCGGCGACATCCTCGATGAGCCGGGCGAGGCACTGGCCGCCGAACTCGGCGACGCCGCGCGCTATGTGCACCTCGACGTCACCGACGCCGACCAGTGGGCGGCTGCGGTCAGCACGGCCACCGAACAGTTCGGCCTGCTCAACGTCCTCGTCAACAACGCCGGCATCACCGCCCTCGGCAAGATCGGCGAGTTCGACATGGCCAAGTGGCAGAAGTGCATCGACGTCAACCTCACCGGCACTTTCCTGGGCATGCAGGCCGTCGTCGCACCGATGCGGGACGCCGGCGGCGGGTCGATCATCAACATCTCGTCCATCGAGGGCATGCGCGGCGCAACACTGCTGCACCCGTACGTCGCGTCGAAGTGGGCGGTGCGCGGCCTGACCAAGTCGGCAGCGATCGACCTCGGCAAGGACAAGATCCGGGTCAACTCGGTGCTTCCCGGCTTCATCCGCACGCCGATGACAAAGTATTTTCCCGATGACATGATGACTGCACCGCTGGGGCGGCCCGGGCAGTCCGATGAGGTAGCGACTTTCGTGGTGTTCCTGGCCAGCGACGAATCGTCGTTTGCCACCGGCAGCGAGTTCGTCGTCGACGGCGGTCTGACGACCGACGTGCCACACAAGTTCTGACCTCTTCGATTCCGGAACTGCGGGTCTGACGGGGCAGAATGAGGTGCCCCCACATCGCGCATCCCGTGTTGAAGCGCGCTGAAGATCCGGAGGGAGCAGGGCTATATCAACCGAGTTGCGCCGCGGTGCAGTGCTGGGTGCTGTCATTTCCCTGGTGCTGCTGTTCGCATGCACCGGTGATCTGCCGCGCCTGCAGAGGCCCATGAGCGAGGCCGCTGAAGTCGACCTCGCGCAGGGCTGGCAGCTGGCATCCGCGCAGGGCATGGTGGCCACCGGTGCGCAGCTCAGCCTCGACGGATTTCCCGCCTCGGGGGCCGGCTGGCACCAGGTGCGGCACATGCCGGCGACGGTGCTCCAGGCGCTGCAGGACGACGGCACCTACCCGGACCTCTACTACGGCGACAACCTGCTGACCAAGGTGCCGCAGGACCTGTACAAGCAGGACTGGTGGTACCGCACGACGTTCGTCGCACCGGCCGGGCACTCGACTTACCGGCTGAACTTTCCCGGTATCAACTACCGGGCCGAGATCTGGCTGAACGGGCATCAGGTCGCCGACAGCAAGCAGATCGCCGGTATGTACGTCGATCACGTCCTGGATGTGTCGAAGTGGATCGACCGCGGCCGCCCCAACACCCTCGCCATCAAGGTGACCCCGGAGCGCGCGCTGCAGGACGTCGACGGCGTGGAGCTGGCCGACAGTTGGTTCGACTGGATCAACTGGAACTACCTCGGCTACCAGGGCCCGGGCAAGAACCCGGCCAACGGCAACTCGTTCGTGGCGGACCGCAACGCCGGCATCCTCAAGCCGGTCACCCTCAAGGTGTCGGGTGACGTGGCGATCACCGACGCGACCGTGAACAGTCAGCTGCCGTTGCCGCGCACCGACAGCGCGCAGCTGAGCGTCCGGTCGGGCCTCACCAACTACTCCGCCCAGCGCATCAACGGTGTCCTGCGGGCGACCATCACCCGTGCCGGCAAGGCGGACATCGACATCGAACGGCCGGTGTCGCTCGGGCCGGGGGAGAGCCGTGACGTCACGTTCAGCCCCACCGACTACGCGGCGTTGCGGGTCGACCATCCCGACCTGTGGTGGCCGTACACCATGGGCAAGCCCGATCTGTACGACCTGCGGTTGCAGTTCCTGCAGTACGGCCAGGCCACCGATGAGCTAAAGCAGCGGTTCGGTATCCGGTCCATCGAGCAGGGCCGCGACGGCAGCGACGAATTCCCGCAGCTGGGCTCCGGTGGCAACTTCTATCTGAAGGTCAACGGCCGCAACTTCCTTGCGCGCGGCGCCACCTACACGCCCGACCTGCTGTACCGGGACGATCCCGACCGCGACGACGCGATCCTGCGGTACGTCAAGGACCTGGGTCTGAACATGATCCGCATGGAATCCAAGATTCCCGGTGCCCGGTTCATGGCGCGGGCCGACGAACTCGGCATCCCGCTGATGGTGGGCTGGATGTGTTGCAACCAGTGGGAGAAGTGGCCGCAGTGGGGCCAGGAGGACCACCGGGTGGCGCAGGACAGTCTGCGCTCGCAGATCATGATGTTGCGTTCGCATGCGTCGGCGTTCGTCTGGGCCAATGCCAGCGACGGTCACCCACCGGCCGACATCCTGGCCGAGTACCACGAGATTCTGCGAAAGCTTCACTGGCAGAACGCCGTTGTCGACACGGTGTCGTCATATGCGACCGATCCGCAGGGCAACCGGTTGTGGGACGGCATCCAGATGGCCGGCCCCTACACATGGCGGCCTCCGGCGTACTGGTTCGACGGCGACTACGCCGCGGCCCGCGGCGCGTCGGCCGAACAGGGCGACAACGAGCACATCCCGCCGTTCGCCAGCCTGCGCAAGTTCATCCCGCCGGACAAGCTCTGGCCCATCAACGACATGTGGTACTTCCACGCCGGTTCCAACCCCGGCAACGAGGCGTTGGCGAGCATCCGGGACGCGGTCGTCCAGCGCTACGGATCCTCCACCGGCGCCGAGGAATTCACGCGCAAGGCCCAGCTCGCCCACTACGAGGCGACCCGGGCCCAGTTCGAGTCGTTCGCAGCGCTGGGCTGGGCGGACCACAAGATGACGATCTACTGGATGCTCAACAACCACTGGCCGTCGTTCTTCGGCAACATCTTCGACTACTACCTGCGACCCGGCGGTGCGTACTACGGCGCGAAGAAGGGCCTGCAGCCGCTGTCTGTCACCTTCGATTCGTACGCCACCGGCGACCACGGCACCGCCAAGATCAGCATCACCAATCAGAGCCCGGAGAACGCCGTCGGTCTGCGGGTCCGCACGCGGGTGTACGACATCAACGGAACCATGCGCGACGACCGGGTCAGCGATCCGTTCGACGTGGTGTCCGGCGCCGCCACGGTGGCCATGACCCTGCCGCGCGTGGTGCCCGATTCGCGGGTGTTCTTCGTCCGGTGCGAACTGCTGAACCCGATCGGTGAGGTCATCGCCGACAACGACTACTGGCAGTCACAGCAGGACGACATCGGAGACCCCCGCAAGGACGACGCCTTCGAGCTGCACCAGAACGGCTGGGCCGACATGACGCCGCTGAACTACATGACGAAGGCAAGCCTGGAGGTCACCGCCGCCGGTTCGGTCAACGGCGACGGTCAGCAGGTCGTCGACATCGCGCTGCGCAACCCGACCAAGCAGCTCGCGTTCTTCGAGCGGGCAGAGTTGACCACCGCTCCGGACGCCGACGAAATCCTGCCCATCGAGTACAGCGACAACTACGTCACGGTGTACCCCGGCGAGACCGCACACATCCGCGGGCTGGTGCCGAAACCCGGTGTGAACGCGGGCTGGGTGCGCGTCGGCGGCTACAACACGCCGCCCGTGACGGTCCCGGTGACCGGCGGACCCACGCCGCAGGAGGCGGCGGACGCCGCCGGTCGGGCCGCGGTGGCCGATCCGCGGCTGGCCGAGCCCATCGTCCGGCCCGCGGCGCCCGATGCCGTACCGCGGGGCCCGCGGCCGGGCGCATGAGACATCATGAATGCACTGACGAAGGAGAAGTTGATGGCTGACGAACGTTCCGCACTGGCCGAGCGCACCGTCGCGAGCGGGTGGCAGCGCCACACCGACGACCGCGTCGACGTCTACTTGCGTGGCGCTTCGCGGGTCCGCGTGATCTGGCGCGGTGACGACGCGATCAGCGGCGGCACGCGCTTCCAGGACGACATCATGGAGAACTACACGCGCGAACTGGGCACCGTGCGCGCCTGGCTGGCGGGCTGACTCAGTCCGCAGTGCCGTCCTACCGCGCCGTACTGTGATCGCCATGGGCGTGCGTGCGGGCATCGTGGTGACGGGGACCGAGGTTCTCACCGGCAGGGTCCGGGACCTCAACGGGCCGTGGCTGGCGGATCGGCTGCTGGAACTCGGCGTCGAGCTGGCCCACATCACCATCTGTGGTGACCGGCCCGAAGACATCGAGGCGCAACTGAATTTCCTTGCCGCGCAAGGTGTCGACCTGATCGTCACCAGCGGTGGCCTCGGGCCGACGGCCGACGACATGACAGTCGCCGTGGTGACCAGGTTCTGTGGTCGCGAGCTGGTGCTCGACGAAGCGCTCGAGGAGCGCATCGCCGCGATCCTGCGGTCCTTCATGGGCCGGTTCCCGGGCGCCGATTTCGAGGCGGTACGGGCCGCCAACCGCAAGCAGGCACTGGTGCCTGCGGGCGAGGGTGTCGAAATCCTGAACCCCGTCGGCACCGCGCCCGGTGTCGTGGTCACCCGGGCCGGCGGCGCGCCGACCGTGATCGTGCTGCCGGGGCCGCCGCGCGAACTGCAGCCCATGTGGACGCGCGCCATCGAGACCGCCACCGCAAAGCGGGCCATCGCGGGGCGCACCGTCTACCGGCAGGACACCATCCGGATGTTCGGCCTGCCCGAGTCCGGGCTCGCCGAAACCTTGCGCGAAGCGGAGACCCTCATCGCCGGTTTCGCCGGCCTGGAGATCACGACGTGTCTGCGGCGCGGTGAACTGGAGATCGTCACCCGCTATGAACCCGGCGCCGCCGAGAGCTACCGACAACTGGCCACGCTGCTGCGGGAACGCCATCCGCACGATGTCTTCTCCGAAGATGGCGCACTGGTCGATGACCTGGTGGCGCAACTGCTTTCGGGCCGGACCATCGCGACGGCCGAGTCGTGCACGGCAGGTCTGCTGGCGGCCCGGCTGGCCGACCGGCCCGGCTCGTCGGCCTACCTGACCGGCGGTGTGGTGTCGTACTCGAACGAGGCCAAGGCCGACCTGCTGGGCGTCGATCCCGCCTTGATCGCGGCCCACGGTGCGGTGTCGGAACCGGTCGCCGAGGCCATGGCCGCCGGTGCATTGCAGCGGTTCGGCGCCGACGTCGCCGTCGGCATCACGGGGATCGCCGGCCCCGGCGGCGGCAGCGACGAAAAGCCGGTCGGCACAGTGTGTTTCAGCGTGCGCCTGGCCGACGGTGCGATCCACACGCGGACCGTGTACCTGCCCGGCAACCGGGCCGACATCCGCGAGCGGTCGACGACCGTCGCCATGCACATGCTGCGCCGCGTACTCACCGGTCAGCCCGTCACGGTCTGACGGCGGGCGACGGCTACCCCGCGGTCGGGTCGGCGTCCCAGATCTCGAGAATCTTCGTCAGGATTTCCTCGGGTACCCCGAGGCCCGCGAGGTGGCTTTCCCCCGGCAGTGTGTACATCTCGGCGTCGGCGATCCGCGCGACCGCGTGTTCGCCGTGGGCGTAGGGCACGATGTGGTCGGCATCGCCGTGCCACCAGCGCACCGGCACCTTGATGTCCGCCAGCCGGAAGCCCCAGTCGCGGGCGAAGACGACGATGTCGGCGAACGGTGCCGCGAGTTGCTTGCGGCTGCCGTTGAGCAGGTCGTCGAGGAACATCGCCTTGAACTCCGGACGGCTCAGCAGGTTCCGGTCGCCGTCGGGGGAGATGCGCGCGTACAGGTCGAGGGCCGTGGAGCCGAACGGCGCGATCACCTTGATGAGTGTCCCCGCCACCCAGCGGATGGGAGTGTCGGCGACCTCGATGACCGGCCGGGCGATCTTGGCCAGCTCCATCAGCCCGCTGCTGATGCCGTCCTCGCCGATCAACGGAGCGACGCCGCCGAGCACCGCGGCCATCACCACCCGCTCGGGCATGGCGGCCGCGGTGGCCAGCGTGTAGGGGCCGCCGCCGGACAACCCGATGACCGCGAACCGGTCGATACCGAGGGTGTCGGCGATGGTACGCAGGTCGTCGGTGAACCCGAGCACGTTGTCGTACTGGTACGGCGTCGAGGAGCCGATGCCGGGCCGGTCGATACCGATCAGCCGGATGTTCTGGCGGCCGGCGAAGGCACGGGCCTCGGTCGGGATCTGCCGGCGCGCACCGGGCGTCCCGTGCAGCCAGAACACGGCTCGTCCCTGCGGATCCCCGAACTCGGCGAAACCGATCTGGCGGTCCTCGCCGACGGCGATGTTGCCTTCCAGCTTCGGGCGATCGATCGACATGACCATGGCCGAATTGTTGCACGCCGCTGTGGGCGGACTCAGGGGCGCGGGTAGCTGCCCGCCCAGGGCGCGGCTTGCTCCAGCTGCCGGGCCAGTTGCAGCAAGATGGTCTCGTCCGGCGCCATCAGCTGGACGCCGATGGGCAGTCCGTCCGCGGTGCGGCCCAGCGGCAGGGAAATGGCGGCCCAGCCCGTCACGTTGGCCAGCGACGTCCAGCCGGTGGTGGCGAACTCGACGTCGAAGAATTCGCGGGTGCTGGCGCGGGGCTGATCGAGCAGGCCGTACGGCGGCGGTCCGGACAGCAGTGTCGGCACCAGCAGGACGTCGTGGCCGGCCATCCCGGCGGCGAACCGCCGGGTCTGGTCGTGGACGGCGGCGATGGCTTCGGCGTAGGCCATGCCGGTGGTGGCGAATCCCTCGCGGATCATCATCCAGGTGCTCGGTTCGAACTCGTCTTCGCGTGGCGGGCGGCCCAGGTGCGCCGCGGCCAGCTCATGCAGTTGGACGTTGCTGACCCGGTGCAGCACCGCGACGGCGTCGGCGACAGCGTCTGGATCGATGCTCGGCGCCGACGGCTCGACCTGGTGGCCCAGGCCTGCCAGCAGCGCGCCGGTGGCCTCGACAGCGGCGGCGACCTGCGGGTCGGTGCCCGGCCCCGGGAACGGTGAATCCACCGCGATCGCGATGCGTTGCGCCGCCGGGATCTGCGCGATGGCGGCGAGGAACGGCTGGGCGGGCCGGGGAGCAGAGTACGGGTCGCCCGGTGCGCTACCGGTGACGGCATCGAGCAGCGCCGCGCAGTCGCGGACGGTGCGGGTGAGGGCATGCTCGTTGACCAGCCCCTCCAGCCCGTGCCCGCCGCTGGGCGCGAACGAGGTCCGGGCGCGGCGCGGTTTGAGGCCGACGACGCCGCAGCATGATGCCGGCACCCGGATCGAGCCGGTGCCGTCGCCACCCGAGGCGGCGGGCACGATGCCGGCCGCGACGGCGGCGGCGGACCCGCCGCTCGACCCGCCTGGGGTGACCTCCGGTGACCACGGATTGACGGTCGGCCCGAAGAGGGACGGTTCGGTGGTGCAGTGGTTGCCCCACTCGGGGGTGTTGGTCTTGCCGAAGATCACCAGCCCGGCGTCCAGATACCGCTGCACGATCCAGGCGGTCTGGTCGGCGACATGGCTGCGCAGCGCCCGTGACCCCATGGCCTCCGGGGCGCCGGCCAGCGACGCCCCGAGGTCCTTGAGCAGGAACGGCACCCCGGCCAGCGGTCCGGCCGTGCCAGTGCGCAGCGCGCCGGACTCATCGAGCCGGCGGGCCTGTTCGCGGCCGCGGTCGAATAGGTCGGTGACCACGGCGTTGAGCGGGCGGGCCGATTCGAGCCGGGTGATCGCGGCCTCCAGCAGCTCGGCGCTGCTCACCGCGCCGCTGGCCACCAGCTGCGCCTGCCCGATGGCATCGTCCATGAGATCGGTCACCAGGGCATCCTGTCAGTCGGTGCCGGCCTTGCTGTCTGCGCGGGTGCGGTAGAGGCTGGCCACCGTCGTCACGACGAGCGTGACGATGATGACGGCCAGCGACAGCAGCGTCGGGATCTGCGGCACATGCACGGCCACACCGCCGTTGATGAAGGGCAGCGTGTTCTCGTGCAGCGCGTGCAGGATCAGCTTCACGCCGATGAAAGCGAGGATGAAGGCCAGGCCCTGCGACAGGTAGACCAGCCGCTTGAGCAGGTCACCGAGCAGGAAGTACAGCTGGCGCAGACCCATCAGGGCGAAGACGTTCGCGGTGAACACCAGGTACGGCTCCTGGGTGAGCCCGTAGATCGCCGGGATCGAGTCCAGCGCGAACAGCAGGTCGGTCGTCCCAAGGGCGATGATCACCAGGATCATCGGGGTCAGCACGCGCTTGCCGTTCACCACGGTGTGCAGCCGGGAGCCGTCCCATTGGTCGGAGGCCTTGAGGTACTTGCGGGCGAACCGCACCATCGAGTTCTCGGCATCGTCGTCGTGCTCGGTGTCACGCATCAGTTTGGCCGCGGTATACACCAGGAACGCGCCGAACAGGTAGAAGATCCACGAGAACTGCGAAATGGCAACGGCGCCAAGGCCGATGAAGATGCCCCGGAAGATCAGCGCCAGGATGATGCCGATCAGCAAGATCTGCTGCTGCAGGACTCTGGGCACCTTGAAACTGGCCATGATGATCAGGAAGATGAACAGGTTGTCGACCGAGAGGCTGTACTCGGTGAGCCAGCCCGCGAAGTACTCGACGCCGTATTGACCGCCGTGGAACTGCCACACCCAGATGCCGAAGGTGATCGCGAGCCCGATGTAGACCGCGAGATAGCCGGCGGTTTCGCGGGTGGTCGGTTCATGCGGGCGGCGACCGTTCACCACCACGTCGAAGAGCAGTACGGCGATCGTCACCCCGAGGGTGATCGACCATTCCAGCGTAGAAACGTTCATGCGAGGGTGCCTCCGGGCGTCAGAAAACGACCGAGGTCTCTACCACCGCTCGACGCGGCCCACGGCACCGGCTGCCCGACGTTGGGCAACGTGGTGACGACACCGTGGCGAAGGAATACTCCCCTCGGGAGCCATTATCGCAGACCGGTGGCCCGGCGGCGTCAGGCGGTGATCAGCACGGTCAACTGCGACCCGTCGCGTTCGACACGCATCCCGGCTCGACGGGCGACGGCGGCGACGGCGGACGCGTCATTCGGTTCGGCCCGGCTGCCGGCGAGGGCACGCGCCAAGTGGCCCTTGTGGGCCTTGTTGAAGTGGCTGACGACGGTGCGCCGCCCGTCGGGGTGCTCGGTGTAGACGTCGACCGTCACCGCGCCGGGGATTTTGCCGAGCGCTTCGTACGAGCCGGAGCGCAGGTCGACGATCAGATCCTGCTGCTGAAGCTGGGCGAGCGCGGGTTCCAGGACGGGCTTCCACCGGCTGGCCAGGGTGCCGCCGGCCGGCAGCTTCGACGACGCCGACAGCCGGTACGCCGGAATCGCGTCGTCGGCGCGCAGCAGCCCGAACAGGGCCGACCCGACCGCCAGCCGGGCCCGGGCGCGAGTCGCGGTGGCGCCGCGCAGCGAGCCGACGTCGAGGGCGTCGTACAGCACCCCGGTGTAGCGCTCGATGGCCGGCATCGTCGGAGCGCTGTGCAACGCCGCGTTTCGCTGGATCTCCGCGTCCTGCGACGCGGAGATGGCGAGCGCCTTACGGCTGGCTTCCGGGTTGGCTGCCAGCTCGACGAGTTCGTCGATCAGTGCCGCCCGCAGCGGCGTGAGTTCCGGCACACTCAGCTCGCCGAGCCGCAGCGGTGGTCCGTCGCCACCTGGGCGCTTGGTCTCCGAGGGCGGCAGCAGCACGATCACGGGCAAGACCGTAGCCGACGCCGATTGGTACGGCGCGTACCATCATCCTGTCAATCGTGGGTGTTTGCTTTGCCGCCGTGGTCGCGGTGGCCTAAAGTTCGGTACCTACTGACGTCGGGGCTGAGGTCGGTGGGCCGAGGTTCCGTACCTGCGGTGATTACCAGGGAATGCTGGGGTGGTTATGGGTAGGAACGCCAAGTTCGCCGTTGACATGCGGGTGCGCGTCAACCGGGGCGACGCCAAGGACGTGCACGGTGTGATCGTCGAGGATTACGGCGACCATGCGGGCTATTCCGTCGACGTCGGTGAGAACCATATTGTCGACGCCGCGCGCCGCTGGGCTGTCCTGCTGGACAGCGGATCACTCGTTTTCGCCGACGACGCGCATCTGAAGCCGGAGTAATCCGGCGCCATTCGTTCGGTGGCCCGAGCGCTCACCCAACAGCGATGAGCAGCGGGACCAGCTGCTCGGCATCTGTCCACGACCCGTGCTGCCCGACGAGGGCAGATTCCAGAGGCTCGACCTTTCGACGTACCAATCCGGCGTTGCCCCGCGCCGCCGCCACGACATCGCCGATGCGGCTGCGCGCCGCGTCACCGACCCGCGCGCCGAACCAGCCCTCGGCGATCGCCTGCTCCTTCGTACGGACCCAGGCCTTGGCGCCCAACGTTTCTCGCCACCGGTCGGCAACCGCATCGGCTGCACCGTCGCCCACGTAGACATGCCGCGCCCGCGCTTCTCCGGCGACGGCGACGACGCCGTCCAGCAGATCGGGGCAGGAATCGATGTCGACGACGTCGGCCTCGTCGGTGTTGACCATGCCGTGGTCGGCGACGACCGCCAGCAGGGCACCGGCGGGCAGGGCTTCGACGATCGATTCGACCAGCCGGTCGACCTGCCGCAGCTGCATGCGCCAGGCTGTCGACCCCGCGCCGTACAGATGGCCGAGCATGTCGAGATCGGCGTGGTAGCCGTAGCAGAATCCACCGTCGGCGACGGCCTGCTGCACGCGGGCGGCGAGGTCGCCGAGCCGGTGCACCCCGACGTACTGCCCGCCGCGGAGCACCGCGCGCGTCAACCCGGAATCGGTGAATTCGGCGCCCGAGATGACGCTCACGGCCATGCCGGCAGCCGTCGCCTGGCCGAAGGTGGTCGGCAGCGGCTGGACGTCCTCGGGAATCAGTACGTCGCGAAGATCGGCGCCGAACGGATGTGGTGTCCAGCGCAGCGCGTTCACCACCCCGTGGTCGGGTATGCGGAACGAGTAACCGACCATGCCGTGCTCGCCGGAACGCCGGCCCGTGCCCACCGCCGCGAGGCCTGCGCTGGTGGTCGAGGGATACCCGACCCGCAGGCTCCGGCCACGAAGCCCGGCCAGCACGGGAGCGTCGTCGGCATGGGCGTCGAGCAGCTGGGCGCCGAGGCCGTCGATGAGCAGGACGCACGCACCTCTGATGCCGGCAGGCAGATCGAGGTGTCGGTGTACCCCGTCGAGCTGCGCTCCGGTCACACCCATCGCCGTCAGCACGGCGGGCACCACGTCGGCGAGATGCGGTGCGTCAGGTTGCGGACACGGGACATCCATGGCCGCGAGCCTAGGGATTTCCGCGGCGGAGGGCTATCCGCCCCAACCGCGGGTGCCGTCCCAGCCGCCGCACATGCCGTTGAAGCAGCCGTGCCCGAAGCCGCCGGTGAACGGGTTCCAGCCGCCGCAGCCCTGCCAGTTCGCACCGCTACCGCAGCCACCGCCGCCGCCCTGGCCGTCAGGACCGCCGTAACCGGTGTTGTCCGCGACCACAGTTCGATCCGGGCTGACACTTCCGGAGAGTGTGATCGCGGCCGCCGGCGCGGCAATTATCGCTGCTGTGGCGGCCACCGCGGCGACCGCCGATGTCGTGAATTTCCGCCTAATTAGCATATCTACAGAATGCTCCTGAACGGCACGATATTCCAGCCTCTGGACGCCTCGATTGATATCTGTGAGCAGTGTTACGGCTCGACGCGCAAGTTTTCCGGCAGCTGAATTTCGGCCGGGTTTCTCGCGGTCGGGGGCGGCGGCCAAGAAAAGTCACAGGTTTCTGAGCAGGGGCGCAGTCGTCCCCGCTGTTACCCTTTTCCCGTCATGAGTGTGGTGCCGAGCGGTGAGATCAAGGCACTGTCCGGTCTGCGCATCGTTGCCGCAGTGTGGGTGGTGCTGTTCCACTTCCGTCCGCTGCTGCACCAGGCCTCACCGCCGCTGAGCGAGGCCCTCGCCCCGATTCTCGACTGCGGCGCACAGGGCGTCGACCTGTTCTTCATCCTCAGCGGATTCGTCCTGACCTGGAACTACCTCGAACGCATGGGGCCGGCATGGTCAACCCGCGCGACGCTGCATTTCCTGTGGCTGCGCCTGGCGCGGGTCTGGCCCGTCTATCTCGTCACCATGCACCTCGCGATCGCGTGGATCATCTTCACCCTCAATATCGGTGACTTCCCGTCGCCGGAAGCGGCCACGCTCACCGGCCCCAACTACCTGCGCCAACTGTTCCTGATCCAGCTGTGGGTGGTGCCGTACTTCGACAACTCCAGCTGGGACGGTCCGGCGTGGTCGATCAGCGCGGAATGGCTGGCCTACCTGATGTTCGGGCTGCTCGTCATCGTGCTGTTCCGCGTCGCGCGCGCCAGCCGGGCGCGCGGCCTGCTGTGGCTCGCCTTCGCCGCGACGTTGCCGCCGCTGCTCTTCCTGGCCGCAACCGGCGAGTTCTACACGCCCTGGAGCTGGCTGCCGCGCATCGTCCTGCAATTCACCGCGGGAGCCCTCGCTTGCGCGGCGGTCCGCAAGCTGAACCTGACCGATCGCGGCCGGACCGTCGCCGGTGTGCTGTCGGTGGTGCTGCTGGCGCTCATCGTCGGCCTCGTGTACTGGTTCGACGCACATCCGATCGCCACGATCCGTGACGACTTCGGCCTCGTCGACATCTTCTTCCTGCCGTTGGTGGTGGCGTTGTCGGTCGGCACGGGCACCTTGCCGGCGCTGCTGTCGACGCGGGTCATGGTCTACGGCGGCAAGGTGTCGTTCGGCCTGTACATGGTCCACGAACTGGTGCATCAAGGCTGGAACTGGGCCGCTGCGCAGTACCGCATCGACATGTCGCCGAGCTGGGGGACCAAGTTCATCGTGCTGGCGCTGCTGGCCGCCTCCTTCGCCGGCGCGGTCGTGCTGTTCCATTACGTCGAAGAACCGGCACGGCACTGGATGCGCCGCATGGTCGGTCCGCCGGACGGCTCGAAAGCCGTTGCGGGACAACGTAAACTGCAGGCGATATCCGACGACGACGACGAACGCGCCGAACGGGCGGGCTGACCGCAATCCGCCGCATCACCGACTGACCATGGGAGAGCAGTGCGCCATCTGACGACCTTGTTGCTGACCGCTGCGCTGTGGGCGGCATCCGTGGTGAGCGCGCCCGGACCGGCACAGGCGTACCGGAACATCCGGCCGGGCATGCCGCCCGACCGCGTCGCGGTGATCAGTGACTCGTACACCAACGGCACCAACTTCGGTGGTCAGGGCCTTCGCGGCTGGCCGACACAGGCGTGGCGGACGCTGGCCGCTCAGGGTGTGCCGGTCGCGGCCGTCGTCGCGGCCGAAGGCCGGGCCGGCTACGTCGTGCGTGGCGATCACGGCAGCATCTTCCGGGACCTGACCACGCGGGCGGTGCGGCCGGACGACGCGCTCGTGGTGTTCTTCGGCTCCCGCAACGACCAGGGGGCCGACCTCATGCAGCTGTCGGGGATGGCGCACGACGCGTTCGCGCAGGCGCGGGCGACGGCGCCGGGCGCCAAGTTGCTGGTGATCGGACCGCCGTGGCCCACGGCCGACGTGCCGCCCGCGGTGCTGCAGATCCGGGACGTGCTCGGCATGCAGGCCGGCATGGTCGGTGCCACGTTCATCGATCCGATCGCCGAGCGCTGGTTCGTCGACCGTCCGGATCTGATCGCGCCGGACGGCGTCCACCCGACCGACGCGGGCCACGACTACCTGGCCGCACTCATCGCGCCGCGGATCCGGAACGAACTGCCGAACTGAGCTACTCGTCGATCGGCAGGTCATCCCGCACGTCGTAGCGGACGTCGTTGCCGCCCTCTTCGCGGGCGCGTTCCATGGCCTCGGCGGCGGCGGCCAACAGCGCGTCGATGACGATCTCGGGCGGGTGCACGGTCAACGGGGCCAGCGGGGTGCACACCACGCCGATGCTGGCGGTCACCCGCGACGGCGTGGACTTCATGGCGCCCTGGACCCGGTCGATCAGCGGCGACGCGTCGGGCGTGGTGAAGGTGTCGGCGACGATGAAGTCGCTGTCGGAGATGTGCGCGGCGATGGCGTTGCGGCGCACCGTCTCCCGCAGCGCCTGGCTGACGTCGATGCGCGCCTGGTTGGCGCGGCGCTGGCCGGACATCGACGACAGCAGGGGGAAGCTGTCGATGCTGACGACGGCGAGCACCATGTGACGGTCGTCCTGCCGGTTGCGGGCGGCGAGCAGGTTCGCGGCGCGTGCGTACAGGCCGTCGGTGTTGAGGAGTCCGGTCAGCGGTTCGATCTCGCTGTGGTGGATGTCCGTCAGACTGAGTCCGATCGCGACGCGGCAGGTGAAGAACACGAAGGCGTTGAGCAGCGCGATGATCAGGACGGCGCACGCCGCCAGTACGGGATCGTGCGACCCGAGCTGAATCGCCAGGTAGCCCAGCGTGAGACCACCGAGGAGCCACGGACCGGCCAGCATGCCGGGGCGGTGCAGGAACGCGATATAACCGCTGGAGAAGATGAACGCGCTGGTCGCCAGGAGGCCGAGCATCGGGTCCGACATGATCAGGCAGGCCGCGCTCATCGGGATCGCGCCGAGGGTCACCGAGATTGCGGAGAACCGCTGCGACGGCCAGGAATGGCGCAGCCAGATGGCGCCGACGCCGAGCGCGATAACGCCGATGACGACGGCGATCGCCTGCCGCAGCGGGCCGTGCGGACCCGCGGGGCTGAGCATCAGCAGTGCGGGAACCAGACCTAGCACCGCGTTGAGCGCGGCGATCACGCGACTGGTTGTGGTCTGCAGGCCGCGCGTGGCGAGCAGCGAGGTGAGCCAGTAATAGTGATTTTGTCCGGCAGCGGTCATGCGGGTACCCGACGGTCTCCCGCGTCAGCCGGCCGGCGAACCGTAGGGCCTGTCACGCTGCGTTGCACATGCAGCAGATTAACAATGTGGCGACGCGGTTTTGGCGGCCGTCGGCAAACTCTGTGCACACCCTCAGTCGCACGCTCGGCGGCCATCGGCGAACTGACGGGCCGAGTTCGCCGGTTCCCGCGATTTTCCTGCGGGCCCGTGGCGGGTCGCCTAAAGTGTCTGCGGAGCAACGGCTTTGACCTCGATGAACGACGGTCGCCGGACTCATCTCCCCGCGAATCCGCGTGACACACATCACTTCCAAGTCTTGACTCAGTCCAAAAAAGCGCGTAGAAGTGAACACGTGACGACCGACTACACGGAGCAGCTGCGTTCCGCAGATCTCCGTGTGACACGGCCCCGCCTCGCAGTACTCGAGGTGGTGTCCGGCCGTCCGCATGCCGACACGGAGAGCGTCTTCGACGCGGTCCGCGCCATCTTGCCCGACGTCTCCCGCCAGGCGGTCTACGACGTGCTGGCCGCACTGACCACCGCCGGGCTCATCCGCCGCATCCAACCCTCCGGCTCGGTGGCCCGGTACGAAACCCGGGTCGGGGACAACCACCACCACGTCGTGTGCCGCTCGTGCGGCACCATCGCCGATATCGACTGTGCCACCGGGGAAGCGCCGTGCCTGACGCCGTCGGACGGTCACGGCGTGCTCGACGGTTTCGTCGTCGACGAGGCCGAAGTCATCTATTGGGGCATGTGCCCCGACTGCGCGGCAGCCACAACTTGACGATCACATCCGTGATCGCAGCTCAATTTCACCTCGAAAGGAAGTGCAGTGCCTGAGGAAACTCATCCTCCGATCGGAGAAGCACAGACCGAGCCCGCCGAAAGCGGTTGCCCGATGCGCATCAAGCCGCCTGTCGAGGGTGGTAGCAACCGGGACTGGTGGCCCAACGCCGTCAATCTCAAGATTTTGCAGAAGAACCCGCCGGCGATCGACCCGACCGACGAGGGCTACGACTACCGCGAGGCCGTCAAGACCCTCGACTTCGAGGCCTTCGAGCGTGATTTCGACGCCCTGCTGACCGATTCGCAGGACTGGTGGCCCGCCGACTTCGGTCACTACGGCCCGCTGTTCGTCCGGATGTCGTGGCACGCCGCCGGCACCTACCGCGTCGAGGACGGCCGCGGTGGCGGCGGTCGCGGCATGCAGCGCTTCGCCCCGCTGAACAGCTGGCCCGACAACGTCAGCCTGGACAAGGCCCGTCGCCTGCTGTGGCCGCTCAAGAAGAAGTACGGCAAGAAGATCTCCTGGTCGGACCTCATCGTGTACGCCGGCAACCGCGCCATGGAGCACATGGGCTTCAAGACCGCCGGCTTCGCGTTCGGCCGCCCGGATTACTGGGAGCCCGAGGAGGACATCTACTGGGGCTCGGAGCACGAGTGGCTGGGCTCGCAGGACCGCTACGCGGGTACCGACCGCACCAAGCTGGAGAACCCGCTGGCCGCCAGCCACATGGGTCTGATCTACGTCAACCCCGAAGGCCCCGAAGGCAATCCGGACTACCTCGCGGCTGCCATCGACATCCGCGAGACGTTCGGCCGCATGGCGATGAACGACGTCGAGACCGCCGCCCTGATCGTCGGTGGCCACACCTTCGGTAAGACTCACGGCGCCACCGACATCGAGAACGGCGTCGAGCCCGAGGCAGCGCCCCTCGAGCAGATGGGCTTCGGTTGGGCCAACCCCGGCGTCGGCAACGAAGCGGTGAGCAGTGGCCTCGAGGTCACCTGGACCCACACCCCGACCAAGTGGGACAACTCGTTCCTCGAGATCCTCTACGGCAACGAGTGGGAGCTGACCAAGAGCCCACAGGGTGCCAATCAGTGGAAGCCCAAGGACGGCGGCTGGGCCAACTCGGTGCCGATGGCGCAGGGCACCGGCAAGACCCATCCGTCGATGCTCACCACCGACCTGTCGATGCGGTTCGACCCGATCTACGGCGAGATCACCCGCCGCTGGCTGGATCACCCCGAGGAGCTGGCCGAGGAATACGCCAAGGCGTGGTTCAAGCTGCTGCACCGCGACATGGGTCCGGTGGTGCGCTACCTCGGCCCGCTGGTGCCGAAGCAGACCTGGCTGTGGCAGGACATCGTGCCGGCCGGTACGTCACTGTCCGAGGCCGACGTCGCCAGCCTCAAGAGCGCCATCGCCGAGTCGGGACTGTCGGTGCAGCAGCTGGTCAACACCGCGTGGAAGGCGGCGGCGTCGTACCGGTCCAGCGACATGCGCGGCGGCGCCAACGGCGGGCGCATCCGGCTGCAGCCGCAGCTCGGCTGGGAGGTCAACGAGCCCGACGAACTGGCTCAGGTGATCCGCAAGCTCGAGGAGATCCAGCAGGCCTCGTCGACCGGGGTGTCGTTCGCCGACCTGGTGGTTCTCGGCGGTGTCGTCGGCCTCGAGAAGGCCATCAAGGACGCCGGTTTCGATGTCGCGGTGCCGTTCACCTCGGGTCGTGGCGATGCCAGCCAGGATCAGACCGACGTCGAGTCGTTTGCCTACCTGGAGCCCAAGGGCGACGGATTCCGGAACTTCGTCGGCAAGGGCGACACCCTGCCGTCCGAGTACCGGCTGATCGATCGCGCCAACCTGCTGGGGCTGTCGGCGCCGGAGCTGACCGTCCTGATCGGTGGTCTGCGGGTGCTCGGTGCCAACCACGGTGGTTCGGATGTCGGTGTGCTGACGCAGAACGTGGGTCACCTGACCAACGACTTCTTCGTCAACCTGACGGACATGTCCACCAAGTGGGCCCCGTCGCCCGCCGATGACGGCACCTACGTCGGCACCGACCGCAGCAGCGGCGCGCCGAAGTGGACCGCCAGCCGTGTCGACCTGCTGTTCGGCTCGAACTCGCAGCTCCGGGCGCTGGCCGAGGTGTATGCCGAGGACGACAACAAGGAGAAGTTCGTCAAGGACTTCGTCGCGGCGTGGACCAAGGTGATGAACAACGACCGGTTCGACATCTAGCAGAGGTCTGATTGCCGGCTCAGCCGGTGGCACGCTGACTCGGTACCCCGTGGGCCTTCGGGCTCACGGGGTACTGTGCTCTCGTGCTCCTCGACGAACTCCGCTGGTTCGTCGTCCTGGCTGAGACCGAACACGTCACCGACGCCGCCGCCGAATTGGGTGTCGCGCAACCGACCCTGTCGCGGGCGCTGGCCCGGCTGGAAAACCAGGTCGGCACACCGCTTTTCGACCGCACCGGCCGACGGCTCCGGCTGAACGGTTACGGGCGGATCATGCTCGAACATGCGCGCCGCAGCATCGCCGAAATGGATGCGGCGCACAGCCGCATCGACGCACTGCTCGACCCGGACAGCGGCCTGGTGCGGCTGGCCTTTCTGCATTCCACCGCGAATTGGTTTGTGCCGGAGGTCCTTCGGCAATTCCGGGCGCTGGCTCCGGCAGTGCGCTTCGAGTTGTTCCAGGGTGCGGCGCACGACATCGCGGAGCGGCTGCGCACCGGGCAGGCCGATGTCGCGATCACCTCGCCGCGGCCGGCGCAGGTGCCTTGCACCTGGCGCGTCCTCTACGTCGAGCGGTTGTGCCTGGCAGTGCCCGCCGAGCACCGTCTGGTGGGCCGCGCCCGGGTGCGCTTGAGCGAGGTGGCCGAGGAGACCTTCATCGCGCTCGGCGCGGATTTCGGGTTGCGCCAGTTGACCGATCAGGTGTGGGCCGAGAGTGGCATCACACCCGAGATCGCGTTCGAGGCCATGGAGATTCCGACGATGGAGGGATTGGTCGCGGCGGGATTCGGCGTGGCGATCGTGCCCGTGCCGCGGCCCGGCCGGGGTGATCCGTCGGTGATCTACATCCCATTGTCCGATACCCGGGTCAAGCGCGAGATCGGCATGGCGTGGGCCAGAGGAAGCGAATTGCCTCCTGCCGCAAAACGATTCGCCGAGTTCGTGAGCGCAACGGCGGCTGATGCATAGAACGCATGAGTCGACATTCATTAATGTATTGGACACATGAATCGCCGGCTTTCTAGCCTGCGTTCGTGACTGTTGAAGCGCCCGTCTGGACCGGCCATGTGCGCGGATCCACCGACTACCGCAGGCTGCTCGCTGCACTGTTCTGCGCGGGCATCGCGACGTTCGCGCAGCTGTACTCGCCGCAGGCCGTCCTGCCCTTGATCGCCCGCAGCCTGAACACCGGTGCCGCCGTGTCGGCACTCATGGTGTCGGCGTCCACGATCGGCCTGGCGCTCGGGGTCATCGGCTGGTCGACGCTGGCCGACCGCATCGGCCGGGTCCGGGCCATGTCCTACTCCGTTTGCATCGCAACGGGTTTGGCGCTACTGGTGCCGTTCGCGCCGACCTTCCAGCTGCTGCTCGCCGGCCGATTCGCCGAAGGCCTGGCGCTCGGGGGAGTGCCGGCCATCGCAGTGGCCTATCTGACCGAGGAGATCGAAGCCGGGCACGCCGCACGGGCTGCGGGCACCTATGTCGCCGGCACCACCATCGGCGGCCTGCTCGGCCGGCTGGTGGCGGCACCCGTGGCCGAACTCACGGACTGGCGGTGGGCCATGTTCGTCGTCGGATTGCTTTGCAGCGCAGCGGCAGTGGGCTTCATGCGGCTCGCCCCCGAACCCCAGGGATTCGTTCCGGCAGACGAGGAAACCGAGGGTTCACTGGCGCACCGGTTGGCCGCCAACCTGCGCAACTCCCGGCAATTGGTGCTCTATCTGCAGGGCTTCCTGCTCATGGGCGGGTTCGTCGCGATGTACAACTTCCTCGGCTTCCGGCTGAGTGCCGCGCCGTTCAGCCTGCCGCAGACCGTCGTCAGCCTGGTGTTCGTGGCCTATCTGGCGGGCACCTGGGCGTCGGCCTGGGCCGGAGCCGCGGCCAGCCGCTACGGCCGGCGCCCAGTGCTCCTGGGTAGTGTCGCGGTGATGGGCATCGGCGTGGTGATCACGCTGAGCCACAACGTGATCATGGTCCTCGCGGGGCTGCTGGTCGCCACCGCGGGGTTCTTCGGTGCGCATGCCACGGCGTCGGGTTGGACCGGCCAGCTGGCCACGGTCGGCAAGGCGCAGGCGGGCTCGCTGTACAACCTGGCGTACTACGCCGGGTCGAGTGTCATCGGATGGGTCGGCGGCATTGCCTTCGATGCCGCCGGCTGGTCGGCTGTGGCCGCCGTCATCGTCGCGCTGGAGCTCGTCGCCGGCCTGGCGGCCGCTGCCGTCCTACGCGACTGAGCGCTAGTGCACCCGCTGCCGGACCCGCTCTTTGATCATCTCCGGCAACGCATCCGCGGGCTCGAGGCTCGGCAGTAGCTCCGGCTCCAAGGTGAGCGCCCGAAATACCAGGGCGACGGTGACATCGTGCGACGGGCGGGACACCACTTCGATCGACGCACCGGCGCGGAGCACACCCGGCGTCACCACGCGGAGGTAGGCACCCGGCACCGCCTGTTGGGTGAAAGTCTTTACCCAACCGCGGATTTCGAGCCACTCGGCAAAGGTGCGGCACGGTATGCGAGGGCGGCTCACCTCAAGCAGGGGGCCGCCGTCGCCGATCTGCCAGCGCTCGCCGATGAGGGCCTGATTCACCTCGAGCCCCTCCGTGGTGAGGTTCTCACCGAACGACCCGTTGGCCAGCACGCGGTCGAGGCGCCCCTGCCACTCGTCGAGGTCCTCGCGTGCGTAGGCGTACACCGCCTGGTCGTCGCCGCCGTGGAACTGTTGGTCGCCGATGGTGTCGCCGACCAGACCGCTGCCCAGGCCGCCCTGCATGGGCCCGGGGGCGCGCACCGGTACCGGCTCGGACGTCGGCCGCTTGTCGATGCCGGTGCTCAGCTGATCCTTGTCGGGGCTGGGTCGGGGGACTGCCAGATTCACCGTCAGGATCGCCGCCATGGGCGCAAGCCTAGAGGTGTCGTGGGGCTTGTTCGACCGGGAGTGGCCCGGGTCACCCGCCGTGTCGAAATCCATCGCTTGGGATCACCATTCGATCACAGTTTCGATAAAGATCGCGCGCTGACCTGCATTTATGTGGGATAAGGCGCGCGCGTGGGGTAAAAGTGACGGTAGTGAAATTTGCGAAGAGAGGTACCACCGGGGTCACGACCCCTGCGTAGACCACGCAGTGTCGTGTGCCGGTGGCGCACGACGAGAGGTGGCCAAAATGCGACGGATGATTGTGACGCTGGCGAGCGCTGCACTGCTGGCGACGCCCATGGCGGTGGCGGGTCCGCTGGTGTCGGCGCCCCTCGCCTCGGCCGACACCACCTGGACCGGCGGCACCCACCGGCAGGCCATCGACTTCGTCATCCAGCGTGCGCTGTCGCAGCGCGGGGTGCCGTTCGTCTACGGTGGCGGCAACGCCAACGGTCCCAGCCTGCCTCCGGCCAGCGTTACGACCGCGGCCGCCCCGGTGGCGCAGCCGGTGCCGCAGGTGGGCCCACAGCCGATCGGTGTCGCACAGCCGGCCGCCGCACCGCAGTCCAACGCCCTCATCCCGGGCCTGTCGGGTCTGTTCGGTCCGTCGCCGGCAGCGAGCGCCCTCACGCCGGCGCCGACCACGCCGGGCTTCGACGCCTCCGGTCTGGTGCAGTACGCGTTCGCCGGAGTCGGCATCAAGTTGCCGCGGTCGTCGGGTGAGCAGTACAAGGTCGGCCGCAAGATCACCGCGGACCAGGCCCTGCCGGGCGATCTACTGTTCTACGGACCGGCGGGCTCGCAGAGCGTCGCGTTGTTCGTCGGCAACGGCCAGATGGTCGAGGGCACCGAACCGTCCGTCACGGTTGGCCCGGTGCGTACCAGCGGCATGGATCCGTACCTGAGCCGCATCATCGAGTGGCAGTAGTGCCGCAGCAGCACCCCCGCGCTGCGGGCGTGACGCAGTCTTGACAGACTGTCGGTTATGGCACAGATAACCCTGCGTGGAAACCCCATCAACACCGTCGGCGAGCTGCCCGCTGTCGGCTCCGCGGCTCCGGCGTTCGCCTTGACCGGAGCTGACCTGGGTCCGGTGACCAACGAGCAATTCAGCGGTAAGTCCGTGGTGCTCAACATCTTTCCGTCGGTCGACACCCCGGTGTGCGCCACCAGTGTGCGGACCTTCAACGAGCGGGTGGCGGCCGACGGCGCCACCGTCGTGAACGTGTCCAAGGACCTGCCGTTCGCCCAGAAGCGCTTCTGCGGCGCCGAGGACATCGAGAACGTCTCCACCGCGTCGGCGTTCCGCGACAGCTTCGGTGAGGACTACGGCGTGACGATCGCCGACGGCCCCATGGCCGGCCTGCTCGCCCGCGCCATCGTGGTGATCGGTGCCGACGGCAACGTCGTGTACACCGAACTGGTGCCCGAGATCGCCCAGGAGCCGGATTACGACGCCGCCCTGGCCGCCGCCAAGTAACACGAGCTTTTCGACAGATGGGGTACGTGCCAGGGGCACGTACCCCGTCCGCTTTTTTGTGTCGGGCATGATGACCTGGTGCAGTTGCGATCACCGATACCGGCTTTGTCGTTGCGAGCCATCGTCGTTGTCGCCGCGTTGTCGGTGGTTGCGACGGTCCTGATCATCGGGACCTGGGTCTGGATCGGCGTCACCAACGACCAGTACAGCCAGCTCGACCGCCGGCTGGACTCCCTGAGCAGCCTGCCCGACGTCAACACCCTGCTGAGCATCGCCAGGCAGAGCCCCACCGGCACGCCCCAGTCCGAGGGCTCACTCGTACGGACCGTCCGCATCGGAGCGGCGACGGTCTCGATGCCGCCGGAGATCGTCCTGCCGCAGTTCGACGCCGGTTATGCCAACACCACGATCAACGGTGTCGAATACCGCGTCCGCACCGTCACCACCGGATCGGCGTCGATCGCCCTCGGCGCGCCGCTGGCCGAGGCGCAGCGTCAGATCCGCACGCTGCACATCCGGATTCTGGCCATCTGCAGCGGCGTCATCGTCGGTACGTTCCTGGTCGGCGGCTCGATGTGGTTCGTAATGATCAACCCGTTCCGCAAGCTCGCCCAGCAGGCCCGTCAGATCAACGCGCAGTCGAAGCCCGAAGAGGTCCACGTGCGAGGCGTCTCGGAGGCCGTGGAGATCGCCGAGGCCGTCGAGGGCATGCTCGCCCGCATCGGCGAGGAACAGGAACGCACCAAGGCCGCGCTGGAATCGGCACGAGACTTCGCCTCGGTGGCGTCGCACGAATTGCGCACCCCGCTGACCGCGATGCGCACCAACCTGGAAGTGCTGTCGACGCTGGACCTCGGAGCCGAACAGCGCAATGAGGTGATCAGTGACGTCATGCGCACCCAGAGCCGCATCGAGGCGACGCTCACGGCGCTGGAGCGGCTGGCGCAGGGCGAGCTGACCACCGCTGATGATCTGGTCCCCGTCGACATCACCGAACTGCTCGATCGGGCTGCGCACGACGCCGTCCGCGTATACCCGGACCTCAACGTGTCACTCGTGCCGTCCGCGACAGTCCTGATGCTGGGGCTGCCCGTCGGGCTCCGTCTGGTCGTCGACAACGCGATCGCGAACGCCGTCAAACACGGCGGCGCGACCCGGGTCCAGCTGTCGGCGGTCAGTTCGCACGACGGGGTGCAGATCGCTATCGACGACAATGGCACCGGCGTACCGGAACACGAACGTGACGCGGTGTTCCATCGTTTCGCGCGCGGGTCGACGGCGTCACATTCGGGTTCCGGTCTCGGCCTGGCGCTGGTGGCTCAGCAGGCCGAACTGCACGGTGGCACAGCGTCGTTGACGCAAAGTCCGCTCGGCGGTGCGAGGCTCCTGTTGGAGCTGCCCGCACCGCCGCTAGCGGACTGACCTAGATGCAGGCGGCGAAGATGCAGAATCCGCCGTCGGGTTCCCAGCCGCCATTCCAGGTGCCGGGCGGGTTCCAACCCCAGGCCGGGGGCGGCGGCGGGCCCCAACCGGGACCGCCGTCGCCGTCCCAGCCGTGGTCGTGACCCCAGCGGGCCGGTACCGGGGCCATCCCGGTGTCCGCACTCGCCGTGCCGGCGCCCAGGCCGACGGCTCCGGCGGCAACGCCGCTCGCGACGGCCAAACCAACAATGAGTTTTATCGATTTCATCATCTACTCCATTCCTCGACTCAATCAATTGCTGCAACAACGTCGCGGCGCTCGATGTTTCTCGGTCTGTAGCCATTGTCGGATTCGAAGCTATGCCCGGCCTGTGTGCGCCTTAGGTGGTGGCTTTCGGTATCGGCCTAGATGCAGGCATCGAACAGGCACAACTGGCCGTCCGGCTCCCAGCCGCCGTTCCAGGTGCCCGGCGGGTTCCCATCAGGCGGGGGCGGCGGACCCCACGCAGGTGGCGGCGGACCCCAGTTGCGGTCCCGGTCCGGTGGACCCCAGTCGTGGTCCGGAGGGGGCGGTCCCCAGCCAGGGCCGGGAGGTGGCGGCGGCGGGCCCCAGTCGGCGGCGGCGACACCGGTGCCCAGTGCGAGTGCGCCGGCGGTGAGGCTGCCGGCGATCGCCAGGCCCGCAATCATTTTCGCTGTTCTCATCGTCATCGGTCTCCGTTCTCGGCTGTCGACGGCAGGGCATCGAGCTCCGGTCCGACCATGCAACGCCGTCAGGTTGTGGACCAGCTGTGCCAGACGTAAGTAGTGGGTCTCGATTTGGGCAATGACAGTCGCCGAGGATTCGTGCGCAGGGGGCCGGCCCCGTCGCACTCCTACAATTGGCCGATGTCTGCCAACCCTCGGTTCGTCCACGCCGGAACCAAGCAATGCTGATCGGCGTCATCGCGGCACTGGTCGCCTGTTTCAGCTACGGCACCGCGTCGGTTCTGCAGTCCCACGCCGCGCGTCGAGGCGGTGAAGCTGCCGTCACGGCCCCGACGTTCCGCTCGACGGTGACGGCGATCCTGGCGCCTCTGTTCCTCGTCGGCATGCTCCTGGACGCGCTGGGGTTCCTCGGCAGCCTGGTGTCGGCGCGGCTGATCCCGTTGTTCCTGTCGCAGACCATCATGAGTGCCAATCTCGCTGTGACGGCGGTGCTGAGTGTGCTGGTGCTCGGGGTGCACCTGCGGGCGCGGGACTGGGTCGCCATCGCGATAGTCCTTGCGGCACTCTGCGTTCTGGGTTTCAGCGCCGGTGAGCTCGGCACCGAAGTGCCGGGCCGGCACATGCATTGGAGCGTGCTCGCGGTATCGGTGCTGATCTTCGTCTTCGGGGTGGTGCTCGTCCGCGTGCTGGGCAAGAAGGCCGCGGTTCCGGCCGGGCTGATCGCCGGGATTCTGTACGGCGCCATGGCCGTCGCGGTCCGGATCACTCACGGGCTGGACCCGTTTCACTGGCACGCCCTCGTGTCCGACCCGGCGGCGTGGGCGGTATTGATCGCCGGCGGTGGCGGCTTCTATCTGTTCACCGTCGCACTGCAGATCGGTTCGGTGAACGGAGTGGCCGCCGCACTCGTCATGGGGGAGACGGTGATTCCCGGCGTCGTCGGCGTCCTGCTCCTCGGCGATGTGGCCAAGCCGGGACTCGGCTGGCTGGTGGGTGTCGCCTTCGCCACCGCGGTTGCCGGTGCGGTGGCGATCGCGATATTCGGTGCGGCAGAAGAGGAACCGGCGGCCGCCACGGTATGAGCCCCCGAGCGTCTCAGCCGTGGCGGCCGCCGGTCCGTCAGTCCTCCTTGCGGATCAGCCGCGACAGGGCCTCACGGTCCGGCGCGAGCAGTTCATCGATGCGCGGCTTGTTCACGTCGGCGACGATGATCTCGCCGACCTCCTGGTAGACGTTGCTGAACAGGCCGTGCGACTTCATCTTCTCGGTTTGGTAGATGTTGTCCTCGGTGGGCGTCACGTAGTAGACGATCTCCGCCTTGAACCGGTGGATCAGCCACACGTGGATCAGGTCCATGAGGCGCTTCTGGCGCAGCTTCTCGGCGAAGGTGTTCTGGTCACGCACCGTGAGGATGTTGCGCCCGTGCCGGTCCTTGATCGGGTCGACGACGACGTTCGCCAGCGGCTCGTCGCCGCTGCCGTAGATGCCGAGATCCAGGACGTCCGAACCGGCGCGCCGCGGCCGTAGCTGCACGTGCAGCTTCTCGCCGATCTGGTAGTGATCGCTCCACATGGCCAGCCACTCTTCGAGCAGCTTCTTGGGCACCTCGGTCTGGACCAGGTGCTGGTGCTGCGTCGAGCCGGCGCCCATCGCCTTGGTGGTCGCGGTGCGTCCCGACGACGCGGCTAGCGCGGCGTCGCTACGTGGCCCGCCGACCAGAGTTTGCGGTGTGCGGTAAGGAGATTCGACGAGCCGCATCTTGCGTTGCAGCCGAGCCAGTGCCAGCATGCCTTCCTGCCGCAGGGACGTGGCGAATTCTTCGCACGCCACACCGTCCACCTGATGGCCGCCGTAGGTGATGAAGTTGAAGACGAATCCCATCTTGCCGAGTTCCTCTGGGAACGCGCGCATTTCGTCGTCGGTCATGCCCGTGGTGTCCCAGTTGAACGACGGCGACAGGTTGTACGCCAGCATCTGGTCCGGGAACTCGGCGTGGATGGCCTCCGCGAATTCCCGGGCGTCGGCTAGATCGGCGGTCTTGGTCTCCATCCACAGGATGTCCGCAAACGGCGCGGCCGCAAGAGATTTCGCGATGGCATAGGGGATGCCGCCGCGCACCTGGTAGTAGCCTTCGGGGGTCTTGGCGAGCTCACAATCCCACGCGACGTCGGCCCCCAGTTCACGTGCCTTCTCCCGGGCCGCGTACAGCGACGCGCGGGCCGCGAACTTTCGCCACTCCTCGGGACTCACCGTCGTGGCTTCGCCTTCCTTGGCCCGGAACTGCAGCACTTCGGCGACGGCCTCGCAGTAGGTGTTCAACCCCGAATCCGCCTGCCAGGCCTCGACAAACTTCGACTCGACCTTGTCGAACACCGCGTCGACGGACTGCCCCGCATGGGGGTCCCACGCCGCGGCGGCATCGTCGATCAGGGCCGCGATGCCGTGGCTGTCCAGCCAGGCCTCGGCGGTGGCGTACTGGCCTTCGGGCAGTGCGTAGAGCAGGTGTCCGCGCAGATCGGTGACGCCCTTGTCGTGGAATCGGCGCACCATCGCGAGGAAACACGACTTGTAGGACGGAATCTTGAGGTTGGTGGCGCCCAGCAGGAACGGCTGGTCGCGCTCATCGGCAGCGCTGTCGATGAGGTTGGCGGCCTCGGCGTCGGTGCGCGCCACGATGATTCCGGGCACACCCATCATGTCCAGCTGGAAGCGCGCGGTGTTGAGGCGCTTGAGCTGCTCGTCGGACGGGACCAGCACCTTGCCGCCCTGGTGGCCGCACTTCTTCGTGCCGGGCCGCTGATCCTCGATGTGGTAGCCGGGGACGCCGGACTCGACGAAGCGGCGAATGAGGTTGCGTACGTGCGCATCTCCACCGTGGCCGGTGTCGGCGTCGGCGATGATGAACGGCCGATAGTCGACGGCGGGGGTGGTCGCCCGTTGTTCGTCGGTCATCTGCAGGCGCAGGTACTGCTGGTTGCGGTCGGCGGTCAGCAGCGCGCGGACCAGGCCGGCGGCTTCGTCGGGCACCTGGCTCAGGGGATAGCTGGCGAGGTCGGGTCCGGGGTCCTCGCTGATGGAGCCCTTGGCCGAGGTGGCCCAGCCGCCGAGGTAAATGCCTTCGATGCCGATCCGTTTCATCACCACGGCTTGACCGGGGGAGTACGGCCCGAACGTGGTGATGCTCTTCTTCTGTGCGAACAGTTCCCGCAATCGCGGATAGAACGCTTCGGCGGCCTGCCTGGCCACCGGGTAGTCGGACGGGATGGTGCCGCGCTGTTCGACAACCTGGCGTGCGGTGTAGAGCCGCGTGATGCCGTCGAAACGAGGGCTGTCGAAATACTCCTGCACGGCGGCGACGTTCTGCTCGAATGACGTCGCGACTGCTTCGAGGGTCATGGACTGCTCCTTGCTGAGCTTGTTTCCGATGAGCCTTCCGAGCCTATCGCCGTGGGGCGGCCGTGAATATGCGATCAGACATTCACGTCGAAGCCGAGGTTCACGTCGCAGGCCGCCTACCCACCGCGGACGCCCAGTTCTCAAGTGCGCTCTCGCGGAGCAGGATCGTGATGTGGTCGGCCGGAATGTCGAAGGCGGCAAGGCGACCGGTGATCTCGCGGTACAGCTCGCGCTTGGCGGCCACCGATCGGCCGGCGAAACAGTCGATCGTCACCAGCGTACGGCGGAGCGTCGGCGCACCTGAATTTCTCAGGCCGGATCGAACCGCACCCGGTACATCGCCGGCCAGTTCTTGCCGGTGACCAGGAACTGTTCGTTGCCGTTCGCGCCGCCGAGGTGCGCGATGCCGTTGAGCACGCCGGCCTCGCCGCGCCAGGCGGCGTCGCGCAGCGCGATGGCGTTCACGACGGCCTGGACGGCACCGGTCGCGATATCGATCCCGATGATCTGATCGGTGGGGAACACGTTGGCCCAGATCCGGTTGCCGGCGCAGTCGAGGCTGTTGAGGCCCGACACCGGAGTTCCGTTGTAGGTCACGGCCATGGTGCCCGTCTCGTGCATGTCGTCCAGCGCGTGGAAATGCAGGACGGCGGAACCGTCGCTGCGGACCAGCCGCTCACCCGCGCGGCACAGGCCCCACCCCTGCCCGTTCAGCGGCACCTCGCGCAGCATGCTCAGCGTGGCCTTGTCCCACTCGATCGCGATGCCGTTGTCGTACGTCAGCTGCCACAGATGCGCGCCGGCATCGGCGATGCCCTCGCCGAAATAGGCGGGCGGCAGCGGGACTGCGCGGCGCAGCTGACCGGTGTCTGCGTCGAGTTCGCGCAGCGCGGACTGTCCTTCGAGGCCCGTACTTTCGTACAGCGTCGCACCGTCGGCGAACAGGCCTTCGGTGAAGGCCGCGGGATCGTGGTCGAAGCGTTGGAGGATGACGGGGTAGCGGTTGGCGACCTGATCGGCAGCGGCGGTGGGGATTGACGCCACCGCGACCAGGAGCGTGCCGACGGCCGTCAGCGTCACCGCGGTGATCGCGGCGGTGTGTTCCTGCACCCAGTGGCGCATCCGCTCGAGGCCATTGTCGGCGTATCGTGCGGCGACCAGGTGCGCGATGATCGGCGCGGCGGTGGTGGATCCGGCCAGTACGACGAAAAAGCTGATGGCACCGGCCTTTTCGGCGGGCGCGGTGAGCAGGGCGTCGATGGCCACGCCACCGGCGAGGCACGCCAGGATGAACTTCGGGTTTGCGACCGCGAAGACCAGCCCGGTGATACCCGTGACCAGTGGTGAGGCGGTCTGCAACCGGGTGAGCCAGCCCGTCGCCTGCGCGTAGTGCCTGCGCCGCAGCCAAGTGACGACGCCGAGCGCGATGAGCACCACACCGATGCCGAGCTGCAGGCGGGAACTGGTCGCGGCGGCGTGCGATCGACCGACCGGCGACACCAGCACCACGGCGCTGATCACCGCCGCCATCCCGGCGAGCCACCCGCACAGGTAGGTCAGACCGGTGCTGCGGGGTCGGTCCGAATACAGCAGCAGGAGCACCGGCGGCAGGACCGCCATCGGGGACAGCGCCACGATGAGCGCGTCGGGGATCAACCACGTCACACCAGCCATCCTGACATCAGCCGTCCCAGCGCCCGCCCGCCGCAGACGTGCGGCCGGTGATCGGGCAGGCTGGTGCACACGATGGCACCCCGCATATCCCTCTTGGACGACCCCGCCGACCTGTCCGCCCTGCGCGCCGCAGGCACTGACGCCGACGAACTGCTCGCCTCGTTCGCCGAATGGGCCGAGGCGTCGGGCACGGCGCTGTATCCGGCGCAGGAGGAGGCGCTCATCGAGCTCGTCAGTGGTGCCAACGTGGTGCTGGCGACGCCGACCGGTTCGGGCAAGTCACTGGTGGCCACCGGCGGGGTGTACTTCGCGCTGGCCGCGAATCGACGGAGTTACTACACGGCGCCGATCAAGGCTCTGGTCAGTGAGAAGTTCTTCGCCCTGTGCGACGTGTTCGGTGCCGCGAATGTCGGCATGCTCACCGGCGACGCGGCGGTCAACGCCGGGGCGCCCGTCATCGCGTGCACAGCCGAGATTCTCGCGAACATCGCGCTGCGGGAAGGCGCCGAGGCGGACATCGGGCTGGTGGTCATGGACGAGTTCCATTTCTACGGCGATCCCGACCGGGGTTGGGCCTGGCAGGTGCCACTGCTGGAGCTGCCGAAGGCCCAGTTCCTGTTGATGTCGGCGACGCTCGGTGACGTCACCGTGTTGCGTGAGGACCTCACCCGGCGCACCGGCCGGCCGACGGCGCTCGTGGCCGGCGCCGAGCGCCCGGTGCCGCTGTTCTACAGCTACGCGACGACGGCGATGCACGAAACCATCGCCGACCTCTTGCAGACCAGGCAGTCACCGATCTATGTCGTGCACTTCACCCAGGCCGCTGCGCTGGAGCGGGCGCAGGCGCTGATGAGCGTCAACGTGAGCACGAAGGAGGAGAAGGCGGCTATTGCCGAGCACATCGGCGGTTTCCGTTTCACGACGGCGTTCGGCTCGACGCTGTCGCGGCTGGTCCGGCACGGCATCGGCGTGCACCACGCCGGCATGCTGCCCAAGTACCGGCGCCTGGTGGAGCAACTGGCCCAAGCGGGGTTGCTGAAGGTCATCTGCGGCACCGACACCCTCGGTGTCGGCATCAACGTGCCGATCCGCACCGTCGTCTTCTCGGCCCTGTCCAAGTACGACGGCACCCGCACCCGCCTGCTCAACGCCCGCGAATTCCACCAGATCGCCGGCCGCGCCGGGCGGGCCGGTTACGACACCGCCGGCACCGTCGTGGTGCAGGCGCCCGAGCACGAGGTCGAGAACCTCAAGCAGTTCGCCAAGGTCGCAGACGATCCGAAGAAGCGCCGAAAGCTGGTGCGCCGTAAGGCGCCAGAGGGCATGGTGCCATGGGGCGAGAACACCATGAAGCGACTCGTCGAGGCCGCGCCCGAAGCGCTCACGAGCAACATGCGGGTGTCCACGGCGATGATCCTCGACGTCGTCGACCGTCCCGGTGATCCCTGCCTGGCCATGCGCCGGTTGCTCAGCGAGAACCACGAGCCACGGAAACGGCAGCTGCGGCACATCCGCGAAGCGGTCGGTATCGCCCGCTCGCTGCTGCAGGCCGGGGTCCTGGAACGCCTGGCCGAACCGGAACCGGATGGGCGCCGGTACCGGCTGACGGTGGACCTGCCGCCGGATTTCGCACTGAACCAGCCGCTGTCGACGTTCGCGCTGGCCGCCGTCGAGCTGCTCGACCCCGATTCGGAAACCTTTGCGCGCGATGTCGTTTCGGTGATCGAGGCGACGCTCGAGGACCCGCGCCAGATCCTGGCGGCGCAATTGAAGAAGGCCCGGGGCGAGGCTGTCGCCGCGATGAAGGCCGAGGGCATCGAGTACGACGAACGCATCGAACTCCTCGATGACATCACCTACCCGCGCCCGCTCGACGAGCTGCTGACGCACTGCTTCGAGGTGTACTGCCGTACCAATCCGTGGGCGGCCGACGGGCACCCGGCCCCGAAGTCCGTCGTGCGCGAGATGTGGGAGCAGGGACTGACGTTCAAGGAGTACGTCAGCGCCTATGGGCTCACCCGCACCGAGGGTGCGGTGCTGCGCTACCTGTCGGATGCCTTCAAGGCGCTGCGGTCCGGCGTCCCGGCAGCCGCCCGGACCGACGAACTCACCGACACCGTGGAGTGGCTGGGCGAGCTTGTGCGCCAGGTCGATTCGAGCCTGCTCGACGAGTGGGAGCAGCTGACGAGTGCCGATCAGGTCGACGAGGTGGCGGTGATGGCGCCGGTCCGGCCGTTGACCGGCAACGAGCGGGCATTCACCGCGATGGTCCGCAACGCGCTGTTCCGGCGCGTGGAGCTGTGGGCGCGGCGCCGCTGGGACGAGCTCGGGGCCCTCGACTCCGGATCGGGGTGGACGGCGCAGCGCTGGGAAGCGGTGGGGGAGCAGTACTTCGCCGAGCACGACGACATCGGCACCGGGGGCGACGCGCGCGGCCCCGCCATGTTGATCTTCGACCGCGCCCCCGACGTATGGCGGGTCCGGCAGATCCTGGACGACCCGGCGCACGATCACGACTGGGGCATCGACGTGGAAGTCGACCTCGCCGCGTCCGACGCGGACGGCGCACCGGTCATCCGGGTCGTCGATGCAGGGCTTTTCGGTGGCTGAGCGCACTTCTCGGGCACACTGATCGCATGACCGCCCCCGCTCCCGAGCCCGTCAGCGGCACGCGCGGTTTCCTGCCCGCTGTGGAGGGGCTGCGGGCCGCCGCGGCGCTGGGCGTGGTGCTCACGCACGTGGCGCTTCAGACCGGCTACACCGATGGTGTCTTCGGTCGGTTGCTGGCCCGCTTCGATCTGGCGGTGGCCGTCTTCTTCGCGTTGTCGGGCTTCCTGTTGTGGCGTGGCCATGCGGCCGCGGCGCACGGCTTCCGGGCCGAACCCGCGGTGGCGCCCTACTACCGCTCCCGGCTGGTCCGGATCATGCCCGCATATCTCGTGACGGTGGTCGCGGTGCTGACATTGCTGCCGGATGCCCATGGCGCGGACCGCGCCGTGTGGATCGCGAACCTGACTCTGACGCAGGTCTCCGTGCCGAAGACCCTCATCGCCGGGCTGACGCAGATGTGGAGTCTGTCGGTCGAGATGGCGTTCTATCTGGTCGTGCCGCTGCTGGCGCTCCTGGCCGCGAAACTGGCGCCGCGGCTTCGGATTCCGGTGATCGCGGGGGTGGCGTTGCTCAGTTTCGGCTGGGGGTATCTGCCGATTCCCGCGTACTACGGAGCCAATCCGCTGAACTGGCTGCCCGCGTACGCCTCGTGGTTCGCCGTCGGGATGTTGTTGGCGGAGTGGATGTTCCGGCCGTTCAGCTGGTTGCACCGGTTGGCCCGGCAACGGTCGACCCTGATGGTCGTGGCGGTCGTCGCCTTTCTGGTGGCGGCATCGCCGCTGGCGATGCCCGGCGGACATCACCACGCCACACTCGGCCAGTTCATCGCGCGGACGGCGCTGGGGGCCGTCGTCGCCGGGGCGCTGCTGGCGCCGTTGGTCCTCGATGCGCCAGGTGATCAACACCGGGTCCTGGGCAGTGCTCCGATGGTGACGCTCGGCCGCTGGTCGTACGGCCTGTTTCTCTGGCATCTGGCCGCGCTGGACATGGTGCTCGCCATGCTCGGGCAGGCGGCGTTCCCCGGCGCGCTGCCGGTCGTGATGGTCTTGACGACGACTTTCGGATTCGCAGTGGCCGCGGTGAGTTATGCGCTGCTGGAGGAGCCGTGCCGGATGGCGCTGCGGCGGTGGGAGGGCGAACGCCGACCTACAGTTGCAGGGTGCGTTTCAAGCGTCAGGGACTCCTGGACCAGATGAACGCCGCGGTGGCGGATCTCGAACTGCCGCCTGCGGTGTTCAAGACCTGCCCTTGGCAGCCACGGGATCTCGTGGCCGAGGGCCTGCGCCAGTGGTTGCGGTGTTGTGGGGCGGCCATGCGGGACGGTCAGGTGATCGGTATGCCGTCGCACGCCGTCGATGAGGCATGGCATGGCCTGATCCTCTGCACCGCAAGGTATTCCGCGTTCTGCGACACGGCCTACGGCCAGTTTCTGCACCATCACCCCGAGGGCGGGGCGCCGGCCGGTGCGGTGTCCGAGCCGATGCACGAGCAACTCCGGCGGACGGTCATCGCGTGGGAAAAGGTGGCCGGGCCCGACGAAATCTGTGTTCTCTGGGACCTCGACGAGCGGGTCGGGGTCGACAAGCCGTGGGGGATCGGTGCGGCACGCGTCGAGGAAATCCGGTCGGCATACCGGGCATTTCAGGTCCGAACAAGGTGACGGAGTGCGGCGCACGCGATAGCCTGACCCGTTACGGACGCCGGTTGAAAGGACGGACGAGCATTTGAAGACCGAGCGACAGCGGTTCCGACCGCCGATGATCGTCGGCGGCATTCTGCTTGCCGGCGCGTTCGCGGCGGCCGGTCCGGCCGCGGCGGACCCTGCCACACCGACGACACCCCCACCTGGCCAGCCGGTCGTGGAGCCCGCAAGCGGATCCAGCGGCCCGGTGGCCGCGCCACCGATCGGTGCTCCGACCGTCCCCGAGATCGAGAACCCGCAGTACGGCGCGGGCAACACCCCCGGCCAATTCGGGTACATCCGGGACCTCTGGCACACGTTCCACAGTGGAAATCCGCTCGCCGAGCTGACGATGGTGCCCGAGGACGGTGGTACCGGTGTTCCGGCCGGCGCTGGTCCGGCCCCCAAACTGCCGCCCGGTTTCATCTCGCTGACCGACCCGGCATCGTCGAACCCGATTGTCGACACCGGCCCCAAGACCGGTGGACCGGCTCTGCCTCCCGGCTACTACCCACTCAACGGCCCGCCGCCGCCCGGGTATTACGACCCGAAGCCGGGTTCTGCTGCGGCGACGCCGGCTCCTGGAGGTCCTGACGCGCCACCGCCGCCGGCTGCCGGATTCGTGCCCACCCCATCGCACTGAGTCCTCGGCGTAATATGATTACATACGCTAAGTAATCGCCGCAGTCGACGCAGGGGAGCATGTGCATGACCTCGATAAAGAAGACCTTGTCTGCCGCCGCCGTCGCGGGTTCGCTCGCCGCGGCCGCGCTCGGCATCGGTATGCCACTGGCTGCCGCTCAGCCGCCGCCACCGGCGCCCGGGCAGGGTGAGGAGCCGCCGGCGTGGGCGCCGAAGAAGCCGGCTGAGGCCTGGGATGGCCAGCCGGTCGTGTGGACGTCGGCCTGGGGTGGACGCTGGGGTGTGTGGATCAACGACGGCTTCATCCCGCTGACGTCGAACCCGGTCACCAACGGCGGGTAATCACCGCCGTCACCATCGCGCCGCGACGTTGGAGCCGATCTGGTTGGCGATCTGAACCGCCGTGTCCGCCGGATTGGGACTGCACGTGTTGATGTCGATGATGACGTTGTTCTTGTGTGCCAAGGCGCGGCCGCACGCCCACCCGGGTGCGGCCGCGTCTTGCTCTGTGGAGACCACGCTGAGGCTGTCGTGCGCGTTGGTCATCGGGCCCACGGTCCACTGCGACTGACTCTGCGTATGCATGTATTGCTTGCATGCCGGCCACAGCTGCGCTGAGGTATTGAAGAACTCCTGCGCCTTGTCCTGGGTGGGAAACAGCACCACGGCCTGTTTCAGGTAGTGGGTGAACTTATCGCCGTCGTTCATGCTCTGCTCACGTTCGGCCCAGAAGCCACTGTTGGCGTACACCGTGGCCTCGGCCGCACCGTCGATGACGAGGCATTCCGGCGGCTTCATCGTGCCGCTGTTGTCCGACATGGTGGCCTGGGCACTGAGCACGGTCATGGCCGCCGACCCCATCGTGGCGTTCACCTGTTCGGGGTTGAGCAGCAGCCCGTCGAGTTCCCGTTCGACGATCGGCCGGGCCACCATCGGCGGCGTCGTCACCGGCACGGGCTTGCCCGCCGTGCTCCCGCATCCGGCGGTCAGAACAGTCACCACGAGCACGGTGACGGTGCTGACTGAGCTGCGCATCTATCCTCCCGTCGCGGCAGCGGCGACCTAATGACGTGCTGTGCTGCCCTCCCCAGCACAGCACTCCAACTCATCTATTGTTGCGTCAATCGAGGTCGCGGGCGCCTTTGTTCGACGGTGTTTCGCGGTAACGATGAATGATGTTCTTGATAACAGGTTCGCCGTGAGGCCGCAGCGGTCAGTTCGATACGTCGAGAATCTTGATCGCGAAAACCAGAGAGTCACCCTTTTCGATACCTGCGCTCGGCTGGCCGTCGGGGTAGCCGTCGGCGGAGGTCATCGCAACGGCGACGGTCGAGCCCACCTTCTGGCCGGCGATGGCCTTCTGGAAGCCGGGAACGACGCGCGTGAGCGAGAAGGTGGCCGGGGCGCCGCGGTCGTAGGCGCTGTCGAATTTCGATCCGTCGCGGCCGTTGAAGCCCGCGTAGCAGACGGACACCGTCGCGGTTTCGGGGACGACGGGCCCGGTGCCGGCCTTCAGTGTCTGCACCTGCGTCTGATTCACGCTGAACGGACCCTTGACGGTGACCACCGGCGCGGCGGTGTCGGTGGATCCGGTGACGGCAACGCTGCCGGTGGCGCCGTTGAGCGTCCACTCGGGCGAGCCACCCTGTCCCTCGGCCGTCGGGCAGGTACGGGCGGCAGCGGTCGACGAGTTGTCCAGGGCGGTGGCCGCGCTCGGCGTGGTGGTGACCAGCGGGGCCTGGGTCGTGGTGGCCGTCGGGTGCTTGTCGTCGGAGCCACACGCGGTGAGGGCGACGGCGAGTGCTGCGGTGCAGGCGGTCAGTGCAACGGTGGAAGGCACGCGGGAGAAGTTCACCGGTGTCACGCTACCCGGGCGGGATCGGGATGAGGACTGCGACCAAGAAGTCGGATTTGTCGGTGAACACCCGCAGATCCCAGGTGGACAGCAGCAGATCCGGGGTGAGGCCGGCTTGGCTGGCGTCCTGGAAGAACTGGCTGAACTCGTAGTCGCGGCCCGCGCCGAAACCGATGACCACCCGGCCGTCGTCGGCCAGGTGGGCCCGTAACCGGGAGAGCACCTGCACGCGCGTGCTGGGGGCGACGAACGTCATGACGTTGCCGGCCGACACGATCAGGTCGAACGGCTCGGTGATGCCGCGGGCCGGTAGATCGAGTTCGGCGAGGTCGCCCACCAGCCAGCGTGGTCCGGGGTGATCCTCCTCGGCGGCTGCGATGAGAGCGGGGTCCACGTCGACTCCGACCACGTCGTGCCCGGCCGCGGCGAGGTATCCACCGATCCGGCCGGGACCACACCCGGCGTCGAGTATCCGGGCGCCGCGCGCCGCCATCGCGTCGATCAGGCGCGCTTCGCCGACCAGGTCTTCACCGGCGCGGGCCAATGCCCGGAAACGTTCGATGTACCACTGGGAGTGGCCGGGATCGGCTGCGACCTTCTGCATCCACAAGCTCTGCTCGACCATGCGTCCATTGTTGCAAGCCGCAACCGGGCCGACCGGCGGGCTCCTCTTCAACGGGGTGTACTGCCGACGACGTCTTTGGCGATCAGCATGGTCGCAGCCTCGCGGATGTGGTCGGCATCGATGCCCGCCCAGGCGAGCAGTTCAGCCGTCGTCCCCGAACCGGGCATGCCACGAACGGCCAGATGGGCAAGTCGAAGGTCGGCAACGCCGTGCGCGGCGAGCGCATCGAGGACCGCGGATCCGAGGCCACCTTCGGGATGGTGGTCCTCGGCGACCACGACGCGGCCGCCGGTCGCGCTCACCGCTGACGCGATGGTGGCAGCGTCGAGTGGTTTGATCGAGTAGCAGTCGATGACCCGAGCGACGATGCCCTCATCGGCCAGTTTGGCTGCGGCGCTGAGACATTCATGGACCGTCACGCCGGCGCCGAGCAATGTGACATCGTCGTGATCGGATCCGCGCAGCAGTTTTGCTCCGCCGATGGGAAATTCCTCGGTGGCGTCGTACAGCACCGGATAGGAGCCTCGCGTGGTTCGCAAATAGCAGATGCCCGGTGTCGTGGCCATGGCCTCGACGAGTTGCACGGTGCTCGTGGCGTCACTCGGATACAGCACGACGGCGTCGTGTACGGCCCGCATCATGGCGATGTCCTCCAGCGCCATCTGGGACGGGCCGTCTGCGCCGATTTCGACACCGGCATGGGAACCGGCAAGCTTGATGTTGGCCATCGAGATCGCGCCCATCCGAATGAAGTCGTAGGCGCGCGTCAAGAATGCGGCGAACGTAGAGGCGAACGGGATGTATCCGCGGACGCTGAGGCCGGTGGCCGCGGCCACCATCTGTTGTTCGGCGATGAACATCTCGAAGTAGCGGTCGGGGAACGCCTGCGCGAATTCGCCTGCATGGGTGGAGTTTCCGACTTCACCATCGAGCGCGACCACGTGGCGGTTGCGGCTTCCTACGGACACCAGAGCATCGCCGTATGCCTTTCGCGTCGCGACGTCCGCACCGAGTTGGTAGCTGGGCAGGTCCACGGGCTCGACCGCTTCCCACTCCTCTGTCGGCGCCGGTGTCGGTGGCTCGAGGCCGCGGACGATCAGTCGGCGCCGGCCGCCGAGTTCGGCGATGGCACGTTGGGCCATGTCCTCTGGGAACGGTTTGCCATGCCAGTCCGGGCTGTCCTCCACTTCAGAGAAGCCTTTGCCTTTGATGGTTCTGGCGATGATCACTGTCGGCCGGTCCACAGCTTCGGGAGCGCCGACGCTTGCCATCGCGTCATCGATCGCGGTGAGGTCGTGGCCGTCGATGACGAGTGTCCGGGCGCCGAAAGCCTGAGCACGCCGCTCGTAGGCGGCGACGTTCCAGCCGAGGTCGGTCGGGCCACGCTGTCCCAGTCTGTTGACGTCGATGAGGGCGACCAGGTTGTCCAGCTTGTAATAGGAGGCTTTGTCGAGCGCTTCCCACATGGAGCCTTCCGCCATCTCGCTGTCACCGCAGAGCACCCAGACCCGGTAGGGCAGGCCATCGAGGTATTTCCCGGCCAGCGCGAGTCCGATGCCGTCAGGCAGCCCCTGGCCGAGTGAGCCTGTCGCGACGTCGACCCAGGGCAGGACCGGCGTCGGATGTCCTTGCAGCCGCTGGCCGAACCGGCGATAACCGGTCACCAACTCCTCGTCGGTGATGGCGTCGACGGCCGCGAAGACGGCATACAGCAGGGGAGAGGCATGCCCTTTCGAGAAGATGAGGTGATCGTTGGTGACAGCGGCCGGATCGCGCCAGTCGTACCGCAGATGGCGGGCGATCAGCACGGCGACGAGATCCGCTGCCGACATGCTCGACGTGGGATGACCGGAGCCCGCACTGGTACTGGACCGAATCGAATCCACGCGCAGGCGAGCGGCAAGTTCGGCCACGGTGTCCATGGGCGTCAGCGGCGGCGGAGCTGGTGGTGTCGTGTTCACAGAGAGTTGGTACCCGATGTCGAGCCCGGTACACCCTATTCGGGCTTGAGATGTCGCCACCAGCAGGTGATGTAAAGACTCATCGACGCCACCAACGTCGCGATCACCCACAGCACGACCGACACGTCGATCCATGTTCCGATGGGTGGCGCGTCGGGCAGTGCGTTGCGCAGTGGCACCACAGCGAAAAGCATTGCGGCAAACCATGTCGTCATCGGCGGCTGGAATTTGCGGCGATTGCGTGCGGTCTGAACGGCCACGACCGCACCCAACATGGCAATGGTGACGAGTGCGCCGACGAGCACCGCGGCGAACGCGGCTGTGCTCGGCGAGCGTTGCGCGGCGACGCGATAGATGCCCGGTATGGCGCCATTCCCGTCGGCCGGAATGTGGAACATCCAGCCCGGCACACGATCGAAGAACGCGGGCGTGACGCGGATCGGTACATGCGACGCACCGCGGAACAATTCGACGGTGATCGGGCCTGATCGGTAGCGATCGAATGGGTAACCGCCGGGGTCTCCGGACAGGATGAGGGCGACCGGGAAGACGTCGGGCACCATCCCTTTCGTCCAGGTGCGGCGGGTGGGTGTCACCGCGGATTGCACTGCGACACTGAGGTCTTCGAGCAAGCCGTGGGTTTGTGGGTCCAGTAGCGCCGGTCCGGGCACCACCGTGACGTTGGCGACCATGTCGCCTTTGACCGAATGGACCTCGTTCAGGTCGATGGCCACGGTGGTGCCGTCTGTTGTCGGCGTCGGCTCACTGATCTGGCTGGGGTGTCCCAGTCCAGTGCTCGCATACAGCGCGATCGTCGTGACGTACACCGCGATGACGACCACCACGCCGGCGATTACCCGGACCTTCATCGACGCCCCCTCCTGCAGTACTGACAGGAGTGTAAATTAGTTCCGCGTCGAGCTGTTCAGATCCAGAGTGTCCTGGTCAGGGAGACACCGGGTGGATTCGACGATCTCGGCTCCCATGTTCCGCTGCATCATCTTCAGCGCCGCCGCACCGAGTTGAGAGTCGATGTGCGCGACCGCATCCGGTGGGACGATGACGTCGTAATGCCGCAGGTGCCCGTCGAGCGCACTGTAGAGGATGCATTGTTCGGTGACCTGTCCCGTAAGGATCAGCGTGCTGACGCCGAGCTGACGCAGCAGATAGTCGAGCGCGGTGGCATAGAACACGCTGTGCCGCACCTTCGTGAGAAAGGTGCTGCCGTCTGTCGGCACCAATGGCCGGACCAGGTCGGGATGGCGCCCCGCGAGCGCGGTTTCGATGATGCCCTGGCCTCCCGCGCTGAAATCTCCATGGTTGTCGTTGACGTACAGGACATCGACACCATGGTGTGAACGGGCCGCCTTGAGCAGACGTTGCAGCGGGTCGAGGATCTCGGCGACATTCGTCGCGAGTTCGTCGCCGTCTTCGTGCCGGTAGTCGTTGAACATGTCGATGACCAGCAGAGCGGTGTCACTCATCGCTGGTGCATACCCGCGGGTCTTTGCCCCCACACCTGTCGCAGTGCGCGACAGGCACTGCACTCACTGCGTGCCGTCTCGCAAGATTTGTTGCAGCCCGTGCAGTGGATCGCTTCTATCCGGTGGTGGGAGGGTTGGCGGAGCCGTGGACGTGGCGCTCCCCGACGGCGGTGGCGGCGCCGGTGGTGCGCCCTCCGGCGGGGGTGGCGGCGGCGCGGCCTGCTGCCGACTCATGGTCGCGAGCTTGGCCTCCAGCCGCGCCAGTGTCTCGGCGCGGACGACGCGCCGGCGGGCGTCAGCGTCGGTGTTGCCCATGAAGCAGTTGGCGGGCGCACGGGTGACGATGTCCTTGGCGGCGCTGTACTTCCGGACGGCCGTGTCATGGTCGGCCGATGCGGCGGCTTGGTCGCCGAGGGTTTCCCGGACCAGCTCCAGATCGACTCGCACCGGGCACGACTCCGCGGACGCGGTGCGAGCCAGCGCATCACCCAATTCCCGTTCGGCGTCGGGTAGCCGTTTCCGGAGCACCGCGAGGGCGCCGTCGGCGTATGACGTTCTGGCGGGCTCGATCACGTTGAGCAGGTGCAGGATTGCGACGTCGTCGGACAGTGCCGCCGTGTCGCGGTTCGCGTAGTCGGTGACCACCGACTCGCCGACTACCGCCACGGATGCGAGTTTGGCGGCGACGATCAGCAGGACCATCACCATCGGTGCGGACCAGAGCAACAGTCGGCGACGCTGCCTTGCGCGGTCGGCGTTCACAACCGCACCCGATCCAGTCGGGAACGAGCCGCGTCGCGCAACGTCAGAAACAGTTCGACGAGAAGGAGAACGGCGGCGAATCCGGACAGTGCCCAGTAGAGCTCGGTCCCCGTGTCGGCTGGACCGGCCGGTTGCTGGACCGGCCCGGCGACGTCGGCGAGCGCATCGGCGGGAATGCCGGCCTCGGCACGCTGCACATAGGGCACCCCCATCTGCTGGGCGACGGCGCGCAGCGCGGGCACCCCGTCACTGCCGTAGCCGATCACCGCGCCGCCGGAGACGACACCCGCCGGTAAGTCGAATTCCCTTTGCGGAGTCGGTGATTCGGAGGTTCCGGCGCCGAGGTAGTACACCAAGTTCTTGGCGTCCGGGTATTGCTGGACCGCGCTGAGCAGCTGATAGCGCAGCACTGTGCTCGCCGCGCCGGCATCGATGCTCGTCAGGTCCGGAACGCTGTACGTAACGGGTGTGGTGACAACCGGTTTCAGGCTCCACACATCGGCGGACAGGGGCCATTCCAGTGAGGGGCCGGAAGCGAATCCGACGACGGAGAATCGGGCCGTCGGGTAGCGGTCGATCAACTGCGCGATGTCGGAACTCGCGGCGTCGGCGCGCGATCGGCCGTCCGGCCCAGGTGCCGTCATGTTCGAGGACCGGTCGACGACCAGGAAGACATTTGGCTCGAGGGCGCCGGTGGCCTGTACCGACTGCGCGTGCCCATCGATCGTCGGGCGCATGACGGCAGCGATCAAGAGCAGCGCGGCCAGGCCGAATCCAGCCCATCGCCAGGTCTTCCAGCCGGCGTGTTCGGTGCCCCTGCGTCGCCACCAGGCTGCGCCGCACAACGCGAGGAGGGCCGTCAGCAGGGCGAGGTCCGGCGTCTCGATCGGCTTGGCTGCGACGTTTGTCGGATCAGCTCGGGGCGGGTGGCTACCGATGTCGCGCAACGACGCGGCGACGTCGGTGGTGGCCGGATGTGACCGGCCCGCGGTGTCGTGCACGAGTTGGGAAACCGTGCCTGCGCTGTCGCCGGCGATGAGTGCGTTCACCTGGATCCTGCTGCGGGCCGCCAGGTCTCGAAGCCGGGCGTCGTTGAACAGCTGGCCAACGGTGCTGTTCGAGTCAGGGCCGATGTAGATGAGCGATCGGCGTGGTATCCCAGTGCGTGGCGCCGACGTGGTGGAGGCCGACGGGAATCCGGTCATGCACAGCGCGAGCAGGTCGCCGATGTTCGGGGTGTAGTCGGCGTAACGCACCGGCGTGACAAACGGTTTGGCGTCGCTGAGCTTGACCTGATGCGAGTATGCGGTGAACTCCCCGGCCGCGTACTCGTAGTCCCGCGTCAGCGGCACGACGCGGCGATTTGCCGACGTGAGGCCGATCCGCTCTGTGCGGAATTCACGAGCGGCAGCGGCGAAGTACTGCAGGGTCGCGCTCACCGTGGCATCGGAGACCGGGGCGCCGACACAGATCATGATGTCTTGTGGCGGAGCGGCTTCGGACCGGCGCTCCAGGGTGGGTAGCCCGGTCGGTCGTGCCGTGGCAGTGACGGCGGCGCCGAAACCCACCACGAGCAGGATGATCGCCGACCACACCGAGATCGCGTTTCGGCGTTGTGCGCGGCGATATTCGGGCAGCGCCGTCAGGCGTCTGGTGTTGGCGAGCGGTCGCAGTTCACCGGGTCGGCTCCGGTGCGGCCAGAGCACGGCGAATGCCACGCACGCCGCAAGCGCGACGCAACCGATGATCGCCGCGATCCGCCAACTCAGCTCCATTGCCTGATGAGCCCTTCGGCAGCGGCGCAGGCTTCGTCGACACCGACGTGCGAGCGCGGGTTGTACTGCATGTCAACGAGTTCCGACAGCAGTGGGGCGGCAGCGCCCAGCGGACCGGCGGCGATGGCGCCGATGTGCATGTATTGCACGCGCAGTCCGGTGGCTGAACCCAGGAACCTGCGGAGTTCTGTGCTGAGGGCGGCTCCGGCCGCCGGTGCCGGCAGGTCTCCCGATCGGTGACGCCTGGCGATGGCCCGGATGTCGCGAACCGCGCGGAGCTTGATCACCTCGTCGCGCACCATGCGTATCACTCGGGCATCGCCGAACCGCCGGGACGCTGTGGTTGTGCCGAACAACCAGGAGTACCAGGCGATGACGAGGATGAGCAGCGCGGCGGATATCCACAGCCACCACGAGGAGTACGGCGTGGGGCCGAGCACGTACCGGAGCAGATCGTCATCTGGCACGTGCGTAAGCCCCGGTCATCGTCGTCAACGCGGACCTGATCTGGGCGCTCGCGCCGATCCGGGCGTGGGGTATGCCCGACACGGTCAGGAACTCCGAAAGCTGTTCGCGGCGTGCCTCTTCCGACCGTCGGTAGGCCTCCGCAACAGTGCGGTCGAGTGCCGACGGCGGCAGGAGGAACCGGCCGTCAGCGGCGTCGTAGGCTCTGCCAGTGCCGGATTCGACCGGCGCCATGTCGCCGACCAACGCCCACAGCACATCGTGCCGGGCAGTCAGCGGGCGCAGCACGTCACGCAGGGCATCGCTGACGTCGGGCTCGTCGGACACGACGAAGACCAGCAGTCTGTGGCGGTAATGCCGTGCAATCCAATGGAGTTGGACGAGCAGGTCGCTGCGCGCGGGCGCGTCGCCGGCAAGTTGGAGATAGTGGTGCAGCATGCGTTCGACATGGGTTTCGCCACGGCGCAGACGGGTGTCGACGCAGCCGCGGCGGTCTCCCGTGACCAGGGCTATCTCGTCGGACCGGCGCAACGTCATGAGCCCGATGGCGCCGATGACGTGCATCACGATGTCCTTCTTGAGCTCGCCGGATGGCGCGAGGGCCGCCACGTTGCGTCCGGCATCCGCGACGACCACGATCTTGTGGTGCTTCTCTGAGACGAATTGCTTGATCAGAGTGTGGCCGGAGCGCGCGCTCGCCTTCCAGTCGATGTCGCGGACATCGTCGCCCGGCACATAGGGGCGGAGTTCGTCGAACTCGAGGCTCCGGGTGTGGACGAGCGCGTAGCGACCGCCTTCCAAGAGGCTGCCCGGATCGCGGCCGATGTGAGTTCTCGCAGCGTCTAGGTGTCTGCCCACGTCGGCCTCACGGCACCGGGACCGTCTGCAGGACGGCGTCGACCACGACGTCAGGCGTGATGCGGGCACTCGCGGCCTCGAACCCGAGAATCAGCCGGTGCCGCAGTACCCGGTGGGCGAGTTGCGAAATATCTTCGGGCACAACGTAGCCGCGGTCGTGTACGACGGCGAGTGCGCGCGCGGACCGGCAGAAGGCGATGGTGGCGCGCGGGCTGGCGCCGTATTCGATGAGCCTGGCCATGTTGGACGGTAGGTGTCGGCCGGGGTCACGCGTGATGCCGACCAGCCGGCTGGCATACGCGACGAGCGCGCGATCCAGGTGGACCGAGCGAACGATGTCCTGCACCCGGCGTACGTCGTCGAGAGACACCACGGGCGCCGCATGATGGCCGCGGTCATACCGCCCGGCATCCATACGGTCGATGATCTCGATCTCGTCAGTGGTCGATGGGTAATGCACGAGTTCCTTGAGCATGAAACGGTCGGTCTGGGCTTCCGACAGCGGATAGGTGCCTTCCTGGTCGACGGGGTTCTGCGTGGCGATGACGAGAAACGGTTCGGGGATCGGATATTCGACGCCGGCGATGGTGGTCTGACGTTCCTCCATTGCCTCGAGCATGGCGCTCTGCGTCTTGGCGCTCGAGCGGTTGACCTCGTCGAGCAACACGATGTTGGCGTGCACCGGGCCCAGTTGGGTGGCGAACGAGTTGGTGTCAGCTTCGTAGATTTGCGTGCCGATGATGTCGCTGGGCAACAGGTCCGGCGTGCATTGGATGCGGTGGAAGCTGCCGCCGACCGACGAAGCCAGGACGCGCGCCGCGGTGGTCTTCGCCAGTCCAGGGACGCTCTCGATCAGCAGGTGCCCGCCGGCGAGCAGAGCGACGAGCATCGTTTCGCGCAGATGATGCTGGCCCACCACCTGATGCGAGAACGCCGAGGCCACCGCACCCACGATGCTGCGGGCCTCGGCGATGTCGCGTTGGTCGGGCTGCGTTCGGGGTAGCGTCATCGATCTTTTCCACCCATCACGGTTTGAGCATCACCTTGGCCGCGCCGTCCTCTGGTCTCGACCAACGACGGAGTCCATGGCCGGTTTGCAAGAATCGAGTTGTGGCTACCCCAACTGCGCTATCGCAAAACCCGAGGCCAGGACCGGTGATGACGCCAGACAACGTATTCGACGATTTCGTCGGACTGCTCGACTACCCGATGTTCGTCGTCACGGTACAGGCCGATGGCCGGCGTGGTGGCTGCCTGGTCGGTTTCGCCACCCAAGCCAGCATCGACCCTCCGACATTCCTCGTCGGGCTGTCCCGGGAGAATCACACGACGTCGATCGCGCGGACGGCAACCCATCTCGCGGTGCATCTGGTGCCTCGCGAACAGTTGGCAGTGGCGGAGCTGTTCGGTGGGGAAACAGGCGATGCCACTGACAAGTTCGCCCGGTGTGACTGGCATGAGGGGCCGGAAGGGATCCCGATTCTCGAATCTGCCCTGGCGTGGTTCATCGGGAGGATCACCCAGAGGTTCGATATGGGCGACCATATCGGTCATCTGCTGGAGCCCGTGGCCGGCGGCACCGTTGACGCCGATCGCCACCCGGTGTTCTTCGCCGATGTGAAGGATCTCAGTCCGGGGCACGGTGCGTAGGCAAGGATGAAATGAGCGGTATTGCAGGCAAAGTCGTCGCTGTCACAGGTGCCAGCAGTGGCATCGGCGAAGCAACCGCCCGGCTGCTCGCCGAACGGGGCGCTGCGGTGGTTCTCGGTGCCCGTCGAGGCGACCGCCTTGACGAACTCGCCCGGAACATCCGCAATACCGGCGGACAGGTCACCGTGTGCGCGACAGATGTGACTCGACGCGCCGACGTCGACGCCCTGGTGGCCTGTGCGGTAGCCGAGTTCGGCCGGCTCGACGTGCTGGTGAGCAATGCCGGGATCGGCAAGATCGGGCCGGTCTCCGATCTGGACATCGACGGCTGGTCGGCGATGATCGACGTGAACCTGCGCGGGGTGCTCCACGGCATCGCAGCGGCGCTACCCGTGTTCGAGCGGCAGGGTGCCGGACATTTCATCACGACCGTCTCGACAGCAGGGCTGAAAATTGTTCCGGGACAATCGGTTTACGCGGCGACCAAGAACGCAGTGCGTACCCTGATGGAGGGACTGCGGCAAGAGTCGACGAACGGCGTGGTGCGGACGACCTCGATATCTCCCGGGTTCGTCCGCACTGAACTCGATGCCGCGATCGACGATCCCGCGCTTCGCGACCACATCCGCCGCAGCATGGATGAGTTCGGCCTGCCGCCGGAGGCCGTGGCGCGAGCCGTCGCATTCGCCATGGAGCAGCCGCACGACGTCGAGATCGGCGATATCACCATCCGGCCGACCGTTCAGGGTTAGGCGGCCATCCGGCTGAACCAGCTGTGGCACGTGTCGGTGGGTGCCGGTATGTTCGAACGTATGAGCGAAGTCCTGATGGTTGGCCCGGACGCCGATGAGGCGGCGTTGTTGGGTCGGATGGCTGAGCTCGAGCGGGCGAAGTCGGCTGCGGCGGCGGAGCAGGCGCAGCTGGCGGCCGTGTTGGAGGCGCGGCGGATCGACGCGGCGCGCGCGGGTGGGCCGCGGGTGTCGCGCGCGGGGTTGGGGTCGGAGGTCGGGCTGGCGCGGGGTGAGTCTGCGCATCGGGGTGAGCGGTTGATGGCGATGGCCCGGATTCTGGTGGCGGACATGCCGTGCACGCTGGCGGCGTTGGCGGCTGGGCGTCTGTCGGGAGCATCGGGCGGAGTTGATCACGAAAGAGGCGGCGTGCCTGTCGGTGTTTCACCGCCAACTTTTGGACAGTCAATTGTGCGCTGACCCGGTCACCGTGGACGGGATGGGGGATGCGCAGATCGCGGCCGAGGCCAAGCGGATCGCCTGCCGGCTTGATCAGCTGGCGGTGCTGCAGCGGGCGCGGCAGGCTCCCGCGGGTCGGCATGTGCGGTTCCGGGCCGCCGGTGACGGCATGGCCACGGTGAGTGTGCGGTTGCCCGCGGCCGAGGGCCGGGCGGTGCATCAGGCCTTGTCCGACGGGGCGGCAATGACCCTGGCTTCGACGCTGCCGGGCACGTCGGTGCCGGCCGGGCTGGGCCGCAGCCACGGTCAGGTCATGGCGGATCTGCTGGTGGAGCGAGTCACCGGCCGCAACCCGATCGAGGCACCGGTGTCGGTGACGGTGAACCTGGTCCTCTCGGATGAGACGCTGCTGGCCGGCGGTGCGGAACCCGCACATCTGCAGGGGTATGGCCCGGTCCCAGCCGAGCTGGCCCGCGATCTTGTGCAGGTCGCCGCGCTCGATGAGCAGGCGGCCGCCACGGTGCGGCGCCTGTACGCCCAGCCCGGCAGCAACAAGCTCGTGGCGATGGAATCCACAGCCCGGACGTTTCCGAAGGGCCTGGCCCGGTTCATCGAGTTGCGGGATCAGATCTGCCGGACCCCGTTCTGCAATGCCCCGATCCGGCACACCGATCATGTCAGGGCCCACAGCCACCGTGGGCTCACCAGCGTCCACAATGGTCAAGGATTGTGTGAGCACTGCAATTACGTCAAAGCCGCCCCCGGCTGGCAGGCGGCCACCACCTATGACCGGCACGGCCGGCACACCGTCACCCTGACCACACCGACCGGCGCGGTCTACACCTCTACCGCACCACCGGGGCCCGAAGCGCTGCGCATCTTCACCCGCGATGTCTACATCGCGCGCATCAACCCCGCGGCGTAATGGCACGTTCGCGACCGTCGGCTGCGCTGCCGTACTAGCGTCAGGGCGGCTGCGGTTCACTTCGGAGGGGGTAAGTCTTCATGCGGGTGCTCATCACGGGCGGTACCGGGTTCGTCGGCGGTTGGAGCGCGAAAGCCATTGCTGACAAAGGACATTCGGTCCGCTTCCTGGTTCGCAATGCCGCCCGGCTGCAGACCAGCGTCGCCAAACTCGGCGTCGACGTGTCCGACCACGTGGTCGGCGACATCACGGACCGGGATTCGGTGCTGCGCGCGCTGGACGGATGCGATGCGGTGCTGCACGCCGCAGCGCTGGTCGCCACCGATCCGAACCAGGCGGCGCAGATGCTGAGCACCAACATGGACGGTGCGCGCAACGTGCTGGGCGGCGCCGTCGAACTGGGCCTCGACCCGATCATCCACGTGTCGAGCATCACCGCGTTGTTCAATCCCGACGTCGACAAGCTGGAGGCCGACCTTCCGGTGTTCGGCGGCACCGATGGTTACGGACGGTCGAAGGCGCAGGTTGAGATCTACGCCCGCGGAATGCAGGACGCCGGGGCGCCCGTCAACATCACCTACCCCGGCATGGTCATGGGTCCGCCCGTCGGTAACCAGTTCGGTGAGGCCGGTGAGGGCGTGGCCCAGGCACTTCAGCTCGGCGCGATTCCTGGTCGCAGCGCCGCGTGGACGGTTGTCGACGGGCGGGACCTGGCCGACCTGCACGCGGCGCTGTTGGAGCCCGGCAAGGGGCCGCGTCGCTATATGGCCGGCGGCCACCGCATCCCGGTGGACGAGCTGGCCCGGCTGCTGAGCGAGGTCGGTGACAAGACCATGTTCTCCGTTCCGGTTCCCGACACGGTCCTTCGGATGGCCGGGCAACTGCTCGACCGGCTGGGACCGCTGCTGCCGTTCCAGACGCCGTTCACCGAAGCCGCCATGCAGTACTACACCCAGATGCCTGACTCGGACGACACGCCGAGTGAACGTGAGCTCGGCGTCACATACCGCGATCCGCGAATTACGTTGGCCGACACCGTCGCCGGTCTCCGCGCCATCGGCCGCCGAGGCGAATGATGTCGTCCGTCAAGAAGTTTCAAGTCACCTTTGACTGCGCGGTACCCGAACGCGTCGCCCGGTTCTGGTGTGACGTACTGGGGTACGTCGTGCCGCCACCGCCGCCGGGGTTCGCGTCGTGGGCGGACTTCGACCGGGCGCTGCCACCGGAACATCAGGGTTCGAAATTCGCGTGCGTCGATCCGGACGGGATCGGTCCGCGTCTGTTCTTCCAGCGCGTTCCCGAAGGCAAGACAGTGAAGAATCGCGTGCATCTGGACGTGCGGGTGGCCCCCGGGCTCGTCGGGGAGGAGCGGCTCGCGGCGCTCGAAGTCGAGTGCACACGACTGGTGGCGCTCGGCGCGGTCCGCGTCCGACTGCTTCCGGCCGACGACATCAACGAGTCCTGCATCGTCATGCAAGACGTGGAGGGCAACGAGTTCTGTCTCGACTGACCGCGGACGCTCATTCTGCGATTGTCAGGAACTGCTGATAGTTTGCGGGCCGTGTCTGTGCTGAACCGAAGAGCCTTCTTGGCCGGCCTCGGGGCAGCCATCACGATTCCCCCCGCTGTCGCGACCATCGAGGTGGCGCGAACGGCACTGGCCACCGGCTTCACAGCGCCCCCTGCCGCGGCCTCGGCGGCGCAGACGCCGGAACTCGCCGGAACCGCGGTCAACCAGGGCATGACGGCGCTCCTGCCGCCACCGCCGCCTACAGCGCGCGTCGCGCTCCCTGGTACCGGCGTCCTGAGCGTCCTGCCCGGTCAAGGCGACCTCCTCGCACTCACCGTCGACGACGGCGTCGACAGCAACGTCGTGCGGCTGTACACGCAGTTCGCGAAGGACACCGGCATCCGGTTGACGTTCTTCGTCAACGGCACCTACCGGTCCTGGACCGACAACGCACCCTTGTTGCGGCCACTGGTCGAATCGGGCCAAATCCAGCTGGGCAACCACACCTGGTCGCATCCTGACCTCACCACGCAGTCGCCCGCGCAGATCGCCGACCAGATCCAGCGCAACCATGCATTCCTGCTCAACACGTTCGGGGTCGACGCGCGCCCGTATCTGCGGCCGCCCTACGGCCGGCACAACGCGGCCGTCCGGGCCGTCGCCGCCGACCTCGGCTACACGCTCACAACCATGTGGAGGGGCTCCCTGGCGGACTCGACGGTCATCACCGAGGACTACATCGTGAAGATGGCCGACACGCACTTCCGGCCGCAGAACATCGTGCTCGGCCATCTCAACCACGCGCCGGTGACCCACGTCTTCGATCGGCTCGCCGACGTCGTCCGGAGCCGCAACCTCCGCACGGTCACCTTCAACGACGTGTTTCTGCCAAGTCACCCGATGCGCTGAACCTCGGTCCGTTTATCGCTTGCCGCGCTGGGTTATTCCTCATTTGCCTGAGGGGCCAGGTCCGCTCTTTCGGGGGTCAGGGCAAGCTCGCCAGGTAGGAGATGCGGCGCCCGGTTCAACGGCGTAGATGTTGTGGGAGCCGGCAGGCGACGACTGGAGGGGTTCCATGGTGAGGCAACGGGTTGCGATTTCTGCAGTGGGCACAGCGGCCGTCATCGGGTTCGTGGTTGTCGGGTGTTCCGGTGAGAAACCATCATCGGAGCAGCCCAGTTCGACGAGCAGCTCGACCAGCGGCACAACCAAGACCACGTCTTCGACGTCCAGCGTGGCGGCCTCGCCGACCGAATCCGTCACCGGCAAACCGCCGCCCGGACAGGCCGAGGTGTCCATCGACGGGGTACGGCAGAACATCACCGGCAATGTGGTCTGTACCAATGCCGTCGGCAACTTCAACATCGCGATCGGTCAGCAGGTTTCCGGCGTGGCAGTGGTACTCACGCCCGACGCCGCAACGGTGCATTCGGTGATCCTGGGCAACGTCAACGGCGTGATTCTCGGCTATCAGCAGGGCATGTCAGGCGGTCAGGCCACCGCGTCCAAGGACGGCAATACGTACACCATCAGCGGTAGCGCTACCGGGGTGACAGCAGCGCTACCGCCTGTGATGGTGACCAAGCCTTTCGAGATCCGCGTCACCTGCAGCTGAGCCTCAAGCCGCGATCTGGGTGACGTTCAGGTGCCGGTGCGCTTCGGCCCGCGGTCGCGCCATCATCGAGTGGGACCTGCCGTAGGCGAAGTAGAGGACCACGCCGATCGCCATCCAGATCAGGAACCGCAGCCAGGTCTCTACCTCGAGGTTGAGCATCAGCCACAGGCAGGACAGTGCCGCCAGGATCGGGACCGCGGGTACGAGCGGCACCCGGAAGCCGCGTTTGAGATCGGGCCGGGTCCGGCGCAGGATCGGGACGCCGATCGCCACGAGGATGAACGCGACGAGCGTGCCGATGTTGACCATTCCCGCGAGGGTGCCGAAGTCCACGAACGCCGCCAGGAGGGCGCAGACGACGCCGACGATGACGGTCAGCCGCACCGGCGTGCCGTGCTTGCCGGTGTGCGCCAGCCGCTTCGGGAGGAGCCCGTCGCGCGACATCGCGAACAGCACGCGGGTCTGGCCGAGGAACATCACCATGACGACGGTCGAGAGGCCCGCCAATGCGCCGATGGAGATGATGTTCTTGGCCCAGGAGTCACCGTGGAGCGCGAACGCCGTTGCAAGGGTGGCATTTTCCCCCTGCAGCTGGGTGTACGACACCATGCCGGTGAGGACGAACGACACCGCCACGTAGCAGACGGTGACGATCGCCAGCGCGCCGAAGATGCCACGGGGTACGTCGCGCTGCGGGTTGCGGGTTTCTTCCGCCGCCGTGGCGACCACGTCGAAGCCGATGAAGGCGAAGAACGCGATGCTGGCCGCGGTGAGCAGGCCCAGCCACCCGAAGCTCGTGCCACCAGTTCCGGTGAGCCAAGCCAACATTGACTGGTGCACGCCGCCGGCCTTCGCGGAGGGTTGTGCCGCCGGGATGAACGGGGTGAGGTTCGAGGCTTTGAAGTAGGTCGCGCCGACAACGAGGATCAGCACGATCACCGCGAGCTTGATCGCCACGGCGACGGCCGAAACCCGGGATGACAGTTTGGTTCCGGTCGCCAGTAGGACACCGACGATCGCGATGATCACCAGCGCACCCCAGTCGAACTTCACGGAACCGATGTGCACGACAGGCGATACCGCGCCACCGAGTACTTCACCGAGATATTGCGACCAGCCTTTGGCGACAACGGATACCGCGAGCGCGAACTCGAGAATCAGGTCCCAGCCGATGATCCACGCGACCAGCTCACCGAAGGTCGCGTAGGCGTAGGTGTAGGCGCTGCCGGCGACGGGCACGGTCGAGGCGAACTCGGCGTAGCACAGTGCGGTGAGCCCGCAGGTGATCGCCGCGATGACGAAGGCGACCGACACGGCCGGCCCCGCCATGTTGCCCGCGGTCTGAGCGGTAAGGGTGAAGATACCGGCGCCGATGACGACGGCAACGCCGAAAACAGTGAGATCCCTTGCCGTCAGGTCTTTGCGGAGCTTCGAGTCGGGTTCATCGGTGTCCCGGATCGACTGCTCGACCGACTTGGTGCGGAACAGCCCGCCGCCGGCGCCCATCAGATGGCCCCGTCGAGCCGCTGTTCGGCGAACAGGTTCGCGGCGGCACCGATGGTAATGCCCGCCTCGCGCGCGGTGGTGATGATGTCGCGGCACCGGTCGAAGATGCGGGTCACGTCGGTCTCGACGGCCGCGCGGTCCGCGCCGTGCAACTCGCCGGCGACCTGGATGAGACCGCCGGCGTTGGCGACGAAGTCAGGTATCCAGGTGATCCCGCGGCGGTCGAGCAACAGCTCGACGTCCGGGGTCGCGAGCTGGTTGTTTGCGGCACCGCAAATCAGCTTCGCCTCGAAGGTGTCAGCGCTCATAGGCGTCAGAGTAGCCCCGAGGGCACACGGCGCATAGACATCGACCGGGGCATCGGCAACCGAATTCACGACGCGCACCGACGGGTGGTCGTGCGACAGGCGCTGCAGTGCCGCGTCGTTCACGTCGGTGGCGAACACGTCGGCCCCGTCGGCCAGCAACAGTGCGATGAGTTCGCGGCCGACCTTACCGACGCCCTCGACACCGACGGTGCGGCCGGCCAAGTTCGTTGCGCCCCAGACTGATTCGGCGCCCGCGCGCATGGCATTGAACACGCCCAGCGCGGTCAGGCGGGCACTGTCGCCGGAGCCGCCGGCCGCGGTGCTGCGGCCGGTGACGTGCTGGGTGTACTTGCCCATGACGTCCAGGTCGTCGGTGTTGGTGCCGACGTCTCCCGCGGTGACGTAGCGGCCGCCCAGGGTGTTGACGTAGCGCGCGAAGGCCGCGAACAGCGCCTCGCTCTTGTCGCTGGTGGGGTCGCCGATGATCACGGACTTGCCACCACCCAGGTTCACCCCGGCCGCCGCGGCTTTGTACGTCATGCCCCATGACAGCCGCAGGACATCCTCGAGCGCCTCGAATTCGTCGGCGTACGGATACATGCGGCAGCCGCCGAGCGCCGGGCCCAGCGCCGTCGAGTGGATCGCGATGATCGCTTTCAGACCCGACTCGGCGTCCTCACAGAACACGACCTGCTCGTGGCTGCGTGCGCTCAACTTGTGCGAGCGACCGAAGACTCCGGCGGGGGTGGACACCGGAGGGTTGGACACAGAGGTCACTGCTATTTCCTTTCTGGTGCCGCATGTTTGGCGGCTTTGGGTGACACTGCCGTGTGGGTGACGGCAGGACAGTTGGATTGATGACCGGTCAGGCCGTGATGCCGAGATCGCGCAGGCGCGCCCAGTACAGTTCGACATTGCCGAGTTTGACGTCCTCGTAACCCCGCACGATGTCTGGCAGCCCGGCTGCCTCGACGGCGGTGGCGTAGTTCGCGGGGGTCAGCTCGGCGGCGAGCCGCAGCACCATGGCGGTGTAGTGAGACAGCAACTGCCGCTCCACTTTCCGTACGTGGGCGTAGCCGAACGGGTCCAGCTTGGTGCCGCGCAGCACCTTGCCCTTCGCCAGCAGCTTCAGTGCCCCATGCGATTTCGGACCGAAACCGACCTTCTTGGTGCGGCCCATCGCGCGCAGGGCGGGTGGGTGCAGGCGATAGGTGAGGTTCTCCCCGCCGGGTACCTGAGCATGGACGTCTGCCAGGAACGCCGGATCGACCAGCAGCCGCGCCACTTCGTACTCGTCCTTGTAGGCGGTCAGCTTGTGCAGCCCGCGTGCGACGGCCGCACTGAATGCGGTGCTGGCGGTGATGGTGCGCTCCGACTGCCAGACGGCCTGGACCGTTTCGACGTAGCGCCGGGCGACCTTGGCGTTCTGATACCGGACCAGTTCACCGGCCCGCAGCTCGACCAGTCGGCGGACCTCGCCGTCGAACGTGGTGCTCGCCAGCAGTTCCGGGCTCGCCACCACAGGAAGCGCCTTCGGTCGCGCGGCGTCGACGGCAGCGGCGAACGCGGCCGGATCGGCGACTGCGACGCGGCCCCAGCGGAACGCCGCGACATTCGCCGCAACCGCGACACCGTTGATGCCGATGGCTTCCTCGATGCTGGCCTCGGGCAGCCGCAGCCCACCGCTCTGGAAGGCGGCACCGACGACGAGGAAGTTGGCCGCCGCGGTGTTGCCGAACAGAGCCTCGGCGGCGCCGAGCGCGTCGAAGTGTGTCAGCGTCCGGGTGGTGACGCTGAGACGCTCCAGTAGCGACTGGGTGTCGGGATATGCGACGGACTTGTCGTACACCATGTCGCCGGTCGGGGTCTGGCTCGTCGATGCGACGGCGACGGTGCGTTCGGCACTGCCGTAGGCCAGGTTCCGGTTGTCGGTGGCGGTGAGCAGGTCGATCGCGATGATGCAATCGGCGCTACCCGAGGTGAGCCGGTTGGACGGCTCCAGTGCCGAGGTCGAGAACCGCAGGTGCGACACGACCGGTCCGGCCTTCTGGCTCAGGCCGATCTGGTCGAGGCTCTCCACCTCGTAGCCCGCCCGCAGTGCGGCGGTGGCCAGGACCTGGTTCACCGTGACGATCCCGGTGCCGCCGATGCCGGCGAGCAGGACATTCTGGGTGCCGGTGGGGACACCGAAGCCGGGGTCCGCCACACGCGGTGGCCCTGCCGGCTTACGGCGGGAAGGCTTGCGGCCCTTCTTGTCCGGGGTCAGCTCGACCGTGACGAACGACGGGCAGTCGCCGTCGAGGCACGTGTAGTCGGTGTTGCACGAGGTCTGGTCGATGCGGGTCTTGCGGCCGAATTCGGTCTCCACCGGCTGCACGGACAGGCAGTTCGACTTCGTGCCGCAGTCACCGCAGCCCTCGCAGACGGCCTCGTTGATCACCACGCGGGTGTTGCGGGTGGGCAGCGTGCCGCGCTTGCGCTGCCGGCGGGCGTCGGCGGCGCAGTGCTGGTCGTAGATGAGGACGGTGACGCCCGGGATTTCGCGCAGCAGTTTCTGCGCTTCGTCGAGCCGGTCCCGGTGCCACAGTAGCGTGCCCTTCGCGAGCGCTTTCTTGTTGTGCCGCTTGGGTTCATCGGCGCAGATGATGATCTGCTTGACGCCCTCGGCCGTCAGCTTGTGGGTGAGTCCCGCGACGACCAGTCCGCCTTCGACGTCCTGCGCGCCGGTCATGGCGACGACCTCGTTGTAGAGCAGCTTGTAGGTGATGTTCACGCCGGCGGCGATGCACGCCTGCACCGCGAGCTGACCAGAGTGGAAGAACGTGCCGTCCCCGACGTTCTGGAACAGGTGCGGGACATCGGTGAACGGGGCCTGTCCGATCCACTGGCTGCCCTCGCCACCCATCTGCGTCAGCCCCACCACGGCGCTGTCGCTGCGGCCCGACATGGTGACCAGGGTGTGGCAACCGATGCCACCGCCGCCGATCGAACCCTCGGGGATTGCGGTGGAGCGGTTGTGCGGGCAGCCGCTGCAGAAGTACGCGGTTCGCTTGGCGGACAACACCTCCAGCGACAAAGGCGGGGGAGGCGTGCGCTTCAGCTCAACGCGGTCACGCAGCACGCGACGCAGCGGCGCGAGGAGGCGTGCGGCGGTCAGCTCGCCACCGACCGGGAACAGTGCGGCTCCTGCGGCGTCGTGCTTGCCGATGATCTGCGGCGCATCGGCGGTGCCGTACAGGATTTCGCGGATCTGGGTTTCGATGAACGCGGTCTTGTCCTCGACGACGATCACCTGCTCGAGGCCGCGGGCGAACTCCGTGACCGACTGCCGGCCCACCGGATACGGCATCCCGATGCGCAGCAGACGGATTCCGGCACGATGCAATGCCGCGTCGTCCACACCGAGATCGAGGAGCGCCTGACGGACGGCGTCGAACGTGGTGCCGGTGGCCGCGATGCCGACCTTGGCGCGGACCGGGTCCACCTCGACTACGTCGAGGTTGTTGACGTCGTTGAATGCGCGCACGGTCGCCCAGCGCGGACCGTACAGATCGGCCTCGGCAATCAGGCTGTCGGCCGGTGCGGCCATCGGACGCTGGAGATAGGTGAACGGCTTTCCGTCCCAGAGGATTTCGGGCGTCGTGATCGGGAGATCGGCGACCTCGGCGTCGACGGTCCACGCACCATCGGCGACATCTGCGACGATCTTCATCGCCACGACGCAGCCAGAGGCCCGCGACAACGCGACCCCCTGCATGCCCATCGTGATGATCTCTTCGGCGTTGCGCGGGAACAGCACCGGGATACCGAGAGCAGCCAAGGACCGCTCGCTGACTGCGGGCACCGTCGATGACTTGGACGCCGGGTCGTCGCCGACGAGCAGCAGGACACCGCCGCGGGGATTGACGCCGTACATGTTCGCGTGGCGCAGCGCATCGGTCGCGCGGTCGACACCCGGCCCCTTGCCGTACCAGATGCCGATGACGCCGTCGTGCGTGGCCGTGCCGGCCGGGAGGTCGGTCTGGCTGCCCCAGACCGAGGTGGCGGCGAGTTCTTCGTTGAATCCGGGGGTGAAGACGACGTCGTGCTCGGTCAGCACGCTTGGCATGCCCAGCAGCATCTTGTCGACGCCGCCGAGAGGGCTGCCCTGGTAGCCGGAGACGAAGGTTGCCACCCGATGGCCGGCGCGCAGGTCACGGACGTGCTGCTCGACCATCATGCGGGCGATGGCCTGCACGCCGGTCAGGAGGACCGGCCCGGCGCCGGAGCGGTACCGGTCGTCGAGGTCATACGGCGCGGCGGGCTCGGCCGCTGCGAGTTCCGATCGGGACAAGACACTGGTCATCGACAACCTCCACACGTTCCGCCACTCAGATCGCCAGCCATAAACGCGAACTATTGGCAATCAGTGCAGCGAAATCTGCCCCTGTGGGTGATCTACGTCAACAGTCGGTCAAAATATTGATCAAACTGCTCAATTGTGACGTGGCACACTGTGACGCACGCATCATTTTGTTCGACGTTGCGTCACGTGCTGCACAAGGGGCAGCGATCGGTACTCAACAGGCGTCGCCATCGCGAGCATGGTTTCGGAGTGCTTGACGCCGTCGATGCGGTGTACCCGTTGGATCACGCTGAGCAGTTCTTCCTGCGTCTGCGCGGCGATGCGGGCGAGCAGATCCGCACGCCCCGTCGTGGCGTGGACCTCGAGAACATGCGGGACGTCCTGCAACGCTTCGATGATGGCGTTCATCTTGGTCTGGTCCGTCTCGATGAAGACCAGCGCATGAACCGCGAACCCGAGCTGCGACAGGTTGATGTTCGGCGGGTAGCCCCGCACCAGACCAGATTCTTCGAGCCGCTTCATGCGTGCCTGGACCGTGTTTCTGGCGACCTTCAGCCGCGACGCCAGCTCGAGAATCGGCGTCCGCGGGTCGGCGGCCAGCTCCGAGAGCAGCGCGGCGTCCAGGGCGTCGAGCTTGATGGTCATGCGGCATTTTCCCACGGGGACACCGCGGGTTTACTCCGATTCGGCGACAGCCACCCGCGCTTCGCACCGCACGTCGAAGTTCACCGAATTGGCGATGAAACACAGCTGGTGGGCGCGCTCGTGGACGTCGGCGAGCGCGTCGCGGTACCGGTCGTCGGCGATCTCGACGACAGGTCGTAGCACCACCTCGGTGAAATGCCCACCGCCGTCGGCAGTTTCAGCCATGGTCCCCGACGGATGATCGGAGTAGCCGGTCACGACGATGCCCGCCTGCGCACACAGGGCCAGCACCCACAGCATGTGGCACTGCGACAGCGACACGACGAGCAGTTCCTCCGGGTTCCAGCGCTTCGGGTCGCCGCGGAAGCTCGAATCGGCGCTGCCGGCGATCGTCGGCTTGCCGTCGGCGCTGACGTCGTGGTCGCGGGCGTATTCGCGGTAACCCGAGGTGCCGGTGCCGGTGTTGCCGGTCCAGGTGACGTCGAGCTCGTAATGGTGCGTTTTCGCCATGACTCAGTGTCTATGAGATCAGTGGTCGCCCGTCGACTTGGGGGCTGATTCGGCGTGGCTGCTTCCCCCACCCGCGGGCTGCTTCGTCGCCCCGGCCGAGGGTTCGGTGTGGGAGTCAGAGACAGCTGCCGACTTCGGCGCGGAGGCCGTTTTCGATTTGGTCGGCGTGCTGCTCGATTTCGGTGATGTGGCGCTGTCGGCAGTCCGCTGTTCCTTTGTCCCCTCGGCGGCGTCGGTTGGTGACAATGGTTGTGCGTCTGGGGATTTGACGCCCGTGGCACCTCGGCTGGCGCGTGTCCGTGGCGTAGCGGTGGAGGCCTTCTCGCCGGTCGAGGCGGCCGTGGCGGTGGTCTTCGCGGCGAGTTGCGACGGCGCAGGAGTCGAATCCGCGGCCGAAGCCGTCGAAGGTGAGGCCACCGGATGCGGGGCACTGGCAATCGCGTTCGCCAACCCCTGCACCGACGATACGACGTTGGCGACGGCAGTCAGCGGGTTGTGCCCGCTCAGTACGGTACTCACTCCCGTTGTGGAAAGCGTGGCAACGGCGTAGTAGACGCCCACTGCTGCACTGAGGACCTTGACCACATAGATCACCGGGGTGAGTGGTGCGAGGTGGGGTGCGAGCGTGGCGGTGATGGTGTGCGTCGCCCCGGCGGCCGCGGCGCCCGCCGTTCCGATACCGCTGGTCAGCTGTTTCACCTGGGTCGACGACGAGGCGCCGGGAAATGCGGTGACCGCGCTGACCAAGTTCTGCAGGTCGGTTGCCGTGGAACTGACTTTCCGAACCGCCGTGTACTCGCCGGTGCCGGGATCAATTTGTGCACTCAGGATCAGCAGTGGGAAATCTGGTGTCTGCCAATAGATCACATCGGACGCAACGTTTTGGGCCGCGCCCCCGAGGTTGCCGAGGTATTGAATCGGGTTGAAAGCGGCATCAATGGTCGCAGCCGTGAGCGCGTACCGGTACTCGGCACCGCGAATCACTGTCGAGTGCGCCGTCGGCACCGGCGGCGCCGCAGTTGCCACGACCGCCGCCGAGCACAGCACCGAGACAGCCGATGCCTGGGCTTTGACCCGCATGGGAATTACCTCCTTGATTGTCCGCCGCAGCGAAACTCCCGAAAATCTATGGCATGAAGCTTGTTTCACATGGCGTCGGGTCACTTGTCCTTCGCGCTGCCAGTCGGTTTCGCGCCGATGGCCGCAGTTGTGTCTTTTGCTGCGCTTGCCTTGGTCCCCGGTTTGGCGGTTGATGTCTCAGTACCCGGACGTGGTACGTCGGTGGTCTTGTCACGCGCCGGTTCTGCTGGTGCGGACTTGGCTCCGGGCGTACCCGCAGGATCTTTCGCCTGAGCCGGTTCGGCCGGTGGCGGGACAGTCGGATGGCCCGCCGTGACACTTGGGCGGCGGACGTAGGCGGCGTCGACCTGGGGTCGGAGCCAGGAGTCCAGGAGGCCCGTGTTCAGCCCGACGTCGCGCAGCGGCTGAGTGAGCGGCAGCCGGGCTGTCGGCACGACATAATGCGTCGTCGTGCCCCCGGCGGCGTTGGTACGGACCGTTTTGAGTGTGCCTGGTGTCGTCGGATCGGCCGCCGTCCCGTAGTCCGGGTGCACGTAGCCGATGCCCATCACCGCGTTGAGCACGGCCAACCGGTTCGGCTTGTCGGGCCAGTCGGAGAATCCGTCGTACTCGCGAACGATCTCAGTAGTGGGGTAGGACGTCGGCACCGGAACGTTCGGCGCGAAGAGTTGAAGCGCGGGATTCTTGGTAGTGATGCCGCCGGTGGTGTTCTGCGGGTCGCCGAAGGTTACGAACTGCAAACTGCTTGTGGGTCGTCCGTGTGAATCCTGCAGTAGCCGTGAGAGTTTCACATAGTTCAGGACGATGGCGCCTTGACTGACCCCAGCCAAAGTGACCGTAGTGTCGTTGGGCACCGTGGCGAGTGTTGCGTTCACCGCGCCGGAACCCACAACGGCGTCTGCCGCAAACAGCAATCCGGCGGGATACCCGATGCCGTTGATGCTGCCGGCGGATTTCAGGTACCCGCCCGCCAGCCCGAGAGCCTCTTCGGCTGTCGGTGTCGCGTCACACAGGCAGGTGCCTTGGAGGTAGAAGCCGACGTTTCGGCCCTCGTTCGATGCCGCCGCCGACGGGTGCACACCGATGGATGCACAAATGCCCACCACGAAAATCATTGCACTGCAGCGGTTCAAACCGGCCACGGGACAGTTCCAATCTGTACACAAGGATGACGACACTGGTGGATGCGCAGAGCAGCACCGTTCCAGCGACGCTGTCGGTGTGGTGACTTGCTCAGAAATTTCGCCGGCCTGGAGGCGACGATGCGTGTGCTATGCCCGCATGTCCGCGACTACCCCCGTTTGGTACCTTCGTACAACTTTTACGAAGCGAAATTAACACCGTCGCAGCATGTTTGCGCGCGGTGAGACGCAGCTCACGGCGATGGGGGCACGCCTGGTCAGCGCCGGAACACCACCCAGCGCATCGCCGCGTACATATAGATCGCCTCGCAGGTGCCGGCCGCGATCCTGGCGACGTGGTATTCGACACCGAGGGCCGACAATCCGGTCGACACACCCAGGATGAACGCCAGATAGTTCACCACGACCACGACGACGTACACGGCGAGCTGCGGGCCGACCGCGCTGTGCGAGCTGAAGTTGAAGATCCGGTTCAGCACGTAGCTGAGGCCGAACGCGCACACGTAGGAGACCGTGACCGCCACCGCCAGCGGAAGTTTCAGCCCGTCCCGTAATCCGGTGAGCAACAGCAGGTCGATCGCGAATGTGCAGCCATTGATCAGTGCGAAGCCCAGGAAGGTCGGGGCAACAACTGATTTGAGGCCGAAGGGCAGCCGGCTGACGGCCAGTTCGCAGCCGCGGTGGAAGCGGTCGACGGCGCGCTGCAGTCCACTCGCCGAGTCGACGGTCACGCGGGCACTGTGTCATGGGCCGGCGTCGGCCAGGTAGCCGTGAGACGAACTCTGCACTTCGGGCTCGGGAGGCATCCCGTAATGTCCACACCGATGAGGTCCCGACCGAGGTGCGCGACGCGATGATCGTCACCACCATCACCCAGGCGGTCGCCACCTTCGCCGTCACCAACATCGACGACATGGTTGTGCTTGCGGTGTTCTTCGGCCAAGCGCGTGGCCATCGAGGCGCAGTGATGCGAGTGGTCGCCGGCCAGTACCTCGGCTTCGCCGCCATCTTGGTGGTATCGATCTGCGCCGCCCTTGTCGGCGCCGCGCTGCTGCCGGCTGCGGTGTTGCCCTACTTCGGCCTGGTGCCAATCATGCTGGGGCTCAAGGCCGCCTGGACCGCCTGGCGGAGACGAGGTTCCGAGACGCCGGAAACCGAGAGCGGGTCAGGGCCGACCACGCCGGGCATGTGGCAGGTCGCCGGCGTGACCTTCGCGAACGGCGGCGACAATCTCGGTGTCTACGTTCCGATGTTCGCGGTCGCCGCGGGCGGCACCGTCGCGCTCTACGTCACGGTGTTTCTCGTCGGGGTCGGAGTGTGGTGTGCCGCCGGCCGGTACTTCGCTGCGCACCCGGTCGTGGCCAACACGTTCTCCAGGTGGGGTCACATCATCCTGCCCATCGTGTTGATCGCGGTCGGGGCCATGATCCTCATCGAAGGCGGCGTCTTCGTGCGGTGACGGCAGACCGGAGAACGCCATTCACACGTTTTGCAATCGAGCTGCCGACCGCTGGGTATGTTCAGCCGGGTGACCAGCAAACGACTGTCGCCGCTCGATTCGATGTTCCTGGCGGCCGAATCTCCCGAGACGATGATGCATGTCGCGGGATTGATGCAGTTCCGTCCGACGTCGGCTGACGCGGGGGACATCCTCGATCAGCTGCGCGACGAGATATACGGCTCGAACGAGATCGAGCCACCATGGAACATGAAGCTGCAGACGCCGTGGTTCCTCCTGAACCCGTTGCAGCGGTGGGTCGAGGATCCGAAGTTCGACGTCACGTATCACGTTCGACGGTCGGCGTTGCCCCGTCCGGGCGACCAGCGAGAGCTGGGAATCCTGATCTCCCGCTTGCATGCTCGGCAGCTGGACCTGACGCGACCGCCCTGGGAACTGCATATCATCGAGGGCCTCGACGACGGCAACGTCGCGTTGTACGTGAAAATGCATCACTCACTCGTCGATGGCTACACCGCGATGAAGACCCTCATCCGCTCGATGTCGACCGACCCGTCCGACACCGAAACCCCGTTGTTCTTCCGGAATCCGGTGCCCAAGCGGGAACACAAGAACGACGAGAGGGACAGCAGCCGCATTCCCGATATCGGCGGTCTGCTGCGGTCCATCACCTCGGAACTGTCAACCGTCATCGACCTGCCTGCCGCCTTCGCCAAGCTGGCCGTGACCGCAGTCAGCAAGAGCAATCCGCTCATCGGCCCAGGCCAGGCGCCGCACACCATCTTCAACGGCCGCATCGGTCGAAGCCGCCGCTTTGCCACCCAGCAGTACGACATCGCGCGATTGCGCGCCGTTGCCGACGCGGCCGGCGCAACACTGAACGATGTGGCGCTCGCCATCTGTGGTGGCGGACTGCGTGATTACCTCTTGGGACTCGACGCCCTGCCCGAGAAATCGCTGATTGCCATGCTGCCGGTCAACATTCGGCCCAAAGACGACCCGGGCGGCGGCAATGCCGTGGGTGCGATCCTGGCTACCCTGGGGACGGACATCGCCGACGCGCGCGAGCGGATCGAGACGATCAGTGCCTCCACGAAAGCGGCCAAGGATCAGTTGTCGGGTATGACCAGCACCGCGATCCTGGCTTACACCGCTGCCCTGATGGCGCCGTTCCTCGCACAGACGGGCGCGGCCACCGTGGGCGTGCCGAAAGTCGCGCCGGCGTCGTACAACGTCATCCTGTCGAATGTTCCCGGCCCCGACTACCCGTTGTACTTCCGGGGCGACGAGCTCGTTTCCACCTATCCGGTGTCGATTCCCGTGCATGGCGTCGGCCTGAACATCACGTGCCAAAGCTACTCGGGTACTTTGAATTTCGGCTTCACCGGGTGCCGCGATTCGATGCCGCACATGCAGAAGCTGGCCATCAAGACCGGCGAGGCCTTGGCAGCGCTGGAGGAGGCCTACGGTCTGGTGTGAAAAAAGTCTGTAAACGCAATTGACTCAAGTGCCGAAACGGACCGTCACGACGGACGCAAGGGTGCTACCTTCACCGGACCAGATAGCGCCGGAGAGTGGGTGTGGAATGAGCGCAACAACCAAGCGATTCGCTCGCATGTCAGTGGCTGCAGCAACGTTTGGCGTCGCGGCGGCGGTGGCTGGCTTGATCAGCATGCCGATCGCGCATGCCGACGAACTTACGTGCTCGGACGGCTTGGTCGCGTCCGAAGGCACGTGCGTGCCCCCGGCCGACGGCCCCGCGGCCCCGGAGGCGGCGCAGGGTCCATTCAACGCGCCTGAGTCGTCGCTCGACGATCCCAGCCTGTTCACGCCGCCGTTCCAGCTCACCGAAGGAGAAGTGGCGTCGCCCGGGTACAACGCGGGAGGCGGCGGCGGCCGGCGGTAGTCGGCCCATGACCGAGACCAATCGCCGCGGCGTTCTTCTCGGCGCCGGAGCCGTCGGTGCCGGGATGGTGCTCGCCGCATGTGGCGGGAAAGACGCGGGGACCCCGAGCAGCCAGTCGGCAAGCGGTGAGACCACTGGCAAGTCCGCATCTCCATCGGTGAAGGCTGCCGATGTGCCCGTGGGCGGAGGCGTGGTCCTCACCGACGCCAAGGTCGTCGTCACTCAGCCGAAGGCGGGTGAGTTCAAGGCATTCAGTGCGGTCTGCACGCACCGGCAGTGCACGGTGTCGAAGGTCGCCGACGGCACCATCGATTGTCCTTGCCACGGAAGCACATTCAGTGTTGCGGACGGCTCCGTCGTCAAGGGCCCGGCGGAGAAGCCACTGGACCCGAAGGCTGTCACCGTCGCCGGAGACACGGTGACCGTCACCTGACCTGTGTTGCTTCGCCGTCTAGACGGAACCGTCGCATCCGCGGATGCCTCCGGTCGTCACCCTGGGCGGTTCCGGGGTGGGGTTGAAGCCACGAATCGTGCCCGGCGAAGTGATCTGGGTCGTGACGGAGACGTTGATCGGCTTGCCCGGAGGTTCCGGTTGCGGATTGAATGCCTGGGCCGTGCCCGACGCCAGGCCGAAACCGACCAGGGTCAGTCCGCCCGACAACAGCGCCGTGCCCGCGATCTTCTTGATGTTGTGGGTGCTGATCATGAGTTCTCCCTTTCGCTGGTTCGGCCGGGGTTGGCCGTCGACAGCAATGGTGCGGTGCCGTTCTTGGCGGATCCTTGGCGGATTGCTGCCGCTGACGGGGTATCGCCGCCACCGGCTGTGTGTCAGCATGGAAAACGGCCGGTAGCTGTTAGCTGGCGCAAGACGCTGGAGCTGAGATGGACGTCAACAAGCTTTTCCAAGTCACGCGGTTACCCCACATCGCCGGGGTCGCCACGGTCATCGCTTCCGCCATTGTGAGCGTTCCGGCGCCGCCGGCGTCCGCGGAGCCATGTCCTGACGTCGAGGTGGTGTTCGCGCGCGGTACCAGTGAACCGCCGGGCGTCGGCATGGCGGGACGCGCATTGGTCGACGCGCTGCAGGCGCAGGCGGCCAACAAGTCGATCTCGGTGTATCCGGTGAACTATGCGGCCAGCAGCGATTTCGGGAACCGGCTGGATTTCGTGCAGAGCGTGGTCGACGGCGTCAAGGACGCCGCCACCCACGTCGAGGCCACCGCGGCGAACTGCCCCAACACCAGGATCGTGCTCGGCGGCTACTCCCAGGGCGCAGTGGTGTCGGGATTCGCGACAGCGAACGCACTGCCGAAGGAGATCCCGGCGGATCTGGCGGAATACACGTGGTACGCGCCCAAACCGATGCCGCCCTCGGTCGCGAACCACGTTGCCGCACTGGTCCTGTTCGGCAAGCCGTCGAGTCAGTTCATGGCAGACATCGGCGCGCCGCCGATAGCCATCGGACCCGCGTACGTGCCCAAGACGATCGAGTTGTGCGTGCCCGACGACACCATCTGCAACGGGGCGCCTGCCGGTGGGCCGTCGTTCGCCCACATCACCTATGGCTCAAACGGAATGGCCGACCAGGCCGCGACTTTCGTCGTCGGAAGGCTGTGACTGCGGCGTTGCAGAACTTCTCAACCGTCCACGGCATCACGAGCGCGGCGCAGATACGCCTGTTCAACGGGGTTCGCGGCCAGTGTGGCAGCCTGGTGGTAGGCATCGGCCGCGTCGGCTGTCCGCCCTACGCGAGACAGCAGCGACGCACGAACGACGTGGTAGACGTGATAGTCCGTCAGGTCGAGTGCATCCACCAGAGCCAGCGCCGTTTGCGGGTCCCGCACCTCGGCCACCGCCACGGCACGGTTGAGCGCAACGACGGGCGTCGGGGCGATGGCTATCAGCTGGTCGTACAGCGCGAGGATTTGGCGCCAGTCCGTCGCGGACGCAGTGGGTGCATCGCTGTGCACGGCGTTGATGGCCGCCTGGATTTGATAGGGCCCCGGTCGATTTCGTCGTAAACACGTGCGAACCAGCGCCTGCCCTTCATCGATGAAGCCGCGGTCCCATCGGCTGCGGTCCTGGTCGGAGAGCAGAACCAGATTCCCGTCCGCATCTGTGCGAGCCGCGCGCCGCGCGTCGGTCAGCAACATCAGGGCGAGCAGCCCCAACACCTCGGGTTCGTCCGGCATCAGCTCTGCCAGCAGCCGGCCGAGCCGAACCGCCTCGTCGGTGAGATCGGCCCGTACCAGGCCGTCGCCGGAGCTGGCAGTGTGTCCTTCGTTGAAGATGAGGTACACCACGGCCAGCACCCCGTGCAGGCGCTCCGGCAGATCGCTGTCGTGCGGCACCCGATAGGGGATGTGCGCATCGCGGATCTTGCGCTTGGCCCGGACAAGCCGTTGCGCGACAGTGGATTCCGAGATCAGGAAGGCACGCGCGATCTCCTTGGTCGACAGACCCCCGAGCAATCGGAGGGTGAGTGCGATCCGGGCCTCGAGGGCCAGCGCGGGGTGACAGCAGATGAAGATCAAGCGTAGGTGGTCGTCGCGCACGGGACCTTCTTCGAGCAACTCGTCATCGGCCGCCGGATAGAGCAGTGCCGCCTGCGCGTGGCGCTCGCCACGAATGGATTCCCGACGGAACCGGTCGACGATCGTGTGTGCTGCGGTGGTGATGATCCATCCGGCGGGGCTCGGGGGCGGACCGGTCTGTGGCCAGCGGTTCAGGGCCTTGGTGAAGGCGTCCTGGACCGCCTCCTCGGCGAGGTCGATGTCACCGAATCGGCGGACCAGGACGGCCACCGCCCGCCCGTACTCGCGCCGGAACACATCGGCGATCTCGGCGGGCGGCATCAGGGGCACGGTCGCGATCAGCTCCGCAGATCGCCCCGGAACGGGCGTACCTCGATGGGCAGGATCCCGACGGCTTCCGCCTGCCTGCGAGCCCAGCTCAGCGCGGCGTCCAGGTCGGGCACGTCGATGATGGTGAACCCGCCCAGATGCTCCTTGCCCTCGACGTACGGGCCATCTGTCGTCAACGTCGTGCCGTCGCTCACCCGCACCACCGTGGACGCATCAGGACCGTGCAGGCCTCCAGAGAACACCCACACGCCGGTGGCTTTCATGTCGTTCTGGACCGCGTCCAGCGCATCCATGATCGGTCCCAGCACCTCCGGCGGCGGCGGATCGCCGACTGGCTGATGCATGGCAAGTAGGTAGTGCATACCCGTCACTCCTCGATCTGGGGCGGCCGGCTGCCACCCCTCACCTTCTACACGAACGACTGCCCCGGATATCGACAGACACCGGATTCTCTCTGGCACCATCGAGAGGCGTGACCTCCGTGCAGCGCCCGATGCCGCCCCTGAATGCCGACGAACGACCCACGCTGGAAGGTTGGCTGGACTTCTACCGCGCGACATTGGCATCGAAATGCGCGGGTCTCGACGACGAGCAGTTGCGCGTTGCGTCGGCGCCGCCATCCGAGCTGACGCTGCTGGGGTTGGTGCAGCACGCCGCGGAGGTGGAGCGGAACTGGTTTCGCCGGGTGCTCCTCGGTGAGGAGGCGCCGCCGATTTTCGGACCCCGCGATCACCCCCAGGGCCACGACGGCGGATTCGAGCTGTCGGCGGCGTCGTCGTACCCCGCCGCATTCCGGATTTGGCAGGACGAGATCAGCGCTGCGCGGGCCAACTGCGCCGCGCGTGCGCTCGATGCGGTCAGTCCCTTCATGGGCGGCGAGGTGAGTCTGCGCTGGATATACACCCACATGATCGCCGAGTATGCCCGGCACTGCGGGCACGCCGACGTCCTCCGTGAACGTATCGACGGCGTGACAGGCGTCTGAATCAGACCCTGCGATCACTTCTCGGAATGCCGTTGCAGGAACGCTGTTTCGACGCGCACGACGTTGTCGTGGTCCAGCCCATCGGCATAGACGTCGTAATGTCCGCCGCGGCTGCGGTACAGCTCGCCCAGCGGCGCGTCTGTGACGACCGTCAAAGCCGGTCCGGTGGGCGCCATGGTGTCGTGCTCGGCGACGACCATCAACAGGGGACAGCGGGCATCCCGGGCCCGCCGCGCCGGGCGGTGCACGGAGATGTCGAGCAGCGACCGTGCGGTGATGTAGTTGGACCATGAACCGTCGCCGGGGTCGAGTCGGTCCATGCCGACCATCGCGTCGTCCGTCGCGATCACGCCGAGTTGGCCTGGGGGAACACTGATCGGCAGGTATTTCGGGCGTCGGCCGAACACCGACCCGGCCAGGTCGGCGAGGGCGTAACCGGTCAGCTGGAGAGCGCGCGCGGGCGGGATGTTGGTCAGTCCGGCGAGACCGTCCACCAACGGGCATTGGGCGATGGCGCCGGCCAGACCCGGTTCGCTCGCGGCCAACTCGACGATGTGCATGCCCGCAAATGACGTGCCCCACACGAACATTCGCGTCGTGTCGAACTCGTCCTGGCGGCGGGCCCACGCCAGCGCCGTGCGGTAGTCCGCCAATTGGCGAGCGACGGACAGGAATTGCCTTGGCTCGCCGGTGGATTCACCCCAGTGGCGGTAGTCGAAGACCAGTGCGGCAAAACCGCTGCCGGCGAATCGTTCCGCGAACGGTTGCAGTCCGCCGGCCTTGATGCCGCCGATGCCGTGTGCCATGACGACGGGCGCCGGGTCGGGCACGTCTGGCAGGTACACCCAGGCATCGAGCTCGTCGCCGCCACGCGTCGGGATCCGCAATTGGCGGCGGTTCACGGTGTGGTCGGTCATGGTGCCACCGAGCCCGAAACGATGATCTGAGCGCCCGCGTCCCGGGCCAGATCGGGGCCGAACAGGGCGCCCGGCGTCGCTGCGCCTGGGCTGCCGTGTCCGTCGCTCAACCGCATGGCGGTCAACGCGGCGACCTTCGCGGTGAAGCTGTAGCCCTCGCCGGTCCGTAGCCATGCTTCGCGATGTGTCCGGTCGGCCCAGTCCAGTCGGGCATATGCCCAGGAGACGTCGCCGGACTTCGCCGGGGGAGTCAACTTGGTACGGCTGATCAGACGCTGCAGCCCGGTGTGGACGGGGCGTGCCGAGAGCAGTGCGGACAGTGCCGGGAGCGCGGCGCGTACGGTACGCCCGCTGGGCACCTCACTGGAGAACGCCAGCACATCGGCCGCGCCCGAGGCCCGGCGGGCCGCTTCCAGTTCGCCGGTGGGCACGGCGATGGCTTGGATCGCGGGCAGGTCCGGCACGGGAATCCATGCGTGGTCGGCGCCCAAGCGGGTCCGCTCCAGCTGCCCGTTGCGGTAACGCCGGCCGCCATAGGCGACGGCGTCGACGACACTGGCCAGCACTGCCGAGCCCAGGCCGTCCACTGTCGGCATCGCGGCCACCGTGGCACGTGCCGCGGCCGGCCGACCGCCGGCCAGCTCGAGGACGAGGGCTTCGGTCGCCAGGACGCCGAAGCCCGCGCCGGTCACAAGCGCGACGCCCGCGCGTCGGGCCTCGGTGTCCAAGCCCAGCAGTTCCTGCACCGGTGGCAGCTCGTTCGCGAGGTCCACGTAGTGACTGCCCGCAGTCAGGCAGGCGCGCGCGAGCGGTCCGGTGGTCTCGCCGAACGGGCCGATGGTGTTCACCACGACCGTTGGCTTTTCGGCTGCGATGCGTGTGGCCAGCTCGGTCGGCCCGGCAGCCACCAGCGTGCGGCTACGGCCGCCGATCGACGCTGCAGCAGCTGCGAGCCGGTCGTGATCACGTCCGGCGAGCACGACATCGGCGGTGGTGGTGCCGATCAGTTCAGAAGCGATTGCGCGGCCGCCTTTGCCGGTCGCGCCGAGTACCCAGATTGTTTGCATTAATTTACGGTACGGTCTGCATCGTTAATCGGTCAACGCTAAAGTTCGGACGAGCACATGTCTGGTCTTCGAGGTCGCCCGCGCGACACAGAGTTGGACACCGCCATCGCGAATGCGACTGAGGCGGTGTTGCTTTCGCACGGCTACTCCGCGGTGAACATCGACCGGGTCGCCAAGATGGCCGGTACCACTCGGGCAGCCATCTACCGTCGGGCGAGGACACCGGGGGAGTTGGTGGTCGCACTGCTGGTGAGCCGTTTCGGGCTCGATCCGGCCGCCGACAGCGGGAACCTGCGTGACGACTTGCTCGCGATACAGGAACTGCAGCGCGACTTCTTCACCGAGCCGATGGTGCAGGCAGGGTTGGCCGGCGTCTTGAGTGACCTCAGGAACGACGACCAACTGGCCGCGGTGTTCTACGCGCGATTCATGGAACCGCGTCGCCGCTCGGTGGCCGCGCTGCTTTCCCGCGCGGCCGACCGCGGTGAGATCGCGCCGCCGGCGCACCCGGGCGTCATCTCCGATCTGCTGACCGGTCCGCTGCTTCTTCGTGCGGCGTTGCCGCCGATCGGGCCGATCGACGACATCCTGATCGACGCCACCATCGGGGCGGCGCTCACGGCATGCGGCGCAACCGACCGCCGGTGAGCAGCCCGGCGACGAGAAGGGCTGCGCCACAAGCGCCTATCGTCCCCGGCCAACCGAGCGAGGTCACCGCGGCCGCACCGAGCGCCGTCCCGAGACTTCCGCCGACGAAGTAGACGAGCATGTATGCGCTGTTGAATCGGGCGGGCGCCGAAGGGTCGATCGCCAAGATCGTGGTCTGATTCGCCACCTGTGCGGCGAACAGGCCGGCGTCGAACACTGCCAGGGCGATCATCGTCGCCCACGGTCTGTCCAGCCCGAAGGCGAGTGCGGGGCATGCGGCGCCCGCGGCGGCGAGACCGGCCAGGATCACCGGTCTGGAGCCGTATCGGTCGGTGTATCCGCCGGCAATGCGCGTCGCGAAGATACCGGCGATACCCGCCAATGCGTACAGCCCGATCTGCCTGGCGGACAAGAAGAATGGCGCTTCTGATAGCGCCACGGCGATTCCGGACCAGACCGCGCAGAACGCGAAGAACCACAGGGCGCCGCGCAGGGCTCCGCGGCGCAGCACCCGGTGTCGCAGGATCAGCCCGGGCACCGACACCAACCCGACGAAGTAGGCCTGATCGACGGACGCCGTCGTGTCAGGCAGCAACAACAGGCAGCCGCCGGCGACCGCGACGGTGGCCGCCGCAACAGTGAGAAGCATTGCGTGCCAGCCGATCACGTCCGTGAGCCAGCCACCGGCGATCCGGCCGGCCAGGATCCCCGCGGAGATCCCGGCGGTGACGATACCCAGAATGGTCGACCGCCGGCCCTCCGGCGCGAGTCGTCCGACGACGGAACTCAAACCCGCACCGACAGAGGAACAGGCTCCGGTCAGCAGCAATCCCATGCCAACCAGCCACACGGCGTCGGCGACGGTGGTCAGTGCGAGCGCACCGCCGAGGGCGAGGAACTGCAGTGCAACGACGCGCCGCGGCGAGAACCTGTCCACCAATGGGACGAGCAGCGCGAGACCCAGCAGGTAACCGACCGGCCCGCAGGCCAGAGCGACACCGACAACCGCCGGTTCGGATTCCAGCGATCGTGCGATATCGGCGATGGCCGGCTGCAGCGGGTAGATGGTCGCCGTACCCAGGGCTGCGGCCAGCGACATGAAAAGAACTGTGGCTCCGGTCATTACCGGACCGGGTTGTGCAGTTGTGGTCACGCATCGACGCTATTGGCCGCGTCGTCTCCAGCGCTGGCGGAGATCCGCCATGGCAGTCGGCTAGCTCTTCCAGACCACCTTGTCGGCGCCACCGGCGTCGCGGTAGACGACGCTGTCGGGCGCAGTGCCGTTGCGGACGTCGAAGTAGATGCGACCGGTTGTGTAGCTCCCAGGTGTGATCGGCTGGTTGGGCAGGCCGTCCACCTCGTTGCCCTTCATGTCCGCGTAGGTGGAGCTGTTGACAGCTCGCGCGTTGAAGTCGGAAATGTTCGGTGTCGGAGATCCGCTCACTGCTCGCGCCGTCACGTCCGAGTACCAGATACCGTCGTTGTGGCCGCTGGGCTGCAGGTTGATCACGGTGTACTCGATGGCGCCACCCGGGCTCGGAATCTCCGCACGCTGGCCGAGCAGCACTGCTGTCGGGTCCGCGATCGCCGGCGTCGCCGCCAGTATCCCCGCCGCCGCGAGGCCGGCAGCGGTTGCCATTGTCTTCGATGTGATGTGCGAAAACGCCACGTCAAACTCCCTCCGTCATGCTCCTGTTTCCAGGAGTCGACCGTTTGGTCCTTCTGGAGGGGTATCCCGAGACGGCGATGACGAAACTGAAGACCGGGCCGGCCACCGGGGGATGTCGTTGCCGAGATTGGGCATTGGCGCCGCTGCAGGTGTGCAGAAGGCACCCAAGTGTGGCCCTGGTGGTGTACGGCCCAGGCTTCGCGATGGCGAGAGGTCATGGCACGGTCCCGGCGTCCGGAGGGCTGCGCTGGACCGGAGTCATGCGTCGCGCCGGCCCGCGTCGCGGTCGCCGGCCTGTCGACTCCAAAGACCGGCCAGCGCACCGGGGCTCGAGTAGAGCGCACCCGATCGCTGGCGGCGTCGGTCGCTGACAGCGGGGAGCTTCGGCGGCGCAGAAGATGGCGTCGACTTCGGCGATCAGCGAGATCACCATCGCCGGGTCGTCCATCCCCAGAGATTGGGCCAGCTCTTCTGGCGCGATGGTGTCAGGCGCCGCCGGCGCCGCAATCGTGCTGTACTGCATCACTTTTCACCTCCTTGCGCTGTCGGCATGGCACCGACCGTTCAAGAATGTGTGGCAGCGAATTCGGTCGCCCGGGTGCCGGTGCCGGGTTGGACGATGTCCCAACCCGGCACCAGCGCTCCGCCCCCGGTCAGGCGTTCACCGGCTCCTTCTTGGTCGACGTGTCGTTGACGGGTGCGCCGTCTTCGGTGATCACGTGACCTTCGTTGATCGCCTTCGCGTTGGCGGACCTGCTCACCGTGATCTTGCGGGGCTTGGCTCTCTCGGCCACCGGGATCACGAGCCGAAGCACCCCGTCGCGGTAGTCCGCCGTAATCCGGCCGGTGTCAAGGTTGTTGCCCAGCACCAGTTGCCGGGAGAAGACGCCACGCGGCCGTTCGGCGGCCAGCATTTCGCGGGACGAATCCACGGGCGCGCGTTCGGCACGCACGGTCACGACGTTGTTCTCGATATCGAGGTCGAGCGAGTCGGCATTGATGCCGGGGAGGTCGAACTCGACATGGAACTCATCACCGTCGCGCCAGGCGTCCATCGGCATTGCCGCGGGCCGGGCCGCGGTGCCAAGGACCTCTTGGGTGAAGCGATCCAGGTCTCGGAACGGGTCAGTACGCAGCAGCATCGTGGCCACCTCCTTGCGTCCTTTCTCTTGAGCCATCTATGCGCTTCCAGTCCTATTATCTATATCGGCTGGCATAGATTCGTTTTAGCACTCTGTGGTGGCGAGTGCAAGTAGGCGGCACGAAATAATTTTGGATTGCCCACCGCGTCAACGGGTAATTACCGGTTCACTGCCGCTGAGGACGCGGGGAGGTGTGGAGACAGGTGATCATCCGGTCGTTGATGGTGGTGGGCATGTCGGCGGTGCTGGGTGCCGTGCTGGCGCTGTTCCTGCCACTGGAGCTCGAGTCGGTCGACCGCGGCGGCGCGCCGATTCCCTGCGGCACCGGGCTGCGGCCGGAATACACGGTGGCCCGTGAGCAGGATCAGCTCAACTCTGAACAGCATGCGAGCAGAGGTGCGATGTTTGTCAGGAGCGATTACGCCGACCAATGCGCCGCGCTGTCGACGGTGCGCAGGACGGTGGCGGTTCCCGTCGCGGCGGCCGGCGCCGTGACGGCGTTCGTGGCTCTTGTCGTGTCAGTCCGGGTATCACGCCGTCGGGACTGGCCCGATGACATCGGGCAGATGTCGTGATGGTTGCAATTGCACAAAGGTGCGGCAGCTCACCCGCGGCGCAATGAGGAAAGCGCGCGACGCGCCTTAGTGTTGGTTCCGATGACTGGACTCGACTCGCATGTGAAGCGCTGGCGCACAGCGCTTCACGTCGTCGTGTCCGCTTTGGCGGCCGTCATCATCGGACTTGCCGGCACGCCGGTGGCGCACGCGGCTGCGGCCGGGGCCCGATTGGTGGTGCAACATACGTGGCAGGACGGTTTCATCGCGCGCTTCGTCATCACCAACTACGGCGCAGTGCCGATGGCGGATTGGAAGCTCGAGTTCGACATGCCGATGGGGCAGTCCGTCTCGCACGCGTGGAATAGCGCCTTCACCCAGTACGGCACGCACTACGTGATCACCCCCGCGACCTGGAATCGGGTGATTCCGCCCGGTGGTTCCGCCAATGGCGGCATCCGTGGCGTACTGAGCGGGACGTACACGCCACCCTCGAATTGCGTTCTCAACGGCCAAGTCTATTGCTCCTAGCGGTTGCTCGACGGGTGGGACGCAGCGGTCAGGTGCGCGAGGCGCGGAACGCGCGCGGACTCATCCCGTGCCACCGGCGGAACGCCTGGGAGAAACTCGACAACTCGATGTAGCCAAGTCGACTGGCTGTCTCGGCGACTGTCAGGCGGCCGCCGATCAGCATTTCTTCGGACAACCGCTGCCGTATCTCTTCGAGCAGTTCGCGGTACGACGTGCCCTCGGCGCCGAGGCGGTGGCGCAGCGTCCGTGGGCTCATGAGCAGTGTGTGGGCGATCTCGTGCGCATTCGGCGGCTGCGCCGGGGACGCCAGCAACAGGTCACGAACCTGACCTGACAACCCGGTGCGGCTGCGTCGTTCTTCGAGCAGATTGCGGCACTGCTCCTGTGTGGCAGCAGAGTTGTAGGCATTGGCCTGCGGCAGCGGGAGGTCCAGTAGCCCGATGGGAAGGGTCAGCAAGTTCTCCGGTGCGTCGAACTCCGGCTCGGTATCGAAGGCGGCGATGTACCGGTCGATGCTGGCTGGTCTGCAGTGGGTGAAATGAACCCCGAAGGATGGCAGGTCCGCCGAGAGTTCGCGCTTGATCACCGCGATGGCCGTGGCCAACCGGTCGATGTCGAACCGCCGGACGCGGTCCGGTGTTCCTGGTGCCTCCAGGACGAACTGGAACTCGTCGCCGACCACGCGCGTGCTGAGCTTGGACGAGGCGAATGTGAGGTCGAGGTAGCGCACGCCGACGTCGATCGCATTGCGCAAGGTTGGGCTGCTGATCAACGCGAATCCGAATATCCCGTACGTGGCAAGGCGATAACGGAGCCCCGCCTCGACGCCGAGGTCGTCGGGATAGCCAAGTGCCTCAAGCAGGTTCGTGACGACGGTCAGTTCCTGGCGCGCGGTGACCTCGGCGCTCGGGCGCTGTAGACCGCGAACGGTCAGGCGGGAGCCGGCCAGGCAGGTTTCCGGGCTGACACCACGCTCGCCGGCCAGGGTGAGCAGCACGCCGATGCTGGCGGGCGTGCGCGGGATGTCCCAGTCAACCACGTTGCCAAATCTAGTAACCCGCCGCACCGAGATCGCTTTGGTTCATGGAATTCATTGCCCTCGCATTGCCACTTCGAGTAAGTATTCGGCCACTTAGGGTCTCCCAGCTGCAGCTTTCGATTCGTAGCGTGATGACTCAGAACGGCTAATTCTCGATTTGCCACAGCCGCATTCCAGATCTGACCAGACGGAGAAACTCGTGAACATTCTCGATCAGGCAATCACCAAGGCACAGGACGCGATCCTCGAACCGGTGCTCAACCGGGCTCAGTCGACCATCCCGATGCCATTGCAGATCAAAGGTATGCACCTGTACCAGAAGACGAAGAAGTCGGTGGTCGGTGACAAGTCGCCGGTCTTTGTCGAGACCCCGATCCCCGATGCCGCGGATGTACCGCTGGCCGAGATCGACGTGAGCAACCCGTTCATGTTCCGCCAGGGGCGCTGGCAGTCCTACTTCAAGCGGCTGCGCGACGAAGCGCCGGTGCACTACCAGCCGAACAGCCCGTTCGGGCCCTTCTGGTCGATCACCCGGTACGAGGACATCGTCACCGTCGACAAGGACAACGAACGGTTCTCCGCCGAGCCGCAGATCATCATCGGCAATACGCCCGAGGGGCTGGACGTCGAGATGTTCATCGCCATGGATCCGCCGCGTCACGACCAGCAGCGCGCCGCGGTGCAGGGCGTGGTGGCACCCCAGAACCTCCAGGAAATGGAAGAGCTCATCCGGAGCCGGGTGCAGGAGGTCCTCGACGGGCTGCCGGAGGGTGAGCAGTTCGACTGGGTCGACACCGTTTCGATCGAACTGACCTCACGCATGCTGGCAACCCTGCTCGACTTCCCGTATGACCAGCGCCGTAAGCTGGTGTACTGGACGGACACCGTCGCCGGCAGCGCCTCGGCCACCGGCGGCGAGGCCGATATGGACGAGATGTTCACGGCCGCAGCCGATATGGCGCGGGCTTTCAGCGCCCTCTGGCACGACAAGAAGGCGCGGTTGGCGGCCGGCGAGAAGCCGGGCTTCGACCTCATCACCCTCATGCAGTCGTCCGAGGACACCAAGGATTTGATCGATCGTCCGATGGAGTTCCTCGGCAACCTCATTCTCCTGATCGTGGGTGGCAATGACACCACCCGCAATTCGATGACCGGCGGTGTGCTCGCCCTGAACCAGAACCCAGACGAGTTCGCCCGACTCAAGGCAGACCCGGGCCTCATCACCAAGGCGGTTCACGAGATCATCCGTTGGCAGACACCGCTGGCGTACATGCGCCGCATCGCCAAGCAGGACACCATTCTGGGCGGGCAGTTCATCCGAAAGGGCGACAAGCTCGTCATGTGGTACGCCTCGGCCAACCGCGACGAGCGCAAGTTCGAGAATCCGGACGACTTCATCATCGGCCGCCACAACGCCCGCCATCACCTGGCCTTCGGTATCGGCATCCACCGATGCATGGGTAGCCGGCTCGCCGAGTTGCAGCTCAAGATCCTGTGGGAGGAGCTGCTCGCACGGTTCGAGGACATCGAGGTCGTGGGGGAGCCCGAGTACACCCAATCCAACTTCGTGAAGGGCTACTCGAAGATGATGGTCACGGTAACCAGGAAGCGGCCGGCCGCGGAGGTATGACGTAGCGGCTGACCCCGCCACCTCACCTTCCATTGCCAGGTGCTGATTTTTACGCAGTTTTTCCTTGAAGTTATCCGCTGACGCTTCGGCTGGGTATTTGCTGAGAGTTGTCGATACCGACCCGGTGGCGGCAACCGAGCATCGAGGATGGCCGCATGGGTACTCGTCGTCGCAGTCGATCCGCGCCCGACCGTGCTTGCGGCATCCGCCGGGTCAATGTCGCCAGGCGCGGGACCGGACGATGACCGGTCGTGTCGAGACGCGCCAAGCGCGCGGCGCGGGTCGATCCAGAACACACAAGCCGGCCGTCGTGATGTTCCATCACGCGCGGTTCAACTCCATGGAGCAGCTCGCTGTGGTCGCCCGGCGCGGCGGCGCCACCACGGTGTTGGTGACCTGCACGCCGACGGGACGGCTCGGACGATTGAGCGATTGCTTGCTGTACCGCAAGCGCATCTACCTGTCCGCTCCGTCCGAGATGGCAAGTATCGCAGCGTGTTTGAGCGACATCGTGGTGGCAGACGTCCAGGCGACCGAAGATATGGCGAGTGCGATCCCCGACTCGGTTTTGGAGGCGCTGCCACAAGCCATTGCCGCCGACGTTCGGCAGCGGCGCCACTACTCGGACAAAGCTGCGATGGCCCGCCTGGCCGCTGAACACGGGGTACGGATTCCTCGCCAAATCCCCGTCGCATCGGTGCGGCCCGAGAGGGCGATCGCCGAGTTGGGTCTGCCGCTCGTGGTCAAGAGCAGGGTCGGTGCGTCCGGTCGCGGCGTAGTCGTGGCGAGCACGGAAACCGAAGTGCGAGATGCCATTGCCGTGCTGGGCCCGCCCGAAATGCAGTACTACGAGAGATATATCCGCGGCCGGCTCACGGCGTACTCGGCGATAGTGTCTGCCAGCGGCATCGTGCAGGAAGTCACATGCCAATCGGTCAGGCAGTCGGCCGATCCCACTTTCCCGCCGATCGGTCACGAGGTGATCGAGGATTCGGAGCTTACCGATATCGGTCGCATCGTCTGCGCCGCAGCAGGGTTGCGCGGGCCGATCAACATGCAGACGATCAAGGACGAAGACGGCAACCACTGGTTGATCGACGTGAACCTGCGTCCGTTTGGAACGATGCTCGCCTTCGATCAGACTGTCCTCGACACTGCGGCCGCATACCTCGTTGCCGTCGGATTGACCGAGGAGTTGGTCATGCACCGCAGTCCGCCCATTGGCCTGCGGGTCACGCTGTTCCCCGACGACGCTGAAGAGTTGGTGAAAGCCGGTCGGCGGGCAGCATCCATCTGGTGCTACGTGCGGCGCTCCGCGTCCTTCTGGAGCATGTTCGGTCTGAGGTACCCGGCGTTCTTCGTTCTCAGCCGGCTCGCCCGGAAGGTGGGCATCTGACCGCCGCTGGCAGCAGTCTGGGCGCGCGCTGCCGAGGCTTGTCCGTCGAGTGGTCGAACGCGCATATCCTGGTTGGCAGGACCACAAGTCCTACCAGATGGCTGTCGCGCCGCATCCCAGCGTGATGAGCCAGCCGTGAATGACGCCGCTTCGTGCGACGCCCGGACACCCGGGAGGCAGCGATGTTCGAAGAAGCACAGCTGTATGCACCGGTGACGCGCACGGAAGATGGCGTCACTGTTCACCTCGCCCCCGATCACCCAGGCGCCGTTGACCCGGAATACCGCGCTCGCCGCAATGCGATCGCCGCGCTCGCCCTGGAGTGGCAACCCGGCGCGCCACCGCCCGTCGCGACCTACACCGATGACGAGCAGGAGGTCTGGCGCATCGTATGCGCTGAGCTTCACCGGCTGCATCGGCGCCGGGCCTGCGCCGAGTACCTGCAGGGCAGGGAGGAGCTGGGTCTTCCCGAGAATCGGATCCCACAACTCGTCGAAGTCAACGAAATGCTCAGGCCGCTCACCGGTTTTCAGTACATACCGGCAGCCGGCTTGGTGCCACTGCGTGAGTTCTACGGACGCCTCGCCGACGGAATCTTCCATTCCACCCAGTACATCCGGCACCACTCAGTGCCGCTGTACACGCCCGAGCCCGACCTGATCCACGAGGTGGTCGGTCACGGAAACTGCCTGGCGAACGAGCGTTTCGCGACACTGTACCGACTCGCCGGCGAGGCGGCACGGCGCGTGAAAACCACTGAGGCGCTTGAATTCATCTCGAAGGTCTTCTGGTTCTCCCTGGAATTCGGTGTCGTACGTCAGCACGGAGAAGTGCGGACCTACGGCGCCGGGCTGTTGTCGTCGTATGGGGAGATCCAGCAGATCGATGTGGCCGATCTGCGGCCGCTGAACATCACCCGCATGGGAGTGCAGACCTACGACATCACGCACTACCAACCGATTCTCTTCTGCGCGAGGGGCTTCGATGAGATCGAAGATGTCGTAGGCGGGTTCTTCGCCGACGTCGACGACGCTCTGGTCGAGCGCCTGGTGCATGACGCATCCGCGCCCGCATAGCTGTGTACGGCATGCTCACCGGTAGGTGACAGCTGGTTGTACGACGCCGACACACTCGCCGAATCCGATGGTGGCGGCACCCGGACGACGGGCTCTGGCGGTCAGGGTTATCACGTCACCGTCTTCGAGGAATGTCCGAGTTTCACCGTTGGGCAACGTGATTGGTGCGGCGCCGCCACGACTGAGCTCCATGAGGCTGCCTTCGGAGCCCACAGCCGGCCCGGACAGGGTGCCGCTGCCGAGCAGGTCACCGGGCTGCAGGTTGCACCCGTTGCTGGTGTGGTGAGTGATCATTTGCGCGACGCTCCAGTACATGTGGCGGCTCGAGGAGCGTGAGATCAGGATCGGCGGGTCGCCCTCAGCGCGCATCCGCGTTGTACTGAGATAGACCTCCAACTCGATGTCGAGTCCGCCGCTGGCGCGGTGCAGCGGACTGTCGAGGTAGGCCAGGGGAGCGGGATCGTCTGCTGGGCGGTCCACGGGAATCCGGAACGGCGCCAGTGCTTCCGGAGTGACGACCCAGGGAGAGATCGTGGTGCCGAAGCTCTTGGCGAGGAACGGGCCGAGGGGCTGGTACTCCCAGGCTTGCACGTCGCGCGCGGACCAGTCGTTGAGCAGACAGTAACCGGCGACGTGGGAGTCGGCCTCATCGAGACTCACCGGCTCGCCGAGGCGATTTCCCGGCCCGATCCACACGCCGAGCTCGAGCTCGAAATCCAGTCGCCGGGTGGGCGCCAGCACGGGTGCGGACGCATCAGCCGCCTTCAGCTGGCCGTGCGGCCGGGTGATGGCGGCGCCGCTGCCCCGAACGCTGGAGGCGCGTCCGTGATAGCCGATCGGAACCCATTTGTAGTTGGGCAGCAGAGGATTGTCGGGCCGAAACAGCGCACCGATGTTGCGGGCGTGGTGGATGCCGACGTAGAAATCGGTGTAGTCGCCGATGCGGGCGGGCAGCAGGACGTCGACGTCGGGCAGTGGCGTGAGCAGCCCGGCCACGGTCTCCTGGTGTGGCGAGTCCTCCACCAGCAGCGAATGCAACGCCCGGCGAAGGGTGACCCGTGGGCCGGATCCCAAGGCGAACAAGGCGTTCAGCGCTCCTTGAGCCCCGGCTTCAGCTGCCACCTGTGCGTCGTCGTCGAGCAACCCTGATGCCGCCAGTCCGCGCAGATCCAGGACCATGTCGCCGATCCGGACGACGCCGTGCGGTTCGTCGTCGGTAGCGGCCACTACGCCGAGCGGGAGATTCTGCAGCGGAAAGTCACTGTCGGGGCCCGCGCAGGCGACCCAACTCCGTCGACGCGGATCGTGAGTGAAATCCAGTGTGGTCACGGGTTGTCCGGGTCGAATCGCTTGACCAGCCCACTCCAGCAATCGGCGTAATCCTGTTGCCGCTGAGGAAGGTTCGCGGCATAGCTGGTCACCTTCTGCGAGAACCGGGTTTCGAACATGAAGGCCAGCGTGTTCTCCTGCTTGACCGGCCTCAAATCCTCGGTGCTGGCGGCATGAAATGCGTTGGCATCGGGGCCATGTGGGGTCATGCAGTTGTGCAGGCTGACACCGCCGGGCACGAAGCCGTTGGGCTTGGCGTCGTACACACCATGAACGAGTCCCATGAACTCGCTCATCACGTTCATGTGATACCACGGCGGCCGGAAGGTGTCCTCGGCGACCATCCACCGTTCGGGGAAGCAGACGAAGTCCACATTGGCGGTTCCCGGTGTCTCGCTCGGCGAGGTGAGCACCGTGAAGATCGACGGGTCGGCATGGTCGAAGAGCAGCGGGCCCACGGGGGAGAACCGCCGCATGTCGTACTTGTAGGGCGCGTAATTACCATGCCAGGCAACAACATCCAGCGGCGACTGGGCGACATCTGCCTGCCACAGCGTGCCGCCCCACTTCACGTACATCGTGGATGGGACTTCGCGATCCTCGTACGCCGCGGCCGGGGTGCGGAAGTCACGCGCGTTGGCCAGGCAGTTGGCGCCGACCGGGCCGCGCTCCGGGAGAGTGAATGAGCCACCGTAGTTCTCGCACAGATAACCCCGAGCCGGACCGTCGGGTACCTCGACGCGCATTTTCACGCCGCGTGGGATGACGACGATTTCGCAGGGTTCGGCGTCGATGATCCCGAATTCGGTACAGAACCGGATGTTGTTGTGTTCCAGGACGAACAGCATCTCGGCGTCGCCGTTGTAGAAGTACGCGTCGACCATCGACGACGTAATGGAGTAGATGCTGCATGCGAAACCGGACCGGGTCGCGACGTCCCCGCCGGTGGTGATGGTGCGTACGCCGGTGACGAACGTCGTGTCCCCGATCGTCGGATCTGGCAGCGGCAGCGGATTCCAGCGCATTTGAGCGATGGGCACGGGCGGAGCGTCGTCGGGGGCCGAGCGCCAGAGCTCGGCGGGTACGGCTGTGAAATCGCCCCAGTGCGCCACGCTCGGCCGAATCCGGTACAGCCAAGACCTCTTGTTGGCGGCGCGGGGCGCGGTGAACGGTGTCCCGCTGAGTTGTTCGGCGTACAGGCCGTAGGCGCACTGCTGCGGCGAGTTGCGGCCGATGGGCAAGGCGCCGGGCAGCGCCTCACTTTCGAAGCTGTTGCCGAAGCCGGACTGGTAGTCGGGCATCACAGGTTCCCACGCTTTTCCTGTTCGCGCTCGATAGATTCGAAGAGAGCCTTGAAGTTGCCCTTGCCGAATCCCAGTGAGCCGTGACGTTCAATGAGCTCGAAGAAAACCGTCGGCCGGTCTCCCAACGGTTTGGTGAAGATCTGCAGGAGGTACCCGTCCTCGTCGCGGTCCACCAGGATGCCGCGCTTCTGAAGTTCCGCCACGGGTACGCGCACCTCGCCGATGCGGGCACGTAGGTCGGGGTCCTCGTAGTAGGCGTCGGGGGTGTCGAGGAACTGCACGCCGGCTTTGCGGAGCTGGTCGACGGCACTCAGGATGTCGCTGGTGGCCAGCGCCAGGTGCTGGACGCCGGGACCCCGGTAGAACTCCAAGTACTCGTCGATCTGGGACTTGCGCTTGGCGACTGCCGGTTCGTTGAGCGGAAACTTCACGCGGTGATTGCCGTTGGCCACCACCTTCGACATCAGCGCGGAGTAGTCGGTCGCGATGTCATCGCCGATGAACTCAGCCATGTTCACAAACCCCATGACCCGGTTGTAGAACCCGACCCACTCGTCCATCTTGCCGAGCTCGACGTTCCCGACGACGTGATCCAACGCCTGGAACAGCGGCGGAGGAGACGCGTCATGTGTGACATGGCCGCTCGTCGCCGGCTGGTAGCCGGGTAGATACGTGCCGCCGTAGCGAGTGCCCGCGATTTCCCGTTGAACAAGCGTGTGTCGCGTCTGCCCGTAGGTCGCGATGGCCGCGACGCGTACGGCGCCGTGCTCATCGGCGACGTCGTGGGGCTCCTCGAGGACGGTCGCGCCGGCTTGCTTGGCCTGCGCGATGCACTTGTCGACGTCGGGCACCTCCAGTGAGATATCGACGACGCCGTCTCCGTGTCGCGCGTGGTGAATGACCAGTGCGCTGTCGGGGCTCACCGCGCCCTTCAGGACGAACCGCACTGTGCCCGCACGCAACACGAACGCCTTGTGGTCGCGATTACCGGTCTCCGGTCCCGAATATGCGACCAGTTCCATGCCCCACGTGGATTGGAAGTAGCTAGATGCCTCGGTGGCATTGCCAACCACGAAAACGATGGCATCCCAACCAGTTACCGGGAAGGGGTCGTTGGTCAGGTCGTACTCCACCAAGCCCACCAGCTGCTTGAGCTGGGTGACGTCGAGCCGGGCCTGCTTCTCCTGGTCGGTCAGGGTGCTCTGGGTCGTCATGTCGACATTCTTCTCTCTTGAGAGAGATCGCGACATCAGGTTTGCGAGACGGGCGCTATGCCCTTTGTCGGTCGGTGAACTGGTTGACGAGCAGTCGAACCCGGTCCGATTCGTAGTCGGGACGCAGTCTGCGGGTGCGACCGAGCGTGACGAGCCCGTGGAGCGCAGCCCAGAACAGTTCGGTGAGCGAGTCCGCGTCCTGTTCGTCGGCTACCACGCCGATCGCCTGCCGGAGCTCCGCGAAGGCCGCTACCAACTCAGCCGGCGTCTCCTGGTCGGCGAACCGCAGGCTCGTCGCCCGGGTGAACATTGCGTCGTAGACGGCTGGATTCTCGCGAGCGAATGCCAGGTAGCCGTGCGCAATACGGCTCAGGGTGTCGCTGGGGGAGTCGGCTCCGGTGCAGGCCGCACGGATTGCAGTAGCGAGCTCGTCGAACCCGACGACGGCGACGGCGTCTGCGATCTGGTCCATGCCGGTGAAGTGCTTGTACAACACCGGTTGGCTGTACTCGATTTCGGTGGACAACCGCCGCGTGGTGACGGCATCCCAGCCCTCGGCTTCGGCCAACTTGCGGGCCGTTGTGACGATCAGCTGTCTCCGGGCGGCCCGGTCACGCTCGCGACGATCCTCGATAGCCATGCCTAAAGGTATCACAGCTAGAAACGCTAGCGATGCTATTGTCATGGAACAAAATGTGGGTTAGCGTTGCTAGCAGTTGCAAGTCGAAGGAGCTGGACATGACCCTGAACCTCGTCACTCACCTGGCCGCGATGATCGCTGTGCTGGGCACCGGTGTGGTCTACGGCACCGATGTGTTCTGCGCGATAGTGCTACGACCTGCGTTGAGGTCGGTCGACGACGGTGCCCTGGTTGCGGTCATGGGAAGCGTGCATAAATACGGGGACCGGAGAATGCCGGTGCCGGGGGTGCTCGGCATTCTGGCGGCCGGCGTGAGTGCAGTCCTTGCCGCGGTGGGCGCGCATTGGGCCCAAGCGATTGGCGCAAGCGTCGCGCTGGTCTTGCTGCTGGTGTGGCTTGCGCTGTACCTGCGAGTCAGTGCCCCGATCAATCGACAGCTGACAGCGGCTTCCGACGCCGGCCGTGAACTACCGAATGGTCGTGTACTGCAAGCGAAGTGGGATCAGATCATCGATGCTCGCGCGATCTTGCAAGGTCTCGCGGTCGCCGCCCTGTGCGCGGCGCTGGTGATTTGACATTGATCAACATCGAATCAAACAGCCGACAACCACAGAAGTAGCAAAGGATTCAGATGTTTCAGTTCAGGATTTACACCCTGCGGTCGCCGGAAGCGTTGCATCAGTACGCGACGGTTCACTGGGCCCGCCATCTGGCAACTTTCACGACATTCGGGGCTACCACACACGGTGTCTGGACAGAGCGAAGCGGTAACGCGAATCGGCTCGTCGCGCTGATCCGCTACCCATCCGGTGTCGACCCCGAAGAACTCACGCAGCGTGTCATGGCCAGCCAAGAATTCGCCGCTGACATGGATGGCTTCAGTATCGACGACATCGTCGATGTTCAGACGTTGGCACTCGCGCCGACCTCATTCTCACCTATCAACTAAAACTCCGAAGGGATCGAAATGACCACCACTGCAACTGGTTACACGCTCGCAGGACTCATCGGCGCGGGCATCGTATTCATCGGTGCGCGCTTCCTCCTCGCGCCGCGCGTCGCGGCCGCCGGCTACGGAGTGCAACCAGACCTCAGCCAGCAAAACAACCGTGCGTACTTGAGCGTCAAAGGCGTTCGCGACATCGCTTCGGGGTTGGTCGTCTTCGTTCTCATGGCCGCCGGTGCGACACACCTGCTCGGCTGGATGTTATTGGCCGCCACGGTCATTCCACTAGGGGATGCTGTCATCGTGCTCAGCAACGGCGGCTCGAAGTCGATCGCATGGGGGGTCCACGGCGTGACCGCCGGCGTCATGATCATCACCGCTGCGCTGCTGCTCATGTCGTGACGACTGCGGTACGGCGCGCGGATGGGTACGCTCGACCCATACCGGTGTGTGCAATCTGCTGTGCCAACAGACGATAGGGAATCCACCGTGACGAATGTGCCAACGCCCGTCGGGTCCGTGTATGTCGATGACCAAGGCGAACAAGGTCAGCCTGTGGCGCTGCTGTGGCCCAGTCTGTTCACCGATCATGAGATGTGGCGCCATCAGATCCCCGCTCTGCGCAGCGCTGGGATGAGAACACTGGCGGTCGACCCGCCCGGCCACGGGCGAAGCCCAGGCCCTGGCCGGCACTTCACCATGGCGGAATGCGCGGAAGCTGTCGTACAAATCCTTGACGCGTTGAGTGTCCAGGTCCCGGTCATCATGCTCGGCACGTCGTGGGGTGGCTTCGTCGCACCGCGCGTCGCACTTCGTGCGCCGGACCGAGTGCGCGGGCTGGCATTGTTCAACAGTTCGGCCGAACGAGGGACCCTGTTCGATCGGGCAAAGGCTTCGGTGCTGACGAATCTGTTGCGCGTCAGCATGTTTGACAACATCACCGCCTCGATGATCGTGTCGGGTCTGCTGGCCCCCGAAACCCGCAGTCAGCAACCCGCAATCGGACACGATCTCGCACAACAGTTCCTCGGCTGGGGCCGTTCGGGTTTCATCGATGCGGTTCATTCGGTGCTGATCGACAGGGACGCAGTGCTCGGTACGCTAGGCGACGTCTCTGTTCCGGCCCTTGTCGTTTCGGGACAGCAAGATCGCACACTTCCCGCGGTGCACAGTGAGCTCATCGCTGCGACACTGTGCGATGCTCGGTATGTCGAGGTCGCCGACGCCGCTCACCTGGTGCCACTCGAGGCCCCACGCGCGGCCAACTCATTGATCCTGAATTTCATTCAAAGTCTGCCGGCAAGCTAGCCGGTGCCAGGAAATCGGTTGTCAGTCCGTGGGTTTGGGCAGCGTCAGTAGTGTCTGGCTGGCGATGTAGAGTTCGACGGCGCCGAGCGGATCATCGACGGACCGGACGGTACTCCCAAAGGCGCAACTACTCGATGAATTCGCCGCCGTATTCAGCTGCGTCGGCCGCGTTCGCCGGCGGGAACCTCGGCGAGCGCGCAGTGATAGTGGTGACTCCGGGGGTCCTCGGCAGGTTCTTCGGCGAGCAGGTCGTTGGAGATGGTTGCGAAGGCGAGTACTCCGCCGAGGAACGAAAGGCCGGCCGAGATCAGCATGGCCGTGTGGAAGCCGGAGGTGATCGCGGCGGGCGATTGGAAAGCGGCGCCGGTCAGTCCGGCGAGTGGGGGCAGCAAGGCGACGGCCAGCAGTCCCGCAGTGCGCGCCACCGCGTTGTTGACTCCCGAGGCCACGCCGGCGTGGCGCTCGTCAGCGGCTGCGAGCGCGGCGGCGGTGACAGGGGCGACCGTCACGGCCAGCCCTAACCCGAAGACGATCACGGCGGGGAGCACGACGGTGACGTACGAGGCGCCCGGCTCGATGCGCGTCATCAGCACCATGCCGGCTGCGATGACAAGCGGCCCGATGGTCAGTGGCAGCCGTGGGCCGATGCGCTGGGCGAGCGCGCCTGATGCCGACGAGAGGGCCAGCATGATTGCTGTGACCGGGAGCGAGGCAGCACCCGCCGCGACGGGGGAGTAGCCGAGCCCAGTTTGTAGGACGACCACCAGCAGGAAGAAGACTCCGCCGAGGGCGGTGTACACCACGAAGGTCACCGCGTTGGCGCTCGTGAACTGCCGGGAGGAGAAAATGCCCAGCGGCAGCATGGGATTCGCCGTGCGTCGTTCGATCACGACAAAGGCCACCATCGCGATGGCACCGAGCGCCCCGGCCGCGAGAACGATCGGAGAATCCCAGCCGCGGTTGGGCCCTTCCACGAAGGCGTAGGTCGCGCCGGCCAGACCCGCAGTCGCAGACGCGGCTCCGGCGTAGTCGAGGTGGCCAGCGGTCGACGGGTCGCGGCTCTCGGGCACATGGCGCAGTGCCAGCCAGGCAACCAGACACCCCAGCGGCACGTTGATGAGAAAGATCGCGCGCCAGCTGATCGCTTGCACGAGGTAGCCACCGAGTAGCGGGCCGATGGCCGCTGCGACGCCACCCAGTGCCGACCATGCGCCGATCGCCTTGCTGCGGTCGGTCGGGATGAACACCGATTGGATGATGGCGAGGCTTCCAGGCGTCAACAGCGCGCCGCCGATGCCTTGCAAAGCCCGTGCCGCGATGAGCATCTCGGCGTTCGGCGCCACTGCGCAGATCGCTGATGCCACCGTGAACCACGCCACGCCGACGACGAATACCCGCTTGCGGCCCAACCGGTCACCGAGGCTGCCCGACAGCAGGATCAACGCTGCGAGTGTCACCGAATAGGCGCTGACCACGAGTTGCAGTCCGCCGACCTCGGCGTGCAGGTCGTGGCCGATCGCGGGTAGCGCCACATTCACGACCGTGGCGTCGAGTTGCGCCATCCCGGACCCCAGAACCGTGGCGGCGAGGACCCAGCGCCCCGCTGCGCTGCCGAATCGGACGCTCGAGGGTTCGGTGGCGGCTCCGCTCATGCTCGAAGCGACGATCTGTTCGCGAACATCTGAGTTCCTCACTGAATAGCTGTTGACATGGGCTCAGGCCGGGACGGTCAACATATCTCTCGCGCGTAGGGCCAGCCAAAATTCGGCGATGGCGGCGGTGTCGCCGATACGCTTTCCGGTGAGTTCCTCGATCCGCTGGATCCGGTAGACGACCGTTTGACGATGGATGCCAAGCTCTTTCGCCGTCTGCACCAGCGACCGATCACGTCGCAGATAGGTATCGAGCGTGCGCACCATGTCGCTGGAATGCGCCGTGTCGTAGGCGAGGAGGCGACCCAGCACTCTGCCGACGACCACGCGCGCTTCCTCCGGATCACGCAGCACCGGAAATATCGTCGCGTCGGCGAACCGCGCGATCTGGCTTGATGTCGCTACGGCTACGCGCACCGCCCACGTCGCCTCGCGCACTGCCACCGGGGCACGCGAGGGCACACCCAACGGATCGCTGACGCCGATGATCGCCTCGCCGCCGAGTCGCTGGTTCAACACAGCGAGCGTGTGGTCCGTGACGGGTAGCAGCGCGTAGAGCAGGGCGGCACGGCGCAGCAACAAATGGGGTATGGCGCGGCGGCCGAGACCAAGGTGCAGCTGGCGTTCGGCGGCTGCCGAAACCCCCTCGGCGGCAACGACACAACTGGTTGCCACATCGAGCCCGCGCTCGGCCATCTCCCGGTCACCGTCACGGTCGCTCATCCGGCCGTCGCACAGCTGGCCCATGACCTCGGCGCCGATCCGCCGTTCGTGTTCGCGGCGGGCATTCTGCTGCGCGAGCAGGACCGCGACCGCCGACGCCAGGTGCTGCAGATGGACCATGTCGGTGGTCGGGCCGCGAAACGCGTAGGTCACCACCGCCGTCGGTTCCTCGTCCGGCACCTCGACCACGAGGGCGCGATGCGGTCCGACGGACACGTGGAGCACGCCGGGAATCGCGCCGCGCCGACCGTCGATTTCGTCGGTGACCGCCTCGCGCAGATCTTCGGGCAGCGGTTCGGATGATTCCAGAGCAACCGCGCCGGTGGCGGCATCCAGTACCGCGATCCGGCACGATAGATCACGTTCCAGCTGCGCGAGCACGTTGGCAGGCGGCGAACTGGACACCGATTGTCGAATCACGTTGTACACCCGCTCCGTGACTGCGACGCGTCCGCTGCCCGCCGCATCGGCGACGGCCCGGCCGATCGACGCGAAGCCGACCGAATAGGGGACCGTCATTACGGGGAAGCCCAGATCATCGGCGAGCGCGATCGCTGACCGGGTTAGCGCGGGGGTTGCGCTGTCCAATCCGATCACCATGCCGCACATGCCGTTCGCAGCGACGCCGCGGATCAGCGCCGTCTGGCCGCGCGCGGATTCCGTCAGAGTCTGCCCGTTCTTCATCAGCAGTTCGCCGCCGGCCAGATACAGCCAAGGCTCCTCGAGGTCCGAGGTCTGGGCCCATGTCACCGGCTTGTCCAAACCGTCTGTGCCGGCCTCGAGGGTCAGCCGGAGATGAGGCGTCTCCAAGAGATCGCGAACGCGGTACGCCATCAGTTAGTTACCCCACCGACATCTGATCTCGAACGGCGCAAAATGCCAGTTCACGGGCACTGAGGCAGCATTGAGCTGCCACCGGAACGGGCAAGACTACCGGTGAGCCTAGACGATCGTATGGACGAGCGGCGGAATTTCATACCGCCGACGTATTCCTTTCGCCCGGCGCACGGCCCACAGTTGCGGCAGTCGAGACATCCAGCGAAGGGAAGCCAAGATGGCCGAATCCATCGATACGACCGCCGTAGTGGCAGCTGCTCCCGAACGGTTGCAGCGCGGCTTCAGTTTCCGCTCGGCGTTGTCGTTGGCATTCGCCGACGTATCACCGATTGCGGCGGTGTACGCGATCTTCACTCTTGGCCTGTTCGCCGCAGGGCCGCAGTTCTTCTGGGCGTTTCCGATCGTGTTGATCGGGCAGCTGCTCGTGGCAGCGGTGTTCGGCGAGCTCGCGTCGCGGTGGCCGTACGCCGGCAGCGTCTACCAGTGGTCGCGGCACGTACAGGGCACCACGTGGGGCTGGGTGGCGGCCTGGGCCTACATGTGGGGACTGACGATCGCACTCGGCACGTTGTCATATGCCGCAGGTGGCTTCCTGCTCAACATCTTCGGTGTATCTGAACCGCACAGATGGCAGATCACATCTGTCGCGGTCGCCATTATCTTGGTCGGGACCGCCGTCAACATGGTGGGCCGGCAGGTGTTGAAAGTGATGGTCGCGGTCAGCATCACTTGCGAAGTCGTCGGGTCGCTGGGTCTCGGTCTGGTGTTGCTGATCTTCTACCGCGAAAACCCCTTCTCAGCACTGTTTTCCAGCGCAGGTATCCCTGATGCGGCGTCGTGGGCATCCGGACCGATGCTGCTGGCCATCGCCTACGTTGGATGGTCGTTCCTCGGGTTCGAGGCGGCGGGATCGGTGGCCGAGGAGGTCGACGAACCGGAACGCAACGTGCCGAAGGCGATCATCCTGGCGCTGCTCCTCGTCGGCCTGGTCGTGATGTTTTCTGCTGCAGCCCTTATCCTTTCGATTCCGAACTTGCCCGCTGTCGTGGCCGCGCAGTCCGGCGACGTGGTCGCCGACACCCTGACCGCGCATCTGGGCATTGGGGTGACGAAACCGCTGCTCGCGATGTTCGTCATCGGCTTCGTGTCGAGCTTCCTCGCCGTGCAGGCTGCGGTGTCGCGGTGTATCTGGGGTGCCGCACGCGATCACAGCCTGCCCGGCTCCAAAGTGCTGGGCGGTCTGGCGGGCCCAGAACGCCTGCCGGTCAACGCCATTGGGCTAACCGCGGTCGTGGCAATAGTTTTCGTACTGCTCGCAGGCACGCAGTTTTACAACATTCTGGTGAACTTCAACATCATCGGGTTCTACATCGCGTTCGGTGTGCCCGTGATAGGCGCTGCGCTCGCCCGGCTGACAGGCAGGTGGAAACCTGGGCCTTTCAGTCTTGGGAAGTGGGGCGCGCCGGTCACATATGTTGCCGCCCTGTGGATCATCTTCGAGACGGTGAACGTGGCATGGCCCCGCATCCAGCCTGGCCAGCCCTGGTACATCAACTGGGCCAGCGTGCTGACGACAGTGGTGCTGGGTGCCGTCGGCGTGGTGATCTACCTGTCGGTGCGTCGCGGCATTCGGGCGCCTATCGCCGAACGCTTCAGCGATGCGGAGGTGCCGCAGTGAGCCCTGTCGCAGTGGTCACTGGCGCGTCGTCCGGGATTGGCGCAGCGGTCGCCGCCGTTCTCGAGGGATATGACGTTGTGGGACTGGACCTCAACGAGCCGGCGCCGTTCGGTGTCGACGTCTCCGATGCGGTCGCTGTCACTGACGCCATGCGTCGGGTGCCGGGGCCGATCGACGTGGTGGTCAGCGCAGCAGGACACTACGAGTCGATTCCGATCGCCGACATCACTCGCGAACAATTGCACCGCATGTTGCGCGTGCACCTCGGCGGGCTACGCAACGTCGTGCGGGCGGTGCTGCCATCGATGATCGAGCGGCGCACGGGCGCCATCGTTGCCATCACCTCGGAGCTTGCCGTGGGCGGCGGCGAAGCCGACGCGCACTATGCGGCCGCCAAGGGCGCCATCATCGGGTTCGTGCGCAGCCTGGCAGCCGAAGTAGCCGAATACGGCATCCGGATCAATGCTGTGGCACCCGGCCCCACCGACACGCCTCTCTTGGCCGCCGACTCGCCCTGGCGCGCAGCGGGATACCTCAAGACGCTGCCTGCTCGACGGCTGGCGCGGCCCGCGGAAGTCGCCGCGGCGGTCCGGTATCTGGTCGAAGCGCAGTTCTGTACCGGAGAAGTCCTGTCGCCCAACAGCGGGGCCGTGATCTGATGCATTGCGGACGTATCGCCTTGGTCACCGGTTCGACGCAGGGCATCGGCGCGGCGATCGCCCGCCGGCTGGCAGGCGAGGGCGCGATCGTCGGCGTCAACGGTCCCGTGCGCGACGCGCGAATGGATGCCGTCGTCACCGCGGTCGACGGGTTCCCCGCCGTGGCTGACGTATCCGATCGTGACGCCGTCGCCGCGATGGTCGGCGAGATCGAGCGCACGCGGGGGCCGGTGGACATCCTGGTGTGCAACGCCGCGTACATGACCATGGCGCCGTTCATTGAGCACGATGACGACGACTGGTGGAAGGTCATCGACACCAACCTGGCGGGCACGGTCTATCTGGTGCAGGCGGTGCTTGCCGGCATGCGTAACCGGGGCGGCGGCAACATCGTCATCGTGTCGTCCGAATGGGGGGTCATCGGATGGCCCAATGCCACCGCCTACTCGGCGTCCAAGGCAGGCTTGATCGCTCTTACGAAGTCCCTCGGCCGTGAGTTGGCGCCGGAGGGCATCACTGTCAACGCGATTGCGCCCGGCGTCATTGACACTCCGCAACTGCAGGTGGACGCCGACGACGCAGGCACCAGCCTGGAGCAGATCCACGAGCAGTACCGACGCGGTATCCCATTGGGGCGCATCGGTGAACCGGAGGAAATCGCAGCAGCGGTTTCCCTGCTGGCGCGCGCTGACATGGGGGCATTCGTCGGCCAGACGATTCAGATCAATGGAGGAGCGACACGGTGCCGGACATGAACCATCAACCCATCCAGCCTGTTGATGGGACCGTGGTGCCACGGTATGCGGGCTTCTCCACGTTCGCGCGATTGCCGCGTATCGAAGATGTGCCGAGCTACGACGTCGCGGTGGTGGGGATTCCGTTCGACGCGGGAGTGAGCTATCGGCCGGGTGCTCGATTCGGTCCTGGGCATGTGCGACAGTGCTCGCGGGTACTGCGACCCTACAATCCGCAGATGCAGGTGTCGCCGTTCGCCAGCCAGCAGGTGGTCGACGCGGGCGATATCCCCTGTACGCCATATGACATCGCGACCGCGGCACGCCAGATCGAGGAACATGCGACTGCGTTGACAGCCAACGGCGCGCGGTTGATCACGATCGGCGGCGACCACACCATCGCCTACCCGCTGCTGCGGGTGCATCGCGAGCGCTATGGGCCGGTGGCGCTGGTGCACTTCGACGCGCACCTGGACACTTGGGACACCTACTTCGACGCGCCGTTGACGCATGGCACGCCGTTCCGCCGCGCCGCCGAAGACGGGCTGTTCATATCCGGTCACAGCGCCCACGTTGGGATCCGGGGTTCGCACTACTCGCCGAACGATCTGAAGTCAGACGCTGAACTGGGTTTCACGGTCGTGCACTGCAGGGAGTTCCAGAACCGCAGCGTCGACGACGTCGTCGGGCAGCTGCGAGCGACCATCGGCGACCTTCCGCTCTATGTGTCGATCGACATCGACGTGCTCGACCCGGCACATGCACCCGGCACGGGCACACCTGAGATCGGCGGTTTGACGAGTCGCGAATTGCTCGAACTGGTAAGGGGATTCGACGGCCTCAACCTGGTCGGCGCGGACATCGTCGAAGTGGCGCCGGCGTACGACCACGCTGAGCTCACCGGTATCGCGGCAGCGTGCCTGGCCTATGAACTCCTCGCAGTGCTGGCGCGGGCCCGGTGTCACGCATGACGGTCCCGCCGGTCCCGTGGCCCAATGGCAAGCGCTGCGCAGCGTCGTTTTCGTTCGACGTCGACGCGGAGTCGGCGATGCTCGGCGTCGATCCGTCACATGCCGATCGGATGTCGGCGATCAGTCACCAGGCATACGGACCACTGACGGGTGTGCCACGGCTACTGAAAACACTTGCGAAACACAGCATTCGGTCGACGTTCTTCGTGCCGGGATACACCGCGGTGCGCTATCCGGACGTAATCCGATCGATCGTCGACCACGGTCACGAGGTCGCGCATCATGGATATCTCCACGAGCCGATGCGTGGCCTCACCGAAGCTCAGGAATCCGCAATCCTCGACCGTGGACTGGAGGTGCTCGAGTCGGTGACGGGGATACGGCCCGTAGGGTACCGAGCCCCGATGTGGGAGTTGAACTGGCATTCACCAAAATTGCTGTACAACAGAGGTTTTCTGTACGACAGCAGCCTGATGGACACCGACCACCCGTATGAGCTGGGCGTGGATGGCGGTAGCTCACTGGTGGAGATCCCGATCCAGTGGGCACTCGATGATTGGGAGCAGTACTGCTACGTGCCCGAGTTCAGCGGTTCGGGGCTGATCGAGAGCCCGGCGAAGGCGATCGAATTGTGGCGGTTGGAGTTTGACGCCATGCGCGCCGAGGGCGGTTGCTTCGTACTGACCAATCACCCGTTCCTATCGGGGCGGCCGTCGAGAGCGCTCGCGCTCGATGGGCTGATCGAGTATGTGTGCGCCCAGGACGACGTGTGGGTGGCGAGCCTCGGGGAGATCGCTGGCCATGTGCGCGGGCTTGGGCTGACAGCGCGTTCGATCGAGCGCCCGAACCCTGCTGATTTCTAGCGTTCGTGTGACGCTACTTCTGGCCCTCGCGTTTTCTGACCGCGCGCAGCCAGGCCCACAGGGCGATCAACGGGATGACGAGGCCGCCGACCCCCAGCAAGAGGAATCGAGTCGGGCCCTGGATGTGGCTGATGAGCCAGTCGAAGTTCTGGCCGAAGAACCCGGTCACGAATGTCAGCGGGAGAAAGATCGTCGCGAGGACGGTAAGGCGTTCCATCGTGGTGCTCTGCTGCACGCTGACTCGAGTCTGCTCGACCGCGACGACGGCGATGTTGGCCTGCAGGATTGTGGCGAGGAGGTCGCGCTGAGCCGACACCTCTTCGTTGATCAATTGCAGGCTGTCGTGGACGTCACGCAGGTAATGCGCCACCGGTGTGTCGGTGGCATCGCGTTCGGCGGCGGTCAGGACCGACAGCAGCGGGTGGACCGCGCGGTAGAAATTGCTGACCTCGCGACGTAGCAGGTAGATGCGCTCGGTGGGTGCGACCGCACCGGAGAAAACCGTGCCTTCAACTTCCTCGATGTCGTGCTCGAGGCCGGCGACCACCGGGCCATAGGCACGTACCACCTGGTCGAGTACAGCCCACAGCACTGACGCGGTCCCAACCTTGAGAAGGTCGGGATGCTCCTCCAGGCGTGCCCGGGCGGCGTGGAGCTCACTGGCGACGCCCTGGCGGACGGTGATCACGAAGTTGGGGCCCACGAAAATGCTGATTTCGCCGAAGTCGACTTCCTCGCGTTCGTCGTCGTACCGGGCGGTGCGAAGAATCACCAGTTGCACATCCGGCTCGAAGTGCTCGATCTTGGGCCGCAGGTGGAACGTCCCGGCGTCCTCGACCGCCAGCTCGTGCAGATCGAAAGCTTCTCGGACACGGGTCATTTCGTCGGCTGTCGGTTCGAACATCCCGAGCCAGACGAATCCGCCTTCGCGGCACCGGCGTGCCGCGTCGTCGATGGGCATTGCCGCCTCGCCTTGACGCACGCCGTCGAGGTAATGCGCGCAGTCAACTATCATGCCGTCTCCCAACCGAATTCGTCCGATGCCGGGCAACGGTGCCCCCCGGAGTTAATTCGTTGAACCTGTGCGGACGCTGTGATTCGGCTGCAAGTTCTCTGCATCGACGCGACTGTCGAATAACTCGGTGGCGTCCGGGCGCAGCCCGCGCACTCAGGAGCTCCGGTTCGCCAAGAATCTCCCAAGCCCGTCGTCGCATGGTCTCAGGGGACGGCCGCGGATCGGGTCGGCGGGACACAGGGATACGGGAGCACCATGATGAAGCGAATTCTTACGGGCTTGGCCGCGGCGGCGGTTTTCGGTGGTACCGGGCTGGCAGGTCTGGGACTGGGCAGCGGGACTGCGCAGGCCGTCACCGGTCCACATCGGTGGTGCCCAGGAGACTCGATGTGGATATCAGGCAACCACGTGACGAACCCGGTCATTTGGGACGAGAACGTCTGCCACACCTACTACATGGTGCAATTCGGGCACGGGAATGTGGCTCAAAACGTTTGGGACGGACCGAATCCGCCCGAAGACGACCCGCCCGCACCACCTGCTCCCAATCCACTGCCGGGCATGTGCTGGTCGTTGTTCATCCCAGTGCCCTGCCGGTAGCGCCGGACCGACCGGCCCACCGCCGCAGTCGAGGCTATGGAGCGGATGCCTCCGGTGCAGTCTTTCGTCGCGCGGTCGGAGTGTCGGCCTGCCGGCGGCCGAGTTGCCGGTAGCCCGGGTGCACCGCCGGCGCCAGGCCTTGCTGTTCGGCGAGAGCGCTGAGCAGTTCATCGAGTGACTTACGTTGTTGGCCGGTCAAGCCGGCCGTCAGCTCTTGTTCGTGCTCGCGAGCGATCTCCGAAAGTGTCTGCATCAACTTCTCACCCGACTTGGTCAGGTACAACGCGTACAGACGTCGATCGGTCGGGTTGCGCCGACGTTCGACCTCACCACGTGACTCGAGCTCGTCGAGATATGCGACCACTCGGCTGGGCAACAGGCCTAGCAGTCCGCTCAGTTCCTGCTGACTGAGTCCGGGCTGCGTGGCGATCATCCGCAAGATGCCGGCATGTGGGGGAGTCAGCTTCACGGCCACCAGGCGTTCGGCGAACAACTGAGCGGCGTGATGGCCAAGTTGGGCAAGCAGGAACGCGGCACCGCCCCGCTGCTGGGCGCTGGAAGCTGATGGCATGGCCAAACAATACACTGCATAAACCATTCTGTTTGTGAATGATGTTGACGCATCTAGTTCACTAGGAATATTGTTCAACGCATGAACGATTACGCCAGCGATCGGCCGACGACCACAGGCCGGGCACCACAGCAGGGCGGACCGCCCCTGTGGCTTCTCGGCACGATTTCGCTCGGCCTGCTGCTCTGCGGCGTCATCTTGGGTGCCGCGCTCGGCGGCGTGCCGCCACTGCCGTACGGGGATTCGGCGGCAGTGCTGGACTACTTCCGTGCGCACTCGGCGGCGGTGCAGGTGGGCGCGGTCTTCGTCTTCGGATCGTCGGTGCCGCTCCTGATCTACGCTGCCACGGCCAGTGCGCGACTACGGCAACTCGGCGTTACCGCGCCGGGGGCCACAATCGCGCTGGCCGGTGGCGTACTCGCGGCTGCGGGACTGGGGCTGTCGAGCCTGCTGCTGTGGACACTGTCGCGGCCGGAGGTCATCGCCGACGGCCCATTGATCCATGCGCTCTACTATCTGGTGTTCCTCACCGGCGGCGTGGCACACGTCGTGATGCTCGGCCTGTTGACGGCAGGTCTCGCCGTCCCGGTGCTGATCCTGCATCTGGTGCCGCGGACCTTGGCGTGGCTCGGACTCGGGATCGCCGTGGCCGCCGAGCTCACGACGGTTGTACTCATCTGGCCGCCGGCCGCGCCGCTACTGCCGATCGCCAGGTTGTCGGCCTTGATCTGGCTGGTCGCCGTTGGCGCCGTGCTACCGAAGCGCCGCGCCGCCCGCAACCGGCCAGTACATGCAGTCTCCGGCGGGCCGGCATGAGACTCAGCGTCAGCATCACCAACTTCTCGTGGCCGGAGGGGCCGGCGGCAATCCGCGCAAACCTCGCATCGGTGGCGGAATTCCTCGATGGCACAGACGTTGACACCCTCTGGGTGGCTGATCACCTGTTGCAGGCCGACCCCGCCAGCCGACCAGATGAGCCGATGCTCGAGGCGTACACCACGCTCGGCTTCCTCGCCGCCAAGACCACAGAGCTACGGCTCGGAACATTGGTCACCGCAACGACTTTTCGCGACCCCGCGCTGTTGGTCAAAGCCGTCACAACGCTGGATGTACTGTCCGGTGGGCGTGCATGGTTGGGACTCGGCGCGGGCTACAACGCCGACGAGGCGCGGTCGCTCGGGCTGTTCCTGCCGCCGACCGGAGAACGATTCGACCGCATGGGCGAATTGCTCCAACTGACCCGCCGCATGTGGGACGGCGACGAATCCCCTTACGAGGGAAGCTATTACCGCGCTGAGCACCCCATCGGCCGGCCGCGGCCGATCGGGCGGCCGCCAGTGCTCATCGGCGGCACCGGCGAACGTCGTACCCTGCGCATGGTCGCCGAATACGCAGATGCCTGCAATCTGTTCGATATCCCCAACGGAGAGAGCGTGATTCGCCGTCAGCTCGACGCACTCGGGCGGCATTGCGCCGAGATCGGGCGGCCGCGTCGGCAGATCGAACACACCATCACCACCGCGTTGACGCCAGGCGAGTCCGTCGACCAGTTGGTCGAACGGTGCCGGAAACTGGCCGGGCAGGGCATTCAGCACGTCGTCGTGATCGCCCGCGGACGGCCGTGGGCGATCACCGAACTCGGTGTTGTGGTCGAGGCCGCTACTCGACTGGCGAAAGTAGCGCCCGCGGTGGTCGGCGACGCTACGGCTACCACGCAATCGCGATGTGGCGGTGGCTGAATGGGTTTCGTTCCGTCCTCGTCGAGGACGTGTCATACGAGGCCCAACGGTCCGAACCGGTGGTCGGCCCATAGGCGCCGTGACGCCTCCTCGGGGTACGGCCGATCTATGGATTCAACGTCGTAGACACGAGTAGTTCTTCGTGGCGGCGCATACGAGGCCCAGCCGGGGTCCCCGTGCGAGGCAAATAGGATCCAGTCGCGACGCATGGCCTCAGACAGGTAGTTGTATTCCTGTGCGGCGCGCGGGTAAACGTTGGGGTGGTCGGTGATCTCACGGTAAGTGAGCGTGCCGAAGATCAACAGCATGTCGAGGCTGTGTGCGGCACCTTCGTCCGGATCGAACGCCCAGATAAGTTCGTATAGCCAAGCAGTACCGCCGCCGGCACGATGGGCGCTAGCGAGGTGCTGGCTGGGTATCCGAAAAAGCCAGTCAGCAGTGACGGTTTCGTATAAGGGTCCCGTCGCAGCATCGGGATAGGCCGCGCGATATCTACCGGGCCGACTGCCGGTAGGAGCGAGTCGGCTCTCGATAGCGGCCAGGTCGCGTTCGGTCACGTCACGTCCGCGCAGGGGATTGAACAGTGAGTATTCATCGCGTGTGTGTCCGACGAGCAGATCGACGTGGCGGGCAACTCCGGTTGCCAGGGCACACCACGGTGCTTCCGGCAAGGTATCGCCGTCAACGATCGGTGAGAACGGGGTCGGGGTGAGGGTCATCGGTCCCCAACTCACTGCGAAGGTTGGCATTCGTCGCAGCACTACATCACTTGCCTGCACGAGGTCATACGGCGAGAACCGTTGGAGCTCAGTAACTGTCGCTTTGGTATTCAGCTGGGCGGCGATCTCCGACGAAACTGCAGAGGCTAGCTGCTCAGTGAAGAAGGTTCCGGGAAGGCTCTGGACGATCGCGCGCCGGAACAAGCCGACGGTGGTCGGCATGACCATGAGCGAGGCGATACTGCCGGCGCCGGCTGATTGGCCGAAGACAGTCACGTTCGTAGGGTCCCCGCCGAAGGCGGCGATGTTGTCTTGCACCCAGCGCAGCGCGGCGATCTGGTCCAGAAGCCCCCGATTGTGTGGTGCCCCAGCGATGGCTGCGAAGCCTTCCGCTCCAACACGGTAGTTCACGCTAACCAGGACGACGCCTGACCCGGCGAGGTTGGTGCCGTCGTAGTGCGGGTTTGCCGTGCTGTCCTCGAGGTAACGCCCGCCGTGAATCCACACCATGACCGGTAGTCGCGCCGCTCCCGGGTCTGGCGACCACACGTTGAGCGTCAGCCACCCCGGGTCAAAGTCAGCGTCAGAGTCGGCGATGCTATTCAGTTGCGGAGCGGTCGGTCCGAACCGGACGGCATCGCAAACCCCTTCCCATGGTCCAGCGGCCTCGGGAGCATGGAAACGCCGTGGGCCTGTGGGCGGTAGTGCGTACGGGATGCCGCGGAACACGGCGACAGCGCCCTCTTGTCGTCCGCGGACTACTCCAGCGCCGGTGCGCACCAGAGGGTCGCCGACCATGGATTGATCACGTCATGCGTTCGCGTCCCGAGACAATCGGGACCTTCGCGGTATCACAGCCCGGCCCGGCACCACGGCGATGTCGGATCGCCCTGTAGAAACGTTGGTGCGTCGCAGAAGGCAGCTGGAACGATCTACGCATGGCCACCGAACTCGCTGTGCGGTTGCGTGCCGCGACAACTCACGATCGGAGCTTCATCGTCGACATGGCACGCCATGCCTGCGTCATCGAGGATTGGCCGCTGCCCGACCCTGATGACGATGAAGTGCTCGAACTGCTGCCGCGTCATGGTGAGGTGCCCATCATCGCCGAGGAATATGCCGGCGAAAGGGTCGGTGCCGTGTGGACGTATCTCAGCGATCCGCCGCTGCGTGTAGACGACAGGGGAATGCCACTGCGCGAGCTGTGTATCGGAGTCGCGCCTGGGCGGCGCGGCACAGGTGTCGGTCGCTTCCTGTTGGACGCACTCTTTGTCGATCTAGCAAGGGATTTCGACAAGATGTGCACCAACGTGCATGTACGCAATCCCGCCAAGCGTCTATACGAACGCAAGGGATTTCGCGCGGACGGCCAAGGTAGCGGGCCACTCGGGCTGGCGATGATCAAAACTCTGCGGTAGCCGTACCCAACCCCAGGCCTCACCCAAAGACGTCAACGCGACGGCCGCAAAATCTCGGCTGGCGACACGGTCTGCACGAAGGCGCTCGCGGCTTCGGCGAGCTTCCTGTCCGACGTGGCCAGCGCGTCGGCCTGCAGTTGGGTCAGCGCAATGTACTCGGCCTGGTAGGTGTCCGGCAGACTGAGTTTCGCGGCTATTCGCCATGCGCGGTCCTGCAACGACCGATCGCCAAGCAGCCGGATCCGTAGTCCGCGGACATCGTCGAGCACCTTGCGGCCCGTTCGCTCATCGATCTCTCCGCGCCGCACAGACTGGTACACCAGAGCGAGAACTTGCGAACGCAGCAATGTCGGAGCAGTCAAGCTGTGGTGCGGTGGAATCGTTGTACCGTCCGTGGCCAGAGAGATCGCGACTTGCGCGTCGATGACGAATATGGTCATGCGGGCACCTTCCCACAGGCGCCGCACGCATCCCCCAAGATGTGCCGCCGATACTGCGGCGCTGGTTGGAGCGTGGCGGCACAGGCGAATCCCGCGACGAAAATCGGTTGGCTGCCAACGAAGGCGCTGCTAGTTTCGTTGGCAGGCCGGGTGAGAAGACGAGGAGGTGGTACCCGTGAACGTATCGACGTGGGTGCTCCTCACCAGGGCCACAGTCGGGCGATAGGTCGTCCCGGGAGCGCCGGATAAACGAGCACTCCCGAAAGGCATGACCATGCACTTCATTTCCCAACATCACCTCGACGACGGCAGCCTCGAACGCGCTTTTCTCCTCGGAGATATCCCCGGGACCCTGTGGACTCGCGGTTCATCACCAGCTCCGCTGATCCTGCTGGGCCATCCCGGTGGATTGCGCGCGATGTATCCGCGGCTCGCGGGCCGCGCTCAGCAGGCTTTGGCCCACGGTTTCGCCGCCGCCACCATCGAACTGCCCGGCAGTGGTGATCGCCCTCGCCTGGCCGACCTTGAGCAGGCACGTGCCGATCTGCGCCGAGCGCTGGCGGCCGGAGAGTCGGTCGACGACATCGTCGACCGACTCGTTCTCCCCTTGGTCGAGAAGGCAGTCCCGGAATGGCAGTCCACGCTGGATGCACTGCTATCGCTGTCCGAGGTCAGCGGTCCTGTCGGCTTCTCGGGCGGTGTGATCGCCATCGGCATCCGGTTGGCAGTGGTCGAGCCGCGCATCGCGGCCGCCGGCTTGTTCGCGGGGAGCTTCGTGCCCCGCATCATGTTCGATGAAGCGCGTCGCGTCAGCATTCCGCTGCACGTCCTGTTGCAGTGGGACGACGAAGCAAACGACCGGCAGCAGGCGCTGGACCTGTTCGACGCCTTCGGTTCCCAGGAGAAGACGTTGCACGCCAACATGGGTGGGCACACCGGCGTGCCGCAGTTCGCGGGGGAGGATGCGGCCCGGTTCTTCACTCGGCACCTGATGCCGGGCTGAGCGCGCGCGACGCTGAAGCGGCTCGGTTATGGTCGTGACGGGGTCGGGGGATCAGCCGTAACTTGACGCACACCACACGAAGACGTGAGGGGAAACCTATGAACACGAGCACGTACCGTCGCACAACTACCGCCGGCCTGACCGCCATCGCGCTGTCTGTTGCCGTCTGCAGCCTTGGCACGGACGTCGAGCCGTCGGCGCAGCCTCAGGTCGCGTTGGTGGTCACGTCCGAGGCTCCGGCGCCGCCCGCCGAAGTGAAGCTCGTCGGGGAGAGGGACGTCGAGGTCACCCTCACCGGCCCCATTGCCGCCAAATACGTGTCGGCGACCGACGCGCAGAAGGCGGCCCTCGGCAAGCCTCTCACCGGTGACCACAACGCCGGCGCCCGCGACAGTGGCGTCGTCTTCCAGCAGTTCCAGGGCGGCGCAATCGTGGCCAAGAACAGCCAGCCGGGCACGCCCGCATACATCATCTGGGGCAGGATCCGCGAGGCCTGGAATGTCCAACGCGATGGGGACGGCGTGCCGTCGGCCACCGGCACCAATGGCTCGGCAGGTCCGCTGGGCGTCGTGACAAGCGATGAGAATCCGGTCGGCGATCAGCTCGTCGCGACGTTCGAGCACGGCAAGATCGCTTACAACACGAAGACCGGCCAGGTCGAGGTGACGGTCAACGGCAAGGTCGTGCCGTCCGGGTTGTAGACAGCGCCGGTGGCTGGCTGGCACTGCCAGGGACAGGCGCGCCGTGCTTCCGTCACGCACGATGAGAGACATGACGGAAGCACGCGGGTCGGGCGGGCAGCAGCTGGCGGACTTTCTTCGTAGCCGGCGGGCGGCCGCAGATACGGCGCTGCTGCCGGGACTGGTTGGGCGGGGGCTTCGCCGGGTGCCCGGTCTGCGCCGCGAAGAACTGGCCGAGGCAGCCGGGGTGTCGTTGACGTACTACACGCGCCTCGAGCAGGGCCTGGCCACCAATCCTTCGATGCAGGTGCTGGACGCTCTGGCAAGGGCGCTGGGACTCGACGAGGCCGAGCGGGCGCATCTGCAGCGGCTCGCCTCGGTCAGCGGCACCAAGGTGCGGTTGGCGCCAACCCGGCTGCGTCTCGACTGCGTCACCCTGCTGGAGGCTATGCCCGACATCGCCGCGGTCGCGCTATCGCCGTTGCAGGACATCATCGCCTGGAATCGACTGGGCCATGCATTGCTTGCGCCACACATGGAACCGGGCGCGCCGTACAGTGCCGAGCCGCCCAACAAGGTGGCGATGATGTTCACCGACGCGCACGCGCGCAGCCTGCATCGCGAGTGGGAGGCCGAGGCCACCCTGGCGGTGGCCTCGCTGCGCTATGTCAGCGCCGGCCATGTTGCCGAGACCGACCTCGCCCGTCTGGTCGGCAACCTGAGTGTGGCCAGCGAGGACTTCGCGCAATTGTGGGCCGCGCAACCCGTGGCCCTGTGTACACACGGCATCAAGCGCTACCACCACCCGGTAGTTGGGCGGCTGGATCTGCATTTCCAGATCCTTCATCTGCCCGAAGCCGACGGTCACCGACTGCTGTTGCACCGCGCCGAACCCGGGTCAAGCGATGAGGCTGCGCTGCGTCTATTGGCCAGCACGACCATCACCGAATAGCGCTGTGTAGCGAATATCGCCGCGCGGCAACAAGAAACGCTCAATCCAAGGAGCTCACCCATGGATAGTTCCACGCTGCCCAAAAACAGTCCCACCGCACCGACGCGACGATTTCATCCTGGCCTGTCCGCACTGGCGCTCGGCGGGTTCGGCATCGGGCTGACCGAGTTCGTCATCGCCGGACTGCTCACCGATGTGGCCGACGCGCTGCACGTCAGCGTGCCCGCTGCGGGCGCTCTGATCTGGGGCTATGCCTTGGCGGTCGTGGTCGGTGCGTTCACTGTCACCGCCATCTTGTCGCGACGCCCACCGAAAACCGCACTACTGGTATTGCTCGCCCTCTTTGTCGCCGGCAACGGATTGACCGCACTGGCACCAAGTTTCGGCATCGCAATGCTTGGCCGCATCATCACCGCGCTGTGCCACGGTGGATTCTTCGGCATCGGCGCCGTCGTCGCTGGTGACCTGGTGACACCTGAACGCAAGGCGTCGGCCATCGCCGTCATGTTCGGTGGTTTGACCCTGTCGAACGTGCTCGGCGTGCCGTTCGGCACGTTCGTCGGCCAGCACCTCGGCTGGCGCAGCGCGTTTTGGATCATCAGTGCGCTCGGTGTGCTGGCGATCGCCTGCGTGGCCGTGCTGGTGCCCCGGTTACCGACGCCATCACCGGCGGGCAGCAGCCACTTCTCCGTCCTGTACCGCCGCCAGGTCATGGTGTCGATCGTGCTGACCATGATGATGTTCGGTGGCGTGTTCGGCGCATTCATCTATGTGCAACCACTGGTGACCCGCGTGACCGGTTACCGCGATGGCAGCGTGCCATGGCTGCTGGTTCTCTTCGGGATCGGTTTGTTCATAGGCAATTTCGTCGGTGGCTGGGCCGCCGACCGTGACCTCACCCGGACACTGCGCGTCTTGTCGCTACTACTGCCAGTCGTCCTCATCGCATACGGGACGCTCGCGTCCTATCGGATACCGGTCGCATTCCTGCTCGTGGTCATGGGCCTCGTCGGATTCGCTGCGACGCCGGCCCTGCAACTTCGCGTCATGCGTTTCGCCGATGACTCACCAACCATGGCCTCGGCAGCCAACATCGCGGCGTTCAACCTGGGGAACGCCATCGCATCGGGGATCGGCGCCGCGACCATCGCCCTGGGCCTGGGCTGGCGTTCCCCGGTGTGGGTGGGCGCGGCGATGGCACTGGTCGGCACGGTGCTGGTGTTCACCAACAGTCATGGGGAGGCACAGTGACCGAGTCACCGGCCCTGCACCCGCAGGCGCGCGCCCATCTGGCTGCGGCGGCGGCAGCGCCTGGCATCGCGACGCTGTCGGTGCCCGAAGCGCGCTTGGCGGTACTGGGTTACCTGGACCTGCAGCGGCCGGCGCCGGCGATGGCACAGGTGCAACACCGATTCATCCCAGGCCCGACCGCCGATCTGCCCGTTCGGATCTACCGGCCGACGCAGGATCCCGGGCCGCATCCGGTCATCGTCGTGCTGCACGGCAGTGGCTGGGTGATCGGCAATCTCGATCTCGTGGATGAACCAGCCCGGGTTCTGGCCCGCGACACCGGGTACGTCGTGCTCGCCGTCAACTATCAGAAGGCACCCGAACATCCCTTCCCGGTTCCGTTGCAGGACTGCGTGGGCACGGTGCGCTGGGTGCATGCCCACGCAAGCGAACTGGGTGTCGATCCGACCCGGCTGGCGGTGGTCGGTGACAGCGCTGGGGGCAACCTCGCCGCCGCGACCACCGCCGAGTTGGCCGACACCGAGGTCGCGGTCGCTGCCCAGGCTCTGCTTTATCCGGCGCTGGATCGGCAGATGGTCACAGCGTCCTATACGGGATTCGCAGAGGGCTTCGGACTCGACGCCGTCGACATGGCCTGGTTCTGGAATCACTATGTCGGCGCAGGCGGAAGCGAGGATCCGCGGGTTTCACCGTTGCGCGCCAACAGCTTTGCGCATCTCCCGCCCACGTTCGTGGCCACCGCCGGCCACGACGTGCTGCGTGACGAGGCAGAAACGTACGCGGGGCTGCTCCGCGACGCCGGCGTGGATATTGTTGCCCAGCGCTATCCGGGGATGATTCACGGTTTCTGGTGGATGGACGGTGTGCTCGACGATTCACGCACGTTGCAAAGAGATCTCGCCAGATTTTTGGTGGACCGCTTGAGCCGCTGATCGGGATTCGAAGTCACGGCCTACCCCAGGATCGCCCGCGCTGCGCGTTCTGCGATCAGCATGACCGGCGCGTTGGTGTTCCCGGACGTGATGGTTGGCATCGCCGAGGCATCGACCACTCGAAGGCCGGCGACGCGATATACGCGACAGTCGGTGTCGAGCACCGTGGCGGCCGACTTCGGAACACCTTGTGCGTCAAAGGAACCCATCGCGCACGTGCCCACCGGGTGGAAGATCGTCGTGCCCAGTTCGCGGGCCGCCTGTTGCAGGTCCTCGTCGCTGACGAGTCGGGGACCGGGCAGCAGTTCTTCGGGGCGGTAGCGGGCCATGGACGGCGCCGCCATGATCTCCCGTGTCATCCGCAGGCCCCGGACAGCGATGCGGAGATCGGCGTCAGTGGACAGGTAGTTGCACAGGATCTTCGGATTGGCCAGCGGGTCCGCGCTGGCAATGCGAACGTGGCCGCGCGAGCTCGGCCGGAGATTGCAGACCGAGGGAGTGATGGCCCCGAAACGGTGTAGCGGTTCACCGAATTTCGGCAAGGACAACGGCTGTACGTGCCACTCCAAATCCGGACTGGCCAGCGCGACATCACTTTTGGCGAAAGCCCCGAGCGTCGAGGGCGGCATCGTCATCGGTCCCGATCGCAGCATGAGGTACTGAAGTCCCATGCCGCCCCGGGTGATCCAGTTCCGGTACAGCGTGTTGACGGTCGGGGCGCCCTGCACCCGGTAGATCGTTCGCAGCTGCAAATGGTCCTGCAGGTTTTCGCCCACGCCAGGCAGATCGACGGCCACCGGCACCTGATGCCGGCTCAGCAGCCCGGCCGGTCCGAGACCCGAGGCTTGCATGAGTTGGGGCGAGCCAATGGCTCCCGCGCTCAAGATCACCTCCCGCCGGGCCTGGACGTCGATGATCTGGCCGTCTTTGAGCAGTTGCAGACCGGTCACGCGGCGCTGAGCTGTGGTCCAGGCGCCGCGACGCTGCCCCCCGTCGACGTGGTCGTCCGTCAGCAGCCGCAAAGCCTGGGTGTGGGTGAAGACGGTGAGATTGGGGCGATGAGCGATGGGGTGGAGGAAAGCGTCGGCCATCGACCAGCGGCGGCCACGCCGTTGATTGACGTGGAAGTAGGCGCTGCCGGAGTTGTCGCCCCGGTTGAACTCATCGATCGGGGCAATGCCCACCTCGGCAGCGGCGGCCTGCCACGCATCCAGGATGTTCCAGCGCACCCGCGGCCGCTCGACGCGGATCTCGCCACTGACGCCGTGCCAGTCGTCGGCCCCACCGAAGTAGTTCTCCAGCTCTTTGTAGATTGCGAGTGTCTCGCCGGGACCGTCCGGCCCACCCCACAGCCATCGCTCGTCACCTGTGGCTTGCGCCCAGAGCTCGTAATCGCTGGCCTGTCCGCGCATATGGATCATGGCGTTGATCGACGAGCAGCCGCCGATCACGCGGCCCCGTGCGTAGTGAATGCTGCGGCCTGCCAGACCAGGGTCGGCCTCGGTCTTGAAGCACCAGTCGGTGCGGGGATTCGCGATGGTGTACAGATAGCCGACCGGCACCTTGATCCAGAACAGGTTGTCTTTGCCGCCGGCCTCGATGAGCAGCACCCGGTGGTCAGGGTTGGCGCTGAGCCGGTTGGCCAGCAGGCAGCCCGCACTGCCTGCGCCCACGATGATGAAGTCGAAGTCGGCGACGGGGCTCATTCCGGATTCGGTCCTCCATGACGTCGAATTGGTGTTCTAGTGTGCGTGATGGCCGCCCGGCTCGTACACGTCCCTGGCGTCGCGCCCGCCGCGATTTCGTGGCGGCCGTTCACGACGGCGCCGAAATTTACCGGGTTATCGAGTTTTGGCAATCGCTGATCGCGGAAAACTTCACGGTCACACCCTGGCAAGCTGGATGAACATGTGGTGGAATCAATCTTCAGCAAAGTTTTGTCACACCATGAGTGCTACCGGAGCACGTTCATCGCTGCGGACTAGCCAGGCAAACCGGTCGGGGGAGGTGCACCGTGCGTTGGCTTCAGCGATGGTGGCGCCAGGCCGACCACTACGACTGGCTCATGGGATACGTCAAGTTCCGTGGTTTGTCGGGCCTGGTCCGCACGATGATCGCCGGCGTGGCCATCCTGACGAGCCTGATCCCGATTGCGCTGATGACGATCCCCGAGGGACCCGTCGGCGCCGTGCCGCGGTGGGTCACCCGCGCGGCCGCTGTCGGGTTGCTGTTCGCCGGCCTCATCTGGGTCGTCGGACTGCCCAGCCGCCGGCGGTCGACGGTTTTTGCGATGGGGATCACGACTTGTATCGCCGCGATAGCGCTGTCGTGCAGCGACCCAGGCGTCGCCATCCTGGTCTGCACCACGTTCGGGGTGCCGGCGGCGTACGTGGCATTCACCCACACGGCGATCCACGCGGCCTACAACTTCCAGGTGGCGATGGTTGTGGCGACGGTCGAAGCCGCACGCCTGGCGGCGTCCGGCCGACCCGTGCTCGCGGCGTGCGCGATCTGGTTGGTTTTCATTCTGACGGTGACGGTGCCGGCCAGTATCCAGATCGTCGTCCACGCCCTGGGCACCGACCTCATCCGAGCGGACTGCGACCCATTGACATTTCTGCTGAATCGACGTGGGTTCGGGATCAAATCCCAAGAGCTGATCCATCGGGACCGGGGCACGGACGCGCATCTCATGGTGACGGTGATCGATCTCGACGGGTTCAAAACCCTCAACGACAGCCGGGGCCACCTCTTCGGTGACCGCGCACTGATTGCCGTGGCCGAGATACTGCGCAATCAGACTCCCCACGGTGCAGTGATCGGCCGCAGCGGCGGTGATGAATTTCTTATCGCCGACACCACGCACCGACCCCAACAGTCTTCGGCCGCCGAACGCCTGCGTACGGCAATTGCCGCGACGCCCTATGCCATCACTGCCAGCGTTGGCGTGGCAACGGTCTCGCTGTCCGATGTCGATGACTCCGCCGCCGCCACGATCATCGACGACCTGGTGATGGCCGCTGACCTCGAGATGTACGCCGCGAAACGCTCGGGTGGCAACCGATCCAAACATGCTGACGGACAAACTGCGGTCGGGCTCGCGGAATAGCGTCACAGCTTCACGCGTCCCGGGGCCCTATCAGCCGGATTGAGCAGAACCCTTGGTCACTACCCGGTGACTTGCTAACTTCCCGCGGTGCGATACATACGAGGAGCCCTCCTGCCGGTGTTGCTTCTCGTCGCTCTGGTGTTGACGGCGTGCGGGTCGCCGAGCAGCAACAGCGGCGAGAATCCGGTCAAGGCGGCGGGGGTGCTACGCGTTGGCACCGAAGGCGTGTATTCACCGTTCAGCTACCACGACCCGGCCACGAACAACCTTGTCGGGTACGACGTCGACGTCGCCAAAGCGGTCGCCGACAAACTCGGTGTCCGTGTCGAATTCGTCGAGACTCCGTGGGATTCGATTTTCGCCGCGCTCGAGGCCGACCGATTCGACGTCGTCGCCAACGAGGTGACGATCAATCCCGAGCGCACGGCCAAATACGACCTCTCCGAACCATATTCGGTGGGCGAGGGAGTCATCGTCACGCGCTCCGACGACAGCTCTGTCAAGTCGCTCGACGGCATCAAGGGCAAGGTCGCCGCGGAAAGCGCCACCAGCAACTGGGCGGAGGTAGTCCGAAAGGCCGGGGCGCGCGTCGAAACCGTCGAGGGCTTCACCCAGGCCATCAAGCTGCTCAACCAGGGGCGCGTCGACGTCGTCGTCAATGACAGCATCGCGGTGTACGCCTACCTCGCCGAAACGGGAGACAAGTCGGTCAAGATCGCCGCCAACACCGGCGAGAAGAGCGAGCAGGGCTTCGCCGCTCGAAAGAACAGCGGCCTGCTGCCAGGTCTGAACAATGCCCTCGACGAACTACGGAATGACGGCACGCTGGCCCGTATCTCGCAGAAATACCTGAAAGCCAACGCATCCGGTGGACCAGACTCCGACCGGACGCAGCATGTGCCGCGGTCGGTGTGGGCGCTGATCGGAGACAGCCTTGTGCCCTTGGCGAAGGCGGCGATCACCAAGACGATCCCGTTGACACTGATCAGCTTCGTGATCGGCCTGGTGATCGCGCTGGCGGTGGCACTGGCACGGCTGTCGTCGAATGTGGTTCTTACCAACGTGGCGCGGTTCTACATCTCGATCATCCGCGGTACCCCGCTGCTGGTGCAGTTGTTCATCGTGTTCTACGCGCTGCCGGAACTGGGGGTGAAGATCGATCCGTTCCCCGCGGCCGTCATCGCGTTCTCGCTGAACGTCGGCGGTTACGGGGCGGAGATCATCCGCTCGGCCATCCAAAGCATTCCCAAGGGCCAGTGGGAGGCGGCCGAGACGATCGGCTTCAATTACGTTGGTGCACTTCGGCGCATCATCCTTCCGCAGGCCGCCCGCGTGGCGGTGCCGCCATTGTCGAACACATTGATCTCACTGGTGAAAGACACGTCACTCGCCTCAACGATCCTGGTCACCGAACTCCTGCGACAAGCGCAGATCATCGCGGCGCCGACGTTCGAGTTCTTCGCGTTGTACGGCACCGCGGCCGTGTACTACTGGGTGATCTGCCTGGCACTCTCGTTCGGCCAGGGCCGCATTGAACGCCGGCTGGAAAGGTATGTTGCGCGATGACAGAGAACCGCTTGGTAGCCGAGGGTGTACAGAAATCCTTCGGCGACAACAAAGTGCTCAAAGGTGTTTCGTTCACCGTCGAGCAGGGCACGGCGACAGCCATCATCGGGCCGTCCGGATCGGGCAAGACAACGCTGCTCCGCACACTGAACGCCCTCGACCGGGCTGACGCCGGGATCATCCGGGTGGACGATATCGAAATCGACTTCTCCACGCCCACACCCAAACCCGAGGTGCGCAGATTCCAGTCGCGGAGCGGCTTCGTCTTTCAGGGTCACAATCTCTTCCCGCACAAGACGGTCCTGCAGAACGTCACCGAGGGGCCTGTCATCGTGCAGAAGCGGCCGAAAGAGGAGGCCGAGGCCGAAGCCCTCGCGTTATTGGACCAGGTCGGGCTCGCCGCGAAGAAGGACCAATACCCGTATCAGCTGTCCGGCGGGCAACAGCAGCGCGTCGGCATCGCCCGCGCGCTGGCCTTGAAGCCGAAACTGGTGCTGTTCGACGAACCGACATCAGCGCTGGATCCCGAACTCGTCGGCGAAGTGCTCGCCGTGATCAAGGATCTCGCGGTCGAGGGTTGGACGATGGTGATCGTCACCCACGAAATCCAGTTCGCCAGACAAGTTTCCAATCAGGTGCTGTTCACCGATCAGGGCATCATCTTGGAGCGAGGCACACCGGACGAGGTGATCGGCAACCCGAGGGAAGAGCGCACTCGTCAGTTCCTGGATCGCATCCTGAACCCGTTGTAGCCCTGGGTAGCCAGGGCTACAACGTCGGCGTGCGCGCTCAGCTAGCGATCACGCGGCATCTCGCCATGCGACCACCTCTTTGAGAGAGGTGAGGTCGTAGCCATTGTCGGAAGTAAGCTCGGTCTGGAACAGCGTGACACCTGCCTCGCGGAACGCGTCGGCGGCTTGGGCGTTCGTCCAGAGCGTCGAGCGTTCGATGTCAGAACCGTTGCGGCCGTAGGTCGCTGCGAGCTCGTCGACGCGCTCGCTCGACCTGCGGAACGCATCGAGGTCTTGGAACGCGTGCCAGATGTCGGCATGCCTGGCCACGGCGGGCAACGAGCGCTTGGGACCCGTGCCGCCGATCAGGATCGGAATCTTGTGAACGGGCGGCGGAATCAGTGCCGCAAGCCGCTTCTCGATGCGGACCAAGCTTTCATCGAACAGGTCGAAGCGGGAGCCGAAGGTTCCGAAGTCGTAACCGTAGGTGGTGTAGTCCTTTTCGTACCACCCGGCGCCCAGGCCGAGGATGAGGCGGCCACCGCTGATGTGGTCGACGGTACGTGCCATGTCGGCGAGCAGGTCCGCGTTGCGGTAGCCGACGCCTGTGACGAGGAGCCCGATCTCGGCGTGCGAGGTGATCTCACCCCACGATGCCAGCGCGGTCCAACCCTCGAAGTTGGCGACGTCGGGCTGGTCCTCTTCGAGGACGGGTTTGCCGTCGACGATGGCCTTCATCGCCGGGCGGTGGAAATGGTCGTAGCCGAAGATCACGTCGACGCCGAGGCCGTCGGCGGCCACGACGGCGTCGCGCCACGTGGCGTAGTCGGGCGCGCCGCCGGGCTGGATCTGCACAGCGACACGGACGGGACGAGTCATGGATGCTCCTTGGTCGGGGAAGGGGCGACTCTTGAGCCAAGTACACCGGGGTGCTGGTTTATTCCGGATCGGGACATCCATTGGGCACGGCTATCACTCACCGTCAACACCATTGCGTCATGGAAGCGCCGAAGTGGTTGCCGCACCTAAACATTCCAGACGATGGCTGACGCAGGTCCACGCGTATCGGCGGGCGGTTTCGGCCCGAGCGCCCCGGGGTACCCAGCCGAGTGGTGCCGCCGAACGCGGCGGCGCAGGTAAGGAGTTGACGATGCGCGCTGAGGAAGGCGATGAGTCGATCGCCGAGCTGGCCGAGTATGCCGAGCAAGCCGAACAGAACTTGGACGAGAGCATTGGACCGCTTGACGGCAAGAAGGTGGCGATCCTGGCCACTAACGGCGTCGAACGTCGCGAGTTGCAGGAACCCCGGGACGCGGTGCAAGCCGCCGGTGCCAGCACCGCATTGGTTTCTCTGCAAGAGGGTTCCATCGACATGCGGGACAATGACCTGAACCCTGGGGGCACTGAGCCCGTGGAACGTTTGGTCGCCGACATCACTCCCGAGGAGTTCGATGCTCTGCTCATCCCGGGCGGTACCGTGAACGCCGACAAACTGCGCAGCGACGACAAGGCCGTGAAGTTTGTCCACGACTTCGTCGAATCAGGCAAGCTCGTGGGTGTCATCTGCCACGGACCGTGGACGCTGATCGACGCCGGCGTCGCCAAGGGGCGAACATTGACCTCATATCCGAGCCTTCGTATCGATCTGCAGAACGCCGGTGCGACGGTCGTTGATCGCGAGGTGGTCATCGACGGGAACGTGATCTCCAGTCGCGGTCCGGATGATCTGCCGGCGTTCTCGTCGGCTGTTGTGGAGGCGCTTGCGCGAGGCGCTTGAGTAGGGGGCACCGGGATTGGCTCTCGTTCTTCGATGACTTTTCGGTGGCGCCGCGGTCTTATTGACCAGAGGCAACCGAATGAACCGAAAGAACGGAACTTGACGTGGCGCGAACCAACCTCTCGATGTCCATCTCTGCCGACGGCTATGTCGCCGGTCCCGACCAGACCGAACAGAATCCAATCGGGGTTGGCGGGCTCGATCTCCATGACTGGCATATCGGCCCTAGCAGAGACCACCCTGTCAATCGACTGGTGATGTCCGAGATGATGGACGGAATGGGTGCAACCATCATGGGACGCAACATGTTCGGACCAATTCGCGGCGAATGGAACGGCTCGGACTGGCAAGGCTGGTGGGGTGACACGCCGCCCTACCACTGCCCGGTGTTCGTGCTCACGCACTACGCCCACGACCCGATCGAGTTGAACGGTGGTACGACGTTCCACTTCGTCACCGACGGAATTGAATCCGCTTACGCACAGGCTGAGGCGGTTGCCGGTGGAAGGGACATCTCGATCGCCGGTGGCGCATCGTGCGCACGCCAGGCGATCAAGGCGGGCTTGGTCGACGAGATAGACCTGCAAGTGTCTGCGGTGATCCTGGGCTCGGGTGAGCGCCTGTTCGACGGATTCCAGCCCGGCCTACCGAAGTTGGAGCTCGTTCGCGTGCTGGAGGCCCCCGGCGTCGCGCACCTCCGCTACCGGGTCACGCGACCAGGCGAAGATGCCTGAGATGTCAATAGCCGAGTGGGAAGGCACCGTCATCAAGAAAAACCGGGCGCTCCTCGATGGGGCGAATCTATACCGGCGTCTGGTCGTTCGGCGCGACGACGGCCACACATTCACCATGCGTGTCGACCGCGCGACGTGGAAGGCGTTGTCCGTCGGCGACGTGGTCAGCCACACGTCGGAGGGTGGATTACGAAGGGCCTAGGTTGGCGCCGAGTGACTCTTACGGAACCGCACGGTGACGACAATATGTAATTTCTGTTAAATGGACGTTCCGCTTGTCTGCGAATTCGCTATTCAGCTCCGGTAGCACGGCGGGAATGGCCGCGGTAGTCGTCTGCCTTTCGAGATGGAGCGGCCGGTGAATTGTGAACCAGTCGAATTGTTTGCCGAAGGGGAAGGCGGCAATTTAGAGAATCTGAAAGACCACGCCTATCCATCTCTCTAGCTGTGACAGCCTACCGCTACTGTCGGGACGCAACGGCAATTTAACAAGGTATCAAGTTTGCTAAATGTGGCGCGCCGCAAGCATGTTGACGCACTGGAACTGTCAGGAAACAACTGCATCAGGTTTGCGCAAGAAGCCGGCGGCCAGGCCGAACACCCAATTAGCCTGCGCCACATAGTGCTCGCTTATATGATTCGAGAGTCTGTGGCAATGGAACAATCGGACCACGATTTGAGGGACCGGAAATATGGGTACGCATTCGTCCAGGGCTGCAGCGACGTCAGCGGCGCGGCGCATCAAAGCCCGGCATCGAGCACCTCGAAAAGGACCCACTCCTCAAATCTGGTTTGGCGCAGGCGCTCTCGCAGTTGGTTTCGGTGCGGCACTGACAACCGGAACAAGTCCGGCGCACGCCGATACGCACTCCCAAGGTCCCACAGCCGCAACGCAGGCTGGCACCTCTGGTCCGAGTAAATCCGCAGCGAATGTCCCGGTTGGAACGTCAGCTTCCACCATCAAGACCCTGACTGCGGGCAACGCCCACACCCCTGACTCACCGTCGCCTACGACGGCGCGACCGGTCACGTTGACCGCGGTATCGCAGTATCGGCTTGGTGCAACTGTCAGTTCGAATACGCCCAGTACCGGCGACGCCGCGCCGCAGGCCCACGCCGCCACGCAGACACCCAATGCCGGCGCGGCGGGCCCGACCATCGCAACGGCCGACCATCTGACGGGTGCCACCCAGGTATCGGTTCCGCTGAATGCGGCGCCGCTTCAGAGCGTCGCTCCCCGCCGACCAATTGCACCTACCGCCGTCGCGGCAATGCTATCGACCGCGATGTCACAACCACGACCGTCGTCGGTTAGCCAAACGCCGCTGCCAGTCACCGCGACCTCGGCTTCGTCGTCGCCACCGCTAGCTGCATCGACATCGACTTCTACTGTTGGCAGCTCGGGTTTGCATGACGCTTTCGACGGCACCGGCAACATCGCCTGGACCAACCTTCCCGCCAACGGCACGGTCGCCAACGGCGTGCTCACGATGGCCACCACGAACCGGTACCCGGTAGTGGAGATGTCGAACCCCATTGCGCTGCAGGGCCAGTCGGCCTCCGTGCGGCTGGTCTCCACCCCCAACACCAGTGCCACTTCGACCCAGGCGTTCTTCCAGCTCTACCAGCCCGGCACCCCCGGTAACTACGTGGGATGGATGTGGACGGCCAACAACACTCTCTCCGCGGAAGTTTCGACCGCCGGCAAGGTCACCACCTTGGGCACCGCCACATATTCGCCGAACACCCAATGGCTGCGCATCAGCGAAAACGCGGGAACCTTGTCGTGGCAAACCTCTGCCGACGGCACCAACTGGACCAGCCACGCCACCACATCCGACACCAGCGTGTCATTTCCCATCGGCACGATGACCTACAAACTGGGCACCGGCTACTGGCGCCCCGAAACCAACCCCGGCACCACCGTCTGGGACGACGCCAGCGTCACCCCGAATCCGGCATCGTCGTCTGTTGTTGGTAGCTCGGGTTTGCATGACGCTTTCGACGGCACCGGCAACATCGCCTGGACCAACCTTCCCGCCAACGGCACGGTCGCCAACGGCGTGCTCACGATGGCCACCACGAACCGGTACCCGGTAGTGGAGATGTCGAACCCCATTGCGCTGCAGGGCCAGTCGGCCTCCGTGCGGCTGGTCTCCACCCCCAACACCAGTGCCACTTCGACCCAGGCGTTCTTCCAGCTCTACCAGCCCGGCACCCCCGGTAACTACGTGGGATGGATGTGGACGGCCAACAACACTCTCTCCGCGGAAGTTTCGACCGCCGGCAAGGTCACCACCTTGGGCACCGCCACATATTCGCCGAACACCCAATGGCTGCGCATCAGCGAAAACGCGGGAACCTTGTCGTGGGAAACCTCCGCCGATGGCACCAACTGGACCAGCCACGCCACCACATCCGACGCCAGCGTGTCATTTCCCATCGGCACCATGACCTACAAACTGGGCACCGGCTATTGGCGCCCCGAAACCAACCCCGGCACCACCGTCTGGGACGACGCCGGCGCGACCGGCAACTACTTCGCGACCACGGCGGTGGCACACAGTCTAGATGTCGGAGTCTTTGTGCCCCAAGACGGTTCGGGCGGCACCGTCAACGACTTTGCTTCACAATCCGGGGCACAGGTCAAAAATGTACTGCAGTTCTACTCGCTACCCGACGCCGTCCCCGTCGACAACCTGAACGCGATCAATGCCGCCGGTCGGACGCCGGTGATCGCCTTGGAGCCGTGGGACCCGGCGGGCGGGCCCAATCAGCCGCAATGGTCGCTGTCGACCATCGTCGCCGGCACCCATGACGGCGACCTCCAACGCTGGGCCACTACGCTAAAGACCCTGCCCTATCAAGTGATTCTGCGGCCGATGCACGAAATGAACGGCTCCTGGTATCCCTGGGCGGCCGGAGTCAACGGGAATACCGCCGACCAGTATGTCGCGGCATGGCAACACATTCACAACCTGTTCAACACCGCAGGAGTCACGAATGTGAAATGGATGTGGGCGCCCAACACGCCGTACGCGGGTTCGACACCGATTACCCGACTGTTCCCCGGGGCGCGCTACGTCGATATCGTTGGTATCGACGGCTACAACTGGGGCAACAACTGGGTCGATCGGGCTTGGGTAGACCCGGCTGCTTTGTTCAGCGAAGGTATCCGAGAACTGCAGTCGCTGAACACCGGTCTTCCCATCATGATTTCTGAAATGGGTTCGGCCGAAGACGGTGCCGACCCTACGCGCAAGGCCGAGTGGATTACGCGGTTCTTCGATTACGCCGAACATGTGCCCGGGCTGACTGGCTTCATCTGGTTCGATATGAACAAGGAGCGCGATTGGCGCATTGATTCCAGTTCTGCCGCGTTGACGGCGTTCGACGATGGAATAGCCTCGCTGCCGTCGTCCGCTGTCAGCAATCCGGCCTAGCGCAAGCTTTCGCTCAGTAGCCCTTCAGCAACTTCACAAACGGTTGCGACACCTTGAGGGGTACATGTACGTCACCTGCCGATAATCAGTGATCCGTACGGTCGCTATGTGACTGCCGAGTCATCCGAGTCCGCCGATCATGTTCTTCGAGAACTGATCAATCGCGCCCTCTCCAGCGGCGTGCCACCGGGCGCTGCGTCGATGATTGGCCCGGCGACCCGGGCGGCTATCACTGCTGTGGCGCAACACCATCCCGACGCAACCGCCGATCACATCATCGCTGTCTATGATGCCTACGCAGCCGAGCAGGGGCGCGGCAGGCCCGCAGCGGAGCGGCCACAGCAGTCCGGCCAGCGACGCGCTCATTACCCTGCTGGCGATCGCTCATCCCTGCAGTCCTCCCGACGGTATTGGACTGATCGGTGAAGAACTAAACGCGGCACGTGTATGCAACATCGGTGAAATCTTGCGGATCTAGTTTGGGCTATCGGCAAGGACTGCGTGCGATTCGGGAGACGGTGCGTATGGCCTGGGCGCATCGGGCGCGTGAATCCGCGTGACGGCGATCAAGACGCATTGCCCGTTTTGTTCGCTGCAGTGCGGTATGACTCTGGACCGCGCGACAGTACCCATGAGTGTGGGCGCGCAAGAGGATTTCCCGACCAACCGCGGGGGTATGTGCGCCAAGGGTTGGTCCTCGGCCGAGCTCCTCGAGCACCCCGAGCGGCTGACGCAGCCGTTGGTCCGCGACTCGCGTGAGGAACCGTTGCGGCCGACTGACTGGGGCCATGCGCTGGACCGGGTGGCTGCCGCCATTGTGGCGACGCAAACCACCTACGGCCGCGACGGTGTGGGCGTGTTCGGCGGTGGTGGTCTGACCAACGAAAAGGCATACCAGCTCGGGAAGTTCGCCCGAGTTGCGCTACGCACATCAGCGATCGACTACAACGGTCGGTTCTGTATGTCCTCGGCGGCCAACGCTGCCACACGTGCGTTCGGTATCGACAGGGGTATGCCGTTTCCGCTGGCTGACCTGGCTGAGGCAGACGTCATCCTGCTGGTCGGCTCCAATCCTGCTGACACCATGCCGCCGGCAATGCAGTTCCTCGATGCCGCACGTGAGCGGGGTGCCCGGCTGATAGTCATCGATCCTCGGGTCACGAAGACAGCCGCGAACGCACACCTCCATCTGCAACCGGTGCCGGGCACGGATCTCGCCTTGGCCAACGGCATGCTGAACGTGGCGGTTCGGGAGAAACTGATCGACGAGGCCTACATTGCGGAGCGCACCAGTGGATTCGGGGCCGTGCGTCGTGCCGTCCGTACCTACTGGCCTGACCGCGTCGAGCGCATTACCGGGGTTCCCGAGAGCCACATCGTCGAGGCCGCTGAGCTGCTCGCGCGTGCTGAACGCGCGGTCATCCTGACCGCCCGCGGTGCTGAACAGCACCATGCGGGCTCAGACACTGTCATCGCGTTCATCAATCTGGCTCTGGCGCTGGGCCTTCCCGGGCGCAGATATTGCGGATACGGCACTGTGACCGGGCAGGGCAACGGGCAAGGTGGACGCGAACACGGCCAAAAGGCTGATCAACTACCCGGCTACCGACGCCTCGACGACCCGGTGGCTCGCGCCCACGTCGCAGCGGTGTGGGGTGTCGCTCCCGACGATCTTCCCGGCCCAGGTCCGTCCGCCTACGAGCTGCTGGACCAGCTCGGCACCGATGGCGGCGTTCGGGCACTCTGGGTCATCGCCTCCAATGTCGTTGTCTCAGCGCCGCGTTCGGCGCATATCACCGATCGACTTCGTGCACTGGACTTTCTGGTGGTTTCGGACTTCTTCCTGTCGGAGACCGCCGCGCTGGCCGACGTGGTACTGCCGAGCGCGCAGTGGGCCGAGGAATCGGGCACCATGACCAACCTGGAGGGCCGGGTGATCTTGCGGCAAGCCGTGGTAGATCCGCCGCCCGGCGTGCGTACCGATTTACAGGTAATGCGTGCACTGGCACAACGATTGGGCTGCAACGGTTTCTCCGACGTTCCCCAAGAGGTGTTCGGCGAGCTGCGGCGCGCCAGTGCCGGGGGCAAGGCCGACTACTCGGGAATCAGCTACGAGCGCATCGTCGCCGAGCAAGGAGTCTTCTGGCCCTGTCCCTCTGAAACTCATCCCGGCACACCACGTCTGTTTACTGTGGACTTTCCCACCAAGGATCGCCGAGCGCAGTTCGAAGCTGTCGAACAGCAAGGCGCCGCCGAACTACCCGACGGGGAGTATCCGTACTATCTGACAACCGGGCGGCTACTGCGTCAGTACCAGTCAGGCGCACAGACTCGGCGGATCGCCGCACTGGCCGAGGCGGAACCACAGGCTGTGGTCGAGATGCACGACACTCTGGCGCGGCGGATCGGCGTGAAATCCGGTGACCTGGTGCGTCTTCGCACGCGCCGGGGGACGGCGGTGATGGCGGCCCGCATCGTGGCCGGCATCCGCAGTGACACCGTGTTCGCGCCGTTTCATTGGGGTGGCGCCGGTAACGCGAACCTTTTGACGAACCCCGCACTCGACCCGTATTCGCGGATGCCGGAGTTCAAAGTCTGCGCGGTCGCCGTGGACCGGGCCGAGAACCATGACGACGCTGCGTGATTCTGCGGCCCGGTCACCGTCGCCTCCGGCGGTCGGTCAGCACTCCTTAATACGCAAGTGATCCATGGAAGTCGCGATGAAACATTGATTTTCTACCGTCGATGCATGCGGGCAATCGGGCGGCGCAAGCACGACATAGACGATTGGGACGCCGAGGACGTCGAGGCGTGGAATGCCGGCGGTGCCGCGATCGCCCGACGCAATCTGATCTGGTCGGTGATCGCCGAACACGTCGGTTTCTCGGTTTGGTCGATCTGGTCGGTGATGGTTCTGTTCATGCCGCAGAACGTGTATCACATCGACGCTGCGGGAAAGTTCTTCCTGGTCGCGATACCGACGCTGGTCGGAGCAATCCTGCGCATCCCGTACACGTTCGCCACCGCCACATTCGGTGGCCGGAACTGGACGGTCTTCAGTGCACTCGTCCTTCTGGTGCCGACCGTGTTGACGCTGTACTTCATGTCGCACCCGGAAACCTCCTACACCACATTCATGGTGGTCGCGGCGTTCGCGGGCGTGGGTGGCGGCAACTTCGCATCCTCGATGACCAACATCAACGCGTTCTATCCGCAGCGATTCAAGGGTTGGGCGCTGGGGCTCAACGCAGGTGGCGGCAATATCGGAGTGCCGGTGATTCAGCTGATCGGTTTGCTGGTGATCGCGACCGCAGGGAATCGATCGCCGCAGCTGGTGTGTGCCGTGTATCTGGTACTCATCGCGTTCGCGGCGGTGGGCGCAGCGCTGTTCATGGACAACCTGACCAATCAGCGCACGAACGGCCGCTCCATGATCGACGTCATGGGTTACCGCGACTCGTGGCTCATCGCGTTGCTCTACATCGGTACCTTCGGGTCGTTCATCGGCTTCAGTTTCGCGTTCGGGCAGGTGCTACAGCTCAACTTTCTGGCCGGGTTGACACACGGCAAGCCGGCAACCGCGGCGATGAGTGCTGCGGCGTCCCTGCACGCGGCGCAGATCGCGTTCCTCGGCCCGCTGCTGGGCTCGCTGTCGCGCCCACTGGGCGGCTGGTTCGCCGATCGCATCGGTGGCGGCAAGATCACCCTGTACACCTTCGGTGCGATGATCCTGTCCGCGGGCTGGCTGGCCGGTGCTGGGGTTATCGCCGACTCCGCCAAAGGGCCGCCGACCGGCGGGATCATGGCCGCCTATGTCGCGGGCTTCGTCATCCTGTTCATCCTGTCGGGGATCGGCAACGGATCGGTGTACAAGATGATCCCGTCCATCTTCGAAGCGAAGGCACACAGCCTGAACGGCGTCGACCCGGCAACTGCGGCCGCTTGGTCGCGCAAGATGTCTGGTGCTCTGATCGGCGTCGCCGGTGCCATCGGCGCGCTCGGCGGGGTGGGCATCAACCTGATGCTGCGAGCGTCGTACCTGTCGGCCGCGAAGTCCGCGACGCTGGCCTTCTGGGTCTTCCTGGCCTTCTATGTGCTGTGCGCGTTCATCACCTGGTTCGCCTATGTCCGCAGACCGACTGCACCTGCCCGCGACACTGCCGACGCGACGCCCAACGAACGCCTGGTCGCAGGATGACGCCGACAGAAATTGATGACGAAAGGAACGGAACAGCCGATGAATGAAAGCAGCAGCCCCCGATTCCTGCAGGGAGTGTTCGAGTTCGAAGGTAAGGGACTCGACATGGCCACACCCATAGGGCCGTCGCTGACCTATACGGTCCCGGCTGGGGTGACGACGCAGCCGGTGTACTTCCGCGGGGGAAACAGCTCGGGGGAGATGATCGCCGTGGTCTTGGTGCGCGACGGTGCGCCGATGCGGTATTTCCCGATCGCCGCCAAGGGCGCGACGCATGTGTCCCTGCGGGTGGTCGAGGACCTGCTCGCCGACACCGTCCTCGAGCTGTTGGTGGCCGCACCGGCCGGGGTGAGTGGCTCGGTGATCGTCGATCTCGGTCTCGTAGAGGTATAGGGGCCGCGTCGATGACCATCCTCGAAGAACAGATCATCGCCACGCCCAACGGGAAGCCGGCCGTCAAGGACCGACTGGTCGTTGTCGGTAACGGGATGGCGGGCGTACGTGCCGTCGAGGAGGTCCTTTCGCGTGGTGGCGCAACGATGTTCGACATCACGGTGTTCGGGGACGAGCCGTACGGCAACTACAACCGGATCTTGCTATCCAACGTCTTGGCGGGCTCGGACGACACTGCCGAGATCTACCTGAACCCCGTCGACTGGTATGCCGACAACCAGATCGACTTGCGTGCAGGTGTCCGGGTGGTCAAGGTCGACCGGTTCGCTCGGATGGTGTACGCCGACGACGGTACGTCCCTTCGCTACGACCGTCTCATTCTCGCCACCGGAAGTCGCTCCTTCTTTCCACCGATGGAGGGGATGTGGGCCGACGACAAGACGCTGACGGCTGGGGTCTTCGGTTTCCGCAGCCTTGACGACTGTACGGCGATGATCGACTACGCAATCGGAAAGACCAAAGGCGTGGTCATCGGGGGCGGCTTGCTGGGCTTGGAGGCCGCCCGTGGTCTGCAGAACCGTGGTTTGACGGTCGACGTGGTGCACGCCAGCACAACGCTGATGAACGCCCAACTCGACGACGCCGCCGGCGCGATCCTGCGTCGCTCGGTGGAGAATATCGGCATCACCGTCCACACCGGCGTGACCACCACCAAGATCGTCAGCACGGACGGGAAGCTGACCGGAATCGTCTTCTCCGACGGCACTGAGATCGCCTGCGACATGCTCGTCATCTCGGCCGGCATCCGTCCCAATGTCGGGCTGGCCCGACGCGCAGGTTTGACTGTCGAGCGCGCCATCGTCGTCGACGATCACATGCGCTCGATCGATGACGACCGCATCTACGTGGTCGGGGAGTGCGCCCAACACCGCGGCCAGGTGTACGGGCTCGTCGCCCCGCTGTGGGAGCAGGCGTCAGTACTGGCCGATCATTTGACCGGCACGAATATCGGTGCGGCGTATCACGGTTCGCGCATGGCCACCAAGCTGAAGGTCGCCGGCGTCGACGTGGCATCGATGGGGTTGAAGGCTCCCGAGCGTCCCGACGACGAATTCGTTCAGTTCTCCGAGCCCAAGCACGGCATTTACAAGACGATCGTCGTCCGCGACGGCAAGCTGGTCGGCGCAACGCTGGTCGGCGACGTGCGGAAGGTCGCATTCTTGATGCAGGCCTTCGACCGCGGTCTGCCGCTCCCTGAGGAGCGGATCTCACTGATGTTCGACATCGGCACCCCGGCCGTTGAGGTGGGGGCCGCCGAACTGGCCGACGATGCACAAGTCTGCAACTGCAACGGCGTCAGCAAGAGCGCCCTCGTGTCATGCGTGACCGCAGGCGAGAAGTCGGTCGCCGGAGTAATGGCTGCGACACGAGCGGGCAAGGGATGCGGTTCCTGCAAGACACTTGTCACCCAGATCGTCGAGTGGGCGGCCGGTGGGGCCGTCGTCGACGACCCTTCGGCGAATTGGTACGTGCCCGGGATTCCGTACGCCAAACCGGAACTGATGCGACTCATCCGCGAACTCGAATTGCATTCGGTGTCATCGGTTTTCGCCGCGCTTGCCCCTGATGGCAAGCCGGATGCGAATTCCAAGATGGGATTGTCGTCGCTGTTGCAGATGATGTGGGCCGACGAGTTTGTTGACGAGCGTGACGCCCGATTCGTCAACGACCGGGTGCACGCCAACATCCAACGTGACGGCACCTTCTCCGTCGTTCCGCAGATGAAGGGTGGGGTGACGTCGTCGGCGCAGTTGCGCAAGATCGCCGATGTCGCCGACAAATACCAGGTGCCGCTGATCAAACTGACTGGCGGCCAGCGCATCGACCTGCTCGGGGTGCGCAAGGAAGACCTGCCCAACGTCTGGGGGGATCTCGACATGCCGTCCGGCTTCGCCTACGGCAAGAGCTTCCGCACCGTGAAAACCTGTGTCGGGAGCGATTTCTGCCGGTTCGGCGTCGGTGACTCAACGGCACTGGGCATCGCAATCGAAGAACGCTTCCAAGGCATCGCAGGCCCGGGAAAGATGAAGCTCGCCGTCACCGGCTGTCCCCGCAACTGCGCCGAAGCGCTCTGCAAGGACGTCGGAGTGGTAGCCGTAGACGGCGGCCGCTGGGAGATCTACGTCGGCGGCGCCGCCGGCGCTCACATCCGCAAGGGCGACCTGCTCGCCAACGTGGATGACCCTGGCGAGGTCATCACGCTGGTCGGCCGTTTTCTGCAGTACTACCGGGAGAACGCCAACTGGCTTGAACGTACCTACGCGTGGGTGCCCCGGGTCGGGATCGATGAGATCCGTGCCGTTGTCGTGGACGACCGGGACGGTGTCGCGCAGCGCCTGGACGCCGACATGCAGAAGGCAGTCGACGCCTACGTCGATCCGTGGAAGGAACGCGAAACACCGGCAACACCAGGACAATTCCGTACCGCGCTCCCTCTGACCGTCCTACCGCAGGTGCCGGTGCGATGAGCTCGCTGTCGTTGGGCTCGGTCGACGACATCCCTGTGGGGGAAGGGCGTGCCTATTCCGTCGGGGGCTGCGAAGTCGCCGTCTATCGGCTACGCGACGGCAGCCTGCGAGCCCTTTCCGCCACTTGCCCGCATCGCGGCGGCCCGTTGGCCGATGGACTCATCGACGACGACGTCGTCGTGTGCCCGCTGCACGGGCACACCTACGACCTGGCCACCGGGGAAAACCGCAACGGCGGCGACTCCGTCCGCGCATACCAGGTGACGACCGCTGACGACGGCAGCATCGAAATCGACGCGCACACGGGTCCCGGCTAACGCAGTTGCGGGACATGACATCAGCGTCGGCGCCTTCGTCTTGACCCTCTCCCTGGGGGAGACCACAGGCTCGCGGTATGACAGGACATCCAAGCAACGAGACCACGACCTGGGGCGAGCTGCCGACGGTGATCACGGCGTATCTCACGGCACACCGCGCCAAGGACGTCGGTGCGGTGACCGACGCTTTCAGTCCCGAGGCCATCGTCGTTGACGAAGGCAACACCTACCGAGGCCGGCAGGAGATCGCGCGGTGGGTGGAAAGCGCTGGCACGCAATACACCTACACCACCGAGTTCACCGCAGCGACGACCACGGGTGCCGACTCCGTCGACGTTCTGCAGCACCTCGAGGGTGACTTCCCAGGCGGCGTGGTCGATCTGCACTACCGGTTCACCCTCGACGGCGGGCTCATCGGCCGGCTGGTGATCGAGCCGTGACGACGACGCGGACGTGGTTCATCACCGGAGGCACCCCGGGCGGGTTCGGCATCGCCTTCGCCGAGGCGGCGCTCGAAACCGGGGACCAGGTGGTCCTGACCGCACGACGACCCGCTGAGCTCGAGGCTTGGGCGCAGATATACGGCGACCGGGTGTTGGTCGTCGCGCTGGATGTCACCGATGGCGACCAGGTGCGAGACGCGGTCCGCGCCGCCGAGAAGCGGTTCGGCGGCATCGACGTGTTGGTCAACAATGCCGGCCGCGGATGGTACGGATCTATCGAGGGCATGGATGGGTCGCGCGTGCGGGAGATGTTCGAGCTCAACTTCTTTGCGCTGTTGTCCGTGGTGCGCGCGGCACTTCCCGGCATGCGTGCCAGGGGGAGTGGGTGGATTGTCAACATGTCCTCGGTCGCGGGGCTGCAGGCCGTGACCGGGTTCGGCTACTACAGCGCGACCAAGTTCGCCGTCGAGGCCGTGACGGCGGCACTGCGCGAGGAAGTCGCGCCGCTCGGCATCAACGTGCTGGCCGTCGAGCCGGGCGCTTTCCGCACCCGCGCCTATGCAGGCTTCGCCGGCGACCCGGTCGACGAAGCCATTGGCGCCTACACACCGCTACTGGAGGAGGTCCGCGCCGCGATGGTCGCCCAAGATGGCAAGCAGCCCGGCGACCCGCGACGGGGTGCGCGGGCGGTGATCGCCGCCATGGCTGAAGAACCACCACCGCGGCGACTCGTGCTCGGCGGCGACGGGTTCAACGCCGCCGTGGCAGCGCTGCAGGACACGTTGGCCGATATCCGATCGCAGGAAACCCGTTCCCGCGCAGCGGACTTCCCCGTGGCAACGGCCCCGCATTCGTAAGTCCGCCGGTGCCACCACCGAGTGATCATTCAACCGGGCCCAGACGGAAGACCGGCCAACCGATTTCGGTGCGCCATGCGACCGGGTCCGCGGTGTCGCGAGGACCGACGTGATAGATCTCCTGGACCGGCCCGTCGATCGACAGGGCGTGGGCGGCCACCCAGGAGCCGAGGCGGCCGTAGGTCACATCGAGGTCGTCGTGCGGTCCGGCGTGCACAGCGACGGCGAACTCGGCAGAAGGAAGCTCGATGACCTCGATGCGGCCGCTTGCCCGTGGCGACCGGACTGGGCGGAAGACCGTCATTCGCCCTGCCCCGTCGGCGAACAGCTCGTTGCCGTAGTGCCCGCCGGGTGGTCCTGTGCGCTCCACCGGAGGGAAAGCCGCATCGAGCTCCGCCATGGCGGAGTCATACCATGCGAGCGAATCTTCAAGTCGCACATGGTCACAAACTCCGACCACGGTTCGACCAGGAACTGACTGCAGCTCGACGTCGATGTCGGCGGCATCGGGATTGAGAAGTCGTCGCAGCGAGGTCACCGCCGCGCGGGTGCGGTCCAATTCGGCTTCGAGCCGACGTAGGTGACCGGCGACGACGTCGGCGCGCCGGTGCGGGTCGTCAGTCGTGAGAACGGCACGCACCTCGGACAGCGGAACGTCGAGTTGCCGGAGTCGGTGGATCACCTGGGCGGTCCCGATCTGGTCGTGCCCGTAGTAGCGGTAGCCGGTGAACGGATCGACTGCGGCGGGCTCGAGGAGCCCGGCCTCGTGATAGCGACGCAAGGTCCGCACGCTCAGGTGTGTCATCGCCGCGAACTCGCCGATGGTCAGGCCCGAGCGCGCGGCGCCAGTCTGCATGGCCTTCGACCTCATTCCTGGAAACGACCCCCGCCGGCCTCGCGGGACACCGCGACACTTGGACAGCAGATCATATCGGTGCTTGTTGGGCACCTGATCCGGGCGAGCAGCAGGAGAAAGTGTCCGGCGCGCCGAAACAACGTGCGCTGAGCTGTTTCGAGGCCTGGTCGGTCGACATGGCGTCCAAGGCGTAGTGCATGTTCGCGCTCGAGATGTTGTACAGGCCCTTGTACGGGTCAACGACGTCGATTATCGCGAACATCATCCCGCTCAGCGTCGTTGCCGACAGGATGGTCACCACCATCACCAACGGGTCTGCCGGCCCTCGGAGGCCGAAACATCCAAAGATGACCATGATCCAGGCAATCAGCAACCTGAGGAACGGGATCGGTAACGAGTCTTGAGGTGCGAGGAGAAGCGACCAGCGGGCTCTGACGAACTCTTTGTATTGATCGAGGCAGTCCGCCGCCAATCGTTCGTGCAACGGATCAGGCGGCTGCAATTGAATTATCCCGATCTCAATGCGGTTCAGAACGTTGCTCAGCGCCCGCATTGCCTCGCCCTTCGGCAATGTGCGAACGTCTGGGTACGTCGCGTCGATGGGTACGGTGTCAGCCCTCCAATAGTTGACGATCACCGCGCCAGTGAAGCTTTGGAGTTGCTTGCGCAGCGGCTCAGCTTGGAGTCCGTAGTTGCGCATGGCCTGATCCAATTGAATCAGCTGCCCGGCGAATAGCGCCCAATGTGCTTGGGTGGCATCGATGAAGCTCTTCGTCGAGTTGATGAGCAGACCGACCACGATCGCGGTTATCGTGACCAGGAACGAAATGATCAGGTTCATCGATTCGAGCGCGCCGGTCTGCGCGTAGATTCCCAGCAACCGAGACTTCACCAAAAAGCCGGCAGCCGTGCTGCTGCATAGCAGCACGAATACCGTCAGCGTCTTGAGAAGGCTACGCATCGTCGCAATACCAAAGCATTTGACTGACTTTCGTGGCGCTAGCGCGGAGCGGGAATCTCGAACAGGTTGAGGGTGAGGCTCACGGTGTGGTAAATGCCGATCAACATGGCGATGTCGGTCAAACCCTTTGTGCCGAAGAATTGTTCAGCCTTCCGGTAGAGGGCTTCTTCGACTCGATGAGTGGTGGACAGCTGCCGGGTGAGTTCGGCGGCGATCGCCTCGTCCGCACTGACGTCGTCGGGAATACCACCGCTGACCAGTACCCGAATGGCCTCTTCGGAGAGGCCGACCGTGCGCGCAGCGGCGGTGTGTGCATACATCTCGTACTCGGACTGCCACGCAGCGCCGACAGCAAGGATCACCACCTCACGCACTCGGGGGCTCAGCGACGTGTATTCCCGTTCCCCCAGCAGTAGCGGGGCAGCGGCAGAGGTCAGTTCCGGATTGAGCAGCGCGGGGTTGAACGGGCCGATGAATCTCCCGCCGTCGGTGGTGCTGTGGAAACCGGCGTCGTCGGCCCATGGCACCACGCGGCTCATCATCCTTTCGAACAGTTCTCGTTGCGCGGCAACGAAATCGGCTGGATTCAGGAGCGGCAGGCGCCCACCGAGGCGATCACTGTGTTCGGACATGTATGTTCTCCAATTCTGTTGAGTGGTTGTCAATTTCGCGGCGCTCAAGCGTCGGCGGGGGCAGACGTGTTGGCGGGGGTGAACCTGGGCATCGCATCGCATATCGCCTGGGTATTGCGGCCGGCTTGCATGACCGCGCGGTCCGGCCGCACGATGGCGGCACTGACACGGCCGGCACTCAGCCAATGGTCCAGGTCGCTACCTGCACCGGTTTCGATGACAGCGGCTCCGCGGCTGCTGAGCTCTTCTCGCTGGGCATCGGTGAGCGACGACGACGTGATCAGCGCGAACCGGTTGCCGACAATGTCATCGAACCGCAGGCCCTCGACGAGAATCGGGTTGGGACACAGGGTTCCGGCGAGGCCGCCCGGCGTCCGTGACTTGATGACCAGTTCGGAACTTCGCAGGCCGGGAGCGACGCCGTCGGCCGCGCTCACCCGGGTTCCCGGCATGCGCAGATTCTGCAACCGCGGGAACACGAACCGACGGATCAGATCACCAATGCGCCCGCCGCCGGTCATCGCCGTTCCGACCGACACAGCCATGAGAATCATGCTGGCTGCGTGCAGTTTTCGTTCTTGCTCGTAGGTATCCAACACACTGTCGGACAGGGACCCGTCGAGCACGCCGACCAATTTCCAGACCAGATTCATCGCGTCGCGCAGACCCGCAGCCATGCCCTGGCCAACGAACGGCGGCGTCAAATGTGCTGCGTCACCGAGGATGAACACATTGTGGTCGCGCCAGCGACTGGCTACTTGCGCGCGGAAGGTGTACGCGGTTACCCGCACCAGCTTCAACACATCGATCGGGGTGTCTGCAAGCCAGGGCCTGATGAGTGGCTCCACGTCGGCCAAGCTCTGATAGTCAGCCACCGTCTCACCGTCGACAAGCTGAAATTCCCAGCGGTAGCGCGTTTCTGACACCCGCATGTAAGTGCCGGCACGCTGGGGGTTGCACAGCTGGTGGCAACCCTCCCACTGGTTGAGGTCGGCGTCGGTGTTGACATCGATGACGAGCCAGTCCTGGGTGAACGGCAGCCCGTACATGTGCGCCCCGATGGCGGCGCGGGTGGGGCTGTTGGCGCCGTCGCAGCCCAACACGTAGTTGGCGTGCACGCTGTACTCGCCGCCGCGCAGTCGATCCAGGAAGGTCACCCGCACCCGGCCCGGCTGCGGTTGGGTGATCGAGGTGACCTCCACGTTGCCGTGCACGGTGATCTGCGGGTAGCGCTTGAGGTTGGCGCGCAGCAGGCCTTCAAGCTCGGGCTGATCGAACATGTTCATCTGCGGGTAGCCGTTCGCGCTGGGCTCGATATTCCGCGGGATTTCCGACAGCACCCGCATATTCGGGTCGATCAGCCGAAGGCCGTGTGCGGGCCGGCGGTGGGCGGCGAACTCGTCGCCGATGCCGAGCCGGGCCAGAATGCGATACACCTCGTCATCGGCGTGCACCGCTCGAGGCAGCGGGTAGACGGTCTCATGCCGGTCCAGTACCAGGCATTCGACGCCGTACTGCCCCAATAGGGTGGCGGCCGCGATGCCGCTCGGGCCGGCGCCGATGATCACGACGGGAAAGAAATCGGCCAGTGGTGTCGCGTCATTGCGTTGCGTGGTCATTTGTACACCACCACATTGCGCTGGACGCCGAGGTCGATGGCGCCGTCGTCGGTGGCGATGCCGGCCTCGACAACGTCCCCGTCGTGGAGGTACTTGGGGTTGTGCTCATACTGCGCCGACAAGAAAGCACCCAAGTCGAGGTCACCCTTGGGTGTGACTCCGTGTGTGGTGAGCGCGGTACCCACCGGGGTGCCGGTCAGCAGGATGTCGCCGGCGTCCAGTTTCTGAAACTGCGAAAGTGCTTGCAGCGCTTGAACGGGCGGGAACATGATGTCGCCCTCGACGAGCGTGTTCTGGCGCTCTTCGCCGTTGACCGACAGTCGCAACCGCAGCTCGCCGAAACGCGCGAGTTCGTCGGCGTCGACCAAGACCAGGGCCGGCCCCACCGGAGTGAAGGTCGGGTACGACTTCGACTCGAAGAACTGCATTTTGGGCAGTTGCACGTCGCGTGCCGAGACATCGTTGGTGACGACGAGTCCGGCCACGAAGTCGGCCAGGTTCGCTGCGGTGACCTCGGTGCCCACGGGCAGCTCGCGGCCGATGACGAGACCGATCTCGAGCTCGTAGTCCAGCAGTTCCACGTGCTCGGGCTTGACGACGTCGCCGAACGGCCCGGTCACAGAGCCGGAAGCCTTCCGGAAGAAGGTCAGCGGTGTCTTGGCGGGGTCGCGGCCGACGTCTTTGACGTGCGAGGCGTAGTTCGTCGCCTGAGCGACGACGCGGCACGGCGTCGTGATCGGGGACAGCAGCTCAAGGCTGTTGACCGGCACGGTGCCGACTGTGCGCGCAGCTGCGTCGATGGCTGGGCGCTCGGCGAGCAATTCGCGCGTGGTCGTGGCGTCCGTCCGGATGCGGGCGGCCCCGGTCGCGGTCTGCACCCACCACGCGTCGGCAGTGCGAAGGATCGAGATGGTCATGGGAGGATACCTCTTTCTGGATAGTGTTGTAAGGGTTAGGAATTGGCGACAGCGAACAGTCCACGCAGTGCGGACAGGTCGAATTCGTTGTCGTGACGGAGGGCGTCGACCATGGCGGCGAGTTCGCCTGCGGTCTCGCGGGCTGACCCGACACCCAGGAAGTCCCTGCTCGGTGGGGGACCCCACTGGTACAGCCCGGATGCGGCCAGCGGCGCCCAGCCGGGTTCGAGGGTGTTGTCGAACATGTCACCGTCGGCGAAGTGCTCGACCAGGAAGCCGTCCGGGTCTCGCCAGTAGTCGAAGATCTGGCTGCCCTGGATATGCCGGCCGATGCCCCAGGAGCGGAAATACCCTTGCTCGCGCAGGTATTCGCCACCGGCGGCCAGCGCGTCCAGGTCTGCGACCTGGACGCCGAATGCACGTAGCGTTTCACCGGTCCCAGCGCCATCGCCAGGGTGTGATGATCGGCGGGGACGGATCCGCGGTCGCAGCGGATGAAGCTCATGATCGGTCCGCGCTCGCGCTGACCCGGGTAGAAGCAGAAGTCGCTGACGATCATGCCCAGCTTCTCGAGGTACCAGTTCAGCGCCTCGACATATTTCGGGGTCTGGACCACGATGTGGCCGAGCCGCTGCACGGTGGTCGGCACTCGCGGTGGGCGCTGCGTCGCGTTGGCGCGAGATACCTTGTGGCCGAAGTTGAATACGTGCGGTTTCTGCGCCGGTAGCCCATCCAGTCGATGGGTGCCGGACACCACCCGCACCGGTAACCCGCTCGGGTCGACGAGGTCGACGGTCAACCCGCCGAGGGACTCGGGCAAGGGCCGGACCGTGGCGCCGGTCGCCTCCGCCAGTCGGATCAGATCAGACTGGTCGGCGGCCAGGAAGGCCGGCCCGAGGAACTTTTCCCGCTGGCCGCGCCGGATCAGCACGCAGGGCGCACCGGTGTCGCTGCCGCGCAGGTGAAGCTCGTCTTGTGTGCGCATCGCCGTGGCGAACCCGAACGAGTTGGCGAACGCCTCGGCCTTGACCAGGTCGGGCTTCTCGAACTCGAGCCAGACGACGTCCTGCACCTTGATGATCGGATTCGCGCTACGCCCCGGATGTTCGCCGCGACGGGCACCCTGTTCGCTGTGCAGGTCGTTATGCGCGCCGATGAGTTGGTCGGTCATTTCTTTCTTTCCTTCAGATATGTTGTGGTGGGCGGGAATTGACGTGCGCGACCTTCGACCCCCAGGAGATGACCTCTGGACTGGCGTCCTCGTTGGGGATGTGGCATTCGATGAGAACAGGACCGCCCTTGTGGGCGCGTGCAGTCCTGATCGCATCGGCGAGTTCGGCCGGTGTAGCGGCGGTCAGTCCCAATCCGTGGCCGTCACCGGCGTTGAATACATCGATCAGCCCGGCGTAATCCCAGTTCTTGTAGTAGTTGTAGGGGCCGTCATGGATCGCCGACTCGATCACATATCCGCGGTTGTTCACCAGGAAGATCAGGATCTCCTGGCCGTGGCGGATCATGTTGGACACTTCTTGAGCCGTCAGCTGAAACGAGCCGTCGCCGATCGCTGCCACCAGGCGGCGACCGGGTTCCAATCCCAGCGAGTAGCCGAAGGCGGCAGGCACCGACCATCCGATCGAGCCCCACTGCATTTCGATCTCGAACCGCGCTCCGCCGGGCAGTTTGGTGTAAACGCCATCCCACCAAGAGATTCCGGTTTCCACCATCAGTGTGGTGTGGTCGTCGAGGTCTGCCTGGATCTGGCGCCACAGTTCCGCGCGGCTCAGCGGTGCACTGTCATCGGCCTCTACCGCCGGTGCCGTTACTGGCACGGCTCCCCGTAGCCGGCGGTACTGGCGCAGGGTGGCATCGTTGGCTTGGACCTTCTTCGCCAGATCGGACAGGAAGTCGGCCAATGCGACACCGGTGTACTCGGCGCCGGCGTACCGCACGACGTTCGGCTCAGCGGTGATCATTCGTGACTGCGCGGGCTGGGCAGTCCAGCCGACCGTGGTGTAGTCGGAGAACACCGGCCCTGCGGCCACGATCAGGTCTGCCCAATCGACGATTGCCTGGCAGCCCGGGGTGCTCACCTCGCCCCAGTAGATACCCGCGTACTGCGGATGGTCTTCTGGGAAAAAGCCTTTGGCATTGGGCATCACCGCCACGGCGCAGTCCAGGGCTTCGGCGAGTTCGCGGAAGGCATCGATGGCCCCATAAGAGCGGAGGTGAGCCCCGGCCAGCAGGATCGGTTTCTTCGCGTCCTCGAGCAGTCGGTAGGCGCGGTCGACAGCTGCGGTCAATGCCTGCGGGTTGGTGGGCTGCCAGGACAGCATCGTCGACGCCAGCAGTGTGTCGATCGGCGCGGGCTCCGGGCACGGCGCGGCCGACAGGTTGCAAGCGATCTCGATGTACACGGGCTTGCGCTCGCGCAGCGCGGTGCTGATTGCCTGATCGATGAGCCTCGGCGCGTTGTCGGGATGCAGGATGCGCACCGCTTCGCACGTCACCTGCCGACATACCTCGTACTGATCGGAGAAGTCGTGCGTGCCCATGGTGTGATGCATGATGTGGTTGGCGACGGGATCGTTGGTGTTGGGACCTGAGGACACGAAGATCACCGGCAGCCGTTCGGCATAGGCGCCCGCCACCCCGTTGAGTGCGCTGTACGCGCCCACGTTGTACGTGGTGAAAACGGCACCAGCCCCGTTGACCCGGGCATAGCCTTCGGCGGCGTAAGCCGCGTTGAGTTCGTTGCAGCAACCGACCTGCTCGAGATTCTCATTGGTGAGCAACTCGTCGAGCAGAACGAGGTTGTAGTCCCCAGGGACCATGAAGTAGTGCTTGAGTCCGATTTGTTCAAGGCGGGCGGCCAGATACTTGCCCACGGTGAAGTCAGCCATGATTTCTTGTTCCTTGTTCGTTCGCCGGGACGATCACGCGGGGGCGTCGATCGGGACGACGTTGATGAGCTTCTTGTTGACGAATTCCTCGATGCCGAGGTGCGCCAGTTCGTGGCCGTAGCCGGAGATCTTGACCCCGCCGAACGGCAGGTCGGCCTTCAGCCGGGCGGGGTGGTTGATGTTGACCATTCCGGTGTCGATGCGTTTGGCGATCTCGATGCCGCGGGTGATGTCGCTGGTGAACACCGACCCGCCCAATCCGAAACGCGAATCGTTGGCGAGCCGTACGGCTTCGTCCTCGTCGGCGACTCGGAAGAACAGCGCCACGGGCCCGAAGAACTCCTGGTAGTAGGCCGGGTTGTCCGGTGCGATGTCGGTCAGGATCGTCGGTTGTACGAACGCACCGGTGCTGGGTACCGGTTCACCACACGGGACCGCCTTGGCGCCGCCTTCCACGGCGGCGTCGATCTGTGCGTACAGCTCGTCAGCGGCATGCTGGCTGGACATCGGGGCGAGCGTCGTCGTCGCATCGAACGGATCGCCGGCTTTGAGCCGCGACATCGCGACCTGAAATTTCGCCAGGAACTCGTCGGCGATCTCGTCGACGACGATGATCCGCTTGGAGGCCACGCAGCACTGTCCGCCGTTGAAAACCCGGCCGTGCAAAGCCCATTCGACGGTCTTGTCCAGGTCGCAGTCGGCCAGTGCGATGAAGGCGTCTGATCCGCCCAGTTCCAGGGTGGATTTCTTGAGGTTCTTGCCGGCCCGAGCGGCCACGACCGCGCCGGCCCCTTCACTGCCCGTCAACGCCACGCCGCGTACGCGCGGGTCGTCGATCAGCAGGTTGATCTGATCCTTGGTGGCGTACACATTGGTGTAGGCGCCAGCTGGCGCACCGGCCTCCAGCAGCAGTTTCTCGAAGGCGGCCGCTGCCTGCGGCACGTTGGAGGCATGTTTGACGATGACGACGTTGCCGGCCATCAGGTTGGGGCCGGCCACCCGCGCGAGCTGGTAGTACGGGAAGTTCCAGGGCTGAACACCGAGGATGACGCCCAGCGGTGCGCTGACCAGCATGGCGTTGTCATCGGGGCCGGCGGTGTCGAGAGGTTCGGGCGCCAGGAACCCCTCGGCGTTCTCGGCGTAGTAGTCCAAGATCTGGGCGCTGAGCTCGACTTCGCCCAAGGCCTCTGCGTAGAGCTTGCCCATCTCCAGGGTGAGCAGCCGGGCGAACTCGCCGCAGCGTTCACGCATGATCGCCGCGGCACGTGCGATCACCGCGGCGCGGGCGGGGAAGGATGTCTTGCTCCACGACTCGAATGTCGTGTGTGCCTGCCCCAGAAGCTGCATGGCCTGCGCGTCGGTCAGCTCGTCGAAGCTCGCCACGAGCTGGTTGTCGAACGGGTTGACGGTCTGGTATCCCATCGTGTGTTGTCCTTCGGTTCGTGGTGGCGCTCTGCCACCGTCAGTGCTGATCTCGCCTTCACGGCACGGGGAGAATGCTGCCGACCAGGGCGGGAAAGAGCCGAAATCGCAGCTGAGGCCGCTGCGGCGGCAGGCCCGAGCGAGCGGGCCCACATCCCGATGACTGCGGACACGCATCGGCATTCGCGGCGGTCACCGAACAGCTGGGCGACGCTCAGGAGGTCGGAGGGACGAAAGGGCCGGCATCCAGGCGTTTCGGCTTGCGGATCGTGAATTGCCGTAATGAGCGGCGCGGCGGGAATACGCCGAAATCGATGTCAGCGGCGCAGCTGGTCCAACAGGGCACGGGTACTCGCAGCCGGTGCGATCCCGGCGTCGCCCAGCGCGCGTTCACACCGCGCGAAGGTGCCGATGACCCCGTCGTAGTCACCGACTGCCGCACGCACTCGCATCACCAAGCGCCACATCGCCTCACGGAGGGGGTCGGCAGCAAGCACGGCGATGGCGAGGCGGTGCGCGTCGTCATACCGATCGACGGAAAAAGCGGCCTCGGCGGCCACTGCACGAGCGGAAGTCCCCAGTTCCGTGAGTTGCTGGCGGCGCTCATCTACCCAGGCGGAGCGGATACCGGGCAGGTAGTCGCCCCTTGTGAGTGGCGCCAGCGCCTGCTCGGTCGCAACGACCAGCGCGCTGTCCTGTAGCCGCGCCGCGGCCGCCACCTGGTTTTCGAGGTGAGCCGATTCACTGGCCAGTGCGATATCCGAGGTGAGGCCGACACGGCCGTCGTCGCCGACGATCATTGCGTCGGGAGGCAGCAGGCGACGTACACCGATGATGGTCTTACGCAGATAGGAACGCGCGGACTCGTCGTCGCGGCTGTCGAACAAGGCGTCGAGAAGCTCGTCACGACTGGCCGGGGTGCCGTTGCGGGCCGCCAGAAATCCCAGCAGCTCGTAACATTTGGCAAGCTTCGGCTGCACCTCTTGGCCGTCGAGAATGATTGCCGTGCGGCCGAATTCGATAAGTTCGACGGCCGTAGTGATTCGGGCGCCGACCGTGACGCCTTGAGCGACCAAGGCGCGCCCGAGCCGGTGCCATGCCGAATCGGCATGCGGTTCGGCGTCGATGCGCCGTGCCACCACCGCAGGGAAGTCGGCAAGTGCTTGCAGCAGTACGTGATTGGACCCGTGCCGACGAGCTGCCCGCAGCGCGACATCGGCGGCACGGTCGGCGGCATCGGGGTTGCCGACGCGCCATTCTGCCTCTGCCAGATACACTGCCGCGGTTGGCAATTCGAGAATTCGTTGGCCGACCTGCATGCCCGTGACGGCGGCACGTAACGACGACACGGCGCTGTCGTCATCGCCTTCCATGAGCGCGGCCAGCCCGCGCCACGTCTGTGCGAGTTCGAAAACCAGCGCATACTCCCGCGCGGCGTCGCGGTCGATCTGGTCGAGTATTGCGGTCGCGCCCGCAGCGTCGCCGTCGGCTCGCAGCATCACCTTTGCCGCAAGTACCTGGTGCACCGCCGTCAGGAGCGGCGACCCGTTGGATCGGAGGAACTTGTTGCCTCGGGCCAATGCGGAGCGGGCCGCCTCAACTTGGCCGGCATCGAGCAGGACGTCCGGTGCGATGAGGGAGTCCACCACGCCGGCGAACGAGCCCCCACCCGCTACCGTTTGGTACTGCCGCAACGCCTCCGCTGTGTGGCCGGTAGCGCGGAGTGCTCCGATCCTGCCGGCTCCCATTGCGGCCCTCGTCCACGGTGAAGTCGGATCGTCGGTCAATTCGCGCACCCGGCCGCGGAAATAGTCTATGCCGCAGAGCATCCCGTCGAAAAGACCGCCGGTGGGTTCGGGCCTTGGGGGGCCGCCACCGGGATCCACCAGGGCAAGTGCGTACCGCACGATGTTGACGTCAGGTCCGGCGTCTGCCGCCGCGAGGACGGTATGCATGTCCCCGATGCGCCCGGCCAGCAGGTAGCACCATGCCATCAGCGCCGCAGCACGTTCGGACGTCGCCGAGAGCTCTTCGCGTCGCCCGGCGGCGGCCAATTCGTCGGCGATGCGCGCCCCTTGGCGCTGGTCATCGCGCGCGACCGCAAGCATCAGCCTGGCCTCGGCGAACCCGTCATCGCCGACGGGTACGACGGCCGACAACGCCTCGATCCACCGATCGACCACGGCGAAATCCAACCTTTCGAGGACACCGGGGATCGCACGCTGGGCGGAGGCGTAGGCATCGGAGAGAGCACCGGCCGCCACGAGCTCTTCGACCGCTTCTTCATGAAATCCGTGTGATGCCAGGTACCGTCCGTGCGCTGCACGCAGTGTGCAGACCGCGGCGTCGCCGCGCTGATCCAACAACCCACGGAGGTACTCCCGAAACCGCGAATGGCAACGCATCGCCAGGGATGCGCGTGACCACTGTGCCGGGATCGCCACCTGCCGCAGTGATGCCAGCCGCTTGGCGGCATCGTCGATGCCCAGTGCTACCGCCGACTCGACCGTCACCTCATCGAGGACCGAAGTGCTGACCAGAAATTCGCGATCATCGGGGGCGAGTTCACCGAGAATGTGCGCGCCGAGATAGCCGCCCATAGCGTCGGAGTCGCCGCCGCCGTCCGCAGCATGATCGGCGGCGCGCCACCCCTCGAACAGCACCCCGATGACCCAGCCCCCGGTGGCCTGCACCGCTTCCGGAGCGTCCGTGCCTGAGCGGCCCAGCCCCTCTAGCGCGATGCGCGCCTCGTCGACGCTGAACGCCAAGTCGGTATCTCCGACACGAGCCGCCTCACCGACAAGCGCGGGCGACCAGACCTCAGCCGGCACGGGCTGACGGCTGACCAGAACCAGGCGAGTGTCCGCCGGCGCATAGCGCACCAACGAGCCGATGACCTCCCACGCTGCCCACGACCCCTGCAACCGCTCCAGATCATCAAGCACGAACACGACCTCGGAGTCGGCCGCCGCGTCGATGAGCAGACCCGCCGCTTCGGCGTGCGGAATGCCCGCGGCCAGTGCACCGGTCGCGACTCCTCGCACCCACGGCAGCTCCCGAGCCAAGGCCTCCTCGAGGTAGGCCACCAGGCGCCCCGGAGCGGTGTCGGTGGTATCGACGGTCAGCCAGGCAACGGGTCTATTGAAGGAGCGGCTGGCATGCGCCACCGCCACCGATTTGCCGGCCCCTGCGGTCGCCGTCACCACGACCACCCGACGGGTGTCTACAAGCTGGCACAACAGCCGATCTAGACGCTCCCGCGGCGCCACATCTACTGGCGTTTCCGGCACGTTGATCTTGCGCCGGATAACCCGGGGACGCTCCACGTCTGGTGCCGACATGCCCTCTCCTGCCAAACGGTCATCCTACCGCTGCTCAACCCTGGTTCGCGGCTTCCTGACCGGCTGAGGCCGTACCTCGAACAGTTCAAGCCCACCACCAGGGGAGCGGCACGGCACTCGCTTTCGTGAATAGTCGAAACAGCCTGCACTGCAGAGTATTTAGTGATGCGGCGACAGCTTGGTCGGTTGGACGACGCGGTGAGCTGAAGTTCAACACCAATGGAGTGTTCTGGCGGGCTGCGCTGGTAACGATGGTGTTCTTCAGTACTCGTTCGGAGATATCGTGGCCGTGGCAGTTGTAACGCAGCGACGGAAGCGACGGGTCGTGTCGGAATTGGAGTACTCGCCTCGGGTCTGGCTCATTACTGGTGCAACCTCGGGGTTCGGTTTGGCGCTGACCGAAGCTGCCGCTGCCGCAGGGGATTTGGTGGTCGGCGCCGCACGATCGCCGGACCGACTCGACCACGTGGTCGCGGCGTACCCCGATCAGGTCAGCGCTGTTGAGTTCAACGTCACCGATAGAGCGCGATGCGCAGAGGTGGTATCGGAGGTGGTGGCTCGGCACGGCCGACTCGACGTCCTGGTCAACAATGCCGGCCGCACCCAGGTCGGCGCGTTGGAAGAGACCACCGACGAGGAGCTACGGGCGTTGTTCGACCTGCACTTCTTCGGGCCGGCTGCATTGACCCGGGCGGTGCTGCCGCAGATGCGCCGCCAGCGCAGCGGGGCGGTGGTTCAGATGTCCAGCGTCGGAGGGCAGGTTACCGCTCCCGGCTTTGGAGCCTATTGCGCGACGAAATTCGCCCTAGAGGGCCTGACCGAGACGCTGAGCCAGGAAGTCGATTTCGGGGTGCGGTTCCTGATCGTGGAACCAGGCGCGTTCCGCACCAACCTGTTCAATCCGGGTGCGGCGTACCTTTCGGCCCCGATGCCCGAGTACGCGGGCACGGTGGGCCCGACCCGCGATTATGTGGCCAGCGGTGATGGCAGCCAGTCCGGTGATCCCGCCAAAGCGGCGCGGGCGATCCTGGCCGCCCTCGACGCGTCGACGCCACCGCTTCGACTGGTACTGGGCAGCGATGCCATCGATGGTGTGCGCGGCCGACTCGATGCGCTGGGTCGGGAACTCAGTGAGTGGGAGGCAGTAGGCCGCGACACCACTGTCGAATAGGTTGCGCGCAAGTCAGAAGCTTGATCACTTCGAGCTGAAAGTCATTGGGAAATTTGCCTATTCGCTGACTCATCCGAGGAAACCGCAACGATTACCGCGGTCCCGCCGAGTTGCGATGCGTCCTTGCGCGATGTCGACAGTTTCAACTACGTAGTTTAAACTACGTATATGGCAACGGTCGGTGCTTCTTCTGTAGCCGCGGCAACGAACCTCCGGGTCCTGTTCAGTCGGTTGCGCACGCGGTTGCGCGAGGTCGACTCCGCCGATGAGCTGACGCCCTCTCAGACGTCGGTGCTCATCCGGCTGTACAAGAACGGCCCTGCCTCGACCAGTGAGCTCGCCGGAGCCGAACGCGTGCGTTCGCAGTCGATGACGGCCACGCTCGCCGCACTCGACCGACTCGGGTATCTGGCCCGCACTCCCGACCCGGAAGACGGTCGGCGCCAAGTCATCACGCTGACCGAGTCGGGACGCCGCCGAGCGGCAGCGGGCCGCCAGGCCCGCCAGGAGTGGCTGGCCACCACGCTGCAGGAGCGCTACACCGAAGCCGAACGCGCCGTGATCAACGAGGCGCTCGTCCTTCTCGAACGGATCACCGAATGACGAAAGGTACGTGGTGAAAATGAAATTCGCAGTGCACTACATCGACTTTCTGCCCGGTGCGCCAGAGAAATTGGCGCCCACCCTGGCCGCGACGGTAAAGGCCGCCGAACAGGGCGGTGTCGACATGTTCACGCTCGCCGATCATTTTTTCCAGATGGAGGACATCGGCGCAGCCGAGGATCCGTTCTTGGAGGGCTATACCTCCATGGGCTACCTCGCCGCACTCACTCAACGCATCACCTTGACCATGCTCGTCACCGGGGTCACGTACCGCTATCCGGGGGTACTGGCGAAGACGGCCACCACTCTCGACGTCCTGTCCGGCGGTCGGTCGATGCTCGGACTCGGTGCCGCCTGGTACGACCGTGAGCACCACGCGCTGGGGATCCCCTATCCGCCGCTCTCGGACCGTTTCGAGATGCTGGAGGAGACGCTCCAGATCTGCCTGCAGATGTGGAGTACGAACGACGGGCCCTACCAGGGCAAGCATTACCAGCTCGCCGAGACCATCTGCCAGCCCCAGCCGATCCGCCGTCCGCCGATCCTGATCGGCGGATCCGGCGAGAAGAAGACGCTGCGTATGGTCGCCCAGTACGCCGACGTCTGGAACACCTCGGCATCGCTCGAGGAGCTACCGCACAAGCTGGATGTACTGCGCCGCCACTGCGATGCGGTGGGCCGGGACTTCTCCGAGATCAGACTGACAGCCGCCTATTTTGCCGATCCCTTCACCGATTCCTATCTTCATGTACTCGACCAGTACTCGGCACTCGGCATCGACACGGTCAACACCGGGCCCGTACCGGGCAACCCCGATCCCGCCGGCTGGGTCAAACGACTCGGCGACGAGGTGATCCCTCGACTGACCTGACGGGAGATCCGGAAGAAGGTGGTCGCCTGTTGAGGCATTGAGGATTGAAAGTCTCGATCTCGGGGAACACCGAAACGACAGCCGAGAGGGAGGCAGACACCACCATGAGATTGACAGCTGACAAGAGCATTCGTGCGCACGCGCGAGCACCTTGGCGTAGGCACTCGGCGTGGATCGGCGTAATCGCCAGTGTCGCACTACTTCCTCTCGCCACGGGATGTGGCGCCGACGAAAGCGGCAAATCGACAACGACCACCACTTCGACGACGACTACGACGGTGACGACGCCGACTTCGAGCCCGTCACCCGTAACTACGGCGCCTGGTGGGGCCAATGGTGGCGGCGGTCCTGAAGGCGGCGGAGGTTCGATGCCGGGTGGACCGACCGGCAGTGGGGGACCTGACGGCGGCGGGGGGAGCGTCCCGGGTGGCCCCACTGGCGGCGGTGGCCCCGGCGGTGGCGGTGGTTCCATCCCGGGTGGACCGACCGGCAGTGGCGGACCCGGCGGTGGCGGAGGCGGCATCCCCGGGGGGCCGTCCGGCGGCGGTGGCCCGGGCGGTGGCGGAGGTTGCATGCCCGGGGTGGGTTGCGTGTCAGTTCCTTGAGTCGAGCTTCTCAGCTCGACACGGCTGCCCCATGCGGGCAGGAGCCCACAACCTCGCGCTCAGGCGTTCACTTCAATAGCTCAGGCGTGAAGGTGACGTCGACTCCGCCTACGGTCATCGTCACCTGACCTTCGATCACCATCACCTGGGCCGCGACCCGTCGGTCGACAGACTGGGCCAGTTGCTGCACCGGTGCGTGTGGTACCTGCACCACCGACAGGTTCGGCAGCCCCGCCACTTTAGGGCCGACGGTGCGCCACCAGGTGGCCACGCCGGCGGCGAAAGGGAAGAGCAGCACCTGGTCGGCCTGGCTGGCCGCCTTGCCCAGGACGCGTTCGTCGGGTTGACCCACGTTGATCCACTCCAGGATCCGGCCGGTGTAGTCGGCGAGCCGCAAGTCGGGTACGCCGGGTGTGGACAGGCCCGGGCCGAACGCCAATTCACCGTCGATGTCGCTGAGCCGGTGTGCGCGAAGCCCAAAAGCCAACAACCGCACCACCATCCGCTCATCGGTCTCACTGGGATGACGGGCCACTGTCAGCGCGTGATCGACGTAGTAACCGTGATCGACATCGGAAACGCCAAGCTCGACTTTGAATACTGTTGCGGAAAGGGCCACGTCACAGTATCCACCCAGGTGGTGTACCCCTTGCAGTCGGACCGCCTCGACCAGCCCTGGCCCGGGCTGGTCACCCAACGTCAACAGGGTTGACACGCGAAACCACCAGCGGGTCGGCGGGGGTGAACGGAAAGGCCGGCAGATCATCGATATGAGTGTTGAACGTCGCGGCCAGCACCTCTCGTGAGTAGGCAGTGGCAGAGGCCTTGAAGCCGATGTCGGCAGGGAACGGTTGGTCGAAAAAGATCAGGAAGTGCCAGTCGTCGGTGCCGATGTTCTCGATGTGATGTGGATAGGCGCGAGGGATGAAGTACATGTCACCCGTAGTGAGCGTCCACGTGTCCAGAGTGCCGTCAGGGTTCATGATGGTCATGCGGGCGTTGCCGTAGTGCACGTAGCCCATCTCTGCGGTCACCGGATGCCAATGCGGTTCCCGCATACCGCTTTCCGTGACGCGCAGTGAGTACATGGAGATGTCCTTCAAAACAGGCCAGAACTGATCGCGAGCAAAGCGGGCGTTGCCGCTGGCGAAGTTGAGGCCAGGGGCTTGGGCTTCGATGTCGAACTTGTGCGGATCGTTGAAATGGGCCGAGGCGGGGATTTCCGCGGTGCCGGTCCGGGGCGCGAGCTTGTGGTCGACGGTGCTGCGGCGGATGTTCGCGATGTCGGCAGAGGGTAGATCGTAGGTGTTGCCCAACACGGCGTCGGTGAACGCTCCAAAAGTGGCGCCCAGGCCGAAGTCCTCGGGACGTTCGTTGCGGAAAGCGATGATGAACTCGGCGACATCGGTGCCGATGTTCTCGATATGGTGCAGCGCACCGGACTCGATGTGGAACATCTGCCCAGCGGTGACAATGAAGTTGGAGAACACACTGTGGTTGTCGAGGACGGACACCAAGGCGGTTCCCGAGACGCAGTAGGTGAGTTCGTTGGCATTGGCGTGCCAGTGTGGGGTACGCATGGCCCCGGGGTTGAGCAGCAGGCGCTTGATCGACAGATTCTTGAGGATTGGCAGGGCGTCAACGGTAACCCTGCGCATCGACCCGAGTTCGGATTCCTCGACAACTTCACCGTTCAATAGCGAGACAGTGTGATCGCCGCGGGCAATGGACTTCGTCATGAGTGCCTCCTGGTTGGTCATGTCGTCGCAAGTGAGTCTCGCCGACGGAGTCGCTGCCGTCACGGATGCCCGCTGGAATCATGGGTTGCAAGAAGCGCTACCTCGTCCCTTACGGCCAGCGGTAAGACAGGGTGCCGTTTCGGCCGCAGCGGACCCCGCCGCTCGAATGGTGCGAGTAGGAATTCGTCGACGAAACCAAGGGGAATTTAGGAGGCGGCTGCGCTCACAGGTCGCCATACATCGGCAAGGGCGCCCAATGGCAGCCCGAGTGCATCACTGAGCCCGACGATGGTGCCGAACGCTGGGGAGGGGAGCCGGCCGGTTTCGATCTTGCGCAGCGTCTCAGGCGAGATACCTGCGGCGCGGGCGACGTCGTCGAGCGTGCGAGCGCCGCGCGCTGCGCGCAAAGCCGCGCCCAGCCGACGGCCTGCGGCAACCTGCGCTGGGCTCAACGGGGTGCGAACCATGGGTCCACTCTATTCCGGGTATTTAAATACCGCTACGCTGCTATAGGTATTTAAATACCAGAGAGAAGGAGTCATGGTGATCGAGCTCAAGACCGACACCGAGATTGAGAAGATGCGGACCACCGGACGGTTCGTGGCGGAGGTGCTCACCGAACTGGGCGCGCTGGCCGACATTGGGGTCAACCTGCTCGACCTCGAACACCATGCCCGTGACATGATCAAACGCCGTGGAGCGCAGTCCTGTTATTGGGACTACGAACCATCATTCGGACGCGGCCCGTTCCGTAACGTCGTGTGCATATCGGTGAATGATGCTGTGCTGCATGGGCTGCCGTCCGATTACTCGTTGCGCGACGGGGATGTGCTGAGCCTGGACTTCGCGGTGTCGATCGACGGCTGGGTGGCGGATGCCGCCCGCACCCTGATCGTCGGCACGGCCGCAGACGAGGACGTACGACTGATCCGCGCCACCGATGAGGCGCTGGCCGCGGGTACGGCCGCCGCACAACCCGGAGGGCGGCTCGGCGACATCTCCGCAGCGATCGGCGCCGTCGCCGATGCGTACGGATACCCCGTCAATCTCGAGTTCGGCGGCCATGGTCTCGGCCGCACCATGCACGAAGATCCACACGTACCCAATCGAGGCCGACCCGGACGCGGACTGCGCCTACGACCTGGGATGACTCTGGCGCTGGAGCCGTGGCTCGCCCGTACCACCGACCGGATCGTGTACGACCCTGACGGCTGGACCATCCGTTCCGCCGACGGCTCCCGCACGGCGCACACCGAGAACACCATCGCGATAACTGCCGATGGTCCGGTGATCCTCACTGAATAGCTGCACTGATCACAGCGCCTAGCAAGTCCTCCGGGGTTTCGATCTGCGGAAGATGACCGGATCCGGACAGCACGCTGAACCGCGACACGGGGAAGGCCTCGGCATAGGCCCTGCCGTAGTCGAGATCGACGATGCCGTCGCTGTCGCCCCAGATGACGTGTACGGGCAGTTCGACGTCTTTCAGGCGCGGCGCCAACGTCGGGTCGCTCATGGTGGGGCCGGCGTAGGCGGCCAACGCTTGGACGTCTGGGCTGGGTGCGGCGGCGCCGCCGGATGGCGGCTGGGGAGCCTTCGACGGGTCGTGGAAGGACAACTTGGCAAGATCGGCGGGGGAGCGGCCGACGACGCTTGCCATCGGGTGGTCGGCGACGACGATGCCGATGCCGTCGACGATGACCACGCCGCTCACCCGAGAACTGTTGAGCAGGGCCATCTCTGCGGCGATCCAGGCGCCGAAGGAGTTCCCGATCACGGTCACGTCGCTGAGGTCGAGGTCATCGAGCAGCGCGACGTACACCGCAGCGAGATCCTTGGTGGTGGACAGCGATGCGGGACGGGAGGTTCCGCCGAAACCAGGATGGGTCGGAAGTAGGACCCGGGAGTGGGTGCGGTCGGCGAGCAGGTCGGCGAACCCGGCCATCGTGGCGGCCCCGCCGCCGCCGTGCAGTAGGAGGAACGGCCGGGTTCGGTCGTAGTCGGCCACGGTGATGTCCACGCCGTTGGCCGTAACGGTGGTCGATCGTGTGGGGCGCAGGCTGTCGGTTGAAACGGTATTGACCATCAATCTCTCCCTGTTGCAGTTGGTTTCGGATTGTCCGCGGCCAGGGATCGACTGCAAAGCGCGAGGCTTCCGCTCACCGGCTTTCATCGACACTACCCGATTAAGGGTCCTTATGTAAGGACCCTTGTAATAGATGCGTAGATTGCCTACGCTGTGGACATGCCTTCTACGCAAGAAGTCGGTCACGCCATCAAGCGGCTTCAGTGGCGGCATCACCGCGAGGCCAACCGCCGTCTATCGGAGTGCGCAGACCTGTCCCTGGTGCAGTGGGATGTGTTGCGTCACTTGTCTCGCAACCCCGATTCGTCCCTGCATGCCTTGGCTGAGGCGACGTTTCAGACCGACCAATCCATGGGTGAGCTCGCTCGACGCATGGTCGCTCGTGGGCTCATCGAACGGTGCGACGGTGCCGGTCGTGCGGTACGCCACCGACTGACCGAGCAAGGACTTGCCGCCTACGACGCCGGCACGGGCGTGGTTGAACAGGTGCTGGACGAAACCGTCGGCCGGCTCAGCACGAAGGACCGCAGGACATTGCTCGAATTGCTCGAAAGGTCGATGGCCGACTGACCGCGACACCCTCAGTGCCATGTCGCACACCACATCCGGTCTGCGACACCCGACCCTGTCATCGAAAGTAGGACCACGCCCGTGAACGCCACTGAAGAACACGCGACGACGACACCCAAGCCCGTAGCACTCATCGTCGGTCTCGATCCCGCCGGCGCACCCGATTCGTACTTTCCCGACGACGACACCTCCGACGCCGTCGAACGTGGCATCAGGGAATTGCCCGGCGCGGCAGATGGATTGGGACTTGCCCTCGACACCTTCCTCATCGACCGCACCGATGACATCGACGCCCGGTTCCGGCAAAAGCTGGCCGGCGGCGATTTCGCGATCATTGTCATCGGAGCCGGCATCAGGTTGCAGCCAGCACTGACGCATCTGCTGGAGACGCTGGTCAATTGCGTGCGCACCAACTCTCCGCGCTCCGCGATCTGCTTCAACACCGGCCCTGAGGACACGATCGAGGCGATCCGTCGCTGGTGGCCATCCTTGACACCGGTTCCCGCGCTGTAACCCGACGGATATCCCACGGAATTCAAATGCCGCCGTCTACCGACCGACGGTGATGGGGCGGCAGAGCGGGGGCTTTCCTGAAACCCATGATCCAACCAGCGAACTAGTTGGTACTGCCGGCAGCTCTCGGTCAGTGTCGACGAAGTCTTCGCAGCCACATGGACCGAACGTGTCGGTGCCCAGCATGGTTTCGGCGACGACTTTCTGGATGTTCGACTCGACCGGATAGCGGAACCACACCTGGGGAGCGCGCGTGGTGCGCGTTGCGCGGAGATCTTTCGCGGAATTACCACGGTTGACTCACTGCCGTAATGCCGTGTTGGCACGGTCGACATTCATGTCGCGTGTGTTGTCGAGCCTGTCCATGGTGCGTTTCACCGCGACCTACGCTGTGGTGCTGCTGGTCGTGGCCGCCGCCTTGGTGGCAGTGGGCCCGCAGGTACAGGGCCGTGTGATCGACGACTTGAGCACCAACCTGCACAACCTGGCACACGGTCAGCTGGGCACCCTGATCGGCAGCGCCTTCGTCACTGCCGACAATGACATCTATGCCTGGCTGCCGGGGCTGGTATGCCTGCTGGCGCTGGGCGAATTGCTCTGGCGCGGAAAGGGAATGGTCGTCGCGTTCACGCTTGGCCACATCGGGGCAACCCTGATCGTCGCCGCCGCGCTTGCCATCGCGATTCGGGCGGGTTGGCTACCGGCCTCGATCGCTGACGCCAGCGACGTCGGCATCAGCTACGGCGCCGCTGCCGTACTGGGCGCGCTAACCGCAGCTATGCCCGCCTGGTGGCGGCTACCTTGGGTCAGTTTCTGGGTTGCCAACGCCTTAGTGGTAGCGACCGCTGCGGAGAGTTTCGACTTCACCGCTGTCGGACATGTCATCGCCCTGACGCTGGGGGTGGTGCTGTCCACCCAATTTCGCGCGCCTACGCAATGGACACCGCCGCGGCGGTTGCTGCTGGCGGGCGGGGTGGCATTTGGCTACAACGTATTGATCGGGTTCGGGGTAACGTTCGCTCCGGCTATCGGTTTCGCCGCAGCGCTGATCGCGCTCGTTGCGCGCTTGGCGCTACGCGGATGGAGAAATCGCGCGATGTCCAGCCAACGCGCCAGTGACCGTGCGGACGAAAGTCGTTGGGGTATCGGTGATAATGGACTAGCTCCCCGGTAGCCCGCCATATTCGATTCCGTCGTATTCCTGCTGTCGGTAACGCGCAGCGGACTCGGGGGAGCAGAGCGGGCCCGTGGCAAGCGTGATGGCCTAGCCGCGACGGAATCGGAATGCGCATCGTTGCCTGGGTCTCAGGGGCGATTGCCAGCGAGGTTGGGGTCGATAGTGGGGACTGGCCGTCGGGACCGTTGTCGTGGTCGGAGCCTGTCGGTCACACGGTTCAATCAGCTCGCCGAAGATCGGCGAGCCGTCGATGTCTGGATGTCTGCGCACTGAAGTTGGCGGATGTGGGAGCCACCCCGGGTCTCAATCTCGACTTCGACGGGATTGAAGGTGTAGCAGTGGTGGTCTGCGGCTACGGGAAGTACCGCGATCGAAATTCGCTGTAGCGACAATCTCCGGGTTGCTGGAAATGGCGAATGCTGGGCCTAGTCATGCCCCACAGTTGGTCGGTCCTGGGTCTGAACTCGTGATATTCATATTATGTCTGCTTCCGATGGTCGTGTCAGAAAACTTTGCCAGTGTTGTACGAGAGGGTGCATATGTATGAGCGATTGGTGTACGCCAGCAGCGCCGTGTCGGCGCCGGATGAGACCGAACTCCGCGAACTGCTTGCCATCAGCCGTGACCATAACGTCGCCACGAATGTGACCGGCCTGCTTATCTACGCCGAGCGAAGCTTCATGCAGATGATCGAAGGGCCGCACGCGGCGATCGCAGATACGTACGGACGTATCACGAAGGATTCACGCCATCGCGGCATTCGGCTTTTGCTGCGCACCGACATCGGGGCACGGATGTTTCCCCGCTGGGCAATGGGCTTCTACTGGCCCGACAGTGATGCTCTGACACGAGACTTGCCCGGTTACCGGGCGGAGGGCGCCTACCCCTTTGTTGCTGGCGACCTGGTGCCCAACGGTGACGTCGCCACCACCCTCATGCGGATATGGGCAAACGATGCTGGCTAATCTGCCCCCGCTGTGGGTGCCCGATCGGGTCGCGCCCTTGGTTGCGACGCTGGACCGAGGGCTTCGTTTCACGTTCGCCAATGCGCCGCTGCAGCGGTTGGTCGGAAGTGCCGTACCCCTTGCTGGCGGCATCGTCACTTTGCTCGATGTTGTTGTACCCGAGGACATTTCGCACGTGCTAGGTGCTATCCGGCGGCTCGACATCGACAGTGAGACCGTTGTTGATATACGGATGCGCAGCTTCGGCGGCAGCAACGCCTACACGCGCTTCAGTATGCATGCCACCTCGGCGACTCACCCGATCGAAATGTGGGGCCTCGATGTAACCAACGACCAGCCACTTCGTGCTCGCTTGGCCCATTCCAACCGCCTCGTCGAACTCGCTGCGCGCGTCACCGGCTGCGGCATCTGGTCATGGGACCTCACTACCGATGCGTTCGCTCTCGACACCCGCGCGGCGCTGGTGATGGGGACACTGACGCCACGTAGCGTCGCGACCATCGCCGAGTTCGCCGCGCTGTTGTCCCCGCAGCACCATGACACTTTCGTCGAGAGCGTGCGACGCGACCTTGACCGCGGGATGCTTGATCTAACGCTTCGGCTCAACCACGGTGTTGACGTCGTACTGGCCGGTGAGGCCGACGCGCGCGACCATCGGGGACGGCCGTTGAAGGCCAGCGGCGTTCTATGGGGAATCAGCCACATTGATCCTCACGGCCGCATCCTGGATCTGGCCACGATCGACGAACTGACCGGCTTGGCCAACCGGCGCGCCTTCGATCGGGCGATGCGCGCCGAGTGTCGCCGTGCTGTCGCCGATGCTGATCACCTCAGCTGCGTACTTATCGATGTCGATGACCTCAAACCCATCAACGATGCGCTGGGCCACTTGGCGGGAGACAACGCGCTACGGTCCGTCGCCGAGCACTTGCGGCGAAGCTTTCGCAACGGGCGTGACGTGGTAGCCCGATGGGGCGGCGACGAGTTCGCCGTCCTCCTGCCCGGTATCGACGCCGCGCGCGCTAGTACGACCATCGACCGCATTGCCCGCCAACTCCGCGATCAACCGTTCACGGTCTCAGCGGGTATAGCCGAGCTTGCAGCCGGCGACAGTCCCGGGGATCTCCTGAAACGGGCCGATGCAGCGCTCTACCGGGCCAAACAGGATGGCAAGAGTTGCGTGCGCCGCGACGAGCCGCCATTTGGCAGGTTGACGCGCTAGCGCGAGCGACAGCACGAACCGTCATGCGGCCGCCCAGGGACGTTGGCTGATCATCGAGAGTGCGGTTGATTCATCTCATGAAACGGCGGCACTTTACTGGTGGCCCTCAGTATTCGATTTCGCCGTATTCCACAATGCGGTCCAACGCGCCGACGAATCGGCGGCGGTTGCGGGCGCGAGGGCTGCCAGCCAGATCCTCGCTGCGGCGCGACTCCTACGAAGCGACTGAGCAGTAATCAACACACCACGCCGAAGATGAATTTGTGGCCGAGCGTGCGGGTTCTCGCACCCATTTCAGTGCCGGGCGGCGGTGGCCATTGGGGACCCCGGACGCGTAGATACGGTGAGGAATATGGATTATCCGTGGGCCAGGGCCATGCCGTCGCACAGGTTTGTGAGTAGTCGAGTGAGCGTCGGGGCAAAATCGATGCCGATGTGGGCGAGTGTAGGTTCCGCCTCGTATAGCCGGGTGAGTGTCTCCGCGGGGTGAGCGGCTTGCCAAAGCGGGGCGCTCATAGCGATGACCGCGATGATGAAATCGCCGGCCTGCTCAGGCGTGAGTGCCGTGGCTGCCGTGATGGCACTTCCTAGTTGTGAAAGCGCAGCGGCCACAATGGTTTTGAATGTGCGGACCCGTTCATAGGTCACTTCTCGCTCGAGATTGAGGGTGACGTGGGTCAGTAGGTCGCAGAAGAGGGGCCGCTCGGTGAGTGTGTTCGCCACAGCGCGAGCAAGTTCTGCCGAGCTGAGGTTTTCGCGGCCCTCAAGTTGACCGATCAGCACACTCACCCATTCGGCGTAGCCCTCCTCTGCTAGGCCGAGCAAGATGGCTTCGCGCGAATCGAAGTATCGGCGGACCGCAGAGACGTGCACGCCGGCATGGGTGGCGATCGCGGTCAGCGTCACAGCACGGACACCTTCTTGGATCGCCAGTCTGCGCGCGGCGTCGATCAGGTCGTTCGCGCGCTGCTCTTTGTGGCGCGGCGAATAAGCCCGCTGGAACGTGTCCTGGGAGGCCATAGGCCTAATGTATCACAACGCAAGGGCATTGCGTTGACAACGCAACACCCTTGCGTTAGCGTCGATGGTGACCGCTCATTACTGCACTACTCGTTGGGAGATGTCATGTACGCCATGGTTGCCACCGCTTTCGGCGGCCCCGAGGTCCTCGTGGAAACCGAGTTGCCAGACCCGACACCGGGTCCGGGGCAGGTTGCCATCAACACCACACACGCGGCCGTCGGGCTAGTCGACGTCTTGTTGCGGCGCGGCGAGTTTGCCGCTACGCCCGGGCTGCCGAGCCCGCCGTTCGTGCCGGGCGGCGAGGTCGCCGGTACGGTGCGAGCCGTGGGCGCCGGGGTCCGCGGACTTCGTGTTGGAGAGCCCGTGGTCACGATGTCGCAGGCGACGCTCGGCGGGTACGCCAGCGTCAGTCTCGCTGACGCTTCGACGGTCATTCCGCTCGGCGACTCGCAAGTAGATCCTGTCCTCGCGGTCGCCGCACTGCCATACGGAGTCACCAGCTACCTGGCGCTGACCCGAGTGGCTCATTTGCAGCCGGGGGAGACCATCCTGGTGCACGGGGCCGCTGGTGGATTAGCCGCCACCGTACCCGCTGTCGCCCGCTCGCTCGGCGCTTCCCGCGTCATCGGCACCGTCTCCTCACGCCGACGGATCCCCGACACAGATCATCTGGGATACGACGCCGTGCTTACCAGTGACACGTTCGTTGAGAAGCTGGCCGGACAGACCGTCGATGTAGTGGCCGATGCCGTTGGCGGCGATGTTCGCAGCGCCAGCATTGAGGTGCTTGCACCTTTGGGCCGAATCCTGTTGCTCGGGCACGCTGCCAATACCCCGGATACTCCCGTGACCGGTGACCAACTCTGGCTTAAGAACGCTGCCATGATGGGCTTCTCAATCGGGCTTTACCTCCAATCCCATCCCGGTAGTGCTAAGCCGGCAGCCGCGCAGGTCCTGCCGCTGATTGCTGACGGTCGACTCCGGCTCAATGTCGAGGAGATGCCCCTGTCGAAAGCGAGCGAGGCCCATGAGCGGCTCGAATCCCGCTTAGTCCCGGGTCGAATCGTCCTCGCCATCTAACGTCGAACGCGCTGCCTTCGGCTGCGGCGGAGCTGGTGAATCCGATGCTGTCACAACGAAAATGTCAGTTCCATACTTGACATAATGTACCTTATCGGCGTTTGGCTTTGGACTGGTGCGAAATGGCGGGTTCGGGCACAGAGTCCATCGCTCCGTCTTTGTCGCGGAGTCCTCGATAGAGTCTCGCATGCCCAACCATCACCCGTCGCACTCTTGGCGTGAATTCACACCAGGGCACACGGGCCACGGCACCGGTCACGCCACGAAGAATGAGATTGCCGCGCCGACGTAGGCGCCTTGGTTGAACTCGGACGTTCTCGCGCCACTCGCTCCGCCGCGGCGACTCCGGTCGCGGCTGGCAGTGCGACACCGTCGATACGTCACAGTGACGTTTTACCAGCCTCTCGCTGGACGCGTGCTCAAGCCTTTGTCTGCGAAGTTTTGGCGAATTAGGTGGCTGGCGTCGGTGGCTGCCCGTCACCAGCCAGCGACGAGACCGCGCCGCAGCCGGCTTCGGACACGTCACATTCCGTGAAGAGCCACTCCGCTACTCCTGACGCGGGGCAACTGACGGCATTCGTCACAGTGACAAATCTGGGGCGCTCACCCCGGCAACCAGAAGAGGCAGGTTGAAACCAACGCGCACAGCCCGCAGACCAAACGAACAAACGCGCGACCCCCGAATCCCCAATCCTCATGGGCACGCCGGAGACTCATCGCGGACAATGTAGCGGTGGCTGTGACTGCGGCAGTGATCGTGATCCTCACCCTGGCCGCAATGACGACTGGCCGTCTGCCCGCTGTACTGGCGTTGATCTGCGCGTTGGTCGCCGGTGGGCTGCTCGAATCGCAACGCCCGCGGAGCTTTTCGCGGGGCTGAGCAACGGTGGCGTGATCACCGTCGCGGCCATGCTGGTCATCGCCAAGGGCGTGCTGCACACGGGTGTGGTCTCGCGCGCCACGTACCGGCTGTTGTCGGGCGTACAGACATCTGGGCAGGCGCTGCGCCGGCTCATCCCGCCCGTAGGGTTCATTTCCGCGCTGATCAACACCACCCCCATCGTCGCCATGCTGATCCCTGCGGCCAAGGAATTGCAGCAGCGCTCCGGTATCCCGGCTCGTGGCGTGCTCCTGCCGATTGCTCACGCCACCACGTTGGCCGGCTCCGCCACCCTGATCGGCACCAGCTCCAATCTGCTCATCGCTGCGCTTGCGGCGCCTTCGGGTGCCGAGGTCACGATGTTCTCGTTTGTGCCGATTGCCGTACCGGTGGCACTCGTGGGCTGGGTTGTGCTGTTGCTGACCGCGCCTGCGATGTTGCGCGGCCGGAGTGAGAATGCAGACCGGGACCTTTCCTGGCATGCGGAGATTCCGGTCGCGGCGCGAGCCAACGCGGTTGGCCGCACAGCCGCCGAGCTGGGTATCGCGACCACCATCGAGTTCGAACTGGTAGACATCCGGCGCGAGGGTAAGCCCGTGGCCACGGAATCAGTGCTTGAGGCAGGCGACCGGTTGATCTACCGGTGCACCGAGGCCGGGGTCCGAATCCTTTGGGGCAGCCCGCGTTTCAGCCTCTCGCCACAGCCCCTCTACCTCGTTGCCATTGCTACCAATGAGCAAGCCAGGGTGCGCGATCTGGAGGATGACGAGAACATCCTGGTGGTGGCCGCGCAGACGACCAACGCCCTGCGGGACGCGCCGGCAGAAGCGGGTGCGCTCTGTCTGGTCACCACCGAATCCGTTGCGGCACTGGATGATCATTCGTTGGTCGGCCTGTGGCAACAAGCGGCGGGCAAGGCGCCGCAGACCGGCAAGACGTGGGTTGCGCTACTCATTCTTGCGGGCGTGATCGTTGCCGGCTCATTCGGCTTGGCCCAGGTCGAACTGATTGCCGCAACGGGTGCGGCATTGACGGTGCTCACCGGCGTCCTGACACCCCGCTCAGCGGCACGTGCGCTCAATTGGAACATCCTGGCCATCATCGCCGGATCAATTGGTCTTGGCACCATTGTGGTGAAAAGTGGCCTGGGTGAATATATTTCGGAAGCGCTCCTGTCTCTCTCAGCTGGCAAGACCGTACTGGTTGTGCTGGTGCTCGCGGTGAGTACCACCGTGATGACGAACGTCGTCACGAACGCCGCGGCGGCCGCCATTCTGACGCCGGTGGTCCTGACCATCGCGGCCAGAACTGGCCTCAATCCGGTGCTCCTGCTGACCATGGTGGGCACGTGCATTTCGTTCACGTTCCTCAACCCGTTCAGCCATCAGTCGAACCTCATGGTGATGCGGCCGGGTAACTATTCGACCCGCACCTTCATCAGATACGGCTTGCCGCTCACCGCAGTCTGCCTGACGACGGTGTGCGTGGTCAGCTGGGTACTGCTGACGATCTGACGCCGTTCGCCTTCTGGGATGATCGAGGCGTGACCGACGTGCTCGCCGACCCAATCACCTCCGCGCTCGACGGCCCGCACATCCGGTTCCGTGAAGCCAGTGGACGGATCCGGCGTTATCACCCGGACGTCTCGGTGTTCTACGGTCACCCCCGCGAGCTGACAGACGAGGACTACGATCACGTCGCCCGCCTGGCCGGGGACACCAGGATCGCGGTACTTCGCGACCGCGCCACGCCGCTGCCCCCGGGGTGGTCCGTCGTCGAGACATTCGGATTGGTCCAATACGACGGCAGTGCAGTCGAAGTCGCTCCCGATCCGGCCGCGATACCCCTCACGCCGGCCGACGTACCCGAGATGACCGCTCTTGTTGAGCAGACCAAACCGGGACCGTTCCTTCCTCGGACTATCGAACTCGGAACCTACCTGGGAATCCGCGATGCCGACGGCTCGCTCATTGCGATGGCCGGCGAGAGGATGCGACCGACTGGATACACGGAAATCAGTGCAGTGTGCACCGCCCCCGAAGCCCGCGGGCAAGGCCTCGCGTCCCGCCTGATCCGCGCGGTCGCACACGGTATCCGCGCTCGCGGCGAAATTCCGTTTCTGCACACGTCAAGCGACAACCCAGCACAGAAGCTCTACACGGCAATGGGTTTCAAGCTGACTCGTTCCGTCCCGCTCGAGATCGTCCGCATTGCCTGACGGTTCGGCCAGCACGTGGCCGGACTCCGAACACCGTGCACTCCGCGAATAAGTTCCACCGATTCCGGCTACATCGTCATTATCTGCCCAGCCCAACTTCGACCTCGGGGCAATGACGAAGGAGTGCAGCGATGGTTACCGTTTCCCGCAGGATGCTTGCAGCTCTTCCGGAATCGGAGGCGTTCGTGCATGCGATCCAGAGCCGCCGGCCCGACACCGGTACCTGGTGCGAGGGATGGACGGTAGGTGACGTCCTGATCCACAACACCGCCAACGCCGTCGAATTCGTCCGCGTGCTCGGCGCACATATGGATGGACACCCGGTGGACACGCGAAGCTTCGAAGAACGGGAAGCCCCTTATCGTGCGCTGCCCGATTCCGAATTGTGGTCGGCCTTCGTCACCGAGTGCGAACGGCTCGTCGACGTGACCGAAGCGGCGGCTGATCTCCCGCCCGACACGCGCATCGCGTGGACCGGACGCCAGGTCGGGCCCGGCTTCTTCGCCGAGCACATGCGTGAGGAAATGGTGCTGCACCGCTGGGACATGACGGGCGATGACGCCACTGCCACTGATTCGCTGGCACAGCCATGGATGACCGAACACAGTGTGCACGACGTCGGCACACCACTGATGGCCCGTGGCGCTACCCGCTTGAACCTCGGGTCGAGCGGCCGCATCCTAGGTCGTCTAAGGTCACCAGGCACCGATGACGTACTGGTAACTGCAACGGCCAACGGTAACTCCATCGAATTGGTCCCGCCCGAGGGCGAAGCGACCATCGAAAGCGACCCCGCGGTGCGCGCGCTATTTCTGTGGGGCCGGCGCCCCGCCGACCCAGGGCGCTGGCACAGCCAAGCCGGACCCGAAGCCCTCGTGCAGCTACGAACACTGCTCAGCGGCTACTGACAATTCCTTTCTGCCTTGCCCGCAGACCTCACAGAGCCCCAGCTCCAAGTGTGATCGCCGTAACAGGCGTTGGTTAGGTGTCCTACTTGTGGGTTCCAATCCTTCGGTATAAATTTGCTGAAAATCGCAGTCGTTAACACGAAATGCATCGCGCGAGACCACCGGCGGTCCGCGCACTGATCTCGAACTGGCAGGTGAATCCTGCAAGCACAGCGGGATCAACCGACCGAGTGAGACCCGCCCAGCAGAGAGCGCCCCGGTAGCCATGTCGACAACAACAGTACAAATATCGCAGGTCAAATCGTCAATTAGGCCAGTCGGTAGTCATGTCACCGCCCCGAACGAACTCAATCTGCAGCTACCATCTGCTACCGCGGGCGGCAACAGGGGCAGGTCAATGCGTGAGCAGCGTCACGCAAAATATGCACGCACGCTCATTTTCAGCGATGCTCTGGTTATTTGCTCTTCCGTCATCCTTGGGCAAGTTTTCCGGTTCGCCACCACCACCGGACACCCCGTCTACGTCTCCCTCGACAACGGCCCGCACGTCCGGTACCTGGCCGTGTCGGCGGTCATCGCCATGGCGTGGATGGGCTTCTTGTCGCTGGGAAGCCGGTCGGCCAAAGTCGTCGGCCGCGGGTTCGACGAATACGTCACGCTGGCCGCAGCCACGCTGCAGCTGTTCGGCCTCATCGCCATCGCCGCCACCCTGTTCCACATCGAGATCTCCCGCGGCTACCTGGCAATCGCGCTGCCGACGGGTCTTCTGGGGCTCGTCGCGACTCGCTGGATGTGGCGACGGATCATTGGCCGGAGGCGTCTTTCGGGCGAAGACCAGAGCCAACTCTTGGTGGTCGGTGCCACCGGTGCCGCCGCTGACATCGCGACCGAATTCGCCAAAGATCCGTGGGCGGGGTATCACGTCGTCGGGTTCTGCACCCCCATGGGACCCACCGACGCCAAAGAAGTCATCACCGTCGCCGGCCGCGACATCCCCATCGTCGGCACCGACGAAGCCATCCTGGCCGCCGTCGAGCGCACCGGCGTGGACACCGTCGCGCTGGCCGCCACCCACCACCTGAGCCCGGTCGACCTGCGCCGCCTGATGTGGGAACTGGACGAACACGGCGTCGACCTCATGGTCGCCCCCGGCCTCATCGACATCGCCGACGGACGCCTCACCAGCCGCCCCGTCGCCGGCATGGCCGTCTTCGAAATCGCCAAACCCCAATACAGCCGGTCGAATTCACTCCTCAAACGGGCATTTGATGTCCTGTTCGCCGTGACAGCGTTGGTCGCCGTCGCGCCGGTGCTGATCGTGACTGCCGTGGCGGTCAAGCTCACCAGCGCGGGCCCCATCTTCTACAAGGCCGAACGCATCGGCCTCGACGGAAAACCATTCAAAATGACCAAATTCCGCAGCATGTACCAAGACGCCGACACCCGCCAAACCGACCTCATCGCCACCCACGGCGGCAACGCCCTGTTCTTCAAAATCAAAAACGACCCCCGCATCACCCCCATCGGCACCATCATCCGCAAATACTCCATCGACGAACTCCCCCAATTCCTCGACGTCCTCACCGGACACATGAGCGTCGTCGGCCCCCGACCCCAAGTCCGCCGCGAAGTCGACACCTACGACGACCTCGTCTCCCACCGCCTCGCCGTCAAACCCGGCCTCACCGGACTCTGGCAAATCAGCGGCCGCTCCGACCTCAAACCCGAAGACGCCATCCGCCTCGACCTCACCTACGTCGAAAACTGGTCCCTCACCCAAGACATCCTCATCATCACCAAAACCCTCCGCACCGTCCTCACCGCCAACGGCGCCTACTGAGCGGTCAGCCATGAACCAGCGTGTCTCCACGTCTGCGCAGGTAGACGCATGCGGCACCCACAAAAGAAACATCCGTTACATTCTTCGTTGTGATTGGAAGCGGGACGCTTCGTGCGGTGGCTGATTCTGGTGGTGCGGATACCCGCCGTGCCCTCTCGGCACCGTGTGGCGACCTGGCGCGAGCTACGCCGGGGCGGTGCTTTGCAGATCGGGCAGGGTGTCTGGGCCATGCCGGACGTTCCGGCTTTCGCCCGCGGCGTGGCACGCGTGGTCGAATTGGCACACCGCGGCCGCGGCGAAGTGTTGACGCTCAGCGCGGCCGGCCGTGACAGGCCGGATTCAGCGCGATTGCAGGATATGTTCACCGCTGAGCGGGCCGCCGAATGGTCAGAATTCCTGGCCGGCTGCACGGAGTTCGACGCCGAGATCGACGATCTCACAGCCGGCGAACTCACGATCGCCTCGCTGGATGAGCACGAAGCCCGACTTGAGCGGTTGCGTCGGTGGTACCGAGAAATCAGGGCCCGCGACGTCTTCGGCGCACCCGCGGCCGCCGAGGCGCATCAACGACTCATCCGATGCGCGGGCCGATTGGCTGACCACGCCGAACGCGTTTATCGGACATCCCAGCAGAATTAGCTCCCCGGCCGGGAACGCGACCGCGACGGGGTGCTCGCGATGACCCCGCCATCCGACGGTTCGAATGGTGTCTCCGCCACCCGACTCCTGCCGTTGTACGGTGCCGGGTTCGTCATCGCCTTGAGCGCAACCAGCGTCGCCGCGAATCTGGCCGGATACCTGCATGGCGCGCATGCGACTCTTCTCACCTTGGGATTGCTGCTGGCGATCTGCGGTGGCGCAGAACTGCTGCTCAAGCCCGCATTCCGAATCCTGTCGTACCACCTGGGTTTCCGCGGCGTGCTGCTGGCCGGATTGACCGGCTCCGCGCTGACATCAGCGGCATTCGTCATTGCGGAAAGTCCGTTCGACATAGGACTGGCACGCCTGGGTCAAGGTGCCGCTGCCGCTGCGGTCGGACTCAGCGCCGAAGCAATGTTGATCCAATTGCCTGCCACCGGGTCCAGCCGGTCATTCGGCGGCTACCGCCTGTGGAAGGCGGCCGGGTACATCGTCGGCCCGCTGTTCGGCGGCTTCCTGGTGGCCGGCGGCCACGAGGCGCTCTTCACCACGCTCGCCGTGGTCGCCGCCGCGGTAGCCGTGTGGGCAGCGGTCACAGTGCCCCCGGTGGAATCAGCCGACACGGTTGGTGAGTCCACGTTGGATCTCGTCCGGCGCCTGTCGAGCGCACAATGTCTTCGACCTGCGCTGGCCCTGGCGGCCAGTGCGGCGGCAGTGTCGATCGGCCTCGGGTTCCTCCCGGTACTTGCGACGCAGCGGGGCCTGGGACCGTTGGCCGCCGGTGCGGTGGTATCCACTCTGACCGGGGTCGCCGCGTCTGTTCAGCTTCCCGTACGGCGTATTCGCGACGCCGGGCGGCTGGCCGACCACACCGGTATCGGCATCGGATTGCTTTTGGTGGCCGGCGGTTTCGCCCTGGCGTCCATGACATCGGGGATCGCGAGTCTGACGGTTGCCAGTGGTCTTCTCGGTGCCGGTGCCGGTCTGATCGCACCGCTGGCATTCACCTACCTGGCCCGTGGCAACCCGCCGGAGCGACTCGTCCAGACAGTCAACCTTGCCGAATTCAGCCGCCTGTCGGGCGATTTCGGCGGGCCGCTCCTCGTCGGCACGATCTCTGCCGCGTCGACACTGAACGTGGGGCTGCTCGCTGTCACCGTCGGCCTTGCGGCCCTGGCCAACGTTCTCGTGATGACCGGCCGCGGCACCGATCGGTGAGGCATACATAGCCTCCGATCGGTGCCACTGCGTGTACCTCGTTACTGAGGCGTGCCGGTAGCGGTTCGCCCTCGAACCAGTGCAGCGGATGCCGCGACGAGCACTCCCACGATGGCGACGGGGATCGACCACGTCCGCCGGCCGGACAGCGCCGATTCGCACAGCGCGACGTAGTCGGTATGCGGGACAATCTGATTGAGGATAGGAACGCCCGCGACGCTTGATGCGTTTGCCGAGCGGGCTTCGTCCAGGTTCTGGAACAGCGCGCTTCCGCAGCCGATGTTCTTGCCCTCATTGGTGGAAGCCGACACCGGCACCAGTAGGCCGATGACGCCGACCAGCAGCAGGATGGCACCGCCGAGCAGGATCATTCGTCGAATGGACATGGTTACTCCTTTGCCGTGGCACTTAGTGTTGTGTGACGCCAAATGTCTTTGGCTCAGGACTTCTTGGACGGGATCACGATCACGACGATCAGCGTCAGAATCGAGAAGAACAACCCGAGAATCCCCCAGCCCAACGGGCTGCGGCCCTTCGTGCCGGCGATCACCGCACAGATGATGGCGGCGATGATGCTGCCGATCGCAACGAAGATTCCCTTGATCCCCCGCAAAATGAATCCGGCTGCCTCGGGCTGACTCTGCATCGCGAATACCAGTTCGTGGACCATTTCGTTTCCTCACACCCAGTGACGCGCCGACGGCATCAGCTAACTCGGCTATTCCCTGTGTGCCGTTCTTCCAAACGTCGCTGTCGGGTGGGCGACCCGACGTCGAAGTACTGGAATAGGAACGCGTCCAATGGCGTTGGCAACCCCGCGTGCGCACCGGCTTCCAGTGGCAGAACTACGCCGAGGCGATCCAGACTCCCTGACGTGGACAACACGCCGGCCTCACCGACAGCATCAGCGCGAACGTTTGGATTTGGCGATCTGTACGACGGCGCGGGCCGCCACCTTGTCGCCGGCGCCTGCGGTGACCCGGGCGACGTCGGCAAGCGTGTTGTCGATCGCCGAGATGACGTCAGCCAGACCGGTCGGGTGCGCCGCGGTTACGGTCAGTTCGACTAGCGACCTACCACGGTCGGCGAGCGCTTTCCCCTTGGCGGACTGCACATTAGATTCCCGCTCCAAGGCTGCTGCAGCAGCGGAGGCAACGGCATCGAGGTTCACCGTGATGAACCCCGAATCGGTGGTGCCGGGAACCCGCAGCACCTGTGCCTGCCGGACCGGAACGTGTGCAATGAGCCAGACCAGCCCGATCACGACGAGCAGGGTTCCCGCGCCGGCCAGTTCCCACGGCCACCACGTGGAGGTCGTCGCGTGCACGACTGGTTGAGTGCTGATGTGCTCAGGAGCAACACGCACCAGGTGGCTCGGCCACAGCGCCGCCGCGGCACCAAGACAAACCAGCACGACTCCCGCGACAAATGTCGCGGCGCGGCCCACCAGATCGATCGGGAACAGGCTCATGCGGACCCACTCGTGCTGATGCGCACGACGATTCGCGGTGTGGGAGAGAGGACTTCGGTGGCACTGCCGACAGCCGCGGCGATGGCTCCCTTGGTCGAGATATCGGACTCGATACCGCTGAGTCCGACGTACATCGTGACCTTGCGGCGCGTCGCCGCCGAATTCAGGACCTCGACGCCGGGTACGCACGATGCCGCGTGCGATGCCAGTCGGGCTACGTCGCGCGGGCGCATCCACACCGATCCGGCGGCATCGACGGCGACCACCGTCTTACGCCGGGGCCGTAGAGCGACGAATACCAGCCAGGCGCCGACGAGTAGTGCACAGACACCGGCCGGCATCATCCACCAATGACTGCGCAGTCCGTTGAGTGCGGTGACAGCCGTCCCGATCCACGGTGTCCCGGTGAACCAGCCCAGCTTGACGCCGGCTTCACGCAGCGACACGATCCCGCCGCACATGACGATCAGGGCCAATGCCACCGCGACGTATCGGGCGGTGGCGACAGCGGCCGGAGACCGGCCGGGGGCCGGGAGTGCGACGTTGTCGGCGGTCATCATCGGGTCCTTTTCGTGTCTTTGGTGACGGTGCTGAATTGCTCGACGGTGACGTCGACGCGATCAACTTGCAATCCGCCCATGTCCGACAAGGTTCGAGCAACATTTCGCTGCACCGCACGCGCGACGTCCACCGCCGACGCCGGCCATGCGACCGTCACCTTGAGATGGGCCGTGACGCGGTCGCCGGTGACAGTCAGCTGCGCTTGCGGCAGCGATCGTCCCGGAATCTTGGCACGTCCTTCCGAGAAGGGCAGCACGTCGGGCGTATCGAGGGCGGCACGGACGGCCAGCCGTTGTGCGACCTTCTCTCGCACGGTCAGGGTGCCGCGCGTCGCCCCGTCGTCCTCGGAATCGCTTTCTGCGGCAACGGGTTCGGCAGTATCTGATTCAGTCACGGTCGCGACCCCGCAACAACGAGGCCAGGTCGAGTTCGCCGTCGCGGTGGGCGCCGATCAGGTAGCCCGCCGCGCCGAGCAGCAACGCGATGAGGAAACCGCCAAGCCCCCCGGCGGCCGCAGCAATGCCGAGTAGCAGACCGGCAACCAGACCCAGCGTCGATGAGGTCATGATGGGGAACCTTCCGCGTTACGAAGTTGTGAAGTTGTACTGGCACTTGGGAGTTCGTGGCCTGTGGTGGGGCGGCGCGCCCCTCGTCGCGCCGCCACACCACGGCGGTCTACAGGAGCCCTCGTCCAGGCGTTGGGGTCACGGGCACGAGGTCTTCGATCGTGACGTCGACTGGCAGTTCAACGAGTTCGGCGACGGCCCGCTGGATTGCGGCTGCGGTGGGCCGCACCGGCACGCCGAGGACGAGACTCACGTGTACGTCGACTCGGTCCGGCCCAATCCGGACGCCGGATACCCGGCGTCCCGGCAGGTAGGTCGCCACCTCGCCGAACATGCCGGCGTGCAAACCGGCTACGCCCTCCACGGCGGTCACCGCAGCAGCGATGCGTTCGGCGGTGTCCTCGAGAATTCCATCCCCGGCCGGGGCATCACTGGACACGGGCGGGCGCGGCGTCGGCGTCGTCACCGCTATCAGTGTCCAGGTGCACGTCGTGGACGGTGATGTTGACTTCAGTGACCTCGAGGCCCGTCATGCGTTCGACCGCGGCGATGACATTTCGGCGGATGCCTGCGGCCAGGTCCGCGATCGCCACGCCGTACTCGGCCACGATGTCGATGTCGACCGCTGCCTGCTTCTCCCCGATCTCGACCGATACGCCCTGGCTCTGGTTGACGCTGGCGCCAGGGATGCGCTCGCGGATCGCGCCGACCACCCGCGACGCCCCGCCACCCAGGTCGTACACGCCACTGACTTCGCGGGCCGCGATCCCGGCGATCTTGGAGACCACCGCGCCTGCGATGGTCGTCTTGCCCTGCGAGCTCACCAACGGTGACCCCTGGTAAGGGCTGACTTCTTTGCCGGACGGCTCCGAATCGGCCTGTGCGCTGGTCATCACCGCTCCCCTTTCGACGTCGTTACATGGGTAGTCGTTACTCAGTACTCGAACCGAACGTTCCATTTGAGTGATTCAGGACACATCGCAAATCTACTCAGCTGAACTTGTCTCAGACAGCCCACGGGGCATTGAATTCTGGTACGAAGGCCTATATTTCAGGGCAGTGGAGGCGTAGCTGAGAGCGGAGTGTGGTGACAGCGCCAACCGGTGGCGACCTACGCGACGCTGACGACGAGGCCTTACGGGCCTCGGCGGTCGTCGGTGATCGCGAAGCGTTCGACATCATCGTCAACCGCTACGGCCCGGTCCTCTACCGCTACGCACGGCGAATGCTCGCCTACGAGGCCGATGTCCCCGATGTCGTGCAGGACACCTTCGTCGCCGCGTGGCAGCAGATCGGCTCCTTCCGCGGAAGCTCATCACTGCGGACGTGGCTGTTCGCGATCTGCTACCGAAAGATCGCCGACACGCACCGGCTCAAACGCGCACGACCGGTTGAAGATTGGGTATTGGAACCACTGGCGGGACCCGACACTTCCGCGGACCCGTTCACCGCCGCGTCCAATGCCGCCTTCCTGGATGCCCTCGAGATTGCGCTCGGCGAACTGCCGGTGCGCCAGCGTGCGGTCTGGATGATGCGGGAGGTCGAGCAAATGACATTCCCTGAGATCGGCGAGGTGCTACACCTCAGTCCTGACGCGGTGCGCGGTCACCACCTTCGGGCTGTGAAGACTTTGCGAGTTCTGTTGAGGAGGTGGCAGTGACAGAGCCTGATCCCTTCCTGCACAGCGCAGCTTCATACCTGAGAACTGTGCCCGAACCCGGCTGGGACGCCATCAGCGACCGAGTGCGCGCGGCGGTACATGCAGCGAGCCGGGTCGGTTGGCCCATTCGCGCCTCGCGCGATTCCGGTGACGGAGTTGTATACATCAGCGATCACGCGCTGCGCAGCCTGCTGGCTCGGGAGCTCCGACGCACATTCGTCTGCCAGCCGACCCGGATTGCTTTCACGCTGGACGGCGCCGTTCTGCGTGCCATCGACATCGACATCACGGGAAGCTACGGAACTCAGCTACGCGACCTCGGCGACGACGTGCGTCGGCTGGTCCTGGACACGGTCCAGACCATCCTTGATGACCTCGACCACAATGGCAGCAGCCCTGCCGGACCGATCGATGTCACCATCACCGATGTCGTAGAGGGCGATCCGCTGGGGTGACGGCAGGTCCGCTCAGGTCATCCCGCCGCGGCAACGACGGTGGTGTCGGCAATTCCGGCGCGCTGCGCTTCGCGGTCAGCCATGCCCAATACCCGCCGGAGACGACCCGCGGCCGCGTGCTTCGTCAACGGAGGCTCAGCGAGGCGGCCCAGATCCTCCAGTGACAGGTCTGGATGCTGAATCCGCAGACGCGCGATCTCGACGAAATGACCGGGAGCCTTGTCTCCGAGGATCTCCAGCGCACGTTGTGCCCGGATCGCCGTCGTCATCGCCGACTGCTCCGCGCGACGTTGGTTGGAGTCCGCGAGGGCCGCACCCGCGGTCGCGGTAGTCGCACGATCGCGGTGAAATTGCCAGACTGCCTGAGTCTGTTGGGCCCCAATGAGATTCAGCAACGACGAGATGGTGTCAGCGTCGCGCACCGTGACCCGGTCGGCTCCGCGCAGCTGACGCGCTTTCACGTGCACGCCGAGCCGTCGGGCAGCGCCTGTAAGTGCCAGGGCGGCTTCCATTCCCGGGCATTCCACCTCGAGCCCCCGGGCGCGACCAGCCAAGGCCAACGACCCCCGAGCGAGAAACGCTCCACGCCAAACCGCCTCGGCTTCAGCGCGACTACCGCCGACGATCTGTGCGGGCATACCGCGGACCGGCCGTCCCCAGCGATCGATCAGTCCCGTCCACCGGGCCACGTCTTCCGCCTGGTGGGCCACGTGGACCAGGTAACGACGACGCGAACCCACGCTCGGCAGTACCCGGACTTCTGCCGCGTACCCGCACAAGTCCTTGAGGTCCTTGCAAACCCGGCTGGCGACGGACTCCCGGTCGACGTCCGCGTCGATCACCACGCGCCCGTTGGCCACGCGCAACCCCCCGGCGAATTGAAGCAGGGCGGTCACTTCAGCTTTGCGAGCACTGGGCAGATGCACCACGGTACTGGCGAGTTCGTCTTTCACCCTGGGTGTCAACACCACAAATCCCCCACAACACGTTGGTTCCGTCGTCGCCGCGGGCTATCCACCGCAGCGAGAATCTTCACTGAGCCGGCGCTGCGAAATCTGGCGCCCGGGATCCCGCGGCGAGGAGCCGGCGGAAGTAGTCCCGCTGGTCGAAGGTCAGGCGCTGAAGCTGATGGACGAGCGCTGACGCCTCGGTGCCGTCGTCGGGCATGTGGCGGGGAAAGATAATCCACACCGATTCATTGCCTACCAGCCCGGTCTCGGCAATGAACCCGCCGCCGGCGATCTGTTCGCCAACCTCGAACAATCGCCAGCCCTGCGCCCGGAGGGCGGTGGCCCACCAGTACGCCACACGTACCGGGCGCGGCGGTTGACAGATCATGCCCGGGATGTGCGCGGAGTTGCGCTGCGCCGAGCGCGGCGGCTTGCGGACGCCGGAGCTGCGCACCAGCGCCAGCATGTCCGCGGTCTCCTGGGTCCACTCTGCGCAGTCGTGTTGGGAGTAGCCATGCCGTCCAACAGAATTCAATTCATGTCTCCATATCGTGCACGGCGCTTCCGCGTCGCCGTGAAATGGCAGGGTGCGGGGCGCCAGCAGGCAATGGTCACGCCGCGGCGGTCGACCAGCAACCACCAGCCCTGCAAACACCACGGTCGCCACTACTGCAGGGTGAGCACCGCAAGCATCGACACGGGACACCGCGAAACCCGCGGCAGATCACGAAACACTGCATCCCCCTTGAGAAGACCGGCCCCAAGCCCCCCGGCTCAACTGGCACTCAACTGATGTCACGAGAATTCCATGAACCCACCGACCCGTCAACTCTTCGCAAGCATTAGCTGGCGTTGCGTTCACAGGAATATGAGCTAACGTGCGTGCGACGGGTTCACGCCCGAACATCATCCTGCGGCTTCCTGCCCAGGCGCCGCACCCCCGGGCGGTAATCATCAAGTCACTTCGGCCGACAGCCGGACCCGGTCATCAACTGACGTTCCGTAAGTCACTGCAAGGAAACATGATTCAGGGGGAATCGCATGGCCATCAAGAAACCTTCCGTGGACGCAGCCACTTTCGCTGAACGACTCAACCGATTGTTCGCTGTCGTGTACCCGCCCGGGCGCGGGCCATATCGCAACTTCGAGGTGACGGAAGCGCTGAGCGACCGCGGATACCGCCTGTCGGCCCCCTACCTTTCGCAGCTGCGCTCGGGTAAGCGAGCGTGCCCCTCCCTGCGCACAGCGGAGATGCTGGCCGAATTCTTCGGCGTCGAAGCCGAGTATTTCGATACCGATACCCGCTATGCCCGTGCACTCGACATCGAGCTCGACTGGCTCGACCTCGCCCATGACCAGTCTGTCCGCGACCTCACCACGGCGCTGATAACGTTGACCCCCCGCCAGCGGGACGAGGTGCTCGGGCGGCCCGACGCACGCGAAGACCACATCCACTACGCCGAACCAGGTTCTGAGACAACAGCTTTCTTTGTCATGGGGCAACCCAGTCGTCCGGCCGCACCGGCCGGGTGTGCTCAGGCTTGATGTCGTCGCCATCAGGCGTTCGGTACGTCAATCTCGGCAATGGCGCGCCGCCACGCGAGTCGACGTACGACGTGCGGGGCTCATCGCCGGTGAACGCGTTGTCCGCACCCCATTCACGCAGCGCCACCACGAGGTGAAACAGACTCTCCCCCTTGGGCGTAAGTACGTATTCCCGATACGACGAACCGCCGGCGTCGGGGCGCGACTCCATCACGCCGGCTTCGACCAGGTGCTGTAACCGCGCCGACAGGATGTTCTTCGCGATACCGAGGCTGCGCTGGAACTGCGAGAACCGCGACAACCCCTCGAACGCGTCCCGAAGGATCATCAACGTCCACTTGTCCCCGACGATATCGACGGTGCGCGACACCGGACACGTGGATCGAGCCAGACGACTGCTCATAACACCCCTGACGTTGGACAGGTTGCAAATTGCAACCAGACTGCTTATGGTCTGGTTTCAATCTAGTACCACTTTGTCGGACGCTCCAGAGGGATGGCCAATCGAATGCCGTGCACGACCGAGCCGGATACCCGGCAGATTCAGACAATCGGCGCCGGAATGGCCCTCTTGCTCGCCTTCGTCAGCGGCGCGGCAGTGGCCAACGTCTATTACGCCCAACCACTCCTCGACGACCTCGGTGTTCAGCTGCACATGTCGACGGCGCAGCTGGGCTGGGTGACCACGGCGACGCAGGGTGGATACCTGCTCGGGCTGGTCCTGGTGGTGCCTTTGGGTGATCGCTTCGACCGCCGCCGCATCATCCTCGCGCAGCTGGCAGTGACCGCGGTCGGGCTACTCGGCGCAGCCGTCGCGCCGTCAGCGTGGACGTTCCTGGTGTTCTGCGCGCTCTTCGGGGCAGCCTCGACGGTTGTTCAGGTGATCACGGCTTTCGCCGCGGCATGCAGCCCTCCTGACCGGCGCGGCCGCACCGTGGGCGTGGTCACCACCGGCGTTGTGCTCGGAATCCTGTTGGCTCGCACGGTTTCCGGCACAATTGCCGGCTTTTGGGGCTGGCGAGCCGTGTTCGTCGTCGCGGCACTTGTGATGGTGGCGGTCGGCGGCTGGTTGGCCGCCACGCTCCCGCCCGACACCGTCGAGAAAGTCGCCGTACCCTACCGTCGGGCGATCACCTCCGTGGTCAGGCTCAGCCGGCAGGACCGAGCGTTTCGCATCAGAAGCTTCATCGGCGGACTGATGTTCGCCAGCTTCGGCGCGGCGCGGGGATCCATGGCACTCCCGCTGGCCACGGAGCCATGGCACCTGACCGCGACGCAGATCGGACTGTTCGGCATCGTCGGCGCCGCCGGGGCACTCGGCGCATCAGGAGCAGGCCGCTGGGCCGATGCTGGCCGCGCTCAACTCGCCACCGGTGGCATGCTCGTCGTGTTCGTCGCGTCCTGGCTCGCCATCGCACAGACGCCAAGTTCCCTGCTCCTTCTCGGAATCGGCTTGGTTGCACTCGATTTCGCCGGGGAGGCCCTGCACGTCATCAATCAGCACATCATTGTCGAGTCTGATCCCACCGCGACCACGAGCCTCATCGGCGGCTACATGGTCTACTACTCGATCGGAACGGGTCTCGGAGCCATCGCCGCGACGGTCGCATACGCGCATTGCGGATGGACCGGGACCAGCATCGTGGGCGCCGTGTTCGCACTGGCCGCCTTGGGCGTGTGGGTCGGTGACCGGCTGGCCGGCCGCTGACTACGGCCGCGCCCGGACGCGGGTGAGGCTGGGCAGCAACACGTCGTCGACCAGAATCCGCACTGTGTCGTCGGTCGGCGGCCGGTCCGAGACCAGTGCCCGGAAAACCAGGTAGCCCGGGAGCAGATCGAAAATCTCCTCGTCGATGGCCGCCGCGTCGATCTCGCCGCGCGCGACGGCGTCGGCAAGAACGCCGTCGAGCACCAACTTGCGCTGGAGAACGAACTTCTCTTGCATCACCGCCTGCAGGCCCGGACTGTGCGACATCTCGTTCAGCACGGCCCGCATGGTCCGCGTGTGCACTTGAGCCTGCTCGCACGTCGCCCGCCCGATCTCGAGGAGATCTCCACGCAGCGAACCGGTATGCGGTGGCACCGCGGAGTTCCGGGTGCCCTCGATGAACGCGGCGAGCACCAGATCCGCCTTCGACGGCCAGCGTCGGTACATCGTCGCCTTGCTGGCCTTGGCCTTCGTCGCGACGGCTTCGACGCTCAGCCTGTCGTACCCGTGCTCCTGCAACAGTTCCAGCGTGATCGCCAAGAGTTCGGCTTCACGCTCACTCCACGGGCAGCTTGAGGCATCGCATATGTCATCGGACATCGCCACACCTCTTTCTCGCCGCACACAGATGGAATACCAGAGTTACACCACGGCGTTGCATTCCGTTACGGCATTGAGCGCAGGGTTTTGCTCAGATGTCAATCCGGTTGCGATCGGGCGTACGGTACCGTACCGTTCTCCGTTACGGGACGATTCGGCGAAGTTGCTGCGGCTGTTCGTCAACGGGGGCGTCGAAAGGCTGTGGCTTGAGCAAGTTTTCGGTGAGCAAGTTGGTACGCCGGCGGTGGATCGCCATCGTGGTGATCGTGGTGGTCGCCCTGGTGGTGTTCAGCGTCGACCGATTGCGGGGCATCTTCGGTTCCGACAACGAGATATCGCGGCCCGGATCCGAAGCCCTGGAAAACACCGGATACAACCCGAAACGGGTGTTGTTCGAAGTTTTCGGTTCACCAGGATCCACGGCCACCATCAACTTTCTGGACATCAATGCGCAGCCTCAGCGCGCCGAAAACGTCACCCTGCCGTGGTCGCAGGCCCTGACGACCGACGATCCGACGATGTACGCAGACCTGCGAGCGCAGGGTGACGGCAGCACCATCGGCTGCCGCATCACCGTCAACGGCATCGTCAAGGACGAAAGGTCCACGAACCACGTGAACGGTTACATCGCCTGCTTGGACAAGACGGCATGAGCGACCATCGCATCGATCCCGCCGTCGAGGGTGCCCTGCCGGCACGGCTCATCCGCAAGTTCGCACTGCCGATCCTGTTGATCTGGATCGCGATCGCCGGCGTTTCCAACACCATCGCGCCGCAGCTGGAAATAGTCGGCTGGGAGCGTTCGGTCGGGCAGAACGCACCCGATGCGCCCGGCATCCTCGCGATGCGGCACATCGGAAAGGTCTTCCACGAATTCGATTCCGACAGTGCGGCGATGCTCGTGATCGAGGGCGACCAGCCGCTCGGTCCGGAAGCCCACAACTACTACGACGGTTTGGTGAAGCGGCTCCAGGCCGACAACGAGCACGTCGAGCACGTCCAGGACTTCTGGGGTGACCCGCTCACCGCCGGCGGCTCGCAGAGCAAGGACGGCAAGGCGGCCCTGACGCAGCTGTATCTGCGCGGTAATCAGGGCGAAGCAATGTCCAACATCTCCGTCGACGCCGTCCGCAAGATCGTCGCCGACGATCCGCCTCCGCCCGGTATCCGGGCGTACATCACCGGTGCTTCGCCACTGGTGACCGACAACTTCGAAGTCGGCAGCGCGGGCACCAACGAGGTCACCGGTGTCACCTTCCTGGTCATCGGCATCATGCTGCTGTTCGTCTACCGCTCATTGGTTTCGATGGTCATCGTCTTGCTGACCGTCGCCGTCGAACTCGCGGCCGCCCGCGGCGTCGTGGCGGTGCTCGCACACGCCGGCGTCATCGGTCTGTCCACTTACGCGACAAACCTGTTGACGCTGCTCGCCATCGCGGCCGGCACCGACTACGCGATCTTCGTCGTCGGCCGCTACCAGGAGGCACGCGGCAAGGGCATGGACCGGATCTCGGCGTACCACGACATGTGGCACGGCACCGTCCACGTGATGGTCGGCTCCGGCCTGACCATCGCCGGCGCCGTCGCATGCATGCAGTTCACCCGGCTCCCCTACTTCCAAACGCTCGGCATCCCGGCCGCTCTCGGCGTTCTCGTGACGTTGGCGGCCGCGCTCACGCTCGGTCCCGCAGTATTGTTGATCGCCACCCGGTTCGGACTCCTCGAACCCAAGGTCGCCCAACGGGCACGGGGCTGGCGCCGCATCGGTACCGCCATCGTGCGCTGGCCGGGACCGATCCTGGTAGTGACCGGCGCGATCGCGCTCATCGGTGTGTTCGCACTGCCCGGCTTCGAAGTCAGCTACGACAACCGTCCGTACATCCCCGCCAGCGCACCCGGCGTCGTCGGCATGGAGGCCGCCGAAAGGCACTTCACCGAAGCACGCATCAACCCCGAGTTGGTGATGATCGAAGCCGATCACGACATGCGGAACCCGGCGGACATGCTGATCCTCGAGCGTGCCGCCAAGGCTGTGCTGCACACCCCGGGAATTGCTCTGGTGCAATCGATTACGCGTCCGCTCGGCACGCCGATCACCCACAGTTCCATCCCGTTCCAGATCAGTGCGTCCAGTGCGAGCCAGATCATGAACCTGGGCTACCAGAAGGACCGTGCGAACGATCTGCTGAAGCAGGCGGGCGAGATCGACAACACGATCGGCGTGCTCAAGCAGCAGCTGGCGCTGCAGAAGCAGAGCGCCGCGGCGACCCATGATCAGGTCGAGGCGTTCCACGACACCGTCGTGACGGTCAACGATCTGCGGGACAAGCTCGCCGATTTCGATGACCAATTCCGCCCGCTGCGCAACTACTTCTACTGGGAGCCGCACTGCTTCGACATCCCCATGTGCGCGGCATTGCGGTCGGTGTTCGACTCCCTGGACGGGATCGCCGATCTCTCCGACAAGTTCGGCAACATCACCGCCAGCCTCGATCGGCTGGATGCCCTGCAACCGCAATTGGTGGCGCTGATTCCGCCGCAGATTGCCATCCAGGAACGCAATCGCGAACTGACACTGTCGAATTACGCGACCACCGGTGGTACCAACTCCCAGAGCGACGAGGCGCTGAAGAACGCCACCGCCATGGGCAAGGCGTTCGACGACGCCAAGAACGACGACACGTTCTACCTGCCGCCCGAGGCCTTCGACAACGCCGACTTCAAACGCGGGCTCAAGCTGTTCCTGTCGCCCGACGGCAAGGCGGCGCGGATGATCGTGACGCACCAGGGCAACCCCGCCGACCCAGAGGCCATCCCGCACATCAACGCGATCAAGGACGCGGTGTTCGATGCCCTCAAGGCGACACCCATGTCGGACGCCAAGATCTACATCGCCGGTATCGGCTCCACCAACAAGGACATCCAAGAGGGCACCAAGTACGACCTGTTGATCTCCGCACTGGCGGCAGTTGCGCTCATCCTGCTGATCATGGTGATCGTGACTCGCAGCATCGTGGCCGCGGCCGTCATCGTCGGCACCGTCGTGTTGTCGCTGGGCGCATCAATCGGCTTGTCGGTTCTGGTGTGGCAGTACATCTTCGGCATCCATCTGTACTGGGTCGTGGTGCCGCTCGCCATCATCCTGCTGTTGGCCGTCGGCGCGGACTACAACCTCCTGCTGGTGTCCCGGTTCAAAGAGGAGATGCATGCCGGCCTCAACACCGGCATCATCCGGTCGATGGGTGGCACCGGCAGCGTCGTCACCGCGGCCGGTCTGGTCTTCTCCGCCACGATGGCGGCGTTCATCTTCAGCCCACTCATGATCCTCGGGCAGATCGGTACGACCATCGGACTGGGCCTGCTGTTCGACACGTTGGTGGTGCGGTCGTTCATGACGCCGTCTATCGCCGCACTACTGGGCAAGTGGTTCTGGTGGCCTCAGATCGTGCGTCAGCGTCCGGTGCCGGCAGCGTGGCCGAAGCCAGCTGAAGACACCTTTGAGGAGGATTTGACTCCAACGGAGAGGTGACGTCTATCGGGGCGCCGTCGAGTACCCGGTCGCGGGCACTGACGAGGGCGATGCCACCATCACTACGAATTTTCCTGTGTGATAACGACTTTCATCGTGGGCTCCGTGAGCGCATCAATGGCGTCAGCCCAGGAGGCGTAGCTGGTGGTGACGAGTGCCGGATCGAACTTTCCTGCCGCGACGAGCGCCAGCACCTTGGGAATCGCCGGTCGGACGTGTGCACGGCCGGCGTGCAGGGTGCAGCATCGCGAGTACATCGCGAACATCGGAATGGCCGGATCCTGAAGGTACACAGAGGTACTCGTGCACACGCCATCCGCAGCGGTGCTGTTGAGCGCGCAACGTAGCCCGGCTTCCGTGCCACTGGAATCGACAGTGATCGGGAAACTACCGGCCTTCCGCTCCGGTAGGCCGTCGATGACCGTCGCGCCGTACTTGTCCGCGATGGCGAGCCGCCGCGGATCGGTGTCGATGTAGGTCACCGCAGCGGCCCCGGCGGCCAACGCCAGTCCCACTGCGTACAGCCCTATCGAGTGCGTCCCGCCGTCGCCGCCGACCACCAGCACCTCCGCACCGGGTTCCGCTTCGAGTTGCGGTCCCACCGCCCGCCAGGCGTCCGGGATGTTGTCACTGGCGCTGGCAATGGCGGCCGGGGCGACACCGGGAGGCACGGGGACCAGCATGGCGTCGGCGTGCGGGATCCGGACCAGGTCGGCCAACAGGCCGCCCCACTGCAGCCCGCCCATCTGCCCCAGCCCGTAGGTCGACATCCGCGGATGGCTCGCGCAGTTGCCGGTGCGGCCGCGTCGGCAGGGTTCGCAAGTGCCACAGGAGATTTGGAATGGCACGACGACCAGGTCCCCGACCGATACCGAGTGCACGTCCGAGCCGATTTCCACCACTTCCGCGACGCCTTCATGCCCCAGCGGGTATGGACCCGGCAATGGGTAGGCCCCGCGCAGGACGAGCGCATCGAGGTCGCACGTCGCCACGGCCACCGGTCGCACGATGGCCTCGCCCGCGCCGGTGAGGCTCGGTGCGGCGACATCGTCCCATCGCAGAGAGCCGGTACCGAGCAAGGTCAGGGACTGCATCGTCAACATAGGACGAGTGTCTTAGTATGACAGTTGTCTTGTCAAGCTATTCTTCTCCGATGCCCCGCATCTCCGATTCGCGCGACCGCATGGTCCGCTCGGCCGCAACGCTGTTCCGGCGCCAGGGCTTTGCCGCGACGGGATGGCGTCAGGTCATCTCCGACAGCAACGCGCCGTGGGGCTCGCAGGCCCACCACTTCCCCGGCGGCAAAGAGCAATTGGCCGTCGACGCTCTGACCGGCGCTGCCGAAGAATACGAGCAGATGTTGCGTCATGCGATGTCGCAGCACGGGCCGGCCGACGCCGTCCGCATGTGGACCAAGGTCGGCGCGCGCGAACTCGAACGCAGCGGATGGGTGGACGGCTGCCCGATCGCCACCGTGGCTCTCGAAACCGCCGCCGGGTCCGACGCGATCGGCGCGGTGTGCAATCAAGCTTTCACCAGCTGGCGGAAGGTGATTGCCGAAGCGCTCAGCTCTGCTGGACTGGCAGATGACGAGGCCGCCGACGTGGCCCTGACGGTACTGGCCGGAATAGAGGGCGGCCTCCTGCTGGCCCGGGCGGCGCGCGACGGCAACGCGCTGATCACGGTAGGTCAGCAGTTGGCCGCACTCATCGAGGCCCGTGTTGCCGCCGCAGCCGGCTAGCGGTCAGACTCCGGTCCACGCGCTGGCGATCCGCTTACCGATGTCGACGACCTTCGCCTGCTGAGCTTCGGGCGCTTCGATGCGGCGTCCGACCTGCTTGGCGATGACCCGTTTGATCTCGGAATCGACGTCGGCCACGATCCGCAGGAGTTCGCCGCGCAGCGTCTGAGACGTGACGTTGACGGTGATGTCTTTGCGCTGCGGCTTCGGAATGTCGATGACCAGTAGAAGCGGCTCGGCCGCGCGGGCTGTCGCGATCAACGCGATCTCGCCCGTCACCTCGAACCGGGAGCGGTCCACTCGTAGATCGATGAGCAGATCGATGTCGAGGGGGATGCGGACGTCGAACGCGATCATGTCGCCGGCCCTGCGCGTCACCTGCGGCTGTTCGATGCTGACCCTGGCGGTCACCCGAGCGATTCCCGCGGGACCGGCGGGAAACGGGCCCAGTTCGAAGGTATCACCGGCCATCGTGCCGAAACCTTCGGCGACCCGGTCAGCGGTAACGGCGACTTCGAAGAACTTGCGGCCGAATTCTTCGTAGGTCGCAAAGTCGTGCATCGACATGGCCGCGCAGGTCAGTCGACGGTATGCACGATCAGGATGTCGATCTTGGCCTTACGGGCGACGTCGGCGGGCACCGAACCCAGCAGACGTCCTGCCGTCGTGTCGAGCCCCACGTCCCCGACGACGAGCAGCTCCGCTCCGACTTCGTTGGACAACCTGACGAGCGCCTCGACGGGTGCGCCGATGACAGACCGCTCTTCGACGTCCTGAGCGCCCGCACCACGCGCGCGTTCGCTTGCATCGCGGAGAATCTCGTACACATGTGCGTCGCCGTGCACCCGGTATCCACCCTCACGTCCGAGCGCGTCCTCGGCCCGGCGATCACTTGCCTTCTCGGGTGCGGCCGGTCGTGCCCACCCACCCTTTTCGACTTCGTGGAAATGGGCCGTCGCGATCACCAGCTTCGCGCCCTGCTGCGCCGCGAACGTCGCCGCATGCTCGACCGCCTTCATCGACGAGTCTGAGCCGTCAGTTCCAACGAGGACCGTCCGGTAGCTACCCATGGCTGTCTCCTTACGTTCCTCACGGGACCGACGTCGTGACGACACTAGCGTGGACAGGCTGGTTGACGTGGGCGTTTGACGTGCATCGCGAGTGAGCGCCGTCGGCGGCTCCCCCGATCGGAGGACATCGATTTCCTCCGCAACATCAGCCGCTCGCCGGACAGACCAGCCGGCGGCCGAGAGCGACGCTGTAGGCAGCACAGAGCTACGCCACCATCGACAGGTCCCGGAAGGACACCATCATGACCGCAACGCCGATCGACACCATCGGACCGGAGCCGGTGACGCCACCGGCTGCCGCTCACGCGGCGACCAAGCGACGCGCGATCATGCGGACGGTTCTCGAGGTCGGAACACCGTTGGTCGCGTTCTACGGCCTTCGCGCCAGCGGGCATTCGGAGTACGTCGCCCTTCTGGCCGCCACGCTCGTCGCCGGTATCCCGGTGGCGTACGGCCTCGTAAAAGCACGCCGCCTGGACCCGTATTCCGGGTATCTCATGCTGATGTTCGGCCTGACGCTCGCGGTCGCGTTGGTGACCACCGACCCGCGGCTGGTGCTCGCCGGGCAGACGCTCGTCGGCGGTGTGGCGGCCGCGGTGTTCCTGGCAAGCTGCGCGCTCGGTAAGCCGATGACGCAGTTCGTCGCGGCCCGATTCATGCCCGCGTCCACCGCACACACGCCGACCATCGCGCTACACGCGTTGCACACCCGGCTCAGTGCCGTTGTCGGCGTCGGCCTGTTGCTTCAGGTGGGCATCCTGCTCGGCATCATCTTCACGTTCCCCTTCGACGTCGCCAATGGCCTCGTCAACGTCGTCGGTTCCGTCGTGGTGCTGGCGATCGGGGCAGTCGTGACGGTGATGGTGCGCCGTTTCAAGCGGATGCTGGCCGGCTAACCCGGTTCGGCGATACCGAGCCGACTCGCAGTCGGCGTCACTTACTGCCGCCCAACAGATCTCGCGACCGCAGCGCCAGCCACAGCTGTGCGATGTCGGCAGTGTCGGTCAGGTGGGCACCGGTGAGTTCCTCGACTTTGTGAATCCGGTACAGCACCGTCTGCCGGTGCACATTCATGGCTTCGGCGGTGCGCTGCCAGGACCGTTGGTTGGCCAGGAACGCCTCCAAGGTCTCGACCAGGCCGGTCCGGTTCTGCGCATCGTGTTCGATGAGCGGCCCCAACCACCGTTCCACCATGGCCTGGGCATCGTCGACTCCGCCGACGCCCAGCCACGATGTGGCACTGCCATACCGAACCAGTTGTTCCTCGGTGCGTTGCGCGGTACCCAGCGCCCAGATCGCTTCTCGGGCGGATTCCCCGGAGCGGGCCACCGATTGCAGTGGCCGGCTGGCACCGACGCGGGCAGTCGGGCCGAGGGATCCGACGATGGCCTCGACGGCCTCATCGGTACCGGGAATGACGGCGTGGGCGACGCCTGAACGGAATGCCGTCACATGCGGAATTCGACGGCGCCACAACGCCACATGGAGATCCCGCAGCCGTCGTTCATCGGCGGCGGTCGCCGAGACGAATACCGAGTGCGCCGGATCGAGTCCCGCGGAAAGCAATTGGCGTCGACCACCCCGGCGGTCGGCGCTGCCGTCCATGAGCTGTGCCGTGAGCTCTGCGCCGGACCGGCGGGTGTGCTCGAGTGCCAGGTGCGTCTGGGACAACTCGAGGGCCACGACCGTTGCCGCGTGCTGGATGAGGACACCGTCGAGGGCGACGCTGCCTTCGCGGATGACGGCGAGCACCGCGTTGTCGTGCGTGGGCACCTCGCCGACGAGGACCTCGACACCGCCGGGCGTCAGCACCGACCGGGCGCCGGCGACCAGCGTGCCCTGCGACGCCGTCCGGACAGTGGCTTTCACGTCCTCGGGTGGGTGCGGTCCATCGGGGTGATACGCCTCTGCGGTCACGCGGTCGCACACGAAGACCGGGCACCGCAGCTCCTTGGTGAGGGCGTCAGCTGTGCGAGACCTGGCGACGTCGCCTGCTGTGGTACGGCGCAGCGCATCGTAGATGCGTGCCGTGCGCATGAGGCGCTGTGATTGTTCGAGGAGCGTGGCCTCGGCGATGGCGCGTGAGATCGCCACGAACGGCATGGGATAACGGATCCAGAGGACCGGCAGCCCGAGCCGTTCGCTTGTCTGGGTGAATCGCCCCGTGAGCTTCGGGCAGTACATCTGTTCGCCGATGGCCAGCCCGCTGGCACCGATCCGGTGCAGCTCGTCGAGCAGGTGCTCCTGACCGTCCGCGTCGGCGGGAAACGACATCCCGTTGGTCATCAAAAGCTCACCGCCGCTGACCCATTGCCACGGCTCAGGCAGGTCTGAGGTATGCGTCCAGGTGACCTGGCGGTCCAGGCCTGCCTTGCCCGAGTGCAGTCGCAACTGCAGGTGCGGCATGTCCAGCAGCTCGCGAACCGTGATGCTCACCGATCAACCGTATCGCTCGGCGAGCTCACGGAACGCGATTAGCCGCAGGTCGGCCGTTTGCCGGGTTATGGCGTGACCTCCGCGACGATCGGAGTTGGGAGGGCTGCGGTGCGCTTCTGCCACAGCTTGATCAGGCCGAGGTAGATGAAGAACGTCCCGACGGTGCCGACGATCCACGCCGTGTCGATGCCGCCGATCTCGTCGGCCACCGCCCCGGTGTAGAAAGCTGTTGACATGAAAGGGATTTGGATGACGAACCCGAGGAAGTAACTCAGCACCGCCGGGATGTTGAAAGCGCCGTAACCACTCTTCGGATCGCTGAACGAGGCGGCGTCGTAGTGCCCCTTCTTGATGACGTAGTAGTCGATCAGGTTGACGATGCTCCACGGGATCAACAGGTAGATCAGGATGCTGATGAAGTTGGAGTACTCCACGAGGAAGTCATCGGAGAATCCGATGGCCGCGACGAACACCACTGCCGCGATCACGGTCGCCGTGATGTTCCGGGCCGACGACTTCGGTGACCACTGCAGCTTGAAGGCCTGAATGCAGGTCAGTGTGCACAGCGACGACCCGTACATGTTGATGACGCCGGCGTCGACGGCGCCGAAGAAGAACACGAGCATCACGAAGATGAACAGGGGTCCCGGCATGATGCGCGACAGACTCGCCAGCGAGGCGTCGGAACCCAGACCCGCGACGAGGAGCGCACCGACGATCATCGCGCCGACAGCACCGAGCAGAGTGCCGAAGTACGTGTACCAGAAGGCGGATCGAGGAGTGGTGGAGCTCGGCAGGTAGCGGGAGTAGTCCGAGACGTACGGCGCGTAGGACAGCTGCCAGATGCCTGCGACCGATGCCATGCCGAGGAACCCGATCCAGTTGAACGAGCCGCCGGCATTGCCGGCTCCCCCGTCGGCGTGACCGGCGGCGATGGCGGTGTAGACGAGGGTCAGCACGAGGGCCAGACCCGAGAGCCAGACCATCACGCGGTTCATCCGGAGGATCAGCTGGTAGCCGACCACGACGGTGAGCAGGGTGAGCAGGGTGCTGAAGGCAAGCGCCACAGTCGTATTCAGCGCGGGGAAGACCGCGCACAGCGTCTGCTGTGCCAACACCATCAGGGAGACGATCCAGCCGACGTACGCCAGGATGACGACGACGATCACCAGTAGCGAGCCGTACATCCCGAATTGTGCCCGCGCCTGGATCATCTGCGGTACGCCGAGGCCCGACCCTTGCACCGAATGCAGCGCCATGAACACCGCCCCCACGACGCTACCGACGATGATGGCGATGACCGTGGACGTCACATCCAGCTTGTAGATGGTCGGTCCGAGCAGACCCGTCACCACCGCGAGCGGGATGATCTGGACCGTGAACCAGAACGAGAACAGATGTCGCACCTTCCCGGTGCGCTGAGATTCCGGAACCGGTTGGATGGTCAGATACTCGACCCTCGAGCCACTGTCATGCGGCATGGGACACGTCCTTACACGTTGGGGTGGTGATGATTTCGGGAATGTTCTCTGATGAACGGCGGGATCAGCGGATGACGAAGCCGCGGTCGACGACGTGCTCGAGCATGTCGACATAGCTGTCCATGTCGTCGCGCGCGGCACGGGGTGCCGCGTCATAGGGCATGGCGGATTTAACTGCGGGACTGAGGAAATAGGCCCCGGCCGCCAGGACGGTGAGTGCCTCGAAACGTTCGGGCTGTCCGATGGCGAGATCGTCGAGCGCGGTCTCGGCGTCTTTTCCGGCACTGGCATCCAGTGCCGCGGTGAGATCGTCGACGAGGTCGTGCCGGTAGCGCAACACCTGGTCGAGCAGGACGCCGGAGACGTCAGCCGTGGTGGCAGACGGCATGGTGTCGCTTGCCGGGATGAGGGCTTCGGCCAAGGTGGCGAACACCTGGCGCTGTTCGGAACTGAGCATGGGTCTTCCTCAGAATGCCGTCGGGATGCTGGAGCGGGTTTCGGCCAGGTGCCGCATGGAGCGCAGCGCGACGGCCATGATCGTGGCGGTGGGATTCATCCCGGTCGAGGTGACCATGGTGCTGCCGTCGATGATGAACAGGTTCGGGATGTCGTGGGTTCGGCCCCATTCGTTGACAACGGACGTGGCCGGGTCGGCGCCCATCTTGGTGGTGCCGAGCAGGTGCCAGGCGCTGTGCCGAACCACCGGAACGGGGTGCACCTCAACGGCTCCCGCGGCCTCGTGGGCTTCCATGGCGCGCGCGACATTGAAGTCGAGCATCCGCCGGCAGTTCTCGCCGATCTCGTAGTGGATCTTGGCGGCGGGGATGCCGTCGGAATCGGTGACGTTGGGATCGAGTGTGACGGTGTTGCTTTCGTCGGGCAGGTCTTCGGTGGTGATGCCCCACTCGGTGTAGCGGCCGAACGTCCGCTTCAGGTGCGGATGGAAGTTGGCGCCGAACGTGTCGCGCCAGTTGTTGCCCGGCTCCCACAGCGTCTGGGCCAGCGGGCCGCCGGTGGGCATGAGGTTCCACTTGGCTCCGCGCACGAATCCGCGGCTGGTGTCGGTCTCGTAGAACTGCAGTGACTGCAGCGCCTGGCCGGCGGGCCCGAGCCAGGTCTCCAAGTCTTCGTCGTAGGCGCCGTAGACCGAGGCGTACGGGTGGGTCATGAGGCGCTTGCCGACGAGGCCCGAGGAGTTCGCGAGACCGTCCTCGGCTGAGTTCAGCAGCAGACGCGGAGTGCCGATTCCGTTGGCCGCCAACACCGTCACGCGTGCGCTCTGATGCTGCAGCGCGCCCTTGCGGTCGATGTACTCCGCTCCGGTGACCAAGCCCTTCTTGTTCACCGTCAGGCGGCTGACGCGCGCGCCGGTGACCAGTTGCACACCGAGCTTGATGGCATCGCGCCAGTGCGTGATGTCGGTGCTGGCCTTGGCGCCGACCGGACAACCGGATTCGCAGGCGCCGTAACGCTGGCAGCCTTCCTGGTTCTTGTACTTGCGGGAGGCAATGGCGTTGGGTGCGGGCCACCAGTGCCAGCCCAGCTTGTCCATGCCTTTTGCGGCGACCAGACCGTACTTGCCGATGGGCAGCGGCGGCAGCGGGAACGTGTGCGAGTCGGGGTAGGCCGGGTCGCCTTCCAGACCAGAGGCGCCGATGTGGTGGGTGATCTCATCCAGGAACGGGCGCAGATCGTCATAGGTGAACGGCCAGTCCTCAGCCACGCCGTCGAGGGTCCGGACCCGGAAGTCCGACGGCATGGGACGCACCCAGTGTCCCGAGAACATGATGGTGCTGCCGCCAACGCCGTTGAACATCAACGGTTCTACCGGGCTCTCGCTGCTGTCGATCGGGTAGTCGGCCTGGTTCTGGCGCACGTTGGGGCTGGCATTCCACTGCTTGAGCCGCGTCAGTTCCCACTCCGGCTTGCCGGCGGTGAAATCGTCGGGCAGGTTCCAGCCGCCCTGTTCCAGGCAGACGACCTTGAGGCCCTGCTGGGCCAGTTCGAGGGCCGCCACCCCACCGGAAGCCCCCGCCCCGATGATCAGGACGTCGGGCTCGTCGTCGATGTTTCGTGTGTTCACCAGTCGCACTCCAAGTCGGTCACATCTGTGGATCAATGATGCGTGGATCACATCCGATGAGTGGTCTCGGATCCGCACAAGCCCATGAAGCTGCCTTGTGCAATCGCACAAGGACAGACAACGAGCCTCGACAGTTCGCTCGTTGCCGCCATCGAGTGGCGACGGCAATGTGGTCAGCACGGCCGTGACGGGCGAAATGTCCCACACGACCGCACTGCGCCAAGGAAAAGGAAGACAACGATGACCACACTCGTGACCGGCGGCCGCGGCTTCGTCGGCCGTCATCTGGTGGACCAACTGCTGGCCGGCGGCGAGCGGGTCATCACGTACAACCGCGACTACTCCGTCGACCCCCGAGGCGGAGTAGTCGCGGTCCTTGGCGAGCTGTTCGACATCCCGCGACTCACCGAGACCCTGCGCACCTACCAGGTGGACCGCATCATCCACACCGCCGGTCAGAGTCACCCGGCACTCTCGATCGAGCTGCCGGTCACCACGTTCGCCGCTAATGCCGATGGCACGCTTGCGGTTTACGAAGCCGCGCGGATGACGGGCGTGCGTCGCATCGTCTTCTTCTCCTCGGAGTGCGCCCTGGGCAACATCACCGAATCGGGTCCCGTCACCGAGGACGTCAAGCCCGCACCCACCACGGTGTACGGCGTGACCAAGGTGGCCGGCGAACTGCTGGGGAGTGCCTACAACTCGCTGTACGGCATGGAGGTGGTGTCCCTGCGTATCACCGAGGTGTACGGCCCCGGCCTGTGGATGCCCAGCTTGCTCGGCGACATGATCCGGGCCGGACTGCGCGGTGAGACCTTCACGCTCGAATCCGGCGGTGACCACGGATTCCAGTTCGTGCACGTCGAGGACGTCGCAACCGCGGCCCGGCTGGCGTCTACCACCACCACGCTCTCCCAGCAGGCCTATTTCGTCTCGGGCGGCGACCGGATGACGGTGTTCGAAACCGCCGCGCTGCTCGCGAAGTACCTGCCTGACGCGCGCTACGACATCGGGCCGGGCTACCTGCCCGACTGGGACCGCCAGGTGCAGTTCGATCTCTCCCGGTCCACCCGCGATCTGGGCTACGAACCGGCATGGGAACTCGAGAAGGGGCTGCAATCACAGATCGACTGGATCCGGTCCACTGAGCAACTCTGACGAGAGGAAGGGACTACACGTCATGGGAGAGATGACGAACCGCATCGCACTGGTGACCGGCGCCTCATCCGGAATCGGACTGGCCACCGCGGCGACCCTGGCCCGTGAGGGCGCCGACGTGGCCGTGCTGGCCCGGCCGGAAGACGATCTGTCCGAGGCCGTGCGGCAGGTGAGCGGGTACGGCCGACGCGCACTTGCGGTCAGCGTCGACGTGCGCGACCCGGGCGCGGTCCGGGCCGCCTTCGACCGGGTCGAGGCCGAGCTGGGTCCGATCGATGCGGTGCTCAACAATGCCGGAATCTCGCGCGTGGCACCGCTTGTGGATACCAGCGACCAGGACTTCGACGACCTCATGACAATCAACGTCGCCGGATCGTTCTATGTGCTGCGCGAGTCGGCTCGTGTCATGCAGCCGCGCGGCGCGGGTGCGATCGTCAACACCGGCTCCGAACTCGCTCTCATGGGTCAGCCCGGCTACGTCGCCTATACCGCCACCAAGGGCGCCATCGTCGCGATGACCCGCAGTGCCGCAGCGGAATTGGTGTCCTGGGGAATCCGCGTCAACTCGGTCTGCCCCGGCACCACGCGGACGCCGTTGCTCATGGTCGAATTCGAGGACAGCGCGGACCCCGAGGCCGAGATCGCGGAGATCGCGTCCAGCGTGGCCATCGGGCGTTTCGGTGAGCCCCAGGAGATCGCCGAAGCCGTGGTGTTCCTCCTGTCCGACCGGGCCAGCTACGCCGTCGGCACACATCTCGTCGTCGACGGCGGACGATCCACCTGCATCCCCGCCGGGAACATCGGCGTCTCTCAGAACACCTGAACCACAAGGAGTTTGACATGACAGAGCAGAGGCCGTCGCGGCTGTACCGCGAGATGACCTGGCCGGAGATCGCCGAGGCCGCCCGGGCCGATATCCCGGTGGCCATTCCGATCGGCTCCACCGAGCAGCACGGCCACCATCTACCCGTCTGCACCGACTGGCTGATCCCCGAGAAGCTGCTGGAAGCCGCCAGCGAGCGGACCGATCTCATCGTCGGCCAGTTCGTCCCCTTCGGCTATCGGAGCCGGCCGGGAAGCGGTGGCGGACAGCATATTCCGGGCACCCTGTCGCTGCGGGCCACCACGTACATCGCGCTCCTCGAGGACATCCTCAGCGAGCTGAAGCGGGCGGGCTTCCGCAATATCGTGCTGTACAACTGGCACTACGAGAACAGCGGTTTCATCTACGAACCGGCGTTCCTGATCTCCGAGCGGCACCCGGAGCTGAAGATCCTGGTGATGGAGGACGCCAACCCCGACTTCACCGCGGATCGCCAGCACGCCATCTGGCCCGACGGCTTCCCGGGCCTGGCGCTCGAACATGCTGCCGTCATCGAGACTTCGTTGCTGCTGCACCACGCGCCGCACCTGGTGCGACCCGCGCACATCAAGGCCGACTCCCCCGAGCGCGTCGTGAACTACGACGTCCTGCCCATCGATACCCGGATGTCGACGGCCAGTGGCACGCTGTCCTCCCCCGAAGCCGCCAGCGCCGAGAAGGGCAAGCTGCTCACCGAGTGGATGGTCGACCGGCTGGTCGCGATCCTCGATGAAGAGTTCGGGGACCGCCGCGGCTGAGCGGACGTCGGCCGGGCGAGCCCGGGCGTGTCGGCTCCCTCTGGGACATGTCGGGCCAGGACCTGTCAGCCTTGGCTGACACTGTCAGCATGTGGTGACAGTGTCAGCCATGGCTGACGACTCCCGGCGTGAACCAGGCATGAGAGAGGTCGTGGAAGCGCCACCTCACCCGTGCAGGTGGAGCGGCGCGCCGGACACCGCCATCAGGGCCTCGCCCAGCGCCTCGTTCTGCGTCGGATGGGCATGGACGAAGCGGGCGGCCTCGGCAGCCTTGACGCCCAGGTTGTAGAGCAGCTGCGCTTCACCGATCAGCTCCGAGACCCCGGCACCGATCATGTGCACACCCACCACGGTGCCGGCCGGGTCGACGACGAGCTTGACCGCACCGGATGCCTTGAGGATCTGGCTGCGGCCGTTACCGGCCAGGTCGTAGGTGACGGTTTCGACGCCCTCGCCGTACTGCTCACGTGCGGCATCTTCAGTCAGGCCGACTGACGCGATCTCGGGATCGCAGTAGGTCACACGCGGGATGCCGAGCTCCGGCACCGCCTCCGGGTTCCGTCCGGCGATCTGCTCGGCTACGAAGAGGCCCTGCTGAAATGCGCGGTGCGCCAATTGAAGGCCGGCAACGATGTCACCGATCGCGTAGATGGTCGGCACACTGGTCCGCAGCTTGTCGTCGGTCACCACGAAGCCGCGGTCGAGCTCGACGCCTGCTTCGATGAGGCCGAGGCTCTCGGTGCGCGGGCCACGACCGACCGCGACCAACAGCACGTCAGCCGAGAGCACGTCGCCGGACTCCAGGGTCACCTGCACGGCATCGTCAGCGGAGGTGACGTTCGTGACCAGCGCCCCGGTCTTGGCAGTGATCTTGCGGCGGCGGAACAACCGCTCCAGGTGCGCCGAGATCGCGACATCCTCGTTCGGCACCAGCCGTGGCAGGGCTTCGACGATCGTCACCTTGACGCCCAATGAGGTCCACAGGCTGGCGAATTCGACGCCGATCACGCCGCCGCCGAGGATGATGGCCGACGTCGGAATGCGGTCGAGTTCGAGTGCCTGATCGCTGGTGAGCACCCGCTCCGAGGACTGGATGATTCCGGGCACCTTGGGCGCCGAGCCAGTGGCGAGCACGACGGCCCCACCGCTGACGGTAGTGCCGTCGACCTCGACGGTCGTCGGCCCGGTGAGCCGGCCACGCCCGTTGATGACGGTGATGCCAAGGGCCGCAATCAAACCCGTCAAGCCTTTGTGCAGGCGCGACACCACGTTGTTCTTGAAGCCGTGCAGCTTCGTGACATCGACGCCGTCGAACGATGCGGTGATGCCGAATTGTGCTGCGGTGCGGGCCGAGTCGGCCACTTCTGCAGCGTGCAGCAGTGCCTTGGTCGGGATGCAGCCGCGATGCAGGCAGGTGCCGCCGACACCCGCCTCGTCGATCAGGATGACGGAGCGACCGAGCTGAGCGGAGCGGATCGCGGCGGCGTAGCCACCCGGCCCACCGCCCAGGATGACGACGTCTGCTCCGGTCACTGCTTGCTCCTTTGTTCTTGGATGACGGCGCGGGCCTCCGCGTAGAGTGCGCCTGCCCGGTAGGAGGACCGCACGAGCGGTCCGGACATGACACCGAGAAACCCGATCTCGCGAGCGGCGGTGTCGAGGTCGTCGAATTCGGCTGGGGTGACCCAGCGTTCAACCGGATGGTGGCGTGGAGACGGCCGCAGATACTGGGTGATGGTGACCAACTCGCAGCCGGCCTCGCGCAGGTCCCACAACGCCTGCAGTGCCTCTTCGGTGGTCTCCCCCATCCCGAGGATCAGGTTGGACTTCGAGATCAGGCCTGCGCCCCGGGCCCGGGCCAGCACTCCGAGCGAGCGCTCGTAGTCGAAGCCCGGCCGGACGCGGCGGAAGATCCGCGGCACGGTTTCCAGGTTGTGCGCCAACACTTCCGGCGCGGTGCCGAACACCTCGTCGAGTTGGCCGGGCGTCCCGGTGAAGTCGGGAATGAGAAGCTCGACACCGGTGCCCGGGCATGTCGCGTGGATCTGGCGGACGGTCTCGGCGTACAGCCAGGCGCCGCCGTCGGGCAGATCGTCGCGCGCGACGCCGGTGACGGTGGCGTAGCGCAACTGCATCTGCGCCACCGACTCGGCGACGCGGCGGGGTTCGTCGCGGTCCAGCGGTTCGGGGCGACCGGTCGCGATCTGGCAGAAGTCGCAGCGCCGTGTGCACTGGTCGCCGCCGATCAGGAATGTGGCCTCCCGGGATTCCCAGCACTCGAAGATGTTGGGGCAGCCGGCTTCCTGGCAGACCGTATGGAGGTCATTGCGCTGCACCAGCGCAGCCAGTTCGCGGTACTCAGGTCCGGTCCGCACGCGGGCCTTCATCCAGGGCGGCTTACGTTCCACCGGGGTCTGCGCATTGCGAACCTCGAGCCGCAGCAAGCGGCGCCCTTCGGGGGCGATGGTCATTTCAACTCAGCATTCGACGACGTTGACGGTGACGGCGAGGCCACCGGTCGAGGTTTCCTTGTACTTGGAGCTCATATCCATGCCGGTGGCGCGCATGGTCTCGATGACCTGATCGAGGCTGACCCGGTGGGTACCGTCGCCGCGCAGCGCCATGCGCGCGGCGTTGATGGCCTTGCCCGCCGAGATTGCGTTGCGCTCGATGCACGGGATTTGAACGAGCCCACCGATGGGATCGCATGTCAGCCCGAGGCTGTGTTCCATCGCGATTTCGGCGGCATTCTCGACCTGTTGTGGTGTTCCACCGAGGATTTCGGCGAGGCCGCCGGCAGCCATCGACGCAGCCGACCCGACCTCACCCTGGCAGCCGACCTCGGCGCCGGAGATGGACGCGCGTTCCTTGTAAAGCGATCCGATGGCGCCGGCGGTCAACAGGAACCGGATGGTGGTGTCGTCGGAATCGGCTTTACCCGCGGCGGTGTAGTGCAGCGCGTAGTACAGGACTGCAGGGATGATGCCGGCGGCACCGTTGGTCGGTGCTGTGACGATGCGTCCGCCCGAGGCGTTCTCCTCGTTCACGGCCAGCGCAACGAGATTGACCCAGTCCTCCGCGAAGGCCGGATCACGCTGCGGGTCTTCAGCATTGAGCCGCAGAAACCAGTCCTTGGCCCGGCGGCGGACCCGCAGGTTGCCAGGTAGGTAGCCGTCTCGAGACATCCCGTTGGTCGCGCAGGCGACCATCACGTCCCGGATGTGCAGCAGTCGTTCCCGCACCTCGGCTTCGGTGCGAGTGGCGGTCTCCTGCCGCATCATCGCCTCGCTGATGGAGAAGTCATCGCGTTCGGTGACGGCCAGCAGCTCCGCCGCTGACGTGAAACTGTTGACGCTGCCGGCACATTCAGTCGGCCGCACCATGTCCGCTTCGGTAACCACGAAGCCGCCGCCGACTGAGAAGTATGTCTCGCTGTAGAGGACGCCGCCGTGCACCGAGGTGGCGGTCACCGTCATCGCATTGGGATGTCGGTCGAGTTGCTGCGCCGGGTGCAGGGCGATGTCGGACTCGTTGAGGGCAAGTACGATTCGGCCGCCCAACCGGATCTTGCCGTCGGCCCGGATGACGGCGAGTCGCTGTTCCATCTCGTCGGTCTCGATGGTCTCGGGCCGGTAGCCTTCGAGGCCGAGCAGGATGGCCGGCATGGTGCCGTGGCCGCCGCCCGTGGCGGCCAGCGACCCGTACAGGTCGACCCGGACATCGGCGACGTGGTCGACCACATTGCGCGCGATGAGTTCGTCGACGAACATGCCGGCCGCCCGCATCGGGCCGACGGTGTGCGAACTCGACGGCCCAATGCCGATGGAAAACAGGTCGAACACACTGATCGCCATTACAACTCCGGGTAAAGCGGGAACAGTTCGGCCAGCGTACGCACCTGCGCGGCAAGATGTTCGAAATCGGCCCCGCTGTCGGCGATCAGTGCGGCCGCGATGACATCAGCGACGCGCGCAAATTCCGCATCACCGAATCCGCGGGCGGCCAGCGCCGGGGTGCCGATGCGAAGTCCGGAGGTCACCATGGGTGGGCGGGGATCGAACGGCACCGCGTTGCGGTTGACGGTGATACCGACGGCATCGAGGCGGTCTTCGGCCTGCTGCCCGTCGATGTCGGCGTTGCGCAGGTCCACCAACACCAGGTGCACGTCCGTGCCGCCGGTGAGGACGGTGATACCAGCCCCTTTCACGTCGGCTTGGCTCAGCCGATCGGCCAGAATCTGCGCGCCGCGGAGCACCCGCTGCTGACGTTCGGCGAATTCCGGCTGTGCCGCCATCTTGAAACCGACAGCCTTGGCGGCGATCACATGCTCGAGCGGCCCGCCCTGCTGGCCGGGGAACACCGCGGAATTGATCTTCTTGGCGATGTCGGCATCGTTGGTGAGGATGACGCCGCCGCGGGGTCCGCCGAGGGTCTTATGCGTCGTCGAGGTCACCACGTGGGCGTGCGGCACCGGCGACGGATGCAAACCCGCAGCAACGAGCCCGGCGAAGTGCGCCATGTCCACCATCAGGTAGGCACCGACTTCGTCGGCGATATCGCGGAACCTGGCGACATCCAGCCGGCGCGGGTATGCCGACCAACCGGCAATGATCAACTGCGGTTTGTGTTCCCGCGCCGCTTCGGCGACCGCATCCATGTCGATGAGGTAGTCCTCTTTTGACACCCCATAGGCAGCAACATTGTAGAGCTTGCCGGAGAAATTCAACCGCATGCCATGGGTGAGGTGGCCGCCGCAGTCCAGGGACAACCCGAGGATGGTGTCGCCCGGCTTGATCAGCGCGTGCATCACCGCCGCGTTGGCCTGTGCGCCGGAATGTGGCTGCACGTTGGCGAATTCGGCGCCGAACAGGTCCTTCACCCGGGCCAGGGCCAGCCGTTCGATGACGTCGATGTGTTCGCAGCCACCGTAGTACCGGCGGCCCGGGTAGCCCTCGGCGTATTTGTTGGTCAGCACCGAGCCCTGTGCCTGCATGACGGCAAGCGGCGCATGGTTTTCCGAAGCGATCATCTCCAGGCCGAGGCGCTGGCGGTGCAGCTCGTCGCCGATTGCGGCCGCGATCTCCGGATCGAAATCAGCGAGCCGTTCGTCCAGGATGCTCATGCTAGCCCTCGTTCCGTGCGGCGTATTCGGCCGCGCTCAGCAGGTTTCCGGCAGCGGTGGGCTGCACTTCGAACAGCCAGCCCGCATCGTAGGGATCGGCGGTGATGATGCTGGGGTCGTCGACGGCGTCGGTGTTGACCGCCGTGACGGTGCCACTCACCGGTGGGTACAGCTCGGACACCGTCTTGGTGGATTCCACCTCACCGCAGGTCTCGCCAGCGGTGATGGCGGAGCCGACCTCCGGCAGGTCGACATACACCAGGTCGCCGAGGGCCGCCGCCGCGACCGAGGTGATGCCGACGCGCACCGGCGCATCGGGTAGCGCAGCCCCGGGCGCGATGAGCACCCATTCGTGTTCCTCGGTGTAGCTGCGATCGTCGGGAATGGTATTGGTGGCCATGGTGGTCCTTTTCTGCTGTGGTGGGCTGGATTCAGGCGCGGCGGTAAAAGGGCGCCGGGGTGACTTCGAACGGTTCTTTCCGCCCGCGGACGTCGACATACACCTTGGTGCCCGGCACCGCCAATGCGGCGTCGAGATAGGCCAGTGCGACGGGATATCCCAGGGTCGGCGACAGCGTGCCCGAGGTCACGGTGCCGACCATGGTCTCGTCGTCATGGTGGACGGTGTACCCGGCCCGCGCTGCCCGCCGGGTGTCGCCCCGGAGGCCAACGAGTATCTGCTGCACGGGCTGCTCGGAAAGCTGTTGCAGGGCATCGCGTCCCACGAAAGACTTGCCGAGCCGCACGACCTTGCCGAGGCCCGCCTGGTAGGGGTTGGTGTCCACGGTGAGCTCGTGTCCGTAGAGCGCCATGCCGGCCTCCAGCCGGAGCGTGTCGCGGCAGGCGAGGCCCGCCGGCACGCCGCCCGCCTCGGTGGTGGCGGCCAGCAGTGTCTGCCACAGCGCCACTGCCTGCGCGTTGGGTACGTAAAGCTCGAAACCGTCTTCACCGGTGTAGCCGGTGCGCGCCAACAGCACATCGATGCCACCGACCTGGGCCGCAGTCACCGCGTAGTACTTGAGCTCCGCGACGGTGGCGCGCTGGTCCTCGGGTACCAGCGAGCTCACGATGGGTTCGGACGCCGGTCCCTGCACCGCGATCAACGCCGTGGCCAGCGACTGGTCGTCCACAGTTGCATCGAATTGTGCCGCCCGACTGTGCAGTTCGCGTGCCACCATGGGTGCATTGGCGGCATTGGCGACAACCAGGAAGTGTTCGTCGCCCAGCCGGTACACCACCAGATCGTCGATGACGCCGCCGTCGGCGTCGCACATCAGCGAGTACTTGGCCCGCCCGACCCCGATCTTGGAGGCCTCACCGGCCAGCGCGTAGTCGAGGGCGGTGGCAGCCTGCGGTCCGGTGACCACGATCTCACCCATGTGCGACAAGTCGAACAGGCCGGCGACCTCGCGCACTGCGCGGTGCTCGGCGAGTTCGCTGCCATACTTCAGCGGCATCTCCCACCCGGCGAAATCTGTGAAAGTGGCTGCCAGGGAACGGTGTTCGCCCAGCAGAGGAGAAGCCGGAATCGCGGTCATACTCTTCTCATTCATGCAAAAGCCTCCTCGAGGATGTCGGCGGATTCGATCTGGAACGCTTCGGGCGCGGGGCAGGAACAGACGAGGTTGCGGTCGCCGTGTGCGCCGTCGATGCGACGGACCGGGGGCCAGTACTTGTTGCGGCGCAGTGTCGCAACGGGATACGCCGCGTACTGCCGGCTGTACGGCAGCGTCCACTCGGCGTCCGTGACCTGTTCGGCGGTGTGCGGCGCCTGGCGCAGCGGGCTGTTCTCCAGCGGCCACTCACCCGATTCGACCCGACTGATCTCGTCATGGATACCGATCATGGCCGCGATGAACCGATCCAGTTCGGTCAGGTCCTCCGACTCGGTGGGTTCGACCATGAGGGTGCCGTTGACCGGGAAGGACAGCGTCGGGGCATGGAAACCGTAGTCGATCAACCGTTTTGCGACGTCCTCGGCCGTCACGCCAGTGCGCTTGGTGATGTCCCGCAGATCCAGGATGCACTCGTGGGCGACCAGTCCGGTTTCGCCGGCGTAGAGCACCGGGTAGCGGTCACCGAGCGATGCGGCGAGGTAGTTGGCCGCGAGCACCGCGGCCTTGGTGGCCGCGGTCAGCCCGTCCGGACCCATCAACGCGAGGTAGGCCCAGGTGATCGGGAGGATGCCGGCCGACCCGTAGTTGGCTGCCGACACCGGCCCCGGACCGTCGACGGCGAGCGGATCGCCCGGCAGGAACGGCGCCAGATGCGCCCGGACCGCGACCGGCCCGACTCCGGGCCCACCGCCACCGTGCGGGATGCAGAACGTCTTGTGCAGGTTCAGATGCGAGACGTCTCCGCCGAACTCCCCCGGTTTGGCCAGTCCGACAAGGGCATTCAGGTTGGCTCCGTCGACGTAGACCTGACCGCCGGCGTCGTGGACGAGGTTGCACACCGTGCGCACGTCGGCCTCGTACACGCCGTGGGTGGAGGGGTAGGTCAGCATGATCGCGGCGACCCGCCCGTCATGGTCGGCGAGCTTGGCCTCCAGGTCGTCGTGGTCGATGTTGCCGTTGAGTGCCGTCTTGACCACCACGACACGCATCCCGGCCAGCACCGCCGACGCGGCGTTGGTGCCGTGCGCCGACTGCGGGATCAGACAGATGTCGCGGTCCACGTCGCCGCGGGACCGGTGGTAGGCGTTGATGGCGAGCAGGCCGGCGAGCTCACCCTGCGATCCGGCATTGGGCTGCAACGAAACCCGGTCGTAGCCGGTGATCGCGGACAGCCAGTCCTCCAGGTTGCCGATCAGCTCGAGGTACCCGGCGGTCTGCTCGGACGGGGCATAGGGATGGATGCCGGCGAACCCGGGCCAGCTGATCGGTTCCATCTCAGCGGTGGCGTTGAGCTTCATGGTGCACGAGCCGAGCGGAATCATCGTGCGGTCCAGTGCGAGGTCCTTGTCGGACAGTTCGCGCAGGAAGCGCAGCATCGCCGTCTCTGACCGGTGCGCGTGAAACACGGGGTGCTGCAGGTACTCCGACGTGCGGAGGAGCACCGACGGCAGGGCGACGGCGCCTTCCGGCGCCATGGCTTCGGCGCCGAAGACACCGAGCACCTGCCGGATGACGTCGTCGGTCGTGCATTCGTCGCAGGCGATGGCGACCTGATCGGCATCGACGAGGCGCAGGTTGATCCCGGCGCTGTCGGCGGCCGCCACGGTCTGCGCCGCTTCGCCGGGCACTCGCACCAGCACAGTGTCGAAGAAATGATCGTGGACGATCGCGCGGCCGGCGGCACGCAGGCTGTGGGCGAGTGACACCGCATGGCCGTGCACCTGAGATGCGATGGCACGCAACCCTTCCGGACCGTGGTAGACGGCGTACATCGCCGCGACGTTGGCCAGCAGTGCCTGTGCGGTACAGATGTTGCTGGTCGCCTTGTCGCGGCGGATGTGCTGTTCGCGGGTCTGCAGTGCCAGTCGGTAGGCGGGCTTCCCGTCGACGTCGACGGACACGCCCACGAGGCGTCCCGGCAGCATGCGTTCGAGGCCGGCCCGCACCGACATGTAGCCGGCGTGCGGACCCCCGAAGAACAGCGGGACCCCGAATCGTTGGGCCGAGCCGACAGCGATGTCGGCGCCCTGTTCACCGGGAGCGGCGAGCAGCGCCAACGACAGGAGGTCCGCGGCGACCGTGGCCAACATGCCGCGATCATGAGCCGCCGCGATCAGCGGGGCGAGGTTGCGGACGGCACCACTGGCGCCCGGGGATTGGAAGACGACGCCGAAGGCATCACCGTCGGGCAGCCCTGCGGTCAAGTCGGCGAGCACCACCTCGATGCCCACCGCGTCGGCGCGCCCGCGCACGACCGCGATGGTCTGGGGCAGGCAATCCGCATCGAGCACAACGCGATTGGAATTAGCGGTCTTGTTGGCCCGGCGCATCAGCAGCATGGCTTCCGTCACTGCGGTCGCCTCATCGAGCAGCGACGCGCCGGCGACCGGCAACGCGGTGAGGTCTTCGATGAGCGTCTGGAACGTCAGCAGCGCTTCCAAGCGGCCTTGCGAGATCTCGGGCTGATACGGCGTGTAGGCGGTGTACCAGGCCGGCGATTCCAGCATGTTGCGACGGAGCACCGGCGGGGTGATGGTGTCGTAGTAGCCCAGGCCGATCATCTGGATTCGCGTCTGGTTGCGGTCCGCCAGGGCGCGCAGCGCGCCGAGCACCTGCTGCTCGGATCGTGCCGCCGGCAGTTGTAGCCCACCGGTGTAGCGGATTTGTTCCGGAACGGCCGCGTCGATCAGATCGTCGAGCGACGCGTATCCGAGGACGTTGAGCATGTGCCGCTGTTCGGCACTGTCGGGGCCGATGTGGCGATCGCGAAAGCCGCTGTTGGCCTTGCTGATTGCAGTGCGGTCTGGCATGAGGTGACTCCGGTTCGCGGGGCGCCGAACTGCTCGACGCGTCGTTGGGTAGCACCTCCCCGCTCTGTCCTGACACCTGAGAGTTTTGACGCCTGCGCGCCGTTCACCTTCGGTAAGCGTGGATCGACGGATCCGCGCTGTTCTCCAGAGTTGCCTCGACGCTGCGGTATTTGGGCCTGAGAGATTCCCGGGGAGGACTTGCTCCTACGGCGCCTCCGTTTCCGGAGGTTCTCCCACAGCGCGTTATCGGCGTATTGAGTTGTCTGCGGCAATCGTAGCCTGTCAGGCGAGCGCGTTCGCAACCTCACCGTTGACCGGCAGGCCGGTGCGCGCACCGGCGGCCATCAGCGAGATGATGTCGAACACCAGCGTAGCCGCTGCGACACAGGTGATTTCGGCATGATCGTAGGCCGGAGCGACCTCGACGACGTCAGCGCCGACGATGTTCAGGCCGGTCATCTTGCGCAGCATCCTCAACAGCTCACGCGATGTGAGTCCGCCCGACTCCGGCGTGCCGGTGCCCGGGGCGAAGGCCGGGTCGAGTACGTCGATGTCGATGGACAGGTAGACCGGCACGTCCGCCACGCGCCGCCGGACGACGTCGATGGCCGCGTCGATACCGATCACGTCCAAGTCACCCGCACGGATGATCTTGAAGCCCATGCGCGCGTCGTCGTCCAGGTCGATCTGGTCGTAGATCGGACCACGGATGCCCACGTGGATCGAGTGGTCCTCGATCAGCAAACCCTCTTCGAACGCGCGCCGGAAGATGGTGCCGTGCGTGACCGGGGCGTTGAAGTAGGTGTCCCAGGTGTCCAGGTGCGCATCGAAGTGCACCAGCGCGACGGGACCGTGTTTGGCATGCAGCGCACGGAGATTCGGCAGCGCGATGGTGTGGTCGCCACCGATGGACACGATGCGCCGGTCACCACCGCGGAGAATCTCGGCGGCATGGTCCTGGATCTGCTGGCAGGCCTCGTCGATGTTGTACGGCGTGACGGCGACGTCGCCGGCGTCGACCACCTGCAGTTCCTGCACGGGTGCGACGCCGAGCTCGACGTGGTAGCCGGGGCGCAAGGTGCGGGCGGCCTGCCGGACCGCCATGGGGCCGAATCGAGCGCCCGGCCGGTACGAGGTACCGCCGTCGAAGGGCACCCCGAGGATGGCGATGTCGTAGTCGGACACCTCGTGGATATCAGCGATGCGGGCGAATGTGCCCTTGCCGGCGTACCGGGGCACCTTGGTGGCGGGCACTGCACCGATGATGTCGTTTCGCGTACTCATCTGTCGTGTTCAGCCTCTCGACTCGCGGGGTGTTCGATTGCCAGCATCGCTTCCCCTGAGGGCAGGTTGGAAGCAGTTTTCGCCATAAGCGGCGTGGGCTCGTTTGAGCATTCGCACAACCGGGGTGTTCACAGTCGCTCGCCGACGGGTTCGGTGATGCGGTTGCGGCACCGTGCGTACACCGCGACGCCGACGATCCCCAGGCTCACCAGGCTGATGACCATGCTCCAGTTCACGAACCACGGCTGGCCCGGCTGCGTACGCGGCCACAGCACGTTGATCACTTCGAAGGCCAGCCACGCGGCGGCCGCGTACGTCACCGGCGCGCCCCAGCGTCCCAGCGAGAAGACGCCGGGCACCCAGCGGCCCGCGAGGCGGGTGAGGGCAGCCGCGAAAACCGGTACGGCAAAGGCGATGTAGGGCCCCATCACCGAGAAGTTGACGAGCACGTTGTAGAGATCAGACCCGGCGAACATCAGGAAGAACGCGGCGACGACCGCCGTCAGACCGATGGCCCAGATCGGCATACGTTCAGGGCCGGCGAGTTTCGACAGGAACTCGGCGCCGGGCAGGGCGCGGTCGCGGGCCATCCCGTACACGGCGCGGGACACCGCCGACTGCACGGCCAGGCACGCGGACATGAAGCCGATGACGAACATCAGCAGCAGCGGCTTCGCGATCGACGAGCCGAGCTGCGCCGTCAGCGTCGCCGACACCGGGTCACCACTCTGGGCGGTCAGCACGGCCGAGAGGTCAGGGATCGCGAGGATGACCGCAGCGGCGGAGTACATGACGATGACACCGACCAGCAGCAGGGCAAAGATGATGGCCTTGGGCACGTTGCGCTCGGGGTTCTCCACCTCTTCAGCGATCGAGCCGGCGGATTCGAAGCCCAGGAACGCCCACCCCACGAACGCGACGGCGATCAGCATTGTGCTCATGGTGCTTCCCGAACCATCGGGCAGGCCGTCGAACAATGTGGAGAACGGGTTGACGCGGTGGAAGAGCAACAGGACGGTGCCCAGCCCGACAGAGCCGACGATCTCACAGATGATGCTGGCGACGATCATGACCTTCAGGACCTGCCGTCCGATCATGTTGGCCGCCGTGGTGAAGCAGATGACGCCGATCGACACCGCCGCCAGCAGCCACCGACTGGGTGACTCGACGCCGAAGACCTCGAGGATGAACCCGGCGGCGGCATAGGCCATGGTGGACAACGTCAGCGTCAGACCCCAGATGTACGCCCACGCGGCCGTCCACCCCCACGTCGTGCCCTTCGCGTGCCGGGCCCACTGGTAGACGCTGCCTGCATACGGAAATCGCGATGCCAGCTCGCCGAAGACAAGTGCGACCAGCAGCTGCCCGCAGAGCACGATCGGGAATGCCCAGAAGAAACGGGGACCCGCAGCGAACAGGCCCAGCGCGAAGATCGCGTAGAGGGCGACGATCGGCGAGATGTCGGCGAAAGCCAGCGACAGCGCGGCTCGAAATCCGAAGCCGCGGTTGAGAATATCGTGGCCACGTTCGCTCGGAGGGCTCACCGCGTCGTCAGCCGTGCTGTCCAGACTTCGAATTCCCACCAGTGTCCTTCCGGTTCGTGCGCAAGTAGGCCAAGCCTGATGAGCCGCGACCGTTGCCGGACAGTCGCCAAAACATAGATGCGCAGCCAGTGACTTTGTGCGAACGTCTAAATCCGGCGGGCAGGAGGTGGTTGGCCGCGACCGTCGCCGGTTCTACGTGCAGAATCTGGGCGTGACCCGCCGACAGCTCAAGCCCTGGTACTTCATCCTCGCCTTCGGCGTCGTGAGTCTGCTCGCCGACATGGTGTACGAGGGCGCCCGCAGCATCATCGGCCCATACTTGGCGACCCTCGGCGCGTCCGCCGCCATCGTCGGATTGGTCGCCGGCGCAGGCGAATTCATCGGGTACGGGCTGCGCGTCGTTGCCGGCTACGCCGTCGCCCGAACCCAGCACTACTGGGCCTGGACCATCACCGGCTATGCGTTGACGGTGTTGAGTGTGCCGCTGATCGGGGTCACCGGATCACTCGTGCCGGCGCTGCTGCTGTATGGCACCGAACGACTGGGCAAGGCAGTCCGCTCGCCGGCGAAAGACACTCTCCTGTCGCATGCTTCGACGAGCACCGGGCGTGGTAGCGCGTTCGGTGTGCACCAGGCCCTCGATCAGACCGGCGCCATCGCCGGTCCGTTGCTGCTGGCGGCGGTGTTGAGCGCCCACGCGGGCGACTACCGAATGGCATTCGGGGTACTGATCGTTCCCGGTGTGCTGGTCTTGATCCTGCTGGGCTGGCTTCGATTTCGGGTGCCCGACCCGCGGAGCTACGAAGAAGCGGCCGTTCGCGAAGCCACGGGGTCCAAGACCGGCACCGCTGTGGAATCGAAGCGGTTGCCTGCGCAGTTCTGGCAGTACGTCGTCACCATCGGCTTCTTGTCGTGTGGTGTCGCGTCGTTCCCGCTGCTGGCGTTCCACGCCCAGCGCACCGGCCTGCTCACCGACGCCCAGGTGCCGATCCTGTTCGCCGTCGCCATGGCCGTCGACGGTGCGGCAGGCCTGGTGATGGGTCGCGTCTACGACAAGCGTGGACCCGTCGTCCTCCTCGTCGTGCCGCTCGCCGCGGCGTGCTCCGCCATCGCCTTCACCGGCGACCGAACCCTGGTCTGGATCGGCGTCGCGGTCTGGGGCGTCGTCAACGGGGTGCTCGATTCCACCGTCAAATCGGTCGTCACCGAGCTCGTACCGGCAAATAGCAGAGCCGTTGCCTTCGGCTGGCTGGCGCTGTTGCGGGGTGTCGCACTGCTCATCGCGGGCGGGCTCCTCGGCGCTGTCTACGACGTTTCCCCCGGGTACACGATCGCCCTGATCGTCGTGGCGAACGTTGCCGCGCTGGCCGGCCTGGTGCCGGTGTTGCGGCGAATCCAGCCGGCCACGGAGCCGTAACCGCTGGGTGAGCGCCTGTTCGGCCGGCTGTCAAGCCCTACGTGCCCTGCCACCGGGAGCAACCTGCAGAGCCGGAAATGCCGATCGCTAACATGAATGCGCTGCTCAGCGCGATCGGCCAAGCGACCCGTAGGACAGATGAGTTGAATACACCAGAACTTGCCAATTGGAACACCCAGGAAGCCCTGGCGGAGGCGATGATTCCGATCGTCGGCACCTTGCACCGCACGCGCGGCGTCACCGTCTTGCTGCACAGCCGGTCGCTGGTGAACAAGTCGGTGATCAGCATCCTGCGTACCCACCGCTTCGCCCGGCAGATCGCCGGCGAGGAGCTGTCGGTGGTGGAGACCTTCCCGTTCCTGGAGGCGCTGGCGAACCTCGATCTGGGTCCCGCCAAGATCGACCTCGGCCTGCTGGTGCACGCCTACCGTGCGGACGCGCGCGGCCTCTCGGTCGCCGACTTCGTCGCGGACGCGCTCTCCGAGGTCACCGGCGACAACAAGGCCGAGCCGCAGGGCCCGCGTGACGTCGTCCTCTACGGCTTCGGCCGGATCGGTCGCCTCGTGGCCCGACTGCTGGTCGAGAAGGCCGGCGGCGGCAACGGCCTGAACCTGCGGGCCGTCGTGGTCCGCAGCGGTGGCGCCGACGATCTCAAGAAGCGCGCGTCGCTGCTGCGCCGCGACTCGGTACACGGCCACTTCAACGGCACCATCAAGGTCGACAAGGAGAACAACCTCCTCATCGCCAATGGCAACGTCATCAAGTTCATCTACGCCAACGACCCGTCCGAAGTCGACTACACGCAGTACGGCATCGACGACGCGATCCTCATCGACAACACCGGCAAGTGGCGCGACCGCGCCGGCCTCGAGCAGCACCTGCGTCCCGGCATCTCGAAGGTCGTCCTGACCGCACCGGGTAAGGGCGACGTGCCGAACATCGTGCACGGTGTCAACCACCTGGGACAGGACGTCAGCCAGCAGATCTTCTCGTGTGCGTCGTGCACCACCAACGCGATCGTGCCGCCGCTCAAGGCGATGGACGAGAAGTTCGGCATCATCCGCGGCCACGTCGAAACGGTCCACTCGTTCACCAACGACCAGAACCTGCTGGACAACTACCACAAGGCCGACCGTCGTGGCCGCTCTGCGCCGTTGAACCTGACCATCACCGAGACCGGCGCGGCCTCCGCCGTCGCCAAGGCGCTGCCGGAGCTCAAGGCCAAGATCACGGGTAACTCGATCCGCGTTCCCACCCCCGACGTGTCGATCGCCATCCTGAGCCTGCAGCTCGAGAACGAGACGACGAAGGACGAGGTGCTCACGCACCTACGCGAGACGTCGCTGTCGGGTCCGTTGAGCCGCAACCTCGATTACACCGCCGCCACCGATGCGGTGTCGAGCGACTTCATCGGTTCGCGCGCGGCGTCGATCATCGACGCCAACGCCGCCATCGTCGACGGCGACCAGGCCATCCTGTACTGCTGGTATGACAACGAGTTCGGCTACTCGTGCCAGGTGGTTCGCGTGGTGCAGTTCCTGTCGGGCATCGAATACCCGACGTACCCACGCAGCTGACGCTCACATCTGCTTGGGTGCCACGAAGGCGCCCAAGCAGATGTCAACGTCGAAAGGCCGGCGCGCAGCCTGACGCCGGGCGCGTTCAGACCGGTTCAGGCGCCAACCCGTAGTGGGCCGCGATACCGCCCAGCAACAACGTCATTCGATGCTGGAATGCCGCGTCGCCGAACGGGTCGTCGCCGTCCTTCGCGATGGCACGCAACGTCGGATACTGCGACGGCGGACGCTTTCCGGTGAGCGCGAGAATCCGGGCCAGCCACGGTCGGCCGCTCTCGGCGTACAGATACTCACGGTGCGCCTCGGTGACGCTACCTACGGCCATGGTGCTGACGGACGCCCACACGGCAAGGGCGTCGCTGGGCGACAAGCCTTGCGCGGCAAGCGCTTCGACCGCCTCTGCGGTGTACTCCATCTCGGCGTCATGGGCGACGGCGCCGCTGACGAACTTCTCCACGAGCGCGGGTTCAGCAGCCAGGACCGTCCGGATGTAGGTCGCATAGTCGCGCAGCCATGTCGCCCAGTGGCCGCCGGTGTATCGCGGCGGCGGTGAGTTGGTCAGGGCGCTCACCGTGGCCAGCCGCAGCAGGTCGTCCTGGTTCTTCACGTGGTGGTAGAGCCCGGGCAGGCTTACGCCGAGATGTTCGGCGACCCGTCGCATTGTCGCATTCTCGGTTCCGAGTTCCAAAACCGCTGCGGCAATGGCGCTTTGGTCGATGCGCGGCGGCCGACCCCGGCGGGGCGCTGCGTTGTTCACGCTCATCTGGCTCTCCTGGCGACCACTTCCACATTCGGGGTTGACGATAACCGAGGCGACTTTTAATAATCAATTTGAAAATTCGCCGGTACAACACAGAAACGACACGATGAACCGAGACAACCGTCAGATCCTGCTGCGTCGCCGCCCCAACGGGCTGGTCTCCCCCGACGACACCGAGATGGTGACGGTGCCTGCGCCGGTGCCCGTCGAAGGCGAGGCACTGCTGCGGACGACCTACGTCGGCATCGATGCCGCGGCCCGGACCTGGTTGGACGGCGAACCCGGTTACCTCCCGGCACTGGAACTGGGTGAGGTGGTACGCGTGGCCGGTATCGGCGAGGTGGTCGAATCACGCTGTGACGCATACAAAGTCGGTGATCTGGTCACCACCTTGACCGGACTGCAGGACTACGCGATCATCCGCGACGACCTGTTCAGCACGCCGGTCGTCGGGTACACCGATCCTCTCGCGGTGATGTCGATATACGGACCGACCGGGGCGACCGCCTACTTCGGCATGACGGGCGTCGGCAAGCCGCAACCTGGTGAGACGGTCGTCGTCTCCGCTGCGGCGGGTGCCACCGGCTCGGTAGCCGGCCAGATTGCCAAGATCGCCGGCGCGCGGGTCGTCGGCATCGCGGGCGGTCCGGAGAAGTGCCGTGTCGTGGTCGAGGAATTCGGGTTCGACGCCTGCGTCGATTACAAGGCCGATGACTTCCCAGCTGCGCTGAGAGCGGCATGCCCGGGTGGGATCAACGTCTACTTCGACAACGTCGGCGGCGACATCCTCAATGCCGTGCTGGGCCATCTCGCCCACCGAGCGCGCGTCGTTATGTGCGGCATCATCACCACGTACCTCACCGGCCATCATCCGGGCCCGTCCAATTACGTGAACCTGCTCTCGACCGCCTCGACGATGCAGGGCTTCATCGCGCTCGAAGAATGGGCGCGCTTCGACGAGGCATTCGCCGCGCTGAGCAGCTGGGAACGGCAGGGTCTGCTGGTGCATCGCGAAACCGTCTACGAGGGACTGGAATCCAGTATCGACGCGCTCAATGGCCTGTTCACCGGGGCGAACATCGGCAAGATGCTGGTGAAGATCAGCGAACCGGGGCAATGACGCCACCATGCTGACGCCCTTTGACGACTACCCGATTCACTCCTCGGCCGACCCGGTCGGCGTCCCGGCCAGCGGCGACCCCAACCACTACGACCGCTACTGGTTCAACGGCCACCAGCGCGACGGCGATTTCTACTTCGGCGCGGCCATGGGGCACTACCCGGTTCGCGGGATCATCGATGCCGCCTTCAGCATCGTGAAAGACGGTGTCGAACACTCGGTCTTCGCTTCGGGGGCGATGCCTCTCGACCGGTCGGCCACCATCGGGCCGTTCCGCATCGAAGTCGTCGAGCCGATGCGCACCATCCGCTACATCGTCGAGCCCAACGAGCAGAACATCGTCTGCGACCTGACGTTCCGGGCCACGACCGTGGCCCTCGAAGAGCCGCGTCAGCAGCGACGCACAGCCGAAGGCATCGTGCTCACCGACCACACCAGGCTCACCCAATGGGGGTCCTGGGAAGGCACGATTACCGTCGACGGCGACGAGCTGACGGTCAGGGCCGGTGACGTGCCGGGCACCCGGGATCGGTCCTGGGGCGTCCGGCCCGTCGGCGAACAGCTCGCCCTGCTGCGGCAGCCCATGCCATTCCAGGTCTTCTGGCTCTGGGCACCATTGCATTTCGCGGATCGATTCACCCATTACGCGTTCCACGAGCACGAGGACGGACGCCGGTGGCTGGAGACGGCCGCCGTCCTGGACCCGCTGCCAGCGGCCGCGTCACCGTGCAGTCGGGTCGGGGTGCGCGAGTGCTACAACGTCGGCTATGAGCTCGACTGGGAGCCTGGCCGGCGCGAGATCCGGCGGGCGCACCTGTGGTTCACCGATCCCGTCGAGGGTGAGACCCACATCGAACTGGAGAAGCTCTACACGTTCCGGATGCGCGGCATCGGCTACTGGCATCCGCATTGGGGGCACGGGTCCAATCACGGCCAATACGAGATCGGCCGGGAATCAATCCGTTTGGACGATTTCAACCCCACCGATTTCACTTCGCTGCATCTGCAGAACGTCGTCAAGGCGACCATGGGCGAGCGCACCGGGATCGGTGTGGTCGAACAGATCGCCATCGGACCGCACACCCCGTCGGGACTCACCGGCTTCCTGGACGGTTACCGGGCTTGACCCGGATCGGCGGAGATCTCCCCCGCTGACGCGGCCGTCAGCGCTGTACGGCACAGTAGACCCCGGATTCGGGAACAGTCTCTTGCAGCATCAGCAGAAAGAGGGGTCGAGTTGTCTGACACGAGTATGGTGGCGCCGGTACTGCCGAACGGTGGCGTGTTGCCATTCCCTCCGGTTCCGTCCGGCAGTATTGCCGGCCGGACGCTGCAGGAGTCGACGTACCAGCCGCGCACGGTCCCCAAGCGTCTGCACGACGACTCCCCCAACATCGTCATCGTCCTGATCGACGACGCCGGCCCGGGTCTGCCGTCGACGTTGGGTGGTGAGGTGACCACCTCGACGCTGGACCGGATCTGTGCTGAAGGCGTCTCGTACAACAGGTTTCACACCACCGCGATGTGCTCGCCGACGCGGGCCTCGTTGTTGACGGGACGTAACCATCACGAGATCGGCAACGGCCAGATCGCCGAACTCGCCAATGACTGGGACGGCTACGCGGGCAAGATTCCGCGGTCCAGCGCCACGGTCGCCGAGGTGCTCAAGCAGTACGGCTACGCGACGTCGGCGTTCGGCAAGTGGCACAACACCCCGGCAGAGGAAACCACCGCAGCCGGCCCGTTCGAAAACTGGCCCACCGGTTTGGGTTTCGAGTACTTCTACGGATTCCTCGCCGGTGAGGCGTCGCAGTACGAGCCGAACCTGGTGCGCAACACCACCGTCGCCGCCCCGCCGAAGACCGCCGAAGAGGGCTACCACCTGTCCGAAGATCTCGCCGACGACGCCATCTCCTGGCTGCGCCGGCACAAGGCCTTCAATGCCGACAAGCCGTTCTTCATGTACTGGGCCAGCGGCTGCCTGCACGGCCCCCACCACATCATGAAAGAGTGGGCGGACAAGTACGCGGGCAAGTTCGACGACGGCTGGGATGCCTACCGCGAGCGGGTATTCGAGCGAGCCAAGGACAAGGGCTGGATCCCGCAGGACTGTGCGCTCACCGAGCGCGACGAGACGCTACCGGCGTGGGATGACATCCCGGACGACGAAAAGCCGTTCCAGCGCCGCCTGATGGAGGTCGCCGCCGGTTATGCTGAGCATGTCGACGTCCAGGTCGGCCGGATCGCGGACGAACTCGAGGCACTGGGTTACGCCGACAACACGCTGTTCTTGTACATCTGGGGCGACAACGGCTCCTCGGGTGAAGGCCAGAACGGCACCATCTCGGAGCTGTTGGCGCAGAACGGAATTCCGACCACCGTCCGTCAGCACATCGACGCCCTCGACGAACTCGGCGGGCTGGACGCCCTCGGTTCTCCCCTGGTCGACAATCAGTACCACGCGGGCTGGGCCTGGGCCGGCAGCACACCATACAAGGGCATGAAGCTGCTGGCCTCAGATCTCGGCGGGACGCGCAATCCTCTGGCGGTGCGCTGGCCGGCGAAGATCGCTGCCGACGCCGTGCCACGTGACAACTTCCTGCACTGCAACGACGTCGTGCCGACGATCTACGAAGTGGTCGGCATCGAGCCGCCGCGCACGGTTTACGGCGAACCGCAGATGCCGCTTGCCGGCGCCAGCTTCGCCCGCACCTTGGCAGACCGAAATGCGCCGGGTGGCAAGAAGACTCAGTATTTCGAGATCATGGGTAGCCGAGCCATCTACCACGACGGCTGGATGGCGTCGGCGCGCGGCCCGCGGTTGCCGTGGGTCCCGGGGCAACCACCGGGCATCGCGACCTGGACGCCAGATTTGGATGTGTGGGAGCTGCACAACCTGGACGAAGACTGGTCGCAGGCCAAGGACCTGGCCGCCGACCAGCCGGAGAAGCTCGCACAGATGCGGGAGATGTTCGCCATCGAAGCGGCCCGAAACGCCGTGCTGCCAATCGGTGGCGGGCTGTGGGTTCCCGTGTACCACCCGGAATTGCGGATCGCGCCGCCGTTCCGGGAATGGGAGTTCTCCGGCGACATGATCCGCATGCCCGAGTTCTGCGCGCCCGCCCTGGGCAACAAGAACAACGTGGTGACCATCGACGCCGATGTCCCGGAGAACGCGTCCGGCGTGCTGTACGCCCTGGGCAGCGGCGCAGGTGGCCTGACCTGCTACCTCGAGGACGGCCACATTCGCTACGAGTACAACCTGTTCATCCTGCAGCGCACCAAGATTCAGTCCGCAGCCGCCATCCCGCCCGGTCGCCACACCATCACGGTGACGACCCAGTACGCCGAGCCACGGCCCGGCGGCCCGCTGGACATCACCGTCGCCGTCGACGGCGAGACAGTGGCCGCCGGCCAGGTTTCGATCAGCGCCCCGCTGCTGTTCACCGCGAACGACTGCCTCGACATCGGCACCTGCCTGGGCTCACCGGTATCGATGGACTACCGCGAACGCGCGCCGTTCCCGTTCGAAGGACGCATTCACCGGGTGCACGTCGCGTACACGTAGCCGGCGGTGCGGACTACCGGGTGATCGAATGCACCAGGTCGATCGCCTCACCGAGGGTGGCGAACCGTTCTTCGAGGGTGTCGCCCGCCGGGTAGATGCGGACGGTGTCGACGCCGGCGTCGCACCACACCTGCAGGCGGTCGCGCACCATGTCCGCGGTGCCGATCAAAGTGGTGGCCAGGATCATCTCGTCGGTGATCAGCGCCGCCGCGCCCGTACGGTCGCCGGACTGCCAGCGGTCCCGGACCGCGGCCGCAACCTCGGCCCAGCCTTGCCGGCTGTAGGCCTGATTGTAGAAATTGGTCGAGGCCGAACCCATTCCACCCAGACTGAACGCCAACTCCGACTTCCGGGCGTCGATCAGCGTCTTCAGGTGCGCCTCGTCGCGGGCAAAGGACACCTCGGCGCCCTGGCAGATGTCCAGATCGGCGCGGCGCCGTCCGGAGCGGGCGAGGCCGTCGTCGAGATGGGCGAAGTAGGCGTCGTCGGCACCTTCGGGCACGAAGCTGGTGCCGAGCCAGCCGTCGGCGACCTCGCCGGTCAGCCGCAGCATCGCGGGCGTGAGACTGGCGATGTACAGCGGGATTTGGTGCTCCGCCCGCATCGACAGCCGCATCGGTTTCACGTCGCCGCCCGGCAGCGGGATGTGGAACTGCTTGCCGCTGTAGGAGACTCGCTCCCCCGCGACCGCTTGGCGGATGATGTCGATGGTCTCCCGCATCCGGCCCAGCGGCTTGTCGAACGGAACGCCGTGCAGTCCTTCGATGACCTGCGGTCCCGATGCGCCCAGGCCCAGGAGGAAGCGCCCTTCCGACAAGTTGGACAGCGTGATCGCGGCTTGAGCGATGGCCACGGGTGTGCGGGTGCCGAGCTGAATGATGCCTGATCCCAACAGCATCCGCTCCGTACATGCGGCATAGTAACCCAGGGCCGAGGGCGCGTCGGATCCCCACGCCTCGGCGACCCAACAGATGTCGAGACCCAGTTTCTCGGCCTCCGAGACGAAAATCCGCTGGTACTTCCAGTTTCCGAGACTGTCGGCCTCGACCGTTGTCGCCGCGCGCATCAGCTTTCGGCTCGCTGCTTGATGTGCGCCAGGACGCACTGCATACCGGACTCGAATTCGCGGAGCCGATTGAAGACGATCTTCTGCTCCTTGTCCGGCATGCGGGCGATCGCCAGCGACAAGCCCGAGGGCGCGGGTCCCATCTGAACCCATTCCGCCAGCCGGGTCCCGGTGCCCTCGGGGCTGAGGCTCAGACGCCAGGTTGCGGTCGGATTGCCGGCATCGCCGATCGCCCAGGCCATCACGTGCTGGGGTTCGTACTCGACGATCTCGCACTCGGTCGACCAGGTCCCAAGCGCGGGGTGACTGTTGTGGCCGACGAATCGGGCACCGAGACAAGGTTTGTCGCAGCCCGCGAGCCACTCGACCCGCTGCAACTCCGGGCTGCACTCGGGCATCACCGTGATGTCCGAGGCCAGTTCCCAGACCCGCGCCACGGCCGCGTCGATCCACGTCGAAACCTCGACGGTCGGGGCGTCGGCATACACCGCACCGGTCCACTCCATGATTTCAACGTCCCTTCGGTGTACTTGCGCCGGTGGCGAAAAGCGTTCGGGCGGCCAGCAACAGCTTCAGCTCGGCGTTCACGTCGTCGAGCGGCTGCAGGCTCGACGTGGCCCGGCACATGGTGATCGCACCCTCGATGGCACCGAGCGACATGGTCGCGAGCCGGCGGGCAACTGCGGTGTCGAGGCCGTCCGCCACCAGGCAATCGGTGACCAACTGATGCCAGGTCCGGAAAATCTGATTGGCATGCTGAGCGAGCGCCGAATCCGGCGGGGCGCTGACGGCGATGGACACCACCGGGCATCCGACAGCAAAATTATTCTGGCGCAGCAGCTTTCGCCAGAAACCTGTGACAGCGTCGACAATTGCCGCAGGTCCGCCGGAGGCCGCCTTGGAGATCAGCCGGGAGATCGCATCACCGCTGAGCTGCGCGGCCTCGTCGATAATCTGGGCACGCCCAGCAGGAAAGTGGTGGTAGATGGAACCCCGGGGTGCGCCACTGCGGCTCAGTACATCGTCGAGCGTGACACCGTCCACACCGCGCTCACGCAGCAGCTCGACGGCGGCGAGCACCATCGACTGGCGGGTGTCGGGCGGCATCGGGCGACTCCTGATGGGCGGATCAGACGATCCGAATTATGATCTTCTTCATATCCAGCCGTCAAGGATGAAGCTAGAGTAGCCAGAATCCGCCCCAGCACCGCAGTAACCCCCGCTTCTTTATGAGGCCGTTCATAGCGGAACGCGAGAGAGAACGGGGCTAAAGGGTTCCGCCCAGATACGCGGCACGGCAGGCGCGCCGGGCCAGCTTCCCGCTGGTGGTGCGCGGGATGCCGCCGGCGGGCAGCAGTCGCACGTCGGCGACGGTCACGCCGTGACGCTCCGAGGCGAGCGCATGGACCGCCTCGATCGCCGGCTGCGGATCATGGCGGGCCGTGCCCGACGCCCGTTCGGCGATGATCACAAGCTGTTCGCCACCGTCGGCCGGCACGGTGAATGCCGTCACGTAGCCACGCCGCACCAGCGGTGACGCGTCAGCGGCGGTGGCCTCGATGTCCTGCGGATAATGCATCTGTCCGCCGATCGTGATCAGGTCGGCCAAGCGCCCCGTCACGTACAACTCGCCGTCGAGGTAGAAGCCCAGATCGCCTGTGCGTAACCACGATCCCGAGACATCGGCGCCGTCAGCGTGACTGTTCAGCGGCAGGGGCTTGCGCAGCCGAGCGTGGAAAACCTCTCGGGTCTCCTCCGGCAGCCCCCAGTAACCACGGCCGATGTTGTTGCCCTGCAACCAGATTTCACCGACCCGGCCATCGGGCTGTTCGGCTCCGGTGACCGGGTCCACCAACACCACCCAGAGACTGCTCGCCGGCTGCCCGCAGGCCACCTGCGCAACCGCACCCGGTGCGTCCTCGGACACCGGCACCGCCGCGCCCGACGCAAGCTGCTCGCGGTCGAAGTACCGAACCGTCGCCTCCGCGTCGGGCGCGATGTTGGAGACGAAAAGTGTCGCCTCGGCGATGCCATAGGACGGCTTGATCGCCGTCTTCGGGAGTCCATACGATTCGAAGACCGAGTTGAAGCTCTTGATGGCGTCCATGCTGACCGGCTCCGAACCGACGATCATCACCACATTCGCCAGGTCGATGTCGGCGCCCGGGCTCGGCGCACCCCGATGCGCCGTCCACTCGTAGGCGAAATTCGGTGCGGCAGTAACCACTCGGCCGACCTTCGAGCCGTCCGACAACGCCTTGATCCAACGCAGCGGCCGGCGGACGAACGCGGTGGGCGACATCAACGTCGAGTGACCGCCATATACCGTCGGAAACCCGATCATCGAGAGACCCATGTCGTGATACAGCGGCAGCCAGCTGACGCCATGCGTGTTGCGGTCCAGCATGTCGATGGAAAGGATCATCTGAATCAGGTTGGTGCCCACGGCTTTATGGGTGATCTCCACGCCGACGGGCGGCCGGGTCGCGCCCGAGGTGTATTGCAGGTGCGAGACGTCGTCGATCTCGAGGTGGACGGGTTCGAACGAAACGCCCGCGTCGTCCGGCACGTCGTCGATGGCGATGACTGCGGGGGCTCCGACATCCGGATGAGCGGACAGGAACGCGGTGACGGCCGGCAGCGCCGCTGTCGTCGTCAGGATCGCCGTCGGCCGTGCGTCGTTCAGCGCGGTGTCCAAACGCTCGGCATGACCCGGCAGTTCGGGCGCGAACAACGGGACCGCGATGGCGCCGGCCTTGATCGCCGCGAAGAACCCGGCGACATAGTCGAGCCCCTGCGGCGCCATAATGGCAACTCGATCACCGCGTTCGGTGACGGCCTGCACCCGGGCCGCGATGGCCGTCAGGCGCACCCCGAGCTCGGACCACGTCACTTCGAAAGTCCGTGCATCGGCACCGGAGTAGTCCAGGTAGCGGTATGCCACCATGTCGGGCAGATGCGCGACGTTTCCGTCGATCAAGGCGATCAGCGTCGCGCCGGGCGGCAGCGTCACCGCCCCTGATTCGTCGACGCAGTCCTCGATCTGGAAAAGGCCGCTGCCCGGTGTCATGGGTCCAGCCTAGGCAAGAACGCCAGTCACCGGCTGCAGGACTCACCACGCCTGGCGCGGAGGGTTCAGCGATACCTTGAAAGTGTCTGCGCCGCTGCGCATCTGTTCCCGTTCACCGTCGGGACCACTCCTGCGCAAGCAGCTCGTAGGACCGCACGCGGTCGCGGTGGTCATGGGTGATGGTCGTGATGATCAGCTCGTCGGCCCCCGTCGCGTCGCGCAATTGTTCGAGCTGGTCGGCGACCTGCGCCGCGGTCCCGACGAACTGGGTGTCCACCCGGTCCGCGACGAGCTCACGATCGGCCGCCGTCCACTGGTGCGCCCGTGCTTCGGCCGGCGTCGGAAACGGGATCGCGCCCTCGGCCGTGCGGATACTGCGCACCCACAGGCCGTATCCGGTGGCGCGTTCCCGGGCGGTGGGCTCATCTTCGGCGACGACGACGTCCGCCGAGACCGCAACGTACGGCGCGGCGAGTTCGGCCGACGGCCGGAACGCGGCCCGGTAGGCGTCGGTCGCCTCGATGACCGACGCCGGTGCCACGTGGTAATTGCCGGCGAACCGCAACCCTCGCGCACCGGCGACCTCGGCGCTCTCGCCGCCGCTGCTGCCCAGGATCCAGATCTGGAGGTCAGCACCTTCGCCCGGCACCACCCGCGCCGTCAGCCCATCGGCGTTGCGGTAGCGGCCGGCGATCAACGCAAGAATGTCGTCGACCTGGTCGGTGTAGTCCTGCGACTGTGCACCGGGTTGCTGCAGCAGAGCCCGCTGAAGGGCAAACCGCGGGGACTTCAGCAGCGGGAGCGGGTCGAACTTCGCGGGAATCAACAGCCCGTTTCGGGCCACACCGTTGCCCGGAGTGGCTGCCGCGGCCGGCACCGGCACCTTCGATTCGCGCGGCTTGCCTCCCGAGCGCCCCAGACCCAGGTCGAACCGGCCGGGGTGCAGCGCGTCCAGTAGACCGAATTCCTCCACTGTCGACACCGCGGTCCGGTGGCCCATCTGTACCGCGCCCGAGCCGAGTCGGATGGTCGAGGTCTCCGCAGCGGTCAGGGCAAGCAGGACGGCCGGCGCGGTGCCGGCAATCCCGGGATTGAGGTGATGTTCGGCGAACCAGTAGCGCGCATAACCAAGAGCTTCTGCGCGCTTGGCCAGATCGATGCTATTGCGCAGTGCCTGCGGCGCAGTCGAACCCGACGGGATCGGCACCAGATCGAGCACAGTCAGTGGAGTCGCCATGGGCTACGACGCCACCTCGGTCGACTGCTTCGTACGGGCCGAGGGCGGGGACAACGGCGCCAGCCCAAGGTGGTCGCGCAACGTGGTACCCGTGTATTCGGTTCGGTACGTACCGCGCTCCTGCAGCAGCGGCACGACGCGGTCGACAAACGGATCGAGGCCGCCAGGCGTGATGTGCGGAACCAGGATGAAACCGTCGCTCGCATCGGCCTGAACGAAGTCGTCGATCGTCGTCGCGATCGTCTGGGGTGACCCGATGAACGACTGCCTGCCGGTTACCTCCACGATCAGTTCGCGGCTGCTCAGGTTCTGCGCCTCCGCTTTCGCCCGCCACTCGGCGGCGATCGCGATCGGGTCGCGGAACGCGCGCACACTGGCGCGGCCCCGCGAGATGGTGTTCTCCCCCACGACCGGATCCACCGACGGCAGCGGTCCGTCCGGATCATGTTCGGAAAGGTCGCGATTCCAGAGCTGCTCGAGAAACTTGATCGCGGTCTGTGGGGACACTTGGGCAAGCCGTACCTCGTGTGCGAGCTCGGCAGCCTCCTTGTCGGTGTCGCCGACCACGAACGTGGCGGCAGGCAGGATGAGCAACTCGTCATGGCGACGCCCGTACCGTGCGAGTCTGCCTTTGACGTCGGTATAGAACGCCTGCCCGGCCTCCAAGGTGCTGTGGCGGGAGAAAATCGCATCCGCGGCCGATGCTGCGAATTCCCGGCCCTCGTCCGAATCGCCCGCCTGGAAGATCACCGGCCGCCCCTGGGGGCTGCGGGGCACGTTGAACCGACCATGGATGTCGAAATGCGAGTCCGTGTGCGCGAACGCACCGGCGGTCGGATCGGACAGAAACACCCCGTCGGTCTTGTCGGCCACGATCTCGTCACCGTGCCACGAATCTAAGAGCTCGAGCGCCGTCCGCAGGAACGTCTTGGCGCGTTCATAGCGCTGGTCCTCGGCCAGGAAGCCGTCGCGGCGAAAGTTCTCACCGGTGAACGCATCCCACGACGTCACGACGTTCCACGCCGCGCGGCCCGCCGACAGATGATCCAGCGAGGCGAATTGCCGGGCAACTTCGTAGGGCTCGTTGAAGGTCGAATTGATGGTGCCGGTCAACCCGAGCCGGTCGGTCACGGCGGCCAAGGCCGCCAGCACGGTGAAGGTATCCGGCCGCCCGACCACGTCGAGGTCATAGATCTGTCCGTTCTGTTCGCGCAGACGCAGTCCTTCGGCCAGGAACAGGAAGTCGAATTTCCCACGTTCGGCAGTCTGGGCGAAGTGCACGAACGAACTGAATTCGATGTGACTACCGGCTGCCGGGTCACTCCACACGGTGGTGTTGTTGACTCCTGGGAAGTGTGCTGCCAGGTGAATCTGCTTGGCTGGCTTGCCCATTGGATGATCCTCGGATTCTGCAGGTGTCGGGGTTCAGGCGACCGCATAGCGGTTGGCCGGACGCGGTAGGCCGAGTAACCCGCGCAGCGTGGGCGCGTCGGCCTCGGGACGCAGCAGCGCGCGTCGGCGCAATTCGGGCACCAGATACTCGGTGATCTGGACCAGGTCATGGGGCAGCGTCGCGGGCCGCAGCCGAAAGCCCGTCAGGCCCGCGGCGTGCCACTCCTGCAGCAGATCGGCCAACTGGCTCGCGGTGCCGGCGAAAATCGCTGCGTCACTACGGTATTCGGCACCGGCAAGTTCATCGAGCCGGTGGCGACGGGCCTGCGCCGCCAATTCGCTGCCGTGGAGAAAGACCACCAGATCCCCGAAGATGTGCAGCGTCTCGGACCCCCGACCGACGGCCTGCTGGCGGGCGCGGATGTCGCCGACGATGTCGGCGACATCCGCGGCATCGCGGGGGGTGACGAACCCGAGGTCCGTGCTGCCGGCGATGAGGTCAAAGGACGCCCCGCCATGGCCGAGGGCCGCGACGATCGGCTGGCCCTGCGGTGGACGCGGCGTTATCGACGGACCCTTGACCGAAAACCAGCGGCCCTCGAAGTCGATGTAGTGCAGCTTGTCCCGGTCGATGAACCGCCCCGTGGCAGCGTCGCGGATCTCCGCGTCGTCTTCCCAGCTGTCCCACAAGCGACGCAGGACCTCGACGTAATCCGCACTCTCCGTGAAGTATTCATCGGCCCGCTGCCGCGTTGCCGGCTCGCGTCGCCCGAAGTGCGCCGCCACGTCCGGCCGTCCCGCGATCTGGACGCGGACACCGGCCCGCCCTGCGCTCACGTAATCGAGGGTCGCGATGGACTTCGAGACGTGGAAGGGCTCGGTATGGGTGACCACCGCCGTCGGTACCAGGCCGATCCGCCGCGTACGCGGTGCGACTCGCGCCGCGATGAGCGCGGCGTCCAGCCGGCCACGGACCCGATCGATTCGCTCATCGGGCACGAACGGATCGTCGGATTGAACGGCCAGTGAGTCCTCGATGGTGACCAGGTCCAGTGCGCCGCGCTCGGCCTCGATGACCAGATCGGTCCAATAGCCGGCGCTGAAGAGCTCCCCGGGTCGGGCGTCGGCCTCCCGCCAGGCGGCCGGGTGCCATCCCGCGCCGTCCAGCGCCACGGCCAGATGGAATCGGTTCGACGAATCAGCCACCACGCGACCTGCCTTCCTGACGGTTTACGACCACTCTGCCGAGCCGACCCGAAAGAGGCGGCCGCTGTGATCCGTCAGAAACGCGGATGGGAATAAGAAGCGTGCAGCGCGAAGGGTTCGGCCCGGCTCACGGGTACCGGCCGCACCGCGACATCCGCGGTGGATGCGGACCGGTCGCCGGAGGGCCCGGGGTGCTCCGAGCGGAGCGTCGCGCACCGTCAGAACGGCGACGTACCACTGCCTTTGGCGTGACCTGCCGATCGACGGTGTGCACCGTTGACGCGCATCGGGTGCATCAGCAGCCGTACCGAGTACCCAGACCGACGGGCCGCGGCCCGTTTATGGGTGACAGCCAGCCGGCGTCATGGGCCGGCTGGAGACGCCGCGGCGCTCCTGAAATCATCAGGATTACAAATCCCACCTGGACGTGCCGACGGGGCGCGCCGATCTAGCGGATGCCGCGGACCAGGCGACCCGGACGCGCACCGGTGTCGATGCCGTGGCGGCGCGTGACGGTGCCGCTGACGATCGTGGCGTCGTAGCCACTTGCACCCTGCACCAAGCGTTTTCCACCGGCCGGCAGGTCGTGCACCATCTTCGGCGCGTGCAGGGTGAGCGCGTCCAGATCGATGACGTTGAGGTCGGCCTTCTTGCCGACGCTGATCACGCCGCGGTCGGACATACCGTAGAGCTGGGCGGTGTCACGCGATTGCTTTCGGATGACGTACTCCAGCGGTAGCTTCTCGCCGCGGTGGCGGTCCCGGGCCCAGTGGGTGAGCAGGAACGTCGGGTACGACGCGTCGCAGATCATGCTGCAGTGGGCGCCGCCGTCAGACAACCCGAGCACGCCGGCCGGATGGGTGAGCATCTCGCGGATGGCGTCATGGTTGCCTTCCGAGTAGTTGAACATCGGATACATGAGCATGGCCCCGGCTGGGGATCCGTCGCTGGCTTCGAGCATCAGGTCGTACATCGCGGCCAGCGGATCCACGCCGCGCTGCTGCGCGATGGCCGCCACCGTGCGCTCGACGGTTGGCTCGTAATCCGGCGGTTCACCGATGTGGTACAAGCGATTTGCCGCATTCTGCGCCAGCATGAACATGCCGTCGAACAACTTTGTGGGGTCGATCGGCAGGTCTTCCTCTGCCAGGATCGCGGCCCGCACGGCGGGTTCGGCCAGCTTCTCGGCGAGTTCTTCGCGCGTACATTCGGCTGCGAGTCGACGGTAGGTCGGCCGGTGGGTGAAGGCGTGATGTCCGGGGAAGCCCAGCAGCATGCCGAACGGCCGGGCGGCCACCTGCGGGAACAGCCGACTGCCGGCCTGGTGCGCCGCGGCGGACAGGTCCAGCTGTTCGCGCCACAGGTTCGGGTCGGCGTCGACCTGGATGAGCGCGAAGCTCAGGCCGCAGTCGATCTCCGCACCGAGCCGCCGCATCCAGTCGAGTTCCTTACGTGGCGCGATGATGTCCTCGCCGGCCGCGCCCTGCGGGGCCAACTCGAAGACCGCCGCCCCACCGGCCGCGGTGGCCCGGCCGAGGGCGAACAGCTCGTCCTCGGCGGCGAAGGTGCCGGGCACCGGTTCACCATCCATGGCGCGGTGCGCCAACGTCCGGGACGACGAAAAGCCCAGTGCCCCAGCCTCGATCGCTTCCTGCACGAGTTTCGCCATGGCTCTGATGTCGTCAGGTGTGGCCGGCTCGTTGCGGGCGCCGCGCTCCCCCATGGCGTACGCCCGGACCGCGCCGTGGGCGATCTGGGTACCCATGTCGACGGCGAGCTCACGCTGTCCGACGACGTCGAGGTATTCGCCGAAACTCTCCCAGCCCCAGGTGATGCCCTCGGTCAGCGCGGTGCCCGGAATGTCCTCGACACCCTCCATGAGGGCTATCAGCCATTCCTCCTGGCCCGGACGCACCGGCGCGAAGCCGACGCCGCAGTTGCCCGCGACGACCGTCGTCACCCCGTGGTTGCTCGACGGCTCCAGCACGCTGTCCCAGCTGACCTGGCCGTCGTAGTGGGTGTGGATGTCCACGAACCCCGGCGCGACGATCTTGCCGCCGGCATCGATCGTCTCGGCTGAATCACCGGACAGCACAGGGTCATTCAGCCCCCGCCGATGAACCTCCACGATCTTGCCGTCCTTGATCGCAACATCGGCGGTGAACCGGTCGGCGCCGGTGCCGTCCACGACCGTGCCACCGGTGATCTTCAGATCGAACACATCCGCTCCCTTGTTGCCGCCGCGACCGTCCGTCAGCGGCAGTACTGTAACAGTGTTACACCGTGCTGGGACGCAGATCCAGAGGCTCATCGCGACCCGGGTGTGATTAGGTGGTCGGCAACGCCGAAGGAGGTGGTCATGGCCGAGGCAACCCAGCGAGGGTCGGATGGCGCGTCGAAACCTGTTGACGCTCAACTCATCCTGGATACCGCCGCGGCACTACTGGAGCGCGACGGCGTCGAGGGTTTCTCCATGCGGAGCCTGTCCGAGCATCTCGGCGTGGCCGTCACGTCCATCTACTGGCATGTCGGCGGCCGGGACAAACTGTTCGACCACCTGATCGACCGGCTCATCGAGGTCATGGCGAGCCTGCCCGCGACCGGCGACACCCCGACAGACCGCATCGTCTCCCTCGCCCGCGCACAGCGCACTGCCCTCATCGAACGACAGCACCTCATGGCGATCGCCCACGAGCGCGACCGGACACCGTCGCTGTTCCAGCCGGTGCAACAGACCCTGGCCGCCGAACTGGCCGCGCTGGGGATCACCGGCAATCAAGCGGCCCTGGCCTTGCGATCCATCGAGGTACACGTGATTTCCTCTGCACTGATGCAGTTTTCGGCGATTCGCAGCGGCGAGCACGAGGAAGAGGACCCCTCGCTGTGGGGCGACGACTGGCCCGACCAGGAACTGGTTGACGCCCTGCGCTCGCCGACGGACTACGACGCGGTGTTCGAGTACGGACTGGCCGCGCTCCTCGCGTCGCTGGTGTGACGTGTCACTTGGTCGTGAACCGGCGGTGGCGCAGCTTGGGAATCACCTGCTCGCCGAGTACCCGGGCGCGGTCGGCCATGGCCCCGGCAACGGCGTCGGGATGGGTGGTCAGGTAGAAGCCACCCGCCGCTGAATGGTCGAAGATGACCTCGGCAGCTGTCAGTGGGTCCATGGCGGAGAGTTGGTGCATCGCCGCGCGCTCGGACTCCGAGGCTTCCGAGGCGTCGGCGCCGACGTCGTCCACTCCACCGGCCGCGGTGAAGATATTGGACTGCACCGGGCCGGGCAGCACCGCCTGCACGCAGACATGGTCGTCGTGGCCGGCCAGTTCGACCTCGACGCGCAGACACTCGGTCAGGGCCAGCACGGCATGCTTGCTGACGATGTACGGCGCCTGCAACTGCACGGTCGACACGCCGCCGACCGACGACATGTTCCACACCCATGCCGGCTCGCCGGACGCGAGCATGGCGGGCAGGAAGGCCCGCACGCCGTGGAAGACGCCGCTGACGTTGATGTCCATGACACGCTGCCAGTTGGCGACCGGGGTGTCCCACAGGTAGCCGAACTGTTCGATGCCGGCGTTGTTCACCAGCAGGCGCACCGGCCCGATGTCGCTGTTGACCCGGTCGGCCAGGGCCTGCACGGCCTCGGCATCGCGGACATCGCACACGGCGTCGACGGCTGTTGCGCCGCCTGCCGTCAGCTCGTCCCGGAGGACGGCGACCGAAGCGGCGTCGACGTCAGCCAGCACCGTCGTCATACCGAGCCGGGCCGCGTGCCGGGCCAGGCCGGCTCCGATCCCCGAGCCGGCCCCTGTGATGACCGCGATCCCACCACCGAACAGTTCCCGTGCACCCATGCCCGAAGTAAATCGCGGGGCACGGTGCCGGTGCGCCGGAGAGTCCGATCAGTGGAATGCCGGCGGCGCCGGCTGGACCGCGACCTCGGCTTTCGGCGCCGCGCGCAGCACGCACCGGGCATAGCCGATCCAGCTCACCACACATGCCGCGAAGCCGATGACGATCATCGGGGTGACCGCCTGGCCGAGAATCACTGCGACAGAATCACTTCCGGCCAGCCGCCGGTCGACCGCCCCGCCCGTCATCAACGGCAGCAGACTGACGACGAAGCAGGCGATGGCCGCGGCAAGCGCGGTGCCGAACATGGCGCGCACCGCAGCGACGATCATCGTGCCGGCGGCGAGCAGGATCAGCACGGCGAAGGGCAGCGGCCGCAGTGCGGCGCCGAGGTTCCCGCTGATGTCCCAGATCCCCCAGCCGCTCATGGAACCGTGGCCATGGTCGTTGTGCGCTGTATACCACGGCAACACGGATGCAATCGCGATCATCGCGAAGGCGACGACCCCGATCGCCCAGCGCGTCACTACGTTCTCGATGCTCGACTCCTCCGAACCAACCGTCGCTACCGGCTCAACCGACGGGCTGACTCATTCCCCCGGTGAACGTCGGCTGCATCAGCGTCAACATGGCCATCGCCAGACTGATCAGCAGACACAGACTCAATACGATCATCGCACCCACCAGCAGCCAGCGGCCCATCCGGCGGCGAATGCGCGTCAATTTTGCGTTGCGGCGCTCTGCGACGAAGCCGACCGCGACCATCGCGAACGCGACGTCGATGTGTTCGTCGCCGACGGTGGCCGCACCCGCCGCGATCTCCTGTAAGCGGCCGGGCTCGATCTGCACGCCGGCGACGGCGAAGCGCCGACTCAGCCGACGCGCCTGCGCCCGCGTGAGCGGGTGGTCGCACACATGCACGTGGTGTCGCGGGGCTGCCACTTGCGTCGTTCCCTCGATCCGGGCACCTCGCCCGAGTCCGAAATGCCGAAGGCGCCCAAGGATCAAGTTACTCCCGACGGGCGCCTTCGCACAGGATGACAGCAGGATTTACAGACCCATGTCCTTCGCGATGATCATCTTCATGACCTCACTTGTGCCACCGTAGATCCGGCCGACCCGGTTGTCGGCGTACAGGCGGGCGATCGGGTACTCGTTGATGTAGCCGTAGCCGCCATGCAGCTGCAAGCAGCGGTCGATCACGCGGGCTGCCGCGTCGGTGCAGAACAGCTTGGCCTTGGCGGCGTCGGCCGCGGACAGCTCATCGAGATCGTGTGCCTCCATGGCGCGATCGACGACAGCTTCCATCGCGTCGACGTCGGCTTGGCAGGCGGCCAGCTCGAACTTGGTGTTCTGGAACGAGGCGACCGGCTTGCCGAACACGGTCCGGTCCTTGGTGTACTGCACGGCGAACCGGACGGCGGCCTTGGCCTGCGCGTAGGCGCTGACGGCGATGCCGAGCCGCTCGCGGGGCAGGTTCTGGCCGAGGTAGTTGAAGCCCTGGTCGGCCTCGCCGAGGATGTCCTCGACCGGGACCTTGACGTCGGTGAAGTTGAGCTCGGCGGTGTCCGAGCAGCGCAGGCCCAGCTTGTCGAGCTTGCGGCCGACCGAGTAGCCCTCCAGCTTGGTGTCGACCACGAGCAGCGAGATGCCGAAACGGCGGTCGTCTTCCTTGGGGGCCGAGGTGCGGGCGCAGACGATCACACGGTCGGCGTGCACGCCTCCGGTGATGAACGTCTTGGAGCCGTTGAGCACGTAGTGGGTTCCGTCGTCGGAAAGCTTTGCGGTGGTGCGCATTCCGGCCAGGTCGGAACCGGTGCCCGGCTCGGTCATCGCGATCGCGAACATGATCTCGCCGCTGAGCATGCCGGGGAACCAGCGCTTCTTCTGCTCTTCGTTGCCGATGTCGCGGATGTAGGGCAGACACAGGCCGACATGCACGCTGGAGCCACCGAAGGACACCGCGGCGCGGGCCAGTTCCTCGGTGAGGATCGCCTGGAACTTGTACGAGGTCAGGCCCTCACCGCCGTACTCGGTCGGGATCTCAGCGCCGAAGATCCCGAGTTCACCCAGCTTGTAATAGAACTCGCGCGGCACCAGGCCCTTCTCGAACCATTCGTCGTAGACCGGGCTCACCTCGGACTCGACGAAGGCCCGGATCATTTTCCGGTAGTCCTCGTGCTCCTCGCTGTAGACCTCGCGTTTCACAGACATCTCCTCAAAAGTGGTGAACAGTGTTAGCTTGTTGCTGTCACAATAAGCTAACGACGTTCGCTAATTCAAGGGAGATGCAGATGGGTAGGCCCCGCGTACCGCTGCTCAACCGCGAACTCATCCGTGACACCGCGCTGGAATTGATCGATCGCGACGGCCTCGCCGAAATGTCGATGCGGAAACTGGCCGCCGAACTCGGCGTGCAGGCGTCATCGCTCTACAAGCACTACCCCACCAAAGACGACGTCCTCGACGCCGTCGCGAGCCGGGTGGCCGGGGAGATCGACACGTCGGGGTTCGACCGCGGCGACGACTGGCAGGACGCGCTGGCCGCATGGGCCCGCTCCCACCGGGCAGCGTTGGCTGCGCACCCGAATCTGGTGCCCTATCTCGCGACCGGCCCGGGTCGGCGTGACGTGAGTCTGCGGATCGCCGATGCGGTGCACGGCGGCTTGGTCGGGGCCGGTTGGCCACCGCGCGAAGCGACGTTGATCGGCGCTGCCACCCGATCACTCGTGCTGGGTTCGACCGTCGGCTCGTTCTCCCGCGGATTCACCGACGACGTACAGGTGTACCGCGACCGCTATCCACACATGGGCCAGGCCCACCTGCTACGCGGCAAGGCCGACCAGATCGACGCAGCCGGTTTCGAACTGGCACTGACTTCCTTCATCGACGGGTTGGCGCTGCGGTTCGCTGCCCTCCCGTGATTTCACTTGTCTTGCGGCTTGGTGCCTCCGCTGAAGGGGTTCAGTCTCGACACCCCCGGGATGTTCGACAGCAGGCGGAACACCTCGTTGCCGGTGTTGACCAATGCCTCGAGCTGCGGCAACAGGGCGTCGAGCGTGCGGAACATGGGGTCGGCCATGGCCATGACGCGCTCGGTGCGGTCGATGGTCGCGTTGAGCCGCTCCGTGGCGACCGCCAGATTCTCGATGAGATCGGGGACCTGGGCGGCCAGCTGTACCGAGGCCGGAGGGATGCGCATCGCACCGCTGGCCACCGCCTGCGTCATCTCGACGGCGGACTGGGCGGCATCGACCGCGGACTGCGCCGCGGCCTTCAGGTCGCTGGGCTTCGGAATCATTTGACCGGCCATACAGTTAACTGTGCCGCACCCAGGCCCGCCTGTCCCGTGATCGACACGGCTACACGTCGGTAACGCTGCTCACGGCCTCTGGCGGCAGGACCAGGATCTTGACGTGCACATCGGGATTGCGCAGTGCGGTGAACGCATCCGCGATGCCGTCGAGCCCCGTCCGTCCGGTGATGAGCGCCTCCGCGTCGATCTCGCCGGCGGCCAATCGGGCCAGCACCTTCTCGTAGGCCTGTTCGTACGGACCGTGCCCGAAGTTGATCGCGATCTGCCGCATCTGCGCCACCACCGGAATGATCGTCTCCTCGGCAAAAGGCGACGCCACCACCTGAATCCGCGAACCCCACGGCAGCGTGTGCGTCAGCGTGTTGAGGGTGCCGACCCGTCCGCTGCACTCGTAGGCGATCAAGAGACCACCGCCCGTCCTGCCGCTGCCCAGCAATTCGTTGTACACGTCGATCGGGTCCTGCTCGCCGGGGTCGACGACGATGTCGGCACCCATCTTCGCCGCGAGCTCACGCCGCTTCGGCGACGGTTCGGACGCGATGACGAGGTGAGCGCCGGCGGCCTTGGCGGCCAGGATGGTGCCCAGACCGATCGAGCCGCAGCCGATGACCAGTGCGGTGTCGGCGGGCGTCAGCCCGGACTGCTGCATGTGCATCTCGCCGACATGCAGCGGCTCGGCCAGGGCGGCGTGTTCGAGCGACAAGCCGTCGGGCACGTGGCGGACCCAGAAGGCGTCGACGACGATGTACTCGCCGAAGGCCCCGTGGTAGTCGTTCGAGTAGCCGATGATCGTCGGCATCCCGTTCTGCTCGGTGGTGATACCGAGCCCGGTGACGCGGTCACCCTCCGCGAAATCCTCCACACCCGGCCCGGTTTCGACGACAATGCCGGCCCATTCGTGGCCGAGAACCACCGGCCGGGTGGCGTCGAAAACGGCGAACGGGAAGCCCGCGCCGGCGGCGACGGACACGAACCGGCAGGGGTCCGTCGACATGCTGAGGTCGCTGCCACAGATGCCGCAAGCGGCCACCTTGATCCGCAGCTGGCCGCGAGCGGTCGCCGGCGGCTCCGGCACGTCGGTCACGGTGAACTGGCCGTCGATGAACTGTGCTGCCTTCATGCGTGCGCTCCTGCAGTTTTGAGTGCGTCGGACGGAGCCGGAGTGGCGGGCAGGTCCGTCGGCTGGCCGTAGTAGTCGGTGTACGCCTTGGTGATGGCGCCGACCAGATTGCCGATCAGCGGCTCCGAGTTGTCCTGCGCGAACTGCAGACTCGCCTGCCGGGCGACGTTGCGGCGGCGGAAGTGCGGGATGACCTCCGAGGCGAACAGCTCGTAGCTCCGTTTGGTGTTCTCCCAGTCGGCCAGATCAACATGCATGATCAGCAGGGTGCCGAAGCCACCGGTTTTTTCGATCAGGCGGTCGATCTGGGCAATGGCGTCCTCCGGAGTGCCGATGATCGCCTGGCCGAACTCACCGAGCGACTCGTCTCGCCAATAGTCGATGATGCCCGCCGGGGTCTGTGCCCAGTCCGGATTGATGTTCTGTTGCCGGTTGACGTACTCGGCGATGGCGTGGATGCGGCGGCTGACGGCCCGCTCGGCTTCGTCACGCGTCTCGGCGATGAACATCGGGTTGACCAGGCGCCAGGTCGACCGGTCGGCGATGTAGCCGTTCTCCGCCGAAACCTGTTCGTACACACCCCAGTTGCGGTCGAGCGACTCGTAGCCGGCCTGCGAACTGGCGGCCAGCGACAGCAGCGACAGGCCGTGCTTGCCGGCCAGCACCGAACCGTTGGGCGAGATGGTCGACGCGGTGGCGACTTCGATACCGGCCGGGTTGTAGGTGGGCAGCTGGGCGCGGGCGTCGCGCAGCGTGAACCAGTCGGTCTCCATGTTGACGACCTCGCCGCGCAGCAGTCGCAGCACAGCTTCGAGCGCCTCACCTTGCATGTGGCGCTGGTTGGTGGTGGTGATGCCCATCATGTGCGCGTCGAGCGGGATCTTGCCGGGGCCGGTGCCGACGATCAGGCGGCCGCGGGTCTGCAGGTCCAGTTGCGTGATGCGGTCCGCGGTGATCAGCGGGTGGTGGTACGGGAGCGACATCACGCCGGTGCCGAAGCGGATGCGCTCGGTGCGCTCGGCCGCGGCAGCGATGAACACGTCCGGTGCCGGCACGATCTCCGCGCCCGTCGAGTGGTGCTCCCCCATCCAGGCCTCTTCGAAGCCGAGGTGATCGAGGTGCGTCATCAGGTCGATGTCGCGGCGCAACTGCAGCGCCGGGTCGGCATCGAGCGGATGGTACGGGGCGAGGAACGCCCCGAACTTCATGGACGTCGGGCTCCACTGGGCAGCGCTGCTCACGGTGGCCTCCTGGTTCTCGGTGAGGGATGTCTGGGCTTGCCCGGCCGACAGTAATCCGATCACTCGATTGGATCAAGTGATCCATAAATATCGTCGGCCGGGAGGTGCCCCAGGCCGACTCGCGGTGAGGAGGTAGAGCGGGTTAGGAGTTGAGGAGGCGCTCGGTGCCGCCGACGACGAATGTCACGAGGTCCTCGTAGAACGCCTCCAGGGCCGGGGCCGAGAGCTTGGCGCTCTCCCACTCGTCGGCACGGCTCAGGCCCTGCACGAAGCCCATGATCGACACCGCCCAGCGGGCCTCCAGCCGGTCCTCGGCCGCGTTCGGGAAGGCCCGACGGACTTGCGCGAGCAGGGCGATGCGCAGTTTGGGCTCGATGGTTTCGTCGGCCGGACCTGCCTGGGTGATCTGCGCCATGATCTTGATCCAGCGCATGCCACGGGTGCGTTGGCGGCGCAACAGATCGAGATAGGGCGCGGTGACGGCCCGGACCAGGGCATCGGGCGTCGGCGCGGCCGAATCTGCCGCCAGCACATCGACATTGGCCTGGATGGCGGAGCCCACCGCGGCTCCGAGGTCGAGGACCACCGCGCGCAGCAACTCGTCCTTGGATCCGAAGTGGTAGTGCACCGACGCGGCGCCGAGACCGGCCGCGGCGTTGACCGAGCGCACCGAGACGGCGTCCACGCCCTGCTCGGCGAACAGCTTCTCGGCCGTCTTCACCAACTTGGCGCGGGTGGCATTGCCCTGGCGGTTCTGCGATGTGCCCGACACGGTCAGAAGCATGTCACAGCGGTGCGCCGCCGCCACTGAACGCGTTTCGTGTCTCGAGGATCAGCAACGCCACATGCAGCGAGGTCGCCGACTCGCCGTCGGCCAGGTCGACGCCCAGTATCTGCTCGACGCGGTGCAACTTCGCATAGAGCGAAGGACGGCTCAGGTGCAGCCGCGACGCCAGCGCCGATTTGTTGCCCCCGAGTTCCAGGTATCCGCGCAGCACGTCCAGCAGGCCGTCACCCGTCTCCATGTCGTGCAGGATCAGCGCGCGCAACTCCCCTTCCGCGAACCGCTGCACTCGCGGGTCGGTCCGCAGCATGGACAGCAGGCCCCGCAACCGAATGTCGGAGACGCGGAAGCACACCCGCTCCGAGGCCGGCAACGACAGCGCCGCCTCGGCGACATGGGCCGCATCGGTGATGCGGTGGATCGCGTCGATCAGCCCCGGCGCCGGCGCACCGAGACCGAGCACCACGCCGTGGGCATCGACGGCACGTTCGGCATCGCGCCGCAACGCCTGGCCCAGCGGTTCCAGCGCACTCCCGGTGCGCATGTTCAGCGACAGCACCATCGCGATCTCACCGGGCCCGCGCAACGAGAACAACCCGCTGTGCCCCAACGCTTTCACCGACCGGGTCACGACGTCGAGCAGCCGCGCGCCGCGTCGTTGTTCGGAAACCGGATCGGCGTCTGCACCATGCTTCGGAGCCCAACCCGAGATCCGCAGGGCCGCAGGCAGATACTGCGCGGCCGGCCGCAGCCCCAGCGCAAAGGCGCGCGCGGTTGCTTCATCCTCGAACCGGATGCGTTCGCGCGCAACGTCTTCGAGCAATCCGGCCTGGGCCTGATGCTCGATGTCGGTGCGGCCACGCTCGGCCATGCGGTGCAGCACCAGCGCCTGCGACGCCCGCTCCAGCACCATCGTGATTCTGGCCGCCCCGTCGTCGGCCGGACTCAGTGCGATGAGGCGGCCCCACGCGTCCTCGCCACGTCCCACCTCGCTGATCACCCAGTCGTCGGTCCGCTCGGCTCCGGTCTCATGCTGGCGGGATCGACGTTGCCAGTCGCGCAACACATCTGAGGTGGGACGTCCGGCCGTCGCCACCGCGATCGCCTGGTGGGTGAGGTCCTCGAGGACGACGGGCGCGCCGAGCAGATTCGCTGCTGCCTCGGCAATCCCGGTGGGTGTCGCCCGGCGCATGCTCAGGTCGGTGAAAACCTCGTGCGTCTGGCGGGCGAAATCGACCTCCTGGTACTGGTCGGCGACGATCACCCGGTGCACCTGTTCGGTCACCTCGACGAACTTGATCACGCGGTGCACCGCGACAAGGGCCAGACCCAGCTCCTCGGCGATGGATCCGACGTTGACCGGCAGCGGCACGGCGCCCGCCCCCAGTTCGACGACCACACCGACCGCCTGCGCCGCGGCGACCGACCGCAGATAGTCCAGCGGCGCGGCCCGCAGCGCGGCACCCGTCGTCAGCACGAGTTCGCCACCCTGCAGGACCTCCGACAGATCCGGGACATCACTGACGTGGACCCAGCGAATCGGGCGATCGAAGCCGTGCGCACAGAGAATCTCGGGCTCGCCCTGCTGGATCACCGGCAAGGCGACGATCTCGGCGACGGTCGGCATTTACAAAGTGTAAATCTGGAAGCGGAACTTGATACAGACTGGCGGCGCTTTCGGTGCTCTCACCAGGGCAGGCTGAGTGCACACCCCGCACCGACCAGGAAGGCCGATCTCGACGATGACCACCTCGCAGACCATCTCGCACTGGATCAACAACGACCTCTTCACCGGATCCTCGGGACAGTCGGCACCGGTCACCAACCCGGCCACCGGCCAGGTCACCGGCCAGGTCACGCTCGCCAGCGTCGAGGACGCACAGACCGTCATCAACGCTGCCGTCGCCGCCTTCCCGGCGTGGCGCGACACCTCGATCACCAAGCGCGTGCAGACCCTGTTCGCCTTCCGCGAGCTGCTCAACGCCCGCCGCGAGGAGCTGGCCGCGATCATCACCGCCGAGCACGGCAAGGTGCTGTCCGACGCCATGGGCGAGGTGGCCCGCGGCCTCGAGGTCGTCGAATTCGCCTGCGGCATCCCGCATCTCCTCAAGGGCGGCTACGCCGAGAACGCCTCCACCAACGTCGACGTCTACAACATCCGGCAGGCCCTCGGCCCCGTCGCCATCATCGCGCCGTTCAACTTCCCGGCCATGGTGCCGATGTGGTTCTTCCCCATCGCCATCGCCGCCGGCAATACCGTCGTCGTCAAGCCGTCCGAGAAGGACCCGTCGTCCTCGCTGTGGATGGCCGAGCTGTGGAAGGAAGCCGGCCTGCCCGACGGCGTCTTCAACGTGCTGCAGGGCGACAAGACCGCCGTCGACGAGCTGCTGACCAACCCCGCCATCAAGGCGGTCTCGTTCGTCGGCTCCACCCCGATCGCGCAGTACGTCTACCGGACCGCCACCGCCTCCGGCAAGCGCGTGCAGGCGCTCGGCGGCGCCAAGAACCACGCGGTGATCCTGCCCGACGCCGACCTGGACCTGGCGGCCGACAGCATGGTCAACGCCGGTTTCGGCTCGGCCGGTGAGCGCTGCATGGCCATCTCGGCCTGCGTCGCCGTCGGGCCGATCGCCGACGAACTCGTCGCCAAGATCGTCGAGCGCGCCGCGTCCATCAAGACCGGTGACGGCACCAAGGGCTCCGACATGGGCCCTCTCATCACCAAGGTGCACCGCGACAAGGTGGCCGCCTACGTCGATGCCGGCGAGGCCGAAGGTGCCAAGGTCGTGCTCGACGGCCGCAACGTCACCGTCGAGGGTGCGGAAGACGGTTTCTGGCTCGGCCCGACGCTGCTCGACAACGTCACCCCCGAGATGAGCGTCTACACCGACGAGATCTTCGGCCCGGTGCTGTCGGTCGTCCGCGTCGAAACCTACGACGAGGCACTGGAACTGATCAACAACAACCCCTACGGCAACGGCACCGCGATCTTCACCAACGACGGCGGCGCGGCCCGCCGGTTCCAGAACGAGGTCGAGGTCGGCATGGTCGGCATCAACGTGCCGATCCCGGTTCCCATGGCGTTCTTCAGCTTCGGCGGCTGGAAGGCCTCGCTGTTCGGCGACACCCACGCCTACGGCCCCGAGGGGGTGCAGTTCTTCACCCGCGCCAAGGCCGTCACGCAGCGCTGGGCGGACCCCAGCCACGGCGGCATCAACCTGGGCTTCCCGGAAAACAACTGATCGCGCAAACCAGATAGAGGACCTGACATGACCCTCGCCGCAGACCACGTCCTGCCCGCCGGCCACACCATCGACGCGATGCGCGCCGAAGCCGCGCGCGCCTACGCGCTGGACCGCGCCCACGTCTTCCACTCCTGGTCGGCCCAGGCCGCGCTCAACCCCATGACCATCACCGCAGCCGAAGGCAGCTACTTCTGGGACGGCGACGGCAACCGACTGCTGGACTTCTCCTCACAACTGGTCAACACCAACATCGGCCACCAGCACCCGAAAGTCGTTGCCGCGATTCAGGAACAGGCCGCCAAGCTGTGCACCATCGCGCCGCAGCACGCGAACGCCGCACGTTCCGAGGCCGCCCGGCTGATCGCCGAACTGACTCCCGGTGACCTGAACAAGATCTTCTTCACCAACGGCGGCGCCGACGCCGTCGAGCACGCCGTGCGCATGGCGCGTCTGCACACCGGTAAGCACAAGGTCCTGTCTCGCTACCGCGCCTACCACGGCGGCACCGACCTGGCGATCAATCTGACGGGCGACCCGCGCCGGTTCGCGAACGATCGCGGTGCGGCCGGCGTCGTGCATTTCAACGGGCCGTTCCTGTACCGCTCGGTGTTCCACGCCGAGACCGAGGAGCAGGAGTCCGCTCGCGCTCTCGAGGAACTGCAGCGCGTCATCGAGCTCGAGGGCGCGTCGACCATCGCGGCGATCATCCTGGAGTCCATCCCTGGTACCGCGGGCATCATGGTCCCGCCACCCGGCTACCTGGCCGGCGTTCGCGCCCTGTGCGACAAGTACGGCATCGTGATGATCGCCGACGAGGTCATGTCCGGGTTCGGCCGGTCCGGAAAGTGGTTCGCCATCAACCACTTCGATGTCGTACCGGACCTGCTGACGTTCGCCAAGGGCGTCAACTCCGGCTACGTGCCGCTCGGTGGCGTGGCGATCAGCCCCGCCATCGCCCAGACCTTCGACGACCGGGCCTACCCCGGCGGCCTGACCTACTCCGGGCACCCGTTGGCCTGTGCGGCAGCCATAGCCACCATCAACGTGATGCGCGACGAAGGCATGGTGGAGCACGCTGCCCATCTGGGTGCGGACATCATCGGTCCGGCCTTGCGCGAGCTGGCCCGGCGGCACCCGAGTGTCGGTGAGGTCCGCGGCGCGGGGGTGTTCTGGGCCATTGAGTTGGTCAAGGATCAGGCGACGCGGGAACCGCTGGCCCCATACGGCGGTACCAGCGAGGCGATGACGGCCGTCGTTGCCTCCTGCAAGAGCCACGGACTGCTGCCGTTCACCAACTTCAACCGTGTTCATGTCGTGCCGCCGTGCAACGCCGGCGACGACGACGTCCGTGCCGGACTCGAGATACTGGACCGTGCCCTCGACGTGGCGGACCGATACGCGCACTAGGGGACTTTGCACCGCACCGGCCGACATCAGCGGTACTGTCGGCCGGTGCGGATAGCCCTGTTCGCGACCTGTCTGGCCGATGCCATGTTTCCGGCTGCCGCCATCGCCACGGTGCGGCTGCTGGAGCGGCTCGGCCACCAGGTCGAGTTTCCCGCCGCTCAAACCTGCTGCGGACAGATGCACGTCAACACCGGCTACCTCCGTGAGGCCGTGCCGCTGGTGCGGAACCACGTCGACGCTTTCACCGGGTTCGACGCGATCGTGGCACCGTCCGGATCCTGTGTCGGGTCGGTGCGGCACCAGCACGCGATGGTGGCCCGGCGCGCCGGGGACGACAAGCTGGCCTGCCGGGCTGAATCGCTTGCGGCCCAAACCTTTGAGCTTTCCGAGTTCCTCATCGACGTCCTCTGCATCGACGACGTAGGCGCCTACTATCCGCACCGCGTCACCTACCACCCGACGTGCCATTCGATGCGGATGCTGGGCGTCGGGGACAAACCGCTGCGCCTGCTGCGCAACGTCCGGGGTCTGACGCTGGTCGAGTTGCCCCACGCCGAATCCTGTTGCGGCTTCGGCGGCACCTTCGCCATCAAGAACGCCGACGTCTCCACAGCGATGCTGGCCGACAAGATGGCCAGCATCATGCAGACCGAGGCCGAGGTGTGCACCGCGGGCGATGCGTCCTGCCTGATGCACATCGGCGGCGGGTTGAGCCGGGTCCGCAGCGGCGTGCGTACCGTGCATCTCGCCGAAATCCTGGCGGCCACACTATGACCGCGGTGTTTCTCGGCCACCCCGGGGTGGGGAATCTGCGGGGCGACGAGAGCTTCCCGGCTGCGGCCCGGGCCGCAGTCACGGACGCACAGCTGCGGCACAACATCGGGCATGCCACCGGAACGATTCGTACGAAACGCCTTGCCGCCGTTGCTGAATGCGGCGACTGGGAGCAGCTACGTGCGGCCGGAAGCGCGCTCAAACAGGACGTACTGGCGCGGCTACCCGAACTGCTCGCGGAACTGGAAGCCAACGTCATCGCGCGAGGTGGCGTCGTGCACTGGGCCCGCGACGGGTTGGAAGCCAATCGCATTGTGGCTGAACTGATTCGGGCCACCGGTAGCGACGAAGTGGTCAAGGTCAAATCGATGGCCACCCAGGAGATCGGGCTCAACGAGTATCTGGAGAACCAGGGCATCACGGCTATCGAGACCGACCTGGCCGAGTTGATCGTCCAACTCGGCCACGATACGCCCAGCCATATCCTGGTACCGGCGATCCACCGCAACCGCGCCGAGATCCGAGCAATCTTCGAACGCGAAATGCCCGGCGCCGGCGAGCTTTCCGACGAGCCGCGGGTGTTGGCGATGGCCGCCCGCGAGCACTTGCGTCGCAAGTTCCTGTCCGCCAAGGTCGCGATCAGCGGCGCCAATTTCGGAATCGCCGAGACAGGCACGCTGGCAGTGGTCGAATCCGAGGGCAACGGCCGGATGTGCCTGACGTTGCCGGAAACCCTCATCACTGTGATGGGTATCGAGAAGGTGATACCGAAGTTCGCCGACCTCGAGGTGTTCATGCAGCTGCTTCCGCGGTCGTCGACGGCGGAACGGATGAACCCTTACACGTCGATGTGGACTGGGGTGTATCCCGGTGACGGACCGCAACAGTTCCATCTGGTGCTACTGGACAACGGACGCACCCGGGTGCTGGCCGATGAGGTCGGACGTGCTGCGCTGCACTGCATCCGGTGTAGCGCCTGCCTCAATGTGTGCCCGGTATACGAGCGCACCGGCGGGCATGCCTACGGCTCGGTGTATCCGGGACCGATCGGGGCCATCCTCAGTCCGCAGTTGACCGGCACCACCGGCCATGACGATCCGAACGCCAGCCTGCCGTATGCCTCGTCGCTGTGCGGCGCCTGCTTCGAGGCGTGCCCGGTACGCATCGACATCCCGTCGATCCTGGTGCATCTGCGTGCGGCACAAGTCGATTCAGAGCGCCACAGGCTGCCCAGTGGACAAGACCTGGCCATGAAGGCAGCCGGCTGGGCGATGTCGTCGGCAGCACGGTTCTCCGTTGCAGAAAAGGCCATAGGCATGGGCCGGCTGATGGCAGGTAAAGACCACCGCATCAGCGCGCTGCCGTGGCCCGCGTCGAAATGGACCGGGAGCCGCGATATCCCTGAACCGCCCGCGGAGACATTTCGACAGTGGTGGAAACGTACGCATGGAGCGTCCTGTGACTGATGCACGCTCCGAGATCATCGACCGCATCCGCCACGCCCTGGACACAGCACCGCCGAAACCCGTTGCCGTACCGCGTGATTACGACAATCAGCCGCTCACCGGGGCGCCCGACGTGAATCGATTCGCCGAGGCAGTCGCCGACTACAGGGCAAGGGTGTATCGCGTCGACGCCGCTGAACTGGCCGACACCGTAGCGGCACTGGTGGGCACTGGCACCGCGGTGATCCCGGCGGACCTGCCGCAAGAATGGGCGACCGGTGTTCGCACCGTCATCGATGAACCACCGCTCGGGGTCGAGGCACTCGACGGCGTCGACGCAGTGATAACCGGCTGCGCAGTCGGCATCGCGGCCACGGGAACCATCGTGCTCGATGCCGGCGCGGCGCAGGGACGTCGCGCGCTGACCTTGGTGCCCGACCATCACATCTGCGTCATTCGCACCGACCAGATCGTGGACACGGTGCCGCAGGGCTTCGCGGCGCTGGACCCGATGCGGCCCCTGACTTTCATTTCCGGTCCCAGCGCGACGAGCGACATCGAGTTGGAGCGGGTCGAGGGTGTGCATGGTCCACGGACGCTGGACGTCGTCATCGTGGCAACCCACAATGGCTCCCTGTGACTCACATTGCGCCGTTTCAGATCGCTGTGCCCGACGACGTCCTGCTCGATCTCCGGCGGCGCCTGACCAACACCCGCTGGCCGGAAGCCGAGTGCGTCGACGACCTCAGTCAAGGGCTTCCGCTGAGCTACACGCAGGCCCTGGCCGAATACTGGGCCAACGGTTACGACTGGCGCACCCGCGAGGCCAACCTCAATCGGTTCGACCAGTACGTCACCGAAATCGACGGGCTCGATATCCATTTCATCCATCAGCGGTCACCGCATCCCGAAGCCCTGCCGTTGATCATCACGCACGGCTGGCCGGGGTCGATCGCCGAGTTCCAGAAGATCATCGAACCGCTCACCAACCCCACCGCCCACGGCGGACGCGCCGAGGACGCCTTTCACGTCGTGTGCCCGTCGCTGCCCGGCTTCGGGTTCTCGGGCAAGCCGGCCACGACGGGCTGGGGTGTGGAGCGCATCGCGCGGGCCTGGGACGAGCTCATGGTGCGTCTCGGCTACACCCGTTACGGCGCCCAGGGCGGCGACTGGGGCGCCGCGGTGACGACACAGATTGGTCGAAACGTCGGGCACTGCATCGCGATTCACACCAACATGCCGATGGGCCGACCCCCGAAGGGCGCCACCGAGTTCACCGCGGAAGAGCAGGCGGCTCTCGCGGCGTTGCAGCGGTATCAGGACCGGGACTCTGGTTACGCCAAGCAGCAGTCCACTCGTCCGCAGACCATCGGGTACGGCCTGGTCGACTCACCGGTGGCGCAGCTGGCGTGGATCGTGGAGAAGTTCTGGTCCTGGACCGACCACGACGGCGATGTCGAGACCGCGCTGAGTCGCGACGAGATGCTCGACGACGTGATGATCTACTGGGCCACCGCGACCGGCGCGTCGTCGGCCCGGATCTACTGGGAGAGCTTCCGCGTCTTCGGTGGTGGCGAAAAGGTCGAATTGCCCACGGGCATTGCGTCGTTCCCGAAGGAGATCGGGCGCCCGCCACGGTCGTGGTGCGAGGCCGGCTACCACATCACCCACTGGACCAAGATGCCGCGCGGTGGCCACTTCGCGGCGTTCGAGCAGCCTCAGTTGTTCGTCGACGACGTGCGGGCGTTTTTCGCGACGGTGCGGTGACTCACGGACGCGCAATACGGAGCCGCCGATAGCCCCCGTAAACCACCAGCGCGACAAAGAAATTCACGAAGTACGCGATGTCGGCGCCATGCCAGGCGACAGCGACGGGCCCTTGCAGCAGCGTGGTGTTCATGAACGGGATCGCGACACCATAGGCCACGGCGAACGCGACCAGTGCCGCCACCGCGTCCTGCCGCGGCGTCGTCTCAGCCGCGGGGTCGACGGTCAGCCGGCCACGGCTGCGGCGACGCCAGTCGACGATCACGATGGCGGCGAACGCCGGGATCCAATAGCTGATGAGCAACAGCACATTGGTGAATCGGGTTGCGGTGTCGCCGGTGTGGAGCCAAAGGATGAGCCCGAATGCCAACGCCGTCACCACCAGTGAGGACACCGGCCGCCGCACCCGCACGCCCAGCGTCTGCAACGCCAGGGATCCGCTGTAGTCGTTCATCACACCTGAGCCGACCGACGCCAGCGCGATGATCACCAGCGCGATGGCCCCCAGCACTCCCCCGCCCATCACCGACCGCACCCCTTCGGCGGTCTGGTCGGTGATCAAACTGCCCGCGGCGATGCCGATGGTTTCGACAAACACGTACGCGGCGGCCAGTCCGGCGAAACTGAACCCGAACACCTTGCGCGGCGCGGAATCCGCCGGCAGGTAACGGCTGAAGTCGGCGGCATAGCTGGCCCAGGACACCGCCAGGCTCAGCGCGATGGTCACGCCCAGCACGAATGCGCCGGCCAGGTCGGCACCGTGCGCGCTCGTCGGCGTAACGACCTGATGTCCACCAACGAGTTTGACGGCGAATACCGCGAAGGTCGCGAACAGCACCACGGTGAGCACGGCCTGCAGCCGGTGGATCAGCTCGTACCCGATGAAACCGACGGCGCCCTGCACGCCCAGCACGATCAGCACGGCCTCCCAGAACGGGATACCGAGCAACACGGCGAGGGCTTCGCCGCCGAACAGGCCGACCAGTGCGTCCCACGCCACCGACGAGAGCCATTGCAGGACGGCAGGAACCGCGATCAGACCGCCGAATGCCATCCGCGCACCGGGTAACTGTGCGGTGCCGGTGCGCGGGCCCAGCGTGGAGAGGTAGCCGACCACCAGCGATCCGAGCACGGTGCCGACGACCATGGCCAGCATCGAAAGCCAGAAGCCCAAACCGAGCCCGCCGATCAGCGCGCCGGTGAAGACACACGACATATTGATCTGGGGGGCGAACCACACCGTGAACAACCGGCCCGGGGTGCCGTACCGGCGGTCTGCCGGAACCGGCGCGATGCCATGGGTTTCCACCGACATGTCCCCGGCCCGGCTGGGCGTGCGGCCGGTGAAGGGTGCGGCGGTGAGCGCGGTGGCCAGTGGCGTCATACCCCTATTCGACCACGAGAGCAGGTTCGCGACGACCAGCCTCGGCTTCGGGTCGGACCCCGGCGCGCGCGGCGCCGATGCCGGCCAGCACGACAAGTGCGATGCCGGCGATAGCGGGCAGGCCCGGCACCTGGTGCAGGATGGTCAGCCCCAGCATCATGGCGAACGCCGGTTCGAGGCTCATCAGCGTGCCGAACGCCGCGGCGGTCAGGCGGCGCAGGGCCAGCATCTCCAAGGTGAACGGAATCGCGGGCAGGAGGATCGCCAAGCCGAGGCCCGCGAACAACAGGTGCGGCGTCAGGTGGCCGAAGATCGACGGACCGGCCACCATGGTGACGACGAGTCCGGCGACCGGCATCGACACCGCAAGACCCGTGATGCCGGTGACCTCGTCACCCACGCGCTGGGTCAGCAGGATGTAGGCAGCGAGGCAGGCCGCCGAAGCCAGCGCGGCCAGCACACCCACGGGGTCGACGGCAGCAGCCCACGGTTGGGTCAGCAACACGACTCCGGTGCCGGCCATCGCCGGGAACAGCAGCCGGCCACGCCCGCGTCCTTTGGTCACCGCGATGGCAAGGGGACCCAGGTATTCCAGGGCACTCGCGGTGCCGAGCGGAATGCGGGAGACCGCCGCCATGAACAGCAGGGTGAACCCCGCGGTGGTGATACCCAGCAGCACGCACGACAGAAACGCCGAACGGGTGAACGAGGCCGGCCGTGGCCGGACGAACAGCAACATCAGCACACCGGCCCACGCCAGGCGGAGCCAGGCCACCCCGCCTGGACCGATGCCGTCCATCAACTTCACCGCAAGAGCGGCGCCCAACTGCACCGACATCATGGACGCGACTGTCATGAGAGCGCCGTTACGCGCCGCTGCGGTGGTCATGCGTTGTATTGAACGGGAACCCGAATGTTCATGTCCACGTGATAATCGTGGACATATCGTTCGGGAAATACGAATGAAGCCGTTGTTGCCGCGACGGCAACAACGGCTCCTTCGTTATCCGGGGCCAGCCCGGAACCGGGTCAGAACGTCGGAATGAACGTGCCGTTCACCCAGACGCCCCAGTGGTTCCAGCCGGCATCCCAGACCTGGGCATTGCCCATCGCCCACATCGGGTCAGCCGGCTTCGGCGGCGCCCAAGATGGCGGCGCCGTCACGGTGGGTCCCGGAGGCGGCATCGGTGCCATGGTGGCCGCGGCCACACCTGTGCCGACACCCGCGGCTCCAGCGCACAGCGCACCGGCAACCGCAGTGGTAACAGCCATTTTCTTCATCCTCATCGCGATCCTCCAATCAGACGATTGCGGGGTATCGACCCCACGGATTGCTCGGACATTAATTGGTTACCGCATGGGTCCCATCGCTAAACCTTCTGCAGCACTTCATGATCGATCGCGCTAAAGCTCCCGCCTGATCCGGTCGGGGAACCGGCTGTGGCTGAAGTCGATCTGCGCGGCGGGATTGCTGACCGCGGTGGTCAAGCCGGTGCCGATCGGCCCGGCGCTGTCGTACAACGTGGTGGCACCGACCGCGATGCCCTGGGCCGCCCAGTGCGTCTGGGCCTCGACGCCGACCCAGTCGTCCTGCGGCAGCCGTGTCAACGCCACAGTGAGGTCGCCGTTGATGTAGCCGATGCCCGCGGTGCCCAGATTCGTGACCATGCTGGTGCCCTCGGCCGCCACGGCAGCCCGGACGAACGGCGAGTTGACCTCACCTTCGATGACGTCGATGGGCTGGTTGACGTACCGCTTGCGGCCCGCGTTCTGGTGATCGGCGATGGCCCGCGTCCAGCCGACACCGTCGCTACTGATGTACGGGGAGAGGCCACCATCGATGGCCGCGGGCGGTTCGAAATCGGTTGTGCCGAACCACTCCTCACCAGGCGGCGCTTCAGCGAGCCGGTATTGCACCAGCGTGGCCCGGGCGACTGTCACACCGTTCTGCACCACATCGCACTCGGAATTTCGCACCCGCCGCCCGTCCCGGACCAATTTCACGTCGGTCGTCGTCGGCACCCCGCGGGCGGCGCGGAACAGGTCGACCGTCAGCCGGGCCGGCAGGAACTCGGGCAGGCCGAAGGCAGTCTCCAGCGCATGGGCGGCCAACCCCACCACCGCCGGACCGTTGAGGTGGTCTTCACCCCACAGGCTCTGGGCGAATCGGGTCGGCTGAACCCGGTCGCCGTCGATCGGGATGAAGTGGGCAGGACGTGCGGTCATTTTCGGATCGTCGCACATTGGCTAAATATTCATAACTTCGGGCCGGATGGCGCAATACCGTGCAGATTCCCTGGACAATGATCAGATGGACACCCGCCGGCTGCGCCTCCTGCTGGCCCTGTCGCGCCTGGGGTCGATGCGCGCCGTCGCCGAGAACCTCAATCTGACGACGTCGACGGTGTCACAACAGATCGCGGCACTGGCCAAGGAAACCGGGACCCAACTGATCGAACCGGAGGGCCGCCGGGTCCGGCTGACACCAGCCGGACAGCGCCTGGCCGACCACGCGGTGAACATTCTCGCCGCGGTCGACGCGGCGCGCCTGGACCTCGATTCCGGCGCCGAACCCGTCGGCACGCTGCGGGTCGGCGGGTTCGCCACCGGAATCCGCGTGTCACTGCTGCCGATCCTCACGGAACTGACCCGTGAGCACCCCGGAATCGACGTTGCCATAAGCGAATACGAGCCCATCGAAGCGTTCGCGTTGCTCACCGACGACGATCTGGACCTGGCCCTGACCTACGACTACAACCTGGCCCCCGCCTCTCCCAGCCCGCTACTGGAAGGCTTTGCGCTGTGGTCGATTCCGTGGGGCCTGGGCCTACGGGCCGACGAAGCGAACGGCCCCGCCGAGCTGTCCGATTATGCGGACCGGACCTGGATCGTCAACTCGCGCAACACCGCTGACGAAGACGCCGTCCGCACACTGGGTGCGCTGAGCGGGTTCACACCGCGGATCGCCCATCAGATCGACAGCCTGGAACTGGTCGAGGATCTGATCGTCGCCGGATACGGCGTCGGACTGCTACCGCTGGAGCGACCCACCAGTGCGGGCATCAAGGTCGTCCCATTGGCCGGGCCGACGGTGATCCACACCGCCTACGCCGTCACCCGCAAGGGCCGCACCAATTGGCCACCGCTGCGGGCGGTGCTCGACCGGCTGCGACCAGGCGACGGGCCGGTGCCGCTGCCGACGTGGCCGCGGCCAGAGGCGGTCTGAACCGAATGAGACTGACCGAAATCTGGGAGGCTACGAGCGTGAGACTGCTCAGGGCGGCACTGGTCGTGACACTGCTGACCGGACCCGCGATGCCCGCCGCACGAGCCGAATGCACCGGCGCCTGCGACGCGCAGCAACGCATTGCTGCGGCCGACGCCTACCTGGCGACCCGACCGGGCACCGTCGGCTACGTGCTCCGGGACCGCAGAACCGGTGCGGTGTACCGCAATTCGCACGCCGGCGACATGATCTGGACGGCGTCGACCATCAAGCTCGGCATCGTGGTGGACCTCTTTGCCCGGCAGAGCGCGGGGCTGCTGCGGCTCACCGACGACGACATCGCCCTGATGGGCAAGATGCTGCACACCTCGGACAACGATGCCGCCGACACCCTCTGGACGCGGTACGGCGGCCCCGACCACACCGTCTTCAACAACGACTTCCCGCATTTCGGGATGACCCGGGTACAACCGCAACGCGGATTCGGAGACGTGTTCCCCTACTGGGGTTTTCAAAAGTCGACGACCGACGACCTGGACCAGATGGTCAACTACATGCTGACCCGGCTACGACCCAACGAGACTGCCTGGATCGTGAACGCCATGCAGAACGTAGACCCCATCCAGCAGTGGGGCGTCTGGGGCGCCGGCCCCAACATGGCGCCCGGCAACAAGGACGGGTGGTCCGACGAGCAGGGCGGCTGGGTGACCAATACCGTCGGATTCGCCGGTCCGGGACAACGTTTCACGCTGGCGGTCATGAACGCGCTGAACGGCGCCGGCGGCAATGCCGACGGCCAGGCCACCACTACCCGGTTAAGCCAGATATTGCTGGCCAATCGGCAGTAAATTGACGTCATGACGTACGGCGAGAACTACCCCACCTCAGGCGCCTACGGCGCACCCACCCCGGTGCATCCCGGTGACCTGCTGCCCCGCTTTTTCGCGCGGTTCATCGACGGACTGATCGTCGGAGTGCTGGCGTTCTTCGGCGCCTTCTCGATCGGCTCGATGTCCGACATCATGGTCACCGGCCTGTTCTCCGGGCTGGGCACCTTCCTCTACTTCGTGCTGTTCGAGGTGTTGGCCGGCGCGACGCCGGGCAAGATGCTGCTCGGCCTCAGTGTGCGCGGCCCGCACGGCATGCCGAAGCCCGATTTCAAGCAGTCGGCCATCCGCAATTCGTTCACCCTGCTCCCGATCATCCCGTGGGTCGGCGGGTTGCTGGCGTTCATCGCGTACATCTTCATCGCCGTCACCATCAACTCGAGTCCCTGCAAGCAGGGCCGGCACGACGAACTCGCCGGCGGCACCCAGGTGGTCAAGAAGTAGGTCAGCGGTCAGCCGTGAACCAGTGAGAAGCCTTCCCACGCCTGACGCTGCTCGGCACGGGGATCGAATTCGACGCGCGTCTGGCGATCGAACACCAGAACCGCACGGTCCTCGGCGTCGTAGCGCGGCCACCCCTCGCCCGGCACCCCGGTGCGGGCGAACGCCCGCCACCGGTTCTGCACGTCATTGCTGATTCGCAGCGCCGACTTACGGTCCATGGCGGCGGTCAGCACCGAACCCAACGGGGTGCGGTACACGTCGAAGACCGCGAGCAACTCGGTGGCGTGCGTGGCACCGAGGCCCGTCCAGTGCAGTGCCGGCGGCGCGTAGTCGTACCGGTACGCGTAGGTCGGTGCGTGGCGCATGTGGGCGCCGGCGATCTCCCATGCCGCGGTGCCGAAGGCGAAGTCGCCGCCGAGCTTGATGCAGGCGTCAGCAGACTGTGGGTAGCCCGGATAGGCCCCCGTGATCCGGGCGCGCTGCTCCGCGGGGACATGGGCCAGGATCCGCTCGATCATGGCCTCGTTTGTGGGCAGCAGCTGCATGAACTTGGTGAACAGGCGGCCCTCGTCGGCATTGCTGCCCACGATCAGCGGCACCTGGTGCGCACGCCCCTCGCGCATCGCGACCACCGGGTCCTCCGGGAGGAACTCGGTTCCGCACGCGGGTCCGGCCGGGAAGGCACCAGGCATGTCATCCACGGCGCCGTGGATGACGCGGTCCAACGCGGCCATCAGCTCAGCCGGTCTGGCCGACATCAGTGCGGCCGCGCCGTCCCCCTCGCCGGCACCGAGCTGTTCGGCGAACTGCTTCGCGAACTGGGCAGCCGCGTCCGACGAACGCACCATGCCGCTGGCCGGGCTCTCCGCAATGGCTCGATGAAAAAGGTTTTTCGCCTGCGGCACGGCCAGCAGGGTCGCCACGGCGTGGGCTCCGGCGCTCTCGCCGAAGATCGTCACGTTGCCCGGATCGCCGCCGAACACCGCGATGTTGGTGCGCACCCACTTCAGCGCCGCCACCAGATCACGCAGGAACAGGTTGTCATCGAACGGATGCTCGGCGGTGGCCAGGGTCGACACGTCGAAGCAGCCGAGCGCGCCGAGCCGGTAGTTGGCAGAGACGAAGATGCAGCCGCGCCGGGCCAGCGCGGCGCCGTCGTAGATCGGCGTCGCGGAACTTCCCATGATGTAGCCGCCGCCGTGGATGAAGAACATCACGGGCAGCGGCTCGCCGGTGTGCTGCTCGGGCGTCACCACGTTGAGAGTCAGACAGTCCTCGCCCATCGGCTGGTACTTCCCGACGCTCAGCATCGTGAATTTGCGCTCCTGCGGCGCGCAATAGGTGAATCCGTGGCAGTAGCGCACGCCACGCCAGGGCTGCACGGGCTGCGGGGCCCGGTAGCGCCACGGCCCGACCGGCGGCCGCGCGTACGGCACGGAACGCCAGCGGTGTACACCGTCGCGGGTGAAGCCCTCGATGGTTCCGCTGTCGATGGTCACGCGGACGGTACGATCGTGCATAAATAGACACTATCGAAGATCTGTAATCCTCGGGGTGCCTGAACCGCATGTTGCGGTGCTGCCGGTTACCCTGGCGGGCATGCGTTTTTCGGTGGTCCTCGCGGCATGTGCCCTGGTTGCGGGTTGTTCCGCCACGTCGGACCAGCACGGACGGCCCGGCGTGGCGATCTCCGAGCCGTCGCTGTCGGCCGCCGCCCCGTCGAGTCGTCCCCCGGCAGCGACGCCGAAAGCCGCTCCCACGACGCCGCCGCCGGCGGGCGCGCCCGTCGCTGACGTCGTCGCCTGGGTGGAGGCCGGTACCCAGGCCGACGCGGCCGGCTTCCATTCGGCAACGCGTGACGGCGTCGCCACCAACCTCGGTACGGACATCGCGTTCACGACGGCGTCTGGCGCGAATTGCATGACCGACAAGGCGTTCAACGGAGCGCTGGCCTGCCTGGTACACCTCACCGCTCCGCCGCGGCAGCCGGCGGACACCTACGGCCACTGGGTCGGTGGCTGGGTCGATTTCGAGGGACCGACCGCGGAAGTCGGTTCCGTACACGGCGATCCGGGTCGGTTCAACGCCGGCACCGGACCCAAGCTGCCAGACGGACAGAGCCTGCGATTCGGCGACTATCAGTGCCGCGCCGACGCCACCGGGCCGGTCTGCCTGAACTACGCGCGCCGAAGCGCCGTCCGGTTCAGCAATGCCGGCATCGAGACCTTCGGTTGCCTGACACCGGTGCTCCCGGCACCGGACGGCTTCGGCCTGAAGTTCGCCTGCACGACCACCTGACGGTCCTCGCAGTCAAATCGCCGCGGCGACAATCGCATTCGGTTCGTGTACGGCGGGGCCAGGTTCCGGCGCGTACAAGGCGTCGATCGCGGCGGCGTACTTGTCGACGATGGGACGCCGCTTGAGCTTCATGGTCAACGTCATCTCGTCTCCCCCGGGCTCCCAGAACGTCGGCAACACGGAGAACCGCTTGATCTGCTCGACGCGTGACAGCTCGGTATTGCCCCGGGCGACACCGGCGGCGATCTGGGCGATCAGTTCCGGATCGGCCGCCAGCGCCTCGGGCGACGCGTCGGCAAGTCCACGTTGCGCCGCATACGGGCCGGCGGACTCGGCGTCGAGCACGATGAGCGCCGTGTTGTACGGGCGTGCATCACCGATGGCCATGACCACGCCGATCAGCGGGCAGGCGGCCTTGATGGCTTTCTCGATGTTGGCCGGCGACATGTTCTTACCGGCCGCGTTGATGATCAGTTCCTTCTTGCGGTCGACGATGGTCAAGTAGCCCTCGTCGTCGAGGTGGCCGATGTCGCCGGTGCGCAGCCACCCGTCGGCGTCGATGGTCTCGGCGGTCTTCACGGGTTCCTTGCGGTAGCCCTTCATGACCAGCGGCCCGCGCACGAGGATCTCGCCGTCGTCGGCGATCTTGCATTCCAGTCCGGACAGGAATTTGCCGACCGTCCCCAGCTTCGCGTCGCTCGGATGACTTACCGTCGCAACACAACTCAGCTCAGACATGCCCCAGAGTTCGGTCATCTGAATGCCGAGCCCGACGAAGAATCCGAGGGTCTGCGTCGGGATCGGTGCCGCGCCGGACACCGCCCACCGCACCCGTTCCAGGCCGAGCCGTTCGCGCAACTTGGACAGCACCACCTCGTCGGCCGTGGCCCATTCCACGGCGACGTCGTCTGGCACCGGCTGGTGGGCGAGCAGCGCCGCGGCCTTCTTGGCACCGACCGACAGCGCCCACTGCAGCGCTGCCCGCTTCATCTCGTCCGGCTCGTTGGCGACCGCGAATTCGACTGCGGCCTTGAGCTTTTCCCACACCCGCGGCACCCCGCCCCAGAACGTCGGACGGACCTCGGGCAGCGCCGCGGCGACAGCACGGACGTCGGCGACGGTGGTGAGCTCGGTGCCGAACACCTCCTGGAAGTACAGTCCGGTCAGGCGATCGGCGATGTGCGCAGTCGGCAGGTAGGACGTGCCACGGTCGCCGAACCGCAGGCCGAGCACGTTGTCCACCGCGAACGACTCGAACAGGATGTTGGCGTGCGTCATCTCCACGCCTTTCGGCTTGCCCGTGGTGCCCGAGGTGTAGATGAGCGTGACGATGTCGTCGGGCTGCACCGCACGCCACGTGGCGTCGAAGTCGAAGTCCGCAGGCGCGGCCGCCAGCAGCTCGTCGACGCTCAGGGCCCCGTCGACCACGCCGTCGATCGCGACGATGTGCTCGATGGGCGCACCGCTCGCGCGGATGCGGTCGACGAATTGCGCCTCGCACATGACGACTTTGCTACCCGCATTGCCGAAGACATGCGCCAGATCTGCCGGCGGCAGCGTGTTGTACACCGAGAACGACGTGGCGCCGACGTGCTGAGCGCCGACCTCCAGCGGATAGAACTCCACCCGGTTGGTCATCATCAGCGACACGGTGTCGCCGCGGGTCACACCCAGTCCGCTTAGCCCCGCGGCAACCGCACGCACCTGCTCGGCGTACTGCGCCCATGTCAGGGTCGGCCCACCGCCGGCGGTGCGCAATGCAACCGCGTCCGGATCGAGCGATGCGGTGTTCTGGAAGGCCTCGCACAACGTGGTCGGCCGCGGCGCTTCAGGCATTCCGATGCCCTTCCTCGGTAGGCTTCATGATCGAAGCACATCGCCGGGGTTTTCACGGTGGTTCGCAAACTCTGGCGAAACGCGGCCGCGCGGAAGGCCCGAATACTGCGCTACCGCTTCTGAACCGGACCTACCCGCCGAGGCAGCCCGGACCCAGCAGTGCCTTCAGATCACCCATCAACGCCGACGACGGTGTCACCCGCAGTGTCTGGTCCAACTCCAGCGTGGTGATCCGGTCCCCGCTGATCAGCCGCAGGTGTACCTGCGACGTGCCCGGGTGATGCGCCAGCACTTGCTTGAGCGCACTGACCTTTTCCGGGGTGCACTGCCGGGTCGGCAGACTCACCGCCAGCGGACGATCTGCCTGCGCATTCGAAAAGTCCGGCACCACAAGGTCACTGGCGAAGATGGACACGCGGTCCTCTTCGACGCGGGCCTTGCCGCTGACCAGCACGATGGCGTCGTCCATGATGTCGGCACCGAAAACCGCGTAGGTCTTCGGGAAGAAGTTCACCGTCACCGCGCCGTTCAGGTCCTCCAATTGCGCTGAGGCCCAAGGCAAGCCCTGCTTGTTGACGCGCCGCACCACCGAAGCCAGGATTCCGCCGATGCGGACCTGAGAGTCGTTCGCGACCGCACCTTCGAGGATCGCCGGGATCTGCGTATCGGTCTGCGCCGTCAGCAGATGCGCGACGCCGTTGAGCGGGTGACTGGTGACGTAGAGCCCCAGCATCTCGCGCTCGAGCGCCAGCTTGTGCTTGTCGTCCCACTCGTCGTCGGGCACCTTGATGGTGAATGCCGCGTCCGCGCTGTCGCCGGCGTCCCCGCCGCCGAACAGATCGAACTGGCCCATGGCCTCGGCTTTCTTGGTGCCGAGGACCGAATCGACGGCGTCCGCGTGCACCAGGAACAGCCCCTTGCGGGAGTGTTCCAGCGAGTCGAAAGCCCCTGCCTTGATGAGGGATTCGGTGACTTTCTTGTTGCACGCGGTGATGTCGATCTTGTTCAGGTAGTCCGAGAAGTCGGTGTACTTCCCCTTCTCGTTGCGTGCGGCGATGATCGACTGCACCACGTTCGCACCGACATTGCGCACACCGCCGAGGCCGTAGCGGATGTCCTTGCCCACCGAGGCGAAGTTGTGGACCGACTCGTTGACGTCGGGCGCCAGCACGGTGATGCCCAGCCGGCGGCAGTCCGCCAGGTACACCGCCGCCTTGTCCTTGTCGTCACCCACCGAGGTGAGCAGGCCCGCCATGTACTCGGCCGGGAAATTGGCCTTGAGGTAGGCGGTCCAGAACGACACGAGGCCGTAGCCCGCCGCGTGCGACTTGTTGAACGCGTAACCGGCGAACGGAAGGATGGTGTCCCACAACGCTTTCACCGCGGCTTCGGAGAATCCGTTGTTGGTCATGCCCTCTTTGAAGCCCTTGTACTCGGCTTCGAGGACCTCGAGCTTCTTCTTACCCATGGCCTTACGCAGCGCGTCGGCCTTACCCATCGAGTAGGAGGCGACCTTCTGCGCGATGAACATGATCTGCTCTTGGTAGACGATCAGGCCGTAGGTCTCGGCCAGGATCTCCTTGAGCGGTTCTTCCAGCTCGGGGTGGATGGGCTTGATGGCCTGCCGGCCGTTCTTGCGGTCGGCGTAGTCGTTGTGGGCGTTCATTCCCATGGGGCCGGGTCGGTACAGGGCCAGCACCGCGACGATGTCGTTGAAGCCCGTCGGCTGCATGCGGCGCAGCAGGTCCCGCATGGCGCCACCATCGAGCTGGAACACGCCGAGAGTGTCACCGCGGGAAAGCAATTCGTACGTGGCCGGATCGTCGAGCGGCAGGTGATCCATGTCCAGGTCGATGCCGCGGTTGGCCTTGATGTTCTCCAGCGCGTCACCGATGACGGTGAGGTTGCGCAGACCGAGGAAGTCCATCTTCAGCAGGCCGATGGCCTCACACGACGGGTAGTCCCAGCCGGTGATGATCGCGCCGTCCTGCGCACGCTTCCACATCGGGATGGCGTCGATGAGCGGCTCGGAACTCATGATCACGGCGCACGCGTGCACGCCGGCGTTACGGACCAGACCCTCCAGGCCGCGGGCGGTCTGGTAAATGGTGCGCACATCGGGATCGGTGTCGATCAGTGCGCGGACCTCGGCGGCCTCCTTGTACCGCTCGTGCTCCGGATCGGTGATGCCGGACAGCGGGATGTCCTTGGCCATGATCGGCGGCGGCAGCGCCTTGGTGATCCGGTCGGCGATCGCAAAACCCGGCTGCCCGTAGTGGACACGGGCCGAATCTTTCAGTGCCGCTTTGGTTTTAATGGTGCCGAAGGTGATCACCTGGGCGACGCGGTCACTGCCCCACTTCTCGCTGGCGTACCGCACCATCTCACCGCGGCGGCGGTCGTCGAAGTCGATATCGATATCGGGCGCGGACGGACGTTCGGGGTTCAGGAACCGCTCGAACAGCAGACCGTGCGGAATCGGGTCGATGTTCGTGATGCCCATGGCGTAGGCGACGAGCGAACCGGCCGCCGAACCACGGCCCGGCCCGACCCGGATGCCGATGGACTGGGCGTGCGTGATGAGGTCCGCCACGATCAGGAAGTAGGACGGGAATCCCTTTTCCAGGATGACGCGGATCTCATACGCAGCGCGGTCGAGGTACTCCTGCGGAACACCGCCCGGGAACCGGCGCTCCAGACCGGCCTGCACCTCGTGGCGCAACCACGAGGCCTCGTCGTGCCCCTCGGGACACGGGAAGATCGGCATCCGGTCGCGCGGGGCCCACACGTCGGCATAGGACTCGACGCGCTCGCCGATCAGCAGCGTCGAGTCGCACGCACCGGGGACCTGGTGGTCCCACATGGCCCGCATGTCGGCGGCCGACTTGAGGTAGTAACCGTCACCGTCGAACTTGAAGCGCGTGGGGTCCGAGAGCGTCTTACCGGTCTGGATACACAGCAGCGCCTCGTGGTTGTGCGACGCCTCGCGCGTGACGTAGTGGCAGTCGTTGGTCGCCAGCGGCGGGATTCCGAGCTTCTTGCCGATGTCCAGCAGGCCCTCGCGAACCCGGCGCTCGATCTCGATGCCGTGGTCCATCAGCTCGAGGAAGAAGTTGTCCTTGCCGAAGATGTCCTGCCATTTGGCAGCGGCCTCCACGGCTTCCTGCTCATGCCCGAGCCGCAACCGCGTCTGCACCTCACCCGACGGGCACCCGGTGGTGGCGATGATGCCCGCGGAATGCTCGGCGATGATCTCCGCATCCATGCGGGACCATTTGCCGAGCTGGCCCTCGAACGAAGCCAGCGACGACAGCTTGAACAGGTTGCGCAGGCCGGTCGCGTTCTCCGCGACCATCGTCATGTGGGTGTAGGAACCGCTACCCGAGACGTCGTCGCTCTTCTGGCTCGGATCACCCCAGGTGACGCGCTTGGTGTTGAAACGCGACGCCGGCGCGATGTACGCCTCGATGCCGATGATGGGCTTGATGCCCTCTTTGGTGGCGACGTTGTAGAACTCGCTGGCGCCGAACATGTTTCCGTGGTCGGTCATGCCGATGGCCGGCATGCCCAACCGGATGGCCTCGGCGATCATGGGCTTGACCTTCGCGGCACCGTCCAGCATCGAGTACTCGGTGTGATTGTGGAGGTGCACGAACTGGCTCATAGGGCTGCCAGTCTAAGACCGGCCACCGACACGGTTCGGCGTGTCGGGTGCTGTGTCGTCAGGACGACTACGACGATGCCGCGGCGCCCGCCGGGACACGACCCTCGGCCGCGCCGTCAGGAGTCGTCACGGGACCCACCAGCAACCCCTTGCGCACCACCAGTTGCAGTTGCTTAGTTACCGCTGCGACCCGGTCCCGATCGGCCACCAGCCCGGCGTAGAAACCCAGTCCCCACACCATCGTGTAGAGCAGATCTGCAACAGGGGCCACAGCAGTCTCGGCAGGCAGTTCGCCCCGCGCGACGGCGTCCCGCACGGCGTGGTCCATGAATTTGCGGACGGCCACCTTCGCATCCCGCCGCGGAGCGGGCAGCCGGTCGGCCTCGAGGTAGGAACTGACCAGCAGCGCCACGCTCTCGGGCTCATGGATGCCGGCATTCCGGAACTCGGTGATCAACACCGAAATCTTCGACGGAAGCGTGGATTCCGCGCCTGCGCGGGCAATACAGAGGTCGATCGTCGTAGCGATCTCATTCAGCAGACAGTGGTAGATGTCCTCGCGCGTCTGGAAGTGGTAGTGCAGCGTGGGGCGACTCAACTCGGCGACTTCGGCGATGGCCTGGATGGTGGTGGCGTGGTAGCCACGGACCGCGATCACCTCGCGTGCGGCGTCCAGGATGCGAGCCCGCGTCTGAGCTGAATCGGTGCCTGCCGGGCGGCCCCGGCGGCGCGTTGCCTTCACTGGGAGAACATCGAGTTGCACCATGCCACGTCCTCGCACAGAAAGGGATATTTACGAATTCAGCAAACTCTAAGACATAGCTGAAACGTGGTCAACCGCTACCGCGTCAACGGTCAGCCAACTAGCCGCGCGGTGCTGTCCCGCTCGGCCGATTCAGACCGGTGACCGGCACAGACGGCGTGGCGTCCACCGCTCGATCGGCGGCACGTCCGGCGGCGCCCACGAGCACCGCAATTCATTTGCTCGAAAATTTGTCGCCGCCGTAGAGATTCGGCAACCGATCGGCGCCCGGGGCCGGTCCGCACGGGATGCCGCGCAGTGACGACGTCCACATCACAGCGGGCGTCGTGCGAATTGAATGCGCGGTCGCTCTCTGTATCGTAAGAGTCCGTGATCGAGCTCATCAACGTCGCCAAGACTTTTGGCGGGTCCGTGCCCGCCCTCCGCGACGTGAGCTTTTCCGTCCCCACTGGTTCCGTGTGTGCGTTGCTGGGACACAACGGCGCCGGCAAGACGACGACGGTCAAGATCCTGTCCACCTTGCTCAAGCCGAGCTCGGGCCAGGCGATCGTTGCCGGCTACGACGTGGCGAAGGAAACCGCGAAGGTGCGTCAGTCGATCGGCGTCACCGGACAGGACGCCGCCCTCGACCTCCGGCTGACCGGACGGGAGAACCTCGTCCTCTTCGGGCGCCTGCGCGGTCTGCGCCGTGGTGAAGCCCGCAGCCGAGCCGACGAACTGATCGCCCAGTTCGACATGGGGCACGCCGCGGATCGTCAGGTCAGCGGGTATTCCGGCGGTATGCGCCGGCGTATCGACATCGCGGTGTCGCTCGTCGTCCCGCCGAAGGTGCTGTTCCTCGACGAGCCGACCACCGGCCTCGACCCGCGCAGCCGCCGCGACGTCTGGAACCTGGTTTCCTCGATGAAGGCCCAGGGCATCACGGTGCTCCTCACGACGCAGTACCTGGAAGAAGCCGACATCCTCAGCGATTCCATCGTCATCCTCAACGGCGGTCAGATCGTCGCCCGCGGGACATCAGACGAGCTCAAGCGCCAGACCGGCTCGAGCTACTGCGAAATGACCCCGCGCAACCCGGACGACCTGCCGCGCATCGCCACGGCGCTGGCCGACCTCGACGAGGTGGAAGTCGACACCGACGCGACGACAGTGTCGGTACCGGCTCCGGGCGGCGTCGCGACCCTGACCGAGGTCTTCCGGCGCATGGACGAAATCGGCGTCGAGCTCATCGACATCTCGCTGCGCCGGCCCTCGCTCGACGAGGTGTTCCTCCACCTCACCACTCCAGTCAGGTCGAAGTGAACGCTTTCGCGCTCCTGACGGGCCGCACCCTGCGGCGCAGTCAGCTGGACCTTGCCTTCGCCGTCCTGGTGCCGGTGTCCGCGCTCATCGGCCTGACTTTCCTGCTGCGCGGGGTCATCTCCACCGGCCACATGGGGTACGAGCAGTACGTCCTACCCGCGGTGGTGGTTCAGGCGATGTTGTTCGGCGCCCTCACGACAACCGACCGCGCAGCCTGGGAGAAGGCGAGCGGACTTGGTTCCCGCATGCGCACGCTGCCCATTTCCCCCTACGCGCCACTCATGGCGCGGATGGCGTACTGCCTCGTCCGCGGCGCACTGGCGGTGGCCGCCTCGATCCTGGCCGCATACCTGTTCGGATTTCGCCTGACCAGTGGGCTGGGCTACACAGTTGCCTTTGTCGTGATGGCGCTGATCCTGACGTTGGCTCTTTCTCTGGGCGCGGACGCGACCGGCAGCAAGGCGGGGCGGACCGAAGTGGCCAGCCAATTGTTGATGATTCCGCAGCTGCTCCTGGTGATGTTGTCCACCGGACTGGCACCCGTTGAGGCATTTCCCTCGTGGCTGCATTCTTTCGTCGAGTACCAGCCGATCTCGCAGATCACCGAAACCCTGCGCGGATTCACCACCGGTTCTGTGGCGACGGGCAACCTGGTTACCAGCCTGGCGTGGTGCATCGGCCTGCTGGTCGTCTTCGGCGCCATCGCCGTTCGACTTCAAGGGCGAGAATCGTGAATCCGGCTACACAGCAACAACATTCACTGATGACTGAGAGCTGGATCTTTGCCGGCCGGCTGTTCAAGCAATGGCGCCGCTACCCGACGGTGCCGCTGCAGGCGCTGCTGTTTCCCACCTTGCTGCTGGTGGTCTACGGATTGTTGGTCGGCAAATCGATGGTCCGGCTGACAGGCAACAGCGGATTGGACGTGCTGATCCCGGTGTGCACGCTGGCCGGTGCCATGTCGGGTGCCGTCGGCGCCGGGCTGGCCGTGCCATATGACCGTGACAGCGGCCTGCTCACCCGGCTATGGCTCATGCCGGTGCACCGGACAGCCCCGCTCGCCGGCGCCCTGCTGGCCGAGGCGGTGCGCACGTTCGTGGCATCGGCGGTCGTCGCGGCAACCGGCTACGCGATGGGTTTTCGTTTCACCGGAGGCTGGGCGGCCCTGCTCTTGTACCTGACGATCCCGGTCATCGTCGTCATCGTGTTCGCGACGATCGTGATCACTCTCGCCCTCAAGCCGAACGGCCGGATCACCCTCACGTGGACACAGTCGCTTTGCATGGGTCTGGCCTTCGCCACCCTCGTCCCCGCCGACAAGATTCCGGCGCTGCTGCGTCCCCTCGCGGACTTTCAGCCGGTGGCACCGGCCGCGGCGGCAATGCGAGCATTGTCGACGGACGGCGAAGTCCTGCAACCGATTCTGCTCACCCTGCTGTGGGCCGGCGTCCTCGGCGTGGTCTTCGTGCCGGTCATGCTGCGCGGGTACCGGGCCGCCGTCGAAGGCGGCAAAGTCGACGGCTGAGCCGCGAGCTAAATGGCGTCGGCGTCCGACGTCACATCGAAATGGACGGGCAACTCGAACTGCGAGCTCTTCAGGCGCGCTGACAGATAGCCGTACTGGAACGCCATGCCCAGGATCGCGCAGGCCATCAACTCAGCCGGCGGGCGCCACAGCTCTGCCCGCAGCGTCTTCCAGGCTTGGACCAGAGACAGTTCGGCCGGCGAGTGGTCGGCGGTGCCGGCGGTCTCCTTGCGGTGCGCCCAGCGGATGTAGGCGTTGCTGTTTCCGTAGCGCTTCCACTGGCTCGCCAGGTCGCGGATCGATGCCCTCGGCACCCACTCCATCAGTACACGGGAGTCGGTGGCGATCGTGCCGAGCGACTGATCCTGGATCCGCCAGCAGATGTCCAGGTCGCCGCCGCCACGCATGGCCCGGAAGCCACCGACCTTCTCGAACGCGATCCGATCGATTCCGAGGTTGGCGGTCGGGTAGTAGTCAGGCCGCGGCGGAACCGTCCCGATGACCGCCTTCATCGCCCCGCCTCCGCGAGGCAGCATGAACGGCTGCATTTTCGCAGCCATGCGCGCGGCGAGGGTCGGACCGGACAAGGTCTGAACGTTGGTACAGGACAAAGCAACTCCAGATTGACGCTGCATCGAACGATGTGCGTCGAGCAATCCAGGCAAGGGCCGACATCGTCCGTCGACGAAAAGCAGGATGTCGGCTCCGGATCTGCTCGCAACAACCTGCCGCGCGTAGTACGGACCGCGGCTGTTCGTGAGCGTCACGACATTGGCGCCCGACGAGCGGGCAACCGCCGCGGTGTCGTCGGTGGATGCGTCATCGATCACCGTGACCCGATCGCCGACGGAGAGCTGAGCGATCAGCGACCGAAGCAGGCTCGGTAGGTGGCCGGCCATGTCATGAACCGGAATGATCACTTCGATCGTCTGATCCGCCACCGGACCCACCTCCTCTGTCACTGTTCCTCGAGCACCTCACCGAGCCCTTGGTCTAAACGTTCAATCCACCGCGTCCTAACGAGAACACCTGCCACCCCGCCCGCGACCAGTTCTCGCGGTCGATCGCATTCCTGGTGTCCAGTAGCCGCGGCTCCCTGACGAGCGAGCGGAACTCGACCGGGTCGATGTTGCGGTACTCGTCCCATTCTGTTGCCAGCACGATGAGATCCGCATTTCGGCAGGCATCCTCGACGCTGTCGAAGTAACCCAAGGTCGGGAACCGCGTCTTGGCGTTCTCGATCGCCTTCGGATCGTGGACGCGGACGTCGGCGCCCTTGAGGTGCATCGCGGCTGCGACATTCAACGCCGGCGAGTCACGGACGTCGTCACTGTTGGGCTTGAACGCCGCCCCCAGCACGGCAATGCTCTTGCCGAGGAACTCCCCGCCTACCAGCGCGCGAGCCACGGCGACGGTTTTCTCACGCCGGCGCAGGTTGATCTTGTCGACCTCGTGCAGGAACCGCAGCGCGTCCGAGGCACCCAGCTCGCCGGCGCGGGCGCTGAACGCGCGGATGTCCTTGGGCAGGCAACCACCACCAAAGCCCAAGCCCGCGTTCAGGAATCGCTTGCCGATCCGGTCGTCGTACCCCAAGGCCTGGCTCAGCACCGTCACGTCGGCGTCGACGATCTCGCAGACCTCAGCCATCGCGTTGATGAACGAAATCTTGGTTGCCAGAAAGGCATTGGCGGCCACCTTGACGAGTTCCGACGTCGCAAGGTCGGCCGTGAGATAGGGCGTGCCACTGTCGAGGAGGCCGCTGTACACCTCTTTGAGTGCCTGCTCCGCGAATTCGGAGGTGACGCCGAACACGAGGCGATCCGGGTGCAGCGTGTCCTCGATCGCCTTGCCCTCCCGAAGGAACTCCGGATTCCAGGCCACTTCGAGTCCCGACGAGATTTTCGCCACTTCCCCGGCCAACCGCTGGGCCGTACCCACGGGCACGGTGGACTTCCCGACGATCAGACCGTCACGCTCAGCATGGGTAGCGACTGCGCGGAAGGCGCTGTTGACGTACTCGATATTGGCGGCGTCGGACCCGGCCATTTGCGGAGTTCCGACACAGACGAAGTGCACCGCAGCTCCGGATACCGCGTCCTGCACGGATTCGGTGAAGCGCAGCCTACCGGAGGTCAGCGCTGTCGCGAGCAGTTCTTCGAAACCTGGTTCGTAAAACGGTGCGATCCCAGCCGACAACGCAGCGATCTTCGACGCATCGGTGTCGTAGGCAACGACGTCATGCCCGAGCTGCGCCATACAGGCGGCGTGAACGGCGCCAAGATAACCCGTTCCTATCACGCTCATTTTCATCTTGCTGAACTCCAGGCTCTTGCAGTCTCTTGCGACGACACAGCGGCCACCGGTCGAGTTCTTCTTAGCGTGGTCTGCAGCCGGCGGCGGTGACCGCCGCACGCATTCACAGCCTCAACACACGAATCCATAGAAAGCGCAAAGCAAAACGAACCGTCGAAGGCTGACGCGTACTGCACGAGGCATCGACTGGGTCGAGCGCGACACCGGTGTCAAATACCGCTCGATCCGGTCTGCCTGCCACCAATTTCCTGCCTTCCAGTCTCCTGAGACTTCGCTTCGGAGACGCTGTGTCGTCGTAGCCAAGTAGACCACATCACGCACCGAAGATTTAGCCGAGCGACATACCCTGTCGCCGGCCGAAGCGCATCGACGGTTACCGCAAACCGTCGGTTATGGGCCCTGACGGCCGCTCGAGCAACGCAGACGGCGACAGCCGATCCTCTCGTCATCGCGGGCGGTGGTTTCAACGAAGACGCGGCGGCCCCTTCACGGCCCTCACCCGCACCCCGCGGATTAGTGACCCTAATTTGCCGTTTCGACAGGGTGGCCCGCCCGGAATAGTCGGCGCCTACGCCAGCGCAACTACCGCCGAGAGCGCCGCACGGCCCGATATTTGCCGATAGAAATGCAATGCGCACACCGGGCCCGAATTCTCGACGGTCGAGCGAGGGATCACACCTTGAGCGCCAGCACATTTGCCAGTTTTGGGCACGCCCGAACAATGGTCGCCGCATTCGTCAACATCGACGGCCCCACGAAGTTCGCACGCCGTAATTGCACACGCCTCGAAACCATCCCAATTATCGCGTGCGTGAAAATTTGCCGCAATCCCAACGAAGTCCTCGTGGCGCCGATGGCGCCCGGCGGCAATAACTCGAATCACACGACACAACCAAAGCCGCTGCATTCAGCTCGCGGTTGCCCGAATTGAAACACACGTGCGGCGCTGTCGTCATCGAAAGGGCTTTCTGATTCGTCAAAAAAGTAAATGTGGGAATTACGGATAGACTGTCCCCGCCTGACTCGACGAATTCTGTGTCCGCTGCACAAGTGAAAGGCTGCAAGGCATGCGCAATACCGGTACCGATCCAACCGGTCCACTCGAGTGGGCCTTGACGTTCGCCGAGTATTGCGCGTTGAGCCCGAAGCTGCGCATGCGAAACCGCAGATCCGTCGAACCGGTCGTCGGCGACGGCGCGGCCAACGTGTCGTTGACGAGTTTCGGCAGGCGCCTCTCGTCCGTCTGGCAAACGATCGAAACCATCGGCGCGGGCACCGTCAAGCCACGCCGGTTGATCCTCTGGCTCGATGACGACGCCGCCTTCCAGGACCCGCCAAGTTCGCTGAGACGGTTGCATGCCCGCGGGTTGGAAATTCGCCGGTGTCGTGACTACGGGCCGCACAAGAAGTACTTCCCGTACGTCAACGAGATACTGCCGGACGAACCGGAACGCACGCTCGTCACGGCAGATGACGACGTCTATTACCCACCGAATTGGCTAGCGGAACTCCTCGCCGCGCATCGGCCGGGTGAAGTGACCGCGTTCCGCGCACGCATCCGCAGCGACGCGCCGTACAACACCTGGCCCCTGTGCACCACGACGGAGCCATCCGAAAAGGTCTTCGCGACAGGCGTTTCCGGGGTCGCGTATGCCCCAGAGCTACTCCGGGTACTCAAGGATCGTGGTGACGCCTTCATCGAGGTGTGCCCCAAAGCCGACGACTACTGGCTGCACTACGCCGCCGTCGCCACCGGCATCCCGATCCGCCAGGTCCGCGCCACCGCCGCCTACTTCTGGCCCACCCTGACGGTGTTCAACCGGGGCCTGTGGGACGGCACGGGAACCGCGAACGACGCCATCGCCCGTCAGACACAACAGGCCTGGCTGTCCGGCAAGAGTCGTCCGTCCACGCTCATCGACAGCTGATCCGTTCAGCTGGGGCAGCCCGCCGCAAGCTCTACGTTGCGACGGGGTCCCTGGCGGGGTTCGGCATCGCCGCTCGGCTGCGCAGTAGCGCGTCCACCGTGAAGACGGCGAGTGCGACCCAGATCAGGATGAATCCCGCCCACCGGCCTGCCGGCATCGGCTCATGACCGACGACGACGCCCCACGCCATCTGCAGCGCCGGCGTCAGATACTGCAACAGACCCATGGTGACAAGCGGGAGCCGTTGCGCCGCGCCGGCGAACATCAACAGCGGCAACGCCGTCACCGGGCCGCACAACATCATCAAGACGGTGTGGCCCGGTCCCAGCGATGGAACCGTCGCCTGCCCGGCCGCGGTGAGGACAACCAGGTACGCCAGCGCGAACGGAGCGGCCACCCCGGCCTCGACGCCGACGCTGACGCGCGGGTCGGCGCGCACCACCTTCTTGACCGCGCCGTACACACCGAACGACACCGCCACGCCAAGGCCGATCGCCGGGACCTCACCGGCCTGCACCGCAAGCACGATCACCGCGGCGCACGCGATGGCCAGGGCACCCGCCTGCGCGCGATTGAGCCGTTCGCCGAACAATGCGACGCCCAGCGCCACACTCACCAACGGGTTGATGAAGTAGCCCAGCGCCGCGTCGACCACGTGACCGTTGCTCACCGCGTAGATGTAGATGCCCCAGTTCAGCGAGATCAGGGCCGACGCGCACACCAGCAGGCCCCAGGTGCGGCCCGACAGGCGGCGCAGGTCACCCAGACGACGACCGACGGCCAGCACCACGAACATCAGCAGCAGGGTCCACACGATGCGGTGGGCGAGCACCTCGAACGCAGTCGCCGGCTTCAGCAGCGGAAAGAACGCGGGAAACAGGCCCCACGAGCCGTAGGCGCCGAGCCCGAGCAGCAGTCCCCGGTTCTGGGTGGCAGTGGCCGTCGCGGTAGTGGTCACTGCCGATGCAACACATCCAGAGCGTGTTGCAATTCCGCCGGGTACTCGCTGGTGATCTCGATCCACCGACCGTCCGCGGGATGCGCGAACCCCAGCGACCGCGCGTGCAGCCACTGCCGTTGGAGCCCAAGCTTTTTCGCCAGGGTCGGGTCGGCGCCGTACGTCAGGTCACCACAACATGGGTGGTGCAGCGCCGAGAAGTGCACCCGAATCTGATGCGTGCGGCCGGTCTCCAGATGGACGTCGAGCAGGCTCGCCGCCACGAACGCCTCGACAGTGTCGTAGTGCGTGATGCTGTGCCGGCCGCCCTCGGTCACGGCGAACTTCCAGTCATTTCCGCGGCTGCGACCGATCGGTGCGTCGATGGTGCCACTGGACGGATCCGGGTGACCCTGCACCAGCGCGTGGTAGCGCTTGTCGACCGTGCGGTGTTTGAACGCCCGCTTGAGCACGGTGTATGCCCGCTCGGACAGTGCGACCACCATGACGCCCGAGGTCCCGACGTCGAGCCGGTGCACGATGCCCTGCCGCTCATGGATGCCCGACGTGCTGATCCGGAAGCCCGCCGCGGCCAGCCCGCCGAGAACGGTCGGGCCGGTCCAGCCCACCGAGGCGTGCGCCGCGACCCCGGCCGGCTTGTCCACCACGACGATGTCGGCATCGGAGTAGAGGATGCCCATGCCCTCGATCTCCTGCGGAGTGTTCTCCACCGGTGCCGGAGCTTCCGGCAGCCGGACCTCCAGCCAGGAGCCCGCCACCAGTTTGTCCGACTTCGCCGCCGGAGCACCGTCGATATCGACGCCGCCACCTTCGGCCATCGCGGCCACCGCGGTGCGCGACAACCCCAGCAGACGCGCCAGCCCCGCGTCCACCCGCATCCCGGCCAGTCCTTCCGGGACCGGCATCGAACGGCTGCTCATCGGCCGGTGTCAGCCTCGTCCGCGGCCGCAGTGGCCGGCTCCGCCTCTGACACCGGACCCGAATCCGGTTGGGCAGCAACCACGTCTGCGGACTCGCCCGCCGGCGGGCGCTTGCCTTCAGTGTCGAAATCGAAGCCGAACATCGACAACCCGACCAGCAGCACAGCCCCGCACACCACCGCGGAATCGGCGACGTTGAACACCGGCCACCAGCCGACCGACAGGAAGTCCACGACGTGCCCGCGCAATGGCCCCGGCGACCGGAAGAACCGATCCATCAGGTTGCCCACCGCGCCGCCCAGGATCATCCCCAGCCCGAGCGCCCACCACAACGAGACCAGGCGCCGGCCCATCCAGATGATGCCCAGCACCACACCGGTGGCGACCAACGTCAGCACCCAGGTGTACCCCGTGGCCATCGAGAAAGCCGCACCCGAGTTACGGACCAGCGTCCAGGTGATGGTGTCGCCGATGATCTCGACCGGTTGACCGGGCACCAGCAGCTTGACCGCCAGTACCTTGGTCAGCACGTCGAGGCCCAGCACCAGCGCCGCCACCACGAGCAACAGCCGCAGTCGCCGTGGAGCGGCCTGGGGCTCCGCGGCTACCGCAGCTTCGGCATTCTCGGTCGTCTCCGGCCCGACGTTCGTCGTCTCCGGCCCGACGTTCGCCGTCTCCGGCCCGGTGCCCGAGGTCGCCTCCGGCTCCGTGGATTCATCAGTCACTCCCCCATCATCCCAAAGACGCCGTGAGGAACAATTTCGCCCATGAGTCGCGTCGTCGTGATCGCCACCGGAGGCACCATCGCCACCAGCACCGACCAACACGGAATAGCCCGGCCGACGCGCAGCGCCACCGATCTGGTCAACGACCTGGGCGCCGGCGTCGAGGTCGACACCGTCGACCTCATGTCCGTCGACAGTTCCGAGCTGACCCCCGCCGACTGGGACCGGATCGGCGCCGCGGTGCGCGCCGCCGGTGACGCCGACGGGATCGTCATCACCCACGGCACCGACACCATGGAAGAAACGTCGCTGTGGCTCGACATCACGTACGCCGGTGCCGTTCCGGTGGTCCTGACCGGCGCCATGCGCAGCAGCGACGCGCCCGACGCGGACGGCCCGGCAAATCTCCGGGAGGCGATCACAGTGGCCGCCAGTCCATCCGCCCGCGACCTCGGGGTGCTGGTCAGCATGGCCGGCCGCGTGTGGCAACCGCTCGGCATGACAAAGGCGGGGCACGGTTTGGTCGGCGCCGCGGTTGGGTCGATCAGAGACGGTTCGTTCGTGCCCGACGCGGTCAAACGTCGGCCGCTGATCGGCGCACTGTCAGCGGCAGCCACGCGGCGGGTCGACATCGTCGCCGCATACGCCGGCAGTGACGCACTGGCCATGGACGCCTTTGCGGCGGCCGGAGCAGGCGGCATCGTGCTCGAGTCACTCGGCTCGGGCAACGCCGGGTCCAAGGTTCTCGCCGGCGTGCAGCGACTGTGCGCCGCCGGCGTCGCAGTGGCAATTGCGACGCGGGTGCCCGGCACCCGCGTCACGTCGGGCTATGGCCCCGGCCGGGCCTTGCTGGATGCCGGAGCCGTGTCAGCGGGCGGGTTGCGCGCCGCCCAGGCCCGGGTGTTGCTGATGGCGGCCCTCGCCGCCGACATACCGGTCGCCGACCTGTTCGCCGAGTGGGTTTAGCGGATCCGTCCCCCCCTTCGCGGCTAATCGACGCCGTCTTCGCGCGGCAACCGCGCCAGGTAGTCCTGCCAGTCGAGGCTGTCGACGGGGTCGGCGCGGGTGATCTGCGGATCGTCGGCCGCGACGGTGCGAGCCACGCCGGGACCGCTGGCCCGGGTCTCGAATCGCACCGTCATGACACCGTGCCCGGCACCCTGCACCCAGCCATGGCCGTGGTCCGGATGCTGCACGTCATCGCCTACCCGCCACGGGGATTCGGCAGCCGGAGCACTCACTGGGCCGGCCGCACCGGCCGACGCCGCGACGTCCGCGCCGTCCGCCATCTCGAGTTCGGGGAACAACGATTCCTGCCGCGCATCGGTCAGACCCGAAAATCCCACGCCCACAAGGCGAATCGGGCCGATCTCCACCGGGTCGAGGAGCAGCCGGCGCGCCGTCGCCGTCAACGTCGACGGGTCGGTGGTCGCGTACGGCAGCGTGGCCGAACGGGTCAGCGTGCTCATGTCGGATTTCTTCAACTTGATCGTCACCGTGCGGGCACCGCGGCCGTCGCGCTGCAGCCGCCGGTGCGCGTGCTCGGCGATCGGCGCGATGCTCTCCCGCAACTGCTCCAGGGTGGTCAGGTCGACCTGGAACGTGGACTCGGCGCTGATCTGTTTGGCCTCGGCGCGCTCGACCACCGGCCGGTCGTCGATACCGCGGGCCAACCGGTGCAGCGCCGGGCCGACCGTGCCACCGAGGACGTCGGCCGCTTCGGCATCGGTGAGCGCCGCCAGTGCCCCGATGGTCTCGATGCCCAGCCGATGCAGTTTCTCCTCGGCAACGGGCCCGATCCCCCACAGCTTGCGCACCGGCAACGCCTCCAGGAGCGGCCCCTGCTCGTCACCGCTGATGATCCGGACCCCGTCGGGCTTGGCCAGCCCCGACGCGATCTTGGCGACCTGCTTGCCCGAACCCGCACCCACCGAGGCCACGAGGCCGGTCTCGGCGCGCACCGCGGCCCGCAGGTCCTCGCAGAACTGTCGGGCCCTGTCGAGATCGGCGCCGACCAGCTCGGCCGGCTCGCCGAACGCCTCGTCGAACGACAGCTGCTCCACGACCGGCACCAGGGCGCGCACCGCATCCAGCGCTCGTCGACTGGCCACCGAGTACACCGCACCACGCGGCGGCAGCACCACGGCACCCGCGCCGACCAGCCGGCGCGCCTGATGCATCGGCATCGCCGAACGCGCGCCGAATTTGCGGGCCTGATAACTCGCGCCCGCCACCACCCCGCGGCCGCCGAGGCCACCAACCAGCACCGGACGGTCCCGCAGCGTAGGCCGGGTCAGCTGCTCGACGGACGCGAAAAAGGCGTCCATATCGAGATGTATGACCCAGCGATCCACAGTGCCAGATACTAGGCCGGACGGGTGACTACCCTTCTGGGCATGAACGACGTGCCGATCCGCGACGAGTCGATCCGGCTGGGCCAATTCCTGAAACTGGCCTCGCTGATCGACAGCGGTGCCGACGCCAAGGCAGCGATCGGCGATGGCCTGGTGACCGTCAACGATGAGATCGAAACACGGCGCGGCCGGCAGTTGAGAGCAGGCGACATCGTGGTGTATGACGGAAACGCCGCGCGCGTAGTCAGCTTCGCCCTGTAGGGTCCCGGGCCGTGTGGGCCACCGTTTTGATGTTCGCCGTGATGGCGATGTGGGATCCCGTCCGCCTCGGCGTGGCGGTGTTCGTGGTGATGCGCAGTCGCCCAATTCCGTCCCTCTTGGTGTTCTGCATCGGCGGCATCGCCTCGAGCTTGGCGATCGGCCTCAGTGCCGTCTACCTGCTGCACAGCACCACCAAACGGCTCATCGCAGACATGAACTCGTCGACTCATTCCATCGATCCGGGTGACGCCAAGATCGTGACCGGCGCACTGGTGCTGCTGGTGGCGTTGGCACTGCTGTTTCGGGCCGCCACGAAAACACCTGTGCCCGTCACCGCCTCCGGAGCCTCAGCGGACAGCGCCGAACCGGAGCCGCCTGCTGACCCGGAGCCGCCTGCTGACCCGGAATCGCCGTCCATCACAGGGCGCTTGAAAGCGTGGGCACGGCGGCTGATGCGCAGCCAGTCCCTGTGGGTGGCGTTCCTGGCCGGCCTGTGGGCCGGCCCTGGGCCGCACGTCGAACTCGTGGGCGCACTGGGTGTGATCCTCGCATCGGGGAACTGCAAATCCGTGCAGGTCGCCGCCGTGGTCGCCTATGCCGTGGTGTCGTTCGCGTTCGCCGAGATCCCCTTGGTCTGCTACCTGATCGCGCCTGCGAAGACGGCGCACTACCTTGATCGGGTGCCGGACTGGCTGCGAGCGCGGCGCATCTGGGTAATGGCTATTGCGCTGAGCTTTCTGGGGGTGTATCTCCTGGCCTCGGGCACCCTGTCGTGACCGTTTTATCCGGCATGAATATTTCGGCAGATCAAGACGGATCGACGGTGAACGGAATGCCCGCCGCGCCCTTCGGTTTCGCAGCCGATATATTCGCCCGGTGAACGCAGGACCCGTCTCAGCGCTGCGTCCCGACTTATCCCGTTGGCAGGCACTCGCTCCCGTCATCCTGGCCGTCAGCGCAGCCCTGCGGGTCGCCTCGACGATGGGCTATTACCTGATCAAGGGTGACGCCTTTTTCGATCTTCGGGTGTACGTGCTGGGCGGCGCCGCGATATCGCACCCGGGCGCGTTGTACGACTTCTTCTATGTCGACCCGACCAAAGGTGAGCACCTACCGTTCACCTATCCCCCATTCGCGGCAATGGTGTTCGCGCCCTTGCATCTTGCGCCGTTCGGGGTGATCGCATTCGCCTGGCAGGTCGCGTTGATCGCGGCCGTTTACGGAACGGTCAGACTCAGCCAGAAATTCATCGGCGGCGGCAGCCAGCGCGTAGCGATGCTGTGGACCGCCGGGGCGATCTGGATGGAGGCACCCGGCAGCAGCATCCAGTCCGGACAGATCGGCATCTTCCTGATGCTGGCCGTGCTGTACGCCGCCTACGACTCGCGGTGGTGGCTGTCCGGTCTGCTGATCGGCGTCACCGCGGGCATCAAGCTGACGCCCGCCATCACCGGCTTCTACTTCCTGGGAGTACGGCGCTGGGGCGCTGCACTGTTCTCGGCCGCGGTGTTCTTCGGAACCGTCGGACTGTCCTATCTGTTCTTGCCCGACGAGACCCGGCGCTACTTCCCGCACCAGATGGCCGAGGCCGGCAAGTCGCTGCCCGTGGGCTCGGCGTGGAACCAGTCGTGGCAGGGTGGGCTGTCCCGAATCGCCGGTCATGACGTCGGCATGTCGCCCTTGGTCATCGGCGCGATCGTGGTCACGGCGGTGCTCGCGGTGCTGGCCTTCCGGGCGCTCGGCGGCGCGCGCGATCGCCTCGGGTCGCTGCTGGTCGTGCAACTGTTCGGGTTACTGGCCGAACCGGTGTCCTGGACACATCACTGGGTCTGGGTGCTGCCATTGATGATCTGGCTGCTCTACGGGCCCTGGCGCGACCGGCCGGGCGCCAAGTTCCTGGGCTGGGGCTGGGTGGCCCTCATGGTGCTCAGCGTGCCCAGCCTGCTGTCGTTCGCGCAGCCGAACATCTGGCAGATCAGCCGCCCGTGGTACCTGGCCTGGGGTGAGATGGTGTACATCGTCGCGGCCCTGGCGACGATGGTCTGGATTGTCAGGACCGGGCGTCGTGGTGAAGTTACCGATCCGGCGTAACCGACTGCGGCAGCTGGCCCCCGTGCTGCTGCTGGTGAGTGCGGCGACGCTGATGGCGGTCACCATTCCCAGCCAGCCCGATCTCGTCGACTTCCACGTGTACGTGCTCGGCGGCGCCGCGCTCGAGCACCCCGGCAGCTTGTACACATTCGTCTACTCGGATCAGTCCCCCACGCAGCCGCTGCCCTTCGTCTACCCGCCGTTTGCGGCAATCCTGTTCTACCCGCTGCATTTTCTGCCCTTCACGGCCGTCGGGCTGCTGTGGCAGGTCGCCATGATCGCGGCGATGTACGCCATCGTCCGGGTCACCCAGCTGATGCTGGGCAGCGGCGACGTGCGGGAGGCCATGCTGTGGACCGCAGCGCTGATCTGGCTGGAGCCGGCGCGGGTCAGCATCAACCTCGGACAGGTCGGCATCTTCCTGACGCTGGCGATCCTGTACGCGGCCTACAGCAGACGGTGGTGGGTTTCCGGCCTGCTGGTCGGCCTGGCCGCCGGCGTGAAGCTGACACCGGCCGTCACCGGGCTGTACTTCATCGGGGTACGACGATGGGCCGCAGCCGCTTTCGCGGCGACCGTGTTCTTCGCGTCGGTCGCGCTGTCGTGGCTGGTCGTCGGCGATCAGGTACGGCACTACTTCACCGAGGTGATGGGCGATACCAGCATCAACCCAATCGGCATCGCACTGAACCAATCGTGGCGGGGCGGCATCTCGCGCATCGTGGGCCACGACGCCGGGGAAGGCGCACTGGTGCTCATCGCCGTAGTCGGGACCGCGGTGCTGGCCGGGCTGGCGTGGTGGGCCCTCGGCAGCCGGTCGGGCGGTCGCGATCAGTTGGGATCACTGTTGGTCGTCCAACTGTTCGGCCTGCTGGTGTCACCGATCTCCTGGGTACACCACTGGATTTGGGTCGCACCGCTGATCGTGTGGGTGTTCCGCGGACCCTGGCACGACAAACCCGGCGCCCGGGTCGTCGGCTGGGGTTGGATCGCCATGACGGTCGTCAGTGTCCCGAGCATCCTGGCCATGGCCGAGCCGAGCCTCTGGCAGATCAGCCGGCCGTGGTACCTGGCCTGGGCCGGGCTGGCCTACATCGGCGCCGCCACCGCGACCCTCGCCTGGATGGCGGTCACCGGCAGACGCCTGCGCTTGGCCAGTCAGGCGCCTGCCGGCCATCAGCCGACCACCGAAAAACAGCGGTGAGGCTTACGCCTTCGCGATCGCGGCCCGCACGCCGTCACCGACGTCGGCGCCGCCGGCCAGCTCGCCGGCATCCACCACGGTGAACGCCGTGGCCAGGATCTCGCCGGCGATCAGGTCAGCATGGGTGTTCGCCCACTCCTGCTTGTCCGACGGCACCGCGAACGTCACCGTGATCCGGTCGGACACCTCCAGCCCGGTGGCCTTGCGCAGGTCCTGCAGTTCGCGAATGCGGTCCTTGGCCCAGCCCTCGGCCTCCAGCTCGGGAGTGACGGTGGCGTCGAGCACCACCAGACCCGCGCCCTCCGGCAGCGCCGCGGTGAATTCCGGTTCCGCCGCAACGAGTTTCGAGCTGTATTCCGCCGGCAACAGCACGGCCGGACCGGCGGTCAGCGTGCCGTCGGGGTTGACGACGCCCTCCCCCGCCTTGACCGCCTTGATGGCGGCCTGCACGTCCTTGCCGATGCGCGGGCCGGCGACGCGGGCGTTGACGGCCAGCTCGAACTTGCCGTAGGCGTCGATGTCGTCGGTCAGTTCGACGGCCTTGACGTTGAGCTCGTCGGCGATGAGGTCTTTGAAGGGCGCCAGCGCGGCCGGCTTGTCGACGGCCACAGTCAGCTTCGGCAGCGGCAGACGCACGCGCAGCTTCTTTGCCTTGCGCAGCGACGAGCCGGCCGAGCACACCTCGCGCACGCGATCCATGGCCGCGACCAACTCCGGGTCCGCGGGTACGACACCGGCCTCGGGCCAGTCGGTCAGGTGGACCGAGCGCTCGTCGGTCAGCCCACGCCAGATGACCTCGGTGGCCAGCGGCAGCAGCGGTGCAGCCAGGCGGCACGTCACCTCGAGCACGGTGTGCAGCGTGTCGATGGCGTCGGCGTCCTCCTCCCAGAAGCGCGAACGCGACCGTCGCACATACCAATTGGTGAGCGCCTCGGCAAACTGCCGCAGCTGCTCGCAGGCGCCCGAGATGTCGCAGGCGTCGAGCGATTCGGTCAGGGTGTCCCGCAGGTCGGCGAGCTTGGCCAGGATGTACCGGTCCAGCACGTGCGTCGAATCCGTGCGCCATGTGCCCTTCTTGGGCGCGTACAGCGCCAGGAAGGAGTACGCGTTCCACACCGGCAACAACACCTGCCGGACGCCGTCGCGGATGCCCTGCTCGGTGACGATCAGATTGCCGCCGCGCAGGATCGGCGAGGCCATCAGGAACCAGCGCATGGCGTCCGAGCCGTCGCGGTCGAACACCTCGGACACGTCCGGGTAGTTGCGCAGCGACTTGCTCATCTTCTGACCGTCGTTGCCCAGCACGATGCCGTGGGCCACACAGGTTTTGAATGCCGGGCGGTCGAACAGCGCGGTCGCCAGCACGTGCATGGTGTAGAACCAGCCGCGTGTCTGGCCGATGTACTCGACGATGAAATCGCCCGGGAAGTGCGCGGTTTCCGTTGCACTTCCGTCGAACCAGTCGGCGTTCTCGAACGGGTAGTGCACCTGCGCGTAGGGCATCGAGCCCGAGTCGAACCAGACGTCGAACACGTCCTCGATGCGGCGCATCGTCGCCTTGCCGGTCGGGTCGTCGGGGTTGGGCCGGGTCAGCTCATCGATGTACGGCCGGTGCAGATTGTCCGGCCGGACGCCGAAATCGCGCTCCAATTCGTCCAGGCTGCCGTAGACGTCGATGCGCGGGTAGGCCGGGTCGTCGGACTTCCACACCGGAATCGGGCTGCCCCAGTAGCGGTTTCGCGAGATCGACCAGTCGCGGGCATTGGAGAGCCACTTGCCGAACTGGCCGTCCTTCACGTGCTCGGGGTACCACGTGATCTGCTGGTTGAGCTCGACCATGCGGTCCCGGAACTCGGTGACCTTGACGAACCACGACGACACCGCACGGTAGATCAGCGGATTACGGCACCGCCAGCAGTGCGGGTACGAGTGTTCGTAGGTCTCGTGGCGCAGCAACACCGGCGCATTGACCGCCGCCGGGCCGGTGCCGTTCTTCAGGTCTCTGATGATCTGCGGGTTGGCCTCGAAGACCTGCTGTCCCTGGTAGTCGGGCACCGTCGAGTCGAACCGGCCCGTGGACTCCACCGGCGTGACCGCCACGATCCCGGCGGCGTCACACGTGGCCTTGTCGTCCTCGCCGTAGGCCGGCGCCATGTGGACGATGCCGGTGCCGTCCTCGGTGGTGACGAAGTCGCCCTGCAGCACCTGAAAGGCGTTCTGTGCCTTGTCGCTGTCCACGAAGAACGCGAACGGCGGCAGGTAGTGCGTGCCCAGCAGTTCGGCGCCGAGGTAGGTGCCGACGATCACGGGCTCCTCGCCGAATTCGCGGGCATAGGCCGCCAGCCGCGGCTCGGCCAGGACGTAGTTCTGCTCGTCGGGACCCACCACCTGGACGTAGGTCACCTCGGGGTGAACCGCAACGGCCTGGTTGGACGGCAACGTCCACGGCGTCGTGGTCCAGACCAGTAGGCGGGCACCGGCCACCGGGCCGTCGGTCGCGACGAAGCCCACGGTCAGCGCGGGGTCCTGCCGGCTCTGGTAGACGTCGTCGTCCATGCGCAGCTCGTGGTTGGACAGCGGCGTCTCGTCGTTCCAGCAGTACGGCAGCACCCGGTTGCCCTCATAGGCCAGGCCCTTGTCCCACAGCTGCTTGAACGCCCAGATCACCGACTCCATGAAGGTCAGGTCCAGGGTCTTGTAGTCGTTGTCGAAGTCGACCCAACGCGCCTGACGCGTGACGTACGACCGCCACTCGTTCGAGTACTTCATGACCGAGGCGCGGCAGGCGTCGTTGAACGCGCCGATACCCATGGCCTCGATCTGGGCCTTGTCCGAGATGTCGAGCTGGCGCTGCACCTCGAGTTCGGCGGGCAGGCCGTGGGTGTCCCAGCCGAACCGGCGCTCGACCTTGTAGCCGCGCATGGTGCGGTAGCGGGGAACGATGTCCTTGACGTATCCGGTCAGTAGGTGGCCGTAGTGCGGCAGGCCGTTGGCGAACGGCGGGCCGTCGTAGAAGACGTACTCGGGAGCGCCGTCGCGGCGGGCGATGCTGGCGCGGAAGGTGTCGTCGCGGGCCCAGAACTCCAGCACCTCGGTTTCGAGGTCGGGGAAGTTCGGTGTGCCGCTGGCGGTCTTGGGGTACGCGCTCACGTCAGGGGTCTCCAGTGCCGTGTGCACCTAAAGGTGCTCAGTTCCAGGCACGGGGACGACGATCTCGCGTCTGGACGCGAGCGCCGCGGTACCACCCCGCTTGCGCACGGCCGACCCGGAAGGTCGCGCACACACGCCGCTCAACTGCAGGCGATGACGGGCCCACCCGTTCGGTTCTACTGAGCTGCAGCCGTCATGGCCCCAGCCGTTCTTCCGAATGCTCCCCGGTGATGGCCGGATCGATGCGAATGCAGCGATTCTAACGGGCGCGGGACACCACGGGTTAGTCGGCGACCGGCAGGGCCTCCGAGGCGAGCTCGATGACGGCATAGGCAAACTGCTCGGCGAGCTCTTCCACCGTGTAGGGCTCGAACTGGTGCCGCGCGTACCACCAGTCGACGTGCAGCGCGTCGTCGGCGTGGAATGCCCGGACCTCGAGCGTGTGCGCGGGGCCCGGGTGGTCGCCGTCGATCGCGGACATGCCGTAACTGAACAACACGTCGGCAATATCGGTCGGGTTTGCGGTCGCTGCAGCCAGCGCGCTGCGCACCGAATGCACCATCGCGGTCGCATCCACATCGGACGCCGAGACGCAGTCGACCTCAAGCCGGCGGAGCACCGCCAGCCCGCCGCCACAGCGTTCCTTGGCTGCGGCCAGATCGACCGCGGCGCGCCCGGGACCGATCACCCGTTCGATCGCCCGGCCGAGCGCACCGATCAGCAACACCTCGATGTCGACTCCCAGGTATTCGGCACCGCCTTCGAGCTCGGCGGCGATCACCGGCGACAGCGGGGCTTCGAGCCGGCGCATGTCAACTGCGGTACCGGCGGTGTCGACGCCGCCGAACTCGTAGTCGGCGACGTGCATCGTCACCGCAGCAGCAGAAGGGAGAACGGGGTCGATCTCACCGGCGTACGCAACAGTCATGTGATGCACACTACAACATGATTCCCAAATTTGGGACATAGCTCCCGAAACTGTGACGCCCATGTCAATTACGGCTTATGTGTCGCGGAAATAGTTGCTAGCAACCAAAGGGGGGAAGGGTCTATCGTGGCAGAGTGCCCCGAACAGACCAGAACGGCAGACAGCTCAAAGCGCTGCTCGACTACATCTTCGACGGCGACGTCGAAGCGAGGGAGATCTACGGTGCGCTCGGCACGTCGAGCAGCACTTACTACCGGCGGATCAAAGAGGCCGATTACCCCAACGCAGAGGAACTGCGTCTGGTGGCGGATCACTTCCGGTTGAGCTACCCCGATCTGCAAGTTCGGTTCGGATTGATGAGCCACGACGAGGTCATCAACTACATCCAGTCGGCACCGCTCGCGGTCGCCACGGCGGCGCCGGCGATACCCAAACGCGCCACCAAGTTGGCCGAAATGACGCGACGTGCTGATGCACCGCCGCTCTGACCAGTAGAATCTGAGCGGCCCCCAGCGCTGACAAGAGCTTCCAGAAGGCGTCCACCATGGCTCTCACATTTCTCATCACCATCACTCTCGCCTGTATGGCGTGGAGTCTGTGGATCCGCCGTGTCACCTGGTCGTGCCGCTGGGAAGTGGCCGCGACCCTCAACATCGCGCTGCAGGCCGCCGCCGTCGCCCTGATGTCCCCCATGGCCGCCGACACCCTGGGCCGCGCCATCCACTCGTTGACCGGCGTCTGGAACCTGCCCGCCTACCTCGGCCACGACTGCTACATCGTCGCCGCCTCGGCGATCGTCTACAACGCCATCGGCCGCCTCGCCGACGACACCCTCATGCAGAAGATGTTCACGCAGTACGTCGAGCGACCCGCGACCCTGTGCATCCCGATCCTGCTGGCACTGTTCTCCATGAGCGTCGCCGGCCGCGAGTACTCCCCCGACCTGTTCACCATGCCGACCGACGGCTGGCTGGCCGCGTACTGGCTCGTGCTCTGCGGCACCCTGACCTACCTACTGGTGTTCGGTGGCCGTGCACTGCTGGTGCTGCGCAAGAGCGAAGACTCGCGACGCATCGCCAACATCTACCTGTTCGCGACCGGCAGCGGCATCCTGGCGTGCGCCACCCGCATCCTGACGTCGCTGGTGCCGGAGCTGCAGCCCCTCGAAGACGGCAAGTTCGTGTGGATGTTCTCCTGCATGTGCGGCGGGGTCTTCGCGCTGGCCTCCGCGCACTCGTGGCTGATCAAGACCAAGTGGTTCTCGAAGGCAGCCCGCTGAATCTCCGCCACCGACCGCCGGAGACTCGTCAGCAAAACGCCTGATACGTCAAAATCAGCGCGTATGCCCTACGCTGCTATCCGGCACCCGGTGTCAGTTTGACTGTCTCCCAACCGTCGTCGACACCCGGCCTTCGCCCCTGCCCGTATACCCCGAGGAGGAAGTGTCCGTGATCGAGTCGTCTCTGCCGGCCGTCCTGCGCGAGCGCGCCAGCCTGCAACCCAACGACCTGGCTTTCACGTTCATGGACTACGACACCGACCCTGATGGTGTGGCCAAGTCCCTCACCTGGGCTCAGCTGTACCAGCAGAGCGTCGCGGTGGCCCACGAACTGCGCCAGCACGGTGAGATCGGCGACCGCGTGGTGATCGTCGCCCCGCAGAGTCTGGAATACGTCGTCGGATTCCTCGGCGCCCTCGAGGCCGGCATGATCGCCGTCCCGCTGACCCAGCCGGTCATGGGTCACCACGACGAGCGCGTCATCTCGGTCATGAAGGATGCGCAGCCCGTCGTCGCCCTCACCACCGCGGCGAGCAAGGACGCCGTCGCGCAGTACGCGACGCCGAACGACGACGGCCGCATCCCCGTCGTTCTCGCCGTCGACGAGCTGGACCTGGACACCCGCCGTAAGCCGTTCTCCCGCCGCGAAGTTCGCCCCGAGACCGCGTACCTGCAGTACACCTCCGGCTCGACCCGCACCGCCGCCGGCGTCATGGTGTCGCACCGCAACGTCTCGGCCAACTACGAGCAGATGATCGCGGTCTTCTTCTCCGAGTGGGGCAAGGTCGCCCCGCCGGGAAGCACCGTCGTGACCTGGCTGCCGCTCTACCACGACATGGGCCTGCTGCTCGGCGTGTGCACCCCCATCCTCGGCGGCTGGTACACCGTGATGACCAGCCCCATCTCGTTCCTGGTGAAGCCCGCCCGCTGGGTGCAGCTGATGGGCAGCCACAAGAACGTCATCACTGCCGCGCCGAACTTCGCGTTCGACCTGGCCGCCGCGCGGACCACCGACGAGGACATGGCAGGCAAGGACCTGAGCACCGTCCTGACGGTCTTCAGCGGTGCCGAACGCGTGCAGCCGACCACCGTCAAGCGCTACATCCAGCGCTTCGCCAAGTTCGGCCTGCCGGGCAAGGCGATTCGGCCCAGCTACGGCCTGGCCGAGGCCACCCTGTACGTCGCTTCGCGGGAATCCGGTGAGCCGCCGACGGTCGTGGACTTCGACACCGAGAAGCTCGCGGACGGCATCGTCGAACGCGTCGAATCGGGTAGCCCGCTCGTCAGCTACGGCTTCTCGCCGTCGCCGCTCGTGCGCATCGTCGACCCAGAGACCCGGCGCGAGGTTCCCGAAGGCACCGTCGGCGAAATCTGGACCCACGGCGAGAACGTGTGCGCCGGGTACTGGAACAAGCCCGAGGAAACCGAGAAGACGTTCCGCGGCGTGCTCGTGGACGCACCCGAGGGCACCCCGTCGGACACCTGGCTGCGCACCGGCGACCTCGGCTTCATCTCCGAGGGCTCGCTGTTCATCATCGGCCGCATCAAGGACCTGTTGATCATCCGCGGGCGCAACCTGTACCCCGATGACATCGAGGCCACCGTCAGCGCGGTCTCGGGCGGCCGCACCGCCGCTGTCGGTTTCGAGGAGGACGGTGTCGAGCAGTTCGCCGTCGTCATCGAGATGAAGAAGCGCGGCGAGACCGAGGACGAGGTCCGCGAGAACCTGGCACAGGTCAAGCACGAGATCACTTCGGCCATCTCGCAGGTGCACGGCGTCAATGCCGCCGACCTGGTGCTGGTCGGCCGGGGCTCGATCCCGATCACCACGAGCGGCAAGATCCGCCGGCAGGCCTGCACCGAGTTGTACCGGAAGGGTGCGTTGGCGCGACTCGACGCCTGACGACCTACACCGACTATGGGCCGCAACGTCAATGACGTTGCGGCCCATAGTCGTATCCGAGTCTTGCATAGCGCGGCCCGACGGCGTCTACCGGCAGAGTTGGGCGCCGTCCGGCGTCCGGGGAGGGTGAGCTCAGTCGAGCAGGTGGCCGCGCTGCTGCACCGACACGGCTGCCTCGAAGGCCGTCGTCATCTGGCAGGCGTCACAGGTCGCCGCGTAGCCGCACTCCGGGCAGGGTTCGACCTCATCGGACTCCCGCCGAGCCTGGCGCTCGGCCAGCAACCGCTCGGTGGCGGCCAGTGCCGCGGCCTCCTGGGCCTCCTCGCGCCGGCGGCGCGGCGACTTGGACGGCCACCAGTTGGCGTCGCCGAGCAGGGCCGCGGTCGCGGGCACGGTGACCGTGCGGACGATGAAGGTGTCCAGCAGCAGACCCACGCCGATGATGAAACCGAGCTGCACCGCGCCCAGGATGCTACTGACCGTCATTGCGAGCATCGATGCCGCGAAGATCAGGCCGGCAGAGGTGATCACGCCGCCGGTCGCGGCGACCGTCTTGACGATCGCCGACCGCACGCCCCATTTCGCTTCATCACGTATTCGGGATATCAGCAGCAGGTTGTAGTCGGCGCCGACCGCCACCAGCACCAGGAAGGCGATACCCGGCACACTCCACGAGATGTCGTAGCCCAATATGAATTGGAAGAACACCACGCCGATACCCAGCGCCGAGCCGTACGACAGCACCACCGAGAGCACGAGGTAGAGCGGGGCGACGATGGACCGCAGTAGCTGCACCAGGATCAGGAACACCACGATCAGCGTGACGATGACGATGTACTGGATGTCGCTGTTGTAGTAGTCGCGGATATCGCGGTTCACCGCGGACAGACCGACCATCGACACCTTCGCGTCGGACAGCGACGTGTTCGGCAGCGCCGTCTGAGCCGCCTTGACGATCGCGTTGGTCTGGTCCATGGCTTCGGTGCCGAATGGGTTCAGCGCGGTCTGCACCAGGTAGCGCACCGTGTGGCCGTCCGGGGACACGAACAGCGTCGCGGCCTTCTCGAATTCGTTCCGGCTCAGAATCTCGGGCGGCACGTAGAAACCGGCCATCTGCGGTGTGTTGGCGTCGCGCCGCATGCCCAGCAGGAACGACGACGCCTGGTTCAGGCCACCGCCCATGCCGCGCACCTGGTCGACCAGCAGCTTCACGCCATCGGCGAGCTGCTTGCTCGAATCGGCCAGCAGGTTCACGCCGTCGACCGCCTGCTGCAGGCGCCGCTCCAGATCCGCGGTGTCGTACAGGCGCAGCTGCTTGAGCAGGCTCGTAATGCTCTCGATGTTGGTGCCCATGCCACGGACCTTGTCGTCCATGCCCGGGTCGCTCTTGTACTGCTGCAGCATGTGACCGAGGTTGATGACCTTCTGGACCGTCTCGGGATCGTTGCCGTCGTTGACGTTCTGCAGACCGGTCTTCAGGTCGTTGCACGCCGGGTAGTAGTTGCAGAACGGCGTCGCGTTCAGCGTGTCGAGCGCTCTGCCGGACCACTTGTAGACGTCACCGACCCGGACCAACTGCCCACCGACGGCGTCGCCCAGCGACGTCATCTGGGACACCATCTTGGCCGACTTGTCCAGGTCGTCCAGGGTCTTCGAGCCGCCGTACTGCTTCTGCAGCGCCGACATCTGGGTCAGCATGGACCGGACGGGGCCGATCGAGCCGAGCACCTGCGTGCGGATCTGGTTGAGCGCGTCGGCGAGCTGGTACTCGCCGTCGACCAGTTTCTGCAGCAGGGCATCGTTGCCGTTGATCAGGTTCGAGGCGTCCTTGAGCTTGCTACCGACCTCACCGGCCTGATAGGTCGCCTTGGCCTGTTCCAGCACGTCGCCCGTGGGCCGGGTGATTCCGCGCACGGCGTCGATGTGCGGCAGCTGAGCGATACGCTGCGCCATCTGCTCCATGTCGGCCAGCGATTTCGGGGCGCGCAGGTCACGTGGCGACTGGATCAGCACGAACTGCTGCATGGTCGAGCTGACCGGGAAATGCTTGTTCAGTGCCTCGTAGGCAACGTTGCTCGCCGCGCTCGGGTCCAGGTCCTTGCGGTTGTCGTAGTTGTAGCGGACCAGTGACGCGCAGCCGGCGAGCGCCAGCAGCACCGCGAGGCTGCCGGCCAGGTGGGTCACCGGGCGACGCACGATGTTGACGCCCGAACGCCGCCAGAACCTGCCGGTCATGTCCTTGCGCGGCTTGATCCAGCCGCGACGGCCGACGAGGACGATCAGTGCGGGCAGCATGGTGACCGACGCGAAGAAACCGATCAGCACGGTCACCGCCAGCGCCGGGCCGATGGTGGCGAAAACCCCGAGGGTGGCGAACGAGAGGGCCAGGAACGTGATGGCGACGGTGCCGGCCGAGCCGGCGATGACTTCGCCGATCGACGTCAGAGCAGAGACCAGCGCCTGATCGGTGCCCATCCCTCTTTTGATGAACTCTTGATATCGGCTGAACAGGAATATGGCGTAGTCGGTCCCGGCACCCATCATCATGCCGGTCATCAGGACGAGCGTCTGCGGTCCGACCGGGAGCCCCATCAGGCCCAGACCTGCCACCAACTGCTGCGAGACGATCAGTGAGACGCCGATCGTGACCAACGGCAACAGCATCGCCACCAGACTTCGGTAGACGATCATCAGGATCGAGAAGACCAGGATGGCGGTAGCCGTCTCGATCATGTGCTGGTCGCGGGCACCGATTTCGTTGATGTCTTGGAACGTCGCCGACGCGCCCACGATGTTCAGCGTCAGGTCGCTGCCCTTGACCACATCTTCGATGGTCGTCTTGGCATTGCTGAAGGCCAACTGGCCCGGCCCGGTGCCCATGCTGCCGACGAGGCTGACGGGCAGCTGCATCGCCTTGCCATCCTTGCTGACCATCACCTGGCGCAGCTCGGGAATGTGGATGAAGTCCTGCGTAGACCTGACGTTGGTCTTGTCGGCATTCAGCTTGTCGACGAGGCGGCGATAGACCTCTTCGTCGTCTTTGCTGATGCCATGCTCGTCGGTCAGCAGGATGACCGCGACGTTGCCGGCGTCCGCTTCGCGGAACGCGTTCTTCATGGTGTTGCTGGCGATCAGCGTCGGCGCGTCGTCGGGCAGGAACGGCGGCGGACGGCGGCCGGCGACGTCGATCAACGTCGGAAGCGTAAGAAACAGGACAACCGCAAGCCCGACCCAGGCCACCAAAACCGCGACGGGTCGCCGCACCACGTACTTGCCGAGTGCGGCGAAACCCGCGTGTGCCAAGGCACCGCTTGGCCTGGCACGTTTCAGCATCCCCGACAGGCTACACGCCGCAAACGGATCAGATGCACCGACCGGCAGTGCGATATCGACGCTGCCAAAGAGCCGCGTATCCGTCGCTATGCTGTAATCGGGTGTGCCACTGATGAAGTCAGCCATCCCTCGCCACACCTCCGGGTGCCGCGCGACCTCGTTGCCATTCCCCTGCCAGCAATGCGGAGATCAGCGGCAGACCGTTATGCTTGGCGCCCTGTGAAGTTTGCTATCGCCATCCATGGCACGCGTGGAGACATCGAACCCAGCGGCGCTGTGGCCCGAGAATTGCTGCGCCGCGGTCACGAAGTACGCATGGCGGTGCCGCCCAATCTGGTGTCGTTCGTCGCCTCGGCCGGTCTTCCGATGCCCGCCAGCTACGGCGTGGATTCTCAGCAGCAACTCGATGCGGACATCTTTCGTGATCATTTGAGCGTCAAGAACCCGGTGCGAGTGGTCCGGGAACTCCGGGACTACATGACGCAGGGCTGGCAGGACATGAACGCCACCCTGACCGAGGTCGCCGCCGACGCGGATCTGCTGCTCGCCGGAACCACCTACCAAGAGGTGGCCGCCAACGTCGCCGAGCATTTCGACATCCCGTTGGCCGCCCTGCACTACTTCCCGTTCCGCCCCAACAGCCAGGTGCTGCCGGTCCCCCTGCCGCTGCCGGTGATCCGCCGCGGCTTCGCGATCGGCGAGTGGTTCCACTGGCGCATGCTCAAGGAGGCCGAGGACATCCAGCGGCGCACCCTGGGGCTGCCGCCGGCCTCGGTACGGGCGGTCCGCCGCATCGAGGACCGCGGCGCCCTGGAGATCCAGGCCTACGACGAAGTGCTGTTCCCCGGGCTGGCGGCCGAATACGGCGACGCCAAGCCCCTCGTCGGGTCCATGTCGATGGAATTGCAGACCGACACCGATGCCGATGTCATGGCGTGGATCGCGAACGGCAAGCCGCCCATCTACTTCGGCTTCGGCAGCATGCCGGTGGAATCCCCCGCCGAGGCCGTCGCGATGATCTCCGCGGTGTGCGCCGAACTCGGCGAGCGGGCGCTCATCAGTTCGGGCGTCTGGGACCTGCCGAAGACGACACTGGGCGACCACGTGAAGCTGGTCGGCGCCGTGAACCATGCCGCGGTGTTCCCCTTGTGCCGCGCCCTGGTCCACCACGGCGGCGCCGGTACCACCGCGGCCGGACTGCGCGCCGGGGTGCCGACGGTGGTGCTGTGGGTCAGCGCGGATCAGCCGGTGTGGGCGGGACAGATCAAGAAACTGCAGCTCGGGGCATCGGGCAGGTTTTCGAAGACCACGCCGGCGTCGCTGAAGGCCGCGCTGCGCACGGCGCTGCAGCCGGAGTGTGCGGCCCGGGTCCGGGCCGCTGCCGCGCGCATGACGAAACCCGCGGACAGCGTCGCACGTACCGCGGATCTGCTGGAGAAGGCCGCCCAGGCCCGTTAGGGACCTGGGCGGAAACGCCGGTCACCGCGAACCGTCAGTAGATGGTGAGCGGCGTGAGCTCGAACTCGTCGAGCGTCTGCTGGACCAGTTCGCGCAGCATGGCCCGGCTGTTCTCGACTCCCACCTGGTAGCCGACGATGCCGAGGTTCACCCGGCCGTTGTAGCGGCCGGACGCCACCACGAGCAGGCCGCCGGGCCGCTCGATGTCGGCTCTCCTGACCTTCTGCTCGACGCCCCAGCAGTTCAGGAACGTCGCCTGGTTGACGCCGTCGGGCCGACACATCAGGTCGGGCAGTTGCGCGAAGTTCGAGCACGTCACCGGCATGTCGCCGAGCACGAGATCAGCCGTCTTGTTGACCGCGCGCAGCGGGATGAACGGCGTCAGCGGCAGCAGGATGAACGACTCGTCCGGCTGCTCCTTGGCGGTGGACAGCGACGTGCGCAGCGCAGCCCGCAGGTCGGTCAGGTCCTTGGCGACGTGCGTCGGGTCGACGGTGAGATTGGCGAAGGCCATGGCGTTGGCGCGGGTGTCCTCCATCGACGTCCGGTCGTTGACCGCGACCATGAGGGCGACGTTGTTGTCGTGCTTGCGGTGTCGTTCCATCCGGACACCCAGCCGCGCGGCGAACGCCGCGGCCAGCGAATAGGTGTTCCCGCCGAGCGTGGCGCACTTCGCATCCCACTGCTCGACATCGATGTGGGTGCCGGCGAACGGCATCAGCACATACTCGTCGGGGTTACCCGCCGTCACCGCGGGCCGGGTGTCACCGGACTTGGAGATTTCGTGACGCCTGCGGTGCAGCATCTTCGCGGCGGCCACCACGGTCCGCCGGACCTCGGGCCAATCGCGGCGGGCCTGGCGCAGGTCGGCGCGGATGCCCTGCCAGCGCGTCCGGGAAGCCGGCTGCGCATAGCCCAGGTCGCGACTCTGGCCGAGTACCGACTCCATGATCGCGGCCACCGCACCGGTGCCGTCGATCAGGCAGTGCGACAGCGCCAGCGCCACGCCCGTCGACCCGTCACTGAACTTCTGGACGCCGAGGTGCCAGCCGGGGCCGTGCTCCGGATCGATCGGGACCTGCGACCGCTCCTCCAACCAGTCGGTCAGTTCCGAACGCGGACGGGGGTTTTCGACGATGTCCAGCGGCCGCTCGACGGCCGGTGCGGCGACCCAGCGGGCCCGGCCGAATGGCAGCGGCGAGCGCTCGATGCGCCGGGCTGCCAGGCTCCGCCCGAAGTTCTCGTGGAAACGGCGCAGGCCGTCGAGGTCGACGGGGCCTTCGTAGACCCAGAGCGCCAACATCACCTGTACCCGGCCACTTGCCCGATAGGACAGGAACGTCGCCTCGTCCATGTAGTCCAGGCGGTCCTGCGGACGGTCCAGCTCCTGCGGCAGCTTGCCGAACCGACGGCGGCGGCCGGCCCTCTCCGACCGGGTATCAGTGGACAAAATAGACCTGGCCCTTCGCTTCGGTTATTCGGTTGTGGGACTTGGGGTTACACGAATTATTCGTAGACCGCGGAGAGGCCGAACTCGGCCAGCGTGGCTTCCACGTGCGCGCGCAGCGTCGCTTTGGTGTTCTCGGCGCCCGGCTGGTAGCCGATGATCGCCATCGACACCCGCCCGATCATCTGCATCGAGATGACGGTGAGAATGCCCTTGCGGTGCTCCAGCACCCCGCGGGGCACCTGACCGTCGACGCCACGTGCCATGACGTATTCGGCCGGCGTGCCGTCGACGCGCGCCAGATCGTCGGGCAGCACCCCGAGGTTCGAGCAGAACACCGGCAGCTCACCGAACCCGACCGCGATGTCAGCGGCCTGCGTGACGGCGCGTTTGGGGATGAACGGCGTGAGCGGCAGCAGCTCCAGCTTCTCGTCGGGCTCCTCGCGCATCTTGCGCAGGGCTTCCTTGACGACCGCGCGGGTTTCCGTCAGGTCCTCGGTGACGCCCTTCGGATTGACCCGGGCATCACCGATCAGCACCGCATTGGCCCGAGTGTCCTCCAGGGTGCGGTCGTTGATCGGCACGACCAGCGGGACCACGCCTTCGGCCTCGCTGAACCGGCCCATCCGCTCGGACAACCGGGCGGCGAACCCGGCGATCAGCGCATAGCTGTTTCCGCCCAGCGCTTTGGCCCTGGCTTCGAATTCGGCCGCGTCGATGAACGCGAAGATCGCCGGTACCACGAGATTTTCCTTGGCACTGGCCGAATCCAGATGGGCCGCCGGCGACTTTCCGGAGCGGCGCAGCTCGCTGCGCTTCTGGTAAGCCTGCTTTGCCGCCGACTTGATCGACCTGCCGAGTTCCGGCATATCGCGGAAGGACTGGCGGAGGTCGGCACGCACCGCGCCCCACCGGGACCGCGACTGCGGCTGCGGCAGGCCGAGATCGCGGCGCTGGCCCGTCACCGACTCGAACACCGTCAGCATGGCGCCGCCGCCGTCCGCGATGCAGTGCGAACCCACCAGGCTCACCACGGTGGCACCGTCATCGAGCGGTTGCACGCCCATGTGCCAAGTCGGCCCGAACTCCGGGTCGACCGGGATCTGTGCGTGTTCGTCCAGAAAGTCGCCGAGTTCCGACCGGGGGCGCACGGTCTCGTACATCCGGATCGGTGCCGGCGGCCCGAGCGCGGACACCCAGCGGTGCCGGCCGAACGGCAGGACCGACGGCTCGATCTGGCGGCCGCCGAGACCGTGACCGAAGTTGTAGTGGAAGCGGCGCAGACCATCCATGTCGACCGGGTGCTCGTAGACCCAGCCGAACTGCATGACAGCGGCCTGGCCCGTGGCCCGCAGACCGAGGAACATCGCCTGGTCGACATAGTCGAGGACGTGACCCTGGTCGCGCTGGTCATTCCGGTCGCGGCGCTCGTCCAGCCAGCGGCGCAACAAAGGCACACGCGACGGGCGCGTGGAGGTCGTCACAACTCAGCCCTTCACAGCTCGAATCAGTTCGCTGCGGCAACCGTTGTGGCGCAAGGCATCCGAACGGCCGGCACCCGAACCACCGTCGGCGACGCGCAGGTACACGGCGCGCATCGCGTGCAGGTACTTGTCCACCGATTCACGGGCGATCGGGTTGTCCGGGTAGGCGATCGTGACCGAGGTTTCCTTCTCGGAACGGTTCACCCAGATGCCGATCTGGTACGCGGACCGGGCGTCGCTGTACACGCGGCCGTTGAGCCGTTCCCACTCGTTCATGATCGCCGGCGACAGCGGCGGCAGGTTGGTGTCGAGGTACGACACCATCGGCACGCCGGGATCCGCCTTGCGGATGCCGGGCACCTTGCCCTCGGCCAGTTCCAGCACGCGCTCGAACGGGACATGCGCCAGGTCCATACCGGCGTCGAACGCCTTCTGCATGGCCCGGGCCGTGTCACCGAACGACTGCGGCACCACCGGAACACTGATCGGCACGACGCCGGTGAACCAGCCCGTCGTCATAAACTCGGCCGGCGTCCGGCGCGTCGTGGTCGGGGTGATGACGTTGTACACCGGCTCCCCGGTGAGCTCGTGCTCGGCGAGCGCCGCGCACGCGATGACGCCACCGATCACGCGGGCACCCGCGGACAGGCAGGCCGACTCGAACCGCTCCGACTGATGCTTGTCCATCAACCGGACGGTGAGCATCTCACCGCCGCAGGGCACCGACGGGTCGCCGAGCGGCAGCGGGAAGCACGGCAGCGTGCCGTCGTTGGCCTCGGCGAACTTGATCCAGTTCTTGACCTCCGGCGACTCCAGCGTCAGCGCCGCGGTGAACTCCGCCTGCTTGACGCAGTAGTCGTCGTAGCTACCGGCGTCGGCCAGCGGGATCGGCGGGGCGCCGCTGACCAGGGCGGCGTACATGAGGTGAATCTCCACCAGCACCAGCCCCATCAGCAGCGCATCGGTGTGCACGTGGTCGATGCTGAAGTAGAAGGTGAAGTGGTCGTCGCGCTGGATGATGCCGAAGTGGAAGCAGTCCCACTGCAGCGGGTCGGGCGTGGCGAGCACATGGTCACGCCACTGCTGGGCGTTCATCTCGCCGTGCTCGGTCGACACCAGCTTGATGTCGCGCGGGCTCTTCGCCGTCCGGCGCACCACCGAATCGTCGTCGAGCAGCTCGAACCAGCTGTGGAACGTGTCGTGCCGGCGCACGTAGGCGTTGATGACGTGTGTCATCGCCCGGACGTCACACTTACCCGGCATGTCCCACGCGGCGATGTTCAGCCGCGCCATGTCGGTGCCGTTGCGCTCGTGCGAACGGAACGCACGGATGTGCTGGCTCTGCTGATAGCTGACCGGTACCGGACTGACCGGTGCGTTGCGCAGCTTGGTGAGCGACGCAGCGGAAGGGTTCCAGGAAGTCAGAACACCCGAGGAACCCATCCAGTCATGGATGGTCCTAATCGCAACCATGCTCACTCTCCTGTGCTTCGGTGAATTCAGCGCGCGGCTCCTGTGACGCCCTACCCTGACCCGTCATGTCGAAATCGCCGTCGAAATCGCCTCCCCCAGGCGTTCTGCCAATGCCCGGACATTCGTGATGTCCGACGAACCGATCCGGATTCCCGTCTCGGCTTCGATACGGGTCCGCAGTTCGAGCGCCCCGAGCGAATCGAGGCCATACTCGGCCAACGGACGATCGGGATCGACAGATCGCCTAAGTATCATAGACATAGCGTCGGTAATCAGGCGCCTCAGACGAGCGGGCCGCTCCTCCTCCGAGAGGGCGTGGAATTCCGCGAGGAACTCGCTGCTGCCCGCACCTCCCCGCCCGATGTTGGCGAACGACTCCGCAAACTTGCTGGTCTGGGCGAAAGCCACCAGCCAGTCCGCGCCGGCCACCGGCGCGTAGCCGGAGTAGGCGCGGTCGTGGCGGATGATCGCGTCGAACGCGTACGCGCCGTCCTCTGGATCGATCGCCATGGCCTCGTCGGCGGCCATGCCCTGCCCGGCGCCGATCTTGGCCCAGGCACCCCAGGCGATGGCCGTGGCCGGCAGGCCCTGCGCCCGGCGCCACTGCGTGAACGCGTCCAGCCAGCTGTTTGCCGCAGCGTAGGCGCCCTGTCCGGGCGAGCCCACCATGGCGGCGGCCGACGAGAACGAGCAGAACCAGTCCAGCCCGGACCCGGCCGTCGCCTCGTGCAGGTGCCATGCGCCGTACACCTTCGGCGCCCAGTCACGCTCGATCAGCTCGTCGGTGATGTTCGGCAACGTCGCATCCTCGACCACGGCGGCACCGTGCAGCGCGCCGCGCAGCGGCTTGCCGGTCGACTCGGCGGCGGCAACCAGACGTGCGGCGGTGTCAGCGGCAGCGATGTCGCCCAGCACCACCTCAACCTCGGCGCCCCTGCCCCGGATGGCCTCGACGGCCTTTGCGGTCTGGGCGCTCGGCTCCGACCGCGCGTTGAGCACGATGCGTCCGCAACCGCCGGCCGCCAGCTTCTCGGCCAGGAACAGGCCCAGACCGCTGAGACCACCGGTGACGATGTAGGAGCCGTCGGCGCGGTACACCGGAGCGTGCTCCGGCGACACGACGGCCTCGAACTCCCCGGTGTGCGGGATGTCGAGCACGAGCTTGCCGGTGTGGCCCGCCGCGCCCATCACGCGGATGGCGGTGGCGGCGTCGCTCAGCGGGTAGTGCGTCGTGTGCGGCACGGGCAGCACGCCGTCGGCGATCTGTCCGAAGATCGTCTCCAGCATGCCGCGCGTGACGTCGGGGTTGGTCAACGTCAGCAGGGCGAGGTCCAGCGCATAGAACGACAGGTTCCGGCGGAACGGGAACAGGCCCATCCGGGTGTCGCCGTAGATGTCGCGCTTACCGATCTCGACGAATCGGCCGCCGAAGGTCAGCAGCTCGACGCCGGCTTTCTGCGCCGCACCGGGCAAAGAGTTCAGCACGACGTCGACGCCGTAACCGTCGGTGTCGCGCCGGATTTCCGCGGCGAAAGTGGTGCTGCGGGAATCGTAGACGTGCTGAATTCCCCAGCTGCGCAACAGGTTTCGACGATCATCGCTACCGGCGGTGGCGTAGATATCAGCGCCCGCGGCCCGCGCGATGGCGATGGCGGCCTGTCCCACACCACCGGTGGCGGAGTGGATCAGTACCTTGTCGCCGGCCTGGATACGGGCCAGGTTGTGCAGGCCGTACCACGCGGTGGCGTGCGCACTGGGCACCGCCGCCGCGCTGCCCTCGGGCAGATCGTCCGGAATCTTCACAGCCAGGTTGGCGTCGCACGTGACGAACGTCTTCCAGGCACCGGTCAGCGAGATGCCCGCCACCCGGTCACCGATCTGATGATCGGTGACACCCGGGCCGACCGCCGTGACCACACCGGCGAAGTCCGCGCCCGGCTGCGGCAGCCGGCCCTCGAAGCTCGGGTACCGGCCGTACGCGACGAGCACGTCGGCGAAGTTGAGGTTCGACGCAGCGACTGACACCTCGATCTGGCCCGGTCCGGGAGCCACGCGCTCGTATGCCGCGAGCTCCGCCGACGACAGGTCACCGGGGGTCCGGATCTGCAGCTGCACACCGTCGGTCTCGGGTCGTACGACCGTCGTGCGACGTTCCTCGGGCTGCAGCTGGCTCAGGTTGAGGCGTGCGGTGAACCACTCGCCCGACCGCCAGGCCGTCTCGTCCTCTTCGGTGCCCGACAGCAGTTCCGCGGCGACGTGCGCCACGTCGGCCTGTACGTCGAGGTCGATCTGGGTCGGCCGCATCGCCGGGTACTCCATGCCGATGGCCCGTATGAAGCCGCGAATGCCGCCCTGCTCCAGGTTGGCCACATCGGCCGACAGCACGGTGCGGGCACCACGGGTGAGCACGTACAGCCGCGCCGGGTGACCCGGCACGTCCGGCAGACCCCGCACGATGTGCACCAGCTGCTCGACCTGCGCGAGACCGCGCTGCGCGGTAGCCGCCGATGCCGAAGCCGCCGAGTTCTCGGACGCACCGGTGACGACGACGACGCCCTTGAACGGCTTGGCCGTCAGCGTGGCCTGCAGCGACTCGAGGTTCGACGCGTGGTCGGCGTCGGCCGGCCACGCCATCGTGGAGACGTCGGCTTCGTCGGACTGCAGCACCTCGGACAGCTTCTCGGTCAGGCTGTCGGCGTCCGCGGCGGCGGAGATCAGCAGCCAGCGGCCCGGATCCACCACGTTCGCGACCGGTGCATCCTGGCTGCGCCATTCGATGTTCAGCAGGCGCTCGTTCAGCAGCCGCTCGCGCTGGCCGTCCTCCGACACGCCGGTGCCGAGCCGCAGGCCACTCACCGCGAGCAGCACCGCGCCGTGCTCGTCGAGCACGTCGATGTCGGCTTCGACCGCGGTCGGCGAGAGGCTGACGAGCTTGACGTAGCAGTAATGCGCGTTGCGGGTCGACTCGTAGGCCCGCAGCTTGCCGACGCCCAGCGGCAGCATCAGCGCACCGGTGGTGTCGCCGTGCAGATCGGGATGCGCGGCCACCGCCTGGAAGCACGCGTCGAGCAGCGCCGGGTGCACCGTGTAGGCGCTCTGCTGCGACCGGATGGCGCCGGGCAGCGCGACCGCGGCCAGCACCGTGGTGCCGGCAGTCGTGTGCGCCGCTGTCAGACCCGAGAACGCCGGGCCGTACTGGATGCCGCGATCGGCGAACCAGGCCCGGAGGTCGCCACCGTCGACATCTTCGGTGTGGGCCGCCACCAGCTTGGCCAGGTTGTACGACGGACGGGAGGCGTCGTCTTCGATGGCGTGCAGCGTGGCAGCCGCGCGGCGCACCTGCTCGCCGTCCTGGTAGGTCTCGACGAGGAAGTCGATGTCACCCGACGGGACGGCGGTGGCGACCGCCGACACGGCGGTCTCATCCTCGAGCAGCAGCATCGCCTCGAAGGTCACGTTGCGCACCTCGGAGGCCTCGCCCAGCACCTCGCGGGCCGCGCCGAGCGCCATCTCGCAGTACGCCGCACCTGGCAGTGCCGCGACGTTGTGCACCTGGTGGTCGCCCAGCCACGGCTGCATGTCGGTGCCCACGTCGGACTGCCAGACGTGCCGCTCGGGCTCCTCCGGGAGCCGTACGTGTGCGCCGAGCAGCGGGTGCACCGCCAACGATGCCCCGCCGGGGGCCTGCTCGTGCGGGTCGCGCGTGAGGATCAGGTGGTTGCGGGTCCAGGTCGGCAGCGGCACATCGACCAGCGCGCCGTCCGGGTACATCACCGAGAAGTCGATGGCTGCGCCGGCGGTGTGCAGATCGACGACGACGTCACGCAGACCGTTCGGCACCTCCTGCTCGCGACGCATCGCAGCGAGGGCCGCGATGCCGATGTCCTGGTGTGCGGCGTTCTGGTTGACCGCGTGGACCAACAGCGGGTGCGGAGCCAGCTCGATGAACACCCGGAAGCCGTCGTCGAGCGCTGCTTGCACAGCGGCACCGAAGCGCACGGTGTGGCGCAGGTTGTCCACCCAGTAGTCGGCGTCGTAGTCCGCGGGGTCACGCGGGTCGTACTGCGTGGCCGAGTAGTACGGCACCGCAGGCTCGTCGGGCTCGAGATCCTCGAGTGCGTCGGCGAGCTCGTCCAGGATCGGGTCGACCTGCGGCGTGTGCGAGGCGACGTCGACGGCCACTTCGCGTGCCATGACGCCCCGCGCGTCCCACTCCTTGACCAGCGTGCGGATGGCGTCCTTGTCGCCACCGACGACGGTCGACTGCGGCGAGGCGACGACCGCCAGCACCACGTCACTCACGCCCCGGGCGCCGAGCTCGGAGAGCACCTGCTGGGCAGGTAGCTCCACCGAGGCCATGGCACCCGAACCGGACACCTTGAGCATCAGATTCGACCGACGGCAGATCACCTTGACGCCGTCGGCCAGCGACAGTGCGCCGGAGACGACGGCAGCCGCCGACTCACCCATCGAGTGACCGATGACCGCACCAGGGTGCACACCGTAGGACCGCAGGGTTGCGGCCAGCGCCACCTGGATGGCGAAGACGGCGGGCTGGATGCGGTCGATGCCGGTGACCGCCTCGCCGGCGGTGATGGCCTCGGTGATCGAGAAGCCCGACTCCGCTTCGATCAGCGGTTCGATCTCCGCGATGGCGGCTGCGAACGCAGGCTCGGCGGCGAGCAGGCCGGCGCCCATGGCCGCCCACTGCGAACCCTGGCCCGAGAACACCCACACAGCGCCGCGGTCGCCCTTGCCGACCGCGGGCTGGTAAGGGGTTTCGCTGTCGGCGATCTCGCGGAGCGCGTGGATCAGTCCCGCGCCGTCTTCGGCCAGAACCGCGGTGCGGACCGGGCGGTGGGCACGGCGGCGCGACAGCGTGTAGGCGGTGTCGGCCACGTCGAGCGATTCGCCTTGGGCCTGCGCCCAGTCGGCCAGCTTGCCGGCGGTGCGGCGCAGTTCATCGGCCGAGGTCGAGGACACCGGGAAGAGCAGCTTGCCTGTGATACCCGTGCTCGCCCTGTCGTCCGACTCGACGACGCGCGGCGACGACTCCGCCGGGGCCTGCTCGACGACAGCATGCACGTTGGTGCCGGACAGGCCGTACGCGGACACCGCGGCGCGGCGCGGGTGGTCGGCGGCCGCCGGCCACGGCACCAGGTCCGTCGGCACGAACAGGCCGGTGTCGATGGCCGCCATCTCGGCGGGCATCTCGTTGAAGTACAGGTTCTTCGGCACCACGCCGTGCTGCAGAGCCAGGACGGTCTTCATCAGACCGACCGCGCCCGATGCCGACTGCGCGTGCCCGACGTTGGTCTTGACCGAGCCCAGCACGACTGGGCCCTGCTTGCCGTAAACCGTTGCCAGACTTGAGTATTCGATCGGATCACCAACAGGCGTTCCGGTGCCGTGCGCCTCGACGTAGCCGACGGTGGCGGGGTCGATGGCGGCGAGGTTCAGCGCGCGCCGGTAGACGGCGACCTGGGCGTCGGCGCCCGGGGTCGCGATGTTGACGGTGTGGCCGTCCTGGTTGCTCGCGGTGCCGCGGATGACCGCGAGGACGCGATCGCCGTCGCGCTGCGCGTCGTCCAGGCGCTTCAGCATGAACATGACCGACGCCTCACCGGCGACGAAGCCGTCGGCGGCGATGTCGAACGCGTGGCAATGGCCGGTGGGCGACAGCATGCCCTGCGCCGAACCGGAGGACAATCTGCGTGGTTCCATCACGACGTTGACGCCGCCGGCCAGAACTGCGTCGCTCTCGCCGTCGTGCAGGCTGCGGCAGGCCTGATGTACCGCGAGCAGGCTGGACGAGCAGGCCGAGTCGAGCGTGTAGGACGGGCCGTGGGCACCCAGGTGGTACGACACGCGGCCCGACGCCAGGCTGAAGTTGTTACCGGTGAACCCGTACGGCCCCTCGATGGCATGGGCGTCGGCGGCCAGCAACTGGTAGTCACCGGCCGTCATGCCGACGAACACGCCTGTGAGCGAACCGGCCAGGCTGGCGGGATCGATGCCCGCATGTTCCACGGCCTCCCAGGAGGTTTCGAGGATCAGGCGGTGCTGCGGGTCGATCGCGGTGGCTTCGCGTTCGCTGATGTTGAAGAAGTCGGCGTCGAAGCCGGCCACGTCGTCGATGAAGCCGCCCCACTTGGAGACCGACCGGCCGGGCACGCCGGGCTCCGGGTCGTAGTACTCCTCGGCGTCCCACCGTTCCAGCGGAACTTTGGTAACCAGGTCGTCACCGCGCAGCAGGGCTTCCCACAGCTCGTCCGGCGAACCGATACCGCCAGGAAGCCGGCATGCCATGCCGATGATCGCGACGGGTGTCGTCGGTGACCCACCCACTTAGCTACCGCCTCTCCGTGCAGTCCAGCCCTACTCCGACACCTCGTGTCGGGTGGCTTTGCAGACCGCGCTCAAAAATCGCTGCGAAATCGTCTTTGCCGCGTTAAACAAACTGGCTCGAAATCCTACCGGGTCAAATTAACTGATCCGACGATTCGGGGCTACCCGTTTCGGTCGAATCGCTACCAGGTGACCATCAGCACCGGATATCCGCAGCACACTCGCCACGGAAGGCCCAACCCGCCCGGCGCGTCGTTGCGCAGGGGTTCGGTTCGGAGCCATTTCGAACCAGCCACGGGGCGGAAGCATAGCGGTCCGTAGCGAACATCGTTCACCCCAGCACCGCGCTCACAGACACGGCGTTACGGGCCAAATGTTTGCGTGGATATGGAAATTGCAATTTGAGCAACACGTAGAAAATTGCAGAACTACAGGCCGCAGGCATATAGCCGTATTGTCGGCAATGCTAGATACGCATGGTACGAAATATCTAGTGTGACGAACTCCGCACGATACGGGCAAAAAATCAACACGCCAGACATCTGCGCGTATTCGAAAGTCCCGTGCTGAGGGCGGTCCGCATCGCTTCCGATGCGGCCGCATCTCCCGCACGCGCAAACTCTGTCAGCCCGCCACCGGAGCCGGATCGGCATAGGGCGTACCGAACTCCACAACGCGACAGAATCCGTTGCTGCGCGCCTGCGCGACCCCATGGCGCACCATTGCCGCAAGCGCCACGAAACCGGCCTGATCGGCAACCATCAGCGGCGTCAACAGGCGGTTGTGCACGAAGCCGAAAGCCAGACCCCGATCGGGGTCCGCCCACCCCAGCGACCCACCCAGGCCGACGTGACCGAACCCTGGCATGACGCCGGGGAACGGCACGCCGTGATACCCGAGGTTGAAATCCATCGGCAGACCGAGACTCAGATCGGGAAACACACTGCCGGTGCCCCGCAGCTGCGCCACCGTGCCCGCGGACAGGAAACGCATGCCATCGATCTGGCCGCCGTTGGCGAGCGCGCCGTACAGGCGGCCCATCGATCGTGCGGTGGCCACCCCGTTGGCGCCGGGCATCTCGGAATCCAGCAGCGGCGTGTCTCCCTGGGCCATCGACCGCATCCCGGTGAAGTACATCGAGCCGAAACCGCCCGAGAACGGCAACTTCGCCACATGCGGCGCCACCGCGTCGAACAGCGGATTGCGGATGCGGAACTGCGGCCCGATGATCTGCGCGGGCTGCGTGGGCGCGTCGGCCGACGGGCGGCCGAGATGGAGACCGTCGACGCCGAGCGGCTCCGCGAGCTCGGTGCGGAACAGGTCCCGCATACCCTGCCCGGTCACCGCACGGGCCAGGCCGGACAACAACCAGCCGTAGGTGATGGCGTGATACGCCGGACGCCCCCTCATCCAGCCCATCGGCGCCGCCGCCAACCGCTGCTCCATGAGGCGATGGTCCATCAGCTCGTCCCGCGTGGCACCGTTCAATTGCGACAGGCCGGCGCGGTGCCGCATCAGCTCGCGCACCGTCACGCCGGCCTTGCCGTTGGCCGCGAATGCCGGCCAGTAGTCGGCGACGGGCACGTCATAGGCGATCAGACCCCGGTCGGCCAATCGGTGGATGACAGTTGACGCCAACCCTTTGGTCGCCGAGAACACCATGGCGCCGGTGTCCGCATCCCAACGCCGAGTGCCCCACCGATCGGCCCACCCCGTCCACACGTCGACGACCGGCACGCCGTCGAGGTACACCGACAGGGCGCCACCACCCAGATAGCGACTTGGGAACAGGGCGGAAAAGGCCCGCACCACACTCGCGAAGTTCGGATCGGCGGCACCGTGGACGCCCTGCGGAAGAGGTCCGCCGGCGGACCGGAGAGGCGCGACGTTGCGCTCCCGGCGAATTGCGTTGGTCATTACCAAATGATGACCTGTGCCTGACGCAGATCATCTCCGACGTTATCAATCTGTTAGCTAAATATCCTGGACCGGTCGCTGGAAAACTGACTACCAGACCGTACTTACGCCGGCGTAACCCGTTGCGATATGTCAGATTGGCGACACTTCTTCGAGCTCAGGCGCCTGGCACGAGAAAAATAACGGGTAGCCCCCGGCACGGGAGTGCATTTTCCTATGCGTCCCCTGTGGGGCGACGAGCTGCACCCAAAATGGCTTCGCCAGCACGCATCGGAAAACGACGCGGGCAATTCTCGACGTCGCGTCACCTCGGCCCACGGGCAACGGCCCGCCGATCTTGACTTGGCCGGGCAACGCGCGCGGCGAGTTGATCAGCGCGCGAGATCGATGATCCGCTGCGCCGCCAGCGCAGGGGTCAGCTCACCGTCGCGCACCTGGCGTTCCAACTCGTCACGATGTGCCTTGACGGCGGGGTTCGACAACACCCGGTCCAGCACGGTGTCCCGTACCATGGTCCACGTCCAGTCCACCTGCTGAGCCCGCCGGCGGGCCTCGAATTCGCCTGCTGCCCTGAGCTTTTCCCGATGCTTGAGGACGGTGTCCCACATCTCGGCCAGCCCGTCGCCGGTCAATGCACTCATGGTCAGAACCGGTGGCCGCCACAGGGTGTCACGCGGGTAGATCAACCGGATCGCGCCGGTCAGTTCACGCGCGGCGGCCTTGGCTTCGATGGCGTGCTCGCCGTCGGCCTTGTTCACCACGATGACGTCAGCGAGCTCCAGGACGCCCTTCTTGATGCCCTGCAGCTGATCACCGGTGCGGGCCAGGGTCAGGAAGACAAAGGTGTCGACCATGTTGGCGACCGTCACCTCTGATTGCCCGACGCCCACGGTCTCGACCAGGACGACGTCGTAGCCGGCCGCCTCCAGCAGCACGATGGTCTCGCGGGTCGCCTTGGCGACCCCGCCGAGCGTGCCCGACGTCGGCGACGGGCGGATGTACGCCTCGGGCTGCACCGCCAGCTGCGCCATGCGGGTCTTGTCGCCCAGGATCGAACCGCCGGTGCGGGTTGACGAGGGGTCGACCGCCAGCACCGCGACGCGGTGTCCCCGCTCGATGAGGTGCATGCCGAGCGCTTCGATCGTCGTCGACTTGCCGACGCCGGGGACGCCGGTGATGCCGACATGGAGGGCGCTACCGGCCTCCGGGGAGAGCTCGAGCAACAGCTGCTGCGCGGCATCACGATGGTCGGCCCGGGTGGACTCGACCAGCGTGATGGCACGCGGCAGCGCCGCCCGATCGCCGGCCCGGATCCTGGCCGCGAGTTCAGGCACCGGCGTAATCATGCGCGATCCGCCTCCGGCTCCTCGCTGGCCGTCATGCCTGCCACCTCAGAGCTTGTAACCCAGCCGCTCGGCGAGCTTGCCCAACAGGCCGATCGCGGCGTCGGCGATCACCGTCCCGGGCGGGAAGATCGCCGCGGCGCCCGCCTCGTACAGCTCGTCGAAGTCACCCGGCGGGATCACGCCGCCGACCACGACCATGATGTCCGGACGCCCCACCTCGGCCAGTGCATCGCGCAGCGCGGGCACCAGCGTGAGGTGACCGGCCGCCAGCGAGGACACCCCGACCACGTGCACATCGTTGTCCGCCGCCTGCCGCGCCACCTCGTCGGGCGTGGAGAACAGCGAGCCGACGTCCACGTCGAAGCCGATATCGGCGAACGCGGTGGCAATGACCTTCTGGCCGCGGTCGTGACCGTCCTGGCCCATCTTGGCCACCAGGATGCGGGGCCGGCGGCCGTCGGCCTCGGCGAACTTCTCGACCAATTCGGTTGCGGTGCTCACGTTTCCGGTCTTCCCCACCTCGTCGCGGTAGACGCCGGCGATGGTGCGGATCTCGGCCTGGTGCCGGCCGTACACCTTCTCCAGCGCGTCGGAGATCTCGCCGACGGTGGCCTTGGCGCGGGCCGCGTTGATGGCCAGCGCCATCAGGTTGTTGCCCAGGCCGTCCTCTCCGGCAGGACCGGATTCGCCTGCGGCGCGGGTCAATTCGGCCAGCGCGGCCTGGGTGGCGGCCTCGTCCCGGTCGGCCCGCAGCCGCTCGAGCTTGGCGAGCTGTTCGGCCCGCACGCGGCTGTTCTCGACCTTGAGGACCTCGATCTCCTGGTCTTCGTCCACCTGGTACTTGTTGACGCCGATCACCGTCTGGGCGCCCGAGTCGATCCGCGCCTGGGTGCGCGCAGCCGCCTCTTCGATACGCAGCTTCGGAATGCCCTCGCCGATGGCCTGCGCCATGCCGCCGTGCTCGGCGACCTCCTTGATGTGGGCGCGGGCCTTCTCGGCGAGCTGGTGGGTCAGCCACTCGACGTAGTACGAACCGCCCCACGGGTCGATGGGCCGTGTGGTGCCCGACTCCTGCTGCAGCAGCAGCTGCGTGTTCCGCGCGATACGGGCCGAGAAGTCGGTCGGCAGCGCCAGCGCCTCGTCGAGCGCGTTGGTGTGCAGCGACTGCGTGTGGCCCTGCGTGGCGGCCATGGCCTCGATACAGGTGCGGGCCACGTTGTTGAACGGGTCCTGTGCCGTCAGCGACCAGCCGGAGGTCTGCGAGTGCGTCCGCAGCGACAGCGACTTGTCGCTCTTGGGGCCGAACTCGCCGACCAACTCGCTCCACAGCAGGCGACCGGCGCGGAGCTTGGCCACCTCCATGAAGAAGTTCATGCCGATGCCCCAGAAGAACGACAGCCGGGGTGCGAACTTGTCGATGTCCAGACCCGCGTCCAGGCCCGCCTTGATGTACTCGACGCCGTCGGCCAGCGTGTAGGCCAGCTCCAAATCCGCTGTGGCACCGGCCTCTTGGATGTGGTAGCCCGAGATCGAGATCGAGTTGAACTTCGGCATCTTGGTGCTGGTGTAGCCGAAGATGTCCGAGATGATCCGCATCGACGACTTCGGCGGATAGATGTAGGTGTTACGGACCATGAACTCTTTGAGGATGTCGTTCTGGATGGTCCCGGCCAGCTTCTCCGGCGGCACGCCCTGCTCCTCGGCGGCCACGACGTAGAGCGCGAGGATCGGCAGCACGGCGCCGTTCATCGTCATCGAGACGCTGACGCTACCCAGATCGATGCCGTCGAACAGCTGGCGCATGTCGAGGATGGAATCGATTGCCACACCGGCCATTCCGACGTCGCCCTGCACGCGCGGGTGGTCGGAGTCGTAGCCGCGGTGGGTGGCCAGGTCGAAGGCCACCGACAGGCCCTTCTGGCCGGCGGCCAGGTTGCGGCGGTAGAACGCGTTGGACTCGGCCGCGGTGGAGAACCCGGCGTACTGGCGGATGGTCCACGGCTGGTTCACGTACATGGTCGGGTAAGGCCCGCGGATGAACGGCGGGGTGCCCGGGAAGCTGTCCAGCGGGTAGCCGGCGGCCGCGACAGCGTCCCGGTCCTCGGCGATGTACACCGGCTTGACGTCGATGCCCTCCGGCGTCGACCACGTGACCTGCTCGGCGGTGTAGCCATGCGCCTGGGCCGCGTCGGCGACGTGGGCGCCGACGGCGTCGGCAGTCGGCGCGGGCGCAGCCTCACCCTGCAGCGGAACGTCGGCGAAGCTGCCGATGGCGGTTACGTCAGAAGCGGTCATGGTCATGCCCCCAATCGGGTGAGCAGGGTCGAAAGCGCTTCGACGGCATCGATTTTCATGGTGAGGTAGTCATCCGGTTTGTCGGCCGCGTCGGCGACCGCCTTCTCCGGCCCGGCGAGGTACACATGCGAGACACCGGCCGCGCGGGCGGCCTTGACGACATCGCTAGCCTCGTCGGCGTACCGGGTGTCGGTGCCGCAGATCACCGCGGCGACGTGACCCGCGGCCGCAGCTGCGACACCCGCGGCGTCGACCGTGCCGGGGTTGACGGCCTCGATGCCACCGGAAGCCAGCAGGTTCGCGGCGAACGTGGTGCGGATGTTGTGCTCGGCGAGCGGCCCGACAGGCAGCAGCACGGCCTGCGGCCGCTTGCCGGTCTCGGCCAGGTAGGCGTCGGAGCGGTTGCGCAGCGCCTCGAAAGCGGCCGCGTACCGGATCACGCCTGGGAACGAATCGGTCTGTGCGAGTGGGTTTTCCGCGAGGTTCGGGAACTCGTTGACCCCGGTGAGGGCGGTGCGCCGGTGTGCGATGTCGTCCGCGCGACGGGCCGCGACCTCGGCGATCTGGGCCTTGAGGTGAGCGCGGGCCGCGACGAATCCACCCAGTGACTCCAGTTCCTGGAACTTCGTCCAGGCCTGCTGCGCCAGCTGATCGGTGAGGTCCTCGACGAACCACGAGCCGCCCGATGGGTCGACGACGCGGCCCAGGTGCGACTCCTCGAGCAGCAGCAGCTGGGTGTTGCGCGCCATGCGGCGGCTGAAAGTGACTGCGGTACTGGGCAATCCGCCGTCGATGGCGGCGTCGAACGTCTCGACCAGAACGGTGTCGGCGCCACCGACGCCGGCGGCGAACGCGGCAAGCGTGGTGCGCAGCATGTTCACCCACGGGTCGCGCTGCGACATCATCGCCTTCGAGGTGACGGCATGGATTACGGCCGCGCCAGCTTCCTTTGTATCGCCGGCTCCGCCGGCAGCGTCAGGTGCACCGACAACCTCGGCGACGCGGGCCCAAAGCCGCCGGGCCGCACGGAGTTTGGCGATGGTGGCGAACTGGTCGTCGTCTGCGGCGAAGCGGAAGCTGATCTGCCGCAACGCATCGGCGGCCGACAGTCCACTGTCGGTGAGCAGGCGCAGGTAGGCGACACCGGCCGCGATGGCGCCGGCGAGCTCCAGCGAAGCACTCGCGCCGAGGTTGTGCAGCGCGGCCGCGTCGACCGTGACGGCGCGTACTCCCCCGTCGTACTCGGTCAGCTTCGCCGCGGTGGCGACGACGTCGGCCTCGGACGCGGCGGCGCGGCCCGACAGCGGCGCGGTCAGCGGATCAGCGCCCAGGTCGATCGACAGCCGGGCGCGCTGGTCGGCGTCGAACGGCTTAACGAGCGCGAGCAGCTGGTCGGCGGCGCCGGCAACGTCGGCACCGGCATCCAGGAGCACCGGAACCAGGTCCAGGAAGACACCCTCGAAAACGCGGTCGAGCTGGTCGGTAGGAACGCCGACTCCTGCTGAATTGCCGGCACCGCCGGCGGCGCCGACCCGCACCTCGAGGGCGCTGGTGCCGTCGGTGAGGGCGAGCAGGATGGCGCCGTTCACCGTCGCGACGTCGGCGGCTCCAGTTTCGCTGGCGATCGGGAAGGCTTCGGCCACCTTCCAGCCGGCGAGCACGTCCCGGTGGGCGTCACCGCCGCGGGTGAACGGCCAGTGTCCGGGCAGCGCGGGTTCGGCCAGGCCGTCCAGGCTGGTGTAGAGGGGACGGACCGGGAAGCCGTCGCAGGTGGGTGAATCGAGCAGGCGCTCGGGGTCTGCCGGCAGATCCTCCACTGCCTTACGGGTGCTCTTGGCGAGCACGCCGGCAACGTTCTCTTGCCACCGCGCGTAGCGGTCCCGAACGGTGGACGCGTCGACAGTCACCGGCGACTCCCAATCTTTCGGCCATCAGACATGTGGCACTGCATGCAGAAATGCCTATCACACTTGATTTTCAGGCTAAATCACGCAGGTCGCTACTACCCAGTAGCTCCACCGCGCACCGGCTGTCCATACCTCCGACGTCGGCAGGTTGCCGTAATCGACCGCCTCATGGACCCGCTCCTGACAGCGATCATCGGGCGGCCGCCCCGTACCCTTGGAACACGTGAACTCCGTTGTCAGCGCGCTGCGCACGGTCCTGTCTGCGGTGCAAGCCACTGCGGCACAGATGCCGGTGCGCCGCGCCGTGGGCATCGGAGCGGCGATTGTGATTCTCGTCGCAGTCGCCGTCTGGGTGCCGTTGCCCAGCGCAGTGCAGATGCGCGACTGGGCGGCCGCTGCCGGCCCGTGGTTCCCGCTGGTCTTCCTGATCGCGCACACCATCGTCACGGTGCTGCCCTTCCCCCGCACCGCATTCACCCTGGCCGCGGGTCTGCTGTTCGGTTCGGCGCTCGGCGTCACACTGGCGGTCATCGCCAGCACGCTGAGCGCATTGATCGCACTCTGGCTGGTCCGGGTGCTGGGCTGGCAACTGAGCAAGCTGTCGCACAAGCACATCGACAGCCTCGATGCCCGGCTCAAGGAACGCGGCTGGGCGGCGATCCTGTCGATGCGCATGATCCCGGCCGTGCCGTTCTCGGTGCTCAACTACGCCGCCGGGGCCTCATCGGTCCGCGTGGTGCCGTACGCGCTGGCGACGTTCGTCGGGCTGCTGCCCGGCACCGCCGCCGTCGTCATCCTCGGCGACGCCCTCACCGGGCAGATTCGGCCGTCGCTGCTCGTCGTGTCGGCCTGCACGGCGACCATCGGGATCGCCGGGTTGGTCTACGAGATTCGGCTCCATCGCCGCGCGCACGCGGCTCAGCACCCGGTGGACGCGACGTCGCACGGCTGACCCGCCGGGTTGTCAGGACTCCCGCTCGGGCAGGCCCTTCGCCGTCATCGCGGTGAACAACGCCAGGAACAGCACGGCGGGCGCGGCGTTCTGAGGCTGGTCATGGGCCCTGATATGCGCGCTGACGGCCAGCGTGAAGTACAGTGCCAGCATTGCGGTGGTCAGCCGGGCCAGGGCCGAATTCCGTTGTCCGGCAAGCAGGCCCACGGCGGCGGCCGCCTTGGAGCCGACGAGAACCCACCGGTACTCCAGCGGGAAGTTCACGCCGTTCAGCGCCTTCTCGATGGGCGCGATGGGGACGGCACACGCCGCCGCATCACCGGCCATCAGCAACGCCAGTGCCGTGTAGGTCTTCGGGGAAGTCAGTGCGCTCATGGATCACCTCGAGTGTTGGCCGGCGGGCGGGTCGATTTCCGGGAACGGACGCGCCCCGAGCGGCTGCGTCGGCGCTGCTGGGGGCGCCTGGCGAACCGGCGGCACCGACAACGACGGGGCGCCGTAGCCGGGCTGCTGCACCGGAATGCGGGCCTCGGCCTCGGCCTTCGCCACGGCTTGCGCGATGGCCGGATCGGTCTGGGTGGAGAACCAGTCCGCAACTTCGTCGTCGTCATCCTTGGCCGGGGCTTCGTCGACCGGGGACGGCGTGTAGCGGAAGACCCCGTCCTCCCCCGGCGCACCGAGCAGTTTGGTGAATCCCTGTAGCGCCGAACCGAAGTCGCTGGGTACGACCCACACCTTGTTGGCTTCGCCCTTGGCCATCTGCGGCAGCGTCTGCAGGTACTGGTAGGCCAGCAGCTCCGGGGTGGGCCGGCCCGCCTTGATGGCCGCGAACGTCTTCTCGATGGCCTTGGCCTGGCCTTGGGCGTTCAGGTACTGCGCGGCCCGCTCACCCTGGGCACGCAGGATGCGCGACTGCCGATCGGCCTCGGCCGCCAGGATCGCGGCTTGCTTGGCACCCTCGGCCGCCAGAATCTGCGACTGCTTCTGCCCTTCGGCCTGCTTGATGGACGCCTCGCGGGCACCCTCGGCGGTCAGGATCATGGCGCGCTTCTCCCGGTCGGCGCGCATCTGCTTCTCCATCGAGTCCTGGATCGACGGCGGCGGGTCGATGCTGCGCAGCTCGACTCGCGCGACCCGCAGACCCCACCGGCCGGTGGCCTCGTCGAGCACCCCACGCAGCTGGGCGTTGATCTGGTCACGCGAGGTCAACGTCTGTTCCAGCGTCATGCCGCCGACGACGTTGCGCAGCGTCGTGGTGGTCAGCTGCTCGACGCCGACGATGTAGTTGCTGATCTGGTACACCGCAGCCTGCGGGCTGGTCACCTGGAAGTAGACGACGGTGTCGATGTTGACCGTCAGGTTGTCCTCGGTGATCACCGGCTGCGGTGGGAACGACACGACGCGCTCACGCAGGTCCACCCGGGCCCGGATCTTGTCGACGAACGGCAACAGCAGCGTCAGCTGCCCCGAGACGGTCTTGCTGTACCGACCCAGCCGTTCGATGACCGCGGCCTCGGCCTGCGGGATGAGCGCCACCGATTTGACCACCACCACGATGGCCAGCGCCACCAGCATCAGCAGAAGAACAAGTGCACCAGTCAATTTCAGCTCTCCTTGCGTTCAGATGGTCCGGAAGACCACCGCGGTCGCACCGTCGATCCGCACCACCGTGACGTGATCGCCGGGCTCGAAGACATCGTCGTCGTCCAGCGGACGCGCCGTCCAGATTTCGCCGTCGAGTTTTACCTGCCCTTCATGGCGGGCGACCCGGTCCAGCACCAGCGCGGTCTTGCCCTCCAGCGCCTTCACCGGCTCGGGCAGGCCCGCCGCGCCCAACCGCTTGCGCAACGCCGGCCGGACCAGGATCAGCAGCAGTACCGACACGATGAGGAAACAGGCGCCGTCGGCCCAGATCGGCCAGTCGGTCGCCCAGCTGAGGCCGGCCGTCGCCAGCGCGCCGCCGGAGAGCATGAGCAGGAACATGTCACCGGTGAGTGCTTCCGCACCGGCCAACCCGATCGCCACGATGAGCCACAGCAACGGCACCGGCATGCGACCAGAGTAGCGCCTTGCAGGCTTTATGGGCCGCAGCGTTTTACACTGCGTGCATCATGTGGTGTCCAAGTGTTTCGCTGACGGTGTGGGCCAATGCCTGGCATGCCGGCCTGGCCGCGCCCGACGATGTCCTGGATGCGTTATCGCCCTGGGCACCAAGGCATTCCATTGCCGCCTACGACGCCGTGGCGGCCAGCCGGACCGGCCTGCCGTGGCCGGACCTGACGAACTACGGCGGCGTCACGCTGCTGCAGACGCTGCGGCACGCGGCCGGCGCCGCGCGCTCGGAACCGGCGCTGAACCTGGTACTGCCCGTACCCGGGGATGTCCGCGGCCTGACGCCCGGAACGCAGTTCCAGTTGGACGCCGTCGACGCCGGTGAGGCCGTCGTCGTCACCTCGAACTACGGCGAGGCCGTCGGGCTGGTGCCCGATTTCGAATACGAGGACGACACCGACGACGCCGAGGTCAAGGCGCTGTCGTGGACGGTCTACTCGCTGCCGAGTGCACCCGCGGTGGGCCACTTCGACCTCGGCGAAGAGGAGTACCGGCTGCGTGACGCGGTCCGGTCCGCAGCAGACGCCCTCGGCCGGTTACGGGCCGAACCCGGCTCCGACATCGAGGACCCGCGCGAGATGGTCGAACAGCTGCTCGAGGCGGGGCACCTGCACAAGCTGCCCGACCACGCCCCCACCCGGGCGGTGCGGGTGCTGGAAACCGCGGCCCACATCGACGCGATCATCACCGTCAGCGCCGGACTGGCCCCCATCGGCCTGCAGAGCGCATCGGAGATGCAGATCGCCACCGAGGCCATGCGGCCGCTGACCGACATCGTGCGCTCCGCCCGACTGGCCGCCGTCACGGCCATCCTGCACTCCGCCTGGGAGCGCTAGGAGCGGTCAGGCGCCGCAGCACCCCGGCAGGCAGGTTGCCCCGTTGACGCTGCAGCCGTGACCGGGCACCGGGTCGCTGCCCCCGACCCGCGCCGGCACCGCACCCGTCCGCAACTCGTCGACCAACGACGCCGCCAACCGGGCGAATCGGGGGTCAGCGTTGGGAGTCGTGGTGCGCGCCAACGCGATTCCCGCCGCAGCCGCCTGTTCGGCAAGCTCGTTGTCGAGGTCCCACACCACCTCGATGTGATCGGCGACGAACCCGATAGGGCAAACGATGACGGCCTTGGCGCCGTCGGCCGCGAGCGCTGCCAGGTGATCCCCGATATCCGGTTCCAGCCAAGGGATTTGGGGCGGCCCGGACCGGGACTGCCAGACCTGGTCGTACTCGTCGTAGCCGGCGGCCGCGGCGACCAGCCGGCTGGCGTAGCCGACCTGACGACTGTAGAGCCGCGGTCCGTCGCGCTCGTCGACCCGGACCGGAATCGAGTGGGCGGTGAAGACCAGCCGGGCGTCGTCACGCAGTGCGGCGGGCAACTGGGCGGCGGCTTCGGCGATCGCCTCGGCGAACATCTCGACGAACAGCGGATGGTCGAAATACTGGCGCAGCTTCACCAGTTCGGGCGCCTGCGGCCCGGCTGCGGCGCGGCCCCGGGCGATGTCCTCGAGGTACTGCCGGCAGCTGGAGTAACCGCCCCATGCCGAGGTGGTGAACACCGCCGCCCGACGAACTCCGTTGTCCCGCATGGCGGTAACCGTGTCTTCGACATACGGCTCCCAGTTGCGGTTGCCGAAGTACACCGGCAGCTCCGGCATCGCGGCCTCGAGTTCCGAGATCAGCGCCCGGTTGATGCCGTTGATCGGCGACGCGCCCCCGAAATGCAGGTAGTGCTCGGCGACGGCGTCGAGGCGCTCGGGCGGTACCCCGCGCCCCCGCGTCACGTTCTCCAGGAACGGCCGGACGTCGTCGGGGCCATCGGGGCCGCCGAACGACAACAGCAGCAGTGCGTCAAAGTCCACTAGAGCAGCTGGGTGCTGGCGCCACCGTCGGCGTAGATGATCGAGCCGGTGGTCGCGGGCAGCCACTCGGACAACAGCGCACAGACGGTCTTGGCGACCGGCGTCGGGTCCTTCATGTTCCAGCCGATCGGCGCGCGCTGGTCCCAGCCCTCTTCGAGCAGCTGCATCTGCTGGCCGGCCTCGTCGCCCAGCGCACCACCGACGATGGCGCTCATCGCCAGGGTCCGGATGGGGCCCGCCGCAACGAGATTCGACCGCACGCCGTACTTGCCGGCCTCACGCGCGACGAACCGGTTGACCGACTCGAGGGCGCTCTTGGCGACCGTCATCCAGTTGTAGGCCGGCATGGCGCGGGTCGGGTCGAAGTCCATGCCGACGATGCCGCCGCCCGAGTTCATGATCGGCAGCAGCGCCTTGGCCAGCGACGCGTAGGAGTACGCCGAGATGTGGATGCCCTTGGCGACGTCCTCATAGGGCGCGTCGAAGAACGGGTTGACGCCCATGCCGCTCTGCGGCATGAAGCCGATGGAGTGCACGACGCCGTCGAGCTTGTTGCCCGCACCGATCACCTCGGTGACGCGCTCACCGAGCGAGGCCAGGTGCTCTTCGTTCTGCACGTCGAGTTCCAGCAGCGGCGCCGGGTTCGGCAGCCGGTCGGCGATGCGCTGGATCAGCTTCATCCGGTCGAAGCCGGTGAGCACCAGCTCGGCGCCCTGCTCCTGGGCGACCTTCGCGATGTGGAACGCGATTGACGAGTCGGTGATGATCCCGGTGACCAGGATCCGCTTGCCTTCGAGCAAACCTGCCATTGTGCTGACTCCTTCTAAACGAAAGTTCTGGTAAGCCAAAGAGTTCGGGGTCAGTGACCCATGCCCATGCCGCCGTCGACCGGGATGACCGCACCGGCGATGTAGCCGGCATCCTCGGACGCCAGGAAGCTCACCGCACCGGCGACCTCTTCCGCGGTGCCGACGCGCTTGGCCGGGATGAACTCCAGCGCACCTTCCTGGATGCGCTCGTCGAGGGCACGCGTCATCTCGGTGTCGATGTACCCGGGAGCGACGACGTTGGCGGTCACGCCGGCCTTGGAGAGCTCGCGCGAAATGGAGCGGGCCATGCCGATCAGGCCGGCCTTGGCGGCCGCGTAGTTGGCCTGGTTGCCGATGCCCCACATGCCCGAGACCGAGCCGATGTAGATGATGCGACCGAACCGCTTGCGCTGCATGCTGCGCGACGCGCGCTGCGTCACCCGGAACGCACCGGTGAGGTTGGCGTTGATGACCTCGGTGAACCGCTCCTCGGTCATGCGCATCAGGAATGCGTCCTTGGAGATACCGGCGTTGGACACCAGCACCTCGACGGGGCCCTGGTGCTCCTCGACCTCTTTGAACGCCCGGTCGACGGCCTCGGCGTCGGTGACGTCACACACGACGCCGAACAGACCCTCCGGCGCACCCGAACCACGGTGGGTCACCGCAACCTTGTGCCCGTCGGCGGCCAGACGCTGCGCGATGGCCAGGCCGATACCCCGGTTACCACCGGTGACCAGCACGGAACGGGAAACGAAGGCCGGGCGGCCGGGCGCGGGCGTGGCCGCACCCTCGGTGGCAACAGTGTCACTCATGCTCGTCAACTTATCGTCTCAGCCGGTGCAGGCCGACATCGGCCCGCACGACGGCGAGCCGTCCAATGGACCCGCCTGTCGACGTTATCTCGCCGCCGCCATGGCGCCACGGCGACGGTTTGCCACGAATCGGACGACGTCGGCGATCCAGTCCCGGTCGGTGCGCAGGGTCAGCAGTGGTGCGTCGCAGCGGCGCAGCGTGCGGGCCACTTCGTCGCGGTGCGCCTGGGCCGCGCGGGCGAAGTCGTCGCGCAGTTGCTCGTCGATGGTGAATTCCTTGGTGATGCCGGACTCGGCGTCCTGCAGCACCACGTCCCCGACGGCCGGCAGCTCGACGTCACGCGGGTCGATGATCTCGATGCCCAGCACCTCGTGCCGCCCGGCGATGGCACGCAGCGGGCGCATCCAGTTGATCGGGCCCAGGAAGTCACTGATGATCACCGCCATGCCGCGGCGGCGCTCCGGCCGGCGCAGCGCGTCGATGGCCGCGGCCAGGTCACCACGGACACCCGGCGGGGCCTTGGGCGTGGTGGCGATGGCGCGCAGCAGCTCCTGCTCGTGCAACCGACCGGACAGTGCGGGTACCCGGCGAACGATGTCGCCGTTCGAGATGACCGCGCCGAGCCGGTTGCCGCCGCCGCTGTTGAGGAACGCGATGGAGGCCGCCGCGGCGACCGCCAGGTCGCGCTTCTCGCAGCCCGCGGTACCGAAATCCAGGCTCGCTGACATGTCCACGACCAGCCAGGTCTCCAGCTCCCGGTCGGCGATCATCTGCCGCACGTGCGGATGCGTCGTGCGGGCCGTGACCGACCAGTCCATCCGGCGGACGTCGTCACCGGGCTGGTAGAGCCGGGACTCCCCAGGCTCTGAGCCGGGGCCGGGGATCAGACCCTGATGGTCGCCGTGGAGGACACCGTCCAGCTTGCGCCGGACGGTGAGCTCCAGCTTGCGCAGTGCGGCCGACAGTTCGGGATCCCGAATCTGGCCGCGCTGCAACGAAGGCAGATCGACCGACCGGCCGGATTTCGGCGAAGCCGAACGATCAGACACCGGCGGCGAAGCCGAACGATCGGACACCGGTGGCGAAGCCGAACGATCAGACCTGGGCACGGTCACCGACCAGCGGACCCAGCTGCGGCGGCCATCACGGGCGGAACCGAATGTCCTTGCTGCGGAATGGCATTCACCTGAGGCAGCGCGACGGTCTGCAGGATGCGGTTCACGACGGTCTCGGCGGAGATCTCGTCGGCGAGGGCGTCGTAGGTGAGCACCAGACGGTGCCGGAGCACGTCCGGGATGACCTCGACGACGTCCTGCGGGATGACGTAGTCGCGTCCGCGCACCAGCGCCAGCGCACGGGAGGCGCTGATGATGCCCAGCGATGCACGCGGCGAGGCGCCGTAGGCGATCCACGCTTTCGCGTCGGGCATGCCGAACTTCTCGGGCTCGCGCGTGGCGGTCACGATGCGCACCACGTAGTCGACGAGCGCGTGGTGCACGAAGGTGTTGGCGGCGACGTCCTGCAGGCGCAGCAGGTCGTCGGTCGTGAGGATCTGCTTGGGCTCCGGCGGCTTGACGCCCATCCGGTAGATGATCTCGCGCTCTTCCTCGGGCGACGGGTAGCCGACGTTGAGCTTGAACAGGAAGCGGTCGCGCTGCGCTTCGGGCAGCTGGTAGACGCCCTCCTGCTCGATGGGGTTCTGGGTCGCCATGACCAGGAAGGGGCTGGGCAGCGGGAACGTCTTGCCGCCGATGGAGATCTTGCGCTCGGCCATGACCTCCAGCAGCGCCGACTGCACCTTGGCCGGTGCACGGTTGATCTCGTCGGCGAGCAGGAAGTTGACCATCACGGGGCCGAGTTCGATGTCGAACTCTTCCTTGCCGACGCGGTAGATGCGGGTACCGACGATGTCGGTGGGCACCAGGTCGGGCGTGAACTGGATGCGGGCGAACGAGCCGCCGACGACCTTGGCGAAGGTCTCCACGGCGAGGGTCTTGGCGACGCCCGGGACACCTTCGAGCAGCACGTGGCCCTTGGACAGCAGGCCGACCAGCATGCGCTCGACCAGCAGGTCCTGGCCGACGATGATGCGCTTGACCTCGAAGATGGCGCGCTCGAGGGTGTGGACCTCGGACTGCAACGAACCGCTGGCGGGCTGCTGCGCGGTCGGCGCGGCATGCGCCCCGGGCGGGTAACCCTGCGTGGGTGCCGGGCCTGGGTAGCCTCCGGCGCCCTCCGGCGGCCCACTCGGTGACGTCATCTAGCTTCCTCCCAGGGTTGTTCAGACCGACTGTTCGTCTGATTCGTCGTACACAAAATCGCTGGTCTAGCGGGTAGCCGCCAATATAGCTGCGCGCCCGGCCTCAACTATTCCAGGCAGTCGGGTATCCGTCGACGTTGGCACGGCCGACTCAGGTGATTATCAGGTCTCGATGATGCGGGACAGGTGCGGTGACATGCCGGCCGTCCGGACCGGACTGACCGTCACCTTCCCGGCGCTGCCAGAGGCCTCGAGCATCTTGCCGCCCCCGAGGTAGATCGTGACGTGCTGGCTGCCGCCGGGGCCGTAGAAGATGAGGTCGCCGCGCTTGGCTTCCGACGGCGGGATGGCGCGGCCGGTGTTGTACTGGTCGCCCGAGTACTTGGGAATCTGGACGCCCACGCCGGCGTAGGCATAGCGCGTGAAGCCCGAACAGTCGTAGCCGATCTTGCCGGCGTCGTAGTCGACGCCGGGGCCCGGACCGGTCAGGGTGCCGCCGCCCCATGAGTACGGGACGCCCATCTGCGAACCACCGCGCCGGATGACGTATTCGATGGCCTGCTTCCCGCCCACGCGGCCACCGGGCATCATCGTGGCGCTCCCGCCGCCACCACCGCTCGGCTTGCCGCCGAGCCCGAGGCTGGACAAGAAGCTCTGACCGAGGTTCTGGGTGGTCTGCAGGGCCAACTGGCTGGCCTGGAAAGTCGCGTTGGCGATGGCCACCGGGTCACCGGGGGCGCCGGAGCTGGGCTTCGCGGGCAGGGTCGGATCCCAGCCGCCGTCGGGGTCGGCACCAGCGCGCGGCGCAGACCCGAACACGAGCGTCAGCGCCAGCGCGCCGACGCCCGCGAGGACGTCTCTCCGATGAAATTCCTTGCCCTGCAATCCAATAACCCCTATTTCTTCCCGTCGCTTCGCTCGCCCTGGATCAGTAATCGATGTAGCGGATCACGTACGGCGTCATGCCACTGGTTCGCACCGGCGAGATGTGCACGTCCGAGCCGGTGTAGGGGGCTTCGAGCATCTTCCCGTCACCGAGGTACAGGGTGACGTGCTGGCTGCCACCGGGGCCGTAGAAGATGACGTCGCCGCGGCGGGCCTGCGAGGTCGGGATCTTGCGGCCCGCCTCGTACTGGTTGCCGGAGTAGTGCGGCAGCTTGATGCCGACGCCGGCGAAGGCGTACATGATTAGGCCCGAGCAGTCGAAGCCGACGGTCCCGGACCCCGAGTCGATGCCCGTGCTCGGACCCGCCGCGGTGCCGCCACCCCAGGAGTACGGCACGCCGATCTGCGACATGGCGCGCTTGATCACGTATTCGGACGCCTGCTTGCCATAGACGCGCGGGATGGCACCGTTCGTGAAGCCGGTCTTGGTGACGTCGGCGGGCACCAGGCCGAGCTTCTGCAGGAAGCTGTGGCCCATCTGCTGGGTGACCTGCGCAGAGGTGGCCGTCATGCCGAGCACACTGTTGATGACGGCGACCGGATCACCGGGGATGTTGGCACTGGCGATCTTGGGCAGGGTCGGGTCCCAGCCGCCGTCGTCCCACTTCCGGGGGCCGTCGGCCGCACCGGGGGCGCCGTCCCAGTTGGCGGCGTACCGACCGGGATCAGCCGGTTGCGCCGGCGTGCCCGTAGCCGTCGCCGCCCATTGTGTGCGTGCCACATCGAGCTTCGCCTGCGCCGCATTGCGCTGGTTGACCAGCTGATCCAGTTGCGTCTGCTGGCCGGCGAACGTGGTCCGGGCCTCGGTCAGGGCCTTGACGGCGTCGTCCTGACTGGCCTGCGCGTCTTTGACGGCCTGGTCGGCCTTCTGCTTGGCCAGCCGGGCGGCGGATTCGCGGTTGGCCAGTTCGGTCCGGGTGCGCTGCAGATCGGCGATGGCTTCCTGCGAACTGATGGTCAGGGCCTGACCGGTTGCGGCGGTGTTGATCATCTCGCCGGGATCGGTGGCGGTCAGGTAGTTGGCGGAGGGCCCATTGATGTAGGCGGCCTCGGCGTACTTGTCGAAGTGCGCCTGCGCGGCCGCGATCGCGGCGTTGGCGTCCTTGAGTCCGCTCTGGCTGGCGTCGATCTCCTGCTGGGCCGTCGCCGCGTTGTCGCGGGCGGTCTGCACGTCGGCGATGGCCTTGTTGACCGACTCCTGCCGGGTCTGGATGGCGGCGCCGAGGTCGTGCAGTTTCTGGTTGGCATTGGCGAGGTCGGTGACCAGGGAGGCGATCTCGCTACTACCTGGTTGGGCCGACGCGATACCGGACGCGAAGACGGACGCCGTCATCACACCGAATACGAGCGACCCGGTTCCGACGCGACTGCCCAGCCGGGTGGCCAGCCCACCGCTAAAGGGGCGAATGCTGCGTCCCATTGACTCAGGTCTCCTAAGGCTCCAGCGCGCTGGTGCCCGCGTTAGGCAAAAGCGGGCTCGATCCGTTGGTTCCGTAAGTCGCAGAAATCACAATTCATAACAGCTGCAACATGCGGTACCAACTGCACCGTACGTCACAGGTTGCACAAATGAAACGTTAGTAACAAACCACACCGATGTAATTGAAAAAGGTGTGACCGAATAGTGATATTCGAATTCGCGGCCGCGCGCGGCCAGCTACTGAGACGCGGAAGCGGTGGCATCCTGCGGCGCGGCCACGGCGGCTGCTTTCCGGGCCCGGACCTGCAGGAACCGGGCGCCGACGGCGGCCGCTACCACACCGAGGATGACCACCAGAGTGAACGAAGTCCACGGAAATATGGGCGTTTCCAGCTGGCTCACGAAATTCTTCGACGACTGCACGACACTCGGCGTCTTCGCGAGGTCCTGACCCGCCTCCAACTGCGCCCGGTCATAGGTCGGGCTGACCGAGCCGGCGAAGCCGGGACTGAGGGTCAACACCGTCGACTCCGGATAGTGGTGGCCGACATCGGCGGCGATGTCGCGCAGCGGGGTGTCGATGCCCGGACTCGTCGGCAGGACCACGATCTTGAGGTCGATGCCCTTGGCTTTGGCGTCGGCGACCACCTGGCGCAGAGCGGCAGCTTCCTGGGCGGCCTCCGTGGCCTGCTTTGCTTCTTGCGGCGTCGCCGGCGCCTTCGCGGGCGCAATGCCCGGCGCGCTGACCCCCCCGTCACGCACCTGCGTGATCACCGTCGCCATACAGACGTCGACGGGAGTCTTGACCGGGTCCTGCCCGACCGTGGCGCACACATCCGGTGGAATGAACGCCGGCAGGAACGGCATCGCCGCAAAAGTTGTCACGCGGCAAACGGTACTGGAATTTCATCGAACTCCCTGACGGCACACCCGCAACCCGACAAGACTGTAGTCACCCCCTGCGCGCTCATAGGACAAGCGTACTGTTAGGGTTGCAACGCGCCGCTGACACAGCCCGTCGCGGCGAGATCTAGCCGGGAGTTGATGTGAGCAGCAATTCATTTGGAGCCCGTGACACGCTCGTTGTCGGGGAGAACAGCTACGAGATTTTCCGCCTAGACGCGGTTCCGGGTACCGAGAAACTGCCCTACAGCCTCAAGGTGCTTGCCGAGAACCTGCTGCGCACCGAAGACGGCGCCAACATCACCAAGGATCACATCCTGGCCCTGGCCAACTGGGATCCGTCGGCCGAGCCGAGCATCGAAATCCAGTTCACCCCCGCCCGCGTGATCATGCAGGACTTCACCGGCGTGCCCTGCGTCGTCGACCTGGCCACCATGCGTGAGGCCGTCACCGCTCTCGGCGGCGACCCGAACAAGGTCAACCCGCTCTCTCCCGCCGAGATGGTCATCGACCACTCCGTCATCCTCGACGTGTTCGGCACCGCCGACGCCTACGAGAAGAACGTCGCCCTCGAGTACGAGCGCAACTCCGAGCGCTACCAGTTCCTGCGCTGGGGCCAGGGCGCCTTCGACGACTTCAAGGTCGTCCCGCCGGGCACCGGCATCGTCCACCAGGTCAACATCGAGTACCTGGCCCGCACCGTCATGGTCCGTAACGGCCAGGCCTACCCCGACACCTGCGTGGGTACCGACAGCCACACCACCATGGAGAACGGCCTGGGCGTCCTGGGCTGGGGTGTCGGCGGTATCGAGGCCGAGGCCGCCATGCTGGGCCAGCCCGTCTCGATGCTGATCCCCCGCGTCGTCGGCTTCAAGCTGACCGGCGAGATCCAGCCGGGCGTGACCGCCACCGACGTGGTGCTGACCGTCACCGACATGCTGCGCAAGCACGGCGTCGTCGGCAAGTTCGTCGAGTTCTACGGCAAGGGCGTCGCCGAGGTGCCGCTGGCCAACCGCGCCACCCTGGGCAACATGAGCCCTGAGTTCGGCTCGACCTGCGCGATCTTCCCGATCGACGAAGAGACCATCAATTACCTGCGCCTGACCGGCCGCACCGACGAGCAGCTGGCGCTGGTCGAGGCGTACGCCAAGACCCAGGGCATGTGGCACGACGCCGACCGCGAGCCGGCCTTCTCCGAATACCTAGAGCTGGACCTGTCGACGGTCGTGCCGTCGATCGCCGGCCCGAAGCGCCCGCAGGACCGAATCCTGTTGTCGGAGAGCAAGATCGCGTTCCGCAAGGACATCCACAACTACGTGGAGGAGCAGCACCCGGCGCCGGAGACCAAGCTCGACGAGGCGGTTGCCGAGTCGTTCCCGGCATCCGACCCGGTCTCCCTGTCGTTCGCCGACGACGGTGCCGTCGACGTCCAGTCCGCCGCCAACGGCGCCGATGGCCGCCCGAGCAAGCCGGTGCGCGTCAAGGGCGAGCGCGGCGAGTTCATCCTCGACCACGGCGCCGTCGCGGTCGCGGGTATCACCTCCTGCACCAACACCTCGAACCCGTCTGTCATGATCGGCGCCGCCCTGCTGGCGCGCAACGCCGTGGAGAAGGGCCTGACCACCAAGCCGTGGGTCAAGACCAACATGGCCCCGGGCTCGCAGGTCGTCACCGACTACTACGAGAAGGCCGGCCTGTGGCCGTACCTGGAGAAGCTCGGCTACTACCTGGGCGGCTACGGCTGCACCACGTGTATCGGTAACACGGGCCCGCTGCCGGAGGAGATCTCCAAGGCCGTCAACGAAGAGGACCTGACCGTCACCGCGGTGCTGTCCGGTAACCGCAACTTCGAGGGCCGCATCTCCCCCGACGTCAAGATGAACTACCTGGCCTCGCCGCCGTTGGTCATCGCGTACGGACTGGCCGGCACCATGGACTTCGACTTCGAGACCGACGCACTAGGCCAGGACACCGACGGCAACGACGTCTTCCTGCGCGACATCTGGCCGTCGGCCCAGGAGATCGACGACACCATCAAGAGCGCGATCAGCCAGGACATGTTCCGCAAGTCCTACGCCGACGTGTTCAAGGGCGACGACAACTGGCGCAACCTGTCGACCCCGGATGGCGACACCTTCGCGTGGGACGACGCCTCGACCTACGTCCGCAAGGCGCCGTACTTCGACGGCATGGAGATGGAGCCCGCGCCCGTAACGGACATCAAAGGCGCGCGCGTCATGGCCCTGCTGGGTGACTCGGTGACCACCGACCACATCAGCCCCGCCGGCCCGATCAAGCCGGGTACCCCGGCGGCCGACTACCTGGACGCGCACGGCGTGGCCCGCAAGGACTACAACTCGCTGGGCAGCCGTCGCGGCAACCACGAGGTCATGGTCCGCGGCACCTTCGCCAACATCCGCCTGCAGAACCGGATCCTCGACACCATCGGCCTCGAGGGCACGCAGGGCGGCTACACCCGCGACTTCACCCAGGAGGGTGGCCCGCAGGAGTTCATCTACAACGCGTGCATGAACTACCAGAAGGCCGGCATCCCGCTGGTCGTGCTGGGCGGCAAGGAATACGGTTCGGGCAGCTCGCGTGACTGGGCCGCCAAGGGCACCACGCTGCTGGGCGTCAAGGCCGTCATCACCGAGTCGTTCGAGCGCATCCACCGGTCGAACCTGATCGGCATGGGCGTCATCCCGCTGCAGTTCCCGGCCGGCGAGAGCGCCAAGTCGCTGGGCCTGGACGGCACCGAGACCTTCGACATCACCGGCATCGAGGAGCTCAACGCCGGCAAGACGCCGAAGACCGTGCACGTCACCGCCACCAAGGAGGACGGCACCAAGGTCGAGTTCGAGGCCGTGGTCCGTATCGACACCCCCGGCGAGGCCGACTACTACCGCAACGGCGGCATCCTGCAGTACGTGCTGCGCAACATGCTGCGGTCGGGTAACGAGTCCTGATAGCTGGCTGATTCGGTTGGGCAGCTCTCAGGCTGCCCAACCGAACACCAGTAGGAGTCCTGGTGCCCAAAGTAAGCGACGATCATCTCGCCGCCCGTCGAGCGCAGATCCTCGACGGCGCCCGACGCTGTTTTTCCGAGTTCGGGTACGAAGGTGCGACCGTGCGGCTGCTCGAGGAAGCCACCGCGATGTCGCGCGGCGCGATCTTCCACCATTTCCGCGACAAGGACGCGCTGTTCTTCGCGCTCGCCGAGGAAGACGGCGAGCGGATGGCCGAGACCGTCGAGAAGGACGGCCTCGTGCAGGTCATGCGGAACATGCTCGCCAAGCCGGACAACTACCAGTGGCTGGGCACCCGGCTGGAGATCGCCCGGCGGCTGCGCACCGACGCCGAGTTCCGCGCCGAGTGGCAGCAGCGATACGAGGAACTCAACCAGGCCACCATCGCGCGCCTGGAGCGGAAAAAGGCCGCCGGCACGCTGCGTGACGACGTGCCCACCGAAGTCCTGCACATCTATCTCGACCTGGTGCTCGACGGCCTCATCGCGCGGCTCGCCTCGGGGCAGACCGGCGAGGACCTGGCGGCCGTCCTCGACATCGTCGAGGCCTCGGTGCGCCGTAAGCCCTAGCGGCGCAGCCCTTTAACGGTTCGCGCTCATCACCGACAGCAGCTCATAGCCGACGTGCGCGGCCGCGATTCCGGTCAGCTCGGCGTGGTCGTACGCCGGCGACACCTCGACGATGTCCGCGCCGACGACGTTCAGGCCCGTCAGCGAACGCAGCGAATGCAGCAGTTCACGCGACGTCAGTCCGCCGGCCTCCGGCGTCCCGGTGCCGGGCGCGTGCGCCGGGTCGAGCACATCGATGTCCACCGAGACGTAGACCGGGGCACCGTTTTTCCCGTCGCTGCGCTCGCCCCCGCCGGCCAGGCGTTTGACCATGCGCTCGCGCACGCTCGCCAGGCCGTCGACCTGGTAGTCGTCGGACCGGATGACCTGGAAGCCGAGAATCGCGTCGTCCTCGAGGTCCTTCTTGCTGTACAGCGGCCCGCGGATACCCATGTGCAGCGAGCGCTCCATGTCGATGAGGCCCTCTTCGCTGGCCCGGCGGAACGGGGTGCCGTGGGTGTAGGCGGCGCCGAAGTAGGTGTCCCAGGTGTCGAGGTGGGCGTCGAAATGCAGCACGGCGATCGGTCCGTGATCGCGATGCAGCGACCGCAGGATCGGCAGCGCGATGGTGTGGTCGCCGCCGAGCGTCAGCACGGCACTGCCGTCCTTGCGCAGTGCGGTCACCTCGGTGTCGATGGTCTCGATGGCCTCGTTGATGTTGAACGGGTTGACGCCGATGTCGCCGGCGTCGGCGACCTGCTGATTGGCGAACGGCGACACGTCGAGCGCCTGGTTGTAGGGCCGCAGCAGCTTGGACGCGGCACGGATGTGGCCCGGGCCGAAGCGCGCGCCCGGGCGGTAGGACACGCCGGAGTCGAACGGGACGCCGAGGATCGTGACGTCGGGTGCGGACACCTGGTCCAGGCGCGGCACGCGCGCGAACGTCGTCGGTTCGGCGTAGCGCGGGAAGCGACTCGCATCGACCTGGCCGACGATCTCGCGGCCGTCGGGCGCGGTGGTGGTGATGTACCGGTCGAAGCTCATCAGTTCTCCAAAGTCGTGGCGTGTGGCTTGGGTCTCATTGTTTCCGGCAGTAGAATTATTGTCAACCTTTGTTTCCTAGGAGGAAATCGTGGGCGGTTCGCCGGCAACGCAACTCACCATCGCCGCACGGTTGAAGGCCGCCCGCAGCGCCAAGCGCATGACCCTCGACGAACTCGCCGCCGCGAGCGGGGTGACCAAGGGCTACCTGTCGAAGGTCGAACGCGGACAGTCCAACGCGTCCGTCGCCGCGCTCATCCGCATCTGCGAGGCACTGGAACTCCAGGTGGGTTCCCTGTTCGACGAAACGCCCGTCGGCGAGGTGGTCCGCGCCGGCGAGTACCCGCCCATCGAGTTCGGCGGCACGCAAATGACCGAGTTCCAGCTGACGCCGACGGGCGAGCGACGCTTCCAGGTGCTGCTGAGCGACATCGCGCCCGGCGGCGGCAGCGGCAGCGACACCTACTCCCTGCCGGCCGAGGTGGAGTTCGCCATGGTCATCGAGGGCCGGCTGCACATCGACTTCGTCGAAGGCAACGGCAGCCGCATCACCCTCGATCGGGGCGATGCGCTGACCTTCGAGGCGGACCGTCCGCACGCCTTCCACGCCGACGAGCAGTCCGGCGCGAAGGTGTTGTGGGTGCTGACCCCGGCCCTGGCGCACCGGCGCCTGGCTGAGGCCGCCGAATAGCCGCTACGCGGCGGTCAACTCCGCGCGACTGCGCTCGACGGCGGCATGCTCGGGCGCCAGGTCCACGCCACGGGTCAGCACGTAATACGCGAGCCCGGATACCGCCAGCCCGATGATGAACGAGATGTCCACTCCCCCAAGCATCTTGGCGATCGGACCGTCGTAGAAGTGCAGTGAGACGAACGGCACCATCGAGACCATGCCGATGAAGTACGCCGCCAGTCCGCGCCACGACCACCGGCCGTAGATCCCGTCCGGCCGGAAGATGTCGACGATCGAATAGTGGCCGCGCCGAACGAAATAGAAGTCGACCAGATTGACGGCCGTCCACGGGATCAGGAAGTACAGCATCAGCAGCACGAACGTATTGAACGACTCGAGGTAGCCCTCGGGCAGCGACAGCGCGACGACGAAGGCGACGAACGACGTGAGCGCGATGCCGAGCACCCGCAGTCGCACCGTCGGCGTGATCGGCCGGAAAGCATCCAGGGCGCTCATACTCGTCAGGCTCGCCCCGTAGGCGTTGACGGACATGATGGTCACCAGGGCGATCGACGCCACCACGACGGTGAAAGTGCCGAAGCCAGGCAGTAATTGGTTGCCGACGGTCTGGATCGAGACGATCGCGTCCGGGGTCGGCAGCGCCGACGCCAGCACCGCGCCGAGCGACATCAGCCACACCGACGAACCCGCGGCACCCAGATACGTCCACCAGATGACGTGCTTCGCCGAGGTGTTCTCCGGCAGGTACCGCGAGTAGTCGGAGACATACACCGCATACGAAATCTGGTATCCGGCCGCCGCGGCGAACTGCATCAGGAACACCGTGAGCGAGAACTTGCCGCCGTCGGGAACCGCCGCATTGAGGTGCAATGTCGACAATGCGTAGACGGTGAGGACGCCGAACACGACGATCAGGAGATAGGTCAGCCACCGCTGCACGACCATCATCAGATCGAAGCCGACCACCGCGATCACGATGGCGGCCACCATCAGCCCGAGATACCAGAGCCAGTTCGGGCCGGCGAAGACCGTCTTGAAGCCGGACGTGGCCAGGATCGTGTTGAACACGTTGAAGCCGATGTAGACGAAGATGACGGCGACGAACGGGACGAGCGCGCCACGCGAACCGAACTGCGCGCGCGACTGGATCATCTGCGGCAGGCCCATCGTGGGTCCCTGGTTGGCGTGGAAACACATGAAGAGCGTCCCGAAGCAGGCACCCGCAACCGCGGCCAGCACCGACCACCCGGCGGGCAAGCCGTTGGCCGGCCCGAGGAAGCCCGTGACCATGGTGGTCAAAACGAAATTCCCGGTGAACCAGAACGGCGCCTGGTGGTGCACCTTGCCCCTGCGTTCCCGGGTCGGGATCCAGTCGATGGACCGGGTCTCGATTGCACCTGCCATGGCATCCCCTTTGATGTGGCTCAGATCACTGGCCCTAGGGTAGGCATTGGTGTCGCGAAAGGCAACAATTGTTTCCTAGCTCACTCCACATGTTGACAGATGGGAGTGATGTACCGCACTCTGTTACGCGAGTCACAAATCTCGTGGCGCGCCCTCCTCTCCACGGAGCTCCCCTTGGCCATCATCCAGGCCCCACGGCCGGGCATTCTGCGCGCCATGAGCGCGCAGAAGTCAGTCGACGACATCGTTGCCGCCAACGAATCGGCGGACGGCCCGCACCTCAAACGGTCGATGGGCTTCGTCCATCTGACCGCCCTGTCCATCGGCGCGACGCTCGGCACCGGAATCTTCGTCATCCTCGGTGCCGCGGTACCGAAAGCCGGTCCGGCAGTCCTGCTCTCGTTCATCCTCGCCGCCGTCACCGCACTGTTCTCGGCGCTGTCCTACGCCGAGCTCGCGGGCACCATTCCCGTCTCGGGAAGCTCTTACTCCTACGCGTACGCCACCATGGGTGAGTTCTGGGCCTGGGTGTGCGGCTGGTGCCTGATGCTCGAGTACGGCGTATCGGTCGCCGCGGTCGCCGTCGGCTGGGGCGGCTACATCAACACGCTGCTCCACCAGTTGTTCGGCGTCGAGCTGCCCACCGCCATCACCGGCGCGCCCGGCGAAGGTGGTGTCATCAACCTGCCGGCCATCGCGATCGTGGTCCTCGCCTCGATCCTGCTGCTCAAGGGTGCATCCGAGTCCGCCGTCGTCAACACTGCGATGGTGATCCTCAAGTGCGTCGTGCTGGTGTTCTTCTGCGCCGTCGCCTTCACCGCGTTCAAGGCCGGGAACCTCACCCCGTTCATGCCGCTCGGTTTCCTCGGCGTCTCCGCCGCGGCGTCCCAGGTGTTCTTCTCCTACATCGGCTTCGACGCCGCCTCCACGGCGGGCAACGAGGCCAAGGACCCGAAACGGGACCTGCCGCGCGCCATCATGGCGTCGCTGTTGATCGTCACGGTGCTGTACCTGGCGGTCGCGCTGGCCGCGCTGGGCGCCATGAGCTGGACCAAGTTCAGCGCCGACGAAGGCGCCACCCTGGCCGTCGCACTGAGCGGCATCACCAGCAGCAACGTACCGGCCATCATCCTGTCGGTCGGCGCCGTCATCGCCATTGCGAGCGTCGTCCTCGCCGTCCAGTACGGACAGACCCGCATCCTCTACACAATGGCCGTCGACGGCCTGGTGCCCGCGCTGTTCGCCAAGATCAACCCGCGGACCTTCGTGCCGACGTGGAACATCGTGATCTGCGGCGTCATCGTGTCGCTGCTGGCCGGTTTCGTGTCGCTCGGCGAGCTGGCGAACGCCACCTCGATCGGCTGCCTCTTCGCCTTCGCGCTCGTCAACATCGCCGTCATCATCCTGCGGCGCACGCGCCCCGATCTGGATCGCACGTTCCGGCTCCGGCTGTTCCCCGTCGCACCGGTGCTGGGCTTCCTCTTCTGCTGTTACCTGATGTGGGCGCTGCCGGTCGCGACGTGGATCGCGTTCGGCATCTGGGGCGTCCTCGGTCTCGCCGTCTACTTCGGGTACAGCATCAGGAAATCCAAACTGCGAGTGGGCGCCGCCTAGATGATCACCGTCGGCATGTTCCAAGGTCCGCAGGAATCCGGGACCGTCGCCGAGAACCTCAGTGCCATCGCGTCGGCGGCCCGGCGGGCCGCCGACGCCGGCTGCCAGATCGTCGTCACACCCGAGATGTCGGCCACCGGCTACAACATCGGAACGCAGATCGCCCAACGCGCCGAACCCGCGGACGGCCCGATCTTCCGGGCGGTCCAGGAAATTGCGCGCGACACCGGAATCGCCGTCGTATACGGGTATCCCGAGGCCGCAGAGGGCAAGCCGTACAACGCCGCACAGGTCGTCGACCGCACCGGCCGAGCCCTGGCGAACTACCGGAAGACCCACCTCTACGGCTTCGACCGGGAGCTGTTCAGCCCAGGCGAGCAGTGGGTCACGCAGTTCGAGCTCGACGGCGTCACGTGCGGACTGCTGATCTGCTACGACATCGAATTCCCCGAGAACGCCCGGGCCCACGCCGATGCGGGTACCCAATGGCTCGTCGTCCCAACGGGACTCATGGAGCCGTGGAGTTTCGTGGCGACGCACATCGTGCCCGCCCGCGCCTACGAAAGTCAGCTGTTCCTGTCCTACGTCAACCGCACCGGTGTCGAGAACGACCTCGAATACTGCGGACTGAGCTGCACCATCGCGCCCGACACGACCGAACTGAGTCGCGGTGGTCGAACGGAGGAACTCCTCGTCACCCACATCGATCCCGCCGCGGTAGCCGTGTCCCGCGCCGTCAACACCCATCTCGGCGATCGCCGCCGAGATCTCTACCAGGAGAACCAGACCCGATGACTGTCCCCCAGCCCATCGAAGAAACACAGCTGTCCGAAACCGGCCCGCGGTCGTCGGACAAGCCGATAACGATGTTCGGACCGGACTTCCCCTTCGCGTACGACGACTACGTGTCCTCGCCGGACGGCCTCGGCTCCGTCCCGGCCGCGCGCCACGGCACCGAAGTCGCCATCGTCGGCGCTGGCTGCGCCGGCATCACCGCCGCCTACGAGCTCATGAAGATGGGCCTGAAACCCGTTGTGTACGAGGCTGATCAGATCGGCGGCCGCATGCGGTCCATCCCGTTCGAGCACGCCCCCGACGCGGTGGCCGAAATGGGTTCGATGCGGTTCCCGCCCACCTCCACGACGCTGTACGAGTACTTCGACAAGGTCGGCATCGAGACCATCGAATTCCCGAACCCGCTGTCGGCCGCGGCGCCCAGCACCGTCGTCGATCTCAAAGGCCAGACCTACTACGCCGAGAAACTCAGTGATCTGCCGCAGGCCTTCACCGATGTGGCCGACGCCTGGCGCATGACGCTCGAGGACGGCGCCGACCTGCACGCGATCCAGAACGCCATCCGCGAACGCGACACACAGGCGCTGAAGTCGGCGTGGGGCAAGCTCGTTCGCGAACTCGACGACGAGACCTTCTGGGGCTTCCTGACGAAGTCGCACCACTTCAAGTCGTTCGAGCTGCGCGAGATCTTCGGCAAGGTCGGCTTCGGCACCGGTGGCTGGGACACCGACTACCCGAGTTCGATGCTCGAAATCCTGCGCGTGGTGCTGACCGAGGCCGACGACAACCACCGCGGTGTGGTGGGTGGTTCGCAGCAGCTGCCGCTGCGGCTGTGGAAGCGCTCACCCGAACGCCTCGTCCACTGGCCGGCGGGCACCTCGCTCGAATCGCTACACGGCGGCCAGACCCGGGGTGCGGTCACCGACATCCGGCGGACGTATCCCAACCGCTACACGATCACCGACGCCGATGGGGAAACCCGCACCTACGCCGCCGTCGTCGTCACCGCCCAATCGTGGATGCTGCTCAACAACATTCGCTGCGACGACGACCTGTTCCCGCCCAACGTGTGGTCGGCCATCGAGCAGACGCACTACATGGGCTCGTCCAAGGTGTTCGTGTTGGTCGACCGCCCGTTCTGGAAGGACAAGGACGCCCAGGGGCGTGACGTCATGTCGATGACGCTGACCGACCGGATGAGTCGCGGCACCTATCTGCTCGATCAGGGGCTCGACGCCGACGGCAACGAGAAGCCCGCCGTCATCTGTCTGTCGTACACGTGGGAGGACGACTCCCGGAAGATCGTGCCGCTGAGCGCAACCGAACGCGTGGACCTCATGCTCAAGTCGCTACAGGCGATCTACCCGGACGTCGACATCCGCAGCCACATCATCGAGACCCCCAAGACGGTGTCGTGGGAGACCGAACGCAACTTCATGGGTGCGTTCAAGGCCAACCTGCCGGGCCACTACCGCTACCAGGAAACGCTGTACACCCACTTCATGCAGCGTGACCTGGACGCGCGCCATCGCGGCATCTACCTGGCGGGGGACGACATCTCGTGGACGGCGGGGTGGGCGGAGGGCGCGATCACCACCGCACTCAACGCGGTGTGGGCCGTGATGGACCAGTTCGGCGGGGCGACGTCGCCGTCGAATCCCGGTCCGGGCGACGTCTTCGACATGATCGCCCCGGTCCGGCTGACAGACGAAATCTAGGGCGCGCTAACGGGTTACACCCCACGGAGCCGTCCTGCGCGTATCCCGGCACGCGCAGGACCGCTCCGCGACGGTCCGTTCGCGGCGAAAGCGGCTGGGCCGCAGGGGCGTTCAGGCGACCTTGTGGCTGCGGTGATTCGGGCCGCCACGGCTGCGCATGACCGCGCCGGACTGCACCAGCATGCTGTGCACCGACCCATAGGATTTGCCGGACGTGGCCACCAATGACCTGATACTGGCGCCGCTCTCGTAGGCGTTACGCAGCTGGGTCATCATCTGGTCGCGAGATGCCTTGGATTGCCTCATCGCCGGTCCCCTGACTCTCCCCCGGCGGTTTGCCGGGCTGACGGGATTCAGCGTAAGAACAGCAGTCGCTCGGCGCGGGCGATTCGGTGAATCAGGTCAGGCCAATTCGATGAGATCGCGGTACGTGTCCGACCAGAAGTCCTCGGTCGCATCCGGCAGCAGCAATACCCGCTGCGGATTGAGCGCCTCGGCCGCGCCCGGGTCGTGCGTCACGAGCACCACCGAACCGGCATAACTGCGCAGCGCGTCGAGGACCTGCTCGCGCGACGCCGGGTCCAGGTTGTTGGTCGGCTCGTCGAGCAGCAGCACGTTGGCGGTCGAGGCGACCAGGCCGGCCAATGCCAGACGGGTCTTCTCACCGCCGGACAACGTACCGGCGGGCTGATCCAGCTGCGGGCCGGTGAACATGAACGCGCCCAACAGGCCTCGCAGATCCTGCTCCCCGGTGTCCGGCGCGGCATGCCGGATGTTCTCCCACACCGTCGCCCCATTGTCGAGGGTGTCGTGTTCCTGCGCGAAGTAACCGATCTTGAGGCCGTAGCCCGGTTCGATACCGCCGGCATCGGCGGTCTCCACGCCGGCCAGCAGACGCAACAGCGTCGTCTTACCGGCACCGTTGAGCCCCAGTACGACGACGCGCGAACCGCGGTCGATCGCCAGGTCCACACCGGTGAAGATCTCCAGCGAGCCGTAGGTCTTCGTCAGGCCCTTGACGATGAGCGGGGTCTTGCCGCACGGCGCGGGCGTCGGGAACTTGATCTTGGCGACCTTGTCGGCCACCCGCTCGGCATCGAGCTCGGCGATCATGCGCTCGGCGCGGCGCAACATATTCTGTGCCGCAACAGCTTTGGTGGCCTTCGCACCCATCTTGGCGGCCTGCGCCCGCAGCGCGCTCGCCTTCTTCTCAGCGTTCGCACGCTCGCGACGGCGGCGCTGTTCGTCGGTGGCGCGGGCGTCGAGGTACTTCTGCCAGCCCATGTTGTACACGTCGGCCTCGCCGCGCACGGCGTCCAGGAACCACACGCGGTTCACCACGTCGGCGAGCAGTTCGACGTCGTGGCTGATCACCACGAGGCCGCCGGTGTGGCTCTGCAGGAACGTGCGCAGCCAGCCGATGGAGTCGGCGTCGAGGTGGTTGGTCGGCTCGTCCAGCAGCAGCGTGGTGTTGGAGCCGGAGCCCTCGGACGCCGCAAAGAGGATGCGGGCCAGCTCGATACGCCGGCGCTGACCGCCGGACAAGGTCCGCAGCGGCTGCGTCAGCACCCGGTCCGGCAGGCCCAGGCTGGCGCAGATGCGGCCGGCGTCACTCTCCGCGGCGTATCCGCCGAGGGCCGAAAACCGTTCCTCCAGAACGCCGTACCGGCGCACTGCTTTGTCGCGGGCGGCCTCGTCGACGACCTCGGCCATGATGGCCTGCTGCTTCTCCAGATCGGCCAGCAACGTGTCCAGGCCACGCGCCGAGAGCACCCGGTCGCGGGCCAGGACGTCCAGATCGCCTTCCTTCGGATCCTGTGGCAGGTAACCGATCTCGCCGATCCGCTCGACCGTCCCCGCGTACGGCTGGCCTTCGCCGGCCAGGATGCGCAGTGTGGTCGTCTTGCCGGCACCGTTGCGGCCGACCAGACCGATCCGGTCGCCCGGCTGGATGCGCAGCGCGGAACCCTCGAAGGCCAGCAGCGTGCGCGCTCCGGCGCGGACCTCCAGGTCCGTTGCGGTGATCACGCTGCTGCCTCCTTAGGTGTGCCGGGCGGTCCGTGCCGGCTTACTTGTCGTCCGTGAAGACCGCGGGTCGTTTCTCGGCGCGCGCGGCAACCGCCTCCTCGAAGTTGGCGGTGAGCAGTCGGATGAAGAGCTGACCCAGGCCTTCGGCCTGCATATGGCTCTCCAGACTACCGGCGTCCAGTCCACTCCAGAGAGTCCGCTTGGTCAATTCGATTCCCGGGCGGGAGAACGAGCCGATGCGCTCGGCCATGTCGAAGCAGGTTTGCAGCAGCTGATCGTCGGCGACCGTCCGCGACACCAGACCGATCCGTTCGGCCTCCTGCGAGTCGATGTCCCGGCCGGTGAGCATCGCCTCGAACGCCCGTGACGTCCCGATGGCCCGCGGCAGCAGGTAGGACAGGCCCAGTTCGCTGGCTGTCAGACCGTTGTTGATGCCTGCGGCGCGGAAGTAGGCCCCCGCGCCGGCGACGCGGATGTCGCACGCCAGCGCCAGGCACAGGCCGCCGCCGATGGCTGCGCCGTTGACCGCCGCGATCACGGGTTGATGCAGCTTGCGCAGGGCGAGGATGACGTCGTCGAGCACCTCCATGGAGCGCAACGCGAACGTCGGGCGGGTCAGGCCCGCGACGTGCGGCACCGAGCCCGCCGACTTGTGGTCGGCACCCGAGGAGAAGCCGCGCCCCGCGCCGGTGAGGACGACCGCGCGGACGTCGTTGTCGTTGGTGATCTCGTCTAGCGCCGCCTTGAGCGGGACCATGACGTCGAAGGCCATGGAATTCATCCGCTCGGGGCGGTTGAGGGTGACCAGGGCGACGCCGGGGCGCGGATTGTCGACGAGTACCAGTGGGGTCTGTTCGCTCACGCCCTGCACGCTAGCGGGTGCGCAAAGTCACACCCGCCGGCAGTGCTCGGCTAGGCCCCGACCGACCTCAGGCGTCGGTGGCGTCGCCCTTTTCGGCCATCGCGGAGTCGATGTCGAATGCCTTGATCTGACTGATGACCTCGTCGAGCTGGTTGGCCGCCAGCATGCCCGAGTGCCGGAACACCAGCTGGCCCTTCTTGAAAGCCATCAGGGTCGGAATGGCCTGGATCTCGGCCGCGGAGGCCAGTCCCTGCTCGGCTTCGGTGTCGACCTTGGCGTGGAAGACGTCGGGGTGCTTGTCAGAGGATGCGGTGAACGTCGGAGCGAACGCCCGGCACGGCCCGCACCATGACGCCCAGAAGTCCACCAGCACGATGTCGTTGTCGCTGATGATGCCGTTGAATTCGGCGGCGGTGATGTCCTTGGTGCTCACGCTTCTCCCAACATTGCGGTGTACCTGCTTGTTCCCAGTATGTGGTCAGCTCAACCGTGCCAAGGCACTGGCCGCATCGTAGCCATTGAACCCGTCCAGCGTGCCGGTGCGCAGGCGGTTCACCCAACCGGCGTCGGCGAGCAGCGCCCGGCCGATCGCGATCATGTCGAACTCACCCGCGTCGAACTGCTCCACCAACTGGTCCACCGGTCCCGGCTCGATGACCTGGCCGGGCTTCTCGGACCGGAACGCGGTCTGCAGGCCCACCGAGCCGACGGCGATGACGGGCGTCCCGGTGACCTTCTTGGTCCACCCGGCCAGCGTCAAGGTCGGGTCGTCAGCGGGGAACGCCGGCACGTAGTGCCGACGGGTCGAAGGATGCAGCGCATCGACACCGGCGTCGACGAGCGGCGCCAGCAGTTCCTGCAGCTGCATCGGGTCGTCGACCAACGTCGCGTTGTAATCGGTGCCCTTCCACTGCGAGAAGCGGTAGATGATCGGGAAGTCCGGGCCGACCGCGGCCCGCACCGCAGCGACCACCTCGGCCGGGAAACGGGTGCGGTTCGCGACCGAACCACCGTATTCATCGGTGCGCAGATTCGTTCTGGTCCAGAGGAATTGGTCGAGGAGGTAGCCGTGGGCGCCGTGCAGTTCGACGGCGTCGAAGCCGACTTCCTTGGCATTGCGGGCCGCCTCGGCGTACCACTGTGCGACGGCAGGCAGTTCGTCGGCCGCCAGCGCCCGGCCGATCGGTTCGCCATGGCCGTTGACGCCAGATGGACTGACCGGGGCAACCCCGTCGCGGTCCCCGCGCTCGGCGCCCTGGTGCCAGATCTGTGCCGCGATGGTCGCGCCGTGGTGGTGCACGGCGCTGGTGACGTTCCGCCAGCCGTCGAGCGCCTCGGTGCCGACCAGCGTGGGGATGTCCTGGGAACCGGCTGCCGATGGGTCGCCCAGTCGGACGCCTTCGGTGATGATCAGGCCCACGCCACCGGCGGCCCGGCGGGCGTAGTATTCCGCCACGTCGGGCCCCGGGACGCCTCCGGGCGACGCCTGTCTGGTCATGGGTGCCATGGCGAACCGGTTGGGAACGGTCAGGTTTCGCAGGGCCAGTGGGGCAAAGAGCCCAGATGCATCGACTGTCATGAGCCTATGCAACACCGTGACGGCTCAACCGATTCCGCCGACGCCCGCCTGCCGGTCAGTCATCGGCATTCATGCCGTCGACGGCAGCGCTCCCGGGCCGCGCGATTCGAACCGCCAGATCGCCTGCGACAGCGCGTCGACGTCCCAGCCCGCCACTTCCGCGACGGCGCCGAGCAGCGCGGCCGTCTCGACCGAGCCGTCGTTACCGATCTCGCGTGCCACGTATCCCGCCACCGTCTGATCTGTGCCGGGCAGTTCCGCCAGCATCAGCAGGAAGCGCCAGGTGAAGCCCGACCGCTGGCCAGGTACCGCACACCACGCCTTCTTGGCCTTCTTCGCCAGTTCGGGGTCTGCAGCGGTCGCGCGGAGATCTTCGGTGGTGCGAATGCCCAGGGCGGCGAGCGCCTGCGCCGTCTCGGTCAGCGCCACCGAGCGCAGCGGCGCATCTTTCCTCGTGGAGGTCGGCCGCCGGTTGCCGATCTGGGCGGCCCACTGCTGGGGCCCACCGAGCGCCTCGACGTTCGCGAGGAGTTCCGGTGCACCGTCGGTATCAGCGTCAGCACGCTGCCCGGCCCGATAGCTGCGGTACCGCTCGATGATCTTGTCGACGGTGAGATGCCGGGCGCCGGGGGCGTAGATGGCGTCAATGATGCAGAGCGCCAAGGAATTCGGATAACCGACGGGTGACGGCCAGCCGGCCGGGTCGCCGAGATCGCGTTCGCACGCGGCCCGCAGTCGTTCGATGTCAGCGTTCATCGTGGTGCCTTCCTGTCGCAGCGGACCTGATTGGTCCTGTTGCGTTGGAAGCTAGAGAAGGCCCCTGACAAGAACGCCACGAAGAGGCATCAGAATCGGGAGTTATCCACAGGCGGGATAACCAAAACTAGACCGTGAAGCCCAGCGCCCGGAGCTGTTCGCGGCCGTCGTCGGTGATCTTGTCCGGACCCCACGGCGGGTTCCACACCCAGTTCAGCTTGAGGTCACTGACGAGTCCCGCGCCCACCAGGGCGGTCCGGGACTGGTCCTCGATCACGTCGGTCAACGGACAGGCCGCCGACGTCAGCGTCATGTCCAGCTTCACGACGGTGCCTTCGTCGCCCTCTTCGAGGGTCATGCCATAGACGAGCCCGAGGTCGACGACGTTGATGCCGAGTTCGGGGTCGACGACGTCGCGCATGGCCTCCTCGACGGCGTCAAGCAGTTCGGGGTCGTCGACCACGTTGGCCGCGGTGGTGCCTTCGCCCGTGGTTTCAACGCCTTCAGTGCCTTCAGTCATCGCTTGTCCTCCGCATTGGTGCCGACAGCTGCCAGCACAGTGTCTTTGGCGCTCGCTTCGGCGAGCGCGGCTTTGAACGCAGTCCAGCCCAGCAGCGCGCATTTCACCCGTGCCGGGTATTTGGCGACACCGGCGAACGCGATGCCGTCACCCAGTACATCTTCGTCGCCCTCGACGTTGCCGCGGGACGAAATCATCTCGGTGAAGGCGCCGACCGTCTTGAGCGCCTCGTCGACGGTCTGACCGATGACCTGATCGGTGAGCACCGACGTCGATGCCTGGCTGATCGAGCAGCCCTGGCCGTCGTACGAGATGTCGGCGATGGTCTCGCCGTCGTCGGACAGCGTCACCCGCAGCGTCACCTCGTCACCACAGGTCGGGTTGACGTGGTGCACCTGCCCGCCGAACGGCTCGCGCAGCCCGCGGTGATGCGGGTGTTTGTAGTGGTCCAGGATCACTTCCTGGTACATCTGTTCCATTCTCATGCAAAGAACTCCACAGCACGTTTGACGCCGGCAACCAATCGGTCGACCTCGTCGAGGGTGTTGTACACGGCGAACGACGCGCGGGCCGTCGCGGCGATACCGAACCGCCGGTGCAGCGGTGCCGCGCAGTGATGTCCGACTCGGACCGCGATGCCGTCATCGTCGAGAATCTGGCCCACGTCGTGCGCGTGCACCCCGTCCAACACGAAGCTCACGGGTGATCCGCGGTCCTCTGTGGTGGTCGGCCCGATGATCCGCACCTGCGGAATCTGAGTCAGCCCATCCAGCGTGGCGGCCACCAACTCGGCTTCGTGCGCCTCGATGGCAGCCATCCCGATGGCATCGAGATACCGTGCGGCAGCTGCCAATCCGACAACCTGCGACGTCATCGGGGTACCGGCCTCGAACCGCTGCGGCGCCGGCGCATAGGTCGCCGATTCCATGGTGACGGTCTCGATCATGGAGCCACCCGTGAGGAATGGCGGCAGCGCGTTCAACAGTGCGCGACGGCCGTACAACACACCGATCCCGGTGGGCCCCAACATCTTGTGACCCGAGAACGCCGCGAAGTCGACGTCGAGGGCGTGGAAGTCGATCGGCTGGTGCGGCACCGACTGGCAGGCGTCCAGCACCGTCAGCGCACCGACGGCCTTGGCCCGCGACACCAGTTCGGCGACCGGCGCGATGGCACCCGTGACGTTCGAATGATGGGTGAAGGCAACAACTTTCACCCGGCCATCGAGCTGCAGCGAATCCACGTCGATGCGGCCGTCGTCGGTGACCGAGTACCAGCGCAGCTCAGCACCGGTCCGACGGGCCAGCTCCTGCCACGGGATCAGGTTCGCGTGATGCTCGAGTTCGGTGGTGACGATGACGTCACCCGGGCCGACCACACGGTCGAACCGGTTGTCCCCCACCGCATACGACACCAGGTTCAGCGCCTCGGTGGCGTTCTTGGTGAAGACGAGTTCGTCGTCATCGGCGCCGACGAACGCCGCGATGTCGGCGCGGCCCTGTTCGTAGGCGTCGGTCGACTCTTCCATCAGCTGGTGCGCACCGCGGTGCACCGCGCCGTTGGACGTGATCAGGAACTCCCGCTCGGCGTCGAGAACCTGCAGCGGCTTCTGCGACGTGGCCCCGGAATCCAGGTACGCCAACTGATTCCCGCCGCGCATCACGCGGCCGAGAATCGGGAAGTCGGCCCTGATCCGCGTCAGGTCGAGATCAACTGACGCGGTCATCGTCAGGCCCCGGCTGCTGCTTGGGTGTAGCGCTCGTAGCCGTTCTCTTCGAGCTCGTCGGCCAGCTCCGGACCACCGGAAGTGATGATGCGGCCGTCGAAGAACACGTGCACGAACTGCGGACGGATGTAGCGCAGGATGCGGGTGTAGTGCGTGATCAGCAGGACGCCGCCGTGCTCGGCCTCGGCGTACCGGTTGACGCCCTCGGACACGACACGCAATGCGTCGACGTCCAGACCCGAGTCGGTCTCGTCGAGGATGGCGATCTTCGGCTTCAGCAGGCCCAGCTGCAGGATCTCGTGGCGCTTCTTCTCACCACCGGAGAAGCCTTCGTTGACGCTGCGCTCACCGAACGCCGGGTCGATGTCCAGCTCGGACATGGCCGTCTTGACCTCTTTGACCCAGTGGCGCAACTTGGGGGCCTCGCCACGAACCGCGGTCGCGGCGGTGCGCAGGAAGTTCGACATCGAGACGCCGGGCACCTCGACGGGGTACTGCATGGCCAGGAACAGGCCCGCACGAGCACGCTCGTCGACGGTCATCTCCAGCACGTCCTCGCCGTCCAGGGTGATGGAGCCCGACGTGACGGTGTACTTGGGGTGGCCGGCGATGGCGTACGACAGCGTCGACTTGCCAGAACCGTTGGGGCCCATGACCGCGTGGGTCTCGCCCGACTTCACGGTCAGGTTGACACCCTTGAGGATCGGCACATCGGCGCCGTCCGGTGCGGTGACCGAGACGTGCAGGTCCTTGATTTCCAGTGTGGTCATGAGTTGTTGCGTCCTTCAGTCAGTTCAAGTTCGTGTTCGATGGCGGCGGTGAGGCGGTCGCGGACTTCCGGTACGGCGATCTTCTGGATGATCTCGCCGAAGAAGCCCCGGACCACCAGGCGGCGGGCCTGGTCCTCGGGGATACCGCGGGCCTGCAGGTAGAACAGCTGCTCGTCGTCGAAACGTCCGGTGGCACTGGCGTGTCCGGCGCCGACGATCTCGCCGGTCTCGATCTCCAGGTTGGGCACCGAGTCGGCGCGGGCGCCGTCGGTGAGCACCAGGTTGCGGTTCACCTCGAAGGTGTCGGTGCCGGTGGCGGCCGCCCGGATCAGCACGTCGCCGATCCACACGGTGTGGGCATCGGGCTTCTTCGAGTCCGGATCCCCTTGCAGCGCACCCTTGTACAGCACGTTGGAGCGGCAGTTGGGCACCGCGTGGTCGACCAGCAGGCGCGACTCGAAGTGCTGGCCCTCGTCGGCGAAGTACAGGCCCAGCATCTCGGCGTCGCCGCCGGTACCGAGGTAACGGGTGCGCGAGGTCAGCCGCACGACGTCGCCACCGAGGGTGACCGCGACGTGCCGCAGCACCGCGTCCTTGCCCAGCGTCGCGTGGTGGGTGCTGACGTTGACCGCGTCGTCGGCCCAGTCGGCGATCGACACGACGGTCAGCCGCGCCGCGTCACCGACGACGAATTCGATGTTGTCGGCGTAGGTTCCGCTGCCGCTCTGGTCGATGACCACCACGGCCTCGCCGAGTTCGGCGACCCGCAGCTGCAGGTGGCCGTACGCGGTCTTGCCCGCACCGGGGCCGGAGATGGCGATCTCGATGGGCTCGGCGACCTGAACGTCCCGCCCGACCGATACCACGGTTGCCGTACGGAAAGACGAGTACGCCTGTGCGGCAACGCGGTCCGCAGGGACGCCGCCCTGGCCGAGCCGTTCGTCATCGCGGCCGACGGTCTCGACAGTGACGCCGGCACGCTCGGAAACCTCGATACGCACGGCACCGGTGGCCTCGGCAGAACCGTCGTGCAGACCGTGCAGACGCTTCAGCGGAGTGAACCGCCAGAGCTCGTCGCGGCCGCCCGGCACCTCAAAAGCGTTGACGTCAAAGGACGTAAACAGCTCACCTTTGTTGGCGACGATTCCCTCCGCCGCCTCGGTCAAGTTGGTCACTAGCCGACAGCACCTTCCATTTGCAGCTCGATCAGCCGGTTCAGCTCGAGCGCGTATTCCATTGGCAGTTCCTTGGCGATGGGCTCGACGAAGCCGCGCACCACCATCGCCATGGCCTCGTCCTCGGTCAGGCCGCGGCTCATCAGATAGAACATCTGATCCTCGCTCACCTTCGAGACCGTGGCCTCGTGACCCATCGTGACGTCGTCCTCGCGGATGTCGACGTACGGGTAGGTGTCCGAGCGGCTCACGTTGTCGACAAGCAGCGCATCGCATTTCACGCTCGACTTGGAGCCGTGCGCACCCTTGTTGACCTGGATCAGGCCGCGGTACGACGACCGGCCGCCACCGCGGGCCACCGACTTCGACACGATGTTGCTCGACGTGTTGGGCGCCAGGTGCACCATCTTGGCGCCGGTGTCCTGGTGCTGGCCCTCGCCCGCGAACGCCACCGAGAGCACCTCGCCCTTGGCGTGCTCGCCGGTCATCCAGACCGCCGGGTACTTCATGGTGACCTTGGAACCGATGTTGCCGTCGATCCACTCCATGGTCGCGCCGGCTTCGGCGCGGGCCCGCTTGGTGACCAGGTTGTAGACGTTGTTCGACCAGTTCTGGATGGTCGTGTACCGAACGCGCGCACCGGGTTTCACGACGATCTCGACGACGGCCGAGTGCAGCGAGTCACTCTTGTAGATCGGCGCGGTACAACCCTCCACGTAGTGCACGTAGGAGCCTTCGTCGGCGATGATCAGCGTCCGCTCGAACTGGCCCATGTTCTCGGTGTTGATCCGGAAGTACGCCTGCAGCGGGATGTCGACGTGCACGCCCGGCGGCACGTAGATGAACGAGCCACCCGACCACACCGCGGAGTTCAGCGCGGAGAACTTGTTGTCACCGGACGGGATCACGGTGCCGAAGTACTGCTTGAACAGGTCCGGGTGTTCGCGCAGGCCCGAGTCGGTGTCCAGGAAGATGACGCCCTGTGCCTCGAGGTCTTCGCGGATCTGGTGGTACACGACCTCGGACTCGTACTGCGCGGCAACGCCGGCGACGAGGCGCTGCTTCTCGGCCTCCGGGATGCCCAGGCGGTCGTAGGTGTTCTTGATGTCCTCGGGCAGTTCCTCCCAGGACGTGGCCTGCTTCTCGGTGGACCGCACGAAGTACTTGATGTTGTCGAAGTCGATGCCATCGAGGTCGCTGCCCCACCGCGGCATGGGCTTCTTGTCGAAGATGCGCAGCGCCTTGAGCCGGAAGTCGAGCATCCACTCCGGCTCGTTCTTCTTGGCGGAGATGTCGCGGACAACAGCCTCGTTCAGCCCACGGGTCGCGGCGGCGCCGGCGATATCACTGTCGGCCCAGCCATAGCCGTAGGTGCCCAGGGAGGCAATGGTCTCCTCCTGGGTCAACTGCTCCGGGGTGGTCGTCATTGCGACACTCCTTCTTCTTGGGTCGCGGGGTGGATCGAGTGGACTGCATGCTCGGGGACGACAGGGACATGCGTCGTACACGCACAATCCCCGTTGACGATGGTGGCCAGGCGCTGGACGTGCGTGCCGAGCACCTCGGCGAACGCTTCACGCTCGGCGTCGCACAGCTCGGGGAACTCCTCGGCGACGTGCGAGACCGGGCAGTGGTGCTGGCAGATCTGTACCCCGCCGATCGGGCCCGTCACCGGGGTCGTCGTGGTGGCGTAGCCGGCCTTGGTCAGCGCCGCGGCCACCTGATCTGCGGTATGAGTGATGTCGGTGCCGTCACCGGCGGCGGTGACGCCGGACAGGATCGAGTCGATCCGGCGACGCGCGAACGTCCGGATGGCGTCGTCACCGCCGATCTCGCGCAGCTGACGCATGGCGGCCGCGGCGAGGTCGTCGTAGGTGTGGCCGAGCTTGGCACGCCCGGCGGCGGTCAGCCGGTAGCGCTTGGCGGGACGGCCGCGGCCGTTGTGCTGCCACGCGGCGGCGGCGCTGGATTCGGCGTCGCCGGCCTCGATGAGCGCGTCGAGATGACGCCGCACACCGGCGGCGGAGATGCCGAGCTGCTCGCCGATCTGGGTCGCGGTCACGGCGCCTTCCAGCAGCAACTGCACTATCGCCGAGCGGGTGTGACCCTCGGAAGCAGCCGTCGCCGACGCCACCGCGGTCGCGGTGCCGACAGCCTCGGGAGCTCCGGACGGCAATTTCACAACACCATTGTGACGGAATTCAGGAACCGAATCTAGGAAGGTAACCCTTATCACCGAGTTGGTCGGTGCCGAACAGACCTACGGCTAATCTGCTCTGATGCCCGACCGCCTTCAGCACCTGAGCACGGCCGTCGCGCATTGGCACGCCGACGAGCCGTCCGTCGGCTTCCCGCTGAACGCATCCGAGGTCGCTTCGCTGCGCCGGACCAGACGATTCGGTGCCACTGGAACGGTACTCATGGCCATCGGCGCGCTCGGCGCCGGCGCCCGACCTGTCGTACAGGACCCCACATTCGGGGTGCGCCTGCTGAATCTGCCGTCGCGCATCCAGACGGTCTCGCTGACCATGACCACCACCGGTGCCGTCATGATGGCGCTGGCGTGGCTGCTGCTCGGCCGCTACACGCTGGGCAAACGCCGGATGTCGCGCAGCCAGCTGGACCAGACCCTGATGCTGTGGGCGCTGCCGCTGCTGATCGCGCCGCCCATGTACAGCAAGGACGTCTACTCCTATCTGGCACAGAGCCAGATAGCGAGCATCGGCCTGGACCCCTACCGCGTCGGCCCGGCCACCGGCCTCGGCCTCGGCCATGTCTTCACTCTCACCGTGCCGAGCCTGTGGCGCGAGACGCCGGCCCCATACGGACCGTTGTTCCTGTGGATCGGGCGCGGCATTTCGGAACTGACGGGCGACAACATCGTCGCCGGGGTGCTGTCGCATCGGCTGGTGGTGCTGCTCGGCGTCGCCGCCACGGTGTGGGCAACGCCACGCCTGGCCCGGCGCTGCGGCGTGGCCGAGGTCAGCGCCCTGTGGCTGGGGCCCTGTAATCCCCTGCTCTTCATGCACCTCATCGCCGGCATCCACAACGAGGCGCCGATGCTCGGCCTGATGCTCGCCGGCACCGAATTCGCCATGCGCGGCATCGATTCCGGCCGCCCGTTCATCCCGCGGCCCCTGCACTGGCCACGGCACCGCGACGACTGGGCGGCGTGGTGGCCGCTGGCGATGCTGCTCACTGGCACGGTGCTCATCGCCATGTCGTCGCAGATCAAACTGCCGTCCCTGCTGGCCCTCGGCTTCGTGTCGATGGCCCTCGCGCGCCGGCTCGGTGGGACGGTCAAGGCCTTCTTCCAGGCCTGCGTGCCATTGGGGGTGGTCGCGCTCGCGGTCATGGCGCTCATCGGCTGGGCGAGCGGCCTGGGCTTCGGCTGGTTGTTCACGCTCGGCACCGCGAACGTCGTGCGCTCCTGGATGTCGCCGCCGACGCTGGTCGCACTGGGTACCGGGCAGGTCGGCATCCTGCTGGGACTGGGCGACCACACTACCGCGGTGCTCGGGCTCACCCGTGGAATCGGCGTTTTCGTCATCGGCGTGCTGGTGAGCTGGCTGCTGCTGTCGGTACTGCGCGGCCGGCTCCATCCGCTGGGCGGCCTCGGTGTCGCCATGGGCGCGACGGTGCTGCTGTTCCCCGTCGTGCAGCCCTGGTACCTGCTGTGGGCGATCATCCCGCTCGCCTGCTGGGCCACCCGGCCCGGCTTCCGCGGCACCACCATCGTGGTGACGTTCGTCGTCGGCGTCTTCGGCCCGACAGCCAATGGTGACCGGTTCGCACTCTTCCAGATCCTCGACGCCACCCTGGCCAGCACCGTCATCGTGCTGCTGCTGATCGGGCTGACCCGGGGTCGCCTGCCGTGGCGCGGATTGCCGGAGTCCGACAACGGTGACGCCCCTGGTAGCTCCTCTGCCAGGCCCGACGCTTACGCTGAATCCCCGTGAGTTCCGGAGAGACGCCCGTATTGCTGCGCGGCGTCAGCAAGCGCTACGGCGATGTCCAGGCCGTGAACAACCTCGATCTCGAGGTGCACCGCGCCGAGGTACTGGCCCTGCTCGGACCCAACGGGGCCGGTAAGACCACCACCGTCGAGATGTGTGAGGGCTTCATCAAGCCCGACTCCGGCGCGATCTCGATCCTGGGCCTCGACCCCACCGCCGACAACGCCAAGCTGCGCGCCCGCATCGGCGTGATGCTGCAGGGCGGCGGCGGCTACCCCGCCGCCAAGGCCGGCGAAATGCTGAACCTGGTTGCGGCGTACTCGGCCGATCCGCTCGATCCGCAGTGGCTGATGAACACCCTCGGCCTCACCGAGGCCGCCCGCACCACCTACCGCCGACTGTCCGGCGGGCAGCAGCAGCGTCTGGCACTGGCCTGCGCCATCGTCGGGCGCCCAGAGCTGGTGTTCCTCGACGAACCCACCGCCGGCATGGACGCCCACGCGCGAATCGTGGTGTGGGAGTTGATCGAAGGCCTGCGCCGCGACGGCGTGACCGTCGTGCTCACCACCCACCAGCTGGCGGAAGCCGAGGAACTGGCCGACCGGATCGTCATCATCGACCACGGCGCGGCGGTGGCTGCCGGCACGCCCGCCGACCTGATGCGCGGTGGCGCCGAGAACCAGTTGCGTTTCTCCGCGCCACCCAAGCTCGATCTGTCGCTGTTGGTTTCCGCGCTGCCCGAGGGCTACCGCGCCAGCGAGGCCGCCAGCGGTGAATACCTGGTGGAAGGGCACATCGACCCGCAGGTGCTGGCCACCGTTACCGCCTGGGCCGCCCGGGTGAACGTGCTCGCTACCGACATGCGCGTCGAGCAGCGCAGCCTGGAGGACGTGTTCCTCGACCTGACCGGACGGGAGCTGCGGTCATGACGACCGAGACGAATCGCTTCGCGCCGGGGACGTTCACCCCGGACCCGAGGCCGGCGGGAGTCCCCGCGATGCTGGCGGCACAGTACGGCCTGGAGCTCAAACTGCTGCTGCGCAACGGCGAGCAGTTGCTGCTGACGATGTTCATCCCGATCACGCTGCTGGTCGGACTCACGCTGCTGCCGCTGGGCTCCCTCGGCGATCACCGCCCGGGCACATTCACCCCGCCGATCATGGCGCTGGCGGTGATCTCGACGGCGTTCACCGGTCAGGCCATCGCTGTCGCCTTCGATCGGCGCTACGGCGCACTGAAGCGCCTCGGCGCCACCGCGCTGCCGGTGTGGGGCATCATCGCCGGAAAGTCACTGGCCGTCGTCACCACGGTGTTTCTGCAGTCAATCCTGTTGGGCGGCATCGGAATTGCGCTGGGCTGGCGGCCGAGCCCACTCGGCCTGCTGCTGGGCGCCGCCGTCATCGCACTCGGCACCGCCTCGTTCGCCGCACTGGGCCTACTGCTGGGCGGCACGCTGAAAGCCGAGATCGTGCTGGCCCTGGCGAACCTGCTGTGGTTCGTCCTGGCCGGCCTCGGCGCGCTGACCATCGAGCACCGCGTCGTGCCCGAGACGTTGCGCTGGGTGGCCCGTCTGACGCCGTCTGGTGCGCTGACCGAAGCCCTGACACAGGCGATGACGCTGTCGGTGGACTGGTTCGGCATCGCCGTGCTGGCGGTGTGGGGTGTGCTTGCCGGGCTGGCTGCGATGCGCTGGTTCCGGTTCAGCTGACCGCCCCTACTACGGCACGTAGTTAACGCTGCCCTACGATCGGAGCGTGCTCGACAAGCTGCCCATTCCCTCGCTTCGGGTCCAGCGGCTCATCGCGTTCCTGGTCATCCTGACCCAGGGCGGCATCGCCGTCACCGGGGCCATCGTCCGCGTCACGGCATCCGGACTCGGCTGCCCCACGTGGCCGCAGTGCTTCCCCGGCAGCTTCGTGCCCGTGCCACACGCCGAAGTGCCCGTCGTGCATCAGGCCGTCGAATTCACCAACCGGATGTTCACGTTCGGCGTGGTGCTGACGGCTGCCCTGGCCGTCCTCGCCGTCATCCGCGCCGGCCGTCGCCGCGAGGTGCAGGTCTACGCCTGGTTGATGCCGGCATCGACGGTCGTGCAGGCGGTCATCGGCGGCATCACGGTGCGCACCGGGCTGCTGTGGTGGACGGTCGCCGTCCACCTACTGGTGTCGATGGTCATGGTCTGGCTGGCGGTGCTGCTGTACGTCAAGATCGGCGAACCCGACTCGGGCACCGACCAACTCGTCGTGCCCCGGCCACTGCGCTGGTTCACCGCGCTGACCGCCGTCACGCTGTCCACGGTGCTGGTGACCGGGACGCTGGTCACGGGCGCCGGACCGCACGCCGGCGACAAAAGCGCACTGCAACCGGTCAAGCGCCTACAGGTCGAGATCACCGATCTGGCGCACCTGCACTCGTCACTGCTCGTGGCCTACCTGAGCTTCGTCATCGGACTGGGCTTCGCCCTACTCGCGGTGCGCGCCCCCAAGCCCGTGCTGCTGCGGCTGGCCGTGCTGGCTGGACTCGTGCTCGCGCAGGGCGCGGTCGGCGCCGTCCAGTTCTACACCGGCGTGCCCGCGGTGCTGGTCGCCATCCACGTTGCGGGCGCCGCCGCCTGCACCGCCGCCACCGCCGCCCTATGGGCGTCGATGCGACACCGGACCGAGGCCGATTAGCGAGTCCCTGACTTCAATCAGGTCTGCGACACCCCGTCACAAGTTGAAAACAGGGACGCGACGACGCCGAAATCGGTCCCTGCATTCAGTCAAGGTGGCCATATGCCGCCGCAGATTGACGTCAGGGATCTCGGCTCAGGCTGCCGCCCACTACCCGCGCTGCGGCAGTCTCTGTCAGCGAATTTTCAGCGCTGTAGCGGTTCCCTTGCCCAATACGGTCGACACCTTGTGGCGGTCGATGTCATCCAGAGTCAGCACCGCTTGGGGCCGGGTGATCCGCTTCATGTCCTCGGCTTCTGGCCGCGGCACCGACAGGGCGAGCTCGCGCGCCTCATAAAGGTCGACGTTGGTGTGAATCCACTGGCTCTGATCGGTGCGCTCTCGGTCGACGATCACGAACCAATTGGCCATGAAAATCTGCAGCTGCGGGATCAACGTCCACACCTTGCGCCGACCGAGTGTCAACCGCGCATCTGGCCGGGTGAACGCGAGCCAGGCGAGCCCGCCATCGTCGGCGTCGGTGAGCTTCCAAAACACCCGCCCGTTGTCAGTGCTGACATTGCGCCGGTTGGCGGCAATACCCTGCCCCATCGCGCGGGCGAACATGCTGAGATCGGCAAGATTGTCGTGGTAGTCGTCAGGCACAATGCCCGCCTTTCACCGGTGGTCAGCGCGACAGCGGACCGAGGCCGAGCCGCTCCAGAGCTGACTCGACGCCGACGGCGAACTGCCGTTGCGCCAGAGCGCGTTCGGGCGCGGCCAGCTGCCGCCAGCCCAAACCCGGTTCTACCAATTCCAGCTCGAGCAACCGCGGGTCCCGGCGGTCGCCGATGACGTCCACGCGGGCGTACAAGAGCTCTGCCGGCTCGATGCCGAGATGTGCCGCCGCCGCGGACAGCGTCGCGTAACCGACGTCCCACAGCTCGAAGTCCGGATCGGCCGGTTGCAGCTGTTCCTCGGCGTACGTGCCGGATTCGTGCATCTCCAGACTGCCGCCGGGCGGCGGCAACATCGGGCCCTTGATGAAGGCGTGTGACTGCTTGCCGGCCAGGAACACCAGCGCGGTCTCGCCGGCCTCGATGCGCTCGTCGTAGGGCTGGACCAGCGCGGTCCGGCCGTCGGCCTGCAGCGCCGCAGCGTGTGCAACGGCCTGTCGGGTGTCGGTGAAGCGTTGCGCACCAACCGAACCCGCACCCACCGCGGGTTTGACGACGACCTGGCCGGCGGGCACCGTCACCGACTCCCCCGGCGCGAAAAACGCACTCGGCACGGTCGGCACCCCGGCCGCCGCCAAATCCGCCAGGTAGCTCTTGTCGCTGTTCCACGCGACCACCTCGGGCGCATTCAGCAGATTGCGCACCTTCCCGGTCCATGCCAGGAACTCGTCGTGCCGTTCGGTGTAGTCCCACGTGGCCCGCAGGATCACGAGGTCGGCCTCCAGCGTGGCCGGGTCATCCCAAGCGAGCCAGCGGGCGTGCAATCCGCGGTCACGCAGGGCCCCGACCAACCCGTCGTCATCGCCGTCGCCTTCGACGAGAGCCTGACAACCAGCCAAAACGACACGGGGATGACGGATATCGGGCCTCGCGAGTTTCACGTTGGAATGATAGGTGCCATGCATGCCATCGAAGTCGCCGAGCTCGGCGGTCCGGAAGTCCTGTCCTTCGTCGAACGCCCCGAGCCCACCCCGGGCCCGGGCGAGGTCCTGATCAAGGCCGAGGCCATCGGCGTCAACTTCATCGACACGTACTTCCGCTCCGGGCTGTACCCGCGGCCGGTCCCCTACATCCCCGGGACAGAAGTCTGCGGCACCATCGCTGCGGTCGGCGACGACGTGGCGGCGCTGGCTGTCGGCGACCGGGTCGTCACCGCCGCAGCAGACGCCGCCTACTCCGAATACTGCGTCGCGCCAGCCGATTACGTGGCCTATGTACCCGAGGGCGTGGATCCCGACATCGCCGCCGCGGCCCTGCTCAAGGGCATGACGGCGCATTACCTGATCAAATCGACCTACCCGGTACAGCAGGGCGACACCGTGCTGCTGCACGCCGGCGCCGGCGGCGTCGGACTGATCCTGACCCAATGGGCCACCAGCATGGCCGTCAAGGTGATCACCACCGTCTCCAACAACGACAAGGCCGAGCTGTCCCGGAAGGCCGGTGCCATCGAGGTGCTGGACTACCCCGACGACCCGGCCGAGTTCGGCGCCAAGATTCGCGAACTCACCGACGGCAACGGCGTCGCCGCGGTGTACGACGGCGTCGGCGCCTCCACATTCGAAGCGAGCCTGGCCAGCCTCGCGGTCCGTGGGACACTGGCGCTGTTCGGCGCGTCCAGCGGACCCGTGCCACCGCTGGACCCGCAGCGACTCAACAGTGGCGGCTCACTGTTCCTGACCCGGCCGACGCTGGCGCACTACACCCGCACCGCCGACGAATTCTCCTGGCGCGCAGGTGAACTGCTGCAGGCCATCGCTGACGGCACCATCAACGTGACGGTGAGCCAGCGCTATCCCCTGGCCGACGCCGCCCGCGCGCACGCCGACCTGCAGGCCCGCCTGACCGTCGGCTCGGTGGTGCTGGTGCCCTAGACCGGCTGTGCGGCCGGGAACGTCCAGCCGCCGTCGAGGACCTCGGGCCGCGGGCGGTAGAGGCGCACGGTGTAGTTCCAGCCCGGCGTGATCGGCAGCAGGTTGGCCGCACCCGTGCCACCGAACTGGATGCTTGTCGAACCGTCGGCGTCCTTGACCGCCGTGATGTTGTTCAGCGAGTAGGCGTTCTGGTCGTTGGCGGTGAAGTAGCCGTCTTTGTTGTAGACGGTGACCGACCAGAATCCGTCCACCGGAACATCTTTGACGGTGAGCCGGTGCACCGTGGTGCCGTCGTTGTGCGGCGGCATCACGGTCAGATACAGCGCGTCACGCTCCGGATTGCCGCCCCATGCATTGGCCGATCCGATCAGGTGCCGCACGGGATCGGTCTCGGCCTCGGTGCCGAACATGCCTTTGGTGTCCGGCAGCGTCGTCGCGAGCGTGACGAGCGCATCGCGGACCGTCTTCTGGCTGACCGGGTCCCAGTCCGGCACCGCGAAGGTGCCCGGCGCGTCCTGCGTGACGGTGATGGCGTCCTGCAGTGCGTGCACCGTGGCCAGATCCGCGGCGTCGTTGGGGTCGACCAGCGTGCGGATGGCCACGGCCACGTAGCGGGTACCGACGGCCTCGCGTGTCAGGTTCACCGTCGCCGGCGCGTAGGCGACCTGGGTCGTGTAGTGGTCCTCGCTGATGACCTGGAGTGACATGAACCGGCCCGCACTGTCGGGCAGGGTGAAGGTGACAGCGCCGGCCTCGAGGTCGAACACCGCGGCCGAGTACAGGGTGTCGCGGTTCTGCCGGATGACGACCTGGTGGTCGATACGTGCGAGTTCGCGGTGATGAAGGAAGCTACCGACCCGGCCGTCGTTCACTATGCCGGAGAAGTACAGATCCGATTCGGCGCGGGCGAAATTGTCGGGACTCACCAGTTGGGGCATGCCCCCAAGCTAGCGGGGACCGATCAGTGGAACAGCGTCGGCAGTGCGAGCGCCGAGTCGACCGCGAGCGCGCAGAACACGACGGCGAGGTAGTTGTTCGACTGGAGGAACAGGCGCAGCGGCTTCACCGGCTCGCCGCGCTTCACGCCCGAGTACAGCTGGTGTGCCATCACCAGGAACCACACGCCGGCAACGAGAGCGACCGCCGCGTACAGCCAACCCGTCGCGAATGCCAGCGCCAGCGTCGTCAGGACCGTGGCCCAGGTGTAGATGAGGATCTGCTTGGTGACCGCGCGCTCGGTGGCGACGACGGGCAACATCGGAACCCCGGCTGCCTCGTAGTCCTCCTTGTAGCGCATGGCCAGCGCCCAGGTGTGCGGCGGCGTCCAGAAGAAGATGATCAGGAACATGACCAGCGCCGGCCACTGAATGGTGCCGGTGACCGCGGACCAGCCGATCATCACCGGCATGCAGCCGGCAGCGCCGCCCCAAACCACGTTCTGCGAGGTGCGGCGCTTCAGCAGCAGTGTGTAGACGAAGACGTAGAAGGCGATCGTCGCCAGGGCCAGGAGCCCGGACAACAGGTTCGAGCTTCGCCACAGCCACACGAACGACGTGACGGTCAGGACCAGCCCGAAGATCAGCGCGTTCCGGGTCGGGACCGTCGCCCGGGCCAACGGCCGGCGGGCGGTGCGCTTCATCACCTTGTCGATGTCGGCGTCGGCAACACAGTTCAGCGTGTTGGCTCCGGCCGCCGCCAGCAGGCCGCCGACCAGGGTGTTCAGGATCAACAGCGGCTTGATCGGACCTTGGCTGGCCACCACGTCGAAGCGGTGCGCGAGCAGCATCGCCGGAATGGTGGTCACCAACAGCAGCTCGATGACGCGCGGTTTGGTGAGGGCGATGTAGGCCAGCAGCGTGTCCCGGACCCGGTTCGACGACTTGGTCCCCGAAGCAGAGCCAGCCTCGTCAGACGCCGCAGCTCCGGGACCGAAACCGTGTGCCCCGTGGACGGAACGGCGCTCGCGAATGCTCACGCAGATATCTCCTCGGAAGTCACGGCCGCGCAGCCTCTACTACAGACGATGGTAGACCGCGCACCTGAGTGCTCCACACCGCAGGGTGCATTCAGGTGAACGGAAACCCAATCCCGGGCAGGCCAAAGGTGAAGCGGTCTGCACCACACCAGCAGCGCGCACTAGGGTAGACATGCAGCTCGCTTGCAATTTGCCGCGACCCAGTCTTTTCCGAAGTACCCGAAGCAGGAGTGCGCCCGTGACCACAGTCGAAGAGATTTCCGAACTCACCCGCCCGCACCACCCGGACGACTGGACCGAGCTCGACTCGGCCGCCGTCGACACCGTACGAGTGCTGGCCGCGGACGCCGTTCAGAAGGTCGGAAACGGCCACCCCGGAACGGCGATGAGCCTCGCCCCGCTCGCCTACACCCTGTTCCAGCGCCAGATGCGCCATGACCCGTCCGACACCCACTGGCTCGGGCGTGACCGCTTCGTCCTGTCGTGTGGGCATTCCAGCCTGACGCTGTACCTGCAGCTGTACATGGGCGGCTTCGGCCTCGAGCTGGCCGACATCGAGGCGCTGCGCACCTGGGGCTCGCTGACCCCCGGCCACCCCGAGTACGGCCACACCAAGGGCGTCGAGATCACCACCGGCCCGTTGGGCCAGGGCCTGGCCTCCTCGGTCGGCATGGCGATGGCCGCCCGGTACGAGCGCGGCCTGTTCGACCCCGATGCCGCCCCCGGTGAGAGCCCGTTCGACCACTTCATCTACGTGATCGCCTCGGACGGTGACATGGAAGAGGGCGTGACGAGCGAGGCATCCTCGCTCGCCGGCACGCAGCAGCTCGGCAACCTGATCGTGCTGTGGGACAACAACAAGATCTCCATCGAGCACGACACCAACATCGCGCTCTCCGAGGACACCTGCGCCCGCTACCGGGCCTACGGCTGGCATGTGCAGGAGGTCGAGGGCGGCGAGAACGTCGTCGCGATCGAGGAGGCCCTGGCGGCCGCACGCGCGGTGACCGACCGGCCGTCGTTCATCTCGGTACGCACCATCATCGGCTACCCCGCGCCCACCAAGATGAACACCGGCGGGGTGCACGGCTCGGCGCTGGGCGCCGATGAGGTCGCGGCCACCAAGAAGGTGCTGGGCTTCGACCCGGACAAGAGCTTCGACGTGAAGCCCGAGGTCATCGCCCACACTCGCGAGCTGGTTACCCGCGGCAAGAAGGCGCACGACGAGTGGCAGGTCGCGTTCGACGCCTGGGCCACCAAGGAGCCCGAGCGCAAGAAGCTGCTGGACCGTCTGCAGGCCGGCGAGCTGCCCGAGGGCTGGGACGCCGACCTCACGTACTGGGAGCCGGGCAGCAAGGCCGTCGCGACGCGTGCCGCGTTCGGCAAGGTACTCAACGACGTGGCCGGCAAGCTGCCTGAATTGTGGGGTGGCTCAGCCGATCTCGCGGGCAGCAACAACACCACCATCAACGGGGTGAAGTCGTTCGGCCCGCCGTCGATCTCGACCGAGGACTACACCGCCGACTGGTACGGCCGGGTGCTGCACTTCGGCATCCGTGAGCACGCCATGGGCTCGATCCTCAACGGCATCGTGCTGCACGGCCCGACGCGTCCATTCGCGGGTACCTTCCTGCAGTTCGCCGACTACATGCGTCCCGCGGTGCGCCTGGCCGCCCTGATGAACATCGACCCGATCTACATCTGGACGCACGATTCCATCGGTCTGGGTGAGGACGGCCCGACGCACCAGCCCATCGAGCACCTGGCCGCGCTGCGGGCCATCCCGAACCTGTCGGTGGTCCGTCCCGCCGACCCGAATGAGACGGCCTACACCTGGCGCACCATCCTGCAGCGCACCCACGGCAACGGCCCGACCGGTTTCATCCTGACCCGTCAGGGGGTACCTGTCCTGGAGGGCACCGACGCCGAGGGCGCTGCCCGTGGTGGTTACGTGCTCGGTGGCGGTAACCCGGCCGACGACGCCGACGTGATCATCATCGCGACCGGCTCCGAGGTCCAGCTGGCCGTCGAGGCGCAGAAGCTGTTGGCGGACAAGGACATCGTCGCCTACGTGGTGTCGATGCCGTGTCTGGAGTGGTTCGAGGCCCAGCCCAAGGAGTACCGCGACACGGTGCTGCCGCCGGACGTCTCGGCACGAGTTGCGGTCGAGGCCGGCATCGCCCAGCCTTGGCACAAGCTGGTCGGTGACACCGGCGAGATCATCTCGATCGAGCACTACGGCGCATCGGCTGACGACAAAACCCTGTTCCGGGAGTTCGGCTTCACCGCGGAAGCGGTCGTGGCAGCCGCGGAACGCTCGTTGGACAACTGACGGCCCGCCGTCGCAGATAACTGATCCACCGACAAGGAGCATTCACATGACTCAGAACCCCAACCTTGCGGCGCTGAGCGCCGCCGGTGTCTCCGTGTGGCTCGACGACCTGTCCCGTGAGCGACTGCAAACGGGGAACCTGACCGAGCTGATCAACACCCGCAGTGTCGTCGGCGTCACCACCAACCCGTCGATCTTCCAGGCTGCGCTGTCGAAGGGCACGGCCTACGACGAGCAGGTGCACGAGCTGGCGTCCCGTGGCGCCGACGTGGACGCCACCATCCGCACCGTCACCACCGATGACGTCCGCAATGCCTGTGACGTCCTGGCCAAGGTGTACGAGGCCTCCGGCGGCGTCGACGGCCGGGTGTCCATCGAGGTCGACCCGCGGCTGGCGCACGACACCGACAAGACGATCCTGCAGGCCATCGAGCTGTGGAAGATCGTCGACAGGCCGAACCTGCTGATCAAGATTCCGGCGACGCTGGCGGGCCTGCCGGCGATCACCGCCGTGATCGCCGAAGGCATCTCGGTCAACGTGACCCTGATCTTCTCGGTGGAGCGGCACCGGGCCGTGATGGACGCCTACCTGACCGGGCTCGAGAAGGCTCGCGAAGCCGGTCACGATCTGTCGAAGATCCATTCTGTCGCTTCGTTCTTCGTGTCCCGCGTGGACACCGAGATCGACGCACGGCTGGAGAAGATCGGTGGCTCGGCGCTGGGTCTGCGGGGCAAGGCCGGTGTCGCCAACGCCCGGCTGGCCTACGCGGCCTACGAGCAGGTCTTCGGCGGTCCGCAGTTCGAGAACCTCAAGGCCGCCGGTGCCCGCGTGCAGCGTCCGCTGTGGGCGTCGACCGGCGTGAAGAACCCGGACTACCCGGACACGCTGTACGTCACAGGCCTCGTCGCCCCCAACACGGTCAACACCATGCCCGAGAAGACCCTGGAAGCGGTCGCCGACCACGGTGAGATCAGCGGCGACACCATCTCCGGTACCGAGGCCGCAGCGCAGGCTGTGTTCGACGAGCTGTCCGCCGTCGGCATCGACTTGGCGGACGTGTTCAACCTCCTCGAGGTCGAGGGCGTGGAGAAGTTCGAGAAATCCTGGGCCGAACTGCTCGAGGCCACACAGGGTCAACTCGACGCGTTGCGATGAGCGCTTGCGCGACGAGCCGAGTTCAGCGATGAGTGACAACAACGTCGCGCCGGCGAATTGGGTCAATCCCCTGCGGGACAAGCGCGACAAGCGCATGCCCCGCATCGCCGGCCCGTGCGCGGTGGTGATCTTCGGCGTGACGGGCGATCTGGCCCGGAAGAAGCTGATGCCGGCGATCTATGACCTGGCCAACCGCGGCCTACTGCCACCCTCGTTCGCCTTGGTCGGTTTCGCGCGCCGGGACTGGGCGGACGAGGACTTCGGTCAGGTCGTCCACGAGGCGGTCAAGCAGCATGCCCGGACACCCTTCCGGCAGGAGGTCTGGGACCGCCTCGCCGAGGGATTCCGGTTCGTGCAAGGCACATTCGACGACGACGCCGCGTTCGAACGGCTGCGCGAGACGTTGCGCAAGCTCGACGAGGAACGCGGCACCGGCGGCAACCACGCGTTCTACCTGTCGATTCCGCCCAACGCGTTTCCGCAGGTGTGCAAGCAGCTGTCCACCTCCGGTCTGGCCAACAAGGCCGACGGCTCCTGGAGCCGCGTGGTCATCGAGAAGCCCTTCGGCCACGACCTGGCCAGCGCCGAAGCTCTCAACGGTGTGGTCAACAGCGTGTTCCCGGAGTCGTCCGTGTTCCGCATCGACCACTACCTGGGCAAGGAGACGGTCCAGAACATCCTGGCGCTGCGCTTCGCCAACGAGCTGTTCGAGCCGGTATGGAATGCCCATTACGTCGACAGCGTGCAGATCACCATGGCCGAAGACATCGGGCTCGGCGGCCGCGGCGGCTATTACGACGGTGTCGGCGCGGCCCGCGATGTCATCCAGAACCACCTCCTGCAGCTCCTGGCGTTGACCGCGCTGGAAGAGCCGGTGAACTTCTCCCCGCGCGCACTACAGGCCGAGAAGATCAAGGTGCTGTCGGCGACGCGGCTGGCCGAACCGCTCGACGAAACCACCGCGCGTGGTCAGTACGCCGCCGGCTGGCAGGGCGGGGAGAGGGTCGTCGGGCTGCTGGACGAGGAAGGCTTCTCGAAGACGTCCACCACCGAGACGTACGCCGCGATCACAGTCGAGGTGGACACCCGGCGCTGGGCCGGTGTGCCGTTCTATCTGCGCACCGGAAAGCGCTTGGGCCGCAGGGTCACCGAGATTGCACTGGTGTTCAAGCGCGCCCCACATCTGCCGTTCGATACCACGATGACCGACGAGCTCGGACAGAACGCGCTGGTGATCCGCGTGCAGCCCGATGAGGGCATCACCCTGCGTTTCGGTTCGAAGGTGCCGGGCCACCTGATGGAGGTCCGCGACGTCAGCATGGACTTCTCGTACGGTTCGGCGTTCGCCGAGGATTCCCCCGAGGCGTATGAGCGGCTGATCCTCGACGTGCTGCTCGGTGAGCCGTCCCTGTTCCCGGTGAATGCCGAAGTCGAGTTGTCCTGGCGGATTCTCGATCCCGCGCTGGAACATTGGGCCGCGCAGGACAAGGCCGGCGGACGGCCCGAGCCCTACGAATCGGGCACCTGGGGACCGGATTCGGCATTCGAGATGCTGCGGCGGACCGGCCGCGAATGGAGGCGACCGTGATTTGCGAAGGCGACGACGAGTGAGCATCGCAGCGAGGCACGAGCGAGGAACGGAACGAGGAGGAGTCGAGCCATGATCTTGGATCTGCCCGACACCAACACCGGTGCCATCAACAAGAAGATCGTGTCCATGCGCGAAGAAGGCGGCGCCATCACCCTCGGCCGCGTGCTGACCCTGGTGGTGGCCCCCGACACCGAGGCCATTTTGGAAGAGGCTATCGAGGCGGCCAACACCGCCAGTCGCGAACACCCGTGCCGCGTGATCGTCGTGATACCGGGCGACCGTCTGGCCACCGAAGCCCGCCTCGATGCCCAGCTGCGGGTGGGTCGCGATGCCGGCGCCAATGAGGTTGTGGTGCTGCGCCTTTCAGGCCCGCTGGCCGGCCATGCCAGCAGTGTGGTGACGCCGTTCCTGCTGCCGGATACCCCGGTCGTCACTTGGTGGCCCGACGTGGCACCGGCGGTGCCGGCGGCCGATCCACTGGGCAAGTTGGCGATCCGCCGGATCACCGACGCCACCAATGGCGAAGACCCATTGGCGTGCATCAAGAGTCGACTGGCCGGATACACGTCCGGGGACACCGATCTGGCCTGGAGCCGGGTGACCTACTGGCGGGCGCTGCTCGCCGCCGCTTTGGACCAGGCGCCCTATGAACCGATCACCGAGGCGCTCGTGTCGGGCCTGAAAGACGAGCCGGCACTGGACATCTTGGCCGGCTGGCTGGCGGCCTGCATCGACGGACCCGTCACGCGGGCGGTCGGCGAACTCAAAGTTGTGCTGACCCGGCCCACCGAGACCATCACGTTGAGCCGGCCGCAAACCGGAGTCACCGCTTCGCTCAACCGCACCGGCCGACCGGAAGCACGGATTCCGTTGGCCCGCCGCGAAGCTCGCGACTGCCTCGCCGAAGAGATGCGCCGGCTCGATGCCGACGACATCTATCACCGTGCCCTCAAGGGCCTGGAAAAGGTCGTGTATGTCTGACCAGATCATCGAAAAGTACGACGACGCCGACGCTTTGGTGACCGCCGCCGGAGACCGGTTGGTGGCAGCCATCAATGACGCCATCGAGGCGCGCGGCGTGGCCTACATCGTGCTGACCGGTGGCGGTACCGGGATCAAGCTGCTGAAGCATGTCGGCGCACATCCGATCGACTGGACCAAAGTGCACCTGTTCTGGGGTGACGACCGCTACGTGCCGGCCGACGATGCCGACCGGAACATCAAGCAGGCCCGGGAAGCGCTGCTGAATTCCGTTGCCATTCCCGCTGACAACGTGCACGCCATGGCTGCGAGCGACGGCGAGTTCGGTGACGACATCGATGCCGCGGCCGCCGCCTACGAACGCGAGCTGGCACTTGTGGCCGGGAACGGTTCACCCACACCGGAATTCGACGTGCACCTGCTCGGCATGGGCGGCGAGGGCCACATCAACTCGCTGTTCCCACATAGCGCGGCGGTCCGGGAAACCGCGCGGTACGTCGTCGCGGTCACGGACTCCCCCAAGCCGCCGCCGCGGCGGATCACGCTGACGTTGCCGGCGGTCCGTCGCGCGCGGCAGGTGTGGCTCGTCGTGGCCGGTGCCGAGAAGGCCGATGCGGTCGCGGCTGCAGTCGGTGGCGCTGCCGCGGAAGACATTCCGGCGGCCGGCGCGATCGGCACAGAAGCCACCGTGTGGTTGCTCGACGCCGCCGCGGCGGCGAAACTGTAGGCATGGTCGACAAAGGCGACGGACGTTCACGACCCGTACGCGGCCGAATCCGAACGTTGACAGACGCCGCGTTGAACGCCGACGTCATGGTGTCCCAGGTCGACTCGCTGTTGGTCGACATGGAAGGCACGCTCGCCACCCTCAGCACGCTGACCGGTGACCTCGATACGACGATGTCGCGGTTCAACGAGACCATCACCCAGATCGACGAACTCGCGCCCCGTATCTTCGGCGTCGTCGATCGGATGGAGGCGATCGTGACGCGCGTCGAAGCCATCGTCGGCGTCGCCGAGACGGTGCTGTCGCCCATCACGGTGACCGAGAATGCCGTACGCGGGATGCTGAAGTCGGTTCGCGGCTGGACGCCGTAGGGCTGACGCGACCACCCGCGACAGGCACTTCCAAGGCTGCCCACAGGCCGCCGAGCCCCGACTTCCTCGCGCCGTTCCCAACCTCCGCCCGGCAGTCCGAAAAAACTTTGGTCACTTTGTTTGCGCTGGTCACGGTGGGTAACTAGTACACCATTGGTCACAGCGACTTGTCGGTTGCTCGAACTAGTGTTCGATGTATGGGATTGACCGATCCGGCCGTCATCGAGCAGGCGTACGCCGAGTTCGAAGCGGCGCAGACCCGGCTCGCGTCCCTGGACTACACCGGCCTGGACGTGCGGACATTGCTGGAGTTGCAGTCGCGTCGTGAAACGTTGAAGTGCGCGGCCGAGGCGGTCGATCACCAGATCTTGGCCGCCGCCCAAACCCAGGCCACCGCCAAAGACATCGGAGCGAAAGACTGGGTGGAGGTGCTGCACATCCGGCTCCGCATCAGCTGGGAGGAAGCCCGTCGCCGAGTCCGCGACGGCGACCACCTCGGTCCACGCTCAGCGATCACCGGCGAACCATTGGGGCCGGTGTGGGAACTGATCGCCGCCGCGCTGGCCGAGGGCGCGATCAACACCGAGCACGTCGCGGTGATCACGAACTTTTTCGCGAAGGTGCCGCTCTGGGTGGACCCGGCCACCCTCGCCCAGTGCGAGGCCGACCTGGAAGCCGCCGCCCGCTACCAAACCCCAGAAGACCTGCGGCGGGCGGCCGCTGACCTGCTGTACCGGCTCGATCAGGACGGGCCCGAACCCGACGATTCCGAGCCCGACCCCAAGCGCGCCATCAGGACGGGGAAGCAGAAATCAGACGGCACCTCCGAGGTGAGCGGCACCATCGATGCCGAAACCCGCGCCTACTGGGACGCGATCAACGACAAGTGGGCCGCCCCCGGCATGTGCAACCCCGCCGACCCCGTGCCCTGCCTATCGGGCACACCCACCCAGGAACAGATCGACAACGACACCAGGACCCTCGCCCAACGCCAACACGACGCCTACCGGATGATCGGCCGCATGGCGCTGACCTCCGGGATGCTCGGCGAGCACAACGGGTTCCCCGTCGCGGTGATCGCCACCTGCACCGTCACCGACCTGCACAAGCGCACCGGAACGGCGCTCACCCATACCGGCACCAACCTCCCGGTCAAGGATCTGGTCCAGATGGCCGCGACCACCGGAGCCGACCACTACCTCGCCGTCTTCGATGACCACACCGAACAACCGCTGTACCTGGGCCGAGCACGTCGCACCGCCACCGTCGCTCAACGTTTCGCCCTGTTCGCCCGCGACCGCGGCTGCACCAAACCCCACTGCACCGCCCCCGCCTCCCGCTGCCAGGCCCATCACGTCAACACCAACTGGCGCGACGACGGCCCCACCGACATCACCAACCTCACCCTGGCCTGCGGCCCCCACAACCGCCTCGCCGACACCGGCGGCTGGACCACCACCATGAAAAACGGCCGCACCCACTGGACCCCACCACCACTACTCGACGTCGGCCAACCAAGAACCAACCACTACCACCACCCGACGTTGTATCCGACCGAGACCGGAGATAACAACGATGGCGAAACAGACAGTCCCGCAAGCTAACCCGGCGAGAACACCGCCGGCAACCACGCCACGCAGCCACGGCGCCGATACCGCATGCGGTCCGGAGACGCAGCGCTCTAACGGCTACCCGCTGTTGCGCAGTGCGGTGGCCAACCCACTCATGGTGAGGAGGATGCCACGTTGTACGAGTTCGTCGTCGTCGCCGGAACGGTAGCGGCGCAGCAGCTCGACCTGGAGATGATTCAGCGGCTCCAGGTACGGGAACCGGTTGAACACCGACCTCGCCAGCGCCGGGTTGTCGGCAAGCAGGTCATCGTGTCCGGTGATAAGGGCGTGCATCCGGATGGTGCGTTCGTGTTCGGCGGCGATCTTGTCGAACACCCGGTGGCGCAACGCCTCGTCGTCGACGAGTTCCGAATACCGCGCGGCCAGACCGAGATCCGACTTGGCGAGCACCTGCGCCATGTTGGAGAGCACGGTCCGGAAGAACGGCCACTTCGCGTAGAGGTCCTGCAGCACCTCGAGGCCACCTTCGGTGTTGTCGATGAATTCCTCGAACGCGGTGCCGGTGCCGTACCAACCGGGCAGCATGACGCGCGACTGGCTCCAGGCCAGCACCCACGGGATGGCGCGCAGGTCGGCGATCGACGTGGTCGGCTTGCGCGACGTCGGGCGACTACCGATGTTGAGCGACCCGATCTCGCTGACGGGCGTCGAGGCTTTGAAGTACTCGACGAATCCCGGTGTGTCGTGGACCAATTCGCTGTAAGCGCGTTGCGCGCGAGCGGCGAGGTCGTCCAGCACGTCGTAGGCAGGTGCCGCGGCGTCGCCGAGTCCTTCGACGTCGAGCAGGGTCGACTCCAGGGTGGCCGCAAGCAGCGTCTCCAGATTGCGGTGTGCCGCATGCGGTTCGGCGTACTTGGCGGCGATCACCTCACCCTGCTCGGTGATCCGCAGGGAACCCTGGACCGCGCCGGGCGGTTGCGCGAGAATCGCGTCGTAGCTCGGGCCACCACCGCGGCCGACGGTGCCGCCGCGACCATGAAAGAGCCGCAACCGGATTCCCGTCTTGCGGGCCGACTCCACCAGATCGAGCTCGGCTCGATACAGGGCCCAGTTGGCCGCGAGATACCCGCCGTCCTTATTGGAGTCCGAGTAACCGAGCATCACCTCCTGGTGGTCGCCGCGGGCGGTGACGATCGACCGGTACAGCGGAATGGCAAGGACCGCTTCCAGAATCGACGATCCGCGTTGCAGGTCGTCGATCGTCTCGAACAGCGGCACGATGCCGACCGGGCTGTACGGCTCGGGAGAGGCCGCGTCCAGCAGGCCCGCCTCTTTGAGCAGTATCGCGGCCTCCAAGAGGTCGGACACCGACTGACACATCGAGATGATGTAGTTGGGCACAGCGTCTGGACCGAAGACCTCCACCGCCCGGGCAGCAGCCGCGACGATGTCCAATTCCTTGCGGGCCAATTCCGACAGGTCGGCTTCGCGCCCCACCAATGGCCTGCGGGTGGACAGTTCGGCAACGAGCACGGCGACGCGTTCGTCCTCCGACAGCGACGCATAGTCAGGATGCACACCCGCCCAGGCCAGCAGCTCGGCGACCACCTGCTCGTGCACTTCGGAGTTCTGCCGCAGGTCCAGGCCGCACAAGTGGAAACCGAAGACGCGCACCGATTCTCGCAACCGCGCCAGCCGGTCGTCGGCCAGCACGCTGGTGCCGCCGGCGCGCAGCGAGGCGTCGATGACATCCAGGTCGGCCAGCAGTTCAGCCGGCGTGGCGTACTGCGGCAGGCCGAGGTCCAGCTCATGCTCGGGTTGCCGGTCGAGGATCTCGGCGGCGGTGGCTGTCAAGCGCCCGCGGATCACGTGCAGCGCCTGACGGTACGGTTCGTCGGCGTGGGCTGGTTCGGGATGCTGGTCGGCCAGCGTCTGCAGCGCATCGCTGACCCGGACCAGCCGCGCCGACATCGACAATTCATGTTCCAGCGCAAGGAGTTCGGCGAAGTATCGTTCGAACGCGGTGTAGGCCGCGCTACCAGTGGCCAGCCGCACCACGTCGGCGGTGACGTTGGGGTTGCCGTCGCGGTCACCGCCGATCCACGAACCGGGCCGCAGGATCGGCGTCTCGAGCAGCGGCACACCCGGCCAGCGCGCCTGCAGTGCGGCGCGCACGTCCGCGTTGACCCGTGGGATGACGTCGAAGAAGGCGGCCGGATAGTAGCGCAGGCCGGTGGCGATCTCGTCTTGAATCTTCAACCGCGACAAGCGGATCAGCGCGGTCTGCCACAGCGTGAGGATGTGCCGGCGCAGCTCGGTCTCGATGTCGCGGTCGTCACGCGTCACGCTGTGTCCGTGCAGCCGCAACCGCATGAGGTCGGTGATCCGGTTCTGGGTGTCGAAGATGGTGCGCCGCCGGGTTTCGGTGGGATGGGCGGTGATCACCGGCGAGACCAGCGCACCGGACAGCGCATCGGCAACTGCCGCCGCCGCCAATCCCTCGGCTTGGTCCAGCTTGCGATACGTGGCGGCCAGGCTGCTGTCCTGCGGCGGCTCACCCGCGGCGACGTGCACGGCACGCCGCCGTTCGCGGTGGATGTCCTCGGCAACGTTGGCCAGCAGCGCGAAGTGGGTGAACGCCCGGATCACCGGGATCGCCTGATGAATGTCGATGCCCGAGAACAGCGCCGCCAGGTCGGCCCGGTCGATCTCCGAACGCCGCACCCGGAACGATTCCACCCGTGCCCGTTCCACCAGATCGAAGACGTCGTCCCCGTTCTGCTCGCGCACCGTGTCGCCGAGGATGGCGCCGAGCAACCGAATGTCTTCGCGCATCGGTTCAGTGGCCTCACGGCCCAGTTCGGTGCGCTGAACCGATCCGATCGGCAGCAGCGCAGTGTCGTGAGAGTTCGGAACCTCTGCCATCACCTCAGTATCGATGCCCGAGGCCGCACGTGCAGGGTACGGCGGTCGACTCGGTCACGGCGAACCCACCGGGACGATCGGAGTCGACGACGTCGTGGGGGTTGCGGACGAGGCCGACGTGCCATCCGCACCCGTCGTCGTCGACGGTTTCTGCCCGTCCGGCAACACAATCGGCGACGATACGGACTGTTTATTGTCGCCCTCGCCGCCACTATCTGTGTCCACGCTGGGCGGCCAATCCACCGCTGTCGGCGGCCAGGCTTTCGCTGACGAGCTCCCGCCACCCGGTGGGGCGCAACCGGATCCGGCGCCGAAGTCACCGGCGCCGGTGCAGTCGGCCTGTGCCGGCGGCGGAGCAACCGTGAGCCAGACCGACACCGTCCACGCCACGACGCCGGCCGCGGCCAGCAATCGATGGCCGGACCTCACAGGCATTCGCGCGATGCTCATAGCTGCAGGATGTCGCCGTAGGCGTTGACGCTGTCGTCGTTCTTGTCGGTGTCGATGGTCACCGTGGAGAAGAACCGGATGGCAACTGCCCCACCACACGCATCGACCTTGACGTGGGCGTCGTGCACGGTGATGCCGCCGGTGCGCCCCTTGAGCGATTTCTTGCCCAGCACCACGTTGGTGATCGTGCCCGGCAGCAGGTTCACCGAGACGTTGCCCTCCAGATCGGCGTAGGGGCCGATGGCATTCAACAGGTTTCCGCTGAAACCGGGGTTGACGCCGATGGTGGCGTCGCCGCCGACACTGGCGCCTTCGCTGAGGTCGACCTGGCAGCCGAGCTGCAAGCCCACGATCAACGTCCCGTTGTTGACCGCCGACGAGCCGCTACCGTCGATGGTGGCCTCGGCCCGGCCCGTGACGAAACCCTCGCGGGTGAAGGCTGTCGCGGCCATGTTCGGCACCGAGTTGACGGCCATCTGGGTGAGCGACACCCCAAGGCGCCAACCGTCTTCGGTGGTGACGGCCTGCCGCACATCGGCAACGGGCAGTGGGTCGGCGCCGGCCACACCGGAAGCCACCGCACTCGATGCGCAGAGCAGCACCGCCGCACCCGCGCCAATACGAAGAAGATGCACCGCAGACTCCGCCTCATCCGAGCTGTCCCGGCGACGACGCCAGGTATCGAGGCAGAGCGTAGGTGCCGGCGCTAAGCGCGCCCTGTCATCGGCATAAGCGCCGGCCCAGCACCCGCTGGATGCTTCCTGTCAATGACCAGCAGGACAAACAAAACCGGCCACGCCTGAGAGGCGTGGCCGGTTCGGAAAGTCTGAAGCTAGGCGCCGTACTTGATCTGCAGCGCGATGCCGATGATCGACACCAGCCAGATGCCGGTGATGAAGTAGGTCAGCCGGTCCAGGTTCTTCTCCACCACAGTGGAGCCGGACAAGCTGGACTGCACACCGCCGCCGAACAGCGTCGACAGACCGCCACCCTTGGCCCGGTGGAGCAACACCAGCAACACAACCAACACGCTGGTGATGATCAACGTGATCTGCAGGGCCAAAATCATGACCCATAGCTTACCGGGCGTCGGGCCGGCATCATGCCACCGGCCCGATTTGTCGTGTTACGGCAGCGGACCACCCGCGGCGATCGCCGACAGCGTCGCGAACTGCTCGCCCTCGAGGGATGCACCACCGACCAGCGCACCGTCGATATCGGGCTTTGCGACCAGCTCGCCGACGTTCTTGGCGTTGACCGAGCCGCCGTAGAGCACGCGCACGGTCGCGGCGATCTCGGGCGATGCCAGTTCGCCGAGGGTCGACCGGATCGCGGCGCACACCTCCTGCGCGTCGGCGGCACTGGCCACCCGGCCGGTGCCGATGGCCCAGACGGGTTCGTAGGCGATCACGACCTGGCTGATCTGTTCGGCAGAGAGCCCGGCCAGCGAGCCCGTCAGCTGGCTGGTGCAGTGCTCGACGTGGTTACCGGCCTCGCGGATGTCCAGCCCCTCGCCGATACACACGATCGGGGTCAGGCCGTGCTTCAGTGCGGCCTTGGCCTTGGCGGCGACGAGGGCGTCATCCTCGTGGTGGTAGGTGCGGCGCTCGGAGTGCCCGACGACGACGAAGGTGCAGCCCAGCTTGGCGAGGAACGCTCCGCTGATCTCCCCGGTGTAGGCGCCGGAGTCGTGCTGCGACACATCCTGAGCGCCGTAGGTGAGCAGGAGCTTGTCGCCGTCGACCAGGGTCTGGACGCTGCGCAGGTCGGTGAAAGGCGGCAGGACGGTGACGTCGACCTTGGCGAAGTACTTGTCCGGCAAGGCGAATGCGATTTTCTGTACCAGGGCGATGGCCTCGAAGTGGTTGAGGTTCATCTTCCAGTTGCCGGCGATGAGCGGCTTACGTGCCATGGTCTACGACCCCAGCACGTCGATGCCGGGGAGGGTCTTGCCCTCGAGGTATTCCAGCGACGCGCCGCCGCCGGTCGAAATGTGGGAGAAGCCGTCCTCGGCCAGGTCGAGCTGGCGCACCGCAGCGGCCGAGTCGCCGCCACCGACGACGCTGAACGCGCCCTTGGACGTCGCGGTGATGATGGCCTCGGCGACACCCTTGGTGCCGTCGGCGAACGCCGGGAACTCGAAGACACCCATCGGGCCGTTCCAGAACACCGTCTTGGCGTTGGACAGCAGCGCGGTGAACCGCTTGACCGACTCAGGGCCGATGTCGAGGCCTATCTTGCCGTCCGGGATGCGGTCGGAAGCGACGGTCTCCGGCACCGCATCGGCGGCGAACTTGTCGGCCACCACGATGTCGACGGGGAGGTGGATCACGTCAGCGTAGGTATCCAGCAGCCGCTTGCAGGTGTCGATCATCTCTTCCTGCAACAACGACGTACCGACCGAAAGCCCTTGGGCCGCAAGGAAAGTGAAACACATGCCGCCGCCGATGATGAGGCTGTCGGCCTTGGTGGCGAGGTTCTCGATGACGGCGAGCTTGTCGGAGACCTTGGATCCGCCCAGCACGACGGCATACGGCCGTTCGGTCGAGCTGGTCAGCTGCTCGAGCACCTTGACCTCGGCGTCCACCAGCGTGCCGGCGTAGTGCGGCAGGAGCGTCGCGACGTCGTACACCGACGCCTGCTTGCGGTGCACAACCCCGAAGCCGTCCGAGACAAACGCGCCCGGCGAGCCGTCGGCGCCCTCGACCAGAGCCGCCAGCTCGCGGGCCAGGGCCGCGCGCTCGGCGTCGTCCTTGCTGGTCTCACGTGGGTCGAAGCGGATGTTCTCCAGCAACAGCACGTCTCCGTCGGTCAGGCCCTCGGCGCGGGCCAGCGCGTCGGTACCGACGACGTCACCCGCCAACTGCACGTGCCGGCCCAGCTTCTCCCCGAGCGCCGCGGCAACCGGCGCCAGCGAGAACTTGGGGTCCGGTCCGCCCTTGGGACGACCCAGGTGCGCGGTGACGACGACCTTGGCACCGGCGTCGGCCAACGCCGCCAGGGTGGGGACGGAGGCGATGATCCGGCCCGGATCGGTGATGTTGCCGTCATCGTCGAGCGGGACGTTGAGGTCCGAGCGCACCAGAACGCCCCGCCCCTCTACGCCTTCGCCCAACAGCTCATCGAGGGTCTTGATGCTCATACCTGTCTTTCTCTTACGTGCTATCTAGAGCGACTTGCCGACCAGTGCGGTCAGGTCGGCGATCCGGTTGGAGTAGCCCCATTCGTTGTCATACCAGGACACGACCTTGGCGTGGTTGTCGATGACCTTGGTCAACCCCGCGTCGAACAGCGAACTGTGCG
>NZ_VTGY01000002.1 GCF_009729075.1 Mycolicibacterium sp. CBMA 226 | reverse complement strand
CGGGTCGCGGCCGGCCGGCCGCCGGCTGGCCGCCCTGGCGGACGACGCCGAACGGGCACCCCGCGCGGCCCGCGAGGCTGCCGAGAACGAACTGTCCGCGGCTCTGGCGCAGGTTGACCCGGCGTCCATCCCGGTGACGCTGGTCGCTGAGCTTGCCGATGCCGAGGCCCGGGTCCTGCTGGCCCGCCGCTTCCACAACGACGCAGTCCGCGACACCCTCGCGCTGCGGGAGCGGACCCTGGTGCGCTGGCTGCACCTGGGTGGAACCGCGGCTATGCCGACCTATTTCGAGATCGTCGAGCGGGCTTCTCGGCACGAGCCCGGCGCCGTGGGACGACGTACGTCGGCCCGCGTGGTGCTGCTGGACGAGGACGGGCAGGTGCTGCTGTTCTGCGGCAGCGACCCGGCCGCCGATCCGCTGATGGCGCCGCGGTGGTGGTTCACCGTCGGGGGAGCGGTCGAACCGGACGAGTCACTGCCCGACGCCGCCGCGCGTGAGATGGCCGAGGAGACCGGGCTGAAGGTCGACCCGGCTGACCTGATAGGCCCGGTGTGGCGTCGTGAAGCGGTGTTCGAGTTCAACGGTTCTGTGATCCGCAGCGAGGAGTTCTTCTTCGTGTACCGCACCTCACGCTTCGAGCCGGTGACCAGTGGACACACCACGGTGGAACGGCAGTCGATCCACGCGCACCGCTGGTGTGACGCGGCGGTCATCGCGCGGCTGGCCGCAAGTGGTGAGACTGTCTACCCATTGCAGCTCGGTGAATATCTTTCGCTCGCAGGCGAATTGGCGGACGGGAAGCATCCGGCGGCGACTGCGGGCGCGGCGCCGCAGCCCATCCGGTGACGTTGGGTGACCTGCGCGGATAACCGATTTGGTCCGGCCACTAGACTTGGCCTGTACCAAATTCTTGAGGGAGATTGCAGTGGATACCGCAGCGGATAACAGCGGTCAGACGGGCACCGCCCGGGTCAAGCGCGGCATGGCCGAGATGCTGAAGGGCGGCGTCATCATGGACGTCGTAACACCCGAGCAGGCGCGCATCGCCGAAGGCTCAGGCGCCGTAGCCGTCATGGCACTCGAGCGCGTACCCGCCGATATCCGCGCGCAGGGCGGCGTCTCGCGGATGAGCGACCCGGACATGATCGAGGGCATCATCGATGCCGTCACCATCCCGGTGATGGCCAAGGCGCGCATCGGCCACTTCGTCGAGGCGCAGATTCTGCAGAGCCTCGGCGTGGATTACATCGACGAGTCCGAGGTGCTGACCCCGGCGGACTACACCCACCACATCGACAAGTGGAAGTTCACCGTGCCGTTCGTGTGCGGCGCCACCAACCTCGGTGAGGCCCTGCGCCGCATCAACGAGGGCGCGGCCATGATCCGCTCCAAGGGTGAGGCCGGCACCGGTGACGTTTCCAACGCCACCACGCACATGCGCAAGATCGGCGGCGAGATCCGTCGGCTGACGTCGCTGTCGGAGGACGAACTGTACGTCGCCGCAAAGGAATTGCAGGCGCCGTACGAGTTGGTGGTCGAGGTCGCGCGGGCCGGCAAGCTGCCCGTGACGCTGTTCACCGCCGGTGGCATCGCCACCCCGGCCGACGCCGCGATGATGATGCAGCTGGGTGCCGAGGGCGTGTTCGTCGGTTCGGGCATCTTCAAGTCCGGTGACCCGGCGGCCCGCGCCGCGGCCATCGTCAAGGCGACGACGTTCTACGACGACCCCGACACGCTGGCCAAGGTGTCGCGCGGTCTGGGTGAGGCCATGGTCGGCATCAACGTGGAGGACGTGCCGGAGCCTCATCGGCTCGCCGAGCGGGGCTGGTAAAACCAACAGGTGGCAATCGAGCAGATACTCGACCTCGAGCAACTCGAGGTCAACATCTACCGCGGCAGTGTCTTCAGCCCGGAATCGGGTTTCCTGCAGCGCACTTTCGGTGGCCACGTAGCCGGTCAGTCGTTGGTGTCCGCGGTGCGCACCGTGGAACCGAAGTATCAGGTGCACTCGCTGCACGGGTACTTCCTGCGTCCAGGTGACGCCCGCGCACCGACGGTGTACATGGTGGAGCGCATTCGCGACGGTGGGTCGTTCTGCACCCGCCGCGTGAGTGCGATCCAGCACGGCGAGACCATCTTCTCGATGTCGGCGTCGTTCCAGACCGACCAGTCGGGCATCGAACACCAGGACGCCATGCCGGTGCCGCCGCCGCCGGACCTGTCGAAGGGTTTCCGGTCCGCCGGCGCCTTTGATGACGCCGGCTTCGCCCAGTTCGCGGAGTGGGACGTGCGCATCGTGCCACGCGACCAGGTGGCCCGGGTGCCCGGCAAGGCGTCGCAGCAGCAGGTCTGGTTCCGGCACCGCGATCCGCTGCCCGACGACCATGTCCTGCACATCTGCGCGTTGGCCTACATGAGCGACCTGACGCTGCTGGGTTCGGCGCAGGTGAATCACCTTGAGGTACGCAAACATATGAACATCGCCTCGCTGGACCACGCCATGTGGTTCATGCGGCCGTTCCGCGCCGACGAATGGCTGCTGTACGACCAGTCGTCGCCGTCGGCGTGCGGCGGCCGTGCGCTGACCCAGGGCAAGATTTTCAACCAGTACGGCGACATGGTGGCCGCTGTGATGCAGGAGGGGCTGACCCGCTACAACCGCGGCTTCGTCCCACCGGCCGAGTGAGCCCGCATGTCGGTGTCCTGGCCTTGCAGGGGGACACCCGAGAACATCTGGCTGCCCTGCGCGAGGCGGGCGCCGAGGTGTCGACGGTCCGTCGCCTGGCGGAGCTGAATGCCGTTGATGCCCTGGTGATTCCGGGCGGGGAATCCACCGCGATGAGTCACCTGCTGCGCGAGCTGGAGCTGCTGGAGCCGCTGCGCGATCGCTTGGCCGCGGGCATGCCGTGCTACGGATCGTGCGCGGGGATGATCCTGCTCGCCAGCGAGATCAACGACGCGGGCGTGCCCGGGCGCGAGGCGCTACCGCTGCGGGGGATCGATATGACGGTGCGGCGCAACGCTTTCGGCCGTCAGATCGACTCCTTCGAGGGTGACCTCGATTTCGTCGGGCTGGTCGATCCCGTGCATGCGGTCTTCATCCGGGCGCCGTGGGTCGAGCGCGTCGGGCCGGATGTCGAGGTGCTCGCCCGCGCGGCCGGGCACCCGGTCGCCGTCCGTCAGGGCCGCATGCTGGCGACGTCGTTCCATCCCGAGGTCACCGGCGACCGGCGCATCCACAAGCTCTTCGTCGAGTCGCTCTAGCGGAATTTGTCACGCCAACCAGACACGCAGGCGCTCATAGATCCGTTCGTCGTTGAGCAGCGTGAAATGGTGCGCCTCCGGTAGATGCAGGCGATTGTCACGTTCAAATCCCATGTCGCGCTTCCGGCCTCGGCCCTGCGCGCTACGCACCTGCACCAGTCCGTCGCCGAGCACCCAGCCGATCGGGTTGGCCGGTGTGCGGGCCAGGGTCGCGGTCACGCAGTAGTACGACACCCCGTCGAGCAGCGGCACCTCGGTTGGCGCCTCGGCGCGCAGCGCGTCGGGTTCGCGGTCGCGCCAGTCGCGTTCGTCGAGTGAGCCGAACCGCAAGTCGCGGATCCCGGTGCTGCGCCGGCGCAACAGGCTGCCGAACGGGCGCGTTTCGGGCAGCGCGCTGAGCGCCGCCGATCCGTAGTGCACGAGCTTCTCCAAGGGCGCGCCGGTGTGCGGCGTGCCGAGGGTGACGACGGTGCGCACCCGGTCCACCCACGACCGGCCGGCTACCGCGCAGGCCGAGCGGATCACCAGCCCGCCCATCGAGTGGCCGACCAACGAGATCGACGTCACAGGAACCGGCCAGGCGGCCACCAGTCGGTCCAGCAGTTCCGCGAGCAGGACGCCGTTGTCCGAGATGTGCAGGCCGGTGTTGTAGCGGATCTCGACGCCGGTGATGCCGATGTCGGCCCCGAGTCGCTGGCTGTACGTCGGCCGCTTGCCGAGCGCCCAGAAGGCCTCGGTCTCGATCAATCCGTGGACGAACACCACGATGTCGCCCGTGGCAGTCGGGTAGGCGGCGCGCAGGCTGTCGGGATCGAGGTCAATGGGCCGGCCGTCGACCCGTACCGACATCGTGGTCGCCAGCACGGAACCCTGCTCGTGCAGCTTGTCACCGATCAACCCCTGCAGCACCGCGAGGACCCGTGCGCCACCGGCCTGATCGGACAGCTTGCCGACGGTCTGGCCGTGCGCCGCTTTGCCGGCGATGGGCGCGGCGGTCGTGGCGGTGTGGCTGATGGTGGAGTAGACGCCATCGGTGATGGCGTCGTACACGGCTTTGACGGGCTTGGCGGCCGGCCCGACGCCGAAGCTCACCAGCCGGAACACCCGCTCTGAGATGGCGCGCTGCACGTTGTGGATGCCGTCAACGGCGCCGCCCAGCTCGGTGAGGCCGAGTTCGGCGAGGGCGCCGGCTTCGCTGGTGAGGTGGTCATCCATGAATCGAGTGTACGAGTGTTCACTGGATGTGCTCCAGTGAATCCGCTGACTGTGAGCAGATTCATCGCCTCCCCAGGTCATAGCGGCGGCTCGCCCGCTTCACAGCTCGGCCATAGCTGGGGCTGTCTTAATGGTCGGGTGACTACGACATCCGCCGCCGTCCTGGACGCCCCGACGGCCGAGCCAGAGACCACGGCGCCGCGTCGCTGGAGTCTCGCCACCAAGACCGGCGAGCGCGCGGCGCTGGCCCTGCTGCTGATCGTCACGGCCGTCGGCTACCTGTGGAACATCACCGTCAACGGCATGGGCAACCAGTTCTACGCCGCGGCGGTGTGGGCTGGTTCGCGGAACTGGGAGGCGCTGCTGTTCGGGTCCATCGACCCGAACAACGTCATCACCGTCGACAAGCCGCCGCTGTCGCAGTGGGTGATGGCGCTGTCCGGCCAGATTTTCGGCTTCAGCAGCGCGAGCATGTTGGTCCCCGAGGCGCTGATGGCCGTCGGCTCTGTGTGGCTGCTCTACGCCGCGGTACGACGGATCAGTGGTCCGGCGGCCGGTCTGCTCGCCGGCGCGGTCCTCGCGCTGACTCCGGTGTCCGCCATGATGTTCCGGTTCAACAACCCCGACGCGGCCATGGTCCTGCTGATGACGCTGGCGGCGTACTTCACGGTCCGCGCGCTCCAGGGTAGGGGTGCCAAGTGGATGGCCCTGGCCGGTGTCGCACTGGGTTTCGCGTTCCTGGCCAAGATGCTCGAAGGCTTGATGGTGATGCCTGCCCTCGGCCTGACGTACCTGATCGCCGCGCCGGTCGCACTGCGCGCCCGACTGGGGCATCTGCTCGGAGCGTTGGCGGCGATGCTGGTTTCCGCCGGCTGGTTCGTGGTGCTCACGATCCTGTGGCCGGCGTCGTCGCGGCCGTACATGGCCGGTTCGACCGACAACAGCTTCATGAATCTGGTGTTGGGTTACAACGGCTTCGGCCGCGTGCTCGGCAAGAACCACATGGGCAAGGGCGATCCCGACAAGCCGTCGACGGTGCACACCCTCACCGGCGAGCACGCCGGACACGCCGCCGGCGAGGCGGTGAAGACAGCTGGGCACCACGGCTTTGGCATGGGTGATCAGGTGCAGGGGCTGCCCCGACTGTTCACCGGCGAATTCGGTTTCGAGATCGGCTGGCTGGTGCCGGCCGCGCTGCTCGCCACCGTGCTGGTGCTCATCTCACGTGGGCGGGCGCCGCGCACCGATCGGGTCCGCGCCGGTGCCATCCTGTTCGGCGGCTGGCTGGTCAGTGTCGGCCTGGTGCTGAGCTTCATGAAGACCAACGTGCACCCGTACTACTGCCTCGCGCTGGCGCCGGCGATGGCCGCGATATTCGCCATCTTCGTCGTCGAGTTCTGGCGCCGCCGCGAGTCCCTGTTCCACCGGATCAGCTTGGCGGCAGTGCTTTTGGCCAGCGGCGGCTGGGGATTCTGGCTGCTGCGTCGCAACGCCGACTGGCTGCCTGCCCTGCGCTGGGTGATCCTGGCTGCCGCCGTTGTCGGCGCCGCGGCACTCATCTGGTCCGGCCGCGTCAACCGCAAGCACGTGGCGACGCTGGCGCTGGGCCTGGCCATGTTCGGCGCGGTCGGGGGATCGGTGGCCTACTCGCTCGCGACGTTCGGTCAGCCGCACCTGGGTGGCGGCCCGTCCGTCGGTCCGGCGGACAAGGACGACAAGGGACATGGCGGCTTCGGCCAGCGTGATGAGAACCCCCAGCTGAACGCGCTGCTCGAGGCCACGACCACGAAGTGGTCCGCCGCGATCGACCGGTCGTCGCCGGCTGCCGGCCTGGAGCTCGACACCCGCACACCCGTCATCGCGATCGGCGGGTTCGGCGGCTCCGACCCGGCGCCGACGCTGCAGCAGTTCCAGTCCTATGTGGCAAACCACGAGGTGGCGTATTACATCGTCTCCGACAACAAAGGGCACTGGGGGGCGGACGCGCACAGCGACATCGCCGACTGGGTGGGCGCCAACTTCACGCCGATGAAAGTCGGTTCCGACACGGTCTACAACCTGACGCAGTCGGTCAAGAAGTAGCGATTGACCAGGCCCGTCAGGGCCTCTGATTCGCCCACGTAAACTGGTCAGTCGAAGTTTCACCAGAAAGAGGGCGTACACGCATGAGCGGCCATTCCAAGTGGGCGACTACCAAGCATCAGAAGGCCGTCAAAGACGCGCGACGGGGCAAAGAGTTCGCCAAGCTGATCAAGAACATCGAGGTGGCCGCGCGTACTGGTGGCGGCGACCCCGGCGGCAACCCGACGCTGTACGACGCCATTCAGAAGGCCAAGAAGACTTCGGTCCCCAACGACAACATCGAGCGCGCGCGCAAGCGCGGTGCCGGCGAAGAAGCCGGTGGCGCCGACTGGCAGACCATCATGTACGAGGGCTACGGCCCCAACGGCGTCGCCGTTCTCATCGAGTGCCTGAGTGACAACCGCAATCGCGCTGCCGGTGAGGTCCGTGTGGCGATGACCCGCAACGGCGGCAACATGGCCGACCCGGGTTCGGTGTCCTACCTGTTCTCCCGCAAGGGTGTCATCACCCTCGAGAAGAACGGCAAGACCGAGGACGACGTGCTGATGGCCGTCCTCGATGCAGGCGCCGAAGAGGTCAACGATCTCGGCGAGGCGTTCGAGGTCATCTGTGAGCCGACCGACCTGGTCGCGGTCCGCACCGCGCTGCAGGACGCCGGTATCGACTATGACTCTGCCGAGTCCGGCTTCCAGCCGTCGGTGTCCGTCGAGGTCGACCTCGAGGGCGCCCGCAAGGTGTTCAAGCTCGTCGACGCCCTCGAGGACAGTGACGACGTGCAGAACGTCTACACCAACGTCGAGATCCCGGACGACGTCGCCGCGCAGCTCGACGAGGAGTAGCCGCTCCGGCGGCCGCCGGTGGCCCACTTGTCGCTCGGTGAACCCCGTCAGCCGAGTGCTGCAGTGATCGGGGTGTCCCCGGAGATCACCTCGAACGTCCGCCCGGCGGTCTCGGGCTTGTCGAGCACCGCGAGGAGAACGGCCGCGACGTCTGCGCGCGCAATGCTGCCCCGGCCGGTGGATTCCGCGATCTGCACTCGGCCGGTGCCGGATTCGTCGGTGAGCCGTCCCGGTCGCACGATCGTCGTGTTGAGCCCTGTGCGGACGCGGACGGCAGCGTCGGCCTCGGATTTGGCCCGGATGTAGGCCAGGAACACCGGGTCGTACCCCGAATCCAGGCTGCGGTCGTCGGCTGCGATCGCCGACACCATGACGTAGCGGGTGACGCCGGCGGCTTCGGCGGCGTCTGCCAGCAGGATCGCCGCGTCCCGATCGACGGTCTGTTTCCGTTCGGCGCCACTGCCCGGGCCGGCGCCCGCGGCGAACACCACCGCATCGACGCCGTGCAGGTGTGCAGCGACATCCGTCGCTGACGCGTGCTCGAGATCGAGCACGATGGCCGATGCGCCGGCCGCTTCCAGGTCGGGTGCCTGGGCCGGATTGCGGATCAGGCCGGCCACCGTGTCGCCCCGATCGGTGAGCAGCTGCTCCAGAAGCAGGGCGATCTTTCCGTGTCCACCGGCGATGACGACGCGCATGCGTCCAGTGTGCCTGCGTCAGTTGGTCTGAGCCGCGTGATGTGCCACGCGGTTTCCGCCGGCGTGCTTAGCTCGGTACATGGCGTCGTCGGCGCCGTCCACCAGGTATCTGAGTAGGTCGCGGTCCGCGCGTGGATCTGCTGAGCGGAGGTCGGAAACTCCAACGCTCACCGTGACGGCGTCAGGCAACATCTCGACATCCGCGCGAATTTTCTCCGCGACGTCACACAATGTGGCGCTCCCCAGCGCCGCGGCGATGACGAACTCCTCGCCGCCGTAGCGTGCGACGACAGACTCTCCGGCGCTGGCAGCTTTGACGAGGATTTCGCCGACTGCGATCAGTAGTCGATCACCGGCTGCATGTCCCTGCGTGTCGTTGACCAGCTTGAACCTGTCGAGATCAACCATGATGATGCCAATATCTGTACTGCTCTTGGTCAGAACCGAATCGGCCAGTTCCTCGGCGGCCCGGCCGAAGCCGCGCCGGTTCAGCAGCCCGGTCAGTTCGTCGGTGTCGGAGTCGATGGCCAGATCGCCCAGAATGTGCATGCTGACCTTAACCGTGATCGGAACGGACAGCAGTGAGAACACGACCGTGATGAGTGTGGCCATCGCGCCGGCCGAGTCGCCCGACATGGCATAGCGGAAGGTGCACACGCCAGCCGTGAGCAGGGCGATGGCCAGCGTGATCACCAGATGGATACCGGTGTGCAGAAACGCAACCAACGCCTCGAGCGCAGCGAAGGCAGTGCACGCCGTGAGGCCGACTCGCGGATCGGTAACCGACAAGCAGTTGTAGGCGAAGCCCGCTTCGATGAACGCTATGAGGCCCAGGGACTGTCGGCGAGTCGGCCAGCCGATCGACCACGCTACGGCCGAGATGATCCAGCCTACGGTGAACACGATCGATAGTCCGCGCAGCACCGGCGAAGCGGGCGCAGACGAACTCATCAGGACGAGAACCGTGACGGCGCCCATGCCACCCATGTAGAGCGCTATGGCCAGCTGCGCGAATGTCTGCAGGTGACGGGCGGAAAGGTACGCCGAAAGCAGGTCGTACTGGTCCGGGCGATTCCACCAGTGCCGCAGAATCGAGATCACCGGCTCGACCTCGACTCCATAGCTGGCGACGGTGAACTCGCGAGGTCGCGATGCGGTTTGCCTGCCCAATTATTCGACCCGTCTACCTTTCGGCGCGATGCTGAGGCTCACCAGTCTATGGTCGACGAGGTCCTTTGGCCGCGTTACCTAAGTTTGCTGAAGTTGCAGCGCCACGTTGGGCGCGGCGAATTGGCGCCGGGTCGGCGCGTCGTTCGGGGTATCGAGGGTGTGTCCCTGCAGGCTCTCGTCGGTGTGCACCGCTAAGCTATCGAACAGCTGTTCGGGACCTAGTGAGGAGTGGGCGTGCGGGTGATGGGCGTCGACCCCGGTCTGACGCGCTGTGGTCTCTCGATGATCGAGGGTGGCACAGGGCGCAAGGTCACCGCGCTCGATGTCGACGTGGTGCGAACCCCGTCCGATGTCGAGCTGCAGCGGCGGCTGCTGACCATCAGCGACACCGTCGAGCACTGGATGGACACGCACCGTCCCGACGTCATCGCCATTGAGCGGGTGTTCGCCAACCAGAATGCCAACACCGCCATGGGCACCGCACAGGCCGGCGGCGTCATCGCGCTGGCGGCCGCGCGCCGGGGGATCGACGTCCATTTCCACACCCCCAGTGAGGTGAAGGCCGCGGTCACCGGCAACGGTCGCGCGGACAAGGCCCAGGTCACCACCATGGTCACCAAAATTCTTGGGCTGCAACAGAAACCGACTCCGGCCGACGCTGCCGACGCGCTGGCCCTGGCCATCTGCCACTGCTGGCGGGCGCCCATGATCGCCCGGATGGCGGCGGCGGAGGCCAAGGCGGCGGAGTTCAAGAAGCAGTACGCAGCGAAGGTGAAGGCGGCGCGCGCATGATCGCATCGGTCCGTGGCGAGGTCATCGACATCGCACTCGATCACACCGTGATCGAGGCAGCCGGTGTCGGCTACAAGATCATGGCGACGCCGGCCACCCTGTCGACCCTGCGCCGTGGCGCCGAGTCACGGCTGATTACCGCCATGATCGTGCGCGAGGATTCCCAGACGCTGTATGGCTTCGCCGACTCCGACGCTCGTGACCTGTTCAACACGCTGCTCGGGGTGTCGGGCGTCGGTCCCAAGATCGCGCTGGCGACGCTCGCGGTGTACGACGCCCCGACGCTGCGGCAGGCGCTCGCCGACGGTGACGTCACCGCGCTCACCCGGGTGCCCGGCATCGGCAAGCGGGGCGCCGAGCGCATGGTCCTGGAGCTGCGCGACAAGATCGGCGCGACCGCGGGTGCCGGTGCCGGTGGTGTCGCCGGCGGGCATTCGATCCGGGGTCCGGTCGTGGAAGCCCTTATCGGCCTTGGTTTTCCGGCCAAACAAGCCGAGGAGGCCACCGACAAGGTGCTGGCCAACGATCCCGAAGCCAACACCGCCACCGCGCTGCGGGCGGCCCTGTCGATGTTGGGTAAGAAGTGAGCCGGTTCGAAGATGAGGGTGCCGAACCCGATGAGCGCGACGTCTCACCCGCACTGACCGTCGGCGAAGGCGACGTCGACGCCAGCCTCCGGCCCAAGTCGCTGCGCGAGTTCATCGGCCAGCCCCGGGTGCGTGAGCAGCTGCAACTGGTCCTCGAAGGCGCCAAGAACCGCGGCGGGACGCCCGACCACATCCTGCTGTCCGGGCCGCCCGGCCTCGGCAAGACCTCGCTGGCGATGATCATCGCCGCCGAACTCGGCTCCTCGCTGCGTGTGACGTCCGGCCCCGCGCTGGAGCGCGCCGGTGATCTCGCGGCGATGCTCAGCAACCTGGTCGAGGGCGACGTCCTGTTCATCGATGAGATCCACCGCATCGCTCGTCCCGCCGAGGAGATGCTGTACCTCGCCATGGAGGACTTCCGGGTCGACGTGGTGGTCGGGAAGGGCCCGGGTGCGACGTCGATTCCACTGGAGGTCGCGCCGTTCACCCTGGTCGGTGCGACAACCCGCTCGGGCGCGCTGACCGGCCCGCTGCGTGACCGGTTCGGCTTCACCGCGCACATGGACTTCTACGAGCCGCCCGAACTGGAACGGGTGCTGGCCCGATCGGCCGGCATCCTCGGCATCGAACTCGGTGCCGAAGCCGGTGCCGAGGTGGCCCGGCGGTCCCGCGGCACGCCACGTATCGCGAACCGGCTGCTGCGCCGCGTCCGTGACTATGCCGAAGTTCGCGCGGACGGCGTCATCACGCGCGACGTGGCCAAGGCTGCGCTCGCGGTGTACGACGTCGACGAGCTCGGGCTGGACCGGCTGGACCGGGCTGTGTTGACGGCGCTGACAAAGAGTTTCGGGGGCGGTCCGGTCGGTGTGTCGACGCTGGCGGTCGCGGTCGGGGAAGAAGCCACCACCGTCGAGGAGGTGTGCGAGCCGTTCCTGGTGCGGGCCGGGATGATCGCCCGGACGCCGCGCGGGCGCGTGGCCACCCCGCAGGCGTGGACGCACTTGGGCCTGCAACCGCCGATAAACGGACTTGGGCAGGCCGGCCTGTTTGAATAGGGCCCATGCTGATTGCAGGGTTGATCGTTGCGGGCCTGGCCGCGCTGCTGCACGTGTACATCTTCGTGATGGAGTCGCTTACCTGGACTTCGCCGCGGACCAGGGCCACCTTCGGACTCAGTGAGCAACAGGCGGTGGACACCAAGGAGCTGGCGTTCAACCAGGGGTTCTACAACCTGTTCCTCGCCATCGTCACGGTCGTCGGCATTGCGGCGATCGCCACGGGGCACTGTGGAATCGGCCTGGCGCTGATCTTCGCCGGGGTCGGTTCGATGCTGGCCGCGGCGTTGGTACTGCTGCTGTCGTCGCCGGACAAGGCGCGCGCCGCTATCACGCAGGGTCTCTTCCCGGCGATCGCCGTCGTGTTGCTCGTGATCGTGGCACTGGGGTGATCCGTCTGTGGGCGGCCGCTGCCGCTGTCGTGCTGGCCGTCACCGGTGCCGCCCGGTGCGCTGCGGACTCCCCGCCCGACCCGGGCCAACTCGCAGACGCTCTGGTCGCCGATGAGCAGGCTGTACGCGACCCGGCGACGCCGGAACCCGCGGTGATTGCCGCTGCCCACCGGCAGCAGGCGGCGTATCGCGAGATCGCCAGGCATCCGGAGTGGGATGGCGTCATCGCGCCGCACATCCCGCCGGCACTGGCCGCGGCCTACGACCGCAATGTCGACGCCGGCCGTCAGCTCGCGGGAATGACGCCGCCGCGCGACACCGTCCCACCGTGGACGATCCAGCCGCCGGCACCCGCCGAAGAACTGCTCGGCTACTACCGCGAGGCCCAGGCGGCGTCCGGCGTGGACTGGACCTACTTGGCGGCGATCAACCTGGTGGAGTCGCGGTTCGGCCGGATCAACGGCGACAGCACAGCCGGGGCGCAGGGGCCCATGCAGTTCCTGCCGTCGACGTTCGCCGCGTACGGTTCCGGCGACATCCGCGCACCCCGTGATGCCATCCTCGCGGCCGGTCGCTACCTGGCGGCCAACGGTTTCGCCGCCGACCATGACGGCGCCCTGCACCACTACAACCATTCCGGCGCGTACGTCCGCGCCGTCACCGATTACGCCTCGGTGCTGGGTGCCGATCCCGCCGCGTTCGCCGGCTACTACCAATGGCAGGTCTACTACCGGACCACCGTCGGGGATCTCGTGCTGCCGGTTGGTTATTCGGCGTCGAGCCCGGCGCCGGCGGCCGACTACCTGGCGTCGCATCCTCAGTGATGTGACAGCAGATTGGTGCTGACCTGGTCCCCGCCGGCTCGTTTGGCGACATACATGGCGTGATCGGCAGATGCCAGCAGCTGATCCATGACAGGCCTGGTGCCGGCCGGCGCGTGGGCGATCCCGAAACTCGCCGTCATGTACCACGGTTTCGTCGCGATGTTCCGGCGTAGTCGTTCCGAGAATCGAACGGCCTCGGCCTGATGGCCGTGGATGGCGATGACGAACTCCTCACCGCCGATCCGGGCTGCGACCCCACCTTTGGGCAGTGCATTCATGATGACCCCGGCAACGTGCATCAGAACCCGGTCGCCGGCGGCGTGCCCCAGGGTGTCGTTGACGCGTTTGAAGTCGTCCAGGTCGAGCAGGATGACGCTGATGTCCGACTCCGCGTGGGGGTTCGCGAGCATCGGCCGCATCGCCTGTTCGAAGCCGCGGCGATTTGGCAGTTGAGTCAGCGGGTCGAGGTGGGCCACTGCGGAGTCATCACCCAGCATCATGACCAACACGTGGACCGCCAGGGGGAGCAACAGCGTGTTGGTGACGAGTCCGACGAACACGGCGAGAGCCAGTTGAGCATCGCCCTGGGCCGCCAGGCGGAGGCTGCATATCGTGGTGGCCAGGACCGCGGTCACCGCCACCGACGCCAGGTATTTCGGCGTGTGGAATGACGCCACGTACGCGGCCAGCAGCGCGAACACAAAACCGCCCAGGGCCGCGGCCTTCGGATCTCGCTGCACGAGGCACATGCTGGCGATGCAGAAGTCCAGCAGGACCACCAGCACGGTGGACTGGCGACGTCGTGGCCAGCGTGTCAGCCAGACAGTCGAGCAGCCCATGGCGATGACGCCGGCGATGACGGGTATCGCGATCGAGAAAACCGAAGACGGACCGGACGGGCTCCAGATCATCGCGCAGCCGGCGGCGCCGCCGCCGAGTACGACAAACCCGATGGTGATCCGGGTATAGGGCTGCAGGCCACGGTTCTCGATGTACGCCGACAGCCATTCATAGTGGTCGGGCCGGTGCCACCACTGCCGAATCCGCTGCCACGCCAACGTCCCGAACCTCCCTCACACCCCGGGAAAAGTTAGCGCATTGTTAACTGAGTTGCATGTCGTAGACGCTTATTCGCATGAAATTTCCATATTTCGTTCGCGAAGATAGTTGCTAGTGGCATGTCGCGCAGAGTGGGCCCCGGAATCACGCGTGGTGTGGGTGGTCGTCGCTGACGGCTGTGATGGCACACTGGTCACTACCGCGGCACGGCGTACGGCTGGTCCGGCTCGCTTGCCTGTTCACAGAATCAACAGAACGAAAGATTTTCGCTGTCATGGATTTGGTCGTCTTCCTGCCGCTGCTCCTGGTCATGGGTGCATTCATGTTCTTCGCATCGCGGCGGCAGCGGAAGCAGATGCAGGCCACCATCGACCTGCACAACTCGCTGACGGTGGGCGACCGCGTGCACACCACGTCCGGCCTGCTGGCCACCATCACCCGGATCGACGACGACAACGTCGACTTGGAGATCGCTCCCGGCGTCGTCACCACCTGGATGAAGCTGGCAGTGCGTGACCGCATCGAGGATGAGGCCGAGGCTGCTGACGACGACCTGACCGCGCCGTCCGCCGCTGACGGTTCGATCTCGGCTGCCGCCGAAGAGGGCGCGCCGAAGACCGAAGGCTGACATTCCCGCACCAACACGTACCCTTTGCGGGGCTGACGTACCGATCTCAAGGAGACCCTAGAACCGTGGCATCGTCTTCGGCGCCGGTGCACCCATACCGCTATTTGTCGTTGTTCCTGGCGCTGCTCGTCGGTGCCTATCTTCTGGTGTTTCTCACCGGCGACAAGCAGGCCAAGCCCAAGCTGGGCATCGACCTGCAGGGCGGTACCCGGGTCACCCTGACTGCACGTACCCCTGACGGCTCGACGCCGACCCGCGAGGCGCTGATCCAGGCCCAGGAGATCATCGGCGCCCGCGTGAACGGCCTCGGTGTTTCTGGTTCTGAGGTCGTGATCGATGGTTCGAACCTGATCATCACTGTGCCCGGCCAGGATGGCAGCGAGGCCCGCAACCTGGGCCAGACCGCGCGGCTGTTCATCCGCCCCGTCGTCCACGTCATCCCGGCTCAGGGTGCCCAGCCCGCGAAGCCCGCCGCGCCGGCTCCCGGTGGCGCACCGGGTGCCCCCGGTGGCCTGCCCGGACTGCCTGGCATGCCCGGTATGCCCGGTATGCCCCCGCTGATCGCCCCGGCCGAGCCCGAGGCCCCGGTCACCCCGCCGACGCCCGGCATGCCCGCGCATCCGGCGTCCACCGCGCCGGCGCCCGCCCCGGCTCCGCAGCCAC
>NZ_VTGY01000019.1 GCF_009729075.1 Mycolicibacterium sp. CBMA 226 | reverse complement strand
GGCCCAGGATCGAATCGAACTTCAACAAATGCGCCAACACATCCGTCGAAGTCAGGTCATTGACCGCCACGATCTCCAGATCAGCGTTCTGCCCCGCTGCCTTCTGGGCATCCAAGGCCCGGAAAAAGTTACGCCCGATACGCCCGAAACCGTTGACGCCGATCCGAATGGTCACTGCTGGTCTCCTTCGACAGGTAAAGCTTGATCGGTTCAGGACGAACGATACACCCTTTAGGATTTTCTGCAACCATCTTTTGCATTCGAAATACCTAACTAGTGGGCTCTTATGCTTGCGGGCGCGAGTGTCACCTTGCTTCAATGTGGCCATGGCGCTCAGCGGCACTCTGGTGTCACCCACCCCCGGCGAGGTGTTCGCCGTGATCAGGGCTCATCGGGCCATTACCCGCAGCGAGATCGGCCGAATCACCGGCTTGTCGCGCACGGCGGTGACAGCACGCGTCGCGGCATTGGCGGCCGACGACCTGGTGATCGAACGCGAGGAAGCCGCGTCGACGGGCGGCCGTCCGGCGACCCAACTCACGTTCAACGTCGCTGCGGGGATCGTCTTCGCGGTGGCGATCGGACGCAGCCGCACCCAACTGGCGTTGTGCAATCTCGCCGGAGACATCCTCGCCACTGCCGACATCGATCAAGAGCCCGGCATGGGCCCGGACGACCTGATGCCTGACCTGGTCAAGCGCGTCGAATCGCTGCTGGACGACTCGGGGCACCGCGGCGACCGCGTTTTCGGGATCGGGCTCAGCCTGCCGGGCACCGTCGATCAACAGCGCGGCGCGAGCCTGGACTCCCCGAACATGAGCGGTTGGGACGGTGTGCCGCTGGCCCCGTACTTCCGGCGTCTCACCGATGCTCCGATGGTCATAGACAACGATGCCAATGTCATCGCGCTGGCGGAACGCCGGTTCGGATTCCCGGATGCGCAGGACATGCTGGTCGTGAAGGCGTCCACCGGACTGGGTGCCGGCATCGTCATGGGTGGCCAACTCCGGCGCGGTGCGGTGCAGGCCGCGGGAGATTTCGGGCACAGCAAGATCGCGGCAGCGGCAGGTATTTCCTGCCGCTGTGGTGACACGGGTTGCGTCGAGGCGGTCGCCGGCGGGTGGGCAATCGTGCGCGATCTGCGCCGCGATGGCTACGCGGTTGGGCATCTGCGCGACGTCGTGACTCTGGCGCAGAGCGGAGATGCGAAGGCTCGCAGCATGATTCGTGACAGCGGCCGTCACGTCGGGGAGGTGCTCGCCGCGGCGGTGAACCTGATCAACCCCGCGGTGCTGGTGGTCGCCGGTGACATGGTCGGTGCTTACGACGTGTTCGTGGCCGGTCTACGAGAAACGTTGTACGGCAACGCCAGCACCTTGGCCACGAGGACGCTGCAGATCGTCCCGTCCGTACTACAGGAGCGGGTGGGCATCGTCGGCTGCGCAACGACCGTGCTCGATCACATCTTGAGCCCCGACATGATCGATGCCGCATTGCAGACGAGGCTCCAGCAGTCAGATTCCTGACGCCCGCGCCATCCGGCGGATGAGTGTCCGGGTCGCCTTTTCCAGGATCGCCTGCGCCGCGGCGTCGTTGCGCTCGGATCGGCGGGGTCGACACCTGTCTCCGACGTCGACGTCAACCGTGGCGGTACCGGGCAAAATGATGCGTGGATCACAGTGTTCTACGTCACACTTTGAGCAGTCTGCTCAACATTTCCGCTGGCTGTTGACGTGGAGCGGGCGTCACGGCAGATTTCGCGGCACCGATTGCTCGTGATCGGCATTGCCGCTCCCGATCTGCGTTGTGGAGATCGCGGGACACGAGGGTCGGAGGTGCGAGCGGCTCGTCGCTGCGGGCACCAATCCTGCACAGGCAACAACACACTGAGGAAATCGATGTCTCGTTCACGTCTGACCAACGCCGCCAACATTCGCCGCGTCGCCGCTGCGATCGGCGCCAGCGCCCTCGTGGCCATGGCTGTCGCCTCCGTGGCGGATGCGCAACCCGTGCCGAACAAGCCTGTCAGCACCGATGGCGCGACTACGACCAGCACGGTCCCGCCTACCGCGCCGCTCACCCCGTCGGCCAGCCCGGTCGTCAAGGCAACGTTCTACGGCAAGGGCTAGACGCAAGCGCCGAATAGCCAGCTGTTGCACGCCTTTTCGCTATCTGCGTGCAACAGGTGGCCGTTCGGCGGACGAACTCAGGCGCGCGGCATGATCATCACCGGGACCGGTGAATGACGCAAGATCTTCGCCGCGGCCGACCCCAGGAACACCCGCGCCGACTGCCCGGCGGCACCTGACCCGAGCAGCAGGACGTCACCTGACGCCCAGCCCGTGTTCTCCACGGCCTGCTGCCAATCCCGCCCGCTGCTGACGATCATGTCCACGTCGGGCACTGCCAGATCTTCGCGAACTTTGTTGAGCTGCTTGGTGGCATCGTCGACGGTGCGCTTCGACCACTGCGCGACCACCATGTCCTCGGCACCCATCTCGAGTGAGGGCCCGCCGAACGCCCACGCGGGCCGCACGGTGAACGCCACGATCCGCAGCCGGGCATTCCAGTCCTGGGACAGCTCCGCGGCCGCCCGGACCAAGCCGTTGGTGTCGGCCTCACCGCCGTAGGCCGCGGTGAGCCGGCGGATCGGCTCGTGGCTGAAGGCATATCCGCGCGGCGCGATCGCTACCGGGACCTGCGCGGTGTGCACCAGACGTTCCGTCACGCTGCCCAGAGCCACGCGTCCCAGCAGGCCGGATGACGATGACCCGAGTACCACGTACCGGGCCTGAAATTCCTGTGCCAACTCGAGCAAACCTGTTGGGATGGAGCCGGATTCGTGCACCAGCGCCGGGACGTCCGGTCGCCCGGGCAGGCCGTCCACAACGGCCTGTAAGGACTGGGCCGTCTGCGCCTTCACGTGGCGCAGGTACTCGTCCTCGACCGGATCATTGCGCGGTGGCCACGAGCGCTCGAGAACCGCTGCGGCGATGACCTTCTCGCCGGTGGTCTTCGCGATCTGCACAGCGAGGTTGATCGGGGCGCTGCCGTGCCGGGACGCGCTGAACCCGGCGATGACCGTCACGCGACAGGCTCCTCGGCGGGAGTCATCGCGATCACGTTGGTCACCGGCACGTGGTAGTCGGACCGGGCGCGGTCGACCACATCGAAACGGTGCCAGATCGACTGCTCCGGCGGCTCCGTCGCGATGACGATCTGATCCGGATCGAATTCGGCGACGGCCGTTGCCAAAGCGCGCAGCGGCCGATAGTCGCCGAGCTTTCCGTCGGCCTCCAGGTTCGCTGAGTGCAGCGCGGCCAGCGTCTGGTCAAGGCGTTGCTGGGCAAGGACTTTGGTGGCTTCCCAGACATCGAGCGGGCTGTGCGAGGCGGCAGCGCCGGTCTCGATGGGGCTGACGGGGACGACGACGTGGTAGGTCGTGGCGTTGTCGGCGCCGATCGCGCGCAGTTCGTCGAGCAGCTCTTGGGAGCCGACGGTTTCGTTGGCCAGCACCAGCACGCGGTGCGGCCGCTCGGTCGCGGTGACGGGCTCCGGCACCGGCCGACGGGAGTTGAACCAGCGGTTGGCGAAGAACAGCCCGATCACCACAGCCCAGGACAGCAGGCTCAGCGTCAGGGCCCTTCTGTTGTCTCCGCCCTGGACGAACATCTGCACCAGGATCGCGGTCATTGCCAACGCCGTGACGATGGATAACACGGGGAACAGCCACATTTTCACTTTGAGCTTGTCGCCGCCATTGCGGTACCGCAGCACGATCTGCGAAATCGCGATCAGCAGGTAGACGAACAGGATCACCGCACCGCTGGAATCCAGCAGGAACTTGAAGATGAAATCGGGCGAGAAAGCCGAGGCGATGACACCCAGGAACCCGATGACCGACGACGTGAGAATGGCGGCAGCCGGCACTCCGCGGCGGGTGACGGCGACGAGCTGGGCGGGTGCCTCCCGGCGGGCGGCCAGCACGAACAGCATGCGCGACGCGGTGTACATGCCCGAATTCAGGCAGCTCAGCACTGCCGTCAGGACGACCGCGTTCATGATGTGATCGGCGTAGGGGATGCCCATCGCGGTGAAGGCCGACACGAAGGGCGACGCGGCGAGCTGCTCGCCGTTCCACGGCAGGATGGTCACCAGCAGGAACGCTGAGCCGACGAAGAAGACCGCGATGCGCATGATGACCGAGTTGGCGGCCTTGGCGACGGCACGCTCGGGGTTGGTGGATTCAGCAGCGGCGATGGTCGCGATCTCGGCACCCACCATGGAGAAGATCACGGTGACGACGCCGACGGTGACCGCGGACGAGCCCAATGGGAAGAATCCGCCGTGCGCGGTGAGGTTGGAGAAATCCATGGACTTGTGCGGCCACAGACCGAGCACGAAGCACGAGCCCAATCCGATGAACACGATGATGGCCGCAACTTTGATGCTGGCGAACCAGAACTCGAACTCGCCGAACGATGACACCGAAAACAGATTCGTCGCCGTCATCGCGATCAACAGCAGTAGTGCCGTCAGCCAAATCGGCGCCGAAGGTAGCCAGTACCGAATGATCTTCGCGCCGGCGATCGCCTCGAATCCGACGACGATCACCCAGAAGTACCAGTACAGCCAGCCGATTGAGAAGCCGGCCCAGTTACCCATGGCATTGCGGGCGTAATCGGCGAACGAGCCCGTCGACGGATTCGCCACCGCCATCTCGGCGAGCATCCGCATGATCATGATGATCAGCAGGCCGGCGAGGGCATAGGTGATGAATGTGCCCGGCCCGGTGTCTTTGATGACGACACCTGAGCCGACGAACAGCCCGGCGCCGATCACGCCCCCGATCGCGATCATTGACAGCTGGCGCTGACTCAGGGCCTTGTTGAGGGTCGGTGTCCCACTCACGTCGTCTCCTTCGCGCTGCCCTGACGGCATCGTCAGGGCGTTTCAGCCCACGCCCAGCAGACGATGTGAGCTGCACCACATTTTGGCGTGTGCGAATACTAAGCCGAGCGGTACTGCGTGCGGGGGCTCAACGAGGCGCGATCTTGTCGCAACATTCCGCCGTTTTTCCGACAGCAGTCGGAAGGTTGTGGGCGCCCGGTGTCAGCGGCGCAGGCGGGCCAGCCGGATGCTCAGCATGAGATCGAAGCGGACCTCGCCGTCGGTGAGGTCGGTGACGTCATCACCGAGTGCCTGGGTGATCTTCTCCAGCCGGTAGTACAGCGTCGAGCGGTGCAGGTGCATGGTGTCGGCGGCGCGCCGGGCGTCACCGCCGGAGGAAAGGTAGGTCTCGAGCGTCTGGATCAGGTCGTCCCGTCCTTCGGCCAACAGCGCGGCGATGCCCGGGTGCACCAGGGCATCGAGTTCGGCGGGAGCATGGGCGAGGCTGTCGGCGAGCAGCGCCACCGCCCGCCAGGAGCCGGCCGCGGTCCAGTCGAGCGCTGCGCCGGCCGGCCCGGCGCCGGCCGCGGCCAGGGCGCAGGCCAGTCGGGCATCGCGAAATGCTTGCGCGGCCTGGGGCAATGGCAGCCGGCTGCCCGACCAGCCGATGGCCGGCTCGTCCTCGAAGGTGGCGTGGATCGACAACGTCACGGTCTCGGCGAGTCGGTGCGGTGGGACTCGCACGTGGGCCGGGCAGAAGGCGAAGACGCCGACGGGATTGCCTGACAGGACGAACCAGGTGTGCGTTCGCTCCACAGCGGACAGCCGCAATCGCAGTGTGATGAGACGCTGCTCGGTCGCCGCGTAGTCCCCGACCGGGACGAACGCGAACACGCTGAGCAGGCTGTCCGGCTGCGCCATGTCCTGGGCACTGAGCTCGCGCAGCACCGTCTCGAGCGGCTCGCCCGCACCGGCTGACAACAGGCGGGTCAGCAGGGCCTGACGTGCGGACTCGACGGCGCGCTCTGCCGTCTGGCGCCGGTCCAGGATCGCCACCAGATCCGCCCCGGCCTGGTGGGCCAAGGTGCGTTCGGCCGCACTCAGTGACTGCTGTGGGTCGATCGCCCACAAGTAGCCGAAGTGGTTGGCGGCCGATCGCACCGGCACGCAGTACCGCGCCACCATGCCGTACTGGGGCAGCGGTGGAATCGCGACGCCGGGGTCGGCGTTGTCGACTCCGAAGGCCCGGAGCTCCGCCATGACTTCGGGTTTCGTGGTGCGCTCGATGAGGCTGTGCATCCGCACGTCGTCGACGGTGCCCAGCTGACGACTGAAGGTCATCGGCGTCATCGCCGTGTCATCCAGCAACACCGCACGATTCAGCGATCGGGCCAGCAGGTCGACGATCAGCTGAATTTGGGCACTGGGATCGGTGCCGTGCGGTTCCGCCATTCGCTCCCGTTCAACTCCGTGTCGGCGGCACTGCGCTCACAGGTACCGCAATGTTGTAGCCGGTATCGTCGCACGCGCTCCGCGGCGGACGGGGCGTTGACGGTGGAGATGGATGATGTGGCCCGCAGTGTGGTCGGAAGTGCGATGGGCGTTCACCCCGCCGCGCAGCTGGTTGCTGGGCGTCGGGGCGAACGTCGTGCTCGCCCTGGTGTGGCTTTCGGTGCAGCCGTTGACCACTCACGGGCGCCATCATCAGGATTGGGTGATCCTGGTCGGCACGTACTTCTCGTCGTTCGTGCTCGCCGACACCACGACGACCAATGTCCTTGGTGCTGACCATCATCGGGTCGAGCAGAATCTCGCCGCGTCGGTGGCGCCATGGCGGATGTTGCTGCACAAGAACCTGGCGTTGCTGATCCTTGTCGGACTCCCGACGCTCGCGGTCGCCGCCGTCCTCACCGTGTGGTTGGAAACTCCGGCCCGGCTCGGCGTCACGATCCCGAATGTGGCGGTGCCCATCGTGTCTTGGCTGGGGGTGGGCAATGTGGTGTCGGTGTTGCTGCCGGTGGCTGAAGTTCGACTGGTGCAGCGGTGGCAGCAACGACACGACTGGCGCCGCATCGCGCTCTGGCTGTCGTCGTTGGCATTGCCGTATGCGCTCTATTTCGTCGCCGATCCGGTCGGCGGCGTCGAGCACCGCGAACTGTGGCGGGCACTGCCCACCGCGGTCACCCACCTCTTCGGTCCGGTCCTCGGCCGTGACACCAAAAGTGCTGTGCACCTTGGTATCGCAGTCATGGTGTGGATCGCCGGCACCCTGTTTGCCGACTGGTGGGTTCGGCGTCGCGGTCTGCAGTTCCGCTGACGGTTACTGGGATGGTGCTGCGTCCGGCACCGCTGAGGGTGCGGCCTGCTCCGGGCCGGGGAGCCACGGCGCCGATGCCGGCATGTGGGCCGGCGACGCGCTGGTCGGTGGCGGCGCGGCCGGCTGACCGTGCGCTGCCTGGTCTGCGGCCTGCACGGTCGTCGACCACGGCGTGGGTCCGGCCAGTGCGTCGGCCGCCCAGCCTGCCTGCAGTTGGCTCGCTGCGAAGTTGACGCCCTGGGCGACCAATCCGCTGTCGATGTAGCTGTTGTGGGCATCGAAGCTCGACCCGTGCGCGTCACAGACCAGGTCGTTGGGCACGCACAGGTCCGTGGTTTTCGGTTGGTATACCGGTCCGAGGGTCACCGAGGGGGAGCCGATGGCGCGCATGAACCGCGCCGATGGCTTGCCGAACAGGGCCACGGCCGCAACGTGATCCGCGATGTCGGGCGGCATGGGCGCCGGTACCTCGGCGGCGGAAATTCCGTCGGGAATGGTGCCGGCGGTGACGAAGCCGGCAACGGCGGCGCCCTGCGAGAACCCGCCGAGCACCATCTTGGTTCGCGGGCAGGTCGCTGCGGTCGTCACGATCTGCCTACGGGCGTCGCGTATTCCTTCGACGGCGGTGGGGAAGTCGGTGGTCGCGGGGTAGTCGACGGCATATACGTCAAGGGTTTTCGGGCTGATGGCGGTGCGTAGCCCGGTGATGAATGCCGTTCCGACCCCGCCCGGGCCCGGTGCTTCTTCGGTGCCTCTGGCGAAGATGACCTGGGCGTCGGGACAATTGGCCGCATGTGCTGTGGGCAACAGGGCCGCGGAGATCAATCCTGGTGGTACCACCAGGATTGCGGCCGTCGTCAGGCTTTTGATGCGGCTTCTGCTTTTGCTTGGCCTCACCGGTCCATGCTGACACACCGGCACCCCGTCTGCGCGTTAGCTGCGCCCAACGCGTTCAAATCGTGACATACCAGAAGTCCGGTATTGCGTGTTTGCGGTGGCGAATTCGGCGATGGCAGCCGACACCTGTTGCGGCGCGGTGCCGCCTGGCCGGCTACCGCAGCTTCATCACCGTGAAGGCGACGACACTGACCACCACGATGCAGGCGCGTAACGCGTTGGGCGGCAGTCGTCGTCCGATCCTCGCCCCGATATAGCCACCGACCGTCGAGCCGACCGCCAACAGCAGGGCCGGTAGCCACGCCACCTGGCCGACGACGATGAAGATGATGGCCGCGACCGAATTGACCAGTCCCACACAGATGTTCTTGACGCCGTTGAGCCGCTGCAGATCTTCTGACACGAACAAGCCGAACAGGGCCATCATGATGATGCCTTGCGCCGCACCGAAATAACCGCCGTATATCGCACACCCGAACACCCCCGCGTACAGCGGCGCGGCATGGTCGGTGGTCCGCTCGGCACCGCGCCGCGCGTCCAGTGCCCGGCGCAGCAAGGGCTGCACCAGCACCAGCACGCCCGCCAACAGGATCAGCCACGGCACCACCGCGGTGAACGCGCCGGACGGCAGTTTGAGCAGCAGCACCGCGCCGACTATCGCCCCCAGCAGGGAGACCGCGCCGAGCCGGAGGATGCGGGGACCTTGGCCGCCGAGTTCGTGCCGGTACCCGTAGGCGCCGGTGAAGTTGCCCGGCACCAGCCCGACGGAGTTGGACATGTTGGCCACGAGCGGTGGGTAGCCGACGGCCATCAGCACGGGGAAGGTGATGAGGCTGCCGGAGCCGACCACGGCGTTGATCACTCCTGCGGCGACGCCGGCCAGCAGCACCGCGGTGATCGCGAGGGCGGTCAGGGGCGCGTCTTACTGTGCGGTCTCACGCACTGAATTCTTCACTGGGACGGCGCGGGCACCGCAGCGGCCTGGAAGAACTGCTCGACATCGCTGGTGGTCAGCGTCGCGACGCCGATGAGTGCGAGGTCGGCGAGTCGTTCGGGTGTCACCTGCGAGGTGGCGTCGGTGACCAGCGCGGCGCGGTAGTCCCGCTCGGAGGCGTCGAAGAGCGTGGCGCGCGGACAGTTCGGCAGATTGCAGCCGGCCACCACGACGGTGTTCACCGCGAGATCACGCAGATGCTCGTCGAGCGAGGTCCGGTAGAACGCCGACCACCGCGGCTTGAACATCACGACCTCGTTCGGGTCGGCGTGTTGGATGCCACCGGCCAGCAGAGAGTCGTAATCCAGCGGGTGTGACAACAGGAAATGCGGGATGGCCGCGCCGTCGGTGTGTGGCGCGGCGATCTGCTGTCCGGCTTCGACGGCGGCGCGCCGTGGTGGGTCGGCGTCGCTGCCGCCGGGCACGTACATCCGAATCACGTGCACTATCGGCCGGCGTGCGGCCCGGAACGCCCTGAGAAGCCGGGCCATGGTCGGGAGCAGCTCGGCGGTGCCGTGAACCGGAGCCGCGCCGGAGATGAAGTCGTTCTGCACGTCGATCAGCACCAGGGCGCTGCGTGCCAGGTCAGGGGAGGTGTAGTCGTGGCCGGCAGACACCTTTCCGATCTTTCCAGACAAACCGCCGATGCGAGCGACTCTTGACGATCCGCCGACGGCAATGCTAAGCAACTGCACAGCATTTGTTGCGCGCTCATCCCGAAGTGCGCACCGCTGACGATGAGAGGCACGCGATGACGCTGCAGTCGGTTTTGGAGGACATTCAGAAGCGCCCGGGCACGGGAGGCGTCATCCCGATCATCGATCCGGTGAGCGAGGAGCAGATCGGCGAATTCACCGATTGCGGCCCCGAGTTCGTCGACGAAGCCGTCGGCCGTGCCAAGTCGTCTTTCGAATCCGGTATCTGGTCCGGTCTGCCCGGCCGGGAGCGCGCCAAGATCCTGTGGCGCATCGCTGACCTGATCGACGAGCACGCGGCTGAGTTCGCGGCCATCGACTCGGCCAATACCGGCATGATGAAGATGCAGTCCGAGCTGGTCGTTCCGACCTGCGCCGAGTTCTTCCGCTACTACGCCGGCTGGTGTTCCAAGATCAACGGCACCGCCTACGACATCCGCACCAGCGGCATCGCGTCGGATGCCTACGTCGATCAGCACGGCTACACGCTGCGGGAGCCCTACGGCGTCGTCGGCCTGATCTTCCCGTGGAACGGCCCGATCTTCAACGCCTGCGCCAAGATCGCCCCGGCGCTGGCCGCCGGCTGCAGCAGCCTGGTGAAACCGGCTGAGGAGACACCCCTTTCGGCGCTGTTGCTGGACCGGCTGATCCACGAAGCCGGCGTGCCCGAAGGCGTCGTCAACCTGATCACCGGGTACGGCCACACCGCGGGCGCCGCCATCACCGCGCATCCCGACGTCGAGAAGGTCGCCTTCACGGGCTCGACCGAAGTCGGCAAGGAGATCGTCAAGGCCTCGGCGGGCAACCTCAAGAAGGTCATGCTGGAGCTGGGTGGCAAGTCGCCCGTGCTGATCTTCGACGACGCCGACCTGGACAAGGCCATCTTCGGCGCGGCCATGGGAATCTTCATTCACTCTGGCCAGGGATGTGTCTGCGGCTCAAGGATTTTCGTGCAGCGCGGCGTCTACGACCAGGTGGTCGAAGGCATCGCGGGCGTCGCCAACTTCATGAAGTACGGCGGGCCGGATGAAGAGGGCGTGATGAGCGGCCCGCTGATCAGCGCCAAGCAACTCGACCGCGTCTTGGGCTTCATCGACGAAGGCAAGAACGACGGCGTCGAGATCGTGACGGGCGGCTACCGGTTGGACCGCAAGGGCTACTTCGTGCACCCGACCGTGCTGACCAACGTCGACCCCGGAATGCGCCTGTACCAGCAGGAGATCTTCGGGCCCGTGGTGAGCATCCTGCCGTTCGACACCGAAGACGAGGCAGTCGCCATGGCGAACGACACCAGCTACGGCCTCGCGGCCACCGCATGGACCACGAACGTCAGCCGGGCGCACCGCATCGTCAAGCGTCTGCAGGCCGGCAGCGTTCAGGTCAACTGCCAGTTGGTCTTTGACCACGACCTGCCGTTCGGCGGCTACAAGCAGTCCGGCTGGGGTCAGGAATTCGGTCGCGAAGGCCTCGAGGCCTACCTCAAGAACAAGAGCGTCATCGTCCAGCTCTAGTGCCCCAGTGATTTGTGCACGTTTTTCCGCGCGCACCGCGGAAAAACGTGCACAAACCCCCGGCGATAGTGATGTGACTGACGTCACGCCCCGATGTGACCACGCATCCTTCGGCTCCGTAACCGTAGGTTGCCGGAACCTACGGTTGCGTACGTTGCGGGGTGGCGCGGATCCTGACGCTTGTGAGCCACTACATCGCCAACGTTCGCGATATTGAGTTCAATCTGTTCGAGGTGTTGCCGGTGGGCGCGGCGCTGGACGCGGGCGGTTACGGCGACCTGGATGCCGACACGGCTCGCTCGATGGTCGAGGAGGTGGCGCGCTTCGCCGACAGCGTCATCGCGGAGCCGTTTGTCGAGGCCGACCGGAACCCGCCCGTGTTTCTGCCCGATGAGCACCGGATCACGATTTCCGATCTGCTGGCCAAGACGGTGCGGCTGGTCAAGGACGCGGAGTGGTGGCGCGTCGGCCTGGATGAGCGGGCCGGCGGGACACCGGCACCGGCAGCGCTGGTGTGGGCACTGCAGGAAATGATCATCTGCGCCAACCCGGCGGCCATGTTCCTCTATGGACTTGGGCCTGCGATGGCCCACACGCTCGCCGAGGTCGGCACCGAAGAGCAGCAGCGATGGGCGAGCATGGCGATGGACAAGGGCTGGGCGGGCACCATGGTGCTGACCGAGCCCGACGCCGGCTCCGACGTCGGGGCGGGGCGGGCCAAAGCGATCGAACAGCCCGACGGAACCTGGCACATCGAGGGCGTCAAGCGCTTCATCTCCGGCGGCGACGTCGGCGATACCGCCGAGAATGTCTTCCATCTGGTGCTGGCCCGGCCCGAAGGCGCAGGCCCGGGCACCAAGGGGCTCAGCCTGTTCTTCGTGCCCAACTTCCTGTTCGACCCCGAGACGCTCGAATTGGGCGAGCGCAACGGCGTGTACGTCACCGGCCTGGAACACAAGATGGGCATCAAGTCCTCACCCACGTGCGAGCTCACGTTCGGCGCCCACGGAAAGCCCGCCATCGGGTATCTGGTGGGCGGCGTGCACAACGGCATCGCGCAGATGTTCAAGGTCATCGAGAACGCCCGGATGACGGTAGGCGTCAAGGCCGCCGGCACGTTGTCCACCGGCTACCTCAACGCACTCGCCTACGCCAAGGAGCGTATCCAGGGTGCCGACCTCACCCAGATGGCGGACAAGACCGCGCCGCGGGTCGCGATCATCGAACACCCCGATGTGCGACGCAGCTTGATGACGCAGAAGGCCTACTCCGAAGGTTTGCGCTCGGTCTACTTGTATACCGCCGCCTACCAGAATGCCGATGTCGCGCAGCTTGTTTCGGGTGCCGACGCCGATCTGGCGCACCGGGTGAACGACCTGCTGCTGCCCATCGTGAAGGGCGTCGGTTCCGAACGCGCATACGAGATGCTCTCGGAATCGCTGCAGACGCTGGGCGGGTCCGGGTTCCTGCAGGACTATCCGATCGAGCAGTACATCCGCGACGCACGCATCGACGCACTGTACGAAGGCACGACTGCCATCCAGTCGCTGGACTTCTTCTTCCGCAAGATCATCCGCGACCAGGGGACCGCCCTGGCCCACGTGTCGGGTCAGATCTCGGCAACCATCGACAGTGCCGGGCCGGAGTTCAAGGCCGAAACCGAGCGACTGGCAACAGCTCTGGCCGATGTGCAGGCGATGGCCGCCGCGCTGACCGGTTACCTGATGGCCGCCCAGGGAGACTCCGAGCAGCTGTACAAGGTAGGCCTGGGCTCGGTACGTTTCCTGCTCGCGGTCGGCGACCTGATCATCGGTTGGCGGTTGATCCTGGCCGCGCAGATCGCCCACGCCGCCCTCGACGGTGCCACCGAACGCGACCACGCGTTCTACACCGGCAAGGTCGCGGTGGCGAAGTTCTTCGCCAAGAACATGCTGCCGCTGCTGTCCTCGGTGCGTGAGGTCATCGAGACACTCGACACCGACGTCATGGAGTTGGAGAACGCGGCCTTCTGACTGATCCGCGCACGGCTTGGTGTGCGCCCGGTTTCAGCTGTCTCGTCGATCCGGTCACAGTTCCGGCCCTGAATTGCAGTTGATGTGCAGCCGCCGTGGAAAATGGTGCCAGACTCACAGCCGGATCGAACGAGGAGAGTGCGAGTGCGACGCGACACCCCGGCGTGGCTCGGTGCCCGTGCGCTGACCCGCCGCCTGGGTTTGCCGCGAGCCAAGAGCTTCCGGGTGGAGCGGTCGCTTCCGGTACCGATGCGGGACGGCGCGGTGCTGCTGGCCGATCACTACGCGCCGCGGGGCCGTAAGCCCGCCGGGACACTGCTGATGCGCGGGCCGTACGGCCGTGACGGCCTGCCCAACCGGGTGTACGTGGGGCTGTACGCCGGGCAGGGGTTTCATGTGGTGCTGCAGAGCACGCGCGGGACATTTGGTTCCGAGGGAGCCTTCGAGCCCGGCCGGCACGAGGTCGACGACGGCGCCGACACGGTGGAGTGGCTGCGTAAACAACCCTGGTACACAGGGGAATTCGCCACCGTCGGCGCGTCGTACCTCGGTTTCACCCAATTGGCGCTCCTGGTCGACCAGCCTGCCGACCTGACCACCTCGGTGATCACGATGGCGCCGCACGACTTCGGGCATTCTGTATGGAGCACAGGATCATTCGCGCTCGGTGACTTCCTGGGCTGGAGCTATCAGGTCGCATGGCAGCATCAGGGCGGCTGGATCCGTCAGATCCTGCGCGGCATGGCCACGCCACGCACCCTGAAGCCGGTGCTGGAGACCCTGCCGCTCGACCCGGCGGCAGCGGAACTGCTGGGCGGGCGCACGCCGTGGTTCAACAAGTGGCTTGAACAGCCCGATCCGTCGTCGCCATATTGGGCCGAGACGGGTGTCGCGGCAGCACTCGACAACTTGAAGGGCCCGGTACTGCTGATCACTGGGTGGCAGGACGCCTTCATGGACCAGACCCTCGAGCAGTACCGGCGGCTGCGGGGCCGCGGCGTCGAGGTCGCGCTGACGGTAGGGCCATGGACCCACGGGTCGGGCGGTACCGAGGCCGTCAAGGAATCCGTGCTGTGGCTGGACGGATCCCGTCGCGCCGCGGCGCCGGTGCGGATCCGCGTCGTCGGTGGTGAGTGGCTCGAGATGCAGGAATGGCCGCCGCCGACCGCCGCACGGATGTGGCACCTGCACCCCGGCGGGGCGCTGGCCGAAACTCCGCCGGACAGCGGGGCGCCGTCGACGTTCGTCTACGACCCCGCCGACCCCACGCCGAGTATCGGTGGGCGCCTTCTGGTTTCCGGCAAATCCGGGTACATCGACGACACCGCGCTGGCCGAACGATCGGACGTCCTGTCCTTCACCGGCCCCGTGCTGCCTGCGGACCTCGACGTCATCGGCACGCCGTACGTCGAACTGGACCATCGGACCGACAACCCGCACGCCGACGTGTTCGTGCGCGTCAGTGATGTTGCGCCGGACGGGCATTCGACCAACGTCACCGACGGATACCTGCGGTTGACCGCGGCAGACGCCCCGCAGGCGTTGTTGCGCCTGGAACTCGACGCCACCGCATACCGATTCGCGGCCGGCCACCGTGTCCGGCTGCTGATCGCCGGCGGCTGTTTCCCGCGGTTCGCGCGCAATCTGGGGACCGGTGACCCGCTGGCCACCGCCACCCGGATGGTGCCGTCGGTGCACACCGTCGCGCACGGCGACGGCGGGCAGTCCCGGCTGGTGCTGCCGGTCAGCGCACCTTGACGACCACTTTTCCTTTCGCAGAGCGGTTTTCCAGCGACGTGATGGCGTCTGCGGCCCGCTCCAGCGGATACACCTCGGGTACCGGCGGGGGCACCGCGCCGGACGCCAGCAGCGGCTCCAGCTCCTCCCATTGCTCGGCGAGGTAACCGGGATGGGTCATGGCCCACGCGCCCCAGCCGACGCCGACTGCGTCGACGTTGTTGAGCAACAGCCGGTTCACCTTGACCGTCGGGATGTCGCCGCCGGTGAAACCCACCACCAGCAGCCGGCCGCCGGGGGCCAGCGACCGCAGGGAATCGGTGAACCGGTCGCCGCCCACCGGGTCGAGGATCAGATCGACACCGCGGCCGCCGGTCAACTCACGCACCGCGTCCTTGAAGCCGTCGGCCAGCACGACGTCGGAAGCACCAGCGGCACGGGCGATTTCGCCCTTGTCCTCGGAGCTCACCACCGCAATGGTGCGGGCTGCCCCGAACGCCGGGGCCAGTCGCAGGGTCGACGTGCCGATGCCGCCGGCGGCCCCGTGCACCAGCACCGTCTCACCCGGCGTCAGCCGGCCGCGCGTCCGCAGCGCGCAGTGCACCGTCAGATCGTTGAACAGCAGTCCGGCGCCGGCCTCGAACGACACCGTGTCGGGCAGCTTGAAGACGCGGTCAGCCGGTAGCGCAACGACTTCGGCCATCGCTCCGGACAGCATGGTCAAGGCCGCCACCCGGTCGCCGGCCGCCACATGCGCGCCGTCGGGCGCGCTGCGCACCACACCCGCGAGCTCGGCACCGGGGGTATACGGCAGTTCGGGCTTGTGCTGATACAGGCCGCGCGACTGCAGCGCGTCGGGGAAGGCGACGCCGGCGGCGTGCACTTCGATCACCACCGCACCGGTCCCGTCAGGTTCGGGAATCTCGTTCAGCTCGGCCGCCGACGGGCCGTCCAACCGGGCGATCTGAATGGCGCGCATGGTGCTCTTCTCCTGTAGGCATGCCGGTGGGTCACTGTCACTGTCGCATGTCGGCTTCACGGTGCGCCGCGGGCACCGAGTAAAAGGCCGGCTACCACCAATCCGATGCCGGCGATCTCGCCGACTGTCGGAACTTGGTGCAGCACCGTGAGCCCGATGAGAGTTGCCGTCACGGGCAACAGCGCCAACAGCATCGCGAAGCTCGCTTGGCCGACCTGGCGGAGCACGATCTGGTCGAGGGCGTACGGGATGGCCGTCGACAACAGGCCGACGCCCAGACCGAGCAGCCAGGTACGCGGGTCGAGGAACACCGCCGAGTTCGTGTGGGCCTGCAGGCCGATGATCACCGGGCCCAAAATGGCCGCGGCGGTGGACATCCCGAGGGCGAGGCTGTCCAGCCCGCCGTGTGCATCGGCCACCCGTTTGCCCACCACGATGTACCCGGCCCACAGCGCTGCGGCGGCCAGTGCCCATGCCACGCCGGCAAGCTCGGAGGTGAATTCGATGCCGGCCAAGAGGGCCACCCCGCCGGCGGCGAGGGCAGCGGCCAGGAGATCACGCGGTCTGCGCGAGCCGAGCGTGGCCACCAGGGTCGGCCCGATGAACTCCACCGCAACGGCCGTGCCCAGCGGGACGCGCGCCAGCGCCTCGTAGAACGCGATGTTCATGCTGACAGTGATCAACCCGAACCCGGTCGCGACCGCGACGCGGCGGCGCGTCAACGGAATTCGCCACGGCCGGCGCCAGGCCACCAGCACCAGCGCTCCCGCTGCGGCCCGAAGCCACGCCACGGTGGCGGGCTGGGTGGTCGAGAAGAGGAAAACGCCGATCGCGGCACCGAGGTACTGCGACGCCGCACCGGTGACAAAGACGAGCGGGACCGACCATCGGGGCAACTGGCGGTGCGTCATCCGCGCGGCACTCGGCATTTGTCGATACCGGTCACCCGGCGCAGATTACCGTCGACCTACCATCCGTGAATGATCGACGCACGTGCCGCCGTGTTGCTTCGCCCGGGTTCGGCGCCTGAACTGACCGATGTCCAGATTCGTGAGCCGCAGGGCGACGAGGTGCTGGTGGGCATCACTGCCGTCGGCATCTGCCACACCGATATCAGCACGGCCGCACGCTGGCCGGAAAAGCGACTGCCCATGGTGTTCGGTCACGAGGGCGCCGGCACCGTCCTGGCCGCCGGCCCCGACGCCCGCCTCGACGTCGGCCGGCAGGTCGTCCTGACCTTCGCCAGCTGCTCGCAGTGCGCCGCATGCGCGTCCGACACGCCCGCCTACTGCGACCACGCCGCCCGTCTGAACATGGCCGGCGACCGGGGCGACGACACGAGCGCCCTGCGGCTGGACGGTCAGCCGGTTCGCGGTGGATTCTTCGGACAATCCAGCTTCGCCACGCACGCACTGGCCAACCCGTCCAATGTCGTGGTTCTGCCCGACGGCATCGATGCCCACCTGGCGGCGCCATTGGCCTGCAGTGTGCAGACCGGGGTCGGCGCGGTGCTGAACACCTTGACGGCGGGACCCGACGACGTACTGGTGGTGTGGGGCGCCGGCGCGGTGGGCCTGTCGGCGGTGATGGGTGCGCGCATAGCCGGTTGCCGCACGATCATCGCCGTCGACCCGATCGCCGAACGCCGTTCGCTGGCAATCGAATTGGGTGCCACAGGGGCCGTCGACTCGTCGTCGGAGACCCTGCCGGCCGAAATCATGGAATTGACCGGGGGTGGCGCGACGCTGGCCGTCGACACGACGGCGCGCGGTGACGTCATCAGTACCGCCCTGACGCTGCTACGCAAGCGCGGCGCGCTCGCGCTCGTCGGGCTGGGCGCGCTGACCGCGGAACTGCCCGTGGGACTGATCCTGGCCAACGGCCTGCGGGTACAGGGTGTCATCGAAGGCGACAGCGAGCCGCACAGTTTCATCCCGCGGCTGGCCGGGCACGTCCTTCAGGGCGAGCTGCCGGTCGAAAAGCTGGTACGGACCTACCAGTTCGATCACTTCGGCGACGTGTGGTCGGACGCCACGGCCGGTCGAGCTGTCAAACCTGTGCTGGTCATTTAGGTAGGCTCGCGGTACGGGATGTCCCGCCGGCAACGTCGCCGAACCCGAACGGAGCAGTATGACCGTCTTCAATCAGACCCAACGGGTCAAACCCGGACGTCCCCCAGCCCTGCCACCAGGCCGTTCCCTGGAGATCATGGCCGTTGACGGCACCCGGCTGCACGCCGAGATCTTCGGTCCCGAACACGGTCAGCCGATCGTATTCGCCCACGGCATCACCTGCGCCATCGGCGTTTGGGGCAACCAGATCGCGGATTTGGCGACCGACTACCGGGTGATCGCCTACGACCACCGTGGGCACGGCCAGAGTGAGGCTCCCAAAGGCCGCCACAAATACAACCTGGATTTCCTCGCTGCCGACCTCGACTCGGTGCTGAGCGCGACGCTCAGGCCGGGGGAGCGGGCCGTCATCGCCGGGCATTCGATGGGCGGCATCGCCATCACTTCGTGGGCGCAGCGGTACCCGCAGCGCGTCACCGAGTGCGCGGACGCCGTCGCCCTGATCAACACCACCACCGGTGACCTCCTGAAGCTGGTCCAGCTGGCGCAGGTCCCGAACTCACTGGCGAAGTCCCGGGCGTACGCCGCCGGTCGCATCCTGAAGACCTTCGGCGGGGCGCCGCTGGTGCCGGGGTCACGCAAGGCAGCCCGCCAGTTCGTCGCGATGATCGCGGTCGGTCGTGACGCCGACCCGGCGGTCGCCGACTACGTCTACGAACTGTTCATGGGCACCCCTGCCGCAGGCCGCAGCGGGTGGGTCAACGCGCTGGTGGACAACCTCGACGCCCATCACATCGGCCTCGACAACCTGACGGTGCCGACGCTGGTCATCGGCAGTACCAACGACAGGCTCCTGCCGATCGCGGCGTCGCGGCGGATCGCCAGGAACGTGCCCAATCTCTGGTCGTTCGTCGAGTTGAGCGGTGGGCATTGCGCCAACCTCGAACGCCCCGACCAGGTCAATCGGCATTTGCGCGCGCTGCTCGCCGGAACGGCCCACAGCTCGACTGCCTGAGACCGAGATGCCCTAAGGTGGAACCGGCGGTACCGGATAGATCGAGGGAAATTCATGACGGGTAGCGACAGCGAGTTCGTTGATGTGCTGATCATCGGTGCCGGCATCTCCGGCATCGGCGCCGCATATCGGCTGCACCAACGCAACCCCCAGACCACCTACGCGATCCTGGAGCGACGGGCACGTATCGGCGGCACCTGGGATCTGTTCCGCTACCCCGGAATTCGCTCGGACAGCGACATTTTCACGCTGAGCTTCCCGTACCAGCCGTGGACCCGGCCGGAGAACATCGCCGACGGCGACCACATCCGCGAGTACCTGACCACCGCGGCGCACACGCACGGCATCGACCGTCACATCACCTTCAACACCCATGTGCAGTCGGCCGACTGGGATTCGACGACCGACACCTGGACGGTGCAGACAGTGCAGAACGGCGAGCCCAGGTCCTACCGCGCCCGATTCCTGTTCTGCGGCACCGGCTACTACAACTACGACCAGGGGTACACCCCCGATTTCCCCGGCATCGACGCGTTCACGGGCGACGTCGTCCATCCGCAGTTCTGGCCGGAGGCACTGGATTACACCGGCAAGAAGGTGGTGGTGATCGGCAGTGGTGCCACCGCCATCAGCCTGGTGCCCGCCATGGCGAAGACCGCCGCGAAGGTGACCATGCTGCAGCGGTCGCCCACCTACCTGATGTCGCAGTGGCAGATCGACCCGATGGTCAACCTGATCCGGAAGCTGTTGCCGGGCAAGATCGCTCACCGCATCGTGTGGTTCCGGAACGTGCTCATCGGGGTGCTGAGCTACAACCTGCTGCGCAAGTTCCCCAAGGGCGGTCGCCGCCTCATCCGCAATCGGGCCATGGCCGCGCTGCCGCCGGGCTACCCGGTGGATGTGCACTTCAACCCGAAATACGATCCGTGGGATCAACGCCTCTGCGCGGTGCTCGACCGGGACATTTTCGCCGCCATCGGTGACGGCCGCGCTGAGGTCGTCACCGACCACATCTCTCACGTCGACGCCACCGGCATCGTGCTGAAATCCGGTGGGCGCATTGACGCCGACATCATCGTCACCGCGACAGGACTGGAGTTGCAGGCCCTCGGCGGCATCTCCCTGTCGGTCGACGGAGTCGCAATCACACCGTCAGACCGCTACGTGTACAAGGAGTTCCTCCTCGAGGACGTGCCGAACATGGCATGGTGCCTGGGCTACACCAACGCATCGTGGACCTTGCGCGCCGACATGACTGCACGTGCGTTCGCAAAACTGGTGGCGTACATGGACTCTCACGGTTACACCCACGCCTACCCGCACCTGGGTGACGTCCCGATGGTCGAGAAGAAGACCTTCGACCTCGACGCCGGCTACATCAACCGCAACCCGCACGCGCTGCCCAAGTCCGGCACGCATCGCCCATGGCACGTCCGCCACAACTACGTGCTCGACGTCATCGACCACCGGTTCGACCGCATCGAAGAATCCATGGTGTTCGGGCGGGTGGCGCAGCGGGTCTGATCTGCCCTCGGCGCCACGAGTGGCACCGCAAGCAAATGCCGGTCGGTCGCTGACACTCACCAACGCATCATCGGCATGGGCCGCAGCGGGTGCTTCGCCGTCCAGGCCGCCGCGGTGCGGACCAACAGGTTATGGAAGCCGTCGTACGGGAACGCCTCGACCACCTCTCTGATCTCCACGCGCGTCAGCATGCCGGGAAGCAGGCCGAGGGAGACATCGATCCGATCGGCCACCCGGAACGTCTCGACCCAATCGTCCTGCCGGTACGGCCGCACCTTGTGGTGCAATTCCACCATCAGCCGCACCCGGGCGACGTCATTGATGCCGTATCGGGGCGCCAGCACGTCGACCTGCGCCGCCGACGGGGCGATGTAGTCCCAGCTGGTCGTCCACACGCCGATATCGTGCACTGCCCACGCCAACGCGATGGCATCGGGAACCGCGCTCAGCCCGAGCAGCTTTCTCTGATAGTTCAGAGCGCGGTAGACGTGGTTCCGGTAACGGCCCGCATCAGCCCCGAGGGCGTCCCCGAAGGAGTCCAAAACGCCGTCGACGACGGGGTGCTTGATCAGGATCGCGGACACGAAGTGAGCCTAGCCGCGGCGTCACACGGTCACGTGGGCATTTCCGGATTAGACCTGCTTCTGCTCGGTGAGCCGGCTCGGGGCGGCCAATCGCCATGAGTCGGTGAGGATATCGGTCAGTTCCTGCACGTCATCGAGAGCCGCCAGCCGCACCCGTACCCAGGCCGACGCCGCCTCGTGTCGCGGTACCCAGAATTTGTGCGGTTCGGCAGCGATCAGTTCCTCGCGGTCAAACCTGGGGCAGCGCACCGCAAAAGAGGTCTCGTCGTCGGGCACGGTGACGAACATCTTGCGCGCCACGTCGAACGTCGGATGACCCCAACGCTCCTTCTCGCGGGTCTCAGGGAGCGACAGCGCGATACGGCGCACATCGTCGGCGTCGAGCACGGTATCCACACCTTCCGGGACCACCTTGGTGGAGCTTCTGCGTCGAGGCAGCGTACCGCCGCGCGCTGACAGGTATGTGTGGGTTACCCGAGGGCAGCGGCCAGCTGGTCCACGACGGCCTCGATCTCGCCCGGGTTGCCCAGTCGTTCCGGCGCCCATGCGAGCGCGATCTTGGCTGGGGCCCAGGTGCTTTCGTCGATGGGGATCAGCTTGAACTCGGGCGGCGAGAAGATGCGGCCGAGCGTCGAGGCCGGCGCATAGCTGACCAGCGCGACGAGGTATCGGTTGAACACATGGCTGGCCATCTCCAGCTCGCCGCCCAGCTGACCGACGGTCCGCACGATGCGCGTGACGCCGCGCTGGTTCAGTCCGCGCGTCATCTGAGCCAGGACGACGGGATTGGGTCGCGCGAAGTCGATCACGACGTCGCGGTCCCGCAGGTCCTCGATGGCGATGGTGTCATTGGCGGCCAGTGGGTCGTCGAAACGCACCGCTGCCGCGCCCGGATATGTGGCCACCACCCGGTGGCGGATGCGCTTGTCGGCGGCCGGCAGGTGGATCAGACCGAGGTCGGCGTGTCCGGAGACGAGCTTGGCGATCACTTCGGCCGCAGACCCGGGCACGCTGAACTCGGCGGGCACCGTGAGGCCGGCTACCGCCTGCTCGAATCTCGCCAGGAAATCCGATGGCGCGTAGGCGGTCGCTTCGATGCGAATCGGATTGCTCGCCTGGGTGATTCGTGACGCGGTGGTCTTCAGCTGCTCGACCCGGCGCAGAATGTCGCGCGCCGGCTCCAGTAGTTGGAGGCCCAGCGGTGTCAGCCGGATCTCGTGGTAGGTCCGCTCGAACAGGTCCCCGCCGAGTTCCCGCTCGAGCAATTTGATCTGCTTGCTCAGCGGCGGCGGGGTGATCATCAACCGGTCGGCCGCGCGTTTGAAGTGCAGTTCTTCGGCGACAGCGACGAAGTAGCGAAGCCGGGTGAAGTCGATTTCCATGGGTTGTGTCGGTTACCGTCCCGAATGTTCCATTGCCGCAGGCACTTCGAGAACGGCGCGCGCGATCAGATCGGCGATTCTGTCGTCGTCCAAGCCGAGCAGTTCGGCCGCGACCTCGCGGGTCTGCTCCCCGAGCAGCGGTGCCTGCCCCAGCAAGGGATCGGGGATGAGGTCAGCATGGATTTGCACGTTCTCCATCATGAACGGTGACGGCCCGTGCGGATGCAGTTCCTCGCGGAACGCCCGTCGCTCCGCGTAGTAGTCCCAGGTAGGGACCTCGACGGCGTGCAGCACGGCCCCGGCCGGGACACCCGCTGACTGCAACTGCGCCATCGCATCCGCCGGTGCGTGCCGGGACGTCCACGCGCTGAGTGCCTCATCGAGCCGTGCGCGCTGAGCATCCCGCCCGGCCCGCGAAGCCAACCCCGAATCGGCGCTCAGATCGGGCCGGTCGATCACCGCGCACAGGGCTGACCAGTCGGCGTCATCCCGGACGGTCACCGCGAGCCAGGTGTTGTCACCAGCGCCCGGAAACAGGCCCCAGGGTGCGTCGCGAGCCGGCCGGCCATCGCGAGCATGACCGCGACGGGTGAGTACCTCACCGGCGATATCGTCGGCCAGGTGACTGAGCATCACCTCCGACTGCGCGATGCTCGCCGATCCACCGCCACCGCTGCGCTCGCGGCGCAGCAGCAGCGCGACCGCACTCAGCGCGCCGATCCGCGCCGCCACGTGATCGGGGTAGACCGTGACGGTGTCGCAGAAGGTATCGGGGTCGTCCGGGTAGGTCCACAACTTTGTGAAGCCTGCCGCGGCGCGAACCAACGGCCCGTAACCCAGCCGTTTGGCCCACGGCCCGCTCGGGCCGTATGCCGAGCTGTCGACGACGACGATGCGCGGATTGATCTGCTGCAGCGTGGCGAAATCCATGCCGAGTGCCGCTGCCACACCGGGTTTGAAGTTGCTCAGGACGACGTCGGACTGCGCCACCAGCTGGTGGGCGAGGGCCCGGCCTTCCTCGGACCGCAGGTCGATCCCGATCGACCGCTTGTTCCGGTGGCCGGCGGCGTAGGCCTGCGTCATCCGGGTGAGGCTGATGCGCAGCCCGTCCGGGAAGGCAGAATTCTCGATCTTCACGACGTCGGCGCCGAGGTCGGCGAACAGGCGCCCGGTGTCGCTGCCGACGACGATGACGCCGAGGTCCAGGACGCGCAGCCCCTCCAGTGGCAGTCCGAGATCGCCGCGGTCGCGCGCCGAGAGGGTGGGGGCATCGCGACGGCGCCGGTGCTTCGGTGCGTCGATGTTCAGAGCGCTGGCCCGGTGCCCGTCGATCTCGACCACGCCGACCGGCACCGGTGCCGCCAGCCCGGGAGAGAGCTCCGTCTCGCGGAAGAAGCCGCGCGCGGCAACCTGTTCCGTGGACAGCGCCTCGGCCAGGCTCAGCACCGCCGCCGTCGGCACACCGTGCCGTTGCCCCGCGAGTTCGAGCTCCGCGCGGGTCTTGTCGGCACAGAAATCCTCGATGGCCCCGAACAACGTCGCCGACGCGAAACGCTCGCGGAGGCTGTTGAACTTCGGGTCGGCGAATTCTTCCGGGCGCCCCATCCACTCGAACATGCCCTGCCACTGGCGTTTTGCCAGTACGCACATGCGGACGTGGCCGTCCTTGCATTTGAAGATCGGATAGCGCTGCTGCTCGGCAACCCAGTTCCGCTTCTGTTCGCTGATGGGCACGCCTGCCGCCGCACTGCCCGCAGTACCGAACGGTGGGTCGAGGGTCTGCATCGCTCCCTCGAGTACCGCGAAATCAATGAGATCACCTGTGCCCGTGCGTAACCGATCGAGATACACGCAGAGCGCGAAGAACGCGGCCTGCGCCGCGGCGACGTGATACGGCAGGTCGGCGCTCGGTGGCACCAGCGGCGCCTGTCCGGGGATGCCCGAGCGGGACAGTTCGCTGGTCAAGGCGTGCAGCACAGGTGTGGTGGCCTGCCAGCCCCGATAACGCGTATCGCGACCGAAGTCACTGATGGAGAGGATGACCAACGCCGGATGGTCAGCGTGAATCTGCCTGACTGCCAGGGATTTTTCGGCTTCCGAATCCGGGCGCGTGTTCTCGATGAGGATGTCGGCGGTCGCCAACATCGCAGCCCATGACTGCTGGCCGGCCGGTGTCGACGCATCGATGTGGACTGCTGGGATGCCGAGACGGTTGATGGCCGTGCCGATCGGTATGCCGTCGATGTTGGGTCCGACAGAGTCGGGCGCCGTCACGCCGGCCAGGTTGACCGTCGTGACGTGGGCGCCGAGGTCGGCCAGCAGCCGGCCGACAGCCGTGATGGGGCCGGCGGTGAGATCGAGAATCTCGATCCCGGCGAGCGGCGGGTCGTAGGCCGTGTTCGTCAACTGCGTCGCGCCTGCCGGAACGGGATGTCGCGGTCGGTCTCGGGCTCCTTTGCGAGCCCCAGTACGCGTTCCCCGATGATGGTGCGCTGGATCTGGTCGGTGCCACCGCCGATCGACGTGAAGAACGCGTTGAGGGACAGGAAGTTCACGTCGTCGGCCTCAGGGTTGTCCGGGCCCGCCAACAGTGATTCGGTCCCGATGATGTCGGTCTTCAACGCGGCCTCCGCATGCAGGATTCGCGACATCGCGAGCTTTCCCAGCGACATGATCGAACTCGATGTGCCCTGGCTGGTGGACGCCTTGGCGCGAAGATTGTTGAGCCGGTTGAGTTCCCGCAACGCCAGGACGTTCGCCAGCCTCTCTCGCAGCGCGGCGTCGTCGAGTCGTCGGTGCTCGCGGGCCAGTTCGACCAGACTGTCGGCCTTCGACTTGTTGCGCGATCCACGCCCACCGTCACCCATGATGGAACGTTCGTATGCGAGTGCGGTCTGCAGTACCCGCCAGCCATTGCCTTCTCCGCCAATGAGATTCGCGTGCGGGACAGTGGCATCGGAGATGAACACCTCGTTGAAATGCGATTCACCGGTGATCTGGACCAGTGGTCGCACTTCGATGCCGGACTGTCGCATCGGGATGATGAAGTAGCTCATGCCTTTGTGTTTGGGCGCATCCCAGTCGGTGCGCGCAATGAGGAGGCCGTACTCCGACGTCGCCGCACCGGAGGTCCACACCTTCTGGCCGGTGACCACCCAGCGGTCGCCGTCGCGCACTGCCGTGGTGCTCACCCCGGCCAGATCGGATCCCGCGCCGGGTTCGCTGTAGAGCAGGCAGGTCCGCGCCGCTCCGGTCAGAAAGTCGCGCAGCAGTTCGTGTTTCAACTCGTCCGAGCCGAACGCGAACAAGGTGTTGGCAGGGATGTTGTGCTTGTCCTGGCAGGCGCCTGGGGCCTTGGCGGCGCGGAACTCCTGGTGGATCACTGCGGCGAGCTTGCTCGGGTAGCCGCGGCCGAACCAGTCGGCCGGATACGTCGGTACGGCGTAGCCGGCATCGAGAACCTTTTCCCGCCAGGCGATTTCCTCAGGCGAGCTGACCCATGGATCGTCCGACGGCGGCAGTGCGGTCCAGTTCTCCGTGAGCCAGGCGCGTACCTCGGTGCGCAGATCGTCGGCAGACGGTGCCGTGGTGGTCATGTCAGGCCCCCTTCGATGCTAGGTAGCGCTCACGGTGATCACGTGAGCTGCCGAACAACTGACGCCCGGTGCGGGCCCGGCGCAGGAACAGATGTGCGGGATGTTCCCAGGTGAAGCCGATACCTCCGTGCATCTGGATCGACTGCATGGCGGTGGTGTGATACGCCTCCGCACAGGCGAATCCGGCCAATGCGACGGCACCGTCTGCGCCAGTTGGGTCGGCATCGAATTGGGCGGCGGCATGCTGCGCGGCCGAGGTGGCGGATTCGACTTCCAGCAACAGATCGGCGGCCATGTGCTTGATCGCCTGGAAGCTGCCGATGGGGCGGCCGAATTGGATGCGGGTCTTGAGGTATTCGACGGTGATGTCGAACAGGTGTCGGGCACCACCCACCTGTTCCCCGGCGAGGGCAATCACCGCGAGAGACAGCGCGTGTTCGACGGCGGCCCAGCCGCCGGTGCCGAGGCGACGGGCCGGGGTCCGGTCGAAGGTGAACGTCGACAGCCGGACGGTGGGGTCGAAAACTGTTGCGGCGGTGCGGTCCAAGCCGGGTGCGTCTGGGTCGACCTCGAAGATCGCGACGCCCTCGTCGGCCTTCGCGACAACGATGATGACGTCGGCGATCTGCCCGTCGAGCACATAGTGCGCGCCGCCGGTGAGCCGGTATTCCGCACCGTGCACGACTGCCTGCACTGCAACGCCGTCGGGCGCCCACGTGCCACGGGGACCGGTGGCTGCCACGGTGGCGATCGAGGAACCCTCGGCCAACCCAGGCAAGAGCCGCGCTTTGTCCTCATCAGAGCCGGCGGCCTGAATCAGCGCGGTGGCGAAAACCGCACTCGATAGGAACGGGGCGGGCAGCAACGCCGCACCGGTGGCCTCGGCGACCGCCTCCAACTCCTGCGCTCCCAACCCGACGCCGCCGTATTCGGGGTCGACGATCAGACCCGCGACGCCCTGGTCCGCCAACTTGTTCCACAGGTCGCGATCGAATCCGTCGTCGGTGTCCATGACTCGGCGGACGTCGGCTTCGGTGCAATGCTCACCGAGCAGGTCTTTGACTGCCGCGGCGAGTTCGGCGCGTTCGGCCACGCTCATCGTCATGTGTTCACCCTTCTGCATGTCTGGTCCATGCACCTGTCAGTTCCATGCAATGCTGTCGCCGCCGCTCTGTAAATCGCATTGTGCGACACCTACGCGTTTCCGTTGAGGACATCTGCGGCCCCTGGGGCGATCAGATGTCCCGAACGCTCATGTGCTGGTTTCCGCTCTGGTCGTTTACAGTGCCGCCCACAGGCCGCCAAGGTGGAGGTATTCCGGAGAAGGTCCGGCGCCAGAAGAGGAAACGTCAGTGTCACTTGATCCCAGAACCCCGGTGCTCGTCGGCTACGGCCAGGTCAACCAGTACGACGAGAACCCGGGCAGCGAGCCTGTCGACCTGATGGAAGCCGCGGCCCGTGCGGCCGCGGACGCCCGCGTCCTGGAGGCGGTCGACGCCGTGCGGATCGTCAACCTGCTGTCGGTGCGCTACCGAGACCCCGGTCTGTTGCTGGCCCAGCGCATCGGCGCACCCGACGCCGTCACGCGCTACACCCCGATCGGCGGCAATGTGCCGCAGTCGCTGGTGAACCAGGCGGGCCTGGACATTCAGCAGGGCCGCATTGACGTGGTGCTGATCGCCGGCGGCGAAACCTGGCGGACACGGACGCGTTTGAAGGCCCGGGGTGAGCGGCTGGTCGGGACCGAGCAGGAAGAGTCCGTCCCGATGGCGCCCAGCGACCCCGAGTTCACCATGGCCGGACCCGCCGAACTCCGGATTGGATTGGTGGCGCCGTCGCACGTCTACCCGATGTTCGAGCAGGCGCTACGGATCGCGGCGGGGGAGACACTCGATCAGCACCGGCGCCGGATCGGTGGGCTGTGGGCGCGGTTCAGTGATGTGGCAGCTGGTAATCCGCATGCCTGGAGCCGGGACGCGGTGCCTGCCGAGCAGATCTGGCAGCCCGGCCCGGACAATCGGATGATCAGCTGGCCGTACACCAAGCTGATGAACTCCAACAACATGGTCGACCAAGGCGCGGCCCTGATCCTGACGTCGGTAGCCAAGGCCGAAGCGCTGCAGATCCCGAAGGACCGGTGGGTTTTCCCGTACGCCGGCACCGACGCGCATGACAGCTACCTGATCGGGGAGCGGGCGAGCTTCTCGGGGTCGCCCGCGATTCGGATCGCGGGCCGCCGGGTGCTGCAGCTGACCGGGCTGGGTGTCGACGCTGTCGATGCGGTGGATGTGTACTCGTGCTTCCCGTCGGCGGTGCAGGTCGCCGCCCGTGAGCTCGGTCTGGCGCTCGATGATCCGGCGCGGCCACTGACGGTGACCGGTGGTCTGACGTTCGCCGGCGGGCCGTGGAACAACTATGTCTCGCATTCCATCGCCACCATGGCTGAGCGACTGACGGCCAATCCGGGTCAGATTGGCCTCGTCACCGCCAACGGCGGCTATCTGACCAAGCACAGCTTCGGCGTCTACAGCACGCAGCCGCCGGCATATGAGTTCCGTTGGGAGGACGTGCAATCGGCGGTGGACGCCGAACCTACCGCGGCCGCCGAGAACGACTGGTCCGGCACGGGCACGGTGGAGACGTGGACGACGCCGGTGACCCGCGAGGGTGCCCCGGAGAAGGTGTTCGTCGCCGTCCGCACGCCCAGCGGCAGCCGGGCGCTCGCGGTGATCACCGATGCATCGCAAGCCGAGGCCAGCACCCACGAGGACCTCGCCGGGCTCAAGATCACCGTCAAACCCGACGGCACCGCCGGGCTGGAATAGGGAGGACGGCGAACTCCGACACCGCGGCGGGAATATATCCGCGACCTCCGTCGCTGAACGTGAGCACTAGTGCCGACGTTGCCCGTCGCCGAGGATGTGCGATCTCAATAGCATTGTCGGAGTTCGTGAAGGGATACCGCGATGGCGATCAACTCTGCGCCTGTTGGCTTCCACCCCGCCGCGGCTGCGATGCACTGGTGGTCGGATGTCACCACCGCGTTTGTGACCCGGATGCATCTGGCGACGAAAGTGCGTCAGCCGGAGACTTTTCGTCATAAGGCTTTCGAGCAGGCCGCCACCGAACGCGAAATGTGGCGACTCTGAATCGTTTCGCCTGACGGTGAGACTCGGGTGAGCCATGCTGGTTGCCTCCCCGTCGTCGTCTGGAGGTAAGGGTGTCAGTGGCGTCGAACGTCGTTCTACCCCAACTGGTTCTACGGCCTCGTCGAGGTGATCCTCGCGGCGTCACTGTGGTGGGCCAGCTAGCGTCACTGAAGGCAAATGTCCCCGATACGCCGTTGTATCGGGGACATTCCTGTTTGCTCGGAAAGAGCAAAACTAGGGGGCCATGGTCAGCCAGTCTGGGAAGCCCGACGGATCGTGCCGGCCCAGCGCGCCGTGCTCGAACAGACCCCAGCCTTCGGCTGGTGGTTTGTCGCCCTCGTGGCACACCGCCCGACCGACGTGGTCGATGACGCCGAAGCCGGAGCGGGCGATGATCCCGGGGTCGGTCATGTCATAGGTGAGGCGTTCGGTGAACTTCTCGCCCTTCCACATGCCGTGCAACCAGTCGGCGTCACCGCCGTAGCCGCCGCCCACGTGGATCGGCACGGGCAGCTTGGATTCCACATCGAAGCGGACCGGTGTGCCGTCCGGCGCCGTCGCCTCGATGGTGGCCCCGGTGGGGATGCGGGTACCGGAGACGTAGTGGATCTTCACGCGCGGCCAGCCGAGCTGCTCGACGCGTCCGTCCTTCCAGACGCGGCTGCAGTCGTTGAGCGACCGGAAGCCGTCGGGGGCCTCCTGGATGATCATCACGAGCGAGAACTCCTCGAACGCGATCGGCACATACAGCCACCACATGCCCTCGAACGGCGGATCGGCCGGGCGGCCGGCCGGCTCGGCCTCACCGACCGGACGGATGCCCCAGGAGCGGTCGCGCGAACCGATCCAGGTATCCGGGCTGACCTTTATCTCCTCGCCGTCGATGGCGAGAGAGCCACTCCAGGAACCCAATTGAGCGAAGCGCTGGGCGTTCAGCGTCACCCTGTTGCCCTGGCGCATGAGGTGCGGCTGCTCCTGCACGACGTCGAACAGTCCGGTCCACGTCAAGTCCGCCGCGATGCCTTCGGTCTCGTCGAGAACGATGCGCACTTTGTGCAGCGGTTCGGTGACCTCGATGCGGTAGCCCACGACGTGCTGGTTCAGCCGGTCCTGGTCGATGGCGTCGGACAGGTGGATTGCTGTTTGCGTGTCACCACCCCCGCCGAATTTGCCGCCATCGCGGCGGGCGACAAGGAAGTAGGCGTCCTTGACGCCGAGATTGGGGTAGTAGCCCATGCCCGTGATGACGAAGACGTCGCCGGTGCGGTCGTGCGCGTTGAAGTAGCAGCGGTCGTAGAAATTCCGGTCGCTGGACCCGGGCCACGCGATGGGCTGGGGGACCTGGTGGATCGGATATTCGTCCATGGGGCCGAGCATTTAGGCGGTTCCTTCCAGGAGCTTCTCCAGCAGAGACTTGTGGTAGAAGAGCGACTCGATGTCGTCGGGCTGTTCCATCTCGCCGAAGTGCACGCGACGGGCGCCGGTGCGCATGAATACACAACACCAGACCACGGCGGAGTAGATGTAGAACCAGTGCAGGTCGCCGACCTCGACCCCGGTGAGGTTCTTGTAGGTGGCACGCACGTCCTCTTCGCGCAGCACGTCTGGCAGGCCGGGTAGTTCGGCGAGGCCGCAGAGTTCCTGGAACACCTTGTGCGCGAAGATGATCCACGAGACGTCGAATTCACGCGGGCCGACAGTTGCCATCTCCCAGTCGAGGACCGCGGACGGCCGGAAGTCCTTGTACATCACGTTGCCGATGCGCGAATCACCCCACACCAGAACGGATTCCGACGCCGCGACGTCTTCAGGAAAGTTCTCCTCCAGCCAGACGAGGGCGCGCTCGACCAATGGTGAGCGGCCGAGGCCCGACGCCGCATACTGGTACCAGTCCTTCAGCCAGCCGAAGTGGCGGCGCAGCGCGGTGTCGCCGGGCGGATCGATCTCCTGGAGGAAACCGAAAGTCTTGGCGGCATCGGGGATCGAGTGCAGCTTGGCGATGGCCTCGACGGTGCTGTCCTGCAGAGTGCGCTGCTGCTCCGGGGTGGCGTCGGCGAACCAGTTGCCGCCGAAGGTGTACGGCATCACGTCCGGCGGAACCACGCCGTCGACGCAATCCATCAGGAAGAACGGTGAACCGAGGACCTCGCCGGTGTTCTCGAGCCAGCGGACACGCGGGACCGGGACGTCGGTGAGTTCGGCGGCCAGGCGCATGACGTCGAACTGGTGGTCCAGGCGGTAGGAGGAGAAGACGGGAACGTCTTCGGTGGTCGGTGCGACCCGCGCGACCCACTTCTGCTCCACCGGCGTGCCGTCCTCGGTCCAGCGGCCCGTGAGAATGATTGTCTCGGAGGACATTCCGTTGGAATCAACACCGCTCTCGACGGTGATGTCGGGCTTGATGCCACCTTCCATGACGGTGGACAGCCACTGTGACAGGATGTCCGGAACTGTTGTCACGTCGCGGCTGGAGCGCTGAATATGGTCGACGTTCGTTTCGACCGTGACGGAGCCTTCCGCCGGTTGGTTCGGCACTGAACCTTCCTTCCCGAGGTAATTACGATACGATGCGTAGCGTTATGAAATCAGACCTGCAACCGCTTGACAAGCCCTCTGGCGCGGGGCGGCCCCGCGACCCGCGGATCGACGCGGCGGTGCTGACCGCTGCGGCCGAATTGCTGCCCGAAGTCGGCTACGCCAATCTGACGATGGCGGCGATCGCCGAGCGTGCGGGAACGACGAAGACGGCGCTGTACCGCCGCTGGTCGAGCAAGGCAGAGTTGGTGCACGAAGCGGCGTTCCCGACGACGCCGTCCGCGCTCGACACCCCGGAAGGGGACATCGTCGGTGATATTCGCGCAATGATCGCCGCGGCTCGCGACGTGTTCACCAGCCCGGCGGTGCGGGCAGCGCTACCGGGGCTGATGGCCGACATGAGTGCCGACGAGGAACTCAACGCAAGGGTCGTCGCACGCTTCCACGGGCTGTTCGACGTGGTGCGGGTCCGGCTGGAGCACGGCATCGAGCGCGGCGAAGTCCAAGCTGATGTCAAGCCCGAACGGCTTATCGAAATCATCGGTGGCGCAACGATGTTGCGGATGCTGCTGCATCCCGAGAGCGAACTCGACGAGTTGTGGGTCGACGAGACGGCGGCGATCGTGACGCACGGGGTGATCAACGGAGTGTGACACGCCAGGCGTCACCGAGCGCACGGCGCCGTCTCGCGGCACGCAGGTTGGCGCCAAGAATACGAATTTGAGGGAGATCGGACTAAAGCTGTTCAATCTGATTGACACGCCAGTCATTTTTTAGCTTGACCATGTTGAATCGAAATTCAACATTGGCGGGAACCTTGTCGCGGCGCGTGGAGACCACAATGCTGGCGCGAACATCTTTTTGAGATGAAAACTCACTGTACCCTAAGATAGTGATCTTACCTTTCTTGGCTAGGTTCTCGACAATATTCTCGTGGTAAGCCTCTCCTTTGTCTTGAATCCCCGCTAACACATAGCCAAAAGACACCATCGACATACCGTCGACGTCCGCATTGTTGTATGCGGAAAAGTAGTTCGTTATGACGGTTTCTATGTCTTGCTGGTTCACATCTGCCACCGATTGGGTAGTAGTTGGCTGCTTCGCAAATGGCATGGATGTGAGGACTGTCTTGGCGCGCGCCTACGGACTATGACGAAGCTGCATCCAGTCGTCGATGATTTCCCACACCGAATTGTGCCTTCTGGTGTAGGAGATATATTGCCGGAATCGGTTGCCCAGATGTCGGTGTCCGCCGGGTCAATGTCCACGAAGATGTAGGCCGAGGTGTTTTCGTCGTAGACAATGAAGAGCGTTTGGGTGTTGGGCAATCGCTCCGGCGTGGCGGTCTGAAATCGAACGTCGGTACCGTCTTGTGCACTCCATGACTTCCAGTCGATCAGTTCACGGCTGCGCGTGATGCCCATCGGCACTTGGAGATGGTATCCAATTCCGTCACGCAGTGACGTGTAGAAGGTTTGGAATTCTGGCGGCAAATTCGTAGCCGGCGGCGCCAGCTGTGTATTCGGCGGGTACCCAATGATGAACTTCTGATCGCGCCATCCAATGCACGGCCCGGTCCGCATACCGGCGCGGGAACTCGCAGCCAGCGACTGTCCCGCCTGCCGCGGACCGGGCACCGACTACTTCTGCGTGTCCGTGCAGATGGTGTATCGACGGGTGGGGTGGGCGTAGCCGCTGGCGGTGCAGCCGTCGACGGCGGTGGTGTCCAGGAGCAGTTGGGTGGCTTTGATTTTGTTGTGCGCGTTCGGATCGTCGCAGGCGACCTTGGTGACGACGGCGTCGAGGTTGATGCAGTAAGTGGGGTCCCAGTTGATGTCCATGCATGCGGTCCACTCGGTGTGGCCGTCGTTGAAGTAGAACGGGCGGTCCCGGTCGGGGACACATTGATCCGGGGTGATCACCCGCTGGACTACCCGGTAGGTGGCTTGTGGTGACGTGCAGCCAGCCAGGTGCAGGGTGGCTTGGGTTGGGGTGCCGCCCGGGCTCACGCACCCGCCGACCGGGGCATCGGTCTGGCCGGCATCGGTCAAGGTGGGCGGTGTGGGGTATTCACCGGCGATGCGGGACAGGTCCATCGCCGGGGCGGGCGCCGGCGCGCGGGGTCCTGCTGCCGGGGCGGCCTGGGTGCTCGTGCACCCGGCACACATCGCTATCGCCCCGACAGCGATGGCGGTCAGGGTCTTGTGGCTGGCGGCGGTGGGTTGCGGGCGGGTCATGGGTGCTCCGGTTCGGTGGTGTAGCGGGTGATCGCGCTGATCTTCCAGCGGGTGTTGACGCGCTGAAAGATGACCAGGACATTGCCGTCCGGTAGCAGTAAATGCGTTGGTGGACGCTCGAATTCGACGGTGACGTGGGCGGCGGCGATATCGTCGCTGTAGGCCAGCACCCGCAATTCAGCCAACACCGTGTCGCCGGCCTGAACCTGCCAACCGCGCCGGGTCCAGATGAACGGGGCCACCTGGTGAAACGGCGATACCGACCGCTCATCGAAATCGTTATCGAAGTACGCCGCGCCCAGTGTCGCCAACGACAGCCGCCGCCGGTTGCCCTGGTTCATCGCCTCTAGATACCGGGCCATCACCGACCGCAACCTGGCGGCGATCCCACCATCGCGCACCAACACCGGTCCTTCGCCGGTAATCATTAACTGTCCCAGTTGCGGTAGTAGCGCGGGGTTGCCGAAATCCGCCACCGCCCGTTGATCTTCTGAAATACGAACATCACGCTGCCCTCAGGAAGAAATGCGTGGGGTGGAAATCGCTCAAAATCTGTTGTCACGTGGACAACAGCGAAATCGTCACTGTGCGTCAAGAGATCGAAGCGTTTGAGTTTGGCGTCGCCGTCCGTCAACTGGTTGCTTCGAATAGTCCAGATGTATGGTGCGACTTGATGATCGCGTGACAGCGAGCGTTGGTCGAAGGTCAGGTCGTCGTAGGCCGCGCCCATCGTCAGATCCGCCAGCCGAGTTCCGTCAGCATGGTTCGCGGCATCCACATACTGCTCAGCAACCGCCCGCAGTTCAGCTTGCAGCTTGTCGCGACCGGTCTGTGGTGTGGGCATGTGGTAAAACCCTCCAATAGCGATCGCGGCCAGCGCAATAACAGTTGCGACGATAGTGATGGTGCGGGCACGGCCCTGCAAACGCGGCAATCTGGGCATCGTGTGGGTCATCCTCCCGCCGCCTGACACATGAACTGTCCGCTGCCGGTTTGCACCCAAATGCCCGCCACGAACTTGGTGGCTTGGTAGCCGATCCGGTAGGCGTTCGCCTGACCACCGATCGAGCTGTTCAACGACGGATCCATCGGCAACACGGGGCGATCATCGACAGCTCCTCCCCAGACAAGGTCCGGCATGTGCCCCCCGGCTTTGCCTGACGGTATCGGAACCTCCGCGTTCTTGATGTCGTTGGCTCGCCGAGCCCCCATGCCTTTAGTGGAGCGACGCACCAAATAATCCTGGCCCACCACCGCCGTATTGCGGTTGATCAGGATATTGCCTCGGTCGATGTACAGCTGGCGTTCGGCTTCGATCTCGGGTGAGGCGGTGTTGTCGGGTTTGACCAGACACACCGACACGATGCCGCGGCACGCCGAGGTTTTATCGGCAGGATCGCACACCCGCTCATCCACCGGATCGGGCTCGGGATTGGATGCGGCGTCAGGCTGTTCAACGAATTCAGGCAGCCGCAGCGGCTGCGGTGCCCGCGCCGGTGGGACCTGCCTGCCCCCGGTGGGTGCGGGGTTAGGGCCGGCCTGCGCCGGGCACAGCGGACAGGTGGCGGTGCCGCCACTCACGTCGCGGCCGAACCCGCCGTAACCGCCGCCGCGGGGAACCGTCGCGGGCAGAACGGCCACCGCATCGGTGATACCCAACGGGCCCGCGACCTGCTCGCACGTCCGCTGCAGCTGCTGCAACCCCTGCTGTTGGCTATCAGGCCGCTCCGGCTGCGAACTTGCCTGCTGGCTCGGCTGTGCTTGCTGGGTGGGCTGTTGTTGTTGTTGTGGAGCCGTTGATGCACGTGGCGCCGGCTGGGTTTGTATAGGTGCATCGTAATTAGGCGGCTGCGTCCCGTTGGCTGGCTGCAACTGCTGTGGGTGGTTGGGGGCCTGTTGGTTGCCACTCCGACTGCCCGGACTTTGTGGAGCATCCGAGTTGTAGATGGATGTCCCATTGCCCTGATCAGGGGCCGGGTAGGCACCGCTGTTGTAACCACCTGGGGGGCTGGGCATGTCCGGCGGCTGCAGCGGGAATGGTGGCCCACCCATACCACCGCCGGAGCCACCGCCGGTGGGACCAGTGGGTGCCGGTTGCCCCGTGGCCCCCGGCAGCGCCGATACGGCTGCACCGCGGTCATCGTGAGTGGACGTGATGACAGCGGCGAAGAGCACCGCGACAATCGCAGGGACGACAAGAATCCGTCGGCCGCTCAACGCGATTCGACGGCGTCGTCCTCTCATCGGAGTCACGATCGATTCCCCTCTTACTCGCCAGTTTTCGGTCATCGGTTGTGCGATACCGCGAACGGCTCAGCCGGGACCGCCGGCCATGTTCGCTTTGACCCAGGCGACCTCGTCGGAGGCGGTGCGGATGCACGTGTTGTAGTCGTCACCGGTTTGGCCGAACACCGTCACGCAGGAGATGGACATGTGTGCCAGGAGCCGGTCGTTGCAGGAGTCGACCGACGTGCTTGTGGGAGTGCCTGCGAGACAGAGTTGTTGGGTTTGGCAGGCGGCTACAAAGTTCGCCGAACGCCCATCACCGGAGGCGTAGGCGTCGGGCCCACCTTGGCAGTGCCCGGAGTGGCGCTGTGCGTAGGTGGTGGGGTCAACGCTGTCGGGTCGGTGCGCGCCGGTCGGGTCGGTCACATATCCAGTCGGAACGGGGGGAGTGACCCCGCCAGCAGGTATTCCGGCGGGCAGGCCCGCCCAGTTGGGGGCCGGTGCGCCGGTGGTCGCGGCGTCCGAGGCTCGGTAGGACAGGGTGATGGTGACGGGGAACGCGAAAATGCTTGTGGGGCCGAGGTCAATGGTGAGGTTGAATTGTCCTGGCGGGAAACCCGGTCCCAGAGTGGGTGTCACGCCGACGAGGGCTTGGTTGGCATCGGTTGCGGCCGGGATGCTGAAGGTGCCGATCACGCGGGCTGGATTGCCCGGTGCGGCATCGGTTTCCACCAGCACCACGTTGTTGCCTTGCCGAAGGTGCGTCGCGGCAGGCATTTTCACCCCGAACGGGATCGTGGAAGCGGAGAACACGGTCTTGCGCGTCACAGTGATGTCGACTCCGCCACCGGCGTACGGGACGACTTGGTAGTCAACGTCGTTCGAGCCGTAGACCGCACCTCCGCCCGGTAGCCAGGCTGCCGGACCCAATGTGACTTCGCCTGGTAGGTGGATGGCGAGTTGCCGGTTGGGGTGGGCGGTGGGGGCAAAGATGCCGTCTTTGGCCCACATCGGTACCGTCGCCGCGCCGCGTTCGACCTGGGCCGCGAGCGGGCGCTCCATCCCGGCGGTTTCGCCCTGCGGCGTGGTGGAGGAAACCCGGGCTCCGCCAATGGGATTGATCCGCGCGGGATCCTCGGGCATGGGCCGCGGCACCGGCACCGGCAACGGGTTTGGTGCCGGTGCCGCGGGGTCCGCGCCGGCGGTGCCGGCGACACTGACGACACCACCGACGCTGGTCATGGTGAGAAACACCGCCGCAGTGATCGCTAACCGCCGACCACCGGACCGTCGATGATGTCCGGAACGCAATTTGGTTGCCACGATCACAAGTCCTTGGGTTCGCCGTAGAGGGTTTGGGTGTCGTTGCCGTTGTCGGTGCGCACCCGAATGGTGGTGTAGGACTGGATTTTCACCTGGCCACCGCACCCGTCGGCTTCAATGTTCTGATCCCGCAGATTGGACACCGCGTGCATGTCGCGCAAGCTGATCCGGTCCATCGGAACTTGGGCCAGCCCACCGGGTTTGAGCAGCACCCGGATGTAGCCGCCGAGGTGTTCCTGCACGCCGAGGGTGGCCCCGCCCGAGGCGTCGGCGAAGCCTCCGCCGCCACCTCCACCACCGCCGGCGCCGCCTTGGCCCTGCCCGTAGCCGCCGCCGTAGACCTGGCCATTGATCTGCTGATAGGGGGTGATGCCGATATCGGCGCCGACCTCGACACCGGGGGAGGAGTCGGTGCGGCATCCCACGAAATACCCGGATTCCAGTTGGGCGTCCTGGATGACGGCGCCACCGGTGCCGGTGATGCGCGCTTCTGCGCGCAGCGTGACGCGGGCCTGCCAGGAGTTGGATGCGCCGGCCAGGTTGTCGATGTGGTTGATCACCTCGTTGGTGGTATTCACGTCCACTACCCAGCCGTCGTCGGTGACGAACTGCGTCCATCTGTCCGGCATCGGCTGCGGATCAGCGATCACCACACCCGCCGCGCATACGCACGAGGCGACGGACGCAGCGAACACCGCCGATGCCGCGGCCAGCCGCCGCGAAGACAATCCAAAATCGACCATGCATGAATCCCCCTGTGAAGACCAGCGCTAAGCCCCCCGGCTCGCTTGGTCTTTCACTCAATACGGCGAACAATCGCATAAGCTGACTGGCACGTCAACCCGTCCGCTCGCCGGCAAAAGTCGGCAAACCAGATAGGCAATCTAGGAAAGTGGACGGCATGGCGGCTACAGCAAAGTGGGGGATAAAGATGAGCGTGCACTGTGCCTAGCGATGGCATCGGTTCGGGTGGGCCTGTGGTGAATGCGGCGTTGGTCCGCGCCAGCATCTTTCAGGACGTCGGGCCAGGCGCTGTCGCCGCAGCGGTCACGAATCTTCAGTGGGTGTCATTTCCGCAGAGACACAACGTGTTTCGCGAAGGAGATGCCGGCGACCGGCTGTACGTCATCATCTCCGGCAGAGTCAAAGTCGCGTGCGAAAGCAGGAACTCCGATAGCCTGATCGCTGTCCTAGGGCCCTCCGATGTTTTCGGTGAACTCGCACTCCTCGACCCCGGGCCCCGCACATCCACCGTCACCACAATTACCGCTGTGCGTGCGGCGACGATGACTCGCCCAGCACTGCTGTCCTGGATACGCCAGGAACCCGACGCCGCCGAACAAATGCTTCGCGTACTTGCGCGGCGGCTGCGCCGGACCAACAACAAGCTGTGCGATCAGACATTCAACGACGTCCCTGGGCGCCTGGCGACTCTGCTCCTCGACCTGGCGAATCGATTCGGAGAATCCGACAACGGGACTCTGCGGATCGACCATCAGCTCAACCAGAACGAGCTTGCCCAGCTGGCCGGATCGACCCGCGAGTCGGCCAACAAGGCTCTCGCTGCATTCGTCGATCGAGGCTGGATCCGTGTGCAGGGTAAGACGATCAGCATTGTCGACCCAGCGGCACTGGCCAAGCGTGCACGATGATGTCCTGTCAATAATCGCCACACGGACGCGCGACGCCGTCGTCAAAACCCGGGGTGCAGGCGGGCTGAGTGCATTCGCTGTCGACTTCCTCGCACCGGCGTCGTCAGACTTGCTAAGTGGTGTGAGCTAGATCACTGTTCGGTTTCGCGCCTGGCTCCCGACTACACCTTCGACAAGCTCGTCATCGTCGACGGGTGTACGGGTCGCCGCGATCCGGCGATCGCGTTGGAGGAGTTGGACCCAGTGATGGATCCGACGGCGATCGATGTACTCGTCATGGAACAAGGGGCGCAAAATGCTTCGTGACTTGTCGAGGGCTCTGCGGTGTCTGGCGTCAATACCGATGCTGTTCTGGGCGACGATCACTGCTGCCACCCGTAAGCCGGCAGGACAATCTTCGGACGCGAAAGGTCCACAGGATCCTGGGCACTACTTCGCTGACGATCCATGGGTGGAATGAGCGGTGCCGCCCATCACCGGCTGCGGTTCGCCGTCCGCACGGGAATGTGACTGCCATATGTTGACTGCGGAATGAGGAGATATGGCCGTGCGAACGGCGACGAAGCTGTTGTGCGACATCATGATCGCGCCCGACGGCGACGTCATTACCATTGAAGATGCTGGGGCGAAGGGGATTACGAGTGCTCACGTATCCACCGAAGTTAACCCCGTGCTTGCGACCGTGCAGCGGTCACTGCGAGTGCAGACCATGAGTGCCCACGAGTGCGACGTGGCGGGCCGGCAGATTCGGGTCCGCGTGCTCTCTGGTGTGGACGCGGGTGGATTCGGTGTCCGAGCATTCGACGGCCACCTCAACATCGTCAGTGGGATGTTGGCCATCGGCGATCGCCGCAACCCCGACCGTCAATTGCTGGTCGGCCCATCGGGCGTGATCGGTGTCAGCGTGTTCGTGGGCAACGATATCGACGCCATCTGTTTTGAGGAGTCCGGAGCCAGCTACCCCACATCGGGTCCCAGTGAGGTCACCGTGTTGCTACATGGAAATTCTTGGCACACCTACACATTGCGCAACACGGTCGCCCGGTGGCGGCTGGACCTGAGCGCATCATCCGTTTTCGCTGTGCGGTAGATCACCGGCAGGCGGTGTTCGAAGGGGCCCGGGTTCGCCGACTACATCTGCAGAACAATTCGGACTCGCCCGGATGCGGGTGAAAAGCCGTTGTGTACGAGGGGGTTTGACGATGGAGGCTTTCTCGCCCGGTGAGCGGCTGTGGTGGGTTCGCTGCCATTGGCGACAACTGGCGTGGGCGGCGGTGGCCATTGTCGCGCTCACGGCCTGCGGATTGTGCTGGCTGGCTGGCATTGATGGAACCCGCTCGGCGATGATCTGAGTCCGATCAACCCCAGCGCTTCGGCGAGTGTGCTATTCAAAGTCATGCTGCCGAAAATTTGTGTCATACCGGCTACGGCGTTGTTGGCGACCGTCCCGCAGGCGCACGCCGACCGCGCGGAACCGGTGCCGCTCTACGGAAGCTACGACACCTTCCTCGATCATTCGCGTCAGACGTTCAACGGCCGTCCGGACATGTCGGATCCGTCGACCCAGGCGGCCATGTTCCGGACGGTGTGCGATGCCGGTGGCTGCGTCGCCCACTGGCTGAGAGTGACTGAACTGAAAGAGAATCCGAACGCACCGGCACTCTTCGACTACCGGTGGACGGGTGACCGCTGGGAGTCCTCGGGAGACTATCCGTTCCATTGCGGTCCGAATGGTGCCGCAGTGACCGCATTCCGGTCCGATTTCCTGAAGCCCAACGGCGACGGCAGTTTCATCGGCGAGCGGACGTTCACCGTGGCGGCGCCGGGCTGCCCAGGTGACGGAGCCGGTACCTACTGGCTGCCGTTCACCTTGACGCCCACTTAGTCGGTTGGGGTTGCGGGCCTCGCCAGGCCTCTCACAGAGTGGACCTACGGGGCCGGATGAAAACTCCTTCCGCACGGACCGTCATGCCGTCCGGCGTCGCGATATGGCCCACCGCAAAGGTTTTCACTCCCTCGACGCAGTCGACGTGAGCAGCGATCCGCACTGGTCCGAGTGCGGTGCCCTTCTCGTAGCGGATTGTCAGCGTTCCGGTGACTGCGGGTCGGCCGGGCTTATGTGCGGTAGCGCCCAAGACATGGTCAAGCAGCAAGGCACAGATACCACCGTGGACCTGGCCGTGAGGCCCTTCGTACGCAGCACCCAACGTGGTCTCGGCCCACACCGTTCCGTCGTCGTCATGATGGACGTCCAACGGGGGAGCGAGGGCGTTGCGCAATCCGATAACCGCGTTGCCCCAAGCAAGTGTCGTCCCACTGATCTCCTGCTGGACGCCAAAAGATCCCGGAATGAGCGCGCGGCCGAGTTCATCTGCGGCGGCGTCGATTTTGGCGCGGGCAGATTCGATGATCGTGGCATCACATTGGCTGCGAATGGTGAAATCGACCAGTCGACGAACCGATTCGGTGAGGGATTGGTAAAGCGCTTCGGGAACCTGGGTTCCTATTGTCTCGGTCATGTGGGCTGGCTCGCCGAATCCAGAAGCGCACCATGCCCGGTGATGACCGCTGTTCCGGTGCAGGCGTGGCCGAACAGGCCGTCCACCTGGCGAGATTGTGGTGGCCGATTCCTGCTTCGCGTCAGGGCTGCGGCGATTCCCATGGCTGTCCTCCGTCCGTTTCTGGCTCGGAACCACTGTCGGCCGACTGTGATCGTCGGGCAAGGCAAAATCCCGGTTACCGGTCGAGGTGCACCGTCTCGGCAGGCCTGATTGTTAACCTGAGGGCGTGGGAGAACCCGAGACGTCAGAAATCCCTTCGCTGCCCGCCATCAATTGGGCCTTGCTGGGGATGCTGTCGTACGAGCGCGAGTTGTCGGGCTATGACATCCGCAAGTGGATTCACTGGAGCATGCGCTTCTTTTTCGGAAGCCCTGCCTACAGCCAGATTTACGCAGAGCTGAAGAAGCTGGAAAAGCTCGGATTGCTGAGTTCGCGAGTCGAGGGCAAGGGCGCTCGTTACCGGCGGCTCTACAAGATCACCGACCAGGGGTTGGACGCGGTTTCCCGGTGGGCCAAGGAAGCACCGATCGAACCGCCAACTCTGAAACACCCGGCGATCCTGCGGGTGATGTTGGGCCATCTGAGTGATCCGGCCGCGCTCAAACAGCTTCTGCACGAACACGTTGCGCAGATCGACCAGTTGCAGCGCGAAGCTGCCGCGGAAGCGAAGTGGGCCGGCGCCGATCCGTCGTGGGGGTACGCCAAGCTTGCCTTGATCTGGGCGGACCGGTACTACACGTCTGAGCGGGAGCTCGCGCTGAACCTGATCAAGGATCTGGAGGAGGCGGAGGCGACCCTGCCGAACACCAGCAAGGGCGCCGCCATCGCGTGGCCCGATCTCAGCTATTGGTACGAGATCGAACGTAGAGCGGCTGCCGAAGACGCGGGTGACTGAGGTACGGGCGCTTCACTGCTGCTATGCAACCAGTCTGCTCTGCGCGGCATGGTGAGCGGCAATATGGCCGAAAACCAGGCCTTGTGCGATGGTCGCGCCGGCACCCGGATACGTGCGGCCGAAGGCATTGGCGGCGGTGTTCCCGATCGCGTACAGGCCATCGATAACGGTGCCGTCCTCGCGTAGCACGCGAGCGTGACTGTCGGCGAGCAGACCACCGCAGGTGCCGAGGTCGCTGAGCACCATCTTCACGGCATAGAACGGACCGCTCAGCAGTGGACGCAGATTGGGGCTCGGCGTGATCGTCGGGTCGCCGTAGTAGCGGTCATAGGCGCTGCGGCCGCGCCCGAAATCGGGGTCCTCGCCCGCGAACGCATTCTCGTTGAACCGGTCCACCGTCGCGCGGAAGGTGCCCGCCGGAACGTTGATCTGAGTTGCCAGGTCGGTGAGATTGTCTGCGCGAAAAGCGATTCCGGCGTCATACCAGCGCTGGGGAATGGGCATCCGGGGAAACAGCTCCGCGGCGAAGACGTAGCTGTTGCGGTACTGCTGGTCGAATACGATCCACATCGACTCAACAGGGGTGCCCGCAGCTTCCAGCTCCAGCACCCGCTGGCCGAAGCTCATGTAGTCGGCCGATTCATTGGCAAATCGGCGGCCGTTCTGATCGACGATGAATGATCCGGGCAGCGAGCGTTCGGCCAACATGACTGCGGGGGCCGCGCCGGGTAGCGGGGCCACGGCGGGGAACCACCACGACTGGTCCATCAAGGCGATGCCGGCGCCGACCTCTTGGCCCATCCGGATGGCGTCGCCGGTGTTGGATCGTGCGCCCAAGCTGAGATTGCGCCCGAGGGATTCGGACTGGAACTTCCACCGCATGTCCATGTGGTGGTCGAATCCGCCTGCTGCGAGCACGACGCCGTGCCGCGCGGTGATCGTGAAGGCGGCATCTGCGTGTACGACAGTCGCGCCGGTCACCTGGCCACCGTCATCGGTGACGAGGCCAGTCAGTGCGGTGTCCAGCCAGATGGTGATACCGGCGCGAATTGCTCCGGCGAACAAACCGGCGGCCAAGGCCTGCCCACCGGCGGCGTAGCGGCGACCCAGCGCGAGTCCGCCCAGTCCCTGAGCGAGTCGCTTGATGACAGTGGGCAGCCCCTTACGGGGAATCCTGCTCATCAGGTTCAACCAGCGGTAGTCCGCTCCGGTCGTCGGCATCGGGATACTGACTTCCATCACGCCGGGACGAAGGTCCGCCAGGTACTCGCCGAGAATCGCGGTGTTCAACGGGCGGCATTCGCACGTGCGGCCGGCGGCTGAGCCGCCAGGTGCCTCGGGGTGGTAGTCGGAGTATTCCTTGGCCCAGAACAGTTTCATGGGAGTGGTCCGGCGCAGCATATCGACTGTCGCCGGCAGGTGGCGCAGATAGGCGGTCGAACGATCCTGCGGAGCTGAGTCGCCAACCACCGCGTCGAGGTAGGTGCTCGCCCGCTGCGCCGTATCGAGGCCGCCGCACTCTTCGATGACAGGGCTCGCGGGCAGCCACAGGGCGCCGCCGGAGCGGGCCGTTGAACCGCCCACGTAGGACGACTTTTCGATCACGAGCACCGACAAGCCCTGCTCATGCGCGGCCAGTGCGGCGCCCAGGCCGGTGCCGGAGCCCACGACGAGAAGGTCGACCTCGGTGTCAGCGATGGTTAGACCAGCGGGGATTGTCGTGTGCGTCGAGTCGGTCACGGTCAACGACATTAGAACTGCAGGGACAGTTTTCTCGCCGGGAAATTCCTGTCAGCGGGAACGCCGATCTCGCGGCGAGTGGTTCGCACAGTTCAATGATGTTGTCACGATGGCGATTTCACCAATTGAAGGACGGACCGACAGATGACAGCCCAACCTGAAACCGACGATGTCCGGTTGATCGAAGCTGGCTCGGTGCCGACCAGGTTTGCCAGAGGCTGGCACTGCCTCGGGCTCGTCCGTGATTTCGCTGACGGAAAACCGCATCAGATCAACGCTTTTGGACAGAAGCTGGTCGTGTTCAGCGGCGAGGACGGCGCCATCAGCGTCTTGGACGGATACTGCCGCCACATGGGTGGCGACCTGTCGCAGGGCACCGTGAAAGGAAACGAGATCGCGTGCCCATTCCACGATTGGCGCTGGGGCGGGGACGGCCGGTGCAAGCTGGTTCCCTACGCCAAGCGCACACCGCGGCTGGCCCGAACCGCAGCTTGGCCCACACTGCAGCAGGACGGCATGCTGTTCGTCTGGAATGACCCGGAGCACAAAGAGCCACCCCAGGATGTCACCATCCCGCGCATCGAGGGCGCCACCAGCGACAGCTGGACCGACTGGCACTGGTACACCACGGTCGTGCACACCAACTGCCGCGAGATCATCGACAACGTGGTCGACATGGCGCATTTCTTCTACATCCACGGCTCGATGCCCACGCACTTCAAGAACATCTTCGAAGGTCACGTCGCGACCCAATACATGAAGAGCGCTGGACGTCCCGATCTTGGCGACCCCAAGGAGGGCGTGACGATCCTCGGGACGACCTCCCTGGCTGCCTATCACGGACCGTCGTTCATGATCGATGAGCTCACCTACCACTACGAGGACTTCGATCAGCACACCGTGTTGATCAACTGCCACTACCCGATCGACGAGAATTCCTTTGTGCTGCAGTACGGCATCGTCGTGGAGAAGAATCCGTCGCTGCCCGATGAAGTCGCCGTCCAGACGGCCGTTGCCCTGGGCGATTTCGTCAAGATGGGCTTCGAGCAGGATGTCGAAATCTGGCGCAGCAAGACCCGCATCGACAACCCACTGCTGGTTGAAGAAGACGGCCCGGTGTACCAGCTCAGGCGCTGGTACGAACAGTTTTATGTCGATGCCGCCGATGTCACCCCGGACATGGTCGACCGGTTCGAGTTCGAGCTGGACACGACGCGGCCCCGGGAAGCGTGGATGAAAGAGGTCGAGGCCAACCTCGCTGCGCGGGCCGCGACGGCCGATTCGATGAGGTGACGATGGGAGTCCGGTACGACAACCGCCTCGACGAGACTCCGATGCTGCCGGTGAACTGCCGGCGGTGCGGAGCTGCCGTGCTGGTGCGCAAGAGTAGCTGGAGTCAGACCAGTGTGCAGTGGACCGGCACAGCCCTCAGACGTTGTGAAGAGCGCTGCACAGCAACGCAATTGGCAGCGTATGGAGATCGCAACCTGTTCTTGGCGTGCGCGGCGCTCAGCGGAGCCATCGTTGAAGCCGCGCGTGCAGGCACGCTGCCGGTCGTCGACGGCATCTGCTCGGACCAAGGATGAAATGGGCTGCGCCGTCAATCACGGCGCAGCCCAACGGTTCCTATTTGGATACCGTCACGTCCATGAGCGGGATTCGTTCCATCGCGGTAGCCCGTGGATCCGGCGCAGCCGCCGCAGCCGCGTGATTCTCTTCACCTCGCGTGTAGGTCCACACGCAGAACGGTTCACCTTGGGCGAACTTGAAGTCCTTGGGTGGCAAGTTGATAGCCAGCTTGCAGCCGGGAAAGAACGGTGCCGAGATACGTTGCTCGAACGTGCAGTTCATCCATGCGCGCGCCGGCGGGTAGAGGCCCTCGTCGGTGTACTTCTGCAGCACTTCACAACGGCGCATATTCAGCACGACGTGATCCGGGTTGTAGACGATGTACTCGCCGCCGTAGCCCAGGGTGCCATCGATGCTCAACACCGCCAGTTTCAGGAAGTCGACCACATGCACCGGCTCGATCTTGAGGACCTTCGCCAGTTTTGGGTACTGGTAGTCGATGATGAGCTGGTACATGTCGGGCAGCCCGAGCCAGACCTCTTCCTCGGGAATGATCTTCGTCCATTGGTCGATGAGGTAGTTGTGCCCCTTGAGGTACTGATCCCAGTAGGTCTTGATCAGACGGATCAGAGCCGGCTTCGTGAGGTCCTCGGTCTGTACGTCGAACGGAATCACCTGGTATTGCGCCTCTTTCCAATCCCAACCGGGAGGCGCGATGAAACGTCCCATGGGCATGACCTGGCGCATCCCAGCCCGCGAGACCTGGGCGGTCACGTCCATCGCGGCGTTGATACCAACCTTCTCCGAATAGATCTTCACGTGCGCATACGGCATGAAGTTCAGAACGTCCTCGAACACGCGTGCCAGACCGAGCAGGAAGTCGCGGGAGAAGTCCTGGATGTTGCCGACCTTGCCCATGAAGTCGTGGGTGTAGTCGTCGTAGTTCAATTCCTCGGTCTCCGTGGTGGTTTCCTCGGTTTCGGCGGTCATGGTTCCTCCTCGGTGGGCTGTGCTGCGTGAGCATCTATAGACGCGGGATGCGTAGCGGCCAACTGTTTCGCGGCCGGCGACGCGGCGGCATCCCGCAGTCAGATTCAGCAAACATGGCAGAATCTGACACACCTGACTGTAGTATTCGAGAGACCTGGATCACTGCAGGTTTTCCCTGTCATCGGGATGCAAATCATGTTGTCGACGAAGGAAATACGATGAAGCGCCAAGCTCGAGAGAGAGGCACACGTGCGGGCTGAGCGCAGGCCGGCGACATTGACGGAGCGACGTGCCGAAGAGCTCCGGCTGGATATCGCCATTGCCGCGCGTGACATCTTCCTCGCGGACGGATCGACGTCCGCGACGGTGGAGCGCATCTGTCAGGCCGTCGGTATCGCGCCGCGGACCTTTCATCGGCATTTTCCGGTCAAAGAAGACGTTGTGATGCCATTGTTCCGGCAGTTCGGCACGCTCAGCATCGAAGTCCTGGCCGGCGCTCCGCCAGACGGCGATGTCGTGGACATCCTCGTGGAGGCATTCAGCACCGAGGTGCCCAGACGCGGACAAGTCGAGTTCGACCGCACGTTCATGGCGCTGGTGGTCAGTGCACCCCAGTATCGGTTGCGCTGGCTGGACTGGGGGCAAGAACTGGTGGGCCCGATCACCGAGTTTCTCGATGCCCGCATCGGGCTAGCTGATGATCCGTTGACGCGAGAGTTACCGGCGCAGTTGATCATTCAGACGTGCCGCCACGCATACCTGCAATGGGTGGCCCACGGTGACTTCGGTAGTCTGCGTTCGGTGCTGCGGACCGGAATGAGCATGGTGATAGGGGGCTTGTCGGGAGCTGACCCGACATCGTGACCGACTCGTTCGGTTGGCAGACGAGCGCACCGGTTCTGCACAGCCTCCTGTGCAGAACCGGTGCGCCTGAGGGTTGGTGAGAGCGACTACGCGTGCGCGCCTCCGTCGACGCGGATTTCGGTGCCGGTGATGAATGCGCCGTCATCGGAGGCGACCATGGCGATCACCGAAGCGACGGCACTCGGATCGCCCAGGATGGCGTTGTCCCGGCCGTGCAACAGCGGTGTCTGTTTGGTCCACAGTCCCAAGTCGTAGCCTTCGGGCATCTTCTCGAGTGTGCTGTTCGCCAATGCCGTGGAGACACCGCCTGGCTGGATGTTCACTGCGCGCAGGCCCTGTTTCGAGTACTCCAGAGCGAGCGAGTGGGTGAAGCTGAGGACGGCACCCTTACTGGCGGCGTAGGCAGCCATATAAGGGTGCGCGAACGTCGCCGCGGTGGAGGTGAAATTCACCACGACGCCTCGGCCCGACTCCAGCAGCGACGGTAGCGCCTGACGTGTCATCAGAAAGGTGCCGGTGAGATTGACCGCGAGCGTGCGGTTCCAATCCGCCAGGGTGGTCTCGTGCGTGTGCGAACAGGTCTGTATCGCTGCGACATTGACCAATACGTCGAGCCCACCCAACTCGGCCACCGCACTGTCGACGGCGGCGATGACGGCGTCCTCGTCCGAGATGTCGAGTGTTGCGGTTGTCAGGCGCTTGGCCGTGCCCGCGACTTCAGCGGCGGCAGCCGTGGTCGCCAGTCCGTCAGCTGAGATGTCGTAGGCCACTACGGTGGCTCCTTCATCGAGCAGACGTGCCGTGGTGGCCGCGCCGATACCGGACCCGGCTCCCGTCACGATGACAGTACGGTCGGTGAAACGATCCATTTTTCAGTACCTTTCGCGGTCTATGCGAGTTGGAACGCGCTGACCGGCGCGTCCTCCGGGTAAGTTGTCGGGGCGCCCAAGTCGTAGGCCGCGTTGAGTGCGCCGATGAATGCGGCGTCGTGGAGGGGCTCGCTGGGGACGTCGAGCTTGATGCCCTTGCCCTTGAGGTCATCGACCATCATCCCGATGGCGCGTTCGATCGTGATGTCGTCCGACCCGTCCATGTTCTTCTTGAGTTCGTCGTAGTCCGAGAACACTTCGGCGGACCAGTGCACCAGGAACCTCAGCTCGTCGGTGTGATGCCGCCCGATGACATCTTCCCCGTTCTTCAGCAGCCATTGATGACGGTCGGTGGGGTCTCCGGTGAACACTGTGTCGAAGGACAGCCCGGCCGGAACCTGTTGCGCCAGCGGTCCGTTGGCCTCGCCGCGGTGCATCATCATCTCGTTCTGCACAACCACACCCCGGTTGTTGATCGGCGGCAGTACCCGTCCGGGCGCCTTGAGCGGTCCGTCCGGCCAGTACGTGAATCCTGATTGCTCATCGAGGGAGAACCAGGTGATGACCTGCGCCATTTTGATCAGGTACTCGGTGAACAAGCCCGATTTGCCCATCACGCTGCACAGCCAGGTGGGTGCGTTCTCGTAGCGCACACCACGGAAACTCGGGGAGTCCAGATGGCCGGGATCGCGGTTGGCGCACGGACCGTTGATGTTGAACAACATCATCTGCGGTTTGGCGTATTGCGCGTTCCAGTAGCTTTTGGCCTGCTCGACGAAGGCGCTGTTGTAGAAGCAGTCGTGCAGTTCCGGGTACAGGACCGCACCGTAGTTGGCGAGATAGCCGCGGAACGTCGGGGTGAGAAACAGGTCTAGAGACGGGGTGAAACCCTCCGGGAACGACCCGCTCATGGTCGCCAACAATTCGTCCGCCGAGGCGAAGTGCTGCGCGATGATCAGCTTCCACGGACCCTGGTCATGCACAACGTCGAGCAGTCGCCGGCGCTGGTCGGGGGTGTAGACATCGGTGATCTCGCGCGGTGGCGCGGCGGGACGGAGGACGTCGGACAGCTCGCGTCGACGCTCATCGGTCAGCATGGTGTTCTCCTTCGGTGGTGAGGGTGTCGACTGTCGACGTGGGGACAGAAGCGCTTTGAATGAGGGATCCGTTGGTGGATCGGCCGTGGGCGAGGGGGTGAGCGAACTTCGCGCGGACCAGCGCGCCGACCTCGGCCATGGCCAGCCGGCCGCGAGCGGTAGCGTCCGATCGCATCAAGAACCCGTGGTACATCCCGGGATACCGGGTCAGGGTTGTCTGCACTCCGGCCTGACGTAGTCGGTCGGCGTAGCGCTCGCCCCAATCTCGGATGGGGTCGCATTCGCCGGTGACCACGATGGCCTGAGGCAAGCCGCTCAGATCGGTCGCGTAGGCCGGCACCTGATAGTGCGAATGCGGCCAATCGCCACTGCGGTCCACCAGCTCGTGCATGTAGACGATGTCGTCGTGGCGCAGCATCGGTGCGTCCGGCATCGAGGTGATCGATGGTGCCCCCATGTCGCGATCCAGCCCAGGGTAGAGCAGTATCTGCACGGATATCTGCGGCCCCGCGTGGTCCCTGGCCGCCAAAGCGACTGCGGCGGCTAGGGATCCGCCCGCACTGTCGCCGGCGACACCCAACCGTCCAGCATCGAGATCGAGATCGTCGGCGTGGGCCGCGATCCATTCCGTTGCCGCATAGGCATCGTCGAACTGAGCGGGTGGTGGTGACTCCGGCGCCAAGCGGTACTCGACGGCCGCGACGGCGGCTCCGCTGGCGTGGGCCAGCTCTCGAGCCAACGGCTCGAACGAGTGGTTGGACCCCATGACGAGCCCGCCGCCGTGGAAGTAGACCAGGACCGGGAGGCGCTCCTCGGTGCTGGGTCGGTACAGGCGGACCGATAGGGGACCGGCAGGCCCCGGTGCGGTGAGATTCTCTGTGCTCGCCATGGGCGGCATGTCAGGCAGCGGTGCGGATTCGATACCCGCACGGACGGCCGGCAGGCCGCGCGTGCGCATCGGCGGGATGTGTCCAAATGATGCGACCCGGGCGGCGGCATCATGGTCGAGTTGTGGTGTGGGCATGTCAGTTGTGAGTGGGATCGAACCGGCGATGGTTGCGCAGTTGAGGAGCCTGCTGGTGGGTCAGTACTCGAGCCCGTTCGGTCATCGCCGCGCCCACGTAGTCAGGTTGGGTGATGAGATAGAAGCGGCCTTCGGCCGCTTGGTCAAAGATCACCTGTGCAGCGGCCAGGGGGTCCATTGCGTCGGCCTTGATGTCGAGCATCGCTGCGCGTTGGCCTTCCGCAGCATCGGTATTTCCGGTGTCCACGCCACCCGCTGATTCGAAGATGTTGGAGACAACGGCTCCTGGCAGCACGGCCTGGACGTGGATGTGATGCGCATGTCCTGCCGACTGGACCTCCAGGTTCAGGCATTCGGTCAGCGCCAGCACGGCATGCTTGCTCATGATGTAAGGCGCCTGCAGGGGAACCACCGCGACCCCGCCGATCGATGACAGATTCCACACCCACGCGGGCGCGCCGGCGGACATCATTCGCGGAAGAAACGCGCGGATGCCGTGGAATACGCCATTGATGTTGACGTCGACGATCCGCTGCCAGTTGGCCAACGGGGTGTCCCACAGGTAGCCGAATTGCTCCACACCGGCGTTGTTGACGAGCAGTCGCACGGCTCCGAATTCGTCAAAGACCCTGTCGGCCAAACGCTGTACCGCCGCGGCATCACGAACGTCGCACACGGCGTCGACCGCAGTTCCCCCCGCGGCGCAGATCTCGTCACGCAAGGCAGCAACGGCGGCGACGTCGATATCTGCCAGCACCACCGTCATCCCCAGTCGACTGGCGTGACGGGCCAGGCCGGCGCCGATGCCCGCACCGGCGCCGGTGATGACGGCAACGCCACCACCGAAGGTCGAGCTGGCAGTCATACCGGTTGCCCGCTGCCGGCAGCGACCTTGGCCGTGTGCTCGGCGAACGGAACCGAGTCCTCGGCGTCGAGCACCACCTTCATGGATGCGAACACCAGGCCGGTACCTTCGCGCCGGACGCCGGCATCGACGACACCGCTGGACACCGCGAACGGGACGTTATTGGTGATCTGGTTGACGTACAGGTAGAACCGCACCATGGTGACCTCTCCCGCGGTGCCGGTCCGGAAAATGTTGGTCGCGTGGTGACGGCACGGGTAGGGATTCTCATTACGATGCGCAGTCATCCAAGCCATAGTCTCTGTGCCACCGTGCAATTCAGCCGCCAACAGATGTTCGAACGGGCAGTTGCCCGAATCCGAACGGCTCAGGTACTCCATCTCGTCGCCGAACCGCGCGGCCACTTCAGCGAAGTTTCCCTGGTCGTAGTGAAACCAAAATTCGGCGATGAATTCTTGGGCCTCAGGCAGGCTGATCGGGTTGCTCATACCGGTCAAGTCAACTCGTCGGAGTTGTTCGTCACAGCGCCCGTGACCGGTCACCGGAATAATGCTCTGCCCGAATCGGATTAGTCCCGACGAGCAACGTTCAGTCGTTTCTCCGTTGTCTTCGAGGCGGTTTCAGGCGGACAGCTAGTCGGTACCAGTGATCAACGCCCACAGGCCTGCGCCACCCGCCTCCGCTGCCGCGGCGGCGACCTTCCTGTCCCAGAAATGCACAGAACCGTATTCTGACCGCCACGCCAGGGCAGCGCGGGTCCACTCGTGCAGCCGGTGTTCACGTGTCGTGCCGATGGCACCGTGCACCTGGTGGGCATTGCGGGTCACGACCGACGCTGCATGCCCGGCGCACGATCGTGCGACTGCGATCTGGAAGTCGAGATGGTCTGTCAGCCAGCCTGTTTCGAGCGCATTGTGCAGTGCGGCTTCGGTAGCCGAGCGGCCGAGGGCTGCCTCGGCGGCGGCATCTGCGATCAGGTTCTGGATCGCCTGGAACTTGGCGAGTGGACGGCCGAATTGGATACGCGACATCACATGCTCAACCGACGCCGCGATCGCGCAATCCAGCGCGGCACAAACCTGAATGGCCCGCACCAACGCAGCTTTACGCTTCAGTTCGGCGATCAACTCTGGCGCTACCGCGTGTCCGGACCAGCCGGACGCATCGACGCTGATGGTGCCACGCAGTTCGCCGATCAGGTTCCGTCCCGGGGCGATGATGATTGCCGTGGCGTCCACGTCGGCGACACGGTAGCCGTCGTCACTGCGCCAGACGGTGACGATCCGGTCGGCCGCGCCAGCCCAGGGTGTCAGCGCCTGCGGCCGGCCGGGCCTTGACACCACGTGGATCGTGCGGACAGCGTCATCTACTTCCTGCCCGACGGCTTCCAGCAGCCAGCACGCCAAGAGATCATGTTCGGCCAACGGCAGCCGTATCCCGTGACGCACTGCGGCGGTGAGTAATTCAGTGGACTCCCGCCAGCTTGCGCCACTGCCGCCGGATTGTTCCGATCCGGTCAGCCGCGCCAGCCCGAGCTCATCGAGTCGTTGCCACAATGCACGGTCACAGCTGACTCGTGCATCCGCCGACCCAGTGTCGTGGGACAGCCGGTAGCCGGCGAAGACGGCCTCCATCATGTCGATCAGATCGCGATCGACAGTCGGCGTGCTCGTCATCGATCCGGATGCGTTCATCGCAGCCCCAATCCCCGCGCGATGACGCCGCGCAGTACCTCGTTTGTTCCGCCGCGCAGGGTGAATCCCGGGCGTTGGTCGACCGCATGGGAGACCAGATCGGCCCACGACGACTCGACTGTGCTCTCTTCACCGGTGCGCAGGTCGGCGTAGTCGGCGATGTCGCCCTCGACCGTGGTGCCGAGAACCTTGACCACGGCCGCAGATACATCGGCGGCCTCGCCGCGTTCTAGCGCGTCTGCCACTGCCGTCGATGTGTGATGCAGCCCAGCGATACGTGCCACCAACCGGCCCATCTCGACGTCGTGCGAAACACCTTGTGGAGCAAGCTGTTCGAGCGTCTCAGTCAGGAGGGGAAATGTCGACAGGAACCGTTCGGGGCCACTTCGTTCGAAACTCAATTCCGAGGTCACCTGCGTCCAACCCTGCCCGATTTCGCCGAAGACCATCGAGTCGGGCACGAACACGTCGTCGAGGATGACCTCATTGAAGTGATGCCCACCGTTCATCGAGATGATGGGCCGAACGTCCACACCCTCGGCAGCCAAGTCGACGATGAACTGACTGAGCCCCGCGTGCCGATGCGCCGAGTCCATCGGTGCGGTGCGGGCCAATACGATGAATGCGTGCGCATGGTGCGCCCCCGAGGTCCATACCTTGGTCCCGGTTACCGACCAGCCCCCGTCGACACGGACCGCTCGGGTGCGCACGCTCGCGAGATCCGATCCGGAATCGGGCTCGCTCATTCCGATGCCGAAGAAACACTCACCACGGACGATGCGGGGCAGGAACTCGTGCTTCTGCTCTTCGGTGCCGTACTTGAGAAGCGAAGGCACAATCTGGCGGTCGGCGATCCAATGGGCGGCGACCGGCGCTCCGGCGGCCAGCAGTTCCTCGGTGACCACGAATCGGTCGTGAAACGAACGGCCGTGCCCGCCATAGCATTCGGGAACCGTCATGCCCAACCAGCCTTGTCGTGCCAGCGAGCGGGTGAAGTTCTCGTCCCAGCCGGACAACCACGCGTCGACCGACGGCGTGAAGGCGCCCGCAGCCAATTGCTCGGCCAGGAACTCCCGGACCTGTGTGCGCAACACATCAGCTACCGGGTTTGAGCTGCTCGCCGGCGGCACCAGCCGTCTCAGGGCGGTGGTCATGAGGTCGTCCACCTTGCGATGCGCTCTTGGTGCGCGGTGTCGTGGTGGGCCAATGGCTGCATGGCTGCGGCCATACTGAGAGTTGATTCCAATGTGCCAGTCATGGATTCCTGAAGCAGCCGTTTGGCCATGCGCAGCGCGTGCGGGGGATTGGCGGCGATGCGCTCGGCCAGCCTTTGCGCGTCCGCAAGGAGATCGTCATGGGCTACGACGCGGCTCACCAGGCCCCACTCCAGCGCGGTCGCGGCATCGATGCGATCGCCGGTGAAGGTGAGCTCGGCGGCGCGGGAGTACCCGATGGCCCGCGGCAGAAACCAGGTTCCGCCGTCGCCGGGAATCAAGCCGAGCTGCACGAAGCTTTCTGCGAATGAGGCCCGCTCCGATGCGATGCGGATGTCACACATCATCGCCAGATCGCAGCCGGCGCCGATCGCCGCCCCGTTCACCGCCGCGATGATGGGGACTTCGAGCCGGCTCATCGCGCGTGGGATGCGTTGGATGCCATCGATGTAGGCACGTCGTTGGTCGATAGGATCGAGGCCGAACATGCCGCGGCGGTCGGCCATCTCCTTGACGTTGCCGCCGGCGGAAAAGATCTTGCCGCTGCCCGTGAGGACGATTGCCCGAACTGCGTTGTCGCGGTTGGCTGCGTCGATATTCGCTTCGAACCCGGCGACCACATCCGGGCCGGATATGGCGTTACCTGCCTCCGGAAGATTGATCGTCCAGAGCTGGACCGCGCCGCTGGTGCTGACGTCGACCGGCGCTTTCACGGCCGCGCCTTGAGTTGAAGGGACTTCGTCTGCAGATACTCCTCGAAACCGAATCGGCCGAGTTCACGGCCGATTCCGGACTTCTTGTAGCCACCGAACGGCGCTGAGGGGTTGTAGGAGCCGCCGTTGATGTCGACCTGCCCGGTCTGAATCTGACGGGCGAACGCGATCGCGGTGTCGTCGTCAGCGGCCCACACCGCCCCCGACAGACCGTAGGGCGTGCCATTGGCGATGCGCAGCGCGTCGTCTGTGTCGGTGTAGGGGATGACTGCCAGCACGGGTCCGAAGACTTCTTCCTGCCCGAGTTCAGATTGCGGGTCGACGTCGGCGAATACCGTTGGTGCGAGGAAGAACCCGACGTCACGCACTCGCTCGGAGCCGCCGGTCAGCAGGCGCGCGCCAGCACGCTGCGCGCGGTCGATGAATCCACGCACTGTCTCGAACTGGGATTGCGAGGCGGACGGGCCGATCCGGGTGCCCGGGTCCCATGGATCGCCAACGGTGTAGCGACTCACGGCCGATTCGATCAATTCGAGTGCTTCGCCGTAGCGCTTCTGCGGCACAAGCATTCGGGTCCACGCCATGCAGGTCTGGCCGCCGTTCAGGAACGCGTTGCCGACACCGACTTTGACGGCGGTGGCCAGATCGGCGCCGTCGAGTATCACGTTGGCCGATTTTCCGCCCAGTTCGAGGGCCACCTTCTTGACAGACCGGCCCGCCAACTCACCGACACGGGATCCGACCCCGGTGGACCCGGTGAACGACACGAAATCGACGTCCGGGTGGCTGGCGAGGCGCTCACCGATCACCCGTCCAGGACCGGAGACGAGGTTGATCGCCCCGGGAGGCAGGCCTGCCTCCTCGCAGGCTTCGATGAACGCGAACACCGATAGCGGTGCCTCGTTGCTCGGTTTGAGCACGACTGTGCAGCCCGCAGCGATAGCCGGAAGCACTTTGGCGACCACCTGATACAGCGGGTAGTTCCACGGGGTGATGGCGCCGACGACTCCGTACGGCTCGCGCAGCACGAGTGAATTGCCCACGCGCTCTTCGAATTCGAAGGTGTCCAAGACGTCGGCAAAACCGTTGGCGACGGCGAGCGGTACCTGGGTTTGCACTGTCTGCGCGATTCGTACCGGGGCACCCATCTCGGCGGTGATCAGGTTGGCGATGTCCGGCAGGCGCTTTTCCATTGCGTCGATCACCCGGCGCAGCCGCCGCCGCCGCTCTTGGACGGTGATCGCCGGGTCGAAGGCGCGGCGTGCTGCGTCGACTGCCGCGTCGACATCGGCTTCATTGCCGCCGGGCACATGGCCTATCACTGCTTCGGTGGCTGGGTCGACGACGTCGATGACACCGCTGCCGGAGGGCGCTACCCAGCTGCCGTCGATGAACAGCTCGGAACGTTGATGAGTGTGCATATTCGTCCTTTGCGAACTACGGGGTGATGCTGGCACGGATGTCGCGCTTGCCGTCCGCCGCGGCGAAGGCGTCATTGATGTCGTCGAGCGAGTAGGTCGTCGCTGCGAGCCGGTCGAAGGGCAGCGCGTGTTGGTGACGGTCGAGGAAAGTTAGAGCGCGTGAGAGCACGGCGGGGTCGTACAGCGAAACGCCGACCATGGTCTTGTTGCTGAACACGAACCGCGATGGGTCGAAGGCGAACGTTTGGCCGGCGTTGATGTTGCCGATCTCGACGTAGCGGCCGAACTGTCCCAGCATCTGCAGGCCCTCTTCGATTGCCGAGGGGTGCCCGACGACTTCGACGACGACGTCGGCGCCGTGGCCGTCGGTCAGGGCACGAACGGCTTTGGCTCGGTCCTTGGGCGTCGCGACCTGATTGAGGTCCAGCACGGTGTCGGCGCCGAAGGCGGCGGCCAACTCCAGCCGTTCTGCTATCCCGTCGATCGCGATCACGTTCGCGGCGCCGCGGGCCTTGGCGACCGCGATCGCATAGAGGCCCAGGGCTCCGGCCCCTTGCACCACGACGTGCTCGCCGAGTTGAAGGTCGACGCGTTCGAGCCCGTACATCACTTGGGACAGAGCGCAGTTGGCGCCTGCCGCGATGTCGTCGCCGACACTGTCCGGAACGGTATAGACGACGGCGCCCGCCGGCAGCAAGTAGTAATCGCCGTAGCCGCCGACGAAATATGGTGGCTCGTCGGCGCGGCCCAGCATGGCCATCTTCAGCTTGAGGCAAGCGTTTCGTCGTCCGGCCAGGCAATTGCGGCAGCTGTGGCAGCTGTAGAAGTAGGGGAACACCACTCGAGTGCCGGTCTGCAACGGCTTGCCGTTGGAGTCGGTGGCGACACCGTCACCCAGTGCCTCAATAGCTCCGACCATCTCGTGGCCGAGCACCGTCGGCAGGTGCCCACCGAGACCTCGGGTTGCAAACGTGCCGTGCCAGGCGTGCACGTCCGACCCGCAGATGTTGGCGCGGGTCACGCGGACCAGGATTTCACCTGGTGCTACCTCTGGCAGAGTGACGGTTTCGATCTGAAACGGCGTACCGGGCTCGTCGAACCGCGCGATGCGACCTTTGTACATGTGTTGTGTTCCTTTAGTTTTGCGCGAATTCGGGGCTGAATTCTTCACGCAGCCGGCGTTTGAGCAATTTGCCACTGGGGTTCTTCGGAAGGGAATCGAGGAAGAACACCCGTTTGGGGGTTTTGAAGCCGGCGAGATGATCGCGGCAGTGCGCGAGGACGTCGTCTTCGGTCAGCGCGACACCAGCGCGGGGGACGACGGCGGCGACCACCGCCTCTACCCACAGCGGGTGCGCCAATCCGAACACGGCCACTTCCTCGATGCCGCTGTGCAGGTAGAGGATTTCTTCGACTTCGCGGCTGGCTACGTTCTCTCCGCCGGTTTTGATCATGTCTTTTTTGCGGTCCACGACGTGCAAGAGGCCGTGCTCGTCGTAATAGCCGAGATCCCCGGAGTGGAACCAGCCACCGGCAAACGCTTCGGCGGTCTTGTCGGCGTCGTTGAGATACCCCAGCATCAAATGCGCACTGCGGTGGGCGATCTCGCCGACAGTTCCAGGCGCGACGGGGGTGTTGGTGTCATCGAGGATCGTCGTTTCGACGTTGACCACCGGTCGGCCTGCTGATCCGGCGTGACGGTCCTGCTCCTCGGGGCCCAGTGCGGAGGCCAGGGGCGCCATCTCGGTTTGGCCGTAGAAATTCCACAGGCGCAGACGCGGTAACCGGCGGCGCAACTCGTGCAGGATTTCGGTCGGCATCGGTGATGCGCCGTAGTACCCCTTGCACAGGCTGGAGAGATCCACCTCGTCGAAGACGATGCTGCGCAGCAGGCTGATCCAAACAGTGGGCGGCGCAAAGTAACTGGTGGCGTGGTGGCGCTCGATTGTGCGTAGCACCAGGTCGGGTTCCGGGCGCGGCAGGATGATGCTTGTCGCGCCGAGGTAAATGGCGGTGATCAAGAAGTTGTCCAGCTGTGCGCAGTGGTACAGCGGTAGGGAATGGATGACGACGTCGTCGCCGGACATCGAGCCGGCGACGATGGTGCTGATGTACTGCCACATGAGTCCCCGGCTGCCGTGCATCGCCCCCTTTGGCCGTGACTCGGTGCCACTCGTGTACATCACCCGGACAATCTCGTCGTCACCGAGAAGGCAGTCGGGGGCAGCACTGCCCGTGGTCAGCCAATCAGCGAAATCTGGCCAATCAGCAGGACATGTTTGTCCGGGAAGAACCAATGCCGCGGTGGAGTTCACCGCGGTTCCCAGGCGCATCGCGTCCGCCGCGACCGGCACGAGGTCAGCTTCGACGATGAGCCCGGCGGCGTTGCTGTGCGTCAGGATGTAGGCGATCTCTTCGGCAGTGAGCATGAAATTGATCGGGACCAGAACAACGCCGGCGCGGGCTGTGGCGAATGCCAACACCGCGTACTGCCAGCAGTTCCGCGACAACAGCGCGAGCCGGTCTCCAGGTCGAAGGCCGTTGTCGCACAACGCTGCTGCCGCGCGGTCAACCAGGTGGTCGAACTCGGCGAAACTCAGCGTCAACGGGCCGTCGATGATGGCTGTCTTGTGCGGCTGTTTGCGCGCCGACCGTCGGGGGATGTCGGCGAGGCTGTGGCTGCGGGCCCGGGCGATGACGGCGTCCAGGTCATCAGAATCCATGCGATGAAACGTATGTAGTGCAGCGGGTTGGTCGCAGGATCGTATCCCGCTCAGAGGTCAAAGCAGCGGCGGCGTAAGGAAGATCCCTTCGATACTCGGTTGCATGACCGCCGCGACCGAATCGTCCTCACCAGTAGCCAGCGCTCCTGACCCCGATGCGCTGCGGGCACACCTGATGCAGGCAGATCCGGGTGTTCTGGTCGCGGTGCTGGCACAGATGAGCGGCGATGCATCGGTCATCGATCGGTACGCGCCGAAGATCGATCACGTTCCGGACCCGCCGGAACGGGCGGGACGAACCGATCCCGAGACAATGCGCGCGCTCGTCGGCGAGATCATCGATGCGCTTGTCCACTTCCGGCCCGAGGATGCGGCCGGCACTGACCGCGACTTGTTCACCCGGGTCCTGCCGCTGGCCGTGGGCGGCCAGGTGGATGACGCGTTCGTCGACCTGCTGATCGAACAGGGCGGTTTCCGCCCGTCTCAACCGACGCTGCCGCGTACGGTGTCCATTCCCCAGACCACCACCATGGCCATCATCGGAGCAGGCTTGGCCGGGATCGCGGTGGCGTTGGCGGCCGCCGAGGAGGGCGTTCAATTTCAGATTTTCGAACGCAACACTGAGGTAGGGGGTACCTGGCTGACCACGACGTACCCAGGCATCGGCGTAGATACCCCGTCGGCCTACTACTCGTTGTCCCGTGAAGTGAACCCCGAGTGGTCCAGCTACTACCCGCAGGGCGCCGAGTACCAGGCGTATCTCGTGTCGCTCGCGGACAAACACGAGCTGCGCAGCCACATCCGGTTCGGCACCGAGGTCGAGGCATTGCGGTGGGATGAAGGGCGTCAACAGTGGCAGATTCGTTCGCGCAGCAGCGATGGAAGCACGACGATCGACCATGCCAGCGTCGTCGTGACCGCGGCCGGCTACCTGAATCGTCCCCGCTGGCCCGACCTCGAGGGCCGGGAGAGCTTTGGCGGCATCAGTATTCATTCGGCGCACTGGGATCCCGCACTGGACCTGACGGGCAAGAAAGTGGCGATCATCGGAGCCGGTTGCACGGCTGTGCAGATTGTCGATGCCTGCGTCGACCAGGTCGAGCACCTCACCGTGTTCCAACGGCAGCCACATTGGGTCGCGCCACGCAAGCGGCTCTCCGACGACGTGCCAGAACATCGTCGCTACCTGGGGCGGGTGCTGCCGTTCTACGCAATGTGGAATCGGGTCAAGTCGTACTGGGGTACCGCGGACAACAACTACCCGGTCATCCTGCAGGATCCGGAGTGGTCGAAGGACCATTTGTCGATATCGCCCGCCAACGACGTGCTGTTGCAGATGTGCACGGACTACATCAATCAGATGTTCGGCGCAGGAACGGAATTGGCGCGCAAAGTCACTCCCGACTTCGCTCCATACGGCAAGCGGATCATCCGCGATCCCGGCGGCTACTATGCGGCGTTGACGCGTGATCACGTCGACGTCGAAGCCAGCGAACCGGCTGCCGTGAACGCCAACGGCATCGTCACTCACGACGGCCGGCAGATTGACCTCGACGTCATCATCTACGCCACGGGCTACCACCTCGACTTCTTGTCGACCATCGACATCCGCGGTCGCGACTCTGCGGCGCTGTCCGACGAATGGGGCGACAGTCCGCGTGCCTACCGCGGTGGCACCGTTCCCGGTTTCCCCAACCTGTTCATCACGTCCGCTCCCAACTACAGCCCGGGCCATGGGGCGGGAGCCAACTTCTCGATGGAGGTGATGGCGCACTACATCATCGAGTGCCTACAGCTGATGGCGCTACGCGGCGCGCACACCATGGAGGTCACGCGCGGTGCTTACGACGCCTACGTCGAGGGCATCGACGAGACGATGCGCGGCACCGTGTGGTGCCATACGCCCAATGCCCACACCTACTATCGCTCCGATTCAGGGCGCGTTGTGGTGGCCACACCGTATCGCCTGGTCGACTTGTGGCGTCAGCACCGGGCCCCCATCGAGGAAGACTTCATTCTGCAATGACAGGGCTATTGACCGGCAAGACCGCACTCGTGACCGGCAGTAGCCGGGGGATCGGACGGGCCATCGCCCAGCGACTGGCGGCGGAAGGTGCCACCGTAGCGGTGACCGCACGCGGCAATCTCCCGTCGACATCGGTGCGTGCCGGGGTGAGCGAGGTGATACCGGGCAGCATTCAGGAAACCGTCCAACTCATCGACGACGCCGGTGGTTCGGCTTTCGGGGTGCCGGCGGACCTGGAAGACCCCGAGGCTCGCGACGGTCTGATTGAGGCCGTCCTGCAACGCACGGGCCGCGTCGACATCGTGGTCAACAACGCCGGCTTCGCCGACTACGCCGTGGTCGAGGAGATGCCGATGGCAACCTTCGACCGGACAATCGACCACTACCTTCGCATTCCGTTCGCGCTGACGAAAGCCGTTGTACCGCATATGAAGAATCAGGGTGCGGGTTGGATCGTCAACATCGGCTCGGTTACCGGGGTGGCGCCGGCACGGCCGTATCGGGACTACAACAAGACCGCCGGCGACGTCGTCTACGCGTCGTGTAAAGCGGCGTTGCACCGCTTCACGCAGGGGGCGGCCGCCGAGTTGCTGGACGCGAACATCGCGGTCAACTGTGTTGGTCCGTCAACGGCGGTCCGGACACCGGGCGCCGCCTCACTCATCCCTGATTCATTTCCGACCGAGCCGGTCGAATATCTGGCCGAAACGGTGTTGGCCATGTGCCATGCTCCCGCCGCCGAGCGGACGGGTCTGGTGGCATTCAGCCTGCACTATCCATGGTCCCAACAACTGACGGTGCACTCGCTCGATGGCCGCACGGTACTGCCGCCGCTGCAACCGCCCGCAGCGGCGAATCCGAACATCCTGCCCGCCGGCGTCTAGCTGGTTGCCGTTATCAGAGCAACGGCGTGGTCAGTTCACAGAAACTGTGGCACAAGCGATCTCGGATGATGACATCGGTGGTTTCTGGATCGAACCAGCGGTCGACGACCGCCCAATGGATAGGGTGCATCAGGTAGGGCCCCATCAAACCGTCGACGTCGGTGAATTCCTGCTCGAACACGTGCGTCCACGGACTCGTGCCGAGGGCGGAGTCGACGCGACTGAGCTGCCACGCCGCGATGGTGGTCACGTACCTTGGCATCGAAGCCAATTCGCGTTCGAAGTCGGCGATGGTGGTGGCGTCGACGTCGGGGTCGACCCGCAGCAATAGCGCTCGGTAGACGCTGCCGCGACCGGTGCGTGTCGGGGTGCCGCGGTAGGTTGCGCCGTTGACATGGGTGATCGCCGGATCCGCCAGGGCACTGTCGAAAGTGCTTTGTTCCCAAGAAGTCTGGTTCCAAAAGCGCAGATGGACCAGGATATCTCCGCCATTGCGTGACCCGGGCAGTGTCGGTTCCACCACGTACGCGAACGCGTCGCTGTTGCGGGCTGCCGCGCGCAGATTGTCCAGTATTCTTGCGCGGTCAGATTCGGCGACATCGATCAACCGGGTCACACCGACGGTGGGGTCCTCCGAGGATCCCTGCGCTGTCGGCGCGACGACGTCACCCGCGGGGGCGACGTCGTCAGGCGACGCGGCGACACTGCGGTTGCGTTCGACGATGAGGCCTGCGACGCTGTCCCACCACTGCGCCAGTGCTGGATCGCCGCGCCCCTGCCACGTCATGTGCCACCAGGCCTGCGGGCTGGGTAGCGACCAGGTGATGGTGACGACATTGGTTTGGTCGTCGAACCAGATCGGTGGACTGACGAGGATGTCCCACATGGTCATGCCCCGTTCGATGGCGCCGGGGGCGTAGCCGGCCAGATAGGCGTCGATGAACTTCTGGGCACACCCGGGCGCGGTGACCACCCTGTCGATGACGAACACTTCGTCCATGAGTAGAGGCTATGGGCCGGCGGCAGTCCGCGGTCCGCCCGTTCCCGGTTACCGGGAACGGATCTTTGCTCACCGAGCAGGCACGACGATGGTGATCCCATGGGCGACAATCCCTTTGAACCTGCGCAGCTGGGCCCGGTGGTACTGCGGAACCGGATCATCAAAGCGGCGACATCCGAGGGACGCTCCCCCGACGGCGCGGTCACCGAGGAATTGATCGAGTTTCACCGGGCATTCGCCGACGGCGGCGTGGGGATGACCACCGTCGCCTACTGTTGCGTCGCTCCGGAAGCTGCCAGCGCCCCAGGGCAGATCGTCATGAGTGCAGCCGCATTACCCGGCCTGCGTCGGCTGACCGATGCCGTGCATGATGCTGGAGCGGCGATTTCGGCGCAGCTCGGTCACGCCGGAGTGGTGGCACCGAAGAAGCTCACCGGTGTCACGGCAGTGGCGCCGAGCAGGTTCGTCAACCCGACGTCTCTTGCTTACTGTCGCGCCATCAGTGTCGAGGAAGTCCAGGCAGTCATCAGGCAATTCGGGCCAGCCGCCCGTATTGCGGTGGATGCTGGTTTCGATGCGGTCGAGCTTCACTTCGGACACCTGTACCTGCCCAGCTCATTCCTCAGTCCCCTCATCAACCGCCGCAGAGATGGCTACGGTGGGTCGATCGACAATCGGTCTCGACTCGTTCGTGAGATCGCTGACCACGTACGGACCGTTGTCGGCGGCCAGGTTGCGGTGATCGCCAAGCTCGACATGGACGACGGTCTGCCCGGCAGCATCTGGATCGACGAAGCGCTGCGTACGGCACAACTGCTCGATACCGACGCCACCCTTGACGCCCTCGAACTGACCCAAGGTTCCTCGGTGTACAAGCCAATGTATCTGTTCCGCGGCGACGTACCGGCCAAGGAGTTCTCGAAAGTAATGCCGGTGGCGCTACGGCCCGCGATCCGGTTGTTCAGCAAGCACGCGATGGGCATGTACCCATACCAGGACTTGTACATGCTCGACGCCGCCCGCCAATTCGTCCCGCTGATGAAGAACACCAAACTCGTTCTGTTGGGCGGCATTACCAATCGCGAGCACATCGAGACCGGGATGCGAGAGGGTTTTGACTTCTTTGCCATGGGACGGGCACTGCTTCGTGAACCGGACCGAGTGAACACCATGATGGCGGAGCCAGCCTCACGCAGTCGGTGCACCCACAACAACAAGTGCATGGTGACGGTGTTCGGTCGGACCCACTGCGTGCTGGACCCGGAGCAACGCTACGGGTTTGCGCAGCGCCTCACTCAGGATCGGTGACGCCGCACCCTAATCGGGATTGGAGCATTAGATCCGCGTAGGCAACAGCAATACCCTTGTATCGCAGTCATATTCGACGTCAATCTTCGCCGTCGAACAACCCGCATTACGGGTTCTGCCGGAACAACCCGCGCTCCTTGCGGGGCGCACCTCTGATGGGGAACAAGGCCACGAGGAGCGGTTCCTTCGGCGGCCAGCCCCCGCCGGCCGTACATGCACGCGCGGGAATGAACGGAATGCGATCTGAGATAGCCCGCTGCCCATCGTGTTCCGCTGAGCGAACACGCTCGTTGAGCCGAGCGGCGCGACGACCGAATGTGAGCTGACGCACAATGATAGGAGTCGAATGTGATGGATCACAGCCAGTCTCGAGGTCACGATCAGGCTGCCGGTTCGCGTGCCCAACGACGCGATGCAGCGCGACGCCAGGCTCGTGCCGAGCGGCGCGCGATGGATAGATCAGTTACACCGAGGATCACGCGTGTTGGCCGCTATGGCAGCTTGGCGGCCGGCGCGTGGCTGGTCACCGCGGTGGCCGGTGGGTTTGGTGTGGCGCCCGCCCAGGCCGACACAGGTTCCACGTCGAGCGCGTCGAAAGGCTCACCGACTTCCAATGGAACGTCAGCGTCATCGGCGGCAACCTCCGCCACCCATACCGAGCCGAAGACTGCCACCAAGGCCCCGGCGTCGACAACCACAGCAACCTCGAACTCGGCCTCACCCAGCCACGACACCGCCGACACGCAATCCACGTCGAGCTCAGCCCACAGCGGTACCGGATCCACCAGCAGCCAGCAGCAGGCCACTGGCGTCAACGGCACCGCCGAGGCCTCCCCGGCCGACGGCGCGTCGGCCACCTCAGGCGCGTCGGGCACCACCACCTCGGCCGCCACTCCGGGTTCGACTGGAGGACAGGCGAAGTCGGGCTCCAAGCCATTGGCGCGACCCTCGTCACCGCATCCGAATACCCCGGTTGCCAATGTGGGCGTGACGTCAGCGACCGCGACCAGCGCCACCTCAACGATTGCCGCGCCGGCCACTTCAGCAGGGACCGCGCCGGCTGCCGCCAGTGTGGTCCCGCGCGCCGCCGTGGCGGTGCAGCCTGTCGTCAGTACTATCACGCCTTCGATGGGTTCCTCTGCCGCAGCCGCGACAGCGGTGCCTGCAGTGGCGGTTGTGGCTACGCCGGCTGTGGCGGCGACGCTACCGGGGCCGGTAGGGATTTTGACCAATATCGTTAAGGCAGTATTCAATCCTTTGCTTAATGCCGTGGCGCCGGGAGCGCCGTCCCCGTCTACGCCGATCGTGTGGGCGGTGCTGGGCTGGGTCCGGCGCACGTTCTTCAACGAGCCACCCACGATCAACTACAACCCGCAGACGACGTCGCAGAACATGACCACCGGCGTGATTACCGGCAACGTCGGAGCCACCGACCCTGAGGGCGATCCGTTGACCTACAAGGTCACAAATGCCCCGGCCAACGGATCCGTCACGATTGATCAGGCCACGGGAAACTTCACCTACACACCGACAGCCGGATTCGCCCAGACCGGCGGGGCGGACTCCTTCACGGTGTCGGTGACCGACAACAAATTTCACCTCTTAGCACTGTTGTTCTCGCCCGACCACGGTGTACCCAGCCAGACCATCAACCTGTCAGAGCAAAGCATCGCGCCCAGCATCAGTCGCACTATCGTGTCCCTGCCCGGCACCATCACGCACCCGATGCTGCCCTCGTTCACCCCCGACGGCAAGCTGCTGTTCGGCGCCACCCCAGCGGTCAACGGTGTCGCCGTGGCCGGGGCACGCGGGGAAATCTACGAGATGAACCAGGACGGCACCGGACTGAACTGCATCAGTTGCGGACTCGCTCCCTCGATCACTGACTCGCTCAGCGGGCCCGCTGCCTTCCAGGACGGATCCGGGCGCATCCTCATCGGAAGCGTGAACAGCTCGGGCACAGCTGGCGCGATCTACGAGCCGGCCACCTCGACCACGTCCGCCCAGATCGTCCCGATCATTCCCGCCGCTGCCGGTGTGCCGATCATCCAGGACGGTCGCGTTTACACCGTCGCCCCCGACGGGGTGCACATCACCTACAACCCGATTCTTCTCAACCCCGCCACCGGAACGGTGCTACCGGAACAAACCTTCGGCACCCTCGTGCGCACCACCGACGCCAGCGGCAACCCGGAGTATCAAATCGTCGACGCCCGCGTGGTGTATTCGGGCGGGGAAATCCATGGCTTCACGCCGGACGGCAAGTCGATCATCGTCGCCAACTACACCGGCGCCAGCGGCGCCGGTCAGACCAACAACTACGAGGTGAACTTGGCCACCGGGCAGGTCGCCCAACTGACCAACAGTCTGGACTACACCGAGGACGTTGCGATGTCGCCCAACGGGCAGTGGCTGACAGTGGGAAGTTCGCGCACAGAGAACTACCTGACCGCGATGACGCAGATTGTGCGACCCAGCTTCATCCCCGCCTACATCGCGGGCGCGGTGTGGTACCAGCACTACAGCTCCGGCGCCGACACAACCAACCAGGAGTGGCTCAACTCGGTACAGGGCGAAGAAGCCGGCCAAAATGGCATTCCCATGTTCGATCTCAGCACCGGCTACACCTCCAACCCCAGGGGATCGTGGAACGCCGCCGGCAACGAAGTCGTCTTCTGGGAATCGAATCTCACCAATGTCAATGACACCCGACTCGTAGTGGTGCACCTGACCAACGTCAATGCCGGTACCCCGACCCCGGTCAACACGGCCAGCCCCGACCCGATCTGGGCGCCCGCGCTGAACACCGTTGCGCCACAGCCGCCCACGTTGCCCGGGCCTGGCAGTCATGCTGGCACCTACGGCGGTACTGCCGTGGTCACGTCCACCGTCGACCCATCCAATCCGAACAACACCATCAGCACGGTGACCTATCACGACTACCAGTACGTCAACGGCCAAATCCTCAACGGCACAGAGCAAACCGTGACCAACCCGTCGTACACGGATATCGTCTACACCGCTGATGTCATCGTCACCAACCCGGCGGGCAATCAGATCGGCGACCTCACGGCCAACATCACCGACTCTGGTCAGTTCATCATGTCGCTGAATGGCACCATCACCTCCACCCTCAACGGCAATACCGAGACAATCACGGGTCCAACACCGACGCCCGCGACTCAGATGTAAGCCACAAGAGGTCGGGGTGCGCCATGATTGGTGCACCCCGACCTTTGACCGCGCCGTCGCGATACCGCGACAGTTGGTGAAATCCTCAGAACTTATGCGCGCGGCACTGACATCGGTCTCGACGACGCGACGCGACGCAGGCTCGGATGTGGAATCGCCTGCAACGGTTGCGAAGTCCGGTGGTGCGGTCCGAACTCGATGTTGCGCCAGATCCGCGATGCGGTAATCCTGACCGGCGCGGCCAGGCGCTGGTCCAGAGTGATCCGGTCGATCGGGCCGCATACCGATACGGCCGCGAGCGGCTGTCCGGGCAGTCCGATGGCTGCCGCCACGCAGCCGATCCCGAGCAGAGATTCCTCCCGGTCGAACGCCACGCCACGTTCGCGCGTCTTGGTCAGTTCGGCCGCCAACTGTTGGGCGCCGGTAATCGAGAAGCGAGTTTGTTGGGCGGTGAAATCGACATCGGTGCAGTCACTTTCGGCGAGAATGGCCTTTCCGACCGCGGTACAGTGCGCCGGTACGCGATTGCCGACCGAGGTATGGACGAGATCCGACAGTTGATCACCGATTCTCTCGAGGCAGATGACATCCGATCCGTCGAGGACGGCCAGATGGACCACCAAGCCCGTGGCCCGCTGCAGACTGCGCAGCAAGGGCAGAGCGGCCTGGTGAATGCGTCCCTGATGCAGGGCGAGCGATCCCAACTCGACCAAACGGGTTCCCAGTTCGTAGTCGAAACCTTCACGTCGCAGCCAGCGCAGGTGGACAAGTCGCTCCAGCATCCGGTGTACCGATGACCTCGGCAGACCGGTGCGATGCACGATCTGCACCATCGTCAGCGGTGTCTTGCCGTCGAAGGCGTCCAGTACCAGGGACATCCGATCAATGGCGGCGATCGGCGTTTTGCCGCGGCTCACGACTGTCGTTGTCATGAAGTGCTCCCAGGGTCGATAGTCAAAAAAGGACTATTACTGTTTTTACCATATGATGTGTGCGGTGTCACACTCTGCTCGCTGTTGGCAGTGGCTTCGGGATGGGGCGGCGTGGCGTGCAGCGGTCCGTCGGGCAGCTGCGGCATCCACAGCTGACGCTCTGCCGAGGTACGGGCGCGAGGATGCCCGCTCAGCGGATATTCGACACCGTCCTGGCTTTGTGCGCCGTAACTTCTTGCTAGTAAACGGATCACAGCCACTTCGGCCGACGTTGCCGGTGGCCTTCGACCCGGCACGCACGTTGGTGAGGGCAGGTATGAAATCAATCGTTTCGGCCATGGCGTTGGTCGCCGCTACGTGGATGTCGACGCCATTGGCGCACGCGGATATCCGCCACGGGAACTTCGAGCTGAGAATCGCTGGCCGGCACGACTTTCACAACTGGCTGTGGGCACTGTCGAGTTGTCAGGGCGACTGCGTCCATGTCCAGGCGATTCCACAACCGGTGGCCAGAGCATTTCCGTACCAGGCCGACGCGCTACTGCGCGACGGACGGTTGACGCTGACCGTTGATGTGCCGGATGGATTACGTTGTGGGGACGTTTATTACGGCCCAGTGATACCGACCCGGGATACCTACTCGTGGGATGCGAGCACGATGTCGGGGACGCTCTCGTCGTCGTTCGCGACCGGCTGCGACGGATCGCCCGCCGGGACGTTGACCTATCCGTTTGACCTCGTACAGATGTAGTTCAGGAGCTGCTACGCACGGGCTGCGGCGCCGCCGGCCCGACGACCGTAGAAGCTGCCGTCGCCCAGTGATACGCCGCTGGCGTAGCCCCACGCTGCCAGGCCCGCAGTGCAGCGTCCGGCCGCGAACAGCCCCGGAATGGGCTCACCGCTGACATGGAGTACCTCGGCATCGAGCGTGGTGTGCAGTCCACCGAGAGTGAATCCGCCGGTGCTCTCCCGGAGATCGATCGCGCCCACGGGAGACTTGATCGGCTTGAGCCACTGCGCCTTCTTGTGCAGCACTGGATCCTCGCCGCGAGCCGCACCCTCGTTGTAGGCGTCGACGGTGGCTTGCAACGAGTTCGGCGGCAGCCCGATCTGCGTCTCCAGATCGGCGACGGTGTCGACAACCCAGCTCGGCGGCCGCATCATCAGTTGTGGCGACGGCGAGGCCATCGCCTCCTCCTGGGCGTCGCCGTCGATGATCAGATACGCGGTGTTGTTCTGGTGATACAGCGTCAGCTGCCCGGCTCGGCCGGGGTAGGTGTCCTCGGCGACATAGCGTTGACCGCGTTCGTTCACCAGGATTCCGCGCACCAACTGCTGGGGTTCGATGAAGAGCGCGACCTCGGTGGCGTCCATGTGGGCGAGGTCGGCGCCGAGTGCCTGCGCCATCCGGATGGCCTGCCCATCGTGCTGTTCGATCGAGGCGGCCGGACGCCCGGCGATGCGCGGTGCGTACCGGGCGACCATGGCGTCGTTGTAGGCGAAACTGCCGGTGGCCAGGACCACTCCACGGCGTGCCCGGATATCCATCGTGGTGCCATAGCGTCGGGTCCGGATGCCGACCACGCGGCCGTCGGACTCGATGATCAGTGACTGCACGCGCACGTCGTACAGCGCGCGGGTCCCGGCCGCGGTCGCCGTTTCGACGAGGCCCTTCATCAGCATGTAACCGGCGCTGGACTCGCCCTGCTTCTTGTTCTGCATCTGCGGCAGGTGCCCGCGCGGTGCGGGGGTGGCGACCGTGTTGAACGGATAGGAGTTCTCTCCGCCGCTGTACATGAGTCCCTGGTCGCCCATCGGCTCCCAACCGGGTTCGCCGAAGAACTCGGCTTTGAACGGCACCCCGCAGTCAACGAGCCAGTCGAAGTGCGCGACGCTGCCCTCGCAGTAATCGGCGATGCGCGTGGCATCGGCGCCAGGACCCATGGCCGCATTCAGAAACGCCGCCATGTTGTCGACCGAATCTTGGAAGCCACAAGCCTTTTGAATGTCGGTGCCACCGCCTAGGTAGATGAAGCCACCCGCCATCGAGGCGGCCCCGCCCCAGGACCCGGTGCGTTCCAGCACCAGTACGTCAGCTCCGGCGCGGGCCGCCTCGACCGCGGCTGCCGCGCCGGCCACGCCATAACCGGCGATCAGGACGTCGGCCTCGTCGGCCCACTTGGTGATCGAGCGGGCCGGGATCGGCCGGATGTCGTCGGTGGCGTTCATGGGCGCATCGCCGCCGGGAGGTCCGACACCCACTGGTGGCCCCAGTAGCTGTCGGCGGTGATTTCCTCTGCCGTGTAATAGGTTTCGTCGACCCTCATGCCCTCGGTGCCGAACTCGATGTCCCAGTCGCCGGGAGCGCGCACATAGAAGGAGACCATCTTGTCGTTGGTGTGGCGGCCCAGGGTGGACGAGAGCTGGAAGCCTTCGGCATTGACCCGGTCGAGGGCCTGCCCCACGGCGTCGAGGGTGTCGACCTCGACCATGAGGTGAATGAGGCCGGGATCGCGCAGATTCTGCGCGGGGCAGATCGCCAGGCTGTGATGACGCTGGTTCACGCCCATGAACCGAACCCGGACGGGTCCGAACTCGGGTGGTACCGGGACACGGAATGCACCGCGGGACTTGAAACCGAGTACCTCGGTGTAGAACTCGAACAAGCCGTTGACATCGAGCGCGGGGAGCACGACGTGTCCCAGGCCCTGGTCACCGGTGACGAACTTCGCTCCGTGCGGGGTGATGACGGGGGAGTGGTCGAGGACCGGGCCGTGAAACACCTCGAGTGCGGTGCCGGCGGGGTCCGCGAAAGCAATGACCTCTTCGACCCGGCGATTGTCGGCTTCTTCAAGCGAGAGTTGCTTGAACGGCACGCCGGCGGCCTCGAGGGCACTCTTGACCCGCTCGAGGTCGGCGTGGTCGCGAACCTCCCAGCCGACGGTCATGATCTTGTCGACGTCTCCAGGCGCGATGATGATGCGGGCGGCGCGCTCGTCCATCCGCAGATAGAGTGCGGACTCGTCGGGTCCGGTGCCGGCCGCGAAGCCGAGGACGCGGAAGGCGAAGTGCGCCCAGCGTTCGATGTCGGAGGCGGTGACGGTGACGTAGCCGAGGCTCTTGATCAATCCCACGGGTGTTCTCCTCTCAGATCATCGCCCGCAGCGGACCCTGCGGGTCCACGCCCAGCGAACTGAGGGCCGAAGCGTGGTAGACAGTGCCCGGAACGTGAATGGCGTGCGCCTGGCCGACGTGCACATCACGCCAAAAGCGTTGCAGCGGTTTGTCCATTCGCGCGGCGTTGCCGCCGCAGCGGGCGAACAGCTCATCGACCGCCGACACCGCGCGCCACACCGCCCGCACCTGGGTGCGTCGACCAGCCGCGCGGTCCTCGAAGGACACCTCCCTGCCCGCATCGACCAGGTCGTAGATGCGGTCGGCGTTGGCCAACAGCTCTTGCCGGGCGGCATTGATGTCCGCGGCGGCCTCACCGATGGCGTACATGACGTACGGGTCGTCCTTGATCGAGATGCCGCTGGAGTTCACCCGCTCGCGTTGATAGTCGAGCGCGGCGGCCAGCGCGCCCTCGGCGATGCCGATGGTCGCCGAGCTGATGCCGAGCGGGAACATCGTCGACCATGGCATCAGGTACAGCGTTTCGGTCATCCCGGCCTCGCGCTGGGCGGTGCCGTCCATGACCTTCATGGCGTCCATCGTGCGGTACGACGGCACGAAGGCGTCCTTGACGATGACGTCCTTGGACCCGGTGCCACGTAACCCCACGACGTTCCACGAGTCCTCGACGATCTCGTAGTCGCTGCGCGGCAGGATCATGTGCAGCATCTGCGGTGGCATCAGTGGCTTGCCCTCGGCGTCACCGATCATCGCGCCCAGGAAGATCCACTCGCAGTGGTCGGTGCCCGAGCTGAACTGCCAACGGCCGTCGAAGATGTAGCCACCGTCGACCGGCTTGGCCACGCCTTGTGGCGCATAGGGGGAGGCGACCCAGGTGTCGACATCGTCGGCCCAGATCTCGGACGCGACCCGTGGGTCTGCGTACGCAAGCTGGTAGGGGTGGACGCCGACGACGCCGTTGATCCAGCCCGCGGCCGGGTCGAGTGCGGCGGTGGCCATCACGGTTTCGGCGAACTCGCGCGGGTGGACTTGCAGGCCGCCGTGGGCCTTCGGTTGCAACAGCCGAATGTTGCCGGCCGACTTCATCAACTTGACCGTTTCGTCCGTGAGCTGACCGGTCTTTTCGGCCTCGGGGCCCTGTGCGCGCAGTTGGTCGGCGATCTCGCGGACCCGGTCGATTACCCGGTCGGTCATTTTCTCGTCCTATCGGTCAATGGCTGTCCCTGATGGTCCACCAGTTGGCTTCCCGCCGCTGAGAACCGTTCCCGGTGAGCGGAAAATGTTGTCGTGTAACGATGTTCTTCAGAAATTGATGTGCAGGTCGTCTGAGACGGGTGTGGCCTGGCACGCCAGGATCAGGCCGTCGGCGATGTCCTCTGGTTGCAGTACGTCGGAGGTGGCCATCTCGACCCGGCCGCGGAGCACGGTGGCCGCGCATGATCCGCACTGGCCTTCCCTGCACGAGTACGGCACGTCAAGCTCTGCCGCGAGCATCGTGTCGACCAGTGTTGCGCGCCTGGGCCATCGCAACTGGTGGCTCTCGCCATCGAGGTCAATCCGCACCGTGGCAGCGTCTTGTACATCTGCATCATCTGCGGCGGAACCAATCTCATCGGCGAACGGGTCACCCGCCAAGGATTGGAACACCTCGAGATGGATGCGTTCGCGTGGTACTCCGGCTTCGGTCAGGGCCTCCTTGATGACCGCCATGAACGAGGCGGGACCGCAGACGAACGATTCGAAAGTGGTGGACCCAGAAAAGACGGTGTGCACGAAACCGGCCATCTGAGCGCGGGTCGGCAATCCCTGTACCGACTCCAGCCAGTGCAATACCGTCAGCCGACCGGCGTAACGCGCAGCCAGTTCGCGTAGCTCGGCAGTGAAAATCACCGAGCGCTCGTCCCGGTTGGCGTAGCACAGCACCGCTCTTCCAGAGCCGGATGCCATCGCTGATTTGAGGATCGACATGACAGGGGTGATACCGCTTCCCGCGGCCCACAACAGGAAGTCGGTGTCGAGCGAGGACGGGGTGAACACTCCGGCCGGCGGTAGGACTTCGATAGTGTCACCGATAGAAACGTTGTCGCACAACCAGTTCGATCCGTATCCGCCCGCAGTCCGTTTGATCGTGACCTTCGGCGCGGGATCGGTATGTGGCGAGCTCGCCAGTGAGTAGCAACGGGCGACCGAGCCGGTCTGATCGCTCGGGACGCGCAGGGTCAGGAACTGCCCCGGGCGGTAGGTGAAGCGGTCGCGCAACTGTTCGGGGACGGTGAACACCAACGACCGAGCGTCGGGACTCTCCTCGATGACGTCGGCCACCGTCAGCGGTACCCCGCGGCCCGCGCCAACGACTTCGGTGTCGGCTTCGACATCGTTCATGTGCTGAAAGTCTGGGATGCCGATGACGCGGACCCAACTGGTCTCTCCGATGAGCGGGATTCCCGCGCGGGTTTCCGATCAACGGGAATCGACGGAGGTCCAGCGTCCCTCGGCTGCCTACCGTTGGTGAGGTGATCAGAGGATCGAACACCGAGTTGGACGGCCCGACCGATGCCGGATTGACCAGGACAACCAGATGAGTGCACTGCGGCTGGCCGGCAAGGTCGCCCTGATCACCGGCGCAGCCCGCGGGATCGGCCGCGCTCAAGCGGTCCGGTTCGCCCAGGAAGGCGCCGACATCATCGGGCTGGACCTGTGCGGGCCGGTCGAGACCGTTTCGGTCCCCTCCAGTACCCCAGCGGATCTCGAGGAGACCGGCAGACTGGTCAGGCAGGCCGGCCGCCGGATCTACACCGAGATCGTCGACGTTCGCGACCTCGAGGGGCTGCAGGCAGCGACCGATCGAGGAGTCGATGCGTTCGGCGGGCTCGACATCGTCTGCGCGACGGCCGGAATCACCTCCCGCGCGATGACCGTCGATCTCAGCGAAAGCGCCTGGCGCGCAATGCTCGACGTCAACCTGACCGGGGTGTGGCATACCTGTAGAGCCGGCGCCGCGCACCTGATTGCGCGCGGCGGCGGCTCCATGGTGTTGACCAGCTCCATTGCGGGTGTGCGTGGGCTATTTGCAGTAGGCCATTACAGCGCGGCCAAGCACGGGGTCATTGGACTGATGCGCAGTCTGGCCCATGACCTCGCGCCGCATGCCGTCCGGGTGAACTGCATTCTGCCCACCAACGTTGACACGCCACTCATCCAGAACGACGTGGTCCGAGTTGCCTTCCGGCCGGACCTCGACCGACCACCCACGCGCGACGAGTTCGCCGAAGCCGCGCGGCGGATGAACCTCCTGTCCATCCCGTGGGTCGAGGCGGTCGACGTGGCGAACGCGGCGCTGTTTCTGGCCTCGGATGAAGCGCGATACATCACCGCGATCACGTTGCCCGTTGATGCGGGTGCCACGCAAAGATAACTCCGCCGCATCGACGACATCGCCGCGCGATCATGAATTGATCTGTAGTGCAGGAAGATTGCTCGACTCGGTCATGGTCACTGGTCGCCGGGCACCCAGCGAGTTCCGTCGTCGACCGCAACGCAGCTCAAGAACACGCCGTCGGGGCTCTGGGCCACGTCATTCACGAATTGTGGACACGGTGAGCCCTCGACCTTGATGCCCCGCATCGGTGGCGAACGAAAATAGCGTGGGTCGTACCGGCGCGGAGAGCCGCAGAACACGAGCCGTCCCCACGACGTGGTTCCGAACACGAAATGCGACGTGTCGGCACATGGAGCTCCCAACACCACCCCGGCAGAGATGCCGGGCGTGCAGTACGCGTCCTCGCATGCAGCCGGTGCGTCGGCGGCTGCCGCGGGCGCAGAGGCGAAGGTGAGCGCGCCGACGCCGATGGCCAGCAGCAGGTTGTTGCGCATTCGTCTCCCGAGGTCGTTGATCTGCACTACGGATTCAGCTGTACCGATTTCTGGGAACGGGCGATACATGGCCGACCGGTGAGCGGAACCCGCCCCGGGGCGGAGTGGCCGCCGGTGGCTTCAGATCGATATGTGACAGCGACCACAGCGTATGGTAAAAAAAGCACTATTCCTATTGTGACTATCCCTGTGAAGAGCCTGGAGGGTTTTCGATGACGCTGACCGTCGATATGGCTGCCGAGACGCCGAGCAACGTGATCGATCGGGTTTCCCTGGTGCTGGAAGCGTTCGAAGGGTCAGGAAGTCTCACTTTGGCGCAGATCGTTCGTCGCACCGGTCTGCCGCGGTCGTCTGCGCACCGCATGCTCGAGCGCCTGGTGAGCTTGCGGTGGCTGAGCCGCGACGGATTCGATTATGAGCTGGGATTGCGCCTGGTGGAGTTGGGAAGTCTTGCGCTCCAACAGGATCGGATTCATCGCGCGGCCATCCCGCTCCTACGCGACCTGCACCGGGCCACTGGACTGGTGGTGCACCTCGCTGTATTGGACGGCCCTGACGCCCTGTATCTGGAAAAGATCGGCGATGAGGTGATGGCCGCAATCCCGACTCGCGTAGGTGGGCGCCAACCGGCTCAGTGCACCGCCGTCGGCAAGGCCATTCTGGCCTATCAGGACTCTGCTGACGTTGACCTTGCAAATCGGCGAACACGGTACTCGGTAGCCACGAGTGCCCAGCTCGCAGGCGAACTGGACCGCGTCCGGGCCCACGGCGTGGCCACCGAGCGGGAAGAGTCTCTTCGTGGGTTCGGCTGCGTGGCGGCACCGATCGGGCCGGTCGGTGAAGCGGTGGCCGCAGTCTCCGTATGTGGTCCGGTGGCACAGATGACGTTCGACCGACGGTTGGTCACGCCGGTGCGGATGACCGCGACGGCAATCTGGCGTAATGCCGAAAGCGTCCGCGAACATGCGACTCCTACGCTCCTGCGCCCCCTGCGCGGCGGTATTACGGCACATAACGCCGAGCTGCGGGCATCGGCAATGCGGCCCGCATGAGCCTCGATCCACAAGTGGCCGACCTGATCGAAGCCCTTGATACGGGATTTCCCAAGGTGTCCACGATGACCGGTGCGCAGGCCAGGGCCGCGATTCGGGCACGGTTCGTGCCGAATCCACATCCCGAGCCGGTCGCCGCCGTCTGGGACGACCGGGTTCCCGTCGACGGTGGTCACGTGGACATCCGGGTATACCGCCCGGAAGCGTCCACCCTGCTGCCGGTTCTGGTGTATGCGCACGGTGGCGGATTCGTCTTCTGCGATCTGGACAGCCACGACGGACTGTGCCGCAATCTGGCGAATCTCATTCCGGCGGTGGTCGTTTCGGTGGGTTACCGACTGGCTCCGGAGCACCGGTGGCCCACCGCTGCCGAGGATGTGTATGCGGTGACCCGCTGGGTCACCGAACACGCGGATGACTTCGGTGCCGATGGGCAACGCGTGGCGGTCGGGGGCGACAGTGCGGGTGGAAATCTCGCCGCTGTGACCGCATTGATGGCCCGCGACCGAGGCGAGCTGTCCATCGCCGCACAGATGCTGCTCTACCCGGTGATCGCGGCCATATTCGACACCGACTCCTACCGTCGGTTCGGAGCGGGCTACTACAATCCGCGCGAAGCGCTGCAATGGTATTGGGATCAATACGTTCCGGAGCCGAGTGATCGCCGCCATCCGTACGCGTCCCCGCTGTGCGGTCGTCTCGAGGGATTGCCTCCGGCAGTTATGGTGCTCGCCGGTTGCGATCCACTCAAAGATGAGAGCCTGGCGTATGCCAATGCACTGCGGGATGCTGGCGGTGCCGTTCAGCAGTTGTTCTTCGCCGGGGGCATACATGGCTTTATGACGATGCCCATGTTCGATATCGCCCACGCGGCCCGTCGGCAGGCAAGCCGTGCGCTGGGCGAATTGCTTCGTCGATAGCGACCTTCGCATACATACAAACCCGGGCGCGCTCGTAAAGAGTGCGCCCGGGTTTGTGCATTCTGAAGGCTATTCCGCCTCCGATGACGCCTAGATGTGATGTCCAGGGAGGTTGGTCAGTCGGGTGACCGGCGGCTGGCCTCCGAGGGCGGAGTGGGCTCGGTGGTAATTGTAGAAATGCAGCCAGCCTGGTAGCGCTGTGTTGCGTTCTTCTGTCGATTC
>NZ_VTGY01000018.1 GCF_009729075.1 Mycolicibacterium sp. CBMA 226 | reverse complement strand
AGCGTGGGACACGAAGGCCTCCTGGTTGATGAAGCGGTTCCTCGACAGCTCCACTTCACAACCGGAGGCCTTCACCTGTCACACAGGCTCACCGATACCGGACGGGACAACCTCCCTGGACATCACATCTAGGTGCGGCTGGGACTACGTACCCGCGCCCCAGATCAGCCGTCCCACCCGCCCCTGGGCTCAGACGTTACGGATGTCCGCCTTGAGCAGGTGGGGTTCGGTATCGGTGTCGGCGATGCCGAAGCTGATGATGCGACGTGGCGTGATGCGGATGATCGCGGAATCGAGGGCATCGCCTGCGGGGCCATGATGTCCCGGCGCTGTCACAGCCTGCTGGGCGGTGCCGCGTATTTCCAGGCAACGCACGCGCCATGGGTTGCGCGAGGCGATGTCGTCGACGACGAAAGCCACTTTGTCGTGGTGGGCGAGGTTGCGGAACTTCTGGCTCTTGGCCATGTTGTAGCCCGAGATGTCGATTGTGCCCAGTTCCTCGTTGTAGGTGAAGCCCACGGGGCTGACCTGCGGTGTGCCGTCGGGCTGGATCGTGGCGAGCCGCCCGAGGTCTGCCGCCTTCATGAATTCGATTTCGTGTGGTTTGAAGGACATGCATTCCACGCTAGAACCTCAACCAAGGTTGAGATCAACCCCGGCGTCACAACATCTCAAAACGGACCCGCACCTCGCCCCAGACCAACGGCAAGTCGGCTCATGTTTTCTCATGCGTCGGCAGTTTCCCGTACACCTCGTCGGTCACTGGCTCGAGCCATTCGTTGCTGACGTCCTGGCCAGGCGTAATCAATGCGATGTGGGAGAACCACGAGTCGGCCTTCGCGCCGTGCCAGCGCTTAGTGCCGGCCGGTACGCGGATCACTGACCCCGGCTCCATAGTCACAGGTTCCTCGCCTTCTGCCTGGTACCAACCTGAGCCCGCCGTGCACAGCAGAATCTGGTCGCCGCCACCGTTCGTGCCGTGATGGATATGCCAGTTGTTGCGGCAGCCGGGCTCGAAGGACACGTTGCTCACGGGCACGCTGCCGTCGGTCAGCGAGGCCAGGTAGCTCTGCCCGGTGAAGTACTGCGCGTATGCGTCGTTCGGCTCTCCGAGCGGGAAGATCTGGTCGAAATTGTTCTCTGCCATGCGTATTCCTTGGTTCTAGTTGAATGGCAGGTGGTGCAGCACCATTCATTGCCTTCTGGCCGGGTGCGACGTCAGCTGGCTGATGTGCCGGAGATACGAACCGACACGCGCGAATCACGGTCAGCGTGGTGGCGGGAAGCCGCCCGTTGCCAGCGGTCCCCAGCGGCTTGGCGTGACCCGGATCAAGCACTTTCCCTGATCAACCATGGCCTGGCGGTACTCGGACCAGTTCGGGTGCTCGCCCGCGATCGTCCGGTAGTAGTCGACGAGCGGTTCGACGGCATCGGGAAGATCGATGACTTCGGCGTCTCCATCTATCTGTACATACGCGCCATTGAATTCGTCCGAGAGTACGAGCACGCTGGCGGTGGGTCGTCGGCGGATATTCACACACTTGGCTCGTTGTGGATAGCTTGCGATGACCACTCGGCCAGATGCATCCAAACCGCCGGTGACGGGCGAGCTTTGCAGCGACCCGTCTGCACGAAACGTGGTCAAGATCATCTTGTGCCTGTCTCGGATGAAGTCGACCAGCTCCGACAGATCGACTTTGTCAGCTGACGCGAATTTTTGTGCCATGGTCACTTTCCTCGTCGCGAATGAAATGAATTGTGGGACAGAGGTTCAATCTCCAGAGAGGGCGACGTCATACCCGGGTCGCCGCCAGGGACGCCAGCAGCTGGAGTTTCTCTGACGACGGGGAACCAGGCTCGGCGGTGTACACCATGAGCACGTGACCCGGTTCAGCGGTGATCGCGAGTTCCTCGTAGGCCAGGACCAATTCGCCGACATCGGGATGGTGGAATCGCTTTGTGCCGGCACCGTGTGTCCGGACATCGTGCGCGCCCCAGAGTCGACGGAAGGTTTCGCTCTGGGTTGAGAGTTCGCCGACCAGGTCTTGCAGTCCGCGGTCGTGCGGATCGCGTCCGGCTTCGGCACGCATGATCGATACGCACATGTGCGCGAACAGTTCCCAGTCCGGGTAGAAGTCCCGTGATACCGGATCCAGGAATTGGAACCGCGCCAGATTGGGTGTCCGGCCGCCGTCGCCGATGAGTGGCGAATAGAAGATCCGTCCGAGTGCGTTGGTGGCCAACAGATCCTGCTGCTGGTTGCGGACGAAGGCGACGCCGCCGGTGATGGCGTCGAGCGCCCAATAGAGGCTGGGTCGTCCGGTCCCGGGTTTGCTCGCCCGGCGACGAGACCGGCCGGAGGTGGGAATCCCATCAGCGGCCCGAGCGAGGTCGGACAAGTGGGCGCGTTCCGTGTCATCGAGCCGTAGCGCCTGAGCGATGGCCTCCAGCACCGAGGACGATGCGCCGGCGATCTGACCGCGTTCTAGCTTCGAGTAGTACTCGATGCTGACCCCGGCGAGCGCGGCGACCTCTCCGCGCCGCAGACCGGGCACCCGACGTTGTCCGATGTCGGGCAGACCGACATCGGCGGGCGACAGCTTCGCTCGCCGGGTGGTCAGAAACTCCCGCACCTCGGCCTTGTTGTTCACCGATTCGACGTTACCGGCGCTGCGCCTGATGAGGGGTGCCCTGCGAGTACACCTCACGTCAGTGACTTCTTCACCATCGCGGACGGTTGTTGCATTGATGTCGATACCGACATCGAGAGGACGCTGATGATCCCGACCATCGACCAGTCCCGCCAGGGCGGGGGTCGCAACACAGTGGCGCTGAGTGCGACGGTCTTGGGCACGATCGTGTTGATCACCGCGATCGCGCCGTTGGCGACGGACATGTACGTGCCCGCTTTCCCGCTGGTGGGCGTGGACCTCCTGGCATCGGCTACGCAGGTGCAGCTGACTTTGACGACGTTCTTCGTCGGCATGGCGCTGGGGCAGTTGGTGGGTGGGCCGGCATCGGACCGCATCGGCCGACGGACACCGCTGCTGGTGTCGCTCTCCGTGCTGACGGTGGCGTCGGCACTATGTGCCTACAGCCCGACCATCGGCGTGATGATGCTGGCGCGATTGCTGCAGGGCTTCAGCGGCGGCTGGGCGATGGTGATCGCACGTTCGATCGTCGTGGATCTGACCCGCGGGACGGAGTTGGTGCGGGCGATGAACCTTGTGGCGGGTGTCGGCGGTATCGCGCCGATCGTGGGACCGCTGCTCGGCGGAGTGATCTTGCAGTTCTCGCACTGGCGGGTGTCGTTCTGGTTGGTCGCCGGGCTGTCTGCGTTGATGTTTGTCGCCGTTGCACTCGGGATCATTGAGACGTTGCCCGCTGACAAGCGGCACAGTGGTGGACTCCGCCGCATAACGGAGACGACCGCAGCGGTTCTGCGCCACCGCCGGTTTGTCGGCTACCTGTTGGTGTTCGGATCGTCGATGGGAATGATCTTCGCCTACGTCGCCACGTCGGCGTACGTCCTACAGTCGATGAATGGGCTGTCGCCGGTGGTCTACTCGATTGACTTCGCTTTCAACGCAGTCGGTTTGACGATTGCCACCCTGGCGGCGGCGCGCCTCGCCAACCGGGTGTCCACCCGCACGTTGGTCGGCATCGGTCTGGTGGGTAGCACCGCTGCCGGAGCGGTGCTCTTGATCGGTGCGATCTGGTTCGCCATGCCCCTGCCGGTCGCCTTGGTCGGGTTTTTCATCCTGATGAGCGCGCAGGGGCTCGTCGGCCCCAATGCCGGTGCGCTGGCCTCTGATGCCGTGCCCGACCATCCCGGCACCGGGTCCGCACTGCTGGGCTTCCTGCAGTGGTGTCTCGCCGGTGTCATCGCGCCGCTGGCCGGCCTCGGTGGCACCGAGTCGGCAGTGCCGATGGCGGCCATCGTGACGATCCTGGCAATCGGATCCGGGTTGGCACTCAGGGTGCTGGCACCGGCGAATCTTCAACATTCAGAACAATATTGAGAGGAACGCCATGCGTGGAGTCATCATGTACGGCCCTGGCGATGTCCGGGTCGAAGAGCGGCCGAATCCGATCATCGAACAACCGACCGACGCGGTCATCAGGGTGACCGCGACGTGCATCTGCGGATCGGACTTGTGGCCGTACCGCGGGATCGAGGCGGTTGACCGTGCCCCGATGGGGCACGAGTACGTCGGGGTTGTCGAGCAAATCGGTGATGCGGTGCGCGACATCGTGGTCGGGGATTACGTCGTCGGCTCATTCGTCGCCTCGGACAACACCTGCGAAATCTGTGCGGCCGGTTACCAGTCGCGCTGCGTTCATCAGGTCATGATGGGAGCGATCGGCACCCAGGCGCAGTACGCGCGTATCCCGTTGGCCGACGGCACGTTGGTGAAGGTGCCTGGCGAGCCCAGCGAGGCCCAACAACGCAGCCTGCTGGCCGCCTCCGATGTGCTCGGCACCGGGTGGTTCGCGGCCGCCGCCGCCGAGGCCGGCCCTGGTAAAACGGTGACCGTTGTCGGTGACGGCGCCGTCGGGCTGCTCGGGATCCTTGCTGCGAAACACCTTGGTGCCGAACGCATCATCGCGATGTCCCGGCACGCGGACCGACAGGCCCTCGCTCGCTCGTTCGGTGCCACCGACATCGTCGAAGAACGTGGTGACGCCGGCGTCGCGAAGATCAAGGAACTGACCGGGGGATACGGCGCCCACTCGACGATCGAAGCCGTCGGCACCCAGGAATCGATGCAGCAAGCCATCGGTGCCACCCGGCCGGGCGGGCATGTCGGCTACGTCGGTGTCTCTCACGGTGTCGAGCTCGACGGGCTTGATCTGTTCTTCGCCACCGTCAGCCTGCTCGGTGGTCCCGCACCAGTACGTCGGTTCCTGCCCGATCTGGTCGATCTCATCATGACCGATCAGATCAACCCGGGCGCCGTCTTCGACCTCACCCTGCCGCTGGAGGACGCTGCCGCGGGGTACCGCGCCATGGACGAGCGCCGCGCCACCAAAGTGCTCCTAACACTTGGACATTGAAGGACCTGACATGAATCAAACTCCCAACCCACGTCTGAATCGACGCGACATGATGCGGCTCACGGGCGTCGGCGTAGCGTCCGCGGGCCTGCTCGCGGTGCCGGGCTGCTCGCCGGGCGACCCCGACAACCCTGGCTCACCGTCGACCACCCCGGGCGGTATCCCGACCATCAAGCCTGCCCGTCTCCCTCGCCCGGATACCAGTCTCCCCTCAGGCGACACCACCCGCGGCGCGGACAACTTCTTCGTCAGCGACCGGGTCACCGCTGACGAGGTCGTCTTCCGTAATCAATTCGGGCAGCGATTGTCCTCAAACCTGTTCGTGCCCAAGGACATGGACCGCGGGCATCGCAACCCCGCGGTGGTGGTGAGTCACCCGATGGGTGCGGTCAAGGAACAGTCCGCCAACCTGTACGCGCAGAAGCTCGCTGAGCAGGGTTTCGTCACCCTCGCCGTCGACCTGCCGTACTGGGGTGGCAGTGAAGGGGAGCAGCGCAACCTGGTCGCCCCGGACAACTACGCCGAAACCTTCAGTGCGGGAGTCGATTACCTACGTACGCTGAACTACGTCCACAGGGAACGGATCGGCGCGCTCGGAATTTGCGGTAGCGGCAGCTACCTCATCAGCGCTGCGAAGATCGATCCGCGGATCAAGGCCGTTGGCACAGTCAGCATGTACGACATGGGCGCGGCCAACCGCTTCGGTCTGCGCCGTGCGGTCACGCTCGACCAGCGCCGCGCGATGCTGACGGCGGCTGCCGCCCAGCGAGACGTTGAATTCGCCGGCGAACGGACCGCATTCACCGGTGGTACACCAGAACAGCTCACCGATCAGTCCAACGCGGTGGAGCGGGAGTTCTTCGATTTCTACCGCACCGCTCGCGGCCACCGGTCCAACACCACCACACATCCGACGCTCACGAGCAACGTGCGGTTCTTGAACTACTACCCGTTCGAGGAGATCGAGACCATCTCGCCACGGCCGATGATGTTCGTCGCCGGCGACCAGGCGCACTCGTTGGAATTCACTCAAGACGCCTACCGGCGTGCCGCGGAACCCAAGGAGCTGGTGCTGGTTCCCGGCGCCGGCCATGTGGATCTGTATGACCGCGTCGACCTGATTCCGTTCGGCCGGCTGACGCAGTTCTACCGGAAGTATCTTGCCTGACCAGCCGACTGGTCCTCGTGATCGAGAAAGCCTCACGGCATGGATGTAAGACTCACCGTAGTGCTGGTATCGCCACGCGGGTGCCCATCCATTTACAAGAACTGAAACGTGTTCTAGTGTCGCGGGATGGGCAGCTCGGCGGCAATCGAAGACATTCGTCAACTCAAATACCGGTACTTCCGGACCTTGGACCTCAAGGATTGGGACGCCTTCGGCGATTGTCTCGCTGCAGATGTCGTCACCCGCTACGGCACGCACGCGATGGGTGAGCCGGTGCATTACGAGGGACGAGACGCCGTCGTCGACTTCATGCGGACGAACCTCGACAACGGCATCATCACGACCCATATCGCCAGCCACCCCGAGATCGACCTCGACTCCGACACCACTGCGCACGGTTCGTGGGTGTTCGAGGACACCGTGATCGTGCCGGGCCACGCGATGATCCGCGGCTCGGGGTATTACTCGGATACCTATCGCAAGGATGAAGACGGTAGGTGGCGGATCGCCAGCACCGGGTACCAGCGGATCTACGAGGCGCTCTCGTCTCTGGAAGACATGCCGAGTTTCAAGTTGCTCGCGAACCGCTGGGCCTAGTGCTCGCGCGCCGCGGCGCCTAGTTCGTCACCATGCTCGGCGCGGCCGGGATCAGCCCGGCGGTCGCGCGTGGAAAGTTAGGCTTGTTCCGGTGTGTAGACGAGTCATCTGGCCCGACGCCGGCGATGCGGTTCTGGTCGGGCGCAAGGTACGTCGGCTATTGCCATGACGTGACGTTGACGCTCTGACACGCTGTGCGGGTGGACCTGATGTGGCGTGTCGTCGCGCTGACCGTGGCGACGTTCACCGTGCTGCTGGCCGTCCGCCGCGTCGTCATGGTTGTCAGCGGTTTGGTGTTCGCCCGCTACGTCGCCGTCGGTGGGTTGGCGGTGTTCTCCGTGGACCGCGAGGCGGCCGATGGCTACACCGTGCGGTTCGACGTCGGCGGGCCTGCGGTCTTTCACAACGTGACAGTGCAACTGTTCGCCGGCGAGGGGGCGCAGCCGGGGCCACCGCCGTTGCGGCACACCATGATCGCCGGCGACGGTCCGCTGGAGTGGACGTTCCGACTATCTGAGGAAGCCGCGCGGCAGGCGTGGGTGGTGGTCACCTGGGTCCGTCCCTACCTTCAGGGCGTCGAATCCGAGTCACTGGCGCAGTGGCTACGGGGCGGCCGGCTCTACGAATGGCGTTGGTATTCAGACACGAACCGGTACGTGCGCACCGTCATCCGCTTCGTGGCCCGACGGTGGTCCGTGGGCGGAGAGTCGTTGCGCGAGTTACCACTGCACGGGCGCTGGCGACGCACCTCGTCGAACAGCAGTGCCGATCTGTTGGGTCCGGCAGCCACCCCGCCACCAAGCGGTTAGATCACGCGCAGTTCGCGGCGCGATTCATCAGTCAGTTCTGTCCCATGCGGCCATATCGCCGCCACCGCGGTGCCAGGATGACCTCATGACTGTTGTTCTCGTACATGGCAATCCCGAGACCGATGCGATCTGGGGTCCACTCGTCGACGTGCTCGGTCGCGACGACGTGGTGCGGTTGTCGCCGCCGGGGTTCGGCGCGCCGCTGCCCGACGGTTTCCCGGCGACATACCTCGCCTACCGGGACTGGCTCGAGACGGAGTTGGACGCCATCGGCGAACCGGTCGATCTGGTCGGCCATGACTGGGGCGGCGGCCACGTGCTGACTGCCGTCATGCACCGACCGGAACTTGTGCGCAGTTGGGCGTCGGACGTGGTCGGCCTCCTGGACCCCGACTATGTCTGGCACGACCTCGCCCAGGTCTGGCAGACGCCGGGGGAGGGGGAGCAGCTCGTCGACACGATGCTCGGTGGCAGTGTCGAGGACCGCGTTGCGCAGATGGTCGCGTTGGGCATGCCGACCGATGTCGCGACTGCACTTGCCGCCGCCCAGGGGCCCGAGATGGGGCGGGCGATCCTCGCGCTGTACCGGTCGGCGCGTCAACCCGCGATGGCGGAGGTCGGCCGTGACATCGAAAACCTCCGTGTCAGGCCGGGATTGGCATTCCTGGCCACCGACGACCCGTACATCGGATCTGATGAAATCCGTTACCGCGCAGCAGAGCGTGCGGGTGCACGCACCGCGGTGCTCGACGGCCTGGGGCACTGGTGGATGCTGCAGGACCCGGTACGGGGCGCCGCGGCACTCACCGAATTCTGGGACACCCTCGACTGAACGCGAAAATCGAACTGGCTCAGGGCAGTACGGTGTGCAGCAGCATCACGTTGTACGCCGACCACAGTGACAGCGTGAAATACAGGTCGCGACCGTTGGACCACGGGTGCAGGTAGGGCGCGTAGACGCCGCCGGGGAACTGCTGAGACGAGACCACCAATTGCTCTGGGCCCCAAGGTCCCTGCGGTGTCGGCGCGGTGCGGATCACCACGTCGGACAAGTTGTTGCAGTACATCACGAGGTACTGCTTGAGGTAGGTGTTGTACTGCACCGACATCTCGCCGACCGGGCCGGGAATGATCGGTGAGGCCGCACTTGGGTTATTCGGTACCCAGGACTGGCTCTCGTTGTTCCAGTACTCGTACTTGCTCATGTCCGGCAACAGGTTCTGCGGTACCCGGGACACGTAGGCGTTTCCGATTCGGCCAGAAGGGGTTCCGTACGAATAGATGTAGCCGTCGCTGCCCTTCAGGAACGCGCCCTGCTGGAAGTTCTCGTTGCCGGGCAGGTAGGCCACTTGTGACACGCTGTCCGGCGCCATCGGCCGGACGCTGCTCGGGTAGACGCCCCAGTTCTGGCCGTTGTCATTGGAGACGGCGATCGCCGAATAGTTCGTGGTCCACGCGCCGGCGCTGTCCCAGTTCTTGATCGACATGAAACTGGCGTACTGTGTCTTGCCCACGGCGACACCGGAAGTCGGGATGATGCCCTTCTCGACGGGCGCCCAGCGGATGGTGGGGATGGTCTGCTTGGCCAGGTTCGGCTGCCACTCAGGGGAGCCCGAATAGGGGTTGGTCACCGAGCCGGGCGGGATGTGGACGCCGTGCGACAGCGTGCGGTCGCTGGTACGGAACATGGTGTTGTAGCGCCACTGCTGGTTGGGGGTGGCGCAGTAGCCGTACGTGTCGCCGAACATCATCAACACCTGGTTGTTCACCGGGTCGCCGTTGTCCCACATGATGCCGAGGTCGGTGCCCGAGATGCCGAACCGCTGCAGGGTGTCGCCGCCCGCGCTCTGGTCGCCGGTCACCCAGCCGACCAGGGACGTGGTGCCCGCATCGATGGGTGGCGCCGGTTGTGCACCGGGCTGCGGTTGCGCCGCGGCGGGAGCAGGCTCCGCCACGCGTTGTTGGACCGGTGGCTGCGGCACACGAGGTGTGCCGGGCACTACTCCGGCCTGCTGCTGCACGGTGCCCTGGGTGAAGGCGCTGAGCAACGATCGGGACAGCTTCCCCAACGTCGGTAGCGGCGCCTTGTCGTTCGCATTGCTCGGCCGGTGCCCGCCCGGCTGCGGTCGCATGACGCCGCTCGACGGCACCCCGTTCGGTGGCAGGACGCCCGAGTTGGGGCCGGTGCAGGGGTCGGCGACTGCGCGGGGCGGCGCGATGCCGACTGCTCCACCGAGAACGACGGCGGCCGTCAAAGCCACCGATGCAAGTCGAGGACGCGGCGACACGGTCACACCTTTCGGATGGCAGGCGGCGCTCGGACGCCAGCGAGGGGCTTTTGTGACCATAGTTATCAATGAGGTTGTTGAGGCCTCCGCTGCGCAGATGGGTACCCATCTGTGACCACGTCGCGACCGTTCACCTGGCGTTTGCCTGGCGCGCGTGACCCACGTCGCAATGCTGGTAAATCGTCGCCCGACCTAGTGGGATTTGTCGGCCTCTTCAACGCGGCTCGTGCCTCGCCGCTTGATCGTCGCCCGACCTAGATGTGATGTCCAGGGAGGTTGTCCCGTCCGGTATCGGTGAGCCTGTGTGACAGGTGAAGGCCTCCGGTTGTGAAGTGGAGCTGTCGAGGAACCGCTTCATCAACCAGGAGGCCTTCGTGTCCCACGCT
>NZ_VTGY01000017.1 GCF_009729075.1 Mycolicibacterium sp. CBMA 226 | reverse complement strand
CATCACCAGCAGCAAGGCCCTGCCGGATGAACACCCAATACGCCGGCATCCGCGACCGCAACACAAGATTGGAACCCACAACACTCCTCAATCAGAAGGGGTGTTGCATCGATCCCTTGAAACCGCCTCGCACAAGTGAGCCCTCAGTGCAGGGTCAGCGTGGAGTGGGGTGCCGTGGTCGGTTGACTCTGTGTGTAGGGCGTGGGCTACTTGCACAAGTGCGCCCTCAGCGCAGGGTCAAAGCCGACAAACGCCAACAACGCCTGAAGCACCCGAGCCACATGGACTCGGGTGCTTCAGCGAAAGCGATTGTGCGGCCGATTAGTTCAGCTCTGCGGGCCCGGCTGGGTCGGCAGGTTGGGGGTGGGGCCACCGGCGTCGGCGGGCCGCAGGGTGCGCGCCTCCTTGCCGTCAGTAACACCGCCCATGTCCATCGGGATCGCGGCGGGCGCCGCGGCGATCGGGATCGGCGCACCGATCGGCAAGCCGGCGGGGATGGGCGGTACAACCGGAGGCACCGCTGCCGGGACCGGCGGAACGACCGCGGGCACCGGCGGAACCGCTGCCGGGACGACCGGGGCGGCCGCGAGGGGTCCGATGATGCCCGAGGACTCAACGGCGGGCGCGGCGCAGGGCGCGGCAGCAGCCGCGGCGGCGGGTGCCCCGGCCACGGGTGCCCCGGCGGCGGGTACTGCGCCGGCCGCGGTCGCGACCGTGTCGCACGCGTATCCGCCAGTCTTCAGTGGGACTGCCGCGGCGGTCGGGCTCACGGCCACGGCCGTCGCGCACACACCGGCGCTGGCAACTATTTTCACAGCGATTCGACCAAAGCTGATCATCACCGGCGTCTCCTTGAACGTGCCCTTAAATTACAGCGCCGAAAATTTGCGCAGCTGAACCGTAGGGCACCGCGGGAGGCTGGGTCCAGACATGTTTTCAATCGGATGCGGGCTCGACATGGGACTGAGCCGCGACCGTGACCGCATCGTTTCATTGGCCTCAAAGTCCTCACAGAGAGGTCTCGATGGGTAACGAGTTGGTGCTGGAAACTGTTGTGCGGCTGGCAAACTCGGCGAAGGCCGAGCGGGCCTGGCTAGCGAGCGGCGTCGTCGGCCAGTAACCTGGCCAGTTCCTGCTCGGCGCGGCGTTCCACCAGTAGTGGAACGAAGTCCCGAATGGGGCTGCCGGCGAACTGCTGCCGAGCGCCGTCGATGACGGTCGTCACGCGAGCCGGAGGCAGGTCCGCAAACTTGGCCGTGAGCCGGGTCTCGATCTCGGTGAATACCTGCTCTTCGGTCTTGGCGGCCATGCCGCCGATCCTTCTCGGCAGCCTTGACGCCTGTCAACGCAGGGCGGGTGACGTGTAGGCGAATTAACAATTGCCGGTGCCGTGTGAGCTGGCGGAGGGCCCGACGGTGCTGACGCGGTTGCGAAGGCAGCGCGGTACCTAGTGTGGTCGGAGTGCGCTGATGCCTTCATCGAGAGCGGCCTCGAGATATGTCAGGTCACCGGTGGCCAGCATGATCCCGACACCGCCTTGAATGCCGGCCAGGAGCGCGGCCGCCGTACGGTCGGGGTCCACGGTCGGTGCGATCTTGTCCTGCTGCTGCATCGCCACGATGCCGTTGGCGATGGCGCCTCGCCACGAGTCGATCAGTTCGGTGGTGACGGCCTGCGCGCCGGTGCTGGTGCGGCCGATCTCGGACATCAGCACCGCGATCGGGCAGTTCTGGCCTTGTCTGCGGTAGCGCTCGACCACGACGTCCCGCCACCGCTGCCAGGCCGCCCATGACGTGAGTGAGCTGAGGTGAGGCTGCTGGTCGTCGAGTACCCGCTGCGATTCGAGAGTGGCGACGGCGAGCAGCAGCTGCTCCTTTCCGCGCGGAAAGTAGTGGAAGATCTGGCTCTTCGAGGTTTGCGTCCGCGCCATGACGTCTTCGATCGTCGTCTGCGCGACGCCGCGTTCCCGGATCTCGGCAGCGGCGCCGTCGATGATCCGGGCGCGGGTGGCCTGTCCCTTGGCGGTCAGTTTTTGGACTTGCGGGTCCATTTTGTCCGATGCACCATGTGGACTCATGAGTCCAAAAGATACGCGATTGTCCGGCCGCGCAGCACTTGTCACAGGGTCCACGGGAGGCCTTGGGGTGGCGATCGCCCGCAGGTTGGCCGACGAAGGGGCGCATGTTGTGGTGAGTGGGCGGAACGCTGAGCGCGGACGGGAGTTGGTGACGGCGATCCGCGCGTCGGGCGCCGAGGCGACGTTCGTCGCAGCGGACCTGGCAGGCGGCGACGAAGCGATCCGCGCCCTTGCCGAACGCGCCACGGAAGCAGTGGGCGGCCGCCTGGACATCCTGGTCAACAACGCCGCCACCCTGCTGATGCCGGCACCGACGGGTGATATCGCGCCGACGGTGCTACGAGAGGCCTTTGAGGTCAACGTCTTTGCGCCATTCCTGCTCACCGGACTGATTGCTCCCGCAATGGTGCGAAACGGCGGCGGAGCTGTGGTGAACATCGGGTCGATCACCGGACTGCGCGGGGCGAGCGGTTCGGCCATCTACAACTCCAACAAGGCAGCGATCCACTCACTCACCACGTCCTGGGCTGATGAGTACGGACCCTTCGGGGTTCGGGTCAATGCGGTGGCGCCGGGACCGATCGCGACCGAGCGCCAACAGGAATTCGTCGACCACGTCCAGCCGGTGCTGGAACGGCTGCCGTCCCGGCGGATGAGCACACCGGAGGAAGTCGCCGCGTCGGTGGCGTTCCTGGCCAGTGATGACGCCGCCAACATTCATGGTGTAGTCCTCAGCGTGGACGGCGGGTGGGCGGCAGTCTGACGCTGTGGGTATCTATGAGACAGATGCCTGGTATCGATATCTATCGTTGGACACGATACGCAATGGCGGGTGTGATAGGTGCCGTACGCCGCGGTGGTGAATCGTGGGCAGCGAGCTCGAGGCGCTATGGAAGGACGACGAACCGTGAACGGCTTCAGCAGAAGACAGTTCGGCTTGATGGCGACGGCAGCCGTCGGTGCGGCGTCGTTGGCGGCGTGCGGCTCGTCGTCGGAACCGTCAGCGGCCGCGAAGAAGACTCCGCCGCCCGCACCGGAGCATAACCTGAACGCCGTCAAGCAGATTCGAGCCGGCGACCTGAACGTTGGTTACGTCGAAGCGGGTCCGGCGGACGGTCCGCCGGTCATCCTTCTGCACGGCTGGCCGTACGACGTCCACAGCTACGCAGACGTTTCCGCGCTGTTGGCCGATCAGGGCTACCGGGTGATCGTGCCGTATCTGCGTGGCTTCGGATCGACGCGGTTCCTGGCCGAGACCACGGTCCGGAACGGGCAACAAGCCGCCTTGGCCGCCGATGTCGTGGCTTTGATGGATGCGCTGAACATCCCGCGGGCGATCCTGGGCGGCTTCGACTGGGGCGGCCGCACGGCCAATGCCGTTGCGGCACTGTGGCCGCAGCGGGTGGCTGGCCTGGTAGCGGTGAGTGGGTACATCCTGGTCAATCTGGCGGCCAACCTGCAGCCGTTGGATCCGAAAGCGGAGCTGGGTTGGTGGTACCAGTACTACTTCGCCACGCCGCGCGGAGAACTCGGCTACCGGAAGAACACCAAGGAGTTCAATCGCCTGATCTGGTCGCAGGCATCGCCGCTGTGGCACTTCACCGACGCGGCATACGGGCTGAGCGCCGGCGCTTTCGACAACCCGGACCACGTCGCCATCGTGATCCACAACTACCGCTGGCGCCTCAGCCTCGCAGAAGGCGAAAGCCGCTACGACGCAGACGAACAACGCCTGCAGTCCAAACCACAGATCCGCGTCCCCACCATCACGATCGCCAGTGACTTCGACGGCGCGGCCAAGGACGGCGCGGGTTACCGGTCGATGTACACGGGGGCATACGAACATCGTGTCCTCGACGGCATCGGTCACAACGTGCCGCAGGAGGCACCCGCGCAGTTCGCGAATGCGGTGGTTGACGTGAGCCGGATGCCGTCGCACTGACCACTGCGGAACATATTGTCCCGCAATCTGTTTTGACGAAAGGGCGACGTCACCGATGTCGATCATCGACGCTCCGATCAGGGCCGACCGTAACCTGAGCGCGCGCTTTGCCGGATGGCGGTTGACCTGGGCGCTGACTCTCTTGATCGCGGTGAGTGCGACCGCGGTGGCAGTCACTGTGGGTGGCGTGGCCGGTGCGAACGAAGGCATCCGGATCACCGCACGGACGTCGGCGGTCTTGTTTCTGCTGGCATTCACCGCATCGTCGGCTTATCGATTGTGGCCCAACGACTTCACCAAGTGGGTCCGTCGCAATCGGCGCTATCTCGGCGTCGCCTTCGCCGGCTCGCATCTGGTCCACGCCGGATTTATCATCGCATCGGTGGTCCTGAGTAGTGCGCGCTTCAAAGCCGGCGTGGAGCGCACCCCGGGAGGGGTGTACGTTCTTGACACGATTGCGTACGGTTTCCTCATCGCGATGACGATCACCTCGTTCGACCGGATCGCCAAGCAGATGCAGTACGCGACCTGGCGACGGCTCCATCTCACCGGCAGCTATGTGATCTGGTTGACCTTCTTCGTCGCCTACTGGCGCCGCGGGATCACCTACCCGTTGTTCTACGGGCCGTTCCTGCTCATAGTCCTGGCAGCCTTGGTGATACGCGCCGCAGGCAAGGTCAAGCGCAAGAATGCTGCCACTGAAGACTGACGGCTACCTGCTCGCCAGGCCCCGGCTGATCACCAGTCGCTGAATCTGGTTGGTGCCCTCGAAGATCTGCATGATCTTGGCTTCGCGCATGAAGCGCTCGACGCGGTAGTCGCGCGTGTAGCCGGCTCCGCCGAACACCTGTACCGCGTCGGTCGTGACCTTCATGGCGGCGTCGGTGGCGACCAGTTTCGCGACCGACGCGTTGCGGGAGTATGGGAGCCCGGCATCGCGCCGGCGGGCGGCATCCAAGTAGGTGGCCCGTGCCGAATCGACAGCGGCCGCCATATCGGCGAGCAGGAAGCCGAGGCCCTGGTGGTCGATGATCTTGCGGCCGAACGTCGTTCGCTCCTGCGCGTATGCCACCGCCTGGTCCAGCGCGGACTGAGCGAGGCCGACGGCCACCGCGGAGACGCCGAGCCGGCCCGCGTCGAGCGCGCTGAAGGCGATCGGCAGGCCCTGACCTTCGGCGCCGATCAGACGCTCCGCAGGCAGGAACGCGTCGTCGTAGTGCGCGGAGGTGGTGGGCACCGCGTGCAGGCCCATCTTCTCCTCGGGGCGGCCGAAGGACAGGCCCGGCGTGTCTTTCGGTACGAGGAAGCACGAGATGCCTTGCGACCCTTCGCCGGTACGGGCGAACAGCGTGTAGAAATCGGCGAGTCCCCCGTGCGTGATCCACGCCTTCGATCCGCTGATCCGGTACCCGCCGTCGGACGCAACGGCCTTGCACGCGAGGGCCGCGGCGTCGGAACCGGCCTGCGGCTCCGACAGGCTGTAGGCGCCGATCAGGTTGCCGCTCAACATCTCCGGCAGCCAGCGCCGGCGCTGCTCGTCGGTACCGAACGTCATCAGGGGATGGCACGACAGGCTGTGCACACTGACCGCGATGGCCACAGCGGCCCAGCGGGCGCCCAGCTCTTCCAGCACCTGCAGATACACCTCATAGGGCTGGCCTCCGCCGCCCCACTCCTCGGGATACGGCAGGCTCAGCAGCCCGGCCTCGCCCAGCGTCGAGAACACCCCGTCGGGGTACGTCTCGTCCTTCTCGTGCTTGTCGACGATGGGGTCGAGCACCTTGTCCGCGATGTCACGCGTGAGTTCGATGAGCGCGTGGGCTTCATCGTTGGGCAAGAGGCGATCAACAGGCACCGGAACTCCACTAGAACGTCAGACAGTACTGAATTACTTATGAGAGTACTGTTTGAGTAGTACTGAGTAAAGCGGCGCAGTACTATCAGCCCGTGAGCGCGCACCCGGCATTCGGCACCCGCCGACGCACCGAGCTGTTTGACGCCTTGATCACGCTGTTCCTCGACGAGGGATTCGCCCACCTCACGCTCGACGACATCGCCGCGCGGCTGCGGTGCTCGAAGTCGACGCTCTACACCCTGGCCGGCAGCAAGGAGCAACTGGTCCGTGCGGCGACGGTGCAGTTCTTCCGGCAGGCCACCGATGAGGTGGAGCAGCTGGTGGCCGGCGTCGATGGCGCCCGAGCCCGGATCACCGCATATCTGTCGGCGGTGGGGGCGGTTCTGGACGCGGCGTCGGACCAGTTCATGGCGGACCTGGACGCGTTTGCCCCGGCCCGCAGCGTCTACGAGAAGAACACGCAGATAGCGGCTCGCCGGGTGCAGGAGATGATCGCCGACGGCGTCGCGAGTGGCGAATTCCGTGATGTACATGCGGCTTTCGCCGCCGACCTCGCGGCGACCATGATGGTACGGATCCAGCAGCGGCGGGTTCGCGAGAGTACCGGACTCGACGACGCCAGTGCCTATCGCGAGCTCGCCGCGATCCTCACCGCCGGCATCAATGCCTGATCCAGCGGCCTGACGTCACCACCAGACATCGTGTTTGTTGCAACTCGGTAAGCACGCCCCAATTGCCCCATCAAGATCAGTAACCTCGTGCGGTGGACCGTAGAACCGCTCTCAAGGTGCCGCTGCTGCTGGCAGCGGGTTCCGCCATGGCCGGATTCTCCGGGCCGGCCCTGGCGTCGGCGGCCGGGGCGCGGTGGACGCCCGAGCGTGCGAATAGTTGGTACCAGGGGCAGCGCTGGCTGGTCGGCGGAAATTACATCACCTCCACCGCGGTCAATCAGCTGGAGATGTTCCAGGCCGGCACCTACGATCCCGGCCGTATCAACGCCGAACTCGGCGCCGCGCGGTGGTTCGGGTTCAACACCGTCCGCGTATTCCTGCACGACCTGCTCTGGGCACAGGACCCGCAGGGCTTCTCGCAGCGCCTGACCCAATTCGTCAGCATCGCCTCGAACAATGGCATCAAACCGCTGTTCGTGTTCTTCGACTCGTGCTGGGACCCCCATCCCAGGCTCGGCGTGCAGCGCGCCCCGACACCGGGCGTCCACAACTCCGGCTGGGTGCAGAGCCCGGGTGCGGACCGGATCGCCGACCCGAATTACCGTGGTGTGCTCCAGAATTACGTCACCGGTGTGCTGAATCTGTTCCGCAACGACAATCGCGTGCTCGGCTGGGATCTGTGGAACGAGCCCGACAACCCGGCCAACGTCTATCGCAAGGTCGAGCGCGCCGACAAGATCAAGCTCGTCACGGATCTGCTCCCGCAGGTGTTCGCGTGGGCACGCGCCGTCGACCCCGTGCAGCCGCTGACGAGTGGTGTGTGGCAAGGCGCTTGGGCCAACCCCGCGCAGCGCAGCCCCATCGCGTCGATCCAGCTGGACAACTCGGACATCATCTCGTTCCACAGCTATGCGAAGCCGGCCGACTTCTCGGCCCGGATCGATGAGCTGGCCCCGATGGGCCGGCCCATCATCTGCACCGAGTACCTGGCCCGCGACCAGGGCAGCACCGTCGAGGGCATTCTGCCAATTGCCAAGCAGCGCAACGTCGGTGCGTACAGCTGGGGGCTGGTAGCGGGTAAGACCCAGACGTACTTCCCGTGGGATTCGTGGGACCACCCGTACCCGTCCGAGCCGAAGACCTGGTTCAGTGATCTGCTGTACCCCAACGGGCGGGCCTTCCGCGACAGCGAGGTCCTCACCGTCCGCAAGCTGACCGGAGCGACCGGCCAGACCTGAGGCGAAACCGCTGTCAGTGCGCCAGTAGGAGGATCAGCTGCGCCTGCAGCTCACCGAAGAGGAAGCCGAGCGCGGCACCGAGTACGACGACGATCCACTCGTCATCCTTGAACGCCGGCCGCAGCAGGTTCTCGAACGACAGTGAGTCCAGCACCATCATCTTGCTCACCATCACGTTCTCCAGGTCGAGGCGATCCCGCATGTAACCCTCAATGTAGGTGGAGGTTTCGGGTAGCTTCTCGATGATCGAATCGGTGATCTGCTTCTTCATTTCCACGTACTGACGGCCGCCGACAGACTTGATGATCTTGCCGGTGAAGCCCATCTGGGTGTCGATGGTCGCACTGATCTCGGTCGAGATCATGTCGAAGAACCGGTCCGACGACGGACCGTTGAGCATGCTCTCCATGATGGCCTGGGGCGTGAAGATCTCGCGGGCCATGAGCGCCGCATAGCCCTCGACGACCTGCTTGCGCTCCCGCTGGAAGACGCCCTGCCACTTGATGCCGAGAAAGACGTTCTTCCGCTCGAGCGGCCGGAAGATCATCTGCAGCGCAACGTAGTCGGTGAGCCCACCGGTCAGCAGGCCGAACAGCGGCAGCGCCCAGTGCCAGTTGGTGATGCCGAACACGACGGCCTGGACCAGACCGATCAGGAAACCGAAGAGCAGGCCGGACATGATGAGGAACTTGAACGCCGGCTTGCCAATGTCCTGGAAGACCGTGTTGAGCGTGACCTTGTCGCGCACCAGGTTGGTGACGACCATGTGCTTGATGTCGAAAATCTGGTCGACCTGGCCGCGGAGTTTGTCGAACATTGCGGCCATGGCCGTCGGGATGCGCTTCTCGACATTCTTGACGACGACGTCCTTGATCTGGTCAGGCGTAGCACGCCAGATCTGCGGCTGAAACGACATCATGATGGTGTCGACCATCTGAGCTGAGGTCTGCCGCAGCGGCTCGGCGAGTTCCTTGACCAGTTCGTTCGGATCGATCTTGTCGAACATCTCCTCGGGTTTGAGAATCTCCGAGGTCAGTGAATCGACCGCCACCGCAGCCATTTTCGGCGCGCGCTTGGGGATCTGGCCCTGCCAGCCGAGGTATGGCGGGATGCCCTTGAACTCGACGGGGTAGAACATCATCTTCAGTGCCATGATCTTGGTGATCCAGCCGACGAACGCGGCGCCCATCGGGATGGTGACGTACACCCACCACGGGTAGGCGAAGGCGTTCGCCAAGAGGTGCTCCACCTGGCTGTCTCCCATCAGTCGCGTCCAGTGAATGGCTGGACTACGTTAACCGGCGACCCGTGGGAGAAGACTAAAGGGCGCGCCAGATCCGCAACGAGGGATCGCGTATTTTGCTCAGTTGGCGAAACGGCGGCGCGAATCACCCACAACGCGACCGTTATTCACGAATGACAACGGCCGCGGGTGGGCTACTGAGGCTGGCGCTGCTAGTCGAAGACCGTCGTGCCGTTTGCTGTGTCGTACCCGATGTAGATCGAGTTCGTCTGGAACGGTTGTGCTCCGGTATTCATCAGGGAGGCGTTGTAGGCATCGGTGGTGGCCACCGGCGAGTTCGTCGACGTCGTCGTGTAGGTGTAGAGCAGATTGCCGTTGCTGTCGTACACGGAGATCGGAACACCGCTGGCAACGTAATTGGTCACCGTGCCTGTTTTAGGGTCGGTGACCGTGACGATGTTGTTGCCGACGAGCGTCGACGGCAGGGTGCCGGTGACACCACCCGAGTCGATGAGCAGGTTGATCGGGGTGCTCGTGCCGTTCACGGTGACCGAACCGACGACGTTCGGCGAGCCCGACGTCGTGACCCGGGCAGGCAGCGGGTTGGGGCCGAACTGCAGTGTTCCGGCGCGTTCGTCGATGTAGACCCCGTTCTTCAGGTCGCCCGGCAGCGCGGTGGTCACCAGGCTCGGACCCGGGCCGACCGCGTTGGTTCCGATACCGAGGACACCGACGACGCCGTTGTTCTTCAGGAATGCGTCGAAGGCCGTCTGCTGCTTCGGGTCGGTGATGATGTCAACGGTGGTGGGCGCCGTGACGATGCCGTTCCCGAAGTCGACCGTGGTGTTGTACTCGTTGTAGTTGTAGGTCAGGCCGCCGCTGTAGGCGCCGGTGCCGCTGCCGACGGAATTGCCGAGGCCCGGCGCACCGACGTTGTCGCCGCCGATGACCAAGCCCGAGGAACCGGTGTCGACCAGGACCGCCGCCTTCTGGCCGCCGTTCACCGAGATGTAGACGATCGGTTCGCTGCCCGCGAACATGGTGAGCGGCACCGACCCGTAGACCCGGCCGTTGACGGCGGCCTGGGATATGAGGGACTTGACGGCCGCGTCGCCGGTCAAGGAGTTGGCGGCATTCAGCGCCCCCACCGCGTAGCCGGGCAGCGATTCGTTCCAGTTCAGAGCCGCGAGGGCGAAGCCGCCGAGCCAGCCGTTGGCGTTGCTCTGGTAGAACGACATCGCGCCGGGGTTGCCGCTGAGGTAGTTGCTGAGGGCCCAGCTGGCCACGGACAGCTGGAACTGCGTGCCGAACGAGGCGAATCCGCCGAGCCAGTCACCCTTGCCCCAGGTGTCCGCGTTCAGCTGTGCCTGCGCGGCCGAGATTTCCTGCAACGCGGTCTGCACGTACTGCGTCGTCGTCTGGGTCTGGCCCGGCTGCCAGATCACGGTGGGCGCCGGCGGGAGAGACGTTGCGGGAGTCGGAGTTCCGGGGGTGGCGAGCAGCTTGCTGAGCGTCTGGCCGATGCCGGCGGCCGCACCGGCGAGAGTCTGCTCGGTGTTCTGGGCGGCAGCACCGAGAGCCTGGCCGACCGCCGCGAATACCGACAGAATTCCCGACACCGCGGTGGATCCGGCCGGCTTCGAGGACTGGACGCTGGCGGCAGGAGTCGTCGTGGCGGCGGTAGACGACACTGACGGCGTGCTGGTGACCGCCTCGGCTGCAGCCGAGGCCGGCGTGGCGGCAGGCGATGACAAGGCCGGCGATGACGAGGTCGTGGCGGCCGTCGACACCGGAGCCGACGCAGCCACCGGGGCAGGCTTCTCAACGGGTGCGGCGGTGGTGGGAACCGATGCCGCCACGGGCTTGACGGCTGCCGCAGGCTTGACCGCCGCAGTGTCGTCCTTGACCGGTGCGTCCTGGTGCTTCTGCTTGTTGGTCACCGACTGCGCACTGCTGGAAGACGTTGTGCCCGAAGACTTTGTCTTGGACTTGGTGTCGGTGTCGGTGCTGCCGGCCGCTGCGGTGTCGGTGTTGGCGTCGGCTGACTTTTTGCCTGCCTGGCCGGTGGTCAACGACCCCTTCGAGTCCGAGCCGGCAGCGCTGCTGGCGCCGTCCTTGTTGCTGCTGCTCGAATCCTTGTGGGTGGGCGCAGCGTTGGTGTGCGTCGAGGAGTCCGAATCGGTCGACGGTGCCGCGCTCGCGACGGCCGCCCCACCGAGCAGTGCCGCGCTCACGCCGAAAACCGCTACTCCGCTGCCCAGCCAAGTCGACACTGCCAAGGTCCGCCGTTCCGGACGACGGTGTTTGCCAGCCATTTCGGTTCCTCCACGTCTCGCCGCACGGTCGTTCGACCCCGGCAAATCAAACCACTGTTGCCGCATTAACGCACGGGCGCTTGTCAGGGCGGCGTAGAAGCGCAGTACTAGTAGGAAACTAGCAGTGACGAATGGGTGTCGGGCCGCCTTCGACGATGAAAACAGCCGCGTTGTTCGTACCTGCGCGGCGTTGTTCGCTCGGGTCGTACACGGCCGACATACGGCAAACTTTTTTCGTCGGAGTCGTCAATAGGTTGGGTTCCGCCGACGGCACGATGCCATGCCGGTAGAGCGGTGCCCGCATGCCTCGGATCCGCGGGCGGTGACGCGGTTCCGGCAAATCGCCCACGGGTTACCATCCCCGGACGTAAATTTGCGTCGGGTGGTGGTCACGCGTGGCACCGACGGCACGTTCAAAGGGGAATGGGTGGCTCGACGGTTCGGCAGACTCGGGTGCGGGGCAGCGCAACGGGTATTGCTCGTATTGATTCCGCTGGCGGTGTTCTGTGCGTACGCGGTGCAGCCAGTCCAGCCCGTCGTTCAGACGGCGGTGACCCCTACCGCGGAGATCGTCTCGGCCCCCTCGACCATCGGCATGGCCGACTCGAGCCTGTACGGAATGTCGCAACAGGACATCGACACCACGCTGGACACGCTGCAGACCATGGGCGTCCAGAACGTCCGCGTCTTCGTTCCGTGGATCTACACGCAGCCACTGCCGAATCAGTACAACTGGGCGCCGATCGACGCGATCATGAACGCGGCGAAGGCGCGCAATATGGGTGTGCTCGCGATGGTCAACAGCACGCCAGTGTGGGCGGGCACCGCCGGAAACTTCCCGGGTGCAAAGACCCCGGACCCGACGGCGTATGCCAATTTCATGACTCAGGTCGCAACGCGGTACGGCAAGACCATCTCGGCCTACGAGGTGTGGAACGAAGTCAACTGTGTTTGTTTCTATGACCCGATCTCGCCGTCGAGCTATACCAATTTGCTGAAGGCTGCCTACCCCGCCATCAAATCGGTTGACCCTTCGGCGACCGTCATCGCGGCCGGGCTCAGCGCCGTCTTCACCGTGAACGGAATCACCATGAACCCGGTGGATTACGTGAACGCGATGTATGCCGCGGGCGCCAAGGGCTACTTCGACGCGCTGGCCTTCCACCCGTACCAGGAGTCCCTGCCGTTCTCCGACGGCCAGGGCGTTCCACTGTCTCCGTACACACAGATTCAGAAGATGTACGACCTGATGGTCGCGAACGGTGACGCTGCCAAGAAGATCTGGATCACCGAGTACGGGGTGCCGACCGACCACGTCAGCGAGCAGACCCAAGCCGACTACATCAAGAACCTCATCGACACGTGGCAGAACATGGCCACCAACGGAGTGAACTACGCCGGACCGCTCTTCATCTACACCACCCGTGACGACCAGCCCGGCAGCGGCAAATTCGGCGTCTTCTATTCGGACTGGATCCCGAAGCAAGCCGCTTTCGTCATTGCAGAAGAAATCCTGAGACTCAATGGAGTTGGAGGCGTCGAGGGCATTGTGGCTCGCGTATTGGCTGCCGTGCGACTGGCGATCGGGGCGGTCGTGGATGTCGTCGCCAACATCGGGCAAGCCGTCGTGAACGTCGCGAGCGCAGCCTTGGACGCGTTCGTCAACGTCACCAAGGCGGTGACACAAGCGGTGGTCAACACCGTCAAATGGGTGACCAATGCCGTGGTGCAAGGCGTGAAATGGGTCGCCAATACCGCGGTGGACGTGACGAAGGCCGTGGTTGCCGGCATCTCGAACGTGATCCAGAAGATCGGCGACATCATCCGGCCGCCGGCATCGGTCGCAGCGGTGAATCCGACCGCGGCACTCAAGGCCGTGGCGACGATGAAAGAGGTTGCGGCGGAGGTGAACTCGCCCAAGGCAACGGCGGCCGTCAAGTCGGATCCTGCTGCCACCGAGGCCGGCCTGCCGGTCGCCCCGGGCAAGGGGACCGAGGCCAAGGACGCCGCCGTCCCGGCGGTCGTGAAGGAGCCGGCCAAGGAGCCGGCCAAGGAACCGGCCAACGAGCCGGTGAAGGAGACCTCGACCAAGCCTGCCGTGAAGCCCGCGAGCGAGAAGTCCACGGACGAGCCGGCGAGTGCGGAACCCGAGGTGAAGACGTCCGGAGGCAAGGTCCCCGCGAAGGCGGACTCGGACGGCAAAACGGCTGCGGATAAAAAGGATTCGCATGATCCGGCGGGTGCTACGTCCGACGCGCCGAAGGGTGACAAGGACACGAAGCCCGGCCAGCACAAGGCGGGCGACGACAAGTCGGCGAACAGCACGGCGTCCGACGACACGCCCAAGGGCAAGGCGCCGAAGCCCCAGTCGAAGCCCGCGGCGAAGCCGAAGGCGGAGCCGGCAAAGACTGCGGCGGCCGCGGCCGACTCTGCGGCGGGCGCCAAGGCCGACAAGAACTGAGCCCTGACCGGCTACCCGCAGGTAGGTTTTGGCTCAGCGCGATTCAATCCGGGTGAACCGAAGCAATTGCGTTGAGTCGACCTGCATCTTCTGTAATTGACGCTGCTGTACCCAATTCCGTTGCATTGACAGCAAACTGGTGCCTTCCTAACGTCCGGACCAAGTTCGACGACGGAAGACATCGGGAGGCAGCTTGTGGCGCAACCGCACCAGTCGCCTTCGCGCGCCTCCGCGACGTGGGCGCGACCCGCTGTGGCAGTCGGCGACTTCATCGTCCTCGCCGGCGAGACATTCGCCGCGATGCTGCGTCCGCCGTACGCGTGGCGTGAACTGATCGAGCAGATCTGGTTCGTCGCCCGGGTCTCCGTCGTACCCACCGTGGTGTTGTCGATTCCCTACACCGTGCTGATCGTCTTCACGCTCAACATCGTGCTGATCGAGGTAGGTGCCGGGGATCTGTCCGGTGCCGGCGCCGCTCTGGCCTCGGTGACGCAGGTGGGACCGGTGGTCACCGCGATTGTCGTGGCCGGTGCCGGGTCGACCGCGATGTGTGCCGACCTCGGCGCGCGGACCATCCGCGAAGAGATCGACGCCATGAAAGTCATTGGGGTCAATCCGATTCCGGCGCTGGTCGTGCCGCGCGTCATTGCCGCGACGTTCGTCGCCGCGATGCTCTATTCGATGGTGGCCGTCGTCGGCCTGGCGGGCAGCTATTTCTTCGTCGTCTACATCCAGCACGTGACGCCCGGCGCGTTCATCGCCGGCATGACGCTGCTGACCGGCCTTCCGCAGGTGATCGTCTCTCTGGTCAAGGCGTTGTTTTTCGGTCTGTCGGCCGGGCTGATCGCTTGCTACAAGGGGCTTTCCGTCGGTGGCGGACCGACAGCCGTCGGCAACGCGGTCAACGAGACCGTCGTCTTCTCCTTCATGGCGCTGTTCCTGATCAACATCCTGGCAACCGCATTCGGCGTGAAAGTGGCGCCATGACAGCTGATCTGGATGTCGACCGGCCGTCTCCGCTCAGCGAACTGGCAGACCAGGCGATCACGGCGACCCGCCGGCTGGGGGAGCAGACGGCGTTCTACGGCAGCGCTCTGGCCGCTACTCCGGACGCCGTACGGCGCTACCCGGGCGAGGTGCTGCGGTTGATCGCCGTCATGGGTATGGGCACCGGCGCGCTCGCCGTCATCGGCGGCACCGTGGTCATCGTCGGGTTCCTCACCCTGTCCACCGGCGCCCTGATCGCCGTACAGGGCTACAACACCCTGTCCAATGTCGGTATCGAGGCCCTGACCGGTTTTCTGGGTGCATTCCTCAACGTGCGCTTCATCGCCCCAGCCACCGCCGGGGTGGCACTGGCAGCCACCATCGGAGCCGGGGCAACGGCACAACTCGGAGCCATGCGCATCAACGAGGAGATCGATGCCCTGGAGGTGATGGGTATCCGGGTGGTCACCTACCTGGCGGCGACCCGGATCGTCGCCGGCGTGGTCGCTGTCGTCCCGATCTACACCGTGGCGGTGTTGATGTCCTTCCTGGCCACCCGGTTCGGGACAACGATGATCTACGGCCAGTCGCGGGGCGTCTACGACCACTACTTCACGACCTTCCTGCACCCGAACGACCTCGCCTGGTCCTTCTTCGAGGCGCTGGCCATGGCCGCCGCGGTGATGGCCGTGCACACCTACTACGGCTTCACCGCAACCGGCGGGCCGGCGGGGGTCGGAGAGGCCGTGGGCCGCGCGGTGCGCACCTCGATCACTGCGGGCGTGTTCATCCTGCTCACCATCACACTGTCCGTCTACGGCCAGTCCGGCAATTTCCACCTCGCGGGCTGAACCGGATGGCGAAGGGAGCGAACGGAACTCGGCGCGAGCAGGTTGACCCGATCTGGTGGGCGCCGGTGCTGGTGCTGGTTGTCGTCGCCATGACGGCGATGACGTGGCTGTTCTTCTCCGGATCGCTGCGAGGCTCCGTGCCCTTGACGCTGGTGTCCGATCGTGCCGGTCTGGTGATGGAAGATGGCGCGAAGGTGAAACTCCGGGGCGTGCAGATCGGCGAAGTGGAATCGATCGGCAGCCGCACAGACACTGCGGGACATGTCCTTTCGACGCTGAAACTGCGGATGGACCCCGGACCCTTCGCGCAGCTGCCCGCCAATGTCGAAGCGCAGATCAGATCCAGCACCGCGTTCGGCGCCAAGTATGTCGAACTGAATGTGCCCGCGACAGGCCCGAGCGCCGGCCACCTCAGGTCGGGTGCGGTGCTGCAGTCGCGCAATGTGACCGTCGAAGTCAACACCGTGTTCGAGAACCTGCAGTCGGTGGTCCGGGTGATCGACCCGACAAAGCTCAACTCGGTGCTCTCGGCGGTGGCCGAATCGCTGCGGGGCAAGGGCGAGGTCATCGGGCAAGCCATCACCGATGCCAATCAGGTACTGCTGGCGGTGAATCCGCGCATGGATACGGTGCGCCGGGACTGGCAGCTGTTCGGCCAGACCGCGCAGGCCTATTCGACTGCGGCGCAGGACATTGTCTCCACCCTGGACTCGTTCTCGACCACCGCCACCACCATCGCCGGTCAATCGAAAGAACTGGACGGTCTGTTGTTGTCTGCCGTCGGATTCTCCCAGTCAGGCATCGACACAATCGGAACCAACGAGGCCGCACTCGCGCGGGCGATGGAGGTGTTGAGGCCGACCACCGCGTTGCTCGACAAGTATTCGCCGACATACACCTGCCTGTTCCAGGGTGCCCAGTGGTTCCTCGAGCACGGCGGCCGGTATGCCATGGGCGGCAACGGTAAATCGGTGATCATGGACGCCGCGCTGCTGGCCGGCGCCGACCCCTACCGGTTCCCTGACAACCTGCCCGTGGTCAACGCCAGCGGTGGGCCCGGTGGCAAACCGAGCTGCGGGTCGCTGCCCGATGTCAGCAAGAACTTTCCGGTCAAATATCTGGTCACTGACACCGGTTACGGTGACGGACTGGATATGCGGCCCAACCCGGGCATCGGTTTCCCCGGGTTCGCCAACTACTTCCCGGTGACCAAGCCGCAACCAGAACCGCCGCGAATCCGGTACCCGGGTGGTCCGGCCCCCGGGCTGCCGGGTGTCGAGATGGGTGAGCCCCAGCCCACTCCGGGGGCACCGTGAAAGGCCGGATTCGCGGGACGGCTACCCGCGTCGTGATCTTCACCGTGGTGAGCCTGCTCTTCATGTTCGGATTGTTGACGGTGTTCGGGCAGTTTCGGTTCGACTCGCGCGCCTCCTACCAGGCGGTGTTCAGCAACGTCTCGGGTCTGAAGGGCGGGAATTTCGTCCGCATCGCCGGCGTCGAGGTCGGGAAGGTCAAGAGCCTCATGCTGCACAAGGACGGCACCGTGACGATCGACTTCGCCATCGACCGGCAGCTGACCCTCACCGAAGGCACCACGGCGACGATCCGCTACGAGAATCTGATCGGCGACCGCTACCTGTCGCTCGACGAAGGTCCCGGGTCGGTTCGCAAACTCCTTCCGGGGCAGACGATCCCGTTGTCGCGGACGTCGCCCGCATTGGATGTCGACGCCCTCATCGGCGGCTTTCGGCCACTGTTCCGCGCACTCGATCCGGACCAGGTCAATGCGTTGAGCGGTGAGCTGCTGCGCGTGTTCCAGGGCCAGGGCGGCACCATCTCGTCGGTGTTGGCCCAGACCTCTGCACTGACGACGACGCTGGCGGGTCGCGATCAGCTCATCGGGGAGGTCATCACCAACCTGAACACCGTGCTGGGGACGTTCGCAGCCCGCGACACCCAGTTCGCCGACGGGTTGGACAAGCTGTCGCAACTCGTCCAAGGGCTGGCCGACCGCAAATCCGACATCGCCACCGGGGTGGCGAACATCGATACCGCGGCGCGGTCGGTGGCCGACCTGCTGTCCGTGGCCCGTGAGCCGATCAAACAGACTGTGCAGCAGACGGATCGGGTCTCCGGGCAGATCATGGCGGACCACGACTACGTCGACGAACTGGTGCGGACGCTGCCCGACGCCTACCAGATTCTGTCGCGCAACGGGTTGTACGGCGACTATTTCGGCTTCTATCTCTGCGACGCACTGCTCAAGCTCAACGGAAAGGGCGGCCAACCCGTGTACGTCAAAGTGGCCGGCCAGGATTCGGGGCGGTGCACACCGAAATGACGCGCATCAGGCTGAACATCAAGCCACTGGCCGAACGTAACCGGTTGGTGGTCGGCGCTGTCGGTATCGCTCTGATCGTCGCGATCGTGGTTGCCGCTTTCAGCTACGACAAGATCCCGTTCATCAAGGGGACGGCCGACTATCAGGCGTATTTCGCCGATGCCGGCGGCATCAAGACGGGCAGCGACGTGCGCGTGTCGGGGCTGGGCGTCGGCCGGGTGTCCGGAATTCATCTGGAGGGCGCCAAGGTTCGGGTGGATTTCACGGTGCGGGACGGTGTCGAGCTGGGTGACCGCACCGAGGCCGCGATCAAGACCGAGACCGTGCTGGGCACCAAGGTGCTGGAGCTGACACCGCGTGGTGACGGAAACCTGGACGGCCCCATCCCGATTGAACGCACCACCTCGCCGTACGACCTGCCGGCCGCGCTGGGCGACCTGACGACCACCATCAGCGGTCTCGACACCACGCAGCTGTCGTCGGCGCTCAAGACGCTGGCGCAGACATTTCAGAACACCCCGCCCGACCTGAAGTTGGCGCTGGAGAGCGTGGCTCGGTTCTCCGACACGCTCGGCACTCGCGATGCCAAGCTCCGGCAATTGCTGGCCGATGCGAACAAGGTGACCTCGGTGCTGGCCAAACGCAGCGATCAGATCGCGCGGTTGGTGGTCAACACCGACGCTCTCCTGGGGGAGATTCTGTCGCAACGTAATTCGGTCGAGACACTGATGGCCAATGTCAGCGCCGCCACGGTGCAGCTTTCGGGTCTGGTCAACGACAACCGGACGCAACTCAAGCCTGCCGTGGACAAGCTCAACGGCGTGCTCGGCATCCTCGACAACCGCAAGAAGGAGCTGCTGCGCACGCTGTACCTGTTGCGTCGGTATGCCATGTCGTTCGGCGAAGTTCTGGGCGCCGGGCCGTTCTTCAAGGCGTCACTGGTCAACCTGTTCCCCGGACAGTTCGATCAGCCATTCGTCGACGCGGCGTTCTCCGATCTGGGGCTGGACCCGAACGTGCTGCTGCCGTCGCAGCTGACCGACCCCGGCGCCGGCCAACCCGGTACGCCGCCACTGCCGTCGCCGTACCCGCGCACCGGCCAGGGCGGACCGCCGAATCTGACGCTGCCCGACGCGATCACCGGCAATCCGGGCGATCCGCGCTATCCCTATCGCGAGCCGCTGCCCGCGCCCGCACCGGGTGGGCCGGCGCCCGGGCCGCCGGCCCTGGGCCCGGCTCCCGGTGAGGTGCCCGCGCCGACGGTCCCGCCCCCGACGCCGCTACCACCGTCGAACAACTCGCCCAGCGGTTCGCCGGGCGTGGTTTCGGATCCGGTTTCCCCGGTGGGAGGGAGGTGACCATGGCATTCGATATCGGCACGAAAGATGCACGCGGTCGGCGGATTTGGCGAATCGTCATCGCGGTCGGCCTGGCCGTCACGCTCACCGTCGCGGCCACCGGCCTGGCCCGATCCTGGTGGGTCACCGCCCTCCGCAGTACCTACGTCGCGTACTTCACCAACACCAACGGCCTGTACACCGGTGACGACATCCGAATCCTGGGCGTCACCGTCGGCACGGTCGAGAAGATCGAACCGCAGCCACATGCCGCCAAGGTGACCTTCTCCGTGGACTCGCAGTACGCGCTGCCCGCCGACGTCCGTGCCGCGATCCTGTCGCCGTCACTGGTCAGCGCGCGGGCAATCCAGTTGGTGCCGGCCTACACCAGCGGCCCCAAGCTTGCTGCGGGCTCCACCATCGCACTCGACCGCACTGTGGTGCCGGTGGAGTGGGACGACTTCCGCCAGCAACTCGAGAAGCTGACCGACTCGCTGCAGCCGACAAGCCCCGGCGGGCCCAGTGCCGTAGGCGAATTCATCAACAGTGCCGCAGACAACCTGCGCGGCGAGGGTGACACCGCACGTGACACCGTCATCAAGCTGTCCCGCGCGATGTCGGCTCTCGGCGACCACAGCACCGACATCTTCAGCACCGTCCGCAATCTGCAGATGCTGGTGTCCGCACTGTCGTCGAGCAGCGACCTGCTCGCGGACTTCAACACCAACATGGCATCCATCACGACCGCGTTGTCGAGCACGCCGAACAATGTCGCCGACGCCACCCGCAACCTGGACACCGCGGTCAAAGACCTGCGCGGCTTCATCGCCGAGAATCGCGAAGGCCTGGGGACCACGTTCGACCATCTCAACGCAATCACCACAGCGCTCAACGACAGCCGTACCGACCTCAAGCAGGTCTTGCACATCGCGCCGACGGTGTTCCAGAATTTCACGAACATCTACGACCCCGCGCAGAGTGCGATCACCGGCATCCTGGCGCCGGTGAACTTCGCCGACACCGTGCAATTCCTCTGTGGCGCAATCCAGTCCGCGGCCCGGGAGAACTTCGCCCAGTCGGCCAAGCTGTGCGTGCAGTACCTGGCGCCGATCATCAAGAACCGGCAGTACAACTTCCTGCCGATCGGTGGCAACCCGTTCGTCGGCGCAACGGCCCGACCCAACGAGGTCACGTTCAGCGAGCCACGGCTGCGTCCGGGCGGCGCGCCGGCGCAGGACGCCGCCCCGGCGCTGGGACCGCTGCCGGCCGAAGCACCAGCGGCGACGCCGACGGACCCGAGCCAAGGGCTGGCAGGACTCATGGTCCCGCCGCAAGGGACGCAGCCATGAAGCGCCTCATGACCGCGATGCTCGTCGTCGTCAGCGTCCTGGCGCTACCGGGATGCCAATGGCGGGGGCTGAATTCGCTGACGCTGCCCGGCACGGTCGGTGACGGCCCTGGCTCTTATGTGATCCAGGCGCAGCTGCCCGACGTCGTGGTGATTCAGCAGAACACCCGGGTGCGGGTCGGCGACGTCAACGTCGGCAACGTCACCAAGATCGAGGTGCAGGACTGGCATGCGCTGGTGACCATGCGGATCAACGGCGACGTCCACCTGCCCGCCAACAGCACCGCCAAGGTCGGGCAGACGAGTCTGCTGGGGTCGATGCACATCGAGCTCAGCCCACCCACCAACGAACCGCCACAGGGACAGCTGACCAACGGTGCGGTGATCCCGTTGTCCAGGGCCGCAACGTATCCCACCACCGAGCAGGCGCTCGCATCGGCGTCGATCCTGCTCAACGGTGGCGGGCTGGCCCAGCTTCAGGAGATCAACCAGACGTTCGCGAAGGCGCTGGCGGGGCGCGAGAACGACATGCGGAGCCTGCTCACCCAGCTCGACACGTTCATCTCCCGACTCAACGCCCAGACCGACGACATCATCTCCGCCACACAGAATCTGAACTCTCTCGTGGGGCAGTTCGCGGCGAACCAGCACACTGTCGACAAGGCGCTCACCACCATTCCGCAGGCCTTGGCGGTACTGGCCGAGCAGCGGACGAAGCTGGCGAATGCGATCGACGCCGTCGGACGGTTCAGCGCCGTCGCGTCGTCGACGGTGCAGCAGACCAAGGAGAGCCTTGTCGCGAACCTGCGGAACATGGTGCCCGTGCTGCGGTCTCTGGCCGATTCGGGGCCGGCGTTGACCAAGGGCCTGGACTTCCTGTCGACCTATCCCTGGGTCAAGAGCAATCTCGGCAACTGGTTTCGGGGCGACTTCGCCAACATCACGATGGTCATCGACCTGACGTTGAGCCGGCTCGACAGCAGTCTGTTCACCGGAACCCGCTGGGAGGGCAACCTCACCGAACTGGAGATGCAGTGGGGCCGCACGATCGGCCAGATGCCGAGCCCGTACACCGCGGGCAATCCCCTGATCGCTCCGTACCATTTCGGGGGGTACTGACGTGTTGCGTCTCCGCTTGTCCCGTACCGTCTGGATCCAGCTGGCAATCCTCGGCGTGGTCACCGTCGTCGCCTGCAGCGTCATGGCATTCGGCTTCGTGCACGTGCCGACGCTGCTCGGGTTCGGTCGCTACACCGTGACGGTCGATCTGCCCGAATCCGGCGGGCTGTACCCGACGTCGGTGGTCACCTACCGCGGCACCGAGATCGGACGGGTCAGCGCGGTCGACGTCACTCCGGGCGGGGTGCGTGCGGAACTGAACCTCGATTCCTCGATCAAGGTGCCTGCCGATGTGTCCGCCGCGGTCCACAGCCGGTCGGCCGTCGGCGAGCAGTTCGTCGAATTTATTCCCGCCCCAGGGCAATCCGATGCTGGCCCGGTTCTGCGCGGGGGCGCGACCATCCCGGTGGCCAAGGTGCGGATTCCGCCTGATATCGGCAACCTGCTCGATGCCACCAACCGTGCGCTGGAAGCGATCCCGCAGGACAACCTGCGTACCGTCGTCGACGAAGCGGACAAGGCGGTGAGCGGGCTCGGGCCTGAGCTGTCCCGCATCGTCAATGGCTCCACGTCCCTGGCCATCGAGGCAGGTAAGACCGTCGACCCGATCAAGCAACTGATCGACCAGAGTCCCGCGGTATTGAATTCCCAAGTACAGACCGCGGATTCGATCGCGACGTGGGCGCAGCGTCTCTCTTCCATCACCGGCCAGTTCAAGGCGCAGGATGTCGCCTTCGCCGAACTGCTGAAGCTCGGGCAGCCGACCCTGGACGAAGGCCGGGCCCTGTTCGACCGGTTCGCGCCCGCACTGCCCGTGCTGCTGGCGAACATGGTGAGCCTGGGAGAGATATCGCTCGTCTACCGGCACGACATCGAGCAACTGTTGGTGCTCTTCCCGCAGGGCACGGCGTTGATGTCAGCTATCGCGGTCGCCGACGCAGACCTCAAGACGCCCTATCGGGGTATCTATCTGGACTTCAAACTCAACCTGAACCTGCCGCCACCGTGCAACACCGGATTTCTGCCGGTCAAACAGCAGCGCGTACCCAGCGAGGTGGACTATCCGGAGCGGCCGGCCGGTGAGCTGTACTGCCGCGTGCCGCAGGATTCCGACCTGAATGTCCGTGGCGTACGGAACATTCCGTGCGAGAACAACCCGGCCAAGCGCGCACCGACCGTTGAACTCTGCGAGAGCAACGAGCAGTACGTGCCCCTCAACGACGGTTACGTCTGGAAGGGCGACCCCAACGCGACCCTGACCGGGCAGGGGGTCCCGCAGTACGCACCGGGCACCGATCCACGCCAGCGTCCCGCTGCTGCACCCGGACCGGCGCCCCCGGCACCGCCGGTGGCCTTCGTGCCCTACGACCCCGCGACCGGTGGGTATCTGGGACCGGACGGCAAGCCGTACACCGACTCAGACCTGGCCGCCACCACGAAAGGCAAGACATGGCAGAGCATGCTGACCCCGAACAGCTAGACCCCGTGCCGAAACCGCCGCTCCGGCAACGGCTACCGCGAGTCGCACCGGTGGTTGCGGTGGGGCTGGCACTCGTGGCCGTCGTGGGCGCGCTCGTGGGTTGGCTGGGTTTCCGCGCGCACCAGGCTCAGCAGGAGCAGGCGTTGCGAAGCCTCTACGTGCAGACTGCCCGCCAGGCAGCGCTCAACCTCACCACGATCAGCTACACCGAGGCGGACGCTGACATCCGGCGGATACTCGACTCGACGACCGGCGCATTCCGCGACGACTTCCAGCGTCGATCGGAGCCCTTCGTGGCGGTGGTGAAGCAGGCCCGATCGAAATCGGAGGGCAATGTCACCGAAGCCGGACTCGAATCGGTGAACGGTGATGTCGCCCAGGTGCTTCTTGCGGTATCGGTGCGGACGTCGCTTGCCGAGGCGCCGGCCGGACCGCCACGGAACTGGCGCATGCGGATCAGTGTCGCGAAGGACGGCGCGGGCGCCCGAATCTCCAACATCCAGTTCGTGTCGTGAGCAGACCGGGCGGCCAGGACAACGGGAAGGACCAACCATGACAGTGGATGTCGAAGAACATATCGACTCGCTCGACGAGTCAGAGGTCGTCGAGGCGGAGTCGGACGTTGCCGAGGCGGAGCCAGAGGTAGCGCAGGCTGAGTCACGGCGGCCGTGGGCCCGGTGGGCCGGCCTGGCACTGGCAGCCGCGGCGATGCTCCTTGCCGCCGTCGCGGGATACCTCAAATGGCAGGATGACTCGGTGCGACTGGCGAAAAGCGCAGCCGCCGAATCGGTGCGGGCCGCCAGCGATGGCACCATCGCGATGCTCTCCTACCGGCCGGAAACCGTTGATACGGAGCTCAAGTCCGCCGCCGGCCGGCTGACGGGAGGCTTCCAGGGGGAGTACACCAAGTTGGTCGACACCGTGGTTGCGCCCGGAGCCAAACAGAAGCACATCTCCGCGGTGGCGACGGTGCCTGACGCCGCCTCGGTGTCAGCCACGGAAAATCATGCGGTGGTACTGGTTTTCGTGAACCAGACCACCACCATCGGCAATGACGCGCCCACCGGATCTACCTCGACCGTGCGGGTGACTCTCGACAAGGTGCACGATCGATGGCTGATTTCGCAGTTCGATCCGGTGTGAGCCGCGCCGTGCTGATGTTGCTCGCCACGTCAGCCGGATTCGGATGGGCGGCCCCGTCGGCTCATGCCGACCCGGTGACGTACGTGAACAGCGTCAACGTGCGGCCCGGCTTCAACTTCCAGAGCGGCGATGCCGCCATCGCCTACGGGCGCGGTGTGTGCGACAAGATTGCGGCGGGCCGCAGCTACGGGCAGATCATCGGTGACATCAAGGTCGAGCAGACTGGTGGCGACGACGGCCTGGCCAATTACCTTGTCGGACAGATCATCAATGAACTGTGCCCCGAACTGATCGGGCCGCTGCGCAATTCTGCGGCCAACTACCGGCCGGGGGCACAGTGAGGACCCGACTGGCCTGGGTGACGCTGGTTCTGTTCGGCGGCGGTGCCGTGCTCCCCGCCGTCGCGTACGCCGACAACTCCCGCCTGAACAGCAGCGTGGTCGCCAACGTCTACACCATTCAGCATCAGGCTGGGTGCACGAACGACGTCGCCGTCAGCCCACAGCTGCGGCTCGCCGCCGAATGGCACGCGAACGACGTTCTGAACAACCGCGATCTGGACGGCGACCTCGGTTCGGATGGATCGACGCCCCAGTCGCGCGCCCAGGCAGCGGGCTTCCGGGGCAAGGTGTTTCAGACGGTGGCGATCAACCGGTCGATCGCGATCAACAACCTGGATGTGCTCAATCAGTGGTACTACGACCCGCCGACCTACGCGATCATGGCCAACTGCGCCAACACCGTCATGGGCGTGTGGTCGGAGAACAGTTGGGATCGCTCGGTCGTCGTCGCGTTATATGGTCAGCCGGGCGCGTAGAGGCTGACCGTCTGGGTCTTACCCTTCAGTTGGCCAGGGCGCGGTCAGGTCCCGCCGGGGCGCGGTGGCTGCGTCCACCTGATCAGCGGGCCGCAACTCTCTGCTCACCGTGCCGCGCCCGGAGCTGTCAGCCGAGGCTGACGATGTCAGCATGTGGTGACATCGTCAGCGTGCGTTGACGGGTCCCGGCCGCACATGTCGCAGGGAGAGACGACACGCGAGCCAATCCCCGTCGCACCGGATTTACACCAGCTCGCGCAACTCCTCGATGAGCTTGACGCGGTCGGCCGTCGTCGCGCCCATGGGCACCACGTTGAGCACCGTCACGCCGGATTCCCGGAATGCCGCCACCCGTTCCTTCACGAACTCGCGGCTACCGATCAGCGAGATATCCCGAACCAGTTCGTCGGGAACGACTTTCGCCGCACCGTCCTTGTCACCGGCCAGGTACAGCTCCTGGATGCGGTCGGCCTCGGCGCCGTAGCCGTACTTGGTGGCCACGTTGTGATAGAAGTTCTTGCCCTTGGCCCCCATGCCGCCGATGTACAGCGCGATGTGCGGCTTGATGAATTCGCGCATCCCCTCGACGTTGTCGCCGATGGCGAGTGCCGGCCCCGCGTAGATGTCCATGGCCGGCAGCGTCGCATCGCGCTTGGCGTACCCGGCCTCCAGCGCGTCACCCCAGACGTCCTTGGCTTTCTCCGGCAGATAGAAGATCGGCTGCCAGCCCTCGGCGATCTCCGCGGCCAGCTCGACGTTCTTCGGGCCGAGCGCGGCCAGCAAGACCGGAATACGTTCGCGGACAGGGTGATTGATGAGTTTGAGTGACTTACCCAGACCGGTGCCCTGCCCTTCCGGCAGCGGAATGGTGTAGTGCTTGCCCTGGTAGGCGAGCCGCTCGCGGCGCCACACCTGGCGGCAGATCTCGACGACCTCGCGCGTGCGCCCGATCGGGTTGTCGTAGGGGACGCCGTGGAAGCCTTCGATCACCTGCGGGCCGGAGGCGCCGAGACCCAGGATGTACCGGCCGTCGGACACGTAGTCCAGACCGGCGGCCGTCATCGCAGTCAGGGTGGGTGTGCGAGTGTAGAGCTGCAAGATGCCCGAAGCCAGTTCCACCCGCTCGGTGGCGGCGGCCAGGTAGCCGAGCGCACTGATGGCGTCGAACGAGTACGCCTCGGGGACGAAAACGACGTCCAGTCCGGCCTTTTCGAGGTCGGTGACCTCGGCCACGACCTCTTTGAAGCCGCCCGCGTAGTTGATGCCTAGACCGATCTTCATGCTCACTGCTCCTTCGCGGCCAGTGCTGCGATGGCTTCGGCGGCCTCGGCCTGGATCTGCGGGAACTGAGCGCCCATCGCCACCGACAGCGCTTGGGCACCGGACAGCGGCCGGACCATGACCATGAAATCGTCGATCAGGCCCTCATCGTTGACGTGGATGAAGTCGCAGCCGGTGATCCGCTTGCCGCCGACCGTGGTCTCGAAAACCAGGGCATGGCTATTGGTTTCGGGGTCGTTGATCTCCCGGATGTAGCGAAAGTCCTCGAAGACCCGCAGCACGCCGCGCAGGATGGCGGCGGTGATGGGCTTGCCCGGGTAGGGCTTGAAGGCGACGGGGCTGGTGAACACCACGTCGTCGGCCAGACAGGCGGCCATGGCTTCGCCGTCGGCCGCCTCGACGGCCTTGCGGAATGCCTGCATCGCATACCTCGCATAGTCAATTTGTTGATTAGGTACTGGTGACGCTAGCTGGACGCGCTTTACATGTCTATATGTGACTAATCACTTTGTTGACTATTAGACTCTCCGGCATGGCTCTGCGCGACGCCGTATTGGCGGCCCTGCTCGATAGTGAGGCCTCGGGATACGACCTCGCCAAGGGCTTCGACGCGTCCGTCGCCAACTTCTGGATGGCCACGCCGCAGCAGCTCTACCGGGAACTCGACCGTCTCGCGGCCGACGGGCTGATCGAGGCCCGTGTCGTCGAGCAAGAACGACGGCCCAACAAACGGATGTTCAGCTTGACGGAGGCCGGCCGGGCCGCCGTGCACGACTTCACCGAAGCGACGCCCAAGCCGTTGGCCATGCGTGACGACCTGTTGGTGCAGGTGTCCACCGTCGACAGTGGCAACGCGGCGGCCGTGTGCGCGGGCCTGCGGGACCGGATTCAGTGGTCCACCAATCAACTCGAACTCTATGAACGGATTCGCACCCGAATCCTGGCAGGCCGGACTGAGGCCGGCTTCTTGGCCGAGGCCGACCGGATCGGGCCGTACCTGACGTTGATGCGCGGTATCTCTTTCGAGCAGGAGAACCTGCGGTGGGCGCAAGAGGCGCTGGCGGTGATCGAGCGGCGCCAGTCGCGGCGTTAGCATCGGGTATGCCCGTCTGGGAGCTGGGTCCGGCGCAGATGATGGTCGCCGGAACATTCGGTGACCTGGACATTCACCACCATCCCGCGGTGCAGGTCGGTGTCGGTTTGACCGGCGCGTTGACCGTCCGAACGGACGGCGCTGCAGCCCGCAGTGGACACGTCGTCGTCATCGCCAGCGGCGCCGGCCATGCGGTACGGTCCGAGCTCACCGATCTGACGTTGGCTCTTTATCTGGCGCCGCACACCTGGCCCGGGGCGCCGCTGCACGCGCTGAGCTTGAGCGAATCCGGCGACGGCATCTGGATTCCGGCCGACCACCAGGTGCTCGCCCGGGCGGTGGCGGACGCGCTCGACGCCGACCCCGAGCTGGCTGCCGCAACGCTGGTCAACCGCCTCTGTGGTGACCCGGGACAACAACCCGGTCTGCATCCCCAGCTGAAGCGGGCGATGGACCTGATCTACAGCGGCACAACCGATTCCGTGGACCTGGCTTCGATCGCACACCAGGTGGCGGTGTCTCCCGACTACCTCGGCCGGTTGTGCCGCCAGCAGACCGGCATCTCCTTCTCGGCGGCCACCCGTTGGGCCAAACTGCTCTCCGGGCTGAAGCATCTCGCCGGCGGTGAGCAGGTGACCGACGCCGCGCATCTGGCCGGATTCGCCGACGGCTCCCACGCCAGTCGGGTGTGCCGTGAGATGACTGGCGCGGCACCGTCCGCGATCGCGCGGGCCCTGCGGAATTCGACGGATCCATCCAAGTCGTGATGCGGACGGCGGCTCCATACTCGGGGGAACCTACGAGGAGGAGTCCGCCATGCCGGTGATGTCCAAAGTCGAGCGGGCATTCTGCTGCGGGGCCATGTGGAGAACCACCACGCGTGCCGTCCTCGACATGCTGCCCGCCGATCGGCTGGGCGAGCGGCTTCTCGAAATCGGTTCGGGCAGTGGAGCAATCGCGGAAGGCCTGGCGAGTGCTCGTCCCGGGCTGTCGATCACCGCAACCGACCTGGACCCAGTGATGGTCGGCGCCGCGACGCAGAGGCTGAAGGACAACCCGCACGTCACCGTGCAGAGTGCCGATGCCACCCGGTTGCCGTTCGACGACGGCGCATTCGATTCGGTGGTCAGTTGCCTGATGATGCACCACGTCATCGAGTGGGAAGCCGCGGTCGCCGAGATCTCCCGGGTGCTGGGGCCCGGTGGCCTGTTCGTCGGCTACGACCTGACGCGGACGCCGGCGGCGACAGTGGTCCACCGCGTGGACCGGTCGCCATTTCGCCTGTTGAACCCCGACGAGCTGGTCTCCGAGGGCCGGCGCCACGGGCTCCGTATCGATACGAGTACCAAGGTATTTGGGCATGTGATGCAGTTCAGTGCCACCAAGACGCGACACTGAGTAGGTTGGTCTGCAGTCGGCAGGGGAGGGACGCATGCGGGGTTTGGTCAGCTGTGGAGCGGCGGTCGCGGTGGTGGTGCTGGCCGCGGGCTGCGGCGGCGGTACCGAACAGCAGGGAGCGACCACGTCGGCCGCAAAGCCAGCGACCTCGACGACCCCACCGCCGCCGGCGATCGTCGCCCCGGCGCAGTTGAAGCCGGGGACTTACCCGACCAAGCCACATGAGCCTTACGGCACGGCGGGAGATCCGCACGCCGGAGCGCGGGTCGAAGCGCAACAGCTCGCCGGCTACGTGGTGGGGCCGTGGCAGGTCGACAGCACGCTCACCGAGCCTTATCTGTCAACGTATTTCGTGATCGATGAGCCGGGCGTGTTGGCCCAGTTCGGGCCCGAGAGCATCGCCTCAGCGGCCGGGCGGCACAACTTCATCGACGGATTCGCCTCGGCACGGGAATCGACGAGCAAGTCCGTACTGTTCAACGGCGTGCTGCGGTTCGCCGGACCGGCCGACGCCAGCGCCGCGGCCGGCGAGATGAATGTGGCCGCCCTCCAGCTCAGGATCCGCGGCGCGGAGCCGAAAACCGTTGCCGTACCTGAGCATCCGGATGCGCTGGCGTCGACGTACGACGTCGATTCACGCGGCACGAAGCTGACCACGGTCCGGTCGTTCACCGCCCACGGCCCGTATGTTCTGATGCAATTGGCGCAATCGACGGGTGGCCCTGATCCGGCCATCGCGTTGGTGGGCAAGGCCATCGGTGCGCAGGTCAGTGCCATCGAGCCGTTCAAGCCGACGGCCGATGTGACGTCGGTTCCGGTCGATCCGACTGGGCTCCTGGCCTTGACGCTGCTGACCGATTCGCCACGCAACTCCCAGAACGCCGTCTACTCCGGTACCGGCGCTCTGCACTTCCAGAGCAACCCGGTGACCTCGAGCAGGGTGTTCCAGGACAACGGCGTCATGGGGTTCGCGCGCGGGAAGACCAGCGTGTACCGGGCCAAAGACCCGTCGTCGGCGGTGAACGTCGCGAACACCTTCGGCAAGGAGGTGTCGGTCGACGGCACCGAAACCGCCGATCCCGTGCCGGCGCTGACGCTGAGCCGCTGCATCCTGCTGGCCAATCCGAAGCAGTTCTACTGCGTCGCGCCGGCGGGCAACTACGTCATCGAGGCACGCGGTGCCGAACTGAAGGACGCCCACGAACAGGTGGCCGCCCAATATATCCTGTTGACGGCTAAGCCTTAGCGGAGCCGTTCAGGGACTGGCCGGTGGCCGACTGCAACAGGCAGATGACCGTACTGGGCAGCGGCGTGTGTCCGGTGCGGTCCATGTTCGAGTCGATGAGGTAGGTCGAGGTGTATCGGCTGTCCCGCCCGGCGTACTGCGCCAGGCCCGTCGCACACTGCTGATCGGCGACACCGGCAATGGCGTCATTGACCGGGACGTTGGCGCGCAGGAAGACCTCGGCGACATGTGGCGCGGAACAGTCCACCACCGTCACCTCGACCACGCTCGGGTCGGTGGGCGGGGGTGTGTGGAGGCAGTCACCGACCTGCAGGTCGACCCACTTGACCTGCCGCGCATTCGGTTTCACCGGCACGATGGGGACCGGTGCGGGTGGCGGGGCCGCGGTTGTCTCCGTCGGCGCGGCACTGGAGGTGCTCGACGGCGGCGTCGCTGACGTGTTCGAGCCACAGGCCGCAAGTAGTGATATTGCCGCGACCTGCCACACGAGCCGGTGTGGACGAACGGTCATGACGGCCATGGTACCGCTTGGTCGCGGCAATCATGTTGAAGTTCAACGTGATTGCCGCCGTGGAGTTCAGCAGGCCAGTAGGGTCTGTAATGCTCGGGTCAGCTCGCCCGCGGGATCTGGCGGGAGGGAGTCTGCCCGCCACGCAACGAATGAATCTGGTCTGACGAGTAGCGCACCCGATGGGCTCAGGCCGGTGGCAGAGAGCCAGGCAGCCGTGTCTTCGGCCGAGATGGTCTGCACAGCAATGCTTTCTGAAGCAGCCGAAGCCCACGTGCCACGGTTCTCCGCCGTCAGCAGCGTGAATCCGGTGCCGACGAGGTCCAGCGTGGACACGCGCCCGTCCTGTAGCCACACGTGCGGAATTCGCGTGCCCGCCTGCCCGCGCAACTCGGTGACGAGGGCCGGGGATGCGCCGGCCGGGGTGGTGTCCGAGATGACCGCCGCGGACCGGTACTGGTAGCCCGCCAGCAGGGCGAACATCGGTTGCTCTGCATCGGTTTCGAGGCCGGGATTGGAGCCGATGTCGAGAAGCTCGACTATAGGGCCGGTCAAGGACTGTCGACTGCTGAAGGCGCCGACGGGATGCCGCTCGTCGTGATAGGTGGCGAGCAATCCGGGGCCGGCCTGGCCGCGCAGCACCGCGGCCAGTTTCCAGGCTAGGTTGTCGGCGCTCTGGATCGCGACATTGGCTCCGCCGGCCCGGAAGGGTGGCATCGCGTGGGCGGAATCGCCGACAAAGAAAGTGCGCCCGCGCGCGAAGGAGTCAGCAACGCGTTGATGTGGCTGCCAGGGCGCGATGTCGATGATCTCGATCTCGATCGGCTCGCCGACCGCTGCCAGAATGAGGTTCCGGCAACGTTGCTCGGTGAACTCGGCAGCCGACTGTCCGTGATGGGGGAAATAGGTGGTGATGAAGACGCACAGATCGCCGTCAGCGGGCACGAAGATCCCGTCCACTTCAGGGTTTTTCACCTGGACGCTGGCGCCGTCACCGAGGTGTTGGACGAACCGTTGCCAGGGGCCGCGGAAGTAGATGAACACCACGTAGATGGGCAGGGCGCCGCCGCCCGATGTGCTGATGCCGAGGATGTCGCGAAGGTGGCTGTGCACACCGTCGGCGGCGACCAGATAGTCACTTCGGATCGAAGTCGTCTCCCCGGAGTCGACGTCGCGCAACACCGAGCTGACGCCGGACGCGTCCTGGTCGACCGCAGCCAACTGTGTGCCATACCGGACCTCGCCGCGGTGATTCCTGATGTGGCGCACCAGGATCGGTTCCAGTCGGCTCTGTGGGCAGTACTGGATGACCGGCTCGGGGCTGAGTCCCTCCAGCCCGGCGAAGATGGCGGCGAGATCGATGGCAGGCAGCTCCTCGGCGCTGTTCAGCGCCCGTTTGACCACCATGTCGGGAGTGGCGGCGCCGGCGGCATGCACCTCCCGAGCCAGGCCGAGTCCACGCAGCACTTCCAATGTGCGGAAACTCAGGTTGCGCGCTTTCGGATAGCGGAAGACTTCCCGGCGTTTCTCGACGACGAGGGATCCAACGCCGTGTTTGGCCAGCAGTGCGGCGGTGGCCAGTCCAGCCGCCCCCGCGCCGACGATCAGGACCGGTGTGTGTCGGGTTGTCATCCGACCTCCCAGGTTTGAATGGAACTAGTTAGTTCCATTCAACAGTCCCACGGTTGTCGGAGGTGTGCAAGCCCCATCGTCAGGCCGGCGAAGCGGCGGCCAATGGCAGCACCACGTCGTCCAACACTCGGCGGACGTAGATGCGGTCAATGGGACGCCCGGAGATCATTCGCAGGATGTTGAGGCCCAGGACCGCGTCGGGCAGCAACGTCAGGTCGTTGGCGGGCGAGATCTCGCCGCGGGCCACTGCGCGATCCAGGATTGAGCGCAGTATCTGGCGCGGCACGCTGAGCACCAGATCGTCGAGAGCCGCCGATAGGCCGGCGTCGTGCATCGCCGCCGTCGCCACGCCGATCACCACGCGAAACATGTTGATTTCCTCTACGTCGTAATCGGGGACCGCGGCCACCAGGGCGTCCAGGTCGCCGCGCAACGTGCCCGTGTTGGGAGCCGGCGCCGGGCCGAGTGAGCGGCGCCAGTGCGCGATGGCCTGCGCAACCACCTCGCCTTTCGACGACCAGCGTCGGTAGATCGCCGCTTTGCCCACCCCGGCGCGGGCGGCGACGTCGTCCATCGTCATCCGGTCGTAGCCCAGTTCGGTGACGGCTGCCAGCGTCGAGTCGAGGATCGTGCCCTCCAGCGTTGGATCCCAGCGCCCGGCGGCACGCTTGGGCGATCGACTGGCCGGCATGGTTACTCCTTGCTCAGCGGAACCAACTAGTTCCGTAACTGTAGAACAGGCCATTCCCTGTGTCAGGGATCTCTCGATGGCTCGTCGGGCCGACGTCGGCGGTCCTGGCCGATACCATCGCCGTACCAGCGACGTCAGGAGGTCGGCATGTCCGAATACACCGTCGGTGACTACCTGCTGGACCGGCTTGCAGAACTCGGGGTCACCGAGATTTTCGGTGTACCAGGCGATTTCAACCTGGAATTGCTCGACCATGTGGTTGCACACCGGGATATCCGATGGGTCGGCAGCGCCAACGAACTCAATGCCGGATACGCCGCCGACGGCTACGGCCGGCTGCGGGGCATGGCAGCGTTGATCACCACATTCGGCGTCGGTGAGCTGTCCGCGGCCAACGCGATCGCGGGGAGCTATGCCGAGCATGTGCCGGTTGTGCACATCGTCGGCACGCCATCGATCGACGTCCAAGGCTCCCGCCGGGTGATCCACCACTCGCTCGGTGACGGCGACTTCGACCACTTTCTGCGGATCGCCCGTGAAATCACCTGCGCACAAGCCAAACTCGTGCCGGCGACCGCCACCCGGGAGATCGACCGGGTGCTGTCCGAGGTGCATGAGCGCAAGCTGCCCGGCTACCTGATGCTGGCGACGGACGTCGCCCGGTTCCCCGTCGAACCGCCGACCGGACCGTTGCCGCGCTACACGAGCGGCACGAGCCCGCGGGCCCTTTCGCTGTTCACCGCGGCGGCCGCTCATCTCATCGGGGAGCACCAGTTGACGGTCCTCGCCGACCTGTTGGTGCACCGACTCGAAGCGGTTCCCCAGCTGGAGGCGCTACTGGCGGCCGATGTCGTGCCGCATGCCACGCTGATGTGGGGCAAGAGCCTGGTCGACGAGTCCGCTCCGGAATTCCTCGGCATCTACGCCGGCACCTCCAGCCAGGAGTCGGTCCGCCGCGCGATCGAAGAGGCACCGGTCCTGGTCACCGCCGGGGTGCAGTTCACCGACATGGTCAGCGCCTCGTTCACACAGCAGATCGATCCGGCCCGGACCATCGACATCGGGCCCAACCAGAGCACCGTCGCCGGCGAAGTGTTTGCGCCACTGGATATGTCGGCGGCGCTCGACGCGATCACCAGCATCCTGAAGGCGCGGCCCACCCGGTCCCCGGCGGTGCCGCAGCCCGCGCCGGATGCGGCTGACCCGGTGCTCGCCCCGGATCAACCACTCACCCAGAAAGCCCTGTGGGACAAGGTCTGTGGTGCCCTCACCCCAGGCAATGTCGTCCTGGCCGAGCAGGGCACGTCGTACTACGGCATGGCTCGACACCGGCTGCCGAGCGGCGTGGCATTCATCGGACAGCCGTTGTGGGCGTCCATCGGCTACACACTGCCCGCGGCCCTCGGTGCGGGCCTGGCGGAACGGCACCGTCGTCCGGTGCTGCTGATCGGTGATGGCGCCGCACAGCTCACCATTCAGGAGCTCGGGCAGTTCGGCCGCGAGGGGGTGCCTGCCGTGGTGATCCTGGTGAACAACGACGGCTATACCGTCGAACGCGCGATCCACGGACCCACCGCGCCGTACAACGACATCGTGCGGTGGCAGTGGCGCGATATCCCGGCCGCGCTCGGCATCCGAAACCCGTTGTCCCACCGGGCCACAACCTGCGGCGAGCTCGACGCCGCGCTGGCCGATGCGGCTGCCCATCCCGACGACGTGGTCTTCATCGAAGCCGTGCTGACCGAATTGGATGTGCCACCGCTGCTGGAGGAACTCGCCGCGGCCATTGCGAAGGCCAACAAGGCGGCCGGCAACTGAACGCGCCTGTCCCGCTAGCGCGGACGTGCCTTGTCCGGACCCAGGTAGGCGTCGGCCCAGGCGCCGATGATCCGTCCCGCCCGCTTGGCCTGCCCCGGCCCGGTGAGCAGATGTTCGGACCCCTCCAGCGAGACGAAGCTGCGCGGGTGCCGGGCGGTCTGGAAGATGCGGCTGGCGTTCTCGATGCCCACGGTGTTGTCGGTGGGGGAGTGCAGGATCAGCAGCGGCAGCCGCAGGCTGTGAATCTTGTCGTGCAGTTCGGCCGCGCGGACGTCTTCGACGAAGTCGCGCTTGAGGGTCAGTTCGCGCCCGCCGACCATCCACTGCGCGCTGCCGTTCGCGAGCACGCAGTCGAGGATGTCGTCGTACTGCTTCTCGACATGTGACGGATCGATGGGCGCGCCGACGGTGACGACCGCGCGCACGCCGGGCGCCTGTCGTGCTGCCGCCAGGACCGATGCCCCGCCGAACGAGTGGCCCACCAACAACGCCGACGGTGTGCCGCGCTCGGACATGAACCTGCACGCCTCGATGACGTCGTTGGTCTTGTGGGTGAAGGACCCGTCACCCCAGTGCCCTTCGGAATCACCCAGCCCGATGGCGTCGAAGCGGAGCATCCCGATGCCGTCGGCGGCCAGCTGTTTGCAGATGCGTGCCGCGGCGGGCGAGTCCTTGCCGAGGGTGAAGCCGTGAGAGAAGACGCCCCAGCCGCGCGGGGTGCCTTCCGGCAGGTCGATGATCCCGGCGAGCATGGGGCCGGTGGAACTCTGGAACTTGACGCGTTCAGCCACGGGATGGGTTTATCACGAGCCGCAAGCCGGACGTGGCCGATTCTTTGCTGGAGGCCATCGGTAGGGTGGAGGTTTCACGGGAAACACGGCCTGCGGGTCGTAGCGGTCAGTGACGCCTGCTTGCCCCGTATGTAGTCGAGATCCGGAGCAGAGTCGTGACCCTGAACACCATCGCCTTCGAGCTGGTCCCGCCCAACATCGAGCGGGGTCCCCAGTTTGCGGTCGACGAGGCGCACAAGGTGCTGCTCAACGCCGCGGCGGTCGGCATCGAGGGTCGCATCCGGCACGTCATGATCCCCGGGATGATCGAGGAAGACGGCGACCGGCCCATCGAGATGAAGCCGAAGATGGATGTCCTCGACTTCTGGCAGTTGATGAAGCCCGAGCTGCCGGGCATCCGCGGACTGTGCACCCAGGTGACGTCGTTCCTGGACGAGGACGCGCTCGGGAAGCGGCTGAGCGTGCTGCAGGAGGCAGACTTCGACGGCATTGCCTTCGTCGGCGTCCCGCGCACCATGAGCGACGGCGAGGGCTCCGGTGTGGCCCCGACCGACGCGTTGACGATCTACCGCGATCAGGTGCCCAACCGGGGCGTCATCCTGATTCCGACCCGCGATGGCGAGCAGGGACGCTTCAACTTCAAGATCAACAAGGGCGCCACTTACGGCATGACCCAGTTGCTCTACTCGGACACGATCGTGGGCTTCCTCAAGGAGTTCGCGGCGACCACTGAGCATCGTCCCGAGATTCTGCTGTCGTTCGGCTTCGTCCCGAAGATGGAGTCGAAGGTCGGCCTGATCAACTGGCTCATCCAGGATCCGGGCAATCCGTTGGTCGCCGCCGAGCAGGAGTTCGTTACGCGGTTGGCGGGCGAGGAGCCGGCGGCCAAGCGCGCGTTGATGCTCGATCTGTACAAGCGCGTCATCGATGGTGTCGGCGAGCTCGGTTTCCCGATCAGCATCCACCTGGAAGCCGCGTACGGGGTGTCCAAGCCGGCGTTCGAGACCTTCGCCGAGATGCTCGCCTACTGGGCGCCGGATCAGGCCTAGCCCGGCGGGACCTACAGACCGCTACCCGGACCTCCGAACAGTCGCCCGGCGTCGGCGGCTGTCAGTCCGCTGGGCATGGCGGGCATGTGGACGTCCGCGCGACGAGCGGTGTCGCCTGGGGCATCGACGGAGGCCGACGCCTTGCGGACCTGATTCGGCGACGCATCGCCGGCGCTCTCGCGGTACCGCTGTGCGCTGACCGACGTCGTCGGTTGAGACCGGGGTATGGCGCCGGGCGCCATGTGCCCAGCCGGGCTCAACGGAGCGGTCGAAGTGTGGCCGTCATTGGTCTGCGCGCTGAGAGAACTGGTCGGTTCGGGGCGGTCGATGACGGGCCCAGGGTGCGGCCCTTTCGCGGCCGCGGGCGTTGCGAAAGCGACGGACAGGGCCGACAACCCGATTGCGGTCGCTGTCACGACGCGCGGAATGGAGTGACGGCGTTCAGTGCCGGTGTGGTGGTTGTGGAGGGTATTCATGACGCCGCCTTTCTAGATACTTGCTTGAACAAGTAACTTAAAGGCGCTATTCCAAGTGGGATTTTGGCTCGATGTCGCGTGGTTATGCTGGTTGGACAACTAACTGCTGAGAGGGGTGCGCAGATGGCGACGGAGGGCACTGCAAATCCGGAGACGTGCGAGGCGATGGCGCTACCGACGGCGGCCCGCAGCGGTCCCGTCAGTCACGCGGTGTTCCAGCTCACCCGGCTCACGCGAACGATCGTCGCGACGCTACTGCGCCCGCTGGGCCTTTACCCGGGGCAGGAACTGGTGATGATGTACCTGTGGGATCGCGGCCCGCTCCGCCAGACGGATCTGGTTCGGCTCACGAGTTCCGATGCGCCCACGATGACCCGGATGATTCAGCGGCTTGAGCATGCCGGATTCGTGCGCCGCTTCCCGAGCCCCGAGGACAAGCGGGCCCACCTCGTCGAGGCGACACCGGCCAGCCGCGGATTGCGTGATCAGATCGAGGGCGTGTGGCGCCAGATCGAGGAGATGACCGTCGGCGGCCTGAGCGACGCTGAACGGACAACCGTGCTGCGCGTGGTGCAAGGTCTGGAACACCGGCTCGCGGGCGCCGCCCTGGGTTCGAACGACGGCGACACGCTTACCCCGTGATGTCGCGGCCGATCAGGTGGCGGGCGATGACCCACTGCAGCACCTCGTTCGCACCTTCGAAGATTTCCAGAATCTTGGCGTCCCGGTAGATCTCTTCCAGCCGATAGGTTTCGCCGGTCGCCGAGACGCGTCGTGCGAACCCGTAGCCGCCGTGGATCTGTAGGGCGTCGCGGGCGAGGTCATTGGCCAGCCGGGTCGCATAGGACTTGGCCATCGATGCCTCGGGTTCGCCGGACCGGTCACCGCGATCGAGTCGGACTGCGGCTTTCTGGTACATCGCGCGGGCCGCTTCCAGTTCGGTGGCGCGCTCGGCCAGTTTGTACTGCCAGTACTGCATCTCGCCGAGCTTGCGGCCGAACAGTTCTCGGCTGCGCAGCCGCGCCACGGCCAGGTCGAGTGCGACCTGCGCGACGCCGACACCGGCCGCTGCGATGCCGAGGCGTCCGGCGGCCAACGACGCCAAACCTGTTGCCAGACCCCGGCCGGGATCGCCGAGCGCATGATCCGCCGGCACCGTCACGTTGTCGAAAAGGATGTCGGCGGTGATCTGGCCGCGGTGACCCATCTTCAGATCCGGTTCGCCTACCCGAATGCCCGGGCTGTGCATGTCGACCAGCAGCATGGTGGCATTGGCGGTGTCGCCGTCCCGACACAGTACGCAAACCCAATCGGCCACAATCGAATTCGTGATCCAGCGTTTCCGTCCGTTGACTACGAACCCGTCAGACGTTCGGGTCGCGACGGTTCGCAGGGCCGCTGGCGTCAGATCGCTCGACGCGTCGGGTTCGGTGGTCGCGAAAGCGAAAACAGCGTCACCGCTGATGAGGCCGGGCAGAACCCGCTCACGAACGTGTGGCTGGGCGAAGGACAACGCCCGTGCGTTGAGGATGCACTGCCCGTCATACACGCCGGCCAAACTCGAGCTCTCGTAGGCGATCTCCTCGGTCACGATGCAGGTCGCCAGCATCGGGTGGTGCAGCCCCGCGCCGAACGGCCGCTCGAACGGCACCGCGAAACATCCTGCCCCGGCAAGGCCTTTGAACGCGCTCCAGGGGAACGAGTCGACCGACTCCTCGCGCTGCGCGATCTCGCGCGCCACGGGTGCCAGGTGCGTCGCGACGGCGTCACGGGCCAACGCCCGGACGTGCTGCACGTCGTCGGGCAGGAAAACGTCGTGCCACATGCGATCGGCGGTCCGGGTGACGGATTCGGTGCTCATGCGCATCCTCCTGCGGTTGTTGCGGCAGAGCGTAGGCAAATCCGACCAAACTAGTCAACTCTGACTAGTTTATGATTCGGTGTGTGACACAGCCTCGGCGAGCCCAACAACGCGGTATCGCGGTGCAGGAGCGCATCCTGGACGCCGCTGTGCGGGCGCTTGTCGAGCACGGCTATGCGGGGACCTCGACGCTGCGCATCCAGCAGATGGCCGAAGTCAGCCGCGGCAGCCTGTTGCATCAATTCCCGTCCCGCGACAACCTTCTCGTCGCGGCGGTCCAGCACCTCGCCGAAGCGCGGTTCAACGAACTGAGCACGCGGACCACATGGCCGAACGATCCCCACGAACGGATTCGCGCCGCGGTCATGACGATGTGGTCGACATACCACCAGGACTACTTCTGGGCAGCAACCGAATTGTGGCTGGCCGCAAGGCATAACGCCGAACTGCGCGAAAGCCTCGAGCGACAGGAGCGGGTTCTCTACCGCCAGGTCCGCACGGTGACCGACGCCATGTTCGGCGAGCCGCTGAATCAGCATCCGGGCTATGCCCGGCTTCGGGAAACACTCAACACCAGCATGCGTGGCGTGGCGCTCACGTACGCGTTCGACCGGCGGAACGCGGCGCGTGATCCGCATCTCGCCGACTGGGCCGCTCTTGCTGCCGGCGTGTTGCTGGGGGACTAGACCACCTATCCTGGGACTGGTGTCCGACCTTCAGCTGCGCGAACTGCGTGATCGTCTGGATGGCCTGACCATCCGTGACGCCGCGCGGCTGGAGCGTCGACTGAAGAACCTGAGGGGCGACAACCCGGAGAAGATCGCGGAACAGATCGCGGCGGCCGAAGGCGTGATAGCCAGTCGGCTCGCGGCCGTGCCGACCATCACCTATCCCGACCTGCCGGTCACCGACCGCCGCGCCGAGATCGCCCAGGCCATCACCGACAACCAGGTGGTGATCGTTGCCGGTGAGACCGGCTCCGGCAAGACGACGCAGCTGCCCAAGATCTGCCTCGAGCTCGGCCGCGGCATTCGCGGCACCATCGGGCACACCCAGCCGCGCCGGCTGGCGGCCCGCACGGTGGCGCAGCGGATCGCCGACGAAACCGGCACCGCGTTGGGCGGGGCCATCGGTTACACGGTGCGGTTCACTGACCAGGCGAGTGACTCGACCCTGGTCAAACTGATGACCGACGGCATTTTGCTCGCCGAGATTCAGAGGGACCGCCGGCTGCTGCGGTACGACACCCTGATCCTCGACGAGGCACACGAACGCAGCCTCAACATCGACTTCCTGCTCGGGTACCTGCGCGAATTGCTGCCGCGGCGCCCGGACCTGAAGGTCATCGTGACGTCGGCGACCATCGAGCCGGAGCGGTTCGCGAAGCACTTCGGCGGAGCCGAACATGGGCGCCGCTATGACGCGCCGATCGTCGAGGTCTCGGGCCGTACCTACCCTGTCGAAATCCGTTACCGCCCTTTGGAAGTCCCCGTTGCGGTGGACGAAAGCGATGACCCCGACGACCCGGACCACGAGATCGTCCGCACCGAGCCCCGCGACCAGACCGAGGCCATCGTCGACGCGGTGCGCGAACTGGAATCCGAGCCGGCCGGCGACGTGCTGGTGTTCCTGTCGGGTGAACGCGAAATCCGCGACACCGCAGAGGCATTGCGTGACGCGCTTTCCGGCGACGTGTTCCCCACCGAGATCCTGCCGCTGTACGCCCGGCTGCCGACGGCGGACCAGCAGAAGGTCTTCAGCGCCAAGCCCGGTGGCCCACGCCGGATTGTGTTGGCCACCAACGTCGCCGAGACTTCGCTGACCGTCCCGGGTATCCGGTATGTCGTCGACCCGGGCACGGCCCGCATCTCGCGGTACAGCCGGCGCACCAAGGTGCAGCGACTGCCGATCGAACCGATCTCGCAGGCGTCCGCCGCGCAGCGGTCCGGCCGCTCGGGTCGGACCGCACCGGGTGTGTGCATTCGGTTGTACTCGGAAGAGGACTTCGCGAGTCGGCCCCGGTACACCGATCCGGAGATCCTGCGCACAAACCTGGGCGCGGTCATCCTGCAGATGGCAGCTCTGGGGCTCGGCGATATCGAGGCCTTTCCGTTCCTGGATCCACCCGACGCGCGCAGCATCCGTGACGGCGTCCAATTGCTCCAGGAATTGGGCGCTTTCGACGCCAAGGGCGCCATCACCGACGTCGGTCGCCGGCTGGCGCGGCTGCCGCTGGACCCGCGCATCGGCCGGATGATCCTGCAGGCCGACACCGAAGGCTGCGTGCGCGAAGTGCTGATCCTGGCTGCCGCGCTGTCGATCCCGGATCCGCGGGAGCGGCCGTCGGACCGCGAAGAAGCCGCCCGGCAGAAGCACGCCCGCTTCGCTGACGAACATTCGGACTTCATTTCCTATCTGAACCTGTGGAACTACCTGCGCGAGCAACGGAACCAGTTGTCGGGCAGTGCGTTCCGCCGGATGTGCCGCGACGAGTTCCTGCACTACCTGCGGATTCGGGAATGGCAGGACCTGGTCGGCCAATTGCGCAGCATCGCCGGCGATCTCGGTATTCGGGAGTCGGGAGATGACGCAGACCCGCTGCGGATCCACACCGCGCTGACCGCGGGACTGCTGTCGCACATCGGGCTGCGGGAAGGCGAGACGCGGGATTACCAGGGCGCCCGTAACTCGCGGTTCGTGCTGGCGCCGGGTTCGGTGCTGACCAAGAAGCCGCCGCGGTGGATCGTCGTCGCCGATCTGGTGGAGACGAGCCGGCTGTTCGGCCGCATCGCCGCGCGCATCGAACCTGAGACGGTCGAGCGGGTCGCCGGAGATCTGTTGCAGCGCACCTTCAGTGAGCCGCATTGGGATGCCCGCCGGGGCTCCGTCATGGCCTTCGAGCGGGTCACGCTCTACGGCCTGCCGTTGGTGCCGCGCCGTCGGGTGGGCTACGCGCAGGTGGACCCGGTGGTCGCGCGTGAGCTGTTCATCCGCCACGCGCTGGTCGAAGGCGACTGGCAGACGCGGCACCACTTCTTCCGGGACAACGCCCGGTTGCGGGCCGAACTGGAAGAGCTGGAAGAGCGCGCCCGGCGCCGCGACCTGTTGGCCGGCGACGACGAGGTCTACGCCTTCTACGACAAGCGGGTACCTGAAAATGCTTTGTCGGCAAGGCATTTCGATGCTTGGTGGAAGAAGCAGCGGCACGTGACGCCGGACCTGCTGACCATGACGCGCGAAGATCTGCTGCGCACGGACACCGATGCCGACCAGCCCGACACCTGGCAGGCCGGTGACCTGTCGCTGCCGTTGAGCTACCGGTTCGAACCCGGCGCCGCTGATGACGGTGTGACGGTGCACGTTCCGGTCGAGGTGCTGGCGAGGCTCGGTGGTGACGGTTTCGCCTGGCAGGTACCGGCGCTGCGCGAGGAGCTGGTCACGGCGCTGATCAAATCGCTCCCCAAAGACTTGCGGCGCAACTTCGTGCCCGCACCCGACACCGCACGCGCGGTGCTCCCGGACCTCAATCCCGGAGACGGCTCGCTGCTGCAGGAACTGCAGCGTGAACTGCGCAGGCGCAGCGGCATTCTCGTGCCGATCGACGCCTTCGACCTCAGCAAGATCCCCGACCACCTGCGGGTCACCTTCGCGGTCGAGAAGGACGGGACCGAAGTGGCGCGGGGCAAGGACCTGGACGCGCTGCACGATCGCCTGGCCGGCTCGGTACGCCAGGCGGTCGCGGGCGCCGTCGCGGGTGATCTGCAGCGGACGGGCCTGAAGGCCTGGCCGGACGACCTCGACGAGTTGCCGCGCAGCGTGGAGAGCTCCGCCGGCGGACATACCGTACGCGGCTTCCCGGCGTTTGTGGATACCGGTGCGGCGGTGGACATCCGGGTGTTCCCGACGGTGGCGGAACAGGCCGCGGCCATGGGCCCGGGCTTGCGACGGTTGCTACGCCTCGCCGCACCGTCACCAGTCAAGGCGGCCGAGCGGGGGCTCGATCCCCGGGCGCGACTGGCGCTTTCGAGCAACCCGGACGGCAGCCTGGCTGCGCTGCTGGAAGACTGCGCCGACGCCGCCGTGCGAGTGCTCGCGCCCAAACCGGTATGGACTGCCGCCGAATTCGCGGCGCTGCGCGGCACCGTCGCAGCCAAGTTGGTCCCGACCACGCTCGACGTCGTCGGTCGCGTCGCGCGCGTGCTGACGGCCGCGCACACGGCGCAGGTTGCGTTGCCCGACAAGCCGTCTGCTCTGCAAGCTGACGCGGTCGCCGATGTTCGCGCGCAGCTGGCCCGGCTGTTGCCCGTCGGGTTCGTGGCGGCGACTGGTGTCACCCACCTGGCCGACCTGACGCGCTATCTGACGGCGATCGGCCGGCGACTGGAGCGACTACCTCAAGCCCCCGCCGCGGACCGGGAACGGATGGACCTGGTCCATGCCGTCGAGGACGCGTATGCCGAACTTCGGCAGGCACTTTCGCCACTGCGCTGCCAAGGCGATGATGTCCGTGACATCGCCCGGCAGATCGAGGAGCTACGCGTCAGCCTCTGGGCCCAGCAGTTGGGCACCCCACGGCCGGTCAGTGAGCAGAGGATTTACCGGGCGATCGACGCCGTCGTCCCGTGATTTGTGCACGATTTTCCGCGCTCACCGCGGAAAATCGTGCACAAATCACTCAGGAAGGTGAGGTGGGGGCGTCGGCGATCTTGACCAGCTGGACCTCGGGGCGGTCCGGTACCTGGTCGGTGAGGAACCAGCGGAACGCCAGATTGCCGACCGGATAGTCCAGTGTGGTCAGCGAATTCGGGTGCGCCGTGGTACCCCGGGACAACACGACCGTCACCGTGCCGTCGGAGTTGGGCACCGCGCTGTATCCGTTGAGTGAGCTGCGGGCGTCACTCGCACCGGGCGTCGCCATGAACTGGTTCCACACGACCAGGTTCCAAAAGCGGCACGGCGGCGGACGGTGGGTGATGACGAGGGCTTCGTCCTCGGCCAGCACGAAGCTGCCGTAGGAATAGCACGCGTCGCGTGCCGACCAGCCGAAGTTGGCGTCCGGAACCTGGTAGGGCGCGGCGAATTCGTTCGCCAGGTGCGCGGTTTCGTGTCCGAGGCTCGCCTCGTCGACCGCCCGGGTGCCCACCGGCATCGGCATGATGGCGAACAACGTGCGAATCCAGGTGGCGCTGGATCGCAGTCCCGCGGCGGTCGCGGCATCACTGTGTCGGAACGGCTCCGGGGGATCGAGCGCCTCGATGTTCCAGGTGACCGGACGTCCCGTCGTCGGATCGGCCTGGTAGTCGCGCGTCAGGAAGACGGCGGCCTCGGGCAGCGGGCCGAGCTCGAAAGAGAAGTTGCCGTCGGTATCGAATTCGATGTCCGTGTCCCGGATTATCGCGACGACCCGGTTGGACCAGGCGCCGGGAGACGGCTCGTTGTATGCCGTCAGGGACAGGTAGACGCTGTCGCCTCTGTTGCCGCTGACCCGATATTTGCGCTCCGGGTCGACGGGGCACATGTGGTAGTACGCGTCGGTGTTGTCGCCGCCCCAGCGGCGGTCGTGCCGGGTCGGCGTGTTGACGGCGACGAACTGTGGTCGCCCCGGCTCGGGGAACAGGTAGCAGTCCAGGGCGACGCCGAGGCCCGTCGCGAGCATCCGATAGCCGTCGGCGATCTGCCGGTCGTCGGTGACCGCGCGCGGGCCCTCCAGGAACGAGGTGTCGAGGTCTCGAAGAGTGTCGAGGAGCTCCCGCCATGCGGCAGCGGATTCGGTCATGCGCCAATACCTTTCAGAATCAATGTGGTGTTGCGGTCGATCCAGTCGTCATCGGGAGCGTCGCCGCGGGTGAGCGCGGCGAGGAGGGCGATACCGGTGATGACCTCGGTCAGATCGGTGGCGGTGACGCCGGCGCGGAGCTCGCCCCGCGCCGCGGCGGCATCGAGCCGGGCGTGCAAGCCGGGACCCAGCGCGTCGGCGAATCGATCAAGCAGGGCGCTGTGCAGGGTGGCGTCGGCGGTCATCTCGCCCAGGAGCCCGGGCAGCGCGGCGCGCGCCGCAGGCGTGCTGAGCACCGCCACGGTGCCTCGGACCATCTCGCGGACGTCCCCGGCCAGAGACCCGGTGTCCGGCAGTTCCGTGGCTATGCCGGCGGGGAAGACGGCCTCGTGGACCAGATGAGCCTTGCTGGGCCAGCGCCGGTAGATCGTCGGCTTACTGGTGCCGGCCTGCTTGGCGATGGCATCCACCGACAACGCTGCGTAGCCGACTTCGCCGAGCAGCTCGGCAGTGGCGGCGAGCACCGCATTGTCGATGCGTGAATCACGGGGGCGGCCAAGTGCTTTCGTCATTACGAAACTCATAGTAACATAAGTCGTGTGACTGACACCACAGATGTTGTCCGGCTCGATGACCTGGCCAATCCCACCTTCACGGCCGAGGCGCAGCAGTTCCGGGACATGATGACGATGATGGCCGTGGACTGTCCGCTCGACGCCACCGCGCTACACGCCAAGGCGACCGCCGACACCGGCCTCGACGACTTCGGCCCCATCGACTACCGCGAACGCCTCGACGTGCTGCTGGGGGCACTCCGGCAGATCGACGGATTCAACGACCCCGGCGTGGTCAACTTCTACGGCCAGCTGTTGCAGCTGTTGAAGAACCGGCTGCTGCTCACCGACCTGCTGAAACGGCACCCCGAGATCCACGACATCGAACTGCTGCCCCCGGTCGTGATCGTCGGTTTGCCGCGCACCGGGACCACGCACCTGCACAACCTGCTCGCGGCGGCGGGCACCTTCCGGACCCTGCCGTACTGGGAGTCGATGGAGCCGTTCCCCCTCGCATCCGAAGTCGGTATCGAGCCGGATCCGCGCAGGACCCGGATGGACGTCGCGATCAATGTCATGAACATCGTCATTCCGCACTTCCCGCTGATGCACGAGATGACCACCGACCACGTGCACGAGGAAATCCAGTTGCTGGCCAACGACTTCTCGACGATGTACTTCGAGACGCTGGCCGATGTCCCGGCGTGGCGCGACTATTACGAAGCTCACGATCAGACGCCGCACTACCGGCACATGGTGACCCAGCTCAAGGCGTTGCAGTACCTGCGCGGCGGCCGCCGGTGGCTGCTGAAGTCGCCGCAACACCTCGAACAGCTTCCGGTTCTCAATGCCGAATTGCCGGGCGTGGTAGGTGTTTTCACACATCGTGACCCGGTGCCGGTGGTGCTGTCGATGATCGCGATGATCACCTACTCGGCACGCATGCATCGCAGCCCGGTGCCGGTCGAATACATCGCGGCGTACTGGGTGCAGCGGCTGGAGCGCATGCTCGCCGGCCTGGTCCGTGACCGCGAGATCATCAGCCGGGATCGGTCCATCGACATCCGCTTCGATGACTTCATGGCCGATGACCTCGGTGCCGCGGAAAGCGTGTTCGCACTTGCAGAGGAACAACTTTCGGATGCCGAACGCAGCAAGATGGCGGATTACCTGGCCGGCCATCAGCGAAACCGCCTGGGCCGGGTCGAGACATCGCGCGAGATGTTCGGCCTCGACCCGGATGACCTGAAGGCCCGCTTCGCGCCCTATACCCAGCGCTTCTTGAGCTAGGGCTGCGCCATGCTCGCCGGGTCGGCCAACGGGACCACCAGATGCGAGGCGTGCACACCGCCTTGCGAAATCCGGTAGGTGCCGCCCGCCAGTGCTGTGCGTTGTGGGCGGGTCGGCACCAGGTGCGGAAAGTCGTAGGTCGTGATGGTCAGCCGCAGACGGTGGCCCGGGGCGAGGACCGCCGCCGTCGGGAAGACCTCGATGTCATAGCGGGTGAGCTCTCCGGGGACGACGGGCTCGGCCGCCGACTTTGTGCTGATGTGTTGCGGCCGCAACACGGTGCCGTCGGGTAGGCGCCAGCTGGCCTCGGGATCGAGCGCGCGGTGGGAACCAAGGAGGGCGCCTTGCGTCAGTGGTCGGCTCACGCCCTCAGGGGAGAGGTCGTCGAGGTGTGCGACCCACAGGGTTTCGCTGCGGTCGGCGATGGCGAAGACCGTCAGCCCGATCGGGCCGGCCAGTAGCTGCTCGGTCGGGAAGGCATCGCTGGTGTACGTCAGCGCGTCGCGCTGCAGGCGGGTGTTGTCCTGGTCGTACCGGACGCTGCGGCCGGTCTGGGAGGCCATGAAACTGCCCATGCCGAGGCTCCACTGCTCCAGGCTGCGCCCGGAAACCGGTCCACGAGAGAGGTATTGCAGTGTGGCGGTCGATTCGTCCGCCGACGGCGTGGCATGCAGACCGCCGCCCAGACCGAGATAGAACCGGGTCGGCGTGGCTTCCGGAAATGGATAGGCGTTGGTGCGGAACCACTTTGGGCTGCCGATCGCCTGGAAACGGACCGGTGCACCGGTGACCGCCGCGGTGTCGTCGCCCTTGAGCCAGCGGTCGAACCAGCGCAGCTGGATGGCCTGCAGATGTTGCCCGTCGAGATCCGAGACGTGATACCACGGCCCGGCCATCAGCTGGAATTTGTCGGACACCGGCTGGTCGCCCGTCATGGCGGCCATGGCGGGACGGCCGGCGAAAGTGTTCTGCAGTGCCGCATAGTTCAGCGGTGCACCGCGCTGGAACGCGTCATGCCAGCCGGCCACCAGGAATACCGCGACATCGTTCTCGACGATCTTCGGCACCACATCGGCCGGCCGCATGGCGTCCCAGAACCTGCCGTCGAACGCGGTGTCGCCGCCGGCGACGGCGTCCTTGATCAGGCTCTTGAAGTAGCTGCGCTGGTCGCGTCCCCGCTGCCTTACGGCGGAAATCCCGCCGGCCCTGGGCCTTTCATGTCCGCCGCGATGCGCGAATTCCAGCGCCGGGTTGATGACATTCAAGAGCGAGTACGTGGCTCCATAGGCGCGTACGGTACGCATGTGGGGGACGCCGCCCATGGTGACGACGTCGCGATAGAAATCGTTGGCGGCCATTGCCGGGAAGATCGCCTTCAGGGGCGAGCCGGGACCCACCGCGGCTGCCGTCATGAGCTGGTTGATGGCCAGATACGAGATACCGAACATGCCGACCCGGCCGTTCGAATTGGGCAGGGCGGCAGCCCAATTCACGAGATCGACGCCGTCCTGCACCTGTTCGGGTCCCAGCATCTCGAAAGACCCGCCCGACACGCCGGTGCCCCGCACGTCGGCCATCACCTCGATGTAGCCGCGCCGAATCAGATACGGCGTTGCGCCACCGCCGATCTGGGCGGCCGGCGGCGGCGCCTTCTTGCCGTAGGGCGTCATCGACAGCAGTACCGGGAATGGCCCGGTGGCGGGCTCGCCCGTCGCCGGGTCGGTCGGATAGTGAATGTCCACCCGCAGCGAGATGCCGTCGGCCATGGGCACCGCCACGTTGTGGTGGACACCGACGCCGTATTGCGCAGGTGGGGCCTCCCACGGCGGCAAAAGTGGCGAGGGGCTCGTCTTCCGCGTGCGCGCGGCGGCCCAACCCGCTATCGCCTTGATCCGTCCGCCCACCCCTGGTGTCTCGACATTCGTCTCCACATCTCGACCGTACGCCGAACGCGAGAGAAGTTATGGCTTCGTGACGGAACCGTGTCTGGTCCCTCGGCGTTGCTCCCAGGGTCGGTCCGTAGCATCCAGTGAGTGACCAGTAGTCCGTGTGAAAGAGACGAGGAAGCCAAGGGCGTCGGCTGCATCTCGCGCCGGCGCATGCTGAGAATGGCTGCGGCAGCACCGGTTCTGGTCGGCATGCCCGCAGTGGTGTCGTCGTTGACAGCGCCGACCGCCAAGGCGCAGAACCTCGCTGGTTCCATCGTGTTTCTCGACCCAGGCCACAACGGAGCCAATGACGCTTCGATCACCAAGCAGGTGCCCACCGGCCGTGGCGGTACCAAGGACTGCCAGACCAGTGGCACCTCGACCAACGCTGGTTTTCCCGAACACACCTTCACGTGGAATGTGGTGTTGCTCATCCGGCAAGAGCTCATCAATGCCGGAGTACAGGTGGGTCTGTCCAGGGACAACGACAATGCCCTCGCTGCGTGTGTGGACCAGCGCGCGGCGATGGCGAACGCCATGCGCCCCAATGCCGTCGTGTCGATTCACGCCGACGGCGGACCCGCCGACGGCCACGGTTTCCACGTCAACTACTCCGCGCCCCCGCTCAACCAGGTCCAGGCGGGGCCATCTGTCAGGTTCGCGCAGATCATGCGCGACCAGTTGGTGGCGGGGGGACTGACGCCGGCCACGTACATCGGTAGCAACGGTCTGTATGGACGTGCGGACCTCACCGGCCTGAACCTCGCGCAGTATCCGTCGATCCTGGTCGAGTGCGGCAACATGAAGAACCCCCAGGATGCCGCGCTGCTGTCGTCTCAGCAGGGTCAGCAGGGGATTGCCAACGCTGTTGCCCGGGGTATCGCGGCGTTCATCCAAGCCACCTAGCCGCGCTCGCCGCCCCAGATCCGGTCCAGCTGCCGGTCTGCCTCCGGGTTGGCCGGGGTGTAGACGACGACGTTGAGATCCGGCATGTCGGCCGGGGTCAGCCGGTGATACTCCAGCTCGAGGTCGCCGAGTGCCCGATGGGCGAACCGACGGATGCGCGTCTGAAAGCCTTCGATGGTGTGGTCGTTCCAGACACGCTCGAATTCGTCGCTTTCCGCGCGCAACCGGTCGAGCAGCGTGACGACTGCCGGCTCGGCGAGGCGGGCGCCGTTCTGGATGCGGTACTCCGAAACGAAGCGCCGGCTCTCCACCTCCCAGTCTGGCATCAGCTGTCGGATCGACGGATCGGTGAACACCAGCCACAGCAGATTGCGATGCTTGCGAACGACCGTCTTTACCCGCGGATACAGCGCCGCATAGGCACGGTTCCATGCCGTGATCTCCCAATCGTGATCGATCGCGAAGGCCGGTGACCGGCCGAACGCCTCCAGAAGGCGGAGCAGATGATCGGGCGGGTCGCCGGGATCTGGCGTGAGCTGGGCGCCGCCCGGTGAGAAGCCGGCCAGTGACAGCAGGTACGTCTGATCGGCGGGTGAGAGCCGCAGCGTTTCTCCGATGGCGTCGAGCACCTGCCGCGACGGATTGATGTCACGACCTTGCTCCAGCCACGTGTACCAGGTGACGCTGATGGCGGACAGGAACGCCACTTCCTCACGGCGGAGACCGGTCTGGCGGCCCCGGATGGGCGGCAGATCGTGCTCGGAGCGGTCCACCGATTCGCGGCGCATCCGCAGGAACCCGCCCAGCTCTGCGCGGGCGGCCGGGTTGGACATCGCTCAATGTTAAGACGGGTAGTGGCAGTACTAGAGGCAACACCGTCTTCGCTTGTCGCGTGCCGCCCACCACCATGGACGTCATGCCCGAATTGAGATCCAGAACCGTCACCCACGGCCGGAACATGGCCGGCGCGCGGGCCCTGCTCCGTGCGGCCGGGGTGTCCGGCACCGATTTCGGCAAGCCAATTGTGGCCGTTGCCAACAGTTTCACCGAGTTCGTGCCCGGTCACACTCATCTGCAGCCGGTGGGGCGCATCGTCTGCCAGGGCGTGCAGGCGGCGGGTGGCATAGCGCGGGAATTCAACACGATCGCTGTCGATGACGGTATCGCCATGGGCCACGACGGCATGCTGTACTCACTGCCTTCCCGCGACCTGATCGCCGATTCGATCGAATACATGGTCAACGCGCACCGAGCCGATGCGCTGGTCTGTATCTCCAACTGCGACAAGATCACTCCCGGCATGCTCATGGCCGCGCTGCGGTTGAACGTGCCGACGGTGTTCGTGTCCGGCGGCCCGATGGAGGGCGGCACGGCGACGCTCGTCGACGGCACGGTGCGCACCGGCCTGCACCTGATCTCGGCGATGACCGACGCGGTCGCTCCCGACGTCTCCGACGCCGACCTGGAGCGCGTCGAGTCCGCGGCGTGCCCGACCTGCGGGTCGTGCTCCGGCATGTTCACCGCAAACTCGATGAACTGCCTCACGGAGGCGATCGGGCTGGCCCTGCCGGGCAACGGCACGACACTGGCGACCCATACGGCCCGCCGCCGGCTCTACGAGGACGCCGGTGCTGCCGTCATGGACCTGGTCCGGCGCTACTACGACGAGGACGACGAGAGCGCGCTGCCCCGCAACATCGCCTCTGCCGCAGCGTTTTCCAACGCCATGGTGGTCGATATCGCGATGGGCGGATCAACCAACACCATCCTGCACCTGCTCGCCGCAGCACGCGAAGCGGAGGTGGATTTCGATCTGGCCGACATCGAGGCGCTATCGACCCGAATCCCGTGCATCTGCAAGGTCGCCCCCAACGGCAGGTACCTCATGGAGGACGTGCACCGGGCCGGTGGCATCCCCGCGGTCATGGGTGAGCTGTTGCGGGCGGGCCTGCTGGACACCGATGTGCACGCGGTCCACGCCGAATCGCTCACGGCGTGGCTCGAGAAGTGGGACACGCGATCTCCCACGGTCTCGGACGAGGCCGTGGACCTGTTCCACGCCGCGCCGGGCGGGGTGCGGTCCAGTTCGGCCTTCTCCCAGTCGTGCCGCTGGGAAAGCCTCGACCGCGACGCGGAGTCGGGCTGCATTCGCGATGTCGCGCATGCGTATTCGGCGGATGGCGGGCTGGCCATCCTGCGCGGAAACCTCGCCGAGGGCGGGTGCGTGGTGAAGACCGCCGGCGTCGACGACTCGATCCTGCGCTTCAGCGGACCGGCCGTTCTCGTCGAATCCCAGGAGGAGACGCAGGACGTCATCCTGAGCGGCCGGGTGCGGCCCGGTGACGTCGTCGTCGTGCGCTATGAAGGCCCGCGCGGTGGACCGGGGATGCAGGAAATGCTCTATCCCACCTCGTATCTCAAAGGTGTCGGGCTGGCCAAGGTGTGTGCGCTGATCACCGATGGGCGGTTCTCCGGCGGATCGTCGGGGTTGTCGATCGGCCACATCTCGCCGGAGGCGGCGGCCGGCGGTGTCATCGCCCTGGTGCAGGACGGGGACCGCATCGACATCGACATCCCGGCCCGTCGCATCGAATTGCGCGTCGACGCAGCCGAACTCGACGCCCGCCGGCTCCGGCTGGAACAGGGCGGCGGGTACTGGCCGCAGCGCCGGGACCGCGCGGTGTCGCCGGCGCTGCGGGCCTACGCCGCAATGGCTCTCTCGGCCGACCAGGGAGCAGTGCGCGACGTGTCGGGGATCGAGGCCGCGAGCCGAGCCGCCGGGGCGCTGGCTCGATTCGCGGCGGCTGGTGCCGCTACAACGCAGCGTTGACGGCGTTCTCCGGCCGGTCGGTTCCGGCGAGCTAGCTCTCGACCAAGGCGATCCCGGTGACACCGGGGCCCAATTGCGCCAGCTCGCGGTCGCTCCCGTTGGCGAGATTCACCACACGGATGCCGCCGGAGCGCAGCTCGCTCACGTAGTACGTCGTGTAATCGGGGGTGGCCAGTCCAATTGCTTCCTGGTAACCGCGGGACAGGATCTCGTACGCTCCGACCTCGGGCTGGACCCGACCGCGGTTCAGGGTATTGCCGTCGGGTTCGGCGCCGCGGTCCGTCCACACGAGGTTCTGGGAATTGTCGAGATCGAGGTCGATGGGCTCGGGCAGGTCCTGCCACAGCAGCTCGATGTCACGGCGGTCAGTGGCCGTCTGCCCAGCCGGAATTTCGGTGCCGCAGCGGAAGATTCGTCCCTCGCCGGCGTCAGGAGCGCCCTTCTGCGTCCAGTAGATCAGCTTGTTGACACGGTCGACTGCGATGCCCACACAGTGGTTCCGTGGATCCTGCGCATCGGTGCCCGCCACCACCAGCGTCTCCAAGCCGGAACCGTCCAATCGGCACCGCAGCACCTGCATGCCTTCGCGGTCGCACCAGTACAGCAGTCCGGCGTCGAAATCGGCGGTCAGCTGCTTTCCCGTGGTGAATGCACCTCGCGACACGATGGTCTGCCGATCCGAACCGTCCAGATTGACCCGCTCGACGGACCCGTTGCGAGTGAAGAACGTCGAAAAGGCACCGCGTCCGGATTCGGGGTCAGGCACACCCATGTTGGTCCAGTAGATGTGGCCCCGAGCCTGGTCGACGACGATTCCGTCGGGCGTCTCGTCGACGTCGGTGACCACCGTCCGCACGCTTGAGTCGTCAAGCGAGACCGCCAGGATCTCGCGTTTGGCAATGTGCAGCACCAGCAGTTCGGTCACGACGCTCCCTGGTTCGGACGGCTCGACGCAGACGCTACTGAAATGTTTGACGGGCGGCTAGCGTTGCACCGACCCGTGAAATCATCGGAGGCAGACTGTGCACATTGATCTGACCGGCAAGACCGCCTTGGTTACCGGGTCCACCCAGGGCATCGGGCTGGCCATCGCCGAAGGACTGGCCGCCAGCGGCGCCCGGGTGGCGGTGAACGGACGCAGCGCGGAACGAGTCCAGGCGGCGGTCGCCGAGCTGGCCGGGAAGGGACTTACCGACGTTGCCGGCGTCGCCGCGGATGTCACGACGGAGGAGGGCGTAGCTCAACTCACGCAACAACTTCCGGACGTCGACATCCTGGTGAACAACCTCGGCATCTTCGGCTCGGTCCCCGCGCGGGAGATCACTGACGAGCAGTGGCGCACCTATTTCGAGGTGAACGTGCTGTCGGCCGTCCGGCTCATCCGGACCTACCTGCCCGGGATGACCGAACGTGGCTGGGGCCGCATGATCCAGATCGCCAGCGACTCGGCGATCGTCATCCCGGAAGAAATGATCCACTACGGGACGTCGAAGACCGCGCTGCTGGCGGTGACCCGCGGATTCGCCAAGGATGCTGCCGGCACCGGCGTCACGGTGAACTCGGTGATCGCCGGGCCGACGCACACCGGCGGCGTCGAGGACTTCGTCTATCAGTTGGTCGACAAGAACCTGCCGTGGGACGAGGCGCAGCGCGAGTTCATGATCAAATACCGACCACAATCGTTGCTGCGCAGGCTGATTGAGCCCGAGGAGATCGCCAACGTGGTCGTCTACCTCAGTTCGGCACAGTCCTCGGCAACCACCGGAGCTGCCGTCCGCGCCGATGGTGGCTACGTCGACTCGATCCTGCCCTGACTTGCGCACACGCATCGTCGTCGCCGGGCTGGGCGACAGCGGCATCCTCGCCGCTGTCCGCCTGGCCCCGCACGCGGACGTCGTCGGCATCTCGGTCAAGGACGGACTGGTCAGCGGGCAGGAACTCGGCATGCGCGTCTCGCGACCGAACGACTGGGCGCGAGACTATTTCATCGGTTTCCGGCGGTTCCGCGGCCTGGATCGCGTGCGAATCGTGCACGGGGCCTTGACCGGTGCCGATCTGGACGGCCGCACAGTGACGGTGGTCGCCGCCGACGGGACCGAGACCACCGAGCCGTTCGATGTGCTGGTGATCTCGACCGGAACCACCAACGGTTTCTGGCGCCGGCCGACGCTGCAGACGGCCGACGACGTCGCGGCAGACCTGCAGGACACCCATGAACGGCTGGCCTGTGCCCGGCGCATCGCCGTGGTGGGTGGCGGTGCCACGGCGGTGAGCAGCGCCGGGAACTTGGCGCGCACCTGGCCGGACAAGGTGATCGAGCTGTATTTCCCTGGCGCTCAGATACTTCCGGGGTACCACGCCGGGACCCAGGTGCGCGTCGCGCAGCGGCTCGCGGAGTTGGGCGTCCGGCTGCATCTGGGGCACCGCGCGATCCTGCCGCCGCACCGCGACGAAATAACCACCGGGCCAATCGAATTCAGCACCGGGCAACCGGACGCCGATGTCGATGCGGTGCTGTGGGCGGTCGGGCGGGTCCGGCCGAACACTGGATGGCTGCCGGCCGAGATACTCGACGACGACGGCTTCGTCCGCGTCACCCCGGAGCTGACGGTGCCCGGGTACCTTGGTGTTTTTGCGGTCGGCGATGTTGCTGCCACGGATCCGCTGCGGACGTCGGCACGCAACGGTGGTGGTGCGCTTGTGGCGCGAAACATTCTGGCCCAGTTGAAGTCTCGCAAGCTACGTCGCTACCGGCCGCCCGCCGTGCGATGGGGCTCGGTGCTGGGCCCGCAGCCCGATGGGCTGGAGGTGTTCACCCCGTGGGGGCAGGCGGTCCGCTTCCCGGCGTGGACGGTCGACCGGGTGCTGCAGCGCTTCGTGGTGCGCCGGCAGCTGTATCGGGGCGTGCGCGACTGATCGGCAGTTGACGCTGTAACCAGGGCGCCCGCTACTCGCACTTTTGCGCCGTCGCTTCAGGGTCAACGGGACTTACCAGGTGTCGACGTAACTTCGCCGCGGTGCCAGGCCTGCGGGCTCGGCGGTCGCCAGCGTCGCGGCGATCAATGCCCGGGTCTCGGCGGGGTCGATGACATCGTCGATCTCGAACATCGACGCCGCATTGAGAGCCGCGGCGTTGGCCTGGGCGGCTGCAGTGGCGTCCCGCACCGCCTGCTCGCGGGCGTCGTCGTCGGCGATGGCTTCGAGCTCCTTACGCAGCCCGAGCCGAACCGCGCCTTCCAGCCCCATGGGACCGAGATGTGCCCCCGGCCAGGCCACCGTCAGCAACGGTTCATGCAGGCTGCCACCGCACATTGCCTGTGCGCCAAGGCCATAACCGCGGCGCAGGATCACCGCGATCAGCGGGACCCGCAAGGCCGCGCCGGCGACCAGCAGCCGCGACCCGCGGCGGACCAGCGCCTCGGCCTCCGCCGCGGGCCCCACCATGAAACCCGGGCAGTCGACGAGGGACACCACAGGAATCCCGAACGCATCACAGAGTTGCAGGAAGCGGGCCGCCTTGTCGGACGCCGCGGCGGTGATGGCGCCGGCCATGACCATGGTGTTGTTCGCGATCACGCCCACCGGGCGTCCCTCGATACGGGCCAGCGCGGTCACCAGCTCGGGTGCGAACTTCTGCCGCAGGAAGGTGACGGAGCCTTCGTCGGCGAGCGTCTCGATGATCGGTGCGACCTGGTAGGCGCGCCGGGCGCGCTCGGGAACGATTGTGCGCAAAACGGTTTGGTCCGGTGCGGTGCCGGGTGCGGTGGGCCCACGGAAGTAGCCGAGCAACTGCCGGGCGACCGAGACCGCCGCCGCCTCGTCGGGCACCACCACGTCGACGACGCCGTTGGGCGCCTGCACCGAGATCGGGCCGACGGCATCGGGAACGATGTCGCCGAGCCCGCCGCCGGCGATCATCGCCGGGCCACCCATGCCGATCGACGTGTCCTCCGTCGCGACGATCAGATCCGAACAGCCGGCGATCACCGCATTGCCCGCGAAACAGCGGCCCTTGACCACCGCGATCCGCGGCACCACGCCGGACAAACCGGCCCACAACGCGAAGGCGCGGACGTCGAGCGACGACACCGTCGGGTGGTCGGTGTCACCGGGGCGCCCACCGCCACCCTCCGCGAAGAACACCGTCGGCAGCTTCATGCGCTCGATCAGTTCGAACAGCCGGTCCTTCTTGAGGTGTCCGAGGGCGCCCTGGGTGCCGGCCAGCACCGTGTAGTCGTAGGACAACACCGCACACGGGTGGCCGTCGACGTGGGCCGTGCCGGCCACGAGGCCGTCGGCCGGAGTGCGCGCGATCAGGTCGTCGAGCTCCCGGCGCGCCCGTTGCGCGGCGATGGCGAACCGGCCGTACTCGACGAAGCTGCCGTCGTCTACCAGGTCGAGGATGTTCTCGCGGGCGGTCCGGCCGCCGGCGTCATGTCGACGTTGGACGGCGTCCGGCCGGGCGGCGTCTTCGGTGAGTGCCCGCCGGCGCAGGAGCTCGGTGTGATCGTCGCGCAACGGTTCGTCGGGCATGGTGACAGCCTGCCAGGCGCTGTGGATGGGGGTGCGGCATGATCGGTCCATGCAATCGACAGCAACCACCACTGTTGCCCGCCCGATCGACGTTGTCTGGGCGACCCTGATCGACCACGAAGGCATGGCCAACTGGGGTCCCGGCATCAGCGTGACCATCGACCAGCCCGGCACCCCGGCGCCGAACGGCCTGGGCGCGGTCCGGCGCATCTCGGCCCCCGGGCCGGCGCCGGCGATCGTCGAAGAGGTCGTCACGTTCGACGCCCCTAACGTGTTCGGCTACAAGGCCCGCTCCGGCGTGCCGTTCCCGGGCTATGCGGGTGAGGTGCGGCTGACCCCCGAGGGTTCGGGTACGCGCATCGACTACTCGCTGAGCTCGACGGCGTCGTTCCCGCCGGTGAAACTGGCGCTCGTGGCCATCAACCAGGTGCTGCTGCGCCTGTTCGCGAAGGCCGCCGCGAAGGCATAGCCCGCGTCCCCGGCACGCTCGACCGGGAGTTGTCGCAAATCCGGACATTGTCAGCCGAAGGTGACAGCTGCTGATCGCACAGGTTGTCGGGAGAGCGCTGCCCCAAGTCCGTCGGCGGACTAGCGAATCTCCCGGGCGATCGCGTCGAGCAGCGCCGGGTACCGGTGGGCCTCGGGATGGCCGCCGGGCTTGCCGCTGCTGACGACGGCGGCGGCAAGGTTCCGGGCCGGGTCGGCCCATACCGCGATGTTGGTCAGCCCGGTGTGCCCGAAGGCCTCGGGCGCATTGCGGCCGAACGGGCCGAATCGCTTGGAGCCCAACATGTATCCGGTACCCCAGCGCATCGGCTGGAGTCCGACGGCGATGTCGGGGCGCAGTCGTCGGCACGGGGCGGTCGCCGCGCGTAGCGTTTCGGGGCGCAGCACGCGCATACCGTCGAGTTCGCCGCCGCGGCAGAGCAATTCAGCGAAGCGCGACAGCTCGACGGCGTTGGACACCGTGCTCGACGATGGCACCACACTGGTCAGGAAGTCCGGCGTGTTGCTGAACGGGATGATCTGGTTCGGGGTGCCGCCGACCGCCTTCTTGAACGCTGCCGCCATCGGTGCGGGCAGGGGCTTGCCGGTGACGTGGCTGGGTGCGACCAGCGGAACGTCTTCCGGTGCAACGCCGTAATTGGTCCAGCGGAAGCCCAGCGGCTCGAGGATCTCGGCTGCCAGGATGTCCCGGATGTTGCGACCCGTTGCGGCCGAGACGATTTCGCGGATCAGCGGGCCCCAGGTGAGGCCGTGGTACATGTGCATCAGGCCGGGCCGGTAGATCGGCCGCAGATTGCCCAGCATCTCGCGGGCGTACTGGCTGTCGTTCATCCGCTTGAGGTCGGGCCGTGGGCCGGTGGCCAGCGGGACCCCGGCGCTGTGGGTCACGACGTGTCGCACGGTGGTGCGGTCCTTGCCGTGGCTGGTGTACGTCGGGAGGTAGTCGCAGACGCGGGCGTCCAGATCGAGTTCACCGCGCTCGACAAGCATGTGCACCACCGTCGTGCTGATGGCCTTGGCGGCGGAATACACGCAGAACGGGGTGTCCACGCGGACGGGGATCTTCTCGGCGTCAACCGGATCGTCGGGCCCGTTGCCCCAGCCGTGGCCGATCGCGCGGTTGAGCACCACCCGACCGTTCTGGCGTAGACAGACCTGGATGGCCGGATGCATGCCGGCCGCGTACCAGTGCTGTGCCGCCTGCCAAATACGTTCCACTGCTTGCGGATCGATGGCGGTGTGGTCTTCTTCGCCAATCGCCGTCACCGAGTTCAGGTCGGCGGGGACCCGAATGCGGCCGGTCTGTGGTTCCGTCATGCGTCCTTCCGATGCAGCACGGCCGCGAGGTGGTGGCGCAGCGGGATGCCCACGGCGGCCATCCTGACGTTGTAGCTCAACGTGTCTCCGTCGAGCCGGAACCAACGGCGCAGGGCGTCAACCTCTTTCGCGGAGTCGGTGCGCCCGATGTCGGTGGCGGACAGGTCCAGCACGAACTCGCCTTCGGTGCTGAGCGTGCCCTGCAGGATCTCGGTGATGCCGGTGGGATGCGCCAGCACCCACTCGATGCGTCCGGGCGCGGGGACCCGCAGGTAGCCGGTCTCGGCGTGCAGGGGACGGCCGTCAGCCGCTGCGCGGGTGCGCTGACTATAGGCCAGGAAGGGCTTGCCGACATGGCCGAAGGTGACTTCTTCGAGGTAGTCGAACGAGGCGATGGTCGGGTACTCGCCGGAGCCGGTGCCGGCCCAGGTGCCCAGCAGCGGGGCCAGGACCGCGACGTCGGGGTGTAGATCTGGCATCGCGGCTACTTCGTTCCGACGGTCAGCAGGTCGGACACGATGAGCGTCCACGCCGGCCGTTTCACCCGGTGCTGCTCGGACACCGTGAATCCGGCGCCCTCGAACAGCTTCTTCATCTCCGCCGGCGACGGATTGTGGGCGGGATTGAGGATGTGCGATGACAGCGCGTGCAGCGGCAGTACCTGCCGCGGGCTGATGGTCGTGACGGCCGCGATGCCGCCCGGCTTGAGCACCCGGTGGAACTCACGCAACGCGGCAGGCTGATCGAACCAGTGGAACGCCGACGTCGTCACCACCGCGTCCAGCGCGCCGTCGTTGAACGGCAGCTCCTCGGCGGGCGCGGTGAGCCAGTTGACCTTTGCGGATCGGGCCTTGGCCTGGGCCAGCATGCCTTCGGACATATCCACCCCGGTGACGATGGCATTGAGCTCGCGTTCGATCCGGTCGGCGAAAATGCCGGTACCGCAGCCGATGTCGGCGATCGTCAGCGCGCCGTGCGCGCGGAGCTGCGCCAGCACCTCATCTTGGGCGGGCTGGTAGACGATGCGCTGCAGCACCTGGGTGTCATAGGCGGGGGCGGCGAAGCCCCAGAATCGGGTGACGGTGTCATTGAATCCCCGGCGTTGAACCATGCCTGTCAGCGTAGGCGGCGAATTTCGGCGTGGCCGGTCAGCCGGGTACCAGGCCCAGCGGTAGCGCGGCAAATGCGCAGACGATCGCCACGTAGGCCGCCCGCGATGTGGGTGGCCGGTCGAGCTCCGGACGTCCGCGCAGGAACAGCAGATATGCGACGGTGATGTTGAACGCGATGAGCAGCATCCACCGGACCCAGTCGAACGCGGTCACGAATATGGGGACGAAAAGGGCCAGCGCGCAGACCGCACCGGCCCAGCGGTCGCGCAACTCGCCGAGGAAATCGCGGATCGGTACACCGGACACGAATTGGACGGCGGCGAGGCAGGCCACCACCCCGACCACACCGAGCAGCAGTGCGGTCGCCATCTGACCGGCGCCCCTGGCGGCGACCGTCTGAACATTGTGGAGCACCCCGTGCTGGTACTGATTGAGGTAGGCACGGCAGGCCCAATCGTGGAAGTCGCGCGTCGGTAAGCCGCCGGTCCGGGCGAAGTTCTGGAAATCCTGAAAGCTCGCCATCATGCGCATGAGCCGGTGCGGCGTCGTCGCGCAGAGCCGGTCTGCCACGTCATGCCGCGAGAACGCGGTGATGAACCCGGCCACTGCCAGCCCCGGGAACACCGCCAACGCCGCGTAGCGCCGACGCTGCGTGGGGGTGAGTGCTTGCGCCAGTACGTAGATGGCGAGTACCGCGCCCAAGGCGAATTCGAGAGGAATCGCGTCGTGCATGAACGCCAGGATCGAGGTGAGCAGTCCGTATGCGGCACACGACAACGCCGGCCGAGTGGTGACGCCCAGCGCGAGGGCGACAACGGCCGACGCGCCAAGCAGATCTGGTCGCGCCGAGAACACCGCGAAGGGCACGCCGAACGGCAATACGGGCACCAGCAGCGCCAGCATGATCCGGCGCTCCGATCGGCCCGTGCGCACGATGGCACCGGCAAGGACGGCGAGTGCAGCCAGGTACACCGCGGTGATGGTCCAACGCACGGCGCCGGCCCGACCGAAGAATCCTGCGGCGTCGCTGGGGCCGACGAGGGCTCCGGCAAGTCCGCGCCGAACGAAACCGAACCGGTAGTCCGCGAGGTAATAGGCGACGAGGTAGTGGTCTACCGGGTGTAGCGCCACGGCCGACCAGACCGTGCCCGCGGCCCACATGGTGACCCCGATTCCGGTGGCCAGAAGGAGCACACGGTGGCTGGGGCGCACGGCCAGACCCTACCGGGGCGGATACGCTGCCGATCTGTGAGTCCTAGTGCCAGTTGGATCGCCCAACTCCTCGATTTCGCGCGCGACGGTGACACGTTCATCGCGCCGCAGCCGACGGACGGACCGGGACGGTCCCTGTTCGGCGGACTGATCGCCGCGCAGGCGCTCGGCGCCGCCGGCCGTACCGTCGAGCCGGGCAAGCTGCCGCAGTCGCTGCACCTCTACTTCGTGCGGGGCGGCCAGTACGGCGTCGACGTCGAGTTTCACGTGGAACGGACCCGGGACGGCCGGTCCTTCGACACGCGGCGCGTCACCGCGAAGCAGCACGGCAAGACGATCCTCGAGATGATCGCGTCGTTCCATGTTCCCGAACCCGGAGCCGACTGGCAGCGCCCCGAGGTGCGGGGCCTCGAATTCGACACTTCCGTACCCAAGGCGCCGAGCCTCACCGCCGCCGACCACTTCGATATTCGCGTGCGGCCCGAAGATGCCGGCGCGTTCGCCGTGCCCCCGTTCTGGATCCGCACCAAAGACGAGATCGAGGACGACGCCCTCATCCGCGCCGCCGCGCTGACCTTCATGTCCGATTTCGGGCCGGTGCCCGTGGCCCGGCCCGACGGCACCGACCTGCACGACGGATTCGCCGCCAGCCTCGACCACGCGGTGTGGTTCCACCGGCCCTTCGTCCCACACGATTGGCACCGCTACGAGGTCACCAGGCTGAACAACACCGACTCCCGCGGGCTTGTCACCGGAGCGCTGTACGACACTGGTGGGGTGCTGATCGCCAGCACCAGCCAGGAAGCCCTGTGGCGGCTGTAGCCCCGGAAGATCACTCTCACTGATGACCGTCCCGACGCCGACCTGCTATCGGCATCCGAACCGCCCGACGTACGTGAGCTGTAGCCGGTGCGCCCGCCCGATCTGCCCGGACTGTATGACTTCGGCTGCGGTGGGTCAGCAGTGCCCGGAATGCGTCAGCGAAGGCCAGCGGTCGGTGCGGCAGGCCCGAACCCACTTCGGCGGCCGGATCACCAATGGCTCGCTGGTCACCTACACGCTGATCGCCATCAACGTGGTGATGTTCGTGCTGCAGCACACCTCGACGCGGATGCAGCAGGACCTGGTGCTGTGGCCGCCGGCGGTGGCCGACGGCCAGTACTACCGCCTCGTGACGTCGGCCTTCCTGCACTACGGGCTGGCACACATCGTGTTCAACATGTGGGCGCTGTGGGCCGTCGGCCCGCAGTTGGAGCAATGGCTGGGCCGCTTGCGCTTCGGGGTGCTGTACGGCCTCAGCGGGCTGGGCGGCTCGGTGCTGGTGTACCTGCTGTCACCGCTGAACACGGCGACAGCAGGCGCATCCGGCGCGATCTTCGGCCTGTTCGGTGCGACGTTCGTGTTGTTCCGTCGACTCCGGCTCGACGCCCGCGGCATCGTCTTCCTCATCGTCATCAACCTGGTGATCACGTTCGTGGTACCCGCGGTCAGCGCGCAGGCGATCAGCTGGCAGGGGCACGTCGGCGGCTTGGTCACCGGCACCCTGGTGGCGGCCGTCTTCGCGTATGTGCCTGCGCGGCAACGGCTCCTGGCGCTGATCTCGGTGACCGCGGTATTGCTGGTGCTCTTCGCCGGGCTGACGATGTGGCGCACTCAGGCTCTGCTGGCGATGTTCAGCTGATCCCGGGATAGGGGAGAAGCGCCATTTCCCGGGCGTTCTTGATCGCCGTGGCCACCTGCCGCTGTTGCTGGACCGTCAGGCCCGTCACGCGCCGGGACCGGATCTTGCCCCGCTCGGAGATGAACAGCCGTAGGTTCGCGGTGTCCTTGTAGTCGAGGTGGTCCACGCCGAGCTTGGTCAGCGCGTTCTTCGCCGGACGCTTGGCCTCGACCGGACGCCGGGTGGTCGGTTTCCGCTTCGCCATCACCAGCTCGCTTTCCGGATGCCGGGCAGTTGCCCTTCGTGCGCCAGTTCCCGCACCCGGACGCGGGACAGGCCGAACTTGCGCAGATGACCGCGCGGGCGGCCGTCGACCGCGTCCCGGTTGCGCACGCGCACCGGGCTGGCGTCGCGCGGCTGGCGCGCCAGTTCCCGCATGGCGGCGGCCTGCTCAGCGGCAGTGCTCAACGGGGACTTGATGATTGTCTTGAGCTCGGCCCGGCGCTGGGCGTAGCGCGCGACGGTCAGCCGGCGCTGCTCGTTCCGGGCGATCTTGGATTTCTTGGCCATGCGTGCTCAGCGCTCCTCTCGGAAATCGACGTGCTTGCGGATGATCGGGTCGTACTTGCGCAGCACCAGCCGATCGGGGTCGTTGCGCCGGTTCTTGCGGGTGACGTACGTGTAGCCGGTACCCGCGGTGGACTTGAGCTTCACCACGGGACGAATATCGGTGCGGGACATCTAGATCCGCACCCCGTCCCGGCGCAGCCGGGCCACCACGGCTTCGATGCCGTCCCGGTCGATCACCTTGATGCCCTTGGCGCTGACCTGGAGCCGGATCCGCCGGCCTTCCGAGGGCAGATAGTAGGTCTTGCTCTGGATATTGGGGTTCCACCGACGCGAGGTGCGGCGGTTGGAGTGCGAAACCGTGTTGCCGAAACCGGGTTGGCGCCCGGTGACCTGGCAGTGCGCTGACATGTCTTACACCCTATCGTTAATGAAAATCGTTTTCGACAAGTGCCGGCCGCCACTGTAGCGTGACAGCCGCAGAATGTGAAAATGATTGTCGATAAGGAGTGGCGATGCGGACGCCGGTGATCGTCGTGGCTGGTCAGGGACCGACCCGATACGTGACCGAAGAACTGTTGAAGGAGCCGGGCACGGTGCTCGTCGAGCACCAATTCGACGGTCACGTCGTGCGGCGTCGTACCGTCAGCGCGCCGCACGGCATCGTCACCGCAACCGAATCGGCGCTGGAACTGGCGCACGGCTGCGTGTCCTGCACGGTCCGGGGTGACCTGCTGATCTACCTGCGTCTGCTGCACCGGCGCGACGACGTCCACCGCATCGTCGTCCACCTCGAGCCGTGGATGGAGCCCGAGCCGATCTGCTGGGCCATCAACCACGTTCGGGTCCACGTCGGTCCTGGATTCATCGACGGGCCGGCCGCCCGTGACGTCGCGATCGCCGGCGTGGTGACGTGCATCGAAGCCGCCGACTGGCTCACCGACGCGCTGGGCGACGACGAACTGCCCGACGGTCGGACCGTCGCTCAGGTGGCGGTGGGGCAGGCTGAGTTCGCCGATGTCATCGTGCTGACCCATGCCGAGCCCGTGCTGCTCGCGGTATGCCGCCGGCTGGCGCCGCGGGCGCAGCTCATCACCGAGTCCGACCTGGTCGACGATGCGTTGCGCAACCTACGGCCCGACGCCCGGCGGGGCCGTGCCGACGAACCGCACGGACCGCTGCTCGCCGGGCAACCCAGCCTCAAACCTGAAGGGCCCGTTCAGATTGTCGAGTTCAACGCGCGCCGGCCGTTCCATCCGGAGCGTCTGCACGACGCCATCGACCACCTCCTGGACGGGGTGATCCGGACCCGCGGCCGGGTGTGGCTGGCGAACCGGCCCGACCATGTCATGTGGCTGGAATCGGCCGGCGGCGGTCTGCGCGTCAGCAATGCCGGCCGGTGGATCGCCGCGATGACCGTCAGTGACGCGGCCTATGTGGACCGTGAGCGACGGGCGCTGGCGGACCTCATGTGGGACAGCGATTTCGGTGACCGGCACACCGCGATGACGATCCTGGTGTGCGGCGCGCGTCCCGGCGACGTGACCACGGCACTGAACGACGCGTTGCTGACCGACGAGGAATTCGCGGCGCGCGGCGCGTGGGGTGGCTACCCCGATCCGTTTGGGGACTGGCACCAGGAGCCGTGCACCCGGGACGACGTCACCGCCGCCAGTGACGGCACCGATCACGGCGCGGCGTGAGGGTGCGGGCGGTGCTCGCAATTGGACCCGCGCGGACTCGATAGCCAAACGCCTTGGTAACGAGGCGATCACGCCGCGCGTTGGTCGTCCGGTCCGGTGCGGCCCGGCGTTAGTTTTCACTACGTGTTGGCGACTCTGGTTGGCAAGAATTACGGCGCGAAACTCCGCCGGCTCGCGGTGGCGGCTGTCGCTGCCCTGACGGTTCCGGCGATGGCGATGCCCGCGGTGGCCCCGCAGGCGCATGCAGCCGCGAAAGCGGTTGAGGTGCTGAACATTCCGTCACCTGCGATGGGACGCGACATCAAGGTCGAGTTCCAGGGCGGCGGACCGCACGCGGTGTACCTGCTCGATGGCCTGCGGGCGCAGGACGACGCCAGCGGCTGGGACATCAACACCGCAGCGTTCGAGTGGTACTACCAGTCGGGCGTCTCGATGGTGATGCCCGTCGGCGGACAGTCCAGCTTCTACAGCGACTGGTACCAGCCGGCCACCAACAACAACGGCGTCATCACCTACAAGTGGGAGACGTTCCTGACTCAGGAGCTGCCGGCCTGGCTGGCCGCGAACCGGGGCGTGCAGCCGACCGGCAACGCCGTCGTCGGTCTGTCGATGTCGGGCGGTTCAGCGCTGACGCTGGCGATCTGGCACCCGGCGCAGTTCATCTTCGCGGGCTCGCTGTCGGGCTTCCTCAACCCGTCGCAGGGGTTGTGGCCCACCCTGATCGGCTTCGCGATGAAGGACGCCGGCGGCTACAACCCGACCCAGATGTGGGGCATCGCGAGCGATCCGGCCTGGCGGCGCAACGACCCGACCGTCAACGTCCAGCAGCTGGTGGCCAACAACACCGCCATCTGGGTGTACTGCGGCAACGGCATGCCGTCCGACCTGGATACGCCGGGTGACATCGGGATCCTCTACAGCGCCCAGTTCCTGGAGAACCTGACGATCAGCTCGAACCGGGACTTCCAGAGGCTGTACCAGCAGGCCGGTGGTCGCAACGCGGTGTTCAACTTCCCGAAGGACGGCACCCACAGCTGGGGCTACTGGGGCCAGCAACTGCAGGCCATGAAGCCGGATCTGCTGCGCGTGCTGGGCGTCGGCGCTCCGGTGCCGCCCCCGCCCGCCCCGGCCCCCCCGCCCCCCCCCCCCCCCCCCCCCCCCCCCCCCCCCCCCCCCCCCCCCCCGCGGTTCCGGGGGCGGGGTTGTCGCACGGGTGGATGCCGTTCCACAAGCTTTCGCAGTGGCTGACCTACTCGCTGCTGGAGCCGTTCGAGTGGGCAGGGGTGACGGTCACCGGGCTCGACGCC
>NZ_VTGY01000016.1 GCF_009729075.1 Mycolicibacterium sp. CBMA 226 | reverse complement strand
TCGACCCCATCGTGCTTGCAGGATTGACCTGCCGATTCGGGATCGACACGCGGACCGCCGGTGGTCTCGCGCGGTGCATTACTTGTTAACGAACGCGATTTTTAGCAAATTTATACCGAAGGCCCGAAACCCACAAGTAGAGCGGCTAACAAGTGGGTGTTACGGCCATCACAGCGCCGCCCTGGCGCTCGTCTGCCGTGACGTGCGCGCGCCTGAAGGAGCAGACGCCGGGGCCGCGACCGGATTGCGCATGCCCGCAGGGAAACCGCGCACCCCTGACGGCAGTGACTCGGCCGGCAGTCTGTGCGTCGGCTTTGCGTAATTAGCCAAATATGCAGCCATGTGGTCATGACTTGGGACGATGATCAGCCGTGGACATTGCCACATACGGCTGCTAGCGTTCGGTTTGCTGTCGCGATGGGGGAGATCGCATTCATCAGGTGCACCTGAAACGGGGTCCGGCGTGTTGACACGGCTGCGCGAACTGCTGGCTGTTGCGCGGCTGGCGCGCGTCTGGTGGTCTGCCCCCGTCGACTACGAGGCGCAAATCGGCTATTTCGCTCAGCGTGGGTTGCTCGGCGGCGTTCAACTGTTGGTCGGCGGTTGCGCAGCCCTGCTCGCGGCGATCTCGATCGTCATCCAGTTCTCGCCCTCGGGGCCGTCCACGCCGATGTCCCGTGCCATTTCGTCGCTGTTCGCGCTGTCGGCACTGGTTTGGGCGCTGTTGTGGTGGTTCGGTCCGTGGCCGTCGCGAGCGGCGTCGATCGCCTTCATTGTGTACGCGGACATCGGCATCAGCGTCGTTGCGCTGCTCGACTCCGACCGTCTGGCCGGGTTCTTCGGTCTGAACGCGCTGCTTCTGATCTCCGTGTACGCGAAGTTTTTCGAAGGCCCCCGAGTGCTAGCTCTGCACACCGCATGGGTGCTGGGCGTCACGGGAGTGTTTGCGGCGGAAATCGCGTTCGGTCCGCGGGCCGACCCGTACCTGGCGCTCGCCAAAACTCTGGCGGCCGTCGCATCGTTCGTCGTGGTGCCGGCCGTCGTGCAATTCGGCATCTGGGTGTTGCGTAACGATGCTCACGATTCGGTGACCGATGAGCTGACCGGTCTGCTCAACCGCCGCGGTTTGAATCTGCGGTTCGGTAGCTTCGTGGCGGACAGGGCGCACCCGAGCATTCCGGGTGCGTGTGTGTTGGTGCTGGTCATCGATTTGGACCGGTTCAAGAACGTCAACGATACCTACGGCCACGCGGTCGGTGATGCGGTGCTGATGCGCAGTGCTCAGCGGATACGGGGTGTCGTTCGCGCCAGCGCTCTGGTCGCCCGGGTGGGCGGCGAGGAATTTGTGGTCGTCGATGTCACCTCGCCCCAGCACGTGCTCGGCATCGGTGAACGGGTCCGGTCCGCGATCGCCGCGCCGGCCGACGTGGCTCCGGTGACCGCCAGTATCGGCGTCGCGTCCATCGCGCTACCCGACTTTTCTCGGGGAGACGCTGATCCCCAATCGATATTGGACGCCGCAATCGAGTGTGCCGACCACGCGATGTTCGCGGCGAAGCGAAGCGGTGGCGACGCGGCGACGCGTCTGACGGTCAACAGCGATGTGGTCTGCCGTTGCGATGGGGCTGCCAGTACGCGCGACGACAGCCCGGAGTAGGGAACTCTCCGACCGGTACCGCGTCGCTGCGGCTGTCACTCGGCGAAACCCATTTGCTGCGAATCGACCACCTGCGCCGTGCGGGACGACGCTCGACGCGCGGTCACGTCATCCTGCACGTTGCCGTACGCCGCCGCGAACCGGCGGGAATGGCTGCCACGACCTGGCTAATATGCACGGCCGATATTTTGCTGAAACTGGAGTAAAGTGTTGCTGATCCGGGTACGCCGACATGTGTCGGCGGCTGGGGACTTGGGGACATGCGGTGAAATGGCCGGATAACGGCCTCGATCGCCCGATGCTGAGGTCCACCGAACCCGGCGCGACTGGTTGGGCGGGTTGTCTCCATCGAGCCGCCTGATGTCGCTACGATTGCGTGAACTGACCGAACTGGAGGCTGCCCGTGGTGCGGCAGGTTCTGATTGCGAGCGCGGACAGCGGCCTCGTCGGCACCGTTGTCGCAGACGCCGGGATGGTTCTTCTGGCTCTCTTTGCCATGATGTGCGCCGCCGTCGCTGCGGCGAGAGCGCATGGACGGCACCGCACGGCATGGATCAGTCTGGCGGTCGGACTGTGTGGCTGGTCGGTCAGCCGGGCGATCTGGACCGTTGAGGAACTGCACATCGGCACCGCCCCGGCGCTGGTCGGCGCGACCGCGTTGGTGTATCCGGTCGGGGCCTGCGTCGGTCTGGTCCTGCTGGCGTCCGGCACGTCATCGTGGACCAGGGCCCGGTTGGTGCTCGACGGTGTGACCATCGGGCTGTCGGTGTTCGCCCTGGGCTGGGTCGTTGTACTGAGGGACGGTTTTGCCGTGGGTGCCGAGCACCGCTGGCAGCCGTGGTTGGCCGTGGCGTCTCCGGTCGCCGATCTGGTGTTGGTCGCCGTTGCGGTAATTGTCTTGACCACGGCCGATCGCGGCCAACGCGGAGTACTCGTGCTGCTGACGGCCGGCACGGTTCTCGGAGCGGCGTCCAATATCGCGCTGCGGTTCGTCGACGTGTGGGGGAGCGACCCGCACCACCGCCTCATCGATCTCGGCTGGTGTGCTGCGCTGACTTGCCTGGCATTTGCGGCGCTGAGAAGTCGATATCAACGAAAACCGTTGGTAGCCAGTAACCTTGACACCATCGTCGCGCCACGTTGGACGGCGGCGATACCGGTGACGTCTCTGGTGATGGCCACCGTGATCTGCTGCATTCAGTTGATGCAGCTGCCGGCTGCGGGCTGTGCACCGATGGCGATCGCCGTGGTCTTGCTCGTCGTCGCAACGGTTGTGCGACGGGTCGTGACGTACAACGAGAACCAGCGACTTCGGGCGACCGCCAGTGAACTGCTGCAGCAAGACCGGGTGACCGGTCTGGACAACGCGGTGTCGTTGCGTGAGCTCCTTTCGCGCCGCCTGTCCCGGGCCGACCGCGGCACCGACGGTGTCGTGGTGGCACGTCTCGATGTGGACGAGTTGGCGCTGGTGACCGCGGCCTATGGTCGGGGTTCGGGAGACGAACTGCTCAACTTGGCCGCCGGCCGTATTCGGGCGAGCGTCGGGCGCGACGACGTCGTGGCGAGACTGGACAGCGGACAGTTCGCGGTGCTCGTCGACGGCGGCGTCGAGCACGGCCGCGCCGTGGCCGACTGCCTGGTCCAGGCCTTCGCCGATCCCTTTTTCATCGACGGGCATGACCTGATGATCGGATCGAGTGTCGGGCTCGCGGTGGCGGCCTCCACCGAAACCGACCTCACGGCCGACGGTTTGCTCGCGCGCGCGACGGCGGCGGTACAGATCGCCAAGAACTCGCACCTGCGTACCGCGTACATCCATGGCACCGGAAGCGACAACGATGACACGGCGACAGCGCTCTGCGCGCCGGCTCTGGGGGTGCGGCCGGCCGAGACGGTCCGGCTACTGGGGCAGCTGCGCCAGGCGATCGACAGCAAGGCGCTCTGCCTGTATTACCAACCGAAGCTCGACCTGGTTTCGGGCGAAACCATGGGTGTGGAAGCGCTGTTGCGTTGGCCTCATCCGGAGCTCGGATTGCTGGCCCCTGATCGTTTCCTGCCGCTGGTGCGGTCGCACGGTCTGACCACGTTGGTGAACGATCTGGTGATCGAGCGCGCACTCGACGACGTGGCCCGGTGGCGATCCGACGGTTTCGAGATTCCGGTGGCAGTCAATGTGTTCGCCAATTGCCTGACCGACATCGCGCTGCCTCGGCGGATCGCCAAGGCGCTTGACGACCGTCGGATCCCGGCGGCCGACCTGACGCTGGAAATCACCGAAGATTTCATGCTGAGCAAGCTGGGACGCGTCCAGTACGTCCTGAACGGGTTGCGCCACATCGGAGTCCGCGTCGCGATCGACGACTTCGGCAGCGGCTACTCGACTTTGAGTTATCTGCGCGATCTTCCGGTTGACGAAGTCAAGCTCGACCGCCAGTTCATCTCGTCGGTCCTCAACGATGAACGCGCCGCCGAAATCGTCCGCGCCATCATCTCGCTCGCCCACCATCTCGGTGCCCGGGTGGTGGCCGAAGGGGTTGAGGACGGCGAAACCGCAACTCAGCTCAAGCACTTCAAGTGCGACGTGGTGCAGGGCTATCTCTACAGCACGCCGATCGCGGCCGACCGCGTGCCGGCCTGGCTTCGTGACCGGCCCGAGGCTTCGCCGGGCGCTGCGCGCCCGGTCGGCGCGACCATCTGACGGCGGGGCTCAGTCGACATCGATCCGCGGCCTGAGTCCGACGCTCGCCACTATCTGGCGGGCGGAACCGTCCCAGGAGTAACGGCGGGCATTGAGTAGGCCCCGCTCCTGCAAGGTCTTCGCCAGCCCGGCCTCGTGTTCCAGCCGATCGAGCTGGGCCAGCAGGCCGGACATGTCGTCGGGATCGAAGTAGAGCGCGGCGTCACCGGCAACCTCGGGCAGCGATGCCGCGTTCGACGTGACCACCGGACAACCGAGCGTTTGAGCCTCCAATGGCGGCAGGCCAAAACCCTCGTAACGCGACGGAAAGATCAAACCACGGGCATTCCGGTACAGCCACGCCAGTTCGGCATCGGAAAGGCGGCCGGCAACAACGGCTTTCGTCGACAGCGTGGAGGCCTGGCTGAACACCTGGTCGTTGCCTGATGCGCCGACCACGACGATGGTGCGTCCGGACTCCGCGACGGCTCGAACCGGTGCGGGCAGGTTCTTGTGCACCGCGAGCGTTCCGACCATGAGGTAGAACGGTTCGTCGGGGGCCAGGTCGGGTCGTTGCGGTTCGACCGTCGTCAGGGCGTCCGCGGCGCACCCGGCGACCACGAATTTGTCCGAGCGAATTCCGAGCGTGTCCTCCAATTCCCGGGCACTGAAGTGGGAGACGGTGATCAGGTGGTGTGCCGATCGGCCCAGCAGGGAGTACGCGACCCGGTAGAAGGTGACGAAAGCCCGGCGGAACGTCTGCGGGAACCGGAAGGGCGTGGCGTCGTGCATCGTGACGGCCTGGCGACGTTTCGCCAGTGGTGCCGGTCCGGCGAAATTGAGCAGCAGGCCGCCCAGGGTCGCGGCCGGCAGGTAGAGCTGCTCGAACACCACACCGGTGGTGCGGGACCGGCGGATCTCGACCCGCGGCGTGCGCAGCCAGTCGGGGATCTCGGCGTCGGCCGGTACGTGCACGACCAGATCGGTGTCACCGCTGTCGATGACTGCCCGGACGATCTCGGTGGCGTAGCGCTGCGTGCCGGTCAGCTTCTGCGCCAACCACTTTCCGTTGACGTGCACCCGCTGCATCAGTGCTTTCCTCTCAGCGGTCCGTAGAGGGCGCAAAGCGCCGTCCGTTGTTCGGTGTCGCAATTGCCGGCCAGTGCCGTCGTGGTCCGTCTGCGCAGCGCGGCGAGTGCACCGGCTTGCCGGAGGTCTGTGATGGCGGCGGCCAGATCTTCGGGGCGGTCCAGGATCACCGGAAGGTCGACGCCATGGAGATACGCCCGCCGCCGGGCCACCACGGGCAAACCTATGCCCGCCGCCTCCATGATGGAAATCGGAAATCCCTCCCAGGACGCCGTGTGCAAGTACAGATCGCCGGCGGCCATCACGTCGAGGGCCTCGGCACGGGGCAGCCATCCCGTGACCTCGACTCCGTGCGCGCGGAGCATGTCGATGTCCGTGGCGCCGCCGCCACCGACCCACACGGCTTCCACCCCCTCATGCACCTGGGCTGCAGCACGGATCGCTTCGGCAAAGAACCGTGGATCCTTTTGCGGGCCAAGCCGCCCGTTGCCGACGATTCGCAAGGTGGGGGCCGTTGATCGTTGCGCGGCTCGGGGGAGTCCCGGCGGTTGAACGTTCGGTACGGTCACCACTCGCGGCGAGCTCAACGGCCACCTCGACAGCTGGGCTTCCCGCGGTGAGCACGCTGCGTAGGCGGAAGTGTTGAACGACAACAGCCATTCGAGCACGCGGAAGGCCTGTCGGACCGGCCAGGACACATCGAGCCGCTCGAACGAATAGCAGTGCGGGGTGTAGACCAGTGGCCGTCTGGCTGTGCGGCGTACCGCGGCACGCACGTAGGCGCCCGCCATGCTCGAGTGCGCGTGCACGATGCAGCTGCCGTGCGCGCCGCGCAGTAATCGCCGAAGGAATCGGATGCGCGCGACGGTGCCTGCCGGCAGCTCCGTCTTCGTTGTGAAGTACGTCAGCTCGTCGATGTTCAGCCGCGCCTCGTCCCGAAACGAATACACGAGGTGATGCTCCGCGTCGGGGTAGTTGCGAACGAAGTCCCCGATCGCTGATGCCGTGCCGCTCGCAAATGATTCGGCGACGTGGATGATCGACGGACGCCGGCCGGCCACGATGCCCAACGAGGAGTTGGGGTTTACCACTTCGTGCCTCCGGGAGTGAAACTAGCAAAGTTTGATGCCGTTGCTCTGATTCATCTACCGTAGCCGTTCTGCGTGTGATGGTCCAGTTGAATACAGTGTCCCACGTGGCTATTTCCGGTGATAAAGCCCATATGTGCGTGAATATTCCGTTGCATCTCGTCAGCTTGCCGGACGTGTCGCGCGCCGTTCCGGTTGGCGATCCAGTGCTTCAGATGTTTGATACTGCCGCTTCTAGCGAATATTCGAAGGTGACGTGAGTGTGTATCGTGGAGCCCGACGGCGTCCGGCGAACGGCGGACTCTGTCGCCAGTCGACTACACAGCACTTTGGATCACAGAGGGGGCTCTGGTTCGTGGACGAGGAAGTTGCCCATACGCAGCCGACATGGTTCGGCCCCGAAACGGCACCCCTGTACGGAGTCGTCCACGTTCCGGCCGGGCGACGTGCGCGCGGCGGCATCGTGATTTGCCCGCCATTGGGCAAGGAGCACGTCGACACCTACCGAGGACTCAAATTACTGGCTCAAGAGTTGAGCGAACGCGGGTTTATCGTGTTGCGGTTCGACTACCGCGCCACAGGCGACTCCGCCGGGGAACTCGGGTCGGACGCGGCGCTGAGCGACTATCAGGACAGTATTCGCACCGCGGTGCAGTATCTGCGAACTGCCGGAGTGACGCGGATCGGCGTGATCGGTCTACGGATGGGCGCCATGCTCGCGGCCAACGTCGCATCCGATGTCGACGGGTTGGCCGCGCTGGTCCTGTGGGATCCCGTTCTCGACGGTCGCCGGTATCTCCGCGAGCAGCGGACGCTCTACAAGATGACGGTGGGTGCGGACCTGGTCGACGTCGAGCGCGAATCCATCCTGGGTACGACGTTCTCGCCGGAATGCGCACAACGTCTCAAAGGCGTCCAGATGCCGGACAAGCTCAGCACTGCCGTTGCGACACTCATCGTCGCCAGGCCCGAGCGCGCAGAGGAACCTAAGATCAAGGCGCTGATCGCGAATGGCAACTGTGAGTTGGCGGCTGTCATCGGCCAGCCTGAGTATGTCGAGCCGGTGACTTTCGTGGTGCAGATCCCGGTTGCAACGCTGACGCTGATCGCCGAGTGGCTTCATCAGGCCATGGACACCGATCGAGAACCGGTCTCGCCTGTGTTCGCCCGCCGCGCACAGGTGGCCCAGCTGCCCGACGGCCGCGCGGTCGTCGAAACGTTGGACGAGTTGGGGCCCAATCGGTTGTTCGCCATCAGGACCGCTCTCGCGGATGCGCCACCGGACACGCCGACACTGCTTATCCACAACACCGCCTGTGAGCATCGCGTCGGATCGGGGCGGGTCTGGACCGACACCGCACGCGAAGTTGCCGCACACGGGCTCGCCGCGGTGCGCTACGACCGGCGCGGTACCGGTGACACCGGTTGGGCCACAGCGGAATTCGCGACGATCTATTCGCCGGAATCCAACGCCGACGTGCATGACGTGATGGTGGCGACCGGAGTACCCGCAGAACGCCTCATGATGACGGGGATCTGCTCCGGTGCATGGAACTCGGCCATCGGGGCGATCAGGTACGGCGCCCGGGCGGTGGTGCTGGTCAACGCCATCCTCTTCAGCGTCCGCCACAAGGCCATCGGACCCGAGAAGTTGATCGGCATGACGCCGCCGAACCCCGGAGTCGAGTCGGCGCCGGAACCCCGAACGTTGGAGGCCAAGTTCAAGAAGCTGGTCAGGCGCTGGTTGCCGTATCCGCTGTGGCTGTTGATCGGTCGGCTCGGATTGACTGAAGTGCCCGAAGTCCTGCTTTCGGCATTGAGGCGCCACCGCGTCGTCGTCGACATGGTCATGTCGCCTGAGGACTACGTATGGTTTGACAAACAGCGTGGTCAACAGGGTTTGGCGCGGTTGGCGCGGCGCGGCTGGGGGCCCTCGATCACACTTGCGCCGACGGGCGATCACTCGTTGCAGCAGCGTGACATTCAGCACGTCGCCAGTAGGCGGATCCTGGAGGTCGCGCAGCGCGAGTTTGCTGAACTGCTGCCACAATCGAGCGGTGGTGATGCTGGAGGTACCGAGTTGCAGCGGGGCGTCGACCCTCCCGCTCCCTACTGCGAGCGACGGTGACCATAGGTATGAGAAATAGGCGGCGTGGCGCGATTGTGCGTGAGGAACCTGGCGGCGCTATGAGCACCCCAGACGATCGCGGCGACCTCGACAGATCTGTGGGCACTGATGCCGACGCGCGCCGACGGGACGAGCGCCATGCGGCCGCCGGTCGTAACACCGTTGCCCTGTTGTTGAGCCGCCTCGCTATCGCTGTGATGGGCTGGTCCGGCACTGTGCTCATCGCTCGGCTGCTGTCGCCGACGGACTGGGGTGTCTTTTCCTATGTGTTCGGCCTGCTCGGCATGATGTCGATCATCACCGACCTGGGCGTGGGCCGTGTTGTGCTAGGCCGGTTGCTCGAGGCCGACGACCAGGAGGCCGATGTTTTCGCGAGTTCGTTTGTCGGACTGCGCGCGGCGCTGGGACTACTCGGCTACGGGATAGCAGTCGCGTATGTCGCGGCGATGGGTTATTCGGGTGACGTAGTTCGAGCCACCGCATTGGCGGGCCTGGTGGTCGTCATCGCCACACCCAGCAACGCGTTGTCGGTGCTCTATCAGAGCCGCCTGAGAATGGTCACCGTGGCGGCGGCCGAGGCGTCCGCCCAGATGTTTCAGTTGATACTCACGGTTCTGATCGCGACGACCCACCCCGGCATGTTGATATTTATCTTGCCGGCGATCGCGAATGAGATCTTTTCCGGAACATGGAAATTGATCGGTGTTAGGCGCGGAGCGGTCGGTCCACGGATTACCAAAATGCCGCGCATCAAACTGTGGCGCGAGATGCTGGTAGAAGCCATTCCGTTGAGCGTCGGCCTGGCCATGATGACGCTGCTGTCGAAGATCGACATTCTGATGCTCGGCCAGCTCGACCGCTTCGACTCGGTGGGCCTGTACAGCGTGGCGTACAAATTCGCCGATGTGCTGTCGTATGCGGTCATCGCCATTGTGACGCCGGTGGCAACGCTTCTGGTTGCCGCGTGGCCACTGATGACGGCCGATTTTCGGACACGGGTTCGGTCGGCTGCGGTAACCATGGGTCTACTGACATGTCTGGCGATCGTCGGGATGTGGGCGTCTGGCGATGAGATCGTGTCATTTCTGTACGGAGCGCGGTTCGTCGTGTGTGCCGATGCCGTCCGTATGCTGCTGGTTGGCGCGGTGTTCGCGGCGCTGTCACATCTCATCCTGGTCGCGTTGGTATCGGCCTCACGCCAACGCGCCTACCCGTGGGTGTCGTTTGGGGCTTTGATGCTCAATATTGGACTCAATCTGTATCTGATTCCCCGTTTTTCGTTCAACGGCTCGGCCGCGGCGACGGTGGTCACCGAGTTCGTCATGTTCGCCGCGATGTGGGTCCTGATGTCCAAGACGCTGCCGATCGATCGTCTGATCCCTGTCGCCAAACTGCTGTTGACCGCCGGTCTGACCGTCGCAGTGTGCGCAGTGACGACCGCTATCGCAGGACACCTGCATTGGGTGCTGGTTTCCGCATGCGCGGTATTCCTGTTTGTGGTGGGCGCGGTAATGCTGCGGCTTGTTGACCGTCAGACGTTGTGGCGCTTCCGTCCGGTACGTGCCGAGGGGTAGCGCCAGGCTGGCCTTACCTGCGACGGATCAGACCTGGGTCGGCACCCCGCCGATCAGGATGCCGCTCACCGTGTAACTGCTCCTCGGCGCGTTGGTGTAGAGGGTTATCAACGATGACTTGTCCAAACTGATGTTGGTGAAGTTGATGTTGCTGGCGGTGGCGCCGTTTTCCAGAATCAGGCCGAGTTGGCGTTGTGCGGTGGTGGCGGTTGCGGAGACCGATAGATTCTCGATGGTGACGTTGGTGACGGTCTGTCCGGGGTTTCCGGCGTAGACCAGGATGGCTCCGTGTACGACGTTTGGGTTCCTGTTGGCTCCGGTCACGGTGCCGCCGTTGATGGTTACACCGTTGACCCCCATGGTGTTGTAGCTGGGTTCGGCGGCGATGTACACACCGGCGACGTCGGTGTTGGAGACCTTGATGTTGTTGTACGTAATGTTTTGTCCGCCAACGACACTGATGCCGCGACCGCCTGTCGTGCCGTTGACGACAGGGTTGTTGACGGTGATGTTGTAGCAGATTTTCCCGTCGGGGATGTACGACACGACGGCGAATCCGTCGTCACCGGTGTTGTTGGTGACTGAGTCGCTGACGACACCGTCGTGCGAGCCGTTGGTCATATGGATTCCATCGGCCCGGGAGTTGTTGACGGTGATGCCGGACAGGTTGAACCAACCAGCCCCGTATACAAACACTCCAGCACCGGCGGAACCGTTGATGGTCACATTGCGGACAGAGTCGTGGTTGCCTTCGATGACCAGTTTGTGCTGCGCCATGCCGTAGTACCGCGGACCGGTTAGGTTAGCGCCGAAGGTCATGTTGCTGACGGATACGTTGTCGGCCAGAATCTGCACCGACGAGGTTGCATCGTTGGTGGCCTGCAACGTGGAGCCGTTGCCATTGATGGTCAGCCCGGCGACGGTGATCTGCACGATTCCTGAGTGGTAGAAGGTCTTCGCGGCCATGGTGAGCGTGGAACCTGGGGCCAGGTTGCTGAACACGTCCTGCAACGCAGCGGTGCTGTCGCCATTGATCGTCGTCGCCAAGACCGGCACGGTCACCGTCTCGGATGCCGTGGCTGATCCACTACTGGCCAGCGCGGTGAAGGTAGCGGTGTTCTGGTTCGCTGACACCGCAGACAGGTCTCGCGCGAATTGGGTTGGTGTGTAAGTGAATGTGCCGTTCGAGTTCACCGTAACCGTGCCGTAGGTCGGCTGGGTGGTGACGGTGTACGTCGGCGTGGTTGTACCGGTGGTCTTGAAATTCAGCGATCCGGACACTGTTCCGGTCGTGGCGTTTGGCGTACCCACCGTGGCGGTGCCTGCGCTCACGGTGTTGTTGTTCTTGACCCTGACCGCGGTCACGGCCTGCAGTAACGTCGCGGTGGTGGGGTAGGTCGCGGCAGTTGCTGTGGGAGTGCCGGTTTGGGAAGCCACCCGGGTGGCTGCGGTAGGCGTGGTGTCGGTGGTGGAGCTGACCGCCGTCGCCTCCGGCGGCGTATTCGCGATTGACGTCGTCGGTGGGGTGGTCGGGGCTTGGGCAGAGGTGCGCCGCGTTGCCCACGCGGCGAGCGCTAAATCAAATGGGGCGCCCGATGGCAACGTCGGTGCATTCCCGGTCGAGCGCGTGCCGGTCGCCGTGGTGATGCGTGCTGTCGGCACCCCGGCGGCTGGTGTGGTGGTCGAGGTCGAAACTAGTTGAACCTGTGCTGAATTCGCGGTTGGCGGTGCTGCCGCACTACGTGTCTGCGCAGGAGCTGGAGGCGTAGCGGGCATCGCCGGCGTTGCTGAGGTGGCCGGTGTAGCAGGGGTGGCGTGTGCCTGTGGAGGTTCGACGGCAGCTCCGGAACGGAGACCGCGTGACGTCGTGTCTGTCGCCTTGGGGTGTGCTGTCGACTGCACTGATGAGGACGTGGCGTCTGGTGCCGCCGCGGCGACACCAATGCAGCCGGTGCTGCTGGCCACGGCGGTACCGACTCCGAGTGCGACCGCCAGCGCGCCGACCCGCCCGATGCACAGTGGCTTGTTCATTTGCCAGACCTTTCGACGCTGAGTGTGGCCGCCGAGCTACTCGGCCGATATTTGTGGCAATGATGATGACGAGCATTTTCCGATCTATGACGCGTTTGAAAAATTCTTCCGAAAGTCGGAATCACCACCAGTCGCACAGAAATTCGCCACAGTTGCGTCCAGCTGACATCTACATACGCAAATATGCAGGAAACACAGGATTAATACGATTAGTATTTATTTGCTAAAACGTAACTACGGTCGCACACTTTCTGCAGCCACGAACTTCACTGTCGGATCATCCGAGGCCGTGATGGGCTATCGATGGACTTCGGGGAGATGTTTGCCCTGCTCGCGCCTGGCGATCGGCGGGCGCGAGCGCGCAAGCGCCTGCGAACTGCGATGGGCCGCTGCTGCCGTCCCCAGGACGGCAGTCCGAAGCAAGAGCGAGGTTCTCACGCAATTGCGTGTAGCCATTTCGGTAGCAATTGCTATGCGGCCGGCCGTGGCTCTTGAGTCATGCATGTGCCTGATTTACATCAGCAAATTGAAACACCAGAGGCTTAGGCAGCGGTCGCTGCGTCATTCGGGGTCGGCTGCGTAGCGGTACAACTGCCGGGTGGCTGGCATCACCGGCACCATCGTTCACCGACGCCGTGCCCTAATCCTGGAGCGCCTGAGCAGCAGCGCCCTTCATGCCTGCTGACCAGCCCGGTCAGTTCTGGGCCGGCACCCCACCTACAAGCACCCGGCGCATCGCGTAGCCACTCTCGGGAGCATTCGTGTACAGCGTCGGTAGCGATGATTTCTCGATGTTCAGGTCAGTGAAGTTGACGTTGCTGGTGGAGCCGCCGTTTTCCAGGATCAGGCCGATCTCACGTTCAGCTGCCGATCCGGTTCCAGATATCGACAGGTTTTCGATGGTGACGTTGTCGATGGTCTGTCCGGGGTTTCCCGCGTAGACCAGGATGGCTCCGTGCTCATGGTCCGGATTGCTGCTCGCACCGGTCACGGTGCCGCCGTTGACGGTTACACCGTTGACACCCCGGGTGTTGTAGCTCGGTTCTGCGGCGACGTAGACACCGGCCGCGTTGGTGTTGGAGACCTTGATGTTGTTGTAGGTAATGTTCTGTCCGCCAACGACACTGATGCCGCGGCCCCACGTAGTTCCGTTGACGACAGGGTTGTTGACGGTGATGTTGTTGCAGATTTTCCCGTCGGGGATGTACGACACGACGGCGAATCCGTCGTCGCCGGTGTTGGTGGTGACTGAGTCGGTGACGATGCCGTCGTGCGAGCCGTTGGTCATGTGGATTCCATCGGCCCGGGAGCTGTTGACGGTGATGCCGGACAGGTTGAACCAACCAGCGCCGTTGACGTACACGCCGGCGCCGGCGGAGCCGTTGATAGTGACGTTACTGACGGAATCGTTGTTGCCGCCGATGACCAGCTTGTGTTGTTGGATGCCGTAGTAGCGAGGGCCGATGAGATTGGCGCCCAGCGTCATGTTGTTGAGCGAAACGTTGTTGGCCAGGACGTTCACTGCTGAGGTCGCGTCGTCAGTGGCAACCAAAGTGGAGCCATTCCCGTCGATCGTTACCGCGGATGTCCGGATAGTCAGGATGCCGCTGTGGTGGTAGACCCGCGGTTCCAACGTCAGGGTCGACCCCGGCGTCAGCGCGTCGAACTGGGCCTGCAGTGCTGCAGTGTCGTCGAGCGTGCTGGTATCGGCCGCCGACTGCGGTTTGCAACCCACTCCCAGCATCGTGACGGCTACGGCTGCGGCAAGAAGTGTTCGCGCCCGCATATGGCTTTCCCTCCCGTTGATCGCAGCAAATCTCATTTAGCTAGCTGAAGCGCATGGGGCCATGCTAGCGCGCGCCGGTGTGCCCTTCACTGAGACAAGAACGGTGAACGCCTCAACCCAGATGCGGGTTGAAGTCCGGTGGCAGTGTGAGTCGTGCTTGACCGAATGCGATCAGCCCTTGACGCAGACCACACAGAATGGGGCCGACTGCTGCGTGAGCGCTTGGCAGAGTTCCGCAACCGACTGTCGGGTATCAACGGCCAGACGTGCAACGATGATGATCTGGTTGGCATGGTCGACGGCGTCCGTTGCCGCCGGCGAGCTGGCCCATGGTCCGGCGTTGATGATGACGGTGCCGTCGGCGGTGTCGGCGCTCACGGAATCCGGTGCGCCACCGGCCAGGTCGACAGCCGTCAGTGGTCCGTGTTCGGACGCGGCAAGTGCGATGTAGTCCGCGACCGTTTGTGTTCCGGTGTGGGCAGACGCGCCGATCACTACTATTCGTCCCGCGCGCGGGGGCGGCAAGACCGCATACAGCGAGCGTGCGATGGTTGCGTCGACTTCCGACTTCCCAAGCGGGATGATCGGGCACGGGGCCAGGTGATCGCCGAGCTGGCTGGGCGAGGTGATGGTTCCGTTGCGTGATCGCCAGAACAGCGCGGCGCCGAGGGCGATGAGGCCACCTAGTGCGCCGCCGCCGATAGCTCCGAGCGGAGGCGAGGCCGTTGAACCGTTGTCGGTTGTGGGTTGTACGACGATCACGCCCGGAGCACGCTCCAGCTGCACTTGCAGTGCGGCTCTTTGGGTATACAGGGCGACGAGTTCAGGGGTTGGGGCGACGACGCCGCTATCCGCCAGGCTTTGTTGCATGCGGGGTATGACGGCATCGATGGCTGCGACCGCGGCGGTGTAACGCGAGGTGTTGTCTTGCCGCACATGGTCGATGTAAGCCGATACTGCGGCCTCGACCGCCCGCCGTGCGTCGGCAGCAGAGTGTGCATCTGCTGTCAACGTGATCAGATCAGACTTGCCGCTGCGAGATATCGACAAATTCGGCGGGGACGGCTGGTGGAGATAGTTCGTCGCGACAGTGCCGCGGAATCCGTCCGATTCAAGGTAGGCGAGTTCACCCCCGATGTAGTCCGGCAGCGAATCTGAGAATGGCTGCACCCCGGTCATCAGCTGGTTGGTGCCGATGGGAACCTCCACGGCGATCACCGATGTCGCCGAATATGTGCTGGTAGGAGGTATAGCCAACGTGCCTACTGCCACACCGAGTGCGGCGCCGACAATCGTCACCGGCCATAGGGGCACAACCCAATTCGCGAGGATGGACCGCACTTTGTTGGACATCTGCGCCTTTCTGACCCGGGACCCACCGCTGAGGGTAGCCAATATTGCACATCAATGTCCGCTTGGTGCCGGACCATTGTCACGGTGTGGCGGCTGACCTGCATTACTGTTGGTGCGGTGTTATCGGGCTCGTTCAGCCGATGACATAGCTGTGGCGTGTATCGTGATGACGCCGCAGTGATCGACTCGACGTCGCTGCGCCGACGGCTTGGATCCGTCGGGCAAGCGGGACAATCCTCGTGTTTCTGTGAAAAGTGAGGCGCTGTTTCATGAGTTCGATCATGTTCGTCAATCGATCCGGTTGGATGTCGGGCGCTGAGTTAGTGTTGAAGAAACTGATTGTGCTCGCGGTCTCCGGCGGTCATCGGGTGACGGTGGTTTGCCCTCCGGGACGCCTGGCCGACCAGTTGCCTGCCGAGGTCGTGCACGTCCCGATCAAGGAGCTGGATCTGAGCGGCCAGTCGGGAATCGCTCGCGTAGCAGCGCTTTTCACGCTCATGAGCCGATGGTTACACGCCGGGAGGGTGATCCGCCGTGCGTGGACGCCGGGCACCGTTGTGATCGTCAACTCGCTCAATGCGTTGCCGGCCATTCGGGCGGCACGCATACCGGGCGGCGCGTCATGGCTGGTGCACGACATCGTGGCGGATGCTCAGCAGCAGATGGTGGTGCGGGTCAGTCGGGCTGCGTTGCGCCGTGTCGTCGTGGTGTCGCCGCCGGCGGCGGTGCCGTTGAATGAACTGGGCGTGGAGTCCGTTCTGGTGCCGTTGGGCGTGGAAATCGTCGACCAGCGCGCCGACCTCGACGCAGGCGCGACACCGATCGTGGGAATGATGGGTGTCATTACGCCCTGGAAGGGCCATCGCGTACTTCTCGAAGCGCTCGCGCGAGTGCCAAACGTGCATTGCGAAATTGCGGGTGCTCCCCACGTCGCTGACGAGGGGTATGCAGCTGAATTGCGCCGTAGAGCCGCTCAACCGGATCTCGATGGGCGAGTCTCATTTCTCGGATTCGTTGACCCGCTCCCGACATTGAGTAGGTGGACTGCCCTCATCAGCGCAGGAACATCACCGGAGCCGGGGCCGACCGTCGCCCTGGAGGCGATGGGTCTGGGTGTGCCTGTCATCGGCACGAATCACGGCGGATGTGCTTGGGCCTTGCGCGATGACGTCGGCGTCGTTGTACCGCCCGGCGATGCAGCGGCTCTGGCGGAGGCCATCACGCGAGTGGTGAGTGATGCTGACCTGGCCGCACAGATGGGCAAGAAGGGTCGCGAACGGGCACTCACCGATCATGACGCGCGCGCGGTGTATCCCGCTATGCTCGCCGCATTGCTCAACTGATTGGCCGATGGACTGGACTGTTGTTTGAAATTGCGGAGACGAAAGAGGCGTGATATTCGACGACAGAGTCCCTGGTGGTTTGGCTTGAACATGGTCGGCGGATGTAGTCGGTCTTGTCTACGAGTTGGGGAGACAATGCGGTGACGACTGGCGAAAAGCCTGCGGCCAAGCCTGCTGCGCGCGAACCGGAATCCAGACTGTGGTGGCATTCGCCCGCGGTTGTGGTGACCTTCGTCGGAACGATTGGGGTTCTGCTCAGCGCGGTCGTGAGTGACGAAACATTCCGGGTGCTCTGGAATGAACCGAAGCTGGTGACGACTCAAACATTGCTCATATTTGAAATCGGCACTCTGACATTTGGGTTCGGGGCGGCGGTAGCTGCTGCGGCGATTCCCAAACAAGACAATTTGTCGCGTAAGTGGCCTAACCTTGACGACACGACTCGGACAGTCTTGCATTGGGCCAGCGTCGGACTCTTCCCGGTAATCCTGTTGGGTTACGGAACGCTTTTCTTTTTGCTATTTCGGTCTGGCTTTTCGGTCACTGAGATATTGGGTGCCGGCGAGAACCAGTGGGACACTCCGGTCAAGAATGCCATCGGTTCCGTCCCAGTGGTAAGCACTTTGGTCGTATTCACCGCGCCTGCGGTCGTGATTTCGATGCTGCTATTGGTCGATCGGTACTCGCGGGCGGAATTGGGTCGCCTTGTCGTACTTGTTGTCATGTCCCTGGCGCAAGCCCAAGTGAACTCCGAGCGGTCTGCGTTTCTCGGGGCAGTCGTGCCGATTGTGTTGGTCGGCACGGCAGCGATGGCTCGCAGTGGTCGGTGGCGACGTCGCATTGCTAAAGCCGTACCCGCGTTCCTCCTGGTCGGCGTCGTCTTCATTTTCAGTCTGGGTGAGTATTTCCGCACTTGGTCGTTCTATAAGGAACACGGAACGGGCACGTTCCCCGAGTTCGTTCTTTACCGTCTCGCCGGCTACTACGCCACTGCGTTGAATAATGGACAGATCATTCTTGACCACCTCAATTGGCCCAATCGAATACCCTACGACACCATTGAATTTTTCTGGTCGATGCAGGGAATCTATCAACTGCGGCTGTACGAATTCCTCGGCGGACGCGCGCGTCCCAATGCAAAGGCTGGCAGCGGCGCGCCAGGTAGCCTGTACCAGGATGCGCTCCACCATTTCGCGAATCCGGAATTCAACAACACCAGCGGATATGTGGCGCCGTATGTTGATTACGGCATCGTGGGCGGTACGTTATTCTTGCTCTTCGCCGGCGGCTTTGCGGGAGTTCTTTATCGTGGATTTTGCCGAGGATGGCCATTTGCACTCCTGCTATTTCCCATTGGATGGACCGGCTACGCCGAATTCCCGCGGGTCTACTATTGGTCGAATCCCGGTGTGACGTATATGTGGATCGCGTCGTTGGCGGTCATCGTCGCTATCCAAATCAGCCGTAGGCTGGCGGCGCGTCGCAGAGCCAGCATCTTCCGGTCCGAGCCGGGTGATATCGCGGCCGAGAATCAGCGCGAGTTGGTGGCTGTGACAGTTGATAGTGGTAAGCACCACCGAAAGGATCAGGCCGCCGAGCCTGGTGTGTAGGGGGTTTGCCGTCTAGCGGCCGTCGGATGCGGATGCGGACGAGGCTGGTTGTCCGGCATTCGCGGGCTGGTCGACAGCTCGAGGTCGGCCGCGCCCGTATACAACGGATACCGGAACCCCCTGATTGACCATCGCCGCAACCGCGGTAGCAAGATCGTTTTTCGAATCGAAGCCGATTCGGGCCACCACGACCACATGGCTTGCGCGCTCAGCGAATGTGATCAGGTTGGGTGAACTCCCGAGATCGCCACCATCAGAAATGATTTTGCCGGGTTCCCGATCGGCGGCATGCTCCGCGCATGGGTGAAAGACGCTGTCCGTAATGACCGGCCCGCATTCCCGCGCGGCGAAGGCGAGGTACTGCACGACTGTTGCAGCCCCAGATTCCGAGGATGCACCAACAACGACGATACGACCGGATTCTCGCGGTGATAATTGGGCGTACAGCGTCCGCGCGGTAGATGGCTCGATCGAGCCACGGCTCAGGGGGACGACGGGCCGCAGCAGGGGCGCGTCGTCGACCAGATCGGTTGCCGTGATGATTCCGGTCCGCGACCGCCACAACTGCGCGCACGTGAGGGCGATGAGCCCGGCAGCCAATCCGCCAATCGCCGCCCCCAGTGCCGGCATCGACAATTTGCCCTCGGATGGCCGGTCAGCCGTCGGTTCGGCGATGACGACGCCTGGCGGGCGGGCCAGCTCAACCTGGAGCGATGTGCGCTGGAGGTAAAGCTGAACTAGGTCGTCGCCAGGTTTGGTCAACGACTGTCCGCGTTGCCTCATGTCGTCTTCCATGCGGTCGATCACGTGCCCCATGGCGTCTAGCGACTGAAACGCCCGCTCATCGTTCATCTTCTTGATGTGTTCGGAGTAGACCCGGGTGGCTGTGTCGACCACCTTGCGGGCGTCGTCGGCGGTATCGGCGATGCCAGTGATGGTGACGAGATTTGTCGTTCCATCCTGTTCGGCGATCAAGGTGGGTGGTGAGGACAGTGGAACGCTTGTAGCGACTGCACTCAGGAAGCCGGCCGAATTCAAGTAAGCAATCTGCGTGCCGAGGAAGTCCGGGGTGACATCCGGGAAGCGCTGTGCCTTGGTCATGATTTCATTCGGATCGACCGGCGGGTCTACTCGAATAACGCAGGCCGCGGTATGTGTCCGGGGCGATTGCATCACGATGGCGCCGATACCTGAACCGATCAGCATCGCGAGCAAGGTCACCGGCCAAAGCGGAGCCACCCAACGCGACAAAATGGATCGCGTGCCAGTTCGCATCCCCAGATGATAGCTGTCTGCGTGGCCGATCATCCGTCGGTGTCGACCCTGTGAATTCGCCATAGCGCCAAGGGTTTGTCAGCGATTCAGGTCGGGTCGGTACCGCCACACCCGGAACGACACCCCGTCGCCGACACCCTGATTGACTACCAGATCGCAGTCGCACACGATAACCGGAAACTTGGGGCCCTCGCCTTGGAACGGCTCCATGAACCGTCGGCATGTCGGCCCGGCGCTGGTTGCGGGGGTGCTGGCGTCCGCGGTGGCGTTGGCGTAGTAGCGCACGCCCTCCTTTCGGAGGAACTCCGGTGCATGACCATTGGCCAGTGCGTCAAGAAATTCGGGGGATGCCACGATGCCTTCGATGTTGATGAGCGGCCGGTCGAGGTGGTAGCCGAACGCACCGGCTCGGTCTCCCATCGCGAGCGGAGCTATGTCTGGCGCCTCGGTTGCAACCTGTTGCGCGACTCGCTGCGCCCAGGCGTATGGACCCTTGCTGGCGCTTGATGTCGCGATGGACTGACGGCAGAAGAGACCGAACATGGCAATCAGTGTCAGGATTGCTCCGGATCGGAGAACTGTGAGAACTACTGGCCGGACATCGCCGAAAACTCGAACGAACGCCGACGGGAATGACAAGGTGAACGCGACCGGTGCGGCCCAGAAGTACCAAAACCACATCGGCCAACTGGACGTCAGCGAGTAGTACGCAACGGTCAGGTAGCCGCCCAGCATGACGATCGCACCGAAGCGAGCCGCTGGTGTCATGCGCTTGCCGAGACTAACCAGCACGACGATCGTGGCGAGTAAGCCCAGCATGCTCCCTTTCTGGCTGATCTCAGGAGACTTCAAGAGTTGCCAGAACAGACCATCGTTAACACCATGAGCACCGCCCAGAGCCTTCGCCTGCCCCGACACCGGAGCGGCCGTTCCGAAGTATGCGAGGTTGACACCCAGGTATGCAATGGCGACCAATGCAGGTATGCCGAACGCCGGGATGAACAGTGAAATCCGGTCACTTCGTTTCCACCAGGTGGCGACAACGACGACGGACAACACTGCCAGCGGAATGACGGAATCTAATCGACTCAGCAGAACGAGAGACATCAGCGTGCCGAAAACTGCCGCGTCGCGAGATGACAGAGTCGCACTGCGCATTGCGTCGGTCTTGACGAAAAAGAGCGCAAGAGCGAACACCGACGTGATGAGGACAGCAGATTCCATGCCCGAGAAATAGCTGGAGCCAAGCGATGCCATCAGTAGAAACGGGCAGGCTGCCACGACGGTCAACGCGGATTTCTGGCTGCTGACCTGGCCAATCCGATCGATCAGGAAGCCCGTGACCGCAAATAGGATTGCTGCGAGCGCGGTGACTATCACCAATGAAGACCGGTTGTTCGAAACGCCGGCGACGGGGACGAGGATGGCTTCCCACAGCGGGTGATAACCGTTGGTCAGATTGATTCCATCGAATGTCGACCCTTTGCCGTGAGAAATATTCCGGGCGATCTCCAGGTAATAGAACGCATCATCGGCGAAGAGTGGAACTAAGCGGTCGTACGGCATGGCAACGGCCAGACCCGTTCGCACTATTCCCAGAGTCGCAGCGATTATCAGGCACGGATATCGCCAGATGCCACCATTCATAGCCAGATCCCCCTGCAGGCCTCCAGTGCGCGGGCCCATTTGTAGCGTCCGTCGCTGTGTAGGCTAACGGCACAGCGCAAACACCGCAATCAGGCGATTCTTTGCTATTAGCCTCAGTGACTGGACCGCGAAGCTCATCGAGCCGACGTTTTGTGGCGGCCTTCCGTCCTTACAGTCAGCAACACCACTCGAACAATTGTCAGACCTTCGGACCGAGCTCCCGATGGCTACGTAACGGCAGATCCCGATCGGGACGATCCGAGAACTGTTCAGCCGCAGGGACCGACGTGGAAAGCCTGCACCGTGTACGAACACGCCAGCGGAGGCCGAACCGTTCCGGCGTGAGCATCTGCTACCTCCTGGTGTGTGCCGTGTGGTGTATGACCGGACGGCGTGGTCACGTGTACCTGACGATGACCGGCAGCTTTGGACCGTCGCTGTCGGCTAGAGCCCGCCGCAGACCGCTACCACCACGGCTGCGGCGTGGCACTCGGCGTGCGTGAGCGACACGGAAATCTGCTGCCAGTGTTGTTGCGCGGCAAGCTGTGCGGCTGATCCAGTCAGTCGTAGCGTTGGTAATTGGTCGGCAGACACGACCTCGATTTCCAGCGGAACGAACGCGGCATCTGGCCGGGTGAACGCTTTTATGGCCGCTTCCTTCGCGGCAAGGCGGGCGGCTAACCGGGCCAGCCGACTTGGTCCCTCGCAATCAGCCAGTTCGCCGGCGGTGTAAATCTTCGACAGGAACCGTGCGCCGAACGTCGACACCGAGTATTCGATCTCGCTGAGGCTCACCACGTCGCAACCGATGCGGACACGATGTCCTGGTATCTGCAGATCGGGAGGAATCATCTCAGGATCCGGATCGGAGCCCGAGTACGCAGATCGATCGATCCGACTGTGCCGGTGGGTGTTTCATCGCCATCGTGACAGAGGAGAGGTATCTGGCGAGGCAACCGGGGGGCCAGATCGAAGTAGTTGTCATCGGCGCGCCAACCTGGAATGTCGACGTCGACGTACCGCACCGCTACCTCGGACAATAGCTCGAGGATCCATCGGTCGTCCGGCTGACGCGCGGCGCTGGCGGTCACCGACGACGCGATCTGCCGGCCCGCGGGATTGGTGATCAGTACGTCGTGCACCGTTGGCCCGCTATCAAAGGCGACCACGGCTTGGACGGCGTCCGCGGTTGGCGGGCCGAACCTGAAGCCATGAGACAGATCGCGGAAACGGCCGGACAATTCTGCGTCGGCAAAGGTGATCGACGACGCCGCCGGTACCGCGATGTTCCGTGTCACGTCGACGGTCACGCCTGCGAAACTGGTTGCGGTCAAAGTCAATTCACCGCGCAGCGCAGCACCGGTGTCATTGTGAATGTCGATTCTGATGCCGGCGAGGCCCTCGTCGGAAACCAGTACTGCTACGGGTGCCCACACCCTGGCGAGCACCGACAGTGCTGGTTTGGCGTGGCCGTCCGAGTCGAGAAGGCCCCATCCGGCGCCGGGGGACATGTCTCGGCCGGACAACACCAGCGCGCCGCGGCAGGCTGAGTCGGCGCGCCGCCAGAACACGAAGCACTCACGCATCGCGGTGGCGATGGCCAGCCGGCCCAACTGCAGATATCGCTCGGGATCGGTGCGGCGGACCGCCAACAGGTCTTCGCCGAACACCTCCTCCGCGTAGAAGTCGCGGACATCTTCGAAATCCCACGACGATCCGCGGTCCCTCGGAATCCCCGCCTTCCACTGAGGGTGATGACCGGCCACGGCGGCGGAACCGAAATGTCGCTCGATGTAGTCGAGCATCGGTGGGTTGGAGAACGCGAGACTCTCGGCCGCGAACTGGACTCCGGCGCTGCGTACTGCGGCGATCGGCTGTAGGTATCCACCGACGCCGAACCAATGCGCTATTCCGGTGTCCGAGCGGATGGCCAGATCGTCGCTTCCGGGCGAGGCCGAGGGGGACGCCCGGACATAGTGCGCGTCAGAGTGTTCCGTCACGACGGCACCCAGCACTGATTCCAGGACGTCCATCATCGACTCATCGTGGCGGAGTCCGAGCATCTCCGGCTGTTGCAGCGTCTCGCTGCCACCGCTGACCACCGCCAGCGCTGGATTACCGGACACTCGTCGCAGCACCGAGATGAGTTCTCTGGCGATCAACTCGCTCTGCTCAGCCGGGGGATCGAACGTCGACAACATGGCGTCCTGCCAGACCAGTAGCCCCGACTCGGCGCAGGCGTGCCAGAACTCGGCCTGCTCGAACAGCAATCCCCCGACGACGCGCACCATCGTGGCGCCGGCTGCCGCGAAAGTCCTTACCTGGTCCCGGATCTGAGCGGGCTCGGCGAACGCCCGGACGGGATCCGGCGGGGACCATGTCACACCCCGGCAGAAGATGGCGGTGTCGTTCACGTTGATCTGAAAGCCGTCATCCGAGACCGACAGCGACCGAAAACCGACGGGCTGATCGGCCACCTCGACGCCGTCTGCCGCAATGTGCAGGCGGTACAGGTGTTGCGGGCCATAGCCGTTGGGCCACCAGGGCATCGGGCTCTCGACGGCGATGTCGAACCGGAACGCACCGTCAGCCGGGGCCGCGGTCTCGGTGGCGATCCGCCGGCCGGCTGGATCCATGAGTGCGAGTTCGATTGTGCGTGCCTGGCTGGCCCCGACGACCCGTACGACGGTGCCTTCGACCCGGACGACGACGTCGGTCCGGACCTGCGCCGGTACGGCAGTGATGGGACGCCAGATGCCGACGGGGGCCGGTAGGTTGCCGTATACGGGCGCCCGCCCGATGAGGGTGGTCCTGGCCCACCGTAGGCCTGGCGACGCGACCAGCATGGACCGCCACCGCCCACGTGGTCTTCGCGTCTTGAGCCAATGATTCAGAGACGCGAAGCGGATCACCACCTCGTGATCACCGCCATCGCATTCGATGCGCAACGGCAGAAACATCGATTCGCAGTCGGCCACCGGCGTCCCGTCGAGAAAGACCGTGGCAGGGAAGGTCAATCCCTCGAATTCGATGCTGGTCGCCTCTGCCACCGTCATGGTGGCCCTGAACCACCAGTCGTAGTCATCGGGGTCGCCGTCATAGGCGGTGGCCACTGTCGCCGGGATATCCAGCATCTGGGCGACCGCCCAGTCGCCCGCCAGTTCATCGGGTTCGGCGACGGCGCCGGGACTCCGCCGCAACACCTGCCAACGTGCCAGCATCGGGTCAGCCGACCGCGTCGGCGATGACGTCGAGCGCGTTCTGCCAGTCGGTGGCCATGGCGGCGAGCGCGGACGAGACATCGACGTTTCGCCCACTGACGGCCCGAGCCATCTTGAACTGCACCGCCTTCGCGCCGGCCGCGACGCGACGCAGCGGGACGGCAGCGGCAGTGGCACCCGAGAACTCGGCGTCGAGGTATTCGGCCAGATCGGCGAGCAGTTCAGCCGACGCCCCGCACTGACGTAACGAGCCGAAGGCCCACAGGTGGAACCGGGCCATTCCCGCGTACGGCAGCCAGGTACCGGCATGGGCGACGCAGGCAGCCAGTCGATCGACCGGATTGCCGCTCGGCCGTCGTGAAAGATGTTCGCGCACAATAGTTGCCGCGGCGCCTGGCTGAGCACGGGCCGGGAAGTGGCGGATGACTTCGATGTACGGCGGCAGCAGCGGCGCGGATGCGGCGGTCAGCCCGAACACGCCATCGAAGTCGTCACCGGCGAGTTCGAACAATCCCGCGTTGTGCAGGTAGCGCATCTGCCGCGCGTTCCGGTCGACGTGCAGAGGCGTGATCGTGGTCTTGACGTGTTCGGTGCGGTATGCGGTTCCTGCGGTGTCGGGAAGCCACCAGCTGTCGACTTCCACGGTGTGCAGGACCCCGCGCTTGGGTCCCGTTTCCACCAAATCGAGGACCGGCAGCCACGAATTCTCCTCATCGACTTCCAGGCCGTACAACCGACGCAAATCCTCCGGCTGCTGCTTACCGAAGGTCCAGCCCAGCCCGTCGTGGTCTGCCGACAGCAGCGCCGCGAAGGCTGGAACGGGGTTCAGCCCAAGGCCATTCAGAACTTCGATCCAGAGATCGAGATAGCAGTTCGTCTCAGCCCAGATCCGGGCCGCCTGGTGCGTGAAATGCGGTCGGTGACTGTCGGGCCCGACGTCGATATGCAGGGCGGTGGCCGTTTGCGGCACGACAGCGAGCGGCATCGGCCCTACTTGGCGAGGTTCGCGACGACGGCCTGGATGTTGCGGATCGAGGCGAAGGTCGACTTCTTGAGCACCTCGTCGGGAAATTCGATGTCGAATTCGTCTTCGAGTGCGAGCATGACATTCACCGAGGCGTGGGATGTCAGCCCCAATTCATAGAGGTCGGCGTCGTCGGCCACCCCGGTAGGGTCGACGGCCATTCTGCCGTGCGCCGCCAAAACCCGCTCGATCGTCTCCCGCATGGTTCTATCATACAGAGCAAGTTCCATACTTAGTTCGCTGTATTCGGTACAGCTAACTCACGCGCTACCAGAATCCAGGTTCTCGGCGGCCATCCCGAGGGAGTCGATATGCCCGACCAGGTAGGTGCTGTCGCGCTGAGTGCGTCGACCATCCCAGGACTCGCTGATGCAGTAAGCGCCGCTGCTTCCGCCGCCAACGAGGTGGACCGCGATGCACGCTTTCCTCATGAGGCTATTGATGCGCTCAAACAGGCACAATTGCTGTCTTGTGGACTTCCCCTCGAGCTCGGTGGCCAAGCCTATAGGATCGCCGACCTGGCGGTGATCGCGCGGGAATTGGGCGCGGCATGCAGCGCCGCCGGCATGGTCTTCGCCATGCATCAAACGCAGGCCCTGGTGCTCGCCAAATACGCTCGAACGGGCCCGGCCGTGGGGCTCGCCAAGATAATTGCAGCAAATCAATCACTCATTGCGTCCGCAACAACCGAGAGCACCACGGGCGGTGATATCGGCTCATCGACGTGTGCGATCGTAAACGAAGGCGACGTCGTGCTCCTCGAAAAGAACGCACCGGTGATTTCTTACGCCGAGCACGCTGACTACATCGGCGCCACAGCTCGGCGCCATCCCGATGCAGCCAAGAACGACCAGGTATTGCTGTTGTGCCCGGCGGGCGATACCGAACTGAAGCGCACCAGCACGTGGGACACCATGGGGTTCCGGGGCACGTGCAGTCCTGGCTATCTGTTGTCGACGCGGACATCACCTGCCAATCTGATTCCGGCCGACTATGCGAGCATCCTGGCGACCACGATGCTGCCCGCATCACACACGCTGTGGGCGTCGGTCTGGTTGGGCATCGCCGATGCGGCGTACGCCAAGGCTCGCACCATCGTTCGACAGGCCGCCCGTAAGGCACCGGACAAGACCGTCCCGCAAGCGTCACTGTTGGCGGACCTGACCGTAACGCACCAGAGCTTCGAGTCGATGGTGCTGCACGAGGTTCGGCGCTACCAGTCTCTGGCCGAGTCCGGTGCTGATGAAGCGACCATCGGCTTCACCGTCGCCATGAACAACCTCAAGATCGCCGCCTCGACGGCGGTGATCGACGTGGTCACCGAGGCGCTGAAGATCGTCGGGCTCAATGGCTACCGCGACGACCACGCGCTCAGCATGGGACGTCTCCTGCGCGATGCATTCGGACCACAGTTGATGGTCTCGAACGAACGAATTCGACTGAACAACGCCAACCTCGTGTTGGCCTACCGGGGGTGAGGGAATGACTTCGACGGACGAGTCACTCGAGTTGGCACGCAAGGAATTTCGCGATGAGCTGGTCGACGTCGGACACTTGGTACCGTTGGGGATCGACGGGCTCTACGGCCGCGGCGGTGACTTTGAGAAGATCATCTACGGCATCGATGTCGCGGTCCGCCAGAAGGGCGCCGAGGTGCACGGCGGCGCGGCCGTGGTCCTGCGGTTCCCGCCGCTGTACCCACGCGAAGCGTTCGAAAAGACCGACTACATCGCGTCCTTCCCGAATCTGACGGGCGCGGTGTCGACGTTCACCGGCGGCAACGCCGAACATCGAGCACTGCTGGCTGATCGCGACGCCGGTCTGCCGTGGGATGGGCACCTGAATCCTGCCGGGACCATGCTGGTTTCGGCGGCCTGCCATCCGAGTTACGGCACGCTGGCGAAGGTGCTCCCGGACGATGGCGCGCTGATGGATATCTACGGATACTGCTTCCGACACGAGCCGGCGATCGATCCGGCCCGCATGCAAGCCTTCCGGATGCACGAATATGTGCGCGTCGGGTCACCTGAACAGGCTGAGAATCATCGTGATTCGTGGGTGGGACACGGCATGGAGGTGCTCACGGTCCTCGGCCTGGACGCCCGTCCCGCACCCGCCAATGATCCGTTCTTCGGGCGCGTCGGCCGGATGCTGGCCGCCAATCAGCGGGACGAAAACCTCAAGACCGAGCTGTTGGTGCGGCTCTACGGTGATCTCGATGAGGGCACAGCGCTGGTATCGGCGAACTGTCATCGAGATCATTTCGGTGAGACTTTCGGTTTGTCGACCGCCGATGGGGCCGTGGCACACAGCGCATGCGTCGGATTTGGCATGGAGCGGATTGCCCTTGCCCTACTCAAGACCCATGGCCTGCAGCCTGATTCATGGCCGGGTGCAGTTCGCGAAGTCCTCGGCTGGTAAGTGTCCGCGGCTGGCGTCATGCGGTCACGACATGAAGCGGATTAAGTTCACCCCGGCGCCGTCCTGCCGCTTTGCCCGGCGGTAGCCCAGCGCGACGCCGATCGTGGCGAGCATCAGGATCCCCACAAAGCCAGGGAACGCGCCATAGATCAGAACTGATGCACCCGGGGCGCCCTCATCTGACGTCCCCGGAATTGGCACCCGGGCAAAGACTGCGAGCGGGCTGCGCACGCCGTCGGCCACCGGTGAGTACGGCGGAATGAACCGCGTGACGTCAACGGCTTGTACTGTGCCCCAAGGTGTTCGGCTTGGCGCGGCGGGGTGGTCTCTCGTGGGAGCGGCACCAACACGCTCGTGCAGACCAGGCCGCATGGTCACCCAAACGATGTCAGACAATGGCATTGCCCGGTCGGGTCCCTGGCGTGGGCTCGGCTGCCGGCCGGACATCTGCCTGAAGGTCGCCGAGATCAGCAACGTCGTGGTGTCGTTGTCGCGGGGTAAGCGGGCATCGAGTCGTCCGGGCTCATTGGATCCGGCAAGTCGTTGAGCCCGAGGGGACGTGACGCTCGTGCGCGGACCATTCGTCTCAGTTATCGCCGTGTTCGCGGGCGCTTTGGTCGCACGTGGCGAAGTACGCGCGCGAGGGGGCGGGCAGTTAGGAGTTGCTGGGCCCTGCTCGACAGCACGGCCATCGCTGGATGCTCTCGATGCATGTTCATCATGCGCCGAATGCCCGTGTGGGGCATCCCATGCACCAGGCTGTGCGCCGTCCGCCAGTGTCGACGACTGGTCCGCGGCAGCTGACGGGGAGGCCGCCATCCCGATGGCCAAGCCCGCGACCGCCAGCGATAGCACCTTGCCCTGCAGCCTTTTTCGTCTCATTGCACGTTTCTCGAGTCATCTCCCCGCAGGCCTGGGCCTCGAGCGATGCTGTCGGGGGAGGTCTCGCTCGAGGCCCAGGGGTCTGGTGGGCAGGTCGGCACGGTTTGTTAGTAGGCGCCGTTGGCGGTGAGGACGGTGCGGAGGGTTTTGGTGATGATGAGGATGTCTTGGGTGAGGGACCAGTTTTCGACGTAGGTGAGGTCGAGGCGGATGGC
>NZ_VTGY01000015.1 GCF_009729075.1 Mycolicibacterium sp. CBMA 226 | reverse complement strand
ACCGGCAGCACAGGCCATCCCCGGCGTCGTGCCGGGACTGATGAGCCTGACCAGCTTGGCGCCGGTCATCACCTCCGGCTTGCCGTGATCCGCAGCGTAACCAGATAACCGATACGAAACCGGAGAGAGTCATGCAATCGAGGAAGCTGTTCGTCGCACTCGGCGCATCCGTCGCACTCACGATCAGCGCGGCCACTGCCGCCCACGCTGATCCGCAGTCGCCACTGCCGTTGCCGCTGCCCATCGATGGTCTGCAGGCTCCTGGTCTGCCGGCCATGCAGACTCTCGCTCCGGTGATCCAGCAGGCCGCCGCTGACCCGGCGGGCGCCGCGGAGCTGCTCATGGCAGCAGCCCGGGCGTTCGCCGGCAGCAAGGGCGCACCGTCGGATTCGAAGAATCTGGCCAACGCGGTGAACCAGTTCGCCGCCGATCCTGCCGCGAACCACGTGCCGGCCCCCGGCGCGGTCCCGGGCACCGAGGCCCACCTGCCTGCCGGCGTCGACCCCGTGCACGCTGTCGGTCCGGTGGCTGAGGCTGCCCCGGCTGCGGCACCCGAGGCGGCTCCGGCTACGGCTCCGGAAGCTGCCCCCGCCTCCGCTCCGGTCACGCAGGCCGCGGGGACAGTCCCGGCTCCCGACGCCGCTCCGGCTGCGGCGCCGGCGGCAGGTCCCGCTCCGGCCGGCGCGTTCGGCCCGGGCACGCCGGTCACCCAGGACTTCATGTACCCGTCGATCAGCAATGGCTGCCTCGCCGACGGCGGCAACGTCCTGGCGACGGCCATCAGCGTCGCGGGCCCCGCGAAGATTCCGACCCCGGGCCCCGGCCCCGGCCAGACCGCCTACGTGTTCACCGCGGTGGGCACGCCCGGCCCGGCCGCTGAGCAGAAGCTGCCGCTGAACGTCACGTGGGTCAACCTGACCACCGGCAAGTCGGGCAGCGCGACCCTCAAGCCGCAGGCCGACATCAACCCGCAGGGCCCGACGACGCTGACCGCCATCGTCGACACCGGCTCGGGCAGCATCATGTCGACCATCTTCGGTCAGGTCACGACCACCGAGAAGCAGTGCCAGTTCATGCCCACCATCGGTTCGTCGGTGGTGCCATAACCCCTCGCTCGACAAATCGGGATGACGCCGGCCGGCGTCATCCCGATTTGTCGTCAGAGCTGGATCTGGCCGCCGTCGACAGCCAACTCAGCGCCGGTCATGAAGCTGCTCTGGTCCGAGGCCAGAAACAGCACGGCGGAGGCGATTTCGTCAGGACGGCCCAGACGCTTCAACGGCACCTGGGCGGCCATGCCGTCGAGCAGGTCCTGCTTCTGATCCGCAGGTGCCAGGCCGGTGAGCCCAGGAGTTTCGATCGGCCCGGGAACGATGGTGTTGACCCGGATTTTGCGGTCGGCCAGCTCGGCGGCCCAGGTGCGGCCCAGAGACCGGATGGCGGCCTTGGACGCGGCGTAGAGCCCGAACGCCGGGACCCCTTCGGACGCTGCGGTGGATCCGGCGAGGATGACCGAAGCTCCCTCATTGAGCAGCGGCAGCGTCTTCTGCACGGTGAACACCGTGCCCGCCACATTGCGGTCGAAGTTGTCCCGGTAATGCTGCGGTGTCACATCGGCGAGGGCGGCGAAGTCGCCGCCTCCGGCATTGGCGAAGACGATGTCGAGCCCCGCGCCGTGTTCGGCGATCTCGGCAGCCAGGGCGTCGAGCTCTTCGGGCTTACTGATGTCGCTCTGCACACCGTGAGCGCCGATGGATGCGGCGGCTTCATCGAGCCGAGCACGATCACGCCCGGGTGATGAACACGTACGCGCCCTCGGCGGCGAGGCGCTTTGCGGTGGCCAGGCCGATGCCTGACGTCCCTCCGGTGACCAGTGCTGTCTTGCCTTCGAGCTGTCCCATGATCGGGCTCCGTTTCTGTCTGGATTACGCTTTCGTCCATATCAACTTAGATGACGTATCACCTATTCCCCGGCGTTAAGCACCGTCCATATCCGAACGATGCGGTCGTCGACGATCTCGGCGACGTCGAAACCCGAGGCGACAGTGGCGTCATCCGGGGTGCGAACCTCCCACGCCAGGAAACCCAGGCCGCGGGTCTGACGGACCGAACCGGCCTTCACGAAATGCAGTCCCGCCAATTTCTCCTGCAGCTCAGCAGCTTTGGCATTCAACTGGTCACGGCCGACGGTGGTGCCGTCGTCATCGATCCACTGCACATCCTCCGCGTAGGTGTCGGCGATCGCGGCGGCGCGGCGCTGCGGATCGCGTTCGTCGAACACGGACAGCAGGTTGGCTTCCATCAGGCGGGTGACGACTTCACTCACTGTTCAGCTCCTGGAGTATTAGGTGATAGGTCACCTAATACTCCAGCTCGGCGCCGGCGGGAGCGAGCTGTTGTGATCGAGGTTGACGTGGATGTGCTCCAACGCGGCGGTGAACGGCCCGAGCAGGTTCTCAGGCAGTGGATCGAAGAACAGCGCGCGTACCAGGTCGACATGTCCGGGGGCGGCCTCGGTGATCGCGCGCCGGCCGTCCGCGGTCAGCACCACGTTGGAGGTGCGGCCGTCCTCCGCGCTCGGGCGGCGCTCGGTCAAGCCCCGTTCCTCCATGCGTCGCAGCTGATGCGAAAGCCGGCTGCGTTCCCAGCCGATCTGGGCGGCGAGGTCGCTGACCCGCAGTCCGGCGTCGTTGTCGCCGCTGAGCGCCACCAACACGTCGTAGTCGGCCAGGGACAGCCCGGAGTCGGCCTGTAGCTGCCGGTTCATCTCGTAGTTCATCCGCAGCTGCACCCGCATGTAGGCCACCCGGGCCCGCTGCTGTTTCGGCGTGAGCCACCCCCGCTCGGGCGTCGGCCCCACCTTTCTCGGCGTCACGCTCGTCAGTATGCCGGTCGGATCACAACAGCTCTCGCGCCTGCCGTCGGCACTCGTCGGCGATCCGCTGTTCACGGCCGTACAGCAGGCCGAAGGTGAAACCGTTCTCGCCGGCCGTCGTGCCACTTGCCAGCGCCAAGCGGCGCAACAGACGGGCCGCGACCACGGTGTCCTGATGATCGCCCAGGATCGACTGAAACTGCTTGTAATGCTTGACCGTTCGCTTCGTCTGCTTGGCGGCGCCGACGTCCCGGCACAGCTCCGCCGCGTATCGGGCACGTTTGGCGGCCTTCCGGGCGCGATGCAGCAGCGCGGGGTCACTGTCATCGACATCGAGCGCCGCCACCAGCCGACGGTCCGCTTTCCGCTGCGCCTTTCGCGCGCGCTTGACGAGTTTGGCGGTGCTCGCCTCCGGATCCACAGGTGGCGCAGTGCGCCATGAGCGCAGCACCGCCATGATCGCCAGGTACCGCGGCGAGTCCATGGCCTCGGTGATGCGCACGCGCGCCGGCAGCTCGACCGCTTGCAGATCGGTACGCACCCGGGCCCGCACCGGACCGAGGATCAATTCCTCCGGCAACTCATCGAGCGCTTCGGTGAACCGACGCTGCTGCACCTGACAATCGCGGACCTCGCCGAGCAGCCCCGCGAACCAGCGCAGCTCCTCATCGAGGTGGTCGGTCGCCGACCGGTCGAGCATCTTGCCGAACACCCGCAGGGTGCTCCGCAGCCGGCGGATCGCCACGCGCGTGTCGTGGATGGGGTCGCGGCCACGTCGTAACTCGATGTCGCCCAACATGATCTCGTCGATCTGCGCGTTCACGTACCGAAGCAACGCGCGCGCCCCCGACGAGGCCGGCTGAACCGACGGGACCGGCGGCAGCACGTGGGCGAGCTTCGACGGAAAACGCGACGGCCGGGCACCGGCGGCCGTCAGTCGTCTGACGAGGCGCTTGGGAATCGACGGGGCGTGGGTTCCGAGTTCGACCTCGACCTCACGCCAGGCCAACAGCCGCTCGTCCGCCCACGCCCGCACCGAGTCATCGGCGATCTCGGCATAAAGTTCGCCCGATCGCGGTTCGGCGAGTCGATACCGTTTCCGGATGGTGTGAATCGTTGCGACACTCGCCAGTTGCTTGCCGAGACTCATGCCGCTGAGCAGCTCGGCCGCGTCGTCGGGCAATGTCTCTGCGGACGCCCAGTGCAGTTCGATGCGCCCATCACCCGTCGGGACCTTCAGCTGCCACCCCGTGTCATCGTCACCGGTGCGACGGCGGAGCTGGACGCGGTGTGCCAGCAGATCACGGTCGGCGGTGTCGTAGTAGTCGCTGGTCAGGTCGACGGTGTCGTGTACCACGTCGGCGTCCGCGATGATGCCGTGAAGGTCGGGCAGCTGAAATTCGGCGTCGACGTCCCATTTGCCTTCACGTTCCAGTACCTCGTACATACCCGAGGCATTCCCTTGGATCAGGCCGTCAAACCCCCGCGACCTGCGGAGCCACGCGGACAGCAGCGAGCGTGGCTACCCCCCAACGGCAGCCACGCTCGCCTTTCGGTTGGCTCAGTAGGCCATGAAGAGGATCATCTCCCGGTCGTACTCACGACCGGGGTGCTGCTCGGCGAGGTGGGCCTGCGCCTTCTCGACCAGATCGTCCTCGTCGTTGCCGGAAATCGCCTCGCCGCAGGGGCAATTCAAGTGTGTCTTAGCCATACACATCACCTTCCCATACGCATGATGGTCGGTATGGAGATTTACGACGTCATGCGCACGACCGGGGCTGTCCGCAAGTTCAGCGGCGAGCCCCTGCCCGACGAGGTGCTCGAGCGCATCCTCGACAACGCGCGCTTCGCCCCGAGTGGTGGCAACCGGCAGGGCGCGCGGGTGATCGCGGTGCGTGACGTCGAAACCCGCAAGCAGCTGGGCGAACTGTCCAAGCCCGGGGCCAGGCAGTACATCGCGCAGATCGCCGCCGGCGAAGGGCCGTGGAACCCGCTGCAGCCCTGCGGGGTTGATCCGGCCGTCGTCGAGGCGACGCCGGTGCCCGACGGCATGGTCACCGGGACACTGCTGGGCGCTGAGGTGGTGCTTGTGGTGTGTCTGGATCTCGGCGTGGCGGCAGCATTCGATCGGCACCTGGATCGCATCGGCGTGATCAGCGGAGCGTCGATCTACCCGTTCGTGTGGAACATCCTGTTGGCCGCCCGCAACGAGGGTTACGGTGGCGTGCTCACGACCATGGTGGTGGCACAGGAGCCCAAGGTGCGTGAACTGCTCGGCATCCCCGACAACTACGCAGTGGCCTGCATGCTGCCGCTGGGCAAGCCCGTCAAGCAGGTGACGAAGCTGACGCGGCGTCCGGTGCCGGAGTTCGCCACCCGCGAGCGGTTCGACGGCCCGCCGCTCTGAATTCCGTTGATCCCGCGTCTACGGCGCCAGCTACTCGACACAAGTCGCCGCGGGCGCAGCGTCAACCTAGCTTTTCGCCGCTTTGGCGGCCGCCTTCATCTGCTTCTTGTAGGCGCGCACCTGGTCCAGTGAGCCCTTGTCGACGACGTCGGCGACGGACATGTGCGTGCCCGGCTTGCCGTAGTCACCCGCCGCGGCGCGCCAGCCGTCGGGCGTGACGCCATACTGCTTACCGAGCAGCGCCAGGAAGATTTTGGCCTTCTGCTCACCGAACCCGGGCAGCGCCTTGAGCCGGCGCAGCACTTCCTTGCCGTCGGGATCACCGACGGTCCAGAGTGCGGCGGCATTGCCGTCGTACTCGTCGACGATCACCTGCGACAGTGCCTGGACACGCTTGGCCATGGAACCCGGAAAGCGGTGCACGGCAGGGGTTTGCGCGAAAAGCTCGGCGAACTTGTCGGGGTTGTAGTCGGCGATCGCGCGGGCGTCCAGGCCGCCCATCCGGTCCTCGAGCTTCTTCGGACCGGCGAACGCCACTTCCATCGGAATCTGTTGATCCAAGAGCATCCCGACCAGCAGTGCGAACGGGTTGGACTCGAGCAGTGCGTCGGCGGACGGCTCCTGAACCAGCTGCAGCTTCGACATCACGCCAGTCTAGGACCCTGGTCGGCGCACCCGATCACGACGATTCAGTAGCCGCTCTCACGCACTGGCGAGCAGCCCTTTGAGTTCCGCGCGGCCGGCCTCGTCGAGCGGCAACAGTGGCGGACGCGGATCGCCGGCATCGCGGCCCAGCAGCTCCAGTCCGGCCTTGACGGTCGTCGGCAGCCCGCCGGCGACGATGAAGCGCAGCAGCGGCGCGAGATCGTCGTAAATCTCCTGTGCGCGTGCGGTGTCACCGCGCCGCACGGCGTCGTACAGATCGAGACACGGTTGCGGACGCAGATTCGGTGCGGCGGTGCACCATCCGGACGCCCCGGCGAGCAGGGCGTCGAGCACAAGTGGGTTGCTGCCGTTGTAGAACGGCAGCGTCCCCCCGGAGAGCTCCTTGATGCGCAGCATCCGGGTGAGGTCGCCGGTGGATTCCTTGACCATGCGCACGTTGTCGATGTCGTTGAACATCCGCACGAGCAGTTCGGGGCCCATGTCGATGCCGCTGGTGGCGGGGTTGTTGTACACCATGATCGGCAGGTCGACCGCGGCCGAGATGCCGGCGTAGTGCTGGACGATCTCCCGCTCGTTCAGCTTCCAGTAGGAGATCGGCAGGACCATGACCGCGTCTGCGCCGGCCTGCTGCGCGTACCGCGCACGCCGAATGGTGTTGGCAGTGGTCAGATCCGAGGCTCCGACGATGACGGGGACACGGCCGCTGACGGTGGCCACGGTGGTGTCGACGACGGCGTCGAACTCGGCTTCGGTGAGGTACGCGGATTCGCCGGTGCTGCCGAGCGGTGCGATGGCGTGGGCGCCGGTGCTGACGAGTTGCTCGACGACGGCAGCCAGCGTGTCGGTGTCGACGTTGCCGCCGTCAGCGGTGAACGGGGTGATCGGGTAGGCGATTATACCGTGGATATCGGTCATGAGGTCAGGTCCTTTCTGGGTGGTCAGTGTTCTCTGAGGTGGTCAGTGGTCGACGGCGTCGGGGTGGCGAACCTGGGCACGCCGGGCGTAGTAGGCGAAGTTGGCGACGCTGCGCTTGGGCGTCAGCGTCCAGTCGTGGGCCTCGCGGGCCAGCCGGTCCGGCAACGGAGCGATGGTGCCGGCAGCCATGGCGGCCAGCTGGAGCTCCGCCCCACGTTCGATGAGCATGGCCAGGGAGCAGGCTTCCTCGACGCTCGCGCCGGCCACCACCTGGCCGTGGTGGGCCAGCAGGATGGCCTTCTTGTCCCCGAGCGCGCCGGAGATGATCTCGCCTTCTTCGTTGCCCACCGGAACACCCGGCCAGTCCGCCAGGAAAGCGCAGTCGTCGTACAGCGGCGCGATGTCCATCTGCGACACGACCAACGGGACTTCGAGCATCGACAGCGCCGCGACGTGGAACGGATGCGTGTGCACGATGCAGTTCACGTCGGGCCGAGCCCGGTAGATCCACGAGTGAAAGCGGTTGGCGGGGTTGGCCATTCCGCCACCGTCGAGGACATTGAGGTCTTCGTCGACGAGCAGTAGGTTGCCCGCGGTGATCTCGTCGAAACCCAGCCCGAGGCGCTGCGTGTAGTACGTGCCCGGCTCCTCCGCGCGGGCGGTGATCTGCCCGGCGAGGCCCGAATCATGTCCGGCGTCGAACAACGCCCGGCAGGTCAGCGCCAGCTTCTCGCGGACGGTCCAGTTGGACTCCGCGATATGACGGTTCAATCCGTCCTCGGCGCGCTGCATCAGCGTGCTCTTGGAATCGTGCATGGTGTCGGTCATTCGGCACTCCCCTCGACTTCGGCGCGTCACCGCACCCCTATGACACATTGCAGACCATAGGACACATTGTGTCACGCAGTCAATGAGATATCCTGGGCGGCGTGAGTGGCTTGTTGCGTGCGGTGCGTCAGCAACGCGGGATGACGCTGGAGGAGCTGGCAGCTGGTACGGGGCTGACCAAGAGCTACCTGTCGAAGGTCGAGCGCGGCCAGAGCGTACCGTCGATCGCCGCCGCACTCAAAATCTCGCGAACGCTCGATGTCGATGTGGCACAACTCTTTTCCGACGATCCCGAAGTCAGCACTTTCACCGTCGAGCACGCGTCGGAGCGCGGAAACGGGCGCAATCACGCCATCGCGGCGGGCATGCTCGGCAAGGCCATGGCACCGTTCCTGGCGCGCCCGGGCCGCCAGTTCACCGCCCATGCCCACCCCACACATCCCGGCCAGGAGTTCGTGTTCGTCCACGCCGGGAAGGTCGAGCTCAACTACGACGGCCGCCTCGTCGAACTGGCCACCGGTGATTGCGCCTACTTCGACGCCGCCACGCAGCACAAACTTCGTCAGGTCGGCGACGAGACCGCCGAGGTGATCGTCGTAACCTCCCCCGCGCCGCGCCGCTGAGGAATGCCAGCGGGTCGCGCGCTTGTTGCCGTACCCGTGCTCCAGACTCGAACCGTGACCTCGCGCCTTGGCTTCCCGCTACTGGCCTACGCCTTCGCCGCCATCATGTTGGGCACCACGCTGCCGACGCCGATCTACGCGCTCTACGCCCACAACCTGCACTTCGCGGTACTGACCACAACGGTCATCTTCTCGGCCTACGCCATCGGCGTGCTGGCCGCGCTGCTGCTGTTCGGCCGCTGGTCCGACGCAATCGGCCGACGGCCGGTACTGATCGCCGGGGCGCTCGCGGCCATCGCCAGCGCCGTCGTCTTCCTCTATGCCGACAGCGTGCCGTTGCTGCTGGTGGGCCGGCTGCTGTCGGGCTTGTCGGCAGGCATCTTCACCGGCACCGCGACGGCGGCCGTCGTCGAGTCCGTGCCGGAGGATCGCCGGGAGCAGGCCGCAGCCGGCGCGACCATCGCCAACATCGGCGGGCTGGGCGCCGGCCCGGTCGTGGCCGGCCTGCTGGTCCAGTACGCGCCGCATCCGCTGCAGCTGCCGTTCATCGTGCACATCGTGCTGGCAGTGCTGGCCATCGCCGCGGTGTGGCTGGTCCCCGAAACCTCGAGCCGTGCCGGTCGGATCGGCTTCCAGCGGCTGTCGGTCCCCGCCGAGGTGCGCGCGACGTTCGCCCTCGCGGCCACCGCCGCATTCGCCGGGTTCGCGGTGATGGGCCTGTTCACGGCCGTGGCGCCGTCGTTCGTCAGCAGCGTCATCGGCATCGACAACCACGCCGTCGGCGGCGCCGTCGCGGCATCGATCTTCGTCGCCTCCGCTGCCGCTCAGCTGGCGGGACGACACCTCCATCCCCCGCGGGCCGTCGCGCTCGGCTGCGCCATCCTGGTCGCGGGCATGGTGATTCTGGCTGTGGCACTGCGATTTTCGTCACTTGCCGGTCTTCTGGCCGCAGCTGTCGTGGCCGGCGTCGGGCAGGGCATCAGCTTCAGCCGCGGGCTGGCGGCCGTCGTCGAAGGCACCGCGACGGAGCGGCGCGCCGAAGTCAGTTCGACGTACTTCGTGGTGGCCTACGTGGCCATCTCACTGCCGGTCGTCAGCCTCGGCTTCGCGGCCCAGCGCTGGGGCCTGCAGGCTGCCGGAGTCAGCTTCGCCGTCGTCATCGCCGCCCTGGCGGCCGTGTGCCTCGCCGCTGTCCTCTGGCAGGAACGCCGCAGGTCAGCTTGATTTGAGTAGCAATACCTAGGGGCCTGCCCCTTACGTTCAAAGGCATGACCACCCGCGTCTTTCCTTCTGCTGCCGAGATCGCACAGCGCACGCCGGCCGACCGTGACCGCGCCATCGACGTCATCCGCATCGTCTCACTGGTCGGCGTCGTCGCCGGTCACACGATCATGGCTACCAGCATCATCGACCACGACGTGTTCCGGTGGGGCAACCTGCTCACCACCTCGGTGGTGGTCCAGGCACTGACCTGGGTGTTTCAAATCATGCCGCTGTTCTTCTTCGCGGGCGTCGCGGTCTCGGCCGGCTCGTACCGCAGCGGGACGAGCTGGGGCGGTTGGCTGCTCAAGCGCTGCACCCGGCTGTACCGTCCGGTGTTCTTCTACCTGGCGTTCTGGGCCGCGGGGCTGCTGATCCTCAAGCCGCTGTTGCCGATCCATGTCTACGAACCCATCGCAGGCATCAGCACTCAGCTGCTGTGGTTCCTGGGCGCCTACGTCATGGTGCTGGCCGCAGTGCCGCTGCTGGTGCGAATCACTACGGTGCCCCAGCTCGTCGCGTCGGTGGCCGGCACCTACGCCCTGGTCGCGCTCGTCGACGCCATCCGCATCAACGACCACTCCTGGTCGGCGCTGGGCTATGTGAACTTCGTGGTGTGGCTGATCCCCGGCATGTTCGGGGTGGCGTACCGCCGTGGGCTGCTGACCACCACGGCGGCGCTGCGACTCGGTCTGGCCATGCTGGCGCTGAACGTGGCGCTGGTCTGGGCCGGCCCGTACGAGCTGAGCCTGGTTGGCATCGAGACGCAGCACATCAAGAACATGACGCCGCCGTCGCTGCTGCTGGCCGGTCACGCAATCATGATGTGCGCGTTCGCCATTGCGGCCGCCCCGGCCATCAGCCGCTGGGCCGCCCGGCCGCAGGTGTGGCGCCTGGCGGTGATCGGCAACACCGGCGCCATGACGCTCTACCTGTGGCACATGCCCGCACTGCTCGGTATGCACCTGGCCTTCGATCTCGCGGGACTGCCCCGCTACCCCGGCCAGCCACACTTCCTGGTCTTGAGCGTCTACCAGCTGACGATCATGGCGGCGCTGGTCGCCGGGCTGTTCCTCCTGCTGCGACCGCTGGAGAACAACCCGCTACCGCTGTGGGACGGCGGTACGGTCTCGGCACCGGGCTGGCGCAGCGTAGCCGTCGGCACGCTGTTGGTGATCGCCGGCGCCGCGACGCTGGCGTCGGTCGGCTGGGGCCTGAAAGACACCGGCCTGCAGTGCGTTTCGGTGCTACTGGCGGCGCTCGTCACGGCTCGGGCATTGGCCCGGGACTAGCCGCTCTTGCGGCGGAATTCCCGGCGACCACCGCCGGCCGCACCATGCGACTTGGAATTCTTGGCCCCGCCGTCCCGGTGGGCGGTGCCGCCGGCAGAGCCGGCCTTCTTACGCTCGAGCGCCTCGCGGAATTTGCGCTTGGTCTCGTCGGACGATGCTGAACCTTCGGCGGAGTTCTCGGCCATGAACGCAGACTAGCGCGTTCAGCGCACGCCCGGAGGCAGCCCGTACAAGTGCGTTATGGGCATGGTGAGCAGCACCCGGCGATCGGCGACCATCGCACGTCGGTAGTCGTCCCAGTCCGGGTGCTCACCGGAGATGTTGCGGTACAAGGCAATCAGCCCCTCGACGGTGTCGTCGTCGGGTGCCGCGGCCGGCGGGCTCAGCACCGCATCGCCCTCTGCCACCGCGTACGCCCAGCCGTCGTCGGACCGCACATAGATCGACGCCCGCGGATCCCGCCGCAGGTTGCGGGTCTTGGCCCTTGGTTCGGTGATCGACACCCCGATGGTGACGGCCCGCGGGTCGAAGTAGTAGGACACGTTCGACAACTGCGGTCGACCGTCGCGTTTGATGGTGGCCAGCACGCCGAGCGAATTGTCGCTGATCAGTGCCAGCAGCTTGTCTTCGAAGACCTGACGGGTCATGGCACCCAGCGTACGGCGCAACTGCCTACCATTGGGCTTCATGACGGAGTTCCCATGACGCGCTACGCGGTGTTCCTGCGCGGCGTCAACGTCGGCGGCGTGAATCTGAAGATGGCCGACGTGGCGGCCGCCTTCCAGCAGGCCGGCTTCGACGAGGTCAAGACCCTGCTCGCCAGTGGCAACGTCGTGCTGTCCAGCTCAGCGAAGGCAGCGACCGTCCGCACGAAAGCCGAAGCGGCGCTGCGGGAATCGTTCGGGTACGACGCCTGGGTACTGGTGTACCCGATGGACGAACTCCGGACCATCTCGGCGGACTACCCGTTCGAACGCGAAGTCGACGGGCATCATTCGTACATCACGTTCGTCAGCGACCCCGAGGTGCTGGACGAATTGGCCGCCCTGACGCCCACCTCCGGTGGCACGATCCAGCGCGGTCACGGCGTCCTGTACTGGCAGGTGGCCCGCGGCAGCACGCTGGACAGCCCGCTCAGCAAAACCATGGCCAAGAAGCGTTACAAATCGTCCACCACCACCCGCAACCTGCGCACCGTCGAGAAAGTGCTGGCCGCCCTATGAGTTCACCGCAGAAGATCGACGGCACCTCGCTAACCGGCGTCTCGGAGACCGCACTGCTGACGCTGCAGGTCCGCGCCAACGAGGCCCGCCGGCCGGATCGGATCCTCGACGACCCGGTCGCGGTCGAGGTCGCCGACCGCATCCACTTCGACTTCGCGAAATTCGGGCCGGCGCACCGGCAGGACATGGCCCTGCGGTCGTTGGCCTTCGACCGGGCGACCCGCGACTACCTTCGCGATCATCCCAAGGCCACCGTGGTGGCCCTCGCCGAAGGCCTGCAGACCAGCTTCTACCGCATCTCGGCCGGCGGCGTCGGCGACCAGTTCCGTTGGTTGACAGTCGATTTGCCGCCGATGATCGAGGTGCGCAACCAACTGCTGCCACCGTCCGACCGCGTCGACGTATGCGCACAGTCCGCCCTCGACTACAGCTGGATGGACCGGGTCGACACCTCCGAGGGCGTCTTCATCACCGCCGAAGGATTGCTGATGTATCTGCAGCCCGAGGAGTCGATGGGTCTGATCGCCGCGTGCGCCAAACGCTTTCCGGGCGGACGGATGATGTTCGACCTGCCACCGGCGCTGTTCGCCAAGTTGATCGGCCGCGGGATGCGGATGTCGCGGAGCTACCGGGTGCCGCCGATGCCGTTCACGATGTCCGCGAGCGAGGCCGCGCGGTTGATCGACATCGTGCCCGGGATCCGGTCGGTACACGATGTGCCCGCCCCCACTGCCCGTGGCCGGCTCCTCAACGCGCTGTTGTGGGTGGCACACCGAACGCCGCTCCTCGACCCTGTCCGGCCGGCCATGACGCTGCTCGAGTTCGGCTGACGGCTGGTAACCAAATGCGCTGACAGACAGCGAAAGTGAACGATGTCCGGCAATATGACCGGATGATTCCGCTCTCCTGGACGCCGGTCGGACCGGACGCCACCGTCGTCGGCCCCGATGAACGGCTCAGCTGGCCCCGCACCATCGGTATCGGTGCCCAGCATGTGGTGGCGATGTTCGGCGCCACGTTCCTCGTGCCGGTGCTGACCGGTTTCCCACCCGCCACCACACTGCTGTTCTCCGGCGTCGGCACGATCCTGTTCCTCCTGATCACCGGAAACCGACTACCGAGTTATCTCGGGTCGAGCTTCTCGGTGATCGCGCCGGTCACCGCCGCGACCGCTGCCCACGGAAGCGGTAGTGCGCTGGGCGGTTTGATCGCCGTGGGTCTGCTGCTGATCCTGGTCGGCGCGGTGGTGCACCTGGTCGGCACGCACTGGCTGGATGCGACGCTGCCGCCGGTGGTCACCGGTGCGATCGTCGCGCTGATCGGCTTCAACCTGGCCCCGGCGGCGAAGCACAATTTCGAGAAGGGGCCGCTGGACGGTCTCGTGACGCTCGTGTTGCTCGTCGCAACGCTGGCGTTCTTCCGCGGCATCATCGGCCGGCTCGCCATCTTCCTGGCCGTCGTCATCGGCTATCTGCTGGCGCTGGCCCTCGGCGAAGTCGACACCGCGGCCATCGCTGCCGCCCCGTGGATCGGGCTGCCCGAATTCCACGGTCCGTCGTTCAGCCTGGCGGTCCTACCGATGTTCCTGCCGGCGGTGATCGCGCTGATCGCCGAGAACATCGGACACGTGAAATCAGTCGGCCAGATGACCGGGAAAGACCTCGATCCGCTGATGGGCCGGGCACTCGCGGCCGACGGGGTCGCCACCGTGCTGGCCGGTGCGGGCGGCGGCTCGGCCACCACCACCTACGCCGAGAACATCGGGGTGATGGCCGCTACGCGTATCTATTCGACCGCCGCATACTGGGTGGCTGCTGTCGTGGCCGTCGCACTGTCGTTGTGTCCCAAGGTCGGTGCGGCCATCTCGGCCATTCCGCCGGGCGTGCTCGGCGGGGCGACGATCGTGCTCTACGGTCTGGTCGGCATCCTCGGGGTGCGGATCTGGCTGACCAACCACGTGGATTTCTCCCAGCCGATCAACCAGATGACCGCCGCCATCCCGCTGATCATCGGTATCGCCGATTTCACGTGGCAGGCCGGACCGTTGACGTTCACCGGCATCGCGCTCGGTTCCGTTGCGGCGCTGGTGATCTACCACGGCATGCGCGGGCTGGCCGCCATCCGGCGCGCTCAGCCGGCCCAGACGTCCTCGACATAGCGGTCGGTGTTCACCAGGTCGGCCAGCCAGGCACGGGCCGCGTCGTCGTCGGCGCCGGTCCTGCTGCGGTAGATGTCCTGGAACGCGGCGCGCACGGCGGGCGCCATCCGGGCGCCGTCGCCGCAGACGTAGACGTGGGTGTCGTTGGTCGGGTCGCCGAGCATGTCCCACACCTCGTCGGCGTCCGCCGCGATGCGGTCCTGCACGTACTTGACCTCATCACCCGCCCGGGAGAACGCCGGCCGCATCCGCACGATGCCGAGACGTTCGGCGTCCTCGGCCTCGTCACGGAACAGGTAGTCCACGTCTGGGTGCCGCACGCCGAAGAAACACAGCGCGGCGGTGAACGGCTCGCCGGCTTCCAGCGCGCCCAGCCGGTCCCCGATGAACCCCCGGAAGGGGGCGACGCCCGTCCCGGCGCTGACCAGGATGACGTTACGGGTCGGATCGGCGCCGGCGCGGAACGCCTGCCGGGCCGGATCCACGCGCATCCGAATCTGCTGTCCTGGAACGGAATCCGCGAGGTAGCTGGATGAGACACCGCGGAACACGCCGGCCCCGGATCGCGCCGGGCCTTCCAGGACTCCCACCACCAGCTCGACTTCCCGGACCCGGCGGCGCGACGACGTGGCGATCGAATAGTGCCGCGGCGACATCGGTTCGAACAGTTCCAGCAGCTCTTCACGGGTCAGCTGGGTGGCCGGGAACTCCGCCAGGCACTCGGTGATGCTGAGCGCGCGGGCATCGGGGTCGTCGGCGAGGGCGGTCAGGGCGGCACGTTCCGGTGGGCACGGATTGGCCGCGGCGAGCCGCAGCAGCTGGCTGCGACTGGCCGGCTTGCGGAGTTCGAGGAAGTGCGTAAGCAGTTCGCGCACAGTGACTTCCCGGTCGATCGGGATGGCCCGCCGGGTACTGCGCCGGGGATTGATGGAGATGCGGCGGTCGAGACGCAGGTCCAGCAGTTCACCGACCTCGTCGACGAGCGCGGGGCTGTTGTCCGGCAGCACGGTGAGGTGGTCGCCGGTCTGGTACTCGACACCGTCAGGCAGCGCGATGCGGATCAACCGCTTGTCCTGCCCGAATTCTGAGCCGGTGTCCACCAGCGGAATGTTGTCGAGCACCGTCGCCGGCTGCACTTGGTAGCGGGCGTCGATCGCGGCGGTGACGGGCCCGTCGATGGCGCGCAGATCGTAGAGCGACTCGTCCACTGGGGGTTCATCCGTGGCAACGACACCGAAGACCCCGCCGAGTGCGTTCCACAGCGCCACCGAGAAATCCTCCACCACGCCGGCGAAGTCACCCGAGGTATCGGCTTCTGCCATCGGAAGGAGTTGCGTGGCACCGAGTTCCGCGAGCCGGGCATCGATGCGCCGGGGTATCGCCAGGTAGGTCTCGGCCCAGTTGCGGTCTCCGACACCGAGAACCGCATATGGCACCGCCGGCGCATGGTCGCCAGTGCTGTCCAGCCAGTCCACGAACGCGCGGGCATCGTCGGTCGGCATCCCGTTGTACGACGCGGCGACGATCACCACCGCTCCATTCTCCGGCAGTGCGCCGGTCGCGGAATCCAGTGCGGCGACGGTCGTTTCGTAACCGAGGTCGACGGCTTCGTCACCGAGTTGCTGTGCCAGCGACCGGCAGTTGCCCAGGTTCGACCCATGCAGCACAAGCAGTTTCGTGCCGGACGGCACGGCAGCGCGCGACTGCGTCACCGGCGCCACCTCGACGGCCGCGGGAGCCTGCCGACGTTCCTCGGGCGTCCGGCGGATGAGTTTCAGATGGAAGCCCTCCGGCTTGCGCAGCACGTCGCTGTGGGTGCGCAACGTGTAGTGCTCGACGTCGACGAACCGGTAGCGGTGCACCAAGGTCGCGATCGCCATGGTTGCTTCGTGCAGCGCGAATTGGCGTCCGATACAGGACCGCGCGCCGGTGCCGAACGGCTTGAACAGGTTGACCGGACGCTGCCCGGCCCGTTCGGTGTCGAAGCGGTCGGGATCGAAGATGTCGACGTTGTCGCCCCACTCCGGCTGCCGGTGCAGCGACGACGTCAGAACCGTCACCGCTTCACCCTGCCGCACCGGATACCGTCCGCCGATCACGGTGTCCGCCAATGCCATTCGGTCGAATTCCCGCACCGGCGGCGACAGCCGCAATGCCTCATCGATGATCCGGCGGATGTAGGTGAGCTTGCCGATCTCGTCAAACGCCGGCACGTGGTCGTCGTCGGGGCCGAACACCGCGTCCGCCTCCGCCTGCGCGCGATGCAGCACCGCGGGATTCTTGACGATGCTGTACAGCGCCGTCGGCATCAGTATCGACGTCGTGTCCTGCCCGGCGACCAGGAACGTGGCGATCTGGTTGCGGATGCTGCCGTCGTCCAGGATCGGTTTCCCGTCGGGCCCGGGCTGCAGCATCAAGGCCAAGAGGTCGTCGAGGTCCACGTCACCCGCGCGGTGCTGGGCGATCAGGTCCGTGATGAAGCTGAACAGCTTCCCGCGCTCGGTCTCGAACACCGCCTGGTCGGCGTTGGGTCCGAGGAGTACCTGGTTCAGTGTGGCTGCGAAACTCGCTGGGATGTCGGCGAGTCCGTCGTGCTGATAGGAGTCGAACCGGGCCCCGAACCCGGCCAAGCCGACGGTGTCCATGGCCAGCTTGGCCAAGTCTCCCGCGACGTCCACCGTTCGGGTACCTACCGCGGCGTCCCACTGCTCGATCAACTGTCGATTGATGTCCAACATTGCCGGGTGATAGCTGCGCAGTCCGCTGAAGCTGAATCCGGGAATCAGGACGTCGTGAGCTTCCTGCCAGCCCTCCTCGCCGGGGTACGCGGTGAAGAGCCCGTTGCCGACCACAGGGCGAAACCTGGCCAACCGGCCCGTCAGCGCTTTGCTGAACCGGCTCTCATCGCACAGTTCGTCGACCAGTGCCAGCGAACAAGCGTAGAGCCGCCGGCCAGGCCCGAGGTCAGCGTAGAACAGTGGGCCGTACTGCTCGGTGAGCAAATCCAGCGGCAACGAATACGGCCGCCCGGGCACCGGCCCGCGCGGCAATTCGACGCCGACAGCTGAAGGGACACCGGGGATCTCGGGCGGCACGGCTGGCGACTCCATACATCCCGTCGTTTCGCTCGCCTTAGATGTCTCCATTCACGCCAGCGTAAACGGCCGCCCTGAGAGCCGATTAGGAAACCGGCGCGAACTCCCCAACTTCTGCGCGGCGGGTGGCGGCGAACCGCAGGTTCGGGTCCGCCACCGCGCCGTGCCGCAGCACCTCGCGATCGAAGTTGTAGTTCATCGACATCACCCAGGGACCGTCGGCGCCTTGTCGCGGCAGCAGGTGCGCGACCCGCTCGACGTATCCGGCGGCGAAGTCCAGCAGGGGTTTGGTCTCCATGCCCGCGTCGTCGAACTCGGGTCGCACGCTGTCGAATCCGTGTTCGTCCATGTGGCTCAGCAGTCGGCAGAAGTGCTCGCACAGCAGCCCGACCTTGAGCGTCCACGAGGAGTTGGTGTAACCGAACGCGAAGGCGAAGTTCGGCACATCCGAGAGCATGATGCCCTTGTAGGCGACTGTGTCGGCGAAGTCGACGGCCGTGCCATCCACGGTCAGCGTCATGCCACCGAACATCTGAACGTTCAAACCCGTTGCGGTGACGATGATGTCGGCGTCCAGGTGCTGCCCCGACTCCAGCTCGATGCCGGTCTCGGTGAAGGTCGCGATGCGGTCGGTGACGACCGAAGCCTTGCCCGCACCGATGGCTTTGAACAGGTCGGCGTCCGGCACGGTGCACAGACGCTGATCCCACGGCTTGTAGTCGGGGCTGAAGTGCGTGTCGACGGGGTAGCCCGCCGGCAGCTCCCGGGCGTTGGTCCAGCGGATCACCCGCCGGGCGGCGGCCGGATACTTCTGGCACAGGGTGTACACCGCGCGCTGCCGGATGACGTTCTTCCGCCGGGCCAGGGCGTAGCCGCGGTCAGCGCCCAGTACGCGGCCGGCCACGTTGGCGAAGGCGTCCTTGGACGGCACCGGAAGGATGTAGGTCGGCGAGCGCTGCAGCATCGTGACGTGTGCGGCTTTGGCCGCCATCGACGGCACCAGCGTCACCGCGGTCGCCCCGCTGCCGATGATGACGACCTTCTTTCCGGTGTAGTCGAGGTCCTCGGGCCAGTGCTGCGGGTGGACGATCTGACCGGTGAAGCGGTCGCGGCCGGGGAACTGCGGGGTGAAGCCCTGGTCGTAGCGGTAGTAGCCGCCGGCACAGAACAGCCAGTTGGCGGAGATGTGCACCCGCTCGTTGGTGTCGGTCCGTTCGACGTCGACGAGCCAGCGCGCGGTGTCGCTGTCCCAGGCGGCGCCCAGCACCTTGTGGTGGAACCGGATGTTGCGGTCGATGTTGTTCTCGCGGACCGTCTCGCGCAGGTAGCCGAGGATCTTGTCGGCCGAGGCGATAGCGTCCTCGTCGCGCCACGGCTTGAACTCGTAGCCGAAGGTGTGCAGGTCGGAGTCGGAGCGAATGCCGGGGTACCGGAACAGGTCCCACGTTCCGCCGGTCGCGCCGCGGGACTCCAGGATGGTGTACGACCGTCCGGGATGTTCCTGCTGCAGGTAGTAGGCGGCGCCGATGCCGGAGATTCCGGCGCCGACGATCAGCACGTCGACCGTGGTGGTGTTGGCGGTGTGCTCCATTGCGAACTCCCTGTTGGCGGTGGTGGGCGTGGCAATAATGGTGGCGCGCGCCGAACCTCGACTGAAGGTCAAAACGTCTCAAATATCCGAGCCCCTGGTGCATTGTGCACCAACAGCGATAGCCTGACCCGATGGACGCAACCGGCCCGTCACCGCAGGTACGCGACCTGATTCGGCAGTGCGCTCAGGTGGTCGTCAATGCCCCTGTGGAGTGGCTCGACGAACTCGACCGTGCCGTGCTGGGGGCCAATCCGGCCATCGCGTCGGACCCCGAACTGGCTGCCGCGGTGAGCCGCAGCAACCGGTCGAATCTGTTGTTCTGGGGCGCGGCCAACGTACGCGATCCCGGCGCACCGGTGCCGCCCAACGCCGGCGCCGAGCCGATGAGTGTCGCCCGGGAAATGGTCCGCCGCGGCGTCGACACGTACACGCTGGACGCCTACCGGGTCGGCGAGGGCGTGGCGTGGCGACGCCTGATGGATATCGCCTTCGAACTGACAGCCGACCCCGTGGAACTGCACGCGATGCTCGATGTGTGCTCGCGATCGATCAGCGAGTTCATCGAGGCCACGTTGGCCGCCATCGCCGCCCAGATCGAACTCGAGCGCGACGAGCTCACGCGCGGCAGCCACGCCGAGCGGCGTGCGACGGTCGCACTGCTCCTGGACGGCGCCCCGATCTCCCGTCAACGCGCCGAAAGCCGGCTGGCTTACGGCCTCGGCGGCACCCACACCGCCGCCGTCATGTGGACCGATAATCCGGACAGCGATCTATCTCAATTGGACCGCGCCGCCGAGGCTTTCGGGCAAGCCGCGGGTGGCCGGCCGCTCAGCGTGCTGGCCAGTGCCGCCACGCGGTGGGTGTGGGCACCCGGCCCGGTGGACGTCAGCGCGCTCGCACGTGTGGTCGGCCGCGACGTCCGCGTCGCGATCGGTTCCACCGGCTCCGGGGTCGACGGGTACCGGCGCAGCCACTTCGATGCGCTCACCACTCAGCAGATGATGGCGCGCCTGCACTCTCCGCAGCAGATCGCGGAGTACACCGATATCGAGATGGTCGCGCTGCTGACCGCGGACGCCGACCGCGCCGCAGTCTTCGTCAAACGTGTCCTCGGTGAGCTGGAAACCGCCAGCCCGGAATTGCGCTCCGCGGTGCGCACATTCGTCCACGAGCAGTGCAACGTGTCCCGCGCCGCCGGCAAGCTGTTCACCCACCGCAACACCTTGCTGCGCCGGCTGGCCCGGGCCGACGAATTGCTGCCGCGCCCGTTGGCCGACAACAGCATCGAAGTTGGCGTCGCACTGGACGTTTTGCGCTGGCGCGGTTGAGAGTCGGCGTGTCGCCCCTCCGCGAGGGCACCGGGCCGGAAGCCGTCATCATCGGCCCTCAGCGACCTACTCGAACGCCGCGTCCAGGTACCGCAGCGCGTCCGCCTTGAGCACCCCCAACGCCCGCGCGGTGTCGGCGAAGGCATTCGCCGCATCCACCATCGCCGCCCCGGCTGGGTCGGCGGCAGCGACGAAAGTTCCTGACCGCCCACGGGTTTCGAGAACGCCTGCGGTTTCGAGCTCACGGTAAGCGCGGGCGACGGTGTTGGCCGCCATCCCCAGCGTGCCGGCCAGGTCGCGCACGGTGGGCAGCCGGGTTCCGGCAGGCAGCCGGCCGTCGCGGATGGCCTCGATGATCTGCAGGCGCAACTGGTCGAACAGCGGCCCTGCGTGCGGATCGAGGCGAACCCACTCACCGAAATCGGTCATCCGCCGAGTATGACCGATGGCGGCGAAGTGGCTCAGATCACCGGAAACCCGATACCGTGGTCGAATGCGGGTGACGGTGTTCAGCGGTGCGGGGATGTCCGCCGACAGTGGTGTACCAACGTTCCGGGACGCCGAGACCGGCCTGTGGGCCAACACAGACCCCTACGAGATCTCCAGCTCGGACGCCTGGCGCCGACGCCCCGAGCGGGTGTTCGCCTGGTATCTGTGGCGCCATCACATGATGGGCAACGTGTCGCCCAACGACGGCCACCGTGCAGTGGCCGCGTGGCAGGACTACACCGAGGTCGATGTCGTCACCCAGAACATCGACAATCTGCACGAGCGGGCCGGCAGCACCCGGGTGCACCACCTGCACGGCAGCTTGTTCCACTTCCATTGCGACAGTTGCAAAGCCGAATTCGAGGGCACCCTCCCGCCGATGCCGGAGCCTGAAATCGCCATCGAACCACCAGAGTGCTACTGCGGCGGCTTGATCCGGCCCGACGTCGTGTGGTTCGGCGAGAACCTGCCCTCCGACGCGTGGAACAACTCCGTCGCGGCGGTCAGCGCCGCGGACCTGGTGATCACCGTCGGCACCTCCTCGGTGGTGTACCCGGCGGCATCGCTACCGGAAGCAGCTGCGCAGCAGGGCATTCCGGTGATCGAGGTAAATCCGCAGCCGACGCCCTTCTCCGATCTGGCCACCATATCCCTACGGGAGACCGCGGCGACGGCGCTGCCCACCCTGTTGCAGCGGCTGCCCGAACTGCTGCCGACGATCAAACGGGCCTGACGGCCCGGCCCAACGCCACCTCTGCCAGCGGCACCCAGCCCGGCAGCATCAGCACCCGGCGGGCGGTGGCGACCTGGAATCCCGCACCGACAATGCTCTGCTCAGTCTCCCGGTGCGCATGACAGTTGCCCGAAACCTTCGGCCAGAACGTCGAATCCAGGAATCTCTGCGCCCGGCCACGAACCCCGCCACTCGCGACGTGCTCGAAGTAACGCAGCTCGCCGCCCGGCCTGAGCCGTGAATACATCTGCTGCAGAACGCTTTCCGGCTCATCGACCGAGCACAGCACCAGCGAGCACACGACTGCGTCGAAAAGCTCGTCGCTGTCGAAGCTCTCGACGGTCTCGGTGCGCACGGTCACGGGCACGGGGGCGGTCAGCGCCGCCTCGCGGGCCAGCGGTGCCAGCCGGGCCTCCGGCTCCACGGCCACCACCTCGGTCACGGTGTCGGGGTAGAAGGCGAAGTTGGTTCCGGTTCCGGCACCGACCTCTAGCACCCGGCCGCTGAGCCCAGCCAGATTCTCCTGCCGCAGTTTGGTCATGAACTTGCGCTCACGCGACGACATCGCGATCCACATCCGGGCGAAGAACGGGTTGTCCACCGTCGTATCAGTCATCGTCAGGAACCTTTCAGTCTCTCGACCAGCTGCTGCGGCGTTACCTCCGGTGCGCCCAGACCTCTCACCATGCCACCGAGGCACGCGGCGCTGAGCACCCGGTCGGCGAACTCCTCCAGATCGCCGAAGGGCAGATACGGCCGCGAGATGAACAGCGCAGCCAAGCCGTGTGCCACCGTCCACAATCCGAGTGCCGCCGCCGTCACATCGCCGCGCGGATAATTGCCCTCGTCCATCAGGGCCTGCACCGAATCCCGCATATGTACGAAGGCGGCGGCGTTGAGGGCCTGGTCCACGTCGCTGCCCGGATGCCCCTCGGACATCATGGCGATGCGGTAGAGCTCGCGGTTCTGCCGCGCGAAGCGGACGTACGCCAGGCCCTGTGCGCGCAACCGGTCGATCGTCGTCGGTTGCTCGTCGGCCACCTGCTGCATGACGTCGTCCAGTCGCTCGAAGTAGCGGCCGCACACCGCGTCCAACAAGGCATCCTTGTCGGCGAAATGCAGGTATATCGATGGCGGGGTGACGCCCACCCGTTGCGCGACGGACCGGATTGACACTGCCTTCTCCTGGTTGGACTCCAGGAGCAATTCGGTTGCCGCGTCGATGATTTCGTCACGCAACTGGTCACCGGACCCACGCGGGGCCCGACGCCGCTTGGCCGCCGTCATCGTGCGCTGCATGCCAACGGCTCGGGCGCCGATTCACTGATGCCGATGCGTTTGTGCAGCCGGGCCAGTGGCGCCGGCGCCCACCAGTTCCACCGCCCCATCAGGTGCATGAAAGCCGGCACCAGCACTGTCCGCACGAGGGTCGCATCCACCAGGACGGCGATGGTCAGCCCGAGTCCGAACATCCGCATGAACGACACCTCGGCGGCGATCAGCGCGCCGAACGATATCGACATCACCAGAGCCGCGGCCGTGATCACCCGTCCGGTGTGGGCCAGGCCGAGGGCGACGCTCTCGTCGTTGTCCTGCTCCACGAGCCAGAATTCGCGGATGCGAGCGACCAGGAACACCTCGTAGTCCATCGACAGCCCGAACGCGATGCAGAACAGCAGCACCGGCATGTTCGAGGCCAATGTGCCGGTCGCCGTGGTGCCGAGCGCGCCCAGGTGGCCGTCCTGGAAGATCCAGACCAGCGCGCCAAAGGCCGCGGTGAGCGAAAGAACATTGAGCACAAGGGCTTTCACCGGCAGCACCACACTACCGGTGAGCAGGAACAGCAGCCCGAGGGTGATGACGGCGATGACGGCCAGCACCCACGGCAGCCGGTCGGTGACTGCTTGCACGCTGTCATGGCTGGTCTGCGCCACGCCCGCCAACTGCACGAGCCGCCCGTCCGGCCGCTTGACCGCGTGCACCGCATCGAGTTGCGCCTGCGACGCGTCGGAAAACAACGGGGCGCTGCTGCCGATCGTCAGAAAGGCGCTGCCGTCGACGATCGCGGCACCGGGACCGGCCGGCCCCACCTTCCGGCCGCCGACGAACGTTCCGTTCGGCGCCGTCACTTCGGTGACCGCGGCAACGCGCGAGAGGTCGGCGGCATAGGCGTCGAAGGCGGCCGGGGCGAGGCCGGCGGCGTCCGGAATGACGGCCGTGATGTCGGTGACGGAGTTGTTGGCGAAGTCGTTGCGCAGCTGGTCCCCCAACTGGTGTGCGGAAGCCGTGGTCGGCAACACCCGCTCGTCGGGGAAGCCCCATTTCGCGCCGAGGAACGGCGCACCCAGCACCAGCAGCAGCACGACGACGGCCAGGCCGGCCGAGACCGAGCGGCGCATCACGGCTTTCGCGGCGCGGTACCAGAACAGCTCATGCACCGGCTTGGGCGTCGTGTTGCGCCGGAAGAGATGCGGCAGGCTGAGAGAGTCGAGCCGGTCGCCGAGCAACCAGATGGCCGCCGGCGTGACGATCACCGCGGCCGCGGCCGCGAACGCCACCGTCGCGATGCCGGCGTAGGCGATGGACGTCAGGAAGTACATCGGGAACATCAGCATCGCCGCCATCGACAGCCCGACCGTCGTCGCCGAGAACAACACGGTCCGCCCGGCGGTGACCATGGTGCGGGTCAGTGCCCGGTCCCGCGGCTGCCCTTCGCCGACCTCGTCGCGGTAGCGGCTGATGATCAGCAGTGTGTAGTCGATGGCGAGCGCCAGCCCGAGGGCGGTGGCCACATTGAGCGCGAAGACCGACACGTCGGTGAAGAACGTGATCGTCCGCAGGACGGCGAGCGTGCCGGTCATCGCCAGGCCGCCGACCAGGATCGGGAGCGCAGCGGCGACCAGTCCGCCGAAGACCCACACCAACACCAGGAAGCTGAGCGGCACCGCGATGGATTCCATGACGAGCAGGTCGTGCTCGGTCTGCGTGTTGATCTGCGAGTAGACGATGGCCCCACCGCCGGCCGTGACGGTGACGCCGGGCCGGTCGTGCACCACCTGGTCGGAGAGTTCCTGCGCGTACTTCTGCGCGTTGTTCTCGCCGCCGTTCATGCCGGCCACGATCAGCCCGGATTTACCGTCCTTGCTGACGAGCTCGCCGGCCGCGGCCGGAGGCACGGTCCAGGCCGAGGACACATAGGCGACGTGAGGTGAGGCCTTGAGGTGGTCGACGATGTCGCGGGCGGCCGCCGAAGCAGCCGGCCCGTGCACCCCGTCGGGCGCGGTGACGGTAACCAGCATGGGCATGTCGCCCTGGTGGAACTTGGTGGCCAAGAGCCGACTGGCTTGCGACGACTCGGACTTGGGGTCTTGGAAACCGCCCGCGGGCAGGGTCTTGACGACCGGGACGCCGAAGATCGCCGCGGCGATCAGGACCAGCCCCGCCAGCACCAGAATTCTCTTCGGTGCGGCAATGGCCAGCAGCGCGATGCGGTTCAGCATGGACTCCCCTTACTCGTAACACCGCTAAGTTATCGCCGATAACTTAGGCGTGTCAACGGTCACTAACCATGGTCACGAGATTTATTGACGTCTGGTTCACGCGACCGACCAGGCACGACGCAGGTGATGGCTGTCATGTTTGCTACTGGCGAGTGAACCAAGCCGCGATCAGGGGCGCCGATTGCGCATCAAGATCAGCTGTGGCCTTGCGGAATGCGACCTACCCACGGGTCACTTGGGAGCCCGGGTTCACCAACCTACCCAGCGGTAAGAATTGCCAGCGTTTTCCGAATCGTGACTCAAAGATTTCTTAATAGCGACCCATAGCCTCATAGACATGTGGATCGACGACACCAACGCAGATGTCATCAAAGTAGATTTCGATGCCCTGTACCACGGGGACGTCCTGATCGAGGGTGACACGTCCGAGCAGTTCCCCGACCTCGCCGAGGCCGTCTGATTCCGCGGGTTCACCCGCGAGTCTGACGCAGAGACTCGTTGGGGTGATCACCAGCGTCAAAGCCGCCGACCGATAAGGCCGGCGGCTTTTGTTGTGTCTGGGCCGGTTGTGTCTGGCCGGAGCCCTCGCCGACGCCTACAGCCCCAGGTCGCGCCCGATGACCTCACGCATGATCTCGTTCGACCCCGCCCAAATCTTGGTGACCCGGGCGTCCTTCCAGGCCCGAGCGACCCGGTACTCGTTCATGAAGCCGTAGCCGCCGTGGATCTGGACGCAGTTGTCCAGAATCTCGTTCTGTACCACCGAACTCCAGTACTTTGCCTTCGCCGCGTCGATGGCCGTCAACTGCCCACTGAGGTGCGCCACGACGCAGTTGTCGACATAGGCCTGCGTCACATCGAGTTTGGTGACCATTTCCGCGAGCAGGAACTTGTTCCACTGCAGCGATCCGATGGCTTGGCCGAACGCCTTGCGCTCCTTGGCGTACTCGACAGTGTCTTCCAGAATCCGCCGCACGTGAGCGAGGTTGGCCACCGCAACGCTGATCCGTTCCTGTGGCAGCAGCGTCATCATGTGGATGAAGCCCCGGTCGACCTCACCGATGATCGCCGATTCGTCGACCCGCACGTCTTCGAAGAACAGCTCCGCGGTGTCCGCTTCAGGCTGGCCGACCTTGTCGAGCTTGCGTCCACGCGTGAACCCGGGCATTCCCGTTTCCACGGCGAACAGCGTGATGCCCTTGGAGCCTTTCTCCGGTGTGGTTCGCGAGGCGACGATCACCATGTCGGCCTGGGTCCCGTTGGTGATGAACGTCTTTGAGCCGTTGATGACGTAGCTGGAACCGTCCTTGACCGCGGTGGTCTTCAACGCGGCCAGATCCGATCCACCGGACGGCTCGGTCATCCCGATGGCGGTGATCATCTCGCCGCTGCAGAACTTCGGCAACCACCGACGCTTCTGTTCCTCGGTGGTCAGCGTGACCAGATACGGTGCGGCACAGTCGTAATGGATGGTGAATGCCGACGCCGCCGCGGCACTGGACCGCGAAAGCTCTTCACACAGAACGGTATTGAAGCGGTAGTCCCCCGCGGCACTGCCGCCGTACTCTTCGGGCACCTCCAGCCCCAGATACCCGTTGCGGCCGGCCTCCAGCCACACCTCACGGTCGATGTAGCGCTGCTCGATGAACTTGTCTTCATTCGGCTCGATGTGGCGAGCGACGAATTCGCGCACCGATGCCCGGAAGTCGTCGTGATCTACCTCGAACAAGCTGCGCTGCATGTCAACATCCTTAACGCGTACCGGGTCGTACGGCCAAAAGCTACCTGGCTACCCGCTGCCGAATGCATTGAGGGCTGTGACTCCCCCGAGTCACAGCCCTCAGCGCACTACGGCAGAACTAGACGGAAGCCAGCTCGGCTTCGCCCGCGCCGACCATCCGCGCCAGGCGGCCGGTGATGATCTCCTCGGCTTCCCCGACGATGCGCGAGATCAACTCGTCGCACGTCGGGATGTCGTGAATCAGGCCCATGACGGTGCCCGCGGTCCAGATGCCGGCGTCGATATCGCCGTTCTCGAACACCTTGCGACCACGCACGCCGGCCACCAGATCCTTGACGTCCTCGAACTGGCCGCCCTTCTTCAGGATGTCGACCACCTCACGCGACACCGCGTTCGACGCCACGCGCGCGGTGTTCTTGAGGCTGCGGAAGATCAGCTCGGTGCCCCGCTCGTCGGTCGCCACGATGGCTTCCTTGACGTTCTGGTGAATGCACGACTCGGCGGTGCACATGAAACGCGTGCCCATGTTGATGCCGTCGGCACCCAGCGCCAGCGCGGCCACCAGGCCGCGGGCGTCACCGAAACCGCCCGAGGCGATCATCGGGATCTCGATCTCCTTGGCCGCGGCTGGAATCAGTACCAGGCCGGGCACGTCGTCCTCACCGGGGTGACCGGCGCACTCGAAGCCGTCGATGCTGATGCCGTCGACGCCCAGGCTCTGGGCCTTGACCGCGTGCCGCACCGAGGTGCACTTGTGCAGCACCTTGATGCCGTTGTCGTGGAACATCGGCAGGTGCGGCGCGGGGTTCGAGCCCGCGGTCTCCACGATCTTCACGCCGGCGTCGACGATCACCTGGCGGTACTCGTCGTACGGCGGCGGGTTGATCGCCGGCAGGATCGTCAGGTTCACCCCGAACGGCTTGTCCGTCAGGTCGCGAGTCTTGGCGATCTCGTTGGCCAGGTCCGCCGGCGTCGGCTGCGTCAGCGCGGTGATGAAACCCAGACCGCCCGCATTGGCAACGGCCGCAACCAGTTCCGCGCGACCAACCCACTGCATACCGCCCTGGGCGATCGGGTGCTCGACACCGAAGGCCTCGGTGAACTTCGTCTGAATGCTCATCGCGGTGCCATCCGGATCGCGCCGTCGAGGCGGATGACCTCGCCGTTGAGCATCGGGTTCTCGATGATGTGCTGCGCCAGGAAGCCGTACTCGTCGGGGTCGCCCAGACGCGCCGGGTGCGGCACCTGCTGACCCAGCGACTTCTGCGCCTCTTCCGGCAGCGAGCCGAGCAGCGGGGTCTTGAACAGGCCCGGGGCGATGGTGCACACGCGGATCAGTTCGCGCGACAGGTCGCGGGCGATCGGCAGGGTCATACCGACGACGCCGCCCTTGGACGCCGAGTACGCGGCCTGGCCGATCTGGCCGTCGAACGCGGCCACCGAGGCGGTGTTGATGATGACGCCGCGCTCCTCGCCGACCGGTTCGGTCTTGGCTATGCGCTCCGCGGCGAGGCGGATGACATTGAAGGTGCCGATCAGGTTGACCTCGACCACCTTGCGGAAACCGTCGAGCGGGAACGCGCCGTGCTTGCTCAGGGTCTTGATGGCGTTGCCGATGCCGGCACAGTTGACGTTGATGCGCAGCGGGCCCATCTCCTCGGCCGCATCCAGCGCCGCACTCACGCCGGCCTCGTCGGTGACGTCGGTCGCGACGAACTTGGCGCGGGGACCCAGCTCGGCGACGACGTCCTCACCCTTGAGGTCGATGACGACGACGCTGCCGCCGGCGTCGAGCAGACGCTTGGTGGTCGCCAGGCCCAGGCCCGACGCCCCACCGGTCACGACGGCTACGGAATCTTTGATCTGCATTGATGCAATTCCCTTCTGGTTGGAAACTCAGGCCCAGTCGCGCAAGACAGCCTCGGTGTCGGAGCCGGGCACGCGGGGCGGCGTCGGAATGTTCGGCACGCTGCGGGAGAAACGGGGCGCCGGCATCGGCTCGAGGTTGTCGCCGTCTTCGGGCGCGAACCGGAAGAAGGTGTCGCGCTCGGCGATGTGCGGCTCGGACTCGACCTCCGCGAAGCTGAGGATCGGCGTCGTACAGGCGTCCGATCCCTCGAAGACCTTGGCCCAGTGGTCCCGGGTCTGGGACTTGAAGGCATTGGTGAAGGTGTCGCGCAGTTCGGGCCAGCGGGCGACGTCGTTCTGATCGGGCAAGGCGGCCGGATCCAGCTCCAGCTTGGCCAGCAGCTCGGCGTAGAACTGCGGCTCGATGGCGCCGACGGCCATGTACTTGCCGTCGGAGGTCTCGTAGGTGTCGTAGTACGGCGCGCCGGTGTCGAGCATGTTGACGCCGCGGTCGTCGCGCCACATGCCCTGGCGGCGGAAGCTCCACATCATCTGCATCAGCACGCTGGAGCCGTCGACCATCGCGGCGTCGACCACCTGGCCCTTGCCGGAGGTCTGCCGCTCGAACAGCGCGGACAGGATGCCGACGAGCAGGAACATCGAGCCACCGCCGAAGTCACCCGCGAGGTTCAGCGGCGGCACCGGGCGCTCGCCCTTACGGCCGACGGCGTGCAGCAGGCCGTTGAGCGAGATGTAGTTGATGTCGTGGCCGGCCTGCAGGGCACGCGGGCCCGTCTGTCCCCACCCGGTCATGCGACCGTAGATCAGGCGATCGTTGACCTTGGCACAGTCTTCGGGGCCCAGGCCCAGCCGCTCGGTGACACCGGGGCGGAAGCCTTCGATGAGGACGTCGGCCTTCTTGATCAGGCTCAGGACCAGCTCGCGGCCTTCGTCGCTCTTGAGGTCCGCGGTGACGGACCGGCGGTTGCGCAGCATGGAATCGCCGCTGGGCGTGCCGGACTTGCTCGGGCGCTCCACTCGGACCACATCGGCGCCCAGGTCACCGAGGATCATCGCCGCGTGCGGTCCGGGACCGATGCCGGCCAGCTCGACAACGCGTAGTCCCTGCAGTGGTCCAGCCATCTTTTCGCACCTCTTGGTCGATCGGTTTGAGCCCAGTTCTATTGACCGCGACATAGCTTACTTGTATAACGAAGTCTGTCTAGTGCGGGCATCTGGCCCGCCCGCGAAACTGGGGTACTGAATGACTTACACCGGATCCGACGATCTGACCGTCTCACTGGACGACGGCGTGTTGTCCGTGACGCTCAACCGGCCGGACACGCTGAACTCGCTGTCGCTGGAAATGCTCGAACTCCTCGGCGATGCGGTGCTCCAGGCCGCGACCGACCCGGCGGTCAAAGTGGTCCGGCTGGGTGGCGCGGGCCGCGGCTTCTGCTCGGGCGCGGGGCTGAGCCCGGAGGACCAGAACGCCAAGAAGTTCGATGCCGCAGCGGTCTTGAACGCGGCCAACCGGGCCGTCGCGGCTCTGGTGAACCTGCCTAAGCCCGCCGTCGCCGTGGTACACGGTGTCGCCGCCGGCGTCGGGGTCTCCCTGGCGCTCGGATGCGACATCATCCTGGCGTCCGAGAAGTCGTCCTTCCTGCTGGCGTTCACCAAGATCGGCCTGATGCCCGACGGCGGCGCCTCCGCCCTGGTCGCCGCCTCGATCGGGCGGGCCCGCGCCATGCGGATGGCCCTGCTGGCGGAGAAGCTGCCCGCGTCCGAGGCGCTTGCCGCCGGACTCGTCAGCTCGGTGCACGCCGCCGACGACCTCGACGCCGAGGTCGACCGCGTGCTCGCGGCGCTCAAGTCCGGCCCGGCCGTGGCGCTACGTAAGACCAAGCAGGCCGTCAACGACGCCACCCTGACCGAGCTGAACAACACGTTTGCCCGCGAAACCGCCGGACAGATCCAGCTTTTGAACGCCGCCGACTTCCGGGAGGGCGTCGCGTCCTTCCAGCAGCGCCGGCAGCCCGTCTACTCCGACGTCTAACCCGTGATTCGTGCACGTCTTTGCGCGCCCGACGCGGAACGACGTGCACAAATCGCTTGACGCGGGCGGGACGATGGACTGGTGAGTTCCCAGTTCGACGTCGAAACGCCCGAACCGCGGACCACCGACCGCTGGCGGGTGTTCGCACCCTTACGTTTCCGTGAGTACCGCCTGCTGATCGCAGCTGTATCGCTGTCCATCTTTGCCGAAGGCATGTGGACGGTGGTCGCGGCGTTGCAGGTCATCGCGCTGGACAACGACCCAGCGGCGTTGTCACTGGTGGCGACCTGCCTGGGCGCCGGCCTCGTGGCCTTCGTCCTGGTCGGTGGCATCGCGGCCGACCGGCTGAACCGACGCAACATCATCATCACCGTCGAGGTCGTCAACCTGGCGGTGGTGTCGACCATTGCTGTCCTCAGTTGGTCTGGAACACTACGCATTTGGCACATGGCCGTGGCCGCGACGTGCCTCGGCATCGCGGTTGCCTTCTTCTTCCCGGCCTACAGTGCACTGCTGCCCCGGTTGCTGCCGGCCGAACAACTGTTGGCGGCCAACGGCATTGAGGGCATGGTGCGTCCCGTGCTGCAACAGGCCATCGGCCCGGCCGCAGCCGGTGTACTCGTCGGGCTGACGTTCCCGTGGATCGGCGCGACCACCGTCGCGACGTTGTTCGCGATCGGGCTGGCGCTCCTCGTGGCGACCCGCCCCGCGGCCGTCGCCGCCGAGGAGCCGACCGAACACAAGCACGTACTGCACGATCTGCGTGACGGTTTCGCGTTCATGACCCGCACGCCGTGGCTGCTCTGGACGCTGCTGGTCGCGAGCGTCTATGTGCTGGTGGTTCTGGGCCCGATCGAGGTGCTGGTGCCGTTCATCGCCGAGCAACGCTTCGCCGACGGACCGCGCTCTTACGGATTCATCATGGCGGGATTCGGGCTCGGCAGTGCCTTTGGCGCACTGGCCGTTTCGTCCACCCGAATGCCCCGGCGCTACCTAACGGCGATGATGGCCATCTGGGGACTGGGCGCGATGCCGCTGATCGTCGTCGGCAGCACGTGGTCGTTTCCGCTGATGCTGGCGGCCGCGTTCTTCGTGGGCATCGGAGACGGCGCGAGCATGGTGATCTGGGGGACGCTGCTGCAGCGACGGGTACCGAAGGAGATGCTGGGCCGGGTCTCGAGCCTGGACTTCTTCGTGTCGCTGGTATTCCTGCCGGTGTCGTACGCGATAGCCGGCCCGCTATCGAAGGTCGTTGGCATGCAATGGATTTTTCTGGTCTCCGGCCTGCTGCCGGCAGTGCTGACCACCATCGCCTGGACGGCGGGCAGGATGCGGGGCGACGAAATCGCCCATCCCCTGTGATTTGTGCACGATTTTCCGCGGTCGCCGCGGAAAATCGTGCACAAATCCCTAGCCGCGGTGCAGCGTGAGCAGGTGCTCGTAGACCTGGCCGTTGATGCGGTTGTGGTTGATCTCGTCTTCGGTCAGTTCGCGCCGGATTTTGCCCGGAACCCCGGCGATCATCGTCCCCGGCGGCACCACAAACCCTTGCGGCACAACGGTTCCGGCTGCCACCAGCGACCCGGCGCCGATCACCGCGCCGTTGAGCACGATGGCGCCCATGCCGACGAGTGCCCCGTCCTCGACGGTGCAGCCGTGCAGGACCGCGTTGTGCCCGACGCTCACACCGGCGCCGACCTTCACCGGGAAGCCCGGGTCGACGTGCACGGTGCAGCCGTCCTGGATGTTGGAGCCTTCACCGATCTCGATGGGCTCGAACTCGGCACGCAGCGTGGTGCCGTACCAGATGCTGGCCCGCGCGGCGAGCGTCACCTGGCCGAGCACCGATGCGGTCGGCGCCACCCACGACTCGTCGTGCAGCTGCGGGGCGTGGCCCTGGATGGGAAGAATCAACGGTCCGGACATGCGGGCCATGTTAGGTCGCACCTCCTGACGGTCGAGAGCGTGGCGCAATCTGTGCGGTTCGTGTCGGTTCTGCCACTGGCCCCCGCTGTCGGCACCGGACAAAGTGATGCGGTGACGCTCACCTCGACGACAGCGCCGCCTCGCGCCGCATGGGCCGTTGCCGCCGTCAGCTTCGTGGCCATCCTGGCCGCCGCCGGCTTCCGTGCGGTGCCCGGCGTACTTATGACGCCGCTGCACCACGAGTTCGGCTGGTCGCACGTGACGGTGGGCCTCGCGATGTCGGTGAACATGACGCTGTTCGGGGTCACTGCTCCGTTCGCGGCAGCGTTGATGGACCGATTCGGTGTCAGGCCCGTACTGACGGTGGCGCTGGGGTTGATCACGGCCGGTTCGGCGCTGTCGGTCCGGATGACGACCGGCTGGCAGCTGGTGGCGTGCTGGGGCGTCTTGGTCGGCATCGGAACCGGCTGCATCTCGATGGGCTTCGTCGCGACCGTCGCCACCCGCTGGTTCGACGAACGCCGCGGCCTGGTGACCGGCGTTCTGACGGCCGCCAGCGCCACCGGACAACTGATCTTCCTGCCCCTTGTCGCCGAGGTCGCGACCCGGCACGGCTGGCGCTGGGCCTGCCTGATCGTCGCCGCGGCCGCATTCGCGGTCATCGCCCCCGTCCTCGTCGTGATGCGCCACCACCCACCGGCACAGATCGCGGCGCCCACGAACGGCTTCCGATCCGCCCTCGACGGGCTCGTCCTCGGCGCGCGGGTGCCGGTGTTCTGGCTGTTGGCGGGCAGCTTCGCGATCTGCGGGATGACCACCAACGGGCTGATCGGCACCCACTTCATCCCGGCCGCCGGCGACCATGGGATGCCGACGACGGTCGCCGCGGGACTGCTCGCCACCATCGGCGTCCTCGACGTGGCCGGCACGGTCTGTTCGGGCTGGCTCACCGACCGGGTCGATCCGCGGCTCCTGCTCACCGTCTACTACGTCGGACGCGGGATTTCCCTGATGCTGTTGCCTTCGCTGCTTTCTCCGCACGCCGACCCCGGCACCTGGGTGTTCATCGTGTTCTACGGCCTGGACTGGGTTGCCACGGTGCCGCCCACGATCGCGCTGTGCCGCGACTACTTCGGCGATCGGTCCCCCGTGGTGTTCGGCTGGGTGTTTGCCGCGCATCAAGTGGGCGCCGCGGTCGCAGCGGCCGCCGCCGGCTGGCTCCGCGATCTGCAAGGTAACTATGACCTGGCCTTTCAACTGGCCGCGGGGCTGTGTGCGGTCGCTGCCCTGCTGTGTTTCAGCGTCCGAAAAGTGCAGGTCAGAGCGGCCTGACCAAACCGGTCCGCGGGTAGCTGATTTTGCTGTTTCCCAGCGCCAGCCATTACCATTCGACGAGCGCCACGCCCCGGATGGGGTCTCCCCGGTCGGGCGGGGTGCGCGTCATGAACAGCTGAGGAGCCGAACCATGAAGACTCGCACCAGCAGATTTCTGGGCGTAACCGCGGCCGTCGCCGCCCTGACCGCATCGCTGCCGCTGGCAGTGTCGGCCTACGCCGACCCGCCGCCGCTGCCGCCGCCGACCAACAAGACGGTGGACCCACAGGGCCCCGGCTGCGACAAGGTCAAGGCGGGCATGCCCGACCTGAAGACGTTGGTCAACAAGCCGGTGAGCCAGGCGCTGGCCGCCATTCCGGCGATCAGCACCTTCAACTCGGCGGTGTCCGGTGGCCTGAACCCCGCCGTGAACATCACCAGCGTGCTCGACAACGGCCCGTACGTGGTGTTCGCGCCCACCAACGAAGCCTTCGCGGCGCTGGACCCGGCGAAGCTGGAGTCCCTGAAGACCGATGCGGCCGCGCTGACCAGCCTGGACTACTACCACGTGTTCCTGGGCGTGCTGGGCAATGACACCGTCAAGGGCCAGCGTCCGACGCAGCAGGGCACCCAGATCAAGGTGACCGGCGACGGTGGCGACATCAAGGTCAACGACAAGGCCAAGCTGGTCTGTGGTGCGATCGAGGCGAGCAATGCCCGCATCTACGTGATCGACACCGTGCTGGACCTGGCGGACGCCCCGACCCCGGTCACCGCGGGCAGCGAGACCTCGACGTCCTCCACGTCGGCCACCACGACCACCACGACCACGTCGACCTCGGCAGCGCCGAGCGCCGCCGAGTCGACTCCGGCATCGACCTCGTCGGCTCCGGCTACGACGACGACCGCGCGGTAGTCAGTCAGATTCAACGAAATCGGCGCCCCTGCACCACGTTGTGCGGGGGCGCCGATTGACTTTGGGCGGGCTTCAGAGACCCAGGTCGCGGCCGATGATGTCCTTCATGATCTCGGTGGTGCCACCGAAGATCGTCTGGATACGGGCGTCGCAGTAGTCGCGGGCGACCCGGTACTCCATCATGTAGCCGTAGCCGCCGTGCAGCTGCACGCAGCCGTCGATGACCTTCTTGGCGGTCTCGGTGCAGAACCACTTGGCCTTCGCCGCCTCGACAGCAGACAGGTCGCCGTCGAGCACGCCCTCCAGGCACCGGTCGATGTAGCGCTCGCACACGTCGAGTTCGGTGTCCATCTCGGCCAACAGGAATCGGTTGTGCTGGAAGCTGCCGATCGGCTGGCCGAACGCCTTGCGGTCCTTGGCGTATTGCAGTGTCTGGCGCCAGGATTCACGCGCGCCGGCGATCGCCGAGATGGCGATACCGAGCCGCTCCGAAGGCAGGTTCTGCATCAGGTGGTAGAAGCCGCGGCCTTCCTGACCGAGCAGGTTCGCCTGCGGCACCCGGACGTTCTCGAAGTGCAGCTCCGAAGTGTCCTGCGAGTGCAGGCCCATCTTGTCGAGCTTGCGGCCTCGCTCAAAGCCTGCCATGCCACGTTCGACGACGAACAGCGTGAAGCCCTTGTGTCCGGCTTCAGGATTGGTGCGACAGACCACCACGACCAGGTCACTGTTGATGCCGGCCGAGATGAATGTCTTGGAGCCGTTGATGATCCAGTCGTCGCCGTCGCGGACGGCGGAGGTACGGATGCCGGCCAGGTCGCTGCCGGCGCCGGGCTCGGTCATCGCGACGGCGAGGATCAGCTCACCGCTGGCGATGCCCGGCATCCACCGCGCCTTCTGCTCGTCGTTCGCGAGGTGCTTGAAATACGGTGCGACGACGTCATTCTGGAGGCTCAGCGCCGGGGCCGGGCCGCCGTAGCGGGCGATCTCCTCGTCGATGACGGCGTTGAAGCGGAAGTCGTCAGACCCGCCGCCGCCGTACTCCTCGGGCATGTTGAACCCGATCAGACCGTACTTGCCGGCGGCGACGTACGCCGACCGGTCGACCATCCGTTCCTGTTCCCACTTCTCGGCGTTCGGCACTAGCTCCCGCTCGATGTACTGCCGGGTCGACTCCCGCAGCGCTTCGTGCTCTTCTTCGAATACTGTCCGCTTCACGATTCCTTCTCCGTCACTTGGCTTTCCATACAGGCTGGCGCTTCTGCGCGAACGCCAGCGGGCCTTCCTTGGCGTCCTCGGACTGCAGCAGCGTGACGAACTCACGGTTGGTGCGCCGCCAGCCGTCCTTGTCGCCGGTGATGATGCCTTCGTCGGCGCCGTACGCCACCCGCTTGCTGGCCTGCACAGCCAGCGGCGCGTTGGAGGTAATCCGTTCGGCGAGAGCCAGAGCCGCGTCAACCACGGTGCCATCCGGCACCACCTGGTTGATCAGGCCCCAGCGCAGCGCATCGGCAGACGTCATCGGCTCACCGGTGAACAGCATCTCCAGTGCCACCTTGCGCGGCAGCTGATCGACGATCCGGAAGACGCCGCCGGCACCGGCGATCAGTCCCCGTTTCACTTCCGGCAGACCGAATTTCGCGCCTTCCTCGGCGACCACGAGATCGCTGGCCAATGCCAGTTCGGTGCCGCCACCCAGGGCCGTGCCGTTGACGGCCGCGATGGTCGGCTTGTCGATGAAATGGCTGACGTAGCCGGCGAAGCCCCACTCGGTGTGGTCGGGGTGAAAGAGGTTCTCGCCGCGCGAGAGCGCCTTGAGATCCGCACCGGCACAGAACGATTTGTCACCCGAGCCGGTGATCACCACTGCCCGGATCTCGGGGTCGTCCTGCGCGGCCTGCAGCGCGTCACCGACGCCGATACTGACGGCCTGGTTCACCGCGTTGCGGGCATCCGGCCGGTTGATCGTGATCAGCAGGACGTTGCCGCGCCGCTCGGAGAGGGCACCAGGTTCGGCGGACACCGCGGTCACAACAGCTCCAGGATGGTCGCGTTGGCCTGGCCGCCGCCCTCACACATGGTCTGGAAACCGAACTGAATTCCGTTGTCCCGCATGTGGTACAGCAGCGTCGTCATGATGCGGGCGCCGGAACCGCCGAGCGGGTGGCCGAGCGCGATGGCGCCACCGTTGGGGTTCAGCTTGCTCTCGTCGGCGCCGATGTCCTTGAGCCAGGCCATCGGGACCGGGGCGAACGCCTCGTTGACCTCGAACACGCCGATGTCGTTCACGCTGAGGCCGGACTTGGCAAGCGCCTTCTGCGTGGCAGGGATCGGGGCGCTCAGCATCATCACCGGGTCAGCGCCGGCCAGGACACCGGTGTGCAGGCGGGCAAGAGGCTTGAGCCCCAGCTCTTTTGCCTTCTCGGCGGACATGATCAGCAGCGCGGCGGAGCCGTCGGAGATCTGCGATGAGTTACCGGCGTGGATGACGCCGTCTTCCTTGAAGGCCGGCTTGATGGCGGCCATGGACTCGACGGTGCCGCCGCGACGGATGCCGCCGTCCTCCAGAACGATGTTTCCGTCCTGGTCCTTGATGCCGACGATCTGGTCCTTGAAGGCGCCGGCATCCTGTGCGGCAGCGGCCTTTTCGTGCGACCGCAGCGAGAACTCGTCGAGCTGGGTGCGGGACAGGCCCCACTTCTCGGCCATCATCTCGGCGCCGGTGCCCTGGTTGGGCGACTGGCCGTCGTAGCGGGCGCGGAACGCCTCGGGGTACGGGTGCCCGCCATTGGCCAGCGACGAGCCCATCGGCGTGCGCGACATCGATTCGACGCCACCGGCGACGACGACGTCGTAGTGACCGGCGACCACACCGGCGGCGGCGAAGTGCACCGACTGCTGGCTGGAGCCGCACTGGCGGTCGACGGTGACACCGGGGACGGTCTCGGGCCAGCCAGCGGTCAGCACCGCGGTGCGGGCGATGTCGAGCGCCTGCTCGCCGGCCTGCATGACGCAGCCCCAGATCACGTCGTCAACCAGCGCCGGGTCGACGCCTGCGCGCTGCACCAGGGCATTGAGCACCTGAGCCGAGAGCTCTGCCGGGTGCACACCCGACAGGGCGCCGTTGCGCTTCCCGATGGGCGAGCGGACCGCCTCGACGATGACTGCTTCAGCCACGGACTTCTCCTTCAACGTTGAATATCGACACGGTATTGACACCCGTAAAGGCGCCCGCATTTGCGAACATAGAACAGAAGGTTTACTAGGTCAACCTACTAGTTGGTAGGCAAACGCCATTTCCGGGAATGGCGGGCTCACGCCGCCTCACATGGTTTACTGAGTTGCCTAACACGAGGCCAGCACAATCGGTTCAAGGAGGGCCCAGATGGCGCAGACTCCGCCGTTGTCGCCGATGATCGACCCACGTACTGTGCCATCCTCGGCCAGCGGCCCCATCCGCTCCCCCAAAACCGCGGAACTGGTGGCCGGCACTTTGCGCCGCATGGTCGTCGACGGCCAGCTCAAGGAAGGCGACTTCCTGCCCAACGAGGCCGAGCTGATGGCCCACTTCGGGGTCAGCCGCCCCACCCTGCGCGAGGCCGTTCGCGTGCTGGAGTCCGAGCGCCTGGTTGAGGTACGACGCGGCTCGCGCACCGGCGCCCGCGTCCGCGTACCCGGACCGGAGATCGTCGCGCGCCCCGCGGGTCTGCTGCTGGAACTGTCCGGCGCGACGATCGCCGACGTCATGACCGCCTGGTCGGGGATCGCACCGATTGCGGTGCGCCTGCTGACCGAACAGGGCAACGCCGCGGCCTTCGACGAGCTCGAGGTCATGCTGGCCGAGTACGTCCCGTCGGGGTACGAGACCGGTCGGATGGCCGAGACCACAGGCGATTTCTATCGGCGGATGGTCGAGCTGTGCGGCAACGCGACGCTGGCCATCATCACCGGCATGCTGCAGGAGATCACCGTCCGCCACACCGCGTTCGCGATGCGGGAGAACCGGCCGATGTCCAAATCGGACTACGACATCGTGATGCGGTCGCACAAGCGGCTGCTCACCCTCATGCGCTCCGGCAATGCCGCGGCCGCCGAGGCGCATTGGCGCAAGCACATCGAGACCGCGAACAGCCTGCTGTTCGCCGGCGTCGAGGACGTCAAAGTCCGCGACGTCATGCGCTAGTCACGTCAGCCCGTCACGTCATAGACCGGGACGTCGTCGGCCCACGGCTGCCGCGTCACCATGTCCTTGACCTTCACGTGGCCCCGCTCGAATTCCCCGGTAGCGGCGTCGACCAGACGGTACTGCTGCGTCTGCCGGTGGATGGGCTGTGCGTCGAGCATGACGATCCGGACCTCACCGGGCTCGAACTGGCAGCGCTTCTGCAGCGCCGCGACGAGCTGTTCGTTGGACATGTGGCCGTCGCCGAAGTTCCAGCCGATGGCGGTGGAGACGATCCGCTCGCCGTCGGTCAGGATGTAGTCGTCCTCGTTCTGCCCGGCCATGGCGCGGTGCGCGAGCGTGAACAGCGCGCGGCCGTGCGTGTTGAAGGCGCGGAACGCGTAGCCCATGTACAAGTACATCTGCGCGTTCTCCGGGCTGCCGTAGTACCGCTCCATCTGGGTCGCGGGCATGCTGGCGATCGCGACGATGTTCTTCTCGATCTTCTCCGACGCCGACGGCTTGATGCACCACAGCGACGTGTCCCAGTTGCCGGCGTAGTACCGCATGCCCGGCAGGAAAGAAACCTTGCGCGGGAACAGGTTTCCGATGACGACGGTGCCCGCGACGACCGCGAACAGGACCAGCGGCCACGGCGATGTCAGGTCGGTGATGCCGATGTCGGCATGCCCGACGAACAGCGTCACGACGCAGAACATCATGAAGACGTTCCATTCCAGTGGCACGCCCATCGGGATCGCCGACAGGATGCCAAAGTGGAAGCACAGCATGACGAACGCGGCAATGTACGTCGGCCAGCCGCCGTGGCTGAAGAACAGCACCAGCGGCACCCCACCCTCGATGACGGTGCTGAAGTGCGCCATGAACCGGGACGGGCGGCCGGGGCGCAGGTCGTCCGGGAAGTGCTCGAAGAACGCGCGCTTGATGAACTTCGGCCGTAGGACGGGGTTGTTGCTCATCATCGTGGAGATGACGAACGGGAAGTGATGGTTGAGCTTGGAGGTCGCGGCGCCCAGCCAGATCACCATGCACACCAGCTTCGCGGCGATGAGCAGATCGACGCCGTAGCCGGCGAACAGGAAGGCGACGGTGAAAGAGCCGTACACCTCGCCGCGGGCGGCCAGGAAGATGACCTTGTCCCGCAGGCCCGCCAGTGCCAGGACACCGAGGATGGCCCAGATCTGCCACATCGGGAGCACGCCGACCGCGGTGTGTAGTCCCGGCACCGGGCCCGTGCCGTCCGAGGACAGCGCGACGACGAGCAGGACGAGCAGCGCACCGTAGAGCAGCACGTCAATCGGAGTCCGGGCATCACCACGGGTCAGCGGGATGCGGCCGGGCCACGGCGGCAGACGAATGGTCTTCGGCCGCAGCCAATACAGGATCGACCCCATCGGCGGGAAGAAGCGGTTGTTCAGCGGGCCGAAGCCGCAGCCGAGACCGACCACCTCGAACAGCATGGTGTACAGCACGACCTTCTCGAAGACGATCGGCTCGGTCCACCATGCCGCGACGTTGGTGAAACCGTCGATCCCTTTGGTGGACAACGCGATAAGCCAGCCGCCCAGGATGTACAGCCCGATCTTGACGACGTAGAACAGGTGCAGGGCCACCGGCGTGCCGAAGCCCGTCTCGGCCCAGTGCCGGGCCATCGGGACGATCTTCTGCGCGCGACTGCCCTTGCTCCACTCCGAGAAGTCGATGACGGGGGTGTCCTGTTTGAGAAAGCCCATACCCGTCAGACTAGAACGTGTTCTAGTCTGACGGAATCAGATCCCGCAGTTGGCTCTGCCGCCTGGGCGCAAGAGTTCGAGAACCCCGCGCCCTGGGCACAGGGTCAACGAAGGACGCTCAGACCTTGGCCGGCGGGCGGAAAAAGATCAGCAGCTGTCCGATGCCGCCGGCGAGCCCGAGCCCGACGGCGATCGCCAGCCCACACCAGCCGTGCAACAGGTGATAGAAGCTGGTGCCGTGGAACAGCAACCAGTCCAGGCTGTAGCGGCCCGCGCCGGTGCCCGCGATCGCCACCGCCGCGACACCCAGCACCAGGTTGTACTCCCAGCCGGATTTCACGATGAAGAAGCCGTTGTCACGGTGCACCGTCCAGGCCGCCACCAGCATCAGGGCCACGAAGCCGGCAGCCGGGACGGGCGTCAGCAGGCCGACCGCGAGACCCAGCCCGGCCAGGAGCTCGGTACTCGCGGCCAACCGCGCGTGCAGCAAGCCCGGCTTCATGCCGATGCTGTCGAACCAGCCGGCGGTACCCGGGATGCGGCCGCCACCGAAGAACTTGTTGTACCCGTGCGCAGCCATGGTCAGACCGAGCACCACCCGCAGCAGCAGAATCGAGAAGGCGTAAGCAGTCACGCGTCGAGATTAAGCCCCGGCGTCCAGAACCGCTGCCAACCGTTCGACATACGAATCGACATCCGGTAAGGCCGACGGTGAGGCATGCACGCTAATGGTCACGGTGTCCCCGATGCCGTGCACACCGTGGGTCAGGCCCATCATCGGGGACAACGCCGGGCAGGCGGTGGTCAGCACCACCGGGCAGCCGCCGAACGTCAGGTCGGCGGGACCGCGGTTGACGCTCGACACCACGGTGTTACCACGGACCGTCGTCGACCGCGCGTGCACGTCGAATTGCTCCGTGCCCCAACGCAGCAGCCGCGCCGGCACCGCCGCGGTGGCAGCATCGCTCGCCGCGACCGCGGGATGTTCGAACCGCTGCCGCCGCATCGCGAGCTCGTTCTCGATCCGCGCCGCCCGCTCATAGAACGGCAATTGCGGATGCAGTGCCACCCCGACGTTGCCGTAATGGTTGTTGGCGCGGCGGACGCCGGACTTGGCCATGGGCACCTCGGCCCCGAGAGTGGTGACGCCGCCCAGTTCGGCGGCCAGCGCCTCCGAGATGGCGGCCAAGACTCCGACCGTCACCGTCGGCCCCGGCAGGTGCTCGCGCCGGCGGACCACCGTCCGTAGTTCGTCGGGGCCCTCGGGCGCATTGTTGGTCGGTTGCACCGGCCACGAATCTGCCGGCGCGGCAACAACACCCGCCTCCGTGTCGTGCACGAGTCGACGATGAGCGGCGCTGGCGCGCAGCGCCAGGTACGGCAGTGCCCACGTCGTCCCCCACCTCGGCGCGACGACGTTCGGCACCGGCTCGTCCCGGCCGAAGATTCGTCCCATGAGTGCTGTCGCGCGCCGCCCGTCGGCGAGCGCGTGCGACATCTGTACGACGGCGACCGTGCCCGGCCCGGTCGTCTCCGGTATCCCGGTGACGCCGACGAACACGTGTAGCCGCCACGACTGCACCGTGGCATCGAGCTGATCATCGGCCAGCGCACGCACGGCGTTCAGGCACCCGGACCACGTCGCGTCCTCGAGCTCGTGCACGACGATCTCGGTAGCGTCACACCGCACCCACGCCGGGTAGCGCCACGAGTTCGAATCGTCGATGCGTACCAACAACTCTGGGCACGCAGCGACGTTGCGGCGGATCGCCGCCAGTGCGGCGTCCAGGTCAACGGGAACCCCGCCGAACCCGCACACCAGAAACATATCGTTGGGGATTTTGGCCGACATCCAGAAACTCTGGGCATCGGCGGCCGCCATCACACCGGTTCGAACTTGGCGATCAGCCACTGGCCCCCCAGTCGTTCGAGGGTCACCCGGGCACTCGTGGGCGTGCTCGTCGGCGGCTGGTCACCGATACGGACCGTCTGGTTGACGAACACCAGCACGACGGCGTGGTTCTCCTCGACCGACACCGCGGCCGCGGCGGGTACCGACGTCGCCGCCGAGATGTGCCGCTGTTCCGCACCGGGGATCACCGACTTGGTCAGCGTCGTGTACTCGTCCAGGAACGGTGTGGTGAGCAGCTTGCGCGCGTCGGTGAGTTGTCGGCGGACCGTGTCCGGCTCGTACGAGAGCAGAGTGACCGTGCCATCGGTGGCCACCTTGACCACCGCGGCGCGCTCGGGGCCGTTGCCGTGCTTCGCGGTCAGGTACCACAGGCCGCCGGCGGCGGCCGCGAGCACCAGCGCCACGGCCGGCAGGACCCGATACGCCGTCATCCGCGCCCACTCGACGCGAGGCTTCCGCAGTTTCGCTTGCGGCGCAGCGGCATTGGACGTTGCCGGTTCCGTGTCGGCGGCCTCGGGCTCGGGCTCGGATTCGAACTCGGACTCGGGAACCTCGGGCTCCGTTGCTTCCGGTTCCGCCGGCTCGCGTTCCGTCCCGGCCACCTCGGCCGGCTCCTCGGGCTCATCAATCGCATGCTTGCTCATTGGATCGGCTCCACGATCGACACCTTGGCGCTGTCTCCCACCTTCTGCATCGTCAGCCGCACGCGCCAGTACCGATCCCGTTGCGGCGGGCCGTTGCCAACTTCGGTATGCACCTTCACCGCGACCAGCACCGTGCCGCTCGTGTCGTGCACCGAGTCCACACCGGCCTCGGTGACCGTCCCCACCGATACCGACTGCTGCTCTTTCACCGACGCCACGACCGCTGCCGAGCGCTGCTTGAAGTCCTCCAGATAGGCGCCGGTCGAGGTGTCCAGTGCCCGATTGATGTCCGCGTCGACGTGCCGGTAGTCGATGGTCGTGAGATTCGCCGCGGCCTGCTTCCCGGCGGTCAGATACATCTGCTGCAGGGCGTCGTCGCGTCGCAGATGCAGCTCACGCTGACCGAGCCACGTCACCAGCGCGCCGAGCGCACCCACCACCACAACACCTACGACCAGTGCCACGATCACCCGGCTATCGCGTTTCGGCGCAGTCGGTTTCAGGAAGGCGAGGGCTTCTTCGTCGGAAATGACGGGTTTGTCGTCGGCGACGTCCGGCGTCGTGTCCGCGGCGCCCGCATCGTCGCCGTCCGCTTCGGCGCCGTCCGCTTCGGCGTCGTCCGCTTCGGCGTCGTCCGCTTCGGCGTCGTCCGCTTCGGCGTCGTCCGCTTCGGCGTCGTCCGCTTCGGCGTCGTCCGCTTCGGCGTCGTCCACTTCGTCGGGGTTCCTGTGCCGCCCGTGTTCGTCAGCCATATGCCTTCCTCTCGCCGCACACCCGGCCTGGGCGGCGACACCTCGGCCGAGTCTAGAGACCGCGGGGTGACCGGGGTCATGTTCGGTTCAGTTAGCACAGCTCGGTAACGTGCAGGAGAAGTGACGAGAGGATTCCAGTGAGCACCGACGAACGCACTTCCCCGGCCGATGGCGCCAGCAATCCACAGACGGTGCAATTCCGCGGTATCGACGAGCTCACCCTGGTTGCTGACGAGTGGAACCGCGACGCGGACGTCGCTCAGGACAAGCCGACCATCCTGATGTTGCACGGTGGTGGCCAGAACCGGCACTCCTGGAAGAACACGGGCCAGATTCTCGCCGACGCCGGCTTCCACGTCATCGCCCTCGACAGCCGTGGCCACGGCGACAGTGACCGCTCCCCCACCGCGAGCTACTCGCTGGAGGCGCTGACCGGCGACACCCTGCAGGTGATCTATCAGATCGGCCGCCCGGTGGCCCTGATCGGCGCCAGCATGGGTGGCCTGACCAGCCTGCCGGTCGCCCATGAAGCCGGGCCCGAACTCGTCACCAAGCTGGTGCTGGTCGACGTCGTGCCGCGTTTCGAGAAGACCGGCAGCGCACGCATCCGGGACTTCATGTTCAGCGGCATCGACGGTTTCACCTCACTGGAGGAGGCGGCCGACGCCGTCGCGGCATACCTGCCGCACCGTGCCCGGCCCCGCAGCGTCGAAGGACTCAAGAAGAACCTGCGACTGCGCGACGGCAAGTGGTTCTGGCACTGGGACCCCGCGTTTCTCACCGCGCCCGGTGACGACCCGTTCGAGCGCGTCGAGATGCTCGAACACGCGGCCGTCAGCCTCGAGATCCCGATCCTGCTGATCCGCGGCAAGCTCTCCGACGTCGTGAGCACCGAAGGCGTGCAGGACTTCCTGCAGAAGGTGCCGACCGCGCAGTTCGTCGAACTGTCCGATGCCGGACACACCGCGGCCGGTGACGACAACGACGCGTTCACCGACGCAGTGGTGCAGTTCGTCCGTCAATGACCCGATCGGGGCCCGTGGCCTCGATACTTGAGCGGTGACGGTATCGCTGGTCGCCAGCTGCGTGCTCGCCGTGATCGTTGTCGTCGAGGCCATCGTGCTCCGCGCGACACGCGGTCGGCTGCGAGCCGCGCAGCGGGAGATCGAGGAGTTGCGCGCGCCGGCGGCCGAGCCGCGCACCAATCTGCTGCTCGCCGGCGGGCGCGCCGCGGTCAAGACGATGTGGCAGACCGCCAACCTCATCAACAAAGAGGGTTTCGGCGGTGCGATGTGGTCATCGATCGAGGAGCTGGCCGGCTGGGCCGAGGTCGAACGCCCGGACCTGGCCAAGTTGGCGCCGACGGGTCGGGTGGCGATCGTGTTCTCGGACATCGAGGGGTCCACCGCCCTAAACGAGCGCATGGGCGACCGGGCCTGGGTCCGGCTGATCGATCAGCACGACAAACTCGTCAGCCGGTGCGTCAAGAAGCAGTCCGGGTACGTCGTGAAGAGCCAGGGCGACGGTTTCATGATCGCCTTCGCCGAACCCGAGCAGGCGGTGCGCTGCAGCATCGACATGCAGCAACAATTGGCCAAGGCGCCCAACGGCATTCGGGTCCGGATCGGGATTCACACCGGAAAGTCGGTGCGCCGCGGTGATGATCTGTTCGGCCGCAACGTCGCCATGGCGGCCCGCGTCGCGAGCCAGGCCGACGGCGGCGAAATCCTGGTGAGCAAGGCGGTGCGAGATGCGCTGTCCGGCTTGGGTTCCTGCGCCGACATCAGCTTCGACGCCGGCCGGACCGCCGAGCTCAAGGGCTTCACCGGCGACCACCAACTCTATGCCGTTGGCTGGCCATCTGATTCGGCCAGCCGCTGATGTAACCGTGCCCGGACATCCTCGGCGGTATACGACTCGCGCTTGCGCTGATCACGCGCGACCAAGACGCCACCGGCGACCACGCCGGCGACGCCGGCCATGCCAACCCACTTCCAGATGCCACGCATGAGTCGATTCTGCCTGCCACGGCGACCGGAGCGACATGGAATGCCGAATGGGGGCAAGCGGAAATGTCTAAGCTGCCCAGATGACTGGTAACGCTGTGACATTGGAGCGAGCGCTGGCCGAAACCCGGACCGGCGATATCTGGTTGTTCCGCGGCGCTTCCAAGCCGGACCGCGCCATTCAGGCGCTCACCAATGCGCCCGTCAACCACGTCGGCATGACGGTCGCCATCGACGATCTGCCGCCGCTGATCTGGCATGCCGAACTCGGCGACAAACTCGAATGCCTGTGGAGCGGTAGCCACCACCGCGGCGTGCAGTTGAACGACCTGCGCTCGGCGGTCGAGCGGTGGGTATACGTGTACGGGCAGCGCTGTTGGCTACGGCAGCTGACGCCGTACGCCACCCGCGAGCAGGAAGACCTGGCGCTGAAAGTGGTAGCCCGCATGGACGGCACCGCGTTTCCCACCACGGCCCGGCTGACGGGACGGTGGTTCCGCGGGCGGGCACCGGTGATCAGCGACTACACGCGCGGAATTCCGTTGGTACACCGCAAGGTTCGAGAGACTGCCGAACGGGACAAGCACCGCCGACGGGCGGCCGGGCTCGAAACCGCGTACTGCGCCGAGACGGTGGCCATCACCTACGAGGAGATGGGTCTGTTGATCACCGAGAAGCGTGAGAACTACTTCGACCCCGGGTCGTTCTGGAGTGGTGATTCGTTGTCGCTGACGCCGGGATATCAGCTCGGCGACGAAATTGAAGTCCTCGCCTGACCGGTAATTCTGAATCCGTCAATTATTGCATTCGGCGCCCGGCAAGTCGTGCCGCAACTAACATTTGTGGGCAAATTCCCGGTTACGGGTAAGCCACCAGGAGGCGTCATGCGAATGAAAAGTGCGTTCATTGCATCATGGATTGCCGTCGCCGCGATCAGCGGGGCGGTCAGCCTTGCCCCCATGGCCGGCGCCCAGCCGGACCCCGATGTGCCGTATGGCGGTGACGAATTCGAGGCTCCGGGGCAGGGCCCCAATCCGGGCAGCTTCGGCTTCCACGAGTCGAATCACGACGAGAAGGACACGACGGCCGGCGCCACCGACGTGCCGTACTGAGCCGTCGTCCGATTCGCGCTATTCGCGACGATAACTGAGGTCAGCGTGGGTTCGCCGACACATCCGGTCGATGACCTTCACCCGGCTGCGGTGCATCACCTTGGTACGCGCACGACGCACCGGAGGAATGACGTCCAGCGCTGACCACACCGTGGTGACGGCCATCGTCAGCCCCACCAACGGGAGCACCACTGGGTTGACCCTCGGGAAGCCGAGCACATCGGAGACCTTGTCACCCAACGCGGCACGCGCCACCACCGAGTGCAGTTGCGGCAGCAACCACCGGGCGACGCGGTGGCTGGGCTTCTTTCCGGTGACGCCGTAAATCTCCGGGTACGCCGCGATCAGCGCGGTGCCGAGTTCGGTGGACCCGGCGTCCGGGGCGATCACCTCGTCGAGGAACATCCACAGCAGTCTGCTGGTATCCGACTCGGTGGCGGGGATCAGGTTCGGGTGCACTCCGACGATGTAGGCGATGTATCGCCACAGGTGCACGACGGCCTCACGATCCTTGCGGCGCAGGCGATTTCCTGCCATGCCCGCAACGACCATGGGTACCAGCGTGAAGGCCACGATAACCGAGCTGAACACCTGCTGATGCACCGCGAAGCGACCCTCATCCCAGTCGGCACGCTTGGGCATGCCGGACCGCAGGAACGCGTGGGTCAGCCGAACCCGCACCGATGACTGGTAGCCCAGCTCGCCGCGCCGCAGCGCGCCCGGGGTCGTCACCGCGGACAGCCAGGACAGGGTCTCGACGGCGCGAGTGCCGGCCTTGTCCCGGGTATCACCGGCCCGCAGCAACACCGCGTTGCCGTCTGGCGTCGTGTACGTCAGCGCGAGGCCGACCAGCAGGCTCGGGGCAAGGAGCGGACCCATCCGGCTGGTGACCTCGGCGCCGCGCTGCAGCTTCTCCGGGTCGACCCAATACGGCACTTCCTCGACCGTGGCGAAGAACTCCCGCAGCACGGGCGGCGCGTCCTCGACGGTGTCGATGCCGTGGGCCAGTGCCTGCTCGAACTGGCCACGCAGTTCCTTGCCGCCCGGTCCTTTCATGGCCGCCGCGACGGCGTCGGCCAGCGGGTCGCCGGTCACGCCGTATTTTGCGAAGCCCTCGACCTGCGCCTGCGTGGGCCGCAGGTCCTCGGCGAGGAACTTCGGCAGTAGCCGCAGCAGCGTGGAACTCGCCAGCTCGGGACTCGGTACCCGCTCATAGAGCTCGGTCACCGACCGAACATCGAGTGATGTCATGTAAGCCAATTTAGAGTGAGACTCTAGATTAAGCAATGGTGACAGCGCGGGCCAGCAATTCGCGGGCCTGCAGCAGGCATCTTTCAACCTCACCGGGCGTCAACCGCGCGTTGTCGGTGCGCAGCGCCAGCGCCGCCACTCCATTCCAGGCCCCGAACAGGAAGTACGACAGCATCTTGCTGTCGACGGACCTGACCTCACCGTTGTCGACGGCAGCCTGGATTCGCTGTTCGAAAGCGTTGCGCAGCAGATCAATTCGCGCGGATACCTCGCCATCGAGTGGATTACTCGGCCCGCCAAGGGCGTTCACCGACAGATAGCGCGTCAGCGCCGGGCGATCGACAAGTAGCCGCATATACGCCACTCCGGCCTCCAACACCTGCTCGAAGGCGGTGCCCTCCGTCGCATAGGCGGCCATCAATTCGGCCATCGAGGTATCGAGCAGCCGCTGAATGACCGCGGATACCAACGCATCTTTGGTGCCGAAGTGCACATAGACCGATGCCGGTGAAATCCCGGCGACCTCGGCCACGTCCTCCATCCGGATCGCGTCCGTCGAACGGTCCGCGAGCAGTTGCTCGGCCGCGTCGAGCAATGCGGCCCTCGTCCGCATTCGGCGGCGTTCACCCCTGACCTGCGCGGGATTCTCCGCAGCGCTGCTCATGACCCGACCCTAAACCGCAGCGTGGCGATCGTTGAGCCGGGCCGCGCAGCGCCTATCTAGTTTGCCGACGGTGTTGGTGGTGGCTGGAAGGGTTGGTACCACCACCATTGGGCGCGTTCCCCGGTCGGTCCGGGGCACGGCGGCACATCAGGGCGGGATGTGGTGGGTGGCCGGGCCAGTGATCTGTTGCTCAGAGGGTGGCCGGCGGCGTCGGTGACGACGAGCCGATCGGCGGGGCCGGTGATGGTGATGCCGCGTTTGTGGTGCAGGCGGTGATGGAATGGGCACACTAGGACCAGGTTGTGCAGTTCGGTGACCCCGCCGTTCTCCCAATGGATGATGTGGTGCGCGTGCAGACCGCGGGTGGCGCCACAGCCGGGGACGCGGCAGCAGCGGTCCCGGTGTTCGAGGGCCCGGCGCAGGCGCCGGCTGATGGTGCGGGTGCTGCGGCCGGCGCCGATCGGCTGACCGTGGCGCTCGAGCCACACCTCACAGGTCGCGTCGCAGAGCAGGTACGCGCGTTCGTCGTCAGTCAGCGCCGGGCCCAGATGCAGTGCCGCCGCGTGCTTTTCCGCGTCCAGGTGCACCACCACCGTGGTGTGCTGACCGTGCGGACGCAGTGCCACGTCGGTGTCCCAACCGGCCTCGACCAGACTCATGAACCCATCCACCTGGTTCGGGAACGGCCGCACCTGCTCGCCAGACTCTTCGTGGTCGCGTTTCCAGTCCGCGACCAACGCATCCTGATGCGAGGCCACCGCAGCGTCGAACTTCGCCGCCTCCAGCTTCGGCAACCGGATTGTGTACGTCGCCGACCCATCCTGGTGCGTCGCCTTCTTCATCGACCGCACGGGTTCCGGCTTCGGCCCAGACTCGGGGCGGGGTTCGAGCTTCACCGCTGTCCGCAGCTGGGTGACCGTGGCGCTTTCGGCGAACTGCGCGTAATGCTCATCCGACCCGTCGGCAGCATGTTCGGCGACCACCCCGACCTGATCCAACGACAACCGGCCCTCACACATCGCCTCGGCACAGCGCGGGAACTCCTCGATCCGGTGCGCGACCGCCACCATGACCTCCGCATTACGCGGCGACACCCCGGTTTTCCACGCCACCAACGACGTCACCGACCGAGCCCCCGTGGCACCCCACAGCCCATCACGGTCGATCTCAGCCACGATCTCCACCAGACGCCCATCGATCGCATTACGCTGACCGGTCAACTCTTCGATCTCGTCGAAGAAAGCCTCAAGACGCTCGCACGGCGACACCTCAACATCGGAAGCCGTTGCGGTGCTGGACATAACACCATCAAAGCAGGGGGCACCGACAATTTGGCCGTGGCGAATCGACGCCAACAGTCTGTCAGCGGTTGCTCAAATCCAGGAGCCGCTTGGGATGCATGCCGTCGACCTGCCCGATGAAGGGCGGGTGGATGCTGTAGCCCAGCATCCGTCGAATGTCTTCCGACACCCGACGCACGGTGTCGCGGGTCATCGACAGCGTGAACGCCTCTTGCGGTCGCAGCCACGGCTCGCAGTACTGGGCGGTCACGGCCAGGCGCGGCTGCCGCGTCCGGTTTGCGCCACCGCCGTGCCACAACGTGCCCGGGAAGAACACGCACGAACCGGCTTTCATCACCACCGGCCGGCGCTCGACGTCGTCGCCGGGCAGCTGATCGCCCCACAGCTGACTGCCCGGCACGACGTCGGTGGCGCCGTTGTCGGCAGTGAAATCGTCGATGGCCCAGATGGTCGCCGCACCCAACGGGGCCCGAGGGCGTGGCAGCGGGTAGAAGCCGTCGTCGGTGTGCAGCATCTGCGCCTGCTCGCCCGGCAGGATGTTGATCACCTGCAGCATGGACAGCAGGTAGTTCGGCAGGAACATCCGGTCCAGCAGCGCGAGTACACGCGGGTGGTCGGCGATGACGTCGCACGCACTCGTCTTGTTCAGCACGCTGTAGATTCGCTGCGTCGAGCGCCCCTCAAATCCGTTGCGGCCGTGCAGGTTCAACAGCGGTGCGGCCGCTTCACGAATCTCGTCCAGTTGGGCTGCACTGAGCAGATCGGGCAGGATCACGTACCCGTCGCGCGCCATCGTCGCAAGGTCGGCATCCACGATCGCGGGATCGACCGTCGCGCCGCTGCTCTCCGTTCGGCGATACGTGCCGGCCAGATCGCCACTCAAGTCCGCCAGCGATGACACTTCAGTGCTCATTGCGTTACTCCTGCCGAAACATAACCGAGTTCTGTTATGTTTTGGACTATGGCACGGGCCCCGATCGGACGTCAACAACTTCTGACCGCCGCTCGCGACGAGCTGGTGCGCGGCAACGGAGTGCTCGAGCTGAGCGCGCTGACGCGTCGGGCGCAGCTCAGTACCGGTGCCCTCTATCACCACTTCGGGTCGAAAAGCGGTCTCCTGGCAGCGGTTTACGACGACTTCTACCATGGCCTCCGCCACGCCATCGCCGACGCGCACCTACCCGTCGACGCCGACTGGGGAGTCCGTGAACGCGAGCGCACCCGGCGTTTCGTCGCCTACCACTTCGACGACGACTTGGCGCCGATCCTGCTCGGCCGCGCGACCCTGGACCCCGAACTCGCCGAACTCGAGGCCGTCCACCTCCAAACGATGAGCGAAGCGGCGGCCGACAACATCCGCAGTGGACAACAAACCGGCGAATTGCCAGACGACATCGACGCGGACAGCGCCGGCGCATTCGTCATCGGCGGACTGCGGCACAGCATCGCCCAGCAACTCAGGATGACGCCGCGACCGGACCCCAACCTCGCAGCCGAAAGGCTCTGGCATCTGACCGCCGCGGCGCTGGGGATCGCGTAATCACCACGCCGCCGTATGCGTTCATCGGATACTGAACGCATCATCTGGCGGGGACGACGAAGGAACGCTCATGAAGGTGCCGGCATGGTCACTGTGCGCGCTGGCGGTCGCGCTCGCCGCGGGCTGCTCGACTGACCACTCGGTGCCGGCACCCTCTACCGTGACCGTGACCGCTCCGCAGAAGACCAACGCGCCCCCTGCCACGGCGACGTCGATCGCGCCGCCCCTGACGGGAACCGTGACGGCATCCGCTGGCCAAACACCCTCTGCAGCAACAGAACCCGGGCCTTGTCAGGACAACGACCTCGACGTTACGATCGGGCCGCTGCAGACGGCCAATACTCAGCGCCGCGTCGTCGTGTCGTTCCGCAACACCTCAGCACGCGGTTGCACCATGATCGGTTACCCCGGCGCAGACCTGGTCACGCCGGCCGGCGGCGTCCTGATCAACGTGCCACGACGGCAGGCCAACGCGGCACATCGGCTAACCCTCCAACCCGGCGAGGTGGCCACCGCCGACGTGTCCACCTCCGCGGTGGACACGGGAACGGGCAACACGTGTGCCCGCTGGGGGCAGTTGGTGGTGACGCCGCCCAACGACTTCACCTCTCATCCGTTGGGCATCGACCTGCCGATCTGCAACGCAAGCATCAGTTCGGTCGACTGACCGTGCCACGGGCGAATGCTAAGCGGCGGATGGGCGGCTACACCTCGAATTTGGCTTTGGCATCGTCTCTCACCGGCGTGAAGAGGTTGACGAGGTTGCCGTCGGGATCGCGGAACAACAGCGACCGGTTGCCCCAAGGCATGGTGGTGGGCTCGGTGACGACCTCGTCCAGTCGGTCTCGGAGCCGTTCGTATTCGGCATCCACGTCGGCCACGATGAACTCGATGATGGTGCTCCGGTTGGCCGCGGGCTCTGCGGAACCCGCCCCGAACAACGAGACGGTCTTGTCGCTGCCGATTGCCAAAGTGCCTACCGGCGTGGGTATTTCGGCGAACATGTCGTTGGCCCAGACGGCGTCGACTTCGGTAACCAGTTCATAGAACCCGACCAGGCTCGGCACGTCGGCGGTGATGATGCGGGTCGAAACAAGCTTCATGACGGGCACGATATCGGCGAGCACCGACAACTTCGCCGGGCTCGAGCTGCTGAGGACGAGGATGGTCGTGGCTCGCCGTCACCCCGGCTCTCGATGGCCCCCTTCCCCACGACGACCGCCAGGCGCATCATTGACCCACCAACGGGGGGATGCGCGGTGCCGAATCAGTGGTCAGGAGTGACCATCGACTGTGTCGATCCGGTCCGGATGTCGACTTTCTGGGGACACCTGCTCGGCATCGAGCCGTCCTACGAACACGGCAACGATCCGGCCTGGGCAACTCTCGGCTCTCGCGAAGGTCCGACGCCGCGGCTCACCTTCCAGCGGGTACCGGAAGCCAAAGCGACGAAGGTCCGCATTCATCTCGACGTTGAAGTCGCGGACATCGATGAGGGCTGCCGGCACGTCGAGGATCTCGGCGGACGGTGGTCGGGAACCCGGCACGACTACGACGAGGGTGTCGTGCTGGTGATGTTCGACCCCGAAGGCCACGAGTTCTGCTTGGTTCAGTACTTCGAAACACCAAGCACCACAATCTGAATCACTCATCCGATGCCGTTGGATGATCGTCGATTCGCCGTCGGGTCTCCGCGACGGCACGCCTGATCTCCGCGTTGTCCCGTCGAACTTCGGCGTTCTGGCGTTCCTCGCGGTCGTCGACGCGCTGCAGTCGGTCGAGCTCGCGCTGCTCGGTGGCGCCCTCGCGGTCATCCGCGCGCTGCTCACGCTCGTCCGCCGCCTGATCCCGATCATCGGCTATGCGGTCTCGTTCGTCAGCGACGCGGTCCCGCTCATCGGCCACCAGGTCGCGCCTCAGCTGTTCGGCTTCACGAACCCCGAGCGTGCTCTCGCGGCGGTCGAGGTCGGCGTTGCGCCGATCCGATTCGCTCCAGGCACCAGCCTGTCCGCTATCGGCCATAGCCAACCCTAGCGCCGTCGGGTCCGGCCGCGCCGGGCCAGACCGGGGTCGTCACAACGCGTTCACGAGCAGCACATAGGCCAGGGTTCCGGCTCCGACGCTGAGCAGGGTCCGCCGCCCGCAGAGCAGGTGCACGCCCACGGTGAGCGCCACGGCGAAAGCGGCATACGCCAAGCGACTGGCGTCACCCGCCACTGAACGGAAGGTGCTCGCCGCGAGAATCACCACGATGCCGACCGGCATCCAAGCAGCCATCGTGTTGACGAAACGGGATTTTCGTAGCGGCTGGAGGATCGCGAACGGCACAGCCCGCAGAGCGAGATTGATGACGAAGACCGTCGCCAGGACGGCCGCGAAGTACTTCAGGTCAAGCACTGGCGGGCTCCCGTCGTCGCACCAGGAGGTAGCGCCCGACGAGCGCGGCGATGAACAGCAGCAGCCCGACGAACAGCGCCGCATGCGGCGCAACCACCACCGCGATCGAGAAGCTGAGGGCGGCCAGCAGGAGCGAGGGCACGCCGTCGCGGGAGCGGCACGCGTCGAGCGTCAGCGTGACGAACAGTGCGCACAGCGCGAACTCGAGCCCTTCGATGCGCGCCGGCAGCAACGAGCCGACCAGCACACCCGTCAAACCGCCACCGACCCAATAGAACTGGAACGCGGCCTGCATCGAGACCAGGCGCCACGAGGTCCAGCCGCGCGGGTTGGCGGCAGTCACGGCATACGCCTCGTCGACGAGCGTATAGACGGAATAGGCGCGGGCAAACCGGTTCCGCACGACGTGCAGCGGGAACGTGAACGCGTAGAAGACGTGGCGGAAGTTCACCAGGAACGCGGTAAGCGCGATGGTCGCCAGCGGAGTTGCCGCGGCGATCATGCCGATCAGCAGCAGCTCCAACGAGCCGGCGAAACATGCGATGGACAGCGCCGGCGCGACCCACCAGGGCAAGCCCGCCTGAATGACCAACAAGCCGAAAGCAACGCCAATCGGAAACATGCCGAGCCCGGCTGCCAGCGAGGCCCGCACACCGGCGGCGACCTCCGACTTCCGAGACGTCACCACCAGAGCATCCATATGAACAATGATCCCAGGTTCCGTGCAGCATATGGTTGCCACTTACTGCGCAACCAGGCTTCATTGAGCAATAATTAGCCATGGACAGTCTCGATACCGCAATAATCGACGTGCTACGTGAGGATGGCCGCATCGCGAATGTCGCCCTCGCCGAACGAGTCGGCCTCACGCCCGGACCGTGCCTGCGGCGGGTGCAGCGACTCGAGGCCGACGGCGTCATCGTCGGCTACCAGGCCCTGATCTCACCCGCAGCCGCGAACCAGAGCTTCGAGGTGCTGCTCGACGTCGAGATCACCGACTTCGACATGAAGAGCATCGAAACGTTCGAGGCCAAGATGGCCGCGTACCCGCAGGTGCTCGAACTCCATCGGCTGTTCGGTTCGCCGGACTATCTGGTCCGCGTCGCCGTCGCGGACCTGGCAGCGTACGAGCAGTTCCTGACGAGCAAGGTGCTCGCCATCCCGGGCATCCACCGGGTGTCGTCGCGGTTCCCGATGAAGACGATCAAGTCGCTGCGGCCGCTTTGAGCCGCTTGCCGCGCCCACTCGGCGTGTTGGCTCTCCCTGTGGCACTTACGATCTGAAGCCGTCAGCATCGCTTGACGATGTCCGGTTCTTTGACAACGTCGCAATGTGTGACGGCCCGGGATCGACGATGTTGTAGAGACCGCGACCGGGTCTCGACTTTGCGGAGTGAACCCCAGAATCCAGCCGCTTTCGCCCAACGGCGACCGCGGCGCGTCAGTGCACGAGCTTGAGCCCGACGACGCCACCGATGATCGTCACCAAGAACACCACCTTGACGACCGACGTCGGCTCATCACCCGTAGCCATCGCATAGACCACGGTGAGCACTGCGCCGATTCCCACCCAGACTGCGTAAGCGGTCCCGACGGGCAGGTCGCGCATGGCGTAGGCCAGCCCGCCCATGCTGGCGATGAGCGCGACGGCGAACACGATGCTCGGCGACAGCCTGCTGAATCCGTCGGACTTGCCCATCGCGGTTGCCCACACCGCCTCGAGGACGCCGGACAGGACCAGAACGAGCCACGACATGATGCTTCTCCCGGGCCGTCTTGTCGCACACCGGGTACGGCACCCATCGTCCGGAAGCCTGCGTTAAGGCTCTGTTACCAAGTTCTCACAGTGGCGATTGGGTGGCAACGTCAGGTCGGTCACCACTCCTTTGGCCTACCTCGAGCGCCCATAATCGGACGATGATCACCACCCGCCTAACCGATCGCCTCGGGATTGAACATCCGATCGTTTCGGCACCGATGGCATTGGCCGCGGGCGGTGCTCTAGCTGCGGAGGTCAGCCGGGCCGGCGGGCTCGGACTTATCGGCGGCGGCTACGGCGACTCCGACTGGATTCGTGCACAATTCGCGGCCGCGGGTGATGAGCGCGTCGGCATCGGCTTCATCACCTGGTCAGCGCAGCGCTCACCCGACGTGGTCACCGAGGCACTCGAATTCCGCCCAGCCGCAGTGATGTTGTCGTTCGGCGATCCCGCAGTTTTCGCCGAACAGGTCAAAGATGTTGGCGCCGTGTTCATTTGCCAATGCCAGAACCTCGATCACGTCGAACAGGCGATCAGTGCGGGCGCCGACATCATCGTGGCGCAAGGCTCCGAGGCAGGTGGCCACGGTTCCTCGCGCGGGACGCTGAGCCTCGTCCCGGAGGTCGCCGACCTCCTCAGCGAACGCTCCCCCGATACCCTGCTCCTGGCGGCCGGCGGCATTGCCGACGGCCGGGCACTGGCCGCGTCGCTCATGCTGGGCGCCGACGGAGTTCTGCTCGGGACGCGACTCTGGGCATCGGAAGAGGCGCTGGTACACCCGCGCCACCACCACGCGATCGTCGAATCCAACGGGGACAGCACAATTCGATCGACGACCGGTGACGTCGTCCGCGGACTCGACTGGCCGGCCGGATTCACCATGCGCATGCGGCGCAATGCCTTTACCGACCGCTGGCATGGCAACGAGAAGGCGTTGGCAGCCAACGCCGACATCGAAGGACCGCGCTACCGCGCCGCGTTCGCTGACGGTGACCCCGACAACGCCGGGGTGGTGTTCGGCGAGGCCGCCGGGCTCATCCACTCGATCGAGCCCGCGGCCACGATCATCGAGCGAATGGTCGACGAAGCGAGTCAGCTGCTGCAGTCAGGCTCGGGCTACACGGCGAAACGGAACGCCATCGCATCCCCGCACGGACAAACATCGCGGCAACCCGGTTTGTAGCCTGTCGACATGGCAGAGCCTTTGGACGACGGGCCCTTCTTTCATGGCACCAAGGCCGATTTACAGGTGGGAGACCATCTCACTGCCGGTTTTCGTTCCAACTACCGTCCCGAAATTGTGATGAACCACGTCTACTTCACCGCCTTGCGCGACGGTGCCGGGCTCGCGGCTGAGCTCGCCGCCGGAGACGGCGAGCCGCGGGTCTATGCCGTGGAACCGACAGGGGAATTCGAGAATGATCCCAACGTGACCGACAAGAAGTTCCCCGGCAACCCGACTCGGTCGTACCGCACCAAGGCGCCGCTCCGGATCGTCGGCGAGGTCACGGACTGGACGCGGCTGACACCTGAGGCGCTGCAAATGTGGCGCGACCGGCTGGCCGCAATTCATGCGGACAAGCGCGGCGAGATCATCAACTGAACCGGTCGCGAATCCACGAGTCGATGGCTTCCAGAGCAGCCCGCGCCATCGAGGTGGGATGACCGGTGAACGCGTGTGGCGACGCGGGATAGACCTGCAGATCGACCTCAACGCCGGCTGCGATGAGTCGCGCCGCCATGGCCAGGTTGTCCTCCAGAAGAACGTCATCTGCGCCGATCACCATCAGAATCGGCGGCAGGCCGGTCAGACGCGCGAAGACGGGTGAGATGTCCGGTGTCGTGCGGTCTGCCGCGTCACCCGCGTACGCGCGCAGGAAATACTCATCGGCGATGAGTCGACCTGCCGGAGTCTGCGCGGAGAGATCGTAAGTACCGCACTGAACCACCGCACCGTTGAAGGCGTGAATTCCGCGATCTCGTAGCCGCACCAATGTCGCCGCCACGAGAGTGGAGCCAGCAGAGAAACCGGTCATGGCCAGCAGCGTCGTGCCGAACCGGACCTCGGCGTTCTCGACGAGCCACAACGCCGCCGTCTCGCAATCGTCGGGCGCGGCGGGCCACGGATGCTCCGGGGCAAGTCGATAGTCCACGCTCACCACAGCGACACCGAGAGTGTCAACGAGTCGCCGATTCCGGACGTCGCTGCCGGCAGCGGAACCCAGATAGAAACCGCCGGTGTGGATTTCCAACAGCACACCCGCGGCCGGCCTGTCGCTCGGAGTGTGGATCCGCACCGGCACGCTTCGTCCGCCGGCACTCACCGTCTCCACCGCCGGTGCCGGCCGGCACTCGGCGGGCGCGGGCATCGCTTGGCGGACCTCAAGAAGCTCGCTCAGGCTGGCGGGACCCCGGCCGGACACGCGGCGCGCGTAGAAGGCCCGCGATTCTTCGACGAGCGACAGGAGTTGCGGATCGATCAGGTCGGCCAACTCGCATCGCATGCACGGCATCCTAGGGACGTGACGTGCGCGCCCCGGTAGCTCAGGCCGCTCGCGCGCTAACTGCGGTCGGCCTTCACTGCCTCGTGAATCAATGCCTTGAACGCGTCTGCATCCAGTTCGTCGCCTTCGCGCAGATCGATGGCCCGCCGGACTCCCGCGTCGAGACTCGCGTTGAACAAATGATTCGGGTCCTTCAGGGACGCGCCCTTGGCGAAGGTCGCCTTGACCTTGTCCTTGTACGTCTCCACCGTGCAGATCAGGCCGTCAAGTGAAAACGTCGGAACGCCGTCAGGGTTGGACGCCTTGCGCCACTTGGACTCCTCGACGACATCGGGTTCGGTCTGCTTGATCAATGACCGGATTTCGTCGACTCGATCGATGCGCCAATCCCCACTCACAGCCGTCAATGTACTAGGCAAATCTGGCCGTCATCGACAGTGTCGAATATTGCGAGAAAGTTCCGGACAAGGCCCGGTAGACGGTGGCACGGCTTACCCCGAGCGTCGATGCGATAGTGCTCGCTGACTCGCCCGAGGCGTGCATACGCTGTGCCAGAGCAGCTTTCGACGCGTCCAATGCCTTCGGGCGACCGATTGCCTGGCCCCGCCCCCGGCGCGCTTCACGAGCGGCGGAGCGCTGTTCCCGGCCCGGGAACTTTCCTTATGCCCCGCGTGTCCAATCTTTAGCAACCGGAACGCGGAGGCGCGAGGAGCAGACATGAGCATCTGGGACAGTCTTGGTCAACTAGGCAGGGCCGCCAGTGATGCCGCCGCTGACGGGGAAAAGGGATTGGGCGTCGATGGCGATGATGCCGAGAAGGCCTACGGTCCTTTGATCGGTGATCTTGAGAAGGCCTTTGGGGTAGGGACGGTTCCGTCGCATGCGGGCCCTGCAGACTCGCACCCCGCTCCCTACGTCCGTGCCACTCCCACCGTGAGTTCGAACCCGCCAGCCCCTCGCCAGGTGGCCGTCACGCACGAGAATGACGGCAGTACTACGACGCAATACTCGGACGGCTCCTATGTCCGCACATACGCAGACGGCACAACGGTGAACGGCGGTCCATACGCCATCCAAGGCCAAGGCACCGTCACCACTCACCATCCGGACGGCTCAACAGACGTACGAGAGCCCAACGGCACCATAACTCGGCACAACCCTGACGGCAGCTGGTCAACAACCCAGCACGACGGCACACAAGACATCCACTCGGCCGACGGCACGGTCACACACAGAACATCGGACGGCACGACGACGGTCTATAACAAAGACGGCACGTCCAGGGTGGAACATGCGGACGGCAGCTCACTCAGCTTTGACGCGCACGGCAACCAAACCGGCGGGCTAGCGGTCGGGGCACAGGCACCGACGCCCGATCCTGCTGGCGCAAACCCCGCCCACCAGCTGACCACAGCTGACCTCAAACACACCGGCGACAAAGTCGCCCTAAACCCACAACCGTTGCCGCCCAAGGTATCTGACGTTCATATGACGGACAAGCCCGATCTGATAGGCACGGCGGCGCCGATCCCACAACCGATGCACCCCAACGCAGCTGATGTGCACACGCCTTCATTTGAGCGCTACGACGACAACTTGATCGCTTGGGGCGATTCCAAGTTCCGTCAGGACACCGGCGAATCGATCCACGCGGCCACTGCAACTTACGGGCGAGCAGCCGACTTACTCGGCCCGCGCCCGCAACCCATCACCGGGGGCGCAAATCCACAACCTGTTTCGTCCAACGCCCCCGAGATCCACCTGACACCTGCCGAGGTCAACGTCGCCGACCACCTGGACAAGGTAGCCCTCAATCCGCAACCGCTGCCGCCCAAGGCTCCCGACCTGCACCTGACCTCCGCCGACCTGAGCCGCACCATCGACAAGGTCGCCCTAAACCCGCAACCGCTGCCGCCTAAGGCACCCGATCTGCATGCAGGCAAAACTGACCTCACCAACCACGGGGTGACTGTCAACGGGCATGGGGCGGACCAGCACTACCCGGCCGGCCTAGGGCACACGGACATGAAGCAAGACGAGTCGATCCATCTCACCGGTCATGACGCCCTCGCCCACGACTTCACTCACCACGACACCGGACATCACGGCGGCTGAGAATAGGACCGCTACGCATCGGTCGTGCCGTCCCCACACGGTGGCGCTTGGGGCGGCGTTGGCCCGTTTCGCCGCGACATCATCAACACGTCGCTTCTAGACGTTAAACCTGAACTCCACCACGTCCCCGTCGGCCATGACGTAGTCCTTGCCCTCCATCCGGACCTTGCCGGCCGCCTTGGCTGCGGCCATCGAACCGGCTTCGACGAGGTCGTCGAAGGCCACGATCTCGGCCTTGATGAAGCCCTTCTCGAAGTCGGTGTGGATGACGCCGGCCGCCTTGGGCGCGGTGTCGCCCTGGTGGATGGTCCACGCGCGCGATTCCTTGGGACCCGCGGTCAGGTAGGTCTGCAGCTTCAGCGTTCGAAAACCGGCGCGCGCCAACGCATCCAGGCCGCGCTCGGTCTGGCCGATCGACTCCAGGAGCTCGGCTGCGGACTCGTCGTCGAGCTCCAGCAGCTCAGCCTCGATCTTGGCGTCCAGGAACACCGCCTCGGCCGGGGCGACCATCGCGGTCAGCTCGGCCTTGCGGGCCTCGTCGGTCAGCACCGACTCGTCGGCGTTGAAGACGTACAGGAACGGCTTGACGGTCATCAGGTTCAGCTCGCGCAGAATCGACCAGTCCTGAGCCGGGGAGGACACAGAAAAGAGAGTCTTACCTTCATTGAAGATCGCCTGGGCGGCGACCACCGCATCCAAAACAGGCTTGCGGTCCTTGTTGGTCCGGGCTTCCTTCTCCAGCCGGGGCAGCGCCTTCTCGAGGGTCTGCATGTCGGCGAGGATCAGCTCGGTCTCGATGACCTCGATGTCGGACTTGGGGTCGACGCGGCCGTCGACGTGCACGACGTCGTCGTCGGCGAAGGCGCGCACCACCTGACAGATGGCGTCGGCCTCGCGGATGTTGGCCAGGAACTTGTTGCCCAGCCCCGCGCCCTCGGAGGCGCCCTTCACGATGCCGGCGATGTCGACGAACGTCACGGGTGCCGGAACGGTCTTCTCGGAGCCGAAGATCTCGGCGAGCTTGTCGAGCCGCGGGTCGGGCAGCGGCACCACGCCCTCGTTGGGCTCGATCGTTGCGAACGGATAATTAGCCGCGAGCACGTCATTGCGTGTCAACGCGTTGAACAACGTCGACTTCCCGACGTTCGGCAGACCGACGATTCCCAGGTTCAGACCCACGAGTTCGACAGTTTAGGAGACGCCACACTGTTGCAAACCCCACCTATCGGCGCTATGGCAGGAATTGCCGGTACGGTCTAGGGGTGTCAGCAGAGCATCACGGGCCCGAAGCCGCCCTCGATCGCCGCTCCGCGCTGCCCAGTATCCCGGGAATCCCCTGGTGGGGAGCTATTGTGCTGGCCGTCACAGCCACCGCGATCGGCTTCGCCTACGACGCCGGCACCGGTGACAAAGAACTCAGCGCTTTCTTCACTTTCAGCTACGTGGCCGGCTGTGTACTCGCTGTGCTCGGTGTGCGGCGGTCCGGCATCTTCACCGCGGTCATCCAGCCGCCACTGATCCTTTTCGTTGCTGTGCCGGGCGCATATTTCATGTTCCACAGCGACAAGATCGCCGGCATCAAGGACCTGCTGATCAATTGCGGGTACCCGCTGATCGAGCGCTTTCCGACGATGTTCTTCACCGCGGCGACGGTTCTGATCCTCGGCCTGATCCGCTGGTTCGTGCTGCCGCAGTTCCTGACCTACGAAGATGACGACGACGAAGCAGTTGCCGAGCCCAAGCCGCGCCGCAGCCGCCGCCAGGCCGACGACGAAGACGCCGCTCCCGCCGGACTCGCCGGACTCGCCGGACTCGCCGGACTCGCCACGACGCTGTCGGCCAAGCTCACCAAGCTGACCACCGGCCAGACGCCGCGCAGCTCCCGTACCCGCGCAACTCCGTCGCGCCGGTCGGCAGCCCAGTCGCCCCGCCGCAGCGCCGGCGATCCGCAGCGCGCACCGCGTCCCGCACGGGCCCGCGGGCACGCCGCCGACGCCACCGAGCTGATCGAACCGGTACCCGGCCAGATGCGGCGGCCACGGCCGGCGCGTCCTCGCCCAGCCGCCACCGACACGTATGCCGTTCCCGACGAGCCACGGCGTCGTCAGCGTTCGGCCGGCGAGCCGCGCGAACCGCGTCGTACGCCGCCGCAGGAGCGTTACGACTACCGGGAGCCGCGCGAGCGGGATCGCTACGAGCGGCCGATGCCGCGCCCGGCCGCGTCCGAGCCGCGCCGGCGTCGCTACGCCGACGATCTGTACGAGCCCGGCGACCGCTACCAGTCCCCTGCCCGTCCGTCGCGCAGCGCGCCGCCCAGCGGCGCCCACCACCCCGTATCCCGGGTGCGGTACCGCGGTTCAGACGACGACGTCGCGCCGGAGCCGCGCGAACGCCGACCGCGTCAGCCCCACACCAACTGGGACTGACACCGGCCGCGGCGGCGCGCGGAAATCTAGTGCCGGGCCGGACGAATCTCGCGCGGTAGCGCGAACACCAGCGTCTCGTTGGCAGTGGTGACGGGCTGGACGGTGTCGTAACCGAATTCCGCGAGTCGCTCGAGTACGCCCCGCACCAGAATCTCGGGGACCGACGCGCCGGAGGTGACGCCGACGGTCGTCACACCTTCGAGCCATTCCGGGTCGATGTCCTCGGCGTAGTCGACCAACTTGGCCGCGTTCGAGCCGGCGTTCAGCGCGACCTCGACCAGGCGCACCGAATTCGACGAGTTCCGCGAGCCAACGACGATCACCAGCTCGCACTCCGGCGCCATTGCCTTGACCGCGACCTGGCGGTTCTGGGTGGCGTAGCAGATGTCGTCGCTGGGCGGGTCCTGCAGCGTCGGGAACTTCTCCCGCAGCCGGCGGACGGTCTCCATGGTCTCGTCGACGGACAGCGTGGTCTGGGACAACCAGATGACCTTGTTGGGGTCGCGGACCGTCACCTTGTCGACGGCGTCCGGGTTGTCGACGACCTGCACGTGCTCCGGCGCCTCGCCGGCGGTACCGACGACCTCTTCGTGGCCTTCGTGGCCGACGAGCAGGATGTCGTAGTCGTCGCGGGCGAAGCGCTTGGCCTCGTTGTGGACCTTGGTGACCAGCGGGCAGGTGGCATCGATGGTCCGCAGATTGCGAGCCGCGGCCTCTTCGTGAACCGTCGGCGCGACGCCGTGGGCCGAGAACACCACGATGGCGCCTTCGGGCACCTCATCGGTCTGCTCGACGAACACCGCGCCGGCCTTGGCCAGCGTGTCCACCACGTAGCGGTTGTGCACGATCTCGTGCCGCACGTACACCGGAGCGCCGTGCTTCTCCAGCGCGCGCTCCACGGTCTCGACGGCGCGGTCCACGCCGGCGCAGTAGCCACGCGGCTCGGCGAGCAGCACGCGCTTGCCGGTTTTGCTCATAGCTTCTCCGGCGACCGAAACGGTGGCGCCGGGAATGCCCATATTGATCGTCGGTGGCATAGCACAAGGGTACTGATCACCGCAGGGCCACAGCCAGCCGTACTCTGGCAAGCATGTCTACTGCGCCCTACGGAGTCCGGTTGCTGGTCGGCGCGGCTGCGACCGCGATCGAGGAGACCATTCGGCTCCCCCACACCATTCTGACCTACCCGATGACGCTGGCCAGTCAGCTCGCCCAGCTGGTCATGAAAATGCAGCAGGACCTGGCCGAACTGGTCAACAAGGGCGATGAGACCCTCGAGCAGTGGTTCCCGCCGAAGGACGAGCAGCCAGAATGGGCCACTTTCGACGAAGACCTGCTGGACGCGGCGCCGGCCGGTACGGCTTCCGCCACCGAGCCGCGCGACGGCGCCCGCCTGACGGAGGGCCGCTTCGCGCTGTACAGCACGGGTGTCGCCGATGCCCCGAAGCCGGACACGAACGGTGCGGCCACCAACGGGACCGGTGTCGAGCCGGCGATCGTGGCTGACCTCGGCTACGCCGATCTCACCCTGGCCCAGCTGCGGGCGCGGCTGCCCCAGCTCAAGGTGGACGACCTCGAGGCGCTGCTGACCTACGAGAACAACACCAAGTCCCGCGCGCCGTTCCAGACGCTGCTGGCCAACAGGATCACCCGCGCGACCGCGAAGTGATGCGGTGACGTCGGCTGCCGCCGCGGCCGGGAACGAGAACTCGGCCGAGAATCCGTGGCCGGTGCGGGCGGTATCCACCCGCGTGGCCAAGTACATCGACCGGCTCGGCACCATCTGGATCGAGGGCCAGCTCACCGAGCTGAAGCTGCGGCAGTCGACGGCGTGGATGGTGCTGCGCGACCCGGCCGCCGACATGTCACTGTCGGTCAGCTGCCCGCGCGCCCTGGTCGACGACGCCCCGGTGCCACTGTCCGAGGGCACCCAGGTGATCATGCTGGGCAAGCCGCAGTTCTATACCCGCAACGGCTCATTCTCGTTGCGCATCAGCCAGATTCGCGCCGTCGGCATCGGCGAGCTGCTGGCGCGCATCGACCGGCTGCGCCGGCTGCTGGACGCCGAGGGTCTGTTCGACCCGCGGCTGAAGCGCCCGATTCCGTTCCTGCCGGGCACCATCGGCCTCATCACCGGCCGAGCGTCGGCGGCCGAGCACGACGTCGTCTCCGTCGCCCAAAGTCGTTGGCCCGCAGTCCACTTCGATATCCGCAACGCGGCGGTCCAGGGCGCGAACGCGGTGCCACAGATTGTCGAGGCCCTGCGCGCGCTCGATGCCGAACCGCACGTCGACGTCATCGTCATCGCGCGCGGCGGCGGCAGCGTCGAAGACCTGCTGCCGTTCTCCGACGAGACGCTGTGCCGCGAGATCGCCGCCTGCACCACCCCGGTGGTCAGCGCGGTCGGGCACGAACCGGACAACCCGCTGTGCGACCTCGTCGCAGATCTGCGGGCCGCCACTCCGACCGACGCCGCCAAACGCATCGTCCCCGATGCCGCCGCCGAGCAGGCCCTGGTGACCGACCTGCGCCGGCGCAGCGCCCAGGCCCTACGCAACTGGGTGCACCGCGAGGAGCGCTTCATCGGACAACTGCGCGGCCGCCCGGTCCTGGCCCAGCCGCTACAGGCGCTCGACGCCCGCACAGAGGAGATCACCCGGGCCCTGGCCGCCGCGCGCCGCGACATCCAGCGGCTGATCACCACCGAAACGCATCACGTCGGCCACCTGTCGGCCCGGCTGGCCACCCTGGGCCCCGCCGCGACACTCACGCGTGGATACGCCGTGGTGCAGAACCTGTCGGCGGCCGGTGCGGTCCTGCGCTCGGCACAGGACGCCCCGGCGGGCACCAGACTCCGAATCCGAGTGGCCGACGGCGCCATCACGACCGTGAGCGAAGGAATATATGACGAACATTAGTCAGCTCGGCTATGAAGCCGCCCGGGACGAACTGATCGAGGTCGTACGTCAGCTGGAGGCCGGCGGATTGGACCTCGACACCTCGCTTCAACTCTGGGAAAGGGGCGAACAGCTGGCAAAACGGTGCGAAGAGCACCTGGCCGGCGCGCGCAAAAAAGTCGAGGACGCGCTCGCCGCAGGCGCCGACGACGAAAATTGATCAGCGCGGTAATTATTCCCGCACCCTGTTAACTGGAACACGTTTCAGTTATGCTCCTGCACCATGCGTGATGCTTCTCTGACCACAGACCTCGGCCGTGTCCTGGTGACGGGCGGGTCTGGCTTCGTCGGCGCCAACCTGGTGACCGAACTGCTCGACCGCGGCCACCGGGTCCGGTCGTTCGACCGGGCGCCGTCGCCGCTGCCGGAGCACCCGAACTTGGAGACGCAGGTCGGCGACATCACGAACGTCGACGACGTCGACGCCGCAGTCCAGGGCATCGACACGATCATCCACACCGCCGCGATCATCGACCTGATGGGCGGCGCATCCGTCACCGACGAATACCGCAACCGCAGCTTCGGGGTGAACGTCGGCGGCACCGAGAACCTGGTGAAGCTTGGCCGGGCCGCGGGCGTCAAGCGGTTCGTCTACACCGCCTCGAACAGCGTGGTGATGGGTGGGCAGGACATCCAGAACGGCGACGAGACCATGCCGTACACCGCCCGCTTCAACGATCTGTACACCGAGACCAAGGTCGCGGCAGAGAAGTTCGTGCTGTCGCAGAACGACATCGAAGGCGACGGGTCGGGCTTACTCACCTGTTCCATCCGGCCCAGCGGCATCTGGGGCCGCGGCGACCAGACGATGTTCCGCAAGGTGTTCGAGAACATCCTCGCCGGCCACGTCAAGGTGCTGGTGGGCAACAAGAACATCAAGCTGGACAACTCCTACGTGCACAACCTGATCCACGGTTTCATCCTGGCGGGCGAGCACCTGGTGCCGGGCGGTACCTCACCCGGGCAGGCGTACTTCATCAACGACGGCGAGCCGCTCAACATGTTCGAGTTCGCCCGCCCGGTCATCGTCGCGTGTGGCCGCAAGCTGCCCACCTTCTACGTCTCCGGCAAGCTCGTGCACCGCGTGATGATGGCGTGGCAGTGGCTGCACTTCAAGTTCGCCCTGCCCGAGCCGCTGATCGAGCCGCTGTCGGTGGAACGCCTCTACCTGAACAACTACTTCTCGATCGCCAAGGCCAAGCGCGACCTCGGCTACGAGCCACTGTTCAACACCGAGCAGGCCATGAAGGAATGCATGCCGTACTACGTCGACCTCTTCCGGCAGATGGAAGCGGCCGAAGCGAAGTAACGTTCTCCCGCGAGCTGTCAGCGGTAGAGGTGCACCTGGTGCTGCGTTGATTTCTCGATGTTGGCCGACGCCGCCAGGAGGAGGTCCGTGCCGAGTGCGATGAGCGCACGGGCCGCCGCGATCTCCTCGCCGACGAGCGGCGCACTCGGATCTTTGGGATTGCGGTAGGCATCCCCCGTTGTCGTGAGGGTGTCGTCCCGCAGCCGGGCGTGTGCGGAGGCGTGAGTGTGGACATCGTCTTCGAAGAATTCGATCTCGACGTGCCACTTGTTGGTCAGATCCTTGTCGTACATGTCGATCACCTTCCCTAAGTAAGCGTGCTCCTCCGGCCGCGCCTTGACCAGTACTGATTTCACTTGCCTGCCGAACCGCCGCCGGAATCGCCGACTCACCCGTAAAGTCGAACGGGCACAGGAAATTCCGCTTCGACCGAGGAGCTCTGTCATGCCCGACGGCAAACCCAACATCCTGGTGATCTGGGGCGACGACATCGGCATCAGCAACCTCAGTTGCTACAGCGACGGCCTCATGGGCTACCGCACCCCGAACATCGACCGCATCGCCGCCGAGGGCATGCGCTTTACCGACTCCTACGGCGAGCAAAGCTGCACCGCGGGCCGCGCTGCGTTCATCAGCGGGCAGAGCGTGTACCGCACCGGGATGAGCAAAGTCGGCGTGCCGGGCGTCGATATCGGTTGGGCCGCAGAGGATCCGACCATCGCAGAGCTGCTCAAGCCGATGGGCTACGCCACCGGCCAGTTCGGCAAAAACCACTTCGGCGACCTGAACAAGTATCTGCCGACGGTCCACGGCTTCGACGAGTTCTACGGCAACCTGTACCACCTCAACGCCGAAGAGGAACCCGAGCAGTTCGACTATCCGCACAAGGACCAGTTCCCGCTGCTGTACGAGAAGGCGTTACCGCGCGGCGTGATGAACTGCAAGGCCACCACCGAGGTCTCGACCGAACCCGACGACCCGAAGTTCGGTCCGGTCGGCAAGCAGACCATCGAGGACACCGGCCCGCTGACCGCCAAGCGGATGGAGACCATCGACGACGACATCGCCGATCGCACCGTCGACTACATCAAACGCCAGCACGAGGCGGGCAACCCGTTCTTCGTGTGGTGCAACTTCACGCACATGCACCTCTACACGCACGTGAAGCCGGAGAGCCGCGGGCAGGCCGGCCTGTGGCAGTCCGAGTACCACGACGCGATGATCGATCACGACAAGAACGTCGGCACGGTGCTCGATGTCCTGGACGAGCTCGGCATCGCCGACGACACCATCGTCATCTACTCCACCGACAACGGCCCGCACCGCAATACGTGGCCCGACGGCGGCACCACCCCGTTCCGCAGCGAGAAGAACACCAACTGGGAGGGCGCCTTCCGGGTGCCGGAGCTGATCCGCTGGCCCGGAAAAATCAAGGCGGGCACCGTCTCCAACGACATCATCCAGCACCACGACTGGCTGCCGACGCTGCTGGCGGCCGCGGGCGACCCCGACATCATGGACAAGCTGAAGAAGGGCCATCAGATCGGCGACGTCGAGTACAAGGTGCACATCGACGGGTTCAACCTGCTGCCGTATCTGATGGGTGAGGTCGAGAGCAGCCCGCGTCGCGGCTTCTTCTACTTCAACGACGACGCCGAGTTGGTCGCGATGCGCTTCGAGAACTGGAAGATCGTCTTCGCCGAGCAACGTTGCCAAGGGACACTACGGATTTGGGCCGAACCGTTCACGCCGCTGCGGGTCCCCAAACTGTTCAACCTGCGCACCGACCCGTTCGAGTACGCCGACATCACGTCGAACACGTACTACGAGTGGTTCCTGCGACGGGACTTCTTTGCCTTCTACGCGACGGCGATGGCATCGATGTTCCTGGACACGTTCAAGGAGTTCCCGCCGCGGCACCCACCGGCCAGCTTCAGCATCGACCAGATCGTCGAGAAGCTGCACGAGTTCCTGGCCGCGGACTGAAGGCGCCAGGTGTTGGAGTCCTGGAACAACGGCCCGACGAAGTCGGCGATCGTCGACTTCGTCGGGCGGGTCACCACCGAAGGGCCGGATTTCGTTGCGCCACAAGACCGGATCGCGGTCTTCGACAACGACGGCACGCTGTGGTGCGAGAAACCGGCGTACATCCAGCTGGATTTCCTGGTGCGGCGAATGGCAGAGCAGGCCGCTGCCGACCCGGCCCTGGCAGACCGGCAGCCGTATGCCGCGGCCGCGGCCGGTGACCTCACCTGGTTCGGCGACGCTGTCACCAAGCACTATCAGGGTGACGACACCGACCTGAGAGTGCTTGCTACAGGCGTTCTTTCGGCGTACTCCGGGATCACCGTCGAGGAACATGCCGCGCGGGTGATGGCATTCTTCGCCGGGGCCCGGCATCCCACGCTGGATCGTCCGTACACGCAGTGCGGCTATGTGCCGATGATCGAGCTGCTGCGGTACCTGGAGTCGAATGCGTTCACCTGCTACATCGTCTCCGGCGGCGGGCGCGATTTCATGCGGCCCGTCACCGAAGGGATGTACGGGATCCCGCCCGAACGCGTGGTGGGAAGCTCAGTGGGTGTGACGTTCGCCGACGGCGATCTGGTGACGACGGCGCAACCCGAGTTCCTCAACGACGGGCCGGTCAAGCCGGTGCGCATCTGGGGCCGCACCGGGCGCCGGCCGATCTTCGCGGCGGGCAATTCCAACGGCGACATCGAAATGCTGCAGTACACCAAGGGTTTTCAGCTGCTGGTGTGGCATGACGATGCCGACCGCGAATTCGCCTATGACGCCGGCGCCGAGAAGGCGCTGAAGCTGGCGGAGTCCGAAGGCTGGACCGTCGCCAGCATGCACTCCGACTGGGCTGAGGTGTTCCCGAGTTGACCCTGCGGCAGCCAAGGTTGACCCTGCGGCTACGGCGCAAAAGTACGAGTGCGGCACGCCCACGTCGCAGGGTCAACGCATGAGTCTGGTCTGGATCCCAGGCCAGACGACGGTGCTGGGTTCGGACCAGCACTACCCCGAGGAGGCACCCGCCCGCGAGGTCACCGTCGACGGCTTCTGGATTCAGCCCCACCAGGTGACGAATGCGGACTTCGCCGCCTTCGTCGACGCCACCGGGTACGTCACCGTCGCCGAACGACCACTCGACCCCACCGACTACCCGGGCGCTCCCGCGGAGAACCTGCAACCGGGCTCCATGGTGTTCCGCCGCACGCCCGGCCCCGTCGACCTGCGCCACCTCAGCCAATGGTGGACGTGGACGCCGGGCGCGTGCTGGAACCATCCGCGCGGCCCGAAGTCGTCGCTGCGGAACCGGGAGCACCATCCCGTCGTGCACGTGGCGTTCGAGGACGCCGCGTCGTACGCCGGGTGGGCCGGGCTGGCCCTGCCCACGGAGGCGCAGTGGGAGCTCGCAGCCCGCGGTGGCCTGGACCGCGCCACCTACACCTGGGGCTCCGAACCCGAGCAGACCGGGCAACGGCTGGCCAACTTCTGGCACGGCGAGTTCCCCTACCTGCCCGACACCGGCTACGGCCAGACCACGCCGGTGGGCAGCTTCCCCGCCAACGCCTACGGCCTTTTCGACATGGCCGGCAACGTCTGGGAGTGGACCACCGACTTCTACGGCGCGACCCGGGACAGTCAATCCTGTTGCGCTACAGGCAGTTACGACCCCGATCAGCCGGGGAACCCGGTACCGCGCCGGGTGATCAAGGGCGGGTCGTTTCTGTGCGCCGACAGCTACTGCCTGCGCTACCGGCCGGCGGCCCGTCGTCCGCAAGCTGTCGATACGGGGATGAGTCACGTCGGATTCAGGTGTATACAGATTGAGTAATCTGTTCACTCCTCGCGAGTGAGACACCGGCCACCGCCCAGGAGTACCAGTGAGTACACAGCGCAGCGCCCTCATCGTCGGCGGGGCATCCGGTATCGGCTGGGCCTCCGCCCAGGGGCTCGCCGCGCAGGGCTACCGCGTCGTCATCGCCGACCGGAACATCGAACTCGCCGTGACCCGCGCTGCCGAACTCGGTGCACCACACACCGCCGCCGTCATCGAGGTCACCGACGAGGCATCCGTCGCCGCGGCCTTTGACGAGGCGGGCGAGCTCGACGCCGTCGTCAGCTGCGCGGGGTTCTCCACCTTCGGGCTCATCGTGGACATGCCGGTCGCCGATTTCCGCGCCGTCGTCGACTGTTGCCTGACGGGGTCGTTCATCGTTGCCAAGTACGCCGGCCGGCGGCTCCGCGAAGGCGGGTCGCTGGTGTGCATCTCGTCGCTCAACGGCCGCCAGCCGGCCATCGGCATGAGCGCCTACAGCGCCGCCAAGGCCGGCCTGTCGATGCTGACCGAGGTGGCCGCATTGGAGTTGGGCCCCAAGGGAATTCGCGTCAATGCCGTCGCGCCCGGCTTCGTGCACACCCCATTGACCGAGGGCGCCGCGCTGATCCCCGGTGTCGTCGACGAGTACGTGGAGAACACCGCACTGGGCCGCGCCGGCACCCCCGAGGACATCGCGAATGCCGTGCTGTTCCTGTGCTCGGAGCAATCGTCGTGGATGACGGGCGAGGTGCTCGACCTCAACGGCGGCGCGCACCTGAAGCGCTACCCCGACATCATGAGCCACGTGCTGAAGCTCGCGTCGGGCTAGCCGCCGGCCACAAATCCGACAGAATCACCGTCATGGACACCGATTTCACGGTCACCCAGAAACGGGCCCTCGCCGTTGCGACGATTCTGGCGGTCGGATTCGGCGCCTACTTCCTGCGCGGGCAGTTCATGCTGGTCGTGGTCGCCGGGGTGGTGGCCTACCTGTTCACCCCATTGTTCCGGCGGCTGTCGACGCGGCTGAGCACCGGCCTGTCGGCCACCCTGACCCTGCTGGCCGCACTCTTCATGTTGATCGTGCCGATCGCCGCGGCAGTCGCCATCGGCATCGCGCAGATCACCACCATGATCCGAAATGTGTCGGACTGGGTGAGCCGCACCGACATGGGCGCGCTGGGCACCCGCTCGCTGCAGGCCATCAACGACCTGCTGGCACAAATCCCGTTCCTGCATCACGTGACGCTGACGCGCGAGTCGCTCCAGAAGTGGATCATCACGTTCGCGCAGCGAGCCGGCGAGTGGGGCCTCAACGTGCTGCAGGACGCCGCCGGCGGACTGTTCGGCGCGCTGGCAGGTGCCGTGATCTTCCTCTACGTGTTCATCTCGCTGCTGACCAACGGCGACCAGCTGATCCTGCTGATCCGGCGGCTCAACCCGCTCGGCGAGGAGGTCACCGACCTGTACCTGGCCAAGATGGGCGCCATGGTGCGCGGGACGGTCCTCGGCCAGTTCGTCATCGCGCTGGCGCAGGGCGTGGCAGGCGCGATCTCGATCTACATCGCCGGATTTCACGACGGTTTCTTCATCTTCGCGATCCTGCTGAGCGCGTTGTCGGTGATCCCACTGGGCAGTGGCGTCGTCACCATCCCATTCGGAATCGGACTGGCGTTGTTCGGCAACGTCGGCGGCGGCCTGTTCGTCATCGCGTTCCACGTCCTGGTGGTCACCAACATCGACAACGTGCTCCGGCCGGTCCTGGTACCCCGGGCCGCCCGGCTGGACTCCGCGCTGATGCTGCTGTCGGTGTTCTCCGGGATCGCGATGTTCGGTTTCCTGGGCCTGGTGATCGGCCCGGTGCTGATGATCGTCGTCGTCACCACGATCAGCGTGTATCTCGCGGTCTACAAAGGCGTTCCGCTGAGCGAACCGGAACCCGACGAACGCCCGGGCCGCATCGCACGGCTGATCACCGCGATCCGCGCCCGCCGCACGCCACCCGCTACCGCAGTGGCGTCGCCTTCTGCGTCGCCTCTGCCAGAGTCCGATAGTCCGTCGCACTCGCCGAACCACTGACCGCGACCTGCGCAGGCCCGGTCGGACCGTTGAGCCTGGCGGTCCAGACCGGCTCGGTGCCCTGCTGGTCTTCGCCCGCACCCTCGTAAACCACCCAGTGCACGCCGCTCAAGTCCTGCGCACCCGTCGGGTACATGCCGGTGCGGATCGACGACACCAGCTTTTCCTCGTCGGCGTTGCTCTGGATGAGCGCCACGTACATGCCGGCGGCGGTCAGATAACCCACCTTGGACGTCAGCGCCCGCGTCGGCTGCTTGGTGACGGGGTCGGTGCGACCGCCGTCGATGCTGCCGCGGGATCCGGAATTGGCGTGCCACCCGGACGGCAGCTCCGGCACGCGGATCGGGATGTGCATCGCGGCCGCGTCGGCCTTGAGGGCGGCCGGGGCGTCGTACTGCGGCGCCGGTCCCTTGCCCGGACCCTGCGGCGCGAAAGAGCACATCCCGAGCATTCCGGCCAGCGCGATACACGCCACCACCAGCGGGGCGATCGACCAGAACATGTCGCGGCCGTCCTGCAGCAGCCGGTCCTTCGCCGGCCGCGGCACCGGTACCGACTGTCCCTCGGCGACCACCTTGGACGCGGGGAGAGGCTGACCCTCGGGTTCCGGGGATGATGACGTCACGGTGCTCAGTATCCCAGCTCCCCGCAGCGCACTGGCTAATGGGACAATCTGCGCATGACGCCTTCGCGCCGGGAAGCCCCAGACCGCAACCTCGCCCTCGAACTCGTCCGGGTCACCGAAGCCGGGGCCATGGCCGCTGGCCGCTGGGTCGGCCGTGGCGATAAGGAAGGCGGTGACGGCGCCGCCGTCGACGCCATGCGTGAGCTCGTCAATTCGGTCTCGATGCGCGGCGTCGTGGTCATCGGCGAGGGTGAGAAGGACCACGCGCCGATGCTCTACAACGGCGAAGAGGTCGGTAACGGCGACGGCCCCGACTGCGACTTCGCCGTCGACCCGGTCGACGGCACCACCCTGATGAGCAAGGGCATGCCCAACGCCATCTCGGTGCTGGCGGTGTCCGAGCGCGGCACCATGTTCGACCCGTCGGCCGTCTTCTACATGAACAAGATCGCCGTCGGTCCCGACGCGGCCGACGTCATCGACATCACCGCGCCCATCGGCGAGAACATCCGCCGCGTCGCCAAGCGCCTCAACGAGTCGGTCGCCGACGTCACGGTGTGCATCCTGGACCGGCCCCGGCACGCCCAGCTGATCAGCGAGGTCCGCGCGGCCGGCGCCCGCATCCGGCTGATCTCCGACGGCGACGTCGCCGGCGCCATCTCCGCCTGCCGCCCCGAATCCGGCACCGACATCCTGGCCGGCATCGGCGGCACGCCCGAGGGCATCATCGCCGCGGCCGCCATCCGCTGCATGGGCGGCGCGATCCAGGCCGTCCTCGCCCCCACCGACGACGACGAGCGTCAGCGCGCCCTGGACCGCGGCTACGACCTGGAGCGGGTGCTGACCACCGAAGACCTGGTCGCCGGCGACAACGTCTTCTTCTGCGCCACCGGCGTCACCGACGGCGACCTGCTCAACGGTGTGCGGTACTTCGCCGGCGGTTGCACCACCCAGTCGATCGTGATGCGCTCGAAGTCCGGCACCGTCCGGATGATCGAGGCCTACCACCGGCTGTCCAAGCTCAACGAGTACTCCGCGGTGGACTTCACCGGGGACCTCTCCGCCGCACACCCCCTGCCGTAATTTCCGTTCACCTCAACAAAAGGGAGCACATGTCCGACAACGTTGTCGAAGCCGAGTACCGGATCGAGCACGACACCATGGGCGAAGTCCGGGTGCCGATCAACGCCCTGTGGCGCGCCCAGACGCAACGGGCGGTGGAGAACTTCCCGATCTCGTTCCGCGGTCTCGAGCGCACCCAGATCCGCGCGCTGGGCCTGTTGAAGGGCGCCTGCGCCCAGGTCAACAAGGACCTGGGCCTGCTGGACCCCGAGAAGGCCGACGCGATCATCGCCGCCGCCGGTGAAATCGCAGACGGGCTGCACGACGACCAGTTCCCCATCGACGTGTTCCAGACCGGCTCGGGCACCAGCTCGAACATGAACGCCAACGAGGTCATCGCCTCGATCGCGGCCGCGGGCGGCGTTGAGGTCCACCCCAATGACCACGTCAACATGTCGCAGAGCTCCAACGACACCTTCCCCACCGCCACGCACATCGCGGCGACGGAAGCCGCTGTGCGCCACCTGATTCCGGCGCTCGAGGTGCTGCACGAATCGCTGGCCAACAAGGCCCGTGCATGGCGCACCGTCGTCAAGTCCGGCCGCACCCACCTCATGGACGCCGTGCCCGTCACCCTGGGTCAGGAGTTCGGCGGCTACGCGCGCCAGATCGAGGCCGGCATCGAACGCGTCAAGGCGACGCTGCCCCGTCTCGGCGAGCTGGCCATCGGCGGCACCGCCGTCGGCACCGGCCTGAACGCCCCCGACGGCTTCGGCGCCAAGGTCGTCGAGGTGCTGGTGAGCCAGACCGGCATCGCCGAATTGCGCACTGCCGCAGACTCTTTCGAGGCTCAGGCCGCCCGCGACGGACTCGTCGAGGCGTCGGGCGCGCTGAAGACCATCGCCGTGTCGCTCACCAAGATCGCCAACGACGTGCGCTGGATGGGCTCGGGCCCGCTGACCGGCCTCGGCGAAATCCAGTTGCCCGACCTGCAGCCGGGTAGCTCGATCATGCCGGGCAAGGTGAATCCTGTTCTGCCCGAAGCGGTTACCCAGGTCGCCGCCCAGGTCATCGGCAACGACGCGGCCGTCACCGTCGGCGGCCTGTCGGGCGCCTTCGAGCTGAACGTGTACATCCCGATGATGGCCCGCAACGTGCTGGAGTCCTTCACGCTGCTGTCCAACGTGTCGCGGTTGTTCGCGTCCAAGTGCATCGACGGCCTCGTCGCGAACGAGGATCACCTGCGCACGCTGGCGGAGTCGTCGCCGTCGATCGTGACGCCGCTGAACTCGGCCATCGGCTACGAGGAAGCCGCCAAGGTGGCAAAGGAAGCCCTCAAGGAGAAGAAGACCATCCGGCAGACGGTCATCGACCGCGGCCTGATCGGCGAGAACCTCTCCCTGGCCGAACTCGACAAGCGCCTCGACGTGCTGGCCATGGCGAAGGTCAAAGACGGCGAGTAGTTTTCTGCACGAGCAGTCGCGAAAACCCCCAAAATCACTCGATTTTGGGGGTTTTCGCGTCTGTTCGACGGGCTGAGGTTACTGCCCGTTGTTCACGCCACCCGAGTTGGCGCCCGGGATGTCCGTGATCGGGATGTTGGGCATCGGCGGCGGCGACGGCGTGTTGGGCAGCGTCGGAATCTCCGCGGGCGGGATGTCGGTCAGATCGTTGACCGGCGGGCCGTTGTCTCGGCTGCCGTAGCTGGTCCCCGGCTCGCGATGTCCGACCATCTGGCTGACCGTCACCAGGTGGTAGCCGTTGGCCTTGAGCACCGGGATGAACTGCTGCACCAGATCGACCGTCGACGAATAGGTGTCATGGAACAGCACGACCGAATTCGGCTTGATCTGCGTCATCAGCATGTAGCGGGTGGCCGCGGTGTTGGAGTCGTTGGCCCAGTCGAACGGGATGACGTCCCAGTTGATGTCGGCCAGGCCCTGCTTCTTGGCCTCGGCGAGCACGGCATCGTTGATCAGGCCGCCCGCGGTGCGCAACAGCTTCGGGCGCTGGCCGGTGGCCTGCTCGATGGCCTCACTGGCCTTCGACAGCTGCGACGGGATGTCCTCCGGCGGGATGGTCGTCATGTTGGGGTGTTCCCAGGTGTGGCTGCCCAGTTCCATCCCGGCGTCGATGACGCGCTTGGCGCCGGCCGGGTTGGCCGCGACCTTGTTGCCGATCTCGAAGAACGTCGCCTTGGCGTCGTTGTCCTGCAGGATTTTCAGCAGGCGGTCGGTGTACGGGCTGGGTCCGTCGTCGAACGTGAGCGCGACGCACTTGTACTTGCTGCAGTCCACTTCGTCGGCCTTGGCGACGTGTCCGGTCTCACAGCCGACCACGACGATCGTCACACCGGCGCACACGCCGAGCACTGTTCGCCAGTAAGACCAGGCTTTGCTGTCGGGTCGACGCGGGCGTTTGGGCACCCAATCACCTTACCGACGCCGCAATTTGTGCACGAAAACCCGTGGTCAACGCCGAAAATCGTGCACAAATCGCGGCTCGGCCCAGATCACGGCAGGGTGCCGGGGCTGATCTCCTCGAGCATCTCGGTGACCAGCGCGGCAATCGGCGACCGTTCGCTGCGCATCAGGGTGATGTGTGCGAACAGCGGGTGGCCCTTGAGCTTCTCGATCACCGCGGCAACACCGTCGTGCCGGCCGACGCGCAGGTTGTCGCGCTGGGCGACGTCGTGCGTGAGCACCACCCGGGAACCGGAACCGAGGCGTGAGAGCACCGTCAGCAGCACGTTGCGCTCCAGCGACTGTGCCTCGTCGACGATGACGAACGAGTCGTGCAGCGAGCGGCCTCGAATGTGGGTCAGCGGCAACACTTCCAGCATGCCGCGGGACAGCACCTCTTCCAGCACGGCCGGGCTGGCCAGGCCTTCCAGCGTGTCGAAGACGGCCTGCGCCCACGGGCCCATCTTCTCGCTCTCGCTGCCCGGCAGGTAGCCGAGGTCTTGTCCGCCAACGGCATACAGCGGCCGGAACACCACGACCTTGCGCTGGGTACGGCGCTCGAGCACCGCCTCCAGGCCGGCGCACAGCGCCAGCGCCGATTTGCCGGTACCGGCCTTGCCGCCGAGTGAGACGATGCCGACAGACTCGTCGAGCAGCAGATCGAGGGCGACGCGTTGTTCGGCTGACCTTCCCCGGAGGCCGAACACTTCGCGGTCACCGCGGACCAGCTGCACCCGCTTCTCGGCGTTGACGCGACCGAGCGCGTGCGACGTACCACCGAGCAGCCGAATTCCGGTGTGGCACGGCAAATCCCGCGCTTCCAGCAGGTCGACCTCGCCGTCGGCGAACAGCATGTCGATGTCTTCGGGCGTGGCGTCCATCTCGGTCATGCCGGTCCAGCCGGACGTGATGACGTCCTGAGCGTGGTACTCGTCGGCATCCAGGCCCACCGCGCCGGCCTTGACGCGCAGCGGAATGTCCTTGCTGACCAAGGTGACCTGCTTGCCCTCGGCGGAGAGGTTGGCGGCGCAGGCCAGGATCCGGTGGTCGTTCGTGTCGGTGCGGAAGCCCGTCGGAAGCACCGACTGGTCGACGTGGTTCAGCTCGACTTGGAGCGTCCCACCTTGTGTCCCAACAGGAATCGGCTGATCCAGCCGTCCGTGTTCCAGTCGCAAGTCATCGAACATGCGCAGTGCCTGCCGGGCGAACCAGCCCAGTTCGTGATGGTGGCGTTTACCCTCCAGCTCGCTGATGACCACCAGGGGGACAACCACTTCGTGCTCGGCGAACCGTGTGCATGCCCAGGGATCGGACAGCAACACGGAGGTATCGAGCACGTAGGTACGGACCTGCGAATCAGACACGTGGCGCTCCTCGGCCCGTGCGGCCCCACACGAGTACTTCGGTGGACGCAGCGGTACCAGGACCGGGGCCGGTCCCATTCTCTAATCGGGTACCGCCCGGATAGCAGAGCAGTTCGCTAGCCATCACCGGCGACGGTACTCCCGGCTACGACCCCGCGCTCACTGGCGCGCCGTGACTCTTTTGTGACGACTAGATGAACTGGGCGAGCGACGGTTCGTCGCGGAGACCCCACGCGTTGATGCGGTCGGAGATGACGGTGCGCAGCGCAGCGGCGTCGAAGATGCCCGCGTCAGCAACGACCTGCACCTTGTCCTGGTAGGCGTCGATGTCCGCGCCGATGACCTCGATGCCCGCGGCCCGGGCCGCGATGGCGGCGATGGTCTCGTCGCGGTGCGTCTCCAGCAGATGCGCGACGAGGTTCGCGAAGAACTCCTCGTGCCGCTCTTCGTCGCGGGCGATGCGGCCGGCCATGGCGGCCAGCACCGGCTCGTCGATCTGGGCCTGCAGGTTGCGGGTGAAGACGGCGTGCGCGCGCTCGAAGAACGCCATGAAGACCAACGTCTCGACCTGGCTGAACTTGTCGGCCCGGTAGCCCTTCATGACGTGCTCGACGCGCACGTCCTCGTTGGCGGTCGGGTCGATCTGGCGGGTGACCACCAGGTAGTTGCGCAGCGCGATGGCGTGCAGGTGCTCCTCGGCGGTCCAGCGACCAAGCCAGCGGCCCCACTTGTCTTCGAGGATGAAGTGTTCGACCAGCTCGCGGTGGTAGCCCGCGAGGTTGTCCTTGGTGATGAGCAGGATTTCCAGCGCATCGGTGACCGGCTTGGGCAGCGTGACGCTCGAGGCGTCCCAGTCGGTGCCACCGAGGAAGGCGAAGTTCTCGCCCTGCTCGAACGGCACGTAGTCATGGGCATACCAGGCTTCCTCGGTCGCGAGGTGCCGGGAGAGCTCGGTGTCCACCACGGGCTCGAGCTCGAGGGTCAGTGCGTTGGCAACTGGTTTCTCAGCCATGAAAGTAACTGTAACCCGAGTTCACATGTTTTTGAAATCAACCCGCCCTGACGAATGTGGGGCCTATGACCGAAATCTCACGATTCCGCGGTCACAGGCCCCACGTTCATGCCAGAGCTCAGAGCGTCAGCCCCGGGTACAGCGGGTTGGCGTCGAGCATCTCGGACGAGGCCGCGCGTACGCGGTCGGCGGTGCCGTCGGCCAGCGTGTACTTGGCCTTCGACGGGCCGTTCGGGCCGGCATCGGCCGACGCGTTGTTCAGCACGTCGACGACCAGCTCGGCGACCTTGTCGAACTCGTCGGCGCCGAAGCCGCGCGTGGTGAGCGCCGGGGTGCCGAAGCGGATGCCGCTGGTGTACCAGGCGCCGTTCGGGTCGTTCGGGATGGCGTTGCGGTTGGTGACGACGCCGGCGTCCAGCAGTGCCGACTCGGCCTGCCGGCCGGTCAGGCCGAACGACTGCACGTCCAGCAGCACCAGGTGGTTGTCAGTACCCCCGGTGACCAGCGTCGCGCCACGCTTGAGGAAGCCCTCGGCCAGCGCCTTGGCGTTGTCGGCGACGTTCTGGGCATAGGTCCGGAATTCGGGCTGACGGGCCTCGGCGAGCGCGACGGCCTTGGCAGCCATCACGTGCGACAGCGGTCCGCCGAGCACCATCGGGCAGCCCTTGTCGACAGCCGGGGCGTATTCCTCAGTGGCCAGCACCAGGCCACCGCGCGGGCCGCGCAGCGACTTGTGCGTGGTCGTGGTGGTGACGTGGGCGTGCGGCACCGGGTCTTCGTCGCCGGTGAACACCTTGCCGGCCACCAGACCCGCGAAGTGGGCCATGTCGACCAGGAGGGTGGCGCCGACCTCGTCGGCGATCTCGCGCATCTTGGCGAAGTTGATCCGGCGCGGGTAGGCCGAGTAGCCGGCGACCAGCACCAGCGGCTTGAACTCGCGGGCGGCAGCGGCGACGGCGTCGTAGTCGATGAGGCCGGTCTTCGGGTCCGTGCCGTAGCTGCGCTGGTGGAACATCTTGCCCGAGATGTTGGGGCGGAAGCCGTGGGTCAGGTGGCCGCCGGTATCCAGCGACATACCCAGCAGGCGCTGGTTGCCCAGCTTGTTGCGCAGCTTCTCCCAGTCCTCTTCGGACAGGTCGTTGACGTGCTTGGCGCCCAACTCGGCCAGGCCGGGAGCCTCGATACGGGTGGCCAGGATGGCCCAGAAGGCGACCAGGTTGGCATCGATGCCCGAGTGCGGCTGCGCGTAGGCGTACGGCGCGCCGAACAGCTCGCGGGCATGCTCGGCGGCGAGCGCCTCGACGGTGTCGACGTTCTGGCAGGCGGCGTAGAACCGGTGCCCGACGGTACCCTCGGCGTACTTGTCGGAGAACCAGGTGCCCATGGTCAGCAGCACGGCGGGCGACGCGTAGTTCTCGCTGGCGATCAGCTTCAGCGAACTGCGTTGATCCTCAAGTTCTTTCCGGGTTGCCGCAGCGACCCGGGGCTCGACCTGCTCGATGACCCGCAGCGCCGCCTGGTAGGCCTCGCTGGCGGTGGCGGCGTACTCGGCACCCAGGCCGGCGTTGGACACAGAAGCGTCAGAGGTCATGCCCCTCAGACTAGTGCGCCGCAGGTTGGCCCCCAAAAACGGCCAGCGTCAGGCGACCCGCAGGGACGACGGGATCAGCGGCTCGTCGAGCAACCGGCCGAACCGGTCGGTGAGGCTGATCTCGGCGGGCCGGGCGTCGAGCCAGCCGCGCAGTAGTCGGTAGCCCTCGACATACGTCGATGTGTAAGCGCGCCACAGCGGCGACGACAGGAATCGCATCGACTGCCGCGCCCGCTCCGGGCTCGTCAACAGCCAGCGCTGCAGGAAGGCGACGACGTCGTCGGCGTCGCGGTGCTCGTCGTGCAGCATCAACGCGGCGTCCTGACGGACGTCGGCCAGCGCCGCGCTGGCCGCCGAAATCGCTTCGGCGCGTTCACCATCGAAGCGCAGGCCCAGGTCCTGGTAGATCTCGGCGGCCCACGCACCCCAGTTGTCGGGCACGGCCGCGTACAGCGCCAGGTCCGCCAAGCCCTCGGCCATCAGGCATTGCGGGGTGTTGACCAGGAAGATCGTCTGCTCCGCTTGATGTTGGCCGGCCACCAACCCGAACTCTTTGCGGCAGTGCTCGGTGTGATGGCCCGGGTACGACTCGTGCGCCACCAGCCGCGGCAGGTTCGACATCTGCTGCTTGAGGTCGGCGTTCACCGCGACCGTCGACCGGTAGTTGCCCTCGTAGTAGTTGAAGCCGGACCACGGCTTGTCGGTGACGATCTCGTAGTTGATGGTCTCGGTGTCGGGCAACGGGAAGTCGGCGCGGACGCGGTCGCGCAGCGCGGACGAGAACGCATGGATGCACTCCTCGAGCCGCTCGGGCGGAATCTCCTCGCCGGATCGGTGGGCCTGCATGCGCTCGACCAGCGGGCCGCTGCCGCCCAGTGCCTCGTCCAGCAGGCGATGCGCCTCGCGGTATTTGTCTTCGTCGCCTTTGGTGATCGAGACGTCGAAGTAGTCGCGGACCTCGTCGACGAAGCCGACGTCCTCTCCCGCGAACTTGCGGCCCGCGCAGTCCAGGGCCCGCAGATGGGCCTTGAGGTAGTCCGCACGCTGGGGATTCAGCCCGGAGCCGTCGACCTCGTCGTGCAAGCGGCGCGCCTGGCGGGCCAGCGCCGCCGGGTCGGGAGCGGGCTCGTCGGCGACCGCGCGCCGCAGCGCAGGGTCCCCGGTGAACGAGTCGACGTAGCCCTCTTCGATGCGGTCGAACCGCAGACCGAGCAGCAGATATTCGCGGATCAAGCCGTCGGCGGCGGTGTCGGGAACCGGCATCGGGATCTGCCCAGCGCTCATACCCGCCCACGTTAGCCGGTACCCCCGCGTTCATCGCCCGGCAATGACTGCAAGACTGAGCACATGCCGCGGCCGAGCGAGCCGAGTCCCTACGTCGAGTTCGACAGGCGCCAATGGCGCGCGCTGCGTATGTCGACTCCCCTGAAACTCACTGCTCATGAGCTGCTGGGTCTGCGCGGTATGGGCGAGCAGCTCGACCTGCTGGAGGTCGAAGAGGTCTACCTGCCGCTGGCCCGTCTGATCCACCTGCAGGTCGCCGCCCGGCAGCGCCTCTTCGCCGCCACGGCGGAGTTCCTCGGCGAACCGCAGCAGAATCCCGACCGCCCCGTGCCGTTCATCATCGGCGTGGCCGGCAGTGTCGCCGTCGGCAAGTCGACCACCGCCCGCGTACTGCAGGCGCTGCTCGCCCGGTTCGGCCACCACCCGCGGGTCGACCTGGTCACCACCGACGGTTTCCTGTACCCGAACGCCGAGCTGATGCGGCGAAAGATCATGCACCGCAAAGGTTTTCCCGAAAGCTACGACCGCCGGGCGCTGATGCGGTTCGTCACGGCCGTCAAGTCGGGCACCGATCAGGCCTCCGCGCCGGTGTACTCGCACCTGATCTACGACATCGTGCCCGGCGAGAAGATCATCGTGCGCCACCCCGACATCCTGATCATCGAGGGGCTCAACGTCCTGCAGACCGGGCCGGCCCTGATGATCTCGGACCTGTTCGACTTCTCGGTGTACGTCGATGCCCGCATCGAGGACATCGAGCAGTGGTACGTGTCGCGGTTCCTGGCCATGCGCGCCGGCGCGTTCTCCAACCCGCAGTCACACTTCCACCACTACTCGACGCTGACCGACGAGCAGGCGATCTTCGCCGCCCGCGACATCTGGCAGTCGATCAACCTGCCCAACCTGATCCACAACATCCTGCCGACGCGGCCCCGGGCCACCCTGGTCCTGCGCAAAGACTCCGACCACTCCATCAACCGGTTGCGCCTCCGCAAGCTCTAGACAGCGATTTGTGCACGATCTTCCGCGGTCGGCGCGGAAAATCGTGCACAAATCCCGGGCTGGTCACGCGCGGCGGACGCCGGCGTACTGCAACTCCGCCATCGCCAGCGTGTACACGGCGCTGACGATCATCATCGCCACGCCCGTCGCCGTCAGCGGCCAGACGTCGTCGACCACCGCCAGCACGGCGGCGATGGTGAAGACCACGTTGGCGATCGACACCGCGATACCGGGACGCCGCACGGCCGCCATGGTCGACAGTCCGTAGACACCGACGCCGTAGACGACGAGGACCGCGGCCAGGACGTACACGGCCGACTGCGGGATGCCGGACTCCGATGCGATGGCGCCGGCCGCGGCCGCCAGGATGACGCCGCCGGCGCCGCTGATGAGGGCGTCGGCGCGCAGGGCGAGGCGCAGCAGGCGGTCGGACTTGGCGCGGGCGGGTGCGGTGATGGTGGTCATGGGGTTTCCTTTCGTGGGTTGGTGATTTGTGCACGAAAGTCCGAGGGTGGCGCGGAAAATCGTGCACAAATCGCTGGAGAAGGCCGGCGCGGGGACGTCTACTGCAACCTCTTTCAGCGACGCCCCCGCCCGGCGGGAAGGGAGTCACGCCAGACGGCGCACTCCGAGGTATTGCAGCCAGGCGCAGCCCAGGCCTACGGCCATGACCGCCAGCACGAGGACATTGCCTGCCGCGGTCAGCGGCAGCACTCCGGACGCCAGTACGCCGAGCACCGCGACGGTGCCGATCAGGTTGCCGATCAACACTCCGGTCCCGACGCGCCGAATCCTGGGCACGGCGGCCAGGACGTACAGAGCAAACCCCCAGACGACCAGGGCCGCCCCGATGATCCATTCGGACGTCGCCGAAAGGCCCGACAACCGGGACAGCGGATCAGCGGTGAAAGCCATCAGCAGGCCGGTGAGCGAGCACAGCGTGCCGTCGACCCGGAGGGCGAATCTGAGCAGGGAATCGGAACTGTCGGATAGTGGGCGGGTGTGGAGCCCGGGGTTGATTGCGGTCATGGCGGTCGCTCCTTGCGGTGCCGGTCTGGGACACCCATGACACTGCTCGGACCGCGCTGCCCGGTCTGCACAAAACACTGCCGTTTACTGCCAGGCACTGCCAACCGCAGGTCAGCGACCTGGTGACCTAGCTCGGCGTGGACACCGGGGTACCGCGGAGGTCGGCGGCGATCACCCGGGCCGCCGCGTTCTGCCAATTGTGCAGCGAACGCTGCGGCACCTCGGTGACGAACCACTGCCACGCCTGGCGCGCCACCGGGTCGAGCCCTGCTGCGGTGGCGTTCTGCGCGTATGCCCGTACGCCGACGACGTACGGGAAGTACAGCGAGTTGTAGTGGCGCCACTGCTCGGTGGTGCCGAAGTCGCCGCCGTCGCGGGGCTTGAGCGCCGCGATGCGATCGGCCAGCAAATCCTTGAGTTCGTTGGCGCGCTCCAGCGGCTGGTCGGGCGCACCGCGGCGGGCGAGTCTGTCGTCGATCACGGGCAGGGTCGTCAACGGGGATGCGACGAGCTTGGAGAGATCGGCGTAGTGGCCGAGGGCGCGGCGTGTCAGCCGGACGAAGGTCTCGTCATCGACGTGGTCCAGCGGGTTGGTGGCGCGCAGCGGCAGCGCGGCCTCGGTACGACGCAGCGCGGCGCGGTCGGCCCGCAGATCGGGTTCGCGTGCGAACGCGAGCCGGTCGAGCAGCCCGGACAGCGGATCGGCCAGCACGTTGATGGCGATCGCCACCGCGAGGCTGGTGAACAACAACACCATGAGCGCCAGGTGCTCGCCGGTGACTGCCAGACCGATCAGCACCTGGCCACCGAACAGCACGGAGACCGCCATGCTGCCGACCAGCGATCGGCGCATGCCCGCGCGCAGGGCCTGTCCCTCGTCGAAGGCGTCCCACCACGCCACCGCGATGCCGAGCAGCAGCACATCGAAAGCCGCGGAGGCCAGCACCAGCCAGCTCGGCAACAATCCCAGCGGGATTAGCAGGATCGCGTTGCCGAGCCCGAAGAACAACGTCGCCGCCACCACGGGCGGCACGATCTTGCGCGACGACGCTCCGCGGCGCAGCCGCCGCACCGCCAGCACGAGGGCGCCGAACGCCGACAGGGCGATGGCCCCGACCATGACCCAGTGCCCGGGCCGCAGCGGCGGGTGCACACCACCGGAGATCCCGGCCCCCACCAACGCGATGGCGGCCACCACCGCAACCGCGATGAAGCCCCACCGGCTCCGCGCCGAATCGACGGGCCGGGACAACTCGAGCAGGACGGTGAGCCAGGCGATGCCGGGCAATACGGCCAGATACGCCTCGACGTGACTGAGCGGGCCGGCCGGTGCGTCGCCGGCCAGCCGGACGGCGTCGACCGCGACCACCACGGCGAAGCTGCACAACCCGACCGCGGACCACGCCAGGATCGGCTTGCGGGGATCACGCGCCAGCAGATACAGCCCCAGCCACCAGCTCAGGGCGAAGACCACTGCCGACAGCGCAGCCATGTCTTCAGTCTGGCACGAAGGCTATTTTCCGTAGCGGCGGTTCCGCAGCGTGTAGTCACGGAGCGCGCGGAGGAAGTCCACCCGCCGGAACGCCGGCCAGTGCGCGTCGGTAAACCACATCTCCGAATAGGCGCTCTGCCACAACAGGAATCCGCTCAGCCGCTGCTCCCCCGACGTGCGGATGACGAGGTCGGGGTCGGGCTGTCCGGACGTGTACAGGTTCTCCGAGATGCCGTCGACGGTGACCGCCTCGATGAGCTCCTCGGCCGTCGCTCCGTTGGCGAGTGCCTTGCTCAGCAGGGTGCGGACGGCGTCGGCGATCTCCTGACGGCCGCCATACCCGACGGCCACATTGACATGGAACGACCCGGCGCCGCTGTGCTCGGCTGTCGACTCCACCGCGTCGCGCAGTCGCTTCGCCGGTTCCTCGCCGAGCAGCTCCAGATCGCCGACGGTACGCACCGTCCACTGTTTGTCCGGCGCGCAGATCTCTTCGACGACGTCGGTGATGATCTCGATCAGCGGCGCCAGTTCGTGCGGGTCGCGCTGCAGGTTCTCGGTCGAGAGCAGGTAGATCGTCGCCATCTCGATACCGGCCTGCTGGCACCAGCGCAGCACCTCGGCGATCTTGGCGGCACCCATGCGGTAGCCGTAGCTGACGTCGTCGTGACCTGCCTCACGCGCCCAGCGCCGGTTCCCGTCACACAGCACCGCAATATGGCGTGGCAGTTGCGCTTTCGAGTGCGCAAGCTCCTGACGCAGCCGCAGCTCATAGAGCCGGTATGCCGGTTCCTTGAGGCGCGGGGGAATGATGTCCACGAGAAACCAGACTACTGTGGACTTCTGGGTAACCCATGGCTGTTAGTGGAGGAACGTTGACCGCTCCGAGCAATGCAGATCCGGCTGCCACCGAACAGGCTCATGCGCCGTCGAACATGACGAAGCCCTACCGCGCGGCCGCCGTACTGCGGCATTCGGAAACGCTGCCCGACGTGGTCGTCGAAAGCGTCGTCGAATTCCTCGGCAAGCCGCGAGCACGGGGCTGGATCCACGTGTACTCGGCGGTGGTCGCCTTCATTGCCGGCGCCGCCCTGGTGTCGGTGTCGTGGGCCATGCAGGGCACCCGCGCCGGATTGGCGACATTGCTCTACACGTTCACCATCGTCGCGATGTTCACCGTCAGCGGCACCTATCACCGGGTGAACTGGAAATCGGAGAAGTCGCGCATCTGGATGAAGCGCATGGATCACTCGATGATCTTCATCTTCATCGCCGGCAGCTACACGCCGTTCGCACTGCTCGCGGTCCGCACCGACGGCTGGCTGCTGTTCTGGATCGTCTGGAGCGGCGCCCTCGCCGGGGTGGCGCTGAAGATGCTGTGGCCGACGGCGCCGCGCTGGCTCGGTGTGCCGCTGTACATCCTGTTGGGCTGGGTCGCAGCCTGGTTCATCGGCCCCATCCTGGAAGGCGCGGGCGTCACGGCCGTCGTGCTGCTGATCGTCGGCGGCGCGCTGTACTCGATCGGCGGCGTGCTCTACGCGCTCAAGTGGCCCAACCCGTGGCCCCGCACGTTCGGGCACCACGAGTTCTTCCACGCCTGCACCGCGGTGGCGGCCATCTGCCACTACATCGCGATGTGGTTCGCGGTCTTCTCCGGCTAGAGCTGGGTGATGTTCGCGGGGCCCCAGTAGGCCTTCATCGACGTGATCTTGGCGTCGGCGTCGAAGTTCATGGTGCTGATGATGTCGATGCGCATGGCGCCGTTGACGGTCAGGCTCCAGTAGAACGCGGCCTCATGACCGCAGACCCGCAGCGTATGCAGTTCGTGGGAGTTCTTGGTGCCCGCGATGTTCGAGTAGAACCCGTGGATGGTCTGACGGCCGACATGCACCTCACCACCGACCGGGTCTTCGATGGCGGCATCGACGGCGTACAGCTCCGCGATCCCGTCGGCATCGGCGACGTCGACAAGGTCCAGGTAGCGGTTGACGTTTTCGGTGATCTGCTCAGCGCTGGGCATGCGCCGCACGCTACACGGCCGCGCCGAGGGCGGCAGAGAGATCCCCTGCCGTCGTGACCGGGAGGTCGCACACGTGGCCGCGGCAGACGTACGCGGCGTCCTGGCCGCTCACGCGGCCACGCCCCGCGAGCAGCGTCGACGACCCTTCCGGCCCGCCCACGACGATCGCCCCGCCGGGCGCGAATCGGCGTGCGGCGCCGAGCAATTCCGAATCCGAGTCGGTGCAGGCCACCGCGATCTGGATGGGGCCGCGGACGGCGGCTTCCGTGACCGCCAGCCAGTGCCCGCCACCGCGCGGCGAACGGGCCAGGATCGGCGTGGCCGACGCCAGCGTGGCGGCTGCCGCATTGATGTATCGCTCAGGTTCAGCGGCGAGGTGCGCGAAGGTCAGCAGCGCCTCGGCAACCAGCGACGCGCCCGACGGTGTTGCCCCGTCGACCGGGTCGGAGGGGCGCACCAGCAAGGCCTCGGCATCGTCGGCGGTGTCGAACCAGCGGCCACCTCGGTCGGGATCGGTGAAGTGTGTCAGCGCGGTGTCGAGCAGGCCGTGTGCGGCGTCCAGCCACGACGACTCCCCCGTCACCTGGTGCAGCGTCAGCAATCCCGTCGCCAGCGCCGCGTAATCCTCCAGAATCCCGACGCTGTCGCCGACGACACCGCCCAGGCTGGCGCGGCGCAGCCGGCCGTCGACTAGATGCAGATCCAGCAGGCGGCGCGCGCAACCCGTTGCGGCATCGAGGAATTCAGACTGATCCAGGGCGACCGCCGCCTCGGCGAGCGCGGTGATCGCGAAGCCGTTCCAGGCGGTGACGACCTTGTCGTCGCGCCCCGGCTGCGGCCGCAGTTCCCGCGCGGCCATCAGCTGCGCGCGGACCCGCTCGAAGCGCACGACATCGTCGGGATCGGCCAACAGCTGCAGCACCGAGCTGCCGTGTTCGAACGTCCCGGTCGTGGTGACCTCGAAAAGTGAAGCGGCCCAACGGCCGTCGTCGTCACCCAGCACCGAAACCAATTCGGCGGGCGTCCACACGTACGTCAGACCCTCGTGCCCGGCAGTGTCGGCATCGAGCGACGAAACGAACATGCCGCCGTCACCGAGGCCCTTGATGATGAACCACGCGGTCTCGGCAGCCACCTTGCGCGCCAACGGGTTTCCGGTAAGCCGCGCCCAGTGCGCATAGACCCGCAGCAGAAGGGCGTTGTCGTACAACATCTTTTCGAAATGCGGCACCACCCACGAGGCGTCCACGCTGTACCGGGCGAAGCCGCCGGCCAGTTGGTCGTAGATACCGCCGCGGGCCATCGCGGTGCAGGTGCGCTCCACCGCATCCAGCGCGGATCCGGTGCGTTCGTGGTGCCGCAGCAGGGCTTCGAGCAACGCCGACGGCGGGAACTTGGGGGCTCGACCGAACCCGCCCCGGGCGAGGTCCTCGTCGCGGAGCACCGCGGCGACGGCGTGGTCGCACAGTTCGGGGGACGGCACCGGCCCGCCTGAAGGCAGGCCCGACGACATCTTGCGGAGCTCCGTGGCGATCTGATCAGAGGCCTGTTCGACCTCGGCGCGGCGGTTCTTCCAGGTCTCGGTCACCGCCGAAAGCAGCTGCAGGAAGCTGTCTTTCGGGTAGTAGGTGCCGCAGAAGAAGGGCCGGCCGTCGGGCGTCAGGAAGCACGTCATGGGCCAACCGCCCTGGCCCGTCATCGCGACGGTGGCGCTCATGTAGATGGCATCGAGGTCGGGACGTTCCTCCCGGTCGACCTTGATGCACACGAAGTTCTCGTTGGCCACCGCAGCGACATCGACTGACTCGAACGATTCGTGCGCCATCACATGGCACCAGTGGCAGGCGGCGTAGCCGATGGACAACAGGATCGGCACGTCCCTGGTCGCGGCCTCCGCCAGCGCCTCGGGTGTCCACTGCTGCCAGTGCACCGGATTGTCGGCGTGCTGGCGCAGGTACGGGCTGGTGGCGGAGCCGAGAGCGTTAGCCATACCGGGAGTCTTACCCAGTTTCTGGCTTTGTAGTGCCGTCAGGCCCAGCGTCGCCCGCCGACGCCTCGTGCGGCACGCCGCCGACGGTGCCGTCGTCGACCGCCTGATCCGGTTCGGGATGCGCGGGGTCGAAGGACTCGGGCAACTTGCGCAGGTGCCGGTTCATCGACCAGACCAGGGCCACCACGGCGATCAGCAGGATGAGCGTGATCACCAGCCCGGCCGGGCTGGCCTTGCCGAAGTCGGGCCCCGTCTGGCGCGGCCCGTCCGCCAGCAGGATGGTGAGCGGAACAGAAATCACAGCGATACTCCCGTGAACAGATCGGTCTCGGGCAACGTCACCGGAACCCTGGATCGGGCCAATTCGTACTCCTCGGTCGGCCACAGCCGCTGCTGCCATTCGATGGGCGCGCGGAAGAAGTCACCATTCGGGTCGATCTGTGTGGCGTGGGCCAGCAGCGCCTGGTCACGCTGACGAAAGTAGTCAGCACATTCGATGCGGGTGGTCACCCGGTTGGCGAACGGGTCGTGCTCGGGGTCCCAGTGCCGCAGCCACTTCTCGAACGGCCCGACCTCGCCGTGCTTGGCGAACTCGTCCTGCAGCAGTTGCATGCGCCGGCGCAGGAAACCGTGGCCGTAGTAGAGCTTCGAGATGCTCCAGGGCTCGCCCTCGTCGGGGAACTGCACGTGGTCGGCCGCCGCTTCGTAGGCGGCCATCGACACCTGGTGAGTGCGGATGTGGTCGGGGTGCGGGTAACCGCCGTTCTCGTCGTAGGTGGTGATCACGTGCGGCCGGAATTCGCGGATCACCCGCACCAGCCGCCGGACGGGCTCTTCGATCGGCACCACGGCGAAGCAGCCTTCGGGCAGCGGCGGCAACGGGTCACCCTCGGGCAGCCCCGAGTCGACGAACCCCAGCCAGTGGTGCTCGACGCCGAGGATCTCGGCGGCCTTGGCCATCTCGTCGCGGCGGACCTCGTGGATCCGGCCGTGCACCTCGGGCAGGTCCATCGCCGGGTTGAGGATGTCGCCGCGCTCACCACCGGTCAGGGTCACGACCATGACCCGGGCGCCTTCAGCCGCGTACTTGGCCATGGTGGCCGCACCCTTGCTCGACTCGTCGTCGGGGTGCGCGTGCACCGCCATCAACCGCAGTTCGCTCACGTGTGCCTTACCTACTGTCTCTACTCGGTGGGACAACTCGATGCAGTCCAACCATGTCGCTGGGTCCTATAGTTCCAGTCCAAGCAATCCGAACCGACCGACGGGGCACCCAAAGCAGCCATGATCGAGCGTCCGACCGCCCGCTACGGGCAGCAGCGCCTCACCCGGCTGACCCGTCGCCGCCTGGCGATCGGCCTCACGCTGGTGATCGTCGTCGCTGGTGTGGCGCTTGCGTTCGTCGGTTTCCAGCGTCTCGGGACGTCCCCGGTCAAGGGCGAGTTGAGCACCTACAAGCTGGTCGACAACGAGACGGTTGCGGTGACGATCTCCGTCACCCGCGAGGATCCGGCGAGGCCGGCGGTGTGCATCGTCCGGGCGAGGGCACTCGACGGCAGCGAGAGCGGCCGACGCGAGATCCTGATCGCCCCGGCCGAGGCCAAGACCGTCCAGGTGACCGCGGTCGTGAAGTCCACAAAACCGCCGGTCATCGGCGACGTCTATGGCTGCGGGACGGACGTGCCGTCGTACCTCGTCGCGCCCTGAACCGCGGCCGGGCGACCGACCAGCCGGCGAACTCCGAACTGCGAAATCATGACGGTTTGGAGACGCCCAAGTGGTACGCTTGCTCAGTACACGGTTCCGACTGGGGCCGTGTATTGCTGCATTAGCGGGCACCTGCTGGCACCTTCTGGGGGGACCTGGACCTGCCCTCGCGATCGCAGCACCGCCGGCCCCAAGCAACGGGGCAATCCCGGACAAAACGCCCGGGCATACACGCACGCTTACAAACGACAGGAGAGCAGCAGACATGACCGATACCCAGGTCACCTGGCTCACCGAAGAGGCATTCGAGCGCCTGAAGGCCGAACTCGATCAGCTGATCGCGAACCGCCCGGTCATCGCTGCCGAAATCAACGACCGCCGCGAAGAGGGCGACCTCCGCGAGAACGGCGGCTACCACGCGGCCCGCGAAGAGCAGGGCCAGCAGGAAGCCCGCATCCGTCAGTTGCAGGAACTGCTGAACAACGCCAAGGTCGGCGAGGCACCGAAGAAGTCCGGTGTGGCGCTCCCCGGTTCGGTCGTCACCGTCTACTACGACGACGACCAGAACGACACCGAGACGTTCCTCATCGCCACCCGCCAGGAAGGCGTCACCGACGGCAAGCTCGAGGTGTACTCCCCCAACTCGCCGCTCGGCCACGCGCTGATCGACGCCAAGGTCGGCGAGGAGCGCAGCTACACGGTGCCCAGCGGCGCCACCGTCAAGGTGACGCTCGTCAAGGCCGAGCCCTATCACGCCTAACTCCACGACACCTGAGGCCACCGACTGACCTTCCATGGCTCAGATCGCCGAGGACCTGTATCTGCTGCTCCTGGACAACTCGTCCGCACAGCCGGGTCTGGATCAACCACGTCGGCACCGGGTGTTGTCCGGTGCCGTGCTGCTGGACCTGGCGCTGGCGTGCCGTATTCGGCCCGCCTCGTCAGGTGACAGCGCACCCGACGGCCATCTTGTCGCCCTCTCCGGTGACGCCGCCGTCGACCCGGTGTCCGCGCCGGCACTCGAACTGCTGCGCCAGCGCCCGCAACGGCCTGGCGCCATGTTGTCCAAACTGCGCAAAGGCACCGAGAGCAGTCTCATCGACCAGCTCGAGCGCGCCGGACAACTGCGCCGGGAACCGTTGGGCGGCAACAGGTTCCGACCGCAGTACGCGTTGCCGCTGACGGACCGGGCACGAGTCGGCCGGGCCCGCGCGGAGATGCTGTCGGCATTGTTCGACCGCAGACCGCCCGCACCGGCGACAGCCGCCATCGTGACGTTGCTGCACACCGTCGACGGCCTGGGCTCGCTGATGAGCCTCAACGACCGTGGCTGGCGGTGGGTGCATGCCCGCGCCGGCGACATCGCCAGCGGCCACTGGGTCAACGAATACGAGACCGGTGTCGCCGAGGTGAACCTCGCCGTCACGGCTGCCGCCGTCCGGGGCGCCCTCGTCCCGTGACGCCGAATGGCCGTGGTGACACGACTTTTCGGGGTTTCTCCCCCGTGCCACCCACCCGCCACTCGGCGGCCCTGGGTCAACCCAGGGCCTGCTCCAGGTCACCGATCAGGTCGGCGACGTCCTCGATTCCGACGGACAGCCGGACCAGGTCGTTCGGCACCTCCAACTGGGACCCGGCGGTGGACGCGTGCGTCATGGCGCCCGGGTGCTCGATGAGCGACTCCACCCCGCCCAGCGACTCGGCGAGGATGAAAATCTCAGTGCGCGAGCACAATTGACGTGCCGCCTGCTCACCGCCGTGCAGCCGCACCGACACCATGCCGCCGAAGCCGCTCATCTGCTTGGCAGCGATCTCATAGCCCGGATGACTCGACAGACCCGGGTACAGCACCGTCGCGACGGCCTTGTGGTCGTTCAGGAATTCGGCGACCCGCAAAGCGTTTTCGCAGTGCCGCTGCATGCGCAGCGGCAGCGTCTTGAGGCCGCGGTAGGTCAGGTAGGCGTCGAACGGGCCGGGCACCGCACCGGCGCCGTTCTGCAGGAACGCGAACTTCGCGTCGAGTTCCTCGTCGTTGGTCACCAGCGCACCGCCGACGACGTCCGAGTGCCCGCCGATGTACTTGGTGGTCGAGTGCAGCACGATGTCCGCGCCGAGCGACAGCGGCTGCTGCAGCGCCGGCGAGGCAAAGGTGTTGTCCACCAACACCTTCACGCCTGACGTCGCGGCGATCTGCACGATGCCCGCGATGTCGGCGATGGACAGCAGCGGGTTGGTCGGGGTCTCCACCCAGATCAGCCGGGTCTTCGACGTGATGGCCGCGCGCACCTCGTCGAGGTTCGACAGTTGCGCCGGGGTGTGCGTGATGCCCCACTGTGTGAACACCTTGTCGATGAGCCGGAACGTGCCGCCGTAGGCGTCATCGGGGATGACGATGTGGTCGCCCGGACGGAGCACGGCACGCAGCGCACAGTCGGTGGCGGCCATGCCGGAACTGAACGCGCGGCCATGGTTCCCGCCCTCGACCGCGGCCAGCAGGGTCTCCAACGCCGCGCGGGTCGGGTTGCCGGTGCGCGCGTACTCGAACCCGCCGCGGAGCCCGCCGACGCCGTCCTGCGCGAACGTCGAACTGGCGTAGATCGGGGTGTTGACGGCACCGGTCTGCGGGTCCGGCCGGAAACCGGCATGAATGGCCCGGGTCGACGGCCCGTAGGCGCGGTAGTGGTCTGCCTGGCTGCGCTGCTCACTCACAGGCGCCAGCCTAGTCGCGGAGCTTGCGCCCTTGGGGGTCGGGAACGTTCCCCATGAGGATCATGATGCCGTCGATCAGCGGCCAGATGGCGCCGATGCCGCACGTCACCAGCGAGACGACGAGCTGGAGCACACCGATGTTCGTGTAGCCGAGATAAAATCGCCCGACGCCGAAGCCGCCCAACAGGATCTGCAGCAGGCCGGCCGTCACCTTCGACTTGTCCGACAACGGCAACCCGGTCAACGGGTCGCGACCGAACGGCGCGGACGGATCGACGGCGTACTGCGGCGCATAGCCGTAGCCCGGCGGCGGGTAACCCGGCTGCTGCGGATATCCCGGCGGCGGATAGCCGGGCTGCTGATAACCGGGCTGTTGCGCGTAGCCCGGCTGCTGCGAGTAGTCCGGCTGCCCGAACTGCGGCGCGCCCGGCTGTTGCTGACCGGAACTGTCGCCGGGCTCGTATGGATTCGACATTGGTTGGGTCCCCGTCTAGTAGGTGGTGGTGCCTGTGCCGCTGCTGCCCACGAGGAGCGCGATCAGGCCGAAGTAGAACAGCGCGATCAGCGCGAAGATCGCCAGGCCGACGTAGCCGATGATCAAGCCGGCGAGGGCCATACTCTCACCGTCCTCACCACTCTGCTTGATCTGCGACTTGGCCAGGTGGCCGAAGATCACGCCCAGGATCGAGGTTGCCGCGCACGTCGCCAGGCCCAGCAGAGAACAGACCAACGAGGCGATGGCCAGCCCATTGGTCTTCGGCGCCGGCGCGTACCCCATCGGCATCATGCCGGGCATCGGCGGCATACCCGGATATCCCTGGGCGGCAGGCGGATACGGCGCGAACGGCGGCGGGTAGCCCGGTGCCGGGAACCCGGGAGCCGGCGGCGGAAACGCCTCGGGCACGGGCATCGACGGGTAGGGCTCGGTGCCGTAGGCCGGGAGCGGCGGCATGCCGTAAGCCGGCGTCGATGCCTCGGGCTCGCCCGCACCCTGGTTGTGTTCCTGCTCAGTCATCGTCCACCCCGTCTGTCCCTGAACGACCAGCGTAGCCGGGGCCTGCCCTCGCTTTCCGCCGAACTCCCGGTGTAGAACTGCACCATGACCGCCTCGATCGACAACCTGCTCGGCACTGATGATCTGCTGAGCCCCGAGGACATCGAACTGCGCACCATGGTGCGCCAGTTCGGCGAGCAACGGTTGCGTCCGTACATCGCCGAGTGGTTCGAGAACGGTTCGGTTCCGGTGCGGGAGATCGCGGCCGAGGTCGGCAAGCTGGGCCTGCTCGGCATGCACCTCACCGGGTACGGCTGCAGCGGTTCGACGGCGACGGCGTACGGGCTGGTGTGCCAGGAACTGGAGGCCGTGGACAGCGGCATCCGTTCGCTGGTGTCGGTGCAGGGCTCGCTGGCGATGTTCGCGATTCATCACTGGGGCAGCGAGGAGCAACGCGAGCAGTGGCTGCCCGGGATGGCGGCCGGTGATCTGATCGGCTGTTTCGGTCTCACCGAGCCGGACTTCGGTTCCAACCCCGGTGGCATGCGCACCACCGCTCGCCGCGACGGCGACGACTGGGTGCTCAACGGGTCGAAGATGTGGATCACCAACGCGTCGGTGGCCGACGTCGCAGTGGTGTGGGCCCGCGCCGAGGAAGGCGTCCTGGGGTTCGCGGTGCCCACGGACACACCGGGTTTCAGCGCCCGGGAGATGACGCGCAAGATGTCGCTGCGGGCCTCGGTCACCTCTGAATTCAGCCTCGACGACGTCCGGCTACCCGAGTCCGCGCGGCTGCCCGGCGCACGCGGCCTGTCCGGTCCGCTGAGCTGCTTGTCAGAGGCGCGGTTCGGCATCGTGTTCGGCGCTGTGGGCGCGGCTCGCGACTGCCTGCAGGCGACGCTCGACTACGTCGGCACGCGGACGGTTTTCGACAAGACGCTCGCGGAATACCAACTGACGCAGGCCAAGATCGCGGACATGGCCGTCGAACTCGGCAAGGCGCAGCTGCTCGCCCTGCAGCTCGGCCGGCTCAAGGACGCCGGCAAGATTCAGCCCGAGCAGGTCAGCGTCGGCAAGTTGAACAACGTCCGCGAGGCCATCAAGATCGCCCGGCAGTGCCGAACCCTGTTGGGCGCCAATGGCATCACGCTGGAGTACCCGGTGATCCGGCACGCCAACAACCTGGAGTCGGTGCTGACCTACGAGGGCACGTCCGAGGTGCACCAGCTGGTGATCGGGCAGGCGCTGACGGGAGTCAGTGCGTTCCGCTGACGGGGGTGCGCTTGCGCGGCGGCGTCACACAGACCGTCTCCATGACCATGTCGGCGAAGGTCTGCCGCTTGGCATCCCACAGCGGCCACAGATAGCCGACGACCGGCAGGTCGGTCAGGTGCACTGCCTGACGGAGCAGGGACCGCGCGAAACCTATTGGCGCCCCTGAGGTTTGACCGATCACCCGGCAGTGCATGGCAGTCTTGCCGAGGCTGGCGCCGGTGCGGCCCTGCCGGTAACCGAAGTTCCAGACCAGGTAGCCGACCATGAGCGCCCAGGTCACGACCAGGCTGACGTAGCCCAGCGTCGAGTAGCCGTCGCCGCATTGTGCGCCGCCGTCGAATGCGGAGGTGTCGGTGTCGCACACCCGATCCCGGGTGAACCACACCAACGCTGCACCGGCCGCAGTGAGCATCACGAGCGGCAGCAGGTCGATGACGGTGGCGGCGGCGCGTCGCCACCAGGCGGCATACGTCATCAACGGTTCGAAACGCAGACGGTCGACATGATCTTGTCCGCCAGGGTCTGCCGCTTGGCGTCCCACAGCGGGAACAGGTACCCCGCGAACACCGGGACGGCGTCGACGATGTGGGCCAGCTGGCGCACCACCGAGCGACCGAATCCGACGGGCTCTCCCGTCTTTTCGTCGATCACCTGGAAACGCAACACCCGCTTGCCCAGGCTCGAGCCCGTGGTGCCCTGCAGGTAGCCGTGATTCCACACCATGAACAACACCGCGACGACGAGTCCGGCCAGCCAGATCAGCACGCCCGCGACGGTGTTCCCGGTGGCGCAGAACGGGCCGATGCTGTAGTCGGCTTGGTCGGCAAGGCATTTCGTCACACGCTGGGACCGCTCGATCAGGCCCCCGACGATGATGACGAACAGGGGCGGGACCCGGTCGATCACGCTTGCCGCGACGCGGGCCCACCAGGGGGTGTAGTTCACATCGTCCTGTCTCATGTGGTGCTGCCGTCATACCTGTTCGGGGGCCGCGACCGCCCGGCCGCGTCCCCCGAACAGGCTACGACGTCACTGCGTCAGCGGGGCGACCTGCCCACCACTGAGGCGACGGTAGGCGTACACCAGCATCAGCGAGGCGACCGGGCCGGAGACCAGGACACCGACGCCGCAGGCGAGCACGCCGACCGCGGCGATCAATCCGGCCACCAGCCAGACCAGAATCACCTGTCCGACATTGGCTTTCACGATGTCGATGCTGGCCTTCAGCGAGTCGATCGGGGACAGATTGCGGTCGACCAGGATCGGGTGCGCAAATATCGCGAACAGTGCGACGATCAGACCGGGGATAACGCACAACACGTACCCGATGCCCACGAGCACGCCGACGATGAGCGTCAGCAGGATCATCGGGCCGATGTAGCGCGGCTTGAAGAAGGAGCCGATGGTGGTCGGCTGTCCGTCGGCGATACCCAGCAGGCCGACGTAGTTGGCCGACGAGATCGCCGCCGCGACCACCAGCAGCACGAGGTAGCCGAGCACCAATACGGCGATGCTGGCCGGCCCGAGCGAGGTGGCGCTGTACGAGTAGCTGAAGCTGGCGTCGTCCGACGAGTAGCTGGACACCGAAGTATCAGCCAGCCCCAGGACGCCGAAGTCGATGATGGCCACGATCACACCCACGATGAGGCCGTACACCAACGCCGACACGATCAGCGGTGCCGGGTTCTTGGTGAACTTGTTCCACGCCCACGACAGGGCGTCACCGACGCTGAACGGAGCCGCACCAGCCGGCGCACCGTACTGGTACCCGGCGGGCGGGTATCCCCCCGGAGGCGGCGGCGCGAAGCCACCCTGGGACGGCGGGGGCGGCGGGTAGGCACCTCCCGGCGGCGGGGGCGGGGGCGCATAACCACCTTGAGCCGGCGGTGCGTAACCACCTTGAGCCGGCGGCGGGAAGCCACCCTGCGGCGGCGGCGGGAAGCCGCCGGGCGGAGGCGGGAAGCCGCCGGGCGGAGGCGGGTAGCCACCACCCGGAGGTGGGGGCGGCGGCGGGTACGCACCACCCGGCGGCGGGGACGGCGGCGGGTAGCCGCCCGGAGGCGCCTGCGGAATGTACTCGGTCGCAGCACCGCCCTGCGGCGGCTGCTGAAGGTATTCCGTCGGAGCACCTCCTGGAGGCGGCGGTGGGAACCCACTCGGCGGTGGCTGTGGAATGTACTCCGTCGGCTTGTTGGCGTCCGGCGGCGTGCCTTCCGTCGGTTGGTCCGTCATCTTTCGTCCCTCCGAGCGATGTGGATGTGGCGCTTCCAATTACAACGTGAACTACACGTACAACGAAATGAACGGCGCTATCGGCAAATTGCGAATAACAAACCAAATGCACACTACCGTCAAAACAGCCGGAGCGGCCCAACGACGATGGTGCCAACTGGTGATCTGTCTACCCGCGACCCGGCCGTAAGTCCATGCGCCATAGGACCAGACGAGCAGCACCAAGGCGAGCACGGCGACGGCGTTGAAGTGCAGAGCAGCCGAAATGTCGCCGTGCATAAGCGAATACAGCATTCGCATGCTGCCGCAGCCGGGGCAATCGATACCCAACAGGGCTTTGGTCGGGCAGACCGGAATGGGACCGCCCGGCACCGTCGGGTCGCTGAGCCACACCGCGCAACACGTGACGGCGGCAGCGGCACCAACACCGAGCGGCCCAAGGAGCGGGCTAACCGCCTTGGGCCGCTGCAGGTGTTGCATTGGAGGTGTGACCTATCCCGAATAGGACGAGGTCGAGAACGAGAACGCGCCGAGCACGACGACGAAGATCACGTAGAGCACGGCAACGACGACACCGGCGATGGCACCCCACATGGCCCATTTCTTGGCGTCATCGGCGGCGGCCTGCGCCAGGTCGGGGCGGCCCTGCGCCCACAGTCCGCTGACCTGCGTCGCCTTGACGATCGACACGATGCCGAAGGGCAGGCAGCAGAAGATGGTGACGAGGATGCCCCACACCAGGTTGTTGTCGGGCGGGCCGCCCGCACCGGGATATCCGCCGGCCGGCGGGTAGCCGCCCGGCGGAGGCGGCGGGAAATTGCCCGGCGGAGGCGGCGGGAAATTCCCGGGCGGCGGAGGCGGGTACTCGGTCATTGCGGCCTTTCCAATGGTGAACTAGCGAGAAACGAGCGGTCTCGCCCTACCGGAGAAGATAAGTCAATCTCCCCTGCTTACGGGGCTATTTAGCCGAGCCGCCCTGCGACAGGAACCCGAGCAGATCGTGCCGCGTCAGCACGCCCACCGGCTTGCCGTCGTCGACGACCATGACGGCGTCGACCTCGCGCAGTTCCTTGGCCACCGCCGACGCCAGCTCGCCGGCACCGATCAGCGGCAGCGGCGGGCTCATGTGCTGCGACACCGCGTCGGCCAGTTTCGCCCGACCTTCGAAAACCGCTGAGAGCAGCTCACGTTCGGAGACGCTGCCCGCCACTTCACCGGCCATCACCGGCGGCTCGGCGCCGACCACAGGCATCTGCGAGACGCCGTACTCGCGGAGGATGTTGATGGCGTCGCGCACGGTCTCCGACGGGTGGGTGTGCACCAGGTCCGGCAGCGCGCCGGACTTGCCGCGCAGCACGTCGCCGACGGTGTGCTCCTCGGGCGACCCGTCCAGGCGGGTGCGCAGGAAGCCGTACGACGACATCCATTCGTCGTTGAAAACCTTTGACAGGTAGCCTCTTCCGCCATCCGGTAACAGGACGACGACGACCGCGTCGGGGCCCTCGCGCTCGGCGACCTTGATCGCGGCGACCGCGGCCATGCCGCACGAGCCCCCCACCAGCAGGGCCTCTTCGCGCGCCAGGCGCCGGGTCATCTCGAACGAGTCGGCGTCGGACACGGCGATGATCTCGTCGGGGACGCTCGGGTCGTAGGCCGACGGCCAGAAGTCCTCGCCGACGCCCTCGACCAGGTACGGCCGGCCGGTGCCGCCGGAGTACACCGAACCCTCGGGGTCGACGCCGACGACCTTCACCCGGCCACCCGAGACCTCTTTGAGGTAGCGGCCGGTGCCGGTGATGGTGCCACCGGTCCCGACGCCCGCCACGAAATGCGTGACCTTGCCGTCGGTGTCGGCCCAGATCTCCGGGCCGGTGGTCTCGTAGTGGCTCGCCGGACCGTTCGGGTTCGAGTACTGATCCGGCTTCCAGGCACCCTCGATCTCGGTGACCAGTCGGTTGGAGACGCTGTAGTAGCTGTCCGGGTGGTCGGGGGCCACGGCCGTCGGGCAGACGACGACGTCGGCGCCGTACGCGCGCAACACGTTCTGCTTGTCCTCGCTGACCTTGTCGGGGCAGACGAAGATGCACTTGTAGCCGCGCTGCTGCGCCACGATGGCGAGCCCGACGCCGGTGTTGCCGGAGGTCGGCTCGACGATGGTCCCGCCCGGCTTGAGCAGTCCGGCCTCTTCGGCGGCGTCGATCATCTTGACCGCGATGCGGTCCTTGGCGCTGCCGCCGGGGTTGAGGTATTCGATCTTGGCCGCCACCACCCCCGACCCCGCTGGAACAACTGAGTTCAGTTGGACCAGAGGCGTATTGCCGATGAGCTCACTGACGTGCCGGGCGATGCGCATGAGTACATGTTGTCAGGCCGCGCCCCGGTTGCGCATGCCGGATTACCAGGTTGCCTCGCGGATGTACTCGCCGATCTGCTTCAGCGAGCGGTCGGCTTCCTTGACCAGCGGCGCAGCGAGTTGGAACACGTGCATCTGGCCGGGCCAGACGTGTACCTCGACCGGCACGCCGCTCGCGGCCAGCATGTGCGCGGCCTTGCGGGCGTCGTTGAGAAGTACCTCGGAACCGGACACGTGGATCAGGGTGCGCGGCAGGCCGGGCTCGATGTGGTCGAGCGGCTCGTAGACCTCTTCAGGCTTTCCGTCGACGAGGTGGCGCGAGGCGGCATCCTCGATGAGTTCGACCAGCGCGTCGAACGCATGCGGCGGGAACATCGCGTCGGACTTCATGTTCGGGTGCTGGGCCCGGCTCTCGTTGTCGATCTCGAACAGCGGCGACATGGTCGCCACCGCGGCCGGCAACTCGCCGTCCTCCTGGAGCCTCTCTGCCAGCGCGAGCGACAGGTAACCACCGGCCGAATCGCCGGCCAGCACGATCTGGTCCGGCTCATAGCCCTTCAGGCGCAGCCACCGATAGGCGTCGTGGCAATCCTCGAGAGCCTCGCCGATCGAATGCTTCGGGATCATTCGGTAGTCGACGACCAGGACGGGGGCGTCGGCGTACTTCGACAGCGCGCCGACCACACGGCCGTGGGTGTGCACACCACAGGTGAGGAACGCCCCGCCGTGCATGTAGAGGATCACGCTGCGCCTGCCGTCGGCCGGCAGCACGCCCTTGGCTCGAACGAGGTGCGCCGTACAGTTCGGCAAACCGATGGTGGCGCGGACGGTACCCGGTTCGGGCCTCATGACCCGGGCGACGAAGTCCACCATTCCCCACGGCCACGGGGCCTTGGGGACGTAGCTGCCGATGGTCAGAGTTGACTTGATGGCGAGTGTCGCGGCTAACGACATGAGGCGTCCTGCGAGGCTGGGACCATCCTCGACGATCTCTACCGGCGCGCCGTCGCTGACGGGATAGCGACGCGGTTTCCGCCCCTTAACAGGACTTATAGCAACGCTATGGGTTCTGACAACCCTGCTCGGTGCGGTCATCGCCACCACTCCTACGCCTTTGTAGTTCCGGTGCACTTCGTTATTTACGTCACTTGATAAACAACCCGCGTAACTTAGCTTGCCACCGCTACATAGAGCAACAATCAAAGTCGCCGAATTAATGCCCCAGTCGATATGACTACGTGACCGGGCCACCCGCGGTTCATCGCCCTGCGAATCTCGGCAACCGACCTAGACTGAACGCCGTGGGCACACGTGCACCGCGCCGGACGACCATCGCTCTGGCGACCGCAGCCACCGTTGCCTCGACGGGTTCGTTTTACGTCGGGGCCCGAAACCTCCTGAGCGGCCAAGCCGCCAAGGCACGCCGGGTCATCCCCAAGTCATGGGAGGTCCCGCCGCGCGCCGACGGCGTCTACAGCCCCGGTGGCGGACCCGTCGAGAAATGGCAGCGCGGCGTGCCGTTCGACCTCCACCTGATGATCTTCGGTGACTCCACTGCCACCGGGTACGGCTGCCGCAGCGCCGACGAGGTGCCCGGCGTCCTGCTCGCCCGCGGGCTGGCGCAGCAATCCGGCAAGCGAATCCGGTTGTCCACCAAGGCGATCGTGGGGGCTACCTCGAAGGGGCTGTCCGGCCAGATCGATGCCATGTTCGTGGCCGGCCCACCCCCGGACGCCGCCGTCATCATGATCGGCGCCAACGACATCACCGCCGTCAACGGCATCTGGCAGTCGGCCCGCCGGCTCGGCAACGCCGTGCAACGCCTGCATGCCAGCGGTGCGGTGGTCATCGTGGGCACGTGCCCGGACTTCGGCGCCATCGCGGCCATCCCCCAGCCGCTGCGATTGGTGGCCCGCAACCGGGGCCTGCGACTGGCTCGCGCGCAGGCCGGTCAGGTCCGTTCGAACGGCGGCGTGCCGGTGCCGTTCTCCGACCTGCTGGCACCCGATTTCCTCAAGGCCCCCGAGGTGCTCTTCTCACCGGACATGTTCCACCCGTCGGCCGCCGGGTACTCGCTGGCCGCCCAGCAGCTGCTGCCCGCCTTGTGTGAAGCGTTGGGCGAGTGGACAACTGAGTCCCCGCCGGCATCCGCGCTGGTCTCCCGGACCGCGGACGTGACGAGTCTGCTGGCCCGCCTGGCCGGCTTGGCGCACCTGTGGCGGCGCACGACTGGCGTACCCGCGCCGATCGTCGCTCCTGTCACGGGATAAATTCGCCAGGAAGCAATTTTTGGATCCTTAGGAGCCCGTCATGCCCGAAGCCGTCATCGTCTCCACCGCCCGCTCCCCCATCGGCCGTGCCGTCAAGGGCTCGTTGGCCACCATGCGGCCCGACGACCTCGCCACCCAGATGGTGCGCGCCGCGCTGGACAAGGTCCCGGCGCTGGACCCGCGCGATGTTGCCGACCTGATGATCGGTTGCGGACAGCCCGGTGGCGAGGCGGCCTACAACATCGGCCGCGCCGTGGCCGTCGAGCTCGGCTACGACTTCATGCCGGGCACCACCGTCAACCGCTACTGCTCGTCGTCGCTGCAGACCACCCGCATGGCGTTCCACGCCATCAAGGCCGGCGAGGGCGACGTGTTCATCTCGGCCGGTGTCGAGACCGTGTCCCGCTTCGGTGTGGGCGCCGCCGACGGTGCCCCGAACAGCAAGAACTCGCTGTTCGACGAGGCCCAGGCCCGCACCCTCAAGCAGGCCGAAGGCGCCACCGAGTGGCACGACCCGCGCGAAGACGGCGTCCTGCCGGACGTCTACATCGCCATGGGCCAGACCGCCGAGAACGTCGTGCTCCACACCGGCATCAGCCGTGAGGACCAGGACCACTGGGGCGTCCGCTCGCAGAACAAGGCCGAGGAAGCCATCAACGCCGGCTTCTTCGAGCGCGAGATCGTGCCGGTCACCCTGCCCGACGGCACCATCGTCTCCAAGGACGACGGCCCGCGTGCCGGCACCACCTACGAGAAGATCAGCCAGCTGCAGCCGGTGTTCCGCCCGAACGGCACCATCACCGCCGGTAACGCCTGCCCGCTGAACGACGGCGCCGCCGCCCTCGTGATCATGAGCGACGAGAAGGCCAAGGCCCTCGGCCTGACCCCGCTGGCGCGCATCGTCTCGACCGGTGTGTCGGGTCTGTCGCCGGAGATCATGGGCCTGGGCCCGATCGAGGCCGTCAAGCAGGCCCTCGGCCGCGCCAACATGGCCATCGGCGACGTCGACCTCTACGAGATCAACGAGGCCTTCGCCGTACAGGTGCTGGGCTCGGCCCGCGCCCTGGGCATGGACGAGGACCGCCTGAACGTCTCCGGTGGCGCGATCGCCCTCGGCCACCCGTTCGGCATGACCGGCGCCCGCATCACCGCGACGCTGATCAACAACCTGCAGACGCACGACAAGCAGTTCGGCATCGAGACCATGTGTGTCGGTGGTGGCCAGGGTATGGCCATGATCATCGAGCGGCTTTCGTAAGTCCCTGAAGCGGCGTTCGGCCGCTTTGCGTCGACCCTGTACCCAGGGTGCATTTGTTCGAGTGGAATGCGCCCCAGGTACAGGGTCAACGCGTTTCTGGGGAGTTCTGACGTTGACCCTGAGTCCTTGGCTTAACTCGCGGCATTGCGAGACGGCAGAAATCTTGCAGGATTTCGTCGATACAACGCCCGCGCCCACGCGCGATTGACCCATCCGATGATCTCGGCACGTTGGTGTCCGGCAGCCACTCTGACAACAGTCCACCCCGCAGCGGCGAGGTACTCGTTTCTGGCGATGTCGTAGCCGAGCTGACCGGCATGCTGTTCTCCGTCGTACTCGACGGCGAGCATCAGGTCTTCCCAGCCCATGTCGAGAAAGTACTTGGGCCTGCCGTCGGGGCCAGGCACCGGAATCTGGGTCCGCGGTCTCGGAAAATTCTCCGCGATAAGCAGAAGTCGGAGCCACGATTCTCGCGGGGACTGCGCACCGGGGTCATAGAGGTCCAGCGCGCGCTCCAGTTGGCGCAGCCCGCGGGTGTGGTTGTGTCGACTCGCCACAGCGCGAACGGCATCGGCGGTGAAACTCGTTGCTACACCAAGAGCATCCAGTCTTGCAACGGCGTCATTGAGACGGCCCCGGCGCGCAAGGTCGAATGCCGTGCGGGCGGGAGCGGTCACAGCTATGCCCGCAATCTGAAGAACCTCGCCCTCGAGGACCAGGTCGTCACGGGCGATGACGTTGCGCGGCGGACGGGTGTTGGCGTAAATGAGCTCGATGGGCACGTCGTCAGGTACCCAGCGAGCGCCGTTCAGTGCGGCTGCGGCGCTCCCGGCAATGATCGCTTGGCGCCCAGACCACAACCACGCCGCCTTCGTACGCTGCCGCAGACTCGGGTCAATTTGCTTGTCCACGTAGACATTCGGCAGTATCGCCTGATAATAGCGGCGCAGCTCGTGGCGGGTCAGCGACCCAGCCGCAAGCGCCTCGCTGCCGAGGAATGGGTCCGATTCTCTGCTCATTCCATCACGGTCCAGCGCAATGCCGACATCAGAAGTCCTGCGTCGACGATCGCCGCCTCGACGTGTGGATCAATTGCGAACTGTGCGCAACTATCCGTTGAGCCTGAAACCACGGCGCTTTCGTGCGAGAAACCCACGCCAGCAATACAGGGTCAACGCGCCGACGGGCCAACAGGACGTCGACCCTGAAACCACGGCGCAAAAGTCCGAGAAACCCGCGCCCTCAGTACAGGATCAACCCCATTCGGACCCGACCCCATAGACTCAGCCCCCGATGATCACCATCGGAACCCCACTGTCGCCCGGCGCGACCAAGGTCATGCTCCTCGGCTCCGGCGAACTCGGTCGCGAAGTGCTGATCGCACTGCAGCGCCTCGGCGTCGAGACCATCGCCGTCGACCGCTACGAGAACGCGCCGGGACACCAGGTGGCGCACCACGCGCTGACCATCTCGATGACCGACCCCGAACAGCTCAAGGCGCTGATCGAGGCCGAGCAGCCGGACCTGGTGGTGCCGGAGATCGAGGCCATTGCCACACTGGCGCTGCAGGAACTCGAGGAGGCCGGGGTGGTGCGGGTGATCCCGACCGCACGGGCCGCGCGGCTCACCATGGACCGCGAAGGCATCCGACGGCTGGCCGCCGAGGAGCTCGGGGTGCCGACGAGTCCCTACAAGTTCTGCGACTCGCTGGAGGAACTCCAGGCCGCGATAGATGGCGGCATCGGGTACCCCTGCGTCGTCAAGCCCGTGATGAGCAGTTCGGGCAAGGGCCAGAGCAAGCTCGACGGGCCGGACGACGTCGCGAAGGCCTGGGAGTACGCGATGGGCGGCGCCCGCGTCACGAACACCCGGATCATCGTCGAGGGCTTCGTCGACTTCGACTACGAGATCACGTTGTTGACCGTCCGCGCCCGCGGCGCTGAAGGACAAGTCGAGACCCAGTTCTGCGAACCGATCGGACACCGACAGGTCTCCGGCGATTACGTGGAAAGCTGGCAGCCGCACCCGATGTCGGCCGCCGCCCTGTCCAACGCCCAGGAGATCGCGCACAAGGTCACCGAAAACCTCGGTGGGCAAGGCGTTTTCGGTGTCGAGTTGTTCGTCAAGGGCGACCAGGTGTGGTTCAGCGAGGTAAGCCCGCGGCCGCACGACACCGGCATGACCACCATGATCACGCAGTGGCAGAACGAGTTCGAGCTACATGCCCGCGCCATCCTCGGCCTGCCGGTGGACACCACGCTGAAGACCCCGGGTGCCAGCGCGGTGATCTACGGCGGCGTCGAGGCCGAGGGCATCGTCTTCGACGGCGTCGATGACGCGCTGCGAGTGCCGGGCACCGACATTCGGCTATTCGGTAAGCCGGAGAGCTTCCGCACCCGCCGGATGGGCGTGGCCCTGGCCCGCGCCGAGGACATCGACACCGCACGCCGCAACGCCGCCGAAGCGGCCGGGCGGGTCACGCCGCGCGCCGTCTGACCACGGACACAAAAACGAGGGGCGCCCGCCGAAACGGACGCCCCTCGTTTGTCACGACAGCTAGTCGTTGTTGAAGTAACTCAGCAATCGCAGGATTTCGACGTACAGCCAGACCAGGGTGACGGTCAGGCCGAGCGCGATGCCCCAGGCTGCCTTCTCCGGCGCGCCGGCGCGGATCATTTGGTCAGCGGCGTCGAAGTCGATCAGGAAGCTGAACGCCGCCAGCGCGATGCAGACCAGCGAGAAGATGATCGCGATGGTGCCGCCGCTGCGCAGGCCCATGCCCGCGCCGCCGTTGAAGAATCCGATGATGAAGTTGCCGAGCATCAGGGCCAGCACACCGAACATGCCTGCCACGATCATGCGGGTGAACTTCGGGGTGACGCGGATGGCGCCGGTCTTGTAGACGACGAGCATGCCGAAGAACACACCGAAGGTGCCGAGTATGGCCTGGCCGATCAGGGCACCGGCGTTGGCGCCGGACACCGCGAAGTTGGCCATGACGAACGAGAAGGCGCCGAGGAACATGCCCTCGAGCACCGCGTAGGTGAGCACGATGCCCGGGTTGTCCTGCTTACGGCCGAAAGTGGCGATGAGCACCATCACCAGGCCGCCGAGGGCACCGATCATGGCGATGGGCCCGGCCAGTGCCAGGTTCGACATGATCACGAAGTACGAAACGACCGCGCTGGCCGTCAGCACCGCCAGCGTGATGCCGGTCTTGGTGACGACGTCATCGATGGTCAGCGGCCGGGCGAAGCCGGACTGCTGCGGCGGGTATTGGGTGTATGGCTGGGCCATGGTCTGCTGGGCACCATATGCGGCGGCGCCATTACCGAATTGCGCGTAACCGCCCTGCGACTTGGGCAGGGAACGAAATATCGGGTTGCTGCTCTCGCGCACCGTCGGGTTCCTCTCCTGAAGCTGTGGTCCGTCTGCTGACGAACACCCACTCAACGTACGGCTTCGGGTGTTGGTTCCCGGCGAGACGGAGAAACTGGGAACTTACTGTGAAACGGTACCTGGTCGGCGCGGCCAGCGCCCGACGATCTAGATTGCTTACCGTGGCGGAAAACGAGGATATCCTAGTAAATGTCGAGAACGGCGTCGGCGTCGTCACGCTGAACCGTCCGAAGGCCATCAACTCGCTCAATCAGGCGATGGTCACGGGCCTCGCCGACGCACTCAACGCCTGGGAGCACGACGACACCGTGCGCGCGGTCCTGCTGACCGGCGCCGGTGAGCGCGGCCTGTGCGCCGGCGGTGACGTCGTCGCGCTGTATCACAGCGCCAAGGCCCAAGACGACAACGCCAGGACGTTCTGGCACGACGAATACCTGCTCAACGCACATATCGGCCGCTACCCCAAGCCGTACGTCGCGCTCATGGACGGCATCGTGATGGGCGGCGGCGTCGGTGTCGGCGCACACGGCAACATCCGGGTCGTCACCGAGAAGACCAAGCTCGGCATGCCCGAGGTCGGCATCGGCTTCATCCCCGACGTCGGCGGCACCTACCTGCTGTCCCGCGCCCCCGGCCTCATCGGCCTGCACGCCGCCCTCACCGGCGCCCCGTTCTCCGGCGCGGACGCCATCGCACTGGGCTTCGCCGACCATTTCGTCCCGCAGGCCGACCTCGCCGCCTTCCGCGACCTCGTCATCAGCTCGGGACCCGACGCGGCGCTGGCGAAATACGCCGTCGAGCCGCCCGCGAGTGAGCTTCTGACACAACAACATTGGATCGACGAGTGCTACGCGGCCGACACCGTCGCCGAAATTCTGCAGAAGCTGCGCAGCCACGACGCCGCGCCCGCCAACACTGCGGCCGACCTGATTGCCACCCGCTCCCCCATCGCACTGACTGTCACACTGGAGGCCGTGCGCCGCGCCGCGAAACTGCCGACCCTCGAGGACGCCCTGATCCAGGAATTCCGGGTCTCGATGGCATCGCACAAATCTCACGATTTCGTGGAGGGCATCCGTGCCCAGCTCGTCGACAAGGATCGCAACCCGCGGTGGTCCCCGGCTACCCTGTCGGACTGCACCGCCGCCGACGTCGACGCCTACTTCGTCTCCGCCGACCCTGACCTCGCCTTCTAGGAGTACCGATGACTTTCGAAACCATCCTGGTCACCCGTGACGACCGCGTCGCCACCATCACCCTCAACCGGCCCAAGGCGCTCAATGCGCTCAACAGCCAGGTGATGGCCGAAGTCACCACGGCCGCAGCCGAACTCGACGCCGATCCGGGCATCGGCGCCATCATCATCACCGGCAGCGAGAAGGCGTTCGCCGCCGGCGCCGACATCAAGGAGATGGCGAGCCTGACGTTCGCCGACGTGTTCGCGCAGGACTTCTTCGCGCTGTGGAACAAGTTCGCCGCGACCCGCACCCCCACCATCGCCGCCGTTGCCGGCTACGCACTGGGTGGCGGTTGCGAGCTGGCCATGATGTGTGACCTGTTGATCGCCGCCGACACCGCCAAATTCGGCCAGCCCGAGATCAAGCTGGGCGTGCTCCCCGGGATGGGCGGCAGCCAGCGTCTGACGCGCGCCGTCGGCAAGGCCAAGGCGATGGACCTGATCCTCACCGGCCGCAACATGGACGCCGAGGAAGCCGAGCGCAGCGGTCTGGTGTCGCGCGTGGTCCCGGCCGACAAGCTGCTCGAAGAGGCCAACGCCGTCGCCAAAACCATTGCCGGCATGTCCCTTTCTGCGTCGCGCATGGCCAAGGAGGCGGTCAACCGCGCCTTCGAGAGCACGCTCGCCGAGGGCCTGCTGTACGAGCGTCGGCTGTTCCACTCGGCCTTCGCCACCGACGACCAGACCGAGGGCATGGCGGCGTTCACCGAGAAGCGCGCGCCGAACTTCACGCATCGGTAAAGTCGAGCGGTGGCCGAGACCGCACAACCGCCTGACCCTGCCGAAGACGACGGCACCACTGTCGCAGTAGCCGAGCCGTCGGACGAGGAGTCACTCGTCGCGAAACTGGAAGAGCCGCCCTCGGATTGGTGGGTTCGGCGCTACACGTTTTTCGGCACCGCGGTCGGCCTGACCTTCATCTGGCTCTCGATGACCCCGTCGCTGTTGCCACGCGGACCGCTCTTCCAGGGCATTGTCAGCGGTGCCGCGGGCGCGTGCGGCTACGGCCTCGGGGTACTGGGCGTCTGGCTCGTGCGCTACATGCGCTCGAAGGACAGCAGCCCCAAGGCACCCCGCTGGGCGTGGCTGGCCCTGATCGGGGTCGGCATCATCGGCCAGATCCTGGCGATCATCTGGTTCCACATCTGGCAGGACGAGGTCCGCGACATGATGGGGGTGTCCCGGATGAAATTCTGGGACCACCCGCTGACGGCGGTGTATTCGATCGTCTTCCTGTTCGGCTTCGTCGAGATCGGCCAGCTGATCCGCAGATTGGTGCGCTTCCTGATGCGGCAGCTGGAGCGGGTGGCCCCGCCGCGGGTGTCCGGCGTGGTGGCCGTCCTGTTGGTCATCGCCGTATCGGTGGAAGTGTTCAACGGCGTGGTGGGCACCTTCGTGATGTCCACCATCAACAAGACGTTCGCCGCGGCCAACGACGAGGACAACCCCGACAATCCGCCTCCCACAACGCCATTGCGCACCGGCGGCCCGGGTTCCCTGGCCAGTTGGTCGTCGCTGGGCCGCCAGGGCCGGATCTTCGTCGGCAACGGGCCGACCGTCGACGACCTGTCGAAGTTCAACGGCGTCAAGGCAATTGAGCCCATTCGCACCTATGCCGGACTGCACTCGGCCAAGGGCATCCGGGCGACGGCGAAGTTGGCCGCGCAGGAGCTCAAACGCGCCGGCGGCCTCGAGCGCGCCGTCGTCGCCGTCGCGACCACCACCGGGACCGGCTGGATCAACGAAGCCGAAGCGGCCTCGCTGGAATACATGTACAACGGCAACACCGCGATCGTGTCCATGCAGTACTCCTTCCTGCCCAGCTGGATCTCGTTCCTGGTGGACAAGGCGAACGCCGAGGAGGCCGGCCAGGATCTGTTCGAAGAGGTCGACGCCCTGGTGCGCCAGATGCCCGAAGGCAAGCGGCCCAAGCTGGTGGTGTTCGGCGAAAGTCTGGGTTCGTTCGGCGGCGAGGCCCCGTTCCAGTCCCTGAATAACCTGGTGGCGCGCACCAACGGCGCGCTGTTCTCGGGGCCGACCTTCAACAACGTCATCTGGACCGACCTGACCCGCTACCGCGATGCGGGCTCAATGGAAAAGCTGCCGATCTACGATCACGGTCTCAACGCCCGGTTCGGTTCTCGCCCTGATGATCTGAACCGTCCGGCCGACGCGCCATGGGATCACCCGCGGGTGGTGTACCTGCAGCACGCGTCGGACCCGATCGCCTGGTGGAACCCCGACCTGCTGTTCGCCCGGCCGGATTGGCTCGACGAACCGCGCGGCCGCGACGTCTCACCACGGATGGAGTGGATTCCCGTCGTGACGTTCCTGCAGGTGTCGGCCGACATGGCTGTCGCGGTCGATGTCCCCGACGGTCACGGCCACGTCTACGTGCGTGATGTCGCGAACGCCTGGGCCGACGTGCTGCAGCCGCCGGGGTGGACGCCCGAGAAGACCGAGCGATTGCGGCCGCTGCTACACCCAAGCGCCGGCACGTAGCAGCACCGACGCGGCCGTCCCACCGAGTAATCCCTCGGCGACCAGCGCCCGGTACCCACCGATGACGTCGGTGGCGCGGTACAGGCCCAGATCCTGCAGCGCCGCGGCGGCCAGGCTCGAGGTGTAGCCCTGCGAGCACAGCACCACCCACTCGACGTCGTCGCCCGTGGCCTGCGGCAGGCGCGCATCGCTGGTGGGGTCGCAGCGCCATTCCAGGACATTGCGTTCCACCACGAGGGCGCCGGGGAATTCACCCTCGACGGCGCGCTGCGCGGCCGGCCTGATGTCCACGAGCACGGCGCCCCGGTTCAGCGCGGCCGGGATTTCGGCGGCGGACAGCCGGACGAGCCGCTCCCGCGCCGCTTCCAGCATGACGTCGACCCGGCTGGGCGCGGCTTCCGTCGCTTCGCTCGCCGTGGTCATCAGTCCCCCTCAGGCTTGTCGGTGAGTTCGGTGTAGACGCGGCGCAGCTTGTGACTGTCGGTGACGTCGTAGTACGACATGGCGGTCAGCGGCGGCGAGTAGGCGTGCACGCTCAGGGTGGGATGCGACGCCGTCGGCTGGTCGCCGCCCGCCCGCACCACGTCGTGAACCCAACCCAGCGGGAAAGCCGCCTGGTCACCCGCCGCCAAGGTACGTTGCCGCAGCCCGCGGCCATCCCAGCGCGTCTCCTCGAGCGCGCCGGACACCACGGTCAGGGCACCCAGCGAGCCGCCGTGGTCGTGCAACTCGGTACTCCGTTTCGGAACCCAGCTGATCAGCCAGAGGTCGAGTTCGTCGTCGCCGTACAACCGGCGGAACCAGCGTTCGTCGAGTGGCAGTCCATCAGCAGGCAGCAGCCGGTCGTAGCGACCGCTCAACACATCGTCGGCGCACCGGTCAGTGGCGTGCAGCAGGTCGGGTAGGCGCAATCGGGTCGGTGCAACGAGGGCAGGACCAGACACAGAAAAATCTGTCAGGACGGACATGACGGAACTCCAATGCAGAAACGAACGGTGGGCTTCAAGCCCTCACGAGGCCGGGATCAAGCCCGACAACACGTCGCGTTCTGCACTGCCATGTTCCCGATGATGCCGAGTCCCGGGCCGGCCGGGAATGGTTAGCGTCAGGGTGATCCTGAATGCCAACACATCTACATTGGCAAGCATGCAGACCAACGTCATCCGGGCAGCGCTGCTCACGACCACCGCACTGACGTTCCTGACAGCCTGTGGTCCAGACAAACAGGCAGCCCCCGCCCACACGCCCGCCGAACTGCCCACGCAGTCCCAGGAACACCCGGCTCCCGGCGGGGTCGCCATCTCCCCGAGCGGTGTGACGACCGCCGTCGCGGCGCCGTCAGCGGCGACCGAGTCCGAATTCGGCCAGGCTTGCCACGCCGCGAAACTGTGGATGGACGCCCAGCACGCCGACCCGTCAACGCTCGTCGAGCCGTACCTGAATCTCATGCAACAGCCGGCAAGACGTGATCCCGGTAACTTCAACACCCCGTGGACCGAGCTGACACCAGGCCAGCAAGCGGGCGTGATCATGGCCGCGACCAGCGCATCCAAGGGTGAATGCGGATGAATCAGGGGCATTCACTGAGGATTCGCTGAGTCTGCGCCATTGTCCTAAAATCGGGGGGCGCTGCCGTCCGATCGCTCTGACGCATCCACGCGGGCCGCGGTGACACCGATTCCGACCGCCGGATCCGACCGGCGGTCCTCACGTACCCGCGAGGCCCATCACCATGACGACAACGCCCCGGGGTCGCATCTGAGCACCTCCGAACTCCCGCGCAGCGATTCCGCACGCCATCGTCTTCCAGCCCGGCACCGCCGGAGCCGGCTGCAGAGCCTGCTCAGCACCCGCGTGGGCTGGGACACCGTCGGCCGCGTGGTGCTCACGTTGGTCACCGCGGTGGGCGTGGCGACAACCGGTCTGGGCTGGTGGACGGTGCGTGGCGCGCTGCACGGCATCACGGTGAGCGACGCGCTCGGCGCGGACGCGCCCAAGTCGACCGGCGGCGCGATGAACATCCTGCTGATCGGCCTGGACTCGCGCAAAGACCAGGAGGGTAACGACCTGCCGCAGGCGCTGCTGGACAAGCTGCACGCCGGCGATTCGGACAACGGCGGCTACAACACCAACACGCTGATCCTGGCGCACATCTCCGCCGACAACCATGTGGTCGCGTTCTCGATCCCACGCGATGACTATGTGCGGGTCACTGGCATCCCCGGCTACGACCACATCAAGATCAAAGAGGCGTACGGCCTGACCAAGGCCAACGCCATGCAGCACCTCATGGACAAGGGCGTCACCGACCAGGCCGAATTGGAGCGCAAGAGCCGCGAGGCCGGCCGCGCCGCGACCCTGGCCGCGGTCCGCAACCTGACCGGCGCGCCCATCGACTACTTCGCCGAGGTGAACCTCGCCGGTTTCTACGACATCGCCGAGAGCCTCGGCGGCGTCGAGATCTGCCTGAACCACCCCGTGTACGACGACTACTCGGGCGCCGATTTCCCGGCCGGCCGGCAGACACTCGACGCCTCGCAGGTCGTCGCCTTCGTGCGGCAGCGGCACGGCCTTGACAACGGGGACCTGGACCGGACCCACCGCCAGCAGGCTTTCCTCATCTCGGTCATGCACCAGCTGCAGAAGGACGGTTCCTTCAGTGACCTCGGCAAGCTGAACCAGCTGATCGGCGTGGCCCAGAAGGACGTCGTGCTGTCGGCCGGATGGGGCCAGGAGCAGTTCAAGCGCATGGGCGAGATCGCCGGCGGCGCGAACGTCCAGTACCGGACGCTGCCCGTCGTGCGGTACGACAACATCAACGGCCAGGACGTGAACATCGTCGATCCCATGGCCATCAAGGTCGAGGTCGCCAAGGCCTTCGGCCTCAAGCCACCGGCAGGCGCGCCGACGTCCACACCCAGCACGTCGACCGAGCCGTCGACGCTGGACAAGGCCGCCGACAGCACCGGTACGACGTCGAAGAACGCCAAGACCGCCATCATCGACGTCATCAACGGTTCTGACGTCATGGGCCTGGGCCGGCAGATGTCGGAGATTCTGGGTGATCTCGAATACTCCATGGGCCAGACCAAGAGCTCGCAGGACGGCGAGCTCAGCTCGACGGCCGTCGACTTCGGCGCCGGCACCGATGCTGAAGCCAAGCACCTGGCAGAGCTGCTGGGCATCGACGCGGTCCGCGCCGATCCGTCGGTGCCTGCCGGCCGCATTCACGTCACACTGGGGCCGGGCTATCAGGTACCCGACACCCTGGACCGCGTGTCCCTGGCCGCGGCCAAGTCGTCCAACTACGACACGACGCTGCCGACCCCGGAATCCGGTCCGCCGGTGCTTGCCACCGACGGGCTGCCCTGCGTCAACTGACGCACGCCGGCACCCATCAGCGGATATCAAAAGCGCTTAAGTCTGCTAATCAAATTGCGCCGCGCCCTAGGGCCACGTGTGCGCATCAATTCGATTAGTTCGACGAATTAAATTAGCCGCCCAATCGAGGCGCCAATTTGGGCGCAAACGCCATTTCAGAACACCAAGCACGTCTAACAAATTTGCACGCCGACCAGGCACAACGCCGCAAGACCGATGAGATTGGCTAACGAAAGCGACGCATTTCGCAACTACTGGTCAGTAATTGTGCTTCGGCTCACACAATGGTGCACACTATGGGGTGTCTCACTCATTGTCGAAGGGATGAGCTCAATGGTTGCTCGTCAGCACGTACCGGTCGCTCGGGCCCACAGTGGCGCGGTCAACGGGCGCCGGGTGCTCTTCATGGGCATCCTCCTGCTGCTCATCGCAGTGGCGGCCGTCAGCGGCATCCTCTTCGCAATGAGCAGCGGACAGCCGCAGGTGGCCCTCATCATCGGGCTCGTCTCGGCGGCGTTCTTCTCGCGCATCCGCTGCTGACGCCCCCTCGCCTCGCCGCGGCCTGACCCGCAGGCCAAAATATGGCCATGCGGGTCGCACTGGTCCTTGGCAGCGGTGGCGCCCGGGGTTACGCACACATCGGAGTCATCGACGCGCTCCGCGAGCGCGGCTTCGACATCGTCGGGATCTCCGGTTCATCCATGGGCGCACTCGTCGGCGCACTGCAGGCCGCCGACAAGCTCGACGAATTCACCTCATGGGCCAGCGCCCTCACCCAGAGCGCCGTGCTCCGCCTGCTCGATCCGTCACTGACCGCCGCCGGCGTGCTCCGCGCCGAGAAGATTCTGGCGGCCGTCCGCGAGATCATCGGCCCGCGGACCATCGAGAGCCTGCCGATCCCCTTCACCGCCGTCTCGACCGATCTCATCGGCGGAAAATCGGTCTGGCTACAGCGCGGACCCATCGACGCGGCCATCCGGGCCTCCATCGCCATCCCGGGCGTCATCGCGCCCTACCTGCTGGACGGCCGGTTGCTGGCCGACGGCGGCATCCTCGACCCACTACCCATGGCTCCCCTCGCGGCCGTCAACGCCGACGTGACCATCGCCGTCAGCCTCAACGCCAGCGATCCGAATCCCACTCCGGAATCCCCGCGCCCGACCGCGGAGCTGTTGAACCGGATGCGGCGCAGTACAACGTCACTGATCGACCGGGCCGCGGCGAGCACCCTGCTCGACGGCCCCACCGCACGCTCGGTGCTGAGCCGCTTCAGCAACGCGGTCGACGGCATCGACGCGGTTGCCGAGTCCGAGGTCGACACCGAAGAAGACACGCACGTGCCGCGGCTCGGCGGGTTCGAGGTTATGAACCGCACCATCGAAATCTCGCAAGCCGCGCTGATGCGCCACACCCTGGCGGCGTATCCGCCCGATCTGTTGATCGAGGTGCCGCGCACGGTGTGCCGCAGCCTGGAGTTCTACCGGGCCTCCGAGGTCATCGAGATCGGGCACGAATTGGCTTGCGCCGCACTCGATTCCCTCGACGCAGTCGACTAGGCGCCTACGCCAGGAATGCGGCGACCTCAGCCGCCACCCGGCGACCTTGCGCCCGACCGGCACGCGCCGACGGGATACGACAGGCCGGATCCAGCGGATCGAGACCGAAGGCGGCTCGGGACTCGTCGTCGGCGTAGATGGCGCAGGCCCTGCCTGCGAAGCTCCTGACGTCCGCGCTCGGACCCGCCCCGAACGGTGACGGTAAATCCGCGGGCGCCGGGACCAGGACGACGGCGCTGTCACAATCCTTGACCGCGACCATGTTGACGCTGCTGCCCATGCCGCCGTCCATGTACCGGCGGCCCTTGATCGTCACGATCGGCCAGGCCGCCGGCACCGCGCAGCTGGCCTCGACGGCGTCGACCAGGGAGACGCCCGACTCGCGGGTGAACACCACCAGTTCACCGCTGTCGATGTCGACGCCCGTGATGCGCAGGTCGTGGTCGGGCCACTCATGCGACGGCAACCGGCGTTCGATGACATTGCGACGCATGGCCGGGCTGACGGTCTCGGCAGCTGCGGCGGCGGCCCCGAGGCGCTGCAACTGTTTCGCCCTGCTGCCGTTGACCGTCGACATCGCGTCCACGAACGTGGTGATGATGACCTCGATCGTGACGCCCGGGCTGATCTCCGCCGTTTCGGCCGCGACCTGGCGCTCGAACAGCTCCCCGATGCTGAGCGCGCTACCCAGCTGAGCGCCGACCGCCGAGCCCGCTGAGGTACCCAGGACCACATCCGAATTCCGCACCGCTGCCGCGACCTCGGGGGCTTCGTCGGCAAGCCCCTGCAGGATGCCGGTCTCCCATGCGATGCCGGCGATGCCGCCACCTGCCAAGACGAGTGCGCGCTTAGTCATTAGTTCATGTAACAGGATGCGGCGCGCACCGTGGGATCGTCATCCCACCAGGAGGTCAGAAAGATGCTCCAGGGACCGGCTGGCGTAGCCCTTCCACAACTTGCCGAACACCGGCAGCAGCGGAGCGGTCAGTGAGCTGCGGGGGTGCAGGGTCCAGCGCCAGGTGATCCTGGTGCTCGGGCTCTGACCACCGGAGACGTCCTGGAACAGCCACATCCCCTGCACGCCGCTCACCAGCGGCGCCAGCGGCCCGTTGATGTCGGACAGGGTGTAGCCGAACGAGTCCGGCTCGTCGTACGAGGTCAGGGTCTCGGCCATGCTGCCGCCACCGGTCAGCAGGATGGTCCGGGTCTGCCCCACCGCATCCCAGATGCCGGTTTGGTCACGCACGGCCTTGATCGGCGGGATCGGGCCGTACCACCGGCAGAACAACTCATTCAGCGGAATCGGGGCGGTGCCGCTGAACGCGTCGGCCACCGCGACGGGAATTATCCGTGATTGCTCGACCACCAGTGCCTGCGCCATGATGGCGATCGTAACCATCGATGCTGACCACTGGAGTGCCATGACCTCGACGATGCGGGCCCAACGGTTCTACGCCGACACCAAAAAGGTTGTGGTGGAAGATGTTCCGATCCCAGAACCGGGCCCGGGCGAGGTACTGGTCAAGGTCGCCTACTGCGGCATCTGCCACTCCGACCTCAGTCTGATCAACGGCACGTTCCCGTCGCAGCTCCCGGTGGTGACGCAGGGGCACGAGACGTCGGGCACCATCGCCAAGCTGGGACCAGGCGTCACCGGCTGGGCCGAGGGCGACCGCGTCGTCGTCGCCGCCGGTAGGCCGTGCATGGATTGCGTGAACTGTCGCCGTGGCGACATGTCGAACTGTCTGCGGATCCGGCTCATGGCGTTCGCGTACGACGGCGGCTGGGCCGAGTACACCGTGGCGCAGGCCTTCGGGCTGACGCGCGTACCCGACAACGTGCCGCTGGAGCAGGCCGCGATCCTGGCCGACGCGGTGTCGACCCCGTTCGGCGCCGTGGTCCGGACGGGCCAGGTGGGTATCGGCGAGTCCGTCGGCGTGTGGGGTGTCGGCGGACTCGGCACTCACATCGTGCAGTTGGCCCGGTTGGTCGGCGCGGCACCGATCGTCGCCGTCGACGTCAATCCGGCGGTGCTCGAACGTGCGCTGGACGTGGGTGCGGACTACGCGTTCGACGCGCGTGACCCGGAGTTGTTGGCACAGATCGCCCAGGCGACCGGCGGCCGCATGCTCGACGTGGCATTCGACGCGGTCGGCAAGGGGTCGACGTTCGATCAGGCGCTGGCGTCCCTGACAGTGGGCGGACGGTTCGTCGGCGTCGGGATGAGCGCCGATGCCCCGTCGATCGGCCCGACGTCGTTCTTCAACCTGACCAAGAAGCAGGTGCTCGGACACCTCGGCTATCAGAACGCCGACATCGGCACGCTGGCCACGTTGGTGTCCCGCGGGCGCCTGGACCTCACCCGGTCGATCAGCGAGATCGTCCCGCTCGAGGACGTCGCCGAAGGCATCGCGAAACTCGATCGGGCCGAAGGCAATCCGATCCGGATACTCGTGCAGCCCTAACTCCCGCGAGCGTGCACGCGATCACCTCAGCCGCGGCGCCGCTTTCGCGCTGAAGAACGGCAGGTCCAGGTAAGTGGCGATGCCTGGTTCCGCGGCACACACCGCGGGCACCGAGTTGACACAGTGGGCGGCAGTGCCGACGACGCCGGGTTCGGGGCCGTCCTCTCCGACCAGTCCCTGAAAGCCCTTGATCGACACGGTGAAGTCCGGATTTCCCTTGACCTCCATCTCGTAGCGTTGCCCTTCGGGGCCGAAATCCCATGCCGGATCGAGGTTTTCCTCACCCATGAACCAATTGACGGTGACGCGCACGACGACGTCGTCGCCGACGACTGCCTCCCAGTGGAACTTGCGAGCGGCCACCTGTCCGGGCTGGATGGGCCCCAGCGGCGAGTCGATGGGTGCGGTCGCCACCGCAACCTCTTGACGGGCAACAATTTTCGGGTCGGCATTGAATCCGAACTCGTCGACACACATCCGGACAGCCTGGATGAAGCCACTGTCGAGCAGCTTCTGCATCGGGCCGGTCAGCGCCTTGTCAGGGGTCTCGCCGAACCCCATGACGTGCCGCAGCACGTCGGGCGCTTCGTACGTCCGCAGGTCCGAGAACTCTTCCGCGCGAACGAAAGTCACGCCGGTCGACATCGCCGAGAACAGCAGCGGGAACTTCTCGCTGATGCCGCCGGGCGCGATGCCGGTGCCGTGCAGGGTGACGCCACCCGCCAGCGCGGCTTCCCGCATCGGGGCGCCCTGCTTCTCGCTCGGATATACCCAGCCGACCGGCGTCACGACGTTCTTGCCGGACCGCAACAGTGCGGCGACCTCGTCGGGGTTGGCCATCAGCGGGGCGTAGATGACGGCATCGGCGTCCAGGGCCAAAATGTCGTCGATGCTGTTGGTGGCGGCCACGCCGAGCGGCTCGACGCCGACGATCTCGCCAACGTCCTTGCCGTTCTTGGCTTCCGAATGCACCCAACAGCCGACGAGTTCCAGGTCGGGATGTTCCAGGACGCCCTTGATCGCCGCCACCCCGACTCCGCCGGTTGCCCACTGCACGACCCGCAACGCCATGAACCCTCCCGAGCACCGCCAGAACTAGAACACGTTCTAGGTTGTATACCACCGGCTCGGCGCCCGAGACCAGACCTTTGGGGTCTTGACTAAAAGCGCCGGGCGTGACTGAACTACAGGTAGTAACGAAAGGAACCTCATGGCCAAGAATCGTGTGTTCGTCGTCGGCGTCGGCATGACCAAATTCGAGAAGCCCGGCAGTCGTGAAGGCTGGGACTACCCGCAGATGGCCAATGAGTCCGGCAACAAGGCGCTCGCCGATGCCGGCATCTCGTACGACCAGGTGGAGCAGGGCTACGTCGGCTACTGCTCCGGCGACTCGACCTCCGGCCAGCGCGCCCTGTACGAGCTCGGCATGACGGGCATCCCGATCGTCAACGTCAACAACAACTGTTCGACGGGTTCCACCGCGCTTTACCTTGCCGCACAGGCTATCCGCGGAGGTCTCGCCGACTGCACCATCGCGCTGGGGTTCGAGAAGATGCAGCCCGGCTCACTCGGCGGCGGCGCACAGGACCGCGAATCGCCGCTGGGCCGGCACGTCAAGGCCCTGGCAGAGATCGACGAGTTCGCCTTCCCGGTGGCGCCGTGGATGTTCGGCGCCGCAGGCCGTGAGCACATGAAGAAATATGGGAGCACAGCAGAACATTTTGCAAAGATCGGCTACAAGAACCACAAGCACTCGGTCAACAACCCCTACGCGCAGTTCCAGGACGAGTACACGCTTGACGACATCCTGGCCGCCAAGATGATCTCGGATCCGCTGACTAAGCTGCAGTGCTCCCCCACCTCGGACGGGTCGGGCGCCGCGATCGTGGCCAGCGAGGCGTTCGTCGACAAGCACGGGCTGGCCGCGCAGGCCGTCGAGATCGTCGGTCAGGCCATGACCACCGACTTCGCCTCCACCTTCGACGGCAGCGCCGCCAACATCATCGGCTACGACATGAATGTCCAAGCCGCCCAGAAAGTTTACGACCAGTCGGGCCTCGGTCCCGAGGACTTCCAGGTCATCGAGCTGCACGACTGCTTCTCCGCCAACGAGCTTCTGCTGTACGAAGCCCTCGGCCTGTGCGGCGAGGGGGAGGCACCGCGGCTGATCGACAACGACGACACCACCTACGGCGGGCGCTGGGTGGTCAACCCGTCGGGCGGGCTCATCTCCAAGGGGCACCCGCTCGGTGCGACGGGTCTGGCCCAGTGCTCGGAGCTGACCTGGCAGCTTCGCGGCACCGCCGACAAGCGCCAGGTCGACGGTGTCAATGCCGCCCTTCAGCACAACATCGGCCTGGGCGGCGCCGCCGTCGTCACGGCCTACCAGCGCGCGGAGCGCTAGCATCACTCGAACATCGCGTCGACGAGGCGGCGCAGCACCTGCCGGGTCTCGCGGCGGGTCTTCTTCGGATCATCAGCGGTCGCGATGAGCATGGCCGCCTCGTCGAGCGCGCCGATCAACACATGCGCCAGTGCCCGCACGGGCTGTCGGGCGAGCTGACCCGACTTCATGGCCTCGCTGAGCAACTGCTCGGTCATGCCCAGGCTGTAGCGCTGGGCCACGTCACGGAAGCCCGCCCACCCGAGCACGCTCGGGGCGTCCAGCAGGACGAGCTGCCGCACCTCCGGGTCGCCGGAGACCTCCAGCCACGCGTCGACCGCGGCGCGGATGGCGTCGGCCGGTGACGTCGCACCGGACGTCGCCACCATCGCCGCCATCCGCTCCATCACGTCCTGCTCCACGACCTCCACAACGGCCAGGAAAAGCGCTGCCTTGTCGGCGAATTGGTGATACATCGCGCCGCGGGTGACGCCGGCGGTCGTCGCGATCTCCGGCGTGCCCACCTCGGCATAACCGCGCTCGCCCCATAGTCGCCGCGCAGCGACGATCAACGCCTCGCGGGTGGCCGCGGAACGTTCCTCCTGAGTACGCCTCTTGTTTTCCATACACCCTGTTGGTAAGTTGCGGACAGCCTGTTTGTAAATGCGTATCGAGCTAGGAGTCATCCATGTCGATCATCGAGATTAACGCCGGAACCATCCATTTCGAGGAATTCGGGCCGACGGACGGCAGGCCCGTCGTCTTCGTACACGGCTACATGATGGGCGGCCAGCTGTGGCGACAGGTCAGCGCCCGCCTCGCCGCACGCGGCCTACGGTGCATCGCCCCGACCTGGCCCCTGGGCGCGCATCCCGAACCGCTGCGCCCCGGTGCCGACCGCAGCATCCACGGCGTCGCGCGCGTCGTCGCCGACTTCCTGGCCGCATTGGATCTCGATGATGTCGTGCTCGTCGGCAACGACACCGGCGGCGTGGTCACCCAGCTGGTGGCGGTCCACCATCCAGAGCGCGTGGGAGCCCTGGTGCTGACGAGTTGCGATGCGTTCGAACACTTTCCGCCGCCGATCCTCAAGCCGCTGATCGCCGCGTCACGTTCGAAGGCGGTATTCCGGGCGGGCGCGCAGGTGTTCCGAATCCCGCTGGTCCGCAAGCGCGCCTACGCCGGCCTCGCGTACGCCGACCTCGACGCCCTGACGCGCGAGTGGGTGCGCAACCCCCAGTCCAATCCCGCGATCGCCGAGGACCTCCGCGTGTTCACCAACTCACTGCGCACCGAGGTGACCACCGCGGTCGCAGCGCAGCTGCACGAGTTCGACAAGCCGACGCTCATCGCCTGGTCGGCCGACGACGTGTTCTTCGAGGTAGGCGACGGCGAGAAGCTGGCGAACATCATTCCGGGCGCCCGCCTCGAAATTATCGACGGCGCAAGAACATTCTCGATGCTCGACCGCCCGGACCGGCTCGCCGACCTCATGTCGAGCCTCGCGGTCCGCGCCTGACCGCGCGAACTCGCCGCTAGATGGTGACGACGTCGTAGGCGCCGTCGGCGTAGCGGGCGCGGATGGCCTTCTTGTCGTACTTGCCGACGCTGGTGCGCGGCACTTGCTCGATGAACGTCCACCGCTCGGGCAGCCACCATCGAACCACCTTGTCCGCCAAGAATTCTCGCAGTTCTGCCGGCGTCGCCTCGGCCCCCTCCTGCAGCACCACGGCGACCAGCGGTCGCTCCTGCCAGCGGTCGTCGGGCACTGCGACCACGGCGGCCTCCAGCACGGCGGGGTGCGCGATCAGGTGGTTCTCCAGCTCAACAGAGGAAATCCATTCGCCGCCGGACTTGATGACGTCCTTGGCCCGGTCGGTGAGGGTGACGAACCCACACTCGTCGATGCGCCCGACGTCACCGGTGCGCAGCCAGCCGCTGTCGAACTTGCCGGAGTCATAGCCCAGGTAATAGCTACCGGTGATCCACGGCCCCCGCACCTCGATCTCGCCGACAGCCTGGCCGTCGTGCGGCAACGGCGCGCCGGCATCGTCCACGACCCGAACCTCGACGCCGCACATCGCGCGGCCCTGCGTCGCCCGCGTCGCCCAATACTGTTCGTCCGGCACACCGGGCAGCGGCTTGGCGGTGGTGGCCATCGGCGACGTCTCGGTCATCCCCCACAGCTGCTGGATATGGACACCGTGGCGTTCCTGGAACGTCTTCATCAACGACACGGGCACGGCAGACCCGCCGCACGCAACCAGACGCAGAGACGAAATATCGTGGGCAGGGCCCTTTTCCAGACAATGCTGCACGTCGTTCCAGATGGTCGGCACGGCGGCGGCGACCGTGGGCCGGCACGTCTCGATGAGATTGATCAGCGAGGCACCGTCGAGGAAACGGTCCGGCATCGCCAGGTCGGCACCGGCCATCAGCGCGGCGTACGGCAGCCCCCAGGCGTTGGCATGGAACATCGGCACGATGGGCAGGGCGACGTCGTCGCTGCTGATCCCCAGCGCATTGTTGGTACACGCCGCCATGGCATGCAGAAAGCTCGAACGATGGCTGTAGACAACGCCTTTCGGATTTCCCGTAGTACCGCTGGTGTAGCACATCGCCGCGGCGGACCGCTCGTCGACCTCCGGCCAGTCGAAGTCGACAGGCTGGGCGGCCAGCAGCTCGTCATACCGCAGCACGGTCTTTCCCGCCGCCGAACACGCAGCCTCGAGCGACCCCAAATCCCCTGCGCCGACGGCGATTACCGTGTGCACGGTGTCCATCTGCGGCAGTACCGGAACCAGCTGGGCGGTCAGCGAGAGATCGGCGATGACGATCTGATCCTCAGCCTCGTTGGCGATGTACGCGATCTGCTCGGGCGACAAGCGGATGTTGAGGGTGTGCAGCACCGCACCCATCGACGGAACGGCCAGGTACGCCACGGTGTGCTCGGCGTTGTTCCACATGAATGTGGCGACCCGCTGATCTCCGGTGATGCTGAGACCGCGCAACGCGTTGGCCAGCCGGGCCGCCTGCTCGCCGACCTCGCGATAAGTCACCGTGCGGTACTGCCCGCCTCCGAGCGCCGTGGTGATGGTCCGACAGGAATTCTGGCCGATCGCGTGCCGCATGATCGTGGCGATGGTGAGCGGGGCGTCCTGCATCGTACTGAGCATCGTGAATTTCGCCTCTGGAGTTGCTGCCGCTGGGATGTCGCGATGCTAGCCGACCCTGTCAGGTAGGAGGATGATTGTGCGTAAGCACGACAGGAGAAAATGATGCGCACGAATTGGACGCTGGCCGCGGCCGTAATGGGCGGGCTGGCGGGAGCCGGCCTGACGATGCTGGCCCCGGCCGGATTGGCCGCAGCCGATACGGCGCAGGAGACCATCAACCGCCTGCAGTCAGAGGGCTATGTGGTCACGATCGACAAGCTCGGGACCGCTCCAATGGACGAGTGCAGCGTGACCAGTGTGCGCAATCCGCAGCAGACGACTCAGTTGGTGCCGTGGGTCGGCCCCGGCTTGGGCCGCAATAGCGGCTCGATCCTCCTGCCGCAAACGAGCAGGACCATTTCCGTGTCGCTCGACTGCACGGGCACGCACTAACCCACCAGATCCGAGAACGCCCCCGCCGGCCGGCGGGGGCGTTCTCGTTGGACTGATCAGACGGTCGCGGGCTCGAGCGCGCGCACCTCGTTCATCGCCACCGACTTGGTCGCCATGAACTGCGAGTAGAGGAGCGGCTTCGGGGCCTCGACGGCGACGGCGGTGACGTCACCGGCGACGTCCGCGACATACAGCCGCGACCCGTCACGGCTGACGGTGACGCAGGACGGCTGCACGTCGGCAGCGACGGTGTCGACGACGGCATTGGTCTGGGTGCAGAACACCGAGACGCGGTCGTAGTCGACGACGTAAGCGCGAGTGCCGTCGGCACCGAGCACCAGCTGGGTCGGGGCGTCGCCGACGGCGAAGCGTCCGGTCACGCGGCCGGCGACCAGGTCGACGACGTGCACCTCACCGCGGGCCGTCAGGTCCGAGGTCAGCACGTAGGCGGTGTTGTCCGGGCCGAGGGCCAGGCTGCGGATCGGGGCACCGATGACGATGGTGTTGCGGATGCGCGCGGTCTCGGTGTCGACGACGACCAGCTGGCTGCCCACCTCGTCGGTGGTGGCGACGTAGAGCCGGCGACCGGTGTGGTCGACCGCAAGCGCGTCGATGCTGATGGCGGCACCGGTGGCGATCTCGATGGTGCCGACGCGGTCGGCGGTGATGTCGATGACGGCGACGTCGATGTAGGCGTCGCCGGCGCGGCCTGCGAACACGCGCTTGCCGTCGGGGCTGACGGCCAGGGCGCTGACGCCGGAGGCCAGCGGGTAGGCGGCCAGCTCGGCGCCGGTGGCAACGTCGATGACGGCGATGCCGTCGAACTCGGCTCCGGACACGGCGACGTAGGCCCGGTCGTCGGTGGCGACGACCGCGAAGGGCTCACCGTCGACGGCGATATCGCGGATGCTGCGGCTGCGCGGCTCGATCAGCGACACCATGTTGTCGGCGTAGCTGGTCGCGACCAACTGGCCCGCGCTCTCGGCGATGTCGGCGATGGTGCCGCGGCCAACCTGCGCGATGTCCATGATTCCACGCAGCGCCTGGGCGCCTGCCCGCTGCGCTTTTGCACGAGCGTTATTGTTTGCCACGATCTTCGGTACCTCCGCCAGCGCGGCAACGCGCCGGTAGTCGATTTCCCGTTCGGGTGCGCCCGGATGAGCGCTGCTTTCAAGAAGTGTAGTGATCCCCACCGACATTCCGGACAGCTTCAGCGACGGCACATCGCGAATTGATCAGAGGCTCTTAGGAGTTACTTAAGGTGCGAATTGTTATGCACTTGTTATCAAAGGCTCCCAACGCTCCCACCTGCGAATACAACGGCAGAATTCAAATTGAGCAAACACCGACGGCCCTCAATTCTGAGGATTTCCGAGCGCCGTTTCCCGGCATTCCCAGGCAAAGTGAGCGAAACATCACACCGCGACACGGAGGCCTTCGATCCCATCCGTACCATCTGCACGATACAACTCAGGACCCACTTCTGTTCATCAAGATCGTTACTGTTCCGAGACCTGGCTGAGCTACCGCCGATATTCGCTGTTATCGACGAATTCACAATTCGTTCATGATGTGACGGGCATCACGCCGGAGTTGCGGACGGGACGCGGTCACCCGTGTCGACCATCGCCAGCTCGTCGAACGGATCGGCACCGTGCAACACCGCTTCGGCCTTGGCACGGTCGAGAGTTCCGGTCCACGATCCGATGAGCACGGCCGCGACGGCGTTACCCGAGAAGTTGGTGACGGCCCGCGCCTCCGACATGAACCGATCGATGCCCACGATCAGACCCACGCCGTCCAGCAGGTCCGGCCGGTGACTCTGCAGGCCGCCGGCCAGCGTCGCCAGGCCCGCGCCGGTGACGCCGGCGGCTCCCTTCGATGCCACGATCATGAAGACGAGCAGCGCCAACTGCTCCCCGATCGCCATCGGCCGTCCCATGGCGTCGGCGATGAACAGCGCCGCCATCGTCAGGTAGATCGCGGTGCCGTCCAGGTTGAACGAGTACCCGGTCGGCACCACGACGCCGACGGTGCTGCGGTCCACGCCCAGGTGCTCCATCTTGGCGATCAACCGGGGCAGCGCCGACTCCGACGACGACGTCGAGAAGATCAGCAGGTACTCGCGGGCCAGGTAGCGGACCAGCCGGAAGATCGACATCCGCGTCACCGACCACAGCACCACCCCGAGCACGCCGAAGACAAAGACGACGCAGGTCACGTAGAACCCGAGCATCAGGGTCAGCAGCTGGGTGACCGCACGCCAGCCGGTCTGCCCGACGACGCCGGCCATCGCGCCGAACGCGCCGATCGGGGCCAGCCACAGGATCATGCTCAGCACCCGGAAGACCAGCTTCTGCAGGTGCTCGACGCCGCGCAGCACGGGTTCGCCGGCGGGGCCCATCGCCTGCACGGCGAAGCCGACGAGCAGCGCGATGAACAGCGCCTGCAGCACGTTTCCGCTGGTCAGCGCCGACAGCAGGGTCTCGGGGATGATGTGGGAGACGAAGTCCATGAGGCCACCCGCCTCGTGCGCCTTCTGCGCGAGTTTCGCGCCCTGCCCGGTGGCCTGCGCCGACAGGTGCAGCCCTGATCCGGGGCTCAACAGGTTGCCGACGACGAGGCCAATGGCGAGCGCCACCGTCGACATCACCAGGAAGTAGCCGAGCGACAGGCCGCCGATCTTGCCGACGGTCGCCGCTTTGCGTACCGAGCCGATGCCCAGCACGATCGTGCAGAAGATGACCGGCGTGATCATCATCTTGATCAGGTTGACGAACAGGGTGCCGAGGACCGCGATGTCCTTGCCCACCCCGGGTGCGATCAGGCCGACGGCCACACCGCCGACTACGGCGACGAGCACGGCGATGTACAGCCAGTGGGTTCGGTCGCGACGGGGCGCTTGATCAATCATTTCGGCGGTCCTCCGGCCTCGTTGTCGAAAACTTCTGCAAGGATGTTGATCCAGAACGTGAGGCACGTCACGCATATGTTCATTTCGTTCACGGAAGTTCACCGCGGACGCGACGAGCACGCGGATTTCACAGAAGGACGCAGTGATGCGCAGATGGCCGGCCACGCCGCGCTGGTCTCTGGCCGGGCAGATCGTTGCCCTGCAGATCGCAATCATCATCGTGGTCGTGGCCGCTGGTAGCGCGCTGGCGCTGGTGCACTCGCGCCGCACCAACGACGCCGCGGCGCGGCAGTTGCTCACCGGCATCGTGACGGCTCTGGCCGACGCGCCATCGACCGCCGCCGCCATCCAGACCGGCAAAGCCACGGACGTCCTTCAGCCAGTGACCGAGCGGGTTCGCGCCCAGACCGGCGTCGCATTCATCACCGTCATGGCGCCCGACGGCACCCGGTTCACGCACACCGACCCGCGCCAGATCGGCGGCCACTACCTGGGGACCATGGCGCCGGCCCTGAACGGCCAGACGTACACCGAGTTCTACACCGGGACGCTGGGCCGTTCGGTGCGCACCATCACCCCGGTACGGGACACCACCGGACGAATTCTCGGCCTGGTCGCCGCGGGCATCACCGAGACGACGCTGACGGCGCAGTGGCGCCACCAGGTTCCGGGGATCGCCGCGATCAGCCTTGCCGCCCTTGCCCTTTCGCTCGTCGGCACCTGGCTGATCCGCCGCCGGCTGCTGCGCCAGACCCACGGCCTGCGGCCGGACCAGTTGCGCGTGATGTACGAGCACCACGACGCCGTCCTGCATTCGGTGTCCGAAGGCCTGCTGGTCCTCGACAAGGGCCGGGTGGCGCTGGCCAACGACGAGGCGCGTCGCCTGCTGGCCCTGCCGCCGGGCACGGTGGCACTGTCCGATCTGCCGGAGTTCCTGCGGGCCTCCGGTCCCGGTGTGCGCGACGAGGTTCACGTCACCGACGAACGGGTGCTGGTGGTGAGCCGGTCGCCGGTGTCCGGTGCCTCGGGTTCGGAGGTCGTGACGATCCGCGACCGCACCGAATTACAAAGCACCCTGGGCGAACTCAGCTCGCTGAAGGTGCTGACCGATTCGCTGCGGGCGCAGGCGCACGAAGCGGCCAACAAGCTGCACACGGTGATCACCATGGTCGAGATGGGCCGCCCCTCGGATGCCGTTGCGTTCGCCACCGACGAGCTGGAGCTGTCGCAGCGACTCGTCGACCGGCTGTCCAGCGAGGTCCGCGAACCCGCCTTGGTGGCGCTGCTGCTGGGCAAGAGTGCCCAGGCCCATGAGCGTGGCATCGAGTTCACCGTCACCGAGGACTCGCAATTGCCCTCGGACACTTCATATCTACCGCTGACCGGGCAGGAGATGGTGACAGTGCTGGGCAACCTGATCGACAACGCGATGGACGCGTGCGACCGCGACGAGCCGTGGGTCGAGGTGACGGTGCGCTGCGCGCCGGGGACCGGACTACTGATGAGCGTGGCCGACAGCGGCCCGGGCATGGACCCGGAAAAATTTGAAAATGCCATGCGCCGTGGCTATTCGACGAAATCTGCGCCGGGGCACGGGCTGGGGCTCGCGCTCGTGGCGCAGGTCGTCAAGCGGCATGGCGGCACCCTGTCGTCCGATGTCAGCTACGGCTCGGTGGTGTCGGTGACTATTCCGGCGGCGCCCGCATGACCACCGTCCTGATCGTCGATGACGACCCGCTGATCGCCGAGGCGCACCGCACGTACGTCGAACGGCTGGAAGGGTTTTCCGTCGCCGCGGTCGCCCACACGGCACGCGAGGCGATGCAGGCCGCGACGCGGGCGACCACCACGGACCAGCCCATCGACCTGGTCCTGCTGGACCTCGGACTGCCCGACGCCAGCGGCATCAGCCTGGCGGCCGCGCTGTCCGGGCTGCGGCCGGCTCCGGACATCATCGCGATCACCTCCGAGCGCGATCTGGAGATGGTGCGCGCCGCCGTCGCGCACGGCGCACTGGCGTACCTGCTGAAGCCCTTCACCTTCGCGGCGTTCCGCGACCGCTTGGACCGCTATCAGCGGTACCGGACGGCGCTACCGGCCGGAGTCGACGCGGCCAGCCAGGCCGAGGTGGACCGCGCACTCGCCGAATTACGCACCAGCGCAGACAAATCCGCAGCCCCCAAGGGCGCCGCGACACTGACCAACGACGACATCGCCCGCGCGGTGCGCGACAGTCCCGACGGGCTGACGGCCGACGAAGCCGCGAAGGCGGTCGGGGTTGCCCGGGTGACCGCATGGCGCTATCTGGAACGCTTGGCCGACGACGGAACCGTCACGCGCCGAAGCGAATACGGGGGTACCGGCCGGCCCAAGACCCGCTACCAGTGGCGTTGAGCCGCCCCGCCGGGTGTGACAGCATCGGATCATGAGTCGCGACGACGATCCAGAAGCCCGCATCCGCGAGCTCGAGCGCGCGATGAACGAGCAGGCCCGGGCTTCCGAGTTGACCGAGCCCGGGCAACAGTGGCACCCGCCCGCACCGGTGGCAAGCCGGCCGTACCCCGCCCAGTACAGCAGCCGGCCCGGACCGAGCCGGCCGCCGCAACCGTGGCCACCAGGGGTGCCGGCAACAGCGGCACGCCGCATGATCCTGGGCGCCGTCGTGCTCGCCGTCATCGCCGGCCCGGTGGTCGCGGGCATCATCGTCTTCGCCAACCTCACGGGCAAGAAGCACACGACATTCCTCCCGCCCAGCGCCGGCAGGCAACCCAGCGTCTCGGTCTCGGCGCCAACCTCGGCGCACCCCGGTGACGAATCCTCGGTGGTCGTCAACGGCACCACGGTGATGTCCGGTCCCGGCCTGGTCGAATTGCCGCCGCGGTCCGACGATCCCAACCGGCCCATTCAGATCGCGGGCGTGCGCGGCCACCGCACCGTCGCGTGCAACGACCGGCCGATCAGTATCAGCGGGGTGTCCAACAGCGTCACGATCACCGGACACTGCTCGACCGTCGACGTCTCCGGAATCGAGAACACCGTGACCGTCGACTCCGCCGACAAGATCGTCACGTCCGGCATGGACAACCACGTCACCTACCGCTCCGGGACGCCGGAGATTCCGACGCCGGGCGGGTCCAACACCGTCAGCCGCGGCTGAACCGCCGGCGCGTCAATTTCCCCCGAATCGGGGGACGACGGGTCTCCGCCGCGCTCATAATCTCGTTGCCATGGCGCACAACGGAAACAATGACTGGACCCAGCCCGCGGCTCTTGCCATCCCCAAAGAGGGATACTTCGAGCTGACCCGCGGTCGCTACGGACCGGTCTACCCGCAGACGCCGGCGTGCTACGGCTTCAACATCATCGCCAAGGTCCTCGACGGCCATGAGCAGGCGATCCGCGACTACGGCAAGCAGCTCGAGGCGGCTGTCGCCGCACAGCCCGACGTCCTGGCTCCGCTGAAGTTGCACTACCTCCGCTGGCAGCTTTTCGACGTCGGCTCGGGTCTGCACTTCCAGTATCAGGGCATCTTCGACACTGATTTCGACAAGTACACCGAGGACGCTGTCAAGCTGTTCAGCTCGACGGGCATCACCACGGCGTTCACCCACCTGGAGGGCTTTCCGGCGGACTGGAAGACCAACCCCGAGGCGTTCATCATGTTCGTCCGCGAGCACCAGGTGCCGAGCTTCCTGGAGTACGGCGAGTACCCGTATGTGACGTCCGTCGAGATCAAGAAGGCCCTGCGGCTCAAGGCCGCGTTCTCCGACATGTTGGACCAGATGCAGTGACAGCACTCGAATTCGACGACATCCAGCACATCATGCTGACCGGGACGCCTCACCTCACCGGCCGGTACGAGTTCCTGTCGTTCGACACCCCCGAGGCCGGGCAGGCCTGGCTGGCCGAGATGGTTCCGCTCGTGCAATCGGCGACCGATGTGCGCAAGACGGTCAACATCTTCAAGCGGTGGGTCAACCTGGCCTTCACCTGCAACGGCTTGCGCGCGTTGGGACTTGACGAGAAGACGCTGGCCACCTTCCCGGCCGAGTTCCGGGAGGGCATGGCCGCGCGCGCCGACATCCTCGGCGACACCGGTGCCGCCGCACCCGAGCACTGGGTCGGCGGACTGGCGGGCGACGACCTGCACGCCATCGTCATCCTGTTCGCTCGGGACGACGACGAGCGGGTGCGGTGCGTCGGCGAGCACGACGCCCTCCTGGCCCGGTGCCCCGGCGTGCGGTCGCTCTCGCATCTCGATCTGGCCGCCACCCCGCCGTTCGGGTACGACCACGATCACTTCGGGTACCGCGATCCGGTGTCGCAGCCCCAGATGGCCGGTTCCGGCGAGACGCTGATCCCCGGCGCCGGTGGGGCGCTGGCCCCGGGCGAGTTCCTCCTCGGCTACCCGGACGAAGAGGGCCTGGTGTCGAAACAGCCTGCCCTCGAAATACTTTCCCGCAACGGCAGCTACCTGGCGTACCGCCGGTTGGAGGAGCACGTCGGCACCTTCCGCGACTACCTCAAGCAGCACACCGACGACGCCGAGGGCCAGGAGCTGCTGGCCGCCAAGTTCATGGGCCGGTGGCGCAGCGGCGCACCGCTGGTGCTTGCGCCGGAGCACGACGACCCAGAGCTCGGTGCGGATCCGATGCGTAACAACGATTTCGACTACGCCACCATGGATCCGCACGGCTACAAGTGTCCGGTCGGCTCGCACGCACGCCGGCTCAACCCGCGCGACACCGAGCCGAATCCCAACCGGCGCAGGATGATCCGGCGCAGCGGTACCTACGGTCCGGCACTGCCCGAAGGCGCGGCCGACGACGGTGTCGAGCGCGGCGTCGGGATGTTCCTGATCTGCGCCAGCCTGGTGCGGCAGTTCGAGTTCGCCCAGAACGTCTGGATCAATGACACGGCTTTTCAGGAACTCGGCAACGAACACGACCCCATCTGCGGCACGCAGGACGGCACGCTTGACTTCACGATCCCCAAGCGGCCGATCCGCAAGGTACACAAGGGGTTACCGGCATTCACCACGCTGCGCGGCGGGGCGTACTTCTTCCTCCCCGGCCTGAGCGCACTGCGTTACCTCTCAGACCTCGGAAACCAACGAAACAAGGTGACAGCATGACCAAATCACTCCCCCACGCCCGCACCTACAACCAGGCCCACATCACCCGCCCACACAACGGCAACCGGCGCGTCAGCATCTACTGGTCGTGGAGCTACCCGTGGGAGGCGCAGCGCGACCCCGCATTGCTGTACAACCGGTTCTCCACCATGACCGAGGTGCGCGCGGCGACGTGGCCGGCCTACGAGGGCCTCGAGTACAGCGCGCGGGAGTTCCTGCAGGGCGTCGACGGCACGCTGGAGCTGTTCCACCGCTCCTCGTTGTCTTTTCAGGACGTAGCCGGTGCCGCGACCGGGCACCCGGTGGCGGTGTTCCAGCGCGTCGATCAGGCCGGGTACCGGCTGCCGATCGACGAACGCACCTTGAACGACACCGACACCCTGATGATCTTCGGGCTGGACCATCTGCTCGGCGACGAGGCGGCCACGGCGGACGAGATCGCCGCGATCCTGCAGTGGCTGAAGCGCGAAGGCACGTGCCTGATGCTGGCGCCGCACCACGATGTCGGCTTCATCGACGACAAAGAGCAGCAGCAGATGGAGTACCTGCACCACGGCGATCCGCTGACGCCGCGCGTCCAGAACTTCAGCGGCTTCGCCCGGTCACTGCTGACGGGGCTGAACATTCCCGTGCACAACACCTGGGGTCTGCGGCCCGCAACTGTCGATGGCACCAAACAGATTGTGCCGCTCACCGCTTTCCGTGATCTGGATTCGGCTGGCCTGCTGCGCGACGTCACCACGCTGGCTCTGCACCCGCACCTGCCGCACTACCAACTGACCGCTCCCGAAAGCCTCGACTTGCGCGTCCTGGGTCGGCAACCGATCGACATGACCCGGCCGCACCCGTTCACCCTGGCCGGCAACACCGAATTCAACGCGCTGATCCACATGCCGCCGACCGGTGACCGCGCCGGCGACATCGTGCTCGTCGACTCCACGCATTTCACGACCCTCTTCGGCGCCAGCGACAGCCTGAAGTCGTTCTGGCGCAACCTGGTGACGATGTGACGCTGACCGATCTGGCGACGCGCGGTTCCAACATCGCCGTCGTCCTGTTCGTGGCGTCCAGCACGTTGGGAGTCGGGCTGAGCCTGACCCCGGCTCAGATTCTGGCCCCGCTCAAGGACATTCGGGTGGTGAGTCTGGCTCTGGTCGCCAACTTCGTCGCGGCACCTCTCGTGGCGTTCGGGTTGTGGCGCCTACTGGACCTCGACGAGCCGCTCGGCATCGGGCTACTGCTGTGCGGATTGGCCGCGGGTGCGCCGTTCCTGATCAAGCTCGCCGAGTTCGCCAAGGCCGACACCGGTTTGACGGTGGGTGTCATGGCGCTGCTGATGATCACCACGGTGGCCTATGTGCCGATCGTGCTGCCCGTGTTCCTCAAGGGCTCGGCGGTCGATCCCCTCGCGATCGCCTCGTCGCTGGTGGTCCTCATGCTGATCCCGTTGGCGATCGGGCTGTTCTGGCGGAAGCAGTCCGCAGGCACGGCCGCCCGCGTCAGGCCGGCCGTCGGGCTGCTGAGCACCGTCAGCATGATTCTGGTGGTCGTCCTGACCATCGTCGCCAATTTCCGGGAGGTGCTGTCGGTGTACGGCACTCGGGGCATCCTCGCGGCCGTCGTGTACACCGCCATCTGCGCGGGAATCGGTTGGGGGCTGGTGTTTTTCAGTGCCACCGCGCGACCGGTCCTGGCGCTGGGTACGGCACAGCGCAACGCCGCGGCGGCCTTCGTGGTGGCCGGGCAGAACTTCAGCGACCCGCGCGTCACGGTGATGATCACGGTGGTGCTGATCGCCGAGTTCTCGATGCTGATCCCGTTCTCCCGGTTTCTGGCCCGGCGGGCCTGACGGGTCAGAGCTGGTCGAGCAGCCCGAGGCGCGCTGCCTCGGCCACGGCGTCGGCGCGCGACGACACCGACAGCTTGCGGTAGATCGCCTTGGCCTGGCTCTTCACCGTCTCCCGGCCGAGATGCAGTTCACCGGCGATCTTCTGCAGCGACAGGTGGGTGGCCAGGTGCGGGAGCAGACGCAGCTCGGCCGCGGTCAGCGATGGCCGCGGCCCGTGCTGCGCATGTGCCGCCAGCAGTTCCCGGACACGTGCCAACCGCTGGTGCACCGACGCCGCGTCAGGCTCCCGACGAGCGGCCGGCTGAGCCGCATCGAGGTGCCGCCGGCACAGTTCGGCGTCATCGATCTCGAGGGCCGTGGCCGCGGTCAGGGCGTGTCCCAGCGCCGCGGTCCGCGCCGCCAGGTCGCCCAGCCGGTCCAGCAGGCGTTCGGTGCCGCGCACTGCCTCGCGCGCGCCGGCCACGTCGCCGCGGTGACCGCGCACCAACCCGTCGACCGCATACACCAGCACCATCGGCACCAGGTCGCACAGGTCACGGGAGTCGACGATGCTGCGGGCCTGGGCGCTGCGTTGGGCCGCCGACTGCAGGGCTCCGTCGTCGAGGTCCAGCAGGGCCAGGTGCGCCAGGGCCACGGCCCGGAATCCGGGTAGATCGTCAAGCACCGGCAGCGACGATTCCAGTGTCGCCCGGGCATTTTCCGCATCCCCGGCCATCGACAGCGCACCGCCTTTGACCGACGCGGCCGCGCCCCACCACGGGTTCACCAGATGGTCGCCCGCGGCACACACCGCGTCGGCGTGCCGGACCACCTCGAGCACGCCGCCGATGCCGACGAGGGAACCGACAAGGGCCGCAGCAACGTTCACCGATGGCGTACCGTCCGCCAAGGCTCCACCACGGTCCGCGGCGGCGGCCAGCAACAGCGACCGCTGGATCAGGTCGGCGTCCCCCAGCGTAAGCCCGAACCAGGCTCGAGCGATCGCGGCATCGGGATGGTCGGCGAAGACATGCTCATCCAGCAGGCTCAACCGGCGTTCCAAGATGCCTGCGCGGCCGTCGAATCCGAGGCGGACGGCATCGCGTTGTGCGAGCGCCGCGGCGTGTGCCGGGTCATCGGCTGCCAAAGCCTGCAGCAGGGCGCCATCGACGTCGCCGGCGCGCTCGAGATGCGCCGCCGCACGGGAGGCCAGGGTGCGGAACCGCTCCGGACTGCGGTTGCGCAGCCGCCCACGCAGCAGATCGGCGAACAGCCGGTGGTACCGGTACTCGATGCCCTGCTCGTCGAGCGAGACCAGGAACAGGTTGCCCGAAGCGTGGATCGTGCTCAACATGTCGGCTGAATCGTCGCGCTGCAGAACACTGTTCAGATCGTCGGCGCTGAAGGTGTCGAGTACCGCCGATTCCACGAGGAACGATTCGACGGCCGGGTCCAGCCGGCCCAGCACCTCTTCGACCAGATAGTCCGCCACCAGCCGGTGCCGTCCGGTGATCGCGTCCGCGGATGAACCGTCACGCAACGCCATCGCGGCCATGACCACGCCGGCCGCCCAGCCCTCACAGCGGTCGACCACCAGAGCGGCTGTCGGGCCGCCCGGTCCGCCGACCGAGCCGAGTGCCGATTCCGCCTCTGCGACAGAGAGTTTCAGCTGTTCGGTGCCGATCTCGAGGACGCCGCCGTGCAACCGGCGCCGCGCCAGGTCGAGCGGCGGCGCCGCCCGGCCGATCAACGTGAGCGTCGTCGATACGGGCGCCAGCTGCACCAGCGCGCGTAAGGTATCTATGGCCGCGTCGTGCGTAAGCTCGTGAATATCGTCCATTACCAGGACGATTGGCCCGGCAGACTCCAATGCGGCGACCGCGGCCGGCACCAGCTGGCTATCGACGGCCCGTCCGGCGCCGCGCAGGTACTGAAGCGTGGCGACGTCGACCGAAGCGACCTGATCCACCGCCGTCACCAAATGCAGCAGCAGGTGGGCGGGGTCGTTGTCGAGATGGTCCAGCCGCACCCAGGCGAACGGCCGGGCGTCAGCGTCGTCCCACAGCGCCACCGCGGTCGTCTTGCCATATCCGGCGGGCGCGGTGACCACTACCAGTTCTGCGCCGGATGCAGACAGCAACCCGGTGATCGCCGGCCGCGCAATGACGGCGCCGCCCAGCCGAGGCGGGCCGTAGGTAGCCGTTGGGATGTGTCCTACCCAGCCGTGCCCTGCCACCTTGGCATCGTAGGTGCGGTGGGCTCAGCCGCCCAACCACGCCAATTTTGACCGCCGTGCCGATTACGTTGATACCGTGCGCACGACGACGGGAGCGATCATGGCAAACGCAATTCGTTCGGTGGCAGTCGCGGCGGCACTGGTCGGCCTTGTAGCCGGCTGCGGCGGCAAAGCCGACTCCGGCGCCAAGGCATCGTCGAGCGCCGCGTCGACCAGTACCGCGTCAGCCGCGGCGGCCGGCCCCACAGAGCTCCAGGCCCTGGTGCCGACTCCGGCCGGCACCGCCCAGACCTACGGTCCAGACCGCATCGGGGACAACGGGATTCATCTCAGTTTCAAAGTGACGGGCTCCCCCACCGACGTGGTCACCGCGTACAAGACCGCGCTCGAGGGAAAGGGCTGGGCCGTCACCACCATCGTGTCGTCCGACGGCGGACCCGGCGGTGGCGGCGGCGCCACCTACACCGGTACCCACGGTGACACCTACGGCGTGTTCGACGGCGGCGGGTTCGGCACCGAGACGTACTTCAACGTGTGCGCCTGGCCGGCCAAGCCCGCCCAGCCGAACTGCAGCCGTAAACGCTGACCCGCGCCGACAGCGGGACTAACGACCACCTGCCCCGTGACCGCATGCAACTCAGCCTCAGCATCTGCCACGCGGCGCGGAACCACGGCACACCGTTTCACCCAAGCGCCACTGGGTAGAAAGATCACTGGGCGGAATTCCGTCGCTCGGAACGGTTGGAACCTCATGGCACAGCTAGCCACAGATGCCCCCACGGGAGGTAGCGAAGTGCACAGTCAGATGGTGCCGAGCCGCTGTTCGCCGTTTCTGGTTGTGCAGCCGAATTGTCCGGTGTTCATGGCAGGCGCCGGTGGCTGAGTTACTGCGAGTCAGCCCACCTGTCTTCGGGGGGTGCGGTGAATACACGTTGCGCTGCACCGGCGAACTCAATGGTGTGTCATATCGCATGTTGCGCGACAGCGTGGTCAATGCCGCATTGGACGAACCCCGTGTAGTGATCGTCGATGTCAATGAGTTGCGCGTACCTGACGCGTCGGCATGGTCGGCGTTCTCAAGTGCCCGTTGGCACGTGAGGACCTGGCCTGACGTGCCGATCGTGCTGGTGTGCGCCAATGATGAGACCCGCCGGCTCATCCGCCATTGCGGTGTCACGCGTTACGTGCCGGCATTCGCCACAATGCAGGCAGCGCTGCAGTCGGTGGGCGACGAGTGGCCCCGACCGAGGCGTCGGGCACGTGCCGAACTTCCTCCGCACGTCAGTAGCATCGTCGACGCACAACGATTGGTTGGCGGCTGGCTGTCCGGATGGTCGTGCGCCCCTCTGATCCCGGTCGCGGCAACCGTCGCCACAGCCTTCGTCGAAAACGTGCTGCGGCACACCGACTCCGCGCCCACGCTACGGGTGGAGTACGACGGCCGCCTGGTCGCAGTAGCGGTCGAGGACGCCAGTACCGCGCTGGCGCAGCGCAGGGAAGACGCTCGTTCCGGTACCCGCCAGCTATCCGGCCTGGCCATGGTGACTGCGCTGACTCGCGGATGGGGAAACCTGCCGACGCCGACCGGCAAAATCGTGTGGGCGGCCGTGGGCCCCGAGAATGTCCTGTAGAGCTGCTTGGTCTTGTCGATCAACTGTTGCGACAGTCGGGCCAGGTCGGCGCTGCTGCTCAGCGACAGACGTTTCAGCATCTGGAACGCCTCCCCACCACCGATCTGAAAGCGTTCCATCAGAAGCGATTTCGCCTCTGCGACGACGCCCCAGTTGTCCAGTACTTGACGCACCAGATCACGTGGCTGCTGGTCACCCGCAATCAGCGCGGTGTGCGTGGCGACCGCGTAGCGATCTCCTCGGCGTGCCGGTCGAATGCGTTGGGCTCGTTCGCGTAGATCATCAGGGCCCCGACGGTTCGTGCGGTGGTGAAGAGGCGGAACGACAGCGGTTGTTCTATCAATGCTCACGGGTTGATGGTGTTTTCGCCGTCCTGGCGACCCCACACGTACTCGGATGCGAACGGTGATCCGAGGCCGAAATGGTTGTACGGCGCGATCGAGGCACCGGTGTCCATGACCATGTACGGCATGGGCCAGATGTCTCTGGTGACCGTCCAACAGCCCGGGCGGCCCATGGGCCCTCCCCTGGCGTTGATCCGCGGCAGGTTGTCGGGGTAGACGTACGGGTTCGCCGCGCCGACGAGCGCGGTGTGCGATATCAGCGAGTAACCATTGCCGCCCACGGCGAAGGACGTGGCCTGCACGGCGCGCGGGAGAGCCCTTATGCCGCAGTCGATCTCGGGGCTGTATCGGTCCAGCAACTGGGAGGTCGGCAGCAGGTCCTGGGCGCCACGGACGAGATACGGGCCGCCGCGTTCAAAGATGTCGCCACCGGTGTTGCCGAACCCGACCGATGCCATCAGCGCCTGGTCGATGTCGCCCCGCTGGTCGTTCAAGGTGCGCTCGGTGGTCACCGCGTTCTTGAGGCCGTCCCACAAATCCGGGGACGCGTTCGCGTAGACCTCGGCCAGATCGGCAAGGGCCCGGTTGTCGTGCCGGATCGACGGCATCCGCTGATTGAGGTCGGCAAGGATGACGTCGCCGTTGACCAGTGACTGGCCGAACTTGTCGCCCAGGCCGTCCAGCGCCTGTGCCGCGGCAGTCAGCGTCTGGTTCAACTTCACCGGGTCGACCTGCTCGGAGATCGCGGTGATGGTCTCGAACAGTGTGTTGAACTCGGTGGTGACGCTGACGGCGTTCACGGTGTCGCCGGCCTTGAGGCGCTGTGGCGTCGGGTTCGGCGGCGAGGTCATGGAGATGTACTTGTTGCCGAATACCGTTGTGGCGAGCAGCTTCACGTCCACGTTGCGGGGCAGCACGCTCAGATATTGCGGATCGACGTCGAGGATGAGTTTGGCTTCCGGCCGCTCGCCGGCGGTGGTCACCACTTCGGTGCCCTTCAACCGCCCGATCGGCACGCCGTTGTAGGTGACCTTGGAGCCGTTGTCCATCGACAACCCGGCGCGACTCGCCAGCACGTAAACCTGGGCCTTGGTGTCGAACGCCCCGCGGAACTGGAGCCACGTCAGCGTCAGCCCGGCGGCGGCGACGATGGCCATGAGCAAGCCGGCGATCTTGTACGGCGGCGTTCGATCTCGGTTGAGCGGCGCATGGATCTGGCCCTCAGCGACGGGCGGCAGCGGCTGCAATGGCGGCCGTGGTTTCGTCATGGCACTCCAGCGTCAGATCGAGGTGTGGCCGGACGCCGTTGTCCGGCCTTGATCGAGACTGAAATGCAGGGTACGACCGCCGACCGTCTGGCGGCGGACAAATGACAAACCTCTGGCAAACCGTAAATTGACGCGGCGGCTACCCGTTGGCCACCGTCACACCATCACAAGGTGGTTGCCGCCGATGTGATGACGGCCGTCAGCAAATCAGTCGACGCCATGCGTTCCCGCGCGCTAAGGGGCCGCCTGCGGCGTGACGAGGAACTTCTCGCCGGTCGCCTTCTTGAGATAGCTGTTGAACGCCTCGGGCTGAAGTAGACCGGCCAGGGAAACCTCTTGCGTGTAGGTGCTCGCGAAGGTGGTCGTGAGCTCCGCTGCGACGCGGGCCCGCAGCCTGCCGATGACCTCCGCGCCCGCGCCGGCAAGGAACGGCGTGAGCAGCCAGCCACCCACACCCCACGCCATACCGAAACTTCGAGTGAGCACAGTGGGACTGGTGTCGAGACTGCCGTAGATGTACACCTGCTTGTGGACGGCCGACCCGTAGCGCGAATACTGGGTCGCCGTCGCGTTGGCGGCCTGCTCCATGCCGTTGAGGATCTGGCTCGCCAGCGTGCCGCCGCCGGTGGCGTCGAAGGCCAGCGTCGCAGACGTGGCTTTGAGCGCGTCGACGAGGTCCCGCTCGAAAGTCGGTGCGGTGGAGTTACATACGTAGGCGGCGCCGAGGTCGCGCAGGATTTCCTCCTGCTCGGCCTTGCGGACGATGTTGACCAGTGGCACCCCGTCGGCGAGGCAGATCTTGACCAGCATCTGACCCAGGTTCGACGCCGCCGCCGTGTGCACCAGAGCCGAGTGTCCTTCTCGGCGCATGGTTTCCACCATGCCCAATGCCGTCAGCGGATTGACGAACGACGACGCTCCGTCCCGCGCCGTCGCGCTGTCGCGCAGCACGAGGCACGCAGCGGCATTGACGACGCGGTACTGCGAGTACATGGCGCCGCCGGCGATACCCACCACCTTGCCCAGGAGCGCCTGCGCGGCGGCCGACTCCCCCGCGGCCACGACCGTGCCCGCGCCTTCGTTGCCGACGGGCAGTGATTGATCGACGCGGACCGACAACTGCGCCAGTGCTCCGGGCGGCAGCGGCGCGATGACGACGGGACGCTCAGGGGTGCCCGTGACCGTCGCGGCCGACATGTCGGCGCCAGGAATCAACAGTCCCAGATCCGACGGATTGACCGGCGATGCCTCGACCCGGACGACGACCTGGTCGGCGGTCGGGGTCGGGACCTCCACGTCGTGCAGCGAGAGTTCGAGCCTGCCGTCCGCTGTCACCAACGACCGCAATTCCAAGGCGGTCTCGGGTACTTCGGTCATTTCGATGTCTCCGTTCTAGAGCCGGCTCGCCGCGAAATCGGCTGCTTGCGTGACCTTTCCGGACTGAACATAGGAACCGTGGGCGCCGGGGTCGAAGCCGCCTTCCGAGCAGATCGGGTCAGCCTCGGCGCACTGATCGATGGAATTGGCAACGTACTGCGGCGCCAACTCCGGCAACGGCCCGCCGGCGAGCATCGCCGAGAAACCGGTGCGCGGCGCACCAAAGAGTGCGGTGGCGGCCACGCGACTGGCGAGCTGCGGTGCCGCGTTGGTGGCGCCTTCGATGACTGCCGCACCCTGCGAGTAACCGCCGAGCACCATCTTGGTCTTCGGGCAATTGGCGGCGGTGGACTCGATGACCGACCGCGCGGCATCGATACCGGCCGGGGTGCTGACGGCGAAGTCGTTGCTCGCCGGGTAGTCGACCGCCGTGGCATCAACGGTGCGCGGCGCAACCCGGGTACGCAGGTCGTCGACGAAGGGACTACCGACACTACCCAGACCCGGCGGCTCGGTGGTGCCGCGGGCGAACACGACCTGGACGTCGGGGCACGGCGCGGCGATGGCGGGCGTAGATGCGATTGTCGGAACGACCGGAGCCATAGCGGCAAAGGTGACGATCAACGCGAGCTTGCGGGTCATACCGACCGATCGTAGGACGGTGGGACAGCTTCGCAACGTGTTTGATCGGTCACCACAGTGGTTCCGAGGTGATCTCCAGCCAGGCTTGGAATTCTCTCTTCTCGCGGCGCCGTTGCTCCCGCTTGGCATGTGAACGTTCCATGGCCAGTCGCAAACCCTTTGAATTGGCTGGGGCGTCGGTTCGGTAATCCCTTGGTGCCGAATGTGTTCCATGATTCTTCTGGACCGGTCGTCGATCCGACACCCTGGCGCGGCGGATGCGGCGCAGACGGGAGGCTGTCGCACGAACGGCTTCACCCAGCACCACCACCAACAGCAGTGCCGAGATTCCCAACTCTGCGTATGTCATGGTGGTGCCTTCTCTCTGTGCCACCACGGCGGCACTGCCTCGGCCTTAGCGGGCTGAGAATGTGATTGGTTGACACGTTCTACGATCGTCCCCCTAATCGGGCCGCACCATAGCCCAAAGAGCGATATTTATTGCCACCTGGATTGAGTACCAGCGAACGTCGCTCGGGGCGCCAACGTCATCAGACCTTCGTGGCACCCGGGGAGTTGAGTGCCCCCAGTCGGACTCGAACCGACACTTGGCGGATTTTAAGTCCGCTGCCTCTGCCAATTGGGCTATGGGGGCTTGGTGATCAAGCGGCTATCAACCTATGACGTGGGCACCGAGTCTCTGAACCCGCCCCCGACCCCGCGCGCGGCGCGAACGCCAACTAGAACGTCAACCGTGCGCCCGCACCCACCACACCGGGCACCTCGGCCGCCGGCAGCGGCGGGCTGAGGAAGAACCCCTGCAGCACATCGCAGCCGAAATCCCGCAACTGCGCGGCTGATTCGGCGCTCTCGATCCCCTCGGCGACGGTCCCGAAGCCGAGCTTGTGCGCGAGGTCGATGATGGTTTGCACCACCATTGCGGCTCGCTCGTCGACCGCGGCCCGGGCGATGAAGTCGTGGTCCAGCTTGATCTCGTCGATCGGCAGGTCGGACAGGTAGGTGAGCGCGGAGTACCCGGTGCCGAAGTCGTCGAGGGCGATCCTGATGCCGCGGTCGACCAAGCCCGTCAGCACCGTCCGGGTGTCTTCCATGTTGTCGACGAACAGGTCTTCGGTGATCTCGACGGCGAGGGCCGACGGTGCCAGTCCCCGGTCGTCGAGCGCCCGACTCAGGTGGTCCGGCAGGTTCAAGTCGCTCAGCAGCGGCGCGAAGAGATTAACCGCCACAGGCACTTCTGCCCCGGCGGCGTACCAACGCTCGGCGTCGTCGAGTGCCATGTTCACGACCAAGCTCGTGGCCTGCCCCATCAGGCCATGCTCGCGGACCAACGGCAGGAAGTCGTGAGGTCGCAGCAACCCGCGGTCGAGATGCCGCCATCGCAGCAACGCCTCCACCCCCACGACCGCGGCGGTGCGCGCGTCGAACTTGGGCTGATAAACCAGCGAGAGTTCGCTTCGGTCGATCGCCTGGCGGAGTTCTACGAGCAGTTCTGAGATGGCCGCTCACCGCCTCGCGTCGACGCTCGCGACCCCATGAGGACCCCGCCGCTTCAGCTAATGGTCACCCAATGCTTGACGATGGTCAACCACCACAGGCCCGGGTGAGCCTGGCCCACCGTCTCGCCCCAACCAGCAGTTCTTGCATGTCAGGGGGTTCCACCGTCTCCGCTGAACGAAACCGATGACCTCGCCCCGATCAATTGCCACCAAACACCCAGCTTCGAGTGCTAGCTTCGCGCGGTCCTGGAACCGAGCCAACTTTGCTGGAGGTAACTCGTGAACACGCTGGTCCGTCTGATCGCTGCCCTGGTCATCCCCGTCGTCCTGCTGGTGGGCGGCTGCGGGCACAAACAAGCCACGACGGGCAACGAAGCGTCGTCGTCGGAATCGATTCCCGCGGATCCGTCGGGCGATGCCGGTGACGCCGCGCCGATCTCCCAGACGTGCCCGGCGCAGGCCACCACGTCGTTCGCCAAGACCAAGTTCGTCGCGCACAGTGGCCTGGCCTTCGGCGCGTTCCACCGCTGGTTGTGGAAGCCGTTCCAGGCCGGCACGTTCAAGAAGGGCGCCAACGGCCGTATCACCGCATTCGTCAAGGGCGGCCTGGCCGCGCTGTTCGTGAAACGGGAAGTGCGGCTCGCGGCTGCCGACGTGCAGGCCGACCCGACGTTGTGCAAGGCGATCATCGCGCCGCTCGACAAGCTCGGAGACACCGTGCAGGCCGCGTTCGACAAACTCAAGGGCGGCGACGCCAGTGGCATCACCGACCTGAACTCCTCGATCGGCTCCATCGAGTCGACGTCTCAGAAGGACGGCGTCGCAATCCAGGAGGACGAGAACGCCGACCTGACCAAGAAGCCGGCCTAGTCCTGCTGGGTTACGCCGTCACCAACGAACCACTGAGCAACAACTGCGGGCGGGGCACGCGGTACCGGATGCAGCCGTCCGTCACCGCGTCATCGATTTCGTAGACGGTGTCGCTATTCACGTGGACGCCGGAAATGCCAAGGCGGCCAACCACAACACGGCTTTCTCGACGGACGTCAGCCATCTCGCCGATGAGGTGGTCGACCAGATCTGCATAATCCTCATCGCCACGATGCGCATCGAGTCCGACCAGGCGCAGCGAGGGACGCCCACGCAGCACGCAGCACCCACTGCCCGACTGCAGCCAGACGTTCACCGGCTTCGGACCGCGGACAGCCGACAACACATCTGCCTGGTGCGTCGACGAAATCACCAGACGCCCAACGCCAATGCTTGCAGCCCACAGCATTTCATTCGAGGTCAGATCATCACAGTGCACGCCGATCTGGGCGGGCGGGACGCCAGCGGTGAGCGCGGTATCGAGTTCGATTGCGCCCACCGCATCTACGGGCTGCCGGTGCCCCACCACCCATCGCGCAAACTCCGGATCACCCAAACCTGCTACAGAGCGTGCAATTTCAATACCCGGCAGGGGCGGTTCAAAAGGCGGATCGCCGGCCGCGAGCACCAATCGCGCCGGATGGTGGCGTACCGCGATACCCGACCACCACGTACTCAATGCTGCCGACAGCAACATCAGAACCTCCTAGTGCAAGACCTACCTACAGCTCTACCTGCAACACCAGATACGGAAGCAGTTGCTGCCGCAGCCTTGACGCAAGATGCCGAAAAACTTGCGGCTTCTTAACGCGCCATTACAGCCCGGCACCTAGTCACGTGGCCCGACGGAGCAGCAGCGAGCGCTCGGCCTCGTTGGTGCTGAGTGCGGCGGCGTGCGCGAACGCTGCCGACGCCTCGGCCGTCCGCCCCAGACGCTCCAACAGATCGCCCCGCACCGCGTGCGGCAGCGGTGATCTGGGCAGCGGGTCGGGACCGAGCGCGTCGAGCACCGCCAGCCCCGCTTCCGGCCCATGGGCACGCCCGTGGGCCACTGCGCGGTTCACCTCGATCACGGGGCCGGGCGCGGCGAGCGCCAGCACGTCGTACAGGTCCGCGATCCGCTGCCACTCGGTGTCCTCGGCCCGCATCGCGCGCGCATGACATGCGGCGATGGCCGCTTGCAAGAAGTAGGTCCCGACGGGCGCGCCTGCCGCGGCGAGCGTCTCGGCGCGGGCCAGCACCTGGATGCCGCGGCGGCGCAGTAGGTGATCCCACCGCGCCCGGTCCTGATCGTCGAGCAGCACCGGCGCTCCGTCACGATCGACGCGGGCAGGTATCCGCGACGCCTGGAGTTCGACAAGTGCTTGCAGCCCAAGGGAATCCGGGATGTCCGGCACCATGGCGGCCACCATGCGCGCCAGCCGGATCGCCTCGAAGCAGAGGTCCGGGCGCGTCCAGTCCGCGCCGGCGGTCGCCACGTAGCCCTCGTTGAAGGTGAGGTAGATGGCGGCGAGCACGTCATCGAGGCGTTCTACGCGCTCGGCCCCGACCGGCAGTTCCATATCGACGCCGATGAGGCTCTTCTTCGCGCGGCTGATCCGTTGTGCCATCGTCGATTCCGGCACCAGGAAGGCACGAGCGATCTCGGCGGTGCTCAGTCCCGACACCAGCCGCAGCGTCAAGGCCGCACGTGACGCCGGCGGCAGCTCCGGGTGGCACGTCAGGAACATCAGGCGGAGGACGTCGTCTTCGATGAAGTCGACCTGCCCTTCGAAGTCGGGCATGTCGACCTCCTCCAGGCGGTGTCCGATCTCCTCGGTCTTGCGGCGCAGTGTCTCGGCGCGGCGAATGTGGTCGATCGCGCGTCGCTTCGCCGCCGTCATGAGCCAGGCGGCGGGGTTTGCGGGAATTCCGCGCTCGGGCCATTCCTCCAGCGCGGCCACGAGAGCGTCCTGCGCCACGTCCTCGGCGAGGTCGATGTCGCGGGTCATGCGGGCCAGTGCCGCCACCAGACGTGCCGATTCGGCTCGCCAGGCGGCGGTCACTGCCTCAGTGGTGGTTACTGGGGACAAGCACCCGGTTCCTGGTCGGGTGCGCCCTCAATCAGGTGCATCTCGACACGGCCCTCCCATTCGGGCCAGTGCTCGCGGTGCAGTTCGGTGAAGGAGCGGGCCCCCTCGACAGCCTCGGCGCGGTTGCGGTACTCCAGCACGGCGAACCCGCCGATGATCTCTTTACCTTCGGTGAAAGGCCCATCGGTCGTGCTCATCTGGCCGGCGCGGACCTGGTAGCCGATGCGGTTCTCGCCCTGGCCCAGCCCGCCGCCGTCGAGGTAGATACCGTCGGCGGCGTTCTTGCCGACGTACACCTCCATCGCGTCCATCAGTGCCTGCGGCGGCGGACCCTGGTTGGGATCCATGATGACCAAACCCATGTAGCGCATTGCCTGACCTTTCGTCGTTGTGTCAATCCTTCACACATACGTCGAACGGGTGGGGCACTTTTCGACACGACTCAGAAAAAGACTTCGGCGACACAACGTCGCCCTGAGAGCGGCGCTGAGGCTATATACGGTTATCGACGCGCTCAGACCGACATCGTGTCAGCTCCGAGCGGCGACGACCGCGGTCAGGCCACGGGGACGGCGGCGTGCCGCACCGGCTCGCTGCGGAAACGCGACGCCGGACCGTCGATCCGGAACATCCGCCACAACACCGTGGCAATCGGGTTCATCAGGCCGGTGTCTTCGGCGAGCATTCGTACGTCACCGTAGATCTCGCGCAGCATCGTCCTGGATTCCGGCGCCCGCCAGAAAATCTGTTTCTTCACCGACTTGGGGATGTCGAATTCACGCCAAAAGGCGCCGGGCGGCTTGGCGATGAGGGAGGCCGCCACGCGGAAGCCCAGCGGATAGAACAGCGACAGCACAAATCGGTTGAGCGGCCGCATCTCCGGGATCCGCCGCCGCAAAAATTCGTGGGCGAACGAGATGTGGCGCGCCTCCTCGGCGACATGAATCGCCATCACGCGCTCCATGATCGGGTGGATCGAATTCCCTTCGCGCAGAATCTCTTTCTGCAGATGGTCGATCGGCTCCTCGCCGCACAGCACCATCATGAAGAAGAACGCCGGCATCGGGCTCGCAAAGAGCGGGAACACCCAGTTGATCCACTTGACCCACCGAGGCAGGCCCGGCACGTCCACCCCGGTGTGGTTCACCATCTCTTGGAACATGAGGGTGTGGTTGCCCTCTTCGATGGCCTCGTGCAGGCAGTACCGGTACTCGGGGCTGCCGTTCGGTACCCAGAACGTGTACTCGAGCAGACCACGGATCAGCATGCTCTCGAACTGCTGACCAGCCTTGGCAATGTTCGTCTGACGCCAGATGCCGATCGCGATCTGCTTCTCCAGCGGCTGCGCCCGGTACCACGCGCTCGCACCCAGGGGATCACTCTTGGCCAACACCCATCGCGGGTCGTCAGGGATCACCCGGAACTGCGGCGAATCCCATGGGATGTCCAGATACGGATTGAAGTTGCGGCGCACCGACCCGTCCGAGAGGGTCTGCAGCCGATCGCAATACTCCCCGTCCCCGGTGACCACCATCCGGTCCCGCCACCGACGGACCATCTTCGTAACAGCCATGGCGTCACTCCCCTGCACATCCGAGCACCGTTGCCCACTGATTTATATGGGACCTCCGGTCCCATATGATTGTCAAGGGGCAGCTCGCCGCCGAGCGGTTTTCGCTAGACGTCCATTTCGACCAGCACTCGGCGCAGTAGCTTGCCGGTGGTGTTGCGTGGCAGCTCATCGATGAACACCACGTCGCGTGGCACCTTGTGCCGGGCCAGGTTGTTCTTGACGAACGCCTTGATCTCATCGGGGTCCTGTGCGGCACCGGGCTGAGAAACGATGAAGGCGCGCAGGCGCTTTCCCCATTCGACGTCGTCGACGCCGACCACTGCCGCGTCAAAGATGTCGTCCCGCTCGGCGAGGAGCTCTTCGACCTCTTGCGGGAACACATTCTCGCCGCCAGAGACGATCATGTCGTCGTCACGGCCGTCGACGAACAGCAGCCCGTGATCGTCGAAGTGCCCCATGTCGCCACTGGACATGTAGCCGTCGATGATCTGCTTGGTCCGACCGTCCGTGTAGCCGCTGAACGGCGCACCGTTGCGGACGAAAATGCGGCCGCGACGATTGTTTCCCTCTATCCGGCGGTCGTTTTCGTCGTACAACACCACTTCACAGGTCACCGGCGCCCGTCCGGCCGTGCCCGGCGCGAGCCGCAGTTCAGCCGGAGTGGCCACGCTCGCAATGGCGCATTCGGTTGAGCCGTACAAGTTGTAGAGCACGTCGCCGAAGGTGTCCTGCACCCGGTTCGACAGCTCGGGGCTCAACGCCGACCCGGCGATCAGGATCGTGGTCAGCGACGAGGTGTCGTACTTGCCGATGACCTCGGGCCCCAGCTCGACGATGCGGTGCAGCATCGTCGGCACCGCGACGAGCATCTGGGCCTTGTGCTCGGCGATGAGCTGCAGGGTCCGCTCGGCGTTGAATCGCCGGGCCGTCACCACCTTGTTTCCCAACGCGGCGCCGACGGTGTACGTGGCCCAGCCCGTGCTGTGGAAGATCGGCGAGACGATGACCATGGTTCCCTTGCGCGGGAACGGGATTCGGTCGATGATCTGCGCTGTCGCGAGGGGCGACACCGAGCTGCGCGGCGCGCCCTTCGGCAGGCCGGTGGTCCCGCTGGTGAGGATCACCGAGCCACCCGCTTTACTCGGCGCAGGCAGCGGCTCGGTGGAGTTGGCCGCCACGATCGCGTCGAGGGTCTGTGCGCCATCAGGGATTTCAGCGCCCTCGTCGAGCCAGGTCAACACGCGGGGCATATCCGCGGGCAGGGCGTCGAGCAGTCCGAGGAATTCGCTGTCGTGCAACACGACCTTGACGCCTTCGCGCTCACAGACCTGCGCGAACTGCGGCTTGGCGAACCCGGTGTTCATCAGCACCAGCCGGGCCCCGAGCTTTCCGCACGCGACCATGGCGAGGATCAGGCCGCGATGGTCCCGGCACAGCAGCCCGACCACCGAGCCTTCGGTCACTCCCAGTCCCTGCAGCCCACGGGCCAGCGCCCAGGACTGGTCGTTCACCTGCCGGTAGGTCAAGGTGCCACGTTCGTCCACCAGCGCCGGCAGGCCCGCATACTTGCGGCCGCCCTGGATCGCCATCGACGCCTGCGGGCCGTATATCCCCGCGTTCTTGGCGGTCTCCACCATTACCGCGGGGTTTGCCAAATCCAGGAAGCCAGTCTCATACAGCCTGCGCACCGCGGTCGCGGATTCCGCAAAACGGCCGAGCTTCTGCCGGACTTCACCAACGATGTCGATCACCAATGCCTCCTGGATTCGAGTGGTCGGCGCCACACGCTGGCACGTTAGTCGGTCCGGTGTCGACGGGGCATCAACTGCCCCCGATTGCGGCAAATCGGGGCGACCGTAAACGCCAGAACACCACCCGATTCACCTGTGTGAAACATCACATGAACAGGCATTATGCCGGGACGCGCCACCCGGGACGCGGGGCTCGAAGCGGAATTCCGTAAAGGATGCCGGGCGGGCCGTAAAGAAGGCATCAAGATCGGCGCATCGCCTCTCCAGCGGGCCGATGCTGGCGAGGTCGCCGAGAGTCGGCGACGCCTTTCATGTGTGGGAGAACCCATGTCTGTAGTGGTGTTCGCGGTGCTGACCATCGCGCTGTTCGCGGTGCTCGGCGTAATCCAGAAGGCGGTGGAGCGGCTGTGAACTACGCCAACGTCGTCGGACTGATCCTCTGCGTGCTGACCGCGCTGTTCCTGGTCGCGGCCCTGCTGTTCCCGGAGCGCTTCTAGTGTCCGGCACCACCGCAGGGATCATCTTCCTCATCACCCTCATCATCGCGCTCGCCGCGGTCCATGTGCCCTTGGGGGACTACATGTTCCGCGTCTACACGTCCGAAAAGCACTCGCGGGCCGAGCGCCTGGTCTACAAGGCGATCGGCGCCGACCCTGCCGCCGAGCAGAACTGGGGCGCCTACGCGCGCAGTGTGCTCGCCTTCTCGGCGATCTCGGTGCTGTTCCTTTTCACCCTGCAGCTCGTACAAAAGTGGCTGCCATTGCACCTGAGCAACCCCGCCACCCCGATGACTGCCGACCTGGCCTGGAACACCGCCGTCAGCTTCGTCACCAACACCAACTGGCAGGCGTACTCGGGTGAAAGCACCATGGGGCACCTGGTCCAGATGGCCGGCCTCACCGTCCAGAACTTCGTCTCCGCCGCCGTTGGCATCGCAGTGGCTGTTGCGCTGGTCCGCGGGTTCGCCCGTCGGCACGCCAGTGAACTGGGCAACTTCTGGGTCGACCTGGTGCGTGGGACCATTCGAATCCTGTTGCCGCTGGCAGTGATTGCCGCGCTCGTCCTGATCGCCGGCGGAGCGATCCAGAACTTCCACCTGCACGACCAGATCGCCAACACCCTGGCCGGTGCACAGCAGACCATCACCGGCGGCCCGGTCGCCAGCCAAGAGGCCATCAAGATGCTGGGCACCAACGGTGGTGGGTTCTACAACGCAAACTCGGCGCACCCGTTCGAGAACCCGAACGCCTGGACCAACTGGGTGGAAATCTTTCTGCTGCTGGTGATTTCGTTCTCCCTGCCACGCACCTTCGGCCGGATGGTCGACAGCCGCAAGCAGGGCTACGCCATTGTGGCGGTCATGGCCACCCTGGCCATCATCAGCGTCAGCTTCATGATGCTGTTCCAGCTCCAGCACCACGGTACGGTGCCCAACTCTGTTGGCTCGGCCATGGAAGGCGTGGAACAGCGTTTCGGCATAGCTGATTCGGCAGTGTTCGCCGATGCCACGACGCTGACTTCCACCGGCGCCATCGACTCGGCACATGACTCGTTCACCAGCCTTGGTGGCATGATGACGATGTTCAACATGCAACTCGGCGAGGTCGCACCGGGTGGTACCGGGTCGGGTCTCTACGGCATGTTGATCCTCGCGGTGATCACGGTCTTCGTGGCCGGTCTGATGGTCGGCCGTACCCCGGAATACCTGGGCAAGAAGATCAACCCGCGCGAGATCAAGCTGGCCGCAAGCTACTTCCTGGTGACCCCGCTGATCGTGCTGACCGGCACCGCCGTGGCCATGGCGCTGCCCGGCGAGCGGGCGGCCATGGCGAATGTCGGGCCACACGGCCTGTCCGAGGTGCTCTACGCCTTCACTTCGGCGGCCAACAACAACGGCTCGGCATTCGCGGGTATCTCGGTCAACACCGTCTGGTACAACACGGCGTTGGGCCTGGCCATGCTGATCGGCCGGTTCCTCCCGATGGTCCTGGTGCTCGCGCTGGCCGGGTCCCTGGCCAAGCAGGGCGCCACTCCCCCATCGCTGGGCACGCTGCCCACCCACCGTCCGCAGTTCGTCGGCATGGTCGCCGGCGTGACGCTCATCCTGGTCGCCCTGACCTTCCTGCCGGCGTTGGCGCTCGGCCCCCTTGCTGAAGGAATTCACTAAATGTCCACCAAGACCGCAACCGTCGGGATCGCTGACCCCGACCACCCCGCCCCAATCCATGAAGCAAAGGGCAAGGGCCGCATACAAGGCGGCCTCCTCGACCCCAAGATGCTGTGGAAATCGACGCCGGACGCGCTGCGCAAGCTCGACCCGCGCACCCTCTGGCGCAACCCGGTCATGTTCATCGTCGAGATCGGCGCCGTCTGGTCGACGGTGCTGGCCGTGCTGAACTCCAGTTGGTTCGCCTGGCTGATCGTCTTCTGGCTCTGGCTGACAGTCGTTTTCGCCAACCTGGCCGAAGCCGTCGCCGAAGGCCGAGGCAAGGCTCAAGCCGACAGCCTGCGAAAGACCAAGTCCGACACCGTGGCTCGCAAATTGGTGGGTTGGTCCCCCGGCCGCGCCGGCACCGAAGAAGAAGTCGCCGCACCGCTGCTGCAGCAGGGTGACATCGTGGTGGTGGAGGCCGGCCAGGTCATCCCCGGTGATGGTGACGTCGTGGAAGGCATTGCCTCCGTGGACGAGTCTGCGATCACGGGCGAATCCGCCCCGGTGATCCGCGAGTCTGGTGGCGACCGGTCCGCGGTTACCGGTGGCACCACGGTGCTGTCCGACCGCATCGTCGTGCAGATCACGCAGAAGCCCGGCGAGAGCTTCGTCGACCGCATGATCGCCCTGGTCGAAGGCGCTAACCGGCAGAAGACACCCAACGAGATCGCGCTCAACATCCTGCTGGCCGCGCTGACGATCATCTTCGTGTTCGCCGTCGCGACCCTGCAGCCGCTGGCCATCTACTCCAAGGCCAACAACCCGGGCGTGCCCGACACCGAGGCGCTGGACGCCTTCGGTGTCACCGGCATCGTCATGGTCTCGCTGTTGGTCTGTCTGATCCCGACCACCATCGGTGCGTTGTTGTCCGCCATCGGTATTGCCGGCATGGACCGCCTGGTGCAGCGCAACGTGCTCGCCATGTCCGGACGCGCGGTGGAAGCCGCCGGCGACGTCAACACCCTGCTGCTCGACAAGACCGGCACCATCACCCTGGGAAACCGGCAGGCCTCGGACTTCATCCCCGTGCCCGGCGTCACCGCCGAACAGCTCGCCGACGCGGCGCAGCTGTCCAGCCTGGCGGACGAGACTCCGGAAGGTCGCTCAATCGTGGTGTATGCCAAGCAGACTTACGGTCTGCGTGCCCGCACCCCGGGCGAACTGACCGGAGCCACCTGGGTGGAGTTCACCGCGAAGACCCGGATGTCCGGGGTGGACCTGGAGAACGGCCCGGCACTGCGCAAGGGCGCCGCCAGTTCCGTTGCCGAATGGATTCGGGGTCACGGCGGCACCGTGCCCATCGAACTGGGCGAGATCGTCGACGGTATCTCCGCAGCAGGCGGTACCCCCCTTGTGGTCGGCCGGATTCAGGACGGGGCAGCAGAAGTGCTGGGCGTCATCCACCTCAAGGACGTCGTCAAGCAGGGCATGCGGGAACGGTTCGACGAGATGCGCAAGATGGGCATCCGCACCGTCATGATCACCGGCGATAACCCGTTGACCGCCAAGGCGATTGCCGACGAGGCCGGGGTCGACGACTTCCTGGCCGAGGCCACGCCGGAGGACAAGCTCGCGCTGATCAAGAAGGAACAAGCCGGCGGCAAGCTCGTCGCGATGACCGGTGACGGCACCAACGACGCCCCCGCGCTGGCCCAGGCCGACGTCGGCGTCGCGATGAACACCGGCACTTCGGCGGCCAAAGAAGCCGGCAACATGGTCGACCTCGACTCGGACCCGACCAAGCTCATCGAGATCGTCGAGATCGGCAAGCAGCTGCTCATCACCCGCGGTGCGCTGACCACGTTCTCCATCGCCAACGACATCGCGAAGTACTTCGCGATCATCCCGGCGATGTTCGTGGCACTGTTCCCCGGCCTGGATCTGCTGAACATCATGCGGCTGCACAGCCCGCAGTCGGCGATCCTGTCGGCGGTGATCTTCAACGCTCTCGTCATCGTCGCGTTGATCCCGCTGTCGCTGCGCGGTGTCCGGTACACCCCCAGCAGTGCGTCAAAGCTGTTGAGCCGCAATCTGTATGTCTATGGCCTGGGTGGCATCATCGCCCCGTTCATCGGCATCAAACTCATCGACCTGATCATCCAGTTCGTCCCGGGAATGTCTTAATCATGAACATTGGCAACCTGATTCGCCTCCATTGGGCAGCGCTGCGTGCCCTGCTCGTCCTGACCGTCATCACCGGCCTGGCCTATCCTGCCGTGGTCTGGGGTATCGCCCAGATCCCCGGAGTCAAGGACAAGGCCGACGGCTCGATCGTCACCGCGAACGGCAATATCGTCGGCAGCTCACTGATCGGCCAGCTGTTCACCGACGCCAAAGGCAATGTGCTGCCGCAGTATTTCCAGAGCCGGCCGTCCAACGCCGGCACCAATGGCTACGACCCGACGGCGAGCGGCGCAGGCAACCTGGGCCCGGAGAGCATCGTCGACACGCCCGGTGACCCGGCCCAGATCAAGGCCGGCAAATCGGCCGCCGACGCCGGGTTCAAGGCCAGTCTGCTGACGCAGGTATGCACCCGCAGTTATGGTGTCGCGGACACCGAAGGCCTGGACCACACCGCCGGGGCGCGTCCGTTCTGCACCGCGGACGGCGTGGGCGCGGTGGTTTCGGTGATCGGCCCGCGGGACACCACCGGCAACGTCACCAACCCCACCAAGGTGGTCAGCGTGAACCAGCCGTGCGAGACGACCAAGGTCCCGTTCGCCGCGACCTACGAGGGCGTGCGCGTCGAATGTGCCAAGTACGGCGAGGATTACACCGCCGGGCAGATCGTCGCGATCCGTGGCTCGGCGCCGGCCGACCCGCAGGTACCGGCCGACGCCGTCACCGCCAGCGGCAGTGGCCTGGACCCAGATATCTCGGTCGACTACGCGGACCTGCAGCTGGGCCGCATCGCCAAGGCCCGGCACATCTCCGCCGACCAGGTTCGGGCCGTGGTGCGCGACAACACCACCGACCGCGCCCTGGGCTTCATGGGTGAGCCCCGCGTCAACGTCCTGCAGCTGAATCTCGCGTTGGACCAGAAGTACCCAGCCCGTATTGGATGATGGGAGACATGGGAACGCCGGACAAGCGGGGCGAGCTACGCATCTACCTGGGTGCGGCCCCTGGCGTGGGCAAGACCTTCTCGATGCTCGGCGAGGCGCACCGCCGCCTCGAACGTGGCACCGACGTCGTCGCGGCCGTGGTCGAGACCCACGGTCGCAAGAAGACGGCCGAGGCGATGGAGGGCATCGAACGCATCCCGCCGCGGTTCATCGACTACCGCGGCGGGACGTTCGCCGAGCTGGACGTTCCTGCCGTGCTGACGCGCCACCCCGAGGTCGTGCTGGTCGACGAACTGGCACACAGCAATACGCCCGGTAGCAAGAATGCCAAGCGCTGGCAGGACGTCGAGGAACTGCTCGACGCCGGCATCACCGTCATCTCCACCGTCAACGTCCAGCACCTCGAGAGCCTGAACGACGTCGTCGCCCAGATCACCGGCATCGAGCAGCAGGAGACGGTGCCGGACTCGGTGGTGCGCAGTGCCGCCCAGATCGAGCTTGTCGACATCACGCCGGAAGCGTTGCGCCGCAGGCTGTCCCACGGCAACGTATACGCACCCGAGCGCGTCGATGCGGCGCTGTCCAACTACTTCCGGCAAGGCAACCTCACCGCGCTGCGGGAACTGGCGCTGCTGTGGCTCGCCGACCAGGTCGACGCCGCGCTCGCGAAATACCGCGCCGAACACAATATTTCGGACACCTGGGAAGCGCGCGAACGCGTGGTCGTGGCGGTCACCGGCGGCCCAGAGTCAGAGACCCTGGTACGACGCGCGTCACGCATTGCCTCCAAATCCAGCGCCGAGCTCATGGTGGTGCACGTCGTCCGCGGCGACGGACTGACGGGCGTCTCCGCCCCGCAGATGGGCAAGGTCCGTGAACTGACGGCCAGTCTCGGTGCCACCCTGCACACCGTCGTCGGCGGCAGTGACGGCGACGTCCCCAGCGCCCTCCTGGATTTCGCGCGCGAGATGAACGCCACCCAGCTCGTGTTGGGCACCTCACGACGGTCACGCTGGGCTCGGTTGTTCGACGAGGGCATCGGCGCCAAGACCGTGCAGAACTCCGGGAAGATCGACGTGCACATGGTGACCCATGAGCATTCGCAGCCCGGCTGGTCGTGGTCGACCGCAACGCGGGGACAACGGCACCTCGCGTCCTGGCTGGCCGCCATCGTCGTACCCGGCATCATCACCGCCATCACCGCGCTGCTCGATCCCTTCTTGCACGTCGGCGGCGAGAGCGCGGTGTACTTCATCGGCGTCCTGGTCGTAGCGCTGCTCGGCGGCGTCGCCCCGGCCGCCTTGTCGGCCGTGCTGTCGGGGCTGCTGCTCAACTACTTCTTCGTCGCCCCGCGGTACAGCTTCACCATCGCCGATCCGGACAGCGCCCTGACCATCGTGGTGCTGCTGGCCGTCGCGGTCGCGGTCGCCGCGCTGGTCGACGGCGCCGCCAAACGGTCCCGCGAAGCCCGGCACGCCTCGCAGGAAGCCGAGCTGCTCGCCCTGTTCGCCGGCAGCGTGCTGCGCGGAGCCGACCTCACGACGCTCTTGGAGCGCGTCCGCGAGACCTACGCGCAACGGGCCGTCAGCCTGCTGCACGAGGAGGACGGCATCGTCGCCTGCGTCGGCAAAGACCCCTGTGTGACAGTCGATTCCGCCGACACCGCCATCGAGGTCAGCGACGACGAATACTGGCTGCTGATGGCCGGCCGCAAGACCGAGGCGCGCGACCGGCGGGTGCTCAGCGCCGTCGCCCGGCAGGCGGCGGGTCTGGTGCGCCAGCGCGCTCTGGCCGAAGAAGCCGGTCGCGCCGAGGCACTGGCCAAAGCCGACGAACTACGCCGTTCACTGCTGAGCGCCGTCAGCCACGACCTGCGCACCCCGCTCGCGGCGGCCAAGGCCGCGGTGTCGAGCCTTCGCAGCGAAGACGTCGGCTTCTCACCCGAGGACACAGCCGAACTGCTGGCCACCGTCGAAGAATCGGTCGACCAGCTGACCGCCTTGGTGGGCAACCTGCTGGACTCCTCCCGCTTGGCCGCCGGGGTGGTCAAGCCGGAGCTGCGGCGGGTGTACATGGAAGAGGTCGTGCAGCGGGCGCTGCTCGGAATCAGCCGCGGGGCAACCGGTTACGGACACCGTGGGCTCGACCGGGTCAAGGTCGAAGTCGGTGACGCCGTCGCGCTGGCCGATGCGGGCCTACTGGAGCGGGTGCTGGTCAACCTCATCGACAACTCCCTGCGCTACTCCGCGGGCAGCGTGGTGCGGGTGAACGCCGGACAGGTCGGCGACCGGGTGCTGGTCACGATCGTCGACGAGGGGCCGGGCATCCCCCGCGGCACCGAGGAGCAACTGTTCGCGCCGTTCCAGCGCCTCGGCGACCATGACAACAGCAGCGGTGTGGGACTTGGCCTTTCGGTGGCGCGCGGTTTCGTGCAAGCAATGGGCGGCACCATCTCTGCCACCGATACGCCCGGCGGCGGCCTGACCGTCGTGGTGGATTTGGCGGCCGCGGGAAAGGATCGGGCGTGACACGGGTTCTGGTCATCGACGACGAACCACAGATTCTGCGTGCCTTGCGGATCAACCTGTCGGTGCGGGGGTACGAGGTCACCGTCGCGGCCACCGGCGCCGAGGCATTGAAGGCCGCCGCCGAGCACAAACCCGACGTGGTGATCCTGGACCTCGGCCTGCCCGACATGTCCGGCATCGACGTGCTGGCCGGGCTCCGCGGTTGGCTCACCGCTCCGGTGATCGTGCTGTCGGCGCGCACCGACTCGATGGACAAGGTCGAGGCCCTCGACGCCGGCGCCGACGACTACGTCACCAAACCGTTCGGCATGGACGAGTTCCTGGCCCGGCTGCGCGCCGCCGTCCGGCGCGGCGCCGCAGCGTCCGAGACCGACGAGCCCGTCGTCGAAACATCGTCATTCACAGTTGATCTGGCGGCCAAGCGGGTGACCCGCAGCGGTACCGAGGTGCACCTGACGCCCACCGAGTGGGGCATGTTGGAGATGCTGGTGCGCAACCGCGGCAAGCTGGTCGGCCGCGAGGAACTGCTCAAAGAGGTGTGGGGCCCCGCATACGCCAAGGAAACCCACTACCTGCGGGTGTATCTCGCCCAGCTGCGCCGCAAGCTCGAGGTCGACCCGTCACACCCCAAGCACCTGCTCACCGAGGCCGGGATGGGCTACCGCTTCCAGGAGTAGGTCACGGCCTCATCCTCACAGTTCGGCGCGCACACCTCGACTTCTTTTTCCGGTCACGCATTCGACGTACAGCATTCGCCTGACACCAGCTACCGACGGTGAGACGCTGAACTTCGAGGCTCCCCCACCCGAAGACACCTGTGAAAAGGCTGGAAATGGTTGACAATTCGCGCGCGTACAACAGCGTCTGGCAACTTCGGGGCGACTCGTGGTGCCGCCTCGAAGAGGCCGCAGACCGCCTGACCCGGACCACCACTGTCGGCAATATCAAAGAGCAGTACATCCAGATCTGCCGGGAACTGCTCGCGACCCTGACGCCGCTCGAGCCCTACTGGGCGTATCCGGGTTCCCTCCAATTCGCTCAGGTGCAGCGCCTGTTCAGCGCCGGCAGCTACGACAAGTTCGCCAAGGCTGTGGCGCGCATCAACCGGGCACTGACGACCGAGTCGTACCGCACGGGCGACATCGACAACGCCGGCATGGACGACACCGACATGTTCCCCACCGATCCGCGCACGCTGGAGCAGCAGCCGGTCACTCGGCGCGAGCAGCTGTACTTCGAGGTGCTGATCGTCGAGAAGATGACCGAGGCCCAGGAGCAGGCGCTGCGCGCCGAGGTGCGCAGCTGGCGCCGGCCCGACGACGAGTTCGTCTACGAACTCGTCGTGGTCGCCAGCGGCGACGAGGCCCTGATCGCGGCCCGGCTCAACGTCAACCTGCAGGCCGTCGTGATCCGGCGGCGGTTCAGCCACCAGTCCGAGCGGGACCTCTCGGCCCTCGCACAATTCGTCGACACCAAGGTGTCCGCTGTGCTCGACGACCACAAGTCCCCCGACGAACGCGCCCAGATCCTGGCCCGGTCGCTGCAGGACCTGCGGCCCGAGCTCGACCTCTACCTCATGACCGAGATCGAGGTCGAGGACATCGCCGGCCGGCTGGGCCCGCACTTCCGCCGTGTGTTCCACGCCCGGGAAGGCGTGCTGGAGCTGCACCTGTCGATCCTGCAGGGTGTCGCCGAGCGTTACCGCACACCGTTTTTCAGTGCGCTCAAGCAGTACAGCCACCGGCCCACCGGGGTGTTCCACGCGCTGCCGATCAGCCAGGGCAAGTCAATTGTCAACTCGCACTGGATAAAAGACATGGTCAGCTTCTACGGACTGGACGTGTTCATGGCGGAGACGTCGGCCACCTGCGGCGGACTGGACTCGCTCTTGGAACCGACCGGGCCCCTACGCGAAGCCCAGCAGCTGGCAGCCGAGGCGTACGGATCGCGGCGCACCTACTTCGTCACCAACGGCACGTCGACCGCCAACAAGATCGTCACGCAGTCCCTCGTGGCGCCCGGCGACATCGTGCTGCTGGACCGCAATTGCCACCAGTCGCACCACTACGGGATGATGATGGCCGGCGCCAACGTCATCTACCTCGAGGCCTACCCGCTGCCCGACTACACCATGTACGGCGCGGTGCCGCTGCGGGAGATCAAGTCAAAGTTGTTGGCGCTCAAGACCGCCGGCAAGCTGGACCGGGTCAAGATGATCTCGCTGACCAACTGCACGTTCGACGGCGTCGTCTACGACGTGCAGCGGGTGATGGAGGAATGCCTGGCCATCAAGCCGGACCTGGTATTCCTGTGGGACGAAGCGTGGTTCGCGTTCGCGCGTTTCCACCCGGTGTACCGGGACCGCACGGCGATGGCGTCGGCCCGTCGGCTGCGTGAAAAGCTCGCCGACCCCGCGTACATCGCCGAATACGAGAAGCAGCTGGCCGCCGACGCCGAAAAGCCGCCCACCAATGAGGAATTGCTCAATCGCCGGCTGACCCCCGATCCCGCGAAGGCGCGCGTGCGGGTGTACGCATCGCAGTCCACGCACAAGACGCTGACCTCGCTGCGTCAGGGCTCGATGATCCACGTCTTCGACCAGGACTTCGAACAGAAGGTGGCCGAGGCCTTCCACGAGGCCTACATGGCGCACACGTCGACGTCGCCCAACTACCAGATTCTCGCTTCGCTCGATCTCGGCCGGCGGCAGGTCGCGCTGGAGGGCGTCGAACTTGTCCAGCGCCAGATCGAGAACGCCATGCAGTTGCGGGACGCCATCGACAATCACCCGCTGCTGAGCAAGTACATGCGATGCCTGCGTACGTCGGACCTGATCCCCGACCAGTTCCGCGAGAGCCACATCGAGCAGCCGTTGCGGTCCGGACTGCGCAACATGATGACCGCCTGGGACAAGGACGAATTCGTGCTGGACCCATCGCGCATCACGCTGTCCATCGGACGCACCGGGTACGACGGCGACACCTTCAAACGGGACCAGTTGATGGATCGGCACGGGGTGCAGATCAACAAGACCTCCCGGAACACCGTGCTGTTCATGACGAACATCGGCACCACGCGCAGTTCGGTGGCGTTCCTCGTCGAGGTGCTCGTGAAGATCGCCACCGAGCTCGATGAGGCGGTTTCCGAGATGGGCCTCGGCGAGCGCGGCCGGTTCGAACAGAAGGTGCGGCGCCTGACCACCAGCACGGCCTCGCTGCCGAACTTCAGCGGATTCCACCCCGTGTTCCGGGACATGGAGTGGACCAACGGCTCCGAGCCGACACCGGAAGGCGATGTCCGCCGGGCCTTCTATCTGTCCTACAACGATGCCAACTGCGAATACCTCACCACCGACGAGGTTTTCGAGAAGCTGGACAACGACGTGGACGTGGTGTCCGCGACGTTCGTCACGCCGTACCCTCCGGGCTTCCCGGTGCTGGTACCCGGGCAGGTGTTCAGCCGCGAGATCCTGACGTTCCTGCGGGATCTCGACACCCCCGAAATCCACGGTTACAACCCCGACTTCGGCTACCGGGTCTACACCGAGAAGGCCATCGAGATGTGCCGACCGGTGATCACCCCCGTGACGCAGGTGGTGACACTCACGGCGGTGGAACCGGCCGTGGCACCGACCGAGACACCGGCCGCCAAACCGAAGAAGAGCCCCGCGAAATCCGGCTGATGCCGGGCGGGCCCAACTCAACGCATCCAGGCCCGCAGTTCATCCCTGGTGCTTAGCCACCCTAGGTATGTGGTACGTCACACCGATCTGACGGAATCGAAGTTCACCCGTTCGGCTTATACCAGGCAACTGGTACTGCAAGGGACGGGGAAACAACATGAGCGCCATTCGTAACGCGGCCAACAAGGTGGCATTGACCGCCGTGGCCGCCTTCACGATCGTCGTCGGCGCCATCGCCGGCCCGGTCGCCACCGCCAGCGCCGCTGACGACTCCTGTGCGAACGTCGAGGTCGTCTTCGCCCGTGGCACTTTCGAAGGTCCCGGCGTCGGAGCCACCGGTCAGGCTTTCGTCGACGCACTGAACGCCCGGATGCCCGGCCGGAACATCGACGCCTACGGCGTCAACTACCCCGCCTCCCTGGACTTCGGCCAAGCCGCTGAGGGCGTCGCCGACGCCACCAACCGCATCGAGGCCATCGCCGCCAGCTGCCCCGCCACCAAGATCGTCATCGGCGGCTACTCGCAGGGTGCAGCCGTCGCCGGCTACAGCACCATGAGCAGCGTTCCCGCCGGATTCGCTCTGCCGGCCGGCATCTCCGGCCCGATGCCCGCCTCGGTCGCGTCGCACGTCGCCGCTGTCGTCCTGTTCGGTACCCCGAGCCCGTTCGTGCTGAGCGTCGCCGACCGCGGAGCGCCCGCCATCAACATCGGCAGCGCCTACGCCGGCAAGACCATCCAGCTGTGTGCCCCCGGCGACCCGATCTGCGGTGGCGGTTTGGACCGCTCCGCGCACAGCGCCTACAAGTTCAACGGCATGGCCAACCAGGCCGCCGACTTCGTCGCCCGCCAGCTGGGCGCACCCGCCGCCCCGGCCGCCCCGATGGTCCAGGCGTCGGACGACACAGCCAACTGAATCACCCCTGCCGGCGGCCGGAAGCCAGTCTCACGAGGACTGGTTCCGGCCGTCGGTCTGTATAGGTGCAGTGGAGGCTGCTATGCCGAACGTGGCGTTCGCCGTTGATTTTTCGCGCGCGTCACCGCACTGACCGCCGCACACGGCGTAGCGCCCGGGACCTCACCCCGTCTCTCCTGTGACCTTCACGCGGCCCCGGAATCGAACTATGGTGAGGTAGTCATATCTCGATAAGCCGAGACAAACAGGGGTGATCAGTAATGAAGGTTTCCACCAAGAACGTGTCGACCTGTGGCTGTCAGTGCAACGCCTGCCGCGACGGACACCACTGCCACAACCGCCCGAACTGCAAGGTCTAGCCAGAAATCTCGATCGTCGGCCGTGGGGGGTTCGACGACGGATTCGCTTCAATTCTCCGCGTAGGCCCCCGCGCTCGACGCAGAGGTCAGATCGACAGCGCGATGCCGTCCAGAATGTCGTGCTCGCTGACCACCAATTCCGTGATACCCGCCCGCTGACCGAATTCGCGGGCCAACTCCTCGACGACGACGGACCCGCCACCGATCACCGGCACGCGGCCCGGATGCATGGGGCCGAGTTCGGCACGCTGTGCGCGGGGCATCGCGATCAGCTCGTCGCATACCTTCACGACTTCGGGAATTCCGATGCGGGACAGGTGAATCACCTCGGAGTCGTATTCCGGTAGTCCGAGCGCCAGGGCGGCGATGGTGGTGAACGTCCCGGCCACGCCCACCCACGTCGCCGCACCCTCGATGGGCACCACAGACAACGCCTCCACCAACTTCTCTCGAACCACAGCCCGCGCTGCGGCCACCTCGTCGGCGGTAGGCGGGTCCGACTGCAGACACCGCTCGGTGAGCCGCACGCAGCCGATGTTGGCCGAGAAGCTGGCGACGACATCCGCGACAGCAGCGCCGGACCCGCCGAGCACCACCTCGGTCGAGCCACCGCCCAGGTCGACGACCACGAAAGGCCCGGTGCCCGGGTCCAATTCGCCAACAGCCCCACGGAACGACAGCGCGGCTTCCTCGGTACCGGTGATCACTTCCGCCACTGCGCCCGGCATCACCCGCCCCAATTGCCTTGCCGTCATGGCGAAGAACTCGTCGCGGTTTCCGGCGTCGCGGGCTGCCGAAGTCGCGACCATCCGAACCTTGGACACGTCGTTCGCCAGCATCACGTCGACGTAGTCGGCCAGGGCCGCCTCGGTCCGGGCCAGCGCGGCAGGCGCGAATTCACCTGTGGCGTCGACACCTTCACCGAGCGTGACGATCCGCATCTCGCGGTGCACGTCCTGCAGGCGCCCACGGGCGACGTCCGCGATGAGCAGACGGATCGAGTTGGTGCCACAGTCCACCGCGGCGACCCGCGAACTCACACCCACACCTTCGGATCCAGGATCCCGGCCATCGCCGGTTCGACGGCCAACAACGCCAGTGCCTCATCGCCGAAGGGGTTGAGGCCCGGGCCTTTTGCCAACGAATGCGCCATGACGACGTGCAGGCACTTGACCCGGTCGGGCATCCCGCCGCCGGAGAACGTCGTCCCCAGCGACTCGATGGCGTCCCGCTCGGCGAGGAACGACTCGTGCGCGCGCCGATACGCCGCCGCCAACTCTTCGGAAGCCTGCAGGCGTTCGGTCATGTCGCGCATCAGACCCGACGACTCCAGCCGACTCGCCGCGGCCGTCAGCGCCGGATGCGTCAGGTAATACAAAGTGGGAAAAGGGGTTCCATCGGGCAACCGCGGGGCGGTCTTGACCACGCCGGGTTCGCCGTTGGGGCAGCGGTAGGCGATCTCCAGGACACCACGCGGTTCCCGCCCCAATTGGGCCGCAACGGCTTCCAGATCAGCAGCGTCAACCACCGGGCGGCGCCTGAGGAGCGGGCCCATCCGTCGGGGGCACGGAATCGTTCGGGGTGACGCCATCGGGGCCGGGCGGGACGACGGCCGGCGCCGGTGTCAGGCCGTGCGGCTGGTCGGCGATGGTGTGCCACAGCGCGGTGTACCAGGGCTGGTTGCTCTTCGCAGTGGGCGACGGCGCGGGCGCGACGGGTGCCGTGACAACGCCGGGAGGCAGCTGCACCTGATACGGGATATCGCCCGGCATCACGAAACCCAACCGCTCACGGGCCTGCGCGGCGATGTACACCGGGTCGGCCAGTTTCACCTTCTGTTGCTCCAAATTGGCTATCTGCGAACGTAATTGGGACTCGGCGGTGGCCAGCTGCTGCATCTCGGTGCGCTGCGCGAAGAAGGTGCGCACCGGCCCGGCGATGGTCAGGGTCAGCACGCACACCACGATGGCGAGAATCGCCGCCCGCCGCGCCGCCGACCCCAACCGCTGCTCGGCATGGTGCTCGACCGACTCGGCGTACGCCTGCCGGATGGGCTCGGTGACCGGAACCGGCAGGTTCTCCGGGACGCGCCGCGGCTCGGCCTTGGGCCGGTTACCCGCCTTTGCGGCCGACGTGCCGGCCCCGGTACGCCCCCGCTTCGCCTCGCCGGGTTTGGCGGGGCGAGAGGCGGGGGAACGCCGCTTGGGATCGGCCATATCGGTAGGTCAGACTCGCGAAATTACTTGGCTTCCACCGCAAAACGCGGGAACGCCAGGTCGCCGGCGTACCGCCCGGCGTCACCCAGGGTCTCCTCGATGCGCAGGAGCTGGTTGTACTTGGCGACGCGCTCGCTGCGGGCCGGGGCACCGGTCTTGATCTGGCCACAGCTGCATGCCACGGCCAGGTCGGCGATGGTGGTGTCCTCGGTCTCGCCGCTGCGGTGGCTCATCATCGACTTGTAGCCGGCCGCGTGCGCCAGGGCGACAGCGTCCAGGGTCTCCGTGAGCGTGCCGATCTGGTTCACCTTGACCAGCAGCGCGTTGGCGGCGCCCTTCTCGATGCCCTCTTCCAGACGCTCCGGGTTGGTGACGAACAGGTCGTCGCCGACGAGCTGAACGCGGTCACCGATCGCGGTGGTCAGTGCCACCCAGCCGTCCCAGTCATCCTCCGACAGCGGGTCCTCGATCGACACCAACGGGAAGGAATCGAGCAGCGAGGCGTAGAACTCCGCCATCTGCTCGGCGGTGCGGGTCTGCTTCTCGAAGGCGTAACCCGTTCCGTCCGTGTAGAACTCGGTGGCGGCGACATCCAGGGCCAGCGCCACATCGCTGCCCAGCTTCAGACCGGTGGCATCGATGGCGGTGCTGATCAGTTCGAGCGCGGCGTGGGTGCCGGCGACGTCGGGCGCGAAACCACCCTCGTCACCGAGGCCCGTCGCCAGCCCCTGCTTCTTGAGCACCGACTTGAGCGAGTGGTAGACCTCGGCACCCCAGCGCAGCGACTCCTTGAAGGTCGGGGCGCCGATCGGGGCAACCATGAACTCCTGGACGTCGACGCCGGTGTCGGCGTGGGCGCCACCGTTGAGGATGTTCATCATCGGAACCGGCAGGATGTGGGCGTTCGGGCCGCCGATGTAGCGGAACAGCGGCAGACCGGCGGAGTCGGCGGCGGCCTTCGCCACGGCCAGAGAAACACCGAGGATGGCGTTGGCGCCGAGGCGCGACTTGTCCGGGGTGCCATCCAGGTCCAGCAGCGCCTGGTCGATGATGCGCTGGTCGTCGGCGGCCTGGCCGATGACGGCGGGAGCGATCTCGTCGAGCACGGCCTCGACGGCCTTCTCGACACCCTTGCCGAGGTAGCGAGGGCCACCGTCGCGCAGTTCGACAGCCTCGTGCTCACCGGTCGAGGCGCCCGACGGCACGGCCGCGCGGGCGAACGTTCCATCGGTCAGAGCGACCTCGACCTCGACCGTCGGATTTCCCCGGGAGTCGAGAATCTCGCGGGCTCCGACCTGTTCGATGATTGGCACTTGGGTCTCCCTTTGGCGTCACGGACTCGTGCGAACGCCCATCAGCCTAAACGGTGCCAAGACCGGAAGTGCGGCAGCTACGCGTAGCGATCGTGGCTACCTATCTCTGGTGCCCGTTCGCGTACGCCGTCGCCCAGTCCCGAACGGCGCGGGCGTAGTCGTCGGACATGTTGTAGGCGTGCAGCGCATCCATCCAGCCGTGCGGGCTGGACAGATCCTTGCCGCGGTAGCAGAGATAACCGGCCGCCGACAGCGCTGCGTCATCGATGTTGTCGGGGCTGGCGTAGCCGGTGTTGTTGGCGTCGACGCCGTACAGCCGCCAGGTGTCCGGGATGAACTGCATGGGCCCCATGGCGCGGTCGACGGCGCTGTCGTTGTCCATGTTGCCGAGGTCGGAGTCCGAAATCCGCATGTTGTTCATGGTTCCGTCGAGCGGCACACCACGGATCGGCGGTGTGACGTCACCGTTCGGGGCGATGGTCGCGCCGCGGTAGGTGCCGTGATGGCTCTCGACCATCCCGATGCCCGCCAGCGTCGTCCACCCGATGTGGCACTTGGGGTTCTCCACCTCGGCGACGCGAGCGGCGTACCCGTAGGCCTCGAGTGCCATCACCGGAATACCCAGCGGTGGCGCCAGATGCTCGGCCCAGTCGCGCAGCTGGTCGGCGCCGCGGCCCTTCACATGAGTATCGATCGGGGGCACGGGCGCACCGGGCGGCGGCGGCACTCCGCGCAGGTAGCCGGGCTGAAACGAGCAGCTCGAGGCCATCAGGAGCGCCGTTGCGGCGACGACAGCGCTCGCCCGCAGCCAACGCGCTCGCAACACCGGTACTCCCCCATGCACAGAGATTCTCGACGGATTCGTCGTCCCGCCATCGTCGCATGCCGAGCTGTGTGCACCCCGGAGCGTGAGCTTTGCGGCACGAAACTACGACGGTCGCCCATCCGCTGATAAGGTTGGCTTGCCTTGCTTTGGCAAGGCAAACCTGAGTTGCCGTTTAGTCTACCTAAGGATTGCGGATGACCACTACCTTCGCGGTCTCGACAGCGCTGACTGCCGCAGGCCCTGGCATCTCCTCACAGCTTTTCGGCAGCTTGCTGATCGGCCTTCGTGAAGGCCTCGAAACTGCGATTGTCGTCACCATCCTCATCGCGTTCCTCGTGAAATCCGACCGGCGCGACGCCCTGAAGTGGGTTTGGCTCGGGGTCGCCGGCGCGCTCACGATGACCATCGGGGTGTTCCTGTCGATCCAGCTCAGCGAGAACACCATCTCGGGCCTCGCGGCCGAGGCCATCGCCGGCGTCGCCTCGTTCGTCGCCGTCGTTATCGTCACCACGATGGTGCTGTGGATGCGGAAGGCCGCCGCGACCATCTCCGGTGAGCTGCGCAGCGACATGGCTCGCGCCCTCGAGTCAGGCGGTTGGGCCGTTGCCACCCTGGCGTTCCTGGCCGTCGGCCGCGAGGGCGTCGAGACGGCACTGTTCATGGTCGGCTACGCCAACGCCGAAACCGCTTGGCCGTTGACCGGGCTGCTGATCGGCGTGCTCATCGCCATCGCGTTCGCCTACGGCATGTACATCGGCTCATTGCGGATCAATCTGGCCAAGTTCTTCAGGTACACCGGCGCTTTCCTGGTCGTTGTCGCCGCGGGCATCCTGTCCTACGCCATCGGTGCGCTGCAGACCGTCGGCTGGCTGCCCGGACTGAGCGCCAAGGCCTTCGACCTGACCGGCGCGTTCAACTGGTCGTCGTGGTACGGCCAGGTGATCCAGGGCGTCTTCAATGTCTCGCCCACTCCTTCGATCCTGCAGTTCGTCTGCTGGCTGGCCTACCTCCTGGTCGTCCTGACGCTGTTCCTGCGCCCCGTCGCAGCCAAACCCACCCCCGCTGCCACCCTCGAAAGGTCCGCTAAGTGAATCTCGCTGCCCTGAACGCCAAGGCCGGTCTGACCGCGCACGCGAGGAGCAAGACGGTAATCGTCTCTGCAGCCCTGCTCGCCGGCCTGACTGCGGTCTCCGCGTGCACCTCCAAGTCGGACGACAACAAGTCCGCCTCCGGCGAGATCACCGTCACCGCCTCCGACGACGCCTGCAAGCTGTCGGCGACGTCGGCCAAGACGGGCCCGAGCACCTTCATCGTCACCAACAACGGCACCAAGGTCACCGAGTTCTACGTGTACGGCCCCGGCGACAAGGTCATGGGTGAGATCGAGAACGTCTCCCCCGGCCTGCAGCGCAAGCTGATCGTCCAGCTGCCCGAAGCCGGCACCTACAAGACCGCCTGCAAGCCCGGCATGGTCGGCGACGGCATCCGCGGCGACTTCACCGTCACCGGCGACAGCGTCAAGATCGACGACACCGGCAAGTTCAAGGACGCCGCGGACTTCTACAAGAAGTACGTCGTCGAGCAGACCACCGCCCTGGTGCCCGCCACCCAGGCGTTCGTCGATGCGGTGAAGAAGGGCGACGTGGCCGGCGCCAAGGCGCTGTACCCGAAGGCGCGCACCTACTACGAGCGCATCGAGCCGGTCGCCGAGTCGTTCCCGAATGAGCTGGACCCGCGCATCGACCTGCGTGAGGCCGACGTCCGCCCCGGCGACAAGTGGACCGGATTCCACCGCCTGGAGAAGGAATTGTGGGTCACCGGCCTGCAGCCCGACAGCGGCGCGGTGGCCGACCAGCTGCTCGCCGACGTCAAGGAACTCGACGCCGGCGTGAAGGACCCGAAATGGACCATCGACTCCACCAAGATCGCCGGTGGTGCCCAGGGTCTGCTGGACGAGATCGCCAAGACCAAGATCAGCGGCGAGGAAGACATCTTCAGCCACACCGACCTGTGGGATTTTCAGGCCAACGTCGACGGCTCGCGGACCGCGGTCGGCTCGCTGGACCCGATCCTCGATGAGCGCGACCCCAGCCTGGGCAAGGACGTCGACGCCGCGTTCGACAAGGTTCAGACGCTGCTGGACAAGTACCGCCAGGGCGACGGCTTCGTGTCCTACGACAAGGTCACCGAGCCTCAGCGGCAAGAGCTTTCGCAGGCGATTGACGCGTTGAGCAAGGAGGTCAGCGAGGTGCAGGGTGTCGTCGCCAAGCAGTGACGCGCAGGCCGGAGCCACCGAACCGGCCGTGACCGAACAGGGCGCTTCCGGCAGGCTCAGCCGGCGCAAACTGTTCGGCGCAGCCGGGGTGACGGCCGCTGTGGTCGGCGCCGCCGCCACCGGTGCGCTGGCCGGCCGCTCTTCGGCGGCCGTGGTCGAGGACAGCCTGAGTAAGCCGGTGCCGTTCCGCGGCACCCATCAGGCGGGCATCGTCACCGCCGCGCAGGACCGGATGCACTTCGCCACCTTCGACGTCACGACGGACAAGACGGCCGACGTGGTGGCGATGCTGAAGAAGTGGACCGAGATGGCCGAGCGCATGACGCGCGGCGAAGAGGCCGTCGCGCACGGGGCCATCGGACTGAATCCGTACGCGCCGCCGGCTGATACCGGTGAGGCCCTTGGCCTTTCGCCCTCCGCGTTGACGCTCACCATCGGTTTCGGTCCCAGCTTCTTCCGCAAGGACGGCAAGGACCGGTTCGGCATCGACGCCCAGCGGCCGGCGCCACTGGTGGACCTGCCCAAGTTCCGTCACGAAAAGTTGGAGCCGGCGCGCTGTGGCGGCGACATCGTCGTCCAGGCCTGTGCCAACGACCCGCAGGTCGCGGTGCACGCCATCCGCAACCTGGCCCGTGTGGGCTTCGGCACCGTCGCGGTGCGGTACTCACAGCTCGGGTTCGGCCGCACCTCGTCGACCACGGTCAGCCAGTCCACGCCACGAAACCTGTTCGGGTTCAAGGACGGAACGAACAACCTCAAGGCCGAGGACACCACGGCGATCGACAAGCACGTCTGGGTCGGCAAGGGCGACGGACCGGCCTGGATGACGGGCGGCTCGTATCTGATCAGCCGACGCATCCGCATGCTCATCGAATCCTGGGATCGCACGGTGTTGGCCGAGCAGGAACGCGTCATCGGCCGGCAGAAGGGCAACGGCGCACCCAACGGGTACACCGACGAGTTCACCGCGCTGGACTTCGACAGCAAGGGTGCCGACGGCGCGCCGTTGATCGACGAGGACGCCCACGTGCGGCTGGCCTCCCCAGAAGCGAACAACGGCATCCAGATTCTGCGCCGCGGCTACAACTTCACCGACGGCTCAGACGGTTTCGGCCACCTGGACGCGGGGCTGTTCTTCATCGCATTCGTCCGCAACCCGGCCGAATCGTTCATCCCGATGCAGACCAAGCTGTCGATGAACGACGCCCTGAACGAATACATCACGCACACCGGCAGCGGCATCTTCGCCTGCCCGCCAGGTGTGCGTGATGGTTCGTCGGACTACTGGGGTTCGACGCTCTTCGGCTGAGTGCCGGTCTGGTCGGCGGTGCGGTAGCGGTTGTAGAACGCGAGCGATGCGATCGCAGCTGCCGCACCGACCACGCCCCACAGTGCGATCTGGAAGACGAGCGAACCGAACAGGAAGTCGTAGGCGACCGTCAGGTACAGCGACCACGCGACCCGGTAGCCCGACCAGAAGGCCAGCAGCCCGGTGCTGATCGCGATGATCAGGCTCTGCTGGCGATCGAAGCGGTTGACGTGCTGTGCGATGGCGGCGGGGAGTTTCATGGTGATTCCTTCCTCAGGTTTCTCGGACGCTCGTTGGTCGGCGTCGTTGGAGGAATCACACCCGCGCCGCTCGGCTACCGATCCCAAGTTCTGCGCCGGCGGGCGGTGAATCGAGCGTGCGCTCAGAAGCTCTCGAACGCAACTGGGTGGCGGAAAACCTGCCGGAAAATCGCCGTGCAGTTGCGTTCGGTCCCTACCGCGCACCCGCTCCGCGAGCCTGACCTGACGGCCGAATACCAGCCAGACAGTCGCCGTGTAGTCAGGTTCGGCGAGCAGAGTGGTCGCATGCAGGCCGATCAGTCGGCGCAGCCCGAGGTATTCCGCCAGCGCAATGGCGGGGCCCCGAATCGCCGACTGAACGCCCGGCTGAATCCGGCCTCGGAGGAGTAGCCCACCGCTGCGGCGACCGCAGCGACCGACGCGGTGTCGGTTCGCAGCAGTTGCGCCGCCCGGTCCAGGCGTCGATCGATCAGGTAACCCGCGGGTGGGCAACCCAGTAGCCGGGTGAACCGCTCGGCGAAGGCGGTCCGCGACAGGTTGGCCATCTGCGCGAGTTCGGCGACCGACCACGGGCGCGCCAGATCCTGATGAATCGCCGAAAGGACCTGGCCGAGTGCCGGATCCAGCGCAGCGGTCAACCATCCCGGCGGCGCCGACGCGTCCCGCGACCAGGCCCGCAGAGTATGGATGAACAACAGGTCCAGGATGCGCGAGATCATCACCGCTGACCCGGGCCGCGGCGACGCAACCTCTGCCACGAGCAGCCGCAGGCTGACCTCAAGCCACTCCCGGTCGACCCCGTGCCCGGGCACCACGATCGCCGGGGGCAGCACCGACAACAACGGATCGGCGACGGTTTCGTCGACCTCGAACGTCCCGGTCACCCAGCGCGGCGAATCCTGCTGCGGGAGTTCATCTTCCTCGGTGTAGCGGTCGGCGTCGGCGAGGTCGCGAACCGGCACGCTGGGTCCCGCCTGCAGCCGGTGCCCGTCGCCGCGGGCCAGCAGCACGAGGTCGCCGTCGCCCAGCGTGATCGGCGGATCACCACCCACCTGCAACCGGACCTCGCCGCGCTCGACGATGTGCAGGAGGCGTTGCCCGGGCATTGCGATGTTGAACGGAACAGTCGGGGGTGTGTAGCGAACGACCGACTGACCGCGTAAGCGAACGGTGTGGAGGATCTCGGAGAATGCGTCCGATTCGGCAGCGGGTGCGACCGCCGGTGAATCAGCAAAATTTGACGCACTATCAGTCATTGAACTTGCCTCATCGTCCAAATAGTGTCACCGCATGACCGAAAAACCAACCATCGTCCTGGTCCACGGGTTCTGGGGCGATGCCACCCATTGGGCACACGTGATCGTGGAGTTGCACCGGCGCGGCTATGAGTCGCTGCGCGCGGTCGAGAACCCGCTGACGTCGCTGGCCGACGATGCCGAGCGCACCCGCAAGATGGTCGATCAGGTCGACGGCCCGGTGGTCCTGGTCGGGCATTCGTACGGCGGCGCGGTAATCACCGAAGCCGGCGACCGGCCCAACGTTACCGGTCTGGTGTACGTCGCGGCCTTCGCGCCCGATGCCGGCGAAAGCCCCGCAGGTCTCAGTCAGGAGGTGCCACCGACAGCGTTCGACAACTTCACCTCTGATTCAGACGGCTACCTCTGGCTCCCCCAGGACAAGTTCCGGGAGAGCTTCTGTCAGGACCTGTCCGAAGATGACGCGCTGGTCATGGCCGTGACCCAACATGCCCCGCTGGCCTCGACTTTCGGTGATGCGGTCACGGCACCTGCCTGGAAGGCCAAGCCGACGTGGTACCAGGTGTCCACGCAAGACCGGATGATCCACCCGGACAACGAACGCCGGATGGCGCAGCGGATGAACCCGCGCAAGATCATCGAACTGGACAGCGGACACGCGTCGCTGGCCTCACAGCCGGTACCGGTGACCGACCTGATCGAGGAGGCCGCTCAGTCGGCCTGAACCGGCCAGTGCTCCCGCCACTCGTCCTCTGACACCGCGCCCAGCGGTGCGGCATCCAGCTCCACCGCCACTTCGTCGCCGCGGCGGGCGGCGACGATGCGGCGCTCGGTCGCCCGCACGGTGTCGATGAATTCCAGAGCCACTGTGCGCAAGGTACTTTCAGCGTCGACGCCGGGTTCGAGCGTCACCGAAGTGAGTCCGGCCGGAAGCAGGTCGGCGGGGAGCCCGGCCGTGCCGGTCCGTTCGATCAGCTTCTGCGCCAGGGCCAGTGCCGGCAGCGCCGTCGGCACCTCATCCATGCACGACGTCCGCGCGGCTTTCTCGAGCGCCTTACGCTCTTCCCATTGCGCGATCTGGTCTTCCAGCGAAATCTCTTGTCCGGCAAGAACAGCCGGCACGCGATTGCCCAGTTTCCGGATCAGCGTGTCGGCCACGTCGTCGATGCCGAACGGGTGCAGCGGCGCATCTTCGGCGATGCGCGCATGAAACAGCACCTGCAGCAACACATCTCCGAGTTCCTCACGGACGTCGTCGGCGTTGCCGCCACGGACCGCGTCGAACAGCTCGTAGGTTTCCTCCAGCAGGTACCGGCGCAGCGAATCGTGCGTCTGCTCGCTCTCCCACGGGCCGTTGGTGCGCAGCTTGTCCATCATCGTGACGGCGTCGATGAGCCGCTCCCCGGGCTGCGAACCGTCCACCGCGATCAACCGCTCGCCGGCGGCGAGGCGGGCCCGCACCTGCGGATGCTCGGGATCGGAGGACAACAGCACCGGTGCCGGGTTGTCGGAATCGCCATAGGCCGGCCGGCCCGACGGCAAGGACCACGGCACCTTGACCGGCAGCTCCTCGGTGTACTGCACATCGCCGGTGAGCAGCACCAGCGCGTCGATCGGCATCAGCGAAGGGCGGCGCGGATCGACCAGGACGACCGTCATGCGCGATCCGCCTTCGGCTTCTCGCTGACCGTCATGCGCGCTGCACCTCCGGCTTCTCGCTGACCGTCATGCGCGCTGCACCTCCGGCTTCTCGCTGACCGTCATCGCGACAGCCCCGGTTCTCCCACTGCGCTACCTCCCAGGTCGGTTATATCAACTTCACCAGCCGCTTTCCCGTCGAGCACCAGCAGCAATCCGGCCACCGCACGCGCCAGTTCCAGGTCGCGGATGCGGGGTGCGCCGACCCCGGCGCCGGCTCGCGGAATGGGAATCTGCACCGTAGACGTGGTGGCCCGGTACGTCGCGCCCGGATACATCCGCTTGAGCCGCAGCTGACCGGAGTCCATGAGCGTCAACGGCGTCAGGCGGATGGTCGAGTCGGAGATCGCGCTCACCTCGGTGACGCCGTACTCGCGGCACAGCAGCCGAAGGCGCGCCACGGCGACGAGCCGCTGCGCGGGTTCGGGCAGCGGTCCGTAACGGTCCACCAACTCCTCGACCACGGATGCCACGGCGCCGTGATCAGACGCGGCCGCCAACCGGCGGTAGGCCTCGAGCCGCAGCCGGTCGCTGCCGATGTAGTCCGGCGGCAGGTGCGCATCGATCGGCAGGTCGACCCGCACCTCCTTCGGCTCCTCCACGGCTGCAATGGTTTTCCCGTCCACGGCGGCGCGGTAGGCCTCGACGGCTTCGCCGACGAGCCGGACGTACAAGTCGAAGCCGACTCCGGCGACGTGCCCGGACTGCTCGACGCCGAGCACGTTGCCGGCGCCGCGAATCTCGAGGTCCTTCATCGCGACGGCCATACCGGCGCCCAGATCGTTGTTCTGGGCGATGGTCGCCAGCCGGTCGTGGGCGGTCTCGGTGAGCGGAACCTCGGGTGGGTAAAGGAAATACGCGTAGCCGCGCTCACGACTGCGCCCCACGCGGCCACGCAGCTGGTGTAGCTGCGACAGGCCGAAGGTATCGGCGCGCTCCACGATCAATGTGTTGGCGTTCGAAATGTCCAGGCCCGTCTCGACGATCGTCGTACAGACCAGGATGTCGTACTCGCGGTTCCAGAAGCCCTCGACGGTCTTCTCGAGCATTTCCTCGGGCATCTGCCCATGTGCCACCACGACCCGGGCCTCCGGCACCATTTGGCGCACCCGCGCGGCCGCATTGTCGATCGACTTCACCCGGTTGTGGATGTAGAACGCCTGCCCGTCGCGCAGGAGCTCGCGCCGCAGCGCCGCCGCGACCTGCTTGTCATCATGCGGCCCAACGTAAGTCAGCACCGGGAAGCGTTCCTCGGGCGGCGTGAGGATGGTCGACATCTCGCGGATGCCGGCCAGGCTCATCTCCAGCGTGCGCGGGATCGGGGTCGCACTCATGGTCAGCACGTCGACGTGCGTGCGCATCGACTTGATGTGCTCTTTGTGCTCGACGCCGAACCGCTGTTCCTCGTCGACGATCACCAGGCCGAGGTCTTTCCAGGTGACGCCGGTCGCCAGCAGTCGGTGCGTGCCGATCACCACGTCGACCGAGCCGTCCTTCAAACCCTCGATCACCAAACGGGATTCGGCCGGATCGGTGAACCGGGACAGTCCCTTGACCGTGACCGGGAAGCCGGCCATGCGGGCGGCGAAGGTCTGCAGATGCTGGTCGGCCAGCAGCGTCGTCGGCACCAGCACCGCGACCTGCTTGCCGTCCTGCACAGCCTTGAACGCCGCGCGGACCGCGATCTCGGTCTTGCCGTATCCGACGTCACCGCAGACGACGCGGTCCATCGGAACCGGCTTCTCCATGTCGGCCTTGACCTCCGTGATGGCGGTCAGCTGGTCCATGGTCTCGGTGAAGCCGAACGCGTCTTCCATCTCGGCCTGCCACGGGGTGTCCGGCGCGAACGCATGGCCGGGCGCGGACTGCCGTTTGGCATACAGCGACACCAGCTCGCCGGCGATCTCGCGAACGGCCTTGCGGGCCTTGGTTTTCGTGTTGGTCCAGTCGCTGCCGCCGAGCCGGCTCAGCGTGGGCTCCTGGCCGCCGACGTACCGCGACAACTGATCCAGTGAGTCCATCGGCACATACAGCCGGTCGGACCCGCCGCCGCGTTTCGCCGACGCGTACTCCAGCACCAGGTACTCGCGCCGCGCGCCACCGACCACGCGCTCGGTCATCTCGACGAACTTGCCGATGCCGTGCTGGTCGTGCACGACCAAGTCGCCGGCCGTCAACGCCAGCGGGTCGACGACGTTACGCCGTTTGGCGGCAAGCCGTTTGCCCTCGGTGACCGCCGCCCGGTTACCTGTCAGGTCGGTCTCGGTGATGATCACGAGGTTGACGCCGGGCAGCACCATACCGTCGTGCAGCGGGCCCTTGAGCACGCCGACGACGCCGGGCTTCGGCGCCTCGCCGGGCGCCAACATCGTTGCGGCGACGTCGGATTCACCGAGCTGCTCGACCACGCGGTGCGCGGTACCGGTGCCCGGGGTGACCACGGCGGCGAGCCCACCGGTGGCGATGTGCGCCCGCAGCATCGCGAAGATTTCTTCGAGGCTCTGCTGGCTGCGCGCCGACGGCGAGGGCCGGATGTCGACCTCGGTGCCCGATTCAGTGGCCAGCTGGCTCAGCGTCCACCACGGGTGTCCGCCGGCGGCCGCGGCCTCCCGGACCTCCACGAAGTCCCGGAAACCCGAACCACCAAGCTGCTCAACATCAATCGGCGCGTCGCCGCCCACGGCGGCCACCGACCACGAGGCCTCCAGGAACTCGCGGCCCGTCTTGATCAGATCGGCGGCGCGGGTGCGAACCTTCTCCGGATCGCAGATCAGCAGCGGCGCACCGGCCGGCAGCCGGTCGGTGAGCAGCGCCAGTTCGCCCGGACGCAGCACCGGGAGCAGCGCCTCCATGCCGTCGACCGAAATGCCCTCGGCGAGCTTGGCCATCATGTCCGCGATGCTGCCGGTGACCTGGTTGTCGCTGCTGGGCAGGCCGGCCCCGATCTCGGCGGCGCGTTCGCGGACGTCCTCGGTCAGCAGCAGTTCACGGCAGGGCACCGCGATCACGGTGTCGACCGCGATCTCGGGGATGGACCGCTGGTCGGCCACCGAGAACATCCGCATCTCGGTGACCTCGTCGCCCCAGAACTCGACGCGCACGGGGTGCTCGGCGGTCGGCGTGAAGACGTCGAGAATGCCTCCGCGGACAGCGAATTCGCCGCGCTTGCCCACCATGTCGACGCGTGTGTAGGCGAGCTCGACCAGCCGGGCCACGGTGTCATCGAAGTCGGCTTCGCCGCCGATGGTCAACGTCACCGGTTCGGCGTCGGTCACCCCGCCGGCCAGCGGCTGCAGCAGCGACCGGGCCGTGGTGACCACCACCCGCAGCGGCGGACCGAGGCGGGCGTCGTCGGGATGCGCCAGCCGGCGCAGCACCGTCAGCCGGGCACCCACGGTGTCGACACCGGGCGAGAGCCGCTCGTGCGGCAGCGTCTCCCACGACGGGAACAGCGCCACGGCGTCGCCGTGCACGGCCCGCAGTTCGGCGGTGAGGTCGTCGGCCTCGCGTCCGGTGGCCGTCACGACCAGCACCGGTCCGGCGGCGGCCAGTGCGGCGGCAACCGGAAGCCTGGCACTGACCGGACCCACCAGCGTCTTCTCGGCGACGCCGTCAACGGCGTGCTGAGTCAGTTCCTGCAGGCCAGGATCGGTGAGTGCGAGTTGGACGAGCCCCGCCAGCGGGGTCTGAATTGATTGCTGCCCCGGGGAGGTCATGATGCGTCTGATTGTAGTTCGCAGGACTTCGTCAATATTGGGCACCGTCCCGTCAAGGGATCGTCAACGCGGCGCTCACCGGGCGATTCCGGGCGCAAGGTGAAGTCATGACATTGCTCGACATCCTGCCGTCTCTGCGGACCGCCATGCGCCCGCGCATCGACACATCGATCTGGCCGCTGACCACTCACGTCGATGAATTGGGACGGCTCTGCGTCGGATCGGTAGTGCTCACCGACGTCGCCGACGAATTCGGCACGCCCGCATACGTTCTCGATGAGGCCGACTTCCGAAGCCGAGCCGTGCACTACCGCACCACGTTGCGCGGCGTCGAGGTGGTCTACGCGGCGCAGTCCCTGCTGACCAGGACCGTCGCCGGCTGGGTGCACGACGCCGGGCTCGGCATGGCAGTTTGCTCGACGGCTGAGCTGGCCACCGCGCTGGCCGGCGGCATCGAGCCGGGCCGCATCGTCGTCCACGGCAGCGGCAAGTCGGCCGACGAGCTTGCTACCGCCGCGGCGGCCGGCGTCGGCCGCATCGTCGTCGACTCCCCCATCGAGATCGCCTACCTGGCCGGCGTCACCCGCCACCCCCAGGCAGTGCTGTTGCAGGTGCTGCCCGGAGTCGAGGTCTTGCCGCTGGTCAGCCGGGCCCTGGCCACGCCGCAGTTGCCGCTGGCCGGGCTGTATTGCCACCTGGGTTCGCAGATCGCCGAGCCGGAGGTCTACGTCGAGGCCGTACGCGGACTCGTCGACACCATGGCCGATGTGCGCGCCGCGCACGGCGTGCTGCTCACCGAGCTCAACATCGGCGGCGGGCATGCCATCGCCTACCAGGCCGGTGACGCGCAACTCGACGTGGCGGCGCTCGCCGATTTCCTGGAGGACGCTCTCGACGCCGCGTGCGCCGCGAATCGGTTCCCGCGCCCCCGGCTGGTCGTCGAACCGGGCCGGGCCATCAGCGGACGGGCCGGAGTGACGCTGCACCGCGTGCAATCGGTCGTCACCCGCACCGACGGCCGCCTCGTCGTCGCCGTCGACGGCAGCCACCCGAAATCCGCAACCACACCGAATTACACTGTGGCCCTTGCTAATCGGCACCCTCTCGGACCGACCAGCCTGGCCACGGTGGTGTGCCGCGGCGGCGGCGCGCTCGGCAGCGACATCGAACTGCCCACCGACACTCACCCCGGCGACCTGCTCGCCACCGCCTGCACCGGCGCTTACCACCACAGCACGGATTCGAACTTCACCATGACGACCCGGCCGCCCGTGGTCGCCGTGTGCGACCGTCAGGTGCGACCGCTGATCCGACGCGAAACAATGGCGGACCTACTGCTGCGTGACTGCGGCTAGGCCCCAGTCAGTCGAACTCAGTTCTCGTGCAGCTCGGGATCCGACTCGAGATGTGTCAGGCCGTTCCACATCAGATTGACCAGGTGCGCCGCGACCACTTCCTTCTTCGGTTCGCGGGTGTCCAGCCACCACTGCGCGGACATCGACACCGAGCCGACCAGCGCCTGCGCATAGAGCGGGGCCAGCTCCGGGTCGAGCCCGCGGCGGGAGAAGTCGCCGGCCAGGATCGAGCTGACCTGGTTGACCGCGTCGTTGAGCAGCGTCGAGTAGGTGCCCGACGTAATGGCCGCCGGCGAATCCCTGATCAGGATGCGGAAGCCGTCGGTGTGCTCCTCGACGTACGTCAACAGCGCCAGCGCCACCCGCTCGACCCGCACCCGGGACCGGTTGTTGGTCAGCGACGACGTGATGCCGTCGAGCAGCGCGGACATCTCGCGGTCCACGACGACGGCGTACAAGCCTTCCTTGCCGCCGAAATGCTCGTAGACCACGGGTTTGGAGACATTGGCGCGCTGCGCGATCTCCTCGATGGACGTGCCGTCGTACCCGCGCTCGGCGAACAGTGACTTGGCGATCTCGATCAGCTGTTGACGGCGTTCACTGCCGGTCATGCGCGCACGAGGGCTGCGCGCCCCGTTCTCCGCCGCTGCCATGGTCGCCAGCCTATCCGCTTGCATTAGAGTCTCTGGCGAGTAATCCGTCGTGGTGTAATCGGCAGCACCTCTGATTTTGGTTCAGATAGTTCAGGTTCGAGTCCTGGCGACGGAGCAGCGAGTGAGGCTTGCCGAGCGAGCCGACAGGCAGAGCTTGCCGATCGATCCGTCGCTCGGCACAGAGAGAGGGCCATGTGACGACTCGAGGCGAAGCCGCTGTCATCGTCCTGGCAGCCGGGTCGGGCACCCGGATGCGCTCCGATATCCCGAAGGTCCTGCACAGCCTGGCCGGTCGCAGCATGCTGGCACACGCCCTGCACGCCGTGGCCAAGGTCAACCCGACGCACCTCGTCGTGGTCGTGGGCAAGGAACGCGAGCGCGTCACCGCGCATGTGCACGAGATCGCGGGCCGGCTCGGCCGCACTGTCACGGTCGCGATCCAGGACGAACAGCTCGGCACCGGGCACGCCGTCACCTGCGGCCTGTCGGCACTGCCCGACGATTTCGCCGGCACAGTCGTCGTCACCGCAGGTGACGTGCCGCTGCTCGATGCCGGCACCCTCGAAGGCCTCGTCGATACCCACGCCGCCGCCACCGCGGCCGCCACCGTGCTGACCACGACCGTCACCAACCCGACGGGCTACGGCCGCATCCTGCGCACGCAGGACCACGAGGTGATCGGCATCGTCGAGCAGGCCGACGCCACCGAATCCCAGCGCGCCATCCGCGAGGTGAACTCCGGGGTGTACGCGTTCGACGCGGCCGCCCTGCGCTCGGCGCTGAGCCGACTGCGCGCGGACAACGCCCAGCAAGAGCTCTACCTGACCGACGCCATCTCGATCGTGCGCGGCGACGGCCAGATCGTCCGCGCCCACCACGTCGACGACAGCGCTCAGGTCTCCGGCGTCAACGACCGGGTCCAGCTGTCCGAGGTGGCCGCCGAGCTGAACCGCCGCATCGTCGCCGGGCACCAGCGGGCGGGCGTCACGATCGTCGACCCGGCCACCACCTGGATCGACGTCGACGTGAGCATCGGCCGCGACACCGTCGTCAAGCAGTGCACCCAGCTGCTCGGCGCCACCGACGTCGGCGCGAACTGTGTCATCGGACCCGACACCACCCTGACCGACATGGAAGTCGGCGACGGTGCCGAGGTGATCCGCACCCACGGGCAGCTGGCGGTCATCGGCGCCGGCGCAACCGTCGGTCCCTTCACGTATCTGCGACCGGGCACCGAGCTGGGCGCCGACGGCAAACTCGGCGCGTTCGTCGAGGTGAAGAACTCGAAGATCGGCACCGGCACCAAGGTGCCGCACCTGACCTACGTCGGGGACGCCGACATCGGCGAATACAGCAACATCGGCGCGTCCAGCGTCTTCGTCAACTACGACGGTGAGAACAAGAATCGCACCACCATCGGTTCGCACGTGCGCACCGGCTCGGACACGATGTTCGTCGCGCCGGTGAGCGTCGGCGACGGCGCCTACACCGGCGCCGGCACCGTAGTCCGCGAGGATGTGCCACCCGGCGCGCTTGCCGTGTCGAAGGGCGAGCAGCGCAACATCGAGGGCTGGGTGGAGCGGAAACGCCCCGACTCCAAGGCCGCCGCGGCCGCCAGAAAAGCCCGCGGCGAAAGCTGATCCCGACATCTGAAGTTGGTAATCCGGTAACCCGGCAACGGGGCAGGGTTACCGGTAAGTACGATTACGGCGTATCGAGCCCCCACCGCGAAAGCAGCACACAGTGGCCACGGACTGGACCGACAACCGCAAAAACCTGATGCTCTTCTCGGGGCGCGCGCACCCCGAACTGGCCGAACAGGTCGCCAAAGAGCTCGGCATCGAGGTCACCCCGCAGACGTCCCGGGACTTCGCGAACGGCGAGATCTTCGTCCGGTTCGACGAGTCGGTGCGTGGCTGCGACGCCTTCGTACTGCAGAGCCATCCCGCGCCGCTGAACCACTGGCTGATGGAACAGCTCATCATGATCGACGCGCTCAAGCGCGGGTCGGCCAAGCGGATCACCGCGATCCTGCCGTTCTACCCCTACGCCCGCCAGGACAAGAAGCACCGCGGCCGTGAGCCCATCTCGGCCCGCCTGGTCGCCGACCTGCTCAAGACCGCCGGCGCCGACCGCATCGTCTCGGTCGACCTGCACACCGACCAGATTCAGGGCTTCTTCGACGGCCCCGTCGACCACATGCGCGGCCAGTCGCTGCTGTGTGGCTACATCGGTGACAAGTACGGTGACTCCGATCTGGTCGTGGTCTCCCCCGATTCCGGCCGCGTGCGCGTCGCCGAGAAGTGGGCCGACTCGCTGGGCGGTGTGCCGCTGGCCTTCATCCACAAGACCCGCGACCCGCTGGTCCCCAACCAGGTCAAGGCCAACCGCGTCGTCGGTGAGGTCAAGGGCAAGACCTGCATCCTGACCGACGACATGATCGACACCGGTGGGACCATCGCCGGCGCGGTCAAGCTGCTGCGCGAAGACGGCGCCAAGGACGTCATCATCGCCGCCACCCACGGTGTGCTGTCCGACCCGGCCGCCCAGCGCCTGGCCGACTGCGGCGCCCGCGAGGTCATCGTCACCAACACGCTGCCCATCACGCCGGACAAGCAGTTCCCGGCCCTGACTGTGCTGTCGATCGCGCCGCTGGTGGCTGCGACCATTCGCGCGGTGTTCGAAAACGGCTCGGTCACCGGCCTTTTCGACGGTTCTGCGTAATAGCGATGAGCGCTTGCGCGAAGAGCCGACGATGAACGCGCGGATCCTTCATAACCCGAAGTGCTCGACCTCCCGCAAGACGCTGGATCTGTTGCGGGAGAACGGTATTGAGCCCGAGGTCGTGCAGTACCTGAAGACGCCGCCGACACGCTCCGAGCTCGTGGCGATGATCAAGGATGCCGGCATCGAGGTGCGCACCGCGGTTCGCAAGCGCGAATCCCTCTACACCGAACTGAATCTGGCCGACGCCACCGACGAGCAGCTGCTCGACGCCATGGCCGAGCATCCCATCCTGATCGAGCGGCCGTTCGTCGTCACCGACAAGGGCACCCGGCTGGCCCGCCCGATCGACGCGGTCCGCGAGATTCTGTGATCCCGCGGCGGGTTGTTGCCGCTGCCGCGGTGGCGCTGACCCTCACCGCGTGCGACGCGAAAACGCCCGACTACAAATCGATCTGGTCGACGACGCCGACGACGTCCACGACGCCGGTGGACAAGGCCAGCCTGATTCCGTTCCCGGACTACCTGAACAAGCTCGGTGTGCAGAGCAAGCAGGTTGTCCCCGATCAGCTCGCCGATCTCAGGGTGTCGCTGCCCCGGCCACAGGGCTGGACGGGATACAAGAACCTGAACTTCTCGCCCGGCACTTTCACGATCGCCAAGAACGACACCTATCCCCTGGCGATGCTGATGGTGTTCCAGCTGTCCGGCGACTTCGACGTCAAGGACGCCCTCCGGCATTCCGACGCCGACGCGCTGCTGTCCGACAACTTCAAGAAGCTCTACAGCTCCAGCGAGGATTTCCAGGGCTACCCGTCGGCGATGATCGAGGGCAGCTACGACCTGAACAACAGCCGGATGCAGTCGTACAACCGGATCGTCATCGCCCAGCCGTCGCCGCCGCGACCGGGCATCCATTACCTGATCCAGCTGACCGTCACCACGTACGCCGAACAGGCCAAGGAGCAGGCCGGCGACATCGAGGGCATCATCAAGGGCTTCTCCGTCGGACCGAAGTAGCGCCGGCGCCACTAGGCTCGTCGTCATGAGTGAATGGACCGCCGCCGACCTGCCTTCGTTCGCCGGACGCACCGTCATCGTCACCGGCGCCAACAGTGGACTCGGTGAGGTCACCGCCCGCGAACTGGCCCGAGTCGGCGCGAAAGTGATCCTGGCGTGCCGCAACACCACCAAAGGCGACGCCGCGGCCGCGGGCATGACCGGCGACGTCGAGGTCCGTCCCCTGGATCTGCAAAGCCTGGCCTCGGTGCGCGAGTTCGCCGCCGGCGTCGACAAGGCCGACGTCCTCGTCAACAACGCGGGCATCATGGCGGTGCCCTTCTCCCTCACCGAGGACGGCTTCGAGAGCCAGATCGGTACCAACCACCTGGGGCACTTCGCGCTGACCAACCTGCTGCTGCCGAAGATCACCGACCGCGTGGTCACGGTGTCCTCGGCACTGCACATGCTGGGCCACATCAGCCTCAAAGACCTGAACTGGAAGTCACGGCCGTATTCGGCATGGCTGGCCTACGGGCAGTCCAAGCTGGCCAACCTCTTGTTCACCAAGGACCTGCAGCGGCGACTCTCCCTGACCGACTCCCCGGTGCGGGCGCTGACCGCGCATCCGGGCTACTCGGCGACCAACCTGCAGGGCCACACCGGCAGCGAGCTCGGCGACAAGTTCTGGCTCGCCGCCAACAAGCTCGGCACCGACGCGTCTTTCGGCGCCCGTCAGACGCTGTTCGCGGCGTCGCAGGACCTGCCGGGCAACACGTTCGTCGGGCCGAAATACGGTATGCGTGGGCCCACCGGCCCGACGCAGCTGATCACACCGGCAGGCCGGTCCGCACGCACCGCGACCGCTCTCTGGGACCTGTCTGCCCAGCTCACCGCCACTGAATTTCCGCTGTAAGGGGCAGTTCCGCTAGTCTGGCTGACGATCACGGCGAGGGTCGGTCTGATTTCAGGCCACCGTTATCGACGGGAATTCAGCACTTTCGTGCTCTCCCCTGGCCGTGCCACCCAGTAGATACGGCATCAGGAGCGATTCACATGGCCAAGAAGGCCTCCCCCACCAACAATCTGACCGCTACGGTCCGCACCCGGACCGGCAAGGGCGCCTCGCGCCTGGCGCGTCGCGAAGGCCGCGTGCCCGTCGTCCTGTACGGCCACGGCACCGATCCCCAGCACCTCGAGATCAACGCCCACGACTACGCCGCCGTGCTGCGTAACTCTGGCACCAACGCGGTGCTGACCCTGGACATCGCCGGCAAGGAGGAGCTCGCGCTGACCAAGCAGGTCGTCATTCACCCGATCAAGCGCAACATCGAGCACGCCGACCTGATCGTCGTGAAGCGTGGCGAGAAGGTCACCGTCGACGTGAACATCGTCGTCGAGGGTGACGCCGAGGCCGGCACGCTGGTGGCCCAGGACACCAACACCATCCAGATCGAGGCCGACGTCCAGTCGATCCCCGAGTCGCTGACCGTTTCGGTCGAGGGCATCGAGGCCGGTACCCAGATCCTGGCCGGCCAGGTCGAGCTGCCCGCCGGCGTCACGCTGGTGACCGACCCCGAGGTGCTGGTCATCAACGTCGTCGCGGCGCCGACCGCTGAGGACCTCGAAGCAGAGGGTTCCGGCGAAGAGGCCGCTTCCAACGAAGCTGCCGCCGAGGGCGAAGCGGCCGACGAGGCCGCCGCCGAGTCGGAGTAATTCGCTTTGGCCGAGCCACTGCTTGTGGTCGGCCTGGGCAATCCTGGGCCGCGCTACGAAACAACGCGGCACAACGTTGGATTTCTGGTTGCCGACATCCTCGCCGATCGCATCGGCGCGGGGTTCAAGGTGCACAAGAAGTCCGGAGCTGAAGTCACCACGGGCCGGCTGGCAGGCCGGTCCGTGGTGCTCGCCAAGCCGCGCACGTACATGAACGAATCCGGTAGGCACGTCGGGCCGTTGGCGAAGTTCTATTCGATCGCGCCGGCCGACATCGTCGTGATCCACGACGAGCTCGACATCGACTTCGGCCGTATCCGGCTCAAGTTCGGTGGCGGCGAGGGCGGCCACAACGGCCTGAAGTCCGTCGCTTCAGCCTTGGGCACCAAGGACTTTCAGCGTGTCCGCATCGGCGTCGGCCGCCCGCCGGGGCGCCAAGACCCGGCGGCGTTCGTGTTGGAGAACTTCAATTCGAAGGAACGGCCCGAGTTGGGCACCATCCTCGAACAAGCTGCTGACGCAACGGAATTGCTGCTGCAGCACGGCGTCGAGGCGGCACAGAACACCGTCCACGCCTGGTAGCGGTTCTCCGCTAGAGTCGCGAAAGCCCCTAAATTCCATTGAATTTGGGGGCTGTCGCGACTTTCGCGGGCTGAATTATCCGCAGATGTGTTGCCGGTCAACGGCATCGGTGTAGCAGCTGCGGCGGCCCTGGGCGCCGACCCGCGAAGCCTGAGTGTCGTCATAGGCCCGGGCCTCCGGGGTCACCTTGATGGCCACGCTGCCGTTCGTCTCACAGGTGGTCTGGCTGCCGGAGTCTTGACAGGTCGCGCGGGCGCCGGCAACCGGCGCCATGATGCCACTGACCGAGGCCAAGCCCACCAGCAGAGCTGCCATCCTGCGCTTGCCTTGATGAGTCATGTCACCTTCTCACTATCGGGGAAGGCTGCCTGTCATCGGTCGGCGCGATGCCGGGCTGAGAACTAGAATGCGCCTTCCGTAACGCATGTTAGTTCGACTATATGTTTCGGCCAGGTGTCTGTGCCATTAACTCATGGCGAACTCACATGTGGCTGAATCAGCCAAACCCGCTGACCTGTTGGTCTGAGAAATACCGGTGAGGAACGTCACCGGATTGGCGAGGAACTTTCGCACACAACGGAATTCGCGAAAACGGTCCGTTGCGTGACTCAGCTCACGGGCAGGCCGAGGCAAGCGTGGGCGAGTCCGGAGCAAGCGGGGTGTTGTTGGCCGCGGCCCGGTTGAGCGCGTCTCGGCGCGCGTCCTCGACGGTCGGTCCGGCACCACCGGCCACCACACCGCTTTCGGGGGCGTCCACGTTCACGATGCACAACCGGTCGTTGGTGACCTCGTCGCTGGTGCACTGATCGGCGCCGGCGCGCTTACACGCCGCGATCACCGCCGCGGAAGCAGAATGGATGTCAGCTCCGGTTGCGGAGAAGCCGACGATGACGCCGTTGCGCACTCCGGAGCCGACCGCCGCGGCGACGTCATTCGGGTTCTCGACCACGCCTGCCGACCCGTCAGCACAAGCGGGTACCGCGGCGATGATGCTCGCGCCGAACACTGCGACAACAGCCGCGATCACACGACCCATGAATATGCCGGTCCTCTCGTCAATAATTCAGCGAGAGATTACCCGGAGTTCACAGCTTTCACCCAGGGAAGGGAACAATCCCACACTCGGGAACCAAACGAAAACCCCCGATTTCCGAGGAAACCGAGGGTTTTCGAAAAAACTCGCGCAGAAGAACCTAGCCGGTGACGAGTTCTACCGAGTTGGCGCGACGGAGCTTGCCGGACGGGGTCTTCGGGATGGTCCCGGGCCCGAGCACGACCACGTTGCGCGGCCGCACGTCGACCTCGGTCACGACCTCGTGAGCCACCTGGTGCTCGATCCGGCGCACCTCCACCGGGTCCTGCCAGGCGTTGGATTCGACTGCGACAGCGAAGGTCTCACGCGAATGACCGGCGTCGAGGCGCACCGCCACGGCGCAACCCGGGCGCACGCCGTCCACTCGACCCGCGGCACGTTCGATGTCCGTCGGGTAGATGTTGCGGCCCGCCATGATGATGACGTCCTTCACGCGGCCACACACCACAACGTTCTCTTCCTCGGTGATGTAGCCGAGGTCACCGGTGTCGTACCAACCGTTCTCGTCCTGCGTCGGCAGGAAGCCGGCCATGGTGATGTAGCCCGGGGTGACCGACTCGCCGCGCAGCTGGATCACGCCGACACCGCGCTCGGGCAGGACGTTGCCGTCCTCGTCGACGACGCGGGCCTCGAGGTCGCGCAGCAGCGGGCCCAGCGAGGCGAGACGACGGGTGTTGCCCTTCGAGGCGGGCACGGCGCGACGCAGGGCGGCCAGCAGGTCGGCGTCGACCTCGTCGACGACGAGGCCGGCGTTGCACGGTGAGAACGACACGGCCAGACAGGTCTCGGCCATGCCGTAGGCCGGCAGAATGGCCGATGACTTCAGGCCGAACGGCTTGCCGGCATCGATGAGGTCCTCGACGTCGGCGGGGTCGACGGGCTCGGCGCCGGACAGCGCGAACCGCAGGGTCGACAGGTCATATTCGCCCGGCTTGGCCTGGCGCCGCAGACGCTTGGCGAACAATGCGTAGGCGAAGTTCGGGGCCGCCGTCATGGTGCCCTTGTACTTGTCGATGAGCTTGGCCCACAGCAGGGTGTCGCGCAGGAAGTCCATCGGCGTGACCTTGACCAGCTCGGCACCGAAGTACATCGGGATGGTGAGGAAGCCCACCATGCCCATGTCATGGAAGCACGGCAACCAGCTGACCATGACGTCCTTGTCGACGTCGTACTCGGCGCCGATGAACATGGCCTCGGCGTTCGAGAAGACGTTGCGGTGCGTGATCTGCACGGCCTTGGGCGACCCGGTCGAGCCCGAGGTCAGCTGCATCAGCGCGAGGTCGTCTTCGCCGGTCTCGACGGGGTCGATCGGCTCGGCGGCGAGCAGGTCGCCGACTTTGAGAACCAGTAGGCCCTTCTCCTCCAGCACGGGGATGGCGACGAGGAACGGCTCGGAGACGATGACGGCCTTGGCCTCGATCATGCTGATGACGTTCATGGTGTCTTCAGCCCAGACAGCCAGGTCGGTACGGGGCGTCGGCTGGTGCAGCATCGTCAGGCTGCCGCCGCGCATCCAGATGCCCTGCACTGTCGGCGCGATCTCCACCGGGAAACCGGCGAGCACGCCGATCTTGTCGCCGTGACCGATGCCCGCAGCCGCCAAGCCGCCAGCGATTCGCCGGGCGCGCTCGTGGACCTCGCCCCAGGTGTGGCGCACCGGCTCGTGCGGCTCACCGGTGACCATGCCCCGCTGCGATGTACGAGCGTTGTAGTACATCTTGTCGGTAAATCGGCTCACGACAACCTCCTGAGGTCAGGCGCCACTGCCCGTCGTTCCATAGTCCGTCCGGTGGTAGGCGCACTCGTAGAGGCGCGCACGCACAATTCGGCCGCGGTTATATCTCGAATCGATGGTTCCGAATGCCTGGGCGACGCTGCCCCGGCACGCCTCGACCCCTCACCGGCACCGCCGGTGAGAGACACCATTGCGTTCCACGCCTGGCCGCTGGCATACACCATCGATCATCTTAAGAGACTCTTAAGTAGCTAACAAACTGTTGGCCGAATTGAGTGATGAGTCACATTGGGATCAGGCGTGCTTGCTGGGCGCGGGCACCACTCTGGCGCCGTGCACCGGGCCACTGGCCACGCGAATCGTCCGGCACACTCCGGCACCGGAAAGCTGCGTGCCGACCTCGACCGCGTCCTCGGCGGAGGCACAGAGGAACGCACAGGTCGGCCCTGACCCGGACACGATGCCTGCCAGCGCGCCGGCTTCGACACCCGCCCGCAGGGTGCGTCGCAGCCCGGTGTCCAGGCTGACGGCCGCGGGCTGCAGATCGTTGCCGAGCAGCGGCGCCAGTTCTCGCGGATCACCGGACGCCAGCGCGGCCAGCAGCGGCTCGGGATCGTCCAGCGCCAGCGGGCCGCCTGCGCGCGCGTCGGCCCTTAGGTTGTCCAGCTCAGCGAAGACTTTCGGCGTCGACAGCCCGCCCTCGGCGAACGCCAGCACCCAATGGAAGGTGCTGCGAGCCAGCACCGTCGCCAGCTGCTCGCCCCGGCCGGTGCCCAGCGCGGTCCCGCCGTGCAGCGCGAACGGCACATCGCTGCCGAGCCGGGCAGCCAGTGCATGTAGGTCCCGCCGGGGCACGCCCAGCTCCCAGAGGTTGTTCATCGCGACCAGCACGGCCGCCGCATCGGCGCTGCCGCCGGCCATGCCACCGGCCACGGGGATGGCCTTGTCGATCGAGATGGCGACGTCGGGCGCCCGGCCGACGTGCTCGGCCATCAGTTCCGCGGCCCGCCATGCGAGGTTGCGGTGGTCCGTCGGCAGGCTCTCCGCACCATCGCCGAACATCTCCACCGACAGCAGGTCGGCGGTGCGGACGGTCACCTCGTCGAACAGGGAGACGGCGTGGAACACCGTGGTCAGCTCGTGATAGCCGTCATCGCGGCAGTCCCCGACACCGAGGTACAGGTTCACCTTGCCGGGCACACGAACGGTCACCGAGCCTGTGGGTACCCACTCAGAAGCGGTGTTTCCATCCGACGTAGACACGCCACGACAGTAACGCCCACGGCAACGGCCACAACACCAAGTGGTGAGAAAGCCGGCCTCACCGACTCAGTGGGTGGCGTCGACCTGCTGGTCGGGCTCCGGAGCAGCAGCCTGCTGCTCGCGGTCCAGCTCGCCCGACCGCTGCAGCAGCCGCACGAAGTCGGCGATCGCCAGGGTCTCGCCGCGGCGTGCCGGATCGATGCTGGCGGCCAGCAGGCGCTCGGCCGAGGCATTGCCCGAACCCGCCCACTCGGCGAACGCGTTGCGCGACGTCTTACGCCGCTGCGCGAAGGCGATGTCGATCAGGTTGAACACCTGCGAGCGGAAGTTGTCGTCGGCCGGCCACGGCGACGTCTCGTACCGGTCGATCCGGACCAGACCCGAGTAGACGCGCGGGATCGGCCAGAACACCGTCGGCGACACCATGCCGTAGCGGCGGACATTGCCGAAGAACCGCACCTTGGCGCTGGGCACGCCGTAGTCCTTGGTGCCCGGGTCGGCGGCGAGCCGCTCGGCGACCTCGGCCTGGACCATCACCATGACGGTGCGGATGGTCGGGAATTGGGAGAGCAGGTGCAGGATGGCCGGCACCGCGACGTTGTACGGCAGGTTCGCGACCAGCGCGGTCGGCTGCTCGTCCAAGTCGGACGGCACGAGGTCGAGCACGTCGCGGTTCAGCACGGTCAACCGGCCGATCTCGCTGTGGGAGTGCTCGGCGATCGTGGTCGGCAGCTGGCGGGCCAGCACCGGGTCGATCTCGACGGCCGTCACCTTCGCGCCCCGGTCCAGCAGCGCCAGCGTCAGCGAACCCAGACCCGGGCCGACCTCTAACACGTGGGACTGCCGGTTCACACCGGAGGCCGACACGATGCGGCGCACCGTGTTGGCGTCATGCACGAAGTTCTGTCCGAAAGCTTTACGCGGCCGGAAATCAAGCTCTTTTGCCAGATGCCGGATTTCGGTTCGACCGAGTAGCCGGATCGTCATCGTGCCCCAATTCTCCCGCTACAGACTGGCCAGGCACCCCAACCTTGGCGGGCTCGCGTCACTTCAGCAATCGCGATCTGCTCTTCACGTGTCGCAAGATCAGCCCTCGCAGCATAACGCAGTCCGCCTTGCCGCTCCCAGGTGTTCTGATCAAATTGGACTCCGCCGTAAAAACCGTTACCCGTATTGATGGCCCAGTTGCCGGTGCTTTCGCAGCGCGCCAGGGCATCCCAGGCGGCCCCCTGCGCCACCGGCGGCACCTCGGTACCGGGCTTTGCGCCGACACGCAGGACGCCGTCCCGCGCCGGAGTCAGCACCTGATTGGCGACCGGCAACCGCCCGGTCTCGACTCCGTTGACCGTGGCGACGGCGAACGTGACGTTCTGGGTGCCGGGCTGACCGGGATCGTCGACCACCTTGCGGCTCATGTTCAGCGCCGGGTCGGGCACCGTGTTCATGGTCGGGGCCAGCGGCGATTCCATCGTCACCTGCTGCAGCCGGATGCGGGTCACCTCGATCTGCATGCCTTCGGTCACCGGGGTAGCCGCGGCGGGGACGACGGTGTCGCGCTGCTCCAGCGGCACGCCGGCGGTGGCGAGCAGCCCAGCCACGTTCGCTGCGGCCAGATGGACCTGACGCGGCACACCACCGTCGATGATGGTCACGTCGCGGGCGCTGACGACCGGAAGCGACATGCCGGCGAGCGGCACGCGGGTGGCGCGGTCGGCGGCGACGGGCGCGGTGTCGGTCATGGACAGCTGCTTGAGGGCGTCCTGCACGGTGGCCGCGGTGGTCCAGACCTGACGCGTGTTCGTGCCGTCCAGCGAAATCTCGAGCGGGCGGCTGCGGCGCAGCACGATGTTGTCGGACTCGTGCACTTCCTGGTCGGCCGCGGGGAACAGGTCGTCACGCTCGCCCACCGAGAAGCCGTTCTCGGTCAGCACGTCGCCGATGCGGGACTTCATGGTCTGCACCGTCATCGGTGCGCCGTCGATCGTGAGGGTGACGGTCTTGTGGTTCGCGACGGCGAACCCTCCGGCGACAGTCAGCGTGGCGAGGAAGGCCCCGGTCACGCCGCGCAGCATCGGCGAGCGCGCATCATGCAACTTGTTCAGAACGTTCAAAGCGTCAATCCCGTGTCTTTCGGGCCCGAGGTGGCCCCGAGCAGCGGCCGCGGTGACCGCATAAAAGCCACCTCGACCGGGTTGATCACAGAACGGTAACGAACGTCTCCGGGAGGCGGCAACTCGGACTAATGATACAGTCCATAGCTTTTCGAAGCGTTTTCCGAGGTCACCGCAGCAATTTCGACCGCTGAAGAATTTCTGATCTCAGCCAGCGCACGGACCGTGTACGGCAGGCAGTACGACTCATTCGGTGCCCCGCGGAACGGGTGCGGCGTCAGGAACGGCGCATCGGTTTCGACGAGCAGCAGGTCCGACGGAATGATCTCCGCCGCCTCGCGCAGCGCATGTGCGTTTCGGAAGCTGACGGTGCCGGACAGACTCATGAGCCAGCCGTGGTCGGCGCACGTCCGCGCCATCACGGCATCAGACGAGAAGCAGTGGAAGATGACCGTCTCCGGCGCGCTCTCGGACCTGAGCACGTCCAGGACCTCGGCGTCACCGTCGCGGTTGTGGATCATCAGCGGCTTGCCAACGCGTTTGGCCAGGTCGATGTGCCAGGCGAACGCCTCGCGCTGCGTCGCCTCGTCGGCGCAACCGTCGAGCTTGCCGGGCCAGTACATGTCGATGCCGGTCTCCCCCACCGCGACGACGCGCGGGTCCGCAGCCAGCGTTTCCAGGGTGCGTTTCGCCTGGTCATCGAGGGCGTCGGCGCGCGTCGGGTGCAGCGCGACGGCGGCGTAGACGCGCGGGTCGGCGTGGGCCGCACCCACGGCCCACTCGGCCGCCTCGAGGTCGTCGGCGATGGTCACGACCTTCTCGACGCCGACAGCCTGGGCGCGGTCCAGGATTTCTTTGATACTCGCCGCGTCGGTCGCACCACAGGCATCCAGGTGGGTGTGCGCGTCGATCAGGCCGGGCAGCGGTTGCGGGGCAGGCGGCTTCTCACGTTTGGCGCTCACAGCGACACCCTAAAGTGAGACCCAAATGAGTGAGCCTTTCTACATCACCACCGCCATCGCGTACCCGAACGGCGCACCGCACATCGGGCACGCGTATGAGTACATCGCCACCGACGCGATCGCCCGGTTCAAGCGACTCGACGGCTTCGACGTGCGCTACCTGACCGGCACCGACGTGCACGGCCAGAAGATGGCCGAGGCCGCGGCGGCCGAGGGCATCACCGCAGGCGAACTGGCCACGCGCAACTCCGACGTGTTCCAGGCGCTGCAGGAGAAGCTCAACATCTCGTTCGACCGGTTCATCCGGACGTCCGATGCCGACCACTACGAGGCGTCCAAGGAGATCTGGCGCCGGATGAACGACGCCGGGGACATCTACCTCGGCACCTACGCCGGCTGGTACTCGATCCGCGATGAGCGCTTCTTCGCCGAGGACGAGACCGAGGTGCGCGACGTAGACGGTGTGGCCGGCCGGTTCGCCATCGAGACGGGCACGCCCGTCACGTGGACCGAAGAGCAGACATACTTCTTCCGGCTCTCGGCCTACACCGACCGGCTGCTGGCGCACTACGAAGCACACCCCTCGTTCATCGGACCCGATGTGCGCCGCAACGAGATCGTCAGCTTCGTCTCGGGCGGCCTCAAGGATCTGTCGATCTCGCGGACCACGTTCGACTGGGGTGTTCCGGTCCCCGACCACCCCGAGCACGTCATGTACGTGTGGGTGGACGCGTTGACGAATTACCTGACGGGCGTGGGTTTCCCGGACACGTCCGCCGAAGCGTTCGGCAAGTACTGGCCCGCGAACCTGCACATGATCGGCAAGGACATCATCCGGTTCCACACCGTGTACTGGCCGGCGTTTCTGATGTCGGCCGGAATCGCCCTTCCGGAGCGGGTTTTCGCGCACGGCTTCATCAACGTCAAGGGCGAGAAGATGAGCAAGTCGGTGGGCAACGTCGTGGATCCCATCGCACTGATCGACGCATTCGGCCTGGATCAGGTGCGCTACTTCTTCCTGCGCGAGGTGTCTTTCGGACAGGACGGCAGCTACAGCGAGGAAGCCATCATCGGCCGCATCAACGCCGACCTGGCCAACGAGCTCGGCAACCTGGCGCAGCGCTCACTGTCGATGGTGAACAAGAACCTCGGTGGAATCGTCCCGGAGCCAGGCGAATTCACCGCTGCCGACCTCGACCTGCTCAAGCAGGCCGACGACCTGCTGGACACCGTGCGCGGGCACTACGACGTGCCGGCCATGCATCTGGCGCTGGAAGCGATCTGGCTGATGCTGGGTGCCGCCAATCGCTATTTCTCGGCCGAAGAACCGTGGGTGCTGCGCAAGTCTCCCGCCGAGTCGGACCAGACCCGCTTCGGCACAGTGCTGTACACGACGCTGGAAGCAGTCCGGATCGCCGCGCTGCTGGTGCAGCCGGTGATGCCGGAGGCGGGGGGAAAGCTGCTCGACCTTCTTGGGCAGGACGCCTCGGCGCGGGATTTCCGCGCCGTCGGTACCCGGCTGGCACCTGGCACGGTGCTACCGACACCCGAAGGCGTTTTTCCCCGCTATCAGCCGCCGGCCGACTAGCAAGCACGCCGAGATGGCAACTTCTGGCGAGGAATCGCCAGAAGTTGGGCAGAATTTCCCATCTCGGCGAGCCAGAGGAGTGACCTGCGCCACATCCCGGGGCGCAGGTGTCACAATCCGGGCGCCGCTGGTGTCTTGAGGGCATAACCAACCCCGAAGGAGATGCAGTGATGACCGGAAACCAGAAGCCCCATCGCGTCGTCGTCATCGGTGGCGGATACGCCGGCGCGCTGGCGGCCAACCACGTTCGGATGCGCGACGACGTGGCCGTCACCCTGGTGAACCCGCGGCCCAAGTTCATCGAGCGCATCCGTCTGCACCAGCATGCGGCCGGAAACTATGACGCCACCGTCGGCTATGACACGCTCCTCGCCGACGATGTGCGCCTGGTGGTCGACACCGCGACCCGCATCGACGCCGCCGCCCGCACCGTCGAGCTGGCGTCCGGCGACACCCTGGGCTACGACTACCTGATCTACGCCGTCGGCAGCACCGGAACGATCCCGGCGTCGGTGCCCGGTGCCGCTGAATTCGCTTACCCCCTGGCCGAATTCGAACAGGCCGAGCGGCTGGTGGCCCGGCTGCAGGACGTGCCGCTGTCCGCGCCGGTGGTGGTCATCGGCGCCGGCCTGACCGGTATCGAGGCGGCGTCCGAATTCGCCGAAGCCGGGCGCAATGTCGTGCTGGTCGGCAGCAAGCTCGGACCGTCGCTGAGCGCGCCGGCACGCCGCTCGGTGGCCAAGGCCCTGACCAAGCTCGGCGTGACGGTCGTCGAAGGCGACGTCAGCTCCGTCACCGCCAACCGCGTGACGCTGGCCGACGGGCGCTTCATCAGCAGCGCCGTGACGGTGTGGACCGCAGGCTTCGGCACCCCGGAACTGGCGACCGTCAGCGGGCTGCGCACCGATGTGCTGGGCCGCCTACTCACCGACGAAACCCTCACCAGCATCGACGATCCGCGGATCGTGGCCACGGGCGACGCGGCGGCGCCGTCGGGACAGCCGCTGCGCATGAGCTGCCAGGCCACGAGCCCGCTCACCGTGACCGCGGTGGGCACCGTGCTGAGCCGGATCGCCGGCACCGAGCCGGCCACCCTGGACCCGGTGTTTGCCGGATCCTGCGTCAGCCTGGGCCGCCGCACGGCGACCGTCCAGATCGCCCACAAGGACGATTCGCCGACGAACTACTACATCGGCGGGCGGGTCGGGGCCAAGCTGAAGGAAGCGATCTGCAAGGGCACGCTGTGGGGCATCCGGCGGACTGCGCGCAAGCCGAGCGCGATCTTCGTGATGAAGGGCGGCAAGCGTGCCGAACAGCTGGCGGAGACCGTCGACGCATGACCGGCTCAGCCAGTGTCGCAGGGGGTGAACACGCCGAACGGTTCACCCACCTGCGGCCTTTGCTCTTCACCATCGCCTACGAAATCCTGGGCTCCGCAACAGAATCCGACGACGTGCTGCAGGACAGCTACCTGCGGTGGGCCGAGGTCGACCTCGACACGGTGCGCGACACCAAGTCGTACCTCGCGCAGTTGGTCACCCGGCAGGCGCTGAACGCGCTGCGGGCCGGCGCGCGGCGCCGGGAGGAGTACGTCGGCCCGTGGCTGCCCGAGCCCCTGCTGCTCGACGAGCGCGACGCCTCATCGGACGTCGTACTGGCCGAGTCGGTTTCGATGGCGATGCTCGTGGTCCTCGAGACGCTGAGCCCGGACGAACGGGCGGTGTTCGTGCTGCGCGAGGTGTTCGGGTTCGACTACGACGAAATCGCCGGGGCCGTAGGTAAATCCAGCACGGCAGTCCGGCAGGTGGCGCACCGGGCCCGCGCACACGTGCAGGCCCGCCGCAAACGGTTCACGCCCGATACCGCCAAGTCCGCCGAGGTGACCACCCAGTTCCTCACCGCGGCCGCGACCGGTGATCTGGCGGGCCTCATGACGCTGCTGGCCCCGAACGTCACCTGGACCGCCGACAGCGACGGCAAGGTCAGTGCCGCCCGCCGCCCGGTGTACGGACCGGACAAGGTCGGGCGATTGCTCCTCGGGCTCATGCGCGGCGCATCGGAATACCCCGAGGCCCGCATCGACCTCGCGACGTACAACAACGCCCCGGCGCTGGTGCTCTACCTCGGCGAGAACCTCGAGGGTGTCATCCTGATCGAGATCGAAGACGGCAAGATCAGCCACTTCTACGCCATGCGCAACCCCGAGAAGCTCGGTGGAGTGCTGGTCGAACGGGAGATCCGGCGGACCGTCTGACAAGCTGTGGGGCGTGCGAGTCGAGCGGTTGCCCGACCTGGGCGACGGCCCGGGGGTCTTGAAGGCTGTCGCCGACGCCGCCGCCCGCCGGGGCCTGCCACCGCCCGCCGCACTGCTGGGTGACTGGTTCGGCGCGACGGCCGTCATCGCACCGAGTGTGGCCGTCGCACCGATGGCCGCCGCCGAAGTGTTCGACGCGCCACCGGGTTCCGGTGCGGTAATCGGCGGCGGCTGGTTCGGCTACCTGTCCTACCCGGACGGACGCAGCCGGATTCCAGTAGCAGCGGGTGGCTGGTCGGACTGTGTCCTGCGACGGGACGCCGCCGGACACTGGTGGTACGAAAGCCTTTCCGGTGCAATGATTCCCGACTGGCTGGCCGGCCTCGAGCCGGCCGCACCCGCGCCGTACGACATCGACTGGAACCCGCCGGACCGCGCCAGCCACCGCGCGGGGGTGCTGTCCTGTCTGGACGCGATCGCCGCCGGCGAGGTGTACCAGGCCTGCGTATGTACGCGCTTCACCGGACGGATATCCGGTGCGCCCCTTGACTTTTTCGTCGACGCGGTGACGCGGACCGCGCCCTCACGTGCCGCCTTCGTCGCGGGCGAATGGGGTGCGGTGGCGTCATTGTCCCCCGAGCTGTTCCTGAGCCGCCGCGGCGAGGTCGTCACCTCCAGCCCCATCAAAGGCACTCTGCCCCTTGATCATTCACCTTCGGAGCTGGCGTCGTCGGTCAAGGACGTCGCCGAGAACATCATGATCGTCGACCTCGTCCGCAACGACCTGAGCCGTGTCGCGACGACCGGATCGGTACGGGTCCCGCAGCTCCTGGCAGTAGAACCCGCCCCTGGCGTATGGCATCTCGTGTCGACGGTGTCGGCGCAGGTTCCGACTGACACGCCGATGGCTGCAGTGCTGGATGCCACCTTCCCGCCGGCGTCGGTCACCGGTACCCCGAAATGCCGCGCCCGCGAGCTGCTCGCCGAGTGGGAGCCCGATGATCGCGGGATCTATTGCGGGACAGTCGGTTTGGCTTCTCCCCTGGCCGGGACCGAACTGAACGTCGCGATCCGCACGGTCGAATTCGACGCCGACGGCGCCGCGGTCCTGGGCGTGGGCGGCGGCATCACCGCCGATTCCGACCCCGACCGCGAGTGGGAAGAGTGCCTCCACAAAGCCGCCGCCACCGTCAGCCTCGCGCTGTCTGGCGAGCAGGGCCAGTGAACCGGGTCAGTCGCGGGACTTGAGGACCGCGTCGTAGAGCTCACGCCGCGACGGCGCGCCGGGGTTCTCGGCGATCACCTGCGCGCAGGCGTCTTTGACGCGCGCGCCGTCGTCGACCAGTTCCTGAACCAGCGCGACCAACGTGTCGATATCCGCCACCGGTGTCGCTCCTGCCAGCACCACGGTGATCTCCCCGAGCACCCCGTCGGCGGCCCACTCGGCCAATTCCGCGAGCGTGCCGCGGCGAATCTCCTCGTGCGTCTTGGTCAACTCGCGACACACGACGGCGCGCCGCTCCGGTCCCAGCGCGGACACCGCATCGGCCAGGCATTCGGCCAATCGGCGCGGTGACTCGAAGAACACGCACGTCCGTCGCTCGGTCGCGAAACCGGCCAGCCAGGCCCGCCGTCCTTTGCGGGGTGCGAAGCCTTCGAAGCAGAACCGGTCCGACGCCAGCCCGGACACCGCCAGCGCCGTCGTCACCGCCGACGGCCCCGGCAGACACGACACCGGCAACCCGGCCTCAGCGCACGCCGCCACCAGCCGATAGCCCGGGTCGCTGATCAACGGCATACCGGCGTCGCTGACCACCAGCACGGTCTCGCCTGCGGCGATCGACTCGACCAGCCCCGCGACCCGCGACGCCTCGTTCTGGTCGAAGAAACTGACCACGCGCCCCACCGGTCGGACATCCAGCGACGCGGCCAGCGCACGCACCCGTCGGGTGTCCTCGGCGGCGATCACATCGGCAGTCCCGAGCGCCTCGATCAGGCGGGCCGAAGCGTCGCCGGGCTGGCCCAATGGAGTGGCCGCGAGCAGCAGTCGACCGGCGTCCGCGGGCGGACCAAACGCAGAAGTCACACGGGACAGCCTACGATCGCTGACGTGACCGCCCCCGCTCTCGACGCATCCGACGCCGAGCGCGAGGTCCCCGTGATCAGTCCGGCGCCGCTGACGCCCGCCGCCCATTTCGGCCCGACCGACCGGCTGCGGGGCTGGACCATGACCGCGGTGATCACCGCGCTGGCCGTCGTCACCCGATTCCTGAACCTGGGCTCGCCGACCGACGCCGGCACCCCGATCTTCGACGAGAAGCACTACGCCCCGCAGGCCTGGCAGGTGCTGCACAACAACGGCGTCGAGGACAATCCCGGCTACGGCCTGGTGGTGCACCCGCCGGTCGCCAAACAGCTGATGGCCATCGGCGAGTGGATGTTCGGCTACAACGGCGTCGGCTGGCGGTTCTCCGGCGCGGTGTGCGGCGTCATCCTGGTGCTGCTCGTGGCGCGGATCGCGCGGCGGATGACGCGCTCGACGCTGCTGGGCGGTATCGCCGGGCTGCTGATCATCGCCGACGGCGTCAGCTTCGTCTCGGCCCGCACCGCGCTGCTCGACGTCTACCAGGCCGTGTTCATCGTGGCGGCGTTCGGCGCCCTGATCGTGGACCGCGACCAGGTGCGCGCCCGCATGCACGTCGCAATGACCGAGGGCCGGATCAACGAGACGGTGTGGGGCCCGCGACTCGGCGTGCGCTGGTGGCGGTTCGGTGCCGGCGTGCTGCTGGGGCTGGCGCTCGCGGTCAAGTGGTCGGGCCTGTACTACATGGTGTTCTTCGGGCTGCTGACGATCGCGTTCGACGTCGCGGCCCGCCGCGCGTACCGCGTGCAGCGGCCGTGGCTCGGCACGCTGCGCAGCGACGTCCTGCCGGGGATGTGGGCGCTGACGCTCATCCCGATCGGCGTGTACCTGGCGTCGTATGCGCCGTGGTTCGCCTCCGAGACCGCGATCGACCGGCACATGGAGGGCCGGAACATCGGCGACGGACCGCTCGCCACGCTGCGCTCGCTCTGGTACTACACGCACGACGTCTACCGCTTCCATGCCGGGCTGACCAACGCCGCGGGCAATCACCACCCGTGGGAGTCCAAGCCGTGGACGTGGCCGATGTCGCTGCGGCCGGTGCTCTACGCCATCGACAACAACAATGTGCCGGGCTGCGGCGCGCAGTCGTGCGTCAAAGCCGTGATGCTGGCGGGCACGCCGGCGATGTGGTTCATCGCGGTGCCGGTGCTGGCCTGGGCGGTGTGGCGGACGTTCGTCAGACGCGACTGGCGGTACGCCGCCGCGCTGACGGGCTACGCCGCCGGATACCTGCCCTGGTTCGCCGACATCGATCGCCAGATGTACTTCTTCTACGCGACGCCCATGGCGCCGTTCCTGATCATCCTGATCACGCTGATCCTCGGCGACATCCTGTACCCAAGATCGACCGAACCGGAACGACGAACCCTCGGGCTGCTGGTCGTGTGCTTCTACGTGGCACTCGTGATCACCAACTTCGCCTGGATGTACCCGATCCTGACCGGTCTGCCGATCTCGCCGTCCACCTGGAACATGGAGATCGTCATACCTTCCTGGCGTTGACCCGTGTCTGCAGAGCAGAAGTGCAAGGCGGACGCCGCCACGGCAGAGTCAAGAAGGGTCCCGACACATCGAACGCGTGTGCGATAGAATCGCGGGGTGTCCTTGGCGATTCAGGGTTCGCTGTTCGACCATGCCGAACGGCGGTGGCTCGGCGACGGCGCCTGGGTGGACGTCCGCGCCGGCTGGCTGACGGGCGCCGACAGCCTCTTCGACGAACTCTTGACCGCCATTCCCTGGCGCGCCGAACAGCGCCAGATGTACGACAAGGTGCTCGACGTGCCGCGCCTCGTCAGCTTCCATGACCTCGCGCAGGACCGCGCACCTCATCCCGGGCTGGCAAGGCTGCGGGTGCGCCTCAACGACGCCTACGCACACGAGCTCGGCGAGCCGTTCACCACCGTCGGCTTGTGCCTCTATCGCGACGGCAACGACAGCGTGGCCTGGCACGGCGACACCATCGGGCGCAGCAGCACGGAGGACACCATGGTCGCGGTGCTGAGTCTCGGAGCGACAAGGGTTTTCGCTTTGCGGCCGCGCAACGCGGCCGCCGACGGCAGACGAACCAGCGTCCGGCTGCCGCAAGACCACGGCGACCTCCTGGTCATGGGCGGATCCTGCCAGCGCACGTGGGAACACGCGGTACCCAAGACCGCCCGCCCCACGGGGCCGCGGATCAGCATCCAGTTCCGGCCGCGGAACGTCCGCTAGTCGTTCGAACCCCGACGACAGTGCCTAATTTCCGCGTACCGCGGAGACCGATTTGGTCAGCAGTTCGGCTACCTTCTGCGTGTTGACCGGTATGACGGGCTTGTCCGGCTCGACGAGCGAGTTGGCGGTGACGATCACGAGGAACCGGCCGAAACCCGCGACGTAGTTGTACAGCTGGCCGGAGGCGGGTTTGCCGTTGGCCACGGTCTCGAGGATGCGGTGGGTGCCCAGGGTCTTCACCCCGTCGATCGCCGGGGCCGGCACCTCTTCGACCAGGCCCCGCACCCCGGCACCGGAGAAGGCGACCTTCTTGCAGGCGTCACCCGGATCAGCCGGCGCGATGGGTTCGGATGTCTCCACGGCCAGGATGACGAACCGGTTGCCCTGCCCTTCCGCCGTGACGGCCGTCATGTTGCCCTTGGCACCGGGCGCGACGGCCATGCCGGAGGCAAACTTCGCGCAGTCCGGTGGCTCGAATTTGAGGCCGGGCGGCAGCGTCTGCGGGGCGAACGCGCGCGGGTCGATGCCCGTCGGCGCAACCGTCTTGACCTGGTAATCCGGACCGAAACTGCCCTTCAGATCAAGGATTTTCGTGATGTCGGGGTCGGCGACCACCTGGGCGTGGGACGTGCATGCCGCCACCAGACCGGCGGAGGCCACCGCGAGCACCGTTCTGCGCATTGTGGCGAATCTACCGGGCCAACCCGTCGGCGGCCGGGAGGCCGCGCACCGACCGCACGGCCGCGTCCAACAATGTCGCCGGGAGGTCCGCGGGCAAGGGCGGAGCGACGGCGCCCGGATCGGTCACCATGGTGACCGAAACCGCCAGCGTATCGACGTAGGCGATCAGAGTCGTTGCCTGCGAATGGGTTTGCGCGCCGTTCTCCACGCTGGTGGTGATGTGCGCCGTCAGGCCCAGTGTGCGGGCGTCGGCGATCTGGGGCGCGTCGGTGAGGTCGACGACGGCTCGCGCCCGGCCGGTGCTCAATGTCCAGGTGCGACAGCCTCCGACGACTTCCGGCGTCGGCGCGGCCCCCGGCGCCGCGGTCGCGTACACGATGCCGCCGGGCCCCGAAGCCGACCAGCCGCGCACCCCGTCAGACGGTGCGGCCACCAACGCCGCACAATCCCGCGGATCCGCGGCCGTCCCGGAAGACATGCCCCAGAAGGTCGTCGGCGCGGCCGACGCCGGCAACGCCCCGAACTCGTAGCCCCGCAGGTCCGCCGGCAATTTTCGACGCATCCGGCCGATGCCGGCCGGATCGGCGGGTTTTGCGACCGCGGTGGTGGTCGGCCGCTCGGGTCCGGTGGTCGACCCGCACGCGGCGCACACGAGAACCGCTGTGGACCACGCGAGTGCGCGCATTTGCTGTTGATAGCACGGCGAACGCGCCGACCCCGGACAATATCCGCCGCCACGCCGGTACGTCTTTTGCGGACACGGCGGGGCACCGGAAGCTCGCACCAACGGCGTCGTCCGCCCCGTAGTCTGCAACCGACGACAGGAGAAGCAAATGGTGCCGATGAGGGTCGCCGGCCTTGCGCTGGCCGTGACCGTGAGCGCGCTGGGTGCGAGTGCCTGCAACTCGGGCTCGAAACCGGCGCCGTCGTCGACGTCCACTTCGACCGGCACCCCGAGCACCAGCGCCGTGGCGGCACCGACCTCGGCGTCACCGAGCGCACCGGCGGCGCCGAAGAAGACGATCCAGGACTACCTGCGCGAGAAGAACATCACCGCGCAGCAGCTGCATCCCGGCGATGCCGGCGCTCCGACGCTGAACATGCCGCTCCCCCAGGGCTGGGTGGACGCGGGCGCACAGACACCTAAAGAAGCCTGGAGCGCAAGCAGATTCGACGATCCGTCGATGAAGGCCGATCCGCCGACCATCACCGTGCTGGTCACGAAGCTGCCCGGCGGCAATGCCGACGAGGTGTTGCAGTACGCGCCCGGCGAACTGCAGAACCTGCAGGGCTGGCAGGACGCCGGAACCAACTGCAACGCCACCCTCGGCGGTTTCAAGGCATGTCAGGTCGGCGGCATGTACAGCCAGGACGGCAAGGACCGCCTGATAGCGCAGAAGACCGCAGCCATCCCCACCAAAGATGGCGTGATCCTGCTGCAGGTCAAAGCGAGCGGCACCAAAGAAACGATCGCGCCGCTGATGGATGCGACCGCCGCGATCGACAAGTCTCTGACGATCAAAGTGCCCTGAGTCAGGCTCGGGAGAACTCCGACGCCGCGGCCACCTGCTCAGCCGTCGGCCGCACCCCGGTGTACCGCTCGAACTGTTCGGCGGCTTGCAGGGCGATCACCTCGGCACCGGTGATCACCGGAATTCCGGCCGCCCGCGCCGCGCGCACCAGCGGGGTCTCCGAGGGCAGCGCGACCACGTCGAACACGTTGTGCGCCTTGATAATAACGTCGGGATCGAAGGACAGGTCGTCGGCTTCAGCACCACCCGACATCCCGATCGGGGTGACGTTGACGACGACGTCCGCGCCACCGGCGGCGTCTGCCGCGTAGCGGTACCCGAGGCGCTCCGCCAGGCGTCCACCGGTCTGCGCGTTGCGGGCCACGATGGTGCCCGCCTCGAATCCCTTGTCCCGGAAGGCCGCTGCCACCGCGCTGGCCATACCGCCGCTGCCGCGGATGAGCAACGACGCGGCCGGGTCCAGGCCATGCTCGTCGATGAGCCGGGCGATCGCCAGGTAGTCGGTGTTGCAGGCGGTGAGCCGGCCTCCGTCGTTGACGATCGTGTTCACCGAATTGATCACGCGCGCCGACACTTCCAGCTCATCGACGAGCGCGATGACGTCCTCTTTGAACGGCATGGACACCGAGCAGCCGCGGATTCCCAGGGCCCGGACGCCGCCGATCGCCGCGACGATGTCGGTTGTGGTGAAGGCCTTGTAGAGGAAGTCCAGGCCCAGCTCGTTGTAGAGGTAGTTGTGAAAACGGGTACCGATGTTGCTGGGCCGGGCCGCCAGCGAGATGCACACCGCGGTGTCCTTGTTCAGCAGCGAACGCCCGGAGTACAGCGATTCCGTCATCAGCCGACCGCCTTGATCACTTGCTGAGCCAACGTGTGGATCTCACGATACTGCTTGTGCGACAACGACAATTGGTCCGGTTTCGGGACGTCGAACTCGGTGACGATCATGTTGCGGTCGTCACGCTCCCAGGTGGCACCGTAGTGCTCGAGGATCTTCCGCATCGGAAAGTTGTCGGACAGCACCCGCGCCGCGAACCGCTCGATACCCGAGCCCCGGGCGGCAGGCACGAGCGCATCCATCAGGAAGGTCCCGATGCCCCGGCCCTGATAGTCGTCACCGACCATGAAGGCCACCTCGGCGACCGTCGGATTCTCGTGCAGCCGAACGAATCTCGCGTCGGCGACCATCGGCCCGTCCGGTCCGTCCAGACCGTCGGTCAGCACCCAGACGAAGTGGTCCACATAGTCCACCTCGAACAGGTAGGCCATCAGCGCCGAGCTGGGCTGGTAGGCCGTCTGGAACCGGCGGTAGATGGTCTCGGTCGAAAACCGGACGGGCCCCTGGCGTACGCGCGGGTTGTCGCCCGGCAGCACGGGCCGTAGGTACATCTGACTGCCGTCGCTCAACTTCACCGGAAGTGGCGTGATGAACTCCGCGAGCCGCTGCCGCGCCGTGCGCACCAGCCGCTCGGCCATGCAGGGCACGTCGAGCATGGCGGTCAGGGCATCGTGCCCGCCGACCCATCCGGCCAGCGGTTCGGTGACCAGCACCGTGGCATTGCGGGTACCACCCCGCAGCAGCGCGATCTCACCGACGATCAGGCCCGGGCCGATGGTGTGGACCATGAGCTCGCCGTCGGGAGCGGCGTGCGTCACCCGGACGCTGCCGGCGCTGATCAGGATGAACGACGACGCAACTTCGCCCTGGGTCATCAGAACCTTGCCCGGTTCGGCCGTCAGCGGACGCAGCAGCGGCGCGAGCGGGTCGAGATCCTCCCGACGGCAACTCGCGAAGAACCCCAACGATGCGAGCTCATCCGTGGTCGATTCCGGCACGCGGGAAACGTTACCGGCGGAGGCCGCCACGTGTGACGAGGTCGGTCCGGTCCAGTTCAGCCCGACCCTCGGGAACCAGCGCAATTACCGATCACTCAGCCGTGAACGCCGCGCGCCCGACGTCACCGTCATCGACGAACTCACTGACACCGGGGAGTCACCCGCAGCAGCGTAACGGCATGCGGGGCAATGGTTCCGCCGTCGATCGCCCCGGTGCTGGCGCTGTCCTGGTGTGACCAGGCGTCTCGGACCGTGTAACAGTGCTCGGCCGGTAATCCCGCCGCTGCGGCGGTTGTCGCGATGGTGACCGGTTTGTCGGTCGCGTTGAACATCGCAAACGCTGTGGCGCCGTCGGACAACCGCTTGAGCTGCACCCGTGGGTCCGCCGGCAGCGGATGCAGGGGCGCAGCCAGCGGGTCCTGGTCTATGGCAATGACGTCCCGGTTGGTCAGCAGGTCACGGCTATCGCCACTCATGGTTCTGACGTCGTTGCCGGCGATCAACGGTGCCGACAACATCGACCATAACGACAGATGGGCGCGCTGCTCGTCGCCGGTCAAGCTGGGTTGATGGTCGGTGACCAGGTGCAGAAGTTGATCGTCGGAGGCCGTCGCGAACTGCCGTACCGCGTCGGCGGGCACACCAACGGTGAGCTGGTCGCGGACCGACTGCAGATGCTTGGCAACCCAGTCGTTCCAGCCGATGCCGGCGACCAGCATGTCGGCGTCGACCCAGTAGTCCTGTTTACTGGGCGCGAGAGCCTTTGCCGCCGCTGCGAATTCGTCGGGCACACCCAGGTAGACGTGACCGGCGAACGGGTCCAGCGGCCCCAGTCGCGGCAGCTGGTCATGCCAGACCGGTACGAGATCGTTGGTGGCGCGGACCATGTCGGCGATGTCAGACCAGTCGTAGCGGATGCCCGCTGTCTGATCATCGGAACTGTTGGGGTTGATGCTGTAGACGATGTGCCGACCGGACGCACGGAGTGCGTCGCGCATGGCGCTGAACACCCGCACCTGATGCTCGTGGTCGGCCTCGTTGCGACACCAGTCGTACTTGAGCATGTCGACGCCCCAGTCCGCGTATTCCTTCGCATCCTGGGTTTCATGGCCGACAGCGGCCAATGCCGGCTCGGCACTGCACCCTTCGTTGAACGGGCTCGCGTACAAGCCCAGCAGCATCCCGCGGTCGTGGGCGTACTTGGCCAGAACTGCCATGCCGTCCGGGAAACGTGTTGGGTCAGCCTGCAATTCGCCGTCGGCTGCACGTTGCGGCGCAGCCCAGCCGGCGTCGAGGTCGACGTACCGGTAGCCGGCGTCACGCATGCCGGAAGACACCATGGCGTCGATGACGGCTTTGATGTTGGCCTCGGTGAGTTCGACGCCGGAGTTCCACGAGTTCCAGCCCATCGGTGGCATCGGCGGGTGGACCGACACCGGCGGCGGCTTACCCGACCGAGCCGTGCAGCCGGATAGCAACGCGGCAACGCACAGCAACACCGCCGCCACAGACCAGAGCCGCGTCATCGATCTCCTCGTCGTCAGGCGCCGGGTGTACCGACAGTAGCGACGCCGGCTGAGAGCGAGCTGCCGCTTATTGAAAATAATTTTCGACAAGCGATGACCTGTGGGGTATCGTCGACCACGCCTTAATGACAACGATTTTCATTTAACCGACGGAGGCTCTCATGAAGGCCGGCATTCACCCCGACTACCACCCCGTCGTCTTCCAGGACGCCACCACCGGGCGCACCTTCCTGACCCGATCCACTGCCACCAGCTCGCGAACGATCGAGTGGCAGACCGCCGACGGCGTACGCACCTACCCCCTGATCGTCGTCGACGTCACATCGGACTCACACCCCGTATGGACCGGCAAGCGGCAGATCCTCGACACCGCGGGCCGGGTCGAGAAATTCAATCGCAAGTACGGCCGATGACCTTGGCTCGGGTATCCCCTTGCCGCGCTGACATACGCGCATCCCCGTCACGCAGTACCCGGCATCGGCCACGTCCCTGGTCCCACGCGCGCGGCGCGGCGACCACCGCCGCGTGGGATTGGCAGTTACGCGCCCGCTGCCGTGGATTGCCGGCCGAGGTGTTCTACACCGGCGACGACGACCGCGGCGCCCGCCGCATCGCCCACGAAGAGCACGCCAAGCAGATCTGCCGCCAGTGCCCGGTACTGCGCGAGTGCCTCGGCCATGCCATGGAAGCCTATGAGCCCTACGGCATCTGGGGCGCGACGACGCCGAAGGAACGTGCCGCGATGCGAAGTTCACAGGCTTTTATTAGCTGATCTATCAAATCTGTCGGTACCTTGGTGACAACACCACGACACCGACGGGAGCCACGATGGGATTCGGACCGCCACAGGGCCGGCCGACTGTCACCGACGACGAGATCGCTGCCATCATGGATCCGCCGCAACGCATCCGCACGCTACGAAATGTGTTGGACGCCACCGGCGATGCTCTCGAACCGCTGATCGACCTGTACCGGCCATACGTGACCGGGCTGGACCGGCTGCCCCGCGACGGCCGTTTTCTGCTGGTGGGCAATCACACCGCGTTCGGCTTCGCCGAGATTCTGCTGATGCCCTACTACACCCGCCGGGAACTCGGCGTGCAGGTGCGGCCACTCGCGGAGCGCGGCCTGGCGCAGGCCAAAGGCTTCGGCGGCGATCTCGTCGCCGCGTACGGCGGCGTCGTCGGCCATCCCGACACCGCGCGAGAACTCATGCGGCACAACGAAACCGTGCTGGTGTTTCCGGGCGGCGGGCGCGAGATGCCCAAGTTCAAGGGCGAGGAGTACCAGCTCAAGTGGGAGGGCCGAAACGGCTTCGCCCGCGTGGCCATCGAAAGCGGGTACCCGATCGTGCCCGTCGGACTGGTCGGCAGTGACGATGTCTACGAACCGCTATTCGAACGTGACAGCACGCTGGGCCGGCTGAGCCAGTCCATCGGCAAGCGGCTCGCTGGGCGCACCGACATGGCAATGCCATTGGTGCGTGGTGTCGGCCCGACACTGATCCCCCGCCCCCAACGCATGTACCTCGAGTTCGGGGAGCCGATTTCCACCACGGCACCGACCAAGGGGACGAATCACGTTCGTTGGGTCGAGACGGTCAAGTCGACGACTCAGCAAGCGCTGGAACAGATCCTGGCCGACCTCAAGGAAGTCCGGGCCGGCGATCCGTACCGCAACCTGAATCCACTGGCGTGGTCCCGGGCAGCGCAGCCGTCCGAGATCGCCGCCCGCGTGGGCTGACCGCGGCGGCGGTCGGGAGACCGTAACGTGAGTTGCCGTCGGGCGCAGCGCTTCATGCACCCGCTTGCAGCAGAGAGGCTTCGCGAGATGGCATTCACCGACTACCAGCAGCTGACCCTGACGCGCCGCGACAACGGCGTCCTGCTGATCACGCTCAACCGGCCCGAGAAGTACAACGCCGCCGACGAGGGCATGCACGCCGAGCTGGCCGGCATCTGGCAGGACGTGGCGGCCGATCCGGAAACCCGGGTGGCCGTGATCACCGGTGCGGGAAAGGCATTCAGCGCCGGCGGGGATCTGGCCATGGTCGAACGTATGGCGGGTGACTACGACCGCGTCTCGCACATGCTCGGCGAGATGAGCGACCTGGTCTACAACATGATCAATTGCGACAAACCGATCGTGTCCGCGATCAACGGCGTCGCGGTCGGTGCCGGTGCCGTGGCCGCGCTGCTGGCCGATGTGGCAATCATCGCCGAGGACGCCAAGATCGGCGACGGCCACGTCAAACTGGGGGTCGCCGCGGGCGATCACGCCGCGATCATCTGGCCGTTGCTCGCCGGGACCGCAAAGGCGAAGTACTACCTCATGACGGGCGAGATGATCAGCGGAGTCGAGGCCGAGCGCATCGGAATGGTCGCCAAAGCCCTTCCCCGCGAAGAGGTTTTGGACGAAGCACTCCGGGTGGCCGACCTGCTGGCCACCGGCGCCCAGCAGGCGATCCGGCTCACCAAGCGCGCACTCAACAACTGGCTGCGCAATGCCGGTCCCATCTTCGACCAGTCCGCGGCCTACGAGATGTTGACGTTTCTCGGACCGGATGTGGTCGAGGGCTATACCGCGCTACGCGAAAAGCGGCCACCCCGGTTTCCGTCAGCGCAGTAGACGGCGAAGACCAGAGCGCGTGTCGCCGCAAGGTGCTAGGACTGAATCCAGTTCTATTCGCAGTGACGGAGGCTCGCGTACATGCCGCAACAGGACTGGGTGCTCGGAGTTGACCGCAACGCCGAAGCACAGGACCGCATCCTCTCGGCGGCCTCAGAACTCGTCTCACGCAATGGCTTCGAAGCGTTCACGATCGATGCGCTGGCCGCAAAGCTGCACTGTTCGCCCGCGACCATCTACCGCCGGGCCGGCGGAAAGGCGGTCATCCTGGAGCGCCTCATATCGCTTTTCGCCGACCGGATCGTCGGCTCCATCCGGCACGCCATCGCAGGCAAGGACGGCACAGAGCGCATCGTGACAGCCATTGCGGTCGCATTGGAATGCATGCGCGCCGAACCGCTGGGAAAGCTGATCATGGGAGACATCCGGCCCGATCACGACACCGGGGCAGTCACCGCGTCACCGCTCGTCGCCAAACTGGCCGAAGAAATGCTCGGACGAAATGACCCGCTGGCCGCGCAATGGCTGATCCGCATCACGTTCGCACTGTGGTACTGGCCCCTCAAGGACAAACAAACCGAATACGAGTTGGTGCAGCGGTTTGCCGGCCCCTCGCTGACGCTTGGCCTCGGCGAGTCCACGCTGCCCTGAACCGCCCAAACTCTGTGCCGCTAGGGCGAACCGAACTTCTGCCGGCGCAGCAGACTGGCGTTGAAATAGGTCAGATAGCCGACTGTCGCGACCGCCGCGGCCCGACGGGTTCGGGTGTTCAGCAGCGACAAACCCAGGCCGGCTTCGATGCTGCCGTTGATCAGCACGTGCCCGCGGATGTGGTCGGCGAACGCCATCCGGTTGACCGATTCGAATGCCCGCGGCCACACGAGGTGCGCGATGCCCGACAGGGTGAGCGCCCAGCCCGCGAGCAGTGCGCATCGTTCGGATTGCGCACGCCTGCCGGTCAAGAGGCGCACCTCGGGTGGAGAACCACAGGCAGGCAGGTAGGACCGCGCAGCGAGCTGTTCGTCGACCATGTCGTGGGCCCGGCCATCGAGACTCCGGATACCCGGGCGACGAGTTCACGAAGGACGGCGTGCGCCTCCATCCGCGCGAGCGGCGCTCCGAGGCATAGATGCGGACCGTACCCAAAGCCGACGTGGGAGCGCGGGTTTCGGTCCGCACGGAAGGTGTTCGGGTCGTCGAAGGCAAGTGGGTCGCGGTTGGCCGCACCGAACGACAGCAGCACGCGCGAGCCCGACGGGATGGTGACATCACCTACCCGATAGTCAGCCCGGGTGTAGCGGTAGAGATTCTGGATGGGACTGGAGTACCGGACGTGTTCTTCGATGGCCTGCGGGATGAGGCCGGGGTCGGCGCAGATCATCTCGTATTGCTCTGGGTCGTGGGCATAGGTATGCAGCATTCCGCCCAGCAGGTTGGTGGTGGTCTCGTTACCGGCGATCAGAAGCAGGATCGCGATGTAGAACAACTGGCTGTCGGTCAACGCACCGTCGGTACTGTGCGCCAACAGACGACCGAGGACGGTATCCGAATCCTTGAGGCTCCCGTCTGCGAGATGGCGCATGAAATAGCGGCGTAGCGCGAATGCGGCGCGCAACGATCGCGTCGTGTCCGAGACGCCTTTCACCGTGGGGGTGAAGTTGATGATCTGGGTGGCGTCGTCAGACCACCGGCGAAAGTCAGCGATATCGCTTTCGGGCACACCGAGAATGGCGGCGATCACCCGAAGGGGCATCGGCATCGTCAGCCGCTGTACGGCATCACACTCGCCGGCAATGATCATGTCGTCGACGAGTTCGGCCGCCATCTCATCGATGATGCGGCGCCAGCTGTCCAGAGCACCCTTGGTGAACGCCGGCTGAACCTGTTTCCTGAGGCGGCTGTGCTGCTCGCCGTCGGTGACCACAACGAGATCGGCGATCATCCGCACCCGGGTGACGCCATGACTGCTCGTCACCCGGTCGGTGTCGCGGAGGGCTGCCCGGACATCGTCGAGCCGGTGCAGAATCCAGGTCGCGCGCCGCGGGTTGTAGTGCACACGTCCCCCGCGGTGTAAGGCGTCGTAGGCCGCATGGGGTTGTGCTGCGATAGCCGGGTCCAATGGGTCGTAGTCGGTGTTGACCGCACCGGTCCACCCGTCATACCCGCGTCTACGGGTGTCAATTGCCGCGGAGACGTTCAATCGTCCCGCCGCGATGAGCGGCGAGAACATCGTCGTGGCGCCGCCGACGGCCCGTTGCCGAAAGTTCACGATTCAGCGCACATTTCCGGAGAACACGGTTCCCAGGGTCGGCACCGCCGGCCGTCGGGTCAATGCCCGGCAGCGAAGTTGAAAGGCCCTGCGCAGAACCCACGTGCGCTCCCGGCTCCGGCGGCCCCTGGGAGCTGCGCATCTTGGTGAGACATGCCAAGGAATTCGTCTCGCCGTGAGAGAGCGGATTCAACTAGCCCCAAGAGCTTGCGCGATTGCTCAGGATGCGCTTCCACGCAATGGGTTTGACGGGTTCCACGAGCTTCACAAAACGCATTTGCGGACCGAAACCGTGGACCAGCCGACGGCCGACGCCGCTCAGACCTACTCAATCTCTGTGGAGCTAAGGGGAATCGAACCCCTGACCTTCTCGATGCGAACGAGACGCGCTACCAACTGCGCTATAGCCCCTTGTGCCGGAAGCAAAGGCTACCAGTACCGGTCCGCCACATAAAAACCGGTTACTGTCCAGCCGCTCGGGGCAGGTCGTAGTCCCTGGCCATCCGGGTGTATTCCAGGTGTTCGAAGATCGGATCCTCGTCATCGATGTCCAGCACTACGGCGCCCGGACGCCGTAAGCGAGAAGGGACGACATCGAACTCCTCGTCCTGCGTGTTTTCCACGCCGTGCCGCGACCGCATCATGCGCTGGGCACGACGGCGCCGCAGCTGCTCCTCGATCCGGGTCTGACGACGCAGGTAGGCCAGGTACAGCACGGCGGCCGCGCTGACCACGCCGCAGAACCACCACCACGTGCTCGACGCCAGCGTGAACGCCACGACGCCGGTGATGAGGATGGCCACAGCCATGCCGGTGAGCATGCGGCTCCGGAAGCGGTACTTGCGCTCGGCGGCCGCGACGGCTGCCTTGGACTCGTAGCGGCTGCGCCGCGCCGTCGACATCGACTCGGCCAGCTTCGGCTCGGCCTCCGATGCCGCCTCGACACCCGAGGTGTCGTCGACGTACTCGTAGTCGTGCTCAGTGCCGTCCTCAGCTTCCGCCTGAGCCTCTGCCGCGGACTCGGTTTCGACCGGCTCCTCGGCAATCTCGTCGGTCGCGACAGTCTCGTGGACGTCGGTGGTCGGCTCGGCTTCGGTATCGGGCTCATCGGTGCCCGCTGCCGCCTGCTCGTCCGTGGGGGCTTCCTCCGGCTCGAAGTCGGCCTCGGAGATGGTCCGGATCGCCATGGTCGGTGTCGCGCCTTCGTCGAAAAGCGTTGGCTGTTCCGAGGTTTCAGGCTCAGGAACGGCTTTCATGCGCCCCGAGGCGCCGATCGGCAGCGCACCGGAGTCCATCTCGACGACCTCAACATCGAGATAGTCCGATTCTTCGACGACGACCTGATCGGCGAGCACAACTGAACGCGGCGAATCAGCCTCGGGGTCGGCCACCGGGATCGAGTCGGTGGTCGCGTCGCTGCGCGCGAAGTCTTCTTCGAACGCGGTGAAATCCTCGTCCTGTTTCCAGTGCGGATCGCTGTAGTGGCCGGCGGCGGGCCCACTGCGCCGTCGCAACCGACTGTTGCCCTGCGTGTTGAGCACGCGGGTCGCCAATGCGACATCGCTCGTCCGGCGGACGTTCTCGCGCTTGCTGATCAGCATCGGTACGAGGACGAACAACCACAAGACGACGAGGGATATCCACAGTAGGGATTGGGGGATGCTTGGCATGTCGCCGGCTCCTTTCCCCATCAGATTAGGTCGGTGACCAGCGCATCCGAAGCCGACGCGCCAGGGTCAATTACACACCTGTAATTCGCTACTTACAAGCACATCAGTCACAGATGTCACATCTGCAACACGGTCTTATTTGCGATTTGCGCACATTTTCCGGCGCCGCATACCCGAATTGCTCAGACCCAGGTGGCCCGCCCGCCCCTGACCAGCGCCGATGACGCCGACTGGGCCATCTCCTCCACTGTCATCGCCACCAGCAGATGGTCCCGCCAGGCTCCGTCGACTTCCAAGTAGCGCTGCAGCAGACCCTCCTCCCGGAAGCCCACCCGCGCCAGCACCGACCGACTCGGACCGTTTTCCGGGCGCACCGTCGCCTCGATCCGGTGCAGTCCGACCGGACCGAAGGCGTGGTCGACACCGAGCGCCAGCGCGGCCGTCGCGATCCCGCCGCCGGTGAACTGGCGTGCCACCCAGTAGCCGATCCACGCCGACCGCAGCGCTCCGTGCGTCACGTTGCCGATGGTCAACTGACCGCAGAACTCACCATCCAACTCGATGACATACGGCAGCATGCGCCCCCGCCGCGCTTCGGACCGCAACCCCGAGCACAACGCCGGCCATGACGAAACAGCATGGCGCGCAGTCCAATCCACCTCGCCGACCGGCTCCCAGGGTTCCAGATGTGCGCGGTCGGTCAGCCGCATCCGGCTCCACACCGGCCCGTCGCGCAACCGCACCGGCCGTAACCGCACCACCCCGGCTTGCACGCGGATCGGGCCGACCGACAACGGCCAGCCCGGATGCGTCGCGCTCGAACGCAGCAGGTTCACGACTCAGCCACGCTGAGCAAGGAAGGCCACCTCGACCGATTCGCCCGTGCGAATCTGCTCGGCCTCAGTGGGCACGATCACCAGGCAGTTCGCCTCCGCGAGAGTGGCCAGCAGGTGCGACGCACCCGGGGTCCCGCCCAGCGCCTGCACCAGATATTCGCCGGTGTCCTGGTCACGCATCAATTGGCCACGCAGAAATCCCTTGCGCCCCACCACAGATGAGATGGGCGACAGCGTACGAGCCGGCACGACGCGCCGCATCGGCTGGCGCTTACCCAGCGACATCCGAATCAACGGACGAACCATGACCTCGAAAACCACCAGGGCGCTCACCGGGTTCGCGGGCAACAGAAACACGGGGACTCCGTCGCGCCCGAGCTGCCCGAAACCCTGCACCGACCCGGGGTGCATCGCGATCCGGGCGACCTCCATCTCCCCCAGCTCGGCGAGCACCGCGCGCACACCCTCGGCCGCGGCGCCACCGACAGCCCCCGCGATCACCACGAGTTCCGACCGGCTCAACTGTCCTTCGACGACGTCGCGCAGCGTCTTGGGGTCGGCGTCCACGATGCCGACGCGGTTCACCTCGGCGCCGGCATCCCGGCCGGCGGCGGCCAGTGCATAGGAGTTGACGTCGTAGACCTGGCCGTTGCCGGGCGTCCGGGAGATGTCGACGAGCTCACCGCCGACGGAGATGATCGTCAGCCGGGGCCGCGGGTGGACCAAAACGCGTTCGCGGCCCACCGCCGCCAGCAGTCCGACCTGTGCGGGCCCGATTATGGTGCCGGCACGTACCGCGACGTCGCCAGGTTGCACGTCGTCTCCGGTACGGCGCACATAGGCGCCGGACCGCACACCGCGCAGGACCCGCACCCGCGATTCGCCGCCGTCGGTCCAGCGCAGGGGCAGCACCGCATCGGCAAGAGTGGGCATCGGCGCACCGGTCTGCACGCGCGCGGCCTGACGCGGCTGCAGGCGGGTGGGGGTGCGTTCACCGGCAGCGATCGTCGACACCACGGGCAGCGTGACGTCGCTGTCACCACCGGAATCTGCACCCATCACATCGACGCTGCGCACGGCGTAGCCGTCGATGGCGGCTTGATCGAAACCGGGCAGCGGCCGCTCGGTGACCACTTCTTCGGCACACATCAGGCCTTGCGCTTCGGCAATCGCTACCCGCACCGGACGCGGCGCAACCGCCGCAGCCGCAACCCGGGCCTGCTGTTCTTCAACCGAACGCACAGCTCGCCTTTCTGCATACCTTGCACACCGTGGTTGACCACATACTCGCGCATGTGCGGGCCAACCGTACCGCCGGTGTCAGGCGCTCAGCGCTCGGCAAGACCCAATCGCTCGACCAACCAACGCCGCAATTCCGGGCCGTAGTCGTCGCGTTCCAACGCAAAGTCAACCGCAGCTTTAAGGTAGCCGCCGGGATTTCCCAGGTCGTGTCGGGACCCGCGGTGCACCACCACGTGCACGGGGTGGCCCTCGTCGATGAGCAGCGCGATGGCGTCGGTCAGCTGGATCTCGCCGCCGACACCCTTCTGCACGCGACGCAGCGCATCGAAGATGGCGCGGTCCAAGATGTAGCGGCCCGCCGCGGCGAACGGCGACGGAGCGTCCTCGACCTTGGGCTTTTCCACCATGCCCTTGACGCGCAACACATTCGGGTTGGCCGCGTCGGGCACGGTCTCGACGTCGAACACACCGTAGGCGCTGATCTCGTCCTGCGGCACCTCGATTGCGCACAGCACCGTGCCGCCGCGCTTGGCCCGCACCTTCGCCATGGTTTCCAGCACGCCGGTGGGCAGCACCAGATCATCGGGCAGCAAGACCGCGATGGCGTCCTCGTCGGGCAGCAGCACCGGTTCGACACAACCAACGGCGTGCCCCAGACCGAGCGGCTCGGCCTGCACGACCGACTCGACCTTGATCAGCGCCGGCGCACGCCGCACCTTCTCGAGCATCACGTGCTTGCCGCGCGCTTCGAGCGTTCCTTCGAGGATGAGGTCCTCGACGAAGTGCGCGACGACGCCGTCCTTGCCCTCCGAGGTCACGATGACCAGGCGTTCACCACCGGCGTCTGCGGCCTCCGCAGCAACCAGCTCGATGCCCGGTGTGTCGACGACCGGCAGCAACTCTTTGGGGACGGTCTTGGTGGCAGGCAGAAAACGCGTGCCCAGACCAGCCGCCGGGACCACCGCGGTGCGCGGCATCGGCACTGAAGTCTGTGTCGTCATTGTTCACACGATAACTGCATTGTTCGGATCTGCCCTAGCGAGGTGCGACTTGCCGCAAATCCGCGGCAACGACGATGTACCCATGTTGCGGGCTGCTATTCAACCCACCCAGAGCAAATATGACACGGTGGTGACCGTGAGCCCCGAATCCGGTAAACGCGAGTTGCGCGCCGAGATCCTGCGCCGACGTCGCGCCCTCACGGCCGAGCAGCGCCGGGCAGACGCCGAAGCCCTGGCGCGGCGGGTCACGGAATTGGTGCACCCAGGGGTCGTGGTGTGCGCTTATGTGCCGATCGGCACCGAGCCTGGCTCACTTGCGATGCTCGACGCCCTGGTCGACGCGGGCGCACGGGTGCTGTTGCCGGTGACCCGTCCCGATGCACCGTTGAGCTGGGGCTGGTATCGCTCGGGGCAGCTCGCGGAAGCGCAATTCGGCTTGCTCGAACCGGCTCCGCCGCATCTGCCACCCGACACGATCCGCCAGGCCGGTGTGATCCTTGTCCCTGCGCTGGGCGTCGACCGCACCGGCGTCCGCCTCGGCCGCGGTGCCGGTTTTTACGACCGCTCGTTGTCGCTGGCCGCGCCGGATGCATTGCTCGTGGCGGTGGTGTACGACGACGACCTACTGCCGACGCTGCCGGCCGAACCGCACGACGTCCCGATGACACATGCCCTGACGCCGAGGTCGGGGCAGGTCAGGCTGGGAATTTAAAACTTGCGGGGAGTAAATCAGTCCTTGCCGCAGGTACAGCCAGCTCCGCAGTTGCAGTTCTCGCACGTACAGTCCGGGTTGTCGCAGCCGCCTTTGGTGATGTTGCCAGTCATGCGCACAATGCTATGTGTCCTGCCGTCATCCCGGAACCGGTGGCCCCGCCGTCAGTCGCCGGGCCTGCTGGCCGGGAATGACCGACACCGAATAGCTGTTTTGGCACTTAAGCCGGTAGAGTGCTAACAAGTTTGACGACCTCGGAGGTTTACGTGCCGACCTATTCCTACGCGTGTACCGAGTGCGACAACCGGTTCGACGCGGTGCAGGCCTTCAGCGACGACGCGCTGACCGAATGCCCGAAGTGCCACGGCCGGCTGCGCAAGCTGTTCGGTTCCGTTGGTGTGGTCTTCAAGGGCAGCGGTTTCTACCGCACCGACAACCGCGATTCGAAGAGCTCCGGCACCGCGGCCGCACCGGCCAAGAGCGAGTCGAACTCCAGTTCGTCGGACTCGTCGTCCTCTTCCTCGTCGTCGAGCAGCACGAAGTCGGCTGCACCGGCCGCCGCGGCGTCCAGCTGAGTTATCCACAGGCCGGGTGACTTCCGGCCTGTGTTTCCCGAGCGAAATCCCTACCGTTACGGCATGGGGGATTCACTCGACGCGCCGTGGATAGGCCGACTGACTCACAAGCTGCGGCCCGACTGGGCCAGGACAACGGCCGCCCGCCGAGTCGCCGCCGGCGCACTCGTGATCCTCGCGGCCGTCATCGAATTCCGGCCGGACCCCCGGGACGGGCAAGTCGACGTCGTCGTCGCCAAGCGCGACCTGTCCCCCGGATCAGCGGTGACGGCCGACGACGTCGTCATCGAATCCCGTTCTGCACCAAGCATTCCCGACGGCGCCCTGCTCGAATCAAGCGCCGCGGTCGGCTCGACCCTCGCCGGTCCCGCACGACGGGGTGAGGTCATCACCGATGTGCGCCTGCTCGGTTCACGGCTCACAACGGCCGCCGCCGGCCCAGACGCCCGCATGGTGCCACTGCATCTCGCCGACGCCGCGCTCCCGGATCTGCTCCGCCCCGGCGACACCGTGGACGTCCTGGCCGGACCGGACAACACCGGCGCGAGTTCCGATCAGCCGGCGGCAGAGGTCATCGCCACCGACGCCCGGGTGGTGCTGGTGTCCGAACGTCGCAAGTCACCGACAAGCGCCGACGAACGCGTTGTGCTCGTCGCCCTGCCGCGGCACAGCGCCAACGCCGTCGCCGGTGCGGCGCTGCACCGGGCGATCACCGTCACGCTGCACTGACGGGAATTTGCCCGGCGGCCGATTTCAATTTCGTCACCGGACCGCATCTGTTGCGATCGTCGGACCGCCACCTCCTGCGCGAAGCCGAGGTCAGTCTTACCGTTCCTTGGTACACGACGTATCACAGGGAGGACAGCCATGTTCAAGGGTTTCAAGGCGTTTCTCATGCAGGGGAACATCGTCGACCTGGCGGTCGCGGTGGTCATCGGCGCCGCGTTCACGACGCTGGTGAAGGCATTCACCGACCAGGTCATCCAGCCGCTGATCGCCAGCATCGGCGCCGGCGGGGGTCGCTCGTACGGCATTCTGCGGATCCACCTGCTCGGCGACAACTACATGGACCTGAATGCCGTGCTGAGCGCGACCATCAACTTCGTCCTCGTCGCTGCCGTCATCTACTTCGTCATCGTGCTGCCATACAGCAGGTTCCGCACCGTCACCGAAGAAGCGGTCAAGAAGGAAGTCGAACTGCTCACGGAGATCCGTGATCTGCTCAGCACCAACAACAACGCCGGCGAGAAGTAGTTCCTAGGCCAGACCCCGGCCGACGGCCGGGGCTTCGGCGTGCGCCGGTTGTGAAACCGCTTGGACCAGTTCATGTTCCAGCGCCGTCGATTTCCCCACCCCGGGCTTGTTCTTCACTGTCAATGCCCGGCAATACGACGGGGCGGCGTTGACTGACCGATTCGGTCTGTCAACGCCGCCCCAAAGTACGTCGTTGGCGCTCAGCAGCAGACGGGCTGCGCGCTCCTACTCACAGCCTTTTCAGGCCTAGTTCATGTTCCAGGGTTCGCCGTAGGTCGTCACCGAGTCACCGGTCTTGGCGATCAGGCGGGCGAACGGGCGCAACAGCACACCACCGGCCGCACCGGTCACAGTGCCGTGCGCGTTCGAGACCGCCACACCACCAGCCGGACCCGACACATCCACCGAGAACGTCGCGACTTCCTGAATACCCGGACCGTTGCCCAGATCAGCGGAAATCGACACACCCGGGAACAGGTTCGGCGTGATGATGCCACCACCACCACCGGCAGCGAAGCTGAACGGGTTCACATCATCGAGCAGGATATTCGGGGTGGTGTAGCTGAAGTTGATACCCACACCCAGCGACCACGGGAAACCAATCTGGTAACCCAGCTCCAACGTGCCCGCGAACTGATCGCAACCCTTGCCGGCGCAGTTGTACTTGGCCCGACCCGAATGGAACCACTCACGCGTCAGCCGGTTGCGATCCAACGGGAACACACCATTGAGGAACGTGTCCCACTGCTGCACCGTCAACGTCCGATCCTGGCCATCGACCAGGCTCAGCTCATTGTCCAGACCCGCATGAGACGTACCCGCTCCGAGGAACAGCGACGACACGGCTGCTACCGCCGCAACCAGCACCCGACTGAATGCCTTCATTTCCCCACCTTCTGGGCTCGATGAACATTTGAAGTTCCGCGCAGACGACGGGCGGCGTCGACGAGGCCAGCTGGACTGGTCTGTCGACGCCGCCCCGAATGCGTCGTCGGCGCCTAGCATAAGGCCTAGGCGTGTTCGGCTCGCGCCTAGTTCATATTCCAGGGCTCGCCGTAGGTCGTGACGCTATCACCGGTCTTGGCGATCAGGCGGGCGAATGGACGAAGGAGAACACCACCAGCCGCACCGGTCACAGTGCCGTGCGCGTTCGAGACCGCCACACCACCAGCCGGACCCGACACATCCACCGAGAACGTCGCGACTTCCTGAATACCCGGACCGTTGCCCAGATCAGCGGAAATCGACACACCCGGGAACAGGTTCGGCGTGATGATGCCACCACCACCACCGGCAGCGAAGCTGAACGGGTTCACATCATCGAGCAGGATATTCGGGGTGGTGTAGCTGAAGTTGATACCCACACCCAGCGACCACGGGAAACCAATCTGGTAACCCAGCTCCAACGTGCCCGCGAACTGATCGCAACCCTTGCCGGCGCAGTTGTACTTGGCCCGACCCGAATGGAACCACTCACGCGTCAGCCGGTTGCGATCCAACGGGAACACACCATTGAGGAACGTGTCCCACTGCTGCACCGTCAACGTCCGATCCTGGCCATCGACCAGGCTCAGCTCATTGTCCAGACCCGCATGAGACGTACCCGCTCCGAAAAACAGCGACGCCAGCGCCGCCACCAGTGCTACCAGCACCCGACTGAATGCCTTCATGATTCCCGCTTTCTGGGGGTCGATTGTCGATATGAAGTTCCCGTAGACGACGAGAGCGGCGTCAACAAGACCAGATGTCCTGATCTTGTTGACGCCGCCCCGAATGCGTCATCGGCGCCAAGCATAAGGCCTAGGCGCTGCCAGATATGACCTAGTTCATGTTCCAGGGTTCGCCGTAGGTGGTCACCGAGTCGCCGGTCTTGGCGATCAGGCGGGCGAACGGGCGCAACAGCACACCACCGGCCGCACCGGTCACAGTGCCGTGCGCGTTCGAGACCGCCACACCACCAGCCGGACCCGACACATCCACCGAGAACGTCGCGACTTCCTGAATACCCGGACCGTTGCCCAGATCAGCAGAAATCGACACACCCGGGAACAGGTTCGGCGTGATGATGCCACCACCACCACCGGCAGCGAAGCTGAACGGGTTCACATCATCAAGCAGGATATTCGGGGTGGTGTAGCTGAAGTTGATACCCACACCCAGCGACCACGGGAAACCAATCTGGTAACCCAGCTCCAACGTGCCCGCGAACTGATCGCAACCCTTGCCGGCGCAGTTGTACTTGGCCCGACCCGAATGGAACCACTCACGCGTCAGCCGGTTGCGATCCAACGGGAACACACCATTGAGGAACGTGTCCCACTGCTGCACCGTCAACGTCCGATCCTGGCCATCGACCAGGCTCAGCTCATTGTCCAGACCCGCATGAGACGTACCCGCTCCGAAAAACAGCGACGCCAGCGCCGCCACCAGTGCTACCAGCACCCGACTGAATGCCTTCATATTCTCCCTAGCTCAGTAGGCGGTGCCAGCAAGCTGACCGCGCGACCGTCGCAAGACCTCCATGTCAGTCCGTCTGACGGACTTCACATGTTGCTCTTACCTTTTGCTCATCGTTGACACGAGGAAGATATCGACGTACGCCCCGTCCGGCAATGCGAACGACATAAAGGCCGCGCAGATATTCCCAATCCCGAAAAATTTGCTGGGAACTAGCTGCGAACCGTGGTTGACGAGATCGAAGAGGCGGCCCGAAACAGGGCGGAAACATCGCCTCAACGAGGCGGTTGACCGGCGTAATCAGGAGTTAACCGCAGTCACAGCCAGCCGTTGTGAGAACAACGTGCTCAGCGGTGGTGTGGCGGGACGTTGTCGCGTAGCCAGCGATCCCGGTCACCATCCCCCGATGCTGACAGGTCGTTACATTCATCCTGGGTGATATCCGGCAAAACGTTGCCAAACACCTTGTTAACTAGGTCGCGGGAGGGCTGTGTATCACTCATCACAATCCTCTCTCGGTGTGATCAAGATCACACCTTTGCCAATTAATCTATCGCACTGGGTGGAATACATTGCCACCTCCGTTCGACCACAAGCCCCTGACGGGGCCCCAGCTATCAGATGTCGAGGCTCGACAGCTGCGCGATGATGTATGCCGCCAGCGGCCCCAACGTCGCCATACCGTCGCGCACCGACGCGCGCGAGCCCGCAATGTTGACCACCAGTGTGCTTCCCGAGACGCCGGCCAGGCCACGCGAGAGCCCGGCGTCCGAGATGCCCGCCGCCAAACCCGACGACCGCAGTGCCTCCGCGATACCGAGCAGCTCACGGTCGAGCATGGTGCGGGTGGCCTCGGGCGTGACATCGCGAGGGCTCACCCCGGTGCCGCCGACGGAGATGACCAGGTCGACACCACCGATCACCGCTGTGTTGAGGGCGTTGCGAATCTCGACCTCGTCGGCCGGGACCACGACGACGCCGTCGACAAGGAAGCCGGCCTCACCGAGCAGCTCGGTGACCAACGGGCCGCTGTGATCCTCTTCGCCGTGCGCGGTCCGGTCATCCACGACCACGACGAGTGCACGCCCGGCCAGTTCCCCTGCCTGTTCCATGCCTGTCACCGTATATCCCGCCTCTGACATCGAACTCCGCCCTGCGCCGATCACTGCTGTGCCTTCCCAAGCGTCACCTGAACCGTCTGCGGTTTGCCCGCAGTGTCCAGGTAAGTCAACGTCACCTTGTCACCCGGCGCCTTCGAGCGAACCGCGGCCACCAACGCGTCGGCGCTGCTGATCACCCGGTCGTCGACCTTCGTCACCACCACGCCGCTGGGCAATCCGGCCGACTGGGCCGCGCCACCGTTGGTGACGTCGACAATCTTGGCGCCGTCGATGGCCTTGTCGTTGCCGACCTGCACGCCGAGCGACGCGTGGCTGGCGATGCCGTTCTTGATCAGCTCATCGGCGATGCGCTTGGCCTGGTCCACCGGAATGGCGAAGCCGAGTCCGATCGAACCGCTCTGCGACTGACCGGAATCCCCGCCCAGCGTCGCGATCGCCGAGTTGATGCCGACCAGTTCACCGCTCATGTTGACCAGCGCGCCGCCCGAATTACCGGGGTTGATCGCGGCGTCGGTCTGGATGGCGTCCAGCACGGTGTTCTGGTTCTTGGCATCCCCACCTGCGGCGACGGGGCGGTTCAGCGAACTGATGATGCCCTCGGTTACCGTGCCCTGCAGACCGAGGGGCGAGCCGACGGCCACCACCTGCTGCCCCACCACCAGGTTGGCCGACGTGCCTATCGCGATCGGGGTCAGACCCGAGACGCCTTTGGCCCGCACAACCGCGATGTCGCTGCTCGGGTCCGTGCCGACGATCTGGAACGTCGCGGTGTTACCAGTGTTGAACGTGACCTTGGTCTGCACTGGCGGAGCCCCCGGCGGCGCACTTGGAACGTCCTTGGCGCCGGCTACCACGTGGTTGTTGGTCAGGATCAGCCCGTCGGCGGACAAAATGATGCCCGAGCCCTCTTCGGACGACCGGCCCATGTCGGTCTCCAGCTTCACGACGCTGGGCACGACCTTGGCGGCGACCTGCTCGATCGAACCGATCGGTGCATTCCCCGCGTGCTGTCCGTGTGCCGCACCCAATGAGGTCGAACCGGTCGAATAGTCAGGCTGGGCAAGCATCACGATGCCGCCGCCGATCCCCGCCGACACCAATGCCACGGCCGCCATTCCGGCAATCAAAGGACCTGTGCGGGAACGGTTCTGGGGCCGCGCCGCAAGTGAAGGTCGAACCTGCTGCCCGGTGCGGTACGGGTCGTACGGCTGCGAGCCGTACTGCCCGGTCGAGTGCTGACCGGTGGCATACGAGCCGGTCTGGTGCGGCCCGGTCTGGTACTGACCGGTGGGATAGCTCCCTGTGGGGTACTGCCCGCTGGTCTGCTGTTGCTGATGTGTGGCGTACCGCCAGTCGTATGACGATCCCTGCGGCTGCGACGCGCCGTACCCGGGCGCGGACTGATAGGAATCAGGACGCCGACCGGGCTCGGACTGCTGCGAGTACCTCGGGTGATTCGTCATTACTGGTCGACACTCTTCCTGTATTTCCGATCCGCTGCCGAAACAACGAACAACATGGCCTAACGGTGCCCTCTCGGGCTGAGAATCCACTGAGACACCGCTGGCCGCACCCTAGACTTCCTCCCCCGTCCGGGCAGGTTCATTTTCCGTGGTCACGCCCATTACGTCCAGCCCAGCGGGTCGGTGTGTTGCGGTCACTCCGGAGGGCCGTCCCGGCAGCACGAGATGGATCGAGGTGCCGGGTGGCATCCCGCCCGGCACCGTGTCCTCAATCCGCAGTGCGCCACCGTGTTTGAGCACTACCTGCTTGACGATCGCCAGGCCCAGGCCGGATCCGGGCATCGCCCGTGCCGTCGTCGACCGGTAGAAACGCTCGAACACCAGCGCCCGCTCCTGCGGCGGAATACCCGGCCCCCAGTCCGACACCACCAACTCGGCGTGCGTCGGGTTGAGGCGCCCCAGCCGGACGCGCACCACCGAGCCGGCCGGACTCCATTTGGCGGCGTTGTCGAGAAGGTTGAGCACCGCCCGGGACAGCCCGGCGCCGTCGCCGTACACCTGCCAGCCGGCGATGTCGACGTCGAAGTCAATGTCGTTGCGACGGCGACGAACTCGTTCCAGGCTGCGCTCGACGACCTCGGCCATCTCCACGGGCTCGTGGACCGTCACGCCGGCGTCGTCGCGCGTCAGGTCGACCAGGTCGCCGACAAGCGTGGACAGCTCCTCGATCTGGGCGATGACGTCGGACTGCAGGCCAGCCATCTCCTCCTCCGGGAACGGCGGCGCGCCGGGAGCCATGGCCGCCATCAGCAGTTCGACGTTGGTCCGCAGCGAGGTCAGCGGCGTGCGCAACTCGTGTCCGGCGTCCGACACCAAACGGGCCTGCCGGTCTCTCGACTCGGCGAGCGCCCGCAACATCATGTTGAAAGCCTCTGTCAGCCTGGCCAATTCGTCGTTGCCGTACACCGGGATGGGGCGCAGGTCGTCGGTCCGGGCCACCCGTTCGGTGGCCTCGGTCAATCGGGCGACGGGTCTGAGCCCCGTCCGCGCGACCGTGCCACCTGCGATGGCGGCGACGGCCATACCGATTCCACCCACGATGAGCAGAATGGTGCCCAGACGCTTGAGGACCTGGGCGGTGGGCCAGAGATTCTTGGAGATCAACAGCGAGTTACCCGACTGCAGGTGCACCGCCAGCACGCGCTGATAGTTGGTGGTCCGCAACGACATCAGCAGCTTGCCGGCGATGACGTCCTTCTCCGGCGCCCCGAGCGGCAGCGTCTGCCCCTGCTGATTGGCCGTGTAGATGGACTGCCCCGGAATCACGTACATCGCGTTGACGTCCGAGTATGCGGTGCCCTCGATCGCCTTGCCCGGGTCGACGGCGAGGGAACCGCTCTCGATGAGCAGTTGCGCGCGGCTGTGCAACTGGTTGTCGACGTCGCCGTACAGCGCCTTGGACACCACGACATACACCGCGACCGACATGAGGACGACGACCATCGCCACCATCGACATCGCGAGCAGCATGACGCGCCATTTCAGCGACACCGAACTCGCGTCGTGCTGGACTGCGCCGTCGGGCGTCGTCACCGGCATCTGCGGCACTTCCCGCATCTTCCGGTCCACGGTCGCGCGCAATGTGCGGAGCATCAGGACCCCGACATCACGGAGGCGTCTCACGCAGCACGTAACCCACACCGCGCACGGTGTGGATCAGGCGCGGTTCTCCCTCGGCCTCGGTCTTGCGGCGCAGGTACCCGACGTAGACCTCGAGCGCGTTGCCCGATGTCGGGAAGTCAAAGCCCCAGACCTCTTCGAGGATCCGGCTACGGCTGAGCACGCGGCGCGGGTTGTGGATGAGCATCTCGAGCAGCGAGAACTCGGTGCGGGTCAGGCTGATCGACCGGGAACCCCGGGTGACCTCGCGGGTCACCGGGTCGAGGCTCAGGTCGGAGAATGTCAGCGCGGCCGACTCGGCACCGTCGGCCGGGCCGGTGCGACGGAGCAGGGCTCGCATCCGCGCCAGGAGTTCCTCGAGCGCGAACGGCTTCGGCAGGTAGTCATCGGCACCCGCGTCGAGGCCGGCCACCCGCTCATCGATCGAGTCACGGGCCGTCAGCATCAACACCGGGAGGTCATCACCACTGCTGCGCAGCTGACGACAGACGCCACGGCCGTCCAACCGGGGCATCATGTCGTCGAGCACCACGGCGTCGGGCCGTTCGCTGGAGATGCGCTCCAGCGCCTCGACACCGTCTTGGGCCAGTTCGACCGAGTACCCGTTGAAAGTCAGTGACCGACGCAGTGATTCACGCACAGCACGGTCATCGTCGACTACAAGGATTCGCACAGGCACAGTCTCACCCCACCATCTGAGAGCGGACTGAGAAGACGCGCCACATGGACGCGAGAAAAACCGTTACGACGGGAAGTCGAGGTCGGTTCAGGCGCGGCGGTCGAGGTCGATCAGACCCAGACGCGCAGCCTTGAGCAGCCGACGCGGCACCTTGCGCGCCTGGCCGGCGACGTTCACGCTGACCAGACCGGTGGCCTCGGCCTTCCACTGCGAGCGACGGCTACGGGTGTTCGAGCGCGACATCCTGCGCTTGGGCACAGCCATGATGTGCACCTCTCTAACTAAACGGAATTGCTTGCGGTAGCCGCGCGCCACGAACAAATAGGGCCAACGGCCTCTCTTTTGCTCCTCGCATGCGCAGCGATTGCACCTCAGGATAGCCGTCGACCTGCGTAGGCTCCAAAACGTCGCCCCAACCGGGCAACACGCAACCCCAACCCCCTTGACTCGGTACCGCTAGTACCGACTAACCTCCCTACCGGTTGGTTGAACGACGGGAGTGTGTGTGACATCACCAGCAGTCCGGATCGGTAACTGCTCGGGGTTCTATGGAGACCGGCTGGCGGCGATGCACGAGATGCTCGCCGGGGGTGAGTTGGACTACCTCACCGGCGACTATCTCGCCGAGCTGACCATGCTCATTCTCGCCCGCGACCGGGCCAAGAACGCCGACCTCGGGTACGCCAAGACCTTCCTGCGCCAGCTGGAGCAGTCCCTCGGTCTCGCACTGGACCAGGGCGTGAAGATCGTCGCCAACGCGGGTGGCCTCAATCCGGCCGGCCTGGCGGCGGCGGTACGGGCCCTGGCCGAGCGGCTCGGACTGTCGGTGAACGTCGCGCACGTCGAGGGCGACGATCTCGTAGCGCGCGCCGATGAGCTCGGCTTCGGCTCCGTGCTGTCGGCCAACGCATACCTGGGCGCATGGGGCATCGTGGACTGCCTGAAATCCGGCGCCGACGTCGTCGTCACCGGCCGGGTCACCGACGCCTCGGTGATCGTCGGACCGGCCGCCGCCCACTTCGGCTGGGCCCGCACCGACTACGACGCGCTCGCCGGCGCGATCGCCGCCGGCCACGTCATCGAATGCGGCACGCAGGCGACGGGCGGCAACTTCAGCTTCTTCACCGAGATTCCCGATCTCATCCGCCCCGGCTTCCCGCTGGCGGAAATCTCGGCGGACGGCTCGTCGGTGATCACCAAACACCCCGGCACGGGCGGCCGCGTCAGCGTCGACACCGTCACCGCGCAGCTGCTGTACGAGATCACCGGGGCGCGCTATGCCAATCCGGACGCCACCCTGCGGGTCGATTCGCTGGAGCTGACCGCCGACGGCGAGGACCGCGTGCGCATCTCCGGCGTGCGCGGCGAGGCACCGCCGCCGACGCTGAAGGTTTCGCTCAACAGCATCGGCGGTTTCCGCAATGCCGCGTCCTTCATCCTCACCGGTCTGGACATCGAGGCGAAGGCCGATCTGCTGCAGCGCCAGCTGGAGGCGAGCATCACCGAGCGCCCCGCCGAGCTGCAGTGGACGCTGGCCCGCACCGATCACCCCGACGCCGACAGCGAGGAGCGTGCCAGCGCGCTGCTGCACTGCGTGGTGCGCGATCCCGATCCGGCGAAGGTCGGCCGTCAATTCTCCGCGGCTGCAGTCGAACTCGCACTGGCCAGCTACCCGGGTTTTACGACGACGGCCCCTCCCGGCGACGGCCAGGTGTACGGCCTGTTCAAGCCCGGCTACGTCGATGCGGCCCTGGTACCGCACGTGGCGGTGCTGGCCGACGGCGCCCGGGTCGACATCGCGCCGTCCGCGGAGACGGTGGCACTGGGGCCGGTCGCCGACCCGGCGCTGCCCGAACCGTTGCCGGCCGGACCCACCCGGCGGGCGCCGCTGGGCACCATCGCCGGCGCCCGCAGCGGTGACAAGGGTGGCTCGGCGAATGTCGGCGTCTGGGTCCGGACCGATGCCCAATGGCGTTGGCTGGCACACACATTGACGGTCGACAAGCTGCGGGAGCTGCTGCCCGAAGCCGCTGAGCTGCCCGTGACGCGGCACCTGCTGCCCAACCTGCGCGCCATCAACTTCGTCATCGAGGGCATCCTCGGCGAAGGCGTCGCGTACCAGGCCCGATTTGACCCCCAGGCCAAGGGCCTCGGGGAATGGCTACGAACCCGTCATCTCGACATTCCGGAGGAACTGTTTTCGTGAGCATATGGAACACGCCCGAACGTGATGCGCTGCGAAAGACAGTGCGCGCGTTCGCCGAACGCGAGATCATGCCCCACGTCGACGAGTGGGAGCGCAGCGGCGAGCTGCCCCGCTCGCTGCACGAGGCGGCCGGCGCGGCCGGCCTGTTGGGCGCCCAGACGCCCGAATCCGTCGGTGGTGGTGGCGGCGACGGCGCCGATGCCGTGATCGTCTGCGAGGAACTGCATTACGCCGGTGTGCCGGGCGGCGTCTTCGCGTCGCTGTTCACCTGCGGCATCTCGACGCCCCACATGATCGCCTCCGGCGACCAGCGGCTGATCGACACCTACGTGCGACCGACGCTGCAGGGCAAGCTGATCGGCTCACTGGCCATCACCGAACCCGGCGGCGGCTCCGACGTCGGGCACCTGACCACGCGCGCCGAGCGCGACGGTGACGACTTCATCATCAACGGCGCCAAGACCTACATCACCTCGGGTGTGCGCGCCGACTACGTGGTGACTGCGGTACGCACCGGAGGCCCTGGCGCAGCCGGTGTTTCGCTGATCGTCGTGGACAAGAACACGCCCGGCTTCACCGTCAGCCGCAAGCTGGAGAAGATGGGCTGGCGCTCGTCGGACACCGCCGAGCTGTCGTACGTCGACGTCCGGGTGCCGGCCGCAAATCTGGTCGGGCCGGAGAACTCCGGCTTCCTGCAGATCGCCGGCGCCTTCGTCTCCGAGCGGGTCGGCCTTGCCGCGCAGGCATACGCGAGCGCGCAACGCTGCCTGGACCTGACCGTGCAGTGGTGCCGCGACCGGGAGACGTTCGGCCGACCGCTGATCACGCGGCAGTCGGTGCAGAACACCCTCGCCGAGATGGCACGGCGCATCGACGTCGCCCGGGTCTACACACACCACCTCGTGGAGCGCGAGCTGGCCGGTGAAACGAACCTGATCGCCGAGGTCTGCTTCGCCAAGAACACCGCCGTGGAAGCCGGTGAGTGGGTCGCGAACGCCGGGGTTCAGCTGTTCGGCGGCATGGGCTACATGGCCGAGTCGGAAATCGAACGGCAGTACCGCGACATGCGCATCATCGGCATCGGCGGCGGCACCACCGAGATTCTGACCTCGCTGGCCGCCAAGACATTGGGTTTCCAGTCATGACCGCCCTGAAGTCCAGGCTCGACACCGCGTCGGCCGGATACACCGAGGCCGCCGAAGCGATGACGGCCAAGCTCACCGAGCTGGATGCCGAGCATGCCAAGGCGCTGGCCGGCGGCGGCGCGAAATACGTTGACCGGCACCACGCCCGCGGCAAGCTGACGGCCCGCGAGCGCATCGAACAGCTCGTCGATCCGGACTCGCCGTTCCTGGAGCTGAGTCCACTGGCCGCGTGGGGTAGCGACTTCGTCGTCGGCGCCAGCCTCGTCACCGGTATCGGTGTCGTCGAGGGTGTCGAGTGCCTCATCGTCGCGAACGACCCGACGGTCAAGGGCGGCACGAGTAACCCGTGGACGCTCAAGAAAATCCTGCGCGCCAACCAAATTGCCCGCGAGAACCGGCTGCCGGTGATCTCGATGGTCGAGTCGGGCGGCGCCGATCTGCCCACGCAGAAGGAAATCTTCATTCCGGGTGGCGCGATGTTCCGCGATCTGACCCGGCTGTCGGCGGAAGGCATCCCGACCATCGCGTTGGTGTTCGGCAACTCGACCGCCGGTGGTGCCTACATCCCCGGCATGTCCGACCACGTGGTGATGATCAAGGAGCGCTCCAAGGTCTTCCTGGCCGGGCCGCCACTGGTCAAGATGGCCACCGGCGAGGAGTCCGACGACGAATCCCTCGGCGGCGCCGAAATGCACTCCCGCACATCGGGTCTCGGCGACTACTTCGCGCAGGACGAGCTCGACGCCATCCGCATCGGCCGCCGCATCGTGGCCCGGCTGAACTGGCGCAAGCAGGGCCCGACGCCGGCGCCGGTGGTGCCGCCGCTGTATCCCGAAGAGGAACTGCTCGGCATCGTCGGAGCCGATCTGCGCATCCCGTTCGACCCGCGCGACGTCATCGCCCGCATCGTCGACGGTTCCGACTTCGACGAGTTCAAACCGCTGTACGGCTCGTCGCTGGTGACCGGTTGGGCCAACCTGTGGGGCTACCCCGTCGGCATCCTGGCCAACGCGCGCGGCGTGTTGTTCAGCGAGGAATCGCAGAAGGCCACCCAGTTCATCCAGCTGGCCAACCGGTCCGACACGCCATTGTTGTTTCTGCACAACACGACCGGCTACATGGTCGGCAAGGCGTACGAGGAAGGCGGGATGATCAAGCACGGCTCGATGATGATCAACGCCGTCTCCAATTCGAAGGTCCCACACATCTCGCTGCTCATCGGCGCCTCCTACGGCGCCGGCCACTACGGTATGTGCGGCCGGGCCTACGACCCACGGTTCCTGTTCGCCTGGCCCAGCGCGAAATCGGCGGTGATGGGCGGAGCGCAGCTGGCCGGCGTGCTCTCGATCGTCAGCCGGGCAGCCACCGAAGCCCGTGGCGGCCAGGTCGACGAAGCCGCCGATGCGGCGCTGCGTGCCGCCGTGGAAGCGCAGATCGACGCCGAATCGCTGCCAGCGTTCCTGTCCGGCCGGCTCTACGACGACGGCATCATCGACCCCCGCGACACCCGCACCGTACTGGGAATGTGCCTGTCCGCCATTGCCAATGCCCCCATCGAGGGGACGTCGAACTTCGGCGTCTTCCGGATGTGAGCGCGATGAGCGCTCGCGCGAAGAGCAGAAAGACCACGCGATGATTCACAAGGTATTGGTCGCCAACCGCGGCGAGATCGCCCGCCGGGTGTTCGCCACCTGCCGCCGGCTCGGCATCGGCACCGTTGCGGTCTACACCGACCCCGACGCGGCCGCCCCGCACGTCGCTGAGGCAGACGACCGCGTGCGCCTCGAGGGTCGCACCGGTTATCTCGATGCTGCCCAGCTGATTTCCGCGGCGAGGGCCGCGGGCGCCGACGCCATCCACCCGGGCTACGGCTTCCTCTCGGAGAATCCGGACTTCGCGGCCGCGGTGCAGGACGCCGGCCTGACCTGGATCGGCCCGCCCGTGGCGGCCGTGCAGGCGATGGGCTCCAAGATCGAGGCCAAGAAGCTGATGTCGGCGGCCGGGGTTCCGGTGCTGACCGAGCTCGATCCCGACGCCGTCACCGCCGACCAACTGCCGGTCCTCATCAAAGCTTCCGCCGGCGGCGGCGGCCGGGGCATGCGGGTGGTCCGCGAATTGTCCGCGCTGCCCGCCGAAGTCGCTGCGGCGCAACGCGAGGCACAGTCCGCGTTCGGCGACCCCACGGTCTTCTGCGAGCGCTACCTGGCCAGCGGGCACCACATCGAGGTGCAGGTGATGGCCGATGCACACGGCACGGTGTGGGCCGTCGGTGAACGCGAATGTTCCATCCAGCGACGGCATCAGAAGGTCATCGAGGAAGCACCGTCCCCGCTCGTCGAGCGGACGCCGGGCATGCGCGCCAAGCTGTTCGAGGCGGCCCGCTTGGCAGCCACCGCGATCGGCTACACCGGCGCCGGCACGGTCGAGTTCATGTCGGATGCAGCCGGTGACTTCTTCTTCCTGGAGATGAACACCCGCCTGCAGGTCGAGCACCCGGTCACCGAGGAGACCACTGGACTCGACCTGGTGGAGCTGCAGCTGGACGTGGCCGACGGCGGCGCGCTCGCCGCGGAACCACCGGCCACCCGCGGACATTCGATCGAGGCCCGGCTGTACGCGGAGGACCCGGCGAAGGACTGGCAGCCGCAGGCGGGCACGGTGCACCGGTTCGAAGTACCGGGCGTCCGGACCGAATTCAGCCTGTTGGGTCGCGCTGGAACGCGCGTCGATTCCGGCATCGTCGACGGCTCGGTGGTGTCGGTGTTCTACGACCCGATGCTGGCGAAGGTGATCTCGTTCGGGCCGACGCGCGAACGCGCATCGGCGATCCTCGCCGATGCGCTGTCCCGCGCCCGCATTCACGGCCTGCGTACCAACCGCGACCTGCTCGTGAATGTGTTGCGCCACCCCGCTTTCCTGGCCGGTGACACCGACACCGCATTCTTCGACACGCATGGCCTGGCCGAACTGGCGGCGCCCGCGGACACGGACGCCACGCTGGCCGCGGTTGCCGCGGCGCTGGCCGATGCGGCCCACAACCGCAGCACGGCAAGCATTTTCGCGGCGGCACCGAGCGGCTGGCGGAACCTCGCGTCGGGCTACCAGAGCCGTTCGTACACCGACGCCGCGGGCGCCGAGCACCAGGTCCGGTATCGGTTCACCCGCGACGGCGTCGACCTCCCCGACCGGGATGATGTCACCGTCGTCACCACGGAACCCAGTCTTGTGGTGTTGTCGCTCAATGGCGTCGAGCGGTCGTTCGACGTCGCGCGGTACGGCGCCGACGTTTTCGTCGACTCCCCCGCCGGTGCCGTGCACCTCGTGGCCCAGCCGCGATTCCCCGACCCGGACGCGGCAGTGGCGCAGGGTTCACTGCTGGCCCCCATGCCCGGTCTGGTGGTGCGGGTCGGCGCGACGGTCGGCGATCCGGTCACCGCCGGACAGCCCCTCATCTGGCTGGAAGCCATGAAGATGGAACACACCATCGCCGCACCGGAGTCCGGTGTGCTCGCCGAACTCAACGTGCAACCGGGCCAACAGGTCGATGTCGGTGCTGTGATGGCCCGTATCGAACCTCAAGCAAACCCTGAAGGAGAATGACGAATGAGTTTCATCGAATCCGACGAGCGCAAGGCGCTCCGCGAGGCCGTCGTCGCGATGGCCTCGAAATTCGGCCAGGACTATTTCCTGGAGAAGGCCCGCGCCGGCCAGCACACCGACGAATTGTGGACCGAGGCAGGCAAACACGGCTTCCTGGGCGTGAACATGCCCGAGGAGTACGGCGGCGGTGGCGCCGGCATGTACGAGCTGAGCCTGGTCATGGAAGAGATGGCCGCCAATGGCTGTCCGCTGCTGATGATGGTGGTCTCGTCGGCCATCAACGGCACCATCATCTCGAAGTACGGCACCGAAGAGCAGAAGAAGCGCTGGGTCCCGGGTCTTGCGGACGGCTCGCTCACCATGGCCTTCGCGATCACCGAGCCCGACGCCGGCTCCAACAGCCACCGCATCACCACGACGGCCCGCCGTGACGGCGGTGACTGGATCCTGTCCGGGCAGAAGGTCTTCATCTCGGGTATCGACCAGGCCGACGCCGTGCTCGTCGTCGGACGCACCGAGGACCACAAGACCGGCAACCTCAAGCCGGCACTATTCGTGGTGCCCACCGATGCGCCAGGCCTGAGCTGGACAAAGATCGAGATGGAGATCATCAGCCCTGAGAGCCAGTTCCAGGTGTTCCTGGACGAGGTGCGGCTGCCCGCCGATGCGCTCGTCGGCTCCGAGGACGCCGCCATCGCGCAGCTGTTCGCGGGCCTGAACCCCGAGCGGATCATCGGCGCGGCCATGGCCGTCGGCACCGGCCGTCTCGCCATCCGCACCGCGACCGAATACGTCAAGACCCGTCAGGTCTGGAAGGTGCCGATCGGTTCGCACCAGGGCATCTCGCACCCGCTGGCCCAGATCCACATCGAGCTCGAACTCGCCAGGCTGATGATGCAGAAGGCCGCGACGCTGTACGACGCCGGCGACGACTTCGGTGCCGCCGAAGCCGCCAACATGGCCAAGTACGCCGCCGGTGAGGCCTCGGTGCGCGCCGTCGACCAGGCTGTCCAGTCGCTCGGCGGCAACGGACTGACCAAGGAGTACGGCATCGCTGCCGCCGTGACGGCGTCGCGACTGGCTCGCATCGCTCCGGTCAGCCGCGAGATGGTGCTCAACTTCGTGGCGCAGACCTCGCTGGGTCTGCCGCGCTCGTACTAAAGAGGAACCCATGACCGCACTGGTCCACTACTCCGTCGAAAACGGTGTCGCCCGGCTGACCCTGGACTCACCGCACAACCGCAATGCGATGTCGACCGCGCTGGTGGATCAGTTGCGGCAGGGCCTCACCGATGCCGCCGACGACCCGGGCGTCCGGGTCGTCGTGCTCGGCCACACCGGCGGCACGTTCTGCGCCGGCGCCGATCTGAGTGAAGCCGCGGGTCGCGATCCGGGGGAGCTTGCCACAGCCCGCGCCCTGGAGGCGGCGCGATTGCTGCGGTCGATCCTGGAACTGTCCGTTCCGGTGATCGCCGCGATCGACGGTCACGTACGGGCAGGTGGGATGGGGTTGATCGGTGCCTGCGATCTGGTGGTCGCCGGCACCGCGAGCACCTTCGCGCTCACCGAGGCCCGGATCGGGGTGGCGCCGTCGATCATCTCGCTGACGCTGCTGCCGAAGATGACGGCCCGCGCGGCCGGCCGCTACTTCGTCACGGGAGAGAAGTTCGGTGCCGAGGAGGCCGAACGGATCGGCCTCGTGACGGTCGCGACCGACGACGTACCTGGTGAGCTGGCGAAACTGACCGACGAGATCACCAAGGGCTCACCGCAGGGTCTGGCGAAGTCGAAGGCGTTGACCACGGCGGCGATCCTCGCCGATTTCGACCGCGATGCCGAGAAGCTGGCCAAGCAGTCGGCGGAGCTGTTCGTCTCCGACGAGGCGCGGGAAGGCATGCTGGCCTTCCTCCAGAAGCGGCAGCCGAACTGGAATAAGTGATCCACATCCCGTAACGGATATGACGTCGAAGCGGCCACAGTTTGTAACAGCAGCCTTGCAAGTTGCTCTGATCGTCGTAGGCTCGAGTTGATGAGCACCCCAGGTTCGCGCGCACAGATGCGCGTCGTCGATACCGACCGCATACAGGTCGCTCATCTTCTCAGCGATGCGGCCGCACAGGGCCGGCTGCCGATGTCCGAGTACGAGGACCGATTGAACCGTGCGTACTCTGCGCAGACGTACGCCGAACTGTCGAAGCTGAGTTCCGACCTGCCGTTCATCACCACCGCGCCGTGGGAAGCGGGCGGCGAATGCCATCCCGCGCCCTCGACGTTGCTGTTGGCGATCATGAGCGGATTCGAGCGGCGGGGCCGCTGGAACGTGCCGCAGCGGCTCACGTCGTTCTCCCTGTTCGGTGGCGGCGTCATCGATCTGCGGTATGCCGATTTCACGTCACCGGACGTGGAGATCCACTCCTACTCGATCTTCGGCGGGCAGACCATCCTGCTGCCGCCGGAGGTCAACGTCGACGTCCACGGTGTCGGTGTCATGGGCGCATTCGACCACCTCGGGCAGCAGGGCGCCCCCGGTGCCCCACGCGTCACCATCCGCGGATTCTCGCTGTGGGGCCGCGTCGGCATCAAGTCCAAGAAGCGCAAGCCTCCGTCCGCCTAACCGCGAGCCCGGGGGACCGAAACTCCACAGCGAGGGGTACTCGGGCTCATAGCCGGTGCTTAAACTAGCCGTCCACCATGACGTCATGCCCACGCAGTCAGCGGAGTGGATGGCCACAGCACGGCTATTGCGCCGCACCGGTTTCGGCACCACCGGCCGCGCCGTCGACGCGGCCGTCGGGCAACCGGACTATCTGAGCGCTGCGCTCAACTCCGACCCGGAGGCCGATCCGGGCGCCAAAGCGACGCCCCTGCCGAACTTTCCGGCACCCGGCCCATTGGGCAAGAACGCGACTGTCGCCGCCCGCAAGGAGTACAACAGCGGGCTCCGGGACCAAATGCAAACCCTGTCGCAGTGGTGGCTGCAGCGCATGGTGTCGGTACAGCAGCCCGTCCACGAGAAACTGACGCTGCTGTGGCACAACCACTTTGCCACCTCGGCGAGCAAGGTCCGGGCGGCCGGGCTGATGGCCGCGCAGAACCAGAAGCTACGGGCCGGTGCCCTCGGCGACTTCCGGTCCCTCGCGTACTCGATGCTCACCGATCCGGCCATGCTGCGCTGGCTGGATGGTCAGCAGAACACCGAGAAGGCCGCCAACGAGAACTTGTCCCGCGAGTTCATGGAGCTCTTCGCACTCGGCCATGGGAACGGCTACACCGAATCCGATGTGCGCGAAGGGGCCAGAGCACTGACCGGTTGGGTGATCAGAGACGGGCAGTCCAGCCTGATCCACAAACGGCACGACTCCGGGGACAAAACCGTGCTGGGTGTGACGGGCGCCCTCGACGCCGCCGGATTCTGCGACGCCGTCCTGGCACGACCTGAGTCCCCACAGTTTGTGGCGCAACGACTCTGGCAGCAACTCGCCTCCGACAACCCGCCGTCCGCGCCGGCGTTGTCTCGACTGGTCGGCGCGTACGGCGCCGGCCGCGACTTGAAGTCGCTGACGGTGGCCATCCTGACCGACCCGGAGTTCCTCGCCCGGCCTTCGTCACTGGTGAACACTCCGGTGGAGTGGACGATCGGGCTGGTGCGTGCCCTCGAGGTGCCGGTGGCCCATAATTTTCAGCTGATCGACCAGACCCTGAAAACGCTTGGCCAGCAGCCCTTCTACCCGCCCGACGTCGGTGGCTGGCCGCGTGGGCAGGCGTGGCTGTCCACCGCCGGCGCCGGAGTCCGGCTGCACGCGGCCACCGCGCTGGCCCGCACGGGTGACATCTCCGCCGTATCCGACGCGGCACCGTCGGATCGGATCGACGCGGCCGGTTACCTGCTCGGCATCGGGTCATGGTCGGACCAAAGTGCAGCCGCACTGCGCCCGCTGGTCAGCCGCCCGCCCGAGCTGGTGGCCGCTGCGGCGAACACGCCCGAAAACCTGACGTCGTAGGGGTGCACATGGTTGAGATGAATCGGCGCAGGTTTCTGTTCGCCAGCACGGGATTGACCGCGGCGGGACTGCTGGCCGGTGCGACATTCGGATTGCCCGACCTGCTGCAGGCCGCGCACGATCGTCCGCTCGCACAGGGTTCGGGCATCCTGGTACTCGTCACGATGTACGGCGGCAACGACGGCATCAACACACTGATTCCGTACGCAGACCCCGCCTACCACCAATCTCGGCCCGAATTGGCTTACGCCGCATCCGATGTCCTGCATCTGGACTCCGCACTCGGGTTGAACCCCGGAATGCCAGGGCTCGCCAAACTCTGGCAGCAGCAGCAATTGGCGGTGATCCGAGGAGTCGGCTATCCCAAACCCGACCACAGCCATTTCCGATCGATGGACATCTGGCAGACCGCCTCGCCCGACGAGCCGGTGCCTACCGGCTGGATCGGACGGTGGCTGGACGCAACCGGCGACGACCCGCTGCGTGCGGTGAACATCGGCACGGTCCTGCCACCCCTCGCGGTCGGCGAAAAGGTGACCGCTGCAGCACTTTCGGCCACGGGTGACCACACGCTCAAGTCGTTCGCCAACACCGTCGACGCCCTGGGCGCACCGGACGCCCAGGACACGCCGGCCATGTCCCTGGTGCGCCAGTCGTATCGGGCCGCGCAGACAACCGACGCTGCGCTGCAGCCCGCCACGCGGGCCGGCACACAACCGGCCTCGCGCAAGGGTAAGCCGCCGACCGCAAAGAACAAGTCGGACAACGCTCTTGCCGACCAACTCGCGGTGGTGGCGCGGTGCATCAAGGCCGGCGTGCCGACGCGGGTGTACAGCGTGAGCTTGGGCGGATTCGACACTCACGCCGACGAACGCGGCACTCAGCAGCGGCAGCTCGGCCAACTCGACACCGCGGTAACCGGTTTCCTCGACCAGATCGCAGGCGATCCGCACGGAAGAAACGTTGTGCTGATGGCATATTCAGAGTTTGGTCGCCGAGTACGTGCCAACGCATCGCAGGGTACGGACCACGGCACGGCCGGCCCGATGTTCATTGCCGGCGCACCGGTCAAGGGTGGCTTCTACGGCGACGAGCCGTCACTGACCGATCTGGACAACGGAGATCTCAAGGTCACCACCGACTTTCGCGATGTCTACCACGAGGTGCTCATACGGACACTCGGGACCGATCCGGACCCCGTCGTGGGCCGGGGCCGCAAGGACGTCGGCTTCCTCGCCTGATCAAGCCGGGCTGACCGCCAAGTTTATTGCTTGTCGAGTGTCCCGCAGGCGCAGACCGCCGAACCCTCAAGCCACCGGTACGCGCCCTACGGCGAAAGTGCAGCTTTCTGCCACAAATCCCGTGCAACAGCGCCTGAAGCTGCACATTCGACGTAGCACTCGGGGCGGCATGGGTGTTCAACACCCGGGTGGATTCAGCGACGACGGCGGCGCGAGCGCAGGTAGTCACCGACGACCGCGGCACCCAGCCCGTCCAGCTCCGGTACGACGACGCGGCCTTCGACGCGCCGCGCCACCTGGTCGATGAACCGGGCCAGCCCCGGGTCGCTCCCCAAGCGGAAGATGGTGATCTGCGCGCCCATTCGGGCCACCTCGTCGAAGCTGCGCACCGTGAAGGCGATGGTGCGCGGATGCGGCGGGTAGTCGAAGAAGGTCTCAGTGCCGTCGCGATACTGCTCCAGGTGGGCCGTCGGCTCCCCGTCGGTGACCACGAGGATGACCGGTTGTGCGTTGGGATGACGACGCAGGTGGCGGCCGGCCAGGAGCAGCGCGTGGTGCAGGTTGGTGCCCTGCTCGTAGACGCCTTCCAACCCGGTCAGCTCGGCCGCAGACACCGTACGGGCGTGGCGGCCAAAAGCGATGATCTGCAAGGCATCCGACCGGAACCGGGTGCTCACCAGGTGGTTGAGCGCCAGCGCGGTGCGCTTCATGGGCAGCCATCGGTTCTCCATCACCATGGAGAACGAGGTGTCCACCAGCAGTGCCACTGCCGCCTGGGTGCGGGTCTCGGTTTCTGAGATCTCGACGTCGTCGACGGTGATTGTCAGCGGTCCGTCCTGATTCGTACCCGCCTGCCGCAGTACCGCGTTGGTCAACGTGCGGGTGACGTTCCACGGCTCCGTGTCACCGAACTGCCACGGCCGAGTGGCTCCGGTCAGCTCGCCGGCGGCACCGGCTCGACGGGTGTCCCGCTCGCCGTGGCGGCCGGAAAGCTGTTGCGCCACATCACGGAGCGCGGCCTGCCCCAGCTGACGCATGGCCTTCGGCGACAACCGCCACTGCCCGTCGGAACCGCGGTCCAGGAAGCCCTGGTTCATCAGGGTGCGTTCCAGCTCTGCCAAGGCGCGTGCATCGACGGCGGCCTCGTCGCCCAATTGCCGGGCGAGCATGTCGAGATCGACGTCGTCCATCTGGGCACCGGCGTAGCTCTGCGAGAGTTGTTCCGCCAGTTGCTCCAGCTCGGCGATGTCTTCCATCGCCTGAGCGGCCTCGCCCATGCCCAGCGGGTTGTTTCCGGTGAAATTCCGCTCGCCGGTCCAGTCCTCACCTGGGCGGGCAGCCTGCAGATTGGCATCGAGTCGGTTGAGCGCGTTCATCAACGACGGCGACCCGAAGGCCTGCTGCGCCAACGCATCCAACTCAGCTCGCTGATCGGGCGACAGGCTGTTGCGGAATCGCTGCGCTGCTGCGGCCCGCTGGGCCAGGGAATCCAGCAGCTCGTCGACGCTCTGCGGATTCTCCGGGAAGAACTGGCCGTGCTTGGCCATGAAATCCTGAAAATCCTGTTGGGTGTCTTCGCCGTTGGCGTGTTTCTCCAGGAGGCTGTTCAGATCATCGAGCATGTCGTTGACGGCCTGACGGTCCTCGTCGGTAGCGTTCTGGAGCGCGTCTTTCATGCCCGCGAACCGCTGGTCGAGCATCTCGCGGCCGAGCAGATCCTTGATCTGCTCGTACTTCTGCCGGGCTTCCGCTGACCGCCAATCGTATTCGGAGAGCTCTTGCACCGCCTTGGCCGGTGACGGTGACAACGACTCCAACTGCAGTTCACCGAACCGCGCGTCGTCATCCAGCGCCCGGGCCAGTTCCTTGCGTTCGGCGAGCACGGCCTCGTCGAGCAGCTTCTTGATCTCCTGCAGAGTGCCGTCAAGGTTGTTGCGCGACAGCAACTCCCGGCGACGCCGGTTGGCCTCGGCGGCCAGCCGGTCGGCGCCGCGCATGTTCTGGGTACCGCGGCGCAGCAGCTCGGACAGCGCGCGCCGCGGCGACGCGCCCTCCATTACGTCCTGCCCGATCTGCTCGAGCGCCTCCCTCAGGTCGACGGGAGGCGCCAGCGGGTCGGGGCCGCCGGTGTAGCGCGAATACCGCGAGAGGTGCTTAGCCATATACCGTTTCGCCGTCGTCAGAGGTCTTGTCGATGCGCTTGGCCAGGTACAGCGCTTCCAGCGCCAACTCGACGGCCGCCGCCCGCTCGCCGTCCGACTGCGCACCCAACCGCTCGGCGATCGCGTCGATCACCGGCAGGTCCGGCAGCGCGGCGAGGACGTCCTTGGCCGAGACCCGCTCCCCCGTCGTGACCGGCGAGTCCCCTTCCACGGCGGCAACCAACGAACCCACATCGATGCCGCCGAGAAGGCGCTGCGCGGTGTCCGCGGTGGCCCGGCGCAGCAAGTGTTCCAGCACCGCCTGCTCGCGGCCTTCCTCACCGGACTCGAATTCCAGCTTGCCGCGCAGGACGCCGATGATGGTCTGCAGATCGACGACGCGGGCGACCGGGTCCTGCTCGCCCAGGATCGCCGATCGATGCTGGGCCGCAGCACCGACGGTTTCGGCCGCGGCGATGGCGAATCGAGCCGAGACGCCGGAGCGCTGATCGATCGACTGCGACTCACGCAGATACCGGGCGAACCGGGCCAGGATCTGCAGCAGGTACTCCGGAACCTCGGCGGCCAGGTGCGCCTCCTGCTTGATGACGCCCACCTCCGCGTCGAGCTCCAGCGGGTAGTGGGTGCGAATCTCCGCGCCGAAACGGTCCTTCAGCGGCGTGATGATGCGGCCACGGTTGGTGTAGTCCTCGGGGTTGGCGCTGGCCACCACGAGCACGTCGAGCGGCAGGCGCAGGGTGTACCCGCGGACCTGGATGTCCCGCTCCTCCATCACGTTGAGCATCGCGACCTGGATGCGCTCGGCAAGGTCGGGCAGCTCGTTGATCGCAACGATGCCGCGGTGCGCCCGCGGGATGAGGCCGTAGGCGATGGTTTCCGGGTCGCCCAGGCTGCGTCCCTCGGCCACCTTGATAGGGTCGATGTCGCCGACGAGGTCGGCAACGCTCGTGTCGGGGGTCGCGAGTTTCTCGGTGTAGCGCTCGCTGCGATGCTTCCAGGTGATGGGCAGGTCGTCGCCCGAGTCCGCGGCGCGCCGGATCGACTCGGGAGTGATCGGCGAATAGGGGTGCTCACCCAGCTCCGAGCCGGCGATGACCGGGGTCCATTCGTCGAGCAGCCCGACCAGACCGCGCAGCAGGCGGGTCTTGCCCTGGCCGCGCTCACCGAGCAGCACGACGTCGTGCCCGGCGATCAGCGCGCGTTCCAGCTGTGGCAGCACGGTGTCCTCAAAACCGAAGATGCCGGGCCAGACGTCCTTGCCATCGGCCAGCGCGACCAGCAGGTTCTCCCGGATCTCGGTCTTGATGCCCCGTTCACGGTGGCCCGAGGCCTTGAGTTCGCCGACGGTGCGCGGAAGGTCGTTAGGTGATGTCACGACCTCCACGCTACGACGGTGCACGGTGAGCGGCAGCCCCTTGGGCTCCGGAGCTTTACCCAGTACCCTCGGTATCGTGAACTCGCTCGACTGGACTCACCGCCCCACCGACCTCGAGTTCGGCCCCGCCGCATGGCAGAGCCGACTGCTCGGCGGGCTCACCGCGGTGTTCGTCCGCCCGGTAATCGCCCTGCTCACGCTCATCGGCATGGTGGTCAACCGCTTCAGCCCCGAACTGGTCCAGCGGGGCCGCTACGACATCATCGACGGGCCGTTCCGCGCGTTTCGCGCACTGCCCGGCACGGTGGTGACGCCCATCACATTGGACGACTGTGACGCCGAGTGGGTCACGGCGCCGGGGGCGCGGAATTCCGACCGCGTCATCATCTACTTCCACGGTTCGGCACTGATCACCCTCGGCCTGAATTCCCATCGCCGCTGGGCCAGCAAGCTCTCGGCCGCGACGGGCGCCCGAGTGCTGAACGTGGGCTATCGGCTGGCACCGCAGGCCCTGATCGAGGACGCGGTGGCCGACGGAGCGTGCGCCTACCGCATGGTGCTCGCCTCCGGCGTCGACGCGACGAAGATCGTGGTGGCCGGCGACTCCGCCGGAGGGCTCATCGCCACCGGCACCGCGCTGGCCGTTCGTGACGCCGGGCTGCCGGTGCCCGCCGGCCAGATCTTGCTGTCGCCGCTGACGTCGTCGGACATGAACCTGAAGTACAACGCGATGCTGGAACACCGTGACGTGCTGTTTCCGTTCATGGCCGTGAAGTACCTCTACGACGTCTTCGCCACGAAGAACGGCACACATCCGGTACCCGAGATGCCAACCGAGGCCGACCTGCACGGCCTCGGCCCGACCCTGCTTCAGGTCGGCAACAACGAGATGCTGCGCAACGACTCGTTCGCCCTTGCCGACGCCTTGCGCGCGGCAGGCGCCCAGGCGTGGGTTCAGGTGTGGGACAAGGCAATGCACATGTTCCAGCTGAGCTTCGACGTCAACCCGGACGCCCGCAAGGCCGTCGACGAGATCGTCACGTTCTTCGAATACGCGACGACGCAGAAGCCTGGCGAGGTTGCCTCCTAGCCCTGATCTCATTCATCCGGCGTCGGCGGCGTCGCCCACTCGGCATTTGTCGCCATAGCGGCAGGCTCAACGACGGCGGCCAGTCTCGACGGACCATTCGGCACGCAAGAAGGTCAGCAGCCTCCGCGCTGCGGGGGTAGTTGCGGTCGGGGCCCACGCAAGGGCGATCTGTCGCTCATAGATGTTGGGCGTCAACGGGATTTCCCGCACCTTGCGTGAGGTGTGTTCGTCGTGCGGCAGCAACGCGATACCCATGCCCCGACCGACCAACTCGCGGATGGTGGAGAACTCCGTGATCTCGACCGGCACACGCGGAGCGAAACCGGCATCACGGCACCAGGTTTCCGTCGCTTGTCGTAGGTGATAGCTGGCCGGGTTGGCGATGAACGTATCGTCGTGCAGCTCGTCCAGGCGGAGACGACGCCGCGCAGCGAGCGGATGGCCAGCCGGTAAGACCGCACGAATCTGTTGTCCACCGATCACCAGATGCTCGACGTCTCCTGGCGGAGGGATCACCACTGCGACGTCGAGCATCCCGGACTTGACGTCGGCAGCCAGTTCACTACCGTGGGCCTGTTTGATCTGCAACCGGATTCCCGGTGCGCGCCGGTGAAATTCGGTGACGAGGTTCGGCACGACGCCGGCGCCCATCGTCAAGGGAAAACCGAACCGGATGGTGCCGTGTTCGGGATCAGCTTCGCCGGCAATGGTTTCAACGATGGCTTCCAGTTCACGCAGCGGGCGCCGAATCTGCTCGGCAAGTTGCGCGGCCGCCGGCGTCAGGCGCACGGTCCTGCCCTCCTGAGTGAGCAATCGGATGCCGAGCGTCTTCTCCAGCGCATGAATACGCCGACTCATCGACGACTGTGGAATACCCAGGCTGTCCGCGGCACGGGTCATGTGCCCGTCCTGGGAGTCGAGCTCCTCGAGCGCCCGAAGCTGTGGCGCAAGACGGCCCATCCATTGATCCATATTCGGATGGTATCTGCCAAAACATTCATTGGACGGATTGGACGGGAGCGAGTGATCCTGGATTCATCGAGACAAGGAGCAACAATGAATACCGTTGAACCCGAAGTCGCCGACGTCCTCCTCATCGGTGGCGGCATCATGTCTGCCACGCTCGGGGCCATGATCAGTACGTTGGAGCCGCACTGGCGCATCACCATGGTCGAGCGGGCAGCCGACATCGCAACTGAGAGCAGCGGACCGTGGAACAACGCCGGCACGGGGCACTCCGGATATTGCGAACTCAACTACATGCCGGATCCGGCAGACGGCACGACGCCGATCCAGATCGCCGAACAGTTCCGGTTATCCCGCCAGTGGTGGGCGCATCTGGTCGAGAAGGGCCTGCTCGACCCAGCGACTTTCGTCCATGGCACCCCGCACATGGACGTGGTGTTCGGCGACCATGACGTGGCGTACCTGCGACGGCGGTTCGAAACCCTCAGCGCCGATCCATTGTTCGCCGATCTCGAATACAGCGGCGATCCCACGACGATCGCCCGCTGGGCGCCGCTGGTAATGGCCGGCCGCGACCCCGCACAACCAGTTGCGGCCACCCGACACCCAGGTGGCACCGATGTCGACTTCGGCGCACTCACCCGCGGGCTGACCCGTATCATCACCTCGACCGGGGGCGAGGTGCGGCTCCGCCACGAGGTGCGCAAACTGGTCCAGAACCCCGACGGCACCTGGCTGGTCAGTGGCCGAAGCACCGACTCGCGCAAGAGGTTTCAGTTACGGGCACGCCACGTCTTCGTAGGAGCCGGCGGATTCGCTCTGCGACTGCTGCAGCGCGCCCACCTTCCGGAAGTCCGTGGGTACGGTGTCCTGCCCGTCGGCGCAGCCTTTCTGCGGTGCTCACGCCCCGACATCGTCGCGCAGCACGACGCCAAGGTCTACGGCCAAGCCGCGATAGGCGCTCCGCCGATGTCGGTGCCACACCTGGACAAGCGCGTGGTGGACGGCGAGGGCTACCTGATGTTCGGCCCGTATGCGACGTTCAGCACCAAATTGCTCAAGGCCGGCAAGCTCACCGATTTCTTCACAACGCTGCGGTGGCACAACCTGCATGTGCTGGCCGCTGCGGCCGCACAGAGCCTGCCTCTGGTGCGCTACCTGATCACGGAACTGCTCACCCCGCGCAGCGGGAAAATCAAACAGCTGCAACGGTATTACCCGGGTGCCGACCCTCGTGACTGGGAACTGGTCCCGGCAGGACAGCGAGCCCAACTCGTCACGCCGGACGCCGAATGCATCGGCGTATTGCGATCCGGAACCGAGCTGGTCACCTCCTCCGACGGTACCGTCGCCGGGCTACTCGGTGCGTCGCCGGGCGCATCGACTGCCGTGCCGATCATGCTCGAGCTCTTGCAGCGGTGTTTCCCCGAGCGTTGGGCCGCCTCCTGGCAGGCGCACATGGACGACGTGCTCGCCGCGCGCGACACCGCTGAGCTGCTGAGCCTCTAAGACCAGTGGCCAGGTTCGCACGAACAATCTCCGTGCAAACCTGGCCACTGAGCCAGCACGACCTAGTGGGCGAAGTGCCGAGCCCCGGTGAGGTACAGCGTGATGCCGGCGGCGGCAGCAGCAGCGGTGACTTCGTCGTCGCGGACCGAACCACCTGGGTGCACAATGGCTTTCACGCCGGCGTTGGTCAGCGTCTCGAGGCCATCGGGGAACGGGAAGAAGGCATCAGAGGCAGCAACAGCACCGCGGACCCGGTCGCCGCCACGCTCGACCGCGAGGCGGGCCGCGTCGACCCGGTTCACCTGGCCCATGCCCACGCCGACAGTGGCGCCGTTGGTCGCCACCACGATCGCGTTCGACTTCACCGCACGGCAGGCACGCCACGCAAACACCAAGTCGGCCAACGTCTCCGGGTCGGCCGGGCTGCCGGTCGCCAGGGTCCAGTTGGCCGGGTCGTCGCCCGCGGCATCGAGCGCGTCGCGCTGCTGCACCAGCAGACCACCGCTCACCTGACGGAACTCGGTACCACCGGGCTGCGGCTCGGATGCCACCAGGATGCGAATGTTCTTCTTACGACTCAAGATTTCGACGGCACCCGGCTCGAAGGCGGGCGCGACGATCACCTCGGTGAAGATGTCGGCGACGGTCTCGGCCATCTCCTCGGTGACGGCGGTGTTGGCCGCGATGACGCCACCGAACGCGCTCAGCGGGTCGCACTCGTGCGCCTTTCGGTGCGCATCGGCAACCGAGATCGACGACACCGCGATGCCACACGGGTTGGCGTGCTTGATGATCGCGACGCAGATGTCCTCGTGGTCGAATGCTGCCCGCCACGCCGCATCAGCGTCGGTGAAGTTGTTGTAGGACATCTCTTTTCCGTGCAGCTGCTCAGCCTGAGCCAGCCCCGGCCAGCCGGCGTCATCGCTGTAGAGCGCGGCCTTCTGGTGGGGGTTCTCGCCGTAGCGGAGCACATCACTGCGACGCCACGTCGAACCGAGCCAGGCCGGCATGCCGGCGGCGGATGCTTCGTCGTCGCCGGGCACCAGCACCGAACCCATCCACGACGCGACGGCCACGTCGTACTCGGCAGTGTGCCGGAAAGCCAACGACGCCAACTTCTTCCGCTCTTCGAGCGTGAACCCACCGGCGTTGACGGCAGCCAGCACGCCGTCGTACCCCAGCGGGTCGACGACGACGGCGACGCTCGGGTGGTTCTTCGCCGCGGCGCGAACCATCGACGGGCCGCCGATGTCGATCTGCTCGACGCACTCGTCCTCGGAAGCACCCGACGCCACGGTCTGCGTGAACGGATACAGGTTCACCACAACGAGTTCGAACGCCTCGACGCCGAGTTCGTCCAGCGCGGCGAGGTGCTCAGCCTTGCGGGTGTCGGCGAGCAGCCCGGCGTGCACGCGCGGGTGCAGCGTCTTGACGCGGCCGTCCAGCACCTCCGGGAAACCCGTGACCTCTTCGACGGGGGTCACCGGAATACCCTCGGCAGCAATGGTTTTCGCGGTCGATCCGGTCGAAACCAGGGTCACGCCGGCCGCGTGCAGCCCACGGGCCAGCTCCGCCAGGCCGGTCTTGTCGTACACGCTGATCAGCGCGCGCCGAATCGGTCGTCGCGTCATCCTATTGCTCCTCACATCCGCGGCCTATTGCCGCCTTTCGCCCACTCCACGTCACACCACGGAGGGCCACCGCGGCGATCACATCTACCAACAGTCGTCGCTCGACGACCTTGATCCGTTCATGCAGCGACGACTCGTCATCGTCGTCGCGTACTTCCACCGGCTCTTGCGCCAGGATCGGCCCGGTGTCGGTACCCGCATCGACCAGATGCACCGTGCTGCCGGTGACGCGCACCCCGTATGCAAGGGCTTCTGCCACCGCATGCGCTCCCGGGAACGACGGCAGCAGCGCGGGGTGAGTGTTGAGCACCCGGCCCTGGAAGCGCGCAAGAAACGTGGGTCCGAGGATCTTCATAAAGCCCGCCGACACCACGAGATCCGGCTGGTGGGCCGCGGCCGCGTCACTCAACGCGGCGTCCCAGGCGGCCCGGTCGGGGTGGTCCCGCAGCCGAGTGGTGAACGTCGCCGCGCCGGCCGCCGCGCCGATCTGTAGCGCCCGGCAGTCACGGTCCGCTCCGACGGCAACGACGCGCGCCGGGTAATCGCCGACCGCTGCAGCCAGCACCGATTCCAGAAGCGAACCGGTCCCGGACGCCAGCACGACCAGCCGCGCCGGCGCAGTCGGAGGCACGTGGACCGGTTGCTGCACGGAAGCAGCCTAGTGGCCACGTCGGCGAGGCGACTAACTGCCGTCGTCGTCGACGACGAAATGCGCCTCGGGGTCCTCGTCCGGGTCGAAGGCGACGTGCTCGCCGATGCGATCGGTGGTGCCGGATTGATACGCCTCCGCAGGCGCCGGGGTCATGTCCGGTTCCGGACGCGCCGGCCGGCGCGGTTCGGCGGGTTCGGCCACCGGTTCAGGGTGGGGTGCGGGCTCCGGCTCGGTGGCCGGCTCGAATGCCGGGCCACCCGCGAAATGCGAGTCGTCGTCGGCGTCCGACTCGACGGCGGAGACGTCACCGATCAGTTTTTCGGTCACAGGTTCGTCGTCGACAACGTCCGTGTCAGCCGGTTCGTCGTAATGGGGTTCGTCGGCCACGGGGGCGACCGGCACCGGCCGCTGCGGCCTGCGGGTCAGCCCGCCGGCCATCGCCACCGTCAGACCACCGATCGACACGAACCACAGGAACACTGCCGGGCCGAACGTGGTCTGGTCTACCCCGAGCTCGCCGAAGTTGCCCAGGCGACCACTGCCCGCGATCGCGAGCAGAACCATCAGCACCGCAGCCAGCAGCGACGCCACCGCCAGCTTCGCGAACGCAATCGGCCACGGGGCCGGGCGCCTGGCGCACTGCTGCCCCACCGCCACCGCCGAGGCCGCCGCGATGATCAGCAACGCCACCCACACCGGACCCAGCGGCGGCGACGGCACCGCGGCCAGTACCGGTACGGCTGGCACGTCACCGCCGAGCACCGTGAACGAGCTGAACGTCGCCAACCCCACGTGCACGCTCGAGCCGACGGCCACCGCCGCGGCCCCGACCATGACGTTCGGGATGTAAAGCGCCGACAGCACAGTGAGGCTGAGCTGGCCGAACACCGAATCGGTGATGCCGAACAGGTCGTGCATGGTCGACCAGTGCACGACCATCGAGCCGACGGCGACCAGCCCCGACAAGCCGAGCAGCGCCAACACGCCCGCGACCGCCCCACGCAGGGCCTCGGGCAGCCAGTACGGCAGGTGGGCGTCGGTCAGCAGACGCCCCTGCAGACGCGAGCCGACGCCGATGGCCGCGCCGACCGCATGCACAGCCAGTACGCACCCGAACGCCTCGAGGGCGCTGGGCGTCTGTAACTCGGTGAGCACCGACGACGCATCGTGTATCACCGCGAGTGCGATTGCCGCGATCAGCAAAGGCCCACCGAGCGCCGACGCGACGATCCACCGGACCACGAACCAGGACGCCCCCGGCCGCGTCGCCGTTGCCGTGGTGCGGGCGGTGCCCCAGACCATCGCCAGCAGCGGGGCCAGGGGCATCACACCGAGTTCGGCGCCGCCGATCGACACCGGCACGCCGTGCACACCCAGCCACATGCTGGCCATCGCGCCGAACGCGCCGGTCAGATCACTGTTGGCGATGACCAGCTGGATGAGCACCAGCGCCGCGATGATCGCCAGAGCGATGCCCGACGGGCCGAACGCAACCCGAACGAGGTCACGCGCCTGACGCGTACCGACCGGTCGGTTATCCACTAGCTGGGTCACTCCTCGCGAGGTCTTCACCCGCCTGACGCGAGTGCCCTAGCGATTATGACGAAGCCGGACCCGATTACTGCGGAGCCGGGGGCTGCTGGAACGTCGTCGTCGGCTCCGAGCCGGTTCCGTTGGCGCCCGGAGCGCTGGGCGCCGAGGTGTACGACGACGATCCGGCGACAGCCTCGGACGCCGACGAACCCTGGCCCGACGACTGCTGCGGGGTCGACTGCTGCGGCTGACCGAACGCCGGGAATCCGGTCGGCGGCGTCGGCGGACCCGAGTCGGCCCCGTGCTGCGGCGCGCCCTGCGAACCCGTGTAGCCACCGATCGGCCCGTTCTGAGACTGGGGCTGGTAGCCGCCCTGCTGACCGAAGTGCTGGCCGTATTGCTGCTGCGGCTGCTGGCCGTAGTACTGAGCCTGCGGGTTGTAGCCCTGCGGTCCGCCGTAGTTGTACGGATCGGGCTGCGGGCGCGGTGCGGGCGGCTGGATGACGCCGGCGTCGAGCAGCAGCGCCGCGACGGCACTACCGGCCTGCAGGACCGACAGCGCCAGCACGACGTAGAGGCCCCACTCGACCTCGATGCCGTTGGGCGCCTGCACGATCTCGTTGATCACCAGCAGCAGCGCCAGCACCGCGAGGATGGCGACCCACGACTTGAAGCTCTTCTGCTTCGGCAGCAGGCTCACGCCCGCGAGCAGCGCGGCCAGGACTGCGACCACGATCGGCGCCTGCGTCAGGATGCTGCCGGTGCCTGCATCCAGGCCTCCCGCACCCAACTGGGGCGCGAAGTTGAAGCCGAAGATGAGCAGGCCGAGCGCCGCGACCGCGGTGGTCAGGTACTCAGGCAGTTTGCTCGGGCCGGCCGGCGCAGCGGGCGCAGCCGGGATCTGCTCGGGCAGACGGTTGAACTGCTGGGTCGGCCCGCCGTACTGGTTGCTGTACTGGCTGGGCTGCTGGGCGGGCGGGTAGCCGGAGTTACCGGGCTGGTACGTCATGACCTCTCCTGTACTGGTCGACTCGACCAACCACGCTAGCGCACTTCACTGAGGGTGCCCCGCATCAGTTGGAATCGCAGAGCACCCTCGTGACCGGCCGCGACGGCCCCGAGCAAACTCGTCGACGCGTCAGGCCGGGACGCGAATCGACCCCTCCGCAGCGCCTTGTTCTGCCTCCTCGATTTCGCGCACCAACGGCAGCACCTTGGCGCCGAAGTACTCGATTTCCTCCTGGAAATGGAGGAAGCCACCGAGGATCAGATCGACGCCCCGTTTGCGGTAGGCAGCAATCCGCTCCGCGATCTGTTCCGGAGTTCCGATCAACTTGGTACGAAAACCGTCGTTGTACTGCACCAGGTCTTCGAAGGTCGAATCCGCCCACATGCCCTTCTTGTCGCCGGTGGCGTTGCCGGCCTGCTGCACCGCCTGCCGGAAACCTTCGACGGCCGGGCGGTTCGCCTTCGCGACGATTTCCTTGAGTACTTCTTTCGCCTCTTTCTCGGTGTCGCGCGCGATGATGAAGCCGTTCAGTCCGAAGCGGACTTCCCGGGCAACCTGGCGGGCATGGTCGCGCACGTCGACGATCTGCTCTGTCACACCGTCGAAGTCCTTGCCATTGGAGAAGTACCAGTCGGCGTAATAGCCGCCGTTGCGTCGCGCCGCACTCGAGTTGCCACCCTGGAACAGTTCGGGGTTGGGGCGCTCGGCCGTGTTGAGCGGTTTGGGCTTCAGCGTGAAGTCATGGATGCGGTAGAAGTCGCCGCGGAAGTCCACGTCGTCCTCGGTCCAAATCTTGCGAAGTACTTGCAGGAATTCGGCGCTGCGCCGGTAGCGCTCGTCGTGCTCCAGCCACGGCTCACCCAGGTGCGTGAATTCGTCCTTGAACCAACCGGATACGACGTTGACGGCGAAGCGGCCACCCGAGAGGTGGTCGGCCGTGGCGCCCAGTTTGGCCAGCACGGCCGGCTGCCACAGGCCGGGGTGAACGGCCGCAATGACTTTCAAGCGTTCGGTCGCCAGCAGCAGCGCCAGACTGAAACTCGTTGACTCATGCTGATATTCGGCGCCGTAGCTGGCCTCGTATCGCACCTGACTGAGGGCGTACTCGAAGCCGTTGTTCTCCGCGGTCTGCGCGAGCTTCTTGTTGTACTCGTAGTTCCAGTCGGTGCGCTGTTCGATGTCACTGGTCACGAGGCCGCCGCTGACGTTGGGCACCCAGTAGGCGAACTTGACGTGGTCGGCGATGCGTTCGGTCGTCATGGGGCAATGTCAACAAGCGAGGTGTCCCACCGTCGTGGGTAACGTTCGCGATGAAGTTATCTCCGATTTGGTTCACAGGTGTCTCAGGGCCGCCGTTACCCAACAAACCGGCAGGTAAGCCGCCATGTCCGGCTTTCTTGTCACCCCCTCTTGCGCCCCGATACTGAAACACGTTCTAATCACGGTATGGACTACGGGCTCGTACTTTTCACCAGCGACCGCGGCATCAAGCCCGCCGCCGCCGCCAAATTGGCCGACGACCACGGCTTCACCACCTTCTACGTGCCCGAACACACGCACATTCCGATCAAGCGCCAGGCCGCGCACCCCACCACCGGTGACGAGACACTGCCCGACGACCGCTACATGCGGACGCTGGATCCGTGGGTGGCACTCGGGTCCGCCGCATCGGTCACTTCTCGGGTGCGGCTGTCCACCGCTGTGGCCCTCCCCGTCGAGCACGACCCGATCACCCTCGCGAAATCAATTGCGACGCTGGACCACCTCTCCGGTGGCCGGGTGTCGGTCGGCGTCGGATTCGGTTGGAACACAGACGAACTCCAGGACCACAACGTCCCGCCGGCCCGGCGACGCACCATGCTGCGCGAGTACCTGGAGGCGATGCGCGCGCTGTGGACGCAGGAAGAAGCCGAGTACGACGGCGAATTCGTGAAGTTCGGCCCGTCGTGGGCCTGGCCGAAGCCTGTCCAGTCGCACGTGCCGATCCTGGTCGGCGCCGCCGGCACCGAGAAGAACTTCAAGTGGATTGCTAAGTCGGCCGACGGCTGGATCACCACACCGCGCGACTTCGACATCGACGAGCCGGTCAAGCTGCTGCAGGACACCTGGGCCGCGGCCGGTCGCTCGGGCGAGCCGACGATCGTCGCGCTGGACTTCAAGCCGGACGCAGACAAGTTGGCGCACTGGAGGAAGCTCGGCGTGACCGAGGTGCTGTTCGGATTGCCGGACAGCGACGAGGCGACGGTGTCGGCGTACGTCGAGAAGCTGGCGGGGAAGCTGAGCGACTTCGGGATCTGAGGATCTGCCGACACTTTTGGCGTCAGGAACGCCCGCACCGGCGTGCCAGGATTGATCCATGGGGATACGAGTGCTGGCGGTTGCCATTTGTTGTGCAACGCTGCTCGGTTGTTCGACGGAAAAGGCTGTGTCAGCCTCTTCCACAGCAAGCACCTCTCCACAGGTGGTCTACACGACTCCAGGACCACCGGAGATCGAAGAAGACTGCGGTGTGGTCCACCAATACAGAACGGACACGTCACACGCCATTCGAGGCAGCAAAAACATCGACTGCGCCGAGGCGCACAGGGTTGGCGAACTGTGGTGGGCCACGCCTAACGGAAGCGCGGGCTACTACGTCGAGTTCGAGAACTGGAAATGCCTTGCCGAAAGCGGCAAGTTCAATACGCGCTGCACCCGATCCGACTCGGCGGTGGTGCTGCTGCAGGACCGCGAGACGGAGTGAGCCCGACCAATCGAGATTGAGGAAATGGTCACGAAACCTCCTGCGAGGACGACCATTTCTTCAATGTAGCCGCGCGTAATCAGGCCATCACAGCCCGATTACCCTCGTCGGTTGAGGTGACGACGATCTTCGCGCCGAGCGGGTCGCCGTCGGACAGCAGCGTCATCAGTTCGACGTCGGTAGTGGTGGCCAAGAACCGGCTCCCGTCAGCGTCGAGGCGCCCGATGATGATGCCCGTGTTGGGGGTCCAGTCGTAGCGCACAGTGTAGGTCTCGATGGTCGCGAGTCCGTTCGCGTGCTCGACGACCGCTACCGTCGGCCACGACGCAACCTCTGCACACAATTCGGAACTGTTGTCGGCAACCCAGTCCGCCGGCTCGGTCGAATAGATGCCGACCGAGAACTTGCTGGCGATGCCACCGTTCGCACCGACCAACGCGAATTTTCCTGGCGCTTCCCGCATTCGGGTGACGGCCTCAGCAATGCCGTGCAGCGAGTAATTGTTCCCCGGACCGCCGAAGTACGGTAGCCCACCGGTCAGCGTCAGACCCCGCGGGTCGTCAGCATCCAGACCAAAGCCGTCACAGATATTGAGCACCGGGAACGGGAAGCAGCTGTACAGGTCGAACGCCGAGACGTCATCAATCCCAATTCCGGCCACCCGCAACGCTTCCCGCACGGCCAGCACCGATGCCGGGCTGGCGCCGATATCGGGACGGTCGAGGAGTTTCTGCTCCTTCATGTCCGCGTGACCACGCAGGTAAACCCACTTGGATTCCGGCACACCGAATTTGCGCGCTGACTCCACAGACATCAGCAAGGCGGCCGCACCCATATTCACCTGGTCGCGGGCCACCATCAGCCGCGGATACGGGTCGCAGATCATCCTGTTCTTGTCGGTGACGGTCACCAACTCGTCGACGGTGCGCTCCACAGGCGCCGACGAATACGGGTTCTTGGCAGCGACTTTCGACATTGGGGCGAACAGCTCCGCCATTGCCTGCCGGTAGTCCTGCACAGACATGCCGAGCCGCGCCCGACGGGCGTTCTCCAGCAGGCCGTACTGCACCGGCGCACCGATCAGCCCATGGCGAACCGTGTACTCGTCGAAGATGCCGTCGTACCCGTAGCCACGGTCTTCGAGCTGGCCGTCGATGATCTCAGAGTGATCGGGCTTGTCGTCCCGGCCCTTGAAGTACCGGATGCTGGATGTGTTTTCCGACCCCATGATCATCACGACATCTGCGCGGCCGGCCACGATCTCGCCGCCGAATTCGGTGATCAGGTGCTGAGGACTCTGCCCGCCGATGACTTCCAGCACAGCGCGGGCCGGTTCGGCACCGATGCGTTGCGCCACTGAGCGCGGGTAGTTGTTCGACTTGCCGAGCGGAGCCGGCACGTGGCCGGAGATCTCGAACTGCCGGGTGCCCGCCACGGTGTCGATCGCGGCGGCGACTGCCGCGACGTCGGCCCCGGTGTCGTGCAGCGCCGCCTGCGCGGCTGCGGTGGCGAGGTCTACCGACGACATTCCTCGGTAGTCCGGGTCTTCAAGGCGCTCGGTGAACTGACCAACACCCACGATCACCGGCGTACGCGGATCGACACCCATTACAAACCTCCAAGCAACTGTTAATTCGATAGGCTAATCGATTGCGATGTCTCCGCAACATTGCGGGTAACTGCACATTTGCGTCGGGAGACACCCGCCAAGCGAAGTACGGTTGAGTGATGACTGGACCAAACCTGCGTGTCGACACCACTGAACTGGAGTCAGCAGCCCGCAAGTTGTCCAGCTTGAGCAGCGACCTGACAAATAGCGCAGTCGTCCACGGGCTTCCGGCCGCTGAGAATCAAGCCAGCGGTGCCGCCGCAGCAGCCGTAACCGCCGCAGCTGATCACGTGGCCGAAGTCTGTGCAGGTGATCTCAAGGCATTTGGCGACAAACTAGCGCAAGCTGCCAAGTCCTACTCCGCGACGGACTCCGATGGCGGACAGCGCGTGCTGACAACGATGCACACGGACCGATAGCGGAGCAGCCACACATGGTGGAGATGCCGACGCGCACCAAAGTCGAGAGCTGGAAATCAGACCACTTGGCGAGTGCGGCTGACGCATGGACTCGACAAGTTCACACCGTCGAGGACATCTACGGCAGAGCTCAGCAGGCGGTTGCCGAACCCACATGGCACGGTAGTGCCGCCGACAGTGCCCACGACCGAATGTTCAGTGACATCGTCCGTGTGCGGACCGCTATGGAAATGCTCCGCAAGGCGGCCAGCATTGCCAAGAATGGCGCAGACCTCCTGGCCGGTTTGAAGCGCAGTGCCGTCGAGGCCATATCCAATGCAGAGCGCCAGTTCTTTTCGGTAAGCGACAATCTCCGTGTCACCGACCGCATACCAAAAGTCCTAGTCGGCCCGCTGCTCTTGGTGCGCGACCTCGCGCGCGCGGCCCTCGAAGCGGACATCCGAGGCAAGGCGTTGAGCCTCGCCGCCGCCGATGAACAGATCGCGAGTCAACTGAAACCTATAGCGACCAGTCTGCGTGAATTCAAGACGGATCAGCCGGGCGGTGGAGACCCTACGCACGACGGGAAAGGTCCGACAATTATTGGCCCAGCCGGCCCGCTGACTCCCGAAAGAGACGACGCAGATCTCTACGTCACCATCCCAGGAACCGGAATCATGATTAGCGGCGACGGCCGCAATGGCTACCCCACGTTAAACGGTAAAAAGAATCCATTAATCGTTCCCGACGGATACCGACCGCTCCCCACCGGTGCGGCCGCTGGGCCCGACGGTACCCAGTACGCCGGATACAGCATCCTCAAGTACCACGCTAAAGACAAGAACGGCAGAGAGGTATTCGCGACACCGGATACGACAATCGTCAACCTTGCCGATCCCTCCAAACCAATAGGAACCCTCAAGGGCATATCTCAAGCGAGTTTTGCGTACGACGAAAAGAACGATCGCATGATCATCATTGGCAACACCAGCGATGACCCTACCAACCGAACTCGCAAGATTTGGTTTGCCCCGGTAGATAAGAACAACCCAAATGGCTGGGTCAACTCGGTCGATGCCAACCATCCGTACGGCGATCTAGGTGCGTTGCCTGGTAATCGGGAAACTCAAATCGTTCCTATGAAGGGAGGCGGTTTTATGGTTGTAGGAGCAGACAACGTCGATGACAAGCACCCGACACCCGCATCGGCGGTAACTGTCTCAGCCGCGGAGGAACTGAAGAACCCCGGACTGAATGCAACACCGCTGATCCCACGAGAGAACTGGCCATCCAATCCCGACCCCAGATTCCCAGCGCCACCGTACGGGCCAACCGTTACCGGCACAACGTACGATCCCGTGACTGGACAAGAAGTCGTCCAAATGCGTGTAAGCGCTTGGAAGGCAGGCCCGCCGGATTACAACCCGTACACCTACACAACATCAGTATCCGTACAACACTGAAGGCATGGAGGTCGCGTGACAATTTCTGCACAGGACGCTAGAAAGCTGCCGCTAGTCGTGTTCGCGGTTATCGCATTTCTTCCGCTATCTCTCTGTATTTCATGTGTCGCCGCTGCTCAGCCGAAGAGAGAATTCCCTGATCTTTCTTCGTACACCGCTGTCGATTGGCAACAGTTTGACCCCGGCGGCAGCCCCGGAGATGGGTACCTCGTCCGGTTCAGCACGCCCGACGGATCAACACGCTGCAACATTCTGAACGGCCTTTCGGCATCATGCGTCGGCAAGATCGTCGGCATGCCGAGCTCTGCTCCTGACTACTCGAATGATCGAGATGCCTTCGCGGGGAATGACAGCGGTAGTTGTGCGGGAGTCTTGCTCGATACCTCCGACCCACAGAAACCTCAATACGCATTCCGCAAGAACGGCGGCGGGTGTCCACCCTTTGCCGAAACCAAGACACTCAGCACCGGTCAGAAACTCGTCAAATACCAAATGGCATGTGCGGTTGGTAATGGCAGCCTGACTGCTTGCATTAACACCGCAACCAACCATGGCTTCGTCCTTCAGCCCTCGGGCAGCTGGACGTTCTAATGCGCCGATTGGCGGCGCTAGCGCTAGTCGCGTCAATCGTTGGCGCCTGCGCGGGCCGTCGGCGCGACGGGATGCGCTGTCGGTGACGACCACTACCTTGCATGTGTGACCAGCCAACACCACGGTTTCGTCATTTCCCTGCAGGCAGCTGAACCTTCTAACCCACGACAATCTGAACGTACAACCATCTAGACGTACATCCAATTCGACGTACAATTGCAGACGTGAATTGGCCCATCAGACCCATGTCTCTCGTGGTCGGCGGCGTCGTCCCGCCCGAGAACGTGGTAGGCCGTGTCCGTGAGCAGCAGGAAATCCTGGCCAGTTTGCCCGACGGTGGTGCCGCACTGGTGGGCGACCGCCGGCACGGCAAGACGTCACTGGCCCGCCTCGTCGCGCACACCGCGCGACTGCAGGGCCTGACCGTCGTCTCTGTCAGCGCCGAGCGGCAGACCTACGCCGAGTTCGTCACCGCTCTCGCCGCCGAACTCGGCCGCGTCGACAACGCCTTGCGCCAGGAAGTCGACCGCTGGAAGGTCGCGGTCGGTACCGGGCCGTTCAAGTTCGAGCGGGTCCACGTCGACGCCGCGCTCGACGATCTGCTGCAGCGTGCGGTGGCCCGCACAAAGAACGGCCCGCTGGTGTTGTTCATCGACGAGGTCACGGTGCTGGCCCGCAACCTCGAGCGCGAGAAGCCCGGCGGCGGAGACGCCTTCCTGCACCTGCTCCGCCGGTTCCGTCAGGAGCATTCCGGACGGCTCGCCACCGTCTTGTCCGGTTCCATTGGTTTTCACCATGTTTCAGAGGACGCGCTCAGCTCCGTCAACGACATCCGCAAGGTGACCGTCGGTCCGATCCGTCACGACCACGCCACATATCTGGCCGAGTGCCTACTGCTCGGTGCCGACGTCCCGACCACCGACCGACACTTGGTCGCCGAATCCGTTGCGACTGCGGCAGAGAACGTGCCGTACTACATCCAGCACCTGGTCGCGGCCGCAGCGCGGGAGGGGTCGGTCCAGCCACACCGAATCGCCGAACTGCTCTCGGCTGCCATCATCGATCCACACGACCCCTGGGACCTCCGCCACTACCGCGACCGACTGCGTAACTATTACGGCGACGACGCCCCCGCGATCGCCGCCCTCCTCGACATATACGCCTATGCCCCAACACCTTTGAGTGTCGATGCCACCATCCAGTTCCTCCAGACCGAGGGCTCACCGATCCGCGACCGCGACCAGTTGGTGTCCTTCATCGAGCGTCTGGAGCAAGACCACTACCTGCGCCGCGTCGGCGACGACGACTGCTTCGCCTCCGGCCTGGTGCAATCGGCATGGCGGGCCATGAGGCGGTAGCCGATGACCCACCCCGCCTTCTCCCCCAGCACCGTCGACGCCGCGGAACTCGACGCCCGCACCATCGGCCGCGGGCCACTACTGAAGCGGCTGACGGACCGCATCGTCAGCTCGGCACAGGACGGTTCGCGTCCGCATACCTTGCTCGTCGCGCCTCGCGGTGCCGGTAAGACACACACCCTTCAAGTCGCGATTCATCGCGCTCTGAAACAGCGCAAGGCAGCCAAAGCCACACTACTGCTGGCACTTCCAGAAGATGCCCTGGCTATCGGTAGCTACCCAGACCTCCTCGTCGAGCTGCTGCGCACACAGGGCCCGGAGGTCCACGATCGAGCGCGCGAGCTTCGCGGCGACGCGCTGGAGCTGGAACGCGAAATCCTCGACCTCGCTGGTGGCCGCATGGTGCTGGTCGCGATCGAGAACGCCGACCGAATCTTCGATGCCATCGGCGAAGCCGGGCAAGGAAGCTTCCGCGCCTGGGTCGAAACAACCACCGCCGTATTGGTTTTCGCAACAGCCCCGGCGCTGTTTCCGGCCGTCTCGTCCCGCACGCACCCGTGGTATGGGTCGTTCATCATCGAGGAACTACCCGACCTCACTGACACCGACATCGCCGACTTCCTCGCTCAGCATGCCCGCGACAGTGAATTAGCCTCGTACGTCGAGACTTCCGAGGGGCGGCACAAAATCGTCGACGTCGCCCAACTCGTCGGGTGGTCCCCACGGGTGTGGCAGATCATCGCCGAGACCGCCGACCGAGCTGCACTGGACAGCGTCACGCCCGCCGCCGACGCGGTACTGGAACAGCTCACGCCGCACTACCAGCAACTCCTCTGGCAGCTGCCCGCCGGCGAACAACGCCTCATCGTCGAACTCGCCCGCGCCGACGGTGCCCGAACCGTCACTGATCTGGCTGCTGCCGTGGGGATTTCGAATCAGTCGGCGTCGGCGGCTCTGGGACGCCTCGTCACCGGCGGCTGGGTCCACCCCGGGAAAGCGGACTCCGGCGACCGCCGCGCCACCTGGTATGACCTCAGTGACCCACTACTCCGCAACTACCTGCACTACCGCGAGCGCCGCCACGCCTGACGAACAGACGCGAAAACCCCCAAAATCCATGGAAATTGGGGGTTTTCGCGTCTGTTCGCGGGCTTAAGCACCCCGCAAAGAAATTACAGCGACTGCAGGATCTCGCGAGCCAGCGCAGCGGTGGCCGACGGGGTCTTGCCGACCTTCACGCCGGCGGCCTCCAGGGCCTCCTGCTTGGCGGCGGCGGTGCCCGACGAGCCCGACACGATGGCGCCGGCGTGGCCCATGGTCTTGCCCTCCGGAGCGGTGAAGCCCGCGACATAGCCGACGACCGGCTTGGTGACGTTGGCCTTGATGTAGTCGGCGGCACGCTCTTCGGCGTCGCCACCGATCTCGCCGATCATCACGATGACCTTGGTCTCGGGGTCCTTCTCGAACGCCTCGATGGCGTCGATGTGGGTGGTGCCGATGACCGGGTCGCCGCCGATGCCGATAGCGGTCGAGAAGCCGAAGTCACGCAGCTCGTACATCATCTGGTAGGTCAGGGTGCCGGACTTGGAGACCAGACCGATCGGGCCCTTGCCGGTGATGTTGTTCGGCGTGATGCCGACCAGCGCCTCACCGGGGGTGATGATGCCCGGGCAGTTGGGGCCGATGATGCGGGTCTTCTGACCCTTCTCGACGTTGTAGGCCCACGCGTACGCGCTGTCCTGCACCGGGATGCCCTCGGTAATGACGACCAGCAGCGGGATCTCGGCGTCGATGGCCTCGATGATGGCGTCCTTCGAGAACGCCGGCGGCACAAAGGCGATCGACACGTCGGCGCCGGTCTCCTTCATGGCCTCGGCGACCGTGGCGAACACGGGCAGCTCTACGGGGTTGCCGTCCTTGTCCACATGCGAGACCTTGGTGCCGGCCTTGCGCGCGTTCACGCCGCCGACAACCTGGGTGCCGGCCTTCAGCATCAGCTTGGTGTGCTTGGTGCCCTCACCGCCGGTGATGCCCTGGACGATGACCTTGGAATCCTTGTTCAGGAAGATAGACATAAGTTGTTGGCTCCCTTACTTGTTGGCCAGCTCGGCGGCTTTGTCGGCACCGGAATCCATGGTCTCGGCCTGGATCACCAGCGGGTGGTTGGCCTCGGCCAGGATGCGGCGGCCCTCTTCGACGTTGTTGCCGTCGAGGCGGACGACCAGCGGCTTGTTGGCCTCGTCGCCCAGCATTTCCAGAGCCTTGACGATGCCGTTGGCGACCGCGTCACACGCGGTGATGCCACCGAAGACGTTCACGAACACGCTCTTGACCTGGCTGTCACCGAGGATGACGTCCAGACCGGCGGCCATCACCTCGGCCGAGGCGCCGCCACCGATGTCCAGGAAGTTGGCGGGCTTCACGCCGCCGTGGTTCTCACCGGCGTATGCGACGACGTCCAGCGTCGACATGACCAGACCGGCGCCGTTACCGATGATGCCGACCGCGCCGTCGAGCTTGACGTAGTTGAGGTCGTGCTCCTTGGCCTTGAGCTCGAGCGGATCGGTGGCTTCCTTGTCCTCGAACTCGGCGTGGCCGGGCTGACGGAAGTTGGCGTTCTCGTCCAGGGTGACCTTGCCGTCGAGGGCGAGGATCTGGTCGTCGGGGGTGCGAACCAGCGGGTTGACCTCGACCAGGGTGGCGTCTTCGGCGACGAAGACCTCCCACAGCTTCTGGATGGTCACGGCTGCGGCGTCGAGCACCTCGGCAGGCAGGTGGCCCTTCTCGGCGATCTCGCGGGCGAAGGCCAGGTCAACACCCTTGACGGCGTCGACGGGAACCTTGGCGAGACGCTCTGGCTTGGTGGCGGCGACCTCTTCGATCTCCATGCCACCCTCGACCGAGCACATGGCCAGGTAGGTGCGGTTGGCGCGATCGAGCAGGAAGGAGATGTAGTACTCCTCCGCGATGTCGCTGGCTTCGGCAACGAGCAGCTTCTTGACGATGTGGCCCTTGATGTCCAGACCGAGGATGTTCTGCGCGTGGGTGAGGGCGTCCTCCGGGGTGGCGGCATACTTCACGCCACCGGCCTTACCACGGCCACCGACCTTGACCTGCGCCTTGATCATGACGGGCTTGCCGATCTCTTCGGCGATCGCCTTGGCGTCATCGGCGGACTCGGTGACCCGGCCCGGTGTAGTAGGGACGTTGTGCTTGGCGAACAGCTCTTTCGCCTGGTACTCGAAGAGATCCATGAGCTCTGAGAAATCCCGTTCTGTCTGCGTTGACGATTGAATTCACTTCAGCGTTGGGCCGCACTGGCTCGTTGCGCACTGTATCTATGTACGCATGAGTAGCCAGCACCGCCTAGCACCCATGTGGTACATCTCACCCGAGAGCCACGAGTGAGGCAAATCACAGTTCCCGGCCAATGGCATCGATAGGTTGCCAATCGGTTCTGATTTTCAGTACCGTCATGGGCGGTCTCGGTAACGGTACGGTCACGGAGCAAAGGAATTTTCGGTTGGCTGAGCACGATTCGTCTGGCACTCCCGTCGGAGAAGCGACGAACGCCGGCTTGACCGAGAGCACTGCCCGCACCACCACTCTCAAGCTTTCCCGCGCTGTGAGCCCCGCCGAAGTGACCGACATCATCCCGTTCAACGAGTTCGGCGACCTGCACGACCTGGACCTTTCCGAGAGCGCCTTCGACCGCGATTCGCGCGTCAACGCCGCCCCTGAGCTCGACGATCTGAACGACACCGACGACGAGACTCCCCTGATCCTCACTGTCCCGGCCGAATTCCGGCAGCCCGAGGGCGCCCGGCGCCTCTCCGCGAGCGCCTACCGCGACAGCCACACCGATACCAGCAACGGTCTCGACGACACCGACATCATCGATCTGCGCGCCAGCCGCGGCACCCACCGCAAGCCCGAGCCCATCAACGGGGTGAAGGGCCGCCTGGTCGCCGCTGCCATGGCCGTCGGCGCCACCGCCGCCGCCGGATACTCGATGATGACCAGCGCCGATCAGCCGACCAGCACCAAACTGGCCGCCGATCAGACGGTTCAGGCGGACGGTACGGCGGGCTCGTCGGATGGCATCCAGATCGTCAACGTGGAGCCCGCTGCGTCCTCCAGTGCAGTCCACGCCCAGGAACTCGCCAATGGCGCCGCCTTCGCGCAAGAGCGCGCCGAGCGCGAAGCCCGCCTGGCCCGCCCGCTGTTCGTGATGCCGACCAAGGGCGTGTTCACCTCCGGCTTCGGCTACCGCTGGGGCGCCCTGCACGGCGGCATCGACATCGCCAACTCGATCGGCACCCCGATCGTTGCAGTGTCCGACGGCGTCGTCGTCGACGCCGGACCGACCGCCGGCTACGGGGCCTGGGTCAAGATCCGGCACTCCGACGGCACCGTGACGCTGTACGGACACGTGAACACCTGGCTGGTCTCGGTGGGTCAGCGCGTCTTCGCCGGCGACCAGATCGCGACCATCGGCAACCGCGGCAACTCGACCGGCCCGCACTGCCACTTCGAGGTGCTCCTGGGCGGCAGCCAGCGCATCGACCCCGTGCCGTGGCTGGCGCAGCGTGGCCTGAGCCCGGGTAACTACGTCGGTTGATTCGTGACGGACGACAACACCGCCGACGGGCCGTTGTCCGACCCCACCCAGATATTCGGGCGCCAGTCTGACGACGAACCCAAAACTGGGTTGATCCGTCGGGCCCCGACAGGCGCGATCCCGATCGTGCGCCCCGCCGACGACCACGCACCGGCCACCAGCATCATCCGCCGCACACCAACCGGCGCCATTCCCGTCGCCGACGCACCGGCCACCAGCATCATCGAGCCTGCGACCGGCCTGATCCCGGAATCCGCGCCGGCGACCACGATCATCCCGACCCCGGCGCCGGCCCCAGCCACCGAGGACACTCCTACACCGGCACCCAAGCCCCCACCCGGCCCTTTCGCCGCCTGCGCCACCGCCACGGCGTGCATCCTGAGTGGCTGGGCCACGGCGGTCATCGCCACGTCGCTGATCGCCGGCTGGTGGCGCACCGATCCGCTGTTCTGCGTCGCCATCGGTTTCCTCGCCACAGTGTCGGCCGGCGCGACCATCGGCGGCCAGATCGCGGTGCTGCTGCGCCATCGCACCGGCCGGATGCTGGTGGTGGTCGGCGCCTTGGTGACGCTGGTGATCTTCGCCAGCTTGTTCGTCGCCGGGGCGAAACTGCCGCCGATCGTCTACGCCATCCCGGTGTTGCCCGTCGTCTCCATGGTGCTCGCGATGCTGCCCGTTACTGGCCGCTGGTGCACCAAAACCTGACGGCGCCAACGTGATTCCCGATAAAAATCAGCGAGATCGCACCGTCTGATTTTCGCGCGCGACGACGCTAAAGCTTCTGTACCGGTGCGTGGTTATGCATCAACTTGACGCGGCCGGAGCTGCCGAAGTCGATGAGCGACATGGCCGATTCACCGACGCCGCTGACCTCTTCGACGCGACCCAGGCCGTACTTGTCGTGGGTGACGCGGTCACCCGGTGACAGCACCACGAGCGGCTTGTTGCGGTTCGGCGCCGGCCGCATGGGAGACGGTCGGCCACCGCCCAGACCACCACCCGAGCCACCCGAGCCTCCGGACCCGTAGCGGCTCGGCGCCGACAACGACGGTGGCGGCTCGACGCGCCGCCAGTCGATCAGCTCTTGCGGAATTTCTTGCAGGAAGCGCGACTCCGGGTTGAGCATGGGCTGCCCCCACGACGACCGCACCTTGGCTCGGCTGAGGTACAGCCGCTGGCGGGCCCGGGTGATACCGACGTAGGCCAGCCGGCGTTCCTCGGACAGCTCGGTGGGATCACCGAGGGCGCGCATGTGCGGGAACATGCCGTCTTCCCAGCCGGTCACGAACACCACCGGGAATTCCAGGCCCTTGGCGGTGTGCAGCGTCATCATGGTGACGACGCCGTCGCCGTCTTCGGGGATTTCGTCCGCGTCGGCCACGAGGGAAACCCGTTCCAGGAACGCGGCCAGCGCTCCGGTGTCGGGCACGTCCTCGTCCAGCTCTTCTTCCTGCAATGCCTGGGCATTGGCCAGGTCGGTGCTGAATTCATGTGCGACGCTGACCAATTCGTTCAGGTTGTCCAGCCGCGCCTGATCCTGTGGGTCGCTGGACGCCTCTAGCTCGCGGCGGTAGCCGGTGCGGTCCAACACCGTTTCGACCAGGTCACCCAACTCGCCGTCGAGCCCGCCGCGCAGGCTGTCCATGAGCTCGACGAAGCTGGCGATCGCCTTCTCCGAGCGGGAGTTCAGCATCGGCACCCGGCCCTCGGCAGCGGCCTGCAGCGCGTCGCTGAAGCTGGCGCCGGTGTTCTCCGCGTACACCGCCACGCACGCTTCGGCACGGTCACCGATGCCCCGGCGCGGGGTGTTGAGGATGCGCCGCAGGCTCACCGCGTCGCCCGGATTGTCCAGCACCCGCAGGTAGGCGACGATGTCGCGAATCTCCTTGCGCTCGTAAAAGCGCATGCCCCCAACGACTTTGTACGGGATGCCGGCCCGGATGAAGATGTCTTCCACCGACCGCGACGAGTTGTTGGTGCGGTAGAACACCGCGATGTCGCCGTAGCTGAACTTGGTGTCGATACCGCTGCCCTTGGTGGTCAGCGTGTCGATCTCCTCGGCGATGAACCGCGCCTCGTCGTGCTCGTTGTCGGCGACGTAGCCGACGATCAGCTCACCCTCGCCCGCGTCGGTCCACAGCTTCTTGTCGCGACGACCGGCATTGCGGCTGATAACGCCGTTGGCGGCCGACAGGATGTTCTGCGTGGACCGGTAATTCTGTTCCAGGAGAATGGTTTTCGCGTTCGGGAAGTCGCGTTCGAAATCCTCGATGTTGCGGATGGTCGCGCCGCGGAACGCGTAGATGGACTGGTCGGCGTCACCCACGACGCACAGTTCGGCGGGCGGTACTTGGTTGTTGCTGTCGGCGCCTTCCGCCAGATGGTGCCCGACGAGCTCCCGCACCAGCACGTACTGGGCGTGGTTGGTGTCCTGGTACTCGTCGACCAGGACGTGCCGGAAGCGCCGCCGGTAGTACTGCGCGATCTGCGGAAAGCTCTGCAGCACAGCCACCGTCTCGCCGATCAGGTCGTCGAAGTCCATGGCGTTCGCGGCCCGCAGCCGGCGCTGGTATTCGCCGTAGACCTCGGCGACGATGCGCGGCAGATCCTCGTCGGCCTCGGACGCCTCCGATGCGGCCTGCAACGGGTCGATCAGCTCGTTCTTCAGGTTCGAGATCGCCGTCGCCAGCATGCGCGGCGAGTACCGCTTGACGTCGAGGTTGAGATCCTTGCCGACCATCATCAACAGCCGGCGCGAGTCGTCGGCGTCGTAGATGGAGAAGTTGGAGTTCAGCCCGGGCAGCAGTGAGGCCTGGTTCCGGAGGATGCGGACGCAGGTGGAGTGGAACGTCGACACCCACATCGACTTGGCACGCGGGCCGATCAGCTGCACGACGCGCTCACGCATCTCGGCGGCAGCCTTGTTGGTGAACGTGATGGCCAGAATCTGGCCGACGCCGACGTCGCGGTTCGCCAGCAGGTAGGCGATGCGCCGCGTCAGCACCGCGGTTTTGCCCGAACCGGCACCGGCCACGATCAGCAGGGGCGAACCCTCATGCAGCACAGCTGCACGCTGCTGCGGATTGAGGCCGTCCAGAAGCTGATCGATGTCGGGGGCAGTGCTGGTCATATTGGGGCTCGTCATATCACCTCAAACTTACCGCCGGGGTGCGACAACCCACGCATTTCCCCGGTCGCTTCGCTTGCCTCTTTGCGCTGGCACCGGCCGGGATGGCACACTCGAAACGTGCTCAATGCGCAGCAGCGATTTTTCTACGGGTATCGGACGCCGGTACCCGGGGTTTAGCTGCTTCCCTTCAGCCCCGTGGTCCGCATCCGGATCCGGGGCTCGTTTGTTGTGTGAGGTCTGAATTCGGATGACACCAGAATCCACCAACAGCGAGGAAACCATGTCGACCGAAACTGAACTCCCCAACATCGACGAGCTCCGCCTGGAGATCGACGAGCTGGACGCCACCATCCTGGCGGCCGTCGCCCGTCGCACCGAGGTGTCCAAGATGATCGGCAAGGCCCGCATGGCCTCCGGCGGCACGCGGCTGGTGCACAGCCGCGAGATGAAGGTCATCGAGCGCTACAGCGAGCTGGGTCCCGAGGGCAAAGACCTCGCGATGCTGCTGCTGCGCCTGGGCCGCGGCCGCCTCGGCCACTAGCGATAATCTCCCGCGAGCCGGCCTTGGGGGTACACCCACCTCTGGCGAGCCGGCCTGGGAGTATCTCCCGCTTGCGGGGAGTTTGTACGGCAACACACCGACTCGCGCGGGCCAGTTGGGACAGACGACAGCAGCGCGGCGATGTCCATACACCCGTCATGTACGGCGGCGTTTCCTACGTCACACTAGGGTTTGAGGCATGGCTGATCACACTCCCGCTGCCGACATTTCGACCACTCCAGCTTGGAAGGCGCTCACCGCGCACCACGCCGCGGTTGAGGCGACCACGCTGCGTGAGCTGTTTGCTGACGACCCGGACCGTGGCCGGGAGCTGACGCTCACCGTCGGCGACCTGTACATCGACTACAGCAAGCACCGCGTCACTCGGGAAACCCTTACGCTGCTGCTCGATCTGGCGCGCGCGGCCGGGCTGGAAGCGCGGCGTGACGCCATGTTCGCCGGTCAGCACATCAACACTTCCGAGGACCGCGCCGTGCTGCACACCGCACTGCGGCTGCCCCGGGGCGCCGCGTTGGTGGTCGACGGTCAGGATGTCGTCGCCGACGTGCACTCCGTACTCGACGAGATGGGCACCTTCACCGACCGGCTGCGCAGCGGCGAGTGGACCGGCGCCACCGGGAAGCGCATCACGACAGTGGTCAACATCGGGATCGGCGGCTCCGATCTGGGGCCCGTGATGGTCGACCAGGCCCTGCGCCACTACGCCGACGCGGGCATCTCGGCCCGGTTCGTGTCCAACGTCGACCCGGCTGACCTGGTGGCCAAACTCGACGGACTCGACCCTGCCACAACGCTTTTCATCGTCGCCTCCAAGACGTTCTCGACGTTGGAGACGCTGACGAACGCCACCGCCGCCCGGCGCTGGCTCGTCGCCGCGCTGGGTGAGGACGCCGTCGCCAAGCACTTCGTCGCGGTGTCGACCAACGCAAAGCTGGTGTCGGAGTTCGGCATCGACACCGCCAACATGTTCGGCTTCTGGGACTGGGTGGGCGGCCGCTACTCGGTGGACAGTGCCATCGGGCTCTCCGTGATGGCCGTCATCGGCAAGGAGCGGTTCGGTGAGTTCCTGGCCGGCTTCCACCTGGTCGACGAGCACTTCCGCACCGCACCGCTGGAGGCGAATGCGCCTGTCCTGCTTGGCCTGATCGGGCTCTGGTACTCAGATTTCTTTGGCGCACAAGCGCGTGCGGTGCTCCCGTACTCCAATGACCTGGCCCGGTTCGCCGCCTACCTGCAACAGCTGACCATGGAGTCCAACGGCAAGTCGGTGCGCGCCGACGGCACTCCGGTGAGCGTCGACACCGGCGAAATCTTCTGGGGCGAGCCGGGGACCAACGGCCAGCACGCCTTCTACCAACTGCTGCACCAGGGCACCCGGCTGGTGCCGGCCGATTTCATCGGGTTCAGTGAGCCGACAGACGACCTGCCCACAGCCGACGGCACCGGCAGCATGCACGACCTGCTGATGAGCAACTTCTTCGCGCAGACGCAGGTGCTCGCGTTCGGCAAGACCGCCGAGGAGATTGCCGCCGAGGGCACCCCGGCCGACGTCGTCCCGCACAAGGTGATGCCCGGAAACCGGCCCACCACTTCGATTTTGGCGACCAAGCTGACGCCGTCGGCGGTTGGACAGTTGATCGCGCTGTACGAGCACCAGGTTTTCACCGAGGGCGTCATCTGGGGCATCGACTCGTTCGATCAGTGGGGCGTCGAACTCGGCAAGACGCAGGCCAAGGCCCTGCTGCCCGTCATCACGTCCGACGCCGCGCCGGCCCCGCAGTCCGACAGCTCGACCGACACCCTGGTACGTCGTTACCGCACCGAGCGTGGCCGTACCGCTTAACCCGCGAGCAGACGCGAAAACCCCCAAAATCAATGGTTTTTGGGGGTTTTCACGTCTGTTCGGCAGAAACCTCAGGCGAAGTACTTGGTGAAGCGCGGCGGCACCAGCTTCATCACCTCGACCAGCGGCCACCACGGCCAGCCGGGGACGACGGCGCGGCCCTTCTCCTTCTCGATGGCGTCGACCATGGCCTTCACGCCGGTCTCGTTGTCGACCATGAGCATGGTCGAGTTGGACTTTGCGGTCATCTCCGACTCGATGTAGCCGGGCTCCAGGACGGTGACCTTGATCGGGCCGGACGGGTATTCGGCGCGCAGCGACTCACCCAGCGACGTGACGCCCGCCTTGCTCGCGGCATACGCGGCCTTGAACCCGGGCACCCCGACGTTGCCGAGCACCGAGGACACCAGGACCAGGTGGCCCCGGCCCACGGCCTTGAACATCTCCAGCGCCGTTTCGATCTGTACCAGCGCCGCAACGAGATTCGTCTCGATGGTGGCCTTGTTGGCCCACATTTTCCCGCCACCGAGCGGGTAGCCCTTGCCGATGCCGGCGTTGACGATGACGCAGTCGATGCCGCCGAGCTGGTCGGACAGCTCCTCGAAAACCTTGGGCACCTGATCGTGGTCGTTGACGTCCAGCGCCGCGATGGCCACATGCACCCCGGGGTACTGTGCCGTCAGTTCGGCCTTCAGTTCTTCGAGGTTGTCCAACCGGCGGGCGCACAGTGCCAGGTCGCGGCCCTTGGCGGCGAATTGCCGGGCCATGCCGGCGCCCAAGCCCGAACTCGCGCCGGTGATGAGGATCTTGTGCCGAGTCATGACTGCAGCGTAGCCAACTCGACACCCGTCAAGAAAGGTCGGAGGGTGCAGGATCGACATATGAAGCTTGCCGCACTGTTGGTTGTCGCGCTGGGAATGATGTCGGTGCCCGTCACCCACGCCGACGACGATCCGCTGTTCCGTCTGGTCGATACCGCCGCGCAGCGGCTGCAGACCGCTGATCCGGTGGCCGCGGTCAAGTGGATCAAGGGCGGCTCGATCGAGGATCCCGCACGGGTCGATGAGGTGCTGGCCGCGGTCGGTTCACAGGCCCAGAACGCGGGCGCCGATCCCGTGTTTGCGCGGAAGGTGTTCACCGACCAGATTCACGCCACCGAGGGCATCGAGTACTTACGGTTCAGTCAGTGGAAGTTCGATCCGGCCGCTGCCCCCATGACGGCACCCGATCTATCCCAATCACGCACGGCGATAGACGGTTTCAATCGCACCATGGTCGCCGAACTGGCCGCACAACAGGTCGTGCTGCGCGGCCCGGGCTGCGCCACCGCGGTCGATGCCGCCCGCGCGCAAGTGACCACGAGTCGACAACTCGATCCGCTCTACCAGCAGGCGCTGGCAGCCGCCACCAAGAACTACTGCGGCTGAATCACTTGAGCAGCTTGGACATTCGCCGGTCAGCCAGGATCTTGCCACCGGTCTGGCACGTCGGGCAGTACTGAAAAGACTTGTCCGCGAAAGATACTTCGCGGACAGTGTCGCCGCAGACCGGGCAGGGCAGCCCGGTGCGGGCATGGACGCGGAGCCCAGACCGCTTCTCCCCCTTGAGGGTCGCCGCCCCTTGTCCGACACTTCGAGTCACAGCATCGGTGAGCACCGAGATCATCGCGTCGTGCAGAGTCCCCAACTGTTCCGCGGTCAGCTTGCCCGCGGTCGCGAACGGCGAAAGCTTGGCCACATGCAGGATTTCGTCGCTGTAGGCGTTGCCGATCCCGGCGATCACCCGCTGATCGGTGATGACGTTCTTGATCCGGCCCGTGTTGCCGGCCAGCACCGCGCCCAACTCCGTCGGCCCGAGTGACAGCGCATCCGGACCCAGCGACGCGATCTGCGGCACCGCCAGCGGATCATCGACCAGCCAGACCGCAAGTCGCTTCTGGGTTCCCGCCTCCGTGAGGTCGAAACCCGGTGCCTCCCCCGGCTTTCCGAGGTGCACCCGCAAAGCGATCGGTCCCTTGCCCGGTTTGAGCGGCGCCGCAGCCAGCTTCTCCGACCAGCGCAGCCAGCCGGCACGTGACAAGTGGGTGATGAGATGCAGGTCGCCGACCTGCAGTCCCAGATACTTGCCCCAGCGGTTGGCCCCCGTCACCTCCTTGCCGTACAGCGCGGTCGGCGGCGGATCGAACGTCTTGAGCACTGACAGGGCAGAGACGTCGACGCGCCCCACCGGCAGTCCGACCGCATGACGACGCAGGTGATCGGCGAGCGCCTCGACCTCGGGAAGTTCCGGCATGGGTTCAGGCTAGCGACTGGCGGTACCGCATGCTGTACACATGGCAGACCGCTCGGCGCCCGCCCCGGCCACCAACCCGTTGCGACGCATCCTGGTGATGAACACCGTGCCGCGCCGCTGGCCGTTCGCGCTACGGGCTTCGGTCTGCATGGTGGTGCCGATTCTCGTCGGGTGGGCGGCCGGCGACGTGTCCGCTGGGCTGGTCGCCACCATCGGTGGTTTCACCTCCCTGTACGGCAGCGGGCGCCCCTACCTCAACCGCGCGATGTACCTCGGCGCGATCGCCGTCTCGTTTGCGGTGGTCGTCGCGCTCGGCGACTGGGCCGCAGCCACCCCGTGGTCCGCGGTGCTCGCCGTGACGGTGATCGCGATGATCGCCGTACTGATCTGCCAGGCCCTATCGGTCGGCCCGCCCGGCGCCTATATGCCGGTGCTGGCCTGCGCAGCAGCGGTCGGGATCGCCACCCAGCACCTGAGTCCGTGGCGGCTCGGTGCGCTGGTGCTGGCCGGCGGCGCGTTCGCCTGGGTGGTCCACATGGCCGGAGTGCTGGTCCGTCCGCGCGGGCCGGAGCGCGCCGCGATGGCCAGTGCCGCCGAGGCGGTAGCCACCTACATCGAAACCGCGTCGCCCGACGCCCGGCACCGCGCCGCGCAGCTCCTGCACGAAGCCTGGATCACCCTCGTGACGTTCCAGCCGGTACAGCCCAAACCGGACGACGCCCTGTATCGGCTGCGCATGACGAACCGCCGACTGCACGTGCTGTTCGCCGAGGCCATGGCCGCCGCCGACCGCGGCCAACCGATGCCCGTCAACGGTGCCGCGTTGGCGCGACGGCTGAGCACAGTGCCCGACGACATCGGCGGCAGTTTCGAGGGCCTTGTTCCGCTGGGGCGACCATCCGTCGGGACCCTGCTGCGCCGGGCGGTGACGCCGGGTGCTCCCCCGCTGACCGCAGCGCTTCGCACCGCGGTCGCCGTCGCGATCGCGGGCACCGTCACCGTCGGCCTGAACATCGACCACGCCTACTGGGCGATGGCGGCCGCGGTGCTGATGCTGCACCAGGGTTTCGATTGGCGTCGCACCGTGCAACGCGGCATCGAACGCACCCTGGGCACCTGGCTCGGTCTGGGGCTGGCAGGGGCCATCTTGCTCGCCGCGCCAGGCGGCCCCTGGCTCGCGGTGATCGTCGGCGCGCTGCAATTCCTCATCGAGATGTTCGTGGTGCGCAACTACACCGTCGCGGTCATCTTCATCACGCCCGCGGCCCTGACCATCGCGTCGAGCGGCCACCACATCACCGATGTGCCCGCCATGCTGCTCGCCCGCGGAATCGATACCGTGATCGGTTGCGCGGTAGCACTTCTGGTGCTGTGGCTGACCCGGCGCGGCCATCCCGCCGCGCGCCCCGCCGAGTCGATCGCGGCGGCACTGGACACCGTCGCCGTCGTCGTGCGCCATCTGTCCACCGGCGCGGTCACCACCGATCAGGCCCGCAACGACCGTCGTGATCTGCAGCTGCGGGCGATGGCCATGCTACCGGTCTACGACACCGCCATCGGCGGGTCTACCCGGAGTCGGGTTGCGGCAGAACGGCTTTGGCCGACGATCGTCGCCACCGAGCAGCTGTCCTACCGAACGCTGGCGGCGTGCTGGGCCACCGAACGCTCGGAAGCGCCGATCACTCCCGACGACGCCGAGCGGTTGACCGCGACGATCGCCGACCTGGCCGACGCCATCCGCACCGGACGCCCGGCTGCCGCCATCGACGAGTCAGCGGCCTTCGGCGCCACCGAATTACGTGCGATCCGGGCGTCGCTGGCCTAGTTCCCTACTTCTCGATGGCGCGCTGCACCAGCCCCAGCGCCCAGCCGACGATCGACAGCAGGATCGCCGCCCAGATCGCGGTGAACCAGAACTGGTCGATTCCCAGGCCCCAGTGCGTGGTGTTTTCAGTGATCCACGAGGTGATCCAGAGCATCCACGCGTTGATGACGACGTGGATCAGGCCGAGGGTCAGGATGTATAGCGGAATCGCGAACAGCTGCACGATCGGCTTGATGATGGCATTGACCAATCCGAAGACGAACGCGACCACCAGGATGATGCCGACCCGCTCGAGTTGGGTGGCGCCCATGGGAAACACGAAATAGATCCCCGACACCATGCGCGTGACCAGCCACAACGCCAGGCCGGTCACCGCGGCCCGCACCAGCAACGATTTCATACTGTCGATTCTGCCCGCAGCAGATAGGTATCCATGATCCAGCCATGCCGGGTCCGGGCGTCAGTACGCTCCCGGGCGATGCTTTCCCCGACCTCGCCGACGGTGCCGGCGATGAGGATCTCATCCGGCGTGCCGAGGTAGGCACCCCACCAAATCCGGGTCTGCGGTGGGCATTCCAGGAACGAGCACTCACCGTCGAGCATGATCACCGCGGCGCCGGCCAGCCCGTGCTCACGCAGCTGACGGCCCGTCGTGATCAGCACCGGCTCACCAATGTCGTTGAGCGGTATGCGATGTCGGGCAGTGAGCGCCTGGATGGCGGTGATGCCCGGGATGACGTCGAACTCGAACTCGACGTGTTCGGCGACGCGGTCCAGGATGCGCAGCGTGCTGTCGTAGAGCGACGGGTCGCCCCAGGCCAAGAACGCGCCGACGCCGTCGGGCCCGAGGTCGGCCTCGATGGCCGCCGCCCACAGCCTGGCCCGCGCGGCATGCCATTCGGTCACGGCCTCGTGGTAATCACCATCTTTGGCGCGCTTGGGATCCGGCAGCGCCACGAACCGGTAGCCAGGGTTCTCGATGAACCGCTCGCAGATCAGCCGCCGCAGCGCGACGAGGTCGTCCTTCGTATCGCCCTTGTCCATGACAAAGAACACCTGAGTGTCGTTGAGTGCCCCGACGGCTTGGGCGGTGACGTAGTCCGGGTCGCCGGCACCGATACCGATGACGTGGATAGTGCGCATCCGCGAAGGCTAGCGGCCCGCAGCAGTCCCACTTTTATCCAGTACCGCGGGTATTGACTACCCCCGGTATCGGACGTAACTTCGAATTACGGGCACCTCCGGACACATGCGAAGGGATGTCAACGATGACAGCTTCGGTCAAGGGCCAGACGACTCGCGCGGAATTCGCCGAACGCCTGCTCAAAGGGTCGGTACGCAAGTCTTACGCGCCGATCGTCGACATCGACTGGGATGCGGCGATCGACCCGGACAAGTTCTTCCTCCCACCGAAAGTGGTATCGCTCTACGGCACCCCGCTCTGGGAATCGATGAGCCGGGCCGAGCAGATCGAACTGTCCCGCCAGGAACTGGTGAACACCCTGTCGGCCGGTATCTGGTTCGAGAACATCCTCAACCAGGCCCTGCTACGCAAGGCGATGCACCAGGACCCCACCGCGAGCGCCACCCACTACGAGTTGACCGAACTCGGCGACGAGACCCGCCACATGGTGATGTTCGGCAAGGCCATCGAGAAGGTCGGCGCCGACCCGGTGCGACCGAAGTGGTACCAGCGCACGATCATCAACATGCTGCCGTTCGCCTTCCAGGGCTCGGTGCTGTGGGTCGCCGCCCTCATCGGTGAGGAAATCTTCGACTCACTGCAACGGCAGATGATGGACGATCCGGAATTGCAACCCATGGTGCAGCGGCTCATGCGGATTCACGTCACCGAGGAAGCCCGGCACATCCAGTTCGCACGCGACGGGCTGCGCAAGCGTGCGCCCGAGATGTCGTGGCTGAAGCGCTTCTGGATCGGCAACCTTAATGGCGTCGGCGGCTTGTTCTTCCGGTTCCTGTTCACCAACAAGGTCCAGTACCGACGGGTGGGCCTGGACGCCCAGGCGGCTCGCCGGATGGCGCGGACCTCACCGCATCGGATCGAGACGCAGATCGCGGGCTTCGCACCGCTCGCGTCGTTCCTGGAAGAAGTTGGACTCCTCGGCCCCATCGCGCGTCGGTTGTGGCGCCGGAGTGGATTCCTGCCCGCCGCGCACGCGAGAAGCACAAAGGGCAGTGGTCGGATTTCCGCATCTCGAGCCGAGATCGCCGAACCCGAAGACCTGTACGACGGGCCCGCCACCATCGACGGCCGCGAGGTCCGGGTCCGGCTGGCCGGCCACCTCGATCCGATCGACGGCCAGTACCACTGGCGCGGAACGGTTTTCGAGACGCTCGACGAGCTGCCGCGCACGCCCGTCACCGTGACGATCGGCGAACACACCGCCACCGCCCGCGTCACCGAACGCAGCCAGCAGGGCGGTTACGCCATCAGCGGCACCGGCTTGCCGCCGTTCCCGCTCACCTAACGGCCACTGAATGGGCCATACCTGGCCCACAAAACTAGAACACGTTCTAGTATCGGGTCATGAGGTTCACCTACGCCGAAGCGATGACCGACCCGTCCTACTACATCCCGCTGGCCAAGGCGGCTGACGAAGCCGGCTACCACGCGATGACCATTCCGGACAGCATCGCGTATCCCTTCGAGTCCGACTCGACCTATCCGTACACCGCCGACGGCAGCCGCGAGTTCCTCGACGGCAAGTCGTTCATCGAGTCGTTCTCGCTGATCGGCGCGCTGTCCGCGGTCACAACCAGGCTGCACTTCAACATCTTCGTGCTGAAGCTGCCCATCCGGCCGCCGGCCCTGGTGGCCAAGCAGGCCGGCTCCCTGGCCGCACTGTTCGACAACCGCCTGGGCCTGGGCGTCGGCACCAGCCCGTGGCCCGAGGACTACGACGTCATGGGCGTGCCGTTCGCCCGTCGCGGCAAGCGCATGGACGAGTGCATCGACGTCGTCCGCGGCCTCACCTCGGGTGACTACTTCGAGTACCACGGCGAGTTCTACGACATCCCCAAGACCAAGATGACGCCCGCCCCGACCAAGCCGGTACCGATCCTTGTCGGTGGCCACGCCGACGCCGCCCTCAAGCGCGCCGCGCGCAATGACGGCTGGATGCACGGCGGCGGTGACCCGGCGGAGCTCGACCCGCTGCTCAAGAAGCTCGCGCAGTACCGGGAATCCGAAGAGCGCATCGGGCTCTGCGACGATTTCCAGATTCACGTCATCTCGATCGACGGCTTCACCGTCGACGGTGTGAAGCGGCTCGAGGACAAGGGCGTCACCGACGTCATCGTCGGCTTCCGCGTGCCCTACATCATGGGCGAGGACACTCAGCCGCTCGACGAGAAGATCAAGCACCTGGAGATGTTCGCCGAGAACGTCATCGCCAAGGCCAACGGCTGACCGTCACGTTCCGGGAATCCCTGCCTGCAGCTTCGCCAGCACCTGGTCGAGGTTGAAGCTCGCGGCTTTCTGTCGCTGCGGAAACTCGACCAAGGTCTGCAACATTTGTCCGACGTACGCCTGGGCAGGGGTGAACAACCAGACTCGGTCGATCAGCCAATCGAAGTAAGTGTTCGACGTGAGGTCGGCCCGTTCGTACGGGTCTGTGCGCAAGTTGAACAGTTTCGGCGCCCGCAGTTCGACATAGGGTTCCAGCCAGATCTGCAGGGTGCCGGCCGCGCGCTGCTCCATGAAGACGATCTTCCAATTGTCGAAGCGCAGCGCCGTAAGGTCGCCGTCGTCGGAGACATAGAAGAAGTGCTGGCGCGGACTTTCGGCAACCTCGCCGGTGATATAGGGCAGCTGGTTGTGCCCGTCGAGGTGGACCTTGTACGTGGTGCCGGCGAGTTCCGTTCCAGCACGCAGCCTTTCGGCGATGTCGGGTACTCCAGCGGCCGCCAGCAGGGTGACGAACCAGTCGTTGTGGCTGACAATGCCATTGAGCACCGTGCCGGCCGGGATCCGGCCAGGCCAGCGCACCATCGCCGGAACCCGGTAGGCGCCTTCCCAGTTCGAGTTCTTCTCGTTGCGATAGGGCGTCATGCCGGCGTCGGGCCAGCTGTTCATGTGGGGGCCGTTGTCGGTCGAATACATGACGATGGTGTTCTCGGCGATGCCGAGTTCGTCGAGCAGGTTCAGCAGATCGCCGACGATGTCGTCATGGTCCAGCATGGTGTCGTGGTATTCCGACTGCCACTTCCCGGCTCTACCAATGCTTTCCGGCTTCGGATGAGTCCGGAAATGCATGTGGGTCGAGTTGAACCACACGAAGAACGGGGTGCTGTCCGCGTTCTGCCGTTTGATGAAGTCGATTGCGGCGTCGCGGAATTCCTCGTCGCACGTCTCCATCCGCTTCTTGGTCAGTGGGCCCGTATCTTCGACGCGCTGAGTTCCGTCACCGTTGGCCCACGTGTGGAGCACGCCGCGCGGCCCGAATTTCTTGCGGAACTCCGGGTCCTTCGGGTAGTCGACGTTCTCGGGCTCTTCCTCGGCGTTGAGGTGATAGAGGTTTCCGAAAAACTCATCGAAACCGTGCATCGTGGGCAGGAATTCGTCGCGATCCCCTAGGTGGTTCTTGCCGAACTGACCGGTGGCGTAACCCTGAGCTTTCAAGGCAGTCGCAATGGTCGGGTCCTCGTCTTGGAGTCCCAGCAGCGCGCCAGGCAAGCCGACCTTCGTCAAGCCGGTGCGATAGGGGTTCTGCCCGGTGATGAACGCGGCGCGTCCGGCCGTGCAACTCTGCTCACCGTAGTAGTCGGTAAAGAGCGCTCCCTCGGCCGCGATCCGATCGATGTTGCGGGTGCGATAGCCCATCACCCCCTGGGAGTAACAGCTCAGATTGGATTGGCCAATATCGTCGCCCCAGATGATCAGGATGTTGGGCCTGTCGGTCATCGTTCCACCTCACCTCGTGGAGACCGGTCCCCAGCCTCCCGGCGCGATGCTAAACCGGTCAATCGACAACCACACAAAATTCGGCGAACTAGCAGGGCATCGGTAGTCGCGGACTGCTGGCCGAAGCTGCGACGGCACTAAGGGTCGATGATGTGGACCGCGGCCTCTTCAGCCGAGGCCGCGCTCCCGTCGATACCGACATCGCCGGCGAGCAGCTCACCGTCCTGCTCGCCGGCCACGAGCCGACCGGACCGCTGGTCACCGACCTCGTCCTCGCCCCATTGCTCGTCGGGATCGTCCACCGGGTCCAGCTGCATCGTCGGGTCTGGCTCTTCCTCGGCGAGGAGCTCATCGAGGGTCTCGTTATCCCGCGGATCGCGCCAGGCATCCGGCGGCTCATAACCCTCGTCCAGCAGGTCATCGACGCCACGGTCGATCAGCATGTCCTCCTGAGTCAACTGATCGTCATCGTCGACGCTGTATTCGTCCGAGCCGGTCATGTCATCACCTTGCCACGGATCGCCAAGTCTGGCGAGTAGTCGCACTACAGCCTGCGGCTGATGACTTCCTTCATGATTTCGCTTGTGCCGCCGTAGATCTTGTTGATGCGCCGCCGCGCTCACCCAACGAAGAATGGCCGCAAGTATGGCGGTTCCGTCCTGAGTCGATCCGCCAAGTCAGCATGAATCGTCTCTCCCAAGCAATTTCGGTCCACTTTCGGCGTTCTCAGCGTGCATTCAGGTCGTGGTCCATACCGTCACTGCAAGTGAAGGCGCACCGGCGCGCACATCTCCGACAACGCCGATAACGACAAAGGGACGGCCAAGTGAGCAGTGATGGAGAAGTGGTTTTTCTCGATGATGTGTTGGTCCAGCATGCTGGTTGGCTCCGGGCAAACACCGAGTTGTCGATCCACACTGACCTGCGGCCGACCTACGTCGTGGGTGACGCAGCGAGGTTGAACCGGGCGGTCGCGACGCTGATCGAGCATGCGCGATGCAATGCCGTATCAGCGATCGAGCTGGTGGTATATCGCCGCGACGCCCAGGCCGTCATCATTGTCCGCGACGACGGGCCGTCGTCCCCAGAGCGCCACTGCGGTCTCGAGCCGGCTGCCCGGATCATCGCTACCCACGGCGGGACACTGGCTGTCGGTGAACGCGGCGCGTGCGCCAATGCGGTGAGCGTGCGGTTGCCGTCCACACGGCAATCGTGGCGCAGTTCCGCGGCACCGAGCGGGATTTCGGGTGGAGTTTGATATTTGCCCCGCCCCGCCGGGGTGCGGTGCGCCAGTACCGCCGGTGACGGCAGTGGATGATGGGGCGATGCGTGTGGGTCGGTCCCGCTGATGGATGTGCAAGGGCAGGGTGCCCGGTGAACCGGCGCGTGGCGCTGGCGGGTCTGGTTGGCCGGTGGCGTGGCTGGTTCGGTGGGATCGCAGTCCGCTCAGCGCTGGTGGCCGGAGCCGTCGTCCTGGCCGGCCTCGTGATCGTGGGGTCGGCCGCGACGGTGCTGGTGTACCAGACGATGTGCGCCGACGTCGACAGCGCCGCGCAGGCCCGTGCCCAGGCGGTCGCCGATGTGCTGCGCAAGGAACCACCCGATGAGGTGGAATCGGTGTTGTTGCACACCGATCACCGGATCGTGGCTGTGCAGATCGCCGATGCCACCGGCACGGTGGTGCAGCGATCCGACTCCGCACCACAAACTCCGCTGATCCCTGTGCCGCACAAGGGTTCCCGGGACGGCGTGCTGGCAACTGACGACGATGATGTGCGCGTCAGCACAACTACGGTGACATCCCGCAAAGGACAGCAATACACGGTGCTTGTGGGTGGCGGCATCGAGTCGATCGAGCAGATGATGGGCACCGCCGGGCAGATGCTCGCGATCACGGCTCCGATCGTGGCGGTGGTGGCCGCGGTCGTCACTTACCTGCTGGTGCGCCGGTCGTTGCGGTCGGTGGAGGCGATCCGGTCGCGGGTGTCAGCTATCAGTGCCTTCGATCTGGGTGAGCGGGTTCCGGTCGGTAACAGGTCGGATGAGATTTCCGCGCTGGCGGTGACGATGAACGACATGCTGGCCCGCATCGAAGCCGGCCATGCCGCGCAACGACGGTTCGTGGGGGACGCATCCCACGAGCTCCGGAGTCCATTGGCAACGGTGGTGTCCGCCTTGGAGATCGGGGTAACCCACCCCGACCTGTTCGACAGGACGCTCCTGACCTCAGCGTTGTTACCGGAGGCGCGCCGGATGCAGACGCTGGTCGAGAATCTGCTCTTGTTGGCGCGCGCCGATGAACGCGGACTGCCGCTACGTCGAATCGAGACCGATCTCGATGATCTGGCGAGTGCGGAGGCGGCGCGCCTCAAACGTGAAACGACCCTGCGAATAGTCTCTGATCTCTCGGCGGTCAAGGCCAGCGTCGACCCCGACGGATTTGTGCGAGTGTTGCGAAACCTGGCCGATAACGCGGCCCGCTATGCCACCAGCGAGGTGATCATCGTCGTACACGCGAAGGGTGACACTGCCGTCGTCCAGGTGATCGATGACGGCCCGGGAATCCCCGCCGCCGCCCGGGACAAGGTGTTCGAACGGTTCGTCCGCTTGGATGCCGACCGATCGCGACGTGGTGGTGGTACTGGATTGGGGTTGGCGATCGTCGCCGAGATCGTGGCCGCCCACGGTGGCTCGGTCGGCATCGATGACCGCGAAGGTGGCACCGGAACCGTTGTGACGGTTCAGTTTCCGGTTGTCGATTCCCCAGATTCGAGCCGATAGCCTGCGCCACGCAGCGTGGTGATCGCGGCCGAGCCGATTTTGCGTCTCAGATAGCCGACATAGACTTCCACCACATTGTCAGGGCCGTCATAGTGGCTGTCCCATACGTTGTGCAGAATGTCGGTCTTGGTGAGGACAGTGTCCTTGTGGCGCAACAGATATGCCAGCAGGGCGAATTCTCGTGGTGTCAGCGAGATGCTCTCGCCACCCCGCTGCACAGTGCGGCGTGCGGGGTCCAGTGAAATGTCGCCGGCAGTCAGCACGACGGGGCGCTGCGGAGCACCGCGGCGAATCAAAGCCCGCAGGCGGGCGGTGAGCACCATGAACGAGAATGGTTTGGTCAGATAGTCGTCAGCGCCCAGGTCGAAGGCGTCAGTCTGGTCGTAGTCGCCGTCTTTGGCGGTCAGCATCAGCACCGGGGTCCAGGTGTGTGCGGCGCGCATCTTGCGCAGCACCTCATAGCCGTTGAGGCTCGGAAGCATGATGTCGAGCACCACGACGTCGAACTGCTCGTGGGTGGCCTGCCAGAGACCTTCGGCACCATCGGCCACAGCGACCACCACGAATCCCTCGGCGCGCAGACCGGCGGTGATCGTCTCGGCCAGCATGGGCTCGTCTTCGACTAGCAGCAGTCTCACCTGATCAGCCTGACACAGGCGGACGCAGCAGCCATCAATTACCCGGTTGCATCGCCCCGACACTGACGGTGCCGCGGTGTTCGCCGACCGACACTGTCGGTGTGTTCTGGGCTCGTTCGTGTGCCTCGTGGACAGTCATCGTCGCTGCCACCAGCATCACTGCGCCGACAATCAGGGTGATCGCTTCTCGCCGAGCTGTCATGTCTATCAACACCTTTCACAGGGTTCAGCCGATCCATACCGAGCGGCTGTCGGGTACGCCACCAGACTGTCAGCGGGTGGCTGTGAGGACACTGAGCGTGACATTCCGATCAGGTCCGTTTCGAGTCAATGAACGACATCCGGTTCGACAGAAGCGGCCGTGATGAGTACGCGCAGCCGAGTCTTGTTGACGCGCAATACCAACCAACTCACCACCGGTCGAGCGAGGAAGTATCCGGCAACGCTCAGCGCCGCCCCCAGAACGAGACCGGCAACGACGTCTTGGGGGTAGTGCGCACCGACGTACACACGAGCCAATGCCATGGCTATTGCCGCGATGCCGGCGATGATGCCGAGCCGCCGATTCACCAGCCACACGCCGGCGGTGACGGCACCGGCCATCATGGCGTGGTCACTGGGGAAGCCACCGTCGGTGTTGCAGTGCAACACCACGATGTGGGGCAACGCATTACAGGGACGGGCCGCATTGATGGAGTCTGCTATCGGCTGGTTGATGGCGACGGCGGTCAGCACGCCCACAGGCGCCCAGAGCGCCGCGGCCATCGCGCCGAGGTTGTTGGTTCTACGGGCGATCCACCAACCGGCGAGTAGAAAGATGGCAAACAGCACGACGCCGTCGTTGGCGTATCCGGCCACGATTGGGTGCAGCCAGGGAGTGCCCCGGGCGAAGTTGTTGATGTCGTAGAAGATTCGGGTATCGAGGTCCATCGCGGTCTATCGGTATGGGTACGGAGGATCGGACGCGTCAGCGCAGGTTGTCCAATAGCGTCGTCAGGGCGCGCTTTTCGTCGTCGGCACTGGGACTGCTCGATCGGACGGACTTCAGTGCCGCATCGATCTCGTGGTCAAGCGCGGTCCAGGTGTTGGGGTCCATCGCCTGTAAGCGGTCCTGGTCGTGGTCCCAGGCTGTTTCGAGGTCGGTGATTCGGGACCGGGCGCCGGCTTGATCCCCGGCATTCACTTTCACCAGCGTGTCTTGCACGACGTTGCGGAAATGGGCGATGTCGGTCGCCGGGAACACGCCGATTCTGCCCGGGGCCACGGTTGCGGCCGCAGCGGTCGGTCCGGGCTCTTCCTCGCCGCCGCCGGCCGGGCCGTGCGGCTGCATCGACGCCCATTGCAGCAGCGCGCCGGCAGCCAGGATGACGACGGCGTAGAAACCAACGGTGGCCACTGCGGACACCCTGCGTTGGGACGCGGGCACAGCGTGGTCAATCACATCGTTCGTATCGATCACGTCGACTCGTGTCCGGGTCAGGTAGATGACGGCGGCGGTGATCGCGGTCAGGAAGATACCGCTGGTCAGACCGTATCCGAGGCCCAGGCCGTGTGCACTTCGCGGCGCGGCGAGCCAATCGCCGAGATTGGCACCCAGCGGGCGGGTCAGGATGTAGGCCAGCCAGAACGACAGCACGGAGTTCACTCCGAAACGCCAGCCGACAGTCACGATTGCGATGAGGGTGACCGGCAGCAGCACCGATACGCCGGGGCTCCACCCGGTGATGGCCAGCGTCCAGTCACCGGCAGCGGTGCCGAGGGCGAAAGTGACCAGAACAGCGAGCCAGTAGAACAGCTCCCGGGGTCGCGTTGTGATGCTGTGGATCGACAGCGTCCGCTCCCGCGCAAACCACACTCCGAACACCACCGCCAGAGTCACGGTGAAGACAGCAGTACTCGTGGCCAAGGGCACGGCGAGGGTGTCGGTGAGCAGGTCGGTGTAGAGGGTGCCGGTGACACTGAGAATCACGACGGTCAGCCAGTACACGGCCGGGACGTACCGCGGCAGTCGCAGCTGGGCGACCATAACCAGCGCCAGCACCGCCGTGAAGATCACCGCTGTGGCGCCGAGACCGACGCCCAGTCCGGTGTTGATCCAGTCGGCGAAGCTCTCCCCGACGGTGGTGCAAAGCACCTTGATCAGCCAGAACCAGATGGTGACTTCGGGAACCTTGCTCGCAGTCACACGCTTCGCAATTGTTGATGGGCGGGCAGCACCTGTCATGCCTGCAGAAGGTAGACAACGGTTGCTGAACAGACGCTGAGAAAAGCAGGTAGCGCCGGACACGTACTACCTGGGACGCAAAACAGTGCTCCCCAGAAGGAGCTGAATTCTCAGCCCGACTTCCGGGGAGCACTTCAACGGCATCGGGGACAATCCCGACTTCGTACAGAAGTAGCTACAGCGTGCGGCTGATGATTTCTTTCATGATTTCGCTTGTGCCGCCGTAGATCTTGTTGACGCGCGCCGCGGCATAGGCCCGGCCGATCGGGTACTCCAGCATGTAACCGTACCCACCGAAGAACTGCACACAGCGGTCGACGACGGCCACGGCCCGGTCGGCGGCGATCAACTTGCCCATGGACGCGATCGCCGGATCGTTGTCGCCGTCGATCAACGCCTGCACGCAGTAGTCCACCGTGGTCTTGATGGACAGCACCTCGGCCTTGAGCTCGGCCAGCTGAAAACGGTTGTGCTGGAAGTTGATCAGCGGCTTGCCGAACGCCTCGCGCTGCTTGGTGTACTTGATGGCTTCGAGCACCGCGGCCTCAGCCATGCCGGCGCAGATCGAACCGATGACGAGCCGTTCGCGGGCCAGCTGCGACATCAGCTGGTAGAAGCCCAGGCCCTCCTGCTCACCGAGCAGGTTGGTGACCGGAACCCGCATGTCGGTGAAGAACAGTTCGCGGGTGTCCTGGCCGTGTTGGCCGACCTTCTCCAGCACCCGACCCCGCTCGAAGCCCGGCAGGTCGTTGACCTCGGCAACGATCAACGACACCCCGGCGGCGCCCTGCGTGGGATCGGTCTTGGCGACGATCACCACCATGTCGCACAGAGATCCGTTGGAGATGAACGTCTTCGAGCCGTTGATGACGTAGTGGTCGCCGTCGCGGATCGCGGTGGTGCGGACGGCCTGCAGGTCCGAGCCGGTGCCCGGTTCGGTCATCGCGATCGCCAGCACCGTCTCGCCGCTGATGATCTTCGGCATCCAGCGGGCCTTCTGCTCCGCGTTGCCGTACGTGTCGATGTAGTGCGCCACGATCGGCGAGTGCACCGACCAACCCGACGCCGAATCGTGGGCCAGCGCGAACTCTTCTGCAACCACGGCCGAGAAGCCGAAGTCGCCGCCCGCACCGCCGTACTCCTCGGGCAGATCCAGGCCGAGCAGACCCGCGTCGCCAAGCTTGTTCCAGAACTCGCGGTCGACCTGGTGATTCTTGGCCCACCGCTCCTGGTTGGGGGTGGCCTCCTTGGCCAGGAACGCCGCCGCGTGCTGCCGCAGCTCGCGGTGCTGATCGGTCTCCCAGCTGGCCCGGTACTTCGGGAAGAGCTCTGACATTGGTCCACCTCGCTAGATTTCCGCGCGCTATACAACTGTATAGGCCCCTGTTCATGCGTACAGTACATTGATCTGGTTGTCGATGGGAGGTCTGATGGTTGATCCACGGGCAACTGTCGATGACCTGACGGCGAAGGCGCGTATCCGCAATACCGCGCTGGACCTGTACGCCAAACACGGCGAAGACCGAATATCGTTGCGCGCCATCGCCGCCGAGGCCGGCGTCGCGGTGGGCCTGGTTCAGCACCACTTCAAGACCAAGGCCGGCCTGCGGAACGCGGTGGACCAGTTGGTGGTCGACTACTTCGCGGGCGCCCTGGCCGAGGTGCCCGAAGACGCCTCGACCGCGGCGCGCGACGATGCCGTCCGCGACATGCTGCGAGCGAATCCGGCGGTGGTCGACTATGTGCGTCGGGCGCTCCTGCAACCCAATGTCGCCGACAGCCACCTGGTCGACGTCATCGTCGACCTCACCCAGCGCGAGGTCAGGGCGGCCCGCAAGACCGGCCGCGCCTCGACCACCCGCCGCGAGAACACGCAGGTCGTCGCCGTGCTGGCCCGGCAGATGGGCGAACTATTGTTGGCGCCCATGGTGGACGCGGTGTGGGCACGGGTGGCGCCGGATACGAATCCGCCGCGGCTGCGGGTAACGGTCGACGAGACCGGGCAATGACCGTCACCGTCGACGAGTTCAAGGTCGCAGACAGCGCAGACTCTTGGACCGCTGCCGGCTTCACCGTCGACGGCGATGGCGTGAGCCGGATCGGCAGCGTCCGGGTCCGGCTGGCCGGACGCGACCACGGCACGGGCATCGTCGGTTGGTCGTTGCGTGGTCTGCCGACCGATCAGCCGGTCGACGGCATCCCGACCACCCGGTCGAATGCGGCACCCCCCACGCCGGCCGTGCACGCCAATGGCGCCACGTCGATCGATCACGTCGTCCTGCTGTCACCCGACCTGCATCGGACGGTCGCCGCGCTGGCGGCGGTCGACGTCCACCCCCGTCGGGAACGGGACGGACAGCTCGGCGGCCGCCCAATGCGTCAGCTCTTCTTCCGGCTGGGTGAGGTGATCCTCGAAGTCGTCGGCTCAGCCGAGACGACAGCCGACGGGCCGTCCACGCTGTGGGGCCTTACGTACGTCGTACAGGACATCGACGCCACCGCTGCGTTCTTCGGTGACCGCACCGCGCAGATGAAACCGGCGGTGCAGCCGGGACGGCGGATTACCACGCTGCGCCATCAAGAATTCGGGATGTCGGTCCCCACGGCGATGATCTCCGAACATTGAGTCCTGACGCAATGTCGTCCTGAGAGCGCCGGTAACCGGATATCCGGTTACCGACACGCTCAGACCGACATCGTGATCGACCCGGTCCGGGACGCTAACCTCGCTTCATGACCGACCGTGGCCCCGTCTTCGACGGCATCTCGATCGGCCGCCCCGCAACCGGCGCGCTCGTCGACGCCGGTTACCACTCCCTCTGGGACCTGCCGGCTGATCTCAACGAGCTGCGAGCCTTGCATGGTGTCGGACCGAAGGCCGTACGACTGCTCCAGGAGGCACGCCAATCATGACCGATGACGTCGTGGTCATCCACACCGACGGTGGCTGCCGGCCGAACCCCGGTCCCGGCGGCTGGGGCGCCGTGCTGCGCATGCGGCATCACGTGCGTGAGATGTTCGGTGGCGAGGCGGGTGAAACCAGCAACAACCGCATGGAGTTGACGGCGCCCATCATGGCGCTCGAGGCGCTGACGCGACCGGTGGTCGTGCACCTGCACACTGACAGCACGTACGTCCGCAACGGCATCACCAAATGGGTGCACGGCTGGGAACGCAACGGCTGGATGACGGCGTCGAAGCAGCCGGTAAAGAACGTCGACCTGTGGAAGCGGCTGCAGGCCGCCTGTGCCCGGCATGAGGTCGAATGGTTCTGGGTGAAGGGGCACAACGGCGTCGCCGACAACGAGCTGGCGGATCAGCTGGCAACCCGCGGGCTGGAAGAGGCCGTCGCAGGCGCGCTCACTCCCACGTGATCTCCGCCGGCGTCTTGTCCGGCCGCAGGCCACGCCAACTGGGCTGTCTCAGCCGGTTGTCCGACGTACGCTCGCTGTAGCGCACCTCGCCCACGAGCTCGGGACGCACGTAGGTCACGCCTCTGGCATCCAGTGCGGAAAGTGGCGCGGTAAAGGGCGATTCGCTGGTCTCGAGTGGCTTCAGCATCGCCTTCAGATCACCCAGCATCTTGTCGGTGAAGCCGGTACCGACCCGTCCGGCGAGTTGCAGACCGTCGCCCTCCGGCACGCCCACCAGCAGCGCCCCGATGCCACTGGTCCGGCCGCCTTCCCCCGCACGCCAGCCGCCGACCACCACTTCCTGTGTGCGCCAGAACTTGTCCTTGATCCAGGCCTCCGACCGCCCGGGCCGGTATCCGGAATCCCACCTCTTCGCGACCACCCCTTCGAATCCGCGCTCGTCCGCGAACTTCAGCGGGTCCTCCGCCGGCAGCAGTGGCGGCACCGTCAACGCGCCGTCAGAGGCGAGTGTTTCCAACAGCTTTCGCCGATCCCGGTACTTTGCCCGGGTCAGGTCACGTCCGTCGAGGGAAAGGATGTCGAAGCACCAGAATTCGATATGGCTGCCGGAGCCGCGGTTCTGCATGGCCTGAAAACTCGGCACGCCATCCTGCAGCGCCACCACCTCGCCATCCAGGATGGCGTGATGGTCGGCGAGATCGGCTGCCAGGGACTGCAATTGCGGGAATTCCCCGGTGATGTCGCGGCCGCTGCGCGAGGTGAGCCGGATCCGGCCGTGGTCGGCGTCGACCAGAAGGCGGTAGCCATCCCACTTGCCTTCGAAAGCCCATTGCTCGGAAGACAACCGGTTCACCGACCCGTGGGTCGCCAGCATCGGTTGCAGCCGTTGCTCTTTCATCCGGCGAACCAGCCAGTTCTTGCCGTCGGTCTGGATGAGCACGTACCGTCCGGAGACCCGGTTGCCGTGGAGGTTGACGATCACCTCACCGTTTTCGCCTGTGTCCCGGAACTTCTCGGCGTCATACGTACCCGAGTCCCATATCGACACGTGTCCGCCGCCGTATTCACCCTTGGGGATATCCCCTTCGAAGGTGGCGTATTCGAGCGGATGGTCTTCGGTATGGACGGCCAGGTGATTGACCGTCGAAGTGTCCGGAAGGTTTTTCGGCACCGCCCAGCTGACCAGCACCCCGTCGCGTTCCAGCCGAAAGTCGTAGTGCAGCCGGCGGGCGTGGTGCTCTTGGATGACGAACCTGTTGTTCTGCCCCGACGCAGGCTGGGCCGCCGGCACCGGCTCCGGTGTCCGGCCCGGGTCCCGCATGCTGCGGTAGGTGGTGAGCCGATCAGCCACCGGCGCATCGCCATCCATTCCCGCGAGCAGATCGCCGTCGCGAGCCAGGCGATCCAGTACCTCGTCGAACCGCAGCTGCCGCAAACCTGGATCGTCGAGTTCCGCCCAGGTGCGCGGCGCAGCGACCATCGGCTCGTCACGGCCGCGCAACGAATACGGTGCCACCGTCGTCTTGGCCGCAGAATTCTGACTCCAGTCCAGGAACACCTTGCCGGCCCGTAGACTGCGGGTCATGGTCGCGGTGACCAGCCCGCCCATCGATGATTCGAGTTGCTGGGCAACACGTTTGGCAACAGCCGAGGCCCCGCGCGAGCTGACGGGCGACGCCAGCGGCACATAGAGATGCAACCCCTTGCTGCCGCTGGTCACCGGATACGCCTCGAGATCCATGCCGCCGACGAGTTCGCGGACCGCACGGGCCACCTCGCACAGCTGGGCCATGGTGATGCCCTCGCCGGGATCAAGGTCGAACACGATGCGCGTGGCAGGTCCCGGATCTGAGACATCGCCCGCCCCGCTTCGCCCACCCGAACCGACAAAGCGCCATTGCGGCACATGCACTTCCAAGGACGCCTGCTGGGCGATCCAGGCCAGCCCCTCGGCGGTGTCGATTATCGGGTAGACGGTGGTTCCGCTGCGATGCGTGATGGCGCCGCGATCGAGCCACTCCGGCGCCGAAGACGCCAGTTGCTTCTCGAAGAACGGCTGCTGCGCAACCCCATTCGGCCACCGTTTACGGGTGACGGGACGGCCCGCGATGTGCGGCAACATCGCGTCGGCGACGGCGAGGTAATAGTCGAAAACTTCGGCCTTGGTCGTGCCGGTCACCGGATAGAGCACTTTGTCCGGGTTGGTCAGCCGCACCCGTCCGAATTGCTCCACACCCCAAGTATCCAAGCCGCAGCGCGATCATGGGCCATACTGGGGTATGCGGTCCATCTGGAAGGGGTCAGTCGCCTTCGGACTGGTCAATGTGCCAGTGAAGGTCTACAGCGCCACCGAGGATCACGACATCAAGTTTCATCAGGTGCACGCCAAGGACAACGGCCGCATCCGATACAAGCGGGTGTGCGAGGTCTGCGGCGAGGTCGTCGAGTTTCGGGACATCGCGAAATCTTTCGAATCCGAGGACGGCCAGACTGTCATCATCACCGATGAGGACATCGCGACGCTGCCCGAGGAGCGCAGCCGCGAGATCGAAGTGGTCGAGTTCGTCCCGGCCGACCAGATCGATCTGCTGATGTATGACCGGAGCTACTTTCTGGAGCCCGACTCGAAGTCCTCCAAGTCGTATGTGCTGCTCGCCCAGACGCTGGCGCAGACGGATCGGGTGGCGATCGTGCACTTCTCGCTGCGCAACAAGACGCGGCTCGCGGCTTTGCGGGTGAAGGATTTCGGTAAGCGCAACGTGATGATCGTGCACACACTGCTGTGGCCCGACGAGATTCGCGACCCGGATTTCCCGGTGCTGGACAAGGAAGTCGAGATCAAGAAAGCCGAACTGAAGATGGCCGGCCAGGTGGTGGACTCGATGACCGAGGACTTCCACCCCGAGCAGTTCCACGACACCTACCGCGAGCAGATGGAAGAGCTCATCGAAGCCAAGATCGCGGGCGGAGAAGCTTTCACCACCGAAGAAGCGGCGACAGAGCTGGACGGTACCGAGGACGTCTCCGATCTGCTGGCCAAGTTGGAGGCGAGCGTCAAGGCGCGCCGCGGCTGAGCCGCGGCTGACCGGGCACGATTCGCCCAGTCAGATTCAACCGAAGTCCAGCAGCCCGGCCCCACATGGGGTATACGGATTCTGTGCGGATTCCAGCCGGGGATCGAAGCGAGACCGCCACGGCGGCAGCAGAATTGACGCGCACGGCGGATGCCGTTGCCGCCGCGAATCCGACGGTCTGCCTCAACATGATCGTGCGCAACGAGGCACACATCGTCACGGAGGTGCTTGATGCGGTCGCCCCGTACATCAGCTACTGGGTGATCGTGGACACCGGATCCGAGGACGGCACCCAGGAGGTGATCCGTCGCCACATGGCAGAGCTCGGCATCCCCGGCGAGGTACACAACCGTGAGTGGCGCAGTTTCGGCGAGAATCGGTCGGAAGCGCTGGAACTGGCGCAGGGCCGGTCCGACTACATCTGGGTGATGGACGCCGACGACACGGTGCGAGGGCGTCCCGATTTCAGCGGACTCACCGCCGACGTCTACGCCATGCGGATCAACGATGGCCTGTTCTATTGGCGCCGCCAGTTGTTCCGCAGCGGCCTTCCATGGCGGTACATCGGTGTTGTCCACGAATACGCCGACTGCGACACTCCGTTTGTCGAAGAGCGCCTGGACGGCGCCTACCACATCGAGTCCCGCCGAATCGGCGCCCGCAACAAAGATCCCCAGAAGTACGCACGCGACCGCGACCTCTTGCTGGCCGACCTGGAGCGCGACCCTGACAACCCGCGGTCCGTCTTCTATCTATCCGAAAGTTATTTGAACCTGGGTGATTTCGCCAACGCGCGAAAGTGGGCAGCCCACCGCGCGGAGATGGGCGGGTGGGAAGAAGAGGCGTATTACGCCCTATGGACGGTCGCCAGGGCAACAGCCCAGCTGGGCGAACCATGGCCGGCGGTATTGGATGCCTACCTTCGGGCGTGGGAGTTCCGGCCGACTCGCGCCGAGCCGCTACATGCCATCGCCACCGGCTATCGGACCGATGAACGGTATGCGTTGGGCTATCTGTTCGCCGAGCGCGCGGCCACAATTCCATTGCCGGAAGCCGACATCCTGTTCGTCGACGAGTCCGTCTATCACTGGCGTGCCATCGATGAGCAGGCAGTGTGCGCATCATGGCTTGGCAAGCACGACGAGGCATTTGCCCTCTGTCGCCGGCTGCTGGCACGTCCTGACATCGACGACGAGGACCGGCAACGGATTGCCACGAACCGCGATCTATCGGCGCCCGCAATGCTCGAATTGGCATCAAAGTTCCCGGATATGTTAGTGCACAACATATCCGGGCACCAATCGAACGCGGAAGTCACTGCCAGCCTGATCGCCGGACCAGACGTCGCCGCCACCGAACAGACGCTCAACACATTCCTGCGCTGCTGCCTGGACGCGTCTATCGTTCAACGATTCATCGTGCTGGAAAACGGTATCGACGGCAGTGGGCGCGCCGCGCTGCGGTCCAAATACCCTTTCCTCGAATTCGTCGCGTTCACCAACTCAGGTGAACCGCTCGCCGAGTTGAACGCGATCCGAAACCAGATCAACGGCCGGTACTGGCTACACTTCGATCAGGGTTGGCGCTTTTTCGCCCCGGAACATCTGGTCGGCAGACTGCGCGCCGTCCTGGAGGCCGAACCGTCAATCGTCCAGGTGGGCATCAACTTCGGCGATTCTCAGGGCGCACTCGGCGCCTGCGCCACCAAAGCCTCAGTGCGCCGGACCCCCGGCGGAGACCGCTACGTCATTACCGAAACTGCGGCCCACGGACCGGCGATGATCGATCTCAACCGTCTTGAGGCTGAGCCCGACGACCAACCGCGGACAGCCGCCCTTGATGAGGTGTTCTGCATCAAGGGCGGCTGAAAAGCCGCTACGCGCCTCCGCCTGCTCCACCGGCTCCACCAGCTCCACCGGCTCCGCCCTTGCCACCGGCACCACCGGGACTGCCGGTGTGAGTCGAGCCGATCACGCCGACACCACCGCCGATGCCAGAACCTGCGGACCCGCTGCTCCCGGTCTTGCCCGCCGAGCCGGCTGAACCGGCGCTACCGGCCGTCCCGCCGGCACCGGTCGCGCCGGTAGCCCCGACAGATCCGGTCTTGCCCGCAGATCCGCTCGAACCGGTCGCACCCGTCGCCCCGTTCGCGCCCGTTGTGCCCGTAGCACCCGTCGCACCGGTGCTGCCGGCCTTGCCGGACGAGCCCAATCCCAAAAGTCCGCCCAGCAATCCGCCGCCGCCGCCGGCGCCAGCAGCGCCACCCGAGCCGCCCGTACCGCCGACACCGCCGGAGCCGCCCTGGCCCCCGCCGCCGCCAGCACCCGGATTGCCGCCGGTCCCACCGGCACCGCCCTGACCTCCCGGACCGCCGGCACCCGCAGAGCCACCGGTACCACCAACACCACCACTGCCGCCGGTTCCACCAGTTCCACCGGTACCTCCGGCACCAGTGACGTACGGGCCGCACAATCCGAGGCACAGCGGGTCAGGAATTACGACCGTGCCGCTGCCACCAGTTCCACCCGTGCCACCGGTTCCACCGGTTCCACCCGTGCCACCGGTGCCACCCGTGCCGCCGGTTCCACCCGTGCCACCGGTTCCGCCGGAACCACCCGTGCCACCGGTGCCACCATTTCCGCCGGTGCCACCATTTCCGCCGGAACCACCGGTGCCACCGGTGCCACCGGTTCCACCGACTCCGCCGCTACCGCCTTGACCGCCGCTGCCGAACAGGGTCAGCAGGCCAGCGCTACCGCCGGGGCCGCCATTACCCGCAGGAGTGCCTTGCAGACCTGCCTCACCCGCACCACCGCCGGCGCCGGCGCCACCCGGTGTGCCCGAGCCACCAACGCCGCCGGGGGTTCCGTCCGTTCCGGTTCCGCCCGTACCGCCGGTGCCGCCGACGCCACCGGCGCCGCCAGTAGCCCCAGTGCCGCCAGTGCCGCCGACTCCACCCTTTTGGCCGATCGATAAAATCTCGGCCCCTACCGTGCCTGCGCCGCCAGCGTTACCCGCAGCGCCGGTCTTACCCAACGCACCCACGGTCCCGACGCCGCCGGCGGTGCCCGCGGTACCCGCAGTACCGGTGTCACCGGCGTTACCGTCGGTGCCGGGCGCGCCGTCAGCGCCAGCGCCACCGGGGTTACCGGTGGCGCCGTAGCCACCATTTCCACCCATACCGCCCGTGCCACCGCTGCCGAACAGGCCGATCAGGCCCATGCTGCCGCCCTTACCGCCGTTACTGCCGGCGATGGTGGCGGTGCCGTCAGCACCATTGCCACCCTTACCGCCACTGCCGAACAGCAGACCGGCAACACCACCGTCGCCGCCGTTCACGCCGGCAACTGTGCTGTCCCAACCGGCGCCGCCGTTGCCGCCCAGGATGCCGCCCGCTTGCCCATTCGGGTGAGCGGCAGTGCCATTCGCACCGTTACAGATCAGGCCACACGGGCTGTCCAGCGGGTCCGGCATTGTGGGCATGAAGGGCAAGAGCAACGGCTTCGCAGCGTTACCGCCGGGGGCAACGCCGCCACCGAACAGATCGGTCAGCCACCACAGCGGGTTGTTCGGGTCAGGAATGACCGGCGCCAATGGAAGGCTGAAGTCTGTGAGCGCCACAGCCCGTACCGGCGGTGGGGCGGAAAGGGCTTCCAAGGCGCCAGGCGGCATCGCCATCGTGATGCCGGCACTGGCTGCAGCCACACCCAGTGCGCCGGTCGCGAGATAAGTAGCAGGCTTTCGAGATTTTCCAGAGTTGGACTTACGGTGCTTAGACACGATCGAATCCCCCTTCGGATTCAAAGTGTTTCGCCGGCCCGACGCGCGGCTTCCAGCAAATTAGCACGTTTGCCGGGTCAATAACCAGAATCCGGAAACTAATTCTAAAAACGTGTTTCACCTGGTATTTAATCATTCACACAGGCAAATAAGAGAATTCGCGCCGTCGGTCAAATTGACGTATTAATTGTATTAATAACGAGAATTCAATGCGCTCCGCAACCAGTGGTAACTCTGGTATAAATTGGGCACAATTACGCTTTGCTAATGTTAATATCGATGAAAATATTCAGTAATTCATGCGTAATTATTCAGGCATGCAGCAGGCAACGTTCAGTGCTTTGACAGATACCGACTGGCGGCCAATTCGTGCCGATCAGAACATAGGCGGTCGACGATGTCGCCGAGCACTCACTTACACAGGTCGGCGATCTTCCTACTGACAGCGTCGCCCGCCTTGAGCCGGCTGCCCTGCGCCGGGTCACCGCCTCCGACGCCCGCCTGGCCGTACATCGAAATGTCCTGCAGATCAACGGCGAATTCGCGGATCGCGGCCGACAGATCGGCCGGCGCGGCCGGATCCAGATTCGCCAAGAGGTACGTCGCGCCACTGCTCATCGCCAGACGGGACACAGCGCTGACAGCCTCGACAGCAACTGGCTCCTGGCCAAGGTCGGTGTGCGTTTGCAGCGATACGGCACTGCGAACGGTGGCGAAGGCGGTGCAGGCCTTCGACTTCGCCTCAGCGACCTGCTGACCGCTGGGTGCCGGAGCCTGTGACTCCTGATGCGGCGGCCACATCAACGCCCATACCGCCACCCCGAGCGAGACTGCCGCAACACCGAGAGCCGTCGGCGCGATCCACTTTGGCTGGACGTCGACCGCAACGGCACGGCGCGAGACGGGAGTTTGCTCGGGTACCACGTCTTCCGACATGGGACGGATAGTAAAGCAGCAAACACCCGCACATCAGAAGTTGAGCGAAGCTCAGCCAAACCCCGAGCAAACTATGCGACGGATTCAATTAGAACCTGTTCTAGAAATCCGCCCCCGCGGCGCCCTGATCTTGCTAGCGTGCCTAACAACAACCCCGACAAGGCGAGTGAGGCACATGTGATTCTGGACAGATTCCGGCTCGACGATCAGGTCGCCGTAGTAACCGGCGCGGGCCGCGGCCTCGGCGCCGCCATCGCCGTCGCATTCGCCGAAGCCGGTGCTGACGTGGTGATTGCCTCCCGCACCGAGTCGCAGCTGCAGGACGTCGCCGCGCAGGTCGAGGCCGCCGGCCGACGCGCGCACGTCATCGCCGCCGACCTCGCCCACCCGGATGAGACGGCCAAGCTCGCCGCGGCGGCGATCGAGGCGTTCAGCAGACTAGATGTCGTCGTCAACAACGTGGGTGGCACCATGCCCGCTCCGCTCATGTACACCTCGCCGCAGGACCTCAAAGACGCCTTCACCTTCAACGTCGCCACCGCACATGCCCTGACCCAGGCGGCCGTCCCGCTGATGCTCGAGCATGCCGGCGGCGGCAGCGTCATCAACATCACCTCGGCCGTCGGCCGCCTGGCCGGGCGGGGGTTCGCCGCGTACGGCACCGCCAAAGCCGCGTTGGCGCACTACACCAAGCTCGCCGCCATGGACCTGTGCCCGAAGATCCGGGTCAACGGCATCGCCCCGGGCTCGATCCTGACCTCGGCGCTGGACATCGTGGCCTCGAACGACGCGTTGCGCGACCCCATGGAAAAGGCGACCCCGATGCGCCGCCTCGGCGACCCGGAGGACATCGCCGCCGCCGCGCTGTATCTGGCGTCACCGGCCGGTGCCTACGTCACCGGTAAGGTGCTGGAGGTCGACGGCGGCCTCACGTTTCCCAATCTCGACCTCCCCATCCCGGACCTGTGAGGAACGCGTCCATGCCCATCAAAGTCGCCGCAGTCGGCACCGGAAACGTCGGCCGCCATGCCCTGACACAACTCATCAATGACGCCACCTACGAACTGACCGGGGTCTGGGTATCGTCTGCCACCAAGGCCGGTAAGGATGCCGGAGAGCTTGCCGGACTTGATGTTTCGACCGGCGTCACGGCCACGGACGATCTCGACACCATTCTCGCCGGCAAGCCGGACTGTGTCGTCTACACCGCCATGGCCGACAACCGACTCCCCGAGGCGCTCGAGGACTACCGACGCATCCTGGCCGCGGGGGTCAACGTGGTCGCCAGTGCCGCGGTGTTCCTGCAGTACCCGTGGCAAGTGCTGCCCGCAGAACTGATCGCGCCGCTCGAAGATGCTGCCAAAGAAGGCAACTCGTCGCTGTTCGTAAACGGCATCGACCCCGGTTTCGCCAATGACCTTCTGCCCCTTGCCCTCATGGGTACCTGCCAGAGCGTCGAGCAGGTCCGGTGTATGGAGATCGTCGACTACGCCACCTACGACAGCGCGACGGTGATGTTCGATGTCATGGGCTTCGGCAAGCCCATCGACGAGCTGCCGATGCTGCTGCAGCCCGGCGTGCTGAGCCTGGCCTGGGGTTCGGTGGTGCGTCAGCTGGCCGCCGGCCTCGGCATCGAACTCGACGAGGTGACCGAAACGCACACCCGCGTGCCGGCACCGGACGACTTCGACATCGCGTCGGGCCACATCCCGGCGGGTACCACGGCGGCCATGCGGTTCGAGGTGCGGGGCATGAAGGACGGGCGCCCGGCCGTCGTACTCGAGCACATCACCCGTCTGCGCGACGACCTGTGCCCCGATTGGCCGCAGCCGGCTCAAGAAGGCGGTTCGTACCGCATCGAGGTGACCGGCGAGCCGTCGTACGCACTCGACCTGTGTCTGAGCAGCCGCAAGGGCGACCACAACCATGCCGGTCTCGTTGCCACCGCCGCCCGGGTCGTGAACGCCATCCCGGCCGTCGTCGCCGCCGAACCGGGCATCCGCACGACGCTGGATCTGCCGCTCGTCACCGGGAAAGGCCTGTACCGCCGCAACTGACGATGCCGAAAATAGAGTCATTCGTCGCTAGCGGGTGACCCACCTCTCGACGCCAGAATCAGGGCGAACTTACGCAGAAGTCAGTTCGCAGATTGTCCGATTCTGAGCCTTTGAAAGGGCCCGCTATGCACACCGCCGCTCGACCGTTCGCTTCCGTCGGCGTGTCCCTGGCTGGGGCCGCGGCTATCGCCGTCGCCCCGGTCATGGGGCCGACCGTCAGTACCCAGATTCACCACATGGAAGCTCAGATCGAGCGCGCCGCAGTACGTTTGACCGCCGCCGTCAATCCCTTCGAGGCATACGCACAGGCGTTCAACAACACCGTCGCCAGCCTGCAGACCATCGTGAGCACGGCACAGACCAACGGGCCGACGCCGATCCTGACTGCGGCGCTCAACAATCAGCTCGCCGCGCTGCAGGACCTGCTGAAGCTGGTCTCATCGCCCGGTTCGGTCAAGGTCGATCCCAGCCCGCAACCGGCGGTTCCCTTCCCGTCGGCCCCGCCGCTGTTGAACGCGCTCGGCACCACGCTCGGCCAGATCGGCACAAACCTCACGACCGCAGTGCCACCGCTGCTGGCCGCGGCGGTCAACGACCTCGCGACGGGCAACGTCGAGGACGCGACCAATCAGCTACTGCTGGTGGGCTTGAACGCGTTGATCCCGCTGACGAATCTACTCACGCCCGCCCTCAACTCGATCGCCTATCCGCTGCAGGGTCTCGTCACCGCGATCGACAAGCTCGGCCCGCTGGGCGCCATCGCCGCCAACCCGCTGCAGAACGCCGTCAACGTCCTCAACACGCTCGGCCAGGGCTTCGGCGGACTGCAGCCGTCGAATGCCCTCGTCATCGTCGGGGGCCTGCTCGGCCCGCTGATCCAGGCGCCGGCGGCCATGGGCGCCGCGGTGCAGGACGTCATCGACGCCACGCGTACCGGAGACCTCGGCAAGGTGGCCACCGCGCTTGTCTCGATCCCCGCGACGGTACTGAACGGGGTCCTCAACGGTGGCTACGGCCCGGATCTGTCGACCGTGATCAACACCGGCCTGCCCGGTGTGCCGCTGTACGCGGGCGGCCTGCTGACGTCGTTCGGCATCAACATCGGCAGTGGACCGCTCGGCTTCACCGTCAACCTGCCGGGCCCCGTTGCCGCTCTGCAGCTCTTGCAGAAACTCGTCGCCGACGCGCTCAAGCCGCCACCGGTCACGACCACGACAGCCGTCGCCGCCACCGCACCCGTAGCGGCCAACTCGGTGCCGGCCACTGACGCAACAACCGTCGCGCTACCGGCCGTAACTGTCGTCAAGGCGCTCCCAGCCAAGTCGGCAACCACCGCCGCGAAGCCCGTCGACCAGACCACGACGAAGCCGGATACCCCGAAGACAGACACCACCAGCTCGACGGAAACACCCGAGAAAACCGATGTGACCAAGCCTGTTTCGTCGACCGGCTCCGGCAAGGACACCGCCACCGACACCAGTGGCTCGACCAAGCCTGCGGACGCGGGCAGCAGCGGCACCGCCCCCATCGGCAGCGGGCAGGCCGGCACCAAGGGCGGCGGCTCGGCTGCCGACCACACCACGGGTGGCGACGCCAAGGGCAGCACCAAGGGCGGGGACGCCAAGTCCGACAGCAAGTCCGGCTCGAACCTGGGTAAGGCCGACGCGAAGCCCGATCCGAAGCCCGGCAACACCAGCACCAAGCCCGCCAAGGCATCCCACGATGCGGGCCAGTCGAAGGACAGCACCAGTACTCACGGCAAATAGGACAGCGAATGTTGGCTTGTGGTCGACGATCTCGAGAGATATCGACCACAAGCCAGCACTCACAGAGAGCTAGCCTGACGGCGCCGCGTGAATCAGCATGTCCGCCAAAGCCGCGGTGGCGGGCGTCAGCCGGTCCATCGGCTGCGACGCCAGGTACACCCGCCACATGACGGTCTGACGCAATTCGACAGCGCGCAGATCGCCTGACTCCGCACATTCGGACACGGGCATGAAAGTGGTCCCCAGACCTTGGCGAACCAGTTCACCGACAACAGAGAAGCCCGCAGGAATGACATGGACCGGCCGCGATTGGATGCCCGCAGCCAGAAATGCGTTGTCCATCAACGCGCGAAAGCCCCAATCCGGCGGGAACCCGATCAGGTCCTCGTCTGCCAGCTCGATCAGACTGACCGCCTTCTTCGACGCCATGGGGTGATCACCGCGGCACACGAAGACCATCGGCTCCTCGAACATCAACCGCATTTCCAGCTGTGGCGGAAATCTGTTGGGCACCGAGACCAGGGCCAGATCGAGCGAGCCTTCGACGAGCGCCGAGAGATATGCCGAGGCTCCAGATTGATTGAGCTGCAAACGAAGCCGTACCAAGGGATGGGCTCGATGGAACTCCCCGAGTACCCGGGCAACATCCATCGGGCCGTACGAGATCAATGATCCGAACTCGACGCTACCCATCAGCTGCCCCCGACTGCATGCCACCGATTCCGCGGCCGAACCCGCAACGCGCAAGAGCTCGTGCGCCTGGGCAAGGAACCGTTCGCCGGCGACGGTGAGCTCGATCTGCTGACGGGAACGATCGAACAACTGCACACCGAGCTCACGCTCGAGCTTCGCGATCGACGTCGAGATGGCGGACTGGACGACGTGAACGCGCCGGGCCGCGCGGGTGAAGCTTCGCTCGACGGCGACCGCCACAAAGTGCTCGACCTGCCGTAGCTCCACGCGCAAGATTATCTACGTCATAGATGGGACTTATCAATATCTGTCATTAGACGTGTTGACCGATCGGATGTCTCATGGTTCCTGTGAACACCGCGTCGACGCAGCTCATCGGGCGCGACGCCGAACTCGCGGTGTTACGGGATGCCATCGCGGCTCCGCCGCACGGACAGGTGATCGTCATCTCGGGGGCACTCGGCGCGGGAAAGACGTCGCTGTTGGCTGCGGCCCAGCGACAAGCTGATTCACTGGGCCATCGCATCCTCGGAATCGCCGGACTGCCCGGTGAGGTCAACACTCCGCTGGGTGGCCTCCACCGACTCCTGCGGGCGTTGAACGACGCCGAAGCCAGCCCATACGGTCGCGCCGATGTCATCGAAACCCTCTTCAGCACACCGCTGTTCGGTGATCAGATCCACACCGCCAGATTGGCCACGGCACTGCTCGAACTCTTGGACGCGGTGCCGCGGCGACAGCCGGTGCTGGTCACGGTCGACGACGCCCACTGGCTCGATGATCAATCCCGCAGCGTCCTGTTGTTCGCCGCCCGCCGTAGTGCGGGTCGCCCGATCACCGTAGCCCTGACCCTGCCCGACATCGTCGCAACGACGGGGCTGGCCGGCCGGTCGGCTGTCGAAATTCCGCTCGGCCCACTGAATCTCGACCAGTCGATCGACCTGCTGGAGGCTCAGTCCACACCGCCGAGCGGCGTCCTGCGCGAGCAGATCCTGAAACAGTCCGCGGGCAATGCCGCTGCGATCATCCACTTTTCCAATGCGACCGCCGGCCCGGCGGCCACCGCGGACTACGCACCGGACCCGATCCCGCTGCCGATCAGCGTCCATGCCGTCTACGCCCAGCACCTGACCCACCTGCCCGCAACCACCCGCCTCGCGCTTGTCACCATCGCGACGGCGTCGGCGGCAGACCTGCGCGTGTTGCCCCCGGGAGCGTTGGCCGACCCGGCGGTCCTGGCGCCGGCAGAGACCGCGGGCATCGTGCGGGTCGAGTCCTCACGGATCAGCCCCATCAATCCGCTCATCCGGTCGGCCGCCTACTACGGGGCGCCGCTGACCGCTCGGCAGGACGCCCACCAGTTGCTGGCCGACGCACTGACTGCGCTGCCGCAGCGCGAGACCTGGCACCGATGCCATGCTGCGTCATCGACCACCGGCAGCCCACATGACCGGATCCGTGCACTGACCGCCCACGGGATGGCCACGATGTGGACCGACGGGCGCGCCGCCGCCGGGACCCTGCTGGCCGCCGCCAACGAAGCGCTCGCGCTGGAGCCTGCACTGGCCTGGGAACCGTTGCGGGTGGCGGCGGCCGCGGCATTCCTGTCCGGTGATCCAGCCGCGTATCGGGGCGCTGCACAGATGCTGCAGCGCTTGGACGACGCGATGCCGGTGACGACCGGCGGCTCGACGGCATCGCGGCTGTGGGTCCGGGCGGTGACCGACTCCCCGCAGGCCCGCGCCGAGTTGGCCGCTTTCACTGTCCCGCCGGCGGGTGGCCTCGACACTCTCGACCTGAGCCTGATCGGCCTCGCCGCCGGCGTGACCGACGACTCAGAGCTCAGCATCCGCAGTCTGCGCCTCGCGCAATCCCAGATGACACAACATGATTCGACGAACGGACACGCGCTGACGGCAACCATCTTGGCGTGGTCGTGCGTCGACTCCGGACGCTGGGACGAGGCACTCAGAATCACCGGCCGGCTGCACACGCTCGGCGCCGTCAGCGATCAGCCACTGGTCACCGCGACCGGCAACCTACTTCGGGGGATGGTCGCCGCCCGGCGCGGCGACACCGCAGCCGCTCGCGGTCAGCTGACCACCGCCCTCGATGCGCTGGATTTCCACGACAATCGCTTCCACTCCGCGCAGGCGCACCACGTCCTCGGACTGATCAACCTCGTCGACGGCAATGACCTCGGGGCCTACGGCCATCTGGCCGAGCTGTTCACCACCGCCGGCAGACCGCTGCACCCGTACGTGTCCTTCCGGGCGCTCGTCGACTACGCCGAGGCCGCCGTGCGGACGGGCATGATCGACGACGCGCGGAGCAGATTCACTGCCGCGCTGACCCACCTCCCGCAGCCGAATTCGGCGCGCATCGACCAACTGGTGAACCACACCTCCGCGCTACTCGGCGTCGGGGACGCCGGCAACACCCTGGCCCGCACGCTGACCGACGTTACCGGCGAGCAATGGCCGTTCGAACGCGCCCGGTTGCGCCTCACCTACTCGGGCTGGCTTCGGCGCAGCCGGCGACGGAAAGAAGCGCGCCAGCACATCTCCGCCGCGCTGGCGATCTTCGAGACGCTGGGCGCCAGGCCGTGGCTGGCAATCTGCGGCCGGGAACTGCGCGCCTCCGGGGCGGCCGCGGCGGCGCCTGCGACGCCGACGACCGGACAACTGAGCCCCCAGGAGCATCAGGTCGTCTACCTTGCCGGCCGCGGCCTGACCAACCCGCAGATCGCGGCGCAACTGCAACTCTCGACGCGCACGGTCTCCGGATATCTCTACCGCTCATTTCCGAAGCTGGGCGTCACCAGCCGGCATCAGATCCGCGACATCCCGCCGCCTCCCGACGGGCACTCGACCGCCGGCTGAGATATTTCCGCAATCGCCAGATTTCGGCTAACCTAACTTTTCTATTCGCAGACCCGGATAGAGAGTGAGTGCAGTGCTGACCGAGACCCGTGCACCGTCGCGCCCGACGTGGTCCTTGCTCGGCCCGGCATTCGTCGCTGCCATCGCGTACGTCGATCCGGGCAATGTTGCGGCGAACATCAGCGCGGGCGCGAAGTTCGGCTTCCTGCTCGTGTGGGTGATCCTGCTGGCCAATATGATGGCCGGCCTGGTGCAGTACCTGTCGGCCAAGCTGGGTCTGACGACCGGTCGATCGCTCCCCGAGTTGGTGGCCCAGAACTGCCGCACCCCAACCCGGCTCGCATTCTGGGTCCAAGCCGAACTGGTGGCCGTCGCAACCGATCTCGCGGAGGTCGTGGGCGGCGCAATCGCGCTGCAACTATTGTTCGGCCTGCCCATGCTGCTGGGCGGCGTGATCACCGGCGTGGTGTCCATGTGTCTGCTGTCGGTGCAGAACCGCGGCGGCCAGCGCGCGTTCGAACGGGTTATCGCCGGCCTGCTGATGATCATCACCCTCGGTTTCCTTGCCAGCCTCGTCGTCGACCCGCCCGCAGCCGGCGACGTGCTCGGCGGCATGGTGCCCCACTTCGCCGGGTCGGAGAGCCTCCTGCTGGCCACCGCGATCCTGGGCGCGACGGTCATGCCGCACGTCGTCTACCTGCATTCTGGCCTCGCCCGCGACCGGCACGGGAAGCCTGAGGTCGGCGCACCGCTGCGCCACATGCTGCGCGTCACCCGCTTCGACGTCGGTTTGGCGATGGTTGTCGCGGGCGCGGTGAACCTGTCGATGCTGCTGGTCGCGGCGAGCCACCTGCAGGGCGTCGATGGCACCGACACCATCTCGGGCGCATATGCCGCGGTCGGCCATGCCCTGGGTCCGTCGGTCGCGCTGTGTTTTGCCATCGGTCTGCTGGCTTCGGGCCTGGCGTCCTCGTCGGTCGGCGCCTATGCCGGCGCGATGATCATGCAGGGCCTGCTGAACCGGTCGTACCCCCTGTTGCTCCGGCGGGCCGTCACCGTCATTCCGGCATTGGTGGTGCTGGCCGTCGGATTCGACCCGACGCGCGCGTTGGTCATCTCGCAGGTGGTGCTGTCGTTCGGTATCCCGTTCGCGCTGGTTCCGTTGGTCCGGCTGACCAGCGACCGCGCCGTGATGGGTGAACACGTCAATCATCGCGTCGTCACCGCGCTGGGATGGGCTGTGGCCGTGCTGATTTCGGTGCTGAACGTGGTGTTGATCTATCTGACCGTCACGGGCTGATCGCGGCCGCGATCTCCCCGCTGCGGACGGCGACGTTCGACAGCAGCGTCGCACCGAGCCCGTGGCTGTGTTCGACCGTCGCGCCGTTGAGATAGATGTCGCCGGGCGCACCCGGCCTGGCCACCAACTTGTAGTCGCGGGTGGCCAGCGGGCGGCCCTGGTCGTCGAACTCATAGCAAGACGCCAGGTCACCCAGGAACGCCGCCACATCCATCGGCGCGTATCCGGTCGCGTACACCACCGCATCGCAGCGGACTGTCTCGGTCGTGTTGTCGATGTGGTTGCGAAGGCAGAGCCGGACCTCTGCATCGTCTTCCTCGGATCCGACGACGCTGCAGGCGCGGTGCAGGAACAGTCGGCGGTCCCCCGTCACGCGTTCGCCGTATTCGCGTTCATACAGGTCCGCGATGAGGTCGACGTCGACCGCGGAGTAGTTCGCCGACCGGTGATAGTCGAGCAGGCGCTTGCGCTCCGCGCTGTCCGCGCCAAAGAACTCGTCGACCGCGGCGGGATCGAAAATGCGGTTCACGAACGCGCTGTCGTCGGCCAGGCTGTACCCGTACCGGCCGAACACCGCGTGCACCTCAGCACGCGGGAAGGAGTGGTGCAGGTAGGCGACCACCTCGGCGGCGCTCTGCCCCGCGCCGACCACGGCGACGCGGCCGCGCGCCAGGGGCCCGAGAGCCGCCAGGGCACTGAGCAATTGGTGGCTGTGCCATTGCCGGAGGCTCGGCTGCGTACCGGCGGGCAGCACGGGGTGCAGACCCGTGCCCAGCACCAGGGTGCGCGCCGACATGATCTCGCCAGTGTCCAACTGCACCGTGAATCCGGCGTCGCTCCCCGCCACCCCGACCACGCGGCGGCCGTAGTGGACGTCGGCGGCGAACTGGCCCGCAGCCCACTGCAGGTAATCGTGAAATTCGTGCCGGCTGGGAAACACGTCATGGCGACCGATGAAGGCGACCAACCTGCCACGTTCATTCAGATAGTTCACGAACGTGAACGCGCTCCGCGGATTACGCAGCGTCGCCAGGTCTTTCAGGAACGGGATCTGCATGCGGGTGCCCGGCAGCAACATGTCGCGGTGCCAGCCGAACCGCTGCTGGGCATCGACGAATCGGCCGCGTACGCCACGCTCTGAAAGGGCCACCGCCAGCGCCAGATTCGACGGCCCGAACCCGACTCCCAGCATCTCGGGGATGTCAGGTCTGGACATGATTGCGGGTCAGCCGGGCGAGGTAGAGCTGATGCACCATGTCGCGATTGATCAGCACGACGAAATCGGCCATGTCGAATTCCGGGTCGTACGAGGGTTCCCCGCAGATGACGCCCCCGATCCGCAGGCTGCCCGCCACCATCGGCGGAATCCGCACCCGACCGGGGTCGGGCAACTCGGCGAGAGGTATTCCATTGACCTGCACCGGGTTTCGTGGCGTCACGTGAAACTCGGGCGGCGCCGGGTGCCGCCGGTATGCCCGGTCGAGGACGCCACGCACCAGCGCGCCACGCGAACCGCCGTCCGCCATGCGCACCGAGAGACTGCCGATCGCCCACCGGTAGCCGGTCAGTTCCTGGTAGCGCAGGATGCCGGCCCACAGCATCGCCATCACTGCGCCGCTGCGGTGGTCGGGATGCACGCTGGCGCGGCCCAACTCCACCAGTGACGGCCGCAACGCGTCGATGCCGGCACTCATCTCGAAATTGGTGTCGGTGAAGATGCCGCCGGCGGCCCGGGCGCCGTCCGGCGGCAGCAACCGGTAACAGCCGACGATCGCCCCCGTCTGCTCATCCCGGGCCAGCAGGTGATCGCTGTATGCGTCGAAGCGGTCGATGTCGATCATCTCGCCGGTGCGCGGGCCACGAATCGCTTGCGGGAGTGCGGCGCCCAGCTCCTCGGCGAACGTCTGGTACCGCAGGCGCTGCGCTGCCTCGATTTCGTCGGGGTCGTCGGAGATGACGACGCTGTAGCGGCCGGAGTCGGTCGCTGGGATGAGAACAGCAGCGCCGACCATAAGGTTTGAAAATATCCGCCTTCAGCCCCGGCCGTAGCAACTTCGGCTAATCCATAGCATCGGCAATGATTGTTTGCCGGGCTCCGATCCGGATGAGGAGCGCGACGACCAATGTGGCCGTGGTGGCGGCCAGCGCGGCGGCCGTCAACGCGGAGTGCATGCCGGCCGCGCCGGCTTCCCGGGCGAGCGTCGCGAGCGCGGGACGCATCCGTTCGGGTACGACCTCGAGCGCCCGCAACCCGGCGCCCGCGGCCAGCCCGTCGCTCAGCTGCCGGGCCGCTTCGGCTCGTAGCCCGGGGACTGCGGAAAGCCGCGAGGTCGCAAGGTCACCCGCGTGCCGGCTGAACAACGCACCCAGCCCGGCGACGCCGGCCAGGATGCCGATCTGGCGCGCCGTGCTGACGGTTCCCGTCGCCATGCCGGCGTCGGCGATCGGTACGAAGCGCAGCGCCGCGTCAGAGGTCAGAGCGGACAGTCCGCCGAGCCCCAGCCCGGCCACGACCGATCCCGAGATGAAGTGGGTCCATGTCGTATTCGCGTTTACTGCCGTCATCATCCACATGCCCACGGCAATCAACGCGACACCGGCGGGCATGGTCGCCACCACCGGGATGCGCCGCGCCGCCAGCATCGCCGCGGGGGCACCCACGACGATGGCCAACGTGAGGGGCAACGCCCGCAGCCCGGCACCGAACGGGGTGAATCCCAGCGTGTTCATGAAGTACAACGCGAGGTAATTGGTTGATGCGATCAGCGTTCCGGTGGCGGCGAATGCGGCCAGGGAGACGCCGGCGAAACCGGGGCCGGCGAGCAGCCGCACGTCCAGCATCGGCCCGGGTAGACGTGACTCTCGTAAGCCGAAAGCAGCCAGCGCGATCACACAGAATGCGCTCAGCCCCAACATGATCGGGCTGCTCCAGCCGAACCGGTTGCCTTCGATGAGCACGTACACACCGGCGAACAACGCCGCCGTCAACACCACCGTGCCCCAGACGTCGACCGGGCGGGACTCTGCGACGGCGCTTTCCGGGACGGCGAAGATGACGATGTACAGCGCGAGCACCCCGACCGGCAGATTGATCAGGAAGATCGACGGCCACCCGTACGCAGTGACCAGCGCACCACCCAGCAGCGGCCCCACAGCACCGCCGGCCCCCATGGCCGCACCGTACGCGGCGATGGCGCCCGCCCGCTGTCGTGCATCGGGAAAAACGGCCGCGATCATCGGCAGCGATACCCCGAGCAGCACCGCACCGGCCGAGCCCTGGACGGCGCGCAGCCCGTTCAGCACATCGATGTTGCGAGCCAGCGCACACCCGGCCGAGGCGAACATGAACACCACCAGTCCGCCGAGATACAACCGCCGCCGCCCCAGCCGGTCTCCCACCGTCGCTGCGGTCAGCAACAATCCCGCCATCGGGAGGGCGTACGCATCGACCACCCACTGCAGCCCCGACAGGGGCGCGTGCAGCGAAGCCTGGATGTCGGCCAGTGCGGCGGCGACGATCGTCATGTCGAGCAGCAGCATGAACACCACCACGCAGACCGCGGCCAGCGTCAGTCTGGAGTTCACATCTGCAGTTTGCACCGGCGGGTGCACCCGGCGTGTCCGTAAGGTCGAACACATGACGAGAGATTTCCGGTTCGGAGTGGGCCTGCGACATACCGACAGTCGGTCGGCAGTTCAGGCCGCGGCGCGGCGCGCTGAAGACCTCGGCTACGACGTCCTACTGGTGCCCGATCATCTGGGCGCACCGGCGCCGTTTCCGGTACTGGCGACAGCCGCCGTGGCGACCAGCACCCTGCATCTGGGCACGTTCGTGTTCAACGCCTGCTTCTATAAGCCCGCGCTGCTGGCCCGCGACATCGCCGCCATGCGCGACCTGACCGAGGGGCGTTTCGAGACGGGCCTCGGCGCCGGGTACGTCAAAGAAGAGTTCGACGCCGCCGAGTTGCCGTTCCCCAGCGCCGGCAAGCGGGTGGAGTACACGGCGCACGTCACGTCGTACCTGCGCACCCACCTGCCCGATGTGCCGGTCATGATCGCCGGCGCCGGCGACAAGCTGCTGACCGTCGCCGCCCAACAGGCGCAGATCATCGGCTTGACCGGCGGCGGGCCGCGCACCGACGACCACGATCCGCTCGCCGAGCGCGTCTCCTTCGTCCGCAACGCCGCCGGCGCCCGCTTCGACGAGCTGGAGCTGAACCTCGCCATCACCGCGGTGCCGACCGACGGATCCGGCATCCCCGAGCTGTCGATGACCCGGCGTTTCCAGCCTGATGTCAGCGACGCCGAACTGATGACGACGCCCGGCGTGCTCAGCGGCAGCACCGCCGACATGGCCGACCGGATCCAGGAGTTACGGGATCGCTATGGGGTGAGTTATTTCATTGTTCAGCAACAGCATTCGGAGGCCTTCGCGAAGGTCATCGCCGAGCTGCGCTGACAGCCCGCGCGGCAACGTTTGGGCCGAGGTGCCCAGGGGTATGAACAGCCACGTGCTCAAGGAACTGCAAGGCCGACGGATCGCCATCCTCGCCGCCGACGGGGTCGAAAGAGTCGAACTCGATGAACCGCGCGCCGCGGTCGAGGCGGCCGGCGGTGCGGTCGAAGTGCTGTCGGTGCAGGCGGGCGAAATCCAGGCCCGCAACCACGACCTCGAACCAGCGGGCAGCATCGCGGTGGACCGCACAGTCGGCGAGGTCCGGATCGACGCGTTCGACGCGCTGATCCTGCCGGGCGGCACGGTGAACCCCGACAAACTGCGGGTGGACGACACCGCGGTGACGTTCGTCGGCGACTTCGTGCGCTCCGGCAAGCCCGTCGCCGCCATCTGTCACGGCCCATGGACCCTCGTGGAAGCCGACGTCGTCCGGGGCCGCAAGCTGACCAGTTACCCCAGTGTTCGCACCGACCTCCGTAACGCCGGAGCCACCGTCGTCGATCAAGCAGTGTGTATCGACGGCAATCTCATCACCAGCCGTTCGCCCTCCGATCTACCGGCGTTCTGCGAGGCCATCACCGAGGCATTGGCAAGCAGTCCGGCCCAGACCTGAGGGCGACTGGGTTATGACAGCCATGACCACTCGAGCCCCCGCCGACGTGGCCGAAGCGGCCCCGGGCATCCGGCAGCGCAACTTCATCTTCCTGGCCGTCGTCCTCGGGATGCTGCTGGCCGCACTCGACCAGACCATCGTGGCGACGGCGCTACCGACGGTCGTCGCAGATTTGGGCGGCGCCGGACATCAGTCGTGGGTCGTCACGAGCTACCTGCTCGCCTCGACGATCGTGACCGCGGTGGTCGGCAAGCTCGGCGACATCTTCGGCCGCAAGAAGGTTTTCCAGGTCGCGATCCTGCTGTTCCTGGCGGGCTCGGTGCTGTGTGGACTGTCGGGATCGATGAGCATGCTCGTCGCCTCGCGGGCGCTGCAGGGCCTCGGTGGTGGCGCGATCACGGTGACGGCCGTCGCGGTGATCGGCGAGGTCATCCCGCTGCGCGAAAGAGGTAAGTACCAAGGCGCTCTGGGCGCGGTGTTCGGTGTCACGACGGTCGTCGGGCCGTTGCTCGGCGGCCTCTTCACCGATCACCTGGGCTGGCGGTGGGCGTTCTGGATCAACGTGCCGGTGGCGGTGGTGGTCATCGGGATTGCGGCAGTGGCCATTCCGGAATTGGCCCGCGCGGGCCGGCCCGTCGTCGACTACGCGGGCATCGTCCTGGTCGGGCTCGGCGCCGCGGGATTGACGTTGGCGACCAGCTGGGGCGGCACCACTTACGCGTGGAGCTCGGCGACCATCATCGGGTTGTTCGTCGCCTCGGCATTGGCCCTCGCCGGCTTCGTCATCGTGGAACGCCGTGCGCCCGAGCCGATTCTGCCCATCCGCTTGTTCGCCAACCCGGTCTTCGCGGTGTGCTGCGTGCTGTCGTTCGTGGTCGGGTTCGCCATGCTCGGCGCGCTGACGTTCCTACCCACCTACATGCAGTTCGTCGACGGCGTCTCAGCGACCGCATCGGGGCTGCGCACCCTACCGATGGTGGCCGGTCTGCTCGTTACCTCACTGAGCAGCGGCGCGATCGTCGGCCGCACCGGGCAATACCGAATCTTCCCGATCGCCGGCACGGCCATCATGGCGCTGGGATTCGTGCTGTTGTCACGCATGGACGCCGACACCTCGACGCTCACCCAGTCAGTCTTCCTGTTGATCCTCGGCACCGGGATCGGACTCAGCATGCAGGTGCTGATCCTGGTGGTGCAGAACACCGTCGACTTTGCCGACCTGGGCGTCGCCACCTCGGGCGTCACCTTCTTCCGCACCATCGGAAGTTCGTTCGGCGCAGCGATTTTCGGCTCGATGTTCGCGAATTTCCTCGGCGATCGCATCCCATCGGCCATGAGAGCCAGCGGCGCGCCACCCGCTGCGGCGACGTCTCCCAAAGTGCTGCACAGCCTTCCGCACGACACTGCCGTACCGATCATCAACGCCTATGCCGATTCCCTCAGTCAGGTATTCCTGCTGGCGGCGCCCGTCGCAGTCGTCGGCTTCGTCCTGGCGCTGTTCCTCAAGCAGGTGCCGCTGCGCGACGCGGCCGCCAGCGGCAGTACCGATATGGGCGAGGGCTTCGGGATGCCGACCACCGAGTCACCCGAGAAACTCATCGAAGTCGCCGTCGGCCGGTTGTTGCAGCACAGCAACGGCATTGACCTCGAAGCGGTGGCACGCACCTCGAACAGCCGGCTGGGCACCGCGCAGTTGTGGGCGCTCATGCTGATCTACCGGTACGCGGCCGTGACCGGTGCCGCGGACCTGCTCGACATCGCGGACGACCGACGGGTGCCGCGTCAGGTCCTCGAACCGACCTTCGATCGCTTGGTCGCCACCGGGTTCGCCACGCGCTCCGGAAACGAGTACGCACTCACCCCGGCCGGCTCCGCCGAGGTGGGTGCGGCCCGCAATGTGATCTCGAGTTGGATCACCGAAACCCTCACGCAGTCAGACGAGTTCCACGGCGCTCCGGAACGCATTCATGTGCAGAGCGCGCTCGACCGCATCGCCCGCGGTCTCCTGATCGAACGGGAATCGGCCCGGCGCGAGAGGCGGCCGACGAAACTCGGGCCACCGCATCAGTTTGTCGCCGAGCAGCCCACCACCCGGATGCGCGCTCCGCGACCCGACGAGCCCCCGACTCGGCCGTTCCGCGCCCACGCCACACTGCCGCGCGGCTGACGAGATCGGCGCCGACAAACGAGGGCCGGGGCGGTCCCGTTTGCGGCTGAACCGCCCCGGCCGCGCCAGTCGGACCGACCCCAGACGTCCGGATCTGTGGAACCGGAGAGAAGCGACGGCAGTGTCGGAGCCACTCCAGCGGGCGTTGAGCCCGGATCCAACTGGCGAGCTGTGAATACCCGGTCCAGCGCATTCAAACCACCGTGTGATGCGTGCAGCAAAAGCCGGTGGATTCAGAGTCGCGGCCGCGGGTATACGACGACCGGTGCCGGGAGACGCGGTCGAGCCACACCAGGCGGCCCGCATCCACTGGCAGCGAAACACAGAGGAGGACATGCCATGACGTTTTCACTCCGATGCCCGGGCCTCATCCCGGTGCTGGCGGCCGTACCGGTGTGCCTCAGCCTCATCACGCCGTCCACGGCCACCGCAGAGAGCGATTGCAGCCCGGAATCCGTTGCGAACACCGTCAGTTCGGCCACCGGGGCGGCCAGCAACTATCTGACCGCGCACCCGGATGCCAATCAGGTTGTCGTGGCGGCATACTCGCAGCCGCGGCCGGTGGCGTCGGCCAATCTCCGGGCATACTTCACGGCCCATCCCCAGCAGTATCAGGATCTGCGCGGAATTCTGGCGCCGATCGGTGACACTCAGCAGCGGTGCAATGTGACGGTGCTGTCACCTGAATTGGCCACTGCCTACGCCGAGTTCATGGCCGGTTAGGCACGACGATGACCGGACCTCCGGACGCATGCCACCACACCTCATTGTGGTTGGCCGACCGCGCGATGTCGCCGTCTTCGCCGCCGTCGCCGGAGTCGACCGATTTGGCGCCTCCCGTCGATGTGGTCGTGGTCGGCGCCGGCATCACCGGCCTGACCACCGCCGTGCTACTAGCCCGGGCGGGTAAGAGCGTCACAGTTGTCGAAGCGCGGCACGTGGGTGCGGGTACGACCGGCAACACCACCGGCAAATTGAGTGTGTTGCAGGGCAGCAAGCTGGCGCGCATCGCCGCCAAGCACAGCGCGGCCGTCCTACGTGACTACGTGCGGGGTAATGCCGAGGGACGAGACTGGCTGGTACGCCATTGCGAGAACCACGGAATCCCATGGCAGTCCGAACCCGACCACGCCTACGCCCAGACGTTCTCAGGCCTCGCGATCGCGCGCGACACGTTCAGCGCCTGTCAGGAAGCGGGATTGACGCAATCGGCGTGGATCGACTCCGCCGATGTTCCGTTCCCGTTCCACGGCGGCGTGCGGTTACCTGATCAAGCACAGCTCGATCCGATGCCGCTGCTCAATAGCCTGGCCGTCGAACTCGAAAGCCACGGCGGCACACTGTTGGAGGGCGTCCGAGCGGTATCGGTGGCCGACGACGGCTTGTTGCGGGTCACGCTGCGGGCAACGCATCCCACGGTCGGCGACCCGGGCTCCCACATGTCGGTCGCCGGTCACCGATGCATCTTGGCAACCGGTACGCCGATCCTGGACCGCGGCGGATTCTTCGCGCGGCTGACGGCGAAACGCTCCTACTGCATGGCATTTGACGTCGCTCGCGAGACGACGGGCGGCATGTTCATCTCGGTAGATTCCCCCACCCGGTCGGTGCGCTATGCGCCATCCGCAGGCGGTGAGAAACTCATCGTCGGTGGCGCGGGCCATCCGGTGGGTCGTGGCCACGCACCCGCACATGACGTGGCCGAGCTTGCCAAGTGGGCGCAATTGCACTATCCCGGAGCAACGCCGACGCACTTCTGGTCGGCCCAGGACTACTCGCCGATCGACGAGTTGCCGTATGTCGGCCCACTGCTTCCGGGGTACGAAAGGATCCGGGTGGCAACGGGTTTCGACAAGTGGGGCCTGACCAACGGGGTGGCGGCGGCACTGATCCTGTCCGCCCAGGTGCTCGGTGGCCACATCGAATGGGCGCATGCGTTCGCCAGCTGGAATCCACACGAACTGCGTGCGGTGGCCACCGCACTGCGCGCGAATCTCCACGTCGGGCTCAATCTCGTCAAAGGCTGGGTGGCCCCGGTCACCGCGTCGCCTGAGCATCTCTCTGAAGGCACAGGAGTCGTCAGCGGAATGCCGTGGCATCTACGGGCCGACAGTTTGGTCGATGGTGAACGACGCACGGTGTCTGCGGTCTGTCCGCACCTGGGTGGTGTGGTGCGGTGGAACGACGCCGACCGCGCCTGGGAGTGCCCTTTGCACGGTTCACGCTTCGCCGCCAACGGCCGGCTCCTGGAGGGACCTGCCACCCGAGGCCTCTCGGAGGCTACCCGGCCGCAATGAGATGCCACCGCCGTCACTTCGAGCGGCCGCGACGGTCGGCAGCCCTGCGCAGCGCGATGTTGTCGTCCTCCAATTCGAGGATCCTGCTGATTCCGGCGATGTTCACTCCCGAGGCGACGAGCGCGACGATCCGCTCGATGCGGGCCACGTCGTCAGCGCTGTATCGGCGCGTGCCGCCGTCGGTGCGCGCGGGGGCGAGAAGCCCGTGGCGCTCCCACAGACGAAGTGATTGTGTTGGTGCACCGGAAAGTTCGGCGGCCACCGTGATCCCGTAGACCGCATGGTCCGATGCGGGAACCGCAGCGGCGGGCCCGGTATTCGGCGGCGACTGCGGCCGATCGGCATCGTTCACGAATTTTCCTGTTCGACTACTTGCATCTAATCATGTCGCAGTGCTATATAGAAATCTGTGCCGATAGGCATAGATAAGCTAGTTGTAGTTACATAGATAACAAGAGAGTGGATGCGCGCAGGCACCACACCGTTTCACACCAGACCACCAACAACCCGTTGCCGGTCTGCGGTGACAGCACCACGCCGCCTGGTCAGCCGGCGTGGTGCAACGATGCCGCCTCGAGGTCGACGTCGTCGGAATCGGCGTTGAGGACCTTGATCGCGACGACGCGGTCCAGCGACGGCTGGCGGCACCGGTAGACGACGCCGAACCCACCGCGCCCGACGGGCTCGGCACCGTGGAAACCCTCGGCTTCGAGCTCCGCGACGATGCCGGTCGCGAAGCCACGTTGCGTTTCGTCGGGTTCGGACACGTCGGAGGCCTATGGCTAGGTTGCTGTCTGCACCATCAATTGTCGGCGCGACGGGCCGGAATAGGGTCGCCCCGGGGAAATTGATGCCCCTTTGTTCCTTACGGACAACGATTCGGGCGAGATCGGCAAAACATTGTCTCGGCGGTACCTGGGTCGCGCGGCACTCGCGCCGTACCGTTCTTGTATCAGCTTCCCCGTTGAGAAACGCCAAATATCAACGGATCAAATACATTTCACCAACCCCAGGAGTAGAGCCATGTTCGAACCCGCCTTCATCGTCGACGCCATCGTCCTCTTCGTCCTGGGCCTGTGGCCGCTGCTGCTGGTCGTCGCCGCCGCCGGCGTCCGCTGGTTCAACGCCCGCCGCAGCGCCGCCGCTGCCGCCGTCCACTCGGTGGCGCTGCCGCACGTCAGCGCGCCGGCACGCGCGCGCACCCTGGCCTACGCCGCCGCTCAGTGACAAATTGACGATCCAGTCAGTCGCGGGGTCCCGCCCGCATTCTCAGATGGGCACGCCCACAAGGTCATAGAGTCGGGCCATGGCCCGCAGCCACGACACCGGAGTGCTCTCCGCCGAGACCGCCACCATGATCGTGGATCGATTGAGCGACAAACTGCCGGCCATGGCCCAGTCTCTGCTGGAGATGCTGGTCCAGGAGCGCGCGGAAATGGCCGGAGACGGCGAACTCAAGGCACTGCTGTACGACGCGGTGCAGGGCAATCTCGAAGCGTTCTTCCCCGCGATCCGCCATGGCATTCCGATCGATCGAATCGAGCCACCCACCGCGGCGCTCGAGCATGCCCGCCGGCTGGCACAGCGCGGCACCAGCGTCGACGAGTTGGTTCGGGCCTACCGGCTCGGCCACCACGGCGTCCTCAAGGTGATCCTCGACGAAGTCCGGGCTGCGCAGCTCGACGCCGAGCTCGGCCTGCAGGTCTTCGAAGAGATCGCCGCCAGCTCATTCACCTACATCGACCGGGTGTCGCACCAGGTCGTCAACGCCTATCAAGCCGAACGCGACCGCTGGTTGAACAATCAGAACCAGATGCGCGCACTGCGGGTACGCGAGGTGCTCGACGGCGGTGACCTCGACATCGACGAGACCACCGACCTGATCCGCTACCCCCTGCACCGGGTGCATCTCGCGCTCATCGTCTGGTGCGCCGAGCGAGCCGAGGGCGACGAACTGGCCGACATGGAGCGGTTCGTCGCCGATCTGGCGGCTGTTCTGGGTGCTCGCGAGCGCCCCTTGTTCGTCGCATCGGATCGGACGACCGGATGGGTGTGGATTCCGTTACCTGCCGGCACCGACGATCCGGTGGGCCAGATCCGGGAGTTCGTCCGGTCACGCCCTGACGCGCCATGGGTGACCACGGGCACCGCGCTGGATGGGCTCTCCGGGTTCCGCCGGTCGCACCGTCAGGCCGTCGCCGCCCGGACGGTCGCGATGGCACCGGGCGCGCCACCGCGGCCGGTCACCGCCGCCGATGAACCGGGACTCGTCATCGCAGCACAGTTCAGCTCTGATCTGGACAACGCCCGCTCCTGGGTTTGCCAGGTCCTCGGTCCGCTGGCCGCGGACACCGACGGTGACGAAAGGCTGCGGGAGACCCTCCGCGGCTTCTTGCGCAACAGCTCCAGCTTCAAATCCAGCGCCGACGAGCTGCACCTGCACGTCAACTCGGTGAAGTACCGCGTGCAGCGCGCCATCGAGCGTCGCGGCCGGCCGATCGAAGAAGACCGCATCGACGTGGAAGTCGCACTGCTGCTTTGCCATTGGTTCGGCACCGCGGTTCTCGCTCCTTAACGCAACCTGTGGATTCCGGCAAAGTACGTACACCATCGGGGCCGACAAGGGACGCTGTGGGGACAACCAGCAGCGCCATCGGGTGCTGCCGCCAACCGAGGAGCGCCTGGTGTACGCACGCTCAACCACGTTTCAGGCCGAGCCGGCGTCGATCGATGCCGGCGTTGCGTACATGCGCGACACGGTGCTGCCGGCTCTGGAGGAGTTGGGCGCAGCGGGAATGTCGTTGATGGTGGACCGGCGTCTGGGGCGCTGTATCGCCACAAGTGCCTGGGAGTCCGAGGCGGTGATGCACCTGACGGCTCACGCGGCCCGACCACTCGGGGAGCGCGCCGCAGAGCTGCTGAACGGCACGCGCAAGGAGATCAACGAGTGGGAGGTCACGGCGTTGCACCGCGACCACCGTTCGCCGGAAGGTGCCTGCCTCAGGGTCGCGTGGTTCTCGGTCGAACCGCATCAGGCGGACCTGCTCACCGACTTCTACCGCACGCTGGTGCTGCCGTCGTTGGAGAAACTCGAGGGGTTCTGCAGTGCCAGTCTCCTGCTCGACAAGCCGTCCGGACGCGCCGTGTCATCGGTGACGTTCGACAACGCCACCGCACTGGACAACAACCGCGAACAGGCCAGCGCGCTACGGACCGAGAAGCTCGCCCAACTGGGCGGCAGCCTGATCGAGATCTGCGAGTTCGAGCTGGCGATCGCTCACTTGAGGGTGCCCGAGCTGGTCTGATCGATCGCGCGATAGACCATCTGCTCGTATTCGTTGAAGACCCGGTTGAAGTCCTTGCGGGTCACCGGTGATCGCCACTGTTGCAGCCCCACCAGCAGGGTGATCCCCATGATGGCGAGCGTCTCGGCATGCCGGCGGGTTCCGACGGCCGGTCGGTACAGCTCCGTCAGAATTTCCACTCGCCGGGCATCGACGGCCTTTTGCGCTTGCGCGACTTGCGGATTCGCGTGCGCCCAGCCGCGGATGGCCGCCTCGGCATCATGCGGCAGTTTCCCGGCGAGGGTTTTCAAGAGATGGACGCGCGCCGCGAGATCGCTTGGCACTTTGGATAATTCGGCGAGCCGTTCGGTCTGGGTCTGCTCCCAGAACGCGAGGAACTCCGTAACGAATCCGTCCATGCTGCCGAAGTAGCCGTAGAACGATCCCGACGTGACGTTGAGTGACTTGCACAGCGGGGCGATCTTCAGGCTGGCCGCGCCACCGGAGGCCAAGAGCTCCATCGCGGCGTTGAAGTAGTCGTCGCGTGTCACCGACAGCCGCACTTGTCACACCTTCCGTTTGCCTCGGCTTATTGTAACGGAACCTATATTTGGTGCGCCCTGACCATGGTTTCGAACTCCGCGAAGAGGCTGTCGCGCGCCGCTCCCGCGGTCTCGGCATACAGCTGCTGGTAGCCGATGAGCAGTGCCATGGCGAAGTCGGACAGCTCACCGCTGCGCTCAGCCGGCACGATCCTGCACAAGATCGCCGCCAGGGCCGCGCGCCGTTCCCTGTCGAGCCGGTGTTGCAGCTGGGCTGCGGCGCCGCGCCTCAATGCCCAGGCTCGCAACGCCGTCTCGGCGTCGTGTTGGACGACATCCAGGAGCTCACGCAGTCGCGCGATGAGCACCTCAGGCGCGTCGTCGGAGTCGGCGAGTTCGAGCAGACGGCGGTTGGGCTGGGACAACCGGGTCGTAAGGAGCCGGGCGACGTAGTCGTCCAGGCCGGTGAAGTACCCGTAGAACGAGCCGGTGGTGACGCCCAGGGCAGCACACAGAGCGCCGACCTTGATGCTGCCAGGACCCTGGGTCACCAGAAGGTCCACGCCGGCGTCGAAGTAGTCTTCGACGCCCACGATGCGTCTCATCGACGTCAGCCGGTCGGCGCTGCGGCGTACTGCTGCACCAGCGTCCGCTTGACCAGCTTTCCGGTCGGGGTGCGGGGCAGGCTCTCGACGAAGTCGACGGTCTTGGGTGCCTTGAACGCGGCGACCTTCGTGCGGGCGTGGGCGATGAGTTGCTCACCGAGCTCCGCGCTGGGCTCGACGCCATCGCGCAGTTGGACGACGGCCTTGACCTGCTGGCCCATCGCCGGGTCGGGCACTCCGATGACGGCCACGTCGAACACCGCGGGGTGCATGCTCAGTGCGTCCTCGACTTCCTGCGGATAGATGTTTACCCCACCGGAGATGATCATGAACGACTTGCGGTCCGTCAGAAAGAGATAACCGTCGGCGTCCACGTACCCGATATCCCCGACCGTCGTCCAATTGCCGTGATCCGGGTGCTCGGCTTCTTTGGTCTTGCCGGGGTTATTGTGATATTCGAACGGCCGCACGTCACGCTCGAAGAACACCAATCCTGCCTCACCCGTGGGCAATTCCGCGCCGTCATCACCGCAGATGTGGACCGGGCCCAGCATGCTCCGGCCCACCGAGCCCCGCTTGGTCAACCACTCCTGCGAGTTGATGACCGTGAACCCACAGGCTTCCGTCGAGGAGTAGTACTCGACCAGGATCGGTCCCCACCAGTCGATCATCGCCTGCTTCACATCCGTCGGGCACGGTGCCGCCGCGTGAATGGCGATCCGGAGGCTCGACACGTCATAGGCGGCCCGCGCTTCCTCGGGCAGCTGGAGCATCCGCACGAACATGGTCGGCACGACCTGGACGGCCGTGGCACGGTACTGCTCGATCGCGGCCAGAGTGGTTTCGGCCTTGAACCTTTCGAGCACCACGACGGTGCCTCCGAGTGCCTGGACGGCGCCGCACCAGCGCAGCGGCGCGGCGTGATAGATCGGTGCCGGTGACAGATACACGTCGTCGGCGGTGATGCCGAACGCCGAACCCAACAATCCGGTGATGGGGTCGCCCGGTTCGTCGACCTGAATCGGCAGCAGCGGTGGCTTGATCCCCTTCGGCCGGCCGGTCGTGCCCGACGAGTAGAGCATGTCGCTGCCGCGCGGCTGGTTGGCCAGAGTTCGATCGCCAGCGGAGGCCAAAAGGTCTGCGTACGAATCGAATCCGTTCAGGGGCCCGTCGAAGCTGAAGGCATGCCCGACGCCCGGCGCCAGGAACCGCACCTCCTCGGCCAGTTCTCCGAGCCCGCCGGAGGCGAGCAGGACCTTCGCGCCGCAGTCGTTCACGATGTAGGCGACCTCGTCGGCAGTGAGGTGGAAGTTCACCGCGGTCAGGTACAGACCCGACCGCACCGCCGCCCAGTAGATGGTGAAGCACTCGGCGGCATTGTCGCTGAGCATCGCGATGACGTCGCCCTTGACCAGCCCCAGGTCGGCCAGCGCGACCGCGAGTTGCCTTGAGCTGTCGTCGAGTTCGCGGTAGGTCAGCTTCCGTCCGGAGCCGGCCATGATCACCGCGGGTTTGCCGGGTGTGGACAGGGCGTGGGTTCCCGGGAACATGTCAGTTCTCCCGCTGTCCGGGCGTGAAGGTGACCGGCATCGAGGTCAGTTCGTTGGAGAAGCTCGACACCAGCCGCGCCACCGGTCCGGAGATCTCCATGTCCGGGATACGCCGCACGAGCTCTTCGAACAGCACCCGCAGTTCCAGGCGGGCCAGCTGGTTACCCAGGCAGAAGTGGGGGCCGCCACCACCGAAGGCCTGGTGCGGCATCTTCCCGCGGGACACGTCGAAGGTCTCCGGGTTCTCGTTCTTCTCCGGATCCCGAGAGCCGGCGCCGTACCACATGGCAACGCGCTCACCTTCTTTCAGTGCGTGCCCACCCACGACGGTGTCGGCGGTCACGGTGCGGGTGAAGTACACGACGGGGCTGACCCAGCGCAGCATCTCCTCGACGGCCCCGGCGATGAGTTCAGGATCGTCGACCAGCTTCTGCCGTTCGGCCGGGTTCTCCATGAGCGCCCGCGTGCCGCCGGATGCGGTGTTGCGGGTGGTGTCGTTGCCGGCGAACATCAGGATCGCGAAGAAGAACGTCACCTCCTGTTCAGACAGGCTCTCGCCGTCGACCTCGGCGGCCAGCAGCCGGGACAACAGATCGGGTCCCGGATTGGCCTTGCGCTCCGCGGTGAGCGCCGTCAGGTAACCGCCGATCTCCATCAGCGCGCCCAACCCCATCTGCGCATCGCCGGTGGCCGCTGCCCGCGAGAGCTTGTTGGTCCACTCGAACAGCTGGCGGCGGTCTTCCTGCACCACGCCGAGCAGGTCTGCGATCACGATCAGTGGCAGCTCGACGGCGATGTCCTCGACGAAATCACATGCACCCTTTTCGATCACGCTGTCGATCAGCGCGGTCACCGTCGCCCGAACCCCCTCCTCCATCTGGCGGATCATCCGCGGTGTGAAAACCGCCTGCACGACGCCACGCTGGTGAGTGTGTCGTGGCGGATCCATACCCAGGATGACTTCACGCAGCACCTCGACCGGCGTGGCGCCCATCGTGGCGGTGAAGAAGACGCCACCGCGGGCCGAGGAGAACAGCTCGGGATTACTGCTGATGGTCTGAATGTCATCGAATTTGGTGAAGGACCAGAAGCCGGGTTCGTCGGCATCGGTCAAAGCGTTCCAGTGCGGGCCCGGCGCTCTGCGCATGCGGGCGAACAGCTCGTACGGCGGACCGTCCTGAAAGTACGTGAGGTCGGTGAGATCGACAGTGGCCAGGTCGATGTCGGTGAAGCTCTCGGTTGTCATGGTGGACTCCTTTGTCTACTCGTGGGTCGGTTGTTCGGTCACAGGTCCAGCACCAACTTCTCGGATCGAGAGTGGGACACACAGGGCAGGATCACGCCGCCGGCTGCTCGCTCGTCTTCCGTGAGCAACGAATCACAGTGCGCCGGGACGCCTTCCAATACCGTGGTACGGCAGGTGCCACAGACACCTTCCCCGCACGACGACATGATCGCGATGCCCGCGTCCTCCAGTGCGTCGAGCATCGGCACCCCACCGGACACCTCGACGGTGACGCCGGACTGCCGGCAGATCACCTGATATGTGTCCAACGCTGCGGCCAGGGTTTCGTCCGACGGGGCTTTGGCCGCGAACCGTTCGACGTGCAGGCTGCCTTCAGGCCAATGGGCGCAGTGCTTTTCGACGGCCTCGAGCAGCGGCTCCGGTCCACAGCTGTAGATCACCGTGTCGTCAGATGGTTCCGCCAGTGCGGCGGCGAGGTCGAAAAAGCCGCCGCGCTCGTCGTCGGCCCAGATGGTGACGCGCTCGCCATAGGCGTCGGTCAATTCCTTTTGGAACGCCATCGTCGACCGCGTGCGGCCCAGATAGATCATGGTCCATCCCAGGCCCGCACGCTCCACGGCTTCGACCATGGCCTTCATCGGGGTGATGCCGATTCCCCCGGCGATGAAGAGGTACTGCGGTGCGTCGACGAGCGGAAAGTGGTTGCGGGGGCCACGAACTCGAATCGCCGTACCCTCGGTGAGATGCCTGTGGACGTGTTCGGACCCGCCCCGGCTGTTGGGGTCGAGCAGGACCCCGACGCGCCAGGTGCCGGCGTCCTGCGGATCACTACACAGCGAGTACTGGCGCACCAGGCCGTCGTCGAGCAGCAGGTCGATGTGGGCGCCCGGTTCCCAGGCCGGCAGCTCAACGCCGGCCGGGTCGACAAGGTCCAGCGTGACGACGCCGTCGGCCGCCTCTTCGCGCCGCCGGACCACGAGGGCGGTGGTAAATTCCTGATCTACCGACATCAGTCAGCACTCCTTTCCTTTTCAACCAGGGCGGACAGCTCGTCCAGTTCGTGGCGAAAATCCGCCAGCAGCTCCCACCCGTCCGGCACAGCCTTTGCGTCGCCGACGATTCCGATGTCAAGGCCGCCCTGATAACTGACAACGGTGATGTTGAGAGCGAAGCCGTCGAACACGAGGCTCCCGGGGTAGGTCGCCAGTAGCGGCGCTCCGGCGCAGGTCATCTCGGTCGGCGAGCCCGGGACGTTCGAGATGACCATGTTGATCGGCGGCCTCGTGAATCGTGACGACGCCAACTCCATCAAGCCACGAGCGGCGATGCCGAAGATCGGCACCGGGATCGGGTCGTTCACATCACTGAGCAGGGTGTCCGGCGCCGCACTGGTCCGGCGTTTGGCGTCTGTCATCGCTTGATGCGCAAACCGCAGGCGGTCAACGGGTTTGGCCAGATGCGTCGGCACCGGCGCGATGATGGAGCTGATTGCGTTGCCGAAACGATCCGGCGCGTCGGGCGACCTCTTCGAGACCGGGATGTACGCCACCAGTGGCCCGGCGGGAAGGTCCCCGGTCGCGGTCATCCGGCGCCGCAGCGCACCTCCGCACAAGGCGATCACCACATCGTTGACGGTGATTCCGTAGTGCGCCTTCAGCGCTTTGATATCACCGAACGGCACCGTCCCGAAGGCCGCCGTCCGCGCCCCGGAGAGCTTCACGTTGAACCGCGTGCGCGGCGCTTTCAGTGGCGGCGCATCACCGTCACGACGCACGGCCTGCGTCAATGTCTGTACGCCTGGCAACGCGCGGACGGCCGGTACCTGATCCAGATGCGCCAACGTCTGCGGAGCAGCCTTCAATGCACGCACGCCTCGGACGGGTAGGCTTGCCAGCCCACGAACAGCCAGCCCCAAGGGATTTGGCTCAGTCTCCGGTTGACCCGACAAGGCCCAGTCGGGTTGAGGGCCATCGGAGTCGAGGATTGCCGCGAGGACTTCACTTGCCGCGATCCCATCGGCAGCAGCGTGATGCAACGTGATGACCACTGCGGTGCGCCCAGGCAGCCCGTGGATCACGTCCAACCGCCACAGCGGCTTATCCCGGTCGAGCGGCTTCGACAGAATCCCGGCCACTGCTTCCCCGAGCATTTCCTCGTCGGCCGGGACCGGCAGTGTCGACTCGAAGATGTGCTCATCCAGGTCGACCTCGGTCCGAACGAACACCGGATGGTCGAGCGACAGCGGGACCGTCAGCACCTTCCAGTGCAGCGGTGGCAGCTGGTCGATGCACGCTGCCACGCGGCGCCGCATCGTCGCGGCGGTGATGGTCGTGTCGTCTGCCGTCTCGAAGATGGCCAGCCCGCTGTAGTGCGCCCCGAAGTTGCCGTGCTCGGCCGCCAGAAACTGGGCGTCCAGACTCGAAAGGCGCCGCATCAGAAGATCTTTCGCATCAGCTTGACGGCGAGGCGGGAGTACGGCGGGTAGAACAGCTTCGGGTCCGGGCTGCTGCTCTTGGCCAATACCGCGCGGCGGTGGCTCAGCGCTTCGAAACCCCAGCGGCCGTGGTACGCGCCCATGCCGCTGGCGCCGACACCACCGAACGGCAGCTGCGGGACCAGCACATGCATCGCGACGTGATTGACCACCGCGCCCCCGGACGGGACGGCGTCGATGACGGTCCGCGCCAGCTCTGTCGACTCGGTGAACACGTACAGCGCCAACGGTTTCGGCCCGGCATTGACGTACCGGATCGCCGCGTCGACCGAGCCGACCGTGATCACCGGCAGGACGGGTCCGAAGATCTCTTGCGTCATGACCGGGTCGTCGGCTCCGGGGTTGACGATCACCGTGGGCTCCATGTGCAACGTCGACTGATCCGAGCCACCACCGGCCACCACGGTCCCGGTGGTGGAACGGATGAGACCGGCCAGCCGGTCGAATTGGCGGCTGTTGACGATTCGTTGCGACGCGGTCCGCTCGCCCGCACGAAACCGCTTGAGGTTCTCGACGATTTTCGCCACGAGTTCGTCCGCGATGGCCCGGTCGGCGAGCACGTAGTCCGGGGCGATGCAGGTTTGACCTGAATTCAGCAGCTTGACCCAGGCGATCCGGCGGGCGGCGACATCGAGGTCGGCATCCGCCGTCACGATGACCGGGCTCTTGCCGCCGAGTTCGAGCGTGACCGGGGTGAGCGTCGGGGCGGCGCCGGCCATGATCAACTTCCCGACCTCGGTGCCACCGGTGAACAGCGCGTGGTCGAATCCTTCGGCCAGTAATGCTTGCGTCGTCGCGCCATCGCCTTCGACCACCCGGACGGCCTCGGGGTCCAGGTACTGCGGCAGCAGGCGGGCGAGCAGCGACGAGGTTTCCGGAGCCAGCTCGGAGGGTTTCAGCACGGCACAGTTGCCGGCGGCGAACGCCGCAACCAGCGGTGCGACGCTCAGATAGAACGGGTAGTTCCACGCCCCGATAACCAGCACCACACCCAACGGGTCGTACTGCACCCAGCCCCGAGCCGGCCATTGGGTCAGTGGCATTCCGACGCGCTGGCGGCGCATCCACCGGTGCAGGTACTTGCGGGCGTATGCGGCTTCGGCTTTGGTCGGGGCGACATCCGCCAGCCAAGAGTCGAAAGCCGGGCGTCCCAGATCCTGCGCAAGCGCATCGGCAATCTCCCGCTCACGTTCGTCGCACAGTCGCTCGATGCCGTGCAACTGTTCGAGCCGCCACTGGAGGTCGCGGGTACGTCCGGTCGCGAACACGTCGCGGAGCCCGGCCAGCACCGCCGTCTCCTGTTGGGTTGAACCAGTCATGCGCTTCACCATTTCCGGCTAAAAGAAAGGTCTTCGGGACTGCCGGCGCGACCGGCCCGTCATCTCGTGCCCGGTCGCCGCTGCGATTCAAACGTAACTTATGTTATATCTGAGCGTCAAGACCCTTGCGGACGAAATGTATTTTGATCTACATTCGAAAATGCAACGAGGCAGCAGAGGAGTCCCACATGAGCGCCACCTCCCTACGCGGTCGACGCATCGCGATCACCGGCGCCGGCCGCGGTATCGGCCTGGCGACCGCCATCGCGCTGCACGGCCGCGGCGCCACCGTCATCATCGGTGACCTGGACCTCGACTCCGCAACCGCCGCGGCCACCACGGTCGGGCCCGGCACCGAGGCATACCCGCTCGACGTGTCGGACTACGAGTCCTTCGCCGCGTTCCACAAAGAGGCGACCGCCCACGCGCCGCTCGACGTCCTGATCAACAACGCCGGGATCATGCCCATCGGTCGTTTCCTCGCGCAGCCGGCCGACCGGCACCGCCGCGCCGTCGAGATCAACGTCATGGGGTGCATCAATGGAATGCACCTGGCGCTCCCAGCGATGGTGGAACGCGGCCGGGGCCACGTCATCAACATCGCCTCATCGGCGGGGAAGACCCCGGTGCCCGGCGGCCTCACCTACTGCGGCACCAAAGCCGCCGTCATCGCGCTCACCGAAACCGCCCGCGTCGAATACGCCGGTACCGGGGTGCAATTCACTTGCGTCATGCCGTCATTCACCAACACCGAACTGATCGCGGGGACCTCCGGACTGAAGTTCATCCCCACGGCCCAGCCCGACGACGTCGCCGAGGCGATCGTGGCTGCAGTCATGCGGCCGACCGCAGATGTGTTCGTCCCCAAGATCATCGGGCCGATCCTGCGCACGCAACCCCTAATCGGGCGGCGACTGCGCGACGCCATCAACACACAGTTGGGCGCCTACAACACATTCCTGGACTTCGACCCGAAAGCGCGTGCCGAGTACCAGCACCGCATCGACGAGTCGTAGTTCAGCGGACCGTCAGGCCCGTCACCGCTCGCGAGATGACCAGCCGTTGAATCTCACTGGTGCCTTCGAAGATGGTGAAAATCTTGGCATCACGGTGCATCCGCTCGACCGGGTAGTCACGGGTGTAGCCGTTGCCGCCGAGAATCTGAATCGCCTCGTCGGTCACGTACACGGCGGTCTCGCTGGCCACCAGCTTCGCCATCGAGCCCTCGGCGTTTTCGAACGGCACGTTGTTGCGCGCCATCCACCCGGCCCGCCACACCAGTAGCCGGGCGGCGTCGATGCGGGCCTTCATGTCCGCCAGCTTGAAAGCGATGGCCTGGAACTCGCCGATCTTCTTGCCGAATTGCTCACGCTGGCAGGCATATTCGAGGGCATACTCGTAGGCGGCCCGCGCCACGCCGACCGCCATCGCGCCGACCGTCGGACGGGTCCGCTCGAACGTCTTCATCGCCGCCTGGCCGCCCGCGGATGCACCCGACTTCACCCGAGCCACCCGGTCCTCGAACTTCTCCCGGCCACCGAGGATCGCGTCCTCCGGCAGCCGCACGTTGTCGAGCACCACCTCTGCGGTGTGCGACGCCCGGATGCCGTGCTTCTTGAACTTCTGCCCCTGGGACAACCCCTTGGTGTCGGGTCCGATGACGAAGCTGGCCTGGCCGCGCGACCCGAGTTCCGGGTACACCGACGCCACCACGATGTGCACGTTGGCGATGCCACCGTTGGTTGCCCAGGTCTTGGTTCCGTTGAGGACCCATTCACGGGTGGCCTCGTCGTAACGCGCCCGGGCCCGGATGGACCCGACGTCGGAGCCGGCGTCGGGCTCAGACGAACAGAAGGCCGCGACCTTCGGATCCGCGGCCGAGCCGAACATTTCCGGCAGCCATCGACCGATTTGTTCAGGAGTCCCGTTACCCGCCAAGGCCGCCGCGGCCAAGCCGGTGCCCATGATGGACAGCGCGATTCCGGCGTCACCCCAGAACAATTCCTCGAAAACGGTCAGCATGCCGAGCCCGCTCGGCTCGGCAGCCTGGGTGCCGAACAGCTCTGGCGAGTACAGCCCGATCTTCGCCGCTTCCTGGATGATCGGCCACGGAGTCTGCTCCCGTTCATCCCATTCCGCGGCGGCAGGCCGTACGACCTCGGCGGCGAACTGGTGCACCCAGTCGCGCACCTCGATGACGTCATCGCTGAGCTGTAGTGAAAATGTCATGTCACTCCTGTTGGTAGTCAAAGGGTTTCAGTTCCGCAAGTGATCAACTGCTCCGCCAGGCGGTGGCACCGACGTTCAGATACCGAATCTGGCGTTCGAGCATCGTGGCGGCCGCGTCCAGATCGCGCGCTGTGGTCTCGTCGTCGAGGCCGCGCGCGATGACCTCGAGCATCGAGTCGATACCAGCGAGAATGGTGGCCATCAACATGCTCGACAGCATCTCCACGTCACCGACGCTCCACGACCGAATGGGTTCGAACCGCGCCATGTAGGTGGCCAATTGGCTGGCGTACAAGCGGATCTCCGACCGGATCTCGCGCCGAAGTACCGAATGACCGGCCGCGCGTTGGCGCGCCAGGAACGCCAGGTGCGCGTGGTCCCGCGCGACCACGCCGCGAAGTGCCTGCACACCGACATGGATGGCGCCGCCGGACGCATCGAGGTCGCGAGTGGCCATCTCGCCCATGATCTCGCGCAGCGTGCGAAACGTCTCATGAATCACCGCGAGACCGAGGTCATCGAGCGACTGGAAATAGCGGTAGAACGCCGACGGCGCGACACCCGCCTTGTTGGCAAGCTGCCGCAGGCTCAGTGCGTCGAAGCTCGACCCACCGCGGGTCAGATCCAGAGCCGCAGTCATCAGCGCGCGGCGGGTGTGCTCACGACGTTCCTGCTGCGTCCGGCGTCCATGCCGATCCCGCCCATTGCCGGCGTCGACCTCGACAGATAGAGAGCGTTTGTTCTCTGTGTTACCCGTCACGAAACCAACTATAGCTATTGACCTCGCCATATCGACAACCATATCTTACGGAACATTCGTTCTCTAACTTGAATGGAGGGATCATGGCCCGTATCGCAACCCGCCTACCCGGCGAACGCAACCTGGCAGCGGAAGACCGCGACCGGATCGCCGAGATCCGGGGTGAACTCATCCGCATAGGCAACGGCTGGCGGGAGCGCCATCCTTTCCTCGCTGCCCACCAGGACGGGGTCGGGATGGCGATCTTCCTGATGTCGATCGCCGGCGTGCTCGTCGACGCCGCGCTCTACGCGGCCGGCGTCCTGCCCTGGTACGCGACCATCCTGATCACCGCATTCTGGCTGTCCTTGCTGCACGAACTGGAGCACGACCTCATCCACTCGATGTACTTCCGGCAGAACCGCGTGGTGCACAACATGATGATGTTCGGGGTGTGGTTCTTCCGGCCGAGCACCATCAACCCCTGGATCCGGCGGACGCTACACCTGCACCACCACGAGGTCTCGGGCACCGATTCAGACCTCGAGGAGCGGGGCATCACCAACGGCGAACGCTGGGGCAGCCACCGGCTGCTCAGCCTGTTTGACTCGATGCTCGGCATCTACACCAAGCCACTCCGACAGCGCGCCATCGTCACTGCTTACATCAAACACGAGGCCCGCTCGCCCGAAGAAGCACGCGAACTCGCCGCGAAGACGCTCGCGCTGTACTTCCCGCTCGGAACCATCCACTACACGCTGTGGCACCTGTTCATCGGCGTGCACGTCTACGAATTCGTCACCGGCACCAGCATTTCCGGCAGCTGGGTGACGGCGTTGAACTTCGTTGCCGTCACGTTGCTGGCACCGAACGCGGTGCGCACGTTCTGCCTGCACTTCGTCAGCTCCAACATGCACTACTACGGCGACGTCGAAAAGCACAACGTGATGCAGCAGACGCAGGTATGGACGGCGAAGTGGCTCAAGCCCTTCCACGCCCTGTGCTTCAACTTCGGCGAGACGCATGCCATCCACCACTTCCTGGTCCGCGACCCGTTCTACCTGCGCGAGGCGATCAAGCACGATTGCCAGAAAGTACTGCGCGACAACGGCGTCCGCTTCAACGACTTCGGCACCTTCCAGCGCGCCAACCGTTTCAGCCTCGCCCCGGCGCACGTCGAGCCCTGACCACACCACTACCCCGAACGGAAAACACCATGACCGAGACCCAAACCGCCCAGCTGTGGATCTGCGTGCGCTGCGGCATGATCTACGACCCTGCCGACGGCGACCCCGACAGCGGGATCGCCCCCGGTACCGCGTTCGAGGACATCCCCGACAACTGGGTGTGCCCCGTCTGCGGTGTCAGCAAGGTCGAGTTCGTCCCCTACGAGGACTGAGCAGCACGCACCGCCGCGAACCCGGGTCATCGGCCCGGGTTCGCTCAACTGGCGGGCACACCCCAGGCGCTACGGCGGAGCAGGCGCAGTCCGTTGAGTCCTACGACGATCGTCGAACCCTCGTGGCCCGCCACCCCCAACGGCAGCGGCAGCGTACCGATGAGGTCCCAGAGCACCAGGGCCGCAATGAATGTCGCGGCGATGACGAGATTGGCCGTCACCACGCGCCGGGCTCGCCGAGACAGCGCTATCACGGCGGGGATGGCGCGCAGGTCGTCACCGATGACGACGGCATCGGCCGTCTGCAGCGTGAGATCCGAACCAGCGCCGCCCATCGCGATGCCCAGGTGCGCCGCCGCCAGCGCGGGCGCGTCGTTGATGCCGTCGCCGACCATGACCAGCCGCCCGCCATCGGCTTGCAGTTCCCCGACCGCAGCGACCTTGTCGTGCGGCAGCAGCCCGGCGCGCACGTCATCGATACCAACCTGTGCGGCCAATTGCCGTGCCGCAGCGGCATTGTCTCCGGTGAGCAGAACCGCCGCCCGCTCGGTCAAGCTGGTGACGGCAGCCACCGCACTCGCGGCGTCGGGACGCAGTTCGTCGGCCAGCCCGAAGACTGCGACAGGACGGCTATCGACCGCGACGATCACCGCGGTACAGCCCCGCTGCTCCAATTGAGTTGCGGCATCGACGCGTTCCGTCGACGGCGCGGACACCGTGACCGTCCGTGCGTCGACGACGGCGCGGACGCCCCGGCCCGGTTCGGCCGCGAAATCGGCAACGCGCGGCAGAACCAGACGACGCGCCTTCGCCGCGCGGACGATAGCCGCGCCCAGCGGGTGCTCGCTGGGATGCTCGGCTGCCGCGGCCAGCGCCAGCACCTGGTCTTCACTGAAATCAGCTGTCAATACGCGGATTTCCGTGAGTTCGGGAGTGCCGCGGGTCAGTGTTCCGGTCTTGTCGAACGCCACGCGGGTCGCGGTGCCGAGCTGCTCCATCACCACTGCCGACTTGACCAGCACGCCGTGGCGTCCGGCATTCGCGATGGCCGCCAGCAGCGGTGGCATCGTCGCCAGCACCACCGCGCATGGGGATGCCACGATCATGAAGGTCATGGCCCGCAGCAGGGCTTCCCGCACGGAATCCCCCGCCAGCAGGGGCACGGCGAACACCGCGAGAGTGACGACAACCATGCCGATGGAGTAGCGCTGCTCTACCTTCTCGATGAACAGCTGCGTGCGCGCTTTGGTGTGCGACGCCTCCTCCACCAGTGCTGCGATGCGCGCGACCACCGAGTCCGCGGCGCGTCGGTCCACCCGAATCCGAAGGGCACCGGTGCCGTTGAGAGTGCCGGCGAAGACCTCGTCGCCGACGGTCTTGTCGACGGGCAGCGGCTCGCCGGTGATGGTGGCCTGGTCGACCTCACTGGATCCATCGATCACCGTGGCGTCGGCGGAGATGCGCTCCCCCGGCCGCACCAGCACCACGTCACCGACCACCAGCTCGGCGGCCGGCACCACATGCTCGCCGTCTTCGGATAACCGGGTCGCGGTGTCGGGCGCGAGGTCGAGCAGGCCGCGCACCGAGTCCTCGGTACGCGCCGTAGCCAGCGCTTCCAGCGCCCCGGAGGTCGCGAAGATGACGATCAACAGTGCACCGTCGGTGACCTGGCCGATCGCTGCCGCACCGACCGCGGCGACGACCATCAGCAGATCCACGTCGAGGGTCTTTTTCCGCAGCGCCTGCAGTCCGGCCAACGCCGGTTCCCAACCGCCGGTGACGTAGCAAGCCAGATACAGGGCCCACCACACCCACGGCGGCCCACCGGCCAGCTGGACCACCAACCCAGCGAGGAATAGCGCCAAGGCAGCTGCTGCCCAGCGCATCTCGGTCAGGTCGTACCACCCGCGGCGCGAACGAGTCGCGGCGGCGTCGGCCACCGCCGGGCTGACGGCCGCCGTCACCGCCACCACGATTCACCTCGCAAACACATGCAGCCAACGTTATCAGAACAAATGAATACATCTTCATGTGTGTGCTCTAGTACACTACAACGGTGGGACATGGTGTCGAAGGGCGCGACCGCCCGACCGGGCGTCTCGACGCTGATGCCGCGGCCCAGGTCGCCACGACTCTGCAGGCTCTCGCCACACCGAGCCGGCTGATGATTCTCACCGAGCTACGCCAAGGGTCTCGCTCGGTCACCGACCTCGCCGACGCGATCGGCCTCGAGCAGTCCCTCGTCTCGCACCAGCTCCGACTGCTGCGCAATCTCGGACTGGTGACCGGCACCCGGAGCGGCCGCAGCATCGTCTACAGCCTGTACGACAACCACGTCGCGCAACTTCTCGACGAAGCCGTCTATCACAGCGATCACCTGAGACTGGGGCTGGCGGACCGTGCGGGCGACGCCGGCTGATCTGCTGAGGTTCGCGATCGCCGGTGTTCTGACATTGAGCGGATGCGCCGACAGCCCGCCGGGGCCGCTGCACCTGCCCTGGCAGCGAGTCGGCACCTTCGATTTGACCGGCGGCACAGCACGTTTCGACTACATGGCCTTCGACGCACCCCGGGGCCTGCTCTTCATCGCACACATGGGCGCAGGACAGCTCGTCGAGTTCGACACCCGCCGACACCACATCACGCGCACCATCGACAGCCTGCCCGACGTCCACGGGGTCATCGTGGTGCCCGACCAGCATCGCGTGTACGCGACCGCAACTGGCCACAATCAACTAGTGGCTCTCGACGAGGACACGGGAGCGCCACTGTTCACCGCCGATACCGGCGTCTACCCCGACGCCCTTGCTTTCGACCCGATCCGCCACGCGGTGTGGACCACCAACGAGACCGCCGGCACCGAAACCGTCGTCGACGCGGACACCGGACGAGTGCGCGCGACGGTCCCGCTGGGAGGAGAGGTCGGCAACGTCGTCTACGCCGCGGGACCAGATCGGATGGTGGTTGCCGTACAGGGCCGACAGGACATCGCCGTCATCGACCCAGCCGGGTGGCAGGTCACCGACCGCATCCAGGCGGCCGGTTGCGACCGCCCGCATGGAGCTGCCCTCGACCCGGACACCCAGACCCTGTTCGTCGGATGCGAAAGCAACGCCACCCTGATCACGGTCGACCTGGAACACAAGTCGATCGTCGATCACCATCAGGTCGGCGATACCCCGGATGTCCTGGCATACGACGCACGACGCCACCGCGTGTATGTGGCCGCAGAAAGCGGCTGGGTCAGCGCGCTCGATGAAGACCACGGGAACCTGAAAATCCGCGGTTCGGAGCGCGTCGCCGACGGCGCACACACCCTCGCGGTCGATCCGGATAACGGCCATGTCTTCCTGGCGATCGCCGAAGGCACCGGTGGCACACCACAACTGTGGGAGTTCGCGCCCGACGACTGATCGGTCAGGCGGGCTTGACTGCGGTGAGGACACGCGTCGCCGGCCGTATCAATGCCGTCTCGACGCTCTCGAAACCGTTGCTCACCAACGCATCCCGGTACCGACGAATGTCAACACTCTCGGGATCCATGTGTCTGCTGAGGAGTCGGGTCAACAGCCCGTGCAGGCCCACGTTCGCCAGATCCGCCAAGAGCAGGGAGCCACCGGGGCGCAGCACCCGCCACATCTCGGCGACGGCTGCGCCCCGATCGCCTTCCGGGATGTGGTGCATCGCGAAGGTGCACGTGACCACGTCGAACGCGCAATCCGGCAGGTCGAGCGATTGCGCGACGCCATATTGAAACCGGCAATTGGATCGGCGCGAGTGCGCGCGGGCATACTCGACCATCGTCGGCGCCGCATCCACGCCGAGCACCTCGCCGCCCGGCCCCACTCGCTCGGCAAGGGCATGCACCAATGCCCCTGGCCCACAGGCGATATCCAGCACGCGGTGCCCCGCTGCTGCTCCGCTCGCGGCCGCCAGCGCAGCGTCGTGACGACGCCTGCCGCCGAAAAACACCGTGGTGAACAACCGGTAGCCGCGGGGGTTGGTGATCAGCAGGCCCGTGGCCTCTTGTTCAATTCGAAACATGAGTTCATGATCAGTTGAAAACCGTTGCGCCACCAGGATCAAACTGGCCAGATCCGTTCCCTTCCGTACGCCTGGAGGCAAAGTGTCCGGAAACGACCGCCGTGTGCGACGCACCCGCGCCACCCTGCATCGTGCGTTGATCGAGCTGGTGATCGAGCGTGGCTACGACCGGGTGACCGTGCAGGACGTCCTCGATCGGGCCGATGTGGGGCGGTCGACCTTCTATGCCCACTACCGAAGCAAGGACGACCTGCTGGTGGTCAGCGGCACCGAGTATCTGCGGGCAGCGATAGCCGAGCGAGAATCCGATTCGGTGCGGACGCTGTTCGACCTCGCCGAAGGCCATCCCGAGGTCTTCCGCACCTTGCTCGGCCCGAAGAGCAATGCGGTCGTCGTCCGCGGGACCCGTCAGATGGTGGCCGACATCCTCGCCGACGAACAGATGGACGAACCGGATGCGACGTTCCTATCGTGGGGACTGGTCGGATTGCTCGGGGCGGTCGCCGAGGGGCGCACCACTGCGGATGCCGGCTACGCCGTCGTCCAACCGTCGTTGCGACGGTCGACGTAATTCGCGAGGCGAGGAGAACGCGTGTCCATGACACCCACGAGCACGAATGTCGCGACCTTCGAACGGTTCCACTGCAGCTGCAACAGCGGCGACATCGACGACATCGTCAGCACCATCGACGAGATCTTCTTGCCCGACGCCGTGGTGCACTCGCCTCTGGTGGCAGGCTCGGGCCCCGAAACGATGAAGCAGATCTGGCGGCTGCTGCTGCAGGCGTTCCCTGACATTCACGTCATCGTCGAGGACACCATCGTCGATCATGACAAGATCGCCTCGCGCCAAACCGTGACCGGGACGCACCGCGGCGAGTACCGCGGCCTGGCGCCAACCGGGAAAGCCGTTGTCTACGAAGAGATTTTCATCATGCGGTTCTCCGATGGACGAATCGCCGAGGTGTGGGGCGTGGTCGACACACTGACCCAACTGCGACACCTCGGCGCCATCCGCGTCTAGCCCGCAGGATAGGCGTGAATCAGCGCCGTCGTGAGTTTCGGTACGGCGTGAACCAGGTGATGCTCGGCGTCGTGGGCGATCTGGTGGGCCTGCGCGAGGCTGAGATCGGGGTCGAGGTCGAGTTCGACATCGGCATGCAGGCGATGCCCCATCCAGCGCATGCGGACGCTGTGCACCGAGCGCACTCCCGGCTCGGCCGCCAGGGAGCGTTCGGCGGTGTCGACGAGCGCCGGGTCGACGCCATCGAGTAAGCGACGGAACACATCTCGCACCGCGGTCCGCAGCACGGCCAAGATCGCCACCGTGATGATCAACCCGACGATCGGGTCCGCGAGCGGATATCCCAACGCCACCCCGCCGGCGCCGAGCAGGACCGCCAGCGAAGTGAAGCCGTCCGTACGCGCATGGACGCCGTCGGCGACCAGTGCCGCGGAACCGATCTGCCGTCCCACCCGGATGCGGTAGACCGCCACCGTTTCGTTGCCGAGAAATCCGACCAGCCCGGCCAGCGCCACCCATGCCACGTGATCGATGACCTGTGGATGGATCAACCGCTGCACCGCCTCATAGCCTGCGACGATCGCCGACAGCGTGATCATGCCGACCACGAACAACCCGGCGAGGTCCTCCACCCGGCCGAAGCCGTACGTGTAGCGGCGCGTTGCGGCCTTGGTACCCAGTGCAAATGCGATCCACAGCGGCACCGCGGTCAAGGCATCGGAGAAGTTGTGGATCGCGTCGGCAGCCAGGGCCACGGAACCCGATGCCACCACTATCACGATCTGCACCAGTGTGGTCAGTCCCAGCACCAGCAGGCTGATCTTCACGGCCCGGATACCGGCCGCACTCGATTCGAGCGCGTTGTCCAAGCTGTCCGCCGCGTCATGGGAATGGGGCGCGAAAATCCCCTTCACCGCGCCCCAGAAACCATGGGAGTGGCTGTGGTCGTGGCCATGAGAGTGGCCGTATGCGTGGTCGTGGTCGTGCGGATGCTCATGACCGTGGTGCTGATGTGTGCTCACCGTTTGCGGACCTTTCGCGTACCGGAATCCAGACTGCGGACATCGGCCTCCTGCCGATGGTGGGCCGGCACGCCCGGACCGGCATGTTCGGCGTTGTGCACGGCGTCGACCACCAGCTGCCGGACGTGTTCGTTCTCAATGCTGTAGAAGATCGTCGTACCGGCACGGCGGGTCTGCACCAACCGCGCCATCCGCAGCTTCGCGAGGTGCTGCGACACCGACGGCGCGGGCTTGCCGACGCACTCGGCCAGTTCATTGACCGACAGCTCGCATGCGCTCAGCGCCCACAGCAACTGGACGCGCGTCGGGTCGGCGAGCATCCGGAACACTTCCACCACCAGATGGACCTGATCGTCGGCGAGTGGCGCCGGAACCTGGCTATCTGCATTCATACGCAGATAATAGACCTAACGTGGCGCGCGATCCACGCGGTGACGATCAGCTGCCGCGGTCGACCAGGTCGAACACCATAACTGCATGCGAAAACGGCTGCGGCGTAACACCTATCGGACCAAACGGGTGATCGAGGGTATAGATCACGTACAGCAACAGCGACAGCAGGACGGCAACGGCGCCGACGAGGATCGCGTGGGCGCGGGCGTTCTCCAGCCGCATGAAGCAAATCAGCAGGATCAGCACCGCGCCACCGAAGATCAGGGCGCACCACAACAGCGCGGGGATGCGCGAGTGGGCATTGAGAATGCGCTCGCTGCGATCCGAGGCAAGCACCGTCAGCTCGCTCAGGAACTGTGAGTCGATCGGGCCGGCCGTCGGTCCCGAAGTATGGGCTCCCACAATGCGATACAGGTCAGTGAGTGCGGAACGGCCGTTGTTGCTGATGTCCCCGAATTCGTCCATACCCCACGCCGGTCCCTGCACCGCTGCGACGTACTTGCGCAGCTGCTCACGGACCTGCGTCTGCTCCGGTTGGGGCATCGCAACGGTCTGCCGGTACAGCGTCGTCAACGTCGACGCTTCGTTGGCGACGTTCGTCTCGGCGCTGAGGAACTGCTGCCAACCCACGACGACCGTGAATCCCAGGAGCGCCCCGTAGACCAGGCCGACGACCGTGAGGAACGGCGACAGGAACGAGTTCTGTTCCGGACGCGCGTCGCGGGCGACGTTGCGGCGCGTCACGAACACGCAGCCCACCGCCACGCAGACCGCGCCACCGACGACCACCGCCAGCATCAGCCACGCGCCGAACACACCGAGATCGCCCATAGTGGACCAAGCATGCCAACCGCGCCGTGGCGTTGCCAAGGAAATCTCCGCAAACTGCCAAAAGAACGAAACCGCACAACACGACACAGTTGACCGGCATGCTGGCAACGCGTGGCCCGGCCGGCTGCGCAGAAAATGTCGGCGGGGTCAATCCGCCTGCTACAGTCCGGCTGTGTCCGGTGGTCATTCGGCCCGGAGTCGGCACTGTGGAAAGGATTACGGCAATGGTCTTCACCAAATCGGTCGCCCGACGGGCGGTCGTGGCTGCCGCAGGAGCCGCAATGGCCGTCGTGGCTGTCGCCCTGCCGATGTCGGGTCAAGCGGCCGCCGCCCCGACCGCCCCCAATTGCACCCCCGCGGACCTGGCCGGGGTCGCTTCGGGTGTGGCCGCAGCGGCGTCTGCCTACCTGTTCACCCACCCGGACGTGAACGACTTCTACGCCAGCCTGCAGGGCAAGCCCCGCGATGAGGTCGCCAACGATGTACGCACGTTCTTCAACGCAAACCCGCAGGCGCACAGCGAACTTCAGGCGATCCGTCAGCCCATGACGGATTTCCGTGATCGCTGCGGCCTCGAGCAGCCCGACCGTCCGCTGCTGGGCGACTGATGCGTACCGCCTCGCCACGCCCCCGCCGCCGGCTGATCGCCGCCGCGCTGGCAGCAGCCGCCGTACCCGGATTGATCGCGGTCATCCCCGCGGGCACCGCCAGTGCCGACGTCTGCTTCGGCGCCGGACGACGCATCACGGTCAGCGGATGCACCGACTTCGGCGCCGTCGCACCGTATGCCCCGCCGCCGGCCTACTACGCACCACTACCCGAGGACATGCCGCCGCCACCGCCACCGCCGCCAGTCCAGGGCTGCGTCGGCTGGAACGGCCGCTGGGTCAGCGCCAACACCTGCCGCTGAGTCCGACCCCACCGCGGACCACGCCGGTCAGTACGCCTCTGCGGCAGTCGGCTGGTCCGCGGCGTCGGAGCGCCCGCGCAGCGCCCAGTGCAGGCGCCTGGCCGCGGTCAATGCGCCGCTGGGCTCATGCGGCTGCCCGTAATGGATGAGCAAAGTGACACGGCGCCGACCCGAGGCGACCGGCATGTTGGCATGCAGGCTTCGATAGCCCCAAAACAGGTACACATCACCGACATTCATGTCGACCACAGTCGGGCCACCGGGGCGGCCGAGGCTCTCGATGATCCGGCGCCGGAACGTCGCACTCTGGTGGACGACCTTCTCGACGATGTTGACCAGCACCGACCGCCGGAACGGCCGCTTGTTGAAGTAACCCACCAACTCTCCCGACTTGCCGGGTTCCGCGTCGGGGAGGAAGAGCGGGACCACCATCGTCACGACGCTGGCGTCGTAGTGGAACCACCAGGCGTCGCCGTCGGCATGCGGCCCCGCAACGATGCGCACCGCGGTACCGGCCATCTCATGCGCGCGGTCGGGGAACCGCTGGCGCACGACGCTGTCCAGAAATGCGCGAACTGAATCGCTGGCCATGAATGCATGAATGGACTCCAGGTGCCCATCCTGCGGCGACAGCACGAAATGGTCTTTCTCGCCGTACGCCGCCAGCCAGCGATCGATTTCCGCCCGCGAATCAATCACCCAATCCCATTGCACCGCGTTTGCTACTTGCGCGACACCACTCGCGTCCAACTCGCGCGCCACATCGACGGGATCGCACGCGTTCATGCCAAATTCACACATTGGGACGGAAGTGTAGACAATCGGAGAACGCTATTACCCGCGATTGCTGCGATTTGACTTTTACCTCGGCATGACCATGCAATTAGGTGCGCACGCGAACAATTCTTCATCTGCGTAAATACTAACAGATATCTGCACCTCACATGCGGTGCCAACCGCCATTCGACGACCAATGGCCAGGTCGGAAATTTGTAGTGTCAGCCGGCGTCCGCGCACGCATGTGCACGCCGAGAAGTCGAGTCCGACGGCCGTAGCGCTTCAGCCGCGCCGGGCGACGTCGTCACTCAGAATCTTGGGCCAGGTTTGGACATCGTCCGGGGTGTGGGCAACCGTGAGCGTCGACTGGGGCAACAGTGCGGCAAGCGATTCCGCGGTCGACAACGGATGCGCGGCGTCGCCGACCCACGCCAGAATCGTCGTCGGCACATCGATTCGGGTGAGGGACTCACGGGCCGGCAGATCACTGAGGGCAGCACCACGAAACAGCGACGGCAATAGCGCATCGGCGACATCGGGAACTGTTTCGGGTGCGCCGACCGTGGCGGGGGGCGCAATCACGCCGCGTGCCGAAGCAATGAATGCCCCGACTCCCTCAGTTTCGATAAGCGCCGCCGCAGCAACATAATTCGCGGCCTGCGCCGCCCGGGTCTCCCATGCGGTGGCCGGCACCATCAGCGTGAGACCGGCGAAGCGGTCCGGCTCCCGGGCAGCAGCGTGCAGCAGCGTGCCGGTTCCCATGGACGGCCCGACGCCGTGCACCTGTTCACCTGGAAACCATTGGTCGAGCAGTCGCAGTAGATCCTCGGCGAGGTTCTCCCAGCGGTAGTCTTCCGGGACCTTTCGGCCCGTCGATTTGCCGTGACCGCGGGCGTCGTAGCGCAACAACCGAGTCCCACTGAGTCCCCTACCGAGGTCGAGGTGGAGCACCCGGTCCCGCGCGCGACTGGACGTCAGCCCGTGCAACTGAACTACCGGATGACCACCCTCGTCGCTGAGTTCGACCGCAAGCTCTGCTCCAGGGACCACGAAAGTGGGCATCACACAACTCTTTTCATGACCGGCCGCCTCGCCGCGGAGCCGCCCGCGCAGACCGAGCATTCAGGCTATCCGGAGCGCTAGGGTACCGCCATGCGACTCACCAACGTGGCGCACCTGCGGCTGCCGTTCGGACGACTCTGGGGCTACGACGTATCGTCGTCCGGCCTCGGTCGGCAGCTTCCGGTGTCCTTTGACCAGCACATACACGTTGGTGCAGGCGACCGGCCCGGCTCCTGGATGGCCCTGTCCATTCGGTTACCGGCCGACGTCAGCCGCGAATCGCTGGCCGATGCGTGGCTGGCAGTGATCGCGCGCCACGGCACCCTACGAACCGCGTTCACGCCTGGCGCCGACGGCAACCCGCAGCTGTATGAGATCAACGTCGGCTCCGGCAGCTGGGTCGAGCATCAGATCGCTCCGGGGCAGGCGGTCAACGACGCACTGCAGGCGGTGCTCAACGCGACGTGTTCGCCCTTTCAGCGGCCCTCGCACCGGCTGTGTGTTTTGGAGACCGCCGCCGGATTAACGGTGGTCATCGCCGCCGATCATGCCCACGTCGACATGTGGTCGATGCTGGTGATCGCGCGGGACCTGCTGACGGCGCTCGCCGGCCGTCCATTCTCGTCCGCCGCGATCCCGGCGTTCGTCGAGCACACGCAAGCCCTGCTGGACCGTCCTACCGCGCCGGAGCCCGTACGTGCACGATGGGCACACATCATCAGCGAAAGCGGCGGGGTGATGCCGCGCTTTCCACTGTCGTTGGGTGACTCCGGAACTCATCCGGAACGCGTCGAAGTACGTGACGTGTTCGACGTCGACGACGGCGCCGCGTTCGCCGCACAGGCCCGGGACGACGGCGTCTCGACGCTCGCCCTCGCGGTGGTTGCCATGACTTCCGTCACCCGCGACTTGGCGGATGCACCGCTTCGGGCCGTCTTCCCGGTGCACAGTCGGTTCGAAGACAAATGGCACGACTCGGTGGGCTGGTTCATCACCAATTCAGTCCTCGAGTCAGCGATCGCCGAGCCGCGCGCCGCAGCCGACGCGGTCAGGGAAGCAGTGCAACTCGGCTCATGGCCGTTGGCCGACGTGCTGGCCCCCTGGGGCGGAATGCCCATGGCGCCAGGCATGTTCGCGATTTCCTGGCTGGATCTGCGACGTCTTCCGGTGCGCATCGACGCCGTCGGGCTCGACGCCCAATATGTGGGCGCCACCATCGACACCGACGGCGTTATGCTCTGGTTCATCCAAAACGAGTCCGGCCTGCATCTGCGCTGTCGCTACCCCGATACCCCCGAGGCGCGGACGAATGTCGGGGCCTGGCTCGACCTGTTGGTGGCGCGCCTGCAGGCGCTGGCGCTGTCCTCGGTGCGCGGTCTGCTCCGCGTCGCCGACAGCACATTTCGCATTCAGCGAGCGGCCCGCGCAGACGTGGCGGCGATCGCCGGGCTGCTGTCCGACGACGAATTCGGCGAGGATCGCGAAGTCGCCGAGTTGGAGCGGTACGAGGCGGCCTATGACGTCGTGGTGCGCGATCGTTCGAACTACTTGGGGGTGGTTCGAGACAGTTCCGGTGCGATCGTGGCAACCGTGCAATTGACGGTCATTCCCGGGCTCTCCCGCGGTGGCTCCACCCGCCTGCAGATCGAGGGACTGCGCGTGGCCGCCGCCGAACGCGGACGCGGTCTGGGAACGGCGATCGTCGAATGGGCACACAACTACGGACGAGCTCACGGAGCTCAACTCGCGCAGGTGACCACCGACGAGGCACGAGAACGGGCTCGAGCGTTCTACGACCGGCTCGGGTACCGCGCTGCCCACGTCGGGCTGAAACGGACCATCTGAGCCCGGTGCCGACGGCACCGACGGATCGACCGGTACGACGTACACCGCCCGATCAGGAGCCCGATTCCGCCGATCGGCCGTTCGCCGAATAGCATGAGCTGTCCCTTAGGGTTCTCAGTGCCTATCTCGATAGGTCCCCGCCCCCGTAGCTCAGGGGATAGAGCACGGCTCTCCTAAAGCCGGTGTCGCAGGTTCGAATCCTGCCGGGGGCACGTTCTACCAGCGAAAACGCTGCATGCGGCCAGTCGCGACACGCCCCTTAGGTTCGCGTCCGCCAGGGCGAGCTCCGTCGCGATCTCGTCCAAACACCGTCAAAATCGGGACGACCAAAGACCTAGCCTTGATCTATTTCTGCAGCTCAACGGCGATTCGGCTGACCCGCCAGGACCTCGAAATCGGTGCGAGTCCGCCATGGTGCCGCTCCGTCTGAAGCGACAGAAGTTGTCGACAATGATTATCATCAGCCGTGCGGAATCGTGCGCAGCAAAGGCCCACCGAGCAGCGTGGGGTCGCAACTGGCGCTTGTCCATGGGCAAAGCGACGACATGCCCGGGTTCTCGCCGGCGCATTGGCTGTCGTCGCGGTAGCGGCCGGCCTGAGTTCAGCTGACGTCGCCAACGCGACCTGCGCGTCTATCAACGGCAGCCCGGTCGGCCCCGGATGTTCTAAGCCGCCTAGCCCGCGGGTTACTTCGGCGAGTGTCGTCGTGGGGGCGCATCCCTCGGGTAACTCGCCGGTGGTCTTGCCCCAATCTGCACCGGTCAATGCCGACGGCAGTGATCCTGTGGCGACCGCCGAAAGCATGCTGGGTACCGACGCATTTGGCGCTTACGGCTGCGAAGACTTTGTTGACGCCGCATATGGCCGCACCACCGCCACAGGGATTGGTCATGATGCGGCGTTGTCCTTCTTCCAATCGCTGGCCGACCGTGGGCTGGCGCATCACGAAACCCCGATCCCGATCGGTGCGTTGGTGTTCTCCAACGGACCCGATGGCGGGCACGTCGATATCTCGCGCGGCGACGGCACGTACATTTCCGGTGGCGTGCAAGGGCTTTCGCCCGGTTACGGGGACGGGCACAATGTGCAGATTCTGCCCGCCCCCAACCTCGGGTCGTGGACGTTGTCCGGATGGAGCTACTCGCCCTGGTAGTCGGACGTGCGGTCGCTGAAACGCTGATCGAGGCAGATTCTTCGGCACGTCGCCTCGTCAGCCGCCACGCTCGCCGTAGGACGCTAGCCCGGCAAATAGATCAGCCGGGCCATGACCACCGTGATCACCATGGTCAGCGCCAGCAGGGGCACGCCGACTTTCGCGTAGTCGGAGAACCGATACCCGCCGGGCTCCATGACCAGCATGTTGGTCGGTGACGACACGGGCGTGACGAACGCCGCGGAACACGCGATGGCGACGGTCATCGCGAAGCCCTGCGGCGAGACGTGTAACGCCTGCGCCGCTTCGATGGCGATCGGCGCGATGAGCACCGCGGTCGCCGAGTTCGAGATGAACAACGCGACCAGCGCGGTCACCAAGAACACCACCGCCAGCATGCCGGTCGGACCGAGGCGACCGAGCGTGGTGACCAGGTGGTGCGCGATCAGCGTCGTCGTCCCGGTCTTGGCCAGGGCCGTCGCCAAGGGCAACATGCCGGCGATCAGAACCAACGTGTTCCAGCTGATCAACCGGTAGATGCTGTCGACGCGCACGCACCCCGCCCCGACCATGGCCAACGCCCCGAGCAGTGCCGCGTCGGCGCCGGGAAGCCAGCCGAACGCCATGCATGTGACCATCGCGACGAGGATGCCCACCGCGGCGCGTGCCCGGCCCGGCGCGACCAGGCGCTGTTCGTATTCGGCGGGCATGTTCAACAAGATGAAGTTCCGGCGAGAATCGCTGAGCCGCTCGATGTCGTCCCAGTTGCCACCCACCAACATCGCGTCACCGAAGTCGAGAGTGCGGCTGGGCAGGTCGTCGGTGATGCTCTGGCCGCGATGGCGAATCGCCAGGACCGTCACGTTGTGGGCGGTGGCCAGGTCGAGATCGCCGAGCGTAGACCCGATCGACTTCGACTCCGGCGCGAGCATCACCTCGGCCACCCCGACGTTCTGCAGCACCTCACGGCGTTCGCCTTCGGCGCGCGGACCCGTCACCTGGCACCGAAGGTCGGTCGCCACCGCGGCGGTGTGTTGTTCGTCGACGAGCGTGAAGACGAGATCGCCTGCCTCGAACACCGTTTCCGGCCGCGCCGACACGTACTGCACCGGGCCGTGGGTGTGCTTCTCGAAGCCGAGGAGTTGGAGTCCGTAGCGCTCACGCAATGGTTGTCGTTGCGCAGCAACCGATTGCCCGACCAAGGGCGAGTCAGCGGACACGTGCAGCAGGTGCCAGCGCGGTTTCAACCCGTAGGACGTGATGACGTCGAAAGCGGAGGGCTGCTGGGCATCGGGCGCACCGGACCGGTTGCGGCTCAACAGGTTACGGCCGACGACGAGCATGAAGACGACACTCACCGCGAGCGTGACGACACCGAACGGCGTGAAGCCGAAGAAGCCGAGCGTCGGCGTGATGCCGCGTTGGGTGAGAATGCTCTCGATGATGATGTTCGGCGACGACGCGATCGACGTCATCATGCCGCTGATCATGACGGCCACACACAAGGGCATCAGCATGCGCTTGCGGTTCAAACCTGTTGCGGCCGCGACCGTCAGCACCACGGGTATGAGCATCGAGACGATAGCCGACGAGTTCATGACCGAGCCGATGCCGGCGGACAGCACCATGATCAACGCGACGAGCCGCGATTCACTGCGGCCACCGACCTTGACGACGAATTCACCGAGCCGCTGTGTGATGCCGGTGTTGACCAGACCCGCACTGACAATGAATATCCCGGCCAAGAGAATGACCACTGGGGAGCCGAAGCCCGCGAGCGCTTCGGTCGGCGTCAGCACTCCGCTGCTCATCAGCGCGACCACCACGAGCACGCCGACGATGTCGGCGCGGGGCCGGCCCCATACGAACAGGCCGACGGCGCCGGCCAGGATGGCGACGACGATCCACATCTGATGAGTCACCGGGCCGGCAGCACCGTCAATTGGCCGACTTCATGAATCGGAAGTAGCACGCTCCGAATAGCAACACGATCCCGACATTCGCCATCAGGCGGGGCCAAAAATGGTGACGGAACAGCAGGACGTCGACGCCCACGATGATCGCGATCATCGTGGCCACATAGGCCGCGAGCAACAGCTGTTTGCCCATAGGTTGTTTCTACCCCCAACCGTCGGATTCCACGGCGGAACGCGGCACCGCCAATTGCGCGTCGAGGCATGCCATCCGCTGCCGGGCGTCTACAGCAGCGTTTCAACCGTCGAAAAACTACGCATTGTTCAGTAATTTCCGCAGTCGTACAGTCAGTCTGGCAACCACATTTCTGGAGGTCCAGACATGACTGTGGATGAAGACAAGCTCAACGAATTTCTCGGCATGGCGATCGGCGACATGGGCGCCGCGATGAGCGCCAGCCTGATCCTGCTCGGTGATCGACTTGGGCTGTACAAAGCGCTGGCAGCCGAACCAATGACATCAGCTCAACTGGCCGAGAAGACCGGCACCGTAGAACGGTATGTCCGTGAGTGGCTCGCCAACCAGGCCGCCGGAGGCTACGTCCAATTCGACGCGGACAGTGCCAGCTGGTCGCTGAGCCCGGAACAGGCCGCATGCCTGGCCGATCCGAACGGCCCCGTCGACATCCCGGGCGCCTACAACATCATCGAAGCAGTGTTCCACGTCCTCGACCGCACGACCGACAACTTCAGAACCGGCAATGGCCTCGAATGGGGCGAACACCACCCGTGCCTGTTCACCGGCACCGAGCGGTTCTTCCGTGCGGGCTATAACGCCAACCTCGTCGACTCCTGGCTACCAGCTCTCGACGGCGCGGTCGAACGCCTGCAGACGGGAGCCAAGGTCGCCGACGTTGGTTGCGGCCATGGCGTCAGCACCATCCTGATGGCCACGACCTACCCGAACTCGCGGTTCATCGGCTACGACTACCACCCTGAGTCGATCCGCGTCGCTACCGAACGGGCGGCAGAGGCTGGGGCGTCCAACGCCAGATTCGAGGTCGCCGACGCAACAAGTTACGCGGACAAAGAGTTTGACCTGATCGCGTTCTTCGACTGCCTGCACGACATGGGCGATCCCGTCGGCGTCATGAAGCACACCCGGGCAGCCCTCAAGGACAACGGTATCGCGATGATCGTCGAACCGTTCGCCAATGATCAGTTGCAGGACAACCTGAATCCGGTCGGCCGCATGATGTATGGCGCGTCGTCTCAGATCTGCGTGCCGGTGTCATTGGCGCGCAGAGGTCCGGCCCTCGGTGCACAGGCGGGTGAGGCCAGGCTGCGCGACGTCGTCGTCGATGGTGGCGGCTTCAACGAATTCCGAAGGGCGACAGAGACACCGTTCAACCTCGTTTTCGAGGCGCGGCCCTGAGGACTCTCAGGGCAACAGGATGTAGCTCATCCCCGGGATGTGCTGGGTGTCGCGTGTCCACCATGCGAAGGGCCCGCCGTGTGACTCGTTGTTCATCTCGGTGATGTTGATCCAGCGGCCGGACACCGAATTCACCCATGCCACGTGGCCGTACTCGCTGACGCCCGGCAGGTCGGAGGGATATACCACGATGGACCGGGCCTGCGGCTCGTCCACGACAGTCCAGCCGCGGGCACGCGCGGAGTCGGCCCACACCTTGGCGTTGCCGTGGATGTCGGGGTAATAGCCCACGTTCTCGAAGGCCTTCTGCAGCGCACCCCAGGTGCACTGACCCGGCCCGCCGGAGTTCGCGGCCTGGATCGCGCCCATGGTCCGTCCAGGAGTGGAGGGTGGTTGGCCAGCGGGTTGGCCGGTCTGCTGACCGTAGCCCGTGTGGTCGACATATACGGGTGCGTCGGCGTTGCTCGACGGCGCCGACACCACCTCCGCACCGGCGATCAGAGCGGCCACGAGCATGCCGCCCGCGTACGACTTGAAGCTCATTGCGTACATCCGTCCCCCCGATCAAGCGAACGAACCGATGCTTGGATCAAATCACAATTCGGTCACGATTAGACACAAATTCAAAAACATAGCTTGGCAAACTGTCAAGTTTTGCTCAAGAGATGCTGATCACGGGGGCAAGGAAAGTTACCTGTTCAAGCGGAATTGCAGGTTGTTCCGCACTGCGGGCCATTCGATGTCGAGTATCGAATACACCACGGTGTCGCGCCGGGACCCGTCACTGAGCAACAGGTGCGAGCGCAACACCCCGTCGAGCTTGGCTCCGAGCCGTTCAATTGCCGCGCGACTCGCCGAGTTGAAGAAGTGAGTTCTGAACTCCACTGCTATACAGTCGAGCGCTTCAAAAGCGTGCCAGAGCAGCAGGAGTTTGGCTTCGGTGTTCACCCCGGTCCGCCGAACCGACTCCACATACCAGGTGGCGCCGATCTCCAGGCGCCGGTTGGAGCCGTCCACATTGAGGTAGCTGGACGACCCGATGAGCCGGCCGTCGAGCGAGCGCACGACGAACGTCAACCCGCTGTCGGGGCGCTGCACCGCCAACCGGGAGTGCACCCACTCCCCTGCCGTCGCCGGCGACGGCGCGGAGGTGAACCACAACCGGCCCGGGTCCCCGTCGGCGGCAGCTTCGGCGATCTCCGGAATGTGGTCGGTCGTGAGCGGCTCCAGCGTCACCCACCGCTGCCCCGTCAGCACGACCGGTTCGACGAACCCCATCACGACCGCCAGGCGACGACGGAGGCCAGCACCGACAACACGATCGCCAGCCCGGCCGCCACCAAACCGACATACAACCCGTACGAGGCGACCACCGGGCTGTGCACGTAGAGGACGTGATACCAGATACCGAGTGCCGTCAACCCGGCTGAAAGCACCAGGGCCACAACGGAAGCCACCCGTGCCGACAGCTTGCGCGCGGCCATCGTGGCCGCCACCAGCAGGCACGACGACAGCAGCACCATCAGCTGCCCGACGCCGAAACCCGGTGGCGGAACAATGATGTGCCCAACCTTGCCGCCGATGGCGTTCGCGCGCCCCGCCGGGCTCGACAGCCACGGCAACCAGGCACTGACCAACAACACCAACGCGCACAGAGCCACGATCCAGGCGGGCCGCAAGCGTTCCATGACACGAGCGTATCGACCATCCGGCAGGCCGACACAGCTGATCAGCCGTAGCCTCAAGTGCCATGACCGATCTCCCCGACTGGGCACGACAGCTGGACCTGTCGCCGCATCCGGAAGGCGGCTGGTACCGCGAGACTTGGCGCAGCGATCTGACCGTCCCACGGTCCGCGCTGCCCGCGCAGTACTCCGGCGCGCGTAGCGCCGGGACCGCGATCCTGTTCTTGCTGATGCCCGGTCAGCAGTCGGCCTGGCACACCGTGCACAGCGCCGAACTGTGGCTGTTCCACCGCGGCAGCCCGCTGCTGCTGGAAGTGGGTCCGGAGCGAGCGACCGCGGATACCGTGTTACTCGGGGCGGACATCGCGGCGGGCGAACGGCCGCAAGCACTGGTCCCGCCGGGACACTGGCAGCGCGCGAGGCCGCGTGATGACGAACCCACCCTCGTGAGCTGTGTCGTGGTGCCCGGCTTCGACTTCGCCGACTTCGCGCTGGCCTCGGCGGACCAGTAGGCGCATGCACGGGCACGTCATCGTCTGCGGCACCGACGCCCTCGCCAATCGGATCGCCGAGGGGCTGCAAGCGGCGGGCGCCACCGTAGTGACGATCCATGAACCCGCGGGCCTGAAGGCCGCCATCGTGACCAGTGCGGCCGCCATCGTGTGCGTGGGTGACGACGACGCCGTCAACCTCGAAATCGCGCTGTTGGCAAGGCAACTCAATCCCACGGTCCGGGTGGTGACACGGCTGGCCAACAGTGTGCTGCGCGGCGCGGTAGCCGAGGACAACGGCCCGGGTGCGGTCCTGGACGTCGCCGACCTGGCCGCGCCGTCGGTCGTGGAGGCCTGCCTGGCCCGCACCACGCATACCATCCCGGCAGCCGGCATCGACTTCGTCATCTCGGGCACGGAGGTCACGCGCGACGCCACGCTCCGGGAGACGTTCGGCGACCTGGCGCCGGTTGCCGTCATCCGCGGTGACGGCTCGGAGCACCCAGGTGAAGTGACACCATGTCCCGGAAGGGATTTCGAGGTCCGCGCCGGCGACTGGACCGCGATGGTCGGCACCGCTGAGGAATTGGCCGACGCCGGCATCTCCGTGTCGCGGCCGTTGACCAGCAGAGCGCGTCGCCCATGGCCACGTCGAGTCATCGACACGCTGCGTGTCGTGCGCGACGACATCAACCCGGCGTTCTGGTGGGCGCTCGGGGCGTCGACCAGCCTGCTCCTCGGGTCAACGGTGCTCTTGCGCTTCGCGTATCACAATCCGCACGGCATGAGCTGGATCGATGCGCTGTACTTCTCGACCGAGACCATCGCGACTGTCGGCTACGGCGACTTCAGCTTCCTGCAACAACCAACCTGGTTGCGGCTGTGGGGTATTGCGTTGATGTTCGCCGGCGTCACGACGACCGCGATTCTGGTCGCCTTCACCGCCGACGCCCTGCTGTCCCGCCGGCTCGGTCATTCGGCCGGACGCCGCCGGGTGCAGCATCTGCGCAACCACATCGTCGTGGTCGGCCTCGGCTCGTTCGGTATCCGCGTGGTCAGTGACCTGACTGCCGCGGGCTACGACGTCGCCGTCATCGAACGCGACGAATCCAACCGGTTCCTCGCGCAGGCCGCGCAACTGGACGTGCCCGTGATCTTCGGTGATGCGACCCTGCGGCAGACCCTGGAACTGGCCGGCTTGGACAAGGCCCGCGCTGTCGCCGTGCTGACGGCAGACGACATGGTGAACATCGAAACCGGCATCGTGCTGCGCGAGATGCTCAGTCCGCGGGTGCTTCCGGAAATCGACCGGCCGGAGGTACCTCTGGTGCTGCGAATCTACGACCGGACTCTCGGCGCCGCGGTGGCCCAACGGTTCGGCTTCGACAACGTCCGGTCGACGGTCGAACTGGCGGCCCCGTGGTTCATCGGCGCCGCGATGGGCCTGCAGGTGCTGGGCACGTTCTCGGTGGGCCAGCAGTCGTTCACGGTGGGCGGTGTCAACGTCGACGCCGGTAGTGCGCTGGACGGGATGCGGATGGCCGACGTCCCGACTCAGACCCGCGTCATCGCCATCACTCGCGCGGGCACGACGCACCGGCGGCCCCGGCGAGATACCCAGCTGCGCGCGGGCGACACCGCCTATTTGGTCGGCCCGTATCGCGAGCTGATCGAGACGCTGCTGACCGGCCAGCGGCGCACGTAGCGCCACGTCAGGCCGCGATCATGAGGTCGATGGACAGCTGGTCGCAGATGGTGTGGGTGGCGGGCCAGTCACCGCGCTGTGTCGCGCGGGCGAGGTCCTCGGTCAGCGGGCTCTGCACATCGAGTTCGGCGAGCCAGTTCGCGACGGTCTCTGCGACGCGGTCGGCGGTGACGCCGACGGCGTGGCGATCGTGGAGCTGGTCGACGATCTCGTAGGTCGTCGCTGCGGGGTGCTGGTGCCGCCAGTGGATGTTCATATCGGTAGGAGCACCGAACACCCGGGATTGCGACACTTTTCCCGCATCTTCTTCACTCCATCACGGCGGAGGGTTCAGTCACTCTCTTAGTTGTAGTAACGTGCCGGAGTGAACGTCCGGATGTCCACGTCGCCGACGCGTGCGCCGAGATGTTCGCCGCCGAAGGTCCACCTGGGCGCGACGCCCACCACGGTCACCTTTGTCATCGGGTCAGCCCGGGAGGCCTCATGAACACCGAAGTCGTCGCCAAGTACCTGTCCACCCTGCCGGAAGACGACGACCACCCGTACCGGACCGGTGCCTGGCGGCCGCAGACCACCGAGTGGGACGCCGACGACCTGCCCGCAATCGAAGGCGAGATTCCCGTCGATCTGGACGGGGTGTACCTGCGCAACACCGAGAACCCGCTGCATCCGGCGTTCAAGTTCTACCACCCCTTCGACGGCGACGGGATGCTGCACATCGTGGGCTTTCGAGACGGAAAAGCCTTCTACCGCAACAGGTTCGTCCGAACCGATGGTCTGCTCGCCGAGATCGAGGCAGGCGGCCCGCTATGGCCGGGAATCGCCGAACCGGTCGAGTTGGCCCAACGTGACCACGGTTGGGGCGCCCGCACGTTCATGAAGGACGCTTCGAGTACCGACGTGACGGTGCATCGCGGGGTGGCGCTGACCAGCTTCTATCAATGTGGCGACCTGTACCGCATCGATCCGTACACCGGCGACAACCTCGGCAAGGAGGACTGGCGCGGCGGCTTCCCGACCGACCTCGGGGTGTCGGCGCACCCGAAGTCCGACGACCGCACCGGCGAACTGCTGTTCTTCAACTACGGCAAGCAGGCGCCGTACCTGCACTACGGGGTTGTCGACGCCAACAACGCGCTGGTGCACTACGTCGACGTCGAACTGCCCGGACCGCGACTGCCGCACGACATGGCGTTCACGGAAAACTTCGTGATCCTCAACGACTTTCCGTTGTTCTGGGATGCCGAGCTCCTCGAACAGAACGCGCACATCCCACGGCTGCACCGGGACATCCCGTCACGGTTCGCGGTCCTGCCCCGCCGCGGCACCGGCGGCGACGTACGTTGGTTCGAAGCGGACAGCACCTACGTCCTGCACTTCACCAACGCCTACGAGGACGGCGACGAGATTGTGCTCGACGGGTTCTTCCAGGGCGAGCCCGCGCCGAGTGCCGGCACCGACAACGGTATGGATCGCAAGTGGCAGCACATCTTTCGCGGCCTGTCGCTTGATGGCATGCAGACCAGGCTGCATCGCTGGCGGTTCAACCTCGTCACCGGGCAGACCCGTGAAGAGCAATTGTCCGACAGCATCACCGAATTCGGGATGATCAACGCCGCGAACGCGGGCCGCGACTACCGCTACGTCTATGCCGCGACCGGGAAGCCCGGCTGGTTCTTGTTCGACGGCCTGGTCCGGCATGATCTGCACACCGGTTCCGAACAGCGGTTCGCGTTCGAAGACGGGGTGTTCGGCAGCGAGACGGCGATGGCAGCGCGCGTCGGCAGCATCGGCGAGGACGACGGCTATCTCGTCACCATCACCACCGACATGAACGCCGACGAGTCCTATTGCCTGGTATTCGACGCGGCCCGGGTCGGCGACGGACCGGTGTGCAAACTCCCACTGCCGGAACGGGTATCGAGCGGCACGCATTCGACCTGGGCCGCCGGCTCGGAGCTGCGGCGCTGGCGGGTCTGATGGAACCCAGCCCGGATGTCAATGCCGTCGGCCGGATGCTCGGCCTGCTCGGCGACGAATGGACCCTGCTGATCGCACAGCAGGCCGTGCTGGGCGCCACCCGATACGCGGAGTTCGCCGAACGGCTGCCGATCTCCCATGCGGTGCTCAGCCGGCGACTGAGCACGATGACTGACGTCCGTCTGCTGAACCGTGTTGAATATCAGTCGAATCCGACCCGATATGAGTATCGGCTGACGGGACGCGGCCGGTCATTGTGGCCGGTGCTGGTATCGATCTGGGCGTGGGAACGCCGGTGGGTGCCCGAACACAGCCTGCCCGCCATGCGGCACGGACTGTGCGGGCAGACCTTCTCTCCCCTGCTGACCTGCCGCGCCTGTGGCAGCCTGGCCGACGAAAAGAGCCTTGTCGCGCAATGGGGTCCGAGCGGATCGTGGTCCCGCTCCATACCGGAATCGGCGACCCGGCGGCGCTCCCATGGTGACCGCGCCGGCCAGGCCGAGCTGTTCCCTCAGACGATGAGCATCCTCGGCAATCGGTGGTCGTTCGCGATCATGGTGGCCGCGTTCGTGGGGACCACCCGATTCACCGATTTCGCCGAACAGCTCGGCGCCCCACCGGGATCGCTGACCGACCGGCTGCAGATCCTGGTCGCCAACGACGTGCTGGCAGCCAACGACGGCCGGTACCGCCTCACCGAAAAGGGGCGCGCGGTGCTGCCCATCGTCGTCACCGCCCTCGACTGGGCGCAGCGCTGGTTCGCCACGCCGGAGGGGCCGGCCGTACTCGTCACCCACTGGCGGTGCACGAACGAATTCCACGCCGAACTGGCCTGTGATCAATGCCAGGAGTCGCTCAGCGGGTCCGAGATCCGGCAGCACGACGCAGGGCAGGTGGCGAGAATCTCGGCGTTCTCGCCACCCGCTACGCGCAGGGTGGTCAGTCCTTCAGCGACGACAGGTTGAACGCGGCACCCGTCGGATCGGTGACGGCGGCCAGCCGCCCGTACGGGGTGTCCTCGGCGGCGCGCAGTACAGAGCCGCCGTTGGCGACGACGAGCTCGATGGTCTTGTCGACGTCGTCGCTCCCGAGGAAGCAGTTCCACGTGGAACGGTCCAAGCCGGGGATCACGGTGCCGTCCATCACGCCGATCAGCGGGGTGCCGTCGAAGATGGCGTTGCTGTAGCGGAATTCGGGGCTGTCGGCCTCGACCTGGAGCTGCCAGCCGAACACCGTGGTGTAGAACTCGGTGGCCTTGGCGAACTCGGTGGTGGTCAGCTGGAACCACACCGGGGCGCCGGCTTCTTCGTACGCCTCGAAGCCCTGGTGCCCAGTCGGCTGCCACAGCCCGAAGAAGGCACCTGTCGGGTCGGTGAGCATCGCCATCCAGCCCTTCTCGGGCACCTCCATGGCCGGGATGCAGTTGGTGGCGCCGGCGGCGACCGCCGCGTCGATGGTCGCCTGAATGTCGGCGGTGTGCAGGTACACGGTCCAGGCATCGGGAGCGTTCCACGCCGGATCGCTGGCCATCATGCCGCCGACGTAACGGCCGTCGCGCCGGGCGTTGATGTAGCCGCCGTAGTCGGCGCCGGGGTTTTCGTAGTCCCAACCCATCACCGTGCGGTAGAACGCCTGGGCGCCAGCCACATCCGAGGTGGCGAGGTCGATCCAGACGGGTGCGCCCAGCGGGGTTGCAGTACGAGTGGCCATGATGTTCTCCCTAGACGAGTGACGGAGTGGTCGTCAGTACAGACAACCACCACGCCGAAAACTCATCGCGGGCCCCGATCGTGAAAAAGATGGCGAGGATCTCGAGGATCCTCGCCATCTTCTTCACCTTGGACAGGGTCTAAGCCGAGGCGAACAACTCCTTGAACTTCTCCAGAGACCGGTGGATGTCGGACCGCAGCGCAGCCGCCACCACCATGCCGATCGGGCCGAACAGGGCCGGACCACCCAGGTGGATGTCGAACGCCACGTTCGAACCATCGCCCAACGGCGTGATCTTGGCCATCAACTTGACCCGGACACCACCCTTGCCGACGCCGTTGAGAGTCAACGATCCGGGCGGGTTGTAGTGCACGATGGTCCAGTCGACCCGGTTGAGCATGCCTTTGACTTCGACGACGGAGGAGATCTGCGTGCCCTTCCCCAAGGTCTCGGGCAGCGGGCTGCGCCACATGCGGTGAATGGACAACCAGTCGTCGTACCGGGAGAGGTCCGACGCTGCCTCCCATGCCTTGTCGGGCGACAGCGGTACTTCGATAGAACTTGCGAGCTTTGCCATGACTACTGCTGTTGCGTCCCCTCGGCAGGCGGCTCAGCAGCGGGCTGCTCGCCCGCGACGGCCTTCTTCGCGGCCTCCTGGGCGCTGTCGACGACGCCCTTGAACTTGCCGTCGGTCTTCTCGTCGACGATGTCGCCGACCTTCTCGATAGCGGCCTCGACCTTGTCGGCGTTCTGCGCCGCCAGGTCCTTCACCTTGTCCAGAAATCCCATGATTCCCACCCTATCTATTGCCGGATCGTCCGGTGAACGTGCTCATTCTTCATTGCTCGCCGGTTCGCCACAACCGCCGCGGCTCGCCCAGCCAGCGGCCCTGTAGCCACCACAACACCTCGATCAGACCGGCGCCCACCAGCCCGATTCCGACGGCCGCCGAGGTCAGCGCCAGGTTCGACGGGTCGAGCATGAACTGTTGCTGCGCCCACGGAATCGAAAAAATCACGACGTAAGCCAACGCCGACGCGGCGACCAGGGCCACCCGCCACCACTGATAGGGCCGCGCCACGACTGCCAGCACCCATACCGCGGCCACCAGCAGCGTGATCAGCGCGGCGGTCGACGCCTGGTTCTGCTGGACCTCGTCGGCGTATTTGCCGTGATAGGCCAGCAGGTACGAGGTGAACGTCGCGGCACCGACCACCAGGCCCGACGGCAGCGCGGCCGTCATCACGCGGCGCACGAAACCGTGGTGTGCCCGTTCATTGTTGGGCGCCAGTGACAGCACGAACGCCGGAATACCGATGGTGAACCACGCCGCGATGGTGACGTGGATCGGCTGGAACGGATACAGCACCGGCTCGGTGCCGAAGAACCGGGCGGACAGGCCGGCCAGCCCCACGAGGACGGCCAGCAGCACCGAGTACACCGTCTTGGTCAGGAACAGATTCGAGACCCGCTCGATGTTACCGATGACGCGGCGCCCCTCCCCCACCACGTAAGGGAGAGTGGCGAACTTGTTGTCCAGCAGGACGATCTGCGCGACGGCGCGGGTCGCCGAGCTGCCCGACCCCATCGCGACGCCGATGTCGGCGTCCTTGAGCGCCAGGACGTCGTTGACGCCGTCGCCCGTCATCGCGACGGTGTGACCGCGCGACTGCAGCGCGTGCACCATGGCCCGCTTCTGGTCCGGCCGAACGCGACCGAAAGTGGTGTATTCGCTTACGGTTTCGGCCAGCTGCTCGGGTTCGTCCGGAAGATGACGGGCATCCAGCGTCTCGCCGTGCAGCCCGAGGGAACTGGCCACCGCGCCCACCGACACCGCATTGTCGCCGGAGATCACTTTCACCGAGACGTGTTGTTGCGCAAAGTACTCCAGCGTCTCGCCGGCGTCGGGACGCACCCGCTGCTCCAGGGTGACGAGCGCCGCGGGGGTCACTTGACCGGGCGCATCGGGTGCGTCAACCGGACGGTCCGAGGACCCGAGCAGCAGTACGCGCAGGCCTTGTGCGCCGATCTGTTCGGCCTGCTCGGCTTCGGGTGAACCAGCGGCGAGCAAGACGTCGGGCGCGCCGAGCACCCAGTTGCCGTGCTCGCCGTATGACACCCCGCTCCACTTGGTCGCCGACTTGAACGGCGCGTTCGCCGTCTGCGTCCAGCCGGGCGGCAGCTTGTACGCCTCGGCAATGGCGGCCATGCTGGCGTTGGGCCGGACGTCGTCGGCCGCCATCTGCGCCAGCACCGCCGCCGCGTCGTCCGACGTGAACGTGCTGAGATCGCTGACGCGCATGCCGTTTTCGGTCAGCGTCCCGGTCTTGTCGGCGCACACCACGTCGACGCGGGCCAGGCCTTCGATGGCCGGCAGCTCCTGCACCAGACATTGGCGCCGGCCCAGCCGGACCACCCCGACGGCGAACGCCAGCGACGTCATCAGCACCAGGCCTTCGGGCACCATCGGCACCAGGGCCCCGACCGTCCGCAGCACCGATTCTCTCCAGCCCACCCCCGTGACGGTGAACAGCTGGGTGTAGATGATGAGCGCACCGGCCGGCCAGAGCAGGTAGGTGATGAATTGCAGGATGGTGTTGATACCACTGCGCAGCTCGGATTTCACCAGGGTGAATTTGCTTGCCTCGTCGGCCAATTGGGCCGCGTAGGCCGCCCGGCCGACTTTGGTGGCGCGGTAGGAACCGCTACCGGCGACGACGAAGCTGCCCGACATGACGGTGTCGCCCGGGTTCTTGTCGATGGCGTCGGCCTCACCGGTGAGCAGTGACTCGTCGACCTCGAGGTTGGCCGCTTCCAACACGATGCCGTCCACCACGATCTGATCGCCCGGGCCGAGTTCGATGACGTCGTCGAGCACCACCTCGCCCGCCGGCCGTTCCTGCGTACCGGACCGCCTGCGCACCAACGGTTTTGCCTGGCCGACGATCGCCAGCCGGTCCAGAGTCTGTTTGGCTCGCAGCTCCTGGATGATGCCGATCGCGCTGTTGGCGATGATCAACAGCCCGAAGAGCCCGTTGATCACCGAGCCCGTCACCAGCACGATCACGAAGAGTGTCCCGAGGATCGCGTTGATCCGGGTGAAGACGTTGGCGCGGACGATCTCCGAGACACTGCGGGCCGCCCGCGTCGGGACGTCGTTGGTCTGGCCCGCCGCCACCCGCTGGGCGACGTCGGCATCCGACAGCCCGGCGAGCTCGGCCGTGATGCTGCGTTCCGGGTCGTCGACAGTCACGCTTCATCCCCCCCACTTGATCGGGATTTGTGCACGAAAATCCGCGACGGGCGCGGAAAGTCGTGCACAAATCGCTATTTGGACGGCCGCCACCACTCATCGAGGCCGGGCAGCCGCGCCGGCTCCACGCGTTGGCCCGGCATGGGCACCGCGACGTCCACCGATTCGTCGCGCGCCGCGATGATCATCCGCTCGACCGGCTCGGACCACGGGTGCGGGGCCAGCCGGAACGTCGCCCAGTGGATCGGCACCAGCAGGCCGCTGTCGGTCACATCACGATGCGCCCGCACCGCGAACTCCGGGTTCATGTGGATGTCGGGCCAGCCCGGGTGGTACGCGCCGATGGGCATGAGGGTCAGGTCGAACGGCCCGTAGTCGGCACCGATGTCACCGAAGCTCTTCGTGTAGCCGGTGTCGCCACCGAAGAACGCCCGGTGCTGCGGGCCGATCAGGGCCCACGACGCCCACAATGTGGTGTTGCGGGTCAGGAAGCGGCCGGAGAAATGCCGGGCCGGCGTGCACACCAGGGTCAGCTCGCCGAGATTGGCGCTCTGGTTCCAGTCCAGTTCGACGACGCGCTCGGCCGGGATACCCCACGACCGCAGGTGTGCGCCGATACCCAGCGGCACGAAGAACTTGGCCCGCTGCATGCTGGCCAGCTGCGTGACGGTGTCGATGTCGAGGTGGTCGTAGTGGTCGTGGCTGATGATCACCGCGTCGATGGCCGGCAGCGCCTCCAGCGGCGCGGGCACCTCATGGAGCCGCTGCGGCCCGACCCGACCCGACGGCGAGCACCGTCGGCTCCACACCGGATCAGCCAGCACGCGGTAGCCATCGATCTCGATCAGCGCCGAGGAGTGGCCGAACCACGTGACCGCGAGGTCCCCGGCGGTAAGCCCGGGATCGGGCACCACCAGCGGGATGGGCACCGGCGGGCGCTGTACCGCGCTGCTGGTCAGCAGCTCGCGCACCAGCCCGGCCTGCTGTTCCCGGGTCAGCTCGGTGCCGGACGGCGGCTCGAGGTTCACGAACACGCCGTCGTGATAGTTGGGCGAATCGGCGGCCACCGCGTTGATGTCCGCCGGACCGGCCCCGAGTGCGGCGGGCGCGCCGTTGAGCGCCCGCAACACCCAGCCACCGGCCGCCAGCGCCGCCGTTCCCCACATCAGCCGCAGTGCCCGTCGCAGCATCAGGCGCCCTGGAACCTCGGCGCCCGCTTCTCGAACCGGGCCACCTGGGCCTCGATCACGTCCGGGCTGGCCCACGCCTTGTTGAACATGCGGGTGTGCTCGCCGCGGACGGTGTCGTAGGCACCGTCGTCGTTGAGCACGCGCTTGGAGTGCGCCAGCGACAGCGGCGCGTAGCCGGCGATCTCGGCCGCCCAGGCCTGCGCGTCGGCCAGCGAGCCGGTGCGGTTGACCATCCCGGTCTGCAGCGCGGTCTCCAACTCGAGCCGCTCGGCCGCGAGCAACATGGCGCGCGCCCGGCCGTGCCCGACCAGCGACGTCAGCCGTCGGATGCTCCAGTTGTCCAGCGCCAGACCGTATTTGGCGATCGGGAATTGGAAGAACACGCCCGGAGCGGCGACCCGCAGGTCGCAGATCATGGCGAGGATGACGCCGGCGCCGATCGCCGGGCCGTTCAGGGCCGCAATGACCGGGATCGGGCTGACATCGATGGCCAGGTTCAGGGCCAGTGCCTTGTCCGGCAGTTCCTTGGCCACGCCCTCGGCGTCGGACAGGTCGGCGCCCGCGCTGAACACCGTGCCCTGCCCGGTCAGCACGATCGCGCGGGTATCCGCCGGCGAGGCCTTCTCGATTTCTTCACGCACGCCGTCGACGAGTGCGGCGTTGAGCGCGTTGCGTCGCTCGGGTCGCTGCATTTCCAGGGTCAGGACATTGCCGTCCCGGGTCACTCCGATCATGCGGCCAGCCTATATACGCTTCTCGATGTGAGCCGGACCGGAGCACGGCAGTTCTTCGACGCCATCCTCGACGACGGATCGTTCCGCAGCTGGGACGGACCGCCCCTGCAGGTGCCCGTCACGCCCGAGTACCGCGCCGAGCTGACCGATGCAACGCTGCGAACCGGCCTGGACGAATCCGTCCTCACCGGTGAGGGCACCGTGTCCGGCCGGCGAGTGGCCGTACTGGCCTGCGAATTCGACTTCTTGGCCGGGTCGATCGGTGTGGCCGCGGCGGAGCGGATCACCGCGTCCGTGCAGCGTGCGACGGCGCTCGGCTTGCCGTTGATCGCCTCGCCCTCATCGGGCGGCACGCGCATGCAGGAGGGCACTGTCGCGTTCCTGCAGATGGTGAAGATCGCCGCGGCCGTCGAGCTGCACAAGAAAGCGCACCTGCCCTACCTGGTGTATCTGCGGCACCCGACGACCGGCGGGGTGTTCGCGTCGTGGGGATCGCTCGGTCACCTCACCGCCGCTGAGCCGGGCGCCCTGATCGGGTTCCTCGGGCCGCGGGTGTACGAGCAGTTGTACGGCGAGCCGTTCCCCGCCGGCGTGCAGACCGCCGAGCACCTGTTCGCCCACGGCGTGATCGACAGTGTGGTGCCACTGGACAAGCTGCGCGGCGTCATCGACCAGGTGCTGAAGGTCGTCTCCGACCCGCCCGATCCAGGGATTTGTGCACGAAAATCCGCGGAGGGCGCGGAAAAGCGTGCACAAATCGCGGATGTCCCGGCGTGGGAGTCAGTGGAGGCGTCGCGGCGGGCGGACCGGCCGGGCGTGGACTACCTGCTCGCGCACGGGGCGACCGACCGGGTACTGCTGTCCGGGACCGGCCGCGGCGAGTCGGGGACGACGCTGCTGGCGCTGGCCCGCTTCGGTGGGCAGCCCGCGGTGGTGGTCGGTCAGCGCCGGGTGATCGGTGGGCTGGTCGGGCCGCGCGCGCTGCGGGAGGCCCGCCGCGGAATGGCGCTGGCGGCCGGCTTGCAGCTGCCGCTGGTACTCGTGATCGACACCGCCGGGCCCGCGCTGTCGCAACAGGCCGAGGAAGACGGGCTGGCCGGGGAGATCGCGCTGTGCCTCGCCGAACTCGTCACGCTCGACACCCCGACGGTGTCGGTGCTGCTGGGTCAGGGCAGCGGCGGGCCGGCGCTGGCGATGGTGCCGGCAGACCGGGTACTGGCCGCCCAGCACGGCTGGCTGGCGCCGTTGCCGCCGGAAGGAGCCAGCGCCATCGTCTACCGCGACGTCGACCATGCTCCGGAACTGGCTGCCGCCCAAGGTGTTCGGTCTGCGGATCTGTTGACGGCCGGCATCGTCGACGTCATCGTGCCCGAGGAGCCCGACGCGGCCGATGATCCGTCGGGGTTCATCGGGCGGCTGTCGGCCACGATCGCCGCCGAGCTGCACACACTGCACACCGTGCCCGCCGCGCAACGGCTCGGGGTGCGCCTGCAGCGGTACCGCCGGATCGGCGTCCCCGACAGCTGAGCCGACACGATGGCATGCTGGACAGGGTGCAAACGGCGATGCACTTCTGGTGGCTGATCTTTCCGCTGAGCGGGGTGATCGGCGGCGCTGTTCGAGCCATTGCGGTGGCCAATGATCGGCGCGCCGAACGCCGCCTGGAGCGCTACCGCATCAAGCAGCAGACCAAGATCGCCGTCGCCGAGGCGGCGGGACGGGGCCGCGTCGATACCGCCACCGAACGCCGCACCATCAGCAAGGTGCTGGCGCAGCACGATGACACCGACGGGCGTTGGCTCAGTTACGAGTTGGACGTCGCCAAGCTGCTGGACTTCCCGACGATGACGAACCTGCGCGACCCACTGACCGTCGGCTTCCACAAGGCCAAGAACCGCGCCGACCTGCTGCGCCCGTCGACTCCCGACGACCTGGTCGGCGATCGCGACGCGCAGCTCGAATACCGGGACGCCGTCCACGAATACGCGTCGGCGTTCGACATCGCCGAGGCCGAGGCGATCCGCCGTCGGCGCAGTGACTTCTCCGCCGACGACCAGGAACGGCTGGCCCGGGCTCAGCACCTCCTGCGGGTCGCGGCCGACCCGGCGGCCACCCCGGGCGAACGAAACAGCGCCTACGACAAGGCCCGCCGGGAACTCGACGGACTCATCGCACTGCCCGCGGTGACGCGTGCGGCGATCGAACGCCGGATCGCGGGCGAGATCGAGGCCTGATCCGCAGCTAGCGGCTCAGGCCCCATCGACATAGCGCTGCAGCGTCGGTCCGAGCCAGTGCACCAATTCCTCGTTCGTCATCGCGACGACCGGCGGGATCCTCAGTACGAAGCGACACAGGGCCATCCCGAGCATCTGGGTGCCGATCAAGCCCGCGCAGCGCCCGGCGTCATTGGGTTGCAGGTGCGCGATCGCCGGCAGCAGCTGCTGGGCGAAGATGCCGCGCATGCGTTCCGCGGCCTCCTCGTTTGTGGTCGCCGACCGCATCAACACGATCAGGCCGTCGTCCCGGGTCCAGCGCTGGAGAAAGGCTTCGACCAGGGCCGCGCCCAGGTCGGCTCTCGGCACGTCCGACAGGTCCGGGAACTCCAGGTCGAACTCGGCCGCAGCGGCGAAGAGCTGGTCCTTGCTACCGAAATACCGCATGACCATCGACGGATCGATGCGTGCGTCGGCGGCAATCGCCCTGATCGTGGCTGCCTGATAGCCGCTCTCCGCGAACCTGTCCCGGGCCGCGGCCAGGATCACCGCCTTGGTCTCTTCCGATGATCTACGCATGCCAACAAGTGTATGCCAACAACTGTTGACTTTGATGTGAAAACGCGCGACCATGGTTATGCCAACAAGCGTTGGCATTCACGGAAGGAGACGCAGATGACTGACACCGATGTGCTGATCGTCGGAGCCGGCCCGACCGGACTGGCCCTGGCCGTCGCCCTGCAGGCCCGCGACATATCTGCGACCGTCGTCGACCGCCTGGCGGCCGGCGCCAACACGTCACGAGCCGCAGCGGTCAGTGCCCGAACCCTCGAAGTACTGGAAGACCTCGACGTATCTCGCCGACTCCTCAAAGAAGGAATTCAGGCGTCGCGGTTCACCATCCGCGATGGCCAGCGCACGCTGGTGCCGGTCGACTTCAGCTGGCTACCCACCAAGTATCCGTTCATCCTGATGGCGCCGCAGTCGACCACCGAACGTCTACTGCTGGAGCGCCTCACCGAACTCGGCGGCCAGGTGATCCGGCCGAAGACCCTGACCGGAATCACTCAGGACACCGCTGGCGTCACCGCACATTTCGACGACGGCGGGACGATCCGCGCACGGTACGTCGTCGGCGCCGACGGTATGCACAGCGTTGTCCGAGACCAGGCCGGCATCGGATTCACCGGCGGTCAGTACGCCCAATCCTTCGCCCTGGCTGACGTCCGACTCACCGGCGACGTCTCCGACGATGAGGTGATCCTGTTCTGGGCCTCCAACGGGATGACGGTCGTCGCGCCCCTTCCCGGCGGCACCTACCGAATCGTCGCGCCCGTCGACACCGCGCCCGAGCAGCCGCCCGCCGGCTTCATTCAGGAGATGCTCGACGCGCGCGGCTTCGGGCCGGGCCGCGTGACCGTGACAGATGTCGCATGGGGCTCCCGGTTCCGCGTCCATCATCGGGTCGCCGACAGCTACCGGGCCGGCCGCATACTGCTGGCCGGTGACGCCGCCCACGTGCACAGCCCGGCAGGCGGCCAGGGCATGAACCTGGGCATTCAGGATGCGATCGCGTTAAGTGACGCCCTGGCAACCGTTTTGGCGACCGGAAGCGATGCAGTGCTCGACGAGTACAGCGCGGCCCGACGTCCACTGGCCCAGCAGGTCGTGACCCTGACCGACCGGCTCACCCGTCTCGCCACGCTGCCCGCGCCGCTGCGCCCGATCCGCAACGTGGCGGTCGGATTGGCCGGCAAGGCGCCAGCCCTGCAGCATCAGCTGGCCTGGCGACTGTCCGGGCTGGGCAACCGATAAAGCGGAAAGCCGGGCCCGGTCTTCGGGGGTGACCAGGCCCGGCGGCTCATTTCCCGCTCAGCCGTTGCAGCAGTGTGACTTCTTCGGCGACGGCGGCACATTCAGCGCCGGGTTGCGGTCGAAGAAGCTGACCGGCTTGAGCTTGAATCCGGCGTAGTCCACCGGCATCACGGGCCAGTCCTCGGGCCGCGGGAAGTGCGTCAGCCCGAAGGTGTGCCAGACCACGATGTCCTCGGCCTCGATGTTGCGGTCCTGTGCGACGTACGACGGCAGGCCGGCGTCACCCGGGTGCTGGTTGACGAACTGGCCGGCCGGATACCGTTCCGCGGGATCGTATTTCGTCACCCACAGGTGCTTGGTCGCGAAGGCGGCCCGCTTGGCGATGGAGCTCGACGGGTCGGCCAGCAGCGTCGGCTGCCCCTCGGGATGCAGTGCGTAGCCGACGTTCTGGCCCAGCCGGTTCTGCTTCGTCGGGTTGGTGATGTGCCACACCCGGGCCTTGAGGTTGTCGGCGGTGCGCATGGCCTCGAGCTCGTGGGTCAGCTTCGTCTTCTGCGGGCGGAATGCGTTGCCCCACGGGTTCTCCGGGCCCACCGGGACTCCGACGGCGTCCACCTCTTCGACGGTGTTGGTCAGCCCGTCGACCGCCATGTCGAGCCGCGCCGAGAACATGTGCTGATGGAACGGCGCACCCAGGCCCGGGGCCATCTCGGTGGAAAAGCCTTCCGGCCCACGGTAAGCCGACGCGAACACGATGCCCGTGGCCTTCGCCTCCAGCTCGATGGTGCCGTCGAGGTAGAGGTACCAGTAGAAGCCGTAGTCGTAGTTGCCGATGGTGAGGAAGAAGGAGATCACCAGACGCCGCGACCGGCGCACCTCGGCCATGCCGTTGAACATGTCGGTGTGCTTCCACAGCACCCCGAAGTCCTCCTCGTGCAGGCAGATTGCGTTCTTCATCAGCTTGGGCTCGCCGTTCTCGTCGGCGATGGTGACGTCGAAGTACTTGATCTCGCCGAGACAGTCGCAGCCCAATTCGAGGGCATTGGTGTAGCGGCCGAACAGGTACTCTCCCTGGTCGAAGTAGTTCTGCCAGTAGCGGACTGGTGAGGGATCGGCATACGGCACCACCATCTCGGCGATCGATGCGCGGTACACCACGGGCCGCCCGTCGATCGACAGCTGATGCAGCGTCAGGCCCTCACGCACATCGAAGCCGAACCGGAAAGACCAGTCGGCCCAGGTGATCTGGTTGCCGTCGACGGTGAAGCTCGCGCCTTCGGGCTGGGTGATCTCGATGGGCTTGAGGTCTGTGCGGGCGGGGACGGCATGCGGCGCGGCATCCCACTCGCCGCGTTCGGTGGGCAGCGGCAGCTCGATCTCGTCGATCACCTTGACGACCGTGCGGCCTGTCAGGTCGACGTAGGCAACCACACCGTCGATCGGGTGCGCCCAGGGCAGGTCGGCGGCGTCGTACTGGTAGAACGCCAGCACGCGGACGATGCGCCGGCCCACCTCGTCCTCGTGACCGAACACGCCGGCCGACAGCGGAACCGCCCGCACATCAGTCGGATTCAGGTTGCGCCTGGTCATTGCCCCGATCCACTCGGGGCAGTCGAGAAGGAACGACTCGATGTCCTCGAACTCCTGGTCCAGGATCGGCACATGTCCGTCACGGGTGCTGTCGATCGTCACCTCATTGACCACGCGGCCCTCGGTCACCGACACCACCAGATCGGAGCCCCGCCCGGTGGCCCGGTCCAGCAGCAGCACCCGAGCCCGCCGGTCCATGGTGTCGCCGGGGCGGAAGGCCAGCACATCGCTCTTGTGCGGCTCCTCCAGCGCGACGAACACGAAGCGGACGCTGTCACCGAGCAGGCCGTGGGCGTCGACGATGCCGCGTACCGCGCGGATTTCGTCGGCACTCAGTGGGGTGAGCGGGTGGTCGGGGGTGGTGGCGGCGGACTCGGTACCAGCCTTGTCCAGGGTGGCGGTCATCGTGCGATCTCCTTTGCGATATCAGGGTTTTCATTCTGCCCCGCTCCAGCGTGCGGTCGCATAACCGCGACGACGATGCCGCCGGCGAAGGCACCGACCAGCAGGACGCCGATGATGGCGGCCAGCGTTCCGGAGCCGCCGACCAGCAGTGGCAGATTGATGGCGGTCATCACCGACAGCACCGCCAGCCCGGCGAAGCCCAGGCTCGGTGCGATGACGGTGTGCCATGGCCGGGTGTCGAGGCGGGTGCGCCGGAAGTAGACGACGACGGCCGCGGACGTCAGCGTCATCAGCACCACGATTCCCACCGAGGCCGCGCCGACGAACCACGTGAACACCTGGGTCACCGGGTCCAGGCCGGCAACGACCGACGCCGCGACGAGCACCAGTGCCGAGAGGGTCTGCGCGAACGACGCGATGTGCGGGGAGTCGTGCCGCGGGTGCGAGCGGCCGCAGCGCTCGGGCAGCGCCCGGGTGTTGCCGAGCGAGAAGATGTAGCGGGCCAGCACATTGTGGAAGGACAGGAGCGCCGCGAAAAGGCTTGTGATCAAGAAGATCTGGACCAGGTCGCCGGCGACGGCACCGACATAGTGGGTCGCGGTCTCGGTGAGCATGGTGGCCGGGTTCTTCGTCGCCTCGTCGACCGCACCGGCGTCACCCCAGGCACTCACCAGCGCCCAACTGCTCAGCGCGTAGAAGCCACCGATGAGCAGCAGCGCGGCGTAGGTCGCCCGCGGGATGGTACGCACCGGATCGCGCGCCTCGTCGCGGAACACCGCGGTCGCCTCGAAACCGATGTAGCCGGCGAGCGCGAAGATCAGCGCGATGCCCGGCGCTCCGGAGAAGAAGTCGTCCGGGTGCAGCACTGCCGTCGAAAGTCCTTGTGCGCCGCCATGTCCGATGACAGCGGCGTTGATCACCAGGACGATGCCGACCTCACACACCAGCAGGACGCCCAGCACCTTGCCGGACAGTTCGATGTGCCGGTAGCCCAGAAACCCGGTGACCGCCATCATCAGCAGCGCGTAGAGGTACCACGGCACCGCGGGTCCGCCGTGGGCGGTGATGAGCTCGTTGATGGATGCGCCGATGTAGCCGTACACACCGACCTGGACGGCGGTGTAGGACAGCAACGCCAGGAACGCGGCGCCGAGTCCGGCATGCCGGCCGAAGCCGTGGGCGATGTAGGTGTAGAACGCGCCGGCACCCGTGATGTGCCGGGCCATGGCGGTGAAGCCGACGGCGAACAGCAGCAGCACCGCAGTGCACACCACGTACGACCCGGGGTAGGCCGCGCCGTTGCCGCCGGAGATGCCGATCGGGAAAGTACCGGCGACGACGGTGAGCGGAGCGGCGGCGGCGACGACCATGAAGACGATCGCCACCGGGCCGAGGCGGCCCGTCAATCTGTTCGGCTGGGCGCCGGTGCTTCGACCGGCATCGAGAACTGCGTCAGTTGTCATGGCAGCACTTTCGCTGGAATTGAATGTGAATTGGTTGCGGCACGGTAAGGCTTCGGTGAGTTCAAATGAGAATTGCCGGTCCGGCTAATTCTCATTTGACGGCGGAATTCACAACGCGATGTTGATCGCCTTCGTCTGGGTGTATTCGGCAATGGCACCCTCACCGAGTTCACGGCCCCAGCCCGATTGTTTGTATCCCCCGAACGGCAGCGCGGTATCGAACGCGTTGTGGCAGTTGACCCACACGGTCCCGGCCTTGATCTGCTGCGCCACCCGGTGCGCCGTCGACACGTCGCGGGTCCACACGCTGGCAGCCAGCCCGTAGGGGGTGTCGTTGGCGGCTTCGCGGACACCGCGGTCGCGGTTGAACGGCACGGCCACGGCGACGGGTCCGAAGATCTCTTCCTGGTACACGTTGAAGTCGCGGTGCACGTCGACCAGCAGCGTGGGTTGCACGTAGAACCCGGTGTCGCCGTGGCGACCACCGCCGGCCAGGGCCCGGGCGCCCTGCGCGATGCCGTCGTCGAGGTAGCCGGTGACCTTGGTGAGCTGCTCGCGGGAGACCAGCGGGCCGATGTCGTTGGTGGGGTCCAGGCCGGGCCCGATTCGCAGGCCGGCGGCGTGCTCGGCGACGCCCTGCGTGAACTCGTCGAAGATGGCGTCCTCGACCAGCAGCCGGGTGCCCGCGGTGCAGGTCTGGCCGTGGTTGAACAGGAATCCACTGGCCACGCCGGGAATCGCGGCCTCGAGGTCGGCGTCGGCAAACACCACCTGCGGGCTCTTGCCACCCAATTCCAGCGAGACTTTCTTGAGGTTGCCCGACGCGGCGTTGACGATCTTCTTGCCCACCTCGGTCGACCCGGTGAAGGCGACCTTGTCGACGCCGTCGTGGGCCGACAGCGCGGCGCCCACATCACCGAAGCCGGTCAAGAGGTTGAACACCCCCGCCGGGACACCGGCCTCGGCGATGACCTCGGCGAGCAGCACCGCCGTCAACGGCGTCTGCTCGGCGGGCTTCAGGATGACGGTGTTCCCGCAGGCCAGGGCCGGCGCGACTTTGAACGCGGCCATGACCAGCGGGAAGTTCCACGGGGTGATCTGGGCGCAGACGCCGACGGGCTCACGCAGCGTGAACGCGTGGAACTTGCCGCCCGGGGCCCACGGCACCGACACCGGGACGGTGCGGCCCTCGATCTTGGTGGCCCAACCCGCGTAGTAATAGAAGATTTCGGCAGCCCAGGTGACATCGACGGCCTTGGCGACCGCGACGGACTTGCCGTTGTCGATGCTCTCGAGCTCGGCGAACTGGTCGACGCGGGCCGTGATGCCCTCGGCGATGCGCCAGATCATCCGCTGCCGTTCGGCCGGCGTCATCGTCGGCCACGGGCCGTCCTCGAAGGCACGCCGCGCCGCCCGCACCGCGCGCTCGACATCGTCCGGGCCACTATGCGGGACCGTCGTGATGACCTGCTCGGTGGCAGGATCGACGGTGTCGAACCGCCGGCCGGAGACCGACTCGACCCACTGACCGTCGACGTACATCTGCTGCGGACGGGAAATGAAATCGGCGGTCCGCGGGTCCAGATCGGTACTGAGCGTGGCTGTCATGAAAATCATGTTTACGCCTCGATGTGGTGCGCGTCACCACTAATTCCGAATGGGTATTCGGCGAATTCAGATTCTCATTTGAAATGGCAGCACCATTCTCATTCGGGCCGGGCGATATTCGCAGCTCGCGTCGATTCGGGACGCCGTCGCAGGGGCTTACGCGATGGCCGGCCACCCGGATTCTCATTTGAAGATTTTCGATGTTTACCCGACAACGCTGCCGAGGTCGGCGGCGATCGGCTACCTTCCGACAAATGGGCCCCACCAGAACCATCCGGAGCCGCTCGCCGGTCGCCGGACTTCAGCGCGCGCAGCTGACGTTCACTCAGGTTCTCGGGCAGTCGGTCTCGGCGGTGGCGCCGTCTGCGGTGATGGTCACCCTGCCCGCGCTGGTCCTGCCGGCTGCCGGCCACGCGACGATCGCGGTGTTCATCCTGACCGCTCTCATGATGACCGCCGTCGGTTACTGCATCACGCAGTTCTCCACCCGGATGGTCGCGGTGAGCGGGCTGTACAGCTACACCGTCAAGGGGCTCGGCCCGGTACCGGGCATCGCGGCCGGCTGGTCGCTCGTCATCGGATACGCCGCCGCCGCGATGGCCAGCGCGCTCGGCGCCGCCAGTTACCTCACCGCACTCCTGGGCCGTGTCGGGGTACCGGCCGGCAAGCCCGTCATCGCCGGCCTGACCATGCTCGTCGGCGGGGCCGCACTGATTCTCATGGCGCGGGGCATCAGGCTGTCGGCGCGGATCTCGCTGGCCGTCGAACTGTTCGCGATCGTCGTGGCCGGCGTGGTGCTGATGATCGCCTTCGGCGGGGCTGTCACCGGCACTGCGGCGTCGGCGAAAACGGTTGCCGATGCGCCACATTCGGCGCTGGGCTTCGCCCTCCTGCTGGCCATCACCTCGTATGTCGGATTCGAGAGCGCCAGCACCGTGGCCCGCGAGGCGCAGCGTCCGTTCGTCACCGTCACCCGGGCGATCCGCTGGACGCCGCTTGCACTGGGGGCGCTGTACACCTTCGCCGCCGTCCTCCAGACCACCGGCACCATCCAGACCCGGACCGGGTCGACGCCCATCGTGCTGTCCCTTCCGGACTCGGCCGACACCTTGGCCGGCGCACTGTCCGTCGCGATGGAGTTCGGCATCACCGCGTCGTGGATCGCCTGCGTGATCGGATCCACCACCGCGTTGTCCCGGACGCTGTTCGCGATGGGCCGCGAGGGCCTGCTGCCGACCGCCATGGGCCGCGCCCACCCGAGGTACCGCACACCGCACGTCGCGCTCAGCGTCGCGATGCCCGTGATCGTCGCCGTACCGGTCGGCTACCTGTTCGCCGCCGAGTCCAGCCGCGACGTCCTCGTCGGGCTGCTCGCGGTGTCGGCCCACGGTTACATCGTGGCGTATCTGCTGGTGTGCCTTGCCACTCCGGCGTTCCTGCGCCGGATCGGCGAACTCACCACCGCACCGCTGATCGTCGGGCTGGCCACCGCCGCCACCATGGTCGCCATCATCATCTGGGCGGCGCTGTCGGTGGCGTCGCCGGTGTGGATCGCGACCGCGGTCTACTCGGTGCTGCTGGCAACGGGTTTGGCGACGTTCCTCGTCCGCCGCCGCCGGGTGCCCGACCTGGCCGAACGGGTCGGGGTGTTCGACGAGACCGTCGCCGGCGACGTGTTCGCCGACTACAACCCGTGGGAGGTGCGCCGGTGAGCCCGGCCGACGGCGCGCTGTCAGGCCGCCAGCCCAAGGCCGTACAGAGCGCCCTTCAGGTGCTCGAGGCGGTGGCGCTGGCCGGCACCGGCGTCACCGCCAAGGACATCGCCGAGCATCTGGCCATGCCCTCGGCCACCACCTACCGGCTGCTGAATCTCCTTGTCGCCGACGGCTACATCGTGCGGTTGCCCGATTTGTCGGGATTCGCGTTGGGGCCGCGGATGGGACTGCTGATCGACGCCGCGGTCTCCCCCACCGTATGCACCAAGGCCCGCGAGACACTGGCCGAGCTGCGGCTCTCCGTGCGCTTCGGGGTCCACCTGTTCTACTTCACCAACACCTCGGTGCGTCTCGCCGACGCCGACGGCGAATACCCGCCCCCGGCAGACGAATCGGTGCTCAATCGCCATCTGCACGCCAGTGCGGTCGGCAAGCTGCTGCTCGCCGAGAAGCGCGACGCCGATGCGCTGCTCGCCCTCGCACCCGCCACGCTCACCGACCGGACGATCACCTCGAAATCGGTGTTGGCTGAACAACTCACCGCGGTCCGGGACCGCGGATACGCCGTCCAGACCGGCGAGCTCCGGGCCGATTCTGCGTGTGTCGCGGTACCGGTCCGGTCCGCCACCGCGACCCTCGTCGCTGCCGTGGCGATGTCCGGCTGCGCCGAACAGGAGCAGCTGCTGCAGCGTCAGGTACCGGTATTGCAGGACTACGCAACCCAATTGGCGCCGCTGCTCGCGTGACGTCCCCGCCAACCACCGCGGCCCTCCCAGGGCGCACTGTTTGCGGTATTGACGCTTGCGTCGGTACTGTGCGACAGTCGTCGGGGACGAATCGAGATACGCACAGCAATGCAATGCATCGGACGGTGGGCATGGTAAATCGGCTGCTCACAGTGCATGGATTGGTTGTTCTACTACAGTCGGCAAATCAAATCGAGTTGCTGCTCACCGCGGCAGCCGGGACGGCCTCGATTGCCACGGCAATACACAGTCCAGCGGATGACGTTGCTGACACCGATCCGGAGCGCCGGCACACCGAATTCTGTACATGCAAAGACGGCGACACCTCGAACTGCCCTGCACGCGATTCACTCTGAGCCGGTCGGGCCGCCGTGCCACTCCGACACCGGGGGCGCGGCACCACGGGCACCGCGCCCCATCCCAACTCTCAACTGCTGATCGCTTCGGCGACCTTCACCCCGACCAGCACCACCGCCACCAACAGGTAGCCGCGCAGTGCGACCATGCCGGCCACCCGCAACGGCGACCACGCCAGCCGGTCCAAGGTGTCCAGAGCGGGCGTGCGGAAGCTGTCCCGCTCCTGCGCCAACAGCGCCTTCCGGACAGCGCGGTCATGCGGCTGCTCGTCGATCTCAGCCACCTGCTCGGGGTCCAACCCGCCGAGCTCGGCCGCCACCTTGACCGCGTCGCGCTCCCGACCGGACCGACCTGACCGCGCGCTGGCGATCGCGACGGCGCAGCCGCCGATGACGCCGACTGCCACACCCACGCCGAATCCCAATTCCAGTTGTCCGGCAGTCAGATTCGGGAAGAACGTCGCAGCGGTCAAGGCCAGCGACAGCAGCACCAATGCCCACACGATGACACCGGCCATGATGTTCTGCCGCATGGTGTTGACCCACGGGCCCAGCACCGCCTTGTCGTTGCACAGCAGCACCAGGAACACTGTCGCCGACGGCAGCAGCACGCCGGCCAGCGCCTGCACACCCTGAGTCAGCAGACCCAGCACGTGATCCGGGCTGAACGACACCGCCGCCGCTACCGCCAGCAGCGCCGCGTAGCCGAGGTAGAAGGCCGGAGCTTCGGTAATCTTCCAGTGCAGCGAGTGCCGCTTGCCCAAGGTGTCACCCAACGCATACGTGGTGGCCAGGCCGACGGCGTTGGCCCCGATGAGCGACGCATCCAACAGCAGGATGGCGAACAGGGCACCCGCGGTGTGAGACACGTGCTGCCCCAATTGGGTTGCCACGTCACCGGCATCGGTGAAGTTCCCGGCGGCATCGGTGCCGGCAAGACCGAACGCCGCGGCCGCCATGATGGCCACCGCACCCACCATGACCACGACGATGCCGATCCACAGGTCGATGCGCTCGTAGCGAATCCACTTGGGGGTCAGTCGCTTATCGACGATATTGGACTGCTGGAAGAACAGCTGCCACGGCGCGACGGTGGTTCCGACGATCGCCACGATCAGCAGCAACAGCGTCGAGTTGAGCCCGCCGGGGAACGACGGCACCAGTCCCTTGGCGGTCTCCGTCGCCGACGGGTGCACGATGAACGCCAACGGGAAGATCACGATGTTGATGGAGATGAGCGCGAAAATGAAACGCTCCCAACGGCGGAACGAACCACCGGCCACCACGGCGAACAGCAGCACCGCCGCGAGCGGGACCGAGATCGACTTGGGTAGGCCGAAGTAGTTCAACGCCAGTGACACGCCGATGAATTCGGTCACGATGGTCAGCGCGTTGACGATGAACAGGTCACCGACGCTGAACGCTCCCCAGAACCTGCCGAACCGGGCGAAGATCAGCCGGGCGTGCCCGACGCCGGCGACCGCGCCGAGCCGGACCACCATCTCCTGGTTCACGTACAGCACCGGAATCAGCAGCGCCAGTGTCCACATCAGCGCCATGCCGTAGTTCTGACCGGCCTGCGCGTAGGTCGCGACACCACCGGCATCGTTGTCCCCCACCATGACGATGAGGCCGGGGCCCATCACCACAAGCAGCATCTTCAGTCGCTGCGTCCAGCTGCGCCCGGCAGTGGTTTCGTCGGTGCGGATGGTGCCGAGCGCGCCGACGATGTCGCCGACGTGCGCGCTGTCCATGACGGCGGTGCCTGCCGAATCATGTTGTGTTACCGGCGTTCCGCCAGAAGCACGAGGCGGGCGAGCGAAGAATGCCATGGCGAGAGTCCTCTCGTAAGGGTTTGCGGCACGCGGCGGGCCCGCCCACCGGTATCGGTGGGCGGACCACGCCGCGCGGGGCGCCGAAGGATCAGAAGTGGGGGTGCGCCCCGAGAGAAGCCGAGATCACCGCGAGCGGCGTGTGCGACATCTGAAGGTTGTGCCGTTCCTGCGGGGTCAACCGAGCGCGAACGCTCACCCGACGAACAACGCGATTTACTGCGGCACTACGGAATACGGTCATGACAGGTCTCCTGCAGGGATATGTCCCGCGAGCCAGCCACGAAGGACGCCGATCAGGCACCGTCGATCAGACGGCCACGCCGATGAAGAGCCGGCAAGGTCGCGGGAGAACAGAAATGGAATTGTCGGAGTTGGGTTTTCGCTCCGGACTGGAACTCGGACCGTCGCCAGGTTTCATTTGTCCTCACCTCCTCGCCGTCAGGCCCCCATCGGGGACAGTTGTGCCACATGACTTCGACAACACGCAAGGGGAGGGCAAGGCGTCGCTACGGCCACTACGGGCCAGTGCTTATCGGCGCCACGTACACCCCTCTCGTCAGAGCTTCGGCACTGAACGACGTAATCCACCGGAGCGGATAGCCACTTTGGGTAACCCCTTAATCCGGGGAGACCTGTCCTGACCCTGGGCGTCTCTCGACGTCGTCGGATCAGTGGCTTTTGTTCGTTCAGGAGCCTCGCCTAGCGAGGTGCTGACTTGGGAAAGATAACCCTGGCGTTGTTGGCCCGTCAAGTTGGATCGCCGCCCGCTCGCCGGGCGTGACCGGCTGATCAGGTGTAGGGGTGCGCTCCGATGGAAGCCGAGATGACGGCCAGGGGCGTGGCGGACAGCCGAAGGTTGTGTCGTTCCTGCGGGGTCAGGTGGGTTCGGGCGCGGACCCGCTTGGCTACCCAGCGGACGGCATCGTTGCGAAATACGTTCATGGCGCGCTCCTGTCAACATCTGTCCGTCTGCCCGAATGGCGGGCAATGGACAGACCCATACCCACCAATGACAGCACGCAAACATCGATTGAGCGACGGATGTAACCGTCAAGACATTGCTAAAAATTCGGCGGTATGAACCGCCGTAATGGTTTGCCGGCCGGGGTGGGGGTTACTACTCCAGGCCGAAGATGCGGATGCTCTCGGCCCGCATGTCGACCTTGCGGACCTTGCCGGTGACCGTCATGGGGAACTCGTCGACGATGTGCACGTAGCGCGGAATCTTGAAGTGCGCCAGGCGGTCTGCGGTGAATTCCCGGATCGCGGCGGCATCCAGCGGCGGTGCGCCCGGCCGCAGCCGCAGCCACGCGCAGATCTCCTCGCCGTAGCGGGCGTCGGGCACCCCGATCACCTGGGCGTCCTCGATGTCCGGGTGGGTGTACAGGAACTCCTCGATTTCGCGCGGATACACGTTCTCACCACCGCGGATCACCATGTCCTTGATGCGGCCGACAATGGCGCAGTAGCCGTCCTCCCGCATCACGGCCAGATCGCCGGTGTGCATCCAGCCGTCGGAATCGATTGGCCCTCTGTCGTATTCGCTCCTCGCGTGCGCAGCACCCTTCCCGTCCCCCTTCCAGTACCCCAGCATCACCGAGTAGCCCCGCGTACAGAACTCACCCGGTTCACCACGCTCCACCGTCTCGCCGGTCTCGGGGTTGACGATCTTCACCTCCAGGTGCGGGTGCACCCGGCCGATGGTCGCGGTACGGCGGTCCAGGTCGTCGTCGATGAGGGTCTGGCAGGACACCGGCGAGGTCTCTGTCATGCCGTACGCGATGGCCACCTCGTCCATGTGCATGTCGGAGACGCAGTGCTTCATCACCTCGACAGGGCACACCGAGCCGGCCATGATGCCGGTGCGCAGACTCGACAGGTCCCGTCCCGCGAACGACGGGTGATTCTGCATGGCGATGAACATCGTCGGGACGCCGTAGACGCCCGCGCACTGCTCGGATTCGATGGCGTCGAGCGTCACGGCCGGATCGAAGCCGGGTGCCGGAATCACCACCGCCGCACCATGAGTCATGCAGCCGAGCACACCCATCACCATGCCGAAGCAGTGATAGAACGGCACCGGAATACACAACCGCTCCCCCGGTTTGAGGTTGATACCTTCCGTCGTGAAGTAGCCGTTGTTGAGGATGTTGCGGTGCGACAGCGTCGCCCCTTTCGGGAATCCGGTTGTCCCCGAGGTGTATTGGATGTTGATCGGGTCGGTGTTGGACAGCGTGGCCTGCCGGGCGGCCAGGACATCGGCACCGGCCGCCGTGCTGTCGGCGCGCAATTGGTCCCAATCGGCGCCGTCGAGGAAGACGACGTCATCCAGGCCAGGAACCTGTGGACGCACCTCCGCGATCATCACCGCGTAGTCGGATGTCTTGAACGACGTCGCCGAGATCAGCATGCGCATCCCGGACTGGTTGAGCGCGTAGGCAAGTTCATGCACCCGGTAGGCCGGATTCACGTTGACGAGGATGGCGCCGATCTTGGCGGTGGCGAGCTGCGTGACGACCCATTGCGCACAGTTCGGCGACCAGATGCCGACCCGGTCGCCCTTCTGGATGCCGCGGGCCAGCAGGCCGCGGGCGATCAGATCGACTTCGGCGTTCAACTCGGCGTACGTATACCGCAGTCCCTGTGCGCGATCGACCAGTGCCAAGCCGTCCGGGTGGGCGGCGGCCGTGCGCTCGAAGCCGGCCCCGATGGTCTCCTCCAGGATCGGGGTGCCGGTGGGTCCGGCGTCGTAACTGAGCATCACTTCACCAGATCCTCGTAGCGGTATTCCGATGCGATCGGGGTGCCGTCCGCATGCGCTTGATCTTCGCGCTTACGCAGGTCCACACGCCGAATCTTCCCGGAAATCGTCTTCGGGAGGTCGGCGAATTCCACCCGGCGCACCTTGAGATACGGCGCCAGGTGATCGCGCGCGAATTCCATGATCGACCGTGCGGTTTCCGCGTCCGCATCCCAGCCGGCGGCCAGACACACATACGCCTTCGGCACCGCGAGCCGGGTGTCGTCGGGCTGCGGTACCACCGCGGCCTCGACTACCGCCGGGTGCTCGATGAGCACGCTCTCCAGTTCGAACGGTGACACCTTGTAGTCCGACGATTTGAAGACGTCGTCGGTGCGGCCGATGTAGGTGATGTAGCCGTCGCCGTCACGGGACGCGACGTCACCGGTGTGGTAGTAACCGCCCGCCATGACGGCCGCATTGCGTTGTGGGTCACCGAGGTAACCGGTCATGAGGTTCAGTGGTCGCGCGCCAAGTTCCAGACAGAGCTCGCCCTCATCGGCCAACTCGCCGGTGACCGGATCGACCAGCACCACGGGCACGCCCGGCATCGGCCGGCCCATCGACCCGGCCTTGATCGGCTGCCCTGGGGTGTTGCCCACCAGGAGGGTGGTCTCGGTCTGCCCGAATCCGTCACGGATCGTCAGGCCCCACGCGTCCTGCACCTTCGCGATGACATCGGGGTTCAGCGGCTCACCGGCCCCCAGAATCTCGCGCAGCCCTTCGGGTTTGGCGCCGAGATCCGCCTGGATCAGCATTCGCCAGACGGTCGGCGGCGCGCAGAAGGTGTTGACGCCGGCGCGGCGCAGTTGCCGCATCAGCGCGGCGGCGTCGAAGCGGCCGTAGTTGTAGACGAAAATCGTCGCCTCGGCGATCCACGGCGCGAACACGCAACTCCAGGCGTGCTTGGCCCAGCCCGGCGAGCTGATCGCCAGATGGACGTCGCCGGGTTTCACGCCGATCCAGGCCATCGTCGACAGATGCCCGACTGGATATGAAATCTGCGAGTGCTCAACGAGTTTGGGCTTGCTCGTGGTGCCCGAGGTGAAGTAGACCAGCAGCGGATCGTCCACCTCGGTCACGGCAGTGAACGAACCCGCCGAAACCACCTGGTACGCATCGGCGTAACGGCGCCAGCCCGGTGCCGCGCCCCCGACGACGATTCCGGTGTAGTGCCCGTCGACGGACGCGAACTTGTCGGCGTCGGCCGCGTTGGCGACCACGAATCCCGCCCCGCCGCGGGTTATCCGGTCGGCCAGGTCCGCGGGCCCGAGCGCGCCGGTCGTCGGCATCACCACCGCGCCGAGCTTGGCCACCGCCAGCATCGACTCCCACAGCTCGACCTGGTTGCCCAGCATCACGATCACCCGGTCGCCCTTGCCCACACCTAGCGACCGCAACCACGTCGCCACCTGGTCGGACCGATCCGCCATCTCGGCGAAGGTGTACCGCTGCTCGTCGCCGTCCTCCTCGGTGATCCACAGCGCCACCTGCTCGGCGCGTTCCGGGCTGCGGGCGACGGCGTCGAACCAGTCGGTGGCCCAGTTGAAGGCGCCGGCCAGCCGCGGCCACCGGAAGGCGTCGACGGCCTGCGAGTAGTCACCGATCGATGCCACGAGGTGGTCGCGCGCAACGCGGTATTGCTCGGTGTTGGTCGTGATCTCAGCGTCTGTCGACATGAACGTAGGATCTACGTCACAGCTACCCACCCGCTACCCCCGAAAGAGGGTACTGACCCGTGACCACCGGCACCTCTCTGCTGCGCCCGCGTGACACCGACGCGGTGCGCGCTGAACTGCGGCGACTCGGCACCGAGGGTGCCGTGCCGGTGATGTTCGGCGGCGAGGTGCACGACGACGCCCTCCTGCTCACCGAGTTCTGCGGCACCCGGGGCGGCGGCCTCCGTGGCCTGGTGGTGCGGTCGACGTTCGGGCTCGGCGGGGCCAGCATGGTCTCCGGGCAGCCACTCGCGGTGGCCGACTACCGGCATGCCTCGTCCATCACGCACGACTACGACGTTCCGGTGCTCTCCGAGGGCATGCGGTCAGTACTGGCGGTGCCCGTCGTCGTCGACGGCCGGGCCCGGGCCATGCTCTACGGCGCCTATCGCTCCGCCGCGCCGTTCGGCGGCCGGACCATCGACCTCATGCTGACGTCGGCGCAACGGCTGGCTGACGAACTGGCCATCCGCGACGAAGTGGACCGCCGGCTGCGGCTGCAGCAGTCCCAGGCCACCGACGCCCCAGTGAACACCGAGCACATTCGCCAGGTCCATGCGGAACTGCGCCGACTGGCGGCCGGCGACGAGCACGTCACGCCGGCGAGCCTCGGTCACCTCGCCGACCGGCTGGCCGAGGCCCTGGCCGGCGGGCCGGCCCCGGTCAGTCCACTGAGCCCCCGCGAACTCGACGTGCTGACTCAGATCGCCTTGGGCTGCACCAATACCGAAGCCGCACAACGGCTCTCACTCAAGCCGGAGACTGTCAAGAGCTACCTGCGCAGTGCCGCAACGAAACTCGGCACCCACACGCGCCACGAGGCGGTGTCGAAGGCGCGGCAGCTGCGGCTGATCCCCTGAGCGGTCAGGCCAGCGAATCGACCCAGGCGCGGTGCAGCGCCGCGTACCGCCCGTTCTGCGCGACCAGGTCGCCGGGGGCGCCGTCCTCGACGATGCGTCCTCCGTCAAGGACCAGGACCCGGTCTGCGGACTGCACCGTCGAAAGGCGGTGCGCGATAACCAGTGCGGTCCGCCCGGCCAGCACCGTCGCGAGCGCGCGCTGCACCAGCCGCTCGGTCGGGATGTCCAGCGACGACGTCGCCTCGTCGAGGATCAGCACCTTGGGGTCGGCCAGGAACGCGCGGGCGAACGCGACCAACTGCCGTTGGCCCGCCGACAACCGCCCGCCCCGATTGGCGACGTCGGTGTCGTAGCCGTCCGGCAGATTGTCGATGAACCGGTCCGCGCCAACGGCTTCCGCGGCCGCCCGGATCTCGGCGTCGGTGGCGTCAGGCCGGCCGAACCGGATGTTGTCGGCGACGCTGCCGGCGAACATGAAGTTCTCCTGCGTCACCATCACGACGTGCTGGCGCAGCTCGGCCTGGTCGATCGACCGCAGGTCGATGCCGTCGAGGGTCACCGTGCCGGTCACCGGGTCGTAGAAGCGGGCGATCAGTTTGGCGATGGTCGTCTTGCCCGCGCCGGTGGCACCGACCAGCGCGACGGTCTGCCCCGCGGGCACCGTCAGATTCAATTCCGGCAGCACCGGACGCTCCGCCGTGTAGCCGAAGCTGACGCCGTGAAAAGCGATGTCTCCCTTGACCGTAGTGAGGCGCACGGGGTCGGCCGGATCCACGATAGCCGGCCGTTGTCCGAGCACCCCGGCCAGCTTCTCCAGCGCCGATGCCGCGGACTGGAACGTATTGAAGAACTGCGAAATCTCCTGCATCGGTTCGAAGAACATGCGCAGGTACAGCAGGAAGGCCGTCAGCGTGCCGATCGTCATGCGGCCGTGCAGCACCAGGTATCCGCCGTACAGCAGCACCATCCCGGTGGTGACGTTGCCGACGAGCTTGACCCCGGGCATGAACACCGCGAGCAGCGTCATGGTGCGTTCGTTGATGACGCGGTAGTCGTCGACGACGTCGTCGAAGATCTCCTGGTTGCGGGGTTCGCGCCGGTAGGCCTGCACGGCCTTGATGCCCGTCATGGTTTCGACGAACTGCACGATCACGAGGGCCGCGCGTTCCCGGACGGTGCGATACGTTCTGGCCGATTCGCGGCGGAACCACGCGACCAGCAACACCAGGAGCGGGAAGGCGGCCAGGCACATCAGTCCGAGCCGCACGTCGAGGGTGACGAGCAGGACGGCGGTGCCGCCCAGCGTGAGCACCGCGGTGATGAGGCTGTCGAAGCCCGTCGACAACATGGTCTGGATAGCTTCGACATCGTTGGTGGACCGGCTCACCACGCGGCCCGACGTGTAGCGGTCGTGGAAGGCGACGTCGAGCCGCTGGAACTGGCGGTACACCCGGCGGCGCAGTTCGAGCAGCACCTTCTGCCCGATCCGGCCCGACCGGTTCAGGAAGAACAACCGGAAGGTGGCCTGCACCACCACGACGCCGCACAGGGCTGCGACGATCTGCAGCAGTTCGCGGGCCGGCCCGCCATGCAGGATCGGCGGGATACCGTGGTCGATGCCACGCTGCACGAGCAGCGGTACGGACAGGCGCGCAGCGTTTTCCACCACTACGACCAGGCCCAGCAGCAGGACCGCGACGCGGTACGGCTTCAGCAGCGAGCCCAACAACGCACGGGCCTCGCGCCGCCGCGACACGCTCTCGTCGATGGGCAGGTCGTCGGCGGCCTCGACTGTCTGGCCACGCCAGCTCTCGGTGCTCACCGCCTCCGCACCTCTTCGGACTCGTCGCTCTGCTCCAGATACAGCTGTTCGAGCCGTTCGCGCTCGGCGTCCTGCTCCCAATCGCAGGTGCGTTCGCAGCCGTCGTCGAGTTCGTCGTCGGCGGACAGCAGATAGCGGTATTCGGGCGCCCGCTCGAGCAATTCGGCGTGCGTTCCGATGCGCGCGATGGTGCCGTCCTGCAGCAGTGCCACCCGATCCGCCAGCAGGACGGTGGAAGCCCGGTGCGCCACGACGATGCCCGTGACCGACGTCAGCACCCGCCGGAGCGCGACGGTGACCTCCGCCTCGGTGTGCATGTCCAGGGCCGACAGGGTGTCGTCGAGCACCAGCAGCGACGGCGCGGCGAGAATGGCACGGGCAAGCGAAAGACGTTGCCGCTGACCGCCGGACAGGCTCATCCCCTGCTCGCCGATGCGGGTGTCCAGTCCGAACGGCAGGTCGTAGACGAACTGGGCGGCGGCGATGTCGATGGCCGCGCGAATCTCGGCGTCGGTGGCGGGATGGTCAGCGCCCCGTCCGAGGGTGAGGTTCTCGGCGACCGACATCGAGAACAGCGTCGGGTCTTCGAACGCGGTGGCCACGGCAGTCCGCAGGGCGGGCAGCGACAGCTCGCGGATGTCACGTCCGTCGAGCAGGATGGCGCCCTCGGTAACGTCGTACAGCCGCGAGAACAGTGCGGCCAGAACTGATTTCCCGGACCCGGTGGCGCCGACCAGCGCCAGCGTCTGGCCCGGCTTGACCGTCACCGACACGTGGCGCAGCGCCCAGTCGTCGGGCGCGGCGTCGGGGAACCGGAAGCCGACGTCACGCAGTTCGAGATGACCGCCGCGGGGCACCGCGGTGACCGGGCCGTCGGTGATATCCACTGGCGCGTCGAAGATCTCGGCGACGCGATCGGCAGCGGTCATCGACTCCTGCATCATCGACAGGAGGAAGCCCAGCGACGCGATGGGCCACACCAGCGACAGCATCATGGTGATGAACGCGACCAGTGTGCCCATGGTGACCAGGCCGTGGCCGGCCGCGTACGCACCGAACCCGAGCACCAGGATCAGCGTGAGGTTGGGGATGACCTCGAGCACCGTCCAGAAGCGCGCCGATACCGCCACCTTGCCGACCTCGGCGTCGTACAGCGCCGTCGCCCGCTCGTCGAACCGCTGATAGACGTAGTCCTCGCGACCGAACGACTTGATCACCCGCACGCCCAGCGCGGATTCCTCGACATGCGTTGCGACATGGCCGGATTGGTCCTGTGCCAGCCGGGACAGCCGGCTGAACTGCCGCTCGAATCTGAAGATCGTCACCGTCACCGGCAGCACCGACGCCAGCACCACCACCCCCAGCGGCCAGTACATGGCCAGCAGGATGGCGGTCACCACGACGATCTGAATCGAGTTGAGCACCAAGAACAGCAGGCCGAACCCGAGGAATTGGCGAATGGTGCCAAGGTCGTTCATCACGCGCGACAGCAATTGGCCGGACTGCCACTGCCGGTGGAACGACATCGGCAGAATCTGCAGCCGGGCGTAGAGCTCCCTGCGGATGTCGGCCTCGACGCCCATGGTCGCGCGGGCACCGAGCCAGCGCCGGATGAACCACAGCACCGCCTCGAGGAGGCCCAACGCGAGCGCGGCCGAACCGAGCACCCACAGGCCGTGCTGATCCTGGTGTCGCACCGGACCGTCGATCACGGCCTTCGTCATCAGCGGAATCGCGACCGTCACGCCCAGACCGGCGAACGCGGTGAACAGCATGGCGGCCCAGCGACCGCGGTACGGGCCCAGGTACGGCAGCAGGCGCAGCAGATCGGTCGACGCACGCCGACGCTGCGGCACCGGGGCGATCGCCGGAACCGAGTGCAGGGGCTGGGCTATATCAGACACAACAACTTCAATGCTCGCACGAGCCACCGACAAAACCCGGGCCGGCGGGTTGACCTGCTCTGATGGTCAGATGAAACCGAGGTACCCGACCAGGCCCGCCGCGGCGACCACGATCAGCGGGTTGAGCTTGGTCCGCATGAAGATCACGGTGCACACCGCCGTGACGGTGTAGGCCCGCCAGTCGTGGTCGGCGGCACGGCTCATGACCAGCGATGCCGCCAGGATCAGGCCCACGGTCAGCGGGGCGAAACCCTTCTCGACGGCATGGCGGAGTTTGGAGCGTTCGGCCTTCTGCCAGATCAACGTGATGACGTAGACGAAACCCGCGGCCGGCACCACCATCGCCGCCATCGAGACGACGCCACCGATGAGCGCCCCGGGAATCCCGGCGACTTTCAGCCCGGCGCCGTAACCGACCATCGACACGATGAGGATGCTCGGACCCGGCGCGGTCTGCGAGATCGAGAACAGGTCGGCGAACTGACTGTTCGTCAGCCAGTGCCTGCCATTGACGGCGTTGATGTGCATCTCCGGCAGGACCACGTTGCCACCGCCGATCGACAACAGCGACAGCATGCCGAACAACCCGATGAGCTGAAAATAGGTTGAAAAGGCCGCAGAACTCATGCGCGATCCGCCTCCGGCTCCTCGCTGACCCTCATGCCGACGTGGCACTGCGCTCGCGCGGCCACGCCCAGATCAGGCTGAGCGGGGCCAGGATCGCGAGCGTCCCCAGCAGCGGAAACCGCAGCACACCGTTGAGTACGAAGGCGCCGGCGAACAGCAGAACCGGCACGATGCCCGTCAGGCACTTCTGCCCCGTCTTGAGGACCATCGTCAGGGTCAGGGCCACCGCGGCCGCCGATGCGCCGTGCAGCACGCCCTTGACGGCGGGTACCTCCTTGAACCGGAAGTAGGCGAACGACAGCACCAGCACGATGACCAGAGGCATGGCGCACAAGCCGAATACCGACGCGACGGCACCGGGGAAGCCGCGCATCTTGGTGCCGGCGAACACCGCCATGTTGACCTGATTCGCGCCTGGCAGGATGCGGCACATCGTTGTGGCCGAAAGGAACTCGGCGTCCCCGAGCCAGCCCTTCTCCACCACCAGCACCTCACGCGACCAGGCCGACAGCCCGCCGCCGAACGACGCCAGCGCGATGTGGTTGAACGTCAGGACCAACTCGAACAACGAAACCCGTTGGGCCGTCGAGTCGATCTGCTCACTCATGAACCAACTCGGGGTCGTGCGGAAAGTCGTCCTCGTGGTGCTGCGACGCATCGAGCGGATCCGGCGGTTCGTAGTGGTGCGAAGTCTCCCAATCAGCGTCGAACACGCCGGTCAGCTGCGCGACGGCATCCGGATCGTGCACCATGACACCCAACTCACGGCGCAGGTCGAAGGCACTGCGGTCGATGTTCATCGAACCGACCAGGGCCTCGCGGTCATCGGCGATGACGAGCTTGGCGTGCACCCGCAGATTCTTCTGCTTGTGCACCTTCGCCCCGAACCGGCGCAAGGTCCGCAGTGAGGCGAACGTATCGAGGATGTCCCACTCACTGATGCCGTGCTTGCCGCCGCACAGCACATGCACGCTGACGCCGCGGCCCACCGCCGCCGCGATGTGGTCGAGGATGACGGCGTCGACGTACTTGGGATGCTGGATGCGCAGGTGGTGTTCAGCGGTGTCGATGAACTTCGCCATGTGGTACCGCGAATTCGAATTGCTCCACAGCAGGCCGTGATACTGCGACGGCTCCCAGTCGACGTGGGACCAGTCGGCGTCGAACACCTCGACGATCTGCGCGACGTGCTCCGCGCCCGTCGTGATGAAGCCGTAGTCGCGGGTGAGCGTGAAGTACTTCTCGCACAGGTTGAACGTGGCGACCAGCGCCGCCGTCTCGTCGACCACGATCGACTTCTCGTGCGTCACATAGAACGTCGGATTGGACCACTGGACATTCACGCCGGCATCCGAGAACTGTTCGAACGTCTCGTCATTGGCGCGGTCCCCGCCCGAGCGGGCCGGGTTGAGCATGACGCGGACCGCGACGCCCGCCTGGTGCCGGTCGATGACCGCCGCTACGAGGGACGGTTCCGTGAACGTGAATTGTTTGATCAGCAGCGACTTCTGCGCCGACGCGATGAAATCCCGCACCGGCTGCACGCCATCATCGGGTTGGACGATGACTCGCGGCGACACAGGCCCCATAAGCGCCGGATGCTAGCACCGAATAGGGGCTGCCAGACGTGCCTCCGTCAATAACAGTGGGGCATCGGGCAAGATGAGGCATATGGATAGCGGAAGCGCCTCCCCCCGCCTGCTCGTAGTCGACGACGACCCGGACGTGCTGGCCTCACTGGAGCGTGGCCTGCGACTGTCCGGCTTCGAGGTGTCGACCGCGGTCGACGGCGCCGAGGCCCTGCGCAGCGCCACCGAATTCCGGCCCGATGCCATCATTCTGGACATCAACATGCCGGTGCTCGACGGCGTCAGCGTCGTCACGGCGCTGCGCGCCATGGACAACGACGTGCCGGTATGTGTGCTCTCGGCCCGCAGCTCGGTCGACGACCGAGTGGCCGGGCTGGAAGCCGGCGCCGACGACTACCTGGTGAAGCCGTTCGTGCTCGCCGAGCTGGTGGCGCGCGTCAAGGCGCTGCTGCGCCGCCGCGGCGCGACGGCGACGTTCTCGTCGGAGACCATCTCGGTCGGGCCGCTGGAGGTCGACATCCCAGGCCGGCGGGCCCGGGTCAACGGCGCCGACGTCGACCTGACCAAGCGTGAGTTCGACCTGCTGGCCGTGCTGGCCGAGCACAAGACCGCGGTACTGTCCCGCGCGCAGCTGCTGGAGCTGGTGTGGGGCTACGACTTCGCCGCCGACACCAACGTCGTCGACGTGTTCATCGGCTACCTGCGCCGCAAGCTGGAGGCCAACGGAGCGCCGCGACTGTTGCACACGGTCCGCGGCGTGGGGTTCGTACTCAGGCAGCAGTAGCCCGTGAACATACTGGCGCGCGTCTTCCGTCGCACCCCGTCGCTGCAGTCGCGCGTCGCGTTCGCCACCGGTATCGCCGCGGCCATCGTGGTCGGGATCGTCGGCACCATCGTGTGGATCGGCATCACCAACGACCGCAAGGAGCGCCTGGACCGCCGCCTCGACGAGGCCGCCGGCTTCGCGATTCCGTTCCTGCCGCGCGGGCTGGATGAGATTCCGCGGCCGCCGCACGACGAGAACGTCGTCATCACGGCACGCCGGAACGGCCAGGTCAGCTCGAACTCCAATGTCGTACTGCCCGAGCTGCCGGTCGGCTATGCCGACACCGATGTCAAGGGCGTCCGCTACCGGGTGCGCACGGTGCAGATCCACCTGCCGGACCCAATGCTGGTGGCGGTCGGCGCCACGTACGACGCGACGATCGTCGATACCAACAACCTGCACCGGCGCGTGATCGCGTTGTGCGCGTTCGCCATTGGCGCGGCCGCTGTTGCGGGCTGGGCGCTGGCCGCGTTCGCGGTACGCCCGCTCAAGCGACTGGCGCAGCAGACACGCGACATCGATCCGGAAGGCGATGCACCGGACATCGATGTCCGTGGCGCCACCGAGGCCGTCGAAATCGCCGACGCGGTCAAGGGTTTGGTGGATCGCGTGTGGGAGGAGAAGGGCCGAACCAAGGCCGCCTTGGCGTCGGCGCGGGACTTCGCCGCGGTGTCCGCGCACGAGCTGCGCACCCCGCTCACGGCCATGCGCACCAACGTCGAGATCCTGACCACCCTCGATCTGCCCGACGAACAGCGCAAGGAAGTGCTGGGCGACGTGGTGCGCACCCAGTCACGCATCGAGACCACGCTGTGGGCGCTGGAGCGCCTCGCTCAGGGCGAGCTGTCCACCGTCGATGACCATGTGCCCGTGGACATCACCGAGCTGCTGGACCGCGCCGCGCACGACGCCATGCGCGTGTATCCCGACCTGGAGGTGTCGCTGGTTCCGGCGCCGACCATCATCATCGTGGGGCTGCCTGCCGGACTTCGGCTTTCGGTGGACAACGCAATCGCCAACGCGGTGAAGCACGGCGGTGCGTCGAAAGTTCAGCTGTCGGCGGTCACTTCGCGCGCCGGCGTCGAGATCGCCATCGACGACGACGGCTGCGGTATCCCTGAAGAGGAACGGCTGAAGGTCTTCGAACGGTTCAGCCGGGGCTCCACGGCGTCGCACTCAGGATCCGGGCTGGGCTTGGCACTGGTGGCCCAGCAGGCTGAATTACACGGCGGGACGGCGACATTGGAGACCAGCCCGCTGGGCGGAACGCGGCTCCTGCTGCGGCTGCCCGGGCATCACTAGGGGTTACGCCCGGCGTGTCGGCGCTCTGAGGGACACATGCGAGCTGAAGTCGTCAGCAAGTGGTGACATTGTCGCTCTTTTTGACGGCTCCAGATCGCATGGGCCACAGGGGCAGGCAACACGCCGATGGTGACAGGCCGGCGTCCTCCCCCACTCAGCCGACGGTGATCTCGACCCGACGGTTCTTGGCCCGGCCGTCCGCGGTGCTGTTGTCGGCGATCGGGTTGGCGGACCCGGCGCCGCGGGCCGTCACCTTCGCCGCCATCACACCATTTGAAACCAGTGCGGCGGCAACGGCTTTGGCGCGGGTGTCGCTCAGCTTGAGGTTGACGGCGTCGCTGCCTTCGTTGTCGGTGTAGCCAACCACGGTGACCGCGCCGCTGGGGCAACCTTTGATCTTGTCCGCGACCTGCTCCAGTACCTTGCGGGACTCCGACGTCATCTGCGAGCCGCCGGTGACGAAGCTGATGGGCGTGTGCAACAGCTCGGTGATGTCGGCCTGCACCTTCGCGCACGCGCCACCGGTCGGGGCGGGCGCGGGTGCCGGTGCGGGGGCGGGTGCCGACGGGGGCGCTGATGCCGGCGGCGCCACCGGACCGCCCGGCGCGGGAATCTGAATGTTGTTGGCCAGCTTGGCACCGGGGAACGACATGGCCGCGGCGCTCTGCACCCCGGCCGCGACGTCGAGGTTGGGCGCCGTCCCCATCAACGTGATGGTGGCGCCGTCGATGGACAGGCCGAAGTCCGGGATGGCATCGGCCGCGGTGAGCACGTTGCCGACGACGGACATGTCGGGCGTCCCGGCCCCGTCGACGATGGTCGTCTTGTCGTCGAGGGTTGCATTGAGCCACTGCGCCTTCACCGCGGCGGCCAGTTCGGACTTCGACCGGGTGTTGGCGAGGCTGCCGGTCAGTGTGACGGTGTTGCCGTCGCGCATCAGCGAGAACGGCGCCGAGGTCAGCTCGGGCTCTGCCGGAACCGACGCCTGCGATGCCGCGATCGAACTCGGGGCGGGGTGCTCGTCGGCGCTGCCGAACACCACCCAGCCGACGGCAGCCACGACAGCGACCACGGCAGCCACCACCGCCATGCCGCCGCGAGCGCCCAGTCGACGGACGAGGCCGGACGGCTCGGTGACGTCAGCTATGTCCGGCATGCAGAAACCCTCCCTGAAACAAGTTCGAGCCTAGAGCCCGGCAGCTGTGGGGACGGCACGTTGCCGCCATGACACGCCACAACCGCCGGACTCTAAGCCCGACAGAAAGTCGATCAGATCAGCGGACGCCGACGAGGTCGATGACGAAGATCAGCGTCTTGCCGGACAGCCGGTGGCCACCACCGGCAGGGCCGTACGCCTGTGCCGGCGGAATGGTCAGCTTGCGCCGGCCGCCCACGCGCATGCCGGGGATGCCGTCCTGCCAGCCCTGGATCAGGCCGCGCAGGGGGAATTCGATGGTCTCGCCGCGGTTCCAGGAGCTGTCGAACTCCTCACCGGTGTCGTACTCGACGCCGACGTAGTGGACGGTGACGTTGCCACCGGGCACCGCCTCGGCGCCGTCGCCGACGATGACGTCCTCGATCACCAGCGAATCAGGTGCCGGGCCGTCCGGGAATTCGATCTCAGGTTTGGTGTTAGCCACGGACACCACCGTAGTCGGGCATCAACCGCGGGTGGACGGGAACCGCACCCTAGTGGCGGCGCAGCCGGCTCAGCAGATCGCGCAGCGTGGCGAGCTCGTCGGCGTCCAACGTGGCAAAGACCGGTGGGGCCGGGTCATCGATCTGGCGGATGCCGCGCATCAGCGCGGCCCCGGCGTCGGTGACGGACACGAGCTTGCACCGCCGATTGTCCGGATCTGGTTGCCGCACAACGAGTCCCCGATCTTCCAAGTCGTTGATGGCGACGGTGGCGGCCGGCGCGTCCATCGCCGTGGCCGCAGCGAGCTCTTTCGCCGTCATGGCCTTGGCCTCGAGCCGGCGCAGAATCCGGAAACGACTGAAGGGCAACCCCGTCTGCTCGACCACCGCACGTTTCCAACTGTCGCGGTTCTCGGCCACGACGGCGGCCATGGACTGCCAGACCTCGTCGGCCAGCGAATCAGGGGACATGGGCCAACTCCGGGGCCGGGGTACCCGCGATCAGCGGTGCCAGCCGCTCCGCGGAGCGCATCGCCCGCGGTGCCGTCGAGAAGAACCCGAGCAGGGCGACGGCGACGCCGATGCCGACGCACATCCACCACAGCGGCCGGGCCTGCGTGGCGAAGTCGGCGCCGCTGCCGGCCAGGGCCGAACCGGCGATCGAACCGCACAGTGCCACACCGATACTCACCCCGACTTGCCGGCTGGTCGACGTGACAGCCGCCGCGGCGCCGGCTCGATCCACCGGCATGCCGCTCACCGCGGCGTTGGTGATCGGTGCGTTGACCATGGCGAACCCGATGCCGAAGACCGTGAAGACCAGCAACACGTGCCACGTCGGCGTGGTGGTGGTCAGCGTCGTCAGCATGAGAGAGGCGGTTGCCGTGAGCACGCCCGCGGTCAGGAGGGACGGGCGGGCGCCGTAGCGTCCGACGATCCGTCCGGACAGCGGCGAAAAGATCAGGGCGCCAACGGCTATCGGGAGATACATCAGGCCGGTGTGGATGGCCGAGTAATGCCGCTCGTTCTGCAGATAGAACGACATCATGAAGAGGAATGCGCCCCAGGCGGTGAACGCGAGGATTGCCGTCACCGTGGCGGAGGCGAACGGGATGCTGCGGAAGAAGCGCAGATCGATGAACGGATCGTGGCGCCGACGCTCGTAGCGCAGGAAGGCCGCGAGCGCGACCACCGCCAGTACCGCGATGGACACGGTGCGGGGGCTGGTCCAGCCCATGCCCGGCCCTTCGATCAGGGTGAACACCAGACTGAACAGGAACACCACGGCGAGCCCCTGGCCGATCGGATCGATATTGCGCATGGTGGCCGACTTGCTCTCCGGGACGAAGATGGCGGTCAGCACGATCGCCGCCAGACAGATCGGCAGGTTGATCCAGAACACCGCACGCCAACCGACGGTCTCGATCAGGAGGCCGCCGACGGTGGGTCCGAGTGCCATCGAGATGCCGACCACTCCACCCCACAACCCGAGCGCCCGGGCCCGCTCCACCCGGCCGGTGAAGACCTGCGAAATGATGGACAGAGCAACGGGATTGAGCATCGAGCCACCGACACCCTGGAGCAGACGGGCGCCGATCAATGCGTTCGCGGTCGGCGCCAGGCTGCACAACAGCGAACCGAACGCGAAGACCGTCAGCCCGATCTGGAACACCCGACGACGACCGAACCGGTCGCCGGTCGCGCCGGAGAGCATTAGCAGCGAGGCCAGCACCAGGGTGTAGACGTCGACGACCCATTGCATCTCGGCGGCCGACGCACCGAAGTCGGCGCGGATCGACGGAATCGCGACGTTCACGATGGTCGCGTCCATCGACACGATCAGCAGACTGAGGCAGCAGGAGATCAGGATGATCGTCTTGCGCCGTGAGTCGAGCGCGCCGATAGTTGTATTCACACAACCATTGTGAAACTACAAGCGTACTGGCGGCAACGTCGGGCCGGAGTGACATTGCGCACTTTCGGGCCGCTCGGCGCGCGCGAGCGGGCGCGGAGTGCACGCGAAATGCGGCGTGTTGGCGTACAGACACGCACGCTCGCGGGGAAAAGAAACGGCCCCTCGCGCGTGGTGCGAGAGGGGCCGCGTCTGAGAACAGGCTCTACTGGGCGGGGTAGTCCCGCTCGGTGTAGCCGGTGTAGATCTGGCGCGGGCGGCCGATCTTGGTGCTCGGATCGGCGCTCATCTCGCGCCAGTGGGCGATCCAGCCGGGCAGGCGGCCCAGGGCGAACAGCACGGTGAACATGCGGGTCGGGAAGCCCATGGCGCGGTAGATCACGCCGGTGTAGTAGTCGACGTTCGGGTACAGCTTGCGCTCGACGAAGAAATCGTCGGTGAGGGCGATCTCCTCCAGCGACTTCGCGATGTCCAGCAGCTCGTCATCGCCGCCGAGCTTGCCGAGGATCTTGTCGGCCTGCTCCTTGACGATGCGCGCCCGCGGGTCGTAGTTCTTGTAGACCCGGTGGCCGAAGCCCATGAGCTTCACGCCGTCTTCGCGGTTCTTGACCTTCTTGACGAAGTCGCGGACGTCGCTGTGCTCGGTGCGGATCTTCTCCAGCATCTCCAGCACCGCCTGGTTGGCGCCGCCGTGCAGCGGGCCCCACAGCGCGTTGATGCCACCGGAGATCGAGGTGAACAGGTTGGCCTGCGACGAGCCAACCAGACGCACCGTCGAGGTCGAGCAGTTCTGCTCGTGGTCGGCGTGCAGGATGAACAGCATGTCCAGGGCGCGGACCAGCTCCGGGTCCACCTGGTACGGCTCGGCCGGCAGGCCGAACGTCATGCGCAGGAAGTTCTCGACCAGGTTCAGCGAGTTGTCCGGGTACAGGAAGGGCTGACCCACCGACTTCTTGTAGGCGTAGGCCGCGATGGTCGGCAGCTTGGCCAGCAGGCGGATGGTCGACAGCTCGACCTGCTCGGGGTCCTTGGGGTCGAGCGAGTCCTGGTAGTAGGCGCTCAGCGCGTTGGCCGCCGACGACAGCACCGGCATCGGGTGCGCGTTGCGCGGGAAGCCGTCGAAGAACCGCTTGAGGTCCTCGTGCAGCAGGGTGTGCCGCTGAATCTTGGTGGTGAACGCCTCGAGTTCGGCGGCCGTCGGCAGCTCCCCGTAGATCAGCAGGTAGCTGACCTCGATGAAGTTCGACTTCTCGGCGAGCTGCTCGATCGGGTACCCGCGGTAACGGAGGATGCCCGCGTCACCGTCGATGTAGGTGATGGCGCTCTTGGTGGCCGAGGTATTGACGAAACCACCGTCGTACGTGGTGTAGCCGGTCTTGGCCAGCAGCGAGCCGAGCTCGATGCCGTCCGATCCCTCGGTGGCGCGCACGATCTTCAGATCGATCTCGCCCCCGGGATACCGGAGGTTGGCTACGTCGTCAGAGCTGGAGGTGTCGGCCACTTGAACCCCTTTTGCGGTGTCGACCTTTTGCGGTGTCGGCAGGTGAAACGTCCGGAACAAGACGGTAGTCGTTAAGAGAACTATGTGCTTGCTCGGGTCGTCATAACCTCGCTGTCAAGCATCAGTTGCGAGCCACCTGATAGCGCACGAACGCCGGTACCACCAGGACCGAAACGACGACGCCGACCACCACCAGGACACCGCCGCCCGTTGCGGCCACCGTGGTCCCCACCACCGCGGCCGCCGCGCCGTGCACTGCGTCAGCAATCCGCGGACCGCCCGCGACCACCACGGTGAAGACGCCCTGCAGACGGCCGCGCAGCTCGTCTGACGCGGCTTCCTGCAGGATCGTGCTCCGGAACACCGCCGAGACCATGTCGGCGGCGCCCCCGACGGCCAACAGCACCAGGGCGACCCAGAGGAATCCGTCGCGCCGGCCGGTGGCGTGGCCGACCGCCAGCCCGAAACCGGCCATGGCCGCGCCCCACACCACGATCGAGACCACCACCGCCAGACCCTGCCTGCGGACCCGGGGCAGCCATCCCGAGAACACCCCGCCGGCCACGGCGCCGACCGCCATGGCTGCCGACAGCAGCGCCATCGCGGTCCCGCCCGCGACCGGCCCGCCGAAGTTTTCGTGCGCCATCTGCGGGAACAGCGCCCGCGGCATGCCGAGGATCATCGCGATGAGGTCGACGACGAACGACATCAGCACGACACGGTTGCCGGACAGGTACCGGAAGCCGTCCAGCACGGCCGCGAAACCCCAGCGTGAGGTGTCGTCGTCGGGCGAGTGCTCAGGTGGCATCGGGGCGAGCCGGAACGTGGCCCAGATCGGCGCGATCGTGGTCAGGGCGTCGATGAAATACAGCGTCGACAGGTCCACCCACCGCAGCAGCACGCCGGCAAGCAACGGGCCGATGATCGCGCCGGCCTGGAACACCGTCATGTTCAGCGAGTTGGCGGCCGGCAACTGCTCGGCCGGGAGCATCCGCGGGATGGCGGCCGACCGCGTCGGTGAGTTGATCGCGTAGAACGCCTGCTGCACCGACAGCAGGCACAGCACCAGCCAGACATTGTTGATGGCCGCTGCGGCCTGCACCCAGAGCAGCACCGACGCCAGCGCCAGGCCGCACGACGCGATGATCAGCAGCCGGCGACGATCCATCGCGTCGGCCCAGGCGCCGCCCCACAGGCCGAACACGATGAGCGGCACCACGCTGAACACACCCGCCAGCCCGACATACGCCGAGTTCTGCGTCAGCGCGTACAACTGCACCGGCACCGCGAAGATCGTCAGGTTGGCGCCGATCACCGTGACGACGCTCGAACCCCACAGGCGGCGGTAGTCGGGGTTGCGTAGCGGTGTGGTGTCGGCGATCAGGCCTCTCACCGGAGGGCGAACGAAGCGACGGGGAAATTCACGGCTGGAGCCGTTCGACACGGTTGCCGGTGACACGAATCCTGTTGTGCACCCGGTTCTCTCGGCCCTGCCAGAACTCGATCACTTCCGGGGCAATCAGGTAGCCGCCCCAGTTCGGCGGCACCGGCACCTCCGGCACATCGGCGAATCGCTCGGTCACATCACGCAACTGTTCCAGCAGCGCCGCTCGCGAGGCAATCGATTTTGACTGGTGCGACGCCCACGCCCCCAGCTGCGAACCGCGCGGTCGCTTCGCCCAGTACGCGGCGGTGTGCTCAGCGTCGACCTTCGTCACCGCGCCGCGGATGTGAATCTGACGGCCCAGCAGGTACCACGGGAACGTCGCCGAGGCGTAGGGCACCGCGGCCAGCTGGTCGCCCTTGTCGGAGTCGTAGTTGGTGTAGAACGAGACGCCCGTCTCGTCGATCGACTTGCACAGCACCGAGCGGGTGACGGGATGGCCCTGCGCGTCGACGGTGCCCAGCACCATGGCGTTGGGTTCGGACACCCCGGCCTGTACGGCATCGGCCATCCAGTCGCGGAACAACGCCAACCAGCCCCGGTCCAGCCAGTCGACGTCGAGGTCGACACTGCCGTCCTTCTCTGTCGAACCGTATTCGACCCGCATCCGGGCCAGATGATCTGCCGACTGTTCCACGTGATCGGATGCCATGCTCGGCGACGGTACGCCGATGCGGTGACACAATGCAGACATGGCGTCAGACGCACGACCGGACCATTCAGTGTTCGCTTCGGCGGCAACAGCTTTCGCGGACCTGGTGGCACTGATCCCGGCCACGGCCTGGGACGCTCGCGGCCTGGGCGACTGGGACCTGCGGTCGCTGGTGGGGCACACCTCACGGTCACTGATCACCGTCAGCGCCTACCTGCGCACACCCGCCGACCGGGAGGACGTGACCGGACCGGCGCACTACTACGCACTGATGCGCGACTACGCCGCCGACAGCCCGGACATCGTCGAGCGCGGCCGGGCAGCCGGACGCAATCTGGGGGCGGACCCGGCCGCCAAGGTCACCGACCTGCTGCACCAGGTGCTGACCGACCTGGACGGGGCTGGCGACCCCCTGATCGCCGTGATCGGCGGGCTCGGCATCCGGTTGAGCAACTACCTCCCCACCCGGGTTTTCGAGTTGACCGTGCACAGCCTCGACATCGCGCGGGCCACCGGAATCGACGTCACACTGCCCGACCCTGCACTGCGGGACGCAACCGTGCTGGCAGCACAGATCGCCGCGCTGACCGGGCAGGCCGCTGCGGTGCTTCCGGCGCTCACCGGACGCGGTGGTCTGCCTGCGGGTTTCTCTGTGGTCTGACCGCTTGTTACCGGCCGGTAGCCTCCGGCACATCGGCTAGTGGAACAATTTCAGCATGACCGAGGCAACGTCAGTGTCGACGCCCCAGATCCCCGAGAACTTCGTCGCCGGCCTGGAAGGCGTCGTGGCCTTCACAACCGAGATCGCCGAACCCGACAAGGACGGCGGCGCCCTGCGCTACCGCGGCGTCGACATCGAAGACCTGGTGCGCCACCGCGTCACGTTCGGTGACGTCTGGGCCCTGCTCGTGGACGGCGAATTCGGCCGGGGCCTGCCGGCCGCGGAGCCCTTCCCGCTGCACGTGCACTCGGGTGACGTCCGCGTCGACGTCCAGGCCGCACTGCCGACGCTTGCCCCGATGTGGGGCTTCCAGCCGCTGCTCGACATCGATGACGACACCGCCCGCGACCAGCTGGCGAAGACGTCGGTGACGGCGCTGTCGTTCGTCGCGCAGTCGGCCCGCGGCATCTACAAGCCCGCGGTGCCCCAGCACATCGTCGACGAATGTCCAACGGTGACAGCACGTTTCATGACCCGCTGGCAGGGTGAGCCGGACCCGCGGCACATCGAGGCCATCGACGCCTACTGGGTGAGCGCGGCCGAGCACGGCATGAACGCGTCCACCTTCACCGCGCGCGTCATCGCATCCACCGGAGCCGATGTCCCCGCGTCGCTGTCGGGCGCCATCGGTGCCATGAGCGGACCGCTGCACGGCGGCGCCCCGGCGCGGGTGCTGCCGATGATCGAGGAGACCGAGCGCACGGGCGATGCCCGCGCCGTGGTCAAGGGCATCCTGGACCGCAAGGACAAACTCATGGGCTTCGGGCACCGGGTGTACCGCGCGGAGGACCCCCGCGCCCGCGTGCTGCGCGCCACCGCCAAGCGCCTCGACGCGCCCCGCTACGAGGCCGCCGCCGCACTGGAGCAGGCGGCCCTCGCCGAACTGCGCGAGCGCCGCCCCGACCGGGCCATCGAGACCAACGTCGAGTTCTGGGCCGCCGTCATCCTGGACTTCGCCCAGGTGCCCAGCGCGATGATGCCGGCGATGTTCACGTGCGGCCGCACCGCGGGCTGGTGCGCCCACATCCTGGAGCAGAAGCGGCTGGGCAAGCTGGTCCGTCCGGCGGCGATCTACGTCGGTCCGCAGCCGCGCAGCGCGGACTCGGTGGCCGGCTGGGACAGCATCGCCCACACCTGACACTTCGGGCTCGATTACTTGTCACCGATGAGAAGTAGCGTTGGAGGTGGTCATAACGAATGGCCCAATCCGCGCAGTACCGCTCTGAGGAGAACAAGATGACCGAGTCCCAGACCTTCCTCGCCCCGCACCTCGTCGTCGGCGACGGCGCCGCTGCAATCGACTTCTACGTCAAGGCTTTTGGCGCCACCGAGCTCGGCCGGGTGCCCGGGCCCGACGGCAAGCTCATGCACGCCGCACTGACCATCAACGGATCGAACGTCTACCTCAACGACGACTTCCCGGAGATGTGTGGCGGCAAGTCGCAGACCCCGACGGCCTTCGGCGGCACGCCGGTGACCATCCACTTGCAGGTGCCCGATGTCGATGCGGCGTACCAGCGCGCCATCGATGCCGGCGCGCGCGAACTGATGGCCCCGCAGGACATGTTCTGGGGTGACCGCTACAGCCAGGTGGAGGACCCGTTCGGGCACCACTGGTCGCTGGCACAGACCGTGCGCGTGGTCAGCCCAGAGGAGATCGCCGAGGCGATGGCAGCCCAGCAGGGCTAGCGATTCAGCGGTCTACTGAGCCCGGGATCGTGTCATCGATCAGAATGTCGACGACACGATCCGGGGGAACCGCATGATGCATTCGCTGACGACGCCGCTGTTCACGCTGGGCAACGACGCCGTCACCTGGGCCGAACTGCTCGGGTTCATCACTGGCGGGCTATGCGTCTTCCTCACCGTCCGCCGGCATGTGTCCAACTTCCCCGTCGGGATCGCCAACTCCGCCTTCTTCCTGGTTCTGTTCGTGTCCAGTCGTCTGTGGGCGGACGCCGGGCTGCAGGTCCTGTTCATCACCCTTGGCTTCGTCGGGTGGTGGCAGTGGCTGTACGGAAATGCCGGGCGCACACCGCTGACCGTCACCCGTGCTGGGCAGCGGGAGATCGCCAGCTGCCTTGTCTTCGTGGTCGTCGGGACGGGCGCGTTGTTCGCGGTTCTCCGTGCCACGCATGACTCGGCCCCGTTCCTGGATGCGCTCACCACCTGCCTGTCGCTCGCGGCGCAATGGCTGCTCAACGCCAAACGTCTCGATAATTGGTACTTCTGGATCGTGGCCGATTGCATCTACATACCGATGTACATCAGCAAGGGACTGAATCTCACCGCCATCGTCTACGTGCTGTTCCTGGGCTTGTGCGTGGCCGGCTGGCGTTCGTGGCGGCACAGCCTGGCACCCGAGACGCCTGCAATGGCGGCCGTGTGATCGAGCACGGACTGTTCATCGGCAAGTTCTACCCACCGCACCGCGGTCACCATTCGGTCATCCGAAACGCGGCCGCACAGTGCGAACAGGTCACTGTTCTGGTGATGGCCGCCGCGGTGGAGACGCTGTCATTGGACGATCGCGTCGGCTGGCTGCAGGCCGAGCATTCGGCCGAAGCGAACGTCCGGATCGCCGGAATCCGTTGCGACGCACCGATGGACGCAACCGACCAGAACGTGTGGGCAGCCCAGGTCGCAGCGATGCGCGCGGGCATTCGCGCGGCGGGCGCACCACCCGGCGTCGACGGCGTGTTCTCCAACGACGACTACGGCTCCGAACTGGCCCGGTGGTTCGATGCGAGACACATCCGGACCGCACGAGACGGATTCAACTCCACTGCGATTCGACAGGACCTGGGCGCTCACTGGGACTGGCTGGCGCCCGCTACCCGCGCCGGGCTGACCACTCGAGTCGTCACGCTTGGTGCCGAATCAAGTGGCACCACAACGATTTCCACCCTGCTCGCCCAGCACTATGCGCGGCGCTGGCCGTCAACCGAACTGGTACCGGAATACGGTCGGGACTACACGTCACTGAAATCGGCGCGGCATCCCGAGTTATCTCTCGACGAATTGACCTGGACTGCGGAGGATTTCGATACTGTTGCGGCTGAGCAGACCAGGCTTGAAGAGGCCGCGGCGGCGTCCGGCTCGCCGATTCTGATCTGCGACACCGATGCGTTCGCCACCGCGATTTGGGAACGCCGCTATCTCGGCGAAGCGGCTCGCACCGCACAGCCCTGGACCAGCGTGCCGCCCCGCGGCGTCTACCTGCTCACCGACCATACCGGGGTGCCCTGGCATGACGACGGCATGCGCGAGGGCGACCTTGTCGTGCGCGAGAAAATGACCGGATGGTTCGCGGACGCACTCACCGCCGCCGGCCACTCCTGGGTGCTGCTCACCGGCTCGCTCGACGAACGGGTCGACATCGCAATCCGTACCGTCGACGCACTGCTCAAGCATCGGATGACGTTCGGAGAACCCTTGAGCGGACCGGGATTTGTGCACGATTTTCCGCGGTGAGCGCGGAAAATCGTGCACAAATCACCAAGAAAAGAGGCGCTGACGCAGCGTCGGCTTCGATGCATTGGCGGCAGCGGCCAGCATGTCGGACACGTCGATGAACTTGTCCCGTGGCCGGTCCGCTCCGCCGCGCGCGATCTCCGCCGCGTCCATGGCCCGCCACCCCGCCATGTCGACCACGTCCGGCCGCCGGCGCCGGATGAGCTGTTGCAGTGCACCACTTTTCGGGGTCGGCTCACCGAGACGGCTGGCGTTGTAGTCGGCGACCAACCGGTCGACGGTGTGCGCGGCGCACGACTTGTTGGTGCCGATGAAGCCGGTCGGACCACGCTTGATCCATCCCGCCACATAGCTGCCGCGGACCGGCTCGCCGGTGGCCGGATCGATGACGCGGCCCTCGTCGTTGGGGACCACGCCCGCTGTGTCGTCGAACGGCAGACCGCGAATTGCCTTGCCGTGGTAGCCGATTGACGTCAGCACCAAGCCGGCGTCGAGCTGACGGACCTCGTCGGTGCCGGTCACGGTGAACTCGATGCCGGTGACCTTGTCCGAGCCGAGCACCCGGGCCGGGGTCAGCTCGTAGGCCAGCCGGATCCGTGGCCGGGTGGCGGGTGCGGAACTGTCCGCCAGCTTGGTGAGGATCTCGAGCTTGTGGCGCGCCAGCGCCTCCGTCGCCGTCTCCAGGTCCCGACGGACCAACTCGTGGTCCGCAGCGTCGAGCACCACGTCGCACGTCGTCGTGAGGCCGATCAGCTCGGGCAGCGTGAACGCCGAGTGGACCGGGCCACGCCGGGCGACGATGACCACCTCACGCACCTTCGAGTCGCGCAGCGCGGCCAGGGCGTGGTCGGAAATATCGGTGCGGGCCAACGCGTCCGGGTCGGCGGTCAGGATGCGGGCCACATCGAACGCGACGTTGCCGTTGCCGACGATCACCGCCCGCTCGTGGCTCAGATCGACCGGCAGATGCGAGAACTCGGGGTGCCCGTTGTACCAGGCGACCACCTCGGTGGCGGTTCCGGTGCCCGGCAGCTCCATGCCCTCGATGTCCAGACGCTTGTCGTTGGGCGCGCCCACCGCATACAGGACCGCGTGGTGGTGCTCCAGCAGCTCGGCGTGCGTGACATCCCGACCCACCTCGACGTTGAGGTAGAAGTCGAGCCCGCGGCGCTGGGTGATCTGGTCGAACAACCGCGTCACGCCCTTGGTGCTCTGGTGGTCGGGGGCGACCCCGGCGCGCACCAGCCCGTAGGGCGTCGGCAACTTCTCGAAGATGTTGACCCGAACCCCGCGCTGGGTCAGCAACTCGTCAGCGGCGTACATGGCCGCCGGCCCGGAGCCGACGATCGCGACCCGCAGCGGACCGTGCGGCCGCTGGTCGACCGCCGGGGCGTCGGGCACCGGCGCCAGCTTGGACGTCGGCGGCAACTTGCCCTCGTACTTCGGGTAGAAGGACGCGTTGAGCTCGATGAACGGCAGCTGCGCCTCGGTCAGCTTGGTGTCGGGCTTGATCGCGCCGACGGGACAGGCCGTGATGCAGGCACCACAGTCCACACAGGCGGCGGGATCGATGAACAGCATTTCGGCGGTAGCGAAGCCCGGCTCATCCGGGGACGGGTGAATACAGTTCACCGGGCATGCGAAGACGCATGAACCATCGCTACAGCACGACTGGGTGATGACGTGCGGCATGAGTTACCTAAATGCTCAGGCGGCGACCACGACATGCTGACGCTGCGGCTCGCTGCGGTACCGGCTCGGCGGGCCGTCGATCTTGCAGATCTTCCACATGATCTTGGCCAGCGGGTTCATCAGACCGGTGTCGTACGCCAGCATGCGGACGTCCGAGAACATGTTGCGCAGGAACATGCGCGACTCCGGGGCGTCGAAGAACAGCTCGTCGCGCACCGACTTCGGGATGTCGAACGTCTTCCAGAACACGCGCGGCGGCACGATGATGGCCGAGCACAGGATGCGCATGGTCAGCGGCACGAACAGCGACAGCCAGAACTTCTTCCAGCGGCTCAGCTCCGGGACGCGCTTGTGCAGGTACTCGTGAGCAAACGAGATGTGCCGGGCTTCCTCAGCCACGTGGATGGCCATGACCCGCTCCATGATCGGGTGCAGCTCGCTGCCCTCACGCAGGATGTTCTTCTGGGTGTGGTCGATGGGCTCCTCGCCGGCGAGCACGCCGAAGAAGAACGGGATGGGCGCCGGGCCGGCGGCCAGCGGGATCAGCGGCTGAATCCACTTGAGCAACTTCGGCATGCCCGGGACGTCAACACCCATGTGGTTGACCATCTCCTGGAACATCAGGGTGTGGTTGCCCTCTTCGATGGCCTCGTGCGTGCAGTAGCGGAACTCCGGCGAGCCGTTCGGAACCCAGAACGCGTACTCCATCAGGCCGCGGATGAGGATGTTCTCGAAGTGCAGGCCGACCTTGGCGACGTTCGCCTGGCGCCACATGCCGATCTCGATCTGGCGCTCCTGCGACTGGGCCTGGTACCACGGGTGGCCACCGAGTGGATCGGTGTCCGGGAGGATCCAGCGCGGGTCGTTGGGCACGACCGCGAATTCGGGAGAGTCCCAGGCGATGTCCGTGTACGGGTTGAAGTTACGCCGCACCGACCCCTCGGACAGCGTGGCAAGCTTCTCTACGTAAACGGCGTCATCGAGCACGTCCATGTTCCGGCGCCAACGACGGATCATCCGGGTACGAGCCATTTCGAGCCTCCCAAGGCTTTTCTGTCAGCTTTACAATCGGCTGTCTGATGTCGAACGGTACCGGAGGTACCACCTAAAAACTAGTGCCCGTCGTCACACATCTGGACACCTAATGTGACGGTCATCACATCTGCGGCTGCAACCGTCGGGCAAGCAGGCCGGATCCCCACGACACCGGCCGTCGACCTGCAACTACGCTGACACCCATGGCTGAGCTCACCATCCCCGCCGACATCAAGCCCGCCGACGGACGCTTCGGCTGCGGCCCGTCCAAGGTTCGCCCCGAGCAGCTGACCACGCTGGCCGCCGCCGGTGACCTGTTCGGCACGTCGCACCGCCAGGCCCCCATCAAGAACCTGGTCGGCCGCGTGCGCGACGGCGTGAAGCAACTGTTCTCGACCCCCGACGGCTACGAGGTCATCCTCGGCAACGGCGGCTCGACCGCGTTCTGGGATGCCGCCGCATTCGGCCTGATCGACAAGCGCTCGCTGCACCTCACCTACGGCGAGTTCAGCAGCAAGTTCGCGTCGTGTGTCGCGAAGAACCCGTTCGTCGGCGACCCGATCATCATCAAGGCCGACGCCGGCAGCGCGCCCGCCGTGCAGTCCGACCCCGACGCCGACGTCGTGGCGTGGGCCCACAACGAGACCTCGACCGGTGTCGCGGTGCCGGTCCAGCGCCCTGCCGGTGACGCGCTCGTCGCGATCGACGCCACCTCGGCCGCCGGCGGCCTGCCCGTCAACATCGCCGACACCGACGCCTACTACTTCGCGCCGCAAAAGAACTTCGCCTCCGACGGCGGCTTGTGGATCGCCGTGATGAGCCCCGCCGCGCTGGCGCGCGTCGAGCAGATCGCCGCGGCCGACCGCTGGGTGCCCGACTTCCTGTCGCTGCCCATCGCGGTGGAGAACAGCCTCAAGAACCAGACCTACAACACCCCGGCGATCGCGACCCTGATCCTGCTCGCCGAGCAACTGGACTGGCTCAACGGCAACGGTGGCCTGGACTGGGCCGTCAAGCGCACCGCCGACTCGTCGCAGCGGCTGTACTCGTGGGCCGAGTCGCGTCCGTTCACCACCCCGTTCGTCGCTGACCCGGCGCTGCGGTCGCAGGTGGTCGGCACCATCGACTTCAACGACGACGTGGACGCCGCCGCGGTCGCAAAGGTGTTGCGCGCCAACGGAATCGTGGACACCGAGCCGTACCGCAAGCTGGGCCGCAACCAGCTGCGCGTGGCCATGTTCCCGGCCATCGACCCCGACGACATCAGCGCGCTGACGGCGTGCGTCGACTGGGTCGTCGAGCGCATCTGAGCGCAACCTGACGTAGCCACCGAGGCGCGCAGCTCATCAAGAGCTGCGCGCCTCGGTGTGTCAGAAGGGTTACGGGTCGATAACACGCTAGGGTGAGCCGTTAAGCCGCGTCCTAGGAGGTCACCAATGAGGGAACTCAAGGTCGTCGGACTCGATGCCGACGGCAAGCGCATCATCTGCGAGACCTCCAACGGTTCAGCCACCGCAGACAAGTTTTTCTTGCGCGTTGACAATCGCCTCAAGGCCGCCGTCCGCGGCGACCGGGCGGCCACCAACCAGACTCAGATCGAAGTCGAGGTCGAGGTGCCCAACTCCCTGCGCCCCCGTGACATCCAGTCCCGCATCCGCGCCGGCGCCTCCGTCGAGCAGCTCGCCGCGGCCGCGGGCGTGAGCCCCGAGCGCGTCATGCGCTTCGCCCACCCGGTGCTGCTGGAACGCTCCCGCGCCGCCGAACTCGCCACCGCATCGCACCCGATCCTGCCCGACGGCCCGTCGGTGCTCACTCTGCTGGAGACGGTGACCGGCGCCCTGATCTCGCGCGGCCTGGACCCCGAGGCGACCAGGTGGGACGCCTGGCGCAACGAGGACAGCCGGTGGACCGTGCAGTTCGGCTGGAAGGCCGGACGCTCGGACAACGTCGCGCACTTCCGGTTCAGCCCCGGCGCCCACGGCGGCACCACCACCGCGTTCGACGACGCCGCGACCGAGCTGATCGACCCGAACTACACGCGCCCGGCCCTGCGGTCGGTGGCACCGGTGGCCCAACTGCACTTCGAGGAATCGGTCGCCGAGATCCCGATGCCCGCCGTCACGCCGGCACCGCAGCCCGCTCCGGAACCTGCGCCTGCCCCCGTCGTCGTCATGACGCCGGCCTCGGCCCCGGTCGCTCCTCCGGTGCCCGCGGAACCTCTAGCCCCGCCGGCACCCGAGCCCGTCGCCTCACCGGAACCCGCGGCCGTCGCCGAGACCCCCGAGCCGGCCGCTCCCGCGCAGCGTCCGCGCAAGAAGAAGCCCGAGATTCCGGCGTGGGAAGACGTCCTGCTGGGCGTGCGGGCCAACGGCCAGCGCTGACTCTGTACTGAGGGCCTCCGCCACTCACGCTTTTCCGCCGTCGCCGCAGGGTCAACGCCAGCCTGACGTTGATCCTGCGTCCACGGTCGTCGTTACTCGTACTTGTGCGAAGTAGTTACAGCGTCAACGGCAGGTCGGACTAGCGGCCCAGCGAGATGGCGAACGTCGCGATCCAGCCCAGCGCCACACCCACCGCGGTGCCCCAGACAAACCAACGCCACACCGGGCGCACCCGCCAGGCCCACACCGTGGGGGCCAGGCCGCCGACCGCGACCGCGTTCAAGCCCACCGCCAGCAGCGGATGCACGCGCAGCAGTCCGAGCGACAGCACGATGATGGCGGCGGCCGTCACCGCGGCCACGAACGCCGACACCGTCAGTCCGGTGCCCCAGGGCGTCTGCGACGGTGTCGTCATCTGAGCCAATCTAGCCCGCCGCTCGGGCACGTTCGTAGAACGCCAGCGCGGCGGCCGTGGCGACGTTCAGTGAGTCGGTGCCCCGGGACATCGGGATGCGCGCCCGCACCTCGCACGCCCGCATGGTGTGTTCGGTCAGCCCCGGGCCTTCGGCGCCGACCAGCACCCCGACCTTCTGCTCGGCCAGCGGGGCGAGCGCATCGGCCAGCGGCACCGAACCCTCCCCCGGCGTCATGGCGATCAGGTGAAAACCGTTGTCCTGCATCAGCTTCAGGTCGCCGGGCCACGACTCCGCGCGGGCATAGGGCACCAACAGGGCATGGCCCATCGACACCCGGACCGCGCGCCGGTACAGCGGGTCGGCGCACCCGGCACCGAACACCACCGCGTCGACGTTGAGGCCCGCCGCGTTGCGGAAGATCGAGCCCAGGTTCTCGTGGTCGTTGACGCCCTCGAGCACCGCGACGGTCCGGGCGCCCCGGAGCACCTCGGGCACCGACAGTTCGACGGGCCGTGGCGCCGCGGCCAGGACGCCGCGGTTGAGGTGGAAGCCGACGACCTCGGCCATCACCTCGGCACTGGCGCGGTAGTACGGCACTCCGCAGCCGGCCAGGTCGTCCGACAGTTCGCACAGCCGGCGATCGGTGCCGAGGAACGCCCGCGGGCTGAACCGCGACGCCAGCATGCGCTGCGCCACCAACACACCTTCGGCGATCACCAGTCCCTTGCCCGACGGCAGGTCGGGGCGACGGTCCACGCTGTTGAGGTCACGAAAATCGTCGAGCCGCGGGTCGGCGGGGTCGCTGACGTCGACAACGATGACGTCGTCCATGGCGTCGAAGTCCGTCGCCGCGCTCACTGGGCTTCGTCGATGATCGCGAACATCAGGTCCGCCGCGGCCAGCAAGGTCGCCCGGTCCTCCTGCTTCAGCTTCTCCAGCCGGCCCTGCAGCCATTCCATGCCCGCTCGGCGCTCGGCCTCGAACAGCTCCGCGCCCGCCCGGGAGACCGCGACCAGCACCTGGCGCCGGTCGTCCGGATGCGAACTGCGTTCCACCAGCCCCAGTTCGACCAGCGACGCGATGACGCGCGTCATCGACGGCGGCCGGACCCGCTCACGGGTCGCCAGCGCGCCCGGCGTCATCGGGCCATCCTTGGCGAGCGTGGCCAGGGCCGACAGCTGCGTCAGGGACACCGGGGAATCGGGACGACGGAAACGCAACTGCCGTGCCAGCCGCACGACGGCCAGCGACAGGTCATTGGCCAAGCGGTCATCGGCGTCCGTCACGAGCAGATAGCGTACCGATCGATCGACTAGCGTTAGAGGAGATGGCCACGCCCGTACCCGAACAACCGGCGGCACCCGTTCCGCCGGCCCTCCCCGACCGTCTCCTCGACCCGGTTCCGGTGATCGTGGTGATCGCCGCGGGCTGGCTGGTGGCGTTGGTCCTCGCGTTCGCGGTTCCCGCCCTGCACGACTGGCGGCCGGTGACCATCGCGGGCCTCGGTGTCGGCGTGCTCGGCACATCTATATTTCTCTGGCAACGCCGCGAAGCCCGTCGGGGCGCCCGAGGTGCCCAGCGCGGCCTGCGCTGACCTGTTACGTCTCGACAAGGGAGAGTCCGATGGCCGGAGAATCACCTCTGCTGCAGGCAGACATCACCATCGATGCGCCGGTGGCCAAGGTCTGGGCGTTGGTCTCCGACCTCCGCAACATGCCCAAGTGGAGCCCGCAGTGCCGGATGATGAAGGCGATCGGGGACGTCAAGGTCGGCACCAAGACCGTCAATCTCAACCGGCGCGGCGCGCAGTTCTGGCCGACGACCTCGACCATCACCGTGCTCGACCCACTGAAGAAGTTGTCGTTCCGGGTCAACACCAACTACACCGAGTGGACCTACGATCTGGAGCCCGCCGGCACCGGCACCAAGGTGACCGTGAGCCGGCACGCGGAGAACGGCGTCAAGCCGATCTCGGGCAAGCTGGTCGACCAGTTCATGGGCGGGGTGCCCAGCTTCGAACAGGAACTGGTCGACGGCATGAAGACCTCGCTCAGCCGGATCAAGGCCGCTGCCGAAGGCGCCTGACTGAGGCCGACGGCGTTCAGCCGAGGTCGAGCACCCCGTCGTCGAAAGGCTCGAAGGCCGGTGAGCCGATGGGCTCCGGCGGCGGCGTGTCCGAATGGGCACCACAGCCGTACTCGGCCGACACCACACGCCCGTCCGCCGACAACTCGTTGGCGCAGACGCCGAACACCAGGCCCAGCGAACCCGAGAGCGGCACGTAGAAGCCACAACTGCGGCAGGTCCGGCGCGTGGCGCGAGCCATGGCGGCATCCGGGCCGAAGTCGCCGTCCTGCCAGCGCTGCGCGGCATCCGTCCGGCCCCAGTCGCTGAGCACCTGCTTGCGACCGAATCCGACCTCGGCGGCCACCTCGTCCCACTCCGGATCACCGGATGCCAGATAACCGGGCACCAGCCGGGGATCGTTGGGCGGCGGCGACAGCAGATCACCGGGGCTCAGGTCGCCCGGCTGCACACGCTCATGCCACGGCACCCACGCCGGGGCCAGCAGCGCGTCCGGACCCGGCACCAGCACCACTTCACTGACGGTGGTGTGGTCGGCGCCCGGATAGGTCGCCAGCACCACCGCCCACTGCCAGCCGTGATAGCCGGCCATCGAGGCAAGAAAACGATGGGTCACCGAGGCCGGGTCGTCGAAGCTGGCGCCCAGGTAGTCGCCGACGACGCCCGCGCCACTGAATTCGACGATGGCGGCGCGGGCCTGATCGACCGCGCCCATGAGGATCGGGGTCAGGTCGGGCAGCTCAGCCTCTTCGACAACCGCCTCCGCCTCCGGCGCTGCTTCGGCCTCCGGCGCTTCGTCGGTCTCCGCGTCCGGAATCTCGTCGGCCGGGACCTCGTCGGCAGCGGCCTGCGGCTCGTCGCCGGTCTCCGGCGCTTCTGCAGACTCCGCTGCCTCAGCGGGTGCTTCGGCGGTTTCGACGGATTCCGCGGCGGCTTCAGGGGTCGGCACCTCGGCCGGCGCCTCGGTCGGCGTCGACTCGTCCGGCGTCACGGCTGCCGATTCGGTGTCATTGGGCATGTCCATCGCGATCAATACTGCCTGACCACCCAGGACAAGGCCACACCGCCTGCCTGCGCGCCGCCGTCGGCCGCATGGGGAACAATCGTGCTCATGAGTGGACCGCGGGACGCCGGGAGGTCGGAAGATCCCCGCTACTACCCGCCGCGCCCACCGCGCCGCGATGACGAAGAGCATCCGGGCATGGCCAACTACCCGAGCGATCCTGGCCATTCTCGCCGCCGGCCACCGCCGCGAGGTTCGTCGGCGCACAGCGACAACCGGTGGCTGCCGCCGCTCGACGACGATCACCACGACGGCCACGGCTACGACCGTGACTACGACGGCTATGACGATGGGCACCGCGACTACGACGACCGGCGCCGCGGGCCCGCCAACGGCGAGAAGATCACCGTCACCCGCGCCGCCGCGCAGCGCAGCCGCGAGATGGGTACCAAGGTCTACGGGCTGGTCCATCGCGCCGCGACCGCCGACGGCGCCGACAAGTCCGGCCTGACCGCCCTCACCTGGCCCGTCGTCGCGAACAACGCACTCGACGCGGCGATGGGCATCGCCCTGGCCAACACGCTGTTCTTCGCGGCGGCCTCCGGCGAGTCCAAGAGCAAGGTGGCTCTGTACCTGCTCATCACGATTGCGCCGTTCGCCGTGATCGCCCCGCTGATCGGGCCCGCACTGGACCGCGTGCAGCACGGCCGGCGCGTCGCCCTGGCGGTGTCGTTCGCGCTGCGCGTGGTGCTGGCCCTTGTGCTGATCGGCAACTACGACGGCGCCACGGGCAGCTATCCGCCCTGGGTCCTGTACCCGTGCGCGCTGGGCATGATGGTGCTGTCCAAGTCGTTCAGCGTGCTGCGCAGTGCGGTGACGCCTCGAGTCCTGCCACCGACTATCGATCTGGTCCGGGTCAATTCCCGGCTCACCATGTTCGGGCTGCTCGGCGGAACCGGGCTGGGCGGTGGCATTGCAGCCGCATTCGAGTACACCTTCGGTCTGATGCATCTGCCCGGCGCGCTGTACGTCGTCGCTGTCGTGGCCGCCGCGGGCGCCGTCCTGACCATGCGCATCCCCAAATGGGTCGAGGTCACCGAGGGCGAGGTCCCGGCGACGCTGTCGTATCACGCACCGACCGAGCAGATCCGGCATCCGCACGCCGACAAATCGCCGCGACAGCCGTTGGGCCGCAACATCATCACATCGCTGTGGGGCAACTGCACCATCAAGGTGCTCGTCGGATTCCTTTTCCTTTACCCCGCATTCGTCGCCAAGTCTCACGACGCGGGTGCGTGGGACCAGCTGAAGATCTTGGGGCTCATCGGCGCCGCGGCCGGCATCGGCAACGTCGCCGGGAGCATCGCCAGCGCCCGGCTGAAGCTGGGGCACCCCGCGCAGTTGGTCGTGCGCGCGACCGTCGTCGTCACCGCCTCCGCCATCGCCGCCGCGGTGGCGGGCAATCTGGCGGTGGCTGCGGCCGCGGCACTGATCACCTCGGCAGCCACGGCGATCTCGAAGGCGTCGCTGGATGCCTCGCTGCAGAACGACCTGCCCGAGGCGTCCCGGGCGTCGGCCTTCGGCCGGTCGGAGTCGGTGCTGCAGTTGGCCTGGGTGGTCGGCGGCGCCATCGGTGTGCTGATCTATACCGACCTCTGGGTCGGGTTCACCGCGGTCAGCGCCCTGCTGATCCCCGGGCTGGCCCAGACCCTGGTGAGTTACAACGGTGGCTCACTGATCCCGGGCTTCGGCGGCAACCGGCCCGTACTAGCCGACCAGGAAGGACCACGGCCCGACCCCGCGGCAATGCCCGGGGCGCGTCAAGGACGGATATGAAAAGAGTTCTCGCGCTGTTGGCGATCGTCGCGGTGCTGTCTTCGATGGCCACCGGTGTCCTGGTCTGGCGGCTGACGCGGCACCAGGAGACCAACTTCCTGGAGATCAGCGCCTTCACCAGTGGCCAGCTGACCCGCGTCGGGCCCTACCGGTACTGCGACGTGCACCTCAAGGAGTGCGACGTCCCCGCAACCACGGGCGAACTGCACGTGACGGCCCGGCACCCCATTCAGCTGTCGGTGCCGCAGCCGGTCGCGCGCGCGCCGTGGGTGCTGCTGCTCGCCTACGAGGACGGCGGCTCCACGGTCAGCGAGTTCCGGCCGAACCAGCGACTGGCCGTCACCATTCCGACCGTCGACCCGCGCCACGGAAAGCTGCTCGGGCTCGCCGTCCAATTACCCACTCTGGCAAGGGATTCCAACGGCAACGAGTTCCCGCTGCCGCACGCCGAGTGGTCGGTGCGGACCGTCTGGGCCTAGTTACTCGCGAGCTGGGGGACTGGTCACACTAAGAGGCGCCGTGACCGGCCGGCACCCGCTCGCCGTCGCGGACCGGGCCGGGCGGTGTCCCATCGCCGAAAGGCCTGCCGCCCAACGCTTCCCGACCGTGTGGCGTCAGCCAGCCGGAGAGCTCGGGACCCTTCGGCACGATCTTCGTCGGATTGATGTCCGCGTGCACGATGTAGTAGTGCTGCTTGATCTGCACGAAGTCGACGGTGTCGCCGAAGCCGGGCGTCTGGAACAGGTCCCGGGCGTATGCCCACAGCACCGGCATCTCGGAGAGCTTGGACCGGTTGCACTTGAAATGGCCGTGATAGACCGGGTCGAACCGAGCCAGCGTGGTGAACAGGCGCACGTCGGCCTCGGTGATGGTGTCCCCCACGAGATACCTTTGGCCGCTGAGCCTTTCGGTCAGCCAGTCGAGTGCCGTGAACAGCCGGTCATAGGCGGCGTCGTACGCCTCTTGTGACCCCGCGAAACCGCAGCGGTACACGCCGTTGTTGACCTCGGTGTAGACGCGCCGGGCGACGGTGTCGATCTCGTCGCGCAGGTGCTCCGGGTACAACTGCGGCGCGCCTTCGCGGTGGTACGCCGTCCATTCGGTGGACAGATCGAGCGTCATCTGCGCGAAGTCGTTGGTCACGACCGCACCCGTGGGCACGTCGACGATCGCGGGCACCGTGATGCCCTTCGGGTAGTTCGGGTCGCGCTTGAAGTACGCGTCCTGCAGCCGCGGGATCTTCAGCACCGGGTCTACGCCACCGGGATCCAGGTCGAACGTCCAGCTGCGCTGATCGTGCGTCGGACCACAAAAGCCAATGGAGAGAACATCTTCCAAGCCCAGCAGCCGACGGACGATGATGGCCCGATTGGCCCACGGGCACGCCCTGGCGACGATCAACCGGTACCGGCCGGGCTCGACGGGATAGCCGTCATGACCGTCGGCCGTGATCCGGGTGCTGATGTAGTTCGTGTCGCGGGTGTACTCAGTACCGGGGTTGACGTACGTCACGACCCCAGTCTGCCCGGCCAATGTCGGCTTGGGTACGAGAAATCAGTCGATCTCGAACACAAGCCAACATTCGACGCTGGGATCAGGCGTCGAGCTCGCGCGCGACGGCCTTGACCACCTCGGACACCTTGCGGGCGGTCTTGCGGTCGGGGTAACGGCCCCGGCGCAGCTCGGACTGCACCACGTCCTCAAGGAGGGTGATCATGTCCGACACCATGCCGTGCAGCTCGTCCGGCGTGTGCTTGTGCTCGGGCGCCGACGCCTCGCGACGGGTGCGCGAGAGGCTCGGCGGCGGGTCGATCAGCTTGAGGCTCAGTGCCTGCGGGCCACGCCGTCCGGCCGCGACGCCGAACTCGACGCGCTGACCGGCCTTGAGACCTTCAACCCCGGCGGGCAGCGCCGAAGACCGGACGTAGACGTCCTCGCCCTCTTCCTGGGAGAGGAAGCCGAAGCCCTTCTCCGTGTCGTACCACTTAACCCGGCCGCTTGGCACTGGTCTCACCTGCTCGTTCTCAAACTACGGTCACATAAGGAAAGCGCCCCACCGACGCAGGACGCGTTGCCGTTGATTCTACTCGGCCACCTCTGACCGAAGCATCCCCATTACTCAGTAGACTGAGAGTTCTACTTGCGGGAGGTGACATGCGCCTGGTCCTGAACATCATCTGGCTGGTTTTCGGCGGCTTCTGGCTGGCGCTGGGTTACTTCCTCGCCGCACTGATCTGCTTCATTCTCATCATCACCATCCCGTTCGGCGTCGCGGCGGCCCGCATCGGCGTGTACGCGTTGTGGCCTTTCGGCCAAACGGTCGTCGACAAGCCCGGTCCGCGTCCGGGGGCGTTGATCGGGAACGTGATCTGGCTGGTGCTGTGCGGGTGGTGGCTGGTCCTCGGGCACATCGCCACCGCCATCGCACAGGCCCTGACCATCGTGGGTATCCCGCTGGCTCTCGCCAACCTCAAGCTGATCCCGGTGTCACTACTGCCGCTCGGCAAGCAGATCGTGCCGGTCGATCAGATGCACGCGGAACCTGCCTGGCCCACCTCCTCCCGTCGCTTCGCTCGCCCCGAACGATGACGCTCACGCCACTCGGACTCCCGACTGTCGCGCGGCCCATCGGTTCGGCGCCTGCGACCGGGCCGCTGATCGACACGTATGGCCGCGTCGCCGCTGACCTGCGAGTGTCACTCACCGACCGCTGCAACCTCCGCTGTACCTATTGCATGCCGGCCGAGGGCCTCGACTGGCTGCCCGGCGGCGACCTCTTGACGCTCGAAGAACTCACCCGGCTGATCCGGATAGCCATAACCCGCTTGGGCATCAGGGGCGTGCGATTCACCGGTGGCGAGCCACTGCTCGTTCCACATCTGGAGGACGTTGTCGCGGCGGCCGCTGCGCTGCAACCACGTCCGGCCATCGCAGTGACGACCAACGGCATCGGATTGGCCAGGCGTGCGGCAGCCCTCAAGAAGGCCGGCCTGAATCGCGTCAACGTCTCGCTGGACACCCTGGACCCTGATCGCTTCGCCGCCATCACCCGGCGCCGGCGACTCCCGGAGGTCCTCGACGGCCTGGCCGCCGCGAAGGATGCCGGGCTGAGCCCCGTCAAGGTCAACGCAGTGCTCGATCCGGAAACAGGCCTGGACGACGCCCCGGCGCTGTTGCGCTTCTGCCTCGAGCACGGATACCAGCTGCGGATCATCGAGCAGATGCCGCTGGATGCCGGGCATCACTGGGAGCGCAGTTCGGTCCTGCAGGCCGACCAGATTCTCGCGGCGCTCCGACGCGAATTCAGCCTGCGGCCGGACCCGACGCCGCGGGGCTCCGCACCGGCCGAGCTCTGGCAGGTCCACGACGACAGCGGGGTGCTCGGCACCGTCGGCGTCATCGCGTCCGTCTCCGCCGCGTTCTGCGGCACGTGTGACCGCACCCGGCTCACAGCCGACGGTCAGATTCGCAGCTGCCTGTTCTCACAGCAGGAGACGGATCTGCGGGCGTTGCTGCGAGGCGGCGCCGACGACGACGCCCTGGAGGCCGCCTGGCGGGCCGCCATGTGGGCCAAGCCGGCGGGCCATGGAATAAACGACCCGGGTTTCGTCCAGCCGGCCCGGCCGATGAGTGCGATCGGCGGTTGAGGTGGCCGAATTGATGGTGACGGTGCGCTATTTCGCCGCCGCGAAGGCCGCGACCGGAATCGAGACCGAAACGTTGCAGCTCAATGCGGGTGCAACAGTCGGGGATCTGATCAACTCGATTGGTACTCGTGGGGCAGATGTGGCAAAAGTGCTTTCACGCTGCTCGTTTCTGCGCGACGGTGTCGCCGTGCGCGATCTGGACACCGCGCTGGCACCGGCCGAGACGGTCGACGTCCTACCCCCCTTCGCCGGCGGCTAATTGTGAAATGCCTCACATAACAAATGGGTAACGACCTGGCTGTGGCCACGTGGACCCGCGTTTACACCTGCAAAAACGCCGAATCAGCCAGCGCCTTTAAAGTCCTCTCATAATTTGCTGAGGCCCGAAACGCCCAAAATCGGTCGAGGTGACGGAACCAACCTGACCCGATACCGTCATCTCTCAAGCCAGAGCGACCCTTTGGCACCCGCACCTGAAACGCCGAGCTCCATCCATCAGGTGCGGCCGACGACAAACCCGTGGATGGAGGCGGGGGACCCAACCGGTCCACCGAGGAAATACAGGACCAGGAGCCGCGGCTCCTTGGGGTGAAGCCTGCAGTGCAGGCCGGGCAACCTCTCCAGCCCGAACCCGACAGCTGACCTCGTAGGCGTTGACGAGAGGACTGCTTTACCTATGAGTGGACGCCACCGTAAACCCACCACGTCCAGCGTCTCTGTCGCCAAGATCGCCTTCACCGGCGCGGTCCTGGGTGGCGGAAGCATCGCCCTCGCGGCTCAGGCCTCCGCCGCGACCGACGGCGAATGGGACCAGGTAGCCCGCTGCGAATCCGGCGGCAACTGGGCTATCAACACCGGCAATGGCTACCAGGGCGGGCTTCAGTTCTCGCAGAGCACCTGGAGTGCCCATGGCGGCGGCGAGTACGCCCCGGCCGCGAACATGGCCAGCAAGGACCAGCAGATCGCGGTCGCCGAGCGCGTCCTGGCCAGCCAGGGCCGCGGCGCCTGGCCGGTCTGCGGACACGGTCTGTCCGGCTCCAGCCCGCGCAACGCGGTGAACACCCCGGCCAAGGCCCAGGCCCCGGCCCCCACCGTGGACAATGCTGAGCTCAATGCCGCGGCCGACCCGGCCCCCGTGCAGGACGCCGCCGCTCCGCTGGACGCGCCGGCCCCCGCCCCGGCCCCTGAGGCTCCCGCCATCGTGAACGTCTCCAACGAGGTCCCCGCCCCTGAGGCGCCGATCCTGGACGTGCCCCAGGCCCCGGCTCCTGCCCCCGAGGCTCCGGCCCCGGCCCCTGAGGCCCCCGTCGTCGAGGCACCTGCCCCGGAGGCTCCTGTGATCCAGGCCGCCAACTGGGACACCACCGAGGCCCCCGCCGCGCCCGGCGTCTGGGCGCTGCACGCCAAACAGGATCTGCCGACCGACCCGGCCCCGGTCGTCGACGCTCCGGCTCCGGCCCCCGCTGCCGCCGCCCCGGTTGCGGCCCCGGCCCCGGCCGCGCTGCAGACCCCGCCGAACGGCACGCCGCACCTTGCCAGCCCGACCAACCTGCCCCCGGGTTCGACCATGGAGGCGCCGGACAACGGCGACAGTGCCAACATGAGCTACCTCAAGCAGCTGTGGCACGCGGTCCAGAACAACGACATCTCCGGCCGCGACGCCCTCCTCGCCGTCGCCTCGACGCGGACCGGCGGACCGGAAGCCGCCATCCCGGCCCCGCCGAATGCCCCGGCTCCCGGCCCGGCCCCGATCGTCGACGCCGCTCCGGCACCGGCTCCGGCTCCGTAAGACAGACAAAGAAATCGCCCCGGTCATCGACCGGGGCGATTTTTTGGCGTTGACCCTGTCGCCAGGGCGCAAAAGCGCGAGTAGCTTGCGCCGTCACCGCAGGCTCAACTGCGGAACTAGGCGGAGCCGACCCATTCGTCGGTGCCGTCGGTGAAGAACTGGTGCTTCCAGACCGGAAGCCGCTCCTTGACGGTGTCGACCAGCAGCGCGCAGGTCCGGAAGGCCGCGGCGCGGTGATCGGCCGATACCGCGGCGACCAGAGCGGCGTCCCCGATGTTGAGCACACCGATCCGGTGACTGACCGCGATGGCCCGCACGCCTTCGGAGGCGGCGGCGACCTCGGCGGCGACCTCTGCCAGTACCTCGGCGGCCGACGGGTGCGCCGAGTACTCCAGCCGCGTCACCCCGCGGCCGCCGTCGTGATTGCGCACCACACCGGCGAAGCTCACGACCGCTCCTGCCGCGCTGTGGTCGACGAGCGCCTCGTGGGACGCGACATCGATCGGCGATTCACTGAGGTCGGCTCGGAGCACGATCACCCGGCATGGTCCTTTCCACTGAGCTGGTCGAGCGCATGGTCCAGCACCCCGGCCAGCACGCCCAGCCCGTCCTTCACTCCCCCGGACGAACCCGGCAGGTTCACGATCAATGTCCGGCCGGCCACGCCACACACACCTCGCGACAGCACCGAGGTCGGAACGTGCGGCAGGCCTGACCGACGGATCGCGTCGGCCAGGCCGGGGATCTGGTAGTCCAGGACCTCGAGGGTGGCCTGCGGGGTGGCGTCGGTCGGGGAGATTCCCGTGCCGCCGGAAGTGAGAACGACGTCGACGTCGTCGGCGACGGCGCGGCGCAGTTCGGCACCGACCGGAGAGCCGTCGGTGACGACGACGGGCCCGGGCACCTCGAAGCCGCGCTCCGCGAGCCAGGCGACGATCAGCGGGCCGGTGCGGTCCGCGTAGACGCCGGCGGCGGCGCGAGTGGAGGCGATCACGACGCGGGCGGTGCGAGTCACGTTGGCTCTCTGTTCTTCGCGCAAGCGCTCATCTGTTCCGTCTGTTCTTCGCGCAAGCGCTCATCACCGCTCCCAGAGGCCGGTCTTGCCGCCCTCCTTGCGCAGCACCCGGATGTCATCGATGCGCGCGGCCGGGTCGACGGCCTTGATCATGTCGTAGAGCGTCAGCGCCGCGACGCTGACGGCGGTGAGGGCTTCCATCTCGACGCCGGTGCGGTCCGTGGTGCGCACGGTCGCGGTGATGAGAATGTCGGACGCCGCAGCCTCCGTTGATTTGTCGGCACCGCCGACGCCGGTCTCAAAAGCCACCTCGACCTTGGTCAGCGCCAGCTGGTGGCACAGCGGGATCAGGTCGCTGGTGCGCTTGGCGGCCATGATGCCGGCCACGCGGGCGGTCGCGAGGGCGTCGCCTTTGGGCAGGCCACCGCTGGTGATGAGATCGACGACGTCAGCGCGGGTGCGCAGGACACCCGCCGCGACGGCGGTGCGCCGGGTGGCGTCCTTGGCGGACACGTCCACCATGTGGGCCGCACCCGATTCGTCCAGGTGCGAGAGCTCCACGGCTACTTGTTGACGACGGTGACCGGGTGCGTGTACGGCAGCTTCTCGGCCGGCAGCGGGAACTCGAGGTCGCCGAAGGGCGACAGCGCGCCGGTACGGTCGGTTGCCAGTTCGCTCACGGCGTGGTCGTCACCGGACACCTCGGGCCAGCCGTTGTCGACGTACTGGTTCTTCTTCTTGTCAGCCACGGATGACATTGTGGCAGGCGCCGTGCCCGACGGCGAGTGCGGGCTTCCCGGAGGCGAAGGGGACGACGGCTCCTGCTTTACGCTGGTCAGCGATGATCGACGAATCCCCGGGTGTGCCGCTGGGCTCGCGGCTGGCCGACATGTCGGACGCGCAGCTGGTGCAGCTGCTCAGCGCCCGGCCCGACCTCACCCAGCCGCCGCCGGCAACCCTGTCGGCGCTGGCGGCGCGGGCGCAGTCCCGGCAATCGGTCAAAGCCGCGACCGACGATCTCGATTTTCTGCAGCTCGCGGTGCTGGACGCGCTGCTGACTCTGCAGGCCACCACCATCGCCGTGCCGACCGGCGCGCTGTTCAAACTGTTGGCCGGCCGCGCCACCAAGAAAATCGTCACCTCGGCTCTCGACGAACTGCGGACCCGCGGGCTGGTGTGGGGCGCCGACACGGTGCGGGTGGTCTCCGAGGCGGCGTCGGTACTGCCCTGGTACCCAGGCCAGGTCACCGTCGAAGACCCTGGCGCCGACGGCATCGCCGACAAGCTGGCAGGTATCGACAACGCGCAGCGGGAGCTCCTGGAACGCCTGGCCGACGGCTCGCCGATCGGCCGAACCAAGGACGCGGCGCCGCAGACCGCGCCCGACCGTCCGGTGCCGCAGCTGATCGCCGCCGGACTGCTCCGCCGGATCGACGACGAGACGGTGATCCTGCCGCGGCTCGTCGGTCAGGTGCTGCGAAGGCAGGCGCCGGGGCCGACGACGCTGACGCCACCGACGCCGTCGTCGCCGGTACTGGCCGAGCGGGACGTCGACGCGGCCGCGGCCGGCTCGGCCATCGACCTGCTGCGCGAAGTCGAGCTGGTGCTCGAAACCCTTTCGGCGACACCAGTTCCCGAGCTGCGCAGCGGCGGCCTCGGGGTGCGCGACGCCAAGCGGCTGACCAAGGTCACCGGCATCGACGAGCAGCGCCTGTCGCTGATCCTGGAGCTGTGCGCGGCAGCGACACTGATCGCCTCGGGCATTCCCGACTCCGACGACTTCGACGACGGCCCCTACTGGGCACCCACCGTTGCCGCGGACCGGTTCATCGAATCGAGCGCCGCGACGCGCTGGCACCTGCTGGCCACCACCTGGCTGGACCTGCCGTGCCGTCCCGGTCTGGTGGGCAAGCGCGGGCCGGACGGGAAACCCTATGCCGCCCTGACCAATTCGCTGTACTCGTCGGCCGCGCCGCTGGACCGCCGACTGCTGCTGACGGTGCTCGCCGAGTTGCCGCCGGGCGGCACCGTGGACACCGCGGCGGCCTCGGCCGCGATGTTGTGGCGCCGGCCACGCTGGACCGCCCGGCTGCAACCCGAACCCACCGACGAATTGCTCACCGAGGCACACGCTTTGGGCATGGTCGGCCGCGGTGCCATCGCCGGACCGATCCGGCTGCTGCTGGCCGGCGCACCCGAAGAAGAGGTCGTGGCCGCGATGGCGGCGGCGCTACCCGACCCGATCGACCATTTCCTGCTGCAGGCCGACCTCACGGTCGTCGTCCCCGGCCCGCTGGAACGCGACCTCGCTGACCAGCTGGCGACCGTCGCCGACATCGAATCCGCCGGAGCCGCAACGGTATACCGCATCAGTGAGCCATCCATCCGGCGCGCCCTGGACACCGGCAAGACCGCCAGCGAGATCCACACCCTGTTCGCCCGGCACTCCAAAACGCCGGTGCCGCAGGGCCTCACCTACCTGATCGACGACGTGGCCCGGCGCCACGGACAGCTGCGGGTCGGCATGGCGTCGTCGTTCATCCGGTGCGAAGACCCGACCCTGCTGGCACAGGCCCTGGCCTCCCCCACGCTGGAGCAGCTGAGCCTGCGGGCCCTGGCCCCCACCGTCGCGGTGTCTCCCGCCCCGATCGCTGACGTGCTGGCCGGCCTGCGCACGGCGGGCTTCGCCCCGGCCGCCGAGGACTGGTCGGGCACCATCGTCGACCTGCGGCCCCTCGGGGCGCGGGTGTCCACGCCCATCCACCGTCGCACCTTCCGGCACCCGCAGGCGCCGAACGAGAAGACGCTCGGCGCGATCGTCGCCGTCCTGCGCCAGACCGGCCGCGGGGGCAATGGAGAGCGACTGGACCCGGCGGCCGCCATCTCACTGCTGACCGACGCCGCACTGACGCAGTCGTCGGTGGTGATCGGGTACGTCGACGCCGCAGGGGTGGCCACGCAGCGCGTAGTGGCGCCGGTGAACGTCCGCGGCGGCCAGCTGACCGCCTACGACCCGGCGGCCGGCCGGGTCCGCGAGTTCGCCATCCACCGGGTGACCTCGGTGGTTGCACCGGAATAGAGAGTCTCGGGGTCGCGTTTTCCTCGCGGGCACGCGGCACCTCCGGCTTGCGGGGAAATGGACAACTCGCGCGCGTCTGGATAATGGATCGGATGGCCGGCGAGCGAGTAATGGAGTGGATCGCGCATGACTGGGCAGCAAGTAATGGAGTGGATGGCGCATGACTGACGGACCCCTGATCGTCCAGTCGGACAAGACCGTGCTGCTCGAGGTCGACCACGAACAGGCCGGGGCGGCGCGGGCGGCGATCGCGCCGTTCGCCGAACTGGAGCGTGCGCCCGAGCATGTGCACACCTACCGGATCACGCCGCTGGCGCTGTGGAACGCGCGGGCCGCGGGCCATGACGCCGAGCAGGTCGTCGACGCGTTGGTGTCGCACTCCCGCTACGCGGTGCCGCAGCCGCTGCTGGTCGACATCGTCGACACCATGGGTCGCTACGGCCGGCTGCAGCTGGTGAAGCATCCGGCGCACGGGCTGACGCTGGTGAGCCTGGACCGCGCGGTGCTCGCCGAGGTGCTGCGGAACAAGAAGATCACCCCGATGCTGGGCGCCCAGATCGACGACGACACGGTCATCGTCCACCCGTCGGAGCGCGGCCGCGTCAAGCAGATGCTGCTCAAGATCGGTTGGCCGGCCGAGGATTTGGCGGGCTACGTCAACGGCGAGGCGCACCCGATCGCGCTGGAGCAGGACGGCTGGAAGCTGCGTGACTACCAGGAGCTGGCCGCGGATTCGTTCTGGTCTGGCGGCTCGGGCGTCGTCGTGCTCCCCTGCGGCGCGGGCAAGACGATGGTCGGTGCGGCCGCGATGGCCAAGGCCGGGGCGACGACCCTGATCCTGGTCACCAACACCGTCGCCGGCCGGCAGTGGAAGCGCGAGCTGATCGCGCGCACCTCGCTGACCGAAGAGGAGATCGGCGAATACTCCGGCGAGCGCAAGGAGATTCGGCCCGTCACCATCGCGACGTACCAGGTGATCACCCGCCGCACCAAGGGCGAGTACAAGCACCTCGAGCTGTTCGACAGCCGCGACTGGGGCCTGATCATCTACGACGAGGTGCACCTGCTGCCCGCACCGGTGTTCCGGATGACGGCCGATCTGCAGTCACGGCGACGACTCGGCCTGACCGCCACTCTGATTCGTGAAGACGGCCGCGAGGGCGACGTCTTCTCGCTCATCGGGCCCAAGCGGTACGACGCCCCGTGGAAGGACATCGAGGCGCAGGGCTGGATCGCCCCGGCCGAGTGCGTCGAGGTGCGGGTCACCATGACTGAGAACGAGCGCATGACGTACGCGACGGCCGAGCCCGAGGAGCGCTACAAGTTGTGCTCGACGGCGCACACCAAGATCGCGGTAGTGAAGTCGATCCTGGCCCGCCATCCCGATGAGCCGACCCTGGTGATCGGCGCCTACCTGGACCAGCTGGAGGAACTCGGCAAGGAACTTGACGCGCCGGTGATCCAGGGCTCGACCAAGAACGCCGAACGCGAGGCCCTGTTCGATCAGTTCCGGTCGGGTGAGATCCGCACCCTGGTGGTGTCGAAGGTCGCCAACTTCTCCATCGACCTGCCGGAAGCCTCTGTCGCCGTTCAGGTTTCGGGCACGTTCGGATCGCGCCAGGAAGAGGCCCAGCGCCTGGGCCGGTTGCTGCGCCCCAAGGCCGATGGCGGCGGAGCGGTGTTCTACTCCGTGGTCTCGCGCGACAGCCTCGACGCCGAGTACGCCGCACACCGACAGCGCTTCCTCGCCGAGCAGGGCTACGGCTACGTCATCAAGGACGCTGACGACCTGCTGGGACCGGCCATTTAGCCAGTCCCAGCAATCAGGTGCGGCGGTAGCCGCCGGGTACTACGCTCTTCGCAGTTCGCCCCACCCGCGGAGGTCACCGATGACGTACGACTACGACTGGCTCGTCATCGGGTCCGGTTTCGGTGGCAGCGTCTCGGCGCTGCGATTGGCCGAAAAGGGTTACCGCGTAGCGGTTCTCGAGTGCGGGCGGCGTTTCGACGACGCCGACTATGCCCGCGAGACGAAGGACGCGAAGAACTATTACTGGGTGCCGCAGCTCGGGATGCGCGGCATTTTCCGGCTGACGCTGTTCAAGGACATCTGGATCGGGTCGGGCTGCGGGGTTGGCGGCGGCAGCCTCGGGTACGCGAACACGCTGTACCGGGCATTCCCCGACTTCTACACGAGCGAGCAGTGGAAAGGCCTGGCCGACTGGGAATCCGAGCTCGCACCGCACTACGACGAGGCGGAGCGCATGCTCGGTGTCACCGAGTACGACGACGACGGCCCCGCGGATCTGCTGTTGAAGGAGTACGGCGAGTCGATCGGCGTCGGCGACACCTACCGGCGGGCGCATGTCGGGGTGTTCCTCGGGCAGCCCGGCAAGACCGTGCCGGATCCGTATTTCGGCGGTGAAGGCCCCGACCGGACGGGCTGCATCAAGTGCGGTTCCTGCATGGTCGGCTGCCGGCACAACGCGAAGAACACGTTGCGGAAGAACTATCTGTGGTTCGCCGAGAGGCTCGGCGTGAAGATTTTCAGCGAGCGCGCGGTCACCGACGTCAAGCCGCTCGACGCCGACGGTTCGGCGGGATACGAAGTGACACACCAGAAGAGCGGCGCGCTGGGTAAGCGGTCGGCGGAGAAGCTGCGCGCCCGTGGCGTCGTCGTCGCGGCCGGCGCGCTGGGCACGAACCGCCTGCTGCAGCGCTGCAAGGTGAACGGCTCGCTGCCCGATATCTCCGATCGGCTCGGATACGTCGTCCGCACCAACAGCGAGTCGATCCTGACTGTGATGGCGCCGGAGGACTACCCCGCGGACTTCGCCCGCTCGATCGCGATCACCTCGAGCATCTACCCCGACCCGCGCACCCACATCGAGGTCGTCACCTACGGCAACGCCGGCGACTCCCAGTCGCTGCTGTTCAATCTGATGGTCGAGGCCGGCAAGCGTGGCACCCGGCCGTTCCACTTCCTCGCTGCGGCCGCCAAGAATCCGAAGGCGGCGCTCGAGGCGTGGAAGATCAAGGGCACGTCGCGCCGGGTGATCATTCTGCTGGTGATGCAGTCGCTGGACAATTCGATGCGGCTCAAGGTCAAGAGCCGGCTGCCCAATGGAAATGTCGCGCTGACGACCGAACAGGACCCGGACAGTCCCAATCCGGACTTCGTGCCGGCGGCGTATGACGCGGCGAAATGGTTCGCGCGCCGTATCAATGGTGTTGCGTACAGCAGCATTACCGAAGGCATCTTCGCCGTCCCGTCGACGGCGCACATCCTCGGCGGCGCGGTGATCGGCGCCTCCCCTGAGTCGGGTGTCGTGGACAGCAGGAACCGGGTGTTCGGCTACCAGAATCTGCTGGTGACCGACGGCGCGGCCGTCCCGGCCAATGTCGGCGCCAATCCGAGCCTGACGATCACCGCGCTCGCCGAGCGCGCGATGACGTTCATACCGGCTAACGCGCCGGCTGTTTGACCACGGTCAGCAGCACCACCGAATCGGCGAGCGCCTTCAGGCTGTGCCGGGTGGACGGAATGATGAGATGGTCGCCGGCCATCCCGTCCCAGCTCGCCTGTTCGGCGACGAGCCGCACGCGGCCCTGCAGCACCTGAAGCGTGGCCTCGCCGGGGCTCTCGTGTTCGGCCAACTCGTTGCCGTCGGCGAGAGCTATCAGTGTCTGCCGCAACGCATGCTCGTGGCCTCCGAAGACCGTGTGGGCGCTACGCCCGCCGTTTCCGTTACGCGCTGCATCCAGATGCTGGCGGGCCAGCGCCGTCAGCGAGATTTTCTCCATACTTCGACTATCCGCCTCAGCAATGGCCGCGGGAACCCATTGACGGTTTAAATCACGCGCAGCGAATCCCCTTCATTGAGGAAACGACGACGCAGTGCGTCGAGCATCCGCTGCACCTCCACGAGCCTCCGGCGCAACGCGAGCAGCGCATCCGACGGGGATTCCGACTCCGCTGTCGCGGTGCCGTGCGCCCGCCGTGACCGCCGCTCCAACAGCGTCATCTGGTCTTCCAGATCCGCGATCTCATCCAGCAGAAGCACCGCGAACAGGCGCGATTGCGCCAGGTCGGCGCGGTGCGCGGGCCGGGGCCGCGTATCGACGCGCGGCCGGCCGCTCACGCCGCCGGGGCGCACCGTGCGCCGGGTGCCCGTGGCATGTGAGGGGATCGGCACCGGGGCGGCTCGGCGTCCGGTTTCGCGCATCGACGGCAACATGGCGCAATGATCACCTAAGTTGCACCTTTGCGCTACCAGCCGTTCACCTTCCCGACCGAAATCGGACACCTTCGAGGAAACGGTCAACTGAGCGCGACGGGCCGCCCGAACCGCGCCCGCACCCCCGGCGAGAACAGCGCGCGCAGCGGCGGCCCCACCGGCGCCACGCCACTGGCGGGCACCAGATCGTCGTGCAACTCGACCACCTCGGCCTGCTGGAGCGGCCAGGTCGGATGTTCGTTGGGGATCCACCACGTCCGGCCGGCCTTGCGGGTGTGCGCGCCCCACCGCGCCGTCAGCCAGACCTCCAACGGCGTGGGGTCGACGGGCGCCCCGATCGTCAGCTCCGCCAACGTGCGCAGGCCCCGCTCCGGCCACCGGCGCGTGCCGGCGTAGGTGATGCGGTCACCGGTGCGCGTGACGCGCAGCCTGGCCCAGGTGTACGGCACCCCCATGCCGAGTCGTGTCACCCCGACCACCGCGAGCCGTGCCGTCTCCAGCGACCGGAACAGCACACCGTGCCGGCCGGCGGCGTCGACCGAATACAGCCGCACGTTCGTTTCGGCGAAAGTCCCGAAGTACGGCAACGGCATCCGGCCGGCCAGAGCCGAGCTGTGCATGATGAACGGCACCAGGGCGACGTACGTCAACCCGTCGACGAAGACGTCCGGCGTGGTGCCGGGCGGATACAGGTGCGCGACGGTCGCCGGGTCGACGGGCCAGTGCAGGAACGTGAGGTCACCCCAGAACTGTTCGACCCACACCGGTGGCGGCAGCGGCGGCGCATCGACCAGGAACCCGTCCATGCCGGTCAGTCACTGAGCGCGGGAATGACCTCGCGCTCGAACGCCTCGATGCTCGACCTGTCGTAAGCGGCCTCCGGGAAGTACACGATCGCGTACTCGCTGCCGAGGTCCTTGATCTTCCGCAACGTCTCGATGACCTGTTCGGTTGTGCCGCAAGCGGAATCGGGAGAGGTGAGGTTCTTGACCATCGCGTCGACGGCGGCCTCGTGCGCGACGGTGACCTGACGGTCCCGGACGCGCGCGATACGCGCGGCGACGTCGGCCTCGGACTCCCCGATCACCACGTTGAAGTTCGCCGACCGGACGATGCCGTCGTAGTCGGTGCCGACCTCTCGGCAATGCTGTTGCAGCACTTCGGATTTGTGCGCGAAACCGTCGGGTTCGGAGGTGAAGTTGGTGTACTGCGCGTACTTCGCGGCGATCCGCAGAGTCACCTTCTCCCCGCCGCCTGCGATCCACAGCGGAATACCTTTGTCCTGCAACGGCTTGGGCTGCACGATGGCGCCGTCAACCTGGTAGTGCTTGCCGTCGAAGCTCACCACACCGTCGCGCCACGCGGCGCGCATGATCTGTACGCCTTCGTCGAGCCGCGCCAGCCGGACGCCGGCCGATGGGAAACCGTAACCGTAAGCGCGCCATTCGTGTTCGTACCAGCCGCCGCCGATGCCCATCTGCACCCGACCGCCGGAGATGATGTCGGTGGTCGCGGCCACCTTCGCCAGATACGCGGGGTTGCGGTAACTGATCGCCGTACACATCTGGCCGAGCTTGATCCGGGAGGTCGTCGCCGCGTACGCCGCCATCAGCGTCCACGCTTCGTGCGTGGCCTCTGCGGTCGGCATCGGGACGGTGTGGAAGTGGTCGTAGACCCACAGCGAATCCCACGGCCCGGCGTCGGCGTACGCGGCGAGGTCGCGCATCACCTGCCAGTGGTCCTGCGGGGCGATCCCCACCAGATCGAGACGCCAACCTTGCGGGATGAACAGTCCGAAGCGCATGGTCCCGACTCTAGGCCGTACGACGATCACGCGGCGAGGGCCGAGGTCAATCAGCGTCGGGAACCACCACATCCCGGCCGTAGGCTGAACAACATGGCACCCGAGTTGCGCGTCGATCCGCAGGTCCTGACGGCTGCGGCGAGCACCATGACGTCGTGCGGCTCCGCCGTCGGTGATCTCAAGCCGGGAGAACCGCTGAATTCAGCGGCCGCCGGCATGTCCGGGCTCGCCACCGGCGCGGCCTGCCAACGCGTCGGCCCGCAGCTGACCACCGATTCTCAGAACCTCGGCAAGGCGGTCACCGGCTTCGCCGACTCACTGCGTACGGCCGCGACCAAGTATGTGGACACCGACAGCACTGCGGGCGGCGCCATCAACAAGACCATGCCGGGGCGCTGAGCCACTTTCACGAACCTGGCGATGCGGCCGGTACCTCGATCGCCGGCGGGCCGGCCGGCGCCGGCGATGGCGTTGTCGTCGCGGCCGCGGGCTGCCCATTCGGGGATTCCAGGACAGGGGCCGGCTGACCGGGAACGGCAGGTGCGGCCGTCGGTTGAGACGACTCGGCAGCGGGCGCAGACTTCGGCGCCGCGCCGCCCGGGTCCTCGAGTATGGGCGCTTCCATCCCCGCCCCGACGTTCGTTCCCGGGTTGACCGTCGGCAGCGACGGGGCCGGGCTCGAGCCTGCGCCGATCCGGTATCGCGTACTACTCGACGTCAGAATGTTTGGCTTGTTGGCGCTCAATCCCAGTGCGCTACCGGGCATGCCGTCTGCGGCCATCGCCTGGTCGGCACCGGCAGCCGCGCGGACACCGCGCGCGTCGAAAGCCGCCGGCGGAGCCACCGGGATGATGTTGGCGGGCCAAGAGTAGCTGCCCATGGTGCCGTTGACCGGCAGCGGTGGTCCAGGGAACCACGGCAGCACAGGCGGCGCCGGAGGTTGCGCCCCGGCCACGCACGGAGGCACCATCGTCCCGAGCACAGCGACAAGTCCTAATGCGACGGCCGTTAATCCTCGGCGTGACAAGATGATTCACCTTTCAGTGGCACAAGTCAGTTCCTGCTCGGGTCGCCACTATCTGGAGATGCCAACCGTCCGGGCTGTCTTGTCGTAAATCTGGGGCGCCATCTCGGCGACAGCGGCGCGTACGCTTGGCGCCTCTATCACGCCAAGCAAACAGATCGACGCGGCGACGACGATCACGATCCTCTTGGGAGACAGCGGAATCGATCCCACGCGAAGCAGTAGTGCCATGACTGGAACTCCATTCGTGTTCACCGTCGGCGCCCCTCGGCAGACCCGATCATTCCATGAGTCGTAGCTATCGCAACCGCTGGAACCAGATTCCAAACCGTTGATCTAGGTGTGAAAACCCTTGTAATTAGCTGGCATTCGCCAAAGAGATCACGCGACGCGGGTGCCATGCCGCGAAATGTTTGATCACGGGGCTCACACCCGTCAATCCCGCGAGCTCGCTTTTACGCTTTCTTGATGCCCCCGGTTCGGCCGCCGGGTTGACTTCCCCTTTGACGGGGTTCATCATTGACCGCGGTCAGCACCTTGCTAGGTGAGGCTCCTACGTGAACACAGGCCACTGATCTGACGACGTCGAGAGACGCCCAAGATCAGGACAGGTCTTCCCGGATTAAGGGATGACCCAAAGTGGCTCCCCGCGAAGCGGGGTACGTCGCGTAGTGCCGAAGCCCTGACGAGAGGGGTGCCCCGCCGGCTTCGCGTCGGCGATACCCCCTCGCGTCTGCCCGGTGTTGTCGAAGACACAGGCGCGCCCGCGCGCCGCGGCCGTGAAGGAGGTGACGGACAACCAGATGAGTCCCAGCGATAGTCCTCATCCCCATCTGAACTCAACCTTGTTTCCGACCTCGCCGCGGCGTGGCGATCACTGAACCTCATGTCGTACCAGGCCTGACCGGCGCTGGCCGCCTTTGTGTGCGCAAGACCAGTTTTCCTGCGTAACAACATGGTTCGGGCGTCCTCGTCGCGGTATGCGCCGCGAGGAGGCGGTAATGCCCAACATCCTGTCCTGCGCTGCCATGGCACGCATGGCGCCTACCCGAATAGCGGCTGAGCCGTGACCGCGCACCGAGATAGGTCTCCCGGGCCGCAGCGGTGGTCCGACTCGACGGCGAGTCTGCGTACGCGCACCGCCCGTTCGATGCTGGCCCACGGCGAACACCCCATCGCGGTCGCCGAAGCCTGCGGGGTGCCGCTGGCCCTTGTCGAATTGATTCGCGAAGAACTGGCCGGCATTCACCCTGAGTTCGCACTCTGTCCCTACGATTCGCCGACATCGGCCGTTGAGTCCGGCGCGGCACCCCGAACCAAAGGAGTTCCCGTGAACCAGAACACATCCCACGACAGCCATGCCGGTACCGGCGACGCTCCGGTCATCCATTTGTCCGAACTGCTGAAGGCGCCGGTGGTGTCTCGCTCGGGTGAGGCCGTCGGAAAAGTCGAGGACGTCATCGTGCGCCTCGGCGGCGGCGATGACTACCCCGCGGTCACCGGCCTCGTGGTCGGTGTCGGCGGCCGTCAGATCTTCGTGTCCGCCGACAACATCCGGTCGCTGACCGAGCACCAGGTCGATCTGACCAAGAACAAGGTCGACCTGCGCACGTTCGGGCGCCGCGACGGCGAATACCTGCTGAAAGCCGACGTGCTCGGTCATCGGTTCATCGACGTGCCCAACGCAGAACTGGTGCACGCCTACGACATCGAGCTCGAAGACACCGGGGCGGGTTGGGTTCTTGCCAGCCTCGACACCCGCCGACCGGCGCGGCTGTTCGGCCTGATCAAATCCGCCGGCGGGCACGCCAGCCGGGACTGGAAGGCGTTCGAACCGATGATCGGACACGACCAGTCGATGCTGCTTCGCCGCGTCGGCGGCCGGGTGCAAACCCTCAAGGCGGCGCAGATCGCCGACCTGCTCGAAGATGCGACCAAGGCCGAGGGCGGCGAAATCCTCGACCGCGTGCGTTCCAACCCCGAGCTGGAAGCCGATGTGTTCGAAGAACTGGACCCCGACAAAGCCAGCAAGCTTTTCGACGACATGTCGGACACCGATGTCGCCGGGGTGCTGAGCCGGATGCGCGCCGACGACGCAGCTGATGCGGTCTTCGACCTACGCCAGTCGCGGCGCCGCACGGTGCTCGACCTGCTGCCGGCGGCCCAGCGCACCAAGGTGGTCACGCTGATGGGCTTCAACCCCGGTTCCGCCGGCGGCCTCATGAACATCGACATCGCCACCTGCCCTACGGAAAGCACTGCCGCACAGGCACTCTCGGTGATCGCTGCGGCCCGCAACTTGCAGCCGGAGGCACTGCTGAAGATGCATGTATTGGGCAGCGATGACGAACTCACGGGTGTGGTGTCGGTCATCGCGCTGCTGCAAGCCGATCCGGCCGTCGGCGTCACCACACTCATGGACACCGATCCCGTCCGGGTTTCACCTGAGGCCGATCTGACCGACATCGCGCTGCTGATGTCCGACTTCAACCTGGCCACCGTTCCGGTAGTCGACGACGCCGACCACGTCCTGGGCGTAGTGACATACGACGACGTCCTCGAAGCGCTGATCCCCGAAGACTGGCGCCGCCGCGAACCCGCGCCCCGACCCATCCGCGACATCGGCACCGCCACCAACGGAGCAGAATGATGACCAACCAATCTCCCACCGCAGGCCCGCCGACCGACGCATCAGCCGACGCCGCGGCGCAGTCACCGAAACGTCAGCACAGCGCGGTACTGGACTCCGCGCACCTCGGCGACATCGAGGGCGCCTTCGGCAAGATCAGTGTCAGCGATCCCGACACCGGTTCCACCATCAAGACGCGACTGTTGACGCTCCTGGCGATCGTCGGCCCCGGCATCATCGTCATGGTCGGCGACAACGACGCCGGTGGCGTCGCCACTTACACCCAGGCAGGGCAGACATACGGGTACAGCCTGCTGTGGACCTTGCTGCTCTTGATCCCGGTACTGATCGTCAACCAGGAGATGGTGGTCCGCCTCGGTGCGGTCACCGGCGTCGGGCACGCCAGACTCATCAACGAGCGTTTCGGTCGCGGCTGGGGTTGGTTCTCCGTCGGCGACCTGTTCCTGTTGAACTTCCTGACCCTGGTCACCGAGTTCATCGGTATCGCGTTGGCGGCGGACTACTTCAACATCTCCAAGTACATCGTGGTCCCCACAGCCGCAGTCGCTTTGATCGCCATCATGGCCAGCGGCAGCTTCCGCCGCTGGGAGCGCGCCATGTTCGTATTCATCGCCATCACCCTGCTGCAGATACCGATGTTGCTGATGGCCGACCCACAGTGGGGTCGCGCAGCGAAATCGTTTGTGGTGCCCAGTATTTCCGGAGGCGTGACCTCTGATGCGGTACTGCTGATCATCGCGATCGTCGGCACCACAGTGGCCCCTTGGCAGCTCTTCTTCCAGCAATCCAACATCGTCGACAAGCGCATCACCCCACGGTTCATCGGCTACGAACGTGCCGACACCACCATCGGCGCGTTCGTCGTCGTCATCGGCGCCGCCGCACTGGTGATGGTCGGGGACTTCGCCGCGCACGTGTCCGGCAAGACGGACTTCGTCGACGCCGGCGATATCGCGCACCTGCTCGGCGCACACAGCCACGCGCTCGGCTCGATCTTCTCGATCGTCCTGCTCGACGCATCCATCGTCGGCGCGGCGGCCGTTACTCTCGCCAGCAGCTACGCATTCGGTGACGTGTTCGGCATGAAGCACTCCCTGCACCGCGGATTCAAGGATGCCAAAGCGTTCTACGTGTCCTACTGCACCATGATCGCCCTGGCCGGCGCGATCGTGCTCATCCCCGGCGCGCCGCTGGGTCTGATCACCACCGCGGTTCAAGCACTGGCCGGCCTGCTGCTACCCAGCGCCACGGTGTTCCTGCTGCTGTTGTGTAACGATCGGGAAGTATTGGGCCCCTGGGTGAATCGGCCGTGGCTGAACGCGGTTGCCGGCGTGATCGTGGGTGTTCTGCTGCTGCTCTCCGGGATTCTGATGGCCACCACGTTGTTCAAGGACCTCAACGTGGTGGCAGTCACCGAATACCTCGCCGGTGGCCTCGTGCTCGGGGCCGGCCTCGGCCTTCTCGCCCTTCGGTGGATGTCGCGCCGCCAACCCGTAGTCGCATCCAAGCCCATTGACGACTTGGACCGTGATACCTGGCGCATGCCACCGCTGGCCCTCCTGGAACCGGTCCGCTGGAATGCCGGCACCCGCCTCGGCATGATCGCCCTGCGCAGCTACCTTGTTGTCGGAGCAATCCTGTTGGTGGTCAAAGCAGTCCAGATCAGCCATGGCGGCTGACCCGACATTGTCAGTCCGGCGCCGAGGCCCCTTGCGATATCGGCCCGCCACATACGAAAACGTCAGGAGCACAACATGATCGACACGCTGGATATCGGCTTGCGAATCGCCGCCGGCCTGGGGCTGGGCGCTGCCATCGGCATGGAGCGGCAATGGCGTTCGCGCAATGCCGGGTTGCGTACCGCCGCACTCGTCAGCCTCGGCTCCACCCTGTTCGTGGTCATGGGCGGCTACTCGTTCACCGGAGTCCACGCCGACCCGACCCGCGTGGCCGCCCAAGTCGCCTCCGGCATCGGCTTTCTCGGCGCCGGCGTCATCATGAAGCAGGGTGCCACCATCTCCGGTCTCAACACCGCGGCAACGCTCTGGGCGGCCGCCGCGGTCGGCGCTCTCGCCGGCGGTGGCATGCTCGTGCCCGCGGCGATCGGCGCGGGTGCCGTCATCGCGGCCAATATCGTCCTACGGCCCGTCGGGCGCACCCTGGACCGCCACCACGGACCTGGCACCGAAAAGACCTCTGCCGAATACCGATTCGAAGTACGGTGCCCGACCAACGCGGAAACCCGCATCCGTGGACTGGTTTTCGACGCCATCTCGCGCCCCAACCTCACCGTGCAGTCGATCGCCGCGACCGACCTGCCCGACGACCAGGGTGTCCGGATCGCCGCCACCGTCATCGCCGACGAACGCGACGACCATCAGATCGAAGCCGCCCTGGCCGACGTCATCAAAGCACCGGAGGTGACGTCCGTACGGTGGAGCGCCGAGGAGATGTCTCTGACCGACTAGTTGCTGAGGCCGACTACGGAGCCAGCAGCATCTTGTACTGCGCCGCCGTCTCCTGCCGTGCGCCGGTATCACTCGCGTTGTGCACGGAAATGACGGAATTGTTCAGCGCCGCAAAGCAATAGAAGATCGAGCCGTTGGTCATCGTCGGATCGACCTCGGATTGCACGCACCGGCTGCCCGGCAGGAAGTCGACGGCGTTCACCGGATGTGCCGCCACCTCGACCCGCGCGGCGAGATCGGCGAGATCGTTCACGAGTTTGGCCGCTGCCGCCGCATCACGCACCCGGTAGACGGTGGTGTGGTTGTACGTCATCGCCTGCAGCCCCGCTGCGGAGAAAAGCGGTGCGGTGTCGATCGGATCATCTTGGAAGTGCAACGCTGCCCGCGGCAGATAGGTGCCGGCCTTGGTGCTGAGCGGACGGTTGCTCGGCGGGTCCGGGAAGGTCGGTGGCGACATCGTGTGCGACAGCAGGCCCGTCGGGTCCACGGCCAACGTCGCGAACTGCGCGGGGTCTGTCGGGACGAACTGGTCGATCCTGGGGACCTGCGTGTCCAACGTCGCGGCAATCGCCGCCGCGGCACCGTCCTGCTGCGGTGCGTAGACGAGCTGGCTGAGCACGTACTGGCCATGGGGCGTGAACGAGTACACCGTTACCGGCTGATCCGCGCCGGCGCCGGCGTTGTAGCTGTATGTCGTCGCCCTGGCCTCAGGATGTCCGCCGATCGGCACCGGGCGGTCCAACGCCGGCGACAGCCCCACAACCGCGGCGGCGAGATCATTGGCGGCCGCGGTGGCCGCGCCGGCGTCCGGGAAACGCAGGACGGCGTTCATCAGCCGCCACTGCTCGGAGTCCAGCCGATCGGACGCAAAGCCGTAGAGCAGGTTGTGGGCCTTGACGGCGTCGGCCACGCCGGCCGGCATGATCGTGCTGAGTGCCGCGGCGTCAGTGATGACCAGGGCCCGTGACAGCCCCGCCATCACCATCTGCGGATCGACCTCCCAGGGACCCACGACGTTGTCGGCCATCCGGCGGGCGTCGATCTGAGCACCGACCAACGGTGTTCCGGCCACACCCAGCGGAGGCGTGGGGGTCACCGGGAAGTTCCCGCTGCCAAGGAGCGTCACGTCGACCGTGGCCGGCGCATGGGCACCGCCTTCGGCCTTGCCGGCCTCGGTGTGGGCGCAGCCTGCCACCGTGAGCGCCGCCAGCGCCACCAGTGCCAACCGCCGGGCCATGGCTCAGCCCGGCAGGCGGTTGTTGATGCGCAGGCCCGCGAACAAGGCCAGGACCAGCACGAAGAATCCGACTCGCGTCCAACTGCCGCTGGCATCGCCGCGGATGGTCTGGTAGCCGATCTGCTGCTGCAGGTTGGCGTAGACGCCGGTCAGCTGATCAAGGGTCTCGGCCCGGAATGTCTCGCCGCCGGTTATTTTGGCGATTTTCTGCATTGTGATGTCGTCGGTCGGGACCGGCACTTCCTGGCCCTCGTAGGAGATGACGCCCGACGGGGTACCGAACGAGATGGTCGAGATGACGACACCCTGGTCCTTGGCCGCCCGCGCCGCGGTGAACGCGCCGCGCGGATCGTTCGGGTCGGCCGGCACGGTCTCTTTACCGTCCGACATCAGCACGATGTGAGCCGGCGGCGGGCCGTCGCCGCCGCCCATCACGGCGTCGAGGGTGGCGATGGCCTGCAGTGCCGTGAAGATGCCTTCACCGGTCGCGGTGCGCGGTGCCGGCTCCAGGGTGTCGATGGTGCGCGCCACGGCGTCATGGTCACTGGTCGGTGCCACCAGCATCGTTGCGCTGGAGGAGAATTCGACGAGGCCGAGGCTGATGCCATTGGTCAGGCCTTTGACGAACGTCTTGCCGGCACTCTTGGCCGCCTCGATGCGGCTCGGTTTGACGTCGGTGGCGATCATCGACTCGGAGACGTCGATGACGAGCATGACGACGGCGCGGTTGCGCGGAATCCGGATGTCGTGGGTCGGTCCGGCCATGGCGGTGGTGAGCAGCACCAGGGAGACCACGAGCAGTATCGCGGGCAGGTGTCGCCACCGCGACTGTGTCTTCGGGCGTGCCGCGACGACCTGCTCCAGCAGCGCGGTATTGGCGAACCGCAGTACCCGCTTGCGGCGGGCCTTGCGTAGCAGCAGGTAGATCGCAACGGCACCGACGACGGCAATCAGGTACAGAAAAAACCAACCACTGGAGAACCCGGACAGCGTCAGTGGCCCGACGAAAGGGATCTCCAACAGGCACTCTCCGTTGTGTTCAGCGTTGCGCGCTCAGACGAATATCCCGCCATCGTACCGACGCCGCCTTGTGGGGCTCTGAATGCAACATCCTGACCAGCTGTGCTCGCGGCGTCGACCCGTCAGTCCGACAGCCCGAGGGCCGCCATCGCACCGTCGACAGTCGCCCGTCTGAGCTCGTCGACTGGCGTATCCGGGAACTGCAGGCAGCAGTCCTGCAGACCGCCGAATGCGATGACGGCCCGGGTGGACTGTTCGAGGGTGGGCCGGCGCCCGAAGACCAGCTTGCCCAGCCGGTCGCGCCACCCCAGCATGCTGTCGATCAGCCCGAGGTCGGCGAGCGTGGTCAGATCGATGACCATGAGGAACAGATCGGCCCGGTGCCGGTAATGGAAGTCGAAGTAGCCCTCGAGCAACTCGCGGGGCGTGGCGCGGGCCGGTTCGCCGCCTACGAACGGACCATGGCCGCACCGGTGACCGGCAGCCGCGCCATGGCCCGGGTCAACGCCAAGACCATCGTTCCCGGATCTGATTGGGGCGCAAGGGCTCTCCTCGGAATCGCGCGCACCGTGTCGGTACTGCCGAGCGGGCTGACGCAACGGCTGGCGCGGCTCAACACCAAGGGCGTCCGGCTGTACGAAACCATGCCGCTGCCCGACTGACGTCTTCGCGTCTGGCCGAAGCCGCTGCGGTGTCACCCATCTTCGCTACGTTGGATTCATGGCCCTTACCAAAGATGAACGCGAACAATTTCTGGCCGAACCACACATCGGGGCATTGTCGGTCAACGCCGGCGCGGACCGTGGTCCCCTGACGTTGCCGATCTGGTACCAGTACACGCCCGGCGGCAAGCTGTGGCTGCTGACCGGTCTCGATTCCCGTAAACACAAACTGATCGAGGCGGCGGGGCACCTGTCGCTGATGGCCGAACGCCTGGAGCCGACGGTCCGCTACGTCGCCGTCGACGGTCCGGTGCTGAGCATCGAGACGGGCACCGATGAACAACTCGTCGAGATGGCCGAACGGTACCTCGGCAAGGAGAAGGCCCCGGCCTACCTCGAGATGGCCCGGCGCGAACACGGGCCGAGCGTGACCGTCACCGTCGACCCGAAGCACTGGCTGTCTGCCGACCTAGGGTCGCTGTGATGCCATGTCGTCCCGACAGCGCTTGTTCCGGGTTTTCTACCGGCTCGGCTTCACTCCATGGGACGGGCATCCGCTAGCCACCAGCTTGCGTGAACTCGTCGAGGGTGACGGCGCCCTGACACCGGGCACCGCCCTCGACATCGGTTGCGGCACGGGCGACAACGCGTTGTATCTGGCCGGGCTCGGCTGGGACGTCACCGGCGTGGACTATGTCGCGACCGCGGTGCAGAAGGCGCGGGCCAAAGCCACGAAGCGCGGGAACTCCGCGCCGGGCGCGGTGCGGTTCGAACAGGCCGACGCCACCCGGCTCACCGGCCAGGGCATCGGCGCGGATTTCGCGCTGATCATCGACAACGGGTGCCTGCACGGCATGAGTGCCGACGACCGCGACGCGTACGTGGGCGAGGTGACGGCGGTCGCGGCGCCGGACGCGCGGCTGCTGATCGTCGCTTTCGTCCCAGGCGCCTCGTTCGGCGTTCCCGGGATCGATCCGGCCGAAGTGGAACGCCGCTTCGCGCTCGGGTGGACGCTGCTGTCCAGCGGTGACGAGCCAGGCCTGAACCACAATGGGAAGAACCCGGCGCGGTACTACCTGTTCGCCCGGCGGCGCACCTGAGTCGTCTCGGTCAGTCGCCGGAATCACGTCGTCGGTGCCCGGGCGTAGCGTGGCCCCATGGGCGAACTTTCCGATGATGTGATCGCTTTTCTCTCCGAGGGCACGCGCACCGCGGTGCTGGGCTGGACCGCCGCCGACGGCCGGCCACTTGCCGCACCCGTGTGGTTCGTGGTGGACGCCGGTGCGCTGGTGTTCAACACCGGCAAGGACACTGCCAAGGGACGGGCGCTGGCCCGCGACCCGCGGGTGGTGTTGTGCGTTGACGACACCACCCCGCCTTACGCGTTCGTTCAAGTTCAGGGCGCCGCGTCCATCAGTGAAGATCCCGACGAGCTGCTCGACATCGCCACCCGCACCGGCGGCCGCTACATGGGCGCCGAGCGCGCCGCGGAATACGGCAAACGTAACGGCGTACCGGGCGAACTCGTGGTCCGGGTCAAACCCACGAAAGTCATTGCCGCGTTTGACGTGGCGGATTGAGGACACCATGACCGACCTTTCCGCTTTCGCCGAGTTGTCGGCCCGCGATCACGGGCTGGTGGTCCTGAACACCCTGCGCGCTGACGGCAGCATCCAGTCCTCGGTGGTCAATGCCGGCGTGATGCCGCATCCGAGTACCGGTGCGCCGGTCGTCGCCCTCGTCGCGATCGGGTCCACCCGCAAGCTGCGTAATCTGCGTGCCGATCCCCGGACATCCGTTGTCGCGCACGCGGGCTGGCAGTGGCTGACGGTGGAGGGCACGGCCGAGGTCATCGGCCCAGACGACACCGATGCCGAGTCGCTGCGAGTGTTGCTGCGCAACGTCTTTACGTCCGCCGGTGGCACGCACGACGACTGGGATACCTACGACCGCGTCATGCGCGAAGAAGGCCGCGCTGCCGTGCTGATCTCCCCACACCGGGTGTACTCGAACCCCGCGCGCTGACTCACCGCGGCGCCCGCCGGGCACGTAAGGGGTACAGGAATGCCCAACAGACGCGAAAACCCCCAAATCCCTAGGGATTTGGGGGTTCTCGCGACTGTTGGCGCTAGCTGACTAGCTCTCCAGCGAAGCCGGCGGCAGGAAGCGGTCGCCGTACTTGGCGGCCAGTTCCTTGGCGCGGGCCACGAAGGCCTCCTTGCCGACGCCGAGTTCGCCCTGGTAGCCGACGATGAACTGCGCCGAACCACCGGTGTACGGCGGGAAGCCGATACCCATGATGGAGCCGATGTTCGCGTCCGCGGTCGAGGTGAGCACGCCCTCGTCGAGGCACTTCTGCGTCTCCAGCGCCTCGGCGAAGAGCATACGATCGACCATGTCCTGCAACGGGATTGACTTCGAGCCCGAGTTGAAGGTCTCCTTCAGACCCGGCCACAGCTGGGTCCGCTTGCCGTCGACGTACTCGTAGAAGCCAGCACCCTTGAGTCGCGACGGGCGACCGATCTCGATCATCTTCTCAACGATGGCCTCGCCCGGGTGCGCCACGTAGGTGCCGCCCTCGGCCTCGACGCCCTCCTTGGAGGCCACGGCGATCTTGTGCATGAGCTCGAGGTTCAGCTCATCACTCAGCTGCAGCGGCGCAGCCGGGTAACCGGCCTGCGAACCAGCCTGCTCGATGGAAGCCGCAGCGATGCCCTCGCCCAGCATGGCGATGGCCTCTTGCACGAAGGTGCCGATGACGCGCGAGGTGAAGAAGCCGCGGCTGTCGTTGACGACGATCGGGGTCTTCTTGATGGCGAGGGTGTAGTCGAACACCCGGGCCAGCGCCTCGTCCGAGGTCTTCTCGCCCTTGATGATCTCCACCAGCGGCATCTTGTCGACGGGCGAGAAGAAGTGGATACCGATGAAGTCCTCCTGGCGCTTCACACCGGTCGCCAGACCGGTGATCGGCAGGGTGGAGGTGTTCGAGCCGAGCAGCGCGTTGGGCTCGACGATGTCCTCGATCTCCTGGAACACCTTGTGCTTGAGTTCCTGGTTCTCGAACACGGCCTCGATGACGAAGTCGACGCCCTTGAGATCCTGCGGGTCGGCGGTCGGGGTGATCCGGGCCAGCAGCGCGTCGGACTTCTCCTGCGTGGTCTTGCCCCGCTCGAGCGCCTTGGCCTCGATCTTCTCGGAGTAGTTCTTGCCCTTGTCAGCAGCTTCCTGCGTGACGTCCTTGAGGACAACCTCGTAGCCCGCCTTGGCCGACACGTAGGCGATACCGGCGCCCATCATGCCCGCGCCCAGCACGCCGATCTTCTTGATGTCCTGCTTGGCGATGCCCTCGGGACGCGAGGCGCCACCGTTGATGGCCTGCAGGTCCAGGAAGAACGCCTGGATCATGTTCTTCGCGGTCTGGCCGGTGACCAGCTGCGTGAAGTAACGGCTCTCGATGCGCGACGCGGTGTCGAAGTCGACCTGCGCACCCTCGACGGCGGCATCCAGGATGGCCCGCGGCGCGGGCATCGGAGCACCCTTGAGCTGCTTCTTCAGCAGAGCCGGGAACGACGGCAGGATGCCGGCGAGGCCCGGGCTCGACGGGGTGCCACCGGGCATCTTGTAGCCCTTGACGTCCCACGGCTGGGTGTGAGCCTCGGGGTTGGCCTTGATCCACGCCTTGGCGGCGGGGACCAGTTCCTCGACGGTGTCGACGAGCTCGTCGACCAGGCCGACGGCCTGCGCCTTCGCCGGGGTGAAGCGGGTGCCCTGGCTCAGGACCTCCATGAAGGCCTTCTGGATGCCGAACATACGCACGGTGCGGGCGACGCCGCCACCGCCGGGCAGCAGGCCCAGGGTGACCTCGGGCAGGCCGATCTGGCTGCCGCGGACGTCCGCCGCGATGCGATGGTGGGTCGCCAGGGCGATCTCCAGGCCACCGCCGAGGGCGGCGCCGTTGATGGCGGCCACGACGGGCTTGCCCAGGGTCTCCAGGGCGCGCAGGTCGGCCTTGATGTCCTCGACCATGGAGAACGCCTCGCCGGCGTCATCCGGACCGATCTGCATCATGCCCTTGAGGTCACCGCCGGCGAAGAAGGTCTTCTTCGCGCTGGTGATCACGACACCGGTGATGGAGTCCTTCTCGGCCAGCAGGCTCTGCACCGCGTAGTGCATCGACTCCTTGTAGTGCTCGTTCATCACGTTGGCCGAACCGGTCGGGTCGTCCATGGTGAGGGTGACGATGCCGTCGGCATCCTTGTCCCACTGAATTGTCTTCTCAGCCATTGTTTTTCGCTTCTCCCTAGACGCGCTCGATGATGGTGGCCACGCCCATGCCGCCGCCGATACACAGCGTGATGAGGGCACGCTTGGCGCCGCGGCGCTCGAGCTCGTCGACCATGGTTCCGGTGATCATGGCGCCGGTGGCGCCCAGCGGGTGGCCCATCGCGATGGCGCCACCGTTGACGTTCAGCTTCTCGTCCGGGATGTTCAGGTCCTTCTGGAACTTGAGCACCACCGAGGCGAAGGCCTCGTTGATTTCGAAGAGGTCGATGTCGTCGACCGTCAGGCCGGCGCGGTCCAGGACCTTCTTGGTGGCCGGGGTCGGGCCGGTCAGCATGATGACCGGGTCGGCACCGCTGGTGGCGGTCGCCACGATGCGGGCGCGCGGGGTCAGGTTCTGCGACTTGCCGGCAGCCTCGCTACCGATCAGCACCAGCGCGGCGCCGTCGACGATGCCCGAGCTGTTGCCACCGTGGTGGACGTGGTCGATCTTCTCGACGTAGTGGTACTTCTGCAGCGCCACATCGTCGAAGCCGCCCATGGCGCCCAGACCCGCGAAGGCGGAGTTCAGCTTGGCCAGGCTCTCCAGGGTGGTGCCCGGACGCATGTGCTCGTCGTGGTCCAGGATGGTCAGGCCGTTCTGGTCCTTGACCGGGATGACCGACTTGGCGAAGTAGCCGCCCGACCACGCCGCCGCGGCCTTCTCCTGCGAACGCACGGCGTAGGCGTCGACGTCCTCGCGCGAGAAGCCTTCGATGGTGGCGATCAGGTCGGCGCCGATGCCCTGCGGGACGAAGCCGATGCGGTAGTTGGTCTCGGGGTCACCGGCCCACGCGCCGCCGTCCGAACCCATCGGGACGCGGCTCATGGACTCGACGCCACCGGCGTACACCAGGTCGTCCCAGCCGGAACGGACCTTCTGGGCGGCCAGGTTCACGGCCTCCAGGCCGGAGGCGCAGAAGCGGTTGAGCTGGAAACCACCGGTGGTCTCGGGCAGCTTGGCCACGAGTGCGGCGGTGCGGGCGATGTCGCCACCCTGGTCGCCAACGGGCGATACGACGCCCATGATGACGTCGCTGATCAGGTTCTCGTCGAGGTCGGGATTGCGACGACGCATCTCGTCGATCAGGCCGACGATGAGGTTGACCGGCTTGACCTCGTTCAGTGCACCGTTGCGCTGCTTGCCACGGGGCGTGCGAATGGCCTCATAGATGAAGGCTTCTTCGGACATGTGTTTGCTCCAGGTCCTATTGAGATGGGTTGTGGGTGCATCTACCGGCCGGTAGACGGTCCCCTGCTCGGAAGCGTAACAGGCCCTCCCAACCAGGTGGTTGGGAGAGTGTGCCCCATCACTTGTGAGCGCCCGCGTCTGTACGGCAACACGCCGCCATTGGCGTGCACTATGCGCCCGCTCGCAGGCCGCGAAGGTTCTGTCTCAAGCGGCCGTTGACCCTGAAACCACGGCGCATTCGTGCGAGAAAGCCGCGCCCTCATTACAGCCTCAACGCCACCGGCGGCCCGAGACCCGTTCATCCTGAACCTACGGCGCATTTGTGCGAGTAGACAGCGCCATCACTACAGGCTCAACGCCACTGGCGGCCCGAGACCCGTTCACCCTGAACCTACGGCGCATTTGTGCGAGAAGGCCGCGCCCTCATTACAGCCTCAACGCCACTGGCGGCCCGAGACCCGTTCATCCTGAACCTACGGCGCATTTGTGAGAGAAGGCCGCGCCCTGGTTACAGAGTCAACGCCGGAGTCACGCCAACGCCACAGTCAACGCCTGAGTCAGGCGACGGCCTTCACGAAGTCGGCGATCTCCCCGACCGCACGACGGGCGTCGGGGTTCGAGAAGGCGAAGGCCTGGAAGACGTGGACGGCACGGTCGAAGACTTGCAGCCGCACCGGCACACCCGCCGCCGCGAGACGCTCGGCCATCAGCTCCGAATCGGGGCGCAGCGCCTCTTCCGACCCCACCTGCAGCAGGAAGGGGCCGAGGCCGCGCAGGTCGGCGTCGACCGGGGACGGGATCGCGTCACGGCCGCCGTTGCGCAGCAGGAAGACCTCGTTGATCATCCGGAGGAAGTCGACGGGGAACATGGCGTCCGGAACGCATGCGGCTGCTTCGTATTTCGGCGTCATGTCGCTGTCGGTGGCAGCGGAGAGGAGCACACAGCCGGCGGGCGGCGCCATGCCGAGGTCGCGCGCCGTCACGGCCGTCATGGCCGCGATGAAGCCACCGGCCGAGTCACCGGCCAGCACGATGTTCTCGGGCTTCACGCCCTGCGCCAGGACGTGGCGGTAGGCGTCGACGCCGTCCTCGACCGCGTCCTCGACGAGGTTGCGGGGGCACAGGCGGTACCCGACGCTCAAGGCCCGCGCGTTGCTGTCCCGGGCGATGTGACTCACCAGCGGCCGGTGGCTGTTGATGCCGAGCGCGATGAACGCGGAACCGTGGAAGTAGATGATGACGCGGCCGTCGACCGGCGGGGTGGTCTCGTTCCAGACCCATTCGGCCGGACAGTTCGGCAGCTCGACCTTTTCGGTGCGCGAACCACGCACGGCGGGCATCCAGTTCGTCACCCGCTCAGAGCCGTCGTAGGCGCGGTCCAGCAGGACCTGCGGGAACCGCCTGTTGATGGCCAGCATGAGTTTGGTCAGCAGGTACAGCAGCGGCTTCACGGCCCGCAGCAGGTAGGACTCCGCGACCGAGTGCCAGTTGGCCTTGCCCATCCATTCCGGGCCGGCGTATGTGCCGGTTTCCGGCACCGAGCTGTCGGCGGGATCGTCGATCCGTTCGGCACTGGTCATGGGGCCTCCTCTTGCGACATTGCTGTACCAAGACTAGATCAGCTAATCAAAACCGGCTCGGGCTCGACGTGCTGAGATCGAGTCGGCACGGCACGATAGGCAGGTGTCGGACCCCCACCATCGCATCCCGGCGGATGCGCTTCAGCGCATCGACACCCTGTTGTCCGGCGTCGACGCCGACCTCGCGGCACGGTTTCCGGGGGGCGGCGCTGCCGTCCAGCCGATACATACCGTCTATGTCAGCGCCGCCGATGCGACTCCCGATACTCCTGCGCAATGGGGTCGGGCCGCGCTCGAACTGCTGGACCGGCACCCGGAGGTCTTCGCCGAACTCGGCGACCAGACCACCGTGGCGCTGGTGCGCGAGCAGCTGGCCCACGCGCCGATTGCCGACCTGCGGCTGGATTTCGAGGATGGCTACGGCCACCGCGGTGACGACGTGGAAGATCGCGACGCGGCGCGGGCGGCGGTGACCCTCCCTGCACTCGGGTTGAGCCACAGCGGGATTCGCATCAAGGGGCTGACCACCGCGGAGCGCCGGCGGGCCCTGCGCACCCTCGAGTTGGTGCTCGACGCCGGCGCCATCAAAGGATTCGTCTTCACCGTGCCGAAACTGCGTGCGGCCGAACAGGTCACCGCGGCAGTCTGGCTGTGCGAGGCATTGGAGACCGCGCACGGCCTGGCCGATCACACGCTGCGCTTCGAGCTGCAGATCGAGAGCCCGCAGGCGGTGCTCGGCCCCGACGGGACCGCGACCCTCGCCCGCGCGATCCAACTGGCCGATCACCGGTGCAGCGGATTGCATTACGGTACATACGATTACAGCGCCGCCTGCGGGATCGCGCCACAACATCAGGCGCTCGATCACCCCGTGGCCGACCACGCCAAGGCGGTGATGCACACGGCCGCCGCGCAAACCGGGGTCTGGATCGCCGACGGCTCGACGCAGGTGGCCCCGATCGGCACCGAAGAGCAAGTGGTGCACGCGATTCGGCGCCACCATCGGCTCGTCACCCGGTCACTCGAGCGCGGTTTCTACCAAGGCTGGGACATGCACCCCGGTCATCTGGTGACGCGATGGCTGGCCACCTTCACATTCTTCCGGGCCGCCATGGCCGCCGCGGCGCCGCGGTTGCAGGCCTACTTGGACCGCAGCGGCGGCCCGATCGCCGACGAACCCGCGACCGCCGAGGCGTTGGCGGCGGTGGTGCTGCGCGGGCTGGACTGCGGCGCATTCGGGGCCGATGACGTACTCAACGTCGCGCCCGGTGCGACCATCGAAGTGCTACGCAACCTCAAGAACCGAAAGCTGTCATGACCGAATCATTGCCAGACTTCACCTGGCTGCCGGATCTCGCGCTACGGAGCCTCGGTGGCGCGGTGATCTGGGCGAACGACGAAGTGTTCGCCGAGAAAGAGAACCTCATCTCCCCCGGTCCCTCGGTCTATCGGCCGGCATCGTTCGGGCACAAGGGGCAGGTGTACGACGGGTGGGAGACCCGGCGGCGCCGCGACACCGGCCACGACACCGCAATCGTGCGGCTCGGTGTGCCGGGTGTCATCCGCGGCGTGGTCGTGGACACCGCGTGGTTCAAGGGCAACTACCCGCCAGCCGTGTCCGTCGACGCCATCGAGGTCGACGGGTACCCGACGGCCGAACAGCTGGCCGCCGACCCGGGCTGGGTGCCGCTCATCGAGCGCTCGCGCGCGTACGGGGACACCCGTAACAACTTCGAGGTCTCCTCGGAACAGCGATGGACGCACGTACGCCTCAACATCTACCCGGACGGCGGGGTGGCGCGACTGCGGGTGCACGGAGAAGGCCGCCCGGACAAACGGTTCCTCGGCGTCGGCCCCGTGGACCTGGCGGCCCTGGAGAATGGCGGCCTGGTGCTGGACGCCTCGAATCGCTTCTACAGCTCTCCGCAGAATCTGATCTTCCCCGGGCAAGCGCAGGTGATGGGCGATGGCTGGGAAACCGCCCGCCGGCGCGACGACTCCAACGACTGGGTGCGTATCCGGCTGGCCGGTCCGGGCCGGGTGCAGCTCGCCGAGATCGACACGTCCTACTTCATCGGCAACAGCCCCGGGGCCGCGGCACTGAGCGCACTGCGCGCCGACGGACAGTGGGTCGAACTGCTACCTCGCACCGAACTGCTGCCCGATACCCGGCACCGTTTCCTCATCGACGCCGGCGACGTGGTGTCCGAGGCGCGACTGGACATCTATCCGGACGGAGGGTTGGCCCGGTTGCGGCTCTTCGGAGAACTCGCGTGAGCTACCCACGCGACCTGGTGGGCTACGGCCGCACCCCGCCGGACCCGCAATGGCCCGGGGGCGCGGTCATCGCCGTGCAGTTCGTCCTCAACTATGAAGAGGGCGGCGAGAACAACGTGCTCGACGGGGATCCGGCCTCGGAGACGTTCCTGTCCGAGATGACCCCGGCCGACGCGTTCCCCAACCGGCACATGAGCATGGAGTCGCTCTACGAGTACGGGTCGCGTGCCGGATTGTGGCGGATACTCCGGATTTTCGAGCGCCGGGATATCCCGCTGACCATCTTCGCGGTGGCGCGGGCGCTGCAGCGCAACCCGGAGGCGCTGGCCGCGTTCGGCGAACTCGGACATGAGATCGCCTGTCACGGACTGCGGTGGAAGTCCTACCAGCTGATCGACCGCGACACCGAACGCGAGCACATGGCCGAGGCGGTGCGAATCCTGACCGAGCTCACCGGCGCCGCGCCGCTGGGCTGGTACACCGGCCGCGACTCACCGCACACTCGGGAGCTGGTGGTCGAACACGGCGGGTTCGTGTACGACTCGGACTCCTACGCCGACGATCTGCCGTACTGGGTGCGGGTGACCGACACCGACCATCTGGTGGTGCCGTACACGCTCGACACCAACGACATGCGCTTCGCCTCTCCCGCAGGCTTTTCCAACGGCGAGGAGTTCTTCGCGCATCTGCGGGACGCGTTCGACGTGCTGTACGCCGAAGGCGTTGGCGGCAGCCCGAAGATGCTGTCGGTCGGGTTGCACTGCCGCCTGGTCGGCCGGCCGGCCCGCAGTGCCGCGCTGGAACGTTTCCTCGACCACGTGCAGCGCCATGACCGGGTGTGGCTGGCCCGGCGCATCGATATCGCCGAGCACTGGCGCGCTGTGCACCCGGCGGGCTAGCGTTCGCGCCGGGCGGTGTACCGCTTCGCCGGCGGCGTCGCGAACTCGCCGCGTTTACCGGTGCGCAGCCCCATCCGCACCAGTGCCTGCACCGTCAACGTCGCGGCGCTGACCCCGTCGACCACCGGCACCCCGAGCTCGGCGGTGATCGCCGCGCACATGTCGGCCATGCCCGCGCACCCCAGGACGATGGCGTCGGAACCGTCGACCTCCAACGCCTCCCGGCAGGCCTCGGTGATGACCTTGCGTGCCGTCGGGTCGGTCTCCAGGTCGAGCACCGGAATGTCGCAGGCGTGGATGCCCAGGCAGAAGCGTTGCATCCCATAGCGTTCCGCTAGATCCGCGGCTCGGCCCATGGTGCGCGACAGCGTCGTCACCACCGAGAAGCCCCGGCCGAGGTGGCTGGCGGTCTGCATGGCGGCCTCGGCGATGCCGATCACCGGCCCGGCCGCGACCTCCCGAGCCGCGTCCAGCCCCGGATCGCCGAAGCACGCGATCACATATCCGTCGACGCCGGCGTCCTCACCGCGCCGGATGGCCTCGAGCAGACCCGGCACGCTCATCGCCTCGTCGTAGTGGCTTTCGATCGAAGTTGGACCGTGTTCGGACGTCACGGCAACGACATCGACGCCGGGACCGGCCACTGCCTGCGCGCAGCGGCCGATCCCGGCGGTCATGGATTCTGTGGTGTTCGGGTTGATCACCCAAATCCGGCTCATAGCAAGGGGTCCCACGCGAGTGGGCGCACTGCCCGCACGGTCACGACACCGACTCGGCGACGAACCGGTCGCGGACAGCCAATACCCGGTAGAGGCCGAGGGCGACGCCGCAGCCGATGAACCAGCTGTACTGAGCCGCGGTGTGCATGCCGTACACGCTGCCCGCCAGTAGCACCGGAAGCGCCGCGAGAACCGCACCGGACACGGTGGCGATGACCGCAACCTTGTTGTACCCCTTTGTGTACCAGTACTTTCCGGACTCGGCCATGGTGAACAGGTCGTCGACCACCACCTTCTGCTTGCGCACCAGATAGAAGTCGGCGAGCAGCACACCGAACAGTGGACCGATGAAGGCGCCCAGGGTCTCCAGCGTGTAGTGGATCACCTCCGGGTTGTTGTAGAGGTTCCACGGGGTGATCAGAACCGAGCCGACCGCCGCGATCATGCCGCCGGCACGCCAGCTGATGCGCTGCGGGCTGACGTTCGAGAAGTCGAACGCCGGGCTGATGAAGTTGGCGACGATGTTGATGCCGATGGTGGCGATGGTGAAGGTCAACGCGCCCAACACGATTGCGAAGGTGCTGTCGATGCGAGCGACGGTCTGCACAGGGTCGGTGAGCAGTTCGCCGAACACCGGCAGCGTCAGCGACGCGGTCACCACCACCAGCACCGAGAACACCAGGAAGTTGACCGGGAGCCCGAGGAAGTTGCCCTTCTTGACCGCGGCGAACGACTTGCCGTAGCGGGAGAAGTCGCCGAAGTTGAGCATCGGACCGGAGAAGTAGGACACCACCAACGCGATCGCGCCGAGCATCACCGGAATCGAGTCGAGGCCGGTGTACTTGACTGCACCCAGGTTGAGATCGATTGCGCCCCAGCCGGCTTTATAGATGAGGTAGCCGCACAGGATGAACATGACGACGTAGACGGCGGGGCCGCAGAAGTCGATGAACCTGCGGATGGCCTCCATGCCGCGCCAGAAGACACAGGCCTGCAATACCCACAGCAGAAGGAAGCTGGCCCAGCCCAGTAGCGGCAAACCCAGGAAACCGTGGGTAGCCAGGTCCGCGTAAGGGGCCAGTCCCGGGAACAGCTTGAGCAGCACGACATCCAGGGCCGCCGATGCCAGGTAGGTCTGGATGCCGTACCAGGCCACCGCGATCAGGCCGCGGATGACGGCCGGGACGTTCGCCCCCAGCACGCCGAACGCGGTGCGACAGATCACCGGATACGGCACGCCGGAAGCCTGGCTCGGCTTGGCGACCAGGTTGCACAGGAAGTAGACGAGGGTGATGCCGATCAACAGCGCCACCAGCACCTGCCAACTGGCCAGACCCAACGCGAACAGGCTGCCCGCGGTCACATAGCCGCCAACGCTGTGTACGTCGGACATCCAGAACGCGAAGATGTTGTAGGAACCCCAGGTCTGCTTGCCCAGCGGGGCCAGGTCCTCGTTGGTCAATCGCGGGTCGTAATCCGGTTTGATGACGCCGCCACCGATCGGGTGGCCGGCGGCCTCGACGATGTCACCTGCGCCGACCACCGCGCCCGGCGGGGTGGCGTCCTTGGGAACGAGGGTGTCAGTCATGCTCGAAAACGCTAAGAAAACAACGTTTCCCTGCTGTTTCCCCCGGGATATGCGGCAATTGCAAAAAAGATATATCCCGCCGCTACGCCAGCAGTCCAGTGTCGGTCGGCAGTGTCGCGATCACCGCGTTGAGCCGGACGGCATGGTTCTCCGCGATGGTGATCAGACGCTCCGCATCGCCCGCGACGAAAGCGTCGACCATCGCGCAGTGATCAGCGTGCAGGTCTGCCCGGTCGGCATGGCTGACATGCACCATGGACTGCACGGGTTCGGTGACATTCCACGCCGCTTCCAGCATGTGCAGCAGGCGATACATGCGCGACGGCCGGGTGAGAGCGGCGTGCAACTCCCGGCTCTGCCGGTGGTAGGCGCCCGCGTCGTCGTCGTCGATCGCCTGCTGCAGCCCGACGTTGACCGCGACCGCGGCCGCACGGTCGGCATCGGTGGCGTTGGCCACGGCGACGGCCAGTGACGCCGCCTCCAAAGCCTCACGCACGATGTACATTTCGCGTAGCTCCTGCGGGGTCAACAGGGCCACGGTGTAACCGAAGTTGAGCCGGTGCTCCACCAGCCCCTCCCCGATGAGCGTTTTCAGGGCCTCCCGCACCGGAATCTGGCTGACGCCGAAAACGTCGGCCACGTCGGCCAGCGGAATCGGCGTGCCAGGCGGCACCCCGCCGTCGAGGACCGCACGGCGCAGTTCGGTCAGCACGCCCTGCTGTGACGGCGCGGTCCGGTCCGCCACCAGCTGCCCGAGCAGGACAGAACGCCGGTGGGGCCGCATACCCGCAGAGTAGGTTGCCGTTGTTGCCGATCCGGTTTCAGTGACGTTTCGGCTCCGTTAGCGCCAGTCATGGGTTCAGCACGGCGTGGGCGGCGTTGTAACCCGGGATGAAGTTGACGGCCGGGCCGCCGTGACAGCCGGCGCCGCCCAGGTAGATGCCCTGCACCGGCAGCTCCTGGTCGAGGTAGCCGCGCGGGCCGGGCCGGTTGGGCCCCATCTGCTCGGGGTGGATCAGGCCGTGGCAGTAGTCGCCGCCGGGCGCACCGAACATCCGGTCCATATGCCGGGGTGTGAACGTCGTGTGCCGCAGGATCAGCTTCTCGAAGTTGGGCGCCACGCGGGTGATCTTGTCGATGACCCGCTGTCCCATCTCCCGCTTCATCGAGCCGTAGTCGCCGCCACCTTCGACCGGGAACCACAACGCGAACGCCGACGACGCGTGCTTGCCCGGCGGCGCCAGCTCGGGATCGAGGACCGACGGAATCTGCCAGGCGATGGACGGGTCGGCCGGCACAATACCCCGCCGACTGTTCTCCCACTGCTGCTGCAGTTCCTCCGGAGTGCTGAAAAGGCCGATGGTGCCCTGCAATTCGGGGTTGTTGAGCATCTCGTAGGGCTCGGCGAACTCCGGGATACCATCGAGCGCGAAGTGCATCTGCAGGTAGCTACCGCGATGATCGACGCGCGCGTAGCGGGCCCGGACGTCGTCAGGTACGGCGCCGCCGAGCAGCCGGTCCACGGTCAACGACGGCGCGAGCGACGAAACCACCACGGGTGCAGTGATTTCGGTGCCGTCGTCCAACCGGATGCCGGTGACCCGGCCGTCGGCGACGGTGATGGCCGCAACCGCGCTGCGCAACCGGACCTCACCGCCGTGCGCGACGAACGTGTCCTCGAGGTGCTTGGCCAGTGCACCGATGCCGCCCTTGAGCTTTCGCATCAACGACGCACCGTCGGTCGGGACGGCGAGTCCGAAGGCCAGTGCGGCAGCGCTGCCCGGGGTGGCCGGGCCGCGGTAGGTGGAGTTGCATGCCAGCACCGACAGCATGCCGCGGATGGCGCCGTGTTTGTCCTTGTCCGGCAGGTAGCGGTCGAGGACGTCGGTCACCGACCCGAAGAGCATGTCGGTTATGGCCGAGCGCTCGAATTCGTTTGTGGCGCAGGCATACATCTCGTCGTAGGTCTTGGGCGGCAGCCCGGCATCGAACCGGCCGAGGGCCCGCGCCGGTGCCATGCTCCAGGCCATCAGCCCGGCCATGCCGTTGACGGCCTCGGCGCCGTGCACCTCGTTCATGTGGGTGAGCAGTTTCATGGGATCGGAGTAGAAGAGCAACGGTTCGTCGCCGATCCCCCGCATGTTGACCGACATGACTTCCTGCTCGACGCTCGGCACCTCGTCGAGGCCCAGCTCCTGGCTCACCGTGAGCGCCGTCGGGAACTGCTCGGACCCGGCGATCTCGAACCTGAAGCCGTCGAACAACTCGACGGTCGAGGCCATGCCTCCGGAGTAGAGCTTGGCTTCCAGACACAGCGTGCGCCGGCCCGCCTTCTGCAGCAGCACCGCCGAAGCCAGCCCGTTGTGCCCTGCTCCCACCACGATCGCGTCGTATTGCGCCATGTCCGCAGACTCGCACCGTCGGACCAGTTATGTCAATAGTGACAAAACTTTCGCCGACGAAATCAGACCGGGCCCGCGGCCAGCTGGTCCAACGCCTGGTGACACATCCGCGCGAGATCGGCCAGCGACCGCTCGGCGCCCAGCATCCACACCTCCATCGCGCCGAACACCGCGGCGGCGATGGTCCGCGAGGTCACCGCGATTCGCAGCGGGTCATCCGGGCCGCCGCGCCGCGCCAGGTGCTCGGCGATGGCGTCGGCGAAGTCCGCCTCGACCTGGCGGATGTGGCTGACGATCCGGTCGGCGTCGAGCTCCTGTTCCCGCAGCGCGGCGATCTTGGTGACGGCGCCAAAGTCGTACGGAAAGGCAAAGATCGCGGCCTGCACCGCCACCAGCACCGGTTCGTCGGCGGGCCGTCCGGCCAGCGCGGTGCGGAACCAGTACAGGCCGGCGTCGTAGTCGGCGAACAGCAGCTCGTGTTTGGAGGTGAAATGCCGGTAGAACGTGCGCAGCGAGACGCCGGCGTCGGCGGCGATCTCCTCCGCCGTGGTGCCCTCGACGCCCTGCGCCAAAAAACGGACCAACGCCGCCTGTTGCAACGCCTCACGCGTGCGCTCACTACGTACGGTCTGGGGCGGCCGGGGCATCCCAGTACGGTACCGCAGAATGTTTTGTCATGATTGACAAAACATTCCGTGGCGAGCAGACTCCGCTGGCATGGTCTCGCTCATCGTCCACGGCGTCCTCGGACTGATCACCATCGCGTTCATCGTCAAACTCAATCCGGCCGTCTTCCGCAGGCCTGCCGACGGACCCGCGGTGTCGCCCCTCGAGTTGGCCTACTACGTGATCGGTATCGCCTCGATAGTGCTCGGCTACTACTTCAACACCAAGTTCGTCATGGAATACCAACCGCCCGACGGCAATCCGATCACGGGGCCGGGCAGCTGGGCGGACTACATCCGGCTGATGTTCGTCAACCCCGCCGCGTCGTCGGCCGGTCAGGACTACACCATCATCAACGTCATCCTGCTGCCGTTGTTCACCATCGCCGACGGCCTGCGGCGCGGCATCCGGCATCCGTGGCTGTTCTTCGTCAGCAGCCTGTTCACCAGTTGTGCTTTCGCGCTGGCGTTCTACTTCGCCGTCATCGCGCGGCAGCAGCGCCATGAGCGCGCGGTCGACCACGTGAGGAGTTCTGCGACAATCCAGGGGTGACGCCACCGAGGATGGTCGCCCGCCTGCGGCCCTACGCCTCCACGATCTTCGCCGAGATGTCGGCGCTGGCCGCACGGGTCGGCGCCGTCAATCTCGGCCAGGGTTTTCCGGACGAAGATGGCCCGGCACCGATGCTCGCCGCGGCGCAAGAGGCCATCGCTGACGGCGTCAACCAGTACCCGCCCGGCCCGGGCATCGCCCCGCTGCGCCACGCCATCGCCGCACAGCGCAAGCGGCACTACGGCATCGACTACGACCCGGACACCGAGGTCCTGGTCACCGTCGGCGGCACCGAGGCCATCGCCTCCGCGGTGATCGGGCTCGTCGAGCCGGGCAGCGAAGTACTGATCATCGCGCCGTTCTACGACTCCTACTCCCCGGTGATCGCGATGGCGGGCTGCCGCCGGGTCGTCGTCCCGCTCGCGCCGGACAACCACGGATTCGCCATCGACATCGACCGGCTCCGCGCCGCGATCACACCACAGACGCGCGCCCTGATCCTGAATTCACCGCACAACCCGACGGGCATGGTCGCCAGCCATGACGAGCTGACGGCGATCGCCGCGCTCGCCATCGAGCACGACCTGTTGGTGATCACGGACGAGGTCTATGAACAGCTGACGTTCGACGGCCATCAGCACCGGCCACTCGCGGGGTATCCCGGTATGGCCGAGCGCACCGTCACCATCTCCAGCGCCGCGAAGATGTTCAATTGCACCGGGTGGAAGATCGGCTGGGCCTGCGGGCCCGCCGATCTGATCGCCGGTGTCCGCGCCGCCAAGCAGTACCTGACCTATGTCGGCGGCGCGCCGTTCCAGCCGGCCGTCGCGCACGCACTCGACCACGAGGACGCCTGGGTCGCCGCGCTGCGAAAGTCCTACCGCGGCAAGCGGGATCGGCTGGGCGGCGCCCTGACCGATATCGGCTTCGATGTGCACGACAGCTTCGGCACCTACTTCCTGTGCGCCGATCCCCGGCCCCTGGGCTACGACGACAGCACCGCGTTCTCTGCGGGGTTGCCCGAGCGGGTCGGCGTCGCGGCCATCCCCATGTCCGCGTTCCTGGATCCAGATTCCGCTGACTCAGCGGGCTGGAATCACCTGGTGCGCTTCGCCTTCTGCAAGCGCGACGACACTCTCGACGAGGCGATCAGCCGGCTCCGCACCCTGTGATTTGTGCACGCTTTTCCGCGCCGGTCGCGGAAAATCGTGCACAAATCACTCGCAGGTGAGCAACCCCGTGTCGGTGGGTAGGGTCCCGATCGCGGCGTCGACGCTGTCGTTGTGCCGCTGCGCGATTGCGCTCAGCCGGTCGGTGTCCCGGGCCAGGAACGCCTCGAGCATCTCCTCGTGATCGCTGTTGAGCTTGGCGCGGTCGTCCGGTGTCACGTGCATCATCGCCCGCACGGGTTCGATCATGTTCCAGGACATTTCGAGAATGTGCAGCAGCCGATGCATGCCGGACGGGCGCACCAGTGCCATGTGGAAATTGCGGCTCTCCCGTTGGAACGCCGCGCCGTCGGACTCCCGAATGGCTTGTGCCATGCGCTCATTGGCCTCGATCGCAACAGCCCGTTCGTAGTCGGTGGCCTTTTCCGCGGCGACCGTGAGCGCCGCGCCCTCCAGCGCCGCGCGCACCACGTACATCTCGTGCAGTTCCTGTTTCGTCATCCGCGCGACGGTGTACCCCGAGTTCGGCCGGTGCGTCACCAGCCCCTCGCTGATCAGCGTCTTGAGCGCCTCCCGGACCGGGATGTGGCTCACCCCGAACAGCTCAGCGACCTCGCTGAGCGGCACCGGGGTGCCGGGCGGCGCGTCACCCCGGAGGATCACCCGGCGCAGCTCGGTCACCACAGTCTCCTGCGGTCCCCCGTGCCGCACCACCACCAGCTTCTCCAACAGCGGAGAAGGTGGGCCGTCTGCCATACGAGCTCCCTACCGACAGAGTGCGGACTAGCCGTAGAGACGAGTCACTCGAGCCCGCAGCCGGTCGACCGCAGCATCGAGCACCAGTTTGCGGGCTCGACGCAACAGGAACTCGGGAATGGGGGCGACCAGGTCCACGATGATGTCGAACCGCACCCGGGTCCGGTCGCCTTCACGGGTCAACTTGTACTCGGCATGTTGTCCACGCTGTTGGAAGGTGTTGGCCGCGTCCCACACCACCCAGTCATCACCCCAGTGGTACTCCAGCAGCTCCTTGTCGGTGATGCCCATGATCTTCACGGTCGCTTTGACATGGTGCGGACGACCGTCGGGATACCGATCCAATACCTGTAATTCCCGGTGCAAGCTGCGCCATTGCGACGCCTCGTCCATGTCGGCCAGCGCATCCATGATGGCTTCGGGCGAGGCGTCGATCACCAGCTCTCGGGACGCCATGACTGCCATATGGGCAAATTTAGTCCTCTATACCGGCCACGGGTAGAGAATGCGCCAGCTAACTTCCGAACCGTTACCAACCGACTTCGTCGATAGGCGTGGTCTGCTGCGGCGGAGCGCCCACGGGGCCCGACGGCGTGCGGGAGAAGCGCGGCGCCGGGGCGGCCTGGTCGACACCGTCGACGGTGACGATCGTCGACCTGGCCCGGAGATGTTCACCGGCCGCGGCCTCGGTCCAGGTGAGCACGGGAGTGACGCAGGCGTCGGTCCCGGCAAACGTCTCGGTCCACTCGTCGCGGGTCCGGCTCGCGAACCGCGCAGCAAAGACCTCGCGCATCTCGTCGTACCGCGCGAGGTCGAACTGGTTGGGCACCTCGGCGGGATCGAGGCCCAGGCCCACAAGTAGCTGAGCGAAGAACTGCGGTTCGATGGAGCCGACCGCCATATAGCCACCGTCGGAGGTCTCGTAGACGCGGTAGTACGGAGCGCCGCCATCCAGCAGGAACGACTCGCGCTGGTCCTTCATCACGCCGGTCGACTTCATGGTCCACATCATCTGGGCGAGCATGCTGACGCCGTCGACCATCGCCGCGTCGACCACCTGGCCGCGGCCGGACCGTTCGCGTTCGTACAGCGCCGTGACGATGCCGATCAGCACCAGCATCGAACCGCCGCCGAAGTCGGCGACCAGGTTCAGGGGCGCCACCGGCGGCCGGTCGCGGTAACCGATGGCCGACAGCGCACCGGTCTGCGACAGGTAGTTGATGTCGTGGCCCGCGGTCTGCGCCAGTGGTCCGTCCTGGCCCCAGCCGGTGATCCGGGCGAAGATCAGCCGCGGGTTGACGGCCTCGCACTCGGCCGGCCCGATCCCGAGGCGCTCGCAGGTTCCGGGACGGAAGCAGTCAAGCAGCACATCGGCTTTCGCGGCCAGCGCGAGCAGCGCGGCCGGGTCGGCCTTGACGTCCAGGTCCACGATCCGCTTGCCGCGGTGCAGGAGGTCGACGTTCTCCGCCGGCATCGTCAGCCCGCCGGGACGGCGGACCCGCACCACGTCGGCGCCGAGGTCCGCCAGCATCATGGCGGTGTGCGGCCCGGGGCCGATCCCGCCGAGTTCGATCACCTTGACTCCGGCCAGTGGCCCCGCATTTGTCATCCCGCGACGTTAGCCCATGGGTGGACGCGGCTGAATCCCGGTGTGCGTCAGCCCTTCTTGCGCTTGTCCATGAACTTTTTCAGCCCCTCGGTGGCGGTCTCGGCGCCGCCGCTGACGCTGCGCTTCAACAGGAAGCCGGGGATCGGCACCACGGGGTCGACGGTGATCTCGAACTTCACCTTGGTCTTGCCGCCGGCGGGGGTCAGCGTGTACCGCGCTTCCTGCTTCTTGAGCGACGACGACCTGATCAGCACCCAGCTACCCGTCAGGTCGGTCCAGGTGTACTCCAGGATCTGGTCGTCGGCCATACCGGCAGCCTTGATGGTCATCTTGGCCTGCTTCGGCCGGCCGTTCTCGTACGTGTCGAGGACCTCGGCCTTGGTGTACTGCGGCGACCACACGGGTGTCTGCTCGAGATCGGCGATGACGTCCATGATCTCTTCAGGGGTTGCCTCGATGGTCACTTCGTGCGACGCGCTGACTGCCATGGCGCGACCATAGACCACGGGACCACCCGCCGGGACCGGGATGGTGCAACCAGCGGGACGATCGCCGCTAGCGGATACCCGCCTGGATTTTGGTGGCGATGTCCGCTGCCGCCGTCACCGGCGCCTTGGGAGTGCATGCCTCGACATCGATGATCACGTTGGCGACCAACTGCAGAACGTGTTGGCACCAACGGGTTTCCGGCCCGGTGCCGCGCGTGATCGGCATGGCGAGTTTGGTGTCGGTGCGCTCGAGGTCCCCGGACAACCACTTCGGCAGTGGCTTGTCGTTGAGCCGGATGTTGACGTGGTGGTTGGTGCACTTGGCCCATCGATCGGCCGACCGGTTGAAGAGGTCGCGGGCCGACTCGGACGTCGGGTAGTAGACGACCGACTGTGCGGCCAGGTAGTCCCACTGGTCGGTGTCGGGGACCCGCAGCGTCTGACGCCGCACGGCCTTCCAGTCCTGGCCGCTCTTCGCGTCCTTACCGTCCTTCGAGTAGATGGCGGACTCGTCGATCTGCCAGACGCCGAGGCAGTTCAGGTTCGGCAGCAGGTTGTGGTTGTCGTCCATGCCGTCATTCGGCGGACGCCCCACCATGCCGGTGGTACCCATCGTCTTGTTCAGCTCGTCCGGGGTCAGCAGCAGGTTGTCGATGCTCGACTCGGCAACGGTAGACGGGTTGGCAGGCTTCGGTGTGCCACTGTTACCGCCGCAGGCGGCCAACGTCAGGCACAGCACGGCGACGCCGAAGGCGTGTCGCTTCACGGGTTCCTTATATAGGGGTGTGCGGTCAGGCGTGGGTGCCGGCCGCGGCACAGCCGCGCTGGACGGCTTCGGCGTTGGTGTTGACCTCGGTGGCCGTGCTGTCGAGGTTCGAGCCGGTCATCCCGATGCCCATCTTCACCAGAAGCTTGGTCGCACCGAACGACCAGGCGCGCATGGGCTCGGCGATGTCCGGCCGCAAGCCCGGAGTGTTGGCGGCATCCATTGCAACCTGCGCGGAATTGCGCAAGCTCGAGCGGCCGTTCTGATTGCTCTGGCCGGCATACGGGTCGTTGTTCTCGAGATCATCGGCAAATGCGCCATAACCATCGGCGGCGTTGTCGAGCGCGGCCGCGAACTGCGAACACGCGGCGACGGCGGCCGGATCGGCGCCAGATGTGGTGACACCCGTCGACTCCACCGACGCACTGACGTCCACCGGGGCCGGGGCGGGTGCGTCGGGATCGGCCTCCGCCGAGGGCTGTCCGAATACACCGGCGCCCAAGACGATTGCAGACGCTGCCGCGAACCTCACCCAGGTGTGTGAAGACTTCAACGTTTCCTCCAAGTCATTCGCGCCGCGTCCACCCGGGGGCATCATGCCCACTTGGCTATGACGGACGCTTGGCGTTCGACGTTCCCACGGTCGGGCGTGCAGATGGCCAATTGGTTAACGCAAACCTAACTGACGATTTCCAATCACGGTCGGTTGCATGGCATGGCAAACTGAATGACCCAGATCACACTGCCTGACCAGCGTGTTCAGCAGCCAACCAACACGACAAATACCTCCACCAATACACGCGTATTTGCCAGTCGCCCACTGGTTGATAACGGAGGGGCAAGTTTTTGCGGTCCGTTAACCGTCCGGCAACCCGACCATTAGATGCTCCGCAGCGACACAAGTTCAGCAACTACAGCGATCACAGGAACGCTGTAACTCCCAATAACGAGAGGCGCGCACATCACCATGTCGAACCGTTTTGCCATGTTGGCAGCCCTTTGCGTGGTGCTCCCGGTCGGCACCGCGCCGTTGGCCTTGGCCGACCCGCCGGCCGAACCCGTCGTGCAGACCGCAGGTGACCCCGGCCCTCCGCCCCCTGGTGTGGGCGCCGTTCCGTCCGGCCCGGCCGGTGTCCTGGACACCCCCGACGGCTGGCACCTGCAGGTCATCGGCACCAACGAGACCCAGCTCCCCGTCGCCCCACTGACGACCGCGATCTCTTCGCGCGAGTACTGGGTCGCCGGCACCTTCACCGGCTCGATCACCGGTGGCGGCAAGACCAAGCTGGCCGGCGGCACGCTGGAGGCCGGCGAGCAGATCGGCTGCGGCATCATCTCCGATGAAGAAGAGATCAACCCCGGCGCCTCCTTCACCCCGGGTATCGGTCTGACCGGCCCGACCTGGCAGGCCGGTCTGAGCTTGCAGGGCAAGATTTACCTCAAGCCCGGCACAGTGACGACCGTGGCGATCGACAAGAAGTCGTTCAAGGGCACCTCGACCCGTATCACCATCACCGGTGTGCGAATCAAGACCGACCAGTGCGCCGGCCAGTCCTTCATCCGCTCGTACGCCACGCTGACGAGCTCTACGGACAACACCGACGACGTGATCACCTACCTCGGCGTGACCAAGTCCGTCTAAGCAGCGATCCAGTTCGTTGCAGTCCAATTCCCGTCAACCAAACCTGAACTGATGAAGGGCTTGCCACCACCATGTTGAAACCCTCCGCTGTACTGGCCGCAGCGTGCATGCTGCTGCCGGCAATCGCCGCGCCGGTCGCCATGGCCGACCCTGACGGCCCGCCGGTGGACACCGGTGTCGTCGCCTCCGACGAGCCGGCCACCGTCACCTCGCCCGATGGCTGGGTCCTGACCGTGGCAGCGACCAACGAGACCGAACTGCCGGTCGCGCCGCTGACCACCGCCGTGTCGTCCCGCGAGTACCTCGTCGGCGGCACCTTCACCGGCACCGTCACCGGTGGCGGGAAGACCAAACTGTCCGGCGGCACGCTGGAGGCCGGCTACCAGATCGGCTGTGGCATCGAGCTCGGTCAGATCCGTCTGATCGGCCAGGCCGGTGTCACGACCGGTAGCGCCAACCTGTTCACCGGCGCCATCCCGACCAGCGTCACCTTCCCGCTGTCGGGCACCCTGGAAATCCACCCGAAGCCGGGCACGGTGACCCAGGTTCCGGTCGACAAGAAGACCTTCAAGTCGGCGCCGGTGCGCGTCACCCTGAAGGACACCCACATCAAGGTCGACGGCTGCGTCGGCCAGTCGTTCCTGCGGTCCTACGCGGTGCTCACCAGTTCCACCACCGACACCGACGACATCGTGGCGTACTACGGCATCACCAAGTCGGTCTAATGATCGGCAGGAAATTGATGGGCAAAGCCGCGGCGGCGGGCGTGATCGCCGCCGCGGCGTCCATCGCCTTCGCCGGCGCGGCTTCTGCCGACTGGAATGACCCGATTCCGACGCCGGGTCACGATGACAGAACGGACGCGATCGCCGGGCAGGCGGCCGCGGTCCTGGGACCCGCACCCATGGCCGATGCCCAGGTGCCGGTCCTCGGCGCTCCGCTGGGGCCCGAGGGCGTGAATCTCCTCGGACAGCGCACCAGTACCACCGACCCGACGGTCAATCCGAACGCCGGCCTCCTCGGTGTCCCGGTCGGTACGCCCGGCCTGACTGCCAACACCGTGCTGGGCCAGAACGCGGCGCCTTCGAAGCCGGGCACCGACCCCGGCGCTGTGCCGAACCTCAACCCGTTCAACAACGCCTACGGCGTGCAGCAATGCATGAAGCCGTCGGCGCCCGGCAAGTGCGAGCAGTTCGGTGTCGACCCCGGTCAGGAAAACGCCGACAGCAGCCCCCACGAATGGCTCAACCGGTTCGTGGACATGTACCACGACGGCCGCCTGCGGGGTGGGTCGCTCAGCCAGTGGAATCAGCAGCAGCTGGGCGAGGCGCTCCCGGGCACCGCGCCCCCGCCGGGGACCAACATCCCCCCGGGGCTCGTGCAGTACTACGAGCCGCCAGACCCCCCGGTTGCACCGGGAGCACCGGTTCCGCCTCCGCCGGCACCGGCTAACTGAACAAACGGTTTGGGCCCGTCAACTCCGGTTGACGGGCCCAAGTCGTTTGTCCCACCTGACGGACGTCGACCCAGACGCGAACCGCTCCCGCCGGTCCACGCGATCTGACATTCACACAGCCGCGTCATTTCGGCCGCAACGCACGCAACCGTCCCGTATACAGAAACCATGACGGTAAGCGCCGGTCTGTGCGGCGTCGGCGGATTGGCGGGGGCCCTCGGCATCTGGGCAGCACTGACCAGCGGGACCGCGGTCGCATACGCCGACAACGGTTCCGGCCACGATGCGGCCGGCAGCCCCAAGGGCTCAACTGTCAGTTCCCCACCACACGCCGGGAGCGACAGCTCGACCAAGCGCACCGACCGGCCGGCCACGCCGGCCGCCAAAACCGAGTCCACCCCAGGCACGGGAGCGGATCACTCGAACCACCGCACGCCGAATCCCGTTGTCGCGCAACCCAAACCAGCCACCGCTTCAGCAGTTACCCCAAGCGCGCCAAAGACGAGCCACGCCAGCCCAGTCGCCGCGCAAACCACTGCCACCGGCACGACCGCTGCCGCCGCGGCACTCCCCTCGACCGCGACCCCGGCGGCACCGACAGCCGCGCCGGCCCCGCCGAACAATCCGGCCGCTTGGTTCCAGGCGCTGATCTACAACCCGCTGCACACCGGCATCGAAGGCTGGATCAACAGTCCACTCGGGCAGGGCGTGGACGGCGTCATCAACAAGCTGGCCGGCACCTATGCGATCGGGAACGGTCGTACCGGCATCTCGACCGCGCCGAACGGGACGGCCGGCGGCTGGCTGTTCGGTGACGGCGGCGCCGGCTGGGACAGCACCCAAGCCGGTGTCGCCGGCGGTGACGGCGGCAGCGCGGGCATGGTCGGCAACTGC
>NZ_VTGY01000014.1 GCF_009729075.1 Mycolicibacterium sp. CBMA 226 | reverse complement strand
CATCACCAGCAGCAAGGCCCTGCCGGATGAACACCCAATACGCCGGCATCCGCGACCGCAACACAAGATTGGAACCCACAACACTCCTCAATCAGAAGGGGTGTTGCATCGATCCCTTGAAACCGCCCGAGAGGCGTTGGCCCTCAGCGCAGGGTGAACGCCAGGTGGGCGTGATCCTGCGTTGATCCGGTAACCAGGGCGTAGAAGTGCGAGAGGCGTTGATCCTCAGCGCAGGGTCAACGCCAAGTGGGCGTGACCAACAGCGTTGACGGTCAGATGTACATCGCCGGGTCGATGTAGGTCGTCGGGTCGACGGCGGGCTCGCGTTGCTTCTCGGTACGCGGACGCACGATCGCCGGAATGCCGGTCGCGATGGAATCTGCCGGAACATCATGTGTCACAACGGCATTCGCGCCGACGGCGGAGTCGTCACCCACAAGGATGGGGCCCAGTACCTTGGCGCCCGCGCCGACTGTCACCCGGTTGCCGATGGTCGGGTGGCGCTTGCCCTTATTGAGACTGCGGCCGCCCAGCGTGACTCCGTGGTAGACCATGACGTCGTCGCCGATCTCGGTGGTCTCGCCGATCACCACGCCCATGCCATGGTCGATGAAGAACCGCCGCCCGATGGTCGCCCCCGGGTGAATCTCGATGCCCGTGAAAAACCGGGTTGCTTGCGCCAGCACGCGGGCCGGCCCACGCCAGCCCGGCCTGGCCCACAGCCGGTGGGCCAGGCGGTGCGACCAGATGGCATGCAGGCCCGAGTACACCAGGGCGTTCTCGAAGTCTCCGCGTCCGGCGGGGTCGTGGCTGCGGGCGTTGTCCAGGTCCTCGCGGAGCGTGGAGAACAGCCCCGAGAACAGCGTCATACGTATCTATTTCCCGTCGCTTCGCTCGCCCGGTCAGTCCCGGATGTGCTCGTACAGCGCCGTGGAGACGTACCGCTCGCCGAAGTCGGGGACGATCACCACGATCAGCTTGCCGGCGTTCTCGGGGCGCTTGGCCAGCTGCAGCGCCGCCCAGACGTTGGCACCGGCCGAGATGCCGCCCAGGATGCCCTCTTCGGTGCCCAGCGCCCGCGCCACCTCGATGGCGTCCGGGAACGCCACGTCGATGATCTCGTCGTACACCTCGCGGTCGAGGATCTCAGGGATGAAGTTCGCGCCGAGGCCCTGAATCTTGTGCGGCCCGGCCTGGCCGCCGGTGAGGATGGGGGAGTCGATCGGTTCGACGCCGACGATCTTCACACCCGGCTTGCGGGACTTGAGGATGTGTCCGACACCGGTGAGGGTGCCGCCGGTGCCGATGCCGGCGACGAAGATGTCGACCTCGCCATCCGTGTCGGCCCAGACCTCCTCGGCCGTGGTCTTTTCATGGATCGCGGGGTTGGCCGGGTTGGCGAACTGATCGGCAGCGACGGAGTTCGGGGTCTCGGCGAGGATCTGCTTGGCCCTGGCGACCGCGCCGGCCATGCCCTCGGCGCCCGGCGTCAGCACGATCTCGGCGCCGTACGCGCGCAGTATCACGCGCCGTTCGAGAGACATGGTCTCCGGCATGGTCAGGATGACCTTGTAGCCACGGGCCGCGCCCACCAGCGCCAGCGCGATGCCGGTGTTGCCGCTCGTGGCCTCCACGATGGTGCCACCGGGCTTGAGTTCGCCGGACTGCTCGGCGGCGTCGACGATCGCGACGCCGATGCGGTCCTTCACGCTGTTGGCCGGGTTGTAGAACTCCAGCTTGGCGACGACCTGGGCACCAGCGCCCTCGGTCAACCGGTTGAGCCGGACCAGCGGGGTGCGCCCGACCAATTCGGTGACATTGGCGTAGATCTTGCCCATCGACAACCTCTCGTCATGCGCCAGCTCACCGCGTGGGTGGGCTCGCAACGGACCTGCTGGTGAAATTGTGGGTGCGCACGCGACACCGTGGTGCCACGCACGACCGTCGCGCCGTGACAGGCACCTGCCGAATCTGCTGAATCGCAGGTGCTCCGTCAAGGGTTTCGATCATCACAAAATCTATCTGCTTGGGACAACGCATTCCCCACGGGTGGGTATTTCATACCTCGATGCGGGAACCCAAGATCACGGTGCGGTCGGGCGGCAGCTGGAAATAGGCCGCGGCGTCGGACGTGATGTAGGACGTGCCGATGAAAAGCCTTGTCCGCCATGGTGCCATCGACGGCTCCTTGCCCATCACCAGATCGACTTTGGACAGGAAGTAGGTCGCTCCCGCCAGATCCAGTGGGCCTTCGGTATGGGCTGAGTCGAGCTGTGCCAGTGCGGCCGGCACATCGGGCCGGTCCATATATCCGTAGGTGGCGGTGACGTGGATGATGCCGTCGTCGCGGTAGCCCAGATCGTCGACCGCCAGCCGCGCGCCGTCGGCGACTCGCGGCACCGTCGCTGTCTCGAGGGACAGCACCACGACGTGCTCGTGCAGCATCCGGTTGTACTTCACATTGGCGCGCATGGCCAGCGGTGCGGTCTCGATGCCGCGGTTGAGGAACACCGCGGTGCCCGGCACCCGGGTCAGTGGCGGCTGACTGGTGACGATCGATTCGACGAACTGCCGCAGTGGGCCTTCGACGGCATCTCGTGCCCGGGTCACCACGGCGCGGCCGTCCTGCCATGTGGTCATCACCGTGAACGCGATCAATCCGATCAGCAACGGCAGCCAGGCTCCGTGCACCAGCTTGGTCAGGTTGGCGGCGAAGAACAGCAGGTCGACTGTCAGCAGCACCGCGCCGATCCCGGCCACCTGCCACAGCGGCCAGCGCCAACGGGCCCGGGCGATCGCCAGGAACAGCAGCGTGGTGATGGTGATGGTCCCGGTGACCGCCATCCCGAACGCGTAGGCCAGGGACGCCGAGCTGCGGAATGCGAACACCAGGCCCAGCACCGCGACCATCAGGATGCTGTTGATCCACGGCACGTAGATCTGGCCGATGGTCGATGCCGAGGTGTGCATGACCCGCAGCCGCGGCAGATAGCCGAGCTGGGCGGCCTGGGCCGCGACCGAGAACGCGCCGGTGATCACCGACTGTGAGGCGATGACGGTGGCCGCGGTCGCCAGGATGACCATCGGCAGCCGGCCCCAGTCCGGCGTCAGGAGGAAGAACGGGGCGTCGGTGACGTCGGGACTCTTCAGCAGCAGGGCGCCCTGACCGAAGTAGCTCAGCGTGCACGCCGGGAACACCAGGATCATCCAGGCCAGGGTGATGGGCTTACGGCCGAAATGCCCCATGTCGGCGTACAACGCCTCGGCGCCCGTCACCGACAGGACGACGGCCGCCAGCGCGAAGAATGCGATCCCGAAATGCCCGGCGAGGAATCCCAACGCGTACATGGGATTCAGCGCCTTGAGGATTTCCGGCTCTTTGGTAATCCCCATGACGCCGCAAGCGCCGATCGCGGCGAACCAGAGGATCATCACCGGGCCGAAGAATCGGCCGACGGTCGCGGTGCCGTGCCGCTGCACACTGAACAGCACCAGAATGATCACCGCGGTCATCGGCACCACCCAGTCGGCGAGGCCGGGGTTGATGGTCTTCACACCTTCGACGGCGGACAGCACCGAGATCGCCGGGGTGATCATCGAGTCACCGAAAAACAATGCGGCGCCGAGGATTCCGAGTCCAGCCAGGATGGTTGCCGTGCGGGTACCGAGCTTGGATGACGAGCGTTTCACCAAGGTGATCAGCGCCATGACGCCGCCCTCGCCGTCGTTGTTGGCGCGCATGACCAGACTGACGTAGGTGACCGTGACAATCAGCATCACCGACCAGAACACCAAAGAGACCACACCGTAGATGTGGTCTCTGCTGATCGGCACGGGATGTGGATCGGTTGGATCGAACACCGTCTGCATGGTGTAGATCGGGCTGGTACCGATATCGCCGAAGACGACGCCGAGCGCGCTGACGGCGAGGCCGAGCCGCAGCCCTTGCCGACCGGTATCGGTGTGTGTGTCCACGCGCGGTGTCTCCTTTTGTCCGGATCGTTCGTCGACGGTCCGGATGGTAGGCGACGTGGGTGCGCGTTGCGCGATTAGTGCCGCAGTGCCGCGGGCAGGTTGCGCCGGTTGATCCGGCGGCACACCAGCAGGACCGACGCCGGCAGCGCCATCATGGTCAGGAGTTGCAGCAGGTCAGACATGAGTCGCCCCGGAAATTCGCATGACCGCGAGTCAACCGGCGCCGTCGTTTCGCCGCTACGATCTATACGGAATCCATACGGCGACGGTCGCGGTCTTGCCGGGATTCAGACGGCTTACGCTGCGCGCTGGGCGGCCGCGACATCGTCGAAGCGGTCCAGCACGGTCTCGGCGACGAGTCGGTGCGAGCCCAGTGGCTGGGCCATCGGAATCCCGTGTGCAGCAGCGAATCCGGCGACCCGGTCGGTGATCGTGCCGTGGGCGAGGAACCAGGGTGCGACGATCAGACGCGTCGCACCCTGATCCCGCAACAGCTCGGTGGCCTCGGCCAGGTTGGCCTGCGGTCCGGTGGCGAACGCCGTGGTGGCCTGCCAGTGGGTGCCCGCCACCAGTGCGGTGGCCACCGCAGCGGTCCGCGTGTTCGCGGCGGTCGACGACGACCCGACGGCCGTCACCAGGACGCCGACGGTGGCGTCCAGCCGGGACACCCCGGAGTGGGTGAGTCGTTGGCTCAGCACGTGAATCAGCCGGTCGTCCTCACCGAGCACGTCGGCCTGCCGGACCGCCGGATTGACGTCGGCGATCATCGCAGGGATGTCGATGCGGGCGTGATAGGCGTCGGCCAGCAGCAGCGGCACGACGACACCGTCGGCTGGGGAGTGGGCCAGGACGTCCCGCAGATTCGGCGAATTCTGTTCGCAGAACGCCACTTTGACGTCGACGTCGCGCCGCAGGGTGGCCACCGTTCGGGCCACCTCGCGGGCGTTCGCCGCAGACCGCGGATCGGCACTGCCGTGCGCGGTGAGGATCAGTTGCACTAGTTCCCTCCCGTCGCTGCGCTCGCCCAGGGCGAACTCAGGACGCGTGCAGACCGCACTCGGTCTTGGCCAGACCGGCCCAGCGACCACTGCGGGGGTCGGCGCCCTCGGCCGGCTTCTGGGTGCACGGTGCACAGCCGATGGACGGATAGCCTTCCTCCACAAGCGGATTCACCAGAATGCCGTTGGCTTCGATGTACTCCTGCATCTGCTCATCGCTCCACGCGGCGATCGGGTTGATCTTCACCAAACCGAACGCCTCGTCGAAACTGATCAGCGGAGCGTTGGCGCGCGTCGGCGCCTCGACCCGGCGGATGCCCGTAACCCATGCCGAGTAGCCCTTGAGCGCCTTGGACAGCGGCTGCACCTTGCGCAGGCTGCAGCAGCGGGCGGGGTCGCTGGCGAACAGGTCCTTGCCCACCAGTCGGTCCTGTTCGGCGACGGTCTGCTCGGGGGTCACGTTCACCACGTTCACGCCGTAGACGGCCTCGACGGCATCACGGGTGCCGATGGTCTCGGCGAAGTGGTAGCCGGTGTCCAGGAACAGGACGTCGACGCCCGGCCGCACCTTCGCCGCCATCTCCACCAGCACCGCGTCCTGCATGTTCGAAGCGACGACGTACTGCCCGCCGAAATTCTCGTCGACCCAGCGCAGCAGTTCCTCTGCGCTGGCGTCGGCCAGCTCGGCAGCGCCGCGGTCGGCAAGTTCCCGTAGGTCGGCTTCAGTCATGGCTGTGTTCACCAAGGTCACCTCAAATCAGCTTCGTCGGCCCGAACGGCCCACTGGGCAAAACGCTCGCCGGCCTCGCGTTGTTTCACGAAGTTGCGCACGACACGGTCGATGTAGTCACCCAGCTCGGTGGCCAGCACCTTGTGCTGACGCAGCTTGCGCCCGAAGCCGCTGTCCAGGCCCAGGCTGCCGCCCAGATGGACCTGGAAGCCCTCCTCGGGACCGTTGCCGTCGTCGATCATCTGGCCCTTGAAGCCGATGTCGGCGATCTGGATGCGGGCGCACGAGTTGGGGCAGCCGTTGAGATTGATGGTGACCGGCACGTCCAGGGCGGCGTTCAGGTCGGCAAGTCGCTGCTCGAGCTCCGGGACCAGCGTCTGCGCCCGCACCCGGGTCTCGGCGAACGACAGCTTGCAGTACTCGATGCCGGTGCAGGCCATCAGGTTCTTGCGCCAGTGCGACGGCCGGGTCTGCAGGCCCAGCGCGTCCAGGCCGGCGATCAGTTCCTCGACCTTGTCGTCGGGCACGTCGAGGATGACGAGCTTCTGGTACGGGGTCAGGCGGATCCGGTCGGAGCCGGCGGCTGCGGCCAGGTCGGCGACCTTGGTCAGGATGGTGCCCGACGAGCGGCCGGCGATGGCTGCGACGCCGACGGCGTTCAGGCCGTTCTTCAGCTTCTGCACGCCGACGTGATCGATGGTGTGCGGCACCTGTTCGGGGGCCGGGCCGTCGATGAGCTTGCGGCCGAGGTATTCGGTCTCGAGAACTTCGCGGAACTTCTGCACGCCCCAGTCCTTGATCAGGAACTTCAGTCGGGCCTTGGAGCGCAGGCGGCGGTAGCCGTAGTCGCGGAAGACCTTGGTGATGCCCTCCCAGACATCGGGCACCTCGGCCAGCGGCACCCACGCGCCGAGGCGCTGGGCGAGCATCGGGTTGGTGGACAGGCCACCGCCGACCCACACGTCCAGGCCGGGGCCGTGTTCGGGGTGGTTGACGCCGATGAACGCGATGTCGTTGATCTCGTGGGCGACGTCCTGCAGACCCGAGATGGCGGTCTTGTACTTGCGCGGCAGATTGGAGAACTCGGGGTTGCCGACGTAGCGGCGCACGATCTCGTCGACGGCCCAGCTCGGGTCGAGCACCTCGGTGAGGGCCTCGCCGGACAGCGGGCCACCGAGCACGACGCGCGGGCAGTCGCCACACGCCTCGGTCGTCTGCAGACCGACTGATTCGAGGCGACGCCAGATCTCCGGCACGTCCTCGACGCGGATCCAGTGGTACTGGATGTTCTCGCGGTCGGTGATGTCGGCGCTGTCGCGCGCGAACTCGGTCGAGATCTCACCGATGGTGCGCAGCGCCGCGCTGGTCAGCGCACCGCCGTCGCAGCGCACCCGCATCATGAAGTAGGGGGCCTCCAGCAGGTCGGCGTTGTCGTCGCCGGTGAAGGTGCCGTCGTAACCCTGCTCGCGCTGGGTGTACAGACCCATCCAGCGGTAGCGCCCGCGGAGATCGTCCTTGCTGATCGACTCGAAGCCCTGCTTGGAGTGGACGTCGATGATGCGCTGCCGCACATTGAGCGCGTCGTCCTCCTGCTTGAACACCTCATTGGGGTTCAGCGGCTCACGATTGCCCAGCGCCCACTGGCCTTCGTCGCGGGTCTTGGCGGGTTTTGCTGATGTCACGGGGTGGTTTCCTTCGCGCAAGAGCAGGCGTTGGATCACGCGTACGCCGGGGGCTGTCCGGCACTGCCGATCCTGTGCCGGCTGAAAGATCTGGTTGTCAGAGCTCTAAGGCATCAAGGCAGGCATCAAGGCCGACAGCAACAGCTGCATACACGCTTGAAGTCGACATGCCGCCGCATCACCAATGCGGAACCGAGGGCGCGGTTGAGGCTGGCGGACACCCGGCCATTCTGCCACGAACAGGACATTCGGCCTAACTGGGCCAGATTCCGGATCATCGCGAGCAAAAAGCTATCCCTCCGCGTCGCTCGCCCGAATCGGTTCGCTGATCGCTCGGTGGGACACTGGTTGCCATGAGCAGTGATCAACGGCGCGACACCGGTGCCGGAGATCCGTTCGGCATCTATGTCCACGTGCCGTTCTGCGCGACCCGCTGCGGGTACTGCGACTTCAACACCTACACCGCCGGTGAGCTGGGCGGAGCCAATCCCGAGGGCTGGCTGAACGCACTGCGTACCGAGCTGGCGATGGCCGGCGCCCAGGTTGATCTGCCGGTCGACACGGTGTTCGTCGGCGGCGGCACGCCGTCGCTGCTCGGCGGCTCCGGGTTGCGGGCGGTGCTCGATGCGGTGCGCGACAACTTCCGCCTCAATCCCGGCGCCGAGGTCACCACCGAGTCAAACCCGGAGTCGACGTCGCCCGAGTTCTTCACCGAGCTCCTCGATGCCGGCTACACGCGGATTTCCCTGGGCATGCAGTCCACGGCGCCGCACGTGCTGGCGGCACTGGACCGGACGCACACGGCCGGCCGGGCCCCGGCTGCGGCGCGCGAGGCCCAGGCGGCCGGGTTCGAGCACGTCAACCTCGACCTCATCTATGGCACGCCGGGGGAGTCCGACGACGACCTGCGCCGCTCTGCCGACGCCGCGATCGAGAGCGGTGTCGACCACGTATCGGCGTACGCACTGATCGTCGAGGACGGCACGGCCCTGGCCCGACGGGTCCGCCGCGGCGAGCTCCTCGCGCCCGACGACGACGTGCTCGCCGCGCGCTACGAGCTGCTGGATACACACCTCGGCCGCGCCGGGCTCGACTGGTACGAGGTGTCGAACTGGAGCCGCCCCGGCGGCGAATGCCGCCACAACCTGGGTTATTGGGACGGCGGCCAGTGGTGGGGTGCCGGACCCGGTGCGCACGGGTTCGTCGGGACGCGACGGTGGTGGAACGTCAAGCACCCCAACGCATATGCCGCGGCACTGGCCGACGGCCGGCTGCCGGTCGCGGACTTCGAGGAGTTGAACGCCGCCACTCGGCACGTCGAGGACGTCATGCTGCGGCTGCGGTTGCGCACCGGTTTGCCGGTCGCCGTGCTCACCGCGGACGAGCGGGACCGGGCACAGGAGGCGGTGGCAGACGGTCTGGTCGTGGTCGCCGACGACCGGTTGGTGTTGACCGATCCGGGCCGCTTGTTGGCCGACGCCGTGGTGCGCACCGTCCTGGACTGAGCCGTCGCTGGCCTGAGCCGTCGCGAAGGCGGAAACGGGCGCTGGGGCATGCATCACAGGGGTGGACCCTGTATTTCCAGTGAGGTTAGGCTAAATTAACTTTCGTGACTGCTGAAGCTCTGGACGCGGCGTCGGTGACGCGGATCGCGTTGCCCGCCGATGTCGCCCCGGCCGATCTGATCGCGCACCTGGCAGCCGAACTACCGGAGCGCTCCGGCGCCGACTACGTCGGCTACGAGCATTCGGGTGAGTGGGTGCTGGCCATCGGAGTGCGCACCGCCATCGAACTCGACAGCGACGAACTGCGGATCGTCGACGCCGGCGGGGCAGTTGCCCGCCAGGTATGGAGCGGCCGGCCCGCAGAGGTGCTCGGTGACGCCGTCGACCGACTGCTCCTGGAGACGGACCGGCTGTTCGGTTGGGTCGCTTTCGAATTCGGCGCCTATCGCTACGGGCTGCAGCAGCGGCTGCCGGCGGGGACCCCGCTGGCCCGCGTCTTCGGCGCACAGACCCAGGTGGTTGTCACCGACGGTGAGGTGTGCGTGTCGGGCGACGGCGACGCGGTTGCCAAGACGGTGAATCACCTTCTGCAGTCCGGGATTCCGGCCGCCGGTGTCGCGCGCGCCGTCGACGTGCGCGTCGACGGCAGTGACTACCCGTCGCGGGTTGCCGCCGCCGTCGCCGAGATCGTCGCCGGCGACTACCAGAAGGTGATCCTGTCGCGCCGGTTCGAGGTGCCGTTCGCCGTCGACTTCCCGGCGACGTACCGCGTGGGCCGGGCGAACAACACCCCGGTGCGGTCATTCGTGTTGCGGCTGGGCGGGATTCGCGCACTGGGCTTCAGCCCGGAGTTGGTGGCCGCGGTGCGCGCCGATGGCACCGTGATCACCGAACCGCTGGCCGGCACTCGAGCCTTCGGCCGCGGCGCGGATCACGACCGCGCGGCCCGCGAGGACCTGGAATCGAACTCGAAAGAGATTGTCGAGCATGCCATTTCGGTGCGCAGTTCGCAGGAGGAGATTGCCGAGGTGGCCGAGCCGGGCACCACGGTCGTCAGCGACTTCATGACAGTGCGTGAGCGCGGCAGCGTGCAGCACCTGGGTTCGACTGTGTCCGGCCGGCTTTCGGACCACATGAACCGGATGCATGCGCTGGAGGCGCTCTTCCCGGCGGTGACCGCCTCCGGCATACCCAAGGCGGAGAGCGTCGACGCCATCATGCGGCTCGACGAGGCGCCCCGTGGGCTGTACTCGGGCGCCGTCGTGATGTTCAGTGCCGACGGCGGCATGGACGCGGCGCTGACGCTGCGGTCGGCCTATGAGGCAGACGGCCAGACCTGGCTGCGCGCCGGCGCCGGGATCATCGCCGAGTCGACTCCGGAACGCGAGTTCGAGGAGACCTGCGAGAAGCTGACGACGCTCGCGCCGTATCTGGTGCCCCGCAGTTGAACTGCTAGAAGTCCAGGCCGGCCGGGACGTCGGCGGGCGGTTCGCCACCGGCGTCGGTGAACGCGTGCAGTGCACGGACCATGGCCGTGCGCCCGCGGGCCGGCATGTCCTCGACGATCCGGGCGATCTCGGCGCGGCGGTGGGCACTCACGGTGTCCACGACGGCGCGTCCCCGGCGCGTCAGTTCGACGACGATTTCGCGGCCTGAGCTCGGGTGTTTGTGCCGGTCGATCAACCCGGCGGTGGCCAGTCGCTCGGCCATGCGCCCGATCGTCGACGGTTGTACGTCCAGTTGCGCGGCCAGCGTGGTCAGGTTGGTGCGACCGCGCGCCGCCAGGATTGCCAGAACGCGCAACTGGGGAACCGTGAGCGTGTCGTCGACGGCCGCAACCGAGCGGGCCGTGATGTCCAGGAGCAGGCGCGATGCGGTGACGAGTGCGTCGGCGATGGCGTCGGCCGACGGCTGGGTGGCGGTTCTCGGACAGGCTGTCACCGGGGCACCTCCTCAGTCCCTAGTATAAATTTACTCGTGCGTCAATTTGTAAGTCGTTACCAAACGGTGACCTGCGGGGTATGGTGCACCGGTGGACAGGCCCGGGTTAGCTACCGACGCGCGCGCACGCCGCCGGTCGATGGCTCTGGCCGCGCTCGTCATGCCGGCCGCGGCGTTCGTCACTGCGGGTACCGCGACGCAGGCGGTCACCGCCGCCACTGAGGTGGACGTCTGCTGCGCGCAAGTGGTTCTGGCCGAGCCGACCGCCTCGCATCCGGGTTCGCTGATCGTGGCCGAGGCGGCCGAGAGCTCCCGCGCCATGGTGCGCACCATGGCTTTGCCGGTGGGCGTCGCCGCCGAGCGCGGGCTGCAAGTCGACACCATCCTCGCCGAGCGGGCTGTCAGTGCGATGTTCCCGGAGATCCACACGATGATCGGTGTCCGGCCCGACGCGCTGCGCTGGCATCCCGAAGGCCTGGCGCTGGACGTGATGGTGCCCGACTACGGGTCGTCGGCGGGCAAGGCGTTGGGGGACCGCGTGCTGGCGTACGTGCTGGCCAACGCGCAACGGTTCGATCTGAACCATGTGATCTGGCGCCAGGCGATCTATTTCCCCGATGGCACTGCCCACCGGATGCCGGACTACGGCGGCCCCGACGCCAATCACTACACCCACGTACACATCTCGACCAACGGCGGCGGCTACCCGACGGGCAACGAGGCGTACGTCATCTCCACGTCAGGGCCGACCCTGGTCAAGGACGCGCCGACACCGACCGTGACGTTCGTCAGCGCACACTGAGCCCGGAGGCGGGGTCGCGCTCGGTCGTCACGCGGCGCGCCGGCGGCCGCCCCGCACTGATCCGGGCGCCGACGAGCGCAACGGTGAAGAGGCCCAACAGTATCCAGCCGGCGCCCGTGCCCAATCCGTTCTTGGCCATCAGCAACAACGCCACGCCGGCGGCGCAGACCAGCACACCGGCGACCACCGACGGGAGTCCCGTCGCCCGGACCCGGGTATCCCACCATCGCAACGGGTTGTGCTCGAGCGGGGACAGCAGCAGGAACATCGCCGTCATCACCACCGCGAAGACCATCGCCCGGATCGCGATGTTGCGCCAGAAGTATGGGGCCGCCGGGTCGTAGGCGTCCAGGCCGACGGCGTGAAGGCCGAACGTCGCGATCGCGATGGCCGCAATGTGCCACAGGTACAACGTCATTGCCCCGCTGTTTCCGACCACGATCAGGTACCAGACCCGGGGTCGCTCGGCCAGACGGCGGACGGCACCGGCGCAGACGACGAACAGGCTCGGCATCCAGATGCACTGCAGGGCAAGCAAAAGCGTCGGCGGTGTCACGTTGGACATGTGCTCGGTGCCGGTGACGACCAGTGACACGTCATATGGTCCGAATTCGGCGATCAGCACCTGGACGGCCAGCGTGCCGGCGGCCACGATCAGCGCCGTGCCGGGGGTGACGAAGCGGTGGACGTAGGCCGCACCGATGACCATCGGGATCAGCCAGACCACGATCAGATTCGCCGCGCCGGCCTCCAGCGTGTGCGTGCTGATCCGGGCCCAGTCTCCGAGTGCCGCGACCGCCAGGAGGACAGCGACCACCAGCACGGCCGATCGTCCCGACCGTAACCGGGCCAATGCGGGGACGAATGCCAGCACGATCAGGTAGGTGCCGAGGAACCAGAGCAGCGCCACCGCCTCGTTGCCGAGCGCGGCGGCGGACTCGATGCCCATGGTGAACCGCACCGCGATGAGGGCGACCGTCCAGGCGGCGAGATACCACAGTGCCGGTCGGCACAGACGTTGTGCCCGGGTGAAAAGCCAGGTGCCCCAAGGGGTTCCGTCCCGCCAGCTGTGCACGCCGGCGGCGGCTCCGGCGAAGAAGAACAGCGGCATGACCTGGAGCACCCAGGTCGCCGGTTGCAGACGCGGCACTGCGCCCAGGGTGTTGCCGATCTGGACGCCGTCGGCGGTGATGGTGGCGAGGAGCAGCGCGCAGTGGCCGAACATCACCACCAGCAGCGCACTGAGGCGCGCCACATCGATGCTGCGGTCGCGGTCGGGCGCGGTGCCGTCGATCACGGCGCGGAACTCGGGCAACAGTCTCGGCATGAGCTGATGATGCCCGAGTGGGGCGGGCCGCGGATGAGTGTGACTACTCAGAGCCCGTGCGGATCACCGCGACGTCGGCAGACGCGAAATCGTGCTGTCCGATGAACCGGCGAATGCGGGTGACCGCGAACGCGATGCAGAGCACCACGAGGGTGGGACCGGTCGCGACGATGACGAACTGCGAGATGTCGACCGGGTAGTTGAAGATCATGTACAGGGCGAAGACGGGATAGAAACCGCAGAGGAGCCCCAGCCCGACGCACAGCCGCGTGTGCAACCGGTGCCAGTCCTGGACGTTCTGCTCGGTCCAGCCCCGGTCGGGCAGGGCTGCTTCGGCGAGGGCGGGGGAGATGACGCCGGCCATCTTCTTCGAATTCGGCTTGCGCAGCAGCCCGCTGATGGCGAACGACCACACCAGCAGCGACATCGGGACGAGCTCGAGGGCCTGGACGATGCGCGGGTTCTTGGTGGTGAGCGCAATGGCCAGTGAGCACGCGGCGCCGACGATGACCACGACGTTGGCGGGCTCGACCTTCCGCTTTCGCACCATGGTGAGCGCGCCCTGCACGGCCGCGGTGATGATCGCTCCGACCAGCGCCAGGTACGGCTCGAAGTCGAACACACGCAGCACGTAGTACGCGATCAGCGGTGGCACGGTGTTGATCGCCGTGTTGGTGATGTACTCGCGCAGAGTCTTCGGAGTATCGGACATGGGGGACAGGCTCCTTGTGTTTGGCGAGCTGACGGATGTGCTGGTCAGGTCGTGGCGGTGGCGATGGCTCTTGTGATGGCCTTCTTGTCGACTTTGCCGACCGCGGTCACCGGCAGTGCCGGCTGCGCGATGAGGGTGTCGGGCCGGCTGTGCACCGCCACACCGCGGTCGTCGAGGTAGCCGTTGAGGTCCGTCAGACTCACCGCGGGCCCGCTGAAAACGACCACCGCACAGATCTTTTCGCCCAGGTACGGGTCGGGTACCGGAATCGCGGCGGCAGCCCAGATCGACGGGTGCGTGAGCAGATGCTCCTCGAGATCGAGCGCCGAGATGGTTTCTCCGCCGCGGTGAATGACGTCCTTGATGCGTCCGGTGACCTCGAGGTAGCCGTCGGCTCTGCGGCGCACACGATCTCCGCTGCGGTAGAAGCCGTCGGGGCTGAACGACCGCTCGTTGTCCGATGGGGCGCGGTAGTAGCCGTTGAGGGTGTAGGGCCCGCGCACCAGGAGTTCGCCTTCGCCGCCGATCGGCACATCGGCACCTTCGTCGTCGACGATGCGCAGTTCGTCGTCCGGGCACAGCGGTGCCCCTTGGGTGTGATCGAGCAATTCGGGATCGTCGCCGGGGCGGGTGTAGTTGATCAGTCCTTCGGCCATGCCGAAGACCTGCTGCAGGCCGGGGGTGAGGGCGGCGCGGGCGGCCGCCGCATCTGGCGCGGAGAGTTTGGCGCCGCCGACCTGGAGGAGTCGCAAGGTGTTGGGGCGCTGCGGTTCCCAATCACAGGCCTGGGTCCACAAATTGGCCAGCGCGGGCACCAGCGCGCAGACGGTGACTCGGTGCCGGACGATGGTGGCGAACGCGGACTCGGGGCTGGGGTCGGTGGTCAAGACGGTGGTGGCGCCCACGGACATGGCGCCGAGCATGCCCGGGCACGACAACGGGAAGTTGTGCGCCGCAGGTAGCACCGTCAGATACACGTCGTCGCAGGTCATTTCGCACAGGGCGGCACTTGCGGTGGCGTTGTAGTAGTAGTCGTCGTGGGTGCGGGGGATCAGCTTCGGCGCTCCGGTGGTGCCGCCGGATACCAGGAGCAGCGCGGGTTCCGCGGTATCGACAGTCGGCGCCGGTACCGGGGCGTGGCCGAAAAGGGAACGCCAGCTGGTGAATTCGCCGGCTTCGCCGTCGACGATCACGTGCCGGAGGCGCGGGTGCTCGGCGACGAGCTCGCGCGCCATGTCGCGGTAGTCGAATCCGCCGAACCGGTCGGCGATGACGAGGGCGACCGCGCCGCTGACCGTCGCGAAATGGCCGAGTTCCGCGCGGCGATGGGCGGGCAGGCACATCACCGGCACCGCACCCGCGCGCAGCAGCCCGAACAGGGCGATGGCGAAGGTCGCGGTGTTGGGTACCTGTAGCAGAACCCGGTCGCCGGCCCCGATGCCGAGCGCGGCGAACCCGGCCGCCGCTGCCGAGGCCAGTTGATCAAGTTCAGCAAATGTGTACGACGCGGTCGAATCGATGACTGCGATGCGGCCCGGCCACTGGCGCGCTGCGTCGGAAAGGATTAGCTCCAATGGTTTTCCTGCCCAATAGCCCATCTGGCGGTAGCGCTCGGCCCGATCGTGCGGAAACGGAACGAATCCATTCAGCAACTTCTGATCGGCCTCGATGGAGGCAGTGGTGCGCGTCACGGCAGGTCCCTCGGGGTAGGTATGGAGCCAGTCGAAATATAGGGTAGCCTAATCAAAATTAGGGCAGCCTGTCTTTAACTATTCGGGAGGGTGTTGTGGGCGTCGTGGCAGTGAATTCGCAGGCTATCCGCGAGGAGGTTGCCGAACTGCTGGGTGCCCGTGCGGACTCCCTCGACCCCGGTGCCGACCTGATCGGTCAGGGGCTGGACTCGATCCGCATGATGTCGCTGGCGGGGCGCTGGCGGAAGCTGGGCATCGACATCGACTTCGCGGCATTGGCCGCGGAGCCGACCATCGCGGCCTGGTCCGACCTGTTGTCGGCTGCAGGCGGTCTGCAGCACACCGATTCGGCAGCAGTGCAATCTGATTCAGCTCATGGCGGGGAACCCGACGAGCCGTTCGAGCTGGCGCCGATGCAGCACGCCATGTGGATCGGCCGGGAGGACGACCAACAACTGGGTGGCGTCGCCGGCCACCTCTACGTCGAATTCGACGGCCACGGCGTCGATGTGCAGCGATTGACCGCTGCGGCAACGGCATTGGCGGCGCGGCACCCGATGCTGCGCGTGCAGTTCCTGGCCGACGGCACGCAGCGCATCGGCGCGCTCGACGGCGACTTCCCGGTGACGGTCACCGACCTGCGGGCCATGCCGGCCGGACAGATCGCACAGCACCTGGCCGCCACCCAGCGCCACAAGGCGCATCAGCAATTGACCGACCAGGTCTTCGAGCTGACCCTGACCCTGCTCCCGGACGGCGCCACCCGCCTGCACGTCGACCTGGACATGCAGGCTGCCGATGCCATGAGCTACCGCACCCTGATGGCCGATCTCGCGGCCCTGTACCGCGGTGTCGACCTCGCTCCACTGACCTACACGTACCGTGAATACCGCATGGCTGTGGCGCAGTCGGCGGCGCAGCCCGATCCCAAAGCCGAAGTTGATCGGCAGTGGTGGGGCGAGCAGCTTCCGGAACTTCCCGATCCACCGCGACTTCCGCTGGTCCCGACCGCTGAGCAGAACGACCCGCGGCACACCACCCGCCGCTGGCACTGGCTGGCTCCTGATGTGCGGGACGCCCTGTATGCCGCGGCCCGCCGGCGTGGGATCACGCCCGCGATGGCGCTGGCGGCGTCCTTCTCCGATGCCCTGGCCTGCTGGTCGGCCGGGCAGCGCTTCCTGCTGAATGTGCCGCTGTTCGGGCGCGAGCAACGCCACGCCGATGTCGACCGCATGGTGGGTGACTTCACGTCCTCGCTGCTGCTCGACGTCGACCTGACGGACGCGGCCACCGCGACGGCGCGCTGCGGCGTCGTGCAAGACGCATTCCGCACTGCCGCAGCACATTCCGGTTACTCGGGCCTAGAGGTGCTGCGGGACCTGAGCCGGCACCGCGGAACCCAGGTCCTGGCGCCGGTCGTGTTCACCAGCGCCCTGGGCCTCGGCGAACTGTTCGGCTCGGCGGTGATCGAGACGTTCGGCACTCCGGGGTGGATCAATTCGCAAGGGCCGCAGGTGATGCTGGACGCCCAGGTGACCGAGTTCAACGGCGGCGTGCTGGTGAACTGGGATGTGCGCGAGGACGCCTTCCCAGAGGGCGTCATCGACGCCATGTTCGCCCGGCACATCGCCGAGTTGGAGCGGCTGGCCATCGACGACACCGCATGGGAGGCCCCCACGCCGGAGCCGATGTCAGCGGCCCAGCGCGCGGTCCGCGACGAAGTCAACAGCCGCACCGCGGCGCCCACCGGCGCGGCGTTGCACACCGGTTTCTTCGCCTCGGCTGCCGCCCGGCCGGCCGCCACGGCGATGATCAGCGAGGCCCGGCGGTGGACGTATGCCGAACTCGCCGAGGAAGTTTCGGCTGTCGCATCCGCGCTGCGGATTGCCGGCATCAGGCCGGGGGACACCGTTGCCGTGCTCGGCCCCAAGGGCGCAGAGCAGATCATCGCGCTGCTCGGCATCCTGGCAGCGGGTGCGGTCTACCTGCCGATCGGGGTGGATCAACCGGCCGAGCGCACGGAGAAGACCCTGGCGACCGGGGGCGTCCGGATGGCGCTCTATTGCGGCGACCTCGTGCCGTCGTGGCGCCCGTCGCTGACCGTGGCCGAGGCGCTGCGGATCGGCCGCCGTGCCGAAGGACCGTTCGTCCCGGCGGCCACCGATCCGCACGAGCTGGCCTACGTGCTGTTCACCTCCGGCTCCACCGGTGAGCCCAAGGGCGTCGAGGTCACCCACGACGCGGCGATGAACACTGCCGAATTCCTCTACGGCCACTTCAACATCGGGCCGGCTGACCGCTGCCTGGCGCTGGCGACCCTGGAGTGCGACCTGTCGGTTCTCGACATGTTCGCCACGCTCGCGACCGGTGGCAGCATCGTGGTCGTCGACGAGCCGTACCGGCGTGACCCCGACCGCTGGGCCGCCCTCATCGCCGAGCATGGCGTGACGGTGCTCAATTTCCTGCCGGGCTGGCTGGAGATGCTCGTCGAGGTCGGTGCCGGGCGTCTGGACACCGTGCGCGTGGTGCTCACCGGTGGCGACTGGGTCCGGACTGCCATGGTCCGGCACCTGCAGGCGCAGGCACCGGGCGTGCGCGTCGCCGGGCTGGGCGGCGCGACCGAAACCGCTATCCACGCCACCATTTTCGAGGCCGGCGAACTACCCGACACGTCGCCGGCGGTGCCGTACGGCGCGCCATTCACCAACAACGCGTGCCGGGTGGTCAACGAGGCCGGTCAGGACTGCCCCGACTGGGTGGCCGGCGAACTGTGGTTCACCGGCCGTGGCATCGCCTCGGGCTACCGCGGCCGGCCGGACCTGACCGCTGACCGCTTCGTCCGCTACGCGGGCCGAACCTGGTACCGCTCAGGGGATTTGGCGCGCTACCGACCGGACGGCGTATTGGAGTTCGTCGGGCGCACCGACCACCGCGTGAAGATCAGCGGTTACCGCGTCGAGCTCGGTGACGTCGAAGCCGCCTTGCAGCGCGTGCCCGGTGTGCGGGCCGCGGTGGCCGGTGTGGTCTCCGGCGGGGAGCGCGGGCACGACGTGCTGGCCGCCCTGGTCTCGGTTGACGATCCGGAGCTGACCACCGAGCGCATCGGTGCGGCGGTGGCCGAACTCGTACCGCCGCACATGATCCCGCGGCAGATTCAGGTGGTTGCCGCGATTCCGTTCACCGTCGGCGGCAAGACCGACCGCCGGGCCGCGGCCGGTCAACTTGCGGCGCTGGTCAAGACGGCGGAAGGCGCCGGCCGGGCGCTACCGGAGACCATGTTGGAGCGGGCGCTGGTGGCGATCGTTTCGGAGGTCCTGGCCGTTGCCGGTGACGTCGGCGTTGACGAGGACTTCTTCGAGCTCGGTGGTGACTCGGTGCTGGCGACCGCCACCGTTGCGCGGATCCGGAAGTGGCTGGACACTCCGACGGTCGGCGTGCCGGACATCTTCGCGGCCCGGACCGCGGGGAAACTGGCGCGGCGGCTCATCGGTCGCGAGGACGGCAGCGACAGACTGGAAATGGTCGCCGAGCTCTACCTGGAGATCGCTGAGATGGACCACGACGACGTGCTGACCGCACTGGACCCGGCGGCTGTTTCGTGACCGAGATGACAACAGCTTTCGAACCCTGGATCAAGCACTACCCGGGCTCCGGTGGCAGGGGCGCGGTCGTGGTCTTTCCGCACGCCGGCGGCGCCGCGGTGGCCTACCGAGACCTCGCAACCACCTTGTCGGACAAGGGGATTGACACGTACGTCGTGCAGTACCCGCGCCGCGCCGACCGGCTGGCACATCCGGCACATCCTACTGTTGAGCAACTGGCCGCCGATCTGTTCGCTGCGGGTGACTGGACCGGCGTCGGCCCGTTGCGGCTCGTCGGGCACTGCATGGGCGCCGTGGTGGCATTCGAGTTCGCGCGGGTTGCCGAACAGCGGGGGACCACCGTGCACAGCCTGTGGGCGTCCGCCGGCCAGGCGCCGTGCGATGTGGTCGAGGCGCCGCCGTTGCCGACGGGGCCGCGCGAAATGCTCGCCGAGATGGTTGATCTCGGCGGTACCGACCCGCGGCTGCTCGCCGACCCGGATTTCGTCGAGCTCCTACTGATGGCGGTGGGGTCCGACTACGAAGCCCTCAACCGGTACATGGGCGGCGGCCGCATCGCCGCAGACATCCATGCCCTCGGCGGCCGTGACGACCACCGCATCGATCGGGACATGCTGCGCCGCTGGGAGAACCACACGTCGGGTGCGTTCACCCTGGCAGAGTTCGACGGCGGCCACTTCTACCTCAACGACCACCTGGACGCGCTCGCGGACGTGATCAGTGCGCGCTGACTCGATGGGCCCTGACTCGAGAACTTTCGATCCTGTGGTCATCGTCGGAATGGCGGTCGAAGCCCCCGGAGACGTTGATGATGCGGAAAGCTACTGGCAGCTGCTGTCTTCAGGGCGGGAAGCGCTGGGCGCATTCCCGGAAGATCGAGGTTGGGCGGTGCGTGACGTGCTCGCGGGCTCGCGCCGCGACGGATTCAAGCGCATCCATAACCGCGGCGGATTCCTGTCGGGCGCCGCACTGTTCGATCCATCGTTCTTCGGTATCTCGCCGCGCGAGGCGGTAGCGATGGATCCGCAGCAGCGGGTGGCGCTGCGGGTGACGTGGCGGGCGCTGGAGAATGCCGGGATCAACCCGGATGATCTCGCCGGGCATGACGTCGGCTGCTACATCGGCGCCTCGGGCACCGGCTACGGCCCCGATCTCGCCGAATACTCGGACCTCAGTGGGCATCTGATCACCGGGACTTCGCTGGGCGTGATCTCCGGACGCATCGGCTATCTGCTCGGCCTCGACGGTCCGGCCCTGACGATCGACACCTCGTGTTCGTCGGCGCTGACCGCGTTCCACACCGCGGTGCAGGCCCTGCGCGCGGGTGACTGCAGCATGGCGCTCGCCGGCGGGGTGTGCGTGATGGGTTCGCCGGGCTACTTCGTCGAATTCGCCAAGCAGCACGCACTTTCGGACGACGGGCACTGCCGGCCCTACAGTGCGCAGGCCAGTGGCACCGTGTGGGCCGAAGGCGCGGGGATGTTCGTTCTGGAACGAAAATCGGTCGCACGGCGCAACGGGCACCGCGTGCTCGCGGAGGTGCGGGCCAGCTGCCTCAACCAGGACGGGCGCAGCACCGGCCTGACGGCGCCGAGCGGCCCTGCGCAGGCACGGCTGTTCGGACGCGCACTCGACCTTGCCGGTGCCCGGCCCGACCAGATCGGGATGATCGAAGGGCACGGAACCGGGACCAGACTCGGTGACCGGACCGAATTGAACGCGCTGGCCCAGACCTACGGCGCCGCCGCAGCCGGGCAGGGCGCCGTTCTGGGTTCGGTGAAATCCAATGTCGGACACAGCCAGGCGGCCGCCGGCGCACTCGGACTGGCCAAGGTCCTGGTCGCGGCGGAGCATGCCACCATCCCGGCGAGCCTGCACGCCGCGGAAGCCAGCGCCGAAATCGACTGGAGTGCACAGGGACTGACGCTCGCTACCGGCCACACGCCGTGGCCGGCGCGCAGCGGTGAGCGCCTCGCCGCCGTCTCGGCCTTCGGGATGAGCGGCACCAACGCGCACGTCATCGTCGCGATGCCCGAATCGACAGATGGATTGGCCGCGTGATGAGCCTTTCGCACTTTCCCGACGGCCGTGTGCCCGTCCTGCTCAGTGCACACACCGAAGAACTACTTGCGGCCGAGGCAACCGGCGTCGCCGATTACCTGGACCGCATTGGTGTAGTGGGCATTGGTGCGGTCGCTGCGATGTTGTTACGGCTGCGGCGCCGTCGCCGGTTTCGCGCGGTGGTCCGGGCCCACGACGCCACAGAATTGACGGCCGCGTTGCGGGCGCTGGCGGCGGGGGAGGAGCACCCCCTGGTGGCGGTCTCGTCGCGGACCGCGGCACCACGGACGGCGTTCGTGTTCCCGGGCAATGGCGGTCAATGGCCGTCGATGGGCACTGACGCATACCGGCAGCTTCCGGTGTATCGGGCCGCGGTGGACCGCTGCGCGGACGCGTTCGTCGCGGCCGGAGTCGACTCCCCGCTGCACTTCCTGGTCGACCCCGCCGACCGGAAATGGACCCAAATTCACAGTCAGAGCGCACAGTTCACGCACGCCGTCGGACTGACGGCGGTCTGGCAGACATTGGGCATCGATCCTGATGTCACGCTGGGGCATAGCCTCGGTGAAATCGCCGCGGCGCATGTCGCCGGTGCCATGACGTTGGCCGAGGCGGTCGCCGTGGTCATCGCGCGAGCGGGGGCGCTGGACAGCCTGGCCGGTGACTTCGGTGCGGCGAGCCTGGGTGTGACGGTCGACGAAGCGCAGCAAGAGATTTCGGCGGCCGCCGGTTGGATGGAACTGTCCGTGGTCAACTCGGCCGCGTCCGTTGTGGTGTCGGGGGACCGGACCGCCATCGCGGAGCTGGTGTCGGACCTGCAGTCCCGCGGTTGCTTCGCGCGCGTCATCGCCATGAGCTTCCCGGCCCACACCAGTGCGCTGGATCCGCTGCAGGCACGACTGCTGGCCGATGTCCCGAAGGGGCAATTCGGCACGGGCACAATGCCGTTCATCGGATCGGTGACCGGCGAGGCCGTCGAGGCGGGTACCGAGTTCGGTGAGTACTGGTACCGCAACCTGCGGAACACCGTGCGGTTCGACCGGGCCGCCGCAGCGGCCCGCGAAAATGGCGTCGAGGCATTCGTCGAGATGTCGGCACACCCCGCGTTACTGCACGCGCTCGCCGAAACTGATGCACCGTTGATTGTCGGCTCGGGTCGCCGCGACGAAACCCTCGTCGACGTGCTGTCCGACAACATCGCGACGGTGGCAGTGGCCGACCCTGACTACGACTGGGCCAGGCACATCGAGGCGAACCAACCCATGCTGCGCGGATTTCCGCATGCACCGATGGCGGCGATGCACCTCTGGGCCGCGCCCGAACCGCTGCCCCCGGTCGCCGGACTCACCGTCAGCGCCGAGCAGTGGCTTCCGCAGTCGGACGAGACCGGTCCGCTGATCATTCGGCGGACGGCAGTACTCGACCTGGGCTCGCAGGGTGAGCTTGCCGACCGGCTCCGGGACGGCGTGCGGGCCAACCTCGGCACCGTGCTGGTCGAGCCGGCCGAGGCGGATCTACTGATCGTCGTCGCACCGATGCTCGACCACCCCGACACCGAGGCGGCGGTCGCGGACCTCGCCGGGCTGATCCGCGGCGGGCTGTGTGACTACCCGAATGCCATTGGGTCCCAATGCACCGACGTGTGGCTCGTGACGGTCGGCGGCGAGCACGTGCGGGACGGCGAGCCGGTGGCGCTCCCGGCCCAGGCCGCCCTCGCCGCCATGCACCGCAGCATCGGGTTCGACCATCCGGATCAGTCGTTCCGCCACCTCGACCTGGCGTCCTGGGAGCTCGGCCTGCCGGCGGCGACGGCCGCCATCGAAACCATGCTGGGCACTGGAACTGAAGTGGCACTGCGTGATTCGCGGCAGTACCGGCGAGGTCTCCGGCCCCTGCCGGACCCGGGCGCTCCAGCGCCCGGGCTGTTGCACAACGTAGTGATCACGGGCGGTAGCGGTGCTGTCGGCCTGCATTTCGCGCGGACCCTCGCCGCCGCCGGTGCCCGACGTATCGTGCTGGTGAGCCGCAGCGGCACCAGCGCTGAGCAACTGGCCGAGTTCCGCGGCACCGATGTCCTGTCGGTGCAATGCGACATCACCGCACCCGAACAGGTTTCGGCCGCCGCGGCCGCGCATGCCGGTGACGGTGCGACCCTCGTCGTCCATGCGGCCGGCGCGGCGGCGTTCGGCACGACGGTCGGCGCGGACGAGTTCGTCGCCACCGCGGCCGCGAAGGTCGGCGGGCTGGCCCGGCTGGCCGAGTGCTGGCCGCTGCGGCCCGACGCGAGAATTCTGGTGTGCTCGTCGGTGTCCGGACTGTGGGGCGGACTCGGTCATGTTGCCTACGCAGCCGTGAACCGCATGCAGGATGTGATGGCTGGGCAGTTCCGCGCCAAGGGACTCGACTGTGTGGCCGTGCGGTGGGGACTGTGGCCGGGCCCCGGCATCGTCGGTGCGGACGAGGTCGCACGGATCGAGCGCGCCGGGCTGCGGGAAATGAATCCTGACGTCGCCATCGAGGCGGCACTGGGGACCGGTGCGCCCGCGCCGGTGATCTTCCGCGCCGATGCCGAGCGGTTGGCGACACTGCTCGGTGCGGCCCCGGTGGAGACGGAACCGGCTGTACCACAGCAGGTTCCGACCGCCCTCGCTGACGGTGCGGACGCCGAGGGCGCCGTCCGTCATGAGCTGTCGGCGGTGCTCAAACTGGGCGACCCCGCCGACATCGACTTGACCGCGGCCTTGTTCGACCTGGGCCTGGATTCACTGCTGGCGCTGGACCTGCGCAAGCGACTGCGCCGAGGCACCGGCCGGTCCGTACCGCTGGCCGGGCTGCTCAGCGGCATCACCGGCATCGAACTGGTGGATTTGCTAACCGAGAGATCAGAAAAGGTGGAGAGCTAGCGTGACCGAGACCGACATCCGGGACCTGCGCACGCGAGGAGCAGATGTAGCGGACGCACGCCTGGAGCTGTTGCGGCGCAAGCTCGCCGAGCGCGGCCTGCAGTCCCAGAACCAGTCGTGCGACGGGGTGCCCGTCGCACCGGTGCTGTCCGACGGCCAGCGCCGGATGTGGTTCGTGCAGACCGCTGAACCCTCGGGTGTACTGCTCAATGTCTGTGTGTCCTTTGCCATCACCGGCGAGCTGGACCACCAGCGCTTGCGGGATGCGGTCAACGCGGTCGCCGCCCGCCATGCGGTCCTGCGCACCACCTACCGGGCCGACGCGACCGGCGAGCCCGGCCCCACGGTGCACGACCAGCTGAGTCCGGGCTGGAGCACGCACGATCTCAGCGAGCTCTCGGAGGCATCGCGTGCCTTGCGCCTCGAAGTGCTGGCCCAGCGGGAATTCGGCACGCCGTTCCGGCTCGACACCGAATCACCCCTGCGGATCAGCGTGATTCGCATTGCGCCCACCGAGCACATCATGCTGCTCACCGCCCACCACATCGCCTGGGACGACGCCTCCTGGCAGGTGTTCTTCCGCGACCTCACGCGCGCGTACGAGGGACAATTGGCCGGTGAGCAGCTGGCCGAGGTGATTCCGGCCGCGGTGCCTGCCGACGACCACACCGAGGCGTTGGTCTACTGGCGCGCGGTCCTTGCCGATCCGCCTGAGCCGCTGGAACTTCCGGGACCGCACGGCTCGCTGGTGCCCACCGGTCACCACTCGCGGCGCGTCACCCGGCGTATCGATGCAGACACCCTGGCCCGGATTTCCGAGCTGGCACGCCAGACGGGTGCCACGCCGTACACCGTGCTGCTGGCAGTTTTCGGGACCTTGCTGCACCGCTACACCCACGCCGACGACATCCTGGTCGCGACGCCGGTCCTCGACCGCAGTGGCGGCACCGAGGAGGCACTGGGCTACTACGGCAACACCGTAGCGTTGCGGTTGCGCCCCGAATCACGGCAGAGTTTCCGGGAATTCGTCACGCAGGCCAAGGACACCACCCACGGGGCCTTCGCTCATCAGCAGATCAACCTGGACCGCGTGGTGCGCGAGCTCAACCCGGATCGCCGCCACGGTGTGGAGCGGCTGGCCCGGGTCTCGTTCGGCGCCCGCGAGGCCGACGGGCGGGGCTTCTGCCCGTCGGGGATCACGTGCCGCCGGGCCGCGTACCGGGGTCACCACACCCAGCTGCCGCTGGGCTTCATGGTGGAATTCGACGCCGACGGCGCGCTGGTCGAGGCGGAGTACCTGACCGAAATCCTCGATGCCACATTGGCGGACCAACTGCTGCGTCACTACGTAGTGCTGCTGGAGTCCGCGCTTGCCGACCCCAACCGCGCGCTCGCCGAGCTGGAGCTGATGGACCGGCACGACGCCGATTGGCTGCGCCAGATGGCCACCGGCGAGCAGTTCAGTACGCCCGAGACCACGCTGGCGGCATTGATCGAGGCCCAGGCCGCGCGCACCCCGGACTCGGTAGCGGTGGCCTACGAGGGCCGGTATTACAGCTACCGCGAGCTCAACGCCGAGGCGAATCGGTTGGCACACTGGCTGATCGGCCAGGGCATCGGCACCGAGGACCGCGTCGCGGTCCTGCTGGAGAAGTCGCCTGAACTGGTGTTCACGGCGCTGGCGATCGTCAAGGCCGGCGGCGTGTACCTCCCGGTTGACCCGACCTATCCCGAGGACCGGCTGTCGTTCATCCTGAGCGACGGTGATCCGAAACTGGTTATCCGCGAGCCGATCACCGACCTCGACGGCCTGCGGGACGACAACCCGACTGATGCCGATCGGGTCCGGCCCCTCACGGCCGCCAACACCGCCTACCTGATCTACACCTCGGGCTCTACAGGGCTGCCCAAGGGTGTGCCGGTGCCGCACCGTCCGGTTGCGGAGTACTTCGTGTGGTTCGTCGACGAGTACCAGATCGACGCCGACGAGCGGCTGCTGCAGGTCGCCTCGCCGAGCTTCGACGTGTCCATCGCCGAGGTGTTCGGCATGCTGGCCTGTGGTGCGCGACTGGTCATTCCACGCCCCGGCGGCCTCAACGACATCGGGTACCTGACCGATCTGCTGCGCACCGAAGGCATCACCTCCATGCACTTCGTGCCCTCGTTACTGGGGCTGTTCCTGTCCCTGCCGGGCGTCAGCGAATGGCGCAGCCTCAAGCGCGTGCCGATCGGCGGTGAGGCCCTGCCGGGGGAGGTGGCCGACAAGTTCCACGCCACCTTCGACGCGCTGCTGCACAACTTCTACGGACCGACCGAGACGGTCATCAACGCGAGTCGGTACCGCGTCGAGGGCACGCAGGGCACGCGCATCGTGCCGATCGGCAAGCCGAAGATCAACACACAGATGCACCTGCTCGACGACGCCCTGCGGCCGGTGCCGGTCGGCGTCATCGGCGAGATCTACATCGGCGGTACCCATGTCGCACACGGCTACCACCAGCGCCCCGGCCTGACCGCCGAGCGCTTCGTCGCCGACCCGTTCACCACGGGCGGGCGCCTCTACCGCTCCGGTGACCTCGCGCGACTCAACGGCGACGGCGACATCGAGTTCGTCGGCCGCGCCGACGAACAGGTCAAGATCCGCGGTTTCCGCATCGAACTCGGCGAGATCGCCGCCGCCATCGCGGTGGATCCCAGCGTCGGCCAGGCCGTCGTTGTGGCGTGCGACCTTCCCGGGCTGGGCAAGAGCCTCGTCGGCTACCTCACCCCGGCCGAACGCGGCGACCTGGAATCGGTTGACGTGCCACGAATCAAGGCGCGAGTGGCGGCAGCGCTGCCCGAGTACATGGTGCCCGCCGGTTACGTGGTGCTCGACGAAATCCCGATCACCGCGCACGGCAAGATCGACCGCCGCGCGCTGCCCGATCCGGACATCCAGTCCCGCACCGCATTCCGGGAACTGACCACCGACACCGAGCGGAAGGTCGCGGAATTGTTCGCCGACCTGCTCGGCGTCGAGCAGGTCGGTGCCGACGACTCCTTCTTCGAACTCGGCGGGCACTCGCTGCTGGCCACGAAGCTGGTCGCTGCAATCCGGGCGCGATGCAATGCCGAGATCGGCGTTCGTGAGGTGTTCGAACTGGGCACCGTCGCGGAGATCGCCGCCCGGGTCGACACCGGGGCGCCGCGCAACCGACCGCCGCTGGTCGCCAGCGAGCACACCGGCCCTTGCCAGATGTCCGCATCGCAACTGCGCCAGTGGTTCCAGTACCGCATCGACGGTCCCGGCCCCGTCAACAACATCCCGTTCGCCGCCCGGATCACCGGCCCGTGCGACGTCGACGCTTTCGTCGCCGCACTCGCTGATCTGGTCGAGCGGCACGAGGTGCTGCGCACCACCTACACCGAAATCGACGGTGTGCCATACCAGGTCGTGAACGACCCGGCTCCGCTGCCGGTCCGCCGCGCGCGCGGCGACGACGAGGTGTGGCTGCAGGCCGAACTCGACCGGGAACGCCGATACGTGTTCGACCTGGAAGCGCAGTGGCCGATCCGCGCCGCGGTGCTGTCCGTCCCGGGGCAGCACGTGCTGTCGATCATGGTTCACCACATCGCCGCCGACCACTGGTCGGCCGGTGTGCTGTTCACCGACCTGGTCACCGCCTACCGGGCCCGCCTCAAGCAGCGCGCACCCGAGTTCGCGCCGCTGCCGGTGCAGTACTCCGATTACGCGGCGTGGCAGGCCGCCTTGCTGGCAGACGAGTCGGGAGCGCTTGCCGCACAACGCGACTACTGGCGTGGCCAACTGGCCGAGCCGCCGGCCGATCCCGGCCTGCGGCCCGACTTCACCCGTCCGCCGGTGCTCTCGGGTGAGGGCTCGTCCGTGCCGTTCGTCATCGACCCCGACGTCCGGGCCAAGCTGACGGCGCTCACCCGCGAACTCGGCATCACCGACTTCATGCTGCTGCAGTCCGCGGTGGCGGTGGCGCTCGCGAAATCGGGGGAGGGGCTCGACATTCCGCTGGGTACCCCAGTGGCCGGCCGTACCGAAGCCGAACTCGATGCGCTCGTGGGCTTTTTCATCAACATCCTGGTATTGCGCAACGACCTGAGCGGGGATCCGACCCTGCGCGAGATTCTGGTCCGGTCCCGTGACACCGCGCTGGCCGCCTACGCGCACCAGGACCTGCCGTTCGACCACGTTGTCGATGCGGTCAGCCCGGCCCGTTCGCTGTCGCGCAACCCGCTGTTCGGCGTTGTCGTGCACGTGCGCGAAGACCTGCCCACCGACCATGTGATCGATTCCCGGGCCGACGGCGACACCACGTTCACGGCGCTGGAGCCGACGTTCGACGTGGCGCACGCCGACCTGTCGGTGAATTTCTTTGCCACTCAGGACAGTTACCGCGGCCACCTGATCTACCGCACCGACCTGTACACGCCGGAGACGGCGCGGCATCTCGCGGACCGCCTGGTCCGGGTGATCGCCGGTATCGCGGAGGACGCCGACCAGCGGTTGCGGGATCTGCGGGTCGATGAAGCTGTCGAGGGCAGGGACGGGGTCCTGGTGCTCGACGAATGGCGTCAGCCCGTGGGCGTCGGCGTGGTCGGCGACATCTACCAGGGGTCGGAACCCACCGGCGAACGCGGCAGGTGGCTGGCCACCGGACAGCTCGAGCGCATCGAGGCGGTCCAGTTGCGCGCGGCGCGAGCCGGGTCGACGGTGGCGGAGCCCGCGCGTACCGACACCGAACGCGCCCTCATCGCGTTGCTGGCCGAGGTGCTCGACGCCGAAGCCGAGATCGGCCGTGGCGATGACTACTTCAGCCTCGGTGGTGACAGCATCAAGGCGGTCCAGCTGGCGGCACGGGGCCGCGATGCGGGCATGAAGCTGACCGCCCGGATGGTCTTCGAGTATCCGATGGTGCACGAGCTGGCCGCGGCGATCGACGCCCGGTCGTCGGCGGAAACCCAAGGGACACCGGGTGCGGACCGCGAACACGCGCCCATGACGGTGTCAGGGCTGTCGGCCGAAGAACTGGACGAGCTCACCGCGTCGTTCGCGACATCGTGGACCGCGCCGCAGGAGCCGCAGTGACCACGCTGCAACCGGCCCCGGTCATCGAGGACGTGCTGGCGCTCAGCCCGCTGCAGCAGGGGCTGTACTCGATGGCCCAACTCGATCAGGCGGACGACCCGTACCTGATCGCAATGTCGGCCGACATCGACGGTGACGTGGACACGGCACTGCTGCGGGACTGCGCTGCGGCGCTGCTGGTGCGCCACCCCAACCTGCGGGCCAGCTTCGTGCCGGCCGGAAACCGGACGGTGCAGGTCATTCCGAGTGCGGTTGACCTGCCGTGGCGGCAGCTCACCGCCGAGTCGTCCGCCGACGCCGACGAACTCGAAGCACAGGAGCGACGCCGGCCGTTCAGCTTGGAGCGCGGTCCCGCGATCCGGTTCCTGTTAATCGAAATGCCGCAACAGCTTTGGCGTTTCGCGGTCGTCGCACACCACATCGTCATCGACGGATGGTCACTGCCGTTGTTCGTCGGTGAACTGCTGGCGCTGTATGCCGCCGGCGGTGACGTCACGGTGCTACCAGCCGCACCGCGCCCGTACCGGGACTACATCGGGTGGCTGGCCGCCCGCGACGCCGAGGCCGGCCGTCGGCTGTGGCAGCAGCACTTGGCCGGGCTCGACGGCCCGACCATGCTGGCGCCTGCGCTCGGATGCGGTGAGCTCGGCGACGACCTGCCCCGGTGCACGGAGATCAAGGCACCCCGCGACGAGACGCAGCGTCTGGTCGCGGCCGCCCGGGCCCGCGGGGTCACCGTCAACACCCTCACCCAGATGGCTTGGGCGGCAGTACTTTCGGTGCTCACCGACCGACGCGACGTCGTCTTCGGCGTTACGGTCTCGGGCCGGCCGGGCGAACTGGCCGGCGTCGAATCGATGGTCGGGCTGTTCATCAACACCGTGCCGTTGCGGGTTCGGCTGGACCCGCAGCGCCGCGTCGGCGAACAGTGCCTGGGCCTGCAGCGGGATGCCGCCGAGCTGCGGGAGCACAGCTACCTGTCGCACACCGAGCTGCGCGCCCTCGCCGGCGTCGGCGAACTGTTCGACAGCCTCCTGGTCTACGAGAACTTCCCGCCGGGCGCACTGGTCGGGAGCAGCGAATTCGACGTCCGCGGAGCCACTTTCCGGCCGCGGGCGCTGCAGAGCCTGGCGCATTTCCCGGTAACTGTCGCGGCGCACCTGACCGACGGTGAATTGACGATTCTGGTCGAGACGAAAGACGGTGCGACCGGGCTGCTTTCGCCGCAGAGCCTCGGCCGGCAGGTGCTCGCGGTGATGCAGCGACTCGTCGACAGCTGGGACCGCCCGCTGCGCGACGTCGGCATCCATCTGACGGCACCGGACGTCGCGGACGCCCCCGACATTGCCGAAACCGGAGGTATCCACGAGAAGTTCACCGCCACCGCGCGCAGCAAACCGGGGTCGGTGGCGCTGACCTACGACGGTGGCGCGCTGACTTTCCGCGGCCTCGACGAGGCGTCCGACCGCGTCGCGGTCGAACTACGGCGCCGCGGCGTCGAGGTCGAGACGCCCGTGCCGGTGCTGTTGCACCGCGGCCCCGACTACGTGGTCGCGATGCTCGGGATCCTCAAGGCCGGCGGACTGATCGTGCCGCTGGATCCGTCGATGCCCGCCGACCGGGTCGCGGAGATCCTGGACCAGACCAACGCATCGGTGGTCGTGGACGACGCCCTGCTGGCCGCCGCCGCCAGCCACCCCGTCGACGAATTCGAGCCGGCGCCAGCACATCCCGGCCAAGGCGCATACATCGTGTTCACCTCGGGCACCACAGGCAAGCCCAAGGGCGTGATCGGTACTCATGCCGCGGTCCTGGCGTACGCCGCCGACCATGCCACGCGCGTGCTGCACCCTGCGGTGGCGAAAGCCGGCCGCCCACTTCGGGTTGCGCACGCCTGGTCGTTCACCTTCGACGCGGCCTGGCAGCCGCTGGCCGCGCTGCTGGACGGCCACGGTCTGCACATCGTCGGCGATGACGTGCAGCGCGATGCCGAGGCGCTGGTGGCGACCATCGGGCAGTACGGCGTCGACCTGATCGACACAACGCCGTCGATGTTCACGCAGCTGCAGACGGCAGGCCTGCTGACGGCGGTGCCGTTGACCGCGCTGGCACTCGGCGGCGAGGCCGTCGACCCGAACGCGTGGGCGGCGATCCGCACCGAATGCGACCGCACCGGCATGTCGGCCTACAACTGTTACGGTCCAACCGAAACCACGGTCGAAGCCGTCGTGGGCGCATTCACCGAGCACGATGGGCCCGCCATCGGGCACCCCACCGCCTCGACTCGCGCCTACGTCCTCGATGCCTGGCTGCGGCCGGTGCCGGACGGTGTCACCGGTGAGCTGTACCTGTCCGGCGGCCAGCTCACGCGTGGTTATCTGGGCCGCGCCGGCGAGACCGCGGCGCGGTTCGTCGCCGACCCGTTCGCGGCCGGTGCCAGGATGTACCGCACCGGCGACGTGGTGCGCCGCGATCCGGCGACCGGTGGTCTGCAGTTCCAGGGCCGCTCCGACGATCAGGTGAAAATCCGTGGGTTCCGGGTGGAACCCGGTGAGGTCGCCGCTGTGTTGCACGCCCATCCCGGGGTGCGGCACGCACACGTCACCGTCCGGCGGCACGACACCGGGCCACGGCTTGTCGCGTACGTCGCGGGCGCGGCGTCCGCCGCCGAGTTGCGGCGCATGCTGGCGTCCCGGCTGCCGAGATACCTGGTGCCGCACCACATCATCGCGGTGGACGACATTCGACTGACGGTCAACGGCAAGGTGGACGACGCCGCGTTGGCCGCTATCGATGCCGTTGCCGGGGGCGGGGAGGCGGCAGCGCCTGCGTCCGCCACCGAACTGGCGGTGGCGGGGCTCTTCGCCGAAGTCCTCGGGGTGGCCGAGCTGTCCCGACTCGACGTCACCGCCGATTTCCTCGACCTGGGGCTCGACAGCATCGTCGCACTGTCGGTGGTACAGGCCGCACGCCGCCGCGGGCTGGCGTTGCGCGCGCGGATGATGCTCGACTGCAACAGCATTCGGGAACTGGCGGACGAGCTGGATGCTGAGCACGAGTTGGCTGCCACGGCCGCCGAGGAGACCGGTCCGGTGCCGGTGCTGCCCAATGTGCACTGGCTGTATCAATACGGCGACGGCCGGCGCCTGGCCCAGACCCAGGCGGTGCGGCTGCCGGATGCCATCACCGCAGAGCAACTGACCACGATGCTGCACCACGTCGTCGCCGCGCACCCAGCCCTGCGAAGCCGCCTGGATCGGGCGACCATGACCTTGGTGGACCACCCGGTCGGGAACATCCTGTCCGAGGTCACCGTCGAAGGCGACGTCGTGGCGGCCGTCGCCGAGCAGACCGATCTTGCCGTCGAACGGCTCGACCCGGAGCAGGGACGGTTGCTGCAGGCGGTCCTGCTGAACCCATCCGACACCGCCGCCGGCGGCAAGGTGCTGGTCCTCAGCGCGCACGTGCTGGCCGTCGACCCGGCGTCCTGGCGGATTGTGCTCGGCGAGTTGGAAAATGGCTGGCACGCACTCAATTCCGGTGCCCAACCCGCCGCCATCCGCGAACACACCAGTTACCGGACATGGTCGAGACTGGTCGCCGAACGGGCGCTGCACCTCGACACCGCGGACTTCTGGGAGGCGCAGATCTCCGGCCCCGACCCGCAGCTCGGCAACCGGCGGGTTCGGCCCGAAACCGACTGTGCCGCAAACGTCGTGGTCTCCATGGCGGTGATCGACCCGGAACTGACGGGACGTCTGCTGGCGGCCGGACAACCGGTCACCGATCTGCTGGCCGCGGCAACCGCCCGCACCGTCACCCGCTGGCGGCAGCGAAGGGGACAGGACACCCCGCCACCACTGGTGGCGCTGGAGACCCATGGCCGCGCAGACTCCGTGGTGTCCGATCAGACCGATACGGGAGACACCGTCGGTCTGTTCAGCGCCATCTACCCGGTGCGGCTCAGTTCCGAAGCGGCACCGGACGTGAGCGCCGAGATCGCTGCGGTACCGGGCCATGGCATCGACTTCGGGCTGCTGCGCTACCTCCGCGCGGACACCGCGGAGCGGTTGTCGGCCTACCCGGAACCGCAGGTGCTGCTGAACTATCTGGGCCGTGTCCACCTCGGAGCGAGCGGTGCTGCGCTGCAACTCGACGGTGCGCTGCTGGCCGGCGCGTCACCGATACCCGAACCCAACTACGCGGTGCACCACGAGCTGACGTTGATGGCGGGGGTCATCGACCATGACGGCACCACCGCGCTCGGTGTCCAATGGCGCACGGTGCCGGACATTTTCAGCGCAGACGCCATTGCCGAATTGCAACAGCTGTGGGAATCGCAGCTCAGGGAAGTGGTGAAATGACCGAGACCCGAAATACCTTGGCCGTCATCGGTGCCGGTGCCAAAGCGGTCGCCGTCGCCGCCAAGGCCACCGAACTGCGGGCGATGGGCGTGGCTGCGCCGGAGGTTGTTGCGGTGGAACGCCTTGGTGTCGGCGCCAACTGGCAGGCCGCCGGTGGCTGGACCGACGGCCGGCACCGGCTGGGCACCGGACCCGAGAAGGACGTCGGGTTCCCGTACCGGTCCGCGCTGGTGCCGCGCCGCAACGTCGAACTCGACGAACGCATGATGCGGCACAGCTGGCAGTCGTACCTGATCTCGACGGGGCAGTTCGCCGAATGGATCGACCGTGGCCGGCCCGCACCCACCCACCGGCGCTGGAGCCAGTACCTGGCGTGGGTGGCGGAAAGCGTTGCGATGCAGGTGGTCACGGGTGAAGTCACCCAGCTGTCGGTGGATGGCGACCAGTGGGTTCTGCACTGCCGCGATCAGCAGGTCCGGGCCGACGGCGTGATGATCACCGGGCCCGGACAGGCCGAGCGCTCCATCCTGCCGGGGCATCCGCGGGTGCTGTCGATCGCCCAGTTCTGGCACCGCGTCGCCCAGGACGAGCGCATCAACGCCGAGCGGGTCGCCGTCATCGGTGGTGGCGAGACCGCCGCGACCATGCTCGATGAGCTGTTCTCGCACCGGGTTTCGACCATCACGGTGATCTCCCCGGGCGTCACCCTGTTCACCCGCGGTGAGGGCTACTTCGAGAACACATTGTTCTCGGACCCGACCGGTTGGGCCGGCCTCAGCCTCTCCGAGCGCCGAGATGCCATGGCCCGCACCGATCGCGGCGTGTTCTCCGCCCGGGTCCAGGACTCGCTCCTGGCCGACGACCGCATCCGGCACCTGCGTGGCCGCGTCGCCCATGCCGTGCCTCGGGAAGACCGAATCCGGTTGACCCTGCAGACCGAACGCGACTCCGCCTGCCTGGAGACGGTGCACGGCTTCGACCTGGTGATCGACGGCTCCGGCGCCGACGCCATGTGGTTCGCGCCGCTGCTCAGCCAGGACGCGTTGGACGTTTTGGAACTCGGTATCGGTGCGCCGCTGTCGGCCGACTCGCTGCAGCGATCCATCGGCTACGACCTCGCGGTCACCGGTGTCGAACCGAAGTTGTTCCTGCCCGGCCTGTCGTGGCTCACCCAGGGTCCCGGATTCCCCAATCTCAGCTGTCTCGGTCTGCTCAGTGACCGTGTGCTGGGTGCCGAATATTCCACCCCATCCGTGAGGAGAAGCGATGAGCAGCAGTCCGTTCGATGACGAGAACGGTGCGTTCTACGTCCTGATCAACGACGAAGAGCAGCACAGCCTGTGGCCGGTGTTCGCCGACGTGCCCGCCGGGTGGTGGGTCGTGTTCGGCGAGAGCACGCGCGCGGACTGCCTGGCGTACGTCGAAGAAACCTGGACCGACATCCGGCCCAGGACGTTGCGCGACTCGCTGGCCGGCTGAGCACCTCGAGCGTTGTTGGCCCAACGTTGAGCCTGCGCTCTGGGTCTTCGCTACTCGAACTTTGTGTGCGTCACTGCAGGGTCCACGCCCACAAGCCGGCCCCGATTTTCCGCGTGATCCGCCACGGTCAATGGCCCGAGTAGAGTCGCGATCGCCAAAGCTGACCAGGGGGAGTGCAGCAATGACGTATCCGGATCCGCGGTATCCGCAGCCGCAACCGCCATCATGGCCGTATCCGACTGGGCCGTATCCACCGGGCGGCTACGCCAATCAGCAGCCGCCGTACCCCTACGCGCCGCCGGGCTATCAGCAACCTGTTTATCAGCAACCGGGCCATCAGCAGCCGCAACCCGAGCAGCGCAGCGACGGTAACTCTGCCGGCTGGCACGCCGCGAGCATGGCGATCGCCACGTTGTTTCGCGGCACCTATGGTTTGGGCGGCAGTGCCCGCAACCGCGTCGTCACGGCGCTGATGTGCATGGGTGTCGGGCTCGTCGCGCTGGTGATCGTCGTGCTGGCCGGCGTGTATCTGCGTTAGCGCGAGGTCACTCGCCGTTGGGCGAAATCTGCTGTGACAGAGGCACATCCATGTCGTACACGCGGGCGTGCAGCACGACCCGGTTCCGCAGCGCCGACCGCACCGCACGGTGTAGGCCGTCTTCCAAGTAGATGTCGCCCCGCCATTTGACTGCATGCGGGAACAGATCGCCGTAGAACGTCGAGTCCTCGGACAGCAGCCGGTCCAGGGCGAGCACCGTCGTGGTGGTGACGATCTCGTCGAGGCGCAGTTGCCGCGGCGGAATCTGCGCCCATTCGCGGTAGCTCAGCCCGTGCTCCGGGTAGGGCTTTCCGTCACGTACGCCTTTGAAAATCATGAGTAGATCACTCCGCGAACTCCCCGTGAGCCGATCGGGTCCACGGTGACAGCGTCGGCATACACCTGACCCTAGCGGGTCGACTGGGCGTTTGCCGAGGCATCCAACCACCAGATGGTGTCTGTCGCCCGCCCGAATCCATCGTCACCGTAAAATGGCGGTGAATCGGGAGGTGAACAATGGGTAGTGCCGACGACCGTCGCTTCGAGGTGCTGCGCGCCATCGTTGCCGACTTCGTCTCCACCAAGGAGCCCATCGGCTCCAAGACGCTCGTCGAGCGCCACAACCTGGGCGTTTCGAGCGCCACGGTGCGTAATGACATGGCTGTGCTGGAGGCCGAGGGCTACATTACGCAGCCCCACACCAGCTCGGGCCGGGTGCCCACGGAGAAGGGCTACCGCGAGTTCGTCGACCGGATCGACGACGTCAAACCGCTGTCGGCCAGCGAGCGCCGCGCCATCCTCACGTTCCTGGAGTCCGGCGTCGACCTGGACGACGTGCTGCGCCGGGCGGTGCGGCTGCTCGCGCAGCTGACCCGGCAGGTCGCGATCGTGCAGTACCCGACGCTGTCGCGGTCCACGGTGCGTCACCTCGAGGTCGTCGCGCTCACCCCGGCCCGGCTGTTACTGGTCGTCATCACCGATACCGGTCGCGTTGACCAGCGGGTCGTCGAACTGGGTGACTCCATCGGCGAGCACGAGCTGTCGCAGCTGCGGGAGCGGCTCGGTGCCGCGCTGGAAGGCAAGCTGCTGTCGGCCGCGTCGATCGCGGTCGCCGACCTGGCGTCACAGATGGACGGCCACGGCGGCCTGGGTGACGCGGTGGGCCGCGCGGCCACGGTGCTGGTGGAGACCCTGGTCGAGCACCAGGAGGAGCGACTGTTGCTCGGCGGCACTGCCAACCTGACGCGCAACACGGCCGATTTCGGCGGATCCCTGCGGTCGGTGCTGGAGGCGCTCGAAGAGCAGGTCGTGGTCCTGCGGTTGCTGGCCGCCCAGCAGGAGGCAGGTAAAGTCACGGTACGCATCGGCCACGAAACCGAGGCCGAGCAGATGGCTGGGACGTCCGTCGTGAGCACCGCCTATGGCAGTTTGGGCAAGGTTTACGGCGGCATGGGCGTGGTGGGCCCCACCAGGATGGACTATCCGGGCACCATCGCGAACGTCGCGGCCGTCGCCCGGTACATAGGCGAGGTACTGGGCACCCGATGAGGGTGCCCAGCAGTTCGAGAGATTAGGCAAGGTTCTTAGGCGTGGCACGCGATTACTACGGCCTGCTCGGCGTGAGCAAGGGCGCCAGCGACTCGGAGATCAAGAAGGCCTACCGCAGGCTGGCCCGGGAGCTGCACCCCGACGTCAATCCCGACGAGGGCGCACAGCAGCGGTTCGCCGAGATCAGCACCGCCTACGAGGTCCTCAGTGACCCGGAGAAGCGGCGCATCGTCGATCTCGGTGGTGATCCCATGGAGAGCGGTGGAGGCGGCGGCGGTGCCGGGGGCTTCGCCGGCTTCGGTGGTCTCGGCGACGTGTTCGAGGCATTCTTCGGCGGCGGTGCGTCGTCGCGCGGCCCGATCGGCCGGGTCCGCCCGGGTTCGGACTCGCTGCTGCGCCTGCGGCTGAACCTCGAAGAATGCGCGACGGGCGTCACCAAGCAGGTCACCGTCGACACCGCGGTGCTGTGCGACCTGTGCCAGGGCAAGGGCACGCACGGCAATTCCCAGCCCGCCCGCTGCGATACCTGCCACGGCCAGGGTGAGGTGCAGACGGTCCAGCGCTCGCTGCTCGGCAATGTGATGACGTCGCGCCCCTGCCCGGTGTGTGGTGGTGTCGGTGAGGTCATTCCTGACCCGTGCCACCGCTGCGGCGGCGACGGCCGGGTACGTGCGCGGCGCGAGGTCAGCGTGAAGATTCCGGCCGGCGTCGGTGAAGGCATGCGGGTGCGCCTGGCGGCCCAGGGCGAGGTCGGTCCCGGCGGTGGGCCGGCCGGCGACCTTTACGTCGAGGTGCACGAGCAGCCGCACGAACTGTTCCTCCGCGACGGCGACGACCTGCACTGCACCGTCTCGGTGCCGATGGTCGACGCCGCGCTGGGAACCACGGTGACCGTCGACGCCATCCTCGACGGGCCCACCGAGATCACCATCGCGCCGGGCACTCAGCCCGGTTCGATCACCACGTTGCGTGGCCACGGCATGCCGCACCTGCGGTCCGGCGTACGCGGCAACTTGCACGCGCACATCGACGTGGTGGTGCCGTCCCGGCTCGACAACCGTGACCTGGAGCTGCTGCGCAAGTTCAAGGAGCAGCGGTCGCGCGACGTCACCGAGGTGCGGTCCACCCAGGCCGTGGCCGCCGGCGGCGGACTGTTCAGCCGCCTGCGCGAAACCTTCAGCGGTCGTTAGCCTTCGGGGCTGCTGGTGAGCCGGGCGCTGTTCTACGTCGACGCGGTACCGGAGGTCGGCGGGCTCGCCGTCGTCGACGGTGACGAGGGATTCCACGCGGCAACGGTGCGACGCATCCGTCCCGGTGAGGAACTCGACCTGTCGGACGGGGCTGGGGCGTTGGCGCACTGCGTGATCGAGGACGCTGTGAAGGGCCGGTTGACGGCACGGGTGCTGTCGGTGACCGAGGTCCCGGCTGCGGTGCCGACGGTGACGGTGGTGCAGGCGCTGCCCAAATCCGAACGTTCCGAGCTGGCAATCGAATTGGCCACCGAGGCCGGGGCCGACGCTTTCGTGGCGTGGCAGTCCGAGCGCTGCGTCGCGCGTTGGGACGGTGCGGCCAAGGTGGAGAAGGGTTTACGGCGCTGGAGTGCGGTCGCCCGGTCGGCGGCGCGGCAGTCCCGGCGGCCGTTTGTGCCGTCGGTCGGTGGCCCGGTGTCGACCAATGAGCTCGTCGCGTCGATCGGTGCCGACAGGGGCGAGCGAAGCGACGGGATGGGTCGCGTCACGCTGGTCCTGCACGAATCGGCGGAAGCGCCACTGCGCGAGGTCATTTCGCCGGCCACCGAGGCCGTGACGCTGATCGTGGGACCGGAAGGCGGCATCACCGACGGCGAGGTGGCGGCGCTGGTGGCCGCCGGTGCGGTCGCGGTTCGGCTGGGACCGTCGGTGTTGCGGACGTCGACCGCGGCCGCGGTCGCCTTGGGCGCCTTGGGTGTGCTGACGCCGCGCTGGCAGGTCTAGTACTCGCCGCGCAGGTATGCCGCCTGGGCCTCGGCGACTGCTTGGTCGGCTTGCCGGGCCGTCGGCAGGTCAGGCGCGTTGGTCTCGATGATGGTCTCGACGCGCTCGTCGTCGAGCCCTTCGGCCGCGAGGACGCCTTCGATGAGTGCCCGCTGCACCGCACGGCCCTTCATGTTTGCGAGCTTCGCCGTCGCCAAGATGCTGCGGGTGAGTTCGGTCTCGGTCACCGCGGACGCCTTCGAGGCGAGCTTGATCCGCTGGATGGATCCGGCGATGGATGCCTCGGCTGTGACATTGCCAGCGGGATCGGACACCGCGAACACCACGACCCGCGGCGCATCGGTGTCGTGCGTTTCGTCGTCGTCCGCCGCGGTGTCGGCGGCCGGTTCCATCGCGTCCGCGTAAGAGCCGGCCGTCTCGTCGGGGTGCACCTCGTCGTCCGACGTCACCAGCTGATCGAGACCCGAGTCGTCCTGGTCGGTTTCGTCATCGGCGTCGGTGGCGAAATAGTCGAGCGTGCCCTCGGCTTCCGCGGGATGCTCGTCGTCGTGGTCGTCCCAAGAATGGTCTGACATCGATCAGATCTGCATCTGCTTGCTGAGGCTGGCGCCTTCCTGCGAATCGGTCTGATCGTATTGCGATGCCGCCTTGGTGAGATTCGAGGCCAGGTTGCGTGACTTGTTCATCATCTGCTCGCTGGCGGCCTTGCGTGCGTTGTTCGCGGCGCTGAGAGCGGACTGCGTCGACATGCACAACGGCCCGTGCGTCGCGAGCACCTTGACCTCTACGTACGACGTGGTGTTGCCGGCAGCGCTGAACGTAGCGGCAGCATCATCTTGTTTGGTGGACAGTTCGCGCAGCTCTGAGGTCTCGACGTGGAGTTTGCCGGCCATGTGTTGCTCCTCTCGGAAAGACTAGGTTTCGGTGGTGATGCGCGGTGGCGCAGTGGGATTCGCCGGATCGAGGCTCACGTGGACGGGACCCTTTGCGGTGTCCGGATCGACGGCCACCTCGACGTGATGGGCGCCGTCGTCGAACGACACCTGGATGGGTGCACGTCCCGCAGCGGACTCCGTCCCGCCCGCCGCACCCGGCGGATGTTGGTCCGCGGGTTGGGCACTGGGGTCGGTGGCCGGGGCATCCGGTTTACCGTCACCGTCTTTGTCTTGGCCGGGCGCGTTCGGATCCTGTGCGCCCGGGTCCTGCTTGCCCTGCTGCGCTGCCTGAGCCGCCTGCGTCGCGGCTTGCGCCACCTGGCCCGCGAGACCGGCGAGGGTACCCAGCAGCCCGCCGCCTCCGCCGCCGGAGCCGGAGCCGCCGCCCATCTGGGGCAGGGACGGCATTCCGCCCATGCCGGCACCGGCGCCCGTGCCCGCACCCGATGCCGCCGGGGCCGAAGGCATCTCGGGCACCTTCGGCATGCTCGGCGTGCTCGGTGTGCCGCCGCCACCGGATCCCGATCCGCCACCGGAGCCGCTGCCCGAACCACCACCGCCACCGGTGCCGGTCCCGGTCCCGGGCCCGTTACCGGTGGGGTTGCCGGTACCGGGCGGCGGAGCGCCGGTGGGCGGCCCGGACGGCGAACCCGGTCCCGGCTTCCCGGGCTGGTTCGGGTTGCCCGGCGCGTTGGGATCGCTGTTGCCGAAATCTGGTCCGTCCCCCGGCTTTTTCGCGGGTGGCGGCATGGTGCTCAGCGGCGGGGCGTGCGACGCGCTCTGGTACATGCTCGTTGCCTGGCTCAATTTCCCTGCATTGCTTGATGATTGAGCCAGCATGTTGTTCATCGTCACGGCGGAGGCCGCGGCTGCGACGGCGACGGATGTCGCCTGCAGCGCCAGCGACTCCGGGGCGCCGATGACCGTCGCCTCCAGTGCCAGGCAGACGGGGATCATCGCGCCGAGGCAGGTGGCGATGTTGTCCATCTGCTGGCGTCCGGCGTCTACCTGCTCGGCTTCGGCGCTCAGGATCTGGACGACGAGGTTGTCGGCCTGTAGCAGCCGTTCGGCGCTGCCGATCTGCTCAGCGTTCCGGTTGGAGTAGGCCGAGGAACCGCTGCCTTGCCACACGTTCGGATAGGCGCTGCTGAGTCCATCGCCAGCGGCCTGAAAGAGCTCGGCGCCGTCCGAGAACGATTCCCCGGTATCGGGGTCTCCGATACCGAAGCCGAGTCCCGCCAGCTGCAGCCCGATCATCCCGCCTTCGATGATGGGGGTGGCCGCCGCCTCGGGCAGCAGCATCTGTGCGACGTTGCCGGCGTCGCTGAGCAGCCCGACGGCGCCCATCGGGTCGCCTTCCATCAGCTTCTTGACGTTGTCCGCGATGTCCGAGGCGGTGTCCAATACGCCGTTGGCCTTGTCGAGGATGTCGTTGATCTTCTCGCCGAGGCTCGGGGTATCACCGCCGTCGTGGTCGCGTCGGTGTGAGTTGCCGTTGTGATCGTCGCCGTGTCGATGTGAATTACCGTTGTGGTCGTCGCCACCCCGGCGCGAATGGTCCCGTGGGCCGCGGGTCGACGGAGTGTGGGGAGTCGGCGAATGACCGGATCCGCCGTGATGATGACCGCGACCCCTGACCATGCAGAACCCTCCCCGATTCCTCATCCCCTCGGCGGACCCTCGCCGGTGAATTCGAGCCTAACAGCGGCGAACACCCCTGCATTGCGCTAATTCGGAACTTCGTAGGGTGGCTGGAAGGGGCGAACCATGTGGCTTGGGTTACAGCAATTCCTGCCAGTAAACATCAATTTCCTGCCAGCGGAATTAATCTCTTGACCTGCCTGTTTACATCAATGTCACAGCGGCTCGGGCCGCTGGGGAACAAAGACGGACAGAAGACGTGAAGGGGAACTCACCATGAAGAATTTCGGAATTGCAGCAGTTATCGCCGGTGGATTGGCCGCCGGCGCCATGGGGTTCGCCGTTCCCGCCGTGGCCGCCATCGGGCCAGTACCGACAGGGCTCCAGGCAACGGTCGCGCCCACGGGGGTTGATCACCTGAACTGGCTGGACGACGTCCACCAGGGCGCCAAGTCGCCCAAGGTCGACACCGACGTCCACCAGAGCCGGTAATCGGCGACAACAGCTACGTAACCCGCGGGCGGTACCGGATAGGTACCGCCCGCGGTTGCGTGACCAGCCAACTCGTTGGGCGTGCCATCGGCCCGGCGGTAGAATGTGATCCTCAGCTCGACCCAAGAAAGCAGGCATCGAAAACCACGTGACGCCCCGCGATACGAACGCCGCCGCGTCGCGCTCCCCGGAGCTCGACCCGTCGGTTCGAAGCAGCATCACCGTTCCGCCTGATCTTGTGGTGGGCCTGCTCGGCTCAGCCGACGAGAATCTGCGAGCTCTGGAGAATCTGCTCGCGGCTGACATCCACGTCCGTGGCAACTCGGTGTCGATCGCCGGCCGGCCTGCTGATGTGGCCATGGCCGAGCGCGTCGTCAGTGAGCTGATCGCGATCGCAGCCGGTGGCCAGTCGCTGACCCCGGACGTCGTCCGCCGCAGCGTGGGCATGCTCGACGGCGCCGACACCGAGTCACCGGCGCAAGTGCTGACGCTGGACATCCTGTCGCGGCGCGGCAAGACCATCCGGCCCAAGACCCTGAACCAGAAGCGCTACGTCGACGCGATCGACGCGCACACCATCGTCTTCGGCATCGGCCCCGCCGGTACCGGCAAGACCTACCTGGCAATGGCCAAGGCTGTCAGCGCATTACAGACCAAGCAGGTCAGCCGCATCATCCTGACGCGGCCCGCCGTCGAAGCGGGGGAGCGCCTCGGCTTCCTGCCGGGCACCCTGAACGAGAAGATCGACCCGTATCTGCGGCCGCTGTACGACGCGCTGCACGACATGATGGACGCCGAGATGATCCCGAAGCTCATGGCGGCCGGGGTGATCGAGGTTGCGCCGCTGGCCTTCATGCGGGGCCGGAGCCTCAACGACGCCTTCATCATTCTCGACGAGGCGCAGAACACTACGGCCGAGCAGATGAAGATGTTCCTGACCCGCTTGGGCTTTGGCTCCAAGATCGTGGTGACCGGTGACGTCACCCAGATCGACCTGCCGGGCGGCCAGACCTCGGGACTGCGGACCGCAATCGATGTCCTCGACGGCATCGAGGACATCGACATCGCCGAGCTCACGAGTGCAGATGTGGTGCGCCACAAGCTGGTATCGGAGATCGTCGATGCGTACGAAGCAGCGGAAGCCAAAGTGAGCGAGCACGGTCTGGCCAACCGAGCGCACCGACGCGCCAGCGGCCGGACGAGGCGGTGACGGGGTGACGGTCGAGGTTTCCAACGAGTCGGGGATCGACGTATCCGAAGACGAGCTGATCAGTGTGGCGCGGTTCGTCATCTCCAAGATGGATGTCAACCCGGCTGCTGAACTCTCGATGGTGCTGGTCGACCAGTCGGCCATGGCTGATCTGCACATGCGGTGGATGGACCTGCCCGGCCCCACCGACGTCATGAGTTTCCCGATGGACGAGCTCGAGCCCGGTGGGCGCCCGGATGCGCCCGAGCCCGGGCCGTCGATGCTCGGCGACATCGTGCTGTGTCCCGAGTTCGCCGCGAATCAAGCTGAGGCAGCTGGGCATTCGCTGGGCCACGAGCTGGCGCTGCTGACCGTGCACGGCGTGCTGCACCTGCTGGGCTACGACCACGCCGAGCCGGACGAAGAAAAAGAGATGTTCGACCTGCAGCGTCAGTTGCTCGAAGAGTGGGTTGCCGACCAGGTGCACGCCTACCACAAGGATCGGCAGACCGAGAAAGACCGCCGGCTGCTCGACAAGTCGCGGTACTTCGACGAACCGTGACCGGGTTGACGCCGCTGATCGGCGCCATAGTGCTCGTCGTGGTCGGCGGGCTGTTCGCGGCCATCGATGCCGCCATCAACACCGTCTCCATCGCCCGCGTCGATGAGCTGATCCGCGATGAGCGGCCCGGTGCGGTGCGGCTGGCGAAGATCGTGCGGAACCGGCCGCAGTACGTCAATCTGGTTGTGCTGCTGCGGGTTATCTGCGAGGCATCGGCGACCGTCCTGCTGGTCGACTACCTCGACGAGCTGATGACGCGCGGTTGGGCACTGGTGTCCGCCGCGGCCATCATGGTGGTGGTCAGCTTCGTCGCCATCGGTGTCGGCCCGCGCACCGTGGGACGGCAGAACGCCTATTCCATCTCACTGCTGTCCGCGCTTCCGCTGCAGGTGATCTCGGTGCTGCTGACCCCGATCAGCCGGCTGCTGGTCCTCATCGGCAACGCGCTGACGCCGGGCCGGGGTTTCCGCAATGGGCCGTTCGCATCGGAAATCGAGTTGCTCGAGGTCGTCGATCTGGCGCAGCAGCGTGGTGTCGTGGCCGCCGAGGAACGGCGAATGATCAAGTCCGTCTTCGAACTTGGTGACACCCCGGCGCGCGAGGTGATGGTGCCCCGTACCGAGATGGTGTGGATCGAGAGCGACAAGTCTGCCGGGCAGGCGACGTCGCTGGCGGTGCGCAGCGGGCACTCCCGCATGCCGGTCATCGGGGAGAACGTCGACGACGTCGTCGGCGTCGTCTACCTCAAAGATCTTGTGGAGCAGACATACAACTCCACCGACGGCGGCCACGAGACCAAAGTGGCCGAGGTGATGCGTCCCGCGGTGTTCATGCCGGACTCCAAACCGCTCGACGCGCTGCTCAGCGAGATGCAGCGCACCCGGAACCACATGGCCTTGCTGGTCGACGAATACGGCGCGATCGCCGGACTGGTGTCGATCGAGGACGTGCTGGAGGAGATCGTCGGTGAGATCGCCGACGAGTATGACACCGACGAAGTGCTGCCGGTGGAAGAACTGGGCGACAACCGGTTTCGGGTGTCATCGCGGTTGCCGCTGGAGGATCTGGCCGAATTGTGCGGCTTCGACGTCGAGGATGACCTGGACGTGGACACCGTCGGCGGGCTCCTGGCGCACGAGTTGGGACGCGTGCCACTACCGGGGGCGGAGGTCCGGGTGTCGTTCCCGTCGCATCGGTCCCAGTATCCGGCAACCCTGCAGTTACGGGCCGAAGGCGGCCGGGACCATCGTGGCCGCGTCCGGATCGGCACCGTGCTGGTGATCCCCGTCGAGCCGGAACCCACTGAGGACGTTGAAGAAGGAGAACCCGATGAGTGACGAATTCCATTCCGGCTTCGTCTGTTTGGTCGGCCGGCCGAACACCGGCAAATCGACGCTGACCAACGCGCTCGTCGGCACCAAGGTCGCGATCACGTCCAATCGGCCGCAGACCACCCGGCACACCATCCGCGGCATCGTGCACCGCGAGGACTTCCAGATCATCCTGGTGGACACGCCAGGTCTGCACCGGCCGCGCACGCTGCTCGGACAGCGGCTCAACGAACTGGTCAAGGACACCTACTCCGAGGTCGACATCATCTGCCTGTGCATCCCCGCGGACGAGGCCATCGGGCCCGGCGACCGCTGGATCTACCAGCAGATCCGTGCCGTCGCACCGAGAACCACGCTGCTGGTGGTCGTCACCAAGACCGACAAGGTGCCGCGTGACCGCGTGGCGGCGCAGCTGCTGGCGGTCAGTGAGCTCACCGAGGGCAATGCGGAGATCGTGCCGGTGTCCGCTGTCGCGGGTGAACAGGTCGACGTCCTGATCGACGTGCTGGCCAGCAAGCTGCCGCCGGGACCGGCGTTCTATCCGGACGGCGAACTCACCGACGAACCCGAGGAAGTGCTCATCGCCGAGCTCATCCGGGAAGCCGCGCTGGAAGGTGTCCGCGACGAGCTGCCGCACTCGCTGGCGGTGGTCATCGAGGAGTTCACCGAGCGCGAAGGGCGCACCCCGGAGCAGGGCGAGATGTGCGATATCCACGCCATCATCTATGTCGAGCGCGATAGCCAGAAGGGCATCGTGATCGGCAAGGGCGGTTCGCGGCTGCGCGAGGTCGGCACCGCGGCGCGGACCCAGATCGAGAAGCTGCTCGGCACCAAGGTGTATCTGAACCTGCGGGTGAAGATCGCCAAGAACTGGCAGCGCGACCCGAAACAGCTTGGCAAGCTCGGCTTTTAAACGGCCCACCAGTTCTCGGGCTGTTTGGTGGCCCAGCCGCTGATCGCTTCGAGGCTGGCGGCCAGCGAGATCAGGAGCGGCTCGCTGCCCTCGGGCCCCATGAGCTGCAGACCGATGGGCAGCCCGTCGGAGGTGAAGCCCGCCGGGATGTTGATGGACGGCCAGCCGAGCGCGTTCCACGGCCAGCACACCGGGCAGGCCGCGATCATGGCACGGTCGGTGGCCGTGCTGCCGAGCCGGTCGAAGGCGTCGATCAATGGCGGCGGCTGCGCGGTGGTCGGCGCCAGCACCACGTCGTACAGGTTGAAAATCCAGCCGATCCGGCGCTGATGGGCGGCTTCGCGTCGCCGTGCCTCGCGCAGCGCGTGCTCCGACAGCAGCCACCCGGTCCGGATGTTGGCCCGCGTGCGACGGTCGAGGGTCACATCGGGTCCTACCCGGTCACGCCATTCGGCGAGTCCCGTCGTGGAGCGGGCGAGGAAATCCAGCGACAGCTGCCGCCCGTACTCGGGATCGTCGGGCCGGACCGTATGCCCGAGCTCATTCAGTTGTCCCGCAACGGTGTTCAGCGCCGATCGGATCTCCGGATGCAACCGCGCCGGGAACAGGGTGAATGGGAACTTGGTCGACAACGCGATACGCAGCGGTCCGGGCGCCCGCCCGACGGCCTCGGCCGCCGCGATGGGTGCCGGCTTGTGCAGGTCGCCGTCGGCGTTGCCGGATGCCGCGTCGAGAACCAGCGCCGCGTCGGCGACGGTGCGGGCCAGCACCCCGTTGACGGTGATGCCGTTGAACGCCTCCGGTAGCGGCCAGGTGGAGATCCGTCCGCGCTGCGGTTTGATTCCGACCAGGTGGGTCCAGGCGGCCGGGATCCGGACGCTGCCGGCTCCGTCGGATCCGATTGCGGCGGTGACCAATCCGGCTGCGACGGCCGTGGCGCTCCCGCCCGATGACCCACCCGGGGTGTGTCCGCGCGACCAGGGGTTGCGGGTGTGCCCGAAACCGGGGCCGCTGGTGAACGGCCACTGGCCGAGTTCGCAGGTGTTGGTCTTGCCGACGATCACGGCGCCGGCCGCCTTCAGCCGGCGCACCACCTCGGCGTCCGCCGTTGCCGGGCGCACGTCGCCGTCGGTGCCGAACCGGGTGGGTACCCCCGCGACGTCGACGTCGTCCTTGATCGCGATCGGTATTCCGAGCAGTGGAAGTTGTTGTCCGGCAGCCCTTTTACGGTCAGCCTCGGCGGCGTCGACGAGCGCCTGTTCGGTGAAGACCACCCGGAACGCATTGAGCTCGAGTTGACTGGCCGTGATGGCGTCGAGCGACTGTCGCACGATCTGCTGTGATGTCACCGCGCCGCTCGCGAGCCGGTACAACTGCTGGGTCAGAGTCGGGAATCGGGGCGGAGCGGACGGTCTTGGAAGGCTAGCCATGGCGATTCCGAGAATAGTGGTGACCATTCGCCCGGCGCTGCCTAACGGAAGTTGTCGGTCCGCGATGGGAGAATCGCCCGATGCGGTTGTACCGGGATCGAGCGGTCGTGCTGCGCCAGCACAAGCTCGGCGAGGCTGACCGGATCGTGACGCTGCTCACCCGCGACCACGGACTGGTCCGCGCGGTGGCCAAGGGCGTGCGGCGGACCCGCAGCAAGTTCGGCTCGCGGCTGGAGCCGTTCGCCCACATCGACGTGCAGCTGCATCCCGGCCGCAACCTCGACATCGTCACCCAGGTGGTGTCCATCGACGCGTTCGCCGCCGACATCGTCAACGACTACGGCCGCTACACCTGCGGCTGCGCCATCCTGGAGACCGCCGAGCGGCTGGCCGGTGAGGAACGCAACCCGATGCCGGCCCTGCAGCGGCTCACGGTCGGTGCCTTGCGGGCCGTCGCGGATCGCAGCCGACCCCGTGAACTGGTGCTCGACGCCTATCTGCTGCGGGCCATGGGGATCGCCGGCTGGGCGCCGGCCATCACCGAATGCGCGCGCTGCGCCGCGCCCGGTCCGCACCGCGCATTCCACGTCGCGGCCGGCGGCAGCGTCTGCGTGCACTGTCGGCCGTCGGGGTCGGTCACCCCGCCACAGGGTGTGCTGGATCTGATGGCCGCGCTGCACGACGGCGACTGGGAGTTTGCGCAGGGCTCGCCGACGGGGCACCGCAGCCAGGCCAGTGGGCTGGTGGCCGCACACCTGCAGTGGCACCTGGAGCGCAAGCTGCGAACATTGCCTCTCGTCGAGCGCCGCGATGAGCGCTCGGGCGACGAGCCGCCAGCGCGCGTTCGGCCCGATACCGCACTCATTGAACAGCGCCTAACCACGTTCAGGCAGGATATGGCCCATGGCACTCAACCGGGCGCGCAAGACCAGCTATCCGCAGCTGCCGCAGGCGCCTGACGACTATCCGGTTTTCCCGGACGTTTCGACCTGGCCGGTCGTCTTTCCGGAGCTCCCGCCGAACTCCAACGGCCGCTTCGCCCGGCCGCCGCAGCACCCGTCCAAGGCCGTGGCCCCACAGATTCCCGCCGACCAGGTGCCGGGCCACGTCGCCGTCGTCATGGATGGCAACGGCCGGTGGGCCACCCAGCGCGGGCTCGGACGTACCGAGGGCCACAAGATGGGCGAGGCGGTGCTGATCGACATCACCTGCGGAGCCATCGAGCTGGGCATCAAGCACCTGTCGGTGTACGCGTTCTCCACCGAGAACTGGAAGCGCAGCACTGAAGAGGTGCGGTTCCTGATGGGCTTCAACCGTGAGGTGGTGCGCCGGCGCCGGGAGAACCTGAACGCGATGGGCGTCAACATGCGCTGGGTCGGGTCGCGGCCGCGCATGTGGAGCAGCGTCATCAAAGAGTTCGACATCGCCGAGCAGATGACGGTCGGCAACGACGTCATCACCGTCAACTACTGCGTGAACTACGGCGGCCGCACCGAGATCGTCGAAGCGGCACGTGAACTCGCCGAGCAGGCCGCCGCGGGCAAGATCAACCCGAACCGTATCTCCGAGGCGTCGTTCGCCAAGCACCTGCACCGCCCCGACATTCCTGATGTCGATCTGTTCATCCGCACCTCGGGCGAGCAGCGCGCCAGCAACTTCATGCTGTGGCAGGCGGCGTATGCCGAGTACGTCTTCCAGGACAAACTCTGGCCGGATTACGACCGGCGCGACCTGTGGGCCGCGTGCGAGGAATACGTCAACCGGAACCGAAGGTTCGGGAGGGCCTGATGTCGAACTTGTTGCAGCGGTTGGCTTCTGTGCTTGCAGACTCGGTGACCATCGTCGAAGAGAACGACGGCGCCCTGACCGTGTCGCACGATGGCACGGTCGCGTCGCTGCGGGTGGTGAACATCGGCGAGGGACTGGATCTGATCTCGCTGACCCAGCCGTTGGCGTGGGATATCCGGCTGGACAACAAGCTTCGCGACCGCGTGGCCGATCACGCGGGTCGCACCATGCTCGGCTCGGTGGTGCTCGTCGAGCGCGCCGGCGATCCGCGGAGCAACGGCGCGAAGAAGGTCGGCGACGTGATGCTGCGCTACAACTTCCCGGCCGCCGGACTCAGTGACGACGCGCTCTCCACATTGGTCATGCTGGTGCTGTCGACCGGTGTCGACGTACGGGCCGACCTGACCCGGTGAGACCGAAGTGACTGTCATCCGGATCGTCGCCGCGGTGGTGGTCGACGACCACGGGCGGCTCCTGGTGGTTCGTAAACGTGGGACGACGGCGTTCATGCAGCCCGGCGGCAAGCTCGAGCCAGGGGAGTCGCCGGTCGATGCGCTGAGCCGCGAGGTCCGGGAGGAACTCGGGGTCGGGGTCACCGACGTGCAGGAGTTGGGTCACCACACCGCGATTGCGGCCAACGAACCCGGTCACAGTGTCGCGGCTGACCTGTTCCTCGTCGGTCTCGACGGCGAGCCGCAGATCGCCGCCGAGATCGAGGAGATGGCCTGGATTGATCCGCAGGCGCCGGGCGACATCGAGTTGGCGCCGCTGACCCGCGACACCGTGCTGCAGTTCGCCAGGATCAGCTGACCGGCGCGGATGCGGTGCAGGCCGCGCACACCCCGAAGATTTCGATGGTGTGGCTGACGTCCGAAAAACCATGGGCTGCAGCGGTTTCCGTGGCCCAGGACTCGACCTCGGTACCGGCCACCTCGACCGTCGCGCCGCATTGCCGGCACACCAGGTGATGGTGATGATGGACCTGCGAGCAGCGCCGATACAGCGCTTCGCCGTTGTCGTTGCGGAGGCTGTCGACCTGTCCCGCTGCGGCCATCGACTGCAGGGTGCGGTAGACGGTCGTCAGTCCGATACCTTCGCCGCGGCGGCGTAGTTCGTCGTGCAACTCCTGCGCGGACCGGAATTCTTCGACATTGGTCAGCAGTGCGGCGATCGCGGTGCGCTGTTTGGTGGACCGGGTGGGTGCGCTCACTGCCGCTCCTCCTCGGCGTGGGCGATGGCGTCGACGACGATGTGCGCGAGGTGATGGTCGACGAGGCGGTACATCACCTCGCGGCCGACGCGCTCACCGGCGACGACCCCGGCCGACTTGAGGATGCGCAGGTGCTGGCTGACCAGCGGCTGCGGCACACCCAGGGCGTCGACGAGTTCGTGCACGCAGCGCTTGGACTCGCGCAGTTGCAGCACGATCGCGATGCGGATGGGGGCGGCCAGGGCGCGCAGCAGATCGCCGGCGGCATCGAGCGTCTCCCGCGAGGGGGACGACGGAAACGGCGCACCGCTGTGCTGGTGGTCGAGCTCGTCATGCGTGGTGGTGGGTGGCACCCCGGTAACTCCCAGCTATTGGAAATAGTTTTCATTTAGCTTTCCATGCGTGCATACGCATGTCAAAGGTGGGTGCGACATTCGCCGGTGAGTGGGGCCTTTAGTCTGGACAGGTTGCATCCGACCTGACACAGGAGTGCTCGAACATCGTGGCGTCCATCATCGACACCGTTGCCAACCTGGCCAAACGCCGGGGCCTCGTCTTCCAGTCGGGAGAAATCTACGGCGGTACCAAGTCGGCGTGGGACTACGGACCATTGGGCGTCGAGCTCAAGGAGAACATCAAGCGCCAGTGGTGGAAGTCCGTCGTCACCTCCCGTGACGACGTCGTCGGCCTGGACAGCGCGATCATCCTGCCGCGTCAGGTGTGGGTGGCCTCGGGTCACGTCGCGGTGTTCAACGACCCGCTGGTCGAATGCCTGAACTGCCACAAGCGGCACCGGCAGGACCACATGCAGGAGGCGTACGCCCTGAAGAAGGCGTCCAAAGATGGGGCTCCGGTCGATCCCGACTCTGTTTCTATGGACGAGATCGTCTGCCCGGACTGCGGCACCAAGGGGCAGTGGACAGAGCCGCGTGACTTCAACATGATGCTCAAGACCTTCCTCGGCCCCATCGAGTCCGAGGAAGGCATGCACTACCTGCGTCCGGAGACGGCGCAGGGCATCTTCGTGAACTTCGCCAACGTGGTGACGACCGCGCGCAAGAAGCCGCCGTTCGGCATCGGCCAGATCGGCAAGAGCTTCCGCAACGAGATCACGCCGGGCAACTTCATCTTCCGCACCCGCGAGTTCGAGCAGATGGAGATGGAGTTCTTCGTCGAGCCCTCGACCGCGCCCGAGTGGCACAAGTACTGGATCGAGACCCGCTTCCAGTGGTACGTCGACCTGGGCATCAACCCGGGGAACCTGCGGCTGTACGAACACCCGCTGGAGAAGCTGTCGCACTACAGCGCCGGCACCACCGACATCGAGTACAAGTTCGGCTTCGCCGGCAACCCGTGGGGTGAGCTCGAGGGCATCGCCAACCGCACCAACTTCGACCTGAGCACGCACGGCGAGCACTCGGGAGTCGACCTGTCGTTCTACGACCAGGCCACCGACACCCGCTACGTGCCGTACGTCATCGAGCCCGCAGCCGGCCTGACCCGCTCGCTGATGGCGTTCCTGGTCGACTCGTACCACGAGGACGAGGCGCCCAACGCCAAGGGCGGCGTCGACAAGCGCACGGTGCTCAAGCTCGATCCGCGCCTCGCGCCGGTCAAGGCCGCGGTGCTGCCGCTGTCGCGCAACGCCGACCTGTCGCCGAAGGCCCGCGACCTGGCCGCCGAGCTGCGCAAGAACTGGAACGTCGAGTTCGACGACGCCGGCGCCATCGGCCGCCGCTACCGTCGCCAGGACGAGATCGGTACGCCGTACTGCATCACGGTCGACTTCGATTCGCTCGAGGACCATGCCGTGACCATCCGCGAGCGCGACGCCATGACGCAGGAGCGCGTCGCCATCGATGCCGTCAGCGACTACCTCGCGGTGCGCCTCAAGGGCTGCTGACTTCCACTGCCGAGCAGACGTGAAAACCCCCAAATCGGTCTAGATTTGGGGGTTTTCACGTCTGTTCGCGAGTGAAAAATTGCCGCCGGGAACCCACCGCTGGCTCGAATAGGCTTGTGAGCCATAGGGCAACGGGGTATTGAAGGGGGCGGCGTGGGGGTTCTCGGCGCATTTCTTTCGACGTGGGACGACGCGCGGGCGGCGTTCGGGTCCGGCACACCGGTTGGCGGTTCCGCGTTCGACATGAGTGCCAAGTTCCAGGATCTGCGCAGCACGGTCCTGTCGGCGGCGCCCGGAGGAGAGTGGACGGGCACGGCGGCCGAGGCGTACGACGACCGCAATCGCGCGCATGCCGGGACCATCGGCAGGCTGGCCGAACTCGACCGGCGCCTCGGGGCCGAGATCGACCGATCGGCGGCTGTGGTGACGGCCGGCCGACGTGATCTCGACTCCGTCAAACAGTGGGTGATCGATGCGGCCGCAAGTGCGCCGCCGACCGCGGCGGGCGTCCGGGGGCTGCTGCCTGTGGTGGCCAACGGGACGGCGGAGATCGCTGCGATCATCCACCGGTCCAATGCCGACATGGACGCCATCGCGGCGCGTATCCGCGAGATCGGCAGCCGCTATGACGAGCTCACGGCGCGCGGCGCGGATTGCTGAGCGGTTTGTCAGCACCCGTCGTCTATCCCGTTGGGCTTTCGGTATAGCGTGACCGGTATGACGCGGGTTTCGGTGATCACCGGCGGTGCCGGCGGAATGGGTGTCGCTACGGCCAAGGTCGTCGGGCGGGACCATTCGGTGGTGCTGGCCGACGTCCGGCTGGACCGTCTCGATGCGGCGGTGGCCGAACTGGCCGACCTGGGCATCGCCGCCACTGCCGTCAATGCCGATGTCACCGACCGGGCCGCGGTGGATCAATTGTTCACGACCGCAACGGGTCTCGGCCCCCTCGTGTCGGTGATCCATGCCGCGGGCGTCAGCCCGAGTATGGGTACGCCCGATTACGTGGCGCGCACCAACGCGATCGGCACCGTGAATGTCAACGAAGCCTTCTACCGCGTCGCGAACGAAGGCGCGGCGATCGTCAACGTGGCGTCGATGGCGGCCCACCTGCTGCCCGACGAGATCGTCCCGACGGCGAAATTCCCGTTGGCCCTCATGGACGAGGACACGTTTCTAGCGGAGATGCTGGCGGCCTGTGCGTTCGCGCCCGAGGAACTGCGCTCGGGCATGGCCTACGGGGTGAGCAAGAATTTCGTCAAGTGGTACAGCAGTTCGCAGGCCGAGCGGTTCAACGCCAAGGGATTGCGCATCGTGTCGGTGTCGCCGGGTTCCGTCGACACCGAAATGGGGCTGCTCGAGGCCGACGCCGGCGCCGGTGCGATGGTGATGAACGCCGCGGTCCCGCGCTGGGGCAAGGCCGAGGAGATGGCCGAGCTCTTTGCGTTCTGCGCCGGCGACAAAGCCGGGTATCTCACCGGCACCGACATCCTCAACGACGGCGGAGTGGTCGCTTCGATGCGGGAACGGGCCCGCCTCGCCGCGGCCCGGGGCTAGAACCGTCCGCCACCGCCCGAGGAGCCGCCGCCGGACCCCGCACCGTGCAGCCTCGGTTCGACGACGTCGTGGCGCAACTTGTCGACGTCCGCGTCGCCCGTCGCGGCCTTGGGAACCAACAGGGCGTAGTAGCAGGGTGTGTGGTAATCGGGTGCGCCCGGACTGGCAGACTTCGGCCGTGGGCATTGCAAGCGACGGGTACAGCGACTTCGACCGGCAGCGGCTGGTCGGGGAGGGCGTGAAGAGCGCCACGCTGCCCGGTACCGATGCCGGTCACCGCACCGATTTCGCGCGGGACCGGGCCCGCGTGCTGCACAGCGCCGCGCTCCGCCGACTCGCCGACAAGACGCAGGTGGTCGGGCCCCGGCAGGGCGAGACGCCCCGGACCCGGCTGACCCATTCGCTCGAGGTGGCCCAGATCGGGCGCCACATGGCCGTGGGGCTCGGCTGTGACCCCGACCTGGTGGACCTCGCCGGTCTGGCCCACGACATCGGGCACCCGCCCTACGGACACAACGGTGAACGCGCGCTCGACGAGATCGCCAAACCGTTCGGCGGGTTCGAGGGCAACGCGCAGAACTTCCGAATCCTGACCCGGCTCGAACCGAAAATGCTTGACGGTGAAGGACGTTCGGCCGGGCTCAACCTGACCCGGGCCGCGCTGGACGCGGTGATCAAGTATCCGTGGTTCCGCGAGGACCGCGTCAAGTTCGGTTTCTACGACGACGACGCGGCCGCTGCGGCCTGGGTCCGCGAGGGTGCTCCGGCCGAGCGGCTGTGCCTGGAAGCCCAGGTCATGGACTGGGCCGACGATGTCGCGTACTCCGTGCACGATGTCGAGGACGGCATCATCTCCGGCCGTATCGACCTGCGCGTCCTCGCCGACGCCGACGCCGCCGACACGCTGGCCCGTCTGGGCGCGCGGTCCCATCCGACCGTGACGCACGACGACATGCTGGCGGCGGCGGCGCGGTTGTCGCAGCTGCCGGTGGTGACCGCCGTCGGCAAGTATGACGGTTCCGTCGCGACGTCGGTGGCGCTCAAGCGGCTCACCAGTGAGCTGGTCGGCCGGTTCGCCAACGCCGCGGTCACCGAGACCAAGACGCAAGCGGGGCGCGCGACCATGCGTCGTTTCGAAGCCGAGCTCGCCGTGCCGGACCTGGTGCGCGCCGAGGTGGCGGTGCTCAAGATGCTGGCCCTGCAGTTCATCATGTCCGACCACCAGCACCTGCAGATTCAGGCCGACCAGCGCACCATGGTGCGCGAGGTGGCCCTGTCGCTGTGGGGCCAGGCGCCGGCGAGCCTGGACCCGCAGTTCGCCGCCGAGTTCGCGCTCGCGGACGACGACGGCGCCCGGCTGCGGGTGGTCGTCGACCAGATCGCGTCGTACACCGAGACCCGGCTGGAGCGCGTCCACGAGGCGCGCTCGCCGCGGCCGCTGGACTGAATCCAGCTCCGCCTACACTGGGCGCGTGGCCGGCCGGATTCCTGATCGCGATATCGCGGCCATTCGTGAACGCACCCGCATCGAGGACGTCGTCGGCGAGCATGTGCAGTTGCGTCGCGCGGGCGCCGACTCGCTCAAGGGCCTGTGCCCGTTCCACGACGAGAAGTCGCCGTCGTTCCACGTGCGGCCCAACCACGGCCTGTTCCACTGCTTCGGCTGCGCCGAGGGCGGCGACGTCTATGCGTTCGTGCAGAAGATCGAGCACGTCACCTTCGTCGAGGCCGTGGAACTGCTCGCCGACCGGCTGAACTACACCATCAGCTACGAAGGGTCGTCGACCACCAATGTGCAGCGGGACAAAGGCAGCCGCAGCCGCCTGCTCGCCGCCAACACCGCCGCGCAGGAGTTCTACGCCGAAGCGCTGCAGTCGGCGGAAGCCGCGGCCGCCCGGCAGTACCTGATCGACCGGAACTTCGACGCCGACGCGGCCAAGCGCTTCGGATGCGGGTTCGCGCCATCGGGCTGGGACACCCTGACAAAACACTTGCTGCGCAAGGGATTCACCTTCAAGGAGCTGGAGGCCGCGGGCCTGTCCCGGGAAGGCCGCCGCGGCCCGATGGACCGGTTCCACCGACGGCTGCTCTGGCCCATCCGGGGTGCGACGGGCGAGGTGATCGGGTTCGGCGCGCGCCGCCTGTTCGATGACGACCACATGGAAGCCAAGTACGTCAATACGCCGGAAACGGTGTTGTACAAGAAATCCCACGTCCTGTTCGGTCTCGATCTGGCCAAGCGTGACATCGCCAAGGGACACCAGGCCGTCGTCGTCGAGGGTTACACCGACGTCATGGCCATGCACCTTGCCGGCGTGACCACCGCGGTCGCGTCCTGCGGCACGGCCTTCGGCGACGAGCACCTGTCGATGCTGCGGCGACTGATGATGGACGACAACTTCTTTCGCGGCGAGCTGATCTACGTGTTCGACGGCGACGCTGCCGGTCGCGCGGCCGCCGTGAAAGCTTTTGAGGGCGAACAGAATCTGACCGGCCAGTCCTTCGTCGCCGTGGCCTCCGACGGCATGGATCCATGCGATCTGCGACTCAAGGCGGGCGACGGGGCCCTGCGGGACCTGGTGGCGCGCCGAACACCGTTGTTCGAGTTCGTGATTCGCACCGCGCTCGAAGAGCACGACCTGGACAGCGCCGAGGGTCGCGTCGCGGCGCTGCGGCGGTGTGTGCCGTTGACGGCCCGGATCAAGGACCCCACGCTGCGTGACGAGTACGCCCGTCAGCTCGCCGGCTGGGTCGGTTGGGACGATGTGGCGCAGGTGATCGCGCGCGTGCGCGAGACCGCGAAGTCCGGACCCGCGACGTCGAAGCGCGACGCCCGGCGTCCCTCGGCGCCGGCGGCCCCGGCCGCGGCAGTCGGACGCCCGAACCCGAAAGACCCGACGTTGTGGCCGCAGCGTGAGGCGCTCAAGTCGGCGCTGCAGTACCCGGCGATGGCGGGCCCGGTTTTCGACGGGCTGCCGGTCGACAGCTTCACCCACCCCGGCTATGCGGCGGTCCGGCAGGCGATCACCACCGCCGGCGGCACGGCCTCCGGCCTGGGCGGCGCGGACTGGATCGAGGCGGTCCGGGCGGCCGGCCCGACGGCCGCGAGCCTCATCAACGAGCTGTCGGTCGAGGCTTTCCAGGTCGAAGAGGACAAGCTGCCGCGGTACATCGCGAGCGTGCTGGCCCGCCTGCAGGAGGTCTGGGTCGGCCGCGAGATCGCCGAGTTGAAGTCGAAACTGCAGCGCATGTCACCGGTCGAGCAGAGCACCGAGTACCACGCGTTGTTCGGTGACCTCGTCGCCATGGAGCAGTACCGGCGCAGCCTGCTGCAGCAGGCCAGCGGCGACGATCTCAGCTGAGGCATTTGTCCGGTGTAACGCGCAGCGCCACCGTGCACGATATGGTGGGGCAGAACCGACCGTAGGGGAGAGGCCCACCATATGACCATCGGAGCAACCCGGCTTTTCGCCGCAGCAGCGCTCGTGGCCACCGCAGTGGCGGCCCCGGTCATCGTCGCCCTGAGCAGCACCCCAACCGCGCAGCCGACGGCTGACGGTGGCTGCCTGGCCTGGTTCGGCAACAAGGAAGACGGCAACTGCATGGGCCGGTCGAACGGTCAGCCGGTCAATGTGGGCACGCCGTGGGGCACCTGGGGGCCCGGCTACGGACTCAGCACCGGGCCGTTGCTGCCTGGTCAGAGCTGGAACCGGCCGGTCGGCTGAGACTGTCGAACCAATAACCGCCCGATTGACAGTCGGGCGGTTTTTTGTGCTCGCCGCGCGTCAGTCGTGAATCGACTCTGGATGTAGCACAGCGGTCTGCGAGTCGATCGCCGTCAGTCGCACCATGTTCGGGTCCGGTGACACCTTGTCTGCCAGCTTGCGCCGGCCCGCATCCAGCATCGCCTTGGTCTTCGGGCTCTCGGTGATGGCGCGGTATGTGCCGGCGATCTGCTCGTAACGACGACGGCCTGCCTTGGCTCCCAGTACATAGCCAACGGCCATGACGGCGACGGTGCGGATCACTGGACCCCTCCCTGATGACGGTGCTTGGCTCCATCCTGCCTCACGATCGCCGATGCGTCTGGCCCGACCGGCAGCTACCAGCCGATTCAAAGATCCGCGCAGTCATGCGCTAGAGTCATGCCTCGGTTCTGGGACACGCGCCCGGGACCTGAGCACAATCCCCTGTAGCTCAATTGGCAGAGCTCCCGACTGTTAATCGGGCGGTTATTGGTTCGAGTCCAATCGGGGGAGCAACGATGACCAGCACGAAAGTGCTGGTCATTTTGCGTTCCGGGGCCGCCGCGTCCCGGTCGGCTTCGCGCGCCGCGCCCAGTGTTTTGGTGATCGAGCGCACGGGTATGCGCAGAACATGAACGAATCACCTATCCCGGTCGGCGCCACGGTGCCGGGTCTGGTGACGATCGCCGTGAGCTTTGTGGCACTGATTGTCGGCGCCGTTGCGATGGTGGCCGGATATCTGACGTTCGGTGCCGTGGCGATGATCGTTTCCCTGGCCGCCGCGACGTTCGGCGCAGTGTGGCTCCTGTCGGGCATGTTGCTCAACGAGCATCATCACCCGCACGGCGGGCACGTCTGAGCGACGCCTCATCCTGGCACGCCGGAACCCGGCAAAAGCACTTCAGAAACGGGCATTTGAGTGCCCGGTCGGTGTCGACCGTGCCGTTTAGCGACTGACATCGTCGGCAACCCCGAACCACGTGGACCCATCGGGTTCGCGATGCACCAGACGGAAGCGCAAGTAGCGAACGAAAGGAGCAAATCGATGACGAACATGTTGGACCAGATCGTGGGGGCTACCGCCTATGACTCGGCCGGAGAGAAGATCGGCAAGATTCACCAGCTCTATCTGGACCGAAGCAGCAAGCAACCCAAGTGGGCGGTAGTTCACACCGGCCTGTTCGGTGTTTCGGAGTCGCTGGTCCCGCTGGCCGGCGCACAGCCCGACGGCGACGATTCCGTGCGGGTGGCCGTTGCCAAGAACACCGTCAAGAGCGCACCGCACCTGGACGTCGGCGATCGGATCAGCCCGGCAGACGAAGCCACGTTGATGCAGCACTACGGCATGCAGCCAGGGCGCCCGATCGTCCCGGAGACCGCGCAACCAACTAGCCCGGAATCGTCGCATTCCAGTGGCGGCAGGCACCTCCTGAGAGCAGCGCCGGCCGTCGGCGGGATCGGCGGCACTTCCGCGAACACATCGGCACACAGCGCCGCGCCGACGACCCCGCCCACAAATGCGACGACGAGGCCCAGCCCAGAGCCGATTACGCCTGTGACTGCCGCCGAGTCCGGACCGGAGATGATCCGTTCGGAGGAGCGCCTCCAGGTGGGTACCGAGCGCACGACTTCAGGCACAGCGCGCCTCAACAAGCATGTGGTGACCGAGCAACACACCGTGGAGGTGCCCGTCAGCCACGAAGAGGTGCGCGTGGAGCGCACGCCCATCACCGACCCGGCTCAGGTCCTTGACACCCGCCTCGGGGATGAGCAGCGCGAAGTGACGCTGCACGAGGACAACGTCGTGGTGAGCAAGGAATCGGTTCCGGTGGAACGGGTTCGGCTGGCGGTAGACGAGGTCACCGAGAATAAGCAGATCACCGAGAACGTACGGCGCGAAGAGATCAACGCTGACGGCGTGGAGCGCCGTCACCGCTGACGAGCAGTCGGCCGACTGGAGCCGACGGCGCGGGACCCAGGTGCAGGATCGGAAACGGTCGCCCGTCGCCGTCGGTTTCCGAACGGCTCAAGGTGACGAAGCCGTGGCGGTGGTAGAACCCGACGGCCTGCGGGTTCTGTTCGTAGAAGTCGATGTCGTCGGCGGTCAGGAAATCGTGTGTCGCTTCGACCGCGCTGCGCCAGATGCGTACCAGCTCAGGCCATTCCGCGGGTCCATGGCACGGGCGGAGTGAGAAGGCGTGCGTCGCGGTCACGTTCACAGGGTACTGACGGGCTCGCTGGCCTCATCGAGCGAGAACGTGCTCCGCCTGCGGGTCGGGATCATCGGAGTGCCCCGGAACGGAATTCAGTAGGTCACCCCAACGCTCCAGTGCTGTTCGCACCGCGTCGGGACGGGACCCGCCCGCCAGCCGCAGGGAATGACCACCCGACAGCTCGACCAGTGCCTCGGCCAGCACATACGGCGACATGTCCGAGTCGTGGGCGACGCCGATCAATTCCACGGCGGCGTCCTGCCAGCGTCGCCGCTGTAACCCGACGAGAACGCCGACGGCGAGCGCAAGTACGCGGCGCTGTGCCTTGTTGCCCGAGATGGGCCACGATCCGCTGCTGTACAGCCCGGGGACTCCGCCAGGCAAACCATCGTCGTACTCCGGCGGTCCGCCGCCGACCGTGATCGACATGGCCATTGATTACCCGGGCCGCTGCGCGGCGAAACGCACAGCTATCCGGAGCGGTGCATGTGCGCCGCCCCGGATGCGTTGATCTGCCTACTTGTGGTTCGAACCGGATGTCTTCGGTCCGGTGTTGCTCGGCCCGGTGTTCTTCGGGGCCGAGTTCGTGGGCGCCGACGTCGTCTTCGGTGCCTGTTGCGGCGGCTTCGCCGTCGCGGACGGTGCCGGCGCGATGGTGCCGGCATTGGTCGTCGCGGTTATGGGCGCCAACGCCTTTGGTGTGGCGGTGGCCGGAGCGGGTGCTGCCGCAGCGGCTGCGGTGGCGGGAGTCACCGGTGTGGCGGTGACGGGCGCCGTGGCGGCGGCCGGAGAAGCCGTGACAGGCGTAGCGGCCGGGGCGGCCGCTGTTGCCGTCGCGCCCGCCGTGGTGCCGCTGGCGACTGCGTTCGTCGTCGACAATGTTTGGCCGGCAAGCGGTTTGGTGGTGGCGCTGAGCGTCGTGAGGGCTGCCGCCGGACTCGGGACGGCCGTCGGCGCCGGCAAATCGATCGGCGTCTGGGGATGCGTGGCGGTCCATTGGGCGATGACGTTCGCGGCGGGCTTCGGCGTCCAATCCGTCTGGAAGACACCGAGAGTGTCCTGGTCGCTGGTACTGCCGGTGTTGCGGTCACGCGTGGTGTAGATGAACATCGGCCCGGTGTAATTGAAACTGCTCCAGGAGTTCATGAAGTTCGAGATGAACGACGCCTGCGTGTTGTTGTCGACGACCGAGGTCGGTTCGCCGTATTCGGTTGCCCAGATCTGCTTGCTGCCATCGCCCGCCGCGACCATCTCCTGATGGATCGTCGCCAGCTGGTTGATCGGCGCTGCCGGCCCGTACGGCGTGCCGTTTCCGAAGGGCACCTGGTACTGGTACGGGTGGAACGACAGCGCGTCGAAATAGCCTTTGGCTCCGTCGTTGTACATGTCCTGCACGTATGTCGCAGCGTTGATGGCCAGGCCGGGGGTGTCGGTGACCCAGGTGACGACGCCGCCGACCACCGTCGCGTTCGGATCGGCGGCCTTGATGGCGGGGTACGCCGCCTGCAGCAGCTTGGTGTACGCCGCGGGATCGGGCGAGGGATTCCAGAAGAGCGCAGAATTGGGCTCGTTCCACACCTCGTACGCGGACACCTTGCCGGCGTAGCGCTGGGCCACGGCGCTGGCGAACTGCGCGTACTGAGCGTCCGAGGCCGGTGGCGTCGCGATAGCCGGGCTCCCTGCGGGTACGGCCCAGGCCGGCGTCGAATTGAGTACACCGAGGATGCCCATGTTGCGTGCGGCCGCAGCGTTCACCAGGGTGTCGACGGTGCTCCAGTTCCAATAGCCCTGAACCGGTTCGATGTTGTTCCACGGAATCAAGATCCGGATGTTCTGGACACCCAGGGACTGCATCTCGTCGAGCGTCTTGTTGATGTCGGCGGTCGACATACCGATGATGTCCGAATCGGCGAATCCGACCGTCGTGTTGGAATCGGTGATCGCAGCCGAGAGCAAATAAGGCATCGGTCCCGGTCCGATGCCTGTACTCGCAAAAATGAAACCCGCAACCCCAACGGGCAATGCCGCCGAGATTGCCACTGTCACACCGGTCTTGATCACCGGCCGCTTGTGCTGACCTCGCGTCTCTCTAAGCCACATCGAAATGCCCCTATTCACAATGGATTTCACGCCCGGCTAACCCCGACCGGGCGTCATAGACCTAGATTGGGTGCCCCGTGCAAAGTGTGGGCAAACCAGGTTCGGGTCAAAAAGGCTTGGTGCGCTTGGACGTAGGCTGGCCGCATGCGGTCCACCAGCTACACCTCAGCGTTCGCCGTCCTTGCGGCATCGGCCCTGCTCACTGCCGGATGTGGCTGGAGTCCGAAAGGCCCGGACCCCGTGCCGCAGGCCGATAAGTGCACGCCCGCCGATGGGCCGGCCCAGAACGTCGTGACCGCGGCCATCTATTCGCTGCCGGCACCGCCGTCGGGCAAGTGGACCCAGATGGGCAGCGGTCACACCGCGAATTGTGCGTTGTACTGGGTGCAGGTCGGTCAGAACAACTCCACGCCGGACAGCCCGCAGCAGGTGGTGTTCTTCAACAAGAACACGATGATCGGCACACCGACGCCCGACGCACGGCCGTACATCACCGTGACCGCGAGCGCTCCGGACAGCGTGACGGTGCAGTATCAGTGGCAGCAGGCCAAGGACCAGCCGGGGATGCCGACAGGTATCGGCAGCGCGCGGTTCACCGTCGACGGTGGTGCGCTCAAGGCGCTCGATCCGGTCCCCGGACCGCGGTAATCGGTCCCGGTCAGGTCTGGGCGAGCAGCCCGCGCATGATGTCGACGGCGGCCGCCAGGGTGTCCCGGTCGGAGCTGTCGAGTTGCGCCAGGAACGGGTCGATGGCGTTACCGCGGTCGGCACGGACCTGGGCCAGGGTGGCGATTCCCTGCGGGGTGATGCTGATGAGGACGGCGCGGGCGTCGTCGGGGTCGACGGTGCGCGACACCAGGCCGGCGTCCTCGAGTCGACGGACCTGGGTCGTCATCGTCGGTTGTGAACAGTGGTCGAGCGCGGCGAGGTCGGAGATGCGGGCGGTGCCCTCGGCGTCGATGGTGGACAGCAGCCGGGCCTGGGCGAATGGCAGCGGGAGCCGGACGCGCTGATTGGCCAAGCGGTTAATGCGGGCAACGACGGCGAGGAGGTCCGAGGCGAGGGACGTATCGGTCGCCGGTGCAACTGTCATGTCCAACATGGTTCCATAGATTCTCTATGTAGTCGAACAGGCCGCCGGGAGTGGTGACGGTCACATCGCCGTCGAGTTTACTCGTCAAAACGCCTGGCAGAATTGTGCAATGACTGCTGCCGGCACCCGAGAGAAAGCCGGTCCCCTCAATCCGGGCGAGTACGCGCAGGCCGCCGTGATGGCGGCCCTGAGCGCGGCCACTGCCATCATCGCCGTCGTCGTCCCGTTCGCCGCCGGGCTCGGCATGCTGGGCACGGTCCCGATGGGACTGCTGGCCTACCGATACCGGCTTCGGGTCTTGCTCGCCGCGACTGTCGCCGGCAGCACCATCGCGTTTCTCATCGCCGGCATGGGCGGTCTGATGACCGTGGTGTTCTGCGCCTACATCGGCGGACTGACGGGCATCGTGAAACGCACGGGGCGCGGCATCGCCACCGTGTTGTCCGCGTCAGTGGTCGCGGGAGCTGCGTTCGGCGCGTACGTCATCGGCATCCTGCTCTTGGTGGGACGGCTGCGGGAGCTGATCTTCGAGTCGATGACCTCGACCGTCCACGGCATCGCCAACATTGTCGCGGCGGTGCCCGGCGGCGAGCGCGCGGCCGAGGATCTACGCACCGGTTTCGCCGCATTCCTGCACTACTGGCCCGTGCCGGTGATGATCTCGATCATCATGCACGTCATCATCGTCACCCTGCTGGGCTGGTGGGCGCTGTCGCGGGTTCTGAAGCGGCTCTTCGGCATTCCCGATGTGCACAAGCTGGACACCGTCGAATCAACCGGTCTGGTCGCGCCGGTGCCGGCCCGCCTGCGCGACGTTCGGTTCCGGTACCCAGGTACCAATCGCGATGCCCTCGGCCCGCTGAGCATGGACATCAACGAAGGTGAACATGTCGCGGTTACGGGCGCCAACGGATCGGGCAAGACCACGCTCATGCTGACGCTCGCCGGCCGCGCGCCGACTGCCGGCACCATCGACCGGGCGGGTGCGGTGGGGCTTGGCATGGCCGGTGGCACCGCGGTCGTCATGCAGCACCCGGAGAGTCAGGTGCTCGGCACCCGCGTCGCCGACGATGTGGTGTGGGGCCTGCCGTCGGGGACGACGATCGACGTCGAACGGCTGCTTGGCGAGGTCGGTTTGAGCGGCATGGCGGACCGCGACACCGGCGGGTTGTCCGGCGGCGAACTACAGCGGCTCGCCGTCGCCGCCGCCCTGGCCCGTGAGCCGGCACTGCTGATCGCCGACGAAGTCACCAGCATGGTCGACCAGGAGGGCCGCGCCGCGCTGCTCTCTGTGTTGTCCGACCTGACCCGTCACCACCGCACGTCGCTGGTACACATCACCCACTACAACGATGAAGCGGATTCGGCCGACCGGGTGGTCCGGCTCGACGGCGCAAGCGACAACATCGAAATGGTCGCGACCGCACCGGTGCCGATTGTGTCGGCTGGTATCGAACCTGACGGCCCGGCGGTGCTCGAGGTGCGCGGTGTCGGGCACCAGTACGGCAGCGGAACGCCCTGGGAATCAACGGCATTGCGCGATATCAACTTCACCGTCCACGAGGGCGAGGGCGTGCTCATCCACGGGCTCAACGGCTCTGGCAAGTCAACGCTGGCCTGGATTCTGGCCGGCCTCACCGTGCCGACCACCGGCAGTTGTCTGCTCGACGGCAAGCCCGTGTCCGATCAGGTTGGTGCCGTGGCCATTTCGTTCCAGGCCGCGCGGCTGCAGTTGATGCGGTCCCGGGTGGGTGCCGAAATCGCGTCGGCTGCGGGATTCTCGAAGCGCGACACCGCCCGGATCACCGAGGCGCTCGCGATGGTCGGGCTGGATCCGGAGCTGGCGGGCCGCCGCATCGATCAGCTCAGTGGCGGCCAGATGCGCCGGGTGGTGCTGGCGGGGCTGCTGTCTCGTCGTCCGCGCGCCCTGATCCTGGACGAACCGCTGGCCGGGTTGGACGCCGCCAGCCAGCGTGGTCTGGTGACGTTGCTCGCCGAACTGCGCCGGACCACCGGGCTGACGGTGGTCGTCATCTCGCACGACTTCGCCGGGCTCGACGAGCTGTGCCCGCGCATCCTGCGGCTGCACAGCGGCGAACTCGCTGAGGCTCCGATCACTGCGGGAGGACGCTCATGACGGCCCCCGCCACGCAGCGCCGGTCGATGGTGCTGTTGCGTCCGGTGCCGGGGACGTCGCCCATTCACGAACTGTGGGCCGGTACCAAACTCATTGTGGTGGCGCTGATCGGCATAGTCCTGACGATCTACCCCGGATGGGTGCCGATCGGCCTGGTCGCGCTGCTGGTGATGCTCACTGCGTGGCTGGCGCACATCCCGCGCAGCGTGCTGCCGTCGGTACCGCGCTTGGTGTGGGTGCTGCTGCTGCTCGGCGGCGGGACTGCCGCACTGGCGGGCGGCGAGCCCTTCCTCGACGTCGGGTCGGTGCATCTGGGACTGGGTGGCCTGCTGAGCTTCCTGCGGATCACGGTGCTGTCGATCGTGCTGCTGGGACTGGGCGGGCTGGTCTCGTGGACCACCAACGTCGCTGAAATCGCGCCTGCGGTGGCCACTTTGGGGCGCCCGCTGAAGTGGCTGCGCATCCCGGTCGACGAGTGGGCCGTCACGCTGGCCTTGGCGCTGCGGGCCTTCCCGATGCTGATCGATGAATACCGTGTGCTGTTCGCGGCCCGTCGGTTGCGGCCAAAGGTGCGGCCGGAGACCCGCCGGGAGCGCCGGCGGCAACGTCGCGCCGAGATCGTCGACCTGCTGGCGGCCGCGATCACCGTGGCGCTGCGCCGCGGCGATGAGATGGGCGACGCCATCACCGCGCGCGGTGGCGTGGGCCAGATCGTCGCCAGTCCGGCACGGCCGCGACGGGCCGATGCCGTGGCGCTGCTGATGGTGGTCGCGATGTGTGTGCTGTCGCTGTGGGTCGAGGCGTTCACGCCGCTGGCCACGCACCGCCTCTAGCGATCGGCTGCGGCGTTGGCCGCTCGCTGGGCATCGGCCAGGGTTGATGCGACCGGCGCGCGGCCCAGGAACATCTCGTCGAAAAACGGCCTGATGGCGAGGAATCCGGCTGGGAAGCCGGCACCGCCGGGGGCTGGGATGCGGGGGCTGTCCAGCACTTGAAAGAAGGGCAGAACGTTGATCCCGCGCTGTTTCCAGTAGTCGAAGTAGACCGGTTGGGCACCGAGCACAGCGGGCACGGCCGCCCCTTTCCTGCCCAGGAACGCATTGCCGTCGGTGCTGCCCATCCATTCCAGTACTGCCCGCACCGCGTCGGGATGGCGAGTGGCCGAATTGGCCGCGGCGGCAATGCCGTTGGTGACGCTGACGCGGCCTGCCGGGCCACTGGGCAGCATCGCGGCACCCCACCGGAATTGCGCCTGGTCCGCGATGGTGGCCAGGTTGTAGGTGCCCGACTGGAACAACGCCATGCGACCCTGCAGGAACTGATTGCGGGAGAAGTCGCCGTTGCCGTTGGTGTCGGCCGCCGAGGGGGAGACGTGGTCGGTGTTGATCAGGTTGACCAGGTACTCGAAAGCCGTGCGCGCGCCGGGATTGTCGAACGTGAACCGGTCACCGTCGCTGTATTCACCGCCGGCCGAACCGATGTAGTTGAGGTAGATACCCTGCAGATCGTTGGCGGCGTTGTAGCCCCATTGCCGCACCTGCCCGGCATCGAAGCCCGGTGTCCCGGCCTGGTTTCCGTTCCGGTCCAGGGTCAGCCGCGCCAGCAGGCGGCGCAGCGTGTCATCGGTGCCGGGGGACCAGTGCAGCGCCTCCAGGTCGGTCGGATCGATGCCGGCGGCCGCGAGCAGGTCGGCGTTGTAGTACACCGCGATGCCGCCGTCGGTGAGTTGCGGTACCGCCCACAGCGTTCCGCTGCGGGTGAACTGCCGGTCCACCGAGGCATCCCACGCGTCGGAGGCGCCGTGGCCCAACAACTTTCCGATGTCCAGCAGCCGGTTGCTGTCGGCGTAGCCCGCTAGGTAGGCATTGGACAGCCAGAAGATGTCGTCGGCGCCCCCGCCCGCGACATCGGTACGGAGCGAATCGAAGTACGACGCGTAGGCGACGACGTCGACGCGGACGTCGATGTCCGGATGCCGCCGGGTGAACTCGGCGAACGACGACCGGTATGCGGCTGCAACCTGGGCGTCCCACAGCCGCACGGTGACAACGGTTTTCCCGGTGTCGTCGGTCCGGCCCAGGAGTACGGCGGCCACGAGCAACGCCGCCATGGTGGCGGCCAGCGCGGTCACGAAGCGGGTCGAGAATTTCATTTCATGCCGGTGACGACGATCGAGCGGACGATATGCCGGCCCAGCACGCTGAACAACAGGATCAGCGGCACGATCGCGACGGTCGTCGCGGCCAGCACCACGGTCCACTGTGCATCGAATTGGGATTGCAGCCCCGCGGTGGCGACGGTCAGCACCCGCCACGACGAGCCGCTCGTGATCACCAGTGGCCACATGAAGCTGTTCCATTGCGAGACAACGGTGATCAACCCCAGCGTGACCAGAATCGACCGGCTGGCCGGCAGCACCACGTGCACGATGACGTCCAGCGTGCTGGCTCCGTCGATGCGGGCGGCGCGGATGAGATCGGTCGGGATGGACCGGAAGTACTCACGCAGCAGGAAAATCGCGTAGGGCGAGCCGAACATGAACGGCAGCACCAACGCCCAGAACGTATTGCGCAGCCCCGCTTCGGCCATCATGAGATACAGCGGCACGACGGTCACCGTCGCGGGCACCATCAGGGTCGCGAGATACAACCAGAACAGGGCATCCCGCCCCGGAAATTCGAGCCGGGCGAAGGCGTAGGCGGCGGTCACCGAAAAGACCAACTGGCCCAACAGGATCACCGCGGTCATCAATGCGGTCACCAGCGCGGCCCGACCGAAGCCGGCGTCGCCCAGGGCGGTGTAGTTGGCCAGCGTCGGCGGGTTCGGCAGCGACAGCGGCGATTCGGTGTTGAACTGGCGCGGCGACGTGAATGACGTCAGCAGGCCCAGGCCGAACGGCACCAGCGTGATCGCGGCGGCGAGCACCAGTACGGTGTAGACGAGCGCGTTACGTGAGGTCATAGCTGACCCGTCGGCGGAAGTAGATGTGCTGCACCACCGTGATGCCGAGCAACAGGACGAACAGGATCAGCGCCATCACGGCGGCGCGGCCCACCGCCGCCGAGCCGAACGCCTCGGCGTAGATACGGTGCGCGATCAGGTCGGTGCGGCCGTCGGGGCCGCCGCCCGTCAGCGCGTACACGGTGTCGAAAACCTGTGCCGCGCTCACGATTCCCGTCACCAGGACGAAGAACAGCGTCGGCCGCAGCATGGGCAGCGTGATGCGGCGGAACCGCTGCCACGCCGTCGCGCCGTCGATCCGGGCGGCGTCGTGAACGTCGCTGGGGATGGCCAGGATTCCGGCGAGGAAGAACAGCGTCACGTAGCCCACGTTGGTCCACACCGTGACTGCCGAAACCAGCGGCAGCGCCAGCGTGGGGTCCGTCAGCCACTCGATGCGGTGCCCGAGCACGGTGCTCACTGCACCGTCGGTGGGGCTGAGAATCCAGCGCCACAGCACCGCGATCGCCAAGGGCGAGCAGATCCACGGCAGGACATACAGCGTGCGGAAGAATCCGGTGCCCGGCAGTCCGCGGGCCAACAACATGGCTGCGGCCAGACCCAGAATCGTCTGGACGGGGACCACCAGCGCGACGAAACCCAGCGTCACCGCCATCGAGCGGCCGAACGTCGGATCGGTCAGCACGGCATGCCAGTTGTCGAGCCCGACGAACCGGATGGGCCCCAGGAGGTCCCATCGCTGCAGGCTCAGCCAGCCGACGACCAGCATTGGGAGCAGCAGGAACAGCACCACGCCGAACAGGCTGGGGGCGAGCAGCGCGTAGCCGGTCAGGGTGTCCCGAAAGCCGCGGCGTGCCACCGGATCATTAAAGCGTGCGGTGCTACTACGGTGTAGCCGTGACTGCGCTGCGACGGGTTGACGCCGACTTCCTGGCCTTGCCGCGCCATTTGCTGGCCGAGGCCGCGGTGTCGGCCGCGCTGGCTGCCGGTGCGAGCTACGCCGACCTCCGGATTCACCGGATCACCACCGAGCACATCCAACTTCGGGACGGTGAGCTGGAAACCTCGGTGGTGACCCGGGAGATCGGGCTGGCGGTACGGGTGATCGTGGACGGCACCTGGGGTTTCGCCTCGCACGCCGAGCTGAACCCCGAGGTCGCGGCCGAGACCGCCCGCCGCGCCGTGCAGGTCGCCGCGGCCCTGGCGCCGCTGAACGCCGAACGGATCGAACTGGCTCCCGAGCCGGTGTACGCCGACGTGACTTGGGTGTCGCCGTACCGCATCGACCCGTTCGAGGTCACGGCCGCCGACAAGATCGCGCTGCTGGGCGAGTACACGGGCCGGTTGCTCGCGGCCGATGGGGTGGACCACGTGTCGGCAGGTCTGCAGGCCGTCAAGGAGCAGGTGTTCTATGCCGACGTGTTCGGATCGTCGATCACCCAGCAGCGGGTGCGGGTGCAGCCGACGCTCGAGGCCGTCGCCGTGGATGCCGCAGCCGGCTCGTTCGAGAGCATGCGGACGCTCGCACCGCCGACCGCCCGTGGCTGGGAAGCCGTCGCGGGTGACGAGGTCTGGGACTGGACAACCGAATTGGCCGAGCTGCCGTCGCTGCTAGCCGAAAAAGTCAAGGCACCGAGCGTGACACCCGGCCCCACGGACCTGGTGATCGACCCGACCAACCTGTGGCTGACCATTCACGAATCCATCGGCCACGCCACCGAATACGACCGGGCCATCGGCTACGAAGCGGCCTACGCCGGAACGTCCTTCGCCACTCCGGACAAGTTGGGCACCATGCAGTACGGGTCGCCGATCATGAACGTCACCGCTGACCGGACCGTCGAACATGGCCTGGCTACCATCGGATTCGACGACGAGGGCGTCCGCGCGCAGAGCTGGGACCTGGTGCGCGACGGCGTCTTCGTCGGGTACCAGCTGGACCGGGTGTTCGCACCGAAGCTCGGGGTGAGCCGTTCCAACGGCTGCTCGTACGCCGACTCGCCGCATCACGTGCCGATCCAGCGGATGGCCAATGTCTCACTGCAACCCGGTACCGCGGACCTGAGCACGGACGACCTGATCAGCCGTGTCGAGAACGGCATCTACATCGTCGGCGACAAGTCGTGGTCAATCGATATGCAGCGGTACAACTTCCAGTTCACCGGCCAGCGGTTCTTCAAGATTCGCGACGGCAAGCTGGACGGCCAGGTGCGTGACGTCGCCTACCAGGCCACCACAACAGACTTCTGGGGGTCGATGGAAGCCGTTGGCGGCGAATCGACCTGGCGCCTCGGCGGCGCGTTCAACTGCGGCAAGGCTCAACCCGGCCAGGTGGCCGCCGTCAGCCACGGCTGCCCGTCCGCGCTGTTCCGCGGAATCAATGTGCTCAACACGCGAACTGAATCGGGGCGTTGATGATCAGTGCACCGCAAGTTGCCGACCTGGTGCTGGCCGAAGCGGCCGGCCGGGGCCGAGCCGACGAGACCATCGTCCTGGTGACCGACCGCTCGACCGCATCGCTACGCTGGGCCCGCAACACCATGACCACCAACGGCGAATCGGTGAGCCGCGAAACCACCGTCATTTCGATTGTCCGCCAAGGGGATAAGGCCCGCGTCGGCGCGGTGAAGTCCAGCGAGGTCGATCCGTCGACCATCGCCGGTCTGGTGGCGGCGTCGCAGGATGCCGCGCAGGCAGCACCCGAGGCCCGCGACAGCGCGCCGGCGCTGACGGACGAGGAGACGTCGGACGACTGGGATACGCCGTCGCCGCTGACGGGCGCCGCGGTGTTCGGCAACGTCGCCGCTCGCCTCGTCGACGGCTTTCATCGCAGCGACGCGCTGTACGGCTTCGCCCGGCACGAACTCGACACCACCTACCTCGCCACGTCCGGCGGCATCCGGCGGCGGTTCACCCAGCCCACCGGTTCCGTGGAGATCAACGCCAAACGGGATGGCGCCAGCGCCTGGGCCGGCGTCAGCACCGCTGATTTCGTCGATGTACCAGTCGATTCCATGCTCGACGACCTGAGCCTGCGTCTCGGCTGGGCATCCCGGACAGTGGAGTTGCCCGCCGGCCGGTACGAGACGCTGATGCCGCCGTCGACTGTGGCCGACATGATGATCTACCTCGGCTGGAGCATGGACGGCCGCGGAGCGCAGGAGGGCCGCACCGCGCTGTCGGCGCCGGGCGGCACTCGGGTGGGGGAGAAGCTCACCGACCTCGGGCTGACGCTGTACTCGGATCCTGCTGCGCCAGGGCTGAATTGCCTACCGTTCGTGGCGACGTCCAGTTCGTCGGAGCGGGTGTCGGTCTTCGACAACGGACTGGACATCGGCCGCGTTGACTGGATTCGTGACGGTGTCGTGAACGCGCTGGCCTATCCCCGTTCTGCCGCAGCGGAATTCGATGCGCCGGTGGCCGTGCCCGCCGACAACCTGCTGATGACCGGCGGCTCGGTGGGCCTGCCCGACATGATCGCCGGCACTGAACGCGGCCTACTGCTGACCACGCTGTGGTACATGCGCGAGGTCGATCCGACGGTGCTGCTGCTGACCGGACTGACGCGCGACGGCGTCTACCTCATCGAGGACGGCGAAGTCACGGCCGCGGTCAACAACTTCCGGTTCAACGAGAGTCCACTGGATCTGCTGCGGCGCGCCACCGAGGCCGGTATCAGTGAGACCACTCTGCCGCGCGAATGGGGCGACTGGGCCACCCGGGCCCAGATGCCGTCGCTCCGGATTCCGGACTTCCACATGTCGTCGGTCAGTCAGGCGCAATAACTTTCAGCGCCGCGGCGACGTCGTCGTCGGTGGTGGCCCAGGAGCAGACAAATCGGACGACCGGGCGCATCGGGTCCGGTGCGTGGACCGCGAAGTGCTCCCGCACGCGCGCGGTGGTCGTCGCGTCGAGGATGACGAACACCTCGTTGGCCTCGGTCGAGGCGGCCAGTTGCAATCCCACCGCCACCATCCCGGCGCTCAGAGCGGCGGCCATCCGGTTGGCGTGGGCAGCGGTGTGTAACCAGAGATCGTCGTGCAGCATGGCTTCGAACTGCGCCGAGATGAACCGGTGCTTGCTGGCGAGGTGGCCGATCTGCTTCTGTAGGAAGCGAATCCCGTGGAAATGTTCGGGTCGGCGCACGAGCACGGCGTCCCCGAACAGCATGCCGTTCTTGGTGCCGCCGACAGTCACGATATCGGCGTCACCGATGGCGTCGTGTGGCCGGATATCCAGGGCGGCAACGGCATTGGCGATGCGTGAGCCGTCCACATGCACCAGCAGGTCGCGTTGATGGGCGTAGTCGATGAACTCGGTCAGCGCGCCGGGCGACCAGATGCGCCCGTTCTCGGTGGACTGGGTGATGGTGACGATGCGCGGCTGGGAGTGGTGCACCTCTCCGCGCCGGGCGATATGCCGATCCAGCTCCCGCGGCGCGATCAGGCCGTCATCGCTGGGTAGGGGAGTCAGCTGTGCGCCGGAGAGCCGCACGGGTCCGCCGGCTTCGTCGAGCAATGAGTGTGCGATGTCGCTGCACAGAATTTCTTGCCAGGGCCGCACTGCCGAAGCCAGCGCGATGATGTTGGCGGCCGTGCCAGTCAGTGCGAACAGCACGTCGGCGTCCGGAGCGCCGAAAGTCTCTCTGAGCTTTTGCGCCGCACGTTCGGTGCCGGGGTCGGTACCGTACGAGCTCACGCTGTCCTGGTTGGCCGTGACGATGGCCTCGATGACGCGAGGGTGGGCACCAGCAGCGTTATCGGAGGCGAATGCGGCCGAGACGGTCGAAGCCATGCGTCGATGGTCTCATCGCGACCATAATCCGAAGTGTGGAGGATCTACTGACTGCCCTGATCGCGTTGTCGCCGCGAGCTGATCGCCGGCTCAATGCGGTGATGCGGCAGACGTGCGCCGAGACCTTGGGATTGCCGGCACTGCCCTACGAGGAAGTTTTCGGGCCCGTGTCCGACGCCGAACCGCTGGTGGCTGAATTCGCCGAGCAGTTCAGCACCGATGTCTCGGTGATCTCTGCGACCCAGCGCGGACAGCTCACTGCGACGCTGGGCGCCAATAGTTTTCGCATCGTGGCGCTGATGTTCATTGCCGACTTCGTGCCGCGGGTGCGGGCCGCGTTCTCGGCGCTGGGCCTGCCGCCGGTGGTGGACCCCGACGGCTGGGATCACCTGGCAGACCCGGTGGACCTGCTGCTCAACCGGTTCGCCAGCTCCGTCGGGGCGCGCCGCGAGCTGGACCCGGTGACGACGGAGGTGGTGCGACTGCGCGGCGCTGCTGCGCACAACTGCCGACTGTGCAAGTCGCTGCGCGAAGGCACGGCGCTGGATGCAGGCGGCAACGAGTCGATGTACTCCGAGATCGACCTGTACGAGTCGTCGTCACTGCTCGATGAGCGGCAGAAGGCTGCGCTGCGCTATGTCGACGCGCTGGTGTGGACGCCGGCGCGGATACCCGCCGAGGTGGCCGCGGGGGTACGGGCGCATTTCTCCGACGCCGAGGCCACCGAGATCACGCTCGACGTGATGCGCAACGGCATCAACAAGATCGCCGTCGCGCTGGGAGGTGACGCGCCGCGGGTCGCTGAGGGCACCGAACGCTATCTGCTCGGCGCCGACGGCCAGCCGGTGTTCTCTTGAGACGCAGGCTAGGGGAGTTCGCCTTCGGCTGACGGGTCATCGTCGTCGGCCAGGTGCTGCAGGACGCGTTCGTTGAGCGCCGCGAGCATGTCGAGCTCAGCGGGGCTGAACAGGTCGACGAAGTTCTCTCGAACGTCCGCCACGTGCCTGGGCGCCGCCTTCTCGATGGCGGCGCGACCGGCCGGCAGCAAGCAAACGATGGTGCTGCGGGCGTCGTCGGGGTTGGGTTCGCGGCTGATCAGTCCGTCCTTCTCCATGCGCCGAACTTGGTGGGAGACACGGCTTTTCTCCCAGTCCAGGGTGTTGCACAGGGCGTGGGCGGGCATGCGGTCGTCGTCCTGGCTCGAGAGCACCGCCAGGACCTCGTAGTCGGCCCCGGACAGGCCGCATCGCTGCAGGCGCCGGTTCAGGTGCACTTCGAGCTGATGATGCGCGTGCACGAAAGCCCGCCAGGCCCGGTCTTCGCGAGGGCTCAGCCAGTTCGGTTCCATCGGTCTCCAAGCTACGGTTGGTTGATGCATCAACCAACCCGGTCTATGGTGGAGGAGTCAACCTTTTTCATCGTAAATCCAGACGGGACACCTCATGAGCAGCATCAGCATTATCGGTACGGGAAACATGGCCCGCACCATTGGCGCGCTGGCGGCGGCGGGCGGTAACGGGGTCGAGATCATGGGCCGTGATCAGGAGAAAGCCGCTGATCTGGCCAAATCCCTCGGCGGCAACGCCACGGTCGGTGAGTACGGTGCCGTCCCCGCTGGGGACATCGTCATCGTGTCGGTCTTGTACGCCGACGTCGTTCCGGTCGTGGCCCGATATGGGGACGCCCTCGCGGGCAAGGTCATCGTCGACATCAGCAACCCGTTCAACGCTGCCGCCGACGGGCTCGCCATCCCCGATGGCACCTCCGTCGCGCAGGAAGTCGCCAAGGCGGCCCCGGCCAGTGCCAGTGTGGTGAAGGCGTTCAACACCATCTTTGGGGTCGTCCTCGCCAAGGGCCGGCCGCTGGACGTCTTCTTCGCCGGTGACGACACCCAGGTCAAGGCGCATTTCGCGGAGTTCATCGAGAGCCTCGGCCTGCGCCCGCGTGACGTCGGCGGCTTGCATATGGCGCATTGGCTGGAGGGGGCCGGACTGATCATGATGGGCCTCGCGCGCCACGGGGTGGGGAACTTCGACTTCGCCATCGGGGCCGCTGTGCCCAGCTGAGCCGCACCCGTCGAACCGTAAGCGGGCACGGTGCCGTGCGACGCCGCAATAGTTGATGTATCAACAAAATAGATCAATGCCAGACGGCAGTGTCGGCAGGCTGTTGTCTGCCGGGAGAGGACTTTCGCGATGAAGCTTGGTTTCGCAATTCCCATCGTCGGACCCGCAATTACCAGCGCCAGTGGCCTCAGTGCGTTCTGCAGCGGACTGGAGGACCTGGGTTACGACACGTTGTGGGTCGGCGATCGACTGGTCACGCCGGTCGAGATGCACAGCACGTATCCGGGCAAGGAGCAGCCGTACCCGCCGGAGATGAAGCGTTACCTCGATCCGGTATTGCTCGGTCGCCGCAACGGCGACCACCCGGATACGGCTGAACTCCAGCACGCTGAGCACGTTCTACTACGACCCGGTGCACCTGGCCCGCCTGTTGACCACACTCGACGTGCTCAGCGACGGCCGCCTTGATGTTGGTGTGGGAATCGGGTGGATGAAGGACGAACTCGACATCGCCCGTGGCGCGGACTGGCGCCGGCGCGGGCGGATGGTCGACGACCTGCTGGCCTTCCTGCGCGAGTGGTGGACAACCACGCCGGTGTCCTGGGACAGCGAGTTCTTGTCGCTGCCTCCGGTCCATGCCGACCTGCGTCCCGTCCAGGCCGGCGGTCCGCCCATCTGGATCGGCGGCGTCAGCGAGGCCGCGATGCGCCGAGTGGGTCGCAGCGGCACCGGCTGGCTCGGCGTCGACGGGCTGCAGGGCGAGGCCACCGATCACTTGTGGTCGATCGCGCGCGGTGCGGCGCAGGACGCCGGTCGTGATCCCGATGCGCTGAAGACTGCCATGCGGGTGAACCTCGAACCCGGTACGTCCGCGGACTCGGTTGCGCGGAATCTTGAGCGATTCGCCGCGTTGGGTACTGATGAGGCGTTCGTGGATGCCTTCGCGGCGTTCCCGAGCCTTGACCGGACGCTCGACTTCGCGAGCGAGGTAATCGATCGATGGAGGAATCATGGGCAAGCTTGACGGCAAGGTAGCGGTCATCACCGGGGGATCGAGCGGTATGGCGCTGGCCGGTGCCAAGTTGTTCGTGGAGGAAGGGGCCCACGTCTTCATCTCGGGTCGACGGCAGGACGCACTGGACGAAGCTGTGGCGCTCATCGGTCGGAATGTGACTGGCGTGCAAGCTGATTCGTCGAATCTGAATGATCTGGACCGATTGTTCGACACCGTGAGGCGGGAGAAGGGTGCCATAGACGTGTTGTGGACGAGCGCCGGTACCGGCGAGGCGCGGGCGCTCGGCGAGATCACCGAGGAGCACTTCGATGCCACCTTCGGCCTGAATGCGCGGGGCACGTTCTTCACGGTGCAGAAGGCACTGCCACTGATCAACGACGGCGGCTCGATCTTCATGACCGGCTCGATGGCTTCGGTCAAAGGCTTTCCGGGCTGGAGTGTGTACGCGGGCAGCAAAGCGGTACTGCAGGCCTACGCCCGCGTGTGGTTGTCCGAGTTGAAGGACAGGAGGATTCGGGTCAACGTGCTGACACCCGGCCAGATCGCAACGCCTATACAAGAGCGGCTGTTCGACGACGAAACAAAAGCGCAATTTGAGGCGCTGATCCCGCGAGGCAAGATGGGCAGCCCTGAGGAGATTGCAACGGTCGCGCTGTTCCTCGCCTCGGACGACTCGAGTTACGTCAACGGTGTGGAGTTGATGGTCGACGGCGGCACCTCGGCAGTCTGAAAATGCGCACCCCTTTAAGGGGATGACTTCAGCCCTTGAAGTAGACGATCTGATGCGTGCTGGCCAGTAGTGAACCATCGCGGGACCACACGTGGGCGCTCTGGTCGAAGTACCCGTTGGAGAAGCGGTTGGCGTGGGCGCTGCCCAACACGAAGTCGCCGCCGATGTTTTCGAGTTCCTGCCCGCTGGCGTGGAAGTACGTTGTCAGCGAGATGGTCCCGGCCGGGAAGAATCCGCCGCGCCGCAGGAATACCCGGGGATAGAAGATGTCCGACATCGCAGCGAGGGCGGAAAAGTCGAGGCCACGCTGGTTCGCGTCCCGCACCCACAGCGTCGTCCTTGACGATTCATTAGGCCCGGAATTCTCTGCGGGAAAAGGGTTTTCGACATATCGCGTGTCGTATTGGCCGACCCAAGGCAAAGGCGGACCGCTGATGCCCAGTCCTTCGGGTGCCGCGACGCTCGGCATCTGGGACTCGTCATCCGACCACGTCTCGCGGCGGATACCGAACACCATGGTGGCCGTGGTCTTGACGTCGCCATCCTGGCTGAGCTCGGCGATCCAGTGCTGATTGGTGCGGTTGGTCCGGGCGGCTTTGAGCGAGATGTCGAACTCGCCGTCGGCAATGGGCGCCGCGAAGTTGACAGTCAGTGCCAGCGGTTCGCCGATGCGATCCGGGTGGAGCTCAACCGCATGCAACAGCGTCGCAGCGGTGATGCCGCCGAACGGGCCGACCATGTTCGCCCAGTCTGGCTGCGTCGTGCCACGCATGCGGTCGGCATCGAGGGGCAGCAGTTCCATGGCTTTGTCGAATGAGTGAGAGCCGGTCACGTTCAACATGATGCCTGGTGCTAATCGGGTCGAGTCGGCCCGTGGCACGTCCTCTCGGCACGGCGTGCGACCATAGTGGCCGCGATCCTCGCGATGGGGCGGTAGCTCAGTTGGTCAGAGCCGGGGACTCATAATCCCTTGGTCGCGGGTTCGAGCCCCGCCCGCCCTACTCATAGCCTCGTATGACGTCGGCTGATGCTTTACACGTGCTTCGGTTGATCCTTGACACTCCCTGGATGAGGGAGTTGAGCGTGGTCGAGCAGCGGTATTGGGCCGTGTTGGCGGTTCCGGAACGGGACGCTGGAAAATCCGAGCAGTGCGACTGTTTGGGCGCCCGGCCGTCAGGGTAGTCATTCGCAGCCAGCGTCGGTGCGGAGAGGTGGCTCACATGCCGGAACGGGGGACACAGGTCCAGATGCCGCGCGTGGCGCGGATGTTGTTGCGCGGTATGGAGTACTTCACCTGGCCGCTGAAGCTCGACGACTATCTCGAGCTGATCACTCCACTTTGGTCCACCGAGGAGCTACGCGGCCGGATAGAGCGAGTGCATCGCGAAACCGATGACAGCGTAACCGTATTCATCACGCCGGGCTTCCGCTGGCGCGGGCATGTTCCCGGGCAGTACCTCCGTATCGGTTTCGATATCCAGGGCAAACGGCACTGGCGAGCGTATTCGCTCAGCAGCGACGCGGCCCGGCCCGACGGCCAGCTGACGATCACCGTCAAACGAACGGCGGATGGTGTCGTGTCGCGCTTCTTGAACTCGACTCAGGCGCCGGGCTCAGTGGTCACGTTGGGAGAAGTGGAGGGTGAGTTCACGCTTCCCGACCCGCCGCCATCAAAGTTGCTGTTTCTCACGGCGGGTAGTGGTGTCACCCCGGTCATGGCCATGCTGCGAGCGCTCGACCGCCGCCAGGAGGTGCCTGACGTCGTTCACGTCCATTCCGCGCGGACGGCGGCCGAGGCGATCTTCGCCGGGGACCTCGCCGGGCTCAATGACCGCTACGACAGCTATCGATACAGTCTGCGCGAGACGAGCACAGCTGGACGCCTGCTGCCCGAGCATCTCGACGAGGCGTGCCCGGATTGGCGGGAACGCGAGACCTACGCGTGTGGCCCTGGAGCGATGCTCGAGGCGCTGAGAGAACACTTCGCCGACGCGGGGCTGTCCGGGCGGCTGCATGTGGAATCGTTCGAGCACTACGTCGGCCTCGCCATCAGTGGGAGCGGCGGCACCGTCGAGTTCACCCGGTCCGGGACCGCCGCCGATTGCGACGGGACAACGCCGATCCTCGTGGCCGGTGAAGCAGAAGGCCTGGATTTGCCGTACGGCTGTCGCATGGGGATATGTCACACGTGTACCGGCAAGCTGGCCGCGGGATCGGTGCGTGACCTGCGCACAGGGGAATTGACTCATGCCGGCGTGGAGGTCCGTACGTGTATCAATTGCCCGGATGGGCCAGTCAAGATCGACCTCTAGAAAGGTTCCGAAACGATGAGCAACTCGATGATCGAGAGTCCGCTGGCGCGACTCACGCCAAGCGAGATCGAGGCGATCGGCAAGGAGTTCGATGCCATCCACGACGAAGTGTTCGACAGCCTCGGCGACCGCGACGCCCACTACATTCGCAGCATCATCGCGCTGCATCGCGAGCTGGCACTGCTCTCACGGGCCATTCTGCTCGGCTCTCGGTACCGGCCGGCGTGGTTGCTCGGCACTGCCGTGCTCGCCATCGCAAAGATTCTCGAAAACATGGAGATCGGTCACAACGTTCTGCACGGCCAATGGGATTGGATGCAGGATCCGCGTATCAACTCGGCCACGTGGGACTGGGATACCGCGTCACCTGCCGACGCGTGGAAGCACTCTCACAACTACATCCACCACACGTACACAAACATCCGAGGCAAGGACAAAGACCTCGGCTACGAGATCATGCGGATTGATCCACACCAGAGCTGGCACCCGATCTATCTGCTGCAACCCATCTACAACCTGATACTCGCCGGGTTTTTCGAATGGGGCGTCGCCATGCACGATCTTGACGCCGAGGCCATTCGCAACGGCACCAAGAGCAAAGAACAGTTGCGGAAAGAGTTGCGCGGTATCGGTTACAAGGCCTGGCGCCAGATCGTCAAGGACTACATCGCATTCCCGGCACTGTCCGGGCCGAAGGGTTTCAAGCGCACCTTGAAGGCAAACTTCACGGCCAACTTGATTCGCAATGTCTGGTCCTACGCGATCATCTTCTGCGGACACTTCCCTGACCAGACGTACACGTTCAGCGAGGAAGAAGTCGAAAACGAGACTCGAGGCGGCTTCTACCTACGCCAGCTGGTGGCGGCGGCCAACATCGAGGGCTCGCCTGTCTTCCACGTGCTGTCGGGGAATCTGGGTTACCAGGTGGAGCATCACCTCTTCCCCGATATGCCGTCGAGTCGGTACGCGGAGATCGCGCCCAAGGTCAAAGACATCTGCGAGCGCTACGGGCTGCCCTACAACACCGGTCGGCTGGGTAAGCAGTTCGGCAGCGTTCAGCGAACGATCCTCCGGCTCGCTTCTCCCGGCGGCAAACCGGCGCCCAAGCCCGGTCCCTACAAGCCGGTCGACGACGACCAGATCACGCGCCCTCTGGTTGCGGTCTGACTGCCTTTCGGTCAGGAAAATCGCCAGATGACGGCCATCGGCTCGGTTAATTGAAATCATCAAGATTGTCGCTGGCGCCGGTGGAGCAGAATTCGCTGGTCTCGGCAGTTGGACCGGACCACCTGGCCTCTGCGTGCGCCTTCGGGCGTGCACCGTCCACCGTGGATCTCTATTGCCAGCAGGCGTTTTGATCGTTGGTGGCGAAACTGCCCGTGGCGCTCGGGCGTCGGCCCGACGGCTCCAGATCACCTGTGGCGGTGAGGCCGGGAACCTCGACCGGATTCGTCACCAAATGTTTGCTGAGCGGTATCTTGCGCGCGTGTTACGCCGAGGTTACGGTAGGGCGCGCTGTGCCGGGTGGTACGGCGCCGGCACGTCAATTGATCAACGCGGTCAAGGAAATAGGTGGCATCGTGACCGCAGCGCCCCAGCTCTCGGCGATGCTCTTCGAGCACGCATCGTTGACCCACGGCGTCATCCCGGTCGCGACTGAGATGATCGGGATCGCCTTGCTGATTTCGGCCGTGGTTTCGCACCGTTGGCATTGGCTGCGAGTGTGGCTGCCGATAACTGTGGCGTGCGGGGTGATTGCCGCCGCCAGCGCGCACTGGTACCTGGATTCCGCCGGCATCATCAGCGGTGTCACTCCGCTTCGGTTGTGGTTCTGGGTCGCGGCGACCGCGAGCGTGCCGGTGTTGGTGGTTGCGGGTTGGCGACACAGTCGATGGGGTCGACGTGCGGTAGCACTGACCACTGTCGTCACCTCGCTCTTGTGCGCGGTGACGACTGCCAATGCGTGGCTCGGCTATCTGCCGACTGTGGGCGCGGCGTGGACGGAGCTGGTCGGCGGACCACTACCTGACCAGTTGGACCCGGCGACGGTCGCTGCGCTGCGTGGCACGCAGATTCCCGCGCGCGGAACGGTGATGACCGTGTCCATCAACCCATCCGATCCGCACTTCCGGCACCGTGACGAACTGGTTTATCTGCCTCCGGCGTGGTTCTCCAGTCCGCCGCCGGCCGCGCTGCCTGTCGTGATGATGATCGGAGGTGAGTTCAACTCCCCGCCGGACTGGATCCGTGCCGGCGACGCGATTACGACCGTCGACCGATTCGCGGCCCAACACCAAGGCAATGCTCCGGTGCTCGCCTTTGTCGATGCGGGTGGTGCCTTCGATGTCGATACCGAATGTGTCAATGGACCGCGAGGCAATTCCGCCGATCATTTGGTTCGAGATGTTGTGCCCTATCTCGTCACGCACCTCAACGTGAGCTCTGATCCGCGTTCGTGGGGAGTGGCCGGCTTTTCGGCAGGCGGTACGTGTGCCATCGACCTCACAGTCATGCACCCCGAGCGCTTCGCGACGTTCCTGGACATTGCCGGTGATCGTGGGCCCAACGCTGGTGACAAGGCGCAAACGGTGGATCGCCTATTTGGCGGCAGCGTTCAGGCGTGGACGGCCTTTGACCCGGTCTCGGTGATGGCACGCCACGGCCGTTATACCGGTATCGCCGGAACCATCGTCGTATCTGGCGCGACGAACGATAGCCACGGCCTGCGTGGCGGTAACGCCGGTGAGGCAGCAGCCGCCGCCGAATTGCGCACAGTGGCAACGGCTAACGGCATAGCTTGCGACGTGGCGCTCGAAGAAGGCCGACACGATTGGCCATTCGCCGGCCGCGCCTTCGCGGCGAAGCTGCCATGGCTTGCCGGGCGACTCGGTATCGGCGGCACTGGAGCGGGAAGCGCGCCGCCTGGAACAGGGCCCACGACCCAGCGGCCCCGTCCCGAGCCCGCCCTCGAAGCCAGTCCCAGCAAGCATCGCCGCTGACCGCGCGTATTCCGCAACCTCGACAGCAGCAGTCGGCACAGGTCCATATCGCAGAATTGAGCCGTGCAGATTTCGGCAGCGGTGCGGAGAGCAAGTGTTCTGAGTGCTGCCGACCCCGGACATATTCGGCTCCGGAGCGCGGCGGCGACCACCTTCTCGCTGCTGCTGGCGATCGTCGCGATGCTGGCATTCACCCGGGCGGCGGGACAACCGGTCACGGTCGCGATGCTCGGCGCGGTGGTGGCGATGCAGTCGTCGGCCGCCGTCAAAGATCGCGATCAGCGCAGCCGCAACATCACGACGGTGCTGCTGTTCTTCCCGGCTGTCGGCGCCATGGCCCTGGCCGCCTTGCTGACACCGCACGGGAAGATCGTCGACGTCGGCTTCATCGCCGTGCTGTTCGCCGCGGTGTGGGTGCGGCGGTACGGTCCGCGCGGGAACGCGCTCGGGATGGTCGCGTTCATCTCGTACTTCTTCGTGATGTTCCTGCGGACTCCGGTGCATCAGATTCCGGTGCTGGCGGTCGCCGTCGCGGTGGGCATCATCTCGTCGCTGCTGGTGCACGTGCTGCTGTTTCCGGAACGGCCCCGCGTCGAAGCGCGTCGGCTGTTGTCGGCGCTGCGGAGTGCGTCGATCTCGACGTTGGACGTGGCGACCCGGCGTGGTCAGGTCACCATCGAGGTGGTGCGGTACCAACTCGATCAGCTCGGCGAGACGGCGCTGCTCATCGACGACTGGCTGGATCGACACGAAGCCGCAAAGTCACTCAGCGTCACCAGCAAGGACTTGGCGCTGCGGGTCTTCGAGGCGCAGATCATGCTGGAGCAGGCCGTGTCGTGGCTGTGGTGGCTGGACCAGGATGAGCCGTGGCCCGACGGTCTGGTCGATGCGGTCGCGGCGCTGCGGATCTGCCTGGACAACAATCCCACTGACGACCAGCTGCGGCAGGCTCGCCGCCTGGGTGCCGCAGCGGCGGACAAGGCGGATCTGTCGACCTCGGCGGGCGTCGCGACGGTCACCGCGTACCGAGCGATGCAGGCGCACTTGGCAATTCATCACATCACCACCAACGCCCGGGGCATCAGCGACGACGATATCGCGGCCGACGGGGCCGACGCCGACGACGAGCAGCAGGAGGCGCCAACCGGGCTGAATCCCAGTACGAAAGCCGCGATCCAAGTCGCGGTGGCGACCAGTGCGGCAACGGTTTTGGGCAACCTCATCTCGCCCGACCGCGGGTACTGGGCGGTGCTGACGGCATTCCTGGTGTTCACGGGCGTCACGACGCGCGGTGAGATTCTCTCCCGCGCCGGCCATCGCATCGTCGGCACGATCGCCGGTGTGGTGGCAGGCGTCCTGCTCGCCGCCGAGATCGGCCGGCATCCCGCGATACAGATCGTCGTCCTGGTGGTCTGCGTGTTCTTCGCGTTCTATCTGGTGTCCGTCGCGTACTTCTGGTTGACGTTCTTCGTGACGGTCTTGCTGGCAATGCTGTATGGGCTGCTCGGCAATTTCAGCGTTCAGGTGCTCGAGGTCCGAATCGCTGAAACGGCCGTCGGAAGCCTGGTGGGCATCGCGTCCGCGTATTTCGTCTTCTCCACCAGGACGCGCGATACGTTCGCCGAGAAGGTCACCGAATACCTCGACCGCATGGAGCGGGTGATCGACACCGCCGTGACCGCGGTACTCACCGTGGGCGATGCCGATGACCTGGTGGCCGACACCCGCCGCATGGACAACTCGTTGAAGGAAGCCATCACGGCCGGCAAACCGCTTCAGATGGGGCCGGTTTCCGAGTTGCGGCATGGGGTCCGGCGTCTGCTGCGCGGATTACAGGTCGCCAACCGCTCGGCGCACGCGCTCGCCCGTGCGGGGGTCACCGCATCGCATCGCGATGCGGCCGCCGACGCCGCTGACGCAGCAGACGCGCTGCATCAGGCAGCGGCGCGCGCCTGCGACGCGATAGCCCGGGTACGGAAACTGATCGCCGGCGAAGACGTCGTCGTCGACAAGCGAAGCGAGGCAGCTGTTTTCGACGTCGGATTGCCGGAGATGCGGCCAGGCCCGGTACGCGCGTCGATCCGCGCACTCAACATGCTGGATCGGGCCTTGACGGAGGTCACCACCCGGGTCTGACAGAGCACCCGAACCCGGATTCCGTTGCCGCCCAATGCTGTCAGTGTCAATCCCGGCGGTGAACCGCCAGCACCACTACGGGTGTGGCGGCCCACCGTCGAGTCGGCATCACGTAAGTGCAGCCCCGTAGGACGATGCGCCCATCGCGAAAGTGAAGACCAGGTAGACCACCAGCACCACGGCGCCGGCGATCGCACCCCACATCGCCCACTTCTTGGCGTCGTCGGCGGCTGCCTGCGCGGCTTGGAACTGGCCCTGGCTCCACAGGCCCGAGACCTGAGTTGCCTTGACGATAGACACGATTCCGAACGGCAGACAGCAGAAAATGGTGACGAGGATGCCCAACACCAGGTTGTTGTTGGGCGGTGCGCCTCCGGGCGGAGGGCCGCCTACTGGCGGCGGAGGGTAGTTCCCTGGCGGTATGTCAGTCATTGCAGCCTTTCCCTGTTCTGGTCATTACGCGGCCGGCAGCAGTCGCGTCGGAACGCTACGGCGCACCGATTGGAATCTGATTGGGATTCCGGCGCAATGACACAGGACCGAGACGGCTACCGGTCCCAAAATGGGAGCGGTGAGTGAGTGGGTCGCTGCGGTTACGGGAAGGTATGGGCGACCGGTCAGCCGTGCAGCCCGTTCTTGATGGCCGCGTCCTGCTTCTGGCTGACGTCGAGAACGAAATCTGATGGCGCGGCGGCATCCTTGGGTCCGTCGAATTCGAGGGTGACGAAAGCCTTGCCCTCGGTGAACAGCACGACCGTCACAGACTTGGAACCGTCAGGTGAATTGCCCGATACCGTGGTGCCGCCGGTGCCGACTTCGATGGGCCCGGGTGCCCCACCGGCCACGCTGCCGCCGAGTGCAGCTTTGGCCGCGTCGAGGGCGCCCGCCGCAGTTGCGGGATCGTCAAGGATGAGGATCGTGTCGCCGATGACGTGGGTGCCGTCCGGATTGCTGAATGACGTTGCGACGCCCGGTTTTCCGTTGGGATTCGGTATCGGTGCGCCTGCCGTGAACACCTCTGGCGCGACGAGGTCGGTGCCCTTGATCAGCAGAGCGCTGTAGTCGGTTGGTTGCGCCGCAGCGGAACTCGACGTTGAACTGGTCGCCGATGACGATGCCGAGGAGGTCGCCGTCGTGGACGACTCCTTGGATTTCGAATCGTTGCCGCAGCCGGCTGCGGCCAAGACGACCAATGCGCTCGCGCCGATCGCACCGGTGATCTTCACGGATGTCCTCATACTGTGACTCCTCTCCGCGGATTCGCCGCCCACCATGTGGTGAGCGGCGAACTGGCCGTGAAAACTCTAACGCGAAACGCGCCTGCTGCGGCGTGTTTGTTGCGTTTGACCGCTCAGCTCATCGGCCCGTCGGGAGCCGGGGCGTTGCAGCGCGCGCGGAAGTCGGCCGCGGGTTGGCGGATCCCCTGGATTTCGGTTTTCACCTGAGGGTTCGCATCCATGTACGCGGTGATATCGGTGCGCATCTGGTCCCGCGTTTTGCCCTTGAGGCCCGTGAAGAACGCGTTCACGTCAGGGTGGGTGAACAGGTACGCCGACGTGGCGGCGTTGACCCCGGACATCACATTGGCGAGATCACCGGCAGTGCAGTCCGGCGGGTCGGCGATGGCAGTCGTGGCCGTGCCGAGGAACGTCGCTCCGGCCATCACGCCGGCACCGATGATGTTGCGGATTTTCATGTGGGGTTGCTCCTAAAGGTTGTGGAAACTAAGGGATCAGCGACGCGGTCCGATACCGCCACCGCCACCGCCCGGGGGACGGATCGGGCGCGGTGGCAGGGGCACGATCACGTCGACGCCCCAGCCGTCGTCGCAATACCAGGGATCGGCGCAGTACGACGGGTAGGCCGCGGAGGGCGGCGTCGGGCCGCCGCCGCGAACGTCACCCTGGGCGCACACCGTGGCGTACCCGGCGCCGGTGCAGTCGGCCGAGGCGGGCGCCGCCGCACTGAGGCCGACGGGCACGAACGTAAGCGCCAGACCCAGACTCAGAGAGCGCTGCTTCAGTCGCATGGTCTTCTTCTTTCGGACGCTGACTCGCGGGTCGTCGGCACTCTGCCGGAGCGCGGAAACCCGTGTTGGCTGAGCATAATTCGGCGTTGCCGCTCAGGGGGCTGTTGCGCGATTATTGAGTTTGTTCAGTCGTTGTTGATCGTTGCTGCGATTCGCTGGGTTGACCGTGCCGCAATCGCCGCGCGAGGGCCGACGGCGGTGCTACCGTCCGTCCCTGTCGAGTATGCGTGACGAAGAGGTCAATATGAGCGAGAACAGCCAGGATTGGACCAAACCGGCGGCCATGGCGATCCCCAAGAAGGGGTACTTCGAAGAGGTGCGCGGCCGCTACGGCCCGGTGTTCCCGAGGACTCCGGCCTGCTACGGCTTCTCGATCATCGCAAAGGTGAAAGAGGGCCGTGAGGAAGCGGTCCGTGCATACGGCAAGACCATTGAGGAAACCATCAAGGCGAGCCCCGATGCACTGGCGCCACTGCGTCTGCACTATCTGCGGTGGAACCTGTTCGACATCGGCTCGGGTCTGCACTTCCAGTACATGGGTATCTTCGACACCGACTTCGACAAGTACACCGAGGATGCGGTGGCGCTGTTCAGCGCGACCGGTATCACGACGGTGTTCACCAACCTCGAAGGGTTCCCGGAGGATTGGAAGGAGAACCCGGACGCGTTCATCAAATTTGTCCGGGACCACCAGCAGCCGAGCTTCTTGGAGTACGGCGAGTACCCATACGTGACCGCGGACGAGATCAAGAAGGCGCTCCGGTTGAAAGCGGCGTTCTCGACGATGCTCGATCAAATGCAGTAATGCTCGAGTTCGACGACATCCAGCACATCCTGCTGACGCGAACTCCTGCTCTCACGGGGCGCTACGAGTTCCTGACGTTCGACACCGCCGAAGGTGGACGGGCGTGGTTGTCGGCAATGCAGGACAAGGTGCAGTCGGCGACCGACGCGAAAGCCTCGATGGACCAGTCCGATCGCTGGGTCACTTTGGCATTCACCTGGAACGGCCTACGCGCGCTGGGTGTGCCGGAGGAGTCGCTGGCGACATTCCCCGATGCGTTCCGGGAAGGGATGGCCTCGCGCGCCAGCATCCTGGGTGACGTCGGACCCGCCGCGCCTGAGCACTGGGTGGGGGGACTGGCCGGCGATGACCTGCACGCCATCGCGATCCTGTTCTCCCGCACGGACGAAAAGAATGCCAAATCCATCGCGGCGCACGACGATCTGCTCGCCCGGACCGAGGGCGTGCGCAGCCTGTCATCCCTCGACCTCAATGCCACGCCGCCGTTCAATTACGCCCACGATCACTTCGGTTTCCGGGATCGGTTGTCGCAGCCGGTGATGAAGGGGGCGGGGGAGGAGCCGACGCCGGGTTCGGGCGACCCGTTGGCACCCGGCGAGTTCATCCTCGGCTACGACGACGAGAACGGTCCGGTCGTGGATCTGCCACAGCCCGAGGCGCTTTCGCGCAACGGCAGCTACATGGCGTATCGCAGACTGAAAGAGCACGTCGGGGTGTTTCGCGATTACCTGCGCGATAACGCCGACACCCCGGAAGGCGAAGAGCTTTTGGCCGCGAAGTTCATGGGCCGGTGGCGCAGCGGTGCCCCGCTGGTGCTGGCCCCGGGCAAGGACGACCCGGAGCTGGGTGCCGATCCGATGCGCAACAACGACTTCAATTACAAAGTAGAAGATCCGTTCGGCTATGCGTGTCCACTGGGTGCGCACGCGCGGCGGTTGAATCCCCGCGACACCGCGCACTACATGAATCGGCGGCGGATGATCCGCCGCGGCGCAACGTACGGCCCTGCGTTGCCCGACGGTGCGCCGGATGACGGCGTCGACCGCGGCATCGCGGCGTTCATCATCTGCGGAGATCTGGTGCGCCAGTTCGAGTTTGCGCAGAACGTCTGGATCAACGACAAAGCCTTCCATGAGCTCGGCAACGAACACGATCCGATCTGCGGCACGCAGGACGGCACGTTGGACTTCACGGTGCCTAGAAGGCCGATCCGCAAGGTGCACAAGGGGCTTCCGGCGTTCACCACGATGAAGGGTGGCGCCTACTTCTTCCTGCCGGGTATCGGTGGAATTCGTTACCTGGCGTCGTTGGGCGACTGAGGCTTCTCAGCGGTCGGCCCGGGCTTAAGGTTTCGCATCTGGTTGTAGGGGAACCATCACAGTGACGGCCGAATTGCACGGTCGTCGCGAATCTACGACCGGAAAGAGGACCTCATGGGTGAGAGCGGTCCGGAAGAAGGCGCCAAGGGCGTCGTCGAGGGCATCAAAGGCAAGGTAAAGACGTTGGTCGGGGCGCTGATCGGTCGCGATGACCTGTTCCGTGAAGGCCAGGCGCAGCAGGACAAGGGCGAATCGCAGCGCAATGCGGCGAAGAAGGAAGCCGAGGCCGAATCCGCCCGGGCTGCGGCGAAAGCGGCCGAGGCCCGGCAGCGGGCGAACCAGTCAGATCAGTAGGTGTCGGTACACCGGAAAGGTACCCGCATGACTCGATTTGGCTACACCCTCATGACCGAGCAATGCGGCCCGAAAGAGCTTGTGAGGCATGCTGTTCGGGCCGAAGAGCTCGGCTTCGACTTCGAAGTCTGCAGCGACCACTATTCGCCGTGGCTGGTGTCGCAGGGACACGCCCCCAACGCCTGGGTGGTGCTGGGCGCGGTGGCGCATGCGACCAGTCGCGTCGAACTATGTTCCTACGTGACGTGCCCGACGGTGCGCTACCACCCGGCGGTCGTCGCGCAGCAGGCGGCGACGGCACAGATCCTGGCCGACGGGCGGTTCCTGCTCGGCCTCGGCACCGGGGAGAACCTCAACGAACACGTCGTGGGTCACGGCTGGCCGGCCTACGAGCGCCGGCTGGACATGCTGTGCGAGGCGACGAAGATCATTCGTCAGCTGCTCGACGGCGCAGTGGTCAACCACAAGGGTGAGTACTTTCAAGTCGATGCCGGCCGGCTGTGGGACCTGCCGGCCGACCCGGTTCCGATCGGCATCTCCATGACGGGCGAGAAGTCGGTCCAACGCCTGGCGGACTTCGCCGACTTCATGATCGACGTTTCCCCGGACAAGCCGATCGTCGACCAGTGGGTCCATGAGCGTCGGGTCCAGGGCCTGGACACGACCGGGCGGGCGGTGGCCCAGTTGCCGATCTGTTGGGACAGGGATCGCGACAAGGCGGTGGAGCGTGCGCACGAACAGTTCCGGTGGTTCGGCGGCGGTTGGCCGACGAACGCGGAATTGCCCAACCCCAAGGCTTTTGACGCCGCGACGCAATACGTGCGACCGGAGGACGTGGCCGACCAGATTCCGTGCGGGCCCGACATCGACGCAGTTGTCGAGGCCGTGAGCGCCTACCGGGACGCCGGGTTCACCGATATCGCGCTCGTGCAGATCGGCGGGGATTCCCAGGACAGCTTCTTCGACGAAGCGGCGCCGGCGCTGTTGGCGGCACTGCGTGCCGACGCCGCCTGAGTGGCATCGGCGCCGCGGGCGGGGCACGGTCTCACGCGCGACGCGAACGACACGCGCACGGCGCGCCATAGTGTGCGACATGTGATGCAGCCGTATCCAAAATGTGACGCCTGTAGACCAATGTGATCAGAGTGGCTTGAGGGCAGTCAGGCCATTCAGTTCGTGGTTGGGAGCGTCCAATGTCTACAGCTCGCAAGGTGGAACGCATCGTCGCGCAGGTCACCGCCGCCGTCACCCGTCGTCCGTCGGACGACCAGGCCTATCGGGCCGAAATGGAGCGCTTGGTCACCGAGCAGGAGCTGGCACTGCTGAGCAGATAGCCCTCCCGCGCGTCAGCGGAAGACGGTCAGCAGCGTTCGGCATAGGAACGGCAGGTTCGACAGCGGGATGAACTGCACCAGGGTGCGGCACACGTTGGGTGCCTGAGCTTGCCCCGCCGCGCTTCCGCATACCGGCCATGCGCCGATTCCCTGTGTCTTCATCACATTTCGGGCCACGCGGATCTGTTCTCCGCGGCTGGCCGCCGCCGGTGAGCCGGCGCCGCCGTTGGCGGCCCACGTGCCCGGGCTGAATTGGAGTCCGCCGTAGAAGCCGTTGCCGGTGTTGGCTGACCAGTTGCCGCCCGATTCGCATTGGGCGATGGCGTCCCAGTTGGGTTCGGCGTTCGCATCGGAGATCGCCAACGACAGTTGGGAGATCGCGAGGACGCCGGATATGGCGACTGCACGAACAAATAGATGCCCGCTCATACCCACCTCGATCCTGTTGTGCGAACGGTCGGATTCCGATCGCAACTTGGTTCGCAATTGACGCATGGTGCTGTCTATACAGACGTTAAACCTGAAAATCAGCTGTGCTAATGGGGTAATTGTTATTCTTTGAGTAATTTTAGTGTTTCTGCATATTTCTGATGCAGAAGCGACGGCACTGACTGCTGTTATCTAGCGTGTCGCTGCAGGTCAGTGAAGTGTTACGTGACTAGTGTTTACCGTGTGGTTATAGGCGCTGATGTGGCCTGTGATTCTTTTGTTATTAGTGATTCAATCGCGTCTAGTGATGTAATTGTTATTAAAGTGATCTAAGTTGCAAATTCACATTAGAGTTTCCTATGTGACGGCTGTGACTGGTGTGACTAGAGTGAATTTGAGCCCGAGCGCTGATCGGAAATCGCCCTGGCATCGCAATCGGTCGGGGCGCAGACTTTTCATAGGGCCGAAATCCGGTGGCCGACGAATGCCGGGGACGAGCGATGACGAACGCGATGAGCAGAACAACGCAACAAGGCCGGATGACTACCGGGCTGCTGGCGCTGGCCCTCTGTCTCGCCGGCGTTCTGACGGCGCCCACCGCCACCGCCGATCAGCCGGCCACGTGCCAGAGCCGGCACGTCGACGGCGTCGAGGAAGACGTCTGCGTCGGCATCCCGGGACAGGCCGGTGGTGCCAACCCGCGCGATCTGTATCCGGGCGTCGTGCCAGAGCTGTATTTCGGTGTGGGCATCGGGCAGCCCTCAAGCTAACGAGCCTCATGTGGTCAGCACAGCCGGCGCACAGCTGAGGCCGCCATCATCGAATTCTGTGACGACGACGCTGCTTGCCGACGCCCCGCCGAATCCGGCGCTCCCGCCGTTACCGCCTGTCATCGCGCCCAACCACCATGGCGTATCTCTCCTCGAGGGATGGGTGCCGATCACGATCCAGGTGGTCGCCGCCGTCGTGCTGGTGTTCGCCATCGGATGGCGCGTCCGCCGGTGGCGATTGGTGTGGCTGCCGGTCTGCGTCGCGATCGGCGTCGCCGCCGCTCTCGGCGCGAACTGGTACATCAATTCCGAAGGCCTGGCGGGCAACCCAGCGCCCGATTCACTGTGGGTCTGGATCGGTCTGTCCGGACTCGCGCTCGCCGTGCTGGTGCTGGGTTGGCGCGGCGCGCAATGGTGGCGCCGGGCGGTCTCGGTACTCGCCGTGCCGCTGTGCGTGCTGAGCGCGGGCGTGGCACTCAACGACTGGGTCGGGTACTTCATGACGGTGCAGGCGGCGTGGAATGAGCTGACCGCCGGCCCGCTGACCGACGAAACCGAGATGTCCAGCGTCACCTCCATGAAGGCGGCCGGCGTCGTCCCGTCGCATGGCGCGGTGGTTCACGTCGACATCCCGGACACCGCCTCGGGCTTCAAGCACCGTAGTGAAGTGGTGTACCTGCCGCCTGCGTGGTTCGCGCACGATGCCCCCGCACTGCCCACCGTCATGATGATCGCCGGCGAGTTCAACACCCCTGCGGACTGGCTGCGCATCGGCAACGTCGCGAGCATGTTCGACAACGTCGCCGCTGCCCACGGTGGCTATACCCCGGTGTTCGTCTTCGTCGACGCCGGTGGTTCGTTCAACAACGACACCGAGTGCGTCAACGGTCCGCGTGGCAATGTCGCCGACCACCTCGCCAAAGACGTGCCCCCGTACATGGAGTCGACGTTCGGGGTCAGCGCCAAACCGGCCAACTGGGGTGTCGTCGGCTGGTCCATGGGCGGTACCTGCGCGGTGGACCTCACCGTCACGCACCCCGAGCAGTTCGGCGCATTCGTCGACATCGCGGGGGACATGGGCCCGAACGCCGGGACCAAAGAGCAGACCATCGCCCGCCTCTACGGCGGCAGCGAGGCGCAGTGGGCCGCCTTCGACCCGCGCACGGTGATGACCAAACACGGTCCTTATCAAGGTGTTTCAGGCTGGTTCGCAATCTCGTCGGATGCCCCCACGCAGTGGAAGGGCGCGAAGTCCCACCCCGACGCCGTCGGCTTGGGTGGCCGCGACGGTGCCGGCAACCCCGGCGACCAGACCGAGGCCGCGAACGCGCTGTGCTCGCTGGGTAAGCAGCTGGGCATCGACTGCGCCATCGGCACCCAGCCCGGTAAGCATGACTGGCCGTTTGCGGTCGTGGCGTTTCAGAAGAGCCTGCCGTGGCTGGCCGGCCAACTGGGCACGCCGGGGATTCCGAAGAGTGGCTTTCCCGCGGGATCGGGCGTTCCTGCGGCACCCCGCGGTGCCGCCGCATCGATCGCAGCCGGGCAGTCCCCAGGAAAGTAGCGCACTGCTGTAACACCGAGCCCGTCTAAGTAGATGGATTCGGTGAGACGTTGCGACACAGCAGGGAGTCGATGCGCGATGGGCACGCAAACCGCTAAAACCGATTACAAAAATATTCAGCCGGCACGCCGACAGGGGCGGCTGGTGGGATTCGTCGCCGCCGGCGTGGCGACCACATTGACCGCGCTCACGGTGGGCGCGGCGCCGGTGTCCGCCAAACCGGGCAGTGATTCGGAAAGCCCGACCACCACCACCGTGGTGCCGAAGCCGCCAAGGCAGGATTCGTCCTCGGCGCAGGACGGCTCGGGTTCCGGAGGCGGCTACGGGCAGGACGGTGGGCAGCGCGGACGCAAACAGCGGGACCAGACAGCCGACGCCGACGCGCCGAGCCGGCCGGCTCCCGCCGACGTCCCGCCTGTCCAGGCCAAGCCGCCGGCCGATCCGCCCGCGGCCCCGGTCGCCCCGGTGGTGACCGCCCCGGCGGCTCCGGTGGTGACCGCCCCGGAGAACAAGGTCCCCGAGAGCAAGACTCCGCCGGCACCGACGACGACGCCGCCCGTCGAGACGCCGGTCGTCGCGGCTCCGCCGTCGCACACCGAAACTCCCGCACCGACCACCAAGGTCACCAAGGCGCAGGAGGTTCCTGCTGAGCCGACCACGCCGGCACGTCCGTCGACCGCCGTCGCGGAACCCACCCCGTCGGTGAGTTCGGCGACGCCGAGCCCGACCACCGCGCTCGCGGAGCGCCCGTCGCCGGCCGGTGCCGTCCAGCCGGACAAGTCGACGGCTCCGACCGATCCCGCTGTGGCAGAAGGTAAGCCGGTCGCGGGTCTGGAGGGGCAGTTCGGCGAGCATGCGGCCGTCGGGGCCGGTCCCGGCCGAGCCGAGGTTTCGGCCACGGCGTCGGCAACGGTGACGGCCGGATCGTCGAAGGCGGCGTCGCCGTCGACGTCCCGCGAGGTGCGGCCGATCGAACTGCTCAAGCCCGAGACGCTGACCGCTCCGGTCGAGGACATCGCCACCGCCAAGGCAGCCGCAGCGGTCGACGTGAAGGTGCCCGAGCCGGCGCCGGTGCACGACGTGGCTGATCTGGCCAAGGTAGTCAACGTCGCCAATTTCCAGCACGACACGCGTGCCGACTGGGACCGTCGTGCTAACCCGGACTGGGACCGTCGTGACAACCCGGACTGGGACCGTCGTGACGACCGGCCCATGGGCCGGGACTGGGACAACCGGGTGCGGCAGTGGCGGCCCGACTGGGTGCAGTACGACGACTACTACCGTCCGGTGCTGTTCAACCCGTACCGCGACCCCGTCCGCGTCGTGTACGTCTACCGGGACGCGCCGCGCATCGTGTACATCCCGCCGCTGCAGCGCATCGTCATGGAGGTCGCCGACCTCGCGGCGTACAGCTTCACGGCGGTGGTGGTCAACGCGGTGAACACGGCTGTCAACGTGGCGGTCGGCAGCTTCTTCGGTGGTGGGTACTACCCGGGCGTCGGTGTGCCGTTGCCCCCGCCGCCCCCGCCGGTGCTGAGCTACGCGGATGTGCCTGTGCAGGTTCGCTATTCGGACGCGGTCTACCAGCCGTTCCGGGTGCAGCGCATCGTCGACGCCGGTGACGACGTGCAGTACGGCGAACGCCGCGTGCTGCTCGACGGCGTCACTCCGGCCTGGGGCCAGTGGACCCAGAGCCCCAGTGGCGAGCGGCAATTCGAGGTGCACCGCACGCAGCAGTTCCCCGGTCTCGACGAGCCGCGTGAGGCCCCGCTGCCCGGCGACTACAACCTGCAACTGGTCAACGACCAGAAGGGGCTGGAGAACCCGAACAAGGCGCTGACCATCGCCGCCGTCACCTGCGGCCTGCTGAGCCTGGGTGCGATCGGCCTGAGCGTCTACATCGGGCGCCGGCGCCGCGAGGTTGACGTTCTCTGAGGGTTCTCGACACTGCGGATCCGGTGTTCCGTAAGGTGACTCTGTAACACCGTTACGGAACACCGGATCAGCAGAGGTGGACAGTTGAGAACCGTTTTGATCGACGCGCCCGGCAACGTCTACGTCGACACCGTGCCCGACCCGGTGCTGCCCGGGCCGGACGGCGCCGTCGTCCAGATCACGACGGCGGCCATCTGCGGATCGGACCTGCACTTCTACGAGGGTGACTACCCATTGGCCACGCCGCTGGCGCTCGGCCACGAGGCCGTCGGCACCGTCGTGGAGGTAGGTCCGGAGGTGCGGACCGTCAAAGTCGGTGACCCGGTGCTGATTTCGTCGGTGGCGGGCTGCGGCCACTGCGTCGGCTGCGACACCAAGGACCCGATCACGTGCGTGTCGGGACCGCAGATCTTCGGCTCCGGTGTGCTGGGCGGCGCGCAGGCCGAACTGCTGGCGGTGCCGTCCGCGGACTTCCAGTTGCACCGGCTGCCAAGCGATCTCAGTGTCGAAGCCGCCCTGCTGCTCACCGACAATCTCGCCACCGGCTGGGCCGCGGCGCAGCGTGCCGACATCCCGCCCGGCGGCACCGTCGTCGTCTTCGGCCTGGGCGCGGTCGGGCTGTGTGCCGTGCGCTGTGCCATCGCGCAGGGTGCGGGTCAGGTGTTCGCCGTCGACCCGGTCGAGGGGCGCCGCGAGCTGGCCGCGCGCAGCGGTGCCACCGCGATCACGCCGGAGCAGATCGGCGCCGTCCACGAAGCGACGGGCGGCAGGGGAGCGGTGTCGGTGATCGACGCCGTCGGCAATGACACCACCATGAACGCGGCGCTGACCACCGTGCGCGCGGGTGGCACGGTGTCCGTGGTCGGTGTGCACGACCTCAACCCCTTCCCGTTCCCGGCGACCCTGTCGCTCATCCGCAGCATCACCCTCCGCATGACCACCGCGCCGGTGCAACAAACCTGGCCGGCGTTGATCCCGCTGCTGCAGTCGGGCCGGCTCGACGCCGACGGCATCTTCACCCATGCCATGTCGCTCGATGACGCGCCGAAGGCCTATGCCGCTGTCGCGGCGCGGACGGCCGACTGCATCAAGGTCACGCTGACGCCGTAGCGACATGGCCGATCAGGAGACCCTGGACCTCACGCTGCCGCGCCTGCGGATGCGGGCACTGGCGTGGGGCCCGGCCGACGGGCGATTGATGTTGTGCCTGCACGGTTTTCCGGACAGCGCGCATGGCTGGCGCCGGGTCGCCCCGCTGCTGGCTGGAGCGGGCTACCGTGTCGTGGCGCCCTTCATGCGCGGCTACGCGCCGAGTGGTGTGCCGGCCGATGGCAACTATCACGTCGGCGCGCTGGTGTCCGACGTGCTGGACCTCTACGACGCCTTGGGCGGCGGGCCCGATGCCGTGCTGGTGGGTCACGACTGGGGTGCCTTCGCTGCCAATGCCGTTGCCGCGTATCCGGATTCGCCGTTCGATTCGGTGGTCTCGATGTCCGTCCCGCCGCTGGCGGCGATGAGCCAGACCCGGTTCGGTTTCGCCCGCACCGTCCGGATGAGCCTGATCCAGCTGCGAATGAGTTGGTACATCATGTACTTTCAGCTTCCCGGCCTGCCGGAGCGCACCCTGCACCGCGTCGTCCCGCGCCTCTGGCGTGACTGGTCGCCGGCGGGAACCGAGGTGTCCCAGGACGTCGCCACCACACTCGCCGCGCTGCCGACCCCCGAGCATCGGGTCGCCGCCGTCGGCTACTACCGGGCGCTGGTTCGCCCGGGCGGCATCGGTGCTCCGTATGCCGAGTTCGAGCGGTACCTGCGGGAGCTGCCGCGCGCGCCGATCCTGTACCTGCACGGCACGGCGGACGGCGCGATGCAGGTCGGCTATGCGGAGCAGCTGCTGAGCGCATTGCCTGCCGGGTCGCTGGTCCAAACCATCGACGGGGCAGGGCATTTCCTGCAGGTCGACAAGCCGGCCGAAGTGGCCGCGGCGATTCTGGATTACGTCGGGAACTGACGAGGAGCTATTGACCCATGCGCGTACAACTCCAGATCGACGGCGCACCCCAGCGCGCGGCCCGCCACGCGCGCGAGCTGGCCGAGCTCGGCGCCGACGGGGTGTTCACCTTCGAAGGCCCGCACGACGTGTTCCTGCCCTTGGTTGCGGCAGCCGGTGCGGCCGACCTGGACCTCATGACCAACGTCGCGATCGCCGGCCCGCGCAGCCCACTGCATCTCGCGCACGCCGCGTACGACCTGCAGGTGTACAGCGGTGGACGCTTCCGGCTGGGCCTGGGTTCACAGATCAAGGTGCACATCGAAAAGCGTTACGGCGCACAGTGGGCCAGGCCCGCCGAGAAGATGGCCGAGACCGTCACCGCCATCAAGGCCATCTTCGACTGCTGGGAAGGCAAGGCGCCGTTGAATTTCCGCGGCAAGCACTTCACCCACACCCTGATGCCGCCGAACTTCAATCCCGGCCCCAACCCCTTCGGGCCGCCGGCTGTGCTCATGGGTGCGCTGGGGCCCATCATGACCCGTACCGCCGCCGAGGTCGCCGACGGACTGTTGGTGATGCCGTTCCACAGTGCCCGGCATTTCGCCGACCGGACCCTGGCGGCGGTGGGGGAGGGATTGCAACGGGCCGGGCGCGCACCCGGCGACCTGCAGATCATCGCGCAGGCCATGGTGGCGGTGGGACGCACCGAGCAAGACCTGACCGCGGCGATCAACGGCGTCGCCACCCTGATCGCGTTCTACGGTTCGACGCCCGCATACGTGCCGGTGCTGGAGACCGAGGGGTGGGCCGATCTACAGCCGAGACTGAACGCCATGTCCAAGGTCGGTGACTACGCCGGTATGCGGGCATTGATCAGTGACGACATGGTCCGGACCATCGGCATCGTCGGCACCCCGGAGGAGTGCGCCGCCGAGATCAGCCGCCGGTTCGGCGCCCACGTCGATGAAATCTGTTGCTATTTCCCGGGTTACGAACAACGGTCCGAGGACGTTCAGGATCTGGTCACCGCGCTGCACGCGCAATGAAAACGGCGTGATCCGCAACTGCGGATCACGCCGAAATCAGCAGGAAAAACTAGGGCGCCTCGACCCAGTTCCAGACGGACAGATCGCCCTTGGGGTAGTTCTGGCAGACGTCGGTGGCCTTGGCGACGACGCCCTTGTTGTTGAAGAAGATCTTGGCCCAGTTGCCCCAGTGGGTGGCCACCTGCTCGTAGTAGACGTTGGTGGCGGTGTCCTCGGAGTACTGGCGGCGGCCGGCGGGGTCGAGCGAGAAGAACCAGTGGATGCGGTCCTGGGCCATCTGCTGGATGTCGGCCGGCCGGTTGTGCATGTCGATCATGTAGCGCGAGTAGTAGACCGGGCTGGTGTCGCGGGCGGCGGCCAGGTATTGCTCGGCATCACACGTGGTGACGATGATCCGGTGGGGGATCGGGTAGTCGTCGGAGGCATCAGCGCTGGCGGAACCGGCTAATGTCACCGCGGCAGGTCCGGCGAGAGTCGTCGCGATGGCGCCCAGGGCCGCGATCCCGATACCGGCACGCTTCAGACCACGCATGATCTCGACCATAGTCCTTACTCCTGTTTCCTAGATACCTGTGTTGCTGGAAGTCGCTTGCAGTTCGCCGGACTGCTTGGGCTGCGGCCACGGCTCGGGCACCGGACGCTGACGCACGCGTTGCGGCCACCAGAACCACTTACCCATCAGAGCGGCGATAGCCGGCGTCATCAGAGATCGGATGATCAACGTGTCGAACAACAGACCCAGGCCGATGGTTGTTCCGACCTGACCGACGACGTGCAGTTCGCTGACCGCCATGGACATCATCGTGAAGGCGAAGACCAGGCCGGCCGAGGTGACGACGGAGCCGGTGCCGCCCATGGACCGGATGATGCCGGTGTTGAGCCCGGCGTGGATCTCTTCCTTGAACCGGGCGACGAGTAGCAGGTTGTAGTCGGCGCCCACGGCCAGCAGGATGATGACCGCCATCGCGATGACCATCCAGTGCAGGTTGAGCCCGATCAGGTGCTGCCACAGCAGAACCGACAGGCCGAACGATGCGCCGAGTGAGAGCACCACCGTGCCCACGATGACCGCAGCGGCCACCACCGCTCGGGTGATGATCAGCATGATCGCGAAAATCAGTGCGAGCGCGGAGATTCCGGCGATCAGCAGGTCGTAGTCGGCGCCCTCCTGCAGATCCTTGAAGGTGGCCGCGGTGCCGCCGAGGTAGATCTTGGAGCCCTCCAGAGGGGTGCCCTTGATGGCCTCCTTGGCGGCGTTCTTGATGGCGTCGATGTGCGAGATGCCCTCGGCGCTCATCGGTTCGCCCTCGTGCGAGATGATGATCCGCACCGCCTTGCCGTCGGGCGAGATGAAGTTCTTCATGCCGCGCTTGAATTCGGCGTTGTCGAAGACTTCGGGCGGCAGGTAGAACGAGTCGTCGTTGCGGGAGTTGTCGAATGCCTCGCCCATGGCACTCGCGTTGTCCTGCTGTGCCTGCATCTGATCCTGCAGACCCTTCTGGGTCTGGTACATGGTCAGCATGTACTGCTTCATGCGCGACATGGTCGAGATCATCTCGGGCATCAGCGCGACCATCTGAGGCATCAGCTTGTCGAGCTTCAGCATGTCCGGCATCAGGTTCTGGATGTCGTCGGTCATGGTGTCGATGCCGTCAAGGGTGTCGAATATCGAACGCATGGACCAGCACACCGGGATGTCGTAGCAGTGCGGTTCCCAGTACAGGTAGTTGCGGATCGGGCGGAAGAAGTCGTCGAAGTCCGAGATGTGATCGCGCAGGTCGGCCACGTCCACGGTCATGTTCACCATCTTGCCGACCATGCTGTGCGTGACGGCCGCCATCTGGGTGGTGATGCCCTGCATCTTCTTCATCGTGTCGATGTTGGTCTGCATGTCGTTGGCCTGCTTGAGCATGTTGGCCATCGAGTCCTGGGCGTACTTCTCGTTCATCTTCTGCGAGGTGCCGCTCATGCTCATCAGGAACGGAATCGAGGTGTGCTCGATCGGCTTGCCCTCGGGGCGCGTGATGGTCTGCGACCGGGAGACGCCGGGGACCTTGAAGATGGCCTTGGCGATCTTGTCGATCACCAGGAAGTCGGCGGAGTTCCGCAGATCGTGGTCGCTCTCGATGAGCATCAGCTCGGGGTTCATCCGGGCCGGGGAGAAATGCCGGTCCGCCGCGGCATAGCCCTCGTTGGCGGGGATGTCGGTGGGCAGGTACAGGCGGTCGTTATAAGCGGGCTGGTAGCCCGGCAGTGTCAGTAGGCCGACCAGGGACAGCGCGATGGTGCCGACCAGGATGGGGGCCGGCCAGCGGACCACGACGGCGCCGATCTTGCGCCAGCCGCGGACCCGCATCGCGCGCTTGGGCTCGAGCGTCTTGCGGAACCGGCTGGCGAGTGAGATCACGGCCGGGCCCAGCGTCAGTGCGGCGAACACCACGGTGACCATGCCGATGGCCAGCGGGACGCCCAACGACACGAAGTACGGCATGCGCGTGAAGTGCAGGCAGAACGTGGCGCCCGCGACGGTGAGGCCAGAACCGAGCACCACGTGGGCCGTGCCCTCGAACATCGTGTAGTAGGCGTCTTCGCGGGATTCGCCCGCGCCGCGGGCCTCCTGGTAGCGGCCGATGAGGAAGATGGCGTAGTCGGTGGCTGCCGCGATGGCCAGCGTGACGAGCAGGTTGGTGGCGAAGGTCGACAGGCCGATGATGTCGTAGTAGCCCAGTGCCGCGACGACGCCCTGTGCCGCGGACAGCTCGAGCACCACCATCAGCAGGGTCAGTAGCACCGTGATGAACGACCGGTATACCAACAGCAGGGTGACGATGATGACGAGGAAGGTGACGCCTTCGATCATCTTGACGCTGCGGTCGCCGGCGATGTGCTGGTCCGCGGCGAGGGCCGCCGGGCCGGTGACGTAGACCTTCAGACCCTGCGGCGTCTTGATGCCCTTGATGATGTCCTGCGCAGCCTGGACGGATTCGTTGGCCAGCGCCTCGCCCTGGTTACCGCGCAGGTAGACCTGCACGTAGGCGGCCTTGCCGTCGTTGCTCTGCGAACCGGCGGCGGTGAGCGGGTCGCTCCAGAAATCCTGGATGTGCTCGACGTGCGCCGTGTCGGCCTCGAGCTTCTTGATCATCTCGTCGTAGTAGGCGTGTGCCTCGGCGCCGAGGTGTTGATCGCCCTCCAGCACGACCATCACCGAGCTGTTCGACTTGAACTCCTGGAACACCTCGCCGGCGTGCTTCGTCGCGATCACCGACGCGGCCTGGTCCGGTGACATCGATACCGAGCGCATCTTGCCGACCTCGTCGAGAGACGGGACGGCGCTGCCGAGGAAGACGATGACGCCGACCCAGAACAGGATCACCGGGATCGCGAAGGCGCGGATAAAACGGGCGATCGCGGACCGGTGCGGCGCCTGCTCGGCCGTGGGGATGACCGCAGTCGGCGCGTCGGCGGAGTTGTCGGAGGTCGGGTGGCTCATGCAGATTTCACCAGGCAGAAGGTCTGGGCGTGCACGCCCGTGGAGGTTCGGGTGTCTTTGAGTTCGTCGTCGACGTGGACGGTGCAGGTGATGGAGTCGCCGTCGCCCTGGGCGACGATGTTGGGCGACGCTGCCGGTGCGGTGGTGGACAGGACCAGTTTCCAGGGGAGCATGGCGTGGTCGACGCGCTGTGGTTTGGCGTCGAGGTCGAGGTAGTTGATGTCGGCGTAGGCGCCGGGGTCGCCGGTGATCTCGTAGGTGACGACCTTGGGTTTGAACGGTTTGGCGTCGTCGGCGAAGTTGCGTGGGGTGACGATGACGGGGTTCTGGCCGAAGTAGGTGCGGACGCGTTGCACGGTGAAGCCGGCGACGAGGGCCACCGCGAGGATGAGCAGGGGAATCCACGCCTTCTTGAGCGCGTTGCCGATCACGCTGCAGACACCCTGGTCGACTGCACTTGCTGCTCCCCGCTTCCCTGACCCTGACCGCGACAGATTAGGTCATTTAAGTGTTAGATTAGACCAGTTAAGTTAATCATGGGAAACCTTCGCTGTGGGCGGCTCGTATCACCGTAGCCGGTAACACGCGGCAGTTCGAACCAAATACACAGCAGTTCAATGGGATTGAACAGGCGGCGACGACTGTTCAGGGAGCAGGGGCACATGGCAACCAGCACGAATAGACTCCGTCACATGAAGGCACGCACTCTGGTCGCAGTTGCGGGCGCCGTGGCAGCGGCAGTCACCATGGCGGTCCCGGCTCAGGCCGACCCCGACACCGATTTCGCCAACGAGCTCCACACCTACGGGATCTACGGTCCCAAGGACTACAACGCCTGGATCGGCAAGATCACCTGCCAGCGGCTCGACAACAACGTCGACCACAGCGCCACCGACTCCGCGGCCTTCCTGAAGAAGAACCTGCCGCGCAACAGCAGCTCGGAGCAGCAGGTCTACCAGTTCCTCAACGCCGCGTTCGATACGTACTGCCCCGAGAAGCACGACCTGCTGGTCGCGCTCGCGCACTGACGTAGGGTCTCGGCCCCTGGCGGTGCCTCAGTGCACCGTCAGTGCCGTGACGTCCCAGATATCGTCGCAGTATTCGGCGATGGCGCGATCTGACGAGAACTTGCCGCTGCGTGCGGTGTTCAGGATCGACATCCGCGACCAGTTGTCGCGGTCCTGCCAGGCCGCGCTCACCTGGTCCTGGCATGCCACGTAAGACGCGTAGTCGGCACACACCAGGAACGGGTCGTCGTAGCGCAGGTTGTGCACCAAGGGTCGGAACACCTCGGTGTCGCCGTGCGAGAAGTGGCCGTGCTCGATCAGATCGAGTACCGCCGCCAGTTCGGGGTTGGCCGCGATGTAGTCGCCGGGCCGATAGCCGCCGCTCTTGAGCGCTTCGACCTCGTCGACCGTCAGCCCGAACAGGAAGAAGTTCTCAGCGCCGGCCTCCTCTCGAATCTCGACGTTGGCGCCGTCGAGCGTCCCGATCGTCAACGCGCCGTTCATCATGAACTTCATGTTGCCGGTGCCGGAGGCCTCCTTGCCCGCCGTGGACACCTGCTCCGAGAGATTGGCCGCCGGATAGATGAGGTGCGCGTTCTGCACGTTGAAGTTCGGCAGGAACACCACTTTCATGAACTGGTTCACCGAGGGGTCGAAGTTGATCATGTCGCCCACGGCGGTGATCAGCTTGATGATTCGCTTGGCCAGGAAGTAGCCGGGGGCGGCCTTGCCGCCGAAGACGAACGCGCGCGGCGCCATCTGCAGGCTCGGGTTCTGCTTCAGCCGTAGATACTGGGTGACGATGTTGAGCACGTTGAGGTGCTGGCGCTTGTATTCGTGGATGCGTTTGACCTGGATGTCGAACAGCCAGGACGGGTCGAGTTCCACGTCCGTTTGCGTCTGCACGAACTCGGCGAGCCGAGCCTTGTTGGCGCGCTTGACCGCCCGCCACTCCTGCCGGAACGCCGGATCCTCGACGAACGCCTCCAGTCCGCGCAGTCGGTCCAGGTGGGTCAGCCAGCCGTCGCCGATGGTGCGGTCGAGCAGGCCGCGCAGACCCGGGTTGGACAGGGCCACGAACCGTCGTGGCGTCACCCCGTTGGTCTTGTTCGAGAACCGCTCGGGCCACATTTCGTAGAAGTCCTTGAGGACGCTGTCCTTGAGCAGCTCGGAGTGCAGGGCCGCGACGCCGTTGATCGCGTGGCTGCCGACTGTGGCCAGGTAGGCCATGTTGACCGTCTTGCCGCCGTCTTCGCCGATCAGTGACATCCGGCGGACCCGGTCCTCGTCACCGGGGAACTTCGCGCGGACCTCGTCCAGGAACCGGCTGTTGATCTCGTAGATGATCTCGAGGTGCCGCGGCAGGCTCTCGCCGAACAGCCCGAGCGGCCACTTCTCCAGGGCCTCGGGCAGCAGGGTGTGGTTGGTGTAGCCGAAGGTCGCCACCGTGATGGCCCAGGCCTCGTTCCAGTCGAGGCGGCGTTCGTCGACCAGCAGCCGCATCAGTTCGGCGACGCCGATGGAGGGGTGGGTGTCGTTGAGCTGCAACGCGAATCGCTCGGGCAGGTCGAGGACCGACGCGTCCGCCAGGTCGTCCATGATGTGCAGGACGTGCTGCAGCGAGCACGACACGAAGAAGTACTGCTGCAGTAGGCGCAGCCGCTTGCCCGCCTCCGGCTCGTCGTTCGGGTACAGCACCTTGGTGACGGTTTCGGAGTTGACCTCGTCCTCGACGGCTTTGTAGTAGTCGCCGGTGTTGAACGCCTCCAGGGCGAACTCCTTGACCGCCCGCGCGCTCCACAGAGTCAGCACGTTGCAGGTCTTCACGTCGTAGCCCTGGATCGGCGTGTCGTAGGCGACGCCCTTGATGAGGCGACCGGGCACCCACCGGACGCGGTCGTGGCCGGCGTCGTCGAGGTAGTGCTCGGTGTGCCCGTTCCAGCCGACCAGGTAGTTGACGTCCGGCTTGGCGATCTCCCAAGGGTTGCCGCTGTCCAGCCAGTTGTCGGTCTTCTCGACCTGCCAGCCGTCGTGGATCTCCTGGTCGAAGATGCCGAATTCGTAGCGAATGCCGTAGCCGATGGCGGGGCGTTCCAGTGTGGCAAGCGAATCGAGGTAGCAGGCGGCCAACCGGCCCAGGCCGCCGTTGCCGAGACCGGGCTCCTCTTCGCACGCCAGAACTTCGGAGAGGTCCTGGCCGAGTTCGGCCAGCGCGTCACGGGCGGCAACCTCGATGCCGAGGTTGAGCAGGTTGGCTCCGAGCTGCGGACCCATCAGGAATTCAGCGGACAGATAGCACGTCACTTTGTTGCCCAGATCCAGCGAGGTCTGCGTCGAGGCCGTGCGGTTGTCTTGCATCCGATCGCGAACCGCCAATGCGAGGGCGCGGTAGTAGTGGGTCGGCTCCAGTGCTGCCGCCGGCCGACCGATCGAGTACCGCAGGTGGTCGACGATGGCCCGGCGGAGCGCGTCGGCGGAGCGGCCGGTGCGGCTGTGCTCACGGGTGTCGGCGGCGGATTCGAATAGCGCGAAATCGGTCACCTACGGATTGAACCGTGCTCGTGAGTACGGCGCGTTAACTTCGGTTGACAGTTCCTTTCATACGGTATCCGCTCAGGCCGGGCCTTTGCCGTTGTCGACGCGGTACACCGAACCGTGAATCGCGGCGGCGTCATCACTGGCGAGGAACGCGATCACGTTCGCGACATCACGCGGCTCCATGAAGCCGCGCGGCGCGGCGATGCGCATGATCAGGTCCCAGTCGGCGTTGTCGGGCGCCGCGAACTCGGTGACCTGGGCGGTCAGCATGCCGCCCGGGCACACCGCGTTGACCCGCAGCTTTTCCTTGGTGTACTCGACGGCGAGGGCCCGCGTCAGCCCGATGAGCCCGTGCTTGGCGGCGCAGTATCCGGCGGAGTAGATCTCGCCTTCGACGCCGGCGATCGACGAGACATTGACGATGTTGCCGCCGTTCTCCAGTAGTTGTGGCAGGGCCGCACGGGACAGGTAGAAGGGGCCGTTCAGATTCACCGCGAGGTCGCGGTCCCAGTCGTCGTCGGTCATCGACAGGGTGTGTCGCATGACGTGGAAGCCCGCGACATTCACCAGCACGTCCAGCCGGCCGAACTTCGCGATGCAGTCCTCGACCGCCTGCCGACAGGCGTCGGCCGCGCCGATGTCCACCGGGGCGAAAGCGCCACCCGGTTCGTCGCCGTAGGCGTCGGCGAACACCTTCGCCATGCGCTCGGCATCACGTGCGATCCCGAAGACCGATGCGCCGCGTTCGGCGAACACTTTGACCGTGGCCGCGCCCAGGCCGGCCGAAGCACCGGTGATCAACGCAACTTTCCCGCTGAGTGAACTCATACGGTGACTTTCTCACGCCGCGAGCAAGTCGCCTGCGATACTCGGGCGGTGGAAATGAAACGTGTTCTAGCTATGGTTTCGAGTTTCGGCCTCGCCGCAGCGGGCGCACTCTTCTCGACGGCCGCGCCGGCGCACGCCGACATTCCGCTGCCCGAGGGCATCTACACCTACGTCCAAGAGGGCACGCCGATGGCCGTGTGGACCATCTATCCCGTCTGCACCCCGACCGTCGGCGATCTGCGCAACAACATGGAACTGCCCGTTGCCTGCCTCGTGCACGTCGGGGCCGACCAGTACGGTGCAACTCTGGGCGGCGACGCCCGGCAGACCGGCGGCGAGGGACACTGGATGTTCACTCAGACCGACCTCCAGGGCTTCACCTGCCCGGACGGAACCAAGTCCAAGCTCATGGAGACCTACGAGTTCGAAGACACCAACTGGACCGGTACCCGCACGACCACCAACAACGAACAGTGCGGCGTGCCGGCGGCGATGACGAAGAAGTCGTTCCGCTTGGAGTTCCAGAAGCCGCTACCCATTCCGGTGCAGCAGTACCCGCTGTTCTGCGACCCCAACGACGGCCTGAAGCGCTGCCGCTAGCGGTCGTTCACGCGGGGTTCGGGGCGACCGCGGCGGCGGCCTCGTCGATGATGGCGCGCATCGCGCGTTCGGCACCGGCCTGATCACGCATTCGGACGGCGCGGGCCACCTCGTCGTGTAGCGCGATGGCCGCCGGATTGGGGGAGTCGGGCATCATGCCGTGGTGGGTGCGTCCCGCCAGGATCTCCGACACCACCGCGTTCAGCGCGCGGAACATCTCGTTGCCGCTGGCCTCCAGCAGGGTCTGATGAAAGATCTTGTCCGCCAGCAGGTATGCCTCGAGGTTGCCGTCGCGTCCGTGTACCGCCATGTCGGACACCGCGGCGGCCATGATGCGGCACTGGTGTGGATCTGCGCGCTCGGCGGCCAGCGCCGCTGCCACGGGTTCGAATCCGCGGCGCAACTCCGACAGCGACGTCAGCTGCGCGGCCCGGTCGCCGGACTCGAGCCGCCAGCGAATCAGTCTGGGGTCGAACACATTCCAGTTGGCCGCGGGCTGAATGGTGATGCCGACCCGGCGACGCGATGCGACCATGCCCATCGATTCGAGGACCCGGATCGCTTCGCGCACCACGCTGCGGGAGACGCCGTGTTCTGCGCTCACTCCTTCGAGGGTGAGCACCTCGCCGGGGGCGTATGCACCGGAGACCACCGCGGCGCCCAGCGCGCTCAGCACGTTGTCGTGCAGAGCGCTGACGTTTGAGAGGGCGGCCACGTATAACATCCTGTCATAACTCGCCTGTTCCGGCTTAGAACCGATGTTTTTCGTGTGCCTCTTGAAATAGTATGACTTTTAGGTCACGCTGTGTGAGTCAAACCACAGCCAGGGGGTAGGTGCAGAACATGCCATCACCGATCGTCGTCATGGGCGTTTCCGGATCCGGCAAGTCCACTGTCGGCGCGGCTCTCGCGCAGCGACTCCGGGTGCCGTTCGCCGACGCGGACGACTTCCATCCCGCGGCCAACATCGCGAAGATGGCCGCCGGCCACCCACTGAACGACGACGATCGCCGCCCCTGGCTCGAGACCATCGGGAAGTGGCTCGGCGAGCACTGCGGCGACGGCGGCGTGATGAGCTGTTCGGCCCTGAAATACCAGTACCGCGTCCAGCTGCGCAGCCACTGCCCGGGCACCCGGTTCCTGCACCTGTCCGGCACGCCCGAGGTCATCGGCGCCCGGCAGGCGAGCCGGCCGGGCCACTTCATGCCGGCGTCGCTGCTCGCCTCTCAATTCGAAACGCTGGAACCGCTGCGAGCCGACGAGGCCGGTGTCGTCATCGACGTCGGCCAGAGCATCGATTCGATTGTCGACGAGTACATTTCGCGCGACGGCGAGAACATCTGATGACCGTCACCTTCCTGGCCGACGCGCCCAAACTCGTCGAGCCCGTCGCATCGGCCACGCAGCTGCTTCTGGCGTTCGTGGCCGGCATCACCGTCATCGTTGTCCTCATCACGGTGGTTAAGCTGCACCCGTTCCTCGCCCTGATCTTCGGCGGCCTGACGGTGGGGCTGACGGCCGGCGAGAATCTCACCGCGGTCCTCAAATCGTTCTCCGATGGCTTCGGCGCCACCGCCGCCAGCGTGGGCATCCTGATCGCCCTCGGCGCGATGTTCGCCAAACTGCTCGCCGACTCGGGCGGGGCCGACGAGATCGTCGACACCATCGTCGGTGCCGCCTCGCCCCGGGCCCTGCCCTGGGCGATGGCGCTGGTGGGCGCGATCATCGGGCTGCCGATGTTCTTCGAGATCGGGCTGGTGCTGCTGATGCCCGTCATCTATCTGGTGGCCCGGCGCTCGCAGCTCTCCCTGATCACCATCGGCATCCCGGCGCTGGCGGGCCTGTCGGCCATGCACGGTTTCGTGCCGCCGCATCCCGGGCCGCTGACCGCCGTCGGGCTGCTCAACGCGGACCTCGGCGTCACCCTGGGGCTCGGTGTGCTGGTCGCCGTCCCGACGATCGTGCTCGCGGGCCCGCTGTTCGGCAGGCTGGCCGGTAATTGGGTCGTCGTCGCGGCGCCGGACACCTTCGACACTGATCCGGAAGCCCTTCGCGCACAAGGCAAGCGGCCGCGATTCAGCGTCACGCTGTTCTCGGTATTGCTGCCGGTCGCGCTGATGCTGGGCAAGTCCGTGGTCGACATCTTCATCGACGACAAGACGCAGTGGTTCCGCCGGATCTTCGACGCCGTCGGCACGCCGCTGGTCGCGTTGCTCATCGCCGTCGTGGTCGGCACAGTCACGCTCGGCCGGGGCGCGGGGATGGACCGCGCCGCGGTCACCAAGTGCATCGAGTCGAGCCTGCCCCCGGTTGCGGGCATCTTCCTGATCGTCGCCGCCGGCGGCGGATTCAAGCAGGTACTGGTGGACACCGGCATCGGCACGATGCTGGCGCGCTGGGCCGAAGGCGTGCACATCTCGGTGCTCGTGCTGGCGTGGGTACTCGCGGTCCTGATCCGGCTGGCCACGGGCTCGGCCACGGTCGCCACCATCACGGCGTCGTCATTGGTCCTGGGCGTGGTCCAGGGGGTGGGGACGGGCGAACTGTCGCTGGTGGTGCTCGCCGTCGGGGCCGGCTCGCTGTTCTTCTCGCACGTGAACGACGCGGGCTTCTGGTTGGTCAAGGAGTACTTCAAGCTCAGCGTGGGTCAGACGATCAAGACCTGGTCGATCATGGAGACCGTGCTGTCGGTGTCGGGCCTGGCCGCGGTCCTGATCCTGGACCTCTTCGTCTAGGTCAGCGCTGCTCTTTCTGAACGACGATGTGTGCCACCGGAATCGGCATCGGTTGCGGTGCGGCGGTCAGCTGGTCGACCAGCGCGGCCGCCAAGGTGTCGGCGAGCTGACATCGGCGCGCCGGGTCGGTCGGGTCCAACGATTCCAGGAGGGTGCCGAACACCGCCGCCCTGGTGAAGCCGACCCAGTTTTTTGCGAAAGCCGTTGCGTCACCGTCGTTCTGGTACTGAAGCCAGAAGCGGTCCGGCTCATCGGTGACCATCAGGTGGGTGATGCGCAGTCGTTCGAAGCGACCCGACGGGGCGAACGGTGACCGGATGTCGGCCTCGCTGCGGCCCACGATCGGCACGTGCATACGCCGCAGTTCGTCGGCGGTGACGAGCCGTTGCGCGTGCAGCTCGGACAGTGCGTGCATGAGCCCGTCGAAAAGCGGCTCGAGGCCGGGGCGCCCGTCATCGTGCTGGCCCATGGTCATGACCACGAGGCGGCCACCCGGGCTCAACTCGCGGCCGCGAAATGCAATGAACTCGTGCCAGTCGTGCGCCGCCTGCCGGGCGCACGCGGCGCGCACCTGAGCGTCGGCGCTGTAGGACGCCTGGAGGTGATCGGGGATCTCGACAGGCAGGCGGCTGAGCCAGTGGATGGCCCACGCCGACCAGCCCACGTGCACGCCGTCCGACGGCAGAATCTGGCTGAGATACGAACGGCCCACCGCCGACGCGAACGTGGCCCGGTCGGTGCGCAGGTAGCTGAACGGGTCGTCGCGCAGGGTCCGGAACAGGGCGCTGAAATCGTTGTCGGGAATGTCGGTGTGCGTCACCACGATGGGGTGCTCGGGCCGGACGCGTTTGCGCAGGGCCGCGATGCCCGCTCCGATGGGGAGCAGGCCATTGTGTGCGTTGCCCGACCCGTACTCGGCGATCACCACCGGCTGAGGTGCCGCCGGGAGCGGCACCTCAGCCGCGGCCTGGGCGAAAAGCTTTGTGGCCGTGCGGAGCCCGACGGTCTGCAGGCGTGAACTCCCGAGCGGGTCGGGCTGCACCACCACACTGGACTCGGGCATGTCTCACGGTAGCGCCGCGGGCTGTGTGGCGCTCTCCGAATCAGTGCCCGGGGCCGATTGGCAGCTCAGCTGCTTCGGCTGGATTGGCAGCTCAGCTGCCGCGCGCCACCCATTCGTCGTAGTTGACGAGCTCGCCGCCGATGGTGGTGGTGTCACCGTGGCCGGTGTAGACGACGGTGTCGCCGGGCAGCTTGCCGAGCTTGTCGGAAATGGACGCCAGGATGGTCGGGAAGTCCGAGTAGGAGCGGCCGGTGGCGCCGGGGCCGCCGTGGAACAGGGTGTCGCCGGAGATCACCGCGCCGAGTTCGGGGATGTGCCAGCACACCGAGCCGGGGGAGTGCCCTGGGGTATGAATGGCGTGGATGTCGATATTGCCGACGGTGAGCACCTGGCCGTCGTCGACGGTGTGAAAAGGCTTGTCCGGGTGGACATCCCGCCACAGCATGTCGTCGGCCGGATGCAGCAGCACCGGGGCGTCGAGAGCCGCGGACAGCTGCGGAGCGACGGTGATGTGGTCGTTGTGGCCGTGGGTGCAGACGATGGCGACGACGTTGCGGCCGTTCACCGCGTCAATGATGGGTTCGGCGGTGTGGGCGGCGTCGAACACCACGACATCCTTGTCGTCGCCGACGAGCCAGATGTTGTTGTCGACGTCCCAAGTGCCGCCGTCGAGGCTGAAGGTGCCGCTGGTGACAACCCGCTGGATGGCACTCACTTGAGGACCACCACCGAGCGCAGCACCTCGCCGCTGTGCATCTTGTGGAAGGCGTCTTCGATCTGGTCGAGCCCGATGCGCTCGCTGACGAACTTGTCCAGCGGCAGCCGGCCCTGCAGGTACAGGCTGATCAGCGTGGGGAAGTCGCGTTCGGGCAGGCAGTCGCCGTACCACGACGACTTCAGCGATCCCCCGTGGGAGAAGAAGTCGATCAGCGGCATCTCGAGTGTCATGTCGGGCGTCGGAACCCCCACGAGGACAACGGTTCCGGCGAGGTCGCGGGCGTAGAACGCCTGCTTCCAGGTCTCGGGCCGGCCGACGGCGTCGATCACGACGTCGGCGCCGAAGCCGTCGGTGAGATCCTGGATGGTCTCGACGGGGTCGAGATCGCGGGCGTTGATGGTATGGGTGGCGCCGAACTCGCGGGCCCAGTGCAGCTTCTTGTTGTCGGTGTCGACGGCGATGATGCGCTTGGCGCCGACGAGCGCGGCACCGGCGATGGCCGCGTCCCCGACGCCGCCGCAGCCGATGACGGCGACGGTGTCGTCGCGGGTGACGTTGCCGGTGTTGATGGCGGCGCCGATACCGGCCATCACGCCGCAGCCCAGCAGGCCGGCGACGGCCGGGTCGGCCTCGGAATCGACCTTGGTGCACTGGCGTTCGTGCACGAGGGTCTTGTCGGCGAAGGCGCCGATGCCCAGGGCGGGGGTCAGTTCGGTGCCGTCGGTCAGTGTCATCTTCTGGGTGGCGTTGAACGTGTCGAAGCACAGGTGCGGGCGGCCGCGCTTGCAGGCGCGGCACTCGCCGCAGACCGCGCGCCAGTTGAGGATCACGAAGTCGCCGGGTGCGACGTGCGTGACGCCGTCGCCGACCGACTCGACGGTGCCGGCGGCTTCATGGCCGAGGAGGAAGGGGTATTCGTCGTTGATGCCGCCCTCGCGGTAGGTCAGGTCGGTGTGGCACACCCCGCACGCGATGATGTCCACGACGACCTCACCGGGTCCGGCATCAGGGATGACGATGTCGACGAGCTCGATGGGCTGCTTCTTGGCCCGGGAAATCACACCACGCACTGTCTGACTCATGGCTATAACCTAATGCCTCGGGGAAGAGTTGGAATGGTGTCCATACAAATGTCTGGTTAACCGCGGCTCGGCCCGTGCCTCTCGGCACTTCGATCTGTGACAGGGTCGTGGGCGTGACCGCTCTCGAGCTGTTGGATTCCTGGCCGGTACCGCATGCCGCGGCCGCCGTGGTGTCACCGGCGGGCGTGCTCGCCACGCACGGACCCGTCGACCGCGCGTTCCGGCTCGCGTCGGTGACCAAACCGCTGGTGGCCCGTGCCGCGCAGATCGCGATCGAAGAGGGCGTCGTCGAGCTGGACACGCCGGCCGGTCCGCCCGGTTCGACGGTGCGCCACCTACTCGCGCACACCTCGGGGCTTGCGATGCAGACGCCCGACGCCATCGCCGCGCCCGGTGCGCGGCGCATCTACTCGAATGTCGGGTTCGCGGTGCTGGCCCAGGTGTTGCAGCACGAGTCCGGCATCGAATTCGCGCAGTACTTGCGCGAAGCGGTGTTCGAGCCGCTGGGAATGAGTGATTCCGACCTGCCGGGCGCGGCCGAAACCGCCGGATACGGCGCCTGGTCCACGGTCGCCGACCTCGCCGCGTTCGCCGGGGACCTGCTGCGTCCGGCCCTGGTGTCGACACCGATGCACGCTGACGCGATCTCGGTGCAGTTCCCGGGCCTCGACGGGGTGCTGCCGGGATTCGGATCGCAGCGCCCGAACGACTGGGGCCTGGGCTTCGAGATCCGCGACGGCAAGCAGCCGCACTGGACCGCCGAGGGCAACTCGGGGCGGACATTCGGTCACTTCGGCCAGTCGGGGACGTTCCTCTGGGTGGATCCGGAGGCGGACGTGGCACTGGTCGTGCTGACCGACCGGGATTTCGGGGACTGGACGCACGCGGTGTGGCCCGAGGTGTCCGCCGCCGTCCTGCGTGAATACGCCCGTTAGCGGACGACGCCGATCATGCTGTCGATCCAGCCTCGTGCGAAGAACAGCAGGAAGCCGACGGCCACCACCCACAGCAGCGGGCTGATCTCTTTGATGCGGCCGGACGCCGCGCGCAGTACGGCCCAGGCGATGAAGCCGACGCCGATGCCGTTGGCGATCGAGTAGGACAGTGGCATGACGGCCACCGTCAGGACGACCGGCAGGGCCACCGAGAAATCGGAGAAGTCGATCTCGCGCAGCACCGAGACCATCAGGGTGCCGACGATCACCAATGCGGCGGCTGCGACCTCGGTCGGCACGATCTCCGTCAGCGGCGTCAAGAACATTGCGGCCAAGAACAATCCACCGGTGACCAGGCTGGCCAGGCCGGTGCGGGCGCCTTCGCCGATGCCCGTACCCGATTCGATGAACACCGTGTTGGACGATGCCGACACCGCGCCGCCGACGACCGCGCCGGTGCCCTCGATGACCAGTGCGGACTGCAGGCGCGGGAAGTTGCCGTGTTCGTCGGCCAGGCCGGCCTGCCGGGACAGGCCCGTCATGGTGCCCATGGCGTCGAAGAAGTTCGTGAACAGCAGGGTGAACACCAGCATGAGCGCGGCCACTGCGCCGATCCGGCCGAAGCTCCCGAAGTCCACGTGACCGATCAGCGACAGGTTCGGCACCGCGAACGGTGAACCGGACAGCGTCGGCACGGACAGGCTCCAGCCGCCCGGGCGTTCCGTGGCCGAGCCGAGGTGCCAGATGGCCTCGATGATGGTGGCGAGCACGGTGCCCGAGATCAGGCCGATCAGGATGCCGCCGCGCACCTTGCGGGCCACCAGGACGCCCGAAGTCAGCAGGGTGAACACGAAGACCAGGGTGGGAATGGCACGCACCGAGCCGGTGCCGCCGGCGCCCAGGCCGAGCGGCGGTGACGGATGGCCCGTCGACGCGACGAAGCCGGCGTCGACCAGCCCGATGAACATGATGAACAACCCGATGCCGGCGGTGATCGCGAGTTTCAGCGGCATGGGCACGGCGTCGAAGATCATGCGCCGGAGGCCGGTGACGGCCATCGCCACGATGATGAGGCCTTCGATCACCACGAGGCCCATGGCTTCCGGCCAGGTCAGGACACCCACCACGGAGCTGGCCAGGAACGAGTTGATGCCCAGCCCGGCGGCGAACGCGAAGGGCAGGCGGGCGACGACGCCGAACAGGATCGTCATGGCGCCGGCCGCCAGCGATGTCACCGCCGAGACCTGGCTGAACGCGAGCTTGTGCCCGGCGATGTCTGCCGCACTCGACAGGATGATGGGGTTCAGCACGATGATGTACGCCATCGCGATGAAGGTCACCACGCCGCCGCGCAGTTCGGCGGCGACGGTCGAGCCGCGTGCGGAAATCTCGAAGAACCGGTCCAGGGCAGTCACCGTTAGAAGATAGATGCCGCGCTGTTGCTCCGCGCAGCTGTTGGCGCGTGTCCGAGATTTGGCCGAATCGTCGACCATGCGTCGCCAACGGGCCTGATCGCGGTGCGATTCTGAGGCCGTCCTGAGAGATTGCGCGACACACTAGCGCAACAAGGGTCTCAGGCGGCACAATAGACACGCACTAAACAACTGCAACATTTCGGCAACACCAGGTCGTTGGGGAAGACGTCCCTCGTGGAGCTGAAGGAGCAGATGATGCGTGCGTCGAACCAACTCGCCGACGCGACGACGGGCGTGGTGTATATCCATGCCTCTCCCGCGGCGGTATGCCCGCATGTGGAGTGGGCGCTTTCGTCGACCCTGTCGGCGCGGGCGAACCTCAAGTGGACGCCCCAGCCCGCCATGCCCGGCCAGCTGCGTGCGATCACCAACTGGATGGGGCCCGTCGGCACCGGAGCTCAACTCGCCAGCGCACTGCGCTCGTGGTCGGTGCTGCGTTTCGAGGTGACCGAGGACCCGAGCGCCGGCGTGGACGGACACCGCTGGTGCCACACCCCGACCCTGGGCTTGTGGAGCGGTTCGATGAGCGCCAACGGTGACACCATGGTCGGCGAGCAGCGCCTGCGCACCTTGATGGAGGGCGGCGCCGACATGCTCGCCGCCGAACTCGACACCGTCCTGGGCACCGCCTGGGACGAGGCTCTGGAGCCCTACCGCGGCGGTGGCGCCGAGGTCGGCGAGGTCAGCTGGCTCAACCGGGGTGTCGGCTAGTTCGAGCAGTCACCGCGCGTGCGACGGCGTCAGATCAAATGTGTCCCCAGATCAGGTGCCACAACGCTGACCGGAACTCCGATCAACTCACGCGGTAGTGCTCCGGCTCGGGCTCGCTCAGCATGCGGGTGATGGTGCCGACGTCGAACGGCCACAGGTCGATGGTGCCGCCTTCACTGAAGTACCAGGAGTTGCAGCCGGTGTTCCACACCGTCGGCTCCATGGCTTCGACTGCCGCGGCGTTGAATTCGTCGGTGGCCTCCTCGGTGACCTCGACCTCGTCGAGCTCGCCGCGTTCGAACCGCTCGAGCCACTTCACGATGTACCGCGCGGTGAGTTCCGCGGTGTACTGCAGTGAGATGGACCCTGTCGGCGAGTTCGGGCCCAGCACGGTGAACAGATTCGGGAAGCCCGGGATCGCGGTCATCCGGTAGGCACGAGGGCCTTTGACCCAGGCCTCGTCGAGTGTGACGCCGTCGCGGCCCACGACCTGCATCGGGCGCATGTAGTTGTGTGCCTGAAAACCGGTGGCCAGCACCGCGATGTCGATCCGGTGGTGCTCGCCCTCCGTGGTGCGGATACCGGTGGGCGTGAACTCGGAAATGCGATCGGTGACCACCTGGGCATTGGGGGCCGTGATCGCCTGGTAGTACGTACCCGACAGCACCTGCCGTTTGCACAGCGGCTGGTAGTCGGGGGTCAGCTCGGCACGCAACTTCGGATCGCGGACCTGGGCCCGCAGGCTCAGCCGGGCGTACTGCTGTACCAGCTTGCGGCGCCAGGTCGGTCTGGTCACGATGTCGACGAGAACGCTCGAGCCCCACAGCGGAATACGCTCGGCGACAGCCTGATACAGCTGCGGCATGGCCCGCAGCAGGGCGGTGACGGCGCCCAGCTGCGGCAACTTCATCGGTGCCCACAGCATCCACTGCGGCGACCGGGCGAAGTGCAGCAGCTTGCCGGCCGTCGGCTGCAGAGCCGAAACCACCTGCACGCCGGTCGATCCGGTGCCGATGACGGCGATGCGCTTGCCCGCGGTCTCCAGTTCGGGGTCCCAGCGTGCGGTGTGCACGACGGTGCCCTCGAAAGTGTCCATACCGGGAATGTCCGGCGTGAAGGGATGGTGCAGGACGCCGGTGGCGCAGATGACGAAATCGGCTGTCAGGGTGTCGTTCTCGGTGGTGACCGTCCAGGTGTGCGCGTCCTGGTCGTAGTGCAGCGCGGTGACTTCGGTGTTGAGCCGCAGGTGCGCGTCGAGCCCGAACCGCTCGACGACGTCACGGTGATACTCCTGAATCTCCTTGCCGCCGGCCCAGATATGGCTCCAGTCGGGCTTGGGGGCGAACGCGAACTGGTAGATGTGCGACGGCACGTCACACGTCAGCCCGGGGTAGCGGTTCCAGTGCCAGACGCCACCCACGTCCGAACCCTTCTCCAGGATGGTGAAGTTGGCGAACCCGGCCTGTTGAAAGGTGTAGGCCGAGGCGATGCCGGCTACGCCGGCGCCGATGATGACGATGCGCGGATCACGTTTGCTCATCAGGACTCCCAAGCTCGTCGCACTGTGTTCGGCGCGGTGGTCATGGCGGATTCGAAGGCCGCGCGCCGCCGGCTGCGCAGCATGAAGTTGGCGCCCAGGCCGGCCAGATCGGCGGCGTCGGGCTGGATCACGACCACCTCGATGCCGCGGGCTCGTGTGGCGGCGACCTCGGTTTCCAGCACCGTCGACATCGGTCGCCGGAGCAACCGGTGCTCGAGCAGGCCGCCCAAACCCGGTGCCCGAACGCCGCTTTCAGAGGCCATCGGAGTGATGACGTAGATCAGGTCGGCATCGTCACGGTTGATGAGGTCGACCGACGCAGTGGATGCGGCGCCGCCGTCGACGAACTTGCGGTCGCCGATGTGGACCGGCGGCATCCAGCCGGGAACGCCCCATGAGGCCCGCAGCGCTTCGCCCGCAGTGGCCTCCGGTGCGCCGGGCGCGCCGAATGCCACCCGCTCACCGCGCTCGTAGTCAAAGGCCACCATGCGGGCTCCCGGATGATCCACCCAACCGGACGTATTGGCGAAGCCGGAGGCCAAGCGCTGCAACCAGTCTGCATTGGCGCGGCCGGTCGGGGCGATCCCGGTCACTGCGGCCAAGCCGCTCTGGCTGCGCAGAAGCGAGGGGTTCAGCGGGCGGGGCGACGGCAGGGGCGGCAGGCTCGGCGGTGTCGCCTCGATGTGCTGACGCAGGCGTTCGTCGGTGCTGGTCCCACGGTGCATCGCCACCAGATCGTCGACAGCGGCCCCGCCACCCAACATGGTCACGATCTCAGCGCCTGCCGAAGTGCCTTGCAGTACAGAGGCTTCCCGCGGGTCCCAGCCTGTCTGTTCCTGCAATGCGTGCAGCGCCGCCACGATCCACGCACCGCCGATGGTTCCGCCGCAGCCGATGACCAGTGCCCGCTTCACGCCTGCGCCCGCGAATCCGATTCGGCCGCATGCTCTTTGGACTGCCGCTCGATCCGCTCCAAGTACGCCGACCGGCCGACGGGGTCCAGCGCCGTCAGGGCGCGCCGGTCATCGATGAGTTTGCGCGCCGCACGTTGTACGAATTCCGGGACCAAGGCGTCGACCAGTGCCCAGCCGGGCGCCACCCACTCGGGTACCGAGGTGCGGGCAGCCTTGGTGCGCAACGTCTTCAGGATCGCCTGTGCGACGTCTTCGGGGTCCGCGGTCGGCATGCCGCCGCCGAGCTGGACGCCCGAGGAGAGCTCGGTGCGGACCGCGGAGGGCAGCACCGCGCACACGGTGACACCGGTCCCGGCGTACTCGGTCCGCGCTGCCAGGGATGCGCCGACGGCGGCGAACTTGCTGGCGTTGTAGGTGACCATGCCCGGCACCGGAATCATGCCGGCCATCGACGCCACGTTCACCACGTGCCCGTTTCCGCGCGCCACCATCAACGGGATGACCGTGCGCATGCCGTTCAGCACGCCGCGCACATTGACGTCGAGGATCAGGTCGGTCGTGTCTTCGGCTTCGGACTCGAAAGCGCCCAGCGGCATGACGCCGGCGTTGTTCACGAGGATGTCGATACGTCCGGATTCCTTGAGCACCTGCCCGACGAACTGATCCCACGACTCGCGCCGGGTGACGTCGAGTCGTCCGCTGCGGGAGCGGGGGATTCTGCGGGCCGTCTGCTCGGCGACGTCGGCGTCGACGTCCCCGATCCACAACTCGGCGCCGTGCCGTGAGAAGAGTTCGGCGGTCTTGGCGCCGATACCTCTGGCGCCGCCGGTGACGACGACGATGGTTCCGTCGAGTGACATTGAGCGTCGTGCTAGCTGCATCGATAGCCTCGTATCTGCTGGTAGAAGCCTTGCCGGCCCATTCGAATACCCACGGTATCCGAATCCCTCGAGTAAAGCTAGTACTCCGGGTATCGCAAACCACTAATATCAACTCATGCCGCGACTGACCAGGGCGCAGCGTCAGGAGCAGACGCGCGCCGAACTACTCGACGCGGCTAAGGCGCGGTTCCTCACGCACGGATATGCGTCCACCAGCCTCGAGGACATCGCAGATGACGCCGGCTACAGCAAGGGCGCGGTGTATTCGAACTTCGGCAGCAAGCCGGTTTTGTGCCGGGAAGTGTTGGAGGCCATTCACCGAGACAAGTTCTCCGAGATGTCCGAGCTGGCGATGTCGGATGCCGACGTCCCGAGCCGGGTCGAGGCGGTGAATGCCTGGCTGGAACGCACCGCAGGCGACGTGGGCTGGACGATGCTCGAACTCGAATTCGTGGTGCTCTCGCGCAACGACCCCGAGCTGGGGCGGATGATCACCGATCTGCGCAACGAAGGGGCCCAGATGGTCATCGAGGTATTGCGTTCGCTGTCAGACGATTTGGGGCTCGCCGAAGAGCAATTGGTCGCAGCCGGGGTGATCGACAGCTTGGAAGACGTCGGCAACCTGTTTCTCAGTGCCGGCATCGGTCTGGGTATTCAGCGCGCGATCGATCCGACGCTGCCGGCCCGGCCGGTGACCGGTGCCATCACCCGATTGATGAATCTGCTTGCGCTGCTGGCGGCTACGCAGGACTGAAGGTCACCGACAGGCGCACCGACACGACGTCGCCGTCGTCGATGGCTTCGGCCCGTCGCAGCGCCACCTTGAGTGGCACCAGGTACACATCGTCTTTCGGCATCAATGAGGTCTGCACCTCGGTGCCGCCGATGCGCACCCGCGCGGGGATGACACCCCAGCCATAGGTCAGTTCGCCAATGTGGTCGTGCAGGAACGCATCGACGTCGTCCGGCGTGGCCACGAAGAAATACGGTGCGGGACCACGCCATTGGAACACCTCGGCTTCGAACTCCCAGTCCACGCGCTCCAGGCTACGGAACCAGGACCCGCAGCGCGTCCGGTACGGCAGACACCGTCACCGGCAGCGGACAGACGAATTCGCCGTCGGCGTAGGCGTTTATGCCGGGTACGTCGATGGTGACGGTGTGGGCCCGCCTCGTGGTGACCTCGTCGAGGTGGACGTGCGTGCCCTTGAAGACCGTGGGGAACAGCCGGATCAGCTTGGATCGCGATGCCGAGGCGGCCATCGTGACATCGAGCAGGCCGTCGTTGAGGTCGGCACCCGGGCAGATCAGCATGCCGCCCCCGTAGCTCCGGCCATTGCCGAACGTCGCCAGCGTCACGGGCATCTCCTCCTCGGGGCCCCCGTCGAAACTTACGCGGCACTGCAGCAGCCGCAACTGCGACAGCTCCACCAGCATGGCCGCGTTGTACCGCATCCGGCCCCGTGGCCACGTCATCCGATTGGCGCGGTCGGTGACCAGCGAGTCGAAGCCCGCCGACATCACCGTGCCGAACCACCGCAGCGTGCCGTCGGCTCCGTCGATCCGGCCCAGATCGATGGTTCGCGTGCGACCCGTCGCCACGATGTCCGCGGCGGCCTCGGGATCATCCCGTGGAATCCCGAACTCTCGGGCGTGGTCATTGCCGGTCCCGGCGGGGATGATCCCCAGGGGCACCTCACGCTGTGCAAGCGCTTGCAGCGCAAGGGAAATGATGCCGTCGCCGCCGGCCACCACCACCGCGTCGGTGCCATGATCAAGTGCCTCGTCGAGTAGTTGGCGGGCATGGGCGGCGTCGGATCCGATCAGCTCGACCACGTCGACGCCGCGGCGTTGCAGCCGCACCACGGCGCGCTGCGCCGCCGCGGAGCCCCGTCCCTGGCCGGACGACGGGTTGGTCAGGAGCGTGACTCGCCGGGGTGTGCTCACGGGATCAGCTTGCCCGGGTTGAGGATTCCACCAGGGTCGAGCACGTTCTTGACGGCGCGCAGTACCTCCACGCCCAGGTCGCCGACCTCGGCGGTCATCCACGGCTTGTGGTCGGCGCCGACCGCGTGGTGGTGGGTGATGGTGGCGCCGCAGCGCACCATTGCCTCGGACGCAGCGGTTTTCGCCTTGCGCCACTGCTCGATCGGGTTGCTGCGCTGGCCGGCCACGACGGTGAAGTACAGCGAGGCGCCGGTCGGGTAGACGTGCGAGATGTGGCACATCACCAAAGCCGGTGTGCCGCTTTCCTGTAGCGACGTGGTCAATGCCTCGGTGACGGCCGCTTTGAGCGCCGGCACGTTGGACCACGTGGTCGCCGTCTCCAGGGTCTCGCACAGCGCGCCCGCCGCCAGCAGCGAGTCACGCAGGTACGGGGCGCCGAACCGGCCGTGCTGCCAGGCGCGTGCCGGAGCCTCGCCGAGTGACGTGCCGCCCTGGGCGGCGAGCAGCGCGCGGGTCTCGTGGTGGCGGCTCTCGGTGTGCGCAGCCGAGCCTTCGAACAGAGTGATCGCCAGGCAGCCGCCGGTGATGGTCTGCTCGCCGATGCTCTCGGTGGTCGCGAGATTGATGCCGGTCTCGACCTCATCGGACAACCGGATGACCGTCGGGCCGGTGCCGGTCTGGACGACGGCACGCAAAGCGGCAGCGCCCGTGGCGAAGTCGGGGAAGGACCAGGCCTCGTAGCGGGTGGTCTCGGGCACCGGGTGTACGCGTACCCGCACCCGGGTGATGACGCCGAATGTGCCTTCCGAACCGACGATCAGCTGGCGCAGGTCGGGGCCTGCCGCCGATGCGGGTGCGCGGCCGAGGTCGAGGACGCCGGCGGGGGTGACGACCGTCAGCCCGCGCACCATGTCGTCGAAGCGGCTGTAACCAGCCGAGTTCTGGCCCGACGACCGCGTCGCGGCGAACCCGCCGATGGTCGCGAACTCGAAGCTCTGCGGGAAGTGGCCGAGGGAAAAGCCTTCCGCGCCAAGCAGTTCCTCGGCCTGCGGACCGGTGACGCCGGCCTCGAGCTCGGCTTCGCCGGACTCCTTGTCGAGGGCGACGAGCCGGTCCAGGCGGCGCAGGTCGAGCGACACGACGGCGTTGAAGCCGTCCCGGATCGGGTCCAGGCCGCCGACCACGCTGGTGCCGCCACCGAACGGGACGACCGCGATGCGGTGCTCGGTGCAGTACTGCAGTACTCGGGCGATCTGGTCCTCGGTACCCGGAAGCAGGATCGCGTCCGGTGCGTCCTGCTCGTCGGTGTCCTTGCGGCGCAACAGGTCCAGTGTCGACTTGCCGCCGGCCCGCAGCAGGCGGTCGTGATGGTCGGTGCGGCAGAACTCGTCGCCGACGATGGCTGCCAGCGCGGACCGGTCGGTTTCTGGCAGGGCGGAGGGGCGCAACGTGACCTGATCGGCCTCCAACTCGTCGGCCGGGGTGGCGTCGATGCCGAGGGCCGCGGTCAGCAGACCGCGGATGCCGTCGGACAGCGGTTTGGCTGCAGCGGGGTCACCCCAGGCGTTCCACTTCATCGGCGGTTCGATGTGGTCACGTGTTCCGGTCATGCGTTACAGTATTACACATGATGTCAATCAGTAACGATGATTCTCCGGATGCCACGGCTTCCGTTGATGCCCGAATCATCGAGGCTGCGGCTGACTGCGTGATCGCCTACGGAGTGGATCGCGTGACGTTGGCCGAGATCGCGCGACGGGCCGGCGTCAGCCGGCCGACGGTATACCGGCGCTGGCCGGACACGCAGGCGATTCTCGCGGCGTTGCTGACGGCACGAATCACCAACTCGCTCAATGAAGTGACCGTCAGCGGCACCGACCGGGAGGCGATCGTCAAGCGGATGGTCGGCATGGCGGAGCGGCTGCGCGCCGACGAGGTCATCATGTCCGTGCTGAGCAGCGCACCCGCGCTGGCGATGGTGTACATCGCTCAGCGGATGGGTACCAGCCAGCAGATCCTCCTGGAAGTGCTGGCCGCCGCGTTGGCCACGGCGCAGGCCGACGGCAGTGTGCGGCCCGGCGATCCGCAGCAGCTCGCCGCCATGTGCCTGCTGATCGTCCAGTCGGCCATCCAGTCGGCGCAGATGGTCGCGCCCGTCCTCGACGTCGCCGCGCTGGACATCGAACTCGCCCACTCCCTGAACGGATACCTGAAGCCATGACTGGCACTCCCGATCGCAGTCCCATTGATGCGGCTCGCCGCAGCGCGCTCAACGCGGCCCGCCGTACCGCCGAGCTGACGGCTCTGGCCGACGGCGACCGCGTCGACGTCGTCGTCATCGGCGGCGGCATCACAGGCGTCGGTATCGCGCTCGACGCCGCGACCCGCGGACTGTCGACGGTGCTCGTGGAGAAGCACGACCTGGCGTTCGGCACCAGCCGGTGGAGTTCCAAACTCGTGCACGGCGGGCTGCGCTACCTGGCGACCGGCAATGTCGGCATTGCCCGGCGCAGCGCCATCGAACGCGGCATCCTGATGAGCCGCAACGCCCCCCACCTCGTGCACGCCATGCCGCAGCTCGTGCCATTGCTGCCTGAGATGAATCGCGCCTCAAGGGCTTTGGTGCGTACCGGCTTCATCGCGGGGGACGGCCTGCGTCGGCTGGCCGGTACATCCGCTGCGGTCCTGCCGCGGTCGGGCCGCGTCAACGCGGCCCGTGCCGCCGAACTGGTGCCCGCGGTGCGTCGCGAAGGACTCGACGGCGCTCTGCTCGCCTATGACGGCCAACTGATCGACGACGCCCGCCTGGTCACCGCGGTGGCCCGCACCGCCGCTCAGCACGGCGCCCGCATCCTGACCCGGGTCGCGGCATCCGACGCCACCGGGACCTCGGTGCGCCTCACCGACCAAGTGACCGGGGAATCCTTCGACGTGACGGCCCGAGCGGTGATCAATGCCGCCGGCGTATGGGCCGGCGAGCTCGACGGCGCGATCAAGCTGCGGCCCAGCCGCGGCACCCACCTGGTCTTCGACGCCGCGGCGTTCGGCAATCCGACTGCGGCCCTGACGGTTCCGATCCCCGGCGAGCTCAACCGGTTCATCTTCGCCATGCCCGAGCAGCTCGGTCGCGTCTACCTCGGTCTCACCGACGAGGACGCGCCCGGTCCCATTCCCGATGTGCCGCAACCGACGCCGTCGGAGATCACGTTCCTGCTGGACACCGTCAACACCGCGCTGGCGACGAACCTGGGGCACGACGACGTCCTGGGCGCCTATGCGGGGCTGCGGCCCCTGATCGACACCGGCGCGGGCAACACCGCCGACGTATCCCGCGACCACGCCGTCGTCGAATCCGGTAACGGTGTGCTCAGCGTCATCGGCGGCAAGCTCACCGAATACCGGTACATGGCCGAGGACGTGCTGAACCGGGCGGTGTCGTTGCGCGGGCTCGGCGCGGGGGAGTGCGGGACCCGGAATCTGCCCCTGGTCGGTGCCCCCGACAACTCCGCGGCGGTCGATCATGTTGCGGCGCTGCCGGAGTCGCTGGTGGCACGCTATGGCGCGGAGGCACCGAATGTGTTCGCCGCGGCGACCTGTGACCGTCCCACCGAACCGGTGGCTGACGGAATCGATGTCACCCGAGCCGAATTCGAATACGCCGTCACGCACGAGGGCGCGCTCACCGCCGACGACATCTTGGACCGTCGGACCCGAATCGGGCTGGTCGCGGCCGACCGGGAACGCGTCGCCGCTGTGGCGCAGACGTTCGTCTAGCGCCGCGCGTCCGACCTCGGCTCACGCTGCGTGCGGCCAGCGGAATACCGATCGGTGATGGTGCCGTGCGATCCGCTGGATCGTGCGTATTGGAATCAGAGTGATTTTTGCGAAATCGCCCACCCGTTCAGTGGTCAAACCGGTCGCGGCACCTCGAGCCGAATCGAAGGCAGTTTCCGGTGGCATTACATGCCTCTACATTCCGCAGTGAACCGTCTGAATTTTCGCCACTGCGCTTCCGTTGGTGGTGGCATCACGTCCCCGGGAGTTGAGCAATGCCTGTTCTGACCACGACAACTCGCAACCGTCGTTCCGAGTTCTCGCGGTAGACCGATGGCAATCACTCTGCACTGGTTCCTGCCGACCAACGGTGACTCGCGCACCGACCTGAGTCTCGGAAACGCGGTGGGTGGCGCCGGCAGCCGGGCGGACGCCTTCGGCGCGGATCGGGCCCCCGACATCGACTACCTCAGTCTGGTGGCCGGTGCCGCGGAGAAACTCGGGTTCACCGGGGCACTGACCCCCACCAGTAGCTGGTGCGAGGACGCCTGGGTGTTCACCGCCGCGCTGACTCAGCGGACCGAACATTTCAAGTATCTGGTGGCCTTCCGGCCGGGGTTGCAGGCGCCGACCCTGGTGGCCCAGGCCGCGGCCACGTATCAGCGGATCTCGCGGAATCGATTGCTGCTCAACGTCGTCACGGGCGGCGATGACGTCGAGCAGCGCCGCTTCGGTGACTACCTCGGCAAGGCCGAGCGCTACGAGCGGGCCGCCGAGTTTCTCACCATCTTCCGGCAGCTGTGGTCGGGCGAACCCGTCACCTTCACCGGCAAGCACCTGTCCGTCGAAAACGCGACGATCATCCCCGCCGAGTCCTGGCCCGACATCTACCTGGGCGGATCCTCGGCCGAAGCACTGGAAGTGGCCGCCGAACACGCCGACGTGTACCTGACGTGGGGTGAACCGCCCGCTCAGGTTGCCGAGAAGCTCGATGCGGTGCGCCACCAGGTCAAGAACCTCGGTCGACCGCGGCGGGCGGCCGGAGAACTGCGGTTCGGGATCCGTCTGCACGTCATCAGCCGCCCCACCGAAGAGGAGGCGTGGGCGCAGGCCGACAAGTTGCTGGCGGGCCTTGACGCCGAGAGCATCAGTCGCGCTCAGCAGGTTCAGCGCAACTCACAGTCAGAGGGGCAGCGGCGGATGTCCGCCCTGCACGGCGGCCGGACCGACAACCTGGAGGTGTCGCCCAACTTGTGGGCCGGTATCGGTCTGGTTCGTGGCGGCGCCGGCACCGCATTGGTCGGCAGTCATGAGCAGGTCGCCGACCGCATTGCCGAATATCACGAGCTGGGCCTCGACGAGTTCATCCTGTCCGGATATCCGCACCTGGAAGAGGCCTTCGCCTTCGGCGAGGGCGTCATTCCCATCCTCGCGGAGCGTGGCCTGCTCGCCGATCGGCTCTCCTGACCATGGCGCGCACCGTGGCCCCCAGGACCCACGCGCAAGTCGTCGCTGTCGCGGCGGAGTTCGCGGCGGCAGTGAAAACCGGTGCAGCAGAGCGTGATCGGGTCGGTGCGGTGCCGCGCGCCGAAGCAGCCGCGTTCGACAGCCTCGGCCTGCCGGCTGTGACGGTGCCGGTCGACGACGGCGGTGACGGGCTCGGGCCTCGAACGCTGGCCGACGTCGTCAGGATCATTGCGGCCGCGGATCCAGCCCTCGCCCAGCTTCCGCAGGGGCATTACCTTGCGGTGGACATCCTGCGCCTGCTCGGAACGCCACTGCAGCGGGCCCGCATCCTGCCCGCGGTCGTCGAAGGCGCACGCATCGCCCCGGTGCTCGCCGAGCGCGGTGGCCATCATGCCCAGGACCTGAAGACTCGCCTCATCAGCGATGGCGCGCGTTGGCGAGTCGATGGCACCAAGTACTACTGCACCGGTGCCATCACTTCTCGTTGGCTGGCGGTCAGCGCGCTCGATCCCGACGATCGTCTCGTACTGGCGTTCGTCGAACGTGACGCGCCCGGGGTGACCATCGACGAAGACTGGACCGCCATGGGGCAGCGCTCGACGGTGAGCGGAACCACCACGCTGGACGGTGTCACCGTAGACGGCGATCTGGTGGTGCCCTATTGGTCGGCATTCGAGAAACCGCAGCAGCTCGGTGCACGCGCCCAACTGGTCCACGCAGCCATCGAAGCCGGCATCGCGGAGGGCGCCCTGGCCGATGCCGCTGAGTTCGTCCGCACTCGCAGTCGCCCCTTCTTCGAGGCGGTGCGCTACGGAGGCGCCAACGCCGCAAGCGACGACCCGCACGTTCTGCTTCGATTCGGGCAACTCGCCACCCGGACGCGCGCGGCCGTCGAACTGTTGCGTTGGGCGGCAGGAGAACTCGAAGACGTCGGCCTCGAAGTGACGGATCCCGACGCGGCCGCACGGGGATCGATAGCGGTCGCGCAGGCCAAAGCTTTTGCCAGTGACGTGGCCGTCGACGTCGCCAGTCAGGTGTTCGCATTGACCGGCGCGAGCGGAACCGACCGCCGGCACGCCCTCGATCGACACTGGCGCAATGCCCGTACCCACAGCGTGCACGATCCCGTCGACTGGAAGTACCACCACATCGGCGCGTGGGAGCTTTCCGGCGTGGCACCGCCGAATCATGGGCAGATCTGAACGCACTTGCGATCCTGCGGATTCTGAATATTCGGCGGCTCATCGGTACCCGATAACGTCGCGGCATGGCCGCGAATCTGGAAGAGGTACAAGTCGATTCGCCCGCGCGGAAAGTGCAGCCTTTCAAACCGGCGCTGTTCGTGGCGGTGACGGCGGGACTGGGGTACGGCTTCGACTCGTACGCCGTGAACATCTACGGTTTGGTCCTGCCCGAGATCAAGAAGACCCTGCAGATCACCGAGGCCCAGGCCGGCTACATCGGATCGATCTTCCTGGTCGGCTACACCATCGGGACCATCGGTTTCGGTATCGCCGCCGACCGGTGGGGCCGCAAGACCACGCTGGGCGCCTCGATCCTGCTGTACGGCATCACGACGGCATTGGCCGGCATCACCACGAACCTGGCCGCGTTCACGGGCTTGCGCTTTCTCACCGGCGTGGGCGGCGCGGGCGAGCTCGCGGTCGGTGCCCCCTACACGGCCGAGGTTTGGCCGACCAAGACGCGCGCGATCGGTGTGGGCGGGGTGATCTTCTCGTTGTTCTCGCTCGGCTACGTCCTCGCCGCGGCCGTCGCGCTGGTGCTGGTGCCGCGTTTCGGCTGGCAATCGTCGTTCATCGTCGCCATCGTCCCAGCCATCATCTTGTTCCTTGTTCGCCAAGGGATTACGGAGTCTCCGCGCTACACCGAGGTCAACGAGGCGCGAAAGCAGCAGGGCATCGCGAGAGCAAAACTGTGGCAGCTGCCCGGTGTGCGGCGCCGTCTGATCGTGGGCTGGCTGATCTACACGGCCAACGCGGTCGGCTACTGGGGTTCCACCCTGTTCCTGACCACGTACATCGTCAAGCGATTCCACGCGTCGACCACCGACGCGATTCGTTACGCCCTGGTGTTCTTCCTGCTGCAGGTCGTCTTCGTCTTCATCGGCACCGCACTGGCCGACAGGTTCGGGCGGCGTCCCTCGGCGATTCTCGGTGCCGTCATCGAGGCCGGTTCGGCGATCCTGGCGGCCACGTCGGATTCGTTGGCCGAATACCAGGTCTACGGTGCGATATCCATCGCCACCCTCGGCTGGTTGTGGGGAGTCGGGGATGCGTACATCTCCGAACTATTCCCAACAGTGCTGCGGGGCACGGGATTTGGAGTCGCAGTCGGCGGCGGCCGCATCGTGTCGATCGCCGCGCCGACCGTCGTCGGCTGGGCCATCGGTCACTACGGCGTACAGGCGCCTTATCTGGCGCTGTCCGCCATCTGGCTCCTGACCGTGGTGGGCTACCTGTTCGGACCCGAGACCAAGGGCAAGGAACTCGACGATCTCGCAGACGAGGCCCTGGCGGCGCGCGCCTGACGTCGGTCCGGCACCACTGGGCTACCCCTGCTGGGCGAGCAGCAGGTCGCGGATCGGCGAGCGGGTGTGCCGCTGCCACATGGCCTGCACCGGTACCAGCAGCGGTGGCTGTAGGTCGACGACCGTCACCCGGCCGCCCATCACGGGCCCGACCGGATGCGTCACGAATGCGACGGCGCCCGTCGTCAGAGGAGCGGCCACGGTGGCCGCGCCCTGCACGCGGCTCACCACGTAGTCCGGCTCGAAGCCGGCCCGTCGGCAGGCGCCGAGCAGCAGATCGCTGTAGTACGACGCGCCGGGCGGCGCCCAGAGCGCGATGCGTTCGTCGGCCAGATCGGTGAGGTCGACGGCGTCGCGCCGCGCCAGCGGATGCAAACTCAGCACCGCCACGCGCACCGGGTGATAGCCCAGCACCGCGGTGGCAAGGTCGCGGTCCGGCACCACGCCGCGGCGCAGTGCGAGCTGGATCGATCCGTCGAGCAGCGCGGGGGACAGCTGATCGGGGAACATCTGGCAGAAGGTGAAGGACACGTCAGCGAAGGCGTCGATCACCGGCTCCAGCAGCGCGTACGCCTCGATGCTCTCGAGGGCGGGGGTGTGCCCGACGACGTAGTTCTCCCGCGCGGCACTGGCGGCCCGCTGCACGTGGTCGGTGACGGTGTGGGCGGCGGCGAGGAGGGTGCGGGCGTCGCTGTGCAGTTGCCGGCCCGCGGGGGTAAGCGTCACACGGCGGCCGTCGCGCTCGAAAAGCGTTGCACCCAGCTCCTTTTCGAGCTGGCGGACGGAGCTGCTCAGGGCCTGCTGACTGAGATGCAGCTGATCCGCGGCGCGGGTGAATCCGCCGGTATCGGCAACTGCGAGGAAATGCTGCAGCCGACGCAGATCGGGATACGGCCTGGTCATGTTGACCACTTTATCTACAACTATTGCTTGTGGATAGGTAGAAAAGTTTCGTTTCTATTTGTGGTTGGTCGTGGCTAGCGTGGGCGCCATGAGCAATCTCGAAGGTAAGTCAGCAGTCGTCGCCGCCGGCGCCAAGAACCTGGGCGGCCTGATCAGCACCACACTCGGCGCACGCGGCGTCAATGTCGCGGTGCACTACAACAGTGCGGCCACCGAAGCCGATGCTGATCAGACCGTCGCCGCGATCGAGTCCGCCGGCGCCAAGGCCATCAAGGTTCAGGGCGACCTCACGGTTCCCGGCAATGTCGAGAAGCTGTTCGACGCGGCGGTCGGAGCGTTCGGCGGCATCGACATCGCGATCAACACGGTCGGCAAGGTACTGCGTAAGCCCATCGTGGAAACGACTGAGGCCGAATACGATTCGATGTTCGACATCAATGCCAAGGCGGCGTATTTCTTCCTGCAGCAGGCCGGCCGGCGGCTGAACGACGGCGGATCGGTGATCACCATCGTGACGGCGCTGTTGGCGGCCTTCACCGACGGGTACAGCACCTACGCCGGCGCGAAGAGTCCTGTCGAGCACTTCACCCGCGCCGCGGCGAAAGAGTTTGCGGCACGCGACATCAACGTCAACAACGTCGGCCCCGGCCCCATGGACACACCCTTCTTCTACGGCCAGGAGACCCCAGAGCGCGTCGCATTCCACAAGTCGCAGGCGATGGGCGGCCGGCTGACCCGCATCGAGGACATTGCTCCGCTCGTCGTGTTCCTCGCCGACGAGGGCCACTGGATCACCGGCCAGACCATCTTCGCCAACGGCGGATACACGACGCGATAGCAACTGGTCGCGAGTGAAAGTTCAGCGGCGCCAGAACAAGTGATGGACGACGCCGCTGGAACTGGGCACCACGTCGCGGTGGTACCGGTCGAGCAGCTCGTCGGGGGACTCCCAGAGTCGTGAGCCCTCGCCGAGCGTCACGGTGGGGGATACCGCCACGTGCAGGGTGTCGATCAGGCCGGCATCGAGAAACGCCCGGACGGTCTGGGCGCCGCCCCCGATGCGAATGTCCTTGCCCTGTGCAGCTACCCGAGCCTGCGCCAAGACTTCGGCAGGCGAGCCGTCGACGAAGTGGAACGTGGTGTCCGACAAGGTGAACGACGGCCGCAGGTGGTGCGTCATCACGAAGACCGGGGTGTGGAACGGTGGTTCGTCGCCCCACCAGCCCTGCCAGTCGAGCCGGGCCGGCCCGCGGTAGGGGCTGAACTTGTTGGCGCCCATGATCTCTGCGCCGATGTTGTTGGAGAAATCGCGCACCAGGTAGTCGTCCAGTCCGCGGCTGCCACCCTCGTCTGTGCGGGTCGGCCAGCTGGCGGTGGCTCCGGCCCACGAGCCGACCAGGATCGCCGGGTCGGCATGACCGAAGGGCCGCTCGAAACTCTGCCCTGCCCCAGCACCGAAGCCGTCCGCCGATACGCAGAAGTTCTGTACTTTCACCAGTTGCGTCATGGTTGTACAGACTCCCACTGTCGACAGACCTCATCGCGAGTAGACGCGAAAACCCCCTAAACGACTAGTTTTAGGGGGTTTTCGCGTCTACTCGCGAGCGGGAAGGTGCCCCCGTCTCGCGAACGAGCTACAGCGCGATGTTCTTGTGGCGACCGCGGCGGGCCGGAGCCTCGGCGAGGGCCTGCGTGATCTTCGACCGGGTGTGGGCCGGGTCGATCTTCTCGTCGACCACGCCGATCTCGATGGCGGAGTCGACGCCACCGGCAATCCGCTCGTGCTCGAGGGCCAGCTCTTCGTGCAGGGCCTCGCGCTCGGCGGCGTTCTCGACGGCGGCCAGCTTGCGCTTGTGCAGGATGCCGACGGCAGCCTTGGCACCCATGACGGCGACCTCGGCGTCCGGCCAGGCGAACACCTTGGTGGCGCCGAGCGACCGCGAGTTCATCGCGATGTACGCGCCGCCGTAGATCTTGCGGGTCACCAGGGTGACGCGGGGGACCTCGGCCTCACCGAAAGCGTGCAGCAGCTTGGCGCCGCGGCGAACGACGCCGCCCCATTCCTGGTCGACACCGGGCAGGTAGCCCGGGACGTCGACCAGCACGACGAGCGGGATGCCGAACGCGTCGCACAGGCGCACGAAACGTGCTGCCTTCTCGGCGCTTTCGGAGTTCAGGCAGCCGCCCAGCCGCAGCGGGTTGTTGGCGATGACGCCGACGGAGCGACCGGCGAGGCGGCCCAGACCGACCACGATGGACGGCGCCCACTTGGCCTGGAACTCTTCGAACGGCACGCCCTCGTCGAGCAGAGCCTCGACGATCGGGTGCACGTCGTAGGCACGACGCGCCGACTCGGGCATGAGGGCCTTGATGTCGGTGTCGCCGGCCTCGGCCTTGGTGCGGTCGAAGTGACCCTGCTGGCTGAACAGGCCGACCAGGCGACGGCCGCGCTCGTAGCAGTCGAGTTCGTCGTCGGCGACGATGTGGCACACACCCGACTTCTTGTGGTGGGTGTCGGGGCCACCGAGCGAGACCATGTCGACGTCCTCACCGGTGACGCTGCGGACCACGTCCGGGCCGGTGACGAAGACGCGGCCCTCGGGGGCCATCACGATGACGTCGGTCAGGGCGGGGCCGTACGCGGCACCACCGGCGGCGAAGCCGACGACCAGCGAGATCTGGGGGATGTAGCCCGAGGCCCGGATCATGGCCTCGAAGACCTGGCCCACGGCATGCAGCGCGCGCACACCCTCGGCCAGACGCGCGCCACCCGAGTGCCAGATACCCACGATGGGGGCCTGCTCGTCGATGGCGGTGTCGTAGGCACGGACGATGTGCGCGCAGCCGTCGACGCCCATGGCGCCACCCATGACGGTGCCGTCGGTGGCGAACGCGATGGTGTGCACGCCGTTGACGGTGCCGGAGGCGGCCAGGACGCCCGACTTGTCGCGCTCGTGCAGCGGCTTGACGCTGCCCGGGTCGAAGAAGGTCGAGAGCCGCAGCAGCGGGTCGCGAGGATCAAGTGATTCGGCGGCCGTCGCCTCAGGTGCCACTGTCGTCATTTTCTAATCTCCTTGATCTTCCATCCCGGGGTCCGCGCTGGATGCTCTTGGGTTGCTCAGTACTTGCCGAAGGCGAGTGCGACGTTGTGGCCGCCGAACCCGAATGAGTTGTTGATTGCGTATTTGAAGTCGCCGTGGCGCGGAGCCTTGGAGACCACGTCCAGATCGATCTCCGGATCCAGGTTCTCCAGGTTCAGTGTGGGGGGAATGACGCCGTCGCGCAGCGCGAGCACGGTGAGGATGGACTCCACCGCACCGACCGCACCCACCGAGTGACCCAGGGCCGACTTGGGGGCGTACACCGCGGGGCGGTGGCCCTTCATGGCGTTGTTGATGGCTACGCCTTCGGCGACGTCGCCGACGCTGGTGCCGGTGGCGTGCGCGTTGACGTGGTCGACGTCCGACGGCACGAGTCCGGCCAGTTCGATGGCGCGGGTCATCGCGTAGCCGGCCTGCTCACCGTTGGGGTCCGGGGCCACGATGTGGTAGCCGTCGGAGGTCACGCTGGCGCCCATGAGGCGGGCCAGGATGTTGGCGCCGCGGGCCTTGGCGTGCTCCTCGGTCTCGAGCACCAGCATGGCGCCACCCTCGCCGAACACGAAGCCGTTGCGGTCGCGGTCGAACGGGCGGCAGGCGCCGGCCGGGTTGTCGTTGGTGTTGGACAGCACGATGCGCATCTGGGCGAACCCGGCGATCGGCACTGCCTCGATCTTGGTTTCGACGCCACCACAGATGGCGACGTCGGCCTCGCCCAGCACCAGCTGGCGCCAGGCGTTGGCGATGGCTTCCGAACCGGAGGCACACGCCGAGATCAGGGTGGAGACCCCGGCCTTGGCCTTGCGATCCAATCCGACGGCAGCCGCTGCGCCGTTCGGCATGAACATCTGGACCACCAGCGGCGACACCGCCCGCAGACCGCGTTCACGCATGCCGTCGTAGGCGAAGACCAGCTCTTCGGCGGAGCCGATACCGGTGCCGATCGACACCATGAGCCGGCGCGGATCAACGTCCGGCGAGCCTGCGTTCTCCCAGACTCGCCGGCCGATGACCGTCGACATTTTCTGCAGATATGACAGCCGACGCAGCTCGACGCGCGTCAGTTCGCTTTCGAAATCCTCGTGCAGGTGTCCACCGATGCGAACAGGGAGGTCGTACTCCTCGATGAACGGGTCATCGAGGAGCCGGATCCCGCTCTGTCCGTCAAGGAGCTTCTGCCACGTGGTTTCAGCGTCGGTCGCCAGGGCAGTCGTCATGGCGATGCCGGTGACGACGACGTTGGGGAGACCATTCCCCGTTGACAACCTGTGTGCGGTTACCCCTGCCATTGCTGCTCAATGTCCCTTCGACTTAATAACGCCCAAAGGCCAGGGCGACATTGTGTCCACCGAAACCGAACGAGTTGTTGATGGCGTACTTGAAGTCGCCATAACGAGGCTCGCCCGCAACAACATCGAGATCGATCTCGGGATCCGGCGTTTCGTAGTTCAGCGTCGGGGGGATGACGCCGTCGCGCAATGCGAGCACCGTCAGCACCGACTCGAGCGCACCGACTGCACCGATGGAGTGGCCGAGAGCCGACTTCGGTGCGTACACCGCGGCGTTCTGACATCCGGCAACGCGGATGGCATTGGCCTCGGCGGTGTCACCGATCGGGGTGGCCGTGCCGTGGGCATTGACGTGGTCAATGTCTTTGGCGTCGAGGCCGGCGGTCTCCAGTGCACGCTTCATTGCGGCGCCGGCGCGAACACCGCCGTCTGCCGGGGCCACCATGTGGAACGCGTCCGAGGTGATACCGGCACCCATGATCCGGGCCAGTGGCTTGGCGCCACGGGCCAGGGCATGCTCTTCGGTCTCGATGATCATCATCGCGCCGGCCTCGCCGAATACGAAGCCGTCACGATCCTTGTCGAACGGCCGCGACGCAGCCGCGGGATCGTCGTTACGGGTCGACATGGCGCGCATCATCGAGAACGCCGCGATGGGCAGTGCTTCGATGGCACCCTCGACGCCACCGACGACGGCGAAGTCCGCGTCACCCATGACGATCTGACGCCAGCCGTGGGCGATGGCCTCAGAACCCGACGAGCACGCCGACACCGGGGTGATGACCCCGGCGCGGGCACCCAGCTCCAAGCCGGCGACCGCAGCCGCACCGTTGGGCATGATCATCTGAACGGCGAGCGGGCTGACCTTGCGGATGCCGCCCTCGTTCATGGCGTCGTAGGTTTCGACGATCTTCTCGCCGCCACCGAGTCCGGTGCCGATCACGACCGCGAAGCGGTCGGGATCGACCTCGGGCGCGCCCGCGTTCTTCCACAACCGTCTGGCCAGCACCAGCGACATGCGCTGCACGTACGAGTTGCGACGCAACTCGACGCGGGTCAGCTGGCTCTCGAGGTCATCGACGAGGTGGCCACCGATACGCACCGGGAGGTCCCACTTCTCGACCCAGTCGTCCTCGAGCGTGCGGATGCCGCTTTCACCTGCCAGGAGGCCCTTCCACGTGCTCTCGATATCAGCAGCGAGCGCCGTGGTTGCCTCCACGGCGGTCACCACTACGTTCGGGAAGCCTCCGTTAGCAGTGGAAGGCCTGGTCACTTGCTGAACTTATCGCGCAGCGCGGCAGCAGCCTCGGGGTTCTCTTCCTCGAGCTTCTGGATGTAGGCGACGACGTCACCCACGGTGCGCAGGCCGGCCAGGTCCTCGTCCGGGATCTTCACGCCGTACTTGTCCTCGGTCTGAACGGCGATCTCAACCATCGACAGCGAGTCGATGTCCAGGTCGTCGACGAAGGACTTCTCCGGGGTCACCTCAGACGGCTCGATGCCGGTGACCTCTTCGATGATCTCGGCGAGGCCGGCGATGATTTCTTCCTGGTTGGCAGCCACGATGGCTCCTTCTTTTTGTTGTGCCGGCACACCGGATTTGGTGTGCCGGGTTGGTTGTTGCGGCAAACAGGCCTGTCAGAACTCGGTGAGTCCGTCCAGGTCTGCGGGGGTCTTGATGGCGAAGGTGGGCACGCCCTTGACTTCGCGCTTGGCAATGCCGGTCAGGGTGCCGGCCGGCGGGAACTCGATGATGCCGGTCACTTCCTGACCGTCGAAGCGCTCGCGCAGGGTGGCCGAGCACAGGTCCCAGCGGACCGGACGGGTCATTTGGGCGACCAGCTTGGCCATGGCGTCCGCGGCATCGGCGACCGGCTGGCCGTCGGCGTTGGACAACAGGGTGGTGGTCGGCTCGCTGGGGCTCACGGTGGCCGCGGCAGCCGCGTACGGCTCCTGCGCCGAGCCCATGAAGTGTGTGTGGAAGGCGCCGGCGGTGGCCAGCACGCGAACGCGGGCCTTGGCCGGCGGATCCTCGGCCAGCTTCTCCAGCGCCGAGACGGCACCGGCGGCGACGATCTGCCCCGCCGCGTTGCGGTTGGCCGGGACCAGCTCCAGAGCTTCGAGACGGGCCAGAACCTCGGCCTCGTCGCCACCGAGCACGGCGGCCATGCCGGTGGGCTCCAGCGCGCAGGCTTTGGCCATCTCCGCGCCGCGGGTGGCGGCGAGCTTGATGGCTTCGTCGGCCGAGATGACGCCGGCGATGGCGTAGGCGGCGATCTCGCCGACCGAGTGACCGGCCACGATCGTGGTGGCGCCGGCCAGCAGGCCACGCTTGGTCAGCTCTTCGTGGGCGAGCAGCGTCGCCGCGACGACCAGGGGCTGGGTCACCGCGGTGTCGGTGATCTCCTCGGCGGTCGCCGTGGTGCCCAGTTGGGCCAGATCCAGACCGCTGATCTCCGACCAGGTGGCCAGGCGGTCAGCCGCACCGGGCAGCTCCAACCAGGGGGTGAGCATGCCGGGCGTCTGAGATCCCTGCCCGGGGGCAAGCAGCGCAAGCACAGGTGTTTGGGGCACGGATTAAGAAAACACTGTGAAGCGGGTTTTATGCCGTGTAAGAGATTATGAACCTCGTCTTAAACTTTTGTGGAATGTCTACAAAAACGCACGTTATGCAACTTTGCCGAGACCTCGCTGCGATGTGGATCACAGTGGGGTGTCGATAGCTACCGGTGGGTAGGTTTGCTGTAACTGTGCTGATCAGGCCATTTACTTGCTGGCTTGAGCGGGTGTACGGCTCAATCGACCCACTGTCGAGGCGACGCGCAACACGTAGGCATCCCTGGGCACCATGGGATCGCGCCCGGTGAAGTCAGCGATCCGGCGCAGCCGGTACCGGACGGTGTTTGGATGAACGAACAATTTACGGGCGCACGCTTCTATGGCGCCGCCGGTGTCGAGGTACGCCTCGAGGGTCTCCGTCAGCGCCGGACCTGCGTCTGCCAACGGCCGGACGACCTCGAGTTCCAGGGCTGCGACGGCCGAACGGTCGCCGAGCAGCGCGCGTTCTGGCAGTAGTTCGCGGGCCGATACCGGGCGCGGCGCGCCCGTCCAGCCGCTCACCGCATTCATCCCCGCGATGGCTTCGGTGGCGCTGTAGTGGGCGGCCGCCAGCGTGGCGGCCGTCGGCCCGATCACCACCGGGGCGTCGGCGAACACGGCCATCAACTCGCCCAGGAAGCGGTCGGTCGGGGAGATGGGGCCGGACACGATGGCCACGAGCCAGGTGCCGTGCACGTCGGACAGCGCGACGCGCCCGTTGCGGCTGGCGACGTCGTGCACGTCCTCGCTGGCCAGATCGGCGCGGTCCGGTTGCGGGTATCCCACCACGACGGTCGCGGGGGCGGTGGCGTCCCAGTTCAGGGCCGCGGCTTGCGACTGCAGGCTGGTGCCGACGTCGCCACGCACGACGGCGTCGACGACGTTGGCCTCCATTCGGGTGTCCCAGGCGCCGCGGGCCTCGGCCTGGTCGGCGTACGCGCTCGCCGCCGCGAAGGCCAGGTCACGGCTGTACCGCAGAATGCCGGCGGTCAGCGCGGTCAGCTGTTCCTCGGTTCGGGCCAGCAGCGGCACCACTTCCTCGAAGAACTCCATGGTGGTCCGCACCATCTCCACCGACTGACGGAGCGCGATCCGGCGCCGCAGGTCCTGGGGGACGACCTCGAAGGCTTCTGCGGTGTAGCTGACGTCGCTGTTCGGATCGCGCATCCACTCGACGAAGTTGACCACCGCGGTCTGCACGACCAGATGCACACTCGCGCGCTGCGAGGCCTCCAGTTCGGCGAAGAACGGCAGCCGCTCTTCGAGGGCGTGGACCGCCTGCGTCGCCAACGTGCCGGAGTATTGCTTGAGGCGGCGCAGCACTGTGTCCGGGACGTTCTCGAGGACTTCGAGCGTCGACTTGGGTGGAACGAACCGCTTTCCGGCCGCGTTGTCGGGCATAGCTAAAAGCTACGCCCGTTTTCTGGAGATTTCTGCCAAGTGACCGCGCCGAGATGACGGTTTCTGACGGGTATCGGGCGATTTTCGTCAGAAACCGTCATGTCGGCGCATGTCGGGCTACGCGCTGCCGGTGTCGGCGTACGACACCTCGGCCGCCGACACGTCGTCGATCCGGTACTGCCTGGCCGCCGCGACGGCCACCGACGGGTCGATCTCGCCGTCGCGGGCCAGCGCCTCCAGCACCGCCACCACCACCGACTCGGCGTCGGTGTTGAAGTAGCGGCGGGCTGCCGGACGGGTGTCGGAGAAGCCGAACCCGTCGGTGCCGAGGGTGACGTAGGTGTTGGGCACCCACGGCCGGATCTGCTCGGGCACTGCGCGCATCCAGTCGGACACCGCGACCACGGGGCCCGCGGTCTTCGCCAGCTGGGCGGTTACGTACGGCACCGGCGCCTGCTGGTCCGGGTGCCGCAGCGCGTGCCGGTCGATGGCCACCCCGTCGCGGTTCAACTCGCCCCAGCTGGTCACCGACCACACGTCGGCCGCCACGTCCCAGTCGGCCGACAGCATGTCCGCCGCGCGCAGCGCCTCGGGCATCGCGACACCCGAGGCCAGGATCTGCGCTGTGCTCGAGCGCTTCTCCGCCGCGACGCGGTACCGGTACATGCCGCGCAGGACGCCCTCGGGATCGAAGTTGTCCGGCTCGGCCGGCTGGACGTACGGCTCGTTGTAGATGGTGATGTAGAAGTAGACGTTCTCCGAGTGCTCGCCGTACATGCGCTCGAGGCCGTTCTCGATGATGTACGCGATCTCGTACGCGAACGCCGGGTCGTACGCCACCACTGCGGGGTTGGTCGAGGCGAGCAGCAGCGAGTGACCGTCCGCGTGCTGCAGACCTTCACCGGTGAGCGTCGTACGTCCGGCCGTGGCGCCCAGCACGAAGCCGCGGCCCATCTGGTCGGCCGCCGCCCAGAAGCCGTCGCCGGTGCGCTGGAACCCGAACATCGAATAGAAGATGTAGATCGGGATCATCGGCAGGTCGTGCGTGGCGTACGACGTCGACACCGCGGTGAAGGACGCCGTCGACCCGGCCTCGTTGATGCCCTCGTGCAGAATCTGACCGACTTCAGATTCCTTGTACGCCAACATCAGATCGGCATCCACGGCGGTGTACAGCTGGCCGTTGCGGTTGTAGATCTTCAGGCTCGGGAACCACGAGTCCATGCCGAACGTGCGGGCCTCGTCGGGGATGATCGGCACGATGCGCGGCCCGATGTTCTTGTCCCGCAACAGTTCCTTGAAGGTACGCACCGTCGCCATCGTGGTGGCCACGGCCTGGGTGCCCGAGCCCTTCTTGAGCGACTTGTAGACGTCGCGGCCCGGCAGCGGCAGCGGCTTGGATTTGGTGCGCCGCTCCGGCAGGAAGCCGCCGAGTGCCCGGCGCCGGTCGAGCATGTACCGGATTTCCGGCGACTCGGAGCCCGGGTGGTAGTACGGCGGCAGGTAGGGGTTCTCCTCGAGCTGGGCGTCGGTGATCGGCACGCGCGTCGCATCGCGGAACTTCTTGAGGTCGTCGAGCGCGAGCTTCTTCATCTGGTGCGTGGCATTGCGGCCCTCGAAGTGGCTGCCGAGGGTGTAGCCCTTGATGGTTTTGGCCAGGATCACCGTCGGCTGGCCCTTGTGGTCCAGGGCCGAGCGGTAGGCGGCGTACAGCTTGCGGTAGTCGTGGCCGCCGCGCTTGAGGTTCCAGATCTCCTGATCGGTCATCGGGTCCACGAGCGCCTTGGTGCGCGGGTCGCGCCCGAAGAAGTGGTCGCGGACGTACGCGCCGTCGTTGGCCTTGTAGGTCTGGTAGTCACCGTCGGGCGTGACGTTCATCAGGTTGACCAGCGCGCCGTCCTTGTCGGCGTGCAGCAGGGCGTCCCATTCGCGGCCCCACACCACCTTGATTACGTTCCAGCCGGCGCCCCGGAAGAACGACTCCAATTCCTGGATGATCTTGCCGTTACCGCGGACCGGGCCATCCAGGCGCTGCAGGTTGCAGTTGACGACGAACGTCAGGTTGTCGAGCGCCTCGTTGGCGGCCACCTGGATCAGGCCGCGACTCTCGGGCTCGTCCATCTCGCCGTCGCCGAGGAAGGCCCACACGTGCTGATCGCTGGTGTCCTTGAGTCCGCGGTCGTGCAGATAGTGGTTGAAGCGCGCCTGGTAGATTGCGTTCATCGGGCCCAAACCCATTGACACCGTTGGGAATTCCCAGAAATCGGGCATCAGGCGGGGATGCGGGTACGACGGCAGGCCGCCGCCCAGCCCGGCATGCGAGTGCTCCTGGCGGAAGCCGTCCAAGCGGTGTTCGTCGATCCGGCCCTCAAGGAAAGCGCGGGCGTAGATGCCCGGGGAGGCGTGGCCCTGGATGAAGATCTGGTCGCCGCCACCGGGGTGGTTCTTGCCGCGGAAGAAGTGGTTGAAGCCGACCTCGTACAAAGAAGCCGACGATGCGTAGGTCGAAATGTGGCCACCCACACCGACTCCCGGCCGCTGCGCGCGGTGGACCATGATCGCGGCGTTCCAGCGGATCCAGCGGCGGAAGCGGCGCTCGACCTCTTCGTCACCGGGGAACCACGGCTCCAGATCGGTGGGGATCGTGTTGACGTAATCGGTGGACGTCAGCGCGGGGATGGACACGCGCATCTCACGGGAGCGCTCCAGTAGCCGCAGCATCAGGTAGCGGGCGCGCGCAGGCCCCGACCGACTCAACAGGTCGTCGAACGACTCCAGCCATTCGGCGGTCTCGTCTGGGTCGATGTCGGGTAGGTACGACGCGACGCCATCACGGATCACCCGAACCCGGTCGGGTTCGGCTGAGGTACTGGAGTTTTGAGCCAGGTCTTGGCGCACGAACTCAGTGGTCAACTGCCACTCCTTGGTATTCGATTTTGGGGATGCTTTTGGCACCAACCATCGTCCCCCCATCGTTGCGCAGATTAGGCGTTGGGGTGGGCTACCGGCGAGTACGCGTTCGGATGCCCGTGATTGACACATCGACCCTGTACGGTCAGCTGATGATGACCAGCGCGGCTAGTGTGTCGCGGCTTCGCGCAGCCGCTTTGGTATTCGGGGGCGTGGCGGTATCGGCCATGGTGATCGTCGGCTGCAGTAAGTCGGTCGAAGGCAGCTCCACGGTCGATCAGCCCGGCGCGGCGGCGTACCGCACCTCAGTGTCGCTGTCCGCGGCAGCGTCGGCCAGTGCGAGTTCGTCGAGCGCCTCGGTAGCGGCGACCCAGGCCGCGTGCCAGGTCTTCGTCGACACCGGCAAACCGGCGATGCAGGCGGTCAATGCCTACGTCGACGCCGAGAACGCGGGCGGCACCGACTCCGCCAAGCTGCAGGCTGCGGTCGACGCCCTGCATCACGCCGCCGACGCGGTCACCAAGAGTGCGACGACGGTGCAGTCCGACACCCTCAAGGCGGCGCTCGGTAGCTGGGCCTCTGCGGCTCAGGCGCTGGCCACGGCCATCAGCACCAACGCGTCCACGTCTGATTTCAACACGGCGGTCGACACCTTCAACTCGGCAAAGACAGCCACGGAGACGGCGTGCGGGTAAGCCCCGCGTCGATCTTGTTGATCAAAGATGTGTCTTGCATCGAATGAATCGCCGCCGCGTGCGACTATTGGGTTCCACACACACGGGCTGCAAACAAGCAGGTTAGAGGAGGACACCGGTGGCCGCGGCGGACGCGCCGAACTACGCCCAGAGACTGGGCATTCACAAAGATCAGATCGTCCAGGAGCTGGGTTGGGACGAGGACACCGACGACGACATCCGCGCTGACATCGAAGATGCGTGCGACGGAGAGCTTCTCGACGAAGATTCCGACGAAGTCGTGGACGTCGTGCTGCTGTGGTGGCGCGACGATGACGGTGACCTGGTGGACCGCTTGATGGATGCGATCACCCCGCTGGCCGATGATGGCGTGATCTGGGTGGTGACTCCGAAGACCGGCAAGGGTGGCCACGTTCAGCCTGCCGAGATTGCGGAGTCGGCACCGACCGCCGGGCTGGTGGTCACATCGTCGGCCAACCTCGGGGACTGGATCGCCAGCCGCCTGGTGCAGCCCAAGTCGAAGGCCGCGGGCCGGCACTAGTGCGGTTGGGTCTGCTCCCGCAAGTGTTCTGTGCCGCGAGACTGACTGGGTGGCGGGATCTCGGCCCCTTTTTCGCCACGTGGTCAGGTTCGCGACCGTGATCGACGTCGGATCCGTTGCACCCGATTTCACGCTCAAGGATCAGCACGGCCGCGCGGTCACGCTGTCGGCGTTGCGGGGCCGGGCCGTGCTGCTGGTGTTCTTCCCGCTGGCGTTCACCCCGGTGTGTGCGGGGGAGTTGGGCGAGATTCAGGAGAACTTGGCCCGGTATCGCAATGATTCGGTGGAGACGCTGACCATCTCGGTCGGGCCGCCGGCCACCCACAAGGTGTGGGCCCGCGAATCGGGCTTCGACTTCCCGATCCTGTCCGACTTCTGGCCGCACGGCGCGGTGTCCCAGCTGTACGGCGTGTTCAACGCCGACGCCGGCTATCCGGACCGGGGAACATTCCTCGTGGATCGGACTGGCGTGGTGCGGTTCGCGGAGTGCACGTCGCCGGGCGAGGCGCGGGACCAGTCGGTCTGGGTCGACGCCCTGGCCGCCCTCGGCTGATTTTCCTTGACCCGCCATCGGCGTGTAGCGTGCCCGGGGCGGGGCGCGTAGCTCAGTGGTAGAGCTCTGGTTTTACACACCAGCGGTCGGCGGTTCGATACCGTCCGCGCCCACCATTATCAAGCCAGGTCAAAGGCCGAATCGCCGTGGGCGACGTGGTCCTGCCCGCCGGAATGACTCGACGATCGCGGTAGTCGACGAGCAAACCGCCGAGGGCGGATGCGGGTCCGGTGCGTAGCGGGCAGCGCTGGGAGGTGGTCGCGCTCAATTCAGCCAACAGGTGGTTGGCCACTGGCACTCTCGTGGCTTTCTCCAATCACTATGCGTGACCTTCTCGCGAAGTTCTTGGACTGTTCTTGTCCGCCCTTGCATCCGTTGTAGCGACCCGCAGACCGAGGTTTCAGCGAGACCAAATTGGTTTTATCGTGATCCGATGAGTTGCGCCGTTGACCGCTCGTCCACCGCTCCGCGATGAGCCCGTCGGCGCCGGGCATCGTCGTCCGATACGGCGAGATCGCCCGGTTGTTCCCGTCCGACCGCGACGTCATCGTGGGACGCGACGTCCGCGCAGATGTGCGGATCCCGCATCCCGGCGTGTCGCGGGTGCACCTGGTGCTGCGGTGCCTGAACGGCCGGTGGATTGCATTGGACGACAACAGCTCCCACGGCACTTACGTTGGGCGGCAGCGGGTTTCGTCGGTGCCGCTGCACAACGGGACCGTTATCACGCTGGGCGACCCGAGGGGCCCTCGGCTGGTGTTCGAACATGGGCCCGCGCCCGACGAGCGGCCGACCAAAGATCAGCGAATCTCACGTCCGGTCACAATCGGTCGCGATGCGGGGAACAACATTGTCGTCAACGATGTGCTGGTATCGCGCCGGCATGCGCGACTTGTGCACACGCCCACGGGGACGCGGCTAGAAGACGCGCGCAGCAGCAACGGCACCTTCGTCAATGGTGTCCGTGTCATGGCGGCGACACTGCGGGACAATGATGTTGTCACCATTGGCAAATCCGACTTCGTGTTCTCCCGAGGCGAACTTGTTCAGCGCGGCAGGGTGGCTAGGACGCTCCCGGGACTGCGGGTTCGCGATGCAGGCCTGACGCTCAAAGCCGAGGCAACCGTGCTGCTGGACCCCACCACATTTGATGCGAAACCCGGAACGCTGACCGCCATCATCGGTCCCTCCGGTGCAGGCAAATCGACATTGCTGAAGTTGCTTGCCGGTCTATCGGCACCCACTGTCGGATCGGTGAATTTCGACGGGCATGACCTGCACACCGATTACGCGGCGTTACGGGGGCGAATCGGAATGGTCGCGCAAGACGACCTTGTACACGGCCGGCTCACTGTCGCGCAAGCCCTGGATACCACCGCAAGATTGCGCATGCCGCCCGACACCACGAAGGTCGACCGGCAGCATGTCATCGCCCAGGTACTGGCGGAACTCGACATGTCAGCGCATTCGGGCAAACGCGTGGATCAGCTTTCCGGGGGACAACGCAAACGCGTGTCGGTGGCGATGGAACTGTTGACCGAGCCCTCGTTGCTCGTTCTGGACGAACCGACGACAGGTTTGGATCCCGCGTTGGACCGCCAGGTGATGGCGTTGCTGCGCAGGCTCGCCGACGCCGGCCGGGTGATCGTCGTGGTAACGCATTCCCTGACTTTCCTCGACGAGTGCGACCAAGTGCTGCTGCTCGCCCCCGGCGGCAAGACCGCCTACTGCGGGCCGCCCGCCGAGCTACGTTCTGCCATGGGCTCCACTGATTGGGCCGACGTCTTCAACGGAATCTGCGCGGATCCCGTTGGAGCACAACGCCGGTTCATGGAGAGTCGGGGAACGGTGGCCATCCGCGTGCCGACCCCTGTCGCAGAACACGTCGTCAGTAAGGGGACGCCGTCTCGAACGAGTCTGTCTCGTCAGTTCGCCGCGATCGTGCAACGGCAGACCCGGTTGCTCATGGGGGATCGCCGCTACCTGGCATTGCTGTTGCTGGCGCCGCTCATGGTCGGCCTATTGCCCTTGGTGGTAGGCGGCCACGCAGGTTTCGGCAAACCGCCGGCGAACTCGGAAGCGCCGCTGGAACCGAGGCAGATCATCGTCTTGCTGAGCTTCGCTGCCATTCTCCTCGGTATCACGCTGTCGGTGCGCGATCTGATCAGCGAACGCGCCATCCATAAGCACGAACAAGCCGCCGGTCTTTCGTCGTCCGCGTATTTGTCGGCGAAAATCTGTGTGTTCGGCGCGGTTGCCGCGCTGCAATCGGCGCTACTGGTGCTGCTCATCACCGCACCCAAGATCGGAAAGCCCGCTCCCACAAGCGCAGTCGTCCTCGGTGTGCCGGTCCTCGAGTTGTACCTCGACGTGGCAGCGACGTCAGTCGTGGCAATGATCCTCGGATTGGTCATTTCGTCGTTGTCGCGCAGCAGCAATCAGTACGTGCCGTTGATGGTGATCGCCTGCATCAGCCAACTTGTGTTCGCTGGCAGCTTCATCCCGATCGCAGGGCGCCCGGCGATGGAGGTGGTTGCCGGGATGATGCCGGCGCGGTGGGGAGTGGCCGCGATGGCCTCGACCGTCGATCTGACCAACCTCGCGCCGGTCGGCGACGACGGTCTGTGGCGGCACTCAGCGTCGACGTGGCTGGTTGATATGGCCATGCTCGGGATTTTGGCAGTGGTATTCGCCGGCTTCGTGCGGTGGCGGTTACGGCGGACTACCGATATGTGAAACCGGTCGTCGCGACGTGGTTTCGCAGTGGATTGTCCGATGCTACTCACCGCCGCGTGCGGTAACGTGGCTCACCTCAGCAAAGCACTCGAGATTCCGGGAAGAGTCTGGAATCAGGTATCCGACGGAAAAGTCGCGTCGACCGAGGAGCACCACGATGTTCTGGCGTTTTGCGAACGGGGCGGCAGTACTGGCAGTAGTTGTGGCCGTCGTTGTGGGCCCGGTCCTTCTGTTCGGGTACCTCCTGGGCGCAGGGGCCGGGGCCCCCTCCTGGATGCTCTATGTGGGCCTGCCCGTCACCGCGTTTGTCGTGCTGCTTGTGGGGGGCGTGGTGTGGGCGAACTCCGGGAACAAGTCCAACATGGCGGCCCTCGATGACCGCGGCGTACTGGCGCTGGCCCAGATCGCCGGTGCCACCCAAAAGGGGGCCGGAGGCGGAACACAAGGTTCATTTTTCTTCGCGGTCGATCTGCACATCGCCGGCCCCGGGTTCGACTTCGACGTTCACCGCCCCCTGCTGAAGGTCATGGCGCTCCAGTTAGCCAGCTTCCAGGCCCGCAAGCTGGTCGTCTTGGTCGATCCGACCACTCGCGACTACAAAATCGACTGGCAACGAAGCGATTTGGTCAACGGCGTGACGCCTGCGCGGTTCGTCATCGCCGAAGATCACAAGACCTACGACCTCACCGGCCAGGCTGGGCCACTCATGGAGATTCTGCAGATTCTCCGGGCCAACAACATCCCGTTCAACGGCACGGTTGACCTCGGGAACCCTACAGTGCGCCAGCAGGCCCTTCCGGTTATCCGGCGATCGGCTGTGCAACCGGCACCGGCCGCCCAACCTGCGCCGGCGGCGACCGCGTCCGTTCTCGCAGCACCCGTGCCGACCGTCGCCCAGCGCCTGACAGAGCTCGAAACACTGCACGCGGGCGGAATGATCTCGGACGCCGAGTACACCACAAGACGCCAGCAAATCATCGCCGGAATCTGACCAATTGCTTGGTGGTCAGCATCGCTAGTCCCGCGTGAGTTCGCATTCGATGAGGTCACGGTAGACCGGAGCGTGCAGCAACTCGATATGGGTGCCGGTGGCTTGGATCCGACCATCGGACAGCACCAGAATCTGGTCTGCGTTGGTGACGGTGGACAGCCGGTGGGCCACCACGAGCAGACTCCGTTGACCGCGTGCCTGGAGCAGGTTTTTCATCACGTCATATTCGTTGGCACGGTCGAGATGTGAAGTCGGTTCGTCCATCAGGATGAGCTGGGATCGGGACAAATAGGCGCGTGCCAGTGCCAGCCGTTGGCGCTGGCCGCCCGAGAGGCTGCGTCCGCGTTCCGACACGGCGGTGCCAAGACCTTCCGGCAGCCTGCGGATCTCGCCGGCCAGGTTCGCCTGCTCGAGTACCCGCCACAATTCCTCGTCGTCGGCGTCGGGATCGGCGATCAAGAGATTGTCCCGAATCGTGCCGTGTAAAGCGGGTGCATCCTGCTCCAACAGCCCGAGCTGGCCGCGTAGCTCGCGCAGCGGGATATCGCGGACGTCGCGGCCATTCCAGCGCACGGTCCCGGTGGATGGATCGTGGAATCGGCACAGCAACGCCAGAATGGTCGACTTCCCGGCGCCCGAAGCCCCGATCAACGCGGTGATCTGGTCTCGGCAGAGGGCGAAGGACACGTTGTCGAGGACGCGATTGTCGCCGTAGGCGAACGAGACCTGGTCGAACTCGACCAATGGCAGGTGTTGTCCGTCGGGTGCGACGGCCCGCGCCACAATATGGTCCGCAGTGCTCCGAGCGGGCGCGTCATCCTCCGGCAGTTCCTGCAGAGTCGCAAGCAGGTGTTGGTATCCACCGGCTGAAGTCCGCAGTGCGGCAAGGGCGGTGAAGGCCGCGTTGACAGGGAAGATGGTGTAGACCGCGAAGGCAAACAGTGTCACGAACGCGCCGAGCGTCAGGTGACCGTCGGCCACTCGCCTGCCGCCCATGATCATGATGGCCAGGAATGACCCGGTGATACCCAACCGGATTATGCCTATGTCGATCGCGGTGGCCAAGGCGATGCGGATACCGGAGTCGCATGCGGCGCGCGCGCTCCGCCCGATCGATGTCGCTTCTCGCTGCTCCGCGCCGAATAGCTTGACTGTGCGTGCGGCGCCCAGCGCGCGGTCCAACCCGGCGGTGTAGTCGCCCAGTGCGTCCTGACGCTGCAACGACGCCCGCTGAATCCGCGACAGGAGAGGATTGCCGGCGATGAACGCCAACCCCATCACGACGACCACGACACCGACGGTGACCGGATCGATAGCGAGCATGAGGATTACCGCCCCCATCAACGTCAGCAACCCGAACGTGACGTCAGCCACGGCGCGCGGCATGTCCCGCAGCAGAGTCGCATCGCTGGTGCCCCGAGCCAAGAGGTCTCCCGCCCGGCCCAGGTCCAACACGCCGATGGGCAGGCGCACAACATGATTGGTGAATTCGGTCCGCAGATCCAACACAATATGTTCGCCGGTCTTGTCCAGCTGAAAATGTCCCAGCGACTCCAATAGGAGTTGTCCGATCAGCATGGTCATCAGCAGCGAGGCCAACGGCAGGACCGCCACGCTCGCCCCTGTGCGGTCCAGGATGCGGCCGGCCACCAACGGCTGCAGCAAGGTGAGTGCAGTTGCCGCGGCGAGTACCAGCATGCCCATGGTCATCGACCGTCGGTGAGCACGAAGAAGTGTGAGCATGGTGAAGGTTTTCATTCAAGGAATCCGCATCGCCGCAATTCGTCGACATAGTTGAGGATGACCGCGCGCGATACATGCGGGATATCGGGGTTGTTTTGATTTGGGCCGATTTTCGCGTCACGCACCGCCGCGCGGAATCGGTCGGTTGACGCGTACGCCCCTCGGGTTGGGGTGAGTGGCGGTATCCGAGCCGGACCGCGCAAGAGCAGCATCTGCAACACCGACTGGCGGCGTTGATGTTCCGGTAGGGAGCGCAGTCGGGTCTCGAATTGCCGCAGCCACTCGGCGAAGTCGCCGACGCGTCGGATCGGATGGCCCGCTTCGATCAGCCAATCGACGTAGTCGTCGAGCCCGATACCGTCGTCGTGGGGGTTCATCACATGATAGGTCTCGAATCCGTTTGGCGCCTGGGCGCCGAGCGTTGCGATCGCTTCGGCGACGAAATCCACTGGCAGCCCGTCGAAGTGGGCCCGCGGTATAGGGGCATCGGCCGGTTCTTCCGGGGATTGATAGAACGAGCGGGGCGCAAGACCGGTGGCGACCAGACTCAAAACCATTCGGGTGACCGTGTCCGACAGATTCAAGTGACCCGCATGTCTGGCAGCCGCCATGACCATGCCGCAGCGGAACACCGACACTGGCAACCCACACAGGTCGTGGGCCTCCCGCAGCAGCACCTCACCCGCCCACTTGCTGTTGGCATAGCCGTTGGCGAAACGCCTGTCGAGCGTGCGGGTAGGACTGATGACCCGGATGTCGGCGTCCTCGGTGAAGATCGACGGTTCGATCTGCACACCCACGTCGGCGGTCGAAACATAGTTGTATCGCTTGAGTTTCGATGTCACGGCGAGCCGAATCAGTTCAGCGGTGCCCGCGACGTTCGGTGCGAACAGCTCGCTGTAGGGGGAGAGAGCGTTGACAACAGCTGCCGAATCGACGATGAGGTCGACGGTCTCGGCCAGCCGCTGCCAGGTGATCGGATCCAATCCCAGGTTCGCTGTGCCCTTGTCGCCGGCGATCACCACCAGATGGTCGCCTGCAAGTTCCTGGAACAGCCGCAACGCTTTCCGGTCCCCGCCACCGTCGGCGCGGGCGAACATCGACTCCAGCCGGCGCCACGCCTCCTGCGCGGAATCTGCACGGACCAAGCAGATCAAGGTGCCGCCAACCAGCTCTAGTTGCTCGAGCCAGTGCAGGACCAGGTCATGGCCGACGAAACCGGTCGCGCCGGTCAGCAAAACCGTCCGGACCTCAGCGCTCGGACCGGGCAGCGTCGTCGCGCGGGACAGGGTCAGGTCGTCGAAGAATTTGTCCAACGTGAGGTCGCCCGCGTTCAGCGCGTCGGGTGCGAGGCCGTGGACCGCGACGAAACGCGGGTCGCATGAAGGCATTACGGCCGCAGTTGAGTCGCCACTCACGTGCCGGCTCAACCGCCGAACGGTTGGCGCTTCGAGCAACATGCGGACGGAGAGGTCGGTCGCGAGCTCGGCGTTGATGGTGGCAATTACCCGCATGGCCGAAATGCTGTCGCCACCAAGCTCGAAGAACGACTGTTCGACTCCTACCTGTGCCAGCCCGAGCACCTGCGCGTAGACGGCGGCGATGGCCTCTTCGGTGACGCCGGCCGGGGCCTGGTACCGCTCGGCGTCGACGAATTCCGGTGCCGGAAGCGCGCGAACATCCAATTTGCCGTTGATCGTCACGGGTACGGCGTCCAGCACGACGAGAGCAACGGGGACCATGAAGGCCGGTAGCCGGTCGGCCAGCGCGGTGCGTACCACCGCGGGGTCGGCCGTTCCGGTCAGATACCCGACGATGCGTTTGTCGCCGGGTCGGTCTTCGCGAACGACGACGGCGGCTTGGTCGACACCGTCGAGCGCGGCCATCGTGGCGTGGATTTCGCCGAGTTCGATCCGGAAGCCTCGGATTTTCACCTGTTCGTCGCTGCGTCCGCGATATTCCAATTGACCGTCGGCACGCCACCGTACGAGATCGCCGGTGCGGTACATGCGGATGCCCGGTCCACCGAAGGGGCAGGCCACAAATCGAGACGCGGTCAGCCCAGGCCGACGCCAATAGCCCACTCCCACACCGCGGCCGGCGATGTACAGCTCACCTACCACACCCGCCGGCACGGGCCGCAGCCACCGATCCAGCACGAACAGCGCCGTACCGGGGACGGGTGAACCGATCGGCGGCACCCCCGAACCGTCGGTCAGGGGGCGACTTCGGGCCGCGTCCACCGTGGTTTCGGTAGGGCCGTAGGCGTTGATCATCACCCGGCCCGGTGCCCACCGATCCACCACCTCCGCCGGACACGCCTCGCCGCCGACCACAAGGGTGACCGAGTCCAGATTGCGAGGCGGCAGCACTGCCGCTGCCGATGGACTCAGATCGAGGACAGTGACCTGTTGAGAGCGCAGGAGCGCATAAAAATCGTTGGGCGACTCCATCACCGATTCGGGCACCACCACCAGCCGGCCGCCGCGCAGCAGCGCGCCCCAGATCACCGACACCGATACGTCGAAGGCGTACGTATGGCACTGTGCCCACACCCCGCCCCGCGGCAGCGAGGCATCCAGAGATTCCGTCAGCGCCACGATGTTGTGCTGGCCGATCGCAACGCCCTTGGGATTTCCCGTGGTGCCCGAGGTATAGATGAGGTAGCCGATGTGGTCGGCAGCCGGGATCGGTAACGGGCAGGTCGGGTAGTCACGCAGCCGCGGATCCCCGACATCGATCACCGGCAGTCCGTAATCGTCGAATCGGTCGACGAGATCGGCGGTCGTGACCGCGGCAACGGGCGCGGCATCGGCGAGCATGAATTCGATGCGCACTGCGGGCATTGCCGGGTCGATCGGGAGGTACGCAGCACCCGTCTTCAGGACGGCTGCCATGGCCACAACGGCCTCGGCGCAGCGCGGAAACAGCAGTGCCACAATCGCTCCGGGTCCGACACCGCGCTCGAACAACAACCACGCCAACCGGTTGGATGCTGCATCGAACTCTCGATAGGTCCACGATCGACTTCCGCAGGACAGCGCCAGCGCGTCTGGCGTGCGGGCCACCTGGGCGGCCAGTGCCGCAACGACCGATGGCACTGCGGGGTCGGGTTCCGTCAACGCCGCGCGGTTGCCCCAGCCGTCCAGTCGAGCATGATCGGCGACATCGACCGGTTCCAGGGTGGACAGCCGCCGGGTCGGGTCCGCCGTCATGGCCCGCAATACCCGGTGCCATTGCGCCGCGAGCGCTTCAATGGTGTTCTTGTCGAAGAGATCCGCGCGGTAGTCGATGCAGAGGCCTAACTCCCGACCCGGTGACGCCTGTACCACCAGCGGGTAGTGAGTCTGCTCGCGACTGCTGACGTCGGTGACGGTCAGATCGCCGTTTCTCGACAGGACACTCGAGTCGACGGGGTAGTTCTCGTAAACGAACAGTGTGTCGAACAGCTGATCGTGACCGGCGATCCGCTGAATCTCACTCAGCGCCAGGTGTTCGTGTTCGACAGTTCGGGTGTGGTTGTGCTGCAACTGATCCAGCAGATCTACGACAGTGGTCGCCGGGCCGACCGTCGCGCGCACGGGCACGGTATTGATGAACAAGCCCACCATTGCGTCCGCACCGGGGAGGTCGGCCGGTCTGCCCGACACCGTGGTCCCGAAAACGACGTCGTGGCAGTCCGTGATGGTCATCAGGAGTTGCGACCATGCAGCCTGAAGCACGACATTAACCGTGGTGTGGCAGGACCGCGCCAATTCACCTATGGCACAAGTCATGTCGTCCGACAGCCGTAGCGTCGTCGCGGCACGGGGCCCCAATCCGAGCAGGTCGGGCGGGCGGACCAATGTTGGCGCGTCGAATCCGTCGAGCACCTCGCACCATGCGGTACGGGCGGCATCGAGGTCGTGATCGGCCAGCCACGTCAGGTATCTGCGGTAGGACCCGGCCGCGGGCAACCGTTGTCCGTGGTAGCTGAGGAAGATTTCCCGCAGCAGGATCGGCATCGACCAGCCGTCGACCACGGCGTGATGGGCAGTGAGTACAAACCGATACCGATCTGGCCCGGTACGGACGAGGGCAGCGCGGAACGGCGGTTCGTGGGCGATATCGCAGACGGCGGCGCGTTCGTCGGCGTCCAGGCTCTTGATCTCAACGGTGTCCAGTTCCGCAAAAGACAAGGGCGCCAAAGTGTCTCGTGGGATTATCTGCACCGGCGGGTCGAATTCAAGGCAGAACCGGGCCACCAAGTTGGGATGGCGGGCAACGACGGCCTGCAGGGCATCACTGAGGCGGTCGGGTTCCAGTCGCCCGGCCACTGTGACCTCGACTTGGACGACGTACAGATCACCGTCGCACGTCCCGGAGTGAAAGAGCAGCCCCTGCTGCAGCGGTGTCAATGGCAAGATGTCGGCTAGCGCGCCATGCTGGTTGAGGTCGTCGATCCGTTGCTGGCTCAATCGCGCGGGAACGATGTCGCTGGGGGTCAATCCGCCACCGCCCGAACGGACCTCAGCACAAATGCCACCGAGGGCCTCGACCCACAACTGGCTGATTCGGGACACCTCTGCACAATCAAGCACTGAAGGGGCCCAGGTCCAGTCAGCGTGGAGCTGCGGACCGGCCTCGGTGTCGATGGTGACCGCATTGAGTTCCACGGTGTGCGTCAGCGGCATCGCCAATCCGGCCTGCTCGCCTGTGAACAGCGAGCCCCAATGCCCGATCTGCCAGCCGGCACCAGCGTCGGTGGACCGAGCCTGGGCGCCCAGACGGCCAAAGTAGTTGAAACCGATCGACGGTTCCGGCCCCCCGAGGTCGACGTCAGGGTTGAGGTACCGCAGCGCACCGTAGGTCAGACCGTCCGGGTGCTTCCGCAGCTGTTCCTTGAGGTCTTTGACCGCGGACCCCAACACTGGGCCGCCCGCGACCACCTGCTGCCATGCGAGGGCGCTGACACTCAACGCCACCGGGTACTTGGCCGTGAACCATCCGACCGTGTGCGACAGGTCGATTCCGGGGCCCAGTTCCTCGTCGCGGCCGTGCCCCTCGACGTCGATGCCGATCGCGGCACCAGGGTTACCCAGAAATTCCGCCCACGCCAAGCCGAAAGCGATGAGCAGGATGTCTTGCACCCCAGCGTAATACGCGGCGGGCACGTCGCCGAGTAGCAGTCGAGTGGTCTCGGTGTCGAGCGACACTGCCAAGTGATCGGCGCTCGCGAAGGTGTCGACCGCGGGCCGTGCTGCGGGCAGGACGGCTGGCGCAGCGAGCACCCGTCGCCAGGACGCGGCCTGTTCGATGACGGCGGCCGAACGAGCGTATTCACCCAGCAGCGCTGACCATCGCCGGAACGACGTGCCCCCGGCAGCCAACGTCACCGGGTGCCCTGCGCGCTGTTGGGCCCAAGCAATATTGATGTCTTGCAGCAGGATTCGCCAGGACACTCCGTCGACAGCGAGGTGGTGAATCATCAGGACCAGTTGGTGGGTGGCTGCTAGCCACAGCGCGCTGACCATGACCCCGGCCGCCGGGTCCAGACGGGACCTGGCCGATACGAGCGCTTCATCAGACAACGCTTCGGCGCTGCGGACGCAGGTCGCCGCATCGACCGAGCCCGGTTTGCGCACATGTAAGGACCAGCCGCCGGCATGGTCGGTACTGACCTGAAGTCGCAGCATGGCGTGCCGGTCCAGCAGAACCTGAAGCAGGGCAACGACATCGGCTTCGGCGGCCTCGGCGGGTGCCTGAAGTAGCAGCGTCTGGTTGAAGTGTTCGACAGGACCATCGATGCTGTGCAGCCAATGGATGATAGGGGTGGTCGGTACGTCTCCGACACCGTCGTCTGCCGATGTGGCCAGATCATCGGTGGCAACAACAACCCGGGCCAACCCAGCGACGGTCTGTTCGACGAAGACGTCGCGAGGCCGGCATATGAGACCTGCTGCCCGGGCGCGTGCCACCACCTGCATCGCCAGAATGCTATCGCCGCCCAAGTCGAAGAACGGTTCGTCGGCGCCCACCCGTTCTAGTCCGAGCACCTCCGCGTAGATAGCGGCGAGGGTCTTTTCCACCACGCCGTCGGGCATGCAATACCGGTCGGCGTCCTGGCATTCCGGTGCCGGTAGGGCACTGGTGTCGAGTTTGCCGTTGGTGGTCAACGGGAGTGCCGGCACGGAGACAACCGCCGCAGGCACCATGTAGGGCGGCAGCGAGTCCCGCAGTCGGTTGCGGATTTCGGCGGGGTCAGCCGGTCCAGTGAAATAGGCGGTGAGGCGTTTGTCGCCGGGTCGGTCTTCGCGGACGATGACGGCGGCCTGGTCGACGTCGTCGAGGGTGGTGATGGCGGTGTGGATGTCGCCGAGTTCGATGCGGTAGCCGCGGATTTTGACTTGGTCGTCGATCCGTCCGTGGTATTCGAGTTGGCCATCGAGACGCCACCGGGCGAGGTCGCCGGTGCGGTACATACGGGTGCCGGGTGTGCCAAACGGACAGGCGATGAATCGGGATGCGGTCAGTCCTGGGCGTCGCCAATAGCCCAGTCCGACACCACGACCGGCGATGTAGAGCTCACCGATGACGCCGGGCGGCACCGGTCGGAGCCATTGATCCAACACGAATAGCGCCGCACCCGGGACAGGCGAACCAATCGGCGGGGCGCCTGAACCCGGCGTCAGTGGTGCGCTCATCGAGGCGTAGATCGTGGTTTCGGTGGGGCCGTACGCGTTGAGCATCACCCGGCCCGGCGCCCACCGATCCACGACCTCAGTCGAACATGCCTCGCCGGCCACGATCAGGGCCGCCGACTCCAGTCGCTGCGGCGTGAGTGCTCCAGCGGCAGAGGGCGTTTGGCTGAGGATGCTGACCTGTTCGGCTGCCAGCAGGTCGTGGAGGTCGTCCGGTGAAGTCGCCACCACGTCCGGCACCACAACCAAACGGCCACCGAACAACAGGGTGCCCCAGATTTCCCAGACGGAGACATCGAAGGACAGCGAGTGCCATTGGCTTGCCACGAATTGCGTTGCCGCCCGATCGTCTTCACCTCGGCGCTCGAAGAACTCCGGGATGCGGAAGAGCTGGGTGACGCTCCGGTGGGTGATCGCGACACCCTTCGGTGCTCCGGTCGTGCCCGAGGTGTAGATGAGGTAGGCGATCGAATCAGCAGTCGGATTCGGCAGCGGCGTGCCTGGGTAATCCTGGACATCGGTGGCCGTGACGTCGATGACGACCAGGTCGTCGCCGGCGAGGCGGTCCGCCAGATCGGCTGTCGTCACGGCAACGACGGGTCGGGCATCGGCGAGCATGAGCGCGATGCGCGCCGGAGGTAATGCGGGGTCCAGGGGGACGTACGCAGCACCGGTCTTGAGCACCGCAGTCATCGCGACGATTGCGTGCGCTGATCTTTCGAAGAGCAGGGCCACGCACGTGCCGGGGCCCACCGCCTGACTGGATAGCTTGTGTGCCAGTTGGTTTGAGGCAAGGTCTAGTTGGCGGTAGGTCCAACGTTGCTCGCCGTAGGTCAGGGCGATTGCGTCAGGTGTACGAGCGACTTGCGTGGCGAATGCGTCAGGCAGGGACATCGCTGTTGGGGCCGGTTGCGTCAGTACGGCGCGGTGGCTCCAGGCATCGAGTTGGGTGTGTTCGCTGTCGTCGAGCAGATCGAGTGACGACAGCCGTGCTGAGGGGTTGGCGGTCATGGCCATCAAGACGCGTTGCCATCGGGCTACGAGGGTTTCGATGGTGGTCGGGTCGTATACGTCGGTGCGGAACTCGACAGTCCCGCTGATTCCAGCGGGTTCGCCTGCCGCAGTCCACAGTTCGGCCAGCGAGAAACTGAGGTCCATGCGTGCCGTCTGGGTCTCCACCGGCATCGGTGAGATCTCTACATCGCCGAGAGCCATCCCGGTGACGGGATTGGCCTGCTGCCCGCCGAAGTTCTGCCAAGCGAGCATCACCTGAATCAACGGGTGGTGGGTGAGAGAGCGGCTGGGATTGAGTCGGTCGACCAGTACCTCGAATGGTACGTCTTGGTGTTCGTAGGCGGCCAGGCTGCGTTGGCGTACTTGTGTGAGTAATTCGGTGACGGTGGGATCGCCGGCGAGGTCGACCCGTAAAACCAGTGTGTTGACGAAGAAGCCGACCAGTCGGTCGAGTGCGGGGTCGTTGCGGCCGGCGATCGGAAAACCCACTGCCACATCGGAACTGCCGGACAGACCGGATATCACGATCGCGAGGGCAGCTTGGACCACCATGAACGGTGTCGCATTGTGTTCGCGGGCGATGGCCTGGACTCGTCGCTGTACGTCAGCGGGCCAGTCGATGTCGATTCTTTCGCCCCGGTGGTCAGCGATCATCGGGTACGGACGGTCGGTGGGCAATTCGAGTCGCTCTGGCACGCCGGCCAACACATCTTCCCAATGACGCACTTGGGCGGCGATGAGGCTGGCTGGGTCGTCGAGATCGCCGAACCGTTCGCGTTGCCAGAGGGTGTAATCGGCGTATTGGACCGGTAGTGCGGTCCAGTTCGGGGGCTGGCCGGTGCTTCGGGCGGCGTACGCTGCCGCTAGATCGGTGGCGAGCACGCTTACCGACCAGCCGTCTCCGGCGATGTGGTGCACCACGATCGCCAGCGCGTGGTCGTGCTCGGCGGTACGGAAAAGGTGTGCGCGCAAAGGGATTTCGGTGGACAGGTCGAAGGTGTAGCGGGCTACTTGGGCGATCGCGTCATCCACCTGCGCTGCCGGCCAACCCACCGCGTCGATTACCTGCCATCCGAAATCCGCCCCGTCGGCTGGTATCACCTGTTGGTGCGGTACTCCGTCGACGGCGGTGAACACGGTGCGCAAGCTTTCATGACGACTCACGACGTCGGCGAGCGCCGCACCCAAGGCATCGGCGTCGAGCGAACCGTGTAAGCGCAGCGCCACAGGCATGTTGTAAATCGTTGAGGGGCCGTCGAATTGGTCCAGGAACCACAGCCGGCTCTGCTCGAACGACAGCGGGATCACAGCAGGGCGTGAGCCGGCGACCAGCGGCACAGAGTGTTCACGGTCGTTACCGATCCGCAGTGCCAACGCAGCGACAGTCGGTGCGTCGAACAGTGCGCGTACTGCAACCTGGGCGGCCAGTGTCTTGTTGACCGCCGCGATCACCCGCATGGCGGACAGTGAATCCCCGCCCAGATCGAAGAAGGACTCGTCGACCCCGACCCGCTTGAGTCCGAGCACCTGTGCGTATATGCCGGCGAGGATCTCTTCGTGAGCGCTGGCCGGGGCCCGGTAACAGTCGGTGTCAACGCAATTCGGCGCGGGCAGAACCCGGGCGTCCAGCTTGCCGCCAACCGTTAGCGGCAGCGACGACAGCGCGACGATGGCGGTGGGCACCATGTACCCGGGCAGCAGGTTCTGGAGTTGGTTGCGGATTTCGGTGGGGTTGGCAGTTCCGGTGATGTAGGCGGTGAGGCGTTTGTCGCCGGGTTGGTCTTCGCGGACGATGACGGCGGCTTGGTCGACGCCCTCGAGGGTGGTGATGGTGGTGTGGATGTCGCCGAGTTCGATGCGGTAGCCGCGGATTTTGACTTGTTGGTCGCTGCGTCCGTGGTATTCGAGTTGGCCGTCGGGGCGCCAGCGGGCGAGGTCGCCGGTGCGGTACATGCGGGTGCCGGGTTGTCCGAAGGGGCAGGCGGTGAATCGGGATGCGGTCAGTGCTGGCCGGTTCCAGTAGCCGATTCCGACGCCGTGTCCGGCGATGTAGAGTTCGCCGATGACTCCTGGTGGTAAGGGTCGGAGCCAGCGGTCGAGGATGAATAGGGCGGCGCCGGGGACTGGTGCGCCGATGGGTGGCGTTCCGGTTCCTGCGGTGAGCGGTGTGCTCATCGTGGCGTAGATCGTGGTTTCGGTGGGGCCGTAGGCGTTGATCATTATGCGGCCGGGTGCCCACCGATCCACGACCTCAGCCGAACACGCCTCACCGCCCATCATCAATGCGACGCCGTCCAAACCCTCAGAAGGCAATACCCCGATCGCGGTAGGGGTTTGGGTGAGGACAGTGATGTGCTGGCTGACGATCAGCTCCTGGAAATCAGTTGGGGAAGCGGCCACCGTCTCGGGTACGACCACGAGTCGGCCACCGCGCAGCAGGGCGGCCCAGATCTCCCAGACCGAGAAGTCGAACGAATAGGAGTGCCAGTGCGACCACACCTGTTCCGCCGCCGGGGGCAGCCCTCCGTCAATTGAGGTGATCAGCCGGCTGAGGTTGCGATGAGCAATGGCAACACCTTTGGGTACCCCAGTTGTCCCGGAGGTGTAGATGATGTACGAAATGCCCTCCGGATCCACGCCCGGTAATGCGGTGGTTGGGTATTCGCGAACCCGGGGATCGTGGACGTCAATCACCGGGAGAGCGCGCTCGTCGAACCGGCTGGCGAGATCGGCCGTCGTCACGACCGCAACAGGTCGGGCGTCGTCCAGCATGAACTGCAGTCGTTCCGCAGGCAGCGCCGGGTCCAGCGGGAGATAAGCCGCACCGCACTTCGAGATCGCCAGTATCGCGGAGATGGCCGCTGGCCGTCGTTCCATCATCAGCGCAACCACCGCCCCTGTACCCGTTGTGTGCCGGGATAGGAAGTGCGCGAGTTGGTTTGAGGTGTCGTCGAGTTCGCGGTAGGTCCAGTGTTGTTCGCCGTAGGTCAGTGCGGTGGCGTTGGGTGTGCGGTCGACTTGGGTGGTGAATGCTTCGGTTACCGATATAGCTGTTGGGGCCGGTTGCGTGAGGGCGGTGCGGTGGCTCCAGGCATCGAGTTGGGTGTGTTCGCTGTCGTCGAGCAGATCGAGTGAGGACAGCCGTGCTGAGGGGTTGGCGGTCATGGCCATTAAGACGCGTTGCCATCGGGCTACGAGGGTTTCGATGGTGGTCGGGTCGTATACGTCGGTGCGGAACTCGACGGTGCCGCTGATTCCAGCGGGTTCGCCTGCAGCAGTCCACTGTTCGGCCACAAAGAACGCCAAATCCATTCGGGCCGTATGAGTGTTGAGCGTCGTCAGGGATACCTCGAGACCGTCAGACGTCAATGTCGGTGGAGTGAGGTTTTGCCAGGCGAGCATGACCTGGATCAGGGGGTGGTGGGTGAGCGAGCGGCTGGGGTTGAGGCGCTCGACGAGGACTTCGAATGGTACGTCTTGGTTTTCGTAGGCGGCCAGGCTGCGTTGGCGTACTTGTGTGAGCAATTCGGTGACGGTGGGATTGCCGGCGAGGTCGACCCGTAACACCAGTGTGTTGACGAAGAAGCCGACGAGTCGGTCGAGTGCGGGGTCGTTGCGGCCGGCGATCGGAAAGCCCACTGCCACATCGGAACAGCCGGACAGACCGGATAGCACGATCGACAGTGCAGCTTGAACCACCATGAACGGCGTCGCGTTGTGCTCTCGCGCGAATGTCTGCACGCGGCGCTGTAACTCAGCGGACCAATCGATGGTGGCATTGGTCCCGCGATGGTCGGCGACCAGGGGGTACGGGCGGTCGGTGGGTAAGGTCAGCCGGTCGGGTAGTCCTGTCAGTTGTTGTTCCCAGTACCGCACCTGGGTTGCGATGGGGCTGGCTGGGTCGTCGAGATCGCCGAATCGTTCGCGTTGCCAGAGGGTGTAATCGGCGTATTGGACCGGTAGTGCGGTCCAGTTCGGGGGCTGGCCGGTGCTTCGGGCGGCATAGGCCGCCGCTAGATCGGTGGCGAGCACGCTTACCGACCAGCCGTCTCCGGCAATGTGGTGGACCACGATCGCCAGCGCGTGGTCGTGCTCGGCTGTGCGGAAAAGGTGTGCGCGCAAGGGAATTTCGGTCGACAGGTCGAAGGTGTAGCGGGCCACTTCGGCGATCGCGTCATCCAATTGCGCTGCCGGCCAACCCGTGGCGTCGATTACCTGCCATCCGAAATCCGCCCCTTCGGCCGGTACCACCTGTTGGTGCGGTACGCCGTCGACGGCGATGAACACCGTCCGCAGGCTTTCATGACGACCCACCACATCAGCCAGCGCCGCACCCAAGGCCTCGGTATCAAGCACACCGCGCAATCGCAGCATCACCGCACGGTTGTAAGTCGTTGAGGGGCCTTGCAATTGGTCGACAAACCACAACCGGGTCTGCGCGAACGCCAACGGGATTTCGGCGGGCCGCTCGATCGGCGCCAACGGTTTCAGCCCGCCAGCTGCGGCGCCGACGCGCACGGCAAGCTGAGCGATCGTGGGCGCGTTGAACAGCGAGCTCAGTGGCAGATGCACGCCCAGAGCGGTGTTGACCGCGACAATCACTCGCATCGCCGCCAGCGAATCCCCACCGAGATCGAAGAACGAGTCGTCCGGGCCGACGTCCGCTACGCCGAGCACCTGGCCGAAGATCCCCCGCAGCACGTCGCCAAACGGGCAGTGGCGACCATGTCCGGCGCCGTCCCGTGTCGGCATGGCGTCGGCGTGGAGGTCGTCGTCGACGGTCATGAGACGACGTCCGGGACCACGCGGGCTGCTGGCGCTTTCTGTTGCGGCAACTGTTCGCCAAGATCCGCGCGGTTCCTGACCTGCGCGTCGGTGCGTCGCTGTGACGCAGGAGGAGGTATCCGACCGCCTGCCGGGCGGTCTGCAGTCGTGATCACGTGACTAACCCAGTCGCGCTCGTAAGCTCGCCGGGCGGATGTCGGGCCAGTTCCGGTCGACATATTCGAGGCAGGCAGTTCTTGTCGCTTCGCCGAAACTGATCCGCCAGCCGTCTGGGACGTCGGCGAACGCCGGCCACAGGCTGTGCTGTCCCTCATCGTTGACCAGGACGCAGAAGGATCCGGACTCATCGTCAAACGGATTGGTACTCACTCGGTCTCCTAGTGGCCCGTTGCCAACCCGCACTCGGTGCGGTGATTAATGATCAGTCCACGGCACGTGCTTCGCTACCGATCCCAAGAAAATCGCCTTTGTACCGGTTGTTGATGGGCAGGTGCCATTCGTAGTGGTAACCAGGATGCGAAGAATTGGTGCGGGATGGTGCATAGGCCGACGCGGTTGAGGACTCGGCAAGCGTCAAAGGCAAGGCAGGGGTGCGACTTGTGCGGCCCGCGGGCATCCGGGCCGCGGGTCGCCGGCGATGACGTGATGGTCATTCGGTTCATCCATGACCAGGCTGCCCGGATCGGGAATCCACTTGATGCGGTGGCAGACCGTCGGGTCCCAGTTGGTGTCCTCGGGCGCGAAACCCCCCGGGATCGGATCGCCGGGGCACCAATTCGGAGCCGGGGGAGCAGGGTTGCCGCCAGGATGGCCGTGCTGGATGCCGGTATCGAGATCAAGTATCCCGTCGCGCGTGACCGTGTAGTTGTGGCACACAGTCCAGTCGAAATTCGGCCACGGTGGAAGCGGCGGCCGCTTTTGGCCGGGGCACCAGGTGATGCTGCCGTCCCAATTCGGCTGGGCTTGAGCAGGCCCGGCATTGAATCCAGACACTGCAGCGATAGCCGTGCCTGCTATCAGCAATACTGCCCCGGCAGGCTTCGTGGCGAAGATTCCCATGAGATGACCCTCGAAAATTAGGTTGATTCGGTGTGTTCGGTTTCGGAAGTAGATTGAACTCGCATTTGTAGCTACCGATCCCAACTTTGCCAATGTTCACGCAGGTGAAACGCGCCTGACACCAGGGAAGGGCCCGCCGCAGGTCGGTACGGGCCCTTCCGTCGAGCAGGGATGTGGTCGGGGTTTTCAGTGGCTGGCGCCGGTGTGATTGCCGACGTCGGCACCGCCCGCGCCGCCAACGCCGTTGCCCTCGTTGGTCGCGGTCGGACCTTTGTCGACACCGCCCGGAGTTCCGCAGTGCTGCCCGCCGACGCAGTGGTCTGGGCCGACACCGTCGGTGAAGATGATGGCGGCGGGCCGGCCGGGAGGCTCTGGCTGCGGGTTGAAGGCTTGTGCGGTGCCGATGCTCAGACCAAGGCCGGCGAGCCCGAATCCACCGGACAGCAGAGCGCCGACGAGCATCTTCTTGACGTTGGAGGTGGCGTTCATGTGACTCTTTCCTGTTCGTTTTGTCGGCCGCCTATTTGGCCGGTTGAGAAAAGGATGCGGTCACCTTCTTGGCGAATTCTTGGTGGAATCCGGGCGCGTCAATTCACCCTGTCGACGGTTCGTCAGGCCCGGACTCGTGATCGACCGTCACGCGCGGTTTCGGTCGACGTCACTTCCCGACCGGTCGGCTCCGAGGGTGGTGCAGATGTCGGCTAACACATTGGTGCCAGCCACTCGAAACATCAATCGGCACAACGAAAATCGAAGGTGTGCGGCCAAAGGCGCGCTGACCTCCTGCTCCTTCACTGCAGGGGCGCCGGTGGTGAAATGGGAAGGCAACATCGGGGCCAACGGCCACTGGCTCACCGCCTCCTTGGCGGCATCTGCACAATGAGAAATGTGAATCCTATTCTGGTGCAAAGAATTTAGACACATAACCGCGGTTGTCAGTCTTAGTCGGCGAGGTCGACGCACGATCTGGATCGCGAGGTATCAGCTTGGTGCGACTTTTTCGGCGTGGGTCTATCCCACGTGGCCGAACAGCATTCGGATTGATGAGCGGTGATCGGTGATGCCACCGGGGATCAATACGGCGAATTCCTGCGCGCTCGAGTCACCCGTGGCACTATTCGCTGGTGGAGCAGGACGACACCGAAAAGCGTATCGAAGAGCTCGAGCGCCAGCTTGCTCAGCAAAAGCGCCTAGCTGAGCTGGAACGCCAGCTTGCCGACAGTAATGCCAAAGCCGACAGCGCACACGTGGATTTGCGAGCCGTCAATGACCTACGGGAGCTGACCGGCGCGCCGCTGACGGATTGCAAACCTGCACTCGAACAATGCGGCGGCGACATGAATGCGGCCGCCGACCTTCTGCGTTCGCGCCAGGTCGTGTCACCGCCGCACAAGGAAGGCCGGGCGGTACGGGTCGCGATTGTCGGGACCTTGGCGCTGATACCACTCGTACTTCTCGTGATGCTTCCCGGCTGGCTCCTGGAGAGTCTGGCCCCGTCAACCGTGAGCTGGACCCGCTGGATCGTGTGCGGCGACGGCTCCTACCACCTCACCTTCAAGACGGTGTGGACGATGCACAACTGGTCTAGGAGTGGTAGCACTACCGTTCAATGCGTCAGCGGCAACGACGCCTTTACGGTCAACGAGTTCACCATCGTCATCCTGCAGGTGGCGCTCGTGGCAGTGGTGGAAATCGGCCTGGTTGCTGCGGGCCTCCTGCTCGCGCGTTTGCGGTGGGGAGACGGGCAACTCGCAACGAGAAACGAACGGCTCTTCAGCCTGGCGCTGTTGTCCATCTCGGTCTTCGCCGCGGGGTGCCTGGCACTGGCGATCCTGGGCAGCTGACGCGCGCGCTTTGGTACGGCAGCCGGTTCTCGGGCACCTGTCGTGAACAGGTCTGGTCGGAGTGGACCGGACCTCTTCGAGCCGCCAACGCAGAGGCCGGCACGTGTGGGTTGGCAGCGACCGCGTCTCAGGCCGCAGCAGGCGCGGTCTACGCGGCCTTCTGCTCGCGGGTACTGTTGCCGGCGTTAGTCTTTGGCCTCGTCGGGGTGGTCTTTTTCGCCGTCTTGCTGCCGGTGTCCGACTTGCCTGAACCAGTGGTCGAGGTGGCTGTCGTCCCGGTGGTGTCCGGCGTGGTTCCGGTGGCCGGCGCCGTCGGGCCCTTGGTACCGGTCGGGTCCTTGGTGCCCATCGTCGTGGGTGTGGCGGCGGTCGGCACGGGCTTGACGGCGGGCTTGATCGTTGCCGCGGCAATCTTCGGAACTGCGGTGGCAGCGACCCCGGCCGTCGGGGCGGGCGTTGTGGCGGCCACGGCAGCGACGGCGGCTGCCGGCTGGGTGGCCAGCGCCTTGGCGATGGTGTTCTGCGCGAAGACTATTCCGTCGATGACCTTCCCGACGCCGGTGTTGAGTCCCTGGACGACGAGCTTGATGCTGTCTGCGACGGCATTGACGAGATTGCCGATGTTGATGGGCAGCAGGGCTGCCACGACGTTCTGGCCGGCGGTGATCGCCGCGGTCGCGAAGTCGTTGAAGCCGCCGAGCAGTCCGGTACCGAGGCCGATGAGCGCTACCGGCACCGCTTGCACCATCGCCTGGTCCACCGCCAGTGCCCGTTGGTCCCGCGCGATGATGGACACCAGGATCGGCCCGCCGATTGCGGTCACTGAGCCGACGAGTCCCTCTTCGACGGTGCCGAGCGCACCTACGAGGTCCCGCGCCAGCACCTGCTGGGTGACCGTCACCACGAGCCCGGGGATGGCGCTGATCGTCTGTTGGATGCCTTGGGCTGCTTTGACCAGACCTGTCCCGATCGTCACGACGTCGGTGATCTGGTTGACCACCCACTGCTTGAATGCCGGGAACTGCAGGATGTCGGCGACGGTGGCGGTGAGTTGGATGTCCGGCATCTGCACGCTGTGTATCACCGGTGGCGCCTGGAGGGCGGTCAGGGCCGGTGGCGGCGGAGTGGCGGTGAAGACGCTCGCGGCCATGAGTGCGGTCGCGGTGGGCAGGCTCAAACGAGTTGTGAGTGTATGCATTTGAACGCTCCTGACCGAGGTTGGAACTCCAGCAATATTGACGCTAGCGACAAATTTGCCTCGGTGTGGAGCTATTGCAAAGTTCGCTACGCCTAGGGCCCCAGAGTGGCTCGGTCCTCGGCCTCGGCAACCCATTCCTGCGTGACACGTTGCTTCTGCTCGGCGGCCACCTGACTCAGATGGGCGGCTTTGGGCCAGCCGTTGTGCGCGGCGAAATGCAGTATCAGTTCGTCCATTTCGTCGAATGACACGTCGCGGCTCTTGAGTGCGGCGTAGACGTGGCTGACGATCGGGAAGGGCGCGTCCTGGAAGGCCACACAGGCCACGGTGATCAGGCGCCGCTCCTTCCTGGCCAGCCCCGGCCGTAACCACATCTCGCCGAATGCGAAGTTCAGGATGCCGGCACCTTGGAAGGGGTTGTCCCGGTTGGGCGCGAAGGGCAGGCAGTTGATGTCCTTGAAGCACTCCGCGCCGACAGCCAGCCGTTCTTCGGGATCGCTGGGTGTGGAGAGCGGCAACAGCGGTTCGGCCTCGGGGACCGGCAGGCCCCGCTCCTACCGTCACCGCCGCACCGCGGTGAACTCGATGTGCAGCTCGGTGAGGCCGCGCAGGAGGAACGTCGGCTCGTAGCCGTAGTTGCGGTGGCCCGGGGCGCCGTGTTTGGCCTCGCTGATCCGGATGTCGCCCATCTGGTCGAGCAGCCGGTTGATGGTGACCCGGCCCTCGACCCGGGCCAGGGGAGCGCCGGCACACGTGTGGATGCCACGGCCGAAGGCGATGTGTTCGCGCACGTTCTTGCGATCGAGGCGGAACTCGTTGGGATTCTCGAACTTGCGGGGATCGCGGTTGGCGGCGCCGAGGCACAGCATCAGCACCGTGCCGGCTTTGATCGGCACGTCGCCGAGTGTGGTGGACTTGCGGCACAGCCGGAAGTCCACTTTGGTGGGGCTCTCCAGGCGCAGGGCCTCCTCGATGAAAGGGGCTATCAGGTCACGGTTTTCACGCAGCCGGTGCTGCAGGTCGGGCTGGTCGCCGAGTATCCGCACCGCGGAACTGAGCAGCTTGGTCACCGTTTCCTGCCCGGCGGCGAACAGGAACGTCGCCGGCCGCACCACCTCGAGAAGCGGCGGGACGGAACCGTCGGGATAGGTGGCGGTGGCCAGCCCGGTCAGCACGTCCTCACGCGGGTTCTCGCGCCGGTCGGCGATGTATCCACTGAACAGATCGTCAAGGTACTGAAGGGGATTGGAGCCCACCGGCTCGTGGTCCAGGGCACCGACTGCCGCTCCTGGCACGTTGCCGGCGCCGAGGTTGCGCCGGATCTCGGGGCGGTCCTCCTCGGGCACGCCGAGCAGATCCGCGATCGCCAGCGTCGCGAACGGCTTGCCGTACTCGCCGAGGAACTCGCACCGGCCGTTTGCGATGAACTCGTCGAACTGCCGGTCGGCGAGGCCCCACATGTAGTCCGAGTTCTCCTGCAGACGGCGCGGCGTCAGCAGCCGGCCCAGCAGCGATCGCGCCTTCTCGTGTTCGGGCGGGTCCATCACGACCATGTGCTCGAAGATCGGGAACTCGTGCCGGTGCGCCTCGATCAACTCGCTGATGTCGTCCCCGTCCGGGGTGAACGGCAGCGGCGGGAACGGCCCGCCGATGGCGTTGACCGCGGAGAACGAATCGACATCCTTGAACGCCGCCTGGACCTCCTGATAGCCGGTCACCGCCACCACGCCGTAATGCGGTTCGCGGACAACGGGGCCCTGCTGACGCAGCTGGTCCCAGTAGGCGTAGGGATCCTGGGCGATCTCGGCGTTCGTGAAGTAGTCGACGTCGGCGAGGTCGGTCATGGTGGGTTGCCTTCCTGATTTAGCTGGGGGCGATCCAGCTGATGGCTTGACGCGGGCAGGCCGAGATGGCCGCTTCGACGCTGTCCCAATGCGATTGGTCGATCTCGAGGGCGCAGGTGGCGATGTCGTCGCCGAGATCGAACACCTCCGGGGCCAGCTCGATGCACAGTGCGTGTGCTTCGCACAGCTTGGGATCGACCCGAAGCCGGCGGGTCGTGATATTCGTGGATGTGGGCTGCATCGCAGCAACTCCTGATCGATCGATCAAAATGTTAGACTGCCGTATGCCTATCATGCGCCGCGAGGGCCGGTCAAGCATTTCAGGGCCGGCCCGTCGATGACTCAGGGGCGGAAATCCAGGGCCGACGACGGCGGCGCCCGGCAGCGCCTGATCGAGGCGACGGTTCAGATCATGCATGACGAGGGGTACGCCGCGGCCACCTCGCGGCGGGTCGCCGCCCAGGCCGGCGTCAAGCAAGCGCTGGTGTATTACTACTTCCCGACCATGGACGACCTGTTCGTCGAGGCTTTGCGGGCCGGCGGGGAAGTGGCACTGGAGCGGCTGCGGGAGGTGCTGCTCGACGAGGACCCGCTGCGGGCGTTGTGGCGCATCAACAGTGACCCCCGGCAAACGGTGCTGAGCACCGAATTCATGGCATTGGCCAACCACCGCAAGGCCGTTGGCGCCGAGCTGAAGGCGTACTCGGAGCGGGTGCGTGACATCGAAACCGCCGCGGTGACCCTGGTCTTGCGGGCCGGCGGCGTGGATTTGAACGCGTACCCACCGGTGGTGATGTCCATGATCGTCGCCCAGATCGCGCGCAGTGTCGGCAACGAGGCCGCCGTCGGGGTGACGCGGGGCCATGAGGAACTCCGCGCGTTCATCGACCGGCAGATCGCCCTGCTGTCGAAACCCTCCGAAGTCGTGCGCGACTGACCGTCCGTCGAGCTGCTCGGCGCCCCGCCCGCTCGGCGGCTGCACCATCTTGACCGCATCTGGTCATTGACAGCGTGCTGCGCCCATGTCATGGTTCCTGATCGATCGACAAAATTCTGAGTCGACGAGCCGGACCGCCTTTTCTGCGGCGGCGACAACCAACCAGCGAGGTGGACTCATGGCGGGACGGGTAGAAGGCAAGGTCGCATTCATCACCGGAGCGGCACGCGGCCAGGGCCGCAGCCATGCGGTGCGGCTGGCGGAGGAAGGCGCCGACATCATCGCCGTCGACATCTGCGGTCCGGTCAGCAGCAACCCGCAGATCGCCCCGGCGACGCGGGACGACCTGGTCCAGACGGCTGATCTGGTCAAGCAGCTGAACCGCCGCATCGTCACCGCCGAGGTGGACGTGCGCGACTACGCCGCAGTGAAGGCCGCTGTCGACAGCGGGGTGGAACAACTCGGCCGGCTGGACATCATCTGCGCCAACGCCGGCATCGGCAACGGCGGCCAGACGCTGGACCACACCAGCGAAGAAGACTGGACCGACATGATCGACGTCAACCTGTCAGGTGTCTGGAAGTCGGTCAAAGCCGCAGTGCCGCATCTCATCTCGCAGGGGCAGGGCGGCTCGATCATTCTGACCAGCTCGGTGGGCGGCCTGAAGGCCTACCCGCACACCGGGCACTACATTGCCGCCAAGCACGGCGTGGTCGGTCTGATGCGGACCTTTGCCGTCGAGCTGGGCCATCACTCGATCCGGGTGAACTCGGTGCATCCGACGAACGTGAACACACCGTTATTCATGAACGAGGGCACGATGAAGCTGTTCCGCCCCGATTTGGAGAACCCGGGTCCCGACGACATGAAGGTCGTCGCGCAGATGATGCACGTGCTGCCGGTCGGCTGGGTCGAGCCGGTGGACATCAGCAATGCCGTGCTGTTCCTGGCATCGGACGAATCCCGTTATGTGACAGGACTTCCCATGACCGTCGACGCCGGAAGCATGCTCAAGTAATCCCTCGCGCGCCGGGGCACGCACGTCCGGCGCCACTGCGGCGAGCAGGGGGTTGACACGAGTTCACACCGCGAATCTCCAACGCGCCCATACGGTGTCACGGCAGCTCGAGGCCGGGTCGATCTGGGTGAACAGCCGCAGCGACATCCAGCCCCAGGGCCCCTACGGCGGCTACAAGCACAGTGGCATCGGCCGGTCGGGAGGAATCGAAGGCCTCCGCGAATTCCGGCAGACCAAGAACATCCGGATCAGGTTGTCCTGATGAAAGCGCCGGCAAATCGTGCCTTTCCTCGGACGGCCTGACGTGTGATGCTGTGCTCGGTATCGGCGTCGGAAGGGCCTGGCTATGGACGTGAGCACGATCGGCGACGACATGCGGCAGCTGATGGAACGGGCGCTGGGCCCCTTGCCCGATCCCTGCGATCTACCCCTGCCACCCATGGGGTTGTCGGTCGAGGAGGAACGCGAGCAGCGCAAGCGCGACCTGGCCGTGGCGTTCCGGGTATTCGGCAAGTTCGGGTTCTCCGAGGGCGTCGCCGGACATATGACGGCCCGTGACCCGGAACACCCGGAACTCTTCTGGGTCAATCCATTTGGCATGAGCTTCAACCAGATTCGAGTGAGCGACCTCATCTGCGTCGACCACCAGGGCTGCGTCGTGCACGGCACCCGGCCAGTCAACGCGGCGGCGTTCACGATCCACGCACAGGTCCACAGCGCCAGGCCCGACGCTGTCGCCGCCGCCCACACGCACTCGCTGTACGGCAAGGCGTTCTCGGCGCTCGGCATCGCGCTCGAGCCCCTCACGCAGGACGCCTGCCCCTTCTATGAGGACCACGGTCTGTATCTCGATTACCGCGGCGTGGTTCTCGCAGAGGAAGAGGGCAAGAACATCGCCGCCGCGATCGGCGACAACAAGGCGGCGATCCTGCGCAACCACGGCCTGATCACGGTCGGCACGTCGGTATCGGCGGCCGCCTGGTGGTTCGTCACGATGGAGCGGTCGTGTCAGGCGCAGCTGCTGGCGATGGCCGCCGGTACGCCGACCGTCATCGATCACGACACCGCCAAACTGGTGCACAGCCAGATCGGCAGCGACATGGTCGCCTGGTTCCAGTTCCGGCCGCTGTGGGAGCAGATCGTCGCGAGCCAGCCGGACGTCTTCGACTGATGGGCCTGTTCCCGGGGTTCACCGACGAGCGGCTGGCCGTCAACGGCGTCGAGATTCAGGCCGTCGTCGGCGGCTCGGGCCCGCCGCTGCTGCTGCTGCTCCACGGCGCGCCGCAATCCCACGTCATGTGGCACCACCTCGCGCCGCGATTGGCCGAGCGGTTCACCGTGGTCGCAACCGATCTGCGCGGGTACGGAGACAGCTCGAAGCCACCCGGCGGCGGCGACCATGGCGACTACAGCTTCCGGACGATGGCGGCCGATCAGGTTGGGGTCATGAATCAGTTGGGCCACAACGTCTTCAGCGTGGTCGCCCACGATCGTGGGGCGCGCGTGACGCACCGGATGTTGCTCGATCACCCCGAGGCTGTCACCCGGGCCGCGCTGCTCGACATCGTGCCCACGAAGTACGTCTACGACCACGCGGACCGGGCTCTGGCCACCGCCTACTTCCACTGGTTCTTCTTCATCCAGCCCGCGCCGCTGCCCGAACTCATGATCGAGTCGAACGCCGCGCTGTTGCTCAAGGCGTTTCTCGGGGCCTTCGGCGGCACGGACTGCTACGACCCCGCGGCAATGGCCGAGTACGAGCGCTGCTTCACCAACCCGGACGCCATCCACGCCATGTGTGAGGACTACCGTGCCGCGGCGAGCATCGATCTGGTGCACGACACCGCCGACGAGGGGCGAAGGATCGAGTGTCCGTTGCTGATCCTGTGGGGGACGCGCGGCGTCGTCGGCCGGCTCTACCGCCCGATCGAGGTGTGGCGGCAGTACGCCAGTGACGTTCGCGGCCAGGGCATCGACGCCGGGCACTTCCTGGCGGAAGAGCGCCCCGACGACACCTTCGCGGCGTTGGACGCATTCCTCAGGTGACCGGGCGCGCCCAGCGTCTTCATATCAAGATCTGAGCTGATTCATTGCTGGGCCGTCCACTGTGGGCTCATGTCCATTACATCCCGTACCCGGCGCTGCGGCGTCGTCACCCTCGCCGGCTTCGCTGCGCTCTCGCTGGCGGCCTGCGGCTCATCGAGCACGCCGTCGGCCGGCTCCACGGCCGCCGCCAGTTCGTCGCCGTCGTCCGCCGGCCCGGCTCCTGGAGCTCCCGGCGGCCCCGGCGGCAAGGACCGCGTGTCCGGGCTGGTCAATTCGGTGTCGGGCGGCACCGTGTCGGTGGCGGGGAAGGACGGGCCCGCGACGGTGGACATCACGTCCTCGACCCGAATCACCCAGCTCGGCCCCGGCCAGCTGACTGACGTCACGGCCGGGGAGTGCGTCGCGGTACGTCCGGTCAAGGGCAACGACAACGGTTCGGCGATGACCGCCGCCAATGTCCTCGTCGGCCGGCCGGGCAACGCGCAGTGCGGCCAGAAGGGCGGCAAGCGCGAGCATGGCATCAACGGCACGGTCGCCTCGGTGAACGGCAGCACCATCATGGTCACCGACGCCGACAACGCGCAGATCACCGTGACGGTGACGCCCGATACCCGCTACACCAAGAGCGCCAGTGCGGACGCGAAGGCGATCGCCGCCGGGATGTGTCTGGGCGCGCGCGGCACGAAGGACGGCAACGGCGCGCTGCAGGCCACGTTCGCGATGGTGCGGCCGGCCGTGAACGGCGCGTGCGGCGGCGGGGGCGGCGAGCAGCAGCACCGCTGACTCACTCCGGCGGTGCGAAGAACTCCAGCGCGATGCCGTCGGGATCCCGGAAGCTGAGGCCCGACCCGTACGGCGCGTCGACGACGCCGCCGTGGGTGATGCCCAGCCCCTCGAGTTTGGCGGCCCAGTCGACGAGCTCGGCCCGGGAGGCGCAGCCGAAGCCGACGTGATCGAGGCCGGCCCGGAACTCGCTGAACTGGCCGGGCTCGATGGTGCGGTCGTGCTCGTGGATACCGAACAAGGTGCCGCCGGGTAGCGCCCACACCAGATGTCGGTAGCCGGCGTCGGTGTGTTCGTCGAGCACCGGGTCGGCGCCGATCAGGGCGCTATACCAGGGACCGCTGACGGCCATGTCGCTGACTGTGACCGCGACATGGTTCAGGGCTGCGAACGCCATGTGATGCCTCCTGATCGTGAATGTTGTTTCATACCACCGATTTTCCGCGCCGGGCGCGGGCCCGCATATCCCACAGGTACAGCTGGTAGCCGAACAGCCACACATCGCGCGGAATCATCCGGTCGGCCAGGCGCAGCGCCGTCAGCAGCCGGTCGAACCAGCGCTGCTGGCTCGGTGTCCACGCCAATTTCATGTGGGTGCGGAACTCGGTGGGCAGGAAGCCCGTCGTCGCGAACAGGTTGACCGGACCGCCGATTTGCCGCAGCGGGGTGGGCAGGAACGCCAGCGACGCCACGCCGTGCAGGTGTTTGCGCACGGGTTCATCGATCCGGAGTTCGTCGAGCGTCCGTTTCCAGTACTCGTCGAAGGCGACGCGGTCGGGCGGCCACATCCCCTCGCGCACCTGCAACGTCGTGCCGAGGGTGCGGGCGTCCTGGTAGACGGCGTCGGCGGCCTCGGGACTGAGCGGACCGTAGAGGAACTCGTGCTGGTCGACGTAGTAGCGGTAGAGGCACGACGCCACCCACAGCTGCAGCTTCGGGTCGAATGCGTGGTAACGCACCGGGCTGGTCGCAGTGGAACGCACCAAGGCGTGCACCCGGTCGACCTCACGCCGGATCAGCGCGCGGTCTTCGTCGGTGCCGTACACCGCGGCGGCCAGATAGGTGCCGGTGGTGCGGGCGCGTTTGAACGGGTGCTTGTAGACGTTGCCGCTGTCGACGGGACTTTCCAGCACGCCGTAGCCCACCCCGGGCAGGGCCAACTGCATGATCACGTTGGCCGCGGGCGCCAGCGCCGCCGCGGGGTTGATGAGGTCGACAACCCGCCTGGGATGCCGAGGTGGACCGAGCCGCATGATGGGAGAGTAAACACCCTGTGAGACGCTGCCCGGCGTGTTTGACAGAAGCGTCCCGAGGGCGGCCGGTCTGGTGCTCGGCTACCTGGCCGACGTGTGCTGGGCCGACCCGCAGCGCGGCCATCCGGTCGCGTTGTTCGGCACGGCGGCGGCCGCCCTGGAACGGCGCACCTACGGCGACAATCGGCCGGCCGGGGCCGGCCACACGGCCGCACTGCTGATCGGGCTGGGAGCACTGGGTTTCGGGTTGGAACGTGTGGCGCGCGGCCCGGTCGCTCGAACGGTGGTGACCGCCGCGGCCACCTACACGGTGCTGGGTGGGACGTCGCTGGCGCGTACTGGTGCCGACATGGCGGCACGGCTGGGCCGCGACGATGTGGCCGCGGCCCGTGAACTACTGCCGTCACTGTGCGGACGGGATCCGTCGGCGCTCGACGCGGACGGGCTGGCCCGGGCCGCGTTGGAATCGGTCGCGGAGAACACCTCTGACGCGCAGGTGGCGCCGATCCTGTGGGGCGCCGTTGCGGGAGTGCCGGGCCTGCTGGTCTACCGCGGCGCCAACACCCTCGATGCCATGATCGGTCACCTCAACCCGCGCTACACCCGGTTCGGTTGGGCGGCAGCAAGATTCGACGACGTCCTCAACTACGTGCCGGCGCGCGTGACGGGGTTGTGTGTGATGGCGGCGTCCGGTCGGCCCGGCGCGGCGTGGCGCGCATGGCGTTCCGACGCACGCAAGCACCCGAGCCCCAATGCGGGTGTGGCGGAAGCGTCATTCGCCGGGGCCCTGGGTGTGCGGCTCGGGGGGCCGACGCAGTACGCGCATCGGCTGGAGATGCGGCCGACGCTGGGCGTGGGGCCCGCTCCGGTGCCCGCCGATCTGCGTCGGGCGGTCCGCTTGACCCGTCGGGTTCAGGCCCTGGCGACCGTGGCGGCAGCGGGGCTCGCGGTCGGGATCAGCGGCGCCGGCCGTAGCGGTCGGCGAGCTTCTGCTCGGTCTTCTGCTCGGCGGTGAGCGGGGCGGGCGGTTCGTCCGGGTCGGGGCCACCGGAAGCCTCGGTGCTCGAGCCCGATTGGGCCTTCTCCAGCCGGCGTTGCCGGATTTCGGCCATCACGAAGTAGCCCAACCCGATGGGCGCGACGATGCCGAACGCGATCCACTGGATGCCGTACGACAGGAACGGGCCGGCATCGAGGTGGGGGAGCGCGATGACCCCGAGACCGCCCGGCTGGCCGTCGACGAGCTGCAGGTACTCCGCGGTCAGCGGCACTCCGGTGATCTGAGAGATCTGTGTCGGGCTGATCGAGTACACCTGCTGAATGCCGTCCTGCTTGAACGGTTCCTTGCCCGACATGACGGGTTCGGCGTCCCGGAGTCGTCCGGTGATCGTCACCGTCCCTGGCGGCGGCGCAGCGAACGGTGGCACGGCCGGACCGTCGCCCTGCTTCACGTAGCCGCGGTTGACCAGCACCGTGGGGCCGCCATCGACCGCGAACGGCGTGAGCACTTCGTAGGACGGGTCGCCGTCGTCGGTCCGTAGCCGGACCAGCACCTGCGCCTCGGGGCGGTAGTGCCCGGTTGCCGTCAGCCGTCGCCACTGGGCGTCCGGAGCCGACGAATCCTGGTGCGGCAGAACCGAAGTCAGTGGTGCGGGTTCGGTGTTCAGCGACGACGCGATCTGGTTGTTCTCGCGCGAGGTGCGGGTGTTCTTGCCCAGCTGCCACGGCGCGAGGACCGTGAAGCACAGATAGGCGAACGCGATCACCACGACGAACAGGGCCAGCCACTGCGGCCGGAAGAGGAACCCGAGCCGGCGCATCAGTCGCCTCGCTCCGCCAGTTGCTTGTCGACCCAGTCGTGCAGGCCCGGCAGCGACGCCTCGATCACCACGAAGGTCTCTTCGAAATCCTTGATGTCGCCGTAGTACGGGTCTTCGACGTCCAGCGCGTGGGCGCCCGAACGTGGATCGAACGAGCGCATCATGCGGACCCTGTCCGGGTCGGCGCCCAGGTCGCTGAGGATGCGGGCGTGGTTGCGCCCCATGGCGACGACCATGTCGGCGGCCAGATGGTCGGCGCTGATCGCCGCGGCGGCGTGCGCCGTGGGATATCCGTGCGCGCGCAGCACCCGCTCGGCGCGGCTGTCGGCGGGGTCACCTGCATGCCAGCCGCCGGTACCGGCGCTGGTCACCCGGACCAGGTCGGCCAGCCCGCGCTCGCTGATCTGGTGGGCGAACATCTTCTCGGCCATCGGCGACCGGCAGATGTTGCCCGAACAGATGAACGTCACGTGCACCTGGTCAGACACCCAGCACCTCCCGTAGTTCGTCGACGGTGGCGACTCGCCGGACCGTCGAGTCGTCTGTGAAATCGGCTGCGCCGTAACCCCAGTCGACGACGACGGTGTCGATGCCGTGGTGCGCAGCGCCGTGGACGTCGTGTGACCGGTCGCCGACCATCAGCACCTGTTCGGGTATCGGGGACAGCTGGGCGAGCGCATGGGCGACGACGTCGGCCTTCGCCGACCGGGTGCCGTCGACGCTGGCGCCGGCGATGACCTCGAAATGCTCGTCGATGCCGAAGTGCTCGACGATGCGCCGGGCGGTGGGTTCGGCCTTCGACGTCGCGACCGCCAGGCGGACTCCGGCGGCCCGGAGGTCGGCCAGCAGGTCCTCGATACCGTCGAACATGCGGTTCATGGACCAGCCGCGGGAGGTGTAGTCGGCGCGGTAAGCGGCGATGGCCTCGTCGGCCTTCTCGCCCAGGCCCAGCGCGCCCAGCGTCACATGCATCGGCGGGCCGACGATACGTTCGGCCAGGTCACCGTCGGGAACGGCGGCGCCGACAGCGCCGAGCGCATGACGGAAGCTGGCGACGATGCCCTCGGCGGAGTCGGTCAGCGTCCCGTCGAGGTCGAATAGCACCAACTGCGGGGTCACGGTGTCATTGTCCCTGATGTGACTGGCCGCCTGCGCCGCGCACTAGGGTCTAGCTGTGGAACTCGGGGCGCGCTATCACGGTGATCAGGCCGTGGCGCCCGGCATGCTCGACTTCGCGGTGAACGTCCGCGGTGCCGGCCCGCCGCAGTGGCTGGCCGACCGGCTCGCGGCCCGGCTGGCCGACCTGGGCAGCTACCCGACCGCCGCCGACGTGGCCGCGGCCCGCGCCGCGGTCGCCGCCCGGCACGGCCGTGACCTGCATGAAGTGGCCCTGCTGGCAGGTGGCGCCGAGGGGTTCGCGCTGCTCCCGCAGCTACGACCCCGCCTGGTGGCGCTGCTCGCGCCGTCGTTCACCGAGCCCGAAGCCGTCTTCGACGCCGCCGGACTGCCCGTCACTCAGGTGGTGCTCGACGCGCCGTTCCGGCTGTCCGGTGCGGCGCTGCCGGCCGATGCCGACCTCGTGGTTGTGGGCAATCCCACCAATCCGACCGGCGTCCTGCACCGCCGCGACGAGATTCTTTCGCTGCGGGCCCCGGGGCGCATCGTCGTCGTCGACGAGGCCTTTGCCGACGCGATACCCGGCGAGCCGGAGTCGCTGGCCGGCCGGTCGCTGCCCGACGTGGTGGTGCTGCGCAGTCTGACCAAGACCTGGTCGCTGGCCGGTCTGCGGGTCGGTTACGCGCTGGGTGCGCCCCAGGTGCTCGCGCGGCTGACGGCGCAACGTCCGCACTGGCCGCTGGGCACACTGCAACTGGAGGCGCTGACGGCGTGCAGCGAGCCGGCCGCGGTCGCCGAGGCCGAGGCCGGGGCGCGGCGGCTGGCCGAGCTGCGCACCGCGATGACGGCCGGTCTGACGGCGGCCGGTTTCCCGGTGGCCGATGGCGTCGCACCTTTTGTCCTGTTCTCGGTACCGGACGCCGAGCTGGCCTGGAAGCGCCTGGCGGAGAAGGGGATTGCGGTGCGCCGCTGCGATACGTTCTTCGGGCTGCCCGCGGGTTACCTGCGAGCGGCGGTCCGGCCCGAATGGCCGGTCCTGGTCGAGGCACTACAGGAGGTGCTCTGGTGAGTGTGCCGTTGCGTGACGTGATCGCCACGCTCGACCGCGCGTATCCGCCGGCCCTGGCGCACAGCTGGGACTCGGTGGGCCTGGTCTGCGGCGACCCGTCCGAAGCTGTGGAGTCGGTGACCGTCGCGGTCGACGCCACCGCAGCCGTCGTGGCGTCCGTGCCCGACGGTGGCCTGTTGCTCGCGCACCACCCGCTGCTGCTGCGCGGCGTCGATACCGTGGCCGCCGATACCGGCAAGGGCGCGCTGATCCACTCGCTGATCCGGCGCGGCGCGGCGTTGTTCAGCGCGCACACCAACGCCGACGCCGCCGCACCCGGAGTGTCGGATGCTCTGGCCGCGGCGCTGGGCCTGCAGGTCGACGGCGTGCTCGACCCTGCCGAAGCGCGCGCTGACCTGGACAAATGGGTTGTCTTCGTGCCCCATGCGAGCGCCGACGCGGTCCGGGACGCGATGTTTGCGGCCGGTGGCGGGCAGATCGGCGACTACTCGCACTGCAGCTGGGCGACCATGGGCGTCGGCCAGTTCCTGCCGCACGAGGGGGCGACGCCGAGCATCGGCATGGTCGGCGCCGTAGAGCAGGTGGCCGAAGACCGTGTCGAGGTGATCGCGCCGTCGCGGCTGCGACGGGCGATGCTGACGGCGATGCGCGCGGCGCACCCCTATGAGGAACCGGCATTCGACGTCCTCACCCTGGCACCGCTGCCGTCGGACGTCGGCATCGGGCGCATCTGCTCATTGCCGGAGCCGGAACCGTTGTCGGCATTCGCTGCCCGCGTCGCGCGCGGCTTGCCGGCCACGTCATGGGGCGTGCGGGCCGCGGGCGACCCCGACGCGGTGGTGTCGCGCGTCGCGGTCTGCGGCGGCGCGGGCGACTCGCTGCTGGACGCGGTGACGCGGTCGGGCGTCGACGTCTACGTGACCTCCGATCTGCGTCATCATCCGGCCGACGAGCACCGTCGCGCATCCGACGTGGCGCTGGTCGATGTGGCGCATTGGGCCAGTGAATTTCCATGGTGCGAGCAGGCCGCTGGGGTCTTGCGTGCACAATTCGGTGATGCGTTGCCGGTCCGGGTCAGCCAGATCCGTACCGACCCCTGGAACGTCGAGATAACCTGCTGAGAGACGTGAACATGAAAGCTGAAGTGTCGCAACAACGTTTGTTGCTCGAGGTGGCCGAAGTGGACGCCGCGCTGACCCGCCTGACGCATCGGTCGACGCACCTGGTCGAGCAGCAGCGCTTCGACGCCGTGCAGGCCGAGCACCGCGAAGCCAACGATCGGCTGGCGGCGCTGAGCATCGCCGTCGAGGATCTCGACGCGCAGATCGCCAAGTTCGAGTCCGAGATCGACGCGGTGCGCCAGCGCGAGACCCGAGACCAGCAGCTGATGGACAGTGGGTCGGTCGGGGCCAAGCAGGTGGCCGAGCTGCAGCACGAGCTCGAGACGCTGCAGCGCCGGCAGGCCGCGCTGGAGGAACAGCAGCTCGAGATCATGGAGCGCCGCGAAGAGCTGCAGGGCGAGCGGGCCGAGGAGCTGGCTCTGATCGACGCGCTGCAGGGTGATCTGACCTCGGCGCAGGTCGAGCGTGATCAGGCGCTGGTGGCCATCGACGAGTCCCGAAAGGTGGCCTCCGACCGCCGCGTGGCGCTGCTGGGTTCGGTGGCCCCGGAACTTGCCGAGATGTACGAGAAGCAGCGCAAGCAAGGCGGTGCCGGCGCGGGTCTACTGCAGGGCAGCCGCTGCGGCGCCTGCCGCATCGACCTCGATCGTGGTGAGCTGTCCCGAGTTTCGGCGGCCGCCCCCGACGACGTGCTGCGTTGTCCCGAGTGCGGGGCGATCCTGGTGCGGGTCAAGGACTTCCGTGCCGGAGATTCTGGTCTGTGAGAGTTCTGGTCGAGGCTGACGGTGGGTCGCGCGGCAACCCGGGACCCGCGGGCTATGGCGCCGTGGTGTTTTCGGCCGACCGGGCCGAGGTGTTGGCGGAGAGCAGCGCGTCCATCGGGGTGGCGACCAACAACGTCGCGGAGTACCGGGGCCTGATCGCGGGCCTGGAGGCCGCCGCCGCCCTGGATGCCGATGACGTTGCGGTGTCGATGGATTCGAAACTGGTGGTCGAGCAGATGTCGGGCCGCTGGCAGGTCAAGCATCCGGACCTGGTCCCGCTGAACCGTGAGGCGGCGGCATTGGCCCGGCGCTTCGGGCAGGTGACCTACACGTGGATTCCGCGCGCGCAGAACTCGCATGCCGACCGGCTGGCCAACGAGGCCATGGATGCCGCGTCGTCGTCGATGTCGACGTCGGCCCCGGTTCCGGCGGCGGCGTCAGAGTCGAAACCCGCTGCGGCACAGCCGTCGCCACCCGGCTGGACCGGTGCCGTCGGGGCGCCCACCCGGTTCCTGCTGCTGCGGCACGGGCAGACCGAGCTGTCGGTGCACCGCCGTTATTCTGGCCGCGGTAACCCACCGCTGACCGAGCTGGGCCGCGAGCAGGCCGCCGCCGCGGCCGCGTATGTCGCTGGTATCGACGGCATCTCGGCGGTGATCAGCTCGCCGTTGCAGCGTGCGCTGGACACTGCGAAGGCGGCGGCGAGTGCGCTCGGCCTTGATGTCACGGTGGACGATGACCTGATCGAGACCGACTTCGGTGCGTGGGAAGGGCTGACCTTCCGTGAAGCGGCCGAACGGGATCCGGAGTTGCACGGCCGCTGGCTGGGGGATACCAGTGTCGCGCCACCAGAAGGCGAGAGCTTCGATACGGTGACGCACCGGATTCGCCGCGCGCGCAACCGGATCATCGCCGAGCACGGCGCGACAACGGTACTCGTGGTCTCGCACGTGACGCCGATCAAGACGATCCTGCGCCAGGCGCTCGATGCCGGTCCGGGCATCCTCTACCGACTGCACCTGGACCTCGCGTCACTGAGTATCGCGGAGTTCTTCGGTGACGGGGGTTCCGCAGTGCGATTGGTGAACCAGACCGCGTATCTGTGAGCGCTCCCGTTCGGCGGTTTGCTGGTTCACAGGTTTGTTGTGTCAGGACAGAGCGGGGCGGGTAGTCCTCTTTTTTTCGTCGGTTGCGGACATAGGTCGACAGCTTTCGCCCGAGCAGAATCGGCGTAGCAACATTCCAAACGGTTGTTGAACGCGCATCGACCGCAGCTGGGCAGAGCTGCCGCGCGTCTGGCGCGTTTGGCCACGAACACCGTGGAACGTGTTGGCATCAGTCCTGATTCGACCTCAAGGCAGGGGAGTGAATGGCCACGCTCATCGCCGGGCATGCTGAGACGACGACCGGAGCGGACCGTCTGCACGCGCTGGGTCGCAATCTTCGCGGTCCCGGCGCGTACCGCGAGCTGGACCGTCAACTGGACCGGTTCCGGCGCCGTCTCGAACGCCAGCGTGCGGCCGGCACCGCGACCGAGGATCTGTTGGCCGGCGTCCAGCGACTGCGACGTGAGCTGAGCGGTCGCGCGGTAGCTCATGGTGCCGGCCGCCTGACCGCCATTCGCCATGCTGTCGATTCGTTGCGCGGAGCCTCGTCGCGCGAGACCGTCAGGGCTGCGATGACATTGTTGTGCCGGGACTTCGGATTCAGCCGGGTCATGGTCTCCACTGTCCGCGAGCACGACTGGTTGCCCCGGCATCTGCATGGCCGCGGCGCGACATCCTGTTCCTTCCACGGGTTCTCGGTGGGCGTGCCCGTCCGGCTCGAGGAAGCCGAGGCAGAGGCCGCCCTGATCCGTGGGCGGCACGGCATCGTCGTATCCCGCCCGACCGCGTCTGCTCGGCAGGACTACCTCGCGGCGCCCATCACGGTCGGCGGCGCGGTGATCGGCATACTGCACGCGGATTTTCCCGAAGGTCCCGACACTACGGTCATGGATCAGTTCGACTTGCTCGAGGCGTTCGCCGAATGCCTCGCGGTGGTGTATGAGCGCGCCGTTCTGGAAGAGAAGGTGGCGCGGCAGCGCGTCGAAGTCGAGAAACTCTGCGCCACAATGGATCATCTCGTGGCGCCTGGGTCGGGTGGCGCCGTGGCGTCGGACGTGGACGGGCCCGTTGCGGTGACCGAGCCGGCGAACGATCCCGCTGCGGCACCCGAGCTGAGCCCGCGGGAGCGGGAAGTCATGTCCTATGTGGCGACCGGTGCCACTAACCGCGACATCGCGCGGTGCCTGGAGATCTCCGAGGGCACCGTGAAGTCGCATCTCAAGCGCATCGCTGAGAAGTTCGGCACCACCAACCGGGCGGCGGCCCTGGCGATGTATCTGGCGATGGATGCCGGCGTGGGGAGCGGACGGTCGCGATGACGCGCCGGGCGATGGTGACCCGGCTCAATCAGGTTGATGGGCACCTGCGCAGCGTGCTGAACCTGCCGAGAGCGGCCAAGGCCACCACTTTGGAGGAGGCCATCGCGAACGCGGCGGCCACGACCGAGGAGGTCCTGTTCGGCGACGACGGCGAGGGCATCGCCCTGATGCCTGCGGTGGCGCAGCGGCTGCTGATGGCGTCGTTGCAGGCGCAGGTCGAGGCGCGATTGATCTCGGGTGATGACTCCGGCGCGACGGCGCGGTCGGTGATCGACAGTATTCGGCGGTTGAAAGCGGCGGTGTCGCTGCCCGCGCTCGAGCGGCAGCTGTGCGCCGAGTTGTGCCACACCATCGGGTTCACCAGCGCCGTGTTGTCCTCGATAGCGCCCGACAAGTTCATCCCCGTGACGTCGCACGGGACGCGCGGCACCGGAAACCCGGTGTCGCGCAGCGCCTGCGTCGCCGAACAGGACTGCGTCAAGTTCCGCCGGATTGTCCACGCAGGCGACACTGAGCTGCCGGCCTCCGGCGGCTTCCGTGAAATTCTGGACGCCGCGGACTATCTGGTCGCGCCCGTCGTGGTCGAGTCGAAGGTGGTGGCGCTGGTCCACATGTCGCGGGCCCGGGGCGCCATCGCCGACGGTGACGTCGACACGCTCGGCCTGCTGCTGTCGGTGTATTCCTTCGTCTACGAGCGGCTATTGAATTCCCAACGGGTGGAACAACTTCGGGTGTCGATCATCGGAGCTGCCGCCCGCTTGGCGCAGGAGGCCGACCGCATCGCCGGAACGGTCGTCAGTCTGGACCCCGGCGCTGATGACGACGTGTTCGAGACGGACACGGCGGTCGATGCCGTCACGACGGCATTGTCCAACCGTGAGCGTGACGTGTTCGCCAGGATGGTGCGGGGGGAGTCCAACGCGGAGATCGCCGAGGAGCTGGTCGTCTCGGTGGAAACGGTCAAGACCCATGTGAAACGCATCCTGCGCAAGATCGGTGCCGGCAATCGGCTGGAGGCGATCACGCTCTACATGGACGCGCAGGCCAGATTCGGCGAACAGGCCCGATAGCCGCACACCATTTCAGTGTCCGCAGTGGCTATTCAGTAATTGCCGCTGTGGTGAATTATGGTGTGGTCGGATTTTCTATTCGGGTGCGACTTCAGCAATTATCTGATATGGGTTATTCGTGCCACCTTGGCGGAATTGACATTTCGCGGCCATGGGTATGACGTAGGGCACATCAGTCACCCCGATGGGGGACACATCACAGATCCAAATCCCTCCATCTGGAGGTGGTCTGTGTCTGACCTGCGTTGATAGCGTCTCCACCCATGTTGGCCGTAGCGATCGCTTACCGACCATATGCAGTGGATTCGGCGCAATGGTTGGAAAGCGTGGGCGACAAATGGTAGCGATTACTCGCGCTGCGGCTAAGCCCGTCACCTCGTTGGGCGGCTTCTTCGCGATGACGTTCGATACTTTCGTGCAAATGTTTCAGCCGCCGTTCGCATGGCACGAATATGTCATGCAAACGTGGTTCGTCGCGCGCGTATCGGTCCTGCCCGCGCTGCTGCTCACGATGCCTTTCGCGGTGCTCCTGACATTCACCTTCAATATTCTGCTGACCGAATTCGGCGCGGCCGACTTCTCTGGCACCGGTGCCGCGATCGGCACGGTGAACCAGATCGGCCCTATCGTCACAGTGCTGGTGGTGTCGGGGGCCGGCGCGACGGCGATGTGTGCCGACCTCGGGGCACGGACCATTCGCGAAGAACTCGATGCACTGCGCGTGATGGGCATCAACCCCATCCGGTCCCTTGTGGTGCCGCGCGTGCTGGCAGCCACGACAGTTGCGCTGGCCCTGTCGGCCACGGTGATCCTCGTCGGGCTGACAGGCGCGTTCCTGTTCTGCGTCACGGTGCAGCACGTCTCGCCGGGTGCCTTCGTCGGCGGTCTGAACCTGTTGACCGGCCCCGGGGACATCATCGTCGCGCTCATCAAGGCGACGTTGTTCGGCATGGCCGCCGGCCTGATTGCTTGTTACAAGGGCACTTCCGTGCGCGGCGGCCCCGCGGGTGTGGGCAACGCCGTCAACGAGACCGTGGTCTTCACCTTCATGGTGCTGTTCGCCATCAACGTCATCGTGACCGCGGTCGCGATCCAATACACGGTGTCGTGAGGGAGAGATGACTGTCGACGTCCCCAGCCGCAGGTTCCCGCGGCTCGACAAGCTGACCAAGAGTTCGGTCGCCCGCTGGAATCGCGTCGGTGAGCAGGGCGCCTTCTATTCGCACACGATCGGGTCGATTCCCGATGCCGTCGTCAACTACCGTGCGGAGCTGCTGCGGCTCATCGCCGCAACGGGTTTGGGCACCGGAGCGCTCGTCGTCGTCGGCGGCACTGTCGCGATCGTCGGATTCCTGACGATGACGACAGGTGCGCTCGTGGCGATCCAGGGTTACAACCAGTTCTCCTCCGTCGGCTTCGAGGCCCTCACCGGGTTCGCATCGGCGTTCCTCAACGTCCGGATGATCGTGCCGGCGACCACTGCCGTGGCGCTGTCTGCCACCATCGGCGCCGGCGCCACCGCGCAGATCGGCGCCATGCGGATCAACGAGGAGATCGACGCCCTCGAGGTGATCGGCATCCGCAGCATCACCTACCTCGCCTCCACCCGGGTCCTGGCGGCGGTGGTCGTGGTGATCCCGCTGTACTGCGTCGCGGTCATGATGGCGTTCTTCGCCGCGCGCACGGGCACCACCACCGTCTACGGGCAGGGTGCCGGTGTGTACGACCACTACTTCAACACTTTCCTCAACCCGACCGACCTCATCTGGTCGTTCGTTCAGTGCGTCGCCATCACCGTCGTGATCATGTTGGTGCACACCTACTTTGGCTTCGCCGCGTCCGGCGGTCCGGCCGGCGTCGGTGAGGCGGTGGGCCGTGCGGTGCGCCTGTCCATGGTGATCGCGGCCGTCGAGATCGTGTTCATCTCACTGGCCATCTATGGCCAGTCCGGCAACTTCAACATGGCGGGTTAGCCGGTGGAAGCGCGCAAGGGAGATCGGCGGATCTCGAACTCGTGGTGGGCGCTGATCCTGATCACAGCCGTCGTGCTGTTCATGGTGGTGACCGTGGTCATCTTCACCGGTGCGGCCAAATCCTATGTGCCGGTGACGGTCATGGCAGATCGTGCCGGTCTGGTGCTGGAGACCAACGCCAAGGTCAAGATGCGCGGCGTGCTGGTGGGCCGCGTCAGCCAGATCGACGTGAGCAACTCGGGGGCGACCCTGCAGCTCAAACTCGACCCGGAGCAGGCGAAGTACATCCCCGCCAATGTCGCTGCGCAGGTGAGTGTTACGACGGCGTTCGGCGCCAAGTTCGTCGACCTGGTGTATCCGCAGGCGCCCAGCAGCGCCCGGTTGACGGCCGGCGCGGTGCTGAAATCCATGCACACCACCACCGAGGTCGACACCGTCTTCGAAAACATCGTGAATCTCCTGGACATGGTGGACCCGGCGAAACTGAACTCGGTGCTCAGTTCCATCGCTGAAGGTGTTCGTGGTCAGGGCGAGCGAATGGGCCAGGCGACAACGGATCTCAACCAGGTGCTGGCTGCGCTCAACTCGCGCTCGGACAAGATCCGTGACGACTGGCGGTCGTTCAAGCAGTTCAGTGACACCTACGGGGCGGCCGCCGACGACATCGTGAAGATCCTCAACGCCGCGAGCACCACCAGCAGCACCGTCACGGGCAAGGCCAAGGCGCTCGACAGTCTGCTGATGAACGTCATCGGATTCTCCGAGGCCGGAACCGATCTGCTAGGCGCGAGCGGGGACAACCTGGTCGACGCGATCAATGGGTTGGAACCCACCACGAGTCTGTTGCTCAAATACAGCCCGGGATACACGTGCTGGCTGGAGGGCACCAAGAAGTTCCTCGACACCGGCGCCTGGGGGGTGTTCGGCGGGGCCGATGGCCGCTCGCTGATCCTCGACGCGACGCTGCTGCCGGGCAAGAACCCGTACGTGTTCCCAGACAACCTGCCGATCAATGCGGCGAAGGGTGGACCCGGCGGACAACCGGGCTGTGGCTCACTGCCCGACGTCGCCAAGAACTTCCCGGTGCGGCAATTGATCACCAACACAGGTTGGGGCACCGGGCTCGATATCCGGCCCAACCCGGGCATCGGCAGCCCCTGCTGGGGTCAGTGGTTCCAGAGCACCCGCGCTGTGCCGCAAGCCCCGAGCATCCGGCAGTGCCTGCCCGGGCCTGCTCCTGGTCCGATCCCGTACCCCGGGGCGCCGCCCTATGGCGCGCCGCTGTACGGACCCGGCGGGGTACCGCTGTGGCCGGGCGTGCCGCCCGCGCCGCCGAATCCCGCTGATGCGCAACCGCAATCGGCGCCGGTAGTGGTCGATACACCGCCGCTGCCTGTCGAGGCGCCCGCGTTGCCGGCAGAAGCGGGCGGGAACTGACCGTGACGACCAATCAACGATCGAGGCAGGAGGGATGCCGTGGAGAACCTTAGAGGCACACTGCTGCGTCTGTCCGTCTTCCTAGCGGTATGTCTGCTCGGCACCGTCGCCCTCTGGGCGGTCTTCGCGGACCTGCGATTCGACGAGGGCCACACCTACTTCGCGAGGTTCGTCAACGTCTCGAACATGAAGAAGGACAGCCACGTTCGCATCGCGGGTGTCGAGGTCGGCCAGGTGAAGAACGTTGCGATCAACCGCGATTCGACCGTGACGGTCGAATTCACCGCCGACAGTTCCGTCGTGCTGACCGAGGGCAGCCGCGCTGTGATCCGGTACGACAACGTCGTCGGTGACCGCTTCCTGGCCCTGGAGGAAGGCGCCGGCGGTACCAAGAAGCTCAGCCCGGGTGACACCATCCCCGTCGACCGGACGCAGCCCGCACTGGATCTCGACGCTGTCATCGGTGGCTTCCGTCCGCTGTTCTCCGCTCTGAGTCCCGACAAGATCAACGATCTGAGCGGGCAGCTGATCCAGGCGCTGCAGGGGCAGGGGCCGTCGATCGGCTCGTTCCTGGCACAGGCCGCGGTGGTGACCAACACCCTGGCCGACCGCGATCAATTGATCGGGCAGGTCGTCACCAATCTGAACGTCGTACTCGGTTCCTTCGGCGGCAAGAGCGACAAGCTCGACAAGGCCGTGGTGTCGCTGTCTGAGCTGGTCGACCGGCTGGCACAACGCAAGACCGACGTCTCGAACGCGGTGGCCTACACCGATGCCGCGGCGAATTCGATCGCCGGCCTGCTGACCGACGCCCGGCCGCCACTGGCCAAGACGGTGCACGAAGTGGACCGGACCGCGGGAATCGTGCTGGCCGACCACGACTACTTCGACAACTTCCTCAACACGTTGCCCGACAAGTACAAAGCGCTGTCCCGGCAGGGAATCTACGGCGACTTCTTCAGCTTCTACCTCTGCGACGCAGTGCTCAAGCTCAACGGCAAAGGGGGACAACCGGTTTACGTCAAGGTCGCCGGACAGAGCACGGGACGGTGCACGCCCAGATGAAACCTTTCGCCGAACGAAGCCATTTCGCCCTTGGCGCAATAGGCATCAGCGCCGTGGTGGTGATCGCGACAGTCGCGCTGCTGTTCCAGAAGATCCCGTTCGTCAGCGGCACGACCACCTACTCCGGATACTTCGAAGACGCCAGCGGCCTGCACACCGGTGCGCCCGTGGACATCTCGGGTTTTCCGGCCGGCCGGGTCGCCAGCATCGACCTCGACGGTCTGCGCGTACTGATCAGATTCACCGTCGACGACAACGTGCACCTGGGGGAGCGCACCGAGGCCGCGATCAAGACCAAAGGGCTGCTGGGCAGCAAGATGCTCGAAGTCGTCCCGAAGGGCGACGGTGACCTCAAGGCGACCATCCCGCTCGAGCGAACCGTGTCGGCATACCAGCTTCCGGACGCCCTCGGCGATGTGACCAACGCGATCAGTGGGCTCGACACCCACCAGCTGTCGGACTCGCTGGCCACCGTCTCAGAGGCTTTCGCGAACACGGCCCCGGATCTGCGGGACGCGGTGAATGGCATCGCGCGGTTCTCCAAGATCCTGAACGACCGGGACGCGCAGCTGCGCAGCCTGCTCGACAACGCATCGAAGGCAACCACGGTGCTGGCCAAGCGCAGTGACCAAGTGGTCAGCCTGGTCAAGAACACCAATGCGCTTCTGGTGCAACTGCGTTCGCAGAGCGCGGCGGTGAGCCGGCTGTGGAACAGCCTGTCGGCGGTATCGCAGCAACTCAAGGGGCTGATCGCCGAGAACAGAACCCAGCTGCGGCCGGCGCTCGACAAGCTCAATGGCGTCGTGGCGATGCTCGACAATCGCAAAGGGCGGCTGCAGCAGGCCGTCAAGGGCCTCAGCCAGTACGCCATGGCGCTCGGCGATGCGGTGAGTTCGGGCCCGTTCTTCAAGGCGTACATCGTGAACCTGTTGCCGGGTCAGTTCGTGCAGCCGTTCGTCGATGCCGCGTTCTCGGACCTCGGAGTGGACCCGAACACGAAACTGCCTTCGCAGCTTCAGGATCCGCAGGTCGGACAGCAGGGAACGCCACCGCTGCCGGTGCCGTTCCCGCGCACCGGCCAGGCGGGCGACCCACGGATGACCATTCCGGATGCGATCACTGGCAAGCCAGGCGATACCGCCTGTGGCCCGCCGGGAATCCCGTTGCCCGGGCCTGGCTGCTACCCCCTCCGCGAGGCGGAGCCCGCCCCGCCGCCCGGTGGGCCGCCACCCGGTCCGCCGGCGCTCGCACCCGGACAGACCACCATGCCCGAAGCGCCGAAAACCCCGCCACTGCACGTGTCGGACCCCGTTGAAGTACCCGCACCGGCGCCAGGAGGACAGCAATGAGCAAGCTGGCCGCACGCATGCTGGTCGTGGCAGCCGTACTGGCCCTTGTTGTGGGCGGCGGTTACTTCGCGGTGCAGGCGTTCCAGCGCGCATCGCGCAACCAGGTGGTGGGCTACTTCCAGAACACCAATCAGCTGTTCAGTGGCGACGATGTGTTGATCCAGGGGGTGCCGGTCGGCAAGGTCGAGAAGATCGAGCCGGGACCCGAAAAGGTCAAGGTCACCTTCTGGATCGACGACAAGTACAAAGTGCCGGCCGATGCCAAGGCCGTGATCCTGTCGCCACAGCTGGTGACCGGCAGGGCAATTCAGCTGATCCCGCCCTACCGCGGCGGAGCGACGCTGCGCGGCGGCGCGGTGATCCCGCTCGATCGGACCGCGGTGCCCGTGGAGTGGGACCAGGTCCGCACCCAGCTGCAGCGCGTGGCCGATCTGCTCAAGCCCGATCAGCCCGGCGGCGTCAGCACACTCGGCGGCTTCATCAACACCGCGGCCGACAATCTGCGCGGGCAGGGCGCCAGCATCAGGGAAACGGTGATCCGGCTGTCACAGGCGGTCTCGATCCTCGGCGACCACAGCAACGACCTGTTCTCGACATTCAAGAACCTCTCGATCCTGGTATCGGCGCTGCAGGACAGCACCGGGTTGCTGGAACGGCTCAACACCAACCTGGCCGAGGTGACCGGACTGGTCACCGACGATCCGGGCAAGGTCGGTCAGGCGCTGCACGATATGAGTGCGGTCGCCGACGACCTGCGGTCCTTCGTCGCGGACAACAAGGAAGCCGTCGGGACAGCGTCGGACAAGCTGGCCTCGGTCAGCACCGCGATCGTCGGCAGCCTCGATGACATCAAACAGGTATTGCACGTCGCGCCAACGGCATTGGCGGACCTGAATAACATCTACGAGCCGGCGGTCGGTTCACTGACCGGCATCCTGGCCGCCAACAACTTCGCCAACCCGGTGAGCTTCATCTGCGGCGCCATCCAGGCCGCGTCGCGCCTCGGTGCGGACCAGTCGTCGAAGTTGTGCGCGCAGTACCTGGCGCCCATCGTCAAGAACCGGCAGTACAACTTCCTGCCGCTGGGCGAGAACCTGTTCGTTGGTACCCAGGCGCGGCCCAATGAGGTTACCTACAGCGAGGATTGGATGCGGCCCGACTACGTGCCACCGTCGCGGCCGGTAGCCCCCGTGGCTCAGCAAGCGGCCGCGGCGCCCCAGCCGCCCGCCCAGCAGACCGTGACCACCGACGCCAATGCCGGGCTCGCCGGCATGATGACGCCGCCGGGCGGTGGGTCATGAACCGTCTGCGTACGGCAGGGGGCTGCATGCTGGCCACCCTCACACTGCTGGCCTCGGCCGGCTGCTCGAACTGGCGTGGGGCCAACAGCCTGCCGCTGCCGGGTACGGAGGGCGGGGGACCCGGGGCGTTCGAAATCCAGGCGCAGATGCCGGATGTCACCAACCTGCAGGAGAATTCGCGGGTCCGGGTCTCTGACGTCACCGTCGGCACGGTTACCAAGATCGAGCGGCAGGGCTGGCACGCGTTGGTCACCATGCGCCTCAACGGCGACGTGAACGCGCCGGCGAATTCGACGATCAAGCTCGGCCTCACCAGCCTGCTGGGTACCCTGCACATCGAGATCGGGCCACCCAAAGATGGCCGGCCGCAGGGAAAGCTGCACCAGGGGTCGGTCATCCCACTCGCGAACAGCGGCAGTTTCCCGTCGGTCGAGCAGACCCTGTCAGCCGTGTCGATGGTGCTCAACGGCGGCGGCATCGGCAACGTCCAGGACATCACCGACGCCTTCAGCACGGCCTTCCATGGGCGGGCCGAGGACCTCCGCAGCCTCATCAAACAGCTCGACACGTTCACCGCGAACGTCAAGGACCAGACCCCCGACATCATCGCGGCGTCGGAGAGCCTGAACCAGGTTGTCGGCAAGCTCGCCGCGAGCCAGCCCGTCCTGGACAAAGCGATCGACACCATCCCGGCTGCGCTGGCCGTGCTCAACGGCGAACGGGAGAATCTCGTCACGGCCGCCGACAAACTGAGCAAGTTCGCCGCGCTCGCCACCGACACCGTGGACCGGTCAAAAGAGAACGTGGTCAAGGAATTACGTGAACTGGGGCCGACCCTCGAACAGCTCGCCAACGCCGGGCCGGCGATGACCCGGGCGTTGAGTTTCATTCCGACGGTGCCGTTCCCGAGCGACACCATCGAGAAGTGGCAGCGCGGTGACTACGCGAACCTGACGGCGATCGTCGACCTCACCCTCAGCCGCATCGACCAGGCGTTCTTCACCGGCACCCGCTGGGAGTGCGACCTGACCGAACTGGAACTGCAGTGGGGCCGCACCATCGGCCAGTTCCCGAGCCCGTGCACCGCGGGCGGGCCGAACAACCCGGGCAATCCGCTGACCATTCCGTACCGCTGGGATCAGGGGCCGTAAATGCATCTGGACAAACGCGTGAGAATCCAGCTCGCGATCTTCGCCGTCATCGCACTGGTCGCGGTGACGATGATGGGCCTGATCTATATGCAGTTGCCCGCCAAGCTGTTCGGTATCGGACGCTACGTGGTGAAGATGGAACTGCCCGAGACCGGCGGGCTCTACGCCACCGGCAACGTGACCTACCGCGGCACCGTGGTGGGCCGGGTGCAGTCCGTCGGGCTGACCCCGACCGGGGTCCAGGCAGAGCTGTCCCTCAATTCGGGCACCGACATCCCGTCCGATGTGCAGGCCGACGTCCATAGTCAGATGGCGATCGGTGAGCAGTTCGTGTCACTGACGCCGCGCAGCGCGAATTCTCGGCCGCTCAAGGACGGCGACGTCATCCCGCTGGCGCACACGTCGGTGCCGCCGGACATCAACACCGTCATCGACTCGCTGACCAAGGGTCTCAAGGCGGTGCCCAAGGACAACCTCAAGACGGTCATCGACGAATCAGCTACGGCCGTCGGTGGTTTGGGCCCGGAGCTCTCACACATCGTCAAGGGTGGCAGCCAGCTGGCCATCGACGCGCGGGCGAACCTGGACCCGCTGCTGAGCCTGATCGATCAGGTCAAGCCCGTGCTCGATTCACAGAACAACACCTCGGGCGCGATTCAGGCCTGGGCGGCGAACCTCGCCACGGTGACCGGTGAGTTGCAGGCGCAGGACAAGGCCGTGGGCACCCTTCTCGACAAGGGTGGCCCGGCGTTCGGCGAGATGGGCCAGCTGTTCAACCGGCTCCGCCCGACCCTGCCGATCCTGTTGCAGAACCTCGTGTCCATCAACAAGGTGGCGATCACCTACCAACCCAACCTCGAACAGCTCCTCGTGCTGCTGCCTCGGACAACTGAAGCGGCACAAGGTGTTACGTTGGCGAACCGCGACACCAAACAGGCCTACAAGGGCGCGTACCTGAGCTTCAACCTGAACCTCAACCTGCCGCCGCCATGCACCACCGGGTACCTGCCGGCCCAGCAGATGCGTAATCCCGCGTTGGAGGACTACCCCGAACTCCCGGCGGGCGACCTGTACTGCCGGACCCCGCAGGACGGCATGTTCAACGTGCGCGGCGCCAAGAACCTGCCGTGCGAGACGGTGCCCGGCAAGCGCGCCGCCACCGTGAAGCAGTGCGAGAGCAACGAACCATACGTCCCGCTCAACGATGGCTACAACTGGAAGGGCGATCCCAACGCCACCTGGACCGGACAGGACGTGCCGCAACTGCGGCCGGGCTCGGCGCAGCCTCCGGGTGCGCCGCCACCGCCACCGGTCGCGGTGGCCGAGTACGACCCGGCCAGTGGGACGTATATCGGCCCTGACGGAAAGACCTATACCCAAGCCGATTTGGCCCACACGGCTCCGAAGGAGAAGACATGGCAGAGCATGATGACGCCGCAGCCGGGGAGCTGACCGAGGGCGGCGGGATCGCTGTCCTGGACCCCGACATCGAGGCCATCGACGAGGTGGATGACACCGATGCCGATGAGCTGGTCGAGGAGCCGGCGAAGCCGCAGTCGGTGCGCAAACTGGCTGCGGTGATCGGGCTGGTTCTGGTGGTCGCGCTGAGCGCCCTCGTCGGGTGGTTGGCGGTGCGGACACATCGCACGACTCAGGTCGACGAGCGCCAGAGCCAGATCGTTCAAGCCGCGCGGCAGGGCGCATTGAACCTGACGACCATCGACTGGCAGCGTGCCGACGCCGACGTCCAACGCATCCTCGACAGCGCGACGGGGGAGTTCTACGACGACTTCGCCAAGCGCTCAGCGCCTTTCGTCAAGGTCGTCAAGGAAGCGAAGTCGACGTCAGTCGGCTCGATCACCGAGGCCGGGCTGGAATCAGAGGCCGGGGACTCCGCACAGGTGCTGGTTGCGGTTGCGGTCAAAACGTCGAATGTCGGTGCACCCGCGCAGGAACCGCGGGAATGGCGGATGCGCCTCGCGGTGCAGAAAGTCGGTGATGTGATGAAGGTGTCGAACGTGGAGTTTGTGCCGTGAACCTGATCAAGTCCCGCGGCGATGCCGCAGCTGAAAAGTCCGACGAGGCAATCGCTTCGGCCGATGAGCTCGACGACGCGGTAGAGGCCGACGCCGCAGAGACCACCGACGCTGCGCCTGCCGTCCCGCGGCGCCGCGCCGGGTGGGCGAGCGTGGCGGTCTATGGCCTGGTGCCCGCGCTCGTTCTGGCGCTCGGCGGAGCTGCCGGCTACCTGCAGTGGACAGACGTGTCGTTGAGCCGAAGCGACACGGCCAAAAAGGAATCCACGAAAGCGGCCACCGACGGCACCATCGCTCTGCTGTCGTACAAGCCCGAGACCGTCGACAAGGATCTGGAAGCCGCCAAGAAGTACATGACCGGCAACTTCCTCGACTCCTACACCTCGCTCACCCGCGACGTGGTGATCCCCGGGTCCAAGCAGAAGAAGATCTCGGCCGTCGCCACCGTGCCCGCAGCCGCCTGGACCAAGGCGACCCCGTCGCACGCGGTGGTGATGTTGTTCGTGGATCAGACGATGATCATCGGTGACAGCGCCCCGACCAGCACCGCGTCGAGTGTTCGGGTGACCCTCGACAAGGTCGAGGGGCACTGGCTCATCTCGCAATTCGATCCGATGTGAGCAGCATGATCCGATTGTGGACTTGTGGGTTGCTCAGCGCGGTGGTGCTGAGCGCCCCGGTGGTGCTCGCGCCGGCGGTTGCCCACGCCGATGCGACAGCGTATCTGATCGGTGTCACCGTGCGGCCGGGCTACAACTTTCCGAACGCCGATGCGGCGCTGGGCTATGGCTACGGCATCTGCGACAAGGTGGCGACCGGTGAGCCCTTCGCCCGGGTGATGGGCGACGTGCGAGGCGATTTCAGCACCGACGACGACTACCAGGCTTCGTATCTCATTTCGCAGGCTGTCAACGAACTGTGCCCCGACCAGATCTGGCAGCTGAGAAACTCTGCGGCGCACTATCAGTCGCCGCCGGGTGTCCATCCCTGATGCAAAGGATTCCACCATGAGGTGTCGGCCACTTGTGCTGTCTGTGTTGGCGGCCGTGCCCGTGAGTGCCGTGCTCTGCACGCCGCTCACGCACGCTGACAACGGCAACACCCTCATTCCGAACAACAAGCGGCTCAACGATTCTGTCGTGTCGAACGTGTACACCGTGCAGCACCAGGCCGGGTGCACCAACGACATCGCCGTAAACCCGCAGCTGCAGCAGGCCGCCGCGCGGCAGGCCAGGGACATGATCGCCAATCGAGACCTGGACGGGGACATCGGTTCTGACGGGTCCACGCCGCAGCTGCGTGCCGAGCAGGCGGGCTACCGCGGTGGTCCGGTAGCGCAGACCGTGGCCATCAACCCGGCCATAGCGATCAGCGGTGTGGATTTGATCAATCGGTGGTACTACGACCCCGTCATCAAGCAGATCATGGCCAACTGTGCCAACAATCAGATGGGGGTGTGGTCGGAGAACAGCTTGGACCGCACCGTCGTCGTCGCGGTCTACGGCCAGCTGCCCGAGCCGCCGCACCGCGACGACAAAGAGGGTGGCACCAACAATGGCTTCGACCCGAGCCCGGACTATGACGGCAGCGACGAGCTGGAGCACGGCCTCGATTGGTTCCCGTGGATTTTGCGGGGCGTGCACCCACCGCCGGCGTATCCGCCGAACTGAGTTGGGCTACTTCACCGAGCCGGCCGTCAGTCCGCTGACGACGCGTCCTTCGATCGCCGCGAACAACACGATGACAGGGAGGGTCGCGATCACCGATCCGGCGAACAGGTGTCCCCAATCGATCGAGTACACCCCGATGTAGTTGTTGATGCCCACGGTCAGCGGCTGCCTGTCTGCTGACGCGCCGAGGGTCAGCGTCAGCGCGACGATGAACTCGTTCCAGGCGGCGATGAACGTGAAGATCGCGGCGGTGACGATTCCGGGCATCGCCAACCGGAGCGTGATGCGCCGAAATGCGCCGAAACGGCTTGTGCCGTCCAGCATTGCGGCTTGTTCGAGCTCGACCGGGATCGACGAGAAGTACGCGTTGAGGATCCAGATGGCGAACGCCAGATTGAATCCGGCGTTGACGAGGATCAGTGAGATCAGCGGCGTCGCGAAGTCGAACTCGATGAACTCGCGCTGGATGCCGACGAGCATCGCCGCGGGCTGGAACATCTGCGTCGCGAGCACCAGCAACAGAAACAGCATGCGGCCGCGGAACTGTCGTCGCGCCGTGTAGAACGCCGCGGGCAGGGCGACCGCCAGCACGACGACCGTCGCACCACCGGCGACGGTCAGACTCGCCGAGAGGTTCGCACCGAGACCGGTCGACCAGATGGTCGTGAAGTTGTGAAAGTCGAAGTGGGAGGGCAGGTATCCCGGCGAGAGGAGTTCGTCTGCCGGTCGCAGTGCGGTGATGACCATCTCGGCATACGGCAGCAGGAAAAACAGCGCGATCGCGTAGGCCGCGAGCGCCACGACGAGTCGTCGGGTCGGTGGCCGGGTCACGTGACCTGGTCCTTCCATCGCGTGGCACGCAGGAACATCAGCACCACGACGACCACCAGCGCGAAGTTCAGCACGGACATCGCCGCGGACTCACCGATGTGGGCGGACTTCAAGATGAACATGAACGTCGTCGTCGTGCTGGTCTCGTAGCCGGGCCCGCCGCGCGTCATCTCCCAGATGATCGGAAACGAGTTGAAGACGTTGATCACGTTGATGAGCGTTGCGACGATGATCGCCGGACGCAGCAGCGGCAGCGTGATCGACAGATAGGTGCGCCGCCGGGAGGCGCCGTCGACCTTGGCCGCGCGGTAGACGTCGTCCGGGATGGTCTGCAGGCCCGCAAGGATCGTGTACGTCGTGAAGGGGAGCGACACGAAGATCGCAACCAGCATCATCGCGACGAAAGCAGATATCGGCCGGCCAAGCCAGTCGGCTCTGGTGGACCCGAGATCGATGAGGCCGAGATCGTGCAGGAAGACGTTGATCACGCCGCTGCCCGATTCGAGTGCCCAGCGGAAGATGAGGGCGGTCATCATCACCGATGCGGCCCAGGGTGCGATGAGTGCCCATCGCGCGACCCGGCGTCCCGGGAACTGGGCGTTGAACAGCTGGGCGAGGCCCAGCGACACCCCGATCGTGACGGCCACGACCACGACCACCCAGACCGCGGTTCGGATCAGCACCCCGCCGAGGGCCGCCTCGTCGATGAGCGCTTGGTAGTTCCGGCCGCCCGCGGAGCCGAGGATGACGCCGCTCGGGCTGACCTTTTGAAGCGACGTCTGGACCATGACGATGACGGGCCAGAGCACCGTCAGGCCGATCAGCGCGCACGCGGGCCCGATCCACGCCAGCGGCGCGAGACGTCTGAGAGTGGGCCTCACTCAGCCGGCCTTGACCGCCGCCTGCTGGAGCGCTGTCAGAACCGTCTTCGGGTCATCGGTGACAGCTGTGCCGATCTCGTGCTGGATCTTGGACTTGACCTCCGCCCAGCTGGTGTTACTCGGGTACTGCACCGCGTTGGGGAGCGCCGTCATGAACGGGCCGAACACCGGGTCGTTGGTCAAGGCGTTGGCGGCGCTCGTCGTGGCCGGCAGCAGGTGGTAGAGCTTGTCGAAGGCGATCTGGTATTCGTCCTGATACACGAAGTCCAGGAACGCCTTGATCTCCGCCTGGTGCCCGTTGGCCTTGAATGCGGCGACGTTGTCGCAGACGCCGAGCGTGCTCGGCAGCGGTCCGGACTTGCCGGCGATCGGCGCCGACGCCCAGTCGTCGTCGGTGAGTTTGCCGCCGTCCTTGATGATCGGGATGAGCGCCGGTGAGCCGTTGATCATCCCGATCTCGCCCTGCGCGAACTGCTTCCACAGATCGGTGCGGTTCTTGGTGCCCGGGTTGGGTTCGGTCAGGTCCTGGGCGGCAAGATCTTTGGCGTACGTCAGCGCCTCCACGTTCTGCGCGCTGTCGATCGTCCACTTGCCGGCGGCGTCCTGGTAATTGCCGCCGTTCCCGAGGAACCAGAGAAGTGCCTCCGCTTGCGCTTCCTCAGATCCGAGCGGCAGGCCGAACCCGATCTTGCCCAGTGCCTTGATCTTCATCGCGTCGGCTTTGACGTCATCCCACGTGCCCGGTGCCGCCGGGACGCCCGTCTCGGCGAACAGTTTCTTGTTGTAGAACAGCGTCCGCGCACTTGTGGTGAACGGTAGGCCGTACTGCTTGCCGTCGTAGGCGCCCTGCTTGGCGAACACCGGCAGCAGATTGCCCGGATTCGTCAGCACCTCGTCGGCGGAGTAGAGCAACCCGTCCTGCGCGTAGTTGGAGAAGTAGTCGCCTTCGGTGATGTCCGGGTACTGGCGGTTCTGCACCATCGTCTGGACCTGGGTGTCGAAGTCGTTCCAGCTGATGGCGGTGATGTCCACGGAGATCTTCGGATTCTTGGCACGGAACGCGTCGACGATGCCTTGCCAGTAATTCTTGCTGGCGTTCTGCGGGCCGGTCCCGTAGTCGGCGACGACGAGCTTGAGCGTGACGTTGCCGTCGTTGTCCTTCGTGCTGCCGCCACATCCGGCGAGCGCGAGCGTGACGGCCGCCCCGGCGGCCGCCGCGCGCCAGATCCTGCTCTTCATGTGGTCTCCCCGTCTCCTGTGCGTCAGGCCACTTTGGATGTTCTGGCGAATGTTAGCGGCCGAGTCGTTGGATGTATCAGGACATCGGTGACGGTTGACGCGAGTCTCGCTCGTTTGTGTCACTGGGCGGATGTGCTCGGTGACAGGTGGTCGGTGTGAAAGCTGTTGTGTGCGCGGCGTTGTCGTGTAGTCGGTGTTCGTTGCGTCTGGCGAATCCGAATGGCCCAACTCTTGCTATTCGAACGTTTGTTCGATACAGTGAAGCATGGGAATCGAACGAGATCTCACTGCCGTCCTCGACGCCATCCGGGGAGTGGTCGTCCCGGGCGAGACCACCGTGGATGACGCCCTGGGGGCGGTGCGGGTGATTTTGGTGCTGCGCAATGTGGTTGATCATCTGGCGGCGACGCTGGCCGGGGTGCTGGACCGGTTGGGTGTAGCGGCGTCGCAGGGGCGGACGCTGCGGGAGCTGTTGATGTCGCTGGGGTGTGCGCCGTCGGTGGCGGAGCGGATGGTCCGGGCTGGTGGTGCGCTGCCGTTGTTGCCGACGCTGACGGCTCATGCCGCGGATGGGGCGATCTCGGGGGAGCATGTCGATGCGATCGTCAAGGGCATCAACCACATTCGCGCACGCTCACCCGGTGAGGTGGACGAGGCGACCCGATTCGCACAGGTGACCGACCTGCTGGGGCAGTTCTTCTCCGGGGCCACCCCCGCGGACATCGGTAACCGCGCCCGAAAGCTGGGCAACCGGGCCGCCGCGGCCGAAGGCGGGCTGCCGGCCGCCGAGGACCGGTCGGTCAACACCCTCGATCACCGCGTCACCAGTGACGGCCGGCTGCAGGTACGGGCGGACCTGGATGCCGAAGTGGGTGCCAAGCTGGTGGCCGCAGTGGAGGAGCTGTCAGCGCCGCGGCCCGAACCCGACGGCAGCCCCGACACCCGCTCCGCGGCGCGACGCCGCGCCGATGCGCTGGAAGCGGTGTTGGACATCGCGGCCCGGGGCGGGGACATCGCGTCGGCGCCGCGGACGCAGTTGTTGGTGACGGTGCCCGCCGACACCCCGGACCTGGCCGAGTTGGAATTCATGGGGTCGATCAGCACCGCCACGCTCGCGCGGATCTGCTGCGACACCACCGTCACCACAGTCGTGGTGGACGGTGAGCAGGTGCCCCTGGACATGGGACGCGACAAACGGCTGTTCCCGGCACATCTGCGCAAAGCCCTGTACCTGCGCGATCAAGGCTGCATCAAATGCGGCGCCCCACCCGGACGCACCCACGCCCACCACATCGTGCACTGGACCCACCACGGCGAAACATCACTGAACAACGGGTGCCTGCTGTGCCCGGCGTGCCACGCCAACGTCCACCACGACGGCTGGGACGTCGTCATGGGAATGGACAAGCACCCCTGGCTCATCCCACCCGCCACCGTCGACCCACACCGACAACCCATCCCCGCCTACAACCGCCGCACCATGAAACTCGACCACGCCGCCGCATAACACATAAAGCCTTGTGCACCTTGACAACTCAACAGCGAACACGCATCGCGGGCCTGCCGCTTCAGCGGCCGAGCGGCAGGCCCGCGCACCGACCGAACGCGCCCGAACGTGCCCGAACGCAATGATCTGCTACCGGCCTAGTGGGTGGCTCAGTTGCGAATGTGGAGCTTCTCGCCGTGGGGTCCGAAGATGGCGATGGCCTCCACAGGGCCGTCGACGGTGCCGAACCAGTGCGGCGTCCAGGTTGAGAACTCCACGGCCTCACCGGGTTTGATGGTGAAGTCGCGATCGCCCAGCAGCAGCCGGAGATTGCCCGACAGCACGTAGAGCCACTCCTGGCCGTCGTGCGCGGGAAGCTCGGCAGGCGGCGTCCGACGCCGGGCGCTCACCCGGATCTTGAATGTGTGCAACCCGCCGGCTGGTCCGCCGCGGGTCAGCGGCCAGTAGGTGATGCCGTCACGGCTGTGCGACGCCCCACGGACCCGAGGGTCCTCGGCCTCGGGGGCGCGCATGAGTTCGTCGGTGCTGATGGACAGGGCGGCAGCGAGTCGGGGCAGGTGGTCGAGGGCGAACCGCCGCTTGCCCGATTCCAGGCGGCTCAACGTCGAGATGTCGATATCAGCCGCGCGCGCAACGTCTTCCAGTGTCATACCGCGTTGAGTGCGCAGCTCCCGCAGCCGCCGCCGGACGCGTGCCTCGATGTCGTCGTCGTCCGCTTTTGCCTGCATGGCAAATTAGCTTGGCATTTTCGGCGCCGCCCGGCAAGGTCGGTGTCATGAACAACGAATGGGAATGCGCCATCGTCGGCGGTGGGGCGGCGGGACTGAGCGCCGCATTGGTGCTCGGTCGCGCGCGGCGGCGCACGCTGGTCGTCGACGCCGGTGAACAGAGCAACCGCGCGGCACACGGCATTGGAGGACTGCTGGGCCACAACGGGCGTCCGCCGGCCGACCTCTACGCCGAGGGCCAGCGCGAGCTCGCCGAATATCCCTCGGTCCAGGTCGTCGACGGGCAAGTCACCGGCGCGACGGCCCACGACGGCCCCGCATTCCGGCTCGAACTGGCTGACGGCTCCGTGCACCACGCCCAGCGGGTATTGCTGGCCGGCGGCATGCAGTACGAGTACCCCGACATCCCGGGACTGGTCGACCACTGGGGCCGGTCGGTATTCCACTGCCCGTTCTGCCACGGCTGGGAAGCGCGCGATCAGGCGCTGGCCGTCCTCGCCGACGGCGACCGGGCCGTGCACATGGCGCTGCTGCTGCGCGGCTGGACCGACGACGTCGTCGTCGTGACGAACGGCCCGTCCGGTCTGGACGACCAGCAGTACGGAGCCCTCGCAGGGGCCGGGGTGCGGGTCGATGACCGCAAGATCGTCGAATTCGCCTCGCACGACGGCACATTGGCATCAGTGGTGTTCGCCGACGGCGACGAGCTGAAGCGCGAGGGGGCGCTGGTGGCCGGCGCGTTGCGGCAGCGGTCCGACCTGGCGACACAGCTCGGCGTGCGGATTGCCCCGCCCGGGCCGGTCGTCGTCGACGCGGTGGTAGTCGATCCGCTGTACCGCACCTCGGTTCCCGGCGTCTTCGCGGCGGGCGACGTCTGCGCTCAGATGCCCCAGGTGGCCTCCGCGATCGCCGCCGGTTCCGCGGCCGCCGCCGCCATCGTGCAGAGTCTGCTGCACGACCAGTTCGGCTTGCCCTTCATGGCTTGGCCCAACTTCGATCAGCAGGAGGATTGACATGTCCGCGACGGAAACGCCCCAGGAACACTGGGAGGGCCGGTACGCCGAGAAGCCGCAGATGTGGAGCGGCCGGGTCAACGCTCATCTCGCGACGGTCGCGGGCGGGTTGACGCCGGGCCGCGCTCTCGACCTCGGGTGCGGCGAGGGCGCCGACGCGATCTGGTTGGCCGCCGAGGGCTGGCGGGTGGTGGCTGTCGACATCGCCACCAATGCCCTCGACCGAGCTCGCAGCGCGGCCGAAGCCAGGGGAGTGGCCGACCGGATCGACTTCCAGCACCACGATCTGTCCCACAGTTTCCCGGTGGGCAGCTTCGATCTGGTATCGGCGCAGTTTCTGCATTCCACGGTCTACCTGGAGCGCCGGCAAATACTGCAACAGGCGGCAGCTGCCGTCGCGCCGGGCGGCACGCTACTGATCGTCGACCACGGCGAGGCGCCGCCCTGGGCGTCGAAACATGTCCATGACCACCGCTTTCAGTCCGCCGACGAGGTCGTCGCCGAGCTCGGTCTGCCCGACGAAAGCTGGCATCCACAGCACGTCGGTACGCTGGAACGCGAGACGATCGGACCCACCGGCGAATCCGCTGTTCTACGGGACAATCTGATCGTCCTGCGCCGCACGCCCTGATCGGAGGTCACCAGGTGGTCAAGCACCGACTCGACATCAGGCTGTATGCCGAGTCGATGCTGCTGGTAACCGCCTGCCTGTGCCTGCTGCTGGGCAGCATCCAGGCGGTTCAGGTTCTGACCGGTGCCATGGGCAACTCGTTGGCAACGTCCGGGGACTGGTCGTTGGGGCCGGCCGCCGCGCTGCTGTTGTACGGCCCGCGGCAGGTGTGGTCGGCGTGGATGGTCACGGTGCCGCTGATCCTGGTGCTCGGCATCGGACTGGCGGTCGCCCGAGCGCGTCGGGACGGGCCACGATGGCTGAAACAGGTGCTCTTGGCGTACGGCGCGGTCGTCGTACTGGACTCGCTGGTCGCGGCGCTCTGACCAGCTGATATGGTGGTCGGCGCGGACGAGTTGGCCGGGCGGCCGCGGGACTGAGAGGTCTCGAGGAAAGTCCGGACTTCACAGAGCAGGGTGATTGCTAACGGCAATCCGAGGTGACTCGCGGGACAGTGCCACAGAAAACAGACCGCCGTCGCAAGACGGTAAGGGTGAAACGGTGCGGTAAGAGCGCACCAGCATTCCGGGTGACCGGAGTGGCTAGGTAAACCCCACCCGAAGCAAGGCCAAGAAGGCCGCAACCTGGTTGCGGTTGCGCAGGTGCCCGAGGGCTGCTCGCCCGAGCCTGCGGGTAGGCCGCTTGAGGTACCCGGCGACGGTGTGCCCAGATGGATGGTCGCCGCCTCGCCACCAGTGATGATGGCGGGGAACAGAATCCGGCTTACAGGCCAGCTCGTCCGCCCCGCTACTTCTTCACTTTGCCCATCGCCCGGGCCAACGCCTTGAGCGACGCGTCCAACTGCAGCCGGGCGTCCTCGGCGACCTCGGCCTCCTGCTGGTAGAGGATGCCGTAGGTGAAGGTGTCTTCGCCCGCGGCGTGGGCGGCCTCGGCCTGCTGAACCAGATGCCCGCGGCTCACATAGCTGTCCTGGTGATCGCCCAGCAGCGTCTGGATGTCCTTGGCGCAGTCGGCCACCTTCGACTCGCCCATGGCGGCGGCGGTGTAGCGAAGACGCTTGGCGCCCTTGCGGATTCGGTGCAGCGCCTCCTCGCTGTCCTCGGCGCCGGCGGCTTCCGCAGCCTCGGCCCGCCGTACCGACTTGCGTACGCGATGGTAGGCGCCGCCGACCGTCACCGGCTTCGCGTCCTCGTCGGCGGTGGCCGGTTGAGTGTTGTCGACGACGATCGCGTCGAGTGCGTCGAGCAGTCGGAAATACCGCTCCGACCGCATGGCGGCGAGCGACCGGCGCAGCCCGGACTGGTAGCGCCGCTCCGAACCGTCGACCAGCCGCTCGCGCACCTGTCCGCGCACCAGCTCCGGTGCGAGCCCCGTCAACGCCTTCTCGTAGCGCTCGGCGAGCACCTCGGCGTCCCGCGCCGTGCCCAGGATCCCGGCCAGCAGCTTCAGCTCCTCAAGCACCCACTCGCGGTCGCCCAGGTTGCCGGTCTCCTGCAGCAGGCTGCGGATTTTGCGGATGGTGACCCGCATCTGATGCACGGAATCGAAGGCGTCGGCGCGGACCGCGCGATCCCAGGCGATCAGTTCGGATACGTGTGCCGCGATGGCGCGGTGCACCTTGTCCGTCGGCTCGGGGGCCCGCTGCGGGGAGTCGCCGCCCCGGGCCGCGGCGAGGACCTTGGCGAGCTTGGAGCCGTGCCCGGCGGGCTTCGCGCCCGCGTCGAAGAGCCGGTTGGCCAGTCGGTCGAGAAGTTCGGGACCGGACTCGGCGCCCTCCGAACCGGCACCGACCAGTTCCAGCTCCCACTCACGCCAGTTCTGCAGCGACTCACCCGCCTTGGCGGTCACGCGGTCATCGCAGAATTCGGCCAGCTCGGTGTCGTCGGGCGCGTAGAGCGCGGAGACGGTGCGCTCGGTTTCGATCCGTGCGACGGGCTGCAGCTCGCGGTCACGAACGATGGCCAGCACGATGTCGCGTAGTTCTTCGGGCACACTCTCGCGCGCCGCGGTGATCGGCAGCCGGACCTCGGTGCGCGCGTCGGGAACCGTTTGGCTGCCGGCGGGCAACTTCAGATGCCAGCCCGCGTCGGAGCCACCGGTCCGGCGGCGCAGGGTGATCTTGTGTGCCGCGAGATCGTGGTCGGGCGTGTCGAAGTACACCGCGTCGAGATGGGCGACGGGAAGTTGCTCGACCCTGCCGACGGCGGACAATCCGTCGAACGACGGGGACACCGTGCTGTCGACCACCGCGAACTTGCGTTCAATCTCGGTGTGGCGGGACGGTTTACGCTTGCCAGCGGCCATGTTCACCTTCGTTTGCGGCCCGGGACGGGCAGTACCAACGCTGCCATTAGCGTGCCATATCGCGGGCCCGCGTCTGATGCCGATAACGTCTTGACCCGTGACCGAATTCGAGACACTGAAGTTCGCCCAGTCCGCTGCCGTCGTGAATATCGTGCTCGACCGTCCCGAGGCGGCCAACGGCATGAACGACGCCCTAACGCGCGACCTGGCTGCGGCCGCCGTGTTGTGCGACACCCCGGGCGTGAAGGTCGTCACCCTGACCGGTAGCGGACGGTTCTTCTGCGCCGGTGGTGACCTCAAAGCGATGGCTGCTGCCGAGGACCCGGGTGCGTTCGTCAAGGGCATCGCCGACGATCTGCACCGCGCGATGTCCACGTTCGCGCGGATGGACGCGGTGCTGATCACCGGCGTCAACGGCGTCGCCGCCGGCGCGGGCTTCCCGCTGGGGGTGTCGGGCGATCTGGTGCTGGCCGCCGAGTCCGCGTCGTTCACCATGGCGTACACCAAGGCCGGCCTGAGCCCGGACGGCGGATCGTCGTACGTGCTGCCGCGGCTCATCGGCCTGCGCCGCACGCAGGAACTGATGATCACCAACCGCGTGCTCACCGCCGCCGAGGCCGCCGACTGGGGACTGGTCACACGTGTCGTGCCGGACGCCGAGCTGCCCGCCGCGCTGGACGCTCTGGCCGCCGAGGTCGCCACGCAAGCCGGTGGCTCGAACGCCGCGGTCAAGCAGCTGCTGCTGACCACCTACGGCGCCGACTACGAGACCCAGCTGGAGCGCGAAGGCCGGCTCATCGCCAAGTGCGCCGGGTCCGCGGACGGCAAAGAGGGGGTCGGCGCCTTCGTCGGCAAGCGCAGGCCTGAATTCGCGTAGCTAGGAGTGTGAGGGCTGTGCACGGCAGATAGCGGATTTGCGTGCGCAGCCCTCACACCCGCGCTCAGTAGGAGTGTTCCTCGGCAGGGAACACGCTGGCGGCCACCTCGGCGGCGTATTGCCGTGCGGCACGGCCCAATTCGGCTCCGACCTCGCCGAAGCGCTTGACGAATTTGGCGGTCTTGCCGGAGGTCATGCCCGCCATGTCCTGCCACACCAGCACCTGCGCGTCGCAGTTGGCGCCGGCCCCGATGCCGACGGTCGGGATGGTCAGCTTGCCGGTGATCTGCGTGGCCAGTTCGGCCGGCACCATCTCGAGGACCACGGCGATCGCGCCCGCCTCGGCCACCGCGATGGCGTCGTGGATGGTCTGGTCGCCGGCGTCGCCACGGCCCTGGACGCGGAAGCCGCCCAGCCCGTTGACGCTCTGCGGGGTGAAGCCGATGTGGGCCACGACGGGGATGCCGGCCTGGGTCAGCGCCGCGATCTGCTCGACCATGCGCTCACCGCCCTCCAGCTTGACCGCGTGGGCACCGGTCTCCTTCATGAAGCGGGTCGCCGTCGCAAGAGCCTGCCGAGGGCCCTCTTCGTAGCTGCCGAACGGCAGGTCGGCGACCACCAGCGCATGCGGGGCACCCTTGACGACCGCGCGGGCCAGGGGAATCAGCTCATCGATGGTGATGGGCAGGGTGGTGTCGTACCCGTAGACCACGTTGGCGGCGGAATCGCCGACCAGCAGCACGGGAATCTCGGCGTCGTCGAAGATACGGGCCGAGGAGTAGTCGTAGGCCGTGAGCATCGCCCACTTGTGGCCTTCGGCCTTCCATTTCGCGAGGTGGTGGGTACGGACCTTGGTGCGAGGGGTCTTACAGACAGACTCCGGGGCAGCGCCGTAAACCTGATCAGACATCGTCGTCCTCAAATGTGTTGGTCGGTTCGAACCTCGAGGCCCATATCGGGTCCCCGGGACGTTTGACGGTGTCAAGTCTGCCACCACGGGACCCCGAAGGTGAACGACGCGTGAAGTGGAATGCCTCACATTGGGTAAGCCGAGCCGCCTACGATCACGCCCATGTCTGGATACCAACGGCTCAGCGGCCTCGACGCCAGCTTCCTCTACCTGGAAACCGCCGTGCAGCCCCTGCATGTGTGCTCGGTGCTGGAACTCGATGCCGCCACCATTCCGGGCGGTTACACCTTTGAGAAGGTGCGCCAGATGCTCAGCGAGCGGATCGCGGCCATGCCGGAATTCCGCGAGAAGCTGGCCGACTCGCCGCTGAACCTCGACCACCCCGTGTGGGTGGAGGACCCCGATTTCGACATCGACCGGCACCTGCACCGCATCGGGCTGCCGTCCCCGGGCGGCCGGGTCGAGCTGTCCGAGATCTGCGGGCACATCGCGGCACTGCAGCTGGACCGCAGCCGCCCGCTCTGGGAGATGTGGGTGATCGAGAACATCGCCGGCACCGACGCGCACAACGGCGGCCGGTTGGCCGTGATGACGAAGATGCACCACGCCGGGATCGACGGGATCACCGGTGCCAACCTGATGTCGCAGCTGTGCACCCTCGAGCCGGACGCACCGGCGCCCGAGCCCGTCCCGGGCACCGGCACAGCCTCCGAACTGGAGATCGCGGTGGGCGGCGCGGTCAAGTACTTCAGCCGGCCGCTCAAACTGGCCAACGTGCTGCCCTCGACGGCGACCAGCGTCATCGACACCGTCCGCCGCGCGGCCAAGGGCCTCACCATGGCGGCACCGTTCGCCGCCCCGAAGACGGCCTTCAACGTCAACGTCACCGCGCACCGCAACGTGGCGTTCGCCCAGCTGGACCTCGAGGACATCAAGACCGTCAAGAACCACTTCCACGTCAAGGTCAACGACGTGGTGCTGGCGCTGGTGTCCGGGGCGCTGCGGCGCTACCTGCTGGAGCGTGACGCGCTGCCGGAGTCCACCCTGGTCGCCATGTGCCCGGTGTCGGTGCACGGCAAATCCGACCGCCCCGGCCGCAATCAGGTATCCGGCATGTTCGCCAAACTGGAGACCACGATCGAAGACCCGGCCGAGCGGCTCCGGGCCATCGCCGACTCGAGTACCGTTGCCAAACAACACAGTTCGGCGATCAGCGCGACGCTGCTGCAGGACTGGTCACAGTTCGCCGCACCGTCGGTGTTCGGGGCCGCGATGCGGGTGTTCGCCGCGACCGGCCTGGCCGAGGCCAAACCCGTGCACAACCTCGTCGTCTCGAACGTGCCCGGGCCGCAGGATCCGCTCTACATGCTGGGCGCCGAGGTGAAGGCGATGTACCCGCTCGGCCCGCTGTTCCACGGCTCCGGTCTGAACATCACCGTGATGTCCCTCAACGGCACACTGGACGTCGGACTGATCTCCTGCCCGGAACTGATTCCGGACCTGTGGGACATGGCCGACGAGTTCGCCACCGCGTTGGACGAGCTGCTTGCCGCCACCACCGCCTGACGGCGCGCGGCAACGCCCTCATCAGGTCAGACCAGCGCTCATGGCAGCATGGTCGACCATGAACCTCAGACGGGGGAGCCTCGCCCTCGCATCCGTACTGGCCATCGTCTTGGTGGATGCGACGGGTTGTAGCCAGGTGATCGACGGACGCGCCACGCGCGCGGTGCCGAAGCCCGGCGCGCCCCTGCAATGGTCGTCGTGCCAGACGACGTCGCCGGACTCGCAGTCGCGCATCCCCAAGGGCGCCGAGTGCGCGATGCTGTCGGTGCCCGTCGACTACAGCAAGCCCGACGGCGATGTCGCGCAGCTGGCGCTGCTGCGGATCAAGGCGACCGGCGACAAGGTCGGCTCGCTGGTGATCAACCCCGGCGGTCCGGGGGAGTCCGGCGTCAGCGCGGCCGTGTCGTTGCTCAACAACATTCCCGACTCGGTGCGGCAGCATTTCGACCTCGTGGGCTTCGACCCCCGCGGCGTCGGCTCGTCCAAGCCCGCGGTGTGGTGCAACTCCGATGCCGACAACGACCGGCAGCGGGCCGACCCGCAGGTCGACTACTCGCCGGCCGGTGTCGCGCACATCGAATCCGAGACCAAGGCCTTCGTGCAACGCTGCATCGACAAGATGGGCAAGGACTTCCTGGAGAACGTCGGAACCGCCAACGTCGCCAAGGATTTGGATGCCATTCGCGCCGCGCTCGGCGACGACAAGCTGACCTATCTGGGTTACTCGTACGGCACCCGGATCGGCGCGCAGTACGCCGAGGACTACCCGGACAAGGTGCGCTCGATGATCCTCGACGGCGCTGTCGACCCCAACGCCGATCCGATCAAAGCAGACATCGACCAGGCCGCCGCGTTCCAGACCGCGTTCAACAACTACGCCGCCGACTGCGCCAACAGCCCGGACTGCCCGCTCGGGACCGACCCGGCCAAGGTCAACGACGTCTACCACAGCCTGGTCGACCCGTTGGTCCACAAGCCCGCTCCCACAAAGGATCCGCGCGGCCTGAGCTACAGCGACGCGCTGGTCGGCACCATCCTGCCGCTGTACTCGCCGGCGATGTGGAAGGACCTCACCGCGGGCCTGTCCGAACTCAGGGACGGCCACGGCGACATCATGCTGAGGCTCGCCGATGCCTACATGGGCCGTGATGCCGACGGCCATTACGACAACTCGACCGATGCGCGCGTCGCGGTCAACTGTGTCGACGAGCCGCCGATCACCGACCGCGCCAAGGTGATCGCGGAGGACAAGCGCACCCGCGAAGTGGCGCCGTTCATGAGCTACGGCCAGTTCACCGGCGACGCGCCATTGGGCACCTGCGCCTTCTGGCCGGTGCCGCCGACTTCCAAGCCGCACGAGATCTCGGTCAAGGGGCTGGCCCCGACGCTGGTGGTGTCGACGGTCCACGACCCGGCCACGCCGTACCAGGCCGGCGTGGACCTCGCGAAGGAACTCGGCGGCAATCTGCTGACCTTCGACGGCACGCAGCACACCGTGGTGTTCCAGGGCAACAGCTGCGTCGACGACCACGCCGCCAGCTATCTGGTCAACGGCGCCGTCCCCGAGGCGGGCGCGAAATGCTGAGTCGAGAAATGCTGAGTCGCGAAATGCTCGGTGGCGCCGCGAGATAACCGTTTGGTCACCGTCTGATTGCCGGGTTGTCTCCCTACCTGACCGGGCTTCGACACGGCTGCGCGCCGTGCGACCATGTGTGCCATGTTGCGGGCGGGCAGTCGTGGACGACGGTGTGCGGTAGGGGTCGTCGGATTGCTGGTAGCCATCAGCGCCGCCCCGGGGTCGGTCGCGCACGCGGCACCCCAGTCTCTGCAGGCCTACTACGAACAGGCGCCGGCCTGGGGCGGCTGCGAACCGTTCATCGGTGACACCACCGACCTGCCGACGGCGCGCTGCGCCAACATCAGCGTTCCCGTCGACTACGCGGATCCGCAAGGGCCGCAAGCGAAGTTGGCCGTCATCCGGGTTCCGGCCTCCGGTCAGCGCCTGGGCGCGCTGCTGGTCAACCCCGGCGGCCCGGGAGCATCGGCCGTCAGCACCGTCGCGGGCATGGGCGCTGTGCTGTCCGACTCCGAGATCGGCCGCAGCTTCGACCTCGTCGGCTTCGATCCGCGTGGTGTCGGGCACTCGACGCCGCAACTGCGGTGCCGCAGCGACGCCGAATTCGACGCCACCCGCCGCGACCCGATGGTCGACTACAGCCCGGCCGGCGTGGCGCACATCGAAGCCGTCAGCCGCCGCACGGCGCAGGACTGCCTGCAGCAGATGGGCAGCAGTTTCCTGGCCAACGTCGGAACCGCCTCGGCCGCAAGGGATATGGACGTGGTGCGGGCCGCGCTCGGGGAGCCGCAGCTCAACTACCTCGGCTTCTCGTACGGCACCGAGTTGGGTGCGGCCTACGCCGAACGGTTCCCGGACCGGGTGCGGGCCATGGTGCTCGACGGAGCCGTCGACCCCAACGCCGATCCGGTCACCGAGAACCTGCTCCAATTGGCCGGATTCCAAACGGCTTTCAACGACTACGCGGCAGACTGCGCGCTGTCACCCGGCTGCCCGTTGGGAACAGACCCGACGCAGTTCGTGGCGCGGTACCAGCAGCTGGTCAATCCGCTCGCGGTGCGCCCGAGCCTGACTTCGGATCCGCGCGGCCTGAGCTACTCCGACGCCATCACCGGCACCATCAACGCGCTCTACACGAAGAAGTACTGGAAGTTCCTCACCAGCGGGCTGCTCGGACTGCAGCGCGGCGGCGACGCCGGTGATCTCCTGCTGCTGGCCGACGATTACCAGCACCGTGATCAGAACGGTCGCTACTCGCCAGTGCAGGACGCGTTCACCGCCATCCGGTGCGTCGACGCGCCCTTCCCGACCGACTCCGCCACCTGGGCGGCCGCGGACCAACGGGCGCGCCAGCTGGCACCGTTCATGAGCTACGGCCAGTACACCGGCTACGCGCCGCGCGACGTCTGCGCGATGTGGCCGGTGCCTGCCACGTCGCGTCCGCACACGCCGACGTCGCCCGGGCCCGGCAAGGTCATCGTCGTGTCCACGACGCATGACCCGGCCACGCCGTACCAGGCCGGGGTGAACCTGGCGCAGGAACTGGGTGCCTCACTGATCAGTTACGAGGGCACCCAGCACACCGTGGTGTTCAACGGCGACCGGTGCGTCGACACGGCCGTCGTGGCCTTCCTCATCCAGTCGGTCCTGCCGGCCGCCGGATTGCGATGCTGACCACAGCTTCACGCCGGTGATACATGCCGAACAGAGTCCCCTTGGTAACACAGATTTAACAGCTGCTGCCTACGCTGCGGACATGGATCGCCAGAAGGAATTCGTCCTGCGCACGCTGGAAGAACGCGACATTCGCTTTGTCCGGTTGTGGTTCACCGACGTGCTCGGATACCTCAAGTCCGTGGCGATCGCGCCGGCCGAGCTGGAAGGCGCCTTCGAAGAGGGCATCGGCTTCGACGGCTCCGCGATCGAGGGCTTCGCCCGCGTCTCGGAAGCCGACATGGTGGCGCGGCCCGATCCGTCCACTTTCCAGGTGCTGCCGTGGACCACCAAGAGCACCGGCAAGCACTACTCGGCCCGCATGTTCTGCGACATCACCATGCCCGACGGTTCGCCGTCGTGGGCCGACTCGCGGCACGTGCTACGCCGGCAGCTGGCCAAGGCCAGCGATCTGGGCTTCTCCTGCTACGTGCACCCCGAGATCGAGTTCTTCCTGCTGGAGCCCGGCCCCAACGACGGCTCGGTGCCGGTGCCGGCCGACAACAACGGCTACTTCGACCAGGCCGTGCACGATTCGGCGCCGAACTTCCGCCGGCACGCCATCGAGGCCCTCGAGTCGATGGGCATCTCGGTGGAGTTCAGCCACCACGAGGGCGCGCCCGGCCAGCAGGAGATCGACCTGCGCTACGCCGACGCCCTGTCGATGGCCGACAACGTCATGACGTTCCGGTATCTGGTCAAGGAAGTCGCGATCAACGAAGGCGTGCGGGCGACGTTCATGCCCAAGCCTTTCAGCCAGTACCCCGGCTCGGCGATGCACACCCACATGAGCCTGTTCGAGGGCGACACCAACGCCTTCCACAGCGCCGAGGACCCGCTGCAGCTGTCGGACGTCGCGAAGTCCTTCATCGCCGGCATCCTGACGCACGCCAGCGAGATCAGCGCCGTCACCAACCAGTGGGTGAACTCCTACAAGCGTCTGGTGCACGGCGGCGAGGCGCCGACCGCCGCGTCGTGGGGTGCGGCCAACCGCTCGGCCCTGGTCCGGGTCCCGATGTACACGCCGCGCAAGGCGTCGTCGCGCCGTATCGAGGTCCGCAGCCCCGACTCCGCATGCAACCCGTACCTGGCGTTCGCGGTGCTGCTGGCTGCCGGCCTGCGCGGCATCGAGAAGGGCTACGAGCTGGGGCCACAGGCCGAGGACAACGTCTGGAACCTGACGCCCGAGGAACGTCGCGCGATGGGTTACAAGGAGCTGCCGAGCAGTCTCGGTGTGGCGCTGGCCGAGATGGAGAAGTCCGAGCTCGTCGCCGAGGCCTTGGGGGAGCACGTCTTCGACTACTTCCTGCGCAACAAGCGCAGCGAGTGGGAGACCTACCGCAGCCACGTGACACCGTTCGAGCTCAAGGAATACCTGTCGCTGTAACGCGCTGACGGTGCGCTAACGTCGGGTGGTGCCCAACCCCGCGACGCAGCGCCCCACACAGCCCAGCGTCGGCCGCCTCGGGCTGGTGGCGCCCACGGCCCGGGCGGATCTGGACCACCTCGGCTGGAACACCGACGCGCATGTCCCACTGCTGTGGTCGCTGTCGCGTGCGCCGGACGCCGACAGCGCGCTGCGCGCGATGGTGCGGATCGCCGACGCCCTCGAGGGCGACTGGGCTGAACTCAGCGCGCTGCTGGTGGCCGACACGGCCCTGCGGGGCCGGCTGTTCGCGGTGCTCGGATCGTCGCTGGCGCTGGGTGATCACCTGGTGGCCCACCCCCTTTCGTGGCGACTGCTGCACGGCGACATCACGCTGCCGTCGCGCGCCGAGCTGCTCGAGGACTTCGAGCGGCTGGCGGCCGAAGTCGCCGGTGCGCCAACGGCTTCCGCGGTGTTGCGGACCTACTACCGGGACCGCATCCTGGTGCTCGCCGCGCTGGATGTCGCGCCCACAGTCGAGAACGAGCCGGTTTTGCCGTACGTCACGGTGGGGGAGCACCTGTCGGATCTGGCCGATGCGGCGCTCGGGGCGGCGCTCGTCGTCGCGACCCGGACGGTGTGTGGCGACGACCCCGGCCCCCGGCTGGCGGTCATTGCGATGGGCAAATGTGGTGCGCGCGAACTGAATTACGTCAGCGACGTCGACATCATCTTCGTGGCGGAGGCGGCGGATTCGGTGACGACCCGGGTCGCCGGCGAGATGATGCGGTTCGCCGGCGACACGTTCTTCGAGGTGGACGCGGCACTGCGGCCCGAGGGCAAGGCGGGGCAGCTGGTCCGCACTCTGGAGTCGCACGTCGCGTACTACCAGCGCTGGGCCAAAACCTGGGAATTCCAGGCGCTTTTGAAGGCCCGGGCGGCGGTCGGCGACGCGGAGCTGGGCGAGCAGTACATCGACGCACTGATGCCGATGGTCTGGACCGCTTGTGACCGTGAGGATTTCGTGCCCGACGTGCAGGCCATGCGCCGCCGCGTCGAGGAACTGGTGCCCGCCGGGGTGCGGACACGGGAACTGAAACTGGGCAAGGGCGGCCTGCGGGACGTCGAGTTCGCGGTCCAGCTGCTGCAACTCGTGCACGGCCGCAACGATGAATCGCTACACGTGGCCTCGACCGTCGACGCCCTGGCGGCACTCGGCTCGGGCGGTTACGTCGGCCGCGACGACACCGCGAATCTCACTGCGTCCTATGAGTTTCTGCGACTGCTCGAGCACCGGCTGCAGTTGCAGCGCCTCAAGCGCACCCACCTGCTGCCCGAGGAGGGCGACGACGAAGCGTGGCGGTGGCTGGCGCGAGCGGCGCACGTCCGGCCCGACGGTCAGCACGACGCGCTCGGGGTTCTGCGCGAGGACCTGAAACGCCAGAACATGCGGGTATCCCGCCTGCACGCCAAGCTGTTCTATCAGCCGCTGCTGGAAGTGGGGAACCAGTTCGGTCCGAGTCTGACCACCGCCGCTGCCGAACGGCAGTTGGCCGCACTGGGTTACGAAGGGCCGCAGAGCGCCCTGACGCACCTAGCCGCGCTGACGAGTGCCAGCGGCCGCCGCGGCAGGGTGCAGCAGGTGCTGTTGCCAACACTGCTGGACTGGCTGTCGGACACCCCGGACCCGGACGCGGGCCTGCTGGCCTACCGGCGGATCAGTGAGGAACTGGGCGACCAGCGCTGGTTCCTGTCCACGCTGCGCGACGAGGGGGCCGTCGCCAAGCGCCTGATGCGGGTGCTCGGCACGTCGGCCTATGTGCCGGAGCTGCTGATGCGCGCGCCGGAAGTCCTCCAGCAGTACGCCGACGCTCCGCAGGGACCGAAACTGCTTGAGGTGGAACCGGATGCGGTGTTCCGTGCGCTGGTCACGTCGGCCGGGCGGCACGCCGACCCGGTCCGGGCCATCGCCGCGGCCCGCACGCTACGTCGCCGGGAACTGGCCCGGGTCGCCTCGGCCGACCTGCTGGGGCTGCTGTCGGTGGTCGATGTCTGCAAGGCGCTGACGTCGGTCTGGGTCGCGGTGCTGCAGGCCGCACTCGATGCGGTGATCCGGGCCCGCTCCGGGCCTGACGGTCCGCCGGCCCGCATCGCCGTCATCGGGATGGGCCGACTCGGCGGCGGCGAGCTGGGCTACGGGTCGGACGCGGATGTGATGTTCGTGTGCGAACCCGTCCAGGGCGCCGTCGGTGCGGACGAGTCCGCTGCCGTGCGCTGGGCGATCGGGGTGGCCGAGCAGGTGCGGACGCTGTTGGGGCAGCCCAGCAGTGACCCGCCGCTGGAGGTCGACGCCGGTTTGCGTCCCGAAGGCCGGAACGGCTCGCTGGTGCGGACGATGGCGTCCTATGAGTCGTACTACGCGCAGTGGGCGCAGCCGTGGGAGATTCAGGCGCTGCTGCGGGCCCACCGGGTGGCGGGCGATCTGGAACTGGGTGAACGCTTCCTGCTGATGGTGGACAAGACCCGGTACCCGACCGAGGGCTTCTCGGCAGACGCGGTGCGCGAAATCCGGCGGATCAAGGCCCGTGTCGATGCCGAGCGACTGCCGCGTGGCGCCGACCCGAACACCCACACCAAGCTGGGCCGTGGTGGCCTGGCCGACGTGGAGTGGACCGTCCAGCTGCTCCAATTGCGTTACGCGCACAAGGTTCCCGAGCTGCACAACACCTCGACGCTGGAAGCCCTCGATGCCATCGAGGCGGCCCAGCTGATCGAGGGCGACGAAGCGGACATCCTGCGCCAGGCCTGGCTGACCGCCACGCGCGCACGCAATGCCCTGGTGCTGGTGCGGGGCAAACCCACCGACCAACTGCCCGGCCCGGGCCGTCAGCTCAACGCGGTCGCGGTGGCCGCCGGCTGGCCGAGTGGCGACGGCGGCGCCTTCCTCGACAACTATCTGCGCGTGACTCGTCGTGCCAAAACCGTGGTGCGCAAGGTGTTTGGGGAGTAGGCGACATGACAGAGGCAATTGGTAGCTCCTCCTTCGACGTGATCACCGACGAGGAGTACCAGCGTCAGTGCGCCGTGTACGAGCCGTTCACCGACGCGGTCCGCAGGCTGATCGATGCCGGGATCCGGACCGGCGTCGATGCGGCGACCCTCGCCGAGGCGCAAGCCGAGATCGAAGCGATCGTCGACAAACTGCGTGCGGTGGAAAAGCCGGTGCCCTCGATCGTGCGGATCGCCGATACCGGTCGTCCGCTGTCGTACGCGAATCCCACTGTGGGGCTGCGCAATGCCATCGCCCCGCCGATGGGGGTCACGCACCACGAGGGCCCGGACAGTCGCTGCTGGGCCGAATTCGAACTGGGGCTGCCCTACGAAGGCCCGCCCGGCCTCGTGCACGGCGGAATCTGTGCCCTGGTGCTGGACCAGCTGCTCGGCGAGGTCGCCAGCGCCGCTCTGACCAAGCCGCATTTCACGGGCACCATCACCGTTCGTTACCTTCGCGGCACCCCGCTGGGTCGGGTCCGGGCCGAGGCCTGGGTGGACCGGACCGACGGCGTCAAGACCTTCGCGCGCGGCACCCTGTCCGATGCCGACGGTGTCACCGTCGAGGCTGACGGCATCTTCATCCGGCCCTCGTGGGCGCGCGAGTGAAGTTCTACGTCTCCCTGGCGTTCCTCGATGTCGGTGAGTTGGTCGAGATAGCCCGGGCCGCAGATGAACTCGGCTACGACGGCATCGCGATCCCGGACCACGTGGTGAATCTGGAGACCCTGAGCACGCCATACCCGTACACGCCCGACGGGCAGCGGCGCTGGCAGCCGTTCACGCACTGGCCCGATCCGTGGGTGCTCGTCGGTGCGCTGGCGCAGGTGACCAGCCGGGTGAAATTTGTGACGACGGTGTACATCCCGGGCATGCGGGATCCGTTCTCGGTCGCGAAGTCCGTCGGGACGGCGGCCTGTCTGTCCGCCGGCCGGGTCGAGTTCGGTGTCGGCGTGGGCTGGTGTGCCGACGAATTCGCCTTGATGGGACAGGCTTTCGAGCGCCGCGGCCGGCGCACAGACGAGATGCTGGCGCTGATCCGGCAGCTATGGCAGCCGGGGTGGACGTCGTACGACGGTGAGTTCTACCAGGTGCCGCGGCTGGAAATGGAGCCGACACCGCCGCCGGTGCCCATCTACGTCGGCGGGCTCAGTGAGATCGCCCTGCGCCGGGCCGCGCGCAACGACGGCTGGATCGGTGACCTGATCACGTTGGATCAGGCCGTCACGGCGGCGACCCGGGTGCGTGAGTTGCGCGTCGAAAACGATTTGCCGCTCGAAGGTTTCGAGATCCTGACACCGTTGGCCGATGCCTACCTGCCGGCGCATTTCGAGCGCGCCGTCCAGGCCGGCATCACCGGCAACGTCACGATGCCGTGGATGTTCTACAGCGGTCCGCAGGCCACGCTCGCAGAGAAGATCAACGGGCTCAAGCGCTTTCGCGTGGACCTGGGCCTCTAGCTAGCGTTTGCGCAGCGCGTCCAGTGCGATGGCACCACCGCCGGTGAACACCAGCAGGAACAGCGCGAAGCAGTAGACCACGGCGAGCTCGCCGCCGTTCTCGATGGGCAGCAGACCCTTCGGCTGGTGCTCCATGAAGTAGGCGAAAGCCATTTCGCCCGAACCGATGAAGGCCGCGATGCGGGTGGCCAGTCCGGTGAAGATCAGGATGCCGACGATCAGCTCGATGGCACCGGCGTACCAGCCGGGAAAACTGCCGAAAGCCGGTGCGGCCATGCCCGGGTTGGTGTCCACGGGCCACTTGAACAGCGTGGTAACACCGTGGGTCGCGAACAGGAAGCCGATCACTATCCGGAAGACGGACAGGACGAGTGGGGCGACAGTGTCGAGCCGGGATTCGATGTCGGTCTGAGCCATTGCGACATCATATGGGTTTCCTGTGACTCCTCCGGTGCCACGACATTGCGGTATGGGAGCAAATCTCCGCGAGCTACCTCACAGCGCCAGGGGATCGGCCTCTGGCGCGAATCCGCGCCGCACGCTATATTCAACCAATAGGTGTAGAACTAAGTGGTTGAATAAGGAGCGAGGATGGCGACAGATCAGCTCAGCCGTACCTTCGCCGCGCTGGCGGACCCCACGCGTCGCAGCATGCTGGCGTTGTTGGCTGACGGGGAACGAACGGTCGGCGAGTTGGTCGAGCCGTTCGACATGTCGTTCGCCGCGGTGTCCAAGCACCTGCGCGTGCTGGAGAACGCGGGGCTGGTGCGACGCAGCCGAACCGCGCAGTACCGGCCGGCCATCCTGAACCCGGAACCTCTTGCGGCAGCGTCGGAATGGATTGCCGAGTACGAGAAATTCTGGAACGCGAACCTGGACTCGATGGGGGAGTTGCTCGCCCGTCTGCAACATAACAAAGGAGAAGACGCATGACCGATTCGGTGACACTCGTTCGAACCTTCGATGCACCCCAGGAGTTGGTGTACTCGATGTTCGTCACGCCCGAGTACTTCGCGACCTGGTTCGGCACCGACCAGGTCGACGTGCCGCTGGACACCTTCGAGATGGATGCGCGCGTCGGCGGCGAGTGGCGTGCCGTCATGCACCTGCCCGACGGCACGCTCAAGCACTGGGCTGGCAGCTTTCTCGAGCTCGATCCGCCGAACCGCGTGGTGTTCGACCTGACCGATGAACCCGACAGCCCGGAGCGCATGCCGGTGACCGCAACACTGCGACCTGTCGACGGCGGCACCGAACTGACCCTGGTGCAGCAGACGCCCGGCTGGCCTGTCGAGGGCCGCGCCGCGCTCGAGCACGGCTACAACGCGTTCCTCGATTCCATGGCCCGCCTGCTGCAGCGGTTACCCGCCTGACAACGGCGGCGAGCAGACACAAAACTGCCCCTCTCCCGAAGGAGAGGGGCAGTTTTCGTGCTCGGGACTCAGCAGTCGTAGTAGAGCGAGAACTCGTACGGGTGAGGACGGATCTGCACCGGCAGGATCTCGTTCTCGCGCTTGTACGAGATCCAGGTCTCGATCAGGTCCTCGGTGAACACGCCACCCTCGGTGAGGTAGTCGTGGTCTTCCTCGAGCTTGTCGATGACGCTGGCCAGCGAGGTCGGGGCCTGCGGGATGTTGGCGGCCTCGTCCGGCGGCAGCTCGTAGAGGTCCTTGTCGACCGGGGCCAGCGGCTCGATCTTCTTCTTGATGCCGTCGATACCGGCCATGAGCATGGCCGAGAACGCCAGGTACGGGTTACCCGAGCTGTCCGGGCAACGGAACTCGAGGCGCTTGGCCTTCGGGTTGTTGCCGGTGATCGGGATACGCACACAAGCCGAGCGGTTGCGCTGGCTGTACACCAGGTTGATCGGGGCCTCGTAGCCCGGCACCAGACGCTTGTAGGAGTTCACCGTCGGGTTGGTGAACGCCAGCAGCGACGGGGCGTGGTGCAGGATGCCGCCGATGTAGTGGCGCGCCATGTCGGACAGGCCCGCGTAGCCGGACTCGTCGTGGAACAGCGGCTTGCCGTCCTTCCACAGCGACTGGTGGGCGTGCATGCCCGAACCGTTGTCGCCGAAGAGCGGCTTCGGCATGAAGGTGACGGTCTTGCCGTTCGCCCACGCGGTGTTCTTGATGATGTACTTGAACAGCAGCACGTCATCGGCGGCGGCCAGCAGCGTGTCGAACTTGTAGTTGATCTCGGCCTGGCCGGCGGTGCCGACCTCGTGGTGGCCGCGCTCCAGGGTGAAGCCCGCGTTGATCAGGTTCGTCGACATCTCGTCGCGCAGGTCGACGTAGTGGTCGTACGGTGCGACGGGGAAGTAGCCACCCTTGGGGCGGACCTTGTAGCCGCGGTTGGCGGAGCCGTCGGCCTCGAAGGGCTCGCCGGTGTTCCACCAGCCCGACTCGGAGTCGACCTCGTAGAAGGTGCCGTTGATCTTCGAGTCGAACGCCACCGAGTCGAAGATGTAGAACTCGGCCTCGGCACCGAAGTACGCGGTGTCGGCGATGCCGGTGCTCTTCAGGTAGTTCTCGGCCTTGCGCGCGACGTTACGCGGGTCGCGGGAGTAGGCCTCGCGCGTGAACGGGTCGTGCACGAAGAAGTTCAGGTTCAGCGTCTTGGCGGCGCGGAACGGGTCGATGCGCGCGGTGTTGGCATCCGGCAGCAGCATCATGTCGGACTCGTGAATCGACTGGAAGCCGCGCACCGACGAACCGTCGAACGCGAGGCCGTCCTCGAAAACGCTCTCGTCGAAGGCCGTAGCCGGGATCGAGAAGTGCTGGACAACACCAGGCAGATCGCAGAAGCGAATGTCGACGTACTCGACGTTCTCGTCCTTGATCAGCTTGAAAATGTCGTCAGACGTCTTTTCTGCCACGTAAGTGATCTCCTTTACTGGTGTTACCCGCGGTTGAACCTAAGGACACGATGTTGCACGCCAATCAACCGTATGTTTCGCGAACGTTACGCGATCGGCGGCTTCTGAATCGCAGACCGCCCACCGCGCGGTTCGGTCGAACGAGCGCGCACGCCTATCCTGACAGCATGTCCGGTGCAGATGGATTTCGGCTCGGTTCGTGGCTGTCCGGGCCCGAATCGCAGCGGCCCGTTGATGACTCCGCATACCCGGGTAAAGCGCTCGGCCTGCCGGAGACCGGCCCGGGTTCCGTCGCGCGGTTCGGACGTCGATTCACCGCGCTGTTGGTGGACTGGCTGATCTGCTATGGCCTCGGCACCCTCAGCGTGGTGTTCGGCGGGGTCAGCGAATACGAGTACGAGTACATCTGGCACGGCACGCCCGCGGTGATCGCCTGGGTCGTCGTCGGCACGGTGTCCGTGCGGCTCTTCACCTTCACGCCGGGCCAATTCGCGCTGGGACTGCGCGTGGTATCGGTCGGTCGCAGTCAGTACGTCGGGCTCGGCCGGGCCTTCATCCGCATGTTGCTGGTGCTGCTGGCCGTGCCCGCGCTGCTGACCGACGCCGACGGCCGCGGCCTGCAGGATCGGCTGACCAATACCGCCGTCCTGCGTCGCTGAACACCGCGATTCGTGCACGTCCCGTAACGCCCAGCGTGACGAAACGTGCACGAACCACTACTTGCGACGTGCGGTGCGCTGCATGCCCTTCATCTTGGCGCCCGCAGGCAGCGGGCCCTTGGGCAGACCGCCTGGACCCAGCTTGGAACCCAGCGCCGCGAGGCGGGACTCCAGCGCGTCCATCTGCTTGGCGGTGATGTTGGCGGGCAGCTTCGTCAGATGCCGTTCCAGCTTGGCCAGCGGCACCTGGTCTTCTTCGTTGCCGACGACGACGGTGTAGATCGGCACCTCGCCGACCAGTCGCGCGGTGCGCTTCTTCTCCTGCGCCAGAAGCGGTTTCAGGCGCTGCGGCGAACCCTCGCCGACAAAGATCACACCCGGCCGGCCGATCACGCGGTGTACCGCGTCGAAGCTGCCGGTGGCGGCGACGCCCTGCGTGACGCGCCACTGGCCGCGCATGTTGTCGAGCGCCCAGGCCGCCGCGCCGGTCTGGCCGTCAGCCTTGCTGTAGACCGACTTCTGCGCCCGCCGGCCGAAGATGATGAACGCGACCAGGCCGCCGAGCACCACACCCAGGATCGGCAGCGTCACCCACGTGAAGATGCTGTCCGAGTACACCGCCATGCCGATGGCGAGCCCGACGATCACGACGAACGCGCCGATCATGTACGGCAGTAGTCGCTTGTCCTCCTTGCGCTGAATCTGGAACGCCTGCCAGAGCTGGGCGCGGCGCTGCTTCGAAGCGGCCTTGCGGGCCGCCTTCGCCTCGGCCTTCGCAGCCTTCAGAGCGGCAGGATTGGTGGTCTTCGCCATGCCACCAGGATAGATTCAGGAAACCGGTGGCCGTAACCGGGCAGCCTGCGCGTACAGCTTTCCGGCCCGGTAGGACGAACGGACCAGCGGTCCGGCCAGTACACCGGCGAAGCCGAGGCCCTCGGCGAACTGCTGGTGCTCGACGAATTCCTCCGGCCGCACCCAGCGTTCGACGGGGTGGTGCCGGGGCGACGGGCGCAGGTACTGGGTGATGGTGACGATGTCGCAGCCGGCGTCGTACAGGTCCTGCAGGGCCACCCGGATTTCCTCGGGCGTCTCGCCCATCCCGAGGATCAGGTTGCTCTTGGTGACCAGGCCGTAGTCGCGGGCGGCGGTGATGACACCCAGGCTGCGCTCGTAGCGGAACGCCGGGCGGATGCGCTTGAAAATGCGCGGCACGGTTTCGACGTTGTGCGCGAACACTTCTGGGCGCGAGTCGAAGACCTCTTCCAGCAGCGCGGGCACGCCGTTGAAGTCGGGGGCCAGTAGCTCCACGCCGGTGTTCGGGTTGAGCGCATGGATTTGGCGGACGGTCTCGGCGTACAGCCAGGCACCGCCGTCGGGCAGGTCGTCGCGGGCCACCCCGGTGATCGTGGAGTAGCGCAGGCCCATGGTCTGCACGCTCTCGGCGACCCGGCGGGGTTCGTCACGGTCCAGGTCGGCGGGCTTGCCGGTGTCGATCTGGCAGAAGTCGCAGCGGCGGGTGCACTGCTCGCCACCGATCAGGAACGTGGCCTCACGGTCCTCCCAGCATTCATAGATGTTGGGGCAGCCGGCCTCTTCGCACACGGTGTGCAGGCCCTCGCGCTTGACCAGGCTCTTGAGGTCCTTGTACTCGGGACCCATCTTGAGCTTGGTCTTGATCCACGGCGGCTTGCGCTCGATCGGCGTCTCCGCGTTACGGACCTCCAGGCGGAGCAGCTTGCGGTTACCGGGATCGACACTCATGGTGTCGATGTTAGTGCGGTGTAGGGGGTGCCGACGGCCGCCCCGAGTGCCGAGCACACCGCCGTGGCCACCCGGTCGATGACGTCGTCGGGCGTGACCTCCCGGCCCAGCTCCTTCGTCAGCGACGTCACGCCCGCATCGGCGATGCCGCACGGCACGATGCCGCCGAACGCCGTCAGGTCGCAATTGCAGTTCAGGGAGAAGCCATGAAGCGTCGTACCGCGGGCGACGCGGATACCGATGGCCGCGATCTTGCGTTCGGGCCGCAGGCCGTCGGCTGCCAGCCACACGCCGGACCGGCCGTCCACCCGGATGGTTTCCAGGTCGAGCTCGGCGCACACCGACATCAGTGCGTCCTCGAGCAGCCGAACGAATTTCACCACGTCGAGCGGCTGCGCCAGGCCGATGATCGGGTAGCCGACCAGCTGCCCCGGGCCGTGCCAGGTGATCTTGCCGCCGCGGTCGGTGTCGACGACGGGGGTGCCGTCGATCGGGCGCTCGTGTGGCTCGGTGCGGCGGCCGGCCGTGTAGACGGGCGGGTGCTCGAGCAGCAGCAGGGTGTCGCTGCCGCGCTCTTCTGAGCGGGCGTCGGCCAGTTCGCGCTGGAGCTCCCAGGCGTCGTTGTAGTCGATGGTGCCCAGGCGGCGCACGTCGATCGGGCCGTTGGCAGATCGGATCGTCACCGAACTGACGCTACCCCTGCTGGGCTCAAGCGGCGTTGGGGGCGGTGACGTACGACAGAGCCTCGCCGATGGTCCGCTGGTGGAACTCGAAGCCGGCGTCCTCCAGCGCGGCCGGGATGGCACGCTGGCCGCCCAGCAGTCCCTCCTCGGCGAACTCGCCGAGCGCCGCGCGCAGTGCGAAACCGGGCATCAGGAGCGGGGTGGGCCGGTGCAGGGCACGTCCCAGCGCCTGGGTGAACTCACTGTTGGTCACCGGCGCGGGGCCCGTCAGATTCAGCGGACCGGACAGGTCGTCGTGATTGAGCGCGAACAGCAGGGCCCGCACCTCGTCCTCCAGCGTGATCCACGGCATGTACTGGCGTCCGCTGCCCAGTCGCGCGCCGAGCCCGAGGCCGAAGACGGGGCGCACCCGGGCCAGCATGCCGCCCGCAGGCGCGAGCACCAGGCCCGTGCGCGCGAGCACGACGCGGGCACCTGCGTCGGCGGCCGGTCGCGTGGCGGCCTCCCAGTCCAGACAGAGCCGGGCCAGGAAGCCGGTGCCGGCGGGGGAGTTCTCGTCGGCGATTCGATCCCGGGTGTCGCCGTAGTAACCGACGGCACTGGCGTTGATGAGCACCGGGACTCCGGCGTCGACGACGGCGTCGGTGAGCACCTCGGTCGGGCCGATGCGGCTGTCGCGCAGGCTCTGCTTGAACGCGCCCGACCAGCGTCGGGACCCGATGCTCACGCCGCACAGGTTGACCACGGCGTCGACGTCCTGCAGTGCGCGCCAGTCGAAGTCGCCGGCACCGGGGTTCCAGTACACCTCGTCGGCGTTGGCCGGCTGCCGGCGCACGATGCGCACCACCCGATGATCGGTGGCGCGCAGCGCCGACACCAGTGCGGAACCGATGAGTCCCGACGAGCCCGCGATGGCTATGACCGCGTGCGCCATGGGATTACAGCCCCAGGTCGGCCTCGAACGCACCCTCTTCGAGACGACGTTTGATGGTGGTCACGAACCGCCCGGCGTCGGCGCCGTCGATCAGCCGGTGGTCGTAGGTGAGCGGCAGGTAGCAGACCGACCGGACACCGATCGACTCGTTGCCGCCCTCGTCCACGACGACCCGCGGCCGCTTGACGATGGCACCGGTGCCGAGCATGGCCGCCTGCGGCGGAACCAGGATCGGGGTGTCGAACAGGGCGCCCTGGCTACCGATGTTGGTGATGGTGAAGGTGCCGCCGGCCAGCTCGTCGGGACGCAGGTTGCCGGTGCGGGCGCGGTCGGCGATGTCGACGATGGCGCGTGCCAGGCCACCGAGGGACAGGTCACCTGCGTTGTGCACGACCGGCGACAGCAGGCCCTGCTCGGTGTCCACCGCGAAGCCGAGGTGCTCGGCGTCGTAGTAGGTGATCTCCTTGGTGTCCTCGTTGTAGCTGGCGTTGACGTTCGGGTGGACCTTCAGCGCGTCGATCACCGCGCGGGCGATGAACGGCAGGTAGGTCAGGTTCACACCCTCGCGCTCGGCGAACGAGTTCTTGGCGCGGGCCCGCAGCGAGACGATGCGGGTCATGTCGACCTCGTGCGTCTGGGTCAGCTGCGCCGTGGTCTGCAGCGACTCCCGCGTCTTCTTGGCCGTGATCTGACGGATCCGGGTGGCCTTCTGCGTGGTGCCGCGCAGGTGAGCCAGCGCCGGGGCCGGCGCGGCCGCCGGGGCCTTGGCA
>NZ_VTGY01000013.1 GCF_009729075.1 Mycolicibacterium sp. CBMA 226 | reverse complement strand
CTGGACAACGTCGCCGCCGAACTCAACGGCCGCCCACGCCAAACCCTGAACTGGCGAACACCAGCCGAAGCACTCGAGGAACTACTGTCGAACCCACCAGCTGTTGCATCGATCCCTTGAAACCGCCTCGCGGTTTACGGCCCTGGGTGCAGGATCAATCAGGTACTAGTCGGCAACCTCGACCAGGCGGTCGACGCTGCTCGGCGTTACCCGCAGGGCGGCTGCGGTGCCGATGTCGTAGAACAGCCCGATCACCTCGAGGTCCCCGGCACGGTGCTGGGCCCGGACCAACGGGTGCGAGGTGAGGGTCTGCACCTGGAGCGCGACGTTGACCATCGACAGCTGGTCGACGACGCCGAACCCTTCGTCAGCCGCCGCGAGTGCCACGGGGTGGCGACCTTCGTCGAAGGCGCGCAACGTCGCTTCGCCGTGCTCCAGCCAGGTGTGCAGGAGCGAGTCATGGCCCTGATCGCCGCTCAGCACCGCGGTCATGGCGCCGCAGCTGGAGTGGCCGCAGACCACGATCGACGAGACCTGCAGCACCTCGACGGCGAACGCGATGGCCGCCTCGACCGAGGCGTCGGTGCGTCCCTCCGGGATCAGGTTGCCGACGTTGCGGACCGTCAGCAGGTCGCCGGGGCCACTGCTCGTGATCACGTTGGGCACCACTCGCGAGTCGACGCAGGTGATGAACAGCGTCTCCGGCTTCTGGGCGTGGGCCAGGTCTTCCATGTGCGGCCGCAGCACGGGTGCGGTGCGGCGGTGGTAGGTCTCCAGCCCGTCCATCACGGAGTTGGTCTGCGGCTGCGACTTCCACGGGACGACGCCGGAACGCTTGTCGAACGGCGTGAAGGTACGGGTCGGCGGACCGGCGGTGGCGCTGTGCAGTTCGGCGGTGCCGTGCTCGTGAATCTCGACGGAACCACCGCCCGCCACGTGCTGGCGCTTCCACTCATCGATGGTCTCGTGGGCGGCGTGATCGATGAAGTCGACCGACAGCTCCACCGTGACGTCTGATCCGGTCGGGACCGACGCCAGTGCCGTGGTCAGTCGCGGCAGCGACAGGAAGCTGACCGAGCCCTCGATCACGATGCGCCAGTCGTTGCCGGCGATGTGCTCGGTGACGATCTTGGCCCGGATCACGCGCCACACGGTCAGGGCGACCGCCAGGGCGAGGCCGATGAGCACGCCCTCGAGCAGGTTGAGGAAGACGACACCGAGCACCGTGATCACATAGACCGCGATATCGCCTGTGCGCCGGGCGGTTTCGATGTGCGCCTTCTTGACCAGCTGGCAGCCGATGACGATCAGCAGACCGGCCAGCGCCGACGTCGGGATCGTCTGTGCCAGACCGGCGAACGGCACGGCGAACAGCAGAATCCAGACGCCGTGCAGGATGGCGGACGCCCGGGTCTTGGCGCCGGCGGCGACGTTGGTCGAGCTGCGCACGATGACGCCGGTGACGGGCAGACCGCCGATGGCACCGGAGATGGCGTTGGCAGTGCCCTGGCCGATGAGCTCACGGTCGAAGTTGGTGCGCGGGCCGTTGTGCATGCGATCCACCGACACCGCCGACAGCAGACTCTCGACGCTGGCGATCAATGCGACGGTCAACACGCCGGCGATGACGCCGTCCCAGTCACCCGTGGGCAGCGTCGGCAGCGACAGCGAGTCCAGCAGCGAGCCGTTGATCTGAATGCGCTTGACGTCGAACGGCAGCAGGACGGACAGCGCCGTCACACCGACGATGGCGACCAGCGGACCGGGGATACGGTTGATCGGAGCCGGCACCCAGCGCCACGCCACCAGCGTGACGATGACGAGCATGCCGAGCAGGAAGCCGGGGCCATGGATATTCATCAGCCCGGCCGGCAACTGTTCGATGTTCTCCCACGCACTGCTGTTGGACTTGCCGCCCAACAACACATGCATCTGCTGCAGGGCGATGGTGATGCCGATGCCGGCCAGCATGGCGTGCACGACGACCGGCGAGATGGCCAGCGCGGCGCGGGCCACCCGGCTCAGGCCGAACAGGATCTGCAGAATGCCGGCGCCGACGGTGATGGCACATGTCACCGCCCAGCCGAATTCGGCGATCAGTCCGGCGACGATGACGGTGAGGCCGGCGGCCGGTCCGCTCACCTGCAGCGGGGAGCCGCCGAGCGCACCGGCGACGATGCCGCCGACGATGGCGGCGATGATGCCGGCCAGGATCGGCGCGTTGGAAGCGACGGCGATGCCGAGTGACAGTGGCAGCGCCACCAGGAAGACGACGAGTGACGCCGGCAGGTCGTAGCGCAGGATGGCGCGAAAACCCTTTGCCGGCGGGGCGGTTTCTAGCATGCCTAGGTTCCGTTCTCCGATAGTTGTCCGATGGACACGTGTGCTGATGCACTGTGCGGGTTTCAGCCCGCACGCCCGCCGACGTCATTGTCGATCAAACATGTTGTCTAGCAACATAATTCAAAATTGTTCGGTCATCACCGCGAGTGGGTGGCGCCAATTGCTAAGTGCGAGCGTATTTATCGCCCGACGGGGTCGCAAGGCGGAGGCGGGTTCGCATAGAGAACGCAAATTTTCTTGGCTCGCCAGAGGGTTGATCGATTTCCGTTCGTGGTTTACCGGCCGGTGCCGGGGCGGCCGGTATGCTCGGACCCGGGGGTCGGGTGAGTCAAAATGGCTGCATCGCAACGATTCTCGCGCATCACATCTGCCTGGTTAAGTGACGTGAGTCATATTCGGGCGCTAATATTTGAACTCGGTATGAACGCAGTGACAACTTTCTGTGCTCTCAACACAATGGAAGAATGACAACAATGTCGGTACCACCACGTGAGCGTCACCCGCGCGCCGCCGTGCTCGGCCAGCTGCCGCGCATGGAACGTGCCGACGGATCCCCGATCCGGGTGTTGCTGGTCGACGATGAGCCGGCGCTGACCAACCTGGTCAAGATGGCGCTGCACTATGAGGGCTGGGTTGTAGAGGTTGCGCACAACGGCCGCGATGCGGTGGCCAAGTTCAGTGAGATGGAACCGGACCTCGTGGTGCTGGACATCATGCTGCCCGACACCGACGGTCTGCAGTTGCTGCAGCGGGTCCGCTCGGCGGAGGGGTACACGCCGACGCTCTTCCTTACGGCGCGGGACTCGGTGATGGACCGGGTCACCGGGTTGACCGCCGGCGCCGACGATTACATGACCAAACCGTTCAGCCTCGAAGAACTCGTGGCGCGGCTGCGCGGACTGTTGCGCCGGTCCAGCCAATTGGCGCCGGAGTCCGACGAGGTGCTCAAGGTCGGCGACATGGTGCTCAACGGCGCCAGCCGGGAAGTGACACGCGGCGGTGAGCCGATCGCGTTGACCGTCACCGAGTTCGAACTGCTGCGGTACCTGATGCGCAATCCGCGCCGCGCCATCGCCCGCGCGGAGATCCTCGACCGGGTGTGGAACTACGGGTTCGGCGGCAAGTCGAGCATCGTCGACCTCTATATCTCGTATCTGCGCAAGAAGATCGACACGGATCGCGAGCCGATGATCCACACGGTGCGTGGCGTGGGCTACATGCTGCGTCCGGCTGACGCGGAGGACTAACCTGCCCGAGGTGACGCGTGTGACCCGGGTGCCGGCTCGAGTTTTGGCCCGAAATCCGGCCAAAGTGCCATGGTGGCGTCCGCGGACCCTGCGCCGGCGCCTCGTGCTCGGCGTCACGTCCCTGGTGACCGTGGTGCTGCTGGCGGTCGGGGTGCTGTCGGTGTACAGCCTGCACAGCTATGTGTCGGCGATGAGCGATGCGGAACTGGACCGTTCGCTCGATGCCCTCGGACATTCCTATGACCGGCTCGAGATCAAGCGTGGTGACCCGGCGCATCCGATCGCCGCCGGGGAAGACGGTCTGACGGCGTTCGGCGGCCAGGCTCCGGGGAATCTCATCGCCGTCGTGCACAAGGGTGTCGTCGTGCAGTCGGCGGTGTTCCCCGACGGCGAACCGAAACCGGTCCCGGCGGACGTGATCAAGGCGGTCAGCGGACAGCAGTGGACCAACCTCGGGGCACGCTCGGTCAAACTGCCGACACTCGGGTGGTACCGGATGGCCGGACAGGACGCCGGCGGCGGTGACGTCCTGGTTTCCGGGGTGTCCATGGAAGAGGCCAACAGCGTGGTGGCCCGCAAGACGGTCGCCGTCGCGGTGATGACGCTGCTGGCCATCGCGCTGACCGCCGTCGGCACCATCGCGGTGGTGAACTATGCGCTCCGGCCGCTGAGTCGCGTGGCCTCGACCGCGGCCAAGGTCGCGACCCGCCAGTTCGGCAGCGAGGACCACCGCATCACCGAGCGGGTTCGGCCGGAGGACACCGACCCGCGCACCGAGGTCGGCATCGTGGGGGACACGCTCAACAAGCTGCTGGACAACGTCGACAGCGCGCTGGCCGAACTCGCCGCGTCGCACCGCCGGACGCGGCAGTTCCTCACCGACGCCAGCCATGAGTTGCGGACGCCGCTGGCTGCCATCCGCGGTTACGCCGAGCTGACCCGCCAGGACAGCGCCGCACTGCCGGAGACCACCGAGTACGCGCTGGCGCGCATCGAGTCCGAGGCGCAGCGGATGTCCGGTCTGGTGGAGGACCTGCTGCTGATATCGCGTCTGGAGGAGCATCAGGATCTCGAAACCGACGATGTCGAACTGTGCGACGTGGTGATCAACGCAGTCAACGACGCCGCGGTGTCGTCGCCCGTGCACCGCTGGCGCTCCCGCCTGCCCGACGTGCCGGTGTGGGTCCGCGGTGACCCGGCCCGGTTGCACCAGGTGATCGGCAACCTGCTGGCCAATGCGCGGGTCCACACCCCGGCCGGTGTGACGGTCACGACCAGTTTGATACCGGGCCCCGGATATGTGGAATTGACCGTCGCCGACGACGGCCCGGGAATTCCCGAAGAATTGTTGCCGAATTTGTTCGACAGATTTGTGGTGGCCGACAAATCGCGCTCCCGTGTGCTCGGCAGTACCGGGCTCGGGCTGGCGATCGTGTCGACGATCGTCAAGGCGCACGGCGGTCGAGTGAAAGTCGAATCCAACACTGCCGGAACGATTTTCCGTGTTCGGCTGCCGATGCAGCGGGACGTGGGGGAGTACGTGACCACGACCGAGTCGTACAATCCGCACGCATCCGAGTCGAATATCTGAGTTTCGCCTGAATTCCTCCAGGGTCCTACCAATATCGGTATGCATTCGGCCTGAGAATTGGTTTCTCACCCATTTTCGCAGCTACCGTCGAAAGTATTGATTCAGTGCTGTCGGCATTGAATGCGGAAGAGGGAAAACATGAAGAATCCCATGACGATCGCCGCCGGAACAGGAATCGTGCTGGCCTTGACGGTTGCGCTGGCGCCACCGGCCGCAGCGCGTCCGGTGATGCCGCCAGGGCCCGGGGAATCCGCGACGCAGACGATTCATCGGCTGCAGAGCGAGGGCTTCCGGGTGATCGAGTCGAGAGTCGGCAGCGGAGCCATCGACAAGTGCACCGTCACCGCCGTCCGGCACGGCCGCGAGCTTTCGAGTCAGGGTGGTCGGCTGCGGGGGCCGACCACCACGGTCTACGTCGACCTGGGCTGCGGGTGATTTGCGGCTGCCGCTGCGCGGTGCGGCCACCGGGTTCTACTCTGGGCGGATGTTGAGCAGATTCCTGATCGGTGGGGTCGCGGCCGTTTGGGCGATCTCGTTGGTGCCGGGCGTTGCCGCGGCCGCTCCGCCGCCCGAGCCGGTGCCCCCGCCACCCGGGCCCGCCGCACCGAATCTCAACGGATTCAAGCCCGTCACCCCGTCGACCTACGCCAGTAAGGACGGGACGTTCTACATGTTCGAGGCTCCCGGCGGCCTGACGTGCATCATGCGGCGCAACGAAGGCGAGTACGGCTGTAGCGGTCCGATGCCGGGCGCCCCGGATGGCTCCAACGTCGTCGTCGGTCAACAGGTCGGCGCGCCGGCGTTCAACACCTTGAACGGGCCGAAGTACGTCGGCGAGATGCCCGGGGCGGTGCAGACCCTGCCGGCCGGTTCGCGGATCACCTACCGCAACGTCACCTGCGGCACGGACGGCACCATGACGGCCTGCGTCAACAGCTTCGACCAGTCCGGTTTCGTGGTCAGCCCGTCCGGCAGCTTCATAGTCAACGAGTCGAATCCGTTGCTGGACCGGCCCAAAGACCGCAACCCCTATTTCAACTGACCCGCGAAGGTCAGAACCCCGCGCCGTGTACTTCGTGCCCGGGCTTTTCGAGCATGAGGCCGGCGTAGGCGTCTTCCACGGTGCACCCGTGGTTGATGACGCGGTCCACTTCGCGGGCGATCGGCATACTGAGCCCGTGCGTCTCGGCGAACTCCATGATCACGCTGGCGGCCTTGACGCCCTCGGCGACCTGGTTCATCGAGGCGATGATCTCGTCGATGGGCTTGCCCTGGCCCAATTGCTCGCCGACGTGCCGGTTGCGGCTGCGCTGGCTGGTACACGTCACGATCAGGTCGCCCATGCCGGCCAGGCCGGCGAACGTGTCCCGGTTGCCACCCATCGCCACACCGAGCTTCGACATCTCGGCCACTGCGCGTGCCATCACCATCGCTCGCGTGTTCTCGCCGATACCCAGTGAGTACCCCATGCCGACGGAGATCGCGTAGACGTTCTTGAGCGCCCCGGCCATCTCGACCCCGATCACGTCGTCGGTGGTGTAGGTGCGGAACCGGCGGGTGCGGAACAGGCCGGCGAGGTTCGCGGCGAGATGCTGGTCCGGCATGGCCAGCACCGCCGCGGCGGCGTACCCCTCGGCGACCTCGCGGGCGATGTTGGGGCCGGCCAGAATCCCGGCCGGATGCCCGGGCAGCACCTCGTCGACGATCTGGCTCATCCGCATGTTGGTGCCCTGCTCGAGGCCTTTCACCAGAGACACCACCGGAACCCACGGCCGCAGTTCCTTGGCCAGTTCGCCCAGCACGTTGCGGAAACCGTGCGACGGGACGCCCATCACGATGACGTCTGCGCAGTTGGCCGCCTCGGAGAAATCGGTGGTCGCCCGCAGTGATTCGGGGAGTGCCACCGCGTCACCCAGATAGCGGCTGTTGCAATGCTTTTCGTTGATATCGGCCGCGGTCTCCGCGGACCGTACCCACTGCAGCGTCGGGCCGCGCCGCGCGCAGATCGAGGCCACCGTGGTGCCCCACGACCCGCCACCGAGGACGACGACGGTCGGTACGCGCTGCGCTGATGCCATGGCGACAGGTTATGTCGGCGTGTCCGGTCGATGGTGCGAATTGGATGTTGTGTCTGGTGGTACCCGCACGCTGTGCGACGATCGGAGGAGCGATCGCCGAGGGGGTGCGGCAGTAGTGACGGTGACGGTGTCGCGCGTGCGCGCGGCAAAGCCGGGGGCGCTGCTCGATGCCGCCGATGACGTGCGGACCACGTCGGCCGCGTTGGAGATCGTGATCGGCGTCGAGCGCGGCCAGCTGGCCGGCTTGAAAGCGAATTGGCAGGGGCAGGCGAGCGACGCCGCAATCGCCAAGGCGCAGAAGCTGATCGACGAGCAGGAGGCCTACCGCGCCAGGCTGGACAAGCTGGCCAAGGCGCTGACCGACGGCGGAAATCAGCTGACCTCGCTGCGCAGCACCCTGCTGGAATTCGTCGACACTGCGATCAAACTCGGGTTTTCGGTGAGTGACGACGGCGTGGTCACCCCGCAGCAGTGGCTGATCGGGGACACCGGGCCCCTCAAGAAAATGGCGGAGTTCTTCACCACGTCCATTCAGGAGCAGTTGAAGGCCTTCGAGACCACCGACACGCTCACCGCCACGGCTATCGACCAGGCGGTACAGGGCCCGAAACCCTCGGCGCCGGTGAACGTCGGCGGGCAGGAGATCCAGATACCGCCCCCGGGAACCAATCCCGAGGACGTCGACAAATGGTGGACCGCGCTCACACCGGAGCAGCGTCAGCAGCTGATCGCCCGGCATCCGCCCGAATTGGGCAATCTCAACGGCGTCCCGGCGAGTGCCCGGGACCAGGTCAACCAGCAGGTGATGAACGACGACCTGAACCGGGTCCGCGACGTCGCCAACCGCAACCATGTCTCCGAGGACGACGTCCTGAAGGACCCCGGCCGGTTCGGGCTGACGCAAACCGACGCCACACGGTTCTACAACGCGCGGCGGACCAGCGAGGGGTTGGCGCACCAGCGCGGGTCCACCCTGGACCCGACCAAGGAACGCCCGGTCATGCTCTGGGCTTATCAACCCGAGGCGGACGGTGGGCAGGGCCGGGCCGCCATCTGCCTCGGAAACCCCGACACGGCCAACAACACGACGGTGATCGTGCCCGGCACCGGCAGCAGCGTCCACGACGGCTGGCTGGCCGACGGTCATGACGATGCGATCCACGTGTACGACCAGGCGGCGCTTGCGGACCCGAGTCGAACGACTGCGGTGATGATGTGGATGGGCTATGACGCGCCTGACAGCTTCACCGATCCCCGGATCGCGAACCCGACCCTGGCCCGGCAGGGCGGCGACCTACTGGCCGCCGACGTCAACGGGCTGGCCGCGACGCACCTCGGCACGTCGCACGTCACGGTGATGGGCCACTCCTACGGGTCCACCACGGTTGCCGATGCGTGTGCGGGCAGCGGCATGAAAGTCAATGATGTTGTGCTGATCGGTTGTCCGGGAACAGATTTGGCGCACAGGGCCGCGGACTTCCACGTCAGCGGTGGCCAGGTGTACGTCGGGGCGGCATCGACCGATCCCGTCGCCCGGCTGGGTATGGGCGGTCCGGGGGCGGCGCAATGGCTGAACACCGAGCTCGGTAATCCGCTGGGGCCGGTCGCCGGTCTCGGGACCGATCCATCGGCAGAGGGATTCGGCGCCACCCGGTTCCGGGCCGAGGTGGCGGGCGAAACCGGCTGGAGTTTCCACGACCACTCGAAGTACTACGACATGGGCAGTGAGTCGTTGCGGGCGATGACCGACATCGCCAGCGGGCACAGTGAACGCCTTGCGGCCGACGGACTACTGGCCGCGGAGCGGCATCAGCCGACCTTCTCGACGCCCGACCATGTCGATCTGCCGTTCGGTATCGAGGTCCCGGTGCCGCACGTCGACATACCCATTCCCGGGACCCCGGAATATTCGGATCCCGAATCCAATCGCCCAGGTGAGACGGTGAAGAACGACCATGATTACAAGTAGTCGATATCGCGTCGGTGCAGCGGCTGTCGTATGTGCCGTGATGTTAGGAGGATGTGGATTGCTTCCCCATGACGATCGTCCGGCTCACCCCATGACCGATGAAGAGTCCATGGCCCAAGTCATCAACGCCGGCCGGCAACTACGGAAAGCGGCTGGGCTGCAAGATGTTCAAGGCGGCGGCTATCTGGAGTTCTGCAACGACATGGGAGCCCCGCTCAACAAGGGCTACATCGAGATGAGTGCGTCGCTACCGCCGGGAGTCAGCGGCCACGACTATGCCGAGCAGGTCAAGGCGGCCATGATGGCGTCGGGATGGTCAGACAAGCTGCCCTCCCAACACATGTATGGCGGCACCATCAACCGGGACGGCGTAGCGGTCAACATCGAGTACTACCAGGGCGAAACTCGGCTCCGGTTCAAGATCTACGGCGAATGTCGCAATGTGACCAACCATTACGGCGACAGCAAGAATAACGGGACCAACCTGACCAAAGAACTGAACAGCGACAGCTGAGCGTCAGCGATAGTTGACGAACTGCAATGCCACGTCCAGGTCGGCGCCCTTGAGCAGGGCGATGACGGCCTGCAGGTCGTCGCGCTTCTTGCTGGACACCCGGATCTCGTCGCCCTGAATCTGCGCCTTGACGCCCTTGGGGCCCTCGTCGCGGATGATCTTGGTGATCTTCTTGGCCTGCTCGCTGCTGATGCCCTGCTGCAGGGTGCCCGACACCCGGTAGGTCTTGCCGCTCGGCTGCGGGTCGCCGGCGTCGAATGCCTTCATCGAGATGTCGCGGCGGACCAGCTTCTCCTTGAACACGTCGACAGCGGCCTTGACGCGCTCCTCGGTCGAGCTGACCAGTTCGATGACCTCGTCGCCCTTCCAGGCGATGGTGGTGTCGGTGCCACGGAAGTCGAAGCGGGTGGACAGCTCCTTGGTGGCCTGGTTCAGGGCGTTGTCGACCTCCTGTCGATCGACCTTACTGACGATGTCGAACGATGAATCCGCCATTGGATTGCCCTCCGTATCTGCGCCCCAGGTCGGGGTCCCGTTTTCGTGTTCGGTACATCTTCGTTGTACTCTGCTACTCGCGCCAAACCCGGTACCCCCGGAGAGCGACAAACCCGGCAGGTTGCCCGAGCGGCCAATGGGAGCGGACTGTAAATCCGTCGGCGGAAGCCTACACAGGTTCGAATCCTGTACCTGCCACACTGATCAGGCCCCCTTTCGAGGGGGCCTGACGTGCTTCATGGGGCTCCGCCATGGCTCGTCGGCGGCCCGATCGAAGACGGTCGTTAGGATTCGACACATGGTCGAGTCGTCTTCGGACCGTGACGTCGTGCTTGACGTCGAGGGCTCCGGTGTGCAACCACCGGTCGATCCCAAGATTCGCAAGCAGTTCGCCCTGCTCGAGCGGTTCGCGCCGCCCATCGGATCCCGGTGGGCTACCGAGCTGTGGTGTACCCCGCCGATCATCGAGCAGAGCCTGCGCATGCCGCCCGGCATCGGGGCGGGGACTCCGCTGGAAGCGCATTGGGACGGCCACCGCATCGCCGGAGAATCCTGGGGTGACGGGCCGCCGGTGTACCTCGTGCACGGCTGGGGCGGCCGCCGCCCGCACCTCGGCATGTTCATCAAACCGCTCGTTGCGGCCGGCTACCGGGTCATCGCCTTCGACCTGCCGAGCCACAACGAGTCCGATCCGGGCGCGCTCGCGCCGGGACGCACCACCGCCATCGAATGCGCCGACGCCGTCGCAGCCGTCATCCGCGAGCACGGTCCGGCGCACGCGGTCGTCGCTCACTCACTCGGCGCGAACGCGACCACGATGGCCGCCGCGGTCAACGGGGCGAAGGTCGGTCGGTTGGTGCTGCTGGCACCGATGGGCGACTACCCGATGTACCTGGACCTGTTCGCCGCGCGCCACAACTTCGGCCCGCGGATCCGCGCCGGCCTGCAGCGGCGTCTGGTGCGCCGGATCGGCATGTCGCTCGAAGACACCAACATGGTCAATCTGGCCGCCCGGGCGGGCCACCCGCCGCTGCTGCTCATCCACGACCCCGATGACCCCGACAGCCCCTATTCGTCGAGCGAGAAGCTCGCCGCCTCGTGGCCCGGCTCCGAGCTGTTCACCACCAAAGGGCTCGGGAAGCTGGCGCACTACCGCATGCTGCGGCACCGCCCGGCGATCACCGCGGGCGTGGAGTTCATCGGTAGCCCGGCCTGATCGGTGTCGGCCGGCCCGGCGTGTCGCCTCTGCTGGTGACATGCGCGGTCTGGGGTTGTCAGCATCGGCTGACAATGTCCGGTTTTTTGACTACGTCACGCTTTGTGACAGCTCCGGATCAAAGGTGCCGATGACAGAGGACCTGGTCGCACTGAAGGGTTAACGTCACCTGGGTGGACTCCGCAATGAGCGCAATAGGTCATGCGCTGGCCCTGGCCGGTTCGATGACGTGGGAGATTCTCTGGGCGCTGATCCTCGGTTTCGCGCTGTCGGCGGTGGTGCAGGCCGTCGTCCGAAAATCGACGATCATCCGCCTCCTCGGCGACGACAAGCCGAAAACCCTCGCGGTGGCCGCGGGCCTCGGCGCGGCATCGTCGTCGTGTTCGTACGCGGCGGTGGCGCTGGCCCGCTCGCTGTTTCGCAAGGGCGCCAACTTCACCGCCGCGATGGCATTCGAGATCGGGTCCACCAACCTCGTCGTCGAACTCGGCATCATCCTGGCCCTGCTGATGGGTTGGCAGTTCACCGCCGCGGAATTCGTCGGCGGCCCCATCATGATCGTCGTCCTTGCGGTGCTCTTCCGGTTGTTCGTCCGCAGCCGCCTCATCGACGAAGCCCGCGTGCAGGCGGACCGCGGCCTGGCCGGCTCTATGGAAGGCCATGCGGCCATGGACATGTCGGTGCAGGGCGAGGGCTCGTTCGCCAAGCGTCTGTTCTCGGGACCCGGCTTCACGTCCGTCTCACACGTGTTCGTCATGGAGTGGGCGGCGATCCTGCGTGACCTGATCGTCGGCCTGCTCATCGCCGGTGCCATCGCGGCGTGGGTGCCGAACACGTTCTGGGAGAACTTCTTCCTCGCCGACGACCCCACCTGGGCGGCGATCTGGGGACCGATCGTCGGACCGGTCGTGGCCATCGTGTCGTTCGTCTGCTCCATCGGCAACGTGCCGCTGGCGGCGGTGCTGTGGAACGGCGGAATCAGCTTCGGTGGCGTGGTCGCGTTCATCTTCGCCGACCTGTTGATCCTGCCGATCCTCAACATCTACCGGAAGTACTACGGCATCCGGATGATGCTGACGCTGCTCGCCACGTTCTACATCTCGATGGTCGCGGCGGGCTACCTCGTCGAATTGCTTTTCGGCGCAACAGGTTTCACCCCCACCGAGCGCAATGCCATGGTGATGGAGAGCGGCATCTCGTGGAACTACACCACCTGGCTCAACATCGTCTTCGTGCTGCTGGCCGCGGTCCTGGTGATCCGATTCGTGCGCACCGGCGGCATCCCGATGCTGCGCATGATGGGCGGGTCACCGGATACGGAGCACGCCGGCGGCCATGAAGTCCACGGCGGCCACAGCGGTCATGAAGGCCACGGTGGTCATGGCGGTCACGCTTAGCCCAGCCTCGCCGCAAGGGTCGGCACGCCCGGTCCGCTGAGTTCGTCGATGACGCACGGGCGTCCCGTCATCGCCATCAGCAATGCCTCGCCGGTGCCGCTCACCTCGGGACCGTCTCCATGTTCCCAGGCGACATCGGTGGCCCGCAGGTGCAGCCCCCGGATCCGCCGGCCAGCGCCGAGTCTCGGATTGCCCGGGATTGCCGGCAGGATGCATTCTATGCGTTCTGCCGGGATGGTGCGCGGATGGCCGAGTGCCCGGCGGATGTCCTGGTGATGGACCGTCCCGTCCACCAGGCCGATCATCCCGCCGAACCCCGACGTCAGTCCCTGCGGACGCAGGTGGGCCTCGAGGAAGTCCATCAACCGCGCGGGGGTATAGGCCGCGAAATCCCGCACACCCACCTCATTGGCGCGCACGATCCCGCCCCGGACGAAGCGTTGCAGCAGGCCCAGCCCGCTGAGCTCCTCGTAGCTGACGACATGTGAGACAACGTCTTTGACCGACCACTCGGTGCACAAGGTAGGAGCCCGCCAGTCGGCGTCGGACAGCGTCCGCAGATACGCGGCGAGATCGCGACGCTCGTCATACGCGAGGTCCATCATCGAATGCTGCGCGGGCACCGTCACGCCTTCTCGGTGACGATGTCGCGGTACCGATTCAGGTACAGCGGCCAGCCGGCCTCGCCGTCGACGCCGTCGGCCACCGATCGCCAGCCGGCGCCGTGGCGTTCCAGGTGCCGGTGTTCCAGCTCGACGCGCGTCCGTCCGTCTGATTCGGCGATGAAGCGAACCTCGACTTCGCTGGACTTGTCCGGGTCGGATTCGACCTGCCACGTCGGCCCGATATCCCAGGAGAAGACCACCCGGCTCGGCGGCTCGTAGGCCAGCACCCGCGCCCAGCGGCACGTGCTGCCGTCCGTCCCGACGTCGTAGATGTGGCCACCCACATGGCTTTCGAAGACCGTCTCCGCTATGGGGACCGGCAGCAGGTTGTGGTCGCGGGGCTTGATGGCGTCGAAGCGGCCGACGAACAACGCGAAAGCCTTGTCGATCGGCGCGTCGACCACGACGCTCTTTCGGATCGGTGCCACCTCGGTCGTCATGAACGCTTCCCTTCCTCTTCGGCGAGCTGTTTGAACGTCGTCAATGCCTGGTCCCAGAACACGTCCAACTCGGCGCGCAACGCCTCGACGCCGTGCGGGTCGACTTGGTAGAGCCGTCGGGTGCCGACCTGCCGATCGGTCACGAGACCGGCGCGGCGCAACACCTTGAGGTGCTGGGACACCGCGGGCCGGCTGACTGGCAACCCGTCAGCCAGCTCGCCGACCGCGCGGGGTCCGTCCGCCAGCCGCTTGAAGATCGTCCGTCTCGTGCGATCGGCGAGGGCAGCCCAGGGATCCACAGCTTCGTAAGTATTCACTAACGGTAAGTCTACACTTACATATGCGGCCTGGGAAGGCCGAAATGGACCGGCCCCGCGGATGCCGTCGATCGTCAGTCGTGGATAACAGCGAGGCCGCGCCGTCGGCCGACTGTCCATCACTCGGCAGGCGCGTAATCCCGGGCCGCGACGAGTTCGCGGGCAAGCCGCATGAAGGCGGAGGCGGCCGCGCTCTGGTAGCCGCCGGCGCGGCGCAGGAGGGCGACGGTCCGGGTCGGCAGCGGTGGGTCCAGCGGGACGGGCGTCAGATGCGGATGGTCATGCGTGACGGCGTCGGGTAGGACGGTCACGAGCGGCGTGCGTCGCACGATTTCGATGAGGGCCTGGACCGAGTTGGCCTCGACGGTGATCCGCGGGTCGGCATGGTGCTCCGCGAAGTACTCGTCGATGTGGGTGCGGGTCAGGAAGTCGCTGCTCAGCAGGGCCAGGTGGATATCGCCGAGCGCGCGAACCGGCAACGGATCCGGCAGGGTCTCCGCCCGCGGTCCGCTGGTGACCAGGCCCAGGTGCTCGGTGAACAACGCGACGGCGTCGATGCCGGGGGCCGGAGCGCCGGCGAAGGCGATGCCGACGTCGAGGTCGTCGGCGAGCAGCGCGGCTTCGATGGCGTCCTGCGACATCTCGACCACCGTCAGGTTGATGCCGGGGTGACGCATGTGCAGCTCGGCGGTGAGGGGGCCGACGAGGTAGGCCGTGAAAGTCGGGGTGTTGGCCAGGCGCAGGTGACCACGCGACAGATCGTGGACGTCTTCGATGGCGCGCTCGGCGGCGGCCAGTTCGCGGAGTGCGCGCCGGGCGCGGTCGGCGTACGCGGCGCCGGCATCGGTCAGTCGCACCGTGCGGCCGCTGCGGTCGAGCAGTTGGGTGCCGAGCGCGTTCTCCAGCTGTTTGATCTGCTGCGAGAGCGTGGGTTGCGACACATACAGCGCTTCGGCGGCACGGGAAAAGTTGCCGTGCTCGGCGACAGCGAGCAGATACCGCAGGTGACGGAGCTCGGGTCCAGTCATGGGGAACAACTATAGGCACCGTCTATGGCAAATATGAAAAATAACTATTGGACGTTATATGTGCTGCTCATGCATGGTGAGTGCAGCAAGAAAGGAAGTAGCATGAAGAAGAACAACCTCGCCGCCGCGGTAACAGGATTGGCTGCCGGCGCACTCGTCGCGCTCGGGATCGGATTGGCCGCTCCGGCGCTGGCCGACAACTCCGGCGCCGTGGCCGTGCCCGGACCGGTGGTGGTCTATCCGCAGGACTCGTTCATGGGCGGTGCCAACCCGTACGTGCCGTTCGGGACTAACCCGATGGTGCCCTACGGCACGTGGGCGCAGCACTGATCCAGCACGACACGTTCGACGCAACAAACCAACCTCGGAAGGAAGCACTCATGATCCACGCCCAGTTCGACCCCACCGCCCGTCAGCTCCTCGCCGCCACGGCCGTCGAGGCCAAGACCCGCAAGGACCTGTCGTGGCAGCAGCTCGCCGACGCCGCCGGTCTGTCGGTGGCCTTCACGACGGCCGCCATCCTCGGCCAGCACGCGCTTCCGGAGGAATCGGCGAAGGCCGTCGGTGCTCTCCTGGGGCTGGACGACGACGCCGTGCGGTTGCTGCAGACCATCCCGACGCGCGGCTCCATCCCCGGTGGCATACCCACCGACCCGACCATCTACCGCTTCTACGAGATGCTGCAGGTCTACGGCACCACCCTCAAGGCGCTGGTGCACGAGCAGTTCGGCGACGGCATCATCTCCGCCATCAACTTCCGGCTGGACGTGAAGAAAGTTGCTGACCCCGATGGTGGCGAACGCGCGGTGATCACTCTGGACGGTAAGTACCTGCCGACCGTGCCGTTCTGATTTCTGGCGCCGACTGTCCTAAACTCGTAGTTGATGTCACAGGAACTTTCGCAATAGCAAATTCTCGTGGCAAACTGGACGAAGGCCGCTGACGGCCGGCTTCGAGAGGATGGATGCAGCGTGGCGACGCACCTGCGCTTGGCAGCGGTGACCTGGTTGGTCGCCGCGCCGGTCATCGGTGCTGGGGTGGCGCACGCCGCGCCGTCCGACGTGCCCCTTTCGCCGAGTGTGTCTGGTGGTGCAGGTGGGGACAGCTCGGGCACGTCGCACCCGGGGTTGCCATCCATAGGGGATCTCGGTAAGGCGTTCGGTGGGCTGACCACCGCCGCGACGACGGCCGGCACCGGCGCGCTCACCGGGTTCGGCGTCACGCAGTCGGCGGGCCAGCAACTGACGCCCAAGTTCGGTGACGGCCGCAACGGCTCCAACATCCCGTCCGCGAGTTCGTCCCCGAATTCGTCGAGCAGCCTGCCTCCGGTGGCCGTCGGTGCGACCCAGAGCGCAGCCGCCAGCGAATCCGCAACCGTTGCCGACGTGCCCGCCCCCGCGCCGGCGGTGCAGGCGGTCTCTGTTCCGCTGGCTCAGACGACCGCGGCGGTCAGCCAGGCTGCCGTCGTCGTGGCCGACGCACCCGTGGCGCCGGTGACGGCATTGACCGGACCGCTACCGCCGGCTGTGGGGGGCCCGATCCAGAGCGTGGCCGCGTTGCCCGGATTTGCTGTCGCGCAAGCGCAGCCCGTCGTCGACGGGTTGACCGCGGCGGCGACGGCGCTGTCGTCGGCCGTCGTCACGCCGCTGTCCGGCGGCCCGAGGGCTGTGTCCTTCGAACGAAACTTCGGGGCTCACGTTCAGCCATCGGCATCCGGTGGGGCGCAGACGGATTCACGTTTTGCCGGCCAGACCGGCGTTACCGGGGACCTCCCGGTGCGCGGGCCCGCGCCCGCGGACCGGGTCTTCGCGGCCGACAACGCCATCGTCGCGGCGGCGCCGTACCGCGCCGGATACCCGGATGACCTCCGTGCGGCCGGCCTCGGAGAGGTCGCCGCCGTCGCGGTTCCCGGATTCACCGGCCTGCTGGTGCTGACCGGGGCGGGTGGGCTCATCGGCTTCCGCCAGGCGCGCGCCGGCCGGGCCATGCACGGGGGCACCCTCGTCCGATTCGCCGGTCAGTGACGACGCACTGAATTCACGTCACCGGGCACGCCCTGCATCGTGAATTGCTTTGCAGCGCAGTATATTTCCCGGCAAGGATTGCCAATTATCCCAAAGCTGTTGGTATGCAGTACCTTTGGCTGCACGCCCTGGTCGGCACGTCGGTGCGCGACACCGGTGAAATGACCGAAAATCGCGGGTTATCACACACCGGCAGGGGTTTGCCAGCCGACACGCCGAAGTGGCGCCCGAGGTGGCATCGAGACGAGCTTCATCCGACGTGCAAAGACCCCTGCCGACCGCTTAGTCTGATGCAGTACCTCGAGTACGTCGATCCGAACAATCCCTGGCCGACGCCGAACTTTGGAGCAGTGTTGACCTCATCCCGCCGTGTCCGTGGCGCCTGGCTGGCCGCTGCGCTGGCCGTCCTTGCCGTGCTCGGTGGGACCGTGGTGTCGTCAACATCGCGCTGCCAGGAAGGTTGCAAGGTGGTCGCTGCATCGCGCGACCTGTCCGCCTCGCAGCCGACCGCGCCCGAGCCCGCCGTACTGCGCGTAGCGCCGGCCGGCGGGGCGAAGGACGTCAGCCCGGCCGAACCCGTCAACATCACCGCTGCGACGGGCACCATCACCGCCGTGTCGATGGTCAACGGCGCCGGAAAAGAGATTCCCGGGACGCTCGCACCCGACGGCAAGAGCTGGACGCCCGCCGAGCAGCTCGGCTACGGACGCAAGTACACGATGACCATCGAGGCGCGCGGCCCGTCGGGCATGCCGTCGCGGCAGACGTCGAGCTTCACGACCCTCAGCCCTGACTATCAGACCGCGGTGTACCTCAATACCGTGTCGGGCGCGTCGCTGCAGGAAGGTGGGACCTACGGCGTCGGCGTTGTGGTCAACGCACACTTCGACGAGAAGATCGAGGACAAGGCCGCCGCCGAGCGCAACCTCGTCGTCACCACCAACCCGCCGGTTCCCGGCTCGTGGCACTGGGTCGACGACGCCAACGCCCACTGGCGCCCCGAGAAGTACTACGCGCCCAATACGACCGTCAGCGTCGCGGCCAAGATCTACGGCGTCCGTCTCGGCGACGGCATCTACGGTCAGGAGGACGAGCACGTCTCGTTCCGGATCGGCAACGCCCATATCTCCGTCGCGGACGACCACACCCACCAGGTCAGCGTCTTCGACAACGGCCAGCTCGTGCGCACCATGCCGACCTCGATGGGCATGGGCGGCACCGAGACCATCGGCAACACCGTCATCTCCTTCTGGACGCCGCCGGGCGTCTACACGGTGATGGACAAGGCAAACCCGGTGATCATGGACTCCTCGACGTTCGGATTGCCGATCGGTAGCCGCCTGGGCTACAAGGAGACCATTCCGTGGGCCACCCGGATCAGCCATGACGGCATCTACCTGCACCAGCTGAACGCGACCATCTGGGCGCAGGGCAAACAGAACACCTCGCACGGCTGCCTGAACCTCAACAGCGACAACGCCCAGTGGTTCTACAACTTCTCGGTGCCCGGCGACGTCGTTGAGGTGAAGTTCACCGGCGGCCCGCCTCAGATGCTGAGCCAGAACGGTGACTGGAGCATGCCGTGGGACCAGTGGGTCCGCGGCTCCGCGCTGCCGCCACCGCCCCTGCCTGTCGCACCCGTCGCTGCGCCGCTGCCGCCGCGCTAGCCGGCTCCGCGAGCCGCGCGCAACTGCTGGTCGCGGGAATGGCCGCAGGCGAGTGTGAACTATCTCACAATGGCCCGGATTCGGGCGTAGCCTTGAGGGCATCTTCGGCAAGGAGGGAGATGCGAATGAAGGGCGCGCACCACGATCCGGTGGATCATTCCCGAACCACGCAACCACATGCCGGTGAATCCTTCATCGACACGTTATGGCTACCTGGCCTGGGGCTGATCGCACTCGGCATCGTCACCATTGCCGGCTTCGTCTTCGCAACCGCATACCACCGCGTGGACCTACAGCTGCCGCTCGGCCTCATCGCCGGCGCGCTGGTCACCGCGGGGGCGCTCGTCATCACGTTCGAGCACCTGCGGGTCAAGCGAGTCGAAGAACGCTGGCTGGCTGAACATCCAGAACGGCGTCTGCACGCAGGCTGACCGCCCGGCGGTCTAGCGCGGCAGGAGCCGCAGAATCTCCGGCGTCCGCGGATCGAGGATGTCGTCGAAGTCGTGGTGCTTCTCGACGTATGCCTTGACCATCGGGCAGATCGCGACGATGCGCTTGCTCTGCTGTCGGGTGGTCGCCAATGCCTGGGCGATCAGCACACTGGCCAGTCCGCGCCCGCCGAACGCCGGGTCGATTTCCGTGTGATAGAAAGCCCGCTGCTCGCCGTGCTCGATGAAAGCGGTGAGCCCCACGGGCTTTCCGTCGACCGCGATGCTGAACCGGTCGGCTTCCTGGGTCACCTCGACCGGTTCGCCGTTTTTGTCGGTGAGCATCACTGGGGCCTTTCCTCCGGTGGGTGGTTTCCGCGGGACCAGGCGGGTGGTCGGCAGCGGGGGAGCGGGCAACCGCGCCGGCGCGCCCTGGTAGCCGATGACCTCGCCGAACTGTTCGGACTCGGCCTGCCACTGATTGCGGTACTCGACGATCTCGTCGTGCGTGCGCCCCACGAAGTTCCACCACATCAGCAGCTCTTCGGTGAACGGCGTGCCGCCGAGGATGACGGCGCGCGCCGGTTCGGTACCCGTGTTGGCGAGGGTCAGATGCGTGGATCCGACGCCCTGGTAAGCCAATTCGTAGGGCCGCACCGGCGTATCGGCGACCGTCAGCGCGCCCTGATCGAGCAGCACGGCGTGCTCGAACGTGGGGTCGACGTCGAACTCGACGGTGGCGCCGGGCGGCAGGTCGACCTGCGCGCCGAGCAGCGGAGTGTGCGTGTGGACCGGTGACCGCTGCCCGGCCAGCGCACCAAGGAACACCGACACCGTCGCGTCGCCGAATGAAACCGGCTGTGGCGCATAGTGGTCGAAGTCGCGGGGACCGTGGCGGGCGGCGTCGGGCAGCGCGACCCACAACTGGACACCGTGCAGGATCGTCGTCTCCGGCGTGGAGACCTCGGAGTGGCAGATGCCGGCGCCGGCCGTCATCAGATTCAGTTCGCCCGGCCGCACCATCTCGTGGATGCCATGCGAATCGCGGTGCTCGATCTCGCCGCTGAACAACCAGCTCACCGTCTGCAGACCCGTGTGCGGGTGCGGCGGGACGTCCATCCCGGCCTTGGTGCGTACGTCTTCCGGACCGTAGTGATCGGCGAAACACCAGGCGCCGACGAGCGAGCGTTCGCGCTGCGGCAGAGTGCGACGGACCATCATGGCGCGCGGGCCGCCAAGCGGCACCTCACGCGGTTCGAGAATCTCGATGCGGTTGGGAGGCCCGGCGGCACAGTCGTATTCGACGGGGTCTGCCTCAAGATTGCTCACGATTCGCCTTCCGGGCTGCGTACCATCGTCGGGTTCGTTCAGACCATACCCGCGCCGTCCTGACCGCACCTGAAAGTAGGCAATGGACACCACCGAACCGGGCCCCGCGCACGTACACATCGACAAGCAGTCGCCCCATGCCTACCGGACGCTGGTGGCGGTCGCGACCGCGGTCAGCAAGACGGCCGCCGAGGCCGGGCTGCCGCCGGCACTGGTGGAGCTCATCAACACCCGCGTCTCGCTGCTCAACGGCTGCCCGTCGTGCCTGGAGATCCATCACCGGCGTGCGGTGAAGGCCGGCGTCACCGACAAACAGCTGGCGACGCTGCGCGCCTGGCGGGACACAGAGCTGTTCTCCGAGCAGGAACGGGCCGCACTCCGGCTCGCCGAGATCACCACGACGCTGCCCGACCACGACACCGCCGAACGCGAATACGCAAGGGCGCGAGCGGTGCTGAACGACGACGAGATTTCGGCGGTGATCTGGGTGGCCACCGCCATCAACGCCTTCAATCGGGTGTCGATCCTGAGCCGGCACCCGGTGCGGCCCTGAGGACTGAGTACTGCCGTTCGGCGTGTCGCTCCTCCTGTGGCACCTGCGGTCTGGAGTCGTCAGCACCTGCTGACGATGTCCGGTTTCGTGACGATGTCACCACGTGCTGACGGCCCCCTGTCGAACATGTCGAAGGAGGAGGGGCACTTCCCAGTTGGGCGGCGCGCCACAAGTTCAGCCGTCGTGGCGCAGCCGGTCCCGCAGGCCCGATGCGCGCAGCGCCTGCCGTTCGACCGCAGCTCGTACTTCGTCGGCCGACCCGACGATGCGTACCTTCTTCTTGGCGCGCGTGACCGCGGTGTAGAACAGCTCGCGCGTCAGCAGCCGGGAGTCGGCGGGCGGCAGGATCACCGTGACCTCGTCGGCTTGTGAGCCCTGGCTCTTGTGGATGGTCAGCGCATACATGGTCTCGACGTCGACGATGCGGCTCGGCGAGAACTGTTGCGTCGCAGTCGCACCCGCGATGTACACCTGCACGCCGTCCGGCCCGGCGGCGACCAGGCCGGTGTCGCCGTTGTAGATGCCCAGCGCGTAGTCGTTGGCGGTGAGCAGTAACGGGCGGCCGGGGTACCACGGCGACCAGGTGGCCTGCCCGGTCTCGTCGGTGATCCAGCGCTCCACCTGACGATTCCAGTGCCGAACGCCGTAGGGCCCGTCGCGGTGTGCGCACAGCAGGCGGTGTTCGTCCATGGCCACGAGGCCGTCGTCGCCCGCGCCCAGCAACGCGCTCCCGCGCACTCTGAGCGCATGCGCGACCAGGGCCGGGCGCAAGCGCGCGACCGGGTCGGAATCCTCGATGAACTCGATCGCCGGGTCCCCGGCCCGCAGCAGGCCCAGCACCTGGTCGGTGGCACCGGACCGGATCGCTTCGGCCAGCCCGCCGATCGCCGCGCCGAACCGGTGCGTGGTGTGCAGCGCCGCGATCCGGATGGACGGGTGGTCGGCGAGCCCGTCCACCAGGTCGGCGAGCACCGCCCCCGCCTGCACCGAGGTCAGCTGGTCGGGGTCACCGACCAACAGCAGCCGGGCGTCGGGCCGCACGGCTTCGAGGAGCCTCGCCATCAGCGTCAGCGACACCATCGAGGTCTCGTCGACGACGACGACGTCGTGCGGCAGCCGATTGCCGCGGTGATGCCTGAACCGCGACGCGCTGTCGGGACGCCCGCCGAGCAGCCGGTGCAGCGTGACGGCCCGTAGCCCGCTGAGCCGCTCCTGATCGGCCGATTCAAGCTTGGCGACCTCTGCCGACACCGCCTCCTGCAGCCGGGCGGCCGCCTTACCGGTCGGTGCCGCGAGCGCGATCCGCAGCCGGCCCGGGTGCGCGGCCTGTGCCAAGAGTGCGAGTAGCCGGGCCACGGTCGTCGTCTTGCCGGTGCCGGGACCGCCGGTCAGCACCGTCACCGGCTGGGTCAGCGCCAGTTGTGCCGCCGCCCGCTGCTCGGCGAAACCCGGTGGCGGGAAGAGACGTTCGAGTTCGGCATCGCTGACCGACTGCGATGGTTGCGCCGACAGCGCCAGCAGGTCGGTGCACACCTGCTGCTCCTCGCGCCAGTAGCGATCGAGATACAACAGGCGCTCGCGATCCAACCGGATGGCCGTGCCCGTCAACGGACTGCCTGCGACCGCGGCGATCAATTCGCCGGGAGTAGGCCACGGCAGGTCACCGCCGATGTCCGCGGCGACGGTGGTGAGGTCGACGCACACCGAGCCTTCCCGCAGTGCCCGGACCGTCAACGCGACCGCGAGGGCGACCACCTCGCTGGTCTCCGCTGCCAGCGCGCAACACCTTTGGGCCACATGCACATCGGCGGCAGTGAGCACGCCGGCGGCATTGAACATCGCCAGTAGACCGGTGGCCGCGGGCACCTGTCGCCAGTCCATGGGATCAGGCGTCATCTCCAGTGCTGCCGTCATGACCCCGTCCCTCGGTCCAACAGATCGGACAGCCCGCGCACCAGCTCGACCGGAGGCTGCCAGCTGAACACGCCGCACGGGTGACCGTCGACCACAGGCGTCACCGGTCCGCACATGCCCCGCACGAACAGATAGGCCACGCCGCCCAGGTGCCGGTCGGGTGCGTAGTCGGGTAACCGCCACCGCAGGAATCTGTGCAGCACAACCGAATACAGGAGCGCCTGCAGCGGGTAGTCGGAGTGCATCATGGCCTCTACGAGCCGCGGCGCGGTGTAGTCCGCCGCCGTGTTCTCGGTGCCGAAGTCACCCAGCCGGTTGGTCTTGTAGTCCACCACCAGGTACTTGTGTCCGCATTCGCCCGGGATGCGCAGGACCGCGTCGATGGAACCCGACAGATAACCGTGCAACCGCTGGTGTCCCAGTGGTTCGGCCTGCAGGCGCGCGCCGTAGGCGGACAACGGATCCGACGCCGGCAGCAGCGCGCTCACCAACGCGCCCACGTCACCGAGCCGGATCTCCCGCGCGGCGTCTGGCCGATCCTGGCCGCCGCCCAGCGGCATCTCGAAATCCAATTCCCGCAACCGATCCCGCAACCCGATCTGCCGCAGCGTCAGGCCCGGCGCCAACGGACCCAGCGGGGTGTCGTGCATCGGCACGAGAGCAGCGGCGAGTTCGTCCGTGGGCACCTCGACGTTCCACAGCCCGGACTGCTCGTCGATCCGCGCCGCAAGCTCGGCCGTCAGATCCGTGGACAGCGGGTCGGCGCGCTCGAGCACGGCGTGCACCAGCGAGCCGAAGGCCGCGCCGGCCGGCAGCTGTGCCATCGGCGACGGCAGGTCGCCGGGCAGCGGACCCGGCGGTGCCTCGGGGACGACGTCGCCCGACTCGTCGTCTCGCAACCCGGTGTCCGGTTCGCTGCTCACGGCCTGCCCGTCGTCGTGCACGACGCGCACCAGCGCCGAGTACGACGTCCGGCGCCAGTGGGTGTCGATGCTGCGGTGGAAATGCCGGACGTCGAGGTCCGCCGGTGCCGTCGGCGCCGGCAGAGACATCGGCGTGACGGGCTCGGCGGCCTCGACCACCGGACCGCCCGCGTGCTCCCACGCGGCGAAACACGCCATCGCGTCGTCGTCGGAAAGCGTTTGCGGCGTCGCGCAATCCGGCACCACGGTGGCGCCTGGGCGCCGGCCCCGCAGTAGCCGGGAGAGGCCACCGTTCTGCTCGTCGCGCGACGGCGCCCACCAGGCCACCACTTGCGACTGCGCCCGCGTCAGCGCCACGTACGTGAGCCGCACGTTGTCCCCGGCGATCTCGGCGAGACCGGCCTGTTCGGCCGCGGTCCGGTCGGCAGCCCCGGCACCACCGACATGCAGACACCGCGTGCCATCGGTGTCGTGGAACCGCAGCACGGTGTCGGCCTTGACGAATCGGTTGAACCCGAACGGCAGGTACACCACGGGGAACTGTAGGCCCTTGCTACGCCACACCGTCATGATCTGGACCGCGGCGGCATCGCTGTCCAGGCGCCGGTTGCGTTCGGCCGGGCCGCCCCGGTCCTTCAGCTGTCGACGCAGCCAATCACGAAGGGCGGGAAGGTGATAGCGCTCGCGGTGGGCGGTTTCGTGCAAGAGCTGGCTGACATGCGCCAGGTCGGTCATGTGACGTTCGCCGCCGCGGTGTCCGAGTACCCGCTCGGGCAGACCCAATGCCACCGCCGCCTCGAACGCCGCCGCGATACCCCGATCCCTGGCGAGGCCCGCCCACTGCCGGATGGTGGTCGTGATGTGGTCGGTCAGCTCGTCGCCGCCGGCGGCCAGGTCGGCCGCGCGGTACCCGAAGAACATGGTGGTCGCGGCGGCCCGTACGACACCACTGCGGTTGGGGGTGTCGAAAGCATCGAGCAGGCGCAGCCACTCTGCCGCCGCCGCCGAGGCGAACACGTCGGTGTCACCCGAATAGACCACCGGAATGCCCAGGTCCAGCAACGCATCCCGGCACGGGATGGCGTCCAGGCCGCTGTCGACGATCACCGCGATGTCACCGGCCGTCAGCGGACGGCCGTCGAACTGTGCGCCACTGGCCAGCAGCACCGAGATGTCGGCGGCGAGATCCTTGGCGATGTACGGCCGCAACTGGCCGATCGGGACCATCCGGCGCTGCGGCGTCCCGAACTCCGTGCGCGCCACCACCCGCAGCCGGAACGGATCGTTGCGCGGCGCCCCGGTGAGCCGGTGGCGGTCGGCGCGGGCCTCGACGGGGTGCACCACGATGTCGGCGTCGCCGAGCGCCGCCCCCTTGAGCACCGTCTGCAGCCGGTCCACCAGAACCTTGTCGCTGCGCCAGTTCTCGGACAGGGTCAGCCGCTGGTCGGCACTGCGCGCGGCATCCAAGTAGGTGACGATGTCGCCGCCGCGGAACGCGTAGATGGCCTGCTTCGGATCGCCGATCAGGACGACGGCGCTGTGCCCGACGAAGGCCCGCGAGATCACCTGCCACTGCACCGGATCGGTGTCCTGGAACTCGTCGACCATGACGATCGGCCAGCGCCGGCGCATCCGTTCTCGGGCCGGCGCATCGGGTTCCTCGAGCGCGGTGGCGAGCCGGCTCAGCAGGTCATCGAAGCTCAGCACTCCCAGTCGACGCTTGCGACGTTCCAGTTCACCCTGCACCCCGGCAGCGAACGACAGCCGTTGTGCCGCAACGCTGTCCGGGTCCGCGGTGATGGGCCGCAGCTGTGCGCCGGGATCGCCGACGACCCGTTTGGCCAGGTCCAGCGCATCGGCGAAGCTCAGCGCGGGTTCCTCGCGCTGGTCTCCGTACGTCGTCAGGTAGAGGTCGGAGACGATCTCACCCACCAGATCGTCGAGGCTCTCCACCAACTGGGCGCCGGAATCGGTGTCGCCGGCGATACCGAGGGACCGCAGCACCAGCCCGCAGAACTCGTGCGTCGTGGCGATGGTCGCGGCGTCGAAATCCGACAATGCGTCGCGTAGCCGGGCGCGGCGCCGAACCAGCTCGTCGGGCGCCGCGGCGGCCAGGTGGCGGATCAGGTCGTCGTCGTCCTCGGACGGATTATCCAGAGCGGCAACGGTCTTCACCAGTTGCGCCCGGACCCGTTCCCGTAGTTCCCGGGTCGCCCCCCGGCTGAACGTGATCAGCAGCATCTCGTCCAGGGTGGCGGCGCCCTCGGCGAGGTACCGCGTCACGAGGCCGGCGAGGGCATAGGTCTTGCCGGTGCCGGCGCTGGCTTCCAGCACCGTCGTCGTCGCCGGTTCCGGCAACGGTCCGAGCAGATCGAACGCGTCCATCAGATCCGCCGTTCCGCGTCGAGCAGCGGCCGCCACAGCCGGGAGGCGTAGGCCCCCAGGCGCGTGGTCTCACCGGGTACGACGGGCTCGTCGGGCCGCGGCGGATCGAGCAGCACCTGTAACGGCGCGGCCGGACCCCACGCCTCCGCGTATTCGGCGCCGTCCTTCTCGAACCGCCATTCCGACTCGGCGCCCCGCTCCGGCACCGGGTCGTCGAATTGCCGTGCCCGGGCCCATTCCAGCGACGTCTTCAAGGGCAGCGGTAGCGGCTCGCGGCGGCCCGCGTCGTAGATCGCGACCAGCTCGCGCAGCACCGAAAGCGGTTGCTCCGGAGGTTGATACCCCATGGCGTGTACGCCGCCCCGTGGGCCGCGGCCGATGCAGTACGCCTCCCACTCGCGTCCTGGCGCGCCCGCGGCCAGCGCCACCAGGGTGACCCAAGCCTGCAGCCGATGCTTGGCGCCCAGCTTCGAATAGGTGACCGTCACGGTGCGGTCCTGCCACAGCGGTGCGACGGTGCCGGTGAGCCTGCGGCCGCCGCCCAGATCGACATCGATGTCCAGTGCGCCGGCCGCACCCCGCTGCAGCGTCTGCGCGGCGGTCGCCAGTTCCATGGCCTCACCGCGGATTTCGTGAGCCTGCCGCCAGCCGAGCCGACCTGGTGGCAATGTGCCGCGCCGCCACTCCGCGCCGATGACGAAGTCGGGGTCCCGGCCGATCTTCAGGTCGTCCAGCATGCGTTCCCCGACCGCCCACTTGCCGAGGCCGTCGATGGCGACGGGGATGGCGTCGGACAATTCGTCGGCGTCCCACGGCAGCGTGTAGTCCAGCGCCCGGAAGAAGCCCCGGACGGGGTTGGCGAAGAACCGCAGCAGCTCGGCGAGTTCGACGTCGCCGCATGGTGATTCGTCGAGCGGGCCGTCGATGAGCCGCGGCTTCGGCCGGCGTTCCCCGAGCACGGCCCGGGCCCCGCGCAGCGCGGCCGGGTCGTAGGTGAACGGCCTGTCGGGTACCAGCCCATCGCGCGCGACGGTGCGAATGTCGAAAGGCTGCAACGGGTGATCGGCCACGATGTGGTCCCGGGCTGGCTCGGTGGTGGTCTTGTCCAGCGCGTCGAGCAGCTCCTGCACCGGGACCGCGGGCGGCCGGTGCTCACCGGAATGCTCGTCGGTGCCGGTGTACGTGATGACCAGGGTGTCGGTGGCCGAGCAGATGGCATCGAGCAGCAACTGCCGGTCCTCGGAACGGATGTCGCGTTCACCCGTGAGCGGGTGACGGGCCAGGACGTCGTCGCCGTCGGCGATATTCGCGCGCGGGAAGACGCCGTCGTCGAGCCCGACCAGGCACACCACCCGATGCGGCACCGAGCGCATCGGGACCATGGTGCACACCGTCAGGGTGCCGGTGCGGAAGTTGGCGCGGGTCGGGCGCCCGGCCAGTTGCCGGCGCAGCAGCGACCGGATATCGGGCAACCGCAATGTCGTGCCCGATCGAGTTCCCGCGTGGGTCAACACTTTCGCCAGCTCACGGTCGAGCTGCGCCTGCTGCCACTGCTCGTCGGGGCCGACCCGCGTCAGCTCGGCGACGCCGTCCCGCAGCACCTCGACCCAGGCGTCCAGGGGCTGCGCTCCGGAGAGGCGGTCGACGACGTCACGCAACCGCTGCACGTACTCCGTCAACCGGCCGGCCAGGTCCACGCGGTTCGAGTCGACGTCGTCGAGCGGCAACGCGGTGCCCAGCCAGCCTTGGGAATCGTCGGACATCGCGGCGCCCACGAGCAGCCGGTCGATCCCGAACTGCCACGTGTTCTGCGGGTACCGCTGTAGCTCGTACGGCGTGCGGTGCGCCGCGTCGAAACCCCACCGGATACCGGCCGCGCCAACCCATTCGGTGATGTCGACCAGGTCGTCGTCGCTCCACGCGAAGCGCCGGCGCACCGGATCGCTGTGCGCCAGGCTCAGCACCGCGCCGGCGGTGGCCCGGCCGTCGGCGATGTCGAGCAGTTCGGCCAGCACGCCCAGCAGGGGGTTGGTCTGCGTCAGCGCGCGGTCCGCCAGCCGGACCCGCAGGCCCTGCGCCGGGTGGCTGAGGTCGGCATGCTCACCCGCCCCGAACGCGGCGGTGATCAGCGGTGCGTAGGTTTCGATGTCCGGGCACATCACCAGGATGTCGCGCGGCTGCAGGGTCTCGTCGTCGTCGAGCAGGCCCAGCAGCACATCGCGCAGGACGTCGATCTGCCGGGCCGCGCCGTGGCAGCGATGGATCTGGACGGACCGGTCGTCCTTCGCGAGATGCCGTGGTGGGATGGGCCGCACCTCGTCGGCCGAGATGTCGGACTGCAGCCAGCCCAACAGGGTGTCGGGGAACCCGGTGCGGGGATGGAACCGGTCGGTGTGCGCGCCGGGCAGGCCGCGTTGCAGCTCCCGCAGATCGCGGCCGAGGGTCTGCAGCAGCGGATGACCGACGCGCAACCGGCTGGTGTCCGCGTGCCGGGGCTCCTGACCGCGCAGATCGGCCAGCGCCTGCCACAGCGGGTCGCTGGGATGCGGCAACCACAGGTGCAGATCGTGGTGGGTGGCCAATGCCCCGAGCAGCTCGAGATCGGCCGCGGGCAACCGGGTGTGCCCGAACAGCGACAGCCGGGGCGGTAGATCGGACGGCGAATCAATCAGGCGGGCAATGGTTTTCGCTTGCCGCACCGGCGGGGGATCGGCGTCGACGCGTTCGGCCGTCGCCCGCCACAGGTGTGGTTGCCAGAGCAGGTCGTCGTCCAGCCGTCCGCCCGTACCGTCGGAGCTGCCGCCCGCCAGCCAATCGGCGAGCATCGCCGGCCGGGCCTTCGCGTAGGAGTCGAACAGGCCCGCCAGCCGCCGGGCCACCGCGTACCGGCGGCCCTGCCGCAGCTGGACTTCGTCTGGGCTGCCCAGTTCGGTGCAGCCCAGGTGCGTGGCGAGGGTGCCCGCCCATTCCGGGCGGGCCGCCACAACGGCATCGACGACCTCGAGCAGCGGCCACACGAGGGCGTCAGGATCCCACGGGTTGTCGTCGACCGTCCCCGTGATCTCCGCCAGAAGCGATGTGGGGGAACGGAATTCGATGCCCGCGCACACACCGTCGGCAGCCGCGCCGCGGCCCAGCACATGCGACAGCTGCTGGCTGAGCCACCGTTCCATGCCGCGCGCGGACACCAGCACCAGCTCGGCCGCGAACGGGTCCGCCGGCGGTTCGGCCAGCAGCGCACCCAGCCCGGCGGCCAGCGCGCCGGTGTCTTCGGCTCGGTGCAGGTGTAGCGCCATCGGCTCACCTTAGGTCGGGCGACCGACAGCTTTGTCGATGTGTGGCGTTACCCGCCGAACTCGGCGGCCAGGCCGTCGATGCCGGCCTGGATGGCGGCCAGCGATCCGGCGCGGGCCTTGAGCTTGCTGGCCAGGTGGTGCTGAGTGTGCAGCGTCGCGGCGAAGCCGGCGGCCACTTCCTGGGCGCGGCTCAGCACGTGCTCCTGGTCGACGACCTCGTCCAGCCAGCCGGCCGCCCGCGCTTCTTCACCGGTGAACGTCGCAGCCAGGCCGACCGCCCGCTGGAAGGCCGAATTGGTCAACCGCATCCGGAGGATTTCGATGCAGGACTGCGGCACCGTCATGCCGATGGCGACCTCGTTGGCCTGGCACCGCATGGTGGGCGACCCGACCCGGTGGTCGCCGGAGCACAGTAGGAACGAGCCGCCGGCGATTGCGTGTCCGGTCGCGGCGATCACCACGGGGACGGGGAAACGCAGGAGCCGGGCGTTCAATTCGACACCGCCGCGCAGCATGGCCAGCCCGGCCGCCGCGTCTCCCGAGCCGAAGATCGCGAGGTCGAACCCGGCGCTCAACACCCGGTTGTTGCCGGCGATCACAATCGACTTGACCGCTCCGGTCTCGGCTGCCTGCTCGGCCTGATCCAGCGCGGCGTGGATGTTCTGCTGCATCGTCGGACTCAGGACGTTGACCTTGCCGTCGTCCAGCGTGATCGTGGCAACCGCATCGGTCACGGCGTAGGTGACGGTGCTCATCGGTTCTCCCTCGCTCGGTTCCCGGGCCGGGAACGGGTGTGAGCCGATGCTAGACGTGCCTCCGGTGGCGTCCTGTCAGTGGACGGCGTTGCGGTGGCGGCCCTTCGGGCCGTCGTCGAACCACTGGATTTCCAGTTCGGTGGTCTCGTCGGCGGTGCGGCTACGCCACCGGTCCTGGGTCTCCCGGACCGCGCGGTTCATCCGGTCGATCTCGGCGCGGAAGACGTCGGGCTGCGTCTCCTTGGAGGCGTAGTGGAAGTACGTCAGCACGCTGCGGAGCAGTTCGAGCTTCTGCTTCTCCCGCTTGGCGAGGTCGTGCGTCGTCATCAGCTCCAACCGCTGTACCGGCTGCAGCGCGGCCCAGTCGAGCACCGCCTTCGACTCGAATGCGCGGGGCTTGCGCCCGAACCGGGACTTCTTACCGGCCGCCGGAGCCGGCGCGTCGTAGTAGGTGAGCGTCCCCTCGAACCGGGACCGGATCGACCCGCCCAACTCCTCACGGCTGATCGCCGAATCCCAGATGGTTCGCCACTCCTGCCCCGGAGCCAGGACCGAGAGTTCGCTGGGCAGTCGGAGCTCGGTGACGTCGAGCTCGCCGTCGTGGTCGGAATCCTCGTAGATGGCCACGGTCGGATGATTGGCGAACTCGAACGAGATGTTGTGCGCCGCGGTCTGCCCGAAGTTGCGGACCACGAGCTCGATCAGGTGCCAGTCCGATGCGTGCGGCTCCATGTACATGGTCACCTGCGGGCGGACCTGATCCTGCTTGAGCTGCCGATTCTTGGACAGTTGGCGGTTCACCACGATCAGCACGACGATGCCGAACGCCAGCGCGGCCCAGGCTGCGATGGCCAGCCAGCTACCTGATCCCAGGCCTGTCAGGTCATCCCAGCGTTGCGATATCCAGTTCACCGCGCCATCCAGTCGTCGAGTCACCGATCGGTTATCCGACACAGAGACTAATATTCGCTGGTTGACTTGTACAACGGAGAGCAAACGGTAGCTACGCGGTTGCCTTCCAGGGGCTGTGCCGCTAGCCGCCCATGAGCATGCGCCACTGGTCCAGGTTGCCGGCCCGGTAGACGTAGTTGGTGCGACGGACCTCATCGAGCGGCGCGCTGGGTTCGGCCGAGTACCAGTGCCCGGGGAACACCGTCGGATCGCCGGGCAACGCGGCCAGCGCCTGCAGGCTGCGGAACATGTCGTCGACGTCCCCGCCGGGGAAATCGGTGCGGCCGCAGCCGTCCAGGAACAGGGTGTCGCCGGCCACCAACCGGCCGTCGAGCAGGAAGCACTGGCTGCCCGGCGTGTGTCCGGGGGTGTGCAGCAGCTCGATCGGCACGGCCCCGACCTGGACCACGTCGCCGTGCTGGTGGGATGTCAGCTCCGACGGCGCGATGCCGGTGACCCGCGATACCCAGTCGGCCTCGTCGGCGTTGACATGCACCGGCACGCTGACCCGCTCCAGCAGCTCGGCCAGGCCCTTGAGCTCGAAGCCCATCATCGAGCCGCCGACGTGGTCAGGATGGTGGTGGGTGACGAGGACGCCCGACAGGTGCATGCCGTCGGCCTCCAGTGCGTCGACCAGATCGCCCGCGGCGTACGCCGGATCGACCACCACGCAGTCGCCGGTGTCCCGGTCGCCGATCAGATAGGCGAAGTTGCGCATCTGTGCCGCGATCGGATCGGTCGCCGCGAAGTCGCGGCCGGCGAGCAACTGGCGGAAATACAGGCGGTCATCAGGCATGCCGACAGCCTAGGAGGGTGGCCGGTCGGCGATGAAGTGCGTGGCCGCAAACTCGCGGCGCAGATCGCACGTTGATTGATGCGACGTACCGTTTTCGGGCTTGGAGGGTCCATGACGTCAATCAGGAGCGGTACGGCTGCTTGTTGATTGAACACAGGGATGATTGCGGCCTCTTGCGGGCTTGCCGGGCGCACCGACTTGTCGGAGGTTAGGGGCAACATCGCGCCATGGGGGTAATCATCGGCAGCGAGGCACTGGCCGCGGGAAGAGTCACGCGCAATGACCTGCGGCGGCATTACAAGCGCATGTTCCCGGATGTGTACGGACCGACCGAACCCATCATCCGGGACCGCGCGCGGGGCGCGTGGTTGTGGTCCGGCCGGCGTGGCGTCATCACAGGAGTGGCGGCATCAGCGCTGCATTGGGCGAAGTACGTCGACGACGACGTCCCGATCGAGATGCTCTGGCGGAATGGTCGCCCGCCGAGCGGTTTGATCGTCCGGAATGAGGCATACGCCGCAGATGAGGTCACGACTTATGACGGGATTCCGCTCACCACACCGGCGCGGACGATCTTCGACCTAGGTCGACACCTCGATCGAGACGAGGCTGTCGCGCGCATCGACGCACTGCTGTGGGTCGGTCGGGTGGCTATCGGCGACGTTGAGCCGATCATCGGGCGGTATCGGTGGGCGCGAGGTCTCAGACAGCTCCAGGCGGCGCTGGAGTTGTCCGACGACGGGGCCGAGTCGCCCCGCGAGACGCGGCTGCGCTTGCTGCTCACGGATGCTGGGATGCGCCCGACCCACACCCAGATCCCCGTCTATGAGGGCAATCGGCTGATCACAAAGTTCGACATGGGCTGGAAGCACCTGTTGATCGGGGTGCAGTACGACGGAGGTCACCATCAGACCGATCGCGACCAGTATGTCCGCGATCAGCGGGCGCTGCCGAAGCTCGAAGCGCGCAACTGGATAGTCATCAAGGTCATCAAGGAGGACACCGATGATGACGTTTTGGCCCGGGTGGCGGCCGCCTTGTTTCGTCGTGGTTGGCGCGCGGCCTAGTTGAACCGTGGGCCTGGGGCGATTCCTGGCGTCAATCAACGTATCGGCCGGGCCAAGCGAATTGCGCCCAGGCATCGTTCGGAAGGCGCACCGGTACCTGATGTAAATAACTACGCGTCGAGGCAAGCGATCATTGAAGTCTGGGACAACTACGGGATCAGATCGGGACAATCACGCGACAGCTGCCCCCGAATGAGCCAAAATAGTGCGGTTACGCTGCCGTTTTGGCAGGTGAAACCGCGAGACGGTAACCTCTTTAAGGCCCGCGGGGCAGGCGGTCGTAACCGGCAGCCCGAAACCGAGGGTCAGGCCCCCTTAGCTCAGTCGGCAGAGCGTTTCCATGGTAAGGAAAAGGTCAACGGTTCGATTCCGTTAGGGGGCTCGGTGGACATATGGCGAGCGGAGCGACGGAAGTAATATCCGCCGCTGCGCCGCCTGTGTCTGTCGGGGCGGTGTAGCTCAGCTGGTTAGAGCGCACGACTCATAATCGTGAGGTCGGGAGATCGAGCCTCCCCACCGCTACCAGCACAACAGAGATTCGAAGCGAAAGAGGCACTGACGTGGCGTCGAGTACCGACGTACGGCCGAAGATCACCTTGGCCTGCGAGGTGTGCAAGCACCGTAACTACATCACCAAGAAGAACCGCCGCAACGACCCGGATCGGCTCGAACTGAAGAAGTTCTGCCCGAACTGCGGTACGCACCAGCCGCACAAAGAGTCGCGTTAGTCACTCGTCGTGGGTCTGGCGGACATTGTCGGCTATCACTACCGGCATCCCGAGTGCTATGAGGTCGGTCGCGAGAAGATCCGTGAGCACGCGCTCGCCGTTCGGAACGATGACGCTTGCTTCCACCGGGAGTCCGCGGCCGCCGAGCTGGGCTACGACGCGCTGCTGGCACCGCTGACGTTCATCAGCATTTTCGGCTATCAGGCACAGCTGGCGATGTTCCAGGACGCCGGCGTCGCCATTTCCGACGCCAAGATCGTTCACATCGACCAGTCGCTGAAGTTTCTCCAGCCGATCATGGCCGGGGACAAGCTGTACTACGACGTCTACGTCGACTCGTTTCGCCAGGCGCACGGCACCGACATCATCGTGACCAAGAACATCATCACCAACGATCGTGGTGAGGTTGTGCAGGAGGCCTACACGACCCTGGCGGGTCGGTCGGGCGAAGACGGAGATAAGGGGTTCTCAGATGGCGCTTCGTGAATTCAGTTCGGTCAAGGTCGGCGACGAGCTGCCCGAGAAGACCATCAAGCTGACCCGGCAGGATCTGGTCAACTACGCCGGCGTCTCCGGCGACCTGAACCCCATCCACTGGGACGACGAGATCGCCAAGCAGGTCGGTCTGGACACCGCCATCGCCCACGGCATGCTGACCATGGGCCTGGGCGGCGGCTTCATCACCAACTGGGTCGGTGACCCGGCCGCCGTCACCGAGTACAACGTCCGCTTCACCGCGGTGGTCCCGGTGCCCAACGACGGCATCGGCGCCGAGCTGATCTTCACCGGCCGCGTGAAGTCGGTCGATGAGGACGCCAAATCGGTGACTATCGCGATTTCTGCCACGACCGGCGGCAAGAAGATTTTCGGCCGCGCCGTCGCGACCGCGAAGTTGGCCTGAGATGGCTTTGAAAGCAAACATCCTGGGGATGGTCTACAAGTACCCAGAGGTATTCGTGGTGGGCCGCGAACAGGTCAAGCAGTTCGCCAAGTCGGTGAAGTCCGAGGATCCGGCGTCCATCGATGAGGCCGCAGCGGCGGAATTGGGCCATGACAGCCTGGTCGCCGGTCCGACATTCGTGTCGATCGTGGCGAACCTGGTCCAGCAGGACTTCTTCCGCAATGTCGACGTGGGCATCGAGACGATGCAGATCATCCAGGTGGACCAGAAATTCGTCTACCGCCGCCCGATCAAGGTGGGCGACCGACTGCATGCCGAACTGGAAGTCATGTCGGTGGAGAACCGGTTCAACGCCGATATCGTCGTCACCCGCAACACCCTTGCCGATGACGACGGCGACATCATCATGGAGGCGTTCACCACTCTGATGGGTCACGAGGGCGACAATTCGGTGTCGGTGCGCTACGACCGCGAGAGCGGGCAGGTGCTGCGCTCGGCCGTCGGAGCGGATTAGTAACTCAGACATGGGCCGATGTACACTCGGTCCTCGGGGATCCACCCATTCAAGCGCGCTGTCCGTCGGTTACAGATCGACCGATCGGGGAGCGCGCGAATTGTGTGAGGACCCAACTGGAAGCGCCGACCTGGTCGGTGCTGAAGGGGCGTAGCTCAATTGGCAGAGCAGCGGTCTCCAAAACCGCAGGTTGCAGGTTCAAGTCCTGTCGCCCCTGCTCAACTGAATACCGATGTGGACACTGGAATTGTGACCACCTGGAACAGACGAAAGGCATGCGGTGAGCGACGAGCGCGATAGTGCCGGCTCCGCAGGCGCCGGTACTGATGCGGGCACCGACGCGGGCGAAAGCGAGTCGCAGGGCCAGACCGCAGTTGTGACGCGCCCCGCGCGTCCGACCGGAAAGCGGGCCCGGCGGGCCGTCGATGTCGATGAGTCCGAATCGGACGTCGAAACCGACGCCGCGGACTCCGACGCCGAAGACAGCGCGGCCGACGACGCTGACAAGAAGGCCAAGCCGAAGAAGTCGGCAAAGTCCAAGAAGGCCGGCCCCACCCGGAACCCGTTCGTCTTCGTCTGGAACTACCTCAAGCAGGTCGTTGCTGAACTGCGGAAGGTCATCTGGCCGAACCGTAAGCAGATGGTCGGCTACACGACCGTCGTGCTGGCGTTCCTGGTGTTCATGGTGGCGCTGATCGGTGGGGTCGATTTCGGTCTCGCCAAGCTCGTCATGTGGGTGTTCGGCTGACGCCGAGCGCCCGCCGGTGACGAAGAACGTAAGAGAGGACTGACTACCGTGACTTTCGATGGCGAGACACCTTCGGACGAGTCCGACGTGACCGCCGAAGTCGAGTCGGTGGAGACCTTCGAAGAAGCAGCCGAGACTGTGGAAGCTTCCGACGCTGCGGACGCCGCAGACGCACCCGAGGCGACCGACGTGGTTGTCGACGAGACGGTGGAAGCCGCTGCCGAGGAGCCTGAGGACGAGGATCCCGCGGTCGCGCTGAAGAAGCAGCTGCGTCGGCAGGCAGGTGAGTGGTACGTCATCCACTCGTACGCCGGTTACGAGAACAAGGTGAAGGCCAACCTCGAGACCCGCGTGCAGAACCTGGACGTCGGCGACTACATCTTCCAGGTCGAGGTCCCGACCGAAGAGGTCACCGAGATCAAGAACGGCCAGCGCAAGCAGGTCAACCGCAAGGTGCTGCCGGGCTACATCCTGGTGCGCATGGATCTGAACGACGAGTCGTGGGGCGCCGTGCGCAACACCCCGGGTGTGACCGGGTTCGTCGGCGCGACCTCGAAGCCGTCGGCGCTGTCGCTCGACGACGTCGTGAAGTTCCTGCTGCCGCAGGGCGCCGCGAAGAAGCCCGCCAAGGCGACCGCGGCCGCCGCCGCGTCGGGCGCCGACAGCGAGGCCACCCTGGCGCGTCCGGAGATCCTTGTCGACTTCGAGGTCGGCGAGTCCGTCACCGTCATGGACGGCCCGTTCGCGACGCTGCCCGCCTCGATCAGCGAGGTCAACGCCGAACAGCAGAAGCTCAAGGTGCTGGTGTCCATCTTCGGACGCGAGACGCCGGTCGAATTGACCTTCACGCAGGTCAGCAAGATTTAATCGCGAGCCTCGGCTCTCGGTTAGCAGGAACGTAGTCGCGCCGCGACTACCTAGAAAGGAACACCACACCAATGGCCCCGAAGAAGAAGAAGGTCGTCGGGCTGATCAAGCTTCAGATCCAGGCCGGCGCGGCCAACCCCGCCCCGCCCGTGGGTCCGGCGCTCGGCCAGCACGGCGTCAACATCATGGAGTTCTGCAAGGCGTACAACGCTGCGACAGAAAGCCAGCGCGGAAACGTCATCCCCGTCGAGATCAGCGTCTACGAGGACCGTACGTTCACGTTCGTTCTGAAGACCCCGCCGGCTGCCCGGCTGCTGCTCAAGGCTGCGGGTATCCAGAAGGGTTCGTCCGAGCCGCACAAGACCAAGGTCGCCAAGATCAGCTGGGACCAGGTCCGCGAGATCGCCGAGACCAAGAAGGAAGATCTCAACGCGAACGACATCGACGCCGCTGCCAAGATCATCGCCGGCACTGCCCGGTCGATGGGCATCACGGTCGAGTAGCTTGCGGATCGACCAGACCGCAGTCGAGTAGTCCGATTGACATTGCGCTGACGGCGGAAAAGTGCGAGTAATCGCTGCCGTGACCGCAGAGTCAACACAAGCAATACGTGGAAGAGCCCGCTTCGGCTCGCTAACCACAACCTCTGAACTGGAGATTTGAATGAGCAAGAACAGCAAGGCATACCGCGAAGCTGCCGAGAAGGTGGACCGCGACAACCTGTACACCCCGCTCCAGGCCGTCAAACTGGCCAAGGAGACGTCCTCGAAGAAGCAGGATTCGACCGTCGAGGTTGCGATCCGGCTGGGTGTCGATCCTCGTAAGGCAGACCAGATGGTGCGTGGCACCGTCAACCTGCCGCACGGCACCGGTAAAACCGCCCGCGTAGTGGTGTTCGCGGTTGGTGAGAAGGCTGAGGCCGCTGTGGCCGCCGGCGCCGATGCCGTCGGTAGCGATGACCTGATCGAGCGTATCCAGGGTGGGTGGACCGACTTCGACGCCGCGATCGCGACGCCGGACCAGATGGCCAAGGTCGGTAAGATCGCCCGTGTGCTCGGCCCGCGTGGTCTGATGCCGAACCCGAAGACCGGCACCGTCACCCCGGACGTGGCCAAGGCCGTGAACGACATCAAGGGCGGCAAGATCAACTTCCGCGTCGACAAGCAGGCCAACCTGCACTTCATCATCGGCAAGGCGTCGTTCGACGAGGCCAAGCTGGCCGAAAACTACGGTGCCGCGCTGGACGAGGTGCTGCGTGCCAAGCCGTCGTCGTCGAAGGGCCGTTACCTGAAGAAGGTCACCGTCTCGACGACCACCGGCCCGGGCATCCCGGTCGACCCGGCCGTCACCCGGAACTTCACCGAAGAGGCGTAAGCCGAATCCGTAGTCGCAACAGAACCCCGCACGACCCAGGTCGTGCGGGGTTCCGTCGTTTCCGGTCGACGTCACCGGTGGCAGCCAGTGGCAGAGCTGGTTCCGCAGCAGTGCACCCCGGCGTGCCGACCCGATCCGGTAGTTCTTCGGCGCGAGGATCTGGCAACCTCGACACATGTTCGTGCGAACCCTCGTGGTCATGTTGGGCGCGGCGCTCGCGGTGAGTGACGTCGGTACCGCCTCGGCGGCACCGCAGCCCGCCCCACCGCCGGTGTCCCCGCAGGCCGCCGCGGCCGGACTGATAGACGTCCGCACCGTCGTCCCGGACGCGGTGATCGACCTGCGGTACGCCACCCCGAACAACTTCGTCGGCGTCGCGCTGTATCCGGCCGACGCACGGTGCCTGATCCACGAATCGATGGGGCCCGGCCTGGCCACCGCAGCCCGGATTCTGCGCGCGCACGGCGAAGTGCTGACGTTCTGGGACTGCTACCGCCCGCACGAGGTCCAGGTCCGGATGTTCCAGGCCGTGCCGGACCCGAACTGGGTCGCCAAACCCAGCCAGTTCGCCCGCAGCCACGAGTCCGGCCGGTCGGTCGACGTGACGATCACCGGCGTCGACATGGGCACCGATTTCGACGACTTCACCCCGCGCGCGACAGCGTATGCGACCACCGGCGTCACCCCGCAGCAGCAGGCCAACCGCGCCCGGCTGCGCGACGCCATGGTCGCCGGCGGGCTGAGCGTGTATGAGGGGGAGTGGTGGCACTTCAACGGCCCGGGGGCGGCTGAGCCCCGCCCGATTCTCGACGTGCCGTTGACCTGATCAGCCGGCGACCAGTTGGGCCAGCAGCGCCCGATGGTCCGAACCAGGCACCTGCAGCGTCCGCACCGACGTGGCCACGTAGCCGCGGGTCAGGATGTGGTCGACGGCGAAGACCGGCGGCGCGACGATGTCGGCCGGATGCGTGCGCACCACACCGGCGCCGGCCTGCGCGCCGGCATCCTGATAGCCCTGCCGCAGGAGCCGGCGGAACTCGCGCATATCGGGAGTCGCGTTCAGGTCACCGGCCAGCAGCACCGGGCCGGTGCTTGCCTCGGCGGCCTTCAGCAACGTGTCGGCCAGTCGGGCCAGGTCGTCGCGCCACCCCTGGAGCGGGTCGGGCCACGGCGCGGACAGGTGCACGGTCATGACCCGGGTGGCGGCCGGTGCTTCCGGGAGTTGGACGTCCGCGGCCAGCATTCCCAGCCAGAAGCCGTCGTCGATGCGGACGTCACTGATCGGGTAGCGACTCCAGAGGCCCACGCCACCGGGCTCGTCCATCACGCGCAGGGCGCGGTAGGGGAACACCCGGTCCAGCCCGGCGGCCTCCAGTCGCACCAACGCCGCGGGTGTAAGTTCTTGCAGCGCAACGATATCCGCGCCCTCTTCGGCGTACCGAACGACGGGCTCGGCCTCGGCGCGTCCATAGCGCAGGTTGGCGGACAGGAAGCGCAGCGCCGTGCCCGCCGGTGCCGTCGCCCGTCGGAACAGTGGCAACTGCAACGCGGCCGCGCCGACCGTGGTCGCTATGGCGACTGCCGTCATCGGCCAGTTTCGTGCAATGCCGAACAGGATTGCCGCCATCGGGGCGCCGAGGACCGCGTACGGCGCGCCGGCTGCGAGTGCCAACAGCGACCTGTTGACGATCGGAACCCAGCGCACCACGATGCCGGCCATAGCCGCGCACAGTGCGATGGCGCCTGCGTAGGTCAGAACTGACTGCCACATCGCGGTCGTACCCCTTCATTGATCAGTGCTGCAGAAGTTTAGGGGCCGGGTCCGCACGGGTGTCCCGACCGTGGCGGCGCGGAAAATGTACCGAAGGTATTCAGCTCGCACCGGGGCGATTTTGGCAACAACAATTTGTATTTGCTGAATTTCGAAATTGAGTGTGCTAGCAATAATATACGCACAAGTAAATTATGATCCCCTGCCGGGATTATGTAGAAAAGCTGTGAGCAGTCTATGGAGGTAAACCCGGTTTTGACCATAGGTATGTTTATTCATCTAACGGTTCTGTAGATTCTTTTTGCCAAATACGGGTAGTGTCTCCGCCGTTCATAGGTGACCTAGCAATAGTTCGCCAGATACCGGGGTTTGAGCAAGGGGATGCGCATGCACTCGTCGCCGCACGGAGCATTCCGTGCCTATACGTTTCGTGGTCTTATCGCAATACTTCCGGTCTCGATGATCTGCGCATATACCACGCCATCGGTCCTGCCGCCCAAATTGGTGACGGCGCAGGTGGAGAACACCGCGGAGATCGTCTCGTCGCCATCGAGCATCGGGATCGCTGATTCGGGGCTGTACGGCGAGACCCAGGCCCAGATCAACCAGACCCTCGACACTCTCCAGTCCATCGGGGTCCAGGACGTCCGCGTCTTCGTGCCGTGGATCTACGTTGAACCCGTCAATGGCGTCTACAACTGGTCCAGCATCGACATGGTCATCCAGGCCGCGCAGGCGCGGAACATGGGCGTCTTGGCCGAGGTCGCCAGCACACCGCTCTGGGCCGCGCCGTCGGGCACCATCCCCGGCGCGGGCACTCCCAACCCAGCCACGTATGCCTCCTTCGTCACCGCGGTGGCCCAGCGGTACGGCACGGCCATCTCGGCGTACGAAATCTGGAATGAACCGAACATCGCGGTGTCGTCGGATCCCATCGACCCGACTGCATACGCAGCCCTGCTGAAAGCCGCCTATCCGGCGATCAAGGCTGTCAATCCGAGCGCCGTCGTCGTGGCCGGCGCGCTGGGCAGCTACATCAGTGTCAGCGGCGTAACGATGGACCCGGTCACCTTCGTCCAGCAGATGCTGGCTGCCGGCGCAGCGAACTACTTCGACGCGTTGTCGTTTCACCCGTACCAAGAGTCGCTGCCGTTCTCCCAGGGTCTTGGTGTCGCGAACTCGCCTCTGTCGCAACTGAATGCGATCTACCAGCTGATGACCCAATACGGTGACGGGCTCAAGAAGATCTGGATCAGCGAGTTCGGCGCCACCACCAACGACGTGAGCCAGCAGACCCAGGCCGACCTGATCAAGAACCTGCTCGACGCCTGGCAGACCATTGCCTACGCCGGGCCGGTGTTCATCTACACCGCGCAGGACGGTGTTCCCGGTGCCGACGGCTACGGCATCTACAACGCCGACTGGACGCCGAAGCTGGCGGTGGCCGTCATCCAGCAGGCGATTCAGCAGTACTCCGGCGGTCTCCTCGGCACCATCGGCGCGACGGTCGGCGGCGTCGTATCAGGAGTCGCCTCGGTGGTCCAGGCGCTGGCGAACCTGGTGCAGTCGATCGGCTTGGCCATCCAGAGCGGTCTTCAGCAGTTGGGGCAAGCGGTCAACTCGTTTGTCACGGCCATCTCCGCGCAGCTGGCCGGAGCCCTGTCGTCGCTGGCGCCTCTGGCGGCGAAGTCGACGGCAGCTCTGCCGAAGACCTCAGCGGTTACGCCCACCGTCACGACTGCTGCGGTGCAGCCGACGGCCGCGACCCGGACGGCACCGGTGACGCAGCAGACTTCGTCGACCGGGGCAACGGGAACGACTGGTGCGGCCGGAACGACGGGCACCACCGGGACAACGGGGACAACCGCGGCAACCGCCACCGCGGTGCCGGCAGCCGCAACCGCAGTGCCGGCGGCCGCCGCCGCAACCGCAGTGCCGGCGGCCGCAGCCGCGACCGCAGTGCCGGCGGGCGCCGCGACCAAGCCGTCGGCAACCAGCCAGCCATCTTCCGGCGCAACGGGTTCAGGGACGACACCGAGTAGTTCGTCGTCCACCGGCGAGTCCGTGAGTCCGGCCTCGCCCGGAACGGCCGGGCCCGACTCGGGAGCGGCACCGCAGACTGGTGCCTCCAGTAGGTCGTCGGCTTCCGGCGACAAGTCGGACGGCCCGAACGGTGCGCAGGCGGGCTCGTCGGGCAAGTCCGGTACGGCGGGGAAGCCCGACAAATCCCAGAAGTCCGGTGGCTCAGCCGACTCGAAGGGCAAGTCGAACAAATCCGGTGACTCCACGTCGGACAACGGGTTGGTGGGCGCAGGCAAGGGATCTCACGGCCCACAGAACGCCGACCACTAGACAATCCGGAATAAGCAGCGCCCCCGGCCTCGGGCCGGGGGCGCTGCTCGTTGGAATGCTTACGCGGCTTCCTTGTCCTTCGTGTAGGTGACGAGGCTGACGTCGAGCACCTCGTCCAGGAAGTAGTACTGGCAGCCGGTCAGATACTTCATGTACCGGTCGTAGTTCACCTGGCCGGAGATCGCGATGGCCTGTTCCTTGTGGTGCTCCAGGTTGGCCGCCCAGACACCGAGTGTCTTGATGTAGTGATTGCGCAGCGAGAGGGGCTCGGGAACGTTGAACCCGGCCTTCTCGCCGTGATCGATCATCATCTGGGTGCTGGGGAGCCGGCCGCCCGGGAAGATGTCGGTCGCCATGAACTTGATGAACCGGGCCATCTCGAACGTCAGCTTCTTACCGCGTGCTGCCATATCCATCGGGTGGTAGCTGACGCTGCTCTGGATGGTCATGCGGCCGTCGTCGGGCATGATCTCGTAGCAGGTCTTGAAGAAGTCGTCGTAGCGCTCGAAGCCGAAGTGCTCGAAGGCCTCGATGGACACGATGCGGTCGACCGGCTCGTGGAACTCTTCCCAGCCCTTCAGCAGCACCCGGTGCGACCGGTCGGATTTGGTGTTGCTCAGCAGTTCGGTGCAGAACGCCTGCTGGTTCTTGCTCAGCGTCAGCCCGATGACGTTGACGTCGTACTTCTCCATGGCGCGTTGCATGGTGAGGCCCCAGCCGCAGCCGATCTCCAGCAGAGTCATGCCCGGCTTGAGGTCGAGTTGTTCGAGGTGCTGGTCGACGTTGGCGAGCTGGGCTTCTTCCATCGTGACGAACGGTCCGGTGAAGTAGGCGCAGCTGTACTTGCGAGAGTTGTCCTGGAACAGGCCGAAGAAATCGTCAGACAGGTCGTAGTGGGCCTGGATGTCTTCGAAATGCGGCCGCATGTCCTTGGCCCCAGTCGAATCCTGAATCATCTGTAACACCTAACTTGACCTTCCTCACTCTGTGGTGATGCCGGTCACTAAATCACAATTGTGACCGCACAATACCTGGCCCTTCGCCGATTCCTTGACGTTGGTGTAACGCGTCGTCACGGTCAGTCCGGGATAGCAAACGTAACCGCCTTCGGGCCGGATACCGCGTTCATCACTCCCGCGTGGCGGCGGCTGTGACCGGACTGATACGTCTATGGAATTTCGGCAAATGTGGTTGCCAGTTCGCCGGCAATGTTGTCCCAGAGGGGCTCGGGCAGGTCATGACCCATGCCGTCGAACAACACCAACCGAGCACGCCGGATCGCTTTGGCCACTGCTCGACCACCGCTCGGTCGCATCAGTTTATCGGCCCGACCATGGATGACGACCGTTGGGACGGTGATCAGCGCGTCGTAGTGCCGCAGGCTGCCGCTGCCCAGGATGGCCCCGAAGTGCCGGGCGACGCCGACGGGGTAGTACGAGCGGTCGTAGCTTTCGGCGGCGTCGGCCTCGGCCTGCTCGACTGGTGTCGGGTAGCCGGGGCTGCCGATGATGCGGCCGACGTTGACGGCGTTGGCGATGACACCGTCACGTGACGTGTCCTGCGGGCGGGTGGTGATGGCCTTGAGTTGCTTCGGGCCGGGCGGCGGCAGCAGTGGCTGGTTGTTGCTCGAGAAGATGACGCCGAGCGTCTTGGTGCGGTGCTGATAGCGCGCCGCGAAGACCTGCGCGATCATGCCGCCCATCGACCCGCCGACGATGTGCGCCTGCTCGATCCCCAGATGGTCGAGCAGCGCCGCGGCGTCGTCGGCCATGTCCTCCAGCGTGTAGACCGCTTCACTGCGCAGCCCGGCGTACGACCGGAGCATCCGCGGCAGCAGCCCGGCACCCGAGTGCTTGCCCTCGATCTTGGTGGACAGACCCACATCCCGGTTGTCGAACCGGATGACGCGGTAGCCCTTCTCGACGAGCTTGTCGCAGAAGCCTTTTCGCCACAACAGTAGCTGCGCGCCGAGACCCATGATGAGCAGGACCGCCGGATCGTCGGGGTTGCCCATGTCCTCGTAGGCGATGTCCAGGTCGCCCGAGCGGGCGAAGCCGGTCCGGACCTCGGGGGTGGTGTCTCGTTCGGGCTGCATGTGGCTTACTCCTCGGATGTCATGTCGGATTCGGCCTGCGGCCTACTCCTCCGTGGTCGATGGTCGGATTCGGCCTGCGGCCTACTCCTCCGTGGTCGATGGTCGGATTCGGCCTGCGGCCTACTCCTCCGTGGTCGATGGTCGGATTCGGCCTGCGGCCTACTCCTCGGATTGCTCTTCGGCGTTCTTGTGGTCGCGGCTGATATCCACCATGAAGTTGGCGAAGTAGCCCTTCAGCTGGGGATCGCTCATCATCTGCCACCGCGGTGCCAGCAGCTTCATGTACCGCTCGACGTAGAGGAACTGCTTGCCGATCAGCACCAGCTCGCGCGGCAGCTTGACGTCGTACGCGTCGGCGAGGGCGGACAGCTGCTTGCCGATCTCGGCGTAGGACAGGTCGCCCAGCGACTTCATGGTGAGCGGAGTGGCGAAGGCCTCCAGGTCCTTGGCGGCCTGCCCCTCGGGCTTGACGGTGCCGACGGCGCCCATCATGACGACGATGCGGCCGGCCGCGGCGTGGTCCTTCGAGACCAGCAGCGCGTACACGAGTTCGCGCAGCAGCCACCGGGTGCGTGGGTCGATCCGGCCCATGATGCCGAAGTCGAAGAAGACGATCTTGCCGTCCTTGTCGACGTGCAGGTTGCCGGCGTGCAGGTCGCCGTGGAACAGACCGTGCTTGAGCCCGCCCTCGAACACGCTGAACAGCAGTGCCTTGACCAGTTCCTCGCCGTCGAACCCGGCCTTGCGGATGGCGGCGGCGTCGTCGATGCGGATGCCTTCCACGCGCTCCATGGTCAGCACGCGCTCGCTGGTCAGGTCCCAGTAGACCTGCGCCACCCGGATGTTCTTGCCCAACGTCGAGGCGTGCATGTGCGCCACCCAGGCGTCCATGGACTGCGCCTCGAGCCGGAAGTCGAGTTCCTCGGCGAGGTTGTCGGCGAAGTCGGCCACCACGTCCTGCGCCGACAGCCGCTGGCCCAGCTTGGCCAATTCGGCGATCTGCGCGCCGCGCTTGAGGATCTGCAGGTCGGCGGCCACGCGGCGGCGGATGCCCGGGCGCTGGATCTTGACGACGACCTCTTCACCGGAGTGCAGCGTGGCGTAGTGCACCTGGGCGATGGAGGCGGACGCGAAGGGCTCGTCGTCGAACGTGGCGAAGAGGTCGGCCGGATCGCCGCCGAGCTCTTCACGCAACAGCTTGTGGACCTCGTCCTTGTCGGCGGGTGGCACCCGGTCCAGCAGGCTGCGGAACTCGCGGCTCAAGGGCTCGCCGAAGGCGCCGGGGCTGGACGCGATGATCTGGCCGAGCTTGACGTACGTCGGGCCGAGGTCGGAGAACGTCTTCGGGACCTGCTTGATCACCTTCTGCTGCAGGCTGCCCTTGGAAAAGGCGTTGCCGACGACCCGAATGCCGGTTCGTGCGAGCTGCCAGCCGGTGGCCCCGATGCGGGCGGCTTCGACGGGCAACGGCACCCGGTCCAGCCTGGCACCTTCACGGTGCGGCGTCTTCCGCGGAGAACTCATTGGTGAAGTGTCTCAAAACCGCGGGTACCGCCAAAAAAGTGTGTCCTGCGCCACTCCGTTTCGGTGGGGCACTAGACGAAGACACTCTCGATGTCATCGCGGCTGCGGACCGGGTCGGTCCCGGGCACGTACGTCGGAACGGTGTGCGGCGCCAGCGCCGGATCGAGACCGCCCTTGACGCGGGCCTTTGCCTGCCGGAACTCCGGGAACGGTCCGGCGGCGGTGTGCAGGCCGTTGATGATCGACCACACGACGGCGCGGCGAGCGGTGCGCTCGATCGGGTTGGGATCGGTGTGGCCGAGCAGCTGCTTGGCCCATTTGGGCATGGTGTCCCGGACGGCCCAGTCGACCGCACTCTGGGGCATCGGCAGGTTCGGGCCGGTGGCCATGGCAGCACCGTGGGTCAGCGCCAGTTTGGGTAGGTAGGACTTCAGGCAGTCCAGGGTCTCGGCCTTGGTGGTGGGCAGGTCGGTGCCGCCGAGGGCGTGCCCGACGCGGATGAACTCGCCGTAGTAGCGGTCGAGGTTCTTGCCGCGCAACGGGTTCGGGTGATACAGCTCGTGCGCGGTGGCCAGACCCCAGACCACGGTCGCGTAGTTCCAGCGCAGCCAGTCCGGGTCGTCGGCGTCGTAGGCGGCGCCGTCGGGGCGGACGCCCTTGATGGTGTGGTGCATGGCGCGCACGGTCCGGGCCAGATTCTCGGCGGTCTCGGTGCTGCCGTACGCGGTGCCGATGAAGAACGCGATGGAATGCCCCAGCCGGACGGCCGCGCCCTTCGGATCGATCACCGGGACGGCCTCGCCGTTCTCGTCGCGTTGGACCAGGCGGGAGTGGTGCATGCCCATCCAGTAGATGGACGGATCGAGGCGCTCGATAAACGCGGCGCACTGCAGGCCGAAGACCAGGGCCTCGGTGTGGGAGTGCACATGCCAGACGGCGCTACCGGGCCCGAACCAGCCCGGGTCGCCGGCGGGGCCCGCGAATTCCATGCCGCGAAAGTAGTTCCGCCGGATGGTCTGGTCGAACCGGTGCTGAAGCTGGTGCTCGATGAACTGGTGCGGCAGGTACACGTCGACCCTTTCTGGTCACGGTTGTAACCAGAATAGTATTTGGTGACGGGTGTGACCAGACCTAGGCTGTAGGGATGTCGACACCGACCAGGTGGGCGGGGGTTCCGCTCGACGACCGCCGCGCTGAGCGGCGCGCGTTGCTGGTCGAGGCGGCATTCGAGTTGTTCGGCTCCGGCGGCGAGACGGCCTTGTCGGTCCGGTCGGTGTGCCGGGAGTGCGGCCTCAACACCCGCTACTTCTACGAGAGCTTCGACGGCATCGATGATCTGCTGGGCGCCGTCTACGACAAGGTGAGTTTCGAATTGGCCGCGGTGGTCGACGCGGCGATCACCGTCGCGGGCGACTCGGTGCGCCAGCGGACCCGGGCCGGCATCGCCGCGGTACTGGGCTTCGGTTCCGCCGATCCGCGGCGCGGGCGGGTGCTGTTCACCGAGGCCCGCGCCAATCCGGTGCTCGCCGCGCGCCGCGCCGTCACCCAGGACCTGCTGCTCGACGCGGTCCTCGCCGAGGGCGGCCGGCTGCACCCCGGCTCCGATCCGGTCGCCGCGCGCGTCGGTGCGGCGATGTATACCGGCGCGATGGCCGAGCTGGCCCAGCAATGGCTGTCCGGCGCGTTGGGCACCGATCTTGATGTGGTGGTCGAGGCCGCGCTGACGTTGGTGCTGCGCTGACGGTGACGAAATGGCTGCCCGTCATGCTGTGAGCAGCCATTTCGCCGATCTCAGCGCTGTCAGACGGTCGGCCGCCAGCGCTTGATGAACTCCGTCTCCGGCCATTCCTCGGCTGCGGCGAGTAGCTCGTACATCGTCGCACGGTCGATGGATTCGCGGATGATGTCGGCGTGCCCGGCATGCCGGGACAGCTCCTCGATGATGTGCATCCCGACCCAGCGCACCGTCCAGTGGTCGATGTCGGCGGGGAACCACGGCACGTCGTGTGGAATCGGGACGAGGGTGTCCAGATCCAGTTCGGCGAAGGCCTGCAGGGTCCGGGCGTTCTCCGCGCGCAGCGCGGCCAGCAGGTCGCCGAGCTTCTCGTCGTCGCGCATGGTGAGCTGGTCCTGGTGCTCGGCCATGATCTCCGCCATGGGCCGCGTGTCACGCGGCGGGAAACCGGGGGCGGCCACCGCGCGTGCGACCCAGCTCGCCTGCACGGCGGTGACGTGTTTGATCAGGCCGCCGATCGACAGCGCGCTGACCGAGGGGGTCGAGCGGGCCTGCTCGTCGGTCAGGCCGTAGGCGACGGCCGCGAAGGCATCCTGCTGGAAAGCGAGGAAATTGATGAGGGTCTGGCGCTCGTCGGCGGCGGGGGCGGGCTGTCCGGGCATGGTCAGTTCTCCTTCTGGGTGTGGGTGTAAAGGTCACGGATGCAGGCGATTTCCGCTCCGCGGTGAATGACTTCGCGATTGATGTGGAGCACCAGGGTGGCCATCGAGTAGTCGGCGTGCCAGTCGAGTTGGTCGGCCAGTTCTTCGGTCACGTGGAAAGCCTGACATCCAATTAGGACTGTTTCTGTCCTATGAATGCGGCAGAGTGTTGTCATGTCCGAAACGACGAGCCGCGTGCTGCAACTGCTGGGGCTGCTGCAGGCGCGCCGGGTGTGGACGGGGCAGGAGCTGGCGGACCGGCTCGGTGTCACCGGCCGCAGCGTCCGCCGCGATATCGAGCGACTGCGCGACCTCGGTTATCCGGTGCATGCCAGCAAGGGCCGCGACGGCGGCTATCAGCTGGGTGCCGGTGCCGCGTTGCCGCCGCTGCTGCTCGACCCCGAGGAAGCCGTCGCGATGGCGGTATGTCTGCGTCTGGCGGCCGGCGGCAGCGTCGCCGGCGTCGGCGAGTCGGCGCTGCGGGCGCTGTCCAAACTCGACCAGGTGATGCCGGCACGGCTGCGGTCGCAGGTGTCTGCGGTGCACGACGCGACGGTGACGCTGACCGGCGGCGGCTCGTCCGAGGCGGTGTCGCCCGACGACCTGATGACGCTGGCCCGCGCCTGCCGCGACCACGAACACGTCCGGCTCGGCTACACCGACATCCGCGGCAACAGCACCGAGCGGCGGCTCGAGCCCTATCAACTCGTCACCACCGGACGGCGCTGGTACCTGCTGGCGTACGACCGCGACAAGCAGGACTGGCGAACACTGCGGCTGGACCGGATGGCCGATGTCACCGCGGCGGGGACGACGTTCGCGCCCCGCCGCGCGCCTGATCCGGCGGAGTTCGTCCGGCGGGCCATCACGGCGTCGCCGTACCGCTACGTGGCCCGGGTCCGGTTCGAGGCGTGCGAAAGTCAACTGGCGCAGGTCTTTTCCGCGTCGTCGGCGCAGATCGAGGCAGACGGGCCGGACCGTTGCATCGTGACCGCCGGAGGCGACGATCCGGAGCGCATCGTGCTGCATCTCGCGATGCCGGGCCATCGGTTCGAGGTGCTCGGACCGCCCGAGGTGATTGCCGCGGCCGGTATGGTGGCTGACCGGCTGCGTGCGGCAATGCCACGCGGTCAGTGACGCCGCGCCGTATCGTGCAGGGGTGTCGACGGGACGACTCCTGCAGGTGACGGCGGTAGTTTCCACCGAGTTGTTCGTCGGGCCGGCTGATGAACCGCTGCAGATCGTGCGGGTGGACTACACCGGGTGTGCTGAAGCCACCGAGGTCTCGGTGGCGGGGGACGGTCTGCGCGGCCAGGCCGTGGTTCCGGCGGGCGACGGCACGGTGGAGATTCCGGTGGCTGTCGCGGCTCCGGTGCCGGGCCAGATTCGCGCCGCGCATCTCGAAATCGCCGCCGAACAGACCGCGTTCGAGTTCGTCGTCGCCGAGCCCGGCTGGACCATGTACATGATCAGCCACTTCCACTACGACCCGGTGTGGTGGAACACCCAGGCCGCCTACACCAGCGTCTGGACCGAGGACCCGCCCGGCCGGTGCCGCCAGACCAACGGTTTCGAGCTCGTCACCGCGCATCTCGAAATGGCAAGACGGGAACCGGAATACAAGTTCGTGCTGGCCGAGGTCGACTACCTCAAACCCTACTGGGACACCCACCCGGAGCAACGCGCGCAGCTGCGTGCGCTGCTCGCCGAGGGCCGGGTCGAGATCATGGGCGGCACCTACAACGAGCCGAACACCAACCTGACCAGCCCCGAGACGGCGATCCGGAACTTCGTGCACGGCATCGGGTTTCAGCGCGACGTCATGGGCGCCGCCCCGGCGACGGCCTGGCAGCTGGACGTGTTCGGGCACGACCCGCAGTTCCCGGGTATGGCCGCCGACGCCGGTCTGACCTCCAGTTCGTGGGCCCGCGGCCCGCATCATCAGTGGGGTCCGATGCACCGCGACGGCGATCCCGAGCGCATGCAGTTCGCCAGTGAATTCGACTGGATCGCACCGTCCGGCCGCGGGTTGCTGACCCACTACATGCCGGCGCACTATGCCGCCGGGTGGTGGATGGACTCGGCGGCGTCGTTGCAGGAGGCCGAAGAGGCCACCTATGCCACGTTCGCCAAGCTGAAAAAGGTTGCGCTGACCCGCAACGTCCTCCTGCCGGTCGGTACCGACTACACGCCACCCAACAAATGGGTGACCGAGATCCATCGCGATTGGGCGGCCCGCTACACCTGGCCCCGCTTCGTGTGCGCGCTGCCGCGGGAGTTCTTCGCCGCGGTGCGTACCGCACTCGACGCCGCTGACATGCAGCCGTCGCCGCAGACCCGCGACATGAACCCCATCTACACGGGCAAGGACGTGTCCTACATCGACACCAAACAGGCCAATCGGGCCGCCGAGAACGTCGTGCTCGCGGCGGAGCGGTTCGCGGTGTTCGCCGGATTGCTCACCGGTGCCACGTATCCGCAGGCCGCCCTGGCGAAGGCGTGGGTGCAACTGGCCTACGGCGCGCATCACGACGCCATCACCGGATCGGAGTCCGACCAGGTGTACCTCGACCTGCTCACGGGGTGGCGCGACGCCTGGGAACTCGGCCGGACGGCCCGCGACAACGCGGTCGCGCTGTTGTCGCGCGCCGTCGACGGCGACATCGTGGTGTGGAACCCGTTGGGGCACAGCCGCAGCGACGTCGTCACCGTCCACCTCGACGAACCGCTGAACGGGTCGGTCGTCGACGCGGACGGCACGCCGGTTCCGGTCCTCATCGAGCACGACGGCCGCAGCGTGACATGGCTGGCCAAGGACGTGCCGTCGCTCGGGTGGCGGGGATATACGCTCGGCGGGGATCTGGCGACTCCGGTGCCCGGGCCGGCCTCGTGGGAACCCCTGCCCGGCACCACCATCCGCACCGATCGCTACAGCTGCACCGTCGACCCTAGCCGCGGGGGCGCGGTGTCGTCGCTGCTGCGCGATGGTGTCGAGTTGGTCGGTGTGGGCCGGGTCGGCAACGAGATCGCCGTCTATGACGAACATTCCGCGCATCCCACCGAACACGAAGGGCCCTGGCACCTGCTGCCCAAGGGGCCGGTCGTCGGCTCCGCGGCGGGGCCGGCCGAGGTGCGGGCCTACCGCAGCGCGTTGGGGCAGCGGCTGGTGGTCACCGGACGCATCGACGACGTGCTGCGCTATACCCAGACCATCACCCTGTGGCACGGCGTGGACCGTGTGGACTGCCGCACCGTGATCGACGAATTCACCGGCGCCGACAAACTGCTGCGGCTGCGCTGGCCCTGCCCGGTGCCGGGCGCGATGCCGGTCAGCGAGGTCGGTGACGCGGTGATCGGCCGGGGTTTCGGGCTGTTGCACCAACGGGATTCGCACGACGCCGTCGACACGGCCGATCACCCCTACACCTTGGACAACCCCGCCTACGGGTGGTTCGGCCTGTCCGCGGCGGTGCAGGTGCGCGTGCGTGACGCGCAGGGCGAGAAGGTGCGGGCGGTGTCGGTCGCCGAGGTGGTCGTGCCGGACGCCGCCGACCCGGGCGTGCCGACCCGCGAACTCATGGTCGCGCTGGTCCGCGCCGGCGTGACGGCCACCTGCAGCAGCGCGGACAAGCCGCGGTACGGCGACCTCGCCGTCGACTCCAACCTGCCCGACGCCCGCATCGCCCTCGGCGGCCCCGACGAGAACGCTTTCACCAGAGCCATTCTGGCTGCGGCGGACCCGTGTTACGGCGCGGAACTGCGGAGCCGCCTGACGACCGGCAGTACCCGGCTCTGGGTGCCTGCCGACGCCGACCTGGTGCAGCGCTGGATTCCCGGTGCCGACCTGACGGGGGTGCGGGCGCTGCCGGTGCTGATCGTCGCCGGACCCGGCGCCATCGAAGACCTGATCACCGACCTCGCCACCACCGAGATCACCGTCGGGCAGGACGCCCCGGCCGCGATCGGGCTCTTCGAGGCCCGCAGCGTGGCGGTGCTGAACCGTGGCGTACCGGGTTTCGCCGTCGAACCGGACGGTGTCCTGCATACGTCGTTGATGCGGTCATGCACCGGCTGGCCGTCGGGCACCTGGATCGACCCGCCCCGGCGCACCGCACCCGACGGTTCGAACTTCCAGCTGCAGCACTGGACCCACACCTTCGACTACGCCATCGCGGCCGGCGACGGCGACTGGCGTGCCGCGGGCATCCCGGGCCGCAGCGCCGAGTACTCCCAGCCCTTACTCGCGGTGCACACCGACCATCCGGCCGTGGCCGGCGGATTACCTTGCGCCGGTTCCCTTTTGAGTGTCGAACCCGCATCCGACGTCACCCTGGCCGCGCTCAAGGCCGCCGGCAACCCGATCGCCACCGGCCGCAGCGCACCCGTCGACCCGGGGACGGGCATCACCCTGCGCCTCGTCCAGACGTCGGGGCGGCCGACCGCGGTCAGCGTCACATCGGGAATGCGCCACCTCGAGGACGTACAACGGCTGGACCTCCTCGAACAACCGGTTGCCGACGGCGGAAAAGACCTGCGGCTGCACGGTTTCGAGATCGCCACCGTACGGGCACGGCTCGAGCTGCCGCACGTGCTCAACGGTGACCACGCCACCCTCGCGGCGGATGCCGAAGTGGCTCAACCGCTTTACGCCCGGTACTGGCTGCACAACCGCGGCCCGGCGCCATTGGGCGGGTTGCCGGCCGTGGCTCATGTACACCCCACCGAAGTATCCGGCGAGCCGGGGGCGCCCGTACGGGTGCGTGTCACGGCCGCCAGCGACTGCACCGACGCCGCGCTCCACGGCCGGGTTCGGGTACTGGTCCCCGACGGCTGGTCGGTTGCCCCGGACGAACTGCCTTTCGTGCTGCCTCCGGGCGGTTACCTGGAAACCGAAGTGCAGCTGGAACTTCCGGCCGGTGTCCCCGCGGGCCGCTATCCGGTGCGGGTCGAGCTGGCGGTCACCGGCGGCGACAAGCAGCATCAGGTCCCGGCCTCGTGGCGCCAGCTGGTCGAGGACGTCTGCATCGTCACCGTCGGCGAACCCGCCGACGCCCCGCTGCTCAGAATCGTCGCCGAGCCCGAACCGGTCGACGTCGCCGCCGGCGGGCACGCGGACCTGAGCGTCGTCGTCGGCTCCGCCGCCGGTGCGCCGCTGAGCCTGGAAGCGCACCTGATCAGTTCGTGGGGCACCTGGGACTGGCTGGGTCCGGCCGTGCTCGGCGCCGACGTCGCGGCCGGCGGCACCGTCGCTTTCGACTTCGACGTGGCACCGCCGCCGTGGGCCGAACCGGGGCAGTGGTGGGCACTGATCCGGATCGCCGCGGCGGGCCGGGTGCTCTACACCCCGGCGGTTTCGGTGCGGGTCCGATGAACTGCATCGCCACCGTCGCCGGGCGACCGATTCCGGTCGCCGCCCTCGATCAACGTGAAACACGCTTGCGGGCAAGCACATTGGCTCCATCGCTGCCGGTCGCAGGTAGCAGTGAGGGCCGGCAGCTGCGGCGCTGGCTGACCCAGCTGCTCGTCACCGACGAGATGGTGCGGGTGGCGGCCGCCGAACTCGGGGTGACCGACCGGGGCGCGCCATCAGAAGCCGACGTGCTGCCCGACCAGCCGGCCCGCATGGAGCTCGGCAGCATTGCGGCCGCAGCCCTCGAGCAGCCGCTGGCGCGGGCGCTGTTCGCCCGCGTGACCGCGGAAGTGCGGGTGCCCGACGACGAGGTCGAGCGCTACCACGCCCGCAACCCCATGCGGTTCGCCCGGCCGGTACCCGGTCCGGACGGCTGGTCCACCGCGCCGGCCGTCGCCCCGCCGCTGGATCGGGTACGGCCACAGATCACCGCACACCTTGTCGCGTCGGCGCGCCGGCGGGCCTTCCGGCACTGGCTCGACGCACGCCGTGCCGAGTCGGTGCAGCTGGCACCCGGCTACGAACATCCCGGTGACCCGCGCCAGCCCGACCACGTCCACCGCCACTGAAGGTGCCGATGCCCAAACTGACCCTCGCCCTCGACATCGGTGGCACCAAGATCGCCGCGGCCCTCGTCGACCCGGACGGCATTCTCGTGCACCGTGAGCAGTTGCCGACGCCGCACGCGGACAGCGACAGCGTGTGGGCAACAGTCGACGCGTTGATCGACAGCACCCGCGCCGCCGCCGGTGAGCGCCCGCTGCGGGGCGTGGGCGTCGGCTGCGCCGGTCCCATCGATCTGGTTGCGGGCACCGTCAGTCCGCTCAATATCCCGGCCTGGCAACAGTTTCCGCTGGTTGGACGGCTCACCGAACGTACGGGCCTCACGGTTCGGCTGGCGGGCGACGTCGTGTGCCTGGCCATGGGTGAGCACTGGCGCGGGGCCGGTCGGGGGACGCGGTTCCTGCTGGGCATGGTGGTGTCGACCGGGATCGGCGGCGGTCTGGTTCTCGATGGCGCGCCCTACCTCGGTCGTACCGGCAACGCCGGTCATATCGGGCACGTCGTGGTGGAACCCGACGGCCCACGCTGCGCGTGCGGCGGACAGGGCTGCGTGGAAGTGGTGGCCTCGGGCCCACACCTGGCGCGGTGGGCGCACGAGCACGGCTGGGACGCTCCGCCCGACGCCGATGCGAAGGCGCTTGCCGAGGCCGCCGGCCGCGGGAATCCGGTTGCGGTGCAGGCATTCTCGCGCGGTGCCGCGGCGATCGCGGTCGCCGTCGCATCGGCCGCGGCGGTCTGCGATCTGGACCTGGTGGTGCTCGGCGGCGGAGTGGCGAATGCGGGCGAAGTGTTGTTCGGCCCGCTGCGGGCGGCGCTGCCCCGTTATGCGGGGTTGAGTTTTCTGCGCGGCCTGCGCGTGGTGCCGGCCGAACTCGGTGGCGACGCGGGCTTGGTTGGTGCCGCCGCACTCTTTCGGCCCTCATCCGCAGACAGATCTGGGGGGCCTGAGCCGTAGCCCGCGGCGTCGCGGTTTGGACCGTTTTGGCTGATCGGCAGGTCATCGGCTACTCTTGTGCAGTTCCACCGAAGACCGTCGGTCACCGCTGAGCGCTTGCGCGAAGAGGTTGAAGGTCCAGGCAATGCCTGGCGGCCCACGCAGGAGGACGAGGTTTTCAGAGTTTTATTCTGCGCGCCCCGACCTTTCTGTGTCGGGGCGCTTTGCATTTCCGGGGCGAATCCCCGGCAGTCTCCAGTGGGTCGCTGAATACACCACAAGGAGGCATGTATGGCCAAGGCTGACAAAGCCACTGCGGTCGCTGACATTGCCGAACAGTTCAAGGCCTCGACGGCCACTGTCGTGACCGAGTACCGCGGTCTGACGGTTGCCAACCTCGCCGAGCTGCGTCGCTCCCTTGGTGCTTCGACGACGTACACCGTCGCCAAGAACACCCTGGTCAAGCGCGCTGCCTCGGAGGCCGGAGTCGAGGGCCTCGACGACCTGTTCGCAGGTCCGACCGCCATCGCGTTCATCACCGGCGAGCCGGTCGATGCCGCGAAGGCAATCAAGAAGTTCGCGAAGGATCACAAGCAGCTCGTCATCAAGGGCGGCTACATGGACGGCGCTGCGCTGTCCGTGGCCCAGGTTGAGAAGATCGCCGACCTCGAGTCGCGCGAGGTGCTGCTGTCCAAGCTGGCCGGCGCCCTCAAGGCGAAGCAGTCCCAGGCCGCGGCGCTGTTCGTTGCGCCCGCGTCCCAGGTTGCTCGCCTGGCCGCTGCTCTGCAGGACAAGAAGGCTGCCTCAGAAAACTGAGGCTCGGCTTCACAACAAACCCCCAATCACCACAGAAGTAATAAGGAAGGACCATTCACATGGCCAAGCTGTCCACCGAAGAACTGCTCGACGCGTTCAAGGAAATGACCCTGCTGGAGCTCTCGGAGTTCGTGAAGCAGTTCGAGGAGACCTTCGACGTCACCGCCGCCGCTCCGGTCGCCGTTGCCGCCGCTGGTGCCGCCCCGGCCGCCGCTGAGGCTGCCGAAGAGCAGACCGAGTTCGACGTCATCCTCGAGGGTGCCGGCGACAAGAAGATCGGCGTCATCAAGGTCGTCCGCGAGATCGTTTCCGGCCTGGGCCTGAAGGAAGCCAAGGACCTGGTCGACGGCGCCCCCAAGCCGCTGCTGGAGAAGGTCACCAAGGAGGCCGCCGACGACGCCAAGGCCAAGCTCGAGGCCGCCGGCGCTTCGGTGTCCGTCAAGTAAGTTCGCCAGAACTGACGTTTTCCCCCGGAGTCCCACTGTGGACTCCGGGGGATTTCGCTTTTCAGGGGTTGTAAATAGGGGCATTTCTCACCCCCGGAAGGACAATGAGGTAGTTGGCTACGTGTCCATCGGAGGGACTTCTGCGTGGGCCGTCCGATAGTTGGAACAAGGTGTATCAGCTCGCGATCGATGCGCTACAGTGACTCAAGCCACAGGCAGGGCAGCGGATGGCGCGCGAGCGCTGGCGGAAGGGATCTCACATGGGCGTCCAAATCGACGTAACGGGGCTGAGTAAGTCCTTTGGCTCGTCGAAGATTTGGGAAGACGTCACTTTGACCATTCCCGCCGGTGAGGTCAGCGTCATGCTGGGCCCGTCCGGTACCGGTAAGTCGGTGTTCCTGAAGTCCCTGATCGGCCTGCTGCGCCCCGAGCGCGGCTCCATTGTCATCGATGGCACCAACATCATCGAGTGCTCGGCCAAGGAGCTGTACGAGATCCGGACCCTGTTCGGGGTGCTGTTCCAGGACGGCGCGCTGTTCGGTTCGATGAACATCTACGACAACACGGCCTTTCCGCTGCGTGAGCACACCAAGAAGTCCGAGTCGGAGATCCGCAAGATCGTGATGGAGAAGCTGGACGTCGTGGGTATGCCCAACGACGGTCACAAGTTCCCGGGCGAAATCTCCGGTGGTATGCGCAAGCGTGCCGGCCTGGCCCGGGCCCTGGTGTTGGACCCGAAGATCATCCTGGTCGACGAGCCGGACTCGGGTCTGGACCCCGTGCGTACCGCGTATCTGTCGCAGCTGCTGATCGACATCAACGCCCAGATCGACGCCACCGTGCTGATCGTGACGCACAACATCAACATCGTGCGTACGGTGCCGGACAACATCGGCATGCTCTACCGCAAGCACCTGGTCATGTTCGGCCCCCGCGAGGTGCTGCTGACCAGTGAGGAGCCGGCGGTCAAGCAGTTCCTCAACGGTCGTCGTATCGGCCCGATCGGTATGTCGGAGGAGAAGGACGCCGCCACGGCTGCCGCCGAGCAGGCCGCGATCGACGCCGGTCACGCCGACGGCGGTGTCGAGGAGATCGAGGGTGTGCCGCCGCAGATCGAGGTGACCCCGGGTATGCCGGTCCGCCAGGGTGTGGCTCGTCGTCAGGCCCGCGTGCGCTCGATCCTGCACACCCTGCCGCCCGCCGCGCAGGCCGCCATCTTGGAGGACCTCAACAAGAACGGCAAAGGTATCGACGACCCGGTGACCGCACAGATTCCGCGGGCCTGATCCGCAGAAGAACGTCGCAAATCGCGCCCGGGCCGGATATCGGCCCGGGCGCGATTTTGTCGGCGAGCGTGCGCACCGGCCGCGAAAACTCCGCTCGCCGAGCTGCGGAGTGCGCGCGTGAGACCGTTGCGGGCCCGGGAGTCAGTGATCTTGGTCACGGCCCGTCCGCCTGCGGTGGCGTGCGGGTGGCGCCGCGGGGCCCGCTGGGTCACGATGTGAACGCCCCGGTTCGCCAGTTGCCGGCAAAACTCCACACCAAACACCGTGGCAAGTCTTGACTGATGCCCGCAAACGGGCCAATCTGTTGGGCAGCATGTATTCGAGGGTTCCGGACGCCAGCCAGCGTCAGCCGATCAAACCCTTGATTCAGCATGCCGTGGTTGAGGAATGCGCCGTCCTACGCTAATGTTGGACGTTGCGCTGGCTGCATCCTGCCCACCTCACCCGCACCTGACACCTTCTAGCCTGAGTCTTGCTCAGTGATCTAGACGCGTGCCCTGTGTCTTGTAAGGCCCGGACTGTGAGAACGCCAGCCGGACCGACGCAGATAGAGCGGCAATTCGGACCGGTTTCGACCGGCACCGGATTGGTCGCATCAGGTGCTGGAAGGACGCATCTTGGCAGTCTCTCGCGAGATCAAGTCAGTAGATTCCAACAACTCCGTCCCAGGAGCGCCGAACCGAGTCTCGTTCGCCAAGCTGCGCGAACCACTTGAGGTTCCGGGCCTGCTCGACGTACAGACGGATTCCTTCGAGTGGCTGATCGGGTCCGACCGCTGGCGCTCGAAGGCAGTCGATCGCGGTGACATCAACCCCGTCGGTGGCCTCGAAGAGGTCCTCGCCGAGCTGTCGCCGATCGAGGACTTCGCCGGCACTCTGTCGCTGAGCTTCTCCGACCCCCGTTTCGACGAGGTCAAGGCTCCGGTCGACGAGTGCAAGGAGAAGGACCAGACGTACGCGGCCCCGCTGTTCGTCACGGCTGAGTTCATCAACAACACCACCGGCGAGATCAAGAGCCAGACGGTCTTCATGGGTGACTTCCCGATGATGACCGAAAAGGGCACCTTCATCATCAACGGCACCGAGCGCGTCGTCGTGTCGCAGCTCGTCCGGTCGCCGGGTGTGTACTTCGACGAGTCCATCGACAAGGCCACCGAGAAGACCCTGCACAGCGTCAAGGTCATCCCGGGCCGTGGCGCCTGGCTGGAGTTCGACGTCGACAAGCGCGACACCGTCGGTGTCCGCATCGACCGCAAGCGCCGCCAGCCGGTCACCGTGCTGCTGAAGGCACTGGGCTGGACCAACGAGCAGATCCGTGAGCGCTTCGGCTTCTCCGAGATCATGATGGGCACCCTCGAGAAGGACCCGACCGCCGGTCCCGACGAGGCCCTGCTGGACATCTACCGGAAGCTGCGCCCGGGCGAGCCGCCGACCAAGGAGTCGGCGCAGACCCTGCTGGAGAACCTGTTCTTCAAGGAGAAGCGTTACGACCTGGCCCGCGTGGGCCGGTACAAGGTCAACAAGAAGCTGGGCCTGCACGACGGCAACCCGGCCCAGGTGACCGCGACGACGCTGACCGAAGAGGACATCGTCGCCACCATCGAGTACCTGGTGCGCCTGCACGACGGTGACAAGACCATGACCGCCCCCGGTGGCGTCGAGGTCCCCGTCGAGGTCGACGACATCGACCACTTCGGCAACCGTCGTCTGCGCACCGTGGGCGAGCTGATCCAGAACCAGATCCGGGTCGGCCTGTCGCGTATGGAGCGTGTCGTCCGCGAGCGCATGACCACGCAGGACGTCGAGGCGATCACCCCGCAGACCCTGATCAACATCCGTCCCGTCGTGGCGGCGATCAAGGAGTTCTTCGGCACGTCGCAGCTGTCGCAGTTCATGGACCAGAACAACCCGCTGTCGGGTCTGACCCACAAGCGTCGTCTGTCGGCGCTGGGCCCCGGTGGTCTGTCCCGTGAGCGCGCCGGCCTCGAGGTCCGCGACGTCCACTCGTCGCACTACGGCCGCATGTGCCCGATCGAGACCCCGGAAGGCCCGAACATCGGTCTGATCGGTTCGCTGTCGGTGTACGCGCGGGTGAACCCGTTCGGGTTCATCGAGACCCCGTACCGCAAGGTCGTCGACGGCATCGTCACCGATCAGATCGACTACCTGACCGCCGACGAGGAGGACCGCCACGTCGTGGCGCAGGCCAACTCGCCGCTGGACGAGGCCGGCCACTTCACCGAGGACAAGATTCTCGTCCGTCGTAAGGGCGGCGAGGTCGAGTTCGTCTCGGCGAACGACGTCGACTACATGGACGTCTCGCCGCGCCAGATGGTGTCGGTCGCGACCGCGATGATCCCGTTCCTGGAGCACGACGACGCCAACCGCGCCCTCATGGGTGCGAACATGCAGCGTCAGGCGGTTCCGTTGGTGCGCAGCGAGGCCCCGCTGGTCGGTACCGGTATGGAGCTGCGTGCCGCCATCGACGCCGGTGACGTCGTCGTCGCCGATAAGTCGGGTGTCATCGAAGAGGTGTCCGCCGACTACGTCACCGTCATGGCTGACGACGGCTCGCGGCACACCTACCGGATGCGCAAGTTCAACCGCTCGAACCACGGCACGTGCGCCAACCAGCGCCCGATCGTGGACTCGGGGCAGCGCGTCGAGGCCGGCCAGGTCATCGCCGACGGTCCCTGCACCGAGAACGGTGAAATGGCCCTCGGTAAGAACCTGCTCGTGGCGGTCATGCCGTGGGAAGGCCACAACTACGAGGACGCCATCATCCTGAGCCAGCGGCTCGTGGAGCAGGACGTGCTCACCTCGATCCACATCGAGGAGCACGAGATCGATGCCCGCGACACCAAGCTGGGCGCCGAGGAGATCACCCGGGACATCCCGAACGTCTCCGACGAGGTGCTGGCTGACCTCGACGAGCGCGGCATCGTCCGCATCGGCGCCGAGGTCCGCGACGGCGACATCCTGGTCGGCAAGGTCACCCCGAAGGGTGAGACCGAACTGACCCCGGAAGAGCGCCTGCTGCGTGCCATCTTCGGTGAGAAGGCCCGTGAGGTCCGCGACACCTCGCTGAAGGTGCCGCACGGTGAGTCCGGCAAGGTCATCGGCGTCCGCGTGTTCTCGCGCGAGGACGACGACGATCTGCCCGCTGGTGTCAACGAGCTGGTCCGCGTCTACGTGGCCCAGAAGCGCAAGATCTCCGACGGTGACAAGCTCGCCGGCCGCCACGGCAACAAGGGCGTCATCGGCAAGATCCTGCCGATCGAGGACATGCCGTTCATGCCTGATGGCACCCCGGTGGACATCATCCTGAACACGCACGGTGTGCCGCGTCGTATGAACATCGGCCAGATTCTGGAAACCCACCTCGGGTGGGTGGCCAAGGCCGGCTGGAACATCGAAGGCGAGCCGGAGTGGGCGCGGAACCTGCCGGAAGGCATGCACAGCGCGCCGCGCGACAGCATCGTCGCCACCCCGGTGTTCGACGGTGCCCGCGAGAACGAGCTGCAGGGCCTGCTGGGCGCGACGCTGCCGAACCGCGACGGTGACGTCATGGTCGACGCAGACGGCAAGTCGCAGCTGTTCGACGGTCGTTCGGGTGAGCCGTTCCCGTACCCGGTCACGGTCGGTTACATGTACATCCTGAAGCTGCACCACTTGGTCGACGACAAGATCCACGCGCGTTCGACCGGCCCGTACTCGATGATCACCCAGCAGCCGCTCGGTGGTAAGGCGCAGTTCGGTGGCCAGCGGTTCGGTGAGATGGAGTGCTGGGCCATGCAGGCCTACGGTGCGGCGTACACGCTGCAGGAGCTGCTGACCATCAAGTCCGACGACACCGTCGGTCGCGTGAAGGTCTACGAGGCGATCGTCAAGGGCGAGAACATCCCCGAGCCGGGCATTCCGGAGTCGTTCAAGGTTCTGCTCAAGGAACTCCAGTCGCTGTGCCTCAACGTCGAGGTGCTGTCTTCGGACGGCGCCGCGATCGAGATGCGCGACAGCGATGACGAGGACCTGGAGCGCACCGCCGCGAACCTGGGTATCAACCTGTCGCGCAACGAATCCGCGTCCGTCGAGGACCTTGCCTAAATCCGCCCGTAGTCAGCTTTTTCTGATTCATACACCCGCAAGGGGAAAGGGAGTTACGTGCTAGACGTCAACTTCTTCGATGAACTCCGCATCGGCCTGGCCACCGCGGAAGACATCCGTAATTGGTCGTTCGGCGAGGTCAAGAAGCCGGAGACCATCAACTACCGCACGCTCAAGCCCGAAAAGGACGGCCTGTTCTGCGAGAAGATCTTCGGGCCGACCCGCGACTGGGAGTGCTACTGCGGTAAGTACAAGCGCGTCCGCTTCAAGGGCATCGTCTGCGAGCGCTGTGGCGTCGAGGTGACTCGCGCCAAGGTGCGTCGTGAGCGCATGGGCCACATCGAGCTGGCCGCGCCCGTCACCCACATCTGGTACTTCAAGGGCGTTCCGTCGCGCTTGGGCTACCTGCTGGACCTGGCCCCGAAGGATCTGGAAAAGATCATCTACTTCGCGGCCTACGTCATCACTTCGGTCGACACCGAGATGCGGCACAACGAGCTGTCCACGCTCGAGGCCGAGATGGTCGTCGAGAAGAAGGCCGTCGAGGACCAGCGCGATCTGGACCTGGCCGAGCGTTCGCAGAAGCTTGAGGCCGACCTCGCCGAGCTGGAGCGCGATGGCGCCAAGTCTGACGTCCGCCGCAAGGTGCGCGACGGTGGCGAGCGCGAGATGCGTCAGCTCCGCGACCGGGCGCAGCGTGAGCTGGACCGGCTCGACGAGATCTGGACCACCTTCAGCAAGCTGGCGCCGAAGCAGCTCATCGTCGACGAGGTGCTCTACCGCGAGCTGCAAGATCGCTACGGCGAGTACTTCCAGGGCGCCATGGGTGCCGAGTCGATCAAGAAGCTCATCGAGACCTTCGACATCGATGCCGAGGCCGAGTCGCTGCGCGACACCATCAAGAACGGCAAAGGCCAGAAGAAGCTCCGCGCCCTCAAGCGCCTGAAGGTCGTCGCCGCGTTCCAGACCAACCGGAACTCGCCGATGGGCATGGTGCTCGACGCCGTTCCGGTGATCCCGCCGGAGCTGCGCCCGATGGTTCAGCTCGACGGTGGCCGCTTCGCGACCTCCGACCTGAACGATCTGTACCGCCGCGTCATCAACCGCAACAACCGGTTGAAGCGACTGATCGACCTCGGTGCGCCCGAGATCATCGTCAACAACGAGAAGCGCATGCTGCAGGAGTCTGTGGACGCGCTGTTCGACAACGGCCGTCGTGGCCGGCCGGTCACCGGTCCGGGCAACCGTCCGCTCAAGTCGCTGTCCGATCTGCTCAAGGGCAAGCAGGGTCGCTTCCGTCAGAACCTGCTGGGTAAGCGCGTCGACTACTCGGGCCGTTCGGTCATCGTGGTCGGCCCGCAGCTCAAGCTGCACCAGTGCGGTCTGCCCAAGCTGATGGCTCTCGAACTGTTCAAGCCGTTCGTGATGAAGCGTCTGGTCGACCTGAACCACGCGCAGAACATCAAGAGCGCCAAGCGCATGGTCGAGCGTCAGCGTCCCCAGGTGTGGGATGTCCTCGAAGAGGTCATCGCCGAGCACCCGGTGCTGCTGAACCGTGCACCTACGCTGCACCGCCTGGGTATCCAGGCCTTCGAGCCGCAGCTGGTGGAAGGCAAGGCCATCCAGCTGCACCCGCTGGTGTGTGAGGCGTTCAACGCCGACTTCGACGGTGACCAGATGGCCGTGCACCTCCCGCTCAGCGCGGAGGCGCAGGCCGAGGCGCGCATTCTCATGCTGTCGTCGAACAACATCCTGTCGCCGGCGTCGGGCCGCCCGCTCGCCATGCCGCGTCTGGACATGGTGACCGGTCTGTTCTTCCTGACCACGCACATCGAGGGCGACCTCGGCGAGTTTGTCGCGGCCACCAAGGACAGCGCTGAGCAGGGCGTCTACAGCAGCCCGGCCGAGGCCATCATGGCCATGGACCGCGGTGCGCTGTCGGTGCGCGCGAAGATCAAGATCCGGTTGACGCACCTGCGTCCGCCGGCCGAGATCGAGGCCCAGCTGTTCGAGAACGGCTGGAAGCCGGGCGACGCGTGGACCGCGGAAACCACCCTGGGTCGCGTGCTCTTCAACGAGCTGCTGCCGAAGGGTTACCCGTTCGTCGACAAGCAGATGCACAAGAAGGTCCAGGCGGCGATCATCAACGATCTCGCCGAGCGCTACCCGATGATCGTCGTGGCGCAGACCGTCGACAAGCTGAAGGACGCCGGTTTCCACTGGGCGACCCGCTCGGGCGTGACGGTCTCGATGGCCGACGTTCTGGTGCCGCCGCAGAAGGCGGAGATCCTGGAGCGCTACGAGAGCCAGGCCGACGCGATCGAGAAGAAGTACCAGCGCGGTGGTCTGAACCACGACGAGCGCAACGAGTCGCTGGTCAAGATCTGGCAGCAGGCCACGGAAGAGGTCGGTAAGGCGCTGGAGGACTACTACCCGGCGGACAACCCGATCATCACGATCGTGAAGTCGGGCGCCACGGGTAACCTCACCCAGACCCGCACCCTGGCCGGCATGAAGGGTCTGGTGACGAATCCGAAGGGTGAGTTCATCCCGCGGCCCATCAAGTCGTCCTTCCGCGAGGGCCTGACGGTGTTGGAGTACTTCATCAACACCCACGGTGCTCGTAAGGGTCTGGCCGATACCGCTCTGCGTACCGCCGACTCGGGTTACCTGACCCGTCGTCTGGTTGACGTGTCGCAGGACGTCATCGTCCGTGAGACCGACTGTGAGACCGAGCGCGGCGTCATCGTCACCTTGGCCGAGGTCCAGGCCGACGGTTCGCTGGTGCGCGATGCCCACGTCGAGACCTCCGCCTACGCGCGGACCCTGGCCACCGATGCAGTCGACGCGAACGGCAACGTCGTCGTCGAGCGTGGTCACGATCTCGGCGACCCGGCGATCGAGGCTCTGCTGGCCGCCGGTATCTCGACGGTCAAGGTGCGTTCTGTGCTGACCTGTGCCACCGGCACCGGCGTCTGTGCCAAGTGCTACGGCCGCAGCATGGCCACCGGCAAGCTGGTCGACATCGGCGAGGCCGTCGGCATCGTCGCCGCCCAGTCCATCGGTGAGCCCGGTACTCAGCTGACCATGCGTACCTTCCACCAGGGTGGTGTTACCGGTGGCGCCGACATCGTCGGTGGTCTGCCCCGCGTGCAGGAGCTGTTCGAGGCCCGTGTGCCCCGCAACGTCGCTCCGATCGCCGACGTAGCCGGCCGGGTGCAGCTGGAAGAAGACGACAAGTTCTACAAGATCACCATCGTTCCCGACGATGGTGGCGAGGAAGTCGTCTACGACAAGCTGCCGCGCCGTAACCGTCGCCTGCGCGTCTTCAAGCACGACGACGGTACCGAGCGCCTGTTGGCGGACGGTGACCACGTCGAGGTCGGTCAGCAGCTCATGGAGGGTTCGGCGAACCCCCACGAGGTGCTCCGCGTCCAGGGCCCCCGCGAGGTGCAGATTCACCTCGTCAAGGAGGTCCAGGAGGTCTACCGCGCACAGGGTGTGTCGATCCACGACAAGCACATCGAGGTCATCGTCCGGCAGATGCTGCGTCGCGTGACGATCATCGACTCGGGCTCGACGGAATTCCTGCCCGGCTCGCTGACCGAGCGCAGCGAGTTCGAGTCGGAGAACCGTCGGGTTGTCGCCGAGGGCAACGAGCCCGCGGCCGGCCGTCCGGTGCTGATGGGTATCACGAAGGCATCGCTGGCCACGGACTCGTGGCTGTCGGCGGCGTCGTTCCAGGAGACCACTCGCGTGCTGACCGATGCGGCCATCAACTGCCGTAGCGACAAGCTGCAGGGTCTGAAGGAGAACGTGATCATCGGTAAGTTGATCCCGGCTGGTACGGGCATCAACCGGTACCGCAACATCCAGGTCCAGCCGACCGAGGAAGCCCGCGCTGCGGCGTACACGATCCCGTCTTACGAGGATCAGTACTACAGCCCGGACTTCGGTCAGGCCACTGGTGCTGCCGTGCCGCTGGATGACTACGGTTACAGCGACTACCGCTAGCTGGTAGCGGGGGTCACCTTTCCCCGCGAGCAGACGTGAAAACCCCCAAAACCTTCGGGTTTTGGGGGTTTTCACGTCTGCTCACCCGCCGGCGCCGCCAGCTCACCCGGCGAGTAGCGGGGTGTCCAGATGGTGTCGGATTCGCGCACACAATTCCGCGGGATGCCGCCGAATATCATCGATTACTGCCGGGATCGACACCCAACCACATTCCTGCAATCGCGCCGTCTTCATCCGGTCGTGCTTGAAGGCCTCCGGGTTGGCGTGCCAGTCGACACTGTCGTACTCGGCCGCCACCCGGTAGTCGAGCCACGCGAAATCGACTCTCCACAGTTGTCCGTGGCGATCCACGATCTCGTGCTGCAATTCCGGCGTCGGCAGTCCCCAGTCCATGAAGACCAGTCGCATCTCGGACTCCATCGGTGACTCGGCCCGGCCGTCAGCGTGGGCCAACAGTTCACGCACTTTGACGACGCCGCGTCGGCCGGACTGTTCACGAAGTGCGGCTTCGAGGTCAGCTCGTGAACAAGAGCGACTGCGCAGCGTTGCGTCGAGGGTCGCCAGCACCCGCGGGCGCCGCAGGGTCCGAGCCACCTCGATGGCAGTCCAAGCCGGCGCTGTCGCCAGCCGACCGTCGACTCGTCGTAGGGGCGCACCGATTCTCTGATGGACCACCAGATCAGCCATAGGTCGAACGCGAACGCCCGGATCCAGAATGTGCAGCCGCTCGTCCGGCTCGGTGCAGAATCCGTACTGCTCGGCGGCTGTATGCATGCACATGACGATCTCTTTGCCGCAGGCGACATCCAGCGCAGCAAGGCGCTGAGCTCGATCCGGTGCCTGCAACGCATAGACGCCACGACGCACCCGAATCAGCCGCCCGGCGCGGACTTGGACCTCGACCGCCTTCGGCGACAAGACGGTCAGCAATTGTTGTTTGGCCACCACTCCGCCATTTGCCACAAATAGCGCGCGCAGTTCGTCAACCCCCACGTGTCGCATGGTTGCGGACTAGGCGGCCAAGCGGAATCCCCGAGCGCCGGAGCCTGTGGACAACTTGGCGAGCAGACGTGAAAACCCCCAAAACCTTCGGGATTTGGGGGTTTTCACGTTCCCCCGCAAGCGGGAGGTACCCCCAGCTCGCGGGAAAGGTGGCCCACGCCAGTCAGTTGGCCAACAGATTGACCGCAGTGGAGAACACGCGCGGCAGGGCAGCGGCCGCCGGGACGATGCGGGACCGCACGGCCGGGACGGCACCCGCGCGCACCAACCCCTCGGTCAGCAGCCGGTAGCGACGGGTCAGGCTGCGCCAGCGGCGGTCGTACTCGTCAACCCGGCCGTGGACGACGCAGTCGACCAAAGCCTCGGCCGCACCGAACGACAACCCGAGTCCTTCACCGGTCAATGCGTCGACGTAGCCGGCGGCGTCGCCGACCAGCAGCACCCGGCCGGCCACCCGGGCGCGCACCTGCTGGCGCAGTGGTCCGGCCGCCAGGTCGGGGCCGCGTTCGTATCCGTCGATACGCTCGCGCAACTCGTCGAACGCCGCGAACTTCGCATCGAAACCGCCGCGGCCGGCCGACAGGATCGCGATGCCGACGCAGTCGTCGGCCACCGGTGTCACGTAGGCCTCCGCCTCGCGGCTCCAGTGCACCTCGACGTGGTCGGTCCACGGCGCCATCTGGATGTGCCGGCGAATGCCCCACCGGCGCGGGCCGGTGGCCGGCCGACCCAGCCCGAGGTCGCGGCGGATCGTCGAGTGCAGCCCGTCGGCCGCCACCAGATAGCGCGCTCGCACCCCAGCAGCTTCGACACTGTCAGCGTCCTGCGTGATCTCCCCGGCCACACCCTGGACGATCTTCACCCCGGCTGCCGCTGCGGCGTCTGACATCGCCGCGTGCAGCGTCGTCCGGCGGATTCCGCGTCCCATGCCGCCGTGGAACGCAGCCTCGACCCGCGTCGGACCCTCGTGATAGCTGATCCCGCGCAGCGTCCGGCCGGTCGCCGCCACGCCCAGCCTGTCGAGTTGGGCAAGCGAGTGCGGCATCAGCCCTTCGCCGCAGGCCTTGTCCAGCGTGCCCGGTCGGCGCTCGACGACGACGGTCTCCAGCCCCGCGCGTGCCGCGTACAGCGACGTCGCCAGTCCCGCCGGACCGCCGCCGACCACCAGGAGGTCGATCACGACAGGCTCGCCAACGCCGTGTTCTCGACGCGCAGCCGGGTACGTAGCAGCAAGGCATTGAGCGCGGTGAACACCGTCGCCGTCAGCCACGCGGTGTGCACCAGGGGCAACGCGATGCCCTCGATGACCACCGCCACGTAGTTGGGGTGCGGGATCCACTGGTAGGGCCCGCCGACGATCCGCTCTGCTCCAGGGACAACGATGACGCGGGTGTTCCACTGCGGTCCGAGAGTGGTGATGCACCACCACCGCAGCACCTGCGCGGCCACGACGACGGCCAGCATCGGCCAGCCGAGGGCGGGGAGGAACGGCCGATGGAGTAGCAGCGGTTCGGTTACACAGCCCACCAGCAGGCCGACGTGCAGCAGCACCATGACGGGATAGTGGCTGAATCCGTATTCGCGGCCGCCCCGAGCCAGCGACCAGGCCAGATTGCGGCGCGATACCACGAGTTCGGCGAGGCGCTCGATGGCGACCACCGCGATCAGGGCGAAGTACCAGATCACGGGTCAGCGCCAGCGCAGCAGGACGAGTTCCGAGCAGAATCCGGGACCCATCGCCATCATCAGCCCGGCGCTGCCGGCCGGCGGCTGCTTGGCCATCGTGTCCCGCAGGACATGCAACACCGACGCCGACGAGAGATTGCCGACCTCGGCCAATGATCGCCATGTCAGTTCGAGTGCGTCGTCGGGCAGCCCGAGAGTTGCGGTGATGGCCTCGATCACCTTGGGACCGCCCGGGTGGCTGACCCACGCCGCAATGTCGCTGATTTGAAGCCCATGTGCGGCAAGGAATTCCGTGACGTCGTCACCGAGGTACTTCTCGACGACCTTCGGCACGTCGGGGGACAGCACCAACCGGAAGCCACTGGAGTCGACGTCCCAGCCCATCGTCCGCTGCGAATCGGGGTAGAGGTGGCTGCGTGAGGCGAGCACCGCAGGTCCGGACGCGTCGACGCGCGCGGCGCGGCGGTCGCCGACCATGACCACCGCGGCGGCGCCGTCGCCGAACAGGCTCGAGCCGACGACAGTCGCCATCGATGGTTCGGTCTTGGGTATCAGCGAGCACAATTCCACCGCGAGTAGCACGGCGACACTGTCGGGCGCCCCGCTCAGGTAGTCGTTGACACGCGCCACGCCGGCCGCGCCGGCCACGCAGCCCAGCCCGAACATCGGTACCCGCCGCACATCGGGCCGCAAGCCGATCAGTCCGGCGATCCGGGCGTCCAGCGTCGGCACCGCCACCCCGGTGACAGTCGTTGTGTAGATGACGTCGACGTCGGCCGGTTTCAGCCCCGCTTCCTCCAGGGCGCCGACGATCGCGGCGCTCCCGAGCGCCACAGCGTGTTCGATGAACACGTCGTTGGCGCGGCCGAAGTCCGTGATGGCGGCGTAGTCCTCCAGCGGCAGAACCGTATGCCGACTGGCGACTTTGGCGCTGCGATGAAGTTTGCGGATGGCGTCTGCGTGCTCGGCATAACCGGGCAGCGCCAGGAGTGCGTCGGTCACCTCATCCTGGGTGTACCGGTTGGCGGGCAGTTCTCCACGGACACTTGCGATTACGCTCATTTGTTCTCCCTTTACCCGGGGTCACGAGGCCTGACGCTGATCGGTTCACTTCGTGACGTAAGTCACGCCGGCCCGGCGTGCACTGGTGCGCCATTGCGCCACGATGTCGCGCAGTGTGCGATCTGCGCCAACGACTTTCGATAGGCGCGCTAGTGAGCTCGTCGCGTATTCCTTACCGGCACAAGACTTTGCGGAGCAATGCGGCAGCAACGTCGACTGCAGGGCAGATGGCTGCCGGGCAAACTGTCGGTCCGGTAGCTGTTCGCCGTTGTCGGGCCCGCGCCCTAGACTGGCCCCGTGCTGATTGGTTCGCATGTTGACAACACCGACCCCTTGGCCGCGGCCGCTGCCGACGGTGCCGATGTGGTGCAGTTCTTCCTGGGAAATCCGCAGAGCTGGAAGAAGCCCGCGCCGCGTGAGGACGCCGAGATTCTGCGGGCCTCGACGGTGCCGTTGTATGTCCACGCGCCGTACTTGATCAACGTCGCGTCGGCCAACAACAAGGTGCGCATCCCGTCGCGCAAGATCCTGCAGGACACGTGTGACGCCGCCTCCGAGATCGGCGCGACGGCCGTGATCGTGCACGGCGGTCACGCCGACGACAACGACATGGAGGCCGGCTTCGAGCGCTGGGTGAAGGCACTTGACGCGCTCAAGACCGATGTGCCGGTCTACCTGGAGAACACCGCCGGTGGTGATCACGCCATGGCGCGGCACTTCGACACCATCGCCCGGCTGTGGGATCGCATCGGCGACAAGGGCATCGGCTTCTGCCTGGACACCTGCCATGCCTGGGCGGCGGGGGAGGCGCTCGTCGACGCGGTCGAGCGCATCAAGTCCATCACCGGACGCATCGATCTGGTGCACTGCAACGACTCCCGCGACGCCGCCGGTTCGGGCGCCGACCGGCATGCCAACTTCGGTTCGGGTCAGATCGACCCGCAGTTGCTGGCAGCGGTGGTGCGCGCCGCGGACGCTCCGGTGATCTGTGAGACGTCCGAGGACGGTCGCAAAGATGACATCGCGTTCCTCCGCGACAATGTTTAGTCACCGCCGCCAATTGTGATAGACACCACGGGTGCAAGACGCCAACACTGAGGTAGCAGAGACACCCGACGCCGGTTACGAGCGTGGTCTGTCCGCCAGAACCGTGCAGATGATCGCGATCGGCGGGGCCATCGGTACCGGCCTGTTCTACGGTGCGGGCGGCGCCATCGAGAAGGCCGGTCCGGCGCTGATCCTGGCGTACCTGCTGGCCGGCCTCGCCGTGTTCGTCATCATGCGGGCACTCGGTGAGCTGCTGGTGTACCGCCCGGTGTCGGGCAGCATCTCGGAGTACGCCGAAGAGTTCATGGGCCGGTTCGCCGGGTTCGCGAACGGGTGGACGTACTGGGCGGTGTGGGCCACGACGTGCATGGCCGAGATCACCGTGGCCGGCAAGTACGTGCAGTACTGGCCGTGGGGACACGACATCCCGCAGTGGGTGACGGCGCTGGTCGTCCTGGTGGTGCTCTTCATCGCGAACCTGATCTCGGTGAAGGTTTTCGGTGAGGCCGAGTTCTGGTTCTCGATGATCAAGGTGACCGCGATCATCGGCATGATCCTCATCGGTATCGGCGTGCTGCTGCCGTTCACCGGGTTGGCGCCCGGTCCGGGCTCGACGGTCGCCAACCTGTGGAACGACGGCGGTTTCTTCCCGACGGGCCTCGGCTCGGCGCTGCTGAGCCTGCAGATCGTGGTGTTCGCCTACGTCGGTGTCGAGCTCGTCGGTGTCACCGCGGGCGAGGCGGAGAACCCCAAGGTGACGCTGCGCAAGGCCATCAACACGCTGCCTTTCCGTATCGGCCTGTTCTACGTCGGCGCGCTGATCGTGATCCTGTCGGTGCAGGGCTGGCGGAACTACCACGCGGGCCACAGCCCGTTCGTCGCGGTGTTCCAGTACCTGAACATCCCCGCCGCCGCGGGCATCGTGAACTTCATCCTGCTGACGGCGGCGCTGTCGTCGTGCAACTCCGGTATCTATTCGACGGGCCGCATGGTGCGCAGCCTCGCTCAGCGTGGCGACGCCCCCGCCGGTCTGCAGGCGCTGAGTAGCCGGCACGTGCCGATGCTCGCCATCTGCTTCTCGGCCCTGACCATGGGCGTCGGCGTCCTGGTGAACTACCTGTCGCCCGACAAGGCGTTCGCCTACATCACCTCGGTGTCGACCATCGGCATCATCTTCGTGTGGGGCTCGATCCTGGTGTCGCACTTCGTCTATCGCCAGCGGGTGGCCGCCGGTGTGTTGCCGGCGTCGGATTACCGCCTCCCGGGGGCGCCGTACACGACATTCCTGGCGCTCGGGTTCCTGGCGCTCGTCGTCGTGCTGCTGTTCTTCACCGACGACGGACGGACCGCGATCCTGGTGGGTGCCATCTGGTTCGTCATCGTGACGCTGGGCTACTTCGTGCACCGCGGCGATCGCGCCACCGAGGTCGTGACGCGCCACTAGCGGCTATATACAGTTCTTGTGCGACTGTCGGAAAAGTGTAATAGTGGGGACATGGGTGATACGCATGTCGTCACGAACCAGGTTCCGCCGCTCGAGAACTACAACCCCGCGACCTTCCCGGCGCTCGCCGAGGCCCTGATCCGCGAAGGCGGGGAATGGGGTGTCGACGAGGTCCACGAAGTCGGCGCCCTCGGTGGGAGCCGGGTGGCGCAGCGCTGGGGTGAGCTGGCGGACCGCAACGTCCCGATCCTGCACACGCACGACCGCTACGGGCACCGCGTCGACGAGGTCGAGTACGACCCCGCCTACCACCAGCTGATGAACGCCGCCGTGACGCACGGTCTGCACGGCGCACCGTGGGCCGACGACCGTCCCGGCGCCCACGTCGTCCGCGCCGCGAAGATGTCGGCGTGGACCCCGGAGCCCGGCCACGTCTGCCCGATCTCCATGACCTACGCCGTCGTCCCGGCGCTGCGGTTCAACCCCGAGCTGTCCAAGGTCTACGAGCCGCTGCTGACCAGCCGGGTGTACGACCCCGAGCTGAAAGTGCCTGCCACCAAAGCAGGTATCACCGCGGGCATGTCGATGACCGAGAAGCAGGGCGGCTCCGACGTGCGCGCCGGCACCACGCAGGCCACCCCGAACGGGGACGGCACCTACTCGCTGCGCGGCCACAAGTGGTTCACCTCGGCGCCGATGGGCGACATGTTCCTGGCGTTGGCGCAGGCGCCTGGTGGCCTGTCGTGCTTCTTCCTGCCCCGCGTCCTGCCCGACGGCACCCGCAACCGCATGTTCATCCAGCGGCTCAAGGACAAGCTCGGCAATCACGCCAACGCCTCGAGCGAGATCGAGTACGACGGCGCGACCGTCTGGCTCGTCGGCGAGGAAGGCCGCGGCGTGCCGACCATCATCGAGATGGTCAACCTGACCCGCCTGGACTGCACGCTCGGTAGCGCCACCAGCATGCGGACCGGCTTGACGCAGGCCGTGCACCACGCCCAGCACCGCAAGGCGTTCGGCGCCTATCTGATCGACCAGCCGCTGATGCGCAACGTGCTCGCCGATATGGCCGTCGAGGCCGAGGCCGCCACCATGCTCGCGATGCGCATGGCCGGCGCCACCGACCGCGCCGTGCGCGGCGACGAACGCGAAAGCCTGTTCCGCCGAATCGGTCTGGCCGCGGCCAAGTACTGGGTGTGCAAGCGTGCGACGCCGCACGCCGCGGAGGCCATGGAGTGCTTCGGCGGTAACGGCTACGCCGAGGAATCCGGCATGCCGCGCCTCTACCGCGAGGCGCCGCTCATGGGCATCTGGGAAGGCTCGGGCAATGTCAGCGCACTGGACGCCCTGCGGGCCATGGCAACCAAGCCCGAATGCATCGAGGTGCTGTTCGACGAACTCGCGCAGGCGCAGGACCCCCGCCTGGACGCCCATGTCAACGCTTTGAAGGCGCAACTCACCGATCCGCAGACCCTCGAATACCGCGGACGCAAAGTGGCCGAGGACATCTCCCTGGCGCTGCAGGGCGCGCTGCTGGTGCGCCACGGGCACCCCGCGGTGGCCGAGGCCTTCCTCGTCAGCCGCCTCGACCGCCAGTGGGGTGGTGCCTTCGGCACGCTGCCGACGGGCCTCGACCTCGCACCCATCATCGAACGCGCCCTCGTCAAGGGCTGATCTCAACTGCCGAGCAGACGTGAAAACCCCTAAAAACCAATCATTTTGGGGGTTTTCACGTCTGCTCGCGAGAAAGATGAACGAGTGGATTTCGACAATCTGAAGACCATGACCTACGAGGTCGCCGACCGCGTCGCCCGGATCACGTTCAACCGTCCGGAGAAGGGCAACTCGATCGTCGCGGACACTCCGCTGGAGCTGGCCGCCTGCGTCGAGCGGGCCGACCTCGACCCGAACGTGCACGTCATCCTGGTGTCCGGTCGGGGCGAAGGCTTCTGTGCCGGTTTCGATTTGAGCGCGTATGCCGACGGCACCGGAGCCGCCGGCGGCGCTGAGCACCAGGGCACGGTGCTCGACGGCAAGACGCAGGCTGTGAACCACCTGCCGAATCAGCCCTGGGATCCGATGATCGACTACCAGATGATGAGCCGGTTCGTCCGCGGCTTCTCCAGTCTGATGCACTGCGACAAACCGACCGTCGTGAAAATCCACGGCTACTGCGTGGCCGGCGGCACCGATATCGCGCTGCATGCGGACCAGGTGATCGCGGCCTCCAACGCCAAGATCGGCTATCCGCCGATCCGGGTGTGGGGCGTGCCCGCGGCCGGGCTGTGGGCCCACCGACTGGGCGATCAGCGTGCGAAACGCCTGCTGTTCACCGGGGATTGCATCACCGGGGCGCAGGCCGCCGAGTGGGGCCTGGCGGTCGAGGCGCCCGAACCCGAAGACCTCGACGAGCGCACCGAGCGCCTCGTCGCGCGCATCGCGGCCATGCCGGTCAACCAGCTGATCATGGCGAAGCTGGCGTGCAACACCTCGTTGCTGCAGCAGGGGATCGCGACCAGTCGCATGGTCAGCACAGTGTTCGACGGCATCGCCCGGCACACGCCCGAAGGTCACGCCTTCGTCGCCGACGCCGTCGAGCACGGGTTCCGCCAAGCGGTGCGGCACCGCGACGATCCGTTCGGGGACGCAGGTCGGGTTGCCTCCGGGGTCTGACGGCCATGGCTGATCTGAAGCGGATGACCGCCCGGTCGGTGGTGCTCAGCGTGCTGCTGGGTGCCCATCCGGCCTGGGCGTCCGCAGCCGAGTTGGTCCGGCTCACTTCGGATTTCGACATCAAGGAGCAGACGCTGCGGGTAGCGCTGACCAGGATGGTCGGCGCCGGCGACCTGGTGCGCTCGGCTGACGGCTATCGGCTCGCCGACCGTCTGCTGGCCCGGCAACGGCGACAGGACGCCGCCATCGACCCGAAAACCCGCCCGTGGCACGGTGACTGGACGACCGTCGTCATCACCACCGTCGGGGCCGATGCCCGAACCCGCGCCGAGCTGCGAAACGACCTGTTGCAGAACAGGTTCGGTGAGCTTCGGGAGGGTCTGTGGCTGCGCCCGGCCAATCTGACGGCGCAACTGCCGGAAGAGATCACAGCGAATGCCCGGGTGCTGACCAGCCGGGACGACGACCCCGCGGGCCTGGCCGCGGTCCTGTGGGATCTGCCGGCCTGGATCACCACGGCGCGCCGGCTGCTCGGCGAAATCGGTTCGGCGGCGGACGTTCCCGGCCGGTTCGTGGCGGCAGCCGCGATCGTCCGGCACCTGCTGGCTGACCCGGTACTACCTGCCGAACTACTCCCGGCCGATTGGCCCGGCGAGCAATTGCGGCAGGCCTACGCAGACTTCGCCGCAGAACTGGTGGCGCGGCGGGACGAACCCATGGAGGCGAAATGACCGAACCCGTGCGTGTCGAGAAGAACGGACCGGTGACGACCGTCATCATCGACCGGCCCGGCGCCCGCAACGCCGTCAACGGCCCGACGGCCGCGGCGCTCTATCAAGCGTTCGACGAATTCGACCACGACGATTCCGCGGCCGTCGCGGTGCTGTGGGGTGACCACGGAACCTTCTGTGCCGGAGCAGATCTCAAGGCGTTCGGCACCCCGGAGATGAACCAGACACACCGGACCGGGCCGGGGCCGATGGGCCCGAGCCGGATGATGCTGTCGAAGCCGGTGATCGCCGCGGTCAGCGGTTACGCCGTCGCCGGTGGGCTCGAACTGGCGGTGTGGTGCGACCTGCGGGTCGTCGAGGAGGACGCCACGTTCGGGGTGTTCTGCCGGCGCTGGGGAGTGCCGCTCATCGACGGCGGTACGGTGCGGTTGCCGCGGCTCATCGGGCACAGCCGGGCCATGGATCTGATCCTCACCGGCCGCGCGGTCGACGCCGCCGAGGCCTTGCAGATCGGCCTGGCCAACCGGGTGGTGCCGCATGGGCAGGCCCGCGAGAAGGCTGAAGAGCTGGCCCACCAGCTGGCGGCGTTGCCGCAGCTGTGTCTGCGTGCCGACCGGATGTCCGCGCTGCGGCAGTGGGGCGAATCCGAGGAAGCGGCAATGGAATTCGAGTTCGCCAGTCTGGTGCAGGTGGCCGAGGAGTCGATCGCGGGCGCGCAGCGGTTCGCCGGGGGAGCCGGCCGGCACGGCGCCCAGGCCTGAGGGCTAACCCTTGGTGACGGTGTTACCGGTCCCGGTGTTGGTCACTTTGGGCGAGCCGGCCTTGTAGGCGACGGTGGCGTGCATGCCGACGACGTCGAGTTCCTGATCGACCTTGTCGAAGGTCACCTTGTTGTCGGTGCCGCCGATGTTGGCCTTCGCGCAGGTGCCCTTGACGGTCAATGTGTTGTTGGCGCCGCCGACGGTGAGCGATTTGCCGTTCCCGCAATCGATCTCACGCGTGGTGCCCACCGCGCTGTAGTTGATGGTGTTGCCCACCTCGACTTGTGCCGTCGTCGGCACGGCGGAGGTTCCTGCGGTGCTGGAGCCGGCGCTACCTGTCTTGCTGTCCTGCGATCCGCAGCCCGTCAGCACCAGAGCGGCAGTCGCGGCGATGCCCGCCGCGATCGCGAATCGGTTGGGGTTCATTGCGGTGTCCCTCCCTGTCGGCGTTACCGGCACCCGGGTGCGGGCCCGCTCAGGGAATCTTGTTGAGTCGATTACCCAAACCGAGTTGGTGCCCGACGTCGATCAGTGCCGGATCCCCATTGTGGAACATGACGGTCTGATTGAAGCCGTAGACGGTGACGTCGTTGATGATCGTGTCGGCGATGACGGTGTTGGACGAGCCCTGGACGGTCACGGCCCAGCAGGTGCCGAAAGTGGTGATGGTGTTGCCGCTGCCGTTGACGAAGAGGGTGCCGTCGTGGCAGTCCATCGTCTGCGTGATGCCCGTGCCGACGATGTGTGTGTCGCCGTTGACCGCGGCCGCGTGCGGTGCGCCGACCGTGAACGGGACCGTGAGCAGTCCGGCCACCAATGCGGTTCCCCACGCTTTGTGACTCACGATGGTTCCCTTCGTTCTGGTCTGGCGATGATGTGCACCGGGGTGCGGTATCTGGGAGCCTACGTTGCAGGACAGGTGCTGCGGAGTAGGTTCGTCCGTTCTGTGGGACTTGCGATGAGACGCGGTTACAAGATTCGCCCAATTGGCAACGAATCTGCAGCGTCTAAAGGTTAGAGTCATTAGTTAACTGGCTGCGCCGCGGCCGGCGGAACGCACGATAGAACACCGGAGGATCGGGCAGATGGCACCTCGGCCAGAGTCGCAAGCGGTTGGGGATGCCCGACCGGCTGCGCCGGCGCGGCCGCGGGCAGCTGCGCGCGCCACCAAGCTCAGCCGGGACTCGATCGTTAGCGCGGCTCTGACGTTCCTCGACCGCGAGGGCTGGGATGCCCTGACCATCAACGCGCTGGCCAATCAGCTCGGCACCAAGGGCCCGTCGCTGTACAACCACGTGCAGAGCCTTGATGACCTGCGCCGCACCGTCCGGATGCGCGTCATCGACGACATCATCGGCATGCTCAACACCGTCGGTGAGGGCCGGAGTCGGGACGACGCGGTGATGGCCATGGCCAGCGCGTATCGCAGCTACGCCCATCACCATCCGGGCCGGTACTCGGCGTTCACGCGGATGCCCCTCGGTGGCGACGACCCTGAGTACACCGCGGCGACGCATGCGGCAGCCGGGCCGGTGATCGCGGTCCTGGCGTCGTACGGACTCGACGGCGAGAACGCCTTCTACGCGGCGCTGGAGTTCTGGTCGGCACTGCATGGTTTCGTGCTGCTGGAGATGACGGGCGTGATGGACGGCGTGGACACCGATGCGGTGTTCACCGACATGGTGGTACGGCTGGCGCGTGGAATGGACGAGCGCGACTCGGCTTGATCAGGACAGCGCGTGATGTCTGAAGACCACAGCGGCGGGCAGCCGCCCCAGCCGCAGACCGCACCGGAAACACCACGGGGATTCGTGCCGCCACCTGCGCCGCCACCGGGCTTCATGCCACCGGGAGTGCCGCCGATGCCGCCCGGAACTCCGCCCTTCTGGCCGCCGCAGCCGGTGGCCGCGCAATCCGGGGTGCCCCGGTGGCTGGTCGCCCTGGTCCTGGCGGTGCTGGTTCTCAGCTACGCCGTGACGGTCGTCGTCACCAAGGACATCTGGCGTGCCGGGACACCCCGCCCGGTCGTCCAGGCGTCGATCGAAATTCAGTCGCCGCCCGGAACGACGCCGGACGCGCTCGCGCAGACACGCAAGGTCGTCGAATCGCGGATCGGTCACCTGGGCGGGCACGACGTCGCCGTCGCGCTGGACGGGAACACCCTCAAGGTCACCGCGACCGACGTCACCGAAGCCCAGCTGCGGGGCGTCACCGCCGTCGGCCGCCTCTATATCCGGCCCGTCGTCCACACGATCCCGGCGAAGTCCGATCCGGCGTACCCGTCGCAGCCCCCGCAGGTGGCCGACAGTCAGCGCATCGCCGATGAAAAGGCGCTGCGACAGAGTGCACAGCCGCAGATTCAGCTGCTGGCGCTGCAGTTCCAGGCGACCCGCTGCGATCAGCCCGACCAACTGGCCGGCCACGACGACCCGAATCTGCCCCTGGTGACCTGTTCTGACGACCACAAGCAGGTGTACCTGCTGGACAAGTCGATCATCAGCGGCGAGCAGATCAAGGAGGCCTCGGCCCGGCCGGGCGGGCAGCGCGGCGACTACGTCGTCTTCGTCGCCTTCGACGGCGCGGCGGCCGCTGTCTGGTCGACGTTCACCGCGGCCAACACCGGGGCCCGCACCGCCTTCACGGTCGACACGCAGGTGGTCAGCGCGCCGGCGCTGCTGGAACCGATCACCACCGGGCGTACCCAGATCCACGGGCAGTTCACCGCCGACTCGGCGAAGTCGTTCGCCGCAGTGGTGGCCGGTGGGCCGCTGCCACTGCCGGTTGCTGTGCAGTCGGTGCAGACCGCGCAGCTCGCACCGACGTTCTGGTCGCTGCCACGTATCGCGGTTCTCGGTGGTGGGGTGGTGGTGATCTTCGCGGTCATCGTCGGAGTGGTTCTGATGACCCGATGGGCGTCCCGTCGGCGATAAGGTGTTGATCACGGTCCTGACCGCACCGCTCTGACCTGCGGTTTGAGTCCTCTGGGCGGGTTTGGATCGTGACGGTCCGTACTGGTATCGTGGTGGTTCGTGCCTGGCTGACTGGGCGCTTGCATTCATTGTGTTTGTAGGCATGCCGCACGCCGGGCCAATTCGCATGTCCGTGGTGCACTGCAAGGTCTGTGCCCAACCTCGTGCGACACGCCCGGACGCGGGGTATGCGATCGGACGAAAACCGCAGTACAGAGACTTAAAACCGCAGTACGAACGCAACACAGAAAGCCGATAGATGCCAACCATCAACCAGCTGGTCCGCAAGGGTCGCCACGACAAGACCGCCAAGGTCAAGACCGCGGCACTCAAGGGCAGCCCGCAGCGTCGTGGTGTGTGCACCCGCGTGTACACCACCACCCCCAAGAAGCCGAACTCGGCGCTGCGCAAGGTCGCTCGCGTGAAGCTGACGAGCCAGGTTGAGGTCACGGCCTACATCCCGGGTGAAGGCCACAACCTGCAGGAGCACTCGATGGTGCTCGTGCGTGGCGGTCGTGTGAAGGACCTCCCCGGTGTGCGTTACAAGATCATCCGCGGCTCGCTGGACACCCAGGGTGTCAAGAACCGCAAGCAAGCACGCAGCCGTTACGGCGCCAAGAAGGAGAAGAGCTAATGCCACGCAAGGGCCCCGCGCCGAAGCGGCCGCTGGTCAACGACCCGGTCTACGGTTCGCAGCTGGTCACCCAGCTCGTCAACAAGGTGCTGCTGGACGGCAAGAAGTCGCTGGCCGAGCGCATTGTCTACGGCGCCCTTGAGCAGGCTCGGGAGAAGACCGGCACCGACCCCGTCGTGACGCTGAAGCGCGCCATGGACAACGTCAAGCCGTCCCTCGAGGTCCGCAGCCGCCGCGTCGGTGGCGCGACCTACCAGGTGCCGGTCGAGGTCCGTCCGGACCGCTCGACCACCTTGGCGCTGCGCTGGCTGGTCAGCTTCTCGAAGGCTCGCCGCGAGAAGACCATGGTCGAGCGCCTCGCCAACGAAATCCTGGACGCCAGCAATGGCCTGGGTGCCGCCGTCAAGCGACGCGAGGACACCCACAAGATGGCCGAGGCGAACCGGGCCTTCGCGCACTACCGCTGGTGACTCAATCGCCGGCCGCCAATGTCGGCGGCCGGCGCATCTGATTCACAACTGACCGCCCTTCCCGGGCGACGCGGATTTACTTAGAGCAACTGAAAGAGTGGGAATCTAGCCGTGGCACAGGACGTGCTGACCGACCTGAACAAGGTCCGCAACATCGGCATCATGGCGCACATCGACGCCGGCAAGACGACGACGACGGAGCGCATCCTCTTCTACACCGGTATCTCGTACAAGATCGGTGAGGTCCATGACGGCGCGGCCACCATGGACTGGATGGAGCAGGAGCAGGAGCGTGGTATCACCATCACCTCCGCTGCCACCACCTGTTTCTGGAACGACAACCAGATCAACATCATCGACACCCCGGGCCACGTCGACTTCACCGTCGAGGTGGAGCGTTCGCTCCGCGTGCTCGACGGTGCCGTCGCCGTGTTCGACGGCAAAGAAGGTGTGGAGCCGCAGTCCGAGCAGGTGTGGCGCCAGGCCGACAAGTACGACGTGCCGCGTATCTGCTTCGTCAACAAGATGGACAAGCTGGGCGCCGACTTCTACTTCTCGGTCCAGACCATGAAGGACCGCCTGGGCGCGAACGTCATCCCGATCCAGCTGCCCATCGGCTCCGAAGGTGACTTCGAGGGCGTCGTCGACCTGGTCGAGATGAAGGCCAAGGTCTGGCGCGGCGAGACCAAGCTCGGTGAGAAGTACGAGACCATCGACATCCCGGCCGACCTTCAGGAGAAGGCCGACGAGTACCGCACCGCCATGATCGAGGCCGTCGCCGAGACCGACGACGAGCTCATGGAGAAGTACCTGGGTGGCGAAGAGCTGACGATCGACGAGATCAAGGGCGGCCTGCGCAAGCTGACCGTCACCAGCGCCGCCTACCCGGTGCTGTGTGGTTCCGCGTTCAAGAACAAGGGCGTTCAGCCCATGCTCGACGCGGTCATCGACTACCTGCCGACCCCGCTGGACGTGCCGGCCGCCGAGGGCCACGTCCCGGGCAAGGAAGACGAGATCATCTCGCGCAAGCCGTCGGCCGACGAGCCGTTCTCCGGCCTGGCGTTCAAGGTTGCCACGCACCCGTTCTTCGGCAAGCTGACCTACGTCCGCGTCTACTCGGGCAAGGTCGACTCCGGCGCCCAGGTCATCAACTCGACCAAGGGCAAGAAGGAGCGTCTGGGCAAGCTGTTCCAGATGCACTCCAACAAGGAGAACCCGGTCGAGTCGGCTGCCGCCGGTCACATCTACGCGGTCATCGGCCTCAAGGACACCACCACCGGTGACACCCTGTGCGACCCGAGCAACCAGATCGTCCTGGAGTCCATGACCTTCCCGGACCCGGTTATCGAGGTGGCCATCGAGCCCAAGACCAAGAGCGACCAGGAGAAGCTGGGTACGGCGATCCAGAAGCTCGCCGAAGAGGACCCGACCTTCAAGGTGCACCTGGACCAGGAGACCGGCCAGACCGTCATCGGCGGTATGGGCGAGCTCCACCTGGACATCCTGGTGGACCGCATGCGTCGCGAGTTCAAGGTCGAGGCCAACGTCGGTAAGCCGCAGGTCGCCTACCGCGAGACCATCCGCAAGGCCGTGCAGAACGTGGAGTTCACCCACAAGAAGCAGACCGGTGGTTCGGGTCAGTTCGCGAAGGTCATCATCAGCCTCGAGCCCTTCATCGGCGAAGACGGTGCGACCTACGAATTCGAGAACAAGGTCACCGGTGGCCGCATCCCGCGTGAGTACATCCCGTCGGTGGATGCCGGTGCGCAGGACGCGATGCAGTACGGCATCTTGGCCGGCTACCCGCTGGTCAACCTCAAGGTGACGCTGCTCGACGGCGCCTACCACGACGTCGACTCGTCGGAAATGGCCTTCAAGGTCGCCGGTTCGCAGGCGCTGAAGAAGGCTGCGTCTGCTGCGCAGCCGGTCATCCTGGAACCGATCATGGCCGTCGAGGTCACCACGCCCGAGGACTACATGGGCGACGTGATCGGCGACCTGAACTCCCGCCGTGGCCAGATCCAGGCCATGGAGGAGCGCAGCGGTGCGCGTGTCGTCAAGGCACAGGTTCCGCTGTCCGAAATGTTCGGCTACGTCGGCGACCTCCGGTCGAAGACCCAGGGCCGGGCAAACTACTCCATGGTGTTCGATTCGTACGCCGAAGTTCCGGCGAACGTGTCGAAGGAGATCATTGCGAAGGCAACCGGCCAGTAAAGCCGGCGGTCCCTCGCGGACCACACAACTGAACACATCAACACTGCTTAACCAAAGCACCAACAAGTCCAGGAGGACACCACAGTGGCGAAGGCGAAGTTCGAGCGGACGAAGCCGCACGTCAACATCGGGACCATCGGTCACGTTGACCACGGCAAGACCACGCTGACTGCAGCAATCACCAAGGTTCTGCACGACAAGTACCCCGATTTGAACGAATCGCGCGCATTCGACCAGATCGACAACGCGCCCGAGGAGCGTCAGCGCGGTATCACCATCAACATCTCGCATGTTGAGTACCAGACCGACAAGCGCCACTACGCCCACGTGGACGCCCCCGGTCACGCTGACTACATCAAGAACATGATCACCGGTGCCGCCCAGATGGACGGCGCCATCCTCGTGGTCGCCGCCACCGACGGCCCGATGCCGCAGACTCGCGAGCACGTGCTGCTCGCCCGCCAGGTCGGCGTCCCCTACATCCTCGTCGCGCTGAACAAGTCCGACATGGTTGAGGACGAGGAGCTCCTGGAGCTCGTCGAGCTGGAGGTCCGCGAACTGCTGGCCGCGCAGGACTTCGACGAGGACGCCCCCGTGGTCCGCGTCTCGGCGCTGAAGGCGCTCGAGGGCGACGCCACCTGGGTGAAGTCGGTCGAGGAGCTCATGGAGGCCGTCGACGAGTCCATTCCGGACCCGGTTCGCGAGACCGACAAGCCGTTCCTGATGCCCGTTGAGGACGTCTTCACCATCACCGGTCGTGGCACCGTGGTGACCGGTCGTGTCGAGCGTGGCGTGATCAACGTCAACGAAGAGGTCGAGATCGTCGGTATCAAGCCGACCGTCACCAAGACCACCGTCACCGGTGTCGAGATGTTCCGCAAGCTGCTCGACCAGGGCCAGGCCGGCGACAACGTCGGTCTGCTGGTTCGTGGTATCAAGCGCGAAGAGGTCGAGCGTGGCCAGGTCGTCGTGAAGCCCGGCACCACCACCCCGCACACCGAGTTCGAGGGCAGCGTCTACATCCTGTCCAAGGACGAGGGTGGCCGCCACACGCCGTTCTTCAACAACTACCGTCCGCAGTTCTACTTCCGTACCACGGACGTGACGGGCGTTGTGACCCTGCCCGAGGGCACCGAGATGGTCATGCCCGGTGACAACACCGACATCTCCGTCGTGCTGATCCAGCCGGTCGCCATGGACGAGGGTCTGCGTTTCGCCATCCGCGAGGGCGGTCGTACCGTCGGCGCCGGTCGCGTCACCAAGATCATCAAGTGATCTAGCTTCACCAAGCGGAGCGCCGCTCACCCGAAAGGGTGGGCGGCGCTTTGTTTTGCGGCACGCGCCATCGGTGTTGATTCCGCGGCTACGGCGCAGAAGTTGTGAGTCGTGAGCGACGTCAGCGCAGGGTCAGCGGTGAGAAAGCGGTGTCGGCGCTCTGGTTTTACCGGCAGGATGGCAGGATCGTTCGCGATGGAGGGGAACGCGATGAGGGGTGGCCTGTCGTGCGGGTGAACGTGCGGGCATTCACCGACACCGGTCTACGTCGGAAGCGCAACGAAGATGCCGTGATGGTCGGCGGCTGGGTCAGTCAGACGCACAACGGTGTCCTGGTGGAGATGCGCATGCAGCCCGGGTCGCCGTACGTCTGCGCGGTGTGCGACGGCATGGGCGGGCACGTCGGTGGTGACGTCGCCAGCCGGACAGCGCTGAGCATGATCGCGACCATGTCGCCGGGCTGGACCGATGGTGACGACATCTCGTCGTCGTTGTCGTACGTGAGTGACTGGCTCTACGACATGGGCCGTGACACCGAGCTGGCCGGCATGGGTACCACCATCGCGGGCGTGTGCCTGACCGCAGATGAGGTGATCGTCTTCAACGTCGGCGACAGCCGGGTGTATTCGATCGCGGGGGAGACGCTGACCCAGGTGTCGGTCGACGACGCCGTGCTCGACGCGTCGGGCCGGCCCACCAACATCATCACCCAGTCGCTCGGCCAGGGCGTGCCTATCGTTCCGCACCTGACCGCGACGCCGCTGCAGCCGGGCAGCTATCTGATGTGCTCGGACGGTGTGCACGGTCAGATGGAGCATCACGATCTGCAGGCCGCCACAGCGTGCAACGACCGGGGTGATGGCTCGGCCATCATCATCGGGACGGCGCGGGCCAACGGTGCCGCCGACAATTTTTCGTTCGTTCTGTTGGACGTCCTCGGCGACTGACGCCACACTTAAAGTTCCTCGCAGCGGTTCGGCTGATCCAAGGAGCGTGGCTGACATGTTGGTGCGTTACCTCAAGGCTCAGGCCATGGTCTTGCTGTGCGGCGGTCTGGTGGGCCCCATCTTCCTGGCCGTGTACTTCTACTCCGGCCAGGACTACCTGCTGAAGTGGATGTTTTGGGCCGGCCTACTGGTCACGGCCATCGACGTTCTGGTCGCGTTGGCATTGACGAACTTCGGCGCCAAGCAGTCGGCGGCGTTGCAGGTCCTGGAAGCGAGCGGTGTGCTCGGGCTGGCCGAGGTCACCGGGATGGGCGAGACCGGCACGCGCATCAACGATCAACCGCTGGTGAGACTCAACCTGCACATCTCGGGACCGGGCCTGGCTCCGTTCGATGCCCAGGACAAGGTGCTCGCCTCGGTGAGCCGGTTGCCGATGCTCACGGGCCGCAAGCTCGTCGTGCTGGTCGACCCGGCGACCAACAAGTTCCACATCGACTGGCAGAGAAGCGCATTGGTGTCGGGCATGATGCCGGTGCGGTTGACCTCCGAGCAGGACGGCCGCACCTACGACCTCACCGGACGCGCGGGCCCGATCATGAACATCCTGCAGATCTTGAAGGCCAATCGCATGCCGCTCGACGGGATGGCAGATCTCCGGTCGAATCCGGCAGTGCGGCAACAGGTCATGGACGTGGTTCGGCGGGCGACGGCCGCGGAGCGGGAGCCGGCGGCAGCGCCCGCTGCAGCGCCGCCGCCTGTCGTACCGCCGCCGGCGCCGTCGGCTGCGCAGCGGCTGCAGGAGCTCGAGACGCTGCGCGCCATGGGCACCATCAGCGAGGCCGAGTACACCGCGAAACGCGCCCAGATCATCTCCCAGTTGTAGCCGTCCCGGTGTCCGGACATTGTTAGAACACGTTTCAGTTTTGCTGCTAGCCTGGCTAAGAACTCGCGCGAACTGTGATGGAAGGACTGGCAATGGCGGCAGGCGGAGCACTCGAAGGCAAGGTGGCGTTTGTGACCGGTGCCGCCCGGGGTCAGGGTCGGGCGCACGCGGTCCGGTTCGCGCGCGAAGGCGCCGACGTCGTGGCCATCGACATCTGTGGCCCCGTATCGGACACCATCACCTACCCGATGCCGACGTCGGAGGACCTCGCCGAGACCGCGCGGCTGGTCGAGGCGGAAGGCCGTAAGGTCCTCGCCCGTGAGGTCGACATCCGCGACCTGGCCGCCCAGAAGCAGGTTGTCGCCGACGCCGTCGAGCAGTTCGGCCGCGTCGACATCCTGGTGGCCAATGCGGGCGTCCTGAGCTGGGGACGGCTGTTCGAGATGGACGAGGACCAGTGGGACAGCGTGGTCAACGTCAACCTGTCCGGCACCTGGCGCACCATCCGCGCCGTGGTGCCCGCGATGATCGAGGCCGGCAACGGCGGGTCGATCATCATCGTCAGCTCCTCGGCCGGCCTCAAGGCGACGCCGGGCAACGGCCACTACGCGGCCTCGAAGTTCGGCCTCGTCGGTTTGACCAACGCACTGGCACTCGAGGTGGGCGAGTTCGGTATCCGGGTCAACTCGATCCACCCCTACTCGATCATGACGCCGATGATCGAACCGGAGGCCATGGGTGCGATCTTCTCGAAGTACCCGAGCTTCCTGCACAGCTTCGCACCGATGCCGTACAAGCCCGTCGCGCACGACGGCAAGGCCGGCCTGCAGGAATTCATGACGCCCGAAGAGGTCACCGACGTGGTGACCTGGTTGGCCGGACCGGGCTCGGGGACCATCTCCGGTTCGCAGATCGCCGTCGACCGCGGTGTCATGAAGTACTGAGTTACGGGGCGACCTGCCCGACCAGCACCCCGGCGAATCGGTCCATCGCCCAATCGATTTCGTCTCGCGTGATCACCAGTGGTGGGGCGAACCGCAAGGTCGGGCCGTGGGTGTCCTTGGTCAGCACGCCCCGCTCGGCCAGCCGCAGGCTGACTTCCCGGCCGGTGCCGACCGCCGGGTCGAGGTCGACGCCCGCCCACAGGCCCAACCCGCGGACAGCGGTCACGCCGTGACCGATCATCGCTGTCAGACGGGCGTGCAGATGCCGGCCGAGTTCGGTTGATCTGACCTGGAATTCGCCGCGCCGCAGGATGCCGACCACGGTGGTGCCGATGGCCGCGGCCAGCGGATTGCCGCCGAACGTCGATCCGTGCTCGCCGGGATGCAGCACGCCGAGGACATCCCGGTTGGCCACCACCGCCGACAGCGGCACGACGCCACCGCCCAGCGCCTTGCCCAGCACGTAGACGTCGGGCACCACGCCCCAGTGGTCGCACGCGAAGGTGCGGCCGGTGCGGGCCAGGCCGGACTGGATTTCGTCGGCGATCATCAGTACGTGGCGGTCGGTGCACAGTGCACGTACCCGGGGCAGATACCCGTCGGGCGGCACGATGATTCCGGCCTCGCCCTGGATCGGCTCGATCAGTACCGCGGCGGTGTTGTCGTCCACTGCCGCGGCGAGCGCGTAGGCGTCCCCGAACGGCACCGCCCGGAAACCCGGTGTGTAGGGACCGAATCCGCACCGGGCCGTCTCGTCGTCGGAGAAGCTGATGATCGTCGTCGTGCGGCCGTGGAAATTGTTGTGCGCCACGACGATGTTCGGTTGTTCCAGTCCTTTGACATCCCGGCCCCACTTGCGGGCCACCTTGATCGTGCTTTCGACGGCCTCGGCGCCGCTGTTCATGGGCAGCACCAGATCCTTGCCACACAGCTGGGCGAGGGCGGCGCAGAACGGGCCGAGCCGGTCGGAGTGAAAAGCGCGGCTGACCAGAGTGACGGTGTCCAGTTGGGAGTGCGCGGTCGCCAGGATTTCCGGATTCCGGTGGCCGAAGTTGACCGCCGAATACGCCGCCAGGCAGTCCAGGTAACTGCGGCCTTCGGGGTCGGTGATCCACACGCCGTCGGCGGACGCCGCGACCACCGGGAGCGGGGCGTAGTTGTGCGCGGCGTAGCGGTCGTCGAGATCGATCAACTGAGCCGTGCTTTCCGGTGTCCCCGCAACGGCTTTCAGCATGACGTCGGGTACACCTCCAGGGTGCAGCACTTCACCGAGCCGCCACCCTTGAGCAACTCGGACAGATCGACACCGATCGGCCGGAAACCGGCGGCGGTGAGTTGGGCGGCGAAGCCGGTGGCCGCGGCCGGATGCACGACGTGCAGTCCGTCGGACACCGCGTTCAGGCCGAGCACGTGTGCGTCGGCATCGGTGACCTCGATGGCGCCCGGAAACATCTTGCGCAGCAATGCCACCGATGTGGCGCCGAACGCCGCGGGGTAGAACGCGATGGTGTCGTCGTCGAGCACGGCCAGTGCGGTGTCGAGGTGGTAGAAGCGGGGGTTGACCAGTTGCAGGCTGACCAACGGCAGCCCGGACAGCTTGGCGACCTCGTCATGCGACTGGCGGTCGGTGCGGAATCCATAGCCGGCCAATATCTTCGACCCGATGATCAGCAGGTCGCCCTGCCCCTCGTTGGTGTGCTCGGTGTACAGCGGGCAGTAGCCGTGGTCCATCATCCACCCGGCGTAGGCCACCGACTCTCCGGTCCGCTGCGGGTAGGCGAACCGGGCGATGATGGCCACCTTCTCGAACCCGTCGTCGAGCACCAGTCCGCCGTTGGCGGCGTACACCATGTCGGGTAGGCCGGGAATCGGGTCGACCAGTTCGACGGTATGCCCGAGACTCCGGTACGCCTGGACCAACTGCTCCCACTGCCGCACCGCCAGCGCGGTATCGACGCTGGCGGAGGTGTCCATCCATGGGTTGATCGCGTACTCGACGGCGAAATGCGTCGGCCGGGTCATCACATAGTGCCGCGGGCGGGCTACCCGGTCTGGTCGCCAACCTGGATTTGGTGTCGCCATCTTGACGACATCAGCAATCGTCATAATTCGATGGTAGGAGTACTAGTGCGCGCAAGCAATCGATGCTTGTTGCGCATATGTAACAGATCTATTGTGTCATCACCCGTGATTCGACAATCTATTGCGTGACGGAGGTGTGCGGCCCGTGGAAAGCGTCGACGAGACCGACGAGCGCATCCTGGCCGAGCTGGCGGACAACGCGCGCGCGACGTTCGCCGAGATCGGTGAGCGGGTGAGTTTGTCGGCGCCGGCGGTCAAGCGGCGCGTCGACCGGCTGCTCGCGACCGGTGTCATCCGCGGCTTCACGACGGTCGTCGACCGGAACGTGATGGGTTGGGGGACAGAGGCATACGTCCAGGTGTACTGTCACGGCACCATAACGCCGACCCAGCTGCGGGAGGCATGGGAGAGCATCCCCGAGGTGGTCTCGGCCGCCACGGTCACCGGCACGTCCGACGCGATCCTGCATCTCATGACGCGCGACATGAGTCATCTGGAAGCGGTGCTCGAACGCATCCGGGGCAGTGCGGCGATCGAACGCAGCGAGAGCATCGTGGTGCTGTCGAACATCATCGAGCGCCGGGTAGGACGCTCGGGGCGCAGCTAGCCCCGGGCCGGCGCCGCCTGTTGCTGTGCTGAGCGGTCATGCACAGGGTGGCCTACCTCGCGCCGGTCGCGTCGTGTAAGAAAGCCGACGTGACTACTAACGGAGGCATCGTCATTGTCGGTGGCGGTCTGGCCGCTGCACGTACGGCTGAGCAATTGCGCAAAGCGGAGTACGCCGGGCCGATCACGCTGATCAGCGACGAGGTCCATCTGCCGTACGACCGCCCGCCGCTGTCGAAGGACGTGCTGCGCGCCGAGGTCGACGACACGACTCTCAAGCCCGCCGAGTTCTACGACGAGAACAACATCACGCTGCTGCTGGGCTCGGGCGCGGCCAAGCTGGACACCGCGGCCCAGACGGTGACGCTCACCAACGGTGCGGTCGTCGCCTACGACGAGTTGGTGATCGCCACCGGCCTGGTGCCCCGCACCATCCCGTCGCTGCCGGACCTCGAGGGCATCCGGGTGCTGCGCACTTACGACGAGTCCCTGGCGCTGCGCGCGCACGCCGGCTCGGCCAAGCGTGCCGTGGTGATCGGCGCCGGGTTCATCGGCTGCGAGGTGGCGGCCAGCCTGCGCAAGATGGGTGTCGAGGTCACGATCGTCGAGCCGCAGCCCACGCCGCTGGCGTCGGTGCTGGGTACCGAGATCGGCGAACTGGTGGCCCGGTTGCACCGCGCCGAGGGTGTCGATGTGCGGTGCGGCGTCGGGGTCACCGGCGTGACCGGCACCGGCCACGTCGAGAAGGTGCAGCTGGCCGACGGCTCGGAACTGGACGCCGACGTCGTCGTCGTCGGTATCGGTTCGCGCCCGTCCACCGACTGGCTCGAGGGCAGCGGTATCGCCGTCGACAACGGTGTCGTGTGCGACGCCGCCGGCCGCACCAGCGCGCCGAACGTGTGGGCCATCGGTGACGTTGCCTCTTGGCGCGACGCAGCGGGACATCAAGTGCGCGTGGAACATTGGAGCAATGTCGCCGAGCAGGCGCGGGTGATCGTGCCGGCGATACTGGGCCAGGATGCCAACGCCGCTGTTGTGGTGCCGTACTTCTGGAGCGACCAGTACGACGTCAAGATCCAGTGCCTGGGTGAGCCGAAGGCCGGCGACACCGTGCACATCGTCGAGGACGACGGCCGCAAGTTCCTGGCGTTCTACGAGCGCGACGGAGCCGTCAGCGGCGTCGTCGGCGGCGGCATGCCGGGCAAGGTGATGAAGAACCGCGCCAAGGTGGCCGCCGCCGTCCCGATCGCCGACGTCCTGTAGCGATTCGTGCACGATTTTCCGTGCGTCACGCGGAAAATCGTGCACAAATCGCGGGTTGCGCCCAGGTCAGAACGCGCCGAGGTAGAAGCGGGCGCCTTGGTCGTCGGTGCAGAGCGCCATCATCCCGTACGGCTGACGTGACGGCGCTTCGATGACCGAACCGCCGGCTTCCCGGACTCGCGCGACGGCAGCGTCGATGTCCGTCACGGTCCACATCGGGACGGCGACCGTGTGCGCCGAGCCGCCGGCCACGCCGGACATCGGGTGGCACTCCTGTACCCCCCACCCGTCGTCGATCCGGCCGGGCTCGAACGTCCAGGACAGCACCCCGCCGTAGAACTGTTTGAACGCGGCTGAGTCGGTCACCGCGTAGGTGAGGTACGAAAGCTCGCCTGGCCCTGCGCCGTTCAGCTCCGGCCGCACGATGCCCGGCACCGGCTGGAATACCGCGAAGTCGGTGCCGAGCGCATCCGTGGCTTCGAGTGTGGCGCCCCACTCGTGAACCTCGGGCGTGCCCACCTGGCCGCCCGCGGCCAGGATCGCCTGCCGTGCGGTGTCGAGGTCGCGCACCGCGTAGCAGCAGAACAATGTCTGCGGACCCGTTGTCTCGAAGATGCCGGTGTGCAACCGGTTGCCCGTCACCTTGTGGGTGCCTGGGTCGTAGACCCAGCCCAGCACGTGCGCGTAGAACGCGGCGGCCCGCTCGGCGTCCGGCGTCTGCACCGACACGTAGCCGATGTCGCCGTGCCGAATCGGTATGGCAGCGCCGGAGATCGGGCCGGTGAGCATCCAGCGGTGGCCGAACGGGTCGATCACCACCGCAGTGCGAGAGTCGTGGGCCTCGTACGGCTCCCGCTGCACCTGTGCGCCGTGTTGCCGGGCCTGGGCCAGTGCGGCGTCGGTATCCGGCACGTTCAGCATCAGGCTCACCGAAACAGATTGGGGTGCCGGTGCTTTCAGGCCGAGCTCCGGGAACTCGTCGGCCAGGTAGAGCACGCCACCGGCGAGTGCCAGCTCGGCATGCCCGATCCGGCCGTCGTCCATGACGATCGGGTCTCCGACGACGACGGCGCCCAGGGCGTCGACGTACCAGGTGATCGCGGCCCGCGCATCGGTGACGGCGAGGTAGGGCAGCGCCGCCGGCCGGGGCGCCTCGACCGCAACGACGGCAGGTGCGTTCAGGTCGGCGATGGCGGTGTCGGTTCCACTCATGACAACTCCTTTCGGCAGGGTGACGGCGGCTTCCAGGCGCGCCCGCAACCGGTCCGCGAAGGCCGGGTCGGGCTGTACTGGTTGTTCACCGCCGGCCAGCACGGTCAGCGGGTCGTGACTGTTGTGCATGGTCATGACGCACCTCCGTCCTGGTATTCGGTGTCCTGGTATTCGGTCCGGAATGCGCGCCGCGCCCGCACCAGCAGGGCTTCGGTGGCGTGTACGGTGCGGCCGATCAACTCGGCACATTCGGGCACGGGGCGGTCATCCAGATATCGCAGTGTCAGCACCATGCGGTGCTGTTCGGGTAGCCGGGCCAGCGCGGCCTCGGCGACGATCCGGTCCAGCTCGGCGTCCCAGTCGTCGAAAGGCTCTGCGGGCTCGGGTGTTTCGGATACGGGCACGGTGAAGCGGTCGTGCCCGCGGCGGTAGTGGTCGGCGAGCTTGTGCCGGGCGACGCCGATCAGCCACGGCACCGAGATCGCCGGCGGCGAATCCCGGCGGGCGGCGTCCATCGCGGCCAGGAACGTCTCCGACGTCAGGTCTTCCGCGGTGCCCCGATCACCGCAGCGCCGCACGAAGTAGCCGTAGACCACGGGCAGCGCCGCGTCGTACAGCGCCAGCAGTGTCTGCGGAGCCGCCCCGTCTGATTCGCCCCTCACACCCTTATCGTCGCGCCGGGCGCTCATTTTCCGACGCCCTCACGGCAACTTCTTGCGATTTGTGCACGGTTTTCCGCGCTGACCGCGGAAAACCGTGCCCAACTCACACGGCGCGGATGCCGTCGCGGACGATGTCGAAGGCTTCGCCCAGGGCATCGGGCAGCGAAACCGTCTCGTCGGCGAGCCATTGCTCGTATGCGGTGAGGGCGACGCCCAGCACGGTCCACGCCACGGTCTGGGGGACGAGTTCCGTCGGTTTCGTGTCGAGCCGGCGCGCGACGAACGCGGCCATGACGCCGCGCCAGCCGGCGTACATCGTCATCGAGTAGGCCTGTAGCGCATCGGTCTGCAGGATCACCTGCATCCGTCGCCGGTGCCGGGGCGTCTCGGATTCGTCAAAGCTGTTGAACTCCAACAGGGCTGACCGAAGCGCGGCGTCCAGCGGTACGTCGTGGGGAACGGCATTCAACAGATTCCGCAGTTCGGTCAGGCTGGCATCGAAATCGGCCCAGGGGATGGCGTTCTTCGACGAGAAGTACCGGAACAGGGTGCGGCGGGAGATCCCGGCGGCGTGGGCGACGTCGTCGACGCTGACGTCGTCGAAGCCGCGGGTCGCGAACAGTTCGAGCGCCACGTGGGTGATGTGGTCGCGCGTGGTGGAGCGGCGACGGCCCACGCGGCCGTGCGGTGGGGCGGCCCCGGCGTCGCGCTCGAGAACCTCCGATTCGGTGCCCATCAGACCCGCCCTTCCTTTTCGGCACTCGATGCCATATTCTTGCGACCTGGATCACAGTTGTCGAGTCCCGACAACTGCCACGGTAGCGAAAGGGGCGGTCCATGGACTCGAATCAGCAGGTTAATTCCGACAGCGAACTGGTCACCGAGACTCTCGTCGAAGAGGTCTCGATCGACGGTATGTGCGGGGTCTACTGACCGTGTCTGCACCAGCCGCGGCCCGGACCGGGCCAGAGGTGGCCTTCGATCCTGACCGCGGCTGGCGGCTGCATCACCAGGTCGCCGTCCGCCCCGAACCCTTCGGGGCCCTCCTGTATCACTTTGGTACGCGCAAACTTTCGTTCCTGAAAAATCGCGTCATCGTCGAGATCGTCAACTCGCTGCCCGACCATCCGGACGTCCGTAGCGCCTGCCGCGCCGCCGGCATCGACGATGCCCAGCAGGGGCCGTATCTGCACGCGTTCGGCGTGCTCGTCCAGTCCAAGATGCTGATCCCGGCAGACCAGAACAGCCCAGAAGGATCCACCGCTTCATGACCGCAACGGCACCCGTGCCCCGGCTGATCGAGCAGTTCGAGCACGGCCTCGACGCGCCCATCTGCCTCACCTGGGAACTGACCTACGCCTGCAATCTGTCCTGCGTGCACTGCCTGTCGTCGTCGGGCAAGCGTGACCCGCGTGAGCTGAGCACTCAGCAGTGCAAGGACATCATCGACGAACTCGAGCGCATGCAGGTGTTCTACGTGAACATCGGCGGCGGCGAGCCGACGGTGCGGTCGGACTTCTGGGAGCTCGTCGACTACGCCACCGAGCACCATGTCGGCGTCAAGTTCTCGACCAACGGCGTGCGCATCGACGAAGCGGTTGCCGCCAAGCTGGCCGCGAGTGACTATGTGGACGTTCAGATTTCGCTCGACGGGGCCACCGCGGAGATCAACGACGCGGTGCGCGGCCCGGGCTCGTTCGCGATGGCGATCCGCGCCCTGGAGAACTTGTCCAATGCCGGCTTCAAGGACGCCAAGATCTCGGTCGTGGTCACGCGCCACAACGTCGGCCAGCTCGACGATTTCAAGGCCCTCGCCGACAACTACGGCGCCACGCTGCGCATCACCCGCCTGCGGCCGTCCGGCCGCGGCGCCGACGTGTGGGACGACCTGCACCCCACCGCCGAGCAGCAGGTACAGCTGTACAACTGGCTGGTCGCCAAGGGTGAGCGCGTGCTCACCGGCGACTCGTTCTTCCACCTGTCCGGGCTCGGCGAGCCCGGTGCGCTGGCCGGTCTGAACCTGTGCGGTGCCGGTCGCGTGGTGTGCCTGATCGATCCGGTGGGCGACGTGTACGCCTGCCCGTTCGCCATCCACGAACGCTTCCTGGCCGGAAACATCCTGAGCGATAACGGTTTCCAGAACGTCTGGCAGAACGCGCCGCTGTTCCGCGAACTTCGCGAACCGCAGTCGGCGGGCGCCTGCGGCAGCTGTGGCCACTACGACAGCTGCCGCGGTGGCTGCATGGCGGCCAAATTCTTCACCGGTCTGCCCATGGACGGCCCCGACCCCGAATGCGTGCAGGGCTACGGCGAGCCCGCGTTGGCGCTCGACCGTGAGAAGCCCAAGTCGCATATCGACCACTCCCGAGGCAGCGGCGCTGATCCTTCCCGTCGCTCCGCTCGTCCCGCCAAGGGCCCCATCCCGCTCAAACTCCTGGCCATGCCGGCCAAGGCTCCGCAAAAGTTCTGTAACGAAAGTCCTGTCTAGATCATGGCCCGTGATACCTGGTTCGAAACCGTCGCCATCGCGCAGGAGCGCGCGAGAAAGCGGCTCCCCAAGTCCGCCTACTCCTCGCTGATCTCGGCGAGCGAGAAGGGGCTGACCGTCGCCGACAACGTCGCCGCGTTCGGCGAGCTCGGCTTCGCGCCACACGTCATCGGCGCGCTGGACAAGCGTGAGATGTCGACAACGGTTATGGGTCAAGAGATTTCGCTGCCCGTGATTATTTCTCCGACCGGCGTGCAGGCGATCCACCCGGACGGCGAGGTGGCTGTCGCCCGCGCCGCCGCGGCCCGCGGTACCGCCATGGGGCTGTCGTCGTTCGCCAGCAAGCCGATGGAAGAGGTCGTCGCGGCCAACCCCAAGACGTTCTTCCAGATCTACTGGCTCGGCAGCCGTGACGACATCGCGGCCCGGGCCGAGCGGGCCCGCGCGGCCGGCGCCAAGGGCCTGATCGTTACCACCGACTGGAGCTTCTCGCACGGTCGGGACTGGGGCAGCCCCAAGATCCCGGAAAAGATGGATCTCAAGACCATCGTCAAGATGAGCCCCGAGGTCATGACCAAGCCGCGCTGGCTGCTGCAGTGGGCCAAGACCATGCGGCCGCCGGCCCTGTCGGTGCCGAACCAGGCGATCAATGGCCAGGTGGCGCCGCCCTTCTTCCAGGCCTACGGCGAATGGATGGGCACCCCGGCGCCGACCTGGGAGGACATCGCCTGGCTGCGCGAGCTGTGGGGCGGGCCGTTCATGCTCAAGGGCGTCATGCGCATCGACGATGCCAAACGTGCTGTGGACGCGGGTGTTTCGGCGATCTCGGTGTCCAACCACGGCGGTAACAACCTGGACAGCACGCCGGCGTCCATCCGGGCGCTGCCGGCCATCGCGGAGGCCGTCGGCGACCAGGTGGAGGTTTTGCTGGATGGCGGCATCCGCCGCGGCAGCGACGTCGTCAAGGCGCTGGCGCTCGGCGCCCGCGCGGTGATGCTCGGCCGGGCCTACCTGTGGGGGCTCGCGGCAGAGGGACAGGCCGGCGTCGAGAACGTGCTCGACATCATGCACGGCGGCATCGACTCGGCGCTGCGGGGTCTGGGCAAGGGCTCGATCCACGACCTCGGGCCGGACGACATCCTGGTACCGGAAGGCTTCACCCGGCGGCTGGGCGGCTGAACCGTTCGGATTCGACGGGTCCGCTGATACGTGCGGTGCTGACGTGGCTGACGTGATGGTCAGCGGGGTCTTGACAACCGCGGCGATTTGACCATTCGCTACGAATTGTTGCGTATACGGCAACAATTGGCGCACAACAGGCAAATTCGGCTTACCATCGGCGGGTGCCTTTTCCCAGCGAGCTCGGGAACTCGACGTCGAGGCAGTTGCAGTCCATGCGGCCTTCGTTGATCGTCCCGCTTGGTTCCACCGAGCAGCATGGGCCGCACCTGCCGCTGGACACCGACGCCCGGATCGCGGAGGCGGTGTCGCGGTCTGCGGCCGTGCAGCTGCGTGAGACGACGCCCGGCGTCGATCAGCACACGTGGCTGGTCGCGTCTGCCATCAGCTACGGGGCGAGCGGTGAGCACGAGAGCTTTCCCGGCACCATCTCGATCGGCCTGGCCGCGCTGGAGCATCTGCTGGTCGAATTCGGGCGGTCTGCCGGTAACTGGGCCGGCCGGATCGTGTTCGTCAATGGGCACGGCGGCAATGTGGCGGCGCTGACGGCGGCGACCGCGCTGCTGCGGGCCGAGGGGCGTGACGCGGCCTGGTGCCCGTGTGTGACCGCAGGTGCCGACGCGCACGCCGGCCATACCGAAACGTCTGTACTGCTGCATCTTTCACCGGCCGACGTCTGGGTCGACGAGAGCGTCGTCGGCAACACCGCGCCGTTGCCGGAGCTGCTTCCGGCGCTACGCAGCGGTGGCGTCGCTGCGGTGAGCCCGGTCGGGGTACTCGGTGATCCGACGACCGCCACGGCGGACGAGGGGTCCCGTATCTTTGCAGAAATGGTCGGGAGCTGTGTGCGCAGGATCCGCATGTGGCAGCCCGGCCCTGGGGGATTGCTCGCATGACGGGGGTGGGACAGTGACGGGGCCGAGGCTGCCCGACGGCTTTGCCGTACAAGTGGATCGCCGTGTGAAGGTGCTGGGTGAGGGCGCCGCGCTGCTCGGTGGTTCGCCGACGCGGTTGTTGCGGCTGGCTCCGGCCGCGCAGACCATGCTCGACGGCGGCCGGCTCGAGGTGCACGACGCCCAGAGCGCCCAGCTGGCGCGCACCCTGCTCGACGCCACGGTGGCTCACCCGCGGCCGGCGACCGGTCCATCGCACCGGGACGTCACCGTCGTTGTTCCGGTACGCGACAACGCAGTTGGCGTCGCCCGGCTGGTGCGGTCGCTGCGCGGCATGCGCGTCGTCGTCGTCGACGACGGGTCCGTGGTGCCGCTGCAGGCCGCGGACTTCTGCGACCTGGCCGGCCACTGCGACGTGCGGGTGCTCCGCCACGATGTCAGCCGCGGGCCGGCCGCGGCGCGCAACACCGGGCTGGCCGCCTGCGAGACCGACTTCGTGGCGTTCCTGGACTCGGACGTGGTGCCCCGCCGCGGGTGGCTGGAAGCGTTGCTGGGGCACTTTTGCGACCCCGCGGTCGCGTTGGTCGCGCCCCGCATCGTCGGCCTCCACGAGCCCGACAATCTGATCGCGCGCTACGAGGCCGTGCGCTCGTCGCTGGACCTCGGCATGCGCGAAGCGCCCGTAGTGCCGTACGGCATGGTGGCCTACGTGCCGAGCGCGGCCATCGTCTGCCGGCGCGCGGCGCTCGACCAGGTGGGCGGCTTCGACGAGTCGTTGCAGTCCGGCGAGGACGTGGACCTGTGCTGGCGGTTCATCGAGGCCGGGGCCCGGCTGCGGTACGAACCGATCGCGTTGGTCGGCCACGATCACCGCACCGCGTTGGGAGAATGGTTCGTCCGCAAGGCCTTTTACGGCTCCTCGGCCGCGCCGCTGTCGGTACGGCACCCGGGCAAGACCGCGCCGCTGGTGATCTCCGGCTGGACTCTGGTGGTCTGGGTGCTGCTGGCCATGGGGTCCGGGTTGGGCTACCTGGCCTCGACGATCGCCGCCGCGATCACCGGGCGGCGCATCGCCAACTCGCTGCGATCGGTCGACACCGAACCGCGGGAAGTCGCCGCCGTGGCCGCGCAAGGACTGTGGGCCGCGGCGCTGCAACTCGCCGCCGCGCTGTGTCGGCACTACTGGCCGGTGGCGCTGGTGCTGGCGGTGTGTTTCCGGCGCTGGCGTCAAGTGGTGCTCATCGCCGCGATCGTGGACGGCGTCGTCGACTGGGCCCGCCGCCACCACACGGTGGACGACAACACCCAACGCGTGGGCCTGCTGGCCTACCTGCTACTCAAGCGTCTCGATGACATCGCCTACGGCCTCGGGTTGTGGGGCGGCGTGGTACGCGAGCGGCACCTGGGTGCGCTCAAGCCGCAGATCCGGACTTGAGCCCGCGTCGCGATGACGTCCTGATCGTCGGGGCCGGAAGCGCCGGCTGCGTTCTGGCCGAGCGTCTTTCGGCCGATCCGGCCTGCCGGGTGACGGTGCTGGAGACCGGCGGCACGGTGCGTCCGGAACCGGGCTGGGTGCTGCCCATCGGGGTCGGCAGCACCGTGACGCGGCAACACCGCACGACGCTGACGCAGAATCCGGCCCGGTCTGTGGATATCGTGCGGGGCCGGGTACTGGGCGGGTCCGGCGCGATCAACGGCGGTTACTTCTGCCGGGCCTGGCCGTCGGATTTCGAGGCCTGGGCGGTGCCGGGTTGGGCCTGGGCCGACGTCCTGCCGCACTATTGCGCCATCGAGACCGACCACGACTTCGGTGGAGCCGAACACGGTTCGGCAGGCCCGGTCCCGGTACGCCGTACCAGCGAATTCGCAGCGCCCTCACAGGCATTCCGCGCTGCCGCCGCAACCCGCTATCCGTGGGTTGACGACCTCAACGCCACGGCGAGTGCGCGGCCCGGCCTCGGTGCGGTGCCGCTCAACATCGACGCCGCCGGGCACCGGCACGGTCCGGGCGAGGTCTATCTGGCGGTCGCCCTCGGCCGCGACAACCTGACGGTGCTGGCCGGCACTCGCGCGCTGCGGGTGCTGTTCGACGGCGACCGCGCGATCGGGGTGCGCTGCCTGGGCCCCGATGGCCCGGTGGATCGGTATGCCGACCGGATTGTCTTGTGCGCCGGGGCAATTGAGTCCGCGCACGTTCTGATGCTGTCGGGGATCGGCCCCGCCGCGCAGTTGCGCAGTGTCGGCGTACCGGTGGTGGCGGACCTGCCGGTCGGGGCCGCCTGCGCCGATCACCCGGAATGGGTGGTGCCCACCAGCTGGCCCGCCGATCCCGGGCGCCCGCCGCTCGAGTTGCTGCTCACCACCGATGAATTGGAAATCCGGCCGTACACCTGGGGATTCGCGGCCATGACCGGTGGGGTTCCCGGCGACGCGGACCCGGTGCACATCGGCATCTCGCTGATGCGACCGCGCGCGCAGGGCCGGGTCCTGCTGGTATCCGACGACCCGGACGTGCGGCCGACCATCGAGCACCGTTACGACGCCGACCCGGCCGACGCCGCCGCACTGCAGGTCGGCTACGAACTGTGCCGCGACCTGTTCGGTGACGCTGTCACCGCCGGCGAACCCGCCTGGTCCACCGCGCAGCATCTGTCGGCCACGGCGCCGATGGGCGCCGACGGTGACGACCGCGCCGTCCTGGACCCCCAGTGCCGGGTGCGGGGCATCGAGGGGTTGTGGGTGGCCGACGGTGCCGCGCTCCCCGGCATCACCGGCCGGGGTCCGCACGCGACGATCGTCATGCTGGCGCACCGCGCGGCCCGGTTCATCGGCGCGTGACGGCCGAGTGGCTGCGGTCGCGACCGGGCGCCCAGCACGCGATCAGCACGCCGGCGACCGCGGTGATCGATGCCAGCACCACCAGTGATGTCTGCATGGCGTGCAGGAACGCCACCCGGGCCACGGTCACGAGCTGACCGCTGGCCGGGCCCAGATGGGGCGCGGCGGCCACCGCGCCGGCCAGCGAGCCCCGCGCGGCGTCCTGCACCGGAACCGGAAAACCGGCTACGGCGGGCCCGATGTGCTTGGTATAGCCGGCCGCCAGGAGGGATCCGGTCAGCGCGATGCCGATGGCTGCGCCCACCTCCCGGGTGGTGTCGTTGACTGCTGACGCGACGCCTTGCTTGTCATCGGACACGGACGTCATGATCGCTGAAGTCGTTGGGGCGGTGAATAATCCGACTCCCGTGCTGATAACGAGCATGGGCCACGCCAGGGCCCAGTAGGACGAGTCGACACGCACCTGGCACATGAGTAACAGACCGGTCGCCAGCAGCCCCAGGCCGGTGAACACCACGACGCGCAAGCCCAGCCTGGGGAGATACCACGAGGACAGCGGAGACAGGATCAGCAACGGTACGGCGAGCGGGGTCAAGGCGAACGCGATGCCGATCGGGCTGTATCCCATGACCAGTTGCATGAGCTGCATCGCCAGGTAGAAGAAGCCGAACAGCACCATGAACAGCACCGTGATGGCTGCGGCTCCGGTGCCGAACTGACGATCGAGAAACAGTCGGACATCCAGCAGCGGATACCGGGCCCGCAACTCGATGATCGCGAACGCCGCCGCCATGATCAGGCCACCGGCGATGCCACCCAGCACCACCGGATGCGTCCAGCCTCGATCGGGCGCCCCCAGGATGCCGTAGACCAGTGCGGCGACCGCCGTGGCGATGACGACCGCGCCGGCGACATCCAATGGCTTGGCTTCGGGGTCACGGGAGCTCGTGATGGTCGTGGTCAGGACGACGAGGGTGAGGCCCGCGACGGCGAAGGCCCAGAAGATCGACTGCCAGGGCCAGAAGTGCAGCAGCACACCGGATCCCATCATGCCGACCACCGCACCGCAGCCGCAGATTCCGGCCCAGATACCCACTGCCTTGGCGCGCTCGTCGGCCGGGTACGACGCGGTGATCAAGGACAGTGTCGCGGGCATCATGAACGCGGCGCCCGCGCCGGCCACCGCGCGGGCGGCGATGATGTGTGTGGGCGCGGTGCTCAGGGCCGGAACGATCGACGCCAGTGCGAAGACGGCCAGGCCGAACAGCAGCGCGCCGCGCCGTCCGTAGCGGTCGCCGATGGCTCCGGCCGGCAGCAACAGGCAGGCCAGGACCAGCGTGTAACTGTCGATGATCCAGGTCAGCTGGGTCTGGTTGGCCGATGTCGCCACGGCGATGTCACCCAGCGCGGTGTTGAGCGCCACCATCGACGAAATCACCATCAGCACACTGCAACACGCCACGCAAAGGGTCCAGGTGCGGCGACGCGAGGCGGGTGCGGGGTCCGTCGTCGGAGCGATCTCGGGGTCGGTGTCTGCGCCGGCTGGGCTCACCGCGCTCGCCTTGTCGGCCATGTGGTCACCTTCCGGTAGTTTCAAGACCGATGATCTTCAAACGAGACTAGCAGTCTCGTTTGTGGCCCGGAGGTGATTGGCATTGTCCAGCGAACATGGTGACCCCAGGCCGGCCCGGTCACGGGCGCGGCTTCTCGAGGCGGCGACCGCCCTGCTGCGCTCCGGCGGTCCCAGTGCCGTGACGGTCGATGCGGTGATCCGCGCGTCCAATGTGGCCAGGGCCACCCTCTATCGGCACTATGCCAGCGGAAATGACTTGCTGGCAGCGGCATTTCACGCGCTCATTCCGCCGGCGCCCGTACCGCTCCCCGAGGGGGACCTGCGCGAGCGGTTGATCGCGCTCGTGCGCGCCCAGGCTGAAATGATCGCGGAGGCGCCGTTCAGCTTGGCGGCCATGTCGTGGCTGACGCTCGGCGGCAACCTCGAACACCTGCCGTGGGGCCAGGCCGGCGCCGAGAGCGTCGAGGTCCGCAACCTGCGGGAACGGGTGGCCGAGCAATACGCCGTCCCGTTCGAGGAGGTGCTGTCCAGCCCCGAGGCCGTCGCCGAGTTGGGTGACGTCGACCGGGTCCGAGCTGCGGCGTTGCTACTCGGCCCGATCGTGCTCGGCAAGCTCAGCACCCTGCCCGACTTCGATTACCGCGAGATCGCCGTCGCCGCCGTCGACGGATTTCTCGCGACGCATCGCGTCAGCGCAAGGAATATCGGATCGGCAGGTGCTTGAAGCCGCCGACGAACGTCGTCGCGGAAAGCTCCGGTGTACCGGCCAGTTCGATCGAGTCCAGCCGGGACAACAGTTCGGTGAACAGGCTGTTCATCTCCATGCGGGCCAGCGCCGCACCCAGACAGAAGTGCACGCCGTAGCCGAAGGCCAGATGTTTGTTCGGCTCGCGCCCGACGTCGAACCGGAACGGATCGGCGAACACCTCTTCGTCGCGGTTGCCGGAAACGTAAGCGAGGTAGACAGATTCGCCGGCGGTGATCGGCACGCCACGGACGACGGTGTCGGCCGTCGCGGTGCGCATGAACTCCTTCACCGGCGTGCTCCACCGGATCATCTCCTCGACCGCGGTCGGCATCAGGTCGGGGTTCGCCTTCAGCCGGGCCAGCTCGCCGGGATTCTGGATCAGCGCGTGCAAACCGCCGGAGATGGCGTCCTTGGTGGTGTCGTGGCCGGCGCTGGCGACGATCACGTAGTAGGACGCGGTGTCCATGTCGCTGAGGGGCTCGCCGTCGATGCGGCCGTTGGCGATCGCCGATGCCAGGTCCTCGGTGGGGTTGGCGCGCCGGGATGCGGTCAGCGCGGCGAAATACTGGAAGAAGTCGAGGAGCACGGCGAACAGTTCCTCGGGCGACTGGCCGCGGGAGTACTCCTCGTCGTCTCCGCCGAACATCTCCTGCGTGAGCGTGTGCATGCGGTCGTAGTCCTCTTCGGGGAGGCCGAGCAGCGACATGATCACGTACAGCGGGAACTGGATCGCGATCTCCTCGACGAAGTCGCACTCCGGGCCCACGTCGCGCATCCGGTCCACGTATCGCTTCGCCAGTTCGTCGACCCTGACCTTCAGATCGCGCATGGCTTTCGGCCGGAACCAGTCGGCGCCGATCGCCCGGACCTTGCGGTGGTGCGGGTCGTCCATGTGGATCAGCGTGCGCAGGCCCATGCCGGCCTCGGCCTGGGCCTTGAGCAGGTCTTCGGCGTCGGCCTGCATCAGCAGCGGACGCGGCTCGCTGATGAACAGGTTGTTGTCCCGCTCGATCGCCATGATGTCGGCGTGTTTGGTGACCGCCCAGAATGGCCGATACGGCGGATTGTCCACCCACGCAACGGGATTGGTCGCCCTCAGCTGTGTCAGTGCACTGTGCAGCCGGTCATCGTCGGCGTAGGCGGTGGGGTCGGCAAGGACCTTGGCGGCCTCGTCGGTGGTGGGTGCAGTCATTGAACTCCTCACGCGGGCGCAAAACTTGACAGCTGTCAAGCGGAGTCTAGGTCGTTCGATGCCCGATGGGGAGGGGGTCGCCTGATTTATTTGTGAACTGCATCCGGCGGGCGTTCAGTACGCTGGGTGCTCGTGTCGTCCGCCCATCCGCGCAGACTGCTGCAGCGCGCTGCAGCAGCGGCTGCCGCGGTGCTGCTGGTGGCCGGCTGTGGCCTGGTCTCGCACAGTGACGGCGCCACGGCCGTCGCGCCAGACGCGGCGACGGTTGATCCGGCGCTGGTGCACACGGCGGCGGGGACGGTTCGCGGGCTGGTCAATCCAGATCTCCGCTTCTTCGGTGGAATTCCTTATGCCGCACCGCCTTTGGGGCCGCTCCGCTTCAGTCCGCCGGCTCCCGCGATCGCGTGGGACGGCGCGCGTGACGGCGCAAAACCGGGAGCGCGCTGCATCCAGGACCCCAAGGGCGATCTCGAGATGGGGCGCAACACCAGCGAGGACTGCCTGACGCTCAACGTCTGGACGCCGCCGGTGCGGACCTCCGGTGAGCGTCGACCGGTGCTGGTATGGCTGCACGGTGGCGGGTTCATCAACGGCTCCAGCAGCATCTACAACTCGACGCGGCTGACCACCCTCGGCGACATCGTGGTGGTCACCGTCAACTATCGGCTCGGTGCGCTGGGGTTCCTCGCGCATCCGGCACTGGGTGCCGGCCCCGATGTCGGGAACTACGGACTGGCCGACCAGCAGGCGGCGCTGCACTGGGTGCACGACAACATCGCCGCGTTCGGTGGCGACCCGAACAAGGTGACCATCGCCGGCGAATCTGCCGGCGGCATGTCGGTGTGCGACCACCTCGTGGCTCCCGCGTCGGCCGGCCTGTTCCGGTCCGCCATCATCGCCAGCGGGCCGTGCCAGGCTCAGGTCGCGCTGCCCGAAGCCACCCGGTCGAGCCTCGCCTACGCGCAGGCGGCAGGCTGCGGCGATCCCACGGACGCGGCGGACTGTCTGCGCCGCCTGCCGGTCGACAAATTGCGAAAGCCGGTGTGGTACTACGGCATCGGCGAGAACACCCTGAGCGGTCCGGTCACCGGGACGACGCTGCTTCCGGTCGACCCCATGCAGGGCATCAGCACCGGTGCGGCCGCGCGGGTGCCCGTGATGATCGGCACCACCCGCGACGAGTTCACCCTGTTCGTCGCATTGCAATATCTACGTGCGGGCAAGCGGTTCCATGCGGACGCCTACCCTCACCTGCTGGAGTCGACGTTCGGCGCCGACGCCCCCGCCGTGGCCGAGCGCTATCCGTTGGACCGCTATCACGGCAGCGCCGCCGTCGCGTATTCGACTGCAGTGACCGACGGGGCGTTCGCCTGTGTGGCCGACCGCATCGGCGACGCGCTGGCTTCCGACGCGCCCGTGTATGGCTACGAGTTCGCCGATCCAACGCCGCCGACGCCGGACCCGTTGCGCCAGTTGCCATTTCCGGTCGGCGCCAGCCATTCGCTGGATCTGCGCTACATCTTCAACATGGGCGGGGCACCGCCGCCCGCGCCGGAGCAGATCGCGCTGTCGGATCAGATGATCGGCTACTGGAGCTCTTTCGTCCGTGACGGCCGGCCCAGCGCCGAGGGCGCGCCGGACTGGCCGCAACTGACCGGAGACGAGAACGACAGCCGAATGTCGTTGCGACCCGACGGAAGCCGATTGGTCACCGACTACGACGAGGTGCACCAATGCGCGTTCTGGGCCGGTCTCCAACACTGAGCTCGCAGCGGTCGTATGCCGGCAGTGGCGGCGTCCGGTGACGCCGGCGGCGTGTCGTCTCGGAAGCTCGCACGCTCGGCTTGCACCGCTCGAAAATGGTTTGCCTGCCCCGGCGCGCATCCACTTCGATGGGGTGGCATGACGATTCCCGACGCCGAGGGCTTCGCGCGTGACTGGTGCGCGGCCTGGAACGCCCACGACGTCGAGGCGGTGCTCGGGCATTTCCACGACGACGTCGTCTTCACCTCACCGGTCGCCGCTCGTGTGGTGCCGGAATCCGGGGGAGTGGTGCGGGGCAAGGACGCGCTGCGCCGGTACTGGACCGCCGCGCTCGCCGCGCTACCGGACCTGCACTTTGAGGTGGTGGCCACCTATATCGGGACGCAGGCGCTCGTCATCAACCACCGCAACCACCGCGGCCAGCTGGTCAACGAAGTCCTGATCTTCGACGGTGACCTGGTTCGCGAAGGCCACGGCACATATATCGATGGCTAGGGCATCGATGGTCAGGCCGGCGTCACCCACGTCGTGATGTCGGCGTGCACGACCTCCTCGCCCGAGGTGTCGACCACCGAAACCGACACCACGAGGTCAGTTCCCTTGGTCAGCGTCTCGAAGTCGGGCACGGGGACCCGCGCGTGCGCGCGCAACGACGTGGTGGCCTTCGCCAGGTACCGCACGTTCATGGCCTTGGGGATCCAGCGGTGGCTCGTCGGCACCGTCGCTTCCATGGCCATGCCCATGGCGGCTTCCGCGGCGTTGCACGACGCGATGGCGTGCACGGTGTGGAGATGGTTGTAGATGAAGAACCATTTCGGGATGGCCACCTCGGCGTAACCCGGCTCCATCGTCACCACCCGCGGCAGGACCGACGCGAAGTACGGCACCCGCACCATCGCGGCGGCCGAGAACAGCAGGCTGCCGCCGGGCCGTCCCGAGAGCTGTTTCCAGGCGCGGTACGTGGGGCTCAGTGTCGACATATCTGAATCTTACTCAAAAGTAAGTTCAGTGCCGACGCCGATTTTGCTGCCCGGGCGTCCGCCACTCGCACTTTTGCGCCGTGGCCGCAGGCTCAACGCGGCCGACGCCCGGTCACGTGTTGGCTCTGTAACCAGGGTGCACCCCAACTCGCACTTTTGCACCGTGACTACAGGATCAACGCGACACCGTTACTCACTCTGCTGCCCGGGCGTCCGCCACTCGCACTATTACGCCGCTGCCGCAGGCTCAACCCGGTCAATGCCCAGGCGCGTGTTGACTCTGTAACCAGGGCGCGATTCACTCGAACTTGCACACTCAGGCCGCAGAATCACCGCAGGAACGGCCGTGGAACCCGGGCGTGGCGGAGGGCTCCGCAGCGGATTTGGAGCAGGCCCGGATCTGGGGCATACTGTTCGGGTTGCCTTGCGCCGGGTTCGCCCGCTGCGGGCATACGACCGGCGCCCATCTCGGGCGCATCCGGTCCCAGCATCGCCCACGATGGAATTTCCAGCGCGGACGACTGTGCGCAAAGGCGACACGCCCGAGCGCGGGGGTCGGTGAACCACAGAAACGTAAAGAGCGGCGGCATAGCCAGCGCGCGCAATCGGGTATCCCGAGGCGTGCGTATTGAAGACCAGGCCCGAGCACGGGCCCGTGAAAGTTAGGTAGGAGAAGCGTGGCGGGACAGAAGATCCGCATCAGGCTCAAGGCCTACGACCACGAGGCGATTGACGCCTCGGCGCGCAAGATCGTTGAGACGGTCACCCGTACGGGAGCAAGCGTGGTCGGCCCGGTGCCGCTGCCGACCGAGAAGAACGTGTACTGCGTCATCCGGTCTCCCCATAAGTACAAGGACTCGCGGGAGCATTTCGAAATGCGTACCCACAAGCGCCTTATCGACATCCTCGACCCCACGCCGAAGACCGTTGACGCCTTGATGCGCATCGATCTGCCGGCGAGCGTCGACGTCAACATCCAGTAGGAGACCCAGAAAAATGGCACGCAAAGGCATTTTGGGCACCAAGCTGGGCATGACGCAGGTGTTCGACGAGAACAACAAAGTCGTCCCGGTCACGGTCGTGAAGGCCGGCCCCAACGTGGTGACCCGCATCCGCACCACCGAGCGCGACGGCTACAGCGCCGTGCAGCTCGCCTACGGCGAGATCAGCCCTCGCAAGGTGAACAAGCCGGTCACCGGTCAGTTCGCCGCTGCAGGCGTCAACCCGCGCCGGCACCTCGCCGAGCTTCGTCTCGACGACGAGGCCGCCGTTGCCGAGTACGAGGTCGGCCAGGAGCTGACCGCCGAGATCTTCGCCGACGGCGCGTACGTCGACGTGACCGGCACCAGCAAGGGCAAGGGCTTCGCCGGCACCATGAAGCGCCACGGCTTCAAGGGCCAGGGCGCCGCGCACGGTGCCCAGGCTGTGCACCGTCGTCCCGGTTCGATCGGTGGCTGTGCCACTCCGGGCCGTGTCTTCAAGGGCACCCGCATGTCCGGCCGTATGGGTAGCGACCGCGTCACCACCCAGAACCTGAAGGTTCACAAGGTCGACGCCGAGAACGGTGTGTTGCTCATCAAGGGCGCCATCCCGGGCCGCAACGGTGGACTGGTGGTTGTCCGCACCGCAGTTAAGCGAGGCGAGAAGTAATGACTCTCAAGATTGACGTCAAGACCCCGGACGGCAAGAAGGACGGCTCTGTCGAGCTGCCCGCCGAGCTGTTCGACGTCGAGCCCAACATCGCGCTGATGCACCAGGTGGTGACGGCCCAACTGGCCGCCGCTCGCCAGGGCACGCACGCCACCAAGACCCGGGCCATGGTGTCCGGTGGTGGCAAGAAGCCGTACCGCCAGAAGGGCACCGGCCGCGCCCGTCAGGGTTCGACGCGCGCCCCGCAGTTCACCGGTGGTGGCACCGTCCACGGCCCGCAGCCGCGTGACTACAGCCAGCGGACCCCGAAGAAGATGATCGCTGCTGCCCTGCGCAGCGCGCTGTCGGACCGGGCTCGCAACGAGCGCATCCATGCGATCACCGAACTGGTGGCCGGTCAGAACCCGTCGACCAAGAGCGCCAAGTCGTTCCTGTCGTCGCTGACCGACAACAAGAAGGTGCTCGTCGTGATCGGCCGCAGCGATGTGGTCGGCGCCAAGAGCGTCCGCAACCTGCCCGGTGTGCACGTGATCTCGCCGGATCAGCTGAACACGTACGACGTCCTGAACGCCGATGACCTGGTGTTCTCGGTGGAGGCGCTCAACGCCTACATCACCTCTAACACCAAGGACGAAAAAGAAGGAGCGTCGGTCTGATGGCTACGATTACTGACCCTCGCGACATCATCCTGGCCCCGGTCATCTCGGAGAAGTCCTACGGGCTCATCGAGGACAACACGTACACGTTCATCGTGGCGCCGGAGTCCAACAAGACGCAGATCAAGATCGCTATCGAGAAGATCTTCGACGTGAAGGTCGACTCGGTGAACACCGCGAACCGGAAGGGTAAGCGCAAGCGCACCCGCACCGGTTACGGCCAGCGCAAGAGCACCAAGCGCGCGATCGTGACCCTGTCCGCCGGCAGCAAGCCGATCGAATTGTTCGGAGCTCCGGCCTGATCGGCCGGGAGTTAAGGGATTAACTGATAATGGGAATTCGCAAGTACAAGCCGACGACCCCGGGTCGTCGCGGTTCGAGCGTCTCCGACTTCGCCGAGATCACTCGTTCGACTCCGGAGAAGTCGCTGATCCGTCCGCTGCACAGCACCGGTGGTCGCAACGCGCACGGCCGCATCACGACTCGCCACAAGGGTGGCGGTCACAAGCGTGCCTACCGCGTCATCGACTTCCGTCGCCATGACAAGGACGGCGTCAACGCCAAGGTCGCGCACATCGAGTACGACCCGAACCGCACCGCGAACATCGCGCTGCTCCACTTCGTGGACGGCGAGAAGCGCTACATCATCGCCCCCAAGGACCTCAAGCAGGGCGACGTCATCGAGTCGGGCCCCAATGCCGACATCAAGCCGGGCAACAACCTGCCGATGCGCAACATCCCGGCCGGTACCGTCATCCACGCCGTGGAGCTGCGTCCGGGCGGCGGCGCCAAGCTGGCCCGCTCGGCCGGTGTCAGCGTCCAGCTGCTCGGTAAGGAAGGTGCCTACGCCACGCTGCGTATGCCGTCGGGTGAAATCCGTCGCGTCGACGTGCGCTGCCGCGCCACCGTCGGCGAGGTCGGTAACGCCGAGCAGGCGAACATCAACTGGGGTAAGGCCGGCCGTATGCGGTGGAAGGGCAAGCGCCCGACCGTCCGTGGTGTCGTGATGAACCCTGTCGACCACCCGCACGGTGGTGGTGAGGGCAAGACCTCCGGTGGTCGCCACCCGGTCAGCCCGTGGGGCAAGCCCGAGGGCCGTACCCGCAAGCCGAACAAGCCGAGCGACAAGCTCATCGTCCGCCGCCGGCGCACCGGCAAGAACAAGCGCTAGGCCGGAAAGGAATAGACGATGCCTCGTAGCCTCAAGAAGGGTCCGTTCGTCGACGACCATCTGCTCAAGAAGGTCGACGTTCAGAACGAGAAGAACACCAAGCAGGTCATCAAGACCTGGTCCCGTCGGTCGACCATCATCCCCGACTTCATCGGTCACACCTTCGCCGTCCACGACGGTCGCAAGCACGTGCCGGTGTTCGTCAGTGAGGCGATGGTCGGGCACAAGCTCGGCGAGTTTGCCCCGACGCGGACGTTCAAGGGTCACATCAAGGATGACCGGAAGGCGAAGCGCCGCTAATGACTACCGTTACTGAATACCCGTCCGCGAGCGCCAAGGCGCGCTTCGTACGTGTGTCGGCGAGCAAGGCCCGCCGGGTCATCGACCTGGTCCGTGGCAAGAGCGTCGAAGAGGCGCTCGACATCCTGCGGTGGGCACCGCAGGCTGCCAGCGAGCCGGTCGCCAAGGTGATCGCCAGCGCTGCCGCCAACGCACAGAACAACGAGGGCCTGGACCCGACGACCCTCGTGGTCGCCACGGTCTTCGCCGACGAGGGCCCGACCGCCAAGCGCATCCGGCCGCGCGCCCAGGGGCGTGCGTACCGGATCCGCAAGCGCACCAGCCACATCACCGTGGTCGTGGAAAGCCGCCCGAGCCGTTCCGAAGGTGGTTCGAAGGCTGCCTCGGCCGGTGCCTCGCGCGCTCGTCGTGCCCAGGGCAGCAAGGCCGCCGCTGCCAAGACCACGGAAGCGAAGGAACAGTAGTGGGACAGAAAATCAACCCGCACGGCTTCCGCCTCGGTATCACCACCGAATGGAAGTCCCGCTGGTACGCCGACAAGCAGTACGCGGACTACGTCAAGGAAGACGTCGCCATCCGCAAGCTGCTGGCCACCGGCCTGGAGCGCGCCGGCATCGCCGACGTGCAGATCGAGCGCACGCGTGACCGCGTCCGGGTGGACATCCACACCGCACGTCCGGGCATCGTCATCGGTCGCCGTGGCACCGAGGCCGACCGCATCCGCGCCGACCTGGAGAAGCTGACCGGCAAGCAGGTTCAGCTGAACATCCTCGAGGTCAAGAGCCCCGAGGGCGTCGCGCAGCTGGTGGCGCAGGGCGTCGCCGAGCAGCTGAGCAACCGTGTCGCGTTCCGTCGTGCCATGCGCAAGGCCATCCAGTCGGCCATGCGTCAGCCCAACGTCAAGGGCATCCGGGTGCAGTGCTCGGGCCGCCTCGGCGGTGCTGAGATGAGCCGCTCGGAGTTCTACCGCGAAGGTCGCGTGCCGCTTCACACGCTGCGCGCCGACATCGATTACGGCCTGTACGAGGCCAAGACCACATTCGGCCGTATCGGCGTGAAGGTGTGGATCTACAAGGGCGACATCGTCGGTGGCAAGCGTGAGCTCGCCGCCGCCGCTCCCGCCGCCGACCGTCCCCGTCGGGATCGTCCGTCCGGTACCCGTCCGCGTCGCAGCGGTTCGTCGGGCACCACGGCGACGAGCACCGAGGCCGGCCGCGCGGCGACGGGTGATGTCGTCGCTGCAGATGCCACTTCTGGCGATGCGCCGTCGGAAGCAACGGAGAGCTAAGCATGCTGATTCCCCGCAAGGTCAAGCACCGCAAGCAGCACCACCCGGAGCAGCGCGGTATCGCCAGCGGCGGCACCTCGGTCAGCTTCGGTGACTACGGCATCCAGGCCCTGGGCCACGCCTACATCACCAACCGGCAGATCGAGTCCGCTCGTATCGCCATCAACCGGCACATCAAGCGTGGCGGCAAGGTCTGGATCAACATCTTCCCGGACCGCCCGCTGACCAAGAAGCCTGCCGAAACCCGCATGGGTTCCGGTAAGGGTTCGCCGGAGTGGTGGGTCGCCAACGTCAAGCCGGGTCGCGTGCTCTTCGAGCTCAGCTACCCCGACGAGAAGATTGCCCGGGAGGCGCTGACCCGCGCCATCCACAAGCTGCCGATCAAGGCACGCATCGTGACTCGAGAGGAGCAGTTCTGATGGCAGTTGGAGTTACGCCTGGTGAACTGCGTGAACTCACCGAGGAAGAGTTGACCACACGTCTGCGCGAGTCGAAGGAAGAGCTGTTCAACCTTCGCTTCCAGATGGCCACCGGTCAGCTGTCGAACAACCGCCGGCTGCGTGCCGTGCGGCAGGAGATCGCGCGGGTCTACACGATCCTGCGCGAACGTGAGTTGGGCCTGGCGTCCGGGCCGGTTGGTAAGGATTAGTCATGGCAGAAACTAAGGGCCCCAAGCACACGCCGGCCACCGAGACCGAGCGCGGCAGCCGCAAGACCGCCATCGGCTACGTGGTGTCGGACAAGATGCAGAAGACCATCGTGGTCGAGCTGGAAGATCGCAAGAGCCACCCGCTCTACGGCAAGATCATCCGGACCACCAAGAAGGTCAAGGCGCACGACGAGAACGGCGATGCCGGCATCGGCGACCGCGTCTCGCTGATGGAGACCCGTCCGCTGTCGGCCAGCAAGCGCTGGCGGCTGGTCGAGGTTTTGGAAAAGGCGAAGTAGCGAAGGCTCCTTCGACAGGCATCGAAACTGCCCCTCTTCTTCGGAAGAGGGGCAGTTTTGTATTCGGCGGGAAATTCTTGCGTCGTGGTCCAATCCGGATCGGCGTCGGCTCCGAATACGGACCATGTACTCACTCGTCCTCATCGGTTTTCTCGGCGGACTGATCACCGGTATCTCGCCGTGCATCCTGCCGGTCCTGCCCGTTGTCCTGTTCTCCGGCACCAATCGCCGGCCCTATCGGGTGATCGCCGGGCTGGTCCTGAGCTTCAGCGTGGTGACCCTGGTCGGGACCGTCGTGCTGCAGCAGTTGCACCTGCCGGCCGACCTCATCCGCTGGGTCGGCCTGCTGGCGCTCACGGCGATCGGCGTCGGCCTGATCTTCCCGCGTGTCGAGCGGCTGCTGGAAGCGCCGTTCGCTCGCCTGCCGCAACGGGACATCGCCGGTAACCGAAAAGGTTTCGGCCTCGGGTTGGCCCTGGGTGTGCTCTACGCGCCGTGCGCGGGACCGGTGCTCGCCGCGATCGTGGTGGCCGGGGCAACCGGCCACGTCGGGCTGGAGACCATCGCGCTGACCGCGTCGTTCGCGGTCGGCACTGCGCTGCCGCTGCTGCTCTTCGCCGTCGGCGGTCAGCGAGTTGCGGAGCGGGTCAAGGCCTTTCAGCAGCGGCAGCGTCAGGTCCGGGTTGCGGCCGGGGTGGTCACGCTGGTGGCCGCGGTGGCGCTGGCGCTGAATCTGCCCGCCACGGTGCAACGGAAGATCCCCGATTACACGGCGACGTTGCAGGCGCGCATCGCACCGGCCGGAGTCGGCCTGTCGAATTGTGCAGAGGCCGCAAGTGTCCTTCAGGACTGCGGTGCCGCCCCGGACATCGTCGGTATCGACAGCTGGTTCAACACCCCGGGTGACGCACCGCTCGACCTGAAAGCCTTGCGCGGCAAGGTGGTTCTCCTCGACTTCTGGACCTATACCTGCATCAACTGCCAACGTGCGATCGAACACGTCACCGGTTGGTACGACCGTTACAAGGACCAGGGCTTCACCGTGATCGGTGTGCACACGCCGGAATACCAGTTCGAGCACGACCGTGCCGGCGTCATCAAGGGCGCAGCCGACCTGCACATCAAATACCCGGTCGCCCTGGACAACTCGTACGACACCTGGAACAACTACCAGAACCAGTACTGGCCCGCGAGCTACCTGATCGACGCCACCGGCGTCGTCCGCCACCTCAAGTTCGGTGAAGGGGACTACGACGTCACCGAGGGCATGATCCGTGAGCTGCTGGCCCAGGCCAAGCACTGACACTTGCCGCTAGGCTGCTCAGACGATGTACCCGTCGGCTGAGCACGCCCCTGATCTCGGCGCCCTGCTGCGCCGCATCGCCGATGGGGACGCCGACGCGTTCGCGTCGTTCTACGACGCGACCTGTGCCCGGGTCTTCGGCTTGATCCTCAGGGTGCTGCGGGACCCCGGTTACAGCGAGGAGACGACGCAAGAGGTGTATGCCCACGTGTGGCGTGCTGCTTCCGGTTTCGACGCCGCGGAGGGCTCGGCGCTGGCATGGGTGCTGACGTTGGCGCACCGCCGGGCGGTCGATCGGGTGCGCGCGGAGGTGGCGAGCAGTCGTCGCGAATGGGTCTACGGCACAACGCATGTCGATACGGCGGCAGACGTGGTGGCCGAAGCGGCGGTCCGAGGTGACGACCGTCGTCGTGTGCTGGGATGCCTCGGCACCCTCACCGACAATCAGCGTCAGGCGATCGAGCTGGCCTACTACGACGGGCTGACCTACGTACAGGTCTCCGAACGGTTGTCCACGAGTCTCGGCACAGTGAAAACGCGGATGCGAGACGCATTGCGCAAGCTCCGTGATTGTCTGGGGGAGTCATGAGCGACCCGTCCGAGTCCGAACTGCTGGATCTGGCCGTGCCCTACGCACTGGATGCGGTGTCTGTCGCAGAGCGCGCCGGCATCGAGCGGCGATTGGCTGCGGCACCCGGGCCGGTCGCGGACGCGTTTCGCATGCAGGTGGCCGAGGCCCGCGAGACCCTCGCGACACTGTCGAACTCAACGGCTGTGCCGCCGCCCGCGGCGCTGAGAGCTCGGGTGCTTCGAGGTGATCAGCGCGTGGTCCGCGAATCCCGTTGGCGGAAAGTGGTTCTGGCGGCGGCCGCGGTGCTCGCCGTCGGTGGCAGCGCGTTCGCGGCGGGCTGGATGTTGCGCCCACCGCCCGCGCCGCCGGTCGCCGAGCAGGTGATGAGCGCGCCCGACGTTCGCAGCGTGTCCACCGCCCTGCGTTACGGCGGCACCGCGACCGTCGTGTACTCACGGCAGCGCGGCGACGGGATGGTGGTGTTCGACGGGGCCGCCGCGCCGCCACCGGGTATGGCCTATCGGGTGTGGCTGATGCAAGACGGCCGCCCGGTCGCTTCGGGAGCGGCGATCCGGGATCCGCGCACCGTCATGGTGTCGAACATCGGACGGGCCACGGCGCTGGGCGTGACCGTCGAGCCTGCGGGCCGCACGGGGGACTCGGCTCCCGGCGACATGGTGGGGCGCGTGGTGCTGCCGTAGCCGCGGCCGGCGGGCACCTCGTCGCGAACGTCAATATCGCGGGTGCTGCACAGGCCGCGGGTGTAATCTCCGGGCGATCGCCGAGATCGGCGAGCGCAGACCGGGACGAGGCGTCATGGCAACTGAATTCCAGGGCACGATCAAACTCGACATCCGCGACTCGGAGCCCGACTGGGCACCGTACGCCGCGCCGACCGCTCCCGCGGGCGCCCCGAATGTGCTGTACCTCGTGTGGGACGACACCGGCATCGCGACGTGGGACTGCTTCGGCGGCCTGGTCGACATGCCCGCGATGCGACGGATCGCGGACCGGGGGGTGCGCCTGTCACAGTTCCACACCACCGCGCTGTGTTCGCCCACGCGGGCTTCGTTGCTGACCGGGCGCAACGCCACCTCGGTGGGCATGGCCACCATCGAGGAGTTCACCGACGGCTTTCCGAACTGCCACGGCCGCATACCTTTTGAGACGGCGCTGCTGTCCGAGGTATTGGCTGAGAGGGGGTGGAACACCTACTGCGTCGGCAAGTGGCACCTGACGCCGTTGGAAGAATCCAACCTCGCGTCCACCAAACGGCACTGGCCGCTGTCGCGCGGCTTCGAACGCTTCTACGGGTTCATGGGCGGCGAAACCGACCAGTGGTACCCGGAGCTGGTGTACGACAACCATCCCGTCGCGCCGCCGGCCACCCCCGAAGAGGGTTATCACCTGTCAAAAGACCTGGCGGACAAGACCATCGAGTTCATCCGGGACGCCAAGGTCATCGCGCCTGACAAGCCCTGGTTCTCCTATGTCTGCCCCGGCGCCGGGCACGCGCCGCACCACGTGTTCAAGGAGTGGGCCGACAGGTACGCCGGCAAGTTCGACATGGGTTATGAGGCCTACCGCGACCTGGTGCTGGAGAACCAGAAGCGCCTCGGCATCGTGCCGCCCGACACCGAGCTCTCGCCGATGAACCCGTATCTGGACGTCAAGGGGCCCAACGGTGAGCCGTGGCCACTGCAGGACACCGTGCGCCCCTGGGATGGGCTCAGCGACGACGAGAAGCGACTGTTCGCCCGCATGGCCGAGGTGTTCGCCGGGTTCCTGTCGTACACCGACGCGCAGATCGGGCGGATTCTGGACTACCTGGAGGAGTCGGGGCAGCTGGACAACACCCTCGTCGTCGTCATCTCCGACAACGGGGCCAGCGGTGAAGGCGGCCCGAACGGTTCGGTCAACGAGAACAAGTTCTTCAACGGCTACATCGACACCGTCGAAGAGAGCATGCGGTACTTCGACAGCCTGGGCTCGCCCGACACCTACAACCACTATCCGATCGGCTGGGCGATGGCGTTCAATACGCCGTACAAGCTGTTCAAGCGCTACGCCTCGCACGAGGGCGGCATCGCTGATACCGCAATCATCAGCTGGCCCAACGGAATCACGGCGCACGGCGAGGTGCGCGACAACTACGTCAACGTCGCAGATATCACCCCGACGGTCTACGACCTACTGGGCATCGAGCCGCCCACCGAGGTCCGGGGAGTTCCGCAGCGGCCACTGGAAGGCGTGAGTTTCAAAGCGGCCCTGGCGGATTCGTCCGCTGACACCGGCAAGGCAACGCAGTTCTACGCCATGCTCGGTACCCGCGGCATCTGGCACGACGGCTGGTTCGCCAACACCGTGCATGCCGCCACGCCGTCGGGGTGGTCGCAATTCGACAAGGACCGCTGGGAGCTGTTCCACATCGAATCCGACCGCAGCCAGTGCCGTGACCTGGCCGCCGAGAATCCGGCGAAACTCGCGGAACTACAAGAACTCTGGTTCGCCGAGGCGGCGAAGTACAACGGGCTGCCGCTGGCCGACCTCAATGTGTTCGAGACGCTGCTGCGCGAGCGGCCCTACCTCATGCGCGACCGGCAGACTTTCACGTACTACCCGGGCACCGCCGAGGTGGGGATCGGCGCCGGCGTCGAACTGCGGGGGCAGTCGTTCTCGGTCCTGGCCGAGGTCGACGTCGAATCGGCGGCCGCCGAGGGCGTGCTCTTCAAGCAGGGTGCCGGCCACGGCGGGCACGTGCTGTTCGTCCAGGGCGGGCAGCTCCAGTATGTCTACAACTTCATGGGCGAGGACGAGCAGTGGGTATCGGCGCTCGATCCGTTGCCGTTGGGGCGCCACGTTTTCGGCGTCCGTTACAACCGAACCGGCACGGTGGAAGGCAGTCACACCCCGCTCGGCACCATCGAACTGCGGATCGACGATGCGGTGGTTGCGACCCGGCCCGACGTCCGTGCCCATCCGGGCACTTTCGGGCTCGCCGGTGGCGGCGTCGCGGTCGGGCGCAATGCGGGGCAGCCGGTTTCGAACCGCTACCGGGCTCCTTTCCCGTTCGTCGGCGGCACCATCGCGAAGGTCGTCGTCGACATCTCGGGCGCGCCGTATCTCGATGTCGAACAGGAACTGGCCAAGGCGTTCTGCAAGGACTAGGGGCCACGATGACGGGAGCGATCATCCGGTGCGTCACCGTGGTGTCAGGGGCTGCCCTGCTGGCCGGCTGTGGCGGCAACAGTGGCGAGACGTCCGCCGGCACAACGAAGTCCGATAGCACCACGACCGCTGCCGCGAGTGCGCCTGCCGCCTCGTCAACGTCGGCGGCGTCTCCATCGGGGTCGACGATGCCCGACCTGCCGGTGTACGGGGTGGTCGAGACCACCAAACGTCCCGTTGCGGCGGGGGACCAGACGTGTGATCCGCCGAGCCCGCCGGCTCAGACATTGACGGCGACCACGGGTTCGCCCGGTTCGCCGACTGTCGTGGTCGCCGTGCCCGACGGATTCAGCCAGGGGGCACCGCCGTCCGGTGATGTCGCGCTCAACCTGACCGGGCCCGACGGCCTGACCGGCACCGTGAAGATCACTCCGACCACACAGGATGCCGCGGCCGCCTTCCGGCAGTACGCCGATGCGCGGACGGCGGGACACGAATTCAACAGCCTCAGCATCCTGCCGGCCGAATTGTGCGGCTACAGCGGGCAGAAGCTGATGGGTACGCTGGGCGACAAGCCGGGTTCCGGCAGTGATTACGCCGACCGCATCGTGCACGTGTGGACGAACACCGGCGACTACCTGGTCGCGCTGCAGTTGCAGGGCCCCACGGGTTCGAAGGGGCTCGATGCGGCCAAGCCGGTCCTACTGGGGGACTTCGGCATTCGGCTGGGCTGAGCGGCACCCCCGCTACGCTGGAACTCGTGTTGACCGATCTGATCGAACTGCCCGGTGGGGAGTTTCCGATGGGGTCGAACAATTTCTACCCCGAGGAACGACCGCTGCGGACGGTCTCGGTCGCGGCATTTGCCATCGAAGAGCACCCCGTCACCAACGCGCAGTTCGCCGAATTCGTCTCGGAGACCGGCTATCTGACCGTGGCGGAGCGACCGATGGATCCGGCGCTGTATCCCGGGGTAGTAGAAGAGGATCTGGTTCCGGGCGCCTTGGTGTTCCGGCCGACCGCTGGTCCGGTCAACCTGCGGGACTGGCGCCAATGGTGGGACTGGGCGCCGGGCGCGTGCTGGCGCCGTCCGTTCGGGCACGGGAGCAGCTGGGCGGACCGGGCCGATCACCCTGTCGTCCAGGTCGCCTACACCGACGCGCTGGCCTACGCGCACTGGGCCGGACGGCGCCTGCCCGACGAAATGCAATGGGAGTACGCCGCGCGCGGCGGCACCGACACCACCTACGCCTGGGGTGACGACGTCGCCCCCGAAGGTCGGCTGATGGCCAATACCTGGCAGGGGCGGTTTCCGTACCAGAACGCCGGTGCGCTGGGCTGGGTCGGCACCTCGCCCGTCGGAACGTTCCCGCGCAACGGATTCGGTCTGGCCGACATGATCGGCAACGTCTGGGAATGGACCACGACACCGTTCTCCGGCCCGGCGCCGCAGGCTCCCGCATGCTGCCCGCCCGCGGAACCGGACCCGACCGTCACCCATGCGCTCAAAGGCGGCTCGCACCTCTGCGCCCCCGAGTACTGCCACCGGTACCGCCCGGCCGCCCGGTCGCCACAGTCACAGGACAGTGCGACCACCCATATCGGCTTCCGCTGCGTGCTCTGACGCCCGAACCGCCGGTCAGGACGTCGCCGGTGCCCCCGATGATTCGTCCGCCATCAACTCGAATATCGGGATGGTGCGGGCGGTTTGTGATTGGTAGTTCGCGTAGGCGAACGCAGGCGTGGTTGCGTTGATCTTGGGAATGACCGTGTCGCGTTCAGTCGGGTCGAGCTCGCGCGCGACGACATGAAATGAGCCGGTCGGGAGCTCGACGTGCGCCTGCGGGTTGGCCCGCAGGTTGTGTACCCACGCCGGAATGACGTCCGCCCCACCGTAACCGGCGACGATCAGCAGCTTGCCGTCGACGCGAAACACCACGAGCGGCGAAACGCGAGGCCTGCCCGACTTCGCGCCGATTGTGGTGAGCAGCAAAAGCTCGTGACCTTCGAATCGCCCGCCCACCTGGCCGGCATTGGCGCGAAACTTCTCGGTGATATCGCCGTTCAACGCCTTGAGTGTCTCGGTGTCGGGCTTCTGAACCACAATGAAGTCAGCTCCGCAACCACCCGGTCTATTCCCCGCGGGGGTAGGAGACTCAGATTCAGCACGATTCCATTCCTGTGAAGTTGACCTGGGTTGCCTCACCATGAGCCTGACGACAGACGACAGGGGAGTGTGATGACCGAATCAGGAGCGGTCGGCGGCCGGGTTGGCCGTATCGGAACCGATTGGTGGGCAACGATCATCGGCCTTGCCGTGACGGTTTTGGCCGTCGCCGGGCTACTGCCGAAGATCGGTTGGTGACGCCGTGACGGTGGAAGAAGGGCATACCGCGACCGCGGACGCGGTCGAACTCGCCGAAGACGAAGCGCACACCGGTGCCCGGCGATTCGTCGACTACCTGCCGGGCCTGCTGCTTTTGGCTGCAGTGGGGCTGGCCGGCAAGTATGCCGAAATCGGCTGGTTGAGCCTGGCCAAGCATCAGCACTGGCACGTGCCCGACATCGAGTACGTGTTGTGGGCCATTGTTTTCGGGCTGGTGATCACCAATACCGTTGGCCTACATCGGGTTTTCCGTCCGGGTGTCGGTACCTACGAATTCTGGCTCAAGCTCGGCATCGTGCTGCTGGGATCGAGGTTCGTGCTCGGCGATGTCTTCAAGCTCGGTGGGCTGAGCCTGGTCCAGATCCTGGTCGACATGACCGTCGCGGGCGCGATCATCATCGCCGCGGCCCGCTGGTTCGGGCTGTCGGGCAAGCTCGGTTCGCTGTTGGCGATCGGGACGTCGATCTGCGGGGTGTCGGCGATCATCGCCTCCAAAGGTGCCATCCGGGCGCGTAATTCGGACGTCAGCTACGCGATTGCCTCCATCCTGGCCCTCGGGGCGGTGGCGCTGTTCGTGCTGCCACCCTTGGGTCACGCCATTGGGCTGACCGACCACGAGTTCGGACTGTGGGCAGGCCTGGCAGTCGACAACACCGCCGAAACCACCGCCACTGGCTACCTCTTCTCGGACGAGGCCGGCAAGATCGCGGTGCTGGTGAAGTCGGTGCGCAATGCGCTGATCGGCTTCGTCGTCCTGGGCTTCGCCATTTACTGGGCCGCCAGGGGAGAGGCCGACGCCGTGGCCCCCGGCCTCAAGGCCAAGGCCGCGTTCGTCTGGGAGAAGTTCCCGAAGTTCGTGCTCGGGTTCCTCGCTGTCTCGGCCGTCGTCACCGCAGGCCTACTCAGCAAGGGGCAGGTGGCGAACCTCGCCGCCCTGTCCAAGTGGGCATTCCTGCTCACCTTTGCCGGCGTGGGGCTGTCCACCGACATCCGGCAGATCGCCCGCACGGGCTGGCGGCCGCTCGTCGTCGCGGTGATCGGCCTGGTGGTCGTCGCTGTCGTGTCGCTCGGCCTCGTGCTGCTCACCTCGCGAGTGCTGGGCTGGGGCGTCGGCGCCTGATTCGAGTCGCGAGTTGGACGAAATGGTCGTTGCCATCGATTGGCAGCGACCATTTCGTCGATCTCGGCCGCTGCAGACCGCTCGCGGGGAGAAAAGCAGCGATTTGGAGCGTTCTCGCTGCTCGCCTAGTATGTAGGGGTTGCCCAGGGCAGACCTGGGTCACTTCAGTGTGATGTTCTTCGCGCGAGCGCTCATCACCGTGACCCCGAGTGCCTTTGGACAACAAGACCGCGCACGTCCAGGTCGGTATCTGGCGTGCATACAAAACCCAGGTCAGGAGATCGAGTGATTCAGCAGGAATCGCGACTCAAGGTCGCCGACAACACGGGCGCAAAGGAAATCCTTTGCATCCGCGTGCTCGGTGGCTCGTCGCGGCGCTACGCCGGCATCGGCGACATCATCGTGGCGACCGTCAAGGACGCCATCCCCGGCGGCAACGTCAAGCGTGGTGACGTGGTCAAGGCCGTCGTCGTGCGCACCGTCAAGGAGCGCCGTCGGCCGGACGGCAGTTACATCAAGTTCGACGAGAACGCCGCCGTTATCATCAAGAACGACAATGACCCCCGCGGTACCCGCATCTTCGGGCCGGTCGGTCGCGAACTGCGCGAGAAGAAGTTCATGAAGATCGTCTCGCTGGCCCCGGAGGTTTTGTGATGAAGGTGCACAAGGGCGACACCGTGCTGGTCATCGCCGGCAAGGACAAGGGTGCCAAGGGCAAGGTCATCGAGGCCTACCCGACCCGCAACAAGGTGCTCGTTGAGGGCGTCAACCGGATCAAGAAGCACACTGCGCAGTCTCAGAACGAGCGCGGTGCATCGTCGGGTGGCATCGTCACCCAGGAGGCGCCGATCCACGTTTCGAACGTGATGGTGGTCGACTCCGACGGCAACGCGACCCGCATCGGCTACCGCGTCGATGAGGAGAGCGGCAAGAAGGTCCGTATCTCGAAGCGCAACGGCAAGGACATCTGAGATGACCACAGTGGAAAAGACTCAGCCCCGGCTGAAGACGCGCTACCGCGAAGAGATCCGCGACGCGCTCAACAATGAATTCAACTACGCCAACGTCATGCAGATCCCCGGCGTGGTCAAGGTTGTCGTCAACATGGGTGTCGGTGACGCCGCCCGCGACGCCAAGCTGATCAACGGCGCGGTCAACGACCTGACGCTGATCACCGGTCAGAAGCCGGAAATCCGCAAGGCCCGCAAGTCCATCGCGCAGTTCAAGCTGCGTGAGGGCATGCCGATCGGCTGCCGCGTCACCCTGCGTGGCGACCGCATGTGGGAGTTCCTGGACCGCCTGATCTCCATCGCACTGCCCCGTATCCGCGACTTCCGCGGTCTGTCGGCCAAGCAGTTCGACGGCAGCGGCAACTACACCTTCGGCCTCAACGAGCAGTCGATGTTCCACGAGATCGACGTCGACTCGATCGACCGCCCCCGCGGCATGGACATCACGGTCGTCACCTCGGCCACCACTGACGACGAAGGCCGTGCGTTGCTGCGGGCCCTGGGCTTCCCGTTCAAGGAGAACTGACAATGGCAAAGAAGGCTCTGGTCAACAAGGCCAACAAGAAGCCGAAGTTCGCGGTGCGTGGCTACACCCGCTGCAACAAGTGCGGTCGCCCGCACTCGGTGTTCCGCAAGTTCGGCCTGTGCCGAATCTGCCTGCGGGAGATGGCCCACGCCGGCGAGCTGCCCGGCGTGCAGAAGTCCAGCTGGTGACTCTGCCCGTCTCATGACGCTGTAGAAAGCCGCCCCGGTCCTCGTGACCGGGGCGGCTTTTGCGTTCTGCCCGTCGCATGTGCACCCACATCGCGCCGCACGATCTTGCGACGGACGTCGCGCGCCCGGGCCGGACAGCCGCCCGGGCCGGGAAAATGCCTGGCTTCAATCACCAGGCACCGCAGCTCTCGTGATTGAAGCCAGGGACGTTTTCGGGCTGTCGGGCGTCCCTTGAGCGCAAAAACCGCAGGCACTCGCCAGAATCTGCGCGGCAATCCACCGGTCCGGTCGCATATTCGTCATGGGAAGCCCCTGCCTCGGGCGGATTTGGCCCTGAGCTGCGCATTGTCTACACTGGGCAGGTTGCCATGGGCGTTTTCGTCCAATGGCCGATCGGCATGTGCCTTCTGAAGCTGGATTGCACTGCTGATGCACGGCCCCTGACCGCACTCGGTCAGATAAGGGAAAACACTTCGTAGCAGGCCCACGATGTGACGTGCCGAGCCACCGAGAGGTGGGACCAGCACGGGCGTGATGTATGGGAACCGCAGCGAGAAAGGTTGATCAACGCTGTCATGACAATGACGGATCCGATCGCAGACTTCTTGACACGTCTGCGCAACGCCAACTCGGCGTACCACGACCAGGTGACCCTGCCCCACTCGAAGATCAAGGCGAACATCGCCGAGATCCTCAAGAAGGAGGGTTACATCACTGACTACCGCACCGAGGATGCCCGCGTGGGCAAGAACCTCGTTGTGTCCCTCAAGTACGGCCCGAGCCGCGAGCGCAGCATCGCCGGCCTCCGCCGGGTGTCGAAGCCCGGTCTGCGGGTGTACGCGAAATCCACCAATCTGCCCCGCGTGCTGGGTGGCCTTGGCGTGGCGATCATCTCCACGTCCACTGGCCTGCTCACCGACCGCCAGGCAGCTCGACAAGGCGTGGGCGGCGAAGTCCTCGCTTACGTCTGGTAGGGGGCAGAAAACATGTCGCGTATTGGAAAGCAGCCGGTTGTCATTCCGGCAGGCGTCGATGTGACCATCGACGGCCAGAACGTCGCGGTCAAGGGCCCCAAGGGCACCCTGACGCTGGACGTTGCCGAGCCCATCGAGGTGGCGCGCAACGACGAGGGCGCCGTGGTGGTGACCCGTCCGAACGACGAGCGTCGTAACCGCTCGCTGCACGGGCTGTCCCGCACCCTGATCGCCAACCTGGTGACCGGTGTGACCCAGGGTTACACCACCAAGATGGAGATCTTCGGCGTCGGTTACCGCGTGCAGGCCAAGGGCTCGAACCTGGAGTTCGCGCTCGGCTACAGCCACCCGGTGCTGATCGAAGCCCCCGAGGGCATCACGTTCGCTGTCGAGACCCCGACGAAGTTCTCGGTGTCCGGCATCGACAAGCAGAAAGTCGGCCAGATCTCGGCAGTCATCCGCCGCCTGCGTCGCCCCGACCCGTACAAGGGCAAGGGCATTCGCTACGAGGGTGAGCAGATCCGCCGCAAGGTCGGAAAGACAGGTAAGTAGCAATGGCTAACACTGAGACTGACAAGCGTAAGCCGTTGGGTCAGAACATCTCTGAGACCCGTCGGGTGGCGCGTCTGCGTCGTCACGCCCGTCTGCGCAAGAAGGTCGCCGGCACGTCCGAGCGTCCGCGTCTGATGGTGAACCGCTCCTCGCGGCACATCCACGTTCAGGTGATCGACGACCTGACCGGCACCACGCTGGCCGCCGCGTCGTCCATCGAGGCCGACGTGCGTGCCGTCGACGGCGACAAGAAGGCCGTCAGCACCCGCGTGGGTCAGCTGATCGCCGAGCGCGCCAAGGCTGCCGGCATCTCCGAGGTCGTTTTCGACCGCGGTGGCTACAGCTACGGCGGCCGCATCGCCGCTCTCGCCGATGCCGCGCGTGAAGGCGGGTTGGCGTTCTGATGACTTACTTGAAGATGACCGGAAGGACTGCATGATGGCCGAGCAGGCTGGCGCCGCTTCGGCGCAGGACAACCGTGGCGGTCGTGGTGACCGCGACGGCCGTGGCCGCCGCGATGACCGCGGTGGCCGTGGCCGCGGCGACGACCGCGGTGAGAAGAGCAACTACATCGAGCGCGTTGTCACCATCAACCGCGTTTCGAAGGTGGTCAAGGGTGGTCGGCGCTTCAGCTTCACCGCCCTGGTGATTGTCGGTGACGGCCACGGCATGGTGGGCGTCGGCTACGGCAAGGCCAAGGAAGTTCCGGCCGCCATCGCCAAGGGCGTCGAGGAAGCCCGCAAGAGCTTCTTCCGCGTTCCGCTGATCGGCGCGACCATCGTGCACCCGGTTCAGGGTGAGGCCGCTGCCGGTGTCGTGATGCTGCGTCCGGCCAGCCCGGGTACCGGTGTCATCGCCGGTGGCGCTTGCCGCGCGGTGCTGGAATGCGCCGGCGTGCATGACGTCCTCGCCAAGTCGCTGGGCAGCGACAACGCGATCAACGTGGTGCATGCCACCGTTGCCGCGTTGAAGATGATTCAGCGTCCCGAGGAAGTGGCAGCCCGTCGTGGCCTGCCCATCGAAGATGTTGCGCCGGCCGGCATGCTGCGGGCCCGGCGTGAGGCAGAAGCGCTGGCCGCATCGGCAGCGCGTGAAGGATCGGCATAAACATGGCTGAACTGAAGATCACCCAGGTGCGTGGCACCGTGGGTGCCCGGTGGAAGCAGCGCGAAAGCCTGCGGACGCTGGGACTGCGCAAGATCCGCCAGTCCGTCGTTCGCGAGGACAACGCGCAGACCCGTGGTCTGCTCGCGGTGGTCAACCACCTCGTCACCGTTGAGGAGGCGTAATGAGTGTCATCAAGCTGCACGACCTGAAGCCGGCTGCGGGGTCCAAGAAGGCCAAGACCCGCGTCGGCCGTGGTGAGGGCTCCAAGGGTAAGACCGCTGGTCGCGGTACCAAGGGCACCAAGGCCCGCAAGAACGTCCCCGTGACGTTCGAGGGTGGCCAGATGCCGATCCACATGCGTCTGCCGAAGCTCAAGGGCTTCCGCAACCGCTTCCGCACGGAGTACGCGGTGGTGAACGTCGGCGACCTCGCCAAGGCGTTCCCGCAGGGCGGCACCGTCGGTGTGGACGAGTTGGTGGCCGCGGGCCTGGTTCGTAAGAACACCCTGGTCAAGGTGCTCGGCGACGGCAAGCTGGCCGTCAAGGTCGACGTCACCGCCAACAAGTTCAGCGGTAGTGCCCGTGAGGCGATCACCGCTGCCGGTGGTAGCGCGACCGAGCTGTAAAAAAGAGCTCGACACAGAAGGGCCTCCGCTTCGGCGGGGGCCCTTCTTTTTGCGTTGACGCTGCGCCGGCGGCGCAAGAGTGCGAGCGCGGTGCGCCCTACGCGCAGCGCCAACGGGAACTACACCTGGGGCCGGACGCCGAGGACGTCGCGGAAGACCGCCTGACGCACCGCCAGTTCGCGGGGATCGCTGACCAGGTGGAAGCCCAGCCGGTTCATCACGTAGCCGAATCCGACGCCGGTGTCCGGGTCGGCGAAGCCGAACGAGCCACCGAAGCCGGGGGTGCCGAACGCGCGCGACGACGAGCCGAACACCAGCCGCGGGAACTCCTTGCAGAAGCCGAGGGAATACGCGCCGTCCAGCCGCAGCACCATGTCCCGCGCGCCGCCCGACGGGTTGCGTGGCGGCGCGGTCAGGGCGTCGAAAATCTCTGGTGTGAAACCGATTTCGCTACCGCCGACCGCCGCGGCGCCGTAGAGGTGGGCGAGGGCGCGGGCCGTCCCGGTGCCGTTGGCGGACGGAATCTCGACCCGGCGTACCCGGTCGGTGTTGTAGTCGCCGGCGTAGGGGTCGATGTCGGCGGGGATGGCGGCGGTCCTCGCGAGCAACCCACGCGGGTTGAGGCTGCCGAGGAGGAAGCCGGCAGGCATGACATCCAGATGCTTCAGCGACTCGTAGCGCTGCCAATGGTGCAGTGTGGCAAGCCGGCCGCGATCGATTGAGTCGGGCAGGCCGATGTACAGGTCGAGGCCCAGCGGCCCGGTGATCTCATCGGCGAGGTAGCGGCCGAGGGTGCGGCCGTCGGTGCGACGGATCAGCTCGGACTCGTACCAGCCGATGGTGATGGCGTGGTAGCCGTGGCGAGTGCCCGGCGGCCACGCCGGTTTCTGCGCCGCGAGGATGGCGGAGAGGCGCACGGGGTCGGCGATGTCGGACAGCAGCGGGTTGGGAGTCAGGACGCACAGTCCGGCCTGGTGTGCGAGCAGCTGACGGACGGTGACGTCGCCCTTGTCCTGCGCGGCGAACTCGGGCCAGTAGTCCGCGACGCGCTTGTCGTACTTCAGTAGTCCCTTCGATGCCGCGTGTGCAACGGCAAGGGCCGCAACACCTTTCGTCGACGAGAACATGTTGACCATGGTGTCGGCCTGCCACGGTGCCTTGCTGATCCCGTCGCGGTAGCCGCCCCACATGTCGACCACCTTGCGGCCGTCGCGGTAGACGCACAGTGCCGCACCGACTTCACTGCCGGCCGCGAAGTTGGCCCGGAACGCATCGGCGACCTTGCCGTAGCCCTCATCGGCGTCGCCGTGAACCTGGTCGGGGGAGACAGAGACCTTCAGCACCATGGGCGTGATTCTGTAACGGTTCGGCCGTCGGCAGGCCGAAACCCGTGGAATCGGGTCAGCCCGGCCCCGCGGAGATGCCCGGCAAGGCGCTGTCGCCGTACAGGCCGCCCATGAACCCACCGTTTCCGTAGCCGTATCCCCGGCGCCCGTACCCGTAGTAGGGGACGAGGTCGGTGAAGTCGTCGTCGGGCGCCGAGCCGCAGGCGGCGTTGGGCCCCAGTCCTCCGCCGAACTGACAATCCGGTTGCGCGGTGGCGGGGGCCGCGCTGACTCCCGAAGCTGCGGCGGTCAGTACCACCGCCGCGGCAATGTGTTTGAGCGCAACCATGCTTCGCTCCTGGCCGACGGGGAATGCTCCTGCACACAATGCTGACACGTCAACGGCGAATCGGTGCGGGTTCCGCAGCGATTCGACCGGCTCAGCCAGTCGGTACGCTCGGATCATGTTTGCTTTCCGGCCCAGCCTGCCCGGTCTTCCCGGCCCCGATGAGTTGCGTGCCCTCGTCCGCAAGGTCGACACCGTACGTCACCACGGCGTACCCAACGGGTGTGTGCTGGAACTGGACCTGCAGGCCGTGCCGCCGGAGACTGCGGGCTTCGACCCGATTGCCTTCGTCATGGGTAATTCCCGGCCGCTGGTCCTGCGCGACGCCGTCGCCGCCATTCATCGTGCGGCCGACGACAAGCGCGTGGCCGGGCTGATCGCCCGGGTCCAATTGCCTGCCGCCGCAGCCGGTCCGGTCCAGGAACTGCGTGATGCCATCGCCGCGTTCAGTGCGGTCAAGCCGTCGGTCGCCTGGGCCGAGACGTATCCCGGCACCATGTCGTACTACCTGGCCTCGGCGTTCCGGGAAGTGTGGATGCAGCCATCCGGCACGGTCGGGCTGGTCGGTTTCGCCACCAATGCGCTGTTCCTGCGCGACGCGTTCGACAAGGCCGGCATCGAAGCGCAGTTCGTGGCACGCGGTGAGTACAAGTCGGCGGCCAACATGTTCACGCAGGACCGCTACACCGAGCCGCACCGCGAGGCCGATGGCCGGCTCATCGAGAGCCTGCACGCCCAGGTGCTGGCCGCCATCGCGGCGTCCCGCAACGTCGACGCCGACGAACTCGACACCTTGGTCGACCGGGCGCCGCTGCTGCGCGACGACGCCCTGGCCGCCAATCTGGTGGACCGCATCGGGTTCCGGGACGAGGCGTACGCCCGCGTCGGCGAATTGATCGGCGGCGCAGCGGAACCCGACGGCAAGGACGCGGCGCCGCGGCTGTTCCTGTCGCGGTACGCCAAGGCCACCGCGGGGCACACCCTGCCGGAGGTCCCGCCGCTGCCGGGCGTCAAGCACAAGCCGACCATCGCCGTCGTCACCATGGCCGGACCCATCGTCAGTGGCCGCGGCGGCCCGAGCGCGTTTCCGCCGGGACCGTCGAGCGTCGGCGGCGACACCATCGCCGCGGCCCTGCGCGAAGCCGCCGCCGATGACGACGTCTTGGCCGTCGTGCTCCGGGTGGAAAGCCCGGGCGGGGCGGTCACCGGTTCGGAAACCATCTGGCGCGAGGTGGTGCGGCTACGCGAGGCCGGCACGCCCGTCGTCGCCTCGATGGGCGCGGTCGCGGCGTCGGGCGGCTACTACGTGTCGATGGCGGCCGACCACATCGTCGCCAACGCCGGCACCATCACGGGATCCATCGGCGTGGTGACGGGCAAGCTCGTCACCAAGGGTCTGAAGGAGCGGCTCGGTGTCGGCTCGGATGCCGTGCGTACCAACGAGAATGCCGATGCCTGGTCGGCCAATCAGCCCTTCACCGAAGCGCAGCACGCGCACGTGGTGGCCGAGGCCGACCTGTTCTACACCGACTTCGTCGAGCGCGTCGCCGACGGCCGCAATCTGCCGGTCGAGGCCGTCGAGCAGGTGGCGCGCGGCCGCATCTGGACCGGCGCCGACGCGCTGGAGCACGGCCTCGTCGACGAACTCGGCGGCCTGCGGGCCGCGGTGCGCCGCGCCAAGGTGCTGGCCGGCCTCGACGTTGAAGCGCCCGTCCGAACCGTCAACTACCCGGGCTCGTCGCTGCTCGACCATGTGCGGCCCAAGGCTTCGTCGCAGCCGGCTGCGGCGTCGTTGCCGGACGCAGTGGCGGCACTGCTCGGTCGCTCAATCGTCGGCGCGGTCGGGCAGGCCGAGCGGTCGCTGACCGGGGTGAGTGCGCTCTGGCTGGGGGATTACCGCTTCTAGGCGAAGCTCAGCCGAGAGTGCCGCTGATGTAGATGATTTCGCGCATCGGGTCGGCATCGCCGAGATCTGCTGCCGTCAGGCCGTGCCGGGCGTAGAGTTCTGCCCGGCCGATGCCGGTCGTCTGCCAGCCCTTGGCTGCCAGATAGTCTGCGGCGGAATGCCTTTCGCCGTGGTAGACCAGCGATGGCATGTCCATGTTCAAGCCGAGCTGCTGGAAACCCGCCGCGGCTTCACGCGCCTTCTCGGCGTCGAAATCCTTGAGCCCGGGCACGAATTCGGTGGCCACGGCGCTGCCGGGGGCACTGAGTTCGTGGATGCTGTCGAACAGCTTGTCCTGGGCTTCCGGCGGCAGGTAGATCAGCAGACCTTCGGCCAGCCACGCGGTCGGCAGGCTGGGGTCGAAGCCGGCCGCGCGCAACGCTGCCGGCCAGTCCTCGCGCAGATCGATCGGGACGGTGCGACGCTCGGCCGTCGGCGCCGCGCCGAGGCCCGCCAGGGTCCGGGTCTTGAACTCGATGACCTCAGGCTGGTCGATTTCGTAGACCACCGTGCCGTCGGGCCACGGCAGCCGGTAGGCGCGGGCGTCGAGCCCGGAGGCCAGGATCACGGCCTGCCGGACACCGCCGTCGGCTGCCGCCACGAAGTAGTCATCGAAAAACCGCGTACGCACGGCCATTTCGTCGATGTTGGCGCGGGCCCGCGCCGCGGCGTCCGGTGCGACGGCATCGAGGACGGCGAGGTCCAGCTCGCCGTCGACCATCTTGGTGAACGCCTCGAGCCCGACGGCGCGCACCAGCGGCGCGGCGAATGGATCGTCGATCAAACCGTGTGGGTGCGTGCTGGCGATCGCGCGTCCGGTCGCGACCAGCGTGGCCGTCGCGCCGACGCTCGACGCCAGATCCCAGCTGTCGCCGTGCGTCCGTGCCATCGGGGCTACGCCTTCTGGCTCAGGACCGCGCGGACGTACTTCAGTTGGGTCCAGGCGCGGGACAGTTCGTCGTCCGGGTACTGGAATCCGTTGTCGGCGTGTGCCTCTTCGACCGACCGCGCGGTGACGTCCCAACCGAGGCCGGTCAGGTAGTCGGTGACGTGGTTGCGGTCGCCCTGGTAGATGAGGTCGGCCATTTCGATGTTCGAACCGAGTGCCTTCATGCGCTCGCGCATCGCCTGCATGCGCTCGTCGTCGAAGGCGTCGGTCAGGTCACCGACGTGCTCGGTGGCCACGAAGCTGCCGGGCGCCGACAGCGCGGTGATGTTGTCGAACAGCCGATCCTGGGCTTCGGGCGGCAGGTAGATCAGCAGGCCTTCGGCGATCCACGCGGTGGGCGCTTCGGGGTCAAAGCCGTTGTCGCGCAGCGCCTGTACCCAGTCGTCGCGCAAGTCGACGGCGACGGTGCGCCGGGTCGCGGTGGGGGCGGCGCCGATGTCGGCGAGCGTCGCGGACTTGAACTCGATGACCTCGGGCTGGTCCACCTCGAAGACGACGGTGCCCGCCGGCCACGGCAGCCGGTAGGCGCGCGCGTCCAGGCCGGCGGCCAGGATCACCGCCTGCCGCACACCGGCGGCGGCCGCGTCGAGGAACAGCTGGTCGAACCAGCGGGTCCGCACCGTCATGCCCTCGGCAGCACGGCGCGGGGTGAAGGCCGGATTCACGTCGCTGAGGTCGATGTCGCCGTCGAGCGCCTTGGTGAAGAAGTCGAGTCCGACGGCCCGGACCAGCGGCTCGGCGTACGGGTCGTCGATCAGTTGCTCGCGGTGGGCGAGGGCACGCTGCCCGGCCACCATGGTGGCGGTGGCCCCGACGCTGGACGCCAGGTCCCAGGAATCTCCGTCAGTTCGTGTCATTGCGTGCAGCTCCCTAGTTCTTGATGGCCGTTACGGATAGCGAATTACGCAGCGCCGCAGTGTCTTCCGTCTCGGCGAGCGGACGGCCGTATTCGGCAAACACTTCAAGGCGCGGGCGGGCCGTGGTATTCCAGCCGCTGGCATCCAGATGTTCGACCACTGACGTGCGGTCGCCCTGGTACCAGAGGTCGGTCAGGTTGAGGTCCAGGCCGGCGCCGCGCCACCGCTCGCTCATGGCCGCGCCGCGCTGGGCCATGCCGGCGCCGTGGTCGGTGTGGAACTCGGTGGCCAGCCGGCTGCCGGGCGCCGACAGCGCGGTGATGTTGTCGAACAGCCGATCCTGGGCCTCGGGCGGCAGGTAGATCAGCAGCCCCTCGGCGATCCAGGCCGTCGGCGCCGACGGATCGAACCCGGCGGCGCGCAGCGCGGCCGGCCAGTCCTCCCGCAGATCGATGGCGACGGTTCGGCGTTCACAAGTCGGGGTGGCCCCGATCTGCGCCATGGTTCCGGTCTTGGCGGCGATCACCTCGGGCTGGTCGATCTCGTAGACGACGGAGCCGTCGGGCCACGGCAGCCGGTAGGCGCGCGAGTCCAGACCGGCGGCGAGGATGACGGCCTGCCGGATACCGGCCTCGCCAGAAGCAGTGAAGAAGTCGTCGAAGAACTTCGTCCGCACCGCCATCAGGGTGGTCATCATGGCCGCGGCCGTGCCGACCTCACCGGTGAGGTCGATCTGCCCGTCGAGCAACTTGATGAAGAAGTCGACGCCGACGGCCCGCACCAGCGGGTCGGCATAGGGGTCCTCGATGAGCGGCTGCTCTTCTTTGGTGGCCAGGGCGCGGGCGGTGGCCACCATGGTGGCGGTGGCGCCCACGCTCGAAGCCAGATCCCAGGTATCGCTGTCGGTGCGGGTCATCGGTTCACTCCTGTTGGGGGCTCAGCGCAGCGCGGTGACGTAGTTGACCTCGCCCATGGAGGGCTGGCCGTTCGGGTCGGCCTCGACGGCGGGCAGGCCGTTGCGGACCAGAAGTTCGTTGGAGGTGACGATGGTGGTCTGCCAGCCGTGGCCCTGCAGGTAGGCATCCACGTCGGCCCGGTCGCCCAGATAGACCAGGTCGCTGAAGTCGAGGTCGAAGCCCTGCTCGCGCCAGTGCTCCGAGGCCGCCTTCATGCGCTCGCGCACGGCGTCCTCGTCGAGGTCCGGTGTGGCCGGCACGCCCTCGGCACCCATCCGGCTGCCCGGCGCGGACAACTCGGAGATCTGGTCGAGCAACCGGTCCTGAGCCTCGGGCGGCAGGTAGCCGAACAGTCCCTCGGCGATCCAGGCGGTGGGCTTGGTGGGGTCCAGGCCCGCGGCGCGCAGTGCGGCCGGCCAGTCCTCGCGCAGGTCGATCGCCACCGTGCGCCGTTCGGTGGTCGGCGCGGCACCCAGGTCGGCCAGGGCCTTGGACTTGAACTCGATGACGTCGGGCTGGTCGATCTCGTAGACGACGGTGCCCGCCGGCCAGGACAAGCGGTAGGCCCGGGCGTCGAGCCCGGCGGCGAGGATGACGGCCTGCCGGATGCCGGCCTTGCCGGCGTCGTGGAAGAAGTCGTCGAAGAATCGGGTGCGCGCGGCCATCCCGTTGGTCAGTTGCGACATGGTCGGCCCGTAACCGGCGCCGAACTGCGCGGGATCGGCGGCGCCGTCGACGAGCTTGGTGAAGAAGTCGACCCCGACCGCGCGGACCAGGGGAGCGGCGAACGGGTCGTCGATGATGGGGTCCTCGGCCCGGGTGGCGAGGGCGCGGGCGGCGGCGACCAAGGTCGCGGTCGCTCCCACGCTCGAGGCCAGGTCCCAGGTGTCGTTGTCGGTACGTGCCATCGCGTCGCTCCTCATCGTGCGTTACCCGGCGAGTAATCGTGCGTTACCCGGCGAGTGGGCGGGTAGTTAGCCCATGTAATAACCTCTGGCGGCGACTGTACGCGTCGTTCTTGAACTCGACAGAAATGCCGGGTGGCGGCACGTTTCGACCCGTCCGGGCTGGGTATCAAGGGCCGGGCGCCGAGCGGATGCAGGTCGCGGGGACGGCAACTGTTATTCTCGGAGACTGATTTGACGGCGCGCCCAGGCAGGTCGAGTACCTGCTGTGGTCGCGCACGGAATTAACCAGACGCTGGACCTGACCAGCCCCATCAGCACACCGCGGCCCGAGCTCGGCTGCGCAGGAGGAAGAGTGCTTTCGGCTTTTATCTCGTCCCTGCGGACGGCCGATCTGCGACGCAAGATCCTCTTCACGCTGGGTGTAGTCATCCTGTATCGGGCCGGTGCCGCACTGCCGTCCCCCGGGGTGAACTACCCGAACGTGCAGAAGTGCATCGAGCAGGTCAGCGGCGGTGACGCGGCACAGGTCTACTCGCTGATCAACCTGTTCTCCGGCGGTGCACTGCTGCACCTGTCGGTGCTGGCGGTCGGCGTGATGCCCTACATCACCGCAAGCATCATCGTGCAGCTGCTGGTCGTGGTCATCCCGCGCTTCGAACAGCTGCAGAAGGAAGGCCAGGCCGGTCAGGCCAAGATGACGCAGTACACGCGTTATCTTGCGATCGCCCTGGCAGTGCTGCAGGGCACCTCGATCGTCGCCATGGCCGCCAGCGGCAACCTGCTGCAGGGCTGCACCCTGAACATCATCCAGGACCAGAGCATCTTCACCCTCGTGGTGATCGTGCTGGTCATGACCGCGGGCGCCGCCCTGGTCATGTGGATGGGCGAGCTCGTCACCGAGCGCGGCATCGGCAACGGCATGTCGCTGATGATCTTCGCCGGTATCGCCGCCCGTATCCCGTCCGAAGGCCAGTCGATCCTGGAGAGCCGCGGCGGCGTGGTGTTCACGTCGGTCGTGGTCGCAGCGCTGATCATCATCGTCGGTGTCGTCTTCGTCGAGCAGGGCCAGCGCCGTATCCCGGTGCAGTACGCCAAGCGCATGGTGGGCCGTCGCATGTACGGCGGTACCTCGACCTACCTGCCGCTGAAGGTCAACCAGGCCGGCGTCATCCCGGTCATCTTCGCGTCGTCGCTGATCTACATCCCGCACCTGATCACCCAGCTGGTCACCGCGGGCGATCCGAATGCGTCCAACGGCTGGTGGTCCAAGGCCGTCGCCAAGTACCTGACCAACCCGGCTGACCCGATCTACATCGCGATCTACTTCGGCTTGATCATCTTCTTCACGTACTTCTACGTGTCCATCACGTTCAACCCCGATGAGCGGGCGGACGAGATGAAGAAGTTCGGTGGCTTCATCCCGGGCATCCGGCCGGGCAAGCCGACGGCGGACTACCTCAGGTACGTCCTCAGCCGGATCACGCTGCCGGGATCGATTTACCTCGGTTTGATCGCGGTGCTGCCTAATCTGTTCCTGCAGAGCGGCGGCAGCAGCGCCCAGAACCTGCCATTCGGCGGTACGGCCGTGCTGATCATGATCGGCGTGGGTCTGGACACGGTGAAGCAGATCGAGAGCCAGCTGATGCAGCGCAACTACGAAGGGTTCCTCAAATGAGAATGGTTCTGCTGGGACCGCCGGGAGCTGGCAAGGGCACTCAGGCCGAGAAGCTGGCCGAGAAGTTCGGCATCCCCCAGATCTCCACGGGTGATCTGTTTCGTAGCAACATCAGCAAGGGCACCCCGCTCGGTGTCGAGGCCAAGAAGTACCTCGACGCCGGCGACCTGGTCCCGGCTGAGCTGACCAACGCGCTGGTCGACGATCGTCTCGACGCCGACGACACCGCCTCCGGGTTCATCCTCGACGGCTTCCCCCGCTCGGTCGAGCAGGCCGTCGCGCTGCGCGACATGCTGGCCAAGCGCAACCTGAAGCTGGACGCGGTGCTGGAGTTCCGCGTGTCGGAGTCCGAGCTGCTGACCCGGCTGAAGAGCCGCGGCCGCGCCGACGACACCGAAGAGGTCATCCTCAACCGGATGAAGGTGTACCGCGACGAGACCGCCCCGCTGCTCGACTACTACCGGGACGAGCTCGTGTCGGTCGACGCCGTCGGCAGCCTCGACGAGGTTTTCGCCCGCGCCCTGCAGGCGCTCGGTAGCTGACACCGCCGATCCGGCTGAATTCGTAATTCGATGATTGGTCTACCCCGACGCGGCCGCAAGGTCGTCCCGCAGCGGACGCCCGGCGAACTCGACGCGATGGCGGCCGCCGGCTCCCTGGTGGCGGCGGCGCTGAAAGCCGTGCAGGAAGCCGCCGCGCCCGGGGTGTCCACGCTCGAGCTGGACCAGATCGCCGAATCCGTCATCCGCGACGGCGGCGGCATCCCGTCGTTCCTGGGTTACCACGGGTTCCCGGCGACCATCTGCGCGTCGGTCAACGACCGCGTGGTCCACGGGATTCCGACCGCCGACGAGGTGCTGGCCAGTGGTGACCTGGTGTCGATCGACTGTGGCGCCATCCTGAACGACTGGCACGGCGACTCCGCCGTGACGTTCGGTGTCGGTCCGCTGATCGACGCCGACCAGAAGCTGTCCGACGCGACCCGCGAGTCCATGGAGGCTGGCATCGCCGCCATGGTGCCCGGCAACCGGCTGACCGACGTTTCCCATGCCATCGAGGTGGCGACCCACGCCGCGTCCGCCCGCTATGACCGCAAGTTCGGCATCGTCGCCGGCTACGGTGGCCACGGCATCGGTCAAGAGATGCACATGGACCCGTTCCTGCCCAACGAGGGATCGCCTGGTCGGGGTCCGTTCCTCGAGCCCGGCTCGGTGCTGGCAATCGAGCCGATGCTGACTTTGGGTACGTCGAAGACGGTAATTCTCGAAGATGAGTGGACAGTGGTTACCAAGGACGGCTCCCGTGCCGCACACTGGGAACACACCGTTGCTGTCACCGACGACGGACCCCGGATTTTGACGCTGCTACGCGCCTGAATCCGGTGAACCGGACCGCCCCTGATCTCGTGTCAATGACGGAGGTTGGTGCATGAGCGATCCGGAGGCCGCCATGATGCGGGTGCTTTATGACGAGCACGCAGGCGCCCTTTGGCGCTATGCCCTGCGTCTGACTCAGGACTCGGCGCGTGCCGAGGACGTCGTGCAGGAGACTTTGCTGCGGGCGTGGCGGCACCCTGATGTCGTAGCCGACACCAACCAGTCGCCCCGGGCCTGGCTGTACACCGTCGCCCGCAACCTCATCATCGATGAGCAGCGCAGCGCTCGGCGCCGGCACGAAACCACGTCGTCGGAGGTGGTGGAGGCCGACGACCGGACGGACCCGGCGGCCACCGATGAGGTGGACACCGCCCTGGATCGGATGCTGCTCGGGGGCGCCCTGAGCCAGCTCTCCGTCGACCACCGCGCTGTTATCGAGCGCGCGTACTACCGGCAGATGAGCGTCGCCCAGATCGCGGCGGAGCTCCAGATCGCCGAGGGCACGGTGAAATCGAGGCTGCATTACGCGGTCCGGGCGCTGCGGCTGAACCTGCAGGAAATGGGGGTGACTCGATGAGCATGCATTTGGTCGAGTCGGTCGGGCCCTTTGACGGCGACCGGTACGCAACCTGGGACGCCGCGTATGTGCTGGGTTCGCTGTCGAGCGCGGAACGCCGCGAGTACGAAGCACACCTGCAGACCTGTTCCCGGTGCCGGGACGCGGTCGGCGAACTGAGCGGTATGCCTGCCCTGCTGGGCCTGTTGAGTCTGGCGGATGTACAGGAGATCGGCGCTGAGCAGCCCGAACCGCCGCTGCGGCCCGAGGTGCTCGATTCGGTACTGGCCAAGGTGCGGTGGCGCCGGCGCCGAACCCGCTGGGTGACGACGGCCGTGGCCGGGCTGGCCGCGGCGGTACTGGCCGTCGGAGCGGTCGCCGTGGTTCGGCCGGAGTTCTTCGGTGGTGGCGGCCAGAGCCAGGAACAGGTCGCGCAACTGCCCATGCAGCATGTGGCACCCACGCCGTTCAACGCCACCATCGCGCTGAGCAGCTTCGGTTGGGGTACGCGGATCGACATGGCCTGCAGCTACGGCGACTGGTCCAGCGGTCCGGCCGCGCCGCCGACGAACCTGGGTATGGTTGTGGTGGGCCGTGATGGCAGCCGTAACCAGATCGCAACGTGGTTCGGCATGTCCGGTGCCACCGCGTTGCCGAGCGGTAACACGCCGATGCAGGTTTCGGAAATTGCTGCGGTACAACTGGTTTCCGCCGACAACGGCAAGGTGCTGCTGGAGCGCAATCTGTAATTTCTCCCGGCGGCGTTGAACCATTCGCCGATCCGCTTCGTGTCTTGGTTAGACGAGCGGAAGCAGGTGGCAGATGGTCGGCAGGCATCGGGTGGTGGATCACATCATCACGCAACTTGCGGCGTCGGGCATCGAGTATTTCTTCGGTGTCGACGGGGCCAACATCGAGGACCTGTTCGACGCGGCGTTCCTGACCGGTGGCGTCACCCCGATCCTGGCGAAGCACGAGTTCTCCGCGGCCACCATGGCCGACGGTTACAGCCGCGCCGTGTCCCGCGTCGGGGTGGTGGCCGCGACATCGGGTGGTGGCTCGCTGAATCTGGTTGCGGGACTGGGGGAATCGCTGGCTAGCCGAGTGCCGGTGCTGGCCCTGGTGGGGCAGGCGCCGACCGGTATGGACGGCCGCGGGAGCTTCCAGGACACCAGCGGACGCTCGGGGTCGCTCGATGCGGTGGCGCTGTTCTCGGCGGTGTCGGTGTACTGCCGCCGCGTGACGGAACCGCAGGACATCGTGCCGGCGCTCACGGAGGCGCTGGCCGCGGCCGACAGCGGTGGCCCCGCGGTGCTGCTGCTGCCGAAGGACATCCAGCGGGCGATGATCGACGTGGTCAATCCCATGGAAAGCCCTGTTGCCGTTCGCGATTCAATCTTGGCCGACCCGGGTCCCATCGCCGAGGTGCTACGCCGGGCGCTGGGTCCGGTGACCATCATCGCCGGCGAGCAGGTGGCCCGCGACGACGCCCGCCGCGAACTCGAGGAACTGCGCTCGGTACTGCGGGCCTGGGTCGCCACGGTGCCCGACGCCAAGGACGTCAGCGGCTCACCGGGTTTGGGGCAGTCGTCATGGCTCGGCGTCACCGGCGTGATGGGTCATCCGCGGGTGGTCGACGCGATCACCCGCAGCGCCGTGTGCCTGGTGGTCGGGACGCGTCTGTCGGTGACGGCGCGCGCCGGTCTCGACGGCGCCCTGGCCGGGGTGCAGACCGTCTCGCTCGGTGCGGAACATCCGTATGTCCCGACGACACACGTGAATTCGACGAACCTGCGGGCGTCGCTGACCGCGCTGACCCGATCACTGACCGGACCCGGCCGGCCCCACGGGCTCCGCGTGCTGGACCCGTTGCCGCACACCGAACTTCAGCCACCGCTGCACGAGGGCCCCGGTATCCGGTACCGCGACACCGTCACGCTGCTCGACGAGCTGTTGCCCGACGGCGCCGACATCGTGGTCGATGCCGGCAACACCGGGGCGTCAACGGTGCACGGACTGCCGGTGCGCCGGGCCGGACGGTTCGTGGTGGCGCTCGGCATGGGCGGCATGGGGTACAGCTTCGGCGCCGCCATCGGCATGTGCTTCGCCCGGGCGAAAACCGCTGGGCCGCAATACCGGACCGTGGTGGTGGCCGGCGACGGCTCGTTCTTCATGCACGGCATGGAGCTGCACACCGCCGTGCAGTACCGGCTCCCGATCACCTTCGTGCTGTTCAACAACAACGCCCACGCCATGTGCGTCACTCGCGAGCAGTTGTTCTACGGCGACCGCTACAGCTACAACCGCTTCACCCCGGCCCGGCTCGGCGCCGGTCTGGCCGCGATGTTCCCCGGCCTCCACGCGACCGACGTCGCCGAGCTGCCGCAGCTGGCCGGTGCGCTGTCCGAGGCGCTCAGCCGGCACGGGCCGTCCGTCGTCAGCGTCGAGTGCTCGGCCGACGAAATCCCCACGTTCGCACCATTTCTCGATACCGCCACCCAACAGACTCAGAAAGAGAGCACCCAGCATGTCGCTGCCCGCGCTTGAAGACATCGCCCTACCGATCGACGGGGTGACCCGCATCGAGAATGCGCCCAGGGAGAAGGCGACGCCCATCATCATGGAGATGATGCGGTCGGTGTACCCGCACGACGTCGTCTTCGGTGAGTACTGCACCGTCAACGACTACATCGACTGCCCGCCGGAGGAACTGTTCGAGTACCTGTCGGATACCCGCAGCCTCGAGGAGTGGACCTACAGCCTGCGTGGCTTCACCGAAACCGGGGAGCCGGGCCTCTGGCTGGCCTATGACCGGCTGGGGTCGGAGACCGAAATCTACACGCGCACAGTGGCGAACCGTGACGCGATGACCGTCGACTACCACTGCGCCTGGGACCAGGGACAGCATCTCTGGATGATCTACCTGATGCGGGTCGTCGACGCACAGGTCGTGCTGAACAAGCCCGGCTCGGTGGTGCTGTGGACCAACTGCCACCACCCGTTCTACGACAAGAACCCGTACCCGGAGACCGCGCCCGCACAGCGACCCGTGTGGGTCGGGGACTTCTGGGACATGTTCGGGGCAGGCCACCGCCTGGAGTTGGACAACCTCAAGGCGATTGCCGAGTACCGGCACCGCAACGGCCTGCCGATCACCCCGGCCTGGATGAAGTGAGCGAAAAGATGGAGCAGCCTGCCGTCAGTCTTCTGGATGTCTCGACGTATCTGCCCGGCGAGCCGATCGGCGCCGACTACTACGCGCAGTTCGCCGGGTCCGACGATCTGCGGGACAACCTGATGTTCCGGGCGCCGAAGTTCCGCCACCACGTGGCGCCCGACGAGACCGCCATCGACATGGTCGAACGCGCCGCCGCCGGGATCGTCGACCGGCACGGTTCTGATGTCCTGGCCGACGTCGACATCCTGATCACCCACACCCAGCTGCCCGACATGCCGTTCTACGGTGGTGGCGGTGGCATGGCGAATCGGCTTGGCATGAAACCGAACTGGGTGATCGACCTACACAACGGCGGGTGCGCGGCCTTCATTCTCGGCCTGAAACTGGCCCGCCAGTTGATCGCGTCCGGCGAGGGCCGGACCGCGATGGTCGCGGTGGCACAGAACGCGGCGGGCCAGGTTTTCGACCAGGCCACCATCCGGCCCAAGGCGCAGGCCTCGGTACCCGGCGACGGCGCCGCGGTGGGTCTCGTTGCGGCGTCCGATGTTTCGCCGATCCTCGATGTCGAATGCCGCACCTACGGCGAATACGCCGGTGACATGACGATGTCGGTCGATCCGCCGCGCAAATGGTGGCAGGCGGGGCCGGGGGAGGGCTGCATCGGCTTCACGGAAAGCAAGATCACCAAAGTGCTGGCCCGTGGCAACCGTCAGGTGCCCGAGGTGGCGTATGCGGTGTGCGATCGGATCGGACTGGCGCCCAAGGACATCGGCCTGCTGGTCACCAACCAGCCGAACCGGGTGTTCCTGCGGAACTGGCGCGAGGCCCTGGAGCTGCCCGAGTCGAAACACCGCGACACTTTTGATGAGTGCGGCAACCTGTTCGCCGCCGGCGTGCCGGTCAACCTGGACCGGGCGATCGCCGCCGGCCAGGTGGGCAAGGGTGACATCGTGATGATGGCGGCCTTCGCGCACGCCGGTGACTTCGCCGGCGCGGCCGCGGTGCGGTGGGGCGGTCAGCGATGACGCCCACGTGCGCGTTGGCCGATGCGGTCGGCTCACTGCCGGCTGCGGTCGACCCGTTGGCGTTGTCGCTCAACGAGAATCCGTTTCCGCCGCTGCCCGCGGTGCGCGCCGCGCTGAGCGCGTCGATCAGCGTGGTGAACCGGTATCCGGAATTTCTGCCGCAGCGGCTGCGGTCGCTGATCGCCGAACGTGTCGGTGTCGCCGACGAACAGGTGCTGGTCGGCGCGGGCGCCACCGGCGTGATCCTGCAGGTGCTGCAGGCCGTCACCCACCCGGGCGACGTGCTGGTGACGGCGTCGCCGACATTCGACGGCTACCCCATCTTCGCGCAGATGGCGCGATTGCGGTCGGTGACCGTGCCGCTGGATCGGCACGGTCACCATGACCTCGACGCCATGGCGGCGGCCGCGGCGCGGGCCCGGGTCGTGGTGATCTGCCGCCCGCACAACCCGACCGGAACCGTCGAGTCGGCCGCTGACCTGTACCGGTTCCTGGACCGGGTGCCGTCGGGCACGGTCGTTCTGCTGGACGAGGCCTACGTCGAGTTCCTGGCCCCGGAGCTGTGCCTGGACATCGCGTCGCTCGTGGTGCGCTACCCGAATCTGGTTGTGGTACGGACCTTTTCGAAGGCGTACGGGTTGGCCGGCCTGCGCATCGGTTACGGTGTGTGCGCGCCGTCGCTGGCGCGCGAGTTGTGGGGGATGCAACTGCCGTTCGGGATCGGGATCACCGGGCTCGTGGCCGTCGCTGCCTCTTACGATGCGGAAGATCAATTGCGCCAACGGATCCGGATGATCGCCTCGGAAGGGGCGTTCCTGCGGGCGCGGTTGCGGTCGATGGGTGTGTACTGCACCGACAGCCACGCCAACTTCGTCTATCTGCCAGGTGGGGCGCGAGTCTGGGAATTCGGCGACAACGGCCCGCGGGTCCGCCGCTACGCCGACGGCGGGGTGCGGATCACCGTCGGGGACCGCAGGTCGTCGCGTGCGGTGCTGGCGGCCGTCCGCAACGCGGCGAACGCAACGCGGTGAACAGGACGAGCGTCGGGGCCTGACTGCATCGGACGAGGGGTCCGGTGCGGTATGAATAAGTCGTGAGCAGTGACCCCATCGCCCGGGCCCGGGCCAACTGGGAGCGGGCCGGCTGGGGCGACGTCGCCGACGGCATGGTCGCGGTGACCTCGGTGATGCGGGCCCACCAGATCCTGCTGGCCCGCGTGGAGACTGCGCTGCGGCCCTATGACCTCAGCTTTTCCCGTTATGAACTGTTGCGGCTGCTGGCGTTCAGCGGTAGCGGCGCGCTGCCGATCACCAAGGCGTCGGACCGGCTGCAGGTGCACGTCACCAGCGTCACCCACGCGATCCGGCGGCTCGAGGCCGACGGTCTCGTCGAGCGGGTGCCGCACCCGACGGACGGGCGGACCACGCTGGTGCAGCTGACCGAGTTGGGCCGCTCGACGGTCGAGGACGCGACCGTCACGCTCAACAAGGAAGTGTTCGCCGACGTGGGGATGTCCGCCGAGCAGTCCGCCGCCCTGGTCGAAGCCATCGAGACGCTGCGCCGCACCGCTGGAGATTTCTGACCGGCTCAGGGCCGCTGCGGGTTCCGTGAATCGATCAGGGTCCGCAGCGATTCGGCGAACATCGGTTTGGCGAAGTAGAAGCCCTGGCCGATGTCGCAGCCGTACGCGGAGAGCTGCCTCGCGGTCGCGGCGTCTTCGACGCCTTCGGCGACACTCACGATGTTCAGGGCGTGGGTCAGGTTGATCACCGACTGGACGATGGCGGCGGCGCGGGGGCTGTGCATCATCGGCAGCACGAACTCCTGATCCAGTTTGAGCTCATCGACCGGCAGGTCCCGCAGGTAACTCATGGTCGAGTAGCCGGACCCGAAGTCATCGATCGACACCCGCAGTCCCGACTTGCGCAGCCGATCGATCACCACCTCCGTCCGGCTCATGTTCGACAGCAGCATCTGCTCGGTGATCTCCACCGTGAGAGCGCTCGCTGGCAGTGCGTGCTGGGCGAGGATGGCCCCGATCCGATCGGCGAGGTCGACGTCGGTCAGGGACGGCGCGAAGAGGTTGATCGCCACCGGCACATTGCGGTATCCGGCCCCGAACCAGGTCGAGGCGTCCTGGATCGCCTGCTTGAGCACCGTGTCGGTGACCGACCCGATCAGGCCGTTGCGCCGGATCAACGGCAGGAACTCGGACGGCGTCAGCAGGCCGAGTTCGGGATGGGGCCAGCGGAGCAGCGCCTCGACGCCGACGATCTCGCCGGTGGCCAGGAGCACTTTGGGCTGATACACCAGCTTCAGCTCGGAGTCGCTGATCGCCCGGCGCAGTTGCCCGAGCAGCTGCACACCTGGGCTGGCCGGCAGCCGGACCCGGCCGCTGTCGCTCCACCGTTGCGGCAGGTCCAGCGCCGAAACCTGGCGCATGTCCGCGGAGAAGGTCTGTACGCCGCCGATGCCGGTCCGCTTGGCGGCGTACAGCGCGATGTCGGCCTGCTGCAGCAGGTCGTCAGCGGTGACGTCCGATTCATCGGCGGGTGCGATGGCCAACCCGACGCTCGGGTGGATGAATACCTTCTCGCTGTTGAGGGAGAACGGCGCGTCGAAGGCCTCGATGATGGTCTCGGCGATCGTGGTGGCCGACTGCGGTCCGGACCGGATCAGAACGGCGAACTCGTCGCCGCCGAGCCGGGCCACGGTGTGCTCGGCCGGCACCGTGCTCTTGAGCCGGCTCGCGACGTCGATCAGCAGCTCGTCGCCGCTCGGATGCCCGAGGTTGTCGTTGACCATCTTGAAGTCGTCCAGGTCGAGTGCGAGCACGGCGACGGGCAGCTGGTCGTCGACACGTGACTGGATGGCCGCGTCGAGATGGTCGTTGAACATCAGCCGGTTTCCCAGCCCCGTCAGTGGATCGCGTCTGGTCTGGGCAGCCAAGTCGAACAACAGCCGGCGATTCTGGATCAGCACGATCAGCTGCCGGACCAGCGCCGCCATCACCAGCACCGAGGCGGCGATCAGCACCGGCTTGTCGCTGGTCATCGGCCACAAGTCGATGAGTCCGACGACAACTGCCGCCACGAGCGGTGAATACGGTAGCCAGAGCAGCGGGTCGGCCAGGGGCTGTCGATTCCGTGCCCTCGCCGACGACGGTTTGCGCGCATCGATCAGAGCGCCCGCGCTGAACAGCAGTAGGCCCGCCGCCCAGCAGACGACGGCCACCGGACTGGTCGAATTCGATTGCGCCAGTACGTAAATCCAGATGCTGTCGGCCACGGCGACGATGATCAGGCCCGTGCAGACCAGAACGATGGCCTGGCGTCCGCCCGGCACCGTCGAACTCACCGTCAGCACCGCCAGCGTGACCATGACGACGTCCGAGATCGGGAACGCGACCGAAACCGCGGTCACCACCCAGCTGGAATTCGTGGACGCGAACAGGTCCTCCAGCACCAGGACCCAGCACACGAGGAACAGCGCGGAGGCGATGATGACGCCGTCCAGCAGGGGGCGCAGTGCCGACATGCGGTCGGCTCTCACCGCCCAGATCGACGCGATCACCACGGTGCAGGGCAGGAGAAGGAACGCGGCATCGGCGACCGACGGAAACGGCGGCGGCGCTCCGAGCACGGCGTGGTGATAGAGCAGGATCAGGTTGCCGACGACCCAGCCCGCCATCCCGATCGCCAATGGAAGCCAGATGCGCCGACGCCGGCCACGGTTGGCCCGGTACGCCGCAACGGCAACCAGACAGGCGAAGCCGCTGAAGACCGTCAGCCCGATGTCGTTGGTGAGTCGTGCCGCCGCCGTATGACGGTCACCGGAGATCACCAGATAGGCAAACACAGCGAAGGCAACCGCGGCAGCGCACATGGCCGCCCTCGTGTTGCCTCTGCGCACCTATACCCCCGTGTCAGCGTCGATGGTTCGGCATTGTTCGGGCATTGTCAAAATTAGCCAAGCACACTGTGCGCCACACAGTGATGGAAATCTAGCAACCATGAGGGTGCGGGTCGCCACCGTCGTCAGCCGGTCGAGGGTAGCGGGATGGTGGCGGTGACGATCGTCCCCGAGCCGGGCCGGGACCGGATGTTCAGCCGGCCGCCGACGATCTCGGCGCGCTCGGCCATCGACAACAACCCGTAGCCGCCCATCTCGTCGGCGCCCAGCGGACGCTCGAACGTGTCGAAACCGATTCCGTTGTCGATGATCTCGAGCCGCGCATGTTCGGCATCGGCCGCGAACTTCAGCAGCGCGTTGCTGGCGTGGGCATGCTTCACGACGTTCTGCAGGCACTCCTGGGCGATCCGGTACAGCGCCAGCTCGATGTGGTCGGGGAGCCGGACATCGGTCAGCTCGACATCGACGTCCAGTTGGCCGATGGAGCGCGCCAGGCTGGCAAGCCCGCCGGCGAGCCCCAGGTCGTCGAGAACCGGCGGGCGCAGGTTGCCGATGGCGGCGCGGGCCTCGCCGAGCGTCAGGTCCACCAGCTCCCGGGCCAGTGTCAGCTGCTCGGCGGCAACGGCGGCGTCCGAACCGACCGCCCTACTGGCCGCATCGAGCCGGTAGGACAGCGTCACCAGCCGCTGCGAAATGCCGTCGTGGATATCGCCGGCCAGTCGGCGCCGCTCGATCTCCTGCGCCTCGATGACCTGCTCGACGAAGTTCTCGTGCGCGCGTTCGCGGGCCACGAGCTGGCGGTGCAGCCGGGCCTGGTGCATGGCGCCGGCGATCAGCCGGCCGATGACCAGCAGGAGCTCGACATCGCGGGCGGTGAATTCGCGCCGGTCGACGGTGTGCACGTTGAGCACTCCGACGAGCCCGCCCGGGTCCGTCTCCATGGGCACCGACACCATGGACGCGAAGTCGCTGCCGCGCAGCGATTCGAACGGCCGGTAGCGGGGGTCGGACTCCTTGTCGTCGCTGATCACCACGGGTTCGCGATTGCTCGCCACCCACCCCGAGATGCCTTCGCCCAGCGGCAGCCGGATCTTGCCGACCTCCTGGTCGAACGGCGGGGTGGCGCCCGTCAGCGTGAGTGACCGTTCGGTGTCGTCGAGCACATGGACGAAGCAGACGTCGGTGTCGGTGGCCGCCGTGATCATCCGTGCGGCCGCGGCGGCCAGTGGCTCCACGCCGGGCCCGCTCGAGGCAGCCCGGATCAGCTCGCGCAGCAGGGCCAGTTCGCGATCGGCGGTCAGGACCTTTCCGGTCGATTCGTCGCCCAAGGGTGCGATGCTCGGGGTCATCGGTAGATGCCTTCCCGCAGCGCGGTGGCCACCGCGCCCGCGCGATCACTGACGTCGAGCTTGCGGTAGATGGACCGCAGGTGACTCTTGACGGTCTCCTCGCCGATTACCAACCGGGTCGCGATCCCGCGGTTGGACAGGCCGTCGACGACGAACGACAGGATTTCGCTCTCGCGCTGCGTGAGGCCCTGCCGCGCGCCGGGCCAGAACTCGTCGCGCTGCATGCGGGCGGCGGTGTCGGCGGCCCGGGCCGCCATCCCGGGGTCGATGGCGGTGGCCCCGCCGTGCACCAGCTCGAGCTGGCGGACCAGGTCGTCACTGCTGATGCTCTTGAGCAGATAGCCCGACGCCCCGACCCGCAGGGCCTGGTAGAGGTACTGCTCGTCGTCGTACACCGACAGCATGACGACTTTGCGGTCCGGGTCGCGTTCCCGTAGTTCGCGGCACAGGTCGAGGCCGCTGGCGCCCTGCATCCGGACATCGCACAGCACGATGTCGGGCTGCAGCTCGTCGACGACGGCGGCGGCGCGTTCGGCCCCGACGGCCTGGCCGACGACGCGCACCCGGTCACTGAACGCGGCCAGCATGGCCTTGAGCCCCTCGATGACCATTTCGTGGTCGTCGACCAGGATCAGCCGCACCGGCGCAGCGGCGTCGGGGTCGGCCGTCATACGCGATCCGCCGTCGGCTTCTCGCTGGTGCTCATGGCAACACCTTAGAGCCGCGATTCGGTGCTGGTCGGGAGGACCGGCAGGACTGGCCGCGGAATGTCCCCCGGCAATCTCGCCCGCCCAATCCCCCGTTGGGGGGAGGCCCGCGACCTGTGACGTGGGCCACCCTTGGTGACATGTCGGTGAGTTGTGTGGAGCGCACGTTCTGGTGGGATGTGGCGCGGCCGGCCCATGCCGTGATCGACCCGCTGCGCGCGGTGATCTTCGACCTGGACGGTGCGCTGGCCGATGTCGAGCGTGACGGCCATCGTGTGGCGTTCAACGCCGCGTTCGCCGCGCACGGTCTGGATATCTCCTGGTCGGTCGCCGAATACGGGCGGCTGGTCCGCATTGCCGACGAGCAGCGTCGCGTCGCCTCGGCACTGCGCCGGCGCGGGTACGGACGCGTCAGCACCGAGATCGCGGCGCACGTGTATCGCACCAAGACCGACCTGTTCGAGACCTCGGTGCTCGACGGTGACGTGAGCCCGCGCGACGGCCTCGCCGATCTGGCGGCGGGACTGTTCGGCGCCGGAATTCCGGTGGCTGTGGTGAGCACCGGCAGCCGGTCGTGGGTGGAGCCGTTGGTCCGGCAGCTGCTGGGCGACGGCATCGCCGAGACGATCGTGACACCCGACGATCTGCCGCGCCCGACCCGGGAACCCGATCTGCACGGCCACGCGCTGTGGGAGCTGGGTCTGGGGCCCGAGAGTGGGCTGGCGGTGGCGGGCGGTATCCGCGGTTTCCGCGCGGCGCGGGCGGCCAAGCTGGCGACGCTGGTAGTCACCACCGGCTACTCGGCCGGCCAGGAATTCCCGGGGGCGGTCCAGGTGCGCGCAGAGTACGACGGCCTGCTGGCTGCCGGATGCGAGCGCCTACACAAGAACTGGTGGTCAGCCCAGGGCTGACCACCAGTTTCTTCAAGGCTTTTCAGTTGTCGAGGCGGGGCAGAAGCCCCGCCTCGGTTAGTTTCAGAAGCCGATCTTCGGCATACCGATCTGGGGTAGGCCGATGGACGGCAATCCGATCGACGGCAATCCGATCGACGGCAAACCGATCGGCGGAGGCGGCGGCAGCTGTGGCATGCCGATCGGCGGAGGCGGCGGCAGCTGCGGCATACCGATCGGCGGAGGCGGCGGCAGCTGCGGCATGCCGATCTTCGGTGACGGCAGCTTGGTGAAGTCCGGCATACCGATCGGCGGAGGCGGCGGCAGCTGCGGCAGACCGATCGGCGGCAGCTTCGGCGCGGCGAGCGCGGTGAGCGAGCCGATGGCCGGTGCACCGAAGGCCGGCAGACCCAGCGCCGGTAGGCCACCGAGGCTCGGCGCCGCCACGGCCGGCGCCGCGAGAGCAGGAGCAGCGATGGCCGGTGCAGCGGCGGCGGAGGAGACCTTTGCGATGTCGCCCACGGCGGACAGGGTGCCGAAGGTGGCGGCCGTCGCGGCCGGGGCCGCGGCAGCAGCGACGGGGGCCTGCAGGGTCGCGCTCGCGGGCAACGCGGAGTTCACGAGAAGACCCGCGAGGCCGGTGACCAGGCCACCGAGGCCGGCGTCGACCACCAGGCTCGGCAGGCTCAGGCCGGGCAGGCCCAGCGACAGCGGAATGGCGACGGTGGCCTCCGGCGGCTGCATGCTGGAGAGGTTGATCGGCGGGAAGCCGCCCAGGCTCCAGTCGTCACCCCAGTCGAGGCCGTTGTCGTTGTTGCGCGCCGTCTTGCCGGTGCTGCCCGCGGACGAGCTCGACGTCGAGTTGGAGACGGTCTTGCTGCTGGCAGTGCCGAGGTCACTCGACGGAGTGGTGGCCGACTCGTTGTTCTTGCTGTTCTGCTGTTGCGACGAATCCTGGTTGTCCGGGCTCACCGGGTCAGGCGACGCGAACGCGACGCCGGCGCCGCAGAGCGCAACAGCAACCGCCGTTGCGGAGACAGTTGCCCCCCGGGCGAAAAGTTTGAAAGTCATGCGGCGCGAATCCTCCCTGTGCGACCCACGCATCCTATGCCCTAATGCGCGCGATGTCACAGTTAACTAACGAATACCACTGTGACGTGCGGTAACGGTGGGGCGCCCTCATTGACGCAGCAGATTGATTACCGCGCTGAAATCGAGATCGGCATGCTCGGCGGCAAACTTTGCGTAAATGTCCGCGGCATGGCTGCCGAGGGGTGCCGACGACCCCGTCGAGCGCACCGCAGCCATCGCCAGACCGAGGTCCTTGTTCATGAGCGCAGTCGCGAAACCGGGCTGGAAATTGTTGTTCGCCGGAGAGGTCGGGACCGGTCCGGGGACGGGGCAGTTCACCTGGACGGCCCAGCAGTTGCCGGTCGCCCCGGTGATCACGTCGAACAGCGACTGCTTGTCCAGACCGAGGTGCTCGGCGAGCACGAACGCCTCACCGATCGCGATCTGCTGGACGGCGAGCACCATGTTGTTGCACACCTTCGCGGCCTGGCCGGCTCCCGAATCGCCGCAGTGGATGATCTTGCCGGCCATGGGCTCGAGCACCGCGCGGCCGCGTTCGAATGCCTCGGGCTCGCCACCGACCATGAACGCCAGCGTGCCGGCCACGGCGCCCTTCACGCCGCCGGACACCGGGGCGTCCAGTTGCGCGAATCCGCGCTCGCCGGCCAGGCGGTGCACCTCGCGGGCGTCGTCGACCGAGATCGTGGACGAGTCGATGAACAGCGCGCCGGGGGCCGCGGCGGGCAGGACGTCGGCATAGCACTGCCGCACCAGGTCCCCATTGGGCAGCATGGTGATGACGACGTCGGCGCCGGCGACCGCCTCGGGGCCGCTGTCGAACGTGGTCGCGCCGTGGTCCCGCGCCGCCTGTGCCGCGGCCGGGGCCGGATCGAAGCCGTGCACGGTGTGCCCGGCCGCAATCAGGTTCGCTGCCATCGGGCCGCCCATGTGGCCCAGGCCCAGGAATGCAATCGTCGCCATCAGTTTGTCCTCTCTAGGGTTCTCTGCGATTTGTGCACGATTTCCCGCGCTCGCCGCGGATTTTCGTGCACGAATCGCTCAGTTGCGGGCGGCAGCCGAGGCGGCCCGACCGATGACCACGCGCATGATCTCGTTCGTCCCCTCCAGGATGCGGTGCACCCGGAGATCGCGGACGATCTTCTCCAGCCCGTACTCGCGGAGGTAGCCGTAGCCGCCGTGCAGCTGCAACGCCTGGTCGGCCACCGTGTAGCAGGATTCAGTGACGTGCAGCTTGGCCATGGCACACAGTTCGACCTTGCGCGGATTGTTGGTGTCGAGCGCAGTTGCCGCCCGCCACAACATGTTTCGCGACGTCTCCAAGGATGTCGCCATGTCGGCGAGGGTGAAGCGGATGGTCGGCTCGTCGAGCAGTGCCACGCCGAACGCCTCGCGGGAGGCCAGGTAGCCCAGCGCCTTGTCGTAGGCGGCCTGCGCCCCGCCCAGTGAGCAGGCGGCGATGTTGATGCGGCCGCCGTTTAGGCCGTTCATCGCGATGGAGAAGCCGGTGCCCTCACCGTCCGAGCCGCCGAGCATGGCCTCGGCGGGCACGCGCACACCTTCCAGGATCACCTGGGCGGTGGGCTGGGCGTGCCAGCCCATCTTCTCCTCGTTGGCGCCGAAACTCACTCCCGGCGTGCCCTTTTCGACGATGAACGCGGAAATGCCGCGGGGCCCGTCGGCTCCGGTCCGGGCCATCACCACATAGACGTCGGAGACGCCGGCGCCGGAGATGAACTGCTTGACCCCGTCCAGTACGTAGTGGTCGCCGGCCGAATCCGAAACGCGAACGGCCCTGGTGCGCAAGGCCGCCGCGTCACTGCCGGCTCCCGGCTCGGTGAGGCAGTAGCTGGCGATGGCCTCCATCGAGGCCAGCTTCGGCAGCCAGGTCTTGCGTTGTTCCTGGGTGCCGTAGCTGTCCACCATCCACGCACACATGTTGTGGATGGACAGGAACGCGGCGATGGTCGGGTCGGCGGTGGCGAGCTGCTCGAAGATCCGCACGCCGTCCAGGCGACGCAGTCCCGTGCCGCCCACGTCGTCACTGCAGTAGATGGCCGCCATGCCCAGCTCGGCCGCTTCCCGCAGCACGTCGGTGGGGAAGTGCTCGTCGGCGTCCCACGCCAAAGCGTCTGGCGCCAGCCGTTTTTCGGCGAACGCGGCCGCCGTCTCGGTGATGACGCGTTCGTCGTCGTCCAGTCCGAAAAGATCGATGCTCAACGCCGGGGCCTTACTTGAAGGTCGGGATCGAGAACTCGGCCCCGTCCTTGATGCCCGACGGCCAGCGCTCGGTGACGGTCTTGACCTTGGTGTAGAACTGGATCGACGCGGTCCCGTACTGGTTGAGGTCGCCGAAGCCGGACCGCTTCCAGCCGCCAAAGCTGTGGTAGGACACCGGAACCGGGATCGGCACGTTGACGCCGACCATGCCGACCTGCACGCGCGAGACGAAATCGCGGGCAGTGTCACCGTCGCGGGTGAACACCGCGACGCCGTTGCCGTACTCGTGCTCGGACGGCAGGCGCAGCGCCTCTTCATAGTCGTGGGCCCGCACGATCACCAGGACCGGGCCGAAGATCTCGTCGGTGTAGATCGACATGTCGGGGGTGACGTGGTCGAAGAGGGTGGGGCCGAGGAAGAAGCCACCGGACAGGTCGGCGTCGTCGAAGGTGAGGTCGTCGCTTCCGCGCTCCCGGCCGTCGACCACCAGCTCGGCGCCGGCGTCCACGCCCTGGCCGATGTAGTTCCGCACCCGCTCCAGTGCGGCACCGGTGACCAGTGGGCCGTAGTCGGCCTTCGGGTCCAGGCTGTGCCCCACCCGCAGCTGGTTGACGCGCTCAACGAGCTTGTTGCGCAACCGGTTTGCCGTCTCCTCGCCGACCGGAACGGCAACGCTGATCGCCATGCAACGCTCGCCGGCGCTGCCGTAACCGGCGCCGATCAGCGCGTCGACGGCCTGGTCGAGGTCGGCGTCGGGCATCACGATCATGTGGTTCTTGGCGCCGCCGAAGCACTGCGCCCGCTTGCCGTTGGCGGCGGCGTTCGAGTAGATGTACTGCGCGATGTCGGTGCTCCCGACGAAGCCGACGGCCTTGATGTCCGGGTGCGCCAGGATGGCGTCGACGGCTTCCTTGTCACCGTTGACCACCTGCAGGACGCCGGCGGGCAGACCGGCTTCGATGAACAGTTCGGCGAGGCGCAGCGGCACCGAGGGGTCGCGCTCGGAGGGCTTGATGATGATGGCGTTGCCGCAGGCCAGGGCGGGCCCGGCCTTCCACAGCGGGATCATCGCGGGGAAGTTGAACGGCGTGATGCCGGCGACGACGCCGAGCGGCTGACGCATCGAGTACACGTCGATGCCCGCTCCGGCGCCCTCGGTGAATTCACCCTTCATCAGGTGCGGGATGCCGACGGCGAACTCGATCACCTCGACGCCGCGCTGGATGTCACCGAGCGAATCCTCGAAGGTCTTGCCGTGCTCCAGCGACAGCAGCCGGGCCAGTTCGTCGCGGTTCTGGTTGACCAGGTCGACGAACCTCATCAGTACCCGCGACCGCCGCTGCGGGTTCCAGGATGCCCATTCACGTTGCGCGACAACGGCTCCCGCGACAGCGGTGTCGACGTCGGCGGCCGAGGCCAGGAGCACCTGGGCCTGGGTCTGGCCGGTGCTGGGGTTGAGCACGTCGGCGGCGCGGGTGGATTCGCCGGTGGTGCGCTGGCCGTTGATGAAGTGCGGAATCTGGGTGGTCATGACGTCCGTCCAAGGTATGCAGAGTTCGGGTCCCGGCTCGATGGTCGAGATACTTGCATATCCTAGTAATTCCGTCGGGGCTTGGCAAGAGGCTGGATTCGCGTCTCGAATTCCTCTGGTGCGCAACGCCGACGTGCGTCGCGAGTGCGCGGTGAGATCGCGGATCCGGTTCCTGCCGCCCAGGACCGGAAACCCGCCCAGAAAATTCTTGTGAAAAAAGTGTCCGCAGACGCGGCGGGTCCCGCTCCTACCTATGACAGAGCCCGCACGGGGCGACTGCAACCAACCAACAGGAGCACGAAATGAGCAACAACACCGCAACCGCACCGGCCAAGCGACAGTCGTTCGGCAAGCGGGTCGTGACGGCGGCACTGCTGTCCGGCAGCATGGCGCTGGCCGGCTTGGGCCTGACGGCGGGCACCGCCGAAGCCCAGCCGCTGCCCGCCCCTGCACCCCAACACTTCTGGTACGACTACGACTACTGCTCGTGGGCGTGGTGGGACTGGGAGCACTGCCACTTCTACTACCCCGACTGGGATCACCACTGGCACGAGCACGACCACCACTGACTGGTCACGACACGACCGCCCCAGCGGTCTGCCCCCGGGTTTGCCGCGACATCGGTGGCAATCCGGCGCGAGGCAGCCGGGCCCGGCATTGAACCAGGCCCGGGCTGCCCTCGTTCCCATCTATGAACAAAGTGCCAACGCCGATGCACATTAATTCGGCGAATCAGTTCGCCTTCGCCGGATTACGATCACTGCATACCGGCGATCGATCGGTATGGGAGCCCGTCTCATGACCGCAGTGCCAGATTGGGACATCGCCAGCGATGCCGACTTGGTCGGCGCCGCGCTATCGGGCGACCGTGCGGCGTTCGCGGGCATCTACGACCGCTACGCCGACCGGCTGCACGACTACTGCGTGGGCATGGTCCGTGACCGCGAAGCCGCGGCAGACTGCGTCCAGGACGTGTTCTGCACTGCGGCAACGGCTTTGAACACATTGCGTGAACCTGACAGACTGCGTCCCTGGCTGTATGCGATCGCCCGGAACGAGGCTCTACGCCGCATCCGGCAGCGTCGCCGCGAAGAACCGTCGGAGGAACTGCCCGAGGAAGCCTCCGGTGAGGCCGGGCCGGACACACTGGCCGCCCGCAACGAACTGGCCAAGCTGGTTGCCGAGGCTGCCGGCGGGTTGTCCGACCGGGACCGCTCGGTGCTCGAGCTGGGCTACCGGCACGGCCTCGAAGGCCCCGAGCTCGCCGAAGCCCTCGGGGTCAGCGCCGCCAGCGCCAACAAGATCATGCAGCGCCTGCGCGACACCATGGAGCGCTCCCTGGGTGCGCTGCTCGTCGCGCGCCGGGGTCAGGCCGATGACACCTGCGCCGAGTTGAGCGCGATCCTCGCCGGCTGGGACGGCACGTTCACCATCCTGATGCGCAAGCGGATCGCCCGTCACATCGAAAACTGCCCCGTTTGTGATCAGGACCGCCGGCGGCTGGTCAACCCGGTCGCGCTGCTCGGTGGCGCACCGCTGTTCATCCCGGCGCCGGCCTGGCTCCGCGACCGCACGCTGAGCCAGGTACAACTGACGTCCGCCAGCGAGAACCTGAGCGGCGCACCGACACAGGCGCGAAATGCGCTGCCGGATGCGACAACTGACCAATTCGCCGCGCTCGACAGCGCCGCGACCGACGAGGAGCCCCCCGCGGCCCAGCCTGCCGGTCGCGTGATGCTGACCATGTCTCTGCTGGTCGGCATACCCCTGATCGTCCTGGCGCTGACCATCGCCTGGCGGTACGAGACGAATGCGCCCGTCACCCCGCAGGGGGTCATCAGCTCGGTGACGCCCTCACCCAGCCGGCCACCGGAAACCCCGGTGTCGATGACCGTGCCGCCGCCGCAGCCGTCCGCCCCGACGGCCGTCGTGACGGCGCCCGCCGAGCCGACGGTGATCCGTCCGTCGCGGACCGTCCCGCCGCCACAGCAGTCGCCGGCGCCCCCGCCGCCACCGGTCGTCGCTCCTGAGCCGCCTCCGCTACCGCTGCCGCCGCCGCGCCATCACCGGCCGCCCGTCATCACCGAGGAACCGTCGCCGAGCCAGGCGCCGCCCATCGTCACCGAGCCGCCGCCGTCACCGACCCCGCCACCCGCGCCGGCACCGTCCGGCACGCCGAGGCCGCCCCGGCCGCGGCCGCCGATCCCCGTGGGTCCGGTCGAACCGGCGCCGGTGACCACGACGCAGCCGCCAATCATCAACTGACGCGGCCGGTCCGGCCGCCCAGAAAATCCCTCGGAAAAGTTGTCCCGATGCGGGCACCGTGCTGCTCCTACCTACAGAACAGCTCACCAGGGCAGCACGGACGACACAGGAGAACGCCATGTCCACCACCATGACCGCCACCTTCCCGAACATGGCCTTCGCCTCTGATACGGCCGCCGGCACCATTCACGGGGCGCCGACAATGCCGGTCGGTGCGCTGGCCTGGTCATTGGCCGACGACGACGAACCCGCGAGCCCGGCCCCCATCCCGGCGCGCCCCGCGCTCTCGACGCCGAAGCCGCGCATCACCCGGCCGGCCCTCGTCGTGGTGCTGTTCGGCGCCGTCACGGCGGCCGCCGCGTTGGGTGCGATCATGCTGGGCGCCGCCGGCGAGCCGTCGACACCCCTGGCCGTCGTCGATCACACCCAGACGGCGCCGTATGTCGCGCCGGCTCCGTTGCCGACCGTCAATCATGTCGACGTTCCGGCACCGGTACCCGCCGCCAGTGTGGTCAGCGCCCCGGCCGTCATCCCGCCGAAGGTCGTCGCGCCGACGCAGACCAGCGCGACACCGCCTGCCCCGCCGAAGTCCACGCAGCGCCCGGACCGTCCGCGCTGGGACTGGTCACACTGGAACCGGCACCACCGCGATCAGCAGGACCCGCAGCACTGAGCGCCCGCTATCCCCGCAGGCCCAGGGGACCCGCCAGAGCTGTCAGGGTCGGAAGGACCTTGTCCCAGCCGCCCAGCACCTGGATGGTCACGTGATCGGCGCCGGCATCGAGATGCTCGGTCAGCCGCGCGGCGACGGCATCGGGCGTGCCGTGCGCGACCACCGCGTCGATCAACGCGTCACTACCCGGCTTGGCGATGTCGTCCTCGGAGAAGCCGAGCCGGCGCCAATTGTTCAGGTAGTTACTGAGATTCAGGTAGAAGTCGACGGTCTGCCGGCCGATCGCCCGGGCCTCCGCGGTCGCTTCTGCTGAACCGTCGGTAAGGACGACCTTGTGCTCGGGCGCGAGGAACACGTCCGGCCCGATGAGCTTGCGCGCCTCGGCGGTGTGCTCGGGGGTGGTGAGGTACGGGTGCGCGCCGGCGCTGCGGTCGGCAGCCAGCCGCAACACCTTCGGGCCGAGGGCCGCCACCACGCGGCGCGCGACCGGAACGCCCGCCGCATCCAGCTCGTCGAGGTACTCGACGAGGACGTCGTACGGCTTGCGGTACTCCTTGGTGTGCTCGGGATGACCGATGCCGACGCCCAACACGAACCGTCCCGGATATGCCGCCTCGATCCGGTGGAACGACTCCGCGACCTGCGCGGCGGGGGCCGTCCACACGTTGACGATGCCGGTGGCCACCTGCAGCTTCTCCGTCGCCGCCAGGAGCGGCTCGACGAACGCCAGGTCGCCGGCGGGGGAGCCGCCCGGCCACACCGCGCCGTACCCCAACTTCTCGATCTCGGCGGCCTGCTCAGGCGTCGGGGCGCCGAAGGTCCACACCCCGAAACGGCCCAGGTCCAGATTGCTCATGCGTGATCCCTCCAGTTACCGCAGGCCCAGTGGGCCGGCGAGTTCGGTCAGTGCGGGTACCAATTTCTCGGGAGACGTCAGTACCTGGACCGGCACGTGGTCGGCGCCGGCGTCCAGGTGCTGCTTCAGCCGGGCAGCGATCGCGTCGATCGTGCCGTAGGCGACCACCGCGTCGACGAGCCGGTCACTACCGGGCTTGGCGAGGTCAGAGTCAGTGAACCCCAACCGCTTCCAGCTGTTGAGGTAATTGTTCAGATTGAGGTAAATCTCCAGAGCCTGGCGGCCGACGGCCCGGGCCTTGTCCGCATCCGTCGTCAGGATCGCCTTGTGTTCGGGGGCCAGGAACGCATCCGGCCCGATCAGCTCGCGCGCCTGGGCAGTGTGTTCCGGGGTGGTCAGATAGGGGTGCGCGCCGGCGCCGCGCCGGGCCGAGAGCTTGAGTACCTGCGGGCCGAGTGCGGCCACCACCCGGTGTTCCTTCGGCACGCCATACTCGTCGAGTTTGTCGAGATACTCGCCCAGCGCATCGAGAGGCTTCTTGTACTCGGTGATGGCCTCGCGGTGCCCGACGCCGATGCCGAGTAGGAAGCGGCCGGGATAGGCACTGTTGATGCGGTGGAAGGACTCGGCGACCGGTCCGGCTGCCGCCGTCCAGATGTTGACGATGCCGGTCGCGACCTTCAGCCGCTCCGTCGCGCCGAGCAGCGGCTCGACCCATTCCAGTTCTGCGGGCGGGGATCCCCCGACCCAGATCGCGCCGTAGCCCAGCGCTTCGATTTCTGCTGCCTGTTGCGGCGTCGCGCCGCGTCCGAATACGCCGTAGCGCCCAAGGTCTGGTTTGGTCACTATTTCGGCAACTCCCGCGCGTGGGCGGCTATTCCGTTCGGCGCGCGGTGATCGGAACTATCCCGCTGCCACCGCCGGGAACTCTTCCGGCGCCGGCGCGTGCACCGGCAGAGTGACGATGAATGTCGTGTCGCCGGGCTTCGACTCGACGTAGATGTTGCCGTGGTGCTTCTCGCAAATGATGCGCCAGGCCAGGTCGAGCCCGAGCCCGGTGCCTTCGCCGAACGGTTTGGTCGTGAAGAACGGGGTGAAGATGCGCTCGATGACGTCGGGCGGGATGCCCGGGCCGTTGTCGTTGATCTCGATCCGGACGGTGTCCTCGCTGACCTGCTTGGTCCGGATGGTAAGCACGCCGCAGCCCTTCATGGCCTGCAGTGCGTTGTCGATGATGTTGGTCCACACCTGGTTGAGATCGGCTGGGTAGCACTGCAATTCGGGCAGCGCGGGGTCGTACTCCTTGACCACCTTGACGCAGGTGGTGCCGTCCTTGCCGATGCGGTCACCGAACATCATCAGCGTGCTGCGCAGGAGGTCGTGCACATTGGCACTCTGGTAGGGCGCCCGGTCCATCTGGGAGTACTGCTTGGCGCCGGCGAGCAGTGTCGAAATCCGTTTGCTCGCTTCGGAAATCTCACACATCAGCAGCTCGGTGTCGATGGTGTACTTCAGCCAGCCCAGCGCGCCCTGGAGCGTCGCGGACGAGTCGCCCTCACCGAGGGACGACGAAATGCCTTCCAGCCAAGCGACATCCAGGCCGGCGTCGACGAAAGTGGGGGCGTAGTCCCAGGCGGCGGCGATGCCGTGGTCTTCGAGCCATTCGCCGATCTGGTCTTCACGGTCGGAGGCCTCGATGGCCGACAGCTCCTGGGTTCTGGCCTTCGCCACCTGCTCGGCGATGCCTTCCTGGATGCCGACCAGGACCCGCAGCGACTGCGGGCTGACCTGGCCGTCGGCCAGCATGGCCAGTTTGTGCCGCATCTTGCCGATCCGGTCGTGCAGGTCGGCGACGGCGCGGGCGGTCGCGGCGGCCGGGTTGTTCAGCTGGTGGGTCAGCCCGGCCGACAACTGCCCCAGGGCGAGGAGCTTCTCCCGTTGGCCGACGATCTGGCGTCCGCGGCGGCCGCCGACCTTGTGGCCCTCCAGCAGATGCACCGCCATCGGGAACTCCTTGCGCATGAAGTCGGCGTAGGCGTTGGCGTCCAGGACGAAGAACCGCGACGGCTTGGTCACCCGCACCGACGCCTCGTAGACCGGCTGCTCGTCGGGGATGTAGGCCGACCAGGCGCCGCAGTACACGCCGCGCATCGAGGTGCGGTTGGTCTCGATGTCGATGCCGCCCGACTTCATCGACATGACCAGTTCGCCGTCGAGCATGACGTAGAAACACGTGGCCGGCTCGCCTTCGGTGCAGACCGGGCCGGGTTCGAACGTCGCGATGTGACCGTGGGCGCACAGCGTGTCCAACTGCTCGTCGGTCAGCGCCTCGAACAGGAACAGCGTTTTCAGTTCACTTCGCGCGCACGTCTCGCCCATACCGGTCTCCTCCTACGTCTCGGCCAGATACCGGTGCACCAGCATCACTGCCATCGAGCCTTCGCCAACCGCGGCTGCGACCCGTTTGGCCGATTCAGCGCGGACATCACCTGCAACAAAAACACCGGGCACACTTGTTTCCAGGTGGTGCGGTGGCCGGTCCAGGTTCCAACCGCAGACGTCCTTCAGATCCGGGCCGGTGAGGACGAAGCCGTGGTCGTCGCGGGCGATGCCGGCGTTCTCCAGCCACTGGGTGCGCGGGGTGGCGCCGATGAAACAGCACAGCCGCGTGGATTCGACATGCTCCCGCTCGCCGGTTTCGTTGTTCACCAGCCACAGGCCGGTCAGGTGCCCGTCCTCGCCGCAGGTGTCGACCACCTCGGTGCAGGTCCGGACGCTGATGTTCGGCGTGTTCTCGATCTGCTGGATCAGGTAGTACGACATCGAGGCCTCGAGCGACTTGCCGCGCACCAGCAGCGTCACCGACTTGGCCTGCTGCGACATGAACATCGCGGCCTGGCCGGCGGAGTTCGCGCCGCCGACGATGTAGACGTCCTCGCCGGCGCATTCGGAGGCCTGTGACACCGAGGCGCCGTAGAAGACGCCGTTGCCGACATAACTGTTGCCGACGCTGTCGGGGTCCTCCCAGCAGCCGGCGACCTGCAGATGCCGGTAGTCGACGCCGGTGGCCAGGATGACCGACCGCGCGGTGATGCTCCGGCCGTCGTCGAAGGTCAGCGTCTTGCTGGCCAGCGACGAGACGTCGAGCCCGACGACCTCGCGGGTGGTGATGACCTCGGCGGCGAAGCGCTCGGCCTGCCGCCGGGCCGACGTCGTCAGCTCGGCGCCCGAGATGCCGGTCTCGAAGCCCAGGTAGTTCTCGATGCGCGAGCTGCGGCCCGCCTGTCCGCCGGTGGTGGTGCGCTCGATCAGGACCGTGCGCAGCCCCTCGGACGCGCCGTACACCGCCGCCGCCAGGCCGGCGGGGCCACCGCCGATGACGGCCAGGTCGTACATCTCCAACGACGGCGTGGTCGACAGGCCGAGCATCCCGGCCAGCTGCGCGTCCGTCGGCTGGACCAGCGTCTCGCCCTGCTCAGAGATCACCACGGGCAGCTCCAGCCCGTCCAGGCCGGCGGCGGTCAGCAGCTGCTTGCCCTTGGGCTCGTCCGACGCGTACGCCCGGTAGTAGTGCTGGTTGCGGGCCAGGAACTGGCGGACCTCCCACGAACGGGGATTCCACCGGTGGCCGATCACCTTGGTGTGCGGGACGGCGCGGTCGCCGACCTCATGCCAGGCCTCCAGGAGACCGTCGATGATCGGGTACAGCTTCTCCTCGGGCGGGTCCCACGGCTTGAGCAGGTAGTGGTCCAGGTCGACCAGGTTGATGGCGTTGATCGCGGCGTGGGTGTCTGCGTACGCGGTCAGCAGTACGCGCCGGGCCAGCGGAAACACGTCCATGGCCAGTTCCAGGAAGTCGATGCCGTTCATCTCCGGCATCTGGTAGTCGGCGATGAACATCGCCACGGTGTCGCCCCGTAGCTGCAGCTCGTTGATCGCGACCAGCGCGTCCTGTCCAGATTCGGCGCGTACGATCCGATAACGCGCACCGTAGTGTTTGCGCAGGTCGCGGGCGACGGCCCGGGACACTGCAGGATCATCGTCCACGGTGAGAATCACCGGATTGCGAGCCGGGGAAGCGGGTCCAGTCATCGCTGTTCATTATGCGCCCTGACTTGCGAAGACGATGCGCCCACCTGGCGTCCGCCGGAGTGCTTCCCGGATTTTGGTACCTGGGGTGCGAGCGGGTATCGTGGACCAACGGTGCAGCTTCTGCGCCGGCTCTTTGCGTGCTCTGTTCTGAAGTTCCCCGGAATTTCCTGGCATTAAGTCCACGTTCTTGTAGCCGGGGTGGGCTCTGCGCCAAGCACGGGCGTATGAGATACGAAACCGAAGAACCAGAGGATTACCAAAGAGTATGGCCAAGAAAGACGGCGCCATCGAGGTCGAGGGTCGCGTGATCGAGCCCCTGCCCAATGCGATGTTCCGCATTGAGCTGGAGAACGGTCACAAGGTGCTCGCCCACATCAGCGGCAAGATGCGGCAGCACTACATCCGCATCCTGCCGGAGGACCGTGTCGTAGTGGAGCTGTCTCCGTACGACCTGTCCCGTGGCCGCATCGTGTACCGCTACAAGTAACCCGCCCGAGCAACACCAATTCAGAACCGAGAAAAGGATCGCTAAGTCGTGAAGGTGAACCCGAGCGTCAAGCCGATCTGCGACAAGTGCAGGGTGATCCGCCGCCACGGCCGGGTCATGGTGATCTGCTCTGACCCGCGGCACAAGCAGCGGCAGGGCTAAACGCCAGCTCAAGCAGCACCCAAAACTGAATGCAGACCTCCCAGTACCACTGAGGGCAGACGGCTCTCAACCACGTCCGGCACGGAGGCCGGACCCCGACCAAGACGGGGAACGGACTGGGATCAGACCTCCGCAACGAAAAGGAACACTGCCTGATGGCACGCCTCATGGGCGTTGATCTCCCGCGCGACAAGCGCATGGAGATCGCGCTGACCTACATCTACGGCATCGGCCGTACCCGCAGCCAGGAAATCCTGGCCGCCACCGGCATCGACCGGGACCTGCGCACCAAGGAGCTCACCGACGACCAGGTGACCCAGCTGCGCGACTACATCGAAGGCAACCTCAAGGTCGAGGGTGACCTGCGCCGCGAGGTGCAGGCCGACATCCGTCGCAAGATCGAGATCGGTTGCTACCAGGGTCTGCGCCACCGTCGTGGCCTGCCCGTGCGCGGCCAGCGCACCAAGACCAACGCGCGTACCCGCAAGGGTCCGAAGCGCACCATCGCCGGCAAGAAGAAGGCCAGGTAAGTAAATGGCACCCACCAAGAAAGCCGGCGCTGCGGCCAAGCGCGGCAAGCCCACTCGTCGCCGGGAAAAGAAGAACGTCCCGCACGGCGCCGCTCACATCAAGAGCACGTTCAACAACACCATCGTCTCGATCACCGATCCCCAGGGCAACGTCATCGCCTGGGCCTCGTCGGGTCACGTCGGCTTCAAGGGTTCGCGCAAGAGCACCCCGTTCGCCGCGCAGCTCGCCGCCGAGAACGCTGCCCGCAAGGCGCAGGAGCACGGTGTCAAGAAGGTCGACGTTTTCGTGAAGGGTCCGGGTTCGGGCCGCGAGACCGCGATCCGTTCGCTGCAGGCTGCCGGCCTCGAGGTTGGCGCGATTTCCGACGTCACGCCGCAGCCGCACAACGGCTGCCGTCCGCCCAAGCGGCGCCGGGTCTAGGGAGGATTTGAAAGATGGCTCGTTATACCGGACCCGCCACCCGCAAGTCGCGCCGCCTCGGCGTCGACCTCGTCGGTGACGATCAGTCGTTCGAAAAGCGCCCCTACCCGCCCGGCCAGCACGGCCGCGCGCGGATCAAGGAGAGCGAATACCGCACCCAGCTGCAGGAGAAGCAGAAGGCTCGCTTCACCTACGGCGTCATGGAGAAGCAGTTCCGCAAGTACTACGAGGAAGCCAACCGCAAGGCCGGCAAGACTGGTGAGAACCTGCTGCAGATCCTCGAAAGCCGTCTGGACAACGTCGTGTACCGCGCCGGCCTGGCCCGTACCCGCCGGATGGCCCGTCAGCTCGTCAGCCACGGTCACTTTACCGTCAACGGTGTCAAGGTGAACATCCCGAGCTACCGGGTGTCGCAGTACGACATCATCGATATCAAGCCGAAGTCGCTGAACACCCTGCCGTTCCAGATCTCTCGCGAGGTCGCCGGTGACCGTCCGGTCCCGTCGTGGCTGCAGGTTGTCGGCGAGCGTCAGCGCATCCTCGTGCACCAGCTGCCCGAGCGTGCCCAGATCGTCGTGCCGCTCACTGAGCAGCTCATCGTCGAGTTCTACTCGAAGTAGTAACCGGTACCCCGGCCAACCGGCCGGGGACCACCCAATCCGGCATCAAATAGCGGGTGCCGAGAAGGAGATAGAAAATGCTGATCTCTCAGCGACCCACCCTGTCCGAGGACGTGCTGGCCGAGAACCGGTCGCGGTTCACCATCGAGCCGCTGGAGCCCGGCTTCGGTTACACCCTGGGCAACTCGCTGCGGCGCACGCTGCTGTCGTCCATCCCGGGCGCAGCGGTCACCAGCATCCGCATCGACGGTGTCCTGCACGAGTTCACCACCGTCCCCGGGGTCAAGGAAGACGTCACCGACATCATCCTGAACCTCAAGGGCCTGGTCGTGTCCTCGGAAGAGGACGAGCCGGTCACCATGTACCTGCGCAAGCAGGGCCCGGGTGCCGTCACCGCCGGTGACATCGTGCCCCCGGCCGGTGTGACCGTCCACAACCCGGACATGCACATCGCCACCCTGAACGACAAGGGCAAGCTGGAGGTCGAGCTCGTCGTCGAGCGCGGCCGCGGTTACGTCCCGGCCGTGCAGAACAAGGCTTCGGGTGCCGAGATCGGCCGCATCCCGGTCGACTCGATCTACTCGCCGGTGCTGAAGGTCACCTACAAGGTGGAGGCCACCCGCGTCGAGCAGCGCACCGACTTCGACAAGCTGATCCTGGATGTCGAGACCAAGAACTCGATCGCCCCGCGTGACGCCCTGGCTTCGGCCGGTAAGACGCTGGTCGAGCTGTTCGGTCTGGCCCGCGAGCTCAACGTCGAGGCCGAAGGCATCGAGATCGGCCCGTCGCCGGCCGAGGCAGACCACATCGCCTCGTTCGCGCTGCCGATCGACGACCTGGAGCTGACCGTGCGGTCGTACAACTGCCTCAAGCGTGAGGGTGTGCACACCGTCGGCGAGCTGGTCTCGCGTACCGAGTCGGACCTGCTGGACATCCGTAACTTCGGCCAGAAGTCCATCGACGAGGTCAAGATCAAGCTGCACCAGCTGGGTCTGTCGCTCAAGGACAGCCCCGCCACGTTCGATCCGTCGCAGGTCGCCGGCTACGACGTGGCCACCGGCACCTGGAACAGCGATGCCAGCTACGACCTGGACGCCGACCAGGACTACGCCGAAACCGAACAGCTCTAAAGAAAAGATTCCGTCCCGGCCCTACCTGATACGGGGGCCGGCCCCAATTAGGAGAAGTTGCAATGCCCAAACCCACTAAGGGTGCTCGCCTCGGCGGGTCGTCGTCGCACCAGAAGGCGATCCTGGCCAACCTGGCCACCTCGCTGTTCGAGCACGGCCGCATCAAGACCACCGATGCCAAGGCCCGGGCGTTGCGTCCGTACGCCGAGAAGCTCATCACCCACGCCAAGAAGGGCGCGCTGCACAACCGGCGCGAGGTGATGAAGAAGATCCGCGACAAGGACGTGGTGCACACCCTGTTCGCCGAGATCGCGCCGCATTTCGCGGACCGCGAGGGCGGCTACACCCGCATCATCAAGGTCGAGAACCGCAAGGGCGACAACGCCCCCATGGCCGTGATCGAGCTGGTTCGGGAGAAGACCGTCGTCTCCGAGGCCGACCGCGCTCGTCGTGCCGCCGCCGCTCAGGCGAAGGCCGCCGAGGCCGAGGCTCCCGCTGAGGAAGCCGCTGTCGAGACTCCGGTTGCCGAGGTCGAGGCTGCCGACGAGGGTATCGCCGACGCTCAGACCGCTGAGGCCGAGGCTGAGGCGACCGAGGATGAGGCCAAGTCCTAATCACGCTGTGAACGACGTGCCCGCCATCGAATCCGATGGCGGGCACGTCCGTTTACGGCTGGATGTCTCATACGACGGCACCGAATTCGCCGGCTGGGCACCACAGGCCGGGCAGCGCACCGTCGCGGGCGTCATCGAGGAGACGCTGTCGACGGTGTTCCGGGAGCCGGTGCGGCTGGTCACCGCCGGCCGTACGGACACCGGTGTGCATGCGACCGGGCAGGTCGCGCATGTCGATGTGCCCTCTGCCGCAATGAAATTCGCGTATCCACGCACGCCCCGTCCGGACGACCCGGAGTTCCTGCCGTTGGTCCGCCGGCTCGCGCGATTCCTGCCTGCAGATGTTCGGGTACGCCATATCGTCCGTGCGGCACCGGGTTTCGACGCCCGGTTCTCCGCGTTGCGGCGGCACTACGAATACCGGTTGTCCTTGGCACCCTATGGGGTCGAGCCGCAGCAGGCGCGCTTCATCACACCGTGGTCGCGGCCGCTGGATCTGGACGCGATGACGGCGGCGTCAGAAGAGTTGTTGGGGCTGCAGGATTTTGCCGCGTTCTGCCGGTTCCGGGAGGGTGCGACGACCATCCGGGACCTGCAGCGCCTGGAGTGGCAGCGCTCAGGTGATCTCGTCACCGCCCACGTGACAGCTGATGCCTTCTGCTGGAACATGGTTCGTTCACTCGTCGGTGCGCTGCTCGCCGTAGGGGAGGGCCGCCGTGAACCCGGTTGGATCGCAGGCCTATTGGCAGCCGACAGCCGGTCGAGTGAGTACGCTGCGGCGCCGGCGCGGGGCCTGACACTCGTATCGGTGGACTACCCGCCCGACGATCAGCTGGCGTCGCGGATCACCGTCACGCGGGATTTACGCACCCTCGACTGAGCTCACGGAGCCGGAGGCGGCGGCGCCAATCGGGCGGCGACGAAGTCGGCGGCCTGATCGACCATGCCGGACCCGATGTAACCGTCCTGCAGGTGGTTCTGCCAGTCGCCCTGTAGCTGGGCGATGGTTTGCGGAAGTCCATCCATGCACACGGGATCGCTGCCGTTGCACTGGTCGATGGTCCGGTCGAGGTAGGCCGCGCCGATGTTGGAGCCGCCCATGCGGTGGGTCACATTGCCGAAGAGCGCCACGGCGGCGACGTGGGAGTCCATGCCGGGCGGCAGTGGCCTGTTGAATCCCCAACCCGGGTTGTCGGAGGTCAATGCCACGGCCGCCGACGCCGCGCCCAACGAGTACCCGCCGATGATCAACCTGGTGTCGGGACACCGCGCCGCCATGTCCTGAATGCGCGAGCTGATGTCGTTGGCGCCCTGGGCGATTTCGACGTTGGCGGGGTAGTTCACCGCGTAGACCCCGACTTTCAGCGGTGTTTTGGCGCGCAACGCACCAACGAATGCCGTCCCTACCCGGCCGATGCCCGGCGGCTCGTTGCGGCCGCGCGCGAAGATCACCTCTGCCTGTGGGCACGGGTCCGCCGATGCGGCGCCGAGGAATCCCGCAGGGGCCGCGGCCGTCGACGCCACCAGTCCGGTGGCAACGGACGCCGCCGCGCCGACCAGGGCGACAGCAGACCGAACGGACGTCATGACGGAGCGGGTGGCCATGGCTGGAGTCTAGCCGCGAGTCAGAGCCGCGCCGCGACGAACTTCGCAGCCTGATCCACCATGCCGGACTTGATGTAGCCCGGCGCCAGATGGTCCTGCCACTCGGCACGCCACTTGTAGGGGCTGCTCGGATTGCAGATGGGGTCGTCGGAATGGCACAGGTCGATGGTGCGGTCCTGATATGTCGGGCTCAACGCGGTGATGGGTACGGCCCAGTTGGCGCCGTTACCGAACAGGGCAACGGCCGCGATGTGCTGATCCGTGCCGCGCGGCAATGGGCTGTTGAACGTGAAGGCCGAAATGGGTACCGCGAGAACCAGATCGGTCGCGGCGGCGCCCAATGAGTAACCGCCGAGCACGATTTTGGTCGCCGGGCAGTTGCGGGCAAGCCATTGCACGCGTCGGCTCATGTCGTTGGCACCCATGTCGACCTGGGTGTCCGCCGGGTAATTCACCGGGTACAGACTGATATTCGGGCCACGGAGCTGGCGCAGCGCGGTGACGAAGGCGGCGCCGACCTGTCCGGGTCCGGGCGGTTCCATCCTGCCGCGCGCGAACACGACTTCCGCGGGGGCGCACGTGGCAGCGGCGTTCGCCACGCCAATGTCCGTGAGTAGCACCGACATTGGCGCGGCGCCAACGGTCAGGACGGTGATCAGCACACAAAGCGTCCGGCGGCCAATCACAAATCCGATGGTATCCCGACGAATTGACGGTCTCGTCGAGAAATGATGCCGGCCTTACAACAATCCGGCGACGAAATTGGCCGCTTCGTTGGTCGGGCCACCCGCATAGGTCTTGTGTGCGGGCACACTCTGACCGTCGGTCTGGCAGATCGGATCACCTGCGTTGCACAGGTCGATGACCTTGCCGCCCCACACCGGGCTCGCCGTCAACGGCAGGCCCAGCTTGGCGGACGGATTGCCGAACACCGCGATCGCCGCGACGTGGCCGGCGGCATCCGGCGGCAGCGGGTTGTTGAAGCCGATTCCCGGAACCGGAATGGCGCCAATGACATCCATCACTGCCGCGCCCTGCGAGTAGCCGCCCAGCACCTGCCGGGTACCCGGGCAGTTCTCGGCCATCCACTGGATGTGGGCGCTGGCGTCGTTCGCGCCGTCGGCCGCGGCGAGGAAGTCGTACGACGCCGGATAGACGACGGCGTAGGTCCCGACGGAGCGCCCGCCGACCTTGTTGCGCAACTGATTTACGAACGCCCCACCGACTCGGCCGAGGCCCGGGTCTTCGGACGTGCCGCGGGCGAACGTCACCTCGATGTCGGGGCAGTTGGCCGCGGCGGCGGTGCCGACGGCGCCCAGGGAAGGCGGCGTCAGCACGGTGATGCCGGCGATGACTACGGTGGTTGCGGTGCCGGCGACAGCCCGGCGCAGTGCACTGATGATCACACCGAATCCTAACCGCGCCCAGCGGATGTGATTCGGCGTCAGGCGTTCAGCGGCAGGTCAGACGCGGGATGCGATGAACTGCGCGGCCTGCCCGATGAAGTCGGACGACTCGTAATGGGAGTGCGCGAACGGGTTTCGGCCACGTGAGCAGATCGGGTCGCCCCACAGACACAGATCCACCGAGCGGTTGGCGAACAGGCCCATGGAGTCCAGGGGGTGGCTGAACTTGGCCGACGGATTACCGAACACCGCAGCCGCCGCCACTCGGTTCGCGAGTTCCGGAGGCAGCGGCGGTGCCGAGCCGACGTCGCCGATCCGGTCGCCGAGCGGCGGAACGCCCGCCAGCATGTCGACCACCGCGGCACCCTGCGAATACCCGCCGAGCACGATCTTGGTGCTGGGGCACTGCTGCGCCATCGTCGCGATGCGGTTCTGCGCGTCGGTGGCGCCGTCCTGCGCGGTGAGGAAGTCGTAGGACGCCGGGTAGTCGACGGCGTAGCCAGTGACGGTGCGGCCGCCCACCAGCGGCTGCAGCGCGTCGACCAGCACCGAGCCGACCCGGCCCATGCCGGGGTCGTCATGCGTGCCGCGGGCGAAGATCACCTCGATGTTCGGGCAGGGGTCGGCCTTGGCCGGCGCCGACGGCAGCAGTGCGGTTCCGGAGATGACGGCGGCGGCGATGGCGGCCACGCGGACCGACGTGCTGAGCAAGGTCACGCGGGCCATCTTCACATATCGGGTTCAGCTACGGCCAATTGTTTGGCCTGCTGGCAAACCCTCCGGGCTGTCCGGCCAATCGTCGTGCCAGGTCGCTTCGCCGCGGTCGCCTTGCCGGGCAAGCGCCAGCCCGGCCAGCACCACAGCGCCGCCCAGCAATTGGACGCCGGTGATGGCCTCACCCAGCAGTGCCCAGGCCGACAGCACCGCGAACATCACCTCGGACAGGCCGACCAGGGAGGCGAACCGCGGCTGCAGACGGGCGATGCCCATGATGCCGAAGGTGTACGCCATCGCGGTCGGCACGATGGCGAGTGCGATCACGGGGACCAGCCACGACGTCGTCAGGCCTGCCAGCGTGGTGCTGTGGCTGGTGAATGAGAGTGGCATGACGCCGGAGGCGCCCAGCAATGCGACCGTTGCGGCGCCGACCACGAGCCCGCCGGTCGCCAGGGTGACCGAGTGCAGTCCGGTGCCGTCGGCGCTGGCCTTGTCGGACATCACGAAGTAGCAGGCGGCGCACACCGCAGCGCCCATGCCCCAGCCGATGCCGGCCAGGCTGATCTGGGTTCCGGTGGTGCTACCGGGGCCGACCAGCCCGAGCACCAACGTGATGCCGGCGATGGCGATGGCGACGCCGGCGAGCGTGAGGGTGCTGGGGCGGCGCCGGGTCGTGGCCCACACCCAACCGACCACGAGCAGAGGCGCGGCGTACTCGAGCAGCAGTGCCACCCCGACCGGCAGGTACGTGACAGCGTTGAAGTAGCACAGCTGCGCGCCCGCGATCGGGATGGCGCCATAGGCGATGACGGTGCCTTTGTGGCTCAGGGCTTCGCGCACCCAGCCCCGGCGCAGGATTGTCGCGACGACGGCCATGACCAGCGCGCCGCCGGTCAGGCGGGCGACCACTGCGGCGGTGGGACTCCAGCCGGCCTCCATCAGGGACTTGCCCAGCGCGCCGGCCATCCCGAAGGTGAAGGCGGATGCGACGGCGAAGATCATGCCGGTCCGGAAGTGGCCGGCTGCGGTGCCGTTCGACGCAGTCACGGGCCACCTCCGATGATGTAATGAGTGAAGTCGGGATTGGTCATGACGCTACGGAGGGCGGGTGTAACGAGTCAAATGAATTTCAGTCATGACACGGAGCTCACGCTGCGCGCGGCGTGTGTGTTGATCAACAGCGACCGCGTCGACGGGGAGCAGCTGGCCGATCTGGAGTCCCTCGACGGGTATTTGAACGAGTTCGGGTGGACCGGCCGGCGCGACCGCGACGCCGCCGAGCTGGCCGCGGTGCACGGCCTGCGCGCGCGTCTCGGCGAGCTGTGGGCGGATGTGGAGGATGAGGAGGCGGTGGTCGGCCAGGTCAACGCCCTGCTCATCGACAACCGCGCCATGCCCTGGCTGACTCGGCATCCGGAGAACCCGGAATGGCATCTGCATCTGGCGGCCGATAAGGACCCGCTGGTTCAGCGCATGGGCGCAGAAATGGCGATGGCCCTCGCCGACCTGATCCGGGCGGGGGAACTGCGCCGGCTCAAGACGTGCGCAGCATCGGACTGCACCGCGGTCCTGATCGACCTGTCCCGCAACCGGTCCCGCATCTTCTGCGACACCGGCAACTGCGGGAACCGGCAGCACGTCGCGGCCTATCGCGAACGCCGCGCGCGCGAGCACTGACGCCCGGTCATCCGACGCGCCCGGGCCCCGGTTACCGCAATGCATCGCGTGACCGGCGTGCGTCTCCTACCGTGATGTCCGACACCACAGTGTTCGAGCGGAAGGACGGGCCATTGGCCGAATTCGTAGCGGCCATCGACCAGGGCACCACCAGCACCCGGGCGATGATCTTCGACCACTCAGGTCGTGAGGTCGGACGCCACCAGCTCGAACACGAGCAGATCCTGCCGCGCGCCGGCTGGGTCGAGCACAACCCCGTCGAAATCTGGGAGCGCACCGGCTCGGTGCTGCAGTCCGCGCTTAACAACACGAGGTTGTCGGCATCTGATCTGGTCGCGCTCGGCATCACCAACCAGCGCGAGACGACTATGGTGTGGAACAAGCGCACCGGCCGTCCGTACTACAACGCGATCGTGTGGCAAGACACCCGCACAGACCGCATCGCCTCGGCTCTGGAACGCGAGGGCCACGGCGACGTCATCCGCCGCAAGGCCGGTCTGCCGCCGGCGACCTACTTCTCTGGCGGCAAGATCCAGTGGATCCTCGAGAACGTCGAGGGTGTGCGGGAAGCCGCCGAACGCGGTGACGCGATCTTCGGCACGTGCGACACGTGGGTGCTGTGGAACCTCACCGGCGGCACCCGCGGTGGCGTGCACGTCACCGATGTCACCAACGCCAGCCGCACGATGCTGATGAACCTGGAAACCCTCGACTGGGACGACGAACTGTTGTCGTTCTTCGGGATTCCGCGCCAGATGCTGCCGACCATCGCGTCGTCGTCGGTGTCAGAGCCCTATGGCCTGACCGCGGCCGACGGCCCGCTGGGCGCGCCGGTACCGGTCACCGGCATCCTCGGCGACCAGCAGGCCGCGATGGTCGGGCAGGTGTGTCTGTCGGCGGGGGAGGCCAAGAACACCTACGGCACCGGCAATTTCCTGCTGCTCAACACCGGCGAGAAGATCGTGCGCTCGGAGCACGGCCTGCTGACGACGGTGTGCTACCGGTTCGGCGACGCGAAACCCGTTTACGCACTGGAGGGTTCGATCGCGGTCACCGGATCGGCCGTGCAGTGGCTGCGTGACCAGTTGGGCATCATCGCCGGCGCCTCCGACAGCGAGACGCTGGCCCGCCAGGTCGAGGACAACGGCGGCGTCTACTTCGTGCCGGCGTTCTCGGGACTCTTTGCGCCGTACTGGCGTTCGGACGCGCGCGGGGCCATCGTCGGGCTGTCCCGGTTCAACACCAATGCCCATATCGCCCGGGCCACGCTGGAGGCGATCTGCTACCAGAGCCGCGACGTCGTCGACGCCATGGCCGCGGACTCCGGCGTGCACCTCGAGGTGCTCAAGGTTGACGGCGGCATCACCGCCAACGAGCTGTGCATGCAGATCCAGGCCGACGTACTGGGTGTGGAAGTGGTGAAACCCGTTGTCGCCGAGACGACTGCGCTCGGAGCGGCCTACGCCGCCGGCCTCGGGGTCGGGTTCTGGTCGAATCCCGATGAGCTGCGCGCCAACTGGCAGGAGCACAAGCGCTGGGCGCCGTCGTGGGACGACGGACAGCGCGCGGCCGGGTACACCGGCTGGCAGAAGGCCGTCGGCCGCACCTTGGACTGGGTCGACGTCTCCTAGGGATTTGTGCACGATTTTCCGCGGTCGGCGCGGAAAATCGTGCACAAATCCCCGGGAGAATTGGTGTCGGGGCGTGCGGCTGTCCGCGGTTAGGCTGCTAGCCGGGGGATGGACATGGCTCGCGGGCAGGGTGCGCAACTGGAGGCCAGTGGCCGGCGTTTTCAGACGCGTCGGTTGATCCACGCGTTGGTGCGTGGTGACGCCGCGATGGTCGATGAACCGATTCGCGCGCAATCGATTTCGTACGCGTCGGGATGGCTCGCCGGGCTGCTGGCGGTGGCGGTGTGCGCCGTCATCGCGATCGCGGCACCGGCCGGCGGACCGGGAGACGCGCCGATCGTCATGGTCCGGGACACCGGCGCGCTGTACGTGCGAATCGGCTCGACGTGGCATCCCGCGCTGAATCTCGCGTCGGCCCGGCTCGTCGCCAAGTCCGCGGTCAACCCGGTGGCGGTCGACGCCGCCGCGATCGCGGGCGCACCGCGCGGTCCACTCGTCGGAATCCCGGGTGCCCCAGCCGAATTGGGCCACCCGCTCGCGGCGGCGTCGTGGCAGGTCTGTGATAGTGGACGGACGGTTCTGCTGGCCGGCGAGAACCCGGGTGGCTCTGATGGGGCACGGCCGATCCTCGCGACGGCAGCGGGCGAGCAGCTGGCCGGCGCCTATCTCCTGTACGACGGCAAGCGGGCTGCGGTCGATCTGCGTGACCTCGCGGTCGTTCGGGCGCTGCGGCTCGACGGCGTCACGCCGCGGCACGTGTCGCGGTCGCTTCTCGACCTGTTGCCCGAACTGCCGGCGATCACGGCACCGGCGATCCCGGGCCTTGGCGCGAAGGGGCCGGGCGGCTTCGTCGTCGGGCAGGTTCTGCGGGTGAGCCGCGCGGACGCTCCGGAACACCACGTGGTCCTCGGCAGCGGCCTGCAGCGCGTCGGCGACGTAGCGGCCGACGTCATCCGGTTCACCCACGGCGTGGCTGACGGTGACCTGCGCGCCGTGCCGCCCGCCGCCATCGCCGCGATCCCCGCGGTCCACGAGCTTGCGGTGTCGACCTTCCCGGACCAGGCGCGGCCACCCGTGCCGAGCGATGTTCCGGTGTGCGCGCACTGGCGGTGGGATGCCGGCAGCCCGGATACCGTTGTCCTGCAGCGCAAACCGGGGGAGCGGGCAGTGGCGCTGGCGCAAGACGACGGTGACGGTCCGAACATCGATGCGGTGGCGATACCGCCCGGGCGGTACGCATACGTACACGCCACTGGGGTTGCCGGCGGCTCGGTGACCGGGCCGCTGTATCTGGTGGCGGACAGCGGCGTCCGGTACGGCATCCGCGACGTCGAGACCGCGAAATATCTTGGTGTGGAGGGCGAGCCGCTACCCGCGCCCTGGCCGTTACTGGCCCGGCTGCCCGGAGGGCCGGAATTGAGCGTGGCGGCGGCGGAGGTATTGCGTGACGGTCTCGGTCCGTGATGGCCCAGGGTTTGCTCTGCTCGGCTCGGGGCATCCCAGAGCCCATGACAGACCTTCCGACTTTTGGGGTGGAGGAGGAATTTCTCCTCGTCGACCACCGTGACGGTGAGCCCGCGCCGCGCAATCAGGCGGTCGCTGAGTATGCGGCCGCACGTGGCGTCGACTTGCAGCTCGAGTTGACGCGCTGCCAGGTCGAGACCACGACCCCCGTGATGAGCAGCAGTGGTGATCTGCGTGCTGAACTGACCCGGCTGCGTCGCATCGCCACCGAGTCGGCGGAGGCCGAGCGGGCGCGGCTGTTGGCTGTCGCACTACCGCCAACGGTGCCGCACGCCTTTCCGGTGACCACGACAGCGCGTTATGGCCGCATCGCCGATCGGTTCGGCATGCTCGCGCACGAACAGGGCATATGTGGGTGCCACGTGCACGTCGAAGTGCCCGACCGCGCCGCGGCGGTCGACGTCGGTAACCGGCTGCGGCCGATCCTGCACCTGTTACTCGCGCTCAGCGCGAACTCCGCCATCTACCGAAGTACCGACAGCGGGTACGCCAGCTTCCGGGGTGTGTTGTGGACCCGCTGGCCGAGTGCCGGACCGCCGCCGTACTTCGAGTCGGTCGAGCACTACGACGCCGTCACCAACACCCTGTCGCGGGCCGGCGCGGTGCTCGATGACGGCATGCTCTATTGGGATGTGCGCCCGTCGGCGCACTTTCCGACCGTCGAGGTGCGGGTGGCCGACGTGCCCGCGACGGTGGCCGAGACGGTACTGCTGGCCACCCTCATCCGCGCCGCCGTGATGATGGCGCTGGACGCACGCGAACGTGGGGATCCGGTGCCACACCTGGCTGATTGGACGTTGCGCGCCGCGCACTGGAAGGCGGCGCACGACGGTCTCGACGGTGAGGCAATCGATCTGGCGGACGGCTGGTCGGTCGCGCCGACCCGGGTTCTGCTGGCCGGCCTCATCGACCGCCTCCGTCCGGCGCTCGACGCGCTGGGTGACTATGACATGGCGCGCGACGAGTTGGCCCGCTTCGCTGAGCAGGGCAACGGGGCCATGCGGCAACGCCGGGCCTGGCGACGCCGCGCGGAGGTCGCCGACGTCGTCTCCGAATTGGCTTCCGCGACAACGACGTTCGATCCGCTACCGCCGTGACCGGCGACGCCCGGTGGCGGCGACGGCAGCCACCGCGATGCAGAGGGCGGTGCCGAGGAACGCGATGCGCCGGGATGGTCGATCATGAGGACCGGGCACGGGCGCTGCCGGTGTGGCAGCCACCCGCGCCGGGTTAGGTGTCTGGACGCCGCCACTGACCGCGGCGAGTGGGTCGATCACGCCTCGTCCCACCTGGGCGTTCCAGCCGTCGGCCGGATGGCGCGCGGTGTCTTCGATGCGGGCCATCACCTGGCGGGCCGACAGTTGCGGCAGCCGCGAACGCACCAGTGCGACAACGCCACTGACGACGGGTGCGGCATAGCTGGTGCCCGACAGCGGGCGGGTGTCCGGCCGGCTGTCGACCAGACCGTCACCCTGCGCGCTCAACGACACCACTTCTTCGCCGGGCGCGGCGACGTCGACCCATGGTCCGGCCAGGCTGAATTGTGACGGTGCCCCAGTCGGGCCGACGGAACCGACTGTGAGCACGTAGTCGTCGTACCAGCCGGGGCTGACCACGGTATGCACCACGTCCCAGTCCGGTGTGCCCGGACGTTTGGGGTCGAACAGTGGGTTCTGTTGTGCACATTCACCACTGGCGTTGCCGGCCGCTGCTACCACCACGACATTGCGGACGTCGACGGCATAAGCCAGTGCGGCACCCAGCGACCGGTCATCGAGTGGGTCGGCGGCGGCCATGCAGGCAACTGACGAGATGTTGATGACGGTGGCGCCCGCGTCGGCAGCCGAGCGGACCGCGCGGGCCAGGGTTTCGACGTCGCCGACACCGGAGATGTCGTGATCGTCGGTCAACCGGAACTTGTTGCTGGACTGGCGAATCGCCATGATGGTGGCATCGGGCGCCACGCCACGGAAGGTGCCGGGTTCGGTGGCGGACGTGGTGGCGCCGACGATGCCGGCGATCGCCGTGCCGTGGCCGTCGCAGTCCTGCGTACCGTCGCCCGACGAGACATAGTCACCGCCCGCGACCAGATGCGGCAACAATCGGTGCCTGGCCACGCCGGTGTCGATCACCGCAACCGTCTGTCCGCTGCCGCGGGAAAGCGGCCACACCGCAGCCAGATTGAGCATGTCGACTTGGTGCGCGGGACGGTTGTCGGCGGCCTTCGCCGTCACACACCGGTCTGACTGTTCGGTCCTGCCAGGTGGCGCCGGGGCGGAGGGTCCGGGAAGTTGCGCGTGATCAACGGGCTTCGGCGCGACGGCATTCGCGCACGGAGCGGCCGACGTCAACGCGATCGTCAGGGTGGCAGCGACCCAACGTAAATCGGTCATCCGCCGCGCACCAGTCGGAAGACGTCAGTGGCCCAGAGCGCGCACGGTGGGACAGCGACCAACGCCGCGTATTCGAGGTACACCAGACGCTGCACCACCGGGGCGCTGACCGGACCGATCCGCCGGATACCCAGAACCGTCGCGATGACGCCGGCGCCGAGCCAGTCCATCCCAGCCGGAAACACCATGGCGGTGACAGCCAAAGCTGCGGTGATGCAGACCATTCCAGCGGTCAGGACCGCCCACCGCCGTACCGGTGCCTGATACGACGGTGCCCGTAGCGCCATCGCCGCCGCCACCACCCAGCTGAACACCAACGTCGGAACGCCGGATTGCTGAACGGCGGCGATCGCCACCACGACGGCGCCGGCCGCCGCGGCAGCAGCCGCACCCATGACCATCGCCGTGAGCACTCGATGTGCCGCATCGATCCGCCGAGCGTCACCGTCGGCGACCGTGGCCGAATGCGGCGTGAGCCCAGCGACGGTGACGGCGCACCGCGGCGCAGCCGACAGCACCGCCAATGCAACCGCGGCGATGATCACGCCGCTGCTGGTCAACGGTAGCGACCAGCTGCTCGCGACCGTCGTCGCCACGATCATCGGAGCCGAAAATGCTGCAGCCGTGACGGATACGCGATACGCGCCGACACGCAGGAGAACGAGGGCGACCGCAAATGCCGCGGCTGATCCGAGGAGGGCGTTCGGTGCGGCCGGTCCACCCGGTACGGCCGCGAATCCGGCCGCGAAGGCGAGTATCACGGCGGCGGCAGGCCATTCCGCGCGGCCGGACCGCCACGACGCCGTCAGTGCGGCCAGCATGCCACCACAACTGATGGCGGCGGCCACGGGCTGGTCGCCGCGCACGGCGGACGAGAGCAGCATGACGGCGGCGACCGTCACCGCCCACAGGCGGAGAGCGGGCGCGACCAGATGACCGCGGGCATCAGGAGGCGCCGCATCGGCGGCCATCGCCGCGGTGTGCACACGCAATGTGCCGAGCTCCGGGACGGTGTCGCGCTGCAGGTGCAGGACGTCGCCATCGTGAACACCGTTTTGCCGCAACGACAATGACCCGTCGATCGGACCGCCGGTAGCCCGGCCCAACCGCCAGCTGACCCCCTCCGGCGGGTGCGGATGAACCAGCGCCACGATGTCCGGAAGCAGCGCGTCGACCGCGGCACCGGCCGGCAGCACGAGATCGGTGATCTCGCCGATATGTTCGCCGTCGGTCCGTACTGAAAGCCGACACACTGCTTCGGACATCGCACCCCCGGATCGACTACCCGATCCCACGGTAACCGTGCATCGGGTCCCTACCCGACACGAAAATTGATGGAACCGAACGGCGTCGCGCCGCGTCTGATAGTTCGATGGAATTCACCAGAGTCGCACGATCTCCGGCAGTCCAACCGGCTGCCGGAGACATCGAGGTACGCACGCCGCCACAGGTGCCGCGGCTGTCGTCGGGCAATGTCGTCACTCGCATCGCACCCGTGCTGATGCTGTTGGCGATGGCCGGGATGATGGTGTTCTACTTCCGTTCCGGTTCTGGGACGGGCCGGAATCCGATGTTCCTGCTGTTTCCGGCGATGATGGTGTTGTCGATGGTCGGCAGCACCGTTCTCGGGTCGCGCGGTGCGCGACGGGCGGGGGAGATCGACGCCGATCGTCGCGAATACCTGGTCTATCTCGATGCGGTCGGTGCGTGCGCGGGTCGGACCGCCGCCGAGCAACATTGCCGGCTGCATCAGAACCACCCGCCGCCCGACTCGCTGTGGACCTTCGCCGGCACCGACCGGATGTGGCAACGCCGATGGGACGACGACGATTTCACGGATATCCGGGTCGGAATCGGCGAGCGTCCGCTCTGCACCAGACTCGTCCCGGTGCCGGCCGCCGGCGATGGAGTCACCGACCCGCTGACCGCCTCGGCGCGTGAACGACTGGTGCACACTGCCGCCACCGTCCCCGATGTTCCCGTGACCGTCGCCGTGAACCGGCATCGGCGCATCGATGTCGGCGGCGACGATGCGCGGGGACTGGCTCGTGCCATGGTGTGTCAGCTGGCGGTGTGGCACGGACCTGACCAGCTGAAGATCGCCGCGGTCACCGGTTCGGCCGAATGGGACTGGCTGAAATGGCTACCGCACCATTACCGTTCGGGTGCCATCGGTGGGCCGCCGCTGCGTTTCGCGGCGCTCGAAGCCGTGTCTGCGTTCGCGGGCTGCCACCTGGTGGTGCTGGTGGACGCCCCGACGAACGCCGCTTTCGCGGACACGGAAGCGGTGACGCTGCTGGTGGTCGGCGAGACCGGATCGGTGTCGACGCTGCCGCCGTGCTCGGTCACCGATGTGCTCACGGCCGAGCAAGCCGAGACGTGCGCTCGGCGGTTGGCCCGCTACCGCCTCGCGGACAGTGCGGACATTGCGCGGCGGCAACATGATTGGACAGCGCTGGTCGGCGCGGACGGCACCGGGGCCAGATGGCCGTCCCGTCCAGCCCGGCATCGCCTCCGCGTGCCGATCGGCACCGACGCCACCGGCGCGACGGTCGACCTCGACCTCAAGGAACCGGCCGAGCACGGCATGGGTCCGCACGGCCTGTGCATCGGCGCAACGGGTTCCGGAAAATCCGAGTTCCTGCGCACCCTGACGCTGCGGCTCATCAGCACGCACTCACCGGACGAGCTGAATCTGATTCTCGTCGACTTCAAAGGCGGTGCAACGTTTCTCGGCTTCGAGAAGGCGAACCACGTGGCGGCCGTCATCACCAATCTCGCGCAAGAGGCACACCTGGTCGCCCGGATGTATGACGCACTTGCCGGTGAGTTGACCCGGCGTCAAGGGCTGCTGCGGGCAGCCGGGAACCTCTCGGGGATCGGCGATTACCGCCGGGCACGCGCAGCCGGCGCCGACCTCGCACCGCTGCCCGCCTTGTTCATCGTCGTCGACGAGTTCTCCGAATTGCTCAGTCAGCATCCGGATTTCGCGGAGCTGTTCGTGGCGGTCGGGCGCCTCGGCCGGTCGCTGGGTATTCATCTGTTGCTGGCCAGTCAGCGACTCGACGAAGGCCGCCTGCGCGGCCTGGATACCCATCTCTCATACCGGGTTTGTCTCAAGACTTTCTCGGCGGCAGAGTCCCGCGCGGTCATCGGCGTAACCGACGCCCACGAATTGCCCGGAACCCCAGGCGCAGGGTTCTTGCGGACTGCAGATGGAAAGCTCGTGCGATTTCACACCGAGTTCGTATCCCGCCCGGCCCCGCAGAGCCACCACGACGATCCGGTACCCCGTCTGTTCACCACGGCGGTCCCGCCGGCGAACCCCGACCCGCCGGCCGGGCCGACTCTCATGGACACGACCTTGCGCCGACTGGCCGGGCTCGGCACGAAAGCTCATCCGGTGTGGCTGCCGCCCCTGACGGGTTCGCCCGCATTGTCCGAACTGCTTGCGACCGACCTGGAGCCCCGCCTGCTGCGTGTCCCGATCGGGCTGGTGGACAATCCGTTTCAGCAGCGCCGTGACCCGCTGGTTGTCGACCTCGACGGATCCGGTGGACACGTCGCAATCGTCGGCGGCCCGCGTTCGGGAAAGTCGACCGCGCTGCAGACACTGTTGCTCGGTCTGACCGCCACCGCATCGACACGACGACTCAGCATCTACGGGCTGGATCTCGGAGACGGCGCGTTGACGGCGTTGCGACGTCATCCTCAGGTCGGTACCGTCGCAGGCCGGAACGAGCCGGAACTGTTGCGGCGCATCGTCTCCCAACTATTCGCCCTGTGCCGGCGGCGCCAGGACTTTCGGCAGCAGGACGGACCCGAGGCGGCATTTCCGGACAACTACGGTGAGGTGGTCCTGGCAATCGACGGCTGGGCCGTGCTACGCCGCGAATTCGACGTGCTGGAGGACACCGTCACCGCCATGGTGGCACAGGGCCTGTCGGTCGGGGTGCACGTGGTGCTCACCGCGAACCGGTGGGCCGAGCTGCGTCCGATCCTGAAAGACCACATCGGCACGCGGGTCGAGCTGCGTCTCGGGGACCCGACCGAGTCCGAAATGGACCGTCGCCGTGCCCAGTTGCTCACGACCTGCCCGGGCCGGGGCCTTTCCAAGGACGGCAAGGAGTTCGTGGTGGCGCAACCGCAACTAGACCCGATCGTCCGTCATCCGTCGGACCCGGCACCAGTCATCGAACTGCTTCCAGAGCAGGTGGATTACGCCGAGCTGGTCGCGACAGCCGCTACGGAGCGTCCGCCGCGGTACGTCATCGGCGTGTCCGAGGAGGACCTCGCTCCGTTCGCACTGGACCTGGGCGCCGATCCGTATGTGATCCTGTTGGGCGACACGGCTTGCGGGAAGACGTCGGCGCTGCGGACACTGTGCCGCGCCATCACCGAACAGACCGATTCCGCGCAGGCTCAACTGTTGATCGTGGATTTCCGGCGCTCGCTGTTGGGCGTGGTGGAGGCGCCGCACCTGTGCGGCTACGCGATGTCGACCGTCACGACCGCCGCCGAGCTGACGACCGCGCTGTCGCTGCTCACCGCGCGGCTGCCGGGACCGGGCGTCACTCAGCAGCAGCTGCGTGAGCGGTCCTGGTGGTCCGGCCCCGAAATCCACCTCATCGTCGATGATTACGACCTCGTCGCGGGTGCCGCGGGAAATCCGTTGAGCCCCTTGCTCGACCTGTTACCGCATGCCTCGGACATCGGCCTGCACGTGGTGGTCGCGCGCCGCTCCGGCGGTGCCGCCCGCGCCATGTTCGACCCGCTCCTGTCGCGCATGCGGGACCTGGGTGCAACGGGCATCGTCATGAGCACCGGCCCCGAGGAAGGACCGCTGCTCGGCGTGGCGCGGCCGATGACGCTTCCGCCCGGACGGGCCGTCGTGGTGCGCCGCGGCCAATCCGATCAGCTGGTCCAGATCGGCTGGACCGAGCCGCCGTGACCGTCGTGGTCGTCGGTCCGGCGACCATCAGCGGACCGGGAGAGATTGACGCCGAACTGGTTTCGTCCGCGTTGGAGTGCGTCGGCGAACAGTTGGGTCTGCTCGACGGGACGGTCCTTCCCGCCGACCGCATCTGGCGCGCTGCCATGAGCGCGGCGATCGGCACTGTGCCGGCTGTGACGGTGGTGTGCCCCACCTGGTGGCCACCGTCGAGAGTCGACCGGGTACTGGCCGCCGCCCGGCACCACGTCCCACACGTCGTCGTGCGACGCAGAACCGAGGCGCTTCGGGCGGCCGCCGACGAATCGGATTGTGTCGTGGTCGAACTCGACGACGACCTCGTGACCATCTCCCAGGTGGGCGCCTCGTCCGTCGTGCGGCGGAACCAGAGTGGTATCGCCGATGCCGCCGTTGCCCTGATCCCCGAGGACACCCACGTCGCGATCGACGCACCGATCGGTGTTCCCGGTGCCCCGGCCCTTGCCACCGAAATACAAGCGCTGCTGCGGGATCGGGGTCTCACCTCACAGATACTGAGATGCGACGACCTGCTCGAGGGTGCCGACGTGAGCGGTACGCCGACCGCAGCCGGACCACACCGGGGCCGGGCGCGTATCGCGATTGCGGCCACAGCGACCATGGTAGTCCTCGGCGCGCTTGGCCTGGGCCTGTCCAGCCGTCACGGACCCGCGCCGGGGGTCGCGGCCACCGCAGAGCCGGACCTCACGTGGCTCGTGGAAGGTCGTGTGGCGATGCAGGTCCCCGCGCACTGGACAGTCGACCGCGCGCTTGCGGCCGGGGGATCGGCTCGAGTACAGATCATTTCCCCCGATGACCGGGGCCAGATCATCCACCTCACCCAATCGCAGATTCCGCGGGGACAGACGCTCGACGTGACGGCGCGCGCGCTGCGCGAGGCGGCGACGAAGCTGCCCGACGGCGTCATCGTGGATTTCCAGGAGGCCGGAGTGAGTGCCGGACGCGCGGCTGTGCGGTACCGCGAGGTGCGAGGCGGGCGAACCGTCGAATGGTCGGTGCTGCTCGATGGCCCGGTTCGGATCGCCGTGGGGTGCCAGGGTACGTCCGTCCAGCCGGTTTGTGACTCCGCGATTCGCTCCGCGCACCGGACCGATTGACACCTCAGAGCCCGCGCTGTCACCGATCCGGACATTGTCATCCGAGGATGACGGCCTCAGATCGCAAGTGCCGCAACTGGAGACGACACGCCGAAGAGAAACAAGATCGGCCCGCAATGGAACCGAACGCTCTTGGGAAACGTCTAATCAATCAAACCCAAATGGAGAGGAAATCATGACGGCTCACGAAAGTGGCACTCTGACTACGGATTTCGATCTGATGACGGGGATCGCGGGCAAGGTCGAGGTCCGTAACGAGGAGATCCGGGCCATGCTCGGCAGCTTCATCGGTCAGATGTCGGCCATCCCGCCCACGGTGTGGGGCGGTGTCGCGGCGACCCGGTTCCAGGAGGTGGTGAACCGGTGGAACGGCGAGTCGATGAAACTGCATGCGTCGCTTCAGCGTATCGCGGAGACGATCCGATCCAACGCCGCTGTGCTGAGCCACGCCGCTGATGACCATGCCCGGCGCATCGGCGCCACCGGACACGCGATCTGACGGGAGGGGGCATATGCAACCGGCACTGTCGTACCACTTCGGCGAGATCGAATTCACCGTCCGTCAACAGATCCATGCCACGTCGGCACGGCTGAACACGTCCTTGGACGAGCTCCGGAACCTGGTCGCACCCCTACAACAGACGTGGACCCGCGAGGCGGCCGAAGCGTTCCAGGCCGAGCAAGCGCGCTGGAACCAGTCGGCAGCCGCGCTCAACGAAATCCTGCACAGCCTCGGCAACGCCGTCCGCGACGGTGCCGACGACATCGCCGCGACCGACCGGCGCGCGGCCGGCGACTGGGTCTTCTAGACCCGTCATGAGCCCTGTGTGGTCCTGCCCCCGGAGGAGAGCCGGGGGCGGGGCCACACGGTCGCCGTCGTGGTCAGGGACCCAACTTGTGTCCTGGAACACCCAGGTCGACTACCCTGGCGGCCACGCAGGTGCGTATCCGACCTGCGAGGAGTGTGAGTGTCGTGGGAACCAGCCGCACCGAGGGGTCGCCGGCCGGCTCGACGCTGCGCGCGGTACACCAGCGGTTCGTCACCGGCGAGATCGACGCGCTGCACCTGGACCCTACGGCCGTCCGTCCCGTCATCGCCGACAGCTGGCGCCGCAGCCTGGCCACGGGAGTGGACCCTGACCTTGGCGGTGCGCAGTTCACGCCCGTCGTACCGAAGACCCTGGACCAGCTCCGCGCCGAACAGCCCATCGCGGCCGCGTTACCGGTGATCCGGAAACTCCTGGTCGAGGACGCCAAGGACAGTGGCGTCATGGTGGCGGTGGCCGCGGCCGACGGCACCCTGCTGTGGGTGGAGGGCGACAACACGGCCCTGGGCCGGGGTGAGGCCATGAACTTCGTACCGGGTGCGGACTGGAGCGAGCGCAGCGCCGGCACCAACGCCCCGGGCACCGCCCTGGCGCTGGACCGGGAACTGCAGATCCACGGCTCCGAGCACTTCGCCCGGCTGGTGCAGCCGTGGACCTGCACGGCGGTGCCGGTGCATGACCCGACGACCGGCGAACTCATCGGCTGCGTCGACCTCACCGGTGACAGCCAGATCGCCTCGGCCCAGACCCTGGGCCTGGTGCGCGCCACGGTGATGGCCATCGAGAACCATCTGGCCCTGCAACGACTGCTGCAACCGGCGCCGAAACCCACGACCATGGCCCGCCTGACGGTGCTGGGTGGTGATCGTCCACGCTGGGTCGCCACCGGTGACGACGGGCAACCTCACCAGCACACACTCAGCGGGCGGCACGCCGACATCCTCGTCCTGCTGAGCCGTCATCCGGAGGGCCTGAGCGCCGACCATCTCGCAATGTTGTTGGACGACAACGATCTTGACTCGGTCACCATCCGCGTCGAGATGTCGCGTCTGCGCCGGGTCATCGGTGCGCAGTACGTGGCGTCGCGGCCGTACCGGCTGCTCACCCCGATCGAGAGTGACGTCGCCGACGTCTTCGCGGCCCTGCACCGCGGCGATGTCGATGCCGCACTGTCTCATTACACCGGTGCGCTGCTGCCGCAGTCGGTGTCGCCGGCGATCGCGCGGTTGCGCACCGAGCTGGGGGAGAGCCTGCGCACCGCGGTGCTGTCGGCGTCCGCGGCCGGGCACGTCGGCCTGTTGCGCCGGTGGCTGGCCCTGCCCGACGGCCGCGACGACCGGCACGGCTGGCAGCTGCTGCGCAACCACCCGTCGGCCGACGCGGTGGTACGGGCGCAGGCGGTCGGGCACCTGGCGGGACTCGACGCCGACCTCGGCTGATCCGGTCTCAGTTCAACCGCGTTGAACGATGCAACTGTGTTGCAACCCACTTCTGCGTACCGTGAGTGATCAGCAGCACATTTGTGTTTGACCACTGCGAGGAGTGAAGCCATGACTGTTTACGCGCGTCCCGGTGCCGAGGGCTCGGTGATGACCTACCCGGCCCGCTACGACAACTTCATCGGCGGCGAATGGGTGGCTCCGGCTGCCGGACGCTACTTCGAGAACCGTACCCCGGTGACGGGTGAGGTGTTCATCGAGATCGCCCGCTCGGACGAATCCGACATCGAGAAGGCGCTGGACGCCGCGCACGCCGCTGCGCCCGCCTGGGGCAAGACGTCCCCGGCCGCACGCGCCCGGGTGCTGAACCTGATCGCCGACCGCATCGAGCAGAACCTCGAGGCCATCGCCGTCGCCGAGTCCTGGGACAACGGCAAGCCGGTCCGCGAGACCCTGAACGCCGACATCCCGTTGGCCGTCGACCACTTCCGCTACTTTGCGGGCGTGCTGCGCGCCCAGGAAGGCTCGATCTCCGAGATCGACGACGACACCGTCGCCTACCACTTCCACGAGCCCCTCGGCGTCGTCGGCCAGATCATTCCGTGGAACTTCCCGATCCTGATGGCCGTCTGGAAGCTGGCCCCCGCGCTGGCCGCCGGCAACGCGATTGTGCTCAAGCCCGCCGAGCAGACCCCGGCCTCGATCATGTTCCTGTTCTCGCTCATCGGCGACCTGCTGCCGCCGGGTGTTGTCAACGTGGTCAACGGCTTTGGTGTCGAGGCCGGCAAGCCGCTGGCGTCGAGCAACCGCATCGCCAAGATCGCCTTCACCGGTGAGACCACGACGGGCCGGCTGATCATGCAGTACGCCAGCCAGAACCTGATCCCGGTCACGCTGGAGCTGGGCGGCAAGAGCCCGAACATCTTCTTCAGCGACATCATGGCCGCCGAGGACGACTTCCAGGACAAGGCGCTCGAGGGCTTCACGATGTTCGCGCTGAACCAGGGCGAGGTCTGCACCTGCCCGTCGCGCAGCCTGATCCAGGCCGACATCTTCGACGAGTTCCTGGCGCTGGCCGCCATCCGCACCAAGGCCGTCCGCCAGGGCGACCCGCTCGACACCGAGACCATGATCGGCGCGCAGGCCTCCAACGACCAGCTCGAGAAGATCCTGTCTTACATCGAGATCGGCAAATCCGAAGGCGCACAGCTCATCACCGGCGGTGAGCGCGCCGAGCTCGGTGGCGACCTCAACGGCGGCTACTACGTGACGCCGACTGTCTTCTCCGGCCACAACGGCATGCGCATCTTCCAGGAGGAGATCTTCGGGCCGGTGCTGTCGGTGACGTCGTTCAAGGACTACGACGACGCCATCTCGATCGCCAATAACACCCTGTACGGCCTGGGCGCCGGCGTCTGGTCGCGCAACGGCAACGTCGCCTACCGGGCGGGCCGGGACATCAAGGCCGGCCGCGTGTGGACCAACTGCTACCACATGTACCCCGCCCACGCCGCGTTCGGCGGTTACAAGCAGTCCGGCATCGGCCGGGAGAACCACAAGATGATGCTGGACCACTACCAGCAGACGAAGAACCTGCTCGTCTCCTACTCGACGAAGGCCCAGGGCTTCTTCTGATGAGCGCTCGCGCCCGGAAACGAAGCGCGTAGCTCCCACGAACCGCGAGCGCCCGCGTAACCCCCGAATACGCGGGCGCTCGCTTCCATTTCACGGTCGACGCTGCCCAAAAGCGTTCGGCGACAAAATGATCAAGGCCGGCACCAGGCGACTGCTGGAGTAGGCCGCTGTTCACCAACTCTCTCGCTGCGCTCGCTCGCGCGGCATCAGAGATCCCTTTTTCAGGAGTACCAGTGTCCATCACCAACTCACCCAGCGAGCACTCCGCTCGCGGCGTCGAAGAGCACGTCGAGAGCAACGAATACCTCGCGAAACGTCAGCTGAAGAAAGGCACGGCAGGCTGGTTGCTGCTCGCCGGCCTCGGCGTCAGCTACGTCGTGTCCGGCGACTACTCCGGCTGGAACTTCGGTCTGGCACAAGGCGGTTTCGGTGGCCTGGCCATCGCCGCTGTGATCATCGCCGGCATGTACCTCGCCCTGGTGCTGGGTATGGCCGAGCTGTCCTCGGCGCTACCGGCAGCCGGTGGCGGCTACACCTTCGCGCGCCGCGCCCTCGGCCCGTGGGGCGGCTTTGCCACCGGTACCGCGATCCTCATCGAATACTCGATTGCGCCGGCCGCCATCGCGACGTTCATCGGCGCCTACGTGGAATCGTTGGGACTCTTCGGGATTCACAACGGCTGGTGGGTGTATCTCGCGGCGTACGCGTTCTTCATCGGCATCCACCTGTCCGGTGTCGGTGAGGCGCTCAAGGTGATGTTCGTGATCACCGCGATCGCGCTGCTGGGCCTGGTGATCTTCGCGGTCTGTGCCGTCGGCCAGTTCGACGTCGCCAACCTGACCACCATCGCCGTCGACAACAGTGCGGCGGGGGCTTCCGCTGTCCTGCCGCACGGCTACCTCGGTATCTGGGCCGCCATCCCGTTCGCCATCTGGTTCTTCCTGGCCATCGAAGGCGTGCCGCTGGCCGCCGAGGAGACCGCGAACCCCGAGAAGAACGTCCCGCGCGGCATCATCGCGGCGATGACGGTCCTGCTGGTCACCTGCGCCGTCGTGCTGTTCCTCACCACGGGTGTCGGTGGCGCGCAACAGATGTCGGGCTCGGGCAACCCGCTCGTCGAGGCCCTCGGTTCCGGCGTCGGCGCCAAGCTGGTCAACTACATCGGCCTGGCCGGCCTCATCGCGAGCTTCTTCTCGATCATCTACGCCTACTCCCGCCAGCTGTTCGCCCTGTCCCGGGCGGGCTACCTGCCGACGCAGCTGTCGGTGACCAACTCCCGCAAGGCGCCGACGCTGGCGCTCATCGTCCCCGGCGTCATCGGCTTCCTGCTGTCGCTGACCGGCAAGGGTGACCTGCTGCTGAACATGGCCGTCTTCGGCGCCGCGGTGAGCTACGTCCTCATGATGGTCAGCCACATCGTGCTCCGCCGTCGTGAGCCGAACATGCCGCGGCCGTACCGCACCCCGGGTGGCATCGCGACCACGTCGTTCGCTCTCGTCGTCGCCGTCGTCGCGGTCATCGCCACCTTCCTGGTGAACCCGGTCGCCGCCGGTCTGTGCCTGGTGGTGTTCTGCGCCTTCATGCTCTACTTCGCGGTCTACAGCCGGCACCGTTTGGTGGCAAACTCTCCTGATGAAGAATTCGCGATGCTCGCAGAAGCCGAGGACGAGCTGAAATGAAGTACCACCAGCGGGTTTCGGGGGTGAACTACACCTTCGACGGGCTTGTGGACTTGATGGCCAAGGCCACGCCGCTGCGCTCCGGTGATGAACTCGCCGGCTGCGCGGCCCACAACGACGCCGAGCGCGCCGCCGCGGCGTGGGCGCTGGCCGAGCTTCCGCTGGACACCTTCCTCAATGACGCGGTGGTGCCATACGAGACCGACGAGGTCACCCGTCTGATCATGGATTCCCATGACCAGCAAGCATTTTCGGAAATCTCCCACCTCACGGTGGGAGCCTTCCGGGACTGGCTGCTGGACGCGGTGGCCGGCGACGACGCCGCCACCCGGATCGCCGCCGTCGCACCCGGCATCACGCCGGAGATGGCGGCAGCGGTCTCGAAGATCATGCGGAACCAGGACCTGATCGCCGTCACCGCGGCCACCCAGGTGCACGCGGCCTTCCGCAGCACCATCGGGCTGCCGGGCACGCTGGCCACCCGCCTGCAGCCCAACCACCCGACCGACGATCCGCGCGGCATCGCCGCGGCCGTGCTCGACGGACTCCTGATGGGTTGCGGTGACGCCGTCATCGGCATCAACCCGGCCACCGACTCGCCGCAGGCCACCGCCGATCTGCTGCACCTGCTGGACAACATCCGCAGCCGCTACGACATCCCGGCGCAGTCCTGCGTGCTGTCGCACATCACCACGACCATCGGCCTCGTCGAGGCCGGTGCTCCGGTGGACCTGGTGTTCCAGTCCGTCGCGGGCACGGAAGGCGCCAACAAGGCCTTCGGTGTCGACATGGCGCTGCTGCGCGAGGGCAACGAGGCCGGGCGCTCGCTGAACCGGGGGACCGTCGGCAACAACGTCATGTACCTGGAGACGGGCCAGGGCTCGGCGCTCAGCTCCGGCGCCCACCTCGGCACCGGCGGCCGGCCCGTCGATCAGCAGACCCTGGAAGCCCGCGCCTACGGCGTCGCGCGCGCCCTGGACCCGCTGCTGGTCAACACCGTCGTCGGCTTCATCGGACCCGAGTACCTCTACGACGGCCGCCAGATCATCCGGGCCGGGCTCGAGGACCACTTCTGCGGCAAGCTGCTCGGCCTGCCGATGGGCGTCGACGTCTGCTACACCAACCACGCCGAAGCCGACCAGAACGACATGGACAACCTCCTGACGCTGCTGGCCGCGGCGGGCTGCGCCTTCGTCATCACGGTGCCCGGCGCGGACGACGTCATGCTCGGCTACCAGAGCCTGTCTTTCCACGACGTCGTGGCGGTACGCCGCACGCTGGGGTTGAAGCCTGCTCCGGAGTTCGAGGCGTGGCTCAAGAAGGTCGGGATGACCGATGATTCCGGCAAGCTCACCAAGTTCGATCTGCAGCGCTCGGCGCTGCGTGCGCTCACCGCGGCGGGATAGACGAATGACCGAAGACGTGGCAATCCAGGAATTCTGGGACGAGCTCCGCAAGACGACCCAGGCCCGCATCGGGCTGGGCCGCGCGGGTAACGCGCTGCCCACCCGCGAGGTGCTCGAACTGTCGGCGGCCCATGCCGCCGCCCGCGACGCCGTGCACGAACCGCTCGACGTCGACGACATGGTCGCCCGTGTGCGGCAGGTCGGTATCGGTGAACCGGCGGTGGTGCGCAGTCAGGCCGAGTCACGCAGCGAGTACCTGCGCCGTCCCGACCTGGGCCGGCTGCCGGCCGCGCCCATGGACGTCCCGGAAACGCCGGCCGACATCGGCTTCGTGCTGGCCGACGGGCTCTCGCCGTACGCACTGGCCAAACACGGCCCGGCGCTGCTCGCCGAGTTGGTGGCCGCGCTGCGTGACGACTACACGCTGGCGCCGCCGGTGATCGCGACGCAGGCGCGGGTGGCCCTCGGCGATCACGTCGGCGCGGCGGCGAAAGTGCGCACCCTGCTGGTGATCATCGGGGAGCGGCCCGGCCTGTCGGTCGCGGACAGCCTCGGTATCTACCTGACGCATCTGCCGATGCCCGGGCGCACCGACGCCGACCGCAACTGCATCTCGAACATCCACCCGCCAGAGGGGCTCGGCTACACCGAGGCTGCCAAGGTCGCGGCAGGTCTGGTGTCCGGTGCCCGGGCGTTGGGCCGGTCCGGCGTCGACCTCAAGGACACCTCGCGCGACACCTCCCTGGAAGCGCCCAGCGCCGCCGAGCTCACCTGACCCGGGCCATCACCTGCGTTTTGACCTGCGGTGACGCACCCGGGTAAGCTCCCACGTTGGTGCGCTGCAGGCCGTCAGGCCAATGCTTCCCGGGTCACCGTCGGTCGCCGGGAATTCGCAGGTCGCGTACTTGACCGGCACCCGGATAGCACCGGGACTCAACCCGAGAAGAAGAGGTATAGCTGTGCCTACATTCACGCCGAAGGCGGGTGACACCACGCGTCAGTGGTACGTCATCGACGCCCAAGACGTGGTGCTCGGCCGGCTCGCCGTCGAAGCAGCCAAGCTGCTCCGCGGCAAGCACAAGCCGACGTTCACGCCCAATTCCGATGAGGGTGACTTCGTCATCATCATCAACGCCGAGAAGATTGCCCTGTCGGGCAAGAAGCTCACCGACAAGTTTGCTTACCGTCACTCGGGTTTCCCGGGCGGTCTGAGCAAGCGCTCCATTGGCGAACAGCTGGTGAAGCACCCGACCCGCACGGTTGAGAACGCGATCGTCGGCATGCTCCCGCACAACAAGCTGTCCCGCCAGGTGCAGAAGAAGCTGAAGGTGTACGCCGGCCCGGATCATCCGCACGCCGCGCAGCAGCCGATTCCTTACGAGATCAAGCAGGTGGCCCAGTGACTGAAATCGTCGAAACGGCTGAAGTGACTGAAGCGGCTGACGATTCTGCGGCCGCCGCGTTCGAGGTGACCGAAGAGTCGGCCCCCCGCGAGCCCGTCTACATCGACCGTCCGATCCAGACCGTCGGCCGCCGCAAGGAAGCCGTCGTCCGCGTTCGCCTGGTGCCCGGCACCGGCAAGTTCAACCTGGACGGCCGCAGCCTGGAGGACTACTTCCCGAACAAGGTGCACCAGCAGCTGATCAAGGCCCCGCTGGTGACCGTCGACCGCGTCGACACGGTGGACATCTACGCCCACCTCGACGGTGGCGGCCCCTCGGGTCAGGCCGGCGCGCTGCGTCTGGCCATCGCCCGTGCGCTGATCCTGGTTCAGCCCGAGGATCGTCCGGCACTCAAGAAGGCCGGGTTCCTGACCCGTGACCCGCGTGCCATCGAGCGCAAGAAGTACGGCCTCAAGAAGGCCCGCAAGGCGCCTCAGTACAGCAAGCGCTGATCGTTTCTGCTCGTGGGCGGGCGTGTCGCAGTCTGGACACGCCCGCCTTCGGCGTTTCATGAGGGTCTCGCTGGGAGAAAGAAGGTCCATGAGTCGGCTGTTCGGCACCGATGGCGTCCGTGGCGTCGCAAATCGTGATCTGACCGCGGAGTTGGCGCTGGCGCTGGGTTCAGCAGCCGCCCGCCGGCTGTGCTCGACCTCAGGAGCCGGGCGGTGCGTCGCGGTCGTGGGACGAGATCCCCGGGCCAGCGGCGAGATGCTGGAGGCCGCGGTCATCGCCGGCATCACCAGCGAAGGCGTCGACGTGCTTCGGGTCGGTGTGCTGCCGACCCCCGCCGTGGCCTATCTGACGGCGTCGTATGACGCCCAGCTCGGCGTGATGATCTCCGCCTCGCACAACCCCATGCCGGACAACGGCATCAAGATTTTCGGCGCCGGCGGGCACAAGCTCGACGACGATACCGAGGACCGTATCGCCGAACTGGTTGCCGCCGGGCCGGGTACCCGCCCGACGGGCGCCGGCATCGGCCGGGTGCTCGACGCCGCCGATGCGCTGGACCGCTACCTCACCCACGCCGCCAAGGCCGCTGTTGCGCCATTGGGTGGGCTGAAGGTTGTTGTGGACTGCGCGAACGGTGCCGGTTCGACGGCGGCCCCGCAGGCGTATCGGGCGGCCGGCGCCACAGTTATCGCGATCAATGCCGAGCCGACGGGCCTCAACATCAACGATGGCTGCGGTTCCACCCACATGGCGCAGCTGCAGCAGGCCGTCATCGAGCACGGCGCCGACCTGGGCCTGGCCCACGACGGCGACGCCGACCGCTGTCTGGCCGTCGATGCGTCGGGCGCGTTGGTCGATGGTGACGCGATCATGGTGGTGCTGGCGCTCGCCATGCGCGACGCCGGCGAGCTGGTTTCGAACACGTTGGTGGCGACCGTGATGAGCAATCTCGGTCTGCATCTGGCGATGCGTGAAGCCGGCATCGAGGTGCGCACCACCGGCGTCGGTGACCGCTATGTGCTCGAGGAGCTGCGCGCGGGACAGTTCTCCCTCGGTGGGGAGCAGTCCGGGCACATCGTGATGCCCGAGTTGGGCACCACCGGCGACGGCATCGTCACCGGGCTGCGGTTGATGTCGCGCATCGCGCAGACCGGCGAGAACCTGACGCAGCTGTGTGCGCCGATGAAGACGCTGCCGCAGGTGCTGATCAACGTCGAGGTGACTGACAAGACCACAGTGGCGCAGGCGCCCGCGGTGCAGACCGCGGTCGCCGAAGCCGAGGCAGAACTCGGCGACACCGGCCGAATCCTGCTGCGGCCCTCCGGGACCGAGCAGGTGGTCCGGGTCATGGTGGAGGCCGCGGACGAAGATACCGCGCGGATGGTGGCATTCCGCGTGGCCGAATCTGTCAGCGACCAGCCGTAGCGCCTAACCCGGTGCGCGCCACGTGGTCGCGATGGTCGGCGACCTGATGAACGAGTGTCAGGTCGGCGTCATCGAGCGGGAACTGGTGTGATCTGACGGCGTCGAGGACGGCGTCGAATCGACGCATCACCCGAGCGGTACTGATCCCGAAGTGCGCCAGGGATGCGTCGTTCGGCGGTTCGGCACCGGGCGCGCAACCCAGCACGAAGGTGAGGATGTCGCGGTCGTACCAATCAAGGTGCATCGTTGTTTCCCTCTCCTGCAACATGATTCAGCATTCGACGTAGTTCACCGGTACGTTGACCGCAAGGCCGCCGGTGGAGGTTTCCTTGTACTTCGACAGCATGTCGGCGCCGGTGGTCCGCATGGTCTCGATGACCTGGTCCAGGGAGACGTAGTGGGCGCCATCGCCGCGCAGGGCCATCCGGGCCGCATTGATGGCCTTGCCGGCCGAGATGGCGTTGCGCTCGATGCACGGAACCTGGACGAGCCCCTGGATGGGATCGCAGGTGAGTCCGAGGCTGTGCTCCATCGCGATCTCGGCGGCGTTCTCGACCTGTTCTGGTGTGCCACCGAGGATTTCGGCGAGCGCGCCCGCGGCCATCGAGGCAGCCGACCCCACCTCGCCTTGACAGCCGACCTCGGCTCCGGAGATGGACGCCCGCTCCTTGTAGAGCGAACCGATGGCGCCCGCGGTCAGGAGGAACCGCACCGCGGTGCCGTCGGGATCCCGGCGGCCGGCCCGCGTGTAGTGCACGGCATAGTGCATCACCGCGGGCACGATGCCGGCGGCACCGTTGGTGGGCGCGGTGACGACGCGCCCACCGGACGCGTTCTCCTCGTTGACCGCCAGCGCGACGAGATTCACCCAGTCCTCGGCGAACTCGGGTTGCTTGTTCCAGTCCTCGGCGTTGAGACGCTCGAACCAGTCGCGGGCCCGGCGGCGCACCCGCATGGGCCCGGGGAGGTAGCCGTCGCGCGCGATGCCACGCACTTCGCACTCGACCATCACGTCGCGGATGTGCAGTAGCCGCGCCCGGACCTCATCGGCCGTTCGGCTCTGGCATTCGACGGCCAGCATGAGATCGCTGACGCGGCAATCGCGTTGGCGGCAGAGTTCCACCAACTCCTTGGCGGAGTTGAACGACAGCGCCTGGGGCGCGGCGGTCCGGGTGGGGGATTCCAGGCTTTCGGCCTCCGTGACGACGAAACCGCCGCCGACGGAGAAGTAGGTCTGTTTGTGCAACTCGGCGCCGTGCGCGTCGAGTGCGATGAGCGTCATGCCGTTGGGGTGGAACGGCAGCACCGTCAACGGGCGCAGGACCATGTCGGCCTCGGTGAGCGCGATGGGGCGTAGCCCCGCGAGCATGATGTGGCCGCTGGCCCGCATCTCCTCTACGCGCCGTTCCATGACATCGGTCCGGATCTCCTCGGGGCGGTTGCCCTCGAGTCCGAGCAGGATCGCGGTCATGGTGCCGTGGCCGGCGCCGGTCGCGGCCAGAGACCCGTAGAGATCGACACGGACGTTCGCCACCCCGGCCGCGCCGCCGAAGGCGCCGATGGTGTGCAGATCGTCGACGAATCGGGCGGCCGCCCGCATCGGTCCGACGGTGTGCGAACTCGACGGACCGATGCCGACGGAGAACAGGTCGAACACGCTGATGGTCACCGGAGTCCCTCCTTTCGAAGTCCGTAGACGGGCTGATAGACGAGTGATATATTAGTTACGTCACATACGGTAGATCAGCATTTGTACCTGGTCAAGCGGTACTTGTGGGGTCGCAGACGACATGTGAACCACGTCCGAACCAGCAAAAGAAACGGACTCGCCCATGGCGCATCAGCTCATCGATCCGCTCCTGCAGCCCTTCCGGCTGAAGAACATGACCTTGCGCAATCGCGTGGTTAGCACATCGCACGAGCCGTCCTACACCGAAGACGGCATGCCCAAGCGTCGCTACCGGCTGTATCACGAAGAGAAGGCCAAGGGCGGCATCTCGCTGACCATGATGGGCGGCTCGGCGGTGGTCGCGCCCGACAGCCCGTCGGCCTTCGGCAATCTGCACGTCTACAAGGACGAGATCGTGCCCTGGCTGAGCGAGCTGGCCTACGGCGTCCATGAGCACGGCGCGGCTGTCATGTGCCAGATCACCCACCTGGGCCGGCGCACCAGCAATTACGACGGCGATTGGCTGCCGGTCGTGTATCCGTCGGCGATCCGTGAACCCGCCCACCGGTCCTTCCCGAAGGTGGCCGAGGAGTGGGACATGGACCGCATCGTCAAGGCTTACGCCGACGCGACCGCGCGGTGCCGCGCGGCCGGCCTGGACGGCATCGAACTCGAGGCCTACACCCATCTGCTCGACGCGTTCTGGTCGCCCCTGACGAACCACCGCGACGACGAGTACGGCATGGGCAGCATGGAGGATCGACTTCGCTTCCCGCTGAGGGTGATTCGGGCGGTGCGCGAGGCTGCCGGACCGGACTTCGCGGTCGGCATCCGGATGTCACTCGACGAGGACCTGCCCGGTGGCCTGCGCTACGAAGACGGCATCGAGATCGCCAAGCGGCTCGTACCCGAGGGCATCGACTTCATCAGCGTGATCAAGGGCTACATGGCCAGTGACGAGGCGCTCTCGCGCGTCATCCCGCCGATGGGAACGCCGGTCGCACCGCACCTGTCGTTCGCCGGACAGGTCAAGAAGGAACTCGGGATCCCGGTCATGCACGCGGCCCGGATCAATGACGTGGCCACCGCCCGGCATGCGATCCGCGACGGCCTGCTCGACCTCGTCGGCATGACGCGTGCGCACATCGCCGATCCCCACATCGTCGCGAAAATCCAAGCGGGCGAGGAGGATCGGATTCGGCCCTGCGTCGGCGCGACGTACTGCCTCGACGAGATCTACCAGAACCGCGACGCCAAGTGCGTCCACAACCCGTCGACCGGCCGCGAGGACCGGCTGCCGCATCGCGTGGACAAGGCCGCCGGGCCGGCGCGGACGGCCGTCGTCATCGGGGCCGGGCCGGCGGGACTGGAGGCCGCCCGGGTGCTCGGCGAGCGTGGCCACCGGGTCGTGGTTTTCGAGGCGGCCGACGCGGCCGGCGGCCAGGTCAGGATCGCGGCGTCGTCACCGCGCCGGCGTGATCTCATCAGCATCATCGAGTGGCGGCTGGACGAGTGCAAGCTGCTCGGGGTCGACATCCGCACCAACCGCTACGTCGACGTCGACGAGGTGCTGGCGGAGGACCCCGACATCGTGGTGGTCGCTACGGGTGGGGTGCCGAACACCGAATTCCTCACCGAGGGAGCCAATCTGGTCACCGATGGGTGGGACGTGTTGTGCGGTGCGGTGCATCCGCGCGGCGAGGTCATGCTCTACGACGACAACGGCGGCCACCCCGGGCTGGACGCGGCCGAGGTGCTGGCCCGCGGCGGCGTCGCCGTCGAATTCGTCACCCCGGAGCGGACATTGGCGCCCGACGTCGGCGGCGTGAACTACCCGGGCTACTTCAAGGTGTTCGCCGAGCACGACGTGCGCGTCACGCTCAACGAGCGGCTGACGGCGGTGCGCCGCAAGGACGGTCGGCTCGAAGTGGACCTCTACAACGAATATGCGCACGCCACGCGGCAGCGCATGGTCGACCACGTCGTGGTCGAACACGGCACGCTGCCGTCGGACGAGCTGTACTTCGGGCTGGTCGCCGGGTCCACCAACCTCGGTGAGGTCGACCAGCAGGCCCTGCTGAACCTGCAACCGCAGACGGTCGTACGCAACGCCGAAGGCGGCTACCAACTCTTCCGGATCGGCGACGCCGTCGCCAGCCGGAACATCCACGCCGCGATCTACGACGCGTTCCGGCTCTGCCTGGTTCTCTGATCATCAAAATATCCCCTGACCACCAAGGAGTATCCCTATGCCGCAACAAGTTCGAGGTGTCATCGCCCGCTCCAAGGGCGCCCCGGTAGAAGTCACCACCATCGTGATCCCGGACCCCGGGCCGGGCGAGGTCGTGGTGAAGGTCCAGGCGTGCGGCGTCTGCCACACCGACCTGACCTACCGTGAAGGCGGCATCAACGACGAGTACCCCTTCCTGCTCGGCCATGAGGCTGCCGGCATCGTCGAAGAGGTCGGGCCGGGCGTCGAATCGGTGGCGGTCGGCGACTTCGTGATCCTCAACTGGCGCGCGGTGTGCGGTCAGTGCCGGGCGTGCAAGCGTGGTCGCCCGCAGTACTGCTTCGACACCTTCAACGCCACCCAGAAGATGACGCTGGAGGACGGCACCGAGCTGACCCCGGCGCTGGGTATCGGAGCGTTCGCCGACAAGACGCTGGTGCACGCCGGGCAGTGCACCAAGGTCGACGAGACCGCCGATCCGGCGGTCGTCGGCCTGCTGGGCTGTGGCGTGATGGCCGGGCTCGGCGCGGCGGTCAACACCGGCAACGTATCCCGTGGCGACTCGGTGGCCGTCATCGGCTGTGGTGGCGTCGGTGACGCCGCCATCATGGGGTCCCGGCTGGCGGGCGCGGGCAAGATCATCGCGGTCGACCGGGACCCGCGAAAGCTGGAGTGGGCCAAGGAACTCGGCGCCACCCATACCGTCAACGCCGCCGAAACAGACACCACCGAAGCGGTGCAGGAGCTCACCGGCGGGTTCGGCGCCGACGTCGTCATCGATGCCGTCGGCCGTCCGGAAACGTGGAAGCAGGCGTTCTACGCCCGCGACCTCGCCGGCACCGTCGTCCTGGTCGGCGTGCCCACCCCGGATATGACGCTGGAGATGCCACTCGTCGACTTCTTCTCCCGCGGCGGATCGTTGAAGTCCTCCTGGTACGGCGACTGCCTGCCCGAGCGCGACTTCCCGATGCTCGTCGACCTATACCAGCAGGGCCGAATCCCGTTGGAGCGCTTCGTCTCCGAACGGATCAAGCTCGACGAGGTCGAAGAGGCGTTCCACACCATGCACGCGGGTAACGTGCTGCGCTCGGTGGTCGTGCTGTGAGTGGCGAGCTCCGCATCGACCGCGTCGTCACGTCGGGCACATTCAGCCTGGACGGCGGGACGTGGGACGTCGACAACAACGTGTGGGTGATCGGCGATGACTCGGAGGTGGTCATCGTCGATGCCGCGCACACCGCGCCCCAGATCGTCGACGCCGTGGCGGGTCGCAACGTGGTGGCGGTGGTCGTGACCCACGGGCACAACGACCACGTGACGGTGGCCCCGGATTTGGCGTACGAGTTGCACGCCCCGATCCTGCTGCACCCCGGCGACGACATGCTCTGGAAGGCAAGCCATCCCGACGAGAAGTACTGGAACCTCGACGCCGGCCAGCGGATCGGCCTGGCGGGCACCGAGATCGAGGTCATCCACACGCCCGGGCACTCGCCGGGGTCGGTGTGCCTGTACCTGCCAGAGGCCGGTGCGCTGTTCTCCGGGGACACCTTGTTCAACGGCGGGCCCGGTGCCACCGGGCGGTCCTACAGCGATTTCCCGACGATCATCGACTCCATCCGGGATTCGATCCTCACGCTGCCGGAAGAGACCCGGGTGCACACCGGCCACGGCGATCACACCACGGTCGGTGCCGAGGCGCCACACCTGGCAGAGTGGATCGCCCGCGGCCACTGATTCAAAAGCACTGTGCGGCGGCAACTCTGCTGAGTTGCCGCCGCACAATAGTTTTGCGTGGCCTCAGTTCGCACTCAACGCCCTCGCCACACGTACGTGGCGTCAATCCGAATCCAGGCGGAGCCAATGTGATTGAAGTCAGGTACTTTTCCGGCGCACGAGAGGTCCCTCGGCGCAATAACCGCGGCGAATCGCAACGGCTATTGCACTCAGGGACGTTCCCACGGGGCGACTAGGCCGAGCACCGCAAGGCGGGCCTAGGCGCTGCCGAACTCCTCCGCGGCATCGAGCAGCCACTCCGCCAGATAGCCGGCGAACGACGAGCGGACGATGATCCGGTAGTCGGTTCCGTTGTCGTTCAACGGAATCAGCACGACGGCAGCGAGCGCCAGCATTGTCTGGGCCGCGGCACCCCGGCCGAACACCCGCGGATGCAGATCCAGCGAGCAACCTTTGGCCAGCACGTCGCGGGCGTGTGCCCCGCGCAGACGCACCGTGGTTCGCTGCGCCGACACGTCGACGGCAGCACCGCCGGTCGCGGCGACGGCCTCGTGCAGTTCCGCCTCGAGTGCCTCTCCGCCACGCTGCGTCGAGGTCACCAGCCACTCCTGCGGACCGAACCAGATAACCGTCGAATCGCTGCCGTAGACGTATGTGCCCGGCGTCGTCGGCAACGAGGTCAGGCCCAGGAGCTCGGCGGCTTCGGCGCCGCCGGCTCCGGCCGGGTCGACCCACAGATCGACCATTGCAACGAAGGGCTCCTCCGTGAGGCTCGCGGTCGGTGGCGTCGCGGCGAACTGGGTGGACCAACTCTGCAACGGGCTACGGCGAGTGAGGGTTTCAGCCATCGCGGCGTGCTCCTTCGGGGTCGACGAGAACGGAACCGGTGACCTCGACGGCGACCAGCGTGCCGTCCACCGGAACGGTGAGGGTGTCACCGATGCGGGCGTGGCCGCCCTTGACGAGTGCCAGCGCGAACGGGCGGCCCAGTTCGGCGCTGCGGTAGCTCGACGTGACATGCCCGAGCATCGGAACCGGTGGCGGCGGCAACGTGCCGTCGGCGGGTGTCTCGATGATCTGAGCGCCTTCGGGCAGCACGGTCCGCGCATCGACCGGAAGGAGTCCGACGAACTGCTTGCGCAGCGGATTCAGGTTCTCGGCACGAGTGAATGACCGTTTCCCGACGAAATCGGGTTTCTTCTTCGACACCACCCAGTTCATCCCGAGGTCCTGCGGTGTGACGGTGCCGTCGGTGTCCTGCCCGATAATCGGGTAGCCCTTCTCCGCCCGCAGTACGTGCATCGTCTCGGTGCCGTAGGGGGTGATGCCGAACGGTTCGCCGGCGGCAATCAGCTTCTCCCACACCGCGGTTGCGTACCAGCCCATCACGTTCACCTCGTAGGCGAGCTCGCCCGAGAAGCTGACCCGGCCGATGCGGATATGGACCCCGTCGAGATGGGTATCCCGCCAGGCCATGAACGGGAACGCGTCATTGCTGACGTCGACGTCGGGGAACACCGCGCCAATGACATCCCGCGAGCGCGGGCCGACCACCGGGAAGGTGTGCCACTGCTCGGTGACGGAGGTGAGGCGCACGCGCAGGTGCGGCCACTCGGTCTGCAGCCATTCCTCCATCCAGTCGAGGATCCGGGCCGCGCCACCCGTGGTGGTGAACACCTGGAAGCGGTCATCGGCAAGGCGCATCACCGTGCCGTCGTCGATGACCATGCCGTCGACACCGCACATGACGCCGTACCGCAGCATGCCGACCTTCAGCGTGCTCATCAGGTTCGTGTAGAGCAGGTCGAGGAATTCGCCGGCATCGGGACCCTGGACGTCGATCTTGCCCAGCGTCGAGCCATCGAGAATGCCGACACTTGTACGTGCAGCTGCACATTCGCGCAATACCGCGGCTTCCATGTCTTCCCCGGGCAGTGGGTAATAGCGAGGACGTTTCCACTGGCCGACGTCCTCGAAGACGGCGCCGCGGGCGACATGCCAATCATGCACTGCGGTAACCCGTTCCGGGTCGAACATGCGCCCACGGCTGCGACCGGCCAGGGCAGCGAACGCGACTGGCGTGTACGGCGGGCGGAACGTGGTGACGCCCAGATCCGCAACCGGGACACCGAGTAGCTCGGCGGTGATGCCGGAGGCGACGACACCGGAGGTCTTGCCCTGATCGTGCGCGGTACCGATCGTGGTGTAGCGCTTGATGTGTTCCATCGAACGCATCCCGGCGCTGACGGCGCGGATCAGGTCTGCCACCGTGGCGTCGCGCTGGACGTCGACGAACTGTGTTGCCACACCGGCGGCGTCGGGAACCCGCCACAGCACCAGGGGAGCACCTGCGGCGCGAATCGAATCCGATTCTCCGGCAAGCGGTTCTGGATCGGCGGTGAACCCGAGACCGGCCAGGGCGCGAGTGGCGGCGGCGCGGCCGTCGCGCAGGCAGCCGGGCAGGTCGAACGTGCCTGCGGCCGAACCGGCCACGCTCACCTCGTCGAGCTCGGCGCCCGGCACGAAGGCGCCGATGCCGTCGTCGTACCGCAGCGGGCCGCGAACCTGACTGAACAGGTGGACCGCGGGATTCCAGCCGCCGCTGATCAGGAGCACATCGCAAGGCAGCGCGTCGGATTCGCCGTCGGCACCGGTGACCAGCGCGGCGCTGACCCGGGTTTCACCCTGGGTACCGCTGACGACCGAGCCCGTCCGCAGGGCGATGCCCCGATCGGCGCACGCCGCGCGCAGATCCGAGGCCACCTCATTGCGGGCATCGACCATCGCGGTGATCGTCACGCCGGCGTCGTGCAGGTCCAGCGCGGCCTGATAGGCGCTGTCGTTGGTGGTGAACACCACGGCCTGCTCGCCGACCTTGACGCCGTAGCGGTGCAGGAAGGTGCGGGCGCCGCCCGCGAGCATGATGCCGGGCCGGTCATTGTCGGTGAACACCACCGGACGTTCGTGCGCACCGGCGGCGACGATGACGTGCCGGGCCCGGATCCGCCACACGCGCTGACGGCTCACCCGGGTGGGAGCCTCGGCACCGAGGTGGTCCGTACGCCGTTGCAGCGCAAGGACGAAGCCGTCGTCGTAGTGACCGAATGCCGTGGTGCGTTGCAGGTGCAGCACTTCGGGGTAGGTGGCGAGTTCGGCGACGGCGTCGGAGACCCATTGCAACGCCGGGCGTCCGTCGATGGTGTCCGCGGTGCCCAAGAGCGCGCCGCCGGCTTCGCTCTGCTCATCGATCAGCACGACGCGGGCGCCGGCGCGGGCGGCCGTCAGCGCGGCCGCCAGACCCGCCGGCCCGGCACCGGCGACGAGGACGTCGGCGTGCACGTGGGTCGAGTCGTAGCGTGCGGTGTCGGCGACGTCGGCCAGCCGGCCCTGTCCCGGAATACCCCGCGCCACCAGGCCGTCGTACAGCTCGATGGTGGTGGCGAGCAGCATGGGCTCGGGGAATGGATGCTCGATCTGCACCAGGCCGCCGGTGTCCTCGGCCCACGCCGATGTGAAGCCACGGGGGCGCCCCATCTTGATGCTGGAGGTGACGTGGTGCACCCCGTGCGCCAGCAGCGCGGAGGCGAGGGTGTCACCGGCGTGCCCGGTGTACTCGTGGTCGTTGAAAGTGAAGGTGTGCAAGGTATCTCGGTTGATACGGCCACCGGTTTCGGTGCGCAGCGAAGTGCTCATGAGATGGTCGGCCTCTGCTCGTCGAGTCGGTACACGCGGTCGAATCGGTAGGTCGCCGTGTCGCGGATGGCGTTGAACCAGCGGCGGCAGCCGGCGCTATGGGTCCAGCGTTCGGCGAACAGCCCTTTGGGGTTGGCGCGGAAGAACACGTAGTGCGCCCACTGTTCGTCGGTCAATGATTGGGGGTCTTCGGGGTAGGCGACGTGTGCCTGGCCGCCGTAGTGGAATTCGGTTTCCTCGCGTGGCCCGCACCATGGGCAGTCGATGAGTTGCATTGTGACTCCTCAGATCTAGTGGGCCACGCCGGCGGCGCCGTGTTCGTCGACGAGGGCTCCGGTGACGAACCGGTCGAGACTGAACGGGGCGACGTATTCGTGTTCGACGCCCGTGGCGATGGTGGCGGCGAGGCACCAGCCGATACCCGGCGTGACCTTGAAACCGCCGGTGCCCCAACCGGCGTTGAGGTACAGGTTGTCGTAGCCGACGCGGCCGACGATCGGTGATGCGTCGGGGCAGACGTCCACGATGCCTGCCCAGGTACGCAACAGGTGTGCCCGGGCGAAGACCGGGAACAGCTCCACGGCGGCGGCCATCTGGCGTTCGATGATGTGGAACGCGCCGCGCTGTCCGTAGCCGTTGTAGGAGTCCACGCCCGCACCCATCACGAGTTCGCCCTTGTGGGCCTGAGATACGTACACGTGCACGGCGTTTGACATCACGATGGTCGGGTGCACCGGTTCCAGCAGCTCTGACACCAGCGCCTGCAGCGGATGGCTCTGCAGCGGCGTGCGGATGCCCAGCATGTCGGTCAGCGTCGAGGTGTGCCCGGCTGCGCACAGCGCCACCTGGCCGGCGCCGATGTCGCCGCGGGTGGTGCGTACCCCGGTCACCCGGTCGCCGTCGGTGGCGAAGCCGGTGACTTCGCAGTTCTGGATGATGTCGATGCCGACCTCATCGGCGCGGCGCGCGAAGCCCCAGGCGACGTAGTCGTGCTTGGCGATCCCGGCGCGCGGCTGGTAGGTGGCGCCCAGTACCGGGTAGCGAATGTCGCTGGAAATGTTGACGATCGGGCACAGGTCTTTGACCTCTTTGGGTTCCACCCACTCGGCATCGATACCGTTGAGCTTGTTGGCCTCGACGCGGCGCACGCTGTCGCGGACATCCTGCAGGCTGTGCGCGAGGTTGAGAACGCCGCGCTGGCTGAACAGGATCGGATAGTCCAGATCCTCCTCGAGTCCTTCCCACAGTTTGAGGGCGTGCTCGTAAATCCGGGCGCTCTCGTCCCACAGGTAGTTGGACCGGATCAGGGTGGTGTTGCGGGCCATGTTGCCGCCCGCCAGCCAGCCACGTTCCAGCACGGCCACGTTGGTGATGCCGTGGTTCTTGGCGAGGTAGTGCGCGGTCGCCAGGCCGTGTCCGCCGCCGCCGACGATGACGACGTCATACGTCTTCTTCGGTTCCGGTGTGCGCCAGAGGAATTCGGGGTGGTCGGGCAGGTGGGCGCCCGGCGGGATCGTCGGTGCGGTCACAGCGATGCCTCCGTGAGGTCCGGGTACAGCGGGAAACGGTCGGCCAGCACGGCGACCCGGGCACGTAGCTCGGCCAGTGCCGCATCGTCGGTGCCGGGCCGGAGCGCATGGCTGATGACGTCGGCGACTTCGCGGAAGCTGTCCAGATCGAAGCCGCGGGTGGCCAGCGCGGCGGTGCCGATGCGTACTCCCGAGCTGACCATCGGTGGTCGCGGATCGAACGGAACGGCGTTGCGGTTCACTGTGATTCCCGCCCGGTGCAGTCGATCTTCGGCCTGCTTGCCGTCCAACTCGGACTCCCGGAGATCGACCAGGACCAGGTGGACGTCGGTGCCGCCGGAGACGACGTTGATGCCGGCGGCGCGCGAATCTTCCTGCAGCAGGCGCTCGGCGAGGATCGCCGCGCCGTCGAGCGTGCGCTGCTGGCGCTCGCGGAATTCCGGTGCCGCCGCGAGTTTGAAGGCGACGGCCTTGGCGGCGATGACGTGCTCGAGCGGGCCGCCCTGCTGGCCGGGGAACACCGACGAGTTGAACTTCTTGGCCAATGCTTCGTCGTTGGTGAGGATGATGCCGCCGCGTGGTCCGCCCAGCGTCTTGTGCGTGGTGGAGGTGACGACGTGGGCGTGCGGCACCGGCGAGGGGTGCAGCCCGGCGGCGACCAGCCCGGCGAAATGGGCCATGTCGACCATCAGGTAGGCGCCGACTTCGTCTGCGATACGGCGGAATTCGGCGAAATCGAGCTGCCGGGGGTACGCCGACCAGCCGGCCAGGATCAGCTTGGGCCGACGCTCCAGGGCGATGCGCTCGACCTCCGCCATGTCGACGCGGTGGTCGTTTTCGCCGACGTGATAGGCCGCGACGTCGTAGAGCTTGCCGGAGAAGTTGAGCTTCATCCCGTGCGTGAGGTGGCCGCCGTGGGCCAGATCGAGACCGAGGATCGTGTCACCGGGAGAGAGCAGTGCCGCCATGGCCGCCGCGTTGGCCTGTGCACCGGAATGTGGTTGCACGTTGGCGTATTCGGCGCCGAACAGGCTCTTGACGCGGTCGATGGCGAGTTGTTCGGTGACGTCGACGTATTCGCAGCCGCCGTAGTACCGGCGGCCGGGATAGCCCTCGGCGTACTTGTTGGTCAGCACCGAGCCCTGCGCCTGCATCACGGCGACCGGCGCGAAGTTCTCGCTCGCGATCATCTCCAGCGTGCTCTGCTGACGGTGCAACTCGGCGGAGATGGCCTGGTGCACTTCTGGATCCAGGTCGGCGAGGCTCGCGCTGAGCGTGGGGTTCGTGGCCGTCGGTGCGGTGTCGAGGGTCATCTGGACCTTTCTGACATTGCAGTGTGTGATGGACTAATATATCAGCTGTCGGTTAGATTAGGATCAGCTCGTGGCCACGTCAATAGGTGGGCCGCAGACACTTTTGGAGGAGGGGCGATGACCCTGACGGAGTTGTCGTTCGGCGATCCCGACAGCTCGCCGGCGGTTACCGAGACCAATGCCGACCGTGCATACGACACCGTGCGCGAACGATTGGTGATGCTCGATATCCGACCGGGCGAGCCCATCAACGACGACCGGCTGGCGGCCGAACTCGGATTCGGTCGTACCCCGGTGCGTGAGGCGCTCAAGCGCCTCGAGCGCGACCGCCTCGTCGTCGCCTATCCACGCCGGGGCACATTCGCCGCGGCAGTCGACATGACGGACCTCGCTGACATCTCCGAGATTCGAAAGCTGTTGGAGCCGAGGGCAGCTGCCCGCGCCGCTCGGATCGCGACGCCGGACACGCGTGCCCGGCTGACGACACTCGCGCACGCGATCGCCGGAATCGGGGACGCCGACGATCCTCGCGAGGTCCTGCGTCATGACGTCCACGTGCACCGGGAGATCTACCGGGCCTCGGGCAATCCGCACCTGGAACAGATCCTGGTCAGCCTCGACGCGCACGCCACCCGGATCTGGTGTCTGTTCCTGGACCGGCTACCGGGCGTAGCCGGTCACGTGCGCGAACATATCGAGCTGTTGGAGGCCATCGTCGGGGGCGACGAGGCCACCACGGCGGCCCTCACGCTGGCGCATGTCTGCGGCTTCGAGGCGGCCATTCGCGCGTTGCTGTGATGCCTGTGATGCCTGTGTCGCCCTTTGCAACTGCCCGGCATGCGCGGACCGGGACCGACCCTGATATATCATTGGCATGGCTAACTAAGGTCAGTTGCCGGCTGGTGACGTCAGTGTTGTCGGGAAGGCGGGTTCGCGATGAGTGTTGCGGGCGTGGAACAGCTCGACGACGTTGCCTCCGAGGAGATGTCGTTCGCCGAACAGGCCTACCTGGTGATCCGCGACAAACTAATCATGCTCGACATCCGACCCAACGAAGCCATCGTGGAAAGTGATCTGGCTGCCGAGCTCAAACTGGGCCGCACTCCCGTCCGGGAGGCGCTCAAGCGCTTGGAAGTGGATCGCCTGGTCGTCTCGTTCCCGCGCCGCGGCACCTTTGCCACGGGCGTCGACGTCGCCGACCTCCGCCACATCTCGCAGATCCGGGTGAATCTGGAGCCGGTCGCGGCGCGCTCGGCCGCGGAGAACGCCTCCGCCGACGTGCGTGCCGGTCTGCTCGCGCTTGCCGATCGCACCGAAGCGCTCGATGTCGAGAACATTCACCGCGACGAGCTGCTGCGGTGGGACCTGCGGGCACACCGCGCGATCTACCGGGCGACCGGAAATCCCCACCTCGAAGACGTACTGGTCCGCTACGACAACCTGGCGACCCGCATCTTCTGCCTGTTCCTCGACCGGCTGCCGACGGTGGCCCAGCACGTTGGCGAGCACGCCGAACTGCTGCGGACGATTGCCGGCGGCGACGGGGATGCCGCTGCACAGATCGCGCTCGAGCACGTCACCGGATTCGAGAAGGCTGTCCGCGCCGTCGTCTGACGCGCTGGATGTACGCAACCACACGCTTCACAACGTGGCTATTGTTGCGTAATGAGCAACAGTGTGGTTGATTCCGGCAATGGCGGCGTTCAGTCCGTCGACCGCGCACTGTATGTGCTGGAGCTCCTTGCGCGCCGGGGCGAAGCCGGGGTCACCGAGCTGGCGTCGGACATCGGGGTGCACAAATCCACGGTGTCGCGCCTGCTCGCGGCGCTGGAGGAGCGCGAACTCGTCGAGCAGGCTTTCGAGCGTGGCAAGTACCGACTCGGATTCGGCATCCTGCGGCTGGCCAACGCGGTGTCGGGCCGTCTCGATGTCACGCGGCAGGGCCGGGAGATCTGCGAGCGGCTGGCGCTCGAGGTGGGCGAGACCGTCAACATCGCCGTGCTGAGGTCGGAGTACGCGGTGAACGTGGACCAGGCGCGCGGGCCGTCCGCCGTCGGTACGCACAACTGGGTGGGTGAACTCACCCCGTTGCATGCGACCTCGAGCGGCAAGGTGCTGCTGGCCTTCATGGCCGCGGATGCCCGCCGCGACTTGATAACCGAAGCCGGGCTGCAAAAGTTCACCGAGCACACCATCACGTCACCCGAGAAGCTGGAAGCGCAGCTACGGGACGTGACGCGGGACGGCTACGTGGTGACGTTGGAAGAGCTCGAGGAGGGGCTCAACGCCGTCGCCGCGCCGATTCACGATCACATCGGAGGGGTGATCGCCGCGCTGAGCGTCTCCGGCCCGGCGTATCGGCTCACGGAGGAGCGGGTTCGGGAAATTGCCCCGACGGTGATTGCGGCGGCTGATGAAGTCAGCCGCCGGATGGGCTATCAGGGCTGACCACTCTGAATTTTGGCGGTTCGCGCTGCATATCAGATCAACAGCTTCTAATATATCAACCGTTCGCCACCGGATTGTCCCGTGTCCGGTGGCGAACCTCAAAGTCGACGGGGCGCGGCACTCGCCGCGCTTGTGTGGTCCCGCACCGGCTCTGCGCAACCGGATTGACGTGCGTTTTTGGCTCGGATCGGGGCAATTGATACGGCCACGTAAATGGTGCGGTTCCGCGCTTGACAGGGCCTGTGACTGCGACCACACTGTTGCATAATTCGAATCACGTTGCGTAATACGCGTCAAACTCTGCGAGGAGGGCACACCCGATGCTTGAGATTTGTCCGCTCTCCGAACTCCCGCCTGGCGAGGCCCGGCGGGTGGAGACCGACCCGCCCATCGCGGTCTTCCACACCGAGGCCGGCGAGGTGTTCGCAATCGACGACACCTGTTCGCATCAGGACGCGTCGCTGGCCGACGGCTGGCTGGAAGGGTGCGATGTCGAGTGTCCGCTGCATGCCTCGCGGTTCAATCTCCGCACCGGCGCGGTCGACGCACCACCGGCCAAGTTGCCGGTCCGTACGCACGCGGTCGTGATCGCCGACGGCGTCATCCACGTCGAACTCAGCACCGAGAAACCCAACCTGCCGCCCGACATCCGTGCTCGACTCGGCGCAACGGGGGCGCAGTGAAGCGCGTCGCGATCGTGGGGGCGTCGCTCGCGGGCCTGTCCGCGGCGCGGGCGCTGCGGACACAGGGATTCGACGGGCAGCTGACCGTCATCGGCGACGAGGCGCAGCGGCCCTACGACCGCCCGCCGCTGTCGAAGGAGTTCCTCTGCGGCAACGTCACCGAAGCCGATCTCGCGTTGGAATCCGACGACGACGATCTGCAGGCGGATTGGCGCTTGGGCGTTGCCGCCGCCAAACTCGACAGTCGCTCTGGCGCAATCGAACTCGCGGATGGGACGCGCATCGACGCCGATGGCGTGGTGATCGCGACAGGCTCGCGGGCGCGGCGGTGGCCGGGCTGCGAAGACATGGCCGGCGTACACGTGATCCGCACCATCGCGGACGCCGCGGCTTTGCGTGAAGACCTCGTGCCGGGCGCTCAGCTGGTGGTCATCGGCGCCGGATTCATCGGGGCCGAAGTCGCCTCGACTGCCCGCAAGCTGGGCTTGGATGTCACTGTCGTCGAGGCCGCGCCGACCCCGTTGCAGACGCAGCTCGGCGGCTGGCTCGGCGGCGTCGTCGCCGGTGCGCACGCCGCCAACGGAACGAAGCTGATCTGCGGTGTCGGTGTCGCCGGGCTCGTCGGTGAGAAACGCGCCTTGCGCGCGTCCGGCAGCGTCGGGCGGGTGACCGGCGTCGACCTCGCGGACGGACGCCACCTACCGGCCGACGTCGTCGTGGTGGGTATCGGCGGCGTGCCCAACATCGACTGGCTGCAGGGCAGTGGCCTGGAGCTGGGCAACGGCGTACTCTGCGGTGCCAACGGACAGACGGCCCTGTCGAACGTCGTCGCCGTCGGCGACTGCGCGGCCTGGCTCGACACCACCACAAACGCGCGGCATCGCGTCGAGCACTGGACGGGTGCGCTGGAGCGTCCTGCGCTGGCGGTCGCCGCGTTGCTGGCCGGCGGTGCTCCGCAGGAGGCGACCGTCAAGCCGCCGTATTTCTGGTCCGATCAATACGGCGCCCGCATCCAGTTCGCCGGCCTCGCACGTCCTGATGACGAGATCGCCATCGAGGAGGGCAGCTGCGAGGACCGCTGCCTGCTCGCCACGTATCGGCGCGACGGCCGCCTGGTCGCGGTCCTCGGTATCGATCAGCCCCGGCTGTTCACCCGCTGGCGCCGACAGCTGATCCCGACACCCGCCGCGGTCTAGGCCGAAGTTCATGCATCCCAACAAAACTCACGACGAAACATCGCAAAGGAGCTCGATGACCGCCACCGTGCCGAGCCTGCCGGCCAGCCTCATCTCCACCCTGGCAGGGCACTACTACACCGATCCGGAGGTCTTCGCCCTCGAGCAGGAGAAGATCTTCGAGACCATGTGGTTCTGTGTGGTGCGCTCGGCGGATCTGGATAAGCCCGGTGCATTCAAGACCGTTCAGGTCGGTCGCGAGAGTGTCCTGGTGACCAGATCGCGAAAGGGCGATATCAACGCGTTCTTCAACCTGTGCCGGCACCGCGGCGCACAGCTGTGCACCGAGGAGAGCGGTGAGGTCAAGCGCGCGTTCCAATGTCCTTACCACGCCTGGACTTACGACCTCGACGGGAAGCTCGTCGCGGCGCCGAACCTGACCAAGATGCCCGACATCGACCGCGTCGAATACGGCCTGCGCAAGATCGCGGTCCGGGAGTGGCTCGGCTATGTGTGGGTGTGCCTGGCCGACGAGCCGCCGTCATTCGAGGACACCGTCATGCAGGACATCGTCGCTCGGCTCGGCGACGTCGAGTCGATCGACCACTACACCGTGGCCAATCTGAGCGTCGGTCGCCGGATCGTCTACGACGTCAAGGCCAACTGGAAGCTCATCATCGAGAACTTCATGGAGTGCTACCACTGCGCCACCATCCACCCGGAACTCACCGAGGTGCTGCCGGAGTTCGCCGATGGCTACGCCGCCCAGTTCTACGTCGGCCACGGCGCCGAGTTCGGCGAAGACGTCTCGGGTTTCACCATCGATGGGTCTGAGGGATTCGAGCACATCCCCGGAGTCACCGACGATCAGGACCGGCGTTACTACGCGATCACGGTGCGCCCGCAGGTGTTCGTCAACCTGGTGCCGGATCACGTCATCATCCATCGGATGTTTCCGCTGGCGGCGGACCACACCATCGTGGAATGCGACTGGCTGTATCTGCCACAGGTCGTCGAATCCGGGCGGGACGTGAGCAAGTCGGTGGAGCTGTTCCACCGGGTCAACCAGCAGGACTTCGACGCGTGTGAGCGCTGCCAGCCGGCGATGAGTTCCCGGGTATACCGCGATGGCGGCGTGCTGGTGCCGAGTGAGCACCACCTCGGCGAATTCCATGATTGGTTGCGCAACAAGCTCGCCGACTGATGCGGGATTTCGGCACCCGGCAACCCGGTTGGGTGTCGAATATTCGCGGAGTCGGTGCGGCGTCCCGGCCCACCGGGCCGGCTGGAGAGGCGGCCTTGGTGGGCCGGGACGCCACCACCCCGGCAGTGGTCGGGATATCTGGTGATGGTTAGTCGAGGAGGCAACGTGGACGGTGCACCGGATCTGTTGATCGGATCGCAGTGGCGGCATGCCGCCGACGGCGGTGTCCGGGAGATCATCAATCCCGCCACCGGCAAGGTCTTCGCCACTGTCGACGAGGCCACACACGACGATGCGCTGGCGGCCGTCGCGGCCGCCCGCGCCACCTTCGACGCCGGTGACTGGCCGGCCACGCCGGTCGCCGAGCGGGCCGCGCTGCTCGAGCGCATCGCCGATCTCTTGGCGCGGGACAAGGAGTCGCTGGCGGCGGTGGAGACCGCCGACACCGGAAAGACGTTGGCGGAGAGCCGGATCGACATCGACGACGTGATCTCGGTGTTCCGCTACTACGCCAAACTGGTGGCGACACAGTCCGACCGCCTGGTCGACGTGGGCAACCCGGCCGTCATCAGCCGGGTGGTGCACGAGCCCATTGGGGTGTGCGTCCTGATCGCCCCGTGGAACTATCCGCTGTTGCAGATCTCGTGGAAGATCGCGCCCGCGCTGGCGGCCGGTTGCACCATGGTCGCCAAACCCAGTGAAGTGACACCACTGTCGACCATCGCGTTCGTCCGACTGGCTCAGGAGGCCGGCGTACCGCCAGGGGTGCTCAACCTGATCCAGGGCAGCGGAGCCGCCGTCGGTGCGGCACTCACCGACAACGCCGACGTCGATTTGATCTCGTTCACCGGTGGCCTTAGCACCGGTCAGCACATCGCCAGGAGCGCCGCCGAGCACGTGAGCAAGGTGGCCCTCGAACTCGGCGGGAAGAACCCGCACATCGTCTTTGCCGATGCTGATTGGGAAAGCTCGGTGGACCAGGTCCTCACGGGCGTGTTCCTGCACTCGGGGCAAGTCTGTTCGGCGGGCACCCGGGTGATCATCGAGGAGTCCATCGCCGACGATTTCGTCGCACAACTCGCCGAGCGGGCCGAGAAGATCCGGATGGGCGACGGCACCGACCCGCGCAGCGAGACGGGTCCGCTGGTATCACAGCAACAGCTCGACAAGATGGAAGCGTTTGTGGCCCTGGGTATTTCCGAGGGGGCCAAGCTCGTCACCGGCGGCACCCGCCCCAGCGATCCGGCGCTGGCGGACGGCTACTTCTTCCTTCCCACAATCTTCGACCGATGCGACCGCTCGATGCGGATCGTCACGGAGGAGACCTTCGGACCGATCATGACGGTGGAGCGGTTCACAGACGAGGCCGAGGCGATCATGCTCGGCAACGACACGCAGTACGGTCTCGCGGCAGGGGTGCGAACCTCTGATCCGGCGCGGGGCGAACGTGTGGTGCGCGCATTGCGGCACGGCACGGTGTGGTTGAACGACTTCGGCTACTACACCGCGGCAGCGGAGTGGGGCGGATTTGGGAAGTCGGGCAACGGTCGTGAGCTCGGACCGTCGGGTCTCGCGGAATATCAAGAGCTCAAACATATCTGGCACAACACCGCGCCAACGCCGGCGGGCTGGTTCAACACTGCCAATGAAGGTTAAGGACACCCCATCATGACTCAGAACCTGGCCGATACGGACAGCGGCGGACTTGAGGATTTCGGCTATAAGGAGTCGCTGGACCGCAGTATCGGGAAATTCGCGAGCTTCGCCGCCGGCGTCAGCTATATCTCGATCCTGACCGGCACCTTCCAGCTGTTCTACGTCGGCTACGGCAGCGGCGGTCCGGCTTACCTCTGGTCGTGGCCCATGGTCTTCATCGGGCAGATGGCCGTGGCGTTGTGTTTCATGGAACTCGCCGCGAAGTACCCCGTCGCCGGTTCGGTCTACAACTGGTCGAAGAAGCTGGGTAGTCGCATCGTCGGCTGGAGTTCGGGCTGGCTCATGCTGACGGCCTCCATCGTGACATTGTCGGCAGTGGTGCTGGCTCTTCAACTGAACCTGCCCCGGCTGTGGAGCGGCTTCCAGGTCATCGGCGACGGCACCGGCAAGTACGACTTCGCCGCCAATGCCATCGTGCTCGGCACCGTCCTCATCGTGTTCACCACCGTGGTCAATGCCTTCGGCGTGCGGCTGATGGCAATGATCAACAGCGCCGGTGTTTTCATCGAACTCATTGCGGCCGTACTCATTGCGGTCATCCTGTTGTTCAACATCAAGCGCGGGCCGAGCGTGTTCTTCGACACCCAGGGCCACGGCGCCGGGCTGCCCGGTGGATATTTCGGCGCATTCCTGGTGGCGTCGGTGGCATCGCTCTACGTGATGTACGGGTTCGACACCGCGAGCTCGCTCGGCGAGGAGACCGTCGAACCGCGTCGCACCGCACCCAAGGCCATCCTGCGCGCGATCCTGGCGTCGTTCGTCATCGGCGGTGCCATCCTGGCGGGCGCCATCATGGCGACGCCGGACCTGAACGATCCGGCGCTCGGCAGTCCCGACGGCAGCCTGCAGTCCATCGTCGAGAAGGTGATGTGGGGACCGCTCGGCACCATCTTCCTGATCTGCATCGTGGTCGCGGTGACGGTGTGCTCGCTGGCCGTGCACACCGCGGCCATCCGGTTGACGTTCGCCATGGCCCGCGACAACGCGCTGCCCTTCGGTGAGAAGCTGGCCAAGGTGCACCCCAAGACGCAGGCGCCCGTGGTGCCGGCCGTCGTGATCGGCATCATCGCGGCGCTGATCCTGGTGATCAACCTCGGCCAGCCCAAGGTGTTCACGGTGCTGACCTCGATCGCGATCATCATGATCTACCTGGCCTATCTGATGGTCACCGGCCCGCTGCTCAAGAAGCGCCTGCAAGGACAGTGGCCGCCGAAAGATCTGAAAGAGGGCGGCTACTTCACGATGGGGAAGTGGGGCCTGCCGGTCAACATCTTCGCGGTGCTGTGGGGCGTCGCCATGGCGATCAACCTGGCCTGGCCGCGCGTCGCCATCTACGGTGACCCGTGGTACAACACCTGGGGCGCGTTCGTCTACATCGGCGTAATCCTCGGGCTGGGCCTGGTCTGGTATTTCGTCAAGGGCCGCAACCACATTGGCACGCTTGCCTCCCATTCGGCGCTCACCGGCGAATGAACCGCTGAGCTGATTCCCTTCTGCCTGACCACTTTTCGAGGAGTTCGCACCATGTCCGATCAGACCTACGACTACGTGATCGCCGGCGGCGGCACCGCCGGCTGTGTTCTGGCGGCGCGCCTGTCGGAGGACCCCGACGTCACCGTGTGTCTGGTGGAGGCCGGACCGTCGGATGTGGGTGACCGCAACATCCTGGAGTTGTCGGAGTGGATGCACCTCCTGGACTCCGGCTACGACTGGGATTACCCGGTAGAGCCTCAGGAAAAGGGCAACAGCTTCATGCGGCATGCCCGCGCGAAGGTGCTCGGTGGCTGTTCGTCGCACAACTCGTGTATCGCGTTCTGGCCGCTGGCGCAAGGCCTGCGCGACTGGGAGGCGATGGGCGCCACCGGGTGGGGTCCGGAGAACGTGCTGCCGTTTACCGCCAAGGTGGAGAACAACACCGCCACCGGCACGTATCAAGGTGTGCCGCATGGTGACTCGGGTCCGGTTCGACTTCGGGACGTGCCGCCGAACGATCCGTGCGGCCAGGCGGTGATCGACTCCGCAGCCAAGGTCGGCCTCGAGACGGTGCAGTTCAACCGCGGCGACTGGACCCTCAACGCGGCGGGCTGGCTGCAGATCAATGCCAACGAGGCCGGCGAGCGGATGTCCAGTTCGCACGCCTACCTGCATCCGATCCTGGAGTCGCGGCCCAACCTCACGGTGCTCACCGACTGCTGGGTGGCGGAGATCCTGTTCGATGACTCCGGGGACGAACCGGTGGCGACGGGCGTGCGGTACCAGCGTCCGGACCTCACCGGCTACGACGTCGTCAACGCGACTCGCGAGGTGGTCGTCACCGCCGGCGCCATCGACACTCCGAAGCTGTTGATGCTGTCCGGCATCGGGCCGGCGGCCCACCTGACCGCGGTCGGCGTGTCGGTGCGGGTCGACTCGCCCGGCGTCGGCGAGAACCTCGACGACCACGTCGAGGGCCTGGTGTTCTGGGAAGCTGCCCAGCCGATGGTCACCGAGTCCACCCAGTGGTGGGAGATCGGGCTGTTCGCCACCACCGAGGTCGCTGGGGATAACCCCGACCACTCCGACCTGATGATGCATTACGGCAGCGTCCCGTTCGACATGAACACGCTGCGGCATGGCTATCCCACCACCGACAACGGATTCTGCTTGACTCCCAATGTGACACAAGGCCGTTCACGCGGAACGGTGCGGCTGGCCTCCCGCGACTTCCGGGATCGGGCGAAGGTGGACCCGCGCTACTTCACGGACCCGGAGGGGCACGACGAAAAGGTGATGCTGGCCGGCATCAAGCTGGCCCGCAAGATCGCCGAGCAGGAACCGCTGCAGGAGTGGATCGGCCGTGAACTCGCGCCGGGGCCGGATGTGCAGACCGACGAAGAATTGCTCGCGTACATCTACAAGACCCACAACACCGTGTACCACCCGGCCGGCACGGCGCGGATGGGTGCGGTGGACGACCCGATGGCGGTGCTTGATCCGCAGCTCCGGGTCAAGGGTGTGCGCCACTTGCGGGTGGTGGACGCCTCGGCGATGCCGAAGCTGCCGGTCGTCAATCCCAATATCACAGTGATGACGATGGCCGAGAAATGTGCCGATCTCATTCGCACCAGCTGAGGTAGGGCACGATGGCGGGGTGACCTCTCCGGACCTGGTGCACTTCCTCGGTTCACGTCCGCCGTTTCAGACGGCCAGCGATACCGAACTGAACGACCTCGTCGCCGCCTCCGCGCTGGAGCACCATGGTGCCGGGACCGTGGTCGCAGACTTCTCCCGCCATGTCCCCGACGACATCTGGATGGTCCTGACCGGCTCGGTGAATCTGCAGGAGGTGGACGGGTCAGGTGGTGGGCAGGTGTTCGACACTATCGAGCCCGGCGGAATCTTCGGCTACGTTCCGATGCTGACCGGCGGGGGTATCGAATTCCTCGCTCGCACAACGGAACCCACCACCGTCATCCGGTTGCCCGGTGAGCTTGTACGGACGCAGTTCGCGAAACCGGCGGGGCTGCGCTTCCTGGCATTGTCCGCAACGCCGTCGTCGCAGTCGCAGCTGGTGACGGCCAGCGATTCGCGGCCGGTCGGTGAACTGGTACACGGGACCGTGCTGATCGTGGAGCCCGGGACCTCCGTTCGGGACGCCGTCGTGCAGATGAGCGAGCAGCGGGTGTCGTATGCGCTGGTCCGGCTGCGCGAGGGCGGCGTCGGCATCTTCACCGACCGCGACCTTCGGTCGCGGGTTGTCGCAGCGGGGCTACCGGTAGATGTCCCGATCGCCGAGGTGATGAGCCGGCCCGCCCAGACGGTGACCGCGGACCGCACCGCTGAGACGGTGCTGTTGGAAATGCTGGAGCGCGGTATGCGCCACATGCCGGTCATGTCGCCACGCGGTGAGGTGCTGGGCGTCCTCGAGGATGTCGACCTGCTGGCCGCCTCGGCCCGCCAGAGCTTCGTGCTGCGCCGCGCGATCGCGCAGGCGCCCGATGCTGCTGCGCTGCAACGGCATGGCCGTGAGGTGACCCAGATCGCGGTTGATCTGTTCCGCACCGGGACGAAGGCGTCGGCCGCGAGCAGCATCGCCTCGATCGTGCTGGATGCGTTGGTACGCAAGGCATTGGAACTGGCCCTGGCCGAAGCGGGCCCAGGCCCGACGCAGGATCAGTTCGCCTGGCTCACGCTGGGCAGTATCGCCCGCCGGGAGGCCATGCCGTCCTCCGATGTGGACAGTGCACTCAGTTGGGCCGACAGTTGCGATTCCGAGTGCGCGCAGTTGCGTGCCATCGCGGCCCGCGCGCACGCCATCCTCGACGGTTGCGGTCTGCCGGCCGACAGCAACGGTGCCATCGCATCGCACAAGGCGTTCGCCCGGTCGGCCTCCGACTGGGCCGAGGCCGCCGAGGGCTGGCTCGATGATCCATTGCGCGGCAAGGGTTTGATCCTGTCCTCGCTGCTGATCGACGGTCGCGTGGTGTGGGGGAACCGCGCGTTGCACACCGTGCCCACGGTGTTCCACCGGATGCGTGATGAACACCCGAACGCCTTGCGCCTGCAACTGCTGGATGCGCTGTCCGGCAAGGTGCGCGCCTGGTCGCTGCGTGATGTGCTGTCGCGCCGCGGCGGCACCTTCGACCTGAAGACGCATGCGGTGACGCCGATCGTCAACCTGGCGCGGTGGGGCGGTCTCACGGCCGACATGACGTCGGCGTCGACGCCGGCCCGGCTCGCGGCGGCGGCCGGCACAGGTGCACTGACAGAGCGGGATTCACACACGCTCACAGAGGTTTTCGTGATGCTGCAGCGAATGCGGTTGGCGCATCAGGTTGAGTTGATCGCCGACGGCCGCACCCCGAACGACGTGATCACCGTCGGCGACCTGTCCCCGCTCAACCGGAGCTTGCTCGGTGATGGGCTGCGCGAGATCGCCGCGGTCCAACGGCGGGCGCGACAATCGGGAACGCACCCCGGATTGCGCTGAGTTCGCTTGGCCTACTGGGCCAGTCGGGAAACCAGGCGGCTGGACAGTTGGTCGTACCAGCGCATCGCCCAGCGGGCGTCGCCGAGCGCGGTGTGTCGGCAGCCCGCGCCGGGCGGCCGGACTCCGCACTGCCGCGACAGTTGGGTTGAGTCCCGTTCCGGGGTGCGGCCGTAGTCGAGGACGTGCCTGGCCGCCAATGCGATGACGTCGACGAGTGTGGGATTCCAACCCGGCAGCAGCTGATGACGTGCCAGCATTTCACGCAGGCAGTGGGTGTCGAAGCTCGGTACCACGCCCACGATGGTGGCGTCCATGGTCCAGTCGCGAACGATCTTCGCGGCTTCGTGTTCGCGGTGCACCGACGGGAGATGAATGGGCCCGTAGACGATCTGCGGGTGGCGACTCGAGAAGCGACTGATGCGTAGGCCCGCGGGCTCGGCCGCGTCGAGATCGAGGTCGGCCAGATCGATGTACAACACCATTCGGGATTCACCGGCGTCGTCGCGCCGGAGCATGGCGATTTCCCAGGGCTGCCGGTCGGCGTGCAGACCGGTGGTCTCCGTATCCAGGAAGACCAGCGGTTTCATTGTAGGAAGGCTAGCGCCGTAAGCCGTCCCGAAGACACGTTTTGGCGGGTGCGCACAGATATTTTCCGCTCCGATGGAACCGGATGGCCCCGCTGCACGTCATAGCAAGGCATGGGAGAACGTGACGTCGCTCGGATAGACCCCTCGGCTGTGCGGGACATCGCAAGACGCTGTGAATCGGTTGCCGACGCACTGGCCGTTGCCCCACTGCTGCGGTGGTACTTCGACGGGTTCTGCGGTGGGCGTGACCACGCTGCGCGCGCGGCCGCCTTGCGTGCTGCCCTGGATCAATCGGCCGAGCAGCTTCGGGCATGGTCCTCGGCGTCAACGGAAGCCGCAGCAGCGCTGCGGGTTTCCGCGGGGCGATACGAAGACGCCGATGCGGACCTCGCGGGCCGGCTGGTCTGATGGTGGCACCTGTGTTCGACGTCGCCGGGCGGCTCGCGGAGGGGGAGCGCGCGTTGACGCTCCTTGATGAGTATGTGGCCGCATGCCAGGTATTGGGCCTGCCGTCTGCGGCGTCACTGCCGGCGGTGTATCACGCCGAGAGCGGGCTGGAGTTGGCCGCGTTGTCCGCGTTGTCCGCGGATGCCCGCTCACTCGACGCTGCCGTGGCGGTTGCACAGGACGCACTGCGTTTGCAAGGCAACGGATATCGGGAGTTGACGGCGCAGTGGGCCGGTACCGGTGGTGACGCCGCCGGAGGGTTTCTGCGGTCGTTGGCCGTCGCCGCCGAGGATGTGGTCGCGCATCTGCAGCGGAGCGCACAGGCGCTGACGACACTGCGGGACGACTTGTGGCGCGCCGTCGACGCCAAGGTCGACGCGGTGTTGCGGGCCGATGCGCAGGCTGCCGGCCAGCGTGACCGGTGGAGTGCGGCAGCCCGCGCGGTCCTCGCCGGCGCCGGCGACCTCGCGGCTGCCAGCGAGGTCGTCGATCAGCAGGTGAAGCCCTTCGTCGTTCGGGTGGTCGCGGGGGACCTGGTGCCTGCGTTGCAGGACGCCTCCGATGCTGTTGCGGCGGCCTATGATTCGGCAATCACCGCAGTCACCCCGGCCACGGTGTCGTTCGCTGTGCCATTCGTCATGACGCCCGAATGGACACCGCCCGCGTCATCCCTCCCGCCGGCCGCGCCGGCTTATCAGGCCGCCGCGGCGGCGCCCTTCGGCACGTTGGGGGCGGCGGCGGGTTGGACGCCGTCGGCTGCGTCGATGCCGGCCGAACCCGCGCCGGCACCGGCGCTCGGAACGGCCGGAGCTCCCGAACCGGCTCTCGGTACCGCTGCGGCGACTCCGGCGGCCGGCGGTCTTCCCGGGGATCTCGGATTGGGTTCGGGTATCGGCAGTTTGGGGCAGCAGCTGACGGACGCCATCGGGGGAGTGCTCGGTTCGATGGCGGGTCTGGCGCCCGGCGCGTCGGGGCTGAGCGGGCTCGACGACATCAGAGACGGCCTCGGCGGCGACCTCGGGCGCGGTACCGATGACACCGATACCGGCTCCGACGTCGACCACGATGGGGACGATGAGCCGGGCGACAAGCCGGACGACGATGCCGAGGGCGGCGCCGCCGAGGATGTCGCGGCCGAGGGAGAGGACGCCGCGTCGGACGACGGTGAGTCCGCTGACACCGATTCTGTCCCGGTCGACGCCCCGGCAGCGCCGCTCCTCCAGACCGACCAACCCGTCGCCGACCCGGCGCTCACCGCACCGCCGGTGGAACCCCTTGCCGAGCAGGCGAATCCGACCACGAAGACGCCGTGTGAGATCGCGGCCGATGAGTTACCGAACGTGGGCGAGTGAACCCAGTACCGCGATGGCCTGCCCGATATCGGATTCGGAGACCGAGCCGTATCCGATCACCAGTGCCGGCGGTGCGGTCGATGGGTCGGCCCAGTACCAGCGTGCGCCGCCGACGTGCACTCCGCGGCGATAGGCGGCATCGACGATGGCGTCCTCGTCACAGTGGTCGGGTAACTGCACGTGCAGGTGCAGTCCCGCGGAGACGCCCATCGGTGTGGCATCGGGAAACGAGACCGTGAGTGCGGCCAGCAGGGCGTCTCGTCGTCGTCGGTAGGTAGGGCGAACCCGCCGCAGATGGCGGGCCATCCCGCCACCGGCCATGAACCGGGCGAAGGCCAGCTGTTCGAGCAGGGTGTTGCCCATGTCGTCGTACAGCTTCTGGCGGGTGACATCATCAATCAGCCACTGCGGCAAGGCAATCCAGCCAAGCCGGAGAGCCGGTGTCAGCGTCTTGCTGGCGCAGCCCGCGTAGGCAATCAACTCGGGCGCCAATCCCTGCAGCGCGCCGATCGGCTGCCGGTCGTAGCGGAACTCCGCGTCGTAGTCGTCTTCGACGATGAGGGTTTTCCGGCGCCGGGCCCAGTCGACCAGAGCGGTACGGCGGTCCGGGCTGAGCACAACCCCGGTCGGGTACGAATGAGCTGGTGCCACCAGGACGGCGTCGACATCGAGGCCGGCCAGGTGGTCCACATTGATCCCGTCGTGATCGACCGGCACCGGGACCGCGGTCAGCCCGGCGTTGGTGATGGTGTCCCGATGGAAGGCGAAGCAGGGGTCCTCCAGCGCGATCGCGCGGCCGCCGCGGGCTTTCAACGCCCTCGCCACGAGTGCCACGGCTTGCGTGATACCTGTTGTCACCTGGATATTTTCGGGACTTGCTGCAACTCCCCGGACCCGCGCCAGATAGTCCGCGAGCGCTTGGCGCAAGGCCATTGCGCCGAGCGGTCCCGGATACGTCAGTGCGTTGTTGGGTATGTCGTTGACTGCCGCCCGATAGTGGCGCAGCCACTCGGCGCGCGGAAAGAGGGCTGGGTCGGGGAGCCCGCCGATCAGCCGGACGGCATGGCCTGCGATCTCGGTAGTGGGCGCCGGCAGAACCGAGGTGCCGAGATGCTGGACTTGCGTTCCCGACCCTTGCCGGCCGGCGAGGTAGCCGTCGGCGGTCAGATGCTCATACGCGGTGACGACGACGCTGCGCGAAACACCCAACTGCTGAGCCAGGATTCGCGACGGCGGCAGGGTCGTGCCCGCGGTCAGCCGACCCTGCTGGATCGCGACGCGCAGTTGGTGCTGCAGCTGAACGGCCAGTCCGGTGCGGATGGACCGGTCGAGGTTCACCAGGATGTCGGCGGGGAACCCGTCGCGATTGGTCTGCTCCGAAGCTTCTGAATTGGACCATGACACATACCAATCGTAAGGCGCAGGGTGGTGTCATGACCGCTTTGAATCATGTCTCCACCGCACTGGGCCAGCCCGTCGTCAGCGGGTGGATGCCCGGGCCCGTGAATCCGGCAGGACGCCCCGTGGTGGTCAGCGTGACCGATTTCGCTTCGCAGCAGCGTCGGGCTCTGCCCGGCATCGCCTATCGGGGGATGCGGATGCGGGAAGGCTGGTACGCCATGCCCGGTGCCGTCGGCCTGTGGCTGTGGAGCCTGCCGGTGGCCGGCCGCAGCGGTTCGATCTCGGTATGGGAAAGCGCAGAAGCCTTGCAGCAGTTCATCGTTCTGCCACGGCACCTGAGCATCATGGACCGCTACCGCGATCGTGGCGACGTCAGGTCGACGACGTGGGAGGCCGACGTGTTCGACTCGGGAGAGACCCTGCACCGGGCGTATGCGTGGATCGGCGAGCGCTAGGACGGCCGGTCGGCGCGGGGTTCGGCGGCTGCGTCAGGTCGAAGCAATCCGTCATGCCGTTGGCGGCGGCGTCCCGGTCGGTCAGCGAGTCCAGCCCGAAGTTGGTTTCGCAGAACTTGAGAAGGCTGACGTGCGAATTGAGCTGGCTGCTGACGTGACCCGGTTTGGCGTACGGCCCGACCACCAGGCACGGCACCCGGGAGCCGTAGCGGAACGGCTGACCGTCGAACTCGGGAAACGCGTCGTCGGGCCGCTGCGCGTGCGAGTGGTCCCAGGTTTCGACGACCGCCGGGTCGACGTGGTCGTACCAACCGCCCCAGTCGTCCCAGGTGATGAAGATGGCCGCCCGGTCCCACAGCCCGCCGTCGACGATGGCCTGGATCTGCTCCATGGTCCAGTTCATGCCGTCGGTGACGTTCTGCGTCGGATGCTCGGACAGATCGGGTTTTCCGTCGCCGTACACCCAGGACACCGTCGGTAGCTTTCCGGCGCGGGCCTGCGTTGCGAAGGCATCGCGGCCATGGTTGCCGCCGTGGGTGTGCAGGCCGTCGATGTAGGCGAAGGCGTAGCCGCCGTAGTTACCCCACGACAGGCCGGCTTTCTCGAGTGCCGCCGGGAGTGACGGCAATGTGAAGCGGTCTCCGGGCGTCGGCCGGTAGTGGTGATGAGGGTTGTTGATCACGGGGGAATCGGCGCAGATCAGCATCAGGTGGTTGGGGGTGGACGGACCGGCGACTTCGGAGAAGTAGTTGTCGCACAAGGTGAACCGGCGTGCGAGATCGAAATAGCCGGGAATGTCATCTTCGGTGTACTGCACTCGGTAGGTGTTGTCGGCGGCGCGGTTCATCCAGGTCTGATGCTTGTGATCGGGATCGGATGGCGGCGGATTCTGTGCGCGCTCCAGCGTGGCGCCATTGGCTCCGGGGAAGGTGCCGAAGTAGTTGTCGAAGGTGTGGTTTTCCTTGACGATGATCACGACATGTTCGATCGGGCTGGCCATACTTCCAGTCTGGTCGGGCACCGGGCATCGAGCGTTGAATGGTGGGTGAACATCCGATGGGCGGCCGGTTTCGCCGCCGCCCATGCCCTGACGACAAAACGTCAAGCGCCAGGGTGGCTGCGGTGGTGCAGCCGGTCGTGCACGCGTTCTTGATCGGCCAGCGCCAGTTCCTCGACGTCGATCACTTCCTCATGTGCTCCAGTCGTGGCGATGATCAGCTCGTCGAGTTTGACGAGGATCGCGTTGGTCTGGCGGTTGGTGGTGTGCTGGAGCACGAACAGCATCACCACGCTGACGAGTGCACCGCCGGCGTAGACGGTGGTCTGCCACCACGGTGGGAACCGTCCGAGGATCCCGACGACGATCAGCGCGACCACGACGCCGAGCACCGCGACGGCGGTCGCCGTCGCTCCGGCCCAGCGGGTTACCGCGTCGGGTATCGCTGTTGCCCACGTTCGCCAGGTACGCCACGAGGCCGTCATCGTGTGGCGTCCTGTACCCGCGGGCCCGGCGGTGAAACCGGGTCGCGGCTAGCCCTTCAGCAGCGTGGCGACCTTGTCTTCGAGCGCCGGCGGCTCGGCGTCGGGATCGGCGGCGATGGTCTTCGACAGCACCACGTCGGCGTCGGCGAAATCCTTGTACGTCTTGTCGCCGGTCAGCTGGAACAGCAGGTAACCGGCCAGCAGGGCGCGCACCGTCTTTTGGGTGCGGCGGTCCGCTCCGGGCATCCCGACCAGTTTGGACAGCCGGAAGCCCTCCGCGAGCCCGCCCGGGACGGTTTTGGCGACGGTCCGGACGGTCGCCGTCCGCCACGCGGCGGCGAGTTCGGGGGCGTTTGACTGGATGGTCAGGTCGGCGCCCGGCGCGTTCAGGATCAGGCCCGGGACGCGCAGACCGGCCGCAGGCTGATCGGCGTCGGGCTTGCTCGCGGTAGGGAAGACCGCGGCCACCGCCTTCAGCGGGTTGGTCGACGACCCCAGACCGGCCGCGGTGAAGATGGCGGCCGACGCCCCGAAACCATGTCCGACCAGGCCCAGCTTGGCCGGGTGCACGCTGATCTTGCCGGGGCCCAGCCGGACTCCCGTGATGATGTCGAGAGTGGTCCCCAGGTCGAACGCCAGGTTCAGTACCGACGGCGCGATGCCGGTCTCGGTGTTGGGCGCGGCCGCGACGATGCCCCACGACGCCAGATGCTCGAGCGTGCCGCTGTAACGTCCGACACCCTGCAGCCAGTCGTGGCCGAACGCCACGCCGGGCAGATTGAGTCCTGATTCCGGCGTGTAGACAGTGCCCGGCAGGCCGGCAAAACCCAGGTCACCGCGCAGAACGCGGTGCGGGCCGCGGCGCGTCAGGGCGCCGAAGAGCTTCTTCGTCTTGGCCACGCGATGACGTTAGCGCAGTGGCCCCGGTTTGTGCGCCACGCATGCACGGTCCGGGAGCCGGGCGGCTGCACTACCCTGGATAACCATGTGTGGAATCGTCGGCTATGTCGGGCAACGGCCGGCCCGCGACATCGTGGTCGACGCGCTGCGACGGATGGAGTACCGCGGTTATGACTCCGCCGGTCTCGCGTTGGCCGACGGCCACGGCGGCCTGACCATCCGCCGGCGCGCCGGTCGACTGGCCAACCTGGAAGAGGCGCTGGCCGAAACCGATGCCGCCCAGCTCGAAGGCACCACCGGTGTCGGGCACACCCGCTGGGCGACGCATGGACGTCCCACCGACCGCAATGCCCACCCACACAGCGACGCCAGCGGCAAGCTCGCGGTGGTCCACAACGGCATCATCGAGAACTTCGCGGGCCTGCGCGCCGAGCTGGAAGCCGCCGGCGTCGAGTTCCAGAGCGACACGGACTCCGAGGTGGCCGTGCACCTGGTGGCGCAGGCCTACCGGCACGGGCCCACGGCAGGCGACTTCGTCGCGTCGGTGCTGGCGGTGCTGCGGCGGCTCGAGGGGCACTTCACGCTGGTGTTCACCAATGCCGACGAGCCCGGCACCATCATCGCGGCCCGCCGGTCCACCCCGCTGGTGGTCGGCGTCGGCGACGGTGAGATGTTCATCGGCTCCGACGTCGCGGCGTTCATCGAATACACGCGCGACGCCGTCGAGCTCGGGCAGGACCAGGCCGTCGTCATAACAGCGGACGGCTACCAGGTCCTGGACTTCGACGGCAACGATGCTTCCGACCGTGCTCGTCCTTTCCATATCGATTGGGACCTGTCGGCCGCCGAAAAGGGTGGCTACGACTACTTCATGTACAAGGAGATCGCCGAGCAGCCCACGGCCGTCTCCGACACGCTGCTCGGCCACTTCGTCGACGGCAAGATCGTGCTCGACGAGCAGCGGCTGTCTGACCAGGAGCTGCGCGACGTCGACAAGGTCTTCATCGTCGCCTGCGGTACGGCGTACCACTCGGGCCTGCTCGCCAAGTACGCAATCGAGCACTGGACCCGGCTGCCGGTCGAGGTCGAGCTGGCCAGCGAGTTCCGGTACCGCGACCCGGTGCTGGACCGCAGCACGCTGGTGATCGCCATCTCGCAGTCCGGCGAGACCGCCGACACCCTGGAAGCCGTCCGGCACGCCAAGGGCCAGAAGGCCAAGGTGCTGGCGATCTGCAACACCAACGGCTCGCAGATTCCGCGCGAGGCCGACGCCGTGCTCTACACGCGGGCCGGACCGGAGATCGGCGTCGCCGCCACCAAGACGTTCCTGGCCCAGGTCGCCGCCAACTATCTGGTGGGCTTAGCGCTGGCACAGGCCCGCGGCACCAAGTACCCGGACGAGGTCGGCCGCGAGTACCGCGAGCTGGAGGCCATGCCGGCGTTGGTCGAGCAGGTGCTCGAGCGGCTGCAACCGATCGCCGATCTCGGTCGGCAGTTCGCGCAGTCGCCGACCATCCTGTTCCTCGGTCGGCACGTCGGCTACCCGGTGGCGCTCGAAGGCGCGCTCAAGCTCAAGGAGCTGGCGTACATGCACGCCGAGGGCTTTGCCGCCGGTGAGCTCAAGCACGGTCCCATCGCGCTGATCGACGATGATCTGCCGGTCATCGTGGTGATGCCGTCGCCCAAGGGCTCGTCGATGCTGCACGCCAAGCTGCTGAGCAACATCCGTGAGATTCAGGCCCGTGGTGCGGTCACCATCGTCATCGCTGAGGAAGGTGACGAAACGGTTCGGCCGTACGCGGACTACATCTTCGAGCTGCCGTCGACCTCGACATTGTTCCAGCCGTTGCTGTCGACGATCCCGCTGCAGGTGTTTGCCGCGTCGGTGGCCCGCGAGCGCGGATATGACGTGGACAAGCCCCGGAACCTGGCGAAGTCGGTCACCGTCGAGTAGCTCCGTGTTGACTCGTTCGCTGGCATGAACGATGCCTATGCCCTAGCATGGGAAATCGCAGGTCAACCGCGTCGGGATATTCCGCTGAAATATTAGCTGCGGAGAAGCGGTTGAGTGCGGTTGTGGGTGTCAGTCGAAGGTGTTCGCTGTGAGGGCCGTGGATTGTTGCTGGATGCTGCTGCGCGTCAGGCGACGGTCCGGATGGTCCGCGAATGGTGGCACACGCCCACCGACTACGAGGCGCAGGTCGAGTACTTCGCCAAACGGTCGTTGACCGGGCTGATCCAGCTTCTCGTCGGGCTCGGCGCTGGCATGGTCGGCTTGATCGTCATGATCGCCCAGTGGTCTGTTGACCAACCCACAGGTGTGGCCGTCCGGGCTGTGTCGGTCGTCTTCATCACGGCGATGTACGTGTGGAGCTGGGTGTGGTGGCTGCGGCCGTGGCCGTCGTACCGGCTGTCGCATGCGTTTCTCATCAACGTCGACGTCGGCGTCACCGTGGTCACCCTGCTCAACCAGAAGGTGCTATCCGGCATGTTCGGCGTCAGTGCGCTGCTCCTGGTGTCGTTCTACATCATTTTCTTTGACGGCCCCAAAGCTCTTGCCGTACACAGCTGTTGGGCGGTGTCATCGATCGCCGCGATGTCCGTCGAGATCGCGATCATCGGCGGCGGCGATCCCGTGCTCGCGTTCGTGAAGTTATTGTCCGGCGGGGCGCTCGCGGTGGCACCGATAGCTGCCCACTTCGGCATCTGGGCCCTGCGTAACGAAGCCAATGAGGCGTCGAACGACCCGCTGACCGGATTGCTGAACCGCCGCGGCCTCAATCTCCACATTGATGACCTGTTGCGCGGCCACCGCAAGCGCGCGGCCGACGTCGTGGTCATCGTGATCGACCTCGACCGGTTCAAAGTCGTCAACGATCGGTTCGGCCATATTGTCGGAGACGAGGTGCTGGTCCGATGCGCGCGGCGATTGGAGTCCGCAGTGCACGGCGGCGCGCTGGTGGCGCGAGTCGGGGGCGAGGAGTTCGTCGTCGTCGATGTCCTGCAGTCCGGGAACTGGGCATCCGTGGCCAACCGGATCCGGGTCGCGCTGTCCGGCCGCGGCGACCACGCGCCCATCACAGCGAGTATCGGGATCACGGCCGCCGCGATCGCACACTTCTCCGAGTCGGGGTGCGACCACGCGGAACTGCTCGGCGATCTGGTCGCCCGGGCGGACGAGGCGATGTTCGTGGCCAAGCGCGGCGGCGGCAATGCCGTCAGCTACCTACCGTCGATGCCCGACACGGTTCGGTCCTCGCGGTGAACTGTGCGCGAGCCGCGACCGGACGCCGGACTACCGAAGGACCCAGCACCCCATAACGGTCCGTCCGGGCGGCCAGCAGGATCCGTGTTGGGCCGCACGCCCTCAACCGAGCTAGGTATCCCGACGGTGGCAGCCCGTTGCATTCGGTCGGTGCGCGGGCCTGCCGCTCGGCCGCTGAAGCGGCAGGCCCGCGATTTGTGTTCACTGTTGAGTTGTCAAGGTGCACAAGGCTTTAGGTGTTATGCGGCCGCTAGGTCGAGTCGCATGGTGCGGCGGTTGTAGGCGGGGATTGGTTGTCGGTGTGGGTCGACGGTGGCCGGTGGGATGAGCCAGGGGTGTCGGTCGAGGCCCATGACGACGTCCCAGCCGTCGTGGTGGACGTTGGCGTGGCACGCCGGGCACAGCAGGCAGCCGTTGTTCAGTGATGTTTCGCCGTGGTGGGTCCAGTGCACGATGTGGTGGGCGTGCGTGCGTCCCGGCGGCGCTCCGCATTTGATGCAGCACTGATCCCGCAGATACAGGGCCTTGCGGAGGTGCGGCGGGAACAGGCGTTTCTCGCGCCCCACGTCCAGGGGCACCTGTTCGCCGTCCACGATCACAGTGGTGACCGCCGTGTCGCAGCAGATCCGTTCCAGCGTGGCGGTGCTGATCGATCCCATGAACTCGAGCTGCGCCAGGTCCGGGGCCTCGGCGGGCACCGTCACCAGCAACTGGGTCCGCGGCGCCGAGGCGATGTCCCCGCCGCGGGCCGCGATATCCAACACCGCTTCCAGCGCATCGGCCCGGCGTCGCGCCGCCGAGCGGGTGTCGGGGCTGCCGTCGGGTTCGGGCCGCGGCGCCGACAGCTCGTCCATTGCCGCGATGTATTTGGCGCCGACCTCGGCATCCAGGTCCGCTCGCACCTGCAGCCGCCCGTCAGGGGTGACCCGGTGAGAGGCGGTGCTGACTGACCGGTCCTCGGCGGCCGGCAACCCACCCTCGGCCGCCGCATGCCGGTTACCGAGCCGGCGGGCGCGGTTACCGATCTCGGCCGGGGTGGCCCCGGAGAAGAACTGCCCCAACAGATCGGTCACCTGTGCGAATCGGGTCGCCTCGGACACCTGCCCGGGTGAGCGTGCGCGAATGTGGTTGATGCCCTTGACGATCGCATCGACATGCTCACCGGAGACCGCCCCATCAGCGGCATGCGCCGCCAGCGTCGGCAACACCGGCAGCGCGCCACCCGCCCGGACCAGCCGCTCCGCGACCGACGGCGCACACCCCAGCGACATCAGCAGTTCCCGCAGCGTGCGCCCCTGCGCCGCGGCCACGCCCAATCGGTCCAGCACCCTCGTCAGCGTCGCCGCCAGATGATCCACCACATTGCGCAGCACCTGAATCACCCGCATCGCCCCCAGGGCCTCGTCCCCGGCCATCTCGTCGGGGACGACCACATCACGCAGATGGTCGAGAAGAGGTTGGAGATCCAGCGCGATTCCCATAACACATTCTATCGAACATATGTTCGAACAGCAAGCCGTTTTCCGGCCTCAGATGAGCGCATCGGTGACAGTTCGGACGATCTTGGTGGAGGCAGTTCTGCCCGCAGGGTTGGTGGCGGCCGTCCAGTCGCCGACCGAGTCCATCCGGTCGCCTGATGATGCGCTCACTGGGCGGTATCGACGCCACCTTCGAGCACGTCGGGGAAGCCGCTCGCAAGGTGTGCAGCGGTATCACTTTGGTAGTCAGGCATATAAGCCAGATATCAGCGATCCGAAAGGCTGAAAACTCCGTGGGCGAGCGGCTCGGCTCCGACGCTCAGGCACGCACCATCGACGGCCCCAAGGCTCCATAACGGGTCGCCTCCGCGGCCGGCAGTTCCGTACCGGTGACGATCGCCTCGAAATCGCCGACGCCGGCGAACCGGCAGAAGCTGGTCTCACCGAACTTGGAGTGGGCGGCCACCAGGATGCGGCGCACCGCGACCGACACTGCTGTCTGCTTGACCGCGGCGACGGCGGGATCCGGGGTGGTCAGCCCGTGTTCAGGGGTGATGCCGTTCGTGCCGAGGTAAGCGACGTCGATGACCAGGCTGCGCAGTCGCTCCACCGCCCAGTTGTCCACCGTCGCCAGGGTTCGTCCGCGCATTCGTCCGCCGAGCAACAACACCGTGACGTTCTCGCTGTGGGCCAGCGCTTCGGCGGCCAGCAGCGACGACGTCACCACTGTCAGCTCTTGGTCCGCCAGCCGCTCGGCGATCAGTCGCGGAGTGAAACCCTCATCCAGATAAACGGTTTCAGCTCCGTGCAGCAGATCCGCGGCCGCGGCCGCGATCCGGTGTTTCTGGGCCAGGTCGACCTGGCTGCGGTACTCCACCGTCGATTCGAACGCTGCTGTCTCCAGCGGGATGGCTCCGCCGTGGACCCGTTTGAGCATGCGGCGCCCGGCCAGCACCTTCAGATCGCGGCGGATGGTCTCCGAGGCCACATTCAGTTCTTCGGCCAGGGCGAGCACCTCGACCCGCCCGCGGGTGCGGGCGAACTCGACGATGCGGCGCTGGCGGCTGTCTGAATCCACGGATGACATTCTTGCGGTCGTGGTCTAGTGGGCTTCGCTCAGCACCGCCCGGACCTCCTCGGGGGAACTGGCCCGGCGTAACCGCTCCACCTCGTCCTTGTTGAGGAACACGTGGGCGATCCGGGTGAGCATCGCCATGTGGTCCTTGCCGGCGCCGGCGATGCCCACCACGAACTCGGCGGGCTTGCCGTTCCAGTCGATGGGTTCGGGGTAGCGGACGAACGAGATCCCGGAGTGGCGGATCGCGCCCTTGGCATCGTTGGTCCCGTGCGGGATCGCCAGGCCGTTGCCCATGTACGTCGATACCGATTTCTCCCGCTGGTGCATGGCGTCGATATAGGAGACGTCGACGGCTTGTGCCGAGACCAGCAGGTTGCCGGCCTCGGTGATGGCGGCCTCGGCGGTGGTGGCCGAGCCGGCCAGCACGATCGAATCGAGCGGCAGCACATCGTCGGGCTGAGCCTGAGCCGCGGCGGATTCGGTTGGGGTCGTGGCTGATTCGCCCGAGGGCTCATGGGTTCCGTTGGTGCGTCCCAGCAGTTCGACGATTTCGTCGTAGCGCGGCGAGTTCATGAAGTCGTCGACCGAGACGTGGATCGCCGACGGGGTCTTCTGCCGGGCCCGGTCGGTGAGATCACGATGCGTGACAGCCAGCCCGTACGTATCGGTGAGGTTGGATATCGCCTGGTTGACGACCGTCACGCCGGTGAATCCGGCGTCCCGGATCTTCTTGCGCAGCACTGAGGCTCCCATCGCGGACGAGCCCATGCCGGCGTCGCAGGCGAACACGATGTTGGAGATGGGCGTGGTCGCAGAGTTGCCGGTCAGGGCTTCGGCGACGCTGGACCGCCTACCCTTCAGTGCCTCCATTTCGGCTGTGGCGGCGGCCAGATCGGGCTCATCGGTGGCGCGGTCGGTCTTGAGCAGCACGGCGGCAACCGCGAACGAGACGGTTGCCGCCCCGAGCACCGACAGCGTGACGCCGAGGTAGCTGCCGGTCGCGGTCTGGGCGTAGACGGCGATGATCGAGCCGGGCGCGGCGGGCGCGCGCAGGCCGGAGCCGAACAGTACGTTGATAAAGATGCCCGTCATTCCGCCGAGGATGGTGGCGGCGATGAGCTTCGGCTTCATCAGTACGTACGGGAAGTAGATCTCGTGGATGCCGCCGAGGAACTGGATGATCGCCGCGCCCGGTGCCGATGCCTTGGCGGCGCCGCGACCGAACACCATGAACGCCAACAGGATTCCCAGCCCGGGGCCGGGGTTGGCTTCCAGCAGGAACAGGACGGATTTGCCGGTGGCGAGCGCCTGGGTCGTGCCCAGCGGGGTGAGCACGCCATGGTTGATGGCGTTGTTGAGGAACAGCACCTTGGCGGGTTCGATGAAGATCGAGGTCAGTGGCAGCAGGTCGTGTCCGACGAGGAAGTCGACGACGTGGCCGGCGCCGCGGGTGAAGGCCGACACGACGGGGCCGACACCGAAGAACCCGATGACGGCCATCACCAGGCCGGCGATCCCGGCCGAGAAATTGTTCACCAGCATCTCGAAGCCGGGGCGAATCTTGCCGTCCCACAACGCGTCCAGCTTCTTGATCACCCAGCCGCCCAAGGGGCCCATGATCATTGCACCCATGAACATCGGAACATCCGATCCGGCAACCACTCCCATGGTGGTGATGGCGCCGACGACGGCTCCGCGGGTTCCGTACACCATCCGGCCGCCGGTGGATCCGATGAGGATCGGGAGCAGGTAGGTGATCATCGGTCCGACGATGCCGCCCTTGTCGTAGGCTCCCCAGCCGCCGATGTGGGCCACCCAGCCGTCCGGGTTCTGCAGCGAGTGGAAGAGGCCGGGCAGCCAGCCGGTCTTGATGAACAGTGCGGTGATCAGGCCCCAAGCGATGAAGGCACCGATGTTCGGCATCACCATGGTCGACAGCGCGGTGCCGAGCTGCTGTACCCGCACGCGCAGACTGACGCGCTGGGGTGTTTCCGTCGTTGCAGTCACTGTGCTGGACCTCCGCTTGACCCACCATGAAGGTGATGCCCGTCACATCACCGTGTGCTACGAGTAAAGCCCACAAATGGGCATGTTGGCAAGAAAATGGGCAAAAATGGGCAGTAAAAGGTTTGTATTTCTGCCCGAATTACGGTTAGAGTGACCGCAGCGTGAACCACGACACACCCGCCGGCCAGGCCGGAGAACCGGAAGGAACGCCATGAAAGCGCTGCGCTACTACGCACCAGAGGATGTCCGGCTCGAAGATGTGCCCGAACCTGTGTGCGGGCCCGACGAGATCAAGATCCGTGTTCGCAACTGTTCGACCTGCGGCACCGATGTCAAAATCCTGCACAACGGGCACCAGAACCTGACCCCGCCGCGGACCATCGGGCACGAGATCGCCGGCGACATCGTCGAGGTCGGAGCTGAGGTGAACCCGACGTACGGCACCGACTGGGAGCCGGGCGACCGGGTGCAGGTGATCGCCGCCGTGCCGTGTGGTGAGTGCTACGAATGTGCCAAGGGCTGGATGGCGGTGTGCCAGAACCAGACATCCATGGGTTACCAGTACGACGGCGGGTTCGCCGAGTACATGATCGTGCCCCGCCAGGTGCTCAAAGTCGATGGGCTGAACCGGATTCCGGACAATGTCGGCTACGACGAGGCGTCGGCGGCGGAACCGTTCGCATGCGCCATCAACGCCCAGGATCTGCTTGGCATCGAGCCGGGCGACACCGTCGTGGTGTTCGGTGCCGGCCCCATCGGATGCATGCACATCCGCATCGCGCGCGGGGTGCACAACTGCGGGCCGGTGTACCTCGTCGACGTCAACGACGCCCGGTTGAAGATGTCCGCCGAGGCGGTGCATCCGGATGGGGTGATCAACGCGGCCGATACTGATGTGGTGGCACGGGTTCTGGAGCTGACGGCCGGGCGTGGCGCCGACGTGGTGATCACCGCCACCGCCGCCAACATCACGCAGGAGCAGGCCATCGCGATGGCCGCACGCAACGGCCGCATCTCGTTCTTCGGCGGTCTGCCCAAGACCAACCCGACGATCACCTGCGATTCCAACGTGGTGCACTACCGGCAGTTGCACATCCATGGCGCCAACGGATCCGCGCCTGAGCACAACAAGCGTGCGCTGCACTACATCTCGACCGGCCAGGTACCGGTGAAGGACTTGATCACCCGGCACATCGCACTCGACGAGGTTCTCGACGCGTTCCGCATCGTCCAGAACGGCGAGGCCATCAAGGTGACGGTGGAGCCCAGCGCGGTCCTCGTCTGAGCCTCAGCCGCCGACGGCGGCGATGTAGCCGCCGATCGCCAGCGCGCACAGGACCGCACACAGCCCCAACGTGCCGACGGCGAACGGCCATGCCGGGCGGCGCTTCACCAGCCGGATGACGGTGACCACCGTGCCGGCCAGGGCAACCACGATCGCCGCGATGAATCCCGCTGCCATGGCATTGATCCCGGCGTCGATGTGGCACGTGGCGGGCGGGCAGTAGTCGGTGAACGCCATCGCGAACACCGCGAAGAACGCGGCCACGCCGCCGCCGACATAGGTCAGCACCAGCGCGCTGATCGACGCGGCCAGGTCACCGCCCGAGATCGGGGGCCTGGCCGGTGGCGGCGGCGAATAGCCGTAGGTCATGGCGGGATGCTATCCGCGCCGACGGTGATCTTGCGCGCGAACTTCTGCCGATTGTCGGCACATGGACTCATAATCGATCCGGCCGCGAGTCGAATTGACGCACAAGCCAACCCCGGACGGGCGGATCTGCGTAACCTTCGGAGCTATGCGGCACTACTACACCGCCGAGCAGATCCGCGCGGCCGAGGCGCCGCTGCTGGCATCCCTGCCCGAGGGCGCACTCATGCGCCGGGCCGCCTACGGGCTGGCGACGGCCATCGCCGCCGAACTCAAGGCCCGTACCGGCGGGGTCACGGGCCGCCAGGTCTGCGCCGTCGTCGGGTCGGGGGACAACGGCGGCGACGCATTGTGGGCGGCCACCTTTCTGCGCAAACGCGGCGCCGCCGCGACCGCGGTGCTCCTCAACCCGGACCGCGCGCACACCAAAGCACTCGGCGCCTTCCGCAAAGCCGGCGGAAGGATCGTCGAGAACGTCCCGCCGACAACAGATTTGGTGATCGACGGCGTCGTCGGTATCGGTGCCACCGGGCCGTTGCGGCCGGACGCCGCGGCCGTCTTCGACGCCAACACCGTGCACGTCGTGGCCGTCGACCTTCCGAGCGGCATCGATGTGCAGACCGGCGCCGCCGACGGCCCGCACGTGCGGGCCGCTCTGACGGTCACGTTCGGCGGCCTGAAACCTGTGCATGGACTGGCTGATTGCGGCCGCGTCGAGCTGATCGACATCGGTCTCGATCTGCCCGATCCCGCGTTCCTGGGATTCGAAGCGCACGACGTGCGCGCTCGCTGGCCCGTGCCCAGCCCGACGGACGACAAGTACACGCAAGGCGTCACCGGGGTGCTCGCCGGGTCGGCGACCTATCCGGGCGCGGCGATCCTCAGCACCGGCGCCGCCGTTGCCGCGACCTCCGGCATGGTCCGGTACGCCGGCTCCGCGCACTCCGAAGTGGTGTCGCACTGGCCGGAAGTCGTTGCGGCGTCCGACGCGACGGCCGCGGGACGTGTCCAGGCCTGGGTGGTCGGCCCCGGGTTGGGCACCGACACCGCGGGCGACGACGCACTGCGCTTCGCGCTGGACACCGATCTGCCGGTGATCGTCGATGCCGATGCACTCACCTTGCTGGCCGCGGACCTCGACCTGGTCGCCGACCGCGCGGCGCCGACCGTGCTGACCCCGCATGCCGGTGAATTCGCCCGGCTCGCAGGGCATCCGCCCGGTCCGGACCGCGTCGGAGCCGCCCGCGCACTGGCCGGGCGGCTGGGCGCGACGGTGCTGCTGAAGGGCAACGTCACCGTCATCGCCGCGGCGGACGGGACCACGTATCTGAACCCGGCCGGCCAATCCTGGGCCGCCACAGCCGGATCGGGCGACGTGCTGTCCGGCGTCATCGGCGCCCTGCTGGCGTCGGGCATCGCAGCCGGTGAGGCCGCCGCGATGGCGGCCTTCGTGCATGCCCGCGCGGCGGGCCTGTCTGCCGCCGACCCCGGTCCCCGCCCCGCGCCGACGTCGGCGCACCGAATCCTGGCCCACGTCCGGGCCGCCGTCGCATCGCTCTAGAAAGGGAACTTTTGTGTCGCACAAGCATGTTCGCGCATCGGTCATGAGCCCCGCCTACACCGGCAGACTCTCCACCGCGCCGGTACCGTCGCTGCGCCTGCCCGACGATCCGATGGATCCGCCCGCCGCCTACCGCTTCATCCACGACGAGTTGATGCTCGACGGCAGCTCGCGGCTGAACCTCGCGACGTTCGTCACCACGTGGATGGACCCCGAGGCCGAGAAGTTGATGGCCGAGACGTTCGACAAGAACATGATCGACAAGGACGAGTACCCGGCGACCGCGGCGATCGAGGCCCGCACGGTAAACATGGTCGCCGACCTGTTCCACGCGGACGACCTCCGCGACGACGACCCGGCGTCTGCGTGCGGGGTTTCCACGATCGGCTCCAGCGAGGCCGTCATGCTGGCCGGGCTGGCGCTCAAGTGGCGTTGGCGCGAGAAGGTCGGCGACTGGAAGGGACGCACCCCCAACCTCGTCATGGGCTCCAACGTCCAGGTGGTGTGGGAAAAGTTCTGCCGCTACTTCGATGTCGAGCCGCGTTACCTGCCGATGGCAGAGGGGCGCTACGTCATCACCCCCGAACATGTGCTCGCCCACGTCGACGAGGACACGATCGGTGTAGTGGGCATTCTCGGCACCACGTTCACCGGTGAGCTCGAACCCATCGCCGAGATCTGCGCGGCCCTCGACAAGCTCGCCGCCGACGGCGGGGCGGACGTACCTGTGCACGTCGACGCCGCCAGCGGTGGTTTCGTGGTGCCGTTCCTGCACCCCGATCTGGAGTGGGATTTCCGGCTGCCGCGGGTGGTGTCGATCAACGTCAGCGGCCACAAGTACGGGCTGACGTACCCCGGCATCGGCTTCGTCGTCTGGCGCAGCGGAGAGCACCTCCCCGAGGATCTGGTGTTCCGGGTGAACTATCTGGGCGGCGACATGCCGACCTTCACGCTGAACTTCTCCCGGCCGGGTAATCAGGTGGTGGGCCAGTACTACAACTTCCTGCGGCTCGGCCGGGCCGGCTACTCGCAGATCATGCACTGTCTGTCGGACACCGCCCGCTGGATCGGTGACGAGCTGCGCAAGAGCGAGCACTTCGAGGTCATCACCGACGGCTCGGCGATCCCGGTGCTCGCGTGCCGGCTCAAGGGCAAGCGGCCCTACACCGAGTTCGATGTGTCGCATGCGCTGCGCGCCTACGGCTGGCAGGTGCCGGCCTACACCATGCCCGAGGGTGCGACGGACATCGCAGTGCTGCGCGTGGTCGTGCGCGAGGGTTTCTCGGCGGACCTGGCCCGCGCGCTGCGGGACGACCTGATCACCGTCCTGAACAACTTGGACGAGCTCAAACCGAAGGGCCAGTTCGACGAGGTGCAGCCCTTCGCCCACTAGCGGCCGGAACTGTGACCGGGTGTCCGAGAACTCCCGAAATTGTGGTGCGCAAGCTCACGCTCGACGCGGACCGGATGGCGTCTGGGAGAATCGGAAGCGATATGAGTTCGCTGGATCTCCAACCTGCCGCCCAGGCCGTCATCGACCTGGGCGCAATTGCGCATAACGTGCGGCTTTTGCGGGAACGCGCAGGCAGCGCTGCCGTCATGGCCGTGGTCAAGGCCGATGGTTACGGACACGGCGCGCCGCAGGTGGCGCGCGCCGCGCTGGCGGCGGGGGCCGCCGAGTTGGGCGTCACCAACATCACAGAGGCGCTGGCGCTCCGGCAGGCCGGCATCACCGCACCCGTGCTGTCCTGGCTGAACCTGCCCGGCACCGACTTCGCCCCCGCGCTGGCCGCCGATGTGCAGCTGGCGGTGGCCTCGGTGCGCCAGTTCGACGACGTGCTCGACGCCGTGCGCCGCAGCGGCGCGCCCGCCACTCTCACCGTCAAGGTCGACACCGGCCTCAGCCGCAACGGCGTCAGCCCCGCCGAGTACCCGGCCCTGCTCGACGCCATCGCCCGGGCCGCCGCCGACGGTGCGGTGCACCCGCGCGGCATCATGAGCCACCTGGCATGCGGCGACGACCCGCAGCACCCGATGAACGACACGCAGGCCGCCCGCCTCACCGCGGCCCGGGAACGGGCCGCGGCTGCCGGCGTGCACTTCGAGGTGGCGCACCTGGCGAACTCGCCGGCCACGCTGACCCGGCCCGACCTGCATTTCGATGTGGTGCGGCCCGGCATCGCGGTCTACGGGCAGACGCCGATCCCCGCGCTCGGGGATTTCGGTCTGCGGCCCGTCATGACGCTGAAATGTCCTGTCGCCGCGGTACGTTCGATCAAGGCCGGTGACGGCGTGTCCTACGGGCACACATGGATCGCCGACCGCGACACCACCGTCGGGCTGATCCCGCTCGGTTATGCCGACGGCGTGTTCCGCGGCCTCAGCGGACGCATCGACGTCAGCATCAACGGTGCCCGGTACCGCAACGTCGGGCGAATCTGTATGGACCAGTTCGTCGTCGACCTGGGCCCGGGCGGCGCCGGCGTCGCAGTGGGCGACGAGGCCGTGCTGTTCGGCTCGGCCGCCTTCGGCGAGCCGACGGCGCAGGACTGGGCCGAACTGCTGGGCACCATCAACTATGAGGTCGTGACCAGTCCACGGGGCAGGATCGCCCGGACCTATCGCGAGTCGACAGGCTGAGCCCATGAGCGACAACAAGAATGCCCGGTGGCTGGCGGGCATGGCCGGTCTCACCGCGGTGGGCTCGGTCGCCGGGGTCAGCGTGGCCCGCTCGCTGCGGCGCCGCGGCGGCGGCGAAGACCCTTACGCCGGTGAGGATTTCACCACACTCGACGCCGACCGCGGGTGCGTGGTGACGGCAAGTGACGGCGTCCCGCTGGCGGTGCGCGAAGTCGGCCCGAAAGATGCCCGGCTGACGGTGCTTTTCGCGCACGGTTTCTGTAACAGCATGGGCTCCTTCCACTTTCAGCGGGCCCGGCTGGCAGAGCGATGGGGCGATCAGGTCCGCATGGTGTTCTACGACCAGCGCGGGCACGGCCGCTCATCGGCCGGGCCGGTGGACTCGTACACCGTCCCGCAGTTGGGCCAGGACCTCGAGTCGGTGATGCGGGTGATGGCTCCGCGCGGACCCGTCGTCCTCGTCGGCCACTCGATGGGTGGCATGACGGTGCTGTCCCACGCCCGGCAGTTTCCGCACAACTACCCGGCCCGGGTGTGTGGTGTCGCCATTCTCGCCTCTGCGGCACAAGGGGTTACCCGATCACCGTTGGGTGAGGTGTTGCAGAACCCGGCGCTGGAGGCAGCGAAGGTCGCGGTGCGGTTCGCGCCCGGAGCAGTCAGCGCGGGCCGGGGTGCCGCCAAGGCTGTCATCGGCCCGGTGCTCAAAGCCGCGTCGTTCGGCGACGACGCGGTCAGCCCGTCGGTGGCGCGGTATGTCGAGAAGATGACGCACAGCACTTCGATCCGGACGACCGTCGAGTTCCTGCACGCACTCGAAACCCATGACGAAGCCGGTGCGCTGCCCGTGCTGCAACACGTGCCCACCCTGATCGCCTGTGGCGACCACGATCTGCTCACCCCGCTGGCCAAGTCGGAGGCCATGGCCCGGCAGCTTCCGAAATCCGAGCTGGTGATCGTCGAAGGCGCCGGCCACATGGTGCACATGGAGCAACCCGAACTCATCAACGACGCACTGGAGCGCTTCGTCGAGCACGCCACACCGTCACGGTTGGTGGCGCTGACCCGGCATCTGCGTGGAAAGGCCAAGCGTAATGGATGATTCGCACGGCACTGTGCACCTGCCGACCGAGGCCGACACCATGGCACTCGGCGCCCGGTTCGGCGCCGAGCTGCGCGTCGGTGACGTCGTGGTACTGACTGGTCCGCTGGGCGCGGGAAAAACGATGTTGGCCAAGGGAATTGCCCAGGGCATGGACGTCGGCGGCGCGGTGACGTCGCCGTCGTACGTGTTGGCCCGCGTGCATCCCGCCCGTCGTGCCGGATACCCCGCCATGGTGCACGTCGACATGTACCGGCTGCTCGACTCGGGCAGCACCGACCTGCTCGGAGAACTCGACTCGCTCGATCTCGACACCGACCTCGATGACGCCGTGGTGGTCGTCGAGTGGGGTGAGGGCCTCGCCGAGCGGCTCTCCGCCAGCCACCTGGACATCCGGTTGGAGCGAGCCGACGACGACACCCGTACCGCTGTCTGGCATTGGAGCCGTGGATGATCTTGGCTGGTCCTATTTTGGCAATCGACACGGCAACTCCGGCCGTCACCGCCGGCGTGGCCCGGCGCGCCGGGGCCGGGGTCGAGGTGCTGGCCGAGCGGATCACCGTCGATGCCCGGGCACACGCCGAGCAGCTGACGCCCAATGTGATTGGCGCCGTTGCCGATGCCGGTATCACGTTCGCCGACCTGGAGGCCGTCGTCGTCGGCTGTGGGCCGGGGCCGTTCACCGGGCTGCGGGTCGGCATGGCCACCGCCGCTGCGTACGGGCAGGCGCTCGGCATCCCGGTATACGGGGTGTGCAGCCTGGATGCGATCGCCCCCGATACGCCCGGCGAACTGCTGGTGGTCACCGATGCCCGCCGCCGCGAGGTGTACTGGGCGCGGTACCGCGACGGCGCCCGGGTCGACGGACCGGCCGTCAACGCCGCGGCGGATGTCGCACCGGGTTCGGGTTCGGTTGCCGGTCCGGCCGCGCAGGCTGCGCTCTTCTCGTTGCCGTCGCTGCCCGTGGAGTACCCGACGGTGACCGGGCTTGTCGCCGCGGCCGACTGGGACCGGCCGCCCGCCGCGCTGGTGCCGCTGTACCTGCGCCGCCCCGACGCGAAAACGCTTGCCGAGCGGGGACTCTCGTGACTTTCGACTACGGGCCGCTGGCGGTCGGCGACGCCGACCGGTGCGGCGAACTCGAGGCGATCCTGTTCCCCGGCGACGATCCGTGGCCGGCGGTGGCGTTCATCCGCGAGCTCGAGTCGGACCACAACCATTACGTCGCGGCCCGGGACGGCAAGCTGCTGGTGGGCTATGCCGGGATCAGCCGGCTGGGCCGTAAACCGCCGTTCGAGTACGAGATTCACACCATCGGGGTCGATCCGGCGTACCAGGGTCAGGGCATCGGCCGGGAGCTGCTGGAGGCGCTGTTGGGCATCGCCGACGGCGGGACCGTGTTCTTGGAGGTACGTACCGACAACGAGCCGGCGATCGGGCTGTACGAAAGTACCGGATTCGTAAAGATGGGTGTGCGCAAACGGTATTACCGGATCAGCGGCGCGGACGCCTACACGATGCGGCGGGACGCGGACATGAGGAGCAATTCAGGTTCATGACAGTCATCTTGGCAATCGAAAGTTCCTGTGATGAAACAGGAGTCGGCATCTGTGAGCTTGCGGACGATGGCACCGTCACACTCCTGGCCGACGAGGTCGCCTCGAGCGTCGACGAACACACCCGCTACGGCGGTGTGGTCCCCGAGATCGCCTCGCGTGCCCACCTGGAGTCGCTGGGGCCAACCATGAGCCGGGCGCTGGCGACCGCCGGCATCCAGCGGCCGGACGTGGTCGCGGCAACCATCGGGCCCGGCCTGGCCGGGGCGTTGCTGGTGGGTGTCGCTGCGGCCAAGGCGTATTCGGCGGCGTGGGGCGTGCCCTTCTACGGCGTCAACCACCTGGGTGGGCATCTGGCCGCCGACGTGTACGACCACGGCCCGCTGCCAGAAAGCGTCGGTCTTCTGGTCTCCGGCGGCCACACGCATCTGCTGCACGTCCGGTCGCTGGGTGAGCCCATCGAGGAGCTTGGCAGCACTGTCGACGACGCGGCCGGCGAGGCGTACGACAAGGTGGCCCGCCTGCTCGGCCTGGGCTACCCCGGTGGCCGGGTGCTCGATGAACTGGCCCGCCAGGGGGACCGGGATGCCATCGTGTTTCCGCGCGGTATGACCGGTCCGCGCGATGATCCGTACACCTTCAGCTTTTCCGGGCTGAAGACCGCGGTCGCCCGTCACATGGAGAAACACCCCGACGCGTCGCATGCCGACGTGGCGGCGGGGTTCCAGGAGGCCGTCGCAGATGTGCTGACCAGCAAGGCAGTTCGTGCGGCCACCGACCTCGGCGTCTCGACACTGCTGATCGCCGGGGGAGTGGCGGCCAATTCGCGGCTGCGGGAACTGGCCGAAGAACGTTGTGCCGAGGCCGGTTTGACGCTTCGGGTGCCTCGGCCGCGGCTGTGCACCGACAATGGCGCCATGATCGCCTCGTTCGCCGCGCATCTGATCGCGGCGGGAGCCAAACCGTCGCGGCTCGATGTGCCGAGCGATCCGGGGCTGCCGGTGGTGAAAGGCCAGATCGCGTGAGTGCCCTGGCAGCCGCTGCGGACAAACTCGAGATCATCGAGTTGCTTTACCGCTACGCCGAATTGATCGATGCCGGCGACTTCGACGGGGTGGGAGAGCTGTTGGGACGCAGCCGGTTCGGCGGGCCGACGTCCGGCAGCGTCGAGGGCCGGCAGCTGATCGCCAACACCTTCGCCCGCACCACCCGCCGCTTCCCCGACCACGGAAACACGCCGCGGACCCGACATCTGGTCCTCAACCCGATCATCGAACTCGACGGTGACACCGCCCGCGCCCGGTCGACATTCTGCGTGGTCCAGCAGACCGACACTGTGCCGCTGCAGCCCATCGTGGTGGGCCGCTACGCCGATACGTTCGCGCGCGACGACGCCGGCTGGTACTTCACCGAACGCATCGTCGATGTTCAGATGGTCGGCGACGTGTCCGACCACCTGAACATCACCTTGGGATGAGCGGGAGCCGCAGTGCCCCCGGAGCACCCTCTGGCACAACGGGTTTGACCGGTGCGACGGCGTCCACCCGGCGATAGGGCTGCCCCTGCCCGGGGCGCAGGTCGTCCTCGCCCTTGTTCGGCCACATCGCTGCCGCACGTTCGGCCTGCGCGGTGATGGTCAACGACGGGTTCACTCCCAGGTTGGCCGAAACCGCCGAACCGTCGACGACACTCAGGGTCGGGTAGCCGTAGACGCGGTGATAGGGGTCGATGACTGCGTGGTCGGCATCCGAGCCGATGGTGCACCCGCCGAGGAAATGCGCCGTCAGCGGGATGTTGAACAGCTCGCCCCAGGTGCCGGCCGTCACGCCGTCGATCTTCTCGGCGACCCGGCGGGTCGCGTCGTTACCCGCCGGGATCCACGTCGGGTTGGGCCGGCCGTGGCCCTGCTTGCTCGACAGGTGCCGGCCGCGCAGCCCCCGCTTGGTGAATGTGGTGATCGAGTTGTCGAGGTTTTGCATCACCAGCGAAATCACCGTGCGCTCACTCCAATTGTCGACCGTCAGCACCCGCAGCAGAGCGCGCGGATGCTTCGCCGCCAGACCGAGGAACTTCAGCCAGCGCGGCCACCGGCCACCGCCGTCGGTCATGAGGGTCTGCAGCAGACCCATCGCGTTGGAGCCCTTGCCGTAGCGCACCGACTCGATGTGGGTGTCGCTGGTCGGGTGGAACGACGACGTGATCGCCACCCCGCGGGTCAGGTCCAGCGCCGGGTCGACCTTGTATTTCATTGCGCCGACGATGGATTCGGAGTTGGTGCGGGTGAGCACGCCGAGACGGTCGGACAACTGTGGCAGGGTAGCGCTGTCCTTCATCTTGTGCAGCAGGTTCTGGGTGCCCCAGGTGCCGGCCGCCAGGACGACGTGCCGCGCCGTGAAGGTGCGACGGTTCTTGCGCAGGGTCCGGCCGGTGCGCACCGTGTCGATTTCCCAGACTCCGCTGGGGCGCTGTCGCAGCGCGTCGACCGTCGTCAGCGGATGCACTGTGGCACCGGCATTCTCGGCCAGGCCGAGGTAGTTCTTCAACAGTGTGTTCTTGGCGCCGTAGCGACAGCCCGTCATGCAGCTGCCGCATTCGATGCACCCGGTGCGGTCCGGCCCGACGCCGCCGAAGAACGGGTCGGTCACCGTCTTGCCGGGCTCTCCGAAGAACACCCCGACGGGGGTTTGCACGAACGTGTCGCCCACCCCCATGTCCTCGGCAACCGATTTCATGATCTCGTCGGCGGGGGTCATGCTCGGGTTGATCACCACCCCGAGCATCCGTCTGGCCTGGTCGTAGAACGGCGACAGTTCGTCGGACCAGTCGGTGATGTGGGCCCACTGCGGGTCGTTGAAGAATGTCGCGGGCGGCTTGTAGAGGGTGTTGGCGTAGTTCAGCGACCCACCGCCCACGCCCGCCCCGGCCAGGATGACGACGTCACGCAACATGTGGATGCGCTGAATGCCGTAGCAGCCCAGCTTGGGCGCCCACACGAATTTCCGGACGTCCCAACTGGTTTTCGGGAACTGTTCGTCGGTGAACCGGCGGCCGGCCTCCAGGACGCCGACGCGATAGCCCTTCTCGGTCAACCGCAGCGCGGTGACGCTGCCCCCGAATCCGGACCCGACGACAATCACGTCATAGTCGGTGTTGGACATGTGCTTCTCCTCAGTTGGCGGTGAAACGGCTGGTTTCGTCGTCGAGCATGTCCATGGCGATACGCCGGGCCCGGATGGCGGCCCGGTCGGCCTTGACGTTGATGTCGCGCCGGCGGGCACCGGGTTCGTCGAGCCGTCGTTGAATCGTCTCCAGCAGTGCCGCATCGCGTACGGCCCACTCGTGGAACATGATGCGCAGGTATTCGGTGATGGTGTCCTCGGCGCTGGCATAGTTGCGGGCCATCTGCAGGAAGACATGCGTTGCACCGGGTGACTCCGGGGTGAAACCATGAATTCGCAAGAGCTCGTAGGACTTTCCGTCTTCGACCTCGATGGCGTAGTGCTGGGTGTGCAGCGCCGGCGAGACGAACGTACCCTCTTCACGCCGCGTGGCCACCGTCTCTTCCGGCAGGCCGGTGATTGCGGACTCCCACGGGGCGAGGCGACTCGGGGGAGTGTGGCGGGTATAGGCCACCGAGCGTTCGGAGATCTCGACCTCGCCCAGCGGCGGCAGCTGCTGGATGTCCGGCGGCACGACCTCCGGATGCGTGACGAACACGTCGGTCAGGTCGAGGTAATGCTCGTGCAGCAGAAGGTAATTCGCCTCGACCCGCAGGACCTCGGTGGTACCGGTCCAGCCAACGGAAGGCACGCGCGGCGGCGGACGCAGGGCAGCGGCCCGTGGTTCGCCCAGCCAGATCCAGACGAACGGCGCGGTCTCGACGACCGGGTACGCCGGCACCCGGGCGCCGGGCGGGACGTTCTCCTGCGACGGCACGTCGGCCAGGCAGCCGTCGGGTTCGTAGCTGAAGCCGTGGTAGCCGCAGACCAGGCGGTCGCCGTCGCGGCGGCCCTCGGACAGGGGGTAGGCGCGATGCACGCAGCGGTCCTCCAGGGCGACCACGTCGCCTGACGCACGGCGGTACAACACCACGTGCTTGCCGAGCAGGCGGCGGGCCAGCAATCCTTCGCCGACCTCATCGCTGAGCGCGGCCACGTACCAGCAGTTCGACGGGTAGTTGGTTCTCATAGGTCGAGCACCAGCCTTTCGGACCGGGAGCGTGAGACGCAGATCATGATGGTTTGGTTGGCGGCCTTCTCCGAGTCGTTGAGCACTGAGTCGCGGTGGTCGCCGACGCCCGCGATGATTTCGCATTCACACGTGCCGCAGACGCCTTCCATGCACGACCCCAGCACATCGAGGCCGGCTTCTTCGGCGACGTCGTAGATCGTCTTGTCCAGCGGCACGGTCAGGGTGATGCCGGAGCGCTGGCATTCGACTTCGAAGGTCTCGAGGGCGTCCGACGGCTCCTCGATGGTCTTGGCGGAGAAGCGCTCGAGGTGCAGGCTGCCGCCGGGCCAGGCCTGGCAGCCCTTCTCGACGGCGTCCAGCAGACCTTCGGGGCCGCAACAGTAGACCAGCGTGTTCGCTTGCGGAGCCGCGAGCACCGCCGACAACTTCGTCCGGAACGCATCGCCGTGCACGTCGCGCGCACAGATGGTCACGCGGTCGCCGAAGCGTTCCAGCGCATCCAGGTATGCCATCGACGAGCGGGAGCTGCCGCCGTAGATCAGCTGCCAGTCGGCGCCGGTGGCCTCGGCGGCTTCGATCATCGGGAGCATCGGCGTGATGCCGATACCGCCCGCGACGAACTGGTACCGCGGCGAGTTCACGAGCGCGAAGTGGTTGCGCGGACCGCGTACCCGGACCGTGGTGCCTTCGTGCAGCTTGTCGTGGACGAACTGCGAACCACCGCGGCTGTTCGGATCCAGCAGGATGCCGACCTGCCACTCACTGCGGCTTGCGGTGCTGCCGCACAGGGAGTACTGCCGCGTGAGCGACGGCGTCAGCACCAGATCGATGTGCGCACCCGGGGTCCACTCGGGCAGGTCCGCGCCGGAGGGGTCGGCGAGGGTCAGCGTGACGACGCCGTCCGCGGATTGCTCGCGTCGACGAACCTCGAGGTCGACCTCGACTTCACGGTAAGCGGCGTTACTCACGATGCCCTCTGCTCTTCGCCCGAGCTGCCGATCGCTGCGCGACGGACGGGGATCGACTTGTACTGGTTGAGGAACAGGGCCCGCACCCGCGTCGGATCACCGTCCAGCATGAGGTCCGGGAAGCGGCGGATGGTCTCCTGGATCCACAGTTTGAGTTCCAGTCGCGCCAGGTTGGCGCCCAGGCAGAAATGCTTGCCGCGGCCACCGAAGGCCTGGTGCTTGTCCGCCAGCTCTTCACGGGTGATGTCGAACTCGTGCGGATTCTCGAAGGCGGTCTCGTCCCGATTGGAGGCCAGGTACCAGAGCAGCAGACGGTCGCCTTCCTTGATCTGCTTGCCGCGCAGCTCGAAGTCGGTCGTCGCGGCGCGACCCATGAAGGCGAAGGCGGGCGCGTAACGCAGGCCCTCCTCGACGGTGGGTTCGAGCAGCTCGGGATTCTCCTGCAGCAGGATCAGCTGATCCGGATTCTGCATCAGGGCCAGCATCGTCGCGCTGTAGGTGGCGCGCGTCGAGTCGTTGCCGGCCGTCATGAGCAGGACGAAGAACGTCGCCATCTCGAGCTCGGTGAGTTTTTCGCCGTCGACTTCCGCGTTCATCACCGCGGTGATGAGGTCGTCGCGCGGGTTCTCCCGGCGCTGGTCCATCTGATCGCCCAGGTACGTGATGATCTCGCCGACGATGGCGCCGGCGTCGTCCCAACCCTTGCGGATGTCCGGGTCCTCGAAGGCGCTGAACACGTTGGTCCAGTAGACGAGGCGCTCGTCGTCGTCGGCGGGCGTGCCGAGCATCGAACCGATCACCCGGGCCGGCACCGGCCGCGCGACGTCGCGGACCAGGTCGAAGGTCTCGCGGTCCGCCACGCTGTCGAGGACGTCGTTGATGATCTGCTTGATGGCCTCTTCGTGGGCCGCGATGCGCTCGGGCGTGAAGGCCTTGATGACGAGGGCCTTGAGCCGGTCGTGGCGGGGCGGGTCCATCGAAATCAGCTGCAGGCGCTGGATATCCAGCGGTACGCCGATGTCGTCGACGTTGAAGATGCCGCGCTTCTCGGACGAGAACGTGCGGTGGTCGCGGCTGACGGTCCGGACGTCGTCGAAACGAGTGATCGACCAGAAGCCGCCTTCGCCGGGCACATTCCGCTGCGGGCTGTAGTGCACCGGGTCTTCGCGCTGCATACGGGCGAACAACTCGTATGGTGGTCCGTCATCCCATATCGCGGGGTCGGCAAGGTCGACGGCGGCGAGGTCCACCTCGGTCGTGGCGGGAGTAGTCACTGGTGCCCTCCTTGTTGGTCTGATGTCTACGAAAGCTATTGACGACGGCGGTTCCGATCGACGTCTCGCGACGACCAACTCTCGAGGAGTTTGCGGAGCGTCGTTGTCGTGTGACGACAAAGCCCGATTTGCAGCAACTGCGCCGCCTGGTGATCTACGGTCATTTCATGCCGGAACGACGCGTCGACGAGAGTGCCGTCGCCGCACGAGCAGCGGACATCATCGGCGCACTCGACAGCAAGCTGGACGACATCACGCAGTCGATCCAGAAAATCCTGCTGACCGAGATCGCCGAGCTCAGCGAGGATGCTCAGCTTCTCGAATTACAGGGGCACACAGTCGCCGCCAACGTCGACACCGTCTTCGCCTCGATTCGTCACCGCATCCCGATCGAGGACGTCGTGCCGCCGACGGAATCGCTCGAGCACGCGCGGCGGATGGCGCAGCGGGGCGTCCCGGCAAATGCGATGGTGCGCGCGTACCGATTGGGGCACCAGGAAGTGCTGAATTTCGTACTCGACGAGATCGCCGCTTCGGACCTGGATCCGCGGTGGAGTCTCGACGTGTTCAAGTACTTTCAGACGGTCTCGTTCGGTTACATCGACTGGATTTCGCAGCAGGTCCTCACCACCTACCAGCAGGAGTACGACCGGTGGGTGGAAAACCGAAACAGTATGCGGGGCCAACGCGTTCGCGCCATCCTCGCCGCGGCGGGCGGTGACGTCGACGAGCTGACCGAGGAAATCCGCTACCCGCTGCGGCGCGTGCACCTCGCGCTGGCGCTGTGGTATCCCGATGACAACGGCGGCGACGAGCTCGTGCGCATGGAGCGTTTCGCCAACCACCTGGCCACGTCCCTGGGCACCCATGAGCCGCCGTTGTTCCTGTCGGTCGACCACCTCACGGCCTGGGTCTGGCTTCCGCTGTCGGCGGGCATCGCCGAGGATGCGTCGGACCGGATCCGTGAATTCGCGGCGACACAACAGGATTCGCCGTGGATCGCACTGGGCAACCCGTTGCCGGGTATCGAGGGATTCCGGCGTTCACATGAGCAGGCGGTGGACGCTCGCGCGGTGGCGGTGGTGTCGGGCTCGGTTGACCGGCGCATCACCGCGGCGAGTGATCCGGGGTTGCCCGTCGCGACGCTCTTGGGCGACAACGTTGGATCGGTCGGCGCGTGGGTGGCCGAAATCCTCGGCCCGCTGGCGAGCGACACCGAGAACGACGAGCGGCTCCGCGAGACGTTGCGCGTCTTTCTGCGGTCTGGCTCGAGTTTCAAGGCGGCCGCCGACGAAATGCACTTGCATTCGAATTCGATCAAGTACCGAGTGAACCGCGCCATCAGTCGCCGGGGCACGCCCATTGTCGACGACCGGATCGAGGTCGAGGTCGCATTGCTGCTGTGCCACTGGTTCGGGCAGGCAGTTCTCAACTGACAATTCATCGCGGCGGGCCGTTTGTGGACCGTCGACAACTGGCGCCGTGGGTGCTGGACGAACTTTGGCTGTTTGCGACGTAGTGAGCATGCGCCGCCGTCAGTAGTTTTTGGATCACTGCGAAACGCATGTCAGCGAGCCGGTCCTTTGGATAATTACTCGCACGGTCCGACGGAGGCGAATTATGGGCGATGATCCACAATCCGACAAAGCAGACGGCGCGCTGCCCTCCGGCGATCGTGATCAGGAACCCAGCGGTAATCCCTTGGGCGCCATCGTCGATCCGCTCACCAAGCTCGGCATCGACACCGCGCGGGACATCGCGGCCGCGGTGCAGTCGACCCGGGCTGCCGCGGGCGACCTGTTGAAAGTCGTCAACATTCTGAGCCGGCTACCCAGGCGCGACGCGCGTCCGGAAGCGGCGGCGATCTCGCCGGCCGCCGAGGCATCAGACGACGACGATATTGACGACACTGACGAAAATGCCGCTGCCCCAACCGCTGTGTCACCGGTCGAGAACCCGGGACTCCTCGGCGGCCTCAAACGCGCCGCGGAGTCGGCGCTGAATCCCGCGGCCGTCATGGGCGTGGCCGTCACACCGGTCCGTCGGGTGATGGGCGGCAACGGCGACACGGCCAAGAAGAAATCCGATCATCACGACGGTCACAAGAAAGCCGCAAAACACGATAGCGACGCCGACCTGCGCCACTGGGGCGACGAACTGATTGCGAAGTCGCAGAAGCCGACACGTCAGCAGGCGCACCGGCATCCCGCATTCGAACAAATCCTCAATGAGCTTGCGCCGGACGAAGTTCGGATGTTGCGCTTCCTGGCTGTCGCGGGCGTCCAGCCGTCCATCGATATCCGGACGAAGACCATGTTCCAGGTCGGCTCGGAGCGGCTCGTCAGCGGCGTCAACATGATCGCGGACATGGCCGGTTGCCGGTGGCCCGAGTCCGACCAGCGCTATCTCGCGAATCTGAATCGTCTTGGTCTGGTCCGCTTTTCGGCGGAACCGGTAGCCGACTACCGGCGCTACGCGCTGCTGGAGGTACAACCGCGGGCGCTCGAGGTCACCGAGGCGATACCCAAGACCATCAGCGTGTACCGCAGCATCTACCTGTCGGAATTCGGTCAACAGTTCTGCGAGGTGTGTATCGACACCGAGGGCTACAACGCCGGCGGATGGGCCACCGACGAGCGCGGCGACAAGATCATCGGCAAAGGGCCGCCCGACCCCGCCGCGCACAAACACAAGCACTGAACCAGACCCCACAAGCCCAGGGACATTTCATGACAACGCTCGCCTCCGGGCCCTTTCTTGATTGGGAGGAGCTCACCGGACAATCGAAATTCGTAGTCGACATCATCAGCGTGCCGATCTTCAGCGCGATCGCCGGCTTGATCACCAACTGGACCGGCGTCATCATGCTGTTCGCGCCCGTCCGGTTCACCGGGTTCTATGTGCCGGGGCTGAAGCGGATATTTCCCTTTCTGCCTCGCAAGGTCCAGATTCTGCCGACCTTTGCGCCCAACGGAATTCTGGGTTTTCAGGGATTCATCCCGTGTCGAGCCGAGAAGATGGCAAGCCTCATCGTCGACACGTCCATAGCCCGAATAGGCAAGATTTCGGACTTCTATGAACAGCTCAATCCGGACAAACTCGCCAAAGCAATTGCGGTGGCCGCGCGACCGGACATCGGCCGACTGACCACCGAGATCATCGAGGCCCGGCACCCGCAGATGTGGCGGTCACTCCCGCAGCCGTTGAAGGATGAGGTGCTGCAGACGGTCGACGCAGAGCTGCCGACCATCTCGAAGCGCGCCTTCGCGAAGATCGGCGAGAACATCGATCAGTTGCTCAACGTCAAGCTGATGACCGTCAACTTCCTGCGTCGCAACCCAGAAGTGTTGCGGGACATCATAAAAGGCATGGCGGTACCAGAACTGCGCTTCATGGTGCGTGTCGGCGCACTGGGCTTCCCGTTCGGTGTGCTGCTAGCGCTCTGGCTCTCGCTCATCTACTACTCGAGCGACGAAGCGCGCGAACATGCTGCGGCCCATGGCGGTTTCGCCATCCACCTGCCGGGATTCCTCGACTCGATCCTGCACTTCCTGCCGACCTGGCTGTGGGTGCTCGGCGGTGCCGCGGTGATCGGCATCGTCGTCAACATCATCGCGATCAAGGTCGTGTTCGAGCCGGGGGAGCCGCAGCCACGCTACAAATACCTCTGGAAACAAGGGCTTTTCGCGAAGCGACAGCATCAGGCCGCCCACGAGCTGGCGACCATGTTGTCGCTGCAGGTCCTGACGGTCAAGAACTTTGCGCACGAACTGCTGAACGGTGCCAGTGCAGACAAGACCCGCGCGCTGATCCAGTCCGCGGTCGGCGAAGAGGCCGAACGTATTCTCGGCCCGTACCTCGTCGTCGCCCGCAACTCGTTCGGTGTCGTCGATGTCGAAGGACTGCAGCGCGGCGCCGGCGACAAACTGGTGGATTTCGCGCCCAGCGTCCTCTACGACCCGGGGTTCAACAAGACCCAGGCCAAGAAGATCGAGACGTTCGCGACCGAGAAGTTCCGCGCGCTGCCGCCCGACAAGTTCGGCGAGATGCTGTACTCGGCCATCGAGCAGGACGCGTGGCTGCTGTACGCCCACGGCGGACTCCTGGGCATCCTCGTCGGCGCCGTCCACATCCTCGTCTTCGGAGCGTGATCACCATGACCACCTACTCTCGAATCGTCGTCGGCACCGACGGGTCCGACGAGGCGACCGACGCGGTCGGCGTCGCCGGGGTGGTGGCGGCTGCGCTGGGCGTGCCCGTCACCGTGGTCACGACGTGGAAGCCCAGCGTCTCGGTTCCCGGCGGGCGGGAACAGCCATGGGCGGACTTGACGGCGGAAGGCGCCGACGTGGACCTCACCGCGTTGGGAGTCACGGCGATCGAGAAGATTGCTTTGAAGGGCAACGCATTTGATGCCCTGGTCGACGCCGCGGCGCAGGCCGAGCGTCCGCTCATCGTCGTCGGAGCGGCGGGTCTCGGTCAGACCTCCAGCCGCTTGTGGGGGAGTACCTCCAACGAGCTGTCGCACCACAGCCCCGTCGATGTGATGTTCGTGCGCCAGCCGGTCGCCGCGGTACAGTCCATCGCCCTGGCCACTGACGGCTCCGAAACCTCGGTGCGGGCGGTTCGTGCCGGCTACGACTTGGCGGCAGCCCTCGGCGCCCGGTCGATCCTGATCACGGTCGCCGCCGATATCGTTGCGGCCGAGGAGACGCTGAACGGCGTCGCAAGCCAGCTGGACAGCCCCGGCTTGCTGGAGCGGCAGGCGCTGGTCGGTGGTCCCGCCGACGTGCTTGCGGCAGCCGAATATGACCTCCTCGTGATCGGGAACCGTGGCATGGCGGGCTTCGCGAGGGTCCTCGGGTCAACGGCCAACACCATCACTCATCGAGCCACCTCCAACCTGCTTCTGGTCAACACCGGCAGTTAGAACGGTGCTGGGTCCGCGTCGGCGGCGATTTCTTGATCGAAGAGTTCTTCGATGATGCGGACGTCGTTGAGGTACCGCTCTCGGTAGATGCGGTCGCGGCGTTCCTGGACTCGGGTGCGTTTGCGGGTGGGCATGCAGCGCCCGCGCCCGGGCTTTCCGGCTGGCGCTTCGCCGACGGCCGGCAACCCGGTAGGCTGACCCAACGCCGAGAACCAATGCGCGCCTTCGGGTTTGGTGATGTATGTGTGTCCGGTGGGAGAGGTCCACACGACGGTGCCGTCGGGGTACTGGTGGTCGGTCCAGCCGTGGAACGTCTTGAGTAGATGGTGAAACCGGCACAGGCACTTCAGGTTCGACGGATGAGTCGGTCCCGCAGGATGGGGCACGGTGTGGTCGATGTCGCAGGCTTCGGCGGGTCGGTCGCAGTCGGGGAATCGGCACGTCAGGTCCCGGCAGCGGACGAAGTCCGCGAGCTTCGCCGACGGCCGGTACCGTGGCTCGGATTCGTTTGGCGGCATGAGGACTTCCCGAACCGTTGCTTCCACTGCCAAGCTATCGACCTGCTCGGCGGCGATCTCTCCGTACCCGGGGAGGTACCCCGGCGTCCGACCGTCGAGAGTATCGGGGGTGGCGATCACATGGATCACTGCTTTCACCGCACTCCCTCCGGCCGGCTCTTCGCCCGCGGCGGGGCACTGTCGCAGTCCGCACTCGCACTGCAACCGCCCACCGTCAGCCAACGCTCTGAGGGCGGCGGCGCGGCGCTGGTCATGGCTGCGCGGGTCATCGACGCACACCCTTCGTGCCAGCTCGTCGAGCCGGGCGTCCACAACGGCAGCGGTCGCCGCATCGAGTGCCCCGCACACTGACGCAGCACCTGGTCCAGCGGACCGGAAATCGAGGTAGCGCGCCTGCGACGGCGGCCGCGGGCCATGCACGGCCAGCTCGTCGATACGGCCGATGATCGCGTCGATCCGGTGCTCCATTTTCGGTTTCGACAACCGGCCCCAGCGCACCATTTTCGCTGCCAGCTCGGCATCAACCAGGCGAGCCGCCTCGTCATCAACGATCAGATCGGTGCGCGAGACGATCATGCCGATCAGTACCGCGTCGACCAGGCCGCGTGCGTAGATCTCAGCGACTTTCGGGAGCCGCTCACGCAGAGTGACCGCCCGCTCGACCTGTGCGCGGGCCCGGCACCGCGACACTCCCAACGCCGCGGCGACCTCGACCACCAGGCCGGTGAATCCGTCGATCACCCAGTGCCGTCTCTCCGTATCGTCGTCAGGAGCCCGCAGGGCATACAGATTCCCGATCGCCGCGAGCCGGCGGGCACCGGCGGCGTTCTCTTCCCTGGCGGCGGCGGTGATCTCGTCGACCGCTGCGGTAGCGGGGTGGTGACCACCCTTTGATTCGAACATGTGTGCGATTTTATGCCGAGGGTGTGACACGTTGCGGCGGCGTTGAAATCGGTTCCAGATGTCGATCGAATGTGATTAGCGCAGCTAGCTGACGGTGGTGGTTCTGTGCGACGCGCTTAGTTCACCTAATCTCGTTGGACTCCTTTCGCGAGGTATCCCCGAAATTCCGCAGCCCGGCTAAGGATCGACGATGCCCACTCTTTCTGCTCTCGGCGAGTTCGCCTGAACCCGGCACTGCCCCACCCTTGAGCGCTAGCACTCGCGTGTATAGAGTGCTAGGTGGCACGCGGCCAACCGCGCTCCGGCACCCGCGACGACGGTGTGCGGCCAGGACGCTTGCCGAACAACCTGCATCCGGGGATTGGCCCTGGATCGACATACCAACCAAGTGGAGGGCTTCCATCGTGGCAGTCAACATCAAGCCACTCGAGGACAAGATCCTCGTTCAGGCCAACGAGGCCGAGACCACGACCGCTTCCGGTCTGGTCATCCCTGACACCGCCAAGGAAAAGCCGCAGGAAGGCACCGTCGTCGCAGTTGGCCCCGGCCGCTGGGATGAGGACGGCGAGAAGCGGATCCCCCTGGACGTCGCCGAGGGCGACACCGTCATCTACAGCAAGTACGGCGGCACCGAGATCAAGTACAACGGCGAGGAGTACCTGATCCTCTCGGCCCGCGACGTGCTGGCTGTCGTCTCCAAGTAAGCATTCGTGTCCCGCCCCGGAAATCCCCGTGTCCGCATGGGTGATGTCCGGGGCGGTATGCGTATCAGCGAAAGGCTCTTATGAGCAAGCAGATTGAATTCAATGAAGCTGCGCGCCGGGCCATGGAAGCCGGTGTCGACAAGCTCGCCGACGCAGTCCGCGTCACCATCGGCCCGCGCGGCCGGAACGTCGTGCTGGCCAAGGCCTTCGGTGGCCCGCAGGTCACGAACGACGGCGTCACCATCGCCCGCGACATCGACCTGGAAGACCCGTTCGAGAACCTCGGCGCCCAGCTGGTCAAGTCCGTCGCGACCAAGACCAACGACGTCGCCGGTGACGGCACCACCACCGCGACCGTGCTGGCCCAGGCCATCGTGAAGGCCGGCCTGCGCAACGTCGCTGCCGGTGCCAACCCGATCGCGCTCGGTTCGGGCATCTCGAAGGCCGCCGACGCGGTCTCCGAGGCATTGTTGTCGGCGGCAACTCCCGTTTCCAGCAAGACCGCCATCGCCCAGGTCGCGACCGTTTCCTCGCGCGACGAACTGATCGGCGACCTGGTGGGTGAGGCCATGACCCGTGTCGGTGCCGACGGCGTCGTCACCGTCGAGGAGTCCTCGACCCTGAACACCGAGCTCGAGGTCACCGAGGGCGTCGGCTTCGACAAGGGCTTCCTGTCGGCGTACTTCGTCACCGACTTCGACGCCCAGGAAGCGGTCCTCGAGGACGCGCTGGTGCTGCTGCACCGCGACAAGATCAGCTCGCTGCCCGACCTGCTGCCGCTGCTGGAGAAGGTGGCCCAGGCCGGCAAGCCGCTGCTGATCATCGCCGAGGACATCGAGGGCGAGGCGCTGTCGACGCTGGTCGTCAACGCCATCCGCAAGACCCTCAAGGCCGTCGCCGTCAAGGCGCCGTTCTTCGGCGACCGTCGCAAGGCGTTCCTGGAGGACCTCGCCGTGGTCACCGGCGGCCAGGTCGTCAACCCGGACGTGGGTCTGCTCCTGCGCGATGCCGGGCTGGACGTGCTGGGCACCGCCCGTCGCGTCGTGGTCAGCAAGGACAGCACCGTGATTGTCGACGGCGGCGGCACTGCTGAGGCCATCGACGGTCGCAAGGCGCAGCTGCGCAGCGAGATCGAGGCCTCGGACTCGGATTGGGACCGCGAGAAGCTCGAAGAGCGCCTCGCCAAGCTGGCCGGCGGCGTGGCCGTCATCAAGGTCGGCGCTGCCACCGAGACCGACCTGAAGAAGCGCAAGGAAGCCGTCGAGGACGCCGTCGCCGCCGCCAAGGCCGCGGTCGAAGAGGGCATCGTCACCGGTGGTGGCGCCGCTCTGGTCCAGGCTCGCACCGCCCTGGACAGCCTGCGTGGCTCGCTGTCCGGCGACGAGCTGATCGGCCTCGAGGTCTTCTCCTCGGCGCTGTCGGCCCCGCTGTATTGGATCGCCACCAACGCCGGCCTGGACGGACCCGTCGTGGTGAACAAGGTGTCGGAGCTGCCCGCCGGGCACGGCTTCAACGCCGCCACCCTCACCTACGGTGACCTGCTGGCCGACGGCATCGTCGACCCGGCCAAGGTGACCCGGTCCGCGGTGCTCAACGCCGCGTCGGTGGCCCGGATGATCCTGACGACCGAGACGGCCGTCGTGGAGAAGCCGGCTGAGGAAGCCGATCACGGGCACGGCCACCATGGTCACGCCCACTAGGTAGTTCCATCGAAAACGCCCCCGGTCCTGATGGACCGGGGGTGTTTTTCTTTGTCCTGGGGGACGGGTGGACACTCCGGTCCATGACAAACCACCGACTGGCGAGTACCCGGCGGTATACGACCTCACGCTCTACAACAGCGAGGCGAGAAACGTTGCTCCCGGGAGTGACGGTGGATCGGATCACCAATCGTGCCAATCTGCAGATTTGCTCCGACGGCGGCTACGGTCACTACATAATGTCCGAACACTCTTTGACAGCGCCAGAGATTACCGTTGCGCTCGAGACTCTCGGGCTAACGGTCGACGAGGTTGGACATGTGATGTCCCATATTGCGGCCGAGACTAAGGGGCTGCTCCTCTACGGCAGCCGCGCTCGCGACGACTACGAGGCCTCGTCGGATTTTGACATTCTGCGGTATACATCGTCGTGGCAGAGCCCGACTTTCAAAGCCGGCCGGGTGTCAGTCAGTTCGTATACCCGCGAACAACTTGAGAGCGCGAGCGGGACGCTCTTTGGTACACACCTCAGGCGAGACGGCCGCGTCCTCCTGGAAATTGGCGACGGTTTGACCCAGCTTATTGACGGGATACAGCCAGCCGACCCAGCGCAATTGCTGGCGCGGGTGATCCAATATTCAACTATCCTTGTACAGCCAGACGCTGTGAAGGCAGCGCACTTCGGGGGAATGGTCCGCCTCGCCCGTTACTTGCTTCGAACGGCTGTCTATGCGTCTGCGATGGTCGACGGCGAACCATGTTTCTCTGTGCGCCAGCTTGCGAAACGGTTCCACGAGCCAAGGCTCGCAACACTCTTAGCGTCCGACCCCGAGATTACGGGTCCTCCATCTGTTGATCTCCTAGAGGAACTGATCTCAAGGCTCATCGACGTCGTCGGTCCGTTCCCGAAACACGATTATGGCTCAATCGAGGCGTTGGCCATTGCTACTTGGGACACAGACAGGAATCTCGCTACGCTCGCGATTCGTGCCGGATCTGAGGGCGACCAGGACTCAATTGACTACTCGGCCCTTCCGAAGGTACTGCTGTGACAGACCAGATTGCAGTTATCGGCGACATCCACGGAAATAGCGATGCACTGAGTGCGATGCTCCGCGTGCTGCGCGATTGGAAGGGGTTGGCGGTGTTCGCCGGTGATTACGTTAATCGCGGGCCGAATAGCGCCGAAGTAATTCAGCTACTTGTCGATTTTTCGGTCGCACGATCCGATACAGTCTTCATCGCGGGTAACCACGACCTGGCGTTTCGCGAGGCGCTTGCGTCCGGAGAGATCTTCCCGTTTCTGTCGATGGGTGGAGCGATGACCGTCAAATCCTACATTCGGTCGCCCAAAGGAAATGTGGGAGAGCAGCTTCGCAAGAGCATTCCAATGCACCATGTGGAGTTCCTCGACAGACTCCACCCTTGGTTCGTAGGAGACTCCCTCGCTGTGGCGCACGACCCCAGCGACCCGATCTTTGAACAGGTAGGAGACCGGTACCGGGTGTACGGACACATTCCGACTGCAGATCGACTCCCTCGGGTCGGGCCCAGCTCGGCCGCGATTGACACCGGTTGCGGCTCGTTTGCCGATGGGAGACTGACCTGTTTTCTGTGGCCTGACCGGAGCTTCCGGCAAGTCAGCGTGACAGGTGAAATGCTTGATTCATAACTGGATCAATTTATCAACCGCGCGGCGTAGGGATGCGTTATCGATCGTCGCAGCGAGCACTGCAGCGCGTTCAAGCCTCGCTTTTGCGGCAGCCGGTCGATCGAGCTTAAACAACACATCGGCCAAATAAAGAGTAGACCAGGCTTCGCCGGTGAGATTTCCTAAATCGTTGTACGCGGCAACGCAATCTTCGAGCATGGTTATGGAAAGCTCGTGATCCCCATTCGAGTATGTGATTCGTGCCAACGTTTGATTTGATCCGACCTCGCCCTCGGCATTCGACGACGAACGGTAATGATCCAGAGCTTTCCTTGCGTATATTTCGGCTTGTACTTTGTCCCCTTGCTCCAGTAAGACTCTTGCAAGTTGCTGTTGAGACAAGGCGATGTTGACACCGCGACCGGTAGCCTCGTTGAGGCGAAGAGCTTTGGCGAAGTCTCTTTGTGCAGCATCGAAGCGCGAATTAATGTATGCGACTTCTCCGCGAATGGACAGCGCCGATGCCATAGCGGCACTATCGGTCTGGGCATCCAATAGAGACATTGCCCGTTGGCACCCGCTCATAGCGTCTTCGAGATTTCCGTCTCGCATATCAAGACGGGCTATGTTCATAAGTGTGTGGGCCAGGCCGATTTTTCCATTTAGCCGTTCTCTAATGTCGAGAGCATCGTCAAAGCATCTTCTGGCTGCCTTTGTATCGGCCGATCGCACGAGTGTTATCCCGAGATTGTCCAGGGCATACGCGCGAGCTTCAATCTCGAGTTCTGTGTCACCTCGAACGGCGCGAATAGCCTCTCGAAGGGATTTCTCCGACTGACGGAGATTTCCAAGATTGCGCTGGGCGATCCCAGTAGTGGCCATTACGCGCGACTGATGGACGCGATTCTCTTCCGTATCATCGGAATCGACGAGTACCTCGATGATCCGAGAGCTTGTATGTATTGAGCCAGCAAGGTCGCCTTGTCGCCGTTGGAACCTTGAGTAGTCTTGGAGCGCATTCAGATTTCGAGTCGAACTAGCCCGTCGATACGTTGCCTCGGCTCGGCTATTAAGACCTTCTGCTTCATACTGACGGGCTCTTCTAAGGAGTTCCTCGACGTTTGGTTCGCTATCCTGCAAGGGCTCCGATTGTGTACCATTGTCGGCAGGTTCGGCCGACCGCGTTGATTCTCCCGTATTCTCAATGACTTGTTTTATTCGTCGACTGAGAGCCTTGTAGGACTCATCTTCCGTCCCTGTTGGCTGAATGACAGACGAGTGATCGCCTTTTATTACTGCTGTATTTTCGAGCGGGAAGACGTCGAATGCTGACACGGAAGTTACAACATTATCGGTGTCCCCGGCATAGAGGAAAATGGGGATGTGGCACGATTTTGGATCGTTTGGTTGAGCATGTATTACTTTCCAAAGAATGGTACGGCGAGTGGCGGTGACAAGGTCATTGAGTGGACGCAACTCCTTCTCTTGAGCATGTCTCCACATAACGGTGACTCTTCTTAGGGAAAGTAGAATGTCTGAACCGGCGTTCGGGCACGAGAACATGACGACCATTTTGATCCTGCGAACACTTTCGAGGAGCTCCGAGTCCAGGCTCCTTGCCAAGAATCTCTGGACTATGAGGCCCCCTTGGCTATGGCTGACGATCAAGAGGGGCTTCGCGGGGTCGCAGTTGAGGTCGATAAACGTTCTGAGGCGGTCTGCAAGGTCGTCGAACGAAGGGATCTTCCTGGTTGGAAGCAGTCGAAACTTCGGAGTGGAGTACTCGAAACGTAGACAGTCGATGTCCTTGAATGCTGTGTCGTTTCGAAGCAGGGACACGAATTTGTCCCAAATGGCCGCCGAGGAGAAAAGTCCATGGACAAAAACGATTTGCGGGCGGTCAACCATTCTCCGATGGAACCACATGCTGCGGTGTCGACGGGCTGGAAACCTGTACATGGTCGAAGGGCCGCAATACCACGGTCAGCGAGTCGCGGGGTGGGGGTGACCCACTGGGGTATCGCCGATCCGCAATGCTGGCCCGGCGTGTAGCCCTCGTGGCACGTCAGGCCAAGTATTCAACCGTGCGGCCATGTCCTCCCGGCTGCATCGATGCCTCCGTCGTCTGGGGTCGGGTGCCGCACAACCCACACCACTTAGTCAAAGCTCAGCCCTCTGGTCGAACGGGAGGCTGCGCCTTGCCTGGGCGGTTATTCAACACCCCGCCGTACTGGTTCCTGGCGGCCTCCCTGCCGCACGAATGTCCATCTGTGGTGCAACCCCCCCATGCTGGACGCTGGCCGAACAGCGCCCACATGGGCACCGCCCCGAAGGCCGGTGCCCATGGCGTGCTCGGATTCCACCAACTGGCTTACGCCTGACCCCATACCTTGACCGTGCGCGGCTTTTTCGCCGACTGGGTTAGGTACCACGTGACGGTAAACACCGGTTGACCATTTGTCGGCGGATACGCCTGCGGCGGGTGTGCCTTTTCGAGGGGTCTGTGTTTAGTACCGTGGACGACGTCCCATCGGTCGACGCCGTTGGCCCCATCAACGCAGACGCGGTATTTATCTGTGTTGGTCTTGTTGGTTAGTTTGAAATTGAACAGTTTGTTGGTCCCAAAGGTCACCTTGCTGTCCCACTCGATCAGCCACGTCGCCTCGTCTTCGGCGATCTGGGCTGCCTTTTTCGCCTGACGCCTCTTCCAGTATCCGAACCCGCCTCCGACGGCAGTGAACAGAGCTCCCCACGGGATCACTTTGATTACGGCGGGTGGAATCGGGATTGGCATAGCCTAACCGTACCGCTGCGCAAAACGTTGGAAAAGACTGTCATGCACCATCAGTGACAAGGAAGTAGATCATGTCAGCCGGTCATTCCGTTGTGCGGCAAAGGGATTTGTGCGATCCGACGCTCGCTGGAGCGCCGATGTGGCTGTGGCTGCGAAGGCGACCCCAACAAACCCGGCACCTGGGACCAGGTCAAAGACGGCCACGACGTTGGCGGGAGCTTTGAGGCGATAACCGTCTCGTTCCACGGCGACATGCCGGCACGGGTATTCAACCCGGACGATCAGTGGAGTTTGTCGTCCCGCCGCCACCGACTTAGTCCTTGTCAACCGAGCGTAGATGCGACATTTTTTGCGCCAATCACGGCCCGAAGGTGTGGCGGTGTGCCCTTACGACCTGCGAATTCCGCGAATGTTGTTCAGAACATCTTGTATCGGTTCGGTTTGTCGACCACCAGGGCGCATGGCAGACAATTACCTGATGTCCGAGGAACAGACCTACCGCGGTGAACGTGTCCCGGTTGGCTACATAGGTGAGGTGCGTCTCGACCACTGGCCCGAACCTGAGCGGGCAATACTTCACTCACGCGAGGGCAACCAGGTCTATCTCCGTGGCGCTGACCCCTGCGATCCAGATTCAGGCCACATACCGGTGTACGAGGGCGACCAATTGCTGGTGATGGAGCACATCTCCCACATGTCCGTGCACTCCCAGCTGGAGGGGCCGGACGGGTACATGCTTTCCCAACGCGTTGTTCCGATCCGCGAATAGCCCGGCAAGACGATCGCTCGGACTCTTCGATACGGCGAATACGACGATGGACGCCGAGCACATGTGCGCCCCGGTGACGCGATCATTCTGGAAGAGATCGAGGTCAACCTGGACTACGTCGATGGGTGGGAAGGGCAAGGTGTTGAAGGTTATGTACCTCTTACCCCCGTCCTGTTCACCTGGATGAGCTTCGGGCTTCATCACTCGGAGAATGAACGTCGCTATTTGCTTGCCGCTACACGTCGTTTGGATCAGGCGCAGGCTCTGTTCGAACGGGTCAGTGATCTCCGTCAGAACGAACCGGAAGGTGCCCCAGCGGCTCGACGCGCTGCGTTCGCGCTGATCGGGGCCATTGAGTTGGCCGTTGTATCGCTTGGTCGTGCGGTCGCGATGTGCACACAGGCAAGGGCGACGATCAACAGCACTGTGCCCGTTCCGGCCGCCATCGCTGACCGTCGTGCTGCGCTGCGGGAGATTAGGAATGCCTACGAGCACATAGAGGACCGGGCGCTCGGCAACGTCCAGCGAGCCGAACATCCGGACGCATTAACGATCTTCAACCATCACGAGGTACTAATTGACGGCGTAATCGCTTACGGTAACCACAGGCTCGACCTCCAGAGTGACATACCAGTGCTGATTGCTGCGACGCGGCTTTATCTCAAGGACGTCGCGGGAGAAGAGGCGAACCCAAAGCCTGAGGACGTGTGCGGGTTCGACCAACCTTCACTGATGACATCGAATTGCACGGCCTCGCCGGCCAACCAACGCGACAGGTTCGGACGCACCTTGCGGTCGAACAGGTTTACCGATCCTGATACGTCCATGTCTTCGGTTACGTCGACAATTTCCCAGCCACGGCGCTCGCAATAGTCACGGCACTCTTCGAGCTGGGATTCTGGGGAGGTCATAGTCCCGGTGACGCGTGACAGTCGGGTGCTATCAGGGCTCGCTTCGTCATGGCTGCAATAATGCACTACCCAGATGGCCGTAGTGGACAAGCCGGCTGAGGAAGCCGATCACGGGCACGGCCACCACGGCCACGCCCACTAGGTAGTTCCATCGAAAACGCCCCCGGTCCTGTTGGGCCGGGGGCGTTTTCGCGTTTGCAGATCAGAACGCTTGGTCGTAGAACCCGTTGGTGGTGTTGACGGTGTCGTGGTTGTCGACGCCGTAGTGCGGACCAATCGGGGTTCCGGTGGTGGCCTGAGCCGGAACAGCCAGACCCAGGACGGCGGCGGTCATGCTCGAAGCGATCAGAGTGGCAAAGCCGAACTTCTTCATTTTGAACCCCTTCTTCGGTTGTTGTGGTGCTCTGATCGTTGAAACAGGCTGTGCCGCAGGAGCATTCCGATCGGCAGGATTTGATTCTCGGTTGGCAGTAATAACCATGTCCTGTGGGGGCCATGCTTGACTCTGAGGGCTGTGCGAGGAATGGCGGGATGCTTGGTCGAGGAGGATGCGATGACCGCACATGCGGGCCTGGCGATCGCGGCCGAGGAGTGGGAGACCAACCTGCAGTATGCCGACGCCGCGCTGATCAAGAATGGCGTCGCCGATGCCGAAAGAGCCGAATTCCTTGCGCTTTTCGAGCGCTACCGCGGCGACATCGTCGAATAGCGGCCTCGGCCGGCCCGCGTCTCGGCTATTTTCGCCCTGTGGGAGCGCAAGCGGTGCGGTGCTGGGTGCAGCAGCGGCATGCCCAGCTCCAGATGCGCAAGTGGATGCTGGAGTTCGACGACGCGGACGCCGAGCGTGAGTTCCGTGCCAACGACGACGCGAACGGGCTGCGGGCGGCGACCTTCACCCAAGTGGTCGGCATCCTGTTCACCGTCGTCTATTCGGTGGTGGACTTCCTCGTCCTGCACGGGTTCGTCCCCGGCGCGCTGATCGTCCGAGTAGTCACCATCGGCTTCTTTCTCCTGGGGATCGTCCTGATCCATCGGGTACGAGGACTCCAGAAGCATCTGCAGGTCGGTATCGTCGCGCTGCTGACGATCGTCCAGGTACTGCTGGTACCCGTGCTTGCCGGCGTCGCCAGTTTCCCTATCCAGTACCTGATGACCTCGGCCACCGTCACGCTCCTGGGCGCCGTGGGCCTGCTGCGGTTGCGTATGCACGCGGCGCTGGCGAACACCGCGGTATTCGTGGCGGTGTGCCTGGCCCTCCCAAGTGCCCGGGGAAGCCTGGGTGAGCTCGGCCTGATGCTGCCGCAGATCGCCGGACTGGCCGCGATCAGCGTGCTGATCGCCTATGCGCTCGAGCGGCTGCGGCGTATCGACTTCCTCCGGCAGCGTGAAGTGGAGCAGGAGCGCGCCCGGACCGAGGAGATTCTGTACAACGTGCTGCCGGCTCCCATCGCCGACCGGCTGCGCGACGGCGCGCTGACGATCGCCGACTCAGCGGCGAGCGTCAGCGTGCTGTTCTCCGACATCGTCGGCTTCACCCCGGTGTCCGAGAGGCTGACACCGGAGGCGCTCGTGGAGCTGCTGGACACGATGTTCCGTGCCTTCGACGAGCTCTGCGACCGGCGCGGCATCGAGAAGATCAAGACCGTCGGCGATGCCTACATGGCGGTCGCGGGCCTGCCGAATCCCGATGAGGACCACGCCGCATCGATGGCCGAGCTGGCCCTCGACATGCAACGCACCGTGGACCGCCTGGCGTCGAGCTGGCCGAGCCCGATCTCGATGCGGATCGGCATCTCGTCGGGCCCGGTGGTCGCCGGCGTGATCGGTCAACGCAAGTTCATCTACGACCTGTGGGGCGACACCGTCAACACGGCGAGCCGCATGGAGTCCAGCGGTCGGCCGCACCGCATCCAGGTGTCCGAATCAACGCACGCGCTGCTCGAGCACCGCTACGAATTCAGTGACCCACAGCTGGTCGACGTCAAAGGCAAGGGACCCATGACGACGTATTTCCTGGAGAGCGCCCGACGATGAGTGAACCGCTGCTGCGCCGTGACCGTGATGACCGTGGTGTCGTGACGCTGACGCTGAACCGTCCCCAGGCCTTCAACGCGCTGTCCGAGGCGATGCTCACGGAGCTGGGGGAGGCCTTCGGCGCGCTGGCCGACGACGGGACGGTGCGGGCCGTCGTGCTTGCGGCGTCCGGCAAGGCCTTCTGCGCCGGGCACGACCTCAAGGAAATGCGCGCGGAGCCATCGCTCGAGTACTACCAGGGACTGTTCGCGCAGTGCACCGAGGTGATGCTCGCGATCCAGCGGTTGCCGGTCCCGGTGATCGCGCGGGTTCACGGTCTGGCGACCGCGGCCGGCTGTCAGCTTGTCGCGATGTGCGACCTCGCAGTGGCGAGCCGCGACGCGCGCTTCGCCGTCAGTGGCATCAACGTCGGATTGTTCTGTGCGACACCGGGAGTGGCGCTCTCGCGTAATGTGCCACGCAAGGCCGCCTTCGAGATGCTCGTCATCGGCGAGTTCATCTCGGCGGACGAGGCCAAGGCGCTGGGATTGGTCAACCGGGTCGCCGCCGCTGAAGCGCTCGACGACGAGGTGGAGGCGATCGTGGCCAGCATCGTCGCCAAGCCCGCCGTTGCAGTCGCGATGGGAAAGTCGTTGTTCTACCGCCAGATCGAAGTCGGGATCGAAGCCGCATATGCCGATGCCGGAGCGACGATGGCGTGCAACATGATGGACCCGAGCGCGCTCGAAGGCGTATTGGCGTTCATCGAGAAGCGTCCGCCCAACAGTTGACGACTCTGCCGCCCGCGGCGCACTGTGATATAGGTCATATTTCCGTCCGGACATATGCGCGCAGAGAGGCGGCCGCTCGTGACTACCAAGGACAAGTACACCGAGGTACCCGATCCGTACTCGTGGGATACCGCCAGTGGCGGTGATGCGCGGTTCACCTGGGAATACGACGACGGCCGCGGGCGCCTACTGTCCCTGTACCAAAAGGGCAAGGACAAGCAGTGGGATGCCCAGTCGCGCATCGACTGGTCGCAGGACGTCGACCCGATGAATCCCATCGGCCTCCCCGACGAGTTCCATCCGTTGTTCGGTAGCCCGATGTGGGAGGCGGCCGACGAGTCGTTGCGCGCCCAGATGCGCCACCACTCGCAGGCGTGGAATTTTTCGCAGTTCCTGCACGGTGAGCAGGGCGCGATGGTGTGTGCGGCGAAGATCGTCGAGGTCGTGCCGGACCTGGATGCGAAGTTCTATGCAGCTACTCAGACCATGGACGAGGCCCGGCACGTCGAGACATTCTCGCGGTTCCTGCAGGAAAAGGTCGGCCTCGTCTACCCGATGAACAAGAACCTCAACGCGTTGCTCGGCGACACGCTGCGCGATTCGCGTTGGGACATGCCCTACCTCGGCATGCAGGTCCTGATCGAGGGGCTCGCCCTCGCCGCGTTCGGGGTGCAGCGCGACCTGGCGGCGCCTGGTTCGCTGGCCAAGCAGCTGCTGGCCTACGTTATGCAGGACGAGGCTCGGCACGTCGCGTTCGGCCGAATCTCGTTGAAGGACTACTACTCTGGACTCACCGATGCCGAACGGGGCGAGCGAGAAGAGTTCGTCGTGGACGCTTGTTACCTGATGCGGGACCGGTTCCGTGGCGAGGAGGTTTTCGAGACGCTCGGCCTCGATGTGAAGGCGTGTGCCGAGTGGGTCGACACGTCGGCGCCCATGATGAAGCAGTTCCGTGCGCACCTGTTCAGCCGCATCGTGCCGATCGTCAAGGACATCGGGCTGTGGGGCCCCAAGGTGCAGGCCGCGTTCACGGATATGGGTGTCCTCGACATGGCGGGCCTCGACATCGAGGCGCTGATGAAGGCCGACGAGGATCAGGCCGAGGCGCTCGACAAGGCCCACGCCGAAATGGCTGTCCGGGCAACAGAAGTCGACCACATCATCGCGCAGGCGGCGAGTTAGGCTGGTTGCAGCGACGTCGAGACGTGCACCTCGGAGGTCAGCGTCCGGTGCACGGGGCAGCGTTCGGCGATGGCCAGCAGTTTGTCCCGTTGGTCGGCGTCGAGGTCGCCGATCAACTCGATGTCACGATCGATGTGATCGATCATGCCCTGTTTCGTCTCGCAGTCGGCACAGTCCTGCGCGTGAATCCGCGAGTGCCGCAGCGATACTCGAACCTGTTCGAGCGGCAGGCCCTTCTTGTCGGCGTACATTCGCACGGTCATCGAGGTGCAGGCGCCGAGCGCCGACAGCAGCAGGTCGTACGGCGACGGTCCGGTGTCGTCACCGAAAGGCTTTGGCTCGTCGGCAGTCAACCGGTGATTGCCGGCGATGATCTCCTGCGAGAATTTCCCCGCGCCGGTTTCGGCCACGGTGACGGTGCCTTCGTTTGGGTTTGTCATGGACGTCTCCTCATCAGGTCAGCATCACATTCGTTCGACCCATTGGGCGCGAGATGGGCCGGCCTCGAATGCCTCTGTGAAGTACTGGGTCTCGCGGACGACCTCGGCGCCGGAGAACTCCATGATGCTCACGGTGTAGAACGGTTGCCCGTCATACGTCATAACCAACTCGGTGATCCACAGCTCACCTGAACCGACGATGCGCCGCACCTCGAAGTGCTTCGTGTTCGGTTGTGCGGCTCGCGATGCCTGGATGTTGTGCCGCCCGCGGATGCGCTCGCCCGACTGCGGGTACTCGAGGACCGCGTCGTCTCGGTAGATGTCGTGTTCTGCTGCGAAGTCGTTGGCATCCGATGCGGCCCAGTGCTGCCGCAGAGCGGCCTCCACGTCGTCGTCGCGCATGCTGTTCTCCCTGCCTCGGCGACGACATTAGCGGTGGGCCGGCGGTTTCGCAGCAAAAGATAGCCGACCGGTCGGCTAATATTAGGGGATGCCCCGCCCCGCCAATCCCGAAGTCCGCCGGCGGCTGCTCGCCGCGGGGCTCGATCTCGTGCATGAGCACGGATTCGCGGCCAGCGGCGTGAAGGACATCACCGACGCGGCGGGGGTGCCTAAAGGTTCGTTCTACGCGTATTTCCCCAGTAAGGAAGCGTTCGCGGCCGCGATTCTCCAGCACTACTGGTCCGATATCGAGGAGCGGCTCCTGCCGCTCCTGGACGCTGAAGGATTGGCGGACGAACGGATCGCCCGCTTCTTTCATGCGCTTGCCGACGAACATGAATCCGCGGACTTCCTGCTGGGTTGCCTGGTCGGAAACATGTCGCTGGAACTCGGCGGGTCCAGTGAACCGGTGCGTGCCGAACTGACTCGCATCCTCGACCACTGGGGCGAGGCAATTGCCGGCTGCGTGCGGTCCGGGCGGGGCGGTGCTGGTGGCATCGCCGCAGACCTCGGTGCGTCCGAGTTGGCCTCGGTGTTGATCGAGGCCTGGGAGGGTGCGGCCTTGAGGGGTAAGGTCACCCGGAGCCGCGCGCCGTACGACCGGTTCGAGACAGTGACGCTGCCGGCGTTGTTGCGCTGATCTGAGCTGTTGTGCAGGCCACTCTCGTCGGCTCTTGATTAATAGACGACCGGTCATCTATTCTTTCGGTGACAACGTTCACCGACCTCGAAGGCTGTGCCATGGCAGACCACCCCGACTATGCCGAACCGCTGCACCCCGCCTTGCCGAGTTCGGGTTTCGTGCTCGACCATGCGCACGCGGCGCTCGTCGTCACCGATCCCCAGATCGACTTTCTCAGTCCGGACGGGGTGTCGTGGTCGGTGTTCGGCGCGAGTATCGAAGAGAACAGCACCGTCACGCATATCGGCGAACTACTCGATGCGGCCAAGCGCGTAGAGCTCACGGTCGTGGTCTCGCCGCACTACTTCTATCCGACCGATGGACAGTGGCGGTTCGGCGACCCGCTCGAGCATTTCATGGGCGGCGTCGGCATGTTCGCGCGCGCCGGCGCCTACACGATGGACGGCTTCGCGGAGTCCGGCGCGGACTTCCTGCCGGCGTACCGGCACCACATCCACGACGGCCGCACCGTCATCACCTCACCCCACAAGATCGTGGGTCCCGAGTCGAATGACCTGGTGCTGCAATTGCGCAAGCGCGGGGTGACGCAAGTAATCCTGGCCGGTATGGCCGCCAACCTGTGCGTCGAAGGGCACATGCGCGAACTCGTCGAACAGGGCTTCGAGGTGGCCGTGGTCAAGGACGCCACGGCCGGCCCGCGCCTGCCCGAAGGTGACGGTTACCTTGCTGCGCTGGTGAACTTTCGCTATCTGGCCAGCGCGGTATGGACCACAGCTCAGGCGGTCGAACACATTGCCCCCGAATGATTTCCGTGAATCATCCAGCATCGAACAAGGAGACAACGATCATGACAGTCAACGACGATTTGCGGCAGCGACGCTTCGCGTTGAACAACGGCAGCGGTGCGATCCCGGCCCTGGGGTTCGGGACATTGCTGTCCGACAGCACCAAGACCGAAGCTGCGGTCAAGGCAGCCGTTGAAGCAGGTTTTCGCCACCTCGACGCGGCCGAGAGGTACCGCAACGAAGCGCAGGTCGGCGCGGCGCTGAAGGAGCTGTTCGCGAACGGCACCGTGCGCCGCGACGACCTGTTCGTGACCAGCAAGCTCTGGAACAACAATCACCGCCCGGAACGGGTGAAGCCGGCGTTGCAGGCCAGCCTGAATCGGCTGGGACTGGACACGCTTGACCTGTATCTGGTGCACACTCCATTCGCGTTCCAACCGGGCGACGATCAGGACCCCCGCGATGAGCACGGGAACGTGATCTACGACAACGGCGTCACCCTGGCTGAAACATGGTCGGCCATGGAGCATCTCGTCGACGAAGGACTTGTGGGCGCGATCGGACTCTCTGACATCAGTACCGAACGAACGAGAGAGATCATGGACTGCGCGCGGATCAAGCCGGCCGTTGTCGAGGTGGAGTCGCATCCGTATCACCCGCAGTGGGAGCTTTACGAGCTGGCCAAGGCTCACGGCGCCATCTTGCTGGCATTCGCATCGCTCGGGCATGCACTCGAACCTCGATTGCTCGACGATCCGCTCATCGTCTCGATGGCACAGCAGTACGGTAAGACGCCCGCGCAGGTCTTGCTGGCGTGGGGAATCCAACGCGGTAGCGCAGTCCTGACAGGATCGGTCACGCCCTCGCGGATCGCCGAAAACTTCGATGTCACAGCGCTTCCCGATGCCGCAATCGACGAGATCAACGGGCGCCTGGAAACCCGCATCCGATTCAACTCCGTTGTCGACGGGGGAGAACCCGGATTTGCCGAAGTCCCGTCAGGCAGCCCGACCGCCGGACCGCGATCATGACGAAATTGCTTTACCTTCAAGCATCTTCGCGCAAGCGCGATTCGAGGTCGAGCCAGATCGCGACGGCATATCTCGACGTGCTGACGGCGGCCAATCCGGACCTCGAAATCGATATCCTCGATCTGTGGGACACAGAACTTCCCGCATTCGACGGCGACAAGGCGGCAGCGAAGATGAATGTCATCAAAGGCGCCGAGCAGGACGGTGTCGGGCAGACGGCCTGGGATGAGATCGTGGCCATCGCCGACCGCTTCGTCTCCGCCGACCGGTATCTCATCGCGTCGCCCATGTGGAACTCCGGAATTCCCTACCGGCTCAAGCATTTCATCGATCTGGTTCATCAGCCGGGGATACTGTGGAGCCTGGACCGGGAGGCCGGTTACCAAGGATTGCTCACCGGCAAGCATGCCACTCTGGTCCTGACCTCCGGTGTGTACGCACCTGGTGTCGCCGAGCCCGCATTCGGCGTGGACCATCACGCCGCATACCTGCGTATGTGGCTCAACCAAGCCGGGGTACAGCAGGTCGACGAAGTGCGATTCCAGCCGACGATGCTGACCGGCGATCCGGCCGGCGATCTGACGAAGGCGCTCGAGGCTGCCGAAAAGCTGGCAGCGACACACGGATACGTCTGACGGCGGGTAGTGACATGCGAGCGATGGCGGGCGGCGCTGCGGGAAGCCGGATTTCAGATGATCGGGCCTGTCGTCGCGCACTCGTTCATGCAGACCGCGGGCATCGAGAACGGTCATTTCGTGGGTTGCTTCCGGGCGTAGTCGACGCTATTCGTTGTCGGCCAGCGGGGCCAGGATCAGTTGACAGGCCAGCTGAATCTCGGCTTCGGTCTCGTCGGCGTCGATCCGGCCGTTGAGGCTGGACTGCAGGATGCCGTGCCAGGTGTGCTGGACCAGCCGAACCAACGAAATATCTTGTGGCCCCGGCTCATCCACCCCGCAGATGGTCAGCAGCATGCTGCGGACCTGGCGGTCGATGTGCCCCACCTCGGCCACGGCCGTCGCGTCGGCGGTGTTCAGGGAATTGAGCATGGCGGCAGTCAGATGCGGCTGACGGAGCATCGGGCGGGTGGCGCGCGACAGGACGTCGAACACGCGATCGGCCGCAGTACCGGCCGGGGCCTTCCGGCGATGGATGCCGTCCTGCATCTTGTCCACGCGGTCGGCCATGAGGCCGACAAACAGGTGGGTCTTGGACGGGAAGTAGCGGTACAGCGTGCCGAGCGCGACCCCGGCGGCGCGGGCGACTTCGTTCATCTGTACCTGGTCGGCGGGCTTCTGCGCGGCCAGGGCCGCGGTGGCCTGCAGGATCGCATCGCGGCGTTGTTGCTGGACGGCGGAGCTTGGCTCGGCGGCCGGGCGGGGTTCGGCGATTCGTGCCACGGGGCAGCTCCTTTTTGGGTCTGGAGCGAATTCTAGTTGTTGGGTAGAGTCCCGAAACTGAAATTGATTCTAGTCCTCTTTGGAGGTTGCCATGCCACGATTCACCCGGGACGAACTGATGGCCGCGCTCGATCACTACACCAAGGTCGTGGAGGTCTGTTCGAGCACCGGAGACTGGGCTCCGTTCGCCGATCTGTTCACCGAGGACGTGCACTACATCGAGCACGCCTACGGCGAGATGCACGGCCGCGAGGCCGTCCGCGAATGGATCATCGGTGTCATGAAGCCGTTCCCGCACATGCGATTCCCGCACACCTGGGTCGCGATCGACGAAGAGAACGGCGCGATCGTTACCGAGATCATCAACGCCCTCGACCATCCGACCGAGCCGGGCAAGGTGTTCGGATTCCCCAACATCACCCGCCTCGTCTACGCCGGGGACAACCTGTTCTCCTCGGAGGAGGACGTCTACAACCCGGTCCGGGACGCGCCGCGCGCGGTGGGCGAGTGGCTGCAGGCCGGCGGCGTCATGCAGGCCGAACCGATGGCAGCGAAGCACGGCTGACGGCGTGAAACTGATCTACGCCCTGTGGGGCTCGGGCCTCGACACCGCCCTGCAGTCGACACAACTACACACACTGCTGCGGGCCGCGGGCGTCATCCGGCTGCAGGTCAACGTCGACGATGCCGACGTCGCAGAGGCGATGCTGCGCATCACCACCTTCGGCAGCCCGGTGTCGGCGGTGGTCAGCGTCTGGACCGATCCCGGTGCTGACCCGGAACCCATTTCGGACCTGCTGGCTGCGATCACTCAGCGCAGTGCCGGCTGGGAAGTCGAGGAGACGGTGCGGCTGACCCCGCCCGTCGAGGAAAACGGCGTTCGGACAACGGCGTTGGCGCAGATCGGCTTCCTGCGTATCCCCGCCGACCTCGATCCGGCCGACTGGCTCCAAATCTGGCAGGGGCAGCACACCAGCGTCGCCATCGACACCCAGGACACGTTCGGGTACGTACAGAACCGCGTCCTTCGGACGGTGCACGGCGACGAGCGGGTCGACGCCGTCGTCGAGGAACTGTTCCACATGGCGGCGATGACCGATGTGCACGCGTTCTATGGCAGTGGCGGCGACGATGCGGAACTGCAGCGGCGCATGACGCTCATGGTTGAGAGCGTCATGCGTTTCGGGGCCCACACCAACCTGGACTCCGTGCCGACCAGCAGGTACTGCTACACCCTCTAACTGCCGTGGATGAGGTTGTGGATGTCTCCGTCGACGGATTCGTCTGCCACGAACAGTAATTCGTCGCCATCCTCGAAACTGTCTCCGGATTTGGGCACGATGATCCTGTTGCCGCGCTGCACTGTCACCAACAGCGTGTTCGGCGGCAGGGTCATCTCCCCGAGGGTCCGTCCGATCAGCGGGCTGTCCGGCGGCAGCGTGAACTTCGTCAGATTCGCGTGACCCTGCCGTAGCCCCATCAGCCGCACCAGGTGCCCGACGTCGATGGCGCCCTCGACGCCCGCGGCCATCGCGCGGGGCGTGGACACCGCGACATCGACACCCCAGTCGTCGGTGAACAACCACTGATTGGCCACGTTGTTCACGCGCGCGACCACGCGCGGCACGCCGAACTCGGTTTTGGCCAGCAGCGCCATCGCGAGGTTCGCCTTGTCGTCACCCGTCGCGGCGATCACCACGTCGCACATCGCGATGCCACATTCCTCCAGTGAGGCCACCTCGCAGGCGTCGGCCCACAGCCAGTCGGCGTCCGGGACGGTGCGCGGCTCGTACTTGCGGATGTCGCGCTCGATCAGCAGGACCTTGTGGCCGTTGGCGACGAGTTCCTGCGCCACCGACCGGCCGACGTTGCCGGCGCCGGCGATCGCTACGCGCATGCCCCGGGTGCTCACGCAGCCATTGTCGCCTACCGGCCGGATACATTTGGCTCGGCCGCGGCCGCAGATCTGAACGGGGACCGAATGACGCTGGAGGAGATGAACCGGGTACTGCTTGTCGGTGCCCTCGTGCTGCTGGCCAGCATCGTCGCCACCAGATTGGCCACCCGGGCCGGCCTGCCCAGTCTGCTGTTGTTCCTGGGGGTCGGGGTTCTGCTCGGCGAAGACGGCATCGGGCTGAGGTTCGACGATGTCACGCTCGCCCGCGACCTCGGAACGGCCGCCTTGACCATCATCCTCATCGAGGGTGGTCTCACCACCCAGTTCAGTGATGTCCGCAAGAGCATGGCGCCCGCGGCGGTGATGGCCACCATGGGCGTGGCGATCAGCACGGTGGTCACCGCGTTAGGCGCGCACCTGCTGCTCGGTCTCCATTGGCAGCTTGCGTTGCTGCTGGGCGCCATCGTCTCGTCGACCGACGCGGCGGCGGTGTTCTCCGTCCTGCGGGTGCTGCCGCTGCCGCGGCGGCTGGCCGGCCTGCTGGAGGCCGAATCTGGTCTGAACGATGCGCCGGCCGTGATCCTGGTCTTGATGTTCAGTGCGGTCCCGCTGCATTTCGAGGCGGGGGAGGCGCTGCTCAGCCTGGTGTACGAACTGCTCGCCGGCGCCGGAATCGGCGTGCTGTGCGGCTACCTCGGCGCCGTCACCCTGCGCCGGATCGCGCTGCCGGCGTCGGGCCTGTACCCACTGGCCACCTTCGGCCTGGGCACCGTGGCCTTCTCCGCGTCGGGCGTGGTGCACGCGAGCGGGTTCCTCGCCGCGTACGTGACGGGCCTGGTACTGGCGAATTCCGGGTTGCCGCACCGGGCCGCGACGCGCTCATTCGCCGAAGGGCTGGGCTGGCTGGCGCAGATCGGGCTGTTCGTCCTGCTCGGATTGCTGGTCAACCCCAGCCAGCTCGGCCGCGACCTGATTCCGGCCATCCTCGTGGGTCTCGTCTTGCTCCTCCTGGCCCGACCGATATCCGTCGTGGTGTCGCTGCTCGGCTTTCGCGTGCCCTGGCGCGAACAGGCCTTCCTGTCGTGGGCGGGACTACGCGGCGCCGTGCCGATCGTGCTCGCCACCTACCCGATCGTCACGGGCGTTCCCGACAGCCACCGGCTGCTCAACATCGTGTTCGTGCTGGTCGTGGTCTTCACGCTGGTTCAGGGGCCCAGCCTGAAGCCGATCGCGCACTGGCTCGGGCTGATCCGCCGCGACGTCACGCGCGAACTCCAGGTGGAATCGGCGCCGCTCGACGTGCTCGACGCCGAGCTGCTGACCCTCACGGTGCTGCCGCAGTCGCGGCTGCACAACGTGACGGTGCTCGAGCTACGGCTGCCCGATCCGAGCGTCATCACCCTGATCATCCGCAAGGGCGAGACCTTCGTGCCGCAGCCCGAAACCCGCATCGAAGCGGGTGACGAACTGCTCATCGTCAGCACCAGCACCACCCGCGAGGCCACCGAGCGCAGACTGCGCGCGGTGAGCCGTCGCGGGAAACTCGCCTATTGGTTTGACGAGTACGGCGAACCGGACTAGCAGATTCGGGGCAGTTGCTCGCCGATCGGCAGATCCACCACGCGAGTGCCGCCGAGCCCAGTCCGGGCAACGACCATTCCCGGATGTTCGGCGACGCAGTGACCGATCACCGTGGACCGTGTGCCCAGTGGGTGACTGCGCATCGCCGCGAGCACCCGGTCGGCGTCGTCCGCGGGCACGAAAGCCAGTAGCTTGCCCTCGTTCGCCACCTGTAGGGGGTCCAGGCCGAGGAGTCCGCACGCATCCCGGACCTCGGCCGGGATCGGGAAGGTGCGCTCGTCCAGCGCGACGCCCGCCTGGGCGGTCTTCGCGATCTCGTTGAGCGTCGCCGCCACCCCGCCGCGGGTGGGATCGCGCAGGACGTGCAGGTCTGCGCCGGTGTCGATCATGGCGGCCACGAGTCCGTGCAGCGGCGCGGTGTCGCTCGCGACGGTGGTCGCGAAGGTCAGCCCCTCGCGACAGCTCATCACCGCGATACCGTGCACGCCGATGTCGCCGCTGACGATCACGGCGTCGCCCGGTGCGGCCCGCTGCGGACGGATGTCTACCCGCGGATCGACGACACCGATGCCCGCGGTGTTGACGAACACCCCGTCGCCGTGGCCGGAATCCACCACCTTGGTATCGCCGGTCACCAGCTTGACCCCGGCTGCGAGCGCGGCCGTGCCGACGGCGTGCGCCACCTGCGCGATGTCCTCCAGCGCGGTGCCCTCTTCGAGGATGAACGCCGTCGACAGCGCCAGCGGTTGCGCGCCCGCCATCGCGAGGTCGTTGACGGTGCCATTGACCGCGAGGTCGCCGATGGTGCCGCCGGGAAACGTCAGTGGTTTGACCACGAACGAGTCGGTGGAGAACGCCAATCGCACGCCACCGACCTCGACGACGGCCGAGTCGCCCATACCGGCCTCGGCCGCCGGGCCGAACGCGGGCAGGAACAGGTGCTCGATCAGTTCGGCCGACATGGCCCCGCCGCCACCGTGTCCCATCACGATGTTCGGAGCGTCACGCAACGGTGCCGGGCAGACCCAGGACTCGATGTCGATGGTGGCGCCGTTGCCGGCTGGTGTCTCAGGCATGTGTCACCTCGAGGCGCCGGTAGAGGTAGTAGGCGGCGCAGGCGCCCTCGGACGAGACCATCGTCGCGCCGAGTGGGTTGCGCGGTGTGCATTCCTTGCCGAACGCCGCGCACTCGTGTGGCTTGATGATGCCCTGCAGCACCTCACCCGAGCGGCAGATGGCCGATTCGGCGGTGTGAATCCCGGTGACCGAGAACCGGTACTCCGCGTCGAACTCGCGGTAGGCGGGGGAGAGCCGCCAGCCGCTCTTCGGGATCATGCCGATACCACGCCACGTCCGGTCGCCGACCTCGAAGACGTCCTCCAGCATCGCCCTGGCCGCGATATTGCCCTGTGCCTGAACGGCTCTCGGGTATGCGTTCTCCAACTCGTGCTTGCCGGCCTCCAGCTGGATCACCGTCCGCCGGATGCCTTCCAGGATGTCCAGCGGTTCGAATCCGGTGACCACGATGGGTACGCGGTACTTTTCGGTCAGCGCCGGATACTCTTCGGTGCCCATGACACAACACACGTGGCCGGCGGCCAGGAACGCTTGGACCCGGCAGGTGGGCGACTCCATGATCGCCGCGATCGCCGGCGGCACCAGCACATGCGATACCAACAGTGAGAAATTCTTGATACCAAGCTTTTTGGCCTGATAGACCGTCATTGCGTTGGCGGGCGCGGTGGTCTCGAACCCGATCCCGAAGAAGACGACCTGCCGGTCCGGGTTCTCCCGGGCGATGGTCAGCGCATCCAGCGGCGAGTACACCACCCGGACGTCACCGCCTTCGCTCTTGACGCGGAACAGATCTTTCGAACTGCCCGGCACCCGCAGCATGTCGCCGAAGGAACAGAAGATCACCTCGGGCCGGCAGGCGATCTCCAGCGCCTTGTCGATCATCTCCAACGGCGTCACACACACCGGGCAACCCGGGCCGTGGATCATCTCGATCTCATCGGGCAGAAGCTGGTCGATACCGTGGCGGATAATCGAATGCGTCTGCCCGCCACACACTTCCATGATCGCCCAGCGTCTGGTGGTGGTCGCCCGGATCTGGTCGACGAGCTTGGCCGCCAGCTCGGGGTTGCTGAACTCATCCAGATATTTCATGGTGTCACCTCGGTTGTCGCACTGTCTGTCAGTGGGGTCAGTCCGGCTTGTCGCGCCGCGATCGCAAACCCGTCCCCGAATTCCTCGTTGAGCACGCCGAGGTGCTCGAACTCGGTCAATGTCTTGATGGCCGATTCTTCGTCGAGCCGCTGGATGGCGAACCCCACGTGGACGACGACGTATTCGCCGACCGCCGCGTCCGGGATGTACTGCAGGCAGACGTCTTTCTGGATGCCGCCGAAGTCGACGAGGGACATCAGAGTGCCGTCCCGCTCGGACAGACTCAGGATTTTCCCCGGAACTGCCAGACACATGGAAGTGCTCCTCTTCTCAGTTCGAATTGCCCACCAATAGTTGGCCGAGCGCGATACCTCCGTCGTTGGGCGGGACGCGGCGGTGGGTGATCACCTCAAAACCTTTGGCGTGCAGGCCATGCAATGTCAGGTCCAACAGCAGGGCGTTCTGGAACACGCCACCGGACAGCGCGACGATGCGCTCACCACGTGTTGTCGTCTCGAGTTCGGCGAATTGTACGACGAGGCCGGCGACTGCCCGGTGAAAGCGCGCCCCGATCACGCCGGGAGCAACGGCGGCGCGCTGATCGTCGATCACAGCACGCAGCACCGGCGTCGGGTCGACGAGCGTAGGCTCGCCTGACACGATCTCGAAGGCGTAAGTTCTTGCACCGCAATCCCTGCCGCGCGACAGTCCCTCCAGCTCGATGGCTGCCTGCGCTTCGTAGTCGACGGTCTGTCGTACCCCGCTCAGTGCGGCCACCGCGTCGAAGAGCCGGCCCATGCTGGAGGTCGGGACGCACCCGAACCCGGTCTGCAACTGGTGGGCCAGGACACCGCGTTCGTGCTCGGGACAGTCGTGCACCGGTACCAGGTCGTCGCTCCACGGCAGCCCGGCAGCCCACAGATGCGCGAGTGCCATGCGATACGGCCGCTCCACACTCGCGTCACCGCCGGCCAGCGGTACGTACCGCAGCTGCGCCACCCGCTGGTAGCCCTTGTAGTCGGCCACCAACACCTCACCGCCCCAGATCGCGCCATCGGGGCCGTAACCCGTTCCGTCGAAGGCGAATCCGAGGACTTGGTGGCTGCCGTCCAGCCCATGCTCGGCCATCACGGCGGCGATGTGAGCGTGGTGGTGCTGCACCGTCTGGATCGGTCGCCCGCCTGCATTCCGGTGCGCCCATGCGGTGGACCGGTATCCGGGGTGCGCATCGGCGACCAGATTCTCGGGCGTCACGCCCGTCAGCTCCTGGAGATGTCGATGCGCGGCGTCGAAAGCGGACAGGGTCGCGAGATCGTCCATGTCGCCTATGTGCTGGCTCAGCCACGCGTACTTCCCGTCGGCCACGGCCAGGGTGTTCTTGAGATCGGCTCCTACCGCCAAGGTCGGTGCGACCGGAATCGGGAGCGCGACGGGGAGCGGCGCATAGCCGCGGGACCGACGGATCGGCATCTCCCGCCCGCTCACCACCCGCACCACCGAGTCGTCGCATGGCACCAGGATCGCACGATTGTGCAGCAGCCAGCCGTCGGCGAGGGGCGCGAGGAGGTCCATCGCGTCGGCATCGGTGAAGCAGATCGGCTCGCCGCCAAGGTTTCCCGACGTCATCACCAAGACTGCCGGGCCTGGATCATCGCCGCCCAACCCGAAGAGCAGGGCATGCAGTGGGGTGTACGCCAGCATGATGCCGACGTCGGGATTGCACGGTGCGACCAGATCGGATATCGCGGTGTCTGGTCGCCTGGTCAGCAGCACAATTGGGCGTTGGATGCCCGAAAGTAGCTGTGCTGCCGTGTTGTCGACTTCGGCGATGTCATTCGCCGTCGTCAGGTCGGGCACCATCACCGCGAAGGGCTTGTCGCCACGCCGCTTGCGTCGGCGAAGCGTTGCCACGGCGGTACCGTCGGTGGCGTCGCAGGCCAGGTGATATCCGCCGATACCCTTGACGGCGAGAATGCCACCGTCGCGCAGCAGTTTCCGGCCGCGCCGCAGGCCTGCCTCGCCGTCGGTGGTGACCCCGCCACCGTCCCGGAAGCTCAGCGTCGGCCCGCACTGCGGGCAACAGACGGGCTGTGCATGGAAGCGGCGATCGGTCGGGTCGGCGTATTCGCGAGCACAGTCCGGGCACATCGGGAAGTCCGCCATGGTGGTGGCGGCCCGGTCGTAGGGCAGCGACGCGATGATGGTGAAGCGGGGCCCGCAGTTGGTGCAGTTGATGAACGGGTGCCGGTACCGCCGGTTGGCGGGGTCGCGCTGTTCGGCCGCGCAGTCGTGGCACATTGCGACGTCGGGCGAGGCGAGAGTACGGCCGCCTGCTGAGTGCGACGTGTCGGCGATGAGAAATCCGGTCCCGCCGCGGAGCGGAATATCTTGTTTTTGAACAGATTCGATGACCGCAAGTGGTGGCGGATGGTTCTTCAGCCGGTCCAGGAAGTCCCCGATTGCGGCACTGTCGCCCTCTACTTCGATGATCGCGCCGGAGCTGTCATTGCGCACCGATCCGCTCAGGCCCAGCGCCGCGGCGGTCGTGTAGACGAACGGCCGGAACCCGACGCCCTGGACGACGCCGCGTGCACAGATGCACAATCGTCGGCGCGTCATGGCCCGGCTCCGTCACCGTTGCCCATCAGCTTCAGGCCGTCCAGGGCCGCTGCTGCTCCTGCGGCGTCGGTCTTTTCGAGGGCGAATCCCATGTGGATGATCACCCAGTCGCCGGCGCTGAACGTCTCGTCGGGCAGCATCCCGACGTTGACCTTGCGTGCTTCACCGGCGACGTCGACCAGTGCGAGCTGGTTTCCGTACCCGTCCAGCATCTGGATGACCTGCCCCGGTATCCCTAGACACATCGGTCAGCCCCCCGAACCGGAGTGCGGCTGAGGAGTTCCGCGACAACGTCTTCGACAGCGCGGACCGCATCGGGAACAGCCGCGGCCACGACATCGGACAGACCCATCCGTTCGTCGACATCGGCCACCTCGCACCCGACAACCACGGTGTAGGGGGCTTGTCCGCCGAGCGCGTTGAGACTGGCGAATACTGTTGCGGGATCCATGGCATGCGCATCGAGACCCACTGCGGCGGTGAGCGATTGGTGGTCTGCCTCGAAGACGTGCATCGTCCCCGGCGCGCCCCGGCCGGGGAGTGCGTCGACGAGCACCAGCGCGTTCCACTCGGCGAGGAGGTCGTAGGCGAGGTGCATGCCCCTGATGCCGTAGTCCGTCACTTGGACTTCCGGTGCAGTGGGAACGATGTGACGGAGCACCTCGGGGCCGAAGCCGTCGTCACCGAGGAAGATGTTGCCGATGCCGGCTACCAGAATCCGTTGCGTGGCATCGCCTCCGTCACATTCGCCGCATGCGCAGGTAACGCCGCGCATCCGGGATCGAGCGGACACCGAGGACCCCGCCGCCTACCACTACTGCCGCGATCACGATCACGGCGACCCAACCCATTACTTCCATGGTGATTTCCCTTCACTCAGCGGTTCCACCTCGTCAGGTGCGAAGTACAGGTAGCGGCCGTACCAGTCGTGCATTTCGGCGGCCGGGTCGTCCTCGAGGACAACGCCGATCTGCTGATCGCCGTCGACGGTCTCGTGCACACAGGTGACTCGTGCCACCTTGTCGGCGTAGAAGAGGTCCTGCGCGTCGGCGCGGCGGCAGGGGTGCAGTCGCACCCGGCTGTCGCGACTGACCCGCACGCCATTCACCATCACCGCGTCGATGGTCGGCGCGACCGCGGTGTCCGCCAGCGGATCCCACCAGTCCATGCCTTCGGGGACCTCGGGTACCAACGATCGAATCTCGGTACCGGCGTGCGGATTGCGCAGTACCCCATGCAGGTTCAGTAGCGCCTCCGGTGACATCGCGTCGCACCGATCGATGATCTCCGCAGCGCGCGGATCAGTGGCGCGGGCCTGTGCCTTCTCCTGATCGGTCATCGTCATCACGCGCAACGTGAGGATCTCGTCGATCTCGGTCGAATCGAACAGGGCGCCCTCGCTTTGCTCGGCGATCTCCGGATGGTCGTACAGGATGATCGGCGATACCAGCATCATGGTCGTGCAGCCCTGCGGACCGGCCAGGACGGGGAAGCACCGGTGCCGTCGGCAGCGACTGACCGCGGCGGCGGCCGATGCGGCCGGTTCCAGCAGTGACACGAACTCGCCCCCGGTGACCTCGGCGATGAGGTGGGTGCCGATCAGGGAACGCGCGATCGCGGAATTCTTATCTGCCGGGGCCGCACTGGTATTGCGCACTGCCAGGCTGATGCGGAGCAGGTCGTCATCGGCCTCGGAGCGCACCGTCAGTTCGCCGCACAACGCTGCGCGGGTGCGGATCAGCCTCCCGCCGTCGACGTGCTCGACATCGGTGCCGCCGGCAATGACGATCGGCAGTGTCTGTAGCGTCGCGAGTTCCGATTCGGAGAATGGCCCGAACGACACCTCGCATTCCACGGCCTCGTCCCAGGTGAGCCAGGTGTGCCCGGCCACCGTCAGTTCGTCGACCGGTTCGAACCTGCCCAGGGTGTCGCGCTCGACCGCGCGGTGCTGCAACTGCAAAAACCGGACCACGACGGTCAGTGCCGTGTCAGGCCCGGGGTCGACGAGGAGTTCCGCCGACAGGGTGTCGTCCTCACCGAGCCCGAGCTCGGCAGCCTGCGCGGGACCGAGCACGCCGAATTGCCAGCGGGCCTGGTTCTTTCCCGAGCTGGCCCGGTACGGGTAGAGCAGATAACCCTCGTAGAGGACGGCGTCGGCGACGGCTCTGACCTGCTGCCATGCGGTGGTCATCGGAGGTCCTCTGCCGTCTGGGTGGCCAGCAATGCCGTGACGGTGTCGTCGAGCCCGAGCAGTGCGTGCCGGGTCTTGTAGTCGTTCAGCGCGCGGATGGTGTTGTGGTGCAACCTGATCCAGCCGGTGTGTGGGTAGTGCATCTCGACGAGATTGCGCCATACCGATACCGGTAGGTCGTAGTGGTCTTCCCGGTCCCAGGGCACCGGAGTGACCGCGAATCCATGCTGTCCCTTGAGGAAAATTGTTCCGCTGAAAAGGAATTGGAGCGGGATATTGCCGTCACGCAACGCGTGGAAGAACTTGGCGGCGGTGACTTCGAAGTCGTAGGTGCACTCGAGAGGCAGGTCGACCTGGGTGGTGCCGGTGAAGCCCGGCACCATGACGCCACTGTGCTGCCAGAGGAAGGTGTGTTGGGTGGTGCCCCATCGGTCGCGGGTACCGAACAGGTCGAGCAGCGCGGCCGCCTCTTCGTCGGTATAGCCGCGGCGCAGTGGTTCGATGCGGATCTGGGCGCGCAGTGCAATGGCATGCACCGGCTCGTCGCTGACCGCCGCGATGCCGACCCGCGCCGTCAGCACGGGCGTCACCGCGTAGGGCTCCGGGAACACGTCGACGACGGCGAAGGTCACCTCCGTCATGGCGCCACGACCTTGCTACGTTCGGCGACGGCGCCGAAGAAGTCATCGACGAATTCGTGGACCTGTTGTCCGCCGTCGAAGCCGTGCCACAGCATCCGTAGCCGGCCGACGAACTCGTAGCAGGCGTCGATCGGCACCAGGTGACATTCAACGGGGAGGGGATCGTCCGGCACGCGCACGATCAGCGCCTCGGTATCCGCGGCCAGCAGGTCAACGCGCGCGTCGGCGGCCCGGATGGTGTCCCACATGCCAAGGTCCAGTTCGGATTCGGTCGCGCCGGCCGGTCCCGGATAGAAGGCGACGGTGCGGTCGAGAACCGAGTTGCGGAAGAAGAACGCCAGACCGACCGGGATTTGTAGTAGTTCCCATTCGCGGCGGCCCAGCGCGAAGCCAGGGAAGGAGAGGTACCGGTCGGGGACGGCGCGGTAGCGCAGTGCGGCATCGACGTCGGTGAACAGCAGATAGCAGCCGCGGCAGACGCACATCAGTTGCCGGCCTTCGATGTTCACCACGTGCGGGTGCTCCGACGCGATCTGCTCCGAGCACATCTCGCAGCGCTCGCCGGCGGCGATCGGACCCGCCCGTGCGGCGCGGATCCGCGCCAGGACGTCGTATGCGCCTGTCATGGCACACCCGCCGGGCTCGGCTCGGGAGCCATGGCGATGGACAGGACGCCGTCGCGGACGAGTACCGGTAGCGGCTCGAGATGGTCGGCAGCTGCGGCATTCTCGTCGACACAGGCGCCGGCGTGTACGACGTCGAAATGGGAGTGACAGCGAGGGCAGCGCAACACCGGGTCGGCCGAGCCAACCCGGCGGTGCAATGCGGCGCCGGCCAGCGAATCCCCACAGCGCCCGCACCGGTCACGGTAGACGAACCAGTTGTCGCCGAGCCGGCACGCCAGCACTGTGGTGCCGGCCACCCGGAATCCGCCGACCTCGGCGTGATCCAGGTCGGCGAGCTCCGGCACCGGATGCCACGCGGTATGGCCGCCCCGATGAAGACGGGTCAGAAGCGAATCCGCCGGTATCACTCCGGTTCTGGGCTCGGCGGCGACCACCTCGATGGTGCTGACCTCGGGGGCGGCCGCACGGATCGCGTCCTCGACGGTCAGTTCCAGGGTGACCGCAGACGAGGGGCAGCTCTTGCAGCTACCCGAGAACTGCAACCGCACGGCCGCACCGTCGGGGCCCTCGGCCACGCTGAGCACGGCGACGTCGCCGCCGTGGGAGCCGAGGTACGGCCTGACCCTGTCGAGCGCATCCTCGATGCGCCGTCTGGCGTCATGCGGATGCAGGCCGTGCACCAGCAGCAGACTGGCGATCAGGTCGTCAGCGGTGAACTGTTCGACGAGCTTGGGGGAACCGGCCAGCCGCTGCATGATCCGTTGCAGCGCAGCACCGTACAGGTCGGTGACTTCGCCGACCAGCAACTCAGCCCGCTCCCGCGCCACCGGCCCGCCCGCCGAACTGGCGTCGAGCAGCGTCTGTATCCGGTCGCCCGCTGTGCGCCAATATGCGTCGTCAGGCGCGCCCACGGGCTAGTCCCCGGTTACGGACTGGGTGGGGGAGTGCAACCGTTCCAGGGTCTTGCCGTCACCCAGGTACATGTGCACCCCGCAGGGCAGACACGGATCGAAACTTCGCACCGTACGCATGATGTCGATGCCTTTGAAATGCTCCCGATCGTTCTCCTCGAATATCGGTTGGCCCTGCACCGCATCCTCGTACGGGCCCGGAGTGCCATAGCTGTCACGGGGATTGGCGTTCCACGGTGTCGGGGGATATGGGTGGTAGTTGGCGATCTTGCCGTCGCGGATCACCATGTGGTGGCTCAGCACGCCGCGCACCGCTTCGGTGAAGCCACAACCGATGGCCTCGTCGGGCACCGTGAACTTCTCCCATGTCTTGGTGCGGCCCGCGCGAATCTCGGCGAGTGCCTTCTCCGCGAAATGCAGTGCGCAGGCGGCCGCGTAGGCCTGGAAGTAGGTCCGGGCACGGTTGCGCTCGATGGTGTTGCTGCCGTGCGTCGGGATCTTCCATTCCAGCTCGACGGGTCCCTTGAGGATGGTCTTGGGCAGGTTGATCTGCACGCTGTGCCCGGTCGACTTCACGTAGCCGATGTCGACCAGACCGGCGAGCGCGGTGGACCACAGCCGCGCCAGCGGGCCGCCACCGGTGTCCAACGCCAGATGATCTTTACCGTCGAACCAGCGTGGAGACATCACCCAGCTGTACTTGTCGTCCATGTCCCGCTTCTGCGGATGCGGGTTGGTGTGCTGGTTCCACGGATGCCGGCGATCGACGGGGTTGCCGAGCGGATCGTTCTTCACGAACATTTCCTGGTCGGTCCAGTCGTCGTAATACGAACTGCCCAAAAGGATTCGGATGCCCAGGTTGATGTCGAGCAGCGAGTGCGTGACCAGCTTGCCGTCCACGACGACTCCGGGGGTCACGAACATCGCATCGCCCCAGCGTTCCATGTCGCGGTAGGCGAAGTTGCAGACCTCAGGATCCTGGAAGGATCCCCAGCAGCCGAGCAGGGTGCGGCGCAGGCCGACCTCTTCGTAGCCCGGTAGGGCTTCGTAGAAGAAATCGAACAGATCGTCGTGCATCGGCACGACCTTCTTCATGAATTCGACATAGCGCATCAGCCGGGTCATGTAGTCGGTCATCAGCTGAACGGTCGCCACGGTGCCGACGCCACCCGGATACAACGTGGATGGGTGGACGTGCCGACCTTCCATGAGGCAGAACATCTCTCGCGTCCAGCGGCTGACCTGGAGCGCCTCGCGATAGAACTCACCCGTGAACGGGTTGAGCGTACGCATGATGTCGGCGATCGTCCGGTAGCCGTGCGCATCGGAATGGGGTGCCAGGGTGTTCTCGGCTCTGGCGAGCACACTCGGGTTGGTCTCGGCGACCATCTTTTCGCAGTAGTCGACGCCGACCAAATTCTCCTGGAAGATGTTGTGGTCGAACATGTATTCTGCGGCCTCACCCAAGTTGACGATCCATTCGCCCAGATGAGGTGGTTTGACACCGTACGCCATGTTCTGGCAGTAGCACGAACACGTGGCGTGGTTGTCACCGCAGATGCCGCAGATGCGGCTGGTGATGAAATGTGCGTCCCGGGGGTCTTTGCCCTTCATGAAGATCGAGTAGCCGCGGAAGATCGACGACGTGCTGTGGCATTCCACGACTTCGCGGTTCTCGAAGTCGATCTTCGTGTAGATGCCGAGGCTGCCGACGATCCGGGTGATGGGGTCCCACGCCATCTCGACGAGTTGGCCGGGGTCTCGCTTCACATGTGATGGTTCCGGAATGATCGTGGTCATGGATTTCGCTCCCTAGCAATACCTTTCGCCAAGTCGGCGGCGGGCGGTGGGAAACCCGCACCTACCAGGTGCGGGTCGCTCCCGTGTCGAGCTTGGTGCCGCGATGGCGCCAGTGTGGTTCCTTGTCGACGGTGCGACCGGTGATGTGCCGCAGGTTGCGGATGACGGTTCCGTACAGGCCCGATGCCGTGGTGGACACCTTGCCGCCGGGCGGTTCGTCCATGAAGGGCATGAACTTGTCCGGGAATCCCGGCATGGTGCACCCGATGCAGATGCCACCCACATTCGGGCAGCCGCCGATACCGTTGATCCAACCGCGCTTCGGTACGTTGCATTTGACGACCGGACCCCAACACCCCAGTTTCACAATGCATTTGGGCGATCCGTACTCGTGCGCGAAGTCACCCTGTTCGTAGTAGCCGGCCCGGTCGCACCCTTCGTGTACGGTCGCGCCGAAGAGCCAGGTGGGCCGTAGGGCGTCATCCAGCGGGATCATGGGCGCCTGGTCGGTCGCCATATACAGCAGGTACGTCAGGGTCTCTGCCAGGTTGTCCGGGTGGATCGGGCAGCCCGGCACGCAGACGATCGGGATACCTGCCTTGCTCTTCCAGTCCCACCCGAGGTAGTCGGGTACGCCCATCGCGCCGGTGGGGTTACCGGCCATCGCATGGAGGCCGCCGTAGGTGGCACAGGTGCCGACGGCTACTACTGCGGTTGCCTTGGGCGTCAACCGATCCAGCCACTCGCTGGTGGTCATCGGTTGTCCGGTGGCGGGGTCGTTCCCGAACCCGCACCAGTATCCCTCGGTGTGTAATTGCTCGTTTGGTATCGATCCCTCGACAACCAGGACGAACGGATCGAGCTCGCCTCGATCGGCCCGGAAGAACCATTCGAGGAAATCGTCGGCGCCCCCATTCGGGCCGCATTCGAAGTCGATGAGGGGCCAATGCACGGCGATTTGCGGCAGCCCGGGGAGCGCGCCGAGCGCGATCTCCTCGATGCTGGGTTGAGTGGCGGCAGTCAGCGCCACGGAATCGCCATCACAACTCAGACCGGCGTTGATCCAGAGAACGTGGATTAACGCCGATTCTGCCTTGACTGCTGCCGGTGTAGGCATAGCGCAGTTCTTTCCGGGACCGGCTGAGTCCCTGACGTCGATCTCTGCGGGACTGGTTGCTCAATCCCATCGCCGCAGGAGTCGACGTTCGGCCCGATACGCGGCGCTGTTTCTCGGTCTACTCCGGGTGGATTGGGTTGTCAACGGGTCGCGACGACCTGCCAGCGAATCGAGACCTCGGCATAAAAATCGGCAGAAAATGACCGCAGACGACAATTTGCGGCTGATTTGAAAAGGTCTAGAGCTCAAAGGGATTGAACGGGACCGGCGTCGCTCGCGAACTTGCGTAGCCAGTCGAACCAGGCCGTCATCCCTTCGCCGGTCCGCGCGCTCACGGGCAGGATCGTGGCACTCGGATTGACCATCCGGACATGTGCGGCGTAGGTGTCGATGTCGGCATCGAGATAGGGGACCAAGTCGATCTTGTTCAGCAGCACGACGTCCACGGCGCGGAACATCACGGGGTACTTCAGCGGCTTGTCTTCTCCTTCGGTGAGTGAATAGACCATCGCTTTGGCGTGCTCGCCGACGTCGAATTCGGCCGGGCAGACGAGATTGCCGACGTTTTCGATGATGACGAGATCGAGGCCCGCAAGGTCAAGGCCTTGTAGTGCCCGATTCACCATGGGTGCATCCAGATGGCATTCGCCACCGAAACCGTTGTCGGTGTTGATCAGCGACACCTGTGCGCCCCGGCCTTCGAGCTTGGCCGCGTCCAGCGCGGTGGCGATGTCGCCTTCGATCACTCCGACGGCGAGGTCGTCCTTGAGTTCATCGAGTGATGCGGCGAGGACCGTCGTCTTGCCGGAGCCGGGTGAACTCATCAGATTCAACGCGCGGATCCCATTGCTCTCGAACGCATTTCGGTTGATGTTGGCGCGCACGTCGTTTTCCGCAAAGATCGATTCCAGTACGTCGATCCGCTGGGGCCCGGTTTCGTAGCCGCTGTGGTCGCCGTGTTCGTGATCGTGGTCCCCGTGTTCGTGGGTGTGGACCGTACCGTCGTCGTGCCGGTGAAATCTGCCCATCGGGGTCCTCTCTCGTGAATCGCCACACGTCAGGAGACGTCCAAGGACGTCACCTGGAACTCGTTGCCTCTGACCACCTTGACGTCCCCGCTGTCGCACGCCGGACAGCACACCGACCACCGGGATGTGAGTAGTGACTGTTGTCCGCACGACTGGCAGAGCACTTCTGCCGGAACCATTTCCAGCTCGAGCTCGGCGTCGGGCATGGATTCGTACTCGCGAATGAGGCCCCAGCAGAAGGTCAATGAGTCGGGCACGACCTGTCGGAGGGCGCCGACCTGCACGCGTACCACGTTGACGTGTTTGTCGACCGCATATGGCCTGATCACACCGGCGATCGCTTCACATAACGACAGCTCATGCACTGGGTCTCACCGCGCCTCCGCCCGGGCCGGAACCTCTTTTAACGCTACGCCCACCCGGCGGCCAATTGAAATTCTGATTGTCCGCTGCGGTGGGGCGAAACTAGCCTGATAGATACCCGACTCGAAGGAGGTTGGCATGTGCCCTCCACCAGGTGACGGTCCTCCGCGGTGACGCTGTCGGCGGCAACTCTGCAGGCCCCGGACAACCGGGGCGTCGAGATGTTCGCCCGCTACGCGTACGCCCCCAACCACCTTGGTTACTGCGGCCCGCCGGCATTGGCCGCTTTGCGCAACGCCTCCGCCGATCAGGTGCGGGTCGCGGCCCGCAGCTTCTCGGGTGCGTGGCCGTATCTGGATGTGCTGTCCAGGATGACCGGCATCGCCGACCCGCTGGACCTCCGGCTCGTCGAATCTTATTGGCTCGGAGGAGGTATCGCGGCCGAATTGGATTCAGCTGACTTCGCGCGCCGGCTGATCGCCGTGATCGGGCCGCTCGTCGGCCACTACTGGTCGCATCTGACCGAGGACATCGTCGGCGAGGCCGCGGCCAATCATTGTTTCCACGTATTCGGGGTGTATCCGTGGTCTCGATTGCTCGGCCGCGGAATGGGCGAGCAGCCGCTACGTGTCCTGGACAACTGCCGCATCACCTGGGCGACAGTGCTGTCCCGCACCGACGACAGCGTCGACGTCGAGGCGTCCCAGCTGCGCTGGGACGGGCATGAGCTCCGGCTCTCCGGCCTGTCGCCGCGGCGTCTCGAGGTGTGGGAGGACGGCTACAGTGCCGTGCCCGACGTCGGCATCGGCGATCAGGTGGCGGTGCACTGGGAACGGATGTGTGGTCGGCTGACGTCGGAACAGCGTCAGGCATTGGAGGACAGCACTGTCCGCCAGCTTTGGCTGACCAACCGTCGACTGGCGCGGGGCTGATGGCGATGGGTCCGTCCCGATTCGCAGGCATCCGGTCGGCGCTGACGCGGGCCGAATGGTTGCGGTTGGCGGCCATGGTCGGGGTGGTCGTCGCACTGCATCTGATTGGCTGGGTGACGCTCGTGGCGTTCGTGGCGCCGCAACACTTCGATCTGGGGGATAAGGCGCTCGGCCTCGGTGTCGGCTTGACCGCATATGCGCTCGGATTGCGGCACGCCTTTGACGCGGATCATATTTCGGCGATCGACAACACCACCCGCAAGCTGATGGCGGACGGTCAGCGACCGCTGTCGGTCGGGCTGTACTTCTCCCTCGGGCATTCGACGGTCGTGTTCGGGCTCGCGGTGCTGCTTTCGATGGGAGTCAAGGCGGTTATCGGTGCCGTCCAGAACGACGTATCCGCGCTGCACCACTACACCGGTCTGATCGGCACCGGCGTTTCCGGACTGTTCCTGCTCCTCATCGCGATCGTCAATATCGGCATCCTCGGCGGCACGCTGAAGGTATTCCGTGAAATGCGTTCGGGGACTTACGACGAAGCTGCACTTGAAGACCAGCTCAATAAGCGCGGATTGATGAACCGCGTCTTCGGCGGCCTCATGAAATCGATCACCGGACCCCGGCAGATGTATGTGGTCGGCGTGCTGTTCGGGTTGGGTTTCGACACCGCCACCGAGGTTGCGCTGTTGGTCCTGGCCGGCACCGGCGCCGCTGCCGGGCTGCCCTGGTACGCCATCCTGTGCCTGCCGACGTTGTTCGCCGCGGGAATGAGCCTGCTCGACACCGTCGACGGCACATTCATGAACTTCGCCTACGGCTGGGCGTTCCTCAAGCCCGTCCGCAAGGTGTACTACAACATCACCATCACCGGACTGTCCATCGCGGTGGCACTGATTGTCGGCGGCGTTGAGCTGGTCGGCCTACTTGCTCAGCAGCTCAACTGGACGGGCGGGTTCTGGGGCTGGATCAACGGCCTCGACTTCAACCTGCTCGGTTTCGTCATCGTCGGGCTGTTCGTGGTCACCTGGATCGCCTCCCTGCTCATTTGGCGTTACGCCAGGATCGAGGCCAAATGGTCGGCCGGCGCATCGGCTGCGGCCCCGACGGAATGAGCCGGTCCGACGCCCTATCGCAAGCGACCCCACCCGTGCGGGTGAGGTCGCTTGGTTGGCTGATGGTTACGACGCGCGACGGATGCCCCGCTTCAGCAAAAGCTCACGCTCGCCTTCGCTGAGTCCGCCCCAGATGCCATAGGGCTCGCCGACGGCCAGAGCGTGCGAGCGGCACTGGGTGATCACCGGGCAGGCCCGGCACATCTCCTTGGCGCGCATTTCACGCTGTGCCCGAGCACGGCCGCGCTCGCCATCGGGATGAAAGAACACCGCTGAGTCGACGCCACGGCAAACGCCGTGCATCTGCCAATCCCACATATCGGCGTTGGGTCCGGGAAGCTGCTGAGGCTGTGGCATTGGGAACGGCTCCTCCCCGCGCGTCCTATTCGCAATCTGTGGATGCGCGTTGATCTGCAAATGACCCGAGAACTTGTCGCCGATGACAACTCGTGCACACAACGTAGAAGGATTCGGCAAATTCCGTCAATAGCCATGCCCTGTGCGAAACACCATAAGCGCAGGTCAAGAATTTACATCACGTTCATCTACCCGATGCTTGGGAATCGAAACGACTGGTGGCGATATTGTCAGGTGCCGCATGTTTGGCAGTTCGCGACAGTTGCCACCTCGGCCAATTTGAGTTCGAACAGAATGTAGTTGACATGCCGTTAACACGGCGACCATGAATTATTAACGAAACCTGCCGGACTCGCGCGGCGAGAGAATGCGATCAAGCGCCGCGGCGGCATTGATACCGTGCTGACTCGATGACCGCAACCGGTACCAGGACGTGCGCTGGCGAACAGCCAGCCGTCCATCTGTACGACGCCGCTTTTGGCAACGAACTGCCGTGTTGGCCGCTGCCCGCGGCGCGATCGGCCGACGAACTGTGGTTGCGCGCCGTCGCCGCGGGCGGTCAGGGCCGGTACGCCGCGGCCACCGCCGATCTCGACGCCGTGGCGCGACGAGGTCGCGGGCCGTTGCTGTCGCTGGCGCAGAGCACTCGCGCATCGTTTCTCCGGCAGCTCGGTTGGCATCGTCTCGCCCGCGTCGCCGACGGGCGCGCATGGGCATTGGTCGCGCACCAGCCCGATGCCGCCGAGGCGCGGGCCGACGCGCTCGTCGGTCTGGCCGCCGACGCCCTGGGGATCGGCCGGTTCGCGGTATCGCAGCGGCTGCTCGAGCGGGCCGTGGCCGACACCGACCGCGGCGGGGTGGCGCGTCAACGAGTCCGGCTGGCCTGGGTCAGTGCCGAGCTGGCGATGGTCAGCGGTCGTGGCGAGGAGTCCGTCGCCCATGCCGAACGCGCCCGCGAGCTCGTCGGCGACCTGGGTTCGCCGCGCCACGCCGTGAAAACCGACGTCGTGTACTCGGCGGCGCTGTGCAGCGCCGGCCGGTTCGACGAGTCCCGCCGAATCGCCGATGCCGCGCTGGAACGCGCCCAGCATTTCGGCTTGGTGCCGCTGACCTGGGCATTGGGCTGCTTGTTGACTGATATCGGCAGCGCCGGGCACAGCCCGGAAGCGATGGCGCAGGTCCGCGACGCGGCCGCCGCCACCGTGCGCGACCGCGGCGGGCGATGGGCGGGATGAATCTGGTAGCCCGTACCAGTCATTACTGTTGTCCTGACATACCAACCACGGCTCTGCCTCGTCCGTAACGCTGGAGATTGCGCACACGATGACATTTTCGGGAGATGGTCTCGATGCTGTCGTTGCTGATGCAGTTGCCGGCAATCGCGACGCGCTCCGCAAGGTGCTGGAAACCATCCGCCCGATCGTCGTTCGGTACTGCCGTGCGCGATTCGGGGTCGGCGAACGACAGGGTGTTTCCGCAGACGATGTGGCTCAGGAGGTGTGTTTAGCTGTGATCACGGCGTTGCCGCGGTACAAGGACCAGGGACGGCCGTTCCTGGCTTTCGTGTACGGCATTGCCGCTCACAAGGTTGCTGACGCGCATCGTGCCGCCGGCCGCAACCGTGCTGAAGCCACCGACGATCTGCCGGACCGCCCCTCGGCCGAACTGGGCCCGGAACAGTTGGCCATCGATGCCGACGCGGCCGCCCGGATGAACCGCTTGCTGGCGGTGTTGCCCGAGAAGCAGCGCGAAATCCTGATCCTGCGTGTCGTCGTCGGTATGAGCGCCGAGGAGACCGCCGAAGCGGTCGGCAGTACCGCGGGCGCGGTGCGTGTTGCTCAGCACCGGGCGTTGTCGCGGTTGAAGGCCGAAATCGGGACGACGGAGCGTGGCCATGCCTGACTCCGGACAGTGGTCGCCCAACGGGGGTGACCCGTCGCTCAACGAGATTCGACGTGTCGACCGATTCTTCGACGCGCTCGCCGCCGACCAGCACGCGTACTCGACGGACTCCACCGAAGCTGAGCTGGCCTTCCTGCTCGCCGACTGGCGCGACACCATCCGCGAACCCGCGGTGACGACGCCCATCACCGCCCGCGACGCGGTGACGGCGCTACAGAATGGCTTGCACCGCAAGGAGTCTCGCGCCTCGCTCACGATTGTCGGCTCGGTCGCCGCCGCGCTGCTGTGCCTCGGCGGCTTCGGCACCGCGATCTACAGTGCCGGACCGGGCAACTCGCTGTACGGCCTGCACACAACGATTTTCGGCGCCGAAAAGGCCAGCCGCGACGACCAGGTGATGCTGGCCGCGCAGACCGAGATGCAGCAGGTGCAGCAGCTGATCGACACCGGTCAGTGGCAGCAGGCGCAGGACAAGTTGCAGGCGCTCAGCCCGACGGTGCAGAGCGTCGATGCCCCAGAACACAAGCAAGAGCTGATCCAGCAGTGGAATGCCTTGACCTACAAGGTGGTTGAGCAGAACCCCGCGGCGACCTTGCCGCCCCCGGGGGAGCCGCTGCCGGTCCTGCCATCCTCGCCACTGACCCTGTTGCCGGTCCCGGTGGTCGAGACGACGTCGTCGAGCACGTCGTCCAGCACGTCGACGACCACCACCTCGTCGTCCACGACAGCCACGTCGACCGACGCGTCCACGACGTCGACCAGTGCATCGACATCGTCCTCGGAGCCGGCCGCCACGTCTTCCACGTCTTCCTCGTCTTCCTCGACGAGTGCGACGTCGTCATCGACGGACGCCACGAGTTCTCCGTCGAGCAGTTCGACGGTCGCGTCGTCGACATCGGCTGCCTCGACATCGGCGTCAACGGCGACGTCCACGCCGTCGACGGTGCCATCGACTGCGTCGGCGACCGCCACGCAGTCGGCCACGGTGCCCTCGAGTGAGCCGGTCGTCACCCATCCGGCCACGGCGTCGCCCCCGCCGTCGGCCACAGCCACCGTCACGCCGCCGCCGAGCCCCGCGCCGGCGCAGACCGTCACAACGGTTGCCCCGACTGTCACAACGCCCTCGGTGACCACACCGGCCCCGACTGTGCCACCGGTCAAGGACACGCCGCAGCAGGAGCCGACGCGGGAGCGGTCGGTCACGACCACCACAGACGTGCCGTCAGGATCGGGACGCGGACAGCACTGATTCGCGTGGCCGGCCGTTGAGGCTGTAGTGGGGGTGCTGCGTACTCGGTCTTTTGTGCCCTGAGTGCAGGATCAACGGGACTCGCCGGGGGTGCGGCGGTAGCGCCGGTCGATCGGCGCTGACGACTCGACCTTTACGCTCTCGGCGAACGAGCACTGGAAAACATGCTCAAGGTGACGTCCAGCACGTCAACAGAAAAAATCAGCGGTAGCCGTCGTGCTCGGAAGTCGCCTCGTTGAGCGAGGCATCTGCGTAGCCGCGGCAGTAGTCCCACGTCACGTAAGCATCAGGCTCGGGATCGTAGGCGGGCTCGTGCGGGCGGACCGTGCCGTCGACCAGCAGCTGCAGCAGGTTCGCCCGCAGCATGTCCCAGTCGTGGTAGTGGTCCTGCTGACACTCGTCGCAACAGACGACGAGGCCGCGAATGCCCTTGTGCGCCAACAGCGTTTCGTATACCGCGAGATCGGCGAGATCAGCCTCGACGGCCATGCGTTCCTGTGGGTCCAGGGGTTGCCCCGGCTCCAGTGCATCCAGAACGGCCGACGGGTCCATGGGATCGTCGGCGAACGGGTCGGGTGGCAAGCCCGGCGGCAGGTGGTCACGCACAGGTCCACCCTACTTATCACCCCCGACGATGCGCCAGCCGTTACCCCGGCGAGCCGTCATGTAGTGGGTTCGGTCCACACGGTCTGGGCCGATAGGATGGCTTTTTAGTTCCACGACTGTGTCTGCCCTGGAGGCCCCACCCATGTCGATCGCTGAAAGCAGCGTTCCCATCTCCCTTCCGGTGCCGACCGGCGGCGACGATCCGACCAAGGTCGCGATGCTCGGGCTGACCTTCGATGACGTCCTGCTTCTGCCTGCGGCGTCCGACATCATCCCGGCCAGCGCCGATACATCCAGCCAGTTGACGCGCAACATCAGGCTGCGGGTGCCCCTGGTCAGCTCGGCCATGGACACCGTCACCGAGTCGCGCATGGCCATTGCGATGGCGCGCGCCGGCGGCATGGGCGTGCTGCACCGCAACCTGCCGGTGAGCGAGCAGGCCGCCCAGGTCGAGACCGTCAAGCGGTCCGAGGCCGGGATGGTCACCGATCCCGTCACCTGCTCGCCGGACAACACGCTGGCCGAGGTCGACGCCATGTGCGCCCGGTTCCGGATCTCCGGTCTGCCGGTCGTGGACAAGGTCGGGCAGCTCGTCGGCATCATCACCAACCGCGACATGCGCTTCGAGGTCGACCAGGCCAAGCCTGTCGCCGAGGTGATGACCAAGGCTCCGTTGATCACCGCGCAGGAGGGCGTTTCCGCCGAGGCCGCGCTGGGCCTGCTGCGCCGGCACAAGATCGAGAAGCTCCCGATCGTCGACGGCCACGGCAAGCTCACCGGCCTGATCACCGTCAAGGACTTCGTCAAGACCGAGCAGTTCCCGCTGGCCACCAAGGACAGTGACGGCCGTCTGCTGGTCGGTGCCGCCGTCGGCGTGGGTGACGACGCCTGGACGCGCGCCATGACGCTGGCCGAGGCCGGCGTCGACGTCCTGATCGTCGACACCGCGCACGCCCACAACCGCGGCGTGCTGGACATGGTGGCGCGCCTCAAGAAGGCCGTCGGCGACAAGATCGAGGTCGTCGGTGGAAACGTCGCCACCCGGTCCGCGGCCGCCGCGCTGTGCGAGGCCGGCGCGGATGCCGTCAAGGTGGGCGTCGGACCCGGCTCGATCTGCACCACCCGCGTGATTGCCGGTGTCGGTGCCCCGCAGATCACCGCGATCCTGGAGGCGACCGCGGCGTGCCGTCCGTACGGCGTGCCAGTGATCGCCGACGGCGGCCTGCAGTACTCGGGCGACATCGCGAAGGCACTGGCCGCCGGCGCCTCGACCGCGATGCTCGGTTCGCTGCTGGCCGGTACCGCCGAATCGCCGGGTGAGCTGATCTTCGTCAACGGCAAGCAGTTCAAGAGCTACCGCGGCATGGGATCGCTGGGCGCCATGCAGGGTCGCGGTCAGGGCAAGTCCTACTCGAAGGACCGCTACTTCCAGGACGACGTGCTGTCGGAGGACAAGCTGGTGCCCGAGGGCATCGAGGGCCGGGTGCCGTTCCGCGGTCCGCTCTCGACCGTCATCCACCAGCTCACCGGTGGTCTGCGGGCCGCCATGGGCTACACCGGTTCGGCCACCATCGAACAACTGCAGCAGGCGCAGTTCGTGCAGATCACCGCGGCGGGCTTGAAGGAAAGTCACCCGCACGACATCACGATGACCGTCGAAGCACCGAACTATTCCTCGCGCTAACTGACAGGCGCACCTACAGACAGGGAAACGACTACACACATGCGCGACATGGTCGAAATCGGCATGGGCCGGACCGCTCGTCGTACCTACGAACTCGACGACATCAACATCGTGCCGTCTCGGCGCACCCGCTCCAGCCAGGACGTTTCCACGGCCTGGCAGCTGGACGCCTACCGGTTCGAGATTCCGGTCCTCGCGCACCCGACGGACTCGTTGGTATCGCCCGAGTTCGCCATCGAGATGGGTCGCCTCGGCGGCCTCGGTGTGCTCAACGGTGAAGGCCTGATCGGCCGGCACCGCGATGTCGAGGACAAGCTCGCCCAGGTGGTCGAGCTGGCCGCCAAGGAAGACGACCCGTCGGCTGCTGTCCGGCTGCTGCAGCAGCTGCACGCCGCTCCGCTGGACCCGGAGCTGCTCGGCGCCGCCGTCGCGCGCGTCCGGGATGCCGGTGTCACCACTGCGGTGCGCGTCAGCCCGCAGAACGCCCAGGCGCTGACCCCGACGCTGGTGGCGGCCGGGATCGACCTGCTGGTCATCCAGGGCACCATCATTTCCGCCGAGCGCGTGGCGCAGGACGGTGAGCCCCTCAACCTCAAGACCTTCATCTCCGAGCTGGACGTGCCGGTCGTGGCCGGTGGCGTGCTCGACCACCGCACGGCGCTGCACCTCATGCGCACCGGCGCGGCCGGCGTCATCGTCGGCTACGGCTCGACCTACGGCGCGACCACCAGCGACGAGGTCCTGGGCATCAGCGTGCCGATGGCCACCGCGATCGCCGACGCCGCCGCCGCGCGTCGCGAGTACCTCGACGAGACCGGCGGCCGCTACGTGCACGTGCTGGCCGACGGTGACATCCACACCTCGGGTGACCTGGCCAAGGCCATCGCCTGTGGTGCCGACGCGGTCCTGTTGGGCACCCCGTTGGCCGCCGCTGCCGAAGCGCCTGGTGACGGCTGGTTCTGGCCGGCCGCCGCTGCGCACCCGTCGTTGCCGCGCGGCGCTCTGCTGAAGGTCGCGCTGGGCGAGCGCCCGTCGCTGGAGCAGGTGCTCAACGGCCCGTCCGATGACCCCTTCGGTTCGGTCAACCTGGTCGGTGGCCTGCGCCGGTCGATGGCCAAGGCCGGGTACTGCGACCTCAAGGAGTTCCAGAAGGTCGGGCTCACCGTCGGTAGCTAGTACCGGCGGTAGCGAGTTAGGCATACCTTGGTAGCTGGTTACCGAGCGGTAGGTCCATACTTCTGCCATGGAGCCTGACTACGACGTCTTGATCATCGGCTCGGGTTTCGGAGGCAGCGTGAGCGCCCTCCGGCTCACCGAGAAGGGTTACCGCGTTGGAGTATTGGAAGCCGGCCCCCGGTATTCCGACGCCGACTTCGCCAAGACTTCCTGGGACCTGCGAAAGTTCCTGTGGGCGCCCAAGTTGGGCATGTACGGCATCCAGCGGATCCATCTGCTGCGCAACGTGATGATCCTGGCGGGCGCGGGCGTCGGTGGCGGTTCCTTGAATTACGCGAACACCCTCTACATCCCGCCGGACCCGTTCTTCAACGACCCGCAGTGGAAGGACATCACCGACTGGCGTGCGGAACTGATGCCGCACTACGAGCAGGCGCAGCGCATGCTCGGCGTGGTCAAGAACCCGACGTTCACGGACGCGGACAAGATCATCAAAGAGGTCGCCGAGGACATGGGCTGCGCCGACACGTTCGTGCCGACGCCCGTCGGGGTGTTCTTCGGGTCCGACGGTGAGAAGGCCCCCGGCAAGACGGTGCCGGACCCCTACTTCGGCGGCGCGGGCCCGGCCCGCACCGGCTGCATCGAGTGCGGCGAGTGCATGACCGGCTGCCGGCACGGCGCGAAGAACACCTTGGTGAAGAACTACCTCGGCCTCGCGGAAAAGGCTGGGGCGCAGGTACATCCGTTGACCACGGTGACGAGCTTCGAGCAGCGCGGCGACGGACTGTGGGAGGTGTCCACCCGGCGCACCAACGGCCGGGTGCGGCGCGGCAAGCGGACCTTCACCGCCAAGTACCTGATCGTCGCCGCCGGTACGTACAACACGCAGAAGCTGCTGTTCAAGGTGCGGGACAGTGGAAAGTTAGTCAAGCTTTCCGATCGTCTCGGGGTGCTGACCCGGACCAACTCCGAGTCGATCGTCGGCGCGCAGACCCGTGAGGTCCGCGCGGACCTGGACCTGACGCACGGCGTGGCCATCACGTCGTCGATCCACCCGACGCCGGACACCCACATCGAGCCGGTGCGGTACGGCAAGGGCTCGAACGCGATGGGCATGCTGCAGACGCTGATGACGGACGGTGCCGGCCCGCAGGGCACCGACGTGCCGCGGTGGAAGCAGTTCCTGAACCAGGCCGCCGACGATCCGCGCGAGCTGATTCGGCTGCTCAACCCGCAGCGATGGAGCGAGCGCACCGTCATCGCGCTGGTCATGCAGCACCTGGACAACTCGATCACCACGTTCACCAAGCGCGGCCCGGGCGGTATCCGGATCATGTCGTCGAAGCAGGGCCACGGCGAGCCCAACCCGACCTGGATCCCGGTCGGCAACGAGGCGACCCGGCGCATGGCCGAGAAGGTCGGCGGTATCGCCGGCGGCACCTGGGGCGAGCTGTTCAACATCCCGCTGACCGCCCACTTCCTGGGCGGCGCGGCGATCGGTGACAGCGCCCAGACGGGTGTCATCGACCCGTACCACCGCGTCTACAACTATCCGACGCTGTTCGTCACCGACGGTGCCGCGATCTCGGCGAATCTCGGTGTGAATCCGTCGCTTTCGATCGCGGCGCAGGCCGAGCGCGCGGCGTCGTTGTGGCCGAACAAGGGGCAGGACGACTTGCGGCCGCCCCAGGGCGAGCCGTACCAGCGGATGGATCCGGTCGCGCCGGACCGACCCGTCGTCCCGGCCGACGCCCCCGGTGCGCTGCGCCGGCTGCCGATCACCCCGGTCTGACAGGCACAAATCACCAGTCAGGCGTTGCTGAACCGCCGGTGCGTGGGTGCCCGGCCCGGTGGTTGCGGCGGCGCGGGCAGCAGCGACTGCCGCGGCTTGACGTCGACGACGGTCTGCTCGCGAGTACTCAGCGTGAGGTCGGAGCCGGCATGCCGGATGGTCAGGGTGGAGTCGGGGCCGTCACGCAGGGTGTACGTCACCTCGTTGTGCGTCGCATCGACGGTGATCCGAAATTCCCTCCACCGCAACCGAAACCGGAGCCGGGACAGGCTGTCGGGGAGATGTGGGTCCAGCGCGAGCATGCCTTCGTCGTCGCGCAGACCCCCGAAACCGGCAACGAGTGCGATCCAGGCGCCGGCCAGAGACGCCATGTGCAGCCCGTCGCGGGTGTTGTGGTGCAGGTCGCGTAGGTCGATCAAGGCCGCCTCGTAGGCATAGTCATGCGCCAATTCCAGGTGACCGACCTCGGCGCACATCACGGCCTGAGAGCACGCCGAGAGCGACGAATCCCGGACGGTGCGGCGCTCGTAGTAGTCGACGTTGTGCGCCTTCTGTTGAGCGGTGAAGGCGTGGCCCTGCCACTGCATGGCCAGCACCAGGTCGGCCTGCTTGATCACCTGCGCCGGGTAGAGTCGCACGTAGGGGTGGTGCAACAACAGCGGATATGCGGTGTCGGGCGAGAACTCCCACTCCGCGAAAGTGGTGAAGCCTTCGCACTGCGGATGCACTGCGAGCTCGTCGTCGTATGGGATATGCGCTGCGGCTGCCGCATCGCGCCAGGCGGCCGTCTCCTCATTCGTCACGCCCATCGCGTAGGCGTTGTCGGGGTGCCGCGAGCAGGCATCGGCGGCGACGCGCAAGTTGTGCGCCGCCATCAGATTGGTGAAGACGTTGTCGCGCACCATGGCGGTGTACTCGTCGGGACCGGTGACACCGTCGAGATGCCAGACGCCGTGCCGGTCATGGTGTCCCAACGATATCCACAGCCGCGCGGTTTCCACCAGGACGGACAGGCCGCAGTCGAGTTCCAGCGATTCGTCGCCGGTGGCGTTGCGGTAGCGCTCGAATGCCATCGCGATGTCGGCGTTGACGTGCCATGCCGCGGTACCGGCCGGCCAGTAGGCCGAGCACTCGGATCCGGATATGGTGCGCCACGGGAAGCTCGCGCCACGCAAACCCAGTTCGGCTGCACGGCTTTTCGCCAATTCCAGCGTCGTGGCGCGCCAGCGCAGGGCGTCGGCGACGGTGTGCGGTTTCGTGTAGGTGAGCACCGGAAGCACGAAACCCTCGGTGTCCCAGAATGCGTGACCGTCATAGCCGGTCCCGGTGAGCCCCTTGCCGCCGATCGCGCGGCATTCGGCACGGGCGCTCGCCTGCAGCACGTGGAACAACCCGAAGCGCACCGCCTGCTGGCAGTCGGGGTCGCCGTCGACCTCGACGTCGGCGCTGTCCCAGAAGTCGTCGAGATAGGTGCGCTGCAGGTCCAGCAGACCCTGCCACCCGCTGTAGTGCGCGCCGGCAAGCGCACCGGCGACTTGGTCTCGCAGCGCGGGCCGCGACCGCAGGCTCGACCAGCCGTAGGCCAGGTACTTCACGATGCGCAGTTGTTGTCCGGGCCGGAGCCCACAGATCACCGTGGTGCGGGCCAGATCGGGGCGCGCATCGGTGGTCACCTCGACGCGGCCGGGCACCTCGATCTCGTGGTCCATGGCAGCGGCCATCATCAGGCCGCTGCGTTTTGTCTGGTGGATCAGCAGGGCGCTGTGCTGGTTGTGTTCGTGGTGTATGGCCTGCAGTGGATTGGCCAGCACCGCCGCGACGCGTGGGTCCGACGAGGTCTTCGGTTGGTCCTCATTGGCGACGAGCTCTGATTGCACTGTGACACGGGCGAATTCGCCGACGGCCTCGACGATGTATTCGATGGCCGCGACGCTGCGCTGAGCCAGTGAGACCAGCCGGATCGATTTGACCCGCACCTGCTTTCCGGCCGGCGACCGCCAGTGGACCGTGCGGGAGAGGGTCCCGGCGCGCAGGTCCAGAATTCTCTCGTGGTCGATGAGTTCGCCGTACCGGACGTCGAAGGGCTCGTCGTCGACCAACAGGCGCAGAATCTTGCCGTTGGTGATGTCGACGATGGTCTCGCCGCCCTGCGGGTAGCCGAATCCGCTCTCCGCATAGGGCAGCGGCCGGGTTTCGTAGAACGAGTTGAGATAGGTGCCGGGAAGCCCATGCGGTTCCCCTTCGTCCAAGTTGCCGCGGAGCCCGATGTGGCCGTTGGACAGGGCGAACAGCGACTCCGACTGTGCCAGCAATCCCAGATCCAGCTGAGTTTCGCGAACCTGCCAGGGCTCGACGGGAAAGGCGTCCTGAGCGATCATCAGCGGCCTACAGCAGATCTGCCAGGTCGGTGACCACGACGTCGGCGCCGCGGTCGCGCAGCTGCGCGGCCTGGCCGGCCCGGTCCACCCCCACCACGTAACCGAACCGGCCGTTCCGTCCCGCTTCGACGCCGGCCAACGCGTCTTCGAACACTGCAGCCGCTGCCGGGGCGACACCCAACAGTTGTGCGGCCCTCAGGTACGAATCCGGTGCCGGTTTACCCGCGATGTGCTCGTCCTGCAGGGTCAGCCCGTCGACCCGCTGCTGGACGAACTGGGACAGCCCGGTGGCGTCGAGCACCTGACGGGTGTTGGCGCTCGACGACACGACCGCGACGCCGAGTCCGGCGGCGGTGACCGCCTCCACATATCGCCGAGATCCGCTGAACGCCTCGATACCGTCGTCGTGCAGCACCTTCTGGAACATCTCGTTCTTGCGATTGCCCAGACCCCAGACCGTCTCGGCGTCCGGCGGATCGTCCGGGTTGCCGTCTGGGAGGTCGATGCCACGGCTGCGCAGAAACGACCGGACCCCATCCTGGCGCGGCTTGCCGTCCACGTACCGCAGGTAGTCGTCGTGGACGTCGAACGGGACGAACTGTTCGCCGCTCCGTTCGGCGCGCCGGCGCAGGTAGTCGTCGAACATGGCCTTCCAGGCCTTCTTGTGCACGCTCGCGGTGTCTGTCAGGACACCGTCGAGGTCGAACAGACAGGCGTGCACGGCTTCGGGTAACCCCAGCATGGTTGCTCTTCCGGTCGGGAATGGTCCTACGGTCTCCTTTCCCGCTTTCCGGTCCGGTTACTCGTCGACGCTACGCCGCGCTGATGACGCGGCTCGGCGCTCCGTGTATGTCGACCGGGACGTCGCCGGTCAGCGTGACGCGGTGCATCAGCCGGTGCTGGCCGTCGTAGTCGTCGACGGCGCGGTGCTGCGTGGCCCGGTTGTCCCACATTGCGACGTCGCCGGGCTGCCAATCCCACCGAACGGTGTTCTCCGCCATGGTGATTCGGCGCTGCAGCAGCTCAAGTAGCGCAGCTGACTCGTAGCTGTCCAGGCCGACGAAGCCGCGGACGAAATTGCCTGCGAGCAGCGTGCGTTCGCTGGTCTCGGGGTGCACGCGTACCACCGGATGCTCGGTGCGGAAGTCGGGTTTCTGAAACGCTTCCATGTAGCCGCGTTGTTCGTCGCTCAGTTTCCGGACATCGACGACGTCCTTGATGTAATCGAACCGGTTGGAGTGAATGGCCCGGAGGTTCTCGACCAGCGCTTTGAGTGGCGCGGGCAGCGCGTCGTAGGCCGCGACGGTGGAGGCCCACAGGGTGGAACCGCCGTAGCTCGGCAGTGTCACCGCGCGCAGGACCGACGCCGAGGGGTAATCGGGCATGAACGTGACGTCGGTGTGCCACTGGGTGGCCTTGCCGTACTCCGAATCGATCGGGGTGATCTTCGGCGCGTCGGCGCGCTTCATGGAGTGGTGTCCGACCAGGTCACCCATCAGCTCGCCGAAGGCCTGCTGCTGTGCGTCGTCGAGATGATCCTGGCCCCGGAAGAAGACGACCTTGTGTGCCAGCAGCGCGGCGCGGATCTCGGCGACGGTCTCGGTCGACAGGTCGCCACCGAGTCGCACACCGTCGACGACGGCGCCGATCTTGCTGGTCAGTTTGGTGACAGTGAGCATGACGATCCTTTCGATTGGGCACTGTAGTCACCTGACTACAGTGCGTGAGCGCTAGTGTAGCCGCATGACTACAGGCGTGCCAGTGGGCCGGGACGAGGTCGTTGCGGCCGTCCTTGAGGCCGCATCCGAGTTGTTCGCCGCCCGCGGGCCTGCCGCCACGTCGATCCGGGATATCGCCGCGAAGTCCAACGTCAACCACGGTCTGGTGTTCCGGCACCTCGGCTCCAAGGAGAAGCTGGTCGGAGCTGTGCTGAACCATCTCGGACAGCGGCTGAAGGAGCTGATCGAAGCCGGGGCGCCGGCCGAGGTGATCGATGCGGCGGTGGATCAGCAGCTGCGGGTGATCGCGCGGGCCGCGCTCGACGGGTATCCGGTGGGGGAGTTGCAGACCACATTTCCCAACATGGCGCGGCTGCTCGACGAATTCCTGCCCCGGTACGCCGACGACAACCAGGCCCGGCTCGCGGTGGGCAACATCATTGCGCTGCAACTGGGTTGGCGACTGCTCGGCTCATTCCTGCGGTCGGCGCTAGGGCTCGGCGAGATGCCGGACGACGAGGTCCGCGCCGCCGTGGGCGCTGCCGTCGAGCGGTTGGCAGAGCCGCCGGCCGCCCACCACTAGACTGAGCGGGTGCAAACACCAGCTTCACAACCCGTTCTGGTCATCGACTTCGGTGCGCAGTACGCGCAGCTGATCGCCCGCCGGGTCCGCGAGGCGCGGGTGTTCTCCGAGGTGCTGCCGCACAACGCGAGTATCGAGGAGATCAAGGCAAAGGACCCGCGGGCCATCGTGCTCTCGGGCGGACCGTCCAGCGTCTACGACGACGGCGCGCCGCAGCTGGACCCGGCGATCTTCGATCTCGGCGTCCCGGTGTTCGGCATCTGCTACGGCTTCCAGGCCATGGCCCAGACGCTCGGTGGCACGGTGGCGCACACCGGCACCAGCGAATACGGCCGGACCGAACTGAAAGTCGTGGGCGGTGAACTGCACTCAGGGCTGCCGCAGACGCAGCCGGTGTGGATGAGCCATGGTGACGCGGTCACCGTGGCCCCGGCCGGATTCGACGTCGTCGCCAGTAGCGCTGGTGCGCCGGTGGCCGCATTCGAGGACCGTGCCCGCAAGCTGGCCGGCGTCCAGTACCACCCGGAAGTCATGCACTCGCCGCATGGTCAGCAGGTGCTGAGCCGGTTCTTGCACGACTTCGCCGGGATCGGCGCGACCTGGACCGCCGCCAACATCGCCGACCAGCTGGTCGAGCAGGTCCGTGAGCAGATCGGCGACGGCCAGGCCATCTGCGGCCTGTCCGGCGGCGTCGACTCGGCGGTGGCGGCCGCGCTGGTGCAGCGCGCCATCGGTGACCGGCTCACCTGTGTGTTCGTCGACCACGGCCTGCTGCGTGCCGGTGAGCGTGAGCAGGTGGAGCGCGACTTCGTCGCCGCCACGGGTGCCAAGCTCGTCACCGTCGACGAGGCCGACCGCTTTCTCGAGGCCCTCTCGGGCGTGACCAACCCCGAGGGCAAGCGCAAGATCATCGGCCGCGAGTTCATCCGCGCCTTCGAAGGCGCGGTGCGCGGCGCCCTCGGCAGCAGTGAGTCCGAGATCGAGTACCTGGTGCAGGGGACGCTGTACCCCGACGTCGTCGAGTCCGGCGGCGGTACCGGTACCGCCAACATCAAGAGCCACCACAACGTCGGCGGCCTGCCCGAGGACCTGAAGTTCAAACTCGTCGAGCCGCTGCGGTTGCTGTTCAAGGACGAGGTGCGCGCCGTCGGCCGGGAGCTCGGCCTGCCCGAGGAAATCGTTGGGCGCCAGCCGTTCCCGGGCCCCGGTCTCGGTATCCGCATCGTCGGTGAGGTCACGGGCCCCCGCCTGGACACGCTGCGGCGCGCCGACTCGATCGCCCGCGAGGAGCTGACCGCCGCCGGGCAGGACCAGGGCATCTGGCAGTGCCCGGTGGTGCTGCTCGCCGACGTGCGCTCGGTTGGCGTGCAGGGCGACGGGCGGACCTACGGGCATCCGATCGTGCTGCGTCCGGTGTCCAGCGAGGACGCCATGACCGCCGACTGGACCCGCGTGCCTTACGAAGTGCTGGAACGCATTTCGACCCGCATCACCAACGAGGTGCCCGAGGTCAACCGCGTCGTGCTGGACATCACGAGCAAGCCGCCGGGCACCATCGAGTGGGAGTGAGCTAGCGCGGCGGGTCGCCCCGCCACGCGAAGCTGTTGACGTACTGGCCCATGTCGAGGGCCAGCTGCAGGCCGACCGCTGATGGTTTCCCCGACCCGAAGTCCGGGCCGAACCGGTGGTAGGGGCCTGACGCCGCGGCGATCAGTGCCAGGTCGTTCTTGACCGCGACCAGCACCAGCAGCCGCATCCGGGCGTATTTGCGGCTCGCGCCCTGCGGGTACCAGTCGGCGACGATCCCGTAGCCCGACTGGTACCCGACCATGGCGTTCGGGATCTCATACGCGGTCTTGGCGTCCGGGTAGGTCGACGTGACCAGTTCGGCCGCAATGTCTTTCGGCTTACGGCCGGTCGCGGGCCGACTGAACAACTGCAGCATCCCGCCGTCGCCGGCCAGTAGTTTCGCCAGGACGCCGCGGTCGTCCTTGGTCACTTCGTAGGCCGCTCCGGACGCCGGATAGGCGACGCTGAACGAGCCGTCGGGTGCGGTGAAGCGGGGGTTGATGGTGACCGGCTGGCCCATGGGTGGATGACCGCATTCCGGTGGGCACACGTACCGCGCAGCCGGTTTCTCCAGGAGTCCGGACACCCCGACCAGGAGCGCGGCCACCACCACGGCGGCGAGGACGAAGATCAGTGTCACCTGAACGCGTTTCGTGGTGCGAGTTGGCGCTGTCGAGTAGGCCGGGGCATGCAGCGAGTACCCGGGAAGGAGTCCCACTGTCATGCTGTCGGCGGGTGTCGGACGGTCGGTGCGCTGGCCGTGGCGTGCGGTCCGTGACGATGCCCGGGTGGCGGCACCGCAGGCCGCGCAGAATGGCGCGTCGGGTACCACGTGGCCGCACTGGGCGCACAGCAGCGGCTCGTCCATGTTGTATTCGTCGTGCGCCTCGTGCAGCAGCGCCAGGTGCAATCCGACGCGCAACGCCAGCAGCGCGACGACCATGAGCGTCAGATACAGGGCCAGCTGGACCAACTGGGGCAGCTGAACCGTGTCGATCAGCCCGAGCAGGGCGTAGATCGCGGCGACGACCACCGCGATCAGCGTGAGAGTCAGCCGGACGTAACCGCGGTGGCGGTGCTTCTTACTAGGCGGCCGGGTGAACCACAATGCTGCACCGATCAGGCCGCCGACGGAGGCCGTGATGATGGGAGACGCCAGGCCGCGGATTCCGGCCTCGATCAACAGGTCCTGCATCGGGCGGTCGCGGTTCACCATGCCTGTGGCGAACTGCGGGGCCAATCGGGTCAGGGTCGCCGCCGCGGTGAAAGAGATGGCGGCCAGGGCGCCAATGACATAGCCGTGCAAGGCTTCTCGATGGCCGGGACGCAGCAGTCGGATCACCAGCGTGGGTACCTGCATGAGTAGGAGGCCGCCGAGGGTGACGCCTATGCCGGTCCGCAGCATGCGGGCCGCCGCGATACCTGAGCCGAGGGGGATGCCGTAGGACCTTGCGGCCGCCGCTCCGGTGAGCAGGGCCCAGACGACGCCCAGTGCGATGCCGAGGGCCCCAGTCAGCAGCAGGTTGCCGCGGGGTGCGTCTTGGTTGAATTCGGATTCGCGCACATAGATCGCGAAGATGACGGGTAGCCCGAGGACCGCCACCGCGACCAGTGCCCCGGGCAGCCGGAGCAGTGCGGTGGCCACCAGCGCCAGCACCAGCGCGACGAGCCCGATCATGAACGATGTGCGCGACCGCGGGGACAGATGCGGGAACAGCGAGCTGGTGATCGACAGGCGAAGCAGATGCTGGCCGGGGGCGGCGCTGAACGACCGTGCCCGCAACCAGTGCGGCCCGTCGTGGCGGTGTTCGCTCAGCGGCGCGCCGCACAGCCCGCAGTACTCGCCGGCCGGGACGTCCAGCTGGCAGACCTCGCACTCCATCATCGGCCGGTCTTCGAGCTGGGTGGTCATTGCGTCACCTTCTGCAACAGCGAGAGGTCGGCCACCAGGTTCTCCAGATTCGGCGTGCCGAGGCCACTGACCAGGTCGTAGCCGGGGCCCGCGGTGTCAACGGCGTTGCCGCCCAGGGTGATATCGCGGAAGGCCGGGTGTGGGGCACCGGTGGCGATGCGATACAGGAGTGGGTTGAGGGCACCGATCGGGCGCCCGCCGGTCGCGATGAGATTCTGCGTCATGACGGCGGCGAGCCCGGCCCAGATCGGGGCGGCCTGCGAAGTGCCGCCGCCGACGACGATCTGTTTGTTCACAACGATTCTCACGCCGGTGTAGGGGTCGGCGACAGCCGAGATGTCCGGCGTCATGCGCTTCCCGGCGCTCCGCTTCGGGTCGACCTGGGCCGCGGCCGTCGATTGCCACCGCGGTTGGTCGAACAGTGCGGAAACCCCGCCGCCGGTGCCCTGGGAGAGCGGGACGTTGAACCAGGCCTGTTCGTCCAGCCATTGGCCGTCGGCGTCGGTGGACAAGGTACTGCCGCCGACGTTGGTCATCTCCGGCAGCGACGCCACCGAATCCAGTCCGATGTCGGCCGGGCCGGGAGGGGAGTCCCAGTCGTCGCCGCCCTTGCATTCCAGTCCGGCCAGGTCACCGCTGGCATCAAAGGCGGTGGTGCCGTGTGATTCTGCGGTGGCCAACGCGGAGCGGACGGGCGCGAGGTCGGCCGCGGTGGTCAGTTTGTCGCAGCCCCAGCCGATCGACAGGCTCCAGATGGCGCCGGGGTAATCACGGTCGGTCTGCTCGAACATCTCGCCGATCTTCAGGTAGGCGCCTTGTCCGGTGACGGTGGGACGGGCGTTGACGACGACCAGCCGGGCGTCGGGGGCGATGGCATGGATCACCTCGAGGTCCATGGTGGTCTCGCCGCGCTCATTGCCAGGCGTCCCTCCGACCAGGGTCGGGGTGAATTTGGGTAGGCCGAAGGTGGTGGCGAACTGGTCCAGGTCGGCTTGGTCGTAACCGTTGAAGGCGAAGACCACCACCGTGGTGCCCTTACCGGTGTAGCCGGCGGCCGCCAGCTTGTCGGCGTGATAGGCGGTGAGCAGGTGGCTGGGGTTCAGACCACGTTCCGGCACCCCCAGCGTCGGGGTCGGTGGGGCGGAGTCGTGATGTGGTGTGTAGCTGAGGATCCGGCCCAATTCGGTGACCGTGCCGTGCAATTCGGTGGGAACCCGCGGTTGTTGCGGCGCGGCGTAGAACTCCTGCCCGCGCCGCCCGCGGTAGTCGTGCACCTCGACGCCGAACGCGGCCCCCATGCGGTCGGGGTCGCCTTCGACGACGGCCCAGTTGTCACCGGGGCGCCAGCGAACTGAAAGGCGTTGCAGTTCAGCCCAATTGATCAGTGCGTCCGGTCGATAGCTCTCGTCGAGCGTGGCGGTGAGCTGGACGCGCTGCGGGTGCGCGCGCCCGAGATCGGTCGAGGAGGCCAGCAGCGACGCGAAGGGTCCGTCGATGGTGTCCGACGGTCGGTCTGACGGCGTTTTCGACCGGCCCGGGGTGGGCAGGTTGAAGACCAGAGTCAGGGTCGCGACCAGTGCAAGGGCCAGCAGCCAGCGCTTCGACGGTGTCCGAGTCGGCGATGGCATGTAGCAACGGTAGCGCTAACCCGGATTCTGCTGGGCCGGTAGGCAACCCGGGTGGGTGTCTAGTTGCGGTGCGTGCCCGGTGTGGCGGTGGGCGCCGGGTTGGCGGTGACCGACGGCGTGAACAGGTTGCCGCCGTTGGGGTTGAGCGACTTCTCGGTCGGGGTGACCGCCGATGTGGTCGTGGACGTGGTCGTGGTGGTGGTCGACGACGGCGTCTCGGGGGCCTTCTTCTCCTCGCCGCAGCCTGCGGTGAGGCCGATCATCGCGATGAGCGCGGTGCCGCCTGCGGCAGCGGCGATGCGGTGGGCCAGACGATTCGAACGCACGATGTATGCCTTCCACTAGCGCAACGGTCCACCAAGCCCGAGAGGGATTCCAGACCTATTCCAGTTACGAGCGTACAGGTCAGAGCGCTGGGGCGGTGACGTTGTGGGTCGTCGGCGGCTTGACCGTGTCGGTGGGTGGGTGTTTACTCACGGTATCGAACAAATATTCGAATTTTGATGGTGTCTGGTGATGCAGGAGGTGTTGTTGTGGCGGCTGTGACCAGTCTGGCGGAAAGCCGGGTTGACCGCGCTGACCAGCTGGAACAGCTCCGGCGCAAGATTGCCGAGATGTCCGGACCGGCAGGTTTGCGCGGCCGGGACCGCGGCCGGCCGGAACCGGCGCCGTCGGCTGTCGAAAGTTTGCTGGAGGCACCGGATTTCCAGTCTGAGCTGCTGCCTGACGTGTTGCCCCGCGGCACCGTCGCGGTGCTCTCGGGGGCCCGCTCGCTGCCGCTGCGGATGGTGGCTGCGGTGACGGCGTCCGGTGGGTATGCGGCCATCGTCGGTCAGCCGAAGGTCGGACTGCTGGCCGCGGTGGAGATGGGGGCCGATCTGGAACGCATCGCGCTCATCCCGGATCCGGGGCCCGACCCGGTGGAGGTGGCCGCGGTGCTCATGGACGGGCTCGACCTGGTGCTGCTCGGCCTGGGCGGCAAGTCCGTTCCGGCCGGCCGGGCGCGGGTGGTGGCGTCCCGGGCCCGGCAGCGCGAGTGCACCCTGCTGGTCACCGACGGCGACTGGCCCGGGGCGACGGCCCGGTTGGAGGCCCGGGTCCGCGGATACGAGGTGGTTGGCGCGGGTGCCGGGGATCCGGTGCCCGGGTGCGGCCGGATCGGCCGGGTGCGGCTGGACATGCGGGCCCGGGGCCGCTCGATGCGCCCGCTCCGAGCGGTGGGTGGGTGAGATGTCCCGGGTGCTGGCCATTTGGTGCATGGACTGGCCCGCGGTGGCGGCGGCAGTGGCAGCCGGGCTGCCGGTGACCGAACCGGTGGCGGTCACTCTGGCCAACCGGGTGGCGGCCTGTTCGGCGTCGGCCCGGGCGGCGGGGGTGCGAAGAGGACTGCGGCGCAGGGAGGCTCAGGCCCGTTGTCCGCAATTGCACGTCGCCACAGCCGATCCGGCGCGGGACGCCCGGCACTTCGAGGGGGTGACGGCCGCGGTCGACGAGGTCGTGCCGCGTGCGGAGGTGCTGCGGCCGGGGCTGCTGGTGTTGCCGGTGCGTGGAGCGGCCCGGTATTTCGGGTCTGAACAGACCGCGGCCGAGCGATTGGTCGACGCGGTGGGCGCGGCCGGGGTCGAATGCCAGGTGGGCATCGCCGACCAGTTGCCCACTGCGGTGTTCGCGGCCCGGGCGGGGCGCATCCTCGCGCCAGGTGAGGATGCGCGATTTCTCGCCGGATTGTCGATCCGGCAGCTGGCCACCGAACCGAGCCTGTCCGGTGAGGGGCGGGAAGAGCTGGCGGACTTGTTGTGGCGCATGGGTATTCGAACCATCGGGCAGTTCGCCGCGCTGTCCCGGACCGACGTGGCATCCCGGTTCGGGACGGATGCGGTGGTTGCGCACCGGTTTTCGCGGGGTGAACCGGCGCGCCGCCCGTCGGGGCCGGAGACGCCGGCGGACCTCGATGCCGTGATGGACTGCGACCCGCCGATCGACCGGGTCGACGCGGCAGCGTTCGCCGGCCGCTCGCTGGCGGGCCGGTTGCACCGCAGCCTGGAGTCTGCCGGGGTGGGATGCACCCGGCTGGCCATCGATGCGGTGACCGCCAACGGTGAAGAACTGCAACGTGTCTGGCGGTGCGCCGAGCCACTGACCGAGGATGCCACTGCGGACCGCGTGCGGTGGCAGCTGGACGGCTGGTTGACCAGGCGCGGGCTGGGCGGGGCCGGCCCTACCGGGCCCATCACGGTGTTGCGGCTGCATCCGGTGGAGGTGGTCTCGGCCGCGGCACTGCAGTTGCCGTTGTGGGGGTCCTCCGGAGATGACGACCGGATGCGGGCCCGGCGGGCGCTGGTGCGGGTGCAGGGTCTGCTGGGACCGGAGGCGGTGCAGGTGCCGGTCCTCAGCGGTGGGCGGGGGCCGGCCGAGCGCATCACGCTCACCCCGCTGGGAGATGAGGTGGTGCCGCTGAACGATCCGACACAGCCCTGGCCGGGACGGCTACCGGAGCCGGCGCCGGTGGTGCTGCTGGACGACCCGGTGGAACTGGTTGATGTGCAGGGTAATTCGGTTCGGGTGACGGACCGCGGCATGTTCTCCACTGATCCCGTGGGGCTGACGGGTTCGGGTTATCGCGGGGCGTTGCGCTGGTGGGCGGGGCCGTGGTCGGTCGACGAACGCTGGTGGGACCCGGAGCGGGGGAAGGGCCGCACGGCACGGGCTCAGGTGCTGCTCGGGGGCGAAGGAGAGAGCCGTGCGCTGTTGCTGTGCTACCGGCAGCGGCGGTGGTACGTGGAGGGGGTTTATGAATAGGCGGCCCGGGCTGAAGTCTAGGGCTCCTGGTGCTGGTGCGGCCTTGCCCAATGGTTGCCCGATCGCTTCCTACGACGAATGTGCAGGTTTCGTTCGGTATTTCGCAGCTCCACCGTCCGAAGCTGCACATTCGCCGTAGCACCCCTCAGCGATAGGTGGACCACAGGCAACGCGCGATGTAACCCGAACCGACGACGTCTCCCGGGGGTCTGCGGAAGCATCGGAGAAATTTTAGTTGTGCACAACTGAATTGTGGGCTACAGTTCTTCACGTGGACGCACTCACCTTGGACCGCCAGCTCTGCTTCGCCTTGTACTCGGCGTCGCGGGCGATGACGGCGGCCTACCGGCCGATCCTGTCCGAGCTGAACCTCACCTACCCGCAGTACCTGGTGCTGCTGGTCTTGTGGGAAGAGGATCGGGTCACGGTCGGGCGACTGGGTGAGCGGCTGCAGCTGGATTCGGGGACTCTCTCACCGCTACTGAAACGGTTGGAAGCCAACGGATTCATCCGTCGTGAACGGTCGCTGCAGGACGAGCGTCAGGTCGAGGTAACTCTCACCCCGGCCGGCCGCAAGCTCGAAGCCAAGGCCCAGTGCATCCCCGAAAAGCTGGGGACGCAGACCGGCATCACCGAGCAGGAAGCCGCAGACCTGCGCGACGCGATCCGCCGATTGACCGATGCGCTCACCGCATCGCACTGATTTACCGACGCAGCCCGCGTCACCGTGCACCAACCACCACAAGGAGATCGAGATGAAGACCCTCTACACCGCAGAAGCCCTGGCCACCGGCGAAGGCCGCGACGGCCACGGCCGCACCTCTGACGGCAAGCTCGACCTGGACCTGGCCATCCCGAAGGAGATGGGCGGCAGCGGCAACGGCACCAACCCCGAGCAGCTGTTCGCCATCGGCTACGCCGCGTGCTACCACTCGGCGCTGCGGCTGGTCGCCCGCGAAGCCAAGGCCGACGTCACCGATTCATCTGTGGGAGCCCGGGTTTCGCTCGGGCAGCTGGACAACGGCGGGTTCGGCCTGGCCGTCGAGCTTGAGATCACCCTGCCCAACCTGGACCACGACGCAGCCCAGGAGCTGGCGGACAAGGCCCACCAGGTGTGCCCCTACTCCAACGCCACCCGCGGCAACATCGACGTCAAGATCACCGTCACCGACGACTGATCCACGCCCGCCGATTGGCCGCTTGCGATACGAAATTCACCACGAATTTCTGTGTCGTAAGCGGCCAGTCGGCGTCAGAGGCTAGAAGCGAACGCCCCGACGCGTGCGATGAACCGGTCGAAGAACGCCGCCGGGTCCACCTCGACGCCGATGTGGGCGTTGGGATGGCGTCCCCAATGCCCGCGCCAGTCGGCCACCGTCATGCCGCGCGTCAGCGTGCCCAGTAGTTCCACATCGACCGTCGCCTGTTGGTACCGGACGAGGTCCGGGTCCAGGGCCACCGCCGCCGCGAGCGGATCGTGTAGGTGTGCCAGATAGCCTTCGCCCTGGTCGAAGTGGAACTCGAAGTAGAACCGCATGGCGTCTTCCAGCACCCGGATCAGCGGGTTGGACGACGTCGACCGCGTCCCGCGATCGTCCAGCACGCTCATCGGCGATGACGGTCCGCCCGCTGCGGTCGCGAGCCGGCTCAGCAGCGACGGCGTCATCGCGATGTTCTCGGTCAGGTTGAGTCCCAACACGATTGGCAGATGGGCGGGGTCCTCCAGGCCCCACGCCGCGCCCCAGACCGAGAACACTTCGGCTGCGGCTTCCGGGTCCACGCTGATGTTCCATTCGGACACCGGCGTGGTGTTGCCCCGGTAGTCGAAGGCCCCGCCCATTATCACGAGCCGTCGCAGCAGCCGGGGGAGTGACGGTTCCTGCCGCAGCGCCAGCGCGAAGTTGGTCAGCGGGCCCGTGACGAGACCGATCAACTCACCGGGGTATTCGCGTGCGGCCTGGATCCAGGCTTTGGCGGCGTCGTACTCGGTGAGCACGCCGCCGGTCTCCGACTCGGCACTCGGCTCGGGTAGTTCCGCATAACCCAGCCCCCGCGGGCCATGGGTATCCTCAGCCGTCCGCAGCGGCGCCACCAGCGGGACGCTCGATCCCCGGGACACCGGGATAGGGCCGACCCCGCACAACTGCAGCAACCCCAGGTTGTTGACGCAGACCTGATCGACCGGCACGTTGCCCGCGGTGGACGCGATGCCGACCAGCTCGGCGTCAGCGCTCGCCAGCAGGTAGGCCAGCGCCATCGCGTCGTCGACGCCGGTGTCGACGTCAGCAAAAACCGGCTGAACCCTGGCCGGGCCCGCGGGTAGTAAGCCCCCTGTCATGTCGCCACCCTAAGGGGCGGCAAGCTGGCGGGCACTCCGATCGCCGGCTCTGGGCCTGTTAGCTATATCGCGCCGTCGGGGAATGCGATGACGGACACAAAACGGATCGGCAGTCGGACCAGCCGGGTCGGCCCGTGGACGCCCTCGCCGTCGAACTGCAGTGAGTCACCGGGCTCGAGCCGATACTCGGAATGGCCATGGCCGTAGTCCATGGCGCCGTCGAGCATGTAGATGAATTCGGTCCCGGGATGCTGGAACAGCGGGTAGACCTCGCTGTCCTCGTTGAGCGTCACCATCAGACATTCCAGGCGCTTGTGCTCGCCGCGGAGCCCGCCCAGCAGTTCGTACTCGTGGCCGGCCTGTGAGCCGCTGCGGACAATCGGGGTGCCTTTGCCGGCTTTGACGAACGACGCCGGCCGTTCGGTGTCGGCGCCGCGGAACAGATATGTCACCGGTACGTCGAAACCTTTGGACAACAGCGCAAGGGTGCTCAGCGAGCAGGACGTCTGGGCGTTTTCGACCTTCGAGAGCATGGCCTTGGAGATGCCGATACGAGCTGCCATCTCGCCGACGGACAGGCCCGAATTGTGGCGCAGCTGACGAACATTGCGCGCGATGGCGACCTCGAGCTCGAGTTCTTCGACCTTGTCCTCGGGCCGTCGGTTACGGGTGGTGCCCGCATTGCGAAGTAGCGTTTCGTCGTTCTCCACCTGTCAACCGTAACGCATCAACGTCCACTGTCAGTAGACGACGCGCGTTGGGGTCTGTCCGCGTCGACTGGGTCTCGATGAGATGCTGCATGCTGTCGGCCAGCGCCACCGAGCCCGCTTCGGCGTCGGTGCTCTCGACCGCCTCGGACGGGGCGTGGGAAACGCCGGTTGGGTTGCGCACGAACAACATCGCGGTGCTGACGTGGTCCTTCAACACCCCGGCGTCGTGCCCGGCGCCGGTTCCCAGCACGGGGGCGTCATCGAGTGCGGCGCTCAAGTCGTCCCGCAGTCGCGAATCGAAATCAACTGTGGCGCTGAATGATTCCTCGGTCATGGTGACACTGCAGCCTTCGCCGATGGCGGCGGCATTCGCCGCCTCTGCGATCTCATGCACCAAGAACTTGGTCACCGCATCTTCGGGGTGACGTACGTCCAGCCAGAGGTCCACGCGCGAGGCGATGACGTTGGTGCCACCGGGCACCGGGACGATCCTGCCGACTGTGGCGCGCGCGCCGCTGATGGCCTGCGCCTGCGTTTGGACGGCCACGACGAGTCTGGCGGCCGCGACCATGGGGTCGGCCCGGTCCGTCATGAGCGTGGTGCCGGCGTGGTTGCCCTCGCCGGTGAAGGACAGCCGCCACCGACCGTGGCCGAGGATGGACGACGCGACGGCCACCGGCCTGCCCAGATCGGTCAGTCCGCGGCCCTGTTCGACGTGGAGTTCGATGAACGTGCCGATCCGCCCGAGCGATTCGAGATCGGGTCCCAGATGAGCCGGATCGATTCCGACGCAACGACTTGCCTCGGCGAACGTGGTGCCGGTGCTGTCGGTGAGCGATCGGGCCCGGTCCGGGTCGATCGCTCCGGTCAGCAGCCGCGAGCCCAGGCATGCGACACCGAATCGGGAGCCTTCCTCCTCGGGGAACACCGCGATGGCCCGGCTTCCGCCGACGCCGCGGGCGGCCAATAGATCGAAGGCCACCAATGCCGATGCCACCCCGAGTGGTCCGTCGTAGGCGCCGCCTCCGGGGACAGAGTCCAAGTGGCTACCGGTGACGATCGCGCCGTCGCCGGCGCCGCCCGACCAGGCCCAGATGATCCCGTTGCGGTCTGTCTCGACGTCCAGGCCGCGCTTTGCCGCGTGCGCGACGAACCACGACCGCAGATCGAGCTCGGCAGTCGAATAGACCGGCCGGGTGTAGCCGCCGCGCTGGTTGTCGACGCCGGTGCCGGCGATCTCGGCAAGCAACGAGGTGACGGTGTCGGGCATGAAAGGTCCTTCTTACCAATAGATTCGGACTATGACGTGGTCAGCGCATCTCGCCGGCACCGACGTACGGGTGCAGACTGTTCAACGGTTTGCCTTCGGCGAACCGTTCCAACCGGAAGTCCGTGGCCGGGATGTCGGGGTCGGTGCTGTCGCCCTCGAACACCAGATCCGCGACCAGCTCTCCGACCGCGGGGCTGATCTTGAATCCATGGCCGGCGAAGCCGGCCGCCAGGATCAAACCGTCGACGCCACCGATCGGCGCGATCACCGGATTCCAGTCCGGCGGAACGTCATACACGCCGGCGTAGGTGTGGGTCACCGCCGGTTCCGGGAAGCCGGGGAAGCGGTGCATCACCTTCTCGCCGTAGGCCAGCACGGATGCCTCGGCGGCGACATTCGAGTAGTTGTCCGGGTCGACGAACTTCTTCTGGAAGTCGGCGTGGTCGCTGTTGCCGACCAGGAACTGGCCGGACCCTTCGACCCGGCAGTACTGCAGGCTGATGAGGTCGGAGATCACCGGGAGGTCGGGTAGCGGCTCCCCGGCGTCGACGATCAGCAGTTCCGACCGATACGCCTCGATGGGGAAGTCGATGCCCATGGCGGCCAACAACTTTGCCGACCACCAGCCGTTGGCCACGATCACCAGATCGGCGTCGATCAGATCACCGTTCTCCAGCATGACTCCGGTGACCTTGTCGCCTGCTGTCACGACGCGCGCGACCGGCGTGTTCTGCCGGATCCGGGCGCCCGCCGCCCGGGCGACCTGCCCGAAGTGCAGCGCCAGTTGCGTCGCATCGGCGAATCCGCCACGTGGTTCGTATGACGCCAGTGCCACATCGGAGGTCTCGAGCATCGGCCACAGCTTCTGCAACGTGTCGGTGTCGATCAGTTCGACGTCGACGCCGAGCGATTGGTGCATGGCCGTATTCGCGCTCAGGGCACCGACATTCTCCTCGCCGACGAGCACGGCGTAGCCGACCTGCCGGAACCCGACGGCGTCTCCCAGTTGTTCGATCACCGGAAGACTGCGCCAGGCCATGGCGGCGATCGACGGCACACCGTAGTGGGCGCGGACGATGCCTGACGATTTTCCGGTGCCGCCGCTGGCCAGTTGGTGGCGTTCCAGCACAACGACATCCGAGAGTCCGCGTTGGGTGAGGGAGTGCGCGATGGACAGGCCGATCAGGCCGCCGCCGACGATCACGGCTTTCGACGCCATCAGAATGCCCCTGCCGCGGGGTACCCCGGAATCCAGGACGTGCCGGCCAGTGGCACCCGCGCCATGGCGGCGGCCTCGATGGACACGGCGACCAGGTCTTCGGGTTCCAGGTGCGTCACATGGGCCTTGCCGCAGGCGCGTGCGATGGTCTGTGCCTCCATGGTCAGCACCCGCAGGTAGTTGGCGACCCGGCGGCCGCCGTCGACCGGGTCGAGCGCCTGCTGCAGCGCCGGGTCCTGGGTGGTGATGCCGGCGGGGTCCCGGCCGTCCTGGAAGTCATCGAAAAAGCCTGCTGCCGAACCGAGTTGGGCGTACGCGTCCTCGTATTTGGGGTGGTTGTCGCCGAGCGCGATCAATGCCGCGGTGCCGATGGCGACGGCGTCGGCGCCGAGCGCCAGTGCTTTCGCCACGTCTGCGCCGGTGCGGATACCGCCGGACACGATCAACTGCACGCCGTCGGGCTTGCGGTGCACGCCGAGTTCCTGCAACGCCTGCACTGCCTGTGGTACCGCGGCCAGGGTGGGGATGCCGACGTGTTCGATGAAGACCTCCTGGGTGGCAGCGGTGCCGCCCTGCATCCCGTCGACCACCACGACGTCCGCGCCGGCGTGTACCGCGAGTTTGACGTCGTAGTAGGTGCGCGATGCGCCGACCTTGACGTAGATCGGCTTCTCCCAGTCGGTGATCTCGCGGAGCTCGTTGATCTTGATGGTCAGGTCATCGGGACCGGTCCAGTCGGGGTGCCGGGATGCCGAGCGCTGGTCGATGCCCTGCGGCAGGTCGCGCATACCGGCGACGCGCTCGGAAACCTTCTGTCCCAACAGCATTCCACCACCACCGGGCTTGGCGCCCTGGCCGAGCACCACCTCGATGGCGTCGGCGCGGCGCAGGTCGTCCGGATTCATCCCGTACCGGTTCGGCAGGTATTGGTACACCAGATGTTTGGAGTGGCCGCGTTCCTCGGGCGTCATGCCGCCGTCGCCCGTGGTGGTGGAAGTACCCACTTCCGAGGCGCCGCGCCCGAGCGCTTCCTTGGCCCGGCCGGACAGCGCCCCGAAGGACATGCCGGCAATGGTGACCGGGATATCCAGGTGCAGTGGATATTTGGCATTCCGTGCGCCCAACACCACATCGGTGCCGCACTTTTCCCGATATCCCTCAAGGGGGTAACGCGACATCGATGCGCCGAGGAAGAGGAGGTCGTCGAAGTGGGGGAGAGCGCGTTTGGCGCCCCAGCCGCGGATGTCGTATATGCCGGTTTCCGCGGCCCGGTGGATGGCGGCGATGGTCGTGCGGTCGAAGGTCGCGGACTCACGTAGACCGCGGTTCGCGCGGTCATCTGCCGAGAAGGTCATGAGCTGGCCTCAATCAGTAGGAGTTGTGTGCTTGGAAGTGGTAGAGGTTGCGCGCCGAGCCGTATCGCCGGTACGTGGCCGGGTCGTCGTCGTAGCCCGCCGCCTTGAGCAGGCCCGCGAGCTCTTCCAGGTGCTCGTCCTCCATCGGTTTCTCGATGCAGTCCGCACCAAGGGATTTCACCTCTCCCCGGACGTACAGCCGGGCCTCGTAGATCGAGTCGCCGAGGGCGTCGCCGGCATCACCACGGATGACGATGCGGCCCTTCTGGGCCATGAATGCGCTCATGTGGCCGACCGAGCCGCCGACCACGATGTCCAGCCCTTTCAGCGAGATGCCGCACCGGGCGGCGGCGTTGCCGTCGATGACCAGCAGTCCGCCGCGACCGGTGGCGCCCGCCGATTGCGATGCGTCGCCGGTGACGTGGACGACACCGCTCATCATGTTCTCCGCCAAGCCTTGCCCGGCGTTGCCGTTGACGGTGATCTCGGCTTTCTGGTTCATGCCGGCGGCGTAGTAGCCCACGTGGCCGTGAACGGTGATCTCGACGGGTGAGTTGACCCCGACGGCCACGTTGTGCGCGCCCTGCGGGTTCGTGATGACGAACTGGCCGTCGATGCCGTCGGCATGCAGTGCCGCGTTGACATCACGCAGACTCACGGTTGACAGGTCGAAAGTCGTTGGCGCGTCGCTCATGCTGGCACTGCCTCTCGGCTCCAGGCGTAGACCACTTCGGGCTCGGGCTCCCAGATCCGGGCGTCCTCGATCCCGGGGAGGTGTGCCAGGGCGCGGAACTCCGATGCCATGGCAACCCAGTCCGTGGTTTCCGCGATCACCGCGGGCTTGCACGCGATGGCGTCGCGCACGATCGCGAAGCTGTCGCTGTTGGAGACCAGCAGGGTGTAGAAGCCGTCGAATGTGGTTGTGAGATCAGTCAGTGCCTGCTCGACGTCGGATCCCGCGGCCAGTTCGTGGGCCACGAAGCGGGCACCGACCTCGGTGTCGTTCTCGGAGTCGAATTCGACGCCGGCAGCGCGCAGGTCGCGCCGGATGCCGGCATGGTTCGCGAACGAACCGTTGTGTACCAGACACTGATCCGGGCCCACCGCATACGGGTGCGCGCCGCTGGGGGTCACTGCCGATTCGGTGGCCATCCGGGTATGGCCGACTCCCTGCCACCCCTGTGCGCCGACCAGTCCCCAATTCTCGACCAGCGACGTGGGGGTGCCGACGCCCTTGAGTACGGCCACATCCGTGCCGAATCCGCCGACGAGGGCGTGCGGGTACACCGCCTTGGCTGCCGCGAGCAGCGCTTCGGGAGTCGTGGACGCCGACACCAGATAGGTCACATCGCGCGCAGTGACGGTGATCTCGGCGTGCAGGCGGGCGCCGAGTGCTTCGGCCACCTGTTCGGCGGAGTCGCCGACTTCGATCAGCGAGATGGTGCTCTGCCCGGCCGGTGACCACTGTGGGTCGCCATACACGGCGATTCCGGCGGAGTCGGCGCCGCGCGCCTCCATGGCGGTCAGCATGCCGGCCAACAGTTCGCCCAGCCTGGGATACAGCTCGGGGTTGCGCAGGTGCAACCCGACGATTCCGCACATGGTTGTACTGATCCTTTCTCGTCGCGGCCCGATCTGGTTGGCCGACAAAGGTTTTGTTGCAGTGCTCGGGAAGTTGCCGTGCTCAGAAGGCGGTGAGGTAGCGCTCGTGCTCCCACGCACCGACCGCCGAATGCCAGTCCCAGAACTCGGTCTTCTTCAGACGCGCGAAATAGGCGGCGACACTAGGGATGTCGGCGTTGGGTGGGATGGCGGCGTCCAGTGCGCCCGTCATCACCTCGTCGGTCTCCAGCCGTTCGATCGCGTGCAACAGGGTGGCGGGGAGCCGTTCCTGTTTCGGTCCTGTGCCCAGGGCGCCGGGGTCGGCGGCTCGCTTGACGCCGTCCAGCCCCGCGGCGAGGGCAACGGCTGCCGCGAGGTACGGGTTGGCCGAACCGTCGCCCCCGCGCAGCTCGATGCGACTACTGTCCGGGACCCGCACGTAGTGGGTGCGGTCGTTGCCGCCATAGGTCGGAAAGCGCGGCGCCCAAGATGCGCCCGACGCCGTCGAGATGGCGCCGGTTCGCTTGTAGGAGTTGACCGTTGGTGCGATCACCGCCTGCATGGCGCACGCGTGATCGAGGATGCCGGCGATGAACGAATACGCCGTCGCGGACATCGCGAGGCCGCGGGTGTCCTCGTGGGGCTCGGTGGGGAACACCGGAGCGCCGCCGCTGGTGAGTGACATGTGCATGTGCAGGCCGGATCCGGTCTTGTCCGCGAACGGTTTCGGCATGAACGTGGCGATCATGCCACGCTCGGCAGCCATCACGTTGAGTAGATAACGCAGCGTGATGACGCGGTCGCAGGTGGTCAGCGCCTCGGCGTAATTGAAGTTCTGTTCGAACTGGCCGGATCCGTCCTCATGGTCGTTGGCATAGTTGCCCCAGCCGAGACCGTTGATGGCAGTGCTGATCGAGGACAGGTGGTCGTACATCCGGGTGACGCTGCGGGCGTCGTAACACGGTTGGGCGGCGGTGTCCTGGTCGTCTGCGGGCACCAATGCGCCGTCGGCGTTCCGTTTGAGCAGGAAGTACTCGACCTCGGCGCCGATCCAGGGTTCGAATCCGGCGTCGGCGGCCTGCTGGATCATGGCCTTGAGGATGTTGCGTGGGGCGAACGGCCACGGCGCGCCGTTGACATGTGGATCGCAATGGACCAGGGCCAGGCCCTCTTTGACGAACGGTATCGGCGTGAAGGATGTGGCATCGGGCATGGCGATGAGATCGGGGTCTTTCGGCTCCTGCCCGATCGCGCCGACCGCGTAGCCGGCGAACCCGACTCCGTCGGTGGCGAGTTCGTCGACTGCTTCTACCGGCACCAGCTTGGCGCATGGCTTGCCGTTCAGATCGACGAAGAGCGCAAGGATGAACTTGGTGTTCGCGTGCGCGGCCAGCTCCGCAAGTGTGTTGGGCTTCGTCATACCAACTCCCGACTACTGATAGGAATCATTGTTTCTCAATAGTAGACATGGCTGCGCTGGGGATTGCAACAGCAGCTACGTAACTTCGGCGTTACGAGGTCGTTCACAAGTTTGTTACGCGCACCGTACCGTCTACGCAAAGAAAACAGTGTCTACTGTGCAGAGACGGGCATAGCGAGTGCCCACGAACCTGTGAGGAGGCGAAATGGACACCGGAACAACAGCATTCATGCTCTGTTGCATCATTGGGCTCACCATCATGATCCCTGGACTGGCGCTGTTCTACGGCGGTATGGTCAGCGTCAAGAGCTCGACCAACATGATGATGATGACGTACGGCGCCGTCGCGGTCGTCGGAGTGCTCTGGGTGTTGTTCGGCTTCTCGATGACATTCGGTACTTCCTACGGTGGATTCGTCGGGAGCTTCACCGAGTTCGCGGGGATGAAGAACCTCCTGGACCCGATGACCACCATCAACGGGCTGCCGGTCAGCTTGTTCGCGCTGTTCCAGGCGCTATTCGCGGCGCTGACCGTGGCCATCGTCTCGGGTGCTGCGGCGGACCGGATGAAATTTGCGGCCTGGATGACCTTCGCGACGGCGTGGGCGATTCTCGTCTACTTCCCGGTTGCCCATTGGGTTTTCGCGGCCGACGGAGTCGTCACGAGTGACGCGAAGGGCGGCTGGATCGCCAACAAGCTGCATGCCATCGACTTCGCCGGTGGTACGGCGGTCCACATCAACGCGGGCGCGGCCGCGCTCGCGGTCGCCCTGGTGCTCGGCAGGTCGGCGACCTGGTCGTCACGTAAGCCCCACAACGTGCCGCTCATCTTGCTCGGCGCCGGTCTGCTGTGGGCCGGTTGGTACGCGTTCAACGGCGGATCGGCCCTGTCGGCAGGTAAGCCCGCGGCGATCGTCATGGTGACGTCATTTGTCGCGACGTGTGCGGCGACGCTCGGCTGGCTCCTGGTGGAGAAGTTCAAGGACGGTCATGTCACCGGCATCGGCGCCGCCTCCGGCGCGATCACCGGTCTGGTCGCCATCACTCCGGCGTGCGGTGCGGTCACCCCGGTCGGCGCCATCTTCGTCGGCTTCATCCCGGCCGTGATCTGCCCGTTCGCCATCGGGCTCAAGCACAAGTTCGGCTATGACGACTCGACCGACGTCGTCGGTGTCCACCTCGTGGGCGGCATCGTCGGTACCCTGCTGATCGGGTTCTTCGCCAGTTCAGGCATGCCCAACGGTGTCAACGGACTCCTGTACGGCGGCGGCGCAGACCTCCTGCTCAAGCAGGCCGTGGCGGCGGGATCCGTCCTGGTCTACTCGTTCACGGTGGCCCTCGTCATCGCACTCGTGATCAAGAAGCTGATGGGGATTCGCATCTCGCCAGAAGCAGAGGAAGAGGGCATCGACTCGACCCTGCACCGGGATCCGGCATACGAATTGGTCTGACCCCGATACCGCGACACCTGGTCCGAGCTCTGTGCTGGGACCAGGTGTCGTCGTCTCTACCGGCCTGCGGTGTCTACCAATGCACGCCCGGGATCAGGCGGATCGCGGTCTTGACCGGCCGGGGCACCCGGACCCGGGTGACGGCGCGCGGACGCTTGGGCCGGCGTGGCGTCCGGGGGCGGTCGCCCGCCGGTGGGGTTTCGGTGACGCCACGGGCCGCCGCCGAATCGGGGTAACCCAGGTAGAGCTGGTGTAGCACGCGACGAGACAGCTTGGGAGTGAAGTAGTTTCCGAGATCACCCAGCGTGCCCATCGGGGTGTCGATGCGGGCCGGCTTCTCGACCAGGCCGCGCACCACCATGGCGGCGGCATGCTCCGCGGTGATCGGCGGCATGGGGTTCAGCCGCTTCGACGGCGCGATCATCGGCGTCTCCACCAACGGCATGTGGATGTTGGTGAAGGTGATGTGGTCCGAAAGGGTCTCGGTGCCAACCACTTCCGAGAACGCGTCCAGCGCGGCCTTGCTCGGCAGATAGGCGCTGTACTTCGGACTGTTGGCCTGCACACCGGCACTCGACACGTTGACGACGTGACCGAAGCGGCGTTCCCGCCAGTGCGGCAGCAACGCCAATGTCATCCGGACCGCGCCGAAGTAGTTGACCGCCATCACGCGTTCGTAATCGTGGAAGCGGTCGGTCGAGTTGACCACCGAACGACGAATTGAGCGGCCGGCATTGTTCACCAGGTAGTCGACGTGGTCGAACTGGCCCAGAATGTCCTTGACGGTGTGCTCCACCGAGCCGCCGTCGGCCACATCGCACGTGAAAGCGTAGGCCTCGCCGCCGAATTGGCGAATCTCGTTGACCAGTTCGTCGAGCGCGTCGGCGCTGCGCGCCAAGGCGAACACCCGGCCGCCGCGTTCGGCGACGGCGATGGCCGAGGCCCGTCCGATACCGCTGGAGGCGCCCGTGATGATCACGTTGCGGCCGACCAGCGGGCCGCGTGGGTCGTCCCGCCGGGCCCGGTCGGGATCCAGGTGCTCGGCCCAGTAACGCCACAGTTTCGGTGCGTACGAAGCGAATTCGGGTAGAACGATGCCGGTGCCCTGCAGCGCCGCGACGGTGTTCTCGGAGGCGAACGACGGGGCCAGGTCGACGACGTCGAGCACCTCGCCGGGGATGCCCAGCTGCGTGGCCGCCATGTTGCGCAGGATCTTTGCGCGGCCGGTGGCCTTGAGCACCGGTGCCGCGGTGGCCCCCGGCAGCGTGCCGCGCAGCGGTGGCAGGCCCGCTTCGCGGGCGACACCACGGTAGATGTCCTTGAGCCCAATTGGTTTCGGCGAAGTCAGGTGGAACGTCTGACCGTCGCGCCCCTCGGCGTGCACCAGCGCGACCATGGCATCAACCACGTAGTCCACCGGCACGATGTCCGTGCGGCCGGTGTCGGGCACCATCATCGGCGTGAACTTCGGTAGCGCCGCCAACCGGGACAGCACTCCGAAGAAGTAGTAGGGACCGTCGACCTTGTCCATCTCGCCGGTCCGGGAATCGCCGACGACCACGGCCGGCCGGTACACCCGGTAACGCAGGCCGGGGGTGGCGCGCACGAGTTGCTCGGCTTCGAACTTGGTCTGGTGGTACGGCGTCGGCAGCTCCTGGGAGACGTCGAAGTCGTCCTCGGTGAAAATCCCCGGGTAGTTGCCGGCCACCGCGATCGACGAAACGTGGTGCAGCGCCGCGCCCAGAGTGCGGGTCAACTCGATCACCGCGCGGGTGCCCTCGACGTTGGCGGCCTGCTGGGTGGCCGCGTCGACGGTCATGTCATAGATGGCGGCGCAGTGCACCACATGATCGACCGGACCCAGGTCGGCGAGATCAGCGAGGCCCAGACCGGCGGAGGTGAGGTCACCGACCAGCGGTTTCGCCCGGTCGCCCCATTCCGCGGCCAGTTCTTCGAAGCGGGCCAACGAGGCCCGGCGAACGAGAACGAATACTTCGGCTTCGTCGTGCAGAGCCAGAATCCGGCTGACGACGCGGCGGCCAATAAACCCGGTACCGCCGGTAACGACATATCGCATGCGAGTCATCGTGAACCTGTCGCGGGCCGAGGTCAATAGCGCGTAGGGTCCGAATTTGTCACACCCACTCATGAGGGAGAACCGCCGAATGCCGATCAACCCCGACGCCGTCGGAGCCAAGACCGCACCGCAGCCTTTCGAATGGACCGAACGCGACACCCTGCTCTATGCACTCGGAGTCGGTTGCGGGACCAACGATTTGGCGTTCACCACAGAGAACAGTCACGGCATCGATCAGCAGGTGCTGCCCACCTATGCCGTCATCGCGTGCCCGGCCTGGGGTGCCGTCGGCGAGGTCGGCAGCTTCAATTTCGGCAAGCTGCTGCATGGCAGCCAGCAGGTTCGGATCCATGCGCCGCTGCCGCCGTCGGCCCGGCTCAACGTCAGCTCCGAGGTGGTCGACATCCAGGACAAGGGCGACGGCAAGAACGCGATCCTGACGTTCAAGGGCACCGGCACCGACGACGCCGGCAACGTGATCGCCGAGTCCTGGTCGACCGCGGTAATCCGCGGTGAGGGCGGTTTCGGTGGCCAGCCGGGGGAGCGGGCGGCCGCGCCGGAGATCCCGGATCGTCCGGCCGACGCCGTCGTCGCATTGCCCACCACCGAGGACCAGCCGCTGATCTACCGGCTCTCGGGAGACCGGAACCCGCTACACAGCGATCCGTGGTTCGCGCAGACCCTCGCCGGTTTCCCGAAGCCGATCCTGCATGGGCTGTGCACCTATGGCGTAGCTGGCCGCGTTCTGGTCGCCGAGCTCGGCGGCGGGGACGCGTCGAAGATCAAGGCGGTGGGGGCGCGCTTCACCTCGCCAGTGTTTCCCGGCGAGACGCTGACGACTTCGGTGTGGCGCACCGAGCCCGGGCATGCGGTGTTCCGGACCGAGGCCGCCGGGGCCGACGGCAGCAATGCCCGACTGGTACTCGAAGACGGGACCGCGGAGTACAGCGACTGACGGTCGCGCGGCGCGGCGGCTGCGCATGCGGCGTAGCGTCATGGGTAGAGCCGCGTGATTTGTCGCTTGGCGGCTCCGCTCGAAGTCATCGGCAGCGGACGTCTATTCGCGATTCTGCCGGTGGGCGATCGCGGCACCAACCGTTAGGACTTGTCATGGGATGGCGCATCAACCGGCTTCATCATTCTGTGGCGAGCTGATGGCCTACGTCGTACAACGGACACGCGCGGACAAACCCGTGCGTCTGTGCCTGGCCGACAACCTGGGGCGTCGGATCGACGGCGCCTGGTGGCCCTACACCGGCGCGCTGGCCGATGAATTTGCGGGCGTAATCGCGGTCCTGGAGGACCGACTGGGGAAGATCGTCGAGGTGAGCGTCAACTGGTCGCCCCTGCACAATCCGCCGAATCTCAATTGGCGAGATTGGCGGGGACGCGCCCAGCACATCATGACGGTGAGAGGGTGTGACGCCACCGCGAATGTCTTGATCGTGCCCAGCACGACCAACAACACCCTCGCCGGCATGGTGCTGCGACGCGCCGCCGGCCAGCCGGTCGCCCCAGGCCGTGGCGAGGACGCGATGCTGCAGACCGCCGAGGAAATCCTGACAGCCGCGCGGCGGCAACGCCCCACGGGAAAGGTCCTGGACTGACGTGGGAGTGGCCCCACGCCAGTTCAGAAATTCCGTGGAATCAGAGGGCGGTGACGCCGACGGCCTGCGGGCCCTTGTTGCCCTGCGTGACATCGAACTTCACCCGCTGATTCTCCTGGAGCGAACGGAAGCCGCTACCCAGGATTTCGGTGTGGTGCACGAAGACATCGGGTGCACCGCCGTCGGGGGAGATGAAGCCGAAGCCTTTAGCGTCGTTGAACCACTTCACGGTTCCTTCGGTCATGTGACTACTACTTTCTTTTGAACATGAGTGCGAACGTCCGCACCCAAATCTGTTGTGGGGCAGCGTAAGAAGCCGCGAACCTTCAGTCCGCGTGCCGCGCGGCTGCCAGAATGCCCAACACCGTCGTATGGTCGTTGGGCTGAGCGGCGCTCTTGAGGGCGCAATGGGCTTCTGCCGGGACCGTGTCCACGGGCACGGTCAGCAGCACGATCCGGCCGCGGTCGAGGCCAAGCACCTCGATGGTGCTGATGGGCTGGCGCTGGTAGCCGTCGAGGCGGACCCGCCGCCCTCCCGTTGCGAGTTTGGTCGGGACGGCCGACCATTCGCCGGCGTTGTACAGCACTCGGTCGATCTGTCCGAGGCGAACCGACAGCACCGCCAAGAGGTCGGGCAGCTCGGTGCTCAGATTGCTGGTGTGCGGCCACCACGCCCCGTCGACATACCCGCTGTGGGGAGCCTTGGGCTTCAACCGCAATCGCGGAGTCTGTGGCGGTGGTGTCGGGGCCGTGCGGTCGTGTTGCGGCGTCATTACGACGCTCCTGCCTTGACCGCGAATCGGTCAAACTACTTCGAATCGGCGACGGCGTGGCATTGACCCGCCACGCGACGAAGTACCGCCGATGCATCAAGCATACGCGGGAAACTCGCAGGACCAAAACGGGTTTCGCGTGGCCATGCGGAGTCGACTCGGTGAACGGCCCGGCGCTGCGTGACAAATCCGTTGTCGTGCAAGTGTTGTCGCGCAGAGGTGGGCGGGGGTAGGCCTTACCCGGTGACGGCGCGATCGAGAGCGGCCAACGACTCCTCGATGAACCCGAGCGCGAACGGCGGCATGCCGCCGATCTGGTCGCGGAAGGCCTGCGGTGTGCCGGTCCAGTCATAGGTGAGGGTGACATCCGTGCCGTCGCCGTTCGGGGCGAGGTCGTAGCGCCACCACCAGCCGCCCGGGTTGTGCTGCCCTGATTCGTCCAGGCTGCCCGTCGACCAGGAGATGGTCTTCTCGGGCTGGAATTCCGTCACCAGGTTGTACGTGACGTAGTCGCCGCCGGCCTGGACCAGGTACATGTTCATCGCGAAGACCTGGCCGGCGCCGGTGATCGGAGCGGGGTCGACGGCGTCGCGGACCCAGTCGCCCGGCTCGGTCTCCTTGTGCCGGGCCGGGTTGGCCAGGACGGCGAACACCGCCGCGGGTGGCGCGGCGATGGTGCGGGTGGCGACGTAGCGTTCCTGGGCTGTCGAGGTGCTGGTCATCGATTCTCTCCGTTCTGGCCGTTGGTTCCGTATGCGCGGGCAATGTCCTGCGAACCGGCCCACTTCGAATACGTCGGCGACTGGGGCCAGCCCTCTGGCGAATCCTGCCACTGCTCCTGGCGGCCGTAGGGCAGAACGTCGATCAGAGCAACACTGTGGCCCAGTTGTTCGCAGCCGCGACCGTCGGTATGCCAGGTGCGGTACACCGTATCGCCGTGCCGCAGAAACACATTGACGGCGAAGCCCTCGCCGGGTGCGGCGCCGACATCGGCCCCGAAGCTGCTCTGGGACGACGAGTACCAGTCCATCTTGTTGCCGACTTTGGCCTTGTAGGCCAGGGCCTCCTCGATAGGGCCGTTGGTGACAATGACGAACCGCGCGTCGTAGTTCTCCAGGAATTCCAGCCGGGTGAACTGCGACGTGAAGCCCGTGCAGCCAGGGCACTGCCACTCGGCGCCGTCGGTCCACATGTGGTTGTAGACGATCAGCTGGGACTTGCCATCGAACATGTCGGCCAGCCGCACCGGACCGTTGGCGCCGATCAGGGTGTAGTCGGGCAGCTCGACCATCGGCAGTCTGCGCCGCTGCGCGGCGATGGCGTCGAGTTCGCGCGTCGCGGCCTTTTCGCGGCGGCGCAGGTCGTCGAGGGCGGCCCGCCAGGTGTCCTGGTCAACCACCGGTGGCAGGGCGGTCTGCTCGGTCATGTTGCCTCCTGAAGATTGCGTTCACTGAATAGACCGGGAGCGATCCGATTACTCATCGCGGATCGCCGAACCAATATGCAAGCGCCTCCCGCAGCTCCTCATCCGAGGTACCGGCCCACGCGATGTGCGCGTCCGGGCGGACCAGCAGAGCCTCGTCTTGGCTGCTGACGATGTCGACGCGGTCGGCCCACGGCGCCGCGACGGCGCGCAGCGCGGACGGTCCGATGAGGACGGGACGCGCCGACCGCAAGGCTGCCGCGTCATCGGGCAGGTGCGACGCGAACGTGCCCGCCAGCGCGTGTGGCTGGGCGCCCGGCATCTGATACCGGACATCGGACGCGGCGATCATCGCGCCGATGCGCGCGAGCGCCGGTCCGTCGGAGACCAACTCGCTGAACACTTTTCGCAGGGCCTCGTCCGCCGGGTCGTGCCCGCGCCGCAACGACACCTGGGCCTGCGAATGCAGCAACAGGCGCTCGCCGGCGAGGTGTCGTTCCGAGTGGTACGTGTCGAGCAGCCCGGGCGGTGCCCAGCTCTCGAGCACGGCAGCCAGTTTCCATGCCACGTTCACCCCGTCGAGCATCCCGGCCGAGACCGCGACGCCGCCCGTCGGAATCTGATGCGCGGCATCGCCGGCCAGCAGTACCCGACCTGCCACATAGCGCTCGGTGTGCCGGGCTGCGTAGGTGAACCGCGTCAATCGTCGTGGCTCGCCGAGCGGAAAATCCACACCGAGCACGCGCCGCACACTGTCGCGGAACTCGTCAAGCGTCATCGGAACGTCGTCGTCGTACTCGCGGTCTGGCGGCTCGCTGGTGTACAGGCCCAGCCATCCGGGCTCCGACGACGCGATGGCGAAGATGCCGCCTTCGGTCTGGCTGTAGCCCCACGCGAGGCGGCCGTAGCCCGGCACGTCGAAGTCGTTGTCGTCGCGGACAGTGATCTCGGGCGGCCAGCTGACCGTCGCCATCCGGTGAATCTCGGGATAGACGATGCCCGGGAAACCGATGCCGGCCAGGTCCCGCACCCGGCTGCGCACCCCGTCGCAGCCCACGACGTAGCGAGCGCTGATGCGGTAGGGGCCATCCGGGCCCCGGACGTCGAGGTACACGGCGTCGTCGTCCTGCTGCAGGCCGACGACCTCGTGGCCGCGCCGGACCTCGACGCCGAGGTCTTGTGCGTACTTCTGCAGGAATGCTTCGAGCTGAGGCTGGGGGAGTCGCTGCACCTGCATGGGCGACTCGTCCAACTTAGTCAGGTCGACGTGGATGCCGCCGAACGGAAGTTTCGCGGTGACGGGTTCGCCGGCCGCTTTGTTCAGGAGGCCTCCGAGTTCCCGGTAACGCAACAGATTCAGGACCTGGCCGCCGATGCCGCCGGCTTTGGCGACCTCGCGGATGTCGGTGAGCCGTTCCAGCACAAGCGGTTTGACCCTGGCAAGGCAGAGTTCGGTGGCGAGCGTCAGGCCCGTCGGCCCGCCGCCCACGATGATCACGTCGGTATCGGTCATACGTCCCCCTCAAGACGATCCAGCTGCAGTTACGTTGCAGCCCAGCGATTCTGATGCATGAGGGGGGTCTTGCCACAAGCCCCGGGGTGCGCTATATGTTGAAAGTGGGGGGGGGTCTCATTCTCCGTGACAATTTCTCATTTGAGATGGCAAGGGATGGCAAAAGATGGCGAAATTGCCATCCCGATGAGAGCCCGCGTCGGGAGTCTCGATGTCGCCGGTTTCTGTCTGCGGAGCGCTAATGGTCCCTCGCTGTCGATGGATGGAGTGTAGAAAGTGTGTTTCTTCGTCGTCTGGCGCAACGCGTCAGGCTGGGCACCACTATTCAGCGGCTTGCGCGGGCACGTGTTACTGACCTGTTGATTGGTCTATGCAGGCGCGCTGGCCGGTCGCGGTGCCTTGCGGGACGCGCCGCAGCACATTGCCAGTTGCATTGCGGGCGGCGACATCGTCGCGGATCAGCCGCATCTGGTCTCTGCGCCAGTTGCTCACTGCTCATCGACGACACCCTCGAAGACCTGCCCGGCGTGAGCAGCACCCACACCGTTGTGAAAACCGGCCACTGCACCGTGCGGCTGGACGCCACCGTCACCGGACCACAAACCATCATTGACATCACCGAACTCGGCTACACCGTGGCGGGCTACCGCTGAAAAACACTGCACGGCAACCGAAGTCAGCGTGGACCCATCATCGGGCCATCCATCATACCGCCGCTCATCATGCCGCGCATCATCGCCGGCATACCGTCACGCACGAAACCGCTGACTTCCCGGGCATGTCCGCGGATCGCCGCCACAGCGCTGGATCATCGGCAGTCTCCTCCGCGACCACCCCGGCCGCGGTGAGTGAGCTGGCGGCGGTAGCCGCCGGCGTGGCGGAACAATATCGGCAGGCTATCGCTCGCGCGTTATCTGCACCCATTCTTTGAATTTTATGGCGGGCATTGTCGCGGCGACCTGCTGTTTTAGGCCTGGCGAGCTGGCAGACTACATCCCAGGGACGTTGGGTGTGTTCCGCCGCGTCCGTGGGTCCGTCCACTCCGTTGCCGGACGAGGCAGCAGGACTTGGTTGCTCAGCTACACAAAGACGAGCGCTGCAGCCACCGCGATGCCAAATGTTGTGTGCACCGCCTAATGCTTTGGTGCCGAGGATATTCCACGTCCTTGTGCACGTCGGATCATCACTTTCGCCGAAGACCTCGAAGCAGCTGGCTAGGTGGCACGGAAAGTCAGTGCGACACCGTTCATGCAGTAGCGTAGGCCGGTGGGCTGAGGGCCGTCGTCAAAGACGTGCCCGAGGTGCCCGCCGCATTGTCGGCACAGTACCTCGGTGCGATCTGTACCCAGAAGACTGTGATCAGAGCGTTCCAGCACGGCGTTGACGAGCGCCTTGAAGAAACTGGGCCATCCGGTCCCGCTGTCGAACTTGGTCTTCGAGTCGAAGAGGTCCAAATTGCAGCCGGCACAGCCAAATATGCCGTTGCGATGTTCGTCGTTGAGCGCGCTCGTGTACGGGAGTTCGGTCCCGGCCTGGCGTAGCACCCGGTATTGCTGTGCGTTGAGCAGCTGGTGCCATTCGGCGTCGGTGTGGGTCACCGCGAACTGGCCGGGCGGTTGCGTCGCAGGGTCTGCTGCGGCGTGCGGACGCAGAAAACTGCAGGCCGCGAGCCCACCAGTGACCACCGCTCCGATGAGGAGGTGCCGCCGAGTCAGCGTGAAGGGAAGCGTTATGTGCGATTGGTCATTCATTTCGCGACTGTAAGGCTCGCGCGGACCCGACGAAATAGACCAATCGAACTGGTCAGCATGTGGTCATTTTTGTGACCAAACACTAACGGCGGCCGTTGATCTGACCCCAGCGCTGGGTTCTGGGCCGAGGATGGATGACGACGCAATATGTCCCTAGCAGAGGGGGCCCGAGTGCCTATTGACCACACACGCAGTCGCGTCGTATTGATGACGGTACTTCTGATCCTGGGCCTGATGGGCGCGACGGTGCTCACCGGGGTGTCCGTCATGGCGCCGTGGAGCAGCGCCGCGGCCACCGGCAAGCTGCCCGATCCTCGCTACGACGAGACGATCGTGGCGTCCTCGCGGCCGGAGACGGCTGTTTTCGCGGGGGGTTGCTTCTGGGGCGTGCAGGGGGTGTTCCAGCACGTTAAAGGCGTGATAAACGCTGAATCGGGTTATGCGGGAGGCGACGCGGCCACCGCGCACTACGACGACGTGAGTACCGGCAGCACCGGTCACGCTGAATCGGTACGCATCACCTACGACCCCACGCAGGTGACGTTCGGCCAACTCTTGAACGTGTTATTCACCCTCGTCGAAGACCCGACGCAACTGAACCGGCAAGGACCCGACGAGGGCACTCAGTACCGCTCAACGGTCTTTGCCCAGAACGCCGACCAACAGCGGATCGCTCAGTCCTATATCACCCAACTCGACGAGGCAAAGGCTTTCCCCGACCCGATCGTCACGACAGTCACGGCAAAGACGGCCTTCTATCCGGCGGAGGCCTACCATCAGAACTTTTTAGAATCGAACCCTGATTATCCGTATATCGCCATGTACGACAGGCCCAAACTTGCGGATCTCAAAAGACTGTTTCCCCAGCTGTATCGCGACATGCCGGTGCTCGTCGCGGTCGGCCACGGTTAGCCGTGGGCCGCTTCTCGACTCCGGAGTCAAGGAATCGTCAATTGCTGTGGATTGGGCTGTGTTTCAGGCGACCTCCGATTCGGTCGTGGCGGCGGTACCGCCTGCCGGTTCGGGTGGGGTGATGTCGACGGGCCGTTCGAGCCGTTTGCCTTTGCGGAAGATCGCGCCGGCACGTACCGACGCGACCAGGTGTGGGCCATAGCAGTGCCGGCCGCACGGCAGACCGGCTTTTTCGACAAGTGGTTCATCTGCGCGCTTTGGCGGATTGGCGTAGACAGCAACTCATTTCCGCCAACCATTCCGAGGCAGGCATACGAACGACACCATGCAAACCTTGGCTGAACGGTATTGAGGCTCACGCAGTTGCTGCAGATGTCAGAAGGGCACATTCGGCAAATACTTGCCGTCCAGCGTGATGACGGCGCGTTCGCCACCATCGGGGTCCGCGACCTTTTTCACGTCCAGCCGGAAGTTGATGGCGGAGATGATGCCGTCGCCGAACTGCTCGTGCACGAGAGCTTTCAGAGTGGTGCCGTAGACCTGAAGGATCTCGTAGAAGCGGTAGATGGTCGGGTCGGTGGGCACGCCGCCGGGGATGGAGCCGCGGGTCGGGATGGTCTGCAGCAGCGTGACCGCGTCGGCATCCAAACCCAGCAGTGCGCCGACCGCTTCAGCCGATTGCTTCGGCAGCGCGTGTTGGCCGAGGATCGCTGCGGTGGTGAAGGCCACCGATAGCTCTGCGGCGTCGGCGATCTGCTGCCACGAGAGGTCTTTGCGAGTCTTGGCCTCAACGGCCGTGGCGGCGAGGAGTTGACGGGCGGTGGGGTCGAACTGGGCGTGGATCATGATTTCGTTGTTCTTTCTTGTGGGAGCCCTCTTGCGGACACGAGGTGGGTGACGAGTGGATGGATGGGCGGGCGGGGGCAAGCCGACAGCGGTCGGCCAGTACCAACATCCTGGGCTGCAGATGCTCGGCCGGGGCGAGCAGCTTGGCTTGCGGGAACGCTGATTCGTCCCCCCGATCGATGCTCGGCGTCGAGGGAATCGGAGTTCGCCGGCATGTTGGGCATATCCTCACCGGTCCTGTCGATGGCGACCAGCCGACGTCCGGCCCGCCACGACCCGAACGTCCGCTGAATCCGTCGGTAGATGCGCGACCGGCGACCGCGCGTGAGCCCCGACCCGCGCCGACAGTCACCTCGTTAACGACATCAGCGGGAAGCACCGCATTGAGGCTTTGTGGCTCGGTAGGCGGGACCCGCCGCGTGGACGAGTGGTGTTAGCGAAGGGGGATGTCGTGGCCTGGCCCTCGTTCGTTGTCGGGTCGGGGTCCGAAGTAGCGGCGGTCGGTTTGGGCGATGGTGGTGTCGTTGATGCTGGCTTCGCGGCGCCGCATGAGGCCGTGGTCGTCGAATTCCCAGAGTTCGTTGCCGTAGCTGCGATACCACTGTCCGGCGGTATCGTGCCATTCGTATTGGAAGCGCACGGCGATGCGGTTGTCGCGGAATCCCCACAGGCTTTTGCGGAGCACGTAGTCGAGTTCGTGTTCCCATTTGGCGGTGAGGAATTCCACGATTGCTGTGCGTCCGGTGAGGAATTGGTCGCGGTTGCGCCAGGCGGAGTCGGTCGTGTAGGCCAGGCTGACGCGGTGGGGATCGCGGGTGTTCCAGGCGTCTTCGGCTGCCTGGACTTTCTGGATGGCGCCGCCGAGGTCGAACGGCGGCAGGGGTGGGCGGTGGTCGGACAAGGTGTCTCCCCGGCGGTGTCGGGTCTGGCATGGTCGGTCAATAGCCTTGTTAAACAACGCACCGCCATGGATATTGCGGCATTTGAGCTACTCGGCATGGACGAGCTTGTTGATGCGAATCTGCGCCATAGGCCCCTGTTTCCGGGGTGTTGTTGGGCCGTTGGCTCGTCGCTGTGGAATCCCGCAGTGACGATCTGACGCTGGTCTCTCATGGTCGAGGGGCGGTGGAGCTCAAATCGACACAAGGGGCCAGTCGTTGTCGACATGGGCCAAGACATTGAAGTAGTTGGTGAGGATGTTCAGCGCGACATTGGCGACGAGCTCGCCGATTTCTTCGTCGGTCACCCCAGCTTCGCGGGCGGTATTGAGGTCGGCGGCGTCGACGTCCCCGGCGGTTTCGGCGATGGCGTTGGACAGTTTGAGCAGCGCGGCCACATGGACATCACTCGATTCGGCCCGACGCGCATTGTCGAGCTCAACGGCATCAACCTTGGCGATATTGGCGCCGATGTAGGTGTGCGCCGACAGGCAGTACTCGCAGCCGTTCAGTTGAGCAGTGGCGATCGCCAGCCGTTCGCGCACTGCGGGAGACAGCACACCGCCGGCGACGGCGCCCGACAGCGCCAGGTAGCCCTGCAATAGGGCGGGGCTGTTGGCCATCACCTTGGTCATGTTGGGCAGCAGTCCCAGCGATTTCTGTACTTGCGCGAGCAGGTCAGCAGCTTTGCCGGTGGCGGCCTCAGGTTCGACGGGAACGAAGTTGGTCATTCGGGGATTCCTTTCCTCGACCAATCCGTTCTAATGGATTGATCGGTTTTTTCCATTAGAATTACTATCATGGCACTCTAACGGATACAAGGGCATTCGCCGTGATAGTTTCGAAGTGTGACGACGGGGACGCCCGCATGGCTACTGCCCGAGGAGCCAGCGCCGGTTCGCCTGATGAACACCATCTGGGCGGACACCAGCGGTGTTCACGACGAGCTGACTGACGCTGCGGCACTGCATGATTGGCTGGCCACTGTCACCGACTACGGCGCCGTCCGGTCGAAAAGCAAGCCGAGTCAGGACGAGCTCAACGACGCGCTGCAGTTACGTGACAGCCTCCGCCGGTTAGCGGCGTACAGCACCGCCGACCTGCGCCCGAATGCGCAGTCACCTGTCACAGAAGTCGGCGACGCGATCGACGCGGTCAACGCGCTGACCACCGACCGACCGCACACTGAGCTGCGAGTTATCGACGGCCAGTTGCGGGCGGTCACCAGACCGCACGTGTCGCCCGCCCGAAGCGCGCTCGCCGCGCTCGGGCACGAGGCGATCGAACTGCTGACTGGCCCAGCAGCGATCAACTTGCGCGCCTGCAACGCCCCCGGCTGTGTCTTGTACTTCGTCAAGTCGCACCAGCGCCGCGAATGGTGCTCCGAAGCCTGCGGCAACCGTGCGCGTGCGGCCCGCCACTACCAACGAGTCCGCAACCAGAACGGTCCGCGCTAAAGCGGACCACCGGACCACCCGGAGTGACTAGCGGTGCAAAACGGTCTATTCGATGAAGGGTGAGAGCCCGCTGCACCGATACGTGACAGATTCGGTGCGTCCGCGGTGAAAGTGTGCTCGACCAGATCGTCGTGCAGCCGCGGTCAGCGGAAGGGTTCGTTTCGGCCGGCAAAGACCTCCGAATCGAATCCCTGAACTGAAAGTTCCGGGATCGCTGGGCAACCTGTGCTGCTCGACCGGCCACCAGGAAATCCGGTTGACGATGATCCCCCGAACTATTTGGCATTCGGGCACGACACGTCAACGAAGACCGTCGACAGTCGGCCGGGGCCGGCCGTAGCACCGTCGGGGTTGTGGATGGCGGTGACCTTGCATGCCGACAGCGGCACGTTCGGCGGCCCCGCCAGGTACTGGACCTCGGTGTCATACCCGTTGGCTTCGAGCGCGTTGATGGTGTCCTCGGCGGAGGCGTCTCCGGGGCGCGGGATGATCGGGTCCGCTGCGGCACTCGGCGCGCCGAGAAAGGACATGGCTGCGACGACAGCACCGATCTGGACGAGGCCCGCGCCGGCCCCCTTGAGGCGGAGTGATTTCATTGGCGGTCCTGGTGGTTGTTGGCCTCGACGCGCACATGGCGGTCTGGGCTCATGGTGTCTGCTGGCAGTTCGTCGGCGTTGGCAGCTGTTGCCGGACAGGGAATTCCGCAGCCCGACAGCGATGCTGCTCAGCAGCCGGTGGGACAGGCTACGTCCACGTAGGCGTTTGGGGACGCACCGGTTGCGTCCGGGCCGCCCGCGAGTGTCTTGATGTTGGCGATTGTGCACTGGGACAGCGGCGCGCTGGCCGTGCCGCTCAATTGCACGGTGTAGCCCTGGCTGCTGAGGCCTTTGATGGCGTCGTCGGCCCGCGAGCCGGCACTTGGCGTCGCAGCTCCGGCCGTGCTTGCCAGAGCGGTGGCCGCCCCGGCCAGCAGGCCCGCAAGAGTGACGGCGGTGCCGAGTGATCTCTTCATCTAAGTGCGTCCTGTTCAATGTTTGTGCGTGGAAATCATTGGGTGATTGGGAACCCTGCTGTGGTACTGACAATCACCTCACGGGGTCAGTTGGAGTGCAATGGTCCCGGTGCTGACGTCAGGAATCGGTAATGTCGCGACAGCCGATGTCATCGAATCGTCAGTAGTCGAAACTGTTGTCGGCAAATAGGCTGGCCGGGTGCAGAGCAATCGCACGGACCTTTTACGGCTGCGGTCGGCGCGATTCTCGTCGCTGTCGCGGTCGTTGTGCCCCAACTGCACTTGGACATCGTCACCCCACTGATCAACAGCACCGCGCGGCGGATTCATGACTTCGTAAACGCCGCAACGATTTTCGGCTGGCTGGACGCCAACGTCGGCTGGGGCACGATACCGGCGATCGGTATCGTGGTGCCTTTTTTGGGGGCAGCAGGTGGCGGCGCGGCTGGACTGGCGGCCATTGCTGTTCGTCACTTGGACCACCGCATTTGCCTGGGCGTTCGCGCTGGCCATGATCGAGGGGTGGCAACTCGGATTCGCCGGCCGGCTCACCGCGCCGCCCGAGTATCTGCGCCAGGTGCCGACAATCACCGACATCCCCACTGCGCTCCAGACGTTCGCCAGCAGAACCCATGATTTCCAGCCGAATTCGTGGATCACCCACGTATCCGCGCATCCACCGGTCACCCTCGACCTCGGGGACCTCGCATCGGTCCGGCACTGCGACGCTCAGTGTGCCGACCTGCTCGCCGCCGCCGCGACCTCCGCGCTCAGACCAGCCAACGGCTACAACCCCGGCAACATCGGCGACGTGGGCTGCCACACCGAGGCCGAGCCTGCCTCATCACCCCTGTCCCTGACGGCCTGGGACCCACCAACATCGCCATATTTCTGGACCAAACCGTCGCCGCACTGACAAGCTTGGAGCGTCGTCACGAATCGTGAGTTGGCTGCGCTAAGGGCAAGTATTCGCCGCTCTGTCGGCGTACGCGATGTGTCGGTGGTGGTGTTTTCGTATTCGCACGCGTGTCAGTTGTGGCGGTCGTAGCGTGAGCACCATGGCGACGGTCAACCTGTACCGTCTCTACAAGCAGGAACCCGTAGCCATTGAAGCCATTGGGTTTGGGGAGAACGTTTCGCTGGTCGTGCTCAACGGATGGTGCCCCGTGAAGCCCGGGTCTGATGCACACCTCGTTTCGTGTGACCGGTGCGCTTCCCGATCTGGTCGCGAGCGTAGTCCGTGATGGCAACGGTTGATCATTGTTCATGAAGACCCTGTCGAGACGTTGGGTCCGGCCCGTGCCAACCGTGGCGAGGCGATGTTCCCACAAGGGGGGTTACTCGGTTGACGGGTCGGGTTGCCCGGCGCCTTCTGCGCTAAGCAGGAATTCGCGCAGGTCGTTACTGAGGCGCATAATGAGCCGAGCGTCGATGTGCGACAATGCATCTCGTTGAGCCTCATCGTTCGCGACGATGACCTTCGCGGCCCTCGTCCACCCGGCTGTGGTGAGTTCGACGCGGACCTGGCGTCGGTCGGCCGTATCGATCGTGCGGGTGAGGAAACCTTTATCCTCAAGACGCGCGACCCGGCTGGTTATGGCGCCAGCGGTCACTTGGGCGGCATCTTGCAGCCGCCCGATCGAAGTCGACCCATTCAAACGGGACAGGGTCGCGAGGATTTCCAGCTCCCACAGGTCGATGCCCAGCGCGCCGAGGCGCCGTTTGAGCTGGATCTCTAGCCAGTGCCCGGCGCGGGTGAGGCGCATCGCAACGGCCTTCGCCGACAAGTCGTCAGAAGGGTTGCGGTCGTGCAGAAAGTCCAATATGTAGTCGACCCTGTCGGCCAGGCTCCGCTGTGATGATTTCCTATTCATCGCGGCACTCGGTCCTGGTTGGCGCGACCTTGTGTCCGAGGGCGTTGGTCGATCAGCGTTGTGGATGCCTTGACCATAGCGATCCCGGCAACGACCTCGGCCGTTGTGAGCCCGTGAATCTGGCTTAGGCCGGCGGTGAGGAACTGGTAGAGGTGGCTATGGCTGCGGCAAGCGACCGAGGCGACGAGGTTATGCGGACCTGACACCGCGGCGACGAAGGTTACCTCCGGAAACGTTGCGAGCGCCCGACCAGATGCGTCGAGGCGCGCCGACGGTGCATCCATCCAAAGCAACGCCAGGACGGGACGAGCCAGCGTATTCGGCGCGATGTCAACGTCCATACTGGCGATGCCCGACTTCAGGAACCAGATAAGCCGCCGGGCGGCGGTTGTGGGGGCTAGCCCCGACGCCTGGGAAAGTTGCGCCACGGTTGACCGACCGTCGACCTCGAGCTGTTTGAGCAACGCCCAATCCGCGGAGTCCAGGGTATGCATCTCCTCGAGCGAAGGCTCGTCCGCCGACCGGATGTTCTCGCGCAGCTGCAGGGCGGTTCCCATTTGGTCGGCGTCGAAAGAGCCGCCGAGGTCCCAGCCTCGGGCGTTAAGGCCACCAGCGAATCGGTTGAGAATCATCACGGTCCGAACACTGACGACTGACGGGCTTGCCGGGAGTCGGTTGAGGAGCAGGTCATCCCGCTCGGCGGACGTCTTTGGCCGGAGTTCACAGAGCACCTCGCTGCCGCCTGCGAGGGAGAGCCACCCGACGTCGTCGCGCCCGGCCAGCGCCATAGCCAGATTAGTGGCAGCGGCTGGTTTGCACGCTACGCGCACCAACCAGGTCGGCTGTCCGAGCGCCTCGACGTTGATCACGCTTGTCACTCGGAGCACACCGCGATCGCGCATTCGACGGTAGCGGCGGCCAATGGTCTGCTCGGAGACGCCTAGAACCTCGGCGAAGAGGCGAAAGTTGCCCCGAGGTGCGAGCTGCAGGCAGCGCAGCAGATTTCGGTCCAGGGGCTGTAGCTGGAGGTGTTCGTGATCGCGGAGGCGATCTGTGGAGGTATGCGTCATCAGGGGTCCGACTTCTAGACGTGTTCAGCGCTGCGGTGACAAGCTGAGTCACATCATTCAGCGTTAAATAATTTACCACTAAACCATGAGAGGCGCAGATGAAGACCATGCTGATGACCAGCTCGGCCATACCGGTGACCCCGGAGGAACGCAGAAAGTTGCGACCGGTGTCCCGCAACAACGACAAGTACCAAGAGATGCTCAAGGGCTACGAGCAGCTTGCGATTTGGGCTGACGAGCTTGGCTTCGACGCCTTCGGCAGCACCGAACATCACTTTCAATATGAAGGCGGAGAATCGATCCCGAGCAACTTGCTCATGTACGCCAAAATTGCGGCGCTGACCAAACAGATGACGTTCGTGCCGATGTCGGTGGTAATTCCCGCGCATGACCCGCTGCGCGTCGCGGAGGAGCTCGCTCAGTTCACCCATATGTTCCCGGGGCGACTTGGCGTCTCTTTTGCCCGAGGCTTCCAGACGCGCTGGATGCAGATTTTGGCCCAGCAGGAAAAGATCGTCGCCCATCAGCCTGGTGCCGACGAGGCGAACCGGACCAAGTTCAACGAATATCTTTCGATAATCGAAATGGCCTGGGCGAACGACTCATTCAGCCACGACGGACCCAACTACAAGATCCCCTTCCCCGTCGAGGGGATACCGGATTGGCCGTTGGCCGATTGGACACGCGAGTACGGCGTGCCCGGCGACGTCGATGATAAAGGGACCATCCACAAGATCGGCATCACTCCCAAGCCGCTCGGCACGCCGGAGATCTTCATCCCCAACACCACGTCAGACCAGACAGTCATCGATTCCGGGAGGGCCGGACGCACGCTTTATGTGGCAGCCGGCGGCCGCGACCGAATACTGCAAGTCGCCAAGCTTTACCAGCGCTCGGCCAACGAAGCTGGCCGTGACCTGCGTCTGGGTAGGCATTTCGGTGTGGTGGCCAAGGTCGTGCTGGGCGACACGTTCGACGAGGCGTTCGACCTGGCTGTTGAAACGTCAGGATTTTGGTATCAGAACATATTTCAACCGTTCTGGTTCAACGAGGGCTACCGCCGCGAGGGTGACCCGCCCGAGCGGCCGCTGCGCTTCCCCGACGCACGCGCGCTCACTCGCCGGATGTATGAAGCGGGCCAGCTGCTGTGCGGTACCGCCGAGCAGGTAAACGAGCAGCTCAGTGAAGTCGCAAATTTGTACGGTGAAGGCGACCTGGACTGGCTGATCTCGGAGTCGTGGATACAGTCGATGCCCCACGAGGAATGGTACGGCGTTCAGCGTTACCAACTCGAGACGTACGCCACTCAGGTTATGCCCAATTTCCGCCACCAGCCAGCCATGTGAATAGTCGAACCGCATCGTCGGCAAGAGAAGAAACCGGTGACCGAAATCGGGCAGGATCAGGTTGGCGGCGGGTAATGGGGTGCGACCGCGCACTGAACCGTGTGCTGTCAAACCTTGTGGCCAACGCCATCGCACACACACCAGATGGAGGCCGGGTAGCACTCACTCTCGGCTCAGGTAGGGGCTGTGACAACCGCAACGACCATCGTGCGTCGGAAGAGCGGCCCTCGGCAGTCGGTCAACCGGCCGTCGACACACCAGCGCGGTGGCTCGCGGCGCGCCGATGACATCAACTCGGCCGGTAGTGTGGCGTCTGTGACCAGCGGTGAGCATTCGACGCAGCGGCGAACAACCGCGCGTGGGGAGGCGACCCGTGCTCGGATGATCGCGGCGGCTGCCGATCTGATGTACGTCCGGGGCGTCAACGCCGTGACGCTCGACGATGTGCGCGCCGCGACGGGCACCAGTAAATCTCAGCTTTACAAACACTTCCCGGACGGGAAGCCAGAGCTCGTACGCGCGGTCGTCACGTTGCGCGGCGAGCAGGTCATGGCCCGTGAAGGGGAGCGCCTGGCACGTCTGAGGTCGATGAGTGGTCTACGGCGCTGGCGTGACGCGCTAATTCAGGGTGCCGCCTTGCAGGGCGGTGCCTATGGATGTGCGTTGGGCAATTTGGTGGTCGAGCTTGCGGACCAGGATGATCAGGCACGTAGCTCTCTGTCGCGGCACTTTGCGAGTTGGGAAGGGCTCTTGGCGGCGGGATTTCGGCGTATGCGTGACGAAGGGAGCCTCGCCGCCGACGCGGACCCCGATGCGCTGGCTACTGGACTAATGGCTGCTCTGCAAGGCGGCTACCTTCTGGCTCAAGCGCAACACGACGTCGCGCCGATGGCCACGGCACTGGACATGGCACTCGCGCACATTGAGAGCCTCACCATCGCTCCATCGCAGCGCAAGCCGCTGGCGGCGACCGGGCGGCACGATGATGCTGCCGGTGCAGCGAAACCACCATCCACCGCACGCAAGAACGTGCCGACACGACGGGTCAGCACGGCGCGGACAGGCAGCGCGACCGTGAGCAAGCGTTAGATGTCCTGACCGCAAAGGTTGCGTACGCGAGCGGGCGAACTGAGCATGTTCACGGATTTGCTCCGCCTGGCCAGGCCGCGCGGCGCTGCTACAACCAGTCGCGTGAAATGTATTGCTATCCAGTGCACTTGGGATGAGGTCACGGATCCGATCCGCACGATCGCCGCACATGTTCACAAGTTCACCGCTCTCGTGTTGTTGTGGGCATCTTGTGCAATCACACAGTGCGATTATCAGCAGAACCCGCCACCGGAGGATTGTGGCGGGTCCTGCTGATCGTGCTGGTGCAGTCGGCTACATTCTCACAGCGTGATGACTGGCCAATCGTTGTCGACGCGGGCCATGACGTTGAAGTAGTTGGTCATGGTGTTGAGGGCGAGGTTGGCTACGATTTCGCCGATCTCGTCCTCGGTGACCCCGGCCTGCAGCGCTGCGGTGATGTCGGCTTCGTCGATGTCACCAGCGTTCTGCGCGATCGTGTTCGACAGTTTCAGCAGGGCATCCACATGCGGATCGCTGGAGTCGCCTTTACGCGCGGACTCGAGTTCGGCGGCGTCGACTTTGGTGATGTTGGCGCCGATGTAGGTGTGTGAGGACAGGCAGTACTCGCACCCGTTGAGTTGTGCGGTGGCGATGGCCAGGCGTGCACGGACGGCTGCGGGGAGTGCGCCGGCGCCTACGGCAGAGAACAACGCCAAATAGCTCTTCAACAGCGTCGGGCTGTTGGCCATCGCTTTGGTCATGTTCGGGGTGGAGCCGAGTGTCTTCTGCACCTGCGTCAAGAGCTCGGCGGCTTTGCCGGTCGCGGCGGCGGGCTCGATGGGCGTGAAGTGGGTCATGATGATTTCCTTTCGAGGGTTGGTATTCAACGGATTTGAGCGATGTGCTGATGCACGTGTTGTGCGGTCTGTATCTCTTACCTGCCACAGGTCGGAGGGCAGGCACCTGCGGATTCGCATACCGATCGCGAGGGTGCCGGACGATTCGAAGCGGGACTAGACGAGAGTCAACAGATCTGATACTTCGCGCCGGGGCTTCTGCGGCCAGTTGTTGGGAAGCTTGGCCCCGATGGACAGCAGCATCACTGGGACCTCGTCGTCGGCAAGTCCGTATTCGCGGGTCACCGCTTCATCGTCGAAACCGATGATTGGTGTCGCGCCAAGTCCCAGCGCGTTGGCCGCGTAGACCATCGCCGTCGCGCCGATGGAAGCGGTGCGCACCGCCTCGTCGCGCTGGCGCTGCGGCGAGTCTTCGTACAGACCGCGTGCGGCGCCCACCCACTCGGGCACGGCATCTGCCGGCATGATGCCCGCTTCCACCACTGCTGCCAGGCGCTCAGAGACGAGCGTGTGATGTGCCAACTGACCCACGATGATGAAGGTCACCGCCGACTCAGTGATCTTGGGTTGATCCCATGCGATCGGCCGCAGACTCGCCTTGGCTGCGGGTGTCCGAACGGCGATGAATCGCCAGTTCTGCATGTGGAACGACGTCGGCGCGGTGGTGGCGATTCGCACCAGTTCGCTGATCTGATCGTCATTGAACACGAAATTCGGGTCGTAGTGGCTGGTGGTGCTGCGGTTAACGAGATTTTCGATGATCGCGTTGGTCATGGCGATGCCGTTGGTCACGGTAGTTCCTTCGCAGAGGTGGGACGTCGGGTTTGTGCGGCGCTGTCTGCCTCGCACGCCAACCATAACGGACTAAATAGTCCTCTTATGCCCGGGTTGGGTCAAGACTTTCGAAATTTTGTGGGCGGAGTGTCCACCTCTAGAGGTGATCGTAGGGTGGTGATCTCTCAGCTGAAGCATCTGCTCCCCGTCGAGACTCCACCGTCCGGAACCCGGAATACTATGGACTATTTAGTCCGTTCTGGACAGTGTTGCCCATCCCGCAGCATAAGACCGATAGGAAGGTAGCCAGGATCATGGCGATCAAAACAAACACCATCCCAGCCGCACTGCTGAACGCCGAACCGGCCGTGAAATCGGCCGGATGGATACTGGCCCGCTACGGCCTTGCGCTGGTCATCGGCTGGATCGGTGTCTGCAAGTTCTACCCGTACGAGGCGCACAACATCGAGCCGCTGGTGGCCAACAGCCCCTTCATGGGATGGCTCTACACCGTGTTCAGCGTGCAGACGTTCTCAACGATGCTCGGCGTGCTGGAGATCGTTACCGCACTCCTCATCATCGCCAAGCCCAAGTTCCCCGCACTGTCGGCGTTCGGAAGCGCAGTGGCGGTACTGCTCTTCGCGAGCACCCTCTCCTTCTTGTTCACGACCCCCGGAGTTGGTGAACCCTCCGCCGGCGGATTTCCACTCCTCTCGATGACCGGACAATTCCTCATCAAAGATGTTGTGCTGATCGGGGTTTCGGTGTTGACACTGGCCGACTCCATCGGCGCCATCGTCCACGGGACGGCGCAATCGCCCAAGTAGGCCCCGTTGCCTCTGGCTCGACACGACTTGAGCCAGAAGCGAGTAGCCCAGCCGCACGCCCCGCAAAGAAATACGACGGAACGCGACTGATCAGGCCACAACGCCGCTGGCAGCGAACGACAGCCAGACCACGTTGCGACGCAACGTAATTCACAGCGAAACAACACCACAGCCGGCATATCCGGCCCGAGCGTCCTAGACGCCCGACACCATCGATTCGACAGGAAGACAGCGAGAGTGTCCATCAAGCTACTGTTCCCCGCATTGCTCTCAGCGGCGATGCTCGTCCCCGCGGCCAATGCACAGCCAGTACCACCGAACCCGGAGCAAGAGCCAATTGTCCAGCCCGTGTTCAACGAAGCGACCAACGTTCCGGGCAAAACGATGGAAGCGGTGACTGTCAGCTACGCACCTGGCGGAAAGAGTGCCGCCCATCACCACGCCAAATCGGCATTCATCATGGCGTACGTCATTTCTGGCGCGATCCGCAGCCAAGTCGAAGGCGAGCCAGCACGGGTCTATCACGCCGGCGAGACATGGAGCGAAAGACCAGGTGCACACCACGTCATCAGTGAGAACGCCAGTACAACTGAGCCTGCCGAACTTCTCGCAGTATTCGTTCTCGATGCCGGCGACGGTCCACTCAGTGCCAACGACGCCGCGACGATCTGACCTGTTGAGCGGAATCCCACGGAGCGCACTTCCGGCCGGTCCGCACGACTACACGATCCAGATCACCACCCGACCACCCTCATTAGGTCAATCAGACCGACCCCAGGACACCGCTGTCACCCTTCCGCACATGGTCGATGGCACGGCGCCTGAACCCGACCTTCACCAGTTCCAACCGCCAGCTGAAACCACAAAACCGGCAGACGAATCCACACAATCCTGAAAGGACCATCATGAAAATTGTTGTCATTGGAGGACGCGGCCTCATCGGCTCCAAAGTGTCGACCAGCCTCACAGCGCAAGGACACGACGTAATTGCCGCGTCACGCAGGTCAGGAGTTGACGCACTCACAGGCGATGGCCTTACGGACGCGCTCGGGGGAGCAGACGTCGTAGTCGACGTCTCCGACTCCCCATTGTTCGAAGACGAACCGGTCATGCACTTCTTCACCACGACGACCAAAAACCTCCTCGCCGCTGAACACGCAGCCGGAGTCGGCCACCACGTCGCCCTCTCGGTAGTCGGAGCACACACCACGCCAGATAGCGGCTATAACACAGCCAAAGGCGCTCAAGAAAACCTGATCAAAGACTCCGGCCAGCCGTACTCGATCATTCGCGCTACCCCGTTCTTCGAATTCGTGGGCGGCTTGGCCGACTCGGCCACTGAGGGAGACGTCGTGGCTCTGCCGCCTGCCGTGTTTCGCCCGATCGCCGCCGACGATGTCGCGACCGCCATTGCCCGCGCGGCTGTTGGACGCCCCATCAATGGGGTGGCGGAGGTCGTCGGGCCCGAGGCCATCGGCATGGACGACTTTGTCCGCACAGGGCTCGCGGCCACCGGCGACCAACGTCGCGTCGTGACCAACCCGCAAGCGCCTTACTTCGGTGCCGTGATCGACGATCACTCACTCGAACCAAACGACAGCGCCATCATCTTCACGACGCGCTTCTCCGACTGGCTCGTCGCACACGCCGCCCGACCCTGCTAGAGCGATCGCCGCGACGTGCGACCTCCGGGCCGGCTGCCTACAACGGCGTGGGCGGCCGGCCCGACGGTCACTTCAGCAGGCGTGTGCCTCGACGTGCGACTTACTCGGACTCGTACACCTGAACGCCGAGCGCGGCTATTGGACCAGCACTGTTGCGGCCGTGGGCACGTCACCTTTGATAGCGCTGCGTGCGCACGGTGGCGCCGCTCGGCGTAACCCCCAAGCCGCATCGACGACGTCATGAACATCTCCGGGCACCGCATCTCCACCGCCGAGGTCGAATCCGCCCTCGTCGGGCACTCCGGGGTCGCCGAAGCCGCCGTCGTCGGGGCCACCGACGCCACCACCGGACAGGCCATCTGCGCGTTCGTCATCCTCAAAGCCTCCGCGCACGGCGGCTCACAGAACATCGTCGAAGAACTGCGCGCGCAGGTCGCCACCGAGATCTCCCCCATCGCCAAACCCCGGGAAATCCACATCGTGCCCGAGCTACCCAAAACCCGCAGCGGCAAGATCATGCGCCGCCTGCTACGCGACGTCGCCGAAGGCCGCGACCTCGGCGACACCTCCACCCTCGTCGACCCCAGCGTCTTCGAAGCCATCCGCGCCAGCAAGTAGGCACGAAGAGGGCATCAAGATGAATGCGGAAAACATACGTAGGCTCAACATTTCGTCGCCTGGAGCGAATGAAGTTGCAGTGCATGAGATATCGGCGGACTGGCGCTACGCAGCACGTTGCCGTACCGAAGACCCCGACCTCTTTTTCCACCCAGAAGGGGAGCGAACTGCAAGGCGCAGGCGTCGACTGCGAAGGGCACATGCGGTCTGCGCAGAGTGCACAGTTGCCCGCCAATGCGCAACGTACGCGGTTGCCTTCCGCGAGGGCTTCGGCATATGGGGCGGCATGTCGGAAGATGAACTTGTCGCACGCATCGTTGCGGACGGTGGAAGGCCGCGGGGCAGAGCCGTGCACGTTACGCGATTCGCCACGGCGATCAGCGAAATAGAGAATTCCGAGAGCATGTAATACGCGCAATCATGCACCGTTGCCCGTGCAGGTACGGCTCGGTGGGGCCGCACAAACCGTCCAGGTGTTGGTCTTTGGGTGAGGAATGACCGGGCTGGAGTCCTAGCCGCCATGAATACGGAGACTGGCCGGTTAGTCATCGGGATCGATCTTCGTTCGCCAGTAGTCGGACCATCTAGCTACGGTTCGGGCTGGTATCGGTCGCCGCCGCGGCGTGCACGCATCCAGGCCTGCTTTCGCCTTGAGCGTCAACGGATTCTGGCTCGGATTGCCGCGGCCAGCGATGCTCAGCGTTCCTTCGGTAGGACAGGTCCGGACCAGGGCGACCCAGTCTGTGGTTCACCAACTCGTCTCCAGAAGGTGCGAAGACAGCAATTGGACGTCATGGTAGCCGGCCAGCGAGCCCGTCACGCGGTTCCTCGGCTGTCGGTGTGTGTCATCGGTGCCACGGGTGTGGTTTGAAACCCCACACCGAGCGCCTGATGAACATCCCAGGCGATCAACGTGTAGCGGCGATGCCCTTCGGTGACGAAAGGGTCACTGCGGCAGAGGGCTTCGGCCTCCTCTTGCGTCATGTGAGCGAATACGATGATGCCTTTCTCGCCGTTGTCGCCTGGGCCCGCGAACAACATTCGACCGGCCAGCTGTTCTCGCCGGATCCATTCGAGGTGCGCAGGGAGCAAATTCAGCGCGTCGTGCGGGTCTGCAGTCCAGTCAAATATTGCCAAGTGCCACATGTGATGGTCGCTCCTTTCGGTTGTTGGCTTGCGGTGATTCACGCCTAGAGTTGGCGTCGGATGCGGGCGCACAGCTGATTCCAGTTGCCCGATGCGATGGCCTGGCGGTCGGTGTCCGTCAGGCCGGCGTCGGTCAAGAATTGCGGTGCCGCGTTGTCGGGCAGCCGCGCGAACGGGTAGTCCGTGGAGAACATGATCCGCTCGGCACCAACGACTTCCAGTGCCCAGCGCAGATAGCGTTGGCTCATGATGCCACTGGGTGTCACCCAGAAATTCCTGGTGAGGTACTCCGAGATCGGGCGGGGCAGCCCGGCCGGTGCGGACATGACGTCGATGCGGTCGAGGTAGAAGAGCACGACTTCACCCCAGTGACCGAGAATCACCGGCAGATCGGGCAGTCGGTCAAGCAGGCCGGAGACAATCAGCCGCAACGCCTGGACCCCTGTCTCGTAGTGCCAGCCGATCCCGCCGGTCGCGAACATGGTCGCCAGCTCATGGGGGAAGTGTTCGTAGTACGCGCGCCGCACCGACGGAGTTGGGGACTGCGGGTGCAGGTACAGCGGTGCCCGCAGGTCGTTGGCCGTCTGCAGGAGGGGCAGGAAGTCGGGATGGTCGAGATTGCGGTCACCGGTGCGGCCGAAGATCATCGCCCCGTTGAGACCCAGCTCCACTGTGGCGCGCTCGAGCTCTGCGGCGGCCGCGCGCGGATCGGAGGTGGGCAGGGTGGCAAAGCCCTGAAATCTGTCGGGATGGGAACGGATCGTCGCTGCGATGAGATCGTTGGCGGCGCGGGCAAGGGGAACCGCGGTGGCCGGGTCGATGTTCTGCACCCCTGCCGTCGTCACCGACAACACCTGGGCGTCGATGCCTGTGGCATCCATGTAGGCGATGCGCTCGTCGGTCAGGTCGAGCAGCAGTCGTTGCACCTCGCCGCGGGCCGACATTTCGACGGCGGGGTCGCGGATGTCCGCGGATATCTGCTGCCAGGCCTCAATGATCGCCGCCGTGGCGAAATGCTCCTCCAGGGCAATGATTTTCATCGACCGCTCCAATGTTCGATGGGATTAGACGGCATGAAAGAGCTCCGCGACGTGCCAGCGACGCGCCGAGAGGCCCTGCTCGAAGTGGTAGCGCAGGAAGGTGTCCAGTGCGGTGCGATTCTCATCCAACCCGTAGGGCCACCAGTCGTCGCCGAACTCGGTGTCATTGCGTTCGAGCAGGGCGTTCATCCACGGCACCATGGTGTGAACGGCATAGAGGCGTCGGCTATTTCGATAGCGCTCGACCGCCACCTGCTTGGATTTGGCGAATGCGTCATAGACGCGGGCCGCAACGGCCGGGTCGTCGGCCAGGACGCGCCGGGAGATCACCACGGTGTGCATGATCGGGAAGACGCCGGTGCGGCGGTGATAGGCCCGTTCGACCGCTTCGTAGTCGGAAAACAACCGCCGAACGCGGGTCGACCCGTCCAGGACACACTGGGGGACGTTGGCGGTGAACAACGCGTCGATCTCGCCGGCTTCGAGCATCGCGCCCAGCGACGTGTCCGGCGGTGCGGCGCTGACCTCGACGTTATCGGGGTGCGGGTGGGGGATGAAGTCGAAGGGCGCGCCGGGATGGTCCAGACCGCCGATGACCCATCGGTTGCGCTGCGGCTGAAAGCCGAAATCGTCGCTCAGGATGCCCTTGGCCCACACACCTGAATCCTGGCCGTAGACCCCGAATTCACCGATGCGTCGGTCCACGAGATCCTCCGGTGACTCGATGCCGCTGGCGACGCTCGTGAAGATGCACGAGTGGCGAAAGACGCGGTTCGGAAACACCGGGATCGCGACATAGGGCAGCTCGCCCGGCGCGCTTTCCAATGCGCGCAGGTAGAACGTCAGTCCCAATTCGGCGACATCGAACTCGCGGTCGCGCATCATGCGCGCAAAGATCTCGGGCACCGTCGACGCGGTGCACATCTGGGTGTCGAATCCGTCGACCGACACCGACCCGTCGAACAGGGCGCGCGTCGTATCGTATTGCAAGCAAACAACTTTGAGCACCGGCTTCGTCATGCGTCCGTCCTCTTCTCGCCGTCGTTTTCACGTGCCTTCATCGTGGCGCCCGACGGCGTCGGGCGTCCAAGACCGATCGCGCATACTTGATACCGAACGGGTATCGTCGCTCGTTGTGGAGCTACGCCTGTTGCGGTATTTCGTAGCGGTCGCCGAGGAGCGACACGTCGGGCGCGCAGCGGCACGGCTTGCGATGACCCAGCCGCCGCTGACAAGAGCGATCCAGCGCCTGGAGGACGACCTCGGCGTCACGCTTTTCCAGCGCGTGCCCACCGGGGTATCACTGACGCCCGCCGGCGCGGAGTTACTCGACGGCGCGCGTGGACTGCTCGAGCAAGTCGATCGTCTGCGAACCCAAGTCCGCAGCGCCGCCGCGGGACGCACCTTCGTCGTGGGCACGCTTGCCGACGCCGCAGAACACGTCGTACGGGTGCTGGTCGACGAATTCCGGCGCCGCAACCCCGATGTCAAGGTGTCGATTCACGAAACCGATTTAGGCGATCCCACCGCAGGACTGCGAGCCGGTCTCGTCGACGTCGCGTTGACGCGCAGCCCGTTCGACGACGCGGGGATCACCACCTGCCGACTGCGGACCGAGCGGATCGGAATGGTTGTGCGGGAGGACGATCCGCTCGCGGCGAATGACATAGTGCGCCTCGCCGACCTCACGGGACGCCGATGGATCCAGCTGCCGCCGGGCACCGATAAATTGTGGCGCGCCTACTGGACGGTCGCCGCGGAATCGGATCAGGACACGAGCCTGGTGAAGCGCACCATCGGCGAATGCCTGCAGTCGGTGCTGTGGAACGGCACCTCGGCGCTGGCACCGCTGGACCAGCGCCTTCCCGACGGCCTGACCGTCATACCGGTCGCCGACCGGCCGCCCAGTCATCTCCTCGTCGCGTGGAAGGCGGGCAGCCGCGACCCGATGATCCGGTCATTCGTCGAGGTCGCCGCTGACGTGTTCGCCGACTGAGGGGCGGACACTCTCGATTTAGGCCGTGACCGTCGATGAACGGGATAAACGCGCGACTGCCTATAGGACGTGTGCTATCGCCCGAAATGCGTTGGGGCAGTAGCGCTGTGCTCCACATGAAGAAGGCCGGCGCGGCTGGCTCCTTCGTGGCGTCGCGCCCGTCACTCAGAAGGAAGCGACGCCAAACCCGGGAATGGTTAAAGCTATTCGGTTGCGCCGTTGGTGGCGAGACGAGCGCACCGCGGCTTTGGCGGCGGATTGACGGACGTGGCTTGAAACACCGGCGTCGGGGTCTTGATCATGTCTATCGCGCGTCCTGCAGTAGCGCCGTGAGGGCGCGCGCTGCGTGGTCGAAGGGCTCGATGCTGCCCGCCGCTCGGCATAAGACGTGGGCGCCCTGCAGGATTGCGATGAGCATCTGCGCGAGGTCGGAGGCAGCGTCGCTGTCCATGCCCGCTGACGCGAGGCGCTCGGCGAGTTGATCAACCCACGAGGACAAGGTGGCCGCTGCGACGACCCGCAGCGGGTCGGATTCACCAGTGGAGCCCACGGCGACAGCAGCTACTGCACATCCTCCGCCGGCCGCGGAGGCCTCGACAGCGGGCCGCACTCCGTCAATGAAAGACTCGACCACACCGCGCGGGCTCGTCGCGTCCAGGGCGGCGAGGTATCCGCAAACTTCGCGGCCGTTGGCTTCCGCCGCCTCCGCTGCCATCTGGGTCTTTCCGCCCGGAAAGTGGTGGTATATAACGCCTCTGGCGGCGCCACTGCGTGCGAGGACGTCACTGAACGACATGCCCGCCAATCCCCGCTGTTGGAGCTCCGCGATGGCGGCATCGATCATTCGCCCTCGAGTGTCGCGCATGGTTGGCTCCCTGCAGAACTTGACTAGTACGAGCATCCTAGTACCGTCGGCTAGTACGCTCATCCTAGTCTTCGACCTTTGGAGCCTTGATGCCCACACTTGCCAACATCTGGCTGCCGTCGGTGGACGGCTTGCGCGCATTGATCCACGCGGCGAATTCGATGATCGATCCACGACGATGAGTGCCGGCCACGAACGTCCCGCCGGATCGGCCTGCTGGATCGATCTCGGTACGGCCGATCCGGCGCAAACGTCACGCTTTTACGAAGCACTGTTCGGTTGGAACGTCGCTAGCGCTGACGCCGACGGCTATCGTCTCGCCTCACTGGAAGACCATCTCGTTGCGGCATTCGGGCCCGCAGCGGATCCTGGCGCGCCGTACTGGACCGTCTACCTTCATACCGACGACGCTCACGCAACCGCGCGCTCCATTGTCGGTGCAGGCGGAACCATCGTGACCTCGCCGGCGAGGGTGGGCGACTCCGGAGTCGCGGCCACCGCACAAGACCCGAACGGCGCCACTTTCGCACTGTGGCAACCGACCGGTCACCACGGGTCATGGGTGTCCAAAAGGCCGGGAACCTTTGCGGGATTCGAGCTGACGGTCGATACCACGATCAAACGATTCTGGTACGCCGCGGCGGGCTGGACATTCGACGACTCCGGTTTCATCAACTGTTGCGGAGCGGTCGTCGGAACCTGGCGACCATCGGCACTTAACGGGGAGTCCACGTTCAGCTCACCATGGCTGATCAGCCTGCGAGCCGGCAACGTATCGGAACGCATGGCGCACGCAATCACCTTGGGCGCCAACGTCATCGATGCCGATCGAGGGGTGCTTCGAGACCCTGCCGGCGCCGCGATCAGACTGGTCGCCTGACCTCGGAACCCCGGCCGCTCCAACACCCCATCTAAAAGTCTTGACATCACCGGGAGTCCCTGCGCGTCGCGAAACTGCTGGGGCGCAACCGATATCGAAGATCCCCCGACCGCGGTGACAGCGATCCGAAGCAGTCGATGTCGCGGTGTTGCCACCGCCGCAGTGCTGATGTGCCTGATAAGACGGCCGCGAGCAGGACCGTGACACCACCGGCCGCACCGACCGGTACGGCGACCGACCTGCGCTCCGACAGCATGTCGCGGCACTGGGCTTCGTAATCGCTGACTATGAAAGCCGGTCCCCGGGTGAGGTTCTCGTCCACGCTGATCTGGTCCTGATCACGGGCGACTTCATACCGCGGGTCAAGCCCGGTCCCGCAGGGAATCCGACTGCCGCTGCGGTCAATCGAATGCAGATGCAGCGGGGCCGATAGGGACAACAGGGCACCGAGCATCGATGCCATTCCGGCGATGACCAATAAACGTACCCACATGTGTTTTGAGCACCTCCAGCGAGCCGCGTCCCCCGACGCCACAACCTAGAACGATCAACAAGCGCTTGCGTGGACCTCCCTGGTGCGTCAGATCCGGGGTGTCATCGTCAGCGCGGCGGCCGACCTGGGTACACGCAGCGACACGACCACCGGTCGTCGCTGGGTGCCAGGGATGGGATTCGGGTCCCGGGCTGCCGCTGGCTGCGGTGCCCTGACCCCCCGAGTACTACTTGGGCGTGATGGTTTCCTTGAACGTGCCATCGCCCTGGTTCAGCCAGGTGATGGTGCCGTGCTGGAACTCGCTGATCCAACCGCCCGTGGACGCGTTCGGACCGCCGGCGGTCTCGGTTTCGTCGGCCACCGGGAACCCGAGCTGACCCTGTGGGCCGCCATGGGCGAGGTAGACCCTCAGAATCTCGCCCTGTACCAGATGGGCACCGGTTTGCGGCGAGCTGTAAATGCTGCCGTGCGCGAACGCCGTGACGGTGCCGTCGCCGACCTTTTCGGGCTGCGCGCTCGGTAGGCCCAGCGCTGCCGCACCACCGGCCTTGTTGTATGCGGCGGTGGTGCCCTCATCAAGAGCCACCGTCCCCACCCCAGGTACATCGATGCTGGTCGACGGACCCGCCACCACCGATGAGGCCGCGCTCGATGCTGCGCTGGCACCCGAGGACACGGCACTGGCCCCCGCACTCGCCGCCGACGACGCGGCGCTGGCCCCGGCGCTGGCCGCCGATGACGCGGCACTGGCGCCGGCGCTCACCGCAGACGAGGCCGTGTTCTTCATCTCCTCGGCTTGCGAGCAAGCCACCACGACTGCACCGGACAGAGCGGCGACCCCCACTGCGCACGCTGCCCGCCGGACCACTAATCCACGTTTCATCTCAACCCCTATATGCAAATGAGAAAATGTCTGGCCCGCGCGACATGGCTAATATTGCCGCGCCGCCAGAAATCACCATATTTCACGTTTGTCCAGGGAATCAACACCAAAATTGCCCCCGACAGCACAAATTTGGCAATTACGGCTAGGTGAGGCGAAGGATATGAATGCCAGCTGGGACGGACCGTACCATTAGCTGTGAGTTGACGGGTCTGCAGTGTCTTCAGGGTCCGGGCCGCTAGCGCCGAAGTGCAGCTCCGATCGGCCATACACCGGTGCCGTCGCGGTCATGCCTGTGGCGGGGTGGCGTGCTGTCGCAGGTCGAGTTCTAGCCAACGAATGTCTTAGCCTGGACAGGCCAGGCAGGTCCGCCCAGCCCGTGACTGTGCGCCGGGTCGAGGAGGTAGACGATCCCGATGATGATGTTCTGGCGCGAGCGCGCTGTGGTGTGGCGGGCTTGCAGGAACGTCACGTTTGCGTTGGCTGGCATCGTGGTCAGCTGGGGATGTTGTTGGCCCCCAGCGCACGCAGTCGATGGGACCGCGGCGTGCCCGCCCACCGGGCCCGAGCGTGGGGTTTTCGAGTTCCCGGCGGGGCCCGCGTCGATGATGGTGGAAGGTACGGCGGTCTCGGCAGTGGTGTGCCGCTACGCCGGCGGTAGCCACGCAGGTCAGGATCGGCATCTGGTGGCGTCCGGTGTCATGAGCGGCGATTCCCTGGGGCAATTGGTTACGAATCTGAACGCGGTGGGGCCCAACATTGTGCCGGGCCGGATGAGCTGCCCCTACGATGACGGGCAGCGGGACCTGCTGATCGTTGATCGCGCGGACGATGAACCGGCGTACGTCATAGTGGACCTACTCGGTTGCTCGATCGCCTGGAACGGGACGCTGCGGTCGATGCTGCGCGGGACACCGGACAGCCCCGGCGAACAGGTCCGGACTGCGCTATCGGCCGTGGTGGGACCCCCAGCCCCGCCGAATAGTTGAAAATTCGGCGTGTGGTCCACTCCGATGACAACAGCCGGTGGCGTTCCGTATCTCGACCGGAAGACCGCGGAGATTCCGTGACGCGACCAAATCCGTTGCCGTAAAAAGGCACTGCAGCCATCGGTTCAATCGCAGCCTTAGTCGGGAACGAGCTCGACTCGAGCTGGACTCAGCTTGTCGGCCGGCCGCTTGAGTATCGTGGCGGACTCGTTGATTTTCTTGAATTTGGCGAACATCGATGCCGGGACGCCGAATACGGCGCCGAGCACATCGGGCGGCAACTTGGTGATGGATGCGCCGATGCCGATGTCGTCCTTGCCTTCTGCTGTGCTGGCGTTGAAGACGATGAGCAAATCGAGTTCTTGATTGCCCGTATTTTCGAAGTAGTGCAATGACCCCTGTGGCGCGAACACCACATCGCCTGCGATGGCGTCGAACTGCTCAGAGTGCCCCAGCGGGTCGAGCAGCGTCCAGGTCGCAACGCCGCGCGTGACGACATTGATTTCCCAGGCGCTCGGGTGCCAATGCGGTTCGCGGATGCCGCCGGGTTCCAGCGTCACCATCACGACGCTGGCTTCCTGTCCCATCAGAATCGGCCAATTGCCTTCGTGGGCTTGGCGCAACGTTCCGCCCTCGAACTGAGTGGGCGCCAGGGCGCCGAGGTGGAACATATGTGGCTGCGCCGTGTTCAGTTCAGCCGGGACACGGGGGTTGCCGAAGCGGGCGCCGTCATCGGTCGTGTGCCTGCCCTCAAAGGCGTCGCGTGAGAAAGGTGATGCGAATGCGCGGTCGGCTCCCGCGCCGGCGACGGCCGCGACCCCGACCGCACCAGCGCCGGCGAGCATCGTTCGTCGATTGATCATCATGCGGTGAACATAAGCCGACAGCCCGGCTCAGTGCACTGCCTGGAACCGGTTTTTGCAGCTAGCGGTAAGCCAAATGGGTGCTAGCAGTAAGGCAAGCACCGGCCTCGTTCGCGAGGATGGAGTCCGTTACGGCGGATAGCAAAAGCGTTGGGCAGGAGGGGATAACAGTAGCAACGATAGCATCCGCGACAATCAACGAACTGAAAGAGGTTGGGAAATGGAGCAATTCGCCCGGGTGCAGATTGATGACACCGTCGTTCCCGTCATGCTGCACGGGGATCGCCTGTTGGATCTGCGTCCGCTTGTCGCAGATATCACTCCCGATAGCATTGCAGCGGGCGCCTTGGACCAGGTCGATCAATCGCGCCTGTCTGTGCTAACGGGTCCAGTCAACTATCTGGCACCCATCGCCAACATTCGTCAGGTCGCCGCGACCGGATTCAATTACCGCAAACACATCGAAGAGTTCGACATGGAACCGCCTTCGGAACCAGAGGTTTTCTTGAAGGCGATCAGCTCTTTGTGCGGCCCGGTGGATGCAATTAGCCGCGGCCCCAATCCGCAAGCCAAGCTCGATTGGGAGACGGAGCTGGGTATCGTCGTCAGGCGCGAAGCGAGCGACATCTCCGCCGGCGAGGCGGCCGACCACATCTTCGGATATGTCTGCCTCAACGACGTGTCTGACCGCACCACGCAGGTGGACGCGCAGGGGCAGCAGCATCTGGTGCGCGCCAAATCGCGTCCCGGCTACTGCCCTGTCGGCCCGTATCTGACGACCGGCATCGACGGTATGAATCTCGAGGTGTGGACCAAATTGAACGGCCAGTTCGAACAACAGGGCAACACCAGCGACATGCTATTCGGTATCGCCGAGATACTGGCCTACTTCTCCACCCATATGAGACTGCTTCCCGGCGATCTGCTGGCAACGGGAACACCGCCTGGCGTCGGGTTCGGCAAGAACCGTTATATGTCACCCGGGGACGTTCTTGAATGCGGCATCACTCATCTCGGTGCTCAGCGGCACGAGATCCGTTCGTAATCCGCGCTGACCACATCAACCCGTGATGGCGCGGTGTCCGTTCATCTTGAGGTAACGCGCGGTGCAGCGGATGCAGTGTTGCGGCCGCCGCAATAAACATTCCATGGAACTGTTCGTTGCGGAATGTATCTGGAGCGGTATCCTGTCTGCATGCCGCCAACCGACGCTGGGACGCTTGGCAATGATGAACCGTCATCCTCAACGGGATGGGCGACGACACGGAGGACGATTTGCGTGGAACTGGCAGGGCTGTTCAACGAGCTGATCCGGTTCGAGACCGAGTTGTGGAATGGCGTCGATGGGCGGCTACGGGCCGAGGTCGACCTTCCGCTGACGTGGTTCGAGCCCATGCAGGTCATCGCCCGGGTCAGGCCGTGCCGGGTGTTCGATATCGCATCGGAGCTGTCCATCACGATCGGTGGCACAAGCAAACTGGTCGACCGCATCGAAACAGCGGGCTACTGCCGGCGAGCGGCTAATCCAGCTGACCGGCGGTCGTCCCTGATCGAGCTGACACCAGCTGGTAAGCGCCTGCTAGGAAAAGCGACCCGTGCATTTGAAGATGAATTGCAAACCCGACTGGGGTCGGTGGTGTCAACGCGCCAGCTCGAACAGTTCCACGCCACCCTCGGCAGACTGCGACGCGCCAATGTCGACATGGATGACACGCGAACGACTGCCTAGGCTTGCTGATCTGAAACCGTTGGTTCGGCGGCAGCGAACCACGCGCAAGCCTCCAGAGCGATCGCTGAGAACTTCCCGTCCGTATTCACAGACCACGACGCCTTGGCGTCACCAAGGCGATATATTTCCGTTGATCGATGCCGAACTCTTGTGGGGTAAAGATGTTGGCTGCCTGGTATGAGCGTCAAGGACCGCCGTCCGAGGTGCTGCGCGTTGGTGAACTGCCACAGCCCGATCCAGCATCTGGTGAGGTGCGGGTGCGGATAACGACATCTGGCATCAATCCTGGCGACACCAAGAAACGTGGCGCGTGGCCGGGCTCTCCGATGGTGTTCCCGCGGGTGATTCCGCACAGCGACGGGGCAGGGGTCATCGACGCCGTCGGGGACGGGGTCGATCCGACACGCATCGGTCAGCGCGTCTGGATCTATGGTGCTCAGTCCTATCGTCCCTTCGGTACCGCGGCCGAATGGACTTGTGTCCCTGACGTCAACGCCGTGCCGCTGCCTGAGCAGGTCAGTGATGAGATCGGCGCTTGCCTGGGTATCCCGGGAATCACCGCGCATCGGGCAGTTTTCGGCGACGGCCCGGTCAAAGGAAAATACGTTCTGGTTCATGGTGTTTTGGGTTCCGTCAGCTCCCTGGCAGCGCAACTTGCCACCTGGGCGGGTGCCACCGTCATCGGCACCGTGACCCGCGAGGCCGATCTGGACCGCGTCGACTCGGCGTCGGTCGCGCACCCGGTCGCTTTGGACCAGGCCGACCCTGCCGAGGCGATCCGTCGGCACGCCGCCGCCGGTATCGACCGCATCATCGAGGTCGCGTTCTCCGATAACGCCGACCTCGATGCGAAGGTAGCGGCCAACGACGCGGTCATCGCTGCCTATGCCAGCCGTAAAGATCGACCCGAAATACCTTTTTGGCCTTTGCTATTCGCAAACGTCACTATTCGGCTCCTCGGCAGCGATGACTTCCCCGCTGACGCGAAGGCGCAGGCCGCACGCGACCTGTCGACCGCTGCCGCGCAAGGTGCACTTCAGATCCCGATCGCCCCGATCCGTCCGTTATCAGAGATCGCTGCCGCGCACGAACACGTCGATCACGGTCCCCGCAACGGACGCGTGCTCCTACGGCTGCAAGTCTGACGACATGCCATGGCTGAGCGGCGGTCCTAGTCCCCACGATGACGAGGACTGGTGGCTCGGTTTCCGAGTGTTGTTGCGCTAGCGAGCAGTTCGCCCAGTGCGGCGTCCGCGATCGGGCCGAACGGCGCGCAGGACTCGAGGGCGGACCAGCGGGCAAACGCCATGCCGAATGCGAGCATGCCGATTTCCGCGGCAAGGTGTGCGACGGTCTCGTCGGCCCCACGCTCGGACAGTGCATCGGTCAGGACGGCGACAAGGCGCGCGCGCTTGAGTAGTTCACGCTCCTGCAGTTCGCTATTGGCCGCGACCACGCTGCGCCGCAGCGCCGCGATGTGATGCCGCTGAGGGGTGAAGACAGCGGCCGCCGATTGCAGTGCGGCGCTGATGCATTCGGCGGGAGTCGCTGACGGGGGAGTTGCGGCGGTGCCCTCGGCGAAGAGATCGGCGAGGATTTCTTGGCCGGCGGACAGCACTTCGCGTTTGTCGGCGAAATGCCGGAAGAAAGTGCTCTTCGCGAGACCTGCCCGGTCCGCGATCTGCGCAACCGACGTCGAGTCATAGCCCTGTTCGGCGAACAACTCCAGCGCAGCCTCCTCGAGGCGTTCGCGTGCGTTCGGTTCCCAACGGGCCATCGCCCGAGCCTAGTTGATGCGACCAAGTCTCATTGCGGGTGTACAGTGATAGGACTAAGTCCCATCACCGTGGCGCAGGCCCAAGCGTCTGCGCCGGGTTCCTGATGTTTCAGCGAAAGGGGAAGTCCGCCATGCGATTAGGTATCCATTTCGTCAACTTTGCGCCGCCACCAGGGGAGGAGATCGGGGCGGTGATCACGCAAGCTGCGACTATTGCCGACACGGCCGGCGCCGCGATGTTCTCGCTCCCCGACCATTTCCTCGGTGTCGGTGACGCGCACAGCCCATTCCTGGAGTGCTACACCTCGTTAGGGTTCCTGGCGGGTCAGACCTCGGCAATCACGCTCAGCGCCCTGGTCACCGGCGTGACTTACCGTCACGCTGCGGCACTCGCCAAAACCGTCAGCACCCTCGACGTACTGACGCAGGGACGGGCCATGCTCGGTGTGGGCGTGGGCTGGTACGAGCGCGGGCACACCGCATTGGGCCTGCCATTTCCTCCGGTGCGGGAACGATTCGACATCCTGGAAGAGACGCTCGACGTGTGCACCCAGATGTTCAGTGCCGATGACGGCCCCTACGTGGGCAAGCACTATCAGCTGGCCGAGACCATCTGCGAGCCCAAGCGGCCGCGGCGCACGCCGATCCTCCTAGCCGGCGGGGGCGAGAAGCGGACGCTTCCTTTGGTTGCCAAGTATGCCGACGTATGGTCGGCTGCGGTGGCTTCGCCCGAAGACCTCGAACACAAAGTCGGTGTGCTGAAGAGGCACTGTGACACTTTCGATCGCGACATCAACGAAATCGAGGTATCCAAGGGATTCTTCTTCGAGGATCCGTTCGCCGACGTAGCGGGCTTCCTTGCTGAGATCGAATCGTATGCCGCACAGGGGGTTTCCTTGATTCATATCGGAGTGATGCCAGGGAATCCCGATCCCGTCGGCTACGTCCGCCGAGTGTGTGACGAACTGCTACCCAAGGTGACAGCCATCGACTAGCGGCACCGGTCGGTAGTTACCTGCGAAGGACAGCACGGTCGGAAGAAACAGCGCCGGGCGCGTGCTGGGCGATGGCATGAGCGGCGATGAGGTCGGCGACTCGACGGTGCGCGACTTCGTTGAGCACGTCGTGCGCGGCACCCTCGATGACCTCGACCCGCAGCCGCGGTAGTCGGTCGCGCCAGCCCAGGATCCCGGTTGGCGGCGCGATGGTGTCGTGTTCACCGTGTACAGCGAGGATAGGTAGCCGCAGCTCCGGCAGCTCGTCGTCGAGGCGCCGCCACGCCGGCGGGAAGAGCCGAGATAGGACGCCCACCACATCGGCCCCTGTGAACGCCAGCGGATCGTTGACGAGTTCGTCGCGGTAGGTGGGGTCGGCCGACAGCGCGTCGAGTTCCAGTGAGAACGGCTCGGCCGAGTCGGCCTCGGTCAGCCACGGCAGCGGATCGAGGGCCGCTCCACTGACCACCACTGCGCGGTACCGGTGGGTGTCCTCGAGTGCGGTGAGCAGTGCGCCGACGCTGCCGAGCGAGTGCCCGGCAATCACCAACGGGACGTTGGCGGCCTGTTGAACGGCGAGCGAGGTGAGCGTGCGGGCGTTGGTGACGATGTCGGTGAAGTCGCCGACGTCGCCCCGGGTGCCGTCGGACAGTCCGTGGCCGGGCTGGTCGAGTGCCCATAGATCGATGCCGTGGCGGCCGAGCTCGGCGGCGAACCGGTGGTAGAGACCGGAGTGCTCGCCGAAACCGTGCAAGAAGACCACGGCTGCGGCCGGGTCTTCGGTGAAGGTCCAGTGCCGGTAGAAGATCCGTCCGGCCGCGCCGTCGAAGAAGGGCATGTGGGCTCCGTATTGGTGGTGACTCAGGGATTCGATTGCCACCGTGGCCGATTCGCGACTGCCCGCCCACCGTTTGAACCGGCTGGATTCGAAGGTCGCGATACGCGACGTGCCCGGGCCGGCGTCCTAAAGGCGACGCCCCGCTTCCTCAAGAACGTTGCGCAGGATGTCGTAGATCGCGTCGAACTCCTTCTGGCCGCTGATCAACGGCGGAGCCAGCTGGATCACTGGATCGCCACGATCGTCTGCGCGGCAGTACAGACCCGCCTCCCACAGTGCCGGGGTCAGGAAACCGCGCAGCAGGCGCTCGGACTCTTCGCCGTTGAAGGTTTCCCTGGTGGCCTTGTCTTTCACGAGTTCGATGCCGTAGAAGAATCCCTCACCGCGGACATCGCCGACGATCGGAAGGTCGTACAGCTTCTCGAGTGTTGCCCTGAACATCGGGGCGGTCGCTTTCACGTGGGCATTGATGCCCTCGCGCTCGAAGATATCGAGGTTGGCCAGCGCCACCGCGGACGACACCGGATGCCCGCCAAAGGTGTAGCCGTGGGCGAACATCGTCTTGCCGTCGTTGAAGGGTTCGAACAGGCGGTCGCTGGCGATCATCGCGCCGATCGGGGAATAGCCGGATGTCAAACCCTTTGCGCTGGTGATGATGTCGGGGATGTAGCCGAAATCGTCGCAGGCGAACATCGAGCCGATGCGGCCGTAGGCGCAGATCACCTCGTCGGACACCAGAAGTACGTCGTACTGGTCGCAGATCTCGCGGACTCGCTGAAAGTACCCAGGTGGTGGTGGGAAGCACCCGCCCGCATTCTGCACCGGCTCCAGGAATACTGCGGCGACAGTGTCGGGCCCCTCGAATTCGATGGCCTCGGCGATCCGGTCGGCGCAGTACCGGCCGAAGGCCTCCTCGTCGTGCGCGTAGGCATCGGGCGCGCGGTAGAAGTTGGTGTTCGGTGCGCGGAAGCCCCCGGGGGTGAGCGGTTCGAACGGCGCCTTGAATGCCGGGATGCCGGTGATCGCCAGTGCACCCTGAGGGGTTCCGTGATAGGCGATGGAACGCGAAATGACCTTGTGCTTACCGGGTTTTCCGGTCAACTTGAAGAACTGCTTGGCCAGCTTCCACGCACTCTCCACCGCTTCGCCGCCGCCGGTGGTGAAGAAGACTCGATTCAGGTCGCCTGGCGCGTAGTTGGCGATGCGCTCGGCCAGTTCGATCGCGGGCGGAGTTGCGTACGACCACAACGGGAAAAAGGACAGTTGTTCGGCCTGGCGGGCAGCTGCTGCAGCTAGTTCCTCGCGGCCGTGCCCGACCTGCACCACGAACAGGCCCGAGAGCCCGTCGATATAGCTTTTGCCCCGGTCATCGAAGATGGTGACGCCCTCACCACGAGTGATGATGGGCGGTGCGATATCGGTTCCATGACGGGCGAAATGTCCCCATAGATGCCGTTTGGCCTTGGCCGCCAAGTCGGTTGAAAGTGATTGTGCTGCATTGATTGTTGTCATCGCGTGCCCCAGTTGTATTGCTGTTTGACGAGTTTGAGGTAGACCAGTGTTTCGGTGGACAGCACCCCCGGTACGGCTCGAATCTTGCGGTTGAGCAGGTCGAGCAGATGGCCGTCGTCTTCGCAGACGACCTCGATGATGATGTCGAAGGTGCCGGCGGTCAGCACGACGTAGTCGACGGACGCGATGGCGGCAAGTTCGTCGGCGACCTCGGTGGTATCGCCGGTGCAACGTACGCCGATCAAGGCCTGGCGTCCGAAGCCCATTTGAACAGGGTCCGTCACGGCGACGATCTGCATGACGCCGCCGTCGACCATGCGCTGAACACGTTGGCGCACGGCCGCTTCCGACAACTCGACCGCTTTACCAATGGCGGCGTAGGACTGCCTGCCATCCTGCTGCAGCTGCTCGATGATCGCTTTCGAGAGGTCGTCGAGTTGGCACGCGGCGCCGCCGCGAGATGGGTTACTTCGCCCAGGCATCGCAGTGGCATCAGGAGGTGCATCTGGGATGGCCATGACGTCAATTGTGCACGGATTCCGTCGTATGGCACAACACGTTCGACGGAATCAGTCGGACGTGGCGTGATTTCAAGTGGAATCCGCACGAGTGTTGGGGTAGCGTGCAACATCGTGAGCGCAGGTGCAGGCCAGGTCGTCGCCGGTAGTTTCATCAACGGAAAGCCGGTGACAACGGCCGGGAGTCCGTTCGACATCATCAATCCGGCCACGGGTGATGTTGTGGCGTCATATGCGCTGGCGTCGCCGGCTGATGTCGACGTTGCCGTGGCCGCGACCCGCGCCGCGCAGCCGGGCTGGGCCCGCGCAACTCCGGCGGAGCGGGCCACAGTTCTGGCGCGGTTGGCCCGACTGGTCGCCGAGAACGCTGACGAACTCGTGGACCAGGAGGTAAGCCAGACCGGTAAACCGGTCCGGCTGGCGGCAAACTTCGACGTTCCCGGCAGCGTTGACAACATCGACTTTTTTGCCGGTGCCGCCCGACACCTTGAGGGCAAGGCCACTGCCGAGTACTCGGCCGATCACACCTCAAGCATCCGACGTGAGGCGGTCGGCGTGGTCGCCACCATCACGCCGTGGAACTACCCCCTGCAGATGGCGGTCTGGAAGGTACTGCCCGCGTTGGCGGCTGGCTGTGCCGCGGTGATCAAGCCTGCCGAGATCACCCCACTGACCACGCTCACGCTGGCCAGGCTGGCAGCCGAGGCCGGGTTGCCTGAAGGCGTGCTCAATGTGGTGACGGGGCTGGGCGCGGACGTCGGAACCGCGCTGGCTGGACATCGCGACGTTGACATGGTGACGTTCACGGGCTCGACGGCAGTCGGGCGACGGGTGATGGCGGCTGCGGCGGTCCACGGCCACCGCACTCAACTCGAACTGGGCGGCAAGGCGCCGTTCGTGGTGTTCGACGATGCCGATCTGGACGCCGCAATCAACGGCGCGGTGGCTGCATCCCTCATCAACACCGGTCAGGACTGCACCGCGGCGACGCGCGCCATTGTGGCGAGGCCGCTGTACGACGACTTCGTGGCCGGCGTCGCCGAATTGTTCGGGAAAGTGGTCACCGGCGACCCGTATGACCCGCAAACCGACCTGGGGCCGGTGGTATCGATGCCGCACCGGGCCAAGATCGCAGCGATGGTCGCTCGGGCGCCGCAGGAGGGCGCCCGTATCGTCACCGGGGGAGCGCTGCCGGAGGGTCCCGGTTCGTTCTACCCGCCCACATTGATCGCTGATGTCGCCGAGGACTCCGAGGTGTACCGCGACGAGATCTTCGGTCCCGTGCTGACCGTGCGGCCCTTTGTCGGCGACGATGATGCGCTTCGGCAGGCCAACGACACCGAGTATGGGCTGGCGGCCTCGGCATGGACTCGCGACGTGTACAGGGCGCAGCGGGCAGCGCGCGAAATCCATGCCGGCTGCGTGTGGATCAACGACCACATCCCGATCATCTCCGAAATGCCACATGGCGGTTTCGGCGCTTCCGGGTTTGGCAAAGACATGAGTGCCTATTCATTTGAGGAATATCTGACCATCAAACATGTCATGAGCGACATCACTTCGGTTGCCGAAAAAGACTGGCACCGAATTGTTTTTGCCAAAGGTCAGTAGTTCGCGCGATCGCCGCCGCCAATCCCGGGTTCAAAAGTCTTGTGGAGCACTTCATTCGTGCAGTGTCCAAGTCCGCGGAATCAACGTAACAACATAGCGTCGGCCCGCTTGTTATCAAGTGTTCCGAAGGTGCCGAAATCTACGCCTGCCGTCCGGGGTGATCTGTGCGGCAACATCATTTCGCCCTGCAGCCTTTCGCCGACGGCCAGTTTGGTGATCCCAGAACGAGGCGATTGCCGCAATTCAGCTATCTTGAGACACGTGCGTCGACGCGCCGATATCTAGTCGAACTCAGTCTCCGATGTTGGATTCCGCTGATCCGGCCCATGGTCGATCCGGCTAACGGTGTGGGCGCTATCTTCGGTTAGGTTATTTCGCTTCCTGGCACGCGGTGCGCGAAGTTAATCTTGAACGCGCTCAACGCGGCCAAGTATGGACGACTCCTGTGATGACAATCACGAATGGCGGGTCGGTCCTGTTAGCACATTTAACATTCGCCATAACTGCTAGTAACAACCCCACTCTAAAGTTGCCCGAAGGTTGTCGTAGATCGAAAGCGGTTGTCCCGCTTGGTCAATTCACCCTGTGCACAAATCAGCCGCCGGCACCGTGGCCGGCATGCGGTCCTTGGCATGTTCGTGGACCGACCAATCACCATTGAGGAGGCCGACCAATGCCGTCAATATCCAATGTCGAGCGGCTCGAGGAACTCAGAGAAGATACCGGACTTGCGGCCGCAAGTATGAGCGGTGTCGAGCTCGTCGCGCAGTCGACCGCCGGCATCGCGCCAAGCGCCGTGATGGTTTCTGGCGCAACACTTGTCGCGGCTAGCGCCAGCGCGGGCACCTTGTATTCCTACGCCGTCTCCTTGTGCGTGCTGCTCTTGGTGGGCTGGTGCGTATCCCGGGCCGCGCGGTTGCGGCCAGGAGAGGACCTGCTCTCGCATATCACTGCCGCGTTCGGTAGAGCGGTCGGGTTCGTCGGATCGACTGGTCTCGCTTTCGGCTACCTCCTCATCTCCGTCGGCTGTGTCGCCCAATTTGCGCAATACACCAAGCCCCTTCTCGGAGTGGCGCCACCGACGAGCGCCGGAGTGCCCGCGACCTCGATTTCGGTCACGGTGGTCCTGGAAATCGTGTGCGTGCTCTGCGCGGCATGGATGATGATCCGCGGCGTCCGAATCTCCGCATGGACCGGCGTGGTACTCGAGGTGCTGTCTATCGGAGCAATTCTGTTGGTGCTCACCATGGTTTTGGTTCGGCACGGGTTCAGTCTCGCGCCGCTCATGCCCACCGGAATCACGGTGCAACAGGTGGTCAGCGGCATGGTATTGGCGACCCTGGGTTTTGTGGGGTTCGAGTCGGCCGCGTGCTTGTCCGTCGAAGCCAAAGATCCGCAACGGACAATCCCACGGGCCGTCACGGGCAGTGCGCTACTTGCCGGCGCGCTCTACCTGTACTCGTCCTACGCGCAGATCGTCGGATTCGGCGATGCCGACAAACTGGCCGCCGATGCAACGCCTTTGAACACGTTGGCCGATGGCCTTGGCGTGCACTGGCTTGCGCTGGCCATCGATCTGGGCGCGGTGGCCTCCAACTTCGCCTGTGTGACCGGCTCACTCACCGCGGCCAGCCGGGTGCTGCGGTCGATGGGTGAGTCGCAACTGGTGCACCGTAAGGTCGCCGCGACGCATCCCATTCGTAAGACCCCGCATGTTGCGATCCTCCTGCTCAGCGCGGCCGCCCTGATCGCGGCAGTCGGCTTGGGGGTCAGCGGAATCAACGAGCTCGATGTGTATTCCTACACCGGAACCCTGGGGACCTTCGGCTACATGATTGCCTACATGCTGATGGGATTGGGTATCCCGATTCTGGTCCGGCGCCTGGCACCACAGACCAGCGTCGGCGTCGCCGCCATAATCGGACTAACCGTCACGTGCTGCCTCGCGTACGTCTTCTACCGCAACGTTTATCCGATCCCAAGCTGGCCCGCAGACGTGATCCCGTGGATCTTCCTGGCAGTGCTGCTCGCCGCGGCCGCATGGTATGTCGCAGGACCGGCCCGCGTCGCCCGCAGGCAGACTCGCGAATCGTCCGTGGCAGCCACGGAGCCGGCGCCCGAGCCCGCGATGTGACGTTCATGGCGCTCGGGTCAGCCCGGCGCCAGGTAGGCCTCCCCTAGCGGCGTGACCAACGCCATCGCCTCGGAAGGGTCCGGAGTCAAGCCGTCGAAGCCGGAACCGATGTCAGCCATCTCAGCGCCAAACCCTCTAGGGCTGCGCTGTTTTGGCGCTCATTGCGGAACGACGCCGGCGAAGGACCCTTCCGTGGCGTGGCTATCTTCGCCTGTCAACCTGCCGCAAATGCCCACGCCGTGGCGGCTTTCGATGACATGACACGAACCGATCGTTCGGTCGACGTCGCACCATGACACAGCCCTCTACGTAGTTTCAACGAGCGCAGCCCGTTCATGCCGAACGAAGACACTCGCAAGGCCCAGCGCCGCGCGATCTGGCCCGTACGCCGACGCTGCCGACGTCGCCTATGCGATGCTCGGAGGCCGCGAACTCGACCGAACGCCCCGGGTGCAGGCAGCATGAAACGAACCGTGATCCTCGGCCGCGGTGCCGCAGGTAAATCGACTCTGGCTAAACAACTTTCGGAGCGATTCGACCTGCCACTCATCGAACTCGACGCGCTGTTCTGGCGGCCCGGACCGACACCGACCCCGCCGGAGGTCTGGCGAAGCGCTCACCAGCAGCTGATCTCACAGGACCGATGGATCATCGACGGTGACCTGGGTGACTACGACAGCGGACTCGCCGAACGCCTGTCGCGCGCCGACACCATCGTCATTCTCGACTTCCCTTTGCGCGTCTGTCTTCCGCGTGCCCTACGCCGATCACGCGAAACTTGGGAGTTCTGGTCCTGGCTCATCCGCTACCGACGCGACAGTCTCCCGTACATCACCACAGCGGCTCGTCGAAACACCCACGCGCGCACCTACCTGCTCAGGACCCCCACTGAGGTCAAGACGTTTCTCGCCGACCTCCATTGACCAGCGAGCGCCCTCAGCAACCTGTCAGTGAAATGCCAGGTATTGCCGCCAGTTGACCTCCGGCGAAGTTGCGCCCTGGCGCCGGCGCACGGCTGTGCCCGGGATCACATTTCGGGCACGTTCGGTTCCTGCACCCGCTAACGACTAACCCTACAAAGCGGTGGCAACACCACAGCGGTTCGGGAATGCCGGAGCCGTCCAGGCGAACTCACCGCTCACGAGATGACCATCGAGTGAACGCTGTTGGCCGCCATGGCAGGGCAATAGCGCTCGGAGCCTAAGGAGTAGCGATGATGACGTTGACCAGTGAGTCCGACGTCGCGTGGGAGTTGGTCGAATCCCTCCGCTTTCGCCTGACACCCACGGAACTCAACAACGCGTACGTCAACCTCGGCATCAGTGAGTTCGGCGGAGTCATCGAGTCGTTGATCGCGGTCATCGAGCGCGAACAACTCACGATTCCCGATGGCCTCATGGAGAAGCTGGACGCCTGGCGTGCCCTGCACCACCCCGACGGCCCCATCTCTGAGCGACTCGCACGCCAGCTCGATGGCTGCCGACACCGCAGTCATGGATAGGGCAGTCGTGCACCGCCCATCGGCAAACATCCACCTCGAACCATGCACAGATTCAACGGACGGGCAGAGCCGCCCGAGGTAGACAGACCATCTCGAAAGGGGAACTAGAGCAACATGTTCAGCCGACTACTCGCTCTCAGCGGTACCGCCGCGGTCCTCGGCGCGCTGCTATCCACGGCAATCCCTGTGCAGCTGGGAGCTGTGGACCGGGCCGGGTTCCCGATTCCATGCGGGAACGGCTTTCACCCGCGCTTGGACATCGCCCAGGAACAAGACCAACTCAACTTCGAACAGCAGACCAACGGTGGGCCAATGTTCGTGGCAAGCAACTATGTCGAGCAGTGCCAATCGATACTGGCTGACCGTCAATCGACCACGCTGCCGGTGGGCGCGGGCGGCGCTGTGGTCCTGATCGCAGCCGTTGTCCTGGGGCGTTACCGTCGTGGCGACTTGGCGCAGCACCCGGCCCTGACGCCCGTGCTGATGCCGTCGATCACTCGAGAAGGCGCAGTGCTGTAGAGCCCGTCGTGAGCGCAGCAGACCTAGCCATTGCCGGTCGTGCCGTCGATCTCGCGGGAGGATTCGGTCTTGACGGATTGCAGGTGTTCCCACACTCTGCTCGATCTCTCGGTGTCGAGCCGATAGTCGGTGACCCTGATGTCGTAGAGCTGGTTGCCGATTCGCTTGGCTTCGGCGAGCGGCGAGCTTGGGTCGCGGGTGATTTCACCACGACTGTTGGCGCGCCCAACGGCTACGTCTACCAGGTCCTGGTTGAGATACCTTGTCAGTTCCTGGAATTGGGCGACGACGCCGCTCGTTGCGCCCTGGTAGCTCTCCTCGCATGAGATCAGCACGGCGACCTTCTTGCCCATGATTCCGTTGATGACATGGTCTTGCTGCGGCGCGCTGTTGGAGGTGTAGCAGAACAGTCGATCGAAGACGGTCTTCAGGCGCGCGGGCATGCCGTAGAAGTACAGCGGCATGGCGTAAATGATCCCGTCTGCGGGCAACATCTTGTCCAGAAGTAACTCGCTGTAGCGGTCATCGAGCGCGCACAGTCGGTCGGTGTGACGCCGGCACGCGCGGCAATTGTCCAGCATCCGTTCGACGTAGTCGGCGAGGAAGACGTGCTCGACGTCATGGCCTGCGGCGACGGCACCTTCGATGGCGGCCTGGGCCAGCAGGTGGGAGTTGCCGTCCTCGCGGGGGCTGGCGCTGATGACGAGGGTTCGCATGATGACTGTCTACGCGCGCTACATCAATTAGCCAACCTGTGGCACAGCTCTGTCATGGCGTCGGACACATCGGCCTAATCGTGGTCCTCCTGGGCCAGGAAGTGTTCGGCGATCTCGTCGCTCGTGGTGAGCCAGGCGTCTGGTTGGGCGGACAGAAACCGCAGCACCTCTTCGAAGTACTTGTGACGAAACGGCTGACCGATCACGAACGGGTGCAGTGCGAGAGCCAGGACGCGGCCGCCCGCGATCGAGTCGGCGCGCAGTTGCTCGTACTGGTCGACGACGATCTGGACGAATTCAGCTCCCGTGTAGCCCTTGGCGAAGAGCAGAAGGTCGTTCAGTTCGACCGAATAGGGAACGCTGAGCATGCCCGGCACCGTCAGTCGGTAGGGCTGGTCGTCGTTTGTCCAGTCGAGCACGTAGCGGTAGCCCAGTTCGGCCAGCAACTCGGGGGTGCGGTGAGTTTCGGTGAGCCCCGGTCCCATCCAACCCGTGGGTCGCTGACGCGTCGCCGCGGCGATCGTTTCCGTGATGTGACGCAGTTCGCTGCGCTCGTCGTCGACCGTCATGGCGGTGTGCAGCTTCGAATTCGTCCGTCCGTGAGCCAGCCATACCCAATTCCGTTCCAGCCCCGCGGCCACGATCTGCGGGTAGGCGTCAATTACGTTGGAGTTCAACAGGACACTGGGCCGGATGTGATGTGTGTCAAGCGCTTTGACGGTTCGCCAAATGCCGATGCGGGCGCCGTAATCGCGCCACCCGAAGTTGAGGGGATCAGGGCGCAACTCTGCCGTGCCCGGCCAGATGCTTGTCGATGGTTCGTCGGGTAGGAACTGCTCGATGTTCAATCCGATGTACACCGCGACCTTGGCGTCGCCCGGCCAGAGCAGCGGCGGGCGTTCGGTGATCGGACTGTAGTCGAAAGGCGGTTCGTGCCCCTGGGGTGTCATGCTCGGACGGTAAGACCTGACACCGATGTCAGGGGCAAACCGGCGGAGGTATAACGGGCTCATGCGCATTGGCGAGTTGGCGCGGCGAACAGGTGTGAGTGAGCGTTCATTGCGCTACTACGAGCAGCGAGGGCTACTGGTCTCTGACCGAACTCCCAACGGGCAACGCGAGTACGGTGACACCGCCGTCGACCGGGTGATCCACATCCAGGAACTGTTCGCAGCCGGCCTGGGGAGTGAGAGCATCGCAAAACTGCTGCCGTGCATGCGTGATGTGGACGGTGGCCCTGCCGACGCGGCCACGCCTCGTCTGGTCGAGAATCTCGCCGCCGAGCGCCTGAAGCTGGAGAAACAGATCCGCGAGCTGAACAATCGTCGAGCGGTTCTCGACGATGTCATCGCCGCCGCCTCTGACGGCCTTGGGCACCATTGACCCCCGCCTGACTATGGTCCCGTTCTTGGGCGTCGCGGCCACCTGACGTTCGGGACCACACCGAATCTCCGTGCAAGCGCGACGATGGGACCGGCGCCGCTGGGCGGCGCGATCGCGTCGTTCGGCCGCGTGATCTTGCCCCGAGCCACGAGTTCCCCGACGACGGCAACGCCGCAGACCTGCGCGAGCAACAGTGACACGAGGACCAGAACCTGGACCGCCGCCGCCTGTGCGGCCGAGCCGGTCGCCAGCAGCACGCCGACGAATGCCCCCGGCAGCGTGACAAGTCCGGCGGTGCGGGTCTGATCGAGATTGGGCAGCAGGGCGTCCGACAGCGGTCGTTCGATGACCAACATCCGCGAGAAACGTTCCGACAGACCAAGACCAAGAGCTGCTTCAACCTCGCCGGCGCGCTGGGTCAGCGCATCGAGTGCACGCCGCGCCGCGACCGCCGACGCGGTCATCGTTCCGCCCAACACGATGCCGAACACGGGCACCAACGCAACACCGGTGAACGGCACCACACCGCTGAGCGTCAGTAGCGGAATCACCATGACCATGCCGGCGGCGAGGGCGACGGCCAGCCACCCGGAACCATGACGTGCCTGACTGCGACGAGCGGCTGTAATCGAGGCGACGATGAACATCACCAAGAGAACCACCATCGACGACCACACCCGCTGCAGCGCGACGGCGAGCACTGTCGACACTGCCGCCAGCTGAATTGCCGCACGCACGGCGGCGTTCGGCGCCTCCCACACCGATCCGTTGAGCACCAGGCGGTTCACCGCGGCCGCCGCGAGAGCCATCACCACACAAACGACGATGAGCGTGGGAGTCAGCAGAGGTTCGGTGCCGTGCATGGTTCGAGTTTCCGCTTTCGACGCGGGAGCGCGGTCACGTGGTGTGAATCACCTGAAGGTGGGGGATTCGAATGATTCAGATTGGGGTAGACATGAAAGTGGTGCGCGGGGGCATTGTCGCTGCCGCTTTGTGTCGAGTTGGGGGCGCGTCCAGATGATTCGTAGTGATGATCGGTGGTTGATGGCTGTCGTCGCGGCGGTGTCGGTCACGGCAGGGGGCGTCGCCGCTGCCGGGCAAGTCGCCGCGGAGACGTGTCCGGACGTGCAGGTGGTGTTCGCCCGAGGCACCTTCGAGCCTGCAGGTGTCGGTGGTGTCGGGCAGGCGTTCGTGGATTCGCTCCGCGCCAAAACCCCAGGTAAATCGGTGGACGCGTACGCCGTCAATTACCCTGCATCCCTTGATTTCGCGACCGCCGCCGACGGCGTGATCGATGCGAAAAACAAGGTCATGGCTACCGCAAACGCGTGCCCGAACACCAAGGTCGTGCTCGGCGGCTACTCGCAGGGTGCGGCGGTCGCCGCCTACATCACCGAGGACAGCGTGCCGCAGGGCTTCACTCTGCCGCCCGGCCTGAGTGGGCCGATGCCGGCGTCGGTGGCCGACCATGTGGCGGCTGTCGTCCTCTTCGGGAAACCGTCCAGCGGATTCCTGCAGATGATCTTCACGGGCGCGCCGCCCATCACCGTCGGCCCGCGCTACACCGGCAAGACCGACGACGTGTGCATCCCCGAGGACCCGGTGTGCTCGCCGACCGGCAATGATCAGGGTGCCCACGGGGCGTACCCGGCGTACGGGCTGACTGACCGCGCCGCCGACTACGTGGTGAGCCGGCTCGGGGGTTCGGCCCAGCCGGCTCAGCCGGCCGTTCAGTCCTCTGGGACCGGTTAGCCAAGGGCCGTATTCGCGAGCGCGTCCGATGAGCGGTAATTGCTGAATTACCAACGTAATTCGCGGGCGGTCGGCGATCAGGCAAGGCGCAGCCAAGGCGGCCGTCAGCGTTGATCATCTCGGGTGGCGTAGTCCGTCCCGATCAGGGGTACTCCCCGCGGTATGGCGGCACACCAAGCAGTCTTGTTCGACGTTGACGGCACATTGGTAGATACGAATTATCTGCACGTACACGCCTGGCTGCGCGCGTTTGCCGACGAAGAGTTGCCGGTGGAGGCCTGGCGGATACACCGGTGCATCGGAATGGACGGGACGTCACTGCTACATCGCCTGTGCGGCGATGTGCCCGACGAGATCGGGGAGCGGCTCAAGCAACTGCACAGCGGCTACTACCGTGAGACGGCGGGCTTGATGCGGCCGTTGCCGGGCGCGCGCGACCTCCTACACCGGGTGGCTGACCTGGGGCTCCAAGTGGTCCTCGCCACTTCGGCGCCAGAGGACGAGTTGCAGCTGACGCGTCAGGTCCTCGACTGCGATGACGTGGTATCGGCAGTGACCATGTCCGGCGATGTGGATACGGCAAAGCCCGAGCCCGGCATCATCGAGGTGGCGCTCGACAAGGCGGGTGTCGGTCCGGCGCAGGCGGTCTTCGTGGGGGACGCGATCTGGGATGCGCAGGCCTGTGCGCGTGCCGCGGTCAGGTGTATCGGTGTCCTGAGCGGCGGCGTGGGAGGCGACGAATTGCGTGCCGCCGGAGTGGTTGAGGTCTTCGAAGGCCCGCACGCGCTACTGGATCATCTGCCGGATAGCGCCATCGGGACATTGCTCGGCTGACTGCCAGCCCAGACAGCGTCACGCTTCTTCGAGCGCTTCACCGAATTCGCGAGCCGCTCGGCTGTGTTGGTTCTCGGCCAGTAGATGACCCGCTGCGACCACTACGGCGACGGGCCACTCCACGATTTCGAATGCCGCGAGTGCGGCCAGCGCTCCGATATACGCGAGCTGCTCTGGACGCGGAATCCGTACCTTGCCGACGTACGGCAGCTTGAGCAGCAAGGTCTCGGCGTCACGGATTCGTGTGACCGCATCGCGCTGTCCGATGCGATGTGAATTTTCGGCCATTGGCCACCTCCCCGTCATGGGATCTTCAGCGTTTGGTCCGTCAGCGGTCTCACTGTGGCGGTGTGTTGCAACTCGGTGCGACTTCTGGGAATGACCCGCTGACCGACGCCCTTGTTGGTGTGTTGGCGGTACCGCTACGTGAGTTGTACGCGTTGCTGCTGCGTACCGGCTGGCTTGAAGTCGCAGAATGACGGCGTGAATCACCGCTGCCGGCGAGCAGCCGTCGGATAACTGCAACCATAGCCGTTGTGCGCCGGGGGGCCTAGGCCCTTGATCCGCTCTTGGCAGGTGTGCGCCGGCCGCGGGACGGAGTCTTACGCTGCGCAGCTGCACTGGTCTTCGTCGGGCTCTTCGCCGTCCGTGATGCCCGGACCGGCGCGCGGGCGGCGGTCGCACCGTCAGATGCTGCGCGGCGGTGGTTGTCCGCGCTCTCTCTGTCGGCTGGTGCATTGAGCCAGCGCAGTACAAGCACAGTAGCGCCCATCCCCAGCACCACCGGCCACTCCACCAGTCCGGCTGCGCCGACTGCAGCGAACGTCAAAACCGCTGCCGGCGCGGACTGCGGCCCCTCGGCCAGACCGGATTTCGCCCCCTGCGCGGCGCCGCGCAAGCCCTCGACGACACCGTTGGTCACCGCACCGCCCACTGCTCCTGCGGTGGCAACCACCGTCTCTGCTGATCGCCCAACGAGGCGCGTGGCACCTTGCAACACATTCACAATCTCACCGGCCCTGTCATCAACAATTCGCTCGCTGAAACTTCAGTAACTTCAGCGCTTCGCGCGGTGGTACCCGCTGGCGCGCCGCTCAATCTGCTCGGCACCTGTGAATTGGAACTGTGGTTGCAGTTTCTGGCGTGGACCGGCTACCCGGATTTCGTTGTGAGGGTGCCGGCCGCAACGGCGGCCGCGTTGATCCTGGTGAGCACCGCGTGGAGGCGTTCCAACTCGGCGAGGTCAACGCCGAGCTGCTCGACAACTGCCGGCGGAATCTTCAGGGCACGCCGACGCAGCGCGACGCCTTTCGGTGTCAGCGTGATGTGGGTGGTGCGTTCGTCGGTGGCGCTGCGCGTGCGGCGGATCAGTTCAAGGCTCTCGAGCCGTTTGAGCATCGGCGACACGGTGGCTGAATCCATCTGCAGCAGCGCGGCGATCTGTTTGACGGTCAATGGGTCTTGTTTGGATTTCGCGTTGTCCCACAACGCCAGCAGGACCAGATATTGCGGATGCGTCAGCCCGAGCGGTTCGAGTAGGGGCCGGTAGATGGCAAGTACTGCACGGTTGGTGATAGCCAACGCGAAGCAGACCTGCCGCTCCAGTGCCAGGGGGTCGACGTCTTCGGAGACAGTGGCCATGGTGCCCAGTCTATTACGGTTAGGGCCCTAATACTTTGTGCACGCCGCATGGGCAGGGTGCCGCTCGCCGTCGCGCGTCGATCTGTCCGGCGTCATCGCTGGTATCTCCGCTGCCCTCAGAACGTTTCGCCGCAATGGAATAGTAGGCTAAAGGATAGTGTCCTAACTATTAGGATACGAAGAGCATGATGCTCGCCGATCTATCAGTCAAAGGAGTCGTCATGGCCGCCGACAGTCCGACGTTCTGGCAGCGCATCACCTACGCCTATGGGCGCCGCCTACCCGACCACCTGCAGGATTGGGTTCGTGAGGACCTGACCGGTGACGGGGCCGTGCGCCGGCACATGATCCGGTACGCCATCCCGCCGATATTTGTGCTGGCTCCGCTGTGGTTGTTGCCGGCGTCGGTGTATGTGCACTCCGAAATGACGTTGCCGATCTACTTCTGGGCCCTCGTGATGGCGTTCGTCCTCAACAAGGTGTGGCGCCGGTACCGGCTGAGCCAGCACGGGCTCGACCCCAACCTGATCGACGAGGCCCTGCGGCAGAAGCAGTCGCAGATGCACGAGCGATACATCGAGCGCTTCGGCCCACGACCGGAATCGGCCAAATGGCAGGCGAACAGCCGACCGTTCTGACGTTCACCCCGACCGGTCGAACGCTGGTTATGCGATCAGGGTTCTTGTCGCTTCCCTCGCGCGGCGTGCCGCACTGGTATCTCCGGTGATGGCGGCGCTCACGATCGCGCCTTCGGCCAAGAGGTACACGGGTTCGGCCGCCGCGTCGGTGGCGGCCGTGACCCATGCGGCCAGCTGTTCCTGAAATGCCTGTTTGTGTGCGCGTACCTCGGTCAGGATCGCCGGCGAGGTGGCGCCCAGTTCGCCGAACGCGTTGATCCAGGCGCAGCCGCGGAAATCGGGCTCGGCGAACCATTGCTCAAGCCAGTCGAAGACTGCGAGTACGCGTTCTTGCGGGTCGTCGCGCCGCTCCACGTAGTCGGTCAAGTTGCCTCTCCACCTTGCGTCGCGGCGCTGTAGGACGGCGACAACAAGGTCTTCCTTGGTTGAGAAGAGTCCGTAGATCCGTTTCAGCGCGATGCCTGCGGCGCCGCGGATGTCGTCCATGCCGACGGCCTGGATGCCGCGCTCGTAGAAGAGCGCTTCGGCGGCGTCGAGCAGCGCCTCCCGGTCGCGGGTTTTCTGTTCCTCGCTGATCGGCGCCGGCATCGAAATCACTCCTTGACGTTGAGAACGCTCGTTCCCTACGATAGTCGAGTCACATAGAGAACGCACGTTCTCAATCGAGGAGAAGAGCAATCATGAGCGATCTACGCCCGCCCGTCCCGCCGTTCACCAGGGAAACCGCACTTCAGAAGGTGCAGGCAGCCGAGGATGCCTGGAACACGCGCGATCCGCAGCGTGTGGCCCTGGCCTACACGCCCGACTCGCGCTGGCGTAACCGCGACGTGTTCGTCACTGGTCGCGATGAGATCGTCCGGTTCCTGACCGCCAAATGGGAGCGTGAGCTCGACTACGCCTTGCGCAAGTCGCTGTGGGGGTTCGATGAGAACCGCATCGCTGTGCAATTCCAGTACGAATGGCACGACACCGCCGGCCAATGGTGGCGCAGCTACGGCAATGAGCTGTGGCAGTTCGATGGGGATGGCTTGATGGAACGGCGCCAGGCGAGCATCAACGACGTGCGAATCGACGAGGCCGATCGACGAGTCTTCGGCCCGCGGCCGGCGCACGACCGTGAAGTCGACCTTCCGCTCCAATAGTCCACGGGCACAGCAATTTCCGTGCAGCGGCTGGTTCCGGTCAAGCTCGGCCGGAACCACGTTCGCGGTCGGCGGACAGGTGCGGCACTGGTGGCGTCCGCAGGGGGCATTTACGCTCTTTCATGTTGACGTCCCGCGCCCGTGGGAGTCGGACACCTGGGGGAGAGATGTTCGCAAAAATTCGTACGGTTGGTGGCGCTGTTGCCGCGGCCGCCGCACTGTCCATTGTCGTGGCGGGGCCCGCGTCGGCATGGCCGATCCCGATCACACCCGAACAGCAGCGGTTCATCAACCAGGCCCGCAACGCGGGCTTCCCCGGCGACGATGACGCGGTTCTGCAGGCGGGACTGCAGGCGTGCCAGATGGCGTTCGGTGGGCAGTCGCGGCCCGACGTGGTCGGCGCGCTGGCCGGGCAGTACGGCGCTGATGCAGGTCCCACGGGTGCGCTCGCGAAAGCTGCACACGGCATCCTGTGCACGTCGGCCCCGAACTGACCGGCCCGTGACCCAACCTCCACCGCCGCACGGACCGCCGGGCGATTCGCGGCACCAACCGGCGGCCGGCCCACCGGGCCAACCGATTCCGCCTACACCGGGTCAGCCGACGTGGCAGCCGCAGCCGGCCTGGCCGGCGCCGAACCCGCAACCGTGGACCGGCCAGCAGTCGTACTACGGTCCGCCGACGCCGTTCCCGGGTTATCCGCCGCCACCCCGCAAGTCAGGACTCAAACCGTGGGTGTGGATCGTGGTCGTGGTGGTGGTGTTGTTCGTCATCGGCGGCGTCGCGAATGTGGTCCGCAAAGGACTGCACACCACCGCCTTCGGTACCCAGCTGAAGTCGGGGCAGTGCGTCACCAACGCCGACTACGAGAAGTTCCATTTCACGTCGACCAGCTGCGAATCATCGGATGCTGTCTACGAATTGGCGGGCGAAACCTCGATGGGTCTGTGCCCCGACGGCAAGGCGCCGTCGGATGGCCCGTACTTCTTTGCGACCAGCAATCAGGATGACCCCAAGGCAGCGACCTTGTGCTTCGCGCTGAACCTGCACGAGGGAGACTGCTACGCGCTGGACCTCACCGGCAAGAGCATCCGGAACATCGATTGCGCGCAGGCGCCGACAATCGCGAACTCCCACACGGGGGTGTTCAAGGTGGCCCGGCGCCTCGATGGCAGCGTCGATGAATCGGCCTGTGCCACCGCGGCGAAGGCAATGGTTTTCACGTCTCCGAAACGGGTGTACTGCTTGACCAAGCTTGTCGAGTGACGACGGACGGCGCTACCGGGTAATCGCTTTGTGCAGCGCGCGCAGGACGCTGTGCTTGCCGAGTTCGACCTTGAATCCATTCTGGCTCAGTGGGACAGCGTCGCGCAGTGCGAGTTCGGCCGCATCCCGACGGGTGGAGTCGGACGTGCTGTGGCATTGCCTGAGTAACATGCCTCATCGAGTACCACGATGAGCACCACGACCCTTGGCATAGTTCTGGCCGCAGGCAGCGGACAGCGCTACGGAGTGCCGAAAGTGACCGCTGCCAATGGTTATTGGCTCGAGTGTGCCGTGAACGCCCTCGCCGGCGGCGGTATCTCCAAAATCCTGGTCGCGTTGGGCGCTGCGGTGGTGCCGGTACCCGCACCCTCGACTCCCTTGGTTGTGACCGACTGGCGACGTGGCCTGTCCGCGACGGTGACCGCCGCCGTACATGCCGCGCAGGCCGATGCCGACGTCGAGACCCTGGTACTGCACACGGTCGATACTCCGACCATCGACGCGGCCGTCGTCGAGCGAGTACTGACGACAGGTCGCAGCGGACTTGTGCGTGCGGTTTACCACGGCAGACCCGGACACCCGGTGCTGATCGCGCGCCGATATTGGGATGAACTGTTGCAGAACCTCTCTGGTGACACCGGCGCCGGCCCGTTCCTGGCGTCGCATCCCGATCTGGTGCGAGTTGAATGCTCCGATCTGGCAGGCGGGGAGGACATCGATGAAGAATAGAGCTGTACTGCAATGGATTGCACGGCGCTACCAACGCGGTGCGGCGGTTCTCGCGGTCACTGTCACCGACACCTACGACCGATCTCCATACCCGATCGGGTCGATGATGGCATTCGACCGCGAATCGGCAATGGCCGGCAGCGTGTCATCCGGCTGTGTCGAGGCCGACTTGTTCGAGCGGGCCCAGCGGGTATTCGAAGATCATCCCGGTCTCCTGGGCGGGATCGGTTGCCGGATGGTCGAATACGAATCAGACTCGTTGAGCGCCGATCCTTTCGCGCCGCGCGGACCTTGCGGAGGAACGGTGCGGGTGGCCATGTATCCCGTGACACCGCAGCACTTTCCGGAACTGCCGACGCTGATCTCGACATTGCGGGCCGGCCGGCCGGCGGTCACCTTCCTGAACCTGCAAACCGGTTACACCGCGTTGGTCGATTCCGGTGCTTCGCCGGTGTTCTGCACGCGTTACGACGCATCGCCGCGCATGGTGATTTTCGGGATCAGTGACATCACTGTCGAGCTGGCGGCATTGGCCACTCGAATGGGATATGCCGTAGTGGTTTGTGATCCGCGGTCGGCCTTCCTGCAGCACGAACGCTTTTCGGGCGCGATCGAACTCGTCGCTGATCGACCCGATCGATATCTCCGATATGAACGGGAAGCCGGACGCGTCGACGCGAGGACGGCGATCGTCGATCTCATCCACGATGATCGCTTCTCGATACCATTGCTGTTGGAGGCCCTTGATTCCCGGCTGTGGGCCGCTGGTACGCAGCCCGTGTTCGTCGGGGCGCTCGGCTCGTCGGCGCGCTCCGCGAACAAGCGACGTGAACTGTTGGAGCGGGGACTACCCGCGGATGATGTGGGGCACCTGCAGGCGCCGATCGGGCTGGACCTCGGCGGGCGCGAGGGAGCCCATATTGCGTTGTCGATCCTCGCCCAAGTGGTCGCGATGTCCGAAAATGGAAGCGGCCTACCGAAATCTGATGACGCGTGGCGGGACAGTGTTGGTGACGAAGGGCTGTCGCGCGTATTGCGTACGGCGCTGTCCTCAGGTGTCGTCGAGACGCGGAAACAGCACCTCGTGCGCGATCAGCTGCACTGCGGCGGCAAGAGGGATGGCCACCAACGCTCCGACAATGCCGAGTAGCGCGCCGCCGATGAGAACCGCCATCACCGTGATCAGGGCGGGCACCTTGACCGCGTGTCCGATGATGCGGGGTACCAGCAGATAGTCCTCGAGGGCTCGGAACACCACGAAAAATACTGCGGTAGAAATACATACGGGTAGGGATACCGTCAGGGCCACTGCCGCCACCACCACACCGGCGATGGTCGATCCGACGACCGGCACCAGATCGAAGAGTCCGACGAAGATTCCGAGCAGCAGTGGATACGGCACGTCGAACGCGGTCAGCCACACGGCGGTGGCGACTGCGGCGATCGCCGATATGGCCACGTTGCCCAGCACGTAGGCGCCGACCTTGGCGAACATCTCGTCCCCGATGAGGATCGCCCGCGGCCGACGGGTCTGGGGCACAAGGCGATAGAGCGTCGCGCGGATGCGAGGAAAGTCGATCAGGAAGTACACGGTGAGCACGATGACGATCAGCACATCGGCCAATGCGGCGAATACGGCCGAGCTGGCGGTCACGATTTCGTTGAGGATCGAACCGCCGGATCCGTTCACCGTGTCGGTGATGCGCTGCTGAATATGGAAGCGGTCGTTGAGTTTTCCGATCGTGGACGAGTGGCTCTGGGCCTGTTGGATGTAGTGCGGCGCCTGGTGGATCAGCTGCGTGGCTTGCTGTGACAGCGGAGGGATGGCTGCTGCGACAAAAGCCGCCATCAGCGCCAGAAAGGTGAGGAAAACGGTTGTGGTGGCGAGCCAGCGCGGGAGGTGGTGATTGACCAGCCACGACACGGCCGGTTCCAGGCCCAGCGCCAGGAAGAACGCCACCCCGATGAGCACCAGCACCGACCGCGCGGCGATCACCATGTGCATGGCGCCGTAGGTGACGGCCACACCGGCAGCGGCTGTCATCCCGACGAAGAAGGGTGAGTGCCGATCGAACCGTCGGCCCAGTTCGCCGTGGGGGCTCGCTTCGGTTTTCATCTCCGCTGCCACAGCTTCGGCGGCGGCGATGGGTTCCTCGGCCGTGCCGTGCGGCTGGGCCACCATGTCGTGGTGCGCCATCTGGCCGGCATCATCCGCCGTCTCAACGTGTTTCGCCTCGCCGGCCGGCTGGCCCCTGCGGTCGGGGCTGGCAGTGGTCACCGCAGTGCCCGCAGTGGCACAGGGATGGTTACGGCGCGGCTAGAACCACACCTTGCGTCCTGCGACGGGCCGCCCGACGGCGCCCAAGACCCAGAGGACCGCCCCGATGACGAGCAGGATCACACCGACGGTCTCCAGAATCGGTACTGCCAGAAAATATCCCAGAACAAGCAGGATTATGCCCAAGATGATCATGTACAGCGCTCCTTGTTCAGGGCAATTGACGTGTTCGTCGTAGCCGACGGCTTACAGGTACCCACGTTTGCCGGCGGTCAAACCAGGCGTGCAACCGAACTGTCACGATGATTGGATGGCTCAAGTCCGGGCTATCCATCCGTCTCAAGGAGAGCACATGACTGAGCAGGTCAGTTCGAAGGCCACCGCGGTTCGCACCGAGGTGTGGCCGGGCAAGGCGTACCCGCTCGGCGCCACCTATGACGGTGTGGGAACCAATTTCGCACTCTTCAGCGAGGTCGCCGATCGCGTCGAGTTGTGCCTGTTCGACGGCGAGGGCACGGAGACGCGTGTCGTCCTGCCGGAGGTCGATGGATTCATCTGGCACGGGTTCCTGCCCGACGTCGTCCCCGGACAGCTCTACGGCTACCGGGTGCATGGACCGTACGACCCGGCCGCCGGGCAGCGCTGCAACCCGAACAAGCTGCTCCTGGATCCCTATGCGAAGGCGATCGACGGCGAATTTCAGTGGGATCAAGCACTTTTCAGCTACAGCTTCGGTGACGAAGACAGCCGGAACGACGATGACTCTGCCGCGCGGATGCCAAAGTCGGTGGTGGTCAACCCGTTCTTCGACTGGGGGACGGACCGGCCCCCGCAGCGCCCGTACGCAGATTCGGTGATCTACGAAGCCCACGTGAAGGGGCTGACGCAACTGCACCCCGACATTCCAGAGCGTGATCGCGGTACCTACGCGGGCGTCGCCAACCCCGCCATCATCGAGCATTTGAAGGGGCTGGGCATCACGGCCATCGAGCTGATGCCGGTGCACCACTTCGCCAACGACTCCACGCTGATCGACAGAGGATTGTCGAATTACTGGGGCTACAACACGATCGGTTTCTTCGCGCCCGACCCCAAGTACACCTCGGGGGTGACCCCCGGCGGACAAGTCCAAGAGTTCAAGGCCATGGTGCGTGCCCTGCACCAATCGGACATCGAGGTGATCCTCGATGTGGTCTACAACCACACCGCCGAAGGCAACCATCTGGGGCCGACGCTCTCGTTCCGGGGAATCGACAATGCCGCCTACTACCGGCTGGTCGATGGTGAGCAGCAGTACTACATGGACTACACCGGCACGGGCAACAGTCTCAACGCCGGTCACCCGCATGCGCTCCAACTCATCATGGACTCGCTGCGGTACTGGGTGACCGAGATGCATGTCGACGGATTCCGCTTTGATCTGGCGTCGACGCTGGCACGAGAGTTCTACGACGTGGACCGCCTGTCGACGTTCTTCGAGCTCGTGCAGCAGGATCCGGTCATCAGCCAGGTGAAGCTGATCGCCGAGCCGTGGGACGTCGGGCCCGGTGGCTACCAGGTGGGAAATTTCCCGCCGCAGTGGACCGAATGGAACGGCAAGTACCGCGATGCCGTTCGTGATTTCTGGCGCGGTGAGGAGTCCACTCTCGGAGAGTTCGCGTCGCGGCTCACCGGATCGGCGGATCTGTACGAGCGCACCTCGCGCCGACCCGTCGCCTCGATCAACTTCGTCACCGCACACGACGGTTTCACCCTGCGTGACCTGGTGTCGTACAACGAGAAACACAACGAGGCCAACGGTGACGACAACCGCGACGGCGAATCGAACAACAGATCCTGGAACTGCGATGTGGAAGGGCCGACCGACGACCCCGACATCGAGATGCTGCGCCGGCGCCAGCAGCGCAACTTCCTGGCCACCGCCCTGCTGAGCCAGGGCGTCCCCATGATGTGCCACGGCGACGAACTGGGCCGCACCCAAGGGGGCAACAACAACGGGTATTGCCAGGACAACGAAATCACCTGGGTCGATTGGGAATCCGCCGACACCGCACTGACGGCGTTCGTCGGTGCAGTGGCCGCGATCCGCACGGCGCATCCGGTCTTCCGGCGCCGCCGCTTCTTCAGCGGTCGACCCGTACGTGCCCGGGGATCACAGGGCGTACCGGATGTCGCGTTCTTCACCCCGAGCGGCTCGGAGATGACCGACCAGGACTGGAATACCCCCTTCGGCAAGTCCGTCGCCGTCTACCTCAACGGACAGGGCATCCCCGACCTGGATGACCGCGGGCAGCGTGTCGTCGACGACTCCTTTGTCCTGTGCTTCAACGCACACCACGAAGCCATCGAATTCACGCTCCCGCCAAGGCCGTTCGGGGTGCGCTGGCAACCGGTGCTCGATACCGCCAGTGAAGTGTTCGCTGCAGAGGACGATATTCCGCCACTGGAGGCGGGAGCCCCGGTGACGGTCGACGGCCGCGCGCTCGTGGTGTTGCGCACGGTTTCCTGAAGCAGGCGCGCCGTCCGCATCGAAGCGTCGCACTTTCTGGGCTTGTGCCACTAGCGTTGGTGCCGATCCGTCACGGGGCAGGAGGTTGGGCGATTGTCGGGAATCGATGACTCCGGAGTGCTCTCCTCGGCGTCCCGCCATGGCCAGCCGCCGTCGCTGACCCGCGAATTCATCTTGGATTCGGCCATCGAGTTCATCGACCAACACGGCCTGTCGAAGCTGACGATGCGCCGGCTGGGTGCGGCATGTGGGGTGGAGGCGATGGCGCTCTATCGGTACGTGCACAGTCGTGGCGATTTGCTGTCCGGGGTGGTCGACCACGTCGTCGACCGGTTGTACGCAGACCAGCTGGCGGCCCGTCGGCAAGAGGACGGCTGGCAGGACTATCTGATCCGTCTGGGACACGGCGTGCGCCAGATCGCGCTGCAGCATCCCGAAGTGTTTCCGCTGGTGGCGACCCAGGCGCCGGAGGCGCCCTGGGTACGCCCGCCACTGCGGAGTCTGCGCTGGATGGAGAGCTTCCTCGATACATTGCTCTCGTACGGCTTCGACGATGCCGCCGCGGTGGCGGCGTATCGCGCGTACACCACCTTCTTGCTGGGACAGCTTCTGCTGGAAGTGTCCGCCCGCGGGGCGCGGCTGAGCCCGGAGGAGGCGACGCTCGACGACACTCACCGCCTCGGGGCGGGGCTGGTCGGCTATCCGCAGTTGCAGCGCTTACAAGGCCTGCTGTCGGAAGACCACAGCGACGCGGAATTCGAGGAGGCGCTCGAGGCGCTGCTGGACCGGCTTGAGATGTCGTCGCGCAGCTGAGCGCGTGCTTCGAACTCGAGCCGGCGAAGGCCGGTGGCGCTGGATGGCGTGTTTACAATGTAAACTGACTCTCGTCATGGTTCGACGGGCTCGGGTCGCTGATCCCGGGGCCCGGTGAAGTCGGGTACCGATGAAGTCGCTAAGGCAGGGACGCTTGCCGACGCGGCTCCGATGAAGCAGTACGGGAAGGGTCAGGTACGTGACTACGCCGCGCAACGACAGGGCCATCGACATCTTGTTGGTCGAAGATGATCCGGGGGACGAGCTGATCACCCGTGAAGCCTTCGAGGAAAACAAGATCAAGAACGTCGTGCACGTCGCCCGTGACGGCGAGGAGGGCCTGGACTTCCTTTACCGGCGCGGCGCCTACGCGGACGCGCCGCGACCCGATCTGATCCTGTTGGACCTGAACCTGCCGAAGTACGACGGGCGGCAGTTGCTCGAGAAGATCAAGTCGGACGCGGATCTGTGCGACATCCCGATCGTCGTGCTCACCACGTCGTCAGCACAGGAAGACGTCCTGCGCAGCTACAAGCTGCATGCGAACGCCTACGTGACCAAGCCGGTCGACCTCGACCAATTCATGCATGCCGTGCGCCAGATCGATGATTTCTTCGTTCAGGTGGTCCGGCTACCGGGGGTTTGACAGCCCCTGGATTCGCGCTGACTGAACAGCGTTGTGGTAGAGGCGTTTCCGCGGGCTTGTGGCGCAGCAGAATCTGCCGCGGCTACGGGCCGGTCAGGACTGCGAGACCAGATGCTGCGCGCGCGAGAGGGCGGCGGTCGGCGCGCTCATCGCGTCGCGGCCGATGCGGTCCAGCCAGTGCACGCCACCGGCTGCCACCGTCAGCTGCTCGTCGGCTTCGTCGGTCTGTGCCTCGTGGAGCTGTCGCTGGAGCTCGGCCGCGCTGAGTGTAGCCACATCGGGACGCTGCTCCGGCCCGAATGGTGATGCACTGACGTGCGCCAGATATCCCGCACGATAGCGGGCGACGGCATCCAGCAGCGTCGGGTGCGCGGTTCGGTTCAGCGTGAGAGTGCAAAACGTCGATGCGGCTACGGCATCGATGGCAAGGACCTCTTCGCCCATCCCCTCGATCAGATCGATGAATGCAGCCAGCTCGTGACCGCTGATCGCGTCGCCGGCGACACCGGTGGTCACCGCGATACCCAAAGCCGCGTGACCGTCCCGGCCCAACGGGATGAACCTGAAACCCCGTCCGCCCACAGAAGGCAGGCAATCGCCTGCGGGGCACTGAACCGCGCCCTCGGGCTGTTCGGTGTCGAAAAGCCAGCGCAGGCCCACCAGAAGCACCGGAAGATGGGCGGTTACGTCAAATGCAGTTTGCGGCGCCGCGATCATTTCAGTTGTCATGTGTGCTTCCTTCAATCGGGCGACGCGGGTGCGTCAGTTGACGTTCCGATACCCGTCTGGCCGGGGAGCAAAACATTTGCCGCGCCATCGGCGGCAGGTGATCGGTGGTACTCAACCGGCCGCCGGTCAGGTCGACCTGTTCGCGGCGAATTGGCTTCGGCGGCAACCTGATCGACCCCGTCAACGAAGACGGCCCAGCCCAGCATTGCGCTGGGCTGGGCCGTCGGCCGAAGGTCTGCTACTGCTCTTGTGCGGCCCGCTCACGGTCCTCGGCAACGCGCGCGCCCGCCCGTGCCGCGTCGGCTTCCGCTTCCTTCTTGGCCGCCGCACGCTGCGCGTCGGCCTTGTCCTGCTGGGCCTGGCCCTCGCGCACCAGATCGTCACGGCCTGCGACCGTACCGATGACTTCCTTGGCCTTGCCCTTGACGCCCTCGACGACGCCCCGGATGGCCTCTTCAGGTCCGGTGTTCTTGTTCTCGCTCATGTCCACCCTTCCGCTTACGGATTGAGCACGGAGAACCGTTCCCCACGCTGTCCAAGACTTCCCGGCCCTGGCGAACACCAAACGCCGATCGGTGCGATCTACACCACACGTAAGGCGGATGCCGCTGCCTCACAGCACATTCCGCAGGGCGCCTCGAGGTGTTTGATCGGACGGCTTTTGTGGGTATGGACGGATCACTGGCCGTCGATGGGCCAGACGGAGGCGGCCACCAGGGACGTGGGTCGCCACGACGAAAAGAGGCGTCATGATAGTTGTCGGAGCGGTATTACTTGCTCTCGGACTTTTCCTCAACGTCTACCCACTCTGGGTGGCCGGCGTCGTGGTGCTGGTGGTGGGTGCGGTTTTTTGGCTGCTTGGGGCGGTCGAACGGCCGATTGCAGGTCGCCGCTACTGGTACTGATCGCCCCTGCGCCGACAGATACGTGGGCGCGGAACCGCTGCCGTCGCGCTGGTTCGGGACGTGCCGGCCCGGCCGCGAAGGTGATCGATATGCGTACCTGGATGGCGAGTTAGCTTGCCGCCCAAGAGAAGCGGGTACCGGGCAGGTCGCGCGGTATGTGCGAGGGCCGGCCGGTGTTCAGCGTCTGTCTTCTAGTGAGCGAAGAGCGGTAGCGGGTGATGCGGGTTTGTTTGGGAGCACGTGGACAATGGGTACTCACAATGCGACGTTGAGCTGTCTGCACCGGAATGCTGGAGGGTACGTGGAAGATGATGCAGTGGGGCAAAACGGCATGGCGTCGGGGGCCCGCTCCGTTGAACTGATCGTCGCGGCGGCCCCCGAGAACCTCGCGGTGCTGCGGACATTGGTCGCAGCGGTGGCCGCATTCGAGGACTTTGATCTGGACGCCGTGGCCGATATCCGGCTGGCGGTCGACGAAGCCTGTACGGGCGTCATTCGTGCTGCGATTCCGGGATCAAGCCTTCGGGTCGTGGTCGACGCGTCGAACGATGCGGTGGTCATTCGTGCTTCCGCGCCCTGCACCGTCGTCGACGGCGTCGACACCACAGTGGTGAAGCGGGACAGCTTCAGTTGGCACGTGCTCAGCTCGCTGACCGACGAGGTGACCACGTTCACGGACGGACAAGTCATCGACGGCACCCAGGTCCTGGGCGTTTCGTTGACTTCGAGACGAGTGAGTCTGCAGCGGTGACCGCGGAGTACGCGGACGTCCTGGACATGTTCCGTCAGCTCCGTCAGATGTCCGAGGGATCGGCCGAATACAACGAGCAACGGGACAGGATCATCGAGCGCTGCCTGCCGTTGGCCGACCACATAACGCGGCGTTTCGAGGGCAAGGGCGAAGCACGCGACGACCTGCTGCAGGTCGCAAGAATCGGACTGATCAACGCCGTCAGGCGATTTGACGTCGAAATGGGTGCGGACTTCCCGTCTTTCGCGGTCCCCACGATCATGGGGGAGGTGCGTCGGCACTTCCGCGACAACAGTTGGTCGGTGAAGGTGCCGCGGCGGATCAAGGATCTGCATGTACGGATCGGCACGGCCACCGGCGAAATGTCGCAACGTCTGGGCCGCGCGCCCACTGCGTCCGAACTTGCGGCCGAACTCGACGTGGATCGCGAAGAGGTGCTGGATGGCCTGATGGCCGCCAGCTCGTACAAGACGGCGTCGATCGACGGCGCGATGGGCGGCGACGAAGAAAGTCCACCGCTGGCCGAGACGCTCGGGGATGTCGATCCGGGACTCGAGACGGTCGAGTACCGCGAAACCCTGCGCCCGCTGCTGGCCGAACTTCCCGAACGCGAGCGGACCGTCCTGGTTCTGCGATTCTTCGAATCGATGACGCAGTCGCAGATCGCCGAGAAGCTCGGTATCTCGCAGATGCACGTATCACGGCTGCTGGCCAAAACCCTGGCCCAGCTCCGGGACAAGTTGCAATAGTCGGGCGCGGTGAACCGGTGTCGCGTCAGGGGTTGCAAGCGAATCTCACTGGTAACGTCCGCAGGTGTAAGCAGAGTGAACCAGCCGGTCAGCGCGTCGTAGGTGGCCCACTTTCGTGAAGGATGTGACCACTTGTCCATTCCGGGAAATCCATGGGCGAATCGATCCCCTTCCGCCCAAGTGGGGCCGCGGGACCGGCCGCTGTCGCTTCTGTTGGTCGAAGATGATCGTGGCGATGCCCTGCTGGTCGAGGAGCTGATCGCCGATACCGGGGTCGAAATCGATTTTCATTGGTCGCCTACGCTCGCTCAGGCCGCGACGACCCTCGAAACGCTCCGCCCGGATTGCGTCCTGCTCGACCTGCATCTGCCCGACGCTGGTGGTGTCGACGCGCTGGATCGCCTCGGGGCCCTGGAGCCGAGCTTGCCGATCGTTGTGCTCACCGGTCTGAACGACGAGCACTTCGGTGTCGCGGCGCTGGCTTCCGGGGCGCAGGACTACCTGGTGAAGGGGCGTGTGGACGCCGAAACGCTACGCCGTGCGGTGCTGTATGCCATCGAACGTAAGCGTGCCGAGGTCACCGCGGTGGATTTGCACGCCAGCCGGCTCCGGGCTCAGGAAAACGCCCGCCTGGAACGAGGGCTGCTGCCCTCGCCGCTGCTGCTGGAGAGCTCGGGCGTCGAGATCGTCACTGAATCCCTGCCGAGCCGGCGTGACGCCCTGATCGGTGGCGACTTCTACGACGTCGTCCAGACTTCGGATCGCACCGTGCACGTCATGATTGGCGATGTGGCCGGCCACGGACCGGATGAAGCCGCCTTGGGGGTGGCACTTCGAATCGGATGGCGCGCACTGACTTTCGCCGGTCTGCGCGGCAACGAGCGGATGTGCCAGCTGGACCGGATCCTGACGACGGAGCGCCCCAGCCGTGGTACGTTCGCGACGCTGCTCAGCGTGGCCCTCGAACCCGACAGCGGGAACTTCACGGCGGTGCGGGCCGGTCACCCCGGCATGCTCATACACAGCGGCGGGACCGTCCGCTGGCTCGAACCCACCGCGGGCGCGGCGCTGGGGCTGGGCGCCAGAGAATGGCCCGTCAACAGGCTGCAGCTGCAGCCTGGCGAGGGCCTGATGCTGCTGACCGACGGGCTGTTCGAGGGACCCACAGGCGCCGGCGGTGAACGTCTGGGCGAAGCGGGACTGCTGGCGACGGCGCGTGCACTGGCGAACCTGCCCGGGGGCGAGTTCGTGAAGGCGCTGATCGGTGAGATCGAAACACGTGCCGCTCCGCACGGCGGCCTCACCGATGACATCGCCGTGATCCGAGTGGAGCGCACATCCCGATGAAGCTGACGGTGCAGGGCTGGCAGAACCTGGTGCTGTCGGCGATGGGCGTCGTGGTGCTCTCCGGTGCGGTCGGTGGTGCGCTGTTGATAAACCGGACGGATGCGGTGTCGAGCGAACTCATCGACCACCTCCAACCGGCTCGCGCGGCGGCCTTCCGGTTACAGGGCGGCTTGAGTGATCAAGAGACCGCCGTCCGCGGTTATGCCATTGCCGCCGACAGCCAATTCCTGGCTCCGTACGCGGACGGACAGCGCGCCGAATCTGCTGCGGCACAGGATGTTCGCAGATTACTGGGTGGCCGCGATGTCCTCATCGCCGACCTCGAAGCCGTCGAACGAGCTGCCGACGTCTGGCGCCGCAGTTATGCCGAGCCCCTGGTCGCCAGCGTCGTCGTGGGCCATCCGGCCGTCGTCGACAGCCGGACCAGCGAGCGCGGCAAGAAGGAGTTCGACAATCTGCGTGCGTTGTTCGATGTGCAGAACCGCCACCTGGAACAGGCGCGCAACGCTGACATCGCGCGGCTGGCGTCGATACGTCAGTGGCGTGACCGCGTGCTGGCCATCATGATCGGCGCCTTTGTCGTCATGGGTCTGGTTCTGGCCATGCTGGTCCGCAGTTCGGTCACTCGTCCGCTGGGTGCACTCGCCGCGGCGTGCCGCCGGATCACGCAGGGCAACTTCGACGAGCGCATAGTTCCCCAGGGGCCGAGCGACATTCGGGCCATCGCGGTCGATGTCGAGGAGATGCGTCAGCGCATCGTCGAGGAACTCGAAGCCTCTCAGTTCGCGCGCGCGGCCCTCGACGAACAAGCTGGAGAGTTACGTCGGTCGAACGCTGAACTCGAACAGTTCGCCTACGTCGCGTCACATGATCTGCAGGAGCCGTTGCGGAAGGTCGCGTCTTTCTGTCAGCTCCTCGAGAAACGGTATGCCGACAAGCTCGATGACCGCGGGCTCGAGTACATCAACTTCGCCGTCGACGGCGCCAAGCGAATGCAGGTGCTGATCAACGACCTGCTCACCTTCTCCCGCGTGGGCCGGCTCAACGCCCGGCATACCGAGGTCGACCTGGAGGAGGTGGTGGCCGCTGCCATGAACAACCTCGCCACCGCGATTGCCGAGTCGAAAGCCCAGGTGCAGTTGCCGCCCGATGGTCTGCCGCGGGTTGACGGCGACCCCACGCTGCTCTTGATGCTGTGGCAGAACCTCATCGGAAACGCGGTGAAATTTCAGCGCGAAGGCGCGGCTCCGCGGATCGTGATCGAGTGCGGGCTCGGCACGGGTGAAGATGCCGATAACTGGGTATTCACCGTGTCAGACAACGGGATCGGAATCGCCGAGGAGTTTGTGGACAAGGTGTTCGTCATCTTTCAGCGGCTGCACGGCCGCGACGCGTACAGCGGCACCGGCATCGGTTTGGCGCTGTGCAAGAAGATCGTCGAACATCACGGGGGCACCATCGGGATCGACACGTCGTACACCGATGGCACTCGTTTCGTGTTCACGTTGCCGGCCACACCCACCACCGAACCGAATGTCATCGCACCAGAGGAGCTGGAAGGAGGTCGCCCGTGAGCACGCCGTCAGCCGGCCGAGTAGTCGACATCTTGCTGGTCGAGGACGATCCGGGTGATGAGTTGATCACGCGTGAAGCCTTCGCGGACAACAAGATCAAGAACACACTGCATGTCGTCCGCGACGGGCAGGAAGGTCTGGATTTTCTCTACCGGCGCGGTGTCTATGCGAATGCGCCGACTCCCGACCTCATCCTGCTCGACCTGAACCTGCCGAAGTACGACGGCCGGCAGCTGCTGGAGATGATCAAGTCCGATGTGGAGTTGTGTCACATACCCGTCGTGGTCCTGACGACGTCCTCCGCGGAAGAGGACATTCTGCGTAGCTACAAGCTGCATGCGAACGCCTATGTGACCAAACCGGTCGATCTCGATCAGTTCATGAAGGCCGTGCGGGAGATCGACGAATTCTTCGTACAGGTGGTGCGGCTGCCGCAGCCGTGAATGTCACCTCGCTGCGGCGGCGATCGCCTCCCATTGCAGGCGCACCCGGGTACCGGCGTCGGTCGGTTCGATCGACGCATGGTCGGTCAACGCCTGCATCAGCGGGATGCCGCGGCCCCGCGCAGAGTTCGCGAATTGTGGTGCGGCCGGGCGCCACGTGCCCTCGTCGGTCACGGTCACGGTGAGCCGGCCCGGCTCGTGGGCGAAGTCGGCGTGAACATGCATGACACCGGGTGTGGCGGCATCGGCATACGCGGCCTCAACGGCGTTGGCCAATGCTTCGTTGACGGCGAGCACGATATCGCTCGCTTTCACTTGATCCAGTGCGAAATGCCCGGTCAACCAGGTGGAGAACTCCTGACGGACGGAAGCGGCATGTTCGGGGACGGCCACGACCGTTTTGCGGAAGCGCGCCCCGCTGCTCGCCTGCCCAGGATCCGTCATATCGACCTTTGTCCGACCTGCCTTCTATCCGATACCGATCGCCTTATGCGGTGACGGCCGCGAGGGCTTCGTCGAGCGTGGCGAACAGCTCGATCAGGTCGGCGATCCCGACCAGCTTGAGCGGCCGACTGGTGGTGGGCCCGTCGGCGACGATGACGAACCGCACCGGTGCCAGATCCGCATGCGCGGCCACCAGCACGCCCATCCCTGCGGAAGCCAGAAACTCCACAGCACTCAAGTCGACGACCACTGCCTCTGTGCCGTCCGCGGCCGCGGCCGCGAGTGTCGCCTCCAGCTGTGGAGCGGTGAGCATGTCCACCGTCCCGGCCACCGACACCACGCGGACCGTGCCGATCTGGCTCAGTTCGACGGCACAGCCGGCTGTGCCGGGGTCGTGGCTTCCCTGAACCGGTCGTGGCTGGCTTGTCATTGTCACCTCCGAGTGGCTCACGCGCGTGAGCCCACAGCTTCAAATACTATCGGCGCGCACGCGGTACGCCCCACAGATCTGACGAGGTGCACACGGGATCCGGGGTGTGGGAAACACCATGTTTGAGCCCGTTTATCTGCGGGTATCCGCTGTGCCTCATTTTTGTCGGTGTGTTCGACGGGAGATGTATGCCGCCTCTTGCCACAGCGCTATAACAGTGTTATGAATGTCCATAACACTGTTATGGCGAATGGAGTTGCACCATGCACCACCATGAGGAGTTCCAGTTCCCCGAGTCGATGCGCAACAGCGCCGGCGGCGGCACCGCTACCGACACTCTCGGCGACCACATTCGCGTCGGCGACGCCGAACGCGACGTCGTCTCTCGCCGGCTCACCCGTGCCGTCACCGACGGCCGGCTGACTCTGACGGAATACGACACCCGCCTGCAACAGCTCTACCAGGCAGAGACCCGCGGCGCGCTCGCCGAGATCGTGGCCGACCTGCCCCGGTCCGATGCGAACCGGGAATCGAAACGGCAACGGAGGCAGGCGATTCCGGCCTGGGTTGTGATCATGTGGATGCCGTGGGCCGCCGTGAACATCTTGTGCCTTTCGGTCTGGCTCGCCACCGGTGGTGGCTACTTCTGGCCGTTCTGGGTGGCCGTGCCATGGGGATGTGCGCTGTTGATTCCCACGGCAATCGGCATCTTGACCGGACGCGGGCACCAGCGTGAAGGTGGCGTGCGGGCCAATCCGCCACACTGCACGCCGCCGCAGCGCTTTGACGGTGGCGTCAGAGCGTGTACGGCGCGATGAGGGTGGTGGCGCCCAGCACCACCACGCCGATCAGGAATGCGACGACGGTGAAACCCATCACCTGACGCACGTTCAGCTTCGCGATCGCCAGTAGCGGCAGCAGCCAGAACGGCTGGATCATGTTCGCGACGCCCTCGCCGACCGCGACCGCCATCGAGATCAACCCCAGATACGCCGGTGAATGCTGTCCGATCGCCAGCGCCGAGTCCACCGCGATCGGGCCCTGCACCGCCCAGTGTCCGCCACCGGACGGAACGAACAAGCTGATGATCAGTGAGCCGATGAAGGTCAGGAACGGCAGCGTGTGCTCTGTCGCGCCGTTGACGACCGCCTCGGCCAGCAGCGTCTGCAGCGGCTTGTCGCCCTTTGTCGCCTGGTAACCGAGTAGGCCGACCAGACCGCCGTACAGCGGGTATTGCAGGAGCAGCGGCCCGGACACTTTGGCGGCGCCGGTGAATGCGCGGATGAATCGGATGGGCGTTCGGTGCAGCAGCGCACTGGTGATCGTGAACAGCATGATCATCGACGAGATGTTCAGGGCGAAACCGCTCAGCACGAAATACGCCATGCCCGCGGCGAACACGAGGACGTTCAGGACCCAGAGGTTCTCCAGCCATTCGGCGAACGTCCGCCGGCCGTCCGCCGGCGATCCGGCTTTTGCTTCGGCGACCGACAGGTCTTCGTCCTCGAACACCGCTGGATCAGGTGCGAGGCTCTGCGCCGGTGCCATACGCCAGACCGCGAGTGCCAGCACCGCGAGCACGACGAACGCCGACAGCCAGCTGTAGGGCTGGAAGATGGTCTGGCTCAATGGAACAGTCATGCCGGTCAGCTTGTGGATCACGTTGATCGGGCTGCCGCTGTCGGTGTTCGCCAGGGCGATCGACGACGAAAGCCCCTGCGTCCACACGATGAAGCCCATGAATGCCGCCGCGATCAGGTAGCCGAAATGCGCATCGGTGAAGCGCTTGGCGACCTGCCGGGCGACCAGTGCACCGGCAACCAGTCCGAGTCCCCAATTCAGCAGGGACAGAACGGCACTGACGCCGAAACAGAGGAGGGCGCCCTGCACCTGATTCTTCGGCTTGGCCGCGATGTTGACGATGGCCCGCTTGAGCACCGGCGCTTCGGCGAGGGTATAGCCCGTCACGAGGATCAGCACCATCTGGAACGCGAAGGTGAAGATGTTCTGCGCGCCCCACACGCCGCCGTACCAGGCCTTGAGCATGCCGCTGGGCGTGGCGCCCTTCACCAGGAACGCAACGAGGCCGGCGACGATCAGGGTCAGGATGACGGCGAACAGATACGGGTCGGGCATCAGGCGTTCGACGTAGCGGACACACAGGGCCGTGAGGGATTGCATGGCGCCGCGGCGTGCCGGCTTGGTGTCCGGCGCGGTACTCGTGCCCTTCGGATGATCGCTCGCTGCCACGTGATCCACCTCCGCAGTCTCGGGTTCCCGCTTGTGCTACGGCAATCATCATGGCGGCTGAGCGGTGCCGAGGTGGTTCAAAACCGCCGAGATGGTTCGTCCCAGGACATGTATTTGTCCGGAACCGGGCGCGTCAGGCGCAGATCGGCACTGGCCGAATGGGTAGTGCGCACCCGCCCGGGCGGCTCTGGTATTCGGTCCAGTAGGAGCATGTGACTGCGCATTCTCGCCAATAGCGTTGTATGTCAACCCCGCGTGGGGGAGCTCAAAAACCTTTTCCTGAACCAATTCTCACGAATGGAGTGGACCGATGACACAGACACTGGCCAGTGACACTGCGACCGGGCAGACAGACACGATGCGCGCTGCCGTCGTCACCGACTTCGGTGTGCCACTGCAGGTGCACGATATGCAATTGCCGACGCCGGGCTATGGCGAAGCCCTGGTCAAGCTCGAGACCTCCGGTGTCTGCCACACCGATTTACATGCTGCACACGGTGATTGGCCGGTCAAGCCACAGCCGCCGTTTGTGCCGGGGCATGAAGGCTATGGCACGGTCGTAGCGCTCGGCGAAGGCGTCGTCGACCTGGCGGTCGGCGACAAGGTCGGTAACGCCTGGTTGTGGTCGGCGTGTGGCCGCTGCGAATACTGCCGGACGGGCTGGGAGACCTTGTGCGAAAGTCAGCGCAACGGTGGGTATTCCGTGAACGGAAGCTTCGGCACCTACATGCTCGTCAATGCAGACTATGCCGCACGGATCCCCGATGGCGCCGACCCGTTGGAGATCGCGCCGATCCTGTGTGCCGGCGTCACCGTCTACAAGGGTCTCAAGGTCACCGACACCCGGCCCGGGCAGTGGGTGGCGATCTCGGGTATCGGCGGGCTGGGCCATATCGCAGTGCAGTACGCCCGCGCGATGGGCCTGCGTGTAGTCGCGATCGACGTCGATGACGCCAAACTCGCACTCGCCACCAAACTCGGCGCGGAGGTCGCCATCAATGCCCGTACCGAGGACGTTGTGGATTCGGTGCAGCAGGCGACCGGCGGAGTGCACGGTGTGCTGGTCACCGCCGTGCACCCGCAGGCATTCGGGCAGGCGATCGCATTGGCCCGTCGTGGTGGCACGATCGTGTTCAACGGACTTCCGCCGGGCGACTTTCCGGCACCGATCTTCGACATCGTTCTCAAGGGACTCACCATCCGGGGGTCGATCGTCGGAACGCGGCAAGACATGGCCGAGGCACTGGATTTCTATGCCCGGGGCTTGATCAAGCCGACCGTCACCAGTGCGCGCCTCGATGACATCAACGACGTGTTCGCGCGAATGGAACACGGACAGATCGACGGCCGCATCGTCATCGACTACCGAAATAGCTAGCAGCGCAAGGTCAATCCACACGCATAGGTAGGACAGAGGTGATCCAGGCCGGCGATGATCGTCGGCCTAGATCAAACCTCGTTTACTGGCCGCGTATACGGCCTCGGCGCGTCGGCTGACGTCGAGCTTGCGCATGATGTTGCTGACGTGAAACTTGGCTGTGGTTGCCGAGATGAACAGCTGCTCACCGATTTTCTGGTTGGACAGGCCCGCCGCGAGCAGTCGCAGTACTTCGATCTCCCGGTCGGTGAGCTTCTCGCGTTGGTCGCCGCGCCCGCTGAGGGAGCGGACCACGGCGGCAGCGCTCCGCGAGTCGAACGCACTCTGCCCGGCCGAGATGGCGCGGATCGCCCGCACGAGTTCTGTCGTGTCGACGTCCTTGACCACGTAGCCGCGGGCTCCGGCATGCACCGCACGTACCACGAGGTCCTCGTCGAGGAATGTGGTCAGCACAAGCAGCCCGACGTCGGGGTGGGCGCCGGCAAGCTTGGCGCACAACGACAATCCCTCGAAGTCCGAGCCCGCCGACAGCTTGAGATCGACCAGCACCACGTCGGGCCGCGTCGCCGCGACCACTGCCTCCGCTTCCGCTTCGCTGGACGCTTCGCCGACCACCACGAGATCGTCCTCGCGTTCGAGCAATGAGCGCAGACCCTGGCGGAGGATGGCGTGGTCGTCCACCAGCGCGAGCCGGATCGTCCCGGTCCTGGTGTCAACGGTCATGGAAGGACTCCTTCGCCTGGAGCGTTGTCTGGGGCGCGCGGAATGGTCGCGACGACCCGCACGCCACCGATGCGAGACCGGCCGACGGTGAAGGTCCCGCCGTATTCCCGGCATCGTGCCAGCATGTTCGCCAGCCCTCGGTGATGGCCATCAAGGTCGGCGACGTCGGCCAGTCGAAGCATGAGCCGGATCTTGTCGGGGTCGCCGATGCCATCGTCGGATACCGACAGCGTGACCCCGGCGGCGCGGTAGCTCAACCGCACGATCGCCCGTGAGGCGCGACCGTGCATGGCGGTGTTGAACAGTGCCTCACCGGCGATCCGGAGCAGGCTGCGTTCGACCGCGCTGGGTAGTTCGGCGACACCGCCGTCGACCCGCAGCGTTACCCGCAAGTCTTTCGGCATGTGGACCGTGGCGAGCTGCTCGAGGAGCTCGGGGAGACTGGATCGGTCGGCGTCGGAGGAATGGTTGAGGGCATAGATGGCCGACCGTAGTTGGTCGACCGCCGACCGGGTCAACGTTTTGGCGGTGTCCAGTCGTTCGACCAGACTTGCTGGGCCGGAACGCGATTCGACCTCGCTGCGGCACACCTCGATCTGCATGCCGGCCGACAGGACCGTTTGTGCGACGCTGTCGTGCAGTTCCCTGGCGATGCGGTGCCGCTCCGAGTCCAGCACCTGATGGCGTTGTGCCGCACCGAGTTCCCGTTGTGTGGCCAGCAGCTGTGCGTTGCGTGCCTCCGACTGCACCAGCAGAGTTTGTGAACGCTGGAACAGTTCACAGTTCTGCAGCGCCACCGCCGTCTGGCTGGCGAGGATCCGCATCACGGCCTCATCGATACCGTCGAGGAGCCGGTGTGGTGGTGTCCAGGCCGCGAACGCCCCGACCACACCGCCGTCGAGTTCGATCGGGACGTGTGAATGGTGGCTCTCGATCACCGGGACCCGGAACTGGGCGAGCCTGCCCCGCAGGACGTCGTTGAGCCGGTTCAACACCGCATCCGGAAGGTGGGGCACCGGATGTTTGGTACCCGAGAGACCTTCGAAGGAGTATGCGTGCCCATCGGCGTCGAGGATCAGGTGACGCGGTCGTGCGTCGGGCAAGGCGCCGTCCGCGAGAGCCAGCAGCACCCATTCGGCACCCAGATGGGTACGGGCCGCCTCGGCAACGGCGCGCACCAGATTCTCCGGACCGTTGACAGTCTGCACCAGGGCGCGGGAGATGGCGTCGAGCGCTGCGACCACCCGTTCGGTACGTTGCGCAGCCACCCGGAACTCGGGATAGAACGTGCCTTTACCGGACCGCACTCCCGTGAGTTGATCCAAATCCGGCACGGCCGCTTGCCGCGCCACCACCGGGTTGCCGGGCAAGGCGGTCATAACGCGGCCCGGAACAGCGCGCGCAGCTGCGCCTCGTCGATGGGGCGTGGGTTGGTGGTCAGACACGCGTCCTGGAGCGCGTTGTGGGCCAGCACGGGAACGTCGGCGTCACGCACTCCCAACTCGGCCAGCCCGCGTGGTACGCCGACCTGTCTGGCCAGGTCCTGGAGTCGATCGGCAAGTGCCAGTGCGGATTCCAGTTCTGGTGCCCGCTGGTCGGCGATTCCTAGGCAGGTGGCGATGGTCGCGAACGGCGCGGGGTCGGCCTCGGCGTTGAATCGCACCACGTGGGGGAGCAGCACGCCGTTGATGACACCGTGCGGCAGGTCGAGGAGCCCGCCGACCTGGTGGCTCATGGCGTGCGCGGCGCCCAGGATGGCATTGGTGAACGCGAGTCCGGCTTCCAATGCGGCTTGGGCCATCAGCACCCGCGCCGGCATGTCCTGCGGCCGCTCGATGGTGGTGACCAGGTTCTCGGTGACCATCACGACCGACCGCAGCGCATGGTGGTCGGTCAGCTGGTTGTGGCCCAACGACACGAACGCCTCGATGCCGTGCGTCAGCGCGTCCAGACCCGTTGCCGCATTGAGCCATTCGGGCATGGTCGTGAGCAGGCGGGGGTCGATGACGGTGATGTCGGGGACCAGGGCACGGCCCAAGATGGTGATCTTGGTGTTGTGGGTGGTGTCGGTGACGATGCAGAACTGGGAGACGTCGGCGCCCGTGCCTGACGTGGACGGCAGTACCACGAGGGGCGGAATCGGCGCTGTTGCCTTGTCGACTCCGGCGTAGTCGAGGATGTGGCCGCCGTTGGCCGCCAGGATCGCTATGCCCTTGGCCGCGTCGATCACCGAGCCGCCGCCCAACGCAATCAGCACGTCGCAGCCGTGCGACCGGTAGAACTCGTGGCCGGCCGCCACTTCGTGATCTTTGGGGTTCGGTGTCAGAGCGCTCCACACGTGCGCCTGGACGCACTGGGCGCGTAGGTGCCCCACCAGCTCGGCCACCCAGCCCGCCTCGATCAGGCCGGGGTCGGTGACCAGCAGCGGCCGCAGGCCGCCCAGCCGCACCGCGGCGTGGGCTGCCTCTGCCATCGAGTCGATGCCGAAAACGATTTCAGGGGCGTGAAATTTCAGCAGCCGGGTCGGCAGGGCTGTCGCCGCCGTCGTCGCCGCAATCTGAGCGGGCGCCATCACACCGAGTCTCACCAGACCCATTCCTCATCCTGTGATCCAGGTAATACGCTTAGCCTACGGCGTGCCGCGATCCGGTCCAATGTGCGCGTGGATAGGTCGTCACCTACCCGATCGGGTAGGTGACGCGGCCGCTGGGCGCGGTGGTTGTTCCGGGGCGCCGACGGTTTGCCGGTTTGCCCGGCGGGTATCCATCGCGGAGCAGCTACGCCAGTTCGAAGAGGCGGGACGATGCCGTATTCCGCGATCGCAGTAGCGGCGGTTGCCGCGCACTTCGCCTTCCTCGGCTATCTCGTCGGCGGCGGATTTCTGGCTTGGCGTTGGCCCGTGACGATATGGCTGCATGCGCTCGTCGTCGGCTGGACCCTGATCATCCTCACCGGCGTCGTCGAATGCCCACTGACGACCATCGAGCGGTGGGCCCGTGCTGCCGGCGGGATGGCACCGCTGCCGAGGGCCGGGTTCATCGATGACCACGTCGCGGGCGTGCTGTATCCCCGCGGATGGGGGACCCCCGCCGCAGTCGCGGTATGCGCCGTCATCTTGGCGTCGTGGCTTGGGCTGTGGCGCCGTCGCACTCGACCTGCAGAGGCAGCGCCGGATCGGCACTCCATTCCTCCAGGGAACCGTCGTAGACGCGGACCGATTCGATACCGGCGGAGGCGAGCGCCAGGGCGTTGACCGTCGCCGAGATACCGCCGCCGCAGTACAGCAGCACCTCGCGGTCCAGATCCGTTCCCGCATCCCGGTAGCGCTCGCTGATTTCGGCGGGCGGACGCACCAGGCCCCGGTCATCGAAAAGTTCGCGGGCCGGCACATTGACGCTGCCGGGTATGTGCCCGCGGCGGGTGTACCGCGTCGGTTCGGTGCCCGCGAATGCCGCCGGCGACAACGCACATACCAGGTTGCCTGCATGGCAGTCGATTTCACGCAGCTCGTCGAGTTCGATCCAGGCCTCGCGGACCGGGTGCGCGGACCACGATGCGACCGGCCGGGCATGCGCAGGCCCGGATTCCACCGGGAGTTCGGCAGCCCGCCACGCGTCGAGTCCACCGTCGAGTACCCGTACCGGAATCCCGATCCAGCGCAGCAGATACCAGGTTCTCGCCGCCCAGAAACCACCCGTGCTGTCGTATACGACGGTTGGGGTATCGGCGCCGATGCCGAACCGGGCGAGGCGGTCGGCGAGGTCTTGCGGCGGCGGATGGTGATTGTGGGTCGCGGCGGGGATCGAGAGATCGATGTCGACCTGAACGTGGAGGGCGCCGGGCAGGTGCGCGGTTTCCCAGGCACTGCGACCGCTGTCCGTGCGGAAGTCACCGTCGACCTGTGGACGGTGCAGCACCAAGCTGGCGTCGAGGATCACCGGCGCGGTATCGCCTCCCATCGCCGCGTAGAGCTCCGCCGCGCCGACGAAACAACCGGGGCTCACGGTGCGTGATTCGCCGAGGCGGCGGAGGTGTTCGCGAATGCCGCACTCCACCGCTCGGGCGCGGTCAGGATTCCATGTCCGGCAAGCCAGTGCGCATACGGCTCGACGAGCTCGGGACGGACTGTGCCCCAGCCATTCTCGTAGAACCAGGTGCTGGATATGGCGTCGAGTGAACGGGCGATGACGCCTGCTGGGAAGTACGGCATGACGTCGCTCAGCAGCTCGACCGTCTCGTCGGGATGTTGGGCAGCGTAGCGGAAACCGCGTTCACTGATCGACTGGAAGTCCGCCAGCAGCAACGGATTTCGGTTGACGAGGTCATCGTGCGCCCCGAGCAGGTAGCTGTGGTAACCGAACGGCAGCTCTTCGTCGACCCGCCAGATTCGTTCCGGGCGGTCCGGATGCTCGCTGAGCAGGATGTCCCACGCCCAGTAGGAACCGAAGGTGGCGTCGGCGGCGCCACCGGCCAACTCGGCACTGGTCAGCTCACGTGCTCCGACGTCGACCAGCGTGACGGTATCGGGGTCACCGCCGGCGCCCGCGACCAGATCGCGCACGATGGCCACGCCGCGGGGCGTCGGATTGAGCGCCACCCGCTTACCGGCCAACTGGGCCAAATTGCTGATCCCACTGCTGGTGAGAGTGCGGATGGTCTCCAAGCCGCGCTGGTTGACCGCGGCGATCGCCTTCAGCGGCTCGCCGCGCTCGGTACGCACCAGCAGCCGGTTGGTCGGGAACACCGCGAGGTCTACCAGGCGCCGGCCGAGGTGTTCGAGGCTGTCCCCGATGCCAGGGTCCACCGTCCGGATCTGCAAGTCGATTCCGGCATCGGCGAACCAGCCACGGTGCCTGGCGAGATAAAACCCCGCCGAATTCGGCCACGGATGAAAGTACTCCAGGGCCAAGGAGATTGAAGTGGTCATGACGTCCTCTGTGAAGCGGTGAATTCGAATCCGGTCGGTGTGGCCGAGACGATCAGGTCGGCGCACCCCCTCGGCCGGTAGCGGGCGACGAATTCCTCTTCCTGAGCCGCCCAGCGGTCCCAGTGCGGTCGGTACAGATCGCCGTCGCGGCGTAGTGCCCGGTGCTTACGGACCGCGTCGTCGGCCTCGACCCAGATGCCCAGATCGGCGAGCGCCCGCCCGGCAGGCGTGAGGGCCCCGGTGCCTTCGACGATCACGCGCTGTCCGCACTCGACACGGTGCCAATCTCCCGGACAATTGCCGGCCCAGTCCCAACTCCGCCAGCGCCCGGCCTCTCCGGCGGCGCGGGGCGCCAACAGTGATCGGTGCACATGGTCGGCGGCCCAGGACAAGCCGTCCCACCCGGGGTAGATGTCGTCGAGACGGACCACCACACTGCCGGCCCAGGCATCGCGCAGGTGCTTCGCAAGCGTCGACTTTCCGGACCCTGACCGACCGTCGATCAACACGGTGGTCGCCCCGTCGAGTCGCCTCACAATGTCATTGAGCACCAATGAAGTTCCATGATCCGGCGCTGACCGAAGTGGCGATCGCCACCGCGGTGATCACGAAGCCCGCTGTGACAAGCGCGAACTCACGCCCCGCGAAGGGCGAAGGGCGAGCCCAGGTCCGGCTGCGGTAAGCGCCGAACCCGCGCGCCTCCATCGCCGTGGCGAGTTTCGATCCGCGTCGTACCGCAAAGACCAACAGCGCGAACGACTGTCCGGCGACGCGGCGCAGCCGTGCGTGATCGGCGACGCCCCGGGCGCGGCGGGCATATCCGAGGTACTGCCAGTCCTGGCGCAGCAATCCGACGAGACGCAGACCGGCCAGCGCGCCGAGCACGAACCGGGCCGGTAGTTTCAGCACCTGCCCCAGCCCGTCGGCGAGCTCGGTCGGATCGACATCGGCGAACAGGATCACTGACGGCAACGCGATCGCGAGGACCCGAAGAAAAGTGGCCAGCGCCAAGGAAATCGAGCCATCGCTGATGGTGATGAGCAGGAAGTGCCAGTGCACGGTGCCGCTGGACTGACCGTATAGCAGGATGGTGACGGCGGTCAGTGCCGCCGCGACGGCAAGTACCGCACCCCGCGTGAGGACCGGCCGCAACCGGGCGCCGACCGCAAAGAACAGGACGAGTTCGAGCACCAGCGCCGTCAGTGCCGACACCCAGTCGACGGACAGCACCAGTCCACCCGCGATGAGGAGGGCGGTGAGCAGTCGGGCGACGGGATTGACCGGGCGCGTGCCGACGGCCTCCACGGTGGTCATGATGTTGTCTCCGTTGCGGTTTGCCACGCCGGCAGCTCGATGCGGGTATCGGCGAGCAGTGCGGTGAACTCGAGGTCGTGAGTGACGGCGACAATGGCCGTCCCCGCGTCGGCGACGTCGGCCAGCAGCCGGATCAGTTCCTCCCAGGTCCGGCGGTCCTGCCCGAACGTCGGTTCGTCCAAGACGATCACCGCAGGCCCCGTGGCCAGCACGGTCGCGACGGACAGCCGACGTTTCTCGCCACCGGAGAGGGTGTACGGATTCGCGTCGGCGACGTGCTGCAAGCGCAGCCGTTGAAGCAATTCGTCTGTGCGAGTGTCGATTTCGGTGACGCTTCGCCTCAGCGCTCGCGGCCCCAGAGACAGCTCATCGCGGACCGTGCCGGCGAGGAACTGATGCTCCGGATCCTGGAAGACGCTCCCGATCCGGGTGAGCAATTCCTTCGATCGCCACCTGACGGGTTGGAGCCGCGACCGCGGGGGAGCGAGCCCTGAGTCGGCCGTGAGCCGCCCGGCCGATGGTCGCAGCAGCCCACCGAGCGTCAGCGCCAGCGTCGACTTGCCCGCTCCGTTGGGGCCGGTGACGACGGTGGTCCGGCCGCGCCGGATCGCCACATCCAGTCCGGTGTGCAGCGGGTCAGTCCCGCGATGGCCCAGCGCCAGGTTGGCGGCATGAAGCAGGACACCGTCGTCCGCGTAACGACGCCTGGGGATTTCGGGCAGCGAGGTGTCCGGTACCCAGACGCCGGACCGCACCAGGTAGTCGTGTTCGCGTCGGATCGTGTCATCAGGTGTGCCGTCGGCGATCACTGTGCCGTCGGCACCCAGGACGATCACACGGTCGATGACCGGCAGCCAGACGTCGGTGCGGTGCTCGATGACGATGAGCGTTGCGCCCGTCTGGCGCGTCGACTCGACGATCGCGTCACGGACCTCGATGACGCCGGCGGGGTCGAGATTGGCCGTCGGTTCGTCGAGCAGGATCAAGCCGGGGCGCATGGCGACCACACCGGCCAACGCCAGGCGCTGCTTCTGCCCGCCGGACAGCTTCGAAGTGTGCTGGGAGAGTGGCACATTCAGCCCGACCGCGTCGAGCGCCTGCCGGACCCGGGGCCAGATCTGATCGCGCGGAACGCCGAGGTTTTCCATCCCGAAGGCCACGTCATCTCCGACCCGGGTGAGGATCACCTGCGAATCGGGGTCCTGCAGCACCATGCCGATGCGGGACCGGCGTTCGGCCGGCGGTGCATCGTCGACGTGCAGCTGTCCAGCCTGACGGCCTTCCTCGGCGCCGCCGAGCAGTCCGGCAATGCCATGCAGCAGTGTGGATTTCCCGGCGCCCGACGGACCGAGGAGTAGCACTCGTTCCCCGGGCGCTATGGACAATTCGAGATCGCGCACCGCCCAATTCGTGCGTGTCGCGTGCTGCCAGCCCCAGCCGCGCGCGGTGATGGCAGCGCCGACGGAGCGCACCGCATCGCTCGGCGCCTGCGCGTGTGCGCGCAGGCCGTTCATGACGCGGGGCTCGGTTCCAGACGTCCCGACGCGAAGCGGCTGAGAACCCCTGTCCTGGCGAGGTTTCTCACCACGACCCACGACAGGAGTCCGGCAAGGACGGCGCCGGAGAGGACCGCCGAGACCACATAGACCGCGGCGAAGCCGGCGGCTGAACCCGGGTACCACAGGATCAGGTCGTTGATGGCCAGGGCGATCCCGGCGACCGCTCCGGAGAGCACCGCGGTGGGCAGCCCCCACCGCCGGTACGCGAACACCGCGAAGACCAGTTCCGCACCCAGGCCCTGGACCAGGCCGGATTCGAGGGTGAGCACACCCCACTGATTGCCCACCAGCGCCGATATGGAAGCCGCGACGAGCTCGCCGTAGACGGCCGCCCCGGGTTTGCGGATGACCAGGGCAGTGAGCACGCCGGCGAACAACCACCCACCACCGAGCAGTGCCTGCAGCCCGGGAAGCACGGCGCCGAGAGGTGCGCTGATCGGATTGGATGCGATGTTCCACAGCACGAAGATCAGTCCGGCCGCCGTCGCAAGCACACTCGCAACGACGATATCGACGACGCGCCAGCGCAGTACCGGGCGATCAATGGTGGATGGGGTGCTCATACGTCTCCTTCATGCCGTCGCGCGGGACCGCGACGGCAACAAGTATGGACGGCCGGCGCAACAGCTGTATGCCTTCGCGTCACCATGAGTATTTCTTGTATACAGAACTGCTCCAAATGTATTCTCGACGGAACGCAAACTTGGAGGACGGGTGCAACGGACCGCATTTCACAGCGCATTTCGCGCCGACCTGTTGGCAGGCCGGTTCTCCGCAGCTGAACCCTTGACCGAGAGTGCGCTCACCGCCGCATATGGCGTGTCCCGGACGCCGGTACGCGAGGCCCTGAGCCGGTTGGAACAGGAGGGGCTGATCAGCCGGTCCGTGCGCGGCTACCGCATTCGCTCCGGCTCACCGGACGATGTCATCGAGATCTACGACGTCCGCATCGCACTGGAGAAAGCGGCCGCGGAGGCGGCAGCGGCACGACGAACCGAATTGCAGGTCGCTCAGCTCGCACAGCTGCACCAGCATGCGGCCGCGGCGACGGATGCCGCGACCGCTCGGCAGCTGAATTCGCAATGGCACGAGGTGCTTTGGGCTGCATCGCACAATGCGACGCTTCAGGAGACCCTGACCAATCTCGTGGCCAGGCTGCGGCTGTGTGACCGTGAGGCGATGCACCGCGACGATCTGGCCGACGTGGCCACCGAACATGAAGCGATCATGGACGCCATCCGGCGGCACGATGCCGCAGCCGCCAGCACGGCCATCGCCACACACCTCCAACGGACCAAACAGGAACGTCTCGATACGTTTGCGCGGCTCTACAGTCAGGCGCCACTGGCCCAGCGGTGAACCTAGGTGTTCAGTCTTTGTTTGCTGCAGGGAAATTCAGATGACTCCTGTGAAGGCCCTGTGATATCCCTTGGGGCATGAGTGATTTGACGCTGCGCACCGTCAGCGACAGCGATGACTTCGATGCGTTCATGGCAACGTCGTACGGGGTGTTCTTGCAGGATCCGCAGCAGGACGAGATCGACCTGATGCGCGCCTTCACCGAGTACGACCGCATGTTCGGCTTTCACGACGGCACTCGTTGGGTGTCCACCGCAGGGGCTTTCGGGAAGCAGGTGGTGTTGCCCGGCGGTGGCACCACGCCGGTGGCCGCCGTCACCGCCGTCACCGTGTCGCCCAGCCATCGGCGCCGTGGCCTGCTCACGGCGATGATGCGCCACCAACTCGAGGACGTCCGCGCACGCGAAACAGAGGCGCTGGCCATGCTGTACGCGTCGGAGGCCAGCATCTACGGGCGCTTCGGTTACGGGATGGCAGTGCCGGTGGCGGAGCTTTCCGGCAACGTACGTGAACTGGGATTCCGCCCGGACGTCCAGCTCGGCGCGGGTTCGGTTGCTCATGTCGACGCCGAGACGTTGCTGGCCAGCGGACCCGAGATTCATCAGCGAGCCATGGTGCAGCGGCCCGGACTGATGGAGCGGCCGGGTCCGTGGTGGGACAACTGGATCCACGACAACGAGGTGAGACGCAAGGAGTTCGGCAAGCTTCGCTTCCTCCTGCACCGCGAGGCCGACGGTACTGCCAGCGGATTCGCCATCTACCGGCCCAAGGTCAGCTGGACCGACGGCGGCCAGCCCGACAGCGAACTGCAGATTCAAGAAGTGCTGGCGACCAATCATCGTGCCTACGCGACGATTTGGCGGTATCTGCTGGATATGGATCTGGTCCGGACGGTGGATTACGACGGCGCTGCAGTCGATGAGCCGCTCCTTAGCCTGGTGGCTGACCGGCGTGCGTTGTCGTGCCAGGTCCGGGACGGCATCTACGTGCGGCTGGTCGATGTGCCTCGTGCGCTGACCTTGCGAAGCTACGCCGCCCCGGTCGACGTGGTGCTGGATGTCAGCGACGAGTTCTGCCCGTGGAACACTGGCCGGCTGCGCTTGCATGGAGGTCCTGACGGTGCCGAATGCGAAAGCACCACGGCGCCGGCTGATATCGCGATTTCCGTACGTGACCTCGGTGCCATCTACCTCGGCGGGGTGGGGCTGCAGGCGCTCGCGAACGCCGGGCTGGTCGACGAACTCACTCCGGGTTCGCTGCACCGGACCGCCATCGCATTCGGCTGGCCCGTCGCCCCCGGCGTGCCCGACGACTTCTGATCGCCGGTGCCGGGGCATTACCATCTGACCAGCCGAAATAAAAGAGGCGAAAGCGCATTGCCCGTCCCGATCCGCTCCACTAGCTTCTCCGGGAAGGCGTTGCAGGTCGGTTTACAGGGGTGAATGTTCCGGTGGCGAAACGATATTCGACGACATGGACCGACGATCTGGACGGCTCGCCCGCGGCAGAGACGATCGAGTTTTCGATCGACGGGGTCACGTACGCGATTGACCTGTCCGACGCGAACGCGCTGCGGATGCGCGGCACCTTCGAGCCCTACATCCGGGTGGCCCGCAAGGCCAGCCGTCGGCGCGTCCGAACGAACTGGCGTCTGGAACAGCCGTCTTTTGAGGAGCCGCCAATAAGTCATCAGCGAGTTCGTGCGTGGCTACGGATGAACGGACACGATGTCGGTAGTCGCGGGCGCCTCTCGAAGGACTTGTTGCGGAGATATGAGGTGGCCCACGCGGGGCGCGGATGATCGGCGTCCCGCGTGGCCGGGTGATAACCGGCCATTGATGTATACCAATCGGTCTACTAAGCTGCCCAAGAGGCCACCAAACAGGTGGTCGGGTGCCTTCGACTACGGAGACAGTCATGACGAATGCCAACCCGGACAAGACGCTGCGCAAGTTCCGCAGGGAGCGTGCCATCGGCCGGTATGTGCTCAACCCGGTGGTGAAGGGGCTGACCAAGCTGGGTATGCACACTGCGATGGCCACGGAACTGGAGACCATTGGCCGCAAGTCCGGGCAGTTGCGTCGCGTCCCGGTATCGGCCCAGTTCGACGAAGACGGTGCTTGGGTGATCTGTCAGCACGGTACGCGGTCTGGTTGGGGCAGCAACATCACTGACAATCCGAATGTCCGTGTGCGCCAAGGGCATCAGTGGCGCAGCGGCGTTGCGGAAATCAGGCCGGATGACGATGTCGTCGCGCGCGGCCGGAAATTCGGTCGGTTGGGGTCCGGGATGGTGAAAGCGCTGGAAACCACTCCTGTATCGGTCCGGATCGACTTCACCGACTGAGTAGATCCCAACGTCGCTCCGGCTAGGCGCTGAGTCTTGGTGCCAAACGCACTGGGCGACTGTCGGTTTCGTTCCGGCAGGGGTCGACGGCGGCGAGGGCTCGGCGCAGTACGTCAACCTCGTCGGCCGCAACCTGCGTGACGAAGTGCACCAGCGCCGCGTGTCGATCGCCCTGACCGGCAGCTTGTCCGAGCGCATCGACCATGAGGCCGGCCACCAGCTGATCGCGGCGGTGCGATGGCACGTAACGGTGCGCCCGACCATCGCTCCAGAGTGCCCAAGTGCTTGAGCCTGGTCATCTTTCGTCCCTCCGACGCCCTCGGAGTTCTAGTCGCGCGGCGGTCGGCCTGAGTTCCCGGGCGGACCGGCGAACTATGTCCGGCCGCGGTGCTCAGCACGTGACGAGGCTGCGTCAGGGCGTCGCTGCGGTCACGAGAGCCGCGAGAATCTCTGCGGTGGTTGCGGTCTCACCGAGGCGCGGAAAGATCTTGGTGACGCTGTGGTGGTGCGCCTCGGGATCCAGATCGGCCATGGCGTCCGTCGCCAACGTGACGTGGTAGCCATGCTCATGAGCGCAGCGTGCCGTGGACTCCACGCCGATGCTTGTGGCGACGCCGCCGAGAACGATGTGGGTGACGCCACGGCGGCGTAATTGCAGGTCGAGTTCGGTTCCGTAGAAGGCGCCCCAGTTTCGTTTGGTGATCACGACATCGTCGGGTTGGCGGCCCAGCTCGTCGAGGGAGTCGTCGCGCCCAGGTGCCGGTACCCGCGCCAGGTTCGGCGTTGGCACGAACTCGGTTCGACCGGGCGGGCGTGCGCCGTGGTCGTGGGCCAGTCCGACGAGCACGGTGGTGAAGCCGCGGCGGCGAAACGCTGATGCCAGTTGTGCAGCGCGTTCGATCACCGGGCGTATCGGAGCGTCCTGGACCACGGATTTCTGTAGGTCGACGAGAACCAGCGCAGGTTTGGGATCGAGTGGAGTCAGCGGCATCGGGCGGGTGCTTTCTCGGGCGGGTTCGGATAGATCCACGGTCGGCGCTGTTGGTCGACGTGGCGGAACGCATCGATCCGGTCGCGGTGTTGGAGCGTCTGTCCAATTGCGTCGAGGCCGCTGATGAGCTGAGTACGGACGCGGGAGTCGATGACGAAGCTGTGCCGCGGGCCGCCGATTGCCCCGACGGTCTGGCCGACCAGGTCGATGTCGACGCGCGAAGGCGCACCGTCGGCGAACGTCTCGGCAGCGAGCTGTTGGTGGACTTCGCTGCTGAGTGCGAGGGGGAGAAGGCCATTGCGAACGCAATTGGTCTGAAAAATCAGTGCGAAGCTGGGCGCGATGATCGCGCGAAAACCCGCATCGCGCAGCGCCCACACGGCCGTCTCCCGAGAGCTTCCGCAGCCGAAGTTCGGTCCGGCGATGAGGATTGTCGCTTGCTGGTAACGATCCTGGTTGAGCACGAAATCGGGGTCAGTGGTTCCGTCGGGGCGGTGCCGCCAGTCCAGGAACAGCGCACTCTCGAACCCATGCTTGGACAGTTCGACGGGCTTGTAGTGGGACGGACTGATGGCGTCGGTGTCGATATTGGCACGCAATAGCGGAGCGGCGAGCCCGGTAACGCGGGTGAAGGGTTGCAGCATTGCTCATACCTGTCTGGGGTCGACGATGTGCCCGGCGACAGCGGATGCGGCCACTGTCACGGGGCTGGCCAAATGTGTTCGTACGCCAGGGCCCTGGCGATTCTCGAAATTCCGGTTGGTGGAGCTGATGACCCGGCTGCCCGGCGCGAATCGATCGCCGCCGGCATAGAAGCACAACCCGCAACCGGACTCGCGCCACTCGAACCCGGCGTCCATGAAGACTTTGTCGAGGCCCTCGGCTTCGGCGGCGCGGCGGACTGCGGTGGAGCCAGGTGTGACGATGGCAGTGATGTCCGGGGCGACGTGATGACCGCGCAGGACGTCGGCGGCCAACCGGAGGTCGCTGAGGCGTGCGCTGGTGCACGATCCGATGAATGCGGCGTCGACGGGCAGCCCGCAGAGTTCCGCGCCGGGCTGCAGCGCCATGTATTCGAGCGCGCGGCGGGCCGCGGACGGGTCCGACGTGTCGTCCGGGTCCGGAACCAGCGAGTCGACGCCGGTGCTGTGTTGGGGGCTGGTGCCCCACGTCACTTGCGGGGCAAGCGATCCGGCGTCGAGCGTCACGGTGTGGTCGAACACGGCGCCGGGATCGTCCTGCAGATCCAGCCAGCCGCGCGACGCGGTCGCCCACTCGTCGCCGCCGGGGCAGTACGGGCGACCTTCGAGGTAATCCAGGAGCGTGGCGTCGGGTGCGATGAGGCCGGTGCGGGCGCCGGCCTCAGTAGCCATGTTGCACAGCGTCATTCGAGCTTCGACGCCGAGCAGTTCGATCGCCGGGCCGGTGAATTCGATGGCGCATCCCGTGGCGCCGCCGGCGCCGATGGTGGCGATCAGGGCCAGGATCAGATCCTTGGCGTATACGTGCAAACCGGGCGTCCCGGTGAACCGCACCTGCATGGAAGACGGCCGACGCATCACCAGGGTCTGGGTGGCCAGGGCGTGCTCGCATTCGGTGACGCCCACTCCCCAGGCCAGCGCGCCGACGGCACCGAGGGTCGGGGTGTGGGAATCGGCGCAGATCATCGTGGTGCCGGGCAGCGCGATTCCTTGTTCAGGGAACACGACGTGCGAGATACCCTGCCGCTCGTCGCCGATATCGAACAGTGTGACGTCCCGGCGGCGGGCTTCTTCCCGGAACGCGTCGATGAACATGGCCCCAGCAGGGACGGGGGTCGAGGAATCCCGTCCTTTGCGGGTGTCGATGACGTGGTCCATGGTTCCGAAAACCGTTCGGCAGTCGAGTATTTCGCGCCCGTCGTCGCGTAGCGACCGCAGTGCCAGGCCGCCGCTGCGGTCGTGGAGCAGGATACGGTCGATGTACAGCAGCGACGCGCCGTCGGCGAGCTCTTCTACGACGTGCTGGTCCCAGATTTTGTCGATGATGGTCCGTGGCTGTTTTGTCATGCCAGGTACCGCTTTTCGAGGTCCTCGATATCGCGCATGCCGATGAGGTCGTGCGCTTCCCGGAATGGCAGTAGGAGCTCCCCGAGGCCCGCGGTGCCGTCATCGGCGCGGATGCGGTCGAGCGCGGTGCGCATGCCGGCCAGGGCCGAGAGCAGCAGCGCTGCAGGCAGGCTCACACGCGCGACACCCAGGTTCTGGAGTTCACCGAAGGTCAGGTGGTGCGGGGATTTGCCGCCTTCGATGACGTTGACCGCGACCGGACCGTTGATCTGGGAGACGGCCTGGCTGATCTCGTCGCGTGAGGTGACTCCTTCCACGAAAATCATGGTCGCTCCCGCGGCGAGATATGCGTTCCCGCGACGGACCGCGCCGTCGATGCCCTCCACCGCGAGCGCGTCGGTGCGGGCATTGATCACGAAATCGGGGTCCCGACGGGCTTCGGCGGCGGCCTGAATCTTGGCGGTGGCCTCGTGGATGTCGAGGATGTGTTTGCCGTCAAGATGGCCGCAGCGTTTCGGAGTGATCTGATCCTCCAAGTTGATGCCGGCGGCGCCGGCGGCTTCGAAGGCTTGCACCGTGTAGTGCGTGCTCACGGCATTGCCGAACCCGTTGTCGCCGTCTGCCATCACCGGCACGGTTACGCTCCGCACGATGCGGGCCGTGCACGCCGCCATCTCCTCCATGGAGATCATGGAGTAATCAGGCCGGCCGAAATGTACGCCGGAGATGGCGGCTCCGCTGCATTGCACGGCTGGAAATCCCGCCTGCTCGGCGAGTTTCGCGCTGAACGCGTCGAAAACCCCGGGCATGACCACGATTTCAGGAGCGTGGATCAACCTGTTGAGTAGGGATGCAGATGTCATTGCGCTTCCTTTCCGGGGCCGTCGGCCGTGCCGGCGATTCGTCCGAGGAGGACCAGGGCCCGGTCGATGACGTCGAGTTCCTCGTCGTTGTAGGTGTCCTGCAGGACTTCGGCAAGCCACTGATCGCGGAGTTGACGACTGCCTTCGAGCTCTTCGATTGTGCTGGGGGACAAGGTGATCAGCTGGCGCCGACCGTCTAGGGGATCTGGTTGGCGGGTGATGAAGCCGCGTTCCTCGAGCATGGCCACGATGGCGGCCATGGACTGGCGGCGAATTCCCTCGGCTGCGGCCAGATCGCTGGTGGAGGCTGGGCCGTCGTGTGACAAGCGGCTGATCGCCGAGATTTGTGACGGCGTCAGATCGTGGTTGTCGTAGACCTCCTTCAGTTGCCGACGGAGGCGGCTGACCAGCAGGCGGAGGTTGTATGCAGAGCGGGCGGCCAGACGTGATGGCTGCTGAGTGGGCGACGGCATATGGGCAGATTAAACTGCGCAGTTTAGCCTGTCAATAGTGCGACAATGGTCCACATCTGGAACTCGAACAAAGTTTCGAATATCCTGAGGCGGTGGGATGGCACAACGGGCCGCCGAGCTGGGCGGAGATGCAGCGGGTGCTCGAAGGTAAACCTCGGGTGGCCGGCGCATCGCCGGAGTCGCCGGCCGACGGCGGTGACAGCCCGGCCTGGTCGCGTAAGCGCGGTGACTACCAGCCGGTGAACCGTCCGGCCCGGCCGGAGTCGTCGGTGCCATATGCCGAGCTGCACGCCCATTCCGCGTACAGCTTCCTCGATGGCGCGAGCACACCGGAGGAACTGGTGGAGGAGGCCGTCCGGCTGGATCTGCGGGCCATCGCGCTGACGGACCACGACGGGCTCTACGGCGTCGTGCGGTTCGCCGAGGCTGCCAAGGAACTCGACATGGCGACGGTTTTCGGTGCCGAACTCTCGCTCAGCAATACGCCCCGCACCGAGTTGCCCGACCCGCCTGGTCCGCATCTGCTGGTCCTGGCCCGCGGACCCGAGGGGTACCGGCGGCTGTCCCGGGAACTGGCCCGGGCGCATCTGGCCGGCGGCGAGAAGGGGGTGCTCAGCTACGACCTGGACGTCCTCACCGAAGCGGCCGGGGGACACTGGCAGATTCTCACCGGCTGCCGTAAAGGTCATGTGCGTCAAGCGTTGTCGACGGGCGGGGCGGCGGCCGCGGACGCGGCGTTGGCCGATCTGGTGGACCGGTTCGGCGTGGACCGGGTGACCATCGAACTGACCCACCACGGGCACCCGCTCGACGACGAACGCAATGCTGCGCTGGCGACACTGGCGCCGCGGTTCGGCCTCGACGTGGTCGCCACCACCGCCGCGCATTTCGCCGCACCGTCGCGGGGAAAACTGGCGATGGCGATGGGTGCCATCCGGGCCAGGAACTCGATGGATGAGGCCGAAGGCTGGCTGGCCCCGCTGGGCGGTTCCCATCTGCGCTCCGGGGCGGAGATGGCCCGGCTGTTCGCACACCACCCGAGTGCGGTGACGAACGCCGCCGAGCTGGGGGAGCAGTGTGCGTTCGAATTACGTTTGATCGCACCGAAATTGCCGCCGTTCGACGTGCCGGAAGGGCGCACCGAGATCAGCTGGCTGCGCGAGTTGGTGGCGGCGGGGGCGGCCCGTCGCTACGGCTGGAAGCCGGATGCGGACCGGGAGAAGGCGTATCGGCAGATCGAGCACGAGCTGAAAATCATTGAGCAGCTGGAGTTTCCGGGTTACTTCCTGGTGGTGCACAGCATCACCGAGTTCTGCCGGAACAACGACATCCTGTGCCAGGGCCGGGGGTCGGCGGCGAACTCGGCGGTCTGTTACGCCCTCGGGATCACGAACGTCGACCCGGTGGCCAACGAGCTGCTGTTCGAGCGATTCCTGTCCCCGGCGCGTGACGGTCCGCCGGACATCGACATCGACATCGAATCGGACCTGCGCGAGAACGTCATCCAGTTCGTGTACGAGAAGTACGGCCGGGACTACGCCGCGCAGGTGGCCAACGTGATCACCTACCGCGGCCGCAGTGCGGTGCGGGACATGGCGCGGGCGCTCGGCTTTTCACAAGGGCAGCAGGATGCGTGGAGCAAGCAGATCAGCCGGTGGAACGGCCTGGCCGATTCCCCGGATGTCGAGGACATCCCGGAGGCGGTGATCGATCTGGCGCTGCAGATCAGGAATCTGCCGCGGCACATGGGAATTCACTCGGGCGGCATGGTGATCTGCGACCGGCCCATCGCCGACGTGTGTCCGGTGGAGTGGGCGCGGATGGAGAACCGCAGTGTGCTGCAGTGGGATAAAGACGACTGTGCGGCAATCGGTTTGGTGAAGTTCGACCTGCTCGGGCTGGGGATGCTCTCGGCGCTGCACTACATGATCGACCTGGCCAGGGAACACATGGGCCTCGAGGTTGATCTGGCCAGGCTCGACCTGACCGAACCGGCGGTGTACGAGATGCTCCAGCGCGCCGACTCGGTGGGGGTGTTCCAGGTCGAGTCCCGGGCGCAGATGGCCACACTGCCGCGGCTGAAACCCAAGAAGTTCTACGACCTGGTGGTCGAGGTGGCGCTGATCCGTCCCGGCCCGATCCAGGGCGGCTCGGTGCACCCGTACATCCGGCGGCACAACGGACTGGAAAAGCCCGACTGCGAACACGATTCGATGAAGCCTGCATTGGACCGGACGCTCGGGGTACCGCTGTTCCAGGAACAGCTCATGCAACTGGCCGTCGACTGCGCCGGCTTCACCCCGGCCGAGGCCGACCAGCTGCGCCGGGCCATGGGGTCCAAACGATCCACCGAACGGATGCGGCAGCTGCGCGGGCGGTTCTTCGACGGCATGCGCGAACTGCACGGCATCGCCGGCCCGACGGCCGAGCGAATCTACGAAAAGCTCGAAGCCTTCGCCAATTTCGGCTTCCCGGAGAGTCATGCGCTGAGCTTCGCGTCGCTCGTGTTCTCCTCGTCGTGGTTCAAGCTGCACCACCCTGCGGTGTTCTGTGCGGCGTTGCTGCGGGCCCAGCCGATGGGCTTCTACTCGCCGCAGTCACTGGTGGCCGACGCCCGGCGGCACGGGGTACTGGTGCACGGTCCGGACGTGAACGCGAGCCTGGCGTATGCGACGTGCGAGAACCACGGCTCTGAGGTTCGGCTGGGGTTGGGAACGGTCCGGCATATCGGGGATGAGTTGGCGCAGCGCATCGTCGACGAACGAGAAGCGGGCGGGCCGTATGCCTCTCTGCTCGACCTGACCGGGCGGGTGCAACTGTCGGTGCCGCAGGCCGAGGCGCTGGCCACCGCGGGCGCGCTGGGCTGTTTCGGCATCACCCGGCGCGAGGGGTTGTGGGCGGCCGGGGCGGCCGCCGCGGAGCGTCCGGACCGGTTGCCCGGCGTCGGATCAGCCGGGGGCATTCCGGCGCTGCCTGGCATGACGGATCTGGAACTGGCGGCCGCCGATGTGTGGGCCACGGGTATCTCGCCCGACAGCTATCCGACGCAGTTCCTGCGGGAAGACCTCGACGCGCTGGACGTCGTTCCGGCCAACCGGCTGCTGGAGGTGCCCGACGGCACCCGCATCGTGGTGGCCGGCGCGGTGACGCACCGGCAGCGTCCGGCCACGGCCCAGGGGGTGACGTTCATCAACCTTGAGGACGAGACCGGCATGGTCAACGTGCTGTGTGCACCGGGGGTGTGGTCCCGTCATCGAAAGCTGGCGCAGACGGCGCCGGCGCTGTTGGTGCGCGGCATCGTGCAGAACGCCAGTGGCGCCGTCACTGTGATCGCGGACCGGATGGGCCGGCTCGATCTGCGGGTGACGGCCAAATCGCGGGACTTCCGGTGAGGCGGGGGTGCCAGCCTGGCGGCCGAAGTCTCGTCGAGATGGACGAAATGGTTGCTTGGAAGGGGCATCAGCGACCATTTGGTCCATCTCGAGGGCGGAGCAGGATGGAATCACCCCAATAGATGGGCCGACCAGACGAAGTGGGTAATTTTGCCCAGTTCATTGACATATGGCCGTATTTGTAAAAAGCTGGATCTATGGCAGCCCCACGCTGTCGAGTAGTGTTACCGAGACCGCCGGTACCGCAAAATAACCGCGCATCCGCGACCGACTCAGGAGAGCCAGCATGCCCGCACCGTCAACGCAGGTTTTCGACCGTCTGCGTCAACTGGCCGCGATTGAGGACATCGACGCCCGGCCAACCCGCACCATCGACGAGGTCTTCACCGGCAAGCCGCTGACCACCATCCCGGTCGCGACCGCTGAAGATGCCGAGAAGGCGTTCGTCAAAGCCCGTGCCGCCCAGCGCGATTGGGTCAAGCGTCCGGTCTCCGAGCGGGCCGCGGTGATCGCGCGCTACCGCGACCTGGTGCTCGAGAACCGTGAGTTCCTGATGGACCTACTGCAGGCCGAGGCCGGCAAGGCGCGGTGGGCCGCCCAGGAAGAGATCATCGACCTGTTTGCCAACGCGGACTACTACGCCAAGGTTGCCGCCAAGCTGCTCAAGCCCCGTCGGGTCGCGCCGCTCCTGCCGGGATTGAACCGGACCACCGTCGTCTACCAGCCCAAGGGCGTCGTCGGCGTCATCTCGCCGTGGAACTACCCGATGACCCTGACCGCTTCTGACGCCGTGCCCGCGCTGCTCGCGGGTAATGCCGTGGTGCTCAAGCCGGACAGTCAGACCCCGTACTGCGCGTTGGCCTGCGCCGAGCTGCTCTACCGCGCCGGCCTGCCGCGCGCGCTCTACGCCGTGGTCCCCGGGCCGGGTTCGGTGGTCGGCACCGCGATCGCCGACAACTGCGACTACCTGATGTTCACCGGCTCCTCGGCCACCGGCAGCCACCTCGCCGAGCAAGCCGGCCGTCGCCTCATCGGGTTCTCCGCCGAACTTGGCGGCAAGAACGCCATGATCGTCGCCCAGGGCGCCAACCTCGACAAGGTCGCCAAGGCCGCCACCCGCGCCTGCTTCTCCAATGCCGGCCAGCTCTGCATCTCGATCGAGCGCATCTACGTCGAGCGGGACATCGCCGACGAGTTCACCCGCAAGTTCGGTGACCAGGTACGCAAGATGCAGCTCGGCACCGCCTACGACTTCACCGTCGATATGGGCAGCCTCATCTCCGAGGGTCAGCTCAAGACCGTCTCCGGCCACGTCGACGACGCAAAGGTCAAGGGCGCCAAGGTGATTGCCGGTGGCAATGCCCGCCCGGACATCGGCCCGCTGTTCTACGAGCCGACGGTGCTCACCGACGTCACCCCCGACATGGAGTGTGCCGACAACGAGACCTTTGGCCCGCTGGTGTCGATCTACCCGGTCGCCAACGTTGATGAGGCCATCGCCAAGGCCAACGACACCGAATACGGGCTCAACGCCAGCGTGTGGGCTGCCTCGATCGAGGAGGGCGAGCAGATCGCGTCGCGCCTGCGGTCCGGCACGGTCAACGTCGACGAGGGCTATGCCCTGGCCTGGGGCAGCCTCGGCGCGCCCATGGGCGGCATGGGCATTTCGGGTGTGGGCCGCCGGCACGGCGCTGAAGGTCTGCTGAAATACACTGAGTCCCAGACGATTTCGACATCGAAGGTGCTCAACCTCGATCCGCCGTTCGGTCTGTCGAAGTCGCTGTGGCAGAAGTCCCTGGTGCCGATCGTGCGCGCGGTGACCAAGCTGCCCCGGCACTGAGAGCCACTGATACCGCTGCCAGGGGGCGGGTTCCGGCGGCGGTAATGTGCGGCTATGACGCTGAACCTCACCGCTGACGAAGTGCTGACCTCGACCCGATCGGTGCGTAAGCGACTCGACTTCGAGAAGCCCGTGCCGCGCGAGGTGATCATGGAGTGTCTGGACCTGGCGCTGCAGGCGCCTACCGGCTCCAACGCTCAGGGTTGGCAGTTCGTGTTCGTCGAAGACGCCGCCAAGAAGAAGGCGCTGGCCGACATCTACCGCGCCAACGCCACGCCATACCTGGACCTGCCCAAGCCTCAGCGCGGCGATATCCGTGACCAGCAGATGGACGCGGTGATGGGCTCGGCCAAGTACCTCAACGAGAACTTCGAGAAGGCCCCGGTCCTGATGATCCCCTGCCTGGAGGGCCGGCCCGACGGGATGGATGCCGGCATGCAGGCGTCGTACTGGGGCTCGCTGCTACCGGCGGTATGGAGCTTCATGCTGGCGTTGCGCTCCCGTGGTCTGGGCTCGGCCTGGACGACGCTGCACCTGATCGGCGACGGCGAGAAGCAGGCTGCCGAACTGCTGGGTATCCCGTTCGACAAGGTCACGCAGGGTGGGCTGTTCCCGATCGCCTACACCAAGGGCACTGATTTCAAGAAGGCGCAGCGGCTGCCGGCCGAGCAGCTCGCGCACTGGGACACCTGGTGAGCTGACGCGTCAGCGCGGCTAACTGCCCTCGGCGAAGCCGAGCTGACGCCATGCCTCGTACACCGCGACGGCCGCGGCGTTGGACAGGTTCAATGACCGCCGGCCTGGGATCATCGGGATCCGGACCTGCTGGGTGACGTGCGGGTCGGCGAGGGTCTCGGCATCCAGGCCGGTGGGCTCGGGCCCGAACATCAACACGTCGTCAGCCTGGTAGGACACCTCGGCGAACGACGAATTCGCATGCGCGGTAAAGGCGAACACCCGCGCCGGCATCAGCGCCTGCCACGCCGTCGGTAGGTCGGGGTGCACCGTCACCGATGCCAGATCGTGGTAGTCCAAGCCGGCGCGACGCAGCTTCGGCTCGGACAGATCGAAGCCGAGCGGCTCGACCAGATGCAGCTCGGCGCCGGTGGCTGCGACCATCCGGATCGCGTTGCCGGTATTCGGCGCGATCCGGGGGGAGTAGAACAGCACCTTCAGTGCCACCGTGCCGCCTCTCTGCCTGGACACCGGATTCCGTGTCGTCGGTGTCACCGGGAGAGTCAACCAGCAGCGTTCGGCTGGGCAAATTCTTGAACGCCAACCTGCCGGGTCTCGTGTCACTTAGATAGGGCGCTCGACGATGCGCGCCCCCGCTTTCAGCGACAAACAGGCAGGTGATCATGATGCGCACACTGATAGCAGCAAGCTGCATGGCAGGTGCCGCCCTGATCGGCATGGCAACGCCGGCAACCGCCGACAACACCACTCACAACTTCAGCTGCCAGGGCATCGAAGCCGCCGGCGGCGGAACACCGGGTAACGCCGCGACGTCGCCGGGCTCGGTATTCAACGAGGGCGGCATCAACAGCCCGCTCGGCGGGACGGGCGGGCAGGCCTACAACAATGCCCGACACGGTCTCGGCGCGCCGTCGCAGTACGACACCGCGTGCGCCCGGACCTCTGCGAACGGCACCGCCACCCCCATGCAGACCACGATGTCGCCGACGCAGATCACGAACAATTCAATCGCCACCAGGACCGCCAACAACGTGGTGTCCCATACCGGCAACGGGCACATGTAGTCAGCGCGCGGCCGCCGAATCGGTGATCCCACGGGGCTGCCGGTTCAGGTCCGCATGCGGGCTCACCAGACCGTCAAGCGCGGACATGCACAGATCGACGGCGGCATCGCGAGAAATTTGTTGCAGCCCAAGCCATTCCAGAGCGATCTCGCGAACCAGTGCGAGCCAGCCGGACAGCGCGACGGCCATCACATCGCGGCCGCTTTCGGTCAGGTCGAGCGAGTTCACGATGCGGTCGCGGAGGCCGTTGAGTTCGATGGTGATCGGGTCGCGCACCACCGGATCGGCCGCGATGGCACTGCGGTTGGCAATCATGACCAGAGTCAAGTTGCGTTCGTAGAACGAGTAGTAGGTGACAAGCGCGGCGCGGACCTGGTCTCGCACTGTGCCGGCAGGGGTGAAGTGCGAGTCCGCGGACAGTTGCTCGTGGGCCCTGGCCCAGAGCGCGGCGAACAGTTCCTTCTTGCTGGGGAAGTAGTGGTAGATCAACGCCCGGGAGATCTCGGCTTGTGCCGCGATGTCCTCCATCGATACTTGTTCGAAAGGGGTGACCGAGAACGCCGCCATACCGAGATCGAGGATCTGATCTCGACGTTGGTCGGGGGTCAACCGACTCCGTGCCATTTAGGCACTCTAATTCACCTGTTGACCGCAGCTTTGCAGGGCCATAATCTTCTATTAGATGGGATCTAATAACGGGGGCGGGGCATGGCGACCAAGTGGTGGTTGAGAGTCTTCGGTGCCGCTTGCATGGCGATCGGGATCGTGCACCTGTTGTTCGGCCCGCCGTCGATCATCGCCGGCGGTCCGGTCAACGCCAGCATCGACAGTGAACTGCGGTTTTACGCGATGCTCTTCATCGGATTCGGTGGGGGATTCGTCTGGGCCGCCGCCGACCTTGCCCGGCGGTCGGTGCTGGTGCAGGCCCTGAGCGGGGTGTTCCTGGCCGGCGGCCTGGCCCGGCTGCTGGCCATCTGGCAGACCGGGGTGCCGCACGCCTTCTATATCGTGCTGATCGTTGTCGAGATCGCGGTCCCCGTACTCAACTGGGTTCTGCTCAATCGCATTCACTGAGCGGCGGACCGGACGGCGCGCTCTTATCACACAACTGTGCAACACATCGGTCACGAACGCTGTTCGTTGGATGTGAAGCATGGAAACAGCTGCTTATCGCTGTCATACTGCGACAGATTGCCAGGCGGATTTCCCGTGCCCGAGTGGGCTGATAATCCGGCGGGGAACACCGATATGAACCATGCGCCTTTAGTTGATTGCGGCCCCATGGCCGGCGGGGAAGCCGAGCCGCGATGACTGCTGCGCAACAGTTTTCGGCAGCTGATCAGGTCACCCGCGCCCCCGCGAAACGCCCATCCCGCTTCGCGCCGTCGAATTGGCCGGTCGCCTGGAAAGTGTTCGCCATCGCCTTTGTGCCTCTGGTGCTGGCCGGCACGTTCGGCGGAATGCGTATCTATTCGGGTTGGACCGATGCGGCGGATTTGCGGCGCGCGGCTGATCGCGCCGAAATGGTGCCGGCCATCGAGAACTACATGGCTACCTTCGACGCGGCGATGCTGGCCAGCTCCACCGGCGGTGACGCACAACAGGCGCTCAGCGCCTATGACGACAGTAAACGGCGGCTGCAACACCGGCTGACGGACACGGACGTCGCGACCGACGTCCGTAATGGGGTCAAGACACTGCTGGACGGTGGTCAGGGGCTGCTCAACAAGGTCGCGGCCAACAGCGTCGGGCTGCGCGAGCGCGTCACCCTGTACGCGCCGATCCTGCTGACCGCCGAGGACACCATCAACGGTTCGGTGCGTATCGATGACGAGAAGATCCGCGCCCAGACGCAGGGCCTGAGCCGGGCTGTCGGCGCGCGCGGCCAGATGATGATGCAGCAGCTGCTCGTCACCCTCGGCGGCGAGCTGCCGGACAACGAACTGCGCAGCTCGATGACCACACTGGCCGGCACCGAGCCGTCGACGTTGTTCGGGATGAGCGAAGTGCTGGGCGTCGGGTCGCCCGAGGCGCAGAAGCTGGCGCAGGAAATGGTCAAGCGGATGTCGATGATGTCCGACCCGAACGTGCAGCTGGTCAACAATCCTGAACTGACCCAGTCGATCCAGACCACCAGCGGCATCGCCGGGAAACTCATCGACGGTGTATCGGCAACTGTCACCTCTGCCGTCGACGAACAAGCCGCTGCCAGGCGCACCGAAGCCATCCGCGACTCGGTGATCGTCGGCGCGGTGATGGTGCTGGCGCTGCTCGTCGTGTTGTACATGGCGCGCACGCTGATCCGGCCGCTGCGCCGACTGCGCAGCAGCGCCCTCAAGGTCGCCCACGAGGACCTGGTCCGTGAGCTCGACGAGGTCAGGTCCGGCGCCGACGTGACGGTGCGGCCGCTACCGGTGCAGACCACCGAGGAGATCGGTCAGGTTGCGCACGCGGTCGACGAACTGCACGAGCAGGCGGTGCTGCTGGCCGGCGAGCAGGCCCGGCTGCAGCTGCAGGTCAGCGACATGTTCGAGACGCTGTCGCGACGCAGCCGGTCATTGATCGACCAGCAGCTGACGGTCATCGACCAGCTCGAGCGCGACGAGCAGGATCCGCAGCGCCTGGCCAAGCTGTTCCGGCTGGACCACCTGGCGGCGCGGATGCGGCGCAACGGCGCCAACCTGCTGGTGCTGGCCGGGACTAACGTGCCGCACGAGCAGGGCGAGCCGGTGCCGGTGACCACGGTGATCAACGCGGCGGCCTCAGAGGTCGAGGACTACACCCGCGTGGTCATCGTCGCCGCGCCCGACACCGAGATCCACGGATCGGTCGCCGGCGACCTGGTGCACATGATGGCCGAGCTGCTCGACAACGCCCTGCGCTACTCGCCGCCGAGCTCCCAGGTACACGTCTCCGCGGTGCATGCGTCCAACGGCGCACTGGTGATCGAGGTCAGCGACGCCGGCCTGGGCATGACCGAAGCCGACCTGCGCATGGCCAACAGCCGGCTGCGCTCGGGCGGTGAGGTCAACACGTACACCGCGCGGCACATGGGTCTGTTCGTGGTCGGTCGGCTCGCCACGCAGCACGGCCTGGTCGTCCGACTGCGCGACACCGTCGAAGGTGATCCCGATTCAGGCACCACCGCCGGCATCTACGTCCCGGTCGAACTGCTGGCCGGCTTGCCCGCGATTCCGGATTTCGGTACCTACTGGGACGGCTCGTCCACCGCCGAGACCGGCGTGACGGAACTGCCGGGTCTCGGTCCCGACACCGGCGGGTTCGCGACGTTCGGTGCCGTGGAACAGCCTTTCGCTCAGCCCCCGGCGCCGCCCGCTCCACCGGTGGAGCCGGCGTTCGTGGAGCCCCAGCAGCGCAACGGCTTCGGCGCCGCCCCCACCGACGCCGGTGATCTCAGCGGAGTCAACCTGCCGCAGCGCAACCCTGGCGCCAGCGGCATCGGCGGGCGAGCCGAGTCGCCTGTCGACCGGCCCGCGCAGGCGCCGACCGACACGTCGTCGTTCTTCGCGGCCCGGGCCCAGACGCCGCCGCGGGCGGCTGAGCCTGCACGCCCCGAGCCTGCGCGTTCGGTGCCGGAATCCGCGCCGCCGGCTCGCCCGACCCCGACGCCCCAGCCGAGCGCCACTGCCGGAAGCGAGGACGCCATCTACCAGAGGATGCTGTCGGAATGGCTGATCGACGACCCCACCCAGTTGGCGAACAGCACCGACCTCGATTGGCAGACGGTGTGGGACCAGGGCTGGTCGGCGGCGGCCGCCGCGCAGGACGCGCCGGTCGTCGAGCACACTGAGGCGGGCCTGCCGGTCCGTCAGCCCGGTGCCAGGCTGATCCCCGGTGCGCCTGACGAGGGCGCCGACCCCGAAGCTTCCGACGAGGGAGCACTGCGGCGGGATCCCGCCGCAGTGCGGGCCAGCATCGGCGGGCATTTCGGTGGTGTGCACGCCGGTCGGTCGCAGTCCCGAGACAACGGAGGTCGGTGATGACCCGGGCAACCCAGCGCGAGTCACTCGACTGGCTCGTCACGAAATTCGCCGACGAGGTGTCGGGGGTGGCGCACGCCATCCTGGTGTCGGCCGACGGTCTGCTGATGGCCGCCAGCTCACGGATGCCGACCGAACGTGCCGATCAGCTCGCCGCCGTCGCGTCCGGGCTGGCCAGCCTGGCCACCGGCGCCTCCCAACTGTTCGACGGCGGGCACGTCCTGCAGTCCGTGGTCGAGATGGAGCACGGCTATCTGCTGCTGATGCGCGTCGGCGACGGCTCCAACCTCGCGACGCTGGCAACCCGCTCATGCGACATCGGCCAGATCGGCTACGAGATGGCGATCCTGGTCGAACGGGTCGGGACCGTCGTGCAGTCCTCGCGCAGGACGTCGGCGGAGCCGGCAAATCGGATGAGGCCGTAGGTCATCATGGAGCCGACATCTGATGCCTGGGCCGCGTTCTCGTCGGAGCAGCCCAGCCTGGTGCGGCCCTACCGCCTGACCGCGGGCCGGACCGCCACCGAGGTCGATCTGCCCATGGAGGCGCCGATCTACCCGATCGAGTCCGCTCCGGCGTCGTCCTGGCCCGGCAACGACGTGCGCGGCGAAATTCTCAAACTCGGTTCCACCCGGCCCTCGGTGGCCGAGGTCGCGGCAAAGTTAGCAATACCACTCGGTGTTGCGCGTGTGCTGATCGGCGACCTCGTCACGCAGGGTTATCTTCAAGTACACGCCACGCTCGGCACAACGACGAGCATCGACGATAGGCGTGACTTGATCGGGAGGACACTGCGTGGGCTTCGAGCTCTCTGACCGGCCTCCGGGCTCCGGCGGGCGCTCCCATCGGCACGCCCCCGCGTCGACGAAGATCGTCATCTCGGGCGGGTTCGGTGCCGGTAAGACGACGTTCGTCGGCGCGGTCTCGGAGATCATGCCGCTGCGCACCGAAGCGATCGTCACCAATGCCTCCGCCGGGGTCGACGCGCTCGCCGGCACGCCCGACAAGAACACCACCACCGTGGCCATGGACTTCGGCCGCATCACGCTCGCCGACGACCTGGTGCTCTACCTGTTCGGTACGCCGGGGCAGCGCCGGTTCTGGTTCATGTGGGACGACCTGGTGCGCGGCGCCATCGGCGCGATCATCCTCGTCGACGTCCGCCGGCTGCAGGACAGCTTCGCCGCCGTCGACTTCTTCGAGGCACGGGGCCTGCCGTTCATCATCGCCGTCAACGAATTCGATGGCGCACCAAGGCATCCCGGCCATGCGGTGCGCAAGGCGCTGGCCTTGTCCGACCACATCCCGGTCGTCACCGTCGACGCGCGGCAGCGACAGTCGGCGCGTGATGCGCTGATCACCGTCACCGAGTACGCACTGACGAGGTTGGGCGCCCCGGCCTAGCGCGCCAGGTCCCACTGCCCGTAGTCAGGCGCCAATATGTCGTCCTCGTCGACGTGGATGTCGCCGATCATGGTGCCGGGGTCGGACGCCGTCACCACCGTCGCCTGATACAGCACGGCCACCGGCGCGCGGGCGCCGCCGGACCAGGCCCGCGTCTGCCAGGCCCAGCTGTGACCGGGCGTGGTGGACCGGCCGATGACGCCGTCGTCGACCGCCCAGGTGACCTGCCGGGCGCCGCCATAAATCCCTGTGCGTGCCGGTCCGATTACTGAATTGATGCCCTTGAACCATTGCAGCGCAACGCTTTTCCAGGTATCGGCGGAGATGTCCTCGTCGACGCTGAAGAAGATCGGCGCGGTGTCGGGTCCACCGGCCGCGCCGTGCAGGCTCTGCGCGGTACGGGCGTCGGCCACGCCGCCGTCGAAGCCGCGGGTGAAGTCCGAGGGGCTGTTGACCCAGCCGGGCTTGCCGTACTGGTAGACGCTGACGACGTGCAGACCTGCCGCGCGCAGCGCGTCGGTGTAGCTGCGACTGACCGGCTTGAAGTCGAAGGTGGCGCCCGGCCGGAGCTCCGATACGTAGACGATGACGCCGGTGTAGCCCGCTGCGACGATCTGGTCCACGGGCACCTGACGTTCGGCGAAGTCGATCAGTTTGCCGTTGTCGGCCAAGGCAATCGGGGCGGTCAGTGATGCAGTCAGTCCGGCGGCGGTCAGTGTGAGAAAGCCGCGTCTCGATAGATGGTCAGCGGGGCGTGCCAGGTCGGCCATCGGGCTATCGTACGAACTCGTGACGGTTCCCGACGAGCACTGGCAGGATACGGAATTCACCGGAGTCGTTTTTCGCGACGAACACGACGCCGACCTGAGCCGGCTGCGCACCGAACGGGTGGTCTTCACCGACTGCGACTTCAGCGGTGTCGACCTGACCGAGTCCGAGCATTCCGGCTCGGCTTTCCGCAACTGCACCTTCCGCCGGACCTTGCTGGCGCACAGCACCTTCCGGCACTGCACCATGCTCGGATCGACGTTCACCGAGTGCTCGCTGCGGCCCATCACGATGGTCGAGGTGGACTTGCGGCTCGCTGTGCTGGCCGGTTGCGACCTGCGATCGGTGGACCTCACCGACTGCCGGCTGGCCGAGGCCTCGCTGGTCGGTACGGACCTGCGCAAGGCCGTGCTGCGCGGGGCCGATCTCCGTGGTGCGCGGGTGCAGAACGCGAGGTTCGAGCAGGCAGATTTGCGGGCCGCCCGGACCGATGCGACGTTCTGGACCACCGCCGGGGTTCGCGGCGCCCGCATCGACGTCGACCAGGCCATCGCCTACGCCGTCGCGCACGGTCTGGATTTGCACGGGGAGTAGCGGTCAGTGTTTCCCGGCCAGCACCAGGTGACCTCTAGGCGGCACCACTTCGGGCGGAGGCCGTCAGCACGGGTTGACAATGTCAAAGAATGCTGACGGGTCCGGCCCGAACATGATGCACAGGGCGGCGTGAGCCGCCGGGTTCGCCCGCACACAGGGCCGCTACGGGCTGCCTTGTTCTGGACTCTTCCGCATGCCGCGCCGCGGGGGTAGGAATATGGGCATGGGTGCAGCGGGGAGCATCGGGCGAATCGGCGGGTTGGCAGCGGCATTGGGGATTGGCGCGGCAGTGCTCTCAGGCGGGGGCGTGGCATGGGCCGACCAGCCAAGCAACACCGGGGAGAGTTCGGCAGGAGCGAAGAACTCACCAGCGTCGTCGGCGACCGCGCCGGCCACGGTCGGCGATACGTCGGCGCCTGGCGACAAGCACGTCGCAAAGACGCCCGAAAAACCTTCCTCAACAACAGTTTTCATGTCGAAGCTTCGTGACAACCGCAAGTCGCCGACGCCGGCATCGCCGTCCCCGTCGCCGACGACATCAACGGCCAAGATCACTGCACCGGAGCCGGCCTCGACGCCGACATCGCCGACACTGCCGACCCCGCCGGCCCGGCCCACGCCGGCAGCCTTGACCGCCGTCGTCCGCACTTCGATCACCCAGACCACACCCCCGCCGACAACATCACCGGCACCGACCGCGAGCACAAGTCAGCTCGCGGCCCTGACGACCAGTGCGCGGGCGCAGACGTCGTCGAGCGCGTCGGTTTCCCCGGGGCCCGTAGCGACCGTCGCCACCGCCGTCTCACATCTGGCCGGCTCACTCGGAAGTCCATCCGTTGGCGGCAACCCTGGTGCGCCGGCAGACTCGCCGCTGGCGTGGACCATGCTCGCGGCCACCAGCAAAGAGACTTTCGCGCCCACGGCCGCTGTTGCTCCGGGGGTGATCGACCCGGTGACACATGCGCGTGTCGTCGCTACCGTGCAGACGCCGCTGCTGGCGCCGTTGCAGCAAATACCCATCATCGGGCCGCTGTTTGTGACGCCGGTGGTGGCTTTTATCAGTCAGATTCCGATCATCAGCGACGTTCTCCATCCGATCATCGGATACCCGCTGCAGCAGGGGCTACCGGCCGGCACTCCGATGCCGACCGACGTGATGGTGACGTCATTCGACGGCACACAGATCTATGTCCATTTCATGCCTGCCACCGGACTTCGGGCAGGTCAGACGGCGCCGACGATTCTCGACGGTCCAGGACTGGGCATGCCGGGTGCAACGAACATCAATGGCACTTTTCTCGACGGACCGATCACCGACAACCTGGGCGCGGTCGGCGTCGCCGCCCTGCGCAATGCCGGCTACAACGTCGTGACGTGGGACCCGCGCGGTGAGTGGCAGTCGGGCGGGGTTCTGCAGGTGGACTCTCCTGATTTCGAGGCCAAGGACGTCTCCTCGATCATCACCTGGGTGGCGACCCGGCCCGATGTCCGACTCGACGGTAACCCGGCACTTCTCGATCCACGGATCGGTATGGTCGGCGCCTCTTATGGGGGCGGCATCCAACTGGTGGCCGCCGCGACCGATCCCCGGATCGATGCGATCGTGCCGACCATCGCGTGGCACAGCCTGAACACCTCGCTTTACAAGAACGATGCGTTCAAGAGTGGCTGGGGAACGCTCCTCGAGGCCGCACTTCTCGGCACTTTCGCGCGCGCCAACCCCGCCCTGCTGCCCGCCGCGATCTACGGCGACCTGACCGGCCTGATCACCCCGAGCGACCAAGCGCTGCTGGCCAGCCGCGGTCCCGGCGATTTGGTCAGCAAGATCACGGCGCCGACCATGCTGATCCAGGGCACGGTCGACACGCTCTTCACCCTGCAAGAGGCCGATGCCAACGCGAAAACGCTTATCGCCGACGGTGTGCCAACGAAGGTGATCTGGTTCTGCGGTGGGCACGGGGTCTGCACCAATGATCTTCTCGATCCCACCGACGGCAGGCTGATCGAGCAGCGCACCCTGCAGTGGCTCGACCGGTACGTAAAAGGTGACACCACGGTGTCGACGGGCCCGAAGTTCGAGTTCGTCGACCAACACGGGCAGTACTACTCGTCAGACGTCTACCCGATTCCCACTGGCACGCCGATCGTCGCTTCGAGCAGCGGTGGCCATCTGCCGCTGGTCCCGTTCATCGGCGGCTCGGCGTTGCTCGGTGTATTACCGATCGGCGGTGGTCCGGCGCACAACGCTCTGAATCTCACGATTCCGGCAGGCACGACCACGACCTATGTCGTCGGCGCACCGCAGCTGACGCTCACCTATTCCGGCACGGGGATCGCCAGCCACGTGTACGGCCAACTCGTCGACAACACAACAGGTCTCGTGCTCGGCAACCAGGTCACCCCCATCCCCGTGACATTGGACGGCCAGACACACACGATCACCGTCGCGCTGGAAGACGTCGCACAAACGCTTCGCCCCGGGCAGACGCTGACACTGCAACTGGTCGCCAGCGCTGCCGACTACCAAGCGATCGCCTCGCTCGGCGTTCTGAACGTATCGAACATGCAACTGACGCTGCCCACGGCCGACCCGGCCGCGATCACACCCGAAACTGTTGCGTAGGTCCATTTTCGGGTGTGCCACGTCAGTCAGCTTTGAGGCGAATCCGCCAGCGCACGAAGCTGAGATAGCACGCCGAGAGCAGCAACAAGGCGCCGATGTCGATCCACCAGGCGCCGGTGGTGTGATGCCAGAACTTGTCATTGGGCAGCACGGGCTCTGGCACCAATCTGGTCAGATCGATGGTCGCCGCCGACGACGCGAAACCCCACCGTGCCGGTGTTAGCCAGGACAGCTGATCGAGCACCACGCGGCCGGTGACTGGAATCAAGCCGCCGGAGAACACCAACTGGCTCATCACTGCCACGACGAGCAACGGCATGATCTGCTCGGCGGATTTGGCCAGGCCGGATAGAGCCAGACCGGTCATGGCCGCAGCCACACACGTCATCGAGATGTCGACAAACATCTCGAGGCTGCGGCCGGGGATCACAGCACCATTGGTGACCGCGCCCGGACCCCAGCCTTTACCGATGATCGTGATGGTCACCACGATGGAGGACTGGACGATCGCGAATGCGGTGAATACTGCAACCTTGGCCGCCAGGTACGCAGTCGTCGAGAGGCCGACGGCCTGTTCCCGACGGAAGATCGCCCGCTCGCCGATCAGAGCGCGAATGGTCAGCGCGGTGCCCATGAAGATCGCGCCGACGTTCATCATCACCAGGATCTGGCCCGGTTCGCTCGGAGCGGCGCCGAAATCAGGTGGGCCGGCCGCGAGTGGCTTGCCAAAGCCCACACCGGACTTGTTCGGGCCGCCGCCGGGCACCGAAAGTGACAGCACACCCATGATGAACGGCAAGAACAGCAGGAACGCGGAGTAGGCGCGATCAGCCACGACCAGCCGCACCTGTCGCCGTGCGACGGTGGAGAACTGCCGCCGCAGGCTGGTCTTCGCCGGCTTACCGAGGTCGGTCGCCTCAGCTGCCGCGGGTACCGGGGGAGTCGGTCCGGTGCGCTCCAGGAACTTGCGGTGGGCCTCGTTGGGGTCACCGGCGACCGACGAGAAGATGTCGGCCCAGTTGGTGGTACCCAGCTCCGGACCGATCTGGCTCGGCGGCCCGGAGAATGCCGTCATGCCGCCAGGTGCCAGCAGCAGCACCTGATCGCAGATGTCCAGGTAGGTCAGCGAGTGCGTCACCACCAGCACGACGCGGCCGGCGTCGGCCAGCTGCCGCAGCATGGTCATGACCGCGCGGTCCAGGGCCGGGTCGAGGCCCGAGGTCGGTTCGTCGAGGATCAGCAACGACGGCCCGGTCAGCAGTTCGAGAGCCACTGAAGCACGCTTGCGTTGACCGCCGGAAAGCTTCTCCACCCGGGTGTCCAGGTGGTTCGTCATCTCGAGCTCTTCGAGCACCTGCATGACGACCTGTTCGCGGTCTTCCTTCGTGGTGTCCGGTGGCAGTCGCAGCTCGGCGGCATACATCAGGGCTTGCCGGACGGTCAAATCACCGTGGACCACGTCGTCCTGCGGCACCATGCCGATTCGAGAGCGGAGCGAGGCGTACTCGGCGTGGATGTCGTGGCCTTCGAAGGTGACGGTGCCGCTCGTCGGGTGCGTCAGGCCGGCAACCTGCTTCGCGAACGTCGACTTACCGGCGCCCGACGGGCCGATCACCGCTGTGAGGGTGCCGGGGCGGGCGTCCAGCGAGATGTTGTTGAGCAGCGTCTTGTTGCCCTCGATGGTCCACGTCAGGCCGTGGACCTCGAGACCTCCGGTGCGGGTGTCGGCCGTGGTGGCCGTCCGCCGGGCCAGGGTGCCGCCGGAGTAGACGAGGTCGACGTTACCGATGGTGACGACGTCGCCGTCGGTAAGCACCGCGTCATCGACGCGCTGGCCGTTGACGAATGTCCCGTTGATGCTGCGGTTGTCGACGATCTGGGCGCCGCCGGTCGCGGCCGGGATCAGGGTCGCGTGGTGCCGCGACGCCAGGACGTCGGGGATGACGATGTCGTTGTCGGTGGCGCGACCGATCTTGATCGCCCCGGCCGGGACGTCGGCATTGCGGCCTGGCCGCAAGATCTTGAGCATGGTCGTGCCGAGATTGTTCTCACTGCCACGCTCGACGGCGGTCGGCCCGAACTGCGTCGCCGGCGAACTCGACTCCTCAGGAGCAGGGGCGACCCGCGCCGGCGCCGGCCGGGACATCGGGGCCGACGGCGGCGCGTACTGCTGGGGTGCGGTCGGGTAGCGCGGTGGCTGCTGCTGGCCGTACTGCGGCTGGGCCCCGCTCGGATACTGCGGCTGCGGACCCGACGGGTACTGCGGCTGCGGCCCGGATGGGGTGAAGGTCTGCGGGCCGCTCGGGTAGCGCTGTTGCGCCGCGGACGGCGGGGTGTACTGCTGGTGGCTGGGCCAGGTGGTGCTGGGCCGGTGATTGGTCGACGGCGCCGGGGTGACGGGCATGGACGTCGTCGGCGGCGTGCCTGCCGGGCCGAGGTGCTGGCCGACCTCGAAGGTCAGCAGCGGGCCGTCGGGGTTACCGATGTTCAGTGCCGCGCCGTTGTGCAGGTCGGCGGCAGGAACACGCTGCCCGTTGACGTACATACCGTTGAGGCTGCCGTTGTCGACGGCGACCCAGCGGCCGTGATCGAAGCGCAGCATCAGGTGCGCCCGCGAGATCAGCGGGTGGGCGACGCGGAAGTCGGCGCGCAGATCGCGCCCGACGACGACGTCATTTCCCGGGGCGAACGTGCGCGTGGTGGCGTCGTGGCGAACGGTGAGCGCTGGCAGTGCGGCTGGTCCAGTCATCGAATGCAACTCTATCGGTTGTCGCCGACTTTCCTGGGGACCCGCTGGGTCAGTCAGGCCTGCCGGTCAGGGCGCAACGTGTCGGGTCATGTCCACGTCGGTTTCTGCTGGCTGACACAATGGTCGCCGTGGGTGCAATCACGCTGGACGGCAAGGCCACACGCGACGAGATCTTCACTGACCTGACCAAACGGGTCGCAGCGCTGGCCGCTGCAGGGCGCACACCGGGTCTGGGCACCGTACTGGTCGGGGACGACCCGGGTTCGCACGCCTACGTGCGCGGCAAGCACGCCGACTGCGCCAAGGTCGGCATCAACTCGATTCGCCGGGATCTGCCCGCCGACATCAGCCAGGCCGAGCTGAACGCCGTCATCGACGAGCTCAACGCCAACCCGGAGTGCACCGGCTACATCGTGCAGTTGCCGCTGCCCAAGCACCTCGACGAGAACGCTGCCCTGGAGCGCATCGACCCCGACAAGGACGCCGACGGCCTGCACCCGACCAACCTGGGCCGGCTGGTGCTGAACGAGCCCGCGCCGCTGCCGTGCACGCCGCGCGGCATCGTGCATCTGCTGCGCCGCTTCGACGTGCCCATCGCCGGCGCGCATGTCGTGGTCATCGGCCGCGGCGTCACCGTGGGCCGGCCCATGGGCCTGCTGCTCACCCGGCGTTCGGAAAACGCGACCGTCACGTTGTGCCACACCGGAACTCGTGATTTGCCGGAGCTGACGCGGCAGGCCGACATCATCATTGCCGCGGTCGGGGTGCCGCACATGCTGACCGCCGACATGGTCAAGCCGGGCGCGGCCGTCGTCGACGTGGGTGTCAGCCGGGTCGATGGCAAGCTCGCCGGTGACGTGCACCCCGATGTGTGGGAGGTGGCCGGTCACGTGTCGCCGAACCCCGGCGGCGTCGGCCCCCTGACCCGCGCCTTCCTGCTGGCCAACGTGGTCGAGGCGGAAGAGGCGAAACTGTCTTGACCCTAAAAGAATTCGCCCGCAAGGTGCTCCGCGGCCAGTGGCCGATCCTGTCGGTGGGTGTGTTCTTCGTGGTCGCTTTCGCGCTGGTGATCGGCGGCTACTGGCGCCGTGGCGCGCTGGTCATGGCGATCGGCGTCGGCATTGCCGCCGTGATGCGACTGCTGCTGGCCGACGACCGTGCTGGCCTGCTGGTGGTGCGCAGCCGGATCATCGACGTAGCGACGACGGCGTCGGTCAGCGCCGTGATGCTGTACGTCGCGTGGACCATCAACCCGTTGGGTACCGCCTAGCTTCCTCAGCGCGCCGATTGGCCACCTATCGCACGCCTTCTCGCGAAAGCGTGCGATAGGTGGCCACTCGGCGTTTCGTCTGGAATGAATATGGACTACAGTCCGCTTAATTGCTTCAGACTTGCCTTCAACCGAGGAGCTCAACATGAACACGGCACTGTGGATTGTCGCCGGCGTACTCGCATTCGTCTTCGCCGGCAGCGGCCTCATGAAGCTGGTTCTGCCCAAGGAAAAACTGGTTGCACAGGGCCTGGGCGGACTTGCCGACGTGGACCCGAACGCCATCCGCGGGATCGGCGTGGCCGAGGTTCTCGGTGCGATCGGCCTGATCGTGCCGCCGCTGGTGCACATCCTCCCGGTGCTCACCCCGTTGGCTGCCGTCGGCCTCGCGTTGGTCATGGTCGGCGCCATCGTCACGCACGGGCGCCGCAAGGAGTACCCGAACGTCGCGGTCAACGTGGTGCTCCTCGGCCTGGCGTTGTTCGTGGCCTGGGGCCGGTTCGGCGCTTACGCCTTCTGAGTCCCCAGCGCCCCCAGCGATTTGTGCACGATTTTCCGCGCTCAGCGCGGAAAATCGTGCACAAATCCCTTCAGTGGCCGCCGGTTCGGGCCAGCCGCTGGTCGTGGATCGTCACCAGTTCGCGGAATCCCAGCCGGTGGTAATGCGGCACCGGCTGGACGCCCCAGGTGTCCTGGGCCGTGTGCTGCCCCGCGGCTTCGGGTGGTCCGCCGAACGGCGCACCTGAAAAGTCGTAGGGGAACTTGCATTCCACCGTGTCATCGGAATAGCGCACCTTCATCAGCTCGCTGCAGATTTCTCTGAACGACAATGTCGGCCAGCCGTACCAGACGGCCAGCGCCGGCATGGTGAACGACCCTTCGATGACGAGGCCGAACAGGCACACGAAAAGGCCGCGCTTGAGCCACTTGTGCATGTTGGCGTAGACGGGCGTGGTGCCCAGGGGGAGGGCATCTGTCGATTCGGCGTCAGTGGTGGTCATGGAATTCCTTTAGTCGCTGAAGATTTCGCGATTGACGGTGTGCAGATACGGGATGGCCAGGAACGGCGTGATGTAGAAGATGTCGTACAGCCACCAGCCGACGACGGGGAAAACTACACCGGCATAACGGATGTCGGCGAACATCGTCATGTTGAACGTGTAACCGATCCAGATGACGATGCCGAACCAGCAGGTGATGATGAGCCACTGATGACCCCACCGTTTCATCTGCAGGAACGCGATGCCGGCCGCGATGCGCATGGTGAAAACCGTCAGGATGAGCGCGACCTCCCAGGCCTTTTCGCCCGGTGCGCCCGCCCCGCCGATCCACAATTCGTTGTAGTGCCAGAAGTATCCGGCGTCGAACATGTTGCCCCAGGCGGTGATGATGGTGCGATTCAACAGAGTGTGGTTCGCCAGCAGGTCCAGTGACCACCCGATGCTGTTGAGCGCGGCGTCGAGGATGACCAGATAGCCGATGAGTGTCACGATGATCGGCCGCACCGACAGCCCGGCCTTCTGTGCGCGCCGTTGCAGCCAGACGCCCCGCAGGAAAAACGGCAGCCCGACGAAGCCGATGAACATCGAACCCATCAGCAATGTGCCGGTGATCAGCCAGCGGTCCGCCTGTCGTTGTGCGAGCCGGGATTCGTCGTGGTGCTGGTCCAAACTGACCGTCGGCACCGTCGTGGCACTCACAGTGACCACCAACCGCGCACGATCGACATGTGCAGCTGGATCAGGAACATGGCCAGCAGCCACCCGTAGGCGAACAGCTGGAATACGATCAGCGCCCGTTTGCGTTTGCGATCCTGTTCGTTCATGACCGTGAAACTCCTTTTCTGGCAGGGATGTTCATGCTCATCGGACACCTGACGGTTGTAGGCAGGCGGCGGCGATCTCGCGCAGCCCGTCGCTGATCGCGCCGTCGCTGCTCAGCGGGGCCAGGACCGCGGCTTCGGCGGCGGACATCTCGTCGGCTCCCGCAGCGACCAGGTGCGCTGCGGTGACCAATACCCGGGTGGACGGCGGCTCGAAGTGGAACGCGTCGTCCGCCTGGCGAATGCTGTTGGCGCAGTGCACGAGCCGCCGGGCGGCGCCGATGTCGATACCGGTCTCGCCGACCAGAACCTCGGCCTCGCGATCGGGCGCGAGGTAGGTCATCGCGATGGTGACGAACCGCTGGCGGAACGACGGCTTGAGGTCCTTCAGCGAGTGCCGATAGGCCGGGTTGTACGAGCACGCGAGGAGGAACGAATCGGGCGCCGGTACCACTTCGCCGGCCCGATCCAGATAGAGCGTGCGACGGTGGTCGGTGAGCGAATGCAAGATCGCCAATGAATCGTGGCGCGCTTCCACCACCTCGTCGAGGTAGCAGATGGCGCCGTCCTTGACGGCGCGGGTCAGCGGGCCGTCGGTCCAGAGCACGTCGCCGCCTGCCACGACAAACCGACCGACCAGGTCCGAACTCGTCAGATCGTCGTGACAACTGATCGTGACCACGGGGCGTCCCAACCGCTTGCCCATGTGCTCGACGAAGCGCGTCTTGCCGCAGCCCGTCGGCCCAGTGAGCATGACCGGCAGCCGCCGCCGATACGCCTGACTGAAGGTGGTCACCTCGTCGCCGGCGGGCAGATACGCCGAATCGGTTGCGGCCCAATCGGTCATGTGGAAACCAACTCTCGGTGCACGTGCGCCAGGGCACGAGGGAGTTCTTCGACGCAGCGGATGCGCCGGGACCGCCGGGAGCCGAACACCTCGGGCAGCGGATCCACGCGGACGGGTCCCAGTCCCAGGTAGTAGACGCCGACGCCCGCCTCGTCGGCCTCACCGACCGCGTGCGCGACGTCTGCCCAGGCATACCGGCCTTCGTAGCCCTCGTCGGAGATGAGGCCGTCGCCGATCACGATGAGGACGCGACGCCCGGCGGGCTGGGTCAGCAGGCGGCTGGTCAGGTGCCGGATGGGTGCGCCCAGGCGCGTGTATCCACCTGTCACCAGGCCGGACTTGCTGGGCAACGCAAAGTGGTTGTCGCTGAAGTCTTTCAGGCACCGCACTTCGACGCGGTGTCGGGTATTGCCGCTGAAGACGAAGATGCCGTGGCGTTCCCGTGTGACCGTCATGGCCCGGGAAAGTGCATCCGCGCAGGCCAATTCGAGGTCGAACACCCGACCCTGATGGATGCCCAACGACGAGCTGCCATCGAGCAGCACGGCGGTGGCGGTATCGCGCGCACTCGGCAGCAAGGCGCGGAACACCTTTGGCTCGTGGGGTGAGCCGGCCCGTCCGTCCGCGTAGGACGCGACGTAAGCATCGACATCCAGGTCACTGCCGTCCTCGAGTCGGTTGACCATGGTGCGGTGGGTCGGCTCGTCGAACCAGCGACGGATGTCGGGCGACGCGCTTCCGCGGCGGTGGTGCCGGGTCTGCCGGCGTTCGAGGACGGCGACGTGATCAGGAAGGAACTGGCTCCGCCACGAATTCCATTCGGGGTAGGGAATTCCCACGCGTTGGTCGGGCCGGATGTCGGCGTCGTCCTCCTCGGGACGGCTGGCCGGTGGCAGGTTGGCGTTGCGCACCCCGCCCTCGCCTCCCACCGGGATCGACATCAGGCGTTGGGCGTCTGAGCGGGATGAGGACCAGGGCATGCGCCCGAGTGTCCGGCGGATCGAGCTGGCCAGAGTTCGGGTGGCGGCCGTGCGCAGCGGCGGGTAACCGAGCACCGGGTAATCCGGTAGTCGCGCGCCGGAGCGTGCCAGGGCAGCTGTGCGGCAGAGTATTTCGTCCGCAGGGAGGTCCGGGTCGTCAGGCTCCAGATCAGGTAGCACCCGACTTGCCTCGGGGAGCAGGCCGGGCCAACGCCCGGCCACCCAGCCCAGTGCGACGCCCCCTTCGACAACCCTGAGCGCGCCCAATTCCCGGGAGGACAACCGGTGTAGCGGATACTGCGCGATTCGGTCCTTCGATGGTGCGCACTGCAGGGCGACACCACAGGTGTAGGTCCGCAATGACCAGTCGGGAACGGGCGCCGGGTACGGGACGTGGACGAGGGAGCGATGCGTACTCAGCCCGAAGCGGCGCTGTTCGCCGGAGATGAGCCGGACTCCGGACCGCCGTCGCTCGGACAGCGCGACTGCGGTGACCGCGCAGGAGCGTTCGAGTTCGCCGGCCGTAATAGATTGGGACACTTGCGGAGTCGCCGGTTCAGAAGGTACCGATATTCGAGAACATCCAGTACCAGAACGCGATGAGGGCGGCCATGGCGCCCCACGCGATGGCGAGGCGGGCGATTTCCTGCCACATGGTGTCTCCTCCGGTTATCGGGCTGCGATACCTCGCAGCGCGGTGTTGACGAAGTTGTCGAGCAATGCGGTGCGGATCTGGTCCGCTCCGCGGCTTGTGGTCAGCAGGGCGTAGAGGCTCAGCAGGAAGTAGACCGCGCTGTGGAACGGGTCGACGTCCGCGTCTGCCTCGCCGGCCTGGCGCGCCCGCTCGATCTCCTGGACCACCAGCACGATCACCCGGTGGTCGGTCCACTCGTCGTCCGGTGGGCGGTTCGAGGAAAAATGCAGGGCCAGTACGTCTTTGAAGAGAAGTCGGCCCAGCCGTCGTTCCACGGCGACGATGACCCGCACCACCTCGTTCAGCGCCTCTTGGAGGGTGTGGGGGGTATGTAGAAACGCGGCGAGTTCACGGCCCGCGGATTCCTCAGCTTGGCGTTCGAGCTCGAACAGCACGTGTTCTTTCGTGGGGAAGTGGAAGTAGAAGGTGCCGTGTGCAACGCCGGCGGATCTGATGATGGCTCCGACATCGGCATCTGCCATACCCGCGCGCTTGAACTCCGTGATTGCGGCATCGAGAACGCGCTGACGGGTTTCGAGCCGTTTGGCTTGTCGCAGCGACGGTTTGGCGGTGGCGCGGGTCATGGTGGCTCAAGTTGTACTCGCATTACTGACCTGAGTCAATGACTTCAGTCAGTCATATTCGCGGGAAATTGCCTGCTGTGCAAACTTGCCCGGTGTGCAACATTATCGGTAGGGTGGGCAGCATGCCTGAATCAGTCGAAACAGGTCTGCGCGAACGGAAGAAGCTCGACACCCGCCGGGCTCTCAGTGACGCGGCCCTGCGGCTGGCGTTCGACCGTGGCGGGCTGGACGCCGTCACACGCGAGGACATTGCGGCCCTGGCGGGAGTGTCCTTGCGGACGTTCAACAACTACTTCACCGGCAAGTACGAGGCGCTGGCCTACCGCATCGCCGAGCGCATGCGGCGCAGTGTCAACGTCTTTCGGTCACGGCCGGCCGATGAGCCGCTGTGGACATCGATCGTCGAGGCGGTGACGGGCACCCTCGAGCAGGAGATGGCAGACATCACCGGCGCCGACGTTGTCCCGGACCGCCGCGAACTCGTCGAGGTGCGAAAACTCCTGATGCGAACCGAGGTTCGTAACGCGGTGCCGCACGATCTCTACGAAGAATGGGTGGCGGCCATCGCGGAGCGAACCGGTCTCGGTCCTGACGACATGTACCCGCGTCTGGTGGCGGCGGTGGTGCGCGCTGTCGGAGACACCGCGATGGAGGCTTACGCGAACGCCGATCCGCCGGTGGCCATCACCGGTCTGATGCGTGCGGGTTTCGATGCGGTCGTCGCCGGATTGCCGGAACCGAACAGAACAGAACGAAGGAGCGACCATGCCCGCTGACGTCGTGATCTCCGGCGCCGGACCCAATGGCCTGATGATGGCCTGCGAACTCGCCCTTGCTGGAGTCAAACCCGTCATCCTCGATGCGCTACCCGGCCCAGGCGACGAGCCCAAGGCGAACGGCCTTGTCGGGCAGGTGATCCGGCAACTCGACATGCGTGGCCTCTACCAGGCATTCACGGGCGACCCCAACCCTCCGGAGCCCGCATACGGCTGGATGTTCTCTGGCTTGCCGCTGAATTTTGTTGGTGTCGAGGACAATCCGATGCGTGCTGTGCTGATGAAGCAGCCCCGGTTGGTTCAGCTGCTGTACGAGCGGGCCCAGGCTCTCGGGGTCGAGGTTCGATGGGGGCACGCCGTGACGGCTCTGTCAGCGGGGCCTGAGGGCGTCACCGTCGACGTGGCCGCGCCCGACGGCGCCTATGTGCTGGAAGCCGATTGGCTGGTGGGTGCCGACGGCGGCCGCAGCACCGTCCGCAAGCAGTCGGGCATCGGCTTCCCCGGGCATACGTCACCGACGGTCGCCCGGTTGGCGCATGTGCACATCCCTGACGAGTTCCGGACTCCGACCGGAGAATTCGACGTGCCCGGGTTCGGGCGGATTCCGTTCGGGCACAACCGGTACGACAACGGCATGGCGATCTTCTTCGAGGCCCACGGCGATCCGCCGATGCTGGGTACCCTAGAGTTCGGGTCATCGCCCGACGACGCGCCGGCGGAGTTGACGTACGACGAGCTGCGGCAGAGCCTGCGTCGAGTGCTCGGGGTCGACGTGCCGTTCGAACCGCCAAGCGGCCCAGGGCCTTTTGCGATGCGACGCATCGACGGCCAGAACACCCGGCAGGCCGACACGTACCGGTCCGGCCGGGTCCTGCTCATCGGTGATGCCGCGCATGTCCATTCGGCGATGGGCGGGCCGGGGCTGAACCTCGGTCTGCAGGACACGTTGAATCTGGGCTGGAAGCTGGGTGCCGTCGTCAATGGCTGGGCGTCTGCAGAACTGCTCGATACCTATGAGTCCGAGCGGTATCCGGTCGGTGAGCGCGTCATGATGCACTCACTGGCCCAGATCGCGCTCACCGCGCCGGGGCCGGAGGTGCGTGCCCTACGCACGCTGCTCGGTGAGCTCTTCCAACTACCCGATGTGACCGCCCATATGGCCGGACTGCTGGCCGGTGCGGACGTTCGTTACGACATGGGTGACGTCCCGCACCGATTGACCGGATACATGGTGCCGGAGGCGGAGCTGGACGACGGACGTCGCCTCACCGAGCTGTTACACAGCGGCCGGGGCGTGGTGCTCGATCTCGCCGGCGGCGCAGCGGCCGAGGCCGCCGCGCCGTGGGACCGCCGCGTGGATACAGTGGTCGCGGCCATGGCCGACGGTCCTGCCGCCATGCTGATCCGGCCGGATGGTTACGTCGCCTGGGCCGCAGACACTTTCACCGCCGACGACGCGGAGCACCTGCGGTCTGCACTGCAGCGCTGGTTCGGTCCGGTCTAGGGGGAGTGCGCAGGCCAGCCGCCGGGGAACGCCGAAACATCGCGGTGACTGGGCGCCTTGTCAGGCGCCCAGCCACGGCGCCAATGACCGCTCAGGTGGCCCACACCTGGCGTCCGTCTGTTCCGTTCTGCGCCAGGCCAGCTGTGCGCGGGTGCGCGTTGGGTGACGGAGTTGTCCAGGTGTCGACGGTGGCCTCCAGGTCGGCTTCAATCTCGGTGAATGTGGCCGGTCGGCGCCGTCCCACCACGGTCATCCAGGCCAGCCCCGCAGCCATATAGGCCAGGAAGTAGTAGGGGAAGTACCGCACGGGCACTGGCGGCAGTGGATAGAAGCTACCGACGGTGGGCACCAAGAGGCTGACAAAAGCCAGTGCGGAGATGACGATGTTCTTGCCGGTGAGCTGCCCATGGGCCCGCAGGTACACCGGAGCGGCGATGGTGATCATGAAGTACGCCAGCAAGAATCCGAACGCCGCCAGCGTTCCGGCGTCGCCGAACGTGGTCAACGGGTCGGTGAAGATTTGCATCACACTGACGATGCATAGGATCAGCAGGGTGTAGGCGGTCACCGCCACGTGTGGTGTTCGGTTGTGCGAGTGGATGTTTGCCACTTTCTGGTTGAGCATGCCGTGCCGGGCCATGGGAAGCAGGATGCGCGAGCCCGCGTTGACGCACGACAATGTGAGCGAATAGAAGCTCAGCATCGCGCCGAGGCAGATCGGTGCCTTGAGATATCCGACCTGATAGGCGTCGGACAACGCGCTCAGCGGTGCATCAAGCTGGTCGAGTTGCAGACCGTGTGCATTGGCGCCGACGACCTCGACGTAACTCACGACGACGAAGAAGAGGCCGGTGATCACCAGGCTCCACGTCACCGCCCGAGGCACGTTGTGCAGCGGGGTTTTCGCCTCGCCGCCGAGCGCCGTGGCACTCTCGAACCCGACGAGGCTGAAGATGCAGACGACGACGGCCAGCGTCGTACCACTGACGCCGACGCCATCCAGACGCAGCTGATGGGCGTCGATGGCGGTGCCGTGCTTGGCCAGGACCACCCAGCACAGCGCGAGGATCAGGAGCATCGACAAGCCTTCCAGAACCAGCATGAGCAATGATGAAATGCGAATGTCCTTATACGCCACCACCCAACACAGTGCTGCGCTGATGCAGAAGGAAACCACGGCGGGTACGTGGAACGCGATGCCGACGGCATCGAGGAACTGATTGACGAAGATCGAGAAGCCCGCCAACCCGGCGATGGCAATGAACGCGTACGACCACAGCAGCGTCCATCCGGACAGCACGCCGCCCCGTGGGCCCAACCCGCGACCGATGTAGGCGTACATGGACCCGGGCAGCGCGGACCTGCTCGCAAAGACGTTGAGATTCATCACCACGAACGAGAGCATGACGGTGGCGAACAGGTACGCGAGCCACGTTCCGTTTCCGGCGAACGAAAAGGCCAGCGGCACAATGAGAACGGCTGTCATTGTCGGTGAGATCAGGGCCACCGATTGCGCCAGCAGCGTCGGGAATCCCAGCGTTCCCGCGCGCACTTGTGGCGTTGGTGGGGTCGGTGGCAGGGCTGACGCGGGGTCGGGTAGGTCGGCGGCTATGGCCATGATGTGAGCTCCTAGATCGTCACGACGCAGTGAACCTGCGGTTGTCGAATGCGGCATCGCATGTGCCTGACAAGAGCGACGTTAGGGCCTGAGTTGCCACAGAGACAACATAAATTGACCGATTTTAAGCGCCGGAAATGCTACGTTACGTGGTTGTCATGCAAGGGCATTCGGCCCTCGATTACGCACTTACCGGTTGAGCGGTGTGCGTCTTCAGTGGTGAATACGACTGAGCTCGGTGTGATCGGTGGCCGACACCAGCAAGACCTCGGTGATCACACGGGCAGTCATCCGGTGGGGCCTGCCGGCATCGAAATGCACTGCGCTGCCTGCGGGAATGGTGTAGTCGACGCCGTCGTAGTCGAAGATGAGCGTGCCGCTGACGACGTAGAGCCATTCTTCGCCGCGGTGCTGGACGGGTGGGCCCGCGGGTCTGCGTGGCCGGACCCGGACGCGAAGCGCTTCGATGCTGCGAGATCCGGAAAAGCCACTGCAGACGGCGATTTCGAGGCCGCCGGCGGCTCGCCTGGGGGCGTCAGCCGAGAAGGTCGCCAGCTCCGATCCGGCGGTGTCCTCGCCGAGCAACGATCCGACGCGGACTCCTAAAGCCGTTGCAAGGTCGACGAGTGCACCGATCGAAGCCTGTCGCTCGCCCGACTCGAGCCGCGACAGATGGGCCTTCGAGAGTCCGGAACGCTCGGAGAGTTGGTCGAGGGTCAGGCCAAGCGTCTCGCGCGCCGATTTGAGCCGTTGGCCGACTGCATCAAGATCGACTGCCGAGGGCATGCACCGCAGACTAGCCAAGTGTTGCCTGGAAGGCAACGGGAGATCGCTCTGCCGCGCGTCGGCGGGCTAGCCGCGGCGGCCGGACACGCGTGCGCGTGACGACGTGCGCTAACCGGGACCGCGAGCACGTAGTCGTCGTACCAGGCTGGGCTGACCATGGCATGCACTGCGTCCCAGTCCGACGTGCTCGGACGTTTGGGATCGAATAGCGGATTCTGTTGTGCGCATTTACCGCTGGCGTTACCCAGTGCCGGGCAGCTGTCAGTTCTCAAACAGCGTGTCACGTTCTCATTCCAGATGTCACGCGATGTCACAAATGACAGAATTTTGAGAATCGATTTGCGGGAACAGCATTGCCATGGCGACACAAGTGGGGGTCAGTAGTTGCTGTCGATCAAGGTGTCGGTCAGTGCGTCGATCCCGGCCAAGTTGCGGGCTATTTCCTCGGTCAGGCCGTAGCGGGCGGCCAGGGCTTGTGGCGCGGTGTAGCTGACTTTCGTTGTGGGACCGTCGGCCCAGATGAGAATCTTGAGCGGTAAGTCGAGCGCGGCCAGTGCCGCGAACTCCATCACCGGCGTTCCGGCGGCCGGGCTACCGAAGATGACGACCGTCGTATCGCGTAACTGCAGCCCTGCATGTTCGGCTTCGGCGTTGTGGTCGATGACGGCGAAGATCATCATGTGCCGGTCAGTGATTTCGCTGCACAAGCGCACCACCGTGTCGTGCACTGAGAGAGGGCTGGTCTTGGTGGTGATCTCGTTGATGTCTGTTGCAACTTGTTGAGTGGGCATAGGTCGACTCCTTGGTTGATCTCTGCGCCGGAGGTCTGATCTCCCGGCGGTGAATGCGTACCTGCTGCGGCTGTCTCCGGGGCTAGATTCAGTCTTTGCAGCCGGTCAATTGCTGACGGAGTTGTTCTCGGGTGGCCCACTCAGCGGCGGTCAGCTATCCCTAGGAGCGCGTTCTCGATGACTTCGGGCAATGCGGGGTGTATCCAGTACTGTTGCTCGGCAACGTCTTTCGCGGTCTGCCCGAAGGTCATCGCCTGGACGAGGGGCTGGATGAGCGAGGACGCTTGGTATCCCATGATGTGCGCGCCGAGGATTTTTCCGGTCGCGCGGTCACTGATGAGTTTGACGAAGCCGTGCTCGTCTTCCATCGCCCATCCGTACGCGGTGTCGCCGTACTTCTGCTCTTTGGTGATGAGGTCGAAGCCGGCTGCTTGCGCCTGCTGTTCGGTCATGCCGACGGTGGCGATCTGGGGGTGGGTGAACACCGCTGACGGGATGAAGCGGTGATCGGTTTCACGCATCGCGGCGGTGTCGTCCCAATCGAGCAGCAGGTTGTGCCGCACAACGCGCATTTCATGGTTGGCGACGTGCTTGAGCTGGTAGGCCGATGACACGTCGCCGAGTGCGAAGATGCCCCGTGCGGTGGTGCGCTGGTAGTCGTCGACGATCACCAGTCCGGTGTCGTCGACGTCGACGCCGGCTAGTTTCGCGTCGAGAAGGTCACCGTTGGGGACCCGACCGGTGGCGATCAGCAGTATGTCGGCCGACAGGGTCGATCCGTCGTCGAACTCGAGCACTGTGTGTTCGCTGTCCCGGTGGGCGCCGGCGATGTTCTTGTCGGTGTGCAGTTCCCACTTGTCGGCGGCCATTGCGGTGAACCGGTGACATATTGAGTCGTCGCAGTTTTTCAGCATGCCCCTGCCGCGCACGACGATGGAGATGCGGACGCCTAGTGCGGAGAAGACGTGGGCAAATTCGGCCGCCACGAAGCCGCCACCGACGATGGTCAGATGCTCTGGTAGCGCGGGGATGCGCATGATGGTGTCGCTGGTCTGGTAAGCGACTCCGCTGTCGGTGATCGCGGGTGGGATGCGGGTGCGTGAACCCGCGGCGATGACGACTTTGTCGGAGGTGAATACCTCGCCGGCGTCGGTGCGCAGCGTGTACCGACCGTCGGGTTGCGTGGGCGCGAACGTGGTGTGGCTGGCGTACACGTGCAAGTTGGGCAGGCTGCGTCTGTATCGTTCGCCGTTGGCCGCGATCGGGTCGATACGGCCGAAGACGCGTGTGACGATGTCCGTCCAACGCACCTTGTCCAGGGTGGCATCGACACCGAATCGGGCACTGGCGCTGACGGTTTGGGCAACGTCGGCGGTGTAGACGAACGATTTCGTGGGGATACAGCCGACGTTGAGGCAGGTGCCCCCGAAAGTGTCCTCTTCGCAGATCGCGATGCGCATAGCGCCGTAGCGGGCATCGAACCCGGTGTCCGGAATGCTATTGCCGGATCCGGCTCCGATGATCGTCAGGTCGTAGTGGTCCATTGAGCCTCTTCTGGTCAGAGCACCGCGCGGTTGGCGGTCGCCGTCGGGCAAAGATCCGGGTAGCAGTTAGGTGGAAGAAGTGCGCGATCCTTGCACGGCTTTGCGGGCGAGCATCGCGGCGATGGCGATCAAGAGGGCGGCGAACAGGATCGCGGAGGTTCGGGCGGGGATGGCCACGGCCAGGGAGACCGCGGGAATGGAAACCAGTGCGGCAGTGACCCCCACGATGATTCCCGCGCGGACATCGACGGCGTCACTGCGGCGGTTGGCAATCGAGCCGATGACGCTGGTCGGAATGCTGACCACCAGGGCGGTGCCTTTTGCGATCAGATCGTTGATGGCGAACACCGAGATCAGGATGGGGACGGCGATGATGGCACCGCCGATACCGAACAGCCCCGACGATATGCCGGTCAGGACCCCCAAACCGAGATAGCCCAGAAGAACGACTGGGGTGAGCGCCAGGGTATGGCCTCGTTCGGGAGTGGGTGCGAGCAGCAAATAGGCGGCGATGACGAGGATGAAGGCAATGAAGATCCATTGCAGCGACTTCAACGTGAGCCGCCGCAGCAGTCGGCTGCCGATCATGGCCCCGACGATCGAGCCGAGCGCGACGATGAGTGCGGCGATGAGGTTGACGTAACCGTGGATCAGGTAGGTGATGGAGCTGACCGCGGCGGTTGGAGTGATCGCCACCAATGACGTCGCTGCCGCGCGGCGTTGGTCCATTCCGGCGCGCCACATCAGCAAGGGCACCATCAAGATTGCCCCGCCGATGGCGAACAAGCCCGAGAGGAGACCGCCGAGCACACCGACCAGCACCAACCAAACGCACTGGGCGCGTGAACCGGAACGTCCGTGCGCTACGGGCTGCGTCGGGTCCGATGTCGCATGGCAGGTCGTGGTCATGGTTGCTCCTGGTCGAATGCAGGCGGTGTTCGCACCTGAGCGTGGGGCAATGTCGCGGCGGGAAAAAGCGGCAATGTCCCATCGCATTCATCGTGTGAAGCGATCAATGCTGTTATTGGGAAACGCTGCACGCCAGTTCGCGGGGTTGTGGAGCAATCGGGCAGGACGGAGTCGCCGATCAAATCTGCACGGCTCCGGCCGCGCGGGTTTGGCCGGTCGGTGATGCTGCACGTCGCCGCAGGATCGGGGCCGGAACCGCCGCCTCGGGGAATGATCGACTTCAGCGGCGGTGGCGCAGATGCCCTGCCTCGGTGCGCCATCCGGGCGGGACGTCGACGGTGAGGGCCAGCCGCACGAACCGGGCGACTGCGGCGGCTTGGGCGCGCTCGGGTGCCCATTGCAGCACGTAGAGAACCCCGGGGGCTCCGCTGACGGGACGCACGGTGGTGTCTGGGGGAATACCCGACGAAACGCTGAGCAACACCCAGGAGACCTCGGGTTGGCGTGTCCACCCCGGCGAGGTGGAAAAGCCGGTGTCCTCCAGCACCACGGTCGGTGGCGACACCTTGGCAGCAGCCAGGGCTTGGCGCTGAGTCACCGCCCACGCCGGATACAGTGCGTCACTGGGCATTCCGAGCACGTCGTGGGCCAGGTCGCACAGGTCGACGGTGGGCTGTTCGGCAAGGCGGTGAGTGGAACGCAGACCGACCAAAAGTGGTTCACTGCAGAAGATTTCGGTGATGACCCCGGCAGGTTCGGGGGGCAGGCCGCAGGTCATCGCCACGTCGACGTCCCCGCTCGCGATGGCACGGGTCATGTCCGGAAGCCACACCCGCTGTACGTCCAGTTCGACATCGGGCATCCGCTCGTGCAGTGCCGACCGGAGATGCGGTACCAGAATCGGCGCCACCGGCGGAGTTATCGCCACGCGCACGGTGCCGCTCTCACCAACGGCAACGCTACGCACTGCGGCGCGGGCGGCGGCGATCTCGTCGAGGATGACTTGGCAGCGACCCAGCAGTTCGGCTCCCGCGGCGGTTAGCGCCACCTGGCGGGTGGTCCGTGTGAGCAGGGGCGTACCCATTTCGCGCTCCAGTCGGCGCACCAGATCGCTGAGGGTGGGCTGACCGATGCCCAGCTGCGCTGCCGCGCGTCCGAAGTGCAGTTCAGTGGCCACTGCCGCGAACGCCTCGAGTTGCCGCAGTTCCATAGCTGTCTCCTGTGTCAGGCCGCGATCTTATAGTTCTTCGGTTGGCCCCGCCGTGGGTTGGTAAAGCCCATCGCTGTAGGTCAGACGGCTTTCGTGACGCCGTAGTAGGCCGCGAGGTCGTCAGTGTCGGTGGTGGAGCTTTTGAGGGTGGCGTACGAGCGGATGAAGGACTGGCCCACACAGCCGTCGACCGTGATGTGCACGTCTTTCACGGTCACCCGCACCGGGGCAGCTTTGAACGTCTTCGCGTCCACGGTGACGGTGGATACCGTGCCTGGTCTTAGATGGACCATGATGACGCCGACGATCGGCACGGACACGCGGGTGGGCAACAGGTTGGCGCCGGGGATCGCCGAACCTGAGGCGCTGACACCGATGTCACCCCTGGGCTGGACGCTTTTCAGCTCGATACCGCAGCCGATCTGGTAGCCAGCTTCCAGGATGCCCCCTGTCAGTTCTGTTGTGCCGTGCCCGCTGATGGTGCCGATGAAGGTGCCGGCTACCACGTATTCGCGCGAGGACGCCGCGGTAGACAGCGGAGTTGCCGGTAGTTGACTCTCGTTGCTTGCCGCCACCGTCAGGATCCAGCCGTCAGGGGTGATAGCCACCCCGGGGGCGGCAGATGCGACCACGGGATTGTCCTCAGCCGAGCCGGGGTCATCGGCGGGAGAGTCGGCCCACGCCATCTGGGCGCCCGCCAACGAGATCAGCGAGCTTAGGGCCAGTGCGACAACGCGACTGGGGGTTGATGTCTTTTGCGCTGGGGGCCGTGAGGGGGCCAATGTCGCACGGCAGGTCTTTCTCATAGTCCTCGTCGGATGCAAACAGTGATTCGCACCTGAGCGTCAGCCAATGTCGCGGCCGGAAAAAGATGCAATGTCCCATCGCATTCATCGTCTGAAGCGATCAATGCTGTTTGGGATGCTACGGAGTTGAGCAATCGGACAGGCCGGATTGCAACTGCTCACCCGGCACCACGCGCGTTCGCCAAATGGAGCCAGCGCGGAATCGACACGCACAGGCCGGGTATCTCCACCCGCAACGCGGACCGGCCGCGGATCTGAGCTCGATCGGGATGTCGGCTCGAGGCGAGCAAGCGCAACGAGCTCCGAGGCCTCAAATCGGAGCTCTAACACCGACTGGAAGTTTCGTCGCCCGAGATTCGGTGAGATTTGACAGCGCAGACGCGCAGCTGAGTGGCAGGCTAATCAGTGACATGGATTTGAGAAAGACCTTGTGTGACATCGGGTGAGAACGCGTTGATGTCGGCCGTTCAATTGCCGGGGATATGACAGGGAATTTGAGAATTGACAACCCTTCCCGTTCTCAAACGTGATGTCACATTACTTGTCAGTCCTCAAACAGCGTGTCACGTTCTCAATCCAGATGTCACGCAATGTCACAAATGACACGTGTTTGAGAAAAGCGGGATGTGCGCGAGCGGCGGCCCGGAGTCCATGGCGGCTCGGGGTGGCAGCACACCCGCAGCCTTAGTGTTACCTTAAGTGTCTTGCGCGGCAACGTTATCCGTTTTCGCTGACTCGATCGCGAAAACCGCAGCCGTCGACTGATGGCAGGGCCTCCCGCGTCGCACATCACCGGCGTCGCGGCCGGCATGTCATCTTGGGCATGTCTCCCAAATGGCGGATCCAGGTGATGCAGGCGCTGAGGACCACCGCGGCACGGGAAACGATCGCCAACGTGTCGCGGCGGGTAGCCAGACCGCGCCATTGTTTGAGTAAGACGAATGATAGCGCGACGAGATTGCGTTGCTGGTAACGGATTTCGTCAAAATTCGGCTGACGGAATTTGCTGCCATGGCGCCTGTGGGGTAATCCCTAGTTCCAATTCGCACTGCAGCCGAGCCTACCGACTGATGCACCCAGGGTTCGGTGGGTATCGCCGTACAGGGGTGAGGTGTTGCGATGGGGGGTGAGGAACCAAGGCCAGCACACCGCCGTCGCTAGTCAGGTCGCCGACTCCAACGCCAAGACCAGGCCCGCGATGATGAGCAGTATGGCCGATACTCCGTGGCGACTCAGCGCCGTGAACGGCGTGCCGCCGTTGGCGACCACGATTATGGCGTCCGCGGCCGGTGTCAAGGCCGTCGCAATCAGAGCCCAACCCAGCGGGGTAGAACCGGCGGCCGCCCAGACGGCCAGCAGCACCGCTGCGGATGTGATGTTTCTGACGCCGCTGAGGTAGGCCAATCCGCGAACGTCGTCTGGCGCGATGCCAAAGGCAAGCGTCGCCTGTCGAGGTTCCACTAGGAAACGGCCGCCCAGGGCGACGGCGGCGACGCAACCGAGGAGTGCGAGGACCAGCGCGGTCAGATGCATGGCGAGAGCTCCATTCAACTAGGTCGGCGGGCTTGGGGTCGTATCCCCCTGTCCTGCGGCAGATTTGGACATGCCGCGTTGATCAGCTTGTCGTGATGATCAGCTTGCCGCCCTTGGGCGTGTTGTTGCGTTCGAGTTCGGTGAGGGCCGCGATCCCGTCGCTGAGCGACACCGTCTGCGCGATGGGGAGCCACAGTGCACCTTGGTCACAAGCGCGCGCAAGCTCCTCGAGGTCGTTGGCATTGTGCTGCGCGATCAACACCGTGTACGGACCGGGCAGGACGCTTCTGAGCAACTTCGCGGGGGTTGGAACTATGTCGACGATGTGACCGCCAGACTTGAGCAGCATCCGGGCAGTAGTTGGCGCAAGCGTGCCAACGGTATCGAAGACGATGTCGAACTGCCCCTGCAACGTCTTTGGGACAGCATCAAATTCGACGACCGGTGCGATGCCGAGGCCGAGCGCGTCAGGCATAGCGCTGGCGCGGCAGCTTCCGGCCACCATCGCCGCGCCGCGCAACCTGCCGATCTGAACCGCGGCGCGGCCGACCCCACCCAGACACCCGTGCACGAAAACCGCCTGCCCCGCTTGCAATTTGCCCTTGTTGACCAGGGCCTGCAGGGCGGCGCTGCCAACCGTGGGGATCGCGGCGGCCTGTTGGAACGAAAGCGTTTCGGGCTTCCTGACGACGCTCCTCTCCTCGGCGAGGACCATCTCGGCGAAGGCGCCACTCGCCTTGATCTGCGCCGCGCCGAGCACCTCGTCGCCAACACCGAGCCGGGTAACCCCCGGCCCGACCGCCGCGATGACACCGGCGAAGTCGTAGCCCAGCCCCCGAGGAAATTTGCGTCCGGTCATGATTTTCATTTCGCCGTTGCGGACCTTCCAGTCATATGGGTTGGCCGCGGCCGCCCGCACACTGACTAAAACCTCGCCGGCACCAGGACGCGCCGGTTCGAAATCCTCGAACCGCATAACATCGGGCCCGCCATACTCGTGGTACTGAATGCGCTTCATCGCTGCACCCCAACTGAATTGGTCATACCAAAGCGTTCGTCGGTGTAGTGCTGCAAGTTGTGGGCGAAACGCCTGAACGCCCGCGCCATGACCGGGCGGCCGATCAGCATGCCGACTCGAGTAGCCACGCCACGCGGTGTGATTGCGACGGTCCACGACACGTGGCAACCGGTAGGCGTCTCCTGCACTCGATAGTCCTCGACGAACGCAGCAAGTCCCTTGGACGTGGATTGGTTCAACCGGAATGCCATGTGCGAGTGGCACTCCCAGGCCAAGAACTCCGCATCGCTGACGATGCCGCCCCACATGGCCACAGTGCGGGTGGTCCCGACCCCGTGCGGCTCCGGGCTGGTCCACGTCACGTCCGAGATGGCGGTGGCCCACCTCGACCACGAATCCCCTTCCGCGAGCACCTCGAAGAGTTGCTCGGGGGTGACGGATAGGTCGACGGCGTTGACGAATCGGTAGCGCGCGCTCGCGACGAAGCCGAGGTCAACGCGCTGACACGGGTAGCGCGTCTTGCTTAACCCCTTTGGCGGGCAGGACCGGTTGAGTTGTCGTTCTGGCATGACGTCCTTCTCTCGGATTGAGGTGCTCGGTGTTAGTGCGCTGCGGGATCGCCGATCGAAAAGTCCCAGGTTCCCTCGGCAATGTCGGCAAGCCGCTGAAGATAGGCCTGGCGCCGTTCCTGTGACGTCGCCCGGCGCTCCCTGTCCAGTACCGAGACCCCCAGTTCCTCCGGCGGAAGAGTCTGAGCCGTGGCCTCGACGCCATAAAACGGAAGGTGATCGTCGAAGCCACCCGGGGTGTAGAAATTCAGTAGCCGGACCGGCTCGTCAGATACGACGCGGAACGCGTGCCTGGTCGATTTCGGCACCCACACCGCCGAGCCGGGTGTGGCCCGCACGACCTCGCCGGCGCTGCCGACCACCAATTCCAGTTCACCGGAAAGGATGTAGAAGCCCTCGGCCTGCCGCTCGTGGACGTGTGCCGGCGGGCCTGCTCCTACCGGAATGACCTGCTCGAGCAGTGTGAACTCGCCCAGCGTTTGATTCGCGGACATGAGGACGTTCCACAGCACACCGCGGTACCAGTAGGCCGGCGATTCGCCTGCCCGACCAAGCAGAACGCCCGCGGCCTTGTCATTGGTCGCCGGCGAATTTCCCGTCGCTACACGTTTCGCTTCCACTGGAGGACTCCCTCACCTAGATGTGATGTCGCGCCGTGACATCACATTAGCACTGATGTCGCGGCGTGACATCAAAACTCTCATGAAACGAGACCTTGCGTTGTCACGCCGTGTCATCACGGGCGATAGCATGGCGATATGCCCAGGTGGGAAGACGGCAGCAAGGAGCGGCTGCAGCTGGCCGCGATGGAACTCTTCGAAGAACAAGGCTTCGAGCAGACCAGCGCCGTCCAGATCGCCAAGCGAGCCCGCCTGACTACCCGAACTTTCTTTCGCTATTTCCCGGACAAGCAGGAAGTACTGTTTGCCGATGAGGAAATGCTGCGCAATGCGCTCGTCCAGGCAATACGCCGAGCGGTTGACCTCAACGAGCCGCTGCAAGCGGTGACCCGCATCTTGGCTGGGTTCAACTGGGAAAGCCTCGCGTCACGCGAATCCCAACGTCGCCGGGAAGCAATGATCGCGTCGAACCTGTACCTACTGGAGCGTGACCTGATCAAACAACAGCAGATGGCCGACGCATTAAGCAACGCACTATGCGAGCGCGGAGTCGACGCAGATGTCGCAGGACTCTCCGCGCAAGTGGGAATCCAGGTGTTCCGTATCGCCTACCGGCAGTGGCTGGTAGCCACAGACCCAGCCGACCTAGCCGTCATGACCGAAACCGCGCTAGCCCTCCTGGCCACACTCGTGCCAGCCAGTGTGCCGACGTCGCAGCAGGCGGCTCAGGTGCTTCAGTCGCGACGCTAGGAGCTAGGAGCCTTGAATGTGTCAATCAGAATTGGGCGCGGGGTGACGTGGCATTGCTTGCGCCACGGCGCCTGTCACACCTGGAATTCTTCTCCGATGGGATCGGTCAGCATCGTCCACGTGCCCGATCTGCGGAAAGTGCGTGGTGAACAGCGTTTCGGCAAGGACGAACGATTCGGGGCGCGGTAGGCCCGGGCGGCGCGCTGCTGGCTTAGCCAATTCGGTGGCGAGTCACATGAACCTCTCGACTTCTACTACAGGTAGTCGTAGTTTGAGGATGTGAGGGTGGGAATTGTTGGTGGGGGTTTGCAGGTCTGGCTGCGGCTATTGCTTTCCGCGACGACGGTCACGACGTGAGTGCGTTCGAGAGGTCTTCTGAGCCGTCGCGCCGGCATCGGTATCGAAACTGCCGACGAGGTGCGATTTCCATTGACCCCGAGCGCACTGCTGGTCATGACGACACCGACTGCGGCTCCGAGCAATACGTCCATCCGGGGCTTCAACGCCGAGATATGCAGGCAGAGTTACCAATTCGTCGTCGCCACCCCCGAATGCTCAACGACGCTTAATTGCATCGAACTGGCAACGCGTCCCCCTCGAACTCGATTCCGCACCATCACTGGTTTCGTCGACGGGATCGAGCAGGAGATAGTGCATTGGTGGGATGACTGACCATCGCGGGCTTGTTGAATTCCGCGGTCCGCGCCTTGTCCCGTGAAGCCCACGATTTGCCGCACGGCAACTCCCGACCTCACGGGGCTTGCTCTTGTGTATGAAGCTACAAACTGTCCCGCGCGGGGACGATGGTGTTCAGGCGCGGCGTTCAGCGGCGGTGATGCCGCCTTTGAGGAGTTCGTCGATAACCTTCTTGAACACGGGCAGCATCAACCGGTCGATACCGACGATCTTCAGTGTTGAGCGTAGGTGCCAGCTGACCTCGGTCCCTGTGTCTACTTCGCGCAGGTGGATCGTGCCGATGTGATTCCGGGTGGGTGCGCCTGAAAGCATCTTGTACGCGTAGCGGGTGGGTCGCTCATACTCGATGATCTCCTCCACAAAGGGGGGTCCGATTACCACCAGCCGTCTGATCGCGCCGACACCGTTTGGGGCCGGGGTTCCCTCGCGGTCGAGCGTGCTTCGCCGGCATGCCCACATGTAGTCGGCGATCCCACGGTGGTCGGTCATCGCGTCGAACACGGTTTCAATCGGCGCCGGCGAGGTCCGGGTGAGGGTGAATTCGATCATCCGCGGTCCGTGCTCCCGACACTTGCTGACGGTATCCATGTAGGGTGCCGGTCTCGATATATACGCGACGTAGCTTCCGTCAGATGTTCCACACCACAATTTATCCCAACCGCCGGGAATGTTGAAGCTGAAGAAGCCTTTAACTCCTTGTCCGCGTTTGGAGCACATCTCAGGTACTTGTAAAACGTTCTGCGCCAGCGTCCTTGCTAATGATGACGCTAACCGTTGCCTTGCCTGGTTGCAGCAGCGAAGACGTAGCTAAGAGTCTTGAAACCCCAACGCCAACGACGGCCGCAACTGCCTCCTTACCGATTGTTCAGTCTCCGGCACCGCCGGCGTAGACGCTGGACTGACCACCACTACACAGCCGCTAGTTATCAGTGCATCCTTCGGTGGCAAAGGCCGACCCGCCTCCCACCATCCTGGGGGCTGATGGCGAGCCTGATCCGCTTCTTAAAAGTGACAGAGGTTTGCGAAAAAATATGGATGCCGTTCGGTGAGAATGGAGTTACCGGCGCAGCGCAGGGCCTGTTTGTGACAGCATGTTGAGAACTGACAACGTTTGTCAGTTCTCAACAGCGTTTCCAATTCTCATTCCAAAAGCCACGCAATGTCAGAAATGACACGATTTTGACAATTTCTGTGGCTGACTGCTTCGGCGGCGCACCACGCGGCTCAAGATGTGATCTCGCTGCGGCTCGGCACACGGCGGCGATAGCCTCCGAACCACCTGCTTCTTCAGGTAGAGGAGGCGCAATGCGCTCGGCACTGCCAGGGCTGCCGGCCAAGCATTGGCCTTGTGGCGGTGATTGCCCATTGCCTTCCGGCGGGATCAGTAGGGGAGGTTCGTTGCGTAGGCTTGCTGGAGTAGACGCCATCTGCTGATTCTCCGAACATGGTGCAATCGGTCGGGGACGGCAATCGAATCGATTGCAGCGGCGTGTCGGGGGACTGCAATGGCGGGAGGATGGTCTCTGTGCGCTTATCGGACAAGGTAACGCGCTGGGCGCCAATCGTTTTCAGTTCGCTCTGCGTTCTCGCGTTCGGGACGGGATGTGCCGCGGAGCTGCGCCCGACTTCGCGCTCATCCAACGTCGAGGTGGTCGGGTCGTCGTTGCGGCTCCCGGACCGTAACAGCGGTTTTGACTACCAGCTGGGTGGCAGCTACACGCCCCCGCCAGGAGCAAGCGTCGTAGTGCGGGACCACACTGCGCATCCCGCTGGAGTTGGCTATGACATCTGCTATGTCAACGGGTTCCAAACGCAGCCGATGCAGTCCCGGGCGTTCGCGTCGGCACATCCCGACCTTGTCATACACGCTGACGGGGCGCCCGTTGTTGACGAAGGTTGGCCCGACGAATACATCCTCGACACCTCCACCGAGCCCAAGCGCGCGGCGATCGCGGCGATCGCCCAGCCGTGGATCGAGGGCTGCAAAGCCGCGGGTTACTCGGGTGTCGAAGTCGACAATGTCGATTCCTACACTCGCTCAGGTGGATTGCTCAGTGTTGACGACAATCTGGCGATGGCATCGAGGTATGTCCAGATAGCCCACCAGGCCGGGTTGGCGATCGCTCAGAAGAACATCGCCGAACAGGCTCAACGACTGCGCCGCATGGGCTACGACTTCGCGGTCGTCGAGTCCTGCGTGGTCCACCGCGAGTGTGGCGATTACTCCGCACACTATCCCGTCGTGCTTGACATCGAATACGTCGACGAACTCCGCGTTGACGGTTTCACCGCCGCCTGTAGAAGCGCTGATCGGCCGGCCGCGATGATCATGCGCGACCACAACCTGCTGACACCATCGGACGGCGGCTACTTCTACCGTGACTGCGCTGCCACTGGCGCCCGCTGACCCCGCATACGCGCTTGTGCGATGTTGACCATGGTTGTCGTGGGCGCCTGACGGCTGAGAGGGGTAGAGGCCCCTTCCGCGCATCATCGTTGCGAGACGCATCGCACGCCTGGTTCAATCTCTAGTCGGCATCCACTCCGCCGCTAGTTCGGCGATGAAGCCGGGGACATCGGCGGGATCCGGCGGCGGACTGGTTACGAGTACAAGCTCGTCGATACCCATCTCGGCCAACGGTTGCACGTCGCGGGGTCGCGGTTCACGCAACGCGACGGCCAACCGCAACCGACGCGGGTCGCGGCCAGCAGCGCGGCACATGCCGCGGATCACCGACGTGCACCGGGCGACTTCGTCGGTATCGGCCAGGTTGAACCCGTACCAGCCGTCGCCCCACTCCGCGACCCGGCGCAGTGCGGCGTCGCTATTGCCGCCCAGCACGATTGGAATTCGACCTTCCCGCAACGGCTTTGGGTTGACGCGGATCGATGTGAAGTTGACGAACTCTCCGTCGAAGGAGGCAACGTCGTGATGCCAAATTGTGCGCATCGCGTCGACGTATTCGGCCGTGCGAACGGACCGGCGGTTGAACGGAACGCCGAGGGCTTCGAATTCTTCTCGGGACCAACCGATTCCGATGCCCAACGTCAATCGGCCACCGCTCAGCTTGTCCAGCGATGCGGCCCGTTTGGCAACAATCACCGGGTTGTGTTCGGGCAACAGCAGCACGCCAGTGGCAATACCGATCGAGGTGGTCGCCGCGGCCGCAAAGCTCAGCGCGATCCACGGGTCGAGCCAGTCCGCGTCAGGCGGTACGGCGATCTGGCCGTCGTCGGTGTATGGGTACCAGGATGTCGATCGGTCCACCATGACGACGTGCTCACCGGCCCATAGCGTCGCGAACCTGTGGTTTTCGGCAGCCTTCGAGACAGCTTCGATGATCCCGCGGTCGGATCCAGCCGCAATGCCCAGCGCATGCAATCCCAGATGCACCCGGTGATCATTGCACGGCGAAGGATGGATTTGTAGGCGACGATGGAGCCGCGACGGCATGAGGTCACCCGCGGGAACGGCTGGTCCGAGAGCGTCGGCCACGAAGCTGCGGAGCGAAGGACACCCGTGATGCGGCACTTGCGCGAAATACGGTGGAATACATAGATGGGCGGCGATTAGCCAAGCGGATCGAGCAGAGCGTCAGCGGGATCGCTGTGCCTCCCAAACCCACCGTCTCGCAGGGCTGGGCTTCGCGATAGCGAAGATGAAAGAGACACGCAGCAGCCGCAGCTGACACCGCCTCCCCGGCGGGTGACCAGCCCTGTTCAAACCGTCGGCGGTGCCGTGGCGCCGGCGCTCGGCGAGGGTGAGCCGTGTAGCGCCGAGACATGTGGGTATGTGAGCGGGTGATGTTGCGTAGTTATCGTCCGGCTTGAGGAGCACCCGTGCGCGAAACGACTCAGAAGCAGCTCGGCGAGTCCGACAGCCCCATCGAGGACGAACTCGAAGATGCATTTGTGCGAATGCTGAACGAGGGCACACAGCGATTGCACCGCAGCTGGCGCGAGATTCTGATTACCGGCTTCTTCGGGGGCACTGAAGTTGCGTTGGGGGTGCTGGCCTATCTCGCGGTGTTGAACGGCACTCATGAGCAGTTCCTCGCTGGTCTGGCGTTCTCAATCGGATTCCTGGCCCTGCTGCTGGGTCGCAGCGAGCTATTCACCGAAGGCTTCTTGGTGCCAGTCACGACCGTCGCGGCCAAACGCGCCAGCCTGCCTCAGCTAGGGCGACTGTGGGGCGGCATTCTGGTCGCCAACCTGGTCGGAGGTTTCGCGATCATGTGGCTGATCGTGACCGCGTTCCCAGAACTCCACGCTCAGACAGTGGTGTCGGCGACGCACTTCGTCACAGCGCCAATATCCGCGAGAACTGTGGCGCTTGCCGTGCTGGGTGGTATGACGATCACGCTGATGACTCGGATGCAGCACGGCACCGATTCAGTGCCGGGCAAGATCGCGGCAGCCGTCGCAGGAGCATTTCTGTTGGCCGGGGTGCAAATGTTCCATTCAATTCTGGATTCGCTGCTGATCTTCGGCGCGCTGTTCACCGGCACTACGACGTTCGGCTACCTGGACTGGCTCGGCTGGTTCGGATACACGGTGGTCGGCAACGTCGCGGGTGGCCTGATGCTGGTCACCATGCTGCGGTTGTTACGCAGTAAAGAGCGGCTGCGGGAGGAACGCGCCGAAGTCTCTGCACCGTAATTCAGGGGCAGATATTCAGTTGTCTCTGGTTGGTTGCGCCTGTGAGGCTGCCCGGATGGACATGCACGACAGACAATTGGTGGTCCCCGTCCCGATGTGATGAATCATGGCGATCTGCTCCCGGGGAATCTCCTTGTCCATGAGGGGCGCCTCACCGGGGTGCTCGATGTCGGTGGTCTGACTCCAGCAGATCCCGTCTTGGACCTGGTGAGCGCATGGCATCTTTTCGAAGCTGAGCCCGTCAGGTCATGCGTCAGTGTCTCGATACTGACGATGACGAGTGGAGGCGTGGGAAGGCCTGGGCTTTTCAACAGGCGATGGGCGCGGTCTGGTACTACGCCGATAGCAATGCTGCTCTTAGTCAGGTAGGTCGACGAACCCTGGAACGCATCACCATAGACTCAGTCCGACAGTGAAGCCTGTTAGCCGTTCGTCGGTCCCGCCGCCAGCATGTCGACCAGCAGCCGCAGTTGAATGTCGAACACCGCCGCCGGATCACCGAGGTTGTCCGCACCGTACTGCCCGAACACTTCGAGGCTGATCGCACCGACGATCGCCGCCCACAGCACGAAGCACCGGGCCACTACATCGTCGTCGCCGGAAAACCCGAACTCTTCGCGGACCCGGGAGAAATCGGCCGAGATCGTAGGCGCCACAACACAACCCGGCGATCGAACGTCGCCGGCGGCGATCCCGGCGGCGACCGCGTCGAACAGCAGACCGACCACCCGCGTACCCGGGCCGACGGTCCGTTCCGCCGGTGCGTGATATCCGGGCACCGGGCTGCCGTACAGGAGGGCCCAGCAGGTCGGCACCTCCAGCGCCCAGGCGCGCGCCGCCCGCGCGATCGCCATCACCTGCGCGCGCCAATCCGCGCCGACCGCAGCCCGCGCGACGTCGACGCCATCGGCCAGCTCGGTATAGGCGTCCACCAACAACAGGGTGAGCAGCTCGTCCCTGCTCTCGACATATCGATATACGGCCGAGGAAACCATGCCCAGGTCCCGCGCGACCGCCCGCAGTGACAGCCCCGCGGCGCCTTGTGTCTTCAGATGCTCACGGCCCAGCTCGATGATCCGGCCCTCGATCCGGTCCCGGGAGTCCTGGCGTTTACCCACATTCGCAAGTCTGCCACAAAACGAGATCACTGCTCTTGATTTATTCGGCAAGTCGTGCCATCGTGATCAGAGAGCGATGCTCTCGTTTATATCCTGACCGGAAGGACCACCATGACCACTCGCTATGACCAGCCCGGAACGGTCGCTCGCGCCGGCAACGAATTAATCCGCTGGCTGGCCGAAGCCGGCGTGAGCGTCGCAGGCACCCGGGCCCTGCGAGTCCGCGGCCGCAACACCGGCAAACTGCGCGGGGTGGTGGTCAATGTCCTTACTGCGGACGGCAAGCAGTACCTGATCTCACCGCGCGGAAACACCCAGTGGGTGCGCAACGCCCGCGCCGCAGGCGTCGTTCAACTCGGGCCGCGTTGGCGCAGCCACGACTTCGCCATCACCGAAGTGTCCGATCAGGCGAAACCCGCACTGCTGCAAGAGTATCTGCGCCGGTGGTACTGGGAGGTCAAGGGCCATATCGGCGGGCTGACCCCACACTCCACCGAAGCCGAAGTGCGCCGGGCCGCGCCCAGCATCCCGGTGTTCGAACTACAGGCCTGACCGACGGCCGATACCCCGCGGCGCGGCTACAGTCGCCATAGGATTGCTCGACGATTGCTATCTGACCGCACAACGCACGTAGGACGCGCAGGGGCAGCAGCATCTGGTGCGCGCCAAATCGCGTCCCAGCTATACACCTAGCAGCCGAGCCAAACCTGCGCCTTCACAACGACATTCATCGCCCCGTTCTCCGAGACGCCGAGATCTGAAGCCACCATGTTGATGAGCTGGTCATCGCTCGCCCGGCCACTCATGCTGCACACCTTGTAACCCTCGGCCAATAGCTGAGAATCGGTGAAGGACCGCGAGAAGTAGTCGAGGCGGACCCGGTTCAGGAAACCCTCGTCGTCGGCGTGCGCCGGCGACGCGGTCACGACCGCAAGAGCCGGTGCGACGAGAAGCGATAACCAGCGCACAGCAACCCCCTGCTCAAGACCAAGACGCATTGAATGCTATCCGTGCGGCTCAGCCAGCCCACAGTCACCTCCAAGGTGAACGAATCCGCCGCTGGGCCCTCAATCTCGGGGATCGATCCGTGGCCCACGCACCAGGCCGCCGCAGCGGAACGGCTTTCCCGCTGACAGCTCCCAACGGGGGCGGATCCGAAGAGTGACAGAATTTTGAGAAACAGCGCGTGTGGCACCGACTGAGAACGTCGTCGCCTGCCCAACTTGGCGATCTGGGATGTGACAAGCTATTTGAGAACTGACAATCGACGCTTGTCCGTTCTCAAACGTGATGTCACATTCTCAAAATCGGCGTCACACCGATGTCGCGAATGACACGAATATGAGAATGGCATCGTCGCCTCTATTCGGAGCTTCACTCACGAGCACACTCCAGGCTGAGCGAGGCGGCAGCAGGTCTCCGGGTGTGAAGCTGAATACCACTGGTGGCCAAGGAATTTGCTATTGAAGGGGAATATCGGGCGCGCCGGTCAGGCGCGCGCCCGAATCAATGGGCGATAATCGCCAGTTGTGAGCGAAGGAGCACCGCCCAACGCTGGACCCCCTCCCAACCTGGTCGTCGGCGTTATCAAAGCGCTGCGGCCCCGGCAATGGATCAAGAACGTGCTGGTGGTGGCTGCACCACTGGCAACGCTGGGCGGCAACGTCCACTACGACTACCGCGATGTCTTCTACAAGGTCGGCGTCGCGTTTGTGGTATTCAGCCTGGCCGCGTCGTCGATCTACCTGATCAACGACGCCCGCGACGTAGAAGCCGATCGGCAACACCCCACCAAACGCTTCCGTCCGATCGCCGCCGGAGTGGTCTCGCCTGCCCTCGCCTATGCATTGGCGATCGCACTCGCTGCATCTACGTTGGCGATCTCGGCGGTGACTGCACCGGCCCTGGCGTTGGTGATCGGGATCTATCTGGCGATCCAACTCGGTTACTGTTTCGGCCTCAAACATCAAGCCGTCGTTGATATTTGCATTGTCTCGTCGGCGTACCTCATGAGAGCGATCGCCGGCGGTGCCGCTACCGGCATTCCGCTGTCGCAATGGTTCTTGCTCGTCATGGCCTTCGCATCGCTGTTTATGGTGGCCGGCAAACGCTACGCGGAACTGCAACTAGCCGAGCGCAGTGGAGCGAAGATCCGCAAATCACTGGAAAGCTATACCGGCACGTACTTGCGGTTTGTGTGGACTATGTCCGCCACGGCAGTCGTTGTGTTCTACGGATTATGGGCATTCGAGCGCGACGGGCATTCGGGATCATGGTTCGCCGTCTCGATGATTCCGATCACGATTGCGGTCCTGCGCTACGCCGTTGACGTCGACGGCGGCATGGCCGGCGAGCCAGAAGACATCGTTCTACGAGACCGCGTTCTGCAGGTCCTGGGCATCGCATGGGTCGCGATCATCTGCGCTGCAATTGCTTTGTCCTGAGCTGCCGACAAGCGAGATACAAATTCGAGCGACCTCGGTTCTCTAGTATTCGATGACGTGAACCGGCGAACCGACATGCTGCGCGGCCTGGCCGAGTCCTTGATCGCGCTGCAAGGCGACCATCCCCTGCGCGTAGCGATCGACGGCATCACCGCCTCGGGCAAGACCACCCTCGGCAACGAACTGACCTCCGCAATAGCCGAGCGAGAGCGTCCGGTAATCCGGATCTGCATGGACGACTTCCACCACCGGCGTGAACACCGCTACCGCCAGGGCAAGGATTCCGCACGGGGCTACTACGAAGATGCCTATGACTTCGACACCCTCAACCAGCACGTGCTGCAGCCTCTCGGGCCCGACGGGAACCGGGCGTTCCGCCGCCGCATCATTGACCTCGCCTCGGACACCCCGATCGACGAGCCCGCCGAACTGGCCGCACCTGACAGCATTCTCGTTGTCGACGGCAGCTTCATGCAACGGCACCATCGCGAACAGTGGGACGCCGTAATCTTTGTCAACACCAACTTCGACGAGGCCCTACGACGCGGAAGTGCCCGTGACGCAGAGCAATTCGGAGGCCACGCCGAAGCACAGCAGCGCTACGCCCACCGCTACCACGCGGCATCGCGCATGTACATCGACGAGGTCCACCCCGTCCAAACCGCCGACTTCGTCATCGACAACGACGATCCGTCCAGCCCACGGCTGTACCGCAACTCCGTGTGAGACGGGAACCGATCCACCTCAATCTAAAGAATTTGTACAGCTCAGTTCGTGTCGTAGACACCGGCGCTGGACGGGTGGCCGGGCACGCCGATCTATACCTGACCAATATCAGTTCAGGCGTTGGCGCAGGAGCTCGCAACCAAGTCCGCTGAGCCTGTTGATCGCTGTCCGGCGACCTGCTGCCGCCAACAGAAGTGACGCGGCATCGCCTTCTACTCCCGGGCCATGCCCGAGCACAATGTCCGCATCCGTTGCAACAAGCTGCAGTCCTTGGACCAGAGTTTTCGCGCCGAAGAGGTGGTCGTGCGACAGGTGGCTCAGGGCCTCTCCCAGGTGTGTCGTGTCGTAGGTGTGCGTGATGTGCAACGGTTGCCGGATGTCTTCGCCGTGGACGACGATCTCGATCAGCCGCGTAATCGTCGGCTGCGGCGGTGAGGCGGTCGCGTAAATCGCACTCTGCAACGCATCGAGTGCATGAACTGCCGGGAACTGGCGGCCACGAGTGATCTGCTTGTCCGCGATGCGCTGGGGTCGGAATCCTGCAGCCACGAGCTCGACAGTGAACTTCGTTAGCGACAGGGTCGCAGTCGCCGCCAGGTGTACCAGGACGTCGCGAATGTCCCACCCGGCGCAGAGCGAGGGTGTCGTCCAGTCCACATGCTCGCGGTTGGTGAGATCGCGGACAAGGGCTGCCCGCTCAGCGTGGACGTTCGCCCATAGCTCGGGTCGCATAGTCACAGTCTGGCCGATGCGCTAACGGTAACTCTTCTTACCCGTTGCCGCTCAGCGCAATTCGCGCACCGAAGAACAGCAGCAGTGACCCGGTGAAGCGGTCGATTCCGCGGCGGACGCTGCTGCGGCTCAAGATGTTTCGGGCGCGGTCCGCCGCCATGATTATTGCGGTGAACCACAGCATGCCTTCGGCGTCGTGCACCATCGCGAGGAGCAGCCCCATGGCGACGTGCGGCGCGTTCGCCGGTAGAAATTGGGGAATCAGCGCCAGGTAAAAGACACCGATCTTCGGGTTCAGCAGGTTGACGAGGAAGCCGTTCGCGAAGACTCGCCATAGCGCGCCGGCCGCTGGTGCGAGGTCATTCCCCGCGTCTGGGTCGGCTTTGGTGCGCAGCAGTGAGATTCCGGGGTAGATCAGGTACGCGGCTCCGGCGATGCGCACAGCCGTATACAGATCACGGGACGCCGTCAGCAGTGCAGTTGCCCCCACCGCTGCCGCAGCGCCCCACACCAAGCAGCCGGACAAGATGCCGAACGCCGCTGCAAAGGCCGGTGCTCGACCACGCGCAACCGCTGTTCTGAGCACGAACAGCGTGTCTAGTCCGGGAACGATTGTCATCAGCCCGGCAACCGCTGCGAATCCAGCCACGCTGCCAACGATGCTCATTCCGGAACGGTATCGGGACAACGACCCAGGCGCACACCGCACTACCGGTAGCCGTGCTGATGGCCTGTCGCGAATCTTGTTATCTGCGCTGGGTCGATCAGGACAGGCACTCTTCGGATGCCGCCGGTCGCCGGTGTGGTGTCGTACTCACCAAGCTCGCGCCGCCGACTGGATTGGTTGGGGCTGGCTGTGTCGCCCCTGCTGGACTGACCTACGCGTCGTCGTTGAAGGCGCGCGTGGCGGCCTGCGCAGGCACGCGCGTTTCCAGTTCACCAATGGCTTGCTGGGCATCGGTCAATCGCTCGATGTGGTGGGCCAAACGAATCCGGTGCGTGGTCAAGTGCATGCGCATCTCCGCGCAGCCCGGCACGAGTTCGTCGTCGGCCAATGCGATGCACGGCAGCACAACTCTGATGGTGTCGGTGGTGAGACCGACGGCGAGCAATTTCCTGATCTTGATGACCTGCTCGGGCGCACATTCGCTATACCAGCGGTACCCATTGGACTGACGGCCGACATCGAGCAGACCCTGGTCTTCGTAGTAGCGCAGCAGCCGGGTGGACACTCCAGTCCGCGTGGCGAGTTCACCGATCAGCACGCGTGTCCCCGGGGCAATCGCTTGACCTTCACATCGGTGTCAACTCCTACGGTGAGGGCCATCTTCCCGATCACCCCCCAAGGAGCAGTGAGAAAGATGTCATCAGCAGTCATCGTCGGTGCCGGACCAGGACTGGGATTCGCGGTCGCACGACGCGTCGCACGCGAGGGAATGGCCGTGTCGTTGATCAGCCGCGGCGAAACCTCGCGTGAGGTGTGCGCTGAGATTGCTCGCGAAGGTGGGCTGGCCTCAGCGTTCGTGGGCGACAGCACCGACGACACGTCCTTGAGCTCGGCGCTGGACGCAGCGACGGACACCTATGGCACGCCTGACCTCGTTGTCTACAACGCGGCGGCGATCCGACTCGACACCCCCGACGGCTTCTGCCGCAGCGACCACCTCGCGGCATGGAACGTCAACGTGCTGGGCGCACTGGCCACCGTCGCCCATCTCGCCCCGGCAATGCGGGCCCGTGGCCGGGGCACCGTCGTCTTGACCTCTGGCATGCCCACGCCGGATCACCGCTATACCAGCCTGTCCCTAGGGAAATCGGGCCTGCGCGCGCTCGCGGCGATCCTGCGAGAGGACCTGCAACGCAACGGCATACACGTCGCGACAGTCACCATCGACTGCCACATGGTGCCGGGGACGGACTCGGACCCCGAAATGGTCGCTGAGCACTACTGGACGCTGCACACGCAACCCCGCGGTTCCTGGACTTACGACATCGTCCATCACGGCAGCACGCCCGTCTGAATCGGCCGAAGGTGGTGATTCGGGGGAGTTGCCGCGTTGAGGCTCAGCTGTTCTTCGAAGTGTGGGCAACCATCGGGTGTGGTCGTCGGCAACTACGACCTGTCTCGTTTCTAGGGAACGAGACAACGGCCACGGCCGAGTTTTACCGTAGCCGTCTTCATCGTCCGCGCCGAACTTGAAGAAGGCTCGTCCATCTTCTGCTGGCGTTGTCGGGGCCGGGAATACGGGTCCTGTAGGTCACTGGGAACTCGGGACTGTTGCGCTATTCTCGTGCAGCGTGCCGGTTGCAGTTGTATCTCCAGCGAGGGCTACGCGAACTCAGTGCTCAATGAGCGCCCTCGGTCTAGCTTCCGGAGGAGCCGCACCGGCGGTCCAGAGCATGCACCTCGCCGACCAGGAGGTCACGATTGTCCGCGGCTCAAATCCTTTCCATCGCACTTCTTTTGGTCGTGCTCTTGGTTGCGATCTGGCGGCGGATGAACATCGGCGTGCTCGCGCTTGCCGCGGCCCTGCCTGTCCTGGCCGTGTCGGGACTGAACCCGACCGCGATGTACACAACGTTCCCCGGCAACATTTTCGTGCTCATCGCGGGTGTCTCCCTGCTCTTCGCACATCTGGAACGTAGCGGGGCCCTTGCGTATGGCGTAGAGAAAATCTACGCAGCCGTCGGCGACCGTGAGGCGCTGCTGCCATGGGCTGGCTTCGTCATTGCGGGTGCCCTCTCCACGGCAGGTGCGTTCTCCACGGCACCCATCGCCTTCCTCGTTCCCATGGTCGCCCACCTCGGTGAGCGCTACCGCAACAGTTTCTTCCTCTGCGAGCTCGCCGTCGTCATCGGAGCCAACAGCGCCGGACTCTCACCGCTCAACCCCACCGGCGCCGTCGTGCGCGCCGTCGCCGACAAATTTCACGTGCACTACGCCGGATGGGGGCTGTGGGCGGTATCGGTCGTGGTCGCAATTCTTGTCGTCATCGCGCTCCAGTTCCTCCTCGCCATGCGAGCGCGGCGGGGGCGGGCCGTCGTCGTGTGGCCCGCAGCGCCACTCGCCGAGTCTCCGGAAGGCCAACATCATCGCAAGACCTACGCATGGTGCTCGGGTCTGTCCCTCATCTTCTTCGTCGTCCTCGTCGTGGTGCCCAAGACAGATGTCGGTGTGACGGCGATGTGCCTGGCTGCGTTGCTCCAAATCGTCTTCAACCCAAAGGAGTACGCGTTACTCGCGCGGATTCCGTGGAACAGCGTGCTGCTCCTGTGCGGCCTGCTCACCTACCTAGGGCTCATGGAAAAGATTGGCACCATGGACTCGATCGCGCAGGGTCTTCAGCACCTCGGCGCCGGCGCGTTGCTCATTTTCGTCTTGGCCTACACGACGGCGTTCCTGTGCAACATCGAGAGTTCGACCCTCGGCGTCCTAGGGCTGATGATGCCGCTGGCATTCACCGCCTTCGGTGGGGCACCAGGGGTGTTCTGGGTCATCGCCGCCATCTGCGTGCCGTCTGCTCTGATGGTCATGAACCCCATCCACGTGGCCGGTACGCTGATCATCGGCAACAGCGCCGTCGATCACCAGGAGCTGTTGTTCCGCAGACTCCTCGGGCTCGCTCTGAGTTTGGCCGTCATCGTCCCCGGAATAATGGCCGGCCTCGCCATATTCGCCGCCTGATTGCGAGCGTGGATTTACTGCACCTCGGCGTCACAGCGCCAGTTGCTGGCTGCACAAGTAGAAATACAGGCCCTGCCGGGCCATGAGTTCGTCGTGCGTGCCGCGTTCGACCAGCCGCCCCTTCTCCAACACCAGGATCACGTCGGCGTCGCGGACGGTGGATAGCCGGTGGGCGATGACGAATGACGTGCGTCCTTCCAGAAGCTCATCGAGGTTCTGCTTGACCGCACGCTCGGATTCGGTGTCCAGCGCGCTGGTGGCTTCATCGAAGACCAGTACCGGCGGCTGCGGGTAGACGGCCCGCGCGATCGCTATCCGCTGGCGCTGACCGCCAGACAGCATCATCCCGCTCTCGCCGATCTTGGTTTGGTAGCCCAGCGGCAAGCGCTCGATGAACTCGGCGGCATTGGCCACCCTCGCCGCCCACATGATCCGCTCGGGGTCCGCGTCATCGTCACCGAGCGCGATGTTCTCGGCGATCGAGGCGTCGAACATGTGGTTGTCCTGCAACACAAATCCGATGTGGCGGCGCAGTTGCCGCATGTCGAGTCCGGTCAGGTTCGCCCCGTCGAAGAGGATCGACCCGGCCGTGGGCTCCAGCAAGCCGGACAGGCATTTGATCAACGTGGTCTTGCCGGAGCCGCTGCGTCCCACGATGGCGACGCGGGTACCGGGCTCGACCTCGAAGTCGATCTCGTCGAGTATCGGGGTGGTGGCCGGACCCGGATATTCGAATGTCATCCGGGCGAACCGGACGCGGCCGGAGAGCGTCGGCACCGGCGTCAGCGACGAATGATCCTCCCCCTGTTCGGGTTCCTGTTCGAGGATGTCATTGAGGCGGTCGAGAAGGATGGTCGAATACTGCAGCTGATCCCATAGCCACAGCAGGCCCAAGACCGGACCATTGGCCAGCAAGACAAGGGCGTTGAAGGACACCAGCTCGCCGATCGTGAGGCGGCCGTGCATGACCTGCAAGGCGCCGATCCACAAGAACAGCACCAGGGATAGAAACGAAACGACTTGAACGAGCGCCTGATACGTCATCACGGTTAAGTCGGCTCGGTACAGTTGCGATGAAAGGCTGTTGAACTGCCCGAGCAGCAGCCGGCGCAACGATTCCTCGGCGCCCATCGCCTTGACCGTCTCGATGCCTTTGATGGAGTCGATCTGACGTGACTGGTACTTGCCCCAGGATTCCTCCAGCACATCGAATGCGGGGCGAAGTCGGTTGCGGGAGAACCACATAAGTCCGCCGTACAGCGGGACGGTGGCGAGATAGACCAGTGCGAGCCGCCAGCTGTAGACGAACATGATGATGACCGCCACGAGCAGCTGGGTGGCCGAGGCGAGGCCTGCCACTCCGTGCTCGACGATGAATGCGCGCACCTGCCGCAAGCCGTTCAAGCGCCGCGAGATGTCCCCGGTGCGGCGTGCGTTGAAGTAACTCATCGGCAGTGCCAGCAGTCTTTCCGACAGCGTGTCCAGACTGGCCCTGTCGATGCGTACTGCAATGCGGCTGAGGAAGAATCGCTGCGCCAGTGTCACCGCGACGCTGAGCACCAGCGCACCGAACATGCCTGCCACCAAAAGGGTCAGCAGGCTGGCGTCGTGATACTGGATCACCCCGTCGACGATGTACTTGCTCAGCACCGGGATGAGCATGTCGGCACCCGCAGCCAGCAGGGCCAGCACCAGCGCGAGGATCAGCACGCGGCGATACGGCCGGAAGAACTCGACCAGCCAACCGACGCGGGAGGTCTCCTGCGGAGTCTGCTCGAACGCGCCGGTCGGGGTGAAGAACGCTGCGAAGCCCGACCACTTCGACTCGAATTCCGAGCGTTTGACCTTGCGGCGACCCCGAGCGGGGTCGGACAATCGAACATGTTCTGCGCTAACGTCATACAGCACGAGCCAGTGGTTGGCGTCCCAATGCACGATGGCCGGCAGCGGCATCTCGTCCAGCCGGGTCTTGGATACCTTGGCGGTCCGCGCCTCCAGACCCAGTGCCTCGGCGCCCCGCGCGATGCCGAGCAGGCTCGTCCCGTCAATGGCGGTGTGCACCGCTTCACGCACCCGGGTGATCGAGACATTGCGTCCGTAGTAGCGGCAGATGCTGGCCAGTGATGCTGCACCGCAGTCCATTTCGTCGACCTGCAGCACCGACGGAAAACGGCGGATGCGCCGCCGCGGACGGACGGACCCGTCGAGTTGTTCGTCGCCGCCGTCGGCTTGGAACTCTGGTTGTGGGAATTCAGCGGTGGCGGTGCGTGTCTGCTCTGCGGCAAGTGCGTCGGGTCCGGCTTGCGCGGGCAGCAGCTCCTCGGCGAAGTCGAGCGGGACCCGGGCTGTCCGCAGGTAGTCGTATGACGTGATGCGCTGCTCTATCTCCTTGCAGAACGCCGGGAACTCCGCGGACAGGCGGGCGAAAACATCCGGGGGCAGCGCCCATAAATCGGCGTCCGTCACCGCCTCGACAGTGGCGGTACGTGTCGAGCCGCGCAGCAACGCCACCTCGCCGAAGAAGTCGCCCTGCCGTAGATATGCGCGCTGTTCACGTCCCGCGTCGGTCTCGAAATACGCCCGCAGCCGGCCGGTGCGCACGATGTACATCGGTCCGGACGGGTCACCTTGGCGGATCACGATTTGTCCAGCGGGCGCAGTCGTCGGTGTCAGGCCATCGAGCAGCAGTCGCATGCCCTCGGCGGGCAGGTCGGCAAAGGCGGTGTAGGCACGCAGAAAGTCGCGAAGCTCGTGGCGGCGCACATGTAAGTCGAGGTAATGCGCGATGCCGGGTTCGCTCAACACCAGCGCGTCGAACACCGCTCTGTCGAGCCGCAGCGCAACCACCGCGCCGGACGCGCGGACAGTCGCGGTGCGAGTGCCGCCGGGCGCGAGCAGCGCCCGCTCGCCGAACGCGTCGCCGGCACGCAGCACGTTGAGCGGGACCTCCTCGCCCTGATCGCCTGTCTTGATGACGCGCGCGGTACCCGACTCGATCACATACATCGCGTCCGCCGCGGCGCCCTCGGCGACGATCACCTGACCGAATGCATACGACTCACGCTGGAACGAGGCCTCGACCAAGCGCCGCACGTCGGCTGGCATGAGTTCGAGCAGCTCGACGCGGCGCAACTCCACCGGTGTGCCGGCAGCCGGCGGGTCAGAGATGCTCATGCCAGTGCACATGACGGTTGACCTCGGCGGACAACGCTCGATGAAGGACGGTGCCCTCGGCGCGGTGGCGCACCGCGGGATCCGCCAGGCTCGGGGGCAGCCGTTTCAGCACCATTGCGACGCAGTGGTCCGCCCCGGTGGACAACGGTCCGACGAGCTCACCGGCGTCTGCGGCCAGCAACCGGGTGCGCAGTGCCGGATCGGCATCATCGAGCAGTACGCACTGCTGCTGCAGCCGTGCGCCGGCATCTGTGGCGACATCGGCCAAGTCGCGACCGTCCACTGAGACACACATAGCTGCTTCCCGCGTCACCGCCTCGTCGGGGTGGGTCAGCAATTGCAGTTCGAGGCTCGTCCACCCGACCCTGTTGTTGTGGACCTCCGCAGCCAGTACCGACTCGCGTAATTGGGCTGCGCAGAAGCGTTCTCGGATGCGCGGCAGCGCGGCCAGATCGTCCCATGGCGCTGAGCCGGGCTGTTCGGCCAGCGCCACGGCGACCTCCTCGGCCAGCAGCCGCGCATGTTCGGCCAGCACGCCCGAGCACACCGCGTGCACCCAGCAGGCCCGGTCGAGTTGTTCGGCCGGCACCCGCGCGAGGTCGTCGGCGGGATCGGTGAGAGAGCGGCGCATCTCGGCCATCCATTCAGGCACGGTGACGCCGTAGTGGGTCAGCCATTCCTTGAGCTCGTCGGCGCTGAGCAACCTGTACCGGTACCGCCAAGCAGTACCAGCGGCTTTCGTGGCTTCTGGAGTCGGCAGCGCGTCATTGGCAGACAGCTCTGCCTCCCGCGACAGCAGCCCGGCGACTTGGCGTTGCAGCACCTGCCATTCGCCCCGCACCCGCGCCGCATCGATCACCTCGATCCACGTGAAGGGGTGGCCTGCGGCGCTGAACACCGTCGTACCAGCCGCGCCGCCCGGGGTGGTCATTGCCGGGCCGGGCCGGTGCGATGCGCGGGCATGGCGCCATCGGTGACTGCCGGTTGCTGCGCTGTCGCGGGTGCAACGACGGCGAAAACAGTTTCTTGGCCCTGCCGTCCCTTGAGCATCACCTGCTCGGATGGCCCCCACATGAACCTGTCGCGGGCCGCGCGTTGAACTGCAGCCGTCACCATCACTGCCGCGCGCCCGTCGCGCCCAGCCAGTCCCGAGAGCCGAAACGCCACGTTGGTGGAGTCGCCGATCACCGCCTCGACCGAACGGGTCATCGCCGACAACGCGGCGTCCCCCTGCACGACTGCCCAGCCCATCCGGATCGGTGATCCATCCGGATTTCGCAGTGGCAGTTCAGGACCCAAGACGCCGACGCGGTCATTTGCGGCGAGCGCGAACGTAATCGCCAGGGCCACCGCATCGGGTACCGCACTCGGCTCCCACACCGCATACAAGGCGTCACCGGCGTAGTGGTTCAGCGTGCCGCGGTGCGCCCGGAGGATGGCGCCGAGTTCACCCCACAGCACGGACAAACCCGACGCGATCACACCTGGATCCGTCATCTCGGAGAGGGTGGAGTAGTTCACGATGTCCCCGACCACCATCACCATCGGAGAGAGGTTGATCCGCGCACGGGTCAGGCCTGGGTCGACATGGCTCGACCCGGTGAACCGTTCGGCGTCGAATGTGAGCGTCAGATCGCCCAAAACGATGACGTCGCCGGACTTGATCGGCATGGGCACCGCGCGCTCGAGCCGCATCCCGTTGATCCGCGTCCCATTCGTGCTGGTGTCGATGACGAACGCCCGCGCCGTCTCGGCATCGAGGCGGACTTCCAGATGGTTGCGCGAAATCTGAGGATCATCGATCACCATGCGCCGCGCTGGCGCGATCCCCGCACACTCACGGCCCACGAAGAGTTGCCCGAAAATCGGCACCCGCCGCTTCGGGACTCCCGGCGCCGATACGTCGAGGTACCCCAGTGGTCCCTCGGCGGGCGCATCGGACACTGATCCAATCTAGAGTTCCCTGGCGAGCCGGGCTGGCAAACACATGGTGTTCGCAGCAAGCCGACAGGTTTCCGCCTGACTTGCCTCCGGGCGCGTTGGCGCCGGGTCATTTAGAAGTTGCGGTATTCACACACCGACGACAAAACAACCAGTGGAGCCTGAGGGGAACCTGCGAGATTCCTGGGGGGTGAATATTCCGCGGGCCAGGTAGTTTAAGCGCGATAATTGGGATCGGTAGCTGCTGCCGCACCCCAGGCTTAGCGGGCTCTACCAGCGCCCCAAGAATTAACCAAGAACCCGCGTACATGCTGACCTGGCCTGGCTAGCATCACGACAGATCAAGGCGAACCGCCCGCAGTCCGCGCGTCTCGCCAGCGATCAAGCCGGGCGACGACGGAACCGCGGGACCACCATCACACGACAGGAGATAGCGACCATGACCGAACCAGGACAGGCATCCGACGAGCTCGACGATTTGTCCCCTAACGAGAACGCCGCTGCCGACGTGAAAGGCGGCGGCGGGCAGGCGGACGGCGGCGGTGGCGGCGACAAGAACGACCCCGGCCCCGGACGAGGGGGCGGAGGCGGCGGAGGTCGCCGAACCAGCGCGTAAGCGAGGGCAATAACGACGAAATGCCCTAGCGGCTCGGCGCAAGACCGCGTCGATGACACGAAAGCCGTTGTTGCGTAACATAATTGATGTTTATCTCGCCCCCGCCAGCGGGCGAGGGCGAGATAAACCGAAAGAAAGGGTGGAAATGATGTCCGACGCAGAAAGCCACTCGCCGGCGACGTCCGGTCAGGATGAAACAATCGAGGACTTGACCCCGGCCGATGCCGATACGGTAAAGGGCGGATTCAATCCGCAGCCTGAGCCGCCAGGGAAACCGACTCAGCGCCAATAGATTACGGGCGCAAGCACACCTGAACACGCGGGACCGGCCGGCGCTGCCGACCGGTCCCGCGCAGTACGCCGAAACTACGACATCGTCGTCGGCGTCGGCTCGAACAGCTACAACAGGCTGAACGACACTTCTGCCGTCCAGATCGCCCAACTCATTGCCGCGAAGACCCCCGCCTAGCAACCGTCAGTACAGCTACTGGCCCTTTCCGGCGCCACCGCCGCCGCTGCTATGCCACGTGCCTACCACCAGTCCTCCGCCCTTCACGTCGGTTGCTTCATCTTGGCTGGGCTGCAGATCCGCAATACCGTCGCCCAGGTTCGTGCCGTCGTCGGCTGTCGTCTTCTGCTGTTGTTCGTTGCCGGTCATCTCATTGATTTCCCTTCGGTCTCGTCAACCCGCGGTGGCTGGGCTGCGTCGAGGGTGCATCACAGGCTTTGACGATTTCTTGCGTTGCAGCTCAAACCCGGTATTTCACGAGTATGAGCCGCCAACTGACGGCAGGGAACCCCACAATCAATCACGTCTGCGAGCACAACTACACCATTGCCCACAATCACATTGCCGTCGCCCTGGGACGCCGTGACCACACCACACTGCGGGCATCGCGAGTCTGTACGCCGCGTCGCGGCACCTTGACTGAGAACCGTCGCTGTATCCCGAACCGTGACAAACATTTTGAGAAATAACACGCGTGACATCGAGAGACAACGTCGTCATCTATCCAGGTCGGCGGCCAGGAATGGGACACGCTGTTTGAGAACTGACAGCCGTCGTCCGTTCTCAAACCTGATGTCACATTGTCAAAATCGATGTCACGTCGATGTCGCAGGTGACACGAATTTGAGGATGCATAGCAATGCTCATCAGATGACTCTGGTGGGGCAAAGATCGGTGAGGCCGGCCACCGACGCGTCAGGTGGCAGACCTTGCTGGGTCAGCCGCGAAGCGCGGTGATTTCGCGGGTGAACTGGCGGTGACCGATGAGCTTGTAGGCCCAACGGGCTAGGGCTGGTATGACTTGCATGAAACTTTGCCGTTCGGCGTCGTCGGCTTCCTCGGTGATGTGGCCGAGGATGACCAGCCGCCGGGTGAGCGGGATCGCGCTCATGCCGTGTTTGCCGAGCGCGCCCCATTCGCTTTGCGTCAGCGTGACCGCGGCGACTGGGAGCAGATTGTGCTCTTCTTCGGCTAGGTGATCGATCAGTGTCGGCATCATGGCTTCGATGCGGGCGGCCATCTTCTCGCCGGCGGGTGGGTACGCGGTCGCTGTCCACGCTGGCAGTTCCGCGCTGACGGCTATGACGGTGTCGTCGACCTGCGCGTGCTGCGCGTTCATTCGGTCCATGAGGTCCGGGTCGAGTGCGGTTCGCTTGCGTAGCAGAGGGAAGAGTAGTTCGTCTTCGCCGGTGTGGTGCGTGTGCAGGAAGTCCAGCATCTCTTGGGCGTGGGCGCCGACGATCTTGGATCGTGCACGGTCGTTGGCCGCGGAGCGGAGCAGTCGGGGGAGTTGTCCGAACTCGCGCCGCAGGACGCGGTGGATCAGAACCATCTCGTGGGTGTCGACCCCGGGTACGTAGGTGCTCATCGTGAATTCTCGACGGGTGCGGTAGTGAAAATCATTGAGTTCCGGTCCTTCGTTTGAGCGGGTTTTGAGATGAGTCGGGCGCTGCGGGCGCCAGCTGACCTCGGTTGGCGCCTGAAGGCGCCGGATCGACTGTGCCATCAAATTAGTCATTATTATTGACTACTATAGTCATGCATCTGAACCGATGGCAACCACGGCGGATACGAGGTCGCCGAGGGTGGGTGGAGCATGCGGAATGCGACGCGTGCTGCTCGGCGCGACGCGAGCCGGGGTTGAGTCAGCGGTGTTGGCGTAGGGTGTGAACCTCGCGGGATCAGGCAGGCGATGAGGCTGGGGACGGGCATGGACGACGAGCAGCAGGTTGATCTAGGGGTGTCGTTGTTCATCTCGTACCGCTACATCGAGGATCGGATTTTCCGGGCCTTGAGGGGTGCTGGGTTCGATGACTGGACCCTTGCGCAGTGCCGGGTGTTTCAGCGCATCGCCCAGGACGGTTCGCGGCTCAAAGACCTCGCTGAACAGGCGCAAATGACGAAGCAGGGCGCCAGTGTGATGGTCGATCAACTGGAACGACTGGGCTACGCCCGCCGGGTCCCCGACCCCGCCGATGGTCGCGCCCGGCTGATCGTGATCGAGCAACGTGGCCGGCGTGCAGTCGAGGTAGCCAAAGCGACGCGCGATGAGATCCTCTCTGAATGGAAGGTCTACCTGGGCACCCGCAACTTCACGCTGCTGCAGCAAATCCTGGACCAACTCCGCGAGATCACTGACCCCTAGATGAGGTAGCCCGGTCGCGATGCGCCAGATGCCTCCGATTCTCAGTGGCCTCGATCAGTGGGGGTCGACGGACGTGAGCAAGCTTCGACTCTGCTTTGACATAGTCAATATCACTGACCATAATAGTCAGTGATATTGACTATATTTGTTGGTGGTGTCCAGTACCGGACGAGCCGTTGCTGCATATACCCGCCACCAACATGCCCAGTCATCCTTCAAGCGAAAGCGAAGTTATCGTGAAGTTTCTTGTCCTTGGAGCAACCGGGCGCACCGGCGTCCTCTTCACCAAAACGGCACTCGACCAGGGGCACCAGGTCACAGCCCTCGTGCGGCGGGCCGACGCCCCAGTTGACCCGCGCGCTCGAATCGTCAGCGGCGACGTCACCGACGCGACCGTGATCGCGACGGCGGCCCGCGGCCACGATGCGATCATCAGCACGCTCGGCGTGAAAAGCGCCCGCCAGACCCCGACGCTGATCACCGACACCGTCCGCGCAGTCATAGAGTCCGCGAAAACATCAGGCGTTGACCGGTTTGTCATCGTGTCTGCGTTCGGGGTCGGTGACTCCCTGGCCAAAGCCTCATTTCTCGTCGGCCCCATTTTCCGAACCGTGCTCCGGAAAACCTACGCAGACAAAGCCGCATCAGAAGTGCTCTTGCGGGCCAGCGATCTGAAATGGACCCTCGAATACCCCGGAGCGTTGAACAACGGCGACAGCACCCCCTACAACGCCGTTGCGATCGAGAACGCCACGAAATTGCCGCTCTACCCCACAACCTCGCGCGCCAATGTCGCCGACTTCCTCCTGCGCTCCGCCGCAGAGGACACCTTCATCCGTCAGATCGCCATAGTCACCGACGCCTAGTAGATCACCGCGGCACCGCACCGCCGGCGCAGAGCCAGCTGCGTACCGGCCACGCCGGTAGCGCAATGGTTGTCTCTACGGTGGCCAGAAAAAGTGACAAAAATTTGGGAATTAGCTCAAGTGACAGGACGTGAGAATACGGCCAAAGTGCCTTGTCGAATGATTGAAAAGTGGCATCGAATTTGAGAACTGACAAGCAGCAGCCACTGTCCGTTCTCGGATTGGCCGTCACATTTCGACTGCGATGTCACGTGATGTCACAAACGACAAAAATTTGAGAATTCTGGACGCGGGTCCGCAGCAGTCCGCTACCGTCCGGGGGCGAGCTTGTCTGCGCGCGCGTCCCCGTCGTGGGGAGCGCGTATTGCCTTGGCGCGGTTGGTCTTCACTGTCAACCAGAGTGCTGAAATCAGAAAGTAGATCGCGCCCATCGCCGCATATCCGGCAAGGGTCTTGGCCGACCCGATGGTCGGCGTGTGGGCCTGGGCGATGAATAGGCCTCCGGCGAGCGCTGATTGGCCGCCGCTGAGGACCATCGCCCACTGCGCGCCGACTTTCCAGCGTCGAATGGCGGTGATGAGTTGCAGCAATCCGGCAAGGGTGGCCCACGCGCCGAAGACTGCGAGTACCCACGTCGTAGCCGCGAACAGGGCGTAGGCAGCCACGACAGTGACGATCAGACTGACCGCAAAGTTGAGCAATTGGCTGCGGTTTTGCGCCAGTCCACCGCTTCGCGAGGCGTCCCAGAAATTGGCGGCGGCGTCCCACAGCGGATAGAGGATGAGCCACCCCGTCGCCAGCGGCAGGCTGTGCTGCGCGAGCGTCAGTGCGACGGCTACCCAGGCGAAGGAAAAGCCCGCGCGAACGAAATAATAGGTCGTCAACCACATCTCGCGGTTGGTCTCCGAGGGGCTTGGTTGCTGGGTTGACACGATCGATTCCTCTCAGTGGGTTGTCTCGGCGGACTGCACTGCGTTGCCTACCGTGGTGGTCACGATGTTGCCCCCGGCGTGGAGCCCGCAGCGTCGAGCCGGTTGACCAGAGGGGTTACGACGGTGGCGAACGTTGCGGCATCGCCGTAGGCGCGGGCGGACAGCATCGCGCCGTGCACGGTGGCCATGAACGTTTCGGCGTCGACGCGGGGATTTGTCTCGATTCGAATCGAATGCTGCTCGGCGCCACGTTCGATAACCGAGGTCAGCCACGCCGACAGCGCGCGAAAGTGAGCGGTCACCTCGTCGGCGACTTGCTCTGGGAGCGAAGGAAGTTCGGCGGCCAAAAGAGCGCAGACGCAAAATGGATGAGTCGCGTCCGCGATACAGATGCGCCAGTAATCGGCGTAGCTTCGCAGCATGCCGACGGGATCACCGACGTGGCGTTCTATCTCGGCGAGTCCGGCGAGGGCCTCCTGCCGGTAACGACTCACCAGCGTCCGGACCAGATCGGCCTTGGTGGGGAAGTGGTGGTGAATGCTCGGCTTGCGTATGCCGATTTCGTTCGCGATGTCGGCGTAGCTGAAGCCGTTGTATCCGCCGGCGATTATGAGTCTTTCTGCGTGAGCAAGGATTTCATCTGCCGTCGACGGAGCTCGTTCCACGCCGACCAGCCTACCTACTAGTAGGTAGGCTGGTCAAGGTGGAGGCAACGCGCCGACCGGGAAGTGGCAGTCAGCGCCTGAGCGCACGACGCGCGACGCCCGGGTGCGCGGCGAGTTTGGGCCCGAGTAACAGCGCGAAGACCGTCACCGCGAGCCACGGCCGCAGGTGCGGGCGTAGCCGCTGGATCAACCCGGCATCATCGAGTTCGAAGACCAGGGCATCGGTGATGGTGAGGCCGGCGATACGTCCGCGGCTCACCGCGACGCGCGTGGGTCCGTCGCCAATGACTTTCTCCCACTCCAGTTCTCGCATACCGGCGTAGACCGCGGTCAGTAGGACGCGGAGATCGTCCCGGCCACGGAACACCATGCGGCCGGACAGCGGGGAGATCAACTCCGCATTGGGTGCGAGCGCGGCGATGAACCGGTCGACATCACCGGTGCGGGTGGCCGTGCAGAACGTCGCGACCGAATCCGTGCTTGTCGTCATCAGAACCCCCTGCGGGTCGCTTGTTATCTGCAACCTACCTAAACAGAGTCGATTGCAGAAAGCAATGGACTAGTCTTGTGCGGTGTCCAAACAGTCCTTCGGCGACATCTCCTGTTCGATCGCGCGGACGCTCGACGTGGTCGGTCAACGGTGGACGGCGCTGGTGCTGCGGGACTTGTTCGCCGGGATGGCCCGGTTCGAGGACATCCGCCGTGACCTCGGCATCGCCTCGAACGTCCTGGCGGCGCGTCTCGACGACCTGGAGCGCCACGCGATCGTCGAACGGCGCCAGTATCAGAGCGCGCCACCGCGATTCGAATACGTGCTCACCGACAAGGGCCGCGACCTCTACCCGGTGATCGCGACCCTGTTGGCGTGGGGTGACAAGTGGGCCGCGGGGGATGACGGACCGCCGGCGCTGCTGGTCCACGGCGAATGTGGCCACGTCACAACGGCAAAGACCGTCTGCGCCGAGTGTGGCGGTGAACTGGCGGCCTCGGCGACGACGGCTGTCCCCGGACCCGGTGCTCGCGTCGGCCCGGGTACCGCGGTGATCGGAGAATTCCTGGCGCCCGCCAGACCGGGCGCCTAGGCCAGGGTCGCCCGCACGCAGTGCGTGACGTACGGCAGCGCCAGCCCGGCGCTGTTGGCCAGCGCCGGATGCGTTTTCAGAAGCTCCCGCACCTCGCCCAGCACCTTGCGGCGCACGTCGGCGGGCGACGTGATGCAGTAGCTCCGGGACGCGACGAGGTCCAGAAGTGCTTGCGGCGTAAGGTAACTCGTCCACTCGAACCGATGAGTCTCGATGTTCGTGAAGTCGCCGCATAGCGAATCGGCGGACGGATCGTGCTCGCAGCCGATGATCCGGTTCAGCTCCTTCACCCAGCCCAGCCGCTCGTCGCGGATGTTCCAGACCAGGCCCAGCCGGCCGCCCGGCCGCAGCACCCGGGCCACTTCGGCCGCGGCCCGTTCCGGGTCGAACCAGTGCCAGGCCTGCGCGACCAGGACCGCGTCAACGCTGTTGTCGGGCAACGGAATTTCCTCCGCCGTACCCAGCAGGGCCGGTACCGACGGCAGTGATCCGCTGAGTACTTCGAGCATCTCGGGGATGGGGTCGACGGCCGTCACCTTCAGGCCGCGTTCGGCGAGTCGGACGGTCAGTTTGCCGGTGCCGGCACCGAGATCGAGGACGTCGACGGCCCCAGCGGGCAGCAGCCAGTTGATGGACTCCGGCGGATACGACGGGCGACCCCGCTCGTAGGCGGCGGCCTGCTCTCCGAAGGACAGCGAACGTTCGGCTGTCACCGGGAGGCCAAATCCAGTGTCTGGCGGATCAGCAGGCCCACCTTGTCGGTCTCGACCAGGAAACCGTCGTGGCCGTAGTCGGATTCGATGACCTCGAGACCCGGACAGCCCGGCAGCAATGCGGCCAGTTCCTCCTGCAGCCGAATTGGATACAGCCGGTCGGAGGTGATGCCCCCGACGATCACCGGCACTGGACACGATCGCAAGGCCGCCGCGACTCCACCGCGGCCGCGCCCGACGTCGTGACTGCTCAGCGCGTCCGTCAGCGCGACATAGGTGCCCGCATCGAACCGTGCAGCGAGCTTGCGGCCCTGGTACTCCAGATAGCTCTCGACAGCGTAAAGGCCGTCAGCAGAACTGTTTTCGTGGCTCTGCGCGGTGTTGCGGAACCGGTTGTCGAGTTCCTTCTCGCCGCGGTAGGTCAGGTGCGCGAACCTGCGGGCGATCTGGATGCCGTCGTCCGGGATGCGCCCGGTCAGGTAGTAGTCGCCGCCGGCCCAGTTCGGGTCGGCCTTGATGGCCGCGACCTGTGCGCACTGCGTGCCGATCTGGTCGGCGGTGGCGCGGGCGCCGACCGCCAGCACCAGCCCTGCCCGCACCGTATCGGGGTGTCCCACAAGCCATTCGAGCGCCCGCGCACCACCCATCGAGCCGCCCACGACCGCGGCGACCTGGGTGATGCCGAGGGCGGCCAGGGCCGCCAGATCGGCGTTCACCTGATCGCGCACGGTGATGGCGGGAAACCGTGAACCCCAGGGCTTTCCGTCAGGCGCAAGCGAACTGGGCCCGGTCGACCCGCGGCAGCCGCCGAGCACGTTGGTCGCGATGGCGCACCAGCGGTCGGTGTCGATCGGCGCAGCCGGGCCGGCCACGCCGTCCCACCAGCCGCCTGTCGGATGGTCGGGCCCGGCCGGACCGGTGACGTGGGAGTCGCCGGTCAGCGCGTGCAGCACCATCACGACGTTGTCGGCGGCGGGGGACAGCTCACCCCAGCGCTGTACCGCGATGGACACGTCGGGCAGCACGATGCCGCTCTCCAGCGTCAGCGAGCCGATGTTCACCACACCGATCTCGCCCTCGGCGGGCAGCAGCGGCGCTGCAGAGATGTCAGACACGGGCACGTCGATGATCGTCACACCAATGCCGCCTTTCGGTCGGCACCCCCCACCGATCCGGCCGCAGCAAAACCCTGCTCCAGGTCGGCGAGGATGTCTTCGATGCCCTCGATGCCGACGGCCAGGCGCACCAGGCCGGGGGTGACTCCCGAGGCCAGCTGCTCCTCGGCGGTCAGCTGCTGGTGCGTCGTCGACGCCGGGTGGATCACCAGCGACCGGACATCACCGATGTTGGCGACGTGGCTGTGCAGCGTCAGCGCGTTCACGAACGCCTTGCCCGCTTCGACGCCGCCGGTCAGCTCGAACGACAGCACCGCACCGGTGCCCTTGGGGGCCAGCTTGCGGCCCAGCTCGTACCACGGGGACGACGGCAGGCCGGCGTAGTTCACCGAGAGCACGTCCGGGCGGCCCTCCAGGTACTCGGCGACCTTCTGCGCGTTGGACACATGGCGTTCAACGCGCAGGGACAGCGTTTCCAATCCCTGCGCGATGAGGAAGGAGTTGAAGGGAGCCGCGGCGCTTCCCAGATCGCGCAGCAGCTGCACGCGAGCCTTGAGCGCGTAGGCCGGTGCGCCGAGGTCGGCGAACACCACACCGTGGTAGCTCGGGTCCGGCTCGGTGAAACCGGGGAACTTGCCGTTGGTCCAGTCGAAGGTGCCACCGTCGACGATGACGCCGGCGATCGCCGAGCCGTGCCCACCCAGGTACTTGGTGGCCGAGTGCACAACGATGTCGGCGCCGTGGGCCAGCGGCTGGATCAGGTACGGCGTGGCGACGGTGTTGTCGACGATCAGCGGGACGCCGTTGTCGTGCGCGACGCCAGAGACGCCCGGGATGTCCAGGATGTCGATCTTCGGGTTGGAGATGGTCTCGCCGAAGAACGCCTTGGTGTTCGGCCGGACTGCGGCGCGCCACGATTCGAGGTCGTCGGGGTTCTCCACGAAACTGACCTCGACGCCCAGTTTGGGCAGCGTGTAGTGCAGGAGGTTGTAGGTGCCGCCGTACAGCCGTGGCGAGGACACGATGTGGTCGCCAGTACCGGCGATGTTGAGGATCGCGAAGGTCGCGGCAGCCTGCCCGGACGACAGGAACAGCGCGGCCACACCGCCTTCGAGAGCGGCGACGCGTTGCTCGACCACGTCGGTGGTCGGGTTCATGATGCGGGTGTAGATGTTGCCCGGCTCGGCCAGCCCGAACAGCGCGGCGGCGTGGTCGGTGTCGCGGAACGTGTACGAAGTCGTCTGATAGATCGGCAACGCCCGGGCATTCGTTGCGCTATCGGGGCTCTGACCTGCGTGGATCTGCTTCGTCTCGAAGCTCCAGCGCGCAGTGGGGTCGATGGCCTCAGTGGTCATGTTAGGGGTGTCTCCTGTGAGTTTTTAGGTACGACGAATGGGTGCGCGAACTCGCACGAATCACAGACAGCGACGCATAGAAAGCCTCCACTCACCCAGTCATCCGGGTCCGTGGTGGCGGACCCGCGCTTGCCTCGCAACCGATGTACGGCTGCTCAACCTGGTCGTCTCCCGGGGCACCCCACCGCGGATGGAGGGTTGCCGGCCAGCAAGCCGGGGCTTGACGCTGGCACTCATGACCGGACTCGAGGGTATCGCAAGAGGCTGGGCAACTGCTAGCTGGTGCCGTCGGGTGGGCGGGAGACGGCGTGTCGTTGTCGGTCCGGTTCACGCAGCCTGTCCGTATCGATCCAGTTCTGTGCCCGCCAGACCTATCCACCGGAAGCCTGCCGCGCCGGTCACGGTAACTTCGTAACCGTCGTGCGACGGGGTAGTCATGTGCAGACGCCGGACTCGACATAGATTTTCGTACGTACCGTCCGTGACGCCGGGAGAGTGACCATGAGTGGCGAGAAACCATCCATCATCTACACGTTGACCGACGAGGCGCCGCTGCTCGCGACGTACGCCTTCCTGCCGGTCGTCCGCACCTTCGCCGGCGCCGCCGGTATCGACGTCCAGACCAGTGATATCTCGGTGGCGGCCCGCATCCTCGCCGAGTTCAGCGACTACCTGACCGATGAGCAGAAGGTCCCCGACAACCTGGGCGTGCTGGGCCGGCTGACCCAGTCCCCGGACACCAACATCATCAAGCTGCCCAACATCAGCGCCTCGGTACCGCAGCTCATCGCGGCCATCAAGGAGCTCAAGGAGAAGGGCTACAACCTGCCCGACTACCCGGGCGACCCGAAGACCGATGAAGAGAAGGCGATCAAGGATCGCTACGGCAAGTGCCTCGGCAGTGCGGTGAACCCGGTTCTGCGCGAAGGCAACTCGGACCGTCGTGCGCCCAAGGCGGTCAAGGAGTACGCCCGCAAGCACCCGCACAGCATGGGTGAGTGGTCGCAGGCGTCGCGCACGCACGTCGCCACCATGAAGACCGGCGACTTCTACCACGGCGAGCAGTCCATGACGCTCGACAAGGCGCGCCGGGTGAAGATGGTGCTGAAGACGAAGACCGGCAAGACGATTGAGCTCAAGTCCGATGTCAAGCTGGACGCCGGCGACATCATCGACTCGATGTACATGAGCAAGAAGGCGCTCATCAAGTTCTACGAGGAGCAGATGGAGGACGCCTACAAGACGGGCGTCATGTTCTCGCTGCACGTCAAGGCGACCATGATGAAGGTCAGCCACCCGATCGTGTTCGGCCACGCGGTGCGGATCTTCTACAAGGACGCATTTGCCAAGCACCAGAAGCTCTTTGACGAGTTGGGCGTCAACGTCAACAACGGGCTCTCGGACCTGTACGACAAGATTTCGACGCTGCCCAAGTCGCTGCACGACGAGATCGTCGACGACCTGCACAAGTGCCACGAGCACCGTCCCGAGCTGGCCATGGTCGACTCGGCCCGCGGTATCACCAACTTCCACTCGCCATCCGACGTCATCGTCGACGCGTCGATGCCGGCCATGATCCGGCTCGGCGGCAAGATGTACGGCGCCGACGGCAAGCTCAAGGACACCAAGGCCGTCAACCCCGAGTCGACGTTCTCCCGGATGTACCAGGAGATCATCAACTTCTGTAAGACGCACGGCCAGTTCGATCCTCGGACCATGGGCACCGTGCCCAACGTCGGTCTCATGGCGCAGAAGGCCGAGGAGTACGGCAGCCACGACAAGACCTTCGAGATTCCCGAGGATGGCATCGCCAACATCGTCGACATCGACAGCGGCGAGGTGCTGCTGACCACGGCGGTCGAAGAGGGCGACATCTGGCGCATGCCCGTCGTCAAGGATCTGCCGATCCGCGACTGGGTCAAGCTGGCCGTCACCCGGGCCCGGCTCTCCGGCATGCCTGTCGTGTTCTGGCTGGACCAGGAGCGTCCGCACGAGGCCGAGCTGCGCAAGAAGGTCGCGACCTATCTCAAGGACCATGACACCGAGGGCCTGGACATCCAGGTCATGTCGCAGGAACGCGCCATGCGGCACACCATCGAGCGGGCGATGCGCGGTCAGGACACCATCGCCGCGACCGGCAACATCCTGCGCGACTACCTCACCGACCTCTTCCCGATCCTGGAGCTGGGGACCAGCGCCAAGATGCTGTCGATCGTGCCGCTGATGGCCGGTGGCGGCCTGTACGAGACCGGTGCCGGTGGTTCGGCGCCCAAGCACGTGCAGCAGCTGGTCGAGGAGAACCACCTGCGCTGGGATTCGCTGGGTGAGTTCCTGGCCCTGGGTGCCAGCCTGGAGGACCTGGGCAACAAGACCGACGACGCCCGCGCCCTGCTGCTGGCCAAGACACTGGACAGCGCCACCGGAAAGCTGTTGGACGAGAACAAGAGTCCGTCGCGGCGCACCGGCGAGCTGGACAACCGAGGCAGCCAGTTCTACCTGGCCATGTACTGGGCGCAGGCCCTGGCCGAGCAGACCGAGGACGCCGAGCTGGCCGCCAAGTTCGCTCCGCTGGCCAAGACGCTGGCCGAGAACGAGGAGAAGATCGTCGCGGAACTGGCTGCGGCACAGGGCAGCCCGGCCGACATCGGCGGCTACTACGCGCCGGACCCGGAGAAGACCGCGGCGGTGATGCGGCCGAGCGCCACCTTCAACGCGGCACTGGCTTCCGCGCAGGAGTAATTCACCTCGAGCGTGAGCTTGGGTGCGAGATTCTTCGATTTCTCGCACCTAAGCTCACGTTCGGCGTTTCTGGCCTGTCGTACCCCGACGTTAAGGTTCTGCTTCGTGATCGTCACCACCATCAACGTCAACGGCATCCGGGCTGCGGTCAAAGAGCGCTCCGAGGAGAACCTCGGGCTGCTGCCGTGGCTGAAGGAAACCCAGTCCGACGTCATCTGCCTGCAGGAGACCCGGGCCGACGACGCGCAGCTGACGCAAGCCCTGGCGCCCGCGCTGGACGCCGGCTGGCACCTGGCGTCGGCCGAACCGTCTGCCAAGGGCCGCAACGGGGTGGCCGTGCTGTCGCGGGCGCCGATCACCGCGATGCGGGTGGGGCTGAGCCCGGACTGTGAATTCGTCGCGCACGGGCGGTATCTGGAGGCCGATACCGACGGCGCCACGGTCGCCAGCGTGTACGTGCCCACCGGTGAGGCCGAGACTGACAAGCAGGTGGAGAAGGAGCGCTTCATGGTGGCGCTGGCCGGCCGCATGGCCGAGCTGAGCCGCAAGCGCCGCGACGTCGTGATCTGCGGCGACTGGAACATCTGCGCGACGGAGCTGGATCTGAAGGCGTGGAAGGCCAACGTCAAGAAGTCCGGGTTCCTGCCCAGCGAGCGGCAGTGGTTGGCCGAACTGATGGCCTCCGGCTGGACGGACGTGGTACGTGAGCTGCACCCGGACGTCGCCGGGCCGTACAGCTGGTGGTCCTGGCGCGGCAAGGCCTTCGACAACGACGCCGGATGGCGCATCGACTACCACCTGGCCAACGCCAAATTGGCGCCCAAAGCCGTTGCGGCGCGCGTGGAGCGGGCCGCGGCGTACGCGTTGCGCTGGTCCGACCACGCACCGGTGACGGTCGAGTACAGCTGAGGACGCCATGTGCGGCTGGGGCCAGGCCGGCGCAGCAATGCGTGCACGCAGCTAGTTGAGACGGCGTGGACGCTGACTGCTACTCAGTGCCTTCCTGCGGCCGCGCACATTCAACGATTCGACGGTTCTGTCCTACATGCGTCCGCGCTGGGAGTCGTCAGCATCGACTGACATTGTCACCATGTGCTGACCATGTCAGCCGATGCTGACGGGTTCAGATCGCACACGTCCCAGAAAGAGGCGACACGCCGATCGTGACGCGACCACGGACACGCGGCGGCCCTAGGCGCGCCACTGCGGGTCGCGACCCAGATGACGTAGAAGGCGCTCGAAATCCGTTGGGCTGTCGCCGACGTGAGCCGGTCCGAACGGCGCATTCGGCATGCTACGGAAGTCGCCGTCGGGCACGGCCAAGGCCAGGGGGAGTGCTGCGGCGACGACGTCGTCGGGCAGGGTGAACGGCGCACCGAGAGCGGCGGCGACGTCCCAGCCGTGCACGACGTAGTCGATCAAATGGAACCCGATGGCCATCTCGGCCGGCGCCGACGTGCCGAGTTCGGGTAGCGCGAACTGACTTTCGGGATCGGCTTCGGCGAAGGCGTCCAGCACATCGTGTGCGGCCGTGGCGTAATCGCGCACCGGGTCGGGTGTGTCGCGAACTGCAGCCGGATCCCAGAGCGTGAGGTCCTGGCCACCACCGCGGGCGGCTGCCGCGAACCCGCGGTGCTGGACGGTCATGTGGGCGAGTAGCTCAGCCAAATCCCATGCGGCGCAAGGGGTGGGGCGTTTCAGGTCGGTGGTGTCGATGGTGTTGACGACGTCGACCGAGGCGAGGATCGCGAGGCGGTGGGCGCTGAGAAGATCGGTGGATAATGTAGGCATGAGCTTATCGTAAGCATACGCATACGATATGGCAATGCCTACGATGATCGGATGCCGGCCAAGCGCCCCGACCTCGCTGCGATGCTCGCGCCGCTACTGCGCGAGTTGATGGCCGCCGAACAGCCCGTACTCGACAAACACGGCGTCTCGATGTGGGGCTACGTCGTGCTGCTGGCGCTCGACGAGACCCCGATGCGTTCGCAAGCAGTGCTGGCGCAGGCGATCGGCGCCGACAAAACTCGCATCATCCCCACTCTCGACGATCTGCAGGACCGTGGCTACATCGAGCGCACGCCCGACCCCGACGACCGCAGGGTCCGGCTCCTGTCGATCACGACCGCCGGCCGTCGGCTCAAAGATGCGGTACAGGCCGACATTCAGCGCGGCGAGGAGCACTGGCTCGGCGAGCTGAGCGCCGAGGAGCGACGTGTCTTCCTCCATGTGCTGCAACGTCTGGCGCCGACGCCCGACTGAATACGAGCGGTTGGGCGTCACAGCGTCTCCGTGACCTTCCGCAGCCCGCGCGGCTGGTCGGGGTCGCCACCGCGGGCAAGTGCCAGGTGCAGCGCAAGCTGCTGCAGGGGAAGGATTTCCAGAAGGGGAGAGAGTTCGTCGCTGACCCTGCTGGGTAGCGCGATGCCGCCGGCCAAGCCGGCCAGTGCCGCGGGGTCGCCGACCCCGAAGACGTCGGCGTTGCGTTCGGCCAGCCGTTCCAATACCGGCGCCATGGCCTGTCCGCCGGCACCTTCCGGCACCACTGCCAGCACCGGCACCTGGGGATCGACGGTGGCGAGCGGGCCGTGCAGCAGGTCGGCACCCGAAAATGCCTGCGCGGAAAGGTAAGACGTCTCCATCAGCTTGAGGGCGGCCTCGCGGGCAGTGGCGTAGGAGTAGCCGCGGGCGGTGGCGACGAGTCGTTGCGCGAACCGATACCGCTGCGCGACCGCGCGGACCAGCTCCCCGGCGGCGAGCACCTGCTCGCCGAGGTCGGGCAGCGCGTCGACGCCGTCGCCGTCGCGTCCGAGCAGCAGCCGGAGAGCAAGCAACTCCGCGGTGTAGGACTTGGTCGCGGCCACCGACTTTTCGGCTCCCGCCAGCACATCGACGTGGATCGCTGCTGCCGCAGCCAGATCCGACGCGGGGTTGTTGGTGACGGCGACCGTCAGCGCTCCTTGTGCGCGGGCCACCTCCACCGAGCGCACCAGGTCAGGCGAACTGCCGGATTGGCTGACTGCGACGTACAGCACGTCGCGCAGGTTGGGATGGGCGCCGTAAACCGTCATGGTCGACGGGGACACGAGGCCGGCGGGCAGCCCGTGCTTGATCTCCACGAGGTACTTGGCGTAGAGGGCGGCGTGGTCGCTGGTGCCGCGCGCGACGAACAGGACGAATCGTGGTTCGGTAGCTGCGATCTGGCCGGCGGCGGCGCGGATGGGATCCCGGCCCTCGTCGAGCAGCCGGCGCCAGACCTGCGGCTGTTCAGCGATCTCGGCGGCCATCAGGTGGCCCGGGGACGTTTGATCTGGGCTCACTTCGTCTCCTTGTCGGAGGTCAGCATCGCACTGGAACCCATCGAGCGCAGTCGGGACGGGGAGCTCTTCCCCAGCCTAGACCGAGCCCCGGACAAAACCGGATGACAGCAGTGCGAAAATCGAAGCCATCATGAGCAACAGCGGTGCAGGCGCGGACAAGCGCGTCGTCTTTTCCGGGGCACAGCCCACGTCCGACTCGCTTCACCTGGGCAATGCCTTGGGCGCGGTGCAGAACTGGGCCCACCTCCAGGACGGCTACGACGCGTTTTTCTGTGTCGTCGACCTGCACGCCATCACTGTCCCGCAGGACCCCGAGACGCTGCGTCGTCGCACGCTGGTGACCGCCGCGCAGTACCTGGCGCTCGGCATCGACCCGGCTCGCAGCACGGTCTTCGTGCAGAGCCATGTTGCCGAGCACACCCAGCTGGCCTGGTTGCTGGGCTGCTTCACCGGCTTCGGCCAGGCGTCGCGCATGACGCAGTTCAAGGACAAGTCGCAGAAGCAGGGCGCCGACGCCACCACGATCGGCCTGTTCACCTACCCGGTGCTGATGGCCGCCGACATCCTGCTCTACGACACCGACCTGGTGCCCGTCGGCGAGGACCAGCGCCAGCACCTGGAACTGGCCCGCGACCTTGCGCAGCGGTTCAACGCGCGCTTCCCCGACACCTTCGTGGTGCCCGAGGCGATGATCCCCAAGGCCACCGCCAAGATCTTCGACCTGCAGGACCCGACCGCCAAGATGAGCAAGTCGGCCGCCACCGACGCCGGGCTGATCAACCTGCTGGACGATCCGGCGAAGAGTGCCAAGAAGATTCGCTCGGCCGTAACCGACAGCGAGCGCGGGATCCGGTTCGACACCGAGGCCAAGCCCGGCATCTCGAACCTGCTGACCATCCATTCGGCGGTCACCGGCACCGCGGTCGACGCGCTGGTGGCGGGGTACGAGGGCCGCGGGTACGGCGATCTGAAGAAGGAAACCGCCGAAGCCGTCGTCGACTACGTCACCCCCATCAAGAACCGGGTCGATGAGCTGCTGGCCGATCCCGCCGAACTGGAGTCGGTGCTGGCTGCGGGCGCCGAGCGCGCCGAGCAGGTGGCGTTCAAGACCCTGCAGCGCGTGAACGACCGCCTGGGGTTCCTACCGCGTCTGCGCTGACGTTGCCGACGCCGCATCGGGACACCCGCCGCGTCGCACACTAGGCTTTTCGGCAAACAAGGGGGTTTGCCGAAAATGACCGACTCGGACCAGCCGGGCCTTCTCGACAGACTGCGTCAGCGGCATGCGTGGCTCGACCGGATCTTGCGAGCCCAGGACCGCTACCAGGACTGCAACGGCGACTTCTATGCCGCCGGCATCACCTACTTCACGGTGTTCGCGCTGTTCCCGCTGCTCATGGTGGGTTTTGCGGCGGGTGGGTTCGTGCTGGCCTCCCGCCCTGACCTGCTGGCGGAACTCGAGACGCACATCCGGTCGGCGGTCGCGGGCGATTTCGGTAATCAGCTTGTCGGGTTGATGGACTCCGCGGTCAAATCCCGCACCTCGGTCGGTGTCATCGGTCTGGCGACTGCAGCTTGGGCCGGCCTGGGCTGGATGGCGAACCTGCGTAAAGCGCTGACCGAGATGTGGGAACAGCACAGCGAACCCGACGGGTGGGTGAGCACCAAGCTGTCGGACCTGCTGGCGTTGATATCAGCATTCGTGGCCATCGTCATCACCATCGGTCTCACCGCCCTGGGCGACACCGGGTTGATGACCACGGTGCTGCACTGGTTCGGTGTCGGGCACGTGCCGGGCCTCGGTGTGGTGTTGCGGGTGGCATCGATCGCGGTGTCTTTCGGGGTGGCGTGGCTGATGTTCACCTGGATCATCGCGCGGCTGCCCCGCGAGGCGGTCAGCCTCAGGAGCTCGGCCCGTGCTGCACTGATCGCGGCCGTGGGCTTCGAGCTCTTCAAGCAGGTCGCGTCGATCTACCTCCGGATCGTCATGCACGGACCGGCGGGTGCGACGTTCGGTCCCGTGCTCGGTCTCATGGTGTTCGCCTACATCACGTCCAGGTTGATCCTGTTCTCGACAGCGTGGGCCGCCACGGCACGGGACACCATGGCGCTGGTCCCGGTGTCGCCGCCCGGACCGGCCGCGATCGTTACCCGCTACCGCGAACGTGAGGGGGTCGACGCGAACAGCGTCGCCGTCGGTGCGGCCGTGGGTCTGCTTGGTGGGCTGGGTCTTTCGCGGTTGACGCGGGGCCGGCGGGGATAGCTCGGCTGAACGCCCGAGTCAACGGTGCGACACTAGCCCCGACTCGCCGCCCACACTCCGCGCCGCACCACCGCGCGCACCTGGAGCTTGCGGTCCAGCACGACGAAGTCGGCAGACATCCCGGGCCCCAACGCACCGACGTCGTCGAGACTCAATGTGCGCGCCGGCGTCGTCGCCGTCATCGCCACCGCGTGCCGCAGCGCCGAATCTGAGGCCGCCTCCAAACCCGTTGCCGCCGTGCGGAACAGCGCGTCCATGGTCGCGGTGCTGCCCGCGATGGTGGACCGTTCGCGCAGCCGCGCCACCGAGCCGCTGACCTCGACGTCGAGCTCGCCCAGTTGATACGTCCCGTCGGGCATGCCGGCCGCGGCCATCGCGTCGGTGATGAGCGCGACGCGGTCCGAGCCCGCGGTGCTGGCCACCTGATGGACCAACGCCGGGTGCAGATGTACGCCGTCGGCGATGAGTTCCACCGTCACCCGGGCATCCTCCAGCAACGCCAGCGCCGGTCCCGGATCGCGATGGTGCAGCGGACGCATACCGTTGAACACGTGGGTACCGACGGTGGCCCCGAGTTGCAGCGCCCGTTTGGTCTGTTCGTAGCTGGCGTCGGTATGGCCCACGGCCACAATGACTCCCGCGTCGACGAACCGCTCGATCGCGACGTCGGCGCCGGGAAGTTCCGGGGCGATCGTCACCATGCGGATGGCCCCGTCGGCGGCGGCGAGCACGGAATCGATCTCCGCCGGGTCGGGGTCGCGCAGCTGCGTCACGTCGTGTGCGCCGCAGCGCGCCGAACTGAGCCACGGCCCCTCGAGGTGGATCCCGGCGATGATGCCGGCCAGCGTGGCATCGGCCAGCGCGCGGACCTGCGACAGCAGGACTTCCGGCGCCGCGGTGACCAGGCTGGCCAGGGTCGTGGTGGTCCCGTGCGCGCGGTGAAAGTCGGCGGTACGCGCTATCTCGTCGGGATCGTCGGTGCTGAAGGAGGATCCGCCGCCGCCGTGCACGTGCATGTCGACGAATCCCGGCACCACGACGCCGTCCGGGAAGTCGATGTCGACGCTCCGCGGCGGGCTGCCGCTGCCACCCGCCACGATCCGGTCACCACTGATCTCCAGCCACCCGGGCCGGCACACCGAATCGCCGAGCGCCACCGTCCCGGCCGAGATGAGCGTCATCGCCCGTCAGTCTCTACCGGTTCGAGTGCTGGGGGCGCCGATTGATCGAACGGGCAGCCAACATCAGCGACAGCACCACTGCGGCACCTACCACGCCGACGCCGACGCGGATCGGCACCGCATCGATCGGCGGCAGGCCGTCGAGGGCCTGCGCCGCCGCGGGATGCTTGGCGTCGGGCTTGCGCTGGGTGAGCGACGGGTCGGGCTCGATCAGCGTGCCGACCTTGGTGCCGGGCGGTGTCGCGAACCCGTAGTCCAGCAGCCGGGCGGCCTGTTCCCATGGCGCGATCGGAACCCGGGTGCCGTGCAACAGGATCGCGACCAGGCGGCGTCCGCCGTGATCGGCAGCGCCGACGAACGTCTGACCGGCGTCGTCGGTATAGCCGGTCTTGCCGCCGAGCGCGCCTGGGTAGTTGTAGAGCAGCTTGTTGTCGTTCTCCAGCTCGTAGCCGGGGTGGTCACCGGGCTCGCCGGGCTTGGCCGGGTGTCCGGGGAAGTTGTACTTCTGCGTCGCCACGATCGAGGCGAACGTCGGGTTCTGCCAGGCGTAGCGGTAGAACAGGCCCATGTCATAGGCCGAGGTGCTCATACCAGGGCCGTCGAGGCCCGACGGGGTGGCGGCCCGGGTGTCGCGGCCGCCGAGTTTGGCGGCCAGATCGTTGATCTTGGTGATCGCGGTATCCATGCCGCCGACCTGCATCGCCAGCGCGTGCGCCGCGTCGTTGCCCGAGTGCATGAGCAGGCCGTGCAGCAGGTCGTTGACGGTGTAGACGCCGCCGTCGTCGACGCCGACGCGGGTGCCCTCGGCGGCCGCGTCCTCCGGGGTGCCGGTGACGCGCTTGTTGACGGGCAGTTCGCGCAGCGCCTGGGTCGCGATCAGCACCTTGATGATGCTGGCCGGACGGTGGCGACCGTGCGGGTCCTTGGCGGCGATGATGTCGCCGCTGTCGAGGTCGGCCAGGATCCAGGCGTCAGCCGAGACATCGCCGGGCAGGGGTGGCATATCGGGTGCGGCGACGACGCCGCAGCCGCCCATCAGGTCGCCGCCGAGCGGTGTCGCGGGGACCGGGATGGGGGCCGGCGGGTCGCCGGCCTTCGGCACCTCGGACTGGTCGACCGCGGGCGGGGTGTTGACCCGGTATGGGCACGGATCAGCGGCCGGTGGGTCGGGTTCGGCATAGGCCAGCGCCGGTGCGGCCGTCAGGAAAAACGCTGCTGCCAGTGCTGCAGCGCGTTGTGCCGTGGATCGGATGGTCGCCATGGTGTCGCCAGATTAGGCGACGGACCCCCGGATTCGGTGTTGCCGCGCTGTGACAAATGGGGGTGAAGTTACAAATGTGAATTAGCTGACCAGCGGTCAGCGGCGCTCGGGGAGCGCGCAATGGGCCAGTGCGGGCACCCCGATGGAGCTCATCCACAGCCTTCCCTCGTGCTCGACGAGCCCGGTCACCTGTCCGAACTGCCGGTGCCGCATGCGCAGGCCCGAGACCGCGGCGCCGGTGTCGGGGTCGAAGGCGACGGCCCACACCTCCAACGGCATCTGCGGTTGCAGCACATCCGGCAGTCGCCAGACCAGCTGGCGCAGAATGGTCGGCCGCGGAACGAGCCACTCCGCGGCGGCGTTGACCGGGGCGACGAAGGCGACCCAGATGCGGCCGTCGGCGCCCGTCGAGATGTTGTCCGGCATGCCCGGCAGGTTGATCGCCAGCGGGGTGACGGCCCCGGCTTGTGGCCCGGACAGCCAGTACTTCGACAGGCAACGACCCTGCGTCTCGGCGAATACCAGCGCCGTCCCGTCCGCGGTGACGGTGACGCCGTTGGCGAAGTACAGGCCCTTCTGCAGCGTGCTCACCGTGCCGTCGGTCGCCAGCTTGTAGAGGCCGCCGTCACCGCGGGCCTCGAGGATCGCAGCGCGAAAATGCTCGTAGTGGAACGAACTGGTCGACTCGGTGAAATAGATTGTGCCGTCGTCGGTTTGGGTGACGTTCGAGCAGAACCGCAACGGCCGGCCGTCGATATCGGGGACCAGGACCTCCAGGGCGCCGGTGCCGGGGTCCAGTGACAGCAGCCCGCGGTAGCTGTCGCAGACCAGGACTCGTCCGTCCCGCGCGACGTGCAAGCCCAGTGGCCGGCCGCCGGTGTCGGCCACCACGTCGGTACTGCCGTCGGTCGAAACCCGCACGATCCGTCCGTCGACCAGACCCGTCCACAACGCGCCGTCGGCATCGACCACGACGTCTTCCGGGGCGTCGCCCGGCATCGGGACGATGGTGAGTTCCGCGGACGGGAAATCGGGCAGGGCATCGACCGGTGGTGGGGTCCAGCGCACCGGGTTGATGGGCGGCTTGTGCGGCACGTGTAGACGGTAACGCCTGTTACGTATCGGCAGACGGGAAAACTCCCAATTTCCCATCGAATCAGCGACTTTCGGGGAGGGGCTCCCGATCCGTGGGAGAACCGTCAGCCGCGGCGGAATTCTTCGCCGGTCGCCGCGTCCACCGCGACCTCGCCCGGTGGCAGGTTCGACAGATCGGGCGCGATGACCGTCGGCATGTCACCCGAATCCGGTAGCCCGAAATGGACCGGCCCGGACTGAGCGGAGGCCGGGATATCCAGCACGAGATCATGGCGCCGCGGCAGCGTCAGCCCACGAAAGTACTCCGGTTGTGCGACGCGCCACGCGAACATCAGCCCCACACCCAGCAGTAGTCCGACGACGCCGACCACACCCACCGCGCCGAACCCGAAAATGGTCACGTCGTGGTGGTTTTCGTCCTTCAGCCAGTCCGGCTTGCTGTACTGGACGAGGCCGTAGCCGAACACCACGGACAGCGTGATACCGCCGAGCAGCGGAAACAGGCCGCGCATCACGAAGTCACGGGTGTTGCGAGTCAACGTCTTTCGGTAGAACCAGGCGCACGCGAATCCAGTCAGCGCGTAGTAGAACGCGATCATCAGACCGACTGAACCGATCAGGGCCGTCAACAGATCGGCGCTGATCGCGGTGAACACCACGTAGCAGACCACCGACATCACGCCCATCACGATGGTGGAAGTCGTGGGCGTCAGGTACTGCCGATGAATCTTCGCGAAACTCTGTGGCAGCGCCCGGTATACGCCCATCGACAGCGTGGTGCGGGCGGTCGGCATGATGGTGGTCTGCGTCGAGGCCGCCGCCGAGGTGAGGATCGACGCCGACAGCAGCAGCATCCCGACCTTCCCGATCACGCTGTCGCCGAACAACGATGGCCCGATGGCGGTGAACACGTCTTTGGCGTTCTCCTGATTGCCGAGCCCGATGCCGTCGGTGCCCACGCCCGCGAACGCGATCGTCGAGACGGTCACCAGCGCATAGGTGGCAAGGAGCAGGAACGTCGAGATGACGGCGGCGCGGCCGGGTGTGCGGCCCGGGTCGTCGGACTCCTCATTGCACGCCACCGCGGTGTCCCAACCCCAGTAGATGAAGATGGTGGCCAGCACCGCCGGGGCGATCACCGTGCCGAAATCCATTCCGCCAGGCCAGAACCAGGACCACGACGGCATGATCGAGTAGGCGTGCCCGTGGTGCGTGTAGACCTTCACCAGCGCCACCACCGAGACCACGATCAGCACGACGACCTCGACGGTCAGCAGGACGTACTGCAGGCGGGCCGACACCTCGATACCGCGGTAGCAGATGTACGTCATCAGGACGATCCAGATGACGCCCGCCACCGTCGACCACACGGTGTTGCCGGCCAGCCCGGCGACCGAATACCAGCCCAGGTCACCGACGAAGGTGAACGAATACGAGCCGGCGATCTGCGCCAGATTGGCCATCACGATGACGTCGGACGCGATGATGCCCCAGCCGCCCAGCCAGCCGACGACGGGCCCGAATGCCCTTGCCGCCCAGGTGAATGTGGTGCCGCAGTCCGGCTCGGCCTTGTTCAGTTCCTGGTAGGCGATGGCGATGAGGTACATCGGCACGAACGAGATGAGCATGATCGCAGGGGCTTTCACGCCGGCGAGCAGCGTGCCGCCGGCGGCGATGACCAGGCCGAGCGTCGCAGCGAGGCTGTATGCAGGTGCGGTCGACGCCAGCCCGACCACCACGCTGGACACCAGACCGAGGGCACCTCGCTGTAGGCCTTTGTCCTCGACGACGATGTCCGGTGCAGTTGCCGTCATCCACTCTCCCCGCTCATTTCTGGCCGATTGCCCAGAAGATGCTACGGTTCGCCGTCCAGAACAGGAGAGTCGTAGGTTGGTGGGGTGACAACCGCGCAGGACACCGACGAATTCGAGCGGCTGCGCCCGCACCTGCTCTCCGTCGCCTACCGGCTGACCGGCGTGTACGCCGACGCCGAGGACATCGTGCAGGACGCCTGGCTGCGCTGGCACGGCGCAGATGTCGACGCCATCGCCGAACCGCGCGCCTGGCTCACGACCGTCGTCAGCCGCCTCGGTCTGGACCGGCTGCGGTCCGCCGCCCACCGCCGCGAGGCGTATTTCGGTGAGTGGCTGCCCGAGCCGGTGGTGACGGGATTCGATGCCGCCGACCCGTTGGCCGCCGTCGTCGCGGGGGAGGACGCACGCTTCGCCGCGATGGTGGTGCTGGAGCGGCTGACGCCCGACCAGCGCGTGGCGTTCGTCCTGCACGACGGTTTCGCGGTGCCGTTCTCCGAGATCGCGTCGGTGCTCGGCATGACGGAAGCCGCTGCGCGCCAACTCGCGTCACGCGCCCGGCGCACGGTTTCCGCGGCCCCGGCGTCACCACCGGACGCCGACCACAACGAGGTCGTCGGCAAGTTGATGGCCGCCCTCGCCGGTGGTGACATGGCCGCCGTCGTCGAACTACTGCACCCCGACGCGACGTTCACCGGCGACTCCAACCGCCGGGCACCCACGGCGCCGCGCACCATCGTCGGCGCGGACAAGGTCGCGCGGTTCCTGTTCGGCTTGGCCAGACGCTATGGGCCGCAATGGCTTTCGACGTCGCAACTGGCGCTCATCAACGGCGAGCTCGGCGCGTACACCCCGGGCCTGCCGGCCGCGGGTGGGCACCCCGAGATGCTGCCGCGGGTCACCGCGATGACGGTGCGCGACGGCAAGGTCGTCGCGCTGTGGGACATCGCGAACCCCGACAAGTTCACGGCGTCGCCGCTGAAGTCTGACTAGCCAGAATCACGGGACGTACGGAAGCCGGCAGCCGGGGTTAGTCCGACTGGGCCTCCCACGGCACCCGGCACGCGTTGCCCGAGCTGAAGCCCTGCTCGGTGATGCCGAGCGCGGCGTACATCCGGGACCGCATGTTCTCCACCCCGATCTGGTAGGTCAGCTCGATGACGCCGGCCTCGCCGAACCGGCGCCTGAGGTCGTCGACCTGTTCGTCGGTGACACCGTGCGGATCGGTGGTCATCGCGTTGGCGTAGGCGATCGCGGCGCGCTCGTCGTCGCTGAACAGCGGTGAAGTCGCGTAGTCGTCGATGTGCTTGAGCCGCTCGGTGTCCAGGCTCTCCAGCCGCATCAGCATGGTGCCGAAGTCGACGCACCAGGAGCAGCCGACGGTCCGCGCGGTCCAGAACACCGCCAGGTCGCGGACCGTCGCGGGGAGTTTCTTCGAACCGGCGCCGAGCAGGGTCTCGTGCACGGCGTTGGCGACCAGCAGTCGCGGGTGGTGCGCCGCGACGGCGAACGGTTCGGGCACCTCGCCGAACTCATGCTTGGCGTAGCGGTACATGAGCCGGGTCAGCAGTCCGGTTCGTTGCGGGGGCAGGGGCGCGATGCGTGGTGTTGTCGTCATATCCGTTGGACGAGACAGGCCGGCGATGTGTGACAGGGGTGTGGCGGGCATCACTCGACCGTGCAACAGCTACCGTGGGACACATGTCTGTGGCCCCGAACCCCGCGTCGGTGAGTGGCTACGAGGCGCGGTGGGAACAGCACAACGCCGAACGCCGTTCCCAGATCCTGCTGGCGATGATCGAGCTGCTCGAGGAGAGCCCGCCGGGCGCCGACATCTCCGTCGCGGCCATCGCCAAGCGCGCCGGCGTCGCCAAATCGGTGATCTACCGGCAGACCTCCGGCAAGGACGAACTCGAGCGCCGCGTGCGGTCGTACCTCATCGACGACTTCGGGTCCGTCCTCGTCGGCAAGCTCGACATCACCGACGGCTCGCTGCGGGAGATTCTGACCCGGACCATCGAAGCCGTCGCCGACTGGATGATCGACCACCCGCGGCTCAACGAGTTCGCGCGCAGTGGGCCGTCATTCGAGGGCGACGAGACGCTCGACGCCGTGGGTGAGCTGAAGCTGCGCATCATCGAACGCGCGGACGGCATCATTGCCGCCATCCAGTTGGCCATCGGCGTCGAGGACAGCGCGTTCAAGCTGGTCCCGCTGGCGATCGTGACCATGGTCGAGGAGACGCTGTTCGCCTGGGTCCGCAGCCCGGCGCCGACGCACACGCGAGAAGACATGATCGCGCACCTGGCCGACTTCACCTGGTACGTCATCGACGGCGCCGCGCGGGCGATCGGGTTCGAAGTCAGCCGGGATGAACCGCTCGTCGCCGTGGTCGCCGCGCTGGCTGCTCAGGCCAACAACCCCGAGTTGTAGTCGGTCACCAGGCTGCGCACCGTCTCCTGCGCGCACGACTTGTTGGTGCCGATGAACCCCGTCGGGCCGCGTTTGATCCAGCCGGTCACGTAGGTCGCGACGATGCCGTCGACGCGGCCCCTGTCGTTGGGGACGGTGCCGCGCTCGTCGTCGAACGGCAGGCCGGTAATGGGCCGTCCGCGGTAGCCGATCGACGTGAGCACGAGTCCGGCGGTGATGGTGCGCACGTCCCCGGTCGGCTTCACCTTGACAGTCCCGTCGGCCGCGGCCACCAGTTCGTTGCGCGCGAATTCGACTGCGGTGACGGCAGATTCGCCGAGGATCGCGGTGGGCGACTGCAAGTACTCGAACACGATGCGCCGGTTGCCGGGCCGTCGCGGCAGGTCGCGCAGGATGCGGGCGCGTGGATCGGTGTCCGGAAGTGACGCCAGGTCCTGCGGAGAGACGACGACGTCCACATCGGGCATGGACGTCAGACCGACCAACTCCGGCACCGTGAACGCCGACTGCGCGAGCCCGCGCCGGCCGACCACCACGACTTCCTCGATGGTGCTCTGCCGCAGGGCTTTCAACGCGTGCGGCGCGATGTCGGTGGCGGCGAGACGGTCGGGATCGGTGGTCAGGATTCGGGCCACGTCGAGTGCGACGTTGCCGTTGCCGACAATGACTGCGCGACGGCTCGACAAGTCGAAAGTCCGGTCCGTGTGATCCGGATGGCCGTTGTACCAGGCGACGAACCGGGTGGCCGAGCTGACGCCGGGCAGGGCGACGCCGGGCACGTCGAGCGGGCGGTCCGTGGCTGCGCCCACGGCGTAGATCACCGCGTCGTGGTCGGTCAGCAGCTGCTGGTGGGTGACGTCGGTACCCACCTCGACGCCGGTCACCAGTTCCAGCCGTGGGTCGGCGCAGATGGCGTTGAACTGGCGCGACACGCTCCGGGTGCGCCGGTGATCGGGCGCCACGCCGAAGCGCGCAAGCCCACCGGCCTGGGGGAGCCGCTCGTACATCCGGACCCGGGCCGCCGGGATGGTCAGCACCTCGTCGGCCGCGTACATCGCCGCCGGCCCGGACCCGACGATGGCCACGCTGACGGTTCCCGGAGCACGGACCTGCAGCGGCGGCACGACCGGAGCCAGCAGCGGCCGGGGCCGGGGTTCCTTATAGAAATCGGCGTTGAGCTCGAGGAAGACCTTCTCGGTCGGCTCCAGTGAACCGTCGTGCTTGATGGCGTCGACCGGGCAGGCCGTCACACACGCGCCGCAGTCGACGCACTCCACCGGATCGATGTAGAGCATCTCGGCCGGGTGGAAGTCGGGCTCGTCGGGCGTGGGGTGAATGCAGTTGACCGGACAGGCGTAGACGCACGACGCGTCGCTGCAGCAGGACTGCGTGATGACGTGCGGCATCAGGGAATCAGCTGTGCCTCGCGGTTGGGCGCGCTGCGGTAGCGGGCCGACTCACCGGCGATGCCGCAGCGCTTCCACATCCAGCGGCCCACCCGATTCATGAGGCCGATCTCCTCGGCGAGTGCGCGGGTCTCGTCGAAGAAACCGGCCATGATCTTGCGCGACTGCGGGCTGCGCCAAAACGCTTGCCGCATGACGTCTCCCGGGATGTCGAACTGCTTGCCGAACGACTTCGACGACCCCATGATCTCGTGCGCCAGCCAGCGCAAGGTCAGCGGGAAGGCGACGGTGGCGAACGCCTTGAAGCGCCAGGAGCGTTCGGGCATGTGGGTCTTGAGGAATTCGTTGGCCCACGAGATGTGCCGGGCCTCCTCGGCGATGTGAATCTGCATCGTGCGCAGCACTGCCGGGGGCAGGTTGGCGCCGTCGCGGATCATGCCCTTCTGGAAGTGGTCGATGGGCTCTTCGCCGGCGAGGATGCCGGCCATGAACGCCGTCGGCGAGTACTGACCGACCAGGCCGATGTACGGCGACAGCTTGAAGAACAGCTTCCGCATGCCCGGCACATCTGTCCCCGAGCGGTTGACCAGCTCCTGGAACATCTGGATGTGGTTGCACTCTTCGGTCATCTCGTGGAGGGCGTACCGGAACTCGGGAGAGTTGTTGGGCAGCTTCATGATGAAGGCCATCAGCCCGCGGATCAGGATGCTCTCGAACGCGGCGCCCACCTTGACGGTGTTGAGCGTCCGCCACCGCCCGATCTCGATCTGCCGCTCCAGCGGCTGGCTCTGGTACCAGTCGGTGGCGCCGAGCGGGTCGATGGTGGGGGACAGCACCCACCGCGGATCGTGCAGGTCGATCTGCATGTCCGGGCTATCCCAGGCGATGTCCAGGTAGGGGTCGAAGCGTCGTCGCACCGAGCCTTCGGACAACACGTCCAACAGGTTCTGGTAGCTGGGCTCCACAGCATTGGGGACCGTCATGGGATCCAATTTACCGGGAACGGTGGTCCCAGTAAATAGCCTGCGAAGGAATCCGGCACGGGCTATCCGGTGTCGAGGTGGTTGGGCCTCGCCGCGTCAGCTGCGGGCAGGTGCGGGAGGTCTGGTCTGCTTCGGGACGAACTCGGCGATATCGGTGAGCTGAGCCTGTTTGAGCTTGCGTTGTCGATCGATGTCGACCAGGAAGGCCAGGAAGATCGCGAAGGTCAGCACCGGCTGCGGTGAGTCACAGGCCAAGTGGTCGAGCTGGGCCATGATCAGGGTGTAGCCGATGAACAGGGAGCCGTAGATGGTCCACGCGAAGTTGTTCGTGCGGATGGCGCGGTAAGCCAGAACACAGCCGGTCGCGAGCACCCCCACGAATGCCAGTCCGCACAGGATGCCGCCTCGGTAGGTACTGAGCAACGGGGCGTTGGACACCAGGCTGTAGGTGACTGTTGGATCCCAGAACTCGCGAACCCCCCAGCCGACGCCGAATGCCCAATGTCCTTCCATGGCGTGTGGGAAGTTGAGGAATGCGGCGCGGCGATCATTTGCTCCGGCGTCGCCGCTGGCCAGTGATGTGAGCAGTCGGTGGCGCACAGGCGGGGCGAGGAGGATGGCGCCGGCGGCCGTGACCACGGCCGCGATGGCGATCATCCGATCGCGCGCTCGCAGGTTGTGGAAAGTCAGCAGAATCACGACTGCCGTGGCCGTCGTCAGCAGCGACGACCGGCTGAGCGTCAGCACCATGGCGGACATGAGTATCGACGCCATCACCACGCGGCGACGCCCGGTGAACAGCACCACGCACATTGCTGCAGCGACGATCAAATTGAAGCCGGCGCCATTCGGCTCCACCCAGGTTCCGCCCAACCTGACAGAGCTCCACTGGCCGCCATCGGCGTACGCCAGAAATCCGCTTGTGTACTTCTCGATGTATCCGAAAACTCGCAAAAACCGGAATGAAGTTTGGTTGGGGTCGAACAGGAAGATATAGATTCCGAAAATTGCGTTCGCCGTCGCGCCATAAACAAATATGCCGCCGAACGTTTTGAGATTCTCTCGCGGCAACTGGAGTAGTGCGAACAGCGTCAAGGTCCCCATGCTCCACCGGATGAAGAGCGAGAGATCGGTGATGCCGGTGGCCATGACGACCATCGACAACGCAGAGACGGCATATTGCACGACGACCGCTTTTTCAACCGACGACATGGGGTTCTTGATCCGCGGGTGTATCACCGCCGCGAGCAGGCAGGCGAACGACAGCGGCAGATACATCGGCAGGTGTGCGCCGGGAATGCGACCGAACGGGAGCGTCGACATGACCAGGGCCAGTGCCCAGTACAGCCACAGCGGATGCCGCAACAGCACGTACAAGCCCACCACTGCTGCGACCAGGCCGGCAACGGCCAGGATGGACAACGTTCCCGCCCACATCGCCAGGCCGATCACCAGTGGCACGAAAACGGCGATCAAGACGCTCGGTACGAGTTTTTCCCGCATCTGCCAATGGACGGTCACGGTGCCATAGTGTCAACTCGCGAAGGTAAGCTCAAGTCCTCGGAGCCCGTCGTCGGGCGTGTGTCGGCAAACCCCGCCGGCCTGGGTCGCCAGGCTTCGCGGCCCGGTTTCGGTCCGTCTTCACCCAGTAGACCGGCAACAACTTCCATATTGACGGGCAGTGGAGGCGCCGCGCTTGCCCGTGCTGAGCTAAGGTCTGTGGCATGTCGCAGAAGACCAAACTCTCGACATTGCCGGAACCTGTCTCAGCTGACATGTGCTAGTGGCGATAATGGCGGCGACGGCGAATTGATATGCGGGAAAACAAGTTCGGAGAGGGCTGGCAAAGGGTGAAACGGGAGTTTGCTGTCTACAAGAATTTCGGCTTTCGGACGGTCCACGGATGGCTCGACCGGGACGTGCTGGCCATCTCGGAGGTGTTGGATCGAGTCCAGCGTGACAAGGGTGTGTCCGGATCGGTGGCCGAGATCGGTGTCCACCGTGGCAAGTTGTTCATCGGGCTGAGTCTGCTTCGGCGCGAAGGCGAATCCGCGGTGGCGATCGACATTTTCGATGATCAAGAGCTGAACATCGACCATTCGGGGCTGGGCAACCTCAAGAGGTTCAAGGCGAATGTCGAACGATGGGCGTCGTTGGACGGGGTCAAGATCCACCAGGGCGATTCGACGAAGGTGCAGACCGAAACCCTGCGCGAATTGGCCGGCTCAGACATCCGGTTCTTCAGCGTCGACGGCGGACACACCGAGGAGATCGTGCTCAGCGACATGCGGCTGGCTGAGTCGGTGCTGGCCGATGGAGGCGTGGTGATCGCCGATGACGTCTTCAACGAGCACTGGCCAGGAGTTTCGGTGGCCATTGTCCGCTACCTCGACGAAGGCGGGAAGCTGGTCCCGTTCCTGGTCGGCTTCAACAAGATGTTCCTCGCCCATCCCGATTACGTGGCCGACTACCGGGCCGCGGTGGAATCGGCGTTCGAAGGATCGCTGCTTGATCTGGTGTGGGAGTCGGCGGGTTTTGCCGGGCATCCCGTCACGATCATTGCGCACCGCCACGCGATTCAGGTCGTCACAGGTGTGTTGAAGCGCAGCAAGGCGGTGCGGGCCGCGTACACCCAGCTGACCGGGCGCACACCCAGCTGAAACAAGGCCCAACGCGAAGAAGATCGCGAGATTCTGGTGAATCTCGTGATCTTCTTCGCGTTGGACGAGATTGCTCTAGCGGGCAAACATCAAGGCGCGCTTGACTTCCTGGATCGCCTTGGTCACCTGGATGCCGCGGGGGCACGCCTCGGTGCAGTTGAAGGTGGTGCGGCAGCGCCACACACCGTCGACCTCGTTGAGGATGTCGAGCCGCTCGGCGGCGGCCTCGTCACGCGAGTCGAAGATGAACCGGTGCGCGTTGACGATGGCGGCGGGGCCGAAGTAGGAGCCCTCACTCCAGTACACCGGGCACGACGTGGTGCAGCAGGCGCACAGGATGCACTTGGTGGTGTCGTCGAAGCGGGCGCGGTCGGTCTGCGACTGGATGCGCTCACGCGTCGGGGGGTTGCCCGACGTGATGAGGAACGGCTTCACGGCGCGGTAGGCGTCGAAGAAGGGTTCCATGTCGACCACGAGGTCCTTCTCCACGGGCAGGCCGCGGATGGGCTCGATGGTGATGGTCAGGTCTTTGCCGGGCTTCTTCGGCAGCAGGTCGCGCATCAGGACCTTGCAGGCCAGCCGGTTGACGCCGTTGATCCGCATGGCGTCCGAGCCACACACACCGTGTGCGCAGGACCGGCGGAACGTCAGCGTGCCGTCCAGGTAGCCCTTCACGTACAGCAGCAGGTTCAGCAACCGGTCGCTGGGCAGGCATGGCACGCGGAAGCTCTGGAAGCCGGCCGCGTCCGGGTTCTCCGGGTTGAAGCGGGCGATCTTCAGCGTGACCATGACGGCGCCGTCGGGAACGGGCGGCAGCGGCGGGTCGCCGGCTTCGGGCTTGTCCAATACGGGTGCACTCATGTCAGTACTTCCGTTCCATCGGCTCGTACCGGGTCTGGACGACGGGCTTGTAGTCCAGCCGGATATCGGACAGCAGGTCGGAGCCCTGCTTGTAGGCCATGGTGTGGCGCATGTAGTTGGTGTCGTCGCGGTTCGGGTAGTCCTCGCGGGCGTGGCCGCCACGCGATTCCTTGCGGTTCAGCGCACCGACGACGGTGACCTCGGCCAGCTCGAGCAGGAAGCCGAGCTCGATGGCCTCGAGCAGGTCGCTGTTGTAGCGCTTGCCCTTGTCGTGCACCGTGATTCGGCTGTACCGCTCCTTCAGTGCGTGGATGTCCGTCAGTGCCTGCTTGAGGGTCTCCTCGGTGCGGAACACGGCGGCGTTGTTGTCCATCGACTGCTGCAGCGCAGTGCGGATGTCGGCGACGCGCTCGTTGCCGTGGTCGGACAGGATGTCGCCGACCCAGCCCACGACCATGTCGGCCGGGTTGTCCGGCAGGTCGACGTAGTTGTGGTTCTGCGCGTACTCGGCGGCGGCGATGCCGGCGCGACGGCCGAACACGTTGATGTCCAGCAGCGAGTTGGTGCCCAGGCGGTTGGCGCCGTGCACCGACACGCAGGCACATTCACCGGCGGCGTACAGACCCGGAACCACATTGACGTTGTCGCGCAGCACCTGGCCGTTGATCGTGGTCGGGATACCGCCCATGACGTAGTGGCAGGTCGGGTACACCGGGACCAGTTCGGTGACGGGGTCGACGCCCAGGTAGGTGCGGGCGAATTCGGTGATGTCCGGAAGCTTGGCCTCCAGCACCTCTTCGCCGAGGTGACGCACGTCGATGTAGACGTAGTCCTTGTGCGGTCCGGCGCCACGGCCCTCGAGGACCTCGAGCACCATGGAGCGGGCGACGATGTCGCGGGGCGCGAGGTCGACGATGGTGGGGGCGTAGCGCTCCATGAAGCGCTCACCTTCACCGTTGAGCAGGCGGCCACCCTCGCCACGCACGGCTTCCGAGATCAGGATGCCCAGGCCGGCCAGGCCTGTCGGGTGGAACTGGTGGAACTCCATGTCCTCCAAGGGAAGTCCCTTGCGGAAGATGATGCCCAAGCCGTCACCGGTGAGGGTGTGGGCGTTGGAGGTGGTCTTGTACATCCGGCCCGAGCCGCCGGTGGCGAAGACGATCGCCTTGGCGTGGAAGATGTGGATGTCGCCGGTGGCCAGTTCGTAGGCGATGATGCCGGTGGCAACCGGGCCGCCGGGGGTCTCGGTGAGGACCACGTCGAGTGCGTAGAACTCGTTGAAGAACTGGACGTCGTGCTTGACGCAGTTTTGGTACAGCGTCTGCAGGATCATGTGGCCGGTGCGGTCAGCGGCGTAGCAGGCGCGGCGGACCGGGGCCTTGCCGTGGTCACGGGTGTGCCCGCCGAAGCGACGCTGGTCGATGCGGCCCTCGGGCGTCCGGTTGAACGGCATGCCCATCTTCTCGAGGTCGAGCACCGCGTCGATGGCTTCCTTGCACATGATCTCGACGGCGTCCTGGTCAGCGAGGTAGTCGCCGCCCTTGACGGTGTCGAAGGTGTGCCACTCCCAGTTGTCGTCCTCGACGTTGGCGAGCGCGGCACACATGCCGCCCTGCGCGGCACCGGTGTGCGAACGCGTCGGGTACAGCTTGGTCAGCACGGCGGTGCGCACGCGCGGGCCGGCTTCCACGGCCGCGCGCATACCCGCGCCACCGGCACCGACGATGACGACGTCGTAGCGATGTTCCTGAATCATGGGGTCCCTACTTGATGTTCGCGTCGAAGGTGACGAGCACGTAGCTGCCCAGCACCAGGGTGAATCCGGTGGCCAGCAGCAGAATCGAGTTCAGCCAGAACTTGGTGGTGTTCTTGCGGGCGTAGTCACCGATGATGGTGCGCATGCCGTTGGCGCCGTGCACCAGCGCCAGCCACAGCAGCGCCATGTCCCAGATCTGCCAGAACGGCGAGGCCCAGCGCTCCGCGACGTAGTTGAAGTCGATGCGGTAGACGCCGTTCTGCCAGATCAGCCCGATGAACAGGTGGCCGAGGGCGAGCAGCACCAGCGCCGCGCCGGAGAAGCGCATGAACAGCCAGGCGTACTTCTCGAAGTAGGGGATGCCACGGGCGCGCCGCGGCGCGCGCGGGTGATCGAGGGCGGCGGGGCGGTCGTGCTCGCGCTCCATGACCGGGGCCGGACGGCCCCCGCGGCGCGCCTCAGCGGCGCCGGAATCGGTGTGCGTGGTCACTTGAGCCACCCGTAGTGCTCAACCATGTGCATGCCCTCTACCCCAACTGCGGCGATGACGACCGCGATCCAGATGGCCAGGATGGTCCACAGCATGACTCGCTGGTACTTCGGTCCCTGCTGCCAGAAGTCGATCAGAATGACTCGCACGCCGTTGAGGGCGTGGTAGAGCACCGCCGCAACGAGGCCCATCTCCATGAACCCGATGATCGGCGTCTTGTAGGTGTTGATCACCTCGTTGTAGGCCTCCGGGCTCACCCGGACCAGTGCCGTGTCCAGTACGTGGACCAGCAAGAAGAAGAAGATGGTGGCACCGGTGATGCGGTGCAGCACCCATGACCACATACCTGGGTCACCGCGATACAGGGTGCGCCTCTTCTGTGGTGCTGAACGCGGCGCGGGTATGGCGGATTCCGCGGCTGCCGCTGTACTCATTTCGACCTCCAACGCCGTCGGTGGACGCATGACCCGGCAGCAATTTTTTCGCGTGCCGAGCCCAAACCTCGGGGCGACTCTAATCCCAATTTGCGCACAGTCAGAACTAGCGTGTGGGGGTAATGGTGAACCCGCGTCGGAAATTAGGTTTGCCTACATTAACTTACTGAGTGGTCGGGTTGTGCCTCGAGGTGGTGTCGGGGTGCTGGGAACGGGGTGTCGGTGGTGCCGGAAGTTGACTGGAAACTCTTGCGGGAGAAGGCAATAGAGGCGTCCAAGGGAGCATATGCACCCTACTCGCACTTCCCGGTGGGGGCTGCGGCCCTGGTCGACGACGGCCGAATCGTGGTGGGGTGCAATGTGGAAAATGTCTCATATGGCCTTGGCCTCTGCGCGGAGTGTGCTGTGGTCTGCGCCCTACATTCCAGCGGGGGTGGGCGGCTGCTCGCACTGGCCTGTGTGGACGGCTCCGGGGCGGTTTTGATGCCGTGCGGGCGCTGCCGGCAGGTGCTTCTCGAGCACGGCGGGCCGGCCATGCTGATCAATCACTCAGCGGGTCCGCGGCCGCTGGCCGAGCTGCTGCCCGACGCCTTCGGGCCGGATGACCTGAACCGCCGGTAACGCCAAGCGGTGCAACACTTCTGGTTACCCGTCGGTAACCAGTTTCGAGGGGGCCGCTCGAGGCCCCGTAGGAGGATTCCAGCGATGCCGTTCGATGCCCCGACAGTCATTCGCACCAAACGTGACGGCGGCGTGCTGTCGGACGCCGCGATCGACTGGGTGATCGACGGCTACACCCACGGCCGGGTCGCCGACGCGCAGATGTCGGCGTTGCTCATGGCGATCTTCCTGCGCGGCATGACGCCGGCCGAGATCGCCTGCTGGACCGCGGCCATGGTCGGCTCGGGCGAGCGCTTCGACTTCACCGACCTGCGGCGTGACGGCCGACCGCTCGCGCTGGTGGACAAACACTCCACCGGCGGCGTCGGCGACAAAATCACCATCCCGCTGGTGCCGGTCATCCTTGCCTGCGGTGGCGCCGTCCCCCAGGCTGCGGGGCGCGGGCTCGGGCACACCGGCGGCACCTTGGACAAGCTCGAGGCGATCCTCGGGTTCACCGCTGAAATATCGAAAGACGATATCCGCCAACAACTTTCCGGCATCGGCGCGGCCATCTTCGCGGCCGGGGACCTGGCGCCGGCCGACCGCAAGATCTATGCCCTGCGTGACGTCACGGGCACGACGGAATCGCTGCCGCTCATCGCCAGCTCGATCATGAGCAAGAAACTGGCCGAGGGTGCTCGCTCGCTGGTGCTCGACGTCAAGGTCGGCCGCGGCGCGTTTCTCAAGACCGAGGCCGAGTCGCGTCAGCTGGCGCGGACCATGGTCGACCTCGGCACGGCGTACGGCGTCCCGACCCGCGCGCTGCTCACGGACATGGACCGGCCACTGGGCCGCGCCGTCGGCAACGCGATCGAGGTCGCCGAGTCATTGGACGTACTGGCCGGCGGCGGCCCGGACGACGTCGTCGCGCTGACCGTCGCGCTGGCCCGCGAGATGCTCGACGTGGCCGGCCTCGACGGCATCGACCCGGCACAGACCCTGGCCGACGGCACCGCGATGGACTGCTTCCGGCGGTTGATCGCCGCACAGGGCGGCGACCCCGAAGCACCCCTGCCGATGGGTGCACACACCGAGACGGTGGTCGCACCGCGCGGCGGGGTGATGGGTGACATCAATGCGATGTCGGTCGCCATGGCAGTGTGGCGGCTCGGTGCGGGACGGGCCCAGCCTGGCGACCCGGTGCAGGCCGGGGCGGGGCTGTACCTCCACCGGCGCAGCGGCGAACCCGTCGCGGCCGGGGAGAAACTGTTCACGCTGTACACCGAGACCGCCGAGCGGCTGCCGGCGGCGCTGGCCGAGCTCGAAGGCGGGTGGTCCGTCAGCGACGGCCAGCCGCCCTCGAGGCCGCTGGTGATCGACCGAATCGTCTAGCCGGCTCTGGATGCGCGGCCGGCCGTTGGCGCCCGTGGCCGATTCGCGGTGGGCGAAACGACATCCATGGCTCTGGTAGGGGTCCACGGCTAGGGTCATGCCCATGGCTGACGATGACCTCCGCGACTTCGAGCGCACCGAGTTCACCTACGACGGCACGACCCGCACCGTATTCCGCCGCGGTACCGGTCCGGCCGTCATCGTGATCGCCGAGATACCGGGCATCACGCCCAAGGTTCTCGACTTCGCCCGCAAGGTCGCCGATCTGGGGTGTACGGCCGTCCTGCCGCATCTGTTCGGCATCCCGGGCCTGGACCCCAACGCCGGCACCCTGTCGGCGCTCAAGGGCATGGCATCGGCGTTACCGGCATGCGTCAGCAAGGAATTCACCGTTCTCGCCACCGGCAAGACGTCGCCGGTGGTCGATTGGCTGCGGGCGCTCGCGCGGTTCGAACACGAACGCTGCGGCGGGCCCGGCGTCGGCGCGATCGGGATGTGCTTCACCGGTGGCTACGCCTTGGCGATGGCCACGGACGACGTCATCCTGGCCCCGGTGCTGTCGCAGCCGTCGATGCCCGTGGGGCTGACCGCCAAACAGCGTCACAACATCGACATCTCGCCGGCGGATCTCGAGGTCGTGAAAGGGCGGTGTGCCGCCGGCCTCAACGTCATCGGCATGCGGTTCAAGAGCGACAAGCTGGTCCCGGCAGAGCGTTTCGCGTTCCTGCGGGAGCAGCTCGGCGACGCCTTCATCGCCGTCGAACTCGAGGACGCCGACGCCAACCCGGATGCCCTGATGCCACCGCACTCGGTGGTCACCGAGCATCTGATCGACGAGCCGGGCCAGCCCACCCGGGCCGCACTGGACCAGGTGCTGGACCTGTTCCGGACCCGGCTGCTGCCGGCGGCGGAACCGGCGGGCTAAAAGCCGCCATCCGGCGCAAGATGGACGGATGACCACACTCACGCTGGATCAGATCAAGCAGGCACCGAAAGCGCTGTTGCACGATCACCTGGATGGCGGCCTACGCCCCGCCACGGTGGTGGAGCTGGCCGAACAGGGCGGCTACGGCGACCTGCCCACCACGGACGTCGATGAGCTGGCGACGTGGTTCCGGACCCAGGCGCACAGCGGGTCGCTGGTCCGCTACCTGGAGCCGTTCGCGCACACCGTCGGCGTCATGCAGACCACCGACGCGCTGTACCGCGTCGCGCACGAATGCGTCGAGGATCTGGCCGCCGACAACGTCGTCTACGCCGAGGTCCGGTTCGCACCCGAGCTGCACATCGACGGCGGTCTGGTGCTGGACGAAGTCGTCGACGCGGTGCTGGCCGGGTTCGCGGACGGGGAGAAGGCCGCCGCTGCGACCGGGCAGACGACGACGGTCCGATGCCTGGTCACCGCCATGCGGCACGCGGCCCGGTCCCGCGAGATCGCCGAGTTGGCCATCCGGTTCCGCGACCGGGGTGTGGTCGGGTTCGACATCGCCGGCGCCGAGGCCGGGCACCCTCCGACCCGCCATCTCGATGCTTTCGAATACATGCGGGGCAACAACGCGCGCTTCACCATTCACGCCGGTGAGGCCTTCGGTCTGCCGTCCATCCACGAGGCCATCGCCTTCTGCGGCGCCGACCGGCTGGGGCACGGGGTGCGCATCGTCGACGACATCAAGGAAGGCCCGGACGGTACGTTCCGGCTCGGCCGGGTGGCGAACATCGTGCGGGACAAGCGAATTCCGCTGGAGATGTGCCCGAGCAGCAACGTGCAGACCGGCGCCGCAGCCAGCATCGCCGAGCATCCGTTCGACCAGCTGGCGCGGCTTCGGTTCCGCGTCACCGTGAACACCGACAACCGCCTGATGAGCGACACCACCATGACGCAGGAGATGGCGCATCTGGTGAAAGAGTTCGGCTACGGCTGGACCGACCTGCAGCGGTTCACCATCAACGCCATGAAGTCGGCCTTCATCCCGTTCGACGAGCGGCTCGCGATCATCGACGACATCATCAAACCGCGCTACGCCGTGCTGGTCGGGTAACTGTCGGTCGGGGCGTCATCGACGAACCCCGACCGGCCGCCCCCGGCGCCTGCGGCCACGGGCTCCTGGTGCTGCCGCTGCTGGAACGCCTTGGGCACGAACTTCTCGGTGTTGTACCTGCCGCGCGGGTGCACCACCTGCGGCCACCAGAACCAGCGGCCGAGCAGCACCGCGATGGACGGCATCAGCAGCGATCGCACGATGAAGGTGTCGATGAGCAGACCGATGGCGATGGTCGAACCCATCTGTGCCAGCACGACCAGCTTGCTCGCCATCATGCCGGCCATGGTGGCCGCGAACACCAGCCCGGCCGAGGTGACGACACCGCCGGTGCCCGCCATGGAACGGATGATGCCGGTCTTCAGGCCGGCGTGGATCTCGTCCTGGAACCGGGAGACCAGCAGCAGGTTGTAGTCCGAGCCGACCGCCAACAGGATGATGACCGACATCAGCATGACCAGCCACTGCACCTGGATGCCGAACAGGTCCTGCCACAGCAGCACCGAGATCCCGAACGACGCGGCGATGGAGCTGCCCGCCGTGCCGACGATCGTCAGCGCCGCGACCGCGCTGCGGGTGAGGATGAGCATGATCATGAAGATCAGCGTCAGCGAGGACACCACGGCGATCATCAGGTCGTAGCGCGCGCCGTCGGCCATGTCCTTGTAGGTCGCCGCGACGCCGCCGAGGTAGATCTTGGCGTCCGACAGCGACGACATCTTCAAGGCCTCCTGCGCGGCCTTGCGTTCGGACTCCACCCGGGCGATGCCGTCGACGGTCGCCGGGTCGCTCTGGTGGGTGATGAACATGCGTGCCGACTTGCCGTCCGGCGACATGAACATCTTCAGCCCGCGCTCGAAGTCCGGGTTGGTGAACGCCTCGGGCGGCAGATAGAACAGGTCGTCGTTCTTGGCGCCGTCGAAGGCGGAACCCATCGCCAGTGCGGTGTCGTTCATCGCCTGCATCTGGTCGATGAGCGCCTTCTGGGAGTTGTACGACGCCAGCGACAGGTCCCGGCTGGTCTTCATCGACGCGATGGTCTGCGGGAGCAGTGCCGTCAGCTTGGGCGCCAGGTCGGAGAGCTTGTCGGTGTTGACCTGGACATCTGCGGTCCGGTCGGTGAGCTCGTCGATGCCGTCCAGGGAGTCGAACACCGACCTGATTGCCGCGCACATCGGGATGTCGAAGCAGTGCGGTTCCCAGTAGAAGTAGTTGCGCATCGGCCGGAACTGGTCGTCGAAGTTCGCGATGTTGTCCCGCATCTGCTCGGTCACCTTCAGCAGTTCCTGGGACTTACGGTCGGAGTCCTGGGTCAGCTTGGTCTGCTCCAGCGACAGGGCGTACTGCTTCTCGAGGATGTCGATCGAGACGTTGGTCGCGTCGATCATCCTGAGCTGGTCTTCCAGTTGCTTGCGCTGGAACGGCAGGTTCATGTTGCTGGTCTGGCCCGAGATGCTCGTCTGGAACGGAATCGAGCTGTGCTGGATGGGGATTCCGAGCGGCCGCGTGATGCTCTGGACCATCGCGATGCCCTCGGTGTGCATCACGTTGCTCGCAATCTTGTTGAGCACCAGCATGTCGGCGGGATTGCGCATGTCGTGGCTGGACTCGACCATCAGGATGTCGGGGTTCATCCGGGCCTGCGTGAAGTGCCGGTCGGCGGCAGCGAAGCCGACATTGACCTTGGCGTCCGCGGGCAGGTAGTAGCGGTCGTTGTAGGCGGGCTTGTAGCCGGGGATGGCCACGATCCCGATCAGCACGACGAAGAGGCTGGCCACCAGAATCGGTGCGGGCCAACGGACCACAGACGTGCCGATGCGGCGCCAGAACCTGCTCTGCGGCGGTCGCTTGGACTCGTACATGCCGACGCGGCTGCCGAGGTACAGGACGGCGGGGCCCACCGTGACCGAGATCGCCACCACCACGATCATGCCGATCGCGACAGGGGCGCCCATCGTGGTGAAGTAGGGCAGGCGGCAGAAGCTCAGGCAGTACGTCGCACCGGCGATGGTCAGACCGGAACCCACGATCACTGGCGCAACCGACTTGAAGGTGGCGTAGTACGAGTCGTCCCGGTCCAGGCCAATGCCGCGGTCTTCGCGATAGCGGCCGAAGATGAAGATGCCGTAGTCGGTGGCCGCGGCGATCGCCAGCATCGTCAGGATGTTGCCCGCGAAGGTCGTCAGGCCGAACACGTCGTGGGTGGCGAGCACCGACACCACGCCGCGTGCGGTCAGGAGCGCCAGGAACGTCAGGAACAGCTGGACCAGCGTGGTCCGGACCGAGCGGTAGACCACGAGCAGCATGCCCGCGATCGCGGCCAGCGTGATCAGGGTGATCATCACCAGGCTCGCGTTGCCGATGACGTGCAGATCGTCGGTCAGTGCGGCGGGCCCGGCGACGTACGCCTGCACGCCCGGCGGAGCCTTGGTCTCCTCGATGACCTTGCGGACGGCGTCCACGCCTTCGTTGGCAAGCGTCATGCCCTGCTCGCCGGCGAGGTTGAGCATCACGTACGACGCCTTGCCGTCGGCGCTCTGCGCGCCGGCCGCGGTCAGCGTGTCACCCCAGAAGTCCTGGATGTGCTGGATGTGCTCGGGATCCTGCTGCAGTTTGCGGATGATCTCGTCGTAGTACTTGTGGGCATCCGGGCCGAGCGGCTCCTTGCCCTCGACGACGACCATGATGGTGCTGTTGGAGTTGAACTCCTTGAAGTTGGCGCCCATCAACTTCATCGCGTGCATCGAGGGCGCGTCCTCGGGCGCCATCGGTGCGGCGTGCAGCTCGCCGACGACTTCGAGCGGTGGCGCGATCACGTTCACCAGGACGGCGACGGCGACCCAGAACAGGATGATCGGCACGGACAGGATGCGCAGCGCATGCGCGAACTTGGGCCGCTTGCCGGTGGTGTTGTGTTGTGTCTCAAGTGTTTCGGTCATGCGGACTTCACCAGGCAGTAGGTCTGGGCGTTGACGCCATTGGCGGATTGCTCCTCACGGACGGTGCCGTTGACGGTGACGCGGCAACCGATGTGGTCGCTGCTCTGCTCACTGTCGCTGCGGGCCATCAAGTTGGCGCTGACGGTCGGCAGGGTGGTGGACAGGGTGACCGACCAGGGCAGCGGGGCGCTGACCGAGTGCACGTTGGCGTCCGGATCGAAATAGCTGATCTCGGCCGAGGATCCGGGTGGCCCATAAACCTCGTACAGCACGACCTTGGGGTTGAACTGGACGATCTCGATGCCGGCGCCGGCGTGCGCATTGAGGTTCTCGGACCCGAATTTGGTGTGCAGGCGCGACACCACGAGTCCCGATACCGACAGCACAATCACCAGAAGAATCGGTATCCAGACCTTCTTCAGCAGGCCCATCGACCCCTGCTTCAATCGCCGACCCGTCGACACCGACCGCACCCGACCACCCTCCGCTCAACCCGCTGACCGAACCCCGACGATCAAGCTGCTGCCATCGCCTGCCATTGGCAGGCGGCTCCGCTTACTCAGCGGATTCTTGGGAAATTCTTACGCCTTGCTAACTAATTTTGCAACGCGGTTTCTTAGCTCGTGGAACCGGGGTCGAGTTGTCGCAGGTGAACGGCGGTGTCAGTCGGACAGGACGGCCCGCAGTGCGTCGGCGAACTCGGCGGCCGCGACCATGAACCCGCCGTGATCGCCGGGGAAGATGACGGGGTCGACGCCGAGCAGGCGGCACAGTGCCAGCGAGGTGCCGTAGGTGATGAGATGCTCGGATTCGGCGCCGACGCCCACCACGATCCGGCTGGCCTTCAATGCCTCGTGATCAGGGACATACGTAGTGGTGCAAAGCAATTCGTGATTGAAGAACCGGGACAGGTCGGCGAGTTGCTTGGTCATCTCGTCGGACGACGGCGGCGGTCCCGGCTGCACTGGCGCGTCGTCCTCGGCGTCGTCGAACCCCGCCGTGGCCATGAACTTCGCCATCGCGGCGCCGGGCCCGGCGCTGTGGAACGTGTCGATGATGTCGTGCGTCGCCGCGCGCTGCTTGGCGGCTTCCGATGCGGGCAGCAGCTCCAGCAGCGGGGGCTCGTGCGCGACCAGCGTCCGCACCCGGTCGGGGTACCTGGCGGCCAGCGCGAGGCCCGTCACCGCGCCGCCGCTCGAGCCGAAGACGTCAGCCGGCCCGCCACCCAGGTCGTCGAGGATCGCGGCGACGTCGTCGGCCCGGAGCTCGGGGATGGAGTCCTGCGTGGGATCGTCGATGGCGCTGGCGCCGAGCCCGCGGGGGTCGTACGTCACGACGGTGTGGTCAGCGGCCAGAGCGTCGGCCACCGCGGCGAACTCGGACGCCGTCATGGGTGAACCGATGACGGCGAGCACCGGCCCGCTGCCACGCACCTCGTAATGCAATGTGGCGCCGGGGACGGCGAGACGACGGACGATCGGCGGGGTGCTGGTCTGGGTCATGTCAGTGCAGACCCGTGGGGCACAGGGAACTCATCGCACGCTCGTCTTTTCCTGGGCGTTACTCCTGGCGCAGGCGCGACTCGACGAATCGCTCCAGCGTCTCCCACTGTGCGACGGCCTCGGCGTACGGCTTCGACGGGGCACCGACGGTCTCGGGCTCCAGCACGTGACCGACGAACTTGCCCAGCGGCTGGCTCGTCTTCAGGTACTTGTCGGCCGTGCCGTCCTCGGCGTAGTCGCAGACGTCGCGGACGAACTCGACCGCGAGGTCCAGCTGCTCGCGGTCGACGGCCTCAGGGCCGTCGGCGATGTCGTCGGACAGGCCGCTGAGCACGTAGACGTTGTCCTCGGTTACGCGGATCTGCAGCGAGCCGTCGGTGGCCGCGGTGCGGATGTCGCTGTAGGCCTCGAAGCTCGACAGGTCACTCTCGTGTTCGTCGGCGAGGTAGCGGGCCAGGGTGCGCTCCGAGCCGAACACGCTGATGCGGCCGTTGCGGCCGAGGAACCGCGGCTGCTCGTTGTAGTAGCAGCGCAGCGTGTAGAGGGTGCCGCCCTTGGTCATGATGCGGATCGGGTCGATGCCGACGCGCTCCCAGAAGTCCTCGTCGCCGCCGAGCAGCTGACGCTCGGCCTGCGCGGTGAGGGCGGCCTCCTCGGAGTCGGTGTCCACCTCGTCTTCGATGACGACGTCGTCGACGTCGGTCTCGTCGACCTCGTCGAGTTCGTCTTCCTCGGGCTCGGGTGCCGGCTCGTCGAGCTCGGCCTGGGCCTTCTCGACCGCTTTGGCGTCGACCTCGGGCGTGGTCACGAGCGCGTCGATGGCGTCGAGCACGTGGTCCCAACTGCGGCCGACGGCGGCCTCGATGTCGGCCCAGCGCTTACGGCCGGCCCGGCCCGAGTACGCCTCGGCGCCGCCGCCGAGCGTCGACAGCACGGGGTTGCCGTTGAAGAACTTCGCGACCGCGATCAGGTCGCACACCGAGCCGAGCGCGCCGACCACCTGGAGCGTCCGGCGCAGCGAGGTGACGGACTCCTCGGTGGGCTTCTCGGCGACCAGTTCCGGGACGCCGACGAGGTCGTGCAGGTGGCTCTCGTCCGGGTGCAGCCGGTGGGCATTGGCCTCGCCGAGCGCCTTCCACTTCGGGTGGTCCGCGAGGTCGTTGTCGGTGTTGGTTCGCACGAAAGCGGCCAGGTCGGCGACGGATTCGAACGCGTAGAGGTCATCCCCGTGGCCGAGGAACGCTTCCCACTCATCGTCGGCGTCGCGCCACAGCGGCGCCCACAGGGTGTACAGATCGCCATTGGTCAACCCGAGCCGAACCGGCACGATGTCAGCAGCCATGCGGCACAGCCTATCGACGTGCGGGTTGGGCCACGCTGGGGGCATCGCTCGACGATTGGTGGTGGTGCAGATCGTCGTGCAGGTGGTGGAGCACGGCTCGCGCGGCCTCGGGGTCCTGGTCGGGCTTCGACAGTTCGGCGGCCGCCCGGTTCAGCACCGCCAGCGCCGCGCGGGCGCGCGCCATCGCTTCGTCGTATTCGGGCTTCATCTATGGGCCGCGTTCCTCATCGCGCTCATGCCGTCGGGCGGAAGAAGCCGTGGAAACCCTGATTCAGGTTGGTGGTTCGGATCGGGGACAGCTGAACCGGGTCACCCGCTTCGACCATGAGGCCATCGCCCACGATCATCGCGACGTGACCGTCCCAGACCGCGAGGTCTCCCGGGCGCAACGAGCCACGGTCGACGGCCGCGCCGACGTCCTGCTCCTGCGCCAACCGCGGCAGGTCGAGCCCGGCTTCGTGATACGCCCACTGGGTCAGGCCGCTGCAGTCCAGCCCGACGCCGGGCGTCGTGCCACCCCACACGTACGGCACGCCGAGTTGGGTGAGGGCATGCCGCACCGCATCGGCCGCGACTTTGTTCGGTGCGGTGGCGGTGCTGCCGTCGGGCAGCGTGACGGATTCACCGGCGCCGAACTTCCCGGGGTCGGGCGGGCGGCGGTGGGTGAGCGCGGCCTGCGTGGCTTGGGCCGCGGGTGCGGCGAGCGCGCCGAGTCCGCCGGCCCAATTCGCGCCCGAGCCGGCGGATGTGCCCAGGCTGGGCAGACTCAAGCCAGGGCCGGCGCTTGAACCGCCTGTCTCCCATGCGGTTCCACCGCCCGGTGGCCAGGAAGTGCCGGCCGCGGCAGTGACTTGCTCCGCCTGCGCGGCGAGTTCGGTATGCAGCTCGTCGACGACTCCGATGGCCTCATCGAGCGCACGGCTGGCTTCGTCGATGAGCTCGGCGGCGTCGGCGGGGGATTCGAGAGTGCGTTCCAGTTCGGCTGCCCTGGCCTCGAAGTTCTGCAGGATCGTTTGGAGACGTTCGCGGGCCCGCCCCACGGCGGCAGCGGCGCGCTGCGTGTGGGTGCCGAGCTGCCCGGCCGTCATCGCCATGGCCACGATGGCGGTGACCGCCGCGTTCGCGAACTGATCCGCGCTGCCCGCTGCGGCGCCGGTCCACTGGCCCTGCGCCTGCTGCCACGCGCCGTCGGCGGCGGCCGCCACGTCGTCGAGTCCGGACTGCACGGCGCGCAGTGCGTCGGCCGGGTCCGGACCGGAGAAGCCGGGGCCGACCAGAGCCTGCACCTCCCGGATCGGCGCCGCCAGGGCCGAGGCCAGCGGGCCGGTCATCGCCATGCTCCGATCCGGCCGCCGACTTGGTGGTCGGTTTCCAGGAAGTCGGCCGCGGTGGTGACGGCCGCGTCGCCGGCGGTGTCGAGATGCGCGCCGAGCCGGAGTGCCAACCGGGCCTGGTGGTGCGTCGCTCGGGCCAGCGCGGCGGCGAACGTCGCGCCAACTGGGCCGAACACGTTGAACTGCCCAGCGATGGCGGCAAGGTCGGCGGCGTGCGCGGCGAGTTCGGTGCCGTGGCCGCGGTAGTCCGCGGCCAGGGTGTGCAGGGCCGACGGGTTTGCGGTCAGATTTGGAGCCATGTGGATAAGACGGACGTCAGGCCCGTTCGGTTCCATTAATGTTGGCGCCCATGGACGTCCGGGTCGTCGATCACCCACTGGCCGCGGCGCGGCTGACCACCTTGCGCGACGAGCGCACCGACAACGCCGGGTTCCGGGCCGCGCTGCGCGACCTGACGTTGATGCTGGTGTACGAGGCCACGCGCTCGCTGGCTTGCGAAGAGCTGTCGGTGCAGACCCCGGTGGCCGTGACCACGGGGTCGCGGTTGTCGAACCCGCCGCTGTTGGTCCCGGTGCTGCGGGCTGGTCTGGGCATGGTCGATCAGGCGCACGCGCTGATTCCGGAGGCACAGGTCGGCTTCGTCGGCATGGCCCGTGATGAGACGACGCACCAACCGACGCCGTACCTGGAGTCGTTGCCGGCGGACCTCAGTGGGCGGCCGGTGATGGTGCTCGATCCGATGCTGGCCACCGGTGGGTCGATGGTGTACACCCTGCAGCTGCTGCTCGACCGCGGCGCGGACGACATCACGGCCGTGTGTGTGGTGTGTGCGCCCGAAGGAATTGCGTTGGTGGAGAAGGCAGTTCCGTCGTTGCGACTCTTCACGGCCACCATCGATGGTGGATTGAACACTGACGCCTACATCGTGCCGGGACTGGGCGATGCGGGGGACCGGCAGTTCGGTCCGCGCTGAGGAAGGCGTTGGGCGTGTCGCGTGCGTCGGCGTGTCGTCTGCTCTCGCAGCATTTGCGATCGGGAGCCGTCAGCAGGGGCTGACAATGTCAGCGCATGCTGACGGGTTCCGGCGCGAAGGTGTCAGAGACACTCAGGCCGGGGCCAGGAGGGCGGCTACCGCGTCCCGGATCCTCGCCAGTTCTGACTCGGCGATGGTCCGGTCGGCAGTCACATCGGCGGCCGGCCGCCTGCTGATCTCGAGGTAGCCCTTGACCTTTGGCTCGGTGCCTGACGGACGCACCGCGACCCGTAGGCCCTCGCCGGTGAAGATGAGGGCGTCGGTGCGCCGTTGTCCCCGGAACTGGGCCAGGTCCTCGACGCTGACCGGGATACCGGCGATCTCGGTCGGCGGTTCGGCGCGGAGGCGGGCCATCACCGCATCGGCGTCGGTATGTACCGAGACCGCGCCGGTGAGGTGGACGCCGTGCTTCGCGGCCAGGACGTCCAACCGGTCCGGCACGGTCTGTCCGTGTTTCCGCAGTGCCACAACCAGATCGCAGAACACCACGGCCGCGCTGATGCCGTCTTTGTCGCGCACGGTGTCGGGGTCGACGCAGTGCCCGATGGCCTCCTCGTAGGCGTACCGCAGCGTGGCGCCGGGGATGCCCTGGTCGGCGCGGGCCAGCCATTTGAAGCCCGTGAGGGTCTCGACGTGGTGTGTCCCGTAGTCGGCTGCGATCTTGGCGAGCAGCTGCGACGAGACGAGTGAGCTGGCGACGACGGTGTTCGCGGCTTCGTCGGCCGTCAGGTTCGACAGCAGGTAATCGCCCAGCAGCCAACCGGTTTCGTTGCCGGACAGCATGCGCCAGCCGGTGGTGGTCGGGATCCCGACGGCGCAGCGGTCCGCGTCAGGGTCGAGGGCGATCGCGACTTCGGCGTCGCTCTCGGCGGCCAGCGCCAGCAGCAGATCGGTGGCTCCGGGTTCCTCCGGATTGGGGAACGCGACGGTGGGGAAGTCCGGGTCGGGTTCGAATTGCGTTGCCACCGTGTAGATGTCAGTGATGGCGGCGCGGTTCAGCACATCTATCGCCAGTGTGCCGCCGACGCCGTGCATGGCGGTCAGCGCCACCCGGACGCCGCCCTCGGTCTTGCGCAGTGACCCGGCTCGGCGCGCGTACTGCTCGATGAGGGTCTCGTCGGTGGAGGTGACGGACTGCCGGGCGATGTCGGTCGGGGCCTGGCGCATCGCCGTTTCGATGTCGACATCGGTCGGCGGGATGATCTGGATGCCGCCGTCGAAGTACACCTTGTAGCCGTTGTCGGCGGGTGGATTGTGCGACGCGGTGATCTGCACGCCGGCAACGGCAGTGAGATGACGCACGGCATAGGCCACCACGGGGGTCGGCGCCGGGTGGGGGAGTAGGACGACGGTAAAACCCTGGGCGGCAAAGATTTCCGCTGTCGCCGTGGCGAATTCGTCGGAGTGGTGCCGCGCGTCGCGACCGACCACGACCGTCGACCCGGCCAGGCGACGGCTTTTGAGCACCTTCGCCACCGCCCACGTCGCGCGGCTGACCGTGGTCACGTTCATGGCGTCGAGACCCTCACGCATGGGGCCGCGCAGGCCGGCGGTGCCGAAGGTCAGCGGTGTGACGGTCACAGCCGCGCCAACACCTCGCCCAGCAGCGTCCCCATCCGGGTCGCGGACTGGCGCCCTGCCTCCAGGACCTCGGCGTGGCTCAGCGGCTCGCCGGTCATGCCGGCGGCCAGGTTGGTCACCATCGAGATGCCCAGCACCTCGGCGCCGCCGGCGCGGGCCGCGATGGTCTCGTGCACCGTCGACATGCCGACCAGATCGGCGCCCAGGGTGCGCAGCATCCGGATTTCGGCCGGCGTCTCGTAGTGCGGGCCGGGCAGCCCGGCGTACACGCCCTCGGCCAGGGACGGGTCCACCTCGCGGGCCAGTGCCCGCAGCCGCGGCGAGTAGGCGTCCACCAGGTCGACAAACTGCGCACCGACCAGCGGCGACCGGGCCGTCAGGTTCAGGTGGTCACTGATCAGCACCGGTTGGCCCACCGAATACTCCGCGCGCAGGCCGCCCGCGGCGTTGGTCAGTATCACGGTGCGCACGCCTGCGGCGATGGCGGTGCGTACCGGGTGGACGACGTGCCGCAGGTCATGGCCCTCGTAGGCGTGGATTCGGCCCAAGAGCACGAGCACGTTGCGGCCGCCGACCTGCAGCGCCAACACCTGCCCGCCGTGCCCGGACGCGGTCGGTGGGGTGAATCCGGGGAGGTCACCCATGGCGATGGTGGATGTCGGCTCGCCCAGTGCCGCGGCGGCCGGGGCCCAGCCCGAACCGAGCACCACGGCCACGTCGAAGCGGGCTGTTCCGGTGCGGTCACGGATGGCGGCGGCGGCCTGGGGGGCGGCGAAGTCAGGGGTGGCCTGCGGATCGGTCACGGCGTCCACCTTAGGTCTATCCCGTCGCTTCGCTCGCCCCGACAGTTGCCAGCTGGGCCCGAACGGGCCGGTGCGATACTTCCATGATGCTGACGGGAGACGCGCTGCAGACGGTCACCGATGCCGTCGCGCGTCAGCGCGCCGATTTGATCGAACTGTCCCACTCGATCCACGCCGAACCGGAACTGGCGTTCGCGGAGCACCGCAGTTGCGCCAAGACCCAGGCACTCGTCGCCGAACGGGGCTTCCACGTCACCCCGGCCGCCGGCGGCCTGGACACCGCGTTTCGCGCCGACTACGGCAGCGGCGAGCTGGTGATCGGTATCTGCGCCGAGTACGACGCGCTGCCCGGCATCGGACATGCGTGCGGGCACAACATCATTGCTGCGTCGGCGGTCGGCACGGCGCTGGCATTGGCCGAGGTCGCCGACGAGATCGGCATCACCGTCGCACTGATCGGCACGCCCGCCGAAGAAGCCGGTGGTGGAAAGGCGTTGTTGCTCAACGCCGGCGTGTTCGACGACATCGCGGCGTCGGTGATGCTGCATCCGGGCCCGGTGGACATCGCAGGGGCGCGGTCCCTGGCGCTCTCCGAGGTGTCGGTGGCCTACCGCGGGCGCGAGTCGCACGCCGCCGTCGCTCCGTACCTGGGTGTCAACGCCGCGGACGCGGTGACTGTCGCTCAGGTCGCGATCGGGCTGTTGCGGCAGCAGCTCACGCCCGGCCAGATGGTGCACGGCATCGTCACCGATGGCGGCCAGGCCCCGAATGTCATTCCGGCACATACGGAATTGCTGTACACCATGCGTGCCACGGACTCGGCATCGCTGGACGAGCTGGAAGTGCGCATGTTCTCGTGCTTCGCTGCCGGCGCGCTGGCAACGGGCTGTACGCACGAGGTGACCGAGGTGTCACCCAGGTACGACGCGCTGACACCCGATCCGTGGTTGACGACGGTGTTCCGCGCCGAGATGGAGCGGTTGGGCCGGAGCCCGTTGCCCATCGATCTGGAAGTGTCTGTGCCTCTTGGCAGTACCGACATGGGTAACGTCACGCGGGTGATGCCGGGAATCCACCCGGTGGTCGGGATCGAGGCCAACGGGGCGTCGATCCACCAACCGGAGTTCACCGCCGCGGCGGCCGGGCCGAGCGCGGACCAGGCCGTGACCGAGGGTGCAATCATGTTGGCGCGCACGGTGGTTGCCTTGGCGCAGGCACCTGACGAGCGGGCCCGGGTTTTGCAGCAGATGGCGGACCGGGCAGTGGTTCAGCAACAAGTGAAGGCAGGGCGCGGATGACCCTCTCGGACCACGCCGAGCGCTGGCTGGCCAACAACTACGGTGACCTGGTCGGGTGGCGGCGGCATCTGCACGCCAACCCGGAGTTGGGCCGGCAGGAGTTCGAGACCACCAAGTTTGTCGCGACGCGGCTGGCCGAGGCCGGGTTGAACCCGAAGACTCTGCCCGGCGGCACCGGCCTGACCTGTGACTTCGGCCCGGAAGACCGGCCGCGGATCGCCCTGCGCGCCGATATGGATGCGCTGCCGATGGATGAGCGCACCGGCCTGCCGTTCGCCTCGACGACACCCAACGTCGCGCATGCCTGCGGACACGACGGCCACACGTCGGTGCTGCTGGGTGCCGGCCTGGCGCTGGCGTCGGCGCCGACGCTGCCGGTCGGGGTGCGCCTGGTGTTCCAGGCCGCCGAGGAGTTGATGCCCGGCGGCGCACTGGATGCCATTTCGGCCGGCGCGCTGGCCGGAGTGTCGAGAATCTTTGCGCTGCACTGTGATCCGAGGCTCGAGGTCGGCAAGGTCGCCACCATTCCGGGGCCCATCACGTCGGCTGCCGATCAAATCGAGATCACTCTGCACTCGCCCGGTGGGCACACGTCCCGTCCGCACCTGACCGGTGATCTGGTCTATGCGCTCGGCACGCTGATCACCGGGGTACCCGGCATCCTGTCCCGGCGCGTCGACCCGCGACACAGCACCGTCATGGTGTGGGGCGCGGTCAACGCCGGGTTCGCCTCGAACGCCATTCCGCAGACTGGGAGCCTGGCCGGTACCATCCGCACCGCGAGCCGTGATGCCTGGGTCGAGATGGAATCGATTGTCCGCGAGGTCGTTTCGTCACTCCTGGCGCCGCTCAACGTGGATCACACCGTGCTGTACCGGCGCGGCGTCCCACCGGTGGTCAACGAGGAGTTGTCGACGCGGATCATGACGCACGCCATCGAGGCGCTGGGCCCCGATGCGCTGGCCGACACCAAGCAATCCGGTGGCGGCGAAGACTTCTCGTGGTACCTGGAAGAGGTGCCGGGCGCCATGGCGCGGCTGGGTGTGTGGCCCGGCGTCGGCCCCCAGCTCGACCTCCACCAACCGAACTTCGACCTCGACGAACGCGCCCTCGGCGTCGGCGTCCGGGTGCTGGTCAACATCGTCGAGCAGGCCGCTGCTTTCTGACGCCTGACCGCGCCCTACGGCCCGATGTTGCGGGACGGGCGGGTGCGGAGGTGGTGGACGTAGTCGGCGGGGGCACCGGCGATCTCGGCGGCCTCAGCCATGACGCCGAGGTATCGGGCGGACGGCAGCCCGCCCTCCCAGGCGTCGACCACGTACAGCCAGGCGAGTACCGGTTCGGTCGAGGTGTCCGATGACACCCGGTGCACCCGGCACCGGATCTTCTTGTGGATGCCCAGCTCGGAGCCTTCCCAGCGGTCCAGGCGTTCCTCGTCCTCGCGGGTCATGTCGTAGAGCACGACGAAGACCTTCGACATCGGATCCTCAACCAGCGTCGCGAGCGCGCCCTCCCAGCCGATGTCGGCGCCCGCGAACGTCAGCCGCCAGCCGTGCAGCCATCCCGTGGCCGCCATCGGAGAATGAGGGGCCCGCTGAAGCATCTGCTCCGGATGCATGTTCGATCCGTAAGCGGCGTAGAGCGGCACTCGGCAAGCCTACGGCTTGTTGTCGGGCGACCAACACCCAACTCAGGGTTAGATATAGCCGTGGTTACCCGCATCGTGATCATCGGCGGCGGTCCCGCCGGATATGAGGCAGCACTGGTTGCCGCCGGTTATGGCCCTGAGGCAACTGAGGTCACGGTCATCGACCGGGACGGCATCGGTGGTGCCTGCGTGCTCTGGGACTGCGTGCCGTCCAAGACGTTCATAGCGTCGAGTGGCGTGCGCACCGAGCTGCGTAGGGCCGACGGGCTGGGCTTCGACATCAAGATCGAGGACGCCAAGATCTCGTTGCCGCAGATCAACAACCGTGTCAAGACACTGGCGCGCAGTCAGTCGGTCGACATCGGCGGGCAGCTGCTGCGCGCCGGGGTCAATGTGGTGGCCGGCTGCGGTGAGCTGGTCGACAGCATCCCCGGTATGGCGCATCACCGCGTCAAGGTCACGACGCCCGACGGCCGAACCGGAGTTCTCAAGGCCGACGTCGTGCTGATCGCCACCGGCGCGAGCCCCCGGGTGCTGCCCAACGCGAAACCCGACGGCGAACGCATCCTGAACTGGCGTCAGCTGTACGACCTCACCGACCTGCCCGAGCACCTCGTCATCGTGGGCTCCGGTGTCACCGGCGCCGAGTTCTGCAACGCCTACACCGAACTCGGTGTCAAGGTCACCGTCGTGGCCAGCCGCGACCAGATCCTGCCGCACGAAGACTCTGACGCCGCCGCGGTGCTCGAGGAGGTGTTCTCCGAGCGCGGTGTGACGTTGGTCAAGAACGCCCGGGCCGATTCGGTGGTTCGTACCGAAAACGGCATCAAGGTGAGCCTGGCCGACGGCCGCGTCGTGGAGGGCAGCCACGCGTTGATGAGCATCGGGTCAGTACCGAACACTTCGGGCCTGGGGCTGGAGAAGGCGGGCATCGAGCTCGGTCCCGGGAACTACTTGACGGTCGACCGGGTGTCGCGCACCAAGGCACCGGGCATCTACGCGGCCGGCGACTGTACGGGCCTGCTGCCGCTGGCCTCGGTGGCCGCCATGCAGGGCCGCATCGCGATGTATCACGCTCTGGGTGAAGGGGTTTCGCCGATCAAGCTGCGAACGGTTGCGGCTGCGGTGTTCACTCGCCCGGAGATCGCCGCCGTAGGCGTGCCGCAGTCGGCGATCGATGCCGGCACCGTTCCCGCCCGCACGCTGATGCTGCCACTGACCACCAATGCACGCGCGAAGATGTCGCTGGTGCGGCGCGGTTTCGTCAAGATCTTCTGCCGACCGGCGACGGGTGTGGTGATCGGCGGCGTCGTGGTGGCGCCTATCGCCTCCGAGCTGATCCTGCCGATCGCGCTCGCCGTGCAGAACCGGATCTCGGTGACGGACCTCGCTCAGACGTTGTCGGTGTACCCGTCGTTCTCGGGCTCGATCGTCGAGGCGGCACGCCGGCTCATGGCTCACGACGATCTGGACTGACACGCGAACGGGGCCGACCACGTAGGCTCGGGTGCGCAAGGCCTACCGACGAGTAACCACGAGGAGTTCCGCCGTGAGTGACCCGATTCCAGGTCCGGGCAATGGTCAGACCCTACTGAGCCCCGTGCAGCGCGACACCGCGTGGAACCGGCTCGGTGCCGAGCAGTTCGACGTCATCGTGATCGGTGGCGGCGTCGTCGGCGCCGGCGCGGCGCTCGACGCGGCGACGCGCGGGTTGAAGGTCGCATTGGTCGAGGCGCGCGATTTCGCCTCCGGCACCTCGAGCCGCAGCAGCAAGATGTTCCACGGCGGCCTGCGTTACCTCGAACAACTCGAGTTCGGCCTGGTGCGCGAGGCGCTGTATGAACGCGAACTGTCGCTGACCACCTTGGCGCCGCACCTCGTGAAGCCGTTGCCGTTCCTGTTCCCGCTCACCAAGCGAGTCTGGGAGCGCCCCTACATCGCCGCGGGCATCTTCCTCTACGACCAGTTGGGTGGCGCCAAGTCGGTCCCCGCGCAGAAGCATCTGCTCAAGGCCGGGGCGCTGCGGCTGGCTCCCGGCCTCAAGCGCAGTTCGCTGATCGGTGCGATCCGCTACTACGACACCGTTGTCGACGACGCCCGGCACACCATGACCGTCGCCCGCACCGCGGCGCACTACGGCGCCGTCGTCCGCACCTCGACGCAGGTCGTGGCGCTGCTCCGTGAAGGTGACCGGGTCACCGGCGTGCGGGTCCGCGATTCGGAAACCGGTGCGGTCACCGAGGTGTGCGGCCACGTGGTGGTCAACGCCACCGGGGTATGGACCGACGAGATTCAGGCGCTCTCGAAGCAGCGCGGCCGGTTCCGGGTCCGCGCCTCCAAGGGCGTGCACATCGTCGTGCCGCGCGATCGCATCGTCAGCGAGGTGGCGATCATCCTGCGGACCGAGAAGTCGGTGCTGTTCGTGATCCCGTGGGGGACGCACTGGATCATCGGCACCACGGACACCGACTGGAACCTCGACCTGGCGCACCCGGCGGCGACCAAGGCCGACATCGACTACATCCTCGGGCACGTCAACAAGGTGCTGGCCACGCCGCTCAACCATGCCGACATCGACGGTGTCTACGCGGGCCTGCGCCCACTGCTGGCCGGTGAGAGCGAGGAGACCTCCAAGCTGTCCCGCGAGCACGCGGTCGCGGTGCCGGCGCCGGGCCTGGTGGCCATCGCCGGTGGCAAGTACACGACCTACCGGGTCATGGGCGAAGACGCCATCGACGCGGCCAGCGAGTTCGTGCCGACACGGGTGGCGCCGTCGATCACCGAGAAGGTGCCGCTGCTCGGCGCCGACGGCTACTTCGCGCTGATCAACCAGACCGAACATGTCGGCCAGCACTACGGTCTGCATCCCTACCGGGTGCGGCACCTCCTGGACCGCTACGGCTCGCTGATCGGCGAGGTGCTGGACATGGCCCGCGAGAGGCCCGAGCTCCTGGAGCCCATCACCGAGGCGCCGGTGTACCTGAAGGTCGAGGCCTGGTACGCGGCCGCCGCGGAGGGCGCGTTGCACCTCGAGGACATCCTGGCCCGCCGCATGCGAATCTCCATCGAGTACCAGCACCGCGGTGTCGACTGCGCGCGTGAGGTCGCGGAAGTTGTTGCGCCCGTGCTGGGTTGGAGTGCCGAGGATGTCGACCGTGAGGTCGCGACCTACCTGGCCCGGGTCGAAGCCGAGGTGCTGTCGCAGACGCAGCCCGACGACGAATCCGCAGACGCGTTGCGGGCGGCGGCTCCCGAGGCTCGCGCGGAGATCCTCGAGCCGGTGCCGCTCGATTGAGCCTGCCCGTCCGTCCCGGCTACGAGGGGATCGGGCCTGCCCGACTACGGGTGCACGGCGGGCCGGTGCTGGCTGAGCTGCGGTCCCGGTTCGGCGCCGACGCGGCCGCGAAAGTCCTTGCCGGCGAGGTGATTTGCGCTGATGGGTCAGTTGTGGACGACGCCACTGAGCTGCCGGCCGGCGCGTTCGTCTACTGGTACCGTGACCTGCCCGACGAGGTCGTGGTCCCGTTCGACCTGCCGGTGCTGTACCGCGACGAGAACATCGTCGTGGTCGACAAGCCACATTTCCTCGCCACCATGCCGCGCGGCGCGCATGTCGTGCAGACGGCGCTGGTCCGGCTGCGCCGGGCCTTGGGGTTGTGGGAACTGTCGCCAGCGCACCGGCTGGACCGGCTGACCGCCGGCGTACTGGTGTTCACCGCGCGACGCGAGGTCCGCGGGGCGTATCAGACGATGTTCGCGTCGGGCGCGGCGTCCAAGACGTATCTGGCGCGGTCGGCGGCCGGGACGCTGGCCGAGCCGGTCGAGCTGCGCAACCGAATTGTGAAGCACCGCGGGTCTTTACAGGCCGTCGTGGAGCCGGGTGAGGTCAATGCGGTGACGTTGGTCGAGCCGCTGGGGGACGGGCTGGTCCGGTTGACGCCGTCGACGGGCCGTACGCATCAGCTGCGCGTGCACATGAACTCGCTGGGGTTGCCGATCGACGGTGATCCGTTGTATCCCACGGTGCTTGACGTGGCGCCTGGAGATTTCTCGACACCGCTGCGGCTGCTGGCCCACCGGCTCGCGTTCACCGACCCGGTGACCGGCGTCGAACGGCAGTTCGTCAGCAAGCGGACGCTGGAGGCGTAGGTTGGGTTGACTCTGCGCCGGCGGCGTTGCGTACTCGAACTTTCCCGCCATTACCGCGGGACCAATCAGCCACCACGATCGACTCTGCGGGCACGGTGGCATCCACTCGACATTTGTCGCCCTCAGCGCGGAAAGAATGCGGACGTGCCTGGCACCTTCCGTCCGGAGCCGTCACCAAACCGGACATTGTCAACCGATGCTGACGAGCTCAAATCGTAAGTGTCACAACAGAGCCGACACGTCGCGTCCTGTCCGCGAAGACACGCCGACGTGCTCACAACAGTCGCCGCCCGCTCAACGGTCTGGGCCAGGTCGGCCCGAATGACCCCTGTGTTCTACTGCTAGCCATGGACCGCACCACATTTGACCGCCTGTTCGACATGACCGACCGCACTGTCATCGTGACCGGCGGGACGCGCGGTATCGGGCTCGCGATGGCCGAGGGATTCGTGCTTGCGGGCGCCAATCTGGTGGTCGCCAGCCGCAAACCCGACGCGTGCGAGGCCGCGGCCGAGCACCTGCGCGGCCTCGGTGGCAAGGCGATCGGCGTACCGACGAATATGGGCAACCTTGACGATCTCGACCGTCTGGTGGAGGCTGCCGTCGCCGAGTTCGGCGGCATCGACGTCCTCGTGAACAACGCCGCCAACGCGCTCGCCCAGCCACTCGGGGAGATGACGCCCGAGGCGTGGGCCAAGTCGTACGACTCCAACCTGCGTGGCCCCGTGTTCCTGATACAGAAAGCGTTGCCGCACTTGAAGGCCAGCCCGGCCGCGGCGGTGCTGAACATGTCGTCGGTCGGGGCGTTCCAGTTCGCGCCGTTCTTGTCGATGTACGCCGCCGGCAAGGCGGCGCTGCTGTCGTTCACGCGGTCGATGGCCGCCGCCTACGCGGCCGACGGTATCCGGGTCAACGCGATCGCGCCCGGTCCGGTCGACACCGACATGGTGCGCAACAACCCGCAGGCGGTGATCGATGTGATGGCCGGTAACACCCTGATGAAGCGGCTGGCCAACCCCGACGAATTGGTGGGCACGGCGCTGCTGTTGTGTTCGGGCGCAGGCAGTTACATCACCGGGCAGGTCGTCATCGTCGACGGCGGTGGGACGCCGCGGTAGGGGACGTCAGTACGTGTGCAGGGGGCCGTGCGATTTTCCGTACATCACCCTCAGGGCGGCGTCACGGACGAATCCCTTGTCGAGGAGCTTGATGCCGGTGTTCGGGATGTCCGGGATGCCGGCGAGCTTGTGGCCGAAGCGGCCCATCCGGTATTCCCTGCCCCAGGCCGCCTCGAGGCGCTGGGTGTAGTTGGTGAAGTCGTCGGGGCCACCGTTCTGCAGTGCCGCGATGACGCATTCGCCGGCGACCAGCCCGGCTTCGAGTGCCTTCGAAATGCCTGCGCCGGAAACCGGTTTGGCGGCGCCGAGTGCGTCGCCGGTGAACACCACGCCGGGACGCCACGGCGGCCACGCGGTGAAACCCATCGGCAGTCGCCACGCCCGCACGCTCTTGCTCTTCTTCAATTCCGCGATCGACGGCAGCCCCCAGTCCCGTGGCAGGGACCCCAGGAATTCGCCGAGTAACTGTGTGGCGTTGATCGCCTGCCAATTCCGGTAGCAGTTGACATAGCCCACGCCGATGTTGAGCACGCCGTCGCCCATCGGGAACACCCAGCCGTAGCCGGGCAATTGGTCGCCCTGGAACTGCAATTTGAGATAGATGTCGAGTGAATCGGTGTCCGGCCGGCTGGCGGGCATCTCCGCCCGGATCGCGATGGCCGAGTAGCCGTTGTACTCCGAGTCGATTTTCAGTGCACGCTTGACCGGCGAGTACGCGCCGTCGGCAGCGATGACCGCATCAGCCGAGATCTTTTCCCCGGTCTTGAGGACCACGCCGACCACCCGACCGCCGGCACCGAGATCGGGTCCGGCCACTTCGGCGCCCTCGCGTACTTCGGCGCCGGCCTTCTCAGCGTGCCTGAGCAGTACCGTGTCCAAATGTGTACGGCTCACGGTATGTCCGTGGTCAGGCATACCAGGGCGCCGCGGGAAGGACATCTCCCACCGACTCGGGCTGAACACCGTGACGCGGTTGACCCGGTGAAAGTTGGCGACTTCGTCGGCAAGACCCATCTTCTGCAGGTAACTGACGGCGCGGGCGGTCAATCCGTCGCCACATGGTTTATCGCGGGGAAATTCCGCCTTGTCCACGACCAGCACCTTGGCGCCCACCTGCGCCGCCTGCCATGCCGCCGCCGCGCCCGATGGGCCGCCACCGGCGACCACGACGTCATAGCGCTGTGCCACCGTGTCCGCCCCGTTCATCCCCGAAGAAGGTCCAGTCCACCAGCTTTCGCGTGGAGCCGCCAGGCGAACAAACTTACCGGTGCGGGTCGTCGACTTTCAGTTCGTCCCCGGTGTTCGAGACGAAGACGACGAGGAGCCTGGCTGATTCCGTCGGACTGGTGTTCTCCGTGAGGGCATGGTGGGCGCCCGGTTGCTCCACCCAATTTTCGCCGCGGTGGTAGTCGCGTACCGGCTCGTCGTCGACCTGGCTGCGCACGGTCCCGTCGAGGACGTAGGCGTAGATGAACGCGTCGCCGTGCCGGTGCGGTGCGGCCCGCGCGCCGGGTGGGAACTCGACGACCGCTGACGTGAACGTCTTACCCGGCACGTTGGGGAGCGCCTGCTCGGTCAGTGGGGTCAGAGTCTCGACAGGAGGCGGCGAGCCGGTATCGGCGGTCGACGACGGACCCCCAATGGTCCCGGCGAATACCGCAGTGGCGAGAAGTCCTGTCGCGTAGCGCTTTCCGATCACGGTCGCGTTCCTTCGGCGACCTGGATGATCGTCTTTCCCGGGGTGCGCCTGTCCGGCGCGAACGCCGCTACTGCTTCGGCAAGTGGCCGTACGGCACCGACGACGGGCTTGAGGCGTCCATCGCGCACGCGGATCGCGAGGTCGATCAGCTGAGAGCGGTCGGGTTCTACGACGAAGAACAGCGCGCGGCCATTGCGGGGAAACACCACGGGAGGCGCCGCGATGGTCACGAGGGTTCCGCCCTCCCGCACGAGCGCGGCCGAACGAGCGAGGATGTCGCTGCCGATCACGTCGAACACGACGTCGACTTCACCAGTGTCTTCCAGCTTTTCGGTGTCGAGGTCGACGAAGGCGTCCGCACCGAGTGCGAGTGTCTGATCGCGGTCAGCGGTTCGGCCGGTTCCGATGACGAAGGCCCCCGCCTCGTGGGCCAGCTGCACCGCGATCGAGCCGACGCCGCCCGCCGCGCCGTGAATCAGGACCGTCTGGCCGGTGGTGAGATGACCGTGTGTGAACAGTCCTTGCCAGGCCGTCAATCCCGATATGGGAAGTGCGGCGGCAGTGACGTGGTCGATGTCGGCCGGTAGCGGCGCGAGGTTGCGGGCCTCGACGGCGGCGTATTCGGCGAGCGATCCGTTGCGCGTCCAGTCGGCGAGCCCGAATACCCGCTGTCCCACCGTCAATCCGGTTGTGCCGTAGCCCAACTCGACGACAACACCAGAAAGTTCGTGGCCGGGCACGCTCGGAGTGCGGTCGCGTCCTGCGCGGTCGGTCCAGGTGCCGGGCCAGTCCAGTTCCCCGGGCGTGAACCCGGCGGCATGTACGCGGACGACGACGTCGTTCTCGGCGGCGTGCGGGTAGGGCAGTTCCGTCAGGGACATGCCCTTGATGCCGGCATCACGATCGCTCACGGCCATGGCTTGCATGACGTTTCCTCCTTCGGTTGATCTCCATCAGAGCAACCGAAACCCATCAAGTCCAATGACCAGTTTTGATCCTTTCGATCAGCATTATTGATAGGTTGTTGGCATGGAACTGCGTCAGCTCGAACACTTTCTCGCAGTGGCGGGCGCGATGAACTTCTCGCGTGCGGCGGAGCAGGCCCATGTCGTGCAATCCGCACTCTCGATGTCGATAGGGAAGTTGGAGAAGGAGCTCGGCGTCGAACTGTTCGACCGGACCAAGCAGCAGATAAAGATCACGCCGGCGGGTGAGTTGTTTCGCGAACATGCCCGCCGGGTCATCCAGACGGCGCGGTTGGCCAAGGATTCGCTCAGCGACTTCCGTGGCGAGTTGTCCGGAACCGTCGATCTCGGTTCGCTCATCTCCTTCGGCACCTTGGACGTGCCGAAAGTGCTGGGTGAGTTCCACCGGACCTATCCTTTTGTCCAGATCAGACTGCGCCAGAGTCAAACAGGCTCTGCTGCTTACCTTTCCGCGATCGCAGAGGGGTCACTCGATCTTGCGCTGGTGTCCGCGCCCGACCGGTTTCCGTCACGGGTCCAGATGCAGTTGATGTGCGAAGAGCCGATGGTTTTCGTGTGTCGGACCGACCACCGCCTGGCGCAGCGTCACCTCGTGGACCTCACGGAGCTGTGCGACGAGGACCTCATCGGCTTCCCTCCCGAGTTTGGGCTGAGAAGGCTTGTGGAATCGGCATTTTCGGCCGCCGGCGTGTCAGCACGTACCCCGCACGAGGTGGCGCTCGAGTATTCGATCGCGGCCAGGCTGGTTCAGCATGGGTTGGGCACGATCATCATGCCTGGCAGCGAAGCCGCGAAATTTCCGGAACTGCGCGCCATAGAAATTCGGCCCGCGATCGTGTGGCAGATCTATCTGGCGTCGGCGGAGCAATCGCAGATCGGGCCGGCGAGCGCGAAATTGGCCGAGATGCTCCTGGCCGACGTTCGGTCCGGCGCGTCCCGGTAATCCCGCCGTGCGGGGTTACCGTGGACACCGTGGCATCCATCTTCGGCGACTCGCACTTGAAGAACGTCCGCCTGGTCACCCCGCAGACCACCAAGGGCTGCCAGGACTGCATCGCGGCCGGCACCCGCTGGGTGCACCTGAGGTTGTGTCTCACCTGCGGGCACGTCGGCTGCTGCGATTCGTCGCCGATGAAGCATGCGAGTGCGCACGCGCACACGCCGGGGCACGAGATCGTGCAGTCCTTCGAGCCGGGGGAGAACTGGCGGTGGTGCTACGTGCACGAGAAGTACGTCTGACCGTGTCCTGATCTGTGGGATGCGTGGCATTGCGCGCCCTGTAGGTCTCGTCGATCCGCGGACAAAATGGAATGTATCCAATTTAGTCCGATGGAAAGGCGATGATCATGACCGAAGTTATTGCAGGAGTGACGATTCCGGATACCGAGTTGGTCCGGGAGGCCACGTCGATCGTCCGGAAGGCGACCGACGACACCTTGTTCAACCACTCCCGCCGGGTGTTCCTGTGGGGGTCGTTGAAGGCGGCCGCGCAAGGTCTCGATGTCGATCCGGAACTCGCCTACGTGGGCGGCATGTTCCACGATCTGGGCCTGACGAAAGAGTACGGCACCACGCATCAACGGTTCGAGATCGACGGGGCCGACCTCGCTCGAAAACTGTTGCTGGACTTCGGCCGTAGCGAGCAGGACGCGACGAATGTGTGGTTGGCGATCGCGCTGCACACCACACCGGAGGTTCCGCATCACCTGCCGCCGGAGGTCGCGGTCGTGATTCTGGGTGTCGAAACCGACGTCATCGGCCTGGGTCTCGACGAGATCGGCGAGCAGCAGCGCGCCGAAGTGGTTGCCGCCCACCCGCGCCCCGACTTCAAGAGCCGAATCCTGCAGGCGTTCAACGACGGCATGGCCGATCGCCCCGACACCACGTTCGGGACGATGAACGACGACGTGCTCGCGCACTTCGATCCGTCATTTGAACGGACGAATCTAGTTGACCTCATTCAGGGCAACGCCTGGCCGGAATGAATGGGGCGGGCGACGCCGGGCCGGGCGACAGGTTGCGGGGAACCCGGCCCGGCGTCACCTCGGATCAGGCCTGCTTGACGGCCTCGATGTCGAGGGTGATGGTCACCTTGTCGCCGACGACGGCGCCACCGGTCTCCATCGGCAGGTCGAGGTCGACGCCGAAGTCCTTGCGGTTGATGACGACTGACGCTTCGTAGCCGGAAACCTCACCCTGGCCCATGCCGGGGCTGACACCGTTGAACTCGAGGTTCAGGGTGACGGGGCGGGTGTTGCCCTTGATGGTCAGGTTGCCGTCGAGCAGGTACGACGAGCCGTTGGGCCGCACCGCGGTCGAGACGAATGTCGCCACGGGATGGTTCTCGGCGTCGAAGAAGTCGGCCGACTTGACGTGGCCGTCGCGCTGCTCGTTGCCGGTGTTGAGGGATGTCACGTCGATCTCGGCGGTGACCGACGGGGTGCCGTCCGCGTCGACGGTGATGGTGCCGCTGAAGTTCTCGAACTTCCCGCGGACCTTGCTGACCATCAGGTGTCGTACCGAGAACTCGACGGTGGAGTGGGCGGTGTCGATCGCCCAGGTGCCGACGCTGAGGGGAGCGGTTGCGGTGGTCATGTGCCTGTCCTTTGTTGTCCGAGGGCCGGCTTGTCCGGCCTCTGACGATCACCAACCGGACCGTAGTCCGGATTATTCCGGCATCGGGTCGCGCGGCTTAATGAAAATAATTATCATTAGCGGCATGCCTTCGATATCCGCTGACCTCATCCCGGTGACCGTGCTTTCGGGTTTCCTGGGAGCCGGCAAGACCACGCTGCTCAACCACGTCCTCGCCAACCGGGACGGCCGCCGCGTCGCGGTGATCGTCAACGACATGAGCGAGGTGAACATCGACGCGGCCCTGATCGCAGGCCAGGGTCACCTCGACCGAACCGAGGAGAGGCTGGTTGAACTCACCAACGGCTGCATCTGCTGCACCCTGCGGGAGGACCTCATCACCGCCGTCGCGGATCTGGCCCGCCAGAACCGATTCGACCAGATCGTCATCGAATCGACGGGCATCTCGGAGCCGATGCCGGTGGCGGCGACGTTCAGCTGGGAGTTCGAGGACGGCTTCGCCCTCTCGACGCTGGCCCGCCTGGACACCATGGTCACCGTCATCGATGCGTGCACTTTTCTGCCGGAGTTGGCGCGTGGGGAAGCGCTCGCCGAACGGAATCTGGCGGTGGCGGACGGCGACGGGCGCAACATCGCCGATCTGCTGGTCGACCAGGTCGAGTTCGCCGACGTCATCCTGATCAACAAGACCGACCTCGTCAGCGCCAAGACGGTGGCGACCGTCGAGGCTGTCGTGCGGCGCCTCAACCCCAACGCCCGGATTGAACGAACCGAGCGCGGGATCGTGCCGCTCGCAACGGTTTTGGACACCGGGTTGTTCGATCCGGAACTCGCCGCGGAGGCACCCGGGTGGGATGAGGAGATCGCCAATGGGCATACGCCCGAGACCGAGGAATACGGCATCGGCAGCATGACGTTCCGCGCCGATCGGCCGTTCCATCCCGGGCGCCTCGCAGAAGCTCTCGATCAGATGCGAGGCCTACTGCGCAGCAAGGGCTTCTGCTGGATCGCCACCCGGCCGAACATTGCCGCCATCTGGTCGCAGGCCGGCCCGAATCTCACGATTGAGCCCGCGCAGTACTGGACGAGCACCGAGATCCAACCTGGCCAAGAGATCGTCTTCATCGGCATCCGCCTCGAAACCAACAAGGTACGAGCGCTTCTCAACTCAGCGCTCCTCACCGACGACGAAATCGCGGCCGGCACGAGTGCGTGGTTGCGTTACGCAGACCCCCTGCCGGCCTGGACGGCAGCGCACAGTCACGTCTGACCCCGGCTATGGGGTGCCCGGGGCGAGATCGGCGAGCAGATAGCGCTGCAGTGTGACGCCGAGGTCGGCGGCAAGCTGTTCGTTGGAGCGGTTGACCAGCGGTTCGAGGCCGATGACGTACCGCGCTATGGCGAAACCGTTGACCTGTGACATGACCAGGGCGGCGCGGTAGTCGGCGTCCGCGGATCCGAGCCCTTCGGCGATGGGTGCAATGATGTTGCGGGCCAGGAAGTCTCGGACGAGCTTCGCCGCCTCGGGCTCGGCCGTGGCCGCGCGCACCATACCGATCATGGGACGCCGCCGGACCTCGTCGTCGAGAACCTCGAGGATGAACGTCGCCAGACGTAGACCGGCCGAGTCCTTGTCGCCCTCGAGTACCCGCCCGATGATGGTCGCGGGCTCGACGGGCAGTTCCACCACCGCCAGGAAGAGGTCGAGCTTCTTGCCGTAGAAGTGGCTGACCAACGCGGGGTCGACGCCGGCCTGCAACGCAACCTGCCGTAGGGACGTCCGCTCGTAACCCAGTTCGGCGAACAGCTTTCGCGCGGTTTCTTCGATCGCCTCGCGGGTACCGCTGGGCCCCGGGCGGCGTCCACTGCGAGTGGTTCGCTGGGCCATTCGACTCCCTGATTCACAGAATTCTTTACGTGTTGAATTATAGCCTGGGCGGGGCTAATGTCATACCGTCAACCTTCTTGATTAGCCACGCTAGAAAGACGTTCCGCGGAGTCCGCGCACACGGATGCGAAAGGGTCACGGATGCAGCGGTTTTCGATCAGACGCCAGCTCGGTCAGCACTGGATGTATGTGGTGGCCGTCGTGGTGATCGTGGTCGCCGGGTTCGTGGTGTACCGAATCCACGGTATCTTCGCCTCGCACGACGTCACGTCGACCCCGAGTGGTGCGGTGAACGACATCGTGCCGTTCAACCCCAAACATGTGGTGATGGAGGTCTTCGGACCGCCGGGCACCGTCGCCACCGTCACCTATCTGGATGTGAACGCCCAACCACAGCGCGCCGATGCCGTGCGATTGCCGTGGTCCTACGACACGACCACCACTCAGCCGGCGGTGTTCGTCAACCTTCAGGCCCAGGGCGACAGCGACTCGATCGGCTGCCGCATCACCATCGATGACGCCGTCAAGGACGAGAGAACGGTGAACACTGTGCACGCCTTCACCTACTGTTTGGACAAATCGGGATGAGCACCAACCGCGTTCCGGACTTCATCCGCCGATACTCGGTGCTGATCGCGTTCTTCTGGCTGGCGCTGGCTGTCGTCACGAATGTCTTTGTCCCGCAGCTGGAAACGGTCGCCGAATCCCACAACGTGTCGCTGAGCCCGACCGACGCGCCGTCGCTGCAGGCGGCGAAGCAGATCGGCAAGGTGTTCCACGAGTTCGATTCCGACAGTTCGGCCATGATCGTCCTCGAGGGCGACCAGCCCCTCGGAGCTGCCGCGCACCACTACTACGACGGCCTGATCGACAAGCTCACCGCCGACACCAAACACGTCCAGCACGTACAGAATTTCTGGGGCGACCCACTGACGGCAGCCGGATCGCAGAGCGCCGACGGCAAGGCCGCGCTGGTGCAGGTCTACCTCGCCGGCAACCAGGGTGAGTCGCTGGCCAACGAGTCCGTCGACTCCGTTCGCAAGATCATCGAGAACACACCGCCGCCATCAGGTTTGAAGGTGTATCTCACGGGCGCCGCACCGCTCATCACCGACCAGTTCGAGGTCGGCCGCCACGGCACGCTCAAGACCACCCTGATCACCATCGGCGTCATCATGGTGATGCTGTTCTCGCTCTATCGCCGGTTCACCACGGTGATCATGGTGATCTTCACGGTGATGATGGAGCTGACGGCGTCGCGCGGCGTCGTCGCATCCCTGGCCAACGCCGGCATCATCGAGCTGTCGACATACTCGACAAACCTGTTGACGCTCTTGGTCATTGCCGCGGGCACCGACTACGCGATATTCATTCTCGGCCGGTTCCACGAAGCCAGATACGCCGGGCAGGATCGCGTCACGGCGTACAACACCATGTATCACGGGACGTCACACATCATCCTGGGATCGGGCCTCACCATCGCCGGCGCGGTGTTCTGCCTGACGTTCACCCGACTGCCGTATTTCCAGAGCCTCGGCATCCCCGCCGGCACAGGTGTTCTCGTCGCCGTCGTCGCCGCGTTGACGCTCGCGCCCGCGCTGCTGTGCATCGGCCGCCACTTCGGGCTCTTCGAACCTGTGCGCAAGCTGCAGACCCAAGGTTGGCGGCGCATCGGTACCGCCATCGTGCGGTGGCCCGGCCCGATCCTCGTGGTGACCGTCGCGGTGGCCCTCATCGGACTGATCGCCCTACCCGGGTACAAGACGAGCTATGACACCCGCCCGTACATGCCCGCCAACGCTCCGGCCAACATCGGCTACGCCGCCGCCGAACGACACTTCTCGCAGGCCCGGCTCAATCCCGAGTTGCTGATGATCCAAGCCGACCACGATCTGCGGAATTCCACCGACATGATCCTGTTGGAGCGCGTCGCCAAAGCGGTTTTCCACACCGACGGCATCGCGCAGGTGCAGTCGATCACCCGGCCGCTTGGGACGCCGCTGGACCACTCGTCGATCCCGTTCCTGATCAGCGCCGGGAACTCGGGGCAGATCAACAACCTGCCCTTCCAGCAGGCGCGCAGCGCCGACCTGCTCAAGCAGGTCGATGTGATCAACAAGTCGATCGACATTCTGCGCCAACAGTATTCGTTGCAGCAGCAGTCCAGTGGCATCACCCACGAGCAGGCCCAGGCGTTTCAGCAGACGGTCGCGACGGCCAAGGACCTGCGCGACAAGATCGCCAACTTCGACGACTTCTTCCGGCCGCTGCGCAACTACTTCTACTGGGAGCCGCACTGCTACGACATCCCGATCTGCGCGGCGCTGCGGTCCGTCTTCGACGCACTCGACGGCATCGACGACCTGACCGATCAGCTGGGCGATGTAGCCGGGAGCATCGCGAAACTCGATGCGCTGCAGCCGAAACTGCTTGCGTTGATCCCGCCGCAGATCGAGAGCCAACAGACCAACCGCGAACTGACGATGACGAACTACGCCACGAACTCAGGTCTCAACGACCAGGCCGCCGCATCGCTGCAGAACGCCACCGCGTTGGGCCAGGCGTACGACGCATCGAAGACCGATGACTCGTTCTATCTGCCGCCGGAGGCGTTCACCAACCCCGAATTCCAGCGCGGCATGAAGTTGTTCATGTCACCGGACGGCAAGGCCGCCCGCATGATCATCACGCACGACGGTGATCCCGCTACGCCGGAAGGCATTTCGCACATCGCCGCCATCAGGCACGCCGCACAACAGGCCGTGAAGGGCACGCCGCTGGGCGGATCGAAAATCTATCTCGCCGGTACCGCGGCCACCTACAAGGACATCCAGGAGGGCGCGAAGTACGACCTGATGATCGCCGGCATCGCCGCACTGAGCCTGATTCTGCTGGTGATGATGTTCATCACCCGGAGCATCGTCGCGGCCCTGGTCATCGTGGGTACCGTGGCCCTGTCGCTGGGCGCCTCGTTCGGGCTGTCTGTGCTCATCTGGCAGGACATCTTCGGCATCGACCTGTACTGGATTGTGTTGGCGCTGGCCGTCATCCTGCTGCTGGCGGTGGGTTCGGACTACAACTTGCTGCTCATCTCGCGGTTCAAAGAAGAGATCCACGCCGGCATCAACACGGGCATCATCCGGGCGATGGCCGGCTCGGGTGCGGTGGTGACCTCAGCCGGTCTGGTGTTCGCCGCGACCATGGCGTCCTTCGTGTTCGCCGACCTGCGGGTCCTCGGTCAGATCGGTACGACGATCGCCCTCGGCCTGCTGTTCGACACGTTGATCGTGCGGTCGTTCATGACGCCGGCCATCGCCGTGCTGCTCGGGCGGTGGTTCTGGTGGCCGTTGAAGGTGCGGCCCCGCCCGGCCAGTCAGATGCTGCAGCCGTACGGGTCCCGTGCCTCGGTGCGTCAGCTGCTGCTGTGGGAAGACGGTGATCCTGCCGTCACGGGCTCGGGTGCCCATTCGTCGAAGTGATGGAGGAGACGCATGAAGGGCATTGAGCTGTGGGGCGGTCTGACGGTCCTCGCCGGTTTGATGGCGCTGACGTTCGTCGCGTGCGTGTTTGTGTACATCCGCGGGCTGGAACGACGCCCGCCCGCCGCGTTGGGCGAACAGGTGGGTGCCCACAAGGCGGTGTTGGTCAAAGTCCGTAAAGGCGAACCCATGTCGCAGGAGGAGATCGACTACGCGAACGAACTGGTGTCCGAAGCCGGCTCGCCGCTCGCCTACGCGATACCCGCCGTCCTGTTCAGCATGGGTTTCTTCTATGTGGTCGGTTGCATGTACGAGCTGCAGGTGCACGGCGGTCACCCCTCGTTCCGCACTTTTGTCGGCGGCATCCCGATGTTGACGTCGATGAACATCTTCGGACAGCTGCACCGCGTCGCGCGACTGAAGAACCGCGTGCCCACCAGCCCGGCGCTGGTGGCCTGACGTTAGCCGCCGTGCCAGCCCGCCACACCGACCGCGATCATGCGCAGCTGCTTGCGGGCGGTCCGCTTGACGTCGTCGAGTGCCTTGGCGTCATTGGCGTCGTCGATCGATTCGGCGGTGGTCATCATCGTGTTGACGAACAGCCCGGCCACGATGTTCAGGTCCTCGGCGCTCCAGGTGGTGAGCCCGGGCAGTCGGCCCAGGTCGATCGCGAGCTCGGAGGTGATCAAGCGGATTTCCGTGCGGATCGCGTAGCGCAGCGCGGTGACGCCGCTGTTGCGTTCACGACTGATGAACCGCCAGTGCTCGGGTCGCCCAGCGACGCTGTTGAACAGGATGTCGACGGAGGAATCGATGATGCGTTTGGGGTCGAGTTGGCCCGCGCGGGCACCGCGGAGCATCTCCCGCAGGGCCCGGAACGACTCATCGATGAGCACCAGGCCGAGGGCATCCATGGTTTCGAAATGCCGATAGAAGGCCGCAGGCACGATGCCGGCCTCGCGGGTGACCTCACGCAGGCTGAGCGCGCTGAAACTGTCCTCGTCGAGCAGCTTGAGGGCGGCCGCGATGATCGCGCGGCGAGTGGCTTCCTTGCGCTCTTCGCGCGAGAGGGTGTCCTGGACGCGGGAGCTTGATGAGCGGCTGGACCTCCGGTCGCGTGAACCAGGGGTACGACTGTTCACCGAACAAAGTTTACACAGCGCGACGAAACCGCAGATAGATACAGATGTGCTTGAGTTACTAGTACGTATGTTCACGGTGTGATCCCAGCAACAACCTGCGGTTTAAGTCTTGACGCGAACGGTTGAAGTCGGTCACTGTGTACATATGTTCACCGAAACTTTGAGCCGCCGAGTACGGCGCTCCGCCCTGGTTGGCATCCTCACCGGCCCGCATGGCGTGGACCGGTACACCGAGGTTTTCGATCGCACCTGGACCGTCAACGACGCCCGCGCCAAGGTCGTCGCGGTCCGTCGGCAGACGCCGCGCAGCGTCACCCTGACGCTGCAGCCCAATGACGCCTGGCAGGGTTTCCGCGCCGGCCAGCACATCAACCTCACCGTCGAGATCGACGGCCGTCGCCGCACCCGGTGCTACTCGCCGGCCAACTCCGAGGGCAGTCCCGTCATCGAGCTGACCGTCGGCCTGCACGACGGCGGCCTGGTCTCCACCCACCTGTTCGAGCACGCCGAGCCCGGCATGGTCGTCCACCTCGACTCCGTCGGTGGTGACTTCGTCCTGCCCGAGCAGCGCCCGCGCCGCATCCTCCTGGTCTCCGGCGGCAGCGGCATCACCCCGGTGCTGTCGATGCTTCGGACGCTGCGTGAGGAGAACTTCGACGGCGAGGTCGCGTTCCTCCACTACGCCCGCAACCCCGAAGAGGCCGCGTACGCCACCGAGCTGGCGGCGACGCCCGGCGTGAAGGTGCTGCACAGCTACACCCGATCGAACCGTGGTGACCTGAGCGGGCACTTCGGTCCGGATCACCTGGCCGCCGCCATGCCCAACCCCGACGCGGTATTCGTCTGCGGCCCGCCGGCACTGGTCGACGCGGTCAAGGACCTGCTGCCGGGGGCCCAGTCCGAGAGCTTCGTGCCCCCGGTCATCGCGGTCCCGACCGAGGCCTCGGGCGGCAATGTCGCTTTCACCGAAAGTGTCGTCGCAGTAGTTGATGACGGCCGCTCGATCCTCGAGCAGGCCGAGGCCGCCGGGCTCAACCCGACCAACGGTTGCCGGATGGGCATCTGCCACACCTGCACCCGCAAGAAGATCAGCGGCCCCGTGAAGAACCTGATCACCGGCGCGGTCTCGACCGCTCCCGACGAAAACATCGAAATCTGCGTGACCGCCCCGTGCGGCGACGTCCAGATCGACCTCTAGACCACCGACCAGCCCACACACAAAGGAGACGAACCATGGCTCAACGTCCCGCCCCGATGACCCCCGAGCAGTTCGACGAATTCGGCCGCGCGCTCGACACCATCCGCGAACGCCACCTCGCCGACCTCGGCGACCGCGACTCCGACTACATCCGCAACATCATCGCCATGCAGCGCAAGCTCGAGGTCGGTGGCCGCGCCCTGCTGTTCCTGCCGCCGGCCTGGCCCATCGGCACCGTGATGCTCGGCCTGTCGAAAATCCTCGACAACATGGAGATCGGCCACAACGTCATGCACGGCCAGTACGACTGGATGGGCGACCCGGCGCTGCGCGGCCAGAACTTCGAATGGGATTCGGCCTGCCCGTCCAACCAGTGGCGGCACTCGCACAACTACATGCACCACACCTACACCAACATCGTCGACATGGACCGTGACATCGGCTACGGCATCCTGCGGATGAGCGAGGACCAGAAGTGGAGCCCGTACTTCCTGGGCAACCCGGTCTACGCCTTCCTGCTGATGGTGTTCTTCCAGTACGGCGTCGCGCTGCACGAGCTCGAGGCCGAGCGCATCCGCACCGGTGAAATCCGCCTGCGGGACAAGAAGGACATGCTGCGCGAGATGTGGGCCAAGGTTCGCAAGCAGACCGTCAAGGACTACGTGGCGTTCCCGCTGCTGGCCGGGCCGTTCCTGCCGTTCGTGTTCGCCGGCAACATGACCGCCAACCTGATGCGCAACGTGTGGTCCTACACCATCATCTTCTGCGGTCACTTCCCCGAGGGCACGCACGAGTTCACCGTCGAGGAAACCAAGAGCGAGACGCGCGGGCAGTGGTACTACCGTCAGCTCCTGGGTTCGGCAAACCTGACCGGCGGCAAGTGGTTCCACATCTTCAGCGGCAACCTGTCGTTCCAGATCGAGCATCACCTGTTCCCCGACATCCCGGCGCACCGCTACGCGGAAATCTCGCCGGAGGTCAAGGCGCTCTGCGAGAAGTACGACCTGCCTTACAACAGCGGGCCGATCCACAAGCAGTTCTTCTCGGTGGTCAAGAAGATCTGCCGCCTGGCTCTGCCGGACTCATGGCTGACAAAGCCGGCACCAGAAGGTGATCCGGTCAGTGAGGTTGTTGAGGTCGTCGAAGACGTCGAGGTTCACGTGCCGGTCTCGGTCGGCTGATTCGATCAGTGTCCCGCACCTGCGACACGCCTGCCCGGCCCGGCCGTACACCCAGAGTTGACGGCCGGGTCGGGTATCACCCGTTGTAGTCCTGCTCCATCTGTTTCTGTTCAGCCACAACATGTCCCGGGCCCGCTGCGCCAGCCGCAGCGGGTCTTTCACTGTGCTGACCGGGGCCGTCGGGCGGCGGCCGACGATGAAGCAGAGTTCATTGGCGTAGACGTTGCCGACGCCCGCAAGGTTGCGTTGGTCGAGTAGCGCTTGGTGCAGTGGCCGGTCGGGATCCCGTGTGAGATTGGCTGCGGCGGTGTGTGGATCCCAGTCCGGGCCGAGGAGATCCGGTCCGAGGTGCTTGACGGGTTCCTGGTCGTGGTCGCGCCGGAGGATGTCCAGTGTGCCGAGCTCAGTGCCCACCGCTTGAATATCGCCTGCTTCCAAGATGATTCTGGTCTTGTGGTCAGGTCTGCGGGGTCTGGTGTTGACCTGCCACTTGCCTTCCATCTTCAAATGGGAGTGAATGCTGGCCTCGGCGGTGCGGATGAACAGGTGCTTGCCGCGGCTGAGCACCTCGTCGACCATCTGACCGGTGAGGTCCACCGTGGCGAACTTCGGCACGCGAATGTCGCAGCGCGTCAGCGTCTTTCCCTGCAGCGCCTCGCGGAGGACGGCTGCGGTGTGCCAGACGGTGTCACCTTCGGGCATCAGCGGATGTACGCAGTAGCTCGAGTGAGGGCTTGTTCGGCATCGTGGGCGATCTTCTGGACCAGGGGAGCCGCCAGTTCGAGTTCGTCGATCAGGTCGATGGCCTCGCCGGCCCAGATCGGCACATAGTCCAGGTCCGATTTGGCCACTCGGTCACGGAACTCCCGCTGCGCCTTGGGGTCTGCGTCGAGCTCGGCGTCCCGGTTCTGCCACTCGTCGGTGAACGCACTGCGCAAGGTTCGCGCCGGATACCGGGCCGGCCAACGCGTCTTGAGTGGCCGGGCGGCGATGTCGATGGCGCGGCCGGTGGTGGTGTCCTCGGCTGTGGCCTTGAGCATGACCTTCGACTCGGCGGCGCTGAGCAGCGATTCGTGAGTGGCTTCGAAGCGGGTGCCGATCATGGCACCGGCGGCGCCGAGAGCCAACGCGGCGGCGAGGCCGCGGCCGTCACCGATGCCGCCGGCCGCCAGCACCGGGGTGTCGTGCGCCAGGTCGACGACGGCGGGGACGAATGGCAGCGTCGACCGGCCACCATGGTGGCCACCGGCCTCTCGGCCCTGCGCCACCAGGACGTGGACCCCTGCGTCGAGGGCCTGCTTCGCCTCGTCGAGGCTGTGGACCTGGGCCAGCAGCGGGATTTTCGCGTCGCCAATGGCCTTGGCGAACGGGGCCGGGTCACCGAACGACAAGATGATGGCAGCGGGCTGCTGCGCTATGGCCCAATCGATGATCTCCTGATTCACCGCCCAGGTGAGCAGGCCGACGCCCCAGGGCTTTTCGGTGCCCTGCCTGGCCAACTGGCATTCGGTGGCGAGCATTGTCAGGTCGCCGCGGCCGCCCCCGATGAGGCCCAGCCCGCCGCCCTCGGACACCGCAGCTGCCAGCCGGCCACCGGAAACGTCGCCCATCGGGGCCAGAACGATCGGGTGCTCGATGCCGAACAGCTCGGTGAGCAGGGTGTGCAGGGCCATGGTTTCACTCTATGACTCGGTCGGGGACGGCTCGGTGTCGTCATGTGTCGCGGCGGGCCCTACGGCGAATGTGCAGCTTCGGATCGACCTGGGACGTCAACGCGGACACAATCTGCACACTCGCCATACGGCCTGGCCTGGTGTGAGTAGGTCCGTCGGGCTCGGAAGTTGACCTTGCCCCCGGCGGCAATGTTTACCCTCTGGGCTGAGGACATTGACCATGCAGATTTCTGAGCTGGCCCGGCGGACGGGCGCGTCGACCAAGGCCGTGCGGTACTACGAGGACCTCGGCCTCCTGGAGCCGTCGCGCCTGCCCAACGGATACCGGGACTACTCCGAACACGATGTGCAGATCGTCAGCGAGGTGCGTGCGCTCGCTGCCGTCGGCATCGCCCCGTCGAAGGCCGGGCCGTTCATCGACTGCCTTCGTCATGGCCACGAACACAGCGACGAGTGTCCCGAGTCGCTTGCGGCGTATCGGGACAGCATCGCCGTCCTCGACGAGACCATTGCGTCGCTGACGCAGGGGCGGCAGGACCTGGCGGCGCGGCTTGACGCCGCCGCCTGCCGGGCATTCGACACGAAGGGCGATCCATTGACCGACTTCACAACGCTTCCCGCCGGCCTGCCCGTTCCCGAAAACGATGGTGCGGCTGATCACCTGGCCGGGCTGCGGGTCCCGGACATCACGTTGCCGTCGAGTGGGGGTGGTGAAGTCCCGCTGCGCCACCTGCCGGCGGGGCGGACGATTCTGTACCTGTATCCGCTGACCGGTCGCCCCGGTGCCGACCTCCCCGAGGGGTGGGACGCGATTCCCGGGGCGCGAGGATGCTCGACCGAGGCTTGCGACTTCCGCGACCACTTCACTGAACTGAAAGCCGCTGGGGCGAGCCAGGTCTGGGGCATGTCGAGCCAGGACGCCGACTATCAGGCGGAAGTGGTGCGGCGGCTGCGGTTGCCGTTCCACATGCTGTCCGACGAGACGTTCGCCCTCGCGGAGGCCGTGGGACTCCCGACGTTCGCCGCCGACGGACATCCGCGGCTCTATACCCGGCTGACGATGGTGATCCGCGACGGTCGCATCGAGCACGTCTTCTATCCGATCTTCCCGCCGAATACCCACGCACAGCAGGTGCTGGACTGGCTGCGGGCACATCCGGTCTGAAGACACCGACTATCGGGGCCCTGCGGGATTCGCGCATAGCGGAGCGTCGTCAGCGGTACGCTCGCCTCGACATGGAGCGGGAGACGGTTGATGACAGAAGCATTTGTGCTTGGTGGTGTCCGCACTCCATTTGCGCGGTACGGCAGTTCGCTGTCGCACATCCGCACCGACGATCTCCTCGGCATGACGATGAAGGGTGCCTGCGAACGCGTCGGCGTCGAACTCGGAGCCATCGAGGACATCGTCGCCGGTTGCGTGAATCCCGCGCACGAGGGGATGGGCGACGTTGCGCGCTGGGCGGCGCTCGCCGCTGGATTCCCCGATACCGTCGCCGGGACGACCATCAACCGGTTCTGCGGGTCGTCGCTGAGCGCCACGATCAACGTTGCGCACGCGATCAAGGCCGGCGATCTGGGCGTGGGCATGGCCTGCGGCGTCGAGTCGATGTCGCGATCGGGCTGGGCCTATATGAAAGGCGATGCGCCGTTCGCGCCGCGCGGACCGGTGATCCTGCTCGACACCATGTGGGCTGGTGCCGGTGGTCCACCGAATCCCGCGTTGTTGGCACGTAATGCGTACATCAGCATGATCGAGACCGCGCAGAAGGTTGCCGACCGCTACGGCCTGACGCGCGAAGAGATCGACGCCTTCGCGCTGCGGACGCAGCGAAATGCCAAGGCGGCCAGGGATTCCGGTCGGCTGGCCAAGGAGATCATGCCCGTCGAGATCGCCGCGACGAAGAAGTCACCGGCGCGGATGTTCGAGCACGACGAGTTCATCCGCGACGAAACCACCGCCGAGCAACTGGCGGCGCTGCGCCCGCAGCCGGGCACCACGCAGATGACCGCGGCCAATTCGACACCGCTCACCGATGGCGCCAGCGCCCTGGTGCTGGCGTCGGGGGAGCGCGCCGGAGAACTCGGCGTCGAGCCGTTGGCGCGTGTGGTGTCCTCGGCGGTGTACGGGATCGATCCGGTGTTCATGGGTCTCGCGCCGGCATGGGCGTTGCCCCTGGCGATCAAACGAGCCGGGTTGACGCCGGAACAGATAGATGTCTGGGAAGTCCACGAGGCGTTCAGCGCGCAGGCCCTCGGCGTGCTGCGGGAGCTGCCGAATCAGCTTGACGGGTTCGTCGTGCCCGACGACAAGCTCACGCCGAACGGCGGCGCCGTGGCGATCGGCCATCCGTTCGGCGCCACCGGTGCCCGCTACGTCCTGACCCTCGCCACCGAACTGCGCGAGCGCAATGCCCGCTACGGCGCCATCGGAGTCTGTGTTGGATCAGGCCAGGGCGTCGCCATCGTGATCGAAAATCCCGCTGCCGCCTGAGTCCTGGTCAGGGGAGCAGCGGCAGCCGCCACAGCGGTGCACCGGGTTCGAGGAACCACAGCCGCGTCGCCGTGAGGCGCAGAATGCGGATGGCCCCGGTCATCATGAGTACTGCCAGTGGCAGTTCGATCAACACCGCGGTGATCAACGGCACGGTCGCGTCGTGACCGAAGTCTGAAGTCATGACATCGAACCAGGCGTCGCACACGAGTAGCACTCCGGTCGTGAACGCGGTGAGCAGCACGAGTTGACGGCGCAACCAGCCCAGCACTGCGGTTGTCGCCATGAAGGCGACGAGTAGACCGTCGAAGCCGATCCACGTGGCCGGCCAGTTGTGCGCCGTGTAGTTGTCCGGAAGCGTGAATCCGAGGTAGACGACCCACGGGATCAGCACGATGCAGCTGCCGGTCATCACCGTCAGTCGGATGCGCCGCATCCTTCTGGCCATCGGAGGTGGGAACACCTCATCCAGTGGACGCTGCAATCGCATGATCAGGTCGTGCCGCTGCGCCGGAGTCATCGCGGCGATGGCGGCGTCCGACAACCCGTTATCCATGCTGTCGATACTGCCGAACGTGCCGCCGGAGGCCTAGCGCAGCCGCAGCCCCCGCGGTGTGCGAGAGAACCCGGCGTCGGTCAGCGCCGCGTGGACCTGCGCTTGTTCGGCGTCGGGCGTGGGGGCCAAGACCGGTTCTCCGTTGACCTTTTCGATCAACAGCGACTGCAACCGGCCCGCGCTCACCAGGTCGGCCAGCCCACCGGCCGCGGCGCGTTGTTGTTCCGGGGTGGCGTCGAACGACAACAGCGACTTGCCACCACGCTCGAGGAACCACACCAACTCGCCGTCGACCAACGCCACCAGCGCGCCCGCCTTGCGGCCCGGCCGGTGGCCGGCTGCCTCGGGCCACGGGAGGGCGGCTCCATACGGATTTCCCGGGTCGGTGGCGGCGAGCACGATGGCGGTGTAATCGGGGCTGCTCTGGTCGACGTTGTCGAGATAGTTGCGCAGGCGGTCCACCGTCGAGGCCACTGCGAACTGTGCGCCACCAAGGGATTCGATGAAGTACCCGCGCTGGCAGCGTCCGGCTTCCTCGAAAGCGGTCAATACCTTGTAGAGCGTTGCGAACCCGCCGGGCAGGCCGTCGGCCGCACCGCGGGTGACGACGCCGTAGCGGTTCAGCAGCAGCTCGGCCTGGAAGTGCGCCCGCATGGTGGATTCCGGTTCGGCGGGTGGCAGGGCTGACCACCGGCCGGCGACCGTCGGGTCGAGAGTGCGCGCCTGTGGTCGCGCCACGCTGTAGCGGCTCAGCCGAGGTGGGCGCTGCTGCCGCTGGCGGTGTGATCCACCGGGTTTGCGTCCCGCATTGCCGAGAAGTGCACGCACCGGGGCGAAGGTGTCCCCGGTGACCCAGCCGGCCCAGATCAGTTCCCACAGTGCCTGTTTCGCATCGGCACTGTCCTCGGCCGCCAATTGCCGGAAGAAATAGGCGCCGCCAGGACCATCGCCTGAGCCCAGGGTGTCCATGATCATGCGGTGCGTGTCGGTGAACTCGATCTCGGCTCCCGGAGCCAGAGACAGCGGCGCGGTGTCGGCCCGGTGGAAGACGACCCAACCGTCGTTGCTCCCGATCTGGCCGGCACCCGACCAGGTGATCTCGCCCGACGCCAGCAGTTCGTCGAGCATCGCCGGCTGGTAGTCCGACACCCGCTGACCGAATACGAGCGGCTCGACGGCGGATGCCGGAATCGGTACGCCGGCAAGCTGTTCGATGACCGACGCGAGTCCGTCGATGCCCCGGGCATCGCCGAACTGCTGCCAGGCCGGAAGGAACCGGGCGTACGCGGCGGCGCTCACCGGTTCGATCTGGGCCCGCAGTGCGGCCAGCGACCGGCGCCGCAGGATCTTCAGAACCGTGGCGTCACACCACTGTTGGTCGACACTGTCCGGGATATCGGTGAATTCGCCGCGAATCAGCTTGCCGTCCAACACCATCCGACTCAGGACGTCGGCAGTCACGCGGTGGCCCAGGCCGAACCGGGCGGCGGCTTGGGTCGTCGTGAACGGCCCGTTGGTCCTGGCGAAGCGGCTGAGCAATTCGCCCAGCGGGTCGGACACCGCGGCGGTGAAACTGGCCGGCACCCCGACGGGCACCGCGACGCCGAGGCCGTCACGCAGCAGTCCCATGTCTTCGACGGCAGCCCACCAACTCTGGCCCGCGTAAGTCACCGAGACCGCGCGTTTGGCGGCCTGCAGCGTGGCGCACCACGCCTCGACATCACTTGCGGTGCAACGCTGCCGGAGTTCGTCGGTGCTCAGCGGTCCGAGCAGCCGCAGGAGGTCGGCGATACCCTCGGCGTCGCGGGCGGCGCGGTCCTCGGTCAGGTGCTGCAGCTGCCGGATGGTGGCTGCCACCACATCGGGGTCGAGCAGCTCGCGCAGTTCCACCCGGCCCAGCAGCTCGGCCAGCAGGGTCGCGTCCAACGACAGTGCGGCAGCGCGACGTTCGGCGAGCGGACTGTCGCCTTCGTACATGAACGCGCCGACGTAGCCGAACAGCAGCGACGCGGCGAACGGCGACGGCGTGGCGGTCTGCACGTCGAGCACCCGGATCCGCCGCTGTGCGACGCGCCGCATCAGCTCGATGAGCATCGGGACGTCGTAGACGTCCTGCAGGCATTCCCGCACGGTCTCCAGCACGATGGGGAAATCCGGGTACTTGCGGGCGATGTCCAGCAGCTGGGCGGCCCGCTGCCGCTGGTGCCACAGCGGCGATCGCTTGCCAGGATGGCGCCGCGGCAGCAGCAGGGCCCGCGCCGCACACTCGCGGAAGCGCGAGGCGAACAGCGCCGACCCGCCGACCTCGGCGGTGACGATGGGCTCGATCTCGTCGGCTTCGAAGACGAAAATGTCTGCGCCGGGCGGGGTTTCCCCGGTGTCGGGCAGCCGCAGCACGATGCCGTCGTCGGCCGCGGTCGGCTTCTCGTCGATGCCGTACCGTTCCAGGATGCGTCGGCCGACTGCCAGCGCCAGCGGCCCGTGCACCCGCAGCCCGTACGGGGAATGCAGGACGATCCGCCAGTCACCGAGCTCATCGCGGAACCGTTCCACCACGAATGTGGTGTCGGTGGGTACCGTGCCGGTGGCCTGCCGCTGTTCGTCCAGCAGCTGCCACAGATTGTCGGTGGCGTAGTCGTTGAAACCCATTGTGCTGCAGTATTCGTCGAACTCGGCACGTGACAGTCCGGCGAGCTTCCCGGTGAAGGCGCCGATCGCCGCACCCAGCTCGGCGGGGCGGCCGACGGCGTCGCCGCGCCAGAACGGCAACCGTGCGGGTTGGCCGGGTGCGGGCAGCACCAACACCCGGTCGTGGGTGATCTCGGTGATCCGCCAGCTGGTGGCGCCCAGCGAGATGACGTCACCGGGCCTCGACTCGTAGACCATCTCCTCGTCGAGTTCGCCGACCCGCGAGGGCTTTTCGTCACCCGTGGCCAGGTAGACGGTGAACATGCCACGGTCCGGGATCGCGCCGCCGGACGTGACAGCCAGCCGTTGTGCGCCGGGCCGGGCAGTCAGGGTGCCGGTGTCGCGGTCGTAGACCAGCCGCGGCCGTAGCTCGGCGAACTCGGTTGACGGGTACTTGCCCGCCAGTAGATCCAGCGTGGCCTCGAACGCGCTGCGCGGCAACGCGGCGAACGGCGCGCTGCGGCGGACGGCGTCGAACCACCGGTCGGCATCCAGCGGCTCCAGCGCGGCTGCCGCGACGGTGTGCTGCGCCAGCACGTCGAGCGGGTTGGTGGGCACCTGCAGGGTTTCGATCTCGCCGGCGCGCATCCGCTGAACGGCGACGGCGCAGTCGATGAGGTCGGTGCGGTGCTTGGGCAGCAGCACACCTTCGGAGATCTCGCCGACCTGGTGGCCGGCCCGGCCGATGCGCTGCAGGCCGCTGGCCACCGAGGGCGGCGCCTCGACCTGGATGACGAGGTCGACCGCGCCCATGTCGATGCCGAGTTCCAGGCTGGACGTCGCGACGACGGCTTTGAGGCGTCCGCTCTTGAGGTCGTCTTCGACCTGGGCGCGGGCTTCTTTGCTGACCGAACCGTGGTGCGCCTTGGCCAGAAGGCTCGGCGCGCCGAAGGTTTGGCCGCTGGCCATGATGGTGGCAGGGGCGCCGCCGCCGATCTGCGGGTTGCGCTCGTTGGGCAGTTCGATGCCGGACCGGGCGGCGTGAATCTCGTTGAGCCGGGCCGTGAGTCGTTCGGCCAGTCGCCGGGAATTGGCGAACACCAGCGACGAGTTGTGCGACTCGATGAGGTCGACGATGCGTTCCTCGACATCCGGCCAGATGGTGCCGCCATCGAGATTGGCCATGTCCGGCACCGGGACCTCGACGCTGAGGTCGAAGGTCTTGGCGGCCGGCGGCTTGACGATGGTGGTGGGCGCCGCGCCCGACAGGAAGCGGGCCACCTCCTCGGGTGGTTTGACGGTCGCAGACAGGCCGATGCGCTGGGCCGGCGCTGCCGTGAGCTCGTCGAGCCGCTCCAGCGAAAGCGCCAGGTGTGCGCCGCGCTTGGTGGCCGCGACCGCGTGCACCTCGTCGACGATGACGGTCCGCACCGTCGCGAGCGTCTCCCGCGCGGCCGACGTCAACATCAGGAACAGCGATTCGGGTGTGGTGATGAGGATGTCGGGTGGATTGGCGATCAGCTGACGGCGCTGCTGCGGCGTGGTGTCGCCGGACCGCACACCGACGGTGATCGTGGGCGCCGGTGTGCCCAGGCGTTCGGCCACCCGCGTGATACCGGTGAGCGGCGTCGACAGGTTGCGCTCGACGTCGACCGCGAGGGCCTTCAGTGGCGACACGTACAGCACGCGGGTGCCCTTGCCTTCGGGCTGCTGCGCCAGCTGGTCAATTGCCCAGAGGAACGCCGCGAGCGTCTTGCCGGACCCGGTCGGGGCGATGACCAGTGTGTTGTGACCGTCCGCGATGGCCTGCCACGCCTGCGCCTGTGCCGGGGTGGGCGTGCTGAAGGCAGCAGCGAACCACTCCCGGGTCAGGTCACTGAACCGGGCCATCGGGTCTGGTGGCGCCACGGGTCCATATTGCCGTGTGGGTCCGACAAGTTTCGCCGCACGGGGCGCGTCGAGTCACAGCAGCCACTGTGGTCACTGCGAGTGAAGGAATGGGGTTCGCCTGCCACTGCGCGACAACCCGCGGTCCCATCACCCGTTACCCGTTCGATGCTGCCGGCGTGCGGGGGCGGCCCGAGCCTGACCAGGCGGCGGAAATCCGTCCGGAAAACCGCCGTGTGGTCAGGCTCGCTGGAGTGGGAGTGAGACGGCCGCGCCTAGCTCAGCCGTTGAGCGTGCGCTGGTAGCGGCGCATGCCGGCGAGCCAGCGGTCGTAGTCGGCGCCCTTGTGCCGGTACATCTCCAGGACCTCGGGGTGTGGGAGGACCAGGAACGTGCCGTCCTCGATGGCCCGGACGACGAGGGCGGCGACGTCATCGGGCCCGACGACGTTGCCCGCGTGGGTCACGGCATTGCCGGCGACCCGGATCGCGGCGTCGGGGGAGTCGGTCATGCCGCGGAGCAACGGGGTGTCCACGCCCATCGGGCAGACGCAGCTGACGCCGACGCCGTTGTCGCCGTATGTGATGCTCAGCCACTCCGCGAAACCGACGGCGGCGTGCTTGGTGACGCTGTAGCCGGCCGCACCGAGTTGGGTGAGCAGGCCGGCGGCCGAGGCCACCGCGACGAAATGTCCGGTACCCCGCTCAACCCATTCGGGCACAACAGCTTTGGCGGCGCGGATGTGCGCGCGCAGGTTGATGTCGATGATGCGGTCCCAGGCGGCTTCGTCGTCGCCCAGCCCGGGTTCGCCGGTGATGCCGGCATTGGCGACGTAGATGTCGACGGGGCCGTACGCCTCGCGGGCGGTCGCGAGCAGCGTCGCGATGCCGTCGACCGACGACGCGTCGGCGCCGATGCCGACACCGCCGTAACCCGCGGCCGTCTCGGCGGCGGCTTCGGCGTTGATGTCGCCGGCCACGACCGACGCGCCCGCGGCGGCCAGCGCCGTCGCGATGGACCTGCCGATGCCCGAGCCCGCTCCGGTGACGACAGCCACCGCACCTTCGATCTTCACGGACTCATGTCTACCTCAGCCGAACTGGACTCCTTGAGCCAGCGGCAGATCGGACGAATAGTTGACGGTGTTGGTGGCCCGGCGCATGTAGGCCTTCCAGGAGTCCGAGCCGGATTCCCGTCCGCCGCCGGTCTGCTTCTCGCCGCCGAACGCCCCGCCGATCTCCGCGCCGGAGGTGCCGATGTTGACGTTGGCGATGCCGCAGTCCGACCCGTCGGCGGCCATGAAGCGCTCGGCCTCCCGGATGTCGGTGGTGAAGACCGCCGACGAAAGACCCTGCGGCACCGCATTGTTCAGTGCGATGGCCTCGTCGAGGGCGTCATAGGTCAGCACATACAGGATCGGTGCGAACGTTTCCTGGTGCACGATGGCCGTCTGCCCGGGCATCCGGACCACCGCCGGCGTGACGTAGTACGAGCTTGGGTGCAGCTGGACACGCTCGCCGCCGGTCACCTCGCCGCCTTCGGCGCGGGCCTGTTCCAGCGCGCCCACCATGTCGCGGTAGGACCGCTCGTGGATCAGCGGTCCGATCAGGGTGCCCTCGGCGGCGGGGTCGCCGACCGGCAGGCTCTGATAGGCGGTGACGATCCGCTGCACCAGCGTGTCGACCACGCTGTGGTGCGCGATGACCCGCCGCAGCGTCGTGCACCGCTGGCCGGCGGTACCGGCCGCGGCAAACACGATGCCGCGCACCGCGAGATCGAGGTCGGCCGATGGCGTGACGATCGTCGCGTTGTTGCCGCCGAGTTCCAGCAGGACCTTCCCGAAGCGCTGGGCCACACGCGGGCCGATCTCCTGGCCCATCCGCACCGATCCGGTGGCGCTCAGCAGGGCGACGCGGGGGTCGTCGACCAACTGCTCGCCGATCTCGCGACCGCCCAGCACCAGCCGGCCGACATGCCCCGGGGCGCCGACGTCGGCCGCGGCGCGCTCAAGCAGCGCCTGGCAGGCGACGGCGGTCAGCGGGGTGAGTTCGGAGGGCTTCCACACCACGGTGTCGCCGCACACCAGCGCGATGGCGGTGTTCCAGGCCCAGACGGCGACGGGGAAGTTGAACGCCGTGATGACGCCGACGACGCCGAGCGGGTGCCAGTTCTCCATCAGCCGGTGCCCGGGCCGTTCGGAGGCGATGGTGCGCCCGTACAGCTGGCGTGAGAGACCGACCGCGAACTGGCAGACGTCGATCATCTCCTGCACCTCGCCGAGCGCCTCGGAGGTGATCTTGCCGGCCTCGATGGTGACCAGGGTGCCCAGATCGGCCTTGTGCTCGACGAGGAGCTCACCCAGGCGGGCCACCAGTGCGCCGCGCACCGGCGCCGGGGTGGTGCGCCACGTGGCGAAGGCCTCTGCCGCTTCGGCGATCGCGGCATCGGTATCCGCGGTGGTGCTCTCCGGGATGGTGAAGAGGACCTCGCCGGTGATGGGCGTGCTGGCGTGCAAGCCGTGGGCGCCGGGCTCGCCCAGCGTGACGTGGGCACCGACTGCCTGCAGCGCGGTCCGCACGCGGTCGCGGAGTTGATCGGCCGTGGGCAAGAGCTGATTCTGCACAGAGGTCATGATGCCGCTTTCTCGTAGAGGTCGTAAGGGTCATGGATGTGCCGGCTGATTGCGCCGGCCATCCAGTCGAGGCTGTAGTCGGAATGGTCGTCGGCGGCTGCGGGTCGCGCATCGCGGTCCAGGTTCGACCGGAAGATGCCGGCCGCAGACGCCGGCAGGAAGTCTTCGTAGACAACGGGTTTCGTGGGGTCCCCACCGCGGTAGTACGCGAGACCCTGTGTCGCCATCTCGGTATCGGTGGCGGGGAAGTACCGGTCCCAGTGCGCCTGATCGGCCATCGCGGCGTCGTAGCGCTCCCGGCCGGCGCGGGTCAACGCCACCCCGCGGGCCTCGACCTCGCCGAAGCGCACCCGCAGGCTCCCGTCGAACACGGTGCCGTCCGGGTGACGGAACCTGCGCGGTTCCGCCAGCGCCCGAAACGACGTCTGCCGCAACAGGACCGGCGGACCGTCGGTGCGGGGCGGCCCCTGGATCGCGTCGATCATGGTGATGCCGCGGGCCGTCATCCGGCGGTACAGCTCGTCGATGTCGAGCACGCGCGGCGTCAGGTGGTTGATGTGGGTGGTGCGCACGCCGGCGATGTCGGCGGCGACTGCGGAGACGTCGTTGAGCTCGTCGTACCAGGCCTTGTCGATCGGCGTGCGCGACAACGCGAATGCGGCCGTGCACCGCCGGACGAAATCGTCGGCGTCGGCGGCCGGGCAGCCGTCGGCGCCGATCCGGCGGGCCTGGGCGATCAGCGCCGGGTCGAACAGTTGGCGCTGACCGATGAACCGCTGCACCCGGGCCCGCAGGTCGGGGGAGAAGAAGCGGGCGTCCTCGGTCGCCAGCATCGAGGTGAACACCCGAAACGGGTTGCGGTCCAGCTCATCTGACTCGATGGGGCGGAACGCGGTGGAGACGACGGGCACCGGCGAAGCGGCCTCGCGCAGGTCGTAGAACCCGACCGGGAACATGCCGAAGGCCGCGAAAAGGTCTGCGACGTCGGCGAGTTCAGCGGGACTGCCGACCCTGATGGCGCCGTGGCGTTCCGGGGTGACCCGGTCGACGGAACCGAGTCGACCGTCGGTGGCACAGTCCCGGTTCACCGCGGTGCTGACGTCCACAAGCGTGGTGTACGCCGGTACTTCGGTGCCGTACATGCGGGATAGTGCGGCGGCGAACGCGGCGCGCAGTTCCCACGTCTGAACTGTCATGGCATGACCTGCGGGTAGTCTCCGGCCATGGCCGAAGCCGAGCAGCTTGACGATGTCGACCGAATCCTGGTGCGGGAACTGGTGGCCGACGGGCGGGCGACATTGGCGCACTTGGCGGCGGCGGCGGGGCTGTCGGTGTCGGCGGTGCAGTCACGGGTGCGCAGACTGGAATCCCGCGGCGTGATCACCGGATACACGGCGCGGATCAACCCCGAGTCCGTCGGCCGCATGTTGTCGGCGTTCGTCGCGATCACCCCACTCGATCCTTCCCAACCTGATGATGCCCCGGCGCGGCTGCAGTCATTCCCCGAGATCGAGTCCTGCCACTCGGTGGCCGGCGAGGAGAGCTACGTCCTGCTGGTGCGTGTCGCTTCGGCGCGGGCGCTGGAAGGCCTGCTGCAGCGCATCCGGTCGGTGGCCAACGTTCGCACGCGAAGCACCATCATCTTACAGACTTTTTACGATGATCAGGTGTCACCACCGGAATAGTTCCTGCTTTCGGTCGTACAGGCTGTAAATATTGCGTTAGGATGGCGGCATGACCGCTGTTCTGACTTCTGGTGACGGGCTGTCGGCGGGCGGCGCCCGCGACGTTCGCGACGTGCTGGGCCGCAGCATCCTGACCGACGGTCTGGACCTCGTTCTCGATCTCGACCGGTCGGGTGGTTCGTATCTCGTCGACGCGCGCGACGGCAGCCGGTACCTCGACATGTTCACGTTCTTCGCGTCGTCGGCGCTGGGGATGAACCATCCGGCCCTGACCGACCCGGCATTCCGGGCCGAACTGGCGCAGGCGGCGGTGAACAAGCCGAGCAACTCCGACGTGTACAGCGTGCCGATGGCGCGCTTCGTGCAGACGTTCGCGCGCGTGCTGGGTGACCCGGCGCTGCCGCACCTGTTCTTCGTCGATGGCGGGGCGCTGGCCGTGGAGAACGCGCTGAAGGTTGCCTTCGACTGGAAGAGCCGACTCAACGAGTCCCGCGGGATCGACCCGGCGCTGGGCACCCGGGTGCTGCACCTACGTGGCGCCTTCCACGGCCGCAGTGGCTACACCATGTCGCTCACCAACACCGACCCCAACAAGGTGGCGCGCTTCCCGAAATTCGACTGGCCGCGTATCGATGCCCCGGTGGTGGCACCCGGTGTGGATATCGTTGCGCTGGAACGGGAATCGCTGCGGCAGGCCCGCGCGGCCTTCGAGGCGTACCCGCACGACATCGCGTGCTTCATCGCCGAGCCGATCCAGGGCGAGGGCGGTGACCGGCACATGCGTCCCGAGTTCTTCGCCGCGATGCGGGATTTGTGCGTCGAGTTCGACGCGCTCCTGATCTTCGATGAGGTGCAGACGGGCGTCGGCATGACCGGAACCGCTTGGGCCTACCAGCAATTGGGTGTCACGCCCGACGTGGTGGCGTTCGGCAAGAAGGCGCAGGTGTGCGGTGTGATGGCGGGCGGCCGCGTAGACGACGTTCCGGACAACGTGTTCCACGTGAGCTCGCGCATCAATTCCACCTGGGGCGGCAACCTCACCGATATGGTGCGGGCCCGCCGCATCCTCGAGGTCATCGAGGCCGACGGGCTGATCGACAACGCCGTGCGGATGGGCTGGTACCTGGTGGGCCAGTTGCGTTGCCTGGCAAGCGAATTTCCGTCGCTGGTGCGGGCTACGCGCGGGCGCGGGTTGATGTGTGCGTTCAGCATGCCCTCGGCCGCGCAGCGTGACGAGGTGATCCGGCGGCTGTGGGAGCGTCATGTCATCCTGCTGGCCAGCGGTGTCGACTCCGTGCGGTTCCGGCCGGCGTTGACGGTGTCGCGCGTGGAGATCGACGAAGCCGTCCAGGCGCTGCGGGACGTGCTAGCGACGCTCTAGGACGTGCTGCCGGATCAAACCACGTAGCCGGGTGAGCTCCGTTCCGCTGACCAGCGTGCAGTCGTGCAGTTCGGCCAATTTCCGTGCCGCCGGGGTGAAGTCGTTGTTGGTGACGACCATGGTGTGCGTGCAGTCCTGCATGGGCGCGCCGGCGACCACCTCTTGCACAGCGCCGGGGCCGACGGGGCGGGACAGCCGTTTGCATTGAATGGCAAGGCGATTGGGCCGTGTGCCGACGATCAGGTCGACACCCCAGTCGCCGGAGAGCTCCGTCATGATGACTGGGACGCCGCAGGACCGGGCGATGCGGGCGACGTAGTCCTCGAATTCGGTGCCCGACATGTCGTGGACGGGATCTTCGTGGCGGCTCGGCGTGCGCATTCCGGTCACGACGTGCGGGATGGCGGCGAGTAGCACCGGGACCCCGACGGTCGTCGTCAGTGTCAGTGGCAGGGTCCAGCCGTGCAGATATGCCGCGGCGCCGGCGAACAGGCCTGCTGCGCCCAAGAGTTTCATCCGCACGCCAGGCATCGTAGGGCCAACCCCTGACAGGTCTTTACAGGACGGCGCCAAGCTACTACTTTGCGTAGTAGAGGTGATCCGCATGACTGGTGACTCCAGGAATTGGCAACGCAACTTCGATTGGGCCGCAGGCTTATTGGCTGTCGCGCTACTGCTGCACGGCGCTGATCACCTGCGACGGGGGATGGACGTCATCCCGCTTGCGGTGATGGTGGGCGGCACGCTGCAGTTGATCTTCGCGGCGGTCACGTTCGTGTTGGTGTTCAAGCGGAACCGGTGGGCGCCGCTCGCGGCCGTCGGGATCGGCTACGCGGGCGCGGTGGGATTCACCGCGGCGCATCTGCTCCCGAAATGGGGGTTCTTCAGTGACAGCTTCATCAATGCGCCGCCGTGGGCGCGGGTGACGGCGTTCTCGTGGGTGACCGCCATCCTGGAGATCGCCGCCAATCTGGTGTTCGGCACCATCGGGCTGGTGCTGCTGCGGGAGCGGTGCGCGACACAAACTGCAATCTGAGGGTTGCAGTACCGCGGCGGGTGTGCAACTCTGAAGTTGCACATATCGCCGTTTGAAAGGGAATCATGGACACGCTGGACATCACCCGCACCATCGACATCAACGCGCCGATTCAGCGGGTGTGGGATGCCCTGACGAAACCCGAGCTCATCGCGCAATGGTTCGGCGACTCGGCCGAACTCGAGGCGATCCCAGGTGGCACGGGACTCTTCGGCTGGAACGCCCACGGCAAGTTCCGGGTCGTGGTCGAAAGTGCCGACGCACCGCACACGCTGGTCTACCGGTGGGCACACCGCGAAACGGATGCCGACCCGACCCCGGAAAATTCGACCGTCGTGCGCTTCGACCTCACCGAGATCGACGGCGGCACCAGACTTGACCTGCGCGAGAGCGGCTTCGAGAACCTGGCCGATCCGCAGACGGCGTACTCAGAGAACAGCGGCGGCTGGACGGCCGAACTCGACGACCTGGTGGCCTACCTGCGGGCGCCGGTGTGACCGGTACCCGCATGCCGGCGGTGCTGGCAGTGCTCGCCGATGAGACCCGGTGGCGGATCCTGGCCGAACTCGGCGCCGATGACCTGTCCGCGAGTGCGCTGGCCGGTCGCTTGCCGGTGAGTCGGCAGGCCATCGCCAAGCATCTGACGGTGCTGGCCGACGCCGGGCTCGTCGAGCCCGTCAGAGTCGGCCGGGAGATTCGCTACCGGGCGCTCGGCGCCAAACTCAGCGCGCTGGGTACTGAACTGGAAACCATTGGCCGGCAATGGGATCGGCGTCTCGCCGCGATCAAACGGATTGCCGAGGGGGAAGTGGCGCCCTAGCGCCGAGCGGGCGCATACTGGGGTTGGCGGTGATGTTCATGCTCAGTCCGACGACCGACAAGTTCCGCGACGACGATCCCAGCGTGCATCAGGCCGCACGATTCGGTCTGGTGATGGGCTGCCTGGGCGTCGGGTTCATGGTCTTGGCCGCCATCTGGGTGCGGCAGTGCCACGGGTTTGACACCGCGGCGTGCAGCACCCCGTATCGCACCGTGCTGGCGCTCGGGGGTCCCGCGATCCTGTTCGGCGGCGGCGTGTGGGCGTTTGTGCGGACCTATCGGGCCTGGCGGAACGACCAGGTCTGGTGGGCCTGGCAGGGCGCCGGATGGTTCCTGTTGCTGCTGATGTCCATCGTGCTCACGATGAGCCTGCCCGTGCTGCTGTTCTAGCGCTAACCGAGCATCGCGGCCGCGAAGCGGCGCACGGACTCGACTCCCGTGGCGGCGGCGTCGTCGAACCCGGCGCGCGTGCGCACGGAAATCTCCCGCGTGGCGGGGTCCAGCGTGATCTCGGCGAGCAATTCGCCGGTCGTGGGTTCGCAGACCGCCCACGAGTACAACGTGTCGGATTCCCATTGCGCCGTGCGGGTTTGGACGTGATCGGGGGAGTGCTCACCCAAATCCGCCAGTGACGGCCGGTCATCCATGCGGTCGTCGGCGCGCAGGGCACGCAGATACCAGGCGCCGGCATTGATCTCGATGGGTTCCATGGTGGAAAAAATCCGCCGGGCGGCCAGAGAATTGGCCACCCGGCGGACAGAAGAACTAGTCCTTCAGCTCGGCGATGACGGTGCCCTGGGTGATGGCGGCGCCGGCCTCGACCGACAGGCCGGTCACGGTGCCGTCCTTGTGCGCGGTCACCGGGTTCTCCATCTTCATGGCCTCGAGCACCACGATCAGGTCACCTGCGGAGACCTGCTGGCCCTCCTCGACGGCGACCTTCACGACGGTGCCCTGCATCGGCGCGGTGACAGAGTCGCCCGAGGCGGCCTTACCGCCGGCGGCGCCACGCTTGCGCGGCTTCGGCTTCTTCTTGATGACACCGGTGGCCGCGCCACCGCCGCCACCACCGATGGCCAGATCGCCGGGCAGCGAGACCTCGACGCGACGGCCACCGACCTCGACGACGACCTTCTGACGCGGCGTCGCCTCTTCGTCGTCCAGCGCCTCGCCACCGGTGAACGGCTCGACCGTGTTGTTCCACTCGGTCTCGATCCAGCGGGTGTGCACGTCGAACTTGTCGCCGTCACCGATGAAGGCCGGGTCGGCGACCACGGCACGGTGGAACGGGATGACCGTGGCCAGACCCTCGACGTTGAACTCCGCCAGCGCACGGCGCGAACGGGCCAGGGCCTCGTCGCGGGTGGCGCCGGTAACGATCAGCTTGGCCAGCATCGAGTCGAACTGACCGCCGATGACCGAACCGCTCTCGACGCCCGAGTCCATGCGGACACCGGGGCCGGTGGGGGCCTCGAACTTGGTGACGGGGCCGGGGGCGGGCAGGAAGCCACGACCGGCGTCCTCGCCGTTGATCCGGAACTCGAACGAGTGGCCGCGCGGCGTGGGGTCCTCGGTGATGTCCAGGGCCTCGCCGTTGGCGATCTTGAACTGCTGCAGCACCAGGTCGATGCCCGAGGTCTCCTCGGTGACCGGGTGTTCCACCTGCAGACGGGTGTTGACCTCGAGGAAGGAGATCAGGCCGTCCTGGCCGACCAGGTACTCGACGGTGCCCGCACCGTAGTAACCGGCTTCCTTGCAGATGCGCTTGGCCGACTCGTGGATCTCCTTGCGCTGCGCGTCGGACAGGAACGGCGCGGGGGCCTCCTCGACGAGCTTCTGGAAGCGGCGCTGCAGCGAGCAGTCGCGGGTGCCGGCGACGACGACATTGCCGTGCGTATCGGCGATCACCTGGGCCTCGACGTGGCGCGGCTTGTCCAGGTAGCGCTCGACGAAGCACTCGCCACGGCCGAAGGCCGCGACGGCCTCACGGGTGGCCGAGTCGAACAGCTCGGGGATCTCCTCGATGGTGCGGGCGACCTTCATACCGCGGCCGCCACCGCCGAAGGCGGCCTTGATGGCGATCGGCAGGCCGTGCTCCTTGGCGAAGGCCAGGATCTCGTCGGCGTCCTTGACCGGGTCCGGGGTTCCCGGCACCAGCGGGGCGTTGGCCTTGGCGGCGATGTGGCGCGCGGTGACCTTGTCACCCAGGTCGCGGATGGACTGCGGGCTGGGCCCGATCCAGATCAGCCCGGCGTCGAGGACGGCCTGGGCGAAGTCGGCGTTCTCGGACAGGAAGCCGTAGCCCGGGTGGATCGCGTTGGCGCCGGACTTGGCAGCGGCGTCGAGGATCTTGTCGAAGACGAGGTAGGACTCGGCCGAGGTCTGGCCGCCCAGGGCGAAGGCCTCGTCGGCAAGCCGCACGTGCGGCGCGTCGGCGTCCGGCTCGGCGTAAACGGCGACGCTGGCCAGTCCGGCGTCCTTGGCAGCCCGGATGACCCGGACGGCAATCTCTCCACGGTTGGCGACTAGCACCTTGGAGATCTTGGAACTGGCGTGGTTGGCCACAGTGCCTCCTGACGGCGGTTCTCTAAGAAATGTCTTTAAGAATGTATCGCGTGCAGTGTAAGGCCTAACCGGCGGATCCCCACTTCGAGATACGCAGGCGCCGGGGCGTTTTCTTAGAGATCGCCCAAGGGACCCGCCTGACCCGCGCTTTCCCCCCGAACATCTGCTTGGGTGATACTGGTGCCGCACCGGACCCGCCGGGGAGTCACGAGTAAGGGGACACCGTTGTTCGTCGAGCCGCAGGCCTCAGACCCTGAATTGATCGCGCGCAAGCGGGCGGTCAACCCGAACGTCCGCATCCCACCGAAGATGCAGTGGGTGACCGACGCAGACGGCAACATCGTCAAGCACGAACTGCCCGGTGAGACGATCTGGCACCGGATCCGGGACACCTACGCGGCGCTGTTTTACTGCTCGATCGTCACCCACATCCCGTTCCACTTCATCCGCTTGGGCTATCTGCGGCTGTTCGGAGCCACGATCGGCAAGGGCTCCGCGATCAACCGGGGCACGAAGGTATGGGGCATGCCGTGGCTGGTGATCGGCGACCGGGTGTCGATCGGCTTCGACTGCCTCCTCGATGCCCGGGCCGGCATCGCGATCGGCGACGACGTGATCATCGCCAGCGATGTTTACATCATCGCCGGTGGTCACGACATCAATCACCCGAACTTCGTGCCCGCGCCGAATCCGCCCGACCCCATCGTGATCGACGATCATGTCTGGATCGCCACTCGTGCGCTGGTCCTGCCGTCTCTGCTCGGCCGGGGCGCCGTGGTGGCCGCGCACACCGTCGTGAACAAAGAGGTGCCGCCGTTCGGCATCGTCGGCGGCGTGCCCGGAAAGGTCATCGGGCAGCGCAACCCGGACGCGCTGCACTACAGCGGCAAGTTCAAGCTGCCGTTCTTCTGAGCCGTACCCGGTTGCCTATGCCGCTTCCCGCAGGCGGCGCTTGATCCGCGTCAGCATCGCCGACATGCCGCGCAGGCGCAGCGGGCTGATCAGCTTGGCCAGCCCGAGGTCGGCGTAGAAATCGTCGGGCACCGCGAGGATGTCGGATGCCGGCAGACCATCGAGACCGGCCGCGAGGATGGCCGCGAAACCGCGCGTTGTCGGGGCTTCGGCCGGCGCGCTGAAATACAGCCGGACGTGTTCGGGATCGTCGGCGTCGACGTGCAGGAACAACGGCGACTGGCACTCGGGCACCGGTTCCATCGAGGCTTCCTCGAGGAACGCCGGGAGTGCCGGCAACTCGTTGGCGAACTCCAGCAGTAGCGTCAGCTTGTCCTGTCCCTGGACGTCGGCGAAATCCGACACCACCTCCGCCAGGGCCGCGGGGACGGTCATGCCGAGCCCGGCGCCGGCCCCGGTTCCTCGCCGACTGCGACGGGCACCCGCACCGCGTTGCCCCACTCGGTCCACGAACCGTCGTAATTGCGGACGGCAGGCAGGCCGATGAGGTGCGTCAGCACGAACCAGGTGTGGCTGGAGCGCTCGCCGATGCGGCAGTAGGCGACGGCCTTGTCGTCGGGGGAGATGAAGCCGTAAAGCTCGTCGAGTTCGGCGCGGCTGCGGAAGCGGCCACTGTCGTCGACGGCCTTTGCCCACGGGATCGACCGCGCGGTGGGAATGTGGCCGCCGCGCAGCGCACCCTCCTCCGGGTAGTCGGGCATGTGCGTGCGCTCGCCGGTGTACTCCTGCGGCGAGCGGACGTCGATGAGCGGCTCTTTGCCGAGGATCGCGAGGACGTCGTCCTTGAAGGCGCGGATCGGGGCGTCGTTGCGCTCGACCACCGGGTAACCCGTGGTCTGCTTGCTCGGGACGTCCAGGTTGGTGTCCCGGCCGTTGGTGATCCACAGATCGCGGCCACCGTCGAGGAGGCGCACATCGGGGTGCCCGAAGAGGGTGAACACCCATAGCGCGTAGGCCGCCCACCAGTTGCTCTTGTCGCCGTAGATCACCACGGTGTCGTCGCGGCTGATGCCCTTGCGGTCCATGAGCGCGGCGAACTGCGCGCCGTCGATGTAATCGCGGACATGCGGGTCATTGAGGTCGGTATGCCAGTCGATCTTCACCGCGCCGGGGATGTGGCCGGTGTCGTACAGCAGGACGTCTTCGTCGGATTCGACGATGGCCAAACCAGGGCGCCCGATGTTGCCTGACAGCCAGTCGGCGGTCACCAGGCGATCGGGATGTGCATAGGTGGCGAAAGCGGGATGCGGGTCTGCGGGCAGCGGCACACTGTGAGCCTACCTAGGCCCGAAATGCGCCGCAGACCCGTAAGGTCGAAACTTGTTTGCGCGACAACCGCTGCGGTATGAAAGCAGCCGTCTCCCACAGGGCTGACCGGAGGGAATGAGGATTTGCCAGAGAAATACGACGTCGGAATCATCGGCCTGGGATATGTGGGGCTGACGCTGGCCACGGTGCTGGCTGAAGCCGGCAACTCCGTCATCGGAATCGAGACCCGTCAGGAATTGGTCGATATGACCAATCAGGGTTTGCCGCATTTCACCGAGACCGGCCTGCCCGACGCCCTCGAGGGCGTCACCCGATTCGGGAAGCTGAAGGCCGTCACCGCATTTGACGACAGCTTCTCGTGCGACACCTACATCATCACCGTCGGCACCCCGCTGTCGCCGGACGGTGTGGCCCGCGTCGACATGATCGAGGCCGCGGCTCGCGACATCGCCGGAAACATGCAGGACGGCGCGCTGGTCATCCTGCGGTCGACGGTCAAGGTCGGCACCACGCGCAACGTGGTGGCGCCGATGCTGGCCGCCAGCGGCAAGAGCTTCGACATCGCGATGTGCCCCGAACGCACGCTGGAAGGCAAGGCGCTGCAGGAGTTGCGCGAGCTGCCGCAGATCGTCGGTGCCGACGACCCGGCGGTCGCCGACCGGGCCGCTGCGGTATTCCGCAGGCTCACGAGTTCGATCGTGCTGGTCTCCGATATCGAGACCGCCGAGATCATCAAATTGGTGAGCAACACGTTCCGCGATGTCCAGTTCGCGTTTGCCAACGAAGTCGCCCGGATATGCGACGCCTTCGGCGTCAGTGCCTATGAAGTGATCTCGGCGGGCAAGCTCGGATACAACCGCACCAATATCCCGTTGCCGGGTCTGGTGGGCGGGCCGTGCCTGGAGAAGGACCCGCACATCCTGATGGAGAGCGTGCGCGAACGCGGCGTCACGCTCGACATCACCGCCGCCGGCCGCCTCGTCAACGAGCGCCAGCCTGCCGAGACGGTGCGCTTCATCAGCAGCGAGATCGCCCGCCGGAACCTGGGTTCCGAAGGGTCGCTGCGAATCAACCTGCTGGGCATGGCGTTCAAGGGGCAGCCCGAGACCAGCGACCTGCGCGGGTCGATGTCCATCAAGGTGTTCAATGAGTTGAAGGCCGCGCACCCAGACGCCGAGATTGGCGTCTACGACCCGGTGACGCCGAACGATGTACTGGCCGAAGCGTTCCCGGGGCACAAGGTCTACAACCGGTTCGGTGACGCGGTGAGCGGCGCGGACGTCGTGGTCCTCGGCAACAACCACCCGTCGCTCGGCACCATCTCGCCCCGCACCATCAGCGAGTTCATCAGCCCCGACGGCTTCGTCTTCGACTACTGGAACCACTACAGCCACCTGCCGGCCACCGAACTCGGCGACAGCTACTTCGCGGTGGGCCGCAGCGGAAAGGTCGTCGAGCGTGTCTAAGCGGGTTGTCGTCACCGGTGGTGGCGGATTCATCGGCGCCTACCTGGTCAAGCGGCTCGTCCACGACGGCTGGCAGGTCGCGGTGGTGGACTCCATGGTCCGCGGAGATGCCGGCCGGTTCGCCGAAGTCGCCTCGGACGTCGAGCTTTTCACGTGCGACGTCCGCGATCAGGACGCCCTCGAGAAGGCGTTCGCCGGTGCCGAGGTTGTCATGCACCTGGCTGCCGTCAACGGCACCCAGAACTTCTACACGCAACCCGAACTGGTGCTCGAGGTCGGCATGCTGGGCGCGCTGGCGGTCGTCAACGCCGGCCGGAACGCCGGCGTGCCGGACCTGGTGGTGGCATCGACGGCCGAGGTCTATCAGACGCCGTCGATCATCCCGACGCCCGAGACCATTCCGCTGATGCTGCCCGACAGCCTCAATCCGCGGTACTCCTACGGCGGCGGCAAGATCGCCAGTGAACTGATCGCCTTCAACTACGGTCAGGAGCACTACCGGCAGGTGCAGATCTTCCGGCCGCACAACATCTACGGACCGAACATGGGCTGGAAACATGTTGAGCCGCAATTCATCCTGCGGGCGCTGGGCTGCCAGGAGCGGGGCGACGCGGTGTTCCCGATCCAGGGTGACGGCACCGAGACCCGGTCCTTCTGCTACGTCGACGATTGCGTCGAGGGCATCTTGACGATGTACGAAAAGGGCGGGCACCGCGAGATTTACCACATCGGCAGTGATGTGGAGATGTCGATCCGCGAGCTGGCCGACCGCATCGGCGCGATCGTCGGCGTGGAACTGGACGTTCAGCCCGGCGAGTCACCCGCGGGCCAGACCAAGCGGCGCTGCCCCGACATCACGAAGATGGGCAAGCTCGGCTGGGCGCCGCAGGTCGCCCTCGACGACGGTCTGGCGCGAACCGTCGCGTGGTACCGCGAGCACCGAAATGACGTGCCCGCAAACGACCTGATGTAGCCGAGGCACAATAGCGACCATGAGGGCGCGAATCCTGGCACTGGTCGTCATCGCTGGGCTGCTCGTGACAGGGCTCGCCGCGCTGATCTACAGCCTCACCCGCCCGGACCAGGAGCCTGTCCAGGCCAAATCGTCGGCGCAGCTGCCGATGGTGGACAAGGCGTCGCTGGAGCAGGCGATCCACGACGCCTTCACGAGCCAGCCACCGCAGGCGGTCATCTGCGAGCGCGGCCTCATCGCCCGGGTCGGGCAGAGCACCCGCTGTGACGTCACGATGTCGCCCGCCTACGGCATCCAGCCGACCGTCACGGTGTCCGGGGTCGATGGCGGGAAGGTGAGCTACTCGATGGTCCCGGCGGTCTCCAAGACCCAGTTGGAGGCGGCCGTCGCGGACATGGTGACCCGGGCGCGCAAGTCCGCGCCTGCCTCCGTGACATGCCTGTCCGGGCTGGAGGGCAAGCAGGGAGCGACGGCGCTCTGCGACATCACCGCCGGCGGGTTCACCAGTCGCCGCACCGCGCTGGTGAGCGAAGTATCCGGGCTCGCAATGAATTACGGCCTCACTCCCGTGCTGGAGAAGTCCGTCGCGGAGAGTTCCCTCGCGGCGCAACTGGGCCAGAGCGCCGGCACCGTCAAGTGCGCCGGCGACGTGGACAGCAAGGTCGGGGCGACGCAGCGTTGCACCGCCGTCGTCGGCGGGCAGAACCGTGACTACACGCTGACGGTGACCGACGTGGCCGACGGCAAGGTGTCGTTCAGCTACCGGCCGGTGAGCTGATTCACCGTTTCTGATATCGGGTAGTCGAGACCCATCCGCCGGCCGGGTGGCGCCGAATCCCACCCAGAGCCGTCCCGACTCGGAGGTTTCATGGGAATCGAGCACAGCAGTGTCGTCGACGCGCCGCGCGACGAGGTCTTCGCCTGGCATGGGCGGCCGGGGGCCATCCACCGGTTGTTGCCGCCGTGGCAGCCGATGAGTGTCGTGTCGGAGGCGTCGTCGCTGGCCGACGGCCGCGCGCTGCTCGGCCTGCCGGGCGGCCTGCGCTGGAGCGCGCAACACAATCCCGATCGCTACGCGCCGCCCACCCGGTTCGTCGACGAATTGAGTCGCGACGGCTTGCGTTCGCTGCCAACGGGTTTGGTCGGGCACTGGCGGCATGAACACCTCTTCGACGCCGTCGACGACCACCGCACGCGGGTCACCGACCGCGTCGATACGCCGGTGCCCGGACAGCTGCTGCGGCAGACGTTCCGCTACCGGCACCGCCAGCTGAGCGACGACCTGGCCGCCCATCAGTGGGCGCACGAACACGGTGAGCGACCCGGCTCGGTGGCGGTGACCGGGGCGTCGGGATTGATCGGCAGCGCGCTGACGGCATTCTTGTCCACCGGTGGTTACCGGGTGATCCGGCTGGTGCGCCGCGAACCGCGTGACGACACCGAACGCCGCTGGGATCCTGAGTCGCCCGCCGCCGGCCTGCTCGACGGGATCGATGCCGTGGTGCATCTCGCCGGTGCGTCGATCGCCGGGCGGTTCACGGATGCACATAAGAAAGCCGTGCGCGACAGCCGGATCGAGCCGACGCGCCGGCTGGCCGAGTGCGCCGCAGGCGCCGCGGACGGACCATCGGTCTTCGTCAGCGCCTCGGCGATCGGCCGGTACGGGCATGACCGGGCCGACGAGGAACTCGACGAGTCGGCGCAACCGGGCGACGGGTTCCTGGCCGACGTCGTCGCCGACTGGGAAGCGGCGACGGCCCCGGCCGCCGCCGCCGGACTGCGGGTGGTGACCGTCCGCACCGGGATCGTGCAGACGCCGCGCGGCGGCACGTTGCAGCTGATGCGACCGCTGTTCGCGGCCGGGCTTGGCGGCCCGCTGGGGGACGGGCGCCAGTGGCTGTCCTGGATCGACATCGATGACCTCACCGATGTGTATCACCGCGCTCTGGTCGACACGGGGCTGTCGGGTCCGGTGAATGCGGTTGCGCCACAACCGGTCCGCAACATCGACTACACCCGGTCGCTGGCCGCGGTACTGCACCGTCCGGCCGTGCTGCCGGTGCCGTCCCTGGGGCCGGCGCTGCTGCTCGGCGGTCAAGGCGCCCGTGAGCTCGCCTTGGCGAGCCAGCGGGTGGTCCCCGCCCGGCTGATCGAGGCCGGGCACCGGTTCCGTCGGCCGGCGCTGGAACAGTGCCTGCGCCACCAATTGGGACATCTCGAGGAGACAGACATCGTGAGGGCGAGTCGATGATCGACGCACAGCGGCAGTTGGTGGTGGATGCGCCGGTGGATGCCGTGTTCGCATACCTGGCCGACTTCACCACCACGGAGCAGTGGGACCCCGCCTCCGTGCGCACCGAACGCATCGCCGGCGACGGCGGCGTGGGCACGCGCTACGTCAACACGTCCCGGTTCGCCGGCCGTACGTCGGAGATCACCTACGAGGTGACGAGCGTGGCGCCCGGACAGTCGATCGAACTGCGCGGGGTCAACCAGTACCTGGTCGCGCGGGACACCATCACGGTGGTGCCGCACGTCGAGGGTACTCAGGTCACCTACCGGATCAGGTTTGCGTTCCAGGGCTGGCTACGGTGGTTCGAACCGCTGCTGCAGCTGGCGGTGGCGCACCTACTGGACGACGGGGCGCGCGGCCTTCGTCGCGAACTGGCGCGAATCTGATCCTGAGACAGCCGAAGTCGTCACAACCCCACGGCGGCCGTGCAATACCGCCACACTTGTTCCAACTCGGTGTCGGTGTAGTGCGTCGTGGGCACATAGTGCGTGGGACGGATCCGGCGGTCGTGCCAGAACTGTCCGGAGTCCGGAGCGGGTTCGGTTGCGGTCAACCAGACCGCGGTGTCGGCGGCCTGCTCCGACGTCCGCAGGATGGGTTGCGTCACGCGGCGGAATGCGGGCAGGGATTGCGCGACGCCCGGCGTGTCGGCCCAGCCGGGATGCATCGCCGCCACCATGATGCCGGACCAGCGCTGCGCCAACAGTGGAGTGATCGCAACCTGAATGCGCTTACTGCGGGCGTAGGCCGTGGCACCGCGGTAGTGGCCCCGCCGGTATTCGATGTCGTCGACCGGAAGCGGCTGGGTGTACATGCCACCCGAGGACATCAGCACCACCCGCGGGTCGGGCGCCGCGGTGAGTGCGGGCAGCAGCAGCTCGGTCAGCAGCAGCGGGCCCAGAACGTGGGTGGCAAGCGAAAGCTCGTGTCCTTCTGCGCTTTCGGTACGTTGCTCCGGCAGCACGCCGGCGTTGTGGATCACGGCGTCGAGCCGTGGACGCCGGGACACCAGGTCCGCGGCGAACGACCGGACCGCGGCCAGGTTCGACACGTCGCACACCTCGACGGCCACGTCGGCGCCGGGCGCGACGGCGAGCACGTCGTGCCGCGCGGCCGCGCCGCGGCCCCTGTCGCGCACCGTCATCAGGACCGTCGCGCCGAGCTTCGCGAGTTGTCCGGCAACGGCCTTGCCGATGCCCGAATTCGCGCCGGTGACCAGCACGGTGCGGCCGGCGAGCGCGCCGGCCGGCAGGTCCGGTTCCGGCCAGAGCCGTTGCCGCACAGCCAAACCCACCCGCGAATACCCGAGCACAACGGTGCGGTCGAGCAGCTGGTCGAAGAATCCCTCGGCGGTCATGGTCAGGTCAGCGAGACGACGACCACCGGCGTGCTCGTCGGTTGACTCGACCCCGTGCCGGGCTCGACGGTCACGGCCACCTTGGCGGCCGAGTTCAGTGCCGGTATCACCTCGCCGCCGGGCGGCGGCATGGTGTCCGCGCTCATGGTGCCGGCGGACCGCGGCGCTCCGGACGCCGGGATGAACCACATCTGGTAGACGTGGCCCGCCGGCGGCGCGGGCACATTCGACATGGCCACGACGACGGCGTTCGCCTGTTGTGATGCGCTGAGCGTGATGGTGCCGCCGGCGACTTCCGCGGAGAAGGTGCGGATGTCAGGGTTGGCCAGCACCTGCGAAACCGTCTGCTGCTCCGGGTGATTCGTGAATCGCTCGGCGACCACCGACGTGCCGATGACAATCGCGCAGACCGCCGCGGCGGCCGCAACCACGCGGACGATCAGCCGCCGTCGTCGAATGCGCCTGAGCGCCAGTTCATCTGGACTGTCTCCGGCCGGCTGGATACCGATGGCCTGCAGGATGCGCACGCGGAGTTCGGCGGGCGGCGCCATGGCGTCACCCGCGGTCACGAGGGCCATCGTTTCCTGGGTGTCGCCGACGATCCGGCCGAATTCCTGTGCGGTGTGCGGCGCGGCCACGCCGAGGCGGCCGGCGATCTCCGAGCGTTCGGCTTCGGACACTGCGTCGAGTGCGTACACGTATGCCAGGTCAAGCAATTGCTGTTCGTCGTCGGTGTAGCTGTCAGGCATCGGTGCCCACCCCCAAGCAGTTCTTCAGGCGGATCAGTCCGTCGCGTATTCGGGCCTTGATGGTGGGGAGCGTGACGTCGAGGTGCTCGGCGACCTCCCGGTAGGTGTGGCCGCTGTAGTAGGCCAGGCCGATGGCCTCGCGCTGGATGTCGGTCAATCCGCCGAGGCAATCGGTGACTTCCTGCTCGTCGAGTCGTTGGCCCACTTCGTCGACGACGGTGTCGTGTTCGCGCCCGAGGTGCGAGGCTCCGTAGGCATGGTTGCGGTCCGCGGCCGACTGCTCGGAGCGAACCCGGTCGACGCTTCGCCGGTGGGCCAACGTCAACAGCCAGCCGATGGGACTGGCCAGCGCCGGATCGTACTGCCGTGCTGCCGTAGACCACACCTGCAGGAACACTTCCTGCACCACATCCTCGGCCAGGGTCCTGTTACGCACGACGCGATAGGCCAGGCCGTACACCCGCGGCGAGGTCAGGTCGTAGAACTCGGTGAAAGCCGCGGCGTCGCCGTCGGCGATCGCCGCCAGGAGTGCTGCGCGGTCTGCTTCGCCCTCCATCCGGGCATCGTCGCACGGGCGGGCGGAAACTTTGTCTGTCTGGCGTAACCCGTCGGATCCGGTCGGCCTGCTCATGCTCGCGCCTTCGGCTGCAGAACCAGCTGGTGCAGGTCCAGGTAGCCCGACGCGAAGCCGGCCTCGGAGTAGGCGAGGTAGAACCGCCACATCCGCCGGAAGACGCGGTCGAAGCCCAGAGCGTCCGCGCCGGCGCTGTTGGCGGTGAACCGCTGCAGCCACAGTCTGAGGGTGTGGGCGTAGTGCGGCCCGAACGAATGGCGGTCGACGATGCGCAGGGCGGTGTGCGCGGCGACCGAGCGTTCGATGAGTTTGACCGACGGCAGGAACCCGCCCGGGAAGATGTACTTGTGCACCCAGGTGTAGGTGTCGCGGGAGGCCAGCATGCGCTTGTGCGGCATGGTGATGAGCTGTAGGCCGATGCGTCCGCCGGCCTCGAGGAGGCTGTCGAGCGTGCGCAGGTAGGCCGGCAGGTAGCGATACCCGACGGCCTCGATCATCTCGATGGAGATGATCGCGTCGTACGTGCCGGTGACGTCGCGGTAATCGCAGAGCTCGACGGTGATCCGGTCCGACAGCCCGGCGGCGGCGATGCGTTCCCGGGCCAGCAGCTGCTGCTCGCGGGACAGTGTCGCGGTGTGAACGAGCGCCCCGCGCTGCGCGGCCCGGATCGCCAATTCGCCCCAGCCGGTACCGATTTCGAGCAGGCGCGTGCCGACGCCGACGCCGGTGGCATCGAGCAGCCGGTCGATCTTGCGGTGCTGTGCGGCCGCCAGATCGAGCCAGGCCGGCGGCGGGTCGAGGGTGTCGAACAGCGCGCACGAGTAGGTCAGTGTCGGATCGAGGAACATGCTGAAGAACTCGTTGGACAGGTCGTAGTGATGCGCGATGTTCGCCTGGGTGTCCGCGTGCGCCCCGCGGTGATTGCGGGGTATCCGCGGCAGCAGGATGGCGCGCAGTCCCTGGAACATGGCCGGCACGACGGTGTCGATGCGGGATGCCAGCGCGGTCAGTACGGCGGTGAGCTCGGGCGCCGACCAGTCGCCGACCATGTACGCCTCGCCGAAGCCGATCAGGCCACTGCTCGCGATGCGGCCGAAGAAATCATCGGGGCGGTGCAACAACATTCGCGGTGCGGCCGGGTCAGCCGCACCGGCTGCACCTTGCACGGTGCCGTCCGGATACTCGACCCGCAGTGGCAGGTCCCGGACCGCGGCCCGGAACAACGCGCGGGCGACGGGGGTGCCGAGCCTGGTGCGCAGACCGCCTGGTACCTCGGCGATTTCGGTCCACCTGGCCGGCAGGAACGGATCGTATGCGGCAGCGTCGTGGAGTTGGTTCGTCATACGGCGGCCTCCTGGGGGCGGGGATGCAGTGGCAGTCCGCGCGCCCAGAGGCGCACGCCCTGCCAGCGGATGCGGGCTGCGACCAGCAGCGGCGCCAGCGGCGCTGCCAGTGCGGTGGCCAAAACGGTTGCGGGGCGCGCAGGGTGAATCGACCCGGTCCAGGTGGCGGCCAGGACGACCCCGCCGGACGGGTCGAGCAGGGTGATCGCCACGCGGAGCCGGTCGCGGGCCGGTTCGGGAACGCGCAGCACGTAACGGCCGCTGACCGGGTTGAACGGCGAGACGTAGAACGCTTTGGGCACCGTCATCTGGCCGAGCTGGTCGGCAGGCAGGAGGTAGCGGTGCCGCCCGCCGTAGGTGTTGTGCACCTCGGCGATGGCACAGACCAGTGTGCCGTCGGCGTCGTGGCACCAGTAGAGGGTCAGCGGATTGAACACGAAGCCGAACACCCTGGCATTGGCCAACATTCGGATGCGGCCGCCGCTCAGGTCGATTCCGTGTTCGCCGAGATAGGAATCGACGTTCTCGCGCAGTGTGCGGTGCGGATCGCCGACGTGGTCGGCGGCGTGGAACCCGGCCAGCGGCCGCAGCAGGTACGGGAACGTGGGCACGGCGTCGAGATCGACCAGCCAGCTGTAGCTGCGGTAGGTGAACGTGTGCCGCACCGGAACCGTACGAGCGTGGTGGATGGTGGTGCGCACGATCTGTGGTGGACTCATGCCACGTTCTCCGCCCGATGGCGCAGTGGCGGCACCGGACCGCTCCACCTGCCGCCGAGTCGCTCCGCCGCGACGACGCCGGACACCGCCCCGTCCTCGTGAAATCCCCAGCCGTGGTAGGCGCCGGCGAACGCCAGCCGGCGGTCGCCGAGCGTGTGCAGGCGCTGTTGCGCCGCGCGGAACTCGGGGGAGTACTGCGGGTGGTCATAGAGCATCGTGGTGATGACCTGGCTCGGGTCGACCCGGCCGACGCCGCCCAGCGTCACCACGAAGTGCCGATCGGCGCTTGCGTCGAGCCGCTGCAGGCGCGTCAGGTCGTAGCTGACCAGCACCTGGTCCGCGGTCACATCGCAGGCCGGCATCCGGTAGTTCCACGATGCGCGGGCGCCGCGACGCCGCGGTAGCAGTGACGTATCGGTATGCAGCGCAGTGTGATTGATCGAGTACCGGAGCGCGCCGAGGATCTCGATCTCGTTCGCCGTCGGTCGATCCAGAATCGAGAGCGCCTGATTCGGATGCGTCGCGATCACGGCCGCGTCGAACTCCTCGACGCCGTCCGCATCGTCACGGACCGTCACCCCGTCCGCGGTGCGGGTGACGGTGCGCACGGGCACCCCGACGCGCACCGACGGCAACCGTGCGGTGATCGCTTCGACGTACCGCGCAGAGCCCCCTGTCACCGTCCGCCAGGTCGGTGACCCGAACACCGTCAACATCCCGTGGTGATCGAGGAACGCGAGCAGGTAGCCGACCGGGTAGTCGAGCGCGACGTCCGGCGGGCACGACCAGACCGCCGCGACCAACGGCACCATGAAATGCGCGACGAAGTAGCTGGAAAACCCTGCTGCCGTGAGGAATTCGCCGAGGGTCCGGCCGTCGGCGACACCGCGCGCGAGTTCGGCGCGCGCGAGGCGGTGGAAGCGCGTCACCTCCGCCAGCATGCGCAGATAGCGCGGGGAGAACAGCGAGCCCGGTGCCGCGAAGAGGCCGGCCAGCCCTTTTGCGCCGGCGTACTCCAGGCCGCATCCTTCGCAGCACACCGACATCGACATGTCGGACTCCTGCGTGCGGACGCCGAGTTCGGCGAACAGTCGCAGCAGGGTCGGGTAGGTCCGGTCGTTGTGCACGATGAAGCCGGAGTCGACGCCGACGGTGTCGCTGCTGCCGTGACGCGCGGTCAACTCATGGGTGTGGGCGTGGCCACCGCATCGCGGTTGCGCCTCGAAGAGGGTGACGTCCGCGTCGCGGGCGAGCACCCACGCTGCGGTGAGCCCCGATATGCCGCTCCCGATCACTGCAATCCGCCGCACCGTGCCGTCCCTCCTGGTTGGTCACCAGGAGTTCGGCGCGGGTGGCGGTGCGGATAGGTGGGTTAGGGAAAAAACTATGCGGGCGATGCGGCACTGTTCGCCGCCCACACGTCGGCGACGGACACCCCGAGCTGAGCCAGCATCCGGCGCAGCAGTGGCAGGCTCAGCCCGATGACATTGGACGGGTCGCCGTCGATGCCGTCGATGAACCAGCTGCCCAGCCCGTCGAGCGTGAAAGCCCCTGCGACCCAGAGGGGTTCGCCGGTGTCGACGTAGGCGGCCAGGTCCGCCGGGCTGGGTTCGCCGAAATGAACCGTGGTGGAACCCAGTTCGCCTACCTGGGCGGTGACGGCGCCGCCCGTCAGGCGGAGCACACAGTGGCCGGTGTGCAGGACGGCGCTGCGGCCGGCCATCGAATGCCATTGCTGCCGTGCCACATCGGGGGAGCCCGGTTTGCCCGTCAGCCGGCCATCGAATTCGAGCATCGAATCACAGCCGATCACAACGCAATCCGACGAGATGCTCGCGTCGAGCAGTTCGGCGACTCGCTGCGCCTTGGCGGTCGCCAGGGCCTGCACGATGTCACCGGGTCCGGCGTCGCCGAGCGAAGCGATGATGGAGTCTTCGTCGACATCGGACACCAGCACGACCGGTTCGACACCGGCCCTTCGCAAGACACTGAGCCGGCCGGCGGAGGCCGAGCCGAGGACGAGCCTCATCAGCGCTGGATGTTCTTCGCGCAAGCGCTCATCACCGACGGATGAAGGTGCGCTCCACCAACGTCACCAGCTGCCAGCTGGTGTACGCGTACCGCAGCTTGGAGACCGGATGGCCCCAGTCGTTGCGGTCGCCCGCCTCGGCGGCACCGCCACCGGAGGCGCTGGCCAGCACCGTCACCAGAGCAGCGAGCTCCTCGTCGGACGGGTTGCCCTTGACGACCTGGAACAGCGGCGCCACAGGCGCTTCTGCCGGGGTCTCTTCCGGGGTCTGCACGTCATTACTCACAGTGGGATGTTCCCGTGCTTCTTCGGCGGCGTCTGGACGACCTTGCGCTCCAGCAGTCGCAGCGAGTTGGCGATGTAGCCGCGGGTGTGCGACGGCGGGATGACTGCGTCGACGTAACCACGCTCGGCGGCGACGTACGGGTTCACCAGGGTGTCCTCGTACTCCTGCTGCAGCTGCAGGCGCAGGGCATCGACATCCTCGCCGTTGGCCGCGGCGGCCTTCAGCTCCTGGCGGTAGACGAAGCCGACCGCGCCCGAGGCGCCCATGACGGCGATCTGGGCCGTCGGCCACGCCAGGTTGACGTCGCAACCCATGTCCTTGGAGCCCATGACGCAGTACGCGCCGCCGTAGGCCTTACGAGTGATGACGGTGATCTTGGCGACCGTGGCCTCACCGTAGGCGTACAGCAGCTTGGCGCCGCGGCGGATGATGCCGTTGTACTCCTGCTCGGTGCCCGGCAGGAAGCCCGGGACGTCCACCAGCATGATGATCGGGATGTTGAAGGCGTCGCAGGTGCGGACGAACCGGGCGGCCTTCTCCGAGGCGTTGATGTCCAGGCAGCCGGCGAACTGGGTCGGCTGGTTGGCGACCACGCCGACGGGGCGGCCGTCGATGCGACCGAAGCCGATGACGATGTTCTGTGCGTAGCCGGGCTGGATCTCGAGGAACTCGTCGTCGTCGAGAATGCGCGAGATGACCTCGTGCATGTCGTACGGCTGGTTCGGCGAATCCGGGATCAGGGTGTCGAGCTCGAGGTCCTCGGCGGTGAGGTTGTCCTCGACGGCTCCCGGGTGCGGCGGCGCGGGGAGGCGCGGCGGCTCGGCGTAGTTGTTCGGGGGCAGGTAGCTCAGCAGGTCGCGGACGTAGTCGAGGGCGTCCTGCTCGCCCGAGGCGACGTAGTGCACGGTGCCGGACTTGGCCTCATGGGTGTGGGCGCCGCCCAGCTCCTCCATGGTGACCTCTTCACCGGTGACGGTCTTGATGACGTCGGGGCCGGTGATGAACATCTGGCTGGTCTGGTCGACCATGACGATGAAGTCGGTGAGCGCGGGCGAGTACACGTGGCCACCGGCCGCGGCACCCATGATGAGCGAAATCTGGGGGATGACACCCGACGCCAGGATGTTGTTCCGGAAGATGCGGCTGTACAGGCCGAGCGAGACCACGCCCTCCTGGATGCGGGCACCGGCGCCGTCGTTGATGCCGATCAGCGGGCGGCCGGTCTTGATGGCCAGCTCCTGGACCTTGACGATCTTCTCGCCGTAGACCTCGCCAAGGCTGCCGCCAAAGACTGTGGCGTCCTGGCTGAAGATGCAGACCTCGCGGCCGTCGATGGTGCCGTAGCCGGTCACCACACCGTCGCCGAGCGGGTGCTTGTCACCGAGGCCGAAGTTGGTGCTCCGGTGCTTGGCGAGTGCGTCGAGTTCGACGAACGAACCCTCGTCCAGCAGCGCCAGGATGCGCTCGCGGGCGGTGAGCTTGCCCTTCTGGTGGACCTTCTCGACGGCGGCCTCGCCGACGGGGTGCAGGGTCTCTTCGGTACGCCTACGCAGGTCTTCCAGCTTGCCTGCGGTGGTGTGGATGTCGATCGCCTTGTCCACCGGTGGCTCGGTCACGCTCGTCATGGCGACGATGTTAACGGTTCTCTAAGAAAGTTGTGAAGGTGGGGGTGGCCACTCGGCGCGTCACGCCGGTTTGCGCAGGACGACAGCCGCGAAACTCGTGAGTGCCGGCACCGGGTGCTTAAGAAGGAAACGGCTCTTTGCGCGCTCGAGCGCGTCGAGCGGCGGAATCACCCGGTAGTAGCCGTGGCCGTAGGCGCCGGACCAGGACTCGACCTGGAAACCCACGCTCTCGTAGCGCTTGATGGCCTTCTGGGTGGGGCCGGTGGTCCAGCGGTAGTAGGCCGGGAACTTCTCGTGATGGGGGTTCTGCAACCGCCCGGGTTGCAGCTTGCCGATGACGGTGCGTGCGGCCTGCTCGGGGATGAGCAGGTTCACCACGAACGGGAACGCGAACAGCGTCGGGAAGAAATGCACCGAAAGTCCGCCTGGGCGAAGGAGTTTGAAGCAGTTCTCGTGGAACGTGCGGGCGTCGGGCAGGTGCTCGCACAGCATCTTGGAGAACACCAGATCGTAGGCGTTCAGCTCGCTGTCGATCGGCTTGCAGAGATCGGCGACGCGGGTGTGCACGCGGCTGTTGGCCTTGGCCAGTTCGGTCGCGGAGATGTCGATGACGACGCGCTCGTCGGCAAAGCTCCAGTCGTCGCCGCCGATGATCGGGTTGGCGCCGCCACCGAGTTCGGCGACGGCCTTGACGCCTTCGCGCTCGGCCAAGGAGCGGACGGACTCGTCATAGCCCTGCCAGAGGGTGTCCAGGTCCTTGTAGTTGACGTCCACATGTGTACCGGTCATCTGCGCACCGTTCATAGATGATTTTCCGCCCCCGCCGCTTGCGCGTTCTGCGTCAGCAGTTTGCTGGTAGGTAAATATACACTTCGCGCGGCGGTCCCGCCCGTGACTCGGGTTGAACACCGTTCAGGCCCCGGCATTTGCTGAGTGTGTCGTGGACGCAGGCCCGGCCGGCGCCGCGGCCGCGAGCGGGAATTGCCTGGTCGGGCTTACGGAGCGGCGCTGTCACGGCCCGTGGGAGGGATCCGCGCGGGCGGACCACTGGTACCGAATTGCGCTTAGCTGGGCCGGTCGCTACGCGCGGTCGCCGGCGCGTCCTGCGCAGGCCTGATGCATTTAGCTTGTCAATTGCGTAAGTTTGCGGTTCGATATGCGTGCCCGGCTTTTGCGGGTAGCTGACACACGACCGCGAAACGATCAGCAGATCGGCGCAAGGGGATATTCAACAGTGCATTCGACGCGCAAGTACGACGGAGTCGACGGGCCCAAGGTGGCCATCGCCCACGACTATCTGACCCAGTTCGGCGGCGCGGAAAAAGTTGTCCTCTCGATGACGAAGGCGTTCCCGGACGCCCCGCTGTACACCATGCTGTACGACCCTGAGTTGACCTACCCGGAGTTTGCCGACCTCGACATCCGGGTGTCCGCCCTCAACAAGGTGGGGCTGGCCCGCAAATACCACCGGGCCGCGCTGCCGCTCTATCCGCGCGTGGCCGAGTCGATGTTCGTCGACGCCGACATCGTGCTGGCGAGCTGCAGCGGCTGGTCGCACGGTTTCCGCACCAACGGCAAGAAGCTCATCTACTGCTACAACCCGGCGCGCTGGCTGTACCAGACAGAGGCCTACCTGGGGGACCACGCCAACCCGATCAAGCGCCTGGGCCTCAAGCTCACCAAGAAGCGCCTGCTGGACTGGGACCGCCGGCAGGCGCTCGCCGCCGACAAGTACCTCGCGATCTCGACGATGATCAGCGGGTACGTCAAGAAGGCCTACGACATCGACGCCGAGGTGATGTTCGCGCCGGTGGCGATGTCGCGGTCGTACGCGGTCGAACCCGTCGAGGATCTCGAGGACAAGGTCGACCTGAGCGATCCGGACGGCAGCTTCTACCTGGTCGTGTGCCGACTGCTGCCGTACAAGAACGTCGACGTCATCGTGCGGGCGTTCGCGGGCAGCAACCGGCAGCTCGTGGTCGTCGGCAACGGTCCCGAGGCCGAGCGCCTGCGGTCGATGAAGACCGACAATGTCACGATGCTCCACAACCTCACCGACGGTCAGATGGCCTGGCTCTACAAGAACTGCCGCGCGCTGATGTCGTCGAGCTTCGAGGACTACGGCCTGACCCCGATCGAGGCGGGCGTGTGGGGCCGGCCCAGCGTCGCGCTGCGCTTCGGTGGCTTCCTCGACACCATCGACGAGGGCGTCACGGGCCTGTATTTCGATGAGCCGCAACCTGATTCGGTGCGCGAGGCGCTGGACCGATTCGAGTCGGCGGTGTGGGACCAGGAGAAGATCAAGCACCACGTCTCCCAGTTCACCGAGGATGCCTTCAGCGCTCGACTTCACGAAGCGGTCGATAAGTTGGCCGGATGCTAGCGGCGTACCGATGGGGACAGGAGCACGTTCAGTGACCACGCTCAAGGATTACCGCTTGGTGTACGTCGGTCCGGCGAACCACGAAACGGCGGTGGGCGACTACGCGGAGAATCTGATTCGCGCACTGCGACCACACGTCGGTGAACTGGTCGAGCGCCGGACACTGGGTCCTGGCGCGGAAAGCGCGCGGGAAATCCTGGGGCATCGGCGTGCGGTCGCGGATCTGGTTGCCGGTGGGCCGCCGGGTCGGGTTTTGGTGCATGCGGAGTTGGCTGCGGGTGCGGTGTCGGCGTTCTGGTCGATTGCGGGTTTGCGTGGGGTGCCGGTGACGGCGACGATTCATGATCCGCCGCAGGGGATTTGGTGGCCGGGGCGGACGCGTTTTGTGGCGCGGCACAAGTTGGTGATGCATGGTTTGCATTACCCGTTGCGTCCGGTGTCGCGGATGGTCGAGGGTGTGGTCAACGGTGACCGGACGTTGTTCGCGCTGAGCAAGGTCGGGGCGCAGTCGATCCGCGACACCTACCCGAACGCCGACGTGGCGTACACCCCCTACCTGGTGTGTGAGAGGCCGGAAGTCCGTCCGGTGATCGAGCGGCCGAAGGCGGTTGGGTTCTTCGGACATGTGTACCGGGGCAAGGGTTTCGAGCAGATCGCCCGGATTCGTCGGGAGTTGCCCGATGACATCGTGATTCGGGTGGCGGGGCGTGGGACCGAGGCGTTGCCCGGTGGTCCGGGTGTCGAGATCGTCGGTGCGGTCGACGGCCCGGCCGAGGATGCGTTCTTCGATTCGGTGCGCGCCGTGGTGATTCCGTACGGCAAGCGGCATTTCTACGCCGAGACCTACCCCGCGTCGTCCGTCGCGGCGCACGCCATTGCGTACCGCACCCCGGTGGTGTGCACCGACTACGGTTCGCTGGCCGAGTTCGGTACCGAGACCGGCGCCGTCGTCGTCCCCATGGACTCCGCCGACCCGAAGGCTCTGCCCGCGGGGTTCTCGGCGGCCATCGCAGCACTGCTGAACGACGAAGCCCGGTTGAAAGAACTCGAGGTGAACGTGTGCCGGACACGTCAGGAGCGGGCGCCGGAGAATGTCGCGGCCGCGTACGCCGCAAAGTGGTCGGAGATGCTGACGCGCCAGAGCCTGGTGAACTGACGGTGTCGAGGCACTGTGGTTAACTCGGAAGCTGGGACGACAGGAGCGAACAACGTGATTGGCGAGCCGGCCGCGGCAGACCCGGCAGATGTGGCGCGTAAGAAGGCGGCCGCACCGACTTTGAAGTTGCCGCCGGAGCCCGAATGGGAACTCGGCGAGGACGGTCGCGTCACCTACTACAAAATGCAGAACATGAGTGTTCGCCGCAAGGCGCGCAATCGAATCGGTGAACTGCTGTTCAACATGTTCATCACCCACATCCCGTCGCACACCATTCGTCAGGGCTTCCTGCGGCTGTTCGGCGCCGCCATCGGTGAGTGGTCGACGATCATGCGTGGCACCACCATCCTGGACATCGAGTTCCTCACGATCGGTAACGGCACGACCATCGGATTCCGCTGTCTGCTCGACGCGCGGGCCGGGTTGTGGATCGGCGACAACGTCACGATCGCCAGTGATGTACATCTGCTCGGCGGTGGCCACGACATCAACCACCCGGACTTCCTGCCGATCCCGATCCCTACCGTGATCGAGGACTATGTCTGGATCGCGAGCCGGGCGATGGTGTTGCCCGCCCTGATCGGCCGCGGCGCTGTGGTTGCTGCGCAGGCACTCGTGATCAAGGACGTGGCCCCGCTCGACGTGGTCGGCGGCAATCCCGCCAAAGTGTTCGCCAAGCGGAATCCGGATGCATTGGGCTACAGCGCAAAGTACCGGCCACTGTTCTGCTGATGCCGGTTGATTTGCGCGAGTACCGGTTGGTGTACATCGGTCCAGCCGAAAGCCAGACCGCGGTGGGCGACTACGCCGAGAACTTTGTCAACGCCGTACAACCCCTGTTCGGCGAGGTCGTCCAATGCCGAACCCGGGGTCCCGGCGCCGAAAGCGTCGCCGACGTGCTGCGGTGTCGGCGTGCGGTCGCGGATCTGGTTGCCGGTGGGCCGCCGGGTCGGGTTTTGGTGCATGCGGAGTTGGCTGCCGGTGCGGTGTCGGCGTTCTGGTCGATTGCGGGTTTGCCTGGGGTGCCGGTGACGGCGACGATTCATGATCCGCCGCAGGGGATTTGGTGGCCGGGGCGCACGAAGTTCGTCGCGCGGCACAAGTTGGTGATGCATGGTTTGCACTACCCGTTGCGTCCGGTGTCGCGGATGGTCGAGGGTGTGGTCAACGGTGACCGAACATTGTTCGCGCTCACCAGGACCGGCGCAGAGTCGATCAAGGCCGTCTACCCGCGCGCCGATGTCGCCTATGTGCCGCACCTCGTCCCGGAACGGCCCGACTTGCGCCCGGTCACCGAGCGGCCGAAAGCAGTGGGATTCTTCGGGCATGTGTACCGGGGCAAAGGTTTCGAGCAGATCGCTCCGATTCGTGAGGCGTTGCCCGATGACATCCTGATTCGGGTGGCGGGGCGTGGGACCGAGGCGTTGCCCGGTGGTCCGGGTGTCGAGATCGTCGGTGCGGTCGACGGCCCGGCCGAGGATGCGTTCTTCGATTCGGTGCGCGCCGTGGTGATTCCGTACGGCAAGCGGCATTTCTACGCCGAGACCTACCCCGCATCGGGCTCGGTCGCGCACGCCTTCGCGTACCGCACCCCGGTGGTGTGCACCGACTACGGTTCGTTGGCAGAATTCGACGAGCACGGCACGGCTGTCGTCGTTCGCAGCGGCGGTGCCGACGCCGACCAGGTGGCGGCGTCGTTGGCCGGCGCGATCGTCGAGTTGGTCGGTGACAATCAGCGACTGGCCGACCTCGGCCGTCACGTCGACGCCTACCGTGCGGCCTGTTCCGGACCCCGCACGGCAGAAGGCTTCGCCCAGGTATGGACCGACATGTTGTCCCGAGCATCAGTGAGCGTGTGATCTGACAACCCCCGAAGCGCCCAGTCGAAATCTGGCGAAGACGCTCATCTCCCTGATCTGGGTCTACGGCGGCCGCGGGGTCGGGCTGGTGTGGACGCTGGTCCTCGTTCAGCGGCTGGGTGTCTCCCAATACGGTTTGTACGCCATGGCAACCGTGCTCAACGGCATCGTCGGTAACACCATCGACAATGCCTTCGCGGTCCGCGCCATCCGCGAATCCGAGGAACATTTTCGGCGCGAGCGCACCATGCGTTATCTCGTTGCGCTGGGATTGGCGGCCGCCGGGGCGGTCACCTTCAACGTCAATTATGTGATCGGCTTCGGCCTCATGGTGGCCGGCGGTGAGATCGCCCTCAACGTGGTCAAGAGTAGATCCGCACGAGATGGGCACCCGGACAAGGTATTTCGTATCGATACCGCAAGACAGTTGTCGAGTGCGGGCGTCGGCGCGGCGTACCTGTACGTGTCGGGGGAACCCACGCTCACCCACGCGTCGCTGCTGTATTGCACGCCCTATGTGCTGGTGTTCCTGGCCGGGGCCAAGGTTGCCATCGGTTGCCGGCCTGCGCTGCCCGGACCGCCTCGCTTGATCGCTGCGCTCAGCGGCGAAATGCTCGGCACCGCCCTGTACCTCGGCGGGGATGTGCTCCTGCTGGGCACGCTGGTGGACACCAAGGCCGCCGGCTACTACCAGTTGGCCTGGGTCGTGGCCGGCGCTGTGGCGGCGGCCGGGCAGTCGTTCGGCATGACCTACCACGAGCCACTACGGGAAAGCGGTGGCGATATCTCGGCCGGCCCGCCGCTGCGCAACACCCTGCGCATAGCCGGGCTCGGCGGGTCGCTGCTGCTGATCATCGGCGCCTGCCTGTTCGCCTACGGGGCACCCACTGAGCTGGCTACCACGATGATGATCATGGGTGGCTTCGCCGCGCTGCGCATCTGCATCTTCGTGCTCCAGGTGATCCTGTTCACCCAGCGCCGCGACTTTTTCCGGCTGACCATCGCCGTTGGCCTGGTGCCGGTGAAGCTGGGTATGGTCGCCGCCTTTGCGACACTGACACCGCTCGGCTCGGTGGGCGCGGCCATCGCGGCCACCGTCGCCGACGCGCTCATGCTGGCCGGGTTCGCCTGGGCGGTGTACCGGCCGCGTGCGGTCGAGGCGCACGAGTCATGACCAAGCCCAAGACCGCGTTCATCCTGTCGAAAGACCCGGTGCTCGAACACACCGGTGACGTCGCGCTCGCGCGCATGCTCATGCAGCTGGCATCCGACTCTTTCGAAGTGTCGGCCATCGCGTTGTCGCCCCAGCCTGGCACCATCACTGCCGACCTGATTCCGGGCGGTCTGCCGCTCGAGCGGGTGCACAAGCCCGCAGTGCGCCCGCATCGCCTGCTCATCGATTCCCTGCGGCGGCGCCGCAGCCTGGTGCACGTCCGTTTCGACACCGATGAGCTGGTCCGTGCCATCGACCGTAGTGACGCCGACGTATTCGTCGCCGAACACAGCTATATGGCCGAATCATTCTTCCGTAGCCGGCATTTCGGCTCGAAACGACTCGTGGTCAACACGAACGTGAGTGAGTCGCTGGTGTGGCGGGCATCCCGTGGCCGGCTGGGGCGCATCGAGGAACCGCGGCTCGTCCGCGACGAACTGCGCGTCGCCCGCGCGGCCGACGGTGTCAGCACCTACGACGCGGAAGAGGCCGAGTACTACCGCGGCAACGGCGTCCGGGACGCCCGATTCATGGACATCACGATGCCGCCCGGTGCACAGGTCGACGTGGCGGCGTCCCCGCCGCGACTGGTTTTCATGGGCACCCGCGACTGGCCCCCCAACCAGGAGGGGTTTCTGCGGGCGCTCGAATTGTGGCCGCGGATATCGGCCGGGATCGCCGGCGCGGAACTGTGCATCATCGGGGCCAAGAAGCCCGGTGCACACGACCCCGCCTATCCCGACGGAGTCCGCGACCTCGGATTCGTCGACGACCTCGGCGCGTTTCTCGGCACCTGCCGAGCCCTGATCGCGCCGATCAGGACGGGTGGGGGAGTCCGGGTCAAGCTGCTCGACACCATCCGGATCGGGCTGCCGGCGGTGGCGACCACCGCGGCCATCGGGTCACTCGGGCCGATCTTCGGGCTGCGCCCATTGGACGACGACGCCGCGTTCGTCGCCGAGTGCCGACGCCTGCTGACCGATGTGCAGGCGGCCGTGGATCTCGGAAATACTTTGTACCGGATAAATCGTCAGCGGTGGCAAGACCGGTTGCCCCACAAGGCGGTAGCCGATCTGCTGCGGGGCACCCGGCAGGGTCAGCTCGGATAGACCTTCATGCCGACCCACGGTATCCATGCCATGTAACCGTGCTGGAAGTCCATCCGGTTCGTTCCGTTGTAGTAGTGCTCGTCGCTGGTGGCCAAGCCGAGTTGTGGCACATAGGCCTGCGCGAAGGGCTGAGAGCCCCAGTGCGCTCCGGTTTCCGGCGACCACCACACCCGGAACGCCTGGCCCCCGGAAAAGTCCTGGTAGCCATTGGCAAACACGCTCGCGGGCACCGAATTGCGTTGCATCGCAATGTCGGCCACCGCACGCGGCGAGGATACGTAGCCGGTCGGCATCTCGTAGATGGTGTTGATCGTGCGTACCTGTGCCCAAACGTTCGGGGTCGCCTTGAAAACCGGGCTGAGGACCGAGCCGTGCGCCGGATCGGTGATCCGGGAAAAGCGCTGAAACTCCGGCGATTTCGGCACGCCGGCGGCGATTGTCGCCGCGAGGTCCGCTGCCGCCGGCTTGGGCGTCCAGTCGCTGCGGTAGACCCCGACGGTGGCGTCCGGCTGGTTGCTCCCGGTGCTTCGGTCGCGCGTGGTGTAGACCATCAGCGGACCGGTGTACGGCATTTCCTGCCACTTCGTGTAGATGTCCTTCAGATACGCGGCCTGGGTGGTTTCGTTCACCACAGAGGTGGGCTCGCCGTACTCGGTTGCCCACATCCGCTTTTCCTCGTCACCATTGTCGATCATCACCTGTCGCATCTGAACCAATTGCAGCACAGGTGAATTCGCGATCAGCATGCCGTCGGAGAACTTCAGGTTGTAGTTGTACGGGTGGAACGACAAGGCGTCGAAGTTCCCCTTGGCGCCCGCTGCGTACATTCCGGCCAGGAAGCGCACCGGATTGATCGACCAGGAGCCGAAGTCCACCACCGCGCTGAAGGCCGCGCCGATCACCGTCGCGTCCGGATCGACGGCCTTGATGCGCGGATAGGCTGCCTTCAGCAGGTCCGTATAGCCGGCTGGATCCGGTAGCGGGGTATAGAAGTACACCGTGTTCGGTTCATTCCAGATCTCGTACGCGGCGATTTTCCCCTTGTACCGGGTGGCCACCTTCGCCGCGAATGCGCCGTAGGCATCGGGATCCGACGGCCGACTGCTCAGCGGTAGGCCCCCGGATGACATGGCCCAAGGCGGTGTGGCATTGATGAACGCGATGATCGACATGTTCATTGCGGCCGCGGCATTGACCGTCTTGTCGACCATGGCCCAGTTGAGTTGGCCGAGGATCGGCTCGACTCCGGCCCACGGAATCATCAAACGGATGGTGTTCACCCGGTTGTTGGCCATCAGGGCCAAAGTCCGGTTCACGTCATCCTGCGACATGCCGTAGATGTCGGAGTCGGCGAATCCGATGGTCGTCGGGAGGGTGACGACGTTGGCCCGCTCGGCCACATTCACTCGTGTCGGGGTATCCCCTGGGATTCCGGTCAGGGCGATGAGAGCACACACCATGGTGCCTGCGATCGCCGACGCCACGCTGGAGTAGCGGCGGGCAGACCGTCGCGGGCGCTTGCCGGGCATCACGCAACCGCCCTTCGCCTGTGAAGTGCGTCGCAGGGAGCAAACGCGCCCTCAGTGTGCAGCAGCGATGAGCATTTGCTGTGAATCTGCTTGGGCGTGTCGCGTTAACCGATGGTGGCGTTTCCCGGCGACGTGCACTTGGAATGTCAAAAATGGCGGTTCTCAACACGCCGGAGCGATGATTCCGTTCCATGGGCGGGGCGGCATGGTGACCATGAAGAGAATTGGCGGGATTCGGCCGCCGGCCCACGAGGTAACCAATCGGCTGGATCGCAAAGAACATCCGATTACGAAACGGCGCCGTGGCAATGCGTCGGCAGGGGGCGTCGCGAATGTGGTTATCGACGAATACTTGTTTTTCCAAGCGGATTTCGGCGTGAGTGCGCCCATTTCGTGAACCGCGCTTGTCATGTTCTGGTTACGGTGCGGTGATGGCGATACGTGTGCACCACGTCCACGTGGTCGTCACCCGACCAGTGCCATGATCGCGGCCGGAATGCAGGCCGATGATTTAGGATTGCCGAATTGACTCGAAACGGGCGTCCGTGCCGACTGTGTTCTCAGTCCGACCAGCTAAGCTTGAGCAGGTTGCCGGACCCGTGGCGCACCGAATGGTCGGTCCGGTTCCCGGCCGTTAATCTGTGAGCTGTCTCATTGCTGAAATAAGGGGCACGACCTTGGAGATCAAAGAGTACCTGCGAATGTTCGGCCGGTACTGGTGGGCGATTGTGATCCTGGCGGTGGTCGGGGGTATCGCGGGTTGGTCGTGGTGGCAGTTCGGCAATCGCGAGTACCAATCGAGTGCGACGCTATTTGTGGCGACGCAGAATGGCACCTCGGTCACCGAGGCGTACCAGAACAACCTGTTTTCTCAGGACCGCGTGAACTCCTACGCCACCCTCGCCATGAGCGAACAGGTGGCAGCACGCGCTGTCGATCAGTTGAAGGCCAACATTTCGGCCAATGACTTGCGGGCGAAGATCACTGCCGTCCCGCTGCCGAAGACCGTATTACTGCAGGTCTCGGTCACTGACAAGGACCCAGGTCAAGCGCAGATCTATGCCGGTGCGGTCGCCGATCAGCTGGCTGGGCTGGTCGCCGAGCTCGAGACCTCCCGGCGCGGCGGCAGCCCCGCGGCCGGCGCCATCGTGGTGGACGAGGCCGGCTACCCGACCAAGCCTCTGGGATATTCGGTGATCACCCGGATCGGACTGGGCGTCGCCGGCGGAACGCTCCTCGGCGTCGTAGTGGCGATCGTGCTCGGGGTCCTCGACAGGCGGGTGCGCGGCCGCGAGCGGATTGCCGATGCCAGCGACTCGCTCCTCATGGGGGCGCTGCCCGCGGACGCGGCGCGGAGCAAGGCCGCGGTGGTCGACCTGACCGTCGAAGGGGCCTACCCGGAGGCGCTTCGCGAGCTCCGGAACAATTTGCGGTTCACCGTTCCGGCAAACCGTGACGAAGCTGCTCGGGTAATCACGGTGGCCAGCCCGTCGCCATCCGATGGGCGCACCACGGTGGCCATCGATCTGGCCGCTGTCCTTGCCGAGACCGGCAAACGCGTGGTGCTTGTAGACGGTGACCTGCGAAACCCCGCGGTGGCGGAACGACTGGACCTGAGCCCGGCGGCCCGTGAGGGTGCCGCCGATCGTGGCTTGAGCACCGTCCTGGTCGGGGAGAACACCCTGGCCGAGGGGCTCATCTCCGAGGTAGCCGTCGGTCAGCACCGGATCGCGGTGTTGCCCGCGGGGCCGGCCACGCCGCGTCCGGGCGAGCTGTGGGCCGGCGAACACACGGAAAGTCTGTTCGCCGAGCTGTCCGGCGAATACGACTACGTCGTCGTGGATACGCCGCCGCTGAACAAGTACAACGACGGCGCGGTAGCCGCCGCACTGTCGGACGGTGCACTGCTGGTCGGTCGGGTCCGTCATACGACGACCAACGCGCTGACTCGTGCGGTCCAGACACTGAAGTCTGCCAACGCGGTACTGATCGGCTCTGTTGCCACCGACGAACCGGTCGAGTTCAAGATCCATTTCGGCGGTGATGGGCAAAAGCCGGCTGATGGCAAGAGGCGCGCGAAGGTCACGCCGAAGGATTCCGCGGTCATCAGCGAGGAAGACCCGGCCAAGACCGAGGCGCTGATTGCGCAGGAGCCCGCGGGTTCCCGCGATGAGGCACGCTGACCGTCCCATGACACGCCGGGTCGAGTTGTGGCGCACGGTACTTGCGCTGTTCACGGTGCTGGCCGCTGTGGCTGCGTGCGGACCGTCGGGTCCGGTGTCGTCGAGACCTGACGACAGCCATCCGACTCGTGCCTTCACGCCGATATTCCCGGGTTCGGAGCCACTTCCGCCTGCCGATCTGACCGACGACGGCCCCGGATCCCTCGTCGAGGTGAAGCCGGTCCGGGGAGACCGGAACTTCGATGAGGCCGGTGCCACCGCGGCGCGGATCGTGTACCGGTCGACCAGCGGCCTCGACGGACGACCCACCCAGGTCAGCGCGCTGATGGCGATACCGGCGGGGCCTGCGCCGAAGGGTGGCTGGCCGATCATTTCGTTGGGTCACGAGGCGACCGGGATGCTGTCGAAGTGTGCCCCGACCCTTGCCCCGGAGTTCTGGGGCTATTCCAGCGGCATGGCGGTTTACCTGCGCCGTGGTTTTGCGATCGTGATGTCCGACTATCAGGGACTGGGTGTCGACCCAGGCCCCAACGGCCAGCAGCATTCGATTCTTGATGCCCCCACCCTCGGCAACAACATGATCGACGCTGCTCGTGCGACCCACCGCGCGGCACCGTCCACAAGTACCAACTGGGGTGCGCTGGGTGCCGGCGAAGGCGGACTGGCCGCCTGGGCCGCAGCCGAGCGGGTTGGCGCGTACGGCGCCGGAATGAACATGGTGGGCGCGGTGGCGGTCAACCCAATCGCTGATCTGGCTCCGCTCGCCGCGCCGGACCGAATCGCGGCGCTGGCAACCGCCGATCAGTACCGGCTGCAGATTCGGATGCTGCAGAGCCTGAAGACGATGCAGCCCGACTTCGACCTCGATGCATATCGCTCGGCAAAGCTCAAGGATCAATGGGACCTGTTGGTCGATTGCGCCCCGCGCGATGTCGCGGCTGCTCAGCTTGCCCTGAATCAGTTGACCCCGAGCGATTTCCAGGCGCGGGATGCAGCCGCGGTCGCCGATCTGAAGCGCCGGCTGGGCATTGTCGCGTTGCCGAGTCCCTATGCGGGACCGGATGATCCGCCCGTGCTGGTGGCGTTCGGAACGGCCGCCACTGTGATTCCGGCTGCCGGTGTTCTGCAGGCGACAGGTGCGGCCTGCGCACGAGGCCAACAGATCGTGATGATGCGTGGAGTCGGCGATACCGACCAGATCAACGACCAGATCATGCAGAACGCGCTGGCCTGGCTGCAGGCGCGATTCGACGGTGTGCGGGTGGCCGACGTATGTGTGGGCGCGACATGATCCCACCCGCAGGAGCGCCGCGGGTGCGCGAGTACCTGTCCTTCCTCAGAAATAGCTGGCTTCTCGTGCTCGTCACCACCCTGGCGTGCACGGCGGCGAGTTGGGTCAGCTGGAACAACTCGGAACCCGAGTACCGATCGACCGCCTCGGTATTCGTCAGGACCGAGGGCAGCGCAACGCCCCTCGACGCCTATTACGGCGAGCTCGACATGCTCGGTCTGACGGAGACCTACCGGCAGTTGGCCACCAGCTCGCAGATAACCGCTCCGATCATCCAGAAGCTGGGCCTGATCGAGTCCGACAAGGAACTCGCCGCCCGGATCGTCATCATCCCCGGTGCCACCGCGTTGATGAATGTCACGGTGACCGGTACAGATCGCGAGCAGACCACGCAGATCGCGCACGAGGTCGTCACCAACATGGTCACGGTCGGCAACCGGCTGGCGATGGTCGCAGGCACCAGCGTGACGCTCGCCATCGTCGACGACGCCAGTCCGACCGAGCGGGTCGGCGGGATGTCGACCTACCTAATGATCGGGACCGTGCTCGGTTTCGCACTGGCGGTGCTCGCGGTGATCACGCGCGCTCTGATCCGCGACCGGGTGCAGAGTCGCCGACACCTGGAACGGGTGGTCAACGACGCCACCGTCCGGGAGACGGGATGATCTCGCCGCGACTGCCGCGCGCGGTTTCGGTGGCTGTACTTGCCGTGGTGTGCGTGACCATGTCGGGCTGTGGAAGCAGTTCCACTCCGAAAGCGGACAAGCCCGCCGCGACCCCGGGGATCGACCTCAAACCCGATACCACCGGCGCCGGCCGGGTGCCCGGTGCGCTGGTTTCCGCGTCGACGATCCCCACGCTTGACCTGCGGCTCAAATCGGCGGTGTCGCTTGCCGCTCACATAGCGTATACGTCGACATCCGGGATCACTGGCGACCACACCGAGGTGGCGGGCTCGGTGTTCGTGCCGAACGCCACGCCTCCGCGGGGAGGCTGGCCCGTCATCGTCTTCGGCCACGCCACGTCCGGCGTGGAAGAGGGGTGCGGGCCGTCGGGGTCGTCGACGCTGCTCGGCCTCTCGCCGACGATCACCGCACTCGTGAAGGCCGGCTACGTGGTGAGTCTGCCGGACTACCAGGGACTCGGGCCCGGCACCGCGGGGCACCCGTATGCCGACGCCGCCACCGAGGGCTACAACGTCATCGACGCGGCGCGCGCCGCGCGCAAACTGGTGCCGGAGTCATCGGACCGCTGGTTGGCCGTCGGGATATCGCAGGGCGGCCAAGCCGCCTGGGCCGCAAACGAACTCGCTGCCCACTATGGCACCGGGCTGACGCTCGTCGCCACCGTCAGCGTGTCACCGGCCACCGACCTCACTGGGCTGGCCACCGGGGCCGCCGCCGGCAGCCTGTCGAAAGAGCAGGGCGCCGTTCTTCAGCTGATCCTCGCCGCTCTGGCGAAGGAGAATCCGTCACTGAGCCTGCAGGACTATCGCCGCGGCGATGTCGCACAGCACTGGGACGTCCTCGCCTCGTGCCGTACCGAGGATGCCAGCGCCCGCGCTGCCGCGATCGACGCGATCACGCCTGACGACCTGCGGCCCGCGAGTCCGCAGGCGGAGGCGACACTGCAGGGGCTGCTTGCCAAGCGCAGCCTGCCGAAGGAACCGGCGTCGGCGCCCATGCTGGTGCTGTACGGAGGCCAGGACACGCTGCTGCCGCCCGATTGGACGAACAAAGCGCTCTCCGCCGCGTGCCATCTGGGCGACGTGATCGACATCATGTTCCAGCCCACGCGGGGACACGCCGACATCGATGTCTCCATGTCCTTCGATTGGATCAAAGACCGCTTCGACGGCGTCCCAGTGCCCAACAGCTGCCAATCATTCGAATCAGCGCAGGCGGCCGGACGGTGAACGCGCCGACTTTGGCTCTGCACTGCACCGGGTGGTGCTGAATGCGTCGTGCGATCCAGTGGGGCGCCGCGCTCGCCGCGGTGCTCCTGATCGCGGCATCCTTGCCGGTGATGTGGCAGGTCGGCAGCTGGGCCATGAACGTGCTGCGGCACGGTGGCGCCGGTGATCCGGTGCCGGTCCGGACCGCGGACCTCACGGCGTCCGGCCCCGGCAGCCTGATCAGTGCGATGACGATGCCTGCGGTGACCAACTCGCCGGAGGGCAAGGATCTGCAGGCCGCCCGGGTGGTCTACCGATCCACGTCAGGTGACACCGACGTGCCGACGGTGGTGTCAGGATCGGTGTTCACGCCACTGGGCAAGGCGCCGGACGGCGGCTGGCCCGTCATCGCGCTCGCCCACGGCACGACGGGTATAGACCAGGCCTGCGCGCCGTCGCTGTCGGCGAATCTGCTCGGCAATGTGGTCTTCGTGCAGGGATTCGTCCACCTCGGCTTCGCGGTCGCGCTCGCCGACTACCAGGGGCTGGGCGCGCCCGGTATCCATCCGTACACCGACAACCGCACCGCGGGCCGCAACGTCATCGACTCGGTCCGGGCCCTGCGCCATACCTTCCGCGACGTCTCTAACCGCTGGGCCGTATTCGGCGGCTCGCAGGGCGGCGGCGCGGCCTGGGCCGCCGACGAGCAGGCGCGCACGTATGCCCCCGAACTCGACCTGATCGGCGCGGCGGCCAGCGTGCCCTCCGCGGATGTGGCGGGCATCGTCGACAAGGCCGGCATCTTCGACCAGGGCAAGCCCAGCACCATGACCAAGGATCAGGAAGCGGCGTTCCAGGCGATCGTCGAGTCACTGGCGAGGCTGCATCCCGACCTGAACCGCGACGACTACCGCCGGGGCGCGGCGGCGCGGTACTGGAAGGTGCTGTCGGCGTGCTCGGGACCCGACGCCGCCTACCGTGCCACAGCCATCGATGAGATCGGGCCGACCGACCTGTCGCCCATCGATGCCACGGCCGCCGACCGCCTGCGTCGCTACTTGCAGGACTGGGCATTGCCGCAACAACGGTTGTCGGCGCCGATGTCGGTGGTCTACGGCGGCAAGGACACCTTCCTGGATCCCGAGTGGACCAAGGCCGCCATCGCCCGTGCGTGTTCGCTGGGCGGTACGGTGGTCTGGAATTTCCAGCCCGACGGTGGGCACGGCGATATTGACGGACCGGGCCAATTGCGGTGGCTGGCAGAACGATTCAGGGGAGACGAGGCGGTCAATGACTGTCCTGCGCAAGGGACCACGTAATCCCGACGGCGACAGCCCGATTCGTCAGCAGCTACTGATCGAGGCCAAGTGCATCGTGAAACGGCTGATCGCGCCCCGCGGCACGGCCGTCGGCGCCCCCGAGCGGCCGTACCTGATCGTGCCCATCCTTGGTCAGTCCAACGCCTTCGGCATGGGGTTGCCCGTCGACCCCGACGGCCTGGACCGGCCCCATCCGCTCGTGCACCAGTGGGCCATGTGCGGGCCGTCCAAAGGGACGGCAGTACTGGCGACACAGCCGCTGCTGCACGAGATACCTTGCAAATACGTCGGTTTCGGCCCGACCTTCGCCAAACAACTCACCGCGGCCACCGGTCGCCCGGTCCTGTTGATCCCCGGTGCGCGGGGCGACACGTCGTTCACCCCGAAGAACGGGCACACCTGGGATCCGGCCGACCGCGAGACGCGGGTGAATTTGTACCGCCGGGCGGTGGCGGCCATCGACGCGGCGCTGGCGCGTTATCCGGGCAGTGAGATCGCCGCCGTGCTGTGGCACCAGGGCGAGACCGACGTGCCGCTGATCTCCGGTGCGCAGTACCAGGCGAAGTTCGACGCCCTGGTCGCCGACATGCGAGCGCGGTACGGCGACGACCTGCCGTTCGTCCTCGGCCAGATGGTGCCCGAGGAGATGGAACTGAGCGGTAAGCCCTACGCCGCGATCGACGCCGTCCACGCCGACACGCCGAACCGGTGGCCGCTGACCGCCTTCGCGCCGGGGCCTCGCGATTCGTACAACAGCTCCGAGGACCGGCACTACAGTGCCGCCGGGCAGCGCGAGTTGGGCCGTCGCATGTGGCAGCAATACCGCGAGATGTGTGGTGAACAACTGGCGGACTATGCCGCGCGGTGAACTCGGCAGGGTTGTCCGTCGTGTCATTGCTGTGGTCACCATCGTGCTGCTCGTCGATGTCGGACTTGCCGGGGCGGCGCTTTTCGCCAACGCCAAGTCCGATCAGTTGCAGCGCGCCGACGCGATCATCGTGTTGGCCGGCGAACACGACGGGCGTGAACAGTACGGACTGAGTCTGGCGCGCCAGGGTTGGGCCCGCACGGTCGTGCTGTCCAACCCGTATCTGCCCGGTGACCCGCAAATGAAGACTGCCTGCGCACCGGCGACGGACATCGAGGTGATCTGCCGGAAGCCGGAGATCCTGACGACCCGCGGCGAGGCCATGATGATGCGGCAGCTCGCCGACACCCGGTCCTGGCACCGCATCATCGTGGTCAGCTGGCGGTATCACCTGCCGCGCGCACGCCTGGTCTTCCGGCAGTGCTATTCGACGAACCGTGGTTCGGTGGTTGCGGTGGCGCTGCCGAGGGACTATGACTTCTCGCCGATCGGGTGGGAATTGACGTTCTTCTATCAATTTGCCGGGTTCGCTAAGGCCGCCCTCCAGGGGCGGTGCGGTTGACCTGCCTATTTTTCCGATCGGTGGTAATTTCGAGCAAACGATGAGATAGTAGTCGCAGTTCGCTGAGCGGGGGCTATGGCGAAGACCCAGCAAATCGGAGGGAGTGGACGTCAGTGTCGGTGGCAGAAGAACTCTTCGTTCCGAAGGCTTCGGCCGTACGTCCTGTACGGGCCGTTTCGCCTTTAGCTGACCGGGCCTGGCAGTCGCGGTACCGCTGGTGTCTCATCGCATTCGATCTGCTCGTGGTCGTGTTGGCCCTGGCGAGTGCCCAGTTCGTCAAGCTCGGTACTCCGGATGCATCCGTGGAGTTCACTTCGACGTACCTGCACGTCTTCTCCTACTACTCGGTGCTGTCGCTGTTCGTCGCCATGATCTGGCTGGCCATGCTGGCCGCGTACCGCACCCGGTCGCCGCGCATCGTCGGGGCCGGCGTGGAGGAGTACCGCCGGGTGTTCTCGGCGACGCTGGCAACCGTTGCCTTCATTGCTATCGCCCTGATGATCTTCCGCCCCGAGTACGCCCGTGGCTACCTGGCCGTCGCGCTGCCGCTCGGTCTGGTCGGCCTCGTCGTGAGCCGGACCGTATGTCGCCGGGTGTTGTCCCGGTTGCGCCGGCGCAACAAGTGCGTGTCGTCGGTGCTGGCGGTCGGCGACCCGCGCGCCGTGCGGAATCTGGTGCAGTCGCTGCACCGCGAGTGGTGGTACGGCTACTCCGTCGTCGGCGTCTGCCTCACCGGGCGTCCCGCGGGCGGGACCTTCGACGTGCCGGGCGTGGGCTCGCTGCCCATCCTCGGGAACGAGTCCGAGGTCTCCGACGCCATTTCGCAGGCCAGCTTCGATGCCGTCGCCCTGACCACAACCGATCACCTCGGGCCCGAAGGCATGCGGGAATTGTCCTGGGAGCTCGACAAGCTCGGCGTCGACATGGTCGTGTCCCCGAGCGTCATGGACGTCGCCGGCCCCCGGCTCACGATGCGTCCCGTCGCCGGACTGCCGCTGATCCACGTCGAGCGTCCGCAGTACAGCGGGACCAAGAAGCTGCAGAAGCGCGCCTTCGACGTGTTCGTCGCGCTGTTCGCGCTCACGGTGACCTCGCCGCTCATGGTGCTTGCGGCCATCGCGATCAAGCTCACCAGCCGCGGCCCGGTGTTCTACCGCTCCGAGCGGATCGGCCTGGATGGCCAGCCTTTCCAGATGACGAAGTTCCGCACCATGGTGCCGGGTGCCGACAAGATGGTCGACGAGCTGATCAACCTCGACCTCAACCAGAGCGGCAGCGGCGTGCTGTTCAAGATCCACGAGGACCCGCGCGTCACGATGGTCGGAAAGTACCTGCGGCGCTACAGCATCGATGAACTGCCGCAGTTCTTCAACGTGCTGCGCCGCGACATGAGCGTCGTCGGCCCGCGGCCGCCGCTGCGCCGCGAGTTCGACACGTACAACGAGCAGGTTCGCCGCCGGCTGCTGGTGCTGCCCGGGATCACCGGGCTGTGGCAGGTCAGTGGCCGGGCAGATCTGTCGTGGGAGGACTCGGTGCGGCTCGACCTGTCGTACGTCGAGAACTGGTCCATCACCAACGATCTGCTGATCGCGGCCAAGACCTTCCGCACCATCATCGGCGGTTCGGGCGCCTACTGAACCCGCGCGGGCGACCGTCGGTGAATAATCCTCTTTGATGCGTAAAGCCCTGCCGTGGATCGTCGTGGCCGTCCTGGTCGTCGGTGGCCTCACCGCCGCGACCTACCTGCGACCACTCGCGCTCATCGGGACCTCGAAGGTCCTGGACATGTTCATCCCGCTGTCGGGCGGGCCGGCGCCGATCGGTTCGGCCGATCTCACCGGCTCCGGTCCCGGCACCCTGCTGTCGGCGACGACCATGCCGGGCGTCACCAGCACCTTCACCGGCCAGGGGATTCGCGCCGCCCGCGTGGTGTACCACTCCACCTCGGGTGACACCGGCACGCAGACGGTCGTCTCGGGGTCGGTGTTGACCCCGCTGGGGCAGGCGCCCAAGGGCGGCTGGCCCGTGGTGGCCCTGGGCCACGGCACCCTGGGCATCGACAACAACTGCGGTCCGTCGCTGTCGCCGACGCTGATGAACCTGCTGCCCATCGCGAAAGTCGTGATCAACCTCGGGTATGCCGTCGCATTGCCCGACTACCAGGGGTTGGGCGTCAAGGGCATTCATCCGTACTCCGACGCCCGCACCGCAGGCCTCAACCTGATCGATGCGGTCCGCGCGGCGCGGCACGTGTTCAGCGACGTCTCCACGACGTGGGCAGCGTTCGGCGACTCGCAGGGCGGCGCCGCAGCATGGGCGGCCGACGAACAGGCGGCGCCGTACGCGCCTGAGCTGACGCTGGTCGGTGCCGTCGCGATCGCTCCCGCCGCCGATGTCAGCGGCCTGGTGTCGAAAGCGCAGACGGGCTCGTTGACGAGCGAACAGCGGCCGGTGCTGCAGGCGCTGATCGAATCGCTGGCCCGGCTGCACACCGACCTGAACCGCGACGACTACCGCCGTGGTGGCGCGGCCCGGTACTGGAACGTGCTGACCGACTGCAGCGCCGACGGGGCCTACCGGCGTGCGGTCGCCGCGGAGCAGCTCGGACCGCGCGACTTTCTCCCGGTCTCGCCGGACGCCGCCCACCGGCTGCAGAACCTGTTGCAGGCGTGGGCGATTCCGCAACGGCCGCTGACCGCGCCGCTGTACGTTTGGTACGGCGGTCAGGACCCCTTCATCGACGCCGCCTGGACCAAGGCGGCGATCGGGCGGGCCTGCTCGCTCGGCGGCACCGTGACGACGGAGTTCGACCCGAAGGGTGAGCACAACCCGCCCGCGGCGCAGGAGATGCTCGACTGGATGACAGATCGGTTCGCCGGGAAGAAGGTAACCAATGACTGCTGACCTGCAGCCGCTCGACGCCGCGGCGATCCAGGCAGAAGCCGGCGACAACTGGCGTGTCGAGGTGGTGACCGAAACCGGTTCCACCAACGCCGATCTCGCGGCCCGCGCGCAGGCCGGCGAGAACGTGGCGGGCGTGGCCCGGTTCGCCGAGGACCAGACCGAGGGCCGGGGACGCCAGGGCCGCAGCTGGTCGGCGGTGCCGCGGTCACAGATTCTGGTGTCGGTCGGCGTGGACACGACCGACGTGCCGAGCGAAACCTGGGGGCTGCTGTCGCTGGCGACCGGGGTGGCCGTCGTCGAGGCCGTCGCCGAGGTGGCCGGCGTGGCGGCCGCGCTCAAGTGGCCCAACGATGTCTTGGTGGGCGCGGGCAAACTTGCGGGGATCCTCTCGGAGGTCGCGGCGCCAGGTGGCGGGTCGCCCGTCATCGTCGTCGGCATCGGCTTGAACGTGTCACTCGCAGCCGCCGAACTACCCGATCCGGCAGCGGTCTCCTTGCTGAGTCTCGGTGTGGCACAACCGGATCGGCAGCGGCTCGCCGTGGCACTGCTGAATCGTCTGCACGCCCGGATCGCCGAGTGGCGCGTGGGCGGCAACGTCGAGCTGTTGGCCATCTACCGCAAGCACAGCAGCACGCTGGGGCAGTCGGTGCGCGCCGAGCTGCCGGGCGGGCGCGAGGTGGTGGGGCAGGCGACCGACGTCGACGCGGGCGGTGCGCTGGTGATCGATTCGGGAGACGGCGCCGTCACCGTGGCGGCGGGTGACGTCGTACATTTGCGGCCCGTCACCAGCTGAGCACCGCCTAGAGTCTGGGTATGGGTTACCCGGACAACGTGCTGGCCGCCGACGAACATGTTGTGCTGCATCGGCACCCGCACTGGAAGCGACTGGTCGGCCCGGTTCTGGTGTTGCTGGCCGGGACGGCGCTGGCCGCGTTCGTCGCGGCGGTGGTCAATCACACCAACTGGGACTCGAGTGCCAAGAACATCATCTTCGCGGTGATCGGGGTCATCTGGTTGGTGGTGGTCGGCTGGCTCACCGTCTGGCCGTTCCTGAACTGGCGCGGGGCGCATTTCGTGATCACCGACCGCCGGGTGATGTTCCGGCGCGGCGTGCTGACGCGGTCGGGCATCGATATTCCGTTGGCGCGCATCAACAGTGTGGAATTCCGGCACCGGCTCCTGGACCGGATACTGCGCACCGGCACGCTGATCATCGAGTCGGCGTCGCAGGATCCCTTGGAATTCCATGACATTCCGCGGGTGGAACAGGTCCACTCGCTGCTATATCACGAAGTCTTCGACACCTTGGGTTCCGAGGAGTCGCCCAGCTGAGGGTCCTCGTCGCCGAGTTCTTCGTCGCCGAGTTCGTCGTAGGCTTCGGCGAAACCACCGGCGGTGATGGTCGCCTCGAGCGTCATATCCGGTGCGTGCTTTGCCATCTCGTCGGGGAAGACCCAGCGCCGGAACGCCCAGAACCGGAACGCCATCTGCAGCAGGTTGCCGATGATGTACGCCGACACGAAGTCGGCGATGTTCTCGACGGCCAGCGACACGTTGGGCTGGCGCAACTGCAGCACGTAGCTGGACACCCACAGCGGGGCCATGCTCAGCAGCACGCCGACGCCACTGACGGCGAAGAACAGCAGCGCCTCGTGGTGGCGCAGGCGGCCGCCGCGGTTCTGGAAGCTCCATTCGCGGTTCAGCACGTACGACGCGATGACCGCGACGATGCCGGCGATGATCTTGGCCGTCACCGGCTTGGGCTCGAGGACCGTGAGCTTGAGGGTGTAGAAGATGCCCGAGTCGATGACGAACGTGGTGGCGCCGACGATGGCGAACTTGATTAGCTCGTGATGCCGCTCGGCAAACGGCCGAATCACTCGCGGGAGCCGCGCGATGGTGGCCTCGGTGAACGACATAAGCGGGAAGTTTACGGAAAGCACCTGCATTTCGCGTACCCGTGCAGGTAGCGGGCGGTAGCTGGCCGGTGTGGGCAGATTCGGGGGACGCCCGCGGTGCGTGACAAACTAGGCGCCGTGACGCAACCCCCCGTCGTGGCAATGATCGGTGGCGGCCAGTTGGCCCGCATGACCCACCAGGCAGCCATCGCGCTCGGCCAGACCCTGCGGGTCCTGGCGGTTTCCGCCGACGAGCCGGCCGCCCAGGTGAGTCCGGCGGTGGTGCTGGGCTCGCACACCGACCTCGAGGCATTGCGCCAGGTGGCAGCCGGTGCGTCGGCCCTGACGTTTGATCACGAGCACGTGCCCAATGAGCTGCTGGAGACCCTCGTCGCGGACGGCGTCAACGTGGCCCCGCCGCCGTCGGCGCTGGTGCACGCCCAGGACAAGTTGGTGATGCGCCGCCGGCTGGCCGAGCTCGGCGCACCGGTGCCGCGCTACCGCGAGGTGGCGTCGGCCGCTGATCTCGATGCCATCGACGAACTCGGCGCGCAGGTCGGCGGCGGCCTCGTGGTGAAGGCCAGCCGGGGTGGCTATGACGGCAAGGGCGTCACCCTCACCGACGACGTGGCGCAGGCCCGCGCCGCCGCCGAGGGCTACCTGGCCGACGGCGTCGCCGTGCTGGTCGAGGAAAAGGTCGCCATGCGCCGCGAGCTGGCCGCGCTCGTCGCGCGCTCGCCGTTCGGGCAGGGCGCGGCCTGGCCGGTGGTGCACACCGTGCAGGAGGACGGCATCTGCGTCGAGGTGATCGCGCCGGCGCCGCAGCTGGATCCCGCGGTGGCCACGGCGGCCGAGCAGCTGGCCTTGCGGATCGCCGACGAGCTGGGGGTGGTCGGCGTGCTGGCGGTCGAGCTCTTCGAGACCTTCGATGAGGAGCGCGGGGCCGGCCTTGTCGTCAACGAGCTGGCGATGCGGCCGCACAACTCCGGGCACTGGAGCATGGACGGCGCGACGACCAGCCAGTTCGAGCAGCATCTGCGTGCCGTTTTGGACTACCCGCTGGGGTCGACGGCACCGCTGGCGCCGGTGACGGTCATGGCCAACGTGCTGGGCGCGCCGACGCAGCCCGAGATGACCATGGACGAGCGGCTGCATCACCTGTTCGGGCGGCTGCCCGAGGCCCGGGTGCACCTGTACGGCAAGGGGGAGCGGCCCGGCCGGAAGATCGGCCATGTCAACATCGTCGGCGCGCCGGGCGGCTCGCTCGACGACGAGGCCTACGTGGCGGACGTACGCGAGCGCGCCGTACGGGCCGCGCATTGGTTGTCGCACGCTGAGTGGACCGACGGATGGAGTGGACATGAGTGAACGCGCGGGAGGCCCCCGGGTCGGCCTGATCATGGGCAGTGACAGTGACTGGTCGGTGATGGAGGACGCGGCCACCGCGCTTGCCGAGTTCGAGGTGCCGTTCGAGGTCGGCGTGGTGTCGGCGCACCGCACCCCGCAGCGCATGCTCGACTACGCCAAGACCGCCGCGGACCGCGGCGTCGAGGTGATCATCGCCGGCGCCGGTGGCGCGGCGCACCTGCCCGGCATGGTCGCGTCGGCGACTCCACTGCCAGTGATCGGCGTGCCGGTGCCGCTGGCCCGCCTCGACGGCATGGACTCGTTGCTGTCGATCGTGCAGATGCCCGCCGGGGTGCCGGTGGCCACCGTGTCGATCGGTGGTGCGCGCAACGCGGGCCTGCTGGCGGTACGCATCCTGGGGTCGGCCGATACCGCGTTGCGGGCGCGGATGCAGCGTTTCCAAGAGGACCTGGAGCAGATGGTGCTCGACAAGGATGAGGCGCTGCGGAATCGGTTGCTGGGCAAGTAAGCTCACGATCGATGAAATCCTCATTCGCGCGGTACCGCAGCGTCGGCCACAAACTCGTCACGGGATTCATGGAGCCTGAGGTGCTTCTGGTCGCCGGAGCGCTGGACGAGGCCCAGCGGGCCAGGTCCGTCAGCGGTGCGGTCGCCGAGATCGGTGTGCACCACGGCAAGCTGTTCATCGGCCTGAACCTGCTGCAGCGGGACGAGGAAAAGTCCGTTGCCATCGACATTTTCGGCGACCAGGACCTCAACATCGACGGTTCCGGGGCCGGTGACCTGGCGAAGTTCACCAGCAACGTCGACGTCTGGTCGTCGATGGACAGTGTGGTGATCCACCAGGGCGACTCCACGAAGCTCAGCCCCGAGGTGCTGCTGGAGGAGGCCGGCGCACCCATCCGATTCTTCAGCGTCGACGGTGGGCACACCGAGGAGATCGTCTACAGCGACATGCAGCTCGCCGAGGCCACGCTGGCCGACGGCGGCATCGTCATCGCCGACGACGTCTTCAACGAGTTCTGGCCGGGTGTCGCCGTGGGCACCCTCAAGTACCTCGACGACGGCGCCGGGCTGGCCCCGTTCGCGATCGGCTTCAACAAGGTGTTCTTCACCCAGCCGGAGTACTGCGACTACTACCAGGCCGAACTGGAGTCGGCGGCGCACCGCTCGGCTCGGATCCAGCACACCACCTCGGTTTTCGCCGGGCATCCGGTGCTGCTGCTCGGCCCGGTGACGGCCGTCGACGTCCTGCGCCGGAGTGAGACGTTGCGGACCGTGTATCACCGCACTTACCGCGAGCTGGTCCGTGGTCTGCAGAAGGTGTCGGGCCAGGGGCGGTAAAGTTACCGGCGAGTAGCAACCCGCATCTCGCCACATGGGCAGGCAAGGAGCCATCAATGTCTATCGGTAACCCGTCATTCGATCTGTTTCAGCTGCCGGAAGAGCATCAGGAGCTTCGTGCCGCGATCCGGGCGCTTGCCGAGAAGGAGATCGCTCCGTACGCCGCAGACGTGGACGCCAAGGCGCGCTACACCGACGAGGCTCTGGCGGCACTGGACGGGTCGGGCTTCTCTGCGGTGTTCATCCCCGAGGAGTACGGCGGTCAGGGTGCCGACGCGGTCGCCGCGTCCATCGTGATCGAAGAGGTGGCGCGGGTGTGCGCGTCGTCCTCGCTGATTCCGATCTGCAACAAGCTGGGCACCACGGGCCTGCTGATGCGTGGTTCCGAGGAGCTCAAGCAGAAGGTGTTGCCGTCGATCGCGGCGGGGGAGGCCACCGCGTCCTACGCGTTGTCCGAGCGGGAGGCCGGTAGTGATGCGGGCGCGATGCGGACCCGGGCCGTCGCCGATGGCGATGACTGGATTCTCAACGGCTCCAAATGCTGGATCTCCAACGGCGGATACTCCACCTGGTACACCGTGATGGCCGTGACCGACCCGGACAAGGGCGCCAACGGGATCTCCGCGTTCATCGTGCACAAGGACGACGAGGGATTCTCTGCCGGGCACAAGGAACACAAGATGGGCATCAAGGGATCGCCCACCACCGAGCTGTACTTCGAGAACTGCCGGATCCCGGGCGACCGGATCATCGGCGAACCCGGCACCGGTTTCAAGACCGCGCTGGCCACCTTGGACCACACCCGCCCGACCATCGGTGCGCAGGCGGTGGGTATCGCCCAGGGCGCGCTGGACGCCTCGATCGCCTACACGAAGGAGCGCAAGCAGTTCGGCAAGTCGATCGCTGATTTCCAGAACACGCAATTCATGCTCGCCGACATGGCGATGAAGATCGAAGCCGCCCGCCTGATGGTGTACACCTCGGCCGCCCGCGGCGAGCGCGGCGAGGCGAACCTGCAGTTCCTGGCGTCGGCATCGAAGTGTTTCGCCTCTGACGTGGCCATGGAGGTCACGACCAACGCGGTGCAGCTCTTCGGCGGATACGGCTACACCGTCGACTTCCCGGTGGAGCGCATGATGCGCGACGCCAAGATCACCCAGATCTACGAAGGCACCAACCAGATTCAGCGCGTCGTGATGTCCCGCGCGCTGCTTAAGTGACCCGCGCCGGTTAGAGGTCGGCGGTGACCTTCTCCGTCGCGCGGCGCCTATCCAGCGCGCCCGCGTCGGGGTTGGCCACCTGGACCAGGGATGCGCCGCCGGCGAAAACGGTCAGCAGGTTGGCCACGAGTTCGTCCGCGGTGCCCCACTGCGCAGTTGACAACAGTCGGGTGTTCGCGGTGAAACCCTGTGTAGCAGCGCCGCTTTGGGCCTCGGCGAAGACGTCGGTGGCGGACCGGCCGGCCAGCGCGGGACCGGCCGCGCGCTCGGGCACGATCTGATCGCCGTGCACGCGTACCGACGTCGCGTAGTCGGTGACACCGAGCGGCAGGTCGGGGACGGGCTTACCGAACGGGTCGAGGGACAGCACCACGACCTCGGCGGCGCCGGTCTCGTCGGCTTCGGCGAGCCGGTCCAAGGTGCACATCGCCACGTCGCAGTCCGTCGGAAGTGGTTCACCCACAACCACTTCCGCGCCGATGTACCAGATGCCGAACAGCACGCCGGCCGTCTGCCAGTGCGCGGGCAGCAGCACCGCGACCCGGCTGCCGGGCCCGGCGCCGAGCTCGTCACGCAACAGATTGGCGGTCTTGGCGGCCCAGTTGCCCAGCGTCACCGCCGACAGCTCGATGCGCTCGCCGGTGGCGTCGTCGTAGTAGGTGATGCGCGGCCCGGCCGGGTCGGCGCGCAGTAGCGGGTCGAGGATCGCGCTGGACAGATTGGTCACGGTCAGTCGACACACTTCGGATCGGCCGCGCCCGCGGTGATGATCGGGGACGGCGGCGGCGCCTGGGTGGCGGTGCCGGAATCGGTGGTGTCGGAAGCGGATTGGGCCGCGGTGTGGTGTCCGCCCTCGAGGCCGGAACCGGGGCCCGCGTAGTCGTGCGACAGCACGACCCGCACCGCGCCGCCGGGTACCGAGGCGTTCTCCACCACGGGCAGGTTACCCAGCTGTTCGGCGATGGCCTTGGCCCCGAGGTCGCTCGACTTCGCCGCCTGAATCTGGCTCGACGTCACGTGGTCGGCCTCGTTGTTGCCGACTTTGCCTGCGGCGAAGCCCTTTTCGGTGAGGACCTCCGACACCGCCGCGGCCAGTCCGTTGATGTCGCTGTCGTTGACGACGTCGACGGTGGTGTTTGCGGGGGTGTACGCGAGCTTCTCGGTCTTGCCCTCGGCCTGGTCCTGTAGCAGACCGGCGACCCACTGCTGCACCTGTGCGGGGTCGACGCGCACGACGCTCTGGGTGCCGTCGTCGCTCCAGCCGTCCTCGGCCAGCACCGGGACGGTGGCGAACGCCACATTACCGCCGGCGAGCTTCTGCATCTGCTGGATGAAATCCATGATGTCCCAACCGTCCGAGAGCACGACGGACCGCTGCACGGCCTGCTGCAGCCGGCCCAGGGTGCTGGGGCTGGACAGGGTCTGCCCGGAGATGATGTCGTGCGCCAGCGACGCCATGAACACCTGCTGGCGGGTCACCCGGTCGAGGTCGCCGCGGGGCAGATCGTGCCGCTGCCGCACGAAGCTCAGGGCCTGGGGGCCGTTGAGTTTCTGCCAGCCGGCCGGGAAGTTGGCTCCCGACAACGGTTCGTCGACGGCGTTCTTCAGGCACACGTTGACGCCGCCGAGGGCGTCGGTGATCAACGCGAAGCCCAGCAGCCCGACCTCGGCGTAATGGTCGACGGTGACGCCTGTGAGCTTTGCCACGGTTTTGATCAGCGCTTCGCGGCCGGCCTCGACGGCTTTCGGCTCGGCGGTGGCGGCGTCCTCGCCCTGCTGCTCGACGAGTTCCTTCATCTTCTCGAGCTTCACCTGACCGAAGACGCCGTTGATCTTGGTCTTGCCCAGCCCCGGCGCCTGCACATAGGAGTCGCGCGGGATGGAGATTGCGGTGGCCGAGCGCCCGTTGTTGGGGATGCGCACCAGGATGATGGTGTCGGTGTTGGTGGAGACGTCGTCGCCGGCCCGCAGCGTCGCGAGTTCTTCCTCTGACAAGGGGTTTCCGTGCGCGTCGGTGCGGCTGTCCATGCCGACGAGCAGGATGTCGACGGCACCGTCGTCGCCTCCGCCGCCGAGGGCCGCGGTGCTGATGCGGTTGATGCCGGATTCCAGCGAACGCAGGCTGTTCCAGGCCACGCCGGTGCCCACCATCACGAGCACCGTCGTCATGACGGCGAGGATGCGGAACAGTCGACCTGGCACCAGGACAGGCTACTGGTGAGGGGTTGCTGTGGCCGGTAGCCCGGGTTCGGCGGGTCACACCGTGGTGCGGGTCCGGCCGCGGGCCCGCTAACCTCTAGCCCGTGATCGAGCAGCCATCCGGACCGCCGAGGACGCAGTCCGACAGATCACCTGTGCCGGACCGCCCACTGCTCGTGGTGACGGTGACGTATTCACCTGGGGCGCATCTGGACCGCTTCCTGAAGACGCTGGCTCACGCCACCGAGCGCCGGCTGCTGGTGGTGATGGCCGACAACGGGTCGACCGACGGCGCGCCCGAAGCGGCCGTGGAACGGTACGCCGACGTCGAGTTGTTCCGCACCGGCGGCAACCTCGGCTACGGCACCGCGGTGAACCGTGCGGTGGCGGCTTATCTCGACACGCCCGACAGCGTCGTCGACCAGGAGTTCTTCGTTGTGGTCAACCCCGACGTGCAATGGGGGCCCAACAGCATCGACGAGCTGTTCGCCGGCGCGGCGCGCTGGCCGGCGGCCGGCTCGGTGGGCCCGCTGATCCGCGACCCCGACGGTTCGGTCTATCCGTCGGCCCGGCATCAGCCGAGCCTGGTCCGCGGTGGCATGCACGCGGTCGTGGGCCCGTTCTGGAAATCCAATCCGTGGACGGCGGCCTACCGCCAGGACCGGCTGGAGCCCAGCGAACGCGCGGTCGGCTGGTTGTCGGGCTCGTGTCTGTTGGTGCGCGCCAAGGCGTTCCGGCAGATCGGCGGATTCGACGAGAACTACTTCATGTACATGGAGGACGTCGACCTCGGCGACCGACTGGCGCGTGCGGGCTGGCAGAACGTGTACGTCCCGGCCGCCGAAATCCTGCACGACAAGGGACATTCCACCGGACGTGACCCGGCCCGCAATCTGGCCGCGCACCACCGCAGCACCTATACCTTCCTCGCCGACCGGCACCCGCACTGGTGGCAGGCCCCGCTGCGGTGGACCATCAAGTCGGCCCTGCGCGCCCGCGAACGCGCGGTGGTGGGCAATAGCAGGCGGAAGCGCCGTCGGGCGAACTAGGCTACCTGCGACGCAGGGTCGTGGTGGGGGCTTGCATCGGGGCACAGACATCTTCAGTCATGGCGAAAGGACGCGAGTTGAGTGACGCGGTGAATCCGGTTGACGTCGACGCGGTCATCCTGGTGGGCGGGCAGGGCACCCGGCTGCGCCCCCTGACCCTGTCGGCGCCCAAGCCGATGCTGCCGACGGCCGGCGTGCCGTTCCTGTCCCACCTGCTCGCCCGGATCGCCGCGGCCGGCATCCGCCACGTGGTGCTGGGCACCTCGTACAAGGCGGAGGTCTTCGAGGCGGAATTCGGCGACGGCTCCAAGCTGGGCCTGGAGATCGAGTACGTGGTGGAGGAGGAGGCCCGGGGCACCGGTGGCGGTATCGCCAACGTGGCGCCCAAGCTGCGCCACCCGACCGCCATGGTGTTCAACGGTGACGTGCTGTCCGGGCTGGACCTCGGCGCCATGGTCGCCAGCCACCGCGAGCGGCAGGCCGATGTCACGCTGCACCTCGTGCGGGTGAGTGACCCGCGCGCGTTCGGTTGTGTGCCAACCGATTCCGAGGGCGTGGTGACGGCCTTCCTGGAGAAGACCCAGGATCCGCCGACCGATCAGATCAACGCGGGCTGCTACCTGTTCCAGCGCGAGGTGATCGACGAGATCCCCACGGGCCGTGAGGTGTCGGTCGAGCGCGAGGTTTTCCCCAAGCTGCTGTCCGACGGTTTCAAGGTGTGCGGCTACGTCGACGCCAGCTACTGGCGTGACATGGGCACGCCGGACGACTTCGTCCGCGGCTCGGCGGATTTGGTGCGGGGCATCGCGCCGTCGCCGGTGCTCGACGGACACCGCGGCGAGAGCCTGGTGCACGAGGGCGCCGCGGTGGCCCCCGGCGCGCTGCTGATCGGCGGGACCGTCGTCGGCCGCGGTGCCGAGATCGGTGCCGGCGCCCGGCTGGACGGTGCGGTGGTCTTCGACGGCGTGAAGATCGAGGCCGGGTCGGTCATCGAGCGGTCCATCATCGGGTTCGGCGCCCGCATCGGCCCCCGTGCGCTGATCCGCGACGGCGTGATCGGCGACGGCGCCAACATCGGCGCGCGTTGTGAGCTGCTGCGCGGCGCGCGGGTGTGGCCCGGGGTAACCATCCCAGACGGCGGTATTCGCTACTCTACGGACGTCTGAGCGGCCCGCGCGAGCCGCTCCAGACCGGGGTCCGGCCCCGGCAGCTCGTCCAGGGGCCACCACCGCAGGTCCAGCGACTCGTCACTGCAGTGAATTTCGGCATGCTCCGGCGCGACGGCCAGGTACTGCACGTCGAGGTGCCGGGTCGGGACGCCCAGTGAGCAGGTCAGCGCGTGGACGTGCAGTGCCGCGGGCAACTCGGCGATCGTCAGGCCGGTGATGCCGGATTCCTCGGTGGCCTCGCGCAGTGCCGCCGCGCGGATGTCGGTGTCGACGTCCTCGCAGTGCCCGCCGAGTTGCACCCAGCGGCCCAGCCGCGGGTGCAGCGTCAGCAGGGCCCGGGTCCGGGTGTGGTCGAGCACCAGCGCCGACGCGGTGATGTGCCCGGGCTCGCACGCCCGCCGGCAGGCATCGGGGCGGGCTGCGACGAACGCCGCGACGGCGTGACGCAGGGAGTCCTGATCGGCGTCCGGCGCCGGCCAGTCGCGCAACGTGGCGACCACCGAGGCGTGGAGGGTGTCGCTCATCGGCGGATCAGCAGGTCGTCCGTCGCCACGGGCGGCCGCGGTTCGCGTGGCCCGGCACTCTCCGGGAAGTGACCGATGGCGATGGCGCCCAACGGTTCCCAGTCCGCCGGCAGCTCGAGCTCGGCGCGCACGATGTCGGCGGCGAAGATCGTCGACCCGATCCAGCAGCTGCCGACATCCCGGGCCGCCAGCGCGACCAGCAGTCCCTGAACGGCCGCACCCACCGCGACGGTGAACATGGTGTGCTCGGCCGCGGTACGGGCCGCATCCGGATAGCTGTGTGCGCCGTCGGGCACCAGGAACGGGATGACGAGTTCGGGTGCGTCGTAGAGGATCTGACCGCGACCCACCCGCCGGTCGACGGAGTCGGCCGCGCGGCCATCGGAGGTGAGGTCGGTACGCCACTTGTCTTTCATGCGGTCCAGCAATCGGATTCGGGTGTCGTGGTCCTGCACCCAGACGAAGCGGACGGGGCGGGTGTGGTGCGGCGCGGGCGCGGTGAGCGCCTCGGCGACGGATTCCTCGATGAGTTCGGGCGCGACGGGCTCGGGGCTGAACGTGCGCACCGAACGGCGCATCAGCTGAGCCTGCCTGCGGCCCAGGGCCAGTGCTTCCTCGGTGCCCAGCCAGAACAGATCTTCCTGACCGGCGCGCACCAGGGTCCGGCCGGTCGAGCCGTCGTCGCGCGGTGACAGGCCGCGCACCACGGCAACCGGGATGCCCGTCAGCTTGCCCTTGACCAGATCGGCGGCGGCCGCGATCTCGTCGGCGATGGCGACCTCCGTCACCAGCAGCTCGTTGCCGTGGGTGTCCTGGACCCCGGAATAGCCATGCAGCACAGCCAGGCCGGCCGCACCGATGGCGGCATCGATCTGGCCGTTTCGCCAGGCCCGTCCCATGGTGTCGGTGATGACGACGCCGACGGTCACGCCGAGCCGCTCGGCCAGGCCGGCGCGCAGCCGGGCCGCGCTGGCGTCGGGGTCCACCGGAAGGAGCGCCAATTCGGTTGTGCTGACGTTGGATCCGTCGACGCCGGCGGCGGCCTGAACCAGCCCGTTGGCGTTCTCGGTGATGAGGGTGCGGCCCTTGCGAGCCAGTACCCGCACGGCCTCGTCGTCGATCAGCTTGCGCCGCAGGGCGTCCCGTTCCTCGGGATCGGTCGGCGCGGCGACGATCCGCCCCTCGGACTTGGACAGCACCTTGCTGGTGACCACCAGCACGTCGTCGTCGCGAAGCCACGGCGCGGCGTCGGCGATGGCGGCGGCCACGTCGTCGCCGGGGCGGAACTCGGGAAGCCCGGGCACCGGCAGGATTTCGATGGCGGCCGCGGCGCCGTGCTCCTCGATCGCCGGACCCGTCACAGGGAGATCCCGGCGAGTTGCAGTCCGGCCCGGACCATCTCGGCGGTGGTCGCCGGATCGGTCATCAGCAGTGGCACGGCTGTGACGTTGACGCCGTCGATCTCGGCGTGGTCGCCTTCGTCGATCAGCCAGCCGTCCAGGATGCCGGTGCCGCTGCGGGCACCGTAGTGCGCGCCCACGGCCTCCGAGGTGCTGTCGACGCCGATCACCTTGAGGCACTCATCGGCCATCCCGCGCAACGGCTTTCCGGCGACGATCGGGGAGTACCCGACCACCTGCGCGGGGGTGGATCGCAGCGCGCTGCGCAGGCCGGGCACCGCGAGGATCGCGCCGATGCTGACGACCGGATTCGAGGGGGCCAGCAGCACGACGTCGGCGCCGGCGATGGCGTCGGCGACTCCCGGTGCGGCCTTTGCCTTCTCGGTGCCGATGAACGCGAAGCTGTGGGTGGGAATCTGCGCGCGGTAGCGAACCCACCATTCCTGGAAGTGGATGGCGCGCTGGTTGCCTGATTCGGGATCGGTTACGACCACGTGGGTTTCGCTGCGTTCGTCGCTGGCGGGCAGCAGCCGGGCGCCGGGCTGCCAGCGGTCGCACAACGCCTCGGTGACCTGGGACAGCGGATACCCGGCCCGCAGCATCTGGCTGCGCACCAGGTGGGTGGCCAGGTCGCGGTCGCCGAGGCCGAACCAGTCCGGCTGCACGCCGTACGCCGCGAGCTCCTCCTTGGCGTGCCAGGTTTCGCCGCGGTGGCCCCAGCCGCGTTCGGGGTCGATGCCGCCGCCGAGGGTGTACATGCAGGTGTCCAGGTCGGGACAGATGCGGACGCCGAACATCCAGGCGTCGTCGCCGACGTTGACGATCGCGGTGAGCTCGTGGGGGGAAGGGGCTCCGCCCGGGTCGGCGAATTGACCCAACCCCAGCAGCTTCTGGACGCCGAGCAGAAACCGAGCGCCGCCGACGCCACCGACCAGAACCGTCACCTTCACGTCGACTCACCCTAGGCGATGACGCGCGGGCGGAATGACGCGCCCGGATGGCAATTTGGCGCGCAGCAAACTTAAAACCTCATTATTCACTTGAGTAACAGCCGTATCAGTTATCGCCATTGCCAACTATGTTGCGCGGCAGCGTGTTATTGGTCACTATCGCGACACGCCGCGGTAACGACGCGCCGTATTCAGGTCACAGGATGGTAGGAAATGCGCTTCATCCGCTTGACCGTGGCAGCTAACCCGTGTGTAATCACACCAGTGTCATTCCCGGTTTGTTCTACCGGTTCCGGTGCAGCAGACCGAGATTCGACCGTTTGTTCGAATTTGGTCGCCACTCACGGCACGCAGGGCAAGTAGTTGGACTCCGTTTTGAGAACTACGTAAAGCAGGGGAGGAGGCGGCAAATGTCTTACGAACACGCAGATTTCGATCATGTCGTTCATTTCGACGGGCGGATGCTCGGCTCTATTGGGACAGCACCGCACACGAACACCGGACCCATCCAGCACGTCGTCGGCGCACGGCCGCAGCTGAGTTTGGTGCCCGATCACATCGACAACGAACCCGAGCTCACGGAAGACCAGTGGCAGGAGCGTGCCCTGTGCGCGCAAACCGACCCTGAGGCGTTCTTCCCCGAGAAGGGTGGCTCGACCCGCGAAGCCAAGCGCATCTGCCAGGGCTGCGAGGTGCGCGACGCGTGCCTCGAGTACGCCTTGGCGCACGACGAGCGCTTCGGCATCTGGGGCGGTCTGTCGGAGCGCGAGCGCCGGCGGATCAAGCGCGGCGTCATCTGACATACCGCGGGTAGATCGACCGGCTAGTCGTCAATGATGGTCGGGTCGATCACCGACGGTTCAACGCCGAGATAGGTGGCTACCTGCGCCACGAGAATCTCGTGCAACAGGTCGGCGAGGTCAACGGAGTCCTTCGCCCGCCGCTCAATGGGCTTGCGGAACAGTACGATTCGCGCCCGTGTCGAATTACCCCGAACGTCCACGCCCGCCGGGATGAGCCGCGCCAGCGCCACCGGCCCGTCGGCGATCACCTCGGGCGGCCATTGGATGGCATCGGGATCCTTGGGAGAGATCCGGGGAATCTCGTCGACTGCGACATCGAGTCCGGAGACGCGATTGCTCCACCGGCGCTCGATGGGTTCGTAGGCCTCCAGGACGGCCATGTCGAATCGCTCGGCGCGACTGCGCCATCCGGGAACGGTCGGGGGGAGGAGCGGGCCGCGCATGCCGCGACGGCGGCGCACACGCGAGTGGGCCATCGGCCGATAGTAACGGTTGGAGATCGACGCACCCGTGACGCGCGTGTCCGGCGGTGGGCGCGTCGGCGGCGCGATAATCTCGCCGAGTGAATGTTCCCCGTCGCTGCTGCCGGCCAGGTTGCCCGCACTACGCCGTGGCGACGCTGACGTTTGTCTATTCGGATTCCACGGCAGTCGTAGGTCCGTTGGCCACCGCGTCGGAGCCGCATTCGTGGGACCTGTGTGTGTCGCACGCCAGCCGCATCACCGCGCCCCGCGGGTGGGAGTTGGTCCGCCACGCCGGCCCGCTGCCCACGCCGTCTGACGACGACGACCTCGTCGCGCTCGCCGATGCCGTGCGCGAAGGTCGGGACACACCGCCCCGCGGCGGTATCCCCACCGGCTTCAGCGACCCGGCGCCCGGCGCGCACGGCAGTGCGGTCATGGCCCCGCCGGCGCCGCGCACGCAACACAACGGACGTCGCCGCGGCCATCTACGGGTGCTGCCCGACCCCGCGGACTAGCGCCTCAGGACAGCGGCAGACACACCGTCTTCATCACCTTGTCGGCGATCGTCTGGCGTTTGGCGTCGAACAGCGGGAACAGGAAGCCGATGTAGCAGATGACGGCATCCAGGAAATGGGCGAGCTGGCGCACGATCGACATGCCGACCCCGATGGGTTGCCCGGTCTGTTCACCGACCACCTTGAACTTCATGATGGACTTGCCGATGCTCGATCCCGTCGTGCCCTGTTTGACGCCGTAATTCCAGACCAGGTACGCCAATCCCACCACCACCGAGGCGAGGAACGCCGCCACGCCCATCGACGAGTTTCCGGTCACGCAGAACTGACCCAGGTTGTACTCCGAGGAGTCCGTCGTGCAGATGGTCTCCTGGGTGCCGGCCTCGATGCCGTACCCGATCCCCACGATGATCGCGTAGGGGAGGTAGTCGATGAGGAACGCCAGCACGCGGGTGAGCCAGGGGGTGTACGGGCTTTCCGCGGGTGCGCCGGCGCCTGCGGGGTACGCGGGCGGCGCCGGGTAGCCCCCGGGCGGCGGAAATGGTTGGTCGGTCATCTATGGGTACCTTTCTGTGGGGATTCCGCCGGCGCGATCAGAGCGGGCAGACCTGTTTGATCCACGACTCGATGGCTTTGTTGAATTTGTCGTACTTGGGATCGTCGAACTGAGCGCCGCCGGTCGAGACGAAATGTTCGACGGCGTCCTTGACGTCGCCGGGTAGGTCGTACTTTTCGAAGGTGTTGCCGGCCGTCCGCGCCGCATCGGAGTTCGAGGCGACGGCGAGATCGAGATTGGCCTGGGTGATCTCGACACAGGCACTGGCGTCCAGTCGGGCCGCCGGTGTGGCCGTGTCCGACGCACCCGAATCCGACCCGCTCGCTTGCGCGGTGGATGCCGGCGCACTCGTACTGGACGCGCTCTTCGGGGAACCGACCGTCACCTGCTTGGTGGTGGAGCACCCGGTGATCGCCACGGCGGCGATCGCGGTGGCGACCATGAGCTCTTTGTACATCCAAACCTCCTCCTAGCTGCGATGACGAGGCAGGCTAACAATCGGGGTTTGGAAAGTATTTGGACAGCGGACGCGGTGTGGAGCGTCAGCTCAGGATCGTCACGAGCGTCACGAGCAGCACTGCTGTGCCGCCGGCGAAGAGTGCGTAACCGATCGTCGGCGACGCGGTCTGCAGGTAGGACTGCTGCGGATCGGCCGGGTCGTAGTAGACGGTGACGTCGTCGGGAACCGTCGCCAATACGCGTTCGGCGACGCTGCGCTTGAGTCCCTCGCTGCCGTAGCTCCAGCGATCCGATCGGTACGCGACACCGTCGACGACGTAGCTGTACGTCACTTTCGGTTGATAATTCCCGCCACTGCCCCAGTGGCCCTCGCGCCCCAGCGAGGCGGGCGTCGGGCTGATCTCCCGCTTGAGTACCGCGCCGCGAATCGTGTTGAAAGAACGCATCTTTCGTGCCACGACGAGGTATCTCGCACCGGCCGCCATGGCAGCCAACGCCACGACGAGAGCCAAACCGGCCAGGGCCATGCGGGCGAGCGTACCGATCGCAGGCAGGACCGACCAGGCATGAGTATCGTCTGGCCGAACAGTACGTTGCTACGCAAGGTCGGGGACGCATGGTCGACTACGTGCTGTCCGGCGCCGTCGAGGTCCGTCGCGCGGGCAGGAGCGTGCCGCTCGGTGGGGTGAAGCAGCGGTGTGTCCTGGCCGTGTTGCTCGCCAATCAGGGCTCCGTCGTCAGCACGGATCAGTTGATTCAGCATGTGTGGGAAGACGATGCGCCGCCCAAGGCGTTGGCGTCACTGCGCGCCTACGTGTCGAATCTGCGGCGCGTACTCGACGACGGTGACGTGTCCGATGCCGAACCCGTCCGTCTGGAATCACGCCCGCGGGGATACCGCCTGAATCTGTTCCACGGCGACTCGGTCGACCTGCACCGCTTCGAATCATTGGTCTCCGCGGCCCGGACGGCACTCGACGGCGGCGATGCCGGCAGCGCAGTGGGCATGCTCGGAGAGTCGTTGGCGCTGTGGCGAGGCGATCCGTTCGGCGATTTCGCCTACTCCGAATTCGCCGCGTCAGAGGTGCAGCGGTTCGCCGGGTTGCGTTCGGCGGCAACCGAACTACGGTTCCGGGCGGCATTGCATCTCGGCGGTGGCGCCGAACTGATCCCGGACATCCGGGCGGCGTTGGCGCAGAACCCGTTGCACGAACCGTTGTGGGCGCATCTGATGCTCGCTCTGCACCGCGCCGGACGGACGTCCGACGCGGTGCGTGCATTCGACCGGGCCTGCGAGGTGCTCAAGCGTGAGGTCGGTGGTCAGCCTGGTGTGGACCTGCAGGCCGTCTTCGATCAGATCACCGCCGCGACAACGGAATCCGATGGGCAGCCGGCCGCCCGCGTCGCTCCGGCCGCGTCCGCGCTGGTGGGTCGCGACCGGGAATTGCGCCTCGCGACGGACACCGTGTCACGCGTGCTCGACGGTGCCGGGGGCATGATCCTGATCGGCGGGGAGAGCGGCATCGGCAAGACGTCGTTCACCCGCACGGTCACGAAAGCTGCTCGCGCCGCCGGCATCGCGGTTGCCTGGGCGGGACATCCCGCCGGGATCAGCCTGCCGCAACACTGGGCGTGGATTCAGGTGCTACGCCAGTTGGGCAATGAATTCGGCGGCGACGCGCGTGCCGCGGTCAAGCGCGTGGCCCCTGGCGTGGCGGACGCCCTGGTGCCGGAATGGAATTCGGACGTCCCGGCGCCCGGTACTTCGGTGCCCGCGACGGGATTCGCGCTGGCCGAGGGTATTGCGGTTGCGCTGGAAGAGTTTTCGGGCATCCGGCCGGTACTGGTGGCCATCGACGATGCGCAGGATGCGGACACACCTGCGTTGGATGCGCTCGCCCTGCTGGCTGCACGGCTACCGCAACTGCGTATTCAGGTCATGGTGAACTGGCGCTATCACGGTGCCGCGCGGCCGGTCAATCGGGCGTCGCTGGAACGGCTGACCGGTCACGCCGACAACGTGACGATCTTTCTGGACGGCATCGACGCGGGTGCGACCGGCGACCTCATCAACCTCGTGACGGGTGCGCCGGCACCCATCGAGGTCGCGTCGTACATCTCGCGCTACGCCCGCGGTAATCCCTTCTACATCAAGGAAATCGCCCGGACACTCGAGGCGGGGTCGGCGGCGGATCCGGGTCTGCCCGAGACGGTGGTCGACGTGCTCGGCCGGCGACTCGACGAACTGGGCCGCCCGAGCCGGCAGCTGCTGGCGGCAGCGGCGGTCCTGGGGCCCGAATTCGACGTCGCGGAGGTTGCCGCGATGGCCAACCTGTCCACGTCGACGGTCGAGGCGCGGCTACGCCCCGCCCTCGCGGGCGCCGTGGTCGACGAGGTCGCGGATCTGCCGGGGACATACCGGTTCAGCCACGGGCTGACGCGTGATGCCGTGCTGGCCACGCTGTCGTCGGACCGCCGGGCCGAGTTGCACGCGGCAGCCGCGAGCGCCCGGGCGTCAGGGCTCGAATCCGACCCGTACGAGATCGTCATCGCCGCCGCCGACCACGCCTGGCAGGCCGGCATCCACTTGAACCCCGTCACCGCGGTCGACGTGCACGAGACGACGATCCAACGCGCACTGCACCGTTCGGCATATGCGGACGTGGCCACCCTCACCGAGCGTGCCCTGCACCTGTGCCGCCGGCTGCCGGCCAAACCAGAACTGCTCGAACGTCAAGCGGCACTCTGGCTGCATCTGGCCGGCGCCCGCGGAATTCTCGACGGCCAGGGCAGCGCCTCGGCCGGCGCAGCGGTGCAGCGAGCCTTCGAGATCGGGGCCCATATCAAGGGCCGCAGCTTCTACGGGGCCGTCGCCGTACAGGCCTCCATGCTGTGTGCCCATGGACGAATCGACGAAGCCGACGTCATCGCCCAGGGGCTGCGCGAGCAGTACGGCAATTCGGGGGACGCGGACTGCGGCGTCGCCAGCGACTTCGCCACCGTCGTCGTGGCCGGCCTGCGCGGCGAGACCGATCTGCAGATCGAGGTCGGCCTCCACATGATGAACACCTTTCCGGCACCCGAAACCGTCACCGACCCAATGCATTTCTTCCATCCGCGGGTCTACACCTGGATGTCCCTGGGGGAAGCGTTGCGCGGTGACGCTGCTGCGTCGCGGCACTACGGGACGCGGGCGCTGCAACTGGCGAGCAGCCGCGGCGACGTGTTCAACGTCCTCGGCGCCAAACTCACCCAGGTTGAGGCGGCGGCGATCCTTGGCGAACTTCGCGGGACCGCGGCGGCGGCAGCGGCGGTGGAACAGGAATTCGCGGCAGCCGGCGGCCAGCAATGGGGCGCCGCCGCCCGGATCGTCAGCGTCTGGGCGGATGCCATGGAGGGGCGCGTCGTCGATCCGCAGCAGGCGTTCGACGCGTTCGAAACCCTTCGGTCCGACGGTACGTGCGTCATGCACGCGTATTTTCTGGCGCTCCTGTCCGACATCGAGCTCCGCGGCGGGCGGCGCGATGCCGCCGCCGCGCTCATCGAGCGGGCGCACAACCTCGTCGCCATGACGGGCGAACATGCGTGGGACGGGTTCCTCGCCCGCCGCACCGCCGCGATGAATGTCGGCTGAACGCCACCGACCACCCGCGAGCCCATGGGTGTGCCGATAGGCTGACTGTCACAGACCCGCGGTATGCAGTGGTCTACGAACGACGAGATCGGGAGGGCTATGTCTCGGCCTGCTGCCTCTGTACAGCGCGTCATCAAGGCATATGACGTACGCGGCCTGGTCGGCGCGGAGATCGACGAGTCGTTCGTCGCCGACGTCGGCGGTGCGTTTGCCCGGTTGATGCGCGCCGAGGGCGCCACCCGGGTGGCGGTCGGGTACGACATGCGGCCCAGCTCACCGTCATTGGCCACGGCGTTCGCCGCCGGAGTCACCGCGCAGGGTCTGGACGTGGTCCGGATCGGGCTGGCATCGACCGATCAGCTCTACTTCGCCTCGGGTCTGCTGGACTGCCCGGGCGCCATGTTCACCGCCAGCCACAACCCGGCGGCCTACAACGGCATCAAGTTGTGCCGGGCCGGCGCGAAGCCGGTCGGCAAGGACACTGGCCTGACCGACATCAGCAATGAGGTCATCGACGGCGTGCCGGGGCATGACGGTGCGGCCGGCGCGGTCGAGGAACGTGACGTCCTGGCCGAATACGGCACCTTCCTGCGTTCGCTGGTCGACGTGTCGGCACTGCGTCCGCTGCGGGTCTCCGTCGACGCCGGAAACGGCATGGGCGGGCACACCACCCCGGCCGTGCTGGGCTCCGTCGACTCGATCGCCTTGCTCCCGCTGTACTTCGAGCTGGACGGCACGTTCCCCAACCACGAGGCCAACCCGCTGGATCCGGCCAACCTGGTCGACCTGCAGAAGCATGTCGTCGAGAACGGCGCGGACCTCGGTCTGGCGTTCGACGGCGACGCCGACCGCTGCTTCGTCGTCGACGAGAAGGGCGACCCAGTGTCGCCGTCGGCCGTGACGGCACTGGTTGCCGATCGCGAGCTGGCCCGCGAGGCCGGGGCGACGGTGATCCACAACCTCATCACGTCGCGTGCGGTGCCCGAGCTGATCGCCGAGCGCGGTGGTACGGCGGTGCGCTCGCGCGTCGGCCACTCGTACATCAAGGCGCTGATGGCCGAGAGCAACGCGATCTTCGGCGGCGAGCACTCGGCGCATTACTACTTCCGCGATTTCTGGGGTGCCGACTCCGGCATGCTGGCCGCGCTACACGTGCTGGCGGCGCTCGGGGAGCAGGACCGGCCGCTCTCGGAGCTGATGGCCAAGTACCAGCGGTACGAGGCATCCGGGGAGATCAACTTCACCGTCGCCGATGCGCCGGCGTGCGTCCAGGCCGTCATCGCGTCGTACGGCAGCGAGATTGCCTCGACCGACGAACTCGACGGCGTGACCGTCGACCTCGGCGACGGGCGCTGGTTCAACCTGCGCAGCTCCAACACCGAACCGCTGTTGCGGCTCAACGTCGAATCCCGCACCCGGGAAGAGGTCGACCAGATCGTCGAGCACATCGCGGCCCAGATCAGGGCCACCAGTGAGTCAGCGCCATGAGTGCCGCCCCGGCGACCCTGGACCTCGACGACGTCGACGGTCTGATCGCAGCCGACCGCGACGGCCTGCTGCGGGCGGCGTCGATGGCCGGCGCCCAGACCCGCGCGGTCGCGGCGGCGCTCACTGAAGGCGAACTCGACGAGTTGCGCTCGGATCAACGCCCGCGGACCGTCACCTGGGTGTGCGGCGGTGGGGCATCCGGGGCTTCCGGTGCGGCCGGGACGGTGCTGGCCGCGGCGGTGGGGGCGACGTCGTCGATCCCGCTCGTGGTCACTCCGGACGTGCCGACGTGGATCGGCGCGCTGGACGTACTGGTCGTGGCCGGTGACGACGCGGCCGACCCGGCACTGGTGACCGCGGTCGCGACCGGGGTGCGCCGCGGGGCGCGCGTGATCGTGGTGGCGCCCAACGACGGCCCGCTGCGTGATGCTGCCGCCGGCCGTGCCGTGGTGCTGCCGCCGCGGCTGTCGGTGCCCGACGACTTCGGCCTCACCCGCTACCTGGCGGCAGGTCTGGCGACGCTGATGGTCGTCGACCCGGCGCTGCGCATCGATCTGGACGCCCTGGCAGACGAGCTGGACGCCGAGGCCCTGCGCAACAGCGCGGCCCGCGAGGTTTTCACCAACCCGGCCAAGAACCTGGCCGAGCGCATGTCCGGCCGGCAGGTGGTGCTCGCCGGGGAGGGCGCGGCCATGCTGGCGCTGGTCCGCCATGCCGCTACGGTGCTGCTGCGGGTGGCCCACCAGCTGGTCACCGCGACAAGCGGGGCCGACGCCCTGGTGGCTCTGCACGGTGGGCTGGGCCGACAGACCGTCGAAATGTCTTACGAGGACGCGCTTTTCCACGATCCCGAGATCGACGGCCCGGTGCCGGCCCGCGTCCGCACCATGGTGTTGTGCGCCGACGAGGAGCGCCCCGGCGTGATCGCCCGGATGGATGCGCTCGGCGGTGACGTCGACGTGCTGAGTGCCGACGACGTCCCCGATGCGGGACTTCAGGTGCCGGGTAGTCGCCTGGAACAACAGATCGCGATGCTGGCGGTACGGCTCGAGATGACGGCCGTTTACCTGAAACTGGTTCGAGGTTAGACATAGTGCATCTGCTACGAGGCGCGGTCAGGAACTACGCCTGGGGGTCGCGTACCGCCTTGGCCGATTTCGCCGGAAGGCCCAGTCCCACAGCGCATCCCGAGGCCGAACTGTGGTTGGGCGCCAACCCGGGTGACCCGGCGCGCGTCGAGACCGCCGACGGCGAGATGTCCCTGCTCGACGTGATCCAGGCCGATCCGGCCGGTGAGCTGGGGCCCGAGGTCCAGGCCCGGTTCGGTGCGGTGCTGCCGTTCCTGGCGAAGGTACTGGCGGCCGACGAACCGCTGTCGCTGCAAGCGCACCCCAGCGCCGAGCAGGCTGCTGAGGGCTTCAATCGTGAAGAGCGCCAAGGTATTGCCGTCAACGCGCGCAACCGCAACTACCGGGACCGCAGCCACAAGCCTGAGCTGATCGTGGCGCTCGGCCCGTTCGAGGCTCTCGCCGGGTTCCGGCCGGTGGCCCGCACCGTCGAGTTGATGCGGGCGCTGGCGGTGTCCGACCTCGATCCGTACATCAACCTGTTGGCCGGTCAGTCGGACGCCGCCGGACTGCGGGCCGTCTTCACCACCTGGATCACGCTGCCGCAGCCCGATCTCGACGTCCTCGTGCCGGCCGTGCTCGACGGTGCGGTGAACTACATCCGTTCGGGTGCAACTGAATTCGCGTCCGAGGCGAAGACGGTGCTCGAGCTCGGCGAACGCTACCCGGGTGATGCCGGGGTGCTGGCCGCCATGCTGCTGAACCGCATCAGCCTGGTCGAGGGGGAGGGCATCTACATGCCCGCCGGCAACCTGCACGCGTATCTGCACGGTCTCGGGTTCGAGGTCATGGCCAACTCCGACAACGTGTTACGCGGAGGTCTGACCCCCAAGCACGTCGACGTGCCGGAACTCCTCCGGGTGCTCGACTTCACCCCGACGGACGGCCGGCCGATCCATCCGCGGCCGGCCGAGAACGGTGTCGAGGAAGTTTTCGACACGCCGGCGTCCGAATTCGCGGTGGCGATCCTGCGCATCGACGGCGACCGGTTGGGCGTTCCGGTGGAGGTGCCCAAGGGACACGCCGGCCCGCAGATCCTGCTGGGTACGCAGGGCCGGGTGCAGGTGCATTCCGCAGCCGGCGAGCTGACGCTGAACAAGGGCGCCGCGGCGTGGATCGCCGCGGGGGAGGGACCCGTGCGCCTGGTGGCCGATGAACCGTCGACGGTGTTCCGCGCGACGGTCGGGATCTAGACAACCTACGGAAGGGCAGGTCATGTCGGCCTCCGGGAGTGCGCGCGCGATCGTCGCGGCGCTGTTGGCGAATGCCGGGATCGCGGCGGCCAAGTTCGTCGGCTTTCTGATCACGGGCAGTTCGTCGATGCTCGCGGAGTCGGTGCACTCGCTGGCGGACACGTCCAACCAGGGGCTGCTGCTGTGGGGGCAGCGGCAGGCGCGTAAAGACGCCGACCATCTGCATCCCTTCGGCTATGGCCGCAGTCGCTACTTCTACTCGTTCGTGGTGGCGCTGGTCCTGTTCAGCCTGGGCTCGATGTTCGCGCTGTACGAGGGCTACCACAAGATCACGCACCCGGAGCCGCTGTCGTCGCCCGTCGTCGCCGTCGCCATCCTGGTCGTGGCCGTCGGGCTGGAGGGTTACAGCTTCTACACCGCACTGACGGAATCGCGGCCGCTCAAGGGCTCTGGCAGCTGGTGGCGGTTCATCCGGACCTCGCGTAACCCGGAGCTGCCGGTGGTGCTGCTGGAGGACAGCGGCGCGCTGATCGGTCTGGTGCTGGCCCTTTTCGGTGTGGGCCTGTCGATGCTGACGGGTGACCCGGTGTGGGACGGCATCGGCACCGCCGCCATCGGTGCACTGCTGGGCGTCATAGCGGTGGTGCTGATGGTCGAGATGAAGAGCCTGCTGATCGGCGAGGGCGCGACGGCCGACGAGACCGGCGCCATCCGCGGCGCGCTGGAGCAGACGCCGCACATCGACCGCGTCATCCACCTCCGGACCCAGTACCTGGGGCCCGAGGAGATGCTCGTCGGCGTGAAGATCGCGGTGGCGCCGAAGACCGATCTGGCGACCGTCGCCGCCACGATCGACGCCGCCGAGGTCGCCATCCGGGCGGCCGTGCCGAACGCCCGCATCATCTACATCGAGCCCGATCTCTACCGCGGCTGACGCCGCCAAAACCTGCAGTCACCTGCGGCGGTGACGGCTGCCACAAGTCGTTTTACAAAATAGCCGTCATTGTCTAGACGGGCGACAAATTGCGGTCTATAGTCAAGATCACAACTTGCCGGCCCAACCAATGGAGGTGGACGCGTGTCAGTCGAGGTATCCGACGTCAACGTTGAGCAGTGGCGTGATCGCAAACGCCATCTGTGGCTCATGGGCCTGATCGCGCCCACTGCGCTGTTCGTGATGCTCCCGCTGATCTGGGCACTGAACCAGGCGGGCTGGCACGCACTGGCGCAGGTGCCGCTGTGGATCGGTCCCGGCCTGCTCTACGTCCTGCTGCCGATTCTCGATCTCAAGTTCGGGCCCGACGGGGAGAACCCGCCCGACGAGATGATGGAGCAGCTGGCGAACGACAAGTACTACCGCTACTGCACGTACGTGTACATCCCGTTCCAGTACGCCAGCGTCATCCTCGGCGCGTACCTGTTCACGGCCAAGGACCTGAGCTGGCTCGGTTTCGACGGCGGCCTGGCCTGGTGGGCCAAGCTCGGCGTCGCGCTGTCGGTCGGTGTCCTGGGTGGCGTCGGCATCAACACCGCGCACGAGATGGGGCACAAGAAGGAGAACCTCGAGCGCTGGCTGGCCAAGATCACCCTGGCGCAGACGTTCTACGGCCACTTCTACATCGAGCACAACCGCGGCCACCACGTCCGCGTCGCGACCCCGGAAGACCCCGCCTCGGCGCGCTTCGGTGAGAACTTCTGGGAGTTCCTGCCGCGGACCGTGTGGGGCGCCCTCAAGTCGTCGGTCGAGCTGGAGGCCCAGCGCATCCGTCGTCTCGGACGCAGCCCGTGGGACCCGCGCACCTACCTCAAGAACGACGTGCTCAACGCCTGGCTCATGTCGGTGGTGTTCTTCGGCATCCTGATCGCGGTCTTCGGCCCGGCGCTCATCCCGTTCGTGCTGATCCAGGGCATCTACGGATTCAGCCTGCTCGAGTCGGTCAACTATCTCGAGCACTACGGCCTCCTGCGGCAGAAGACCGAGAGCGGCCGCTACGAGCGCTGCGCCCCGGTGCACAGCTGGAACTCCGACCACATCGTCACCAACCTGTTCCTCTACCACCTGCAGCGGCACAGCGACCACCACGCCAACCCGACGCGTCGCTACCAGATCCTGCGCAGCATCGACGGCGCACCGAACCTGCCCAGTGGCTACGCGACCCTGATCGGCCTGACCTACATCCCGCCGCTGTGGCGCCGGATGATGGACCACCGGGTGCTGGACCACTACGACGGCGACATCACCAAGGTCAACGTCCATCCGCGGGTGCGGGACAAGGTGCTGGCGAAGTATGGGGCTGGTGATGAGCGCTCGCGCGAAGAGCGGGTGGCCTGATCATGAGTGCCTACCAGTGCCCGGGTTGTGAATATGTGTACGACGAGGCCAAAGGTGCTCCGCGCGAAGGATTCCCGGCGGGCACGGCGTGGGACGATGTCCCCGACGACTGGTGCTGCCCGGACTGCGCGGTGCGCGAGAAGGTCGATTTCGAGCCCACTGGGGCGAGCGAAGCGACGGGAAACACAAGAGGAGTGAGTTCATGAGCGAGCCGTTCAAGAAGTTCGTCTGCCTGCAGTGCGGCTTCGAGTACGACGAGGAGAAGGGCTGGCCGGAGGACGGCATCGCCCCGGGCACCCGCTGGGCCGACATTCCCGAGGACTGGAGCTGCCCGGACTGCGGCGCCGCCAAGTCCGACTTCGACATGGTGGAGGTCGTGGCGTCGTGACGACCGCGGCCGCAGTACCGGACGGACCCGAGGTGTCGCGCCCCGCGGCACCTCGGGTGCCGTACGCCGAGGCCTCACGGGTCCTGCTGCGGCATTCGATCCTGGACGGCATGCGAGAGCTGTTGCTGGCCAAGGACTGGTCATCGATCACGCTGTCCGACGTCGCCCGTGCGGCCGGCATCAGCCGACAGACGATCTACAACGAATTCGGCTCGCGCCAGGGACTGGCCGAGGGGTACGCGATGCGCCTTGCCGACCGCCTTGTCGACGCCGTCGAGCACGCCATCTACGCCAATGTCGGCGACATCCACGCGGCTTTTCTGCAGGGCTTCCGGATGTTCTTCACCGAGTCGGCGTCCGATCCGCTGGTCATCTCGCTGCTGACCGGTGTCGCCAAACCGGACTTGCTACAGCTCATCACGACCGACAGCGCGCCGATCATTTCGCACTGTTCGGCGCGTCTGACCGAAGCATTCCGCAATAGCTGGGTGCAGACCTCTGACGAGGATGCCGGCGTGTTGGCTCGGGCGATCGTCCGCCTGGCCATCAGTTACGTGTCCATGCCGCCGGAAGCCGACCACGATGTGGCCGCTGACCTGGCCCGGCTCATGACGCCGTTCGCCGACCGTTACGGTAGTGGGGATACCCCGTAGCCGTCAGCGCGCCATTCGAGCAGGTTCCTTGGCGCCTGTCCCGCGAGCCCGCAGGCCATGGGGTCACTCCAGTGGAACGAATGAATGGGGCTCTAATCCATGACGGAATTGAAGGCAGACGTCCGTAACGGCATCGACTACAAGGTCGCCGACCTGGCCGAGGCCGAGTTCGGCCGCAAGGAAATTCGCCTCGCCGAGCACGAGATGCCCGGCCTGATGTCGCTGCGGCGCGAGTACCACGACGTGCAGCCGCTCAAGGGCGCGCGCATCTCCGGCTCGCTGCACATGACCGTGCAGACCGCGGTTCTGATCGAGACGCTGACCGCCCTCGGTGCCGAGGTGCGCTGGGCGTCGTGCAACATCTTCTCCACCCAGGACCACGCGGCCGCGGCCGTCGTCGTCGGCCCGCACGGTACCCCGGAGGAGCCCAAGGGCACCCCGGTGTTCGCCTGGAAGGGCGAGACGCTGGAGGAGTACTGGTGGTGCGCCGAGCAGATGCTCACCTGGGACGGCGAACCCTGCAACATGATCCTGGACGACGGTGGCGACGCCACCATGCTGGTGCTGCGCGGCGCGCAGTGGGAGAAGGCGGGCGTCGTGCCCCCGGTCGAGGAAGACGACTCGGCAGAGTGGAAGGTCTTCCTGGAGCTCGTGCGCAAGGGCTTCGAGAACGACAAGACCAAGTGGACCAAGATCGCCGAGTCGGTCAAGGGCGTCACCGAGGAGACCACCACCGGCGTGCTGCGCCTGTACCAGTTCGCCGCCGCCGGTGAGCTGGCGTTCCCGGCCATCAACGTCAACGACTCGGTCACCAAGAGCAAGTTCGACAACAAGTACGGCACCCGCCACTCGCTGATCGACGGCATCAACCGCGGCACCGACGTGCTGATCGGTGGCAAGAAGGTGCTGATCTGTGGCTACGGCGACGTCGGCAAGGGCTGTGCCGAGTCGATGGCCGGCCAGGGCGCGCGCGTCTCGGTCACCGAGATCGACCCGATCAACGCGTTGCAGGCGCTGATGGACGGCTTCGACGTCGTCACCGTCGAGCAGGGCATCGCTGACGCCGACATTGTCATCACCGCGACCGGCAATTACGACATCATCCTGCTCGATCACATGAAGGCCATGAAGAACCAGGCCATCCTGGGCAACATCGGCCACTTCGACAACGAGATCGACATGGCGGCCCTCGAGAAGTCGGGCGCCACCAAGCTGAACATCAAGCCGCAGGTCGACCTGTGGACCTTCGGTGACTCCGGCAAGTCGATCATCGTGCTGTCCGAGGGTCGTCTGCTCAACCTGGGTAACGCCACCGGCCACCCGTCGTTCGTGATGTCGAACTCGTTCTCTAACCAGGTCATCGCACAGATCGAGCTGTGGACCAAGAACGACGAGTACGACAACGAGGTCTACCGCCTGGCCAAGCACCTCGATGAGAAGGTTGCGCGCATCCACGTCGAGGCTCTCGGCGGCACGCTGACCAAGCTCACCAAGGATCAGGCCGAGTACATCGGCGTCGACGTCGACGGCCCGTACAAGCCGGAGCACTACCGCTACTGAGTCTGTTTGCGCGGTTCGCGCGAGCACACGCGAAAGCCCCCAATTCCCACGGGAGTTGGGGGTTTTCGCGTCTGCCGGGCTCGGCACACCTCGGTGAGTTAGCTGGCGTGGCTGTGCTGCCGGGCCGTCATTTTGCAATTGACGCTAATTACGATCTGCGCGGCACGATTTCTGTGTTTGCTAAAGATCTGCTGGCTAGTGGATCTCGGCGCTAGAATCTTCCACACCAGGGCACCCTCGTGAAGGGACGTCGGCCATGCCAAAGAACCGATGGGGAAGACGCATCGCGTTGCTGGCTGTGGTCGGTGCGGCGGTGACCGGCTGCGACAGCATCAACGTCGGCAGCCTGGACGTCTTCGGCTCCGCGTCGCCTGCCGTGAAAGGTCCGCCGATACCGCCGGAGATGGTCCGGCACGACGTGCAGCAACTGGTCTGGCAGTTCCCGCAGTTGCGCAAGCCCGACGAAGCGGTGTGGGTCACCTGGAACAACAGCGGCGATCCCAGCCTGGCCGGCAAGGTGGACTGGATCGACGCGGTGATCAAACTGTCGCCCTCGGAGACTGCTCGGTTGTTGGCGGAATACCGGCCGATTGCCACCGATCGGCAACCGCTGGTGCAGAAGATTCTGCAACCGGAACTGCCGGATGGTCCGTATCTCGCCGGGCCCGAGCTGAACAAGCTCTTCTCGAGCCCCATCATGTCCACTCAGGCCTTCCTCGACCGGGACCACAACGTCCTGGTGCTCACGGCGACGTCGGGCGGGCGCGGGCTGTCGTAACCACCGGCCTGGATGCGGTTTCGGCGAGGCACTAGCGTGGTGGCGTGCGCGCATTGATCCGCGTGACGGCGTTCGTGGTGGTGCTGGCGGTGCTGGCTGCCTGTGGCGCGGACCGTCCGCCCGCTTCTCCGTTCCCTGCTGCAACGGGCCGGGGGTCGTGTGCCGTCGATACCGAACGCGACGTCGGCGCGACCATGCGAGACGGTGTCGTGCTGCGCGCCGACGTCTACCGCCCGAAGACCAGCGACCCCGTACCGGTGCTGCTCATGCGCACCCAGTACGGCAAGTCCGGAGCGCAGACGTCGCCCGAGCGCTACGAGCCACCAGACTGGTTCGCCTCACACTGCTATCTCGTTGTGGTGCAAGATGTTCGGGGCCAGGGGAGCTCCGGCGGGGTGTTCAGTGAGTTCACCAACGACATGGCCGACGGTTACGACACCGTTGAGTGGGCCGCGGGCCTGCCCGGTGCGAACGGCAAGGTCGCCATGTACGGATCGTCGTATGTCGGTGCGACGCAATGGCTTGCGGCGGTGACAGCTCCACCGCATCTGGTGACGATCGCTCCGGCCAACACCGCATCGGACTACTACGACGGCTGGACCTATGAGGGCGGTGAGTTCCGGCTGGCGTTCGTGCAGCCGTGGGCCATCGAGTCGATCGCCCTCGGTGCGGCACAGAACCGCCGGGACGCCGCGGCGGAACGGCTCTTGCGGGACGCTGGAGCGGACCCCACTCGATGGCTGAATTTCCGCCCACAGCAAGACCTTCCGCCGATGCAGCCGCACAATCCGGCGGTGGCGCCGTGGTACTTCGACTGGGTTCGGCACAATACGCGCGATGCCTTCTGGCAGCAGCTCAGCATTCGCGACCGGTATCCGGCGGTGCGAATTCCGGTGCTGCACTTCGAGGGGTGGTACGACGCGTTCCTGGCCGGCGGCGTGGAGAACTTCGCCGGAATGGTGGCCCACGGTGGCAACGACTTTGCGCGCTCGAACCAGCGTCTGGTGATCGGGCCGTGGGACCACGTCGCGTGGGGGCGTGCCGGTTCGGAACCTGCGCCGCTGCTCAAAGATATTGGGCCCGTTGGCAACAGCCCGATCAATGAGCTGATGCTGGCGTGGTTCGACCACTTCCTGAAGGGTGTTGACAACGGTGTCGCCGGCAAGTCCCGCGTCGACTACTTCACCATGGGCGCCAACACCTGGAAGACGGCCACCAATTGGCCACTGCCACAGACGCAATGGATCAACTACTACCTGTCGGGTGCCGGCGGCATCGCCGACCGCGCTGGGAAGCTGCTGCCGGTGCTGCCCGCACCGCAGCCGCCCGACACCTACACCTACGACCCGTTGAATCCGGCGCCGAGCCTCGGCGGGCACTCGTGTTGCGGCGCGAAGTCTGGTCCGCAGGGACCGTATGACCAGATGCCGGTGGAGCAGCGCTCCGACGTACTCGTCTACACCGGCGACCCGGTGGCTCATGACACCGAGATCACCGGGCCGGCCACTGTCACGCTGTGGGCCCAATCATCTGCGGTGGATACGGATTTCACGGCCAAGCTGGTGGTGGTCAAGCCCGACGGGACAGCCATCAACCTCAACAACGGGATCATCCGGGCGTCGTTCCGGGACTCACTGTCGGCGCCGACGCCGATCGTGCCCGGCCAGCCGTACGAGTACCGCATCCAAATCTGGCCCACCAGTTACCAACTCAGCCCGGGGGACCGGGTGCGGGTGGAGATCTCCAGCAGCGACTACCCGCAGTTTTCGCCGAATCCCAATACCGGGGCGCCGTTCGGGCGTGACGCGGCGACTGTCGTTGCGACGCAGACCATCCTGCATGACGCCGCGCACCCGTCGTCGATCACCTTGCCGGTGATCGCGAACTGAATCGCGCTACTTGCTGCAGTCCAGCGACACCGTGATGGTCCGGCGCACCACGATGGGGACGACCACGTCCCGGCCGCGGCCGTTGTCCACCCGGATGAACCTCGTCTCTTCCTGCGGGTTGCGGACACTGGTCACCACGCACTGATCCAGCGGCGCGGAACCGACCCGGTCGACGTTGACGTGGAATCCTTCGGCCTCCAGCTGGCCGATCGTGACGATCGCGGACTCGGCGGCCGCCGGCGCGGCAGGTGCCAGTACTGCAGCGGTAGTGGTGAGGGTTATGAGAGTTACTAGTGCGGTACGCATCTCAGGGTCCTTCCGGTCCTGTACCCAATGACACGTAGGGGTGGCGCAGAACGTTCGATTGGGTCCTGAATGGGTTATCGGTGTCTCCGGCTTTTTCGTGACTTGTCAGAGCCGCCTGGCATAATCGAACGTATGTACGAACACGTGGGGATCGGGGCCAGCGGAGCGCTGGTCCACGATGCCTCCGTGGTCGACGCGATCATCCATTTCGCGCGGGTGGCGGCGGTCGCCGAGTGCGGGAAATTCAGGGCCATCGCTGATCTGGCGGCGTTGCGCGTCGACGATCAGGGTGATCGGCAGTGGTGGGCCTGTGATGGCTGGGATGCCGCGGTCGCTGAAGTCGGGGCGGCGCTGGGGGTGGGGCGTAAGGAGGCGTCCGGGCTGTTGTCGATCGCGGTGGCGTTGCGGGACCGGCTCCCGAAGGTGGCGGCGGTGTTCGCCGACGGCGGCGTGTCGGCGCGCACGGTCGGCACGATCTGCTGGCGCACCCGTCTGGTCGAGGACCCCAACACCCTGGCGGTGATCGATGCTGCCCTCGCCGGAGCGTTGTTCGAGTGGGCGGGACTGTCCCGTAAGAAGATCGAGAAGAAGATCGACGGCTGGGTGCAGAAATTCGACCCGGCCGCGGTGCTGAAAGTCCGGTCCGCGGCCCGGACCCGTGGGGTCGGAATCGGCAAACCTGACGACGAGACCGGGGTGGCCTCGATCTGGGGTGCGCTGCTGGCCGCCGACGCGGAGTTGTTCAACCGCGCGTTGAATGCCCTGGCTCGGCAGGTTTGTGAAAACGATCCGCGCACGTTCGCGCAGCGCCGTGCGGATGCGGTCGGGGTGCTCTCGGTGCGGGGGGACCGGCTGGCCTGCCTATGCGGTGCCGCGGATTGCCCGGCGGCCGGCCCGGATGCGCGTGCCACGGCGGTGGTGATTCATGTGCTGACCGATTCGCTGCCCGCGCCGGTGGCGGACCCGCTGCTCAGTGGGGACCCGGCTGCGCCGCTGACCGCAACGCCGCCCGCGCCTGAGCCGGCACCGGAACCCGCGCCCGAGCTGGTCAACGACCCGGAACCGGTGATCGACACGGCGCCGGACACCGAACCCGTAGCCGCGCTGGTGTCCGAATCCTCATCTGTGCCTGAGTCGATGCCCGCGGCCACCGAGCACCCGGCCACCAATACCGCCAATACCCCGGCGCCTACTCCCGATGCCGTCCCCGCTAAGCCCCCGGCGTCGGTGCGCACGCCGGTCGGCTACATCCTCGGCGGCGGCGCGGTCCCGCCGGCGGTGCTGGCTGATCTGGTGGCCCGCGGCGCGAAGATTCGTACCGTCGCCTCCGCCACCGACTTGGACGGCGTACCGCGCTACCGGCCCTCGATGGCGATCGATGAGTTCGTGCGGATGCGGGCACTGACGTGCATGTTCCCGGGCTGTGACCAGCCCGCCACCGCCTGCGACATGGACCACACGATTCCGTGGCCGGCCGGGCCGACGCATCCGGGCAACCTCAGTCCGAAATGCCGCAAACACCACCTGCTGAAAACGTTCTACGGCGGGCCCGACGGGTGGCGGGACCGCCAACAACCTGACGGCACCGTCGTGTGGACCGCGCCCACCGGCCACACCTACACCAGCGTGCCCGGAAGCCGAATCCTGTTCCCCCGCAAGCGTGTTGATACCCCACTACCGGACGGGCCGCCACCGGACACCACCGATCTGGACAGCAATACGGCTCCCGGCCGGAGCATCATGATGCCCATCCGCCGCCACACCCGCGCCCAAAACCAGGCCCAGCAGGTCGCTTACGAGCGCGCCCTCAACCAAGCCGACATCGACGCTCAAGAGGCCGCGCAAGAAGCCGCCGCCCGCCGACGCAAAGAACGTGAAGAGCGCGAAGCCGCCCGCCAGGCCGAAGAACAACAGCAATCGCAGGAGACGACCGAACACCCGCCCGCAGACAACGACATCCCACCACCACTCTGAGCGACACGTGAATACCCCTGAAAAAGCAAGACTTTCACGGGTATTCACGCGTCCGAATGGCGTCATCGACCAACGGCCGTATCCCGCATGGGATCGGGGTCGTCGAGTGGGGGAACGTCTTGGCCGTCGAGCACCTTGCGCATCCGGTCTTTGTCGAGTTGCCCCTCCCACGCGGCCACCACGAACGTCGCGACACAGTTGCCCAGGAGGTTCACCGAGACGCGCATCGAGTCCATGATGCGGTCGGCGCCCAGGAGCAGGGCCACCGCGGCGACCGGGATGGCCCCGTGGCCGATGGCGGCGACGGTCGCGGACAGCGCGAGGAATGACGAACCGGGTACTCCGGCCATGCCCTTCGATGTCAGCATCAGCACGAGCACCGCGGTGATCTGCTCGCCAAGGCTCAGGTTCACGCCCAGCGCCTGGGCCAGGAACAGCACGCAGATCGAGAGGTAGAGGGTCGCTCCGTCGAGATTGAACGAGTAGCCGGTCGGCACCACCAAACCTGTTGTGGTGCGTGAACAACCGGCATTGGTCAGCTTGGTCATGATCCGCGGCAGCACCACCTCGGTGGACGCGGTGCCCAGCGCGAGGAACAGCTCGTCCTTGATGTAGACCAGGAACTTGTACAGGTTGACACCGGCGAAGATCTTCGCGACGGCCGCGAGCACGAGGATGAAGAGCACGGCGGCGAGATAGCAGGCGCCGATCAGCTTGGCGAAGCTGCCCAGGGAGCTGATGCCGTACTGGCCGATGATGTAGGCCATCGCCCCGAACGCGCCGATCGGCGCGAACCGCATTACCCAGCCGATGACGGTGAAGAACAGGTGGCTCAGGTGGTCGACGATTTCGAGGATGACCGGTGGGCCCTTCTCGCCGAATTTCGCCAACGCCAGCCCGAACAAGACGGCGAAGAACAGCACCTGGAGCAGGTTGTTGTCGGTGAACGCCTTGAACACCGACTCCGGAATGATGTTCATCAGAAAATCGACGGTGTGCGGCAATTCCTTGTTCTGGGTCTTCTTCGCGATCGCGTCGGCCCCGGTCGCCAGCGTGGCGGCATCGACGTGGAAACCCGCCCCGGGTTTGACGATGTTGCCGACCGCCAGCCCGAAGAGCAGCGCGAAGGTGGTCACCGCTTCGAAGTAGATCAGCGCTTTCACGCCGATCCGGCCGACAGACTTGAGGTCGCCGACGTGTGCGATGCCGAGCACGACGGTGCAGAAGATGATCGGCGCGATCAGCATCTTGATCAGCTTGATGAAGCCGTCGGCGAGCGGCTTGAGGTCGGCGCCGACTTTCGGCTGCAGCCAGCCGACGAGGATGCCGGCGATGATCGCGGCGAGCAGTTGGACGAAGAGCGATGTGTACCAAGGGGGTTTGTTGGCGAGTCGGATCATCTCGCTCTTCGGGGGGTCGATCTTGGTCGCCATCGCGCGAAAGTACTGATCAGGCGTCACCGCGAGATTTCTGCGATGTTTCTGTGAGGTCGCACAGCAGATATATCGAATTCAGCAATTAGTCTCGCCACGTGCTGATCGCAATCGAAGGCGTGGACGGTGCGGGGAAGAACACCCTGACCCAGGGGCTGCGAGCGCAGTTCGAGGCCCGCGGCAAGTCGGTGACCTCCGTGGCGTTCCCGCGCTACGGCCGCTCGGTCGAGGCGGACATCGCGGCCGAGGCGCTGCACGGCCGGCACGGCGACCTCGCCGAGTCGGTGTACGCCATGGCGATGCTGTTCGCGCTCGACCGCGCGGGCGCCAAAGCGGAGATCGCGGAACTCGCCGCGACACACGACGTCGTCATCCTCGACCGGTACGTCGCCTCCAACGCCGCCTACAGCGCGGCGCGGCTGCACCAGGACGCGGACGGGGACGTCGTCGCCTGGGTGCGACAGCTGGAGTTCGAGCGGTTGGCGTTGCCGGTACCGGACTGGCAGCTCTACCTGAATGTGCCGATCGACCTCGCCGCGGAACGTGCGGCGCGCCGGGAAGCTCAAGACGCGACGCGGACCCGCGATGCCTACGAGCGCGACGGGGGTCTGCAGGGCCGTACGGGGGCGGTCTACACCGCGCTGGCGGCCGAAAACTGGGTCGGGCGTTGGGCTTTGGTCGCGCCCGACGTCGACCCGGGGGAGCTGGCCGCAACACTGCTGGGGTGATCCGGCCACGCCGGTTACCAGCAAGTTGTCAGTCAAGAGGCAAAACACCCATCGGAGATCACAGCTTTATCGCGATCTGGTGACACCATGGACGCCATGAGGCAACGCATTCTGGTCGTCGACGACGACCCATCTCTGGCCGAGATGCTCACCATCGTGCTGCGGGGCGAAGGCTTCGACACCGCCGTCATCGGTGACGGCAGCCAGGCGCTGACTGCGGTCCGTGAGCTGCGCCCCGATCTGGTGCTGTTGGACCTCATGCTGCCTGGGATGAACGGCATCGACGTGTGCCGTGTGCTGCGCGCCGACTCGGGCGTGCCGATCGTCATGCTGACCGCCAAGACCGACACGGTCGACGTGGTGCTGGGCCTGGAGTCCGGCGCCGACGACTACGTCATGAAGCCCTTCAAGCCGAAGGAGCTGGTCGCGCGGGTGCGCGCGCGGTTGCGTCGCAATGACGACGAGCCGGCAGAGATGCTGTCCATCGCCGACGTCGACATCGACGTGCCGGCCCACAAGGTGACCCGCCAGGGTGAGCAGATTTCGCTGACTCCGCTGGAGTTCGACCTGCTCGTCGCTCTCGCCCGGAAACCGCGCCAGGTGTTTACTCGTGACGTGCTGCTCGAACAGGTGTGGGGCTACCGTCACCCGGCAGACACCCGCCTGGTGAACGTCCACGTGCAGCGCTTGCGGGCCAAGGTCGAGAAGGACCCGGAGAACCCGCAGGTGGTGCTGACCGTTCGAGGAGTGGGATACAAGGCCGGACCGCCGTGATCGGACGGCTCGTCAAGCCCGAGCCTGAGACCGTAGGGCGCCGGTGATCTGGGGATCCCGACGGCGTATCCGTGGCGGTTTCGGCTCGGGCGCTTTCGTGCGTGGGCTCGGCGCTGTCGGCCGGGTGGTCGGCTACGCCTGGCGCCGCTCGCTGCAACTGCGTGTGGTGTCTCTGACGCTGGGGTTGTCCCTTGCTGTCATCCTCGTGCTGGGCTTCGTGCTGACCAGTCAGATCACCGACCGCATCCTCGAAGCCAAGGTCCGCGCCGGTACCGAAGAGGTCGAGCACGCCCGCACGACAGTGAGTGGCATCGTCGGCGGCGAGGAGACACGCTCGCTCAACAGCAGCCTGCAGCTGGCACGCAACACCCTCATCGACCGCAAGGTCGATTCGGGCTCGCGGCTGGCCGGCGCGTTCGACGCGGTGCTGGTGGTGCCGGGTGACGGTCCGCGCGCGGCTACGTCGGCCGGGCCGGTGGGCGAGATCCCGAACTCGTTGCGGGACTTCGTCAAGGCCGGTCAGGTCAGCTACCAGTACGCCACCGTGCACACCGATGGCTTCTCCGGTCCCGCGCTGATCGTCGGCAGCCCGACGTCGTCGCAGGTCACCAATCTCGAGCTGTACCTGATCTTTCCGCTGAGCAATGAAGAGAGCACCATCGCGCTGGTGCGCGGCACCATGGCCACCGGCGGCATCGTGCTGCTGGGCCTGCTCGCGGCCATCGCGCTGCTCGTGGCCCGGCAGATCGTGCTGCCGGTGCGCTCGGCGTCGCGCATCGCCGAGCGGTTTGCCGAGGGCCACCTCACCGAGCGCATGCCGGTACGCGGCGAGGACGACATGGCGCGCCTGGCAGTGTCGTTCAACGACATGGCCGAGAGCCTGCACAAGCAGATCACCCAGCTCGAAGAGTTCGGAAACCTGCAGCGCCGCTTCACCTCTGACGTCAGCCATGAACTGCGGACGCCGCTGACGACGGTCCGCATGGCGGCCGACCTGATCTACGACCACAGCGAGGAACTGGACCCGGCGCTGCGGCGCTCGACGGAGTTGATGGTCAACGAACTCGACCGCTTCGAGACGCTGCTCGCCGACCTGCTGGAAATCTCCCGGCACGACGCCGGTGTGGCCGAGCTGTCGGTGGAGTCGGTCGACCTGCGGGACACCGTGCAGAGCGCGCTCGACAACGTCGGGCACCTGGCCGACGACGCCAATGTGAAACTCGCCGTGCATCTTCCGGACGAAGCCGTCATCGCCGAGGTCGATCCACGCCGGGTCGAGCGCATCCTGCGCAACCTCATCGCCAACGCGATCGACCATGCTGAGAAGAAGCCCGTGCAGATCAAGATGGCCGCCGACGTGGATACCGTGGCAGTGACGGTCCGCGATTTCGGCGTGGGTCTGCGACCGGGCGAGGAGAAGATGGTGTTCAGCCGGTTCTGGCGGTCGGACCCCTCGCGGGTGCGCCGCTCCGGCGGCACCGGTCTGGGCCTGGCCATCAGCATCGAGGACGCCCGCTTGCACCAGGGCCGGCTGGAGGCCTGGGGCGAGCCCGGTCACGGCGCCTGCTTCCGGCTCACGCTGCCGCTGGTGCGCGGCCACAAGGTGACCACCAGCCCGCTGCCCCTCAAACCCACTGGGCCCAAATCGGTTACGGCACTCTCATCCGGGGAAATGCCCGCGGGGGAGGCCTCGTGAAAGGGGCATTGGCGCTCTGGGCAGTGCTGCTGCTGGTCCTGACGGGATGCGCCGGTGTGCCGAGTTCGTCGGCGCCGCAGGCCGTGGGCACCGTCGACCGGCCGGCCCCGCGCAATCTGCCGACGCCGTCGCCCGGCATGGACCCGGACCTGCTGCTGCGCGAATTCCTCAAGGCCACCGCCGATCCCGCGAACCGGCACCTGGCCGCCCGTCAGTTCCTCACCGAATCGGCATCCCGATCGTGGGACGACGCCGGTAGCGCCCTGCTGATCGACCGCGTCGTGTTCGTGGAAACCCGTGGTACGGACAAGGTTTCGGTGACCATGCACGCCGACATCCTGGGCTCGCTGTCGGACGTCGGGGTATTCGAGACGGGCGAGGGTGCGCTGCCCGATCCCGGTCCCATCGACCTGGTCAAGACGCCGCGCGGCTGGCGCATCGACAAGCTGCCCAACGGGGTGTTCCTGGATTGGCAACAGTTCCAGTCCACCTACAAGCGGGACACGCTGTACTTCGTCGACCCGACCGGCAAGACCGTCGTACCCGACCCGCGCTACGTCGCGGTCTCCGATCCCGACCAGCTGGCCACCGAACTCGTCACCAAACTGCTGTCCGGGCCGCGGCCCGAGATGGCCAGCAGTGTGCGGAATCTGATGGCCGCGCCGCTGCGGCTACGCGGTCCGGTAACCCGCGCGGACGGCGGCAAGACCGGTGTCGGACGCGGGTACGGGGGCGCCCGCATCGACCTCGAGAGCCTGTCCACCACGGACCCGCACAGCCGGCAATTGCTTGCCGCGCAGATCATCTGGACGCTGTTCCGGGCCGGGGTCAATGGCCCGTACGTGCTCAACGCCGACGGCGCCGCCCTCGACGACCGGTTCGCCGAAGGCTGGAACACCTCCGACGTCGCGGCCACCGACCCGGGCGCCGATCCGGGGGCCGCGGCCGGCCTGCACGCCCTCGTGGGCGGCTCGCTGGTGTCGCTGGAGGGCGAAGGCGCGCCGCGCGTCGCGGGGGCCTTCGGGCAGTTGCCGGGGCAGACGTCGGCGGCGCTGTCGCGCAGTGGCCAGGAGGTCGCCGCGGTGGTGACGTTGCGGCCCGGCGCTCCCGACATGGCGCAGTCGCTGTGGGTGGGTCCGGTCAACGGTGACGCCGCGCAGGCGCTCGACGCGCGCACCCTGTCGCGCCCCAGCTGGTCGCTCGACGACGCCATCTGGCTCGTCGTCGACGGCACCAACGTCGTGCGCGCAATCCAGGAGGCGGCGTCGGGCCAACCGGCACGCATCCCCGTCGACTCGTCGGCCGTGGCCACCAAGTTTCCGGGCCCGATCAGCGCGCTGCAGCTGTCACGGGACGCCACCCGCGCGGCGATGGTGATCAACGGTCAGGTGATCCTGGCGAGCGTCGAGCAGGGCCCGGGCGGTCAGCTTGCGCTGACCTACCCGCGCCGGCTCGGCTACGGCCTGGGCAACACGGCGATGTCGCTGTCCTGGCGTACCGGCGACGACATCGTGGTGACTCGCACCGACGGCGCGCATCCCGTGTCGTACGTCAACCTCGACGGTGTGAACTCCGACGGGCCCACACGCAATCTGATGGTCCCCGTCTCGACGGTCGCGGCCAACACCTCGACGGTGTACCTCGCCGATCAGCGCGGGATTCTGCAGCTCTCCGGCTCGGCGGCGGACAACAACCTCATGTGGACCGATATCCGGCCACTGATGGTCGCCGGCGCGCTGCCCGTGTTGCCGGGCTGAACCGCCTGAACCGGCCGCTGTCACACCCCGGCGGCATGCTGACCCCATGCTCGACCTGGTCCTACCTGTCGAATGCGGTGGCTGCGGCGCACCGTCGACCCGGTGGTGTCCCGCGTGCGCGGCCGAACTGACGGTCCGCCCCGATGAACCGCACGTCGTCTCGCCGCGTGAAGACCCCGGCGTGCCGGTCCTCGCGCTCGGGCGCTACGCCGGGGCCAGAAGGCGGGCCGTCGTCGGACTCAAGGAACACGGGCGGACCGATCTCGTCGCGCCGCTGGCGGATGCCGTCGCCGCGGCCCTGCGAAACCTGATCGCCTGGGGCGTGATCGTGCCGCCGCTGACGGTGGTGCCCGCGCCGACCCGGAGCCTGGCCGCCCGGCGCCGCGGCGGCGACCCCGTGACGAAGATCGCCCGCGCCGCGACCGCAGGCCTGCCGGGAGTCACCGTCGAGCCGGCGTTGGTCATGCGGGCCTTTGCCAGAGACTCCGTCGGCCTGTCCAGCGCGCAGCGCCAGCGCAACATCCACGGCCGGGTCCGCCAGCGGTCGCGGGTGCGTGGGGAAGTGGTGGTTTTCGACGACGTGGTGACGACGGGCGCGACTGCGGCCGAAGCGGTTCGGGTCCTGCAAACCTCCGGAGCGCAGGTTTCGGCTGTGCTCGCAATAGCACATGCATGAGCTTCGAGGCGGCAGGACACGTCCCGCAACGCACGTACATCAACTCGATATGAAGTTCTCAAAACCGGTATGCGAAATCGGTGGCACGACTAGGTGAACTCGGACTACCGTCGGCTGCAACCACCCGTGAAGCCTCACGGCGGTACCGACCCATCGACTCGGTACCAAAATCGCTGACAGCGGTAGGAGGTGAGTACTCAACACCTTGCGCCGGGCTGCGGCGACTTGCAGACCCGCCCGGCGCTTAGTTCAGACCGTGTGCAAGAAGAGTCACACGTGCACTGCGAGAGAGAAGCGAGTTGCTAAGCATGACAACCCAATCCGTGGATTCTGCCCGCTCGACCATATTTGCCGACGACACCGAGCCTGCGACCGAACCGCACGCCGACGTCGTCGTCAAGGGCCGCAACGTCGAGGTCCCCGAACACTTCCGCATCTACGTTTCCGAAAAGCTCTCCCGACTGGAGCGCTTCGATCGCACCATCTACCTGTTCGACGTCGAACTCGATCACGAGAAGAATCGGCGCCAGCGCAAGAACTGCCAGCATGTCGAGATCACCGCGCGGGGTCGCGGTCCGGTGGTCCGCGGCGAAGCGTGCGCCGACAGCTTCTACGCCGCGCTCGAAGCCGCCGTCAGTAAACTCGAGAACCGGCTGAGGCGCAGCAAGGACCGTCGCAAGATCCACTACGGCGACAAGACGCCGGTGAGCCTGGCCGAGGCGACGTCCATCGTCCCGCCCGAGGACCTGCCCGCGCCGCCGAGTCAGGCTGCCGCCGCCGAGCTCGATGACCACGTGCCCGGCCAGGTGGTCCGCGTCAAGGAGCACCCGGCCAATCCGATGACGGTCGACGACGCGCTCTACGAGATGGAACTCGTCGGACACGACTTCTTCCTGTTCCATGACAAGGAGAGCGACCGGCCGACCGTTGTCTACCGCAGACACGCCTACGACTACGGGTTGATCAGGCTGTCCTGACGTCCCGCTGATGCGCCCCCGGCCGAACCGCCGGGGGCGCACTCTTATCTGCCGATTCCCCCGGTCACCTACGATGGTCACGTCTAACCCGCTGACGTATATCCGTTCCAGACCCACAGGGGAAATAGCGTGCTGTCGAAGTTGCTCCGCATCGGTGAAGGCCGCATGGTCAAGCGCCTGCAAAAGGTCGCCGACTATGTCAACACCTTGTCCGATGACGTCGAGAAGCTGTCGGACGACGAGCTGCGGGGCAAGACCGAGGAGTTCAAGAAGCGCGTCGCAGGCGGCGAGTCGCTCGACGACCTGCTGCCCGAGGCCTTCGCCGTCGCGCGCGAAGCGGCCTGGCGCGTACTGGACCAGCGCCATTTCGATGTCCAGGTGATGGGTGGTGCCGCGCTGCACTACGGCAACGTCGCCGAGATGAAGACCGGTGAGGGCAAGACCCTGACCTGTGTGTTGCCGGCCTACCTCAACGCCCTTGCCGGCCACGGCGTGCACGTCGTCACCGTCAACGACTACCTGGCCAAGCGCGACAGCGAGTGGATGGGCCGCGTGCACCGCTTCCTCGGCCTCGAGGTCGGCGTGATTCTGGCCCAGATGACGCCCGACGAGCGTCGCGCCGCGTACGCCGCCGACATCACCTATGGCACCAACAACGAGTTCGGCTTCGACTACCTGCGTGACAACATGGCGCACTCGGTCGACGACATGGTGCAGCGCGGCCACAACTACGCCATCGTCGACGAGGTCGACTCGATCCTCATCGACGAAGCTCGTACCCCGCTGATCATCTCGGGCCCGGCCGACGGTGCGTCGAACTGGTACACGGAGTTCGCCCGCATCGCGCCGCTCATGGAGAAGGACGTCCACTACGAGGTCGACATCCGCAAGCGCACCATCGGCGTGCACGAGGCCGGTGTGGAGTTCGTCGAGAACCAGCTCGGTATCGACAACCTGTACGAGGCCGCCAACTCGCCGCTGGTGAGCTACCTGAACAACGCCATCAAGGCCAAGGAGCTGTTCCAGCGCGACAAGGACTACATCGTCCGCGACGGCGAGGTCGTCATCGTCGACGAATTCACCGGCCGCGTGCTGGTCGGTCGTCGCTACAACGAGGGCATGCACCAGGCCATCGAGGCCAAGGAGCACGTCGAGATCAAGGCCGAGAACCAGACTCTGGCCACCATCACGCTGCAGAACTACTTCCGCCTCTACGACAAGCTCTCCGGCATGACCGGTACCGCCCAGACCGAGGCGGCCGAGCTGCACGAGATCTACAAGCTGGGCGTGGTGCCGATCCCGACCAACCGCGAGATGATCCGCCAGGACCAGTCCGACCTCATCTACAAGACCGAAGAGGCCAAGTACATCGCCGTCGTCGACGACGTGGAGGAGCGCTACGAGAAGGGCCAGCCCGTCCTGATCGGTACCACCAGCGTGGAGCGGTCGGAGTACCTGTCCAAGCAGTTCACCAAGCGCCGCATCCCGCACAACGTGCTCAACGCCAAGTACCACGAGCAGGAAGCCAACATCGTCGCCGAGGCCGGCCGGCTCAAGGCCATCACCGTCGCCACCAACATGGCCGGTCGTGGTACCGACATCGTGCTGGGCGGCAACGTCGACTTCATCGCCGACGCGCGCCTGCGCAAGCGTGGCCTGGACCCCGTCGAGACCCCCGAAGAGTACGAAGCGGCCTGGCACCAGGAGCTGCCGAAGGTCAAGCAGCTCGTCGAGGAAGAGGCCAAGAAGGTCCGCGAGGTCGGCGGTCTGTACGTGCTCGGCACCGAGCGGCACGAGTCCCGTCGTATCGACAACCAGCTGCGCGGCCGCTCTGGCCGTCAGGGTGACCCGGGTGAGTCCCGGTTCTACCTCTCGCTGTCCGACGAGCTCATGCGCCGCTTCAACGGCGCCACCCTCGAGGCGCTGCTGACCCGGCTGAACCTGCCGGACGACGTGCCGATCGAGGCCAAGATGGTGACCCGCGCCATCAAGAGCGCGCAGACCCAGGTCGAGCAGCAGAACTTCGAGGTCCGCAAGAACGTCCTCAAGTACGACGAGGTGATGAACCAGCAGCGCAAGGTCATCTACCGCGAGCGCAAGGCGATCCTCGAGGGCGAGGACGTGCAGGAAACCGCCCACAACATGCTGGTCGACGTCATCACCGCATACGTCGACGGCGCCACCGCCGAGGGATACGCCGAGGACTGGGATCTGGCCAAGCTGTGGGACGCGCTCAAGACGCTGTACCCGGTGGGCCTGGACTACCACGACCTGATCGACTCCGACGCCGTCGGTGAGCCCGGCGAGCTGACCCAGGAAGAGCTGCGCAACGCGCTGATCGCCGACGCCGAAGAGGCTTACGCCAAGCGGGAAGCCGACCTGGAGGCCATCGCCGGCCCGGGTGCCATGCGGCAGCTGGAGCGCAGCGTGCTGCTCAACGTGATCGACCGCAAGTGGCGTGAGCACCTGTACGAGATGGACTACCTCAAGGAGGGCATCGGCCTGCGGGCCATGGCGCAGCGCGACCCGCTGGTCGAGTACCAGCGCGAGGGCTTCGACATGTTCACGGGCATGCTCGAGGGGCTGAAGGAAGAGTCGGTCGGCTTCCTGTTCAACGTGCAGGTGGAGGCTCAGCAGGCGCCGCAGGTCGCCCCTGTCGCCGCGCCGCAGGGCCTCGCGCAGTTCGCCAGCGAGGCCGAGCGGGCCGAGCAGAACACCGCTCAAGAGCAGGCCGTGCCGGCAGCGTTGCGCGCCAAGGGAATTGAGAACAAGGCCCCGGCCATGACCTACAGCGGCCCGGCCGAGGACGGGTCCGCCGAGGTTCGTCGCGAGGGTGGCCGGCATGCGGCCGGCCCGGGATCGCGTCGGGAACGCCGCGAGGCCGCGCGCAAGCAGAAGCGGCGGTAGCCCGGTCAGCCCAGCTGCAGGGCCACGAATTGCCAACGCCCGCCGAGCATTTCGATGCGTCCGGCGGCGGCGTGCAATCGTGGCCCGCGGCTGAAGGTCGCGAACACCTCGACCGCCGTGGCCAGGCCGTCCCGTTCCCGGGCGGTGCGTAGCCGGACCCGTCGCAGCACACCCGCGCCGTCGGTCCGGGTGTGACGGGGCCACGAGGACATGGCGTCGAACAACGGCGGGGTGACCAGTGGGCGCAGCTGCGCCATCGGCCGGCGCCGGTCGCCGACCTCCAGGACCCGGCGCAGCGCGGCATCGGCGAAGACCAGCGCGGCCGTGGGCGGCGCGACCTCGACCCGAGATTCGATGGGGGATTCGGCGGCGCAGTCCGGTACCACGCGCAGTAGATCGGCGGCGGATGTTCCGGAGCCCGTCGGGACGGGCGGTGGCTCGTAGTCGACGATCGGCGCCGTCAGCTCGAGTTCGATGCGGGTCGATGCAGTCATGAAATCTCTCCAGCGGTCGGTCAGGTCTGTGACGGCATCTGCTGGAGAGTTGCAGACCGCTAAATCATCGCATCGGTTTCACTTGGTGCTCGACGCCAATTCGCCGATCCGGTGCTGCAGGCGACCGGTCCCGGGGATACCGTGACGGGGTCGTTCAGGAGTTTGTACCTGGCCAGTGACAAGGAGGCGCGGGCTGCATGGTGACCCGGTTGTCGGCGTCAGATGCGTCGTTCTACGGGCTGGAAGACTCATCGACACCCATGTACGTCGGGACGCTGTCCATCCTGCGTAAGCCGCGCGCCGGGCTGAGCTACGAGACGCTGCTGGCGACCGTCGAGGCCAGGCTCCCGCAGATCCCGCGTTACCGGCAGAAGGTCCGCGAGGTCACGCTCGGCCTGGCCCGGCCGGTCTGGGTCGACGACCGCGACTTCGACATCACCTACCACATCCGGCGCTCGGCGCTGCCGTCTCCGGGCAGCGATGCCCAGCTGCATGATCTGGTGGCCCGGCTGGGCTCGCGGCCGCTGGACAAGACCCGGCCGCTGTGGGAGATGTGCCTGGTCGAGGGGCTCTCCGACAATCGCCTCGCGATCTACACCAAGACCCACCAGGCCCTCGTCAATGGCATGACTGCGCTGGAGATCGGCCACGTCATCGCCGACCGCACGCAGAAGCCGCCCGAGTTCGGCGAGGACATCTGGATCCCGGGCCGCGAACCCAGCGACGTCTCGCTGCTGCTGGGTGCCATCGGGGAGTGGATCACCCGCCCGACGGCGCAGCTGGCCGCGGTGCAGTCGGCGGCCGCGGACATGATCTCCAGCACCGAACAGTTCGTCGAGGCCGGCCGGCGGGTCATCGACATGGCCCGCACCATGGTGCGGGGGACCGCGCCGAGCAGCCCGCTCAACGCCACCGTGTCCCGCAACCGGCGGTTCACCGTCGCCAAGCACGAGCTGGAGGAGTACCGCCAGCTGCGCACCCGCTTCGACTGCGATGTCAACGACGTGGTGCTGTCGGTGGTGACCGGGGCGCTGCGCAACTGGTTGATGTCCCGCGGTCAGTCGGTGTCGACGGGTCTGACGGTGCGGGCCATGGCGCCGATGTCGGTGTATCCCGAAACCGACCACCTGGAGACGGCCGGCCCGGGGCAGGCCATCAGCGAGGTGACGCCGTTCCTGGTCGACCTGCCGGTGGGAGAGAACAACGCGGTCGTCCGGCTGTCCCAGATCGCGCACGCCACCGAGACCCAGGCCACCACGACCACCCCGGTCGACGCCCGCACCATCGTCACGCTGTCGGGTTTCGCGCCGCCGACGCTGCACGCCATGGGCACCCGGGTGGCGACGAGCTTCCCGGCGCGCCAGTTCAACCTGTTGATCACCAACGTGCCCGGTGCCCAGAAGCAGATGTATGTCGCGGGCACCAAGTTGCTCGACACCTACGCGGTACCGCCGCTGTTGAACAATCAGGTGCTGGCGCTCGGCATCACGTCGTACAACGGCAGCCTCTACTACGGCATCAATGCCGACCGTGAGGCCATGAGCGATGTCGATGTGTTTCCCAGCCTGTTGCGGGAAGCGCTCGACGAACTACGAGAGGCGGCGCGCTGATGGCGTCGAAGAAGGCCCGCAAGATCCCGAACGACGTCTATGACGCTGAGATTTTCCGGCTGCAGACCGAGCTGGTGAAGCTGCAGGAATGGGTGCGGGCGACCGGCGCGCGCATCGTGATCGTCTTCGAGGGTCGCGACGCCGCGGGCAAGGGCGGCACCATTAAGCGCGTCACCGAATACCTGAGTCCACGCATCGCACGGGTTGCGGCGCTGCCGGCGCCGAGTGACCGCGAACGGGGCGAGTGGTACTACCAGCGCTACGTCGCGCATCTGCCGGCCAAAGGCGAGATCGTGCTGTTCGACCGGTCCTGGTACAACCGGGCCGGCGTGGAGAAGGTCATGGGGTTCTGCACGCCGCAGGAACATGCGCTGTTCCTGCGTCAGACGCCGATCTTCGAGCAGATGCTGATCGACGACGGCATCATGCTGCGCAAGTACTGGTTCTCGGTGTCCGACGGGGAACAGCTGAAGCGGTTCCGGTCCCGCCTGAACGATCCGGTCCGGCAGTGGAAGCTCTCGCCCATGGACCTGGAGTCGGTGTTCCGCTGGGAGGACTACTCGCGGGCCAAGGACGAGATGATGGTGCACTGTGACACCCCGCAGAGCCCCTGGTTCGTCGTCGAATCCGACATCAAGAAGCACGCGCGGCTGAACATGATCTCGCATTTGTTGTCGACGATCCCGTATGCACCCGTTGATCGTGCGAAGGTCGAGCTGCCGGAGCGCCCGGTGATAACCGGGACATACGTCCGGCCCTCGCGGGAGCTCACCACCTATGTGCCAGATCACGTGGCCGAGCTGATGGGCGATCCCGAGAGATCCCTTTAGAGTGCCCTGGTGCGCGTCTACATTCCGGCGACCCTGGCCATGCTCACGCAACTCGTGGCCGACGGGGTGATGCCGGCCCGCAGCGGCACCGCGTTCGCGGTGACGCCGACTCTGCGCGAGGCGTACGCGCACGGCGACGAGGATGAGCTCGGCGAGATCGCGCTGCAGGAAGCGGCTCTCGCGTCATTGCGACTGCTGGCGGGCGAGGGGGTCGGCGAGGACGGCGGGCTGCCGCCGCGGCGGGCGGTGCTGGTCGCCGAGGCCGAAGACGTCACGGTGCGCCCGGACCTGGATGATGCCGTGGTGCGGCTGGCCGGGCCGGTGGCGCTGCGCGACGTGATCGCGGCGTACGTCGACAACTCGGCGGCCGAACCGGCGGTGCTTGCTGCGGTGGCGGTGGTCGACGCCGCCGATCTCGGTGACGAGGATGCCGAGCTCACGGTCGGAGATGCGCAGGATCACGATCTGGCGTGGTACGCCGCTCAAGAGTTACCGTTTTTGTTGGAGCTGCTGTAGCCCTTGCGCCCTGGCTGGCACGGGTAGCTACTTGCGCGTAGGTTACGGTACCGTAGGTTAGGACGAGCTGGTCGGGACGCGATCAGTAGTGACCACCTGAGCGGGAGTGAACGTGGCCAAGAACACCATCAAGGTCTCGGCCAATGTGGTCGACACGGTGCGGCCCAAGGTTGCCGGTGCCAAGGAACGGCCGGGGTGGCACGCGTTGCGCACCCTCGTCGGCCGGATCACCACGCCGCTGTTGCCGGACGACTACCTGAAGCTGGTCAATCCGCTGTGGTCGGCACGTGAGCTGCGCGGCAAGGTCGTCGACGTCCGTCGGGAGACCGAGGATTCGGCAACCCTGGTGATCAAACCGGGCTGGGGCTTCTCGTTCGATTACCACCCGGGCCAGTACATCGGCATCGGTCTGCTGGTGGACGGCCGTTGGCGGTGGCGCTCGTACTCGCTGACGTCGAGTCCCGTGGAGTCGCGCGGCGACCACACCATCACCATCACCGTGAAGGCCATGCCAGAGGGGTTCCTGTCGACCCACCTGGTCGGTGGCGTGGCACCTGGCACCATCGTGCGGCTGGCCGCGCCACAGGGCGAGTTCGTCATGCCGGACCCCGCGCCGGGCAAGGTGCTGTTCCTGACCGCCGGGTCGGGCATCACCCCCGTGATGTCCATGCTGCGCACCCTGGCGCGCCGAGACCAGATCACCGACATCGTCCACCTGCACTCGGCCCCGACCGCGGCCGACGTCATCTTCGCCGACGAGTTGGCGAAGCTGGCCGAGGACCATCCGAGCTACCAGCTGCGGGTGCGTGCCACCCGCACCGAGGGACGCCTCGACCTGTCGAAGCTGGACGAGGAAGTCGCCGACTGGCGGACGCGCGAGGCGTGGGCGTGTGGCCCGGAGGCCATGCTCCACGACGCCGAGCGTGAGTACGAGGCGGCGGGACTCGGGGTACGGCTGCACCTGGAGCGCTTTGCCGCGTCACGGGCTGCCGTCGAGGGCACCGGTGGATCGGTTACCTTCCAGCGCAGCGGCAAGACCGTCGTCGCCGATGCGGCGACATCGCTGATGGAGGCCGGCGAACAGGCCGGCGTGCAGATGCCGTTCGGCTGCCGAATGGGTATCTGTCAGTCCTGCGTGGTGAGTTTGCTGGAGGGGCACGCGCGGGATCTGCGGACCGGCGCGGAACGGGAACCGGGAAGCCGGGTGCAGACATGCGTTTCGGCTGCGGCCGGCGACTGTGTGTTGGATATTTAACAAAACCGCAGATTTGGGAAATATAGAATTTGCTGTCTAGCAACCTACGGTTGAGTAGGTTACGCTAGCGTAGGTAATTGGAAGGAGGTCGATAATGGCAGTCACTGACGTACCGGAATTCACGCACCTGACCGAAGCCGATATCGAGGCTCTGGGCGTCGAGTTGGACGCGATCCGGCAAGACATCGAGGAAAGCCGCGGCGTTCGCGACGCGCGCTACATCCGCCGCACCATCGCGGCACAACGTGCTCTCGAAGTGGCCGGCCGCCTGCTGCTGTTGCGCAGCTCGAAGCGGTCGTACTGGTGGGCCGGGGCAAGCACCCTGGGCGTGGCCAAGATCATCGAGAACATGGAGATCGGCCACAACGTCATGCACGGCCAGTGGGACTGGATGAACGATCCCGAGATTCACTCCTCGACGTGGGAGTGGGACATGAACGGGGTCTCCAAGCACTGGCGGTTCACCCACAACTTCATGCATCACAAGTACACGAACATCCTCGGGATGGACGACGATGTGGGCTACGGCCTTATTCGCGTCACCCGGGACATCCGATGGAAGCCCCATCACCTGTTCAACCTCGGGTTCAACACCGTTCTGGCATTGCTGTTCGAGTGGGGCGTCGGTCTGCAGCACCTGGAGCTCGGCAAGATCTTCAAGGGCCGCGACGACCGCAAGGCCACGATGATCCGCGTGCGTGAGTTCGGCACCAAGGCCGCGCATCAGCTGGGCAAGGACTATGTCGCGTACCCCGCGCTCACGTCCCTGTCTCCGGGTGCCACCTTCAAGTCGACGATGAAGGCCAACTTCGTGGCCAACCTCATCCGAAACGTGTGGGCCAACGCGGTGATCTTCTGCGGCCATTTCCCCGATGGCGCCGAGAAGTTCACCAAGACCGACATGGTCGGCGAATCCCAGGGCGAGTGGTACCTGCGCCAGATGCTGGGCAGTGCCAACTTCAACTCGGGTCCGGCGCTGGCCTTCATGAGCGGCAATCTGAGCTACCAGATCGAGCATCACCTGTTCCCCGATCTGCCGAGCAATCGGTACGCCGAGATCGCCGTCCGGGTGCGGGCGCTGTGCGAGAAGTACGACCTGCCGTACACCACTGGGAACTTCCTGGTGCAGTACGGCAAGACGTGGCGCACCATCGCCAAGCTGTCGGTGCCGGACAAGTATCTGACCGACACCGTCGACGACGCCCCGGAGACCCGGAGCGAGCGCATGTTCGTCGAGCTCGACGAGAGCTTCGGCGCCGTCGACCCGGCGACCGGCAACAAGCGCGGTCTGAAGACGGCCATCGCCACCGTGCGCAGCCGCCGCCGCGCCAAGCGGGCCGCAGCCGCGTAGGTTTCAAACACTAGAACTGCCCCTCTTCTCCGGAAGAGGGGCAGTTTTGTGTGTGCTTGGGGTGCCGCAGGTTCAGCCGACGTTGCCGCGGTGATCAGGCGGGGCGGGCGTGAACGTCTGGCTGCCGGGATTGACAGTGTTCTCGGTCGGCGACACAGACGTCGTCGTAGTCGTGGTTGTGGTCGTCGTGGGGCTGGGGGATTCGCCACTTTTACCGCAACCGGCCAGCAAGCCGCTGGTTGCGATCAGTGCGCTCATACCCAGCGTGGCGCTCAGGCGTCGGACCGTATGTGAATTCATAGTGACCGATGTTATGGCTCATTCGGTCGCGGCGGCAGGGGCGAAATCCTGAGGAAAGACGTCCGTAAAGAAAATTCACATACCGATCTGTCAATGCGCGACGATGCCGGTGGCCCGCTGCTAGTACGTCGGCTCGTTCAGTACCGCGAGCAGGCGACGGGCCGCGGCGACGCGGTCGACGGCCGGGCCTGTGAGCGTGTCGAGCGCGCATTCCGGATCGGCCGGCGGGCCCATGTGCCCGCAGCCGCGGGGACAGTCCTCGATGGCCTCGGCGAGGTCGGAGAACGCCATCAGCACGTCGTCGGGCTGAATGTGCGCGAGGCCGAACGACCGGATGCCCGGAGTGTCGACGACCCAGCCGTCGTCGAGCGGCAGCGCCACCGACTGCGTCGACGTGTGCTTGCCCTTGCCGACGCCCGACACTTCGCCGGTGGCCCGGTCTGCTTCTGGCACAAGGCGATTCACCAATGTGGACTTGCCGACGCCGGAATGGCCCAGCAGCACCGTGACCTTGCCTTCGAGCAGGGGCGCGACGGCGTCGAGCGGATCGTCGCGGCCGGCGGTGATGATCGTGAGATCCAGCCCGGTGAACTCGGCGGCGAAGGGCTCGGCCGGGGCCAGATCTTGTTTGGTCAGGCACAGGATCGGTCGCAGCCCGCCGACATACGCGGCGATCAGGGCACGCTGCACCAGCCCGGCGCGCGGGGGCGGGTCGGCCACGGCGACCACCATCAACAACTGGTCGGCGTTGGCGACCACCACCCGCTCGGTCGGGTCGGTGTCATCGGCGGTGCGGCGCAACACGGTGCGGCGTTCGTCGCGGCGGACGATGCGGGCCAGGGTGTCGGGCTTGCCGGACAGGTCGCCGACGATGCCCACCAAGTCGCCGACCACGATCGGCGTGCGGCCCAGTTCGCGGGCCCGCATCGCGGTGACGATGTGGTCGGGATTGCCGTCCAATGCGCAGCCCCAGCGGCCGCGGTCGACGGTGACCACCATGGCTTCGCGGGCGTCGGCGTGTGTCGGCCGGTTCTTGGTGCGGGGACGCGAACCTTTGCCCGAGCGCACCCGGACATCGGATTCGTCGTACTCCCGCAAGCTATTTCCCGGCCAGGAGGTCTGCCCACATGCCGGGGAAATCGGGCAGCGTCTTGGCGGTGGTGGCGATGTCCTCCACCTGCACGCCGGGTACCCGAAGTCCGATGATCGCGCCCGCGGTTGCCATCCGATGGTCGGCGTATGACCGCCAAATGCCTTCGTGCAGCGGCACGGCCGTGATCACCAGACCGTCGTCGGTCTCGCGGCACTGGCCGCCCAGCCCGTTGATCTCGTTGGTCAGCGCGGCCAGCCGGTCGGTCTCGTGCCCGCGCAGGTGCGCGATGCCCGACAGTGTCGACACCGAACCGGGGCTGGCCAGCGCGGCCAGCGCGGCCATCGACGGCGCCAGCTCGCCGACGGCTTTCAGGTCCGCGTCGAAGCCGCCGTAGCTTTGCGCGCCCCGCACCTCCAGATACGAATCGACAACTTGCACAGCGGTATTCAGCTTGCCCAGCAGCTGGAGGATGTCGCCCGAGGGCTGCACGCTGTGCCCCGGCCAGTGGGCCAGCCGCACCGTGCCGCCGGTCACCGCGGCGGCCGCCAGGAACGGCACCGAGTTCGACAGATCGGGCTCGATGGCCCAGTGCCGCGCGGCGACCGGGCCCGCCGCGACGTGCCAACGGTTCGGCTCGCTGTCGTCGACCTGGACACCCGCGTCGCGCAACATCGCGATCGTCATCTCGATGTGGGGCTGCGACGGTACCGTCGCGCCGGTGTGGATGACGGTCAGGCCGTCGCGGAAAGTGGCTCCCGACAACAACAGTCCCGAGACGAATTGCGACGACGACGACGCATCGATGCGTACCTCGCCGCCGGCCACCGACCCGGTGCCGGACACCGTGAACGGCATGCCGTCGCCGGTGATGTCGACGCCGAGACCTCGCATGCCGTCCAGCAGTGGCGTGATGGGGCGGGTCTTGGCCTGCTCATCGCCATCGAAGGTGACGACGCGACGGCCGATCGCCGCCACCGGCGGGACGAACCGCAGCACGGTGCCCGCCAGCCCGCAGTCGATGTGCACGTCCCCGGCGGGGGAGATGGCGCCGGCGACGGTCAGTTCGGTGTCGTCACCGGTGATGGTCACGCCCAGCGCCTGCAGGGCGCCGATCATCAGGTTGGTGTCGCGGCTGCGCAGTGCGCCGCTGATGGTCGACACATCCGACGGCGTGGCGGTAATTGTTCCCAAGGCGGCGAGGATGAGCGCCCGATTGGTCTGCGACTTCGATCCCGGCACGGTGACAGTGGCCTGCACCGGACCGGTCACCGACGGTGCGGGCCAGGTTTCCATGCCCCTATCCTGCCTGGTATGTGCGGGCGATTTGCAGTCACCACCGACCCGGCGCTGCTGGCCGAGAAAATCCAGGCGCTGGACGAGACCGCCGCCAAGGCGTCGGACGCCGCCAAAGACGGCGGTGAACAGGGCGGCACCACGCCGTCGGCCAACTACAACGTGGCGCCCACCACGACCATCAGCAGCGTGGTGCGGCGCCATTCGGAGCCTGACGACGAGGCCACCCGCCGCGTCCGGTCCATGCGCTGGGGCCTGATCCCGCCGTGGGTGAAGACCACGGCCGACGGCACGCCCGACACCAAGGGCCCGCTGCTGATCAACGCGCGTGCCGAGACGCTGACCACGTCACCGGCGTTCCGGGGGTCGGCGAAATCGAAGCGCTGCCTCATCCCGATGGACGGCTGGTACGAGTGGCGGCCCAACCCGGCGGCCGACGGCAAGAAGGCCACCAAGACGCCGTTCTACATGCACGCCGCCGACGACGACCTGCTCTTCATGGCGGGTCTGTGGTCGACGTGGCGGCCCGCCGGCAGTTCGCGCGAGGAGGCTCCGCTGGTCAGCTGCACGATCATCACGACGGAGTCGGTCGGCCTGCTGGCCGAGATCCACGACCGCATGCCGCTGACCATCAGCGCCGGCGACTGGGACCGCTGGCTCGACCCCGACGCACCCATCGACGAGGGGCTGCTGCGCGGGCACGGCGACCTGGATCGCATCGTCACGCGCGAGGTGTCCAAGTTGGTCAACAGCATTCGCAACAATGGCCCCGAACTCATCGAGCCCGCGCAGGCCGAACCCGAAGGGACGTTGTTTTGACCGACCTGGACCCTCTCCTGGTCGACGCGCTCGGCGCTGATCTGCGCTCGGCCGGATACACCACCGACGGGGTGGCCGAACTGCTGGGTGCGGACGCCAACGCGGCGATGGGCCGGGGCGTGTGGTGGCCGGCGCTGCGCTCGACCAGAACCGCCGAGAATGCCCGACTGGCCACGCTGATCCGGCTCTTCCTTCTCGGCACCGATGAGCCGGTGGACCAGGTGCAGGCGGCGTTCCCGTCGACCCGCGTCGCCGAGCTGGTGGCGGCCGGTGTGCTCGAGGTGACCGACACCGCCCGCGCCGCGCTCGACATCCGCCCGCACAGCGACGGGGAACGCGACTTCTTCGTCGTCTCCGACCAGGACGCCGCCCTGCGCGGCGGGCCGGTGGACCACGAGCACGTGCTGGGCATCGGCGGCGCGTCGATGTCGTTGGCGCGGGCCGTGATTCGGACGCCGGTGCAGCGCGCGCTCGATCTGGGCACTGGCTGCGGCATCCAGGCGCTGCACCTGAACGGGCACTGCGCCGACATCGTGGCCACCGACACCAACCCGCGGGCCCTTAAGCTGGCGCAGGCCACCGCGGGCATCAACGGGATGTCGTGGGATCTGCGGCCCGGCAGCCTGTTCGACCCGGTGGCGGGCGAGCGGTTCGACCTGATCGTGTCCAACCCGCCGTTCGTGGTGGGCAAGGGGGCGCAGGACTACATCTACCGCGACTCCGGTGTGGCCGGAGATGGGCTGTGCCGCACCATCATCGAGAAAGTCGGCAACTACCTGACGCCTGGCGGCACCGCACAGATCATGGCCAATTGGATTGTCCGGGGCGATGATTGGCAGCCCCGCGTGCAGGACTGGCTGGCCGGCACCGGGCTGCACGCCTGGGTGGTGCAGCGGGAGCTGGCCGACCCGGTCAGCTACGTCTCCCTGTGGCTGGCCGATGCCGGCGAGTCCGCTGAGCAGATTGCGCAGCGGGGCGCGGACTGGCTGGACTGGTTCGACGCCGAGGGCATCACCGGGATCGGCATGGGCCTGATCTCGCTGCGCGTGCCGCGTCCCGGTGAGGAGCCCGAGCAGATTCTCGAGGAGATCACCGACGAACCCATCACGGGACCGAGGTGGAGGCGTTCTTCGCCCGCCGGGCCTACCTGCGGGACACCTCGGACGATGAGCTGCTGGCCGCGCGCCTGTCGACGGCACCGGTGCTGCTGGAGCAGCATTCGCTGCCCGGACCGGACGGCTGGCAGGAGATCGGCTGCGCGGTCCGTCGCCCCGGCGGCCCGGGTGCGGTCCTCGGGGTGGACGAGGTGTTCACCGCCCTGCTCGCCGGGTGCCGCGGCGAGGTGCCCCTGGGCACGCTCATCGGACTGCTGGCCGCGCACCACGGCGTCGACGCCGACGCCCTTGCCGAGGCGGCGCTGCCGGAGGTCCGGGAAGCGATCGGCCGGGGAATCCTGTACCAGGCCCGCTGAATTCAGCGGCAATCCTTAACGGCGATGCGCGGTGATCACCGCGTACGGCGCGTCGAAAGCGACGGTGCCGTCGGGTGTTCGGTGGGCGGTGAACGCCGCGGTGAAGGCGGCGACGAGCCGGGTGCGGGTGTCGTCGTCCAAGTAGCTCAAGGTGGTGACGTGCACGGGCGATTCGTCGGTGACGAACCGCACCGCGTCGGTCAAGGAGTCGAATCGCCAGGTGAGCGTTCGGTTTTCGATGGTCACATCGGCGAAGTCGGTGTTCAATCGCTCGTGGACCAGCTCGGGTACTCCCCACTGTTCGGGGGAGTATGGGCCAGGTGCCGGCTGGCCCAGGACCTCGACGACCGGAGTGAAGAACGGATTGTCGTCCGACTTCACCCACGCCGAAAAACCGAGGATGCCACCGGGTTTGAGCAGCCGGGCGAACTCGGCGACCATGGCGGCCGGTTCGACGAAGATGGTGCCCATGTTCGACACCGCGGCGTCGAACGAGGCGCCCGGCAGTCCGGTGGCGGATGCGTCGGCGGCCACCCACTCGACGGCGTCGCCACCGGGTTTGGCGGCGGCGATGGCCAGCAACTCGGGCGTGAGATCGACGCCGGTGACACGCGCGCCGAGGCCGGCGGCGTGCAGCGCCGCATTGCCGGTCCCGCAGGCCAGGTCGACGAGCGCAGTGCCGGGTCCGTGGGGCACGGCGGCGACGACTTCTGCGGCGATGGGCGCGATGAATTCGGCGACGGCTTCGTACCGTCCGACTGACCACGTCGACATGCGGCCACTGTATGCCTAACGTGAAACCACCATGACCGACGACGAAGAACGCGCGACCGGCCTCCTCGGTTTCGAGATGACGATCGCGGAATGGCTCGGCACCGCGGCGATGCTCGCCGCGCCGTATCTCGTGCTCGGCGTGCTGTGGGCCGTCACGCACACCGGCGCTTTCGAAGCAGCGCACGGCATCGAGCGCGTGCTGGTCTTCGTGCGGACCGTGGTGTTCTGGCCGATGCTGCTGCTGACGAACATGTGCCTGCCATGACCGGCGAACCCGCGGCACTGACGCTCGCGGACTGCCGCATCCAGATTCGGCGCCGCACCGCGCGGTGGGACGACTACCCGGTGACCATCGCCGACGCCGCCGATTTCTGGGGCGCCGCGGCCAGTGCCGCCAACGTCATCATGCAGCTGTCGTGGCCGGGTGTCGGGTACGGCGTGGTCGAGAGCAAGGTCGATTCGGGGAACCTGCTCAAACATCCGTGGAAGCGTGCCCGCACCACATTTCAGTACCTCGCCGTGGCCATCCTGGGCAATGACGAGGACCGGGCCGCCATGCGCGCGGCCGTCGACACCGCGCACCGGCAGGTGCGGTCCGGTCCGGACAGCCCGGTGCGCTACAACGCCTTTGACCGCGATCTGCAGATGTGGGTCGCCGCCTGCCTGTTCGTCGGCATGGAGGACGTCTACCAATTGTTGCGCGGCGAGCTGACACCCGAACTGGCCGAACAGTTCTACCGCTCCGCGGCCCCGCTGGGCACCACGCTGCAGGTCACCGACGACCAGTGGCCGGCCACCCGGGCCGAGTTCGACGACTACTGGACCGCGGCGTGCGCCAAGGTCACCATGGATGACGCCGTCCGCGCCTACCTGACCGACCTGGTGCGGTTGCGGATGATCAATCCTGTTCTGGCCCTGCCATTTCGACCCCTGCTGGCGTTCCTCACCGGAGGCTTCCTGGCACCGGTGTTCCGGGACGCCATGTGCATGTCGTGGGGCAGCGGCCGCCAGTATCTTTTCGAAACGCTGTTCCGGCTCGTCGCATTCGTCAACCGGTTCCTGCCGCTGTTCGTCCGGCAGGCCGGTAGCTACCTGCTGCTGGCCTACGTACGCAGGCAGATTCGCCGCGACGGGGAGTTGATCTGATGCGCCGATTGCTCAGCCGACGGGTCAGCGTCGGCGCGATGGCCGAATTCCTGCTGTGGCTGGCACTGCCGTACCTACTGGTCGGGATGGCGTGGACCTTCCTGCATCCCCATGCGGTGGAGCAGGTGCAGAAACAGTGGGACCGTGCGTTTCCGGCGATCGCGCCGCTGGCCGCACTCGTCGAGGTGACGGTGGCGTGGCCGCCGATGGTCTCGGGTGTCGAGATCTGCCCGGCCGCTGATTAAGGGCCGGTGTATCCCGGCGGGTTCGGGGTGTCCACCCACAGGTCGACGCCGAGCTCGCCGCCCGGCACGCAGTCGTAGACCGAGAGGTCGGTGACGCCGGACTCGAGCAGCACGTCCTCGCACAGGAGGCTCTGACCGGTGTACTCACGCGCCGGCTTGTTGAAGATGGCGTAAGCGGCGTCCGAGTACACCTCGGGCTTGCGGGCCTTGGCCATCGCCTCGTCACCGCCGAGCAGGTTCTGTACGGCGGCGGTGGCGACCAGGGTGCGCGGCCACAGGGTGTTCGACGCGATGCCGGCCGCGCGCATTTCTTCGGCAATGCCCAACGCACACAACGTCATTCCGTACTTCGCCATCATGTAGGCGGTGGGCTTGAGCCACTCGGACTCGAGGCGCAGCGGCGGCGACAGCGTCAGGATGTGGGGGTTCTCGCGGCCCTTCATGTGGGGGATACAGGCCTGCGAGACGGCGTAGGTGCCGCGGATCTGGATGCCGTTCATCAGGTCGAAGCGCTTCATCGGCACCTCTTCGATGGAGCCCAGGTTGATCGCTGAGGCGTTGTTGACGCAGACGTCGATGGCGCCGAACTGCTCGACGGCCTGTGCCACTGCGGCCGTGACCGAGTCGGGGTCACGCACGTCGCCGACGATCGGCAGTGCCTGGCCGCCGACCTGCTCGATCTCCTTTGCCGCCGTGTAGACGGTGCCCTCGAGCTTGGGATGGGGCTCGGCGGTCTTGGCGAGCAGCGCGACGTTGGCGCCGTCGGCCGCGAACTTCTTGGCGATGGCCAAACCGATGCCACGGCTGGCACCGGAGATGAACATGGTCTTCCCGGACAGTGTCATGCGCACACCCTATGCGGCGCGCTCTAGCGCGGTGCGCAAATGTTTGCAGTTGCTGCGGCGGTGGCGGTGACCAGATCAGCCGGGGCGAGGACGATGTCGAGCCCGCGTTTACCCGCACTGCATAGCACCCGGTCCCAGCCCAGCGCCGACTCGTCCACGACCGTCGGCAACGGCTTGCGCTGCCCCAGTGGGGAAATACCGCCGACGACATATCCCGTGGCCCGTTGCGCCGCGGCCTGGTCGGCCATCTCGGCCTTCGGTACGCCGAGCGCGGCCGCGGCGGCCTTGAACGACAGCTTGTCGGGTACCGGCAGGACCGCGACGGCGAGGCCACCCGGAACCGACAGGACCAGCGTCTTGAAGATCTGCGCCGCGACGAAGCCTTCTCCGGCTAGTTCGTTCACGGCTTCGTCGCCGAACGACGTCGCCCGCGGATCGTGCCGGAACTGCCGCACCTCGTAGCTGATTCCGGCGGCCTGCAGGGCCTTGATCGCCGGTGTTGCCGCGCTCGCCATGGCTGGCAAGCGTAGAGGTCGGGAACAACTGCGTGGTTCGGCGCTGTTACTCCCGTCAGCATGGTCAATTAATGGCTCGCGAACTTGTCGGTCGCAGCCTCTAGGATCGGACGGAAGGGGACACAGGTGCCAACGGCATGTCTGGAACGTCCGGTCGAGTTACCGGACCTGTTGCGTGGCGCCGCGACAGAAGGGACGGTCTCGACAACGATGACCGACATCGACGGGCTGGGTTCCGCGGTCGAGAGCGACGCGGAGCTGACGGCGCGGTTCGAGCGCGATGCTATTCCGCTGCTCGATCAGCTTTACGGCGGCGCGCTGCGCATGACGCGCAATCCGGCGGACGCCGAGGACCTGGTGCAGGAAACGATGGTCAAGGCCTATTCGGCCTTCCATTCGTTCCGCGAGGGCACCAACCTCAAGGCGTGGCTGTACCGCATCATGACCAACACGTACATCAACAGCTACCGCAAGAAGCAGCGGCAGCCGGCGGAATACCCGACTGACGAGATCACCGACTGGCAGCTGGCGTCCAACGCCGAGCACTCGTCGACCGGTCTGCGGTCAGCTGAGGTTGAGGCCCTCGAGGCCCTGCCGGACACTGAAATCAAGGCGGCGCTGCAAGCGTTGCCGGAAGAATTCCGGATGGCGGTGTACTACGCCGACGTCGAGGGCTTCCCGTACAAGGAGATCGCCGAAATCATGGATACCCCGATCGGGACGGTGATGTCCCGCCTCCACCGCGGCCGCAAGCAGCTGCGTGAACTGTTGACGGGCGTCGCCCGGGACCGGGGATTCCTGCGTGGGGAAAGCCTCGACACCCAGGAGGTGTCCTGATGGGCGACGAGTTCACCCGCCCCGACGGGCACGACTTCCAGCCGCCGATCGGCCCCGTCGACCCGGAGCATCCCGAATGCGCCGCGGTGATCGCCGAGGTGTGGACCCTGCTCGACGGGGAATGCACCAACGAGACGCGCGACAGATTGCGGTTGCACCTGGAGGAGTGCCCCACCTGCCTGCGCCAGTACGGCGTCGAGGAGCGGGTGAAGTCGCTGATCGCCACCAAGTGCAGCGGCGAGAAGGCCCCTGAGAGCCTGCGTGCCCGGCTCAAGCTCGAGATCAGCCGCACCACCATCATTCGCGGCTGAACGCCCGTCCTGGGCGCTTCCGGACAGACGAAAACCGCCCGGTTCCGTTATGGAGCCGGGCGGTCAGGAAGGCAGTAGGTCAGGCGTTGGGACGCCGGCCGTGGTTGGCCTTCGAGTGCTTACGGTCACGCTTCTTGCGGCCACGCTTGGCCATGATGGTCCTCCAAAGGTTCGGTTGCTCGCCCTACAGTGTCGCACGGCCACGCCACCCAATTGCAAACCGTGGTGCTGTGGTGCAATAGAGGCCGCAGGCACCGCCTGCGCACAGACATGAGACGAGTGGGGTGAAGATGGCCGAGGACGTTCGCGCTGAAATCGTGGCCAGTGTGCTCGAGGTCGTGGTTCGCGAGGGCGACCAGATCGGCGAGGGTGACACGGTGGTGCTCCTCGAGTCGATGAAGATGGAGATCCCGGTGCTGGCCGAGGTGGCCGGCACGGTGACGTCCGTCAACGTGGCCGTCGGCGACGTCATCCAGGCCGGCGACCTGATCGCCGTCATCGGCTAGGTAACCCTGGGACCGGAAATAGCGCGACATGTCCACACTCGGTGATCTGCTCGCCGAGCACACGGTTCTGCCCGGCAATGCGGTTGACCACCTGCACGCCGTGGTCGGCGAATGGCAGCTGCTGGCCGACTTGTCGTTCGCCGACTACCTCATGTGGGTCCGTCGCGACGACGGGGCGCTGGTGTGTGTGGCCCAGATTCGGCCCAACACCGCGCTGACGGTGCTGTTCGCCGATGCGGTCGGGACCACGAACGCTGCCGCGGACATGCCTGCCGTCTCGGCGGCCTTCGAGACCGGACTCATCGGTCGTGGCGAGGAAAGCTCTGCGGCGCAAGGCGATTCGCGGCTGAACCTGGAGGCAGTGCCCGTCCGCTACGGCAACGACGTGGTCGCCGTGCTCACCCATCAGACCGCGCTGGCCGACCGTCGCAAGGTGGCGCCGCTCGAGCGGGCCTATCTGGACTGCGCCCGGGATCTGCTGCGGATGCTGGCGGAGGGGACGTTCCCGAACGTCGGTGACGTGCCGATGTCGCGGTCCAGCCCCCGTGTCGGCGACGGCCTGATCCGGCTCGACGTCGACGGGGTCGTGGTGTTCGCCAGCCCCAACGCCATCTCCGCCTATCACCGCATGGGGCTGGCCACCGAGCTCGACGGCCAGAATCTGATCAGCGTCACCCGTCCGCTGATCTCGGACCCGTTCGATGCGCAGGAACTGGCCAACCACGTCCGGGACCTGCTTGCGGGCGGCTCCAGTATGCGCATGGAGATCGACGCAGGCGGTGCCGCGGTGCTGCTGCGGACCATCCCGTTGTCCGTGGGCGGTAAGGCGGTGGGCGCGGCGGTTCTGGTCCGCGATGTCACCGAGATCAAGCGCCGCGACCGTGCGCTGCTGTCCAAGGACGCCACGATCCGCGAGATTCACCACCGGGTGAAGAACAACCTGCAGACGGTGGCGGCGCTGCTGCGGCTGCAGTCCCGCCGGATGAACAACGCCGAGGCGCGCGAGGCGCTGCTGGATTCGGTGCGCCGGGTGTCGTCGATCGCGCTGGTGCACGACGCCCTGTCGCTGTCGGTGGACGAGGAAGTGAACCTCGACGAGGTCATCGACCGCATCCTGCCGATGATGAACGACCTGGCGTCGCTCGGAGCACCCATCAGGGTGCGACGGGAGGGCGACCTGGGTGTGCTGGACGCCGACCGCGCGCACGCTCTGATCATGGTCATCACCGAGCTGGTTCAGAACGCCATCGAGCACGCTTTTGATCCGACTACGGAGAAGGGCAGCGTGACCATCAAGTCAGACCGCTCTGCGCGCTGGCTCGATGTCGTGATCCACGACGACGGGCACGGGTTGCCTGAGGGCTTCACCCTCGAGAACTCGGACCGGCTGGGGCTGCAGATCGTGCAGACGCAGGTCTCGTCGGTGCTGGACGGCTCGCTGGCGATGAACGCGGCGCCGGGCGGCGGCACGGATGTGGTGCTGCGCGTGCCGATCGGTCGCCGCGGCCGAGCCGCGCAGTAGGCACTGCGGGCGAGCCGCTACCTGAGAGTCCGCGCCGCACAATATATTTCGGGGCCGACCACAAAAATGACCCCGGCGCATCGGCCGGGGTCATTTTCGAATGCCGTGGTGGCTAGACGCCGGTGCGAGCCTTGGTGCGTGCGTTGCGACGCTTCAGCGCGCGACGCTCGTCTTCGCTCATGCCGCCCCATACGCCCGCGTCCTGGCCGGACTCGAGCGCCCAACTCAGGCACTCGGTGGTCACCGGGCAGCGGTTGCACACGAGCTTCGCGTCAGCGATCTGAGCGATGGCCGGGCCGCTGTTTCCCACGGGGAAGAACAGTTCCGGATCCTCGTCGCGACAGACCGCCTTGTGGCGCCAATCCATGGTCAACACTCCTCACTGGGCGCGCAGCAACGCGCGCAAGGTTTTTAACTTCGGCTGTTAACGGGTGCACACGAAATGTTTCTGCACTGTTGCATCTGATGTTTTCACAGGCTGGACAGATGTCAATAGCGACGCGTTAACTCGTGGGCAATGTCACTGCGGACCCGCGTTGGCAGGCCCCTAAACCAGTTGTACTACACTTAGGCCACCTGCGCCCTAAATTTGGCAATCTGTTATCAAGATCGCTGGTCACAGTGTTATTGCCGGCGGCGCCACCACGTTGAGGGCCCCCGGAACCGCCGTGAACGTCATGCTTTCGCGCAGGCCAACGAAATCTCCGTCAATTTGGCACGCAATAGGTGTGTCACTTGTCACGCGCAGCCACGGCAGGTCGTCGTCGCGAATCAGATGTGGACCCTCGATCTGTGGCGTGCGCGACAACATGCGTCGCAGCAACCGAAGGTTGGCCCAGATGCCCATGCTGGTGGTCGCGAACACACCCAGGCCTGTCTCGAACGTCGTCGTGGGGTTTGTCCAGACCGGCCGGCTGTTGGCGTAGGTCCACGGACTGGCGTTCGACACGAACGCGAAGTGCACGCCGGGGACCGGCTCGCGGTCCGGCAGGTGCAGCGTCAACCGCGGGGGCTTGCGGGCACTGCCGACGGCCTCGCGGATCGCCACCCGGATGTACCGCGATGCGGTCACCTTGCGGCCCTTGGCCCGCTGCGCCTCGACGGCCGCCACGACCTCGCCGTCCACGCCCATCCCCGCCGTGAACACCGACCAGCGGTCGCCGCAGTCCATCAGCCCGATGCGCCGCCAGGGCACACCTCTCCGGTAATCACTGAGCTGGTCGACGAGCTGGTTGGTCGCCTGCAACGGGTCGGGGCTGATGCCGAGGGCCCTGGCGAAGACGTTCGCCGAGCCGCCGGGCACCACGCCGACGGCGGTGTTGGACGCGCCGGGCACGCCGTTCGCGTGCCCGAGGATGCCGTTGACGACTTCGTTCACCGTGCCGTCGCCGCCGTGCACGATCACCACGTCGGTGCCGTCGGCCGCGGCCTGGTGCCCGATCTCGATGGCGTGGCCGCGGTGGTCGGTATGCGCGACGGTCAGGTCGACGCGGCTTTCCAGCGCATGGGCAAGGAGATCCCGGCCTGCCGGGGTCGTCGAGGTCGCGTTCGGATTCACGATCAGCACGGCACGCACGGGTGCCGAGCCTATCCGCGCCGCCACCGTCGGCAACTCGGTCGCCCGGCAACTAGTCCACGAAATCGCCGTCGACGTACAGCCAACGGCCGTCGCGGCCGCGGGTGAAGCGGCTGCGCTCGTGCAGGATGTGCCGGCCACCGTCCCGCACGTACTGGGCGCGGAACTGCACGACGCCGGCCTGATCGTCCTCGCCGCCGGCCTCGGTGTCGACGATCTGCAGCCGGCGCCAGACGACGTCGTCGTCGAGATCGAGGCCTGCGGGACGGGTGCTGGGGTGCCATGTCTTCAGCAGGTAGTCGACATCGCCGAGCGCGAACGCGGTGAAGCGCGAACGCATCAGCGCCACCGCCGTGGCGGCAGGCCGCTCGCCGCCGTGCAGCGGGCCGCAGCAGGCGGCGTACGCCATCCCGGTATCGCAGCGACACGGGCCCATGTTGATCGGCACCGGCCAATTCTGCCTGCTCGCAGCCGGTACCGTGGTTGGGTGACCGATCGCCGCCTGCTCCTCGTCAACGGGCCCAACCTGAATCTGTTGGGTACGCGCCAGCCCGAAATCTACGGCTCGACCACGTTGGCGCAGATCGAGCAGGCCGTCACCGACCTGGCGGCACAACTCGGCTTCGCGGTGCGTGCGGTGCAGAGCAACCACGAAGGCGAGCTGGTCGACGCGATCCAGGCGGCTCGCACCGATTGTGTCGGCATCGTCATCAACCCCGCTGCCTACAGTCACACGTCGGTGGCCATTGCCGACGCCCTCACTGCGGCCGAATTGCCGGTTGCCGAAGTGCATTTGAGCAACATCCACAAGCGCGAGGCCTTCCGGCATCACTCCTTCGTGTCGGCGGTGGCCGACACCGTGATCGCCGGCGCGGGGCCCATCGGCTACGAGCTGGCGGTGCGGTACCTGTCAGATCGGTTGTCGCAGTGAGTGATCCGACGATCCATCCGCCCGCGGTACGTCGGGCCGGGTTCCTGGTGGCCGCCGAGGGTGTGCTCGGTCTGATCGGGGCGGCGGTGTATGTGGTGCGCGGGCTGGCCGGTGCCGATCAGCACATCGTCAGTGGCTACGGCAACGCGCTCTGGTTGTTGTGCATCTGCGGTGGGGTGCTGGCCGGCGGCTGGGCGCTGATCACCGGACGACGCTGGGGCCGCGGCATCGGGGTGTTCGCCAACCTGCTGCTGCTCGGCGTCGCGTGGTACGTCTTCCAGTCCGGCCAGTTGCAGTACGCCATCGCGGTCGCGCTCGTCGCGATCGTCACGCTGGGACTGTTGTTCAGCCCGTCGACCGTGCAGTGGATATCCCACCGCGACTGAGGATGTCAGTCGGCAACGGGTGACTCGTCCGCCGGTGCGGTCAACGCGCGCTGGGCGCGGGCCCGACGGTCTTCGATGGCGCGGCCGAACTCCTGCAGCAGCAACGGGTTTCGCTGTACCACCATCTCGATGTGGGTTCGCTCCACATGGACGACCGTGACCTCGTCGAGGGCGCGCGCATAGCCGAGCACCGGCTGGCGGGTGAGTGTGCTCTGGCCGAGATATCCGCCCTCGTCGAGGATTCCGATCACCGGACCGGGTTGGTCGGCGCTGCCGGCGATCAGCTGGATGCGGCCCGACACGATGAATGTCATCCGATCCGGCACCTCTCCGGCCCGCTGGACCACTTCGTCGATCGCGTAGCGCTCCAAGGTCGCCGCGGGCATCAGCTCACGTTGTTCGTCGGCGTCCAGATGCAACGTCGGCGCGACGACCTGGCCGACGGCGGCCAACAGCCGCTCGGGTGTCGCGAACTCGTCCTCGGCCTCGTCGAGGTGCAGGCCGGCTCGCCGAGAGGCATACCAGACCCATTGCAGGAAAAGGGTTTTCGTGTCGCCGTCGTCGGCGGGGGAGTTCAGGGGAATGGTCGTCTGATATTCGAGACCGCCCAGTGGCGTCGCCGATACGGTGCCCGCGCGGCGTCGCATCGGCAGGTCGGCGGCCAGCCCGGTCAGCATGGCGCACACCTGGTTCGGTGGATCGTCGAGCGAGAAGATCGTGGTCACCTTGACCTTGTGCTTGTTCTCGGGGCGGCTCAGGTTCGCGAACGACGCGCCGGCGAGCACCGCGTTCGGGATGATCTGCAGCCCGGTACTGGTCTCCAGATGTACGGCACGCCAGTTGACTTCGACGACTCGGCCGCGGGCGCTGGCGGTGTCGAGCCAGTCGCCGATCTGGAATGGCTGCTCGAACAGCATCAGTAGCCCGGAGATCACGTGGCCGACGGAGTTCTGCAGCGTGAGGCCGATGACGATCGAGGTGATTCCGAGCGCGGTGAACAAGCCGCGGACGTTGGCGCCCCAGATGTAGGCGAAGATCAGCGCGAGGCCGACCGCGATGAGGACGAACCGGGCGACGTCGACGAAGATCGTCGGAATGCGCTTCCGCCACGTGCCCTCCGGAGCGCCCTGGAACAGTGCGGCGTTCACCCCGGACAACAGCAGGACTAGTACGACGAACGCGAAAAGCGTTGCGACGGTGCGGACCGAGGTCGCGCCGGCCGGTACCTGGCGGGCCTCGGTCAGCAGGAGCAGCAGTGCGCCCAGCGGCAGCAGATAATTGCGCAGGAGGGTCACCGGGCGCACCAGGAAGCTCTGTCGGCGCCGTAGTGCGTGCTGCCACTCGGTGAGCGCGACCAGCCCGATCGGCAGTCCGACCGCGATGCCGACGGCCCAGTAGATCCAGGACGAGGTGAAGATGTCGGCGATCACCGGGGCCCCACCAGTCGCCAAATCGGTTCCTCCCGCCCGTCGACGGTGACGGTGCCGACGGACGTGAAGCTCATGGTCTCGTGCAATGCCTGGTACACCCGGTCGGTGACGTCGATCCCGGGTTGTGGTGACCCGCTCTTGACCTGGTAGGCGACGTTCACCGCCGCGCCCCACATGTCGTACATCACCGAGTGCCGGCCGCCGAGGCCGCTGCTGACGGTGCCGGTGTCGATGCCCGCGCGCAATGCCAGGGTGTAGCCCGTTTCGTTGTTGAACCGCTCGATGATTCGCTGGCACTCGAGCGCGAAGTCGACGGTGCGCCGCACGTTGTCCAGGCGCGGCACGTTGAGTCCGCAGCTGCTGAGGTAGCCATTGCGGATGGGCCGGCCCCGTTCGATGCCGAGACTGTCTGCCGCGGCGTCGAATTGGCGCTCGATCTCGGTGACGATGGCAAGTGACCCCTGCGACGTCAGCTCGGCTTGTAGCCGGTCGAGTCCCATGATCTCGGTGAAGATCACGGTCACGTTCTGGTGCTCCTCGGCCAGGATCTCCTCGCCCTGCTGGTAGCGCTCCGCGACCGGCTCGGGCATCAGCAGTGCCAGCAGCTTGGAGTTCTCCTTGCGCTGCTCGACGAGGAGCTCTTCCTTGACGGTGAGGCTTCGGCTCATCTCGTTGAAAGCCGCTGTCAGATCCCCGATTTCGTCCCGTGTCGACACCGGGATGGCGATGTCGTACTCGCCGGCGCCGATGCGCTGTGCACCGGCTTCCAGCCGCCGGATCGGCCGGACGAAGAGCTGCGCGAGGAACACCGCGGCGATGCAGACGGCGAAGATGATGCCGACTGTCGACAGCACCATGGTCCGGGTGAACGAGGCCTCCTTCTCGAACGCCTCCGCGGTGTCGATCTTCGCGATGATGGACCAGTTCAGATCGGAACCTGGAATCGCCACGGGCGCATAGGCCTGCAACGCCTCCCTGCCGAGGTAGTCGATGCCGATCTGGGTCCCCGATTCACCGCGCTGTGCGTGCTGTGCGGTCTCGGGTGGGATGGGCTGCACGAGTGTGGTGCCGCCGACCTGGATGGCCCGTTCGGCGACGGAGGCCGGCGTACCGGCATCCACGACTTCCTGCTTGTACGCCTGCGGATTCTCCAGGAAGACCCGGGAATCCGAGCGCATCAGATTGTCGGAGCCCACCAGGTAGACCTCGCCGGTGTAACCCAGCCCGGACTCGTTCCAGCGTTTGTCGAACGTCATCAGCCGGTTGACCTTCGACGCGGGGAACTGCAGGGCCAGCACCCCGACCGCGCGGCCGCCGCTGACGACCGGGGTGACCATCCACGCCGTGGGGTCGTTCTCGGCCGGCTGGTAGACCTCGAAGTCGGTGAACTCCACATAGTCGAGCGCGTTGGACGACAACGCCTTCTCGTACGCGGCGCGCAGCTTCGAGCCGCTGTAGGGCCCGGTGAGGATGTTGGTGCCCAGGTCGACGTCCTTGTACGCCGTGTAGACCATGTTGCCGCGGGTGTCGAGCAGCATGGCGTCCTGGAACTCGAACCGGGTGACGATCTCGCGGAAGAAATCCTGGTACCGGGCGTTGGCCGCGGACCAGAGGCTGCCGTCGTGCGCGTCGTTCACCTTCACCGCGGTGTCGTCGTTCTGGCGCACCGCGGTGTAGTTCGCCTGCAGGTATCGCTGTGCGTTGTCCCTCGGCAGCAACTGGTCGGCGTTGAGGGTCACGCCGCTGGATTTCTGGACCTCTCTGAGAAAAGTGTTCGAGTAGTAGTCGCTGATCGACTGCGCCTGGGCGGGATTGATCGGTTTGTCCGCGAGTGCGTCGAATCCGGCGGTGAAATCCGCCAGCGCGTTCACGGTCGTGGCTCCGCGCGCGTAGATGATCATCGAGTTCTTCAGGTCCGACAACTGGTCCTGCAGTGCGCGCAACTGCGACTGGCGCACCTCGGTCAATCGGTTGAAGACCGAATCGCGCATCGAGCCGCGGCCGGCCTGAAATGCGATGAACCCCACCACCGTCGCGGCCACGATGGTGCACAGCACCAGCATCACCACGAGCTTCGACTGGATGCTCACCTTCGACAGCAGTTGCCGGCGCTGGAATCGGTCGAATCGCCGCGCAGCCGTCTTGTGTGGAGCCGCGCGCTTTTCGTCGCCGTTCGGTTCGGGGGCATCCACCATTGCGGTCCCTTCGCTGGGCCGGCCTCAGCGGCCTGGCGGCAGATTAACACCGATGTGACAGGTGTGACCCAGGTGTCGAAGGGAATTTACGGGTCAGTCAAAGGCGTGACGGTCAGCCCCCGGCCAGCGCCGACAGCTCGGGGCCGGACACCCGGTAGGTCGTCCACTCGGTCTGCGGCTTGCCGCCCACCTCGTCGTACAGGGCGATGGCGTTGACGTTCCAGTTGAGCACCGCCCACTGCAGCCGCGAGTACCCGCGCTCGACGCATTCCTGAGCCAGTGTCGACAGCAGCTTGCGGGCCAGGCCGCGGCGCCGGAAGTCGGGACGCACGAACAGGTCCTCGAGGTAGATGCCCGAGACGCCGTCCCACGTCGAAAAGTTCAGGAACCACAGCGCGAACGCCGCCGGCCGGCCGTCGACCTCGACGAAATGACCCGAGACGGCAGCCTGGCCCGACTCGGTGCCGCCGAACAGCGCGGTGCGAATCTGCGCCTCGGTCACGGTGCACTCGTGGGCGGCCTTCTCGAACGCGGCCAGTTCGTGGATCATCGCGGTGATCTCGACCTCGTCGCCGGGTCGGGCGGGGCGGATGGTCGTTGTCATCTGTTGTGCTCCGTCATTCTGGCACCTGTAGTGCGGTCAGCATCGTCCTGAATTTGGTTGTGGTCTCGGTGACTTCGTCATCAGGATCGGATTCGGCGACGATACCGCCGCCGGCGCGGGCGTCGACGGACAGCCGGTCCGCGGCCAGTTGTCCACATCGGATCGACACCACCCACCGGCCGTCACCGGCGGCGTCGCACCAGCCGACGGCGCCGGCATAGAAGCCGCGGTCGCCTTCCAGCTCCGTGATCAGCCGGGCGGCTGCGGCCGTGGGCACCCCGCCGACAGCCGGTGTGGGGTGCAGCGCGATGGCCAAATCCAATGCGGTCGTCGAGGTTTCACGCAGGCGCCCGACTATCGGTGTGCTCAGGTGCCAGACGGCTGAGGTGGCGCTCACCTGTGGCTCGGCGGCGATGTCGAGCTCCGTGCACAGGGGTTCGAGCGCCTCGCGCATGATGTCGACCACCAACTGGTGCTCGTGTCGATTCTTGGCCGACGACGCCAGTGCCGCGCCGTTGGCGGCGTCGGTCTCGGGGTCGGGGGACCGGGGCGCCGACCCGGCGAACGGCTTGCATGTCACGACGTCACCCTGGCGGGCCACCAGCAGTTCCGGGCTCGCGCCGAGCAGCGCGGTGCCGGCGTACAACGGGCCGGCGGCGCTCAGATCGGTGAAAAAGGCTGTGGCGCTGCGGTCTTCGGCGAGGCGGCACAACACGGCATACGGGTCCAGGGCGTCGTCGGCGACGAGCTGCAAGGCCCGGGCCAGTACCACTTTGCGCAGGCCCGCCGCGGGGTCGCGCAGGGCCCGTACCGCCGCGGCGACCCGGGCCCGGTGCTCCTCGGGTGACGGCAGGCTGGCCGCGATGCGGACCGCCGGCAGCCGATCGGCGGTGAAGGGCAGGGCGTCGGCGTGTGTGACGGTGGCCGGCGCCATCAACGCGGCCGGCGAATCCAGGTCGAAAGGTAAGGCGCCCAACAGGATCGGCACGTCGCCTTCGGCCAATGCCCGCCGCGCCTCACTCAGATCCGGGAAGGCCCGGGCAGGTCCGTCGGCCAGCATCACCCCGTCGGGACCTGCCAGGACAAAAACCGGGGTCACTCGGGCAGGCAGGGGTTGGGATGGCCGGTCAGCCCGAGCGCGACCAACTGGCGCACGCCGTGCTCGAAGCCGCACACCGAAATCGAGGCGGCCGCCATGGAGATCCGGATACCGTCGGTTATCGGGAGCTCCATCCAGCGGGTCATCACCGCCCGGGAGAAGTGGCCGTGCCCGACGAAAACCACGTCGCGTGTCGCCATGTGATCAAGGGCCAGCGCCACGGCGCGGTCGGCGCGGGCGCTCACGTCGGCCAGGCTCTCGCCGCCGGGGCAGCCGTGTGTCCACACCAGCCAGTCGGGCACCCGCTCGCGAATCTGTGGCGTGGTGAGCCCTTCGTAGTCGCCGTAGTCCCACTCGGCCAGCAGCTCGGTGGTCTCGGCGACGTCCAGCCCGGCCAGTTCGGCGGTGACCACGGCCCGCCGGCGTGGGCTGCTGATCACCAACGGGTCGTCGAGTTTCAGCTCGGCCAGCGCCGCGGCGGCGCTGCCGGCCTGCTGCAGGCCTTCCTCGGTCAGGTCCAGGTCGGTGCGTCCGGTGTGCCGGCCACTGCGCGACCATTCGGTCTGTCCGTGGCGAAGCAAGAGCAGCCGGTGTTTGGTCGGGTCGACTGCAATATCCACGCCCGAGATTCTGCCCCACGGTGAGCGGCGCCACATGGCCGCGTGTCAGGATGGGCACCGTGACACGGGTACTTGCGGTCGCCAACCAAAAAGGTGGGGTCGCAAAAACGACGACAGTGGCGTCGCTGGGTGCAGCGCTGAGCGAGGAAGGGCAGCGGGTGCTGCTCGTCGACCTCGATCCGCAGGGCTGTCTGACCTTCTCCCTCGGCCAGGATCCGGACAAGCTGCCGGTGTCGGTCCACGAGGTGCTGCTCGGTGACGTGGAACCCGACGCTGCGCTGGTGTCGACCGCCGAGGGCATGACCCTGCTGCCGGCCAACATCGACCTGGCCGGCGCCGAGGCGATGCTGCTGATGCGCGCCGGCCGCGAGTATGCGCTCAAGCGCGCGCTGGCGAAGGTCGCCGACCAGTTTGATGTGGTCATCATCGATTGCCCACCGTCGCTGGGCGTGCTGACCCTCAACGGCCTGACTGCCGCCGACGACGTCGTCGTGCCGCTGCAGTGCGAGACGCTGGCCCACCGCGGCGTCGGTCAGTTCCTGCGGACCGTCGACGACGTGCAGCAGATCACCAACCCCGACCTGCGGCTGCTGGGTGCGCTGCCGACGCTGTACGACGCCCGCACCACGCACAGCCGGGACGTCCTGCTCGACGTGGCCGACCGCTACAGCCTCGTGGTGCTCGCCCCGCCGATCCCGCGGACGGTGCGGTTCGCCGAGGCCAGTGCCTCCGGCTCGTCGGTCCTCGCGGGCCGAAAGAACAAGGGCGCCATCGCATATCGCGAGCTGGCGCAGTCGCTGCTGAAACACTGGAAGAAGAACAAGGCGCTGCCCGTCTTCACGCCCGAGGTGTGAGCCCCGCGGGTCACTGACCCAGCGCGACCAACTGGCTGCCGCGCTGCTCCAGCAGCGTCGGGCCTGCCATCGCCGGGATGACCGCGGTGTTGACGGGTTGGCGGACCAGTGCGATGTGCGTCTGGCCGGCGCCACTCTGCGCGTCGAAGGTGTCGTAGCCGCTGGTCACCGGAACGAGCAGATGTCCGGCCAACACGGTGGCCGGGCCGATCGGCGCCTGCCCACCCTGGGCGCTGACGGTGTACTTGTAGCGCAGCCCGTTGGCGTCGAAGACCATCACTGCGTCGCCCGTGTACCAGGTGACGACGTCGCCGGCGCGGGTTGTCGCGGTCACCGGCGACGCGGGGTGCGGCAGCAAGGTGCTGGCGATGGTGTTGCCGGTTTCGTCGATGATGTTCACGCACGGCTGCGGCGTCGGCAGGTAGATCGCCGCCTTGGTCTCTGACACCGCGATCACCTGAGCGTCGGAGTCCACACTGACGCCGGGCAGCGATACCCGCTTGACGTCCGGTTGGTCCTCCTCCTTGCCTGCCTTGAGCAGCGTCAGCCGCAGGTCGTTCTGCTTGGGGCACGCCTCCATGACGGCCACCGACGCCGGGCTGGCCGCCGCGGACACCAGGCGGCACAGGGGAGAGGCGGGGACGCCGGGTTTGACCACCGCGTCCAGGTAGCCGTAGCTGATCATCCGCACCAGGTCCGAGCGCCACTGTTCCAGCCGGCTGTCGCCGAACGACAGGATCGTCGTGCCGTCGGTGGACAGCTTCACCTCGGCGTCGGCCAGGCTGGTGCGGGCGGGGCCGCGGCGTCCGGTGCTCGCGTCGACGGCGCTGGCCTGGCCGCACCCGCGCCCGTCGGGATACACCGCCACCGCGAACTGGTAGACGGTCGTCACCCCGCAGAGCTCGCGGGCGCGCGAGTAGCTCCACAGAGTGCTGCCGGTGGCCGGGTCGCGGCCCTGCATCTCCTGGCCGTCGCCGGTCACTACGACGCCGCCGACGACCGACGGCTCGGTGGTCTTACCGCTGGCCGCAGTCCACAGTTCGCGCAGCGTCGTGGGCACCGTCTTCGCGGCGTGCAACGCCGGGATGGGACGGTCGGCGGGACGGCTCACGGTTGCCCGCGCATCGCTGTTCCACCAGATGACCGCGGCGCCGACCGCAACCACCACCACGATGGCGGCGGCGGCGATCAGATCAGCTTTGGTACGTCGTTCCGGTTTGACCATATGGCTCGGGCGGCCTGCGGCTATTCGGCGGCAGGTGCTGCGACTGCCGCGGTCTCGGGAGCCGTCGCAGCCGGGGCCTTGCTCGGACGACGACGCCGGCGCCGGCGACCCGAATGAGTCGACTCGGCGGGGCTGTCGCCGCTCGGCGCGCCGGCTTCGGCGGTGTCGCCATCGGCGGCGCCGGCCGCCTCGACGTGGCCCGAGGCCGACTCGCCGGCCCGGGTACGGCGGCGGGACCGGCTTCGGGTGCGTGCCGGGCGGTCTTTGTCGGTGCTGGACTCGCGCTTGAGCTCGGCGTCAGACGCCGACTTCTTGGCGGGCTTGGCCCGCGAGGCACCGATCGAGCCGGTGACATCGGTCGGGATGTCGAGCTCTTCGTAGAGGTGCGGCGAGCGGGAGTAGGTCTCGGCCGGGTCCGGGCAGTCCAGGTTCAGGGCCTTGTCGATGAGCGTCCAGCGGGTCAGCTCGTCCCAGTCCACCAGCGTGACGGCGATACCGGTCTTGCCGGCCCGGCCGGTCCGGCCGATGCGGTGCACGTAGGACATTTCGTCCTCGGGGATCTGGTAGTTGATGACGTGCGTGATGTCGTCGATGTCGATGCCGCGGGCCGCCACGTCGGTCGCGACCAGCACGTCGATCTCGCCGTTGCGGAACGACTTGAGCGCCTTCTCGCGGGCGATCTGGCCCAGGTCACCGTGGACGGCGCCGACCTTGAAGCCGCGCTCGGCGAGCTCGTCGGACACCTTCTGCGCGGTGCGCTTGGTGCGGGTGAAGATCATGGTTGCGCCGCGACCGGTGGCCTGCAGGATGCGGCTGACCATCTCCACCTTGTCCAGCGCGTGGGCGCGGTAGACGAACTGCGTGGTGGTGTCGTGGGTGGCCGCCGAATGCGGGGCCTCGGCCCGGATGTGCGTCGGCTGGTTCATGAAGGTGCGGGCCAGCGTGATGATCGGGTCCGGCATGGTGGCCGAGAACAGCATCGCCTGGCGCGAATCCGGGGTCAGCCGCAGGATGCGCTCGATGTCGGGCAGGAAGCCCAGGTCCAGCATCTCGTCGGCCTCGTCGAGGACCAGGACGCTCAGGCCGCCGAGTTGCAGGTGCCCCTGCTGGGCGAGGTCCAGGAGCCGGCCCGGGGTACCGACGATGACGTCGACGCCCTGCTGCAGCGCCTCGATCTGCGGCTCGTACGGACGGCCGCCGTAGATGGCCTCGACGCGGAGTTTGCGTTCCCCGTTCTCGCCGGCCTTGAGGTGTTTGCTGGCCATCTTCAGGTCGCCGTACACCTGGATGCAGAGCTCGCGGGTCGGGACGACGACGAGCGCGCGGGGGGTGCCGGTCAGCGGCAGCGACGCGTCGGAGGCGACGCGGTGCAGCAGCGGCACACCGAACGCCAGGGTCTTGCCCATACCGGTGCGGGCCTGGCCGATCAGGTCGTCGCCGGCGAGCGCCAGGGGCAGGGTCAGTTCCTGGATCGCGAACGGATGAGCCTTGCCGTCTTCGGCGAGCGCCTGGACGATTTCGTCCCGAACGCCCAGGTCAGCGAATGTTTTTTCTTCGGTTGTCTTTGCAGTCAATGCGGTCATGAGGTGGCGTGGATGCCTTCCAGTGTTATCGGAGTCGGTGCTCGCTGTTTGTCCACGCGCGCACGGGTCTGACGATCAACACTGGGCCCTCGGGGCGATTCTGCCGAGTTCGGCCGGGTGTTCCGGCGAGCTGGAGAACCGTCTACCGCGTCGGTCGCGGATGGAGGCGGGCCAACACGTGCACGCACATTTCCTTGGTCGCAGCCGGTCACCTGCCAGACCCTTTTCGGATCCGGAACTTGCTCGGAACTGGCCGCAGCCGAGACCATTGTAGCTGGTCGCGTCGCCAGTCGGCTGTGACGCGAGTCGCGGTCTACAGTTGGGGCCATGCCTTCCCCGTCGCCTTCGAGGTCCCAGGCGCTACCCGAGCAGACGGCAACTCCGGCGCAGCCGGCGGTGTCCGGCGATCATCCCGGTATCAACGAGCTGTTCGCCCTGTTGGCGTACGGCGAGGTCGCCGCGTTCTACCGGTTGACCGAGGAGGCGCGGATGGCGCCGAATCTGGCCGGCCGCATCAACCTGGCGCGGATGGCTGCCGCGGAGATGGGCCACTTCGACGTCTTGCGTGAGGCGCTGCTGCGCCGCGGGGTGGACGTCGTTCCGGCGATGACGAAATACGCTCCGGCACTGGAGAACTACCACCGGCTGACGACGCCGAGCACGTGGCTGGAGGCGTTGGTCAAGACCTACGTCGGCGACGCCCTGGCCGCGGACTTCTACCTGGAGATCGCCGGGTCGCTGCCCGCCGAGGCTGCCGACGTGGTGCGCGCGGTGCTGTCGGAGACCGGCCACTCTCAGTTCGTGGTGTCCGAGGTGCGGGCCGCGGTCAGCGCCAGCGACCGGCAGCGGCACCGGCTGGCGTTGTGGTCGCGCCGGCTGCTGGGTGAGGCGATCACCCAGGCGCAGTTCGTGATGGCCGAGCACGACGAACTCGTCGACCTGGTGCTGTCCAGTGGCGAGGGCCTGACCCAGATGACCGAGTTCTTCGAGCGCCTGCAGGAGACACACAAGAACCGGGTACGCGAACTCGGCCTCGGCTGAGTCCACGCACCCGGTTGCGTGGTGCTGCGGTGACTACTTCGTGCAGGTGGTGATCATGGTGTTGTTGTTCTGCAGGGCGACCACTGCGCCCGACCCATCGCTGATCGAGCAGTTCAGCTGACCGGTGACGCTCGTGGCGGTCACCGAACTCAGCGCGACACCCGGATTCAGCGTGACCGTCTTGGCCCACGGCAGTGCCACATTGACGTCCGTCTGCAGTGCGCCCTGGCCGTCGGTGTAGATCACCGTCACCAGGTCCAGCAGCGACTTGTTGCCCGCGACCCGGTACGTCACGGTGTTCGGGATGGGTGCGGCGGGCACGGCCGCCGGGTCGACCGGCGGGACGGCCGCGGTCGGCGTCGGGGCCGCTGCGGTCGGGGTGACGGTGGTGACGGTCTCGGGCGCCAGCGACGCGGACGGCGGTGCCGCCGTGACGCGGGGTCGCGGAGCAGCCGACGGCGCCGCTGAGGCGGTCGGGGTGGCCGACTGACTGGTGCTGGGCGGCGCGATCGGCGCGGTGACGGGCCCGCTGTCGCCGCCGCCGAGGATCACGACGGTGCAAATGACCGCGACCAGGAGGATGACACCGGCGACACCGGCCACCCAGACCCAGCGCCGATCGATGGCGTCGTCGTACTCGTAGATCTCGTCGTCGTCGTACTCGTCATACGCCGCGTCGGCGTCGCCACCGGCGTACTCCGCGTCAGCGGCAGTGAACCGGTCGGTGTCGCCGTAGGTGCCGGTGTACTCGCCGGCGGGGCGGTCGGCCACGTCGGTGGCCGAGCCGTACGAGCTGTACGAGCCGTACGAATGGGTGCGCTCACTGGTGAAGGCATTGCTGCCGTACCCACTGCCGTACCCGGTGCTGGAGCCGTAGCTGTAGCCGCGGTCGTAGCCCTGGTGGCTCGGGGTGTCCCCGTAGCTGCCGGTGGACGCCCCCGACGGTGCTGAATATCGCGAATATGTCCTGCTCATGGCGACTTTCCCCGGTCGAGTATCACTTACCTCGTCGATGCTAGTGGTGTGGAAGTTACGGATGAGGTCGGCTCGCTGGTCGTCGGATAACGGTCGGGACTCGGTTCGGTCGACCCGCACCGAGACGACCCGTCGCGACCTCGAAAAGCGGTGCCGCCGGGCGGTGTTTTCGCGGCGACAACTGTGACGACGTCGTGACCTCACCGGCGGCCTCTGCACGTGGTTCGCCTACGGCGAACGTGCCCGCGGGCCCCCCGGCCGTCGTCGTCCACTAGCCTCCTGGGGAGAGTTCGATCGCAGCTCGGATGAAGCCTGGAAAACGAAATGAAAGGGGTCAGCGTGGAGGTCAAGATCGGGGTAACCGACAGCCCGCGCGAACTGTTCCTCAACAGCGCGCAGACTCCCGACGAAGTGGAGAAGCTGGTGACCGACGCGCTCGGTCAGGATTCGGGCGTGCTCGCGCTGACCGATGAGAAGGGCCGCCGGTTCCTGGTGCAGACCGCCAAGATCGCCTATGTCGAGATCGGTGCGGCCGACGTCCGCCGGGTCGGCTTCGGCGTCACCGGCAAGGACTGACTCCTCCCGAATGTGAAAACTGCCCCTCTCCGCACAGGAGAGGGGCAGTTTTTGTTCGAGGCGCGTCAGCGCGTGAGTGGAACGTGTGACAGTCCGCCCCAGGCGAACTGCACCGTGCCGTCGACGGCCGCGTCCTTCGAGATCGGCCGGTCATTGTTGATCCAGTAGCGGGCACAGTCGACGCTGATCGCGACGAGGCCGACGGCGATCATCCGGGCGCGATGGGGCTCCAACCCGGAATCACTGCTGACCAGGTCGAACACGGCGTCGGTGCACGAATCGGTGGCGACCTTGACCTGCGCCGACACCTGCGGCTCGGTGACGTAGTCGTTCTCGAAGATCAGCCGGTAGCCCTGGCTGTCGTGCTCGATGAAGTCGAAGAAGGCCTCCACGGCGGCACGCAGGCGCAGCCGGTTGTCGGTGGTGGCGCTGAGCGCCCCGCGCACGCCCTGCAGCAGGTTGTCGACGTGCCGTTGCAGCACCGCCAGGTACAGCTCCAGCTTCGACGAAAAGTGTTGGTACAGGACGGGTTTGCTCACCCCCGCGCGCTCGGCGATCTCGTCCATGCCGGCTGCGTGGTAGCCGCGGTCCACAAAGACGTCGCTGGCCGCGATCAGCAGCTGGCCGCGCCGTTCGTCCCGAGGCAGCCGGTTGCCCCGGCGATTCGTGGTCGGGCCGCCCTGCGCACCGTCGGTTCCGGCTTGCGTGCCTTTGGCGTCAGAGGTGTTGGCAACCTCGCTCATTACGTCCTCAATCTGGCATTGTCCGGCACACATGTCCCGTGACCAACTGTTCAGGGACCGGTCTGGACCCTGGCGTTCATGGCCGCCCAACTTGTTGTTCAGGTTGACCGACCCGGCAGTTTATCGCCACGACACTACTACCGTTAGTTCGCGGCTTCCGCGTGCTACCAGCGGTTCGGCGATTGTGTCTGCGCCCACTTGAACGGCCGGTGGCGTGCCATTGCCGGTGTACGCCCAGCTCTATGCCATCCTGGTTCGGTGACCTACGACCCGGGCCGAGGCACCGGTCGCGTCCCTGTGGTGCGCAATGAGTGGCGTGAGCCTTTGCGCGCGCAGCGGGATCCGGTGGCCGAGGACGCCGGACGGCTGCGGTCCAATCGGGACGACCGGCAACAATGGCGCAAGCAGTCCTGGCTGGGTCGCTTCGTGTCCACCTACGGGTGGCGGGCGTACGCCCTGCCGGCGCTGGCCGTCGTCACGGGAATCGTGGTGTACCAGGGCATCTCCGGTCCCCAGCCGATCACGCCGGATCATCCGCACATACCGCTGGTCGGTCAGCCCACCATCAACTCGGCCAGCACCGCGATCGTCGGCGCACCGCCCAAGGGCCTGACACAGTTCGACGTCAACCTGCCCACCGGCATCCTCCCGGACGGCGGGCCGTTCACCGAGGCCGGAGCCAAGGCCTGGCACATCGTTCCGGGCACCACGCCCAAGATCGGCCAGGGCACCACCAGATCGGTGACCTACACCGTCGAGGTGGAGGACGGCGTCGACACCACCAGCTTCGGGGGTGACGAGGCGTTTGCCCGGATGGTCGCCGAAACCCTCGCCAACCCGAAGAGCTGGACGCATGACGGCAAGTTCGCCTTCACCCGGCTCGACGAGAGTTCCCCGGAGAAGCCCGATTTCCGGGTCTCGCTGACCTCGCCGATGACGGTGCGCGAGGGCTGCGGCTACGACATCCAGCTGGAGTCGTCGTGCTTCAACCCCGCCTACTTCCCGGCCGACGGCGGCAAGGCCCAGTCCCGCGTGTTCATCAACGAGGCGCGCTGGGTGCGCGGTGCCGTGCCGTTCCAGGGCGACATCGGCTCGTACCGCCAGTACCTGATCAACCACGAGGTCGGGCACGCGCTCGGCTTCCGGATGCATGAACCGTGCGGCGACAACGGCGGCCTGGCGCCGATCATGATGCAGCAGACCTTCTCGACCAACAACAACGACGACGCCAAGTTCGACCCCGAGTCGGTCAAGCCCGACGGCAAGACCTGCCACGTCAACTCCTGGCCGTACCCCATCCCGTAGTTCCCCGCCAGCACTCCAACCCAAACTCCCGCGAGCGTGCGTGTCTGCGCCCGACACGCCGCCTCAGGCGCGCATTTTTCGCACGCTCGCGGCCCTTGAGCGCTACCGAAAAGTCGCTGATTACTGTTGAGGGCATGGCGAATCCGTTGCCGCCGCTGGTGCAGCCGGCGGCCGAACTGACCCGCGACGAGGTGGCGCGGTACAGCCGCCACCTGATCATCCCGGACCTCGGGGTCGACGGGCAGAAGCGGTTGAAGAACGCCCGCGTGCTCGTGATCGGCGCCGGGGGACTGGGTTCCCCGACGCTCCTGTATCTCGCGGCGGCCGGCGTCGGCACCATCGGCATCGTCGAGTTCGACGTCGTCGACGAATCGAACCTGCAACGCCAGATCATCCATGGCCAGTCCGACGTCGGCCGGTCCAAGGCCCAGAGCGCCCGCGAGTCGATCCTGGAGCTCAACCCGTTCGTCACCGTCAACCTGCACGAATTCCGGCTCGCCAGCGACAACGCGGTGCCGTTGTTCGAGCAGTACGACCTGATCCTGGACGGCACCGACAACTTCGCCACCCGCTACCTCGTCAACGACGCCGCGGTGCTGGCGCACAAGCCGTACGTCTGGGGCTCGATCTACCGGTTCGCCGGCCAGGTGTCGGTGTTCTGGGAGGACGCCCCCGACGGGCGCGGGCTGAACTACCGCGACCTCTATCCGGAGCCGCCCGCCCCGGGCACGGTGCCGTCGTGCGCCGAGGGCGGCGTGCTGGGCATCCTCTGCGCCTCCGTCGCCTCAGTGATGGGCACCGAGGCCATCAAGCTGATCACCGGCATCGGCGAGCCCCTACTGGGCCGGCTGATGATCTACGACGCACTCGACATGACGTACCGCACCATCGCGATCCGCAAGGACCCGGCGACGCCGAAGATCACCGAACTGATCGACTACGAGGCGTTCTGCGGGGTGGTGTCCGACGAAGCGGCCACGGCAGCCGCCGATTCTTCGGTGACCCCGGCAGAGCTGCGGCAGTTGCTCGACTCCGGTAAGCCCGTCGCGCTGATCGACGTGCGGGAGCCCGCGGAGTGGGCCATCAACCACATCGAGGGCGCCGAACTGATCCCGAAGTCGACGCTCGACTCCGGGATTGGGTTGGCGCGTGTACCGCAGGACCGAATTGCGGTGCTGTACTGCAAGACCGGGATCCGGTCGGCCGAGGCGCTGCTCGCGCTGAAGCAGGCCGGATTCGCCGATGCGCTGCACCTGCAGGGCGGCATCGTGGCGTGGGCCAGGCAACTGGAGCCCGACATGGTCATGTACTGACACGCCGGGGCGAGCGAAGCGACGGGAGAGGGCTGCCTCTGGCCGGGCACACCTTAGTCTGATCGGGTGACCGTCGACCGTCCTCCCGAACATGTGCTCACGGCGTTCGGCCTCACCGGTCTCCGGCCGGTCCCGCTCGGCTCGAGCTGGGAGGGTGGCTGGCGCTGTGGCGAGGTGGTGCTGTCGATGGCTGCCGACAACGCCCGGGCGTCCTGGTCGGCCAAGGTGCGCGAAACGCTGTTCATCGACGGTGTCCGGCTGGCCCGTCCGGTGCGCGCCACCGACGGCCGCTACGTCGTCGCCGGCTGGCGCGCCGACACATTCGTCACCGGCACCCCCGAACCGCGGCACGACGAGATCGTCTCGGCGGCGGTGCGGTTGCACGAGGCGACGGCCAAGCTCGAGCGTCCGCGCTTCCTGACGCAACCGCCCGCGGTGCCGTGGAGTGACGTCGACGTGTTCATCGCCGCCGACCGCGCGGCCTGGGAGGACCGTCCGCTGCAGTCGTTGCCGCCCGGTGCCCGCGTGGTGCCGGGTACGACCGACGGCCGCCGTTCGGTCGAACTGATCAATCAGCTTGCGTCGCTGCGCAAGCCGACCCGCAACCCGAGCCAGTTGGTGCATGGCGACCTCTACGGGACGGTGCTGTTCGCCGGGACCGCGGCGCCCGGCATCACCGACATCACGCCGTACTGGCGCCCGGCGTCGTGGGCCGCAGGTGTGGTCGTCGTCGATGCGCTGTCGTGGGGCGAGGCCGACGACGGTCTCATCGAGCGCTGGGCATCGCTACCCGAGTGGCCGCAGATGTTGTTGCGCGCCTTGATCTTCCGGCTCGCGGTACATGCGTTGCACCCGCGGTCGACGGCCGCGGCGTTCCCGGGCCTGACCCGTACCGCAGCCCTGGTCCGCCTGGTGCTGTAGGCGGCGCGCCGGCTTCGAATGGCAGCCTTCCCCGTTCGGTGAGAAAGTTACCTCGCATGACGGCTGTTGAACCCACCACCGACGGAACCTACAAAGACAGGATTGCTGCGGTCGAGCCCGGCGGCAACGAGTTCATCGCCGAGGCGGACCGGCACGGCAAGCCGAGTCAGCTGTTCTGGACGTGGACGTCACCCAACATGGAATTCGCGACGGTGTTTGTCGGCATGCTGGCCGTCCTCGCGTTCGGTATGAGCTTCTGGCAGGCGGTCGCCGGGATCGTCATCGGAACCGGGCTGGGTGCCATCGCGCACTATTTCCTGTCCGCGCGTGGACCGCTGCACGGCGTGCCGCAGATGGTGTTGGGACGAATGGCGTTCGGGTTCAAGGGGAACGCGCTGCCTGCGGCGTTGATGTCGATCACCGCGGGCGTCGGCTGGTTCGCCACCAACAGTGTCAGCGGTGCGTTCGCCTTGTCCACCCTGTTCGGCTTCGGACCACTGGTCGGCCTGATCATCATCGTGGTGGTGCAGACCGCGTTCGCGTTCTTCGGCCACAATCTGGTGCAGGCGTTCGAGCGGTGGTCATTCCCGGTGCTCGTCATCGTCTTCGGCGCGGCATCGGTGGGAATTTTCGCGCATGCGGATCTGAGTGCGCCGGCGCCGTCGGGCGGGGTTGGCGGGCTCGGGGGCTTCCTGCTCACCGTCGGTACCGCGTTCGGATACGCGGCCGGCTGGACCCCGTACGCCGCTGACTACACCCGCTATCTGCCGTCGGCGGTGTCCACTTTTGCGACGGGGTTCTTCGCCTCCACCGGGCTGTTCGTCTCGTGTGTGGTCCTGGAGGTCGTCGGCGCGGCATCGACGACGTACGGCGCGGCGAACCTGGGCAACCCGACCGAGTCGTTCACCGCAGAGCTTGCGCCGTGGTTGGCCAAGGCGACCCTGCTGGCCATCGCGATCGGTGCCATCGCTGCCAATGCGCTCAATATCTATTCCGGGGCAATGGCTTTCGTGACCACCGGCATCACGTTGCCGCCACACATCGCGCGGGCGCTGGTGACCGTCTTCTTCGGTGTGGCCGGTTTCCTGATCGCGTGGTGGGCGTTGCCCGATGCCGCCCACAGCTATGAAGCGTTCCTGCTGGTGATCGCCTACTGGATCGGACCCTGGCTGGGCGTCGTCTTCGCCGATCAGTATCTGCGCCGCGGGCAACAGATCGCCGGGTATCTCTACGACCGCTCGTACACGAACTGGCCGGGCCTGTTTTCCTTCGCGCTGGGTCTGGGGCTGTCGGTGCTGTTGTTCTCCAATCAGGAGAAGTTCGTCGGATATATCGCCCAGGCGATGCCGACACTCGGCGATATCACCTTCTTCGTCGGCTTCGTCATCTCGGGTGCCGCGTACCTGGTGCTGTGTCGATCGAAAATCTCCGCGGAATGCGCGTCCGTATGACCCCTGAGCAGATGCTCGACGTCGCGGTCGATGAAGCACGAAAAGGCTTGGCAGAAGGTGGTATTCCGATCGGTGCGGCGTTGTTTCGGGCCGGTGGTGAACTCCTGGGCGCCGGCCACAACCGCCGGGTGCAGAACGGTGATCCCTCGATGCACGCCGAGACCGATGCGTTCCGTGCGGCCGGACGTCAGCGCGGCTACCGCTCGACCATCATGGTGACGACGCTTTCGCCGTGCTGGTATTGCAGCGGGCTGGTGCGGCAGTTCGGCATCGGCGCGGTGGTGATCGGGGAGGCCCGCACGTTCTACGGTGGTCATGATTGGCTGGCCGAAAACGGTGTGACGGTTGCGGTTTTGGACGACGAGCGGTGTGTGGCGATGATGGAAGAGTTCATCCAAACCAGTCCCGAATTGTGGGCGGAGGATATCGGCGAATGAGTGCCATTGCGACAGTGGATATTTCCCGCTGGTATGCCGGCGGAGCCGAGGCTGATGCGTTGGCCGCCGAAGTCGACGAGGGTCTGCGCCGGGCCGGTTTCATCGTGGTTACCGGTCACAGGGTGGACCAGGGGCTGGCGGCGGCGGTCCGCGCGGCCAGCCGGGAATTCTTCGCGCTGCCCGACGCGGTGAAGCGACGATACTCGGTGCCGGTCGGCGGGCACGGCTGGATCGGCCCGGGCGCCGAGGCCAACGGTTACGCCGAGGGCACCGAGACGCCACCCGATCTCAAAGAGAGTTTCAGTCTGGGCGCGGAAACATCGAGCGGGGATCCGGAGGTGGATCGAATCTGGTTCGCCCCCAACGTATGGCCCGCCGAGGTGCCCGCATTGCAGACGTTGGTGAATGAATACACCGCCCAGATGCGCCGGCTGTCCGACGACCTGCTGGCCCTGTTCGCACACGCGCTGGGGTTGTCGGCGAATCCTTTTGCCGCGCTGGCAGATCGGCCGACCTGGACGATGAACATCAACCACTACCCGCCGGTGAGTGTGGTGGGTGAACCGGAGCCCGGACAGTTCCGCATCGGCCCGCACACCGATTTCGGCACCGTCACCGTGCTCGACCGGGAGCCGGGCGCCGGTGGGCTGCAGGTGTATTCCGACGCCGAGGGCTGGGAGGACGCCCCCTGGGAACCCGACGCGCTGACGGTGAACATCGGGGACCTGCTGGAGTATTGGAGCGGACGACGCTGGCCGTCCGGTCGGCATCGCGTGCTGCCGCCGCAGCCGCACGCGCCGGAAGAGGATCTGGTGTCGCTGATCTACTTCTACGAAGCCAACCACGATGCGCTGATCACCCCGTTGCGGCCGCCCATCGGAGCGGTGTCCGGGCTGGCGCCGGTGGTCTCCGCGGAGTTCATCAAGGAACGGCTGGACGCCATCACGGTGGGGTGAGCGCGGCCTCAGAACTCGTGCCGGTACTCCCGCAGCGGAACCCGACCGTCGACCGCCAGAACCCCTTCGGCGCGAAGCCTTTCGAGCTGCCGCGTCGCCAGATGCGGCGCCGGTCGCCCCGACGCGGTGATCACCCGGTGCCAGGGCAGATCCGAGGAATCCGTCCGCATGATCCAGCCGACGATCCGCGGGCTGGAAAGCCTTGCGGCATCGGCGATATCGCCGTAGGTCGACACCCGGCCGGACGGTATAGAGGCGACGAGCTCCCGGACTTTCTCGACCTGTTCCTCGGTGACGGCGGCCATGATCAGACCAGGTGGCGCCGGATCACTTCGGCGGTTTCGGCGGGCATGGCGTGCGGCACCATGTGGTCGCAGTCGAACTCGGTCAGCACGAAATCGGCGCCGAGACGGGCCTGCAAACCGGACACCAGCTCACCTGTCACGTACGCCGGATGGGTCCGCTTCGCCAGGACGAGTGTCGTCGGAGTGCCCGGCTGCGGCAACACAATTGGGCGGGCCAGCTCGCTCCAGTAGGACATCATGGCGGGCAGGCTGATCCGCCAGCCGACGCGCCCACCGGGAAGTGCGACGAGGTGCTCGTCGAGGTCGCGTTCCAGTTCGCCGGGGTACTTCGCCGAGACCTCGCCCCACGATCCGTTCGCCTTCTCGGCGTGGGCCTCCTGCCGGTCCGGGTAGTCGGGCGAACCGAGCATGGCGTCGGCGATCTCGCTCATCCAGCTGCCGTCCAAACCGGTCGCCGGGTCCAGCAAAACCAGTCCAGACACGAGATTCGGGTGCGCAGCAGCGAGATTGAGCGCGATCGCACCGCCGAACGAATGTGCCACGACGACGACGGGGCCGTCGGCCTCGTCCGCGAGCAGGGCCGCCAGTGCCGCGACGTTCTCGTCGATGTTCCACGGCGCCGCCCAGGACGAATGACCATGGCCGAGGAGGTCCGGGGCCAGCACGGCATATTCGGGCAGATACCCGTCCGCCAGTGTCTGCCATCGCTTTCCGTGGCCGGTCAGACCATGCAGGGCCAGGATCTGTGCCGGTCGCGCCGGTCCGTAGCGGTACACCTGCAAGCTCACGGCGTTGATGCTGCCAGACATTGCCGCCTGACGTCGCCGTCGGCCCAACTTGTCGTACCCCCGTGGTTGCATGCCTGCCATGGCCGCCCCGCACTCCGCACTCACCGCACCCGGCTCGGTTAATGCCCTGACCGAGCCCGGGCAGCGCGGTGTGGTGCGGGTGCTGGGCGGCCCCGGAACCGGGAAGACCGAGCTGCTGATCCGCACCGCGGCAACGCATATCGCGGCCGGGACCGATCCCGAGTCGGTGCTCCTGCTCACGGGTTCGGCGCGGCTGGGCAGCCGGGCCCGCGGCGCCATCACGTCGGCGCTGCTCGGTGATACCGGCCAGGTCACCCGGGAACCGCTGGTCCGCACGCTGCACTCGTACGCGTTCGCGGTGCTGCGCCAGGCCGCGCAGCGCGCGGGTGACCCGCCGCCGCGGCTGATCACCAGCGCCGAGCAGGACGGCATCATCCGCGAGCTGCTCGCCGGTGACCTCGAGGACGGCGACGATGCCGGCGTGGACTGGCCGCTGCACCTGCGGCCGGCGTTGGCCACCGCCGGGTTCGCGACCGAACTGCGGGACCTGTTGGCCCGCTGCACCGAACGTGGCGTCGACCCCGCGGATCTGCGCCGCATCGGTCGCAAGGCCGGCCGCCCGGAGTGGGTGGCCGCGGCCCGGTTCGCGCAGGTGTACGAGCAGGTGATGCTGTTGCGCAGCGCCGTCGGGATGGCTGCTCCGCAGGCGACGGTGCCCGCGCTGGGCGCCGCCGAGCTGGTCGGCGCGGCGCTCGAGGCCTTCGCCGTCGACCCCGCGCTGCTGGACGCCGAACGCGCACGGATCAAGCTGCTGCTCGTCGACGACGCGCAGCACCTCGATCCGCAGGCCGCACTGCTGGTGCGGGTCCTGGCGGCCGGGGCCCAGCTGACCGTCATCGCCGGTGACCCGAGCCAGACGGTTTTCGGGTACCGCGGTGCCGAGCCGACGCTGCTGTACGGCCCCGAAGACGAGCCGCAGGTGGTGCTGACCGAGTCGCACCGGTGCGCGCCGGCAGTGGCGGGCGCGGTCGCGGCCGTCGCGCGGCGGTTGCCCGGCATGGACGCGTCCCGGGCGCTGACGTCGGCGACGACGGGCGG
>NZ_VTGY01000012.1 GCF_009729075.1 Mycolicibacterium sp. CBMA 226 | reverse complement strand
CATCACCAGCAGCAAGGCCCTGCCGGATGAACACCCAATACGCCGGCATCCGCGACCGCAACACAAGATTGGAACCCACAACACTCCTCAATCAGAAGGGGTGTTGCATCGATCCCTTGAAACCGCCCGAGAGCGGCGGGCCCTGGGTGCAGTGTCATTTCCGGGTCTTTTTCAGGTCAGGCGCAGCAGCACGAGCCCGACGCCTGCGCGGCCGTCGGCAGCTCGCCGCGCGCAGCCGGGCCGTCGGGCCGCCAGTCGAACGGGAAGTGCTTGCTGGAGGCACCGAGGTACTCGTGGGAGAAGTCGAACCCGACAGCATCGGCCTTCTTGACCACACCCCACGTCGCGACCTGCCCCGGCCCGACTTCCGCGCCCGGAGCGTTGACGGTCGTGACGCGGTGGTTCGGATCGGCCGTCGGCCCCGTGAGCGCGTCGACCCGAACGTCGACCTTGCCCGGAATCTCCGCCCGCCAGTATGCGAGATCGTCGGCGGCCGCGAAGTTGATCGGCGCGTACTCGATGCCCCGCAGCTCGCTGATCAGGCTGCCGAACTCGCCCGGCCAACCACCCTCGGCGCCACGGAAGATCCGCTCCAGCGCGACGCGTTGGTCGGCGTCGGCCTTCTCGTCGATGTAGAACATCAGCTTCATTGTCGCGTCGGGATCGCCGATCCACATGTTGCCGGCGAACTCGCCCAGGGCCACCACTCCGAGACCACTCAAATCGGTTGCCCCGTAATGCCCTTCGTGGACCTGCCAGACGAGCGTGAACAGGCAGTCGCCGTGCGTGGGCTCCTGCGCGAAGCTGCACGGGCAAGGCAGCTTGCAACTGCACACATCGAACCACTCGCCGCGTAGATGCCAATCGACCTTCGGAGTTACCGCCACCGTCATCGCTGAATCCCTTCTTGTTTGCATACCCCCTGGGGGTACCCGACGTGGATGACGTTACGTGGCGAACGGTGGCACGGTCAGGTACCCCCAGGGGGTATCTGCCGATGAGTTTCGTATGCGCGGTCGGTGCTGCGCCGACTCTGCGCTGGTGGTCGCAAAACGCGAGTGGCCAAGGCCCTCAGCGCCGGATCAAACCGCGGCGTCCGTTGACGCTGTAACCACGGCGAGAAAGTGCGAGTAGCGACGACCCTCAGCGCAGGGTCAACACAGAATCAGCCGCGGCACCCGTTGACCCTGAAGCCAGGGCACAAGAGTGCGAGTGGCGAAGACCCTCAGCGCAGGGTCAGCGCGAGAACGCGAGAGCGCGAGAGCGCGAGAAAGCGTGGGCGACTAGCGCCCGGCCATGCGCTCCAGACGCGCGATCCGGTCCTCGATGGGGGGATGCGTCGAGAACAGCTTGCCGATCTTCTCGCCGGCCCGGAACGGGTTGGCGATCATCAGGTGGGCCTGGTCGGCCAGCTGCGGCTCGGGCGGCAAAGGCGCCTGCTGCACGCCCACACTGATCTTGCGCAGCGCGCTCGCCAGCGACAGCGGGTCGCCCGTCAGCTCGGCACCCGACTGGTCGGCCTGGTACTCGCGCGACCGCGAGACCGCCAGCCGGATGATCGTCGCCGCCAGCGGGCCGACGATCGAAAGGATCAGCAGGACAAAAGGATTGGGCCGGTCGTCGCGGTCGCCGCCGAACATGCCGATGAAGTAGGCGACGTTGACGAGCGCGGTCACCACCGACGCCATGGCGCCCGCCACGCAGGAGATCAGGATGTCGCGGTTGTAGACGTGCGACAGCTCGTGCCCCAGCACGGCGCGTAGCTCACGCTCGGTGAGGATGTTCAGAATGCCCGTGGTGCAGCACACCGCCGCGTTGCGCGGGTTTCGCCCGGTGGCGAATGCGTTGGGCGCCGCGGTGTCGCTGATGTACAGCTGCGGCATGGGCTGCCGCGCCGTCGTGGCCAGTTCGCGGACGATCCGGTACATGGCCGGCGCCTGCATCTCGCTGACGGGCTGCGCGTGCATGGCCCGCAGCGCCATCTTGGCGCTGTTGAAGTAGACGTAGGCGTTCATGCCGATGGCGAACAGCACCGCCAGGTACATGATGTTCTTGCCGAACAGCGAGCCGATCAGCACGATGAGCGTCGAGAAGCCCACGAGCAGCGCGAACGTCTTCGCGGTGTTCGCGTGCGGCTTCCACGTCATCGGCTACCTCCTCCAGGCGCAGTCAAACTCACTGAATTGAACGCGCGGCCACTGGTGCCTGGTTCCGCGGTATCCCGCCGGGAGCTCAACCGTGGCGGTCTGCGGTGTACTGGACCAGGTTGAGCAGCGCCAGCCGGCCGGGCAGGTCCGGAAGGTTGTTCAGCTCGGCGCGAGCGTCCGCGGCGAAGCGCTGCACGGTGCGCTTGGCCTCGGCCATGCCCTGCGACGCGCGCAGCAACGCCAGCGCCTCGGCAAGGTCGGCATCGTTGTCGACGGGCTTGGCCAGCAGCACCCGCAGCCGGTCGGCGTCGGGACCGGTTTCCTGCAGCGCGTACAGCACCGGCAGGGTGTGCACGCCCTCGCGCAGGTCGGTACCGGGCACCTTGCCCGACTCGTCGGGGTCGCTGTCGATGTCGATGATGTCGTCGGAGATCTGGAAGATGGTGCCGACGATGCCGCCGAGCCGGCTGAGCCGCTCGACCTGCTCCTCGCTGGAGCCCGAGAACGTGGCGCCGAACCGCCCGGACGCCTCGATCAGGCACGACGTCTTCTCGTACACCACCTTCAGGTAGTGCTCGACGGGATCGGCGCCCTCGACGGCGCCGCGGGTCTCGCGCATCTGGCCCGTCACCAGCTGGGCGAAGGTGTCGGCGATGACGCGGACCGCGTCCGGCCCCAGCCGCGACACCAGCCGCGACGCAGTGGCGAACAGGTAGTCACCGGCCAGGATCGCGATGTTGTTGCCCCAGCGGGCATTGGCGCTTTCCGCGCCGCGACGCACCTGGGCCTCGTCCATGACGTCGTCGTGGTAGAGCGTCGCCAGGTGCACCAGCTCGATCACCGCGCCGGCGATGGCGACGTCGTTGTTGTCGGGATCAGGCCCCAGCGAAGCCGACAGCACCGTGAACAGCGGGCGGAACCGCTTGCCGCCGGCCTGGAACAGGTGCTGCACCGCCTCGGCCATCAGCTCGTCGGCTTTGCCCAGCTCGGTCGACATGAGGTCTTCGATACGCGCCACCGCGTCACGAACCTGCGCGGCGAAGGCGGCGTCACCAAAGTCCACGCCCGCGACCACTGTCGCTGGTGTCTTCATGGGTCCAACATACTGGGCGGCATGGTCGTGCACGCAGATGTGGTCGTGGTCGGAGCCGGGCCGTCGGGTTCCGCCGCGGCCGCCTGGGCAGCGCGCCGGGGCCGCGATGTCCTGGTGATCGACTCCGCGCAGTTCCCGCGGGACAAGGCCTGCGGCGACGGGCTGACGCCGCGGGCCATCGCGGAACTGCGCGAGCTCGGACTCGGTGAGTGGCTCACGGGCCGGGTGAGCCATCACGGGCTACGTCTGGCCGGGTTCGGCGCCGAACGCGAGGTCCGGTGGCCGGGGCCGTCGTTCCCGGCCACCAGCAGCGCGGTGCCACGCACCGAACTCGACGACCGGATTCGGCAGGTCGCGGCCGACTCCGGCGCCAAGATGCTGCTGGGTGTCAAAGCCGTCGGCGTGGAGCACGACGCCACCGGCCGGGTGCGCACGCTGACGCTCGACGACGGGCAGGTGGTGAGCTGCACCGAACTCATCGTGGCCGACGGTGCCCGCTCGACGCTGGGCCGCGTGCTGGGCCGCGAGTGGCATCAGGAGACCGTGTACGGGGTGGCGATCCGCGCCTACATCGAGACGCCGCGGCACGCCGAACCGTGGATCACGTCGCACCTCGAGCTGCGGTCGCCGGAGGGCGAGGTCCTGCCCGGCTACGGCTGGATTTTCCCGCTGGGCAACGGCGACGTGAACATCGGCGTCGGGGCGCTGGCCACGGAAAAACGGCCGGCCGATGCCGCGCTGCGCCCGCTGCTCGCGCACTACACGAACCTGCGCCGCGACGAGTGGGGCTTCGAGGGGCAGCCGCGGCTGGCCAAGTCGGCTTTGCTGCCGATGGGCGGCGCGGTGTCCGGGGTGGCGGGGCCGAACTGGATGCTGATCGGTGACGCGGCGGCGTGCGTCAACCCGCTCAACGGCGAGGGCATCGACTACGGCCTGGAGACCGGCCGGCTGGCCGCTGACCTGCTGGGTTCAGGTGACCTGAGCGCGGCCTGGCCCGCGGTGTTGCAGGAGCATTACGCCGCGGGTTTCTCGGTGGCGCGCCGATTGGCGATCCTGCTGACGGTGCCGAAGTTCCTGCCGCTGATGGGGCCGGTCGCGATGCGGTCGCAATACCTGATGACGGTCGCGGTGCGAGCCATGGGCAACCTGGTGACGGAAGAGGACACCGACATGATCGCCCGCATCTGGCGCCGCGCCGGACGGGGCTCGCGCCGGCTGGATCAGCGCAAGCCGTTCAGCTGACCGACCGCGCGAACCCGACGATGTCGCGGACGGTGGCCGCGAAGACCTCGGGCATGGCACCGGCCAGCAGGACGTCCCCGGCGTGGCAGGTGCCCGCGACGATCCGGCCGACGACGCTGACGCCGGCGGCCGCCAGCCTGCGGTAGTAGATCAGGCCCTCGTCGCGCAGCGGGTCAAGCTCGTTGACCGAAATAACGTGCGGCGGAAGGCCTTCCAGCTCCAGATCGGTGGCCTCCGCGGCCCAGCAGGTGCCGTCGTGCGCGTGCTGCTGGTCCGGGTCGTAGATGGACCCCAGCAGGGCCAGTTGCAGGCAGCTGATGAAGTACCCGTCGTTCTCCCGCAGCGACGGCAGGTCCTCAGCGTCCTCGAGCCACCGGTTGGAGATGTACGGGCACTGGGCATAGACGCCGGCGATCTCGTCGATCCAGCCCTCCCGATTGGCTTTCAACGCGACCGTCAGCGTCAGGTTCCCGCCGCCGGACTCCCCCGACACGATCAGGTGGCTGATACCCAGCTCGGCTTTGTGCGCCGCCGTCCAGCGGACGGCCGCGGCGCAATCGTCGAGCCCGGCCGGGAACGGGTGCGGACCGAGTGCACCGCCGGAATTGCGGAACTCGACGCCGACGACGACGAGCCCTGCGGCCGCGAGGTTTTCGCGGAGCCGGACGTACTGGATGTCCGCGGCACTGAGGATCGCCATGCCACCGCCGTGGAGGTGTACGAGGCCGGGCAGCGGACCGTCGGCGTCGGTGGGCCGGCTGATGAAGAGCGTGATCTCGTTGCCGTCGGCACCGGTGATCGTGGTGGTCGTGGTGGTGACGCCCTCGGGTGCGGGGGCCTGGTCCCCCAGCATCTTCAAGACGGCACCGGTCCCCTGCTCCGCGAACGCCGTGAACTCGAGGCGCTGGGCCAGTGGAGCGCCGACCGTCAGCGGCGGTTCCGGGAGGCGGCCGTCCATCCCGAACGCGGAGAGCGCCTTGACCATGCGCGGATCAGAGCGGCGGTCGGTGGCGATGGTGCAGTCGGGATCAGCGAGGCGTCCGTAGGGCATGGCCTCATCTTGGTGCACAAAGTGAACTTGGTCGCGACTTTGCGAAAAGTCGCGACCAAGTTCACCGTGGGCGGAAAGTTACCGGTATTCGCAGAGGTAGGCGGTTTCGACCTCGACCCGCACGCCGAACTTGCTGTCGGCCGGCACGGTGAATTGCGTTCCGGCGGCGAAGGTTTCCCACTCGTCACTGCCGGGCAGTTTGACGGTCAGGGCACCGGAGACCACGTGCATGATCTCGAGGCTGGAGGTACCGAACTCGTATTCGCCGACGGCCATGACGCCGACGGTCGCGGGCCCCTCTGCCGGTGCGAAGGCGATCGATGCGACCTTGCCATCGAAGTACTCATTGACCTTGAACAACTGGGACTCCTCGAACTCAGGTGAGGCGTCAGAATATCCGGCGACTACTGCACCACGTACTTGTGGACCCCGAGGATCGCGTTGTCGTCGGCCGGTTCGGTGGTGCACTGGTGCAACGCCGCGTGGACGGTGTCGGTGTCCATCCCGGTTCCGATGCACACCAGCTGGGTGCCGGTGCCGCGGCGCTTCTGGAGCCGTAGAGAGCCGCCCACCAGCTGCAGCAGGTAGCGGTGTCCGGCACCGAAGTCGACGAAACCCTTTGCCCGGTACAGACCTTCCGGCCGGTCCCGCAGCAGCGCCAGCAACCGGCGGGGGTTCAGCACGGCCTCACTGGTGTATTCGACGCTCTGATACACGGGGTGCTCGTGGTCATGCTCGTCGTGCAGCAGCTCGTCGAACGACAGCTGGGCCTGCGGGGCACGCTCCGGGATGTCGATGAGCAACGTCGGGTCGATCCGTGCAAAATCGGTGGGCTGCACCGGCACTCGCGGATTCTGCGCGCGAATCCGGGCCACCACGGCGTCGACGTCGGTGGCGTCACCGGCCCGGTTGAGCACCACGAGGTCGGCCACCGGCAACCCGTGCCCGAACTCCGGCTCGGTCGCGTTGACCACGAGAATCAGACCGGCGTAATGAAAGTCGTCCGAGTCGGCCGTCATGATGGTGCGCGCCACCGCGGGCGGCTCGGCGACACCGCTGGCCTCCACCACGATCAGATCCAGGGCCGGGCGCACCGCCGCCAGCTTGCCCAGCATCTCGGCGACTTCACCGTCCTCGGCGACGCAGCAGATGCACCCGTTGGACAGTGACGCCATGGCGTCGACCTGGCCCGCCACCAGCATCGCGTCGATGTTGACCGACCCGAAGTCGTTGACCAGCACGCCGATTCGCGCTCCCCGGCCGTTACGCAGCAGATGGTTCAGCAGCGTGGTCTTGCCCGCGCCGAGGAAGCCGGCGACGGCCAGGACGGGAATGCTCAAGGCTTCACAGCGGCGTGCAGCGCGACAATCCCTCCGGTCAGGTTGCGCCAGCGCACCTGCGACCAGCCGGCCGCCTCGATCTTGCGGGCCAGGTCGTCCTGGTCCGGCCAGGCCCGGATGGACTCGGCGAGGTAGACGTACGCTTCAGGGTTGGACGACACCGCGGTGGCCATGGTCGGGAGCGCCTTCATCAGGTACTCCTTGTACGCCGTCGCGAACAGGCGGTTGGTCGGGGTGGAGAACTCGCACACCACCAGGCGGCCGCCCGGCCGGGTCACCCGCGCCATCTCCCGCAGGCCGGCACTGAAATCGACGACGTTGCGCAGCCCGAAGCTGATGGTCACCGCGTCGAACACCTCGTCGTCGAAAGGCAGCTTGGTGGCATCGCCGGCCACCTTCGGGACGTCCCGGGCCGCGCCGGCGGCCAGCATGCCGACAGAGAAATCGCAGGCCACGCACCAGGCCCCCGACGTCGCGAGCTCGACGGTCGACACCGCGGTGCCGGCGGCCAGGTCCAGAACCTTGTCACCTGGGCCGATGCCCAGCGCCGCCCGCGTCTGCCGCCGCCAGAACCGATCCTGCCCCAGGGACAGCACGGTGTTGGTGATGTCGTAGCGACGGGCCACGCCGTCGAACATCGACGCAACCTCGTGCGGATCCTTCTGCAATGACGCGCGACTCACGGATATGACGCTACCGGCTGGCCCTGCGCCCCGCGTCTGCGGCAGCCGCGGGAATGGATCGGCCACCGCGAGAGCTGTAAGCCGCATGGGTGAAAAAGTCTGGTTCATCACGGGGACATCGCGCGGCTTCGGCCGGGAGTGGACGACCGCAGCGCTGGAGCGCGGCGACAAGGTGGCGGCGACGGCACGGGACGTGTCGACGCTCGACGACCTGTCGGCCAAGTACGGCGACGCGCTGCTGCCCATCACGCTCGACGTCACCGACCGGGACGCGGACTTCGCCGCGGTGCAGGCCGCGCACGAGCGCTTCGGCCGGCTGGACGTCGTCGTCAACAATGCGGGCTACGGCCAGTTCGGCTTCGTCGAGGAGCTGTCCGAGGCCGAGGCGCGGGATCAGATCGAGACCAACGTCTTCGGCGCGCTGTGGATCACGCAGGCCGCGCTGCCATACCTGCGGGCGCAGGGCAGCGGGCACATCATCCAGGTGTCCTCGATCGGTGGCATCAGTGCCTTCGCAGGACTCGGCGCGTACCACGCGTCCAAGTGGGCGCTGGAGGGTTTGTCGCAGTCGCTGGCCGCTGAGGTGGAACGGTTCGGGATCCACGTCACGCTCATCGAGCCCGGCGGGTTCTCGACGGACTGGGGCGGCGCGTCGGCGAAGCGGACCACCGAACTCGAGGCGTACGACGGGTTGCGGGCAGATGTCGCGCGCTGGCGCAGCGAGCGGAATGCGGTACCGGGGAACCCGGAGGCGTCAGCGGCGGCGGTCTTGAAGATCGTCGACGCCGAAAAGCCGCCGCTGCGCGTGTTTTTCGGCAACGCGCCGCTGCAGATCGCCAAGACCGATTACGAAAACCGCTTGCGCACCTGGGAAGAGTGGCAGCCGGTGTCCGAGCTGGCCCAGGGCTGAGGAGAGGGCACGCGATGGCAGGACTCAAATTCGTGCGGCGGGTCGACGGGGTGACCTATGAGTTCGTCGAAGATGGCGAGGCTCATGGCTTTCCGTCGTACAAGCGGGTGGACGTGGACGTGTGGTGCCGGCGCCTACCGCACTTCGGGTGGGCGGTGTGCAGTGATTCCGATGTGGTGTCCAGTCGCCCGTTCGACTACGCGGGGCTCGGCTACCTGCCGCCCGAGGGTGCGTGGGTGAGCCGCAAAGACGATCGCTCGCATGTGTACGACCTCATCCACGTGAGCTGATGACCGCGAGCGTGCGTGTTTGCACACGACACGCCGGTCAGCATGTGTAAATGCGTCGCGCTCGGCGGCCGCGAATGTGCCAATAATGCACGCGCACAACGGCGTGTCGTGTGCAAACACGCACGCTCGCGGGAAAATCAGGCAGCGAGGGCGCGACGCTCGCCGAGAACGGCGGCGTAGTGGCCGAGCAGCTCGTCACACACGGCGGGCCAGGTGCGGCCCAGCACGCTGCGCCGCGCGGCGAGCGAGTAGCGGGAGCGTTCGGCCAGCAGATGGTCGACCGCGGCGGGCAGAGATGCCTCGAAATCCACTACCGGCAAGAGCAATCCGGTGTGCATGGGCGTCACCAGGTCGCGCGGGCCACCCGCATCCGGGGCGATGACCGGCAGACCCGACGCCATGGCCTCCTGCACCGCCTGACAGAACGTCTCATGCTCTCCGGGGTGCACGAACACGTCCATGCTGGCATAGGCCGTGGCCAGCTCCCGGCCGTACAGCGCACCGGTGAAAACCGCTGTGGGCAGCAGTTTTTGGAGCTTGGGCTGGTCGATGCCGTCGCCGACCACCACGATCTGCAGGTCGTCGCGGCCGGCCAGTGCGGCCAGGCGTTCGACGTGCTTCTCGGGCGCCAGCCGGCCGACGAAGCCGACCACCGGCTTGCCGGCGGGCGACCACTGTGCCCGCAGCGCGGCACTGCGCGCCGACGGCGCGAAGCCCGTGACGTCGACGCCGCGGCCCCACTTGTATACGCGCGGAATCCGATGGGTGACAAGGTCTTCCATGGTCGCGCTGGACGGGGCGAGGGTTCGGTCGGCCCGCGAGTGCAGATGGCGGTTCCAGGCCCAGGCAGTTTTCGTCATCACGCCGACGCCGTAGCTCTGGGCGAACCCGGCGATGTCGGTCTGGAACACCGCGACGGTCGGGATACCCAGGAAGCGCGCGGCATGCAATCCGCCATAGCCCAGGAGCGCGGGCGAGGCCAGGTGCACGATGTCGGGCTGAAAGTCGCGCAGTACCCGCACCATTCGCGGCCGCGGCACACCCAGCGGCAACGACGTCACCTTGGGGAACATCCGGGACGGGATGCGATGCACCGGGACGTCGCCGTAGGCCGCGTCGGCGGGCTTTTCGCCCCGTGGCGTGTCCGGCGCGATGACCAGCGCCTCATGGCCGTTCCGGTGGAGATGCTCCAGTACCCGGAGCACCGAATTGGTGACGCCGTTGACATTCGGGAGAAAGGACTCCGCCACGATCGCAACTCGCACACCTGCAGGCTGGCAGCGCAGCCTGACCGTCAGGTTGCCGTCAGGGGTACGCGACGCGAAGACCGGCACAACTCGGGTACCCCCGGTATCGTTTCCCGCACCGCGGTGAGAAAGGTGTCCGCATGCGTCTACCTCGGCTGATCGTCGTTTTCGCCGGCGCGGTGGCCGTCCTTCTCGCGTTCACCGGCTGCAGCCGCACCATCACCGGTTCGGCGTTGCAGGATCCGAATCTGCCGGGCGTCTCCATCACCGCGGACGGCTTCGGCATCATCGCGGGCCGGCCCGACGCACCCGCGCAGATCGAGGTATACACCGAGCCGCAATGCACCCACTGCGCGCACCTGCAGGACACCGACGGGCGGGAAATGAAGAGCCTGATCGCCCTCGGCCTGCTGACGGTCACCTACCGCCCGGTGACCTTCCTCGACACCCAGTACGGCTACTCGGCCAAGGTCGCGGGCGCGTTGTTCCTGGCCGCCGCGCACGGCACGTCGGGCCCGGCACTGCAGGCGTACGTCATGACGCTGTGGGGGCACCAGAGCCCGGGCGGGTCGGCGCCGTCGGACGGCCAGCTCGCGAGCTGGGCCGCCGACTCCGGCGTCAGCGCCACGTCCGTGGCGACCATCCGGTCCGGTGAACACGCCGTCGACACCGACGCGATGACGCAGGCCAACGAGACCCGGCTGCAGGAAATCCGCGAGGGCGACCCGGGTACTCCCACGGTGTACGACCTCACCGCCAACGCCGTGGTGGACATCCAGCAATCCGGGTGGCTGGCGAAGCTGACCGGAGGCGGGCAGACCCTCTAATCCAGCCGGCGCTGCACCGAGGTCACGATGCCGAGCAGCGCACCGACGACCAACCAGCCCACCACGGCGATCGATCCGGCCGGGATGACGGACAGCGACGCGTTGCGGTTCTGCACCCGCACCAGATCCGGGTTGCTGCGGTCGTATTCGACGTAGATGCGCATCCCGGTCTCCAGCTCGGACGGGTACAGCACGCCGAGCTCAGGCCGGTAGGTGACGCGATCGGGCGTCACGAACTCGATGGTGGAGCGCCGTGGACCGGCCGAGAGCACCTCGGCGGCCGCGGTGCCCATGTTGTGCTCGATCTGCTGGTCGTTGCGCCAGGTGCCGAGTACCAGCAGCACCGATTGCAGGGTCACCAGGCAACCCATGATGACGATGCCGATCCGGATCCGGCGGAAAACCCGCTGCGAACGGGTCTCCTCTCCGGTGCCGAACAGCCGCACGATCAGGCGGTCCCACAACGTGTTGACCCTGCAGCGCAGGTGTTCTGCGATCACGGAGCGGCCCTGATCGCCGCCCGTATCGAAGCGTGCAGCGACCGCAGGGTGGATCGGTCGGCCTTGACCTCCAGCACGCGCATGCCCTCGAACGGTTCGCGCAGCGCGGCGGCCAGGCCGGCGGCCTCCACCTGCCGACACTCGACGTGGTACGCCCGGCACAGGGCGGCGACGTCGACGTCGTGCGGCGTGCCGAAGATGCGCGACGATACGTCGGAGAACCGGGGATCACCCTGTTCCAGCAATTCGAAGATGCCGCCGCCGTTGTCATTGGAGACGACGATGGTCAATGCCTTCGGGGTCGGCTCGGTGGGGCCGATCAACAGACCGGAACTGTCGTGGACGAAGGTGAGGTCGCCGATGAGCGCAACGGTCCGGCCGGAAGTGTGGGCCAGCGCCGCGCCGATGGCCGTCGACACCGTGCCGTCGATACCGGCGACGCCGCGGTTGGACCGCACCGAGATGCCGTGCGAGTTCAGCCCGACGAGCGCGGCGTCACGCACCGGGTTGGAAGCGCCGAGCACCAGTTGATCGCCGGGCTGCAGGCCGTCGGCGACGGCGGCCGCGACGTGCAGGCCCGTGGTGAGTTCATAGGCCGCGAGCTGGTCGCGCACCGCGTGCTCGGCACGGGCGTTGGCGTCGGCGCAGCGGCGGAGCCAGTCGGGGGCCGGCGTGCCGGACGTGATGGCCCGCGTGCCGGTGGCCTGCGAATTGCCGGACACGTCGGGCCAGCGGGGGCCGGTGGTCAGCGCATAGACGGGCACCGACGGGTCGGCGAGCAGCGCCGATACCGGCCGGTGCAGCGTGGGCCGGCCCAGCATGATCACCTGGTGCGGCCGGACCAGCGACAACGCCAGCGGGTGCAGCGGGTTGTCGGCCGGCGGCGCGGTCGGCTCGGCGACGGTCGGCAGGTGCGCGAGGTTCTCGTGGCGGCCCGCGCCGTGGCCGGCGATGACGAGGGTGTCGGCCGTCAGGTCGATCTCGAGGGGCTGGTCGAACGTGACGGGCGGGGTGTAGGTCCACGGCCGGCCGTCGGGGCGGCCTTCGGGCGCGTACGGGGTGCCGCCTGCCGCGTCGTCAGGGTCCGGCACCAATGGCTCCCGCAGCGGGATGTCGAACTGCACCGGCCCGGCGTTGGCTGAGCGAGAACCCTTGGCCGCCACCAGAACCCGGCACGTCGCCGACCGCCACTGGGCGTTGCACGAGGCCACATCCGCGGTCGGCTCGGCCAGGCCCAGGCTGATGTTGGCCCGCACCTGATTGCCGAAGTAACCCAGCTGCTCCATGGTCTGGTTGGCACCGGTGCCCAGCAGTTCATAGGGCCGGTTGGCGCTCAGCACGATCAGCGGCACGCGGGCGTAGTTGGCCTCGATCACCGCCGGACCGAGGTTGGCAACCGCGGTGCCCGACGTCATCGCGATGCACACGGGTGAGCCGGCGGAGACCGCCAGGCCGATCGCCAGGTAGCCGGCGGTGCGCTCGTCGATGCGGACATGCAGCCGCAAGCGGCCGGCGCGATCGGCGTCTGCCAGCGCGAACGCCAGCGGCGCGTTACGCGAACCGGGGCACAGCACCACATCGCGGACGCCGCCGCGAATCAGTTCGTCGACGACGACCCGCGCCTGAATCGTCGATGGGTTCATTACTACAGCGTGTCACACCGGGTTGGCAGCGAAGAATTCCAGCATCGCGGCGTTCACCGGGTCGGGACGCTCGATGAAGCCGAGGTGGCCGGCGTCGGGGATCTCGAGGTAGCGGCCTAGCGGAATGGCGTCGGCCACTTCCTTGGACAGGTGCGGCGGCAGCACGACGTCGTCGGCAAACCCGATCACCTGCACGGGCACCGCGATCTGCCGGTAGGCGGGCAGCCGGTTGGTCTCCGGTGCGACGGCCAGCTGCGCCCGCAGGCCCGGAGTGGGCTTGGTCGGCCACATGGTGAACATCTCGATCCAGTCCTGCACGGCACGGTCGTCGTTCAGGGTCTTGGGTGAAAAGTTCTCCAGCAGACGGTTTTTCGCGTCCACCTCGGGCGGCAGCTCGATACCCGCCGTCAGCAACGCCCGTTCCGCCTCGCGGAAGAAGGTACGGGCGCGATCCTCCCGGCCACGCGTGGCCATCAGCACTGCCGACGACACCAGCTCCGGGCGCGCGACCATGAGCTCCTGGGCGATGAACGACCCCATCGACACCCCGACGACGCGCACCGGAGCGCCGACGACCTTGTTGATCAACGACGCGGTGTCCGCGACAGCCTGGTCGGTAGAGAAGCCGATGGCGTTCTCGGTGGCACCGATGCCGCGGTTGTCGAAGGTGATGCAGCGGTAGCCGGCCCGCTGGAATGCCGGGACCTGATGCAGGTGCCAGGTGCGGCCCGCGCCACCCCGTCCCGCGATGAACAGCACCGGATCGCCATTGCCGCGCTCGTCATAGGCCAGATTCACCCGGCCGAGGTTACTGGACCCGGGATTTGTGCACGATTCTCCGCGGCCGGCGCGGGAAACCGTGCACAAATCGTGGGCTCAGCGCCGGGACCGGACCTTTTTGACGGCCTGGTCCCACAACAGCGCCGTGGTGGCCTTGAGCGCCGCCGGCTTGAGCAGCTCGCGGGACATCAGGGCCGTCGCGCCGGCCTTGGTGGCCGCCGAGGCCTTCGACATGTGCCCGGAGTCGAACGGCGGCTGCGGGTCGTACTCCATGGACAGCTGGATGGCCTTGGCCTTGTCTTCGCCGCCGATCTGCGCGGCCAGCCACAGGCCGAGGTCGATACCGGCCGAGACGCCCGCGCACGTGACGATGCGGTCTGCCGACTGCACGATCCGCTCGTCGGTGACCGGCTCGACACCGAAGGTGCGCAGCAGCTGCACGGCCGCCCAGTGCGACGTCGCCCGCTTGCCTTTCAGCAGCCCGGAGGCGCCCAGGATCACCGAACCCGAGCACACCGAGGCCGTCCACGTGGTCGTCTCGTGTGCCCGCCGCAGCCAGTCCAACAGCTTCTCGTCACGGGCGTGCTCCAAGGTGCTGAACCCGCCCGGGATCAGGATGATGTCAGGCGACGGGGTTTCGTCGAACGAATGCGTGGCGCCCACCAGCAGCACGCCGGAGTCGGCGACGATCGGCCCGGGCTCGTGCCAGACGAAACGGACCTCGGTGTCCGGCAACCAGCGCAACGACTCGTACGGCCCGATGAAGTCGAGGGCCGTGAAGCCGGGGTACAGCACGATGGCAACTTGCATGATCTCTCCCTACGCGAACGTCTTGCGATACTGGTCTGGCGAAACCCCAACGCGCCGAACGAAACTGCGACGCAGCGTCTCGGCGCTACCGAAGCCGCACCGCGCGGCGATGGCGGTGACGGTGTCGTCGGTCTCGGTGAGTTGGCGGCGGGCGGCATCGGTGCGAACCCGCTCGACGTAGGCGCCGGGCGACTCCCCCACCTCAGCTGTGAACGTGCGGGTGAAGTGCCGCGGGCTCATCGCCGCGGCCCGCGCCAACTCCGGAACACTGTGCCCGCCGGCGGGTTCGGCTTCGATGAGCTCCTGGACGTCGCGAATCGGCTCGCGCTTGGCGCGGGGCATCCACACCGGCGGCGCGAACTGCGTCTGCCCACCGGGCCGACGCAGGTACAACACCAGCCAGCGGGCCACGTTCTGGGCGACGTCGGTGCCGTAGTCGTCTTCGACGAGCGCCAGAGCCAGGTCGATGCCGGCGGTGACGCCGGCCGCCGTCCACACCTGCTCGGAACTGCGCACGAAGATGGGATCGGGATCGACTGCGATGCAGGGAAATTCGCTGGCGAGCTTGTCCGCTGACGCCCAGTGCGTGGTGGCCGAGCAGCCGTCGAGCAGGCCGGATTCGGCGGCCAGGAAAGCGCCGTTGCAGACGCTGACGATCCGGCGCGCGTGCGGTGCGGCGGTGCGAATCCAGTCGATGACGGCGGGGTTGGCGCGGGCCTGGTCGACCCCCATGCCGCCGGGCAGCACGATGGTGTCGATCGGTTCGTTCGGGTCGGGCGGCGGCTTCGCGACGAATTCGAGACCGGTCAAGGTGGTGACGGGACCGCCGTCGGCCGCCGCCAGAACCGGCGTATAGCCCTCGTCCGCGCGGCCCATCGCGGCCAGCTGCAGCGTGGCGCCGGTGAACACGTCGAACGGGCCGACCACGTCGAGGGCCTGCACCCCGCGGAAGCCGAGCAGCACGACCGATTGCTTCACGGTTTCATCGTGACTCGTCGCTGCCATGGCGTCCAGGCCGCGTACCCCACAGATCAGGCCACGTGTCGTACCCCACGACGATGCTGCGAGCCATGATCCAGTACACCTATCGCGCCGAGTGGTCACCGGAGCGCGGCCGATACCTGGCCGGCTGTCTCGAATTCCCGCGCCTCTGGGCGACGGGCGCGACCGCGGCGGCCGCCATCGCCGCCATGGAACAGACCGTCGCCGACGAAGTCCGCGACCTGCTGGCCTGTGACGTGTCGCCACCCGAGTCCGTCACCGACCGCAAGTACAGCGGCAAGTTCCTGCTGCGGATGCCGACGGCCATGCACGCCAAACTCAGTGTCGAAGCGGCCGAGCAAGGCGTGTCGCTGAATCAGTGGGTCGTGCAGAAGCTGGCCGCTCGGCCACCGTCTTTGGACGACTTCTAGGGGTGCGGCCGCGTAGCCGCGCCGCCGATCTGCGCTCCGGGCGGGTGCGTTCCGGGCGTGTTGAGTCATCAGTTGGCCCAACCACTTCCGAATCCCGGTATCGCCGGCGGTATCACGCTGTCTGGCCCGCCGACCACAGACAGGACTCGGTATCGCCGGCGATACCACCCCGCCAATCCGCGCCGGCCGCATCGTCCCTGATACCACCGGCGATACCGAGTTCCAGATGTGCGTGGTGGTGGAGAAATCGATACGCATGGTGCCGGTGTGACTTGTGAGGAGGCGTGCGCACGGGTGGCGTGAGGCGAGGCGGGGCAGAAGGGGAAAGGGCGGGGGCGGGGCAACGGGGGCAACCGTCCCGGCCACGGCCTTCACGGAAGCAGCGGGTAGCACTCTCGCACGCGCGCGATCCACCAATCCAGGCGCGCGGGCGAGGCGGCCAGCCCCGCCAACCGGGCCCGGTCGGGCACCACTGGGCCGACGGGCAGGAACCCGTCGACAGGCGGCGGCACCTCGGCCACGTCTTCGACGAACAACCCACCCGTGCCCAGCCCGCAGGCGTGTTGCAGTGTCGGCAGACAACCGGCGGCCAAGAGCCCGCGGGTCATGCCGACCGCGGAATCCAACGCGCTGGACACCACGATCGGGATGTCGATCTGACCCGCCACGTCCAACAGCCGAGAAACCCCTCCCAGCGGCGCCACCTTGACCACCGCGACGTCCGCCGCCCGCTCGCGCACGACGCGCAGCGGGTCCGTGGCCTTCCGGATGGATTCGTCAGCCGCCACCGGCACGTCGACCAGACGCCGCAGCTCGGCCAGTTCCGGCACTGTCGCGCACGGTTGTTCGAGGTATTCGAGTGGCCCCGACGCGGTCAGTGCGTGCGCCGCGGCCACGGCCTGCTCGACGGACCAGCCCCCGTTGGCGTCCACCCGCACCAGGGGCACCAGGGCGCGGACGGCGTCGACACGCGCCACATCGTCGGCCAGCGTCTGGCCTGGTTCGGCCACCTTCACCTTGGCAGTCCGGGCGCCCGGGAAGCGGGCCAGCACCTCGGGCACCCGCGCCGCCTCGACGGCGGGCACGGTCGCGTTGATCGGGATACGGTCGCGCACCGGCGACGGCGACGGCTCGTATGCCGCCTCGACGCCGGACGCCAGCCAGTGCGCCGCCTCGGCCGGGCCGTACTCGACGAACGCCCCGAATTCCCCCCAGCCACACGGGCCTTCGATCAGCGCGACTTCACGAACGTCGATGCCGCGGAACCGAACCCGCATCGGCAGCGACACGACGTGCAGCCGTTCGAGCAGTTCGTCCAGGGTGGGCGGGGCAGCAGGCGGCACCCCTCCATCGTGCCTCACACGGTGGCGCGGTCCCGACCCTCCCAGTACGGCTTGCGGAGTTCCTTCTTGAGGATCTTGCCGGTCGGGTTGCGGGGCATGTCGTCGACGAAGTCGATGGTCTTGGGACACTTGTAGGCAGCGAGGCGTTCGCGGGCGAAGGCAATGAGGTCGGTGTCCGACACACCTTCTTCCGAACTATCCAGCGTCACAACGGCTTTCACCGATTCGCCCCACTTCTCGTCGGGCACTCCGATGATCGCGACCTCGGACACCGCCGGATGTTCGGCGAGCACCCGCTCCACTTCGATGGAGTAGATGTTCTCGCCGCCGGAGATGATCATGTCCTTGAGCCGATCCTCGACGAAGATGTAGCCGTCGGCGTCGACGCGGCCGATGTCACCGGTGCGGAACCACCCGTCGGGTGTGATGGCCTCGGCTGTGGCATCCGGTCGGTTCAGGTACTCCTTCATCAATGTCGGTGTGCGGAACCACAATTCGCCCTGTTCGCCGGCGGGCGCATCCTCGAGGGTTTCCGGATTGACGACTCGGACCTCGGCCTGCGGAATCAGCACGCCGGCGCTGACCAACCGCTCCTCGTTGTCGGCGCGGTGATCCTCGGGCATCAGCCGACTGACCACGCCACAGACCTCGGTCAGGCCATACACCTGGATGAACTCGGTCTCGGGCCAGGCCGCGAGGGCCTGGCGCAGCAGCGGCAGCGGCATCGGGGAGGCGCCGTAGGCGTAGGTCTTCAACGCACTGAACAACTTCACCGCATCCGGGCCGGATTCGAGCACCTTGGCAAGGACGGCCGGCACCAGGAACGTGCGGTTGGCGCCGTTCAAGATGCCGCCGGCGAGCGACGCCCCGTCGGCGTCGCGCGTCATGTAGCTCGGCACCCCGTTGTGCAGCCCGTACTGCATGTACGACGAGCCACCGACGTGGAACAGCGGCATCGCGACCAGGTTCTTGTCGTCCGGGGTGCTCTCCCAGCCTTCGAAGGCGTTGATGGTGTGGGCGATCATGTTGGCCTGCGTGAGCGCGACGCCCTTCGGCCGGCCCGTCGTGCCCGAGGAGTACATGATGATGGCCACGTCGTCGGACTGGACGTCAGGCGAGCGGTCCACCGGAGTGGCGCCGGCCAGCAGTGCCTCGTACTCGTCGCCTTGACCGTCCGCGCCGCCCTCGGGCGTCACGCTCACGATGTGCTCGACGTGAGTGAGCTTGTCGGCGATGTTGTCGACCGACGGCCTCAGCTCGGCGCCGACGATGAGAACCTTTGCGCCGCAGTCGTTCAGCACGAAGTCCAGCTCATCGGCTGCGAGCCGGAAGTTGATGATGGCGTTGGCGGCACCCAACGACGCCGCCGCCAGCGTCAGCTCGACGCAGGCCGGGTGGTTCTTGTCGAGGAACGCCACGACGTCCCCGCGTTTGATGCCCCAGGCCTGCAGCGCGCCGGCCAGCCGGCGGACCCGGTCGTTCCACTGCGACCACGTCCAGGTCCTGTTCAGGTAGGTGATCGCTTCGTCGTCTGGCTTCGTCGCGGCCCAGTGGGCAACACGTTCGTCGAGGAATCGGGGTGCCGACAGTTCAGTCATGTGCTGAGCCTGCCACGTCTGCCGCGCGCTCAGTCCGCTTTGGCGTGAACCTGTTGTCCTGCCAGGTAAGTCGCGAGGACCTCCAGGTCGGCGACGGTCTCCGGCGGCACCGCGCGCGGGTCCGCGGACAGCACGACGAGATCGGCGTACTTGCCGACTTCCAGCGAACCGATGACATCGTCGGAGAACAGCTGCCAGGCCGCGTCGATGGTCTGGGCCCGGATCGCCTGGTCGACGGTGAGCCGTTCCTGCGGCGCCAGGACGCGCCCGCTCGGCGCGGTCCGGGTGGCGGCGACGCTGATGTTGCGCAGCGGCTCCTCGGGCGTCACGGGTGGGTCGTTGTGCAGCGAGATCCGCATGCCGGTCGCGACGGCAGACCCGGCGGGCATCCACACGTCCCCACGCTCGGGGCCGAACAACCCGTCGACGATGACGTCACCCCAGTAGTGGAGCTGGTCTACGAACACGCTGCACGTGACCCCGAGATCGTGGGCGCGCTGCAGCTGCGCGGGGGTGATGGCGCCGACGTGCTCCAGCCGCAGCCGGTGATCGGCGCGAGGATGTTGACGCAGCGCCTCCTCATAGACATCGAGGATGGTGTCCACCCCGTGGTCACCATGCACATGGCAGGCCATCTGCCAGCCCTGCGGATAGAAGGTGCCCACGATCTCGGCGAGCTGCTCGCGGGTGTAGTTGGCGTGCCCGCACGACCCGGGCACGACGCCGATGGTGCGGGTCGCGTCGGTGTCCAGGTACGGGAATGTCAGGTCGATGTTGCCGACCCACGGCGACCCGTCGACCCAGATTTTGATGCCGGCCTGCCGCACCATGTCGTCACCGTTGTCGGGCGACGCGTCGGTGTGCAGATCCGCCGTCGACATCTCGTACGTGCGCAGGCGCACCGTCAGCTTGTCGCGCATCTGCTCCAGAACCGGCCGGAACATCGGGTCGAAAGCCATCTCCGAACACGTCGTCAGGCCGGCCTCGTTCAGCCGCGCACACTCGGCGAGCAATAGCGCCGGATAGTCGCTGGGCGTCATCACACCCGTCACCAGCGGGAACACCGCGCCGGTCTCGACCGCGGTGCCGTCGAGCTCGCCGTCGGCGTCGCGGCCGTATTTGGCGCCGTGCGGGTCCGGGGTGTCGCGCGTCAGCCCGGCGTTCGCCGCAGCGGCGGAGTTGAAGTACGCCTTGTGCCCCGAGTTGTGCACGATCACCAGCGGGCCGTCGGGCGCCGTCTCGTCGAGCCACGTCAGCGTCAGCTCCGGCAGCCCCTGTTGCAGCAGTGGGTCCCAGCCGTTCAGGTAGGCGCCGTCGGCGCCCCGGGCGGCCACCTCGGCGTGGATCGCGGCCACGACGTCAGCGGCGTTCGGCATCGTGACGGGCCGGATGTCGACCATGCGGCCACCCAGCACCACCGCCTCCATCAGCGGGTGGCCGTGCGCCTCGACGAACCCCGGCAGCACGCAGCCGGCGACCTCGCGGACCTCGGTGTCGGCGCCGATCCACGGCTGCACGTCGCCGCGCGAGCCGACGGCCACGATCCGGCCGTCGGTGACCGCGAGTGCCTCGGCGGTAGGGCGTTCGGGAGCGACTGTCAGGATGTTTCCGACGATGACGAGGTCGGCAGGGCTGGCCATGAGGTGGATGCTAGGGCGTGTCCGCCCAACGGGTTTCAAGATGCGTCAACTCCAAGGGCTTGACCTAAGGACTAGAACACGTTCTAGTCTTAGGCTATGAGTGACGACCTGCTGCGCCATCCCCTGCATTCCGGGCACTTGACCGTTGGTGCCCTCAAGCGCAACAAAGACAAGCCGGTCCTGTTCCTCGGCGACACCACGCTGACCGGCGGCCAGCTCGCCAACCGCATCAGCCAGTACATTCAGGCTTTCGAGGCGCTCGGAGCCGGCTCCGGCGCCAGCAGCGGCCTGCTGTCCCTTAACCGGCCCGAGGTGCTGATGATCATCGGCGCCAGCCAGACGCAGGGCTACCGCCGCACGGCACTACACCCTCTCGGCTCGCTGGACGATCACGCCTATGTGCTGACCGACGCCGGCGTCACGACGCTGATCATCGACCCGACCGAGGCCTTTGTGGAACGCGCCATCGGCCTGCTCGAGAAGGTCCCGTCGCTCAACCAGATCCTGACCATCGGCCCGGTGCCGGACGAGCTGATCGGCTCGGCGATCGACCTGGCCGCCGAAGCCGCGAAGTACGAGCCGCAGCCGCTCGAGGCCGCTGACCTGGCACCCGATCACGTCGGCGGGCTGACCTACACCGGCGGCACCACCGGTAAGCCCAAGGGCGTCATCGGTACCACGCAGTCCATCAGCACCATGACGACCATCCAGCTGGCCGAATGGGAGTGGCCGGAACACCCCCGCTTCCTGATGTGCACGCCGCTGTCACACGCCGGTGCGGCGTTCTTCACCCCGACCATTGTCAAGGGCGGCGAGCTGATCGTGCTCAAGAAGTTCGATCCCGCCGAGGTGCTGCGGGTGATCGAAGAGCAGAAGATCACCGCCACCATGCTGGTGCCGTCGATGATCTACGCACTGATGGACCACCCCGATTCGCACACGCGAGACCTCTCGTCGCTTGAGACCGTCTACTACGGCGCCTCCGCGATGAACCCGGTGCGCCTGGCCGAGGCCATCCGCCGATTCGGCCCGATCTTCGCGCAGTACTACGGCCAGTCCGAGGCCCCGATGGTCATCACCTACCTGGCCAAGGGCGAGCACGACGAGAAGCGGCTGACGTCCTGCGGGAGGCCGACACTGTTCGCGCGGACCGCGCTGCTGGGTGACGACGGCCGGCCCGTCGAGCAGGGCGAGGTCGGCGAGATCTGCGTGTCCGGCCCGCTGCTGTCGGGTGGCTACTGGAATCTGCCGGAGGCCACGGCCGACACCTTCAAAAACGGCTGGATGCACACCGGCGACCTGGCTCGCGAGGACGAGGACGGGTTCTGGTACATCGTCGACCGGACCAAGGACATGATCGTCACGGGCGGCTTCAACGTCTTCCCACGTGAGGTGGAAGACGTTGTCGCCGAACATCCTTCGATTGCCCAGGTCTGCGTCGTCGGCACTCCCGACGAGAAATGGGGCGAGGCCGTGACGGCCGTCGTCGTGCTGCGGCCGGAGGCCGATCGCTCCGAGGAGGCGATTGCGAAGATGACCGCCGAGATTCAGGCCGCGGTCAAGGAACGCAAGGGCTCGGTGCAGTCGCCGAAGCAGGTCGTCATCGTCGACGCCGTGCCGGTGACGGCGCTCGGCAAGCCGGACAAGAAGGCCGTCCGGGCGCAGTTCTGGGCCGGCTCGGAGCGCAGCGTCGGCTAGTTAGTCCTCGCTAGGAAGGCAACTCGGCGAGGAGGCGGTCGAAGAGCACTGCCGCCGCCGCGGCCGCGCCGCCGGGATCCCCGGCGACGATGCGGTCGAGCAGCCGGTGATGGTCCTCGAACTCGGTTTCCACCGGCGTCTCGTTCATGACCGACACGCTGGCGGTGATGACCTCGATGAGCCCGAGGTACAGGTCGAGCAGCATGGCGTTGCCCGACGCCCGCATGACGGCACAGTGGAATTCGGTGTCGGCGTGGACGAATTCGTCGTGATGCCCGGCGCGTTGCTCGTTGTCGCGCCCGTCCAACAGCCGCCGCAACGTGGCGATGTCGTCGCCGGTCCGGTTGGTGGCAGCCAGGCGGGCGCCTTCTACTTCCAGCCCGCGGCGCACCTGCAGCACGTCACGCAACTCGTCGCTGCACAGCCGGCGCAGCGCGCCTGACACCTCACTGGTGGCGCGGACGTACGTGCCGTCACCCTGCCGCACCTCGAACAGGCCGGCATGCGCCAGCGCCCGGACGGCCTCGCGCACGGTGTTGCGGCCGACGCCGAGCGCCTCGACCAGATCGGTCTCGTTCGGGATGCGGTGCCCGACGGGCCATTCGCCGTCTGCAACCGAACTCCGGAGCTGTTCGATGACCTGGTCGACCAGACCGGCACGTCGGGCTGTGTTCAGCGCCACCAATCATCCTTTCAACCAATCATAGGATGTATGCAATCATAACAGCATGAGTGCTGCCGTGAACGGATACGAACACGCCCGTTACGGGGATGAATTGGCACTCGAGCTCGACGGCGCCATCGAAATCCCCGAAGTCGCCCCGAGCCCGAGCACCCGCGCGGCGAACGGCGTACTGCTGGCCGCGGCGGTCGTCGTCATCGCCTTGAATCTGCGGCCGTCCGTCACGAGCGTCGCTCCCCTGCTCGGCGAGATGCGCAGCGCACTCGGGGTGTCGTCGGTCTGGGCCGGCGTCCTGACCACCCTGCCAGTGCTGTGCTTCTCCGCCGCCGGCGCGAGCGCGCCGCTGCTGGCGAAACGACTCGGCCTGGGCCGGACCATGACGATTGCCCTGCTGGTCCTGGCACTCGGCCTGGCCGTGCGGCCGTACGGCGACGGCGGTCTCATGCTCGGCGCCACATTGCTCGCGTCGTCCGGTATCGCGCTGGCGAACGTGCTGATCCCGGTGGTCATCAAGAGTTCGTTCCCCGCCCGCGTCGGCTTGATGACGGGCGTCTACACCAGTGCACTGCAGGCTGGTGGCGCGTTCGGCGCCGCCGTCACGCCGGCGGTGGAACACAGTTTCGGCGGCTGGCGTCCGTCGCTCGCCATCTGGGCGGCACTCGCCCTGGCGGCCCTGGTGCTGTGGCTCCCGGCGGCGCGGCGACACCGCACCGACTGGGCGACCACCAAGGCCCGGTCCACCACGCGCCGCTCGCTGCTGCGGAACCCGCTCGCATGGACGGTGACGGTCTACATGGGCAGCCAGTCGTTCCTGGCGTACATCATGATGGGTTGGCTCCCACAGATTTTCATCGACAACGGCATGGACAAGACCAGTGCCGGCGTGATGTCCGGCGTCATGTCCCTGATCGGTGTCCCGGTCGCGCTCCTGATCTCGCCGCTGGCGGCCCGCACCACGCACCAGAGCCTGTGGAACGTCGGCCTCGGCGTCCTGGGTGTGTCCGGGACCATCGGCCTGCTGATCGCACCGATGGCGGCACCGGTGCTGTGGAGCACCATGATCGGCGTCGGGTTGAGCGCATTCTCGCTGGCGCTGACCATCATCGCGCTGCGCGCCCGCAACGCCGAGGACACCGCCCAGCTGTCGGGCATGGCCCAGGGCTTCGGTTACCTGTTCGCCAGCACCGGGCCGTTCCTCTTCGGGCTGCTGCACGACCTGTCCGGCGACTGGCACGTGCCGTTCGTGCTGTTCTTCAGCGTGTACTGCGTGCAGTTGACGGCCGGTTGGTTCGCCGGGCGCAACCGCTACGTCTAGCTAGTACGGCTGCGGATAGCCCGGGTAGCCGACGGGCGCGGCGAGCACCGGCTTCGCGCTCTTCCACCGGCACCACTCCTGCGTCGAATTCAGCGCAGCCAGCACGCCCGTGACGAGTGCGAACACGATCGGCACCGCGGCGCTCATCACCGACAGGCCTGCCAGGCCCTGCGTCGACTGGCTGTAGCCGCCGAGCGTGGCATCGAGGCTCTTGAGGATGGTCAGCGAGGCGAACAGGCCGACGAGGTTCGACAGCACCACGACACTGCAACCGCCGATGACGATCCAGCGGCCGACCGCGCGGCCGAGGACCAGCAGCACACCGCCGGTGAGCAGGACGATCGCGACGATCGTCTGTACCACAGCCATGCCGGTGGTCAGGCCCATCAGCTCGGACCGGGTGTCACTCGCGTAGGAACCGGTCAGCGAGCTCAACGTCGCGACCGCATACCAGCTCGAGAACGCCTGGAATGTCGTCGACACCGCGCCGAGCATGCTCAGTACCGCGGCGATGATCGCCGTCACGCCCGACGGCCCGGACGGTCCGGCCGGCATCGGCATGCCGTAGCCCGCGGGCTGGGGGTACTGCGGCTGGGGGTACTGCGGATAAGGCGCGTTCGGTGGAACGCCGGGAACGCCGTACGGGTTGGGGTTGCCCCCATATGGTTGACCCGCTCCGAACTGCCCCGGCCCGTACTGCCCGGGAGGCCACTGATTCGACATCGAAACCTTCCTTCAGCTGGGCGAACATAGCACGCCAGCAAGGTTTCGGCGGCTCGTCTAGCCTCGAAGCCATGACCAGGGACAGCGACGCGAACCTCAAGCCACCATGGTGGCTCAAGCCGGTCAACAAGGTGATGATGGCGGTCATGCGGGTGGTCCCGATCAAGGGTCCCGCGGTGCTCACCGTGCCCGGCCGCAAGTCCGGTGAACCGCGGTCGACACCCATCACGCCGTTCGAGGTCGACGGCCGGCGCTACGTGGTGGGCGGGTTCCCGAACGCCGACTGGGTGCGCAACGCACGCGCCGCGGACACCGCCACCGTGACCCAGGGCCGGCGCCGCGAAGAGGTCCGGCTGTTCGAGGTGCCCGCCGAAGAGGCCCGTCCGCTGCTGCGGCAGTTCCCCATCCTGGTGCCGACGGGCGTCGGGTTCATGAAAAGCGCCGGCCTGGTGACCGGGCCCAACCCGGACGAGTTCGAAGCGCTCGCCGGCCGCTGCGCGGTGTTCCGGTTCGACCCCGCCTAGCAGGCGCTACAGGTGCGGCGCGTTCTTGATCGGCGCGTCCTGCTGGCCGGCCGTCTGACACCACGCCAGCGCCGAGGCACGTGTGCCCGTCACCTCCAGTGACGACGGATCGGCGCCCTTGCGGTCCTTGATCATCTTGTTGACCGCCTCGTTCTGCGTCTTCTCGTCAGCCCCGACGAAGTCCTTGCACTTGGTGTCGCCACCTTGAACGGCCGGCGAGCATCCGACCAGCACCAGTCCGGCAATGACACCCGACACCACCACGCCTGCTGACCGCTTCATTCGAGGTTCTCCTGTTTCGGGCCGCAAACGGCCGCCAATTGTCTGCGGTCTGGTACCCCTGGGTGGCGCGGACCAAACACAGTCGGCTCTAAGGTCGAGGCGTGAACGCAGACAATCCGTTTGACCCGCAGCTCTGGCAGCCGGTGACCGAACTCGGTGAACTGACCGACATCACCTACCACCGCCACGTGCTGGACGGTGAGCCGCAGCCGACGGTCCGGATCGCCTTCGACCGGCCCGACGTCCGTAACGCCTTCCGGCCGCATACCGTCGACGAGCTGTACCGCGCACTCGACCACGCCCGGATGAGCCCCGACGTCGGCGTCGTCCTCCTCACCGGCAACGGGCCGTCGTCGAAGGACGGTGGCTGGGCGTTCTGCTCGGGCGGCGACCAGCGCATCCGCGGCCGCAGCGGCTACCAGTACGCGTCGGGCGAGACGGCAGAGACCGTCGACCCGGCCCGCGCCGGACGGTTGCACATCCTCGAGGTGCAGCGGCTGATCCGGTTCATGCCGAAGCCCGTGATCTGCCTGGTAAACGGCTGGGCGGCCGGCGGCGGCCACAGCCTGCACGTGGTCTGCGACCTGACCCTTGCCAGCCGGGAACACGCCCGGTTCAAGCAGACCGACGCCGACGTCGGCAGCTTCGACGGTGGCTACGGCAGCGCGTATCTCGCCCGGCAGGCCGGGCAGAAGTTTGCCCGCGAGATCTTCTTCCTGGGCCGTGCCTACGACGCCGAGACCATGCACAAGATGGGCGCCGTCAACGAAGTCGTCGACCACAAAGATCTGGAAACCGTTGGGCTGCAATGGGCCACCGAGATCAACGGCAAGTCCCCGCAGGCCATCCGGATGCTCAAGTTCTCGTTCAACCTGATCGACGACGGCCTGGTGGGCCAGCAGATTTTCGCCGGGGAGGCCACGCGCCTGGCATACATGACCGACGAAGCCGTCGAGGGCCGGGACGCGTTCCTGCAGAAGCGTGACCCGGACTGGAGCGAGTTCCCACGTTACTTCTAGAGTCCGGGATGTGTTGTCGGCCGCACGGATGACATGAGGCTGTGGGCTTTCCCATGAGTGCGCTGTGTATCCCCTTGGGCGCGTATCGATGTCGGCCGCCGCGCGTCACACTTGGCACATGAACGTCGGAGCACGCGTGCGAATCGGCCGCTGGGCACTGGGTGCCCAGGGTTTCGCCATGGGCGTCTTCGGCGGGACCGGCTTGGCCTGGTCCATGGCGAACCCGCATTACGGTGCCGCCGGCGCCCCGCTCCTGTTCCTGCGGGTGACCCCGCTGCACTGCGCGCTGCTGCTGCTGGTCGGTGTGGTGACCATCTTCGCTTCGTTCGGCCGGAGCGCGACGATGTTCAACCGGATCGCGGCCCTGGGCTGGTTCGTCGTGACAGTGGTGTCCGTGGTGGCGATCTCGAGCCACAACCCGGGCCCACTGGGTTTCGACTCGCGGGACACCGTGCTCTACGGCGCTCTCACCGCCTACAACGTCGCGCTGATGGCGTGGTTCGCCTTCCCCGCCCGATCCGCGCCCGCGCCCGCGGACAACTCGCCCCGCCAATTTCACGGGCACCGGTCAGACGCGATCGGATCGCGCTGATCCCTGTTAGCCTCCCGGGGTGAGCGACCCCAGTTACTCCGACGCTGAACGCGCCGCCGTCTACCGCGTCATGTCCGAGCGTCGGGACATGCGGCACTTCACGCCGAATTCCACAGTGCCCGAAGATGTTCTGCGCCGCGTTCTGGAGGCCGCCCACATGGCGCCGAGCGTCGGATTGATGCAGCCGTGGCGCTTCCTGCGAATCACCGACCCGGCCATCCGGACGGCGATCAAGAAGCTCGTCGACGCCGAGCGGATCGAGACCGGCGAGGCCCTCGGGCCGCGCGAGGCCGAGTTCCTGGCGCTGAAGGTCGAGGGCATCGGCGACTGCGCCGAGCTGTTCGTTGTGGCGCTCGGCGACGATCGCGAACGTCACATCTTCGGCCGCCGCACCATGCCGCACATGGACCTGGCGTCGGTGTCCTGCGCCATCCAGAACATGTGGCTCGCCGCCCGCGCGGAAGGCCTTGGCCTGGGCTGGGTTTCACTGTTCGAACCGGCAGAGCTGGCCGCACTGCTGGGCATGCCCGAGGGCGCCGACCCGATCGCGGTGCTGTGCGTCGGCCCGGTGCCGGAGTTCCCGGACCGCCCCGAACTCGAGATCGTGGGCTGGACGACGGCCCGTCCGCTCGACGAACTGGTGTACACGAACATGTGGCCCGCTTGATCGTGGTGCGGCCCCAGCCCAACTTGGCGCACTCTTCAACGCGGCCTCGTACCTCGCCCGCTTGATCATCGTGCGCCCTAAGCTCAGGGCGTGAGCAAGAGTCCACTACAGCGCGTCGCCGAGAGTCTGCTGCTCGCCGGCATGCGACCACCCCTCATCGACCGGTTGTCGGGCAACGGCGACGTCGACCTGGCCGGGAAACGCATCGTGCTGACAGGCGCGTCGTCGGGCATCGGTGAGGCGGCCGCAGCCAAGCTCGCCCGGTTGGGCGCGACGGTCGTGATCGTGGCCCGCCGGGCTGATCTGCTGGACAAGGTGGCCGCCCGGATCACCCACAGCGGCGGCGACGCGATCGCGCGGCCGTGCGACCTGTCCGACATGGACGCCATCGACAAACTGGTCACCGCCGTGGAGGCCGAGCTGGGTGGCGTGGACATCCTGATCAACAACGCCGGCCGGTCCATCCGCCGGCCACTGGCCGAATCCCTCGACCGCTGGCACGACGTCGAACGCACCATGACCTTGAATTACTACTCACCGCTGCGGCTGGTCCGCGGCTTCGGCCCCGGCATGCTGGAGCGCGGCGACGGCCACGTCATCAACGTGTCCACGTGGGGTGTCATGAACGAGTCCTCGCCGCTGTTCGCGGTGTACAACGCCTCCAAATCGGCGCTGACCGCCGTCAGCCGGGTCATCGAAACCGAGTGGGGCGCACGTGGAGTGCACTCCACAACACTGTTCTATCCGCTGGTGAAGACACCGATGATCGCACCGACCCGCGCCTACGACGGACTACCCGGACTGTCCGCCGACGAAGCCGCCGACTGGATGGTCACCGCGGCCAGGACCCGCCCGGTGCGGATCGCGCCCCGGATGGCGGTGACATCGCACGCGCTCAACAGCTTCGTCCCCGGCGTGGTCGACAAGATGATGAAACGCCAACGCGCACAACCGGTCGGGTGACGCGATGGAGATCCTGGCCAGCCGAATCCTGATCCGGCCCGTTGATTACGAGAAGTCAGTGGTCTTCTACCGCGACGCGATCGGCCTCGCCATCGCCCGCGAATACGGTGCCGGCACCGTGTTTTACGCCGGGCAGTCGCTCATCGAACTCGCCGGTCACGGCCGCGACGGTGACGGGTCCACGACGCCGTTCCCGGGTGCGCTCTGGCTGCAGGTGCGGGACGTCTACCAGACCCAGGCCGAACTCGAAGGCCGCGGGGTGCCGATTTCCCGTGCGGCGCAACAGGAACCGTGGGGCCTGCACGAGTTGCACGTCACCGATCCCGATCAGGTCACCCTGATCTTCGTGCAGGTGCCCGACACCCACCCACTACGCCGAGACACCCGGAGCTAGCGCTCCGGGTGTCTCAGGTGGTGCGTATTGTGGCGCGTCGGTGCTACGGCGTGGCCAGCGGCCAGCCAACCGCCGCGAGCCGGGCAGACACCTGCTGGATGTCCTCGGGGCTGGGCGCCTGGTCCGTAACCTTCTGGATCGCGTCGTGGATCTCTTCTTCGGTGACCGGGCTTTCCCCGTCGTTGGACCGCAGGATGGCGCGGGCCGCCTCGACGACCTCGTCCTCGCTGAGCGAACGCCGTAACAGCGCCAGCACCGGGAAGTAGTCCTTCGGCGGTACTCCGTCCGGGTATCCCTCCCGCAGCCAGGTCAGAATGCTGTGGAACAGAGCGGCAGTGTTGTTGGGCGCGGGGACGACGATCGGCTCGTTCATTACTTCAGTCCCAGGGGTTCGAAGATCTTGACGCCGGTGTGGTGCGCGATGACGTCCTTGGTGATCCACAGGATGGCCAGCAGCACGATGGCCCCGACGATAACGAACAGCGCCAGGCCGAGTGCCTTCAACACCGGGTTGGGGCTGATGGTCGCGCCGTCGTCACCGACACCGCCGGCGCCGTTGGAGTACGCGACCAGGCCACCGGCGAACACTGCCGGTAGGCCCGCACCGAAGATGAGACCCACGATCAGAACTTTGAAGATTGCTTCCAAATAGTGCATCGAACTATTTCCTTATTCTTCGCTGGAGATTCGGCGATACCGGGCGTCAGACCGACGCGGTGTCTGATGCGTTCTTGGCAGCGGCGGCGGCCCGCACGTCGGCCGGAACCGTCGAGTTGGTCGACTCGTCCCAATCGGCATTGACGTTGTTCTGGTCGATCTTCTGCTGCTGGGCGCGGTAGTACATGAAGCCCGACAGGCCGACGAGGATCGCGAAGATCACGACGTCGCCCACCAGCGGGGTGCTCGCACTGGCGATTCCGTTGGCGAGCAGGAACGACAGCGCACCGACCAGGCCGGCGGCCGGCAGGGTGATCAACCACGCGGCGGCCATGCGGCCCGCGACCTTCCAGCGCACCTCGCCGCCCGGCTTGCCGAGGCCGCTGCCCAGGATCGAGCCCGTGGCCACGTGCGTGGTGGACAGCGCCATACCAGCGACGCTGGAGGTCAGGATGACGGCGGCCGAAGCGGATTCGGCGGAGAAGCCCTGCGGCGAGTCGATCTCGACGAGGCCCTTACCGAGGGTGCGGATGACCCGCCAGCCACCGATGTAGGTGCCCAAACCAATGGCCAGGGCGCAGCTGCCGATGATCCAGAACGGCAGGCCGTCCTTCTTCACGTCGCCGGTGAGGTGGCCGGTGCTGATCAGAGCGAGAGCGATGACGCCCATGGTCTTCTGTGCGTCACCGGTGCCGTGAGCGAGAGACAGCAGCGAAGCGGTGGCGATCTGACCCCAGCGGAAGCCCTCTTCGCGGCGGGCCTTGGTGACGTTCTTGCTGATTCGGTAGACCAACCAGGTGCCGCACATGGCGATCACACCGGCGATGAACGGCGAGGCCACGGCCGGGATGAGCACCTTGCTGGTCAGGCCGTCCCAGTTGACGCCCGCGAAGCCGGCAGCGGCGATACCCGAGCCGATCAGGCCGCCGAACAGCGCGTGCGACGAGCTGGACGGGATGCCGAACAGCCAGGTGAGCAGGTTCCAGAGGATGCCGCCGACCAGGCCCGAGAAGATCACGGTGAGCGCGACCATCGCGTCGAGCTTGAGGTGACCGGTCTTGGGGTCCTGGATCTTCAGGACGTTGGTTGCCACGGTGACGGCCACGTTGACCGACAGGAAGGCACCGACGAGGTTCAGGATGCCCGAGAGCGTCACCGCGGCCTTGGGCTTGAGTGCGCCGGTGGCGATGGAGGTCGCCATCGCGTTCCCGGTGTCGTGAAAACCGTTTGTAAAGTCAAAGGCCAGGGCTGTTGCGACCAGCAACGCCAGGATGACGATCGTTTCGCTCATGGCGCTCATTCTGGTGTAACGGCGAGGATTTTGACCAGTTACCGAAGGCCCCATTTCCGGCGCCGACCTGGGCGTTTGCCCGGTCGGCGGAGGTGTTCACAGAGTGTTCACCTGTTAGCTTCGTCTAATTAGTCTGGCAAAGTGCTGGCAGCAACGCCGCGAGTTACGGTGGCGATATGCCCACGTCACAGCCTGGGCATAGGATTCGTTCGCGCATTTTTGGGGCAACAAAGCACAGAGCTGGGCCCTTTCCCGAGATCAGGAGGTGACGCCATGAACTCGTTTCTCACCAAGATCGTGGCGTGGCTGCAAGCCGGGTACCCCGAGGGCATCCCCGCCACCGATCGGGTGCCGCTGCTCGCCCTGTTGTCCCGCCGCCTGACCAATGACGAAGTCAAGTCTGTGGCAAGGGTTTTGATCGATCGTGGCGAGTTCGACGCGATCGATATCGGCGTCGTGATCACCGAGATCACCGATGAGCTGCCCCGCAGCGAGGACGTCGAGCGCGTGCGCGAACGCTTGGCCGCCAAGGGGTGGCCCCTCGACGATCCGCGCGACCCGGCCGACGAGGGACCCGGCGACGGAGGCGTGGCATAGGCGTTCTCCATCCGGTCGCCGTCAGTTCCGGCGACGCCGCCCGCACCCTGATCCCCGAGTTGGCCCGGGCCCTCGACGGCCGGGCGGCACTGCTGCCGGTTCCGGCCGACGACGTGCGCCAGGCCGCTCTCCTCACCGAGACACTGCGGGCCGGCGAGTCCGTCGACGACACCGTGGCACTGGTGGTCTCGACCTCGGGTTCCACCGGAATCCCCAAGGGCGCCTTGCTCTCCGCGGCGGCCCTGCGTGCCAGCGCCGACGCCACGCATGACCGGCTCGGCGGCCCCGGCCGGTGGCTGCTGGCGCTGCCGGCCTACCACGTCGCCGGGTTGCAGGTCCTGGTCCGGAGCCTGCAGGCCGGCACCGCGCCGGTGGCCCTGGATCCTGGCTTCGATGTCAGCGAGTTACCTTCCGCGGTAAGCGCTTTGGGCTCCGGGCGGCGTTACACGTCGCTGGTTTCGGTGCAGCTGGCCAAGATCCTGGCCGACCCCGCCGCGACCGAGGCCCTCGCCGACCTGGACGCCGTCCTGATCGGCGGCGGCCCGATGCCCCCTGGCCTCGGCGAAAAGGCAGCGGCCGCAGGCGTTTCCGTTGTCCGCACCTACGGGATGAGCGAGACCTGCGGCGGCTGTGTATACGACGGAAAGCCCTTGGACGGCGTCCAACTGCGGATCGACGACACCGGCCGGATTGCGCTGGGCGGCCCCACGCTGGCGTCGGGCTACCGCAATCCGGTGTCACCGTCACCGTTCGTGGACGGCTGGTTCCTCACGGATGACATTGGCGCCGTGGATGATTCGGGCGTGCTGCGGGTGCTCGGCCGGATCGACGACGCGATCGCCACCGGCGGGCTGAAAGTCCTGCCCGCGCTCGTCGAGTCGGCCTTGGCAGGCCACCCCGCCATCGCCGAATGCGCGGTGTTCGGCGTGCCCGACGAACGCCTGGGCCAGCGGGTGGCCGTCGCCGTCGTTCTTCACCCGGGCGCCGACGCACCGACCGTCACTGACCTGCGGGAACACGTGAGCACCACCCTGGCCGCCACCGCCGCCCCACGTGAGCTGCATGTGGTGGACGAACTCCCCCGCCGCGGAATCGGCAAGCTCGATCGCCGGGCCTTGACCACCCGATACCAGAAAAACGCCTGATCGGCGCGTGATGCCGGTCACAGGACCGGCGCTTGATTCGGCCACGCGACGGGCTCTCTGGGACCCTGTTACGTGGACCGGAAGAGTTGGAGTTTCCATGCCTGCCCACAGACAGTCTGACAACAATCCTGCGGTGACCGCCCTGACCTGGTCGGGAGGTGTGCTGGCCTGGCTCGTGGCCGCCGCAGTCGCGACCCCGTCCACCGGTCTGCCACTGGCCGTCGTGCTGCCCGTGACCCTGATCTTCGCTGTGCTGGTGGTCGTGGCCATCCGCAGCACGGTCGCCAGCGCCCGGGGCACCGCCGGTCGGGTCGCCCTCGCCGTGGCGATCGGCCTCCTGGTCGGCGAGCTGGCCGCGATGACATTGTTCAGCAACGCCATCTCCCAGCGCATGGAGAACGAGGCCGCCGCCCGTGCCGCGACGACACCGGCCGTGTCCACCGCCCAGGGGCAGTTGAACGCGCTGCATGCCAGCCGCGGTGCGCTCGACGCGGCCGTCGACTCCGCCCGGCAGCGCCGCGACGACGCCCAGGTCGTGGCCCGCTGCGAGTACCATCCGACGCCGTCGTGCGCCCAGCAGCCGGTCACCGGTGTGGCGGGCGACGGGCAGATCACCCAGAACACCCAGGACATCCTCGAGCACGACCAGCGTGAGCTGGATGCCGCGCTGGCCGCCCGCAATGAGCAGGCCCCTGCGCTCGACGCGCAGATCGCCGGTGCCGAGCAGGCCCTCACGGCCGCACGCCATGCTGCGGGTGCCGGCGCGGACCGCGGCTTCGGCGCGCGGTGGGTCGCGATGAACGGCTACACCATCGAGACGCCCGCGGCCCTCGTGGCGCGCATCGCCGTCATCGGCGTCTGCGTGCTGCTGTACCTGCTGCCGATGCTGCTGCACGCCCGCCAGGACCGGACCTTGCGCGAGCGCCACGACGAGTCCCGGCTGCGGGCCGAGCTGCGGGCCGAGACCGCCATCGCCGTCAAGCAGGCCGAGGTACGGGCCGAGGCCGAGATTCTGAAGGCCGAGCACCAGCTGGCCGCCATGCGGCTGGCGCTGGAAACCGACGCCGAGATCAATCGCGAGTACCACCGCCAACGCGTCGCCGAGGTCCGTACCGGCGAACCCGTGCAGCCTGCGCTCGCGGCGCCCTCCGCCGAAGTGTTGCGGCCGTCCGATTCACAGCCGCAGCCTTTGTATTCGGACTGGGACGAACTCATGGCCTTCCCCGACCCGCAGCGCCGTTCGCTGAGCGCCGGCGCGGCACCGGTCCCGGAGCCCGAAACCGACAGCGCCCCAGCAGAACCGGCCGCCGCGGCCGCACTCGTCCCGATCGCCGACGAGACCGCCGAGAACCTGCCGGTGCCCGCGACCTCGCAGCCCGCCGGCGGCCTGGCGCTGCCGCAGCTGCCCGACCTCACCAAGGTGGCGGCCCGCCTGTTGCGTCCGCTCATGGCGCCGGTGGCGCCAGTGGTCGACCGCGTCATCGATACGTCGGTGCAGCAGCTGCGCTCGGCGCAGAAGGTCATCGAGGAGTTCGAGGAGATCACCTTCACGCTGCGGCGGACGTCCCGGACGACCGTGAGCGACACCGAGCACGAGCAGTCGTCGGGCCCGCGCGCCACGGACCAGGGCCAGCCGCTGGGACAGGGTCAGGGCGGTCATCCGCGCGCCGAACCCCAGTGGGCCGCGCCGCAGATGAACGCGACGTTCGCGCCGACCGCCCCGCTGCGGGGCGTCGACCAGCACACCGCGCTGAGCGGCGCCGACACCACCATCATCGATGCCGCCGACGAACGCCGTCAGCTCAAGGAGGGCCGCCGCGCCATCGAGCCGTGATGCCGTGCGTTGATTCTGTATCCACGCACATCCGTACTCGACGTTTTCCGCCGTACGCTCAGAGTCAACTCTCCCGCGCCGCTCATGCCCCTAGGGCAGCGAGCGGTTCAGCCGTTCGGTGGCGGTGAGGTAGTCCTCGATGAACTCGCGGACCACCTCGCGGGCGGGCTTCACCTTGTTCATCAGTCCGACGCCCTGCCCGACGAAATAGGTCGCCAGCTGCTGCGCCCCGGGATGTCCCTGCGCGGCAAGCCGATCGATGCGGCGGATCACCGGCTCGCTCAGCATATTCTGCAACGGCAGCGGAAGCGGCTTGCGGCCACCGTCTTTCGGCGCCCACGCGTCGGTCCAGTCCGAAACCAGTTGGCGGGCAGGCTTTCCGGTGCGGCCTGCCGACCGCACGGTGTCCCGTGACGTGGCGGCAAGCATCTTCTGCTTGGTGGCCGGCGCGGTCTCGGCCTCCTCGGTGGTCAGCCACACCGACCCGGTCCACGCCCCGGCGGCGCCCAACGCAACCGCCGCGGCCATCTGCCGCCCGGTGACGATGCCGCCGGCCGCGAGCACGGGAACCGAATCATTGATGGCGTCAATCACTTCCGGCACCACGACGAGCGTCGACACCTCACCGCAGTGCCCGCCGGCCTCGGTGCCCTGCGCGACGATGATGTCGACGCCGGCGGCCACCTGTTTGACGGCGTGCTCCTTGGCGCCGACCAGGGCAGCCACCGGAATCCCCCGCTCACGGCCGGCCTCGATCAGGTAGTCCGGGGGCACCCCGAGCGCGTTGGCGATCAGCTTGATGGGGTGGCTCATCGCCACGTCGAGCAACTCGTGCCCGGTGTTGCCGGACAGCACCGACCCACCCGTGCGGACCCGCTCCTCCGGTTCGATCCCATGGTCGGCGAGCAGTCGGCTGACGAATTCCCGGTATTCCGAAGGGATTCGGTCGGCCAGCTGGCCGTCTGACAGGTTTTCGCCCTTGCCCTCGAACTTCGCCGGCACGATGATGTCCGCACCGTAGGGGCGGCCGCCGACGTGATCGTCGATCCACGCCAGTTCCCGGTCCAACTGCTCCGGCGTGTACGCCGTCGCGCCCAGCACGCCGAAACCGCCGGCATTAGTGACCGCGGCGACAACGTCGCGGCAATGGCTGAAGGCGAAGAGCGGGAAATCGATACCGAGCTGTTCGCAGATGCGGGAAGTCACCCCGTCAGTTTTGCCACCCACAATTGACAGGTGTCAAGGGCCGGCCCGGTCAGGGCAGCTCAAACGGCAGTTTCACCCCGGCGTGGGCGAGGCAGTGGGTGCAGGTCCGTTCGTCGGGGACGGTGGCGAGGGCCTGCTGCACCAGGGCTTTGAACATCGGGGTGTTCCGCTCGAACTCGGCGAAGACGTCGACCGCGGTGACGCCGGCCCCGGACTCGATGCCCGCGTCGAGATCGGTAACCAAAGCGATTGCCGCATAACACATCTCGAGTTCGCGAGCCAGCACCGCCTCGGGATAGCCAGTCATGTTCACGAGCGTGAAACCCTGGGTCGCGAACCACTGGCTCTCGGCGCGGGTGGAGAATCGCGGCCCCTGGATCACGACCATGGTGCCGCCGTCGACGACGCCCGGCTGCTCGACCGCGACGGCACGCAGCGTCGGACAGTACGGATCGGCGAAGCCGACGTGGATGCCGCCGGCGTCGAAGTAGGTGTCCTCGCGGCTGCGGGTGCGGTCCACGAGCTGATCGGGCACGACGACGGCGCCGGGCCCGAGGTCGGCGGTCAGGCTGCCGACGGCACACGGCGCGAAAATCCGGCGGACGCCGAGCTTCCGCAGCGCCCACATGTTGGCCCGGTACGGCACCGTGTGCGGCGAGAACTCGTGCTTCAGTCCATGCCGCGGCAGGAACGCCACCTCGTGGCCACCGACGGCGCCGATGGTGATGGGCGCGCTCGGCGTGCCGTAGGGCGTGTCGACGCTGACGGTGCGGGCGTCGTCGCCGAAGAACGTATAGAAGCCGCTACCGCCGATGACTCCGAGCATCCGTTATTCGGCGTCGGTCTTGGGCGCCTCGGGCGTGTCCGCTTCGTCCGGCGTCACGGCCGTGACGGGCACGGGCCCTGGCACATCTACGACCTCGCCACTGTCCTCGACGACCTCGCCACTGTCCTCGACGTCCGCGTCCTGGTCCAGTTCGAGCTCCGCGCGGGCACGCCGGGCGCCGTCGCGGATTTCGAATGCGTCGGTGGCCAGGGCGCCGATGGAGCTTGCGACGTCCTTGACCGCGTTGATGATGATGTTGGTGACCTCGCCGACAGTCCCGGCGACCGCTTCGACGGATTCCTGGACGACGTCTTTGCGAATCTCGTTTTTGCTGAGCCGATCCTTCATGCCGATAAGTGTAGGGGCGTGGGACGATTGCGCGCGTGGCCAGTCTTTCGCAGTGGATCGAGGGTGCCCGACCGCGGACCCTTCCGAACGCCGTCGCTCCGGTGCTGGCAGGTACCGGCGCCGCCGCCTGGGTCGGCGGTGAGGTGTGGTGGAAAGCGGCTCTGGCCCTTGTGGTTTCGATCGCGCTGATCATCGGCGTCAACTACGCCAACGACTACTCCGACGGTATCCGCGGCACCGATGACGACCGGTCCGGGCCGGTTCGGCTGGTCGGCGCCAAATTGGCGTCACCGCAGGCGGTGCTGGCGGCGGCGGTGATCAGCATGTGTGTCGGCGCCGGTGCCGGCCTGGCGCTGGCGCTGGTCAGTCAGCCGTGGCTGATCGCCATCGGCGCGGCGTGCATCGCCGGCGCCTGGCTGTACACCGGTGGCACCAATCCCTACGGCTACCGCGGCCTCGGCGAGGTGGCGGTCTTCGTGTTCTTCGGTCTGGTCGCCGTGCTCGGCACGCAGTACACGCAGGCCCTGCGGGTCGACTGGGTGGGACTCGTGCTCGCGATCTCGGTGGGCTCGTTGTCGTCAGCGGTGCTGGTGGCCAACAACCTGCGCGACATTCCCACCGATCAGGTGTCCGGCAAGATCACGCTCGCGGTGCGGCTCGGCGATGCCCGCACCCGGCAGCTGTTCCAGGTGCTGGTGGCGCTGCCGTTCCTGCTGACCGTGGTCCTCACGCTCGCCACGCCGTGGTGCCTGGTCGGCTTCGCGGCGGCTCCGCTGGCGGTCCGAGCGGCGAAGCCGGTGCGCTCGGGGCTCGGTGGTCGTGACCTGATCCCCGTGCTGCGGGACACCGGGCTCGCCATGCTGGTGTGGGCCGCCCTCGTGGCCGCGGTGCTGGTGATCAAGCCCTAGAACAGCGCGGCGTCAGTCGCCGGAGGAATCGTCGCCGTGCAGCCGGGCCTGCAGCTGCTCGCGCTCGGCACGACGCCGCTCGTCGACGGCGGCGATCCCCGCGGTGGCGCGGCGCCGCAGCGGCGCGAATAGCCAGATGCCCAGCGGCATTCCGAGAACCAGTGCGAACAGCAACGCCACCATCACCGGGAAATCCTGGATCCCCAGCAATTGGACGACGCCGAAGATCGCCCCCGCAATCGCCGCTACCAGCAGCAGGCGGGCAAATGCGTAGAGAAAGACATCGAGAAGCAGACGTGGCACGGACGGGGTAGGCGGCGCATCAGACACCGCACGAGTTTACCGACGGACGCGTATATTCGAATAAAGGAGGTTTTACGTGCAGTTCCTGCTCCTTATCACGCTGCTGGCACTGTTGGCCTATGTGGGCTGGCGCGCCACTCGCGCGACCGCCGCGCGCCCGACGACTCGCGTCATCGGCCCGGACGACGATCCGGAATTCCTGCGCCGGCTCGGTTCCTAGCGCACACCTCTACAGCGACAGCGGAAATCCGTCGGCGACGGCCACGGCTAAATCCAGCAACGCATCCCGGGTATCCGGCCGGAGCCGGTCCAAACTGATCTCGGCACCCTCCTCCAGGTGCGGATCGAACGGCACCAACTGCACCGCACGGCACCGGCGGCCGAAATGATCGACCACCTTGCGCAGATCGACCTTCCCGGACCGCGGACGTACCGCGTTGACCACCGCGACGGCGTTGCGCACCAATTCCTGATGACCGTGGGCATCGAGCCAGTCGAGCGTCGCGGCCGCGCTGCGTGAGCCGTCGACCGAGCCCGAACTGATGACGACGAGCACGTCAGCGTGCTCGAGCACCGCACCCATCGCCGAATGCAGCATGCCGGTGCCACAGTCCGTGATCACCAGCCGGTAGTAGGGCTCCAGCACCGCCAGTGTGCGGGTGTAGTCCTCGGAGCTGAACGCCTCCGATACCGCGGGATCACTCTCCGAAGCCAGCACCTCGAGTTGGCTCTCACCGCGCGAGGTGTAGTTGCGGACGTCGCTGTAGCTGGAGATGCCCTCGGCGTCACGCAGGAGGTGACGCACTGTCGCCGGCGTCTCCAGCGGCACCTTCTGGCTGAGCGTGCCCCGGTCCGGATTGGCGTCCACCGCGATGATCCGGTCGCCGCGGATCGACGCGAACGTGGCGCCGAGCGTCGCCGTGATTGTCGTCTTCCCGACGCCGCCCTTGAGGGACAGCACCGCGATCCGGTAGCAGTCCCGCAGCGGGCGGTTGATCTGTGCGGTCAACCGGTTGCGGTGCAGGGTCTTGGGGCTCTCCCCGGGATTGAGCAGCGTGCCGGTGGCGTAGTACAGCGCCTTGCGCCAACCGGTCGACGGCGCACGGCTCGGCCGGCTGAGGAGCGCGACGGTCGCGGGGTCCAGGCTGCGCGGCTTCACGGGTGTCGGCGCCACGACGGGCGTCACCGCATGCGCGATGACGATGCGGGCCTCCGGCGCCGCGGTGGGCGTCGCCGGGGCGACGGGATCAGCCGGGTCCGTGAACCGGCCCTGGGCGCGGAACGAAGACACGATCAGCCGCGACATCTGATTGTCGGCTCAGCCACGGTATCCAATTGTCGGCTCAGCCGACCCCGGCATACGAATGCAGGCCGACGGTCACCAGGTTGATGAAGAACAGGTTGAACACCATCGCGACGAAGCCGACGACGTTGATCCACGCGGCCTTCTTGTCGCGCCAGCCGGCAGTGGACCGGGCGTGCAGGTAGGCGGCGTAGACGACCCACGCGACGAACGACACCGTCTCCTTGGGATCCCAGCCCCAGTAGCGGCCCCACGCCTCCTCGGCCCAGATGGCACCGAAGATGACGCCGAAGCCGAAGATCGGGAACGCGAAGATGGTGGTCCGGTAGGCGATGCGGTCCAGGGTCTGCGCATCTGGCAGCCGCTGGATCATCCGGCCGAACCCGTTGTCCTGGAGCGCCAACGGCGACATCTTCAGTAGGAACAGGATGCTCGCCACACCGGCGACGAGGAACACCCCGGAACCGAGGCTGACGACCGAGACGTGGATGGGCAGCCAATACGACTGCAGCGCAGGCATGACGGGCGCGGCGTTGGTGTAGAGGTACTTGACCGACACCGCCAGCAGGATCAGCTCGGGCACCAGCACGAACACCCACAGCGCCCGGAACTGGGGCTTACGCAGCACGATGGCGGCCGCGACCAAGCCGCAGAAGCTGGTCAGGTTGATGAACTCGTACATATTGCCCCACGGCACGCGCATGGTGGCCAGGCCACGCAGCACGATGCACACGAAGAGCATCGCGATGCCGACGTACACCAGCGAAAGCCCGACGCGGCCGATCCGCTCATCAACTGTTCGAGCCGGTGCATCAACAACCACGCCCGGGGTGGCGCTGTTGGCGCCCACGCCCGCCCCGACCAGCTCCCGGCTCTCGACCTTGCGGCCGCGGCTGGATGCCAGCTCCACGGCCAACAGGACGAAAGCCAGGCACAGCACGGACCACGAGCTGAAGAACGCCCAGTCCGAGTACCGGGCCAGGTCTACGTCGATGTGCTCTGTATTCATCGCTTGTCCTCAATCAACCGCACTGTGAGCTTCTCGAACTCGTCGCCCCACCCCGAGTTGTCCGTCCGGGCCAGGCCGCCGAGGTCGACGTTGACGGTACCCGGCCCGGCCGACACGATCCGAATCCAAACCCGGCGGCGGCGCACCACCAACGACACCAGCAACCCGGCCATCATGGTCAGCGCGAACACCAGGACCCACGCCTGCGCCGGGTCGTGCGACACCTGCACGTTGATGAACGGCACCGCGCCGTCGAACCTGATGACGGTGCCGTCGTCCAGCTTGGTCTGCTCGCCGGCCTTCAGGTTGACGCGCGCCTGCTTGGTCAGCCGCTTCTGGTCGATCAGTCGGGGGTCGAGCGAGAACAGCGACTGCGGGCGGCCACTGTCCAGCCCGGTGTCGCCGCGGTAGATGTCGATGGCCACCGCCGGGGCGTTCATCGCCGGGAAGCTCGAGGACAGCAGCTTGCCGTCGAGTTCGGCGGTCGGGGCGAACAGACCCTGGATGGCGATCTGGTGCTTGCGCCGCTCGCGGTCGTCCGGGTAGCTGCCGCCCGGCGGGTCGACGCGCACGACGCCCGAGGACAGCAGGGTGAGCGGATTCTCCGGCTTCCACTGCACCGTCGACGTGCGGGTCTGGCCGTTCGGAAACGTGACGGTGAAGGTCGGCGCGTAGCCGTGGCCCTGCAAGTAGATGCGCTCACCGCCGATCCGCAGCGGGTGGTTGACCTCCAGCCGGTACGGCCGCCAGGTGCCGCTGACCAGGTCGGCGCCGTCCTGGTAGTCGATGTTCGCCGCGAATGCCGTGGCCTGCCCGCTGGGCAGGTACCGGGCGTCGAAGTCGTGGACCCGCAGGCAGCTGGGGTGCAGCGCGGTGCCGTCGACGACATTGCCGGCGCGGAACGAGTCGAACGCGGCGGGTGAGGCCGAACAGAATCCCGGGCCGCCGTCGGCGATGACGATGACGTTGCCCTCATAGCCGAACATCTTGCCGAACGCGATGGCGACCAGCAGGCCGAGCAGCGAGAAGTGGAAGACGATGTTGCCGAACTCGCGCAGGTAGCCCTTCTCGGCCGAAATCTCCCGCGCCCCGTCATCGAGAGTGCGAGTGGTCTGCCGCCAGCCCTTGAGCCGCTTGGCCAGCTGCTCGGCGACGGCGTCGGGCGCACCCGGGACGGTGGCTTCGGCGTGCTTGGGCAGCCGCGCCAGGTTGCGCGGCGCGGGCACGGGCACCGCACGCAGGCTGCGGATGTGCTCGATCATGCGGGGCGTCAGGCAGCCCACGAGCGAGATGAACAGCAGCACGTAGATCGAGGTGAACCAGAAGCTCGAGAACACCGAGAACGCCTGCACCTTGTCGAGCCACGGGCCGATCGTCGGGTGCTGCGCCAGGTATTCGTCGACCTTGCCGGCGTTGAGCGAGCGTTGTGGCAGCAGCGCGCCGGGGATGGCGCCGAGGGCCAGCAGGAACAGCAGCACCAGCGCGGTGCCCATCGACGTCAGCGTCCGCCAGGTGTTGCGGAACAGCGCGACCACCCGCGAGATGGGGCCGGGCCGGCGGGTTTCGGAGGCTTGCACGTCTTGCACGTCTTCGGGCGAGTCTTGCACGTCTTCGGGCGAGGAAACGTCGGTCATATCGGGAGCCTCACGTTGCTGACGAAGGCGTCGCGCACCCACGAGGTGAAGTCGTTCCACACGCCGGTGACCAGTGCGGTGCCGACGACGATCAGCAGCAGTCCGCCGAAGATCTGGATGGCGCGGGTGTGCCGGCGCAGCCAGCCCAGGCCCTGTACGGCACGCGCCGAGCCGAAGGCCAACAGCACGAACGGAATTCCGAGTCCCAGGCAGTACGCGACCACCAGCGCGATGCCGCGGGCGACGCTCGCGCCGTCACTGGCCGAGGCCACCGCGATGACGCCGGTGAGCGTCGGGCCCAGGCACGGCGTCCAGCCCAGCCCGAACACCGCACCCAGCAGCGGAGCACCGACGACCGTCGACACCTGGCGCGGGGTGAACCGCACCTGACGCTGCAGGGCCGGCACCAGCCCGATGAACACCAGGCCCATCAACACCGTGATGACGCCGCCGATGCGTTGCAGCAGAAGCTGATTGGCGATCAGCGTGGTCGTCAGGCCGAGCACCGCGACCGCACCCATGAGGAATACCGCGGTGAAGCCCGCGACGAACAACGCCGCCGCACCCGCCACCCGCCAACGCGCGGTACGGACCTGCGTGGACCCCGTCGTGCCCGCCTCGGGTGCGGAGTCATCCACCCCGACCACCGCGGCCAGATATGACAGGTACCCGGGCACCAGCGGCACCACGCACGGCGAGGCGAACGACACCAGTCCAGCCAGCACGCTCACCCCGACGGCTACCAACAGCGGTCCGGCCGCTGCGGTTTCGGCGAAGGAGGTCACGTCCCCGACCCTCCGGCCTCTTTGGCGAGCCGCTCGACCACCGGCTTGAGGTCGTCGGCGAGCAGTTCCCGCAGGAACACCGCGGCCACCCGGTGCTGGCGGTCCAGCACCAGCGTCGACGGGATGACGGTCGTCGGGTACTTGCCGCCGAACGCGATCATGGTGCGCATCGCCGGGTCGTAGATGGACGGGAACGTCACCTTGTGGTCGACGACGAAGTCGACGGCGGCCTGCCGGTTGTTGTCCCGCACGTCGATGCCGAGAAACGCGACGCCCTGCGCCTTGGTCTGCTCGTACACCTTCTCCAGTTCGGAGATCTCCGAACGGCACGGGCCACACCACTGGCCCCAGACGTTGATCACCGTCACCTGGCCCGAAAAATCTTCCAGGGACAGGGTTTTCGACGGATCCGTGAGCGACGGCCCACGCACCGCGCCCGGCTTGCCGCGGCTCGACGGCGGGTCATAGAAGATGTCGGTCTTGCCGCCGGGGGCGACGAACTCGAACGTGCCGCCCTGCGCGACGGCGTCGTCACCGGTGGAGCAGCCGACGAGCAGCACGGCCGTCGCCAGGACGGCCGTCACTACTGCCCCGGCTCGGGCCACCAGCGAAGTCACTGTCCGGCCAGCTCCGAGTATCCCCAGCCGACCATCTGGTCGCCGTGGAAGTAGAACGACGTCACCGACGCCAGGTTGCACATCCGCTTCGTCGGGAAGTGGTGCAGGTTCTTGCCGAGCATCGCGCGGCGCAGCGTCTCCACCGGCAGCTGATGGCTGACGCACACCGCCTCGTGCCCCATGCCCTTGATCCGCGCGCGGTCCACGGCGGCCGTCATGCGCGCCGCGATGTGCTTGTACGGCTCGCCCCACGACGGGGTCTTGGGGTCGCGCAGGTGCCACCAGTTACGCGGGTCGCGCAAGGCACCGTCACCCGGCGAAACCCGCTGTCCCTCAAACACATTCGTCGACTCGATGAGTTCCGGATCGGTGTCGATGGGCAGGCCGTGCCGCGCCGCGAGCGGGGTCGCGGTCTCTTGCGCGCGTTCCAGCGGCGACGCCACCACGTAGACGATGTCGCGCTCGGCCAGCCAGCCGGCGACCGCCTCGGCCTGCGCCTGCCCGCGCTCGGACAGATGAAAGTTGGGCTTACGGCCGTAGAGGATCTTGTCCGGGTTGTAGACCTCGCCGTGCCGCATCACGTGCACGATCGTCTTGTCGGTCATGCGGGCTCCTGAGCTTGGGCGGCGGCCTGCGCGGCGGCGGGCAGCGCGTCGGCGATCCGGTCGAACGCAGCGTCGTCGAGTGCGGCCGAGACGAACCAGGTTTCGAAGGCACTGCACGGCGGGTACACCCCGGCGTCCAGCAGGGCGTGGAAGAAGGCCGCGTAGCGCCAGGTCTCGGTGGCCTTCGCGGACGCGAAGTCGGTGACGGGCGCATCGCCGAAGAACACCGTCAGGAAGTTCCCGGCGCGCGAAATCCGGTGCGCCACAGATGCTTCGGCGAGCGCGTCGGACAGCAGCCCGGACAGCCGGTCGGCGTTCACGTCCAGGGCGCGGTAGACGGCGTCGTCGGCGGCGCGCAGCGTGGCCAGACCTGCGGCCATCGCCACCGGGTTCCCCGACAGGGTGCCGGCCTGGTACACCGGCCCGAGCGGCGCCAGTCGTTCCATCACCTCGGCGCGACCGCCGAACGCGGCGGCGGGCAGGCCGCCGCTCATCACCTTGCCGAAGGTGAACAGGTCGGCGGCCACCGGATCGAGGCCGTACCAGCCACCGCGGCTCACGCGGAAGCCCGTCATCACCTCATCGATGATGAGCAGCGCGCCGTGCTCGGCGCTGATCTGCCGCAGTGCGGCGTTGTAGCCCGCGGCCGGCGGCACGGTGCCCATGTTGCCGGGGCTCGCCTCGGTGATGACGCAGGCGATCTGGTCGCCCACCGCGGCGAAGGTCTCCCGTACCGCGTCCAGGTTGTTGTACGGCAGCACGATGGTGTCGGCGGCGGCCGCGCCGGTGACACCCGGCGACGACGGCAGCCCCAGCGTCGCGACGCCGGAGCCGGCGTCGGCCAGGAGCGCGTCGCTGTGGCCGTGGTAGCAGCCGGAGAACTTGATGATCTTGGGCCGGCCGGTGAAGCCGCGGGCGAGCCGGATGGCGCTCATGGTCGCCTCGGTGCCGGAGTTCACGAACCGGATGCGCTCGACGGGACCTTTCCCCGTCGATTCGCTCGCCCCGGCCGCGACGCGGTCGATGATCTCGCGCGCCAGCTCCGTCTCGGCCGGCGTCGGGGCGCCGAACGACAGGCCGTTGACGGCGGTGGTCTGCACGGCCTCGACGACGGCGGGGTGCGCGTGGCCCAGGATCATCGGGCCCCAGGAGCAGACCAGGTCGACGTAGCGGTTGCCGTCGGCGTCGGTCAGCCAGTAGCCGTTGGCCGAGGTGATGAAGCGAGGGGTACCGCCGACCGAGCTGAAGGCCCGCACTGGCGAGTTGACCCCGCCGGGGATCACGGTCGACGCGTCGGCGAACAGTTTCGCGGAGACGTCGGTAGAGCGCATGGCCACCAGTGTCCCAGCCCGGCGCGAATGGACCAACTACAGGGTGTAGGAGCTGGCTCACGCGGCCGCCCCAGGCGCCCCGACCTAGTTCTGCGGCGTCAGCTTGAACACCGGGTGGTCGGCGTCGTCGGGCAACTGCTGCCAGTACTGCTCGACCACCTTGCCCGCCAGCGGCCGGTACGCCGCGATGATGGGCGCCCGGTCCGCGACCGGTACCTCACTGGCCAGGTAGTTCTTCTTGCCCAACGCCACGACCGGGTTTTCCCGGACGTTCTTCACCCATGCCGACTCGCCGCGTGTCGACACCAGGTACTTCACCCCGTCGACCGTCGGAACCACGACCGGGATGCGCTGCGGCAGATGATTGGAACTCCGGGTGACCGTCAGGGTTTCACTGCCACCGATACCGGTCAGCCGGGCAATCGGGTTGAAGACATGGACGACGAACCACGGCGGCTTGAGGTAGGCCATGGCGAAAGCCTATGGCTATACCGCGCTCAGCGCATCGTCCAGAATGTCCAGCCCGCGCTTGGCGTCGTCGATGCTGATGTTGCACGGCGGCACCAGGTGGAAGCGGTTGTAGTTCATGAACAGCAGCAGGCCGTTCTGCTTGGCCCGCGCGTTGATGGCGCCCATCTCGGGAGACGACCCGCCGTACGGCGCCAGCGGCTCCTTGGTGGCCCGGTCCTTGACCAGCTCGACGGCCCAGAACACACCGAGACCGCGGACGTCGCCGATGATGTCGTGCTTGTCAGCCAGCGCCGCCAGGCCCGGACCGAACACGTCGGTGCCGATCAGTTCGGCGTTCTCGACGATCTTCTCGTCGTGCATCGCGTTGATGGTCGCGACGGACGCCGCACACGCCAGCGGGTGGCCCGAGTAGGTGAGGCCGCCGCCGTACGGCTGCTCCAGGAAGCGCTCGAGGATCTTGTCGCTGACGATGACGCCGCCGAGCGGGACGTAGCCGGAGTTGACGCCCTTGGCGAACGTGATGAGGTCCGGGGTGACGCCGTAGTTGTCGAGTGCGAACCACTTGCCGGTGCGGCCGAAGCCGGCCATGACCTCGTCGAGGATCATCACGATGCCGTACTGGTCGCACAGCTCGCGCACGCCCTGCAGGTAGCCGGGCGGCGGCGGCATGATGCCGACGGTGCCGGGCACCGACTCGAGGATGATCGCCGCGAACGCCGTCGGGCCCTCGAATTCGATGACCGACCGCAGGTGCGCCAGCGCGCGCTCGGACTCTTCCTCCTGCGTCAGCGAATTGAACTGGCTGCGGTACAGGAACGGGCCGAAGAAGTGCGTGGTGCCCTCGGTGCCGTAGTCGTTGCCCCAGCGGCGGACATCGCCGGTCAGGTTGACCGTCAGCGCGGTGCCGCCGTGGTAGCTGCGGTAGGTCGACAGCGTCTTGTAGCGGCCGGTGTACACGCGGGCCATGCGGATGGCGTGCTCGACGGCGTCGGCGCCGCCATTGGTGAAGAACACCCGGTTGAAGCCTGCGGGGGCCACCTGGCAGATCAGGTCGGCGGCGGTGGCGCGTGCCTCGTTGGCGTGCTGCGGCGCGATGGTGCACAGCTTGGCGGCCTGCTCGGCGATGGCGGCGACGACCTTGGGGTGCTGATGACCGATGTTGGTGTAGACGAGCTGGCTGGAGAAGTCGAGCAGCCGGTTGCCGTCACCGTCGATGAGGTAGCTGCCCTCGGCGCCGGTGAAGACCATCGGGTCGAGCTTTCCCTGGGCCGACCACGAGTGGAATACGCGGCTGCGCTCCAGGTCATAGATCCGGCGGGCGTCAGCGTTGGCGGGCGCAGGCATGCATTCCTCCTCGAAGATGATTCAGCGGGTTACGGGCTGGTGTGCGACACCGTGCCGTCGCCGCTACCGGTCGGTAACTTTACTCGCTCCCCTGGCCGCCCCAACCACGATGGCGCACGATGGGGACATGCAGATTCCGCAGTCGGTCGCCCGCTTCAACCGCCGAGTCACCAACCCAATCCAGCGGCTGTGGGCCGGCCGCGCGCCGACGTTCGGCATCCTCGAGCACGTCGGGCGCAAGTCCGGCAAGACGTTCCGCACGCCGCTGACGGTGTTCACCACCGCCGATGGGTTCGCCGTCCTGCTGACCTACGGCCCCGACCGCGACTGGCTCAAGAACATCACCAAGGCCGGCGGCGGCAAGCTCACCCGGCGTGGCCAGACGTACGACGTGGTCGACCCGCGCGTGGTGAGCAAGGAAGAAGCCGCCCCGCTCATCACCGGATCGCTACGGAAGGTGTTCCCGCGCTTGCCTTTTGAGCAGGCGGTGCTGTTGCGCCGAGCATAGTTAGCCACGGCGGGTTCATTCGGAACCGACGAATGGGCTGAGCCGCAACTCGCGCCACCGCGCTCCGGCGATACGGCCGTGTCAAGGACATCGCTCCCCTGGTCTCGTTCGTTGCGGGCCCCGAAGCCGGCTATGTGACGCGGGCGAGCCTCACCGTCGACGGCGGCACCAATGCGTAAGGCCGGAGTTCACACACAGGTGTGCGGCCGCTCACATCAGCGCCTCGCGATCGCGCGGGAATGCACGGGCGGACCGTTCCGTTACAACAGACGTCCTCAACTAGACAGACAGGTCTACTCAATAGGAGTCATCATGACGGAACAGTCCGACAACCAGCTGCCAGTGGCGCTGGTCACGGGAGCAACATCTGGGATCGGGCGCGCGGTCGCCTTGAATCTCGCCCGCGACGGCTTCGCCGTCATCGTTCATGGCCGCGACACGACGCGCGGCGCCTCGACCGTCGCGGAGATCGAAGCGAACGGCGGCCAGGCCCGGTTCATCTCAGCCGACCTGTCCGACGCCGAAGCGGTTAACGCGTTGGCGGCTCAGGCCGGTGCGGTCGACGTCCTCGTCAACAACGGCGGCATCTCCTGGTTCGGCCCCAGCGCCGACTTGGAAATCGAGACCTACGACCAGCTGTTCGACAGCAATGTGCGCGCGGCGTACCAGCTGGTTGCCGCACTGGCACCCGGGATGGCTCAGCGCGGACACGGCAGCATCGTGAGCATCGACAGCATGGCCGGCCACGTCGGTCTGGCCGGCGGCGCTGCGTACGGCGCGACCAAGGCCGCGTTGACCGCGATGTCGCGGGCGTGGGCCGCCGAGTTCAGTCCATCGGGAGTGCGGGTCAACACCGTCGCGCCGGGACCGGTGTTCACCGCCGAGTCCAAGCGGGACCTGATCGAAAACCTCGCCGGCACAACCCTGCTCAACCGGGGTGCACAGCCCGAGGAGATCTCCGAGGTCATCGCTTTCTTGGCCTCGGACAAGTCCAGCTACATCACCGGCGCCGTCATTCCGGTCGACGGCGGACGCACGGCGGTCTGAACCATGGAAAACACCTACGTGCCCAGCCCCAGTGAAGGGGTCAGCCAACAAGTTGCGCTGTATGAAGCCACCGACGGACGAGAAGGCGGCACCTTGGAGGGTCGGCCCGTGGTCATCTTGACCACGACCGGCGCCAAGACGGGCAACGTCCGCAAGAACCCGGTGATGCGGATCAAACAGGGTGACACCTACGTCGCGGTGGCTTCCGCCGCCGGTGCGACCAGCCATCCCGCCTGGTACCGCAACCTCGTCGCCCACCCCGAATTGACACTGCAGGATGGCGCAACGGTCCACCGCCTTCGCGCCCGAGAAGTTCACGGCCAGGACAAGACGTACTGGTGGACGGTGGCCGAACGCTTCTGGCCACATTTCCCCGAATACCGCGCCAGCGCCGGCGACCGCGACATTCCCATCCTGCTGTTGGAACCGACCGACGACGATGGGAGGGAATCAGATACAGACCGCGATGAGGGGACCCGATGATGACAACCGCACCGACGCAGGGGCGCTCGGGCCGCTCGGCCCGCCAGCGCCTCCTCGACGCGGCCGATGAACTGTTCTACGACGAAGGTGTCCACACCGTCGGCATCGACCGGATCATCGAACGCGCCGGGGTCGCGAAGGCGTCGCTGTACAACTCCTTCGGAAGCAAAGAGGAACTGATCGAGGCCTACCTGGACAACCGGCACGCGGGCACGATGGCGCGCCTGACCGATGCCGTCCAACAACACACCGACCCCGTTGCCCGCGTGTACGCGATATTCGATGCCCAAGCCGAAATGCTTGCCCAACCCAATTTTCGTGGCTGCGCATTCATCTCGGCCAGCGCCGAAGCCCCACCCGGCGGAGCCATCGAGCATGCCGCCGACTCCTACCGCGCCGATATCCGGAACCTGTTCACCGACCTCGTAGAAGCGGCCGGGGCACCTGACCCGGCGACGTTGGGACGCCAACTGCACATGATCTACGACGGCGCCATCCTCAGCGCACAGATGGACCGCGACCCGTCCATCGCCGTCGCGGCTCGCGCCGCGGTCACCGCACTGCTGGACGCCGCGCTGCCATCCGGTAGCCGGCGCCAGCCCCAAGCTCACCCGACCACCCCGCCAACGAAGGAACACTCATGAGTACCCAACTGCTCGGCATCAGCTTCGACGCCCACAATCCCAGCGAGCTCGCCCAGTTCTGGGCACAAGCGTTGCGTCGCAACGTCTCCGACGGTGCCACCGAACAATTCGCCGCCATCCCCGCCGACGGTGACCCCGCGCGCGGCCCGCTCCTGATGTTCCATCGCGTCCCCGAGGGCAAGACCGTCAAGAACCGCGTCCACCTCGACCTCAAAGCCGTCGACATCGAGGCCGAAGCCGACCGGCTCACCCAGCTCGGAGCCCAGCAAGTACGCGCGCTCAGCGAAAACAACAACCAATGGATCAGCTTCACCGACCCTGAGGGCAACGAATTCGACTTGGTCGCTGGCTGAACACACCGACCAGGAGGTCCACGTCATGCCCACCGATACCGAACGCAACCACAAGGCCATCGTCCTGGAAGCGTTCGACACCCTGTTCAACAAGCGCGACTACGTTGCGGCCGAACGTTTTTGGTCACCGGACTACGTGCAGCACAGCGCGCACATCGGTCCCGGACGGGCCGGGTTGTTCGACCTCATCAGGGCCGCGCCGGATGATCTGCGGTACGAGAACGCCCTGGCCGTCGCCGACGGCGACTACGTCATGCTGCACGGCCGCTTCTCCAACACGGGCCGACCGGCAAACTGGATCGCTGTCGACATCGTCCGCATGCACAACGGCCGGCTCGCCGAACACTGGGACGTCCTGCAGGATGAGGCGACTGCCGACCAATCCCAAAGTGGCCTACCGATGTTCGGCGACCGGTTCCCTGAACCCACACCTGGAGATGAACTGCCGTGACTCTTACACTTTCGGCGCAGTTCGCCACGTCCATGCAGTCCCCGCAACATATCGCCATCGCCGAAGAACTCGGCTACACGCGGGCGTGGTTGTTCGACACACCCCATCAAAGTCCCGACGTGTGGATGATGCTCGCACTGACGGCAGCGCAGACCACGCAGATCGGATTGGGCCCAGGGGTTTTGGTCCCCACCCTGCGGCACCCGATGGTCAATGCCTCGGCAGCGGCAGCACTCGCCGCACTGGCACCGGGGCGCGTCGCAGTGGCGTTCGGTACCGGATTCGCCGGGGCCCGCGCTTTGGACATGACACCGACCACCTGGGCCTACCTTCGCGACTACGTCCAGACGTTCCGCGCGCTCCTGACCGGAAAGCAGGTCACCTGGAACGGGGCGACATTGCAGATGCTGCATCCGCCTCAGCTGCAAGGCCTGGACATCCCGGTACTGATTTCGGCGTTGGGCCCCAAGGGGATCGCGGTCGCGGCCGAACTCCCGGACGGGCTGTTCTCCGTCAACGGTGAGGTCGCCAGCGCGCGTGACTTCGCCTGGTCGACCCTGGGCATCCACGGCACAGTGATGTCCGTCGGCGAGGAACTGGACTCGCCCCGGGTGCGCGCGGCCGCCGGTCCCGGCAATGCGCTCGCGTATCACGCAGCGTATGAATTCGGCGGCGACGTCACCACGCTACCGGGCGGCCGAGCCTGGCTCGATCACATCGAGGCCGTGCCGCGGGAGCAACGCCACCTTGCCGTTCACGACCAGCATCTCACCGACCTCAACGCCGCCGACCAGGCCGCGTGGGCGGCCGGCGCCTGGCAGGCAATTCCCGCCACCACCGTGACCGGCCTGGCCGGCGACGTCGCCGAACAACTCAGTCACTACGCAGAGCAGGGCATCACCGAAGTGATCTACCAGCCAACGGGCCCTGATATCCCCGCCGAACTCGAAGCCTTCATCACGGCCGCGCAGCCGGCGTTGGCGGCGGCACGGGCCTGATCTGTCTTCGGCCGCTCGTGGCTACGCCGGACCCGTTTCGTCGAGCACCTGCTGCACGACGCGCATCGCGCTCAGCGCCGCGGGCGCGCCGCAGTAGCCCGTGGCGTGGATGATCGCCTCGACGATCTCGTCCCGGGTGAGGCCATTGTTGAGACCGCCCCGGACGTGGCCGGCGAGTTCTTCGTGGGCGCGCAGAGCCGTCAGCATGCCGAGGTTGAGCAGGCTGCGGTCGCGCCGGCTCAGGCCCGGCCGGTTCCACACCGCATCCCAGACGTGCTCGGTGACGAAGCGCTGAATGGGTTCCGATTCGGTGCCGTTGGTGCGCGCCAGTGCGCGGTCGACGAACTCGTCGCCCATCACTGCGCGGCGGGTGGTGATGCCGGCGTCGAACGCCGATGCTGGCTCGCTGGTCATGCTGCAGACCGTACGCGCAGCCTCACCAGAAGCGTGTTCGGTGAACAGACCGCGATACCGGTCACGAACAGCCCGGCTCTCAATTAAGTTCTGCGCTGTCAGCTCACAGCCAACTGCCAGGAGCCGCAGTGTCCGCAACCGACATTCCCGAACACGCTGTCCCCACCGGGGAGCAGTTCCTCGCCATGCAGGCCAGCCCCGAGTTCCAGGAGTTGCGTACCAGGCTGCGCCGCTTCGTGTTTCCGATGACGGCGTTCTTCCTGCTGTGGTACGGCCTCTACGTCGCGCTGGGCGCCTTCGCCCATGACTTCATGGCCATCCGGGTGTTCGGCAACATCAACGTCGGGCTGCTGATCGGGTTGGGCCAGTTCCTGACGACGTTCGTGATCACCGGGCTGTACGTGCGCTTCGCCAATCGGGAGCTCGATCCGCGGGCTGCCGCCATCCGTGACGAACTCGAGGGCGCCTGATGAACACCACGGTTCTCGCCGCCGCCACGGTCGGCAACCCCGTCGCCAACATCGGCATCTTCAGCGTGTTCGTCGTCGTGACGATGGTCGTGGTGATCAAGGCCAGCAAGCGCAACGCCACCGCCGACGAGTTCTTCACCGGCGGCCGCGGCTTCTCCGGCCCACAGAACGGTATCGCCATCGCCGGCGACTACCTGTCGGCCGCGAGCTTCCTCGGCATCGCCGGCGCCATCGCCGTCTACGGCTACGACGGCTTCCTGTACTCCATCGGCTTCCTGGTCGCCTGGCTGGTGGCACTGCTGCTCGTCGCCGAATTGCTGCGCAACACAGGCAGATTCACCATGGCCGACGTGCTGAGCTTCCGGCTCCGGCAACGCCCGGTCCGGCTGGCAGCGGCCACCTCGACGCTGACGGTGTCGCTGTTCTACCTCCTGGCCCAGATGGCCGGGGCGGGCGGTCTGGTCGCCCTATTGCTCGACGTGAAGAGCCGCGGCGGCCAGTCGATCGTGATCGCCGTCGTCGGCGTCCTGATGATCGTCTACGTCCTGGTCGGCGGTATGAAAGGCACCACGTGGGTGCAGATCATCAAAGCCGTGCTGCTGATCACCGGCGCCGCCCTGATGACGGTCATGGTGCTCGGCAAGTTCGGGTTCAACTTCTCCGACATCCTCGGTTCGGCGCAGTCGGCCATCTCGCACGCCACCACCAAGGGCGTCTCCAGCCGCGACGTCCTGGCCCCCGGCGCACAGTACGGCGGTTCGCTCACCTCGAAGATCAACTTCGTCTCGCTGGCCCTGGCGCTGGTACTCGGCACCGCCGGCCTGCCGCACGTGCTGATGCGCTTCTACACCGTGCCCACCGCGAAAGAGGCTCGGCGGTCGGTGGTTTGGGCCATCGCGTTGATCGGCGCCTTCTACCTGTTCACGTTGGTGCTCGGCTACGGCGCCGCCGCCCTGGTGGGTCCGGACCGGATTCTCAAGGCCGCCGGCGGCGTGAACTCCGCGGCCCCGCTGCTGGCGTTCGAACTCGGTGGGGTGGTCCTGCTCGGCGTCATCTCGGCTGTGGCGTTCGCGACGATCCTCGCGGTCGTCGCTGGCCTCACCATCACGGCATCGGCGTCGTTCGCGCACGACATCTACGCGTCAGTTCTCAAGTCGCACAACGTGACCGAGGAGGAGCAGGTGCGGGTCTCCCGCGTCACCGCGGTCGTGCTGGGCGTGTTCGCGATCGGGCTCGGCATCCTCGCCAACGGCCAGAACGTGGCGTTCCTGGTGGCCCTGGCCTTCGCCGTGGCGGCGGCGGCCAATCTGCCGACGATCCTCTACTCGCTGTACTGGAAGCGGTTCAACACCCGCGGCGCGTTGTGGAGCATGTACGGCGGCCTGATCTCGACCATCGTGCTGATCGTGTTCTCCCCCGCCGTCTCGGGCAGTAAGACCGCGATGATCCCGGGCGCCGACTTCGCGTTCTTCCCGCTGGCCAACCCCGGCATCGTGTCGATTCCATTGGCCTTCGCGCTCGGCATCATCGGGACGCTCAGCTGCCGGGATTCCGGTGACCCGGAACGCAACGCCGAGATGGAAGTGCGGTCACTCACCGGGGTGGGCGCCGAGAAGCCGTTGGCGCACTGAGGTTTCAGTTCCGGCCGCCGTCGCCGGCACCGCGGTCATCGCGGCGAGGCACCCGGAAGCTCGACGAGACCCGGCGCTCGGGATGGGCGAGAGTCTTTGGCGTCACCGCTACCCAGCTCCCCAGCGAAGAGTGGGCCGGAACCGGCCTGCGTGTGCGGAATTCGATTCCGCCATACGCCGCAGGTGCCCCCATCAATTGCTGCGAATTCATGCGTACAACGCCGGGCGAATTCAGCAAATATTCACGCTATCGAAAGCGAGACATCAACCTGCACAACGTGATTGACTTCGGTCAATCTGCACATCAGGCGCCCCGGATTGTGGTTTGCTTCCCACGGCAGCAAGGGGGCTGCGCGGAATTATCTGCGCTTCCTACGGGGGTGGGAACATCGTTACATTTGCCGGCGCCAATACGAACGAACGCGTAATCACCTGGGCCATCCATCGGATGGTTCCCGCCGCGCTCGTTGCGCTGTGCCTCTGGCGCATCTTCGGTGGTCTCGATCCGACAGTCCGATTCTTCGACGACTTCTTCTATTACCTCAAGGCCGCCCAGAACTGGGTCGACGGCGCCGGTTCTACGTTCTTCCCCGGCGAATCCACCAATGGCTATCACCCGCTGTGGTTCTTGTGGTTGTCGGCGCTCTATGCCGTCACCGGCCGCGATCCGGCATTCTTCGCCGGCGTCGACATCAGCGTGACGGTCCTGCTGATCGGCTTCTTCTTCCTGTTCGAGCGGTTCCTGCAGCAGGTGACGCGCCGGCGGTTTCCGGCCGCCGTGGGCGCTGCCGTCGCCGCCGTCGTCATCGCCCCGTTCGCCGCGTGGGGACTCGAGACGGCCCTGACGGTCTTCCTCGCGGCTGCGCTGCTCATGCATCTCACGCGTAAGCCACTCGCCGAGCAGTCCACCAGATACGCCGCGGTTGCCGGACTGCTGTGCGCGCTGATGGCGCTCGCCCGCCTCGACTCAATCATGTTGGCGCCGTTGCTGTTAGCGGCCATCGCCCCCACCTGGGGGTGGCGGCGCACGCTGGCAGCAGCGGCGGGGGCGTTCCCGCTGGGGCTGTACGCCTGGTTCAACGAGGTCTTCTACGGCCACTTCTGTACGACGTCGATGACCGCCAAGTCCCTCGGCGTCTACCTGCCGCCGAATCTGCACTTCGTTGCCGTCGACCTGCCGTTCCCCGGCGCGAACATGATGCAGCTGGCGGCCGTCGTGGCTGTGATCGTCACGCTGGCCCGCCGGATCGAGAACCGTGAAGCCCGCCGGATCGTGCTGGCGCTGGCCGCGGCTCCGGTCGTACATGCGGTCCTGCAGTCGGTCATGAGCGGCTGGATGATGTTCTGCTGGTACTTCTACTTCGAGAACATGGCGCTCGGGGTGGCCGCCGCGCTGGTGGCCGTCGAACTGACCCGGTCACCGTCGAGGACCAGGCGTGTCGGGATGCCGGTCGGGGTGCTGTCCCTGGCGGTACTGTGCGCGACAGTCATTTTCGAAGCTCAGCCGGCGCCCGTGCAAGGCGGCATTTCCCAAGCGGCACACCAACTCAGGGACTTTGCGGAGCAGCATCCGGGCGTCTACGCCATGGGCGACGTAGCGGGGACGCCCGCCTGGCTCATGGCTCAGCCGGTGGTGCACCTCGAAGGGCTGATGATGTCTCACGCCTTCCTGAAGCTCATCAGGGAGCAGCGGCCATTGTGGACGGTGTTCAAGCGGTACGAGGTCAGCTACTACGTCGCGGTGCGGCCGGAGTTCACCGACGCCTCCGGGTGCCAGCACTACCGCGAACCGAATTCGCGGCAGTCATCGGCCCGGGCCCCGGCCATGTCGATGACGATCTGCCGGTCGCCGGTCCACGAGATCCGCGCCGGTTCGTATCACATGCGCATCTACCGCATCGACCCCGCAACCGGCTTACCCGACTGACCCTGCAGTGCCGCCGGCAGGCTCGGCACGAAATGCCTTGCGGCGAAAGCACGGATGTCGTCGGCGCTGTCGAGCGCTTCGACGCTCGGCAACAGCAGCGCCATCGCGGCGTAGCGCAGGATGGTGTCGGCCAGGTCGTTGACCGCCTGCTCACCGATCCGGTCGGCGAAGCCGTCCGGGAAGATGACGCGCAGCGCCGCCGCCATCCGGCCCACCGCGGCGCCGTAATGTTGCTGCATGAGTTCGATGACGAGCGCTGGTTCGTCGATCATCATGCGGTTCAGCACGCGGTGCCGCCGGAATCGCAGGATCGACAGCGTGAACGCCTCGACGTACAAATCCGATTGCGGCCCAGCTGTTTTCAACTCTGCCGCAATGCCGTCGAACAGCACTACGTTCTCCCGCTCGACGACCGCGGCCACCAGCTCGTCACGGTTCGCGAACCGCCGGTAGATGGTGGTGCGGCTGACGCCGGCGCGGCGCGCCACGTCGTCGAGGGCAACGCGGCGGAAGCCGTGCTGCTCGAACTCGACGAGTGCGGCATCAAGGATCGCGGCCGTCGCATCAGCGGGCACGCGCGTAGCCCTTCTGCGCAAAGCTGTTGTACCGCACCGACATCGGCAGCCGGTCCCATATCCAGTTGACCGGCTTGCTGCGCCAGGCCGCGGCGAACAGCTCGTACGCGCGTTCCTGCCGGTCGGACCACGGCAGCTCCAGCAGGTCCCGCGCCCGCGGCGGTAGCCCACCGGTGGTCAGGAACGCCGCCACCGGGTTGAACACCACCGCGACGACGCGCCACACCGCCGGGTTGACGGCCTTGGGCGCCGGAAAGCCTTTCGTCACATAGCCGACGCCGTACCGGGCCGTCTTGTGCGGCACCGCCACCTCGTTCAGCATCCGGTCCCAGTACTCTTCGAATTCGGCGTACGTGGCCGGCATCGGCCGGTCGCTCACACCGTAGCGGCGGTACCAGGTCTTGGACTCGAGGTAGATCTGTTCCTTCTCGGCGTCGCTCAGCCGTTTGACGAAGGTGTCCGCGAAGTACAGCACCTGCTCGACGAACGTCGCGTGCGCCCAGTAGTAGGTCTCCGGGTCGAGCGCGTGGTAGCGGCTGCCGTCCGGCATGTCGCCTTTGATCTCGCGGTGGAAGTCGCGGACCTGCGTGCCGGTGTTGGCGTCATCGGTGCCGTACACCGTGCGGAAGATCGGCGGCAACGAGCGCTTGATCCGCGCCGAGGTGTCGGCGAAGAACACGGAATGGTCCAGCACGCCCTGGCCCAGCTGGGCCAGCATGTTCTGCAGCACTGCAGGCCGGGGGCCGATCAAGTACATCCGGTTGTCGCCGAAGTACTTCCACACCAGTGAGTCCGGCCCCAACGGCAGGGCGTCGGCCGGCCCCGTCGCTCCGCTCGCCTCGTCAAACAGCTCGGACTGTTCCGCAAGATCGGTCATGCGGAACAGTGTTACAAATTTTGCACTCTGTAACAACCCCTACTTGAGCGGCAGCCCCGTGATCGCGCGGGACATCACGAGCCGCTGGATCTCGCTGGTGCCCTCGAAGATCGTGAAGATCTTGGCGTCGCGGTGCCACCGTTCCACCGGGTAGTCGCGGGTGTAGCCGTTGCCGCCCAGAATCTGGATGGCCTCGTCGGTCACGTAGACCGCGGTCTCGCTGGCGACGAGCTTCGCCATGGAGCCTTCGGCATTCTCGAACGGCTGGTTGTTGCGCGCCATCCAGCCGGCCCGCCACACCAGCAGCCGCGCCGCGTCGATCCGGGACTTCATGTCGGCCAGCTTGAACGCGACGGCCTGGAAGTCACCGATCTTGCGGCCGAACTGCTCGCGCTCCTGCGCATAGCCCAGCGCGTATTCGTACGCCGCCCGGGACACGCCGAGTGCCATGGCGCCGACGGTCGGCCGGGTCCGCTCGAAAGTCTTCATGGCCACCTGACCCGCAGAGCTCTTGCCCTCGCGGGTGCGGGCCACGCGCTCCTCGAACTTCTCCCGGCCGCCGACGATCAACCGGCCCGGCAGCCGGACGTCGTCGAGCACTACTTCGGCGGTGTGCGACGCCCGAATGCCGTGCTTCTTGAACTTCTGGCCCTGGCTGAAGCCCTTGGTGCCCGGCGGAATGATGAAGCTGGCCTGACCACGCGAACCCAGTTCCGGGTACACCGAGGCAACAACGATGTGCACGTTGGCGATTCCGCCGTTGGAGGCCCAGGTCTTGGTGCCGTTCAGCACCCATTCGTCGGTGGCCTCGTCGTACCGGGCGCGGGTGATGATCGCCGAAACGTCCGATCCCGCACCGGGTTCCGACGAACAGAACGCCGCCAGCTTGGGGTCGTTGATGTCGCCGTACATCTGGGGCAGCCACTCGCCCAGCTGTTCCAAGGTCCCGTTGGCCGCCAGTGACGCGGCGGCCAGCCCGGTGCCCATGATGGACATCGAAATGCCGGCGTCACCCCAGAACAGCTCCTCGACGGCAACGGGCATACCGAGCCCCGTTTCCTCGGCGGTCTGGGTGGCAAAGAACTCCATGGAGTACAGGCCGACCTTGGCCGCCTCCTGGAGGATCGGCCACGGCGTCTCTTCGCGCTCGTCCCACTCTTCGGCAGCCGGACGGATCACGTCGGCAGCGAACTCGTGAACCCAGTCCCGGACCTGGCAGACGTCAGCAGACAGTTCTAGCGAAAAAGACATGGGCGACACACTACTTGGCGCGCCGCCACCTCGCCGTACCCACTACGGCGAGCACCCCGGCCAGGGTCGCCAGCAACATCGACAACGTGATGAGCGACGGGTCATAAAGCACCGACGTCTTCACCGGCTCGCCGGGAATCACCGGCGCGACGTCGGCCACCGACGAGGCAGCCAGCCAACTCAGCACCGAGCCGACGGCCGCCAGCACCGCCGACACCAGCGCGCCGGCCGCCACGATCCTGCCGGTGCTCATTCGTCGTCGTCCTCACCGAGTTCGCGCACACCCAACGCCTCGAGCTGGGCGCGCAACCCACGATGGCGCCGTGCCCACGCCTGACCGCTGCGCTCACCGGTCAGCTCGAGCCCGATGCCCGTACGCCCTCGCGGGACACCCGTCAGCTCGCCGAACGCCCGGTACGACTGCCAGCGGGGTGCGTCGGCGCCTCTCGCCTCCGGGAACATGCCGATCATGTCCGCGACGCGGACCGACTCGGTGCCCTGACGCAGGTATTCGGGCGTCAGCTCGACCGACGTGTGCAGGCGTGCGGCCTTGATCTGCAGTCCGATGAACCCCGTCACCAGCACCAGGAAAACCACCGGCACCAGCGGGTCCACCCGGTGCGCCGACCACAACTGCATCGCCGCGATGGAGCCGCCGGAGAACGGACCGAGCAACAGCCACCACCAGCTGGCGCCGACTTCGTGGAAAAGAACCTGTTCGGCGGCGGTGCCTGTCGGCGCATCCGTCATTCATCGGCCTTTCCGTCGAACCACGTCTGCGCCGGCGGCCGGGTGATCGCGACCGCGCCGCCGATCAACGGCAACAGCGCCACCAGAGACAACAGCTGTGCCACACCCAGCAGTGCGAGGAGGCCGACGATGATCACGATCGCCATGGACAACGCCACCGCGGCCCGACGAAACCTGCTGTCACCCGCCCGCGCCCGGCCGGCGGAAAAAGCCATGGCGGCGCCGGCCACCGCGGTGATGACGCCGAAACCCACGACGAGGGTCCGGTAGGCCGGGGGCACTTCCGCGGTGGCGGTCAGCATGCCGCCGACCATCAGCAGCACCGCGGCCACCACCCAGCACCAGAAGGCAACGGTGACGGACTGCGGTCGGACCGGCAAAGAGGGCGTGGGCTCAGTCATATCCGGGCCAGCCTAGCCGTGCCGTCCCGCGTGGACAGCGGCGAGCGCCCCCGCAAGCGGGAGGTACTCTCCAAGGCCGCCTCGCGGGAGGTTCGGCCCGCGGAGATCAGCGGACGAAGTAGGCGTTCGAGTCGGGGCGGTGCAGGAGGTACACGCCGCCGCCGATCAGCACGGCGCCGCCGATGCCGCACACCGCGTAGCCCAGCGCCGCGGCCGCGCCGTGGTAGTTCGCGAAGAGATTGGTGGTCAGGTACAGGATCGTGGCCGCGGCCCCGCCGGTCAGGATGCTGCGCGCCCACCGGTAGCCCTGCCGCAGCAGCACCAGGAACGTGGCCACCAGGACCACGATGATGAACAGCATCAGACCGGACACGGCGTATGCGTAGCCCGACACCTCACGCTCGGGCGTCGTCAGGAGGTTGATGACGTAGCCGATCACCGACAGCGGCAGCGCGGCCGTCCACAGCCAGAAGCCGGTGGCAACGTCCTGCGGCATTTCGGGCGGCTCGGAACCGAATCCTTCCGGCCCCGCACCCTGATACGGCGGGTACTGCGGATGTTGCGGATCGTGTGGGTTCAGCGGGTTCACCGCAGCCAGCCCGCGACGTCATTCGCCCAGTACGTGAGCACGATGTCGGCACCCGCGCGCCGAATGCTGACGACCGACTCCAGCACCGAGGCCCGCAGATCGATCCAGCCGTTGGCCGCCGCCGCGCTGATCATCGCGTACTCACCCGAAATCTGGTACGCCGCAACCGGTACCGGCGAAATATCGGCGGCGGCACGCACCACGTCCAGGTAGCTCATCGCGGGCTTGACCATCACCATGTCGGCGCCTTCGGCGAGATCCAGCTCGATCTCACGTACCGCTTCGCGCGCGTTGCCCGGATCCTGTTGGTAGGTACGACGATCGCCCTGCAGGCTCGAGCCCACGGCCTCACGGAACGGGCCGTAGAACGCCGACGCGAACTTGGCGGCGTAGGCCAGGATCGCGACGTCGCTATGCCCGGCGTGGTCGAGACCGTCGCGGATCGCCGCGACCTGACCGTCCATCATGCCGCTGGGGCTGACCACGTGCGCACCGGAATGCGCCTGTGCCACAGCAAGTTTGACGTACTGTTCGTTGGTCGCATCGTTGTCGACCCGGCCGTGCGCGTCGAGGACGCCACAATGCCCGTGATCGGTGAATTCGTCCAGGCAGGTGTCGGCCATCAGCACTGTCGCGTCACCGAGGTCCGAATTCAGGTCGCGCAGCGCCACATTCAGGATGCCCTCGGGGTTGATGCCCTCGGAGCCGGTGGCGTCCTTGTCACCGTCGCACGGGACACCGAACAACATCAGCCCGCCGACACCGGCCTCGACGGCTTCCGCGGCCGCACGGCGCAGCGAGTCCCGCGTGTGCTGCACGACGCCGGGCATCGAGCTGATGGGACGCGGCTCGGTGAGCCCATCCGCGACGAACATCGGCAGCACCAGATGCCGTGGCTCCAGCGCGGTTTCGGACACCAGACGCCGGAGCGCCGGGGTGGTACGAAGTCTCCGCGGCCGCTGTCGTGGGAAAGCCATGGTGCCGAGTTTAGCGGCGCCGACTCTTCTTGCGCGGGGGCGGCAGGGCACCCTCGGCACGCAGCCGGGCGGCGTGCTCAGCCAGCGCCTCGACCAGTGGTCCGACGGCGGCAGTCTCCGGCTGCACGTCCACGCGCAGACCGAATTCGGCTGCGGTTTCAGCGGTTTTCGGGCCGATGCAGGCGACGATGGTCCGGGCGTGCGGCTTGCCGGCGATGCCGACGAGGTTGCGCACCGTTGAGCTCGAGGTGAAGCAGACGGCGTCGAAACCACCGGTCTTGATCATCTCGCGGGTGTGCGCCGGCGGCGGTGCCGCACGGACGGTGCGGTAGGCCGTGACGTCCTCGATCTCCCAGCCACGCTCGCGCAGGCCTTCGGCCAGCGTCTCGGTGGCGATGTCGGCGCGCGGCAGCAGCACCCGGTTCACCGGGTCGAAAATGTCGTCGTAGTCCGGGAATTCGTCGAGCAAGCCCAGGGACGACTGCTCACCGGCGGGCACCAGCTCGGGGTTGATGCCGAACGCGCGCACCTTGTCCGCGGTGGCCTGACCGACGCACGCGATCTTCACACCGGAGAACGCGCGGGCGTCCAGACCGAACTCGTTGAACTTCTCCCACACCGCGCGCACCGCGTTGGTGGAGGTGAACACGACCCACTGGAAACGGCCGTCGACCAGACCCTTGACCGCCCGCTCCATCTGGGCGGGGCTGCGCGGCGGCTCGACCGCGATGGTCGGCACCTCGATCGGCAGCGCGCCGTGGCCCACCAGCCGATCACTCATCTCGCCGGCCTGGTCCTTGGTACGCGGCACCAGCACGGTCCAGCCGTACAGCGAGCGGCTCTCCCACCAGTTCAGCTTGGCCCGGTGCGCCACGGTCTTGCCGATGGTCACGACCAGCGGGCCCGCCAGCGGCCCGACGGGCTCGGGGCCGACCGGCTTCTCCAGCACGGCCTTGTCGAGCAGCCCAGCCAGGGTGGTCTCGATGGACCTCTGCTGGCAGGTGGTGCCGTTGGCGGTCACGACACACGGGGTGTTGTCGGTGAGGCCGTATTCGATCAACGTGCGGGCGGCGTCCGGCAGGTGCGACACCGTCGCGTGCAGGATCAGCGGCCCGGGCGCGGCGGCCAGCGCGGCCCAGTCCACGTCACCGCGGACGTCGGCCACGGTGTGCGACGACCCGACGGGCAGGCCCGCGTAGGTCGGCACGGCCGTCGACGACGGGAGGCCCGGCACCAGCTCGAAGTGCGCCGCGGACTTGGCCAGGGCGTTCACCTCGGTGATGACGGCGTCGACCGACAGCGGGTCGCCGGCCACCAGGCGCACCACGTCCACGCCGGTCTTCGCCTCGGCGATGAGCAGCTTGGCCACCTCGGTGGGGTCACCCAGCGCGGGGCGGACGTCGACGCCGTGCGGGAACGTCATGGTGGGGGCGGCGACGGGAGCCGGCGCGGCAGCGTCGTCGGTTTTGGCGTCGGCAGCCGGTTCAGCATCGGCCGGGTGCGGGCCGGAGGTCGGCGGCAGATCGGTTCCGATCAGTGCCAGCACCGCCTCGGGCACGTCCGGGTCGGTGAAAACCAATGCCGCATGTGCCAAAACGTTCCGCGCACGCGTCGTCAACAGGCCCGGGTCACCGGGGCCGGAACCGACAAAGGTGATGCGGCCGGGCTTGTGCTGCTTACGCACTCGGGTCGTCATCTCTCACTCCCGCTCTACAGTCCGCTGATCCAACACGTCACGCGCACCCAGGTCGAACAACTCCGCGGCCAGCGAGAGCCCCAGCTCCCGTGCCCGTTCGGGTGTCCCGATCCCGGACGCCCGGATCACGTCGGATCCGTCCAGCGCCGCCACGCATCCGCGCAGCGACAGCTCTTCGAAGACTCGGCCGTCCTCGTCGATGGACTCGACCACTTCCGCGATCGCACCCACCGGCGCGGAACAACCCGCCTCCAGTTCGGCCAACAGGACTCGTTCGGCAGTGATCGCCGCGCGCGTGTCGGGATCGTCCAGCTTTCCCAGCAGCGCCGCCAGCTCGGTGTCACCCACTCGGCACTCGACCGCGAGGGCGCCCTGCGCCGGTGCTGGCAACATCTGCACCGGCTCGAGGCTCTCGGTGACGACGTCGAGCCGTCCGATACGGGCCAGACCCGCTCGGGCGACGACAACTGCGTCGAGATCACCACTACTTACCCTGTTCAACCTGGTATCTAGGTTGCCTCGTAGGGGGCGGATTTCCAAACCGAGACCCAGTGCTCTAAGCTGTGCCGCCCGTCGCGGGCTCGACGTGCCGATCACCGAGCCGGCTGGCAACTCTCCGAGCACCAATTCGTCGCGCGCCACAAGGGCATCGCGCGGGTCTTCGCGCGGCGGTACGGCGGCGATGACGAACCGCTCGTCGGGCGCGGTCGGCAAATCCTTGTACGAGTGCACCGCGACGTCGATGCGGCCGTCGGCCATGGCGTGCCGCAACTCGGCGGTGAACACACCGATGCCGATCTCGGCGACAGGCGCCTGGGACCGGTCCCCGTCGGTGCTGATGATGACCAGCTCGGCGGGCTGCCCCAGAGCTACCAGGGCGTCACGGATGGTGCCGGCCTGCGTGGTCGCCAGAAGGCTGCCCCTGGTGCCGATCCGGACAACGTTTTCGAGGGTAGTTACCAAGTGAGATTACTCAGCCTTGTCGTGAAGGGAATGCGGCTCGCCCACCGCCAAATCTGGTGCCACCAAAGGCAGTTCGCCGGCGGACACGGCGTCGATGGCCTGCGGGTCGAGCTCGAACAGCTCCCGCAGCGCCTCGGCGTAGCTGTCACCGCCGGGCGCGCTGGCCAACTGCTTGACCCGCACCGTCGGCGCGTGCAGCAACTTGTCCACCACCCGGCGGACGGTCTTGGCGACCTCGTCCCGGTGGGCGGCGTCGAGTCCCGGAACCCGGTTGTCGAGCCGCAACAACTCCGCTTCCACGACGTCCGCGGCACGCTGGCGCAGGGCGGTGACGGTCGGGGTGACCTCGGCCATCCGCTGGCCGGCCAGGTAGCTGGCGACCTCCGCGGCGACGATCGAGCGGGCCGCTTCGGCGTCGGAGGCAGCCGCCCGCGCCGACGGTTCCCGCTGGATGCGGTCCATGTCGATCATGTGCACGCCGGGCAGGCCAGCAATCGCACCGTCGACGTCGCGGGGCATGCCCAGGTCGCAGATCACCAGCTGGCGGTGCTCCGGGCGGTTCATCAGTCCGCGGTGCGCGTCGGCCAACGACACCACCGGACGCACCGCGCCGGTACACGCGACGACGACGTCGGCATTGCTCAGCGCGACGGCGATGTCATCGAGCGAGTGGGCGGCGGCATCGACCCCCTGGGCCTTCAGGTTCTCGACCATGCGCTCGGCCCGCGGCAGCGAGCGGTTGACCACCTCAACGCGGGCGATCCCGGCGCGCGTCAGATGCGCGGCCGCCAGGGCGCCCATGGAGCCGGCGCCGACCACGGCGGCCGTCAGCCCGGTGAGCGACGTCAGCTTGGACTTGGCCATGTCGAGCGCGACCGAGACCACCGAGGCGCCCGCGGCGTCGATCCCGGTCTCGGAGTGGACCCGCTTACCGACCGACAGCGCCCGCTGCGACAGCTCATGCAGCGTGCGGCCGACGGTCTGGTGGGCCTCGGCGGACGTGTAGGCCCGGCGCACCTGGCCGAGCACCTGCGCCTCGCCGATGACGGCCGAATCCAGGCCGCTGGCCACGGCGAACAGATGCTCGACGGCGGCCTCGGCGTACCGCACGTAGGCGTACTTGGTGAGATCGTGCAGCGACATGCCGGACCGCTCGGAGAGCACCGAGCCGATGACCGAGAGGCCGCCGTGGAATGCGTCGACCACGGCGTAGACCTCGACCCGGTTACAGGTGGAGAGCACCATGGCCTCGGTGACCAGAGAGGACTGCAACAGCAGCTCGATGATCTTGGCCTGTTCGGCTTCGTCGGTGCTGAGCTGCTCCAGTACGGAAACCGGTGCGCTGCGGTGCGAAACCCCGAACAGCAGTACGCTCACGGCCGCATCACCTCGTAGCACCTCCGTTGGGCAGGAAGGTTTCCCGGGCCTCTTCTGGCTGCAGGAACGCCTTCAAAGCTAGCCGCTCACCAGCCCGCCGACCAAATTTGCTATACGTACCCCGGGCCCCGGGGCACCCGCGCTGAGCGGCCTGGCCCAGAGGTCAACCCACTGCGTCAACCTGCCAAGTCGGCGCGCAACTGCTCCTCGTCGACCTCCCAGTAGCTGTGCTCAACGTCATCGAGCAGCACCACGGGAAGCCGATCACCGAATTCCGCACGCAGGGCGGTGTCCCCGGCCGCGGCCAGCACGTCGACGTCCGTGCTCGTCAGGACGAACCCGAATTCGCCCGACAATTCCACGAGCTGAGCCGCCGCGCGCTCGCACATGCTGCAACCGGCACGGGTGAGCAACGTCACGCGGTGGCTGTTCCCTGATCGATCCACGCGCAACAGTATGGCGTGACCTACTGTTGAACCGTGCCCGAATCCAGCCCCGTGACCGCCGACGAGCCCACGGGCACGCCCGTGCCCTCCGGCGCTGCCGACGGCCCCGTCGAGGTGGCTGCCGACCCGGACCAGGGCGACCAGGATTCCGGCGCCGACGAGCCCACCGCCCCGGTGCTCCCGCCGCCACCCGACCTCACCGCGGCCGCGTTCTTCGACGTCGACAACACGCTGGTGCACGGTTCGTCGCTGGTGCACTTCGCGCGTGGCCTGGCGGCCCGCGACTACTTCAAGTACTCCGATCTGGCCCGTTTCGCCTACGCGCAGGCCAAGTTTCAGGTCACCGGCAAGGAGAACAGCGACGACGTCGCCGCCGGCCGGCGTAAGGCGCTGTCCTTCATCGAGGGCCGGCAGACCGCCGAACTCGAAGCGCTGGGCGACGAGATATACGACGAGATCATCGCCGACAAGATCTGGCAGGGCACCCGGGCACTGGCACAGATGCATCTCGACGCCGGCCAGCAGGTCTGGCTCGTGACTGCGACGCCCATGGAGCTGGCCCAGACCATCGCCCGCAAGCTGGGGCTGACGGGCGCACTGGGCACCATCGCCGAGTCGGTCGACGGGGTGTTCACCGGCCGGCTCGTCGGCGACATCCTGCACGGCGTCGGCAAGGCGCACGCGGTGCGGCAGCTGGCCATTCGTGAGGGCCTGAACCTGCGCCGCTGCACCGCCTACTCGGACAGCTTCAACGACGTGCCGATGCTGTCGCTGGTCGGCACAGCCGTCGCCATCAACCCCGACGCCGCGCTGCGCGACGTCGCCCGCGAGCGGGGCTGGGAGATCCGTGATTTCCGGACTGCCCGCAAGGCAGCCCGCATCGGTGTGCCCTCGGCGCTGGCCCTCGGTGCCGTCGGCGGGGCGCTGGCCGCCATGGCGTCACGCAAGGGCAATTAGGGCTGGTTTTTCGCCGAAAAGGACCAAATGGCTGCTGTCGGCGCCCGCCAACGACCATTTGGTCCTTCTCAGCGCGAACCGACTAAGCTCACCCGCCATGGGCATTGCGGACGACATCATCGGAACCCACTTCCGGTATCCCGACTATTTCGAGGTCGGCCGCGAGAAGGTCAAGGAGTTCGCCGCGGCGGTCCAGGACGACCACCCGGCCCATTTCTCGGAGGAAGCGGCCGCTGAGTGCGGCTCGGACGCGCTCATCGCGTCGCTGACGTTCATCGCGGTCGCGGGCCGGCGGGTCCAGCTCGAGCTGTTCAACCAGTTCGACGTGCCGATCAACCTGGAGCGTGTGCTGCACCGCGACCAGAAGCTGATCTTCCACCGCCCCATCAAGGTCGGCGACCGGCTGTGGTTCGACTCGTACCTGGATTCGGTGATCGAGTCGCACGGCACCGTGATCAGCGAGATCCGCGCCGAGGTCACCGACGACGACGGCCAGCCGGTGATGACGAGCATCGTCACCATGCTGGGCGAGGCGCAGCACGAAGGCGAAGCCGGCGAGGTCAGCGCACAGATCGCCGCGGCTCGCGATGCGGCGATCGCGAAAATGGTTGCGGCGCAAAAGGCTTAGACAGCAGCGCGAGCCGCGCAGGCAAAACGTCCCGCTCAGCAACTGCGAGCGGGACGTTTTTGCATGTACTCCACGGCGTGTTGCGCGCAGACACGCACGCTCGCGGTATCTAGAGGAACGTGCCGCGGCGGTTGGCCAGCAGCTGGTACAGCGTCTGCTGAATGGTCGCGCGCACGTGGTCGGTCAGCTCGAAGGTGATCATCGGATCCTCGGCGGCCGATTCGTCATAGTCGGCGGTCGAGATGGGCTCGCCGAACTGGATGTACCACTTCGACGGCAACGGCAGCAGGCCGATCGGACCGGCGAGCGGGAACAATGGCGTCAGCGGGAAGTACGGCAACCCGAGCAGCCGCGCCAGCAGCTTCACGTCGCCGATCTTCGGGTAGATCTCCTCGGAACCGACGATCGAGCACGGCACGATGGGCGCACCCGTACGCAGGGCCGCCGAGACGAAGCCGCCGCGGCCGAACCGCTGCAACTTGTACCGGTCCTTGAACGGCTTGCCGAGGCCCTTGTAGCCCTCGGGGAACACCGCGGTCAGCTCGCCGGCCTCGAGCAGCCGGTGGGCGTCCGCGGTGCACGCCATGGTGTGCCCGGCCTTGCGCGCCGCCTGCCCCACCACCGGAAGGTCGAACACGAGGTCGGCGGCGAGCAACCGCAAGTCCCGGTGCTTCGGGTGTTTGTCGTGCACGGCGACCGACGTCATCAGTCCGTCGAACGGCAATACGCCCGCATGGTTTGCCACAACCAATGCGGCGCCGTCATCCGGCAAGTTCTCGATACCGGAAACCTCGACGCGGAACCACGAATTGAAAAGTGTTCGCAGCAAAGGAAGAAAGACCGCATCGTTGAGATGCTGGTCGAATCCGAATTCGTCGACGAGGTAATCGCCGGTCAGGCGCTTACGGATGAAATCCGAAGCAGCACTTATCCGTTGGGCCAGTTCATTGGGCCCCCCATCGGCCGCAGGGCCGGATGCGGCAAACCGGTGCTGGTCGATTTCCCGGACCACCGCAGCAATTTGTTCAGCCGATGCGCGGGTACCGGGGTCGGTCAACAGCGAAGGATGTCGCAGCGTCGCATCCCGTCTCGACGTACGACGTTGCGCAGAAGCACGTGTCGAATTCGAATGTAGCGGAATGACTTTGGCTTTAGATTCGCCCGCCACGTCAATATCTCCCACCATCAAAAACTTGCGAAATCAGCGTCCCCACCGCTGCGCTGCGGCCACTGCACGACGCTCCACTGAGCCTACCCACCCTGGACCGATAATGGGCGTCAGCGCGCGGCCTGAAACGTAATCGTCAAAAGCCTCCATGGTCGTCCACTTTGGGGTATAGCCGAGTTCCCTCGTCATCCTCGTGGTGTCCATGACCCGGCCATAGCGCATGTAGTCGGACTGTTCGCGATCCAGTTCGACGCCCGCGGTCGCGCGTCGCCACGCGTCCAGCACCCACATCGTGGGTCCGGCGAGCGGCAATCCGATGCGGCCGGAGCGGCGAATGGCCTGGCTCATCAGGATGACGCCCGGCGCCCCGATGTTGAAGGTGCCGGCCCGTCCCACCAGCGTGGCTCGCTCCAGCGCCCCGAGGGCGTCCTGCTCGTGCAGCAGTTGCATCCGGGCGTCGTGCCCGAAGGCGGTCGGCACCAACGGGCCCGCCAGGTACCGCGACAGCGCGGTGTCCATGGCCGGACCGATCATGTTCGCGAGCCGCAGGATGGTGACCGCGATGTCGGGTCGCCGGCGTGCGAGACCGCGGGCGTAACCCTCGATGTCGATGCTGTCCCGGGCGAAGCCCTCCCCCGGTGGCCGGCGGGCGCTGCTGTCCTCGGTGAACATCACCGGGTCACGCGGGCTGGAGCCGTAGATCTCCGATGTCGACTTGAGGATCACCCGGCGGACCGACGGGGCCTTCTGACAGGCCGCGAACAACTGCATCGCGCCCATCACGTTGAGCTCTTTGAGCGCGGCGCGACCGGATTGCGGCACGTACGACGCCGCCGCCGCATGGACGACGGTGTCGACGTTGCCGTTCCGGATCACCTTGGCGATGAAGGGATTGCGGATGTCCGCGCGGACGAACTCCGCGCGGCCCATGCGCCGCAGCATGTCCTTGCTGGGTGTGACCGCGTCGACCGCGATCACATGCTCGATGAGCTGGTTCTGCGCGAGCCTGGCTGTCAGATATCCGCCCAGGAACCGGCACGCCCCGGTGACCAGCACCACCTTGGGGTGATGCAGGGTCTCCGGGATGTCCGGGCCGGAATCGCTTCCGCCCGGCGTCGTGGGCCGGCTTCCAGGGCGTCCGTCGGCATCCATTTGGTCAGCCTAATTGGCGTCCGCGGATGACACAGCTGGCGCTGAAAACTACTTACCGAGTTTTCTGCGCTGAACCCGGGTGCGACGAAGCAGCTTGCGGTGCTTCTTCTTCGACATGCGCTTACGCCGCTTCTTGATGACTGAACCCATAGACTTTGAAGTCTCCGCTACTAGACGTCGATCCGTGAGGATCGGTGTGAAACCAACCCCGCCACTTTACCCGGCCGGGTTTCCCGCCACGAAAACGCCTGCTGGATACGCCCGCTCATCAGCGATTTCGGCGTGCCCGGTCTCGGCGACCGAGACAATTCACGCCGAAGTCGCCGATTCGGTGCTGCGCACCCAAGGTGCGCAGCACTCAGCCGGGCGCGCGGAGACTAACCCGCGTCGTGGTACGAGGACTCGAGCAGGTCGTGCACCGCTTTGGCGTGCACCCGAAATGATCGGCCGACACGCACCGCGGGCAACTCCCCGTTGTGCACCAGCCGGTATACCGTCATCTTGCTTACCCGCATAAGGCTCGCAACCTCGGCAACAGTCAGGAACTGCGTTCGTGGCTGATCGCCACCGTCACGCGCCGATGGCCCGTTCATAGACGTCATCGCAACCCAATCAATCAGGCACGGCCAGCTCCAGCGGCTTCCCCTCCGCTGGCACCAACGCGTGCTTACGAGAAGGAGAATAGCGTGGCCAATGTGGTTATTGCGACGGGTGTGGGGTAATCAATCTGAAATCTTAGAACTACTCAGATGTAATTCTTAGCTGCTCAGACCGTGTTTTTGCGGCTTCGACGGCACTCGCGACCGCCGACCGCAGGCCGCCCCGTTCGAGTTCCCGCAGACCAGCGGCGGTAGTGCCGCCCGGAGAGGTCACCGAGGCCCGCAATTCTGCGGCGCTGGTGTCCAGCGGACCGACCGCCGAACCGGGGCCGGATTGGGTGATCCGATCGAGCAACATGGCTGCCGCACCGGCCATCGTCTGGGTCGCCAGCTCGGTTGCCACCGGCCGCGGGAGGCCCGCTGCGACGCCCGCGTCCACGACCGCCTCGACCATCAGGAAGAAGTACGCGGGGCCCGAACCCGACACGGCGGTGACCGCGTCCATCTGCTTCTCGGGCACCGTCAGCACCGCGCCGACGGCGGAGAAGATCTCCAATACCTCGGCCAGCTGCTGGGCGTTCGCGAAGCGGCCGCGCGACAGTGCCGTGATGCCCGCGCCCACCAACATCGGCGTGTTCGGCATCGCCCGCACCACCGGCGCTCCGGCCGGCAGCTTGGCCTCGTAGAAGGACGTCGGGACGCCCGCGGCCACCGACACCAGGACCTGCTCGACGCTGCTGCTGTCGGCGTCCGCTGCCGCATCGGCCAGGGTCTCGACGACGCCCTCGACGGCGTCGGGCTTGACGGCCACGATCACATAGGCCGCGTTCTCCGCGGCGTCGGCGATATCGGTGACGCGCACCGAGTACTTCTCGGCGAGTTGCGCCGCACGCGCCTGATTGGCCTCGGCGACCACCAGATCCTTGACCTGTCGCCCTGACTGCAACAGCCCCGCCAGCAGGGCCTCGCCGATATTTCCGCCACCGATGATCGCAATTCTCGCCACGCCGACAGCATGCCAGGACGGCGCAGGGTCAGCGCAGCAGGTGCCGACGCGCGAATTCGAGCGACTCGACGAGCAACGCCTCACGTTCGGCGTTGTTGCGCGCCGCCGATGTGGTGACCTCCAGGATCACGTGCCCGGAGAATTCACTGGCGGCGAGCATCTGGCAGACCTGCTCCGTCGGCTGGCTGCCGCGCCCCGGCACCAGATGTTCGTCGGTCGACGCGCCGTTGCCGTCGCACAGGTGCAGATGCACCAGGCCCTTGCCCATCCGGCGCGCCATGTCGATGGCGTCGGTGCCTGCTGTCGCCGAATGCGACAGGTCCAGTGTGTAGTGCGCGTGATTGCCGTCCAGCGGGTCGTAGGACGGCGCGAACGCCGAGATCCCGGGTCCCGGGGCCCCGCCGCGCTTACGCATGCGCTCGATGGACGGCTGACCGGTGCCGAAGAACCGGTCGGTCCGGAAGGGGAACATGTTCTCGACCGCGACCAGGACGTCGCTCGAGGCCTCGAGCTCGGCGACCTGATCGGTGAAGCCCTCGGCGTAGCGGCGCTGCCACCGGAACGGTGGGTGCACGACGACCGTCTGCGCGCCCAGCTGCTCGGCGGCCCGCACGCTGCGTTCCAGCTTCGGGATCGGGTTGGAGCCCCACACCCGCTGCGAGATCAGCAGGCACGGCGCATGCACGCTGAGCACCGGCACGCCCCAGCGCTGCGACATCCGCTCGATGGCGTCGATGTCCTGACTCACGGGCTCGGCCCACACCATGAGCTCGACACCGTCGTAGCCCAGGCGGGCGGCGTACTCGAAAGCAGCCTCGGTCCGCAGAGGATAGACCGACGCGGTGGACAGACCTACCTTGATTGCGGGACGCACAGGCCTCCGGTTCAGGCTGAGTAGAGCAGTGCCAGAGGCCCGAAGGTAACCAGGCCGCCGACCAGAATCGCGATCAGCGTACTGGCCAGGTCGTGATCCTTCCGGATCACCCGGATGCCGGCGACCAGCCCGAGGATCACCAGCATCGACAGCATCAGCGCCACGATCTGGTTCCAGCGCCACAACTGGTCGAACGCGAAGAACATACCGGCACCGAACGCCACGGCCAGCAGACTCTGCCCGACGACCCACGCGCCGCGCTTCAGCCCGGAACCGGACGCCGCGTGCTCGTGGTCGGCTTCGTCGTGGTCGGCTTCGTCCAGGACAGCTTGGTCGCGCTCGCCATGGTCGGCGACCAACTCCTCGCGGCGCGTGTCCTCGTCCGCCGCGAAGCCACTGAACAGGGCGTCGTACCGCGCGCTGCGGTCTTCTCGCGACGTCGGGCGCGCCGGGGCCACCTCGGCGAGGCCGGCGGTTGATTCCGGAACCTCGACGGCCGCGGTGTCGTCGACGACGGGGATGACCCCGGTATCGAGCTTGGCGACGGGCTCCGCGTCCTTGAGCGCCAGCAGATCATCGTCGATGTGCGCGTCGGCCGGCACGTCCTCGTCGGCCAGGTCGGGGCTCATCTCCTCGGCGCCGCGCACCGGCTTGAACGACCACCGGAAAGCGGGCTTACGCGCCGGGGCCACGAACTCCACCGGGTCGGCCTCGGCGTCGCGACGGCGCAGATGGTCCTCGTAGTCATCGGTTGCGGCGTCCGCGGGTGCGGGCTCGACGATGTCGGTGTGGAGGATCTCCTCGTCGACGACGTAGTGGGCTCCGGTGTCGTCGGGCGCCATCTCGTCGGCCGCGGACGGAATCTCATTCTCGACAGCGGCGGGCACATGCTCGGCCGGAGCCTCCGGGGCTGCCGGCTCGGCGACAGCCTGGGGCTCGGGCTCGGGCTCGGCGACGGGCTCGGGCGCGGTTTCCGCCGGGGCCGAAGCCGGCTCTGCGTGCAGCGTGTCGGGCCGGATGATCGGGATTTCGCCGGTCAGTTCGGCGACGGTCACCGCGTCGCTGTTCCCCCGCCGCCGGCGCCGGCGGCCACCGACCGGCGGCGCACCGATGGTGCCGTTCTTGGCCAGCAGCTCGGCGACCGAGATCGGCCGCGTCGCAGAGAAGTCGTCTGAATCTGTCATCGTGTCTCGCCTTTGGCGGGAGCTAAGCCCGCGAACGTTTCCACCAAGTCGGTTCCATCGGCTTCACTGTCGAGTTTCCGCAGAATAACCCCCTCCCGCAACGCCCACGGGCAGATGTCCACGGAGTCGAGCGACAGCGCTCGCATGGTCGCCTCGGCCACCAACGCACCGGCCACGATCTGTGGCGCGCGGTCGGCACTCACCCCTTCCAGCTCGGCTCTGTCGGCCGTGGTCATCCTAGAGATGAAAGATATGAGCTGTCTGAGGCCGGCGGCGGTCAGTGTGCGCTTCACGCGCGGCCCCGCGCCCGACGGTGCCGCACCCGTCAGCCGGGCCAGCGAGCGGAACGTCTTCGATGTCGCGACCGCCAGCTCGGGCGTCCCCGCCGCCAGGACCTTGGCCGCCGGGCTGGAGATCTCGTTGTCGAGCCAGTCGCGCAGCACGGCGACACGTCGCCGGCCGGGCGGGTCCTCCTGCAGCCATTCGCGCGTCAATCGGCCCGCACCCAGCGGCATCGACAGCGCGACGTCGGGTTCCTCGTCGATGCCACCCGACAGTTCCAGCGATCCCCCGCCGATGTCGAGGTTGATGATGCGGCCCGCGCTCCAGCCGTACCAGCGGCGCACCGCCAGGAACGTGAGCCGGGATTCGTCGACCCCGGACAGGACCTGCAGCTGCACGCCGGTCTCGGCCCGGACCCGCGCCAGCACCGCCTCGGAGTTGGTGGCGTCGCGGACCGCAGATGTGGCGAACGCCATGAACTCCGCGCAACCCGAACTGGTGGCGATCTTGGCGAACTCGTCGACGGTCGCGACCAGGCTGTCGGCGCCCTTGCGGGTCAATTTGCCGGTGTCGTCGATGGCCTCGGCCAGGCGCAGTGAGGCCTTGGTCGAACTCATCGGCGTCGGGTGCCCGCCACGGCGCGCGTCGACTACCAACAGATGAACGGTGTTACTGCCCACGTCGAGGACGCCCAATCGCACGGAAACCACGGTAACGGGTCTACGGTTGCGTGCTGTGACCGCATCACAGATCAGCGCCGGTGAGCCTCGCAAGGCCGGCTCCCACGAGGTGGGGCTGGACTTTGCCCGTGAGTGGGTGGAGTTCTTCGATCCCGACAATCCGGAGCATCTGATCGCCGCGGACCTGACGTGGCTGCTGTCGAAGTGGACGTGCGTCTTCGGGACGCCGGCATGCCAGGGCACCGTCGAGGGACGGCCCGACGACGGCTGCTGCAGCCATGGCGCCTTCATGGCCGATGACGACGACGTCGCGCAACTCGAGGAGTCCGTCAAGCTGCTGACCGACGAGGACTGGCAGTTCCGCGAGAAGGGCCTGGGCCGCAAGGGCTACCTCGAGATGGACGAGTACGACGACAAGCCCAACCTGCGGACCCGCAAATACAAGGGCGCGTGCATCTTCCTGAACCGCCCGGGTTTCGCCGGCGGTGTCGGCTGCGCGCTGCACAGCAAGGCGCTCAAGCTCGGCGTCGAGCCGCTGACCATGAAGCCCGAGGTCTGCTGGCAGCTGCCGATCCGCCGGACCCAGGACTGGGTGACGCGGCCGGACGGCACGGAGATCCTGCGGACCGTCGTCACCGAGTACGACCGGCGCGGCTGGGGCGAGGGCGGCCACGACCTCGTCTGGTACTGCACCGGCGACCCGGCCGCGCACGTCGGCGCCAAGGCCGTCTGGGAGTCCTACGGACCCGAGCTGACCGAACTGCTGGGCGCCAAGGTGTACGCCGAGCTGGCCGCCCTGTGCAAGCGCCGGGCCGGGCTGGGGCTCATCGCCGTCCACCCGGCTACCGAGGCTGCAAAGAAGTGACCGCGAGCAGACGTGAGTACCCCCAAATTTCGATGAATCTGGGGGTACTCGTGTCTGTTCGCGAGGGGAACTAGCCCTCCAGCTTGTAGCCCAGCCCGCGAACGGTGACGAGGTGCACCGGGTTGGCCGGGTCGGCCTCGATCTTGGACCGCAGCCGCTTCACGTGGACGTCCAGGGTCTTGGTGTCACCGACGTAGTCGGCGCCCCACACCCGGTCGATCAACTGGCCACGCGTCAGCACGCGCCCACTGTTGCGCATCAGGTACTCGAGCAGGTCGAACTCCTTGAGCGGCAAGGTGATGGCGTCGCCGTTGACCGACACGATGTGCCGCTCGACGTCCATGCGGACCGGTCCGGCCTCCAGCACCCCGTCGGCGCCCACGACGTCGTCGGACTCGCCGCCGCGGCGCAGCACGGCCCGGATACGCGCGATGAGCTCACGGGCCGAGTACGGCTTGGTGACGTAGTCGTCGGCGCCGAGTTCCAGGCCGACGACCTTGTCGATCTCGCTGTCGCGCGCAGTCACCATGATGACCGGGACGCCGGACCGGGAGCGGAGCTGCTTACAGACGTCAGTGCCGCTCATGCCGGGCAGCATCAGGTCCAGGAGCACGATGTCGGCCCCCGCCCGGTCGAATTCGGCCAACGCCGACGGACCATCGGTCACGACGGTGGCTTCGAAACCTTCCTTGCGCAGCAGGAACGCCAAGGGATCGGCCAGGGACTCTTCGTCCTCCACGATCAGCACGCTGGTCATTGGTTCTGTCGCCCTCCTTGTGATGGCAATGAGTGGTCGTCTCCCCCGTCGACATCTGCGTCGTCCGAGTCGAGATAGGCCGGAATCGACAGTGTGAACGTCGATCCGGTTCCCGGCTGACTCCACAGCCGGATGGTTCCGTTGTGGTTGGCCGCCACATGCTTGACGATGGCCAACCCCAGCCCGGTGCCGCCGGTGGCCCGGGACCGCGCCTTGTCGACGCGGAAGAATCGTTCGAAAACCCGTTCCTGGTCGGCTTTTTCGATTCCGATGCCGCGGTCGGTCACCGCGATCTCGATGTTGTCGCCGTATCGGCGCCGGCTGATCGACACCTGGGAACCCTTGGGCGAGTAGGAGATCGCGTTGGACACCAGGTTCGCGAGCGCGGTCGCGAGCAAGGTTTCGCTGCCCAGCACCTGGTAACCGCGGGGCGCGTCGGTGGTGATCGCGATGTCGGCGTTGTCGGCGGCCACCTTGTGGCGGGAAACCACTTCGGCGACAACGGAATCCACGTCCACTGCATCCAGGTGCGGCAGCGGCTCGGCCCCCTGCAGCCGGGACAGCTCGATCAGCTCACCGACCATGTTGGCCAGGCGATTGGACTCGGTGACGATCTTCTCGGCGAACCGGTTGACCATCTCCTGGTCCTCCGACGACGCCAGCAGCGCCTCGGCCAGCAGCCCCATGGCACCGACCGGCGTCTTCAGCTCGTGACTGACGTTGGCGACGAAGTCACGGCGGCTGGCCTCCATGCGGGCCTGCTCGGACTGGTCGTTGACATAGACCACCGCGAAGCGGCCATCCTCCTCGGTCAGCCGGCGCGCGAGGCCGCGCACCGCGAGCCGGGAGCGGCCCGGGTTGGCCCGTTTGGCCGGGGACAGGTCGAATTTGACGTCGTCGCCGGTCGCCAGGGTCCGCTGCGCGGCCTCCCAGGCCCGGTCGTCGAGCAGGCGGTCACGCACCAGGCCGAGGTCCTTGGCCAGGCCGTTGGTGTAGACGACGTCGCGGTAGGTGTCGACCACCGCCATCCCCAGCGGTGACATCGACACGATGTGGGCGAACATCTCGGACACCGTGAGGCCGGACTGCTCCGCGGTGCGGCGCTCGCGGCGCTCGTTCAGCCGCGGTGCCCACCGCAAGCCGACCGCGATACCCACAGCCAACGCGAGCAGCGCCGTGACGGCCACCAGAGGCAGCGCGGACGACAAGCTCACGGGCAAATCGTACGCATCAGGTGAACGTCATCCCAGCAACGTGCGGCCAGAACGGTACAAGTCACACGGACAAATCCAGGTGTTTGACTGGCGTTAACCCGTGTTCACCGGCCGTTCGCGGCGTCAGTGCTTCTTGGCGCCCTGTGCGGCGACAGCGGCGGCTCCCGCGGCGGCTGCTTCGGGGTCCAGGTACTCGCCACCGGGCACCGTCGGCTTCAGATTTTCGTCCAGTTCGTACTTCAGCGGGATGCCCGTCGGGATGTTCAAACCCGTGATCTCGTCGTCGGACATGCCGTCCAGGTACTTCACCAGAGCGCGCAGCGAGTTGCCGTGCGCGGCGATCAGGACGGTCTTACCGGCCCGCAGGTCGGGCGCGATGGTGTCCTCGAAGTACGGCACGAACCGCTTGACGACGTCGGCGAGGCATTCGGTCAGCGGTGCGTCGATGCCGGCGTACCGCGGGTCGCTGTCCTGGCTGTAGGTGCTGCCCTTCTCGATCGGGGGCGGCGGGGTGTCGTAGCTGCGGCGCCACGACATGAACTGGTCCTCGCCGTACTTGGCCAGCGTCTCGGCCTTGTCGAGGCCCTGCAGCGCGCCGTAGTGGCGCTCGTTGAGACGCCAGTCGCGGTGGACGGGAATCCAGTGGCGGTCGGCGGCGTCCAGCGCCAGGTTGGCGGTGTTGATCGCCCGGCGCAGCAGCGACGTGTACAGCACGTCCGGCAGCACACCCTGCTCGACCAGCAGCTGGCCACCGCGGACGGCCTCGGCCCGGCCCTTGTCAGTGAGGTCGACGTCGACCCAACCGGTGAACAGGTTCTTCTCGTTCCACTGGCTCTCGCCGTGGCGCAGCAGGATCAAGGTCGGCATCGGCTGATCTTCTCACGTGCGGGTTTTTGGCTCTCGTCCTGGCTGCTCCACCGCCGAGAGTGGGCGAAATGGCCGTGAAGTAGCCGATTTGTCGGCCATTTCGCCCACTTTCGGCGACAGAAACCCCTAGTCAGGCCGTAGGTGCTCGAACGCCTTCAAGTTCTTCAGCGACTCACCGCGGGACAGTCGCCACTTCCACTCTTTCTCGATCGACGAGCGGAAGCCCAGCTCGAGCAGGGTGTTGAAGTCGAAGTCGACGGCCTCGATCACCTGGCCCATCAGCCGGTCGATCTCGTCGGGGGTCACCGCGTGCAGCGCCATCCGGCCCACCAGGTAGATGTCGCCGATGTTGTCCAGCGTGTACGCCATGCCGTACAGCCGCCGGTTGCGGCGCAGGAGGTACCTGTAGACGCCCTCGAAATTCTCGTCGGGCTTGCGGCAGACGAATGCCTCCAAGCGCACGCCGTGTTCGCCGACGCTCAGCAGCGTGTTGGTGATCAGCCGGCGCTCGCCGGGCAGCGCCACCACGATCCCGGGCCGCCCGCCCACTCCCCCGTCGTGGTGGGAGAAGTCGAGTTCATGGTCGCGCAGGGTGTCTTCGATCAGCTGGGTCACCGTCGCCGAGGTCGTCACGCGCGTACTCCCCGGCGGATGGTGAATCGGCGGCTGCGACGTGCCGCGTCGCGCCGGGGCCGGCGACCCCGATAGTCGGCGATCGCCCGCGTGTACCCCGCCAGCAGCGCGTCGACGGTGTGTGCCCACGAGAAGGTCGCGGCGTGCTGTAAAGCGCCCTGCGCCAACGACTCCGGTCCCAGTTCCAGCGTCCGCCCGATGGCGTTGGCCCAGTCGACCGGATCGTGGCCGTCGACCAGGACGCCGCTCACGCCGTCGCGCACCGCGACCGGCAGCCCACCGACCGCGGCGGCCACCACCGGCGTCCCGCAGGCCTGCGCCTCGACCGCGACCAGCCCGAAGGACTCCGAATAGCTCGGCACCGCAACGAGATCCGCGGCACGGTAGACATTCACCAGCTGTTCGCGGGACTGTGGGGGCAGGAACGTCACGCGGTCGGTGATACCCAATTCGTCGGCCAGGGAAACCAGGCCGTCGGGTACCGCCAGACCACTGCCCGACGGACCACCGGCGACGACGACCCGCACGTCGGGCAGCTTGGCCGCCGCGCGCAACAGGACGTCGGGCGCCTTGAGGGGCTGGATGCGGCCGACGAACGCCACCACCTGCTGATCAGGTGAAAGGCCCAGTGCCGCACGGGCTTCGGCCTTGCTTCCCGGTGTGAAGGTCGCCAGGTCGACGCCGGGATATGCCACGTCGATGCGGGCCGGGTCGGCGTGGTGTAGCGAAACCAGTTGCTGCGCTTCGTCTTCGGTGTTCACGATGAGCCGGTCGGCGGCGTCGACCACCTGCTGTTCGCCCACCGCGCGCAGTGCCGGTTCGGGGGTGTCGCCCTCGGCCAGCGAGAGGTTCTTCACGGCGGCCCAGGTGTGCGCCGTATGCACGAGGGGCACCGCCCACCGGTCCGAGGCCAGCCAGCCCACCTGCCCGGAGAGCCAGTAGTGCGAATGCACGATGTCGTAGTACCCCGGCTCGTGGTTCGCCTCGACGCGCAGGACGCCCGCGGTGAAGGCGCACAGCTGCGTCGGCAGATCGTACTTGTCCAGGCCCTCGAACGGGCCGGCGACGATGTTGCGCACCAGCACGCCGGGCGCCACCCGAACCACCGGGGCGTCGGTCGACGACGTGGCCCGGGTGAAGATCTCGACCTCGACGCCGCGGCGGGCCAGTTCGAGTGCACTCTGCAGGACGTAGACGTTCATACCGCCCGCATCGCCGGTGCCCGGCTGGGCCAGCGGCGAGGTATGGACCGACAGGACGGCGACACGCACGCCCTCCATCCTTACACCGTGGCGTCGGCCGCCTTCCGCCCGGTGGTCCGAGCTGGGCGTTTCGGGGGTGCTCACCGCGCGCGAACGACCGCGAACTGCACGGCTGACACGGTGTGTCGACGTGCAGACACGAACGCTCGCGGGAAAGTCAGGCCGCGCGCAGGGCGCGGCGCATGGCGCCGATCGGGTCGGCGTACAGCCCGCCGAGGGACACCACACCGGCGCCGGCCTCCTGCACTCGGTTGCCAAACGTCGTGACGCGAATGTCCCTGACGCCCAACACCGTTCGCTCCGCGAAGGCCTGCTCGACCAGCGGCAGTCCCTCGGGGTACTCGGAGAAGGCCTGGCCGCCGACGACCAGGTCGTCGGGGTTGAGGAGGTCGCGCAGCAGCGCCACCGCGGACCCGAGCACGCGGGCCCGCTCGGCCAGCAGCTCGACCGCCGCGGTGTTGCCGGACCGCGCGGCGCGCAACACCGCCGCGATGGTCGACGACGGTCCGTCGGCCGGCACGATCCGCTGCTTGCGGGCGGCGGCCAGCACGGCCTCGTCGCTGACAGTGGACTCGAGCCGGCCACTGCCGCCGAGCAGTTCCGACTGCGCCGGCAGTCCCGAGATGGTGCCCGGGCCGCTGGCCGGCGAGTGCACCCTGCCGCCGATCGACAACGCGTAGCCGACGGTCTCACGGGCGTACACATACAGGCTGGTGGAGGATTCCGCGGCCGCCGCCGCGCGCCGCGCACCCAGCAGCAGTTCGGCACCGGCCATGGCGTCGACGTGCGACGCCAGCGACACCGGCAGCCCCAGCGTCTGGGCCAGCACCGGGCCGACGGGCGCGTCCACCCAGCCGAGGCGCGGGTGGTCGACGTGACCGGTGGCGCTGTCGACGACACCACCGGCGGCGACGCCGACCCACAGCGGGCGGCGCCGGTGCCAGCGGCTCAGGTAGCGCTGCGCGCTGGCGGCCAGCGAGGCCAACGCAGCGTGCTGGTCGCCGCGCGGCGTGGGCGTCTCCACCACGTCGAGGGTCCGGCCGAACAGGTCGGTGGCCACGATCGCGGTGGTGCGGGCGCCGACGTGCAGGCCCAGGGTCAGGAACGGTTCGTGGTTCACCTCGACCGGAATGCGCGGGCGGCCGATCGCGCCGGCCACGGCCAGGTCGGCCCGCTCACGCAGCATCCCGGCATCCAGCAGGGCCGTGACCTGGCGGTTCACCGTCGCGATACTCAGGCCGGTGGCCTGCGCGATCACGTCCCGGGCGATGGGGCCGCGCAGCCGGGCAGCACTGAAGACCGAGCCGGCGGCGGCGTCGGCAACCCGGAGCGACGGGGCGACGATGTGGTGCCGGGCCAGGAGGGTGCGCTTAGCGTGGGCGTTGGACTGAACGGCGGGACGGACGCCGGAGGGGGTGGAAACGGTGGAAACGGAAGCAGGCATTTGGGTGTCCTAGGGAAGAAGTCGGGCTGGTGGGTCCTGGGGCCACACCTGCCGACAGCTAGGACGAAGATATCCGTGTCGTGAGTCAGGCGCAGCGCGAAGCGCGACAACAACAACACGAACGCCGCACAGCGACGCCGGATGCCTGACTGATGATCACTGAAGAAACTTAGCACGCCTACCGCACCGCACAATGATCGCGATGCGCACCGCGGCCGATGACTAAGGTCGGTCATATGCCAGCTGACGAACGCTCCGTACGTGTCGCGGTGGTCACCGGCGCCAGTTCCGGAATCGGCGCCGCCACCGCGAAAACCCTTGCCGCCCTTGGTTTTCACGTTGTCTGCGCGGCTCGCCGCGCGGACCGGATCACTGCGCTGGCAGCCGAGATCGGCGGCACCGCGGTTGTGACCGACGTCACCGACCAGGCGTCGGTGGACGCACTTGCGGCCCAGATCAGCGGCCTGGGGCCGGTCCATGTCCTGGTCAACAACGCCGGCGGCGCGAAGGGACTGGCGCCTGTCGCGGAAGCCGATCTGGCGCACTGGGACTGGATGTGGCAGACCAACGTGCTGGGCACCTTGCGGGTCACCCGCGCGTTGTTGCCCGCGCTCATCGAGTCGGGCGACGGACTGGTCGTCACCGTCACGTCCATCGCGGCGTTGGAGACCTACGACAACGGCGCCGGGTACATCGCCGCCAAGCACGGACAGGGGGCGCTGCACCGCACCCTGCGCGGTGAACTGCTGGGAAAACCGGTGCGGCTCACCGAGATTGCGCCCGGCGCCGTGGAGACGGAGTTCTCCCTGGTGCGGTTCGACGGCGATGCCGAGCGCGCCGATGCGGTGTACCAGGGCATCACGCCCCTGGTCGCCGAGGACGTCGCCGAGGTCATCGGATTCGTGGCGTCACGGCCACCGCACGTCGATCTGGACCAGATCGTGATGCGGCCGCGTGATCAGGCACCCTACAGCCGGTTCAACCGGCAGCCGAAGTAGTCGTCGGGGCCACCGACGTCGAAGTCGTAGTCGTAGTCGAGGTTGACGACGACGTCGAGGTCGAGGTTGACGACGACGTCGAAGTCGACGGGGTCGTCGACGACGTGGCCGGCCCCTGCGGCGGCGGTGTCGTCGTGGTGGTCGGGGTACCCGAGTACGTCGGCGCATCGGTCGGGGTGGCCGGCGCACTCTGCGGGATCGACGTCTCCGGCGGTGCCGCATTCGCCGGCGGCAGCGCCGACATCGACACCCAGGTGGCCCAGTCGACAGCCCAGTCCCAGAGGTCGCCGTCGGCGTAGGACAGCTGGATGGTCGTGCCGGTCACCTCGACCGGGTCGCCGTAGATGGCGGTCTGGAAATACTGCTGGGCATTGTCGGTCGACAGGTTGATACAGCCGTTGGTGACGTTGGTGTTGCCCTGCGCACCCGAGCTCGCCGGGTTCGCGTGGATGAACTCACCGTTGTTCGAGATCCGGACGGCCCAGCGTTCGTGGACGTGGTCGTAGCCGGCGGCCGGGTTGGACATCCAGAAGTCCGCGTACTTCTCGGTGACGACATGGATTCCGCTGCGGGTGACGTTGCGGGGCTTGTCGGCCTCACCGTAACTACAGGGGAAGTCGAAGAGCACACCGCCGTCGTTGATCACCTGGATGCGGTGGCTGGTGGCGTCCGCCTTGACGACTTGGCGGCGGCCGATGTTGATCTCCAGCGTGCTGTCCTGGGCACCGTAGGCGCCGTCGCCGAACGGCACGCCGTACAACTTGGCCGAGACGCTGACCTTGGTGCCCGGGGGGTAGTACTCGCGCGTCCGCCAGTGCATGCGGGCGCCTTCGCGCTCGTCGGGCAACCAGGCCCAACTGCCCTCGACGGGCGGCTCGGTGGTGACTTTGACGTTGCGCTCGACCGCGGCCTTGTCGCTGATCGTGGCGTCGAACTGCAGGATGATCGGCGCCGCCACCCCGACGGTCTGCCCGTCGGCGAGCTGGAACTGCCCGTTGACCTGCTTGGTCGGGTTCACCGTGGTGAACGTCGCGGACACCGGCACGGCTTTGCCGTCACGGCCGACGACGGAACCGGAGAACGTGTACGTCGCACCGAAGCCGAGCGGCTCGGCGGTGTTGAACGATGTGCGGTCCTTGTTGAACACCGCGGCGACGACCTTGCCGTCGGCGTTGGTGAGTGTCAGCTTCTGAAACCAGCCGTCGGTGACGTCCACCCCGATGCTGCTGGTCGGCACGACGTCGGTGGCGCCGTTGGCGGGCCGGTAGGTGATGACGGGCGCCGCGGTCTCTTTGGCGGGGCCCGAAGAGGATGACGTGCCAGATTTGTCGGAACACGCGGCGAGCACGCCGGAGGTGCCGACGGCAATCGCGGTCAGCATCTGTCGCCGGTTCACACTCACGGGTTTGAATTTACCTACAGCGAACAGCCGATTAAGCACGGTTCCGGTGTGAGATCTATCCCGAAAGCGGCCTTGACGCCGTCCCGAACCGTCCTGGCCAGCGCTAATACGTCCGCGCTGCCAGCAAAGCCCCGATTCGTCAGGGCCAGCGCGTGCTTCGTGGAAAGCCGGGCCGGGGCGCCGTCGCCCGGGTAGCCCTTGCCGAAACCGGCCTGTTCGACGAGCCAGCCGGCAGCCAGCTTGACCCCGTTCGGCGCGGGGTAATTGGGCACCGGGCCGGCTGCGCCGTCGCGGATGCGCTCGAAGACGTCCGGCGGGACGACCGGGTTGGTGAAGAACGAACCGGCGCTCCAGGTGTCGTGGTCGGCTGCGTCGGACACCATGCCCTTGCCGCGCCGCAACGCCAGCACCGCCTCACGGACCGCGAGGGCGTCGACGCGCGTGCCCGGCTCCGCGCCCAGCCGGGTCGCCAGTTCGCCGTACCGCAGCGGGGCGCTGAGGCCGTCGGCGTCCAGGGTGAACTCCACCTCCAGCACGACGGCGTGGTCGGAGTTCTTCAGCACACTGTGCCGGTAGCCGAAATCCAATGTCTCGGGGCTGACCCAGCTGTCCGTGCCGGTCGCGCGGTCGAACAGCCGGACGCGGCTGATGGTGTCGGCGACCTCGGCGCCGTACGCCCCGACGTTCTGCACCGGCGTCGCCCCCGCCGAGCCCGGGATCCCGGACAGGCATTCCAGGCCGCCGAGCCCGTGCGCCAGCGAGGCGACGACCACGTCGTCCCACAGTGCGCCGGCCTCGGCCCGCACCACATTGCCCTCGACGGTGATCTCGGTGTTCGCCAGCAGGACGACGGTCAAGTCACTCAAATCGTCGGCGACCAGCACATTCGACCCGCCCGCCAGGACCAGCAGCGGGCCCGTCTCGTCCCGCAACGCGGTGAGCGCCCCCACCACCTTGTCGGTGGTATCGCAGGTGATCAGGCGGGCTGCCACCGGTCCGACACGGAACGACGTCAGGGGTGCCAGCGGCACGCCATAGTCGACCGCCGCGCCCCCGATATCCGAACTGACCACGGCCGCTAACGGTAGCGTGGCCGATTATGGCCCGCTCTTTCGACATGGTTGCCGAATACCTCGGCACCGTGGCGCAGGTCCATCGGGCTTTCTGCAGCAAGGACTACTGGCTGGACCGGCTGGCGGAGGGCCGCGCCGACGTGGCGACCCTCGATTCGTTCGCCGAGGACGGCCAGGGCGGCACGGACATCACCACCACCCAGACCATGCGCGCCGCGGGACTGCCCAGCATCGTCAACCAGTTCCACTTCGGTGACCTCAGCCTGGTGCGCGAAGAGCATTGGGGCCCGTTGTCCGACGGGCGTGCCGCCGGGACGGTGCGCAGCCGCGTCCCCGGCGCCCCGGCGACCATCACCGGCAGAGGCGTCCTGACGTCCACCGCAGACGGTGCGCGACTCGACTTCTCGGCGACCGTCGAGGTCCGCATCCCGCTGGTCGGCGGCAAGCTCGAGGCGATGCTGGGGCAGCAACTCGGATATCTGATCGAGTTGGAGCAGAAATTCACCAGCGACTGGATCGCCGCCCGCTGGTAGGCCGGGCCATAAAATCAGCCCATGAATTCGCCCGTCAGCCGGTCACCGGGCGCCCCCCTGGGCCAGCTACGGCGCACACTTGTCGGCCAGCCGACGCGTGGCACAACGGGATACAACCGCCTGCGCCGCAGCGACCGCTGGCTCGTGCACTCGCCGCGCGTCCGTGCATCGCTGCGCGCCGCTGCCGAACCGTTGGTCGTCGACCTCGGGTACGGCGCGCTACCCGTCACCACCGTGGAACTGGCCGCCCGGCTGCGCGCGGTCCGGGCCGACGTCCGGGTGGTCGGCCTCGAGATTCACCCCGAACGGGTGCGGCTGGCCCGTGAACTGGCCGGCGACATCGTCGAATTCGGCCTAGGCGGCTTCGAATTGGCCGGGCACACACCGGTTTTGGTCCGCGCGTTTAACGTGTTGCGGCAGTACGACGTTGCCGACGTGCCCGCCGCATGGGCGGAGATGACGGGGCAACTGGCACCGGGCGGTCTGCTGGTCGACGGCACGTGCGACGAGTTGGGCCGGCGCTGCTGCTGGGTGCTGCTCGATGCCGACGGGCCCGTGAGCCTGACGTTGTCGTGCGACCCGTTTGCCATCGAACGGCCCTCCGACCTGGCCGAGCGACTGCCGAAAGTGCTTATCCACCACAATGTTCCGGGCCAGCCGATCCACCGGCTGCTGCAGGCTGCGGACCGCGCGTGGGCGACTACCGCCGGGCACGGCGTGTTCGGGCCGCGCGTTCGGTGGCGGGCCATGCTCGATCTGCTGGTCGGCGAGGGCTACCCACTGGACCCGCCGCGGCGCCGGCTGCGCGACGGCGTGCTGACCGTGCCGTGGTCGGCCGTCGCGCCCACGCCCTGACGACGCAGCGAATAGGGTTCGCCGTATGCCGTCACCCCGCAGCCGACTGCGATCGCCGGTCGTCCTGGCCTCGGCCGCGGCGGTGATCGTCGTCGCCCTGATCGTCGCGGCTGTCGTGAGCAAGCCCCGGCCCGTCGACGCCCCACCACCGGCCCCCGACCATCCGGCCGCGGCCCCGGCCCCGGTCCCGTGCCGGCTGGACACCGTCGTGAAAGCCCTCGGCGTGCGCCAGAAACTGGCCCAGCTGCTGATGGTCGGGGTCAAGAACCTGGCCGACGCGCAGGCGGTCGTGCGGGAGCAGGAGGTCGGCGGCATCTTCATCACGAGCTGGACCGACTACTCGATGCTCGGCGCTCCCCTGGCCGCGCTGGCGCAGGAGCCGCGGCCGCTACCGCTGGCCGTCAGCGTCGACGAGGAGGGTGGCCGCGTGCAGCGGCTGAAAGGCCTCATCGGCAGCCAGCCGTCAGCGCGCGAGTTGGTCGCGGCCGGCAAGACCCCGGAGCAGGTACGTGAGATCGCCAGGCTGCGCGGCCTGGCCATGAAGGATCTCGGCATCACCGTCGACTTCGCGCCCGTCGTCGACATCACCGACGCCGCCGACGGCACCGTCATCGGCGACCGGTCCTGGGGCAACACCGCCGAAGCCGTGACCGCCTACGCCGGCGCGTACGCCGCCGGCCTGCGCGACGCCGGACTCCTGCCGGTGCTCAAGCACTTCCCCGGCCACGGCCACGCCTCCGGCGATTCGCACAAGGGCGGCGTCGTCACCCCGCCGCTGGCACAGCTGGAGACGCTGGACCTGGTTCCCTATCAATCCCTGACGACGCAGCGGCCCGTCGCCGTGATGGTCGGCCACATGCAGGTGCCCGGCCTCACCGACACCGACCCGGCCAGCCTGTCCAGAGCCGCATACGACCTACTGCGGGCGGGTAACTTCGGCGGCCAATCATTCGACGGCCCGGTGTTCACCGACGACCTGTCCAGCATGGGCGCCATCACGCAGCGTTACAGCGTGCCGGAAGCGGTGCTCAAAGCCCTGCAAGCCGGCGCCGACACGGCGCTGTGGATCACCACCAAAGAGGTGCCGGACGTCCTCGACCGCCTGCAGCAGGCCGTCGACGGCGGCGAACTGCCCACCGAACGCGTCGATGATGCCGTGCGCCACATGGCGGTCGCCAAGGATCCGGCTCTGGCCTGCACCCGCTGAGCACGCGGCCGTCACTACGCTGACCGTATGCGCATCGCACTGGCCCAGATCGGCGCAGGCACCGACCCCGAAGCCAACCTGGAACTGGTCGCCGACCAAACGGCGCGCGCCGCCGACGCGGGTGCTGACCTGGTGTTGTTCCCCGAGGCGACGATGTGCCGGTTCGGGGTGCCGCTCGCGCCCGTGGCACAACCGCTCGACGGCCCGTGGGCCGATGCGGTGCGGGACATCGCCGAACGTGCGGGTGTCACGGTGGTGGCGGGGATGTTCTGCCCGGCCGAGGACGACACAGACGGCCGCCTCACCAACACCCTGATCGCCAGCGGTCCGGGCCTGGACGCGCACTACCACAAAATCCATCTCTACGATGCCTTCGGATTCACCGAATCACGAACTGTGGCAAGGGGTTTCGAGCCAGTCGTGATCGACGTTCCGAGCGCCGACGGCGCCGTTCCCGTCGGCCTCACGACGTGTTACGACATCCGCTTCCCGGAACTGCACCTGGAGCTCGCCGAACGCGGCGCCAAGCTGCTGACCGTCCACGCGTCGTGGGGGTCGGGCCCGGGCAAGCTCGATCAGTGGACGCTGCTGGCCCGCGCCCGCGCGCTCGACACCAGCTGCCTCGTCGCCGCCGTTGGCCAGCCGTACCCCGGTGACGAACTCGCCAAGAAGGGGCCGACCGGCAGCGGCGGCAGTCTTGTGGTCTCCCCCACCGGCGACATCGTCGTGCAGGCCGGCCTCGACGCGGAACTGCTGGTCACCGACGTCGACCTGGCCGCGGTCGAGCGGGCCCGCGAGACCATCGCCGTGCTGCGCAACCGCACCACGATTCCGCGTAAGGCACAATCGCAAGGGTGACTGACCCCTGGGCCCGCCCTGCCAATGAGGACGCTGCACCATCCGCCGAGCCCGCGCCGGAGGCGACCCACGCCCCCGCGGCTCCGGGTGCCCAGCCCACCGAGGTGCTGACGGCCACCGAACAACCGGCACCGGCTGCGGCCGACGTGCCCCCCGCCTACGGCGCCGACGTCCCCCCCACGTCGTACCCGGCTCCCCAGCAGGTGCCCGCCACCGATCCGCCGAAAAAGCGTCGCAGCGTCATGGACCTGTTGCGCGACCCGATGTCACTGATCCTGATCATCGTCATCGCGCTCGCACTGTCGGCGGCCGGTGTCGTCGGCGGCGAGTTCTACGCCCGCAGCCGTGGCAACAGCGTCGTCTCGGGCGCGGTGCAGTGCGTGGTCCAGGACAAGGTCGACGTCGCGTTCGGCCCCACGCCGTTCCTGTGGCAGGTCGCCAACAGCAACTACGACAAGATCACGGTGACCACGGCCGGCAACCAGGTGCGGTTCGCCAAGGGCATGAAGGCCCAGATCACGATCAGCGACGTCAAGCTCGAGAAGACGGCCAATTCGGCCGGCACCATCGGGGCGCTCGACGCGACGGTCAACTGGTCGGCCGACGGCATCAAGCAGACCATTGCCGACACCGTCCCCGTGCTGGGTGGCCTGGTGTCCGACGTGACCACCGACCCGTCGTCGGGCACCATCGTGCTGGACGCGCCGATGACCCAGATCGTCGCCAAGCCGACGCTGACCGACGGCACCATCTCGCTCAAGGTGGAGCAGCTGACCGGGCTCGGCTTCCTGCTGCCGCGCGAGTCGATCCAGCCGGCGCTGGATATGTTCGCGTCGCAGCTGACCAAGGACTACCCGATGGGCATCCACCCGGAAAGCCTGCAGGTCACCGGTACCGGCGTGACCGCGAAGTTCGGCACCAAGAACGCGACGATCCCACTCGCACAACAGAACTCCTGCTTCGCGGGGCTCTGATCGCAGCGATTTGTGCATGATTTTCCGCGGTGAGCGCGGAAAATCGTGCACAAATCCCCTAGCCGAGCCCGTCGAGGACGGCGCGGGTACCGGACAGCCCGAGCCGGGTGGCGCCGGCGTCCAGCATCGCCACGGCGTCGGCGGCCTCCCGGATGCCGCCACTGGCTTTGATACCCAGCGCCGGGACGGTCTGCGCCATGATCTCCACCGCCTGCACGGACGCACCGCCCGCGGGATGGAATCCGGTGGAGGTCTTCACGAAATCGGCGCCCGCATCGGCGGCCGCACGGCAGACGTCGGCCAGTGTCGGCGCACCGGCCATGGTCAGCAGTGCCGCGGACTCGACGATCACCTTCAGCACCGCCGTCGGGGCAGCCCCGCGGACGGCGGCGATGTCGGCGAACACCGCCGAGATATCCCCTGAGATGGCGGCGCCCACGTCGATCACCATGTCGATCTCGTCGGCGCCGCGCCGGCCGTCGGCCCCGACGACCGACAGCGCCGCCTCCCGGGCCTTGATCTGCGAATCATGCTTGCCCGACGGGAATCCCACGACAGTGGCGATCTTGACGCGCTCGGGCACCTCGACCGCGCCCAGCATCGACGGCGACACACAGACCGCGCAGACCCGCAGATCGGCGGCCTCCCAGCACAGACTCGCCACGTCCGAGGCGGTCGCCTCCGGCTTGAGCAGCGTGTGGTCGACCAGGGCGGCCACCCGCTCGCGGGTCCAACTCATATCAGAACGGCTCCTCTGCGCCACCGGGATTGCAACGCGCTCTCAACATCTGGTTGTCGTCAACCACCGGGCGCCACGGCTCGAGATTCCAGCTGGTCTTGCCGGGCGCGGCGGCTTCGGCGAAATACCAGTGGCACATGAACTGTGCGCGCATCCCCGGGGTGTCGGCATCCGGCGCCAGGTTCAGGACCTCAGACCAGGCCTCGTCTCCCGGCTGCGTGGCGCCGAGGCCCGACGCGCGCCGGCCGGCCGGCGTCGGATACACCCGCAGGCTCGACGCGCCGTCCCACACCGTCCACCTGGTGTGGTCGACGTAGGGCGGCGGTGGAACAGGTTGTGGAACGCCGGGAACGACGGGATCAACCGGGTCTGCCAGGGCTTGCGGGGCCAGCGCCAACGCCGCGGCAGCCAGCAACCCGAACCGGATCGAACGCACCGACTACCGGGATTTCCCTTGGACCTCAAGGAGTTTGGGCTTCACATCGACCAGGTACACACCGGCTGCGCAGGCGGCGATGGCCGCGCCCACCGGCGGGCCGATGATCCAGCCCAGTACCGCGCCGCCGCCGAGGATCGCCAGCCACACCGGCTTGGTCAGTTTGTCGACCGCGGTGTAGGCGTCGGGCCGCTGCATGGCGGCATGCACGAATGCGTACACAGTCGTGGCGAGCACCGCGATCTGCAATGCGAAAAGGACGTAACCCACCAGGCTTCCGAGGTACACGCCCTCAGCCTATGTGGGTTACGCCCTTGACGTCGAACCCGATTACTTCTGGTTACTTCTGCGTGACCTTCTTGGCCGGAGCGGCCTTCTTCGCCGGAGCCTTGGCGGCAGCCTTGGCCGGCGCGGCCTTGGTCGCAGCAGCCTTGGCCGGGGCGGCCTTCTTGGCGGCAGTCTTGGCCGGAGCAGCCTTCTTGGCAGCCTTGGCCGGGGCCTCGTCCTTCTCGGGCAGTTCGACGCCGACCAGCTTGGCGGCACGCTCGCCGACGGCGCGGGTCTGGCTGGCAACGTTGCCCAGGGCGTCCTGGGTCAGCTCAGTGACCTGCTCGGTGTAGTTCTCGACCCGGCCACGGACGTCCTCGACGCGCTCGCGCACGCTCTCGATCGACGACTGGGTGCGCAGGCGCTCCAGCGCGGCCTCGCCACGCTCGACCAGCTTGTTGTAGGTGGCCTGCGCGTTCTCGGCGTAGGTCTCGGCGGCCTTGCGCAGCTCTTCGGTGCTGAACTTCTCGCGCAGCTCCTCAACCTGGCCCGGCAGTTCTTCCTGCAGCTTGGTCAGGCGGGCGCGGCCCTCTTCGACGCGGGCGTTGGCATCGGTGCGGGCCTCTTCGGCACGCTCACGCAGGCTGGCGACGATCTCGTTGACGGTGGCCAGGGCCAGGTCCGCGGCGCCGACGGCGGCGAACAAGGGGGCCTTCAGGTCTTCGATGGTGGGCTGGCTGGTCTCTTTGTTCTCTGCCATGGTCTTTGTTTCCTTTCTCGGGTACTGCGTTGGTCAGTTCGCTACTTGGTGAGTGTCAGTCGTCGTTGTCTGCTCCTCACTTGCGGCTTCCAATTCAGGCTGATCAGGAAGCGGTTTGGACTCGGCATCGTTCTGCTGCCGGAAGGACGTGTAGATGTCGAGCAGCACCTGCTTCTGCCGCTCGGTGATCGAGAGGTCGGCGATGATGGCGTCGCGCACCTCGCCGGCAGCGCTGGGCTCCAGAATCCCGGCCCTTACGTAAAGCACTTCGGCCGAAACCCTGAGCGCCTTGGCGATCTGGTTCAGCACATCGGCCGACGGCTTGCGCAGGCCACGCTCGATCTGGCTCAGGTAGGGGTTGCTGACACCCGCCTTCTCAGCGAGCTGGCGGACCGAGACCTGCGCAGCCTCCCGCTGGGTGCGGATGAAGCTGCCGATGTCCTGGGCTGCATTCGACATGACGGCGGCGATATCTGCATCCTGCGCCATGTCGTTCCCCTGTCGTCGTCGACCGCTTTTGGTTGGGCGATCCGTACCAAAACAACGGTACGAGGGGGTGCTAACTATTGCAAGCGCTAGCAAGCGCCCGCTAGCACGATCAGACGAAAAGCTCCGCGATCGTGTATATGACGAGGCCCGCCAACGACCCGACCACGGTGCCGTTGATGCGAATGAACTGCAGGTCACGGCCCACATGGAGCTCGATTCGCCGGCTCGCTTCGTCGGCGTCCCAGCGCTCGATGGTCTCCGTGATGATCGCTGTGATCTCCGTCCCATATTGCGCGACAAGGTGTTTTGCGCCCCTGACGAGCCAGTTGTCGACCTTGTCCCGGAGCTCCGCGTCGTCCCGCAGAGATTCCCCGATCCGCACCACCGAATCTGCAATCCGGGTGCGCAAAACCGACGATGGATCGTCGACCGACTCGAGGATGATGCGCTTGGCCGTGCTCCACGCCGTCTCGGCCGCGCGGGCCACCTCGTCGCGCGCCAGAATCTGTTCCTTGATCCGTTCCGCGCGCGCGATCGTGCCTTCGTCGTTCTGCAGGTCGTCGGCGAAGTCGAACAGGAACTTGGTGGCCGACATGCGCAACTCGTGCTCCGGGTTGCGTCGCACCTTGTCGGTGAAGTCCATCAATTCCCGGTGGATGCGGTCGCCCACGAGGTGGTCGACCCACCGCGGCGACCACGTCGGCGAGTCGCGTTCGATGACGCGCTCGATGGTCTCGCCGGCGTTGAGCGACCATTGGAACGCACGGTCGGCCAGCAGCTGCAGCAGCGCCTCCTGGCGCCGCTCAGCCAGCAGGCTCTCCAGCACCCGGCCAATCGGTGGACCCCACTGGGGTTCGGCGATCCGCTTGACGATCATCCGGTCCAGCACGTGCTGCACGTCCTCGTCGCGCAGCAGCTCCACCAGCACCCGCAGCACCGTCGACGCCTCGGCCGCCACCCGGGCCGCATGTACCGGCTCCGACAACCACTTCCCCAGCCGGCTGGCCACCTGGGCGTCGCGCAACTTGGTCTCGATCACTTCCGGCGACATGAAGTTCTCGCGCACGAACGTGCCGAGGCCCTCACCGAGCTGGTCCTTCTTGCGCGGGATGATCGCGGTGTGCGGGATGGGGATCCCCAGCGGATGCCGGAACAGCGCTGTCACGGCGAACCAGTCGGCGAGCGCGCCGACCATGCCGGCCTCGGCGGCGGCCCGCACATAGCCCACCCAGGGCCCGGTCCAGCTGTACGCGCCACCCCGGGCCTGCAACCACGTGCACACCGCAAACAGCACCGTCGCACCGAGCAGGAAGCTCAGCGCGACCGCTTTCATCCGGCGCAGGTTGCGGCGCCGCTCCTCGTCGGCTGTCCGGTCGGCGCCGGCAAACGACTCCGCGAGGCTGACGTGCGGTTCGAGGGGTGCCTCGTGCTTCGGGTGAGGTCCAGATCCCGGCCTGGGTCGGTGTGCCACGTCTCCATCATCCTGCATGCCCGGCGTGGTCGCGCCGTATTATTAAGCGGACCTAGCGGAATGGACGTACTGCGACCGTGGCACAGCAAAACGCACCGTCGTCGGCAAAAGCCGACGGGCGTAAACGACGCTGGCACCAACACAAGGTCGACCGCCGCAACGAACTGGTCGACGGCACCCTCGAAGCCGTCCGGCGCCGCGGCAGCAACGTCAGCATGGACGAGATCGCGGCCGAGATCGGCGTGTCGAAGACCGTGCTGTACCGCTACTTCGTCGACAAGAACGATCTGACCACCGCGGTCATGATGCGCTTTGCGCAAACCACGCTGATCCCCAACATGGCCTCGGCGCTGTCGTCGAACCTCGACGGCTTCGAACTCACCCGGGAGATCATCCGCGTGTACGTCGACACCGTCGCCGCGGAGCCCGAGATTTACCCGTTCGTCTTCGCCAACAGCTCGGCGAGCAAGAGCAAGGCCATCGCCGACTCGGAAAAGATCATCGCGCGGATGCTCGCCGTGGTGCTGCGCCGGCGCATGGCACACGCCCGCATGGACACCGGTGGCGTCGACGCCTTCGCGTTCCACACCGTCGGCGGCGTACAACTGGCCACCCACTCGTGGATGTCCAATCGCCGGATGACCGCTGAACAACTCATCGACTACCTGACCTTGCTGTCCTGGAGTGCACTGCGCGGCATTGTCGAAGTCGGCGGATCACTGGCGGAGTTCAACTCGCGGCCGCATCCGTCCCCGGCCATCCCGCCACATCTGCTTCACTGATCGGGTGACCTCCGATCTGCCGTCGTTGTGGACGCACGAACCGCACAAGCACCTGGAGTTCAAACCCGGTCTGCGCGTAGGCGACATCGACCCGGACACCACCCCCGGATTTCGCGGCGCCAAGGCCGATGCCCCTGATCTGCAGACCGAGCGCAACGCGCGGTTCGCCGAACTGCAGGAGATGCTGTACGCGGGCAGCCGGTCGGGCGATACCCGCTCGATCCTGCTGGTGCTGCAGGGCATGGACACCGCAGGCAAGGGCGGGATCGTCAAACATGTTGTCGGAGCAGGTAACCCACAGGGAATTCGATACGCCAGCTTTGGCAAGCCCACCGAGGAAGAGCTGTCGCACCACTACCTATGGCGGATCCGCAATGCCCTGCCCACCGCCGGTCATATCGGGGTCTTCGACAGATCCCACTATGAGGACGTGCTGATCGTGCGGGTGCACAACCTCGTGCCGCCGCCGGTGTGGGAAGCCCGGTACGACGAGATCAACGCCTTCGAACGCGAACTCGTCGACGCCGGGACGACGATCATCAAGGTCGCGATGTTCGTCTCGCTCGACGAGCAGAAGAAGCGGCTGGCCGAGCGGCTCGAGCGTCCCGACAAGTACTGGAAGTTCAACCCCGGCGACATCGACGAACGGCTGCTGTGGCCCAAGTACCAGGACGCCTACCAGGCGGTGCTGGACCGCACCTCGACCGACTACGCGCCGTGGCACGTCGTGCCGTGCAACCGCAAGTGGTACTCCCGGCTCGCCATTACCGAGCTGCTGATCGAGGCGCTCGAAGGACTCGAACTATCTTGGCCGCCAGCAGATTTCGATGTCGAGGCGGAGAAGAAGCGGCTGGAGTCCGCATAGCGCCGAGATTGCAACTTTTGTCGGCATCCAGCGAATTCTCCGCCAGAAGTTACGGTCTCGGCGAGCTGGAGATTGATGGAACCGTGGGCCGATCGCCGCCGTCAGTATCAGTGTGCGGGAACTCATCGTGGGCACCGAGGCCCTTGCGCGCGGTGCGGTTACGCGGCACGCGTTGCAGACAAAGTTCGTCAAGCTGCATCAAAACGTCTACGCATTAAAGGGTTTGACGCTGACAGCGTATGACCGTGCGGTCGCCGCTTGGCTGTGGTCTGGTCGCCGAGCAACGCTGGCCGGATTCTCGGCCGCAGCAGCCCTGGGCAGTCGCTGGCTGCCGGCCGATGCAAAGCCCGAGCTGGCCCGCGTCTACCAATCATCGACACCCCAGATCGTCATCCACATCGGCGAGATCGCCGACGACGAATTGACCGTCGTCGACGGAATGTCGTGCACCACGCCCGCCCGCACCGCCTACGACGTTGGCCGACGACTGCCGTTCGAGACTGCCGTCATTCGCATCGATGCGCTGCTCAATGCCACCCACACAGCGGTCTCCGAAGTGGCGGCGATTGCCGAACGCTATGCCGGAGCTCGCGGCATCCGGCGCCTGCGCGCTGCTCTGGCGGTCGCCGATGCGGGTGCCGAGTCACCTCAGGAGAGTCGACTGCGGTTGTTGCTCGTACATTCGGGGCTGCCTCGCCCCGTCACCCAGATCCCAGTGGTCGACGAGTGGGGCCGTGTGCGACGCCGCATCGATATGGGCTACCCGCAGTGGATGGTCGGCATCGAGTACGACGGCGAGCAGCACTGGACCGATGCGCGGCAATACGAGGAGGACATCGACCGGCTGGAGTTCCTGGCGGCGCAAGGCTGGACGATCATTCGGGTGAGCCGCAATCAATTGCGCTATCGGCAATCGGAGATACTGCATCGGGTTCGGTCGGCGCTAGCGGCTGGCGGGCGCCCGACATAGCTCTCCCCAAATAGCAACTAATGCCGGCATTCACGAGGAATACCGGCATTAGTTGCTATCTCGGCGCTACTTGACCAGTGTGAACTGGCCGATGTTGGTGATGCCGCGGCGGAAGAAGTCGGCGCAACCGGTCAGGTACTTCATGTAGCGGTCGTAGACCTCCTGGCCCTGCAGGGCGATGGCCTCGTCCTTCTTGGCGGCGAGATTGGCCGCCCACATGTCCAGCGTGCGCGCGTAGTGCGGCCGCAGCAGGTGGATGCGCTCCAACGTGAAGCCCGAACCCGCGGCGAGCTGCTCGATGTCCTCGACCGCCGGCAGCTGCCCGCCGGGGAAGATCTCGTCGCCGATGAACTTCATGAACTTGAGGTCGCTGATCGTCAGCTTGATGCCGTTCTCGCGGAAGAACTGCTGGGTGTGCGCGAGGATCGTGTGCAGCAGCATCCGGCCGCCGTTCTCCGGCAGGATGCTGTAGGCCCGTTCGAAGAAGATCGGGTAGCGCTCCTGCTTGAAGGCCTCGAAGGCACCGATCGAGACGATGCGGTCGACGGGCTCGTCGAACTCTTCCCAACCCTGCATCCGGATCTCGATGCTGCGGTTGGTGTCGATCTTGGCGAGGCGCGCGCGGGCGTACTCCGACTGCGCCTTGCTCAGGGTGATGCCGATGACGTTCACGTCGAACTGGGTGATGGCCCGCTCCAGCGCGCCACCCCAACCACAGCCGATGTCGAGCAGGGTCATGCCCGGCTTCAGGTCGAGCTTGCCCAGCGCCAGGTCGAACTTGGCGTTCTGCGACTCCTCGAGAGTCATGTCTTCGCGCTCGTAGTAACCGCACGTGTAACCCATGGTCGGGCCGAGCCACAAGGCGAAGAACTCATTCGAGATGTCGTAGATCGACTGCGACTCCTCGTAATGGGGCGTCAAATCAATGTCGGCTTGTGACATATCGGTATCTATCCTTTGCGTTTACGTTCGCCGGGCGGGCGGCGCGGCCCCATGCTGCAGCCAGCTGACATACCCGTACGTGCGCGCCCTTACGGGCCCAGCGAAAAACAACCCGCACGCAAGGTTAACGAAAATTACTGTCAGGCTCCAACCGGGCGTCTGTCAGTAGGTGTAGAAGCCCTTACCGGACTTCTTGCCGAGCTGGCCGGCCTCAACCATGCGCAGCAGCAACGGCGGCGCCGCGTACAGCGGCTCCTTGTACTCGTCGTACATGGAGTCGGCGATCAGCTTCATGGTGTCCAGGCCCACCAGATCAGCGAGCTTCAGCGGGCCCATCGGGTGCGACAGGCCGGCGACGACCGCGGTGTCGATGTCCTCGACCGTGGCGAAGCCCGACTCGGCCATGCGGATGGCAGCCAGCAGGTAGGGAACCAGCAGGAAGTTGACAACAAACCCCGAGCGATCCGACGCGCGGACGACCTTCTTGCCCAGCACCTCGCCGGCGAAAGTCTCGACGCGGGCGGCGGCTTCGGGCGCCGTCGTCACCGAGGAGATGAGCTCGACCAGGGGCAGCACCGGCACCGGGTTGAAGAAGTGCAGACCGAGCACGCGACTCGGGTTCTTGGTCGCGGCGGCGATGCGCATGATCGGGATGGACGACGTGTTCGACGCCAGCACCGCATCGGGGTCGGTGATGATCTCGTCGAGCTGAGAGAACACCTTCGCCTTGACGTTGACGTCTTCGACGATGGCCTCGATGACGAGCTGACGGTCGGCCATGTCGGCCAGGTCGTTGGTGAAGCTCAGGCGTCCCAACGCCGCGTCCCGGTCGGCCTCGGACAGCTTGCCCTTCTTGACGGCGTTGTCGAGCGACTTGGTGATCCGCTCCCGGCCGGCGGTGGTCAGCGCCTCGGTCGGCTCGAAAGCCAGGACCTGCGCGCCGGCCTTGATGCAGACCTCGGCGATACCGCCGCCCATCTGCCCGGCACCGATGACCCCGACTCGTTCGATTGCGTTGCTCACCGCTGTCCTCTCCTCGTGACTACTGATGAAGATATGCGACAGGCCCCGCCCAGTTTCTGGGCGGGGCCTGCCGTAAAAGCTAGAGGACTCAGTGACTCAAGCCCTCGGTTCCGCTTCGCAAGCTCAGTGGAACTGTCCCTCTTCGGTCGAGCCCTTCAGAGCAGCGGTCGAGGTGTTCGGGTCCACGGTGGTGGCGATCTTGTCGAAGTAGCCGGCGCCCACCTCGCGCTGGTGCTTGGTGGCGGTGTAGCCACGAGCCTCAGCCGCGAACTCGCGCTCCTGCAGGTCGACGTAGGCTGTCATGCCCTCGCGGGCGTAGCCGTAGGCCAGGTCGAACATGGAGTAGTTCAGGGCGTGGAAGCCGGCCAGGGTGATGAACTGGAAGGTGAAGCCCATGGCACCCAGTTCCTTCTGGAACTTGGCGATGGTCGAGTCGTCCAGCGCCTGCTTCCAGTTGAACGACGGGCTGCAGTTGTAGGACAGCAGCTGGTCCGGGAACTCAGCCTTGACGGCCTCGGCGAACTTGCGGGCGACCTGCAGGTCCGGCACACCGGTTTCCATCCAGATCATGTCGGCGTAGGGGGCGTAGGCCTTGGCACGCGCGATGCAGGGCTCGATGCCCTTCTGGACGTTGTAGAAGCCCTCGGCGGTGCGCTCACCGGTGACGAACGGCTTGTCGCGGTCGTCCACGTCCGAGGTGATCAGGGTGGCGGCCTCGGCGTCGGTACGCGCGATGACGACGGTGGGGGTGCCCGCGACGTCGGCGGCCAGGCGAGCCGAGGTCAGGGTGCGGATGTGCTGCTGGGTCGGGATCAGCACCTTGCCACCGAGGTGGCCACACTTCTTCTCCGAGGCCAGCTGGTCTTCCCAGTGGGTACCGGCGGCACCCGCGGCGATCATGGCCTTCTGCAGCTCGTAGACGTTCAGGGCGCCACCGAAGCCGGCCTCACCGTCGGCGACGATCGGGACGAGCCAGTTGTCGACGCTCTTGTCACCCTCGACGCGGGCGATCTCGTCGGCGCGGAGCAGGGCGTTGTTGATGCGGCGGACGACGGCCGGCACCGAGTTGGCCGGGTACAGGCTCTGGTCCGGGTAGGTGTGGCCCGAGAGGTTCGCGTCACCGGCGACCTGCCAACCGGACAGGTAGATGGCCTTCAGGCCGGCGCGGACCTGCTGAACGGCCATGTTGCCGGTCAGGGCGCCCAGCGCGTTGATGTAGGAGCCGTCGCCCTTGGTGACGCCGTCCCACAGGATTTCGGCGCCACGACGCGCGAGGGTGTTCTCCTCGACGACGCTGCCCTGCAGCTCCTCAACCTGGGCTGCGGTGTAGTCGCGGGTGATGCCCTTCCAGCGGGGGTTGGTGTCCCAGTCCTGCTGAATCTCAGCGGCGGTACGTGGCTTTCCGACGTTGGACATTGTGCTCCTTCGTGAGGCCGCGTCGCCGTGGGCGCCAAGATTCAAGCTGATTGTTAACGCTTCGGCGACTTCGCTTGTGTGCTGTTAACGACGATGACACAGCACATACCCGCAGGTCCAGCGGTTACAAGTGCCAACTTTCGCCAACACACGTAGCCAAGTTGCGAAGATTGCGAATTTGCTGGGGAGCTTAACCGGTTCAGTAGCTACCGACTGGTAACCGAAATGTGCTGGTCAGTACGCTCGTACTGTTAAATCGGCGCACTCAGAGCGGGAACAGGCAGGTGACCGCTTTGACCTCGTCACCGACCACATATGTGAGCGTTGTAACACTGCGGTCATACAGCTCCGGCCCGAATTTCTCGGTCGATCCGGCCGGGTATTCGTGCGTGATGATCTCCAGCCGCTCCCCCAGCGCCACGGCGGCGTCGTGCTCGATGGTCACCCGCAACGGCGCTTCGAGCAGCTCGGGACGGTAGGTCTGGAGGTAGTCCTCGACCACCGACCAGTAGACGGAGTTGTTCATGTGGTCGAACAGGTCGATGTCGCTGACCCGGACCGGGAAGTCGACTATCCGGAGCGCGTCGTCGCGACTGCCGGCCTTGAGGTAGCCCTTCCAGCGCAGCCGGTCGGTGGTCGCGGTTCGCTTCAGGCCGGCCAGGAAGTCATCGGTGATCCGAGAGGGCCCCTGCGTCTCACGGCTGATGTTGATCCAGAACGCCTCGGATTCCATCAGGCCACCCTTGCGGCCGTCGATGCGCACGCGCATCTCGCACCACCGGTTCGACGTGCCCGAACACCAGCGCCGCAGCCGCAGGATGTCGCCGCCCTCGATGGGCCGGATCAGGTCCACCATGGTGCGCCGGACGACCCAGGCGGGGTGGACCTCTTCGTAGCCCATCTGCCGCAGCTGGTCCTGGCCGACGTCCTGGATGTGCCGGCACGCGCCGTCGAACCGCAGCCGTCCCTTCCGGTCGACGTCGGCCATGCGCAGCGGCCAGGACGTATCGAACACGTCCGGATGACCTTCCGGGACCGGCTGCATGACCTTCACCAGGCCTGACACGGCGGTGTCCCTGGCCTTTTCGCCGGTTCTTTCAGCGGTTTCGGCAGTGCTCATGACGTCCCTTCCACACGGGTCCCCGCGGCGGGATCGCCCAACTCACCCGCGGGCCCGATACTGCCACAGCGCCAATTTGCCAATTATGCGAAGACGGTATTCACATGATTGTTAGGCTGGTCGCATGGCGAAGACCTTCGTTGGCTCACGGGTGCGACAGCTCCGCGGCGAACGCGGCTTCAGCCAGGCTGCCCTCGCGCAGATGCTCGACATCTCGCCCAGCTATCTCAACCAGATCGAGCACGACGTGCGGCCGCTCAGCGTCGCCGTGCTGCTCCGCATCACCGAGGTGTTCGGCGTCGACGCGACGTTCTTCGCGTCCCAGGACGACACCCGACTGGTCGCCGAGTTACGCGAAGCGCTGATGGACCGGGACCTGGGCGTCGACGTCGACATCCCGGAGATCGCCGACCTGGTCAGCACCCACCCGACGATGGCCCGCGCGATGGTCGATCTACACCGCCGCTACCGGTTGTCGACCGCACAGCTGGCGGCCGCCACCGAAGACCGTTTCTCCGACGGCAGCGGCAGCGGGGCCATCACCATGCCGCACGAAGAAGTGCGCGACTACTTCTACACCCGCCAGAACTATCTCCACGAACTCGATACCGCGGCCGAGGAATTCATCCTCCGCATGCACATGCGCAGGTCCGAACTGTCCCGCGAGCTCGCCGAGCGGTTGAGCCGCGTGCACCACGTACGCATCGTGCAGCGGCTCGAGCTCGGCGACAACGTGCTGCACCGCTACGACCCGGAGACCAGGACGCTGGAGATCGGCAGCCATCTGTCGTCGGGGCAGTTCGTGTTCAAACTGGCCGCCGAGCTGGCCTACCTGGAATTCGGCGACCTACTGGAAAGCCTGGTGGCCGAAGGCAATTTCACGAGCGAGGAGTCGGTGAAGCTGGCCAGGATGGGGCTGGCCAACTACTTCGCCGCTGCCGCGGTGCTGCCCTACGGCCAATTCCACGCCGTCGCAGAGGAATTCCGCTACGACGTCGAGCGGCTGTCGGCGTACCACTCGGTGAGTTACGAGACCATCGCGCACCGGCTGTCGACGCTGCAACGGCCGTCGATGCGCGGGGTACCGCTGTCGTTCGTCCGGGTCGACCGGGCCGGCAACATGTCGAAACGGCAGTCCGCCACAGGCTTTCACTTCTCCTCGTCGGGCGGCACCTGTCCGCTGTGGAACGTGTACGAGACGTTCGCGAACCCCGGCAAGATGCTGGTGCAGATCGCCCAGATGCCCGACGGGCGCAACTACATGTGGGTCGCGCGCACCGTCGAGCGACGTGCCGCGCGCTACGGCCAGCCCGGCAAGACGTTCGCCATCGGGCTGGGTTGCGAGCTGCGCCATGCCAATCGGCTGGTCTACTCCGAAGGGCTCGACCTATCAGGCGGGGCCGCGACACCGATCGGTTCGGGCTGCCGCGTGTGCGAGCGGGACAACTGCCCGCAGCGGGCGTTCCCCGCGCTCGGCCGGGAACTGGACCTCGACGAGCACCGCAGCACCGTCACGCCGTATGTGGTCAAGCGGGCGAATTAGTGACCCCGCCCTGTTTATAGGCGCGTGCCGCGGCACGTCGATTGTGAACACCGAGCTTGGTCAAAATCGCGCACACGTGCGTGTTCGCGGTCTTAGGGCTGATATGCAGGGCGGCAGCGATTTCCGAATCGCTGTGCCCTGCGGCGAGGAGGGCGAGCACCTCGTATTGGCGACGAGTCAGACCGTGCGGGTTCACGCTGGCACCATGGCTCATCGCCGGCACGCGGCCGCGTAGCTTGGCCAGCCGATCCTGTGCGCGTCGGACCGCGGCGCGGGCGCCGAGCCCGCGGAAGACATCCAGAGCAGTTTGTACGGCCTCGACGTCGCCGTCGAGCTGCGCAATCGCCGCGTCGTACCGGCTGCCACGCTGGCTCCATTCGTCAGCGGCGCCCCGCCAGTCGCCGAGACCCTCTCGATCAAAAGGCGTGACAGGCTGGGTGACAAGAGGGGTCGCCGGGTCACCGGCGAGGCGAGCCCAGCGGCGGAGGTTTCCGACCAACCACGGATCGGCGCGGGCGTTCACTGCCATCAGACCGCTGTGCGCTTCGGCGCGGGCCGCGGCGTCGTCGCCGGCCAGCCACGACGCTTCGGCCCGCGCAGCACGCACCGGGCCCATCCTGAACAAGTCGTTGGGTTCAACGGCAGCAAGCGCTTCGTCAAGTAGCGGACCGCCCGTCGGATCGCCGCGCCGGGCACGAACCAGCGCGGCCGCAATCAACGGCAGTGTGCGGTGTGCTGGGGACATGGCCCGTCGCGTGAGCACATCGTCCGCGCAAGCAAGCGCGTGCGCCCAGTCCCCGTGATGCAGCGCGGCGACAGCTGCCGAGCCGGTGACGAGTCCATGGAACGCACCCAGATCATGTGCGAGACAGAAGGCGGCGGCTTCGGCGACGTATGAGTCTGCGCGCGGGTGGTGATGCAGCGCCGCGAACCAGCACAACATGACTCCGGCAACGCCCGCATGCGCGGACAAGCCGCGACTGATCATGGCCTCGCGCCAGATCGAGTCCAATTCATCCCAGCCGGTGTCACTGCACGCCACCGCAGCCAGCGGGGCCGAGCAGCGCGACCGCATCACGATTGCGGAATCGTCGAGTCGGCGACCCATCGCGAGCGCACGGTCCGCATAGTCTGCGCAGGCAGGGTCGTAGGTAAAAACGCACAGCTCCGCCATGTTCACCAACGACCAGGCCAATTGTGTTGTGGGTCCGCCATTTTCGAGTAGCGACAGAGCTGTTCGCCCTATTTGGAATGCCTCGGACGTCCGCCCCAGCAGGTACAGCATCTGGGACAACCAGCGTTGGTTCTCGCCTTCACCGAGTTCGTCACCCAGCGTGTGGCGCAATGCGATCGCTTCCCGCAGCCACTCCACCGAAGTGTCGGTCAGCCCACTCACATAACTACTGAACGAGTGTTGCTCCAGCAAGGCGATTCTCTGCTCGCTCGGCAGGGCGTGCGCGTGGCGCAGCACAAGGGCGTACAGCTCGGCGGCCTCACGATGGGCTCCGAGTGCAGAGGCGCGTGCGGCGGCGGCAGGACCGTGGCGAACGACCGCGTCCACGTCACCGGCCTGATCGGCGTGAAACACCATCGCCGCCAACATGTTCGGATCGACCGGCGGCTTCGACAACCAGGATAGGACACGGCTGTGAAGCAGCTGCCGGCGATGCCCAGGGATGCCCGCCAAAGTTGCGCGCCGGGCTAGCTCGTGACGAAATCTGACGGCGCCACCAGCGTCGACCAATACCCCAGAGTCGAGGCATTCGGGCAACGCCACCACCGCATCCCGACATACCGCGACCAACAACGCTGTACTGCTACGTGATCCGCAGACCGCGGCGGCCTGGACGGCCTCGCGAGCAGCTGCCGACAGCCGCGCCAGCCTGCCCGCCACTGCCTCTGCCACACTATGTGGCAGAGGGCCGCCGTGCAGCGAATCAGGCCCGGCTGCCAACACCTCGGTGACGAAAAACGGGTTGCCACCGGTCAATTCGTACAACTGGTCGGCGTTGATGCCGCTGCCGCTGGACAGCTCCGCCACTGCAGCCGCACTCAGCGGATTCAGTTCGATCCGGCTGATTGCCCGCCAGCTCGCCACGTCGCCGAGCAGCACCGTCAGCGGATGGGCCGGACCGACCTCGTCATCGCGGAAGGAGACCACCAGTAGCAGTGGCAGAACGTCGATGCGATGAATCAGAAAGCGCAGTACGTCCAAAGTGGCCCCGTCACTCCAGTGCGCGTCCTCGATCACGCACACGCAGGACGTTGGGCCGCCGAATAGCGTGGCCAATCCGCTGTAGATCGCGTTCCGGTCGCCGAGCTCGATCGCCGCGAGAAGCCGAGCAGCGTGTTCACTCGAGTCGCCGGCGAGGAAATCGATCAGCGGACCTAGGGGACGCGGGGTGGCAAGAGCGTCGCACCACCCTCGAAGAACTCTGGTCTCGCCTTTGATGCCGGCAAGAAAACGCGCGATCAGAGTCGTCTTTCCGACTCCGGCCTCTCCCCGTACCAACGCGACGCGACCGGACCCGCTGTTCGCCTGCCGCCAGCAGCTGCGCAACTCCGCCAGCGCCTCGTCGCGTTCGAGCGGCAGTTCCACCAAAGACCCCGCCTCACGTCAGCTCACTGCCTGGGTCGTCCACCGAATTTCATCAAAAATCAGGTGAAACACCTGATGCAAAGGCTCCAACACACCCCGCACACTGTCCAATGAGTGCGGCGACGAGCCGGGTGGCCATCGGCGGCTTCACAAGCCCGAGTCTAGTCCCGTTCTCAGCCCATCGTGTGCCGAAAGCTATTGAGATGACACCTGGATCAGCGCACCGAGCAGGATCCCGACCAGCCCTCACGGCAGGCGTGAGCCAATTTGGGATCGGTAGCGGAGTTCGCATCGTCCAATTGCACGCAGATCAAAGCCGTCCAGGAATCTAGGGGCGAAGAACATGCCAATTCAAGTTGATGTATTTCACGACACCGGAGCCGATGCCAGCGGTGGCGAGCACGCCGGGGTCGATATCCATGAGATCGACTTAAATAACAGCGGGCAACAGGGCGAAGGGCATAGCTACATCCACGAGAGTGGCGACGGGGTGTCCGACGGCAGCTCCGGGGACTTCACCACCATCCCCACCGGCGACGGCGGCACCCAAACCTTCGGACCCGACGGCAACATCGCCTCCACCACCAACTCCGACGGCTACACCACCATCCCCACCGGCGACGGCGGCACCCAAACCTTCGGACCCGACGGCAACATCGCCTCCACCACCAACTCCGACGGCTACACCACCATCCCCACCGGCGACGGCGGCACCCAAACCTTCGGACCCGACGGCAACATCGCCTCCACCACCAACTCCGACGGCTACACCACCATCCCCACCGGCGACGGCGGCACCCAAACCTTCGGACCCGACGGCAACATCGCCTCCACCACCAACTCCGACGGCTACACCACCATCCCCACCGGCGACGGCGGCACCCAAACCTTCGGACCCGACGGCAACATCGCCTCCACCACCAACTCCGACGGCTACACCACCATCCCCACCGGCGACGGCGGCACCCAAACCTTCGGACCCGACGGCAACATCGCCTCCACCACCAACTCCGACGGCTACACCACCATCCCCACCGGCGACGGCGGCACCCAAACCTTCGGACCCGACGGCAACCCGGTCGACAGCAATGGCGATGGGACCGGCACCGGTACTGGCACGGGTGATGGGAGCGGCACCGGCACCGGCGATGGCACGGGCACGGGCGATGGCACCGGGGACGGTGATCCTCCAGCGCCCGACCCCGGCGGCGGCGACAGCGGGACCGACAACCCCGACTCCGGTAGCGACGAGGGACCGCATATCGGCGGCCATTCGGGCAGCGGCGGCCGCCATGGCCACTCGGGCGGTGGATTACCCGCCGGAGGTTTGTCACCCGGCGGCGGCGATCCCGAGAACAATCCCAACGCCGACGATGGAAACGGGGGTGGCGGTGACGAGAGCCCCGGCGGACACCACGCTGTACCAGCCGGTTCCGGCCATCGGCGCACCTCTGTTCCGGGTTCCGGTGGACTCCTCGGCAATACCGGCGACCAAGGCTACGAGGGCGGCGGCTACGGCTGGACCACTCTCGGTGCCCCGCGCGCGAACACCGCCGTTCCGGGAGTCGGTGGGTCAGGATCGGCGCTTGTCGGTGGCGTTGGTCAAGGCCTGTCCGCCGGGACCACGCTGACGACCGATTCAGCGCCCTTGCCTCCGTCGCCAGGGGGCGATGGCAAGCGGCACACCGGCAAACACAAAGGCCGCGTCGCGTGGCTCATTCCCGCTGGGCTGCTGTTGGCCGCATTGGTCGGGACATTGGTCGTCAGGCCTGGGACGTCTCGACAACCAGAGGCTCCGGTGTTGCCTGCGGTAGGCCCGACGACGACCGCGACCGCGCCGACCGTGGCCGCGTCAGTCGAGCCCACCCTGTCGACCACCCCGACGCCGGCGGCGCCACTGCCGGTGACGTCGACGTCGACGTCGCAGGGACGAAGCGTGATGACCAACGAAATCGCTTCTCCCACAAAGACTGTCGAGAGATCGACGGAGCCTGTGGAGACCAGCAGGTCCGCGATAACTACCCAGACTGCAACATCCGCGCCGTCATCAACTGCAGCATTGGCACCGCCGTCAGTCACATCTTCGGTACCGACCACGCACAGCCACGCTCCGGTGGTGCACCCTCCGGCTGCCAAGGCGCCGCCAGGTATCGCCGGCCGAAAGCGCGACTAGACCGTCACGCAGCTGGACGTTCTGACTCTTCGCCGGGCAGCCGTTCGATCGCCGGTGCAGGTACACCCGGATGCGAGAAGAACGTGACGTAGAAGCCGTAGGCCAGCGTCGCGAGCGCGCCAATGATGAGCAGCCCGAACATGATCGGATACTGCGCCATCCACCCGGACAGGTAGCGAACGCACAGCATCACGCCGACGATGATGGCCGTACCACCGGCGATCAGCCGCAGCCGGGCATGGGCGACCGGCCGAACCGGTTCCCGCAGAGCCGATTCCACCGTCAGGCACAGCACCGCACCGACGACGAGGTCGACGCCGTAGTGGAAGCCGAAGCCCAGGGTCGCCGCCAATGTCCCCACGAGCCAGCAGGTGCCGCCAATCCGCAACCACTGTGGACCGGACCGCGAATGGATGAACACGGCCAAGGCCCACGCCGTGTGCAGCGACGGCATGCAATTACGCGGTGTCGATGTGTCGAACGCGATGGACACTGCCGACCCGTCGACCGGCGGCAGCAGCGCCGGCCAGAAGTCGCCGACCTGGAATCCGCCACCGGCCGGGCCGAACGCGTAGGTGGGCCCCACCAACGGGAACATCAGATAGATCAGCGGGCCCACCAGGCCGAGCACCAGGAAGGTCCGGACGACGAAGTGCCGCGGCCACCGTCCACCCGTGGTCACGTTCCGGAGCTGGTAGATGGCCACCACGGTCGCGGCGGCGGAGAGTTCGAGATATACCCAGTGCAGTACGAAATAGAGCACAGAGTGGTGCTGGACCAACTGCCCCACGACCCACGACGGCTGCCCAAGTGCAACGTCGGCCCGCGCCGCGAACTCATCGAGCACCGTGGGACGCGTCAGAGAAGTGATCGTCAGCCAGGCGTCACCGGCTTTGGTCGCGAGGACCAGCAGCAGACCGGTCGCGACGCCCTTCAGCGCGGTGTCACGCTCCGGGCCGGTCCACCGCGTCAGCGCGAACACGCCAAGCCCGGTGAGCACGACCAGCGCGCCGCTGCCCATCGCCGACGGCAGGCCGAGAAAGTCCCGCCCGGCGACAAAGGCCACGTCGAGCCCCAGCGCGGTGGCCGCAGTAGGCAGCCGGTATTCGCGCGGTACCGCGACCAGAGCCACCACCAGGGCCGCCCAGGGCACCGTGAATCCCGTCGGCGTGCCGACGTAATCACTGATCAGGCGCTCGATCGGACCCCGGAACCCACACAGCATCGCCGTGATCTGCAGCGCGCACATGAACGCCGCGACCAGCGCAATGCCGATCGCGACCTTCGTCCGGGGCGGTACACCCTCCTTAAGGAAAGGTGAATGTTCGGTGAACACGCATAGACGATAAGGCGTCGGCCGCCGCTACCAGCAATTTGCGACCAATTTGCGACCCAGCGGTTTCACGCCATCGCTCGCCCCTACGGACCGCGTCACCTGTGCCAGACTCGGGAGTTGTGAACACCATCGAGCCGGCCCGCATCGAACCCGGCGGCTTCCGTGAACTCGGCCCGCTCAACTGGGTCATCGCCAAGATCGGCGCCAAAACCATTCGGGCCCCGCGGTTCACCCTGTTCAATGTCCTCGGCCAGCATCATCTGCTGTTCCTGACATTCCTGCCCTACTCCGGCATGCTGCTGGGCCGCAGCAAGCTGGGGCTCAAGGATGCCGAGCTGGTGATCCTGCGCGTCGCGCATCTGCGCGGCAGCGAGTACGAGCTGCAGCAGCACCGCCGGCTCGCCCGCAGCCGTGGCGTCGACGCCGAGACGCAAGCCCGAATTTTCGAAGGGCCGGACGCCGAGGGCCTCACGGACCGGCAGCGCATCCTGATCACCGCGACGGACGAGTTCGTCATCACCCGGTCGGTGTCGGACCAGACGTGGAAGTCGCTGGCGTCCTACCTCGACCGTAAGCAGCTCATCGACTTCTGCCTGCTGACCGCGCAGTACGACGGGCTGGCGGCGACCATCGCGACGCTGCGCGTGCCGCTCGACTTCCCCGACTAGCTACAGATACGTCACCCCGAGCACCGCGAGCGTCATCAGCACCGGCGCGACGGGCAGGCACCACAGAAACGCGGACTTCGCAAAAGCCTTGCGCTCCTGGAGCTTTCGCGCGAAGAACACGGCGACGCCGGCCGCCACGAAGACCACGCCGGACATCACCAGCACCCAGAAACTGATGCTGGTGGTGTCCATCGCGAGCGAGATGGCAACCAGCCACAACATGTGACCGACGACCAAACCACCTATCGCGGCAACAACATTCGCGCGCAAAACCGCCTCAGAAGTTGATCATGTGGCCGGCCAGGCCGTGGATGGCTTCCTGCAGCGCCTCCGACAGCGTCGGGTGGGTGTGCACGTTGCGGGCCAGTTCGGTGGCGGTCAGGTCCCACTTCTGGGCCAGCGTCAGCTCAGGCAGCAGCTCGGACACGTCGGGGCCGATCAGGTGCCCACCGAGCAGTTCGAGGTGCTTCTTGTCGGCGATCAGCTTCACGAAGCCCGTCGGGTCCGCCAGACCGTGCGCCTTGCCGTTGGCGGTGAACGGGAACTTGGCGGCGACGACGTCGTAGCCCTCGCCCTTGGCCTGCTCCTCGGTGAGCCCGAAGCTCGCGACCTGCGGCTGGCAGAACGTCGCGCGCGGCATCATCCGGTAGTCGCCGAGCGTCTGGGTCTCGGCGCCGGCGATGGTCTCGGCGGCGACGACGCCCTGTGCCTCGGCGACGTGCGCGAGCTGCAGCTTGGCAGTGACGTCACCGATCGCGTAGATGTGCGCCACGTTGGTGCGCATGTAGTCGTCGATCGTGATGGCGCCGCGGTCGGTGAGCGCGACACCCGTCGTCTCCAGGCCAAAGCCATCGACGTTGGGGCCAAAACCGATGGCCTGCAACACCTTGTCGGCCTTGAGTTCCTGGGTGGCGCCGTCCTTGCTGACGACGACCGTCACTTCGGACCCGTTGTCCTCGATCGACTCGACCTTGGTACCGGTGAGGATCTTGACGCCCAGTTTCTTGTACTGCTTCTCGATCTCCTTGGAGACCTCGGCGTCCTCGTTGGGCAGGGCGCGCGGCAGGAACTCGACGATCGTCACGTCGACGCCGTAGTTCTTCAGCACGTAGGCGAACTCCATGCCGATGGCGCCCGCGCCGGCGATGATGATCGAGCCGGGCAGCTCCCGCGTCATGATCTGCTTCTCGTAGGTGACGACGTTCTCGCTCAGCGAGGTGCCGGGAACGAGCCGCACCGACGAACCGGTGGCGATGATCGCGTTGTCGAACGTGAGGTCCTCGGTGCCACCGGCGTTGAGCGCGACGCGCATCGAGGTGGGGCCGGTGAAGGTGCCGTAGCCCTCCAGCTCGGTGATCTTGTTCTTCTTCATGAGGAAGTGCACGCCCGCGACGCGGCCCTCGGCGACCTTGCGGCTGCGGTCGAAGGCGGCGCCGAAGTCGAAGCTCGCCTCGCCACTGATGCCGAAGGTCTTGGCTTCCTTGTTGAAGATGTGCGCCAGCTCCGCGTTGCGCAGCAGGGCCTTGGATGGGATGCACCCCACGTTGAGACAGACGCCGCCCCAGTACTTCGGTTCGACGATGGCGGTGGTCAGCCCCAGCTGGGCTGCGCGAATAGCGGCGACATATCCGCCGGGACCGGCTCCGAGAACGACGACGTCATAGTGAGTCACATGCACACCTTATAGGCGAGTCGACGTGGCGGGTCGGCAGACCGATTCAACTTTGCGAAACGGGGTATCAGGCAGGGACCTATCGTCAGAAAGGGTCGATGCCCCATGTCCAATTCCTTGATGCCGCACTTCAGCGATGTGCAAGCGCACTACGACCTGTCCGACGAGTTCTTCCGGCTGTTCCTCGATCCGACCCAGACCTACAGCTGCGCGTATTTCGTACGCGACGACATGACGCTGCAGGAAGCACAGCTGGCGAAGATCGATCTGGCCCTCAGCAAGCTCGGCCTTCTCCCGGGCATGAAGTTGCTGGACATCGGCTGCGGATGGGGTTCGACGATGCTGCGTGCCGTCGAACGGTACGACGTCGACGTGGTCGGCCTGACGCTGTCGAGGAACCAGGCCGCGCATGTCCAGCGCGCCTTCGACCGGATGGACACGGCCCGCAGCCGTGAGGTCCGGCTGCAGGGCTGGGAACAGTTCAACGAGCCGGTCGACCGCATCGTGTCGATCGGCGCCTTCGAGCACTTCGGCCCGGACCGCTATCCGGAGTTCTTCCGGCGGACGTACGAGGCCATGCCGCCCGACGGCGTCATGCTGCTGCACACCATCTGTGGTTTCGACTTCCGGGATGCCAAAGATCTCGGGATACCGCTCACCTTCGAATTCGCCCGTTTCGTGAAGTTCCTGATGACCGACATCTTCCCCGGCGGCCGGCTGCCGATCATCCCCGTGGTGGAAGAACTCGCGACCGACGCCGGATACACCGTCACCCGGAAGCACTCACTGCAGCCGCACTACGCCACAACCCTCGACATCTGGGCGCAGAACTTGGCGGACCACCGCGACGAGGCCATCAAAATCCAGTCTCAGGAGGTTTACGACCGCTACCAAAAGTACCTGACCGGGTGTGCGGAATTGTTCCGCAACAAGCAGGCCGACGTCGTTCAGTTCACCTTGGAGAAGTAGTCGTCATGAACGAAAAAGACTCCGCGGCAACACAATTGAAGCCGCATTTCGACGACATCCAGGCCCACTACGACATCTCCGACGACTTCTTCGCCTTGTTCCAGGACCCCAGCCGCACCTACAGCTGCGCCTACTTCGAGCCGCCCGGCCTCAGCCTCGAAGATGCCCAGATCGCGAAGATCGATCTCAACCTCGACAAGCTCGACCTGCAGCCGGGGATGACGCTGCTGGACATCGGTTGCGGCTGGGGTGCGACCATGCGTCGCGCCGTCGAGAAGTACGACGTCAACGTCATCGGCCTGACGTTGTCGAAGAATCAGTTCGCGTACACCAAGCGCCTACTGGACGGCGTCGATCCCCCGCGTACCCGGGAGCTGCAACTCCACGGCTGGGAGCAATTCCACCGGCCCGTGGACCGCATCGTCTCCATCGAAGCATTCGAGCACTTCGGCTTCGACCGCTACGACGACTTCTTCGCCAACTGCTTCTCGATCCTGCCGGCCGCTGGCCGCATGGTGATCCAGAGCAGCACCGGATACCACCCCTACGATCTGAACCGCCGCGGCAAGGCGCTGACGTTCGAGACCGCGCGGTTCATCAAGTTCATGGTCACCGAGATCTTCCCGGGCGGACGGATCCCGACCGCCGACATGATGATCGAGCGTGGGAAGAAGGCCGGCTTCGAGGTGCCGGAGTGCCTGTCACTGCGGCCGCACTACATCCAGACGCTCGGCCTCTGGGCCGACACCTTGGAGACGCACCGCGAGCAGGCCCTCGCCATCACCTCCGAGGAGATCTACCAGCGCTACATGCGGTACCTGCGCGGGTGCCAGCACTATTTCAGCGACGAGATGCTCGACGTCAATCTGGTGACCTACGTCAAACCCTGACGCGCAGCCGGCACCGGGCACGCCTCTTCGACGTGGTCGACGATCAACGTGCCGTCCCGCTCGGGTCTGGCGCCCTGCGCGTATTGTGCGCCGGTGATGGGTGGCTGCACGCCCAGTTCGGCGTTCTCCTCCTCGGTGAACACCCGTCCCCGCGACAGGAAGCGCTTGCCCTCGGGCGCCTCCAGGCTGAACCCGCTGCCCCGGCCCACCACCACGTCGATGATCAGTTGCGTGTGCTGCCAGGCCTCGAACTGTGGCCCGGAGATCCACACCGGGACGCCGTCGGCCCCGACGTCCAGCACCGCCAACAGGACGTCCCGGTCCCCGACGATGAAGTCACCGTCCGGGTAACACATCGGCGACGACCCGTCGCAGCACCCGCCGGACTGGTGAAACATCAAGGGGCCGTGCTGGTTCTGCAGCGTGCGCAGCAGTTCGGCGGCCTCAGCCGTGATCAGTGCCCGAGATGGCATACGGCCACCCTACGCCGGGGAGTAAGAATGACCGCGTGAGTTCTGAATCTCTCGCCCCGACCGATGCTGCTGATCCCTACCTGTGGCTCGAGGACGTCACCGGCGACGACGCGCTGAATTGGGTGCGTGCGCACAACGAGCCGACGATCGCCGAGTTCGGCGGCGAGCGCTTCGAGCAGATGCGCGCCGACGCCCTCGAGGTGATGGACACCGACGCCCGCATCCCGTACGTCCGGCGGCGCGGTGAGTTCCTCTACAACTACTGGCGCGACGCGGAGAACCCCCGCGGGCTGTGGCGGCGCACCACGCTGGACAGCTACCGCACCGACGCCCCCGAGTGGGACGTCCTGATCGACCTGGACAAGCTCGCGGCCGACGAGGACGACAACTGGGTCTGGGCCGGCGCCGACGTCATCGAGCCGGGGCTGAACCTGGCCCTCATCGCACTGTCGCGCGGTGGGGCCGACGCGACCGTCGTGCGTGAGTTCGACATGGAGACAAGGCAGTTCGTCGAAGACGGATTCAACCTGCCGGAAGCCAAGTCCAGCGTCTCCTGGGAATCGCCCGACACGGTGTTGGTGGGCACCGATTTCGGGCCCGGCGCCATGACCGAGTCGGGATACCCGCGGATCGTCAAGCGGTGGCACCGTGGACAGCCACTGTCCGAGGCCGTCACGATCTTCGAGGGTGCGGCATCCGACGTCAGCGTCGGCGCCGGCTACGACAGCACACCGGGTTTCGAGCGGTTGCTGGTCTCGCAGTCCACCGACTTCTTCAACCGCGAACGCTACGAAGTCCGCGGCGACGAGTTGATCCGCATCGACGTACCCACCGATGCCGCGATCTCCATCCACCGCGAGTGGTTGCTGATCCGGCCCCGAGTTGAGTGGACCGTCGGTGAAACGACGTACGCCGCGGGGACGCTGCTGGCGACCCGGTATGACGACTACCTCGCCGGAAGCCGTGATCTGAGTGTGGTTTTCGAACCGGACGAGCACAGCAGCATGCAGAACTTCGCCTGGACCCGCGACCGGCTGCTGCTGCAGACGCTGGTCGACGTCATCGGCCATATCGAGCTCGTCACCCCCGGGACCTGGGAGCGCGCGGACATTCCGGGGGTGCCGAAGCACGCCACGACGGTGATCGTCGACGTCGACGAGTACGGCGACGAAATCTTCTTGGACTCAAGTGGATTCGACAGCCCGCCGCGCCTGCTGTGGGGGCACGCCGGCGGCGCGGTCACCGAGATCAAGCGCGCACCGGGATTCTTCGACGCCTCCGAGGTCGAGGTGTCGCAGCATTTCGCCACATCCGCCGACGGCACCCGCATCCCGTATTTCGTTGTGGGACAAGCCGGTGTCACCGAACCGCGGAAGACGCTGCTGAGCGGGTACGGCGGCTTCGAGTCGTCGATGCTGCCCGGCTATGCCGGCGTGCTCGGCCGGTTGTGGCTGACGCAGGGCGGCACTTACGTGGAGGCCAACATCCGCGGTGGCGGTGAGTACGGTCCGCGCTGGCACACCCAGGCCATGCGCGAGGGCCGCCACCTGGTCTACGAGGACTTCGCCGCTGTGGCAGCCGATCTGGTGCGCCGCGGCATCACCACCGTCGAGCAGCTGGCCGCCGAGGGCGGCAGCAATGGCGGACTGCTGATGGGCGTCATGCTCACCCGGTACCCGGAGTTGTTCGGCGCGCTGGTGTGCAGTGTGCCGCTGCTCGACATGAAGCGGTACCACCTGCTGCTCGCCGGCGCCTCCTGGGTGGCCGAATACGGCGACCCGGACAATCCCGACGACTGGGAGTTCATCTCGAAGTACTCGCCGTACCAGAACATTTCGGCCGACCGGAAGTACCCGGCGCTACTGATGACCACCTCGACGCGCGATGATCGCGTACATCCCGGCCACGCACGGAAGATGACGGCCGCCCTCGAGGCCGCCGGCCACCGCGTCAGTTACTACGAGAACATCGAGGGCGGCCACGGCGGGGCCGCGGACAATTCGCAGGCCGCGTTCAAAGCCGCGCTGGTGTACTCGTTCCTGGAACGGACCGTCGGCTCGTGATTTGTGCACGATTTTCCGCGCCGACCGCGGATTTTCGTGCACAAATCACTGTCAGGCGGCGGGAGCTGCCGCGGGCTTGGGCTTGCGGACCACCCGGCGTCCGAGGTTGCCCAGCAGCGTGACGAGCACGCCCAGCACCACCAGTCCGCCACCGATTGCTAGGGTGATGTTGAGCCACTGGTGGGCGTTGGCGATGGCCGTATCGACCATGATGTCGGCCACCTGCCGGACGTTGCCGGTGGTCCGGTTCAGCCCGTCGTTGATGTAGCGGCGTCCGGCCTCGATGCCTGCCCAGCCGGCGGCGCCTACGATCATGGTCGAAATACCCAGGGCGGCAACGGTCTTTCCGCGGGACCGGGATACCGCGAGCGTCAGCAGAGCGAACACGCCTGTCAGGATGCAGATGCCGATGCGCGCCCATGGTCCCCACGTCGTGGCCGCACGGAACTGCCCCGGCCGCAGGGATTGGGCCGAATCGGTGATAGGTACTTCGATTTTCGACGGCACGTGAATCCCCAGCGCCGACAGGGTCACCTTGAACGTCTGGTCCGACAGCATCGGTGACAGGTCGATGACCCAGCGGCCGGAGGCGTCCGAGTGCGCCATGGTGTCGGTGAACAGCCAGTCGTGCGCGTAGCCGTTGGCGGTGCCGAACTGGCTCGGGAACACCGAGCTCGAGGTGTAGAGGCCGGCGGCACTCGACATGGTGCTGGTGCTCAGGTCGTAGCCCGCGCTGGTGGCCAGCTTGTTGATCTGGATGCCGAGCTCGCTGGCCGTGGCCTTCTGCAGCTCATGGTTCTTGGCGGCGGTGGTCGCCAGGGCGACATAGCCACCCCGGTCGACAAGCGTGTGCTGCGCCCAGCAGACCGGCACAGCCACCGCCACAGCGACGGTGGTGACCAGCCACAACAGCAGTGTCGCGACGAATCGCAAGCGCCCTCCTACGCTGGTGGGCGCCGCTCAGTCGGACAGCGCCCGTCCCACGATCAGCGGGTCGGCGTGCCCGACCACCTCATGGTCCTTGTTGTCGTAATCGAACTTACCGAGAACATGCCGCATGGCGTTGATCCGGGCACGCTTCTTGTCGTTGCTTTTCACCACAGTCCACGGCGCCACCTCGGTGTCGGTCCAGGCGAACATCTCTTCCTTGGCCGCGGTGTAGGCGTCCCACTTGTCAAGCGAGGCCAGATCCGTCGGCGAGAGCTTCCACTGCCGCACCGGGTCGACCTGGCGGATGGTGAAGCGGGTGCGCTGCTCAGCCTGGGTTACCGAGAACCACAGTTTGGTGAGGCTGATGCCGTCGTTGGTCAGCATCTGCTCGAAAAGCGGTGCCTGACGGACGAATTCGGCGTGCTGCTTGGGTGTGCAGTAACCCATCACGCGCTCCACACCGGCCCGGTTGTACCAGGAGCGGTCGAACAGCACGATCTCGCCGGCAGCCGGCAGGTGCGTGACGTACCGCTGGAAGTACCACTGGGTACGTTCCTTCTCGGTCGGCTTCTCCAGCGCGACGACACGGGCGCCGCGCGGGTTGAGGTGCTCCATGAACCGCTTGATGGTGCCGCCCTTGCCGGCAGCGTCGCGGCCCTCGAAGACGATGACGTGCCGCAGCCCGTTGGCCTGGCTCCACTTCTGGAGCTTCAGCAGCTCGATCTGCAGGAGGCGCTTCTGCTCCTCGTAGTCGTGCCGGCTCATCCGCTCGTCGTACGGGTAGCCCTCGCGCCAGGTGTCGACCACTTCCCCGCTGGGCAGGAGCACCAGTTCGGGGTCGTCGTCGTCATCGTCGCGGACGGTGTAGGTCTCAGCAGCAGAAGCGTCGAGGGTCACCGGCCGAAAGTAGCTGGCAGGCCGAACCTGCCGGTGACGCCCCGGTAAACAACAGGTGCTACTTGGCGGTGCGCTTCGACCGGATCAACGACACCTTGGTCAGCACATTGTTCATGCGGGCCAGGGCCTTCATCGAGTTGTGGTAATAGTTGCCGCCGGTCCCCTTGCTGGTGCGCGGCTCCACCACCGTCTCCTGGCGACAGAACTTGCGCAGGCCGTCAGCCCCGCCGAACCGGGCGCCGATGCCCGAGGTCTTCCAGCCCCCCATCGGAGCGGTGGTGCACATCAGGTTCGCCAGCACGTCGTTGATGTTCACGGCGCCGCAGTCGAGCTGCAGGGCAACATCCTTCGCTCGCTGCACGTCGCCCGAGAACACGGTGGCGCTCAACCCATACTGGCTGTCGTTGGCCAGCCGGACGGCGTCACCGACGGTGGCGACCTTCATGATCGGCAGCGTGGGGCCGAACGTCTCCTCGGTCATGCACGCCATCGAATGGTCGACGTCCACGAGCACCGTCGGCGGATAGAAGCTGCCCGGCCCGTCGGGGCGCTTGCCACCGGTCAGCGCCCGGGCGCCGGCCGCCAGGGCCTCGTTGACGTGCCGTTCGGTGATGTCCACCTGGCCGGCATCGATCTGCGCGCCCAGGTGATAGCCCTCGCCCGCGCCCATCTTGAGGTTCTGCACCGCCTTGACCACCGCGTCGACGAACGCGTCATAGGCGGGCTCCAGTACATAGACGCGCTCGACGGACACGCACGTCTGCCCGGCGTTGAACATCGCGCCCCAGACCGCCGCGTTGGCGGCCAACTCGATGTCGGCATCCTCGAGCACGATCATCGGGTCCTTGCCGCCGAGTTCGAGGCTGACCGGCGTGAGGCGACGGGCCGCGCGTTCCATGACCTTGCGGCCGGTGGCCGTCGAGCCGGTGAACTGGATGAAGTCGGAGTTGTCGATGACGGCCTCGGACACGTCACGAGCGCCCTGTGCCAGGGCCAGCACCTCGGGCGCACCAGAGTCGGTCCAGCCACGCAACAGCAACTCGGCGGTCAGCGGAGTCCGCTCCGACGGCTTGAGCAACACCGCGCAACCGGCTGCGAGCGCCCCGATGGCGTCCATCAACGCGTTGGCCACCGGGTAGTTCCACGGTGCGATGACGCCGACCACGGGACGCGGCCGGTAGTGCACGGTGATCTTCTTGACCGAGAGCATCGGCATGGGGGCGGGCCGTGTGTCGGGCGCCAGTGCCTTCTCCATGGTCTTCACCACGTACGAAATGATCAGGATCGCCAGCGGGATTTCGGCCTTGGCGTCGACCAGGGACTTGCCGGTCTCCCGGACCAGCAGGGCCTCGATCTCGTCGCGATGATCGTTGAGCCACACCGCAAAACGTGCCAACACCTTGGCCCGGCCCTGCGGCCCGCGGGCCTCCCATTCGCGCTGCGCGGCCCGCAGTCCGGCGGCGATGCGCGGCACGTCGGCCGGGTCCGTCCAGCTCACGGTTCCTGCGATGGCACCGGTGGCAGGGTCGTAAATGGTGCCGGAACCGGGCGATCGGACGTCAGACGTAGCGGTCATACGGCCATGGTAACGACCAGGTGTGACATGGGTCGCACCCGGCTTGACGCGTGTCAAGATCGCGGCCCGAGCGGACGACGCTCAAGTGAATGAGGCGGTGGCGTCGTGCCGGGCGGTCACCGCGACCAGCCGAGCCGCCAGGCACACCAGGCTGGACCCGAACAGCAACGCGCCGATGGTGTCCGTGAAGTAGTGGTAGGTGAAGGCCTGGCCCAGCATGCCCAACGGCACGAAGATGCCGGCCAGCACGCGCGACCACAGCACCGCCCCGGCCGCCACGACGATCACGCCCAGCGCGGTCACCATCAAAACGGTGTGCCCACTGGGATAGGCCAGGGCCCCACCCTTGTGCCGGCCGAACAATTCCTTGAGCCCGCGCTCGATGAACACCGCCAGCAGCGGCGTCAACACGACGACGGCCGCCAGGCGCCAGCGCCTGTGCCACAACGTGATTCCGGCGGCGATCACCAGCATCGCCGTAAGCACCCGCGGGTCGGTGAAGAACAGCAGCCAGCCCGAGTACGGTTGTGCGGCCCGGCCGGCCTGCTGGAAGACATCGTCGACCGGGGTGGAGGCCTTGCCGACGCCCCAACCCAACAGGGCCATCGTCACCAGCCCGACTGGCGGCCACCAGCGGACGAATTTCTCAGTTGTCATCGGCCGGTCATCTGTGGGCGGCGATACCCCGCACATACGCAGCCTGCCCCAGGTGCTGCGCGCAGTCGTCGACGATGCTGACCAGTCGCGCGCTCGCGGTGACCGGCGGATTCCAGCGGCGGTCGACGACCCGCGCGAGCCCCTCCGGCGTCACCGTCGCGATGTATTCGAGCGTGACCTTGTGCACCGCGCGGTAGTAGCCGACCAACAAGTCGACAGGCGGCCGCACCTTGCCGACGTCCTCGGCAGTGTGGCCGTACCCGATGTCGTAGCCAGGCGCATCGCTGTGCGGCAGATCGAGAGCGAACCGCTGCTCCCAACCTTCACTCGTCCACACCTGCTCGATGCCCGCGACGTCGCACAGCTGCATGTCCTGACACCGCGCACTGTGCCACAGCAGCCACGCGATGCTGTTGGCCTCCGGCGTCGGGCGCCAGCAGGACACCTCTTCGGTGAGACCATCGGTGACCTCGTCGACGTGCTCGATCAATCGAGTGAACGAGTCGCGCAACAATTCTCGCGCCGCAGCGGTGTCAGACATACCGCCGACGCTACCGGAGCTCACTGCTATCCGGCCGCGCCGTGGAAGACCGCCTCGACGTTGTTGCCGTCGGGGTCGCGGACGAACGCGCCGAAGTAGCCAGGGTGGTATTCGGGCCAGAGCCGGGGCGCGTGCAACGACTCGGCGCCGACTTCGACCGCCGCGTCGTGGAACGCGGTCACCGCATCGGTGTCTGCGGCCTGGAAGGCGAAGTGCACCTCACGGTTCGGACCCGAGGCCTCCCCCGCGCTGGCATCGGCGATCCAGAAATCCGGCTTGCCATCACGGCCGTAACCGATGGCGACTTCGAAGTCCATCTGCCGGCTGTACCCGAGAACGCCGAGCACAGCGTCATAGAACTGCTGGGACTTGGCCCAGTCACTGCAGTTGATACCGAAGTGGTCGATCATGCCCAGATCGTGCCACGAGGTACCGACAACAATCGGAGCGACGAACCCGGGGGTCCGCCGCTCCGATTTGATCAATGACCGGTCAGTTGTCGGCCAAGGTGCGGTAGAGCGCCTTCTTCGCCTCGGCGACCGCGCCGGACAGGGTGGCGACCGCCGCCTTCAGGTCGGCCTTCTGCGCGTCGTTGCCGGTGAACTTGATCGTGCGCGCCAGCCCGGCGAGCTCGAACAAATCCTTGCGCAGCTTGATCACATCGCCGAACTTTCCCGCCTGCCCGAGGAACGCCTGCACCGTCTCGCTGCTGACGCCGCGCCAGGCGAGCAGCTGCTCACCGAACTCGGTCAGCGTCGCGACGCCATCCTCGACCGTGGCCACGCCACGGGCCGCGAGCAGCGAGAGGACGAACTCGACCTTGTCCACCGGGGGCTCGAACGCGCCGTCGGTGATCTCCGAAACCCGCTGCGAGAGCTGCTCGGCCGTGGCCGGGCCTTCCTGTAGTAGCGCGGCCGCCGCAATCGCGGCACGCTTGATACGACCCCGGAAGAAGTGGTGTCCGGGCCCGGCTCCGAAGCCGCCGCCGAAACCACCGCCGAAGCCCGGGCCACCCGCGCCGGGACCACCCGCGCCGGGACCGAAGCCCCCGAATCCGGGGCCGAAGCCCCCACCGAAACCGGGGCCAAAACCAGCTGAGAACATCGCGATTCCTTTCATTATTTTCGATGCATCTTGTACCTATCACGATACATCGGTTTTGCATTGCCTAGCCGTCCTAACTTCAACTCAAAGCCAACTCACAGATCTGATGACGGCCTGAGTCGTACGTTGTTCACATGACTGCAGCGGACGCGACCTACGACATCGTCATTCGGGGCGGACTCATCGCGGATGGGTTGGGCGGTGAGCCCTTTCGGGGCGATGTCGCAGTTCAGGACGGGTTGATCGCCGCGGTCGGCACTGTAGACGGGACCGGCGCCCGCGAGATCGAGGCCACCGGCCTGCTCGTCACCCCCGGGTTCGTGGACCTGCACACCCACTACGACGGACAGGCCATCTGGTCGGACCGCATGACCCCGTCTTCCGCTCACGGCGTAACGACGGCCGTCATGGGCAACTGCGGCGTGGGCTTCGCGCCCTGTCGCCCGGACGACCACGACGTGCTCGTCGATGTGATGGCCGGTGTCGAGGACATCCCCGGCGTCGTGATGGTCGACGGCCTGCCGTGGACATGGGAGACCTTCCCCGAATTCCTGGACGCGGTTGACGCGGGACGCCGCGACATTGATGTGGCCGCGTTCCTGCCGCACTCGCCGCTGCGCGTTTACGTGATGGGCCAGCGCGGCGTCAATCGCGAACCCGCCACACCCGAGGACCTGGCGCTGATGCGCAAGCTGGCGGCCGAGGCCGTCGGATGCGGCGCCCTGGGATTCGCGTCGTCGCGGCTGACGCTGCACAAGACCTCCGGCGGGCAACCCATCCCGAGCCACGACGCGGCACAGGAGGAGATCGAGGCCATCGCCCGCGGCGTGGAAGACGGCGGCGGTGGCCTGATCCAGTTCGTGCCCGATCTCCTTGCCGGCGACTACGAGGCCGCGCTGAAGACCGTGTTCGACGTCGCGGCCGACGTCGGCCTGCCGGTGACGTTCACGCTGGCGGTCGGCAACGCCGGTCCGGCCACATTCGAAGACGCGCTGCGGATGGTCGAGAAGGCCAACGCTGACGGCGGTTCGATCTCGGCGCAGATATTTCCGCGGCCGATCGGTCTGGTCATCGGCCTGGAGCTCTCGGGCAATCCGTTCGTGCTGTACCCGTCGTACCGCGAGATCGCCGGCCTGCCGCTGGCCGAGCGCGTCGCCGAGATGGGTAAACCTGAAGTACGCCGGCGCATCCTGAACGACACGGCCGCCGCCGACGGTCACCCACTGATGTTCGCGGCGCAGGCGTGGGACTACATGTTCCCGCTCGGCACTCCCCCGAATTACGAACCCGCGCCGTCGGACTCGATGGCCGCGCGGGCCGCCGCCCGCGGCGTCAGCCCGCTCGAAGAGGCCTACGACCGCGTCCTCGACGACGACGGCCACGCCATGCTGCTGGTGACCCTCGCCAACTTCCGCGACGGATCCCTCGACACCGTCGCCGAACTGATCCAGCGCGACGACGTCATCCTCGGCCTCGGCGACGGCGGCGCGCACTACGGAATGATCTGCGACGCTTCGTTTCCCACGTACCTGCTGACGCACTGGGTGCGCGACCGGGCCGCCGGCCGGCTGGACCTGGCGCACGCCGTCAAGGAGCTGACGTCGGTGCCGGCTCGCGTCGCGGGCCTGAACGACCGCGGCCGAATCGCGGTGGGCTACAAGGCCGATCTCAACGTGATCGACCAGGACGCGCTGACGCTGCACAAACCGACCATCGAGCACGACCTGCCCGCCGGCGGGCGCCGCCTCGACCAGACCGCCGACGGCTACGTCGCGACGATCGTGTCCGGCGAGGTCATCGCAGAGAACGGCGTGCCCACCGCGGCCCGCCCGGGGCGGCTGGTGCGCGGCAGACAACCCGCACCGGCGTGAGCGGCCGCGACCTATCCTGGCGTCATGAGCGTGAAGGTGGATCTGGAAAAGCTCGGCGACACCCTGGCCGACTTCCCATTCGGCTTCCTGATCACCGTCGGTGACGATTTCCGCCCGCACACAGTGGCCGTCGTCCCGGCGTTCGACGGTGGCGCGCTGACGATCGAACCCGTCGGAAACACCACGCGACACAACACCGGCGCGCACCCGGCCGTGACGGTGCTGTGGCCGCCACGGGAACCCACCGGCTACTCGCTGATCGTCGACGGGACGGCCGAAGCCACCGACGCGGGCCTGCGCGTGCTGCCGACTCGAGCGGTGTTGCATCGCAGCCCCGAGGGCGTGCACGACTGCGTTTCGCTCAAGGAATGATCAACCCGCCCGAGTTATCCACAGGCTGACACCCCAGGGACTATCGCCGACCCGTTCCGTCGGCTGCTATTGAGCGATGGGGGAAATCGAACTACTGCTGGCCGCGAACGGCGGGGTGGCATCCGCGGCACAACTGCGCGAGGCAGGCTGGTCGCGTCAGCAGATCAAGAAACAACGGTGGCAGTCGGTGCGGCGCGGTTGGTACGCAGGGCCGTCCGCCGACCCGCAAGTAGTACGTGCCGTCGCCGCCGGGGGCGTGTTGGGATGCGCCTCCGTGCTGCGCCGCGTCAAGGTGTGGGTTCCCGATTCTGGTTTGCACATCCGGTATGCCGAGCGTGCACGCACGTCTCGGCCTGGCGTCCGGTCGTGCCATCCGTACCGACTTGATCCACCGATCACCGGGGCCATCGATCCGATTGATGTTGCAGTCGCATCAGCAGCGAACTGCCTGGACGCCGAGGGACTGATCGTGATCCTGGACTCGATGCTGAACAAACGCATGATTCAGATGGCCGACGCGCGAGACATTGTCGCCGCATCGCGTTTCGCCCGGCAACACCTGGCCGAGCGATGTGATCCCAGGAGCGAATCCGGCACGGAGACCATGATCCGCTTACGACTGCGAGCACTGCGAATTCACTTACGCATCCAAGTCCGTATCCCTGGAGTCGGGCGAGTCGACCTGCTCGTGGGCGACAGACTGATCATCGAAGCCGACAGCCGCGAACATCACGTACCCCGGTATCAGGCCGACCGGGACAGGGACAGAGCAGCGACGAGGATGGGGTATCTGGTGATTCGGCTGACGTATGAGGATGTTGTTCACCGCTGGGACACGGTAGAGGCGGACATCCTCGCCATCATTCGGCGGGATGCACACCGCGGCCCGATCACAACGTCGGCCTGAGAGCGTCGATAACCGTATATAGCCTCAACGACACTCTCAGCCCGACGTTGTGTCAGGCACCGACATCTCAGGCAACTGCGCTTGTTGGTACCAACGAAAAAGCCCCGGCTCGCACGAAGCGAGTCGGGGCTTTCCCGTGAAAGAGCTGGACTTAGAAGTCCATACCGCCCATGCCACCGGTCGGGTCGCCGGCGGGAGCCGCGGCCTTCTCCGGCTTGTCGGCGACGACGGCCTCGGTGGTGAGGAACAGCGCCGCGATGGACGCCGCGTTCTGCAGCGCCGAGCGGGTGACCTTGACCGGGTCGGCAACGCCGGCGGCCAGCAGGTCCTCGTAGACGTTGGTCGCGGCGTTCAGGCCGTGACCCGAGGGCAGGTTCGACACCTTCTCGGCGACGACGCCCGGCTCCAGACCACCGTTGAAGGCGATCTGCTTCAGCGGAGCCGACAGGGCGACACGCACGATGTTGGCACCGGTGGCCTCGTCACCCTCGAGCTTGAGCTCGTCGAGCGCCGGAGCCGACTGCAGCAGGGCCACGCCACCACCGGCGACGATGCCCTCTTCGACGGCAGCCTTCGCGTTGCGAACGGCGTCCTCGATGCGGTGCTTGCGCTCCTTGAGCTCCACCTCGGTGGCAGCGCCGGCCTTGATGACTGCAACGCCACCGGCCAGCTTGGCCAGGCGCTCCTGCAGCTTCTCACGGTCGTAGTCGGAGTCGCTGTTCTCGATCTCGCTGCGGATCTGGGCAACCCGACCGGCGATGGCCTCGGCGTCGCCGGCACCCTCGACGATGGTGGTCTCGTCCTTGGTCACGACGACCTTGCGGGCCTTGCCCAGCAGGGTGATGTCGGCGGTCTCGAGGGACAGGCCGACCTCTTCGCTGATGACCTGGCCACCGGTGAGGATCGCCATGTCCTGCAGCATCGCCTTGCGACGGTCACCGAAGCCCGGGGCCTTGACGGCGATGGACTTGAAGGTGCCGCGGATCTTGTTGACGACCAGGGTCGACAGGGCTTCGCCCTCGACGTCCTCGGCGATGATCAGGAGCGGCTTGCCCGACTGGATGACCTTCTCCAGCAGCGGCAGCAGGTCCTTGACGGTCGAGATCTTCGAGCTGACCAGCAGGATGAACGGGTCCTCGAGGACAGCTTCCTGGCGCTCGGCGTCGGTCACGAAGTAACCCGAGATGTAGCCCTTGTCGAAGCGCATACCCTCGGTGAGCTCCAGCTGCAGGCCGAAGGTGTTGCTCTCCTCGACGGTGATGACACCCTCGTTGCCGACCTTGTCCATGGCCTCGGCGATCAGGTCACCGATGGACTGGTCACCGGCCGAGATACCGGCGGTGGCAGCGATCTGCTCCTTGGTCTCGACCTCCTTGGCGGACTTGAGCAGGCCGGCGGTGACGGCCTCGACGGCCTTCTCGATGCCGCGCTTCAGGCCGAGCGGGTTGGCGCCGGCAGCGACGTTGCGCAGGCCTTCGCGAACCAGGGCCTGGGCCAGAACGGTGGCGGTGGTGGTGCCGTCGCCAGCGACGTCGTCCGTCTTCTTGGCAACTTCCTTGACCAGCTCAGCGCCGATCTTCTCGTACGGGTCCTCCAGCTCGATCTCCTTGGCGATGGACACACCATCGTTGGTGATCGTGGGAGCGCCCCACTTCTTCTCCAGGACGACGTTGCGACCCTTGGGGCCCAGCGTCACCTTCACGGCGTCGGCGAGGCTGTTCAGGCCCCGCTCGAGGCCACGGCGGGCCTCTTCGTCATACGCAATTGTCTTGGCCATTGCGAAGTAATTCCTCCGGTAGGGAATTGCACGTCTTTGGTCAGGCGCAGCGCCCGCGACGGACGGCCTGGGCTGTGCTCGCAGATGCGGCCCCGGCCTCACTGTCCCGACCTAGCACTCACGTATCGAGAGTGCCAACGTCTTTTTAGCACTCAGGTAGGGCGAGTGCAAGGTCGTCAGGAGGCCGCCCGGTACTGCGCCACCTGCGCGACGTATTCATCGAGCAGTCGCAGCGACTCGTCCTTGCCCACCGACGGCAGCATCAATCCCACCCGACCGAAACCGAGGTCCTCGAGTCCGCGCCAATAGTCGGGCTCAACGGGTACGCCGAACATCGCCAGCGGTACGTCGTGGCCGGCGGCTTCACGCAACTGCCCGATGCGTTTGGCCAACACATCCCTGGGCAGCGGGTTGGAAATCCAGCCGGCTCCGTGACGGGCCACTCGCTTGACGGTGGCATCTGAGTTGCCGCCGATGAAGATCGGCGGGTGCGGTTTTTGTACCGGCTTGGGGCGGCAGTACGACGACTCGAAGTCGACGAACTTGCCGTGGTACTCGGCAGGTTCTGTCGTCCATAGCGCCTTGATCGCCTCGATGCTCTCGTCGAGCCGGGCGCCACGGGTCCTGGGATCCGTGCCGTGGTCGCGCATCTCCTCGAGGTTCCAGCCGGCGCCGACGCCGAAGACGAAGCGACCGCCAGAGATCTGGTCGATGCTGGCCGCCTCTTTTGCCGTGTGGATCGCGTCGCGCTGGATGAGCAGCGCGATACCGGTGAACAGCTCGATCGTGGAGGTCACGGCGGCCGCTGCAGCCAGCGTGACGAACGGATCGAGGGTGTTGTAGTAGACGGACGGCAGGTCGCCGCCTGCGGGATACGGGCTCTCCCGGCTCACGGGGATATGGCTGTGCTCGGCGACGATGAGAGAGGTGAATCCGCGCTCTTCGATCGCACGTGCCAGAGATACCGGGCCAATGGTGTCGTCGTCGACGAAGGTCGAGATCCCGAATTCCATGTGGCCGACGCTACGCCGGAGAACCCGCTTTCGCCCGGCCGAAAAGATTCAGCGCTGACGCAGTCCATCCATCATCAACCCGACCACGCGATCGGCGGCCTCGGCGTCGTAGCGCTGCGCCGCGTTCGCCGCCACGAGCAGCGTCTTCACATCCGAGGCCGTGACGTCCGCACGGACGGCGCCGGCCCCTTGGGCGGCGGCCAGCAGCTCGCCCAGCAGCGCCAGGAATTCCTCTTCGACATCGGGCACCAGGGCGTTGACGTCGATGCCGAGCCCGGCGAGCGCGTCGACCAGACCCTGGTCGGTTTCGCCCCACCGGACCATCGACCGCAGGAAGTCGAACAGCGCGTCACCGGGCGCGTCCGAGGCCAAACAAGCCCGGCCGGCACCCATGACGGATTCCAGCCGGTCCTCGATGACCGCGCGGTAGAGATCGTCCTTGGTCGGGAAGTGCCGGTAGACGGTGCCGGCGCCGACGCCGGCCCGGCGCGCGATCTCGTCGATCGGGACCGAGAGCCCCTCGTCGGCGAACGTTTGGTAGGCGACTTCCAGCACGCGCGCGCGGTTCCGGGCCGCATCGGCTCGCAGCGGCCTCTTCGGTTTGCAGATCATCATGCTCCCGGGAACAAATTAAACGGGGCGACCGTTCCGGATATGTGAAGCATCCGGGGCGCCCGCCCCGGATAACCCCCAGGCTACCGAGGACCGCCATGACCAAGTGGACAACCGCCAACATTCCCGATCAGACCGGACGCACCGCCGTCATCACCGGCGCGAACACCGGCCTCGGCTACGAGACCGCCGCCGCGCTCGCCGCCAAGAACGCACACGTCGTGCTCGCCGTGCGGAATCTCGACAAAGGCAAGGAGGCCGTCGACCGAATCCGGCAGGCCACCCCCGACGCCGATGTCGCCCTCCAGGAGCTCGACCTCAGCTCACTGCAGTCGGTCCGGGAAGCAGCCGAACAACTGAAGTCGGAATACCCGGCCATCGACCTGCTGATCAACAACGCCGGCGTCATGTGGACGCCGAAGCAGACCACGGCCGACGGTTTCGAGATGCAGTTCGGCACCAACCATCTGGGCCACTTCGCGTTCACCGGGCTCCTGCTCGACCAGCTGCTGACGGTGCCCGGCTCCCGCGTCGTGACGGTCAGCAGCCTGGGCCACCGGATTCGCGCCGCCATCCATTTCGATGATCTGCAGTGGGAGCGCCGTTACAACCGACTGGAGGCCTACGGCCAGTCCAAGCTCGCCAATCTGCTCTTCACCTATGAACTGCAGCGGCGACTGACGGGCGCGGAGACCGTCGCGCTCGCCGCACATCCGGGCGGGTCGAGCACTGAACTGATGCGGCACATCCCCGTGCCGCCCGCCGTCGCGGGACCCGTCGTCGAGCGGCTGTTCCAGAGCGCTGCGATGGGCGCCCTGCCCACGCTGCGCGCCGCGACCGACCCGGCCGCATTTGGTGGCCAGTACTACGGGCCGGACGGACGATTCCAGCAGACGGGCCACCCGAAGATCGTCGGCTCGAGCGACCAGTCCCATGACACCGCACTCCAGCAGCGACTGTGGGCGGTGTCCGAAGAACTGACCGGAGTGACGTTCCCGGTGTAGCCAGCCCCGCACGCGGAAGAGCCCTGTGCGTCTGTGCGACAAGGGGTTTCACACAGACCCACAGGGCTCCCGAGAGAGGTACCGCGGTACGGCGAGGCTAGTGCGGGTAGCCGATGTTCAGCAGGCCGTTGCGCCCGTCGCCGACGGTGACGACGCCGCCACTCCCGTTACCGATGTTGAGGATGCCGGTGCTTCCGTTGCCGATGTTGGCGATGCCGGTGCCCCCGTTGCCCAGGTTCAGGATGCCCTTGTTTCCGGTACCGAAATTCAGGACGCCGGTGTTGCCGGCGCCGCCGTTGAGCAATCCGTTGTTACTGCCGGGCCCGAGATTGATGCCAGAGTCAGCAGAAGCCGCCCCCGCGCCGAGCAGCGCGATTGCGCCGGCACCGACTACTGCCGCCCCCAAGAGGACGGTTGAACGGATCATCGACATGATTTCTCCTTAGCTAGTCCGGATGTGACTGCCGTCAAGAGTAGCTACCCGCCTGGCAAATGAGAAGACCTTCGGCAAACACGTCTCCAATGTTCCTAAAAACCTCAGCAAGTAGCTTGGTCGCCCACAGTCGGACTGTATCTCTCGCCGCGTATCCGTCAGAATCCATCAATACACGTTATTTAATGCGGTTATTCGCCGTATCACAGTCCGTCGGTATTGACGATATTGAACGATTACGGAGCACTCATCAGCAACTCCGTCAAACGGAAAAATATCCATCTTGGCTAATGGCTAGGTGCTAGCCATCTTCCACACCACAGGCACCACCAGGGGGAAGAGCTCGTTTGCTGGGCCCGGTCGGGGTCGGCGAATCGCCCACATCGGAGTGTCACACCCCATCGGCAGCGCCGACCAACCGACGACCTCGATGACGCGGCGCAAATGAACGTGTTCTAGAAATGTCTCGCCCGCCGTCCCGCAGAGGCTCACGACATCGACACTCACCAGCGCGGCATCCGACCCGCGCATCGCTCCAAAGCCCACCTAGACCCGGTCTCACCACTGGCGAACAGGCATAACGCGCGAAGATCCCACATTCCCACTGCAGATATGAACGTGCGCACACTTTCTCAAGATGTTCACAGCCTGCGATTACAGGTGTTAGTCTCGCCACGTTTATTTACGGGGGTGTCGTTTCTCACACCCGACGAGCGAGGAGGATCGTGGGTAAGCACAGGGCAGTGGGCACCAACAGCTGGTGGAGTGCGGCCGGGCCGCTCACGGCTGCGGGATTGACGGGTGCGGCATTCGCGAGCGCGGGCGTGATGCTCCTGTTGGGACCCGATTCCCCGACAATGCAGTCGGTGACCGCGGACGTCAAGCTCGTCAACACCGAGAGCTCGACCGGTGACGGCGGCTCCAAGTCGGGTGGCACCGGTGCCGCCACGACCACCGACGGCAAGACCCAGAACCCGAGCAAGCCCACGCCTGCGACCAATCCGTCCACCAAGCCGTCCACCAAGCCGAAGCCTTCGACCGACCCCGGCGACACCCCGGCGTCCGGCACTCCGACCGGCACCCCGCGGACCCCACGCCAACAGGCGCAGGACCGGATGCGTCAGTACGCGGAAGACGCCAGAAAAGCCCTGAACGGCATCACGCCACCGAAACACGCGAGCACGAATCCCGACAACGACCCGGGCGCCGGCACTGCGCAACCTCGGCACTCGCGGGGTACACGATCAACTGCCGTCCCGAAGTCCGACGCACCGGACAAGCCGAGTTCCACCGCGGCCGTCGGCCCGAAGCAGACCCCCACCGGCGCCGTCGCTGGTACCCCGGCTGCCGGGCACCACGCCACCGATCCGGCCGGCGCAACCGGCGGTACGACCCCGACGGTTCCGGCCGGCCAGTCCACCCCGTCCGCGCCGACGACGCCGCAAACCGGCCCGGTCGTCACCGCCCCCACGACCAAGGCGTTCAACCCGATCACCGGCACGTTGTCCGCCGTCAGCCTCGGCGCCACGCTGGCTCCCGACGCACCGACCACGCCCGACCAGATGCCCAGCGTCTGGGCCCTGATGGCGTGGGTGCGCCGGCAGGTCGAGTACGGCGTAACCAGCAAGCGCATGCATCCGGCCGCCGCACACCCCGCGGCCGCCACAGCCCCGCCGACGGCGGGCAGCCCCCTGGCGACGCCGACTCCCGCAGCCGCGACCAAGCCGCTGGCCGCGCCCGGTCCTCTCGCCGCGCCCGCTCCGCTGGCCGCGGTCAATCCCCTGGCCGCCGTCGGACCGCTGGCACTACCCACGTTCGTCGACCCGACCGTTGTGGTCGCCAACTGGATTTATCAGAACGTGCACTTCGGCGTGCAGGCCTGGATCAACAGTCCCATGGGCTTTGTCGTCGACGCCGGGATCAACCTGCTCGCCGGCCAGTACCTGATCGGCAACGGCTCCAACGGCAACCTGATCAACCCCAACGGCGGCGACGGCGGCCTGTGGTGGGGCGACGGCGGTAGGGGCTACTCCAGCGGCCTTCCCGGAATCACCGGTGGCAATGGCGGCAACGCCCGCGGGTTCGGCAACGGCGGCGGGGGTGGCGCCGGCTACTCGGGCTTCGGTCTCTTCACGCCGACGGCCGGTGGTAACGGTGGCAACGCCGGCGGAATCGGCCATGGCGGCGACGGCGGTATGGGCGGCAGTGGTGCCAGCGGCGCCGACGGCCTTGCCGCGCTGGGCCAGAACGGTGCCGACGGCCAAAGCGGCGCCAATGGCGGTGCCGGCGGCAATGGCGGCCACATCTTCGGCATCGGCGGACACGGCGGTGTTGGCGGCGACGCCGGCAACGGCGGCAAGGGTGGCTCGGGCGTCCTCGGCGGCGGGGCCCTCGGCGGCGGCGGTAACGGCGGAAATGGTGGTGTCGGCGGTGTCGGCGGAAAGGGCGGCAAGCAGGTCGGGTTCATCGGCAGTGTCGGTGCCGGTGGCCAGGGCGGCGCGGCCGGATTCGGCGGCGACGGCGGCAACGGCTCCGACGGCAGCTCCTCGCTGATCCCCGACGGCGGCACGGGCGGTAACGGCGGCAACGCCGGCACCGCGGGCGCCGGCGGCTTCAACGGCAACGGACAGAACCAGGCCGCGACCGGTGACACCAGCGCCCACGGCGGCAACGGCGGCAAGGGCGGCAACGGCTTTGACACCATCACCGCGATCGGCGTGGCCGGCAACGGCGGCGCCGGCGGCAACGGAGGTTCCGGCGGGACCGACGGCAACGGTGGTAGCGGCGGCGCCGGTGGCACGGGCGGCAAGGGTGCCGATGGTCTTGCCGCACTGGGCCAGAACGGCCCGAACGGCGGTAACGGCGGAGCGGGCGGCACCGGTGGCGCCGGCGGCACCAACTCCGGCAACGGCGGCAGCGGCGGGATCGGCGGCGACGCCGGCAACGGCGGCAGCGGCGGCTCAGGTGTCCTCGGCGGCGGAGCCCTCGGCGGTGGCGGCAAAGGCGGTAACGGCGGCAACGGCGCTGTCGGTGGAAAGGGCGGCACAGCAGCGCACGGCACCGTCGGTAACGGCGGCAAGGGCGGCGCAGCCGGCAACGGCAGCGACGGCGGCAACGGCTCCAACGGCAGCTCGTCACTGATCCCCGATGGCGGAAAGGGCGGTGACGGCGGTAACGCCGGCAATGCCGGTGCCGGCGGCTTCAACGGTGCCGGCGCCAACCAGGCCGCAAGCGGCGCGGGTGGCAACGGTGGCAACGGTGGCAAGGGCGGCAACGGCTTTGACACCATCACCGCGATCGGCGTGGCCGGCAACGGCGGCGCCGGCGGTAACGGTGGCTCCGGCGGGACCGACGGCAACGGTGGTAGCGGCGGTGCCGGTGGCACGGGCGGCAAGGGCGCTGATGGTCTTGCCGCACTGGGCCAGAACGGCCCGAACGGCGGTAACGGCGGAGCGGGCGGCACCGGTGGCGCCGGCGGCACCAACTCCGGCAACGGCGGCAGCGGCGGGATCGGCGGCGACGCCGGCAACGGCGGCAGTGGCGGTTCGGGCGTTCTCGGCGGCAACACCGGTGGTAGCGGCGGCGCGGGTGGTAACGGCGGTGCCGGTGGCAAGGGCGGCGCCGCAGCACATGGCACCGTCGGTAACGGCGGCAAGGGCGGCGCGGCCGGCGACGGTGGCACCGGTGGTGCCGGCTCCAACGGCATTTCGTCGATCCAGCGCAACGGTGGCAAGGGTGGGGCCGGTGGCACCGCCGGCACCGCAGGCGCGGGCGGCTTCAACGGCGCCGGTGTCAATCAAGCCGCGTACGGCACCGGCGGTGTCGGTGGTACCGGCGGTCGGGGCGGCGACGGCTTCGACTCCCTCACCATCCTGGACACCGCGGGCCGCGGTGGCGACGGTGGTGCCGGCGGCTCGGGCGGCCTGACCGGCACGGGTGGCGCGGGCGGCGCCGGTGGTAACGGTGGCGACGGCGGCACGGCCCCGCACGGACTCGACGGTGCCGGCGGTGCAGGTGGCACCGGCGGCAACGGCGGTACCGGCGGATCAGGTCAAACCGGCGCGAACGGTATCCCGTTCATCAACGGCAACGCCGGTGCCACGGGCGGCGTGGGTGGCCACGGCGGCGCCGGCGGCTTCGGCTGCAACGGCGGAACCTCCGGAAACAATGTCGGTGGCGCGGGCGGCGTCGGCGGTGTCGGTGGGGCCGGCGGCTCCGGTGGCGCCGGCGGCAAGGGCTACAACGACAACGTGACCCAGTGGGGCAACGGCGGCGATGGTGGTGCCGGTGGGATCGGCGGCGCCAGCGGCAACGGTGGTAACGGCGGAACCGGTTCGACGACAGGCGCCGGCGGCAACGGTCCGGCCGGCGGTGCCGGCGGCGCTGGCGGTGCAGGCGGCCCGGGCGGCGGCCACGGCACGCACGACGGCAGCGGCGGTGCCACGGGTAGCGGCGGCGGCAGTGGCAACGGCGGCACCGGCAACCCGGCCGGCGGCACCGGAATCCAGGTGTAGGAAATGCGGTGTGGCGCCGGCAATCGGCGCCACACCGCAGTCACCTGCGCAGGTCCAACAGCTCCTCTTGGAACCCACCGAACCGCCGGTCCGGGTCGACGAGATGCACTTCGAGAATCCAATGGCATTGCCGCCCTTGGGAATCCACGCGCCGCATCGGCAGGTCCGAGCCGGGCGCCACATAGGAGTCGATTTCGTGGCCCCGGATCTTCTCGTGCGGGAACTCCCCCACGAGGTGTCCGGCAATGGCACCACCGAATTCCCAGCCCGCGGCGTGACTCAACCCGACGACGTGGTCGAACAGCCGCGCACCGGTGATGTCCGGAGTCGACTCGAAGTGCGCCCGTGCCGCGTCCCACACCTTCGGTAAGTCGTTGCGCAGGGCCAGCTTTCGCGGGTCGTCACCGAGCACGAAGGTACGGCCGAAGTCGGCTTCCCACTCCTCGAAAAGCGGCCCGAGGTCGACGAACACGATGTCGTCGTCGGCGATCACCCGGTCGGGCGGGTTGTCCCGCGCGGTCGCGAGTGTGTTCTCGCCGCCATGCACGATCCGCTTGTGCCAGTGCCGGGTGACGCCGAGAATCTCGGCGGCCAGATCACGGATCTCGTCGGTCACCTGCCGCTCGCCGACGCCGGGCCGGATCAACCCGCGTTCTTCGATGGCGACGAACAGTTCCGCCGCCTTGTCCTGGGCGTCCAGAAGGCGCGCGGCCCGCATGCCCTCGTCAAACATCTCCACCGCACCGATGCTAGGCGGGCCGCACGAACTCCCACCCGGCCGCCCGCATGTCGGCGATCGCCCCGGCGTAACCGGCCGCGGTCCCTGACCCCGGGTGATTCATGTGGGAAATGACGACGGAACCGGGCTGCGCACCAACGAGATTCGCGCGTACCCGGGCGGCCGGCAGCGTGGCGCCGGAATCGCCGTTGACGCTGAAACCCAGCGGCTGTAACCCGAGGTCGTGCACGATCTGCACGGCCACGTCGTCGTAGTGGGCGGTGCCCGGGCGGAACCAGGTGGGCGCCCGGCCCGTGAGCGCGGTGAGCTTCATCTGGTTACCCCACACCTCGTCGACGACCTCGGCGGCCGAGCGCGTGCCGGCGATGCCATAAGCGGCACGGCCGGTCACCGACAACGGCACGTGGCGGGTGCCGTGGTTACCGATGTCGAACAGCGGGTTGGCCGCCAGCTGCGCGGCCCGGTCCGGGTTCTGGTCGATCCAGCGGGAGTTGAAGAAGAGCACCGCGGGCACGTTGTTGCGCTGCAATGTGTCGAGGAGTGCCTCATCGACGCCGCCGCGGCAGGCGTCGAACGTCAGGGCGATCTGGCGCCCGCTCGCCGGGACCGAGGTGACGATCCCTGGCAGGGCCATCCCCCACTGGGTCGGCACCCGGCGCTCGTACTGGCCGGCGACGGCCGCGGGATCCTGCGCACCGGCGCTCGGCGCCGCAAATGCCAGCGAACCGGCGGCAGCGGCACCAGCAGCCAGGAAGGCCCGTCTGGTTATCACCGCACGGACGCTAGGCGCGGAGTCTGAACAACGAGTGTCCGGAACCTGTGAATTCGCCGCGAGCCGGCGCAGGCGCCGCCGCCCTATTGTGGGGAGCGAGAAGCCGTCCCGATCTCGATGGCCAGGAGCCGACCATGTCGTTGGTTGTACCGCCGTATCCCCCGGCCCGCTATACCGCCGACCAACCCGAGGTCAGCGCCACGCTGCGGCGCGGTGACGAGCCACCCGACTACGACTCGCACGGCCTGGTCCAGTACCACTACCTGGCGAACCAACAGAAGACCGCGGGCGACTACGGCCTGTACCGAGTCGACATCGCGCCGCGTGGCGGCGGCCCGGGCCCGCATTTTCACCGCGCCATGTCCGAGGCCTTCTTCGTGTTGTCCGGCAGCATGACGCTGTACGACGGCACCGACTGGGTCCAGGCCGGCCCGAACGACTTCCTCTACGTCCCGCCGGGTGGCATCCACGGCTTCCGCAATGAGGCCGACGAGTCCGCATCGGTTCTGATGCTGTTCGCTCCGGGCGCCCCGCGCGAGGCGTACTTCGAAGGATTCGGCCAACTCGCCGACATGACCGACGACGAACGCCGCGAGTGGTTCATCAGCCACGACAACTTCTTCGTCGAATGACACCGGAACGCAGTACGACCTGTTTGCCGGCGGCCGAGGCCCCTAGTTTGCGCCAACCATAGGGTCAAAGCCCACCAAGTCGATGCGCCGCCCATACCCCGCAACCGGACGGGCGGCGTCGACGCCTCCGAACACGTGGCCCACCGCGGCACTCCGCCCTGCGCTGAGCAAACGTCGCGACGCCTCCGGCGCCGGCAAACCTACGGACGTTCAGCGAGTCGCGACCACCACAACAACCTGGGCATCGCACGGCGTCGATGCGGCATTGCAAATTTTCCGAAAGCACTCGCATGACGCCCACCCGAACAGGTAAGTGTCGCAACGGATTCTCGGGTGTCGATGCGATCGGCTACCGGCATCGCGTCAGCGCTTCAGTCCGCCCGATGCCGCCCGACCTGTTGAAATTGGCCAGAATGAACGTGTTCTATTTTTGCCCATTCCTCACCCGATGCAACTTCAACGCCGCCACCCCGAGGCAGCCGAAGATCACATATTGAACATCGCTCAAAATACATACTTTCCGTATTATTTGCAGGTGAGACAAATTTCCGCCGTTACAGTCGCGTAAATTAAATTTGCTGAAGGCGCGACGACAATCATCGGAAGTTTCCCCAAACCTGTTCCGGTCAGTCGATTACAGGCGTTAACTTGTCAGCATTCGTAACGCGGATGTCACATCTCAAATTGACGGGCTGGGGGGGTCATGGCGAAGCACAACGCTGCGAGCACTAACGGTTGGTGGAATACGGTAGGACCACTCGCGACAGCGGGTTTGACAAGCGCAGCCTTCGCAAGTGCAGGCGTCATGCTGCTTCTGGGGCCCGATTCGCCGACGATGAAGTCAGTGACCGCTGACATCAGGCTCGTCAACACCGAGGGCTCGACCGGTGGCGACCACGCAGACTCCGGCTCCGCCGATGGCAAACCCAAAACGGAGACCAAACCCAAGGCCCCGAACAAGCCGAAGGCCGATCAATCGGAGAGCTCCGACACTTCGACCGGCTCCCCGGGCACGACGGGCAATCCGGCCCCGGACCCTGTTCGCCAGATCACAGATGCAGTCAAAGAAGCCCTGACAAAATTTGCCCACGGCGCTCATTCCGGGAACGTGAACGCCGGCGGTTCCCCCAACAGCGACGGCGCCAACAACACACCGGACAACCGTCGCCAGCGGAACACGAAGTCAACGCCTGCACAGAAGTCAGCATCGACCGACACGTCGAACTCTGGCCCAACGGTGAAACAACCATCTACCGATCCGTCGACAGACGACCGGGGCACCGGTGGACCGGTCCGAACGGCAGCCATCGTGGTGCAGAATCCCACTCCCACCCCCGACCCAAAGCCGGTGAGCGCCGTCACGACTCCGAGCCCGGTCGGCGGTCAACGGAGTGCGCCTACGATCCAACAGGCGATCCCGGCCATGACCGCGGCATCCGCCCCGGCACCGGTCGCGCCGATCAACCCGATCACCGGACTTCTGTCCGCGGTCGGACTGGGCACCATGTTGGCCCCCAACGCGCCGACCATACCGACCGAAATGCCCGGCGTCTGGGCGGTGCTGGCCTGGGTACGTCGTCAGGGCGACCCGGGCGTGACCAACACGGCCCCCAAGGCGGCACTCGCGGTTCCCACTTCGTTGGCGGCCACCACACCGTTGGCTCCGACGACGCCGGCGGCTCCCACTGCCCCTCCGGCCGGGTTCAATCCGACCGCGCTCGTCAACCAGTTCGTCTACCAGGTAGTGCACACTGGCATGGAACTCTGGATCAATGGGCCAATCGGTGCCGTCGTCGACGGATTGATCAACCAAGTTTCTGGCCAGGATCTGATCGGTAATGGCGCTGCCGGCACCCAGGCACACCCCGACGGCTACAACGCCGGCCTGTGGTTCGGCGACGGCGGTACCGGCTACTCCAGCACTACCGCCGGAGTAGCCGGAGGTAACGGCGGCAGCGCTGGCTTGGTGGGCAACGGCGGCATTGGTGGCGCCGGCTTCCTCGGCGTTGCTGGCGCCGGCTCCAACGGCGGCATGGGCGGTAACGGCGGCAGCATCATGGGCATCGGGGCCAGGGGCGGCGATGGTGGCAATTCCACCAATGGCCAAACCGCAGGCGATGGCGGCAAGGGCGGGGACGCCCCCGGCCTGGTGTTCGGCATCGCCGGCGACGGCGGCACGGGCGGCTCCGGCCTCGCAGGAACCACTGGCGCCGCCGGTAACTGGGCCGTCGACTATGGCAACGGTTTCGGCAACGGCCAGAACGGTGGTACCGCCGGAGGCAACGGCGGTAAGGGCGGTGCCGGCGGCAACGCCACCGGCGTGGTCTTCGCTGCAGCCGGTAGCGGCGGGGCCGGCGGCAACGCCGGCATCGGTGGCACAGGCGGCCGCGGCGCCGACGGCAATGCGGCCAACCTCGCCGGCGGCAGCGGCGGCGCGGGCGGCACCGGGGGTGGAGCCGGTGGGGCAGGCGGCGCGGCCGGTTCCGGCGGCGGACTCTTCGGCTTCCTGGGCCAGACCGGCACCGCAGGTACCAACGGTGCCGACGGCGGCGGCGGCAACGGGGGCGCCGGTGGTAACGGCTATGGACTCGTCACCGGATCCAACATCACCGGAACCGCCACCGGTGGGGTCGGCGGCTACGGCGGCTACGGCGCCAAATCCACCACCCCCCTTGGCGGGTTCGGTGGTGGCGGTGGTGGCGGTGGCGGTGGCGCCGTCCTGCAAACCGACAGCAGCGGCGCAACGGTCAACGGCAACGCCATCGGTGGTGCCGGCGGCTACGGCGGCGACGCCACGTCAACTGCGGCCGGTGGCACCGGCGGCACCGGCGGGGAAGGCCTCATTCAGGCCCTCGGCTCCACAAGCTCCGCGAGCGGCACCGCTACCGGCGGGGCCGGTGGCGGTTCCATCGGTAGCGGCATGGGCGGCGCCGGCGGCAAGGGTGTCATCGCGGGCGGCTACAACTCCGCCGCCAACCCGGGTACGGCCAGCGGTACCGCCACCGGTGGCATGGGCGGCGCTGCCAACGGCGCAGGTAGCTCCGGCGGTGTTGGTGGCAATGCTTTCGTTGTCGCGACCAGCGGATACGGGCACGACGCCGCCGCCAGCGGCACGGCCACGGGCGGTGCCGGCGGATACGGCTACTCGGGCGGCCACGGCGGCAAGGGCGGCACCGGGCTGGTGGACGCCGGAGACGGCGGTGCGTACAGCGGCGGCACTGTGGTGAACGGCACCGGCATCGGCGGGGCCGGTGGCTACGGCTACGACGGCGGCCAGGGCGGCGCCGGCGGCAAGGGCGGCGTCTTCGCCGAGTACGGCAGCGTCGATCACGGCAGCACGGCAGTTGGCGGACGCGGCGGTAACAGCGGCTACGGCGTCGGGAACGGCAAAGGCGGTGACGGCGGCTACGGCTACGCGCTGTCGTCGATCGACCTCGTCGGCGGCACTGTCACCGGTGGCGCCGGTGGCACCGGCGGTAACGCGGGCACCGGAGGCGCGCTGGGTGGCGCGGGCGGGGCCGGCGGCAACACCCACCTGTGGATCGGCACCGACAACACTGTCCTCGGCGGCGCCGGCGGCGCGGGCGGCGCGGGCGTGGGTAACGACGGTGGCGCGGGCGGGGCCGGTGGCCTCGCGACAATCACCGGTTACACCCCCGCTGGCGGCGTGACCGATAGCAGCGCAACGGGCGGACAGGGCGGCACCGGCGCCGACGGCACCGCTACGGGTGCGGGCAATGCCGGCGGTGCCGGTGGGTCCGCAACGCTCGACGCGAACGGGTCCACGACGTCCGTCTCGAAGACCACAGTCACGGGCGGCAATGGCGGCAATGCCGACGCGGCAGCACCGGTCGCCGGCGGAGGCGGCACCAGCACTGTGACCGTCACCGATGCAGCCGTCACGGACACCTCAGCGACGGGCGGCGCCGGATCCGACAGCGCCGCAGGCGGCAACGTTGTCATCACGGCGTCCGACGCGGGCACCACCGTGACCAATACCGACGCAGTCGGTGGCGGCGGCGGACTCGGCGACGCCAACGGCGGCGTCGGCGGCAAGGGCGGCGATGCCTACGTGACTGTCGCGTCGGGCGGCCATATCGGCACCGCGACCGATGCGGCCCATGTCTGGGGCCGCAACGGCGGCAACGGCACCAACGGCGGCCAAGGCGGCCAGGGCGGCTGGGCCCAGATGGAGACCTACAACGGCGGCACCACGTCTGGCGAGGCCGCTGGTGGCGTCGGAGGCAAAGCCGACGGTGTCGGCAACACCGGTGGCAACGGCGGCAGCGGATACATGGCCGCCGGTCGGTCCAACTACATCGTGACCGGCCCGCCCCCGACCTACAGCAACTTCACCATCGCCCCCGGAGACAATGCCGTGGCGTCGGGATTGTCAGTTGGTGGTGACGGCGGAAATGCTTCGGGCACGGCAGGTTCCGTCGGCGGCAACGGAGGCAAGACGGCGATCAACGCGGCCGGCGAGAATGCGGTCGCGAGCGGCAGCATCCACGGCGGCACCGGCGGCCAAGGCATCGATGGCGGTCACGGCGGCCTTGGCGGCGCGTTCACCTCGTCGATCAACGCCCTGGGACCGAACACCACCGCTACGGGAGTCACGGCAATTGTCGGCTCCGGCGGTAGCGGCATCAGCGGCGGCACCGGCGGCAAGGGCGGGTACTTCCAGGTCGGCGCAATCAGCTGGGCCGACCCCACAGGCGCGACGTACACCGACAACCTGATCCAGGGCGGCAACGGCGGCAGTGGCACCGGGGTAGGAGTTACGGGCGACAACGGCCAGTCGCGGTCGCAAGGTACGGGTGCGGCGTTCCCCGGAGCCCCCATCCAGAACCAGACGATCATCCTCACCGACGGCGCAAACAAGCCGTAGCCGGGGTCGGGAAGGGAGGCCCGCACATCGATCGGTGTGCGGGCCTCTCCATGTCACGGCTCGGTCAAACGATGCGTAGGCCGGCCGGCACCTTGCTCGGGTCCCGCCAGAATGCATCATTCACGAAGCGGCTGAACAGATCTGGCGGTAGCACACTCTCCCGCGGTACGGCTTTCACCTCGCCGCGCACGGTGTGGAGCCCGGGTGTCCCCGCGCGCTCGTCGAATTGGGAGACGTCGTAGTCGACGTCACCGAAGTCGTGCTCGAACAGCGGTTGATCGATGAACTCATAGATGGCGTGCATGACCTTGGCCGGTTCGGTGCTCAGCGTCTCGTACTGAACGAGCAGCAGACTGTCCCGATGGGCGCCGTAGCAGGCCTGCTTGAGAGCGTCGAAAGGGCCGCCAACCATGCCGTCCTGGCTGGCGATGCCGTTGGCCCGGCTATAGACCGTGCCGCCCGGACTGTAATTGAAAATCGATGACGGGCTGAACACGTTGCGCTGCACCAGCCGCTCGATGCTGTCCATCACCCACGGCAAATCACGCACGCACGCAACGACTTTCGCGTCGGGAAACAATTGCGTGATCGCCGGCATCCGAGCACACCAGGCACGATTGGTATCGAAGACCACCTCCGCCGTCGCGTCGGCGTAGTAGCTGTCGAACAGCCCGCGCAAGATGCGCTCGCGCTTGGCAGCATCAAGAAACACGGAGAACTCGCTGCGAGCACTCATCTGCCCGACCAAGGCGTCGAACAGACCGCACAGCGGACCCGACATCCCGGCCTGAAAGCGCGGATTCTGTCGCAGCAGCGCCGCCAAAAGCGTCGACCCGGAACGCGGGAGACCCGAGATGAAATGGAGCGCCGTCACCGGGTACCTCCCCCAACTGGCCCTGCCCGCATTGTTGACGGCGCATCCGCCCTGTTCATCGGATTCTAGGGCTTCATACGAGCGAGACACGCGACTTCGGACACGCCGGGCAAAGGTGCACCCACCCAATTGCGCGACCTAGACTGCCATTCGATCGGGAGGAGTCTCAAGGGTGCGGGCATATGCAGCGCCCAGCACCCAGGCTTTGCGGGGCTGGCAGCGTCGGGCGTTGGTGCGGTATTTGACCGCCAAACCACGGGATTTTCTTGCCGTCGCGACCCCGGGCGCAGGCAAGACCACATTCGCGCTACGGATCGCCGGTGAGTTGCTGACCGAGCGCACCGTCGACCAGGTCGTGGTGGTTGTCCCGACCGAACACCTCAAGACCCAGTGGGCGGAGGCCGCCGCTCGCGTCGGCATGGCGCTGGATCCCAAGTTCAGCAACTCGACCGGGCAGACGTCGGCGGACTACCACGGCATCGTCGTCACCTATGCCCAGGTCGCCAGCCACCCCACCAAACACCGGGTGCGCACCGAGAACTACAAGACGCTGGTCATCTTCGACGAGGTGCACCACGGCGGCGACGCGAAGAGCTGGGGCGAGGCCATCCGTGAGGCCTACGACGACGCCACGCGGCGCCTCTGCCTGACCGGGACCCCGTTCCGGTCGGACGACAGCCCCATCCCGTTCGTGCAGTACGCGCCCGACGGCAGCGGACATCAGCAGTCGGTGGCCGACCACACTTACGGCTACTCCGACGCCCTCGCCGACGGCGTGGTGCGTCCGGTGGTGTTCATGGCGTACTCGGGTGAGGCCCGCTGGCGCGACAGCGCCGGCGAGGAGCATGCGGCCCGCCTCGGCGAACCGCTCACCGCCGAGCAGACCGCCCGGGCCTGGCGTACCGCGCTGAACCCCGAGGGCGAATGGATGCCCGCGGTCATCGCGGCGGCCAACAAGCGGCTGGGCCAGCTGCGACAGCACATCCCGGACGCCGGCGGCATGATCATCGCCACCGACCAGACGACGGCCCGCGCCTACGCCAAGTTGCTGCACACCATCACGGGCGAGGAGGCGACCGTCATCCTGTCGGACGACCCGACGGCGTCGGCCCGCATCTCGCAGTTCTCCGAGGGCACCAGTCGCTGGCTGGTCGCGGTCCGCATGGTGTCCGAGGGCGTCGACGTCCCACGGCTCGCGGTCGGCGTGTACGCCACGAGTGCGTCGACCCCGCTGTTCTTCGCGCAGGCCATCGGCCGGTTCGTGCGTCTGCGCCGCAAGGGCGAGACGGCCAGCATCTTCCTGCCGTCGGTGCCGAACCTGCTGGAGCTGGCCAGCGAGCTCGAGCGCGAACGCAACCACGTGCTGGGCAAGCCGCACCGCGTGTCCGACGGGCTCGACGACGAGCTGCTCGAGCAGGCGCAGAAAAAGGAAGACGAGAAGTCGGAGCTGGAGAACGGCTTCGAGATGCTCGGGTCGGACGCCGAGCTGGATCAGGTCATCTTCGACGGCTCGTCGTTCGGGACCGCGACGGAAGCCGGCAGTGACGAGGAAGCCGACTACCTCGGCATTCCGGGCCTGCTCGACCCCAACCAGATGCGCGATCTGCTGAGCAAGCGCCAGGACGAGCAGCTGCAGAAGCGCAGCGCCAAGGCCGCGGCTACTGGCGCGCCGCCGCCACCGATGACGACGCACGGCCAGCTGCGCGAGCTACGCAAGGAGCTCAACCTGCTGGTGGCCGCTTTCCACCACCGCACCGGACGGCCGCACGGCTGGATCCACAACGAGCTGCGGCGCCGGCACCCCGGTCCCCCGGTGGCGGCCGCGACGCGCGAGCAGTTGCAGGACCGGATCGCCGCGATCCGGAACATGCAGCGCGAGCTGACGGCCTGAGGGTCAGAGCCCCAGCAGCTCCGGCAGGTCAGCCACGGAGTCGACGACGTAGTTCGGCTGCATAGCGAATTCGTCTGCGGCCCAACGGTCCAGCGTGTCCTGCCGGAACTTGCCGGTGCGGACCAGCACGCCGGTCATCCCGACGACCTGGGCCGCGAGGACATCGTTGTTGAGGTCGTCGCCGACCATGTACATCTCTTCGGGTTCGACGCCGAGCCGCGCGGCCGCGGCCAGGAAACCGGCGGGCGCGGGCTTGCCGACGGCGGTGCCCTGGTAGCCGGTGGTCTGTTCCAGGCCGGCCAGGTAGAGCCCGGTGTCCACCCGCAGCCCGTCGGCGGTGTCCCACGCGTTGCTGCGGTGCATCGCCACGACCGGGACGCCGCGGGCCATCCAGTCGTAGACCCAACTCAGGGTCAGGTGCGTGTAATCGGGCCCCGCCCCGCCCAAAAGCACCACGTCGGGCGCGTCGGGCTGGTGGGGGCCGGCGAAGTCGGCGGCGTACACCAGGTCGACGCCGGGCATGTCCGCACCGATCTGCCCGTTGTTCACAAGAAAACATCGGGCACCCGGATAGCGGTCGCGCACGTAGTCGGCGGTCAGCACAGCGGCCGTGACGACCTCGTCGGCGGCGACGTCAATGCCTGCCGCACAAAGCAATTCGGCGATCTGCTGACGGGTCTTGGTGGTGGTGTTCGTCAGGAACGACCGGGCGATCTGGCGTTCGTCCAGGGCCCGCAAGGTTTCGGCCGCACCGTCGATCGGGCGCCACGAGGTCACCAGGACACCATCGATGTCGAAGAGGACCCCGCCGATTGCCATGCTGCCGACAGTAAACGCCTGCCGCTCTTGCGCAACTCAGGCGGTCCGCTCGGTAGTGTCATCGGCCATGACCACCAAGTGGACCGCCAATGATGTGCCGGACCAGACGGGGCGGGTGGCGATCGTCACCGGCTCCAACACGGGGCTGGGCTACGAGACGGCGCGCGTACTGGCGGGCAAGGGCGCGCGCGTGGTGCTGGCGGTCCGGGACACCGCCAAGGGCGACGACGCCGCCGACCGGCTCCGGGCGGGCACCCCGGATGCGGATGTCGTCGTGCAGAAGCTGGACCTGGGGTCGCTCACCTCGGTGCGTGCCGCGGCCGATGACCTGCGGGCGACTTATCCGCGGATCGACCTGCTGATCAACAACGCCGGCGTGATGTACCCGCCCAGGCAGACGACCGCCGACGGCTTCGAATTGCAGTTCGGCACCAACCATCTCGGCGCATTCGCGCTCACCGCCCTGCTCATCGAGAACCTGCTGCCGGTGCCGGGATCGCGGGTGGTGACCCTCGGCAGCATCGCGCACCGCATCCTCGGCAAGATCGACTTCGACGACCTGCAGTGGGAGAAACGCCGCTACAACCGCGTCGCGGCCTACGGCCAGTCGAAGCTGGCCAACCTGATGTTCGCCTATGAGCTGCAACGCCGGCTCGTGGCCGCGAACGCCGAAACCATCTCGGTCGCGGCGCATCCGGGCATCTCCAACACCGAGTTGATGCGCCACATCCCCGGCTCCGATCTGCCCGGCTTCAATCAGCTCAGCGGGCTCGTCGCCAACAGCCCCGAGGTCGGCGCCCTGGCCACGCTGCGAGCTGCCGTCGACCCGGATGCGCGGGGCGGCGAGTACTACGGCCCGTCCGGTTTCCGGCAGCTCGTCGGACACCCGGTGCTGGTGCAGTCGAGCGCCCAGTCGCACGACGCCGGCATCCAGCGCCGGTTGTGGACGGTGTCCGAAGAGCTCACCGGCGTCACCTTCCCGATCTAGCGTCATGCGGACCGTCGAAGAACATCAGCGGGTCGTCGCCGGGTTGATCAGTGCCCGGCCGGCCGTCTCCGTACCCCTGGCCGACGCCCTGGGCCTGGCCCTTGCCGAGGACGTGGTCGCGCCGCTGTCGCTGCCCGGTTTCGACAACTCGGCGATGGACGGCTACGCCGTACGGGCCGCCGATGTGGCCACCGCCACTGCCGAAAACCCGGTGAAACTGCCTGTCGCCGAAGATATCCCGGCCGGTCGCACCGACCTGCTGACCTTGGCACCCGGTACCGCGCACCGGATCATGACCGGGGCGATGCTGCCGGCTGGCGCCACCGCGGTGGTCCAGGTCGAGGCCACGGACGGGGCTACCGACGTCGTGTCGATCTACTCGGCGGTCCCTGAAGGCCGGAGCATCCGCCGCGCCGGCGAGGACGTCACCGCCGGGATGACGGTGCTGGCGGCCGGTGAGGTGCTGTCTCCGGCAGCGCTCGGGCTGGCCGCGGCGCTGGGTTTCAGCGAGCTGAAAGTGGTTCCGCGGCAACGGGTTCTGGTCCTGTCCACCGGAACGGAGCTGGTCACACCCGGTACCCCGCTGCAGCCCGGCCAGATCTACGAGTCCAACGCCGTGATGCTGGCCGCCGCGCTGCGCGAAGCCGGAGCCGACGTCAGCACCGCACCGGCGACATCCGATGACGTGGCGCTGTTCCGGGAAACCCTGGCCGGACACGCCGGAGACGTCGACCTGATCGTCACGACGGGCGGTGTCAGCGCCGGCGCCTACGAGGTGGTCAAGGACGCCCTCGCCGGGGATGTCGAGTTCGTGAAGGTCGCCATGCAACCCGGCATGCCCCAGGGCGCCGGGACCGTCAACGGCACGCCCATCGTCACGCTGCCGGGCAACCCCGTCTCGGCGCTGGTGTCGTTCGAGGTGTTCATCCGGCCGCCGCTGCGCGCCGCGATGGGGCTGCCGTCGCAACGGCCGCGCCGCTCGGCGACCCTCACCGAGAGGCTGACCTCCCCTGCCGGGAAACGGCAGTTCCGTCGCGGCGTCCTGGGTACCGGCGACGAGGTGAGCAGCTACGGCCCGCCGGCGTCGCACCATCTCCGATGGCTGGCGACGGCGAACTGCCTGCTGGACATCGGCGAGGACGTCGTCGAACTGGCCGCCGGATCACCCGTGCCCGTCTGGGATCTCAGTTAGAGCCCCGCAAACCGTAGAATCGAGTCCCCATGGCCAGACCTGCGCGTCCCCCAGCTGACACCCCAGAGTCCGAACTGTCCCGTTTCGTCGACCTGGTCCGTTCCACCGTTCCCCCGATCCACCCGGCGGGCCTGCCGTTCATCGGCAGTGCCCTCGGTGTCGCCGCTGTCGGCGCCCGCAAGCCGTGGCTCCGGGCGGCCGGTCTCACCGCGGCCGCCGCGTGCGCCGGGTTCTTCCGGCATCCACCGCGGACACCACCGAGCCGGCCGGGCGTCGTCGTCGCACCGGCCGACGGCCAGGTGACGCTGATCGACGAAGCCGTCCCACCCGCCGAGCTGAACATGTCGGACGAGCCACTGCCGCGGATCAGCATCTTCCTGTCCCTGTTCGACGCGCACGTGCAGCGCGCGCCGGTGGCCGGTGAGGTCATCACCGTCAAGCACAAGCCGGGCCAGTTCCTGTCCGCCGACAAGGCCGAGGCCAGCGCAGACAACGAGCGCAACAGCATCTGGCTGCGCTCCGCCGAGGGCCACGATGTGGTCGCGGTGCAGATCGCCGGGCTGCTGGCCCGCCGCATCGTGTGCGACACCCACCCCGGTGCGCACCTGGCGCTGGGCGAGACCTACGGCCTGATCCGGTTCGGCTCGCGCCTGGACACCTACCTACCCAAGGGTTCGGTGATCGGCGTCGAGATCGGGCAGCGCGCCATCGGCGGCGAGACCGTGCTGGCAGAGCTTCCCAACGAACCGACCACCGGGTCGGCGGAATGAAACCGCGGATCAAGACTCCGCAGGTGAGCCTGCGGAAGCTGGTCCCCAGCGCGCTGACGGTCGCGGCCATCTGCCTGGGTCTGACGGCGGTCAAGTTCGCCCTCGATCACCGCCCCACCGAGGCCATGGCCCTGTTGGCGGGTGCCGCGATCCTCGACGCGCTCGACGGCCGCGCAGCCCGCATGCTGAACGCCACGTCCAAGATGGGCGCCGAGATCGACTCGCTGGCCGATGCGGTGAACTTCGGTGTGGCACCGGCGTTCATCGTGTACGCCACCCTGCTGGCGCACAACACCTCGCCGCTGGCCTGGATCGTGGTGCTGCTGTACGCGGTGTGCATCGTGCTGCGCCTGGCGCGCTTCAACGCCATGCTCGACGTGGAGGGCCCGGCGTTCGAGAAGGAGTTCTTCACCGGCATGCCGGCCCCGGCCGGCGCCATCGGCGCCATCGGCCCGCTGGCGGCCAAGATGCAGTTTCCCGGCCCGTGGTGGGATTCGCACTGGGGTCAGGTGTTCATCTGTGTTTGGCTGATCGGCGTCTCACTGCTGGTGGTCAGCACCGTCCCGATGCGCAAGGTGCACACCTTCGCCATTCCGCCGAATATGGCGCTGCCGCTGCTGGCACTGCTCGCGATCCTGGTCGCCGCGTCGGTGATGTACGGCTACATCGTGATCCTGGTGATCATCGTGGCCTACGTGCTGCACATCCCGTTCGCCATCCGGACCAAAGCGTGGCTGCGCGAGCACCCTGAAGTCTGGGACGACAAACCCAAGGAACAGCGGCAAGCGCGCCGGGCCATCCGCCGTGCGCAGCCGCGACGCACCGACCGCGGGCAGCGACGGTCCACGGCGCGACTCCGGTTGCGTAGGCCGGGCCCGCGGCGATGACACCTGCGGACGCCAGGAGGGCCCTGCAGGCTGCATCCGACCCGTCCGGCGCACAACTTCAGCTCACCGCCCGCCTCAACACGTCGGCACTCGACGCCCGCCGTGGCGTGGTGATGCTGCACCCGGAAGCGATTGCCGCCCTGGGTATTCGCGAGTGGGATGCGGTATCCCTGACCGGCACGCGCACCACCTGCGCGGTGGTCGGCGTCGCTGCCGCCGGGACTCCCCCGGGCACCGCGCTGCTCGACGACGTGACGCTCTCCAATGCCGGTGTGCGGGCCGATTCGCCGGTGCTGGTGACCCCGGCGACGGTGTACGGCGCCCGGTCGGTGACCGTCAGCGGTTCCCGGCTGGCCAGTAGCTCGATACCGCCGGCGACTCTGCGAATGGCGTTGCTGGGCAAGGTGATGACGGTCGGCGACACGGTCTCGCTGTTGCCGCGGGACCTCGGGCCGGGTACTTCGACGTCTGCGGCCACTTCGGCGCTCGCCACCCAGGTGGGTATCACCTGGACCTCGGAGTTGCTCACGGTGACGGGTGTGGACCCGGCGGGTCCGGTCAGCGTGCAACCCAATTCAGTGGTCACCTGGGGTGACGCGACCGTCGTCGCCGCGGCGACGCAACCGGTGGTCTCGCCCGCGGAAACGGTTGACGCGCAAGCTCTTGCGATCGACGACCTCAAGGGCATGCAAGTCCAGGTGACCCGGCTCACCGAGTGGCTCAAGCTGGCCCTGGATGAACCCGGGCTGCTCGAAACGCTGGGCGCCACAGCCAACCTGGGCGTCCTGGTGTCCGGGCCGGCGGGCGTCGGCAAGGCCGCCATGGTGCGGGCGGTGTGCAGTACCCGCCGCCTCGTCGAACTCGACGGACCGGAGGTCGGGGCGCTGCGCGCCGAGGACCGGCTGGCCGCCGTCGCGAACGCCGTCCGATCCGTCCGCGACCCCGAGCACGGCGGTGGCGTCCTGCTGATCACCGACGTCGACGCACTGCTGCCGGCAGTCGCCGAGCCGGTGGCCACGCTGATCCTGACCGAGCTTCGCAGGGCCGTCGCCACCCGGGGCGTGGCGTTCATCGCGACGTCCGCCGTGCCCGACGGCGTGGACCCGCGGCTCCGTGCCCCTGATCTCTGCGACCGCGAGCTCGGTCTGACCCTGCCCGACGCCGCGACCCGCCGGGCGCTGCTCGACGTGCTGCTGCGGTCGGTCCCGGCCAAGGAACTGAACCTCGATGAGATCGCGCAGCGCACACCGGGATTCGTGGTCGCCGACCTGGCCGCGCTGGTGCGTGAGGCCGCGCTGCGGGCAGCCGCCCGCGCCAGCGCCGACGGTGCCGAGCCGGCATTGACGCAGGAGGATCTGACCGGCGCGCTGTCGGTGATCCGGCCACTGTCCCGCTCGGCGACCGAGGAGGTAGCCGTCGGCTCGGTGACGCTCGACGACGTCGGCGACATGGTGGCCACCAAGCAGGCGCTGACGGAAGCGGTGTTGTGGCCGCTGCAGCACCCGGACACGTTCGAGCGGCTCGGCGTGGAACCGCCCCGCGGAGTGCTGCTGTACGGGCCGCCCGGTTGCGGCAAGACGTTCCTGGTACGGGCCCTGGCTAGTTCCGGCCGGCTGTCGGTGCACGCCGTGAAGGGCGCGGAGCTGATGGACAAGTGGGTCGGTTCGTCGGAACGCGCCGTCCGCGAATTGTTCCAGCGCGCACGCGATTCCGCGCCGTCACTGGTGTTCCTCGATGAGATGGACGCCTTGGCGCCACGTCGCGGGCAGAGCTTCGACTCCGGCGTCACCGATCGTGTGGTGGCCGCGCTCTTGACCGAGCTCGACGGCATCAACCCGTTGCGCGACGTCGTCGTGGTGGGCGCCACCAATCGCCCGGACCTGATCGATCCCGCGCTGCTGCGGCCGGGCCGGCTGGAGAAGCTGGTGTTCGTCGAGCCGCCCGACGCCGACGCCCGGCGCGAAATCCTGCGGACCGCAAGCAAATCCATTCCACTGGCCGATGACGTCGACCTCGGGGAGCTGGCCGCGTCGCTCGACGGTTACAGCGCCGCCGACTGCGTGGCCCTACTGCGCGAAGCGGCGCTGACCGCGATGCGCCGGTCGATCGACGCCGCCGACGTCACCGCGGCGGACGTCGCGAAAGCCCGCGAGACGGTGCGGCCGTCACTGGATCCGGTTCAGGTGCAATCGCTTCGGGAGTTCGCCGCGGGACGGTAGGACCCGGCCAGACACCCGTCACCGCCGTCAGCGCGGCGGATCACCCCGCCACCGGAAGCTGTTGACGTACTTGCCCATATCGGCCGCCAGCTCCAGGCTGGCACCGGTCGGCGGCCCGGAATGGGGGCCGAACTCGCGGAACGGTCCGACCGCGGCGGCGATCAGCGCGAGGTCGTCCTTCACGGCCACCATGACCAGGATGCGGGTCCTGGAGTCGACGACGTTCTGTCCGTCCGGCCAGTCGTCGGCGGCGACCCCGTACCCCGGGTGATACCCAACCAGCGTGTTCGGTATCTCGTAGGCCACCCGTGAGTCGGGAAACTTGTCCAGCAGCAACGTCATCGTGATGTCCTTGGCTTCCCGGCCCCGCGCCGGTTCACCCCACAGCCGCATGACACCCCCGGTTCCCCCGGTGTATTGGGCCGTCACCCCGGTGTCGTCCATGGTCACCGAATACGCGGTGCCGGGCGCCGGATAGGAGACGCTGAATGCGCCGTCGGGGGCGGTGAATCTGGGGTTGATCACGACGGGCTTCCCCATCAGCGGGTGACCGCAATTGGGCGGGCATTGATACCGCGCCACGGGTTGCGTTGTCGCGGCGGCGATCCCGACCAGCCCGAGGGCTAGCACCGTGACAACCGCAGCCCAGGTCACGACCAGTCGTGGTGCGGAAAGCGTTGGCACGTCGCGTTCTGAGTCGTCAGTGTCTTCGTTCCGCACCGCCAACCGCAGAACCAGCCGCAGCAGCAGCACCCCCAGCACGGCGAACGAGAGGTGCCACGCCAGCTTCGCCCACTGCGAGACGTCGGCGGAGTCCTCGTCGCCCAGCCACACGTGCGCCAGCACCGGCACGACTGCAATGAGCAGTACCCGCCACCAAATCCGCCGGCCACGTGGCCGGAACCACAGTGCGGCACCGAGCATTCCAGCAGCGGCAGCTGCGGTGATGGGCATGGTGATGCCACGGATCACGGCCTCGATGAGGAAATCCGCCAACGGCTGATCGTGGTCGACCAGCCCCGAATCCAGCTGGGCGAACATCCGTACCGTCGTCGTTGCTGCTGTCGCACCCAAGGCACCGGTCGCACCGATGACATAGCCATACAACGTCTTTCGGTCGCCTGGGCTGAACACGCGGATGAGCAGCGCGGGCGCTATCACCAGCAGCGCCTCCACAGCCGAGAGGCCGGCCTCGACCGTCCGCAGATGTACTGCGGCAACACCACTTTCGAGGGGGACGCCATATGCTTGGGCGACCACCGCACCAGACCCGAGCGCGAAGGCCACGCCGAGCGCGATGCCCAGGCTCGCACTGACGAACAGCCGAACCTTCGCCGGCCCCCGGTAGTCCAACTGTCGGACGTACAGCGCGAACAGCAGCGGAATCCCCACGGCCACAGTCGAGATGAACAGGCCCGGGAGCCGCAGCGCCGCGGCAGCCACGAGCCAGGCGGCGAAGACGGCCAGTCCGATTTGGAACGACCGGTGGGTGCGCGCCGGAAGCTGCGGAAACAGCGAACTCACCAATCCGATGCCGCTCATCCGGTTGTCCCTTGCGCCACCAGCAGGCTGCGCGCCAGCTTGTCGACGTCGGGCGTGCCCAGGCCGGTGACGGGGTCGAAGCCGCTACCGGCCATCGCCACCGCGTTGCCGCCCACGGTCACATCGTGAAACGCCGGCAGTCGGCCGGCCCGCTGTACCCGGTACAGCAGTGGATTCAGATCGCCGAGCAGTCGTCCACCGTGATCCAGCAGGTACTGGTCGAGCACGGCAGCCATGCCGGCCCAGATCGGCGCGGACATCGAGGTGCCGCCGGCCAGCACTGTTTGGCCGTCGAAGACCATGCGGGCGCCGGTGAAGAAATCCGCGACGGCAGAAACGTCGGGGACGAGTCGCTTGTTGCGGCCGCGGTCCGATGGCACACCCCGCTGCCATGCCGGCCGGTCGAACAGCGCGGACGCGCCGCCGCCGCTGCCGTGGGTCAGCGGCACGTCGAACCAGGCCTGCTCGCCGAGCCACTGACCGTTTTCATCCGTGGACAGTGTGGTGCCGCCGACGGCCGTCATCTCGGGCACCGACGCCACCGAATCCAGTCCGATGTCGTCGACGCTGGGCGGTGCCGACCAGTCCTGTCCGCCTTTGCATTCCAGCCCGGCGAGGTCACCACTGGCGTCGAAGGCGGTGGCGCCGCTGCGGTGCGCCCGTGCCAGCGCCGAACGGACCGGCGCCAGATCGGCGGCGGTCAGCATCTTGTCGCAACCCCACCCGATCGACAGGGTCCATTCGGCGCCGGGGAAGCGCCGATCGGCGTCCTCCATCATCTCGCCGATCTTGCGGTAGGCGCCGTCGCCGGACACGGTCGGCCGGGCGTTGACGTAGACGGTCTGGGCATCGGGCGCGATGGCGTGGGCCATCTGGAGATCCATCGTGGTCTCGCCCGTACGCTCGGAGGGCATGTCCCCCAACACGATCGGGGTGAAACGCGGCAGCTGATTCAGCTCGGCGAACTTGTCGAGATCAGGTTGATCGAAGCCGTCGAATCCGAAGACGACGATGGTGCGCCCCTTGCCGGTGTATCCCTGGTCGGACAGCGGGAACACGTTGTAGGCGCGGCGAAGATCCTGGGCGCTCAATCCGCCGGCGGGAACGTCGCGCGGCGCGATCAGCGGCCGCGACTCCCGCACCGGCGCATACCCGAGGAGCCTGCCGAATCCGCTCAACTCGGACACCAGCGCCGGCGGCGGTTCGGGTTGGCTGGTCGCCGCATAGAACGTCTGTCCGCGGCGACCACGGTAGTCGCGGACGTCGATGCGAAGCGCCCGCGCCATGGCGCCGGCTGTGCCTTCGACGGTGGCCCAGTCGTCGCCGGGCCGCCACCGCACCGAAAGCTCTGCGTCCCTTGCCCATCGGATCAATCCGTCGGGCCGCGCGGCGCGCGTCAGCGCAGCAGTGAGTTCGACGTGTGTTGCCGAGGACGGCCCCAGATCAGCTGAAGCCGAGAGCAGATGCGCCAGAGGGCCGGACAGGGCCAGATGGCCTTCCCGTTCCGCAGGCGGACCAGCGGACGCCAGCGCAGTCAGTCCGACTGCCACCAGTACTGCGCCGATGCGCCGGACGGCGCATCGGCGGCTTACTGGAATGGGGCTCTCGTTCTAGTGCGGAGCGGTGATGACGTTGCCCGGCAACGCCGTCTGCGGTCCGGGCGCCTTCACGGTCGGCGAGAAGGAGTTGCCGCCCTTGGTGGGCCCACCCTTCTCACTCGGCGTCACCGACGACGAGGCGGGAGCCGAGGTCGTCGTGGTGGTGGTCGTGGTCGTGGTGGTCGGCTCTTCCTTGGCCTTCTCGCCACACGAAGAAAGCAGGCCCATGGCGAGTCCGGCGGTCACGGCGAGGCCGGCCACCATCTTCTTGCGGGTCGAGTTCCGAACGGTGGTCATACCGGTTTCTCCTTCGTGTCCATTCCGTTCGCCCCGACAGCCGTAGCTACGAAGAAACGGGCATCGCGATCGTAAACCCCGATTCGCTGTTCACAGCATACCGATAGGTGCGTTCCGCAACTGGGATATCTAGCCCGAGTTTGGGACACAGGCAGGTGCCAGCAAACACACGCACGAGCCACGGCGACGCACGCCGGTGCGACCTCTGAGGCTGGTGTGACGGTCGGTGCGTGACTTCGAAAAACGTTCACCAGAAGTAGTACGTGGCGTACCAGTAGCTCATACGGTCGGAACTGTTCGGACTTCGCTTCGTCGAAGTCGTATTGGCATCGAATACAAGGGGATGATTCACGTGATTGACGAATTGCACTTCCGTCGTACCGCCGCGGCCATCGGCATCGCAGCCATCACCGGTGCTGCCGTCGTCGCCTGCTCGCAAGCCAAAGAAGCCACATCCACCGCGACATCCGCGGCATCGTCCGCCGCCAGCGCCGGCTCCAGCGCGGCATCATCTGCTGCCAGCGCCGCCTCGAGCGCCGCCTCGTCCGCGATCGCCGGTTCGCCGACGACGATCAATGTGCCGGGCGTCGGCGACGTGAAGCTGGACGGCGCCATCGCCGACGCGTACGCCAAGGCCGGCGGCGAGGCCGCGCTCGGCCTGCCGACCGCTCAGCCGCAGAAGGTCGGCGACGGCACGGTGCAGGCCTTCGCCAAGGGCACCATCTTCGATTCCCCCGCGACAGGCGCGCACCTGGTGCAGGGCGAAATCTTGCGGGAGTACACCGAAAAGGGCGGCGCCGGCGGCGAATTGGGCTTCCCCACCACCGACGAAGCCCAGACCGCGGGCGGTCCTGACGCGCCCAAGGGTGGCTGGATCAGCGAGTTCCAGAAGGGCACCATCACCTGGCTGAACCAGGGTGACGGCACCTTCAAGGGCACCATCACGCCCAAGCAGTAGTCACTGACCTTCAGCGATCCCGGCGAGCCGGGCCAGCGACGCCTGCAGCCAGTCGGCTGACGTCTGCCTGGCCCGGTTCAGCCGTTTCGCGTCGGTCAGCTCGGTCCAGTCGTAGGTGTGGGTGACGCGGGTGTGCGCATCGTCGATGGGCTCGAGCTCCCAGCGCCACAGGTGCCCCGGCTGCGGCTGGCCGGGTTCGGACGGCTTCCAGGCAACCAGGCGGCCTTCGCCGAACTCGACGACGTGGTTCTCCCGTATGGCGCCGTTCTTCAGACCCATGACGAACACGTCGCCCACGGCGCGGACGCGTTGGCCGGCGGGTGCCTCCGCCAGGTTGTCGTTGCCGTCCCAGCGCGGCTGCTGGGCGGGGTCGGCGATCAGCTCGAAGATCCGCACTGCCGGGGCGGCGATGTCACGGCTCGCGGTGACGACTCGAATTTCGTTGTCCACGAGTCGTATTCAACCCTATGTCGGCAGTCTCCGGTTGATCACCAGGGCAGAGATCACCGCACAGGTGAGGGCGAACACACCGAGCCGCAGCCACGCGGTACCACCAGGACCGCGGATGATCTCGTAGCCGATCTGCTGCTGGATGGCGTCGTAGCTCTTGTTGAGATCCTCGATCTTGGCCGCCGTGTACATCTGTCCGCCAGACAGCTCGGCGACCCGCTTCATCGTCGTGTCGTTGACCGGGACGTTGACACTCTGATTGTCGACCTTGATCTTGCCGCCTTTGGTCCCGAACGCGATGGTCGAGATCGGGGTGTCCGACTCCTTCGCGGTCCGCGCCGCGGTGTACGCGCCGTGCGGGCTGTCCGGGTTGCCCGGCCGGTTCTCCGCACCGTCGGACAGCAGGACGATCCGTTTCGGCGGCTTGTCGGTGTTACCACTGCCGCCGAGCACGTCGGCCAGGGTCGAGATCGCCCGCAGGGCCGCGAAGATGCCGTCGCCGGTCGCGGTGCCGTCGTCGACGGTCAGGTGGTCCAAGGCCGTGATGGTCGCATTGTGGTCAGGGGTCGGCGACACCAGCAGGTTGGTGTTTCCGGAGAACGTGACCAGCCCCAGGTTCACCCCGGGGGTCAGCCTCTTCGCGAACTGCTTGGCGGCATCTTTCGCCGCGGCCAACCGGCTCGGTGAGACGTCGTCGGCCTCCATGGATCGGGAGACGTCCATCACGAGCATGATCACCGCGCGGTTGCGCGGGGTCTTGATCTCGTGGGTGGGGGCGGCCAGCGCGACGGTCAGGGACAGCAGCGCAGCCACCGAGAACACCATCGGCACGTGCCGCCAGCGCGTCGGCTGCAGCGGCACCACATCTGCACGCGGCTGGTCGCCGGCGTAGCTGCGTAACCGCCTGGCGCGGTTCCGCTGCGCCGCGAGATACACGGCCACCAACGCGATGGGCAGCAGTGCGGTCAGGAGCAACCAGGGGTGGGCGAAGCCCGACAATGACACCGATCCGATTCCCGGAAGACTCATCGGCGCCCCGTCGCGTTCGTCACCATAAGTGAAAAGTGTAGGAGTCGGTGCAGTGTGCACCCGGTAGCGGGCCTGTGGCCTGCGCGAACCGCCGGACCACGGCAGTCACAGCCGCCCCGTAAGCTGGCCGCGGACCGTCCCCGACGCCTGCCGGAGGCCCATGCTCACCGTTCTGTACGCGCACGCGATCGCCACCGTGCTCGCGCCACTGTTGGTCCGACGCTGGGGACGGCGGGCGTTCTATCCCCTCGCGCTGGCGCCCGCCGGGTCTCTGATCTGGCTGGCCCTGAACTGGCCCGGGACCGGTGAGCAGACGCTGCACATCGACTGGGTGCCGCAGCTGTCCATGGACATCACGCTGCGGCTGGATTCGCTGGCGGCGATCATGTCGGTGCTGGTGCTGGGCGTCGGCACCCTGGTGCTGCTGTACTGCGCCGAATACTTCCACCACGCGGACGGGCACACCGAGAACCGGCTGCCCAGCTTCGCCGCCGAGCTGGTCGCGTTCTCCGGCGCCATGTTCGGACTGGTCTGCAGCGACAACACATTGCTGCTGTACCTGTTCTGGGAGCTGACGACCATCCTGTCGTTCCTGCTCGTCGGCCACTACGCCGAGCGGGTGACCAGCCGGCGCGCGGCCACGCAGGCGCTGCTCGTCACCACGGCCGGTGGCCTGGCGATGCTGACGGGCATCATCATCCTGGGCACGCTCGCCGGCACCTACCGGCTGTCCGACCTCGTCGCCAACGCGCCGACCGGCACGACCTCGTCGGTCGCCGTCGTGCTGGTGCTGATCGGCGCGCTGTCCAAATCGGCCATCGTGCCCATGCATTTCTGGCTGCCGGGCGCCATGGCGGCACCGACACCCGTCAGCGCCTATCTGCACGCCGCGGCGATGGTGAAAGCCGGCGTGTACCTCATCGCGCGCATGACACCCGGTTTCGCCGATCATCAGCCGTGGCGGCCGACCGTCGTGGCGCTGGGGCTGGCGACGCTACTGCTGGCCGGTTGGCGCGCCGTCCGTGAGTACGACCTCAAACTGATCCTGGCCTTCGGCACGGTGAGTCAGCTCGGGTTGATCACGGTGATGGTCGGGGCCGGCGGCGGTGATCTGATGCTGGCCGGCCTCGCCATGCTGTGTGCGCACGCGATGTTCAAGGCCGCACTGTTCATGGTGGTCGGGATCATCGACCATGCCACCGGTACCCGGGACATCCGGAAGCTGGCCTGGCTCGGCCGGCGCAGCCCCGTGCTGTTGGGCATCGCCGTCGCCGCGGCCGCCAGCATGGCCGGACTACCGCCGTTCCTCGGTTTCGTCGCGAAGGAAGCCGATTTCGAAACCCTTTGGCACAGTCCGACATTGGGTGCCTCGGCCCCGTTCGTGCTGGCGACCGTGGCGTTCGGGTCGGTGTTCACAATGATCTACAGCCTGCGGTTCCTGCACGGGGCCTTTGCCCGAAAAGGGTTACTGAACCCGACGATTCGCGTCGCCGAGATGCATCGGCCCAGCGCCGGTTTCCTGGTGCCGCCGGGCATCCTGGCGGTCGCCGGCCTCGGGTTCGGGCTGCTGCCGAACGCGCTGGACCACGCCATCGCCGATTACACCGCAACCATGCCGGGTAGCACCGGGTACCACCTGGCGCTGTGGCACGGCGTCAACATGCCGCTGCTGTTGTCGGCTGTGATCGTCGCTGCCGGCGGGGCGGCATTCGGCCTGCGGCATCGCCTCGAGCGAATCCGGGTGCCTTATCTACCGCTCGGCAATGCCGACCGCATGTACGACGCGGCGATCCGCGGCGCGGACCGCTTCGCCGTGCGACTGACGGCGTTCACGCAGCGCGGCTCGATCCCGGCGACACAGTCCATGATCCTGACCACCCTGGCGGTGCTGCCCATCGCGGTGCTGCTGCTGGGCCCGCGGGACCACCCTGAGCTGAAGTTGTGGAATTCACCGCTGCAGGTGGTCATCGGCCTCATCGTGCTGGCGGCCGCCATCAGTGCGACGGTGATGCGCAACCGACTGACGGCGGTACTGGTGGTCGGCGTCACCGGTTACGGCTGCGGCACGCTCTATGTCTTCTACGGCGCGCCGGACCTGGCGCTCACCCAATTCCTGGTCGAGACACTGACTTTGGTGGTTTTCCTGCTGGTGTTGCGCACGCTGCCTGCCGAATCGGACGCGACGCACATGAAGCGGCACCGGCTGCCGCGCGTGCTGCTGGCCACCGCCGTGGGGGCGTCGGTCACGGCGCTGGCCGTCTACGCCATGGCGGCCCGCAAGACCCGGCCGCTGGCCGAACTACTGCCCGACGCCGCCTATGACCGCGGGCATGGCGCCAACACCGTCAACGTGCTGCTGGTGGATATCCGGGCCTGGGACACTCTCGGTGAAATCTCGGTGCTGCTGGTCGCCGCCACCGGGGTGGCGTCAATGGTGTTCCGGCACAGGCGTTTCGGCTCCGCCCCCCGCGTCCCCAAAGACCACCCGACCACACCGGACATCACCTGGCTGCGCGGCAGCGATCTGCGCGACCCCCGTCATCGGTCCCTGGTGCTCGAAGTGGCGACCCGGATGATCTTCCCGCTCATCATGGTGCTGTCGGTGTACTTCTTCTTCGCCGGGCACAACACCCCCGGCGGCGGTTTCGCCGGCGGCCTGACGGCCGGTCTGGCGCTGGTGCTGCGGTACCTGGCCGGCGGCCGTTACGAATTGGGCGAGACGCTGCCGCTGGACGCCGGGAAGATTCTGGGTGCCGGCCTGACCCTGTCGGCCGGGACGGCAACGGCCTCGCTCCTGCTGGGTGCGCCGGTGCTGTCCAGCGCGGTGGTGAAATTCACGCTGCCGCTGCTGGGTTCGGTCAAGGTGGTGACGGCGCTGTTCTTCGACCTCGGCGTCTACCTCATCGTCGTGGGCCTGGTACTGGACATCCTGCGCAGCCTGGGCGCCAAGGTCGACGAAGAGTTGTACGCACCACGTGAGGCGGCCACCCGATGACGACCTATCTCGTACCGCTCGTGCTCATCGGCGGTCTCACCGGCACGGGGGTGTACCTGCTGCTGGAGCGCAACCTGACGCGAATGCTGTTGGGCCTGCTGCTGATCGGCAATGCGGTGAACCTGCTGATTCTGGTGATGGGTGGCGACTCCGGTAATCCGCCGGTGCGTGGCCGCACCAGTCACGGTCAGACCGGGACCGCTGACCCGCTGGCGCAGGGCATGGTCCTCACCTCCATCGTCATCACCATGGGCGTCGCCGCGTTCGTGCTGGCGCTGAACTACCGGGCCTACCGACTGACCACCGTCGAAGAGGTGGGCAACGACCCCGAGGACAGCCGCGTGGCGCAATTGTCGACCACCGATTCCCCGGCGGTCGTCGAAGACCGCGGCGCACCGTCGGTCGTCACCGACGCCGACGCCCCCGCCGAATTGGACGCGCTGCCAACCGAAACGGACCCGACGTGACGGCGGGCGCGGTCCTGGCACCGCTGCCCGTTCTGATCCCGATCCTGGGCGCGGCCGCGACCTTGTTCGCGGGACGCCGGCCCCGGCTGCAGCAGATCGTCTCGATCGTGGCGCTGGCGTCGGTGACGGCAGTCTGTGGCGCGCTCGTCTACATCGTCGACCACAGCGGCGCCGTCGCGGTCCACGTCGGCGGCTGGGGCCAGACCGAACCCGGCATGGGACCACTTGGCATCGTCCTTGTCGTGGACCGGCTTTCGGCCCTGATGCTGGTGGTGTCCTCGATCGTCCTGCTGGCGGTGGTCTGGTACGCCATCGGGCAGGGCATCCGCGACGGCGGTGACGAGCAGCCGGTGTCGATTTTCCTGCCGACTTACCTGGTGCTGTCGGCGGGCGTGTGCATTGCGTTCCTCGCCGGCGATCTGTTCAACCTGTTCGTCGGCTTCGAGGTACTGCTGGCCGCGAGCTTCGTGCTGCTGACCGTCGGCGCCAGCGAGGAACGGGTGCGTGCCGGCATCGGCTACGTCATGGTCTCCATGGTGTCGTCGGTGATCTTCCTGATCGGCATCGCGCTGATCTACGCCGCCACCGGCACCCTGAACCTGGCCGAGCTGGCGAACCGGCTGGACGGCATCACGCCGGGCACTCGGGCCGCACTGTTCGCGGTCTTGCTGGTGGCGTTCGGCATCAAAGCGGCGGTGTTCCCGCTGTCGGCATGGCTGCCGGACTCGTACCCCACCGCCCCGGCGCCGGTCACCGCGGTGTTCGCCGGCCTGCTCACCAAAGTCGGTGTGTACGCGATCATCCGGGCCCACAGCCTGCTGTTTCCAGGAGGCGCACTCGACGGCGTGCTCATGGTCGCCGCGCTGCTGACCATGCTGATCGGCATATTCGGTGCCATGGCCCAGAGCGACATCAAGCGGTTGCTGTCCTTCACCCTCGTCAGCCACATCGGCTATCTGGTGTTCGGTATCGCGGTGTCCAACCGGGTCGGCATGGCCGGCGCCATCTATTACGTCGCGCACCACATCGTCGTGCAGACCACGCTGTTCCTGGTCGTGGGGCTCATCGAGCGGCAGGCCGGGGCGTCGACACTGCAGCGCCTCGGCGGACTCGCGGCCGCCAGCCCGCTGTTGGCCTTCGTGTTCATCATCCCCGCGCTGAATCTCGGTGGCATTCCCCCGTTCTCGGGCTTTATCGGCAAGGTGGCGCTGCTGCAGGCCGGTGCGACGAGCGCCTCGGTCCTGGCCTGGGCCCTGGTCGCCGGCTCCGTCGTCACCAGTCTGCTGACGCTGTACGTCATGGCGCGGGTGTGGACGCTCGCGTTCTGGCGCGCCCGCGCCGACGCCCCGGAGGGCATGCTCTCCGCGGCAGCTCCGGCGGGACTGTTGGAGCCGGTGGCGGACGTCGCCGTCGACGACCGGCCGGACGTCGGCCGGATGCCCGTCGGGATGCTGGCACCGACCGCGGTACTCATCGTGGTGGGGCTCTCGCTCACAGTGTTCGCGGGGCCAATTTTCGGGTTCGCGGAGCGGGCGGCCGACCAGGTCACCGACCGCGGCCAGTACATCGCGGCGGTGTTGACGCCATGAGGCAGTGGTTACCGAGCGTGGGCATCCTGGTCTGGCTGACGGCCGTGTGGATTCTGTTGTGGGGCGACATCTCCGCGGCAAACATCCTCGGCGGACTCGCCGTCGGCGTCCTGATCACCGTGCTGTTGCCGTTGCCGCAGGTGCCGGTGGCGGGCCGGCTGCATCCGCTGTCGCTCGCGTGGCTGGTGCTCAAGGTCGCCTACTACCTGGTGCTGTCCTCGCTCCAGGTCGCCTGGCTGGCGATCAGACCGGGTCCCCCACCGCTGACGGCGGTGCTGCGGGCGCGTCTGGCCCTGAAGTCGGACCTGGTGCTGGCAATGGCGGTCAACGTCATCAACCTCATCCCCGGTTCGATCGTGCTCGAGATCGACCAGGCCCGACGGATCATCTACGTCCACGTCCTCGACGTCGGATCCGAACGCGCGGTGCAGCAGTTCTATCGCCAGATCGCCGAAGTGGAGCGCTTGATGATCGACTCGTTCGAACGCGAAGCCCATTGGCAGCCTTTGGAATCGGATCGCACATGAATACCGTCTGGATCATTGCTGCCGTGATGCTCGTCGCGGCGGCGGCCATCACCGTCTTCCGATTGCTGGCCGGTCCCGGCACGCTGGACCGGCTGGTCGCCCTCGATACCTTCGTCGCCGTCACCATGTGCGGCATCGGCACGTGGGCGGCGTACAGCCTCGACACCACCGCGACATACAGCTTGACAGCGCTGGCGCTCATCACGTTCGTCGGCTCGGTCAGCGTCGCCCGGTTCCGCGTGCCCGATACGGATCAGGAGCCGCCGCAGTGAGCGTATTGGATGTTGTCGCAGGCGCTTTGGTGCTCTGCGGCTCCGCACTGGCGCTGACCGCCGCGATCGGGGTGGTGCGCTTCCCGGATACCTTGACGCGAATGCACTCCGCCTCCAAACCCCAGACGCTGGGGCTGCTGCTGGTGCTGACGGGCGCCGCGCTGCGGCTGCGCGGGCACGCCGACGTCGGCATGCTGATCCTGGCCGGATTGTTCACCCTGATCACCGCGCCGGTGGTGGCCAACCGCGTGGGCCAGCTGGCCTATCGTGAGCAGAGTTTTCGCGACGACCTGCTGATCCGCGACGAATTGGACGAATATGGCGCGAACTGACGACGACTCCTGGGACATCACCGAAAGCGTGGGCGCCACCGCCCTCGGCGTGGCCTTGGCCCGGGCCGCCGAATCCGCTTCGGAGAACCCGTTATTCGATGACCCCTACGCACAGCTGTTCATCGACGCCGCCACCGCGTCCGGCTGGTCCGCACCGTTCTCCGGCGGTGCCGCCGGTTCGGCGCAGGCTCAGCGCATGCGCATGGTCTGGGCGTACGCCGCAGCGCGCACCAAGTGGTTCGACGAGTTCTTCGCGTCGGCCGGCGCCGACGGCATCCGCCAGGTGGTGATCCTGGCGGCCGGGCTGGACGCCCGCGCCTGGCGCCTCGCGTGGCCGGCCGGCACCGTGGTTTTCGAGATCGATCAGCCGAAGGTGTTGGCGTTCAAGGAGGAAACGCTGGCCGCCCACGGCGTCCAACCGGTCGCCCGGCACATCGCCGTACCGATCGATCTCCGGCAGGATTGGCCGGAGGCCTTGCGACAGGCGGGTTTTGACGCGACGAAACCGACCGCGTGGCTGGCCGAAGGGCTCCTGCCCTATCTACCGGCAGCAGCCCAGGATCTGTTGTTCGAGCGATTGCACGAGCTCAGCGCGCCGGGCAGTCGCGTCGCGGTGGAAGGTTTCGGCGCGGACTATTTCAGCGAAGAGAACCAGCGCATCCGCAGAGCCCGGATGGACGCAATCAGGGAGGAAGCCGCCAAGGCCGGCCGGCAGGTGACCGATGTGTCCGAGCTGTTCTACATCGAGCCGCGCGAGGACGTCGCCGAGTGGCTGACCCGCCACGGTTGGCAGGCGAGGGTTGAGACCTCCGTCGCGGTCACCGGCCGCTACAAGCCACAGGTGTCCGGTGAGGTGCCGGACATCGGCAGCGAGTTCGTCGACGCCAAGCTCAGTTGAGCTGGACCCCGTCAGTCCTCCGACAGCTGGAATTCCACCATCGCGGTGAGGCTCTCCACCGCTTCCTCGAGTGCGTCCAACCGGGCCGCGGCATTCGGTGCAGCCAGCACCGAATACTTGTCGGCCTGGCCGATCGGGAGCAATGAGGCCAGGGCGTACAGGCGTTGTCCCACATCGGGTTTGACGGTTCGGGCCAGGATTGAATCCCGGTCACGCAAGCGCGCGCCCTGCGCCGACGCGATGCGCTCGAACACGGCGATGATCCGGTCCTCGACCGCCACGATCGACGCCTCGGGCACCAGCGGCCCCGGCTCGTCGGGCCACCTCTCGATCTCGGCCCGCGGATACGGATCGTCGTTGTGCCACTGCATGATTCGGATGCGGTCGGTCACATTGCAGCTCAACATGTACCGGCCGACACCCTGCGGCTGACACCGATCGATGCGGGCGAGCGCGCCGACCGAGCACCGGGCGTCGCCGCCGCCGACCTCCCGGCCGGCCGAGATCAGCACCACGCCGAACACCTGCTCCGCGGCGGCCATGCAGTCCCGCACCAGTTCGCCGTACCGCGGCTCGAAGATACGCAGCGGCAGTTCGTCACCGGGCAGCAGCGCGGATTCCAGTGGGAACATCGGCGTGACGGCGTTCATCTTCGGAGGCTACAGCTCCAGCTCGGACACCAACGCGTCGACGACTTCCAGCAGATCCCCGTCGGTCTCCTCGGCGACCCGCCGCTGCCGTTGATAGGACCCGCCCAGGGTGTAGATATCGGTGACGCGCGCCAACTCGTCGGCGCAATTCAGCGATACCGCAACAGGTTCCAGCCGGTTCAGCAGCTCATCGAGATCTTCGGTGACCAGCCGCTCGTTACTGTCGGCGTCCAGGATGATCTCGGCGTCCAGTCCGTAACGCGCTGCGCGCCATTTGTTTTCCTGCACATGCCAGGGCGGCATGGTCGGCAACTGCTCGCCCGCGTCCAGCCGGCGGTCCAGGTCGACGATCAGGCAGTGCGTCAACGCAACCAGCGCGCCCAGCTCTGCGATGTTGGACACGCCGTCGAAAATCCGGACTTCGATCGTGCCGAGATGCGGCGACGGCCTGATGTCCCAACGGATTTCGTTCATGTGGTCGATGATGCCGGTCTTGCGCTGGTCGTAGACGAAGCGCTCGAAGTGCGACCATTTCTGGAAGTGGAACGGCAGGCCCGCGGTCGGCAGCTGCTGGAACATCATGGCCCGGTTGCTGGCGTAACCGGTGTCCTCACCGTCCCAGTACGGCGACGACGCCGACAGCGCCAGCAGATGCGGGTAGTGGTTCAGCAGCGACGTGATGATCGGCATCACCTTGTGCGCCGATGAGATCCCGACATGGACGTGGACGCCCCAGATCAGCATCTGCCGGCCCCACCATTGGGTACGTTTGATCAGTTCGGCGTACCGCTGCCCTTCGGTGAGCTGCTGGCTCTCCCATTCGGCAAACGGATGTGTCCCGGCGCTGAACAGTTCCATGCCGCGCTCCCGCACGATCCGGCGAACCGGGCCGAGCGTGGAACGCAGGTCGCCCATGGCCTCGCCGACGTTGTCACACACGCCGGTGACCACCTCGACGGTGTTGCGCAGCAATTCCTTGTGCACATGCGGTGTCTCGCCGATCTCGGCGATGACCGCGGCGGCCTCATTGCTCAGGTCACGCGTGCGGGCATCGACGAGGGCGAACTCCCATTCGACGCCGAGGGTCGGTCGTGGCGACCCGGCGAAATCGATCCGCGGTGGGGTGTGGCTGTCCGCGCTACCCGGCAGCGATGACACCGCACGCCACGCGCTTACCGGAGTCACCTGTGTTCAGCGAGGCCTCGTCAGCGCCGGGGGCAGCGCCCTGGATCTGCTGGTACCGGTCGGCCGGGATGTTGCCGAAGTTGTCGGCCTTCTCGTGGACGATGAGCGCGGTCTTGTTGCCGGCGAGCAGCTGCTCGGCGGTGAAGGCGTCCGTGGTGGTCACCAGCGAGCCGGTGCCGTCGGCCCGCACCTGCAGCGAAGCCAGGTCGCCGCTCATCGGGTAGCCGGTGTGGCCCGGAGCCTGGAAGTGGCCGCCGGCGGACTGGAAGTCGCCCTCGCACTTACCGGTCGAGTGGATGTGCAGGCCGTGGAAACCCGGGGTCAGCGCGCCGCTGCCGGTAGTCTTGACCGTCAGCGTGGCGAATCCGCCGTTGAACAGGAACTCAGCCGTCGCGACCGTCGTGCCGTCGGGGGTCTTCAGCTCGGTGACCAGCTTCTCGCCGATCGGGGCGGCCTGCGGCGCAGCCTTTTCGCCGGCCTTCTCCCCGTGGCCCTGCGGGGCGTGCTCGACGCCCGTCCAGACCGCGGGCGTGGTGCCGGGCACCGACGAGGGGACCTGTCCGGGAGGGGCACACGCAGCGACGACGGGGGCGATGACCGCAGCGGCGGCGAGGAAGCGAATCGGAGCTGAGATCGGCATGCCGGAGAGCCTAACCGGTCACCAGAACGATCACGCCCGGTCCCTTGTCATTCAGCGCCGGGATGCGGGGTTCGACCGGTGCGTCAAGGATTTTGCCGACTGCTTCGGCGGCTTCCTTCTCTCCCGCGGCGTCACCGAAATACACGGTGGTGGCGGGCGGCGGGGCGTCCACACTGAGGTTGTCGGTCTCGGTCACATTCCACTGCTGGTCGTGCAGCTTGTTGGCGACGATCTGCGCGGCACCGGCAACTTCGGAGATGTTGAAGACCTTGACGTCGGCCTTGGCCGGCGCGGGCGTCGCCGACGTGGTGGCGGTGGCGGACGTGGCGCTGGCGGAACTGCTCGACGAGCTCGACTCGGAACTGCTGTCCGAACTCAGCGACTGGAACGCCACGAGCAGGAAAACGACACCGAGGAACAGCAGCACCATGACCATGGCGCGCAGGGGTAGTCCGGAAGACTCTCGCTGATTCATTGCTCCCCACCTTATCGAGGCGAACCCTCAGGGCAGAAAAGCTAGGTGATTTCGAAACCGAGACGACGCGCGGCCTTGGCCTTCTGCCGGCTGGCCCGCTGTCGCCGCAGACGCTTGACCAGCATCGGGTCAGCGGCCAACGCCTCAGGTCGGTCGACCAGTGCGTTCAGCACCTGGTAGTACCGCGTCGCCGACATCGAGAACAGCTCCTTGATGGCGTCCTCTTTCGAACCCGCGAATTTCCACCACTGACGTTCGAAACCAAGAATGTCGTGTTCGCGGCGGGTCAAACCGTCGGCGAGCTCAGAGTCGTCCCCGGATCGCTCAGTACGCGCAATAGCGCCGTCCATTTCGCCCTTGGACCCTTTCTCTGATCTCGGTATATGCCAGCCTGTTTCGCGCGTCACAACGGATCTGGGACGCACCAAGTGGTTCGGCGAACATTCAACCACGGCGGACGGTGTTGAGCCGTGATCGTTACCCGCGAGTCGGATCACTAAGATTGCTCGTCATGGCTGTCCGTCCAATCTGCATCGTCGGTGACCCTGTCCTGCACACCGCGACCACTCCCGTGGCCGTCGGCGCCGACGGGTCCCTCCCTTCCGAACTCGCCGAGCTGATCGACGACATGTACGAGACGATGGACAAGGCCAATGGCGTGGGCCTGGCAGCGAACCAGATCGGTGTCGGGCTGCGGCTGTTCGTGTACGACTGCGCCGATGATCGCGGCCAGACGGCGCGCCGTCGCGGCGTGGTGATCAACCCGGTGCTGGAGACGTCGGAAATCCCCGAGACGATGCCGGACCCCGACTACGACGACGAGGGCTGCCTGTCGGTCCCCGGCGAGTCGTTCCCGACTGGCCGCGCCACGTGGGCCAAGGTCACCGGCCTCGACGCCGACGGCAAACCCGTCGAGCTGGAGGGCACGGGCCTCTTCGCCCGGATGCTGCAGCACGAGACCGGGCACCTCGACGGCTTCCTCTACCTCGACTGCTTGATCGGCCGTAACGCACGCGCCGCCAAGCGCATGATCAAGTCGAACAAGTGGGGCGTGCCCGGGTTGAGCTGGATGCCGGGCGAGGTCGACGACCCGTTCGGGCACTGATGCCCGCCAGCGGGCGCGTCGGCAGCCGCGTCTCGCTGCGCTACCGATTACCCGGCCCCGACACCGAGGCCTTCACCGACGTCGTCGGCCATCTCGAGGCGCTCGCCCCGCTCGTGGTGGTGCGCACCAAATCGGGTGATCGCGTCGAGATCAGCCCTGCCGCTGTGATGTCGGTGCGCGAGCTGTCGCACGCCCCGGTGCGCAATTCAGAGATTCGTGCGGTCGAGCACGCCGCCGCACTGGCCTGGCCGGGTACCGAGCAGCACTGGGTCGACGGCTGGCTGCTGCGGGCCGGCGGTACCGACATGCGAACCAACTCGGCTGTGCCGCTGCTGTTTTCGTCGGATCTGACGGCCCTGCCGGCGATCACCGACTGGTACGCCGCGCGTGGGCTACAGCCGTGGATAGCGCTGCCCGAGCGCCTGCTCCCGGTCCGCGCTCAGGGCATCGAGCCCAATCGGGTGCTGACCCTGGAATTGCCGGGCGCTGCCGGCGCCGAACTGCCGTCGCTCCCGGATGCTCAGTGGCTGCGCGTTCACGGTGGGGACGTGCCCGTCGAGGTGCTCGGCGCCGTCATCGACGGAGAAGTGGCGTTCGCCACGGTGGCCGACGCCGCCGTCGGTCGCGTCGCGGTGACGACGGCACCCGACGGCAGGGTGTGGGCGGGGGTGTCGGACGTCGTGGTCCTCGAGCGGGAACGTCGACGCGGACTGGGCCGTGCCGTCTGCGCGGAGCTGCTGGCCTGGGCTGCGGGCCGCGGCGCGACACACACCTACGTGCGGGTCCCCGATGACAATGCGGCAGCCATCGCATTGGCCGAGTCGATGGGCTTCCGGCTGCATCACCGGTCCCGCTATGTCCTGATGTAACCCCGAGACCGCGGTTTCCCGCGCGACATCGTCGGCGCGCGGGAACCGCAGCCTCGGCTGACTACCGCCCGACGCTAGTCAGCACTGTCGTGGGTTGAACCACCTTGGCCTGCAGCCGTTTTCGCCGGCGTCTGCTTCGTCACGGGCTTCGGCTTCTCTGCCTTCTCGGACTGCTCCGACTTCTGCTTGCTCGGCTTGGTCGACTCCGACTTCGTGGTGTCGGACTTGGTCTCAGACTTGGCGTCGGACTTCGTCTCCGACTTGGCGGTCTCCGACTTGGTCGTCTGCGACTTGGTGGCGTCCGGCTTGGTCGTCTCCGGCTTGGCGGTCTCCGACTTGCTGTCCGGCTTGGTGGTGGTGTCCGGCTTCTGGTTGTCGGCCTTCGCCGGCGTGGCAGGCGTTGCAGGAGTAGCCGGGGTCACGGGTGTCTCCGAGCTGACAGGGGTCGCGGGGGTTGCCGCGGTAGCCGGGGTGGCCGGCGTCGCCGGGGTCGCGGCCGCCTCGGACTTGGCCGGAACAGTCGGCTTCACGGGCGTCTCCGCGGCTTCGGAAGTGGTCGCCTTCACCGGTGTCACCGCCAACGCGGGCTGCGGAATCGAGGTGATCGAGTTGTCCGTCGCGGCCTTGGTCACCGATACCTGGGTGGCAGCAGCCGGCGTCGCGGCAGGCGGATTCAGCGGATTACCGGTACCGCTCCAACCGATGGCCTTGGCCAGCAGGTGGCTGAGATTCACCAGCGCACCGATCGGCCCGACGCCCTGGCCGGTGATTTCCAGCGGGAAATCCGGGGCGAGTGACGTGACGGCCGTCAGACCGAGGGAGTTCAGGATCGAGCCACCGATGCCGGTCATGTCCATGCCGGTCACGCCGGCGGTGAACAACCCGCCGAACTGGAAGTTGAGTTTCTGTAGCTCGTTGCCGGCCGGCATCGTCTTGGTGATCAGCGGCGCCAACGCGTCCAGGTTGAGGTTGGCTCCGTTGAGGAAGCCGTTCACCATGGCGGCCGGGATGTCGATGGCGGTTTGCGCCGCCGTCATCGCGTCGCCGCTCATGAGCGAAGTAGCGATCTTCGTGATGCTGTTCACCAGCGCAACCACCGGGCTGATGCCGGGCCCCACCAAGCCGATCAAGACCCCACTGAGCGGCGAGGCCAGTACGTTGACGACCTGCGTGATGATCGCGGACGCCTGCGGGTTGCCGGCCGTCGGGAGCATCGTCGGGAGCATCTGCGCCACCAGGCCGTGCCAGACGTCGTTCGCGCCGGCGATAGTCCAGTCGTCGGGCTTGGTGCCAAGCAAGGTGGCGGCGGTGATCGCCGACTGCACGTTCTGCCCGACACTCTGGAGCACCGAGCCGATGTTGCCCGGATTCTGCAGGATCGCCCCGACGTGGCTGATCTGGTTCGCCAGGAACTGCTGCAGCAGCACGGCCGGCGCCGCCGAGACGACCGCGCCGATTTGCTGCGCGTTCGCCGACGCGGTGTTGAAGGCGTCGAGCCAGGGCTGCAGCGGGTTGTACGCCGCCGTCAGCTGCACAGCGGCGCTGCTGACCGACGGCAGCGCAGGAAGATGCGCGGCGGCGGGCACCGACGGCAACAGCGGGCTGACCACAATGGCTGCCGTAGTCGCTGCACAGATACCCGCCTTGGTATGGCGACGGACCGCAACATTCATGAAGTGACTCCTCAGGGTCGGCTTGCTTACTGGCGGGTAATTTACCGACGAGTAACCGAGTTAATCCAGAGTTTTTGACGAAGTCGTAACGAATTGGTAGCGACGACCCGCGACTCACAGCCCACACCAAGACAGTTTGTGTATTAGCTGGTAAAGCGCCGTTCATAGCCCCGCTAACCTTCCGGGCAAATGGCCAGTCGGCAAACCCATTTACGGCCATCGAGCGGGCGTCCGACGCGACCCCGGAGTCGCGGATGAGTCAGCCAGATATATTCCGATTAGTCATGCTCAGGCGCGGTTTTCAGTGGCGTGATGAAGACCACAACGGACTGCAATCGTGACCGGAATCTCACCCGAACCAGGCCGGTTCTGTGAAGTCGGTCAGGCGCCATATACCCGTATTGGGCAAATCGGGCGCGGGACACATCGGCGCGTCAGCGCAATTGCTGCGATCGCCCGTATGACAGCCGACCGAGGCCTCGGCGGGTGTCCACATGGTGAGACAACATATGGGACCGGCCGTCCCGGGCAATGCCGGCAATCGTCTTCCCGGGTTCCGCTGGGTACGACCGCCGATGCCGACCGGTTGTTCGCCAAGTATCTTGGATCGGCATTGGAAGGGGTTGCGGGTGCAAGAGAATGCGGCGCTGTCGGCCGCCGAGTTGCTCGAACTCAACCGTGACGTTCAGGGCTCGCGCGCTGTCCGGCTGCTGGCCACCAACAACCTCGGCGTCTACGCCACTCTGATGGAGCGGCACCTCAGTGACGGCATGGTCGCCGAGACCGATCTGGTGGTCCAACTGGAACGCGATCTGGCGACGCTCGGCGAGACCGACGACCAGCTCGGACAGTCCGGCCTTGCGCTGATCAAGTCGTGGGCCAGCCAGGGCTGGGTGCACCGGGTTGCCGAAACACGTGCGGGCACCGAACGTAACGTCTGTTACCTGACGCAGGACGCTCGTCGCGCCCTCGACTTCGTTCGCGGCATGCGGCGCGGCGACAGCATCGCCACCGGCGGCTCGATCGCGGGCATCGCGTCCCGCGTGCGTCAGATCGCCACGCGTGCCGGCAATGACCCCGACCGCATCAGGGCCGGCATCGAAGCCGAGATCGCCGCCCTGCACCGCGAGCTCGACGAGTTGGAAGCCGGCCTGCGCCCCGAGCCCGACGTCACCGACATGTACGACGAAGCGCGCGCCATCGCGCTACAGATGGAACGGTTGATCACCGACATCGGCCTCTACGGCACCATGATCGAGCAGGCCACGCAGGCGCTGGATGATCCGATCGACACCAACATCGAGTACCGCGACCGGCAGCGCCAGATGTACGCCGACTACCAGGCGGCATGGGACTCGGCAGGCCGCGATTCGCACCGGGCATTCCTGCGCATGATCAACGACCCCGACCAGCGCGCCGAATTCGAAGCCGACATCGCGACCGTCGCATCGGCGCTGCCCGAGCTGGACCCGGCGCTGCGCAAGGTGATGGCCGGGTTCTTCGAGTTGATCGGGCACCAGATCGACGAGGTCGAGCGCATTCAGCAGCGCTGCGCGCAGCGCGTCAAGCGGTTCACCGCGTTCGGCACCATGGAGTCCAGCCGTGGCGTCGCCCGTCAGCTCAACGAGGCCATCGGCGCGGCCCGCACGCTGCTGAAGTCGTCGCTGACCGACTCCCGCCTGGACATCGAAGTCCCCCTGGCACGTCACGCGATCAGCTCCATCGGCGCGCTGAGCTTCAAGATCGGTGACCTGTCGGCGCCCAAGCCGGCCGAAGCCGCGCAAGGCGACGTCGACCTCTCGACCTTCGCCGCGCTGACCACCCAGGTCGATGCACCGGCGATGTCCGAGACGCTCAATGCCGCGGTCGCGCGCCGTCCGGTGTCCCTGGCCGAGGCCGTCTCCTTGCTCGACTCGGCGTACCTGGGCCACGTGATCGTGTTGTGGTCCTGGGCCCTCAAACAACCGACGACGCCGAGCGACAACACCATGTCGGTGCGGTTCCGTTCGCTCGACGGGCGAGACCGCGAAATCGAGGTGCCGCATCTGATGTTCACCGAGCCGGTCATGAGTACAGGAGTCATACATGACTGACAGCCCAATTGATTTCGCGTCACTACCCGAGGTCGACGGCGCCAGTCGAGTAGCCGGACAGCGCCGGCCCCGCTTCGACGGCGACGTCAGCGCCATGCCGGACCGGGCCTGCTGGGCGCTGCAGCATCTGCTGACCCGCCGCTACATCAGCAGCGAGTCCGACCGCGACATCTACAGTTGGATTCTGGAGTACCGCAATGAATTATCGGTGCGGCTGTCCGAACTCGACCTGCAGCTGCGCATCTCCGAAGGCGTCGACATCGCGTTCATCGAGCAGGCCCGTTATGAGTCGGCCAAGGGCATCAAGCTGCTGCGTCGCGAGCCCCTGGGTACGTACGACTCGATTCTGGCGCTGCACCTGGCGCAGCTGATGCGCGCCGGCGGCGACCAGAGTTTCCTCATCACTCGCGACGAGATGCACGGCATGTTCAGCGGTGTGCTCAACGAAACCGACCGCGACGCAGTCACTTTCACCGCCCGGATCGACGCGGCCATCGCTCGGCTGACGGGCCTCGACATCCTGCGCCGCAGCCGCGACGACGAGGACAGCTACACCGTGAGCCCCGTGATCACCGCGGTGATGACGGCCTCGGTCATCACCGAGTTGCAGCAACAGTTCGAACAGCTCACGGGCGGAGGTACGGAGACCGATGGCTGAACAGTTCCACCTGTCCCGACTCCAGATCATCAACTGGGGCGTTTTCGACGGGTATCACTCCGTCCCGTTCAGCGCCGGCGGCTCGTTGATCGCAGGAGGCTCGGGGAGCGGCAAATCCTCACTGCTGGATGCTATTTCACTGGGCTTCCTGCCGTTCAACCGGCGCAACTTCAACGCGTCCGGTGACAACACCGCGGCGGGATCGAGTGCGGGGCGCCGCACCGTGGACAAGTACGTCCGCGGCGCCTGGGGCCAGCGCAGCGATGCCGGCACCAGCCAGGTGATGTACCTGCGCGGCGACGGCACCACGTGGTCCGCCGTCGCCGTCACCTACACCAGCAACACCGGACGTACCATCACCGGCCTGGTGCTGAAATGGCTCACGGGCGAATCTCGTTCGGACTCATCGAGCCGGTTCGTCATCGGCGACGGCGACCTGGACATCGAGGATGTCTGCAACAGGTGGGCCGCGGGCCGGTTCGATGCCGGGGTGTTTAGGAACCACGGGTGGCGGTTCACCACCAAGGTCGAGTCGCAGTATCTGGCGCAGCTGTACGCCTCGATCGGTATCCGCGCCTCGGATGCCGCACAGCAGCTGCTCGGCAAGGCCAAGTCGCTGAAAAGCGTTGGTGGACTGGAGCAGTTCGTCCGGGAGTTCATGCTGGACGAGCCGGACAGCCTGGCCCGGCTACCCGAGGCGCTCAAGCAGATCGATCCTCTTGTCGAAGCCCGTGAGCTGCTCGCGGTGGCTCAGCGCAAGCGCAAGATCCTCGGTGACATCGAGGCCATCCAGGTGCGGTACGCCTCGGAGTCGACCGACCTCGGGATCATCGACCTGGTTGACCTGCCGATGGTGCGGGCCTACACCGACCACGTCCGGCTACGGCACTGCCCGGCTGAGATCGAGACGCTCGACGCGACCATCGACCAGTTGGAGAACGAGAACGCCGACCTGACGCGGCAGCTGAATCTGGCCAAGGCCGAGGGTGATTCGCTCAACGCCCAGATCACCGGCGCGTCGGCGAATGTCGGCCCGTTGCAGGCACAGCTCAACACAGCCGAGGCGCAGGCCGACAACGTGGCCCGCCGACGCGCGGCCTACGAGGAGATGGTGGCGGCGCTCGGCGCGGAAGTGCCCGACACCGCCGAGGAATTCTGGAACCTGCGTGAGGAACTCACCCGGCAGGCCACCGAGATGCTGGGAAAGCTGGAGTGGGGCCGCGACGCGTCCACCGACGCGGAGTACGCGCAGAAGTCGGCGCGGATCCTGCGCGACAACGCGGCCAAGGAACTCAAGCGCGTCGAGCACGTCGGCTCGGCCCTGCCCGAGTCGGCCGTGACGATGCGGGACCACATCTGTGCGAGCGTCGGCATCGATCCCGCCGAACTGCCCTATGTAGCGGAGCTTTTCGATCTGCAACCTGAGCACTCGCGCTGGCGCCTCGCGGTGGAGAAGGTGCTGCGCGGGGTCGGCCTGCGACTGCTGGTGCCCGATCAGCACTACGCCAAGGTGTTGCGGTTCGTCAACGAGACCAACATGCGCGGCCGGTTGGCGCTGCACCATGTCCGGGCCGGCGCAGGATCTCTTGAAGGCCGCGGCCCCAATCCGAACACGTTGGCGGGCAAGCTGTTCCTGGTCAATCCCAAGCATCCGTGTGCCGCCGAGGCGGCCGACGTGATCGCCGCGGCCGGTGACCACGTCTGCGTGGACACCCCCGATGTGTTCGTGCGGTTCCGCCGCGCCGTCACCGATACGGGCCTCTACAAGGACTCCGACCGGTTGGCCATCAAGGACGACAGGCGCCCGATCAAGCCGTCCGAGTACATCTATCAGGGCGACATCGGCGCCAAGCTCGAGGCGCTGCACGCCGAGCTCACCGAGGCCGAGGAGGCCTTCAACACCGCCCGACGGGCCGCGGATGAGATTGCGGCGCAACGGCAGCGGTGGCGCGACCGGGCGGCGGCGTGCAAGGCGGTCTATGAGCAGTTCCCGCAGTGGAGCCAGCTCGACACCGACACCGCCGAGGGCCACGCCGACCGGCTCCGCGAGCAGTACGAGCTGCTGCTGGCCGACCACCCTGACATCGAGGCGCTGTCAGCGCGCGCCGAGGAGTGCTGGGTCGACATCCAGACCCTCATGACACGGCGGGGTGCCATCCAGACCCGGCGCGACGACCTGGACTCCCGCCGGACCAAACTGATGGATCTGCAGGACCGTCTCTCCCCCGCGGACGTATCGGAGCAGGCCACGGATCTCTTGCGCCGCTACGCCGCTGACGTCCCGGTGCCGCTGGAATTGCTCAACCCCGAGCCGCACCGCGAGGCGTTGTTCGCGGCTATCCGCCGCGAACGCGACCAGCTGACCGAGAGCCGTCGCCGCTCGTACGAAGAGCTGTCCCGCATCGTCGCGACATTCGATGCCTCGTTCCCGGACGCGATTCCGAACGACTCGGACGACTTCGACGAGCGCATCTACGACTACGTCGCGGTGTGCCGCCACATCGACGAGCGCGAGCTACCCGACGCCTACGACCGCATGATGCGGCTGATCACCGAGCAGGCGCCCGATGCGATCCTGACCCTGCACCGCGTGGCCGAGCAGGAGACCCGCCGGATCAGCGAGCAGATCGACCGGGTGAACACCGGTTTGGGCGCAGTCGAATTCAACCGCGGCACCCGGCTGACGTTGCGCGCCAACCCTCGCAGCATGGCCGCGGTGTCCGAGCTGACCGACATCGTCAGGGCCATTTCGCGTCGCATCGCCGAAGTGGGATTGGGCGACAAGAAGGCCATCCTCGAGCAGTACGCCGACATCCTGCGGCTGCGGAACCGGTTGGCCGGCAACAACCCCGAGGACCGGGCCTGGACCCGCGACGCGCTCGACGTGCGGAACCGGTTCACGTTCGACTGTGCGGAATGGGACGTCGCCAACGACGAACTGATCCGTACGCACAGCAACGCCGGCGACAACTCCGGTGGCGAGCAGGAGAAGCTGATGGCCTTCTGCCTGGCCGGTGCGCTCAGCTTCAACCTCGCCAACCCCGAAAGCGGGGACAACAAGCCGGTTTTCGCGCAGTTGATGCTCGACGAGGCGTTCTCCAAGTCGGACCCGCAGTTCGCCTCGCAGGCGCTGCAGGCATTCCGCAAGTTCGGCTTCCAGTTGGTGATCGTCGCAACGGTGCAGAACGCCACCACCATTCAGCCGTACATCGACGGTGTGGTGATGGTGTCAAAGTCCGAGGCCACCGGCCGCAACGCGCGGCCCGTCGCCAATGTGGCCACCAAGACCATCACCGATTTCACTGCCCTACGTCGGGAACTCAAAGTCCCCGAGCCTGTCTGATCGGAGCGTCATGCGTATCGCCACCTGGAACGTCAACTCCATTCGCACCCGGGTCGACCGGGTGACGGACTGGCTGTCGCGTGCCGACGTCGACGTGCTCGCCATGCAGGAAACCAAGTGCAAGGACGAGCAGTTCCCGACGATGCCGTTCGCGGCACTCGGTTACGAGGTGGCGCACGTCGGACACAGCCAGTGGAACGGCGTGGCCATCGCGTCGCGCGTGGGACTCGAGGACGTGCGGATCGGCTTCGACGGCCAACCGCAGTGGCAGGACGCCGACGAGGCCCGCGCCATCGGCGCCACGTGCGGTGGGGTCCGCGTGTGGAGCCTGTACGTGCCCAACGGGCGGACTCTGGAAGACCCGCACCTGCCCTACAAGCTGAAATGGCTTGCCGCGCTGCGGGACACCGCGACGGGCTGGCTGGCCGACGATCCGTCGCTGCCGCTGGCCCTGATGGGCGACTGGAACATCGCGCCGACCGACGAGGACGTCTGGGATATGGCGGTGTTTCAGAACTCGACGCACGTCTCGGAACCGGAGCGCGCGGCGTTCCGCGCCATCAATGACGCGGGATTCGCGGACGTCGTGCGGCCGTTCACGCCGGGCCCGGGGGTCTACACGTATTGGGATTACACCCAGCTGCGGTTCCCCAAGAAGCAGGGCATGCGCATCGACTTCGTCCTGGGCTCACCGGAATTCGCGGCCCGGGTCACGCACGGCGAGATCGTCCGCGAGGAGCGAAAGGGCAAGCAGCCGAGCGATCATGCGCCCGTACTGGTGGAGTTGGCGCAGTGAGCGCCGTCGTGCACGCCGCCGAGCCGGCCAGTCTGCGTGCCCGCATCATTCACTTCTTTGCGTCATTGCTGTTGGCCCGCATCCTGATTCGCGCCCTGACCACGGCCGAATACGAAGCCACGTCGCAGCGGATCGTCCGCGTGGGACGAAACGTGAACCGGTTCGCCAGCCTGCAGCGGCGCCGCCCGCCACGTGGCTTCCGATTGGCTGCCGAAACCTGGAACGGCCTGCCCGTCGAGTGGGTTTCGCCATCCGACCTCGACGCCCAGATCAAAGACGGTGTCATTTTGTACTTCCACGGCGGCGGATTCGTCCTCGGGGACCTGAACACCCACCTGCGCGCCGTCGCCGCCCTCTCGCGCGTCACGCGATTGCCGTTGGTGCACGTCGAATATCGGCAGTACCCCGAGGTCGACTTGGCGACGACCGTCCAGGACTGTCTCGGCGCTTACCGCCATCTGCTGAGTCAGGGCATCGATCCGGCCAAGGTCATCATCGCAGGCGACTCGGCGGGTGGATTTCTGGCGTTCGCCACCGCGCAGCAGGCCCCGCGGCACGGGCTGCCGAGTCCCGCAGGCGTGGTGGGCATTTCGCCCCTGCTGGAACTGGACAACGTTGCGCGCGCCGCGCATTCGACCGCGCTGACCGACGTCTTCGGGATTGCCACCGGCCTGCCGGTCATCACCGAACGTATCTGTCCCACCGGCAATCTCGAACAGTTGGAGCCGCTGTCCGGCCCCATGGATGCGATGCCGCCGTCCCTGATCGTCGTCTCCGCAACCGAGTCACTGCTGTGCGACGCCGAGCGGATGCAGGACAAACTGCACCGAGCGGGGCGCACCTGCGAGGTCGCGGCTTGGCCCCGCCAACTCCATGCCTTCCCCGCCATATTTCCCGGACTGCCCGAGAGCCGCCAGGCCTACGCGCGGATCGCCCGTTTCGTCGCCGAATGCCTGTCGAGCGCGCCCGAAGCGGGCGGGTCAGCCCCGGCTGCCTAGCTGTTGCTCCACCGCCTCGACGAGCGCCTGCTCGACGCGACGCAACGGCAGATCCGAACGGGTCGCCTGTGCCATGACGATGGCACCTTCCACGGCGGCGACCGTCAGCGTCGCCTGCCGAGCGGCGTCATCGGCTGACAGCCCTGCGGCTTCGAGCCCGGCGGCGATACGACGTTCCCAGTCCAGGAAGACCTCGCCGGCAGCGTCGGCCGCGGCGGGCGCCTCCGACCTGCCGAGTGCGGCAGCGACGATCGGGCAGCCGACCTCGAAGTCGCCACTGGCCAGGTTCGCAATCCACATCTCGATGAAGGCCCGGACCGCCCCGACCGGACCGCGTTCGCCGATCAGTCGGTCGATGCCGTCGGCGAGCGTGTTGCCCGCCGTGACTGTCGCGTCGGCCACGAGTTCGGCCTTGCCGCCGGGGAAGTTCAGGTAGAGCGACCGGCGTGCGGCGCCGCTGCGTTCGAGCAACTGGCTGAGGCCGGTCCCCGCGACACCTTGGCGCCGAATCAGATCGATGGCTGTGACGACGAGCCGATCACGGGCACTCATGTGACGTAACTCCCTGTCCTTCAGCGTTGTTTGTACACCAGTCGGTCTACTAGCGTCTGCCACCAATAGTAGACCGAACGGTGTAGTTCCGGTCTCGAATCAAGGGGGTCCGGGTGGGACACAACAGCAGGTTTTTCGCCGCCACCAGCCGCTTCTGTGCCAAATGGGCATGGTTGGTCATCGGCTTCTGGGTGGCACTGGCCGGCATTCTCAACGTCGCGATCCCCCAGCTCGAGCAAACCGTGGCAGCCCACTCCGCACCGTTCATGCCGGGCAACATCAAGGCCGCCCAGACGCTGCGGGAGATGTCTGACGCGTTCGGCGTCCCGCGGTCGTCGGCGGTCGGCAGCGTCGTGCTGGTCGACGAGCACGGCATCAATGCGGCCGACGAAGCCCTGTACCGCAGCATCGTCGCCACGCTGCAGCGCGACACCACCAACGTCGCGTACGTGCTCGATACCTACGACAATCCGCAGTTGCGGGACATCGCGCTCAGCCCCGATCACAAGGCCATCAACCTCGTCCTCGCCGGCACCGGCGACGTGGGCTCCACTCGGGCCCACCAGAACACGATCGCCATTCGCGACCAGCTCAAGGCGCTGCCCAAACCACCCGGCGTCGGGGTCTATCTCACCGGGCCGTCACCCACGCTGGCAGATCTGTTCAGCGCCATGGACTTCTCGCTGCTGATCATCACAGTGGTGTCCGTCCTGCTGATCACGCTGGTGCTGCTCGTCGTATACCGGTCGCTGGCCACCGCGATAATTCCGCTGTTGACCATCGGCATCGGTCTCGGTGTGGCCCGGCCGATCGTGTCGCTGCTCGGCATGACGGGGGTACTCACCGTCTCGAACTTCACCATCGCCCTGATGACCGCGATGCTGCTCGGGTCCGCAACGGACTACGCCATCTTCATCCTCGCCGGCTACCACGAAGCCCGGCGTAACCAGGTGCCCGTCATCGAAGCCATCAGCCAAGCCGGACAGCGGGTTTCGGGCATCCTCATCGCTTCCATGCTGACCATCGCGGCGGCCGCGACCGCCATGGGGTTCACCGAACTCGGCATGTTCAAGGCCGCCGGCCCGCCGATCGCCATCGCCATCGTGCTCGGCCTCGCGGTGTCCATGTCACTGCCCTACGCCCTGCTGTCGATTCTCGGCCGCCGTGGCCTGGCCGAACCGCGGCCCCTCAACGACCGCCGCTGGCGCCGAATCGGATCCACCATGATCCGCCGGTCCGGCGTCCTCGTGGCCGCGTCGCTGGTGCTGTTGCTCGGCTCCGCAACGGTTCTGACCACGTTCCGGGTGAACTTCGACGAGAACGCCATGCAGCTCGACGACACCGAGAGTTCCGTCGGTTACGAGAAGACCTACGCCCATTGGGGTGTCAACGAGGCGGCGCCGGAATACCTGATCGTCTCGGCCGACCATGACATGCGGAACACCGACGACCTCGCCGCACTGGACCGCGTCGCCGGCCGCATCGCCGGAATACCCGAGATCGCGTATGTCCGTTCGATGACCCGGCCGGCCGGAAAACAGTTGCCGCAGACCACCATCGGCTACCAGGCCGGCGTCATGGCCGAGCGGCTGGGCGACGCCAAGAGCCAGGTCAGCAAAGCCGTTCCCGACATGCACCGACTGGACTCGGGCACCGCCCAGCTGCGCGACGGCGCCGCCTCCGCGGTGACCCAGATTCCTCAATTGGTCTCGGGCATCAGGCAAGTGACCGGGCTGGCCCATGAGGTACTCGACGGTTACCAGGCCGCCGGCTCGGGCCTGTCGACCCTCACCGACGGCACCGTGGACGTCCGTTCGGCGTTGGCCGACCTCGCCTCCTCCACCGGATTGCTCGACGCGGCACTGCAGGCCATCGACGGCAACGCCCAGGTCGCAGACGCCGGCCGACTGGTGAGTTCGGCACTCGGCTCGGCACTGTCGCCGCAGCCCGGCCCCGACTGTCTGCTGAACCCGGTGTGCAGCCGGGCCCGCGCGGACATCGCCGACCTCGACTCGATCTCCAACGGCGCCGTCAGCCGGGCGCTGCTGCAGGCCCAGCGACTCAGCGCGATCCCGCAAGTGACCGTCGAGAAGGTGCGGGCCGCCGAGCCGGCCATCCGAGATGCGTTGGCCACGTTGCAGAAAATGGTCGCGAACCTGCCCGGCGGTTCACCCGCGCAGGCCCGTGTCCAGCTGACCGAACTGGTACGCGGCGCCGACCAGCTCAGCGCCGGGATGACCCGGCTCGCCGCCGGACTCGACCAGGTGAAGGGCGGCGTGGACCGGGTGGTGGACATGTCCGGGCAGCTGACCGACGGGCTCGGGCAGGCGACGGACTACCTGACGACCTTGAGCACGCACACGACCGGCGGCCCGGCCTCCGGCTTCTACCTTCCGCCGCAAGGCTTTTCGGACCCGGCGTTCCGCGCCGCACAGGACCTGCTGTTCTCGCCCGACGGCAAGACGGCACGGATGCTCGTCATCTGGAAGGTCAACCCGTACAGCGCCCAGGCCTTGGATGCGTCCCGTGCGCTGGCGCCGGCCGCAACCGAGGCCGCAGCCGGAACTTCTTTGCAGACAGCCCGATTCGCCAGCACCGGCCTGGCGTCGCTGTCAGCCGACATGCGGGACCAGGTGTGGCATGACTTCGCCGTCTATGGCATCGTCGCGATCCTCGGCGTGCTGCTGGTGTTGATCGTGCTGCTACGCAGCATCGCGGCGCCGGCGTTCATGGTTGCGGTGGTGACGCTGTCGTTCGCTGCCGCCTCCGGATTCAGCGTCTTGGTGTGGCAGCACATCATCGGCATCGACGTCGACTGGTCGGTGTTCCCGGTGTCCTTCATGGCGCTCATCGCCGTCGGCGCGGACTACAGCATGCTGTTCGCCGCACGCATCCGCGAAGAGTCCGGCGACGGCATGATCCGCGGCATCATGCGCAGCTTCGGTAGCACCGGCAGCGTGATCACCACCGCCGGAATCGTGTTCGCGCTCACGATGTTCGCGTTGATGAGCGGCCGGGTGATCAACCTGCTGCAGATCGGCTTCACCATCGGCATCGGCCTGATCATCGACATCACCCTGGTGCGTACCGTGCTGGTGCCGGCCGCCATGGCAATGATCGGCAACCGCATCTGGTGGCCGAGTAAGCCCACCGCCGCCGAGGGGCACGCCGCGACCACGACGGCGGAGCGCGATCCCGTGACCGTCGACGCTTAGGCGAACCAACCGAAGCCGCGGTGGGACGGGGCCCGCCACGGCCAACGCGATTTCAGCCTGTATTCGCGGCCTCAATGCTCGTAGGATCCATAGCAGCCGAAACGGTGATTCAATATCTCCGAGTGGTTCACGGCTACTACGCGGGAGCTTCCAGTGAGCGACAGAACCTCGAACAGACTGCGCGCTACCGCACTCACTGTCGTGTTTGCCGCTTATTTCGCGGCGTTCGCCACATCAGCCGGTCTCACGGTCAGTCACGCAGCCCCGTCTCCGCCGCCCCCGCGCCCGACCAACGCCAACAGGCCAACGAATGCGCCGAGCTCCGATGGGAGCGGGAGCCACTACACCCCGACCACTCCGGCTCCTCCCCCAGCGAACGGACCCGGACCATCGGTTACCGCCGATACCGTAGTGATTCACAGCCCACCGCCCTCGGTGCCAACACCGACGTTGCCGCCGCCGGTTATCAACACCCCGGTCCCCACCCGGCCCCAGCCGATCCAGCCGACCCAGCCGGTCGACGTACCGATACCACCGCAAGCCCCGCAGTCCGAAGGTCCACCCGTGCCAGCCGCCGTTACCCCGGCCCCGGTGCAACCGCTCACTGTCAGTAACGCGCCGCTGAGCCGGACCGAGAACGTGATGTTGACCAACAGCGTCGATGCCGGCACTTCCGCGGAGATCATCATCCTGGTGCTCTTGGCCATCGGGGTCTGGTACTACGCCCATCGGGTCATCGTGCAGCTGACAGCAAGAAGGCCGCAACGTGCGTAATTTCGTCGTGGTCGTTTTGTTGGTGGCCGGGTGCACGCTGCTGTCTGCACCGTCGGCGAGCGCGTCGACATCAGCGAAAGACGCTGCGGTGCAGATTGTTTCGGCAACCGTCGACGGCCAGAACCTCAAGGACAGTACGCAGTCCGCACCGCTACGCCTGGTGCCCGGCGACTCGGTCGACGTCGCGGTACAGGTCGCCAATCACGGCGACCAGGCAGTCCACATCCGGCATGTCGAGTTGAGCGGGCGCGTGCTCGGCCTGGTGTTCTACAACTACCTCGCCAACGTCGACTTTCAGATCGCGCCCGGTGCCACCGAGACCGTTCGCTACCGACTCGAACTGTCCGGCCTGAAACGACAGGGCGTCGGCTTGATGCGCGGCGAGATGGCCGTCACCGACGCCGACGGCAACACGATCGCGGCGACACCGATGGTCAGCGACATCCGCGGGTCGTACTTCAGCGTGTACGGACTGTTCGGTTTCGCCCTGCTGGTGCTGACAGCCCTTGCATCCATCGATGCCGCCCTGGCTCTCGCCCGACACAAGCTGTCCGACAATCGATTTCTCCGCGGCGTCCGACTGCTCATGCCCGGCATCGGAGTCGGTCTGCTGCTGCTCTTCACGGCCTCGGCATGCCGGATCTGGGTGCCCGAGACCCCGATCTGGCTGGCGGTCGCGGGGGTAACCGCGGCGTTGTTCTTCGCATGCGGGTACTTCAGCCCCACCCCGCGTGATGAGGACGACGACGAGGACGACGACATCCTCGACGACGATATGGTCATCGGGACCGACGCACTCCATACGGAAACAACCGATCGGTTGACCCCGGTCAGCGCCGATGAACCGACAGTGACCATCCAGACCATGCGCACGGCGGCGCCCGACCACAGGGCGGGCGATTGACCTCGGACAACTCAGCGCGAATCCGTACTGCGCTGCCCGGCTATGACATTGGCGGGCAAATCGGGGCCGGCGGATGCGGCGAAGTCTTTGGCGGCGTGCATCGCGAGCTGCAGCGGCGGGTGGCGATCAAACAGATTCCGCCCCAATTCGCGGCCGATGCGGAATTACGAAAGCGGTTCGCCACGGAAGCCACGTTGATGGCTGCCATCGACCATCCCCATGTCGTCTCGGTGTACGACTACGTCCAGGAGGCGGATCTCTGTCTACTGGTCCTGGAGTACCTGTCCGGCGGAACTGTCCACGATCGCTTCCAGAAGGAGGGATTCGACGCGTCGACGTCCATCGCGGTGGCCCTTTCGTGTGCAGCGGGCCTACAGGACGCACACCGCCGTGGCGTGCTCCATCGCGACATCAAGCCGGCGAACCTCATGTTCTCGTCAAATGGCACGGTGAAGCTCACCGACTTCGGGATCGCGAAAATCATGGGCGGGGATGGCCAACTCGTCACCAAAACCGGCATGATCGTGGGCACGCCTTCGTACATCGCCCCGGAACAAGTACGCGGGCTGGAACTTTCGCCGGCGACCGACGTTTACGCGCTTGCCACCATGACGTATCAACTGCTGTCCGGAAAGCTGCCGTTTCCGCCCACGTCCGACACCATGGCGATGTTGTTCATGCACGCCTACGAGCAGCCGATACCCCTCACGGAGGTGGCCCCAGGAATTCCGAAAGCCATTGCCGACGTGGTGATGCAAGGCTTGGCGACCGATCCGGGGTACCGATACGACTCTGCCGAAGCCTTTGGCGTGGCGTTGGCGACGCCGGCAAGCCAATCATGGGGACAAAACTGGCTCAGCGAAATCGGCGTTCCCGTCCTGGGCGCCGACACCATCACGGCCGCCGCGACGGGGCGTCGGCACGCCACCGAGTTCCGCACGCCGGGGCAACCCACCCAGGTCCACACACCGGCGCAATCCACTCCCGTGAGCACCCCGGGTACGGCAGAACGCACCGTCCGCAGCACGACTCGGATCCGGCCTACCGAACCGCTGCCCCGGGCTGCGATCAACCTCAGCGACCTGGACCGCGATGACGTCAAGCCGGTGCGCCGCATCGTCGCTTTCCGGTCCCCCAGAATTCCGGCGATCGTCGCGCTCGTCCTTGCCGTACTGTGCGTCGCGATCGGTGTTTTCGGTCCGGTCACGCCGCCCGGCGGCGGCCTGCTCCCCGGGGTGGTGACCATCGCGGGCACGGATCCGACACTCGGCTCCGTTGATCGAGTTGACCTTGCCCACCCGATCCCTGTCACGATCAGCGCGCCGAATGTCACCGACGTATCGCTGTCGCTGAACATCCTTGGGCTGTCGGTCGCCACGCAAAAAGCCGAACTCCAGGGCAGCGCCGGAACTGTATCGGCACCGGTGAGCCCGCTGATCCTGGCCGGTCAACTCGCTGCCGAGGTCACCGTCACGACCGGCAACAAGTCGGCTGCGTGGTACCGATTCCAGCTCCGGTCCACGCAATCCCCGTTACCAACTGCGACGACGGTCTGCATCGGTCTGCTGGCGCTGTTCAGCGCGGCCTACCTCGAGTCCAGTCTGCGTACCCTGCGGCGCGGACGCGGTTCAGTCGCGAGCGGCGCCACAGCGGTGGTCAGCGCGGTTGCGTTGGCATTCGTCGGACTGGCCGCCCTGTGGGCCTATCTGGGACGCCAACCCACGCCCGTGTCGCTCTTCGGTGCAGTGTCGCTCGCCGCCATGGCCGCCATCGCGGCCGGCGTCGCCGCTGCTCGTGCCGGCAAGGTGCGCCGGTACCGGCGATCCCTCGACCGGGCGCTCGCATTGAGCATCACCCAAGAATTCACGAGACGCACCGGGCGATGACACCAGGACGCGACTGAGGCCCGAAGGCCTCAGTCCGCTCCCTACGCCTAAACCAGTTCCGGCACGCGCAAGTGCGCGAAGGCCACCTCGAACTCGCCCTCGTCCAGTTCGCTCGCGCGCGCTTCCTTCATCCGCGTTTCCTTCAGCGCCTGGGCGTCGCCGCGGCTGCGTTCCATGGCGTCCCGGCTGTCGAACGTCGTGCAGGACACGCCGCGGCCGGTGGCGCGGTCGACCAGCAGGCTCATGCTGCAGAAGCCCTCCATCGACTGGCTGTCGGGCAGGATGGTCGACTTGAAGTAGTCAATGGCGGCATCGGCGTTGGCGGGGTCGGCATGTCCCCAGGTAACCCGTGCGCACGCACCCTCGGGGACCTGGTGATCCCGGTGCAAGGCTGCGATTTCCCACTCATCGACGGTGGCGGCAGCGTCGAACATCTTGATCGCCTGTTCGCGGATGGGACGAACTCGTTCGGCGAGGGCGTTCATCGCCTCCTCGGACTCCCAGGCCGTCGTGGCGATGCAGCGACCGGATGCGCGGTCGGTGAGCAACGACATGCCGACAAACCCTTCGAGCCCCTGGAGTTGAGGCAGCACTTCATCACGAAGGTGAGCCACTCCTGCGTCGATAGCCGAGGACTGTGCGTGAATAGTGGTAGAGCGTGCGTACACGACCCACCCCCTCTATATCGGGGCAGCGCCCCAGCGGCGCCGCCGGTCCACCGATATACGTTCCTCCGATGTCCGGCGGACGGCAATAGGCGAGAAGGCACGGCAATGTCCTTGACGCCCAAGGAAATTAGCTCGTTTAACCGCCGAGGACTAGCTCCGCTTGCCGCCCGGGATCCGGTCGACGAACCACCCGAGCCGCGCCACCGTGTTGTCGAGGGGCTCCACGACTTCGGCGAGCCGCTGCAGACTCGGCAGGGTCGCGGCGATGGAATTGGCTCCGTGGGCGATCTTCTCGGCAGACGCGTCGATGCCGGCCGCGGCCTCGGTCAAGGTGGTGATCTGGCTGGCGATCAATTCCGCATGCCGGTCGATGCCTGCCGCGCTCTCGCTCAGGGCAGCGATGTTGTCGGCGATGAACTGCGACGACTTCCGGAGCTCAGCGACGTCGTCCATCAACGCGAACACTGCTTGAACGAGCGTCTTCGGTCCGCGTCGCTTCCGCTTGCCGGACTCAGTCCCAGCTTCGTGTGCCCCAGCCATGACTCACGCCTTCCGCTCGGCAGGAGCCCCCTTGTCCTTGGCCTCCTGCTGGTACTGCCGCAGCTCGGCACGCACCGCTTCATCTAACGCGCGGTCAAGGCTAGCGTGGGCAGAACGGCGGGATACACGGCGCATGGCATCGATCAGATCGGCGGCCCAGGCAAGTTCGACGTCGTTGCTGGGATACCAGCCGGTCCCCCGTTGCCGGACCACCTCGGTGTGCCCGGCCCGGGTCATCGCACGCGCCGCTTCGTCGAGCTTCTTGTCCACCGCCGTGGTGGTTTTCAGGATGGCGGCCAACGGCATGCCGCGGGAGATGAGCTTGGCGAAGTCGTCGATCACCCGGCGGTCGGGCACCAGGTAGGAGTCCTTGTCATCCGTCGGCTCGATGATCCGGCCCGAGACCAGCCGTCGCAAGGTCGCGCCGTCGAGCCGGCCCAGCTGCATCTCCAGCTCCTGGCGCGTCATGGTCTGCGCCTCGGGATTCGACCACGGCGAGATCACCAGCTCCTCGAGCTCCGCCAGGTCCAGCACCTCGACAAGCCCCTCACCGCGCTGCAGGCCGGTGAGGAACTTCAGAATGTGCTTGACGGTGAAGCCCTCGCTGAGTAGCCGGACGATCGCCTGCAACTGGCTCAGGTGCCGGTCGGTGTAGATCGCGACCCGGCCCCGGCGCTGAGGCCGGGGCAGCAGGCCGTTCTCCTGGTAGACGCGGACGTTCCGGGTTGTCGTCCCCGCTTCGCGCGCGAGGTCGTCGATCCGGTACTCAGCCACCAGCGGATTCTATGCGGTCAGGACGGACGCACCGCTGGTCTGTTCAGCAGTGATCTTGAAGTCGTGCAGATTGACCGTCTTCAACTGGTTGACGTACTGGGTGGCGAACCCGGGGAACATCGTCGCGTTGAAGCCGTCTTCCGTCAGGTACCAGCTCTGGCAACCCGAGTTCCACGTCGTGGACTGCAGCCGCTGCTGGATGTCCTCGTTGTAGCGGGCCTGCACCTCGGGACGCACGTCGAGCGACTTCCAGCCGAACTGCAGCAGCTTGGAGATCGCCTCGACGATGTAGTCGATCTGCGCCTCCATGTACACCAGTGCGGAGCTGTGGCCGGGGCCGGAGTTGGGGCCGAAGGTGAAATACAGGTTGGGGTAGCCGGAGACCGCGACACTGCGGTAGGCGTACGCGCCCCGGCGCCATTCCGCGGCGAGCTCCCGGCCGTCGATGCCGATGACGGGGAACGGGGTACCGGCCTTGGACACCTCGAAACCGGTGGCGAACACGATGGCGTCGAATTGGTGCTCGATGCCTTCGACGGTCCGAATTCCCTTGGGCGACAACCGGGCGATTGGCCACGTGACGAGCTTGCAGTTGTCGGCCTGCAGCGCCGGGTAGTAGTCGCTGGTCATCAGCAGCCGCTTGCAGCCGGCCGAGAAGTCGGGGGTCAGCTGGCGACGCAACCATGAATCCTTCACCTGCAGGCGCAGATTCGCCAGGCTCAGCGCCTCCACCACGCGGGTCAGCGGGGTGTCCCACACCACGCCCAGCGCAACCGACTCGTGGCCCCAGAACCAGGCCGACCGCGCGATCTTCTCGGCGAACGGCACGTCCTTGTAGATCCGCTTCAACCAGCCGCCGGTCGACGCGTTCGGCTTCGGCAACACCCAGCCGGGTGTGCGCTGAAACACCTTGACCGACTTGGCGACCTTGACCAGTTCCGGGACGATCTGCACGGCGCTGGCGCCGGTCCCGACAACCGCGATCTTCTTGCCCGTGAAGTCATAGTCGTGATCCCAACGGGCACTGTGGATTTTGTGGCCTTCGTAGGTCTCGATGCCCGGAATCTTCGGGAAGCTGCAGTTCGCCAACGGACCGGAGGCGACGATGACGGTGCGCGCCTGCACCGGCTCGCGACCGTCGAAGGTCAAGGTCCACTCCCCCGCCACCTCGTCGTACTCCACGCCGGTCACGTTGTGACCGAACCGGATGTGCGGCGCGATGCCCGAGGATTCGACCATGTTGTCGATGTACCCGAGGATCTCGTCGCTGCCTGAGTAGGTGTGCGACCAGTCCGGGTTCGGCGCGAAGCTGTAGGAGTACAGCCGCGACGGAATGTCGCACGCCGCACCGGGGTACGTGTTGTCACGCCAGGTGCCCCCGACGCGGGTGCCGCGTTCGAAGATCTCGAAGTCGGTGATGCCCTGGTCTTTGAGCCGGATGGCGGCGCCTATGCCGGCAAAGCCGGCACCGATGATGGCTACAGAAATCGTCATTCGTGAATTCCTTTACGCGACCGGCTCGTAGGTCAGTTCGTCCGACCAGGTCGGCGTGTACTTCACCAGCGGCATCGGGATGGCGCCGGTGACCACCACCAGCGAATCGGCCAGCCAGTGGTACTTCGAGGTCCGGTCGATCACCTTCTTGGCGTGCCACGAGATGAACCGGTACATGGGCACCCGGCGCGCGAAAGCGCTTCGCTCACCCACACTTTGGAACCGGCGCATCGCCTGGTACAGGCGCTCCTCGTTGACGCCCATGGCCACGATGTTGTCGCGCATCTTGTTGAGCAGGGGGAAGTAGCTCAACGTGCCGACGACCAGCGCCGGGTTCATCCAGCTGCCGACGAAGTCGACGACCAGCTTGCGCATATCGGCGTGGCCGAGGATGTCCATGACCTCGAAGTCGACCGCGAGGTGCCGCGACTCGTCCGAGTTGATGCGCTTGAAAACCTCCTGCGCCACCGGGTCTTTGACCTCATCGGTGATGAATTTGATCAGCGCGCCGTCCAGCGCGACCTCCAGCATCGGGATGACGGTGCCGAGGATCGACAGCGACATGCTGTCGGAGAACTTGTCGAGCCAGGTGATCACCAGCTGCACGTTGACACTCGGCGGCGGCACCTCGTCGTTCTCGAGCATGCCCCAGCGCCGCATCAGCGCCAGTTCGGCGTTGGCGTGCTTCTGTTCTTCGGCGTGGAAGTGCTCGTAGATGCTCTTGAGCGTCGGGGTCGGGGCCTTCCTGGCCAGCGCCGCGAAGCCGCGGGCGCCCACGTTCTCGATCCACATCAGATCGGTCATGAACGGCTTGAGCTTGGCCCACAGTTCCGGCTCGATCAGCTCGGCACCCGGGGCGTCCCAGTCGATGTCGGCCAGGGCCCACTGCTTGTCCTTGATCTTCTGCAGCATCTCATCGAGATCCATTGCCATGATTGGTTCCTTTCAGTCTTTGGGAAGGACGCGCCCGAGTAGTCCGGCGCCGCGGACGTAGAGGGCCGGGAAGTGTCGCTTGAGGTGCCAGATCACGGTGGCGTCGAGTTGCGGCACCACGTAGAGCCGACCGCCGTCGTGGGCGTCCAGGGTGCGGGCGGCGACGTTGTCGGCCGACAGTCCGGTCCAACGGGCCAGCTGCTGGCTCAGGCTCATCGAGCCCGGGGTGATGCGGCCGTCGGTGAAGACGTTGGTTTTCACGAAGGTCGGGCACAGCACGGTGACGGCGATGTCCGTGCCGTCGAGTTCGGCGGCAAGGGTCTCCGACAACGACATCACACCGGCCTTCGAGACGTTGTAGGCCGCCATCGACGGCGCGGCGGCGAACCCGGCCGCCGAGGCCACGTTGATGATGCCGCCCTTGCCGGCTTCGCGCAGGAGCGGGGTGAAGACCTCACAGCCGTACACCACGCCCCACAAGTTGATGCCGAGCGCCCAGTCCCAGTCCTCGAAGCCGATGTCGCCCACCGGTTTTCCCCCGATGCCGACACCGGCGTTGTTGATCACCAGCGTCGGTGCACCGCCGAAGATCTCCTGTGCCTGCTTGGCCAGCAGCTCGATGGCGGTGCGGTCGGCGACGTCGCACTGCACGGCGTGGCCCTTGCCGGTCGGCAGCTGGTCGATGAGCGCGACGGTCTCCTCGGCGCGCTCCACGCTGATGTCCGCGCAGATGATCTCGCCGCCGCGCCGTGCGAGTTCGAGCGCGAACGACCGGCCGATGCCGCTGCCGGCACCGGTGACCACCGCCTTGGCCTTGTCCGAGCGACGTTCGCCGCGAAAGACATTCAGGACCGTGTCGATGCCGAGCATCAGCTCACCTCTTCGAGTTCGTCGGATCGCTTGTACGCATCGGCGATGAACGCTGCGGCACGGCGCAGTGCCGGCGCGGCTTCGGGTGCCAGATGCGGCAAGGCCTGGAAGACGTGGACCATGCCGGGCCAGACCTCGAGCGTGCTCGCGCCACCGGCCCGGCGCAGTTCGGCATCGAGGTAACGGGCATCCGCCCGCAGCATCTCGAAACCGCCGACCTGAATCAGCATGGGCGGCAACAGATCCGCCTTCGTGAAGTCGAGCCGCAGGCGCGGATCGGCCAGATTCTGCCCTTGGGTGTACAGGCCGACCATGCGCGCGGCCGCGGTCGCCGACATCGCCGGATCGCGGTACGACGCCTTCTCCTGCGCCAGCGCGAGCTCGAGGGTCACGTCGATCAGGGGCGAGAACAACACCACGCCCGCAGGGCGGAAGTCCGTGTCACCGGCGTGCGCCAACAGCATGTCGCAGGTGAGGTGACCGCCCGCCGAATCGGCACCCATCACGATGTCGGAGGCCGCATAGCCTTCCGAAAGCAGCCACCGGTATCCGGCTTCGACGTCCTGGGCCGCGGTCGGGAATCGGTGTTCGGGGGCCAGGCGGTAGTCCACGACGAACATCGGTAGCCCGGTCGCCTCCGACAGGCGGGCCACCAGCTTGCGGTGGGTCCGTGCCGAGCAGATCACGTACGCGCTGCCGTGGACGTAGTAGCCGACACGGTCGCCGAATTCGACGCCCGGGCCCAGCACCCATTCGCCGCGCATATGCGGCGTGTGGACCGGGATGATCCTGGTGCCGCCGGGCATCGAGCCGAAGGTCTCCATGATGCTGGCGATCAGCCCGCGACCGAACCAGACACCGGGTTGGTTCATGGGGATGACACTCGTGAGATTGCCCAGGGTCCAACGGGTCACCGTGGCCGAGAGCGCGGCGCGCAGCGTTGCGCGGGCAGGTACCTCGGGCAGCGTTGCCCGATCAGTTTCCGTCACGCCAACTAGGGCACCATCAACTGTGCCATTTGTCAATGGCACAGTTGCCGTCGGCGTCCTGACCAGCGACGAGTTGGTGCGCTAGGTGGCCAGTCGGTAGGGGAAATCAGGCCTCGTTGTCGGCGCCGGGTTCCGTGGCATAGGTGCCCGGATTGAACATCGACGCCACCGCGCCGAGCAGCATCATGATCGCCGCCGCGCCGAACACCACGATCAGCCCGGAGTGGAAGGGTTCGGTGATCAGCTGCGGGAAGAACGTCTGACCGGTCAGCGTGCTCGCGTTGACACCCGGCTGCTGCAGAGCGTGGAACGGGGCCAGCAGCTCGGCTATCGGGTTGTAGCCGAGGAAGGCCGCGAATAGGCTGCCCACCGGCGGCAGGCCGGCCACCTGCTGCGCGACATCGGCCGAAACCCCTTGCTGCTGAAGGCCACTGGTCAGGGCGGACGGCAGGGTGTGGGCCAGCCCCACGATCATCAGCGAGAAGAAGATGCCGATCGACAGCGAGTTACCGGCATTGAAGAACGTCGACCGGACGCCCGACGCCGCACCGCGCTGCGCGGCCGGCACGCTCGACATGATGGCCGCCGCGTTGGGTGCGGTGAAGATGCCGCCACCGACGCCGTTGAGGAACACCAGAACGGCGAACTGCCAGTAGTCGAAGTTTACCGGGATCATCAGCAGGGCAACGAAAGTCACCGCCATCAACAGCATTCCGCCGACCGCAAGTGGCCGCGCGCCGAGCCGGTCGGAGAGGGTACCGGCGACGGGCGCCGAGACCAGGAAGCCGACCGTGGCCGGCAGCAGATAGATACCTGCCCACAGCGGGGTCGATTCGAAGTCGTAGCCGTGCAGCGGCAACCAGATGCCCTGCAGCCAGATGATGAGCATGAACTGCAGCCCACCGCGGCCGACCGACGACATCAGGCCGGCGAGATTGCCCATACCGAACGTCGCCGACTTGAACAGGCGCATGTCGACCATCGGCGAATCGACCTTGAGTTCGACGACGCAGAACGCGACCAACAGCAGCAGGCCGACGCCGATCGATCCCAGCACCGCGGGGCTGGTCCAGCCCGTCGGCGAATTGCCATACGGCTGAATGCCATACGTGATACCGAGCAACAGGACCGTCAGACCCACGCCGAATGTGGCGGTACCCGCCCAGTCCATCCGGCCCGGCGTACGCGCGCCCAATTCATGCAGTGAGCGGTAGCTCCAGATGGTGCCGATGATGCCGATCGGGACACCGACCCAGAACACGGCCTTCCACTCCCATTCGGAGAGGAACCCACCGATCAGCAGACCGAGGAACGAACCCGCAACGGCGGCAACCATATTGACGCCCAGTGCCATACCGCGCTGGTTGGCGGGGAAGGCGTCGGTCAGGATCGCCGATGACGATGCCATCAGCATGGCGCCGCCGACGCCCTGGATCACCCGCCAGGCTATGAGCCAGACGGCGCCAGCGCCAAGATGGAACGGATCGAACGACAGCGCGACGGCCGCGAGCGTGAAGACAACGAAGCCGATGTTGTAGATCCGCACCCGGCCGTACATGTCACCGAGACGGCCGAACGGCACCACCAGAACCGCCGTCACCACCAGGTAGCCCATCAGCATCCACAGCAGGTAGCTCACGTTGCCCGGCGCCAGCGGGTTCAGCCCGATTCCCCGGAAGATCGCCGGCAGGGAGATCAGCACGATGGACGCGTTGATCGTGGCCAGCAATGTGCCCAGGGTGGTATTGGACAGTACGACCCACTTGTAATGCGGGTGGTCGTGGTCCATCTGGACGCGTCGGCGTGCGGTGGCTCTGAGCGCGGTATCAGTCGTCATCAGTCGGGTTTCGCTCCAATATCAGAAAAACATATGTTAGCTATACAAACGACCACGTGACAATTCGATTCCCGCCAGGTGGGCATCTCAAGCTGTGTGTTGCGTATGAGTTGATGTGCCACCGGAGCCCATCGGATACGGTGGACAAGTCCGCGCGGGAGCGCACGCCTTGGTGCGCTGAGAGGACGGCTGTGTGGCGCCGTCGACCGTATGAACCTGACCGGGTAATGCCGGCGTAGGGAGTAAGCAGATGACTGCAATTGCTGTATTCAACGACCTTTCCTGCGGCCCCATCCAGGGCAGCACGAAGGTTTACCGGGAGCTTCCCGACGGCGGAAAGGTCCCGTTCCGGCGGGTGAACCTGACCACCGGCGACCACCTCGACCTGTACGACACCTCGGGTCCGTACACCGACGAGAACGCCACCATCGACCTGGAGAAGGGCCTGCCCGCCCGCCCCGGCATCGTCAAAGACCGCGGCACCCAGCTGCAGCGGGCGCGCAACGGCGAGATCACCGCGGAGATGGCCTTCATCGCCGAGCGGGAAGGAATGCCGGCCGAGCTGGTGCGCGACGAGGTCGCCATCGGCCGCGCCATCATCCCCGCCAACCACAACCACCCCGAACTCGAGCCGATGATCATCGGCAAGGCCTTCGCGGTGAAGGTCAACGCCAACATCGGAAATAGCGCAGTAACCTCGTCCATTTCCGAAGAGGTCGACAAGATGGTGTGGGCCACCCGCTGGGGCGCCGACACGATCATGGATCTGTCCACCGGCAAGGACATCCACCAGACCCGCGAGTGGATCCTGCGCAATTCGCCCGTCCCGGTCGGCACCGTGCCGATCTACCAGGCGTTGGAGAAGGTCAACGGCGATCCCACCAAACTGACGTGGGAGCTGTACCGCGACACCGTCATCGAGCAGTGCGAGCAGGGCGTCGACTACATGACGGTGCACGCCGGCGTGCTGCTGCGCTACATCCCGCTGACGGTCAAGCGCGTTACGGGCATCGTGTCCCGCGGCGGCTCGATCATGGCGGCATGGTGCCTGGCACACCACCAGGAGTCGTTCCTGTACACGCACTTCGAAGAACTCTGCGAAATCCTGCAGCGCTACGACGTCACCTTCTCCCTGGGCGACGGGCTGCGCCCCGGCTCGATCGCCGACGCCAACGACGAGGCTCAGTTCGCCGAGCTGCGCACCCTGGGCGAGTTGACGAAGATCGCGAAATCCCATGGCGTGCAGGTGATGATCGAGGGGCCGGGCCACGTGCCGATGCACAAGATCGTCGAGAACGTCCGCCTGGAAGAGGAACTCTGCGAAGAGGCGCCGTTCTACACACTCGGCCCGCTGGCGACCGACATCGCACCGGCGTACGACCACATCACCTCAGCCATCGGCGCGGCGATCATCGCCCAGGCCGGTACCGCGATGCTCTGCTACGTCACCCCCAAGGAACACCTGGGCCTGCCCAACCGCAAGGACGTCAAGGACGGGGTGATCGCGTACAAGATCGCCGCGCATGCCGCTGACCTGGCCAAGGGCCACCCCGGCGCGCAGGACCGTGACAACGCGCTGTCGCAGGCGCGCTTCGAATTCCGCTGGCACGACCAGTTCGCGCTGTCGCTCGACCCGGACACCGCCCGCGAGTACCACGACGAGACGCTGCCCGCAGAGCCCGCCAAGACCGCGCACTTCTGCTCGATGTGCGGGCCGAAGTTCTGCTCGATGCGCATCACGCAGGACATTCGGGATGCGTACCCGGACGGCGTCGCAGATGAGATCGCGCAAGGCATGGCCGAGAAATCGCAGGAGTTCGCCGACCACGGGAACCGGGTGTATCTACCCTTGGCTCCGTGAACCTTCTGCCCTTGACCCCACCGGGACAGACTCCGGTGCGGGTGATGACCATCGCCGGCTCGGATTCCGGCGGTGGCGCCGGAATCCAGGCCGACCTGCGCACCTTCGCAATGCTGGGCGTGCACGGGTGCGTCGCGGTCGCTGCGGTGACGGTGCAGAACTCGGTGGGGGTCAAGGGTTTTCACGAGCTGCCGCTCGACATCATCAGCGGGCAGATCACTGCGGTGGCCGACGACATCGGCATCCAGGCCGCCAAGACCGGCATGCTGGCGTCGGCCGAGATCATCGGCGCGGTCGCCGAGACGTGGAGTTCGCTCGACGGTGACATCCCGCTCGTCGTCGACCCGGTGTGCGCGTCGATGCACGGCGACCCGCTGCTGCATCCGAGCGCACTGAATTCGGTTCGCACCCAACTGTTTCCGATAGCCACACTGGTGACTCCGAACCTCGACGAGGTGCGGTTGATCACGGGGATCGACGTGGTGGACGCATCGACGCAAAAAGATGCCGCCAAGGCCCTGCACGACCTGGGCCCGAAGTGGGCCCTGGTCAAGGGCGGCCATCTGCGGTCCAGCGACCACAGCCCGGACCTGCTGTTCGACGGCAGTGAGTTCTACGAATTCACCACCGACCGCATCGACACCGGCCATGACCACGGCGCCGGTGACACGCTCGCGGCGGCGACGGCCTGTGCACTGGCGCACGGTTTCTCGGTGCCCGACGCGGTGGCATTCGGCAAGAGCTGGGTGACCGAATGCCTGCGGGCGGCCTACCCGCTGGGGCACGGCCACGGTCCCGTCAACGCACTCTTCCGGTTACAACCATGAGCCTTGAGGACATCGCAGGCGTCGCGCACGAACCCGACGGCACCCCGGTGGGAGTCGTACTGCTCACCCATGGCGCCGGCGGCAACCGGGACGCCCCGCTGATCATCCGGCTCTGCGACGAGTGGGCCCGACACGGCTGGCTCGCCATCCGCTACAACCTGCCGTACCGGCGCCGACGCCCGAAAGGGCCGCCGTCGAACTCCGCCGCGTCGGACCAGCAGGGCATCGTCGAAGCCATCGAGCTGGCGCACACGCTGACCGATGGACCCGTGATCGCCGGCGGCCATTCCTATGGCGGCCGGATGACCTCGATGGTCGCTGCCGACGGCGCTGACCTGGCCGCTCTCACCCTGTTCTCCTATCCCCTCCACCCGCCCGGCAAGCCCGAGCGGGCCCGCACCGAACATCTGTCGCAGATCACCGTCCCGACGGTGTTCACGCACGGCACAGCCGACCCGTTCGGCAGCATCGCCGAGCTCACCGCGGCTGCTGCGCTGATCCCGGCTTCCACCGAGCTCGTCGAGATCACCGGCGCCCGCCATGACCTGGGATCCAAGACCCTGGACGTGCCGGCGCTGGCGGTCGCCGCGGCGATTGTGCTGATGGCTCAAAGCGGTACCTGAGGTACCGTCTGAATATGACGACGCAGCAGTTCGACGCGGTCATCGTCGGCGCGGGATTCGCCGGTATCGGTGCGGCCATCCAGCTCAAACGCCTCGGGATCGAGAACTTCACCATCCTCGAACGCGAGGACGACCTCGGCGGCACCTGGTACGTCAACCACTACCCCGGCCTCGCGGTCGACGTGCCCACCACCACCTACTCGTACTTCTTCGAGCCCAACCCGAACTGGTCGCGCCTTTTCACCCCGGGCCCGGAGATCAAGCGGTATGCCGACGACGTCGCCGCCAAGTACGACGTGCGCCGCCATATCCGGTTCAACGTCGTCGTCAACGGTGCCCGCTGGGACGAGGAGGCCGCCCTCTGGCGGGTCAGCATCGCCGACGGCGAAACCCTCAGCGCCCGCTACCTCATCACGGCCACGGGCTTCCTGTCGCAGCCGAACATCCCGGCGATCCCTGGCATCGAGACGTTCGCCGGCCGCGTCATCCACACCACCGACTGGGACGACGCCTACGACCCGGCGGGCAGGCGCGTCGCCGTCATCGGTACCGGCGCGACCGCCGTGCAGCTGATTCCCGAGCTGGCCAAGACCGCCGCCGACCTGACGGTGTTCCAGCGCACGCCGATCTGGGTGGTACCCAAGATCGATCCGCGCTTCGGCCCGCGGGCCAAGCGGGTGTTCGCCCGATTCCCGTTGACGCAGCGCGTGCTTCGCTGGCTCACCGACTCGATCTACGAAGTCATGGTGTCGGTGGGCGTCCGGCACTACGGCATGTTCCGGGGCCGCTTCAACATCTCGGCGTCCGACCTGTCGAAGATGCACCGGTTCTTCGTCATCCGCGACAAGGACCTGCGGCGCCGCCTGACCCCCGACTACGACTTCGGTTGCAAGCGGCCGACTTTCAGCAACGGCTACTACCAGGCCTTCAACCGGCCCAACGTGCACCTGCAGGACGCCGGTATCGACCACGTCGTCGCCGACGGGATCATCGGCAACGACGGCGTCAAGGTCGAGATCGACACCCTGGTCCTCGCCACCGGGTTCGACCTGTGGGAGGCCAACTTCCCGGCCATCGAGGTGATCGGCCGCGAGGGCCGTGATCTCGGAAAGTGGTGGCGCGAAACGCGTTTCCAGGCCTACCAGGGCGTGTCAATGCCGTACTTCCCGAACTACCTGAGCCTGGCCAGTCCCTACGCGTTCCTGGGGTTGAACTTCTTCAACACCATGGAGTACCAAATGCGGCTGATGGACCGGCTTTTCACCGAGGTGAACAAGCGCGGTGCGACGACGTTCGAGGTCACAGAGGAAGCCAACACGGCATTCCTGGACCGGATGACGGAGCTGCTCGGCGACTCGCTGTTCACCCTCGGCAACTGCGCCACCGCCCACTCGTACTATTTCAATCCCGCGGGTGAGCCCACACTGCTGCGCCCGTCGTCGACCGAGACGGCGATCCGGGAAGCTTCCGAATTTCCGTTGAGCGACTACAAGATTTCGTGATCAGAGAGGACCACAGGGTGACCGACGCCGCTGAGAACACCGATGGAAAGAAGGGCCTGCTGGCCGGGATCGGCCTGACCCTGGCCGGGCTCGCACACTTCATCAAGCCCGACCTGTTCACGGGCATCACCGCGACGGCGTTCCCGCAGGACATCGACAAGCACCTCAAGGTCAACGGATCGATCGAGACGGCGTTGGGCGTCGGTCTGATCGTGCCCCCGACGCGCAAGGTGGCAACGATCGGCGTGCTCGGCTACGTCCTCTACCTGGTTGCCAACGTCGCCCGCAACCGCTAGGCGCGCGCCGGCAGGTGCTTGGACCAGCCGGCTGCGCAGATCACGGTGCACACCGCCGCCAGTAGGCCCACCACGGTGAGCATCGCCGGGTAGCTGACGTAGTGGGCCAGCGCGGCGAGCACCGCCGGCAGCAGGAAGCCCACGTACGCCAGCGAGTAGTACACACCCGAGACGCCGGCCAGCTCATGGGGTTTGGCGATGCGCTGAATCTCCAGCAGCCCGGACACGATGGCGATGCCGTAGGCGCTGCCCAGCAGCATGGCCACCAGCACCGCGATGGCCGGTGAACGCGTGACCGCGGTGGCGACGGCGGCGAACACCCCCGCCGACATCAGCACCATGGACACCACCACGGCGCGGGCGCTGGAATGGTCGTCCAACCGCCGGGCGATCGGCTGCACCAGCACGCCGCAGGCCAGCGTCAGGACCGTCAGGCCCGCGGTATAGAGCAGCGCCCAGGACCCGAGGCTGTCTGCGACGAGGGCCGGCACGATGGCGTACGCGATGGCCGCGGACCCGAACACCCACGGCGCCATGGGTGCCACGACGCGGACGAAGCGGCGATGCGTCGCGGCCGGAACCCGCAACTGGGACAACAGGTCTCCGCTGACCCGAGCGCCCCGGGTTTCCACCGTGCGCGTCAGTACCAGCCACAGCGCCGGCATGCACAGCGCGGCCTGCACCACGTACGTCAGGGTCAACGGCAGCGGTGCGAACTGCGCCAGCAGGCCCGAGCACAACGGCCCGATCGCCAACCCGAGAGACAACCAGATCGAGGCCCGGCGCGCGCCGGCGCCGGCCGCGGCCGAGTCGTACGGCGGCGCCGACAGCTCCGCGATCCAGGTCGACCCGACGGCCATCGCGACGCCCACACTCAGTCCGGACAGCAACCGGCCCACGAAAAGTGCTGGGAATCCACCGAGTTCACCGGTCGCCAGGATGAGGCTGCCCGCCGCTGAACTGATCAGGCCGGCGATCATCAGCGGCCGACGGCCATAGCGGTTCGACATCGCCGCGGCCACCAGCAGCCCGGGGATCAGGCCCAGCACGTAGGCGCCCAACAGCACGTCGACGTCCACGCGGGAATAGCCGGCGCGGTGCACGTATTCGATCAGCATCGGCGTGAATTGGTTTCCGCCCCAACCGATACAGAAAACGCCGGCGGCGACGGCAAGCCATGGCTTCATCGCAGCACCACCTCGTAGGTCGACTCGAGGTGCGCCAGCAGACGGGCGTCGAACGCCGTCGCATCACGACTCCCGACGGCGTCGGCCAGCTCGGCGTGTTCGGCGATGAGCCGGTCGACGAGGGTCCGGTCGGCCTGCACGGCGTCGGCCATCATCCGGCGCTGGCGGTCGCCCAGCGAGCCGTAGAAGCGTTGCGCGATGCAGTTCCCGGCGGCATCGACGATGTGCCGGTGGAACGCGTCGTCCAGCTCGGCGAAACGCACCAGGTCGGCGGCAGCGCTGCGCTGCTGGTCGATCAGGCGGGCGAGTTCGGCCGACGCCGCCTGCGCGGCGGCCTCGGAGCGGCAGAGCCGGCGGACGGCGCTGCCCTCCAACGCCAGGCGCATCTCGAGCAGGTCGGTGGCTTCCCGCGGCGGGATGGGCACGACGACCGCGCCCCGGCGGGGCAGCAGGTCGAGCAGGTCCTCGGCCGCCAGACGCAGGAAGGCCTCGTGCACCGGGGTCCGGCTCACGCCGAGCTCCGCCGCGACTTCGACCTCGCTCAGGAGCTGCCCGCCTTTGACCGCGCCGACCAGGATCTTGGTCTTGGTATCCCGGTAGGCGCGCTCGCTGGCGGGCGTCTGCTCGATGGCCATGTGACGACCCTAGCAACTTGCATGCAAGGTTGCATACAAGCAGTGACCGACCTAACTCGGGGCCGAATCAGTGCTGCTGCTGCGGCCCGAAGTTGAAGCCGCCGCGGTCGCGCGGCTGCGGCTGGTAGACCGTCGACGTCTGCACCGAAGTCGACGTTTCGGTCGAGGTCTGGACCGACGTCGAGGTCTCGGTCTGTGTCTGGGTCTCGGTCTGGGTGGCGGTCTCGGTGTTGGTCACCGTCTCCGGTGCAGGTGCGGGCGCCTCTTGCTGTCCCCCGCCGCCCGTGCCGCCACCGCCACCGTTGTGGTGCTGCTTGGCCGTCGTCGTGGTGGTCGTGGTGGTCGACGGGGTGACCGTGACCGTCGTCGGGGCATTGTTGCCCTGCGAGCCGCAAGCGACGGTCAGCCCGCCCATGGCCAGGACGGTCACGGTGCCGGCAGCAGCCGACCAGAGGCGATAGGTGCTTTTCATGGGCACCATTACTAACCCGGCAACCTGACAACCGGACCTTCAGAAAACGCGATTCCGCTTATGAGGTCGCTATGAAACCTGACTACTTGCCTGCTTGCCGATGACGTTCGTCGTGCAAGGGGACGCCGTTGGGTCCGGTGAGTGACTGCGCATAGGTACCGATCGCAAACGCCACCGCCGGCCCGGTCACGGCGAGTGCCGCGCGGTTCAGCTGCTCGACGGTGTCGCCTGTAGGCCCGTACCCGGGATCGAAGGCGGCGCCCGCCTGCCCGCCCCACAATCTGGCCTGAATCGGCGACTTGCGTTGCGACGTCCCGGTCGAGATACCACCGACCGGCACCCCGGCAGTGAGGAACGGGCCGTAGCCGCTGCCCAGATCCATCGTCATGTCCGCGGGCCGTTTCCCGGCGAGAGACAGGTATCCGGCAAGGGTGCGCTCGATACCGGCCGAGCCGACCGGCACCGCGTCGAGCGGAATCTCAGGGTTCGCCTGGCCGGATTGGTCCCCGTCGTACGTGAAGAACCCGGCGTTGGGTGAGCCCAGGATGTCGAAATCCAGATACAGCGCAATGTCATTCAGCGGCTCGGCCGCCAGCGCGCGCACGTACTTGGTGGCACCCTCCTGGCCCACCGCCCCCGAACCCCAGAAGGTGAACCGCACCGCATTCTGGGTTTTCGGCGAGCCGCCCAGCGCGGCTGCGGTTTCCAGCAATGCAGACACCCCGGTTGCGGCGTCGTTGATGCCCGCGCTCGCCGGTGCGCTGTCGAGGTGCGCACCAGCCAGCACCACGCTGTGCGGATCACCGGTCTTGGTCTGGGCCAGAACGTTTCGCGATTTCACGCCGGTGTTCTTCGCGTCGAGGGTGAGCTTGACCGGTGCGTTCGTTTTCAACAGCACCGCGTCGGCGTCCTTACCGATGATGCCCACCGGCGTGTTGAGGTGCTCGTAGTAGCCCGGACTGAACAGCCCGTGGGGGGCGCCGTTCGAGCTCGGCGGGCTGACGACGAGAACAGCGACCGCGCCGCGGGCCACGGCCGCGTTCTGCTTGTCGACGACCGAGCAGACCTGGTCGTCGACCACCGCGATGGCTCCCCGCAGGTTGAGCGTGCCGTAGTCGTCCGGTGCGCACCCGGCCGGCTTGACCGCATGCAGGGTCGGCGCCGTCAAGCCGGCAGGCGGGGTGGACGTCAGCAGCGACGCCTGGACGACCGACCAGCGGCTGCCGCCGACATCCAGCACCGGATTGCCGGGTGCACCTCGGAGGACCCGCACATACTCCGGGATCTGAACGTCGAAACCCTTGTCGCGCAGTAGGTTTGCCACATAGTCGACACTCGCCTGGTAACCGGGCGTGCCGTCGGCGCGCGTGCCTTTGTTCTCGGCGGCGATCGCGGCGAACTTCTTCAGATGTGTGTAGATGCCGTCGGTGGTCACCTTGGCGGCCAAATCGCGAGCGAGATCAACAGCGGGCGGAGGTGGCGGCGCCGGGGCCTGCGGCGGCGGCGGTGCGCACGCCGCCACGACAGCGGTCAGCAGGCCGGCGGCCCATAGGCGCCTCATGATGCCGAGACCACGTGCCGGGTCCGGTCATCGCGGACCGGAACGCCGCCCCGGCCACCCAAATCCTGGGTGTACCGACCCACCCCGAAGGCCACTCCACGACCCATGATGTCCATTGCCGTGCGGTTGATGTGTGCCAAGTCGTCCGTCTTCTTGTGGTAGTTGGAGTCGAAAGGTTTCCCGGCGGTGCCGCCCCAGAGACGCGCCTGCTCGTCGTTCATGTTCTCCTCGTCGCCGGTACCCAGTCCGCCCGCCGGAATGCCCGCCCTGGTGAAGGCGTCGTAATCCGACCGTCCGTTGAACGGATAGTCCTGCGGCTGCTTTCCGGCACCGGCCAGATATGCCGTGAAAGTGCGATCAATACCTGCCGAGCCCTCCGGGATACGCGGCACCAGGTCGTCGGCCAACGGCGGGCCGGACGAGTTGCCGTCGTAGCTGAAGTAGCCGGCGTTCTCCGAGGCGATCATGTCGAAATTCAGATACAGCGCAATGTCTTTCAACGCCTCGACGTCGAGCGATTGGATGTACCTGTCCGAGCCTATCGTGCCCTCTTCTTCGGCACCCCAGAACGCGAACCGCACCGCGTTCTCGACTTCCGGCGCGCTGCCCAGTTGCAGCGCCGTCTCCAGGACCGCGGCCACCCCGGACCCGTTGTCGTTGATGCCGGGGCCCTCCTTGACGCTGTCCAGATGTGCGCCGACCATGACCACATCGTGCACGGACCCGGTCTTGGTCTGAGCAATCACGTTGCGGGTGTGGTCAATCCGCGCTCCGGCATCCAGTTTGAGCGTGACCGGGCCCGGGGCAGCCCGCAGCCGAGCTCCGGCCGCCCTGGGGATGAGCACCGTGGGAATCTTCACGGTCGCCTTGGCCCCCAGGGTGGCGCCGCGCGCGGGGGCACCCGCGTCGTCGACGTCGTCCTTGTTGTCGGCCACCACCAGCGCGACCGCGCCGTGGACTGCCGCGGTGGCTTCCTTCGTCGCGAAGGGACACGTGCCGCGGTCCACCAGTACAACGGCCCCCTTGATCGGCAGAGCGTCGTAATCGGCACTGTTGCAGCCTGATCCGGGCCCACCCTTGACCGGCACCAGCGGCGCGGTGAGACCCGGAGTGCCGACCGAGTACTCCAGGGCCCGCGCCGGCACTCGCGTGCCGGCGACACTCAGTTCTGGCGTGTTGTTGTAGGCCACCTTGACTTCCAGGTCCGGGGTGGCAACATCGAAGCCCTTGGCGCGCAGCGCATTCGCCACGTAGTCGACGCTCGCGTCGTAGCCCGCGGTGCCGAACGCCCGGTTACCGCCATTGGCGTCGGCGATGGCCTGCAGTTTGGCCAGGTGGCCGGTCGTCGCGTCGACGGTCACGCGCTTGGCCAGTTCCCCCGCGAACGCGTCAGGCGAGGGTGCCGACTGTCCACACCCCGAGACTCCGGCGGCCAGCACGAGCGCAAACGCGAGCGGGGTGCGGACCATGGGCACCACCGTAGCGTGAACGCGTCCACGCGAGGGCGCGTCAGCGCCATTGTCACGGATCTCGCTGAACCAGCGTCACGAGGGCGATGGCGAACACCGTTGCCACCACCGCGGCGAAGTACAACGCGGCGCCGACTGGGCCCCACCACATCGTGAACGTCTGGAACCAGGGAGTTTTGGTGAACGTGGAGGCGTTGGCGAAGGGCAGCAAAGGTCCGACACGGCCGCCGATCTGCGGAATCGTGCCGATCAGCGGCTCCACGACGAACGGCATCAGCACCAGCACAGCGACCACTCCCGCGGTATGGCGCACCAGAGCACCCAGCGCGACCGCCAACACCGACCCGAGCACCGCGTACAGGCTGGTGGCTCCGACTGCGCGCCAGACCTCCGACCCCGACAGATCGAGTTGTCCAGCGCGCTCGCTGGACAGCAGCGACCGCGCCAACCCGATGGCGCCGACCATCATGACCGCGGTGACGACGCCGGAAAACGCCGCGGCGATCGCGGCTTTCGCCGTGAGCACCACACCACGGCGGGGCGTGGCCAGAAATGTCGTGCGAATCATGCCGGTGCGGAATTCACCTGTCACCGACAACGCCGACAAGATCATCAACACGGGAACGCCGAACATGCTCACCCCGAGGGCAGCTCGCTCTGGTGGCAGGTAGCTGTACGGCATGCCCCCGGCTTGGATGGCCGCAAACCCGAGGCTCAACACGGCAACCGTCAGCGTCGTCCACACGGGCGCGCGGGTGGACTGCAGTTTGATGCGTTCGGCGTTCAGCGTCGCGAGCATCAGGAAACCGACCGATAATCGACAGCGCCGTCGGTCAGCTGCAGATAGGCATCCTCCAGCGACACCTGTCGTGAGCTGAGCTCGTGCAGGGTGATGCCGTGGGCCGCGGCCAGTTCCCCGACTCGTTCCGGCGGACAATCGGTCACCGTCAGCACTTCGCCCTCGCACTGCACCGAAACACCCTGCGCGGTCAACACTTCCCGCAGCCGCTCGAGATGCGGGCTACGGGCTCGGACCACCCCGTGCCCGGCTCGGGCCACGAACTCGGCCATGGTGGTCGCGGCGATCAGCCGACCGCGACCGATGACCACCAATCGATCCGCGGTGTTCGCCATCTCGGCCAGCAGATGACTCGACACCAGCACGGTGCGGCCCTCGGCAGCCAGTCCGCGCATCAAGGTGCGAACCCAGCGGATGCCTTCGGGGTCCAGGCCGTTGACAGGTTCGTCGAACAACAGGACCTCGGGATCGCCGAGCAGCGCGGCCGCGATGCCGAGCCGCTGCGACATACCCAGTGAGAACGCCCCTGCCTGCTTGTTCGCCACCTCGCCCAGACCCACGAGTTCGAGCACCTCGTCGACCCTGGTCGCAGGCAACCGATTGGCGGCGGCCACCCACCGCAGGTGGGCCCGGGCCGTCCGGTTCGGATGTACCTGGCGGGCATCGAGCAGGGCACCGACACTGCGCAACGGCGATGCGAGGTCCCGGTACCGCTTACCCAGCACGGTGGCGGTACCGGCCGTCGGCCGGTCCAGCCCGACGATCATCCGCATCGTGGTGGACTTGCCGGCGCCGTTGGGGCCGAGAAATCCGGTGACGACGCCCGGCTCGACGGTGCACGTCAGGTCATCGACGGCTCTCGTTCGGCCGAAATCCTTTGTCAAGCCGCTCAGTTGGATCATCGCGCCAGGGCTTCCACGACCAGACCGGCGACGGCTCGCATACCTGCGGCATTGGGATGTAGCGGCGCCACCCGGCCCGGCAGCGGCAGGTGAAATGCCGTGGTCCAGGGATCGGCCGACCACGCGTGATGATCACGACTGCCATCCGCCGCCCGCACCAGCTCGCAACCGGTGTCGGCGGCGGCCGCAGCGGTCAGCTCGGCGAGCCGGGCGGCGACGTGCCGGCCCAGGTCGGCTTCGACGGCCCCGATCGGTGGCACGGGCACACCGGCCGGCGGCAGTAGCGTCAGGTAGTCGACGAACAGTACCCGGGCCTTGGGCGCACGCAGCCGTACTTCTCGCCCAACGGTTTTCAGTGACTCGCCCACGACGTCGAGTGCCTGGTCTCGCGCCGTCGCGTCAAGTGCTCCGCGCAGTAATCCGCCGACGAAGGGCACCGACCGCAAGAAGCGGGGCAGGCACGCGGCGCCGAGCATCGGCACGTAGCCGGCGTCGTTGCCCCCGATGGTGAGGGTGACCAACGATTCCGAGCCATCGAGGGCGTCGACCTGTGGCGGTTCACCGTACTGCCGCTGCGAGAGCACGTGTGCGGTGGTGGCACCGGAAAACGTCACGTCGACAAGGTCGTAACCGAGCTGCGCGGCGACGAGGTGCGCATAGTTGACCGCCGACCGGCCGGACCGCTTCGGGGCACCGGGGGCGCGCGGCGCGATACCGGGTCCGGCCGCCATCGAACTACCGAGTGCGACGTACCGCGCGGTCATAGCGCCGGGCTGGATGCCTGTGCCCAGAACCGCTTGGGCACGCGGCCGGCTCGTGATGCCAGCCGACCGGCGGTGACGGCCGCGGCCATGGCGGCGGCCATCATCGGCGGATCCGAGGCCCGGGTGACCGCCGTCGCGAGAAGCACTGCGTCGCAACCCAGTTCCATGGCCAACGCGGCATCGCTGGCGGTGCCGATGCCGGCGTCGAGCACCACCGGCACTCCGGCGGCGGCGACGATCATCTCGATGTTGTGCGGGTTGGAGATGCCGAGCCCCGTGCCGATCGGTGCGCCCAGCGGCATCACCGCGGCACAGCCGGTGTCCTCCAGGCGTCTCGCCAGCACCGGGTCGTCGTTGGTATAGGGCAGAACGACGAAGCCGTCGTCCACCAATTGCTCTGCAGCGCGCACCAATTCGATCGCATCCGGCAGCAGCGTGCGCTCGTCGGCGATCACTTCGAGTTTCACCCAGTTGGTCTGCAACGCCTCGCGCGCCAGTTGCGCGGTCAGCACCGCTTCGGCGGCGCTGCGGCAGCCGGCGGTGTTGGGCAGCGCGGCGATGCCGAGCTTGCTCAGCAAATCCAGTACGCCCGTGCCGGTTTCAGCATCGATACGGCGCATCGCGACCGTCGTCAACTCGGTGCCTGAGGCGACGAGCGCCTCCTCCAGGATCGACAGGTTGGCCGCACCGCCGGTTCCCATGATGAGCCGCGAGCCGAATTCGCGATCGGCGATGCGCAAGACATCGGCAGACGTACAGACCTCAGCCACCCTGCACCGCCGTCACGACCTCGATCTTGACACCCTCGGTCAGGACGTCGTCCCACTCCGACCGCGGCAGGACCGCCCAATCCACGGCCACGGCGATGCCCTTGTCCGGGAAGCCCAGCGTGTCAATCAATTCGGCTACCGTGGTGCCTTCGCGAATCTCCACACTCTCATCGTTGACTGTGATCAGCACAGTGCCACCTTCTCTTTCACATCACCGGCCAACAGTTCTGAAATCCGTTGTGCGGTCCACGCGGCCAGCAGGAAGCCGTTCCGTCCGTGTCCCGTCGCCGACAGGGTGCGGTCGTCGAGCCAGCCCACGATCGGCAGGCCGTCCGGGGTCATCGGCCGCAGTCCCGCAGCGCATTCGGCCAGTTCGTATTCGCCGAGCGCGGGTATCACGGCGCACGCGTCGTCAAGGATGTCACGCACGCCGGTGACGGCGGGCGCGGTATCGCGGCCGTGCTCGTACTGGGTGGCCCCCGCGACGACACCGTCCGCACGGGGCACCAGATAGACCTGCCGACCGTGCACGCGAGCACGAATCACCCGCTGCGGCACCGGCATACACCCCTTGCGCCACCGTAGTCGCAGAATCTCGCCTTTCACCGGACGTACCGGCAGGCCGGGCCAGAGCGCCGGGGCGTCGATCCCGTTGGCCAGCACGGTGATATCGGCATCGCGCGTCTGCTCGAGTGACTCGACCGGCCCGGCCCATCGCACACCCAGGCGGTCGCAGTGCGCGATCAGCCCCTCGACCACCAGCCGGTTGTCCACGGCCAGTTCGGTTTCCGCCCGGAAGCCGTGCCGAATCCCTTGCGCCAGCAGCGGTTCGACATCGCGTGCGGCGGTGGTCACCGTCACGGGATGTCCCTGCGCGGCGAGCCACTCGGCGACGGTGCGGACGTCGGCCGCATCGGCCCGGTCGACCGCCACCACCAGTGAGTCGCGGGCCGTCACCACGTCGTCGGGCAGACCATCGAGGAAACCGTCATGCCACAACGCCAGGGAGTCCAGCCCCAGCTGCAACTGGTCCTGTTCCCCGGGCCAGCCCTCGGAGTGCGGTGCGAGCATGCCGCCGGCCACCCACGAGGCACCGAACGACTCGGTCCGGTGCACGCGCACCGACCACCCGTCCAGCGCCGCACGGCGCGCCACGGCCAGACCGATGACGCCACCGCCAATTACGGCTATGTCGGCCGGCACGATCATCCCTCTCCCTTCGCCGGCATGATCCGGATCAGGTGTGACGGTAAGGGTAGGACGACCCCACTCTCAGCCCCCGGTCCTGGGACTCCCGTGTTGCGGCGTCCACGGTAGTCGCTACCGTCGCGCTGTGCCTAAAGCCACCCAGCGTCTGCAGTCCGCGACCCTCTATCTGTGTACCGACGCGCGCCGGGAGCGCGGCGACCTGGCCGAGTTCGCCGACGCGGCCCTCGCCGGCGGCGTGGACATCATCCAGTTGCGGGACAAGGGCTCGGCCGGCGAATCCCAGTTCGGCCCGCTGGAGGCCAAACAGGAACTCGAGGCGCTGGAGGTGCTGGCCGACGCGGCGCGGCGGCATGGCGCGCTGTTCGCGGTGAACGACCGGGCCGACATCGCCCGCGGTGCACACGCTGACGTGCTGCACCTGGGCCAGGATGACCTGCCGCTGGCCCTGGCCCGCGAAATCGTGGGGCCCGATCCGCTGTTCGGCCGGTCCACCCACGACGAGCAACAACTGGCCGTCTCCGTGACCGAGGACGTCGACTACTTCTGCGTCGGCCCGTGCTGGCCGACGCCGACCAAGCCGGGACGTACCGCGCCCGGGCTGGACCTGGTCCGCGCTGCCGCGGCATCTGGAACCGACAAACCCTGGTTCGCCATCGGTGGCATCGACCTCGCCCGTGTCCCCGAGGTGGTGGCGGCCGGCGCCCGCCGCATCGTGGTCGTCCGCGCGATCACCGCGGCCGAGGATCCGGCCGCGGCGGCCCGGGCCCTCAAGCAGGCGCTGCCTACGAACCGAGCGGGATAGCCGCCGTCAGGCTGCGCAACCGTTCCCAGCTGGCAGCGAACCCGGGATGCAGCGGCAGCGAGGCGACGTCGTCCTCGGAGACCCACCGCAGCTCGACGCTCTCGCGGTTGGGCACCGTCTCGAGTTGTTCGGAGGCGTCCGCGATGACCGTGGTGTACGTCCACACCTCGCCGATCGCCGTCGCGGTGACGACCGTCGTCCGGACCGTCAGCTGCTCGGCACGCAGGCCGGCTTCCTCGTAGGCCTCGCGGACCGCGGCTTCCTCGACGGTTTCGTGGCTGTCCCGCGCCCCACCGGGAAGTGCCCAGGTACCGCCTTGATGGCTCCATGGCGCGCGGTACTGCAGCAGCACCGCCGCTCCGCCACCTGGCTGCGGCGCCCGAAGCAGCAGTCCGGCCGCGCCGTGGCGACCCCAGAAGTGGGAGCCGTCAGCCGCAAGCACCCATCCGTCACCGTCGCCCTGCACGAAACCCACAATAGGGAGTTCGCGGAAGATTTGGCGGACCGGGCCGACCGGGAATCCGCCCCCTACGCGCCGCAAGCTCTTAGACTTCTATTAAACGAGTTTCGACAGGGTCAGCGGGTCAGGAAAGTTGAGGTCGGCGCACACGTGACGGTGGAGTTGGCGCACCCTTCGACCGAGCCCGTGGTGTCCCAGTCGCCCGGCGGCGCCGCGCACACCCGATGGTGGTTCATGTGGACCACGCCCGGCCGCATCCTGCTGATCGGGTTGATGCTGGCCAGCCTGGTCATCGCGTGCGCCTTCGCCACCTCGACCACGATCCATGCCCGCCAGCAGGCCCTGACGACGGTGCTCGACCACACCGAACCCCTCGCGTTCGCCGCCGGCCAGCTCTACACCACGCTGTCCGTCGCCGACGCCGCCGCCGGCACCGCCTTCATCGCAGGCTCCGAGCCCCAGGACGTCCGGCAACGCTACGAGCAGGCCATCACCGACGCGGCGGTCGCCGTCACAGCGGCGTCCAGCGGATTGACCGACGAACGCATGGTGCAGGTGCTCGGGCGCATCAACGCCGAGTTGGCGGTCTACACCGGGCTGGTGGAAACCGCCCGGACCAACAACCGCGCGGGTAACCCGGTCGGTTCGTCGTACCTGTCGGAGGCGTCGTGGCTGATGCAGACGCAGATTCTGCCCGACGCGCAGCGGCTCTACGAGAACACGTCGGCGCGCGTGAACTCAGAGACCAGCGGCTCGTCACAGGTACCCGCGCCGGTGATCCTGGTGGTCGCGGCGACGCTGATGTTCGGCTTCTTCTCGAACCGCTGGCTGGCCCGGCACACCCGCCGCCGCGTCAACATCGGTTTCGTTGCCGGCGGCATGGCCGTGCTGATCATGACGATCTGGATCGGCGCCACCCTCATCATCTCGACCGCAGACACCCGCCACGCCCGCAACGCCGCGGCATCGTTGCAAACCGTGACGAGCATGGCCATCACCGCGCAGCAGGCCCGTGCCGACGAAACGCTGTCCCTCATCCGGCGCGGCGACGAGAGCGTCCGCAAGCAGTCGTACTACCACCGCATCGACGCGCTCCAGCAGCAGCTGGGTGACTACATGCGGCGCCCCGACGCGATCGGCAAGAAGGACCTGGAGGGCGCCGATCAGCTGGTGCGCCGCTGGCGCGCCGCCGACGACCGGATCAACGCCTACATCTCCACCGGCAATTACCAGTCCGCCACGCAGGTGGCGCTGGGCACCAGTGAAGACGATTCAACACCGGCCTTCGACAAGCTGGACGACGCCCTCTCCAAGGCCATCGACGAAAGCCGCAAGCAGCTACGCAGCGACATCCTGAACGGGCGCCAGGCACTGTCCGGGGCAACGGTCGGTGCCGCGGCACTCAGCCTTGCCGCGGCCGTCGCGGTGGCGCTCGGGCTGTGGCCGAGGTTGAGTGAATACCGATGAGTCATGCAATGCGTTCACGGTTGATCCCGGCGATGGTCGCGGTGCTGGTGGCCGCCGGTTGTGGCGAGGCCCCACCCGCGGCCGGACCGCCGAGCATCACCATCGCACCGCCGACCCCCGCGGGCATGCAGGTGCAGACCCCGGTGCCGGACCTGGGACCGGAGGACAAGTCCGACTGCACAGCGAGCCTGCGGCCGTTCCCGACACCCGAGGCTGCGGCGGCCGCCGTCACCAACATCAAGGAGCGGGGCCGGCTGATCGTCGGGCTCGACATCGGCAGCAATCTCTTCGCCTTCCGCGACCCCATCACCGGACAGATCACCGGATTCGACGTCGACATCGCCGGTGAGGTGGCGCGCGACATCTTCGGCACACCGTCACAGGTCGAGTACCGGATTCTGTCCGACAACGACCGGATCTCGGCACTGCAACACAACACCGTCGACATCGTGGTGAAAACCATGAGCATCACCTGCGAACGCCGCAAGCTGGTCAACTTCTCGGCCGAGTACTTTTCCGCCAAGCAGCGCATCCTCGCCGCCCGGGATTCCGACATCCGCAAGCCCGCCGACCTGGCGGGCAAGCGGGTGTGTGTCGTGACGGCGACCACCTCGAAGGCGCGACTGGAGCGCCTCAAGCCGCCACCGATCCTGGTCGAGGCGGTCACCTGGGCCGACTGCCTGGTGGCGTTGCAACAGCGGCAGGCCGACGCCGTGTCCACCGACGACGCGATCCTGGCCGGCCTGGTGGCCCAGGACCCGTACCTGCACATCGTCGGCCCCAACATGGCCGAGGAGCCGTACGGCATCGGCATCAATCTCAACAACACCGGCCTGGTCCGGTTCGTCAACGGAACGCTGGAGCGGATTCGCCGCGACGGCACATGGAACACGTTGTACCGCAAGTGGTTGACCGTGCTGGGCTCGACACCGTACCCGCCCGCACCGAGGTACAGCGACTGATGTCCGACAGCGAAGCAACGACCGGGCCGGTGGACTCGCGGCCCGACTCCGGCCCCGGCACAGAGGCCGTCGACGTGACCTGGGATTCGCTGGCGACATTGCGCCCGATGGGCACGCAGGCGGTGTTCCGGCCACCGTTCGACGACTCGATCAGCATCCCCAGACCCGCTGCCGCCGAACGGGACTCGGCCCCCACCAACGTCGCCACCGCGACGACGCGGGTCTCGCCCATCCGGCGGTTGGGTGGCGGTCTGGTCGAGGTACCCCGGGTGGTGGATCAGGATCCGCTCGCGGCGTTGATGACCAACCCCGTGGTCGCCGAGGCCAAACGGTTCTGCTGGTCCTGCGGCAAGCCGGTCGGCCGCTCCGAGGACGGAAAGCCCGGCCGGTCAGAAGGCTCGTGCCCGCACTGCGGCGCCGCGTATTCGTTTCTGCCGCAACTGAGTCCGGGCACCATGGTGGCCGACCAGTACGAGGTCAAAGGCTGCATCGCCCACGGTGGACTGGGCTGGATCTACCTGGCGCTGGACACCAACGTCAACAACCGGCCGGTGGTGCTCAAAGGCCTGGTGCATTCCGGCGACGCCGAGGCACAGGCGATCGCCATGGCCGAGCGGCAGTTCCTGGCCGAGGTGACGCATCCGGCGATCGTGAAGATCTTCAACTTCGTCGAGCACGCCGACAAGCACGGAGACCCGGTCGGCTACATCGTGATGGAGTACGTCGGCGGCACGTCGCTGAAACAGGCCAAGGGCGCCAAACTGCCGGTGGCCCAGGCGATCGCCTACATGCTCGAGATCCTGCCGGCGCTGGGGTATCTGCATTCGATCGGCCTGGTTTACAACGACCTCAAACCCGAGAACATCATGTTCACCGAGGAACAGCTCAAGCTGATCGACCTCGGCGCGGTATCCCGCATCAACTCCTTCGGATTCCTTTACGGCACACCGGGTTACCAGGCGCCCGAGATCGTCCGGACCGGGCCGACGGTCGCCACCGACATCTACACCGTCGGCCGCACTCTCGCTGCCCTGACGCTGAATCTCAGGACGGACGAAGGCCGCTATGTCGACGGCCTGCCCGAGGACGATCCGATTCTGACCCAATACGATTCGTTCGGCCGGTTGCTGCGCCGCGCGATCGACCCGGACCCGCGTCGGCGGTTCAGCAGCGCCGAGGAGATGTCCGGGCAGCTGCTCGGCGTACTGCGCGAGGTGGTCGCGCAGGACACCGCGACGCCACGGCCCGGTCTGTCCTCGGTGTTCAGCCCGTCTCGGTCGACGTTCGGGGTCAACATGCTGGTGGCCCACACCGACGTGTACCTCGACGGCCAGGTCCACAGCGAAAAGATCACTGCCCCAGAGATTGTCCGGGCACTGCAGGTGCCGTTGGTGGACCCGGCCGACGTCGGCGCGGCCGTGCTGTCGGCCAGCTTGCTGAGCCAGCCGGTGCAGACCCTGGATTCTCTGCGGGCCGCCCGGGAGGGATCGCTCGATTCGGAGGGGGTGGACCTGTCCACGTCGGTCGAACTGCCGCTGATGGAGGTACGCGCCCTGCTCGACCTGGGCGACGTCGCCAAGGCCAACCGGAAGCTGGAGAACCTGGCCGACCGGATCGGCTGGCACTGGCGGCTGGTGTGGTTCCGCGCCGTGGGCGAACTGTTGTCCGGCAATTACGACGCTGCCACAAAGGATTTCACCGAGGTTCTCAACACCCTGCCGGGCGAGCTGGCGCCCAAGGTGGCGCTCGCCGCCACCGCCGAACTGTCCGGCTCGGCGGCCGAACGCGCCTTCTATCAGACGGTGTGGAACACCGACAACGGTGTCATCTCAGCCGGTTTCGGCCGCGCACGCGTGCAGGCGCAGGCCGGCGACCGGGAGGCTGCCGTCCACACCCTCGACGAAGTGCCGGCCACCTCAAGGCATTTCACCACCGCGCGACTGACCAGCGCCGTCACCCTCCTGTCGGCGCCGACCTCCGAGATCACCGAACGCCAAATCCGTGACGCCGCACGCCGAGTGGAGGCGCTGCCGGAAACCGAGCCGCGCGTGCTGCAGATCCGGACACTGGTGCTCGGCACTGCACTGGACTGGCTGGCCGACCATACCGCCAGCACCAACCACATCCTGGGCTTCCCGTTCACCGAGTACGGCCTGCGCCTCGGCGTGGAGGCATCATTGCGTGGGCTGGCCCGGGTCGCCCCGACCAAGGCGCACCGGTACGCACTGGTGGACCTGGCCAACAACGTGCGGCCGATCAGTACCTTCTGACGCGGTGAGGTGGCTCAGCGGTAGCGGTCACGCAGCTGCGGATCGTTCTCCCACCACAAGCCGGTCGACGGCGGCTCGGCCTCCAGTTCAGAGTCGGCGACGGGGGCGGCGGCATCCAGCTCGGCATCGACCTCCGCCGCTTTCCGCCGTTCATCAGAACCCAGGGCCCGCATCAGCAGCAGGATGAACGGCACCCCGAGCACGTCGCCCAGAATCCACAGAATGCCGGCGCCGTACGTCTGGTCCTGGCGGATGCTCGGCCCGAAGTCGCGGTGCAGCCCGCTGTAGTAGTCGTACGCGATCACCGGGCCCAGCCACAGCACGAGGCCCAGGATGCCGTCGCCGAGACCTTCGGCCACGCTGATCCCAATGGACAACAGCGGCGGGTAGCGCCGCGGCACCGGGTCGACCTGCAACCGCGCGTAGAAGTAGCCGAAACCGATGCCCAGCAGCACAAGTCGCGTCAGGGACGCGAGCGGCCCGGTCATCGAAGCGACGTACCAGGGCGTCAGGTACAACAGCCACGGCGTCGCCAGCATCAGCAGGGACGTCACCGGCGGAGACAGGACCACCCGCGCGGCAACGGAATTCAGCACCGCGTCGACACGTGCCTGCGCAGCCGGGCCGAGCGCCGCGCGCACCGAGGCCACCGGCCGGCTCAGCGCCAGGAAGAACGGCACCACGTACAGCAAGAGCAGGACCTGAAGCGCGCGCAACCAGAACAGCGCCGGCGCGTAGACCGCGACCGCGCTGAGCGTCGACACCGCCCAGACCACGATTGCGATACCGAAGCACCACAGCTGCGCCCTAGGCACCGAGACCCGTCGATGCGCCCAGAGGACGGCACTGATACCGAGCAGCATCAGCGCGACGGCTACGGGGTCGAACCTCCCGGTCAGTAGCGACACGAGGCGCAAGCTACGCCCCAATCCTGGCAGGTTCCTTCAGGCCACCTGACAGACATCGACACACGCCCGCGCGATGGCCAGTTCCTCGTTGGTGGGGATGACCAGCACGCTCACCGGCGAGGTGTCCGTCGAAATCCGGCGCGCTCCGCGGTTCGCGGAGAGGTTGCGATCCTCGTCGACCTCGATCCCGAGCGCCAACAACCCAGCGAGCGCGTCACGGCGAACGGCGGCGTCGTTCTCTCCCACCCCCGCGGTGAAGCTGATGACGTCGGCCCCGCCCAGCAGCGCCACGTAGCCGCCGATGTACTTGCGCAGCCGGTGGATGTAGACGTCGTAGGCGAGCTTGGCCGCCGCATCTCCGTCATCCATGCGCTTGTGCAACTCACGGAAGTCGGTCTCACCGCCCAGCCCCGATACGCCCGAGTGGCGGTTCAGCATGACGTCGATGTCGTCGACGGACATTCCGGCGGTGCGCGACAGGTACATGATGATGCCGGGGTCGACGTCGCCGGATCGGGTGCCCATCACCAGACCCTCCATGGGCGTCATCCCCATGGAGGTGTCGATGGGCCGACCGCCGGCGATCGCCGAGGCCGACGCCCCGTTACCCAGGTGCAGGACAATCTGATTCACCGATTCGAGGGGCAGGCCCAGGAACTGTGCGGCCTGCTCGCTCACATACTGGTGTGACGTGCCGTGGAAGCCGTACCGCCGAATGTGCCACTTCTCGGCCACATTCCGGTCGATCGCGTACTCGGCGGCGGCCGCCGGTAGATCGTGGAAGAAGGCCGTGTCGAAGACCGCGACGTGGGGCACACCGGGCAGAAGCGCGCGGGCCTCGGTGATGCCCAGCACGGCGGGCGGATTGTGCAGCGGCGCCAGCGGGGCGAGCTCGGCGAGCTTGGCGACCAGTGCGTCGTCGATCAACGTGGGCCGGTAGAACTGCCGCCCGCCGTGCACCACGCGGTGCCCGACGGCCATCACGTCGTCGGTGGAGACGCCCACGGAGGCGACGGCGTCGAACACCTGCTGCAGGGCAGCGCGGTAGTCCACGACGCGTTCGACGATGCCGTCGACCAGGGATTCACCCGAATCTGGCTGCACCAGACGGTATTTCACCGAGGAAGAGCCGGAGTTGAGCACCAGGACCGGCCGACTCATTTCGCCCCCTGTGCCTGGATCGCCGTGATCGCGACGGTGTTCACGATGTCCTCCACCAGCGCACCGCGCGACAGATCGTTCACCGGTTTGTTCAGCCCCTGCAGTACCGGACCGATCGCGATGGCACCGGCGCTGCGCTGCACGGCCTTGTAGGTGTTGTTGCCGGTGTTCAGGTCCGGGAAGATCAGCACCGTCGCGCGGCCGGCCACCGGAGAATCCGGCATCTTGGTCGCGGCCACCGAGGGTTCCACGGCAGCGTCGTACTGGATGGGTCCTTCAACCAACAGCTCCGGGGCCCGCTTACGGACCAGTTCCGTTGCCGCCCTGACCTTGTCGACGTCGGCACCGGTTCCTGAGTCGCCGGTCGAGTAGGACAGCATCGCCACGCGCGGCTCGATCCCGAACTGTGCGGCGGTCTGTGCCGAACTGATCGCGATGTCGGCCAGCTGCTCGGAAGTCGGGTCCGGCACGATCGCGCAGTCGCCGTAGGCCAGCACCCGGTCAGCCAGACACATCAGGAAGATGCTCGACACCGTCGAGATGCCCGGTGCCGTACGGATGATCTCGAACGCCGGGCGCACGGTGTGCGCCGTGGTGTGCGCGGCGCCGGACACCATGCCGTCCACCATGTTGTTTTGCACCAACATGGTGCCGAAATAGGAGACGTCGTGGATGATCTCGCGGGCCTGTTCGAGGGTGACACCCTTCTTCTTCCGCAGTTCGGCGTATTGCGCCGCGAACTGGTCGCACAGTTCGCTGGTGCGCGGATTGAGCACCACGGCAGCCGACAGGTCCAGGCCCAGCTCGGCCGCCCGCGCCCGAACCGTCGGCTCGTCCCCGAGGATCGTGAGGTCGGCGACCGAACGCGCGAGCAGCCGGCTTGCCGCCCGCAGAATCCGGTCGTCGTCGCCTTCTGGCAACACGATGCGCCTGCGGTCGGCCCGGGCCCGGTCCTGCAGCTGGTGCGTGAACATCTGCGGCGTGACCACCGACGGGATCGGAACCGCCAGCTGGGCAAGCAGATCCGCGACGTCGACGTGTTCGTCCATCAAGGCCAGCGCGGTGTCGACCTTGCGCAGCGACGTGGCCGTCACCCGGCCCTTGGCTGTCGACGCGGCACGGGCGGCGTCGTAGGTGCCCAGATCGGTGGCCACGATCGGCAGCCGCAGGCCAAGGCCCGCAACCAGTTTCGCGATCGACGGATGCAACGTCAGACCGCCGTTGAGGATCAGGCACGAGATCGACGGAAAACCCTCCGCCGCATGGGCGCTGGCAATGGCCAGGACCACGTCCGACCGGTCGCCCGGAGTGATGACGGCCATGGCATCCCGCAGCCGTTCCAGGCAGTGCTCAGCCGTCATGCCGGCGACCATCATGCCCATGACCTCGCGGGTCAGTAGCTCCTCGTCACCACTGATCAACGTGCCCTGCACCGCGTCCCGCAACTCCGCCACCGTCGGCGCGGCCAGCAGGGGCTCCTCCGGCAGCACATAGCTTTTCGGCGTGAACCGCTGCAGCGCGGCGGCCACGTCGGCGAGCTCGTCCGGCGCGCACCGGTTGGCGACCACCGCAGCGGTGTGCGCGTGCTGGGCCGCGAGCTCGGCAAGGCACAGCTCCACCACGTGAGCCACCTCGGCCGGGGTGCGATTCGCGGCGCGCACCGAAAGCAGCACCGGTGCACCGAGATTCACCGCGATGCGGGCGTTCATCGACAGCTCGCTGGGCGAGGCGACGTCGGTGTAGTCGCTGCCGACTATCACCACCGCACCGCATTTGTCCGCCACGCGGTGATACCGGTCGACGATGTCCGCGATCGCGGCATCCGGATCGTCGTGCAACTGCTGATAGGTGACCCCGGCGCAGTCGTCGTAGTCCAACCCGGCCGTGCTGTGCGCGAGCAACAACTCGAGGATGTAGTCGCGGTCGGTCCCCGCGCGCACAATCGGACGGAACACCCCGACATTGGCGACCGTGGCCGCCAGCCGGTGCAACAGCCCTAGCGCAACGGTCGACTTACCGGTGTCGCCTTCAGGCGAGGCGATGTAGATCGCGGATGAGCGCTTGCGCGAAGACCATGTTTCGGTGGCGTCTGGCACGGCGTCAGCCTACCGAGCCAACCCCGCCGTCAGGCGAGCTTGCGCAGGCGCGGCTCCAGGTCGGTCTTGAACAGCTCCAGGAAGCGGCGCTGGTCCTGCCGGGGGTCGTGGAACACCAGGTGGTTCAGGCCCCAGTCGACGTACTGCTTGACCTTCTCGACGGCTTCGTCCGGGTCCGAGGCCACGATCCAGCGCTTGGCGACCTGCTCGATGGGCAGCGCATCGGCGGCCGCCTCCATCTCGATGGGGTCGTCGATGGAGTGCTTCTGCTCGGCCGTCAACGACAGCGGCGCCCAGAACCGGGTGTTCTCCAGAGCCAGAGCGGGATCCGGGTCATACGAGATCTTGATCTCGATCATCCGGTCGATGTCGTCGGGATTCTTACCCGCCGCTTCGGCACCCTCGCGCATGGCCGGGATCAGCTTGTCCTTGTACAGCTCTTCGCCCTTGCCGGACGTGCAGATGAAACCGTCGCCGGCGCGGCCCGCGTACTTGGCCACCTGCGGCCCGCCCGCGGCGATGTAGATCGGGATGCCACCCTCGGGCACGTCGTAGATCGAGGCGCCCTTGGTCTTGTAGTACTCGCCCTCGAAGTCGACGCGGTCACCGAGCCACAGCTCACGCATCAGGCGCACCGACTCACGCAGCCGCGCGTAGCGCTCCTTGAACTCGGGCCATTCACCTTCATAACCGGTGGCGATCTCGTTGAGCGCCTCACCGGTGCCGATGCCCAGGAAAATCCGGTCCGGGTACAGGCAGCCCATGGTCGCGAACGCCTGCGCGACGACGGCCGGGTTGTAGCGGAACGTCGGGGTCAGCACCGAGGTACCCAGGATCAGCCGCTCCGTGCGCTCCCCCACCGCGGTCATCCAGGCCAGGGAGAACGGTGCGTGGCCACCGGTATGACGCCACGGCTGGAAGTGATCACTGACGGTGGCACTGTCCATGCCCGCCGCTTCGGCGGCCACCGCCAGCTCGACGAGTTCACGTGGCGCGAACTGCTCCGCCGACGCCTTGTATCCCAGCCTGAGTTCAGCCATGAGTTCCGTTCCTGTTCGTCGCCTCTGCCGCGGCCCTGTTGCTCCTCGCGTGCGCATACGTCCCTTTTGTTCCTCGCGTGCGCAATTCCCTTTTTACTCTGCCTACACTCGCCACATGGCGGCAGCCCTGAGCGCGATCTCCGACACCATTCACTTCGCCCAGACCGACCTGGTGAACTGGGCCCTCGTCAGCGACGACAGCGGGGTGATGCTGATCGATGCCGGCTTCCCCGGTCAGCGCGACGACGTCCTGGGTTCCCTGCGTGACCTGGGCTACGCGGCCGGCGACGTGCGGGCGATTCTGCTCACGCACGCGCACGTCGACCACCTCGGCGCGGCCATCTGGTTCGCCAAAACCCATGGCACACCGGTGTTCTGCCACGGCGCCGAGGTCGGCCACGCCAAACGCGAATATCTGGAGCAGGTTTCACCGACGGACCTGCTGGCGCGGGCCTGGAACCCGCGGTATCTGGCGTGGTCGGTGCACATCGTCGGCAAGGGCGGGTTGGTGCGCGATGGCATCCCGACAGCGCAGGCACTCACCGCGGACGTCGCGGCGACACTGCCGGGCAGCCCGCAGCTGATCCCGAGCCCGGGACACACCGGCGGCCACTGCTCCTACGTGTTCGGCGACGTGCTGGTCGCCGGCGACGCCGTTGTCACCGGTCACCCGCTGATCACCAAGGGCGGCCCCCAGTTGCTGCCGCACATCTTCAATCACGACCAGGCGGCGTGCGAACGCAGCCTGTCCGCGCTCGGTCTGCTGGACACCCAGGTACTGCTTCCCGGCCACGGGCCTGTGTGGCGGGGGCCGATCCGGGAAGCCGCCGAGCTCGCACTTCAGCGGAGCTGACGCCCGCGGCCGTCACACGCCGCGTTTGACCAGCTCCAGGAACAGCACGAACAGCCCGGCCAGGAGCAGGCCGCCGGCCACGACAACCGCCGGCAGGAAGAGCATGTGGTCGAGCTCTTCGTCGTCAAAGGTGTTGTTGCCCTGCGCATCACGGTTGATCGGACCGTAGAACACCTTGCCGAAAGTGGACCAGCGCACCGAGCGTGCCCGCCGACGATGCGGATGATCCTCCGGCAGCCCGCCGATGTAAGTGCGCGCCACCATCCCGGTCCCCAGCATCAGCACGGCGGCGACCAGCAGCAGGCACCCGACGGCCCAACCAGAAAGCACGATCAAGCGTATCCACCGGATCGCTGCAGCGATCCAGATCTGCAGCTTCTAGTGGATGTCCGGGGTCCGCACATGCTCGGGACGGAAACCCCGGCCGACGAGCAACGGTGGAATGTATTGCAGCGGGCCCTTTCCCACGAACGACGGCACGTTGATCGGGGACAGGTCGCCGGCCAGGTTGGGTTCGATGAACTGGTTCTGCGCCAGGACCTGGCCGGCCTGGATGATGCGGGTCGGCAACTCGCGGCGGCGCTGCACCTTGGCCAGGTCGGAGTCGGCGAGCAGGCCGTTACGCAGCGGGCCGCACAGGATGTTTGCGGCAGCGACCGCGTCGGCCACCGCCAGGTTGATGCCGACACCGCCGGCCGGTGACATCGCGTGCGCGGCGTCGCCGATGCAGAGCAGCCCGGGCCGCCACCAGGTCTTGAGCCGGTCCACGCGCACGTCGAGGTGGCTGGTGTCATCCCAGGACTTCAGGTCCTCGACATGCTCGCGGAGCTGCGGCCGCACCGACACGAGGCGGGCCTTGAAGTCGTCGAGTGAACCGCCCTGCGGATTGGCGCCCTTGGGCATGAGGTACGCGACCTGCCAGTAATCGCCGCGATAGATCATCGCCATCAGCAGGCCCTTGCGGACGATCCCGAACAGCTCTTTCGGGTCACCGGGCCGCCACCCCAACCGGAACCACAACACATCCATGGGGCTGTGCGCGCTCGCCATGGCGAGCCCGGACGCTTCCCGGAGCGCGGACTTGCGGCCGTCGGCAGCCACCACCAGGTCGGCACGCACCTCCAACTCGGGTGTGCGCACTCCGACCACCCGGCCGCCCTCGGTGATCAGGTCGGTCACCTCGGCGTTGCGGATCAACGTGAATTCCGGGTATTTGGCGGCCTTTTCGGCCAAGAAATCCAGGAAGTCCCATTGCGGCATGAGCGCGATGTACGGCTCGGGGAACCCGAGCAGCCGCAGCGCGCCGAAATTGCCGAAGGTCCGGAGCGTGCCGTCGGCGTCCATGCAGATTCGGTCGATCTTGGTGTGCGGCAGTTGCAGGAACTCGTCGATGAACCCCAGCTCGTGCATGACGCGCAGCGTGGTGGGGTGGACGGTGTCACCGCGGAAGTCCCGCAGAAAGTCGTTGTGCTTCTCCAGCACGACGACGTCGATGCCGGCCCGCGCCAGCAGCAGTGCATGCACCAGACCCGCGGGTCCACCACCGGCCACACAAACCTGAGTCTGCAGCGCACGCGTCATGCCCTGACAGTAGCCCTCCGAAGCGTCCAAATCAGGGCTTCAATTCAAAACTTGACACGTGTAAAGTTTGCGGCCATGGACAACATCCGCGGCAAGACCATCGCGATCACCGGGGCTGCACGAGGCATCGGCTACGCCACCGCAAAGGCCCTTCTCGCCCGCGGCGCACGCGTCGTCATCGGCGACCGTGACGTCGCGGTACTCGAGTCGGCCGTCTCTGAACTGGTCAAACTCGGCCCAGCCACTGGGTACCCGCTGGACGTCACCGACCGCGAATCCTTCGAGGTGTTCCTGGACAAGGCCCGCAGCGACGGCGCCGGCCACCTCGACGTCCTGATCAACAACGCCGGCGTCATGCCCATCGGCCCGTTCCTGGACGAGACCGAACAGTCCATCCGGTCGGCGATGGAAGTCAACCTGTACGGCGTCCTCACCGGGTGTCAGCTGGCGCTGCCGGAGATGCTCGCGCGCCGTCGCGGTCACATCATCAACATCGCGTCGCTGTCCGGGCTCATCCCGTTGCCGGGGCAGGTCGTCTACAACGCGACCAAGTTCGGCGTCGTCGGATTGACCACTGCACTGGCCGACGAGGTCGCGCCGCACGGCGTCGAGGTGTCGGTGGTCATGCCGCCGTTCACGCGCACCGAACTGATCTCAGGCACATCCGAGACCATGGCGGTCAAGCCCGTCGAGCCCGAGGAGATCGCCGCGGCCATCGTCAAGACGCTGGACAAGCCCAAGACGCACGTATCGGTGCCGGCCGCGCTTCGATTCACCGCACAGGCCGCGCAACTGCTCGGCCCGCGCGGCCGTCGCTGGATGAACAAGGCGCTCGGCCTCGATACCGTTTTCATGACATTCGACGCCGCCAAGCGGCAGAGCTACACCGACCGCGCCCACGCCGCGCAGGGTGTCATCGAGAAGGACTAGGCACGAGGTATGCCCCTGGCCGCCAGGGCATTCCGCATCGCAGCCTGCGACTACCGGCCGGGCAACCGCGTGGTGATCTCCTGCAGCACCCAACCGTTGCCGTCGGGATCCTCGAACGAGGCATACGACGCGTAGCTTCGGCGCTCAGGGTCGGGACCGTCGACCCTGCCGGCCGTCCCGGCGCGGTGGAAGACACCACCCTCGTCGTGGAACACCTCGCTGACGGTGATGCCGCGGTCGACCAGCTCCGCACGCGCCGCCACAACGTCGTCGACCACCAGATGCAGCCCGCGCATCGAGCCGGGCACCGCATCAGAGACGCCGGTACCGAAGATGACCGAGGCCGCAGATCCCGGCGGCGTCAGCTGAATTACCCGGAAGTCCGCGGCGGTCTCGAAGTCGGCGTCCAGCCGCCAGCCCAGCTTCTCGTAGAAGTCTTTGGCCCGGTCGACATCGGACACCGGCAGGACGGCGATCTCGAATTTCATGTCCACGGTCGTGCTCCTTGTTTCGCGGCGGCCGATTCGAGTGGCGCCGGCGTCGTCCAAGGGAGAGCACCGCGGACCGCGGATCAATTCCCGCGGAGCCTGGGGGCACGGGGGCCAGGCTCTCCGGAGTGAATTCTGCGAACGTCGTGCTCAGGTCAGCAGAACCCCCGAGAGAGGAACAGTCATGCCAGAAACCGCCGCACCCGCACCCACGCTCGGTCTCGCGGAGCTGAACAACGGCGGCCCGTTCCTCAAAGCGGCCGGTCTGCAACTGACCGAGGCGACGGGACAACTCGTCGTCGGCACCATCGAGCTGGGCCCCGAACACCACACGCCGTGGGGCGTGGTGCACGGCGGCGTCTACACCACCGCGGTCGAATCCGCGGCCAGCATCGGCGCCAGTGCGGCAGTGGCTGATCGCGGACAATTCGCCGTCGGGGTGCACAACAGCACAGACTTCGTTCGTTCCACCACCGGCGGGACCGCCACCGTTCGAGCCGTCCCAGTACAACAGGGCCGCACCCAGCAGCTCTGGGACGTGACGATCACCGACGCGAACGGCAGCCTCCTCGCGCGCGGCAGTCTCCGCCTGCACAACCTCGACCTGCGCCGCTGAAATCTATAGGTCCCGCAGCGCTGCAAGGGCTTTCGCGGAGTCACTACCGGGATCGGCACGAAATGTGATGACGTGCTGCCCGCCGGAATGCGGCAGATTCAACCGATTGCGATGCAGGAAGAGTTCACCGACCACCGGGTGGCGCACATGGGTGACACCCCGCCGGTAGCCGACGTCGGCCCGCGCCCAGAGTTCTCGGAATCGCGCGCTGGCAGCGGACAATTCACTGATCATGCGCTGTAGATATGGATCGTCGGGGTGATCGCCCGTCACCTCGCGCAAACCACCGACCGCGATCTCCGTCGCCTCGTCCCAGTCGACGAAGAATTCCTTGGCCGCGGGGTCCAGCAGTCGCCAGGCCAGAATGTTCTGTCCCGGAAGGAAACCGGGCGCCAGCGCACCGGCGAGTTGGTTGGCGGCGAGCACCACCTGATAGCGATTGGCCACGATCGCGGGCATCGGGAACTGATCGATCAGTTCGTCCAACCCATCGGCGACCTGCTCCAATTCCGATTTCCCCCACCGGATTCCGCTGGGATTGGCCAACCGGTACAGATACTCCGTGCCATTGATGTCCAGCTGCAGTGCCCGGGCCAGGGCATCGAGCACCTGGGGTGACGGGTTGGTGTCGCGGCCCTGCTCGAGTCGCAGATAGTAATCGGAACTGATACCGGCCAGCAGCGCCAACTCTTCGCGACGCAGACCGGCGACCCGGCGGCGGGCGCCCGCGATCAATCCGACGTCCTCAGGGCGGATCTGTTCACGGCGAGACCGCAGGTAGTCGCCGAGCGCGTTCCCCTTCACCATCGTCTGAGCCTAATGGCCGCGCTCCCCGACGCGGCCCGTTCTACGCCACAGGTTCGTCGTCACGGCGATGCCTGGCCCTCCTGATACCAGGATCACCGCGACGTTCCCACCCAACCCGTCCCGGCCTGATCGTGGATATCAGCAGACAAGGAGCGTGGACCGTGAAGCGACAGGACGTCGAACACCTCTCCGGAAAGGACCTCGTCATGACCACCCTGAGCTACGACGTGCTGGTGCACGACGGACTGCGCCGCCACCGCGAGCAGCGACTGCCCGACGGCAGCCCCATCGTGTCCTCACCGGTCTCGTCAACACTCATCTTCGGCGACCATGACGCCGTCCTGGTCGACCCGCCGTTCACCCACGAGCAGATTACCCGCGTCGGCGATTGGATCGAAGGCTCCGGCAGGCGACTGACCGCGATCTACGCCACGCACGGCCACGGCGACCACTGGTTCGGCACCGATGTTCTGCTGCAACGCTTTCCTGAGGCCGTCGCCTACGCGACCGCAGGCACCATCGGCAAAATGCACGAGCAGGCCGTAGCAGGCCGGGCCCAGATGTGGGACGTCGACTTTCCCGGCATGATCCCGCCGAGCCCCGTTGTCTACCAACAGGTTCCCGCCGACGGGTTCGAGTTGGAAGGTCATCGCCTGGTGCCGATCGAGGTGGGTCACACCGACACCGACGACACCACCGTGCTGCACGTGCCGTCGATCGGCCTGGTCGTCGCCGGCGACGTCGCCTACAACGGTGTGCACCAGTACCTGCTGGAAAGCGATCATGGTGGCATCCGGTCGTGGTTGCAGGCCCTCAACAAGGTCGCGGCACTGCGGCCCCGCGCGGTGGTGGCAGGACACAAGAACAAGGACCTCCCCGACGATCCGGTGATCATCGACCAGACCCGCGACTATCTGCTCGACGCCCAACGGCTGCTGGCCGGAAAGCCCAGTCCCCGTGAATTTTTCGACTACATGATCCGGCTGTATCCGGACCGGCTCAACGTCGGGCCCGTCTGGTACAGCGCACTGGCCCTCCTGTCCTGAAAGGAATTCCATCATGGTCATCGACCCCGCCGATCTCGATCCCACCTCGAGCTACAAGCTGCTGATCGGTAGCGTCCTGCCCCGGCCGATCGCCTGGGTCAGCACCGTGTCGACCCAAGGCGTCGGCAACATTGCACCTGTCTCGTTCTTCACTGTCGTCGGCCGCATGCCGCCGATCCTGTCCATCAGCCTGCAGCCGCGGTCCGACGGTGTCACGCTGAAGGACACCTTCGTCAACATCCGCGACACCAACGAGTTCGTCGTGAACATCGCGACGATCGACAATGCGGATACCGTGCACCGCTCTGCATTCGAATTCGACCACGACGTCGACGAATTCGATGCCCTCGGCCTGCACAAGGCCGCATCGGAGACGATCGCGGCACCGCGCATCGCCGAGGCCCCGATCTCGTTCGAGTGCGAGGTGGACCGCATCATCCCGATGCCGCCGCTGCCCGATCACGTCGTCTGGGGACGGGTGACGAAGATCCACATCCGCGATGAGCTCTACCTGCCGAACGGACGCATCGACGTCGGCGCGCTGGGCGCGTTCGGACGCCTGGCCGCCGAATACTCGTTGATCGACAACATCTTCACGACGCCACTGCCCGAAGACGTCGTAAAGACGCTGAGCACCCGGCGGGCCGGCCGTCTCGATGGCAAGTCGACCGACTTCTCCCCCATCGATACCGCCGCCTGGTCCGCCTCCGGAGCGACGAAATGAGCCGCTGGCAGGACGGTTTCGCCCAGCAATCCCAAGCGATCACGCTGTTCCCGGCCGATTGAGTCGCCTGTGAGGCAATTCCTCACAGCTGCAAGGAGACAGGTCGTGGCGGGTGACGCGCCCGCCACCCACCATGGGGCATGCCCAACTCCGCCTGGCTCTCGATCGCCCGCGCCGCGGCAGCCCTGGCCGCGGCGATGGGCATCGGCCGGTTCGCCTACACGCCGATCCTGCCGCTGATGACGGCCCATGCCGGCCTCTCCACGCAGGCTGCGGGACAGCTGGCCACCGCCAACTACGTCGGCTATCTGATCGGTGCGGTGGGCGCCGCCGCCTCGCCGCGGCTGGCCCGCTCGGTGGTCGCCTGCCGGGTGTCCCTCGTGGTTCTGGTCGTTTCGCTGGTGGCAATGGCACTGAGCACCAACGTCACCGAGTGGGGCGCCCTGCGGCTGGTTGCCGGGATCGCCAGTGCGCTGGTCTTCGTGGTGGCCGTCAACACGCTGATGGATCACGGCCACCCGGCCCACCACGCCGGCTGGGCGTTCAGCGGCGTCGGTATCGGCATCGCGTTGTCCGCGGCGCTGCCCGCCACCGGAGACTGGCAGGTCGCCTGGTGGGCGGCGACGGCCTTGGCCGCGCTGCTCAGTGCGTTCGCTTGGAGCATGCATCCGGGGACCACCGGCGATACACCGAAAGTTCCTGCGGAGCAACAGGCGGGCGCCCGCGGTCCGCTGGTGCTGCTGATGGCGAGCTACACCCTCGAAGGTGTCGGCTACATCATCGCCGGCACGTTTCTGGTCGCCGCCGTCGCGCAGCAGTCACCGGGCGGACTCGGCAGCGCGGTGTGGCTGTTGGTCGGCCTGGCCGCCGCCCCGTCAGCTGCGCTGTGGGCGCGGTTCACGGGCCGCTTCTCGTATCCGGCACTGATCGTCGCGGCGTTGGTGCTGCAGGCGGCCGGAATCGCATGGGCCGGAACCGGGAACGGCATCGCGGCACTCGCCGGTGCCGTGCTGTTCGGCGGCACGTTCATCGGCATCAGTACCCTGGCCCTCGCCGCGGGTCGCGCGTTGCAGTTCCCGGGCGCCGTCGCGCTGCTGACGACGGGTTACTCCGTCGGTCAGATCATCGGACCGGTCGCAGTGGCACCCCTGCTGCACAACGGGTTTCAGCAGGCGTTGCTCGCCGGCGCCGTCGTCGTGCTACTGGCGGCCCTGGCCGCGCTGTTGATGTGGATCAGTGGACGGCAGCCACGCCGCGTCATCGATCCCCAGGGCGGCGGCGTCCCGCGTGAGCACCTCGACGACAGCGTGAACGGCAGGGTTGTCTTCTGCCCGCCGCCACACCAATGACCAGGTCCAGAGCGGCGTCGGGTGAATCACCGGACGGCGCACCAGGTCTCGCGGCAGGGCATCCGACTGTCCTCTGGGATTGACGAGCACCGGACGGCCGAGCTGGCGGACGTGCTCGAAGAACGTCGGACCGGTGACGCCGCCGTCGTCGGTGCGCATCACCCGCGCACCGGTGTCCGCGGCGAACTGCTCGCCGTAGCGGTTCCACGACTCCCAACTCGCCGTGTCCGAATCAACCAGCACCAAAGTGTCTTTCGCAGGCACGGGAGAGTCGTCGGAGCCGACGCACAGCGCGAAAAGCCGGTCCACCCCCATCAGCCGGGCTTCCAGTTCGAGCTCGGCCAGGTCGTCGATCTGCACCCAACAGATGGCCAGATCGAGGATGCCCTCGGCGACCCGGGCCGCCTGCGCGTGCGACGGCATGACCCAGGTGTCGACGCGCAGCTGCGCGACGCCGGCCGCACGCTCGGCCAAGTCGGTCGGGCACCAGTTGACGTAGCCGATGCGGATGGGCTCGGAGTTCGACAAACCGATTGCCCGCCTGCGTAATTCATCGGCCTGGGCCACCAGGGACCGGGCATGAGGCAACAGCGACGCACCGGCCGCCGTCAACCGCACCGACCGGCGGTCACGGTCGAACAGTTCCACCTTGAGATCACGTTCGAGCGCCTTGATCTGCTGGGACAGCGACGGCCCGGCGATCCGCAGCCGCTCGGCGGCCCGGCCGAAATTCAGCTCATCGGCAACGGCGACGTAATACCGAAGTTGCCGCAGTTCCATGCCGACAGCGTAGTAGGCAGAGCCTCTCAGCAAGAAGCGAATAAGTCCCGCGGCAGCGGCATCGACGCGTGCCGCCCGTGGTTGTGAAGGGCAGCAACGTCAACCGAAAGGAACCACTCCGATGAGCACCACAACGCGCGTCGCGATCGTCACCGGCGCATCACAGGGCATCGGCGAAGCCCTGGTGGCCGGCTACCGCAAACTGGGCTACGCCGTCGTCGCCAACTCCCGCACCATCTCCGAGAGCGGCGATCCCATGGTCCTCGCCGTCGCAGGTGACATCGGCCGGCCGGGCGTCGGACAGCAACTCGTCGACGCCGCCGTGGCACGGTTCGGCCGGGTCGACACCGTGGTCAACAACGCGGGCATCTTCATCGCCAAGCCCTTCACCGAATACACCGACGCCGACTACGACGCCATCACCGGGGTGAATTCACGGGGATTCTTCGAACTGACCCGCGCCGCCATCAAAACCATGGAGTCGCAGGGCGACGGCGGGCACGTCGTCACCATCTCGACCAGCCTGGTGGACCAGGCCAACTCACAGGTGCCCTCGGCGCTGGCATCTCTGACCAAGGGCGGCCTCAACGCGGCGACGCGAGCATTGGCCGTCGAATATGCCAGCCGCGGAATCCGGGCCAACGCCGTCGCGTTGGGCATCATCCGCACCCCGATGCACTCGCCGGAGACCCACGAGTTCCTGTCGGCGCTGCACCCGGTGGGCCACATGGGCGACATCTCGGACGTCGTCGACGGCGTGCTGTACCTGGAGACCGCCAAGTTCGTCACCGGTGAAATCCTGCACGTGGACGGTGGTCAAAGTGCCGGGCACTGAAGTGGTTCGTGAAGTCCTTGACCGGTGGCAGGCCGGCATCGCCGCCCACCGGCCCGACGAGGTCGCAGCGGTGTTCACCGAAGACGCGATATTCCAGGGACTTCGGCCCTACAGCATCGGGCGGCAGGGGGTCTTCGACTACTACGAGTCGCAGCCGGTCGGCCTGACGGTCGACTACCGCATCGATGAGATCCGCGAACCCGCCGAGGGCGTCGTGCTGGCCTACGTCCGAGCGGACTTCACCCGTCCCGACGGAGTGGTGGTCAGCCTGAACCTGGGTGTCCTTGTCACACAAGGCGACAACGGTTGGCACATCGCGCACTACCAGGTGTCACCGACCTGCTGAGTCAGTGGCCAATCCTGGCGCACGAGGAACATGGGTTCTTCCCCGGAGCACTACGTCGAATGTGCAGCTTTTGGTCGGGGATCTGTGGTTCGAGCGGCAAAAGCTGCACGCTCGGCGTAGGACCGCTGACCGCAGTTGTCGGCAGCACAGCGCGTCGAGTGTCGAGCCACGCAGACAAAATGCGAGTAGACGTCCGGAATCAGAACTGCGGGACCGGATCCCCGACCCGGTACGCCTCGATGACATCGAGATTCGCCATCAACTGCTCGACGGTGAAGCTGTAGATCTGCCCTTCCTCTTCGGTGCCGACGAGGATGAGCTGGGGCTGATCCGGATCGGCGACCCAGATCCGCGTCACCAACTCGCGCGGATCATCCTCGGTGGACTCGAATCCCGACGGCGGGTAGTACCAGATCAGGTACTCGTCGTTGGAGTAGTCCGAATCGAATACCCAACCGCGCGGCAGGATTTCGCCCGCAAGCCGCCCGACGGCCTCGACTTCGGCATGCACGTCGTCAGGTAGCCAGTTGGCGTTGCGGGTGGTCTGCCGCTTCTTACGACGGGCCTTCTTGGCCGCGGTCTGTTTGGACAAGCCCCAGCCCCCTAGCTCAGCGCCTGATCCAGGTCGGCAATCAGATCCTCGGTGCCCTCGAGCCCGACGGAAATCCGCACCACGCCGTCGCCCAGACCGATCGCGGCCCGGCCCTCCGGCCCCATCGCGCGGTGCGTGGTGGTGGCCGGGTGGGTGATCAGCGTCTTGGCGTCGCCGAGGTTGTTCGAGATGTCGATGACCTGCAGTTTGTCGAGCACCTCGAACGCCCGGTCCTTGCCGCCGTCGAGCTCGAAGGTGACGACGGTCCCGCCGCCGCGCATCTGACGCTTGGCCAGGTCATGCTGCGGATGGGACGGCAGGAACGGGTACTTCACCCAGTTCACGCCGCGCACGCCTTCTAGGAACTCGGCCACCCGCTGCGCCGAACGGTTCGAGTAGTCGACCCGAACAGCCAGCGTCTCAAGGCCTTTCAGCATCGTCCAGGCGTTGAACGCACTCATTGCCGGACCCGTGTGCCGCATCAGCTGCTGCACCGGACCGGAGATGTACTCCTTGTCACCGAGGATCGCACCGCCGAGCACGCGGCCCTGACCGTCGATGTGCTTGGTGCCCGAGTACACGACCACGTCGGCACCGAGCTCCAGGCCCTGCTGCAGCAGCGGCGTCGCGAAGACGTTGTCCAGCACCACTTTTGCACCGGCGGCATGCGCCAGCTCCGACACCGCGGCGATGTCCACCAGCGATTGCATCGGGTTGGACGGCGTCTCGAAGAACACCGCGGTGGGGGGCTTGGAGGGGTCTGTCAGTGCCTGCTCCCACTGCGACAGGTCATCACCGTCGACGAAGACGGTCTCGACACCCCAGCGCGGCAGAATCTCGTTGCACACCACGAAGCAGGAACCGAACAGGCTGCGCGCCGCGACCAGCCGGTCTCCCGCGGCGAGCAGCGCGCCCAGCGCGGTGAACACCGCGGCCATGCCCGTCGCCGTCGCGAACGCCGCCGGCGCTCCCTCGATGAGGCGCAGCCGTTCCTCGAACATCTGGATGGTCGGGTTGCCGTAGCGCGAGTACACGTACCGGTCGATCTCGCCCGTGAACGCCTGCTCCGCGGCGGCCGCCGACTCGTAGACGTACCCCGAGGTCAGGAACATCGCCTCGGCGGTCTCCTCGAACTCGGACCGCAGCAGTCCGCCGCGCACGCCGATGGTCGCCTGGCTGACACCGTCCGGCAGCGGTGCGGGGACCCGGACCGAGGGGACGCCGTCGGCGTTCACGCCCCTCACGACTGCACCCACGGCAGCCCGATGGCACGCCAGCCACTGCCGCCGCGATGCCCCTGCTCGTCGAGATGTCCCTCGAAACCGTCGAGCACGTTGTACGACGGGCCGATGCCCGCCGCGGTCGCCGCCTCGGCGGCCCCGATCGACCGGTTGCCCGAGCGACAGAGGAACACCACCGGCCGTTCGCCGGGCGTCACGCCCGCAGCCCGCAGGTCGTCGACGAAACTCGTGTTTCGTTTGCCGTCACCGGACACCCACTCGATGTACACAACGTCACGTCCGAGGCTGGAGATGTCAGGCACGCCCACCCAGCGCCATTCGGCGTCGGTCCGGCAGTCGACGAGCACCGCCTCGGGGTTCTCACTCAGCAGGTCCCAGGCCTGCTGCGGCGTGATATCTCCCGCGTAGCTCACGGATGCGAGTCTGTCACAAACTAGCTCGGGACCGGCGAGCACACCTTCCACGCGCCGTCCTCGTGCACCAGCGCCACCGGTGCTTTCGGCTTCTGGTCCGGCGTCTTGTCGAAGTGGTACATCAACACTGCGGTGGCCTTCTCGCCGTCGAACTTGATGTCCGTCACCTCGTCGACGTACCGCTGTCCGTTCTTCGCCGCCGAATCCTGCTGCTTGGCAAGCACATCCGACTCGGTACCGGCCTGCGCCTTGCAGGTGTACGTCTGGAAGCGCGCGTAGTCCTTGCGCTGCAGCCCGTCGTTCTGGCCGACGACCGCGGTGCGCACCAGCTGCTCCGGCGTCGGATCATTCCGGCCGAACACCCCGATCGCGTTCAGGACGGCAATTATGACCACGAGGACCACAATCACCCCGAGCGCGGCCAGGAACGGGCCCAGGGTCTGCCGGGGCTGCGATTCCGATTCGGTCATGGTCACTTCCCTGTCTGGCTGATCGCCGCTGCATGGCTGAGGACAGCGGCCACCTGATGCGCGCGGTCACGTGCCCGCACCACGTCCGGCGCGGTCGCCAGTGCCACACACACCTCGCCCGAGAGCCGCACGTCGCTCTCGGCGATGGCCAGCGCATCGGGCAGTGCGCGCGCGACCGCCGCCTTGTCCGACGACGGGCGGCTGACCTCACCGGCGGCCGGCGAGATCATGATGGTGTCGACCGGCAGGCCGAGGATCGCCCGCGCGTGCAGGTCGAACTGCGACAGCCGCTGCGATCGCGTCGTCACGAAGCCGGCGCCCGTCAATATGGGATGGACCGTCGCGAAGTACACCTCCTCGGCCCCGGACTCCGGGTCGGCGCCGAGCAGCAGGTCGACCGTGAACAGCCCGGTGCCACCGAGCTTGCCCACGATCCGGGCGGCGATCGAGCGGGCCGCGTCCAGCGCCGACTCCGACAGCGCATGCGGCTGCCACAACTCCAACGGACCGCCACCCGCAAAAGAGGTGTCACGGCGGTGCCCAATCGGCTCGCAGAACTGCACGACCGGACCCGCCTGGCTCTGGGTCCGCACCGTCAGCATGGTGAACTCGGCGGCCACGTCGACGATCGCCTCGGCCATCACCCGGTCACCGCCGGCAGACACCGCACGGTGCCACGCGACGTCGACGTCCTCGACGCGGGACAGCACCGAATGGCCCGCGCCCGCGGTGTTGGCCGCCGGCGTCACCGTGAGCGGCAGCCCGGCGTGCTCGGCCACCGCGGTCAGTTCGTCGACCGAACCGGCGAACCAGAACGGCGTCGTCGGCAGCCCCAGCTCGTCGGCCGCCAACGTGCGCAGCGCCTCGCGATCCGACGCGAGCCGCAGGGCGCCCGGCGTCGGGAAGACCGCGACGTCGTCGAGAGCGGCCAGCCGCTCCACGACGTCGGCACCGAGATCCGCCGCCGGGGACTGGACCACCACCACCTGTGGTGTGTGCCGGTCGATCAGGCCCTGCAGTGCCGCCGCCCCGGTCGGCACGGGCACCGCGGACGCCCGCGTCCCCAGCCGCTGGAAGGACAGCACCAGTTCACCGCACAGCTCGCCGGTGCCGAGTACCAGAACCGTTGTCCGGTCTACCAACTCACCAACCTCCCCCGTCGCTCCGCTCGCCCGGTCAACCCAATCTGATATCGACGTAGCACCACCGCCAGCTCTCCCCCGGCTCGACCGACCGCATCACGGGATGACCGGTGCGACGGTAATGCTCATTGGCGTGTTGGTGCGGACTGGAATCACAACAGCTGACCTGTCCGCAGGTCAGACACATCCGAAGGTGCGCCCACGTATCCTCCCCAAGTGCCGCACAGTCACCACAGCGCCCGGGCGTCTGCGGCTCCGGTTCGGCCTGACCGAGCGCATCGGCGAGGTGCGTGCAGGTGGTCGGGGAATTTTCTTCGCGCGGTCGCGTTGCCCGTGACTGCATCCATTTCCCCAGCATGTTGAACAAGGATAGGGCTGGCTGACCGAGGAGGTTTCAGGACGTGGGTGCCCCACTGCTGGCAGTGCTGGTGGCCTCGGTGTTGTTGGCCGCGCTGGCGCGGCGGTACGACGTCTCCGCGCCCCTGGGGCTCGTCGTCGCCGGACTGGCCGTCGGGCTGATTCCCGGCGTGCCCGCCATCGAGATGCAGCCGCAGTTGGTCATGTTCGTGGTGCTGCCGCCACTGCTGTGGTCGGCCGGGCTGGAGAGCAGTTACCTGGCCCTACGCAAGAACGTCCGCCCCATCGGGCTGCTCGCGGTCGGGCTGCCGCTGGCCACCACGCTGGTCGTGGGGTTCGTCGCGTTCCACACTGTCCCGGAGCTGACGGTCGCCGCGGCCCTCACCCTGGGGGCGATCGTCGCGCCGCCCGACGCGGTGTCGGCCGCCGCCATCGGCCGCCGGCTGGGACTTCCCCGTCAGATCATGACGCTGCTCGGCGGCGAGAGCCTGCTCAACGACGCCACCGCGCTGACCGCATACAAGGTGGCTCTCGCGGCTGCCATCGGCGCGGCGGCGACGTGGCAGGGCGCGCTGGGCACCTTCGCGCTCGCCGCGGTGGGCGGCATCGTGATCGGCGGGCTGATCGGCTGGCTGATCGAGTTCATCCGGACCTGGCTCGACGATCCGCTGGTAGAGAGCGCCATCGGGCTCGTCGCGCCGTATTTCATCTACTGGCTGGCCGAAGAGGCGCACGGCTCCGGCGTCATCGCGGTGGTGGTCGCCGCGCTGCTGCTCGGACAGCGCGCAACCCGGGCGTCCTACGCCACCCGACTGCAGGACGACGCCGTCTGGAAGTCGATCCAGCTGGTGCTGGAGTCCTTCGCATTCCTGATGATCGGCCTGCAGCTGCCAACGGTCATCGACGAGCTGACCGGCATCCGCGCCGTCACCCTGGCCGTGGCGTCCACCGCGGTGCTGGCGACGGTCATCGGGGTCCGCATCGTCTGGGTGTACGTCATGGCCTACACGCCGCGGGTCCTGTTCCGCGGCATTCGCGAGCGGGAACCCACGCCGACGCCGTCGCAGGTTTTCATTGTCGCGTGGGCAGGCATGCGCGGCGTCGTGTCACTGGCCGCCGCATTCGGTGTGCCGCTGACGACGCTGTCCGGCGCACCCTTCCCCGGGCGGCCGCAACTGGTGTTCCTGACCTTCGTCGTGGTGATCGGGACGCTGCTGTTGCACGGCCTGACGCTGCCGTGGCTCATCCGCATGCTCGACGTGCGCAGCGAGGCCGAGGCACATCAGGATGCGTTGGAGCAGGCGGCGGCATCCAGTCGCGCCGCGCAGGCAGCCGCCGATCGGCTCGACGAATTGCTGGCCCGCAGTAGCGATTCCACCGCCCAACAGCACGTCGGTGAAGTGCTGCAGACCTGGAACGACCGGCGTCGCAACGCCGTCTGGGAGCGGCTGGGCCGTAGCGACGACGACATCGGCGAAAGCCCCGCGTCGGCGATGCGGCGGCTGCGGCTCGAGATGCTGGCGGCAGAGCGCAAGACGTACATCGCCGAACGCGATGCCGGCAACATCGACGACGAGGTGCTGCGCTCGGTGCTGCACGGGCTGGATCTGGAAGAGGCCGCGCTCAACCGCGAGTAGCGCTTGGCGGGTCCCGCGCCGCCGTTGACTCTGCGCCGGGGGCGTTCCGCACTCGCACTTTTCCGCCAGCACCGCAGGGTCAACGGCGTCGGGACGGCGATCCCGGTTGAGCCTGTAGTGAGGGCGCTCTCCACTCGCACAAGTGCGCCCTGAACGCAGGCTCAACACTTCAGCGTGCGTTCGATGCAACCCCACCTCTTGACGACGCCAACAAGCCGCCCTAATCTACAACCAAATGGTTGTAGATACCTTCCCCGAGGCATTCACCGATGCGGAGATCGACCGGATCTTCCACGCATTGGCGGACGCCACGCGCCGCGACATCGTGGCCCGCACGATGCGCAGCGACCAGTCGGTCAGCGCACTCGCGCGCGGCTACGACATGAGCTTCGCCGCCGTGCAGAAGCATGTCGCGGTGCTCGCCGGAGCCGCACTGGTGCATAAAGAGCGCCGCGGCCGGGAACAACTCGTCCGTGCGGTGCCCGAAACCCTGCACCGAGCGGGCGTGCTCCTGGAGCGTTACGCGGCGCTCTGGCATGACCGCGCCGCGACCATCGAGGCGATCCTCGCCGAAGACGGTTACCCGCCACACGAAACATCAAGCCGCACAACAGCCCACCAGCGAAAGGACCACCGATGACGGTGATCAGCAGCGCCACCGACCCGCAAGCACTCAGCATGACCTTCGTCGCCGAGTTCGCCGCGCCGCCGGCCCGGGTCTGGCAGGTGTGGGAAGACCCGCGCCAGCTGGAGCGCTGGTGGGGCCCGCCGACGTGGCCGGCCACTTTCACGCGGCACGAACTCACACCAAGCGGTCAGTCTCGCTATCACATGACCGGACCCGAGGGCGAGATCGCACCGGGCTGGTGGACCACGCTCGAAGTCGACGCACCGTCGCGGCTGCTCATCGAGGACGGCTTCTCACAGCCGGACGGCGAGCCCGACCCCGAGATGCCCACCATGCGTCTCGAGGTGTCGTTCGACGAGATCGACACCGGCACCCGCATGACGATCGTCGCCCGGTTCACCGATCTCGACCAGCTGGAGAAGGTGGCCGCGATGGGCATGGTCGAGGGCATGACCGGCGCCCTCGGTCAGATCGACGCATTGCTGGCCTGATCAAACGAAAACCACTGAAAGACAAGGGGAACGACATGCCGAAAGCCATCCAGCCCTGCCTCTGGTTCAACAACCAGGCACGCGAAGCCATGGAGTACTACGTCGAGGTGTTCCCGGACTCGCGGATCATCTCGATCGAGGAGTACCCGGACGAGGCCCTCAACGAACACTTCGCCGGGATGTCGGGCAAGGTGCTCAACGGCCGATTCAGTTTGAACGGCGTCGATTTCGTCTGCCTCGACGGCGGACCGCTGTTCACGTTCAACGAATCGATCTCGTTCGTCATCGAATGCGCCGACCAGGACGAGATCGACCGGTACTGGTCGAAGCTCTCTCACGTGCCCGAATCCGAGCAATGCGGTTGGTGCAAGGACCGATTCGGGATCAGCTGGCAAATCATCCCCGCGAACATGGATCAACTACTGGGCCGGCCCGAACAAATCCAGATGATGATGCGGCAGAAGAAGATCGTGATCGCCGAGTTGGAGAACGCCTGACCGAACCCGGCCGCGCAGATCGCGCTATCGTGGAAAGTGCCCTTCGATGTTGAGAAACAACGAGAATCGAAGCGGGACAAGGCCTCCACGGCAGAAGGCGAGGACGCGCAATGAACGGCGCCGGCAAACCAGAAGCCCTCGGCGAAACGTGGCAACAAGCTGGCGCTATCGCCACAGCCACCCGAGATGGCAACGGCGAACTGTACTGGACCGTACAGCAGAGTGACGGATTCACCGCAGACACACAGGTTTTGGCGAGCACGACGAGCTGGACACCGGTAGAACCGGGGGCCACCCCATGACCCTGTACGGACCCGACACCTCGAACAACAACTTCCGTTCGGCAAGTGACGCAATCGCGTTCGTCTCACAATTACCCGGCCAGGGTTTTTCCTGGATCGAGCAGAAGGTTTCCGAAGGCAGCTACTACCGGGACCCGTACTGGCCCGTCATCGCACAGTGGTGCCAGCAGAACCACTTTCCGTGCATCGGCTATCACTACGTGACCACCAACAGCCCGGCGGCGCAGGCCCAAACGTGGCTGAGCAACAACGGTGGCAAGTACGCGATGCTGGATTTCGAGGCGAATTCCGGTGACATCAACAACTTCTGGGCCGTGGTCAACGCGTTCAACGCCGTCGGCGTCACCATCTCGCTGTCATACATCCCGCACTGGTACTGGCAGCAGATCGGCTCGCCCGACATCTCCCAGGTGCCGGGGCTCATCGCGTCGAACTACGTCAACGGCACCGGCTACGCGTCAAACCTCTATCCCGGCAACGACAATCAGCGTTACTGGTTCCCCTACGGTGGCGCCACGCCGCAGATCCTGCAGTTCACCGACGCCGCACTGATCGGGAATCTGTCGGTGGACTGCAACGCATTCCAAGGCACGCTCGACCAACTCATCTCACTGCTCAACGGAGGAACCGTGACCCAGCCGGACCCGACCACCGCGACCCTCAACCAGATCCTGGCGATCGTGCAGGACATCCAGACCCAGTTACGCGGGCCGAACCTCAACGGCTGGCCTCAGCTCGGCCAGAACGCCGCCGGCCAGAACCTGACGATCGTGGACGCGGTGGCCGCACTCAGAGCGGACGTCTACGCCCTCAAGGCCGCCTCGTCCGTGTGATCACTGCTCGCCGGGGGCGGGTTCCGCACGGAACGCCCGCATCGCACCGGTGAGCGCCACGATGACCCGGTGCGCGGCCTCGAGGTCCGCATCGGGCAGGTCAGCCAAGGCGTCAGTGTTCAGCTGAGCCAGCGGACTGAAGAACTCCCGGCCCACGGCCAGGCCCTTGTCGTCGTATCGCAGGATGACCTTGCGCCGGTCCGCGGGATCGGCGTCGCGGCGCAGATGCCCCGAACCGATCATCCGCTCCACCAGGTAGGTGATGGCCGCACCCGAGGTGCCCATCAGCTTGCGCAATTCACCCGCGGTCAGCGGCACCCCCGCCGATTCCGCCACCATGATGTGCAGCAGGGCTCGAAAGTCGTTGGCGCCCAAATCGTTCTGCACTGCGAAGGCGCGGCCGATCTGCTCGGATTCGGCCGTCAGCGCCCGGACGTCCGCCGAGATCTGCGCCTCCAGTTCGGCTCGGTCCGGCGGCGTTGGCACCCGGAGAGCATATCGTTCCCAAAGTTCATTTGCTTAAAAGTTAAGTATCTGAAATATTCTCCGGGTGTCCACCCGAATCGCATGGGCATCGGCCCTGATCGTTCTGCTGCTCTCCGGTGCGGCCATGGCATTGCTCGGCAGCGGGGATTCCGCATCGCAGTCGCCGGTTGCCGTGCCGGCCGGCGCCGAATCCGCCCGCGCCGACGCCCTGCGCGCCCAGTTCCCCGGCGGCGGGACCGCGCCGGCGATCATCGTGGTGACCCGTACCGACGGCGCCCCCTTGACGCCGGTTGACGTCACCGCCGCAGGGCCGGGCGCCCGGGTGTCAGCGGACGACAAGGCCGCCGTGCGGGTGGCGCCGTTGTCGACGAACCTTTCGGGCTTCCACCTTCGCGACGCCGTCCGGGATCTGCGGTCCCAGGTATCCGGGTCACTGCCCGACGGATTGCGGGCGCAGGTCACCGGCGGGCCGGCGTTCGGCGCCGACATCGCGAATTCCTTTGCCGGAGCGAACTTCACACTTCTCGGGGTGACCGCGACGGTTGTCGCGCTACTGCTGATCGTCACGTACCGCTCCCCCGTGCTGTGGCTGATCCCCCTGTTGGTGATCGGCTTCGCCGATCAGGTGGGCGCGGTCGTCGGTACCGCGGTGGCCACGGCGACGCGCCTGAACCCCGACGGTTCGACAGCGGGCATCACCAGCGTGCTGGTGTTCGGGGCGGGGACCAACTATGCGCTGCTGCTGATTTCGCGGTACCGCGAAGAACTGTCGCGGCGCAGCGACCATCGGGACGCCCTGCGGGTGGCATGGCGCGCAGCCGCCCCGGCGATCATCGCGAGCAACGCCACCGTCGTCCTCGCTCTCCTGACGCTGCTGCTCGCCTCGGCGCCGAGCAACCGCAGCCTCGGTGTGCAGGCCGCGGCCGGTCTGGTGGTCGCGGCGGTGTTCGTGTTGCTGGTGCTGCCGCCGCTGCTGGGCTTGTTCGGCCGCCGGCTGTTCTGGCCCTTCATCCCCGAAACCGGTTCGCACGCTGCCCCACTCACCGAAAGGGGCATCTGGCACCGCATCGCGGCAGGGGTGGCCCGCCGGCCCGGCCGCGTCGCCACGGTGGCGTTGGCAGGCTTGGCCGCGCTGTGCGTCGGGCTGGTGAATCTGCCCGTCGGGCTGTCCCAGACCCAGCAGTTCCGGGTGCAGGCGGAGTCCGTCGCCGGCTACGACACCCTCGCCGCGCACTTCCCCAGCGGCCTGACCAACCCGACAACCGTCATCGCGTCGGCCCCCGCGGTGGGCGAAGCCATTACCCGCACCCCCGGCGTGGTGTCAGCGTTGCCGGCCGGACGCTCGGCGTCGGGTCTGCATCAGTGGTCGGTGGTGCTGGCCGCCGCGCCGGCTTCGCCAGAGGCATTCAAAACCATTGATGCCCTTCGCGATTCAGTACACCGCCTCGACGCCGGAGCGCTGGTCGGCGGACCCGACGCACAGGCCCGCGACGCCGCAGCGGCGGCGCAGCACGACCGCAAGATCGTCATCCCGGCCATCCTGCTGGTGGTGCTGGCGGTGCTGTACATCTTGCTGCGCTCAGCCCTGGCACCGCTGGTCCTTGTGGCGGTGACCGTGCTCAGCGCGCTGGCCGCGCTGGGAGTGGGCGGCTGGGCCAGCGTGCACCTCTTCGGGTTTCCCGCACTGGACAACGGGACCCCGCTGTTCGCGTTCCTGTTTCTTGTCGCGCTCGGCGTGGACTACACGATCTTCCTGGTGACCCGGGCGCGGGAAGAGACCCCAAAGTTCGGCAACCGGCAGGGCATCGTGCGTGCCGTCTCGGCGACAGGCGCCGTGATCACCAGCGCGGGCATCGTGCTGGCCGCGGTGTTCTGCGTGCTGGGCGTGTTGCCGCTGATCGTGCTGACCCAACTCGGCATCATCGTCGGCCTCGGCATCCTGCTGGACACCTTCGTAGTGCGCACCGTGATCATCCCGGCGCTGTTCACGTTGATCGGCCCACGCATCTGGTGGCCCGCGCTACGCGCCGAGCCCTAAGGCTGGCCCGGCAGCAGGCTGATCATCAGGCCGTTGGCCTCGGCCAACAGATTGCCCTCGGGGTCGAACAGCTCGGCCGCGACGAACGTCTTACGGCCGTCGACCTCGGTGACGTGCGCCTTGGCGGTCAGCACCGTGTCGATCGGGGTGACCTTGCGGTAGTCGACGTGCAGGTACGCCGTGCGGCTCATCGGCCGGTTGACGGCGTGGATCAGCATCCCGAAGGCCTGGTCGAACAGCAGCGGCAGCACCCCGCCGTGCACGGCGTAGTTGCCGCCCACGTGGTACCGGCTGAACTCGACCTGCATCTCGACGCCCTCGGGCGCGAACTTCGTGACCGTCCACGGCGGCATCAGCAGGCTGCCGGCACCCGGCAGCGACGGCATCCGCATGGCCGGGCCGACGCCTTCGGCCGCCTCGAACGGCCCCAGCAGCTTGACCAGCTCTTCGACGCGGTCGGCGGCGTCATCCCAGGTGTCGCTGTCCGGGTTCGCCGAGACCGCGAGATCCTGCAGCTGCCTCATGCCCTCGAGGAAGCGGCCGAAACCGGGACCGGGATCGGCCGGCTCGAATCGCGGAAATCCGCCGTGCTGGTCGATGAAACCTTCGACTTTCCCCGTCGCTTCGCTCGCCCCTGGAGTCACCCGAGGATGTCCCGGCGCACGATCGTCTGGTCCCGGCCGGGACCGACGCCGATGCACGACACGTGGGCTCCGGAGAGCTCCTCCAGCCGCAGCACGTAGTCCTGCGCCTTGGCGGGCAGATCGGAGAACTCGCGAGCTCCGGAGATGTCCTCCCACCAGCCCGGCAGCTCTTCGTAGACCGGCTCGGCGCGGGCGATGTCGGCCTGCGTCATCGGCATCTCGTCGGTGCGCTTGCCGTCGACGGTGTAGCCGACGCAGATGGGCACCGTCTCCAGGCTGGACAGCACGTCGAGCTTGGTCAGGAAGTAGTCGGTGATGCCGTTGACCCGGGTCGCGTACCGGGCGATGACGGCGTCGAACCAGCCGCAGCGCCGGGCCCGGCCGGTGGTCACGCCGACCTCGCCACCCGTCTTGGACAGGTAGGCGCCGTACTCGTCGAACAGCTCCGTCGGGAACGGTCCCGAGCCCACGCGGGTCGTGTAGGCCTTCAGAATGCCCAGCACCGTGGTGATACGGGTGGGGCCGATGCCGGAGCCGACGGCCGCGCCGCCCGCTGTCGGGTTGGACGACGTGACGAACGGGTAGGTGCCGTGGTCGACGTCCAGCAGGGTGCCCTGCGAGCCCTCCAGCAGCACCGTCTCACCGCGCTCCAGCGCCCCGTTGAGCAGCAGCCGGGCGTCGGCGATGCGGTGCTTGAAGCCCTCGGCCTGCTGCAGCAGGCTCTCGACGACCTCGGCCGGGTCGAGCGCCTTGCGGTTGTAGATCTTGACCAGCACCTGGTTCTTGAACTCCAGTGCGGCCTCGACCTTGGCGGCCAGCTGCTCCTCGTCGAGGACGTCGGCCACCCGGATGCCGATGCGCGCGATCTTGTCCTGGTAGCAGGGACCGATGCCGCGACCGGTGGTGCCGATCTTCTTGCTGCCCGCGTACCGCTCGGTGACCTTGTCGATGGCCACGTGGTACGGCATCAGCAGATGCGCGTCGGCCGAGATCATGAGCTTCGAGGTGTCCACCCCGCGGTCCTCGAGCCCCGAGAGCTCACTGAGCAGCACACCGGGATCGACCACGACACCGTTGCCGATGACGTTGGTGACCCCGGGCGTCAGGATGCCCGAGGGGATGAGGTGGAGAGCGAAGTTCTCCCCCGTGGGCAGTACCACCGTGTGCCCGGCGTTATTGCCACCTTGGTAGCGGACCACCCATTGCACACGTCCACCGAGTAGATCGGTGGCTTTACCTTTGCCCTCGTCACCCCATTGGGCCCCGATGAGCACGATTGCCGGCATCGTTTTGCCTCCCGCATTACCTGCCTGAATACAGTGGCAGCCGGTGACCAACCTTATCCCAGGTGAACGGAAGGAATGGCCTTGACCGCCAGACAGGCCTCCGGCCAGGTTTCCGACGGGGTCGTGGTGCTGGTTTTCGGCGACCGCCGGATCCCCCGCGCGCTGACGGATCTGACGGCCGCCACGGTGCCCGCCGCCGGTGCGCCGACGATCCCCGACGGCACGGTGCGGGTGATCGTCGTGGGCGAGGCCGCCGACCTGTCGGCCACCCTGGCCCGGCTGTTGCGCGACGACCGGCTCGACACCGAGGTCGGCTTCGTCCCACCCGTGTCGCACGGCGGGCTGGGTGCCGCGCGCCGAGCGAGAGACGGTGTTGCCCAACGCGTTCCGCTGATCCGCGACGAGACCGGCGCGGTGATCGTCCGGTCCGCCCGCTGGCTGCCGTCGGCTGGCGACGCCATCACCGGAGAGGCCGTCGTCGACGACACCGTGCTGTTCGACGGCGAGTCCGCGGGCGTCGTGATCGAACCGCTTCCCGGCATGCCGGGGCTCCGAGCGCGGGCCCTCGGGCCGGGGCGTTCGGGACCGCAGCGGGGCTGGGTCAGCGGCCGCGCCGCACAACTCGGCAGCACCGGAGTTTTGGTTGAGCGCGACGGCGTGGCGGCCGCGCGTCCGGCGCGGCGGTCAGCGTTTTACCGTCACATCCAGGGTTGGCTGCGGGTCGGCTAGTTTTTCCTCATGAGCTTGCCGCTGCGGCGCGGAGTCCGCCCAAGTCCCATCTTCTGGGCGATCGTGGCCCTGACCGGCGCCGGCGGAGCGGTGGCCTGGTACTGCGGCGCCGAGGTCCGGCCGCTGGCCTACGCCGGCGTGTTCGTGTTCGTCATCGCGGGCTGGACGGTGTCGCTGTGCCTCCACGAATTCGGCCACGCCTACACCGCCTGGCGGTTCGGTGACCGCGACGTCGAGCTGCGCGGCTACCTCACGCTGAACCCCGCGAAGTACGCCAGCCCGCTGCTGTCGCTGGGCCTGCCGGCGCTGTTCATCGCCCTCGGCGGCATCGGCCTGCCCGGCGGCGCGGTGTACGTGCGCACCCAGTACATGACGCCGCGGCAGCGCACGCTGGTCAGCCTGGCGGGACCGTTCGCGAACCTGGTCCTGGCCATCGTCCTGCTGGTCGCGACGGCAGCGCTGTTCGACAGCGACCATCCGGTGTTCTGGGCGGGGCTCGCTTTCCTGGGCTTCCTACAGGTCACCGCACTGTTCTTGAACCTGCTGCCGATCCCCGGCCTGGACGGCTACGGAGCTTTGGAACCGCGCCTGAGCCCTGACACGCAACGCGCACTTCTCCCCGCCCGCCAGTGGGGTTTCCTGCTGCTGATGCTGCTGCTGATCGTCCCGGAGCTGAACCGGCTGTTCTTCAACGTCGTCTACTCCGCTGTCAGCCTGACCGGCGTGCCGCCGCGCCTGGCGATGATCGGCAGCGCACTCACTCGGTTCTGGTCCGCCTGGTAGGGATTTGTGCACGATTTTCTGCGGCCACCGCGGATTATCGTGCACAAAACCCAGGGCGCCTTGCGACATATGCGTACTTCTGCATATATTGCAGACATGGGTGCCGGACACGACCACAACCATGGCTCTAACGCGCGCGCCAGCCGCATGATCATCGCCGCAGCTGTACTCAGCGTCTTCTTCGTCATCGAGCTGACCACGGCGCTGGCGATCAACTCCATCGCGCTGCTCGCCGACGCCGGCCACATGCTGACCGACCTCGTCGCGATGTTCATGGGGCTGGGTGCCGTGCTGCTCGCGCGCCGCGGATCGACGTCGGCGGCCCGCACCTACGGCTGGCATCGCGCCGAGGTCTTCACCGCCGTCGCCAACGCCGCGCTGCTGATGGGCGTCGCCGCGTTCATCCTCTACGAGGCTGTCGAGCGCATCGGGAACGCGCCGGAGATTCCCGGCGTGCCGATGATCGTCGTCGCACTCGCCGGGCTGCTCGCCAACCTGGTCGTGGTCCTGCTGCTGCGTTCCGACGCCGAGAGCAGCCTCGCCGTCAAGGGCGCCTACATGGAGGTCGTCGCCGACACCGTCGGCAGCTTCGGCGTCCTGATCGCCGGCATCGTCAATGTCACCACCGGCTGGCCGTACGCCGACGTCGTCGTCGCCGTCCTGGTCGCGCTGTGGGTGCTGCCGCGGGCCATCGCGCTGGCCCGCGCCGCGCTGCGCATCTTGTCGGAGTCCTCACCCAGCCATATCGACGTCGACGAGCTCCGCACCGCGCTGGCCGCCGTCGACGGCGTCACCGACGTGCACGACCTGCACGTGTGGACGCTGGTCCCCGGCAAGGACATGGCCACCGCACACCTGACATCGGCCGCGGATTCGGCGCGCGTCCTCGAGTCGGCACGCGCCGTGCTGGCCGCCCGCGGACTGGACCACGCCACCGTGCAGGTGGAACCGCCGGCTGACGGCGGTTGCCACTGCGAGATGGACTAGAGACCCAACTCGCCGCGGGCCGCCGGATCGCAGTCGTCGAGGAGATCCAGGCACCGCAGGTACTCGTCCCGCTCGCCGATGGACTCCGCCGCCTTGGCGAGCACAGCCACGCACCGCAGGAAGCCCTGGTTCGGTTCGTGCGCGAACGGCACCGGGCCGAAGCCCTTCCAGCCGTTGCGGCGCAGCTGGTCGAGCCCGCGGTGGTAACCGGTACGGGCATAGGCGTAGGCGGTGATCGTCTGGCCGTCGGCCAGTGCGGCCTCGGCCAGGGCGGCCCACGCGACCGAGGCGGTCGGCTGCGCCGCAGCAACCTCGGTGGCGGATTTGCCTGCGGCCAGAGCGTCCTCGGCCTCGAAGTTGGCAGGCAGCAGCACCGGCTCCGGACCCAGCAGATCACCCATTCGCGTCATGGCCGCCATTGTGCCGTGCGGCCGCTCGCTGAGATAGCGCAGGCGGGCGATTAAGCTCCGGGTAGGACGCCGCGGCCTGCTCCAGGACGCATCGGCCCCAGTGCGCGACCCTGATCCCGGGAGGACAGTCACCCCCATGTCGAACCCAGCCGCCATGTCGAACCCGACGGGACCGGACGACCGTCGCGACGCCGATCGGCGCGCTGCTTCGACAGACGACGCCGCGGCGGCAACCGAAATCTTCGAACCTGCGGACCCGGCGACCGACCCGACCATCCCGGTGCGTCGCTTCACCGCGCCGTCGGGCTTCGACGGCAAGACCCAGATCATCAACCCGCTCCCGGACCCGGAAACCGAGCTGATGCCGCCGGCGGCGCCGCAGCTGATCCCCGGCGCCGTCACGACGCAGAAGGACCGGCGCAGCTGGGGCTGGGTCATCGCGGTGGTGCTGGTGATCGCAGCCATCGCGGCGCTCGCCGTTCTGGGCACGGTGCTCCTGACCCGCGGCCATTCGGCCATGAACGCCGAATGGCCGGCTACGACGCAGAATTTCGCAATTCCTGCGTCCTGACCGGCCACTCGGCGGTGTTGGCTAGCGGGACATCCCCGCGGAAACGCTGCGGCCCGTGCTGTGGAGGTCGTTGCACGCTTCGATGACGCGCTGGGTCATCGAGGCCTCGGCCTTCTTCAGGTAGCTGCGCGGGTCGTAGACCTTCTTGTTGCCCACTTCGCCGTCGATCTTCAGGACGCCGTCGTAGTTGGTGAACATGTGCGCCGCCAGCGGACGGGTGAACGCGTACTGCGTGTCGGTATCGACGTTCATCTTCACCACGCCGTAGCGCAGCGAGTCCTCGATCTCGGACTTGAGCGAGCCCGAGCCGCCGTGGAACACGAAGTCGAACGGCTTGGAACCTTCCGGCAAGCCCAGCTTGGCGCTGGCGACCCGCTGGCCCTCGGCCAGCACCTCAGGCTTGAGCTTGACGTTGCCCGGCTTGTACACACCGTGCACGTTGCCGAACGTCGCGGCCAGCAGGTACTTGCCGTGCTCCCCGGCGCCCAGCGCGTCGATGGTCTTCTCGAAGTCCTCGGGCGTGGTGTACAGCTTCTCGTCGATCGCGCCGACGACACCGTCCTCTTCGCCGCCCACGACGCCGATCTCGACCTCAAGAATGATCTTCGCGGCCGACGTCAGCTTCAGCAGCTCCTGAGCGATCTGCAGGTTCTCGTCGATCGGCACGGCCGATCCGTCCCACATGTGCGACTGGAACAGCGGGTCCTGTCCCTTGGCCACCCGTTCCGCCGAGATGGCGAGCAGGGGGCGTACGTAGGTGTCGAGCTTGTCCTTGGGGCAGTGGTCGGTGTGCAGCGCGACGGTGATGTCGTACTTGGCAGCGACGACGTGCGCAAATTCGGCCAGCGCGACAGCACCGGTGACCATGTCTTTGACACCCAGGCCTGACGCGAATTCCGCACCGCCGGTGGAGAATTGGATGATTCCGTCGCTACCCGCATCGGCGAAACCCTTGATGGCGGCGTTGACGCTCTCTGAACCCACACAGTTGATCGCGGGGAACGCGAAGGAGTGCTCCTTGGCGCGGGCCAGCATCTCCGCGTAGACCTCGGGCGTGGCGATGGGCATGTTTTTCCTCTCGGCGAACCTGCAGTCTGGGCCAGTATGTCAGTCACTCGAAGCTGAAGTGCGGCAGCCGGGGACACCGGTCAGACGGTCAAGACCATCCGGTAGTGGGCTTGGCCGCTGTTCATCCGTTCGAAGGCCTCTGAAGCCTGTGCGAGCGGCCGTTCCTCGATGACGGCCCGCACGCCTGTCAGCGCGGCAAAGTGCAAAGTTTCCTCGACGTCGCGTGACGTGCCCGACGGATGCCCGGTGACCGAGAAGCCACCGTTGATGAGGTCGAGCGGACTGATCGGCAGTGGCTCAGGGGTCACGCCGACCGTCACGAGTTGGCCCTCAGGCGCCAGCCCAGCGACGGTGGCGGCCATCGCCGTCGAGCTCGCGGCGGTCGCGAGGACGACAGCCGCCCCGCCGAGGCGCTGCAGCTCGGCGGCGACGTCCGAGGCGTTCGAATCGATGTAGTGATGCGCGCCGAGTTCCTTGGCGGCGGCCTCGCGCTGGGGACCACGCGCGATCGCGACGGTCTCGAAGCCCATCGCCCTCGAGAACTGCACCCCGAGGTGACCCAGGCCGCCGATCCCGATCACCGCGACGAGATCGCCGGCCTTGGCGCGCGTCTTGCGCAATCCGTTGAACGTCGTGACGCCCGCACACCCCATCGGAGCCGCCTCGGCGAACGAGAATTCGCCCGGTATCCGGGCCAGCGCGGTCGCGGGCACCGTCACCGATTCGGCGTATCCGCCGGGATAGTGCCAACTCGGCACCTCCATGCGTACGCACTGCATGAAGTGGCCCTGGCGGCACGGCACACAGCGGTTGCAATTGCCGCCGAACCAGCCGACCGCCACCCGATCACCGACAGTGAAGCCCTCGACGCCATCGCCCAGTTCGGCGACAGTCCCCGCGATCTCATGGCCGAGGGTGATCGGCCACGAGAGTCCCGGGAAGTGACCCGCGTAGAACTCGCGATCGGTGCCGCACACCCCGCACGCGGCGACGGCGATGCGGACGTGATCGCGCGGCGGCGAAACGGTGTCGACATCCGCAAGTGTGAGCGGGGCGCCTGCTTGCGCAACGTGAACTGCCCTGTGAGTGGTCATGGCCCGACCCTATGAGCGAACTGCAGTTAAGGGAACAGTCAACCGACACCGGTATGTTGACCCCCATGATCAGCACGCTGTCGCTCATGCCGGACTTCATGGATCCGGTCAAGCTCATCGGATACTTCGGTACCTGGGCCCTGGTCGGATTGCTGGTCGTCATCTTCGTCGAATCGGGCGTGCTGTTCCCGATCCTGCCTGGTGACACCCTGCTGTTCGTCGCGGGCATGCTGGCCGCCGGCACGGCCGCCCAGGCCGAGGTCGCCGCGCAGGCCAACTTCAACATCTGGCTGCTGCTCGTGACCATCCCGGTCGCCGCCATCCTCGGCGGGCAGGCCGGCTACTTCATCGGACGGTTCATCGGCGTCGAGATGTTCAAGCCCGACGCCCGCGTCCTCAAGCAGAAGTACCTCGACGAGGCCCACGCGTTCTTCGAGGAACGCGGGCCATTCGCGATCTTGCTGGCCCGCTTCGTGCCGATCGTGCGTACCCTGGCGCCGATCACCGCCGGTGCCGCCCGAATGGGCTACGGCGTCTTCACGCTCTACAACGTGATCGGTGCGATCGTCTGGGGCTGCGGCATCACCCTGCTGGGCTACTGGCTGGGACAGTTCCCCATCGTCCAGAAGCTGCTGGAGCCCATCTTCATCCTCATCCTCATCGCGTCCATCACGCCGATGATCTGGGAGTGGTACAAGCGGCGTAAGGCTGCGTCCGAGAGCTAGGCGTCCGGCTCGGCAGCCGGGCCTACAGCCCCAGGGCCGCGGCCAGCTCTCGCAGGCCGGGCCGGGGGTCGGCAGTCGGATGCTCGCCCAGCACCTGCACGACCACATGATCGGCACCGGCGTCCAGGTGCGCCTGCACGGTGGCGGCGACGTCCTCGACGCTGCCCATGCCGACAACCGCACGCGCCAGGCGCTCGGAACCGCCACGAACGAGGTCGGTCTCGTCAAAGCCCTGGCGCAGCCACGAGTTCCGGTAGTTGGGCAGTCCGCTGTAGACGTTCAGATGGTCGTGCGCGCGGCGCAGCTGTTCGGCGTCGTCACCACCGACGACCACCGCCTGTTCGGAGACGATCCACTTATCCGGCCCGAGGATTTCCCGCGTCGTCCGGGTGGCGGCGGGCAGCACGAGGTAAGGGTGCGCGCCGTCGGCGTGACTGCCCGACAGCTCGATCATCTTGGGCCCCAGCGCCGCGAGCAGTCGGGGCGGCCGGCCGATGCCTGGCTCGATGGCGTCGGGCACCGCGGCCATCCGGTCCAGATAGCTGCGCATGGTGGCGAGCGGCTTTTGATACGTGCCGCTCATCCCGCGCTCCACCAGCGGCGCGTGACTCACGCCCAGGCCCAGGACGAACCGTCCCGGGTACAGCGCGGTCAGCGTGCGAGCACCGGCTTCGGCGGCCGACGGGATGCGCACATGAATATTGGCGATGCCGGTACCGACGACCAGGCGCTCGGTCGCGGCCAAGAACGCGGCCGACTCGGTGAGGCACTCCTTGCCGACGGTCTCCGGCAGGAACAGCGACCCGTAGCCCATGGCTTCGATGTCGCGGGCGACCGCCTGCGCGTCGGGCATGGCCCAGCTGTCGCTGGCCCACCAGACGCCGATGCGGGACGGAAAGTCGATGCGCGCGCGTTCAGTCACCGTTCCACAATCGCCTACTGCCACACGCACCGCGACGCGGGGTCAGCCCCGCAGCCGGCCCGACAACTCGTGCGCCTGTTCGAGAAGCAATCGCCCCAGTTCGCGCCGACGACCGGCCCGGAACCGGGTCTCGACGCCCGTCAGGCTCAACGCCCACCCAGGCAGGCCGCGCCGGTCGAACACCGCCGCCGCCATGCCCCAACTGCCTTCGACGAGCAGCGCAGGGTTGGTCGCATAACCGGCGCGCCGGGTCTGCTCGATGCGCTTGCGGATGGCGGCTTCGGAATGACTTGGCCCCCATTGGTTTTCGGGCTGTTCTCGAGAGAAGTAGTCATCGACGTCTGCGGCCGGTAGATGGCTGAGGATGGCCAACCCGGCGCTGGCCACACCGAGCGGAAACCGGATACCGACCTGCAACACGTGTGAGCGCAACGGGAAGCTGCCCTCCTCACTGAGCACGCAGACGGTTTGATCGCCACGGCGCGCGGAGAAGAACGCACTCTCGCCGGTCTCCCGGGCCAGCCGGGTCACGACGGTGCGCGCCTGGTCGGTGACGTCGTGGTGCTGGGCCGCGCCGACACCGAGCAGGTACAGCTCGGGGCCGAGTGACCAGCGCCCGGCCTTCTGATCCCGGCTGACCAGATGTTCGCCGGCCAGCGCCGTGAGCAGCCGGTGCGCGGTGGGACGCGCCAGCCCCGCCAACTTGCCCAGCTCGGTGGTGGAGGCGCCGTCGGGTTCGGCCGTGGCGACGGCCCGCAGCATCGCGCCCACGCGGGCGACGACATTCGGTCCGGTCACCACCCCATCGTAGGCGTTCACTGAATGAACGCCAGTGACACCGATGCTCATTCTGTGAACACTTTTGACGTGCTTCGAACAGAGACTTGCGATGTCAGGGGCCTGGAGTGAAAAGTGGGTCCCACGTTTACTGGATGAACGGAGTGTCATGACCTCGAAGGTGTACGCCTCGGCCGCCGATGCGGTTGCCGACATCGGTGACGGCGCCACGCTGGCCGTCGGCGGATTCGGTTTGTGCGGCATCCCCGATCAACTCATTGATGCCATCGCCGCGTCGAGTGCCACCGATCTCGAGGTGTTCTCGAACAACTGCGGCGTCGACGGCGTCGGCCTCGGCGTGCTGCTCGGCCTCGGCAAGGTCCGCCGGGTCACCGCGTCGTACGTCGGCGAGAACAAGGAGTTCGCCCGTCAGTACCTGTCCGGCGAACTGGAGGTCGAGCTCACCCCGCAGGGCACACTGGCCGAGCGGATGCGCGCGGGCGGCGCCGGCATCCCGGCGTTCTACACCCCCGCCGGCGTCGGCACACCCGTCTCCGACGGCGGTCTGCCGTGGCGGTACGCGGCCGACGGTTCGGTCGCGGTTGCCTCGCCGCCCAAGGAGATTCGCGAATTCAACGGTAAGCGGTACGTACTCGAGGAGTCGATCAACGCCGACTTCGCCCTGGTGCACGCGCTGCGCGCCGACACCGCGGGCAACCTGGTCTTCAACAAGACCGCACGCAACTTCAACCCGCTGGCCGCGATGGCCGGGCGAATCACCATCGTCCAGGTCGAGGAACTGGTGCAGCCGGGCGAGATCGACCCCGACGACGTCCACCTGGCCGGTGTGTTCGTGCAGCGCATCGTGCACACCGGACCGCAGGACAAGCAGATCGAGAAGCGCACTGTCAGCGCGGAGCGCAGCGGATCGCGCATGAGCACGAGCGAAGGAGTCCGCTAGATGACCGGCTGGAACCGTGACCAGATGGCCGCCCGCGCCGCCACCGACATGATCGACGGCGAGTACGTCAACCTCGGCATCGGCCTGCCGACCCTGATCCCCGGCTTCCTGACGGGCGACGTGCACGTCACGCTGCACTCGGAGAACGGCATCCTGGGAACCGGCCCCTACCCCACCGAAGACGCCGTCGACCCCGACCTCATCAATGCCGGCAAGGAGACCGTGACGGTGAATCCCGGTGCGGCGTACTTCGATTCGTCGCTGTCGTTCGGGATGATCCGCGGCGGCCACATCGACACCGCGGTGCTCGGCGGCATGGAGGTGTCGCGCACCGGCGACCTCGCCAACTGGATGGTGCCCGGCAAGATGGTCAAGGGCATGGGCGGCGCCATGGACCTGGTGCACGGCGCAGCGCGGGTCATCGTGCTGATGGAGCACACCGACAAGGCCGGCAACCCGAAGATCGTCCCGGTCTGCACGCTGCCGCTGACCGGTCAGGGCGTCGTCGACCGGATCATCACGAACCTGGCCGTCATCGACGTGCCCGGCGACGGCACACTGATCCTGCGGGAGACCGCCCCAGGCGTGAGCGTCGAAGACGTCATCGCGGCGACCGGAGCCGAGCTGACGGTACAGCTCGACTAGTCATTTACGCCGTTCGGCTGATGTGTTAGCCCTGACTGGGCCCGATAGTGACATTGATCGGATCCGAGGGGAGACATCGATGACCGTCGCCGCCAGCCACCCTGTCAACGTCTTGGACGCCGACCTCCCCGTCATCGACTATGAAGCCGTCGATGCCCCGGCAAGGGCGCACCGGATGATCAGAGACGCCCGCCGGCAGTCACCCGTGGTCATCGGGCCACACGCGCCGGAGGTGCTGAGCTACGAGTTGGTCCGTACGGTCCTGCGCGACTCGCGCTTTCATCAGCCCGGCGTTCGTGGGTTGGTGCCGAGAGGAGTCACCGGAGGTCCGCTGTGGGACCGCATCGGCAGTGCGCTGCTCAGCCTCGACGGCGATGAGCACACCCGGCTGCGGAAGCTGGTGTGCAAGGCGTTCACCGGCAGGGCCGTCGGCCGGCTCGATTCGCTGATCGACTCGATCCTGGCCGAGTTGGTGGATCCCGTTGCCGCCATGGGACATTGCGACATCGTCGCCGACGTCGCCCAGCCATATCCCATCCCGGTGATCTGCGCGTTGTTCGGCGCGCCACGAACCGACTGGCGGCTGTTCTCGGATTGGACCGACGACATCTTCAAGATGTTCCGGTGGGACGTCGCCGCCCACGAAGACGAAATCCTCACGGCCTGGCAGAAATTCGACGACTACATCGATGCGATGATCACCGAGCGCCGCGCCACGCTGACCGACGACCTGCTCTCCGACCTCATCCGGGCGGAAGACGACGGCGACCGGCTCAGCCATGCCGAACTGCTCATGCTGTCCATGGGAATCCTTGCCGCGGGCACCGACACCACCCGTAACCAGCTCGCCGCCGCCGTCGATATCCTCTGCGATCACCCGGACCAGTGGGCGCTCCTCGCAACACATCCCGAGTTGGTACCCCAGGCGGTCGATGAAGTGATGAGGTTCGCGCCGATCGTGCTCAACGTGCCACGGTATGTCACCGAAGACGTGGAACTGTCGGGGTACCTCTTTCCGCGGGACTCACTCGTCATCGCCAATACCGCTGCGGCGAACCGTGATCCGCAGGTGTACGACAACCCCGATCAGTTCGACATCACCCGGCATGATGCACCACCGATGCTCACGTTCGGTGGTGGTGTGCACTACTGCCTCGGCTCGCATCTCGCGCGACTGGAACTGGTCAGAGCGCTCACGGTGCTGACGCGACGGATGCCGAACATTCGCCGCACGGGGCCGGCGCCGTGGAAGCCGCTGATGGCGGTCAGCGGCCCGCAGACTCTGCCGGTGGCGTTCGACGCCGGACACTGATCATGTGAGAGGTCACGATTCTTTTGCGCGGGCACACCGAGTTCGGCAGGCTGTCAGGAGCCGCCATCGGGGCGCAACGCAGAAGAGGAGCACTTCATGAGAATCGGCATCATCGTGGGATCGATTCGGGACGGGCGCGCCGGCGCCGGCGTCGGGGCCTGGGTTGCCGAGCAGGCGGCGCAACGTACCGACGCACAGTTCGAGCTCGTCGACCTCAAAACCTTCGACGTGCCGCTGCTCACCTCCGCCACCGTCCCCGCTGCGGCCAAGAAGCAGTACGAATCGGAGAACGTGCAGCGGTGGAGCGCGACGATCGACGCCTGCGACGGATTCATCTTCGTCACCCCTGAGTACAACCACGGTGTGCCGGGTGCGTTCAAGAACGCGGTGGACAGCCTCGGTTCTGAATGGTTCGGCAAGACAGTGGGTTTCGTGTCCTACGGCGCCGACGGTGGGGTGCGCGCAGTGGAACAGTGGCGGCAGATCGTCGCCAACTTCCAAATGCTCGACGTCCGCGCCCAGGTGTCGTTGTCCCTGTTCACAGAGTTCGGCGCCGACGGCTTCGCCCCACTGGACCGACGCGCCGGAGAACTCGCGACGCTGTTCGACCAACTGACCGCGTTGACCGCGAAGGTGACTGCCTGAGCTACCCGGCGCCCTGCAACACTTCTCGGCCCGACCTCGCCCTGCCGATCACCGGCAGATCGCGTCCCGGCCGTGACGGGCCACGCCGGAACGCCCGGGACAGCACGCCGCGCGCCAACGGCACCGGTGACCACCAGAACCACCGCCCGAGCAGCCCGGCGACGCCCGGCACCACGAACGTCCGCACGATCAGGGTGTCGATCAGCAGGCCGACGCCGATCGTGGTGCCGACCTGTTCGATGCTCAACACGTCGCTGGACAGCATCGCGAACATCGTGATGCCGAAGACGATTCCGGCGGTCGTCACCACGCCGCCGGTGCCACCGAACGTGCGAATCATGCCGGTCTTGAGGCCCGAGTCCGGCCGGCTGACCTCCTCACGCAGTCGCATGGTGAGCAGCAAGTTGTAGTCGGCGCCGACGGCGACCAGCGCGATCAACGCAATCGACGGCACCGCCCAGTGCAGGTCCTCGCCCAGCAGGTTCTGCCAGATGAAGGTGCTCACACCGAGCGCCGACGCGTACGACGCCACCACGGTGCCGATCACCACCGCGGCCGCGACCGGGCTGCGCAGCATGATGAGGATGATCAGGAACACCAGCACCAGTGCGACGCCGGCGAGCAGCAGGAAGTCATCGGAGACATAACCGCGAAGTTCCGCGGTGCCAGTACCGAAGCCGGTGACAGACACCGTGTTTCGGACCAACGTGCCCTCTTTCGTCGCCTCCCGGACCGCGGCCAGGATCTCGGGCGAGCGCAACGCCCCGTCCGTGCCGAACACCTTGCCGTCGCCGTAGACGAGCAGCCGCGTCGAGCGGCCGTCGGGCGCGAAGTACAGCCCGGCCGCGCGCTGGAAGCGCGGGTCCTGCCAGGCGCGTTGCGGCAGATAGAAGCCGCCGGATCCACTGTCCTGGAAATCTGCCCGCACCCCGCGCAGGTAGTCCGTCAGCCCGGTGAACATGCCGCGGGTCTCGCCGACGGTCTTGGTCAATTGTGCTGACACCGCACCGAGTTGGTCGACGGCCGCTCGCATCGAGCGCACCGACGCCTGCGCACCGGTCAGCGAGCGCGCCATCTCGGTGGTGCCCGCACTGAAACCCACTGTGCTGTCGGTCAGGGTGCCGGTGGCCGCCACCACGGAATCCATGGGCTCGACGACCTTGAGCACCAGCGAGCAGATGGCGTCGCCCGCGCAGTTCGGGTTGGCGTTGGTGAAGCCGCGCAACGGATCCAGGTACTGCGACACCGTGGTGACGTTGTCCCGCAACTGCTGCATGCCGCCGTGCATGGCGTCGATGCCCGAGCCGAGCTGCCCGAGGCCACGCACGCTGCCGCCCAGCCCGCTCTGCAATTGCGTTATCGCCGAGGAGAACTGGTCCAACGTCGCGGACAGCTGGTTGACCGCGCCGAGCCGTTTGCTCAGCTGCGCCACGCCGTCATCGAGCTGGTCGGCGATCGTGCCGGCCTGGTCGGTCAGCGCCGCCTGCTCGGGCAGCGAACCCGCCGGCCGGGACGCCGACTGCACCATGCGAATACCGGGAATCTCCATGATCTTCCGCGTCACGCGTTCGACCGCGATGACGCCGGCCGGGTTGCGCAAGTCGTGGTCGGTCCCGATGGAGACGATCTCCGGCAGCAGCCGGTTGGGCGGGAAATGCCGGTCCATGGCCTGGTATCCACGGTTGGCGTGCGTGGTATCCGGTTGCGCGGCAAGCTCGTCGAAACCCAGGCGCACACCGAGAACCGGGAGTGCGCAGATCACGAGGACCAGCGTCGAGGCCACCAGCACCGGGCCCGGCCACCTTGCGACGACTGTCCCGACCCGGCGCCAGCTCCGGCCGGGCATCCTGGCGGCAGCCCGGCGTCGAGGTTGTGCCAGACCATGCCGGCCGGCCAGTCCGATGAACGCCGGCAACAACGTGAGCGATGCCAGCATCCCGGTGAGAATGCCGATGGCGCAGGGCAACCCGGCGCTACGCAGCATGCCGACCTGAGCGAACAACAGACAGGACAGCGCCGCCGCGATGGTCAGACCGGATGCGGCGATCACCGGCGCGACGCTGCGGTTCGCGATCGCGAGCGCGTCCTCGTGGTCGACACCGGCGCGCCGCTGTTCGTGATAGCGGCCCAGCAGGAAGATGCCGTAATCCGTTGCCGCGCCGAGCACCATCGCCGCCAGCAGGGACACCGAGAATATCGACACCTCGATCAGGTCCCGCTCCCCCAGAAACGCCACGATGCCCCGCGCCACGCCGAGCCCCAGACCGACGGTCAGCAGCGGGATCGCCGCCGTGACCACCGACCGGTACACGACGAACAGCAATACGGCGATCAGCGCCACCGTGGCGGCGGTGATCGTCAGCATCTGCTTGTCGATGGCGCTCAGCTCGTCGGCGATGGTGGCGCCGGGGCCGGTGACGTAGGCGTGCAGGCCCGCGGGCGCGGGCGCGGTGGCGACGATCCGCCGCACCGCATCCAGCGCGGCATTCGCCTTGGCGGCGCCGAGCTCGCCGCGAATCCGCAGCATCGTGTACACGGCCTTGCCGTCGGTGCTCTGCGCGCCCGCCGCCGTCACCGGATCCGACCACAGGTCCATCACCGAATCCAGGTCTTCGGTATCCGCGCGCAACGTGCTCACCAGGCGGTCGTAGTAGGCCCGCTCCGGCGCGCCGAGCGGATGATCGCCCTCGAGCACCAGGTAATTGAGGTTGCCGCCTGATCCGTCGTGGAACTGCCGGTTCATCTGAACGCCGGCGAGGTTCACCGGGGCATCCGCGGGCAGGAAGCCGCGCGCGTGGTTGTGTGCCGTGTTTTCCACCTGCGGCACAAGGAGATTGCCCGCCGCCGCGGCCAGCACCCACAATCCGATGATCAGGACCGCGAAGCGGCTGCAGAATCTGGCCATGACGTCCCACATGGCTCCGAAACTACGAGCGACGCGGGTCCCGAAGCGTCATGCTGCGGACGAGACCGGGCCTCCTACCGTGGTAGGAGGCCCGAGCCGTCCCGCGAATGATGTGTAAATCCCGGCACCGGCTCTACGCTGGCTCTATGGCCTGGCTCCGTGACTTCGCGCTGCGTCGGCGCGGGCTCGTGGCCTACCAGTACCCGTTCACGGTCCCGATCGTCATGTACACCGGCACGCTGATGGTCGCGGCGACGGCCGCGACGCAGCGGGATTTCACCAAGCCGTGGCTGCTGGTCGTCGCCGTCGGACTGGTGTTCGCGCCGATCGTCGCGTTCATCGTGGGCGGCTACAAGCCGTCGACGGCCATCAGCGCGGCGTCGGTGCTCGCCGGGGTGGCGCTGCTCTTGCTCTGCTGGCCACCGGTCTTCCTCGACGCCGCCCCATTCCTGTTGATGTTCATGCTCGGAGAAGTGTTCGCGCTGGGCCCGTTGCGCATCGGCCTCGTGAGTCTGCTCGCCAGCGCGCTGCTGCTGGTCGGCGCGGCCCGCGCGGGACACCTCAGCACGTTCGTGCCCTACCTGCTGTTCTTCCTGGCCATCGCCGCGATGATGGGGCACATCCTGCAACTGCAGCAGCGGCTGGTGTTGCAGGAACGGGCGCAGCAGGCCACGTTGGCCGAACAGGCCGCCTCCGACGAGCGGCGCCGGATCGCCCGCGAGGTCCACGACGTGATAGCCCACTCCCTGTCGGTGACGATGCTGCACCTGACGGGCGCGCGGCGGGCGTTGCAGGAGGACAACGACGTCGACGAGGCGGTGGACGGTCTGCTGGACGCCGAGCGCCTCGGCCGCCAGGCCATGTCGGACATCCGGCAGACGGTCGGGCTGCTCGGCGCGCGGGATGCGACCCCGCTGCGACTGGCACCCGAGCCCGGGCTGTCCGATATCCCCGACCTGGTGACGAGTTTCGCCGACGCGGGATTGCACGTCGAGTCGAGCATCGACGTCGACCCGGCGTCGGTCACGCCCGGGATCGGCCTGGCGCTGTACCGGGTGGCGCAGGAATCGCTCGCGAACGTCGCCAAGCACGCCCCCGCGTCGGCAACGCGGCTGCGGCTGCATCTGGAGAAGGACACGGCCGTCCTGTCCGTCGCCAACGAGCTGCCGCGGCCGGTGACCAGCGGGGCTCCGGGGGCGGGGCTGCCGGGGATGCAGCAGCGCATCGCGTTGCTCGACGGCGAGTTCCACGCCGGCCCGGGGCCGGAGGGCTGGACGGTGCAGGCCCGTGTCCCGGTGGCGCCGACGACGACCGCGCACTGCGCCATGCATCGAATCCTGATGCCACGCAATGGAACCCGCAATGTCTGACGGCACCATCCCGAAAGACGGTGCAACCGTCGACGTGCTGCTGGTCGACGATCAGGAGCTCGTCCGGTCGGGCCTGCGCCGGATCCTGCGGCGCAAGGACGGTTTCGCCATCGTCGGCGAATGCGCCGACGGCGACGAGGTGCCGCGGGAAGTGCGCCGGTGCCGCCCCGACGTCGTGGTGATGGACCTGCGGATGAAGCGCGTCAGCGGCGTCGACGCCATCCGGGCCCTGCGCACCGGCGGCGGCCCACCGGCCTTGGCGCTCACCACTTTTGACGACGACGACCTGTTGTCCGCCGCACTGCGGGCCGGGGCGTCGGGCTTCGTCCTCAAGGACTCGCCGGCCGAGGAACTGATCCGGGCCGTGCACGCCGTCGCCCGCGGCGAGGCCTATCTGGATCCGGCCGTCACCGCCCGCGTGCTCAACGGCTACCGGCGCGCGCCCGGCGCACCGTCGGACGACGTCGCCGACCGGCTCACCGCGAGGGAACGCGACGTACTGCAGCTGATCGGTTCCGGCGCGACCAACGCCGAGATCGCCGCCCGCCTGGTCATTTCCGAGGTGACGGTGAAGAGCCACATCGGGCGCATCTTCACCAAGCTCGACCTACGGGACCGCGCGGCCGCGATCGTCTACGCCTACGACCACGGCGTGGTCGCCCCGAAATAGCCGATGCGCCGGGCTATTCGGCGAACACTCCCCGCATGGCGTCAGCGCCGAACATCGGTTCCATCATGGCCGAGAAGTCCGGCCCGCGGCGCAGCTTCTGACCGCCGTCGACGTTGATCAGCTGGCCGGTGATCCACTGCGAGGCGTCACTGAGCAGGAACAGCGCGAGGTTGGCGACGTCCTCGACCTCACCGGCCCGCGGCAGCGGCGTGCACTGCCTGTAATCCTCACGCAGCGGCTCGAATTCGAAGATGCTGGCCGCCACCAGGTCGGTCCGGATCAGGCCAGGGCGGATGCTGTTGGCCCGCACCCAGGAGGCGCCGAGCTCGTCGGCGGCCAGCTGCACCAGGTGATCCAGCGCGGACTTGGTGACGCCGTACGGCCCGAACCAGCGGTGTGTGTTGCTCGCCGCGATCGACGAGATGCCGACGAACGATCCACCGCCGCCGCGCACCATCTCACGCGCCGTGTGCTTGACGACGTACATGCTGCCGTTGACGTTCAGGTCGACGGTCTGCCGCCACATTTCCGAATCCAGGTGCGTGACGGGTCCGACGGTCAGCGAGCCACCGGCGCAGTGCACGGCACCGGAGAGCTTTCCGTTCCACGCGGCCGCGGTCGCGACGGCTCGGGCGACGTCGTCCTCGTTTGTGACATCGGCGGTCTGGAAGCGGATGGCGCCCGGTCCCCCGGCCGCGGCGATCTCGTCGACGGCGGACTGCAACGTGGCCTCGGTGCGGCCGACGATGAAGGCGTTGCCGCCGGCAGCCACGACTCCCTGCGCGATGGCCTTGCCGATTCCACTGCCACCGCCCGTGATCAACACGGTCCGATCCGTCAGCCAACCCTGGACTGAAAACTGCACCGACGTACTCCTTTGGACAGATCGACGGGAACATGTCTTGTATACACTTTTTGAAAGTTGTACACAATGCTGGTCGGAGGCACAGGAGCCGGGCGTAGGCTGATATTTTCGCTGATGAAAGCGTGACGCCATGACCATCCAGATCCACCGACGCCTCCTGGCCGCTGGCGGCTTCGCCATCGCGACGGTCGCCGCACCTGCCATGTTCATCCTCAGCAGCCCGGCGCCCGCCGCGCTGCTCGGCGACACCAACTGTCCGCCGGGAACGACGGAAAACCCGGTCAGCGGTTCGTGTTTCGGAAGTGGGAACGACCAGGCCCCGGGACCTGTCGAAGCCGCTCCGAACCAGCTCCGCGAAATCAACGGAATCCCCTGCACCGGCCGCAACACCGGCGAATGCATCGGCCTCTCGGAGGAACAGGCGCCCGACGCGCACCCACACTCGTCGGTGAGTTCCGGCCCGTGACAACAGTCGCCTAGAGTTGTGTAATGCCTGCAAAAACTGATCCCGCCGATCTCGGCGACGTGGAACCCCTGGCCGACAGCACCGCCCGTCAGGCCCGCCGGGTTGTCGCCGCATATGCCAACGATGCGGACGAATGCCGCATGTTCCTATCCATGCTGGGTATCGGGCCCGCGAAGCTCGACGCGTGACGGCCCGCGGAGGCAACGACGCTTCTGCGGCGTCCACCGCGAGTCCCAAAACCTCCAAGGGCGGAAAGTCCGCCGCGAAGCCCGTCGGCAACTCCGACTTCGTCGTGGTCGCCAACCGGCTGCCCGTCGACATGGAACGCCTGCCCGACGGTTCCGTCGCCTTCAAACGCAGCCCCGGCGGGCTCGTCACCGCACTGGAGCCGCTACTGCGGAAGCAGCGCGGCGCCTGGATCGGCTGGCCCGGCGTCGCCGACAGTGACGAAGATCCGATCGTCCAGGACGAGTTCACGATGTGTCCGGTCAGCATGTCGGCCGATGACATCGCCGATTACTACGAGGGCTTCTCCAACGCGACGCTGTGGCCGCTGTACCACGACGTCATCGTCAAGCCCATCTACCACCGGCACTGGTGGGACGCCTACGTTGCGGTCAACCGGCGCTTCGCCGAGGCCACGGCCCGCACCGCAGCCAAGGGCGCGACCGTGTGGGTGCAGGACTATCAGCTGCAGCTGGTCCCCAAGATGCTGCGGGAGCTGCGCCCCGATCTGACCATCGGGTTCTTCCTGCACATCCCGTTCCCGCCTGTCGAGCTGTTCATGCAGATGCCGTGGCGCACCGAGATCATCGAGGGCCTGCTCGGCGCCGACCTGGTGGGCTTCCACCTGCCCGGTGGTGCGCAGAACTTCCTGGTGCTGGCCCGGCGCTTGCTCGACGCGAACACGACGCGCCACACCATCGGCGTCCGGTCCCGGTTCGGCGAGGTGAACCATGATGGCCGCACCGTCAGGGTCGGCGCATTCCCCATCTCGATCGACTCCGCAGCGATGGACGCCCAGGCCCGCAGTCGCACCATCCGGCAGCGAGCCCGTCAGATCCGCGATGAGCTGGGCAACCCGCGCAAGATCATGCTGGGCGTCGACCGCCTGGACTACACCAAAGGCATCGACGTACGGCTCCGGGCATTCTCCGAACTGCTCGCCGAGGGCCGGGCCAACCGGCACGACACCGTGCTGGTCCAGCTCGCCACCCCGAGCCGCGAACGCGTGGACAGCTACAAGGTCATGCGGGAGGACATCGAGCGCCAGGTCGGGCACATCAACGGCGAGTACAGCGAGGTCGGTCACGCGGTGGTGCACTACATGCACCGGGCCATTGGCCGGGAGGAACTCATCGCCTTCTTCGTCGCCGCGGACGTCATGCTCGTGACACCGTTGCGCGATGGCATGAACCTGGTCGCCAAGGAATACGTAGCGTGCCGCAGCGATCTCGGCGGCGCGCTCGTGCTCAGCGAATTCACCGGCGCCGCAGAGGAATTGCGACAGGCGTACCTCACCAATCCGCATCACCTGGACGGCGTGAAGGACGCCATCGCCGACGCCCTGACCCAGTCCCCCGAGGAGGGCAGGCGCCGCATGCGTGCGCTGCGCCGTCAGGTGCTGGCGCACGACGTCGACCGCTGGGCGCGGGCGTTCCTCGACGCCCTGGCGCACACCCGCGACTGACACCGCGGCAACGCTGACGATTCAGGCCCCGGAGTTTCCACTCCGGGGCCTGAATCATGTTGGGGGCTCAGAAGATCGGCGTCATCTCGTCGATCAACCACTTGCCGTTGATCTTGCGGTAGTCGACCTTCAGCCGGCTGCCCTCGTAATTGGGCTGCTTGCGCTCATCGGTGATGACCCGGTTGACGAACGCCAGCACCGAGCCCGAGTCCCGGTGCGACGAGATCATGCCCGCCCCAACGACATTCACCTGGCTGATCAGCTTGCGCTTCACCGCGTCGTTGAAGATATTGTTCTTGGCCGTCAGTTCCTCATAGCGCTTGCGGAACTCCGGCGTCATCAGCGTCAGTGCCTGAGTGGTGGTGCGCTGCACACTGCTGTACTCGTAGCCGAGGATCTGCGGAATCTGGGACCTGGCCAGGCTGGGCAGCTCGTCGGCCGTCGCCTGTTCGCCGGCCAGCTGTACGCGGTTCCAGTACGTCGAACCGCCGAGGGCGCCGAGTGCCACCACGGCGACCGCCAACAAGGCGCCGAGCGCTGCCAGCAACCGATTCATCAGTTACCCCCGTCCGGGTACTTGATGTCATAGGCACTCATGTGGCCGCTGTCGTCCTCCCGGATGAACACCCGCTGCCGGTACGGCGTCGACGGCTGATTCACCCCGTTCATGTCGGCCAGTGTCACGCGGACCGTCACCAGCACCTTGGCGATGTTGGAGGTGTTGTCGATGCTCTCCAACGCCGCCGCGGTGATGACCGCTTCCGAGTTGGCCTGCGTCTGCTTGAACAGATACTTCAGGTTCTCGGCGTTGTTGCTCTGGTTCATCATGTCGCGCAGCGGGCCGGGACCGATGCCGTTGACGAAGCGGTTCACGCTTTCGTCAACCGTGTTCTGCGTGTAACTGAACATGTTGACCACGGTCTGCTTCGCGGTGTCGACGAACCGCTGATCGCGGTCCTGCTCCGCTTCCATCTGTCCGTTGCCGTGCCAGAGGAACCAGGTGCCACCCGCCAGCGCCGCCACCAGTACGGCGACGACAGCCAGTCCGATCGCGGCGACCAGGGACCGGTGCGGCTGCCGCCGCGGTGCCTGGATCGCCGGTCGTGCCGGCTTGGTGCTGCCCGGTTCTGTCGATGTCTTGCCCGCTGTGGACGGAATCGCCACGTCGAGCACTGTTGAAGCCTCTGCGGAACCGGCGCTGCCGGCGGGCCGTGAGGCCCGCCGCCGCACGCGGCTCACCGGCGGCTCCGACGTCTCGTCCGTCGCAGCCGGTTCGTCACTCATCAAACCTGCCTTGGATCCTTCATCAGGTCGACCCAGGACTCGCCTGCGTCACCCTTACTCGAGCCGGCGTTGAACACTCCCGTACCGCCGGCAGGGTCCGCGAAGACCCCAGTGCTCGCATCGTACGTCGTGCTGTTCGGTCCCTTGGGTCCGCTCGCTTGCGGCTGACCATCGGGGCCGGGTGCCGGCGGGTTGTTGATCGCGTACGGCGGAACCACCTGATCCGGCGGCGCGAAGAACGGCCAGGGCAGCGGCTGCGGACCCCGATCGCTCGGCGGGTACGGCAGCGGGAACGGCGCGTTGGGCGCAGGTCCCGGCCCGGCGGGCACCCCCGGCGGCAACTGCACCGACGGCGGGCCCGGGTCGTAGTCGGCGCCCGGCGGGATCATCGGGAACCGGTTCGGCGGGGTGATGTTCCGCGGGTCGTTGACCGGGGTGTCGTACGGCACCGGCGGACCGCGCCACGGGTTGCTGCCGATCGGCACGTAACCGCGGGGATCACGGCAGATCTGCACTGTGGGGGCGCGCTTGCCCGGGTACTCCATGCAGGGGTAGTTGCGGGCACCGCGGACGGTGCTCGGGTCGCTCTGCGCGGTCTTGCAGTACAGGTCGTTCGGCAGATCGCGCACGGTGGTGTCGGCAGGCGTGCGGATCTCCGGAGCCGGGAGGAAGCCAGTCGCGCACGCCGGCTGGCCCAGGCTGATCTTGAAGTCCAGCTTGCCACCTTCGTCGAGGGGCAATTGGCCGGCGTCCGTCAGCAGTGCCGCGATCAGCGACGGGAAGATCACGAGCGCCTGCTCGATCGACTTGTGGTAGATGACGCCGATCCGGCCGAAGTTGGCCAGGTTGGCTGCCAGCATCGGGAACGTCGGGCGGATCCCGTCGAACGTCTCGTTGACGGTCTGGACAGCGCCCGGGACGGTCTTGAGCAGTGACCGGATCTGCGGGTCGGCCTGAGCGGCCTCGCCCGTCAGCGTCGCCAGGCTGCTCGCCAAGGTCTTGAGGTCGGCACCGGCGCGGATCTGCGCCTTCAACAGCGGGCCGGCCTGGTCGATCAGCTTGTTGATCTCGTTCGTGTTGGCGTTGGCCTCATCGACCAGCAGCCGCGACGACTGGATCATGCGCGCCAGTTCCGGGCCGGAGCCGTTGAACGCCTTGAACGACTCGCGGAGCAGGTCCTGCAACCGCGTGTTGCTGATGCTGCTGACCAGGGACTGCGCCTGGTTCAGCAGGTCCACGATGTCCTGGCCGACGGCAGTCCGATCGACGCCGATGGTGGCGCCGTTCTTCAGCATGTTCTTCGACGGCTCGGCCGGCGGCACCAGGTCGATGTACTGCTCACCGATCGCGGACACGCTCTTGACGGTGGCCGTGACGTTGTCCGGTACGGGGGTGTCGGTGTTCAGTCGCATCTGGGCCGTCACGCCGTTGTCGGTCAGCCCGACGTTCTGCACCCGGCCGACGGTTACGCCGCGGTAGGTGACGTTGGCATTCTGGTAGATACCGCCGCCGACGACGAACTTGGCGTCCACGTTGTAGACGCCGAGGCCGATCGCCGCGGGGAGGTGCAGGTAGGACGTCGTGATCAACGCGAGGCAGATGACGGTGACGACGCCGAAGATCGCCAGCTGGAAACGCGCAAGACGGGACAACAACATTACGGTTTCACCCCTCCGTGTTGCGTCGCTGTGCCGGCTGGAATCTTGAACGGATCGGCGGCCTGTCCGGACAGGTTCGCCAGTGCGCCCAACAGGAAGTCCGGCGGATTGATTACTTCGTCCAGGTGCCTCATGTTCGGGTCGAAAGCGCCCGAAGTGGGGAAGACGGTCTCACCCAGGCGGCGCAGCGTCAGATCGAACGTCACGTACACGTTCAGGTAGTCACCGCGCACCGCGTTCTTGAAGTACTTGTTGGAGAACGGGAACGTCGCCATCAGATCCTGGTCGTGGATGAAGTCGTCGGCGTTGTCGTTGAGCGCTTTGATGACTGGGAAAAGGTCCTTGAAGTCGGCCGCGAAGTCATCCTTGGTTGCGGCCATGACCTTGGCACCGACGACCGCGAGCTTCCGCAGCGCGGTGAACGCATCCACGATGTTCTTGCGGTTGTCGTTGAGGACCTTGATCGCCCCCGGCAGGGTGTCGAGCGTGCGGCCCAGGCTGTCCTTGCTCTTGGCCAGGATCGAGGCGAAGCGGTTCAGCCCGTCCATGGCCCCGATGATGTCGGTGGTCTGCTTGTCCAGGGACTGGGTGAGCTCGGCCAATCGCGGAATGAAGTCGACGAACTGCCCGGCCCGTCCCGCGACGGCGGCATAGGCCTCATCGGTGATGTCCTGCAGCGCACCGAGATTGCCCTTGTTCACGACCAAGCCCAGCGACGACAGCACCTCTTCGGTGGTCGGGTACCGGCCGGTGTGCGCCAGTGGGATCTCCGAGCCCTGCTTGAGCCGGCCCTGTGGCGCCTCCCCGACCGGTTCCGAGAGCTGCACGTGCTGCGAACCCAGCAGCGACGTCTGGGCGACCTTCGCCCTGGCGTTCGCCGGCAGCTTCACATCGCCGTTGATCGACAGCTTCACCGCGGCGTAGAAGGTACCGTCGGGGCGCTGGACCGCGTCCAGGCCCGACACGCTGCCGACGGTGACGTCGTTGACCATCACCGGTGAGTTCTGCGGCAACGTCGCGACGTCGGGCAGCTGCACCGTGATGCTGTAGGAACCGGCGCCGTGGCCCTGGGTACCGGGCATGTCCAGCGAGTTCAGGCCACCGAACTGACAACCGGCGAGCACCACGGCACTCGATCCGAGTGCCAAGGTCTTCACAACCGCCTTCATCAGTTGCCACCTCCAGCTTCAGCGGGCAGCGGTGCACCCACGGGCGCGGCGGGCGCCGGGGCCGGTCCGGGCAGCGGGCCTGAACCGTTCAGTGGCGTCGAGCCGGGTCCCACCGGCGGCGTGGCCGGCGAAATCTGGCCCGGGATGGCGGGCGGCGGCAGGATCAGGTCGCTGAGCGATCCGTCCGGCTGGACCTTCGGCGGGATGACGCCAGGTGCGGCATTCCACTGCAGGTACGGCACCGGAGTCTGTGCCTTGGCCTCGGTCTGCGGGGTGTCGTAGATGACCTGCCCCTTGTATGCCGTGATGCTGTTGATCGGGTGGAACAGCACCGGCGGGTAGTTCATCGCGATGCGGCGCAGCACCGGACCCATGCGCTGACGGCAGATCTCCGCACGCTTGTAGTTGTCCGGCGTGGCGCCGACGTCGAAGTTACCGCCGCACAGGAACTGCACCGGGTTGGCGAAGTTCGGCAGCGACAGCAGACCGTCGAGGGAGCCCTGGGCCGGGTTGTAGATGTTGTAGAAGTTGGCCAGACCGTTGGGCGTGACGTGCAGAACCTGCTCGATGTTGTCGCTGTTGTCGGTCAACACCTGGGTGAACTCCGCCAACTTGCCGACCTGGTCGATCAGGGCCTTGTTGTTGTCCTTCAGCAGACCCCGGACGTCGCCGAGGGCCTTGTTGAGGGCGCCGAGCGTCTGGTCCAGCCCGGCCGAGCTCTCGGCCAGCACCTCCGAGACCGATGCCACGTGGTCCGTGAACTGCACGATCTGCTCGTTGCTGTTCGAGAGCGCGTTGACCAGGATCTGCAGGTTCTTGATGGTGCCGAACAGGTCGCCACGCGAATCACCAAGGCGCCCAGCGGTTTGCGACAGCTCACGCAAAGCGTTGCGGAACGAGTCGCCCTTGCCGTCGAGCGTGTCTGCGGCCTGGTTGATGAACGCACCCAGCGGTCCCTGCGGCGCGCCGTCCTGCGGACCGAGTTGCGCGCTGAGCTGGGTCAGCTGCTTCTTGACGTCGTCCCACTCGACCGGGACACCGGTCCGGGCAAGCGGCACCTCGGCACCGTTGGCCAGCACCGCACCACCGTAGTACGCCGGCGTGAACTGCACGAACCGCGCGGCCACCAGGTTCGGCGAGATGATGATCGCCCGAGCGTCGGCCGGGATCTTCACGCCGTCCTTCACGGTCATCGAGACCTTGACCGAATTCGGCTGCGGCTCAACCGAATCGATGGTGCCGACCGGCACCCCGAGCACCCGCACGTCGTCACCGGCGTACAGGCCCACGGCGTTGGTGAAGTAGGCGACCACCTTGTGGCCACCACGCGACGGCCACAGCAGGTAGGCGCCACCGGCGACGAGCGCCACCAGTGCGACCACCAGTGCGATGATCGCGCCCCGCGACTTGATGTTCTTCATCATGGCGACTTCGGCCTCACGACGATCCGTTCAGAGATGTAGCCCTTCAGCATGTCGCCGAGGCTGGCCGGCAGCTTGCCCGGCTGGAAGTACGTGTCGAGCAGGACTTCCGACATCGTCGCCGGCGGCAGGCCGTACAGGTTGATGTTGAAGCCCGGGCCGTTACCGACCACCTCGCCGAGCGCGGTGGCGTAACCCGGCAGGCGCTTGAGCGCCTCGCTGATGTGGTCCTTGCGCTTCAGCAGTTCGTCCAGCACCAGGTTCAGCTGCTTGAGGGCCGGCCCGAACTCTCGCTGGTTGTCCGCGACGAACCCGGAAAGCTGTTGCGAGACACCGCGAATACCGGAGATCAGCGTGCTCAGCGATTGACGTCGCTCGTCCAGCGCGGCGAACAGCTGATTGCCGTCGAGGACCAGCTTGTTCACCTGGTCGGCGCGCTGCGCCAGCGTGTCGGACACCTTCTTGGCGTGGCCCAGCAGCTGCTCGAGCGCCTGGTCGCGCGTGTTCAGGCTGCGCGACAGGGCCGCCACCCCGTCGAGCGCGCCACGCAGCTGCGGCGTCGCGTCGTGCAGCGTGTCGGTCAGCACCGTGAGGGCCTGCTCCAGCTGCGGCTTGTCCAGCTCACTGGTGTTCTGGCCCAGGTCCTGCAGCGCGGTGTTGATCGTGTACGGAGTCGTGGTGCGGCCCAACGGAATAACCGTGGCTTCCTTCGTCCCCTTGGGGGTGACCCAGAGAGACTTCTGCCCCAGCACCGTGTCGGTCTTGATGGACGCCAGCGATTGGTCGCCGACCACGATCTGACGGTCGACGGTGAAGTTCACCTTGGCCGAGGTCCCGGCGAGCTCCACGTCCCCGACCTTGCCGACCTTGATGCCCGCGACGCGGACGTCACTGCCCGGCGTGATGCCACCGGCGTCGCCGAAGAACGCGGAGTAGTTCTTGCCCTGCGGCCAGAACGGCAGGCCCGTGTACCCGAAGGAGATCAGCACCAGGCACACCACGATGAAGACACCGAGAATGCCGGTGCGAAGTGGATCTTTTTCCGGCTTAGCCACTTTCGGAGCACCTGCCCTTCGACGGATCCGCGGGACCACCGAACGGCACGATCAGGTCGCTGCCCGCGGGGCCACTCATCTTGATCTTCACCGAGCAGTAGTAGATGTTGAAGAACGCGCCATAGGCACCGAGGGCGTTGAGTCGCAGGTAGTCCTCCGCGAGGTTCTCGATGACCGGGTTCACCTCCGCGCGGCGCTCATACATGCGCTGCGCGAACGGGCGGGCGTTCTCGATGACGCCCTGCACCGGGCGCCGCGACTTCTGCAGCATGTCGGTGAGGTCGTTCTCGGCCGAGGCCAGCGGGCCGATGGCACCGGCGATCGGGTCGCGCCCCTCGGCCAGGCCGGTGATGAGTTGCTGCAGCTGGTCGATGCTGGTGTTGAACTGGGCGCCCTTGGAGTCGACCGTGCCGAGCACCGTGTTGAGGTTGGTGATCGTATCGCCGATCAGCTGGTCGCGGTCCGCGAGCGTCTGGCTGAACGAACCGGTGTTGGACAGCAGGTCGTTCAGCGCGCCACCTTGCCCCTGCAGGGCCTCGATCATGGCGGCAGTGATCTCGTTGACCTTCTTGCCGTCCAGGCCCTTCACGACCGGCCGCAGACCGCCGAGCAGTGCGTCGAGGTCGAGCGCCGGCTGGGTGTTGGCGAGGGCAACAGTGCCGCCGGCGGGCAGCTTGCGCAGTTCGCCCGGCCCGGAGGTGATCTCCATGTACCGGTCCCCGACCAGGTTCTGGTAGCGGATGACGGCGCGGCTCGAGGTGTACAGCTGGTATCGATCGTTCAGCGTGAACTTGACGTCGACGGTGTTGTCGCTCTTGAGCTTCACGCTCTTCACCGAGCCGACCTGGACACCGGCGATGCGGACGTCCTCGCCGGCCTTGAGCCGGGACGCGTCGGCGAAGTTGGCGTAGTAGGTGTTCGTCGAGGCGAAGCGGAACTGGCCGAACACCACCACCAGGCCGGCGGCGACCAGCAACATCACGACGGTGAACACCGTGACGTTGATCATTTCGCGCTTGTGTCTCATGGGCGGCCCCACTCACTCGCGGACATCAGTAGCGGTCCCTCTCTGCGTAGGCACCGGAGAACAGGAACTGCAGCGTCGAGGGCGCGTCGAACTGCAACTCGGTGTTCGGCTGGAACGGGATGTAGGCGTTGTCGGTCACCAGGAAGGGCGTGTGGTACCACGAACCACCGAACTGCTTCGACGGGACGTCCGGAAGGCCACGGCAATTCGGGCCACCCGAGGCGTTCACCATCGGAAGGCTCTCGGGGTAGGTGTAGTTGGGCGCACCCGGGAAGAAGTTCGAGGAGACGAACAAGCCCGGCTTGACGCCACCGAACACGGGGCCGTAGCGGTCCACGGCCTTCGACAAGCCCTGGATGAGGCATGGGAATTCCGGCGAGTAGTCGCCCAGGACCTTCAGCGGGGCCCGCAGCCGCTGGACGGCGGCGATGTAGTCGTCGGCGGCCGGTGAAATGGTCGCGTACGCGTTGTTGGCGAACCCGGTGGACGCGAGCAGCGCGGCGTTCAGGTCGTCCTGTTCGTCGGTCAGCGTCTTGCTGACGGTCGGCGCGTTGTCGAGGACCTTCGCCAAATCGGGCGCGGCGTCGCCGTAGATGCCGGTGACCGTCGCGGTGTCCTTGAGGTCCTGCTGCAGCGTCGGCAGCTTGGGGTTGAAGTACTGCAGGTACTTGCTCAGCCCGGCCGCGGCGGCACCGGCGTCGTCACCGTGGCCCCGCAGGCCCTCGCCGAGCGCGGTCACGGTGGCGTTCAGGCTGACCGGATCGATCTTGTCGAGCAGGTCGGTCAGCGTCTGGAAAACGGTGTTCATCTCGATCTGGACGTCCTTGGCCTGCACCTGGGCCCCGGGACGCAGTGACTCTTTCGACGGATGCTCCGGCGGCAGGAACTCGACCGACTTTGCGCCGAACACCGTCGTGCTGCCGAGCCGGACCCGGGCGTTCGACGGGATGTAGCGCATCTGGTCGCTCAGGACGGCCAGCTTCAGCTTCGCCTGGTCACCGGCGTAATCGATCGCCTCGACCTTGCCGATCTGAATGCCGCGGTACTTGACCTTGGCATCGGGATCCATGACCAGGCCGGCGCGGGGCGCCAGGACGGAAACGGTGTCGGTGGGCGTGAATGCTGCGGTGTACGACAAGTAGGTGAACACCACCGCGGCCAGCATGATGCTGATCAGCACCGCTGCCGCGATTCTCACATGGCTGCGTTTAGGACCGCCGGAAGACATCGTCGTACACCCCCCTATCCGGAGAGGTTGAAGTTGCCGGACGCGCCGTACACGGCCAGGGAGATGAGCAGGACGATGGTGACCACCACGATCAGCGAGGTGCGAACCGCCTGACCGACCGCGATGCCCACGCCGACGGGTCCGCCGCTGGCGTTGTAGCCGTAGTAGGTGTGCACCAGCATGACCGCGACGGACATGACGATGGCCTGCAGGAATGACCACAGCAGGTCGGTGGGCACCATGAAGGTGCTGAAGTAGTGGTCGTACAGACCGGCGGACTGACCGTTGATGTACACGGTGGTGGCCCGCGCCGCGAAGAACGATGCCAGCACGGCCAGGGCGTACAGCGGGACGACGGCGATCAGGCCGGCGATGATCCGGGTCGACACGAGGTAGGACACCGAGTGCACGGCCATCGATTCGACGGCATCGATCTCCTCGGCGACGCGCATGGCGCCCAGCTGCGCGGTACAGCCGGCGCCGATGGTCGCGGCCAGGGCGATACCCGCGATGATCGGCGCGACGATGCGCACGTTCAGGAAGGCGGACAGGAAGCCGGTCAGGGCCTCGATACCGATGTTGCCCAGCGAGGAGTAGCCCTGGACGGCGATGACGCCGCCGGAGGCCAATGTCATGAACGCGGCGACACCGACGGTGCCGCCGATCATCACCAGCGCGCCGGTACCCATGGTCATCTCGGCGATGAGCCGGATGGTCTCGCGGCGGTAGCGGGTCAGTGCGTTGGGGATGTAGCGGAAGGACTCCCCGTAGAACAGCGCCTGCTCACCGATGCCGTCGACGATCCCGGGCAATGCCCGGAACAAGCGTTTGAAACGGAGTGTTGCGTCGTAACTCATGCGCGATCCGCCTCCGCTACTCGCTGGTCACTCATGGCCCACATCACCTCACCAGTACCCGGACGCCGACGGCGGTCAGGATGACGTTGATAACGAACAAGCAGATGAAGGCGTAGACCACGGTCTCGTTGACCGCGATGCCGACGCCCTTGGGGCCGCCCTTGACGGTCAGGCCGCGGTAGCAGCCGACCATGCCGGCGAGGAGGCCGAACAGCACGGCCTTGATCTCGGCGAGCATCAGCTCGCCCAGGCCGGTCAGCACCGTCAGGCCGTTGATGAACGAACCCGGGTTGACGCCCTGCAGGAAGACGGAGAAGACATAGCCACCCGAGATGCCGATGGCACACACCAGGTTGTTCAGCAGCACCGCGACGAACGTCGACGCGAGGACGCGCGGCACGACCAGACGCTGAATCGGATCGATGCCGAGCACGCGCATGGCGTCGATCTCTTCGCGGATGGTGCGGGCGCCCAGGTCGGCGCAGATTGCGGTGGCACCGGCGCCGGCGACCACCAGCACGGTGACGACGGGGCCCAGCTGGGTGACCGTGCCGAACGCGGTGCCTGCGCCGGAGAGGTCGGCAGCACCGATCTCACGCAGCAGGATGTTCAGCGTGAAGGCGACCAGCACCGTGAACGGAATGGCGACGAGCAGGGTCGGCACGAGCGAAACGCGGGCGATCATCCAGGTCTGTTCGAAGAACTCCCGGAACTGGAACGGCCGGCGCCACATCTTCGTGAATGTGTCGAGGGCCATTTCGAAGAACCCGCCAACGGCCCGGGCCGGAGCCGCAAGCTGTTCGATCAACCTTCGACTCCATTCTCGGTCCGGGTCGAGCAGGCACGGCGAAGAGTGGGGTTTCCCTCGTTCGCAGCGGCCTGATCACCACGTTGTAACGCGTAGCTCTTGTGAGCCGGCTCATAGTAGCTAGAACATGTTCGCAGTGGCAAAAGAACAGCAAAATCACTGGGAAACGACATATAATCGCAGCTCAGCCTATATTTTGACGTTGCCGTTACTGAAACAGGTTCTAGTGCTGACGCAGCGCTTTCCACGCCGCGTCAGCACTCGATCCGGGACGTTCAGTCCCTCGACTCCATCAGGGCAGTCGCAGAGAAATTCCGCTCCGGATCGCGGTCAGCAAAATATCCGCGCAACGTGGAACTCAGTTGTGTCATGTCCCACTCAGCGGACGACGCTGTGAAGTGGCTCTCCACGGTCGGTGCGGCTACCAGGGTCACAGTCGGACCATAAACGATGAAGAGCTGGCCATTCACGTTTTCCGACGCGGGCGAAGAAAGGAAACGCACCAATTTCACAACGTGTTCGGGCGACAGCGGGTCGATCTCACCTTCCCCAGGAGCCGCACCGAACACATCGGCCGTCATCGCGGTACGCGCCCGCGGGGCGATCGCGTTGGCGCGGACGCCGTAGCGCTCCAGGCCGCGGGCCGCGGTCAGGGTGAGTGCCGTGATGCCGGCCTTGGCGGCGCCGTAGTTCGCCTGCCCCACCGGACCGGCCAGGCCGGCCTCTGACGAGGTGTTGACGATCCGGCCGTACACCTTGCCGTCTGCCGATTCCTTCGCCTTGGCGCGCCAGTAGGTGGCGGCGTTGCGGGTCAGCAGGAAGTGGCCGCGGAGGTGGACCGCGATCACCGCGTCCCAGTCCTCGTCGGTCATGTTGAACAGCATCTTGTCGCGGGTGATGCCCGCGTTGTTGACGACGATGTTCAGGCCGCCCAGGCCGTCCGCGGTGGCGACGAGCTCGTCGGCGGTGCTGCGAGCGCTGATGTCCCCCGCCACGGCGACGCCCTTCGCGCCTACGGCGGCGATCTCGGCGAGCACGTCGGAGTTGTCGAGCGCGGCGGCGATGTCGTTCACCACGACGGTGGCACCGGCCTGCGCGAGGCCGATGGCCTCGGCTCGACCCAGTCCCGCGGCGGCTCCGGTGACCACGGCCACCTTGCCGGAAAGATCCGTCGAGTCGATTACTTCTGTCATCTCGCTCCTCGCGTGCGCAGCATCAATTTACGAATACCTCTAGTCTTTGCGGAGCAGGGCGGCGCGGGGACATTCGGCGATGGACTGCTCAGCCAGCGCTTCCTGGTCGGCAGGCACCGGATCGGCCTTGACTACCGCATAGTCGTTGTCGTCCAGATCGAAAAGGTCCGGCGCAATTCCCACGCAAACCGCGTTTCCTTCACAGCGGTCGTGATCAACTTCAACCCGCATGACACCCTCCTGAGAGCCCGGATTTCGACAGTGAGGCCAACATAACGACCCCGCCCGTGGCGATGCCAGTGTGGCACGCTCTGGACCCCAAGACTAGAACGTGTTACAAGTTTGAATAGGCACGGGTCGCCGAAAGCGGCCTCAGCAACGTGACACCCGGACCACAGGCCTGGCCCAATTCAACTGATAAAGGATGAATTCGATGCGAATCGGCTACACGCCCGAGCAGGAGGAGTTGCGGCGCGAACTGCGCTCGTACTTCACCAAGCTCATGACCCCCGAGCGCGCCGAGGCGCTGTCGTCCAACGACGGCGAGATGGGACGCGGCAACGTCTACCGCGAGACGGTCGAGCAGATGGGCAAGGACGGCTGGCTGACGCTGAGCTGGCCGAAGGAGTACGGCGGCCAGGCCCGGCCCCCGATGGACGGCCTGATCTTCAACGACGAGGCCGCCATCGCCAACGTCCCCGTGCCGTTCCTGACCATCAACTCGGTGGCGCCGACGATCATGCACTTCGGCACCGAGGAGCAGAAGAAGTTCTTCCTGCCCAAGATCGCCGCGGGTCAGCTGCACTTCTCCATCGGCTACTCCGAGCCCGGCGCCGGTACCGACCTGGCCTCGCTGCGCACCACCGCGGTCCGCGACGGCGATGACTACGTCATCAACGGCCAGAAGATGTGGACGTCGCTCATCGCCTACGCCGACTACGTCTGGCTGGCGGCCCGCACCAACCCGGAAGCCAAGAAGCACCGCGGCATCTCGATGCTGATCGTGCCGACCACCGCCGAGGGCTTCTCCTGGACCCCGGTGCACACCATGTCCGGTGTCGACACCAGCGCCACCTACTACCAGGACGTCCGCGTCCCGGCGACCAGCCTGGTCGGCGAAGAGCACGGCGGCTGGAAGCTGGTCACCAACCAGCTCAACCACGAGCGCGTGGCCCTGGTGTCCGCGCAGCCGATTTTCACTGCGCTGGACGGCGTCCGGGAATGGGCCCAGAACACCAAGGACCACCACGGCCGGCGGCTGATCGACTCCGAATGGGTGCAGCTGAACCTGGCCCGGGTACACGCCAAGGCCGAAGTACTGAAGCTGATCAACTGGGAGCTGGCGTCGGCCACCGATTCCGCCCCCTCCCCCGCCGACGCGTCGGCGGCCAAGGTGTACGGCACCGAGCTGGCCACCGAGGCCTACCGCTTGCTCATGGAGGTGCTCGGCACCTCGGCGACGCTGCGTCGGGACACCCCGGGCGCGCTGCTGCGCGGCCGCATCGAGCGCTGGCACCGGTCCTGCCTGATCCTGACCTTCGGCGGCGGCACCAACGAGATTCAGCGCGACATCATCGGCATGGTCGCGCTCGGTCTGCCCCGAGTGAATCGCTGAGAGAGAGCCAGAGAAATGGACTTCAAGACAACCGAAGCATCTGACGACCTCGGCGGCCTGGTCCGGTCCATCACCGAATCGGTGGTGACGCCGGAGCGCCAGAAGGAACTGGACAAGCAGGCCGAGCGGTTCGACCGTGAGCTGTGGGCCAAGCTGATCGACTCCGACATCCTGTCCACCACCGCGCCGGAGTCGGTGGGCGGCGGCGGTTTCGGTCCGCTGGAGCAGTCCGCCGTGCTGGTGGCGCTGGGCCGTCAGCTCGCGGCGGTGCCGTACCTCGAGTCGGCCATCCTGGCCGCCGGCGCCATCGCCGAATTCGGTTCGGCCGAGCTGCAGTCCGAGTGGGCCGCCCCCGCGGTCGCCGGCAGCAAGATCGTCGTGCCCGCGCTGGACGGCGAGATGGGCCAGGGCCCGGTGCAGGCCACCGGCTCTGAGGAATCCGGATACACGCTGACGGGCACCCGCACCCAGGTCGCCTACGGCCCGGTCGCCGACGCCTTCCTGGTGCCGGCCGAAACCGATTCCGGCGTCAAGGTTTTCCTGGTTGCGACTGCTGACGCGGGCGTCACGGTCACCTCGCTGGACACCACCGGACACGGCAGCGTCGCGCACCTGGATCTGCAGGGCGTGGCCGTCGTTGCCGACCGCGTCGTGGGCGGCTCGGACGTCGCCTCCTGGCTGCAGCTGCACCACGCCTTGGGCCGCAGCGCTTTCCAGCTCGGTGTGGTGGAACGCGCGTTGGAACTCACCGCGTTGTACGCCCGTGAACGCGAGCAGTTCGACCGGCCGATCGGCAGCTTCCAGGCCGTGTCGTCCCGGTTGGCCGACGGCTACATCGACGTCAAGGCGCTGCGCCTGACGCTGACGCAGGCCTCCTGGCGCGTGGCCGAGGGCTCCCCCGCAAGCGGGAGGGACCCCCAGCCCGCCGAGGTGGACGTGAACACCGTGGCGTTCTGGGCCGCCGAGGCCGGGCACCGGGTGGCGCACACCGCGGTGCACGTGCACGGCGGTGTCGGCATCGACATGGATCATCCGGTGCACCGGTACTTCCTGGCGGCCAAGCAGACCGAGTTCGCGGTCGGCAGCGCCACCGGGCAGCTGCTTCGCATCGGGCGCGAACTGGCCGATACGCCCGTTTAATCGATGTCTACCCGGCCTACCGTCAGCGACTTGCTACGCCCGCTCGTCGACGTCACCGACCGCGGGTTGTACGACTGCGTTGCGGCGCCGGACGATTCGTCACAAGAAGATGATGGCGGCCCGGCTGATCTGATCAGCTGGGCCGACCACATCGCAGCGGGCGCACAGCTTGCCGCGGCACTACAGGCACGGCTCGATCCGGCCAAGCCGCCGCATGTCGGGGTGCTCCTGAGCAACACGACGTTCTTCTCGTCGCTGTTGGTGGCCGCCGCGCTGGCGGGACTGGTTCCGGTCGGCCTGAACCCCACCCGCCGCGGCGCCGCGCTGGTCGGTGACGCCGAGCGCTCCGACTGCCAATTGGTGTTGGCCGACAACCCCGATCTGGTACCGGCCGGTCTCGAGGCCGCGGGCATCGCCGTCATCGACGTCGAATCTGCTTCGTGGGCAACCGAACTCGCAGGCTTCGCCGGTGCGCCGGTGCAGTTCGCCGACGCCGAACCCGACGACCTGTTCATGCTGATCTTCACCTCGGGCACGAGCGGTGACCCCAAGGCCGTCCGCGTCACCCACGACAAGGTGGCGTTCCCGGGGCAGATGCTGGCCGACCGCTTCGGCCTCGGCCGCGACGACACGTTCTACCTGTCCATGCCGCTGTTCCACTCCAACGCGGTGATGGCCGGCTGGGCGGTGGCACTGGCGGCGCGGGGCTCGATTGCGTTGCGCCGCAAGTTCTCCGCCTCCGGTTTTCTGCCGGACATCCGCCGCTACGGCGCCACCTACGCCAATTACGTCGGCAAGCCGCTGTCGTACATCCTCGCCACCCCGGTCCGGCCGGACGACGCTGACAACCCGCTGAAGTTCATGTACGGCAACGAGGGCGCCCCGCGCGACCTGAACCGGTTCGCAGAGCGTTTCGGCGTCATCGTGGTCGACGGTTTCGGCTCCACCGAGGGCGGCGTCGCGATCGCCCGCACCCCGGACACCCCGGGCGGGTCACTCGGCCCGCTGACCGACGAGGTGGCCATCGTCGATGTGGACACCGGGCTGCCGTGCCCGCCGGGCGTCGTCGGCGAACTGGTGAACCCGACGGGCCGCGGCTGGTTCCGCGGCTACTACAACAACGACGCGGCCGAGGCCGAGCGCATGGCCGGCGGCGTCTACCACACCGGCGACCTGGCCTACCGGGACGAGGCGGGTTTCATCTATTTCGCGGGGCGCCTTGGTGATTGGATGCGGGTCGACGGCGAGAACCTCGGCACCGCACCCATCGAACAGGTCCTGCTGCGCCACCCCGACGTCGTCGAGGCGGCCGTCTACCCGATTGCCGATCCCGCCGTCGGCGACCAGGTGATGTCGGCACTCGTGTTGCTCGACCACGCGACGTTCTCCGCGGACGACTTCAGCGCCTTCCTCGCCGCCCAGGAGGATCTGGGCCCCAAGCAGTGGCCCCGATTCATCCGTGTCGCCACCACGCTGCCGCGGACCGAGACCTTCAAGGTCATCAAGCGGCAGCTGTCGGCCGAGGGCACCGACTGCACCGACCCGGTTTTCGCGATCGCCCGCTAGTCGTGGACCGGGACGGCCTCGACGAGGGACATCGGCCCGGCCGTGGGGACCACGCGCGTCTGGCGAAAGCCCGCGCGCGCCAACAGGTCCGTGTATTCCGAACCGGTTCGCTCCCGGCCGCCGGCCGCCACCAGCATCTCCAGGTCGAGAAGCATGCCGGGGTGATTGGGCGTGCCTTCCGGCAGCACCAATTCGACGAGGGCCAGGGTTCCGGCGGGGTCGATCGCCTTGCGGATGTTCCGCAGGATCACCAGTGCGCTGTCCTCATCCCAGTCGTGGATGATCGTCTTCAACAGGTAGGCATCGCCGCCCTCGGGCACCGCGTCGAAGAACGAACCACCGGTGACCGTGACCCGATCGGATACCCCGGCCGCGTCCAGCACCGGACCGGCTCCGGCCACGACGGACGGTAGGTCGAACAGCACGCCGCGGGCCTCGGTGGCCTGCTGCAGCACGGCCGCCAGCAGCGCGCCGTGCCCGCCACCGACGTCGACGATCGTGCGGAAGCGATTGAAATCATATGCGGGCATGAGGGTTTCGATCGCCATGGCCGACACCGCGGTCATGGCGTTGTTGAAGACGTCGGCCAGGTCGCGGTCGTTCTCCAGGTATTCGAAGATCGGCATGCCACGGAGCATCTCCGCGGACGTCTTGCCGGTCTGCACCGAGTACAGCAACTGACCCCAGTGCTCCCAGTGCTTGGGATGACCGATGAACAGCAGCATGGGTGCCAGCGAGCCCGGCACATCGGATCGCAGCGCCTGCCCCAGACGGTTCAGCGCGAACCGGCCGTCGCGCCCCTGCTTTAGCAGTGAATTGCCCGCGAGTGCCCGCATGAGCCGCGCGGTGGCCTCGGGGTGCGCACCCACTCGGCGCGCGATGTCGTCCGCTGACGCGGGACCGTCAGCGAGCGCGTCGAAGATGCCCAATTTGGCGCCGACGTACATGGCCTGGGTCAGCCAGGCGCCCTGTCCCAACTCGAAGAGTGCGACGTTCGGCGGGACGACAGACTGGCGTAACTGGCCCAGTCCGTCACGGACCCGGCCGATGCCGTCGATGAGCCAGGCGGGCGGTGGTTTCTGCGCGTTTGCCACGGGGTCACAGTAATGCCACAGCTAATCCTCACGCTAGAGCCGGTTTATGCCCACGACGCGGCCCGGCCCACAGGATGACCCAGGGCATTGTCGGTTAGTCTCGGCCGTATGAGTACGCCCGCGATCTCCGGCCTCGTCGCGGCAGCGACCGCACTGTCTGTGGTGCTGGCCGGTTGTGACTCCGGCAAAGACGCGAGCGCGGCATCCGGCGGCACCACCAGCGCCGCGCCGGTGGCCGCGACCAGCAGTGCGGCTGCGGTCAGCAGCAGCGCAAGTGACGGCCCCAACGCGACGATCGCCAGCTACATCAAAGACCACAAGATCACCGAACAGCAGGTGCACCGCACCGACAACGGAGAGCCGAAGGTCGACCTGCCGAAGCCGGACGGCTGGAAGTCCAGCGGTGACGACAATCCGCCGTGGGCGTACGACTCGATCATCTACACCGGGCCCGTTGATCCGAAGGACTACGCGCCCAGCGTGATCGCATTGCTGTCGAAGCTGACCGGTGACGTCGACGCCAAGGCACTGATGGCCACCGCGCCTGGCGAAATCGAGAATCTGCCGGGCTTCACGCCGTCGGGTCCGGGGTCGGAAACCACCGTGCGTGACTACCCCGCCTACCGGATCGCCGGCACCTGGGTGTCCGACGGCAAGACGAAGTTCGTCGCGCAGCAGACGGTGATCTTCCCGTCGAACGGCGCCACCTATGTGCTGCAACTGAATTCAGACGGCTCGGCCGACCAGACACCGATCATCCAGGCCGCCACCGATGCCGTGGCGCAGCAGGTGAAGATCACGCCGTGAACGCCCGCGTGCCCGGCGCTTGTCAGCACCGGGCACGCAGAATGAGCGTTCAGTTGTCGCGGATGGCGTCCAGGCGCTTGGTGGCGGCCTCGAACTCCGCGACCAGCTCGGCGATGATGACCTCGACCGGACGGATCTCGTTCATCCGGCCGACGATCTGACCGACCGGCATGGCGACCGCGGTCGGGTCACCGGACTCGTTCATCCGCTGATGGGCCTCGCTGACCAGGATGTTCTGCAGCGGCATCGGCAGCGGATCGGGCGCCCCCTCGGCGTCCCAGGCGTCGGTCCAGCGGCTCTTGAGCAGCCGGGCCGGCTTGCCGGTGTAGATCTTGCGGCGGACGGTATCGGCCGAGGTCGCGTTCAGCATTGCCTGCTGCACAACGGAAACGCCCGACTCCAGGCGCACACCGAGGTCGTATTCGGCCGAGGTCAGGAACGCCGAACCCATCCAGACACCCTGCGCGCCCAGCGCCAGCGCGGCAGCCAGCTGCCGTCCCGTGCCGATGCCACCGGCGGCGAGCACCGGGGCCGCACCACCAAGGGCGTCAACGATTTCCGGCCACAGCACGACGGATCCGATCTCACCGGTGTGGCCACCGGCCTCGTGTCCCTGGGCGACGACGATGTCGACACCGTTCTCGACGTGCCGCGCCGCATGCTTCGCGGAGCCGGCCAATGCGGCCACCGGAACACCCGCGGCGTGGGCCTGGTCGATGACGTCCTTCGGTGGCGAGCCGAGTGCGTTGGCGATCAGCTTGATCGGGTGTTTGAGCGCCACCTCGACGTGGCTGCGGGCCACCGAGTGCAGCCAGCCCAGCACGCCCTCGTTCTTCTCTTCGTCCGCGGGCAGCGGCGGCACGCCGAGATCGGCGAGGGTCTTCGCCACGAAGTCCTTGTGCCCCTGTGGGATCAGCTTGTTGATGTCGACGCTGGTGCCCTCGGTGGGGACCTTGGCCGGCATCACGATGTCGACGCCGTACGGCTTGCCGTCGGTGTTGGCGTCCATCCACTGCAGGACGTTCTCGAGGTCGTCGGCGTCGTTGAAGCGGACGCAGCCCAGCACGCCCATGCCACCGGCGCGGCTGACGGCGGCGGCCACCTTCTCCGACGGCGTGAAGACGAATATCGGGTACTCGATCCCGAAGCGTTCGCAGAGTTCGGTTTTCATTCTCGTGTTCCTTGTCGAGCCGGCGCGACTAGGCCTGTGCGCCGGCGTGTTTCGCGTGTACCTCGTCGGCCGGGCGGGCCTCGGTCTGTTCCTTGGCCCAGCGGTAGTCGGGCTTGCCGGCCGGGGACCGCTTGACCTCGTCGACGAGCCACAGGCTGCGCGGCACCTTGTAGCCGGCGATCTCGCTGCGGACGAACGCGTCCAGGTCGGCCAACGCCGGCCGGGTGCCCTCACGGGGCTGCACGACAGCAGCGACATGCTGACCGAACCGGGGATCCGGAACGCCGACGACCAAGGCGTCGAACACATCCGGGTGTCCCTTGAGTGCGGCCTCGACCTCTTCGGGGTAGATCTTCTCGCCACCGGAGTTGATCGACACCGAGCCACGGCCCAGCATCGTCACGCTGCCGTCGGCCTCGACCTCGGCGTAGTCACCGGGGATCGCGTACCGGACGCCGTTGATGGTCTTGAAGGTCTCGGCGGTCTTCTTCTCGTCCTTGAAGTAACCGACCGGGATGTGCCCGCACTTGGCGATGATGCCGCGCCGACCCGAACCCGGCACCACCTCGTTGCCGTCCTCGTCGAGGACCTTGGTGTTCTTGTCGATGGTGACGCGCGGGCCGCCGGTGTGCGACTGACCTTTCGCCACGATGCTGGTGCCACCGAAGCCGGTCTCCGAGGATCCGATGGAGTCGGTGATGATCCGGTTCGGCAGCAGCTCGAGGAATTTCTCCTTGAGGCTGGTCGAGAACAGCGCGGCGGTGCTCGCGAGCAGGAACAGCGACGACAGGTCGTATTCGTTGCCGGCGTCCTGGTGCGCCAGCAGCGCGTCCAGCAGCGGCCGCGCCATCGCGTCACCGGTGAAGAACAGCAGATTCACCTTGTGCTCGTGGATCATTCGCCACGCGGCGTCGGCGTCGAACTCCGGCATCAGCACCACGGTGTGGCCAGTGAACAGCGCCATCCAGGTGGCGGACTGCGTCGCGCCGTGGATCATCGGCGGGATGGGGAGCCGGATCATCGGCGGGTTGGCGGCGGCCTGCTTGGACAGGTCGTACTCGTCGGCGACGGGCTCGCCGGTGGCGAAGTCGGTGCCGCCGAACAGCACTCGGTAGATGTCCTCGTGGCGCCACATGACGCCCTTGGGGAAGCCGGTGGTGCCGCCGGTGTACAGCAGGTAGATGTCGTCCTCGCTGCGCGGACCGAAGTCCCGCTCGGGCGAGCTGTCGGCGATGGCGGAGTAGAACTCGACGCCGCCATACCTGTGGTAGTCGCTGGCTGGTCCTTCACTCCCATCCTCGACCACCAGGATCGTCTTGAGCAGCGGCAGCTCGGGTAGCACGTTGGCGACGCGGTCGGAGTACTGGCGCTCATGGATCAGCGCGACCATGTCCGAGTTGTCGAACAGGTACTTCAGTTCGCCCTCGACGTAGCGGAAGTTGACGTTGACGAGGATCGCGCCGGCTTTGACGATGCCGAGCATGCCGATCACGATCTCGATGCGGTTGCGGCAGTACAGCCCAACCTTGTCGTCCTTCTTCACGCCCTGCGACTGGAGGTAGTGGGCCAGGCGGTTGGCCTTCTCCTCCAACTGGGCGTAGGTCAGCTGTTCGTCGCCACAGATGAGTGCGACACGGTCCGGCACAGCATCGATGGCGTGCTCGGCGAGATCTGCGATGTTCAGAGCCACGTTACATAAACTAGAACGTGTTACATTTTGTGACAAGTCTAACGATCTCGAGACCGGAAGTTGATACCCGTGAGCGCACCCGAAAAAGCCGCCGACGCCCTCATTGAGCAGCGCGGACACACGCTGATCGTCACGCTGAACCGGCCCGAGGCCCGCAACGCCCTCTCTGGCGAGATGCTCTCGATAATGGTCGAAGCCTGGGACCGCGTCGACAACGATCCGGAAATCCGCACCTGCATCCTCACGGGTGCCGGCGGCTACTTCTGCGCGGGGATGGACCTCAAGGGCGCCACCAAGAAGCCGCCGGGCGACTCGTTCAAGGACGGCAGCTACGACCCGTCGCGCATCGACGGTCTGCTCAAGGGCCGCCGCCTGACCAAGCCGCTGATCGCCGCGGTCGAGGGCCCGGCCATCGCGGGCGGCACCGAGATCCTGCAGGGCACCGACATCCGCATCGCCGGTGAGAGTGCCAAGTTCGGCATCTCCGAGGCCAAGTGGAGCCTGTACCCGATGGGTGGTTCGGCAGTGCGCCTCGTGCGCCAGATTCCGTACACCATCGCGTGCGACATGCTGCTGACCGGCCGGCACATCACCGCCCAGCAGGCCCTGGACTACGGGCTGATCGGATATGTGGTTCCGGACGGCACCGCGCTGGAGAAGGCTCTCGAGGTCGCCGAGGTGATCAACAACAACGGTCCACTGGCGGTGCAGGCCATCCTGAAGACCATCCGCGAGACCGAGGGCATGCACGAGCTGGATGCCTTCAAGCCCGACACCGCCAACGGCATCCCCGTGTTCCTGTCGGACGACGCCAAGGAAGGCCCGCTGGCCTTCAAGGAGAAGCGCGCACCACAGTTCAAGATGCGCTGATGCACATCGCAGTGACGGGCGGCACCGGCTATGTCGGTGCCCATACCGTCCGCGCTCTACTGACAGCCGGGCACACTGTCCGGCTGCTGGTGGTTCCCGGCGGCAGCGACGACCCAGCCCTCGACGCGCTGGCCCAGGTGGGCCCCGTCGAGGTTCTGGTCGGCGATATCCGCGATCCCGCAACGGTTTCCGAACTACTGGCCGGGTGCGACGCCGCGCTGCACGCGGCCGGCGTCGTCGGCACCGACAGCCGCCGCACCCAGCTGATGTGGGAGATCAACGCCTACGCCACCGAGGCCCTGCTGACGCAGGCGTGTGAGCTCGGGCTGGACCCCGTGGTCTCGGTGTCGTCGTACAGTTCGCTCTTCCCGCCGCCCGACGGCGTCATCGGACCCGATAGTCCCCCGGCCCCCGGCCGCAGCGACTACGCCCGCACCAAGGCCTACGCCGACAACGCGGCGCGGCGACTGCAGTCCGGGGGCGCACCGGTCGTCGTGACGTATCCGTCGTCGGTCGTCGGGCCGGCCTTCCACACGGCAGTCGGTGTGACACAACGTGGTTGGGATCCGATCGTGCGGTACCGCGTCGCGCCGCGCCTGCGCGGCGGCATGCAGATGATCGACGTCGGCGACGTGGCCCGCGTCCACACGGCGTTGATGCGGCCCGGCCGCGGCCCGAAGCGCTACGTCTGCGGCGGCGTGCTGCTGACGTTCAACCAGATGGTCGACGCCCTGCAGTCGGCTCTGGGTCGGCCGATCCGCCGGATACCGTTGTCGCCAAGCCTGTTTCGCGGCGTCGGCCGGGTATCGGATATCGCGGGACGCTGGGTGACCCTGGCCGAGGGCCTGAGCTACGAAGCCGCCGTGCTGCTGACGGCCGCCGTACCCACCGACGACAGCATGACGTTGTCCGACCTGAGCCTCACGTGGCGCGACCCCCGAGAGTCCATCGTCGAATCTTTTACGTGATTCGTGCACGCTTTTCCGCCGCCATCGCGGAAAATCGTGCACAAATCACGAAAGAAGTGAGACATGCCTGAACGCGGTGGGTCACCGGGACCGGTGCCGGCTGCCGACGTGTCGCTGTTGCGGGGCCTACTGCTGCAGTTCGCGCTCCGCATTCTCCTGGCGGTGTTCATCGGAACCGGCCTGCTGCTGCAGCCGCCGAGCGCCAACCGCTGGCTGCACTGGGGAATCTTGGCGGCCTACATCGCCTCGCTCACGGTGTGGGCGTGGTGGGCGCAGCGGTCCGCCGATCACTCCGACCAGCGCACCCAGCGCGCGGTGTCGCTGCTCATGCTGTGCGCGGATCTGACGGTGGTGGCCGTCATCTCGGTGGAAACCGGGCTCAGCTCACCGGAGACCTGGACATCCGACGTGTTGCAGCACGGCCTGTTCCTGATCCCGCTGATCGCGGCGGCCCAGCTCGATCCCGCCGTCAGCACCATGGTCGCGATCCCCACCGTCTTCACGTTCTTCGTCGTGAACTGGATCGACCGAGAAGCCAACGGCAACGAACCCTGGGGCTCGATCCTGCTGCGCACCGCGATCGTGTTCGGCCTGGCCGCCGGGTCGGTCGCGCTGTCCTGGATTCAGCAAGCCAAGACCAGGACCATCGTCGGGCTGGCTCAGGAGCGCACCCGCCTGCTCGAAGAGGTCATCAGTCTGGAGAAGCGGGAACGCCAATCCCTCTCGGAGCGCCTGCACGACGGCGCGTTGCAGTACGTCCTGGTGGCGCGGCACGACATGGAAGACGTCCGCGACGGGTCCGTCGAAGGCATGGACCGTGTCGACTTCGCGCTTGCCGAGTCCTCGCGGCTGCTGCGCGACGTCGTGCGCGAACTGCATCCCGAGGTGCTGGCCCGCGCCGGCCTGAAGGCCGCCATCGCGTCACTGGCCGACAGCATCGGCGCCCGGACCGGCATGCGGGTCCAGCTGGATGCCGACGGCTGGCCGGACGACCTGCGCACCGATGCCGATTACCTGCTCTACAGCGCGGCCCGGGAGTTCTCGACCAACGCGATCAAACACGCTCAGGCCGACAACCTGCGATTCCGGCTGGCGCACAACGGAAGCCGGGCCGAACTGCGGATCGCGGACGACGGTGTCGGTATCCCGCCGGACCGGCTCGCGCAGAGCGTCGAGGACGGCCACATCGGGTTCGCCTCGATCTGCACGAAAGTGCTTGCCACCGGCGGCGAATTCGCGGTGACGGGTTCACCCGGGACCGTCATCTCCATCGCTGTGCCAGCCAGGACCGCCGGCCGGCAATCGGTTGCCTGACTACGAGAGGACCACGCAGATGCAGCCCAATTCACTCGATCCGATAGCCGGCGAGCGGCTCTCCCACGCCGACAAGCTGTTCACCTCCGACCTGTCGATCAACGAATTCGCGCTGCTGCACGGCGCGGGATTCGCCCCGATGGAACTCGTGATGGGCGCGTCGGTGTACCACGTCGGCTACCAGTTCACCGGTCTGCGTCAGCAGTCGGAGCTGCCGGTGCTGACCGAGGCCACCTACCGCGCGCGGTGGAATGCCATGGCGCGCATGCAGGCCGAGGCCGACGCACTGGGCGCCGACGGCGTGGTCGGTGTCCGCCTCGACTGGCGGCACGTCGGCGAGGCCGATCATCTCGAGTTCATCGCGGTGGGCACTGCGGTGCGCTACACCGCGAAACCGGGTGCCTACCGCCGTCCCAACGGGCAGGCGTTCAGCAGCCACCTGTCCGGCCAAGACCTGACGACGTTGTTGCGATCGGGATTCATGCCCGTGGCGTTCGTCATGGGCAACTGTGTGTATCACGTTGCTGTGCAGGGGTTCATGCAGAACATGAAGCAGATGGGTCGCAACGCCGAGATGCCACAGTGGACGCAGGGCAATTACGAGGCCAGGGAGTTGGCGATGTCACGCATGCAGGCGGAGGCTGAACGTGATGCCGCGAACGGTGTTGTCGGCGTGCACTTCGCCATCTCCAACTACGCGTGGGGCCACCACACCGTGGAGTTCTACGTCGCAGGTACCGCAGTCCGGCGCATCGGCGAGCCCGAGACCATCTCGCCGGCATTCGTCCTGCCGATGAGCGGGTAATGACCGAGTTCGACAGCACCCGCGTGAGCGACACCGTGTCCGCGGCGTTGGCCGGCCCGGCCGGAATCGCGGCCGTGGTCAACGTCTTTCGGGCGGTGCCCGGCGTCGTGCATACGCCGGGCCGGCGCGGGATGTTCCGCTCCGCTCCCGAGCGGGTCCAGATCGGCGACTGGCGCTACGAGGTCGCCGCGGACGGGCGCCTGAAGGCGGCCCACGTCGTGAACGACATCGTCATCGCCGAGGATCTGCTCGACGCGGGCATAGTGGGACCGCACCTCGCGCGGGCCCTCTCGCAGTTGGTCGCTCGTCACGGACCCACCATCTGCCCGCACATCGACGCCGCCGTCGATGTGCTCGCGATGAACCTCGGCTAGAGCACCCGGGCAGTCGGGGTGAAGACCACCGGCATGGCCTCGGGGCCGCTGACGAAGTTGGCGGCGCGCAGCGGTATTTCCGCGCCGTCCGCCAGACGAAGATCGGGCAGGCGCTGCAGCAGACGCTCGGTCATCAGGCGCAGCTCCAGCCGGGCCAGCTGGTTGCCCATACAGAAATGCGTGCCGAAGCCGAAAGCCAAGTGGCTGTTGGGGTTCCGGTCGATGTGAAATTCATCCGGGTTCTCGAACTGCTCACCGTCGAAGTTCGCCGACTCGAACATCAGCATGACCTTCTCGTCCTTCTTCAGCTCGGTGCCGTAGAAGACGGTGTCCGCGGTCAGGGTGCGGCACATGTTCTTGATGGGCGAGGTCCAGCGCAGCATCTCCTCGACGGCACCCGGCATGAGCGACGGATCGGCGGCCAGGCGGTCCCACTGATCGCGGTTGCGCATCAGTTGCTCGGTGCCGCCCGACAGCGTGTGCCGGGTGGTCTCGTCGCCGCCGATCAGGATCAGCAACGTCTCCATGACGATCTCGTCGTCCGCCATCCGCTGGCCGTCGACCTCGGAGTTGATGAACACCGAGAACAGGTCGTCGGTGGGATTGGCCCGCCGGTCTTTGATGACGTCCATGGTGAAAGCGGTATATGCCGCAAAGGTTTCCATGAGCTTCTGGATCGATGCCTCATCCAAGTGCGACGACAGCCCCGACACCAACTCGTCCGACCAGTTGAGCAGCATCTCCCGCTCCTGCGGCACGACACCGAGCATGTCGCCGATGACGGCCATGGGCAGCGGGGCCGCCAGATCGTTGACGAAGTCGGCTTCGCCCTTCTCACAGACGTTGTCGATGAGCGCGTCGACCAGCCGCCCGATGGACGGCACCTTGTCCATGACGCGCTTGCGGGTGAAGCCGGCGTTGACGAGCTTGCGCCGCACCAGGTGCGCCGGATCATCCATGTCGATCATGTACGGCATACCCGGCTGGTCGGGGCGGATGCCGCCGGCGTTGGAGAACAGCTCGGCGTTGCGCTCGGCGTCGAGCACCGACTGGTACGTGGTCACCGCAGCCTGGCCGGTGCGATCCCGGAACACCGGCTCGTTGGCCCGCATCCAGCGGTAGGCCTCGTGTGCTGCTGCCCGCTCGGCGTAGAACCGCCCGTCGGCCAGCTCAACGTCGGGGCGGGTGATAACACTGGTCACTTGATCTCCTGAGCATCGGCGAAAGTCATGTCTACGTTGTCAGCGGAACCGGAAAGCATGGCGCGTTTCGGCAATCCGAGGGCCGCCAATTCCCGGGCATAGGGGTGGTCACCGAGTCGCACCGTCACTCCCCCGGGCCGGTAGCGCACGCCGGACGGTCGCATCACGCCGATGGTCTCGCGAGTGACGCCGTCGAGATGCGAATAGGTCGGGGGCGCCTGCGGTTTGGCCGGCGCGGGCACCGGGAAGCCGGGCCGGAAGTCCATCCCGACGGCGAATTGGCCGTCGATGGTGACGTCGAAGCCGAAGCCTCTTCCATCCCGAATGACGAAGTCCGCCATCACCTTCGGATATCCCCAGATGGACCGGCCGGCCTCCAGCGTGAAGGCCTGGTCGACGGGCAGGTGGTGGATGAAGGCGCCGGCTGACTGCAGGGCGCGCAGGCCCGAGGCGTTCGAACCGGGCGGGCTCACCATGATGTTGGTGCCGTACTCGTAGTACTCGCCGAGGTCACTGTCGACGTAGTGCATGAGCATCAGCACGGCGACCGCACGCCGTGGGCGGAACCGGCACACCTGCAGGCCGCTGTAGTCGATCATGCGTTGCGCGGCGTCTGCGTCGACCGAGAACATCGCCATGTGTTGCGTCGCCTTGCGGACGCGCACCGGCATGGTCAGCACGGTGCCGGCGATGGTGTGCTGCGAGGGCGTCGACCCGGTGGCGTCAGTCACAGCACAAATCTAGAACACGTTGTAGACACATTGCAATAAGTGTCTACAACACGTTCGCGAGCGGACGTGAAAACCCCCATTTCAGCTCGAAGATGGGGGTTTTCACGTTCCCCCGCGAGCGGGAGGTACCCCCACCTCGCGGATGAACCGGAGTAACTAGACCAATTCAGCCAGCTGGTTGATCTGCTCGACCGACTTGGCCCCGACGACCATCATGGTGACGCCGGAAGCCTCCCAGGCCTTGATCTGTTCCTTGACGTAGTCGAGGTTCCCGACGATTGCGGAGTCGTCGACCAGTTCGTCCGGAATGGCCTTGGCGGCCTCGTCCTTGCGGTCGTTGCGGAACAACTTGGTGACGTCGTCGACGACGTCGGAGTAGCCCATGCGGCGGTACACCTCGGCGTGGAAGTTGGTGTCCTCCGAGCCCATGCCGCCCACGTAGAGCGCCAGGTGCGGCTTCATCATCTCCATGACCATCGGCCGATCGTCGGTGACGATGATCTGCGCGGTGGCACAGATTTCGAACGTCTCGCGGGTACGACGGGCACCGGCACGCGCGAAGCCCTCGTCGAGCCATTCGTTGTACATGCCGGAGATCCGCGGCGAGTAGAAGATCGGCAGCCAGCCGTCGGCGATCTCGGCGGCCAGCGCGACGTTCTTGGGACCTTCGGCGCCGAGCATCACCGGGATGTCCGCGCGCAGCGGATGGGTGATGGGCTTGAGCGGCTTGCCGAGACCCGTGGTGCCCGCACCTGACAACGGCAGCGGGTAGTGCGGACCGGCGCTGGTCACCGGGGCCTCGCGGGCCCACACTTTGCGCAGGATGTCGATGTATTCGCGGGTGCGCGCCAGCGGCTTCGGGAACTTCTGCCCGTACCAGCCCTCGACGACCTGCGGTCCCGAGACACCGAGGCCGAGGATGTGCCGACCGCCCGACAGGTGATCGAGCGTGAGGGCCGCCATCGCACATGCCGTGGGCGTGCGGGCCGACATCTGGATCACTGAAGTGCCCAGCCGCATCCGCGTGGTTTCCCGGCCCCACCAGGCCAGCGGGGTGTAGGCATCCGAGCCCCAGGCCTCCGCGGTGAAGACGGTGTCGAAACCGGCTTCTTCCGCGGCGGCGACGAGCGTCGCGTGGTCGGTGGGCGCCTTGGCACCCCAGTATCCGAGCTGCAAACCGAGTTTCATGGGGCCGCCTTTCCGAACGTGCTTGCCACGATTGTTAGAACCTGTTCTACTCGATGCCGTGAGCGTTAGCCAAAGCAGCCCAGCCCAGATGGCAGGCCATGAGCCGCCCCTTTCGGCTCCGCTGAAACTGTCATTCGACTACACCCGTTCAGTCGGTCCGGTCCTGAGTCAGTTCTTCACCGCGCTGCGCGGACGACGCATCGTCGGCACCCGCGGTTCAGACGGCCGGGTACACGTGCCTCCCGCCGAGTATGACCCTGTCACGTACGAGGCCCTGACCGAGGTGGTTCCGGTTTCGAGCGTCGGCACCGTGGTGTCATGGACGTGGCAGCCGGAGCCTCTGCAAGGCCAGCCCTTGCAGCGTCCGTTCGCCTGGGCGCTGATCAAGCTCGACGGCGCCGACACCCCGCTGTTGCACGCCGTTGACACCCCGGAAGGTTCCCTGAAGGCCGGCGATCGCGTCCGTGCGCACTGGGTCGACGAGCCCGTCGGTGCCATCACCGACATCGCCTACTTCGTGCCCGGTGACGAAGAAGAGGCAGTCGAAGAGTCCGCCGAACCCGATGATCGCGACCCGGTGACCATGCTGGTCGTACCGTCGTCCATCGAAATCCAGCACACCGCTTCGCTTCCCGAGACCGTGTTCCTGCGCGGCCTGCAGGAGGGCAAGCTGCTCGGTGCCCGCACCAAGGTCGGCCGGGACGGCAAGCCCGGCCCGGTGCTGTTCCCGCCGAAGGAAGCCGACCCGGCCACCGGCATGGTCCTCGACGAATTCGTCGAGCTGCCCGACCGCGGCACCGTCACCACCTTCGCGATCATCAACATCCCGTTCCCGGGTCAGCGCATCAAGCCGCCCTACGTGGCGGCCTACGTGCTGCTCGACGGTGCCGACATCCCGTTCCTGCACCTGGTCACCGAGATCGAGGCGGCCGAGGTACGGATGGGCATGCGGGTCCAGGCGGTGTGGAAGCCCCGCGAGGAGTGGGGCCTGGGCATCGACAACATCTCGCACTTCAAGCCATCCGGCGAACCCGACGCCGACTACGACTCGTACAAGCACCACCTGTAAAGGGCACCACCGATGAGCGCTTGCGCGAAGAGAGAAAACAAATGACTTCCAGTGATGTAGCGGTCGTCGGGTTCGCGCATGCCCCGCATGTGCGACGCACCGACGGCACCACGAACGGCGTCGAGATGCTGATGCCGTGCTTTGCCAAACTGTTCACCGAGCTGGGCTTGCAGCAGACCGATATCGGTTTCTGGTGCTCAGGTTCCTCGGATTACCTTGCCGGCCGGGCATTCTCGTTCATCTCGGCCATCGACTCGATCGGCGCGGTACCGCCCATCAATGAGTCGCACGTCGAGATGGACGCGGCCTGGGCACTGTATGAGGCCTACATCAAGATCCTGACGGGCGAGGTCGACACCGCACTGGTGTACGGCTTCGGCAAGGGCAGCGCCGGCACCCTGCGCCGCGTGCTGGCCCTGCAGACCGATCCGTACACCGTCGCCCCGCTGTGGCCGGACGCCGTCTCGATGGCGGGTCTGCAGGCCCGCTTCGGCCTGGACGCCGGCAAGTGGACCGCCGAGCAGATGGCGCAGGTGGCACTGGATTCGTTCGCCGTCGCCGAGCGCGTCGACCGACTCGAGTCCGCGGCCAGCGTGAGCGAGCTGCTGTCCCGGCCGTTCTTCGCCGACCCGCTGCGCCGCCACGACATCGCGCCCATCACCGACGGTGCGTCCGCGATCGTGCTGGCGTCGGCCGACAAAGCCCGCGAACTCCGCGAAAACCCAGCCTGGATAACGGGTTTCGAGCACCGAATCGAAACCCCCATCTTGGGCGCACGCGACCTGACGGTCTCGCCGTCGACCGCCGCATCGGCGGCTGCCGCCACCGGCGGCGACGCCGGCTCGATCGAGATCGCCGAGTTGCACGCACCGTTCAGCCACCAGCAGCTGATCCTCACCGAGGCGATCGGGCTCAAGGACTCGACCAAGATCAACCCGTCGGGTGGCGCCCTGGCCGCGAACCCGATGTTCTCGGCCGGCCTGGAGCGCATCGGCTTCGCCGCCGAGCACATCTTCAACGGATCGGCGAACCGCGTGCTGGCCCACGCCACGAGTGGTCCTGCGCTGCAACAGAATCTGATTGCCGTCCTGGAGGGTAAGAACTGATGGCGAACAAGGCCGCCGTCCTCGGCACCGGGCAGACCAAGTACGTCGCCAAGCGTTCTGACGTCTCGATGAACGGCCTGGTGCGTGAGGCCATAGATAGAGCGTTGGCGGACGCAGGTGTGTCGATGGCCGACATCGACGCCGTCGTCGTCGGAAAGGCGCCGGACTTCTTCGAGGGCGTCATGATGCCCGAGTTGTTCATGGCCGACGCCACCGGCGCCACCAACAAGCCGCTGATCCGCGTGCACACCGCCGGTTCGGTGGGCGGCTCGACCGCTATCGTCGCGGCCAGCCTCGTCAAGTCCGGCAAGTACCGCCGGGTGCTGACCATGGCCTGGGAGAAGCAGTCGGAGTCGAATGCCATGTGGGCGTTGTCGATTCCGGTGCCGTTCACCAAGCCCGTCGGCGCGGGCGCGGGTGGTTACTTCGCCCCGCACGTGCGCGCATACATCCGCCGCTCGGGCGCGCCGGAACACATCGGCGCGATGGTGGCAGTCAAGGACCGGCTCAACGGCGCCAAGAACCCGCTGGCCCACCTGCACCAGCCCGACATCACCGTCGAGAAGGTGATGTCGTCGCAGATGCTCTGGGACCCGATCCGTTTCGACGAGACCTGCCCGTCGTCGGACGGCGCGGCGGCCCTGGTCATCGGCAACGAGGAAGTGGCGGACGCCCGCGTCGCCGAGGGACATCCGGTGGCCTGGATCCACGCCACCGCGCTGCGCACCGAACCGCTCGCCTACTCGGGCCGCGACCAGGTGAACCCGCAGGCCGGCCGCGACGCGGCCGCCGCCCTGTGGCGCGACGCCGGTATCACCAGCCCGATCGACGAAATCGATTGTGCCGAAGTCTATGTGCCGTTCTCCTGGTACGAGCCGATGTGGCTGGAGAACCTGGGTTTCGCACCCGAAGGTGAAGGCTGGAAGCTGACCGAGGCCGGCGAGACCGCCATCGGCGGCAGGATTCCGTTCAACGCCTCCGGCGGCGTGCTGAGCTCCAACCCGATCGGCGCATCCGGCATGATCCGGTTCGCCGAGTCGGCCATCCAGGTCATGGGCAAGGCCGGCGACCACCAGGTCGAAGGTGCCCGCAAGGCGCTCGGCCACGCGTACGGTGGTGGCGCGCAGTACTACTCGATGTGGGTGGTCAGCAGCGACAAGCCGGGAAAGGACTGAGATGACGGTTTCCGATCCGAACCACCCCGCACACCTGGCCGGCAAGCGATCCCGCGACGCCGTCGCCGCCCGCGACAAGGAGGCCTGGCTGGCCAATTTCGCGGACGACGCCATCGTGCAGGACCCGATCGGACCGTCGTTCCTGGACCCCGAGGGCAAGGGACACCGCGGCAAGGAAGCCATCTCGGCCTTCTGGGACAAGGCGATCGCCCCCACCGACAAACTCGTGTTCAACTTCGAGACCACCTACCAGTGCGGTGACGAGGAAGCCAACGTCGGCAGCATCGTGACCACCATCGGCGGGCACGACTTCACCACCCCGGGCGTCTTCACCTACCGAGCGAACGAAGCCGGCCAGCTGCTCGCGCTGCGTGCCTTCTGGGAAGCCCCGCGCACTTCGTGATTTGTGCACGAAAATCCGCGGCCACCGCGGATTTTCGTGCACAAATCCCGGTCAGAATGTCCAGGAACCCGACGGCTGCAAGACGAAACCGTGCCCGCCGTCGGTGGTGTCGATACAGGCGGTGACGCCACCGGCAACCACGCCGCACGTCATCGTCGTGAGAGTCACCTTCTCCCCGGGCGCCAGCAGTGGTGCGCCGGCCAGATCGGTCGGGTAGTCGCCGTGGTAGTTGCTGAGCGTGCCCTCGTTGGCCGCATGCAGCTGCGCCACCCCGAAATCGCGGGGCGCCCTGGCATTGGGATCAGCAGTGACGGCAAGGCCCGTCGTCCCGGGTAGCGGACCGTAGCACCGCACGATCGGCGCCACGCCACCCAACGCGCTCAGCAGGCACGCCAGCCCGTCGGGCGTGGAGAATTTCACCATCTGCTGATCGGTGCGCTGATAGGTCGCGAGGTGAGTCGAGGTGACAACGCTGAAGCCCGCGAAGTCGGGGAAGTTGGGCGGCGGCGCGGCGTGGGCGAGCGGCGCGGTGAGCACCACCGTGGCACCAGCCAAGGCGACGAGGGGCAGCTTCATGCGCCCAGTCTTGGCCGGACGCCGGCCCGAATGTCAGATTTCTGCGAAACTCGGGCACCGGATGCCCTACAGCTCTTCCAACCCCGCCAGGTAGCGCTCGGCCAGTTCGCGGTAGGCCTGCGGATTCGTGTTGACCCACATTTCGGCGCCGGTGCCGGCGATCGGGCCGCGGATTTTCGCCGGCGACCCCATGACCAGCACCTCGTCGGGAATCTTGGTCCCGGCGCTCACCAGCGAGTGTGCCGCCACGACGCTGCGCCGGCCGATCACCGCACCGTCGAGCACTGTGCTGTGGTTGGCGATCAGCGCCTCGGCACCGACATGCACGCCGTGCACGACGCACAGGTGGGCGATCGTCGCGCCGGGCCCGATATCGACCGGAATGCCGGGCGGGGCGTGCAGCACGGACCCGTCCTGCACATTGGCGCCGTTGCGGATCACGACGGGCGCGTAGTCGGCGCGCAGAACCGCGTTGAACCACACCGATGCCCCGGCCTCGACGCGGACATCACCGATCAGGACTGCGGTGGGGGCGATGAAGGCCGTGGGATCGACGACCGGGCTCCGGCCCTCGAAGGAGTAAAGCGGCATGGACAGAACCTACCCCGTCGTGTTGCTCGCGCTCTCGTCATACCGCAGGTCGGGACGCTTGCATTGCGCTCAACCGAGGAAAAACTGTAACGTGTTCTAGTTACTAGGCACAGATTGGGAGGCCAAGGTGAGCACCGAAACCGTGGGGGTTCGCGAGATCGATACCGGCGCGCTGCCGGACCGCTTTGCCCGTGGATGGCACTGCGTGGGTCCTGTGAAGAACTTCCTGGACGGCAAGCCGCACTCGTTCGAGGCGTTCGGCACCAAATTGGTGGTGTTCGCGGACTCGAAGGGTGACCTGAAAATCCTGGACGGCTACTGCCGCCATATGGGCGGGGACCTGTCGCAGGGCACCATCAAGGGCGATGCGGTGGCGTGCCCGTTCCATGACTGGCGCTGGGGCGGCGACGGCAAGTGCCAGCTGGTGCCTTACGCCAAGCGCACGCCGCGCCTGGCCCGCACCCGCGCCTGGCACACCGACGTCCGCGGCGGCCTGCTCTTCGTCTGGCACGACCACGAAGGCAACCCACCCCAGGAAGAGGTGCGGATCCCCGAGATCCCCGAATTCCACAGTGACGACTGGACCGACTGGCAGTGGAACTCGCTGCTGATCGAGGGCAGCAACTGCCGCGAGATCATCGACAACGTCACTGACATGGCGCACTTCTTCTACATCCACTACGGCCTGCCGACGTACTTCAAGAACGTCTTCGAAGGCCACATCGCCAGCCAGTACCTGCACAACGTGGGCCGGCCGGATATCGGCGGCATGGGCACCCAGTACGGCGAGGCACACCTCGACTCGGAGGCGTCGTACTTCGGACCGTCGTTCATGATCAACTGGCTGCACAACAACTACGGCGGCTACAAGGCCGAATCGATCCTGATCAACTGCCACTACCCGGTGAGCCAGGACGCGTTCGTGCTGCAGTGGGGCGTCATCGTCGAAAAGCCCAAGGGCATGGACGACAAGACCACCCAGAAGCTGGCTGACGCCATGACCGATGGTGTCAGCAAGGGCTTCATGCAGGATGTCGAGATCTGGAAGCACAAGACCCGCATCGACAACCCACTGCTGGTCGAGGAAGACGGCGCCGTGTACCAGATGCGCCGTTGGTACCAACAGTTCTACGTCGACGTCGCCGACATCACGCCGGATATGACCGACCGCTTCGAGCTGGAGATCGACACCACCGCAGCCAACGAGAAGTGGCAGGGCGAGGTGGCCGAGAACCTGCGTCTGCAGGCCGAGGCCAAGGAATCCGCGGAGCAGTCCAGCTGATGCCCCAGCACGACGAGCGGACCCAGGCGCCCGATGCCGAGCGCCTGGCTCGCTCGATGCTGCAGTTGATGGGCCACGGGGACGAAGATGACCATGCACACGGAGCGTCCGGTGCGCCGGCGAACGGATCCTGGTCCAAGGCACCGGATTTCGCCGGTGACCCGGCGCGACTGGCCGCGGTCCGCGAGGCCACCGCTGCCGATCGACAGCGGTACCTGACCGCCGGTCTGGTCCCCGTCGACTGCCGGTTCTGCCACTCGACGGTAGCGGTGAAGAAACTGGGCCCGGAACACACTGCGGTGCAGTGGAATTCGGCAGCGACGGCCCGGTGCGCGTACTTCAACGAGATCCGCGCCGAAGGCGGTGACCCCAGCCGCAGCCGCTCGTGCCCGAAGATGTCCGACAGCATCAAACATGCGGTCGCCGAGGGGTGCCTGGAAGAGTTTTCCAGCGCGCCCTCCCCCGGCGACGGCTGAGTTTCTCTCGCGAGCAGTCGTGAAAACCCCCTAAATCAATCGATTTAGGGGGTTTTCACGACTGCTCGCCAATTACAGGTTGGCGAAGCGCTCCTTGACCTGTTCCTCGGTCAGCCCATAATCCGACAGCGAGTAGGTGTGCTTCGGCGCCCGCGGACCCTGCTGGCTCTTGGCATGGCTCTCGGTCATGGCCTGCCGTGCGGCGTCGGTGAACTCGATGTCGAACGTGCGGTAGATGCCCTCGACGGCGCCCACCGGGTCCTTGATGAACTCGAAGTAGTCGACGTCGCAGAACTGCTTGGGATCATGCTTGGCCCGTTCGGCATTGAACAGCTCGAGGCCGCGTGACCACGTTTCCATCGAGTCGTCGCCGATCACCTTGCCCGTGAACGTGTTCGACCAGCCGGCCGTGGTGTGCTGCGCGAGCGAGCACATCGACGCCATGATGGTCTCGGCCGGCCGGTGACATTGCACCACCAGCGCATCCGGGTAGACCTTCATCAGCGCCTCGAGGGCGAACAGGTGACTGGGATTCTTGAGCACCCAGCGCTTTTCAGGCTCGTTCAGGCCGATCAGCTGCAAGTTCTTGCGGTGCCGCTCATACGACTTGGTCCAGTCCTGCCGGGCCAGCCACTTGGCGTACGACGGGACGTGTGCCAACGTCTCGTAGGACACCGAGTGCAGCGACTGACGCAGCAGCTGCCAGCATTCCTCGACCTCGTCGGCCGTCATGAAGTGCAGGCCCGTGTAGTCCGGATTCTCCTCGTGCGCCTGCTTGAATCGCGCGTCGAGTGCACTGAAAACCGGGTTGTCCGGCCAGGTTTCGCGCGGCGGCCGGGGCTGCGGGAACTCGGCCAGCCACATCTCCAGGCCCTGATGCGCGGGGTCCGCGGTCAGGAGACGGTGGATCACCGTGGTGCCGGTGCGCGGCAGGCCCGTGACGAATATGGGCCGTTCGATCGGCACATCGGCGTGCTGCGGGTACTGCTTGAACGCAGCGTTGGACACCAGCCGGGCCACCAGCGCATTGCGGGTGAAGAACCGCTGCATCTTGCTGCCGAGCTCGGTCAGATCGGCCTCGCGCTGATACGAATCCAGCAGCACGCCAAGGGCTTCCAGGTAGTTGTCGTCGTCGCCGCCGAAGTCGTCCAGGCCGCAGGCCTTGACGGCCGAGGCGTGCAGATCCTCGACGGTTCCCACGTTCGTGCGTACCGTGCTCATTGCTCGACTCCTCCTCGCTCCGGTCCTCGCTCGTCCCTCGCTGCGATCCTCACTCGTCGTCGCCTTCGCGGACTCATGCCTTGTACTCCCCGCAGTTGACGTCGAGCGCCTGGCCGGTGATACCGCTGGACAGGTCGCTCGCCATGAACAGGATGGCCGATGCCACCTCGTTCTCGGTCGGCAGCCGCTTGAGATCGGAACCGGCCGCCGAGGCCGCGTAAATCTGCTCGACGGTGGTGCCGTACTTCTGTGCCTGGTGGCTGAAGTAGCTCTCCAAGGTCTCACCCCAGATGTAGCCGGGCAGCACGGAGTTGACCCGGATACCCTTCTCGCCCAGTTCGGTCGAGAGCGTCTGGGACATGGCCAGCAGCGCTGACTTCGCCATCTTGTAGGCGCCGTACTTGGCCTGCGAATGCCGCACGACCATCGAATTCACGTTCACCACAGAGCCTTTGGCGACTTCCAGCGCCGGCGTGAAGCCCTGCGTCATCCGCAGCGCACCGAACACCGTCAGCTCGATCGCGTCACGCATGTGCTCAAAGGTGGTGTTGGCGAACGGCTTCATGGACGGCACCCGGAACGCGTTGTTGATCAACACGTCGGCCTTGCCGAACTCTGCCGTGGTGCGGGCCACCACGCCCGCGACCTGCTCGTCGTCGGTGATATCGGCGCCCACCACCAGGGCGCGGCGGCCCAGCGCCGTCACCTCCTTGGCGACGAGCTCCAGCCGCTCCACCGTGCGCGCGACCAGCACCAGATCGGCGCCGTTCTCCGCACATCGGCGCGCCAGCGTCGTCCCGAGCCCGGGCCCGACACCGCTGATCACCACGACCTTTCCATCGAGCAGTCCACTCACGGTCAGCCCACCATCCTCTCGCCAATAAGCCTCTGCCGCAGCGCAATCCGCGCGCGCCAATCTTCCTCGGAAATCTTGTTGCTCTCGTAGAACGGCAGCTTCGACGCCACCTGGTCGAGGCCCACGACCTCGCACGTGGGGCCGTCTTCGGCTGTCAGCTCACGGGATACCCGCTGCCACCGGAACTGCAGATAGCCCCGGGCATGGCCCAGCGTCTCGCACCAGTTGGTCACGCCAGGATTGTTCTCGGACACCACGATCCGGATCTTGCCGTCCGGATCCGCTTGCGCCTGCGTGCCGTTCAGCGACGTCTGGTGGTTGATGTAGTCGAGCGAGATGTACCACAGGCTGCCCAGCTGGAAGCCCAGGTACGGCGCGTCCGTCACCGGCAGCGTGATGACCATGGCCTGGTCCGGCGTCATGTCGTAGTGCCCGACGGACGAGTACTGCGTGGCCAGCCCGCCCGGCGTGAGCCGCGGCGCGGTGAGCGTGTTGACAGGCAGGTTGTCGTAGAACCACTTCGGGAACTGCAACCACGTCTTGACCCGCTGCACCAGCTGCTTGCCGGCGACGGCATACCGCTTCTCGATGAGCTCACGGGTCAACGGATCGGGCGCCGTCCCGGCGGTGTCGGTCCGGGCGATCGCGAACGAGCCGCGTTGTGCCGACCAGTCGTTGTAGACCTCGCGGATCACCAGCTGCGCCGGGGTGGCCGGGGTGAACCGCCACTCGAACGTGCCGTCATCGGCGATGTCGAGCTTGCGGTCGTCGAACGCCGTCTCGCTGTCCGGCACGTTGGCGTCGGTGTACTCGCCGCCGAGCAGCTGGAAGCTGACATCGGTGGTGGTGCCGCGCCGTCCGGTGACAACGTACTCGTGGCCGGGTTGCACGCGGGTACCGAAGTACATGGTGTCCGGGTTGTCGAGGCCCATCTTCTCGAACGGCCCGGTGCCGCTGTGCAGGAACGGGTGATCCTTGTCGAAGTCGAAGGCCACGTGCGTGCACGACGCAATGCAGCCGGCGAGGTACTGCAGGCCTTCGAGCAGATCGGCCTCGGATTCGATGAACGGCGCCGCGGCGACGAGGCGCTCCGCCTCGGCGACGGCATCGACGAACGACTGCGTGAACATACGGTCAGCACCCTTCCGTTCCAATATTGGAACGCTTCGGTAGATATTCCGACTGAAGAGTAGAACGTGTTGCAGACGTCGTCAATGCCGCGCGGGTGGAGTTGCAGCCCGGCGACGGCCGCCACAAGCCCCCGATGGCGGTCCATATTTGGACCGATGTCGTACATTCCTTGCCATGACTGACACCGGCCGCGCGTCGCCGCCCACCGCCCGCGTCGTCGCGGTGCTGGATTTCCTGGCCAGTCACCCCCAGGAACAATTCGGGCTGTCCGAATTGGCGCGCCGGCTCGACCTCAGCAAGCCCACCTGTCTGGGCATCGTCACCACACTCGCCGACGCCGGCTATCTGGTGCGTGACGCGGCCGAGAAGACCTACCGGCTGGGGCCGCGGCTGATCACCCTGGGCCACACCGCGCAGGAGTCCATGCGGATCAGCCCCGCCGCACGGGCGGAACTGCGCCGGCTGTCGGAGGCGTTCAACGCGACGGCGGCCCTGTCGGCGGTGGTCGATGATCGCATCACACTGCTGGAACTCGTTGCGCCACATGGTAGTCCGGAGCCGGTGCAGGTCGGGCAGAGCTATCCGTTCGCCCCGCCGGTGGGCCTCATGTTCGTGCTGTGGGACGAGCGCGCGGTGCGCGACTGGCTGGCCAAGGAGCCGACGATTCCCCTGCGCACCGACAGCGCGCGGTTGGAGCGGGTGATCGCCGAGTGCCGCGAATCGGGCTATCTCGTTGAGCGGCTGACGCCGGGCGGGCGGCGCCTTTACGCCATGATGGCGGGCATGTCGAGCAACCTGCCCGACGAATTACGGGTGCTGCTGGGCGAACTCGTCTCTGACATCGGCGAGCGTGTGTACCTGCCCAGTGAATCGAACGCGGCGCCAGGCGGGCGGGCCAAGCACGACATCAGCGTCATCGCCGCGCCGGTGTTCGATCACCACCAACGCCAGGTGATGGTGCTGTCACTGCAGATCGGCCACGCCCTGACCGACGCCGAGATCACCAAGCGGGCTCGCGGGCTGGTCGCCGCCGCCGCGACGCTGACGGCGCAACTCGGCGGGTCCCAGCCTGGGCGAACGTGAGCGCGTGCGCAAAATCCGTTGGTGGATAGACACGTTGGCCCACGTTCGGCGTGCGATGACTAGACGCCGCCCAGAACGGCCAGCGCGTCGGTGGGCGCGACCTGCAGACCGCAGCGGTCCTTGAAGGCGGCCAGCGGAGCCTGGATACCGCGGAGCGCGTCGGCCTGGTCCGGGTGCGCTTTGAAGTAGCTGTCGAACTGGTTCATAGCGGTGAACGCCGGCTGGCGCGTGGCGTCGAGCAGCGAGCTGTCGGCGTCCGGGTGCGCAGCGAAATAGTCGGACAGCTGCAGCGTCACCGAGCTGATGGTCTTGGCGAGCGTCGCGGTGCTGCAGTCGGCGACGGTAGCGGCCGGGGCCACGGTCGTCGTCGTGGTCGTGGTGGCGGACGTCGTCGGCGTGGCCGAGGTGGTGGGGGTGGCGGTCGTCGTCGCCGAGGTGGTCGGCGACGCGGTGGCCGACGTGGTCGGCGACGTCGGGCTGACGGGGTCGGCGTGCACCTGGGGTGTGGCCAGCGCGGCGCAGGCGGCGCCCAGGGCGATGAAGCCGAGGGTGGAACGGCCGAACGTAACGGCACGAGTCATGGAATCCTCCTTTGTTCTGGCCGCATCCGTCTTCCCCGGCCTCAGGGTGTGTTTCGCTCGCCGCGGTACCGCTGTTACACAAGCGGCCAAAGTTGCAGGTCAGCCAGGTCCGAAGCGGCAAATATTCGCTTTCGTGAATTAGCTCGACCGTGTTGGGATTGGCGCATGCACCCTTCGCCCTGGCCGCTGGCGGAACTGGAGGTGACCACACCGGTTCTGCGGCTGTGCCATGTGACCGATGAGCTGGCCGACGAGCTCGCCCAGCTGGCCGCCGAGGGCATCCACGATCCGGCGACCATGCCGTTCGCGGTCCCGTGGACCGACGCCGTCTCCCCCGAACTGGAGCGCAACACCGTCCAGTATTTCCGGCAGACCCGCGCCGAGGTGTCGACGGAGCACTGGGACGTGCCGCTGGCCGTCGTCGTCGGTGACGACGCCGTGGGCGTGTGTTCGGTGACAGCCGACGGCTTCCCGACCCGGCGGACCGTGTCGACGGGCTCCTGGCTGGGCCGTCGCCATCAGGGCCGCGGACTCGGCCGGGAGATGCGCGCTGCGGCGCTGCAGCTGGTCTTCGCCGGCTTCGACGCCGACGTCGCCCGCACTGCCGCCTGGCACGACAACGCCGCGTCACTCGGCGTCACGCGGTCGCTGCCCTACGTCCAGACCGGCTCGTCGCGGCAATCGCGGCGCGGTGTTTTCGACACCATGCTGGAGTTCACCATGACCCGCGCACAGTGGGACATCGTGCGCCGCAGCGATATCCGGTTGCAGGGCGTCGACGCAGTAGTCGAGCAACTGGCGCTGCGCCGGCGCTAGCGGATCGACATGTCAGCTGACCGACGCGATCGCGAAGGGCAGCACCGCCGGCACACCCGCGGCACTGAGCACCTGGGTCGCCATCGTGATGGTCCAGCCGGTGTCGACATAGTCGTCGACCAGCAGCACCGGACCGCTCACGTCCAGCGTGGGCACCTCCCACGAATCCACCAGCGCCGCAACCCGATACGCCGAGTTCGCCGCCGTCACGGGCCGTCGCTGCGGGCGGTAGTACAGCGTGCCCAGGTTCTGCAGCCGGCCCAGCTCCGCCAGCCGGGTGACCAGCGAACCAATCAGCTGCGGATGCCGCTCCGAATCGAGACCCAGCACCGCAACCGGGCGCTCTTTCCAGTCCCAGGCCTTCAGTACGGCGACGGCCGCCTGCACCACGGCGTCAGGCACCTCGCCGTCCGGCCCGTCGAGCAATTGCCGTAGCCGGGCGCCCCACCCGAGGTCGGTCAGGCGCCCGATGACCCGGCCGGGCTCGTGGCCGCCGGAGATGCGTCCGGACAACCCGATCCCCAAGGAACTCAAGCCCGTCGGCCACTGTTTGCGCGCGGTGATCTCCACGCCAGGCCGCATCAGCTGTTCGCGAACCGTCGACGCCGCCTCGGCGTCGACATCAGCGGTGTATCGCGAACCTGCGCAGTTGTCGCACCGGTCGCAGCCGTGGCCGTCGAGCTCGGGATCGTCGAGTTGGCTGCGCAGGAACACCATTCGGCACTCAGTCGTCGATTGGTAGTCCAGCATGGCCTGCTGCTCACGCTGCCGCGCCGCGTCCAGATTGCGGTAGCGCTCCTCGTCGTATGACCATGGTTCACCGGTACTGATCCAGCCGCCCTTGACGCGGCGCACCGCACCGTCGACATCGAGCACCTTGAGCACCATCTCCAGCCGCGACCGGTTCAGGTCGACGAGCGGTTCCAGTGCTGCGGTGGACAGCGCCCGGTCCGGCTCGAGTTCGCCGATCACCTTGCGCACCAGGGCTTCCGGCGGGAAGGCAACCGAGGCGAAGTACCGCCAGATATCGGCATCCTCCTTGCCCGGTAGCAGGATCACCTCGGCGCTGGAAGTGCCGCGCCCGGCACGGCCGACCTGCTGGTAGTACGCGATGGGCGACGACGGGGCGCCCAGGTGCACGACGAAGCCGAGGTCGGGTTTGTCGAACCCCATACCCAGCGCGGAGGTGGCGATGAGCGCTTTGACCCGATTGTTCAGCAGATCGGCTTCCAGCTGTTCCCGCTCAGCGGCCTCGGTGGAGCCGGTGTAGGAGGCCACGGTGTGGCCCTGCTCCCGCAGGAGCGCGGCGATGTCATGTGCCTGCGACACCGTCAGGGTATAGACGATGCCGGACCCGGGCAGCGAATCCAGATGCGCCGCAAGCCATGCCGCACGTTGTGCGGGTCCCCCGGCGTGCACCACCGACAGGCGCAGTGACTCCCGGTCCAGCCCACCGCGCAGCACCAGGGTATCCCCACCTCCGACACCCAATTGCGCGGCGACATCCTGCACCACACGGTCATTGGCGGTCGCGGTGGTGGCGAGAACCGGTATGCCCGAACCCAACTCACCGATCAGGGTGCGGATGCGCCGGTAGTCGGGACGGAAGTCGTGGCCCCAGTCGGAGACGCAGTGTGCCTCGTCGACCACGACCAGCCCGGCATCTGCGGCCAGGGACGGCAGCACGGCGTCACGAAAGTCGGGATTGTTCAACCGCTCCGGGCTCACCAACAGCACGTCGATGTCGCCGGAGGCGACGCGCTGGTGCACCTCGTCCCATTCGGTGACGTTGCTCGAGTTGATCGTGGCGGCGCGCACGCCCGCACGTTCGGCGGCGGCCACCTGGTTGCGCATCAGCGCCAGCAGCGGCGACACGATGACGGTCGGGCCGCGACCGGCCGCCCGCAGCAGCTTGGCGGCGATGAAGTACACCGCGGACTTGCCCCACCCGGTGCGCTGCACGACCAGCGCCCGGCGACCGTGGACCACCAGGGCCTCGATGGCCACCCACTGGTCGTCGCGCAGGACGGCGCCGGGGCCGGCGAGCTGTTCGAGCAGGACCTGAGCGTCAGTACGCGTAGGTATTACGGGGCTTGGGGATTGGGTCGGCACTGGTCACTTCCATGGTCGGGACGAAATTCGTGGACGGGCTGGACGACCCGGGCATCACCTTGCCCTGCACCTTCAGCCAGGTGTCATTCGGGTGTTGACCAATGGAGCCGGTCAGGTGGATGCGGGCCAGTTGCGCGTCGGCGGCACAACACACGATGACAACTCGCGCCAGGTCGTCGCCCATGGTGAATCCGGTGACGGTGATGGTCCGGCCCTCAAGGCTTTTCGTGGAATCGGCGGCGGCCCGCAGCACCACCTCGGGCAGCGACACCGTGCCGTCGGCCGGTAGCGGTGGAAACGCCCGCTTGGGCGGCGCCACCGCGGCCGTGACCGTCTCGGCGCCGACGGCGCTCATCGGCGGAACAGTGACGAACGCGGTCAGCGATACCGGGATGAGCAGCAGCCAGGCCAGCAGGCCGCGATGGTGGTGGCCGCCCGGCGGCCCGTGGCGCAGGTCGCGCACCAGGCACACCACCGCGAGCGCCACCAGCAGGACCGCCGCGATCAGCAGCCACGGGAACAGCGCCGGCTTCACGAAATTCAGGTACGTGCCCTTCACTGCGATCAGGCCCGTGCTCAGCCCGATCAACAGCAGCAGGATGTTCTGCGTCTCCCGGCTCATCGCACGTCCCCGAGTACCAGCAGCCCGACGGCCGTCGCACAGACCGCCGCGACGACCAGCGTCACCGGCGCGAATCGCACCGCGAAGGGCCGGCCGAACACCCCGGCCTGCATCGCGAACAGCTTGACATCGACCGCCGGGCCGACCACCAGGAACACCAGCCGCGGCACCAGCGGAACCATGGTCAGGCTGGCGGCGACGAACGCGTCGGCCTCCGAACACAGCGCCAGCACGACGGCCAGCAGCGCCATGGTCACCACACCGACCACCAAATTGCCGGCCACCCGCTCGAACACCCACGGCGGCACGGCCGCGCGCAGCACCGCGGCCGCGGCGGCGCCGATCACCAGGTAGGCCGCGGACTGCAGGAAGTCGTGGCGGGCCGCCTCGGTGAACACGGTGAAGCGCGACGCACCCTCGTCGTGGTGCGTGGGCAGCGTGCGGGTCACCCACTCGGTGCGGCCCCAGCGCTGCCACAGCAGGCCCATCACCACCGCGGTGAGCAATGACGCGCCGCAGCGGGCCACCACCATCTGCGGCTGGCCGGGAAACGCGACCGCCGTCGCCACCAACACCACGGGGTTGATGGCAGGCGCCGACAACATGAAGGTCAGGGCCGCCCCGGCCGTCTCCCCGCTGAACAGTCGGCGCGCCACGGGCACCGAGCCGCATTCGCATCCGGGCAGCGCGGCACCGCCGACACCCGCCACCGCCACCGCGAGCGCCGGCCGGCGCGGCAACCGGCGGGCCAGCCGCTCCGGGGTGAGGTACGCGGCCACCAGCCCACTGACGACGACGCCCAGTACCAGGAAAGGCAGGGCCTGCACGAAAACCCCGCAGAACACCGTGGCCGCGGCGGCGAGGCGCGCGTGGTCGGCCAGCAGGCCGCTGACCCAGGAGCCCGACAGCGCCAAGGCGGTGAGGCCGACGAGCAACAGTTCCATCGACCCGGCCCGCCGCCGTCGATCCGGCGCCAGTGTTGGTTCATCCCCGGCCATGCGCCCATCTTGCCGGGGAAGTCTGACAAGTCGCTCGTTACGTCGGGACGACCGGGATCCGGCCCGCGCTCGCACCGCCGTCGACCGCCAGATCCGCACCCGTCATGTACGACGACGCGTCCGACGCCAGGAACGCCACCACCTCGGCGACTTCCTCGGGGGCGCCGACGCGGGTGAGCGGCGCACCGGGGTGTCCACCGGGGCCACGTTCGATCGGCAGGTGCGCCACCATCGGGGTGTCGATCATGCCGGGGTACACGGTGTTGACCCGAATCCCCAAGGGGCCCAGCTCGATTGCTGCCACCTTGGCGAAGCCGCGCAGACCCCATTTGGCGGCGCCGTAGGCACTGTAGCCGGCAAGCCCCTGCAGACCGGCCTGCGACGAGATGTTGATGATCGAGCCACCACCGATTGCCTTCATGGGCTCGACGACGGCCTTGGTGCCGAGGAACGGCCCGATCAGGTTGACGCGCAGCTGCCGTTCCCACGACTCGGCGGTATGGTCCATCAGCGGTTCGACGGTGCAGATCGCCGCGTTGTTGACCAGTGCGTCGATCCGGCCGAACTCGCGCAGCGCCAGTTCGACCGTTGTGCGCCAATCAGTTTCGCTGCCAACGTCGTGCCGCTGGAACCGGGCGGCGGCGCCGATCGACGCGGCGACCGCCTCTCCTTCCTCGACCAGGACGTCGGTGAGCACGACCTTCGCGCCGCGCGCGGCGAACAGCCGCGCCTCGGCCGCCCCCTGACCGCGCGCCGCGCCCGTGATGATCGCGACCTTGCCGGTCAGGTCCATGGCGCCACCCATGATCAGTCGCTGTCCTGGTCGATGCCGGTAAGCATCAGCTCGGAGACCCGGCGCGGGGTCTCCGTGAGGTAGGCCATCGCCGCGATGCGCTTGGGCAGGATGACATGCTTCTTTTCCTTCTCGACGGCATCGGCGATGGCCTCGGCGACCACGTCGGCGTCCAGCGGCTCCTGCGGGATCATCCGGAACTTCAGGGAACGCTCGATGGTGCGGCGCGCCGGCCCGAACGACCGGATGTGATCGATCATGTCGGTCTTGACCTCACCGATCTGCACCAGCGTGGTGTTGACCGGCTTGTTGCGCAGCTCGGAGCGGATACCCGCCGTGAAGTGACTGAGCCCGGCCTTGGAGGCGCCGTAGAGGGTGACGCCCGGCCCGGTGGAGATGGCGCCCATCGAGGACACGTTGACGATGTGGCCGCGGCCGCGCTTGATCATCAGCGGCATCGCCTGCCGGCACAGCTCCATGGGGGCAATCAGGTTGACCTGCAACAAATCTCGCACATCCTGCGACGACGCCTCGTAGAAGCGGCCGACGCGGTCGACACCGGCGTTGTTGACGATGACGTCGACGGGGCCGTCGGCCTCGACGCGGCCGATCAGCTCTTCGACGGCCGCCGGGTCCATCAGGTCGGCGGGATATGCCTTGCCGCCCAACTCTTTCGCCAACTCTTCGAGCTGCCCGGCGTTGCGGGCGACGAGTGCGACGTCGGCACCGCGGCGGGCCATCGCCTGCGCGATGTTCCGGCCCAGACCACGGCTGGCGCCGGTGACCAGAACCCGGCTGTTCCTCAGTTGCATATCCCTACTCCATTCGCGATCGTGCCGACCCGGCGGAACCCCGCCAGCTCCGCGTCGCGACGCCGGGTCCGCTCATGGTGAGCACGCTAAACCGGGGGTGAGCCGAAATTCAGAGGTAGTTCCCGATCATTGAGACAACATGTCCGCTGGCTCACATTTTTGGCTTCATAGTGATGTATGCGACGTTTATCGGGCGAGGACAACAGCTTCCTCGCATGGGAGAGCGCGGTCCAGCCGCAGCACACCATCAAGGCCGTCGTGCTCGATCCGGCACAGGGCCATGAACCCATCACCTTCGAAGCCGTGCGGGCCGCACTGCCCGGCCTCGTCGACCGCGTCGAGCCCCTGCACTGGCAGCTGATGTCGCCACGATTCGGCGCCGGCCGGCCGTGGTGGATCACCCGTGCCCGGGGTGACCTGAACTACCACATGAAGCGCGCCACGGCAGCCGCGCCCGGAACCGACCGCGAGCTGGGTGCGGAAATCGCGAAACTCTTCGAAGCGCCGCTCGACCGGAACCGCCCGGCCTGGCAGCTGTGGTACATCGACGGTCTGGCCGACGGCCGCGTCGCACTCGTGCTCAAGATCCACCACGCGGTGGCCGACGGCATGGCGTCGCTCAACCTGCTCGAGCAGTTCTACAGCCAGGATCCCGCCGACCGGCTGCCCGAGCCGTCGGCCCGCCCGGTGCCCGACGAGCACCGCCCGCCGACCGCCGAGTGGTTTCCGATGGTGGCGCGTCAGCAGGTCAAGTCGCTCACCAAGTTCCCGCAGGTGCTGGCCCGCACGGCCAAGGTCACCCGCACCATCCAGAACCGGCAGAAGGCGGGCAGGCCCGGCTACGCCGAGGCCTTCATCCCGCCGGCCCTGCCGTTCAACGAGCCGCTGACCGCGCGCCGCGGGTTGGCGTTCGTCAACGTCGAGATGGACCAGATCAAGCGGGTGTCGAAGGCGTTCGGCGTGAGCGTCAACGACGTCTTCCTCGGCATGTGCAGCACCGTCCTTCGCGAGTACCAGGCTTCCCGCGGTCCCGTCGGCGACGACACCATGACCGCCGTGGTGCCGGTGTCGATGCGTCCGCAGGACAGCGACCGGTGGGGCAACAAAGTGGCCCGGTGGAACATCGAGCTCGCCACCAACGTCGCCGACCCGGTGGAGCGGTTGAAGACCATCTCGGCGAACACCGCCACCGCACGCGAGGTGCAGAGTGAGCGCGATGCGTGGCTGCAGCACGACTGGATGGAGTACTGGCCGCTGTTCAAGGTCTACTCGCGGGTGCTGCCGACCATCGGCGCAAAGGTCAAGAAGCGGCCGATGTTCAGCATGATCGCCTCGAACATGCGCGGTCCGCAGAAGAAGCTGTACTTCGGCGGCGCACCCGTCGAGAAGCTCATCTCAACCGGCCCGCTGGTCTTCCCGATGGGCCTGAACATCACGGGCTGGAGCTACGAAGGCGGCCTGCAGATCTGCGTCCTCACCTGCGCCGACCAGGTCTCCGATCCGCAGGCCATCGCCGAACGACTGCCGGCGGCGCTCGCCGAGCTGCTGGCACGCAGCGAAACCGCGCACGCAAAAAGCTGACGAATGTGAGTGCTATGCACGGAATTTGGCTCAATTCCGTGCATAGCACTCACGGGCGTCGATCTAGGACTTGCCCTCGGCCCGCTCCCGCTGGATCTCCAGCGCGATGTCGATCAGCTGATCCTCCTGGCCACCGATCAGCTTGCGCTGGCCAACCCGCAGCAGCAGCTCGTGGGCAGGTACGCCGTAGCGCTCGCCCTGGCGCACCGCATGCTTGAGGAAGCTGGAGTACACGCCGGCGTAGCCCATCACCAGCGCGTTACGGTCCAGCAGGCACTCGGCCGGCATCGCCGGGGCGACAACCTCTTCCGCGGCGTCCGCGATGTCGAAGAAGTCGATACCGGTCTTGACGCCGATCTTGTCGAACACCCCGACCAGAGCCTCGACCGGCGCGTTACCGGCACCGGCACCGAACCGGCGGCACGAGCCGTCGATCTGCTTGGCACCCGCGCGCACGGCCTCGACCGAATTGGCAACGCCCAGACCGAGGTTCTCGTGTCCGTGGAATCCCACCTGCGCGTCGTTGCCGAGTTCGGCGACCAACGCGCCGACGCGGTCGGCGACACCTTCGAGCACCAGCGCACCTGCGGAGTCCACCACGTAGATGCACTGGCAGCCGGCGTCGGCCATGATGCGCGCCTGCGCGGCCAGCTTCTCCGGGGAGATGGTGTGGCTCATCATCAGGAAGCCGACGGTCTCCAGGCCCAGTTCGCGAGCCAGTCCGAAGTGCTGAATCGAGACGTCGGCTTCGGTGCAGTGGGTGGCGATGCGGCAGATCGAGCCGCCGTTGCCCTGGGCTTCCTTGATGTCTTCCTTGGTGCCGACACCCGGGAGCATCAGGAATGCGATCTTTGCATTCTTCGCAGTGTCGGCCGCGATCTTGATGAGTTCCTGCTCCGGGGTCTTGGAGAACCCGTAGTTGAAGCTCGAGCCACCGAGGCCGTCGCCGTGGGTGACCTCGATGACGGGGACGCCGGCGTTGTCGAGGGCGCCGACGATCGCGCGGACCTCGTCACCGGTGAACTGGTGGCGCTTGTGGTGCGAGCCGTCGCGCAGCGACGTGTCTGTCAGCCGGACGTCCCAGGCGGCGTCGAAGAAGATGTCTCCGGGTTCCAGTGCTTGGACGATGTTTGAGCTCATGCTGTTACTCCCACGATCTGCTTGGCGATCTCTTCGCCCACCTTGGTGGCCGCGGCCGTCATGATGTCCAGATTTCCAGCGTAGGGCGGCAGGTAGTCGCCTGCACCCTCCACCTCGACGAAGATGCTGACAACGTGCTGGCCACCGTTGACCATCGACGGCTCGTCGAACTGCGGCTCGTTGAGCAGCCGGTAACCGGGCACGTAGGTCTGCACCTCGGCGACGACGTCCTTGACCGACTGCGTGATGGCGGCGTGGTCCGCATCGTCGGGAATGGCGCAGAAGATGGTGTCGCGCATGATCATTGGCGGGTCGGCCGGGTTCAGGATGATGATGGCCTTGCCGTCCTTCGCCCCACCGATGTCGCGCACGCCGGCGCTGGTGGTCTTGGTGAACTCATCGATGTTGGCGCGGGTGCCGGGGCCGGCCGACGCCGACGACACCGACGCCACGATCTCGGCGTAGGGCACGTTGACCACGCGGGACACCGCGTAGACCATCGGGATGGTGGCCTGGCCACCGCAGGTGACCATGTTGACGTTCATCGAGTCCAGGTGGGCCCGCAGGTTGGCCGGCGGGATCACGCCCGGGCCGACGGCGGCCGGGGTCAGGTCGATGGCCCGGATGCCGGCTTCCTCGTACTTGGGCGCGTACGCCTTGTGCACGTAGGCGCTGGTCGCCTCGAAGACGAAGTCCGGCTTCTCGCTCTGGGCCAGCAGCCAGTCCGCTCCTTCATGGCTGGTCTCCAGCCCGAGCTTGCGGGCGCGGGCCAGGCCCTCGCTCTCCGGGTCGATACCGATCATCCAGCGCGGCTCGAGCCAGTCCGACCGCAGCAGCTTGTACAGCAGGTCAGTACTGATGTTTCCCGAGCCGACGATCGCGACGCTCGCTTTGGACGGCATGCTCACTCCTCTATAGAAACTTTTGGGTTTTACGCGAAAGACAGGTGGACAGAACCCAATCCGGCGAATTCGGCGACGAAGTCGTCACCCGGCTTGGCATCGAACGCCCGCATGCAGGCACCCGGCAGCACCACGTCGCCGGCCTTGAGCCGCACGCCGAACTGATCGACCTTGCGCGCCAGCCACGCCACCGCCGTCACCGGGTTGCCGAGCACCGCATCGCTGCGGCCTTCGCCCAGCACCTCGCCATTGCACTTGAGCACGGCGTCGATGTTCCGAATGTCGATGTCCTTGGGCGACACCCGCTCCTTGCCCAGCACCCAGCCGGCCGAGGACGCGTTGTCGGCGATGGTGTCGCACAACTTCACCTGCCAGTTGGTGATGCGGGTGTCGATCAGCTCGATGGCCGGCGCGAAAGCGGCGGTGGCGGCCAGCACGTCGTCCTCGGTGCAGCCGGCGCCCGGCAGATCGTCGGCCAGCACGAACCCGACCTCGACCTCGACCCGCGGCAGCAGGTACTTCGAGGTCAGCACGGGCTTGTCCTCGAATACCTGCATGTCGTCGAGGAGGTGCCCGTAGTCGGGTTCATCCACATTCATCATTTTCTGCATGGCCTCGCTGGACAGACCAACCTTGTGTCCCACCACGCGGGCACCTTCCGCGACGCGCTGACGAATGTTGAGCAGCTGAATCTCGTACGCGTCGACGACGTCGATGTCGGCGTAGGTGTCGGTCATCGGCGACATGGCGACCCGGCTGCGCTCAGCTTCGGCCAGCGAGGCGGCAAGCTCGGCACGCACGTTGTCGGACAGCATTCGTGAATTCCCCTAACTTCATGGACCGGCGCAGTTGTCCACAGGCCGGGCAATTCTATAACGTGTTCTACATGACTGGACAGGAGTACGACGTTGTCGTCGTCGGCAGCGGTGCAGCCGGCATGGTCGCCGCCCTCACCGCAGCCCATCAGGGCCTTTCGACAGTAGTCGTTGAAAAGGCCCCACACTATGGAGGTTCCACTGCGCGGTCAGGTGGCGGCGTCTGGATCCCGAACAATGAGATTCTGCAGCGTGCGGGGGTAAAAGACACCCCGGAAGCGGCCCGCACCTACCTGCACAAGATCGTCGGCGACGTGGTGCCCGCAGAGAAGATCGACACCTATCTGCAGCGCGGCCCCGAGATGCTGTCGTTCGTCCTGAAGAACTCGCCGCTGAAGCTGTGCTGGGTGCCGAACTACTCCGACTACTACCCGGAGACCGAGGGCGGCCGCGCCGGCGGACGGTCCGTCGAGCCCAAGCCGTTCAACGCCAAGAAGCTGGGGGTCGACGAGTCGGGCCTGGAGCCGGCTTACGGCAAGGTGCCGCTGAACATGGTTGTGATGCAACAGGATTACGTCCGGCTCAACCAGCTCAAGCGTCACCCGCGCGGTGTGCTGCGCAGCCTCAAGGTCGGCATCCGCGCCACCTGGGCCGGCGTCACCGGCAAGAATCTGGTCGGCATGGGCCGCGCCCTGATCGCGCCGCTGCGCATCGGCCTGCAGAAGGCCGGCGTGCCGGTGCAGCTGAACACCGCGCTCACCGACCTGTACTACGAGAACGGCCGGGTGGCCGGCATCTATGTCGTCGATGCCCGCGACGCGAACAATGCTGAGCCGCAACTGATCCGGGCGCGCCGTGCAGTGATCCTGGGCAGCGGTGGCTTCGAGCACAACCAGGAGATGCGCACCAAGTACCAGCGCCAGCCGATCACCACCGACTGGACCGTGGGCGCCAAGGCCAACACCGGCGACGGCATCCTGGCCGCCGAAAAGCTCGGCGCGGCAATGGAAATCATGGAGGATGCGTGGTGGGGCCCGACGGTGCCGCTGCCCGACAATCCGTGGTTCGCATTGTCGGAGCGCAACTCCCCCGGCTCGATCATCGTCAACATGAACGGCAAGCGGTTCATGAACGAGTCCATGCCGTACGTCGAGGCCTGCCACCACATGTACGGCGGTAAGTACGGCCAGGGCGACGGCCCGGGCGAGAACGTACCGGCCTGGCTGTTGTTCGACCAGCAGTACCGCAACCGTTACATCTTCGCCGGTCTGCAGCCGGGACAACGCATTCCGAAGAAGTGGACCGAGGCCGGCGTCGTCGTCAAGGCCGATACCATCGAGGAATTGGCAGAGCTGACCAAGCTGCCCGTCGATACCCTCAAGGCCACCATCGAGCGCTTCAACGGCTTCGCCCGCAGCGGCGTCGACGAGGACTTCGGCCGCGGCAACAGCGCCTACGACCGGTACTACGGCGACCCCACCAACAAGCCGAACCCGAACCTGGGCGAGATCAAGCACGGCCCGTTCTACGCGGCCAAGATGGTGCCCGGCGACCTCGGCACGAAGGGCGGCATCGTCACCGACATCCACGGGCGCGCGCTGCGCGAAGACGGCTCGGTGATCGAGGGCCTGTACGCGTCTGGCAACGTCAGCGGACCGGTGATGGGTCATACCTACCCTGGCCCCGGCGGGACCATCGGCCCCGCCATGACCTTCGGATACCTCGCGGCACTTCACGTGGCGGGAAAGGGCTGACATGCCGATCAATCTCGACGAGGCCTTGGGAGCAACCCTGCCGCCGATCGATTTTTCGTGGAGCAGCAGCGATGTGCAGCTGTACCACCTGGGGCTCGGCGCCGGCGCCGACCCGATGAGCGAGCGCGAACTGCGTTACCTGATCGACGACAAGCCGCAGGTCCTGCCGACGTTCGGCAACGTGGCACAGAGCTTCCACGAGACCAAGGCGCCCACGGTCAAGTTCCCGGGCATCGACATCGAGCTGAGCCGGGTGCTGCACGCCAGCGAGGCCATCTACCCCGACGCGCCGATCCCGCCGTCGGGCACGGGCCGGGCGGTCACCAAGTTCACCGAGATCTGGGACAAGGGCAAGGCCGCGGTCATCTGGTCGGAGACCACCGTGACAACCCTCGACGGTGCTCCGCTGTGGAAGCAGAAGCGGTCCATCTTCGCCCGCGGCGAGGGCGGTTTCGGCGGCGACCGGGGTCCGTCGGCCTCGGCGGCCGAGCCCGACCGGGCACCGGACCTGCAGATCGCCCTGCCCACGCTGCCGCAGCAGGCACTGCTGTACCGGCTCTGCGGCGACCGTAACCCGCTGCACTCGGACCCGGCGTTCGCCAAGGCCGCGGGCTTCGACCGCCCGATCCTGCACGGCCTGTGCACCTACGGCATCGGCTGCAAGGCCATCGTCGACAACGTGCTCGACGGCGACGCCGGCCGGGTCCGGTCCTACGGCGCCCGGTTCGCGGGCACCGTGGTCCCGGGTGAAACCTTGCAAGCCAACCTTTGGCGTGACGGTGAACGAATCACCGGCGTGCTGACGGCGCCGAGCCGGGACAACGTCGTCGTACTTGCTGGAATCGAACTCACCGCGTCCTGACCAGGACGTATTCGGAATCGACCGCTTTTTCAGCGGCCGATTCCGGCGAACCAGGGCCAGCGGTCGGGTCACCGCCGGCGCGTCTACCTATATCCACAGGTGACGCTTAACCTGCTAGCTTTCGTAGTAGTCAGTAATTATTCAATTACTCGTGACTCAACTTCCGTGGGGGAAGCCGCCCGTCGGACGACTTGGAGATAAAGGAGCCACATCATCATGAGTACCCGCAAGATCACCATCGCCATCGGCGCAGCCGCCGCATTAGGGCTGATCGCGACACCGTTCGCGGTGGCCGACTCGACTCAGCCCGCAGGTGTGGCACCCGCTCCCACCACCGTGGCGTTCGGCAAGGACGGCAAGCTCGTCAACGGGAACACCGTAGCGGAATGGGAGATCGGCAACCTCAAGCCCAGCACCGACGTGCTGTCCGAGCACCTCAACGGCACCCTCTGGGAAGCAACCGCGGAGTACACGGCTGAGCGGGGGAGCTCGCAGCCGTTCGTGCCGAACCTGAACGCCCGTACCGCCGACGGCGAGAACTACCGCGTGCTGTGGGGCGTTGCCACCCCGCAGGGCATCAACCCCGCCGGCCTCGCCGAGGGACAAGAGTCCAAGGGCAAGGTGTACTTCGACGTGACGGGTGCCGCGCCGACCAGCGTCGTGTACACCGACGGCGACCGCGAGTTGATCAAGTGGCAGGGCACTGAAGCCGCCACCGGTACCGCTCCGGCCGCTGCTCCGGCCCGCGGTGCTGCTCCGGTGGCCGCCACTCCGGCCCCGGCTGCTGCTCCCACGACTACTCCCGCTGCCGCCCCGGCCGCCGCTCCCGCCGGCCTCGGCAGCGCCGTGC
>NZ_VTGY01000011.1 GCF_009729075.1 Mycolicibacterium sp. CBMA 226 | reverse complement strand
GTGTGGTGTTCGGGGCCGGCGGTCCCGGCGGCCCGGGCGGTGACGGGGCCGACGGCGGCCGGGGCGGGAACGGCGGCTCCGGCACTTTCGGGCTCGGGATCGGCGGCGCCGGTGGGGACGCCGGGAACAGCGGCGTCGGCGCGCTGTCCACCGGATTGCCGGCGCTCGGTGGCGCCGGCGGCAATGCGGGCCTGCTGGGCAATCACGGCGCGGTCGGCAAGTCCGGCACGGGCGCGACGCTCGTCCAGACTGGTGCGAACGGCTCCATGCTGTCGGTGACGCCCACCGGAGTCTGGTTGACCAACAGCGACGGGCAGGTCGTTCTGCTGCACGGGTTCAACGAGGTCTACAAGCTGGCGCCGTACGAGCCGTCGGCCAGCGGATTCAGCGCGGACGACGCCGCATTCCTGGCGGCCAACGGTTTCAACGTGGTGCGACTGGGCGTCATCTGGGCCGGCGTGGAGCCCCAGCCCGGCGTGTATGACGCCGCGTATCTCCAGTCGATCCAACAGACCGTGCAGATGCTGGCGGCACACGGGATTTACACGATCATCGACATGCACCAGGACCTGTACAGCGCTTCGCTCGGTGGGGAAGGCGCCCCCGAGTGGGCCACCAAGACCGGTGGGCTGCCCAACAAAGGCTTCGGCTTCCCCGGCAGCTACTACCTGAACCCCGCCGAGACCGCGGCCTGGGACGGTTTCTGGAACAACTCGAACGCCGCCAACGGAATCGGGCTCGAGGACAACTACGCCAAGGCCTGGGAGACCGTCGCCGCCGCGGTCGCCGGCAACAACAGCGTCATCGGCTACGACATCATGAACGAGCCGTTCCCCGGCACCTCGTGGTTGCCGACGCTGCTGGGCAGCCCGTTCTACGCGGATCAACAGCTGACCCCGATGTACAACCAGGTGGCGGCGGCCATCCGCGCGGTGGATCCGAACACCGCACTGTTCGTCGAACCCGCCAACCCTGCCGTGTCCGAGATACCGTCGATCCTCGGCGCACCTGTTCAGCTGGGCACCATCGACGACGCGAATGTCGTTCTGGCGTTTCATGATTACTGCGCCGGGTCGGCGACCAGCGGCATCTGCGGATGGCTGGCGAATCAACAGGCCGCCACCGCGAACGCCTACGGCAAGGCCAACAACATCCCGGTGGTCATGGACGAATTCGGCGCCTCCACCCTGCCATCGGATTTGACGGCCGAGATGAACGCCGCCGACCGGTACCTGATGAGCTGGTCCGAATGGGCCTACTCCGGTGTCGGTGACATCACCACCAGCGGCAACACCGGCGGTGAGTCTGTGGTCTACGACCCGGCGCTGCCACCGACCGGCAACAACGTCAACACCGGCAGCCTGCAGGTACTGGCCTCCCCGTATCCACAAGCGGTATCCGGAACGCCACTCAAACTCTCAAATGCCAACGGCGCCTTCACCTTCAGCTACTCGACCGCGAATGCAGACGGTTCGGGCAACTTCGCCGCCGGTGCGCAGAGCAGCATTTCGGTGCCCGCCGTCGCCTACCCGAACGGGTACACGGTCACCGTCACCGGCGGCCACGTCGTCTCGGCCGCGAACGCGCCGACATTGGTGATCGCATCGGACACCGACACGGGCGTCGTTCAGGTTGTGGTGACCGCCGCGCCGTAGCACGCGGCGGGCGTAGCGTGACCGTTGTGTCCACCGAGCCGAACAACCACTATCACCATCTGGCATTCGGCCCCGATACGCTGGATCGCCAGCAGCGCAACGGCAGCTACCAGGCCTACGGCCGGCACACCGAACGCGCCGACGACGGACCCCAGCACCTTGATGACCGCGAGCTGCTGATGATCCGCCGGGCCGATCAGTTCTGCCTCGCGACCCTCACCCCGAACGGTTGGCCCTACCTCCAATACCGCAGCGGCCCAGCCGGATTCGTCCGGTATCTACCCGAGACCGACCGGCTGCGGTTCATCGATCTGCCGGGTAACAATCAGTTCGTCACTCTGGGTAATCTGGCGGCCGACGACCGGTTGGCGATGTTCTTCGTCGACTACCCGCGGCGCACCCGGCTCAAGGTCTTCGGCCGCGGCACCGTCGTCGAGGACGGACCGCAGCGGGAGATCGAGATCGCCGTCGAAGCCTTCGACTGGAACTGCTCGCGCTCCATCATCCCGCGCTTCGACCGCGAGTACCTGCGCGAGCTCGGGGAGGCGTACCAGGCCAAGTTCGACGGGCGAGAGGCCGAGCTGCAGGCCGAAATCGACACGCTCAAGGCCCGCGTGGCGGAGCTGGAGAGCCGTTGACAGCTAAAGGTGGCGATCGTCAGCGTCGTCGGCAACGAGGACGGCGCGCACAAGACCGTCGCCGATATCTTCCAGGGGCTCAACGACATTGGCTTCAACATTCCCGCGCAGGGCTGCACGTACTGGAACGGCGCCGCGATGGAGTCCACGGACTACGACGACCTCGACGAGGTTCCCGATGCCGTGGCGTCGGCGACCGCCGCCGCGGCCCGGAATGCCGCACATCTGGCCCGGGTGCTGCACCCGGCGCCGTATCCGCCGTACAAGTAGTCAGCCGAGCACGCCGGCGGGCCGCGGCGGCACCCATTCCCAATCTATACTAGGTAGACTAGTCTATCTAGTATGGAGCACGGCAAGGCCAGGACAGCCCGCGGTGCGGCACGCCAGCGCCTGCTGAACGCGGCCGCAGAACGCTTCTACGCCGACGGGATTTCAGCGACCGGTATCGACACCATCACCGCGGAGGCCGGGGTGGCGAAGATGACGCTGTACAACAACTTCGCGTCCAAAGACGAGCTGGTCCTGGCTTATATCGAGGCCCGCCACGAGGAATGGCTGGCCCTCTATCGCACGCGTCTGGCGGTCAACACCACTGCGCGCGATGCGGTGCTGGCAGTCTTCGACGCCTACCTGGATCACGCCGAGGCCGCCTACGCGCACGGCTTCCGTGGCTGCGGGCTGCTCAACGCCGCCGCCGAACTTCCGGTCGGAACTCCCGGCCGTGAGGCGGTACGGCGACACAAGGAGGAGGTCGAGGAGATCGTGGCCGGGCATCTGCAAGCCGCCGGAGTCGACGACGTCCCCGGTACCGCCGAGCACCTGGCGTTCCTGCTCGAAGGGGCCATGAGCCGTGCCGGATTGGAAGCATCGTCGGACCGGCTTCGCCACGCCCGCCAGATCGCGGCCGCCGTGCTGGACAACGCGTGACCGGGGGCCGGACCGCCGGCATCACGGCGATCGCTGTGACGTCGGTGCTGTGGGGGACGACCGGAACCGCAGCAACCTTCGCACCCCATGCCGGGCCACTGGCAATCGGCGCGGCGGCACTCGGCATCGGCGGCCTTTTGCAGGCTGCCATCGCCGTCCCGGCCCTGCGTCGCGCACGGGCCGGCCTACGAATCCACCGTGGCGTCGTCGCTGTCGGCGCTGCGGCGGTTGCCGTATATCCGCTTGCGTTCTACGGCGCCATGCATCTGGCGGGGGTCGCGATCGGGTCGGTCGTTTCCCTGGCCTCGGCGCCGCTCGCCTCCGGACTGCTCGAGTGGACCGTCGAACGCCGCCCGCTGAGCCGGTGGTGGCTGGCCGCCGCCGCGCTGGGCGTCGTGGGCAGTGCCCTGCTGTGCTCGTCCAAAATCGTTCAACCATCGGATGATTCGGGCCACACGGTGATCGGGGTGCTGCTCGGACTGGCGGCGGGCGCGTCGTACGCGACGTACTCCTGGGCCGCTCAGCGTCTGATGCGTCGGGATATCGAACGCGCCGCCGCGATGGGCGCTGTCTTCGGAACGGGCGGAGCGCTCCTCATGCCGATACTCGCCCTCACCGGGGCACCGCTCGTCGCCACGACCGACGCATACCTGGTCGCCGCGTACATGGCATTGATTCCGATGTTCCTCGGGTACCTCTTGTTCGGCTACGGGCTCAGCCATGTGCCCGCCAGCACGGCCACCACAATCACCCTCGTCGAGCCGGCTGTCGCGGCCGTTCTGGCCGTCGCCATCGTCGGGGAACGCCTGGCCCTGACGGGCTGGATCGGATTCGGCGCCATTGCCGTGGCGTTGGTCGTGCTCGCCGTGGCACCGGCGAATCTCCCAGCAGGATCAGCCGCCCGCCAAGGCCTCACGGAACTCGTCCGAGATGTAGAACGGGACGAGGCGACGCCGCAGTACCGACTCGAGATAACCCCGCTCGTCGAGCAAGGCAATCACCGGAGGGCCGAACCGTAGGGCTTCCTCGATCATGTCCTCACGCCCCACGCCGAGGTCGAGCAGCAGATCGTAAAGGCTGACGTCGCCGTACTTTTCGAAGACGTGGTCGATGCCCTCATCGAGGAGCGTTCGGAAGTAGTCGGTGTCGCGAAAGGTGCGCCAGAACTCGTAGATCGGCACGACGGCGTCCTCGACGTCGGCGGCGGAAATCATCGAAACTGCCGACGACAACGGGCTGTCGAGGTTACTGCGCCACAGCTCGTTGACCGCCTCGGCCAGCACGTTTTCGTCGGCATGCGTGTGGGCGAGCAGAAAGCGGGCACCCTGGCGCGCCAGAGCCTCGGCACGAAGCTCGAGCCGTTCGACCGAACCCTGCGGCATTCGGGCGCCGAGTCCGCCGAACACGCGGCCCAATCGGCTGCGGGCCAGCGACTTGCCGCCCTGCGTGACAGACTCTGCCAGCGAGTGCTGAACCAGCGTCACCCAGAATTCGGCGAACGCCTCACTGCTCAGTATTCGCTCCAGCACTCGCTGGGTGACGCCCATCTCGACCACCATCGCGCTCAGCTCGCTGAAACGGCGCCCGTCGAGGACGTCGCCGAAGTTGGTGTCCGAGGTCGCGGTCAGCTGTAACAGCCGGACGGCAATCTCACTGACCAGTTCCGCTATGCCGCCCTCCACCGGCACCTGCACGGCATACTTCGCGGCAACGTTCTTGATCATGGCGGGCGTCACCGCGTCGGACAGCGTGATCTCAGACGCCTCCGACAGAGCATGCTCGATCTCGTCGAGGACCAGGCTGTGGTAATTCTCGCCGCGCAGCTGTTGCATGGCGAACGCCACCTGCGCATCGAGGAGACGGGCGGCCACCGGTTCGAGCTGCGGCTCAGCGCTATCGGCGGTATTGGTCATTGCCAGCACCTTACCCAGCGAAACTCATCGGCCGCGGGTTGTGAGTTCGGCTGGTGACGCTCAGCGGCGCACCGTCGGACTGTGCCCCACGCCTGACTGTGGCACCGACGTGGGCGGACCGTCCTGCCTCATACTCCCAGTATGCGAACGAGCCGCAGGAGCTTGTGGATGGTCGCGTTCGGCTCCTACGACGCAGCGCAGGTGGCCGCCCAGGCCCGTTTCGACAAGTACAGCATCAAGTAATCGTCGGCCGGACGGGATCCGCAGGCACTCCGTGCCGAACCCGGAGTGGCTGCGGATCCGCTCCAGTACCTCCGCTCGACTGTGGATGCCGGCGATATCTCCGTCGGGGCCCCACCAGATGCGGCCGTATCCTTGGATCTCGGGGGAAGGGGGATCCATGTCCGATGCGCTCCGCGTCGACGCCGAAGGCCTGCAGTCGCACGCCGAGGTCTGCGATACCGCAGCCGCATCGCTCTCCGGCATCACCGCACCCGCAGCGGAAGGCGACCACACTCAGGCCAGCACGTCTGCCGTCACCACGGGCCACTCGCTGATCGACAACGTCACCGCAACCCTCGCGGGCCGGGCCACCAGCACCGGGGAGACGCTGCGCGCGGCGGCGGCCAGCTACACGCGCAGCGACGGCGACTCCGGCCAGGCGATCTCCACCGTTCAGGTCTGAAACCTTGGCCGGCGGATCCCTGACCCGCGCCGACATCGAGGCGTGGAGGACCGAGCATCTCGACGCCGCGGCGGCCCACTGGACATCGACCGCTCAGGCGTGGGAAGAGCACTTCACCACCATCCACAACGGCATGACCCGGCCGGGTGGGACGACATGGGAGGGAGCCGGGGCCGACGCTGCCGCCGAGCGCTCCTGGACGGACCTGATCACGGTTCGCGGTGCCGCCGATGCACTGCACAGCGCAAGCGCCCACGCCACGAACGGGTCGGGCGACGTGGCCTGGGCGAAGAGACAGGCCCTGAACGCGATAGCAGAGGCGGAGGAGGACGGGTTCACCGTCGGCCAGGACCTCGTCGTGAAGGACATGTCCATGCCGTCCCTCCTCAGCGATGGCGGGGACCGGCAGTCGAAGGCGAAGGCGCACGCTAACGCGATCCAGACCGCGGTGCAGCAACTGGTCGACGCCGACAAGCAGACCGCGGACCGGATCCACGGCGCGCTGTCCCCGTTGAACGGGGTCACGTTCCCAGGCCACGACGGCAAGCACGATCCGACGGTGCAGGCGGTGGACTACGGGTTCAAACGGGACGTACCGAAGCCTCCGCCGCCTCCTGCGGGGCCGAACGGGCAAGACATCGCCAAGGTGCTCGACCAGCTGCCGAGTGACAGCAGGCCGAACATCAAGGTGGTGCGCTCTCAGGCCGACATCGATCGGCTCTGGCAGTGGATGAAGCAGAACGGGGTGGAGAATCCGGGGCGGTACGGCGGCACTAACGGGGTCTCGGTCGACCTGCCCGACGGCACATCAGTCGGAGAGCGTGCCGCGGCGCGATCCACTGGCCAGTCCGCGCTCGACGTGAACGTGCCCGGCCGGGGCTACATCAAGGTGCACATCAACCCCGACAAGGGCGCCGAGCCGAACATCCCGTCTCTGAAGGCACCGGTCGAGGCGCCGAAGGTGGCGGAACCTGAAGCGCCGCGGGCGGCACCACCGCCAGCGGCGGAAGCCGGCCCCGCCGCGAAACCGGCACCTGTCGTCGAGCCTGCACCCGCGGTGAAACCCACGCCAGGTATCGGCGGCTGGGGCGGGCCGTCCGCCGAGCCGATGGGGCCGCAACCAGTGCACCCGCCGGGCAGCATCAACCACCCGTTCCCGATCCTCGGAGAGGACAACCCGAACGAGAATCCCCGCGACTTCGAGGGGCACTGAGACGATGGTGATGACGAACACGAGGAGCACACCGCGATGACCGAGCCAGTAAGTGCAGCGCAGAACACGTTGCGCAGTGAGATCCTGGACGCCGCATCCCACGACTGGGTGCCCATGATCGAGGTCGATCAGATCGTGACGCAACAGCAGCTCGCGGCGGGCGATGGCGAACGGTTCGACTTAGTGACGAGTGTGGTGCGCACGATGCTGCAAGAAGGTCTAGTCAGCGTGGGGGATCTGCCGGGCGACGGAGCCGAGACCCCGGACTGGGGTCTATCCCCTGACGCCAGCGTCGAGCGGATCCGGGGCATGTATGTCGATCGTCACGGTGAGCCTGAGGAGTGGCAGTACCGCATCTGGTTCGGGCTCGCTCTGGGTGGTGATGTGCGAGCCACGTCCGCCGGCTGAGGGCGGCGACGAGTGGTGTCGCGGTTCTCCACGGCGCAGAGGGCCGAACTGAACGACCAGAGTCACGGCAACAAAATGAGTTCGCGAGTGATGACCCGCGGTAGCGAGGGTTGACCTGTGTGTCGACCTGCCGGCCCCATACTGTGTCGACTGCCCGTCCCCACCGTGTTGCGAGCCGCACATGGCGCAGTCGAGCTGTGATCGACGGTGCGCTTGCCGTATGAACCATGCGACTGGGTGCGCGAGATGCACAACGACTTGCGCCGAGCGCTGCGCGACTCGGCTCCCAGTTCGGGTGGACGCCAAGTGTCGAAAGGCGGCGACGTCAGTAGACCGGATGACGGTGTTCGCGCACGTACGACGGCGTCAGTCGCATAACTAGCTAGCCGTGCTCCCCGAGGAGCTTCTGCTTCTGAGCCTCGAACTCGGCGTCTGTGAGTACGCCGCGATCCCGCAACTCAGCGAGCTTGGAGAGCCGGTCCAACGGATCGGCTGAAGCAGCCGTCGAAATCACCGGACCTACACCCGCTGATTGCAGCGCTGCCTTGATTTGATCGGTTAGCCCGGCGATGTCCTCGGGCGCGACGAACGGTACCTCGACGGGCCGCGTGCTCGGCTGACTGAGATCAACATAAACCTTGTGCGGCTTTTTGCGATTAACCCGCACCGCGACAGTAGAGCCCGGCTGCAAGCGACCGACCTCATCTTGCGTAAACCACTGGCGACGTATCACGTCGTAGGGCTGCTGGCCGGGGATCTCCACCCTCAGCCCGACCTGCCACACGTTTTGATAGCCTCCCCTAGACGTAGCAAAATTCTTCAGCGACGACACCCGCGCATTCCCGGGTGTGCCATTTTTCTCCGGGTTGGTCTGTATGTTCCCTTGCATGGCCCGAACTAAGTAGTAGAGAGCCACGAAGAAGAGGGGAATGAACACCGCAGGAAAGACGAAAGAAGACCAGCCCGAGGCGGAGTGGGTTATGCCGCCAGCGCCTGCGAGGTAATCCAGCCCCATCGACGAATGCTAGCAGCGGCCCGCGCCGCGCGGCTGATCAAACGTGCGACACGGTTGAGCGTTCCGTCGGGCCGTGCGCCGCCGTGTCTGCCACAGGGGCCTGTACCGGCGTCCGGCCCAGGATCCGATTCTGACCCTGCAAACAAAAAAGCCCGCAGTCGCCTGCGGGCTTGATGGTGGCCAGGGCCGGGATCGAACCGGCGACCTTCCGCTTTTAGGTCGAGCATTCTCGACATGCCGTGTCGAGTCCCAATAATTCTGTGTCACAACGCCTCTCGACAAGCGACCGAACCCAGTGATTCCCGACGATTCTCGGCGTGTCTCGGGCATAACCGTCGAATAACCGTCAACTCGGTACCTGCCATCTCGGGAGCAGCTGTATCGGGAGACAACCACCACCCAGCCTGGACCTCGAACCCCATCGCCAGGTGACGCCCGGCACTCGAAGGACATCGAGAGACCAGCCCGTTGTCCATCAGGCTTCAGAATGTCGTTGCTTAGGCCGCTTATTGTCTCGCGGGTGGAGTCAGGCGACTCTGATCAGTTACGCAGTCTGCGCGCCAGGATGGCCTCAAATGAGTCGTGGGCGCGGACTGAGGACCGCGCTGCCCGCACCTGGCCCGCACGAAAGGCCATGCTGGATCGGTTCGAGAAGCAGGTCGATCCCGAGGGACAGCTGACCCCGCAAGAGCGCGCCAAACGGGCGGAATGGGCGCGCAAGGCGTTCATGCAGCGGCTGGCCCTGAAGTCGGTGGCCTCGCGCCAGCGGCGGGAACACGTCTGCCAGACCTGCGGTCAACCGAAAGAGCCCGACATTCGCCTATGTCCCAAGTGCCTCAAGAAGATTCGCGAACCGTGACCGAGCTACCGCCTTGGATGACGATCGCACAGGTGGCAGAGCATTGCGGCATCGACCCCGCCCATGTGTACTCCAGGCTGCTACCCGAGCTTGTCTTCCGGCGGATCGGGGTTCGAGGTGGTGCCGCACCGATGGGTCGCCTCATCCGCATTGAACGAGGCTCCGTGCTGCAACTGTGCGGAGAGACCGTCGTTCACGCTGACGTCTTGTTGCCGCGTTGGGTAACCCTCCAGCAGGCAGGCCACCACTACCAAGTCAGTCCCCATCTGATCCGACGACTGATCGCCCATCAGCAGCTCGACGCCCGGCGAATCGGCACCAGCCGATCGATCCGAATCGACCGAGACTCCCTGCTACAGCTCGGCCAAATACGCCCGTGGTGGGCACCATGACCCGCCGCTACATGACCCTCGCCGAAGCCGCCGACTACCTCCAAATCAGTGCCCGCACGGTCCGGCGCTTGATCACCGACGGCGAACTAACCGGCTACCGGATGGGCAACTCGTCGCGCACCATCCGCGTCGACCAGGCGGAGATCGACGAGCAGCTGATGCGGCCCATGAACGCACCAGCGCGACCACGCAAACGCCGCACTTCATGAGCGGCAGTCCCGGCTCTATCAAGCCGATGGCCCAATGCGGCCAGTGCGGACATTTCGCCTCCGTCCACCACGGCGGCTACGGCGGACGTCCCGGTGGATCGACGTGCGCCACACCTGAATGCGACTGCCGCACATTCGTCGAACAAGGCGAAGCCCGTGTACCTCTAGACGCAGACAACCTGACCGCCGCTGAAGTCGCCCAACTCACTGGCATCTCGGTCCACACCCTCAGTTACTGGCGACAGACCGACCAAGGACCCAAATCCATCAAGGCCGGGACCCGCACCCTCTACCAACGCCAAGAAGTAGAGCGTTGGCTCGCCGAGATCGACGGACGCACTGAGCCCAATCGCACCGGCGCATCAACCTGGTTCGCCAAGGCCGTCGACGCGGCCGACCACATCACCCCCGAGCACACAGCCCCGTGGAAGCGGGCCGCTGTGTTCGCCCTATTGGCGATTGCTGAAACCCTTCTGGCTCAGCAATCCGCACGAACTAGCCGCCGGTCATCAAGTTCCGACGGCGGGCCTGATGCCGAGATGCTCACAGTCGACGATGTCGCCGCGATGACCCGTCTATCAGCAGGGACCCTGCGGTCCTGGCGGCATACCGGCTCCAGCGGTCCACCATCAGTCAAATTGGGTGGGCGGGTGCTCTACCGCCGCACCGACGTCGAAGCCTGGCTCAGCGAGGCACGACGATGAAAGGACTCCTGTGAGGAACGCAGCTGACCGCCTCGCCGCATCCATCGGCCCACGCGTTATGAGTCGGTCCAGGCAGGATGTGAGAGCACAACCGACGCCGTCGCCAGACCCACAATCGACGCTCGATACCGAGCCGCCGACCCAACGAATGCTGGTTGACCCGTAGAAATTCGTTTGGCCCCGGCCTCAAGCTTTACCAGCGAGACCGGGGCCAGTCGACTAGAGCACAGATCGATCCGAAGTGATCGATCTTCCCCAACGCTGGTGCCGAAGCCGTTTGTTTCACCGGCCGCATCGGAGTGCACTGCCGGAAATTCTAACTGACGATTTCACGACGAAGTTGCGGCCACACGCCGCCAACGAAGATGGATGTGTCGGGCATCACATGCCCGGAGAGCTGCACCAATAAGCGCGCATGTGTGGGTGCCTCCCGATTGTTCTGAAGTAGTTGGACCGTGCCACCGGTATCGCGGAGCTGGTGTGCGTAGTCCACTAGTAGGTCAGGGACCCATCCGACTGATTCGCCGCCGCAGGTTTGTATGAGCAGTGCCCTAGGGTTGGCCTCATTGAATGAATCGTCGCCTAGCTGCAACTTGTCGCCAGGTTGAAGCGCGGTAGCGGCAGCCTCCGTACCGTGTTCGCTCAACGCGTACCGGACTCCACGAGCGAGGAAGATGCTTTCTGTGCTGCCGTCGCTAGTTACGGTCGGCGCTTCCACCAATTGAACGGTGTCACCCTTATTGCCGCCTCCGCTGCGGCTGAGAATGTCCAGGGTCGATGCGTCCGGTTTGAGACCTAGCCAACTGACGTACTCAGGGAAGTCCGGGCGTTTTCGGTCCATTACCCGTAGTTCGAAGAATGGCCACAGCCGCGTCGATATGTACAGGCTGTTGAAATCCGGGAAGCCGATGAACGGTCGGAACCCCTCGACAGTGCTCACTCCGTCGAGATACTGAAACTGGTAATCCGCAGGGCCGAAGTAATCCAGGACTGCGACAGGTGTGATCACACGCCTGAGTCGATTGCGCCATGTAATCGCAAAGCGACGCGCCGTGCGAGTGCTCGTCGGGGGAACCAGCTCAGCTGAGGACATCGAGCAACCTCCCTCTGTTGACCATCACCAACTCCACAGTGAAGCGCCGGGCTATGTCGCTGAGGTCCGGAGCCGACGCGACCACATCGTCAACGGAACCACACTCCACCGACATTAAACGGTCGCGCCAGTGATCGCGTGTCTCGGGAGAGCACAATGCGACAGCGTCGGAGGCGAGGTCAACGAGAGTGCGCCAAGGCGTGCCTACGCGGTGCTCAAAGCGACGTGCGCGACCTTTGAGTGCCCATCCAGCGATCCCGCCATTCTCGCCTGATAGCAGTTCAGCGCGCTTCGTATCGGTTAGCGTAAATCCGAGACTCGCGGCGTGATCGAACGATGGACACAACGAGTCTCGTCCGGGGCCACCGGGCGGGGGCACCATCACGGCCCAATTGCGATCATGACGGTCACCATGGGCGATCAAGGCGTCGAAGATGAGGTACCCCGCGAAGGTATCGAATGCGGTGAAACCGGCAGGCAGTGTCGTTGCCTCGGGTGGGACGGTGAACCGTTGGAGCGCTCGATGGATGTTTTGGACGTTGTATCCCACCTGTTCCGAGTTGTCGGGTTCGTAGTCTGAGACAACTTCGGGCATCAGCACCTGTCCAAGCTGCAGTTCCCAGCCCGGCAGTCGGGCATCCTCGACAAGTGCGCCCGGCGCAAGGTCGCGGGCGGCTAGCTCAACTCTGGCTGCAGGAACTCCGAGTAGCCGAGCGAGTTCGCAGCCGAGTTTCTCCGCGATGTCTTCGCGCATAGACCGGTCACGAGACGGGCGCGCAGGTTTGAACAACCATGTGCGTTCGCGTGATGGGTGTCTTAGCCAGTCGTGCGAATTCTGACCTTGGGTCTCAATCCCGGCAGTTATCCAGTCGTCGACGGATTCGACTGACCAGACCGCAACCATCAGGTCATTGTGCCTGTACGTACCCGGAGCAGGACCAAGGTGTGGATGGCGGTCCCGGAGCAGATGCTGCTTGCTGAGACAAATGACCGTTACGCTCACCCGATGGCCGAGGAGTCGTATCAGGTCCCGCGGATGGAACTCGACCATCGCGACGCAAACCGCCTCGGCAAATGGGCGTCCCTCTGGGCTGACCTCCTCCACGTCGACATGGTCCTCCGCGCGCGAGCGAAGCTTCCGGAGACTGCCGCGACAGCTTTTACGCGACGCGCGTTCTGGGAGTCCGCGATCGTCGGCTACGGCCGTATGGAAGCCAGCACCAAGAGGCGCAAGCTCGCGCACGAGGAACTCCTGCGCTCCGCGCGCGGGGACCGCGGCGTCGATTTCCACGCGATTCTCATGAGCTGGCGCAACGACCACGTGGCGCATCGCTTGTCCCGCGACTTCGAAACGGTCGCGGTGTACGCCGACTACCTCGACGACAAGCCTGAAACGCTCGACGGGATCAGCGCTAACGTCGTGACCTCGCTCGGCCCCAACGACTCCCAGCTGGTTGAGGAGTTCAGTGACCACGTAAGGCTCCTGCGCGACACCCTCTGGGAAAAGTACCTCGCGCCGATAGGCGAACACCTCGCGAAACAGGAGCATCGCCCGAAGGCTCCGACGTCGGGCATGACGCCACCGCCGGGTTCTGTCGACTGGTTCACGCTGACCGTGAACCTGTGGTCACGCCGTAATGGCACCGGCCTTGAGTGAAGGTCTGTGCCCGCGATTGAACTGCCTTTCGCAATGCCCACGCGTGATCACGTCCTGATCGCACCAGGCGGCAGCCACAGCGTCGCAGTCAACGATGACTGGTGGTTGCCGCTGCGGGCTGTGAGTTCGACGACCGCGATCCATGAGCCGTCGGCTCGTCTGACCCATGCGAGTTGGCGTCCGGGCATCTCGTAGTCGAGGTGGAGGCCACCAGACTTGATCCACATGGCCAGTTTGTCGCGCCGAATGCCCGAGTGCGGCAGCCAGCTGGTGTCGACAACGACGGGGCGGTCGCAGGGATAAAGAGTCGGGTACCCGTCGATGTTCTCCCATGATTCGAACACCCGTGCGATTATCGCATTGGGTGGAACCTCGTGCCCCGCGGATGCGTCTAACTCAATATGCGAGACATCGACGTCATAGACCGTGAGCTGAGGCTGTTGTCTGTGGTGCGCGTGACGATGCGGCGTGATGGCTATGGCGTCGGCACGAGCGCCGCGATGGACCGCTTGCTGGACGAACGGCTTGCCGCTAGCAGAATCAGCGTCGGAGCAATGACCGGAATCCAACTATCCTGAGATACAGGGCACGGCTGGGGAACCGCTGCTGCAGAGGGGGATTCAGATGGCTGGCTCGATCAAGGTCGACGATGATGGCCTTAACACGCTGGCTGGACAGTGCGACACAGCCGCTACCACTCTGGCTGGGGCACCGCGCCCGGCAACCGGCGGGTCGCTTCACCAGGCTACGACCGCCGCCGTAGAGCACGGCTACGTGCTGATCCAAGCGGCTTCTGGGGCACTGGCAGGCCGGGCCACGTCAACCGGAACCAAGCTGCGCACCGCAGCCACCGCCTACGCCAGCACGGACGAAGCCTCGGGCCAGCAGATTCGAACCATCGAGGTCTAATGCCCGGCACCAGCGCAGCCGGAACCCCAACCCGGTCGCAGATCGAGAGCTGGGACGTGGGCCATCTGGAGTCCGCCGCGACTTCCTGGTCGGCCACTGCCGAAGAGTGGGAAAGCCACTTCACCAGCATTCAACAAGGCACGCTTCACCCCGGCGGCACAGCGTGGGAGGGCCCCGCAGCCGACGCCGCACAGGAACAAGCCTGGTCCGACCTCGTAAGAGTCCGTGGCCTAGCAGATGGACTGCACTCCGCCTCGCGGTTCGCGCGCAATGGTGCAGATGACATCGCCTGGGCCAAGCGGCGGGCCGTCACCGCGATCGACGAAGCAGAGCAGGCCGGATTCACCGTCGGAGAGAGCCTCTCGGTCACGGACCGCTCCATGTCGTCGGCGGTAGGCGACGGACAGGACCGACAGACTCAGGCGAAAGAGTTCGCGCACGACATCCAGACCAAGGCGCAAGCCCTCGCAGCGATGGACAAGTCGGTCGCCAGCCAGATCACCACTGCGCTGGCTCCGCTACATGCGCTGGACTTCCCGGAGCACGGAAAGCCTGAACACGAGCCGACCGTGCAGGCCGTGGACTACGGCTTCAAGCAGAGTCCACAGGACAGCGGCGGTAATGACCAAGACGGCGGTGGGTACAAGCCGCACGACAAATACCCAGACCACAAGCCCAACGGCGAGTGGGGGCCCAAGAACAGTGGCGTCGAAGGCGATGCCGAAGCTCAGAAGGCCTTCGACATACGCCAGAAGAGGACACATATCCCGATCGAGCGGCAGAAGATCTGGGTGTACCTCACCGACCCGAAGACAGGTAAGCGGCTCCGGCGCGAGTACGACGGTTTGGAGCCGATCCCGGGCCAACCCGGCAAATACCGGGGCCTGGAGCACAAGCTAGGTAGCAAGGACCCCACCGAACACCAGGACAACTTTGATGAACTGGTTCGCAGTGGTATCCCCGCGACGGGCACGCTGAACGGGCAACCGATCCAGGTCACAGACAACGAAATCATCCGCACTCCGCGTCCTGGAGAAGCGTCGCCTGCGGGCGGATTCGGCGGCGCTCAAGGCGGCGGAGAAGTGGCAACAGCCGGGCCCACCGCCACCGCGTCTGGAAGCGCTCCGGTGTCCCCTACACCCTCATCGGCTACTGCAACCCCCACTCCCGGCAGCGCTTACGTACCTGGGAGCTTCCCGTTCAACCCGAACTGGGGAACACACATGACTCCGCAGCAGATGATCGACAGCGGCGACCCCGCGCTCGTGGTCATCGGCCAGCAGATACGGCAGCAGATGCAGCAAAACGGCGAAGTCGATACGAGCGGTACAGCGTGAGGCAGCCATGACACATCCAGCAGATAGGCTCGAGCGATGAGCGGATACACCCACGTCATCACATACGACGGTGGCGTCCTGGTGTCTGAAATCGGTGGCGGACGGGACATCTCGACGTTCTCGAACCCACTGCACAACTTCAACGGCGACGACCAGTGGAGCCTCGGCCTCGCCCCAATCCCGCCCGGCAAGAAATACAGCGAGATGTTGAAGGCGGGAGAGCTGTCGACCCAGTACCTCCAGGCAGCGGGAGTCCCCGACACGCTCACCGTGGAAATCCGCAAGCCCGGCGGCCAGCAGTGGGGCGTCGACTCGGTCCGCTATACCGTCGGCCATCCGCACAGCGGCGCTGAGCCGCTGGACGTATCGATCCAGCTAGCCCACGGTGTGAAGATGATCAGCCGTGCGCAGGTGTTCGCTGCCGATGAGACCGCCGAGCTGTTCTTCGCCTACTACCGGACTGGCGACATCCCTGACGGGTATGAGCTGCAGCCGATCGAGGGTTACCGGGCAGACGGCTCAGCAGTCGACCTCAGCCATACGGCAGTCAAGTAGACCTGGCAGGCGGACTACAAACACTTACTGTCGAGATCGAACTGATCACCATGGGGGTTCCTACCCACGTGATGGAGTTCAGCAGCGGCATGGCCTCGGAGAAGGACTGCGGCTCCGGCCTGCTGCATTTCCAGTCCCCGTTGCGCCAACTGGACGGCGTCGAACGCTGGTACATCACACTCTCGCCGCTGCCTACCGGTAGGCGCTACAGCGAGGTGCGCGGCGATGCCGCCACTGAGTTCCTACAAGCGGGCGGCACCGCCGAGAAGATGATGCTGGACATCCGCAAGCCTGGCGGCGAGCAATGGGGTGCGAAGTGGGTGCGCTACATCATGGGGCACCGACACGAGGGCGCAGAGCCGGTGGACGTGGCGGTCGCGCTTCCGAAGGGTCCCGAAATGGTCGGTGCCTCTGAAGTTTTCGGGGCCGACGAGGCCGGAGAAATCTTCTACACCTACTACAAGACTGGTGACATCCCCACCGACTACGCGCTGCGGCCCGTCGAGGGCTACACCGCCGATCACAGGGTCATCGACCTCCGAGGTCTCGGTACATCCACAGACATCTAGCAAGAATTCATTCGGCGTCGCCGGGGTGTGCGTCGGAGCCGACCGCAATTTGTCAGGCAGGCGTTCGACGAAGCTGTGTTCGCTTCGGAAGGCTGCCAGGCTGCGTGACGAGATCGGTACGGGCGCATGGCGGCCAGACGCCCGGTGCGCTCCCGCTCGTCTTCTCGATTCGCGCGCTCGGCGCATGGCGACCAGTCGCTGGCCCGGAGGTCCGAATCCTCCGTTCGGACGACATGATTCCCCGACAACCGGCGGAAATGACCGGTACATTGATGACCGCCATCGGCAAGGCAAATTGCTGAATATTAACCCTCGTGCGACATTTCAGTCAGCAGAGACCTAGGAGTCCTTGTGGCAGCACGCAATTCGGCTAGTTCACGCCGACGAGGCAAGGGTCGCCACCGAGCTAATCGGCAAACGCAGACGCAGTACAAGTGGCTGGCTGCGGGCGCAATCACCCTAGGCATGGGCACCGCGATGGCATCAGGAGCAGCCGTTGCCCACGCCGACGGGGCTACCGCGACGACCGCCGTCCACCCGAATTCCACCGGATCGTCCCCATCACCCGGCGGCACATCGACGGTGCACCCGACGAGTCCACAGACCACTCGTCCGAAAACGTCAGCAGCCTCCGACGCTTCGACTCTGCACGCGACCGACGCCACCAGCCCGAACCCAGAGAACACGACCCTGGTCAAGTCCTCCGAGGGCAATCACAAGAGCAGCGCCACGGCCACGAAGCCCGCCGACACGGCGTTGGCCACACACACCGCAGGCCCCGCACCATCCCAGACACCACCGGCCCCGGCAGCTGACGCGGGTACCGCCGCCAAACCCGTCAGCGCAGTTCGTCCGGCCACGCCGAGAATCCCGGCGGTTCCACCGACCGTGACGCCCACCGTGACCAACCCCATCGCACCATTGTCCGGGCCTCCGGCAGCTAGCATCGCCACTGCTCCCGCCACAGGCCCCACAGCCCCGACAGCAACGCCGACAGCAACCACCGCAGCCATCCAAGTCCAGCCGCAGGGACCGGGAGCACCTACTGTCCCCGTGCAAGCCGCAGCACTGCTGCTGGCCGCCGCTGCAGGCTCCACGCCCAAAACACCGACCACCGCAGCGGCGACCGCCTCCATCGCCACCGGGCAAACGGTCAATCCGAGACTCACGCCTGCGGCGTCATCATCCACCGCGCCGACAGTGACCTCCACCATCCCCGTGGGCGTTGGGCCGGAAGAAATAGCAATCAGTCCCAGCGGCACCACCGCCTACGTAACCAACGCCAAAGACAACTCGGTGTCGGTGATCAACACCGCCACCGGCGCAGTTACCGGCACCATCCCCGTCGACGCCTGGCCGATCGGCGTGGCGCTGAGCCCAGACGGCACCACTGCCTACGTCGCCAACAACGACGCCAACACTGTGTCGGTGATCAACACCGCCACCAACAAAGTCAGCGCCACAATTCCTGTCGGCATCGGCTCACTCGCGGTGTCGGTCACCCCTAACGGTCAGTACGCCTACGTCGTCAACCGATCCAGCAACACCGTGTCGGTGATCAATACCGCCACCAATACCGTCACCACCACCATTCCCGTCGGCAACACACCAGGGCGAGTGGCGTTCAGCCCCAACGGCACCACCGCATACGTCACCAACCAGAGCAGCAATACCGTGTCGGTGATCAACACCGCCACCAACACTGTCACCACCACCATTCCTGTCGGCAACGCACCACTCGGCGTGGCGTTCAGCCCCGACGGCAGCTCCGCCTATATCGCCAACCAGAGCAGCAACACGGTGTCGGTGATCAACACCGCCACCAACAAAGTCGCGGCCACGATCACCGTCGGCAGCAATCCATACGGCGTGGCCCTCAGCCCCGACGGCAGCTCCGCCTACGTCACCAACGCTGTAGACAACACCGTGTCGGTGATCAACACCGCCACCAACACCGTCACCACCACCATTCCTGTCGGCACCGAGCCGACCGGGGTGACGTTCAGCGCCAGCGGCACCACCGCCTACGTCACCAACTTTGCGGACAACACGGTGTCAGTGATCAGCACCGGCTACGCCGGGCCGCCAATAGGCGGAACCGGCGGCGGTGGTGGCACCACCGGTGGAGGCACCGGAGGTGCTGGTGGTGGCGCGACTGGCGGAGGGTCGCCTGGGGGATTGTTTGGGGGGTCGTTCCTCGACCAGATCGACACGTTCATCTATCAGTACGTGCCGACCAGGTATTCGCAGTACTTGAATATCGGCACCGCGCTCTTGCACGGGGACCTCGGCGGCGCTGCCTTTGATGTCCTGCAGGTAGGTGCCGGACTCGCCGAGGCTTCGCATATTCCGTTGGTTAGTGGAATCGGGTATCTCATTGACCTCGGATCGACTGCAGTCAAGGGCCTGGCCGAGGCTGGACCCCAGGACCTGGGCAACACCTTGAACTATGTTGTGCACCACCCGTTCGGCGCTATCGGAGGTGGTGTTAGTTCGGTGGTCGACGCAGTAGGCACGATCGGCCTGAACACGTTCACATTCGGGCTACTACCGCAGTCGGTGGTCGATGGATTGGTCAAGCCCGTGGATCAGGGCATCATCGATGGCGGCAACACCCTCGATACCGTCGTGCAGGACATCGGCAGCGGTATCTCGACTGGCCTCAACAACCTCGGTGACGCTGTCGGGACCGGCATCAACACCGCTGAGAATTTCGTCGGGCAAGCATCGAACGGTGTCGTGAATTTTTGGCAGCACCCGTTCGGGTAAACGGTTTCGACACCACTAGTGGGCTCCCAGCCCAGGTCGCGCACCAGCAGCTGCACCGTCCACTGAGGCCGAGTTCTGCAGCATCGGTGATTCCTGACCCCCGCCCGGCGGCGTTGAGCGGATCGTCAGTCGTGAATTGAGCGGTACTGATGAGCCGTGCCGAACGCGAGGGCGCGGGTCACACAGTCCTGGTCGACGGGTCCGAGTAGCGCGTCGGCTGGGCCGCCGTCAGAGAGGGCCCAAGGAAGCGGCGTAGTTACGGCCGCCGAGTCAGCGGCGACCCCACCGCTGGCTCGCTTCCCGCTTCAGCACCGGCTGGCTCGCTTCCTACTTCAGCGCCTGCGGTTCCGATGCTTCTGGCGGCTCCGGCCATAACTTCGGGCTGACGCCCGGTGCGCTCCCGGTCGACCTCCAGATTCGCATGCTCGGCGATTGGCGACGTGGCGGTCCTGGTAGCCCAAATACTCCGATCGGACGACACGATTCCCCCGACAACCGACGGCAATGACCGATAGGTTGATGCCCGTCAGCAGCAAACTGTCGAAAATTAACCATCGTGCGATATTTCAGTCGGCGGTGAGTTAGGGAGCAACTGTGGCAGCGAATAATTCGGCTCGTTCGTCTCGACGTGTCCCAGGTCGCCACCGTGCCCGTCGGCAACAGCGAGTGCCATACCTCTGGCTGGGCGCAAGCGCCATCACGCTTGGCATGGGCGCAGCGATGGCATCAGGGACGGCAGTGGCGCGTGCAGACGACGCTCCCGCCGCCCATACGAACTCAACTGAATCGACAGGGTCCTCCAGCGGCGCATCGGCAGTGCATCCCACGACTGCGCAGACCACCCAGCCGAAAACGTCAGCGGCCACCGACACCTCGACACCGCACACGACTGGTCCAGCCGACTCGACCTCAGCGCACGCATCGATAGTCAAGTCCTCAACGAGCAATCACAAGAGCAACGCCACGACCGAGGCAACAGCCACCCGGCCCGCTGACACGGCGCTGGCCACACAAACCACAAGCCCCGCTCAATCACAGACGCCATCGGCCACCGCTCCTGACGCGGGCACCGCAGCCAAACCCGTGGGCGCAGTCCGTCCGGCCGCGTCGAACTCGCCGGTGGCCCCACCGCCCGAGACGCCCACCGTGACCAAGCCCGCTGCCGCACCATTGCTTGAGCCCCCGGCAGCTAGCGTCGCCTTCGCTAGTGCTACTGCCCCCTCGGCTCCCCCGGCGACGCCGACCGCAAGTACCGCAGTGGTCCAAGTCCAGCCGCCAGGGACCGGAGCACCTACGGTTCCCGTGCAAGCAGCAGCACTGCTGCTGGCCGCCGCCGCAGGCTCCGCACCCAAAACTCCGACCACCGCAATGGCGACCGCCTCCATCGCCACCGGACAACCGGTGAACCCGACGCTCACGACAGCCCCATCTCCTGCAGCGTCATCGTCATCCACCCCGACAGTGGTCGCGACGGTCCCCATCGGCCAGGCTGGAGGCTTGGTGGCCGTCACTCCAGACGGCAAACACGTCTACGTAGCCAACGCAGGCGACGGCACCGTGTCGGTGATCGACACTGCCACCAATACGGCCGGATCTCCCATTTCGGTAGGCAACCAACCAGAAGGTGTCGTGGTCAGCCCGGACGGCACCCGCCTCTACGTCACCAACTACGGCGGTACGGTGTCGGTGATCGACACTGCCACCAACACGGTGATCGGCAATCCCATCCCCGTCGATCATCCCTATACGGTGGCGATCAGCCCAGACGGCACCCGCCTCTACGTCCCCAGCAGCGTTGCGCAAGGAAACACGGTATCGGTGATCGATACAACCGCGAACGCTGTGATCGGCGGCCCCATCACTGTTGGTCGAGTTCCGTTCGGCGTGGCCGTCACTCCAGACGGCAAACACGTCTACGTAGCCAACGCGACTGACGGCACCGTGTCGGTGATAGATACGGCCACCAATAAGGTTGTCGGCGAACCGATCTCTGCTGGCACTGGTGTCAACTTTCTGGCGGTCAGCCCAGACGGTGCTCGCATCTACGTGACCAGCCAGGCTGACAACAGCGTGTCGACAATCAACACCGCCACCAACACCATCATCGGCAACCCGATTTCGATCCAGCACCCCTACACGCTGGCAGTCAGCCCCGACGGCAGCCGCCTCTACGTCGTCGGCAACATGCAGGCACCCGGTGGGACCAGCCAGAACACGGTCACCGTCATCGATACCGCCACCAACACCATCATCGGCAACCCCATCAACGTCGCCGAATATCCACAAGGCATCGCGGTCAGCCCCGACGGCACCCGCGTCTACGTCGCCGGGAGCTATGGCAGCCTGTCAGTAATTGACACCGGCCAACGGGTTGCTACAGGCGGCGGCGGTTTGACAGGCGGGTCTGGGCCGGGCGACGGTAGCGGTGCCACGGGCGGATCATCCGGTGGCTTGTCCGGGGGTTCGTTCCTGGACCAAATAGGCGCATTCATTTACAACTACGTACCGGGCAAATATGCGCAGTATTTGAATATCGGCACAGCGCTGTTGCATGGCGACGTGGGCGGTGCTGTGTACGACGTTTTACAGGCCGGTGCCGGAATCGCCGAAGCTTCACATATTCCGTTGGTTAGTGGGATCGGGTATTTCATTGACCTTGGGTCGACTGCCGTCAAGGACCTGGCCGAGTCCGGCCCCCAGGACCTGGGCAACACCTTGAACTATGTTGTGCACCACCCGTTCGGCGCAATCGGAGGAGGCGCGAGTTCGGTGGTCGACGCAGTAGGCAGCATCGGGCTGAACACGCTCACTTTCGGGCTGTTACCGCAGTCGGTGGTCGATGGATTGATAAAGCCCGCGGATCAGGGCATCATCGATGGCGGCAACACCCTCGATACCGTCGCACAGAACATCGGCAGTGATATCTCGACTGGCCTCAACAACCTCGGCGATGCTGTCGGAACCGGCATCAACAATGCCGAGAATTTCGCAGGTCAGGCAGCGAACAATGTGGTGAATTGGTGGCAACACCCGTTCGGGTAACGATTTCGACGCCACGAATCGGCTCCCAGCCCAGGTCGCGCACAGCAGCTGCGCCGTGAGAACCAGCGAAACACAACGTTCTGCAGCATCAGTGATTCCTCGTTCGCACCGCAGCGTCGACAATGTGATGAATTTCGCGGTACTGACGACCCGTGCCGATCGCGATGGCGAGGATCACTCAGTCCTGGTTCAACCGGGCCGCGTAGCCCGCGTCGGCTCGGCCGCCGCCGTGTGGCGCGCATGATCGATGCCGCGCGGCCGAGCACCGGGCAGCTCGCTGCAGTCGCGTGACGACTTCCTAGACGGCCTCGGCGTCGCGGGCTGGGAAGCGGCTGTTGAGCGCATCAATGAGGCGGTGGGCTTCATAGAGTTCAGTCCGTAGGACGCGGCACTGGCGGAGTTCAGCTGGCCGCTGGGCTCGACGCTCTGCCCGTTCAAGGTGCTGCGATAGTTCATCGACATGACGCCACAGCTCAGCTCGAAGCTGAGCCGCTTGGGCGACGTCGTGGAAATCTGTCACAGCTGGAATGGTCGCACCATTAGGGCCGGGTCGCGGCGCGAACTTCCTCGGCGCGATGCCGAAGCTGTGTATTTCTCAACTGTTGCGGCGTGTCGGTGACGCGAGCGTCATCATTGGAGGATGCGGACGATGAGCGAGGACCAGCAGATGGCTGAGGTGCTGACGCGGTTGGCGGCCCAGTACCCGTCGCGCGACCCCGCCGACATAGCCGCCGAAGTACAGCACGCTCGTGACCGCTTCACGGGCAGCCCGGTGCGGGACTTCGTGCCGCTTCTGGTGGAACGGCGCGTGCGCAGCGAACTATCACTTGCTCGGATGACCACTGCGGGGTAATTGCATTCCTCGGGTGCCGTGCCAGTCCTCACTTTGACCACGACTCCTGTGGCCTCAGTCAAGCCGATCGACTGTCGCCGACAAGCGACTGACTGGCCCGCATCGTGTGGAGCGGCCACAGCTCCGAGACCGTTCGATGCAAATTCGCATGCTTGTAGGGACGTACTCCGTGAGATAGGACTTATCGGTGTGCCGACGTCCACATCAGGTCCGATGCCAAAATGGGTGCTCATCTTTCCGATCACCTATCTGATCGCACTAACCGTATCGGCAATTTTCTGGACTCCCGTAAGTTCCTTCCTCAGCAACACTCAGGTTGACCACGTCCAGCTGATACCGCTGGTTGCGGTGTGGATGGGCATGCTCGGTGGAGTGACAATCAGCCTGCAGGGCATATTCCTGCACAACCGCCACTGGCTAAATGACTACACCTACTGGCACGCCTTCAGCGGCGTCGTCGGAGCCATCTATGGGATAGTCAGCCACCTTTTTCTCATCGCCATCCTGCAAACCCCCGCAGACAACGCCGTGCTGTTCGCCTTGGCGGCCTTCACTCTCGGCTACGGCCAACGACAGTTCCATTCACTGATGTCCGGGATATTCGACCTAATCTTCCGTCCTCATCAGCCACCGGAGCAGCAAGGCGGCCAAGCCCACGACCCGGGCAACGGCCGATCGGCCCCAGACCCCAATCGCGACGTCGACCGTGGTCACAGGATCTAGGTGTCGCCATAAACTCACTCGGCAGGCGCGTCCGACTCCGATCCCCCATAGAACCCCGCCAAGTACCGCCCCAAACGTTCGCGCACATCCTCCGCGTCCCTGTCGAACTCATAGTCATGATCGGCGGTGTACGCATACGCCAACGCATCGCACACCGAGGACCCAGCGGCAAGTTCATCTTTCATGTCGGCGGCGAACTCCATCAGGCGCGAATCATCCAGCCCGTGGCGGTAATTCACATCGCCGCTCGGCAGGTCGTACACAGTGCGCATCCACCACGACAGCATGCTCAAGGCGGCCGTTGGTCTGCCGCCAGCGATGCGGTCGGGTGAGCGCTGCAGTTCCCGGCACACCGACGCGATCAGCACAAGCCGCTGTTCGTAGTGGGCTCGCACCCGAAACCTGGTCACCTCGTCCGGGTTTGACGACTCCACCAACCTGAACATGGGCATCCTCCTTCTGAACGAAAATCCGAGTTCAGCGCCGTGCACACGGGGGCACTTAGCCGACCTCCGTCCAGCCCATCCAGGGTCCGGTGCATGGTAAGGGCGTGGCGAAGATCAGGCTGAAGCCGTCGTGGAATCAGAGAGGTAGCGGTAGACCGTGGCACGGGAAACGCCGAGCATCTTCGCTACGTCGGTGGCGGTCACACCCTTATCGCGCAGCGCACGGGCCTTGGCTACACCCGCATCATCGACCTGGCGGCGGCGTCCACCCTTGCGTCCGTTGGCTGCGGCAGCGGCCAGACCGGCACGGGTGCGCTCGATGATGGTGTCGCGTTCCAGTTGAGCGAAGGCGGCCATGATAGTGAGCATGGCCTTGCCCATGGGGCCGTCGGTGTGCAGCCCCTCGGTGAGACTGCGGAACCCGATGTCCCGTGAGGTGAGGTCATCAATGACGGACAGAACGTGTCGGGTACTGCGCCCCAACCTGTCCAACTTCCAGACGGTCAGAACATCACCGGGGCGAAGGTGATCGAGGCAGGCATCGAGTTGAGGCCTCACGGTCGTTGAGCCACTGACGCCATGATCGGTGAACACACGGGCGGCCCCGGCTTGCTCAAGGGCGTCGAGTTGCAGCTGCGGGTTCTGATCGCTGGTGCTAACCCTGGCGTATCCGATGACCGCCAACCCGCCTCCGTCTCAATATCCCGTTCGTCTCTCAATTTTGATTCTACCAGTTATGAGACGGGTTTTCGAGACGGTCGGGATGCCGATAAGGCCAAGCGTGGGCCGACGCGGAGAGCGGTCGGCCAGATTCTCAACAACCCATCGTTTCTGAGACCGCCGTCAACGTGTTTCTGACGCCGCCTGGCGCACGCGCGACAGCCACTTCGAACTCGGCGTCGGTGCGAATCGCCCAACCAGAAGAACTGATCACCACCGCTAGTCGCAGCTGCCCACCAGGTTGAGTTCGTCCATTCCGCCGGTATCTAGCAACCAGTTGATTAAGGCAAGCTGCACCACCTTTTGGGCCATGACCTCCTTGTTGTTGTCATGCCATTGTTGTGGCGACAATCCCCACATATTCATACGATCGGAAAGCAATACGTCTCCGTGAGCGAGTTTCGACCGATGCCGGTACAAGTCTTTGCGTTCTTTATTTGTGCCAGGTGGCGCATATCGCTCTAGAAACTCGCGAAACAGCTGCGTAGGCCCGCTAGCGTGGGCCTTGTGGCACTCAGAACACCGGTCCGCGTCTCTGACCTCGGGCTGGTTCGGCAGTACCGCCTCAACCGCCGTAATCAGCGCCGGATATGTCGCGGAGCTTGCAGACCGGAGTAGCGTCCCCTGCCTGTACCAGAAACAGGCATTAAGGAAGCGACGCTTTTCAGCCTGACCCAGTGCGTAAAAAGCGTCGAACATTCGGCACATCGAGGCTGGAAGCTCAAGGCTGTCTCCGACGAGGTTTGTCGGGGCCGAGTAATATGTGGCGTCCGACGCCGTGGGAGCGGGCTGCCCGGCCACTGATGGCAACGTAGTTGCCGACGTAAGGCCGACACCAGGAGCGATATAGCCAGGTGTGCGAAGCTCGCTTGTGCGTCCAGGTGGGCCTTTCACAATCCACATGTCGCCGCCACCGAACGGCACCACGATTAGCGGTGCCCGCATGAAGATGTTGAGCAAAAGCTCGATCTCGCGACGATGCATCTGCAGCCGCGCGGCCCGGAGAACAGGAACTTCGGCCACGCGTGACAGCATGTCGACGTACACCGGGTTAGGCCCAGGGAACGGGTATTGCGGTACAGGGGCTTCGGGAGGCGGCGGACGCAATTGGAAGCGATCACGGTAACGCCACCAGCCGCATAGCTGCTGCCGGGCAAAAATTGTCGACGTCTGGACGTGCTCCTGACGTTCAGTGCTTGCTGTAGAAAGCAGGGACACCAGCTCAGCACGTTCATCCACAGCCATCGACGCGTCGGGCTGGAGCTCGATCAGGGACTCGTCTTTGAAATGGCCGGTCACCGCAGGTGAGCGATCGGCGCGGCAGAACACAACTGTGTTTCGTGCGCTCATGAACGTCACAGGGAAAATTCCCCCGAGGAGAACCTGCAGCTCTTCTTGGACGAGTCCGACGACGTCGCAGTGTGAAAGCAAATTGTCTGAAAACTCAGCCATCTGCGCCATTGTGCCGCGCCATTCCTGGGCCGAACGTTGAATCAGGCCCTAGCAGCGAGTTGCCAGCTAGCGCGAGCGAGCACTCGAACTACAGTGCCTCCGTAGGCTGCCTCCATCCCGCTTTTGGCCGCTTTGGTCAGTCGGGTTTTGTCCATCGCGAGTGACAGTTCGAGTTCCGGGGACCCCTCTGAGGTGTGACCTCTTTCGCGACACTAAACGGCCCTCGCCATCTGGCGCGCGCACGCGCCACCGGACCTCCTCACGAGGTCGCGTCGCTGGGCGCTGAGCCCATCCAAATCAGCCGGGTTCAATCGCAGCGACAATCAGCTACGCAAATGTGCGAGAATCGCACACATGAACAGCCCTGACTCGAAAGAGCTCGGAGATCGCATCCGAGAGGCGAGGAAGCGCGCCGACCTCAGCCAAGAGGAGCTCGGCGGCTCTGTGAGGCTCGACCGGACAGTCATAAACAAGATCGAGTCAGGGGTTCGCAAGGTCACCGCGCTTGAGCTGGCAGACATCGCCACTGCACTCGGAGTGCGCATGTCCATCTTCTTCGAACAACCCGTCCCCGCGCTCGTCTCACATCGGTCGAGCCAGGGATTGGATACAGCGGATTCAAAGATCGATGCTCTCCTCGCTAGCCTCGCTAGCGAGGTTGAGTTACTAGCTTCACTGCAAGTGAGCGAGCTAGGTCTCGATGCGGCCGACATCGTCAATCAAGCAGATATTGAGCGGCCTTCAACCAACGCCGAGGCGGAGGCTCTTGCCACTAAGGCACGCGGTCTAATGGGCGAATCCGAAGATGAACCGATCAAACAACTGTCGGCTAGTGTCACCAAGGTTGGCCTACTTGCGTTCTCGCGTGACATCGGGAAAGACACCGCCGATGCAGGAACCATCATGTTGCGGCAGGGCGGCGTAAGCCTTGTCAACAGTCAGATGAAGATCGGACGTAGACGTCTCGCGCTCGCACACGAACTCGGCCACTACTTAATTGGCGATGAGTACACAATTGACTGGCGAGTAAACGATCATTCCGATGGCGATGTCCCAATGGAGGCTCGTCTCGATCGATTCGCGCGCGCTTTGTTGTTGCCCGACAGCATGTTGCGACAGCAATGGCCGGAACACGTCAAGTCCCGAGGTGAGCGCGCTGCCGCAATCCTGCTCGCAAGCAGGTTCCGTGTAGACATGGCGACTTTGGCGATTCGGTTGAAAGAGCTTCGCCTTGCAGACGGCGAGACCGTCGCCGCGATCTTCAGATACCGGACGACCCAGGCCGACATCATCGAGATGAACTTGCACGTGCCCCTCGAAGAGATGCTGGGCACCACCGTTCCTCGGCCGTTTGCGCTGGCAGTCTTGCGGTTGGTACGTGATGAGCGGATCAGCCGTGAGCGAGCACTGGACCTATTGCAGGGAACCGTCGATGAGCTCGACTTACCAGACGTCCGCCAACGACGTAGCGATGAAATCTGGAAGTTCGTTTCTTGACGGTCCCCGAGGACGCCTGGGTTTTCGACACTGGGCCGTTGCGGCACTTTGCGATCCAAGGCTGGCTAGGAGTCCTGCGCTTCTTAGCCGACGGGCACCCTGTTTACATTCCGGACAGCGTCGCGCGGGAACTAGACGAGGCGGCCGACCACGCCGCGGCAGCGCGAGCAGTGCTAGAAGCGAACTGGATCAACGTCTATCAATCTACCGACCTTGGGTTTGGTAGAGCATTTTCTCGCTACGCGGATCGGCTAGTGGCCAACCGTAAGAACCTGGGCGAATGCGGCGTCCTCGCGATGGGCGAGCTCTTCGGCTGCAAAGTGGTCATTGACGATGCCACCCCGTATCGGATCGCAGAAGAGATGAACATCGACGTTACGGCGACGGTGCCCTTACTGTGTCAAGCGGTTTCGGCGAAGCGACTTACTCTCACGATGGTCGAAGAACTGGCAGACAACCTCTTGGAAGGCGATTACTACCTGCCTTTCAGCCGTGGCGGCTTCCGCCAGCACGTAATCGAAAACGGTCTACTCGACTACGAAGAGGCCGATTAAGCAGTCTCATCTGCGGTGGGCCTTCAATGGCCCCCGGCGCACTCCCCTCTGAGCATATGCTGCGCGCGTCTTAGTCCGACCGGGGTTCGTTCAGCAACTCGCGCGGGTCAACCCCGATAAACTCGCCGATCTTTTCCAGCGTCCGAAGCGTCAGGTTCCGCTCGCCGCGCTCCACGGCACCGAAGTACGTGCGGTGAACGCCCATATGGTCAGCGAATGCCTCCTGGCTATAGCCGTGCTCGACGCGGTACCGACGCAGATTGCGTCCCACGATCCGCTGCAGCTCGCCTTCCATGACGGCTGGCTACGTTGCCGCGCCGCTACTTGTCGGTCTACAGACTTATAAGTAGCATTTGCTAGTACATCTTGATAAATCGAGGCGGCGCAAATGAACATGCTGGTCCGCACTTGCAGCACATTGGTTGGGTTCGGCCTGATCACCATCGGCGCGCTGGCCGGTAGCGCCGCAGCCGCCGCCGATCCGCCTTGCTACATCGATTTCGCCCATCCGCTGAACGGCACCTGCCCGTTCGGACAGCCGGGCACCGATCCGGGCTGTCACATGGATCAGTGGGGCGCGCATCTGATCTGTCCTGACCATCCGCGGTATTGCGGGCCTTATGGGTGCACCGATGGGTCGCCGACGCCCGGCTAACCACTACAGCAACCGCTCCCGCCAGATCGGAGTTTCCCGATGCGCAGCCCCGGAATCACGGCCTGGATGACGGCCGCCGCTTCACTCGCCGTCGCCGCTGTTGGATTCGCCGCACCGGCAGCCGCCGACCCTGCTGGTGCCTACACCGTCCATTGGGCGGACACCCCGACGCTCACGCAGTGGACTTTCACGCCATGCGGGTCCGGGTGCAGCCATGTCACCGGAGCGGGGTGGAGCACCGACGCTCAGCTCATCAACAGCCGATGGGTCATGGGCACGATCCGCCACACGGCCTATTGCGTGGACGGCTCCCCTAAGACCGACACGTCTGATACCTCGTTCGACGCTGTCACCCTGAACGGTGTTGCCATAACAACATCATCACCAGCATGTGCCGACCAGCCGCCGAATGCCATGCCGATGAAGTTCTATCTGACACCTGCAAATTAGCCGCTCGCGACATCGACTAGACCTCGACCGACAAGGACACCGGGTTGACTCAGCTTTTTCTCTCCGACGGAGGTTTTGACAACGCGCCGCCGAGTTTCGTCTTTCTGCTCATCGGACTGTTTCTCTACCTCATTCCGACCATGGTGGCCGCCAACCGCAAAGTGCCGAACGTCGGGTCCGTCATTGTGATCAACCTATTTCTCGGGTGGACGTTTGTCGGTTGGGTGGTGGCGCTCGCCATGGCGATGCGCAGCCGATAAAGGGAGATACGGACGATGGCGCAACCCGCTAACACCAGTTCGCACCGGCCAATGGCATCTGTCCTGATGGTCGCCAGCGCGACCGTGGCGCTCACGGTTGGCGCTTGCTCCAGCACCACGAGTGACAAATCCGGCCCCGGGGGTACGAATTCAAGCTCACGCGCCGATCCGTCAGGACCGGAGGTTATTGATGCCGTTTGCAAAGCAGGAACCTATCAGAATCAACTGACGCGCCCCATGCTTCCAAACGCCGATGCCCAAAGTATGTGCGTTTCTCCCAGTGGGTATTTCCTGTACTTCGGCGGTTACAGCTCCTCATCCATCCTTGAACACGATATGGAATACCCTTCACGCAAAACGTATGCCTATAAAGGCCGTTTTGTGGTCGTCATCCTGCAAGCGAATGCCGGAACTGGTGGCCAAGAAGCTCTGGCCCCGCTCGAGCAATACGGATTCACCATTGAGTCCAGTGACGGCCAGGCACCAGCGTCCGGCTCATCAGCGAGCACCGACAACTCGACTACCTCCTCATCGTGCGACCGTGCCAGCTGCGTGCCGAATGTCGCGCACAACGTAACCCCGAACGGTTCATGCAACCCCCAACGGCGGTACGACTTTGGCCTCGACTTCAGCGGAAACACCTACGTCTGTCTCAACGTGGGGTCCTGGTCATCAGCACCGCCCCTGACGGGGATCAGGGCGCTAGAGGCGGCGTGCCCATCGGGCATGCAGGCTTCCGCACAGTCCCCTGAGGGCATCGCCATGCGCTGCGCGGACGGCAGGTGGGAGCCGGGCGATGACATCCCCCGTTGAGCCAGCACGCGCTCCCCCGCCAATGACTAGAGCGCTGTGGCTGGTCATCGCCATGTCCAACGACGGCGGTGGCCCGGATAACCGGCCGACTCAGCCCGGAGTCAACTACCGGCACTCCAGGAAGGTGGGTCAACCAGATTCCGTGAACGCAAACCCATGAAATCCGTTGGCCACTAGACGATCGAAGACCGATACAGAAGGAACCACGATGATGGTGCTGGGGGCACAACCCGTGAGACTGGCTGCACAAGCCCTTGCAGTGTCGGTGATTGTGGCGGCATCGTCACTCGGGGCGAGCGGGGTGGCGATCGCGGACTGCACATCAGCCGGGCAATGCAATGCCCTGCCGAGTGGTGGTGATGGGGCGTTCTTAGCGAGGTTGGCTCAGGCAGGGATGACGCCACGGAGTGATGCGGGCGCACAAGGGTTGGTCCAGATAGGCAAGCAAATCTGCGTCGAACTGCAGTACGGCGCATCGAACGCGTCGGTGGTGGCTGAAGTCGAAAGCAATGCCCCTTCCGAGAGCCATCAGCAGGTTGTCGCACTCGTCAATGCTGCGCATGACACCTACTGCCCGCTATGGCATTAGCAGCAATTGAAGCGCGCCGCATAGGCCTCCACGCCGCCAGGCGACCTACACCCAAAATCCCACCGGCATCGATGGCATGGATGGCACCCTCAGCGCGGTGTCGCCGGAGAGGCGAATCATGTCGCAACCGAATCCCGATCGCATGGTTCGGCACCCGCAATCGCAGTGCATGTGGTGCGGGGCGGTGGTTTATTGGATCGGCGCTGCATCCCACATGGCTCGTTGCGCTGCGCCTGTCGTGTATGACGAGTACGGCGACCGGCTCCCGTTCACCGACCACCGGGTCCAGCAGCGTGCGGCCATGAGTGTTGATCGGTCCGGCGACGTCAGTCGATGAGTGGCGCTGTCGTCTACTTGCACGGTTGACCAACCGGCACGGCGAGTGCCGTATACCACCCGAGGAGCCACGCTGAGCCACGAACCCGGGCTCGCCGGTACTCGATTGGCCGGGCGAGGTATCTCGGCTCGGCAGGCGCGGCGCTATGCGATCAGATCACCGAACTCGTCAGCGCGGATTCACTCGACCTGTGCTCAGTTCCGTTGACATGTAGTGGATTTGCCTTGGCGGTATCGCCATACCGATCTAGCTGGACCAGCAATATCATCGCGTCAAAAGCTGGTGCTCACATACCGCTATCAAGCGCAGAACCGCTGCGGCCCAAATCGATCCGAGTCTTTCACCATGCTCGGTCACCGGACATTTCTGGGTCAGAATTGACTGCAGGCCAGACTCATGTCGTCTACGACTTCATCGATCCCGTCGCGCGACATGCAGTCTTCTGGTCCGTCGTGGCCATGTTGAACACACTGGCGGCGCTACCCAGAGACGCATCGGTAGGCACAGCCAACAGGTGCCAGCGTGGCTTCCACAGAGCCATCCCTTCGAACCGATGGAGGGCTGTCTCCAGGGCATCCGGTCGGTGGTTCCACAGGACGAGCGACAGCTCATCGCCCTCGATATACGCGTGTCCGCCCTGGCCGACGTGGGCGGACACGGGGATGGCCGCCGACGGTTCCTGTGCCGATTTGTTGAAATGAATCCAATGGATGTGGTGGCCGGGGAGATACACCCCGCACGAGCCGCTTCTCGATAAATCCCACGCAGCCATGAGGTTCTCCAGAGATGCCGGGCCTCCGCGCTGCGGGAGGCGCTCTTGCCCACACCCGGGTTGGGTGTGGCCGCTTCGTCACCCGAGCCACCCGCGAGCGTGGGGTTGGCGTGCCGTCCAGTCGGGGCTTGGCGAAGGCATCTCGTGAAGCACTCTCATTCTACCGCTCGACCCACAGCGTCTTCCTGACGCAGATCGAGGGGACATCCGGTTCATCGGAGTGCCCACGCACCCCTAGCGGGCCCGTGGAGCCGCGAAACCCGTTCGGGCGGCACCGCGGTAAGCATTAGGGGCCTCGGGCCGGGCAGAGGGCCGCACAGCCCGCCGGTCGTCGACCTACCCATCCATCACCACCTTGATGCATTTCCTTGCCGTGGAACCAAACCCGTTGACATGCAGTGGATTTAACTCGACCAGCCATTCATGCCAATTTGACTCACGCCAAGACGTCATGGCCGTTTCCGTTGGAGTTGGTGTAGCGCATTGGCCCTAGGAGCCCTGTAACCCTTGTCAATCAAAACCTCCACATACTTGGCGGTCGGAGTTTTTCGTACACACTGGTCTGTTTTGTGTGCAGGTTGGCACGCCCTGAGGCCGAAACCTGCAGGTCACGACGTTTGGCCCCTTCGCGAACCGTAGAAATCGGCCCGTAGTTGGGTCGATCTGGCCGAATGTGTGTCAATGCTCCAGACTGATGGAGTTGGGGGTGGAGGCACTCACCTCACCGAACCACCCACCGGCGCAGGAGAACTCAATGGATACCACCTTCTCGGCACGAGAGGCCGCTGCCCTTTTCGGCAGGTCCTACTCCTGGCTAGACCAGCGTTTGCGAGCCGGAGACTTCAAGCGGCGGGACGGAACCACCATCGAACCCCTGCGGACACCAGGCAACTACCGGCGGTTCGACGTACCGATCCTCAAGGACATCGCGTTCTGTTGCTATCGAAACGGGTGGCTCCGCGGCTACGACAAGCTCCGGATGGTCTTGTTCAACGTGGCCACGGCCGCGGTCCAGTCCCAACCCGAATTTTGAAGCCACTTCTGGGGTCCCAGCTGACCTCAGGAATTCCGAACAGCGATGGATGGAGAGGGGCGTGGCCGGCCCGGGTACGGGTTAGGACCGATCTAACCGCTGACGGCCGCTGAAAGAACCCCAATACCCCAGGGGCGGTGGGGGATATCGAGCCGTCCCTCAAGCCCGATTCACTGCCTGCTCAGGCCGAAGCCTCGAGGGGAGAACCTGATTCAGCCTTCGTGACATGCGGTTTGGGTTCGGACGGTGCAGTATCCAAACCTGGCTTGACTGCCTCTAGACGATACGCACACGAGAGCAACAATCTCCCAATCGTTACCCTCCCCCCACCCTCTCGTTAGGAGGTAACAAGCGCTGACCTGGGAAGATATCTCCATCGCGATGCCTGCGTGCCGTTACTGCCAACATCTCATCATCCCGATTTACCTAGTTGATGCGTCAAGAGGCACCGGTTAGTGGCTCGTGACGGACTCTCTATCCTAGGTATTTGCCTCGGGCGTCTTCCGAATTTCCCTGGAGTCTTTCAGGTTTAACTTCAAACCCTGTTGGTCGGCTACCTCCACCATCGTCCGTTTCAGGTGGTCGGCATCAATGTCCGCGACAAGAAACGAATCATGGACGGGCAGAGGACACCGGCCCGTCTTGTCGACCATGTCGGTCATGACAGCTACGGCTATGTCGGAGTCGGCCCGCTGGAATCGCGCACCGCAATCAGAGGCGAAATAGCTGCTGATCGCTGCGTGCTTGCGGCGGACGGCATCGACTAGCTCGCGGGCGAGGTCCCGGCATGCCTTCTGATCACGGGTGTCAATACCGCTGGCCCATCGCAGTGAGCGGTCTGCATCCAATTTATGGGCGATTGCACCTATCGCTTCTCTGGTGGTCCCGGCGTTAAAGAGCACATTCGCCGCCAGTTTCACTACATCGCGGTCGAAGCCCTCGATCAAATACTGATCACCGGGTGGGATGAGCTGGCCCGCTTCAAAGTAAGCGATCGCGACATGCAGATTCGCGTAGTCGATCTCCACCACCGGGTGGGCGACCCCGCCGATCACGATCGTGAGGTTCGCTCGCTCTTGAGGCGACAGGCTCTGGTGCGAAGCGCCGTAGCAGTACAACCGTCCGCCACGATCAAAGTCTCCGTTGAAGACCCTGCGCAGTCGAGGTGTGGGGAACTTGTCCCCGTCACGGTGGACTTCAAGCTCGGCCAGGCGCTCGTTGAGCACGGCCATGTCTTCACGCATTGCTAACGTGTCTGGCGTCTCGGCGTAGTCGATCGCCCGCTTGTCACGGTCGCGCAGGACGATGGTCTCCGACCGGCGCGCAAGCCCGCGGGGCTCCCAAACGCGGATAAGTGGGACGAGGAGCTTCACCAGCTTGTCGGTGGCCGTGGCGATCGACTCGCGGTGAAAGTGCCACTGCCCGAGCGCATGATCGACCAACCCGGCCCGGTGCAGGGCGTCCACGCCCCCGGTCATGTAGTGCCAGGTGTGCCAGGGATCGCCGTTCCGGTAGCGCTCGGGCTCTCCGTAGGCCGTCTTGGCACGCGCGTAATGAACTGGGCGTCCGCTGATCTCGTGCTCGGCCACGATAGATCGAGCAATGCTCGCCACTGCCAGATGCATCTCGTCGGTGAGCCGACCTTTCAGCAGGGGCTGAAGGCAGGCAACGATCTCGGTGAGCTGCGATTGTTCCCACCCCAGCACCAGTGCCTGATGATCCCCAAACAGTGGGTCGTCGAGAAGGTTGACGTACGGCATCTCAGCCGAGCTGCATCGACGGTTCTACAACATCGGGCGCGCAGGTGGCTTCATCGACCTGACCTTCCACCGATTCAGACTTGGAGGCCAACCACTTGGCACTGTGCCGCTTCCCGATGCACTCTCCACAGGGCCCTGAAGCCGCGCTGGAGCGCCGTCTACCGCAGCCTGGACAATCTGTCCCGGAATCGATTTGCGTCGCTCCTGGCGCATTCTGGGCTGCAATTCGACTCTCCGCGACCAGCGAATCCGAAGGTGAATCTTTCACTGCCGGTTGAGGATTCCCGACAAGGGCCTGATCTGCGGAATCCTCAGCATCTTCACTGTCGTCACGATCTTCATCATCGCTAACTCGCGCACCCAAGGGGCCATAGGTACCACGGCCCAACTGCTGAATGAGCCCGGCCCGCAGTAGCCGACGCAGGTGCTGATTAGCCACCTTTCGAGCGAGGTCAAACTCGCCCTCAACATCGGCGTTGATGGTCGCCGGGCGTGAGTTGACATACTCTGCAACGGACTTCGACATATCGCCGCGACGGTCCTGGACCTCGGCGAGCAGCCCGACAGCAGCGCCATCACCCCGACCGAGCCACTCCACACCCGCGGCATCGATCTGCCCCACGGTCATGCCGACAAGCCGATAAATCAACGGCGGCGCGGCCACAGCCAGGTTGTTCTTGATGCACGACAAAGCGCAATCGCCGCCCGGCAGTCGATCCGCCCGATAGCGCACCGAAACCCGATCAAACGCACCATCACCATTTGCCTTCAGGCAGCCGTCCGGCATCACGAAAAGTACAGTGCACGTACAGGATTCGGCTAAATCTGCTAGATGCGCCAGAGCTTGACGTACATCGTCGTCCTTATAACCCGCGCCCAGAAGCTCAACCAATTCGACATCCACGATGGCCATACAGGCACTGGTCTGCTGGATCTCATTGTTAAGGCACACAACGTTTAGAAGTGTCGACATCACCGGTTTGCCTTGAGGTGGCGCAACTGCGATCGAGTGAATACGGGACAGGTCGGCATGAGCAGCATCGAGTCGAGGGCGAGTCCTGTCGGCCAGTTCACGTTGCCGATGAAGCAGCAGCACAGGCCCCGACACATTGCATCGCGTGCCGTCCGGCCACCGCCCTCCCGTCGATGCGGCAGCGGCCATCGTGAGGGCTAGGGTCGACCTACCTACCCCGTGGCCACCCTCCAGGGTGACTAACCTGCCGACTGGCACCCGGCCCGGCCATAGCCATCCCTGAGGCGCAGGGGCGACATCGGCCAGACAGATGCGACCACCGGGAGGCACTGAGTTCGCCGCTGGCATTGGGGCACGGGTTTGAGTCTCGGCAAGCAACGCATGCGAATCCGGATCAGGACGCATCGTCGCACCGCCAGCCCGGTTCGTTGGGCGCACGCAGTAAACCGTTCATTGGACTTCCTCTCTCATCTGTGGCCGATTGTTTGCGTCGAGATCGCTCTGCTGGTCACGGTTTCTGCTCATTGCAAGCTCGGGCGACTCATCCCGGTCGACCCGAATTGGTCGGCCTCCCAGGCGATCAGATCGCTCAGCCGGTAGCGGCAGTGCCTACCAAATCGCGCATACCTAGGGCCACGGCGCTTCGAAGCCCATGTCGCCAGCGTCTTCACGGGAATGCGGAGCCGTTCCGAGACCTCTGCGCGCGTCAGCCAAGGGTCTGCTGCAATCGATGCGACCATGCGTTCCTCCCAATGTTCGCTTATTCCGAACAGTGTCCGATTTTTTCCGGCACTTCCGACCATGCCGCAACGATTCCCGTTCGTCAAGCCCGAATACTGTTCGATTTATCCGAACGCCGCTATGCTGCTCTCTGTGATGGAGAGCGAGCCGCAGACTGTGCGTGAAGCTGTTGGAGGCAACGTGGCCCGGATACGGAAGCTGCGGGGCTTGACTGTGCGCGAATTGTCCGCCGCTCTTCAAGAATTCGGACTGCAGCTGTCGGCGTCTGGTGTGTCTGATATCGAGAACGTCAGGCGGAAGGTCACTATCGATGAGTTGCTCATCCTGGCCGTAGCGTTAAACACCAGTGCCATTGACCTGCTGACACCAGCGAACGGCGGCAAGTTGGTCGTTGCTGATGAAGTCGGATCGCAGTCGCCGGTTCTCCTCGAGCAGTGGCTGCGAGGCGATATCCCGTGGCCAGAGACGGAGGAAAAGGACGCGTTTCTCAAGCGGCTAGACGCGTATCTGGGTGCTGCGTCCGAGTACAGGCGCGCGATGCTTCGCCGTGATCATCGCTCCGAAATCGTCGCCATCCATGACTTGGAGATACGGATTCGAGAGGCTATGGACGCGGTCGAAGATGGGAGAGTTCCGGCCGTGGGACAGCCCACGGAATCGGAGGCCTTCCCTAGCCCAGAAGAAATGGCTTCCTCGATCCGTAAGGACCTCGAGAAGGTCGTCACCTACGTAGAGCTGCTCGCCGATCAGATTGAAAAGAACGGGTATGGCAGGTAGGCCACCGCTCCGTATCGGTGCTCATGGCAAGATCACAAGGTCTCAAATCGAGCCCGGTGTTTGGGTTGCTCGGTGTAGTTACCGAGACCGTGACGGGGTGACTCGCCGTGTCCAGAAGATGACCCCCGAAGGCGTCAGAGACGACTACGGTGCACGCGCCGAGAGCGCCTTGCTGGACGCGCTGGACCGCCGACGGCCACCCGGATCGGGACTCATTACCAGTGCGTCGCTACTTGGCGATCTTTTGATCGGATACATCGCACGGTGCCGAGACGATGGCGAACTCGCACCTAAAAGCGTGGATACTTACGCGGCGACGATCAACGCAGTCAAATCGCGCTTCGTCGGTATCCGAGTATGTGAGGCCGATCCGGGGTTGCTGAACGAAATCCTCTTGGGCATCCGACGGGACCACGGAGCTACCCGTGAGCGACACACGAAGGTAGCGTTGAACTCGGTACTGACTGCCGCGGTTCTCGCCAACGCGATCACAAACAACCCGGTGCGTGAACTCCCGACGCGTCGCAGAGGCAAGACAGCACCGAAGACCAAAGGCGCGCCAGCGCTCGACGACGGCCAGGTCCGCAAGCTGCTCGCCACGTTGGCTGCATCCGTGGTGTGTCGGGAGAAGGATTTGGGGGATGCAGTCACCATCCTCGCGGCCACTGGGTTTCGGCGCTCTGAGCTGCTGGGGTTGCGCTGGCAGGACATTGACCTGGACGACAAGGTCGCGACCGCGAGCGGCCGGGTGGTCCGGGTAAAGGGACAGGGATTGGTTCGACTGAAAGGGCTCAAGAGCGGTGACGATCGCCGCTCAGTGTCGCTCCCGAGGTTCGCAGTCGATGTGCTGCGGAAGCGCAAGGACGGGTGGCAGCGGCCTAACACGGCAGGTGTGATCTTCCCGTCGTCGACGGGCACTCTGCGCGATCCCGACAACTTCGGCAAGCAGTGGCGCGAAGTTCGCGACGACCTTGGATTGCCTGAGATTTCTAGCCACAGCTTCCGGCGAACTATAGCGACTCTGATTGATGACGAGGGCCTATCGGCTCGGATCGGCGCGGATCAGCTCGGGCACGCGCGCCCGTCGATGACGCAGGACGTGTATATGAGCCGAGGCCGGGTTCACACCGAGGTCGCCCGCGTTCTGGACAAGGCGGTCGGCATAAGTGACGAATAAACGTCAAAAGGTGTTGGGCAAACAGGCTAGAAACAGCCTCTGAAGTGGCCAGGGCCGGGATCGAACCGGCGACCTTCCGCTTTTCAGGCGGACGCTCGTACCAACTGAGCTACCTGGCCGGAAGGCACGAATGCCTCGCCGCAATAGCGACTACTCGGCTTCGCCGAGATGGCGACCCTGACGGGACTCGAACCCGCGACCTCCGCCGTGACAGGGCGGCGCGCTAACCAACTGCGCCACAGGGCCTTACATACTGCGTTGCTTCGCTTTCGCGCTGCGTACCCCCAACGGGATTCGAACCCGTGCTACCGCCGTGAAAGGGCGGCGTCCTAGGCCACTAAACGATGGGGGCCAATCCGAATCTCTTCGGGGGCACTCTCAACGTTTCCGTTGGGAGCTTCGATAGCTTAGGGCACGACCGCCTCACGACCCAAATCGGCACTACAGACCACCAATGGTCAGTCGAACCACCTACCCGCGAAGGCCGCCGCGTGGGACGCAGTATCCTGTGTCCCACGCCCCTATAGCTCAGTCGGTAGAGCTACGGACTTTTAATCCGCAGGTCCCAGGTTCGAGCCCTGGTGGGGGCACCAAAGTGCCAACTCCGTCGACGGTTGTTCGCCGGAAACGCGCGGTCCAGCGCCGCTGCCACCTGCGGGTGCACCTTTCCGCGGCCCACGTCTTAAGTCATCGACACTTTCGCGTGGCCGAGCTGGTCGTTACCGAATCTCGCAGGCCTGCCTCATCGATCATTGGCTGCTCGCCCCAGCAATCTCGGCTCGCCAAGAATTCACCAAGCACGTGACCGCATCCTTTTCGCAACCGGCCAACCAAAGGCCAACAAACGAAAAGGAAAGCACCACATGAACGCCGCCTACAACGTCAAAAAGCTGATCGTCGGGACTCTTCTGTCTGGCGGAATCGGGCTGGCCGGGTTAGGGCTGAGCGCAGGTACCGCGCAAGCGTTCAACCCGCAGCCCGAGCCTCCCGGCCGTCCGGCCGTCGTCGTACCGGACTACCAGAGTGGCGGGCATGGCAAGACACCCGACTACCAGTCCGGCGGCCATGGCCACGCCCGCGCCGCCGACGATTGGGAGGCACGGGTTTGAATCGCATTCGGCCGTATTAGCCGACTGGGTAACCAAAACAGAACGGCCCCGGGTTAGCGCCGAGGGCCGTTCCTGTCACTGAGTGTTCACTGGGGTGCAAAGCGGTTGCGTCACAGCGCTATCCGCAATGATCGCGGCGTGTCGATAAACAACGCCTGCAAATCCGCAGGTCCCAGGTTCAAGCCCTGGTGGGGCACCACAAGCCCACAAAAATCCACAGCCGCGTCCGCCGCTGTGGATAGTCTGGCGGCGTGACTAACACCGACGCAGCCCAGCTCGAGTTCATGAACTCGATGTTCGCGGCCACCATCCCGTCAGCGCATGGCCTGGGCGTCAGAGTCGCCGAAGTTCGCCGCGGATTCGCCGCCAGCACGGCCCCAATCGCAGGCAACGGCAACCACTTTGGCGTCATGTACGCCGGTGTGCTGTTCACCGTCGCCGAGGTACTCGGTGGGGTTCTCGCCCTCACGGCGTTCGACCAGAGCCAGTTCTTCCCGCTGGTCAAGGACATGTCGATCCAGTACAAGGCACCGGCGAAATCCGACGTGCGGGCACAAGCCGAACTGAGCGACGAGGACATCGCCCGGATCGAGGCCGAGGCCGCACAGAACGGCAAGTCCGAGTACATCGTCGAAGCCGTCGTGACCGACGCCGACGGCACCGTCGTGGCCACCACCAAGGCGACCTGCCAGCTCCGCCGGAAGTAACCGCCGGCGGCCCTACTTCGTCGGAATCTCCAGTTCCGCCACGCGTTCCTGCACGGCCTGACTGATCGCGGCGGTGAACCGGTCGGCCATCATCTGCGCCGCGAGTGGACGCAGGTTCGGCACCACCTTGGCGATCCGCGCGAGGTAGACGTTGGGGTCCTCGGCCTCGCGAATCCGGCTGAAGACGACGTCCGTCACTTCGTTGGCGAGGGCGTCGATGTGCTTGTCGACGACGCCGGCCAGGCGCCGGACGTCCTCGGCCGGCACGTTGGTGTCGCGCAGGTTCATCGCCGCGCCCAGGACCGACTGCCGGACGCTGAAGGAGCCATCATCGAGGCGCCGGATGGCGCCCAGCGCTTCGAGGGTCTCGAGCGCCCGGGCATCCAGCGACAGACCGGCGCGTTGTTCGAGTTCGCGTAGGTCGACGGTCTCGTCGTCCGCCGGGCTCCACGGTGTGAGAAGTGCCGCACGCACCGCGAGGTCGTGGGCCGTCGCGCCTTCGGGTAGCCGCGCCAGCACCTTGGTGATGGCCGCGAGGGTGTAGCCGTGCTGCTGCAGCTGTTGCACCAGTTCGAGCCGAATACGGTGCGGCGCACCGTAATACGCGAGGCGGCCACGCCGCTCGGCAGGCGGCAGCAGGCCGCTCTCGTTGTAGAAGCGGATGGTTCGCACCGTCGTGCCGGTGCGTGCGGCCAGTTCGTCGATGGTGAATTCCTCGACTGTGACATCTGTCATTCCACGAAGTATAGACACCAACATTCACACTGTGCCAGTGTTACTGGCACAGTCACACGCCGACATGAAATGAGAGCCACATGACCCTGCCGAAGCCCTCTGGCACCACCGAGGTCGTCATCACTGGTGCCTCGTCCGGAATCGGAACCGAACTGGCACGCGTGCTCGCCGCCCGCGGTTACAGCCTCTTTTTGGTCGCACGTCGCCAGGACCGGCTCGACGCACTCGCCGACGAACTGCGCGTCGCGCACGGTGTCGGAGTGACGGTGCGGCCGTGCGATCTCGCCGACGCCACGCAGCGCGAGACCCTGATCGAAGAGTTGCGCAGCCGGCCCGTCGCCGGTCTCATCAACAACGCGGGTTTCGGTACCAGCGGCGCCTTCCACACCCTGCCGATGGACCGCGAGCGCGAGCAGGTCGAGCTCAATGTTGTTGCGGTGCAGGAGCTCACCCACGCCGTCCTGCCGGGAATGGTCGAGCGGGGCGCGGGCGCCGTCCTCAACGTCGCCTCCGTCGTCGCCTTCCAGCCCATGCCGTCGATGGCGACCTACGGCGCGTCGAAAGCGTTCGTCAACTCGTTCTCCGAAGCCGTCCACGAAGAACTGCGCGGCACGGGCGTCTCCTGCACCTCGTTGTGCCCCGGTCCGGTCCCCACCGAATGGGCCGAGATCGCCTCGGCACACGAATTCAGCCTGCGCCCGGCTCAGGTCGCGCCTGCCGACGTCGCGGCCCAGGCCGTCGACGGCATGCAGACCGGCGACCGCCAGGTGATCCCCGGCACCGTCGTCAAGCTCATGGCCATCACCGGCTCGATCACGCCCCACGCCCTGCTGCTGCCGGCCCTGCGCCTGGCCCGCAAGGCCCTGGGCTGACAACCGACCACACTCAAGAAGGGACCCTGCCGTGAACCTCTCCGACCTCACCGCACTGGCGACCAAGCCCGTCGCCGCCGTCAGCGCCAAGCCGCTCGCCGTCTTCGCGAGCGTCATGAACACACCCATCAAGACCCGCCCGATCTACCTGCAGACGGTCGTCGACGCCCTCACCGGCTACACCCTCGAAGACGCCGTCGCGGGCAAGATCGTGGTGATCACCGGCGCCTCGGCGGGCATCGGTGAGACCACTGCCCGCCGTATCGGTGCGGCCGGCGGCGAAGTCGTGCTGGTGGCCCGAACCCGCGAGAACCTGGAGCGTGTCGCCGACGACATCCGCGCCGACGGCGGGACCGCGCACGTCTACCCCTGCGACCTGAGCGACCTCGACGCCATCGGCGCCATGGCCGACCAGGTGCTGGCCGACCTCGGCCACGTCGACATCCTCATCAACAACGCCGGCCGCTCGATCCGCCGCTCGCTGGAGCTGTCGCACGACCGGATGCACGACTACCAGCGGACGATGCAGCTGAACTACTTCGCGCCGGTCCAGCTGATCCTCAAGTTCACGCCAGGAATGCGCGAGCGCGGATTCGGGCACATCATCAACGTGTCCTCCATCGGCGTCCAGACCAAGCTGCCGCGCTTCGGCGCCTACATCGCCAGCAAGTCGGCACTGGACGGACTGTGTGACACGTTGCAAGGTGAAACGGTGTCGGAGAACATCACCTTCACGACGGTGCACATGCCGTTGGTGCGGACCGCGATGATCGCCCCGACCAAGATGTACGACCGCTTTCCCACCCTGACGCCCGAGCAGGCCGCGGCCACGCTGTGCGACGCGATCATGCACCGGCCGCGCCGGCTCAGCCCGCCGTCCGGACAGCTCACCGCCCTCACCGACGCGCTCAGCCCCCGTCCGTTCGACCTGGTGCGGAACAAGGTCTACTCGATGTTCGGCGAGTCCGCAGCTGCGCAGGCAGCGCCGGCCGGGTCCACCGAACCCGTTGCGGCTGAATAGAAGAGGACGATGGAGCTGAACTCACTGTTTACCGAGCCGGCCCGGCGGGTCGGTCTCGAAGCCCGCGCCCTTGTTGCATTGGTGCGCGCCGGTGCCATCGGCGTCGATCTGCCGCATCGGTTGGTGCAAGTCCTGCTGGCCCTCAACACGTACGGGCCGTTCGGGGCCGCCCCGCGGATCGCGGCGATCCGGCACGGAGCGTATCCGGCGATCGCCGACGAACGCGGTGAGCTGACGTACGCCGAGTTCGACGCGGCAGTTGACCGGATTGCCAACGCATTCCGCGCCCGCCTGGCCCCGGGAGATACCGTCGGCATCCTCTGTCGCAACCACCGCGGACCGCTGATCGTGGCGTTTGCCGCGTCCCGCGCCGGTGTCAACGCGGTGTGGCTCAACACGGCGTTCTCGGCCCGCCAGGCAGCCGAGGTCGCGAACCGCGAAGGTGTCGATCTGCTGGTGCACGACGTCGAGTTCGCCGATCTGATCGCCGATATCGAGGCCCGGCACGGCACGTTCGTCACCGACATCGACAGTGCCACCGATGATTTGGATGTCCTCGCGGCCGCCACGTCGCCGAAGGCACCGCCTGCACCGGCCAAGCCGGGGAAGATCATCCTGCTGACGAGTGGGACGACGGGCACGCCCAAGGGCGCACCGCGCGCGGAGCCGCGCAGCTTCATCCTGCCGGGCGGCCTCCTGGAGCGGCTGCCGATGCGTGCCCGTGAAGCCACCATCATCGGGCCGCCGCTGTTCCATGGCACCGGGCTGCTGATCGCCATCATGACGATCGCCCTGGGCTCGAAGCTGGTGCTCCGCCGCAAGTTTGAGGCAGAGCAACTGGTGGCGGATATAGCGAAGCACCGCGCGACCACGGTGTGCGTCGTGCCGGTCATGCTGCAGCGGGTGCTGGGCCTCGGCGACAACACGGTCCGCAGCTACGACACCTCGAGCCTGCGCGCCATCTTCTGCGCCGGCTCCCAGCTGCCGGCCGCCGTCGCCACCGCGGCGCAGGACCTGCTCGGCGAGGTGGTCTACAACCTGTACGGCTCAACCGAAGTCGCATTGGCGACCATGGCCACACCGGCCGACATCCGCGAGGCCCCGACCTCGGTCGGCAAGCCGATGCTCGGTTGCCGGATCAAAATCTTCGACGACAACGGACGTGAGGTGCCTTCGCCCGGAACGGGTCGGATATTCGTCGGTGCGGCAACACAATTCGAGGGCTACACCGGCGGCGGCACCAAGGAGTTCATCGGCGGGTTGATGGCCAGTGGCGATGTCGGGCACTTCGACGACAAGGGCCGGCTGTACATCGACGGCCGCGACGACGACATGATCGTCTCCGGCGGGGAGAACGTTTTCCCGGTCGAGGTCGAGGAACTCCTGGTCACGCACCCCGCCATCATCGAGGCCTCCGCCATCGGAGTCGACGACGAGGAGTTCGGAAAGCGCCTGTGCGCCTTCGTCGTTACCGTCTCGGGCACCGAGGTGTCGGAGGCCGAGGTGAAGCAGTTCGTCAAGGACAACCTGGCGCGGTACAAGGTGCCGCGCGACGTGGTATTCCTCGACGAGCTGCCCCGCAACCCGACCGGCAAGGTACTCAAGCGGGATCTGGCGGCGCGCACGGACTGAGCGTTATCGACCGCTGCGCACGCGAGGATCGCATGCGGAAAGCCCGTTTGGGCGGGTGGTCGGCGACCGCGAGGTCCGACCTGTCGCCATCAAGCCCGGTCACCGAGTTACCCGCTCACCGTTCTCGTCGCCTTGGAGGAGGTAGCATCCGGACGCATGGTCGACACACCGCATCGCCAAGCTGTGTTCCCCAACCTCAGATACGCCGATCTCAGATCCGCGATTGAATTCCTTTCTGACGCTTTCGGATTCGCATTGCACTTCAAGGTCGACGCCGGCGACGGCGGCGTCGAGCACGCGCAGCTGCGAGTGGGCACCGATCTGATCTTCCTCAGCAGAGCGCACCGTGAAGATCGGTACAACATGCACAGCCCACAGGTGCTGGGCGGTACGACACACGCATTATGCGTCTGGGTGGCGGACCACGAGCTCGATGAGCATCAGCACCGCGCCGGGGCCGCCGGTGCCAAGATCCTGAACCCTGTACATCACTCCTTGGCAGGTGTCAGGGAGTACTCGTGCTCTGATCCAGAGGGTCAGGTCTGGACATTCAGCAGCTACGCGGGCGAATGAACCTCAGGATTCAGCCCTCGTCGACCCGCCGTCGGCCCCAGTAGGCGAGCGCCGCTCCCGTGGCGGCAATAACCGCATAACTGAACAGTTGCGCGGCGAATCCGCCTGGTACCCAATCCAACAGCCCCGCATTTCGATGGTCCACGAGCAGCCTGATCCCGCCCTGCGCGCCCAACACCAGAAGTGCAACTCCGGCAACCAGTCCGATCACATGTCGCATAGCAATAATTCCCCTCCAGGCTCGTCCGTTTTTATGGTGCAGTCGAACCATAATACGTTTTGTTACGGTCGAACCACAATGTGAGCCGAGGCGACGGAGTAAGCGGATGCCACGACAGGTGGACCACGACGAACGACGGCGTCAGATCGCCGAAGCCGTCTGGCGGCTGGCAATGCAGGGCGGGCTGGAACAGGTCACGCTGCGACAGGTTGCGGCCGAGGCCGGAGTTTCCGCACGATTGCTGCAGTACTACTTCGGCACCCGAGATCAGGTGCTGCTCGGTGCATTGGAGATCTTGAATGCCGAGGCCGAACGCCAGGCCACAGACCGCCTGGCGAGCTTGGGGGACGCGCCGGGCATGCGCGCGACCGTTCGCGGTGTCCTTCTGGAGATGCTTCCGCTCGACCGGCAACGCCGTGACCGACATGTCGTGTACGCAGCCTATTTTGTCCGCTTCCTCGCCGAGCCGGCCCTCGCGTCGGTGGCCCGGGCCGCGACATCGGGGCTCGCGAATCTCGTGACCGACCTCATCATTCGGGCGCAGGAACTCGGCGAGGCTCTGCACAGCATCGACGCCGCGCGCGAAGGCGCCTTCCTGACCGCAGGAGCCGAAGGACTACAGACGCGGATGCTATTGGGCCAGTTGCCCGCCGAAGACGCGATCGACCTCGTCGAGAATCAACTCGATCGCATTTTCCGCACACAGGGAACGCCGCAGAGCGTCACCTGATCGACTCAACGGCCGCGCTCAACCACCGCATCCACACCCATCAGGATCGGCAGGAGCCACGCCGACGGGCGCACAGCAGGCATCGCCGCGCCAGGCGTCCAGGCCTTCCTTCACCGCAACCCCCGCGATCACCAACGCCGCGACCGGGTCCGCCCACGACCAGCCGAGCAGGCTGTTCACCAGCAGACCGACCAACAAAACGGCCGACAGATAAGTGCACAAGAGCGTCTGTTTGGAATCGGCGACCGCGGACCGGGAGCCGAGTTCCCGGCCGGCGCGGCGCTGCGCGTACGACAGGCCCGGCATGACGACAAGGCTCACCGCCGCGAGCACGATCCCGATGGTCGAGTGCTTGGCTTCACCCAACCCGGTCAGGGCGCGCACCGCGTCGACCGTCACATACGCAGCCAGTCCGAAGAACGAGAACGCGATGACGCGCAACGCCACCTTCTCGCGCGCCTCAGGGTCAGTACCCGCAAACTGCCACGCCACAGCAGCCGCCGACGACACTTCGATCAGCGAATCCAACCCGAAGCCGATCAGCGCGGCCGACGACGCGCGAGCACCCTCCGGGAGCGCCACGAGGGCCTCAATGACGTTGTAGGAGATGGTCGCTGCGACCAGCCACCTGATGCGCCGCGTGAGCCGGCCGCGGCGGGCGGCGGTGAGCGTCATTGGTTGCACCCGCAGGCCTCGCCGTCAGAGCCGACGCAGACGCAGTCCGGATCCACGGCGAGCACCAGTCCCATGAGGTCGTCCAGAGCGCGCCCGATGCGGCAGTCCGCAAGTTCGTAGCGCATCCGCCGTCCTTCAGGGACGGCCACCACCAGACCGCAGCCCCGCAGGCAGGTCAGGTGGTTGGACAGAAGCTGCCGGGTGACGCCCAACTGGTCGGCAAGGTCCGCCGGATAGCCGGGAGTCCGGTTCAGGCTCAACAGGATTCGTGTGCGCGTCGGGTCGGATAGCGCGTGCCCGAAGCGACACAACGCGTCGGTGTGCAGGGCTCCAGCCATGGAGACAAACAGTACATGAAATTCTGTATTCAGAAAATGCTGTACTGTCGCGGCAATCACCCCAATGGCCGACGCAGCGTCATCCGGCGTGGCTCATCGCCGCGTAACACCACGAGCTCGACGGACTCCCCCGCGTCCAATTCGGCGAGCATCGTCGCCAGCGAGCCGAGGTTGGACACCGGCACTCGCTCGACCTCGGTGATGAGATCCCCGCGTTGAAACCCCGCGGCCGCCGCAGGACTGCCCGATTCGACCGTCGACACCAGCAGGCCCGCGGTGTCGCTCAATCCGACTGCGGTGCGCAGACTTCGCGCCACATGGGCGGATTCGAGCGACATCCCCAAATACGCGTCCGGCGAATTTCGCGGCGACTCCAGCGATACCAGCAGATGGCGGAGCAACCCGGCCAACTCGGTGCGCTGATCGGCGGTGAGCGCCGACAGCAGCCGGTCTTCGTTGGCCAGATGCTCGGGCGCTACCGCGTCGAACAGCGTGAGGCCGGACTCACTGAGCCGAATGATGCTGCCGCGCCGGTCATCCGGATCGGGTTCGCGAATCACGCAGCCGGCCTTCACCAACCGGTCGAGCCGCAGGCTGACGGTGCCGGAGGTGAGCCCCAACGCATTCATGAGCCGCGCCTGGGGCATTCGATACGGCTTGCCGGCGCGGCGCAGCGTCACGATCACGAGAAAGTCGGCGGCGGTCAGTCCGTGCCGGGCGAACACTTCCGCCATGCGCTGCTCGAGCAGCCGACGCACCTGCCCCATGCGGTACACGACCGCCAGTGGACTGAAGTCCAGGTCCGGACGTTCCCTGGCCCAATCGGCGAGTAGGTAGTCGACGGTGTCCCAAGTCGCCTCATGCTCCGGGATGCCATAGGACCGGCTCGTTTGACCCACGCCGACGACGATACCGCCAGGTCATCCTGGTATTCGGTAACAAGCCGTTGCAACATTGCTTGAATTCAAGCATTGTTATGCCATGAATATTTTGAATTCGCCCGACGAGCCAGCTGTCGTCAACTTTCGCGCGTTCTTCTCCCACATCGCACCGTTCGTCGATCAGATCGACGAGAGGCAGCACTACGACGTGACACTGGCGGGCTGACCCATGCCTATCGCGATCATCGGCGCCGGAAATGTCGGCAGCACCCTGGGCCGCGCATGGCAGCGGCTCGGACACGAAATCACATATGGCGTAAGGAATCCCGACGACAGCAAGTACAACGACCTCAGCCCGGTGACCGACAATGCCGCGGCCGTGGCCGCTGCCGACGTCGTCGCGGTGTGCACGCCATGGCAGGCCACGCAGGCGGCCGTCTCCGCCTGCGGCGACCTGGCGGGGAAGGTGGTGATCGACTGCACCAATCCGCTGACCCCTGACGTCACCGCCCTCGAACTGGGCCACACCACATCCGGCGCCGAACAGGTCGCCGCCTGGGCTCCCGGCGCACGGGTGTGCAAGGCCATGAATCAGATCGGCGCCCCCATGATGGACGCACCGGCATTGCCGTCGTCACCGGTCATGTTCATCTGCGGCGACGACGCCGCCGCGAAAGACATTGCGGCGCAACTTGTCCGTGAGCTGGGCTTCGAGACGCTCGACGCCGGCGACCTCACCGCCGCACGACTGCTCGAGCCGCTGGCACTGCTGTGGATCCACATGGCCCTGCGCCGCGGACTCGGCACCGGCTGGGCACTGGGGGTCCTGCGTACCGCGAGCTGAGTCAGTCGTCGTGATGCTTGTTCTTGGGCCCTCTGCCGTGCCCGTTTCCCGGACCATAGGACGGCGGAACATCGGCGGCCGACGTCGGGGTCGAGGACAGTGGCGGCGCCGACGTGGACGGCGTGGTCGACTCCGGTGTGCTCGTTCCGACCGGCGTCGGCGAGGACGGTCGGGACGCGGCGTCGGCGATCACCGCAGCCAGTGTCACCAGCACCGCGATGGCCGCCGCGGCCCACAGCAGCAGCCGCGACCGACGCCGCGGGGCAGCCGCCGGCAAGAGCGACGTCGTCGGATCCGGTAGCGGCTGCCCCAGCACCAGGGTCGACGGCCGGACGGCGGGCACACCTCCGAACAGGGCGGCGCGCATGTCGTCGGCGCTGGCGAAGCGCGCCCGCGGATCGCGCGACATTGCCCGTTCGACGACCGCCGCCAGCGCCGGTTCGACGTCGGGACGCAACGCGTGCACCGGCACCGGATGCTCCTGGGCCACGGCCCGGGCCAGGGCGACCAGGTTGTCCTGCGGAAAGGGCCGTCGACCGGTGAGCGCCTCGTACCCGACGACGCCGACGGCGTAGAGGTCGTCGGCAACCGTCGCGGGTCGTCCCGCAAGCCGATCGGCGCTGAGATACCCCATCGTTCCGACGACCTGGCCCGTCACGGTGTGGTTCGAGTCGGCGCTCTTGGCGATACCGAAGTCGGCGATCTTCACCGATCCCGAACCGTCCAACAGAATGTTCCCGGGCTTGATGTCGCGATGCAGAATGCCGGCGGCATGCGCGGCCGCCAGCGCCGAGAGCACGCCATCAAGGACGGATCGGACGCGGTGTTGTGGCAGCGGACCTGAGGCGAGCGCGTCGGCCAACGTCCGTCCCGGCAACCGCTCCATCACGATGTACGGCGTGCCGTCCTGCTCGCCGTAGTCGTGTACCGCGACGACGTGCGGATGGTTCAGCCCGGCCGCAGCACGCGCCTCGACCTGGAACCGGTGCCGAAAATCCGGTTGGCTGCTGAACTGCGCGTACAGCAGTTTGACCGCCACCGGACGCTGCAGCTGGGTGTCCCAGGCGTCGCGAACCTCGGCCATGCCGCCGTGCCCCAGCGTCCCACGCAGCTGGTAGCGGTCGGCGAGGACGCCCGGGACTGACATGGCATCAACGCTAGTCCTTCCACCGGCCGCCGGACCCGGCCGGCCGAATCGGTATCGCAGACCCCTCGAGCTGCGATGCCGGCAAGTCTCAGCTGGCCTGCGGGCAGTAGTGCATTCCGTTGTCCCGGTGTCCGACGGGCGGCAGGTTGCGGGCCGGCGTGTGCACCAGCGGCGCGTCCATCGGGATGCGGCCCCGAGCCCGGTCCCAGCCGGCGCGAGCACGCGGATGATGCTGGTACCGCCGCGGCACCAGCTTGAACACGTGGCCGATCACCTTGCCCAACAACCGATGGATGCGCTCGGACCGGTCCGACCAGGTGTAGCCCATGAGCTCGCGCACGGCGGGCTCGTACAGACCGACGGTGAACCAGACAAACAGCGGATGCACGATGTACTTGCGCTGCAGCGCCCACAGCCAGTCGGGCATCTTCGACGCGAACGGCGGCTTGGGCAGGTCGGCCAGGTCGAGCACGTCGCGCGCGGCTTTGTTGTTCTCCAACACGTTGCGGCACATGTGATCCCAGTAGACCTGGAAGTCCTCCCAGGTCTCCGGAACGGGCCGCATGCTCATGCCGTACATGGAGTACCACTGCTTGTGCTCTTCGAAGAGCTGCCGCTTCTCGGCTTCGCTGATGCCGCCCGCCAGCCGGTCGGCCACGATGATGGTGCCGACGAAGAACGTCGAGTGCGCCCAGTAGAAAACGTCCGGGTTCAGCGCGTGGTACCGGCGGCCCTGGGAGTCGACGCCCTTGATGTCGACGTGATAGTCGCGGACCTCGGCGCCGGTCTGCGGCGCGCGGTCACCGTCGAAGACGACGCCGCCGATCGGGTACAGCGACCGCAGCAGCCGCGGCCAGCGCTCCTGGAAGAAGATCGAATGCTCCTCGACGGCGGCGCCAAGCTGCGGATGCATGTTCTGCATGGAGCCCGCCCAGGGGCCCTGCAGCATGCCGCGCCAGTCGCCGAAGTACTTCCACGTCAGCGAGTCCGGCCCGAGCGGCACCCCGTCATATCCGCCGGGAGCGACGGGGCAGCCTGCCGACACAGGTGTAGAAGCGCTGGTCACGGGGCATACGTCGGAAGTATTTTGGGTCACCGGCATTCTTTCCTGGATGTCAGCGGGTATCCTGACTACACGCGTTGTCAGCCACAGCTTAGGAGTCACGTGCCTTCCGGTCAACGACAGGGCCGCTGGTCCACCGTCCCCCTGGCGGACCGTCCGACGCGGCGTCGCGAGGCGCTCATCGAAGCCGGCATCGCCGCCCTCGGCCATTCCGGCGGCCCGGCGGCGACTGTGCGGACAGTGTGCCGCACGGCGGGCCTGACCGAGCGCTACTTCTACGAAAGCTTCAGTGACCGTGAGGATTTCGTCCGCGCCGTGTACGACGAGGTGTGCACGACGGCCATGGCGGCGCTGACCACATCGCAAAGCCCGCGCGACGCCGTCGAGCGGTTCGTCACGATGATGGTCGACGACCCCACCCGCGGCCGTGTCCTGCTCATCGCACCCGCGCAGGAACCGGTGCTCACCCGGTCGGGCGCCGATTGGATGCCGAGCTTCATCGAGCTGCTGCAACACAAGATGTTCCCCGACGGCGATCCGGCGCGGCGGGCCCTCGAGGCCACCAGCCTGATCGGCGCCCTCACCGCGTTGTTCACCGGATATCTGGGCGGGAAGCTGCCCGTCACCCGCGAACAGTTCGTCGATTACTGCGTCGACATGCTGATGAGCCGGGTGCCCTCACACCGGTAACACCTAACAAGCGGCGACATCACAGTTCAGACTCGCCGATCGGACATGCGTCACAGCAACTTGATGTCACTACCCGACACAGATACTCTGACTGCTACCAACAGGTACAGATACATCGCACCGGGAGGCGCCATGACAGCCGACTACACCGACCTGCAGCTCCTGCACGAGCTGGAGCCGGTCGTCGAGAAGCTCGTCGACCGCCACATGAGCATGCGGAAAGACTGGAACCCGCACGACTACATCCCTTGGAAAGAGGGCAAGAACTACTACGCCCTCGGCGGCCAGGACTGGGATCCGGATCAGGCCAAGCTCTCCGAGGTCGCCCAGACCGCCATGGTCCAGAACCTGCTGACCGAGGACAACCTGCCGTCCTACCACCGCGAGATCGCGATGAACATGGGCATGGACGGCGCCTGGGGCTACTGGGTGAACCGCTGGACCGCCGAGGAGAACCGCCACGGCATCGCCCTGCGCGACTACCTCGTCGTCACCCGCAACTGCGACCCGGTCGAGCTCGAGGAACTGCGCGTCGAGCAGGTCACCCGCGGCTTCTCGCCCGGTCAGAACCTGCAGGGCGACCTGTTCGCCGAGAGCCTGTTCGACTCGGTCATGTACGTGTCGTTCCAGGAGCTGGCCACGCGCGTCTCGCACCGCAACACCGGCAAGGCCTGCAATGACCCCGTCGCCGACCAGCTGCTGCAGCGCATCTCGGGTGACGAGAACCTGCACATGATCTTCTACCGCGATGTCTCGGCCGCCGGCCTCGACATCAACCCGAACCAGGCGATGGCCTCGCTGCACCGCATCGTGGAGAACTTCAAGATGCCCGGGTACACCGTGCCCGACTTCCGCCGCAAGGCCGTCATCATCGCCGTCGGTGGCGTCTACGACCCGCGCATCCACCTCGACGACGTCCTCATGCCGGTGCTCAAGAAATGGCGCATCTTCGAGCGTGAAGACTTCACCGGCGAAGGCGCGCGCTTGCGCGACGACCTGGGCCGGATCATCAACGAGCTCGAGGACACCTGCGCGAAGTTCGAGGTCGCCAAGGAGCGCCGCCTCGAGCGTGAGCGGAAGGTGGCCGAGAAGAAGGCCATGAAGAACCTCCTGGTGTCGTCTTCGGCCGGATGACCCTCACCGCCGATGGCCTGACGACGGCCCGATCTGCCCTGCAGATCGGGCCGATCGCATTGCAGTCCCCGGTCGTCCTCGCTCCGATGGCAGGTGTGACGAACGTCGCCTTCCGCACGCTGTGCCGCGAGCAGGAGCTGGCCCGGGTGGGCACGGTGAGCGGCCTGTACGTCTGCGAGATGGTCACGGCGCGTGCGCTGGTCGAGCGCAACGCCGCGACGATGCACATGACGACATTCGCGCCCGAGGAATCACCCCGCTCCCTGCAGCTCTATACCGTCGACCCGGCCACCACGTACGCTGCGGCCAAGATGATCGTCGACGAGGACATGGCCGACCACATCGACATGAACTTCGGCTGCCCGGTGCCCAAGGTCACCCGCCGTGGCGGCGGTTCGGCGTTGCCCTACAAGCGCAAGCTGTTCGGCCAGATCGTGGCAGCCGCCGTGCGCGCCACCGAAAACACTGATATCCCGGTGACGGTGAAGTTCCGCATCGGGATCGACGACGCCCACCACACCCACCTCGATGCCGGCCGGATCGCCGCCGAGGAAGGTGCCGCGGCCGTCGCGCTGCATGCCCGCACCGCCGCGCAGCGGTACTCCGGCACGGCCGACTGGGACCAGATCGCTGCGCTGAAAGCCCACGTCACCGGCATCCCGGTGCTCGGCAACGGCGACATCTTCGACGCCGACGACGCGCTGCGGATGATGGCCGAGACCGGCTGCGACGGCGTCGTCATCGGCCGCGGCTGCCTGGGCCGGCCCTGGCTGTTCGCCGAACTGTCGGCAGCCTTCAACGGCCAGCCCCGCCCCACCCCGCCGACGCTCGGCGAGATCGCGGACATCATCCGCCGGCACGGCCAGTTGCTCGCCGAACATTTCGGCGAGGACAAGGGCATGCGCGACATCCGCAAGCACGTCGCCTGGTACCTGCACGGGCTGCCCGCGGGCGCCGATCTGCGCCGCGCCCTGGCCCTGGTGAAAACCCTGGCCGAGCTGGATGAACTTCTCACGCAACTGGATTCGGACGTGCCGTTCCCGGATTGCGCAGAGGGCCCGCGGGGCCGGCAGGGGTCGCCGGGTTCCGTGGTGCTGCCCGAAGGCTGGCTGGACGATCCCGACGACTGCACGGTGCCGTTCGGCGCCGACGTGGTCAACTCCGGCGGGTAGACGTGACCGACCGCGACCGGACCACCCCCGGCGAGGGTGACGGCGATGCTGCCGGCGACAACCCTTGGGTGACCCGCACGACGCGGGCCTCGGGTCCGGTCCGGGCACCGTGGGAACGGGCCGGTCGACTGCCGGACCCACCGGACGACGAAAGCACAGGCAACCACGGCGGCGGCGGCGTCACTGTCGCCGAACTCATCGCCCGCCTCTCGGGCGGCGCGGTCCCGCCTGCTCCGGCCGTCGAGCCGCCCACACGCCCCAAGGCTTCCGAGCCGCCCACGCCACCCAAAGCTCCCGAGCCGCAACGGCCCGCACCTGAGCCCACGCCCCCGCCGTTTCCCGCGCCGGTCAACCCGGCAGTCGAGGAACCGGTGGCCGAGGAACCGGTGCGCACCACCCGCCTCTGGGCCGAATCCGACCCGGCCACCGAGGTTTTCGGTGCACCGCTGCTGTCACCGGCCGAGTCCGTCGCGCTGTCCGAACGGCCACATGCCGTGGTGCGCACCGACGTGCGCAACTACATCGACCATCCGGAGCGGCCGGCGCACGCCGATGCGCCGCCGCCCGTTGATCACCGCACGCGCCATCGGTTCGCGGTGGCAGGTCGCATCCTCGTCGCGCTGACCGCCGTCATCGCGCTGTCGATGACCGGTGCCGCCTGGCAGTGGCAGAACGTCAAGAACAACAACATGAACCGGGTCTCTGCGCTGGACCTCAACTCCCGCGACATCGTCGACCCCAATGGGCAGTTCGGTGACGAGAACTTCCTGATCGTCGGCGTGGACAGCCGCTACGGCCAGAACGCCGACATGGGTGCCGGCACCAGTGCCGACGCCGGCGGCACGCGCTCGGACACCATCATGCTGGTGAACATCCCGGCGAGCCGCAAACGTGTTGTGGCGGTGTCGTTCCCGCGCGACCTGGCCATCAAACCGACGCAGTGTGAAGCGTGGGATCCGAAGACCGGCGCCTACGGGCCCCTCTATGACGAAGACACCAAAAGCTATGGGCCCGACCAGGTTTACACCGAGACGAAACTGAATTCGGCGTACGCCTTCGGTGGGCCCAAGTGCCTGGTCAAGGTGCTCCAGAAGCTTTCCGGCCTGTCGATAAACCGTTTCATGGCAGTCGATTTCGCCGGCTTCTCGAAACTCGTCGACGCCGTCGGCGGCGTCGAGGTCTGCAGCACCACACCTCTCGAGGACTACGAGCTGGGCACCGTGCTGGAGCACTCGGGCCGTCAGGTCATCGACGGCCACACCGCCTTGCAGTACGTCCGGGCCCGTCAGGTCACCACCGAGGTCAACGGCGACTACGGCCGGATCAAGCGCCAGCAGATGTTCCTGTCCTCACTGCTGCGGTCGATGATCTCCAAGGACACGTTCTTCAACCTCGGCAGGCTCAACAACGTCGTCAACCTGTTCATCGACGACTCGACGGTCGACAACATCACCACCAAGGACCTCGTGCAGCTCGGCCAGTCCATCCAGGGCCTCAGCGCAGGCCGTGTCACCTTCGTCACCGTCCCCACTGGGGTCACCGACTCCGAAGGCAACGAGCCACCACGCGTCGACGACATGCGGGCGCTCTTCGACGCCATCATCAACGACGATCCGCTGCCCGAGGAGCGCAACGCCGACAACACCACGGTCCCCTCGACCTCGGCCGCGCCCAGCACAGCCCCGGCCAACTCGGACGGCGAACAGGTCAACACCACCACGATCGACCCGAACCAGGTGACGGTCCGGGTGTCCAACTCGACAGGCAAGGACGGCTTGGCCGCGACCGCGACCAAGGAATTGGAGCAGCACGGCTTCACCGTCAACTCGCCGGACGACTATCAGGGCCAGGTGACGGGAACGACGGTGTTCTACTCCGCCGGGCACGAACAAGCCGCCGCAACCGTGGCGTCTTCGTTGCCCAACGCGCACGTCGAGCGGGTGTCCGGCCTGGGAGACGTGGTGCGTGTGGTACTCGGGACCGACTTCACCTCGGTGGGAACTCCGGCGTCGAGCGGCTCGGCGGCCCAGATGCGGGTGACGCACGGCAGCCTGTCCGGCGAGCCCACCAAACTGCCGGAGGACCTCAGCGTCACCAACGCGGCCGACACCAGCTGTAAATAGCACCTGACCTGTCCCATTCACCGGGCGTTCATTGCCAGATCACGGCATGTCTCGCGGCCAGAAAGTAGTGTGGACCGCATGCGTACCGCGTACCACGAGCAGCTTGAAGGCCTGACCAACCGCCTTGGCGAGATGTGCGGATTGGCAGGTGTTGCCATGGAGCGCGCAACCCAGGCCCTGTTGCAGGCCGATCTGGTGCTGGCCGAGCAGGTCATCTCCGACCACGAGCACATCGCCGCCCTGAGCGCCCAGGCCGAAGAACAGGCCTTCGTCCTGCTGGCATTGCAGTCCCCGGTCGCCGGCGACCTGCGGTCCGTCGTCGGCTCCATCCAGATCGTCGCCGACGTCGACCGGATGGGCGCGCTGGCCCTGCACGTCGCCAAGATCGCCCGCCGTCGGCACCCGCAGCATGCCCTGCCCGAGGAGGTCAACGGCTACTTCGCCGAAATGGGCCGCCTCGCAGTCGAATTGGGTAACACCGCGCAAGAGGTACTGCTCACCCAGGACCCGGAGCGCGCCGCCCGGATCCAGGAAGAAGACGACGCGATGGATGACCTGCACCGTCATCTGTTCAGCGTGATGATGGACCGCGAGTGGAAGCACGGCGTCACCGCGGCCGTCGACGTGACGCTGCTGAGCCGCTTCTACGAGCGCTTCGCCGACCACGCCGTCGAGGTCGCCCGCCGGGTGATCTTCCAGGTCACCGGCCGCCTCTCCGACGACGACGACGATGGCCTGCCCACCATCCGCTAGTTTCCACTCGCGGGATGGGACACCTCCCTACTCGGCGGGTATCAGGCGCACGCCGTCCCGATCGGCGACCAGCAGGTCCTGCAGCACCTTGGCCAGCACCGACAGTTCCGCCGAGGTGTAGCGCGACAGGAAGTCGTGCCTCCCGGCGTCCATCTCGTCGTGCATGCGCTGATGGACGGCGATCAGGACTTCCCCGTCGGCCGTGGGGCTCAGCTGCAGCTCTTTGCGGTTGCCCGGCACCGGCGCCCTGGTGACCAGACCAGCGTCCACCAGGCGCTGCACGTGTTTGGACACCGTGCCCTTGAGCTGGGCGGCGCGGGCGGCCAGGCCGACGACGCTGATCGGTCCCGCGGCCAGCTCCGCCAGCAGATGCAGACTGAGGGTGGGCAGCTCACGCACGGTGCGTTCCAGCTGCGGTGGACAGTGTTCAGCGAGGTAGTCACGCTCGGCATCGCTCTCGTCGGTGTCGAACTTGTCCCCTACCGCACCCACCAGTGCACCGATCTCGGTGATCAGCGCAGACTTGGTTTTCACGGAAACCATCTTGCCATCTCACCGACGCACGTCATATAGTTTCCGACGAAACCATATCGATCCGAGGAGCACAACATGAAGGCAGCGGTCGTGCACGAGTGGGGCCAGCAGCCCCGGTACCTGGATTTCCCCGAGCCCCAACCGGGCGACAGCGCCGTGGTCGCCACCGTGGAGGCTTCTGCGCTGACCAACCTCAGCCGCATGGTGATCATGGGAAAGCACTACAGCAGCAAGGAGATTCAGCTGCCTGCCATCGCCGGTGTCGACGGTGTCGCCCGACTCGACGACGGCACCCGGGTGTACACCGGAGCACTGGCCCCCTACGGCCTGATGGCCGAGCGCACCCTCGTCAACCCGAGCGGCGCCGTCCCGGTGCCCGAACATGTCGACTCGGTGACCGCCGCGGCGGTGCCCAACCCCGGCATGTCGGCGTGGATGAGCCTGGACTACGCCGCCCAGACCAAACCCGGCGACCACGTTCTGGTGCTGGGCGCCACGGGTGTCACCGGGTCGCTGGCAGTGCAGCTGGCCAAGTTCGTGTTCGGTGCAGGCCGCGTCGTCGTGGCCGGCCGCAACCCGGAGCGGCTCGAGTGGCTGCGCACCGTCGGAGCCGACGACGTCATCCGGCTCGGGACCGACGATCTCGCGGAAAGCGTTGTGGCCCAACACGCTGCGCGGCCGTTCGACGCCGTCATCGACTACTTGTGGGGCACGTCCGCACAGCAGACGCTGGCCGCCCTGGCCGCCGCGCATCCGTCGACCCATTTCCACGCAACACGGTTCATCCAGGTCGGGTCGATGACCGGGACGAGCATCGACATCGACGCGGCGACATTGCGCAGCACGGGAATTACGCTTCAAGGCGTGGGGATCGGCAGCGTGCCACCCGAGGCCCTGCTGCGAGCCCGCACCGAAGGCTTACCACGGCTGTTTGCGATGCTCGAGGCCGGCGAACTGCAGCTCACCACCGTCGCCCGCCCGCTCGCCGACATCGAAAATGTCTGGGCAGCAAAGGAACCCTCCGGAACCCGGGTCGTCATCACGCCCTGATACTGGCGCGAGTCGCGCACCTCCCGCTTGCGGAGTTGTTCACAGAGCTGACGGCCAGCTGCCCGCAATTGCTTGGCCCGGGGTGTCGCAAAAGTTTCGTCGCCTAGGATTGCTGGTGTGCCGGACATGGATCGTCGCAAGATCATGATGATGGTTGGCCTGGGCGCGGTTTCCACCGTGCTGCCTTTCCCGAAGGCTGACGCTGACCCATTGCCCGTTTCCCCTGGTCCAGGAACTGGCCCGGGGGCCGCGCCTGCCGGTTCATCGGCGGGTCCGGCGATGCTGTTCCGGGATGAATTCAACGGTCCCGCTGGTGCACCGCCGGATCCGGCGTGGTGGTCCATCGTGCCTGCGCGCGAGGTCATCCGGAACCCCGTCGAATGGGATCAGCCGTACAACATGGGCCGTTACGTGACCGATCAGGAGCACGTGTTCCAGGACGGCAACGGCAACCTTGTCCTTCGGGCCACGCGCGGTCCGGGCGCGAACATTCAGGAGCGTTACGCGAGCGCCAAGATCATCGGAAATTGGCGCGGCGGGATCGGCACCACCTGGGAAGCGCGGATCAAACTGAACTGCCTGACCGACGGCGCCTGGCCGGCCTTCTGGCTGCTCAACGACGATCCGGTCCGCGGCGGCGAGGTCGACCTGGTCGAGTGGTACGGCAACCGGGACTGGCCGTCGGGGACGACGGTGCACGCCCGGTTGGACGGCACGTCGTTCGCCACCGATCCGCACCCGATCGACAGCGGGTGGCACACCTGGCGGATGACCTGGCAGCCGACCGGAATGTACTTCTGGAAGGACTACACGCCGGGGCAAGAGCCGTTCTTCACGGTGCCGGCGAGTTCTCTGGACGACTGGCCGTTCAACGATCCGGGCTACACGTTGGTTCCGGTGTTCAACCTCGCTGTCGGCGGCTCCGGCGGGCGCGAGCCCGGTGGCGGCCATTACCCGGCCGAGATGCTGATCGACTGGATCCGCGTCTTCTGATCAGGTTCCTGCGATAGCCGGTGTGGCCAACGACCAGGCGGCACTTCGATCGCGCCGCCTGACCAAACACTCGCGAACGGGCGGTACCTACACACGCGTGAGCGGTACCCGCCCCGCCCGCGGACGAACGTGAGCTGGAAGTAGGCGACCTAGCCGAAGCGGCCGGAGATGTAGTCCTCGGTCGCTTTCTTGGACGGGTTGGAGAAAATCTTCTCGGTGTCGTCGATCTCGATCAGCTGACCGGGCTTGCCGGTGGCCTCGAGGTTGAAGAACGCCGTCTGGTCACTGACACGCGCGGCCTGCTGCATGTTGTGCGTGACGATCACGATCGTGAAGTCCTGCTTCAGCTCTGCGATCAGATCCTCGATGGCGAGCGTCGAGATCGGGTCCAGCGCCGAGCACGGCTCGTCCATCAGCAGGACGTCGGGCTGCACCGCAATGGCGCGGGCGATGCACAGACGCTGCTGCTGACCACCGGACAGACCGCCACCGGGCTTGTCCAGCCGGTCCTTGACCTCGTTCCACAGGTTGGCGCCCTTGAGCGACCGCTCGGCGACCTCGTCGAGCGTCTTCTTGTTGCGCACGCCCTGCAGCTTCAGCCCGGCCACCACGTTGTCGCGAATCGACATGGTGGGGAACGGGTTCGGGCGCTGGAACACCATGCCGATGGTCTTGCGCACGCCGACGGGGTCCACGCCCGCGGCGTAGATGTCGTCGCCGTCGAGCAGCACCGAACCAGTCGCGCGGGCGCCCGGGATCACCTCGTGCATGCGGTTGAGGGTGCGCAGCACCGTGGACTTGCCACAGCCCGACGGCCCGATGAACGCCGTCACACTGCGCGGTTCCACCGACAGGCTGACGCTCTGCACAGCGTGGAACGCGCCGTAGTAAATGTTGAGATCCTTGAGATCCAGACGCTTGGCCATTAACCGCTACTCCTGCTTAAACTTTCTTCGGGGCAAAGATTTTGGCGAGCACACGCGCTCCGATGTTCAGCAGCGCGATCAGCAGCACCAGGGTCAGCGCAGCGCCCCACATGCGGTCCGTGGGGACCACGTTGGCGCCGGCACCCGCACCGATCTGGTCGTACATCATGCCGGGCAGTGAGCCCATGAAACCGCCGAACATGTCGAAGTTCATGGCCTGCGCGTAGCCCACGAGCACCAGCAGCGGGGCCGTCTCGCCCATGACGCGGGCCAGCGACAGCATGATGCCCGTGACGATGCCCGACAGCGCTGTCGGAATGACAATCCGCACAATGGTTTTCCACTTCGGAATGCCCAGCGCGTAGCTGGCTTCCCGAAGGTCCATCGGGACGATGCGCAGCATCTCCTCGGTGGCCCGCACGATGACCGGGATCATCAGCAGCACCAGTGCCAGCGACACCGCAAAACCGGTGCGCTGGAAACCCAAAGTGGCCACCCACAGCGCGTAGACGAACAGCGCGGCGACGATCGACGGGACACCGGTGAGGATGTCGACCATGAAAGTGGTGATCCTGCCGAGTCGAGTCCCGCCGCCGTACTCCACGAGGTACACCGCGACCATCACGCCGATCGGGATCGAGATGACGGCACACACGAGAGCCTGCAGCACGGTGCCGACGATGGCGTGGTAGGCGCCGCCGCCGGCTTCGAACGCCGTCATCCCGGACTGTGAATTGGTGAACCACTCCGACGATGTCAGGGCCTGATAGCCCTTGGTGACAACGGAATACAGCACCCACACCAGCGGGATCAGAGCCACCAGCACCGACAGGCTGACCAGCACCGTGGCCACCTTGTCGGTCACCTTGCGGCGCAGGCCGACGCCTTCGAACGACTGGTGCTTGACCGGCCGATCCAGCATTGCAGCCGTCTTGGCGTTCATTTCGCCGTCCTTCCGGCCACCACGGCACGTGCTGCGGAGTTCACCACGAAGGTGAGGATGAACAGCACCAGGCCGGCGGCGATGTAGGCACCCGCCTTGAACTGGTCGTTGAATTCGCTTGCGGTGGCCGCGATCTTGCTCGCGAACGTGTAGCCGCCGTCGAACAGTGTCCAGGTGAACTGGGTCTGCGTACCGCGCAGGATGATCAGCAGGGCGATGGTCTCACCGAGGGCACGGCCCAGGCCGAGCATGGCACCACTGATGTAGCCGGACAGGCCGAACGGCAGCACGGTCGTCCGCACCACCTCCCAGCGGGTGGCGCCCAGCGCGAGTGCGGCTTCGATCTGGCCGCGTGGCGTCTGCACGAACACTTCACGGCTCACCGCGGTGATGATCGGCAGGATCATCACCGCGAGCACGATGCCCGCGGTGAAGATGGTGCCACCGCCGGCCACCGATGCATTACCGGTCTTGAACAGGAACAGCCAGCCCAGATTCTCGTTGAGCCACAACGCAAATGGCTTGAGCACGGGAGCCAGGACGTACAGGCCCCACACGCCGTAGACGATCGACGGCACCGCCGCCAGCAGGTCCACCACGTACGCCAGCGGACCGGCGATCCGGCGCGGCGCGTACTGCGTCTGGAAGATCGCGATACCCAGTGCCACCGGCATCGCGATCAGCAGAGCGAACACCGACACGAAGACGGTGACCTGCAGCAGATCGAAGATGCCGAAATGCATCGCCGACGTGTCGGTGGTGACCCAGTTGCCGCCGAAGGTGAAGAAGTTCTCCTTGTTGCGGGCCAGCGCCGGGATGGCGCGCCACAGCAGGAAAACGCCGATGGCCGCGATGAGAGCGACGATCAGTACGCCGGAGCCCTCGGCGAGCAGACGGAAAACCCGGTCGCCCGCACGTACTTTCGACCCTTTCGACGGGTCGGTAGACACCGGCGACGGCGCGGGAAAGGGTGCGGCGAGCGCCTCTCCTGACCCCGCGTCGGCTGGGTTCGGTGTTGTCACTGTCATCCTGTCAGGAACCTAACGGTCGTGGGCTCCGGTTCCATCCTCGCTGCGATGGAACCGGAGCGCCAGCGCTGCTTAAGCGATTGCGTCGACCGACTGCAGCAGACGCGTCTTGAAGGCGTCGGGCAGCGGGATGTAGCCCGCCTTCGACAGGTTGGCCTGGCCCTGGTTCGCGGCGACCTTCAGGAACGACTTCACCGCAGCGGAGGTGTCAGCGTCGTAGCCCTTGGAGCAGACGATCTCGTAGGTGGCCAGCACCAGCGGGTAGGCGCCGGCTTCCTTGGTCGAGTACAGCGACTTCAGGTCGAGGGCCAGGTCGTTGCCGTCCTTGGCGAACTTGGCAGAGGCGATGGCCTTCTTAGCGTTGTCGTCGGTCAGTTCGACCGCGCCCGAGCCGGTGTCGATCTGCGCGAACGGCAGGCCGGCGGCGGCAGCCGGGCTCTTCTCGACGTAGCCGATGGCGCCCGGGGTGGCCTGCACGGCCTGCACGACGCCGGCCGACTTCTGCGCGCCTTCACCGGCGCCGCCCTGGAACTCGCTGCCGGCGCCCTTCTTCCAAGTGTCGGGAGCGGCGGCGGCCAGGTACTTCTGGAAGTTGTCGGTGGTGCCCGACGAGTCCGAGCGATAGACCGGCTTGATGTCGGTGTCCGGCAGGGTGGTGCCCGCGTTCAGCGCGGCGATGGCCGGGTCGTTCCACTTCTTGATCTCGCCCTGGAAGATCTTGGCCAGCACGTCGCCGTTGACGACGAGCTTGGTGACGCCCGGGACGTTGTAGGCCATGGCGACGGGGCCGAACACCAGCGGCAGGTTCCACGCCGGGTTGCCACCGCAGCGCTCGGCTGCCTTGTCGATCTGCTCCTTGGCCAGCGCCGAGTCGGAACCGGCGAAGTCGACCTGCTTGGCGATGAACTGCTGGCGGCCGGCGCCCGAGCCGGTGCCGTTGTAGGACAGGTTCTTGCCCGAGCAGGCCTGGCCCCAAGCCTTGTTGAACTCGGCGATCGCGTTCTGCTGCGCCGTCGAGCCCTCGGCGGTCAGAGAGTTCTTGCCGCCACAGTCGGCTGCGGAGCCGGACGACGACGCCGCGGTGCCGGACTTGTTGTCGCTGCCACACGCGGTCATACCGACGGCAAGCGATGCGGCCGCTGCGGTGACGACGAATGCTTTACCGATGCTGGTGAACTTCACGGGTCCTACTTTCGGTGTCGGCCGATGGTCGGCTTTCAAGGGTCGGCTTCCGACTCTCGCGCAACGTATGCGGCCGTGGTGGACGAATTCCTGATGCCAAATGAACACCGGGTGAACACGGTCAGGGACTTTTCAGGCAACTCGCCGGCTCAGCTAACGGTCGCCGTACCCGCGTAGGCGACGTCGGCGCTGTACAGCTCGAACCCGAGACGTCGGTAGGTTTTCACCGCCGCGGTGTTGTCTGCCTCGACGTACAGCAGTACGGTCCCGGCCGTCCCGAGCCGGTCGGCCAGGTAGTGCAGGCCGGCCAGCGTCAGCAACGCCCCGAGCCCGCGGCCCTGCGCGTCGGGCCCCACCCCTACGACGTACACCTCGCCCAGGCCCGAACCTGGGTGAATTTTGGTCCAGTGGAAGCCGAGGAGATGGTCGCCGCCGGCCTCATTGTTCCTCGCGTCCGCAGCAGCGTCGTAAGCCAAGAACAACCCTTCGGGATCGAACCACGACTCGCCCCGACGCTCGTCCACCTCGGCCTGCGTCCAGCCACCCTGCTCGGGGTGCCAGTGGAACGCGGCGTTGTTCACGCGTAGCAGTTCGGCGTCGACCTCGGGTCCCGGATAAGTGGTCAGCCGCACCCCGGGCGCGTCGGGCAGCGGCGGCAGCGCGGCCAGCGAGCGGCGCATCTGCCACAGTTCGCGCACCGCGGTCAGCCCGAGCGCCGCCGCGGTGGCGCTCGCGGCATCGAGGTTGCCGTGCGCCCAGATGCGGGTGCCGGGGCTGCCGGCGGCCAGGCCGGTACGGATCAGCTCGCTGCCGATCCCACGGCGCCGCGCCTGGACGGCGACGACGGCCTCGGCCATGTCGGGCGTGAGATTCAGATAACCGACCAACTCACCGGAGTCCCGGGCCAGCAGATGGCGGGTGCGCTCAAGCGGAAGCTCGCGGAGCACCTGGTCCCCCACCGGGGCCACCCCGTCGGCATGGGTCGCCGCCGACACGAGTGCGCGGATCGCGGCCTGATCGTCAGCGCTCAGTGCGGTATGCCAGGTCAGTTCCGTCACTGGGCGGGCTGGGTCTGGCGGGCGCCGTTGTCGACGTCACCGGAGTCACCCTCGTCGTCGTCATCGACGTCGTCGACCGACTCGGCGGCACCGTTGTTGCGGCCGCGGGCGGGCCGGACGGCCTTGTAACCGACGTTGCGGACGGTGCCGATCAGCGACTCGTAGTCGGGGCCGAGCTTGGCGCGCAGGCGCCGGACATGCACGTCGACGGTGCGGGTGCCACCGAAGAAGTCGTAGCCCCACACCTCCTGGAGCAGCTGGGCGCGGGTGAACACCCGGCCGGCGTGCTGCGCCAGGTACTTCAGCAGCTCGAATTCCTTATATGTCAGGTCCAGGGGCTTGCCGCGCAGCCGGGCGGTGTAGGTGCCCTCGTCGATGACGAGCTCACCGAGCGTGATCTTGCCGGCGCTCTGCTGGTCGGCGACGCCGTTGCGGCGGCCCACCAGCAGCCGCAGCCGGGCGTCGATCTCGGCCGGGCCCGTGCCGGGCAGCAGGATTTCGTCGATGCCCCACTCGATGTTGACGGCCACCAGACCGCCTTCGTTGACCACCGCCACGACGGGGACGGACGCGCCGGTGCTACCCAGCAGACGACAGAGTCCGCGGGCGGCCGCGAGATCGGTGCGCGCGTCGACGATCGCCACATCGGCGTTGCCGGCTTCCAGCAACGACGACACCTCGGTGGGTGCGGGCCGCACGCTGTGCGGCAGCAGCGCCAGCGCCGGCAGTACCGACTCCGGGTGCGGGTCGACGGTCAGTAGCAGAAGATCCAACGGGTCCTCCAGTGCGTCCGGTGCCTCACCGGACCCTCCCCTACGACGACGCTGTCGCGGTTCGATCCGATTCAACCCCGGAGAATCATGGCTGACACGTGACCGTTACCGGCCAACGATCACCTAACGATAGCTTGCTACCTGCGATTTAGCGGCTTTGAACGGCCGGTCGCGGCGCTGCGTGGCTGGGCGTACGCCAGAATGTCCGGATGCGTAAGGTGCTGACTCGGTTGCTGATCCCAGCGGCCGTGCTGATCCTCGTGGTCGTAGGCACCGATTTCGGCTTCGCGATCTTCGCCGAATACCGCATGGCCCGCAGCGTGCGGACCGCCGCGCACCTGCACTTCGACCCGTGGGTGTCGATCCTCGGTTTCCCGTTCACAACCCAGGCCGCACGGGGCCGCTATCAGCAGGTCGAGGTCAAGGCAGCCGGCGTCGCGCACCCCGTCGTGGGCAAGGCGTCCATCGAGGCCACGCTGTACGACATGGTCGCGGCGCCCAAGTCCTGGCTCATCGGGCCCGACGCCAAATTGACCGCCGCGAAGCTGGAAAGTCGCATCATCGTCGACTCGACCCACGTCGGCCGCTTCATGGGCATCGAGGACCTGCTGGTGGAAGCGCCCACCAACGATTCCAATGACGCCACCGGAGGGACCACCGAGTCCGGCATCTCCGAGAACCATGGCCTCGTGTTCACCGGCACCCCCGTCGCCGCCGGCCTGAACAAACGCGTCAGCGTCTCGGTGGACCTGTCGATCACCGGCGCCGACCACACGAACCTGGTGTTCACCGCGACCGATGTGCTCACCGGCCCGGGTACCGCCGAAGAGCCGGTGCCCGACGACAAGAAGGCCGCGGTCCTGCATACCTTCTCCTCTACGATGCCGGGGATGAAGCTGCCTTTCGGGCTGGCCCCGACCAGCGAGGGCGCCCGCGGCTCCGACGTCATCATCGAAGGCATCGCCACGGGAGTAACCGTGCCCCTGGATGGGTTCAGACAGTCATGAACTCCACAGTTGTGGTGCTGACGGTCCTGGTCGCCGCCCTCGGGGTCGCGTACATCATCGGCCGGTTGCTGACCCTGCGCGCCGGATTGATGAAGGAAGTCGCGCCGGCCGAACCGTCCGCCGAAAACGACAACTCCGATCTCGGCCTGTCCACCACCGGCCCGACCGTCGTGCATTTCAGCGCAACGTGGTGCGGACCCTGCGCCGCCGTGCGCCGCGTCGTCGACCAGGTGTGTGACGATCTCGGGGTCGCGCACGTCGAACTCGACCTGGACGCCAATCCCGTTGCGGCCCGACGACTGTCGGTGCTCTCGCTGCCGACGACGTTCATCTTCGACGCCTCGGGTCAGCAGCGATACCGCACCGCGGGCGTCCCGAAATCCGCCGATCTGCGCGAGGCCCTGCTACCGCTGTTGGCCTGAGCACCCCGACGTTGGGTAAGCTGTCTGCCGTGTTATCACCCCGCGAGCTCCTGCTCACCAAGCGTCGCGCAGTAGATCTGTGCCGCCTCGCGGGCTGTTGCTGTTGTTGTTGTAGCTGCTGAGTAGCCGCACCGTCGTTTTGCGTTGCGCTCCGAGCAGTTTTCCGCGGCGGGCCGCGAATCAGACTCTGCGGTCGCTCCCCCACTTATCAACAACAGGAGCTTTCCCATGTCAGACAAAATCATCGAAACCCCGCAGGTCGACGTGCGCGGGCCCCGCTTCGCGGCCTGGGTCACCACCGCAGTGCTGATCGCCACGCTGCTGGCCTCGGCCGCGAGCCCGATCGCTGCGGCCGTGATTCTCGGCCTGCAGGCCGTGGTGTTCGCGATCGGCGCAGTCGGCGGGCCGCGCAAGCACCCGTACGGCCGGATCTTCGCCACGCTCATCGCACCGCGGTTGGGTCCGGTGACCGAGAAGGAACCGGTCGCGCCGCTGAAGTTCGCCCAACTCGTCGGGCTACTGTTCGCGATCGCCGGATTCGTCGGCTTCGCGACGGGTATCAGCGCGCTGGGTCTCGGCGCCACGGCCTTTGCGCTGATCGCCGCCTTCCTCAACGCCGCCTTCGGCATCTGCCTGGGCTGCCAGATCTACCCTCTGGTGGCGCGACTGCGCCGCACGACGGCCGCCGCCACCTAGACCTGCTAGAGCTCAAAAGAAACCGAAAGGAATTCGTACATGGCACGTTCCGACGTCCTGGTCTCGACCGAATGGGCCGAGAACAACCTCGACACCGCCGGCGTGGTGTTCGTCGAGGTCGACGAGAACACCAGCGCCTACGACGACGAGGGGCACATCCCCGGAGCCGTCAAGCTGGACTGGCGCGATGATCTGCAGGACTCGGTCAAGCGTGACTTCGTCGACCAGCAGCAGTTCTCGAAGTTGTTGTCCGACAAGGGCATCAGCAACGACGACACCGTCGTCCTGTACGGCGGCAACAACAACTGGTTCGCGGCCTACGCCTACTGGTATTTCAAGCTGTACGGCCACAACGCCGTCAAGCTGCTCGACGGCGGCCGCAAGCGCTGGGAGCTCGACGACCGCCCGCTGGTCAAGGACGCCACCGTCCGCCCCGCCACGTCGTACGAGGCGAAGCCGATCGACAACAGCATCCGGGCGTTCCGCGACGAGGTGATCGCCGCGATCAACACCAAGAACCTGGTCGACGTACGTTCGCCCGACGAGTTCTCCGGCAAGATTCTGGCTCCGGCACACCTGCCGCAGGAGCAGAGCCAGCGCCCCGGCCATGTGCCGAGCGCCATCAACGTTCCGTGGAGCCGCGCCGCCAACGACGACGGCACCTTCAAGTCCGACGAGGAGCTGGCCAAGATTTACGCCGACGCCGGCCTCGACGGCGAGAAGGAGACCATCGCCTACTGCCGTATCGGTGAGCGTTCATCGCACACCTGGTTCGTGCTGCAGGAGTTGCTCGGCCACCGGAATGTAAAGAACTACGACGGCAGTTGGACCGAATACGGCTCCCTGGTGGGTGCCCCGATCGAGTTGGGAAATTGATATGTGCTCTGCGCCCAAGCAAGGCCTGACGCTGCCGGCCAGCGTTGACCTGGAGAAGGAAACCGTCATCACCGGCCGCGTCGTCGACGGCTCGGGCCAGCCGGTCGGTGGCGCGTTCGTGCGGCTGCTGGACAGCACCGACGAATTCACCGCCGAGGTCGTCGCGTCGGCCACCGGTGACTTCCGTTTCTTCGCCGCCCCCGGCACCTGGACGCTGCGTGCGCTCTCCAAGGTCGGCAACGGCGACGCTGTGGTGGCGCCGACCGGTGCCGGCATTCACGAGGTCGACGTCAAGGTCGCTTAGTCCTCTTGCCGCGAGCGGCCGTATTGGTACCCGGACTTCATGCCCTGGTGTGCCGATGCGGCCGCTCGTCGCATTTCCCGGCCGGTGCGGCGCACGTCACAATCCCACCCCGAGTAATCTGTCTCTCCGTGGTTCTTTTCTTCGAGATCTTGCTGGTCGTGGCCACACTGGCCATCACCTGGTTCGCGCTCTACGCGCTGTACCGGCTGATCACCGACGAGTCGTGACGTCCGACCAGGACCCTCACGGCCCGGGCGACCTGAGCACTGAGCTAGGCGCACTGGCCGGTTCCGGCGACCGCGCCATCGCGGCGGCTGCCGATCGCGCCAAGGCCACGGCCGCGCGCAACGTGCCCGGGTTCGACGATCTGCCGCTGCCGGCGGACACCGCCAACCTGCGCGAAGGCGCGCACTTCAACGACGCTTTGCTGGCCCTGCTCCCGCTGGTCGGCGTCTGGCGCGGCGAGGGTGAAGGCCGCGATTCCGCCGGCGACTACCGCTTCGGCCAGCAGATCATCGTGTCGCACAACGGCGGCGACTACCTCAACTGGGATGCCCGCTCGTGGCGGCTCGACGAGAACGGTGACTACGCCGAGTCGGGGCTGCGCGAGACCGGCTACTGGCGGTTCGTGAACGACCCGAACGATCCCCACGGACAGGACGAGTCACAGGCCATCGAACTGCTGCTGGCGCATTCGGCCGGCTACGTCGAGCTGTTCTACGGCGCTCCGCTGAATCAGGCCTCGTGGGAGCTCGCGACCGACGCTTTGGCCCGCAGCAAGTCCGGTGTTCTGGTCGGCGGCGCGAAGCGCCTCTACGGAATCATCGAGAATGGCGACCTGGCCTACGTCGAGGAGCGGGTGGACGCCGACGGCGGCCTGACGCCGCACCTCTCGGCACGCCTGTCACGCTTCGTCGGCTGACGCCCCTCGGCCCTGCGCCGAGCGGAAGCACGTCGCTGCGATACCCCTCGGATCACCGCGTCGTCGTTCTCGGCGCCAGGAACCAACTACCTCCAGGCATGAGGCAGCCCCCGAGCCAAGGTTCCTGGTTGGACAAGACCGGGAGGCTCGGGGGCCGGGTGGCTGCGGGAATTCGCGAGTGCGCTCGGACGAATTACCCGGCGCTACTGGCGGGCAGCCACCTCACATGTCCTCAAAGAATCAATCAATTTGTCGGACCACCTCCTTCCCTGTGTACGTGCGACCGTACTCCCAGCCCGCAGACCCGACAACCGATTTTTCCCGGGCTCACAAATGCCTGTCGATCAGCTCGGCGATCAGCGTCTCGAACGGCGAAGCCGCCAGCGCCCGCCCATCCAGGGTGTGCACCCGCGCCGCCAGCGTGATCGCCGACAACAGCCAGACACCTTGCGCGGCAAGCAAATCCGATACGGTCACGCACCGGTACCTACACTCGATCCCCTGCGTTGCGGCGGCTGCGAACAGCGCGCGTTGCGTGGTCGACGGCAGGATCGACGACGCGTCGGGGGTCACCAGTACCGGTTCGCCACCGGCACCCCGAACCGCCAAAACGACAGCCGATCGCGGCCCTTCGAGCACCGCGCCCGTCGCATCGACGAACACCGCGTCATCGGCACCGAGGCGCTCGGCATGCTTCAGCGCCGCCACGTTCGCCGCATAGGACAGTGATTTCGCGGCCGCCAACGGCCAGTGGGGCCGCACCAGCGTCACCGCCGCCACGCCGTCGCGGCGGGCCACGGCGGCGCGCGCCGGCACTGCGGAAATCATCACGAACGCCACCACAGCGTCGACGCCGCGGCCCAGCACGAGCCGCAGCACCGCGTCGCCGTCGGGCCATTGCCCGAGCGCGGCAGCCACGGCCGCCCGCCACCGCTCGGAATCGGGGCACGGCAGCCCAGCCAGTGCCGCCGACCCCGCCAACCGCGTCAGGTGCTCGTCGAGCAGGAGGACGGCCCCGTGGCGCAGCAACGCCGTCTCGAAGACCCCGTCGCCGCGGGAGAACACCGGATCGTCGGCGCGGACCGAAGCGCGGCAGCCGTCGACCGCGACGACGATCGACGGCGGGACGGTCGGCCTGGTGGTCACGGCCAGAAGGCTAGTCCGGCGCGCGAACTAGGCTCGAAGCATGAGTGCAGTTCCCGCCCCCGAATCCGGACCCGACGCCGGTGCCGTCTGGCACTACGGCGACCCACTCGGGGAACAGCGTGCCGCCGCGACCGACGCCATCATTGTGGACCACGGCCACCGCGCGACCATCGAGCTCACCGGCGACGATCGCCAGAGCTGGCTGCACACCATTTCCAGCCAGCACGTCAGCTCGCTGCCGGAGGGGTCCGTCGTGCAGAACCTGAGCCTGGACGGGCAGGGCCGGGTCGAGGACCACTGGCTGCAGACCGAGCTCGGCGGCGTCACCACGCTGGACACCGAATCGTGGCGCGGGCAGCCGCTCGCGGACTTCCTGCGCAAGATGGTGTTCTGGTCGAAGGTCGAGGTGAACCCCGCCGACCTCGCGGTGCTGTCACTGCTCGGGCCCGCCGTCAACGCCCTGGATCTGCCGACCCCGGATGCCGAGTGGACGGCCGCCCCGCTGCCGGGTGGTGGTTTCGTCCGCCGTGTCGGCCCGCAGGACGTCGATCTGGTGGTGCCTCGCGCCGACGCCGCGGCGTGGCGCCGACGGCTGGTGGACGCGGGTGCCCGGCCGGCCGGGTTGTGGGCCTACGAGGCGCTTCGGGTGGCGGCGCTGCGGCCGCGGCTGGGCGTCGACACCGATGAGCGGACGATCCCGCACGAGGTCGGCTGGATCGGCGGGCCGGGCGTGGGCGCCGTGCATCTGGACAAGGGCTGCTACCGCGGCCAGGAGACCGTCGCGCGCGTCCACAATCTGGGCAAGCCGCCTCGCATGCTGGTCCTGCTGCATCTCGACGGCGGCGACGACCGGCCCGCTACGGGTGATCCGGTGCTTGCCGGTGGCCGGGCGATCGGCCGCGTGGGCACCGTCGCGGAGCATGTGGATCTGGGCCCGATCGCGCTGGCGCTGCTCAAGCGCGGCGTGCCCGCCGACACCGAGTTGACGACCGGGGGCGACGCTCAGGTGCCCGCCGCGATCGACGCGGACTCGCTGCCGGAGGCGGACACGTCCGCCGGGGCAGGCCGGGCCGCGGTGGACCGGCTGCGCGGCGGCGCGCGTTAGGTGGGGTCCCGAAACTGGCGGTCTTCCGCCCGATTCGCGCGCCGCACGCCCGGTAAGGGTGGCCTGCCAGCATGAGACCGCCGGGCACGGTAAGCTAACGGCAGGACAATAAACACACTCAGATCGGAGCCGCCTGCACATCGGGCCGCTCCGTTATTGCGCGAGGGGGTCCCCTATGGGCCGCGGCCGGGCAAAGGCAAAGCAGACCAAGGTTGCTCGAGACCTTAAGTACAGCTCACCGCAGACCGATTTCACTCGGTTGCAGCGAGAGCTCTCGAACGATTCCGTTGGTTACAGCACCAGTGCCATCGATAACGACCTGGACGACGACGACTCGGACGACGAGCCCGCCGGTCGCTGGGCCGTACCCGAAGACGACTGGCGTCACTAGACCCCACGAGCGGCCCTGAGTACCAGGGCCGCCGGTCCAGCCCCCGCGCGCGACCTGAAGGTCAGAAGCGCGGGTGCTGGCCCACCAACTCGGCGCGAACGCTGCTCTTGCCACCCTTGTTGACGGTGCCCAGGGTCCAGCAGTCCAGGTGCCGGGCAGTCAGAATCGCCAGCGCGCGGTCGGTGTCCTCCGGCGCGACGACGGCGACCATCCCGACTCCCATGTTGAACGTCTTCTCCATTTCGGCACGCTCCACGCGGCCGCGCTGAGCGATCATCTGGAATACCGGTGCCGGCGTCCACGTACCGCGGTCCATCTCGGCGGTCAGGCCGTGCGGAATGACGCGTTCGAGGTTCCCGGCCAGTCCCCCGCCGGTGACGTGGCAGAAGGTGCGCACCTGGGTTTCCGCAGCGAGCGCCAGGCAGTCCTTGGCGTAGATGCGCGTCGGCTCCAGCAGCTCTTCACCGAGCGTGCGGCCGAACTCCTCGACGTGCCCGGACAGGCTCATGCGGTCGATCTCGAGCAGCACCTTGCGCGCTAGCGAGTAGCCGTTGGAGTGCAGGCCCGTGGCGGCCATGGCGATGATCACGTCGCCGGGGCGGACGTTCTCGGGGCCGAGGAGATCGTCGGCCTCGACAACACCGACGCCGGTGGCGGAGATGTCGTAGTGGTCGGGCTCCATCAGGCCCGGGTGCTCGGCGGTCTCGCCGCCCAACAGCGCACAGCCGGCCTGCACACAGCCTTCGGCGATGCCGGAGACGATCTCGGCCACCCGCTCGGGGACGGTGCGGCCCACGGCGATGTAGTCCTGCAGGAACAGCGGTTCAGCGCCGCACACCACGAGGTCGTCGACGACCATCGCGACGAGGTCGATGCCGACGGTGTCGTGCTTGTCCATGGCCTGCGCCACGGCGAGTTTGGTGCCCACACCGTCGGTCGACGAGGCCAGCAGTGGCTCGCGGTACCCGGCTTTCAGGCCGAACAGCCCGGCAAAACCTCCGAGGCCGCCGCGCACTTCAGGGCGGGTGGCCTTCTTCGCGTGGGGCTTGAACAATTCGACGGCGCGATCGCCTGCCTCGATGTCAACCCCCGCCGAAGCGTAGGAGGCGCCAATCGATTCAGCTCGCTCATCCTGGCTAGTCATCGGCCCCAAGGCTACCGGTCGCACCCTCGCCGATGCACGTCGCGCCCAGGATGGCGGCGCTATCAAGGATTGACGGCGGGCATCCGGTCAGGGACGACGCAGGGCTGAGGCGTTGTCGTTGTCGGCGGTCAGCGGCAGGCCGGTGCGGGCCGCGGACGCCAGCATGTGCTCGACGACGTTCTTGCCGAGGGCGGCTTCGCCTGGCAGTTCGATCGGGTAGTTGCCGTCGAAGCACGCTGAGCACAACCGGGTGGCGGGCTGCTCTGTGGCGGCGATCATGCCCTGCCGGCTGATGTAGCCCAGGGAGTCGGCGCCGATGGCGTGCCGGACCGCCTCGAGCATCTCGTCCTCGCTCGCCTCGGTGCTCTTGGCGTTGGCGATGAGCTCGGCCGGGGTGGCGAAGTCGATGCCGTAGAAGCACGGCCATTTCACCGGCGGCGACGCGATGCGCACGTGCACCTCGACGGCGCCGGCCTCCCGCAGCATGCGGACGAGGGCGCGCTGGGTGTTGCCGCGGACGATCGAGTCGTCGACGACGATCAGCCGCTTGCCGCGGATGACTTCCTTCAGCGGGTTGAGCTTGAGCCGGATGCCGAGCTGACGGATGGTCTGCGACGGTTGGATGAAGGTGCGCCCGACGTAGGCGTTCTTCATGAGGCCCTGACCGAACGGGATACCCGAGCCCTGCGCGTAGCCGACAGCCGCGGGCACACCCGATTCGGGCACCCCGATGACGAGGTCGGCGTCGACGGGCTTCTCCTGCGCCAGCCGGCGGCCGATGTCGACGCGCGCGGCGTGCACCGAGCGGCCGGCGATGGTGCTGTCGGGGCGGGCCAGGTAGACGTACTCGAAGACGCAGCTCTTGGGCTCGGGGTTGGCGAACCGGGTGGAGCGCACGCCGTCGGCGTCGATGGCCAGCAGCTCACCGGGCTCGATGTCCCGAACGAACGAGGCGCCGACGATGTCGAGCGCGGCGGTCTCCGAGGCGACGACCCAGCCGCGGTCCAGCCGGCCGAGGGACAGCGGGCGGACGCCGTGCGGGTCGCGCGCGGCATACAGGGTGTTCTCGTCCATGAAGGTCAGACAGAACGCGCCACGGACCTGCGGCAGCAATTCCAGAGCGGACTGTTCCAAGGTCGAGTCGGCGGCACCGTGCGCGAGCAGCGCGCCCAGGATGTCGGAATCGGTGGTGGCGGCGACGTGGCCACGCGCGTTGATCAGGCCGGCTTCGCGGGCCCGCGCGGCCAACTCGGCGGTGTTGACCAGGTTGCCGTTGTGACCGAGCGCGACGCCGGTGCCGGCGGCGGTGTTGCGGAACACCGGCTGCGCGTTCTCCCACGTGGTGGAGCCGGTGGTCGAGTAACGGCAGTGGCCGACGGCGACGTGGCCGTGCATGGCGGCCAGGGTCTGCTCGTCGAACACCTGGCTGACCAGACCGAGGTCCTTGAACACCAGAATCTGGGAGCCGTCAGCGACGGCGATACCGGCCGCTTCCTGCCCTCTGTGCTGCAGGGCGTAGAGACCGTAGTAAGTGAGCTTCGCCACGTCCTCGCCAGGGGCCCAGACCCCGAATACGCCGCATTCCTCGCGTGGTTCGTTCTCGGTCTGTTCGGTCACGATAGGGCTGCTCCCGGGGAGGCGGTTGGTGACAGACAAGAGTCTACGGTCCCGCGGGGCACGAAACGGAATCGAATGGCGTGTCCGGTGGCGCGTCGGGAGCCCCGGTGCGCCTTCCGGGCAAAGCTCCTGCACGGCGGTGCGCGGCGCTCGGTCGCCCGGAATGGCCGCCGGCCCACTGCAATCCAGCTGTTTAACTGGTCTTCATGGGGAGTCAACTTTCAGTGCAGCCCAACACCGACGTCGTCGATTCCGTCTCCGACACCTCGCCGGCACCCTGGCCCACAGTGACGAAGATCGCATTCAGATTTTGCTTTCTGTACTTCGGCTTGTTCTGTGTGTTGTTCGCGCAGATCACCTTCGCGTTCTTCGGGATCGTCGGCGACTGGCTGCCGAAGCTGGCGGTCATGTGGCAGATGACCGTGCTGGGCCCTCCCGTGCAATGGGTCGGCCGCGCGGTCTTCGGCGTCGAAGCGGTGCTGCACGGGGATTCGGGCAGTGGCGATCAGGCCGCCATCTGGGTGCTGGTGTTCTGCCTACTGGTAATCGCGGCCGTCGGCACCGCGGTGTGGACGGTCGTGGACCGGCGGCGGCCCGACTACGCACGGCTGTCGGCCTGGTTCCTGACGTTCCTGCGGCTGTGCGTGGCGGGACAGATGCTGTTCTACGGGTTCGCCAAGCTCGTGCCGACGCAGATGCCGTCGCCGCCACCGTCCGCGTTGCTGCGGTCCTTCGGCGACTTCAGCCCGGCCTCGGTCCTGTGGCTGCAGGTGGGCAGTTCGCATCCGTACGAGATGACGCTCGGTGCCGTCGAGGTGCTGGCCGGGTTGTTGATGTTCGTACCGCGCACCGCGACCCTGGGGACGCTGCTGGGGTTGGCCAGCATGGCTCAGGTGTTCCTGTTGAACATGACCTTCGATGTGCCGGTCAAGATCCTGTCCGGGCATCTGCTGCTGATGAGCCTGGTGTTGCTCGCCCCGCAGCTGCGCCGGCTGACGGACCTGTTCGTCCTGCAGCGCCCGTCGGAGCCGGTCAGCCAACCCGCCCTGTTCAGCTCCGAACGGGCCAATCGCAGAGCCGCCACCGCGCAGGTTGCGCTCGGGCTCTGGGTGGTCCTCGGCTGCGTCGTCGGCAGCTGGCAGGCGTGGCACGCCTACGGCGGCGGCCAAGCCAAGCCCGAGCTGTACGGCATCTGGTCAGTCCGGGAGTTCAGCCTGGACGGCAAGCCGTTGCCGCCGCTGACCACCGACCAGACCCGTTGGCAACGCGTGGTTTTCGAGAAGGATGGCGCGCTGACGTATCAGCGGATGAACGGCGAACTGGTGGACGTCCCCGCCACTGTGAAATCCGACACCATCGCGGTGACCGAACCCGGCGGCGGGGCGCTGGCGGAGCTGAAGGTGTCACGCCCGTCGGCGCAGCAGCTGCAGCTGACCGGCACGCTGCAGGGCCGGCCGGTACAGATCGCCCTCGATCAGGTTGACCTCAACCAATTCACCCTGCGCAACAGGGGCTTTCACTGGGTGCAGGAATACCCGTTCTTCAAGTAAGGCCTACAGGTCGACCAGTGGCAGCCACGGGCCGATCTCCCGGGCCCGTGACCCCGACAGCTCGATGGCGCCCGCCGCGTCGTCCAGTGACAACATCCCGGTGGCCAGCAACAACCAGGTGCGCGCGTCGGTCTCGACGACGTTGGGCGGGTTGCCGCGGGTGTGACTGAGGCCCGAAATACACTGCACCGCAACGAAAGGCGGCACCCGAACCTCGACGCTGGCCCCGGGAGCGACAGCCGCCAGGGTGCGCGCCGTCAGCCGGACCGCCTCCGCGATCGCGGCGCGCGGTGGCGTCTCGGTCTGCGCGTCACGCAGCCAATCGGCCACCACCAATACCGCCGCGCAGGTTGCCGCCGGGTCGGGCGCCTTGCGTGTCACCATCTCAGCGATTTGTGCACGATTTTCCGCGGTGGGCGCGGATTTTCGTGCACAAATCACTCATGGGAGAACAGGGCGGGCAGCACACTCTCGGAGGTGCGGCGCAACTCGTCCAGCGTGACGCTGAACTGGCCCTGCACCTCGACCGAGTCGCTGCCCGGATCCACCACACCGATGCGGACGGCCGGCAGTTCGCGGGCCTCGCACATCGCCATGAAGCGGCTCTCCTCGGTGCGCGGCACCGCAACCAGGACTCGGCCCGACGACTCGGAGAACAGCTGCACGAAGGCGTCGGAATCCTCGGCAAGCAGGACGCGGCAACCGGTTTCGCCGGCCAGGGCCGCCTCGACGACGGCCTGGATGAGCCCGCCTTCGGACAGGTCGTGGGCGGCCGAGATGAGGCCGTCGCGCGAACCTGCGGCCAGCACCTCGGACAGCAACTGCTCGCGCTTGAGATCCACCCGAGGTGGCACGCCGCCCAGGTGGTCGGCGGTGACCTGCGCCCAGACCGAGCCGTCGAACTCGTCGTAGGTGTCGCCCAGCAGGATCAGCGTCTCGCCCGGTTCCAGGCCGATGCCGGTCGGGATGCGGCGGTGCACATCGTCGATGACGCCGAGCACGCCGACCACCGGGGTCGGCAGGATCGCGGTGGAGCCGGTCTGGTTGTAGAAGCTGACGTTGCCGCCGGTGACCGGAATACCAAGGGCCGCACAGCCATCCGCGAGGCCACGCACGGCCTGCGAGAACTGCCACATGACGCCCGGGTCCTCCGGCGAGCCGAAGTTGAGGCAGTTGGTGACGGCGACCGGGGTGGCGCCGGTGACGGCGACGTTGCGGTACGCCTCAGCCAGCGCCAGCTGCGCGCCCGTGTACGGGTCCAGCTGCGTGTAGCGGCCCGACGCGTCGGTCGACACCGCGATGCCGCGACCGGTGGCCTCGTCGATGCGCAGGACGCCGCCGTCGGCATGCTCGGCGAGGACGGTGTTGCCACGGACGTAGCGGTCGTACTGCTCGGTGATGAAGGCGCGGCTGCACAGGTGCGGGCTGCCGAGCAGCTGCAGCAGGGTGGCGCGCAGCTCGTCGCCGGTCTTGGGCCGGGGCAGGTTGGCGGAGGTGTCGGCGATCAGCGCGTCCTGGGTGTCAGGGCGCTGGACCGGCCGGTTGTACACCGGACCCTCGTGGGCGACGGTGCGCGGCGGCACGTCGACGACCGTCTCGCCGTGCCAGTTGATCTTCAGCCGGTCGCCGTCGGTGACCTCACCGATGACGGTGGCCAGCACGTCCCACTTGCGGCAGACGGCCATGAACGCGTCGACATTCTCCGGCGTCACGACGGCACACATGCGCTCCTGCGACTCGCTGGAGAGCACCTCGGCGGGCGTCATGTTGGCCGCGCGCAGCGGCACCTTGTCGAGGTCGATGTGCATGCCACCGTCGCCCGCCGAGGCGAGTTCCGAAGTGGCGCAGGACAATCCGGCGCCGCCGAGGTCCTGAATGCCGACCACGAGGTGCGCAGCGTACAGCTCGAGACAGCACTCGATGAGCACCTTCTCGGTGAACGGGTCGCCCACCTGAACGCTCGGCAGCTTCTTGCGGCCGGCGCCGGACTCGTCGCCGGAGAAGGTGTCCGAGGCCAGCACCGAGACGCCGCCGATGCCGTCGAGGCCGGTGCGGGCGCCGAACAGGATGATCTTGTTGCCAGTGCCGGACGCGAAGGCCAGGTGCAGGTCCTCGACGCGCAGCGCGCCCACACAGAGGGCGTTCACCAGCGGGTTGCCGGCGTAGGACGGGTCGAAGATGGTCTCGCCGCCGATGTTCGGCAGGCCCAGCGAGTTGCCGTAGCCACCAACACCGCGGACGACGCCGTCGAGCACGCGGCGGGTGTCGGGCGCGTCGGCCGCGCCGAAGCGCAGCTGGTCCATGACGGCGACCGGGCGGGCACCCATGGCCATGATGTCGCGGACGATGCCGCCGACGCCGGTGGCCGCACCCTGGTACGGCTCGACGTAGGACGGGTGGTTGTGCGATTCGACCTTGAAGGTGACGGCCCAACCGTCACCGATGTCGACGACGCCGGCGTTCTCGCCGATACCGGCCAGCATGCCGGCGCGCATCTCGTCGGTGGTGGTCTCACCGAAGTAGCGCAGATGCACCTTGGAGGACTTGTACGAGCAGTGCTCGCTCCACATCACCGAGTACATCGCCAGTTCGGCATCGGTGGGCCGGCGGCCGAGGATCTCGCGGATGCGCTGGTACTCGTCATCCTTGAGACCGAGCTCGCGATACGGCTGCGGCTGATCGGGCGTGGAAGTCGCGTTATTGACGGTATCGACCGAGGACGTCACGCACAGAGTCTACCGTTGCCGAACTTGCCCGCCCGCCACGGCGAACGCCGGCTACTCGTCCCCGTCGACCAGCACCTTGAGCAGTGCGGGACGCCGCAGAATGAGCGCGGCCCAGATCAGCAACCCGAAGGCCACCGCGAAGACCACCGGGAACCACGCCTCATGGTGCATGTCGATGGTCACCGCGCCGCCGAGGTAGGCCGTCAGCCCGACCGCGCCCAACACTGCCGTGCGAGGGATCACCCAAGCGATGATGCAGGCCAGCAGCACCCATCCGATGACGTACGTCTGATACGGCGGGAAGCCGAGTCCCTCGGTCGCGGTGCGCGCGAACTCCACCCCGAGAATCTTCGGGATCGCATCGGCCAGCAGGAACAGCACGAGAATGGCACTCAGCGCGAGGCCGACCTTCTCCGGCGTGGTGCGGCCGGCCAGTGCGGCCCGTGATTTCGATGCTTCCTTGGCGTCGGCCATGGCGGACTCCGTTCTCGATCGGCGGTTCAACACTATGTCGACCCGCAGGGGCACGGGAACTCATCGCGACGGCACTCATAGCGGGCTGCTAAGTAGGACCAATCGAGGCCTCATCGGGCGGTTTTAGCGTGGCCAGATGAGACACCACCTTGGCCTCAACCGGGGTGCGCTCGCGGTGTTCGCCGTGATCGTGACCCTGGTCTGTATCTGTGCCGGCGCGATCGTCGTCGCGTCCAAGGCGTGGCATGCCGCGTCTGAGCCGTTGGTCTCCCCCGGCATCGAGTTGGTCGACGACAGCCAGGACCAGACCCAGCAACAGCTGATCGACCAGCAGATGATGATCGCGGCCCAGCAGCAGGCCGAACAACAGAACGAACTGGCCCAGCAGGAGGCCCAACAGGCCGAGCAGCAGGGTCTGCTGGTCGAGCAGCAGGTGCAGGCCGGTCAGTAAGTCAGGCCGCGCCGGCGATGCAGAACGCGTTGCCCTCCGGGTCGGCCAACACCACCCAGCGGGCCACCTCGCCGAAGGCGTGCCGCTCGGTTTCCGTGGCGCCGGCGGCCTTGAGCCTCTCGAGCTCGGGCTCGATGTCGCCTTCGAGGTGGAAGTCCAGGTGCAGCCGGTTCTTGCCGGGCGTCGGATCGTCGACCTGCTGGAAGCCCAGGTTCGGACCTTCGGCCAGGTTGACGACGAAGAACTCACCCGGCATCAGGGTGTGCACCTTGCCGCCGAATTGCGCGGCCCACCAATCCGCGAGCGCCTGCGCATCGGTGCAGTCGAATGTGACCATCTCCACTTTGAGTGCCATGGCGCCGACTGTAGGTCAGGCCGGTGACAAGAACGCCTGCAGCGCCGCGGCATAGGCCGGCACGTCGAGCGCGCCCATCACCTCGCGCGCCGAGTGCATGGCCAGTTGCGCGGCGCCGACGTCGACGGTCGGGATGCCGGTGCGCGCGGCGGTCATGGGCCCGATGGTGGAACCGCACGGCAGGTCGGCGCGGTGCTCATACCGCTGCAGCGGCACCCCGGCCTGGGCGCAGGCCAGCGCGAACGCCGCCGCGGTCCGGCCGTCGGTGGCGTACCGCAGGTTGGGCTGCACCTTGAGCACCGGGCCAGCGTTGACCTCGATGAGGTGACCCGGTTCGTGCCGCTCGGGGTAGTTCGGGTGGGTGGCGTGCGCCATGTCGCCAGAGGCGACCATCGACCCGGCCAGCCGCCGCAGCAGGTCTTCGCGCGTCCCGCCGGCCGCCAGCACGATGCGCTCCAGCACCGTCGGCAGCAGGTCGGACTGCGCGCCGCGGTCGGACGTCGACCCGACCTCTTCGTGGTCGAACAGCGCCAGCACCGGCACGTGCCGGTCGGCGCCGGCGGCCAGGAACGCCTCCAGGCCCGCGTAGCAGGTGCCCTGGTTGTCCAGCCGGGGTGCGCTGACGAGCTGACCGTCGACACCGATCAGCCGGGACGGCGTCAGGTCATGGGTCATCAGGTCGGCGGCCAGGACGTCGGCGCCGTCCACGCCCGCGCGCTCGGCGACGAAGGCCACGAAGTTACGGGTTCCCGTCCCGACGCCCCACACGGCGTTGACGTGCCGTTGCGGGTCGAGGCTGACGCCCTTGCGGTCGTCGGACAGGTGGATGGCCAGCTGCGGCACCCGCAGGATCGGGTCGTCGATCCGGACCAGGACGTCCTCGACGGTGTTGCCGCGCCGCACGGACAGCCGGCCGCTGATGCCGAGGTCGCGGTCCAGCCAGGAGTTGAGCCAGGCGCCGCCGTAGGGTTCTAGCGCCACCACCTGCCAGCCGCTGACGAAGCGGTCCGGGTGCTGCTTGACCCGCAGGTTCGGGCTGTCGGTGTGGCCGCCGACGATGCGGAACGGGTTCGCCGCAACCGTCGCTTTCCACGCCACCAGCGAACCGGCCCGCACCGTGAAGTAGTTGCCCGGAGAGGCCGGCCAGGCGTCGGTCTCGGCGAGTTCGGTGAAGCCGGCGGCGGTCAGCCGCGCGGCCACCGTCGCGCACACGTGGAACGGCGAGGGCGACGCGTCGATGAACCCGCAGAGGCCCGCGGCAGTAGCTCCGGTCATGAGGCCATCATCACCCGGAAATCCGAGACAGTTGCCGCTAGGGTCGGGTTCGTGTGTCCCGCACGGCCTCAGCCCGTACTCACGACTTTGACGTCTGCCGCGATCTTTCTCATCGCCACCATCGATGAGGGCGCCGAACCCGAAGTGCACGAAGCGCTCTCCGGGCTGTCCGGACTTGTCAGGGCAGTTGGATTCCGCACGCCCGCAAGCCGTCTGAGCCTGGTGACCGGCGTCAGCTCGGATGCCTGGGATCGCTTGTTCAGCGGCCCGCGCCCGGCCGGGCTGCGTCCGTTCCCCGAATTGCAGGGTGCGCGTCACCACGCGCCGTCGACCCCGGGCGATCTGCTGTTCCACATCCGGGCCAACGCCATGGACGTCTGTTTCGAGCTGGCCAGCCAGATTCTGAAGTCGCTCGACGGCGCGGTGACGGTGGTCGACGAGGTACACGGTTTCAAGTTCTTCGAGAACCGCGACCTGCTGGGTTTCGTCGACGGCACCGAGAACCCGGACGGTCCCGATGCCGTGGTCGCGGCGCTGGTCGGTGACGACGATCCCGAATTCGCCGGTGGCAGTTACGTCCACGTGCAGAAGTACCTGCACGATATGGCGTCGTGGGAGTCGCTCAGCGTCACCGAGCAGGAACGGGTGATAGGCCGGAGCAAGCTCGAGGACATCGAGATGGCCGACGACGTCAAGCCGCCCAACTCGCACCTGGCCCTCAACGTGATCGAGGACGACGACGGCAACCAACTGCAGATCGTGCGAGCCAACATGCCGTTCGGCCGCGTCGGCTCAGGGGAATTCGGCACGTACTACATCGCGTACTCGGCCGACCCGGCCGTCACCGAACGCATGCTGCGCAATATGTTCATCGGCGATCCGCCGGGCAACACCGATCGCATCCTGGATTTCTCCACCGCGGTCACCGGAGTGTTGTTCTTCACCCCCACAGTGGATTTCCTCGATGCCCCGCCGCCCCTGCCCGTCGCACCACCGGCCGAACCCGAAGCCCAACCCAAGTCCACCGGCACCCTGTCCATCGGCAGTCTGAAAGGTCAACCGCAATGAACAACCTGTACCGCGATCTCGCTCCGATCACCGCGGCCGCGTGGGCCCAGATCGAGGAGGAGGCCGCCCGGACGTTCAAGCGGCACATCGCCGGCCGCCGGGTCGTCGATGTGAGCGAGCCCGGTGGACCGACGACGGCGGCGGTCAGCACCGGCCACTTGGTCGACGTCACGTCACCGGCCGACGGTGTGGTGGCGCATCTCCGGGAAGCGCGGCCGCTGGTGCGCCTTCGGGTGCCGTTCACGGTGACGCGCACGGCCGTCGACGACGTCGAGCGCGGCGCCCAGGACTCCGACTGGGATCCGGTGAAGGAAGCCGCCAAGAAGCTGGCGTTCTCCGAGGACCGGGCGATCTTCGAGGGCTATCCCGCCGCACAGATCGAGGGCATCCGCGCCGCCAGCTCCAACCCGGCACTGGCGCTGCCGAGCGACCCGCGCGGCTACCCCGACGTGATCTCCCAGGCGCTGTCGGAACTGCGACTGGCCGGTGTGGACGGCCCGTACTCGGTGCTGTTGTCGGCGGAGGCCTACACCAAGGTCAGTGAGACCACCGAGCACGGCTACCCGCTGCTGGAGCACCTCAACCGGCTGGTCGACGGTGAGATCATCTGGGCGCCGGCCATCGACGGCGCGTTCGTATTGTCCACGCGCGGAGGCGATTTCGATCTGCAGCTGGGCACCGACGTGTCCATCGGCTACTCGTCCCACGATGCCGAGACGGTGCAGCTGTACCTGCAGGAGACGCTGACGTTCCTGGTGTACACCGCCGAGGCGTCGGTGGCGCTGGATATCTAGCGCTTCGGGGCGTATTTGTAGGTGATGTTGTCGCCCTGAACAGCGGTCACAGTCAGCACGTAGGCCGCGGCCTGCCCGGCGGTTCGTGTCGTACAGTCGACCGTGGTACCTGGCTTGCCTTCCAAGCCGGACACGCAGGTGGCCGAATCAGGTTGCGGTCCAACCTGTTTCAACTGGAAGATCAGCGAGCTTTCCACCACGCCCTTGGGCAGCATCGGCACCAGGCCGTATTGCATGGCCAGCCCGGACACCGCGCTGACATGTACGGTGCGCGTCGCTGTCGCTCCTGCCGAAGTGACGTCGCAGAGCGCCTCAGCGCCGACCTTGCCCGGTAATCCCGACTGGCATGCCACCGCGGTCGGCGGCACCTTCATCGAGTTCGCGACCAGGCGCGCGACGGCTGCTTCCAGCTGTGCCTGCGATACCGCCGGGGTGATGTCGTAGCTGACGGTGGTGCCGTCGACACTGGTCACGGTGACGATCGGCTCGAAGTTGGCGGCCGCGCCCGTGGCGACCTCGCAGTGCGTGCTCTGTCCGATCTTTCCAGCCAGGTCGTCCGCGCAACTCACTGACTGCGGTGGGTGACCGGCGTCGGCCAGCCGCTGCGAAATATCTTTCTGTAGAGCCTCTTTCGATACTTTCGCGGCACCGGGCGAGCCGCCGCCGATGTTGACGGTGCAGCCGGACACCGCGATGCACGCGAGCGCGGCGACCGCCATCGTCATCCTTGCCCGCATCAAGACCTCCTGGTCAGTTTCCGGTGTAGATCACCGACACGGTGCCGGAGGCGATGTTGGCGACGTAGACATATTGGCCGTTGGGCGTCACCGTGAGACCGACTGTTTCGGAACCAGCTGTGATGGTGTCGATCACGGTGTTGTTGGCGGTATCGATCACCGTCACGGTGTCGCCGCTGTTCGTCGCGTAGACGAAGTTGCCGTCGGGGCTGACCGCGACCTGGGTCGCACCGCCAGGGACGGTGGTCGTCACGGTATTGGTCGCAGTGTTGATCACTTCAACGCCTGCGCTGGTGGCCGCGTACAGGGTGTGCCCGTTGGGACTGACTGCCACGCCGAATGCGCCGCTGGCGGGGACCGTGGTGGTGACAGTGTTGGTCGCGGTGTTGATCACCGAGATGCCGGCGCTGGTGGCGACATACACAGTTCCGCCGCTGGGGTTCGCCGCGACGCCCAGCGGTTGGCCGCTGACGGCAATGGTGTTGGTGACGGTGTTGGTCGCGGTGTTGATCACCGACACGGTGCCAGGGGTGTTGATGACGTAGGCGGTGCTGCCGTTCGGGGTGAGTGCAACGCCGAACGGCTCGGGGCCGACCGCGATGCTCGCGACGACGCTGTCCGTCGCGGTGTTGACCACCGACACGGTGCCGGCGCCGGTCGTCGGATTGGCCGCGTTGCCGGTGGCGATGTAGAGCCGGCTGCCATCGGGGCTGACCGCGATCCCGTCGCCGCCGATGTTGCTGGCGTCCACGGGGAAGGTGTTGACGACGGTGTTGGTCGCGGTGCTGATCACCGACACCGAGCTCCCCTGGTCGAGGTAGACGAAGTTTCCGTTGGGGCTGGTGGTCAGGAACTCCGTGCCGGCCAGGATCGTGGCGACGACGGTGTTGGGCGCCGGGTTCGAGACCGGGGCCAGGGCGATGATTGACACGGTGTTGTCGCCGTTGTTGGTGACGTACGCGAGGCCGGTGCTGGGGTTGACCGCGATGGCCGTCGGTTGGACGCCAACCTGTTTGGTGGCGACGACGGTGTTGGTGGCGGTGTTGATCACCGACACCGTGTTGCCGCCGGCGTCGGCGACGTAGGCGAGGCTGCCGTCCGGGCTGAACGCGACGCCCTGCGGCGACGCGACGACCGCGATGGTGGTGGCCACGGTGTTCGTGGCGGTGTTGATGACCGCCACAGTGCCGTTGCCCAGCCCATTGACACTGGCTGTCACGTAGGCGAAGTTGCCGGTGGGGCTGAACGCCACACCGGAGGGCTTGAGGCCGCCACCGAGCGTGATCGTCGCGGTGACAGTGTTGGTAGCGGTGTCGATGACCGATACCGCGCCGGCGTGGGAGATATTGCCCTGGCTGGTCACGTAGGCGACCGCACCATTGGGACTGACCGCGACGCTGTCGGGACGCGGTCCAACGGGAATCGTGGTGGTGACGAAGCCGGCGGCGGTACTGATTACCGACACCGAGCTGCTGCCGAAATTGGCGACGTAGACGTCAGCGCCGTTGGGACTGACCGTGACGGCCTGTGGGGTGGTGCCGACCGTGATGGTGTTGATGACCGAGTCGGTGGCGGTGTTGATCACCGATACGGTGGCATTACCGGAGTTGGTGGCGTAGGCGGTGCTGCCATCGGGACTCACCACGACGCCGTATGGGTTGGTACCGACCGCCACATTGGCGGTGATGGTTTTGGTGGCCGAGTTCATCACCGACACCGTGTTCGCACCGGAGTTGACGACGTAGATGGTGCTGCCGTTGGGGCTCACCGCGATGCCGTTCGGGTTTGCGCCCGCCGCAACGGTATTGACGACGGTCGGCGTGGCGGCCGTGATGGGAACACTGATCGATCCGGCGCTGCTGGTGTTTGTCCCGTTGGACGCGGTGACCGTGAACGCATCGGTGGTGGCCCCGCCCATCGAGGCACTCACCTGCGAGGCCTCGGTGGGCGTGTACGTGTAGGCCCCGCCGGCGGTCACTGTGACGGTGCCGTTGGTGGGATTGGTTGCGGCACTGTAGGTCAGCGTCTTACCGGCTGGGTCAGTCGCGGTCAGCGTACCGGTGACCACACCGTTGGCGGCGGTGGACTGTGATGCCGACTGCGGTGTGCTCGGGGTGTCGGCAATCGGGGTGATCGGCACCGAGATCGAGCCTGACGCGCTGGTGAAGGTGCCGTTGGTGGCTGTGACGGTGAAGCTGTCGGTGGTAGGCCCGCCGGTACCGGCCTGCAGCTGCGCAGCGGTGCTGGGCGTGTACGTGTATGCGCCGTTGGCCGTGACGGTGACCGTGCCGTTCGCGGGACTGCTTGCGGCGCTGTAGGTCAGCGTCTTACCGGCCGGGTCAGTCGCGGTCACGGTGCCGGTGACCACACCGTTGGTCGCGATGGACTGCGACGCCGACTGCGGTGTGCCAGGGGTGTCGGCAATGGCCGTGATCGGCACCGAGATGGTGCCCGCCGTGCTGGTGTAGGTGCCGTTTGTGGCGGTCGCCGTGAAGCTGTCCGTGGTCGGCCCGCCGACGCTCGCCTGCTCCTGCGCCAAAGTCGTTGGGGTGTAGGTGTATCCGCCGGCCGAGCTGACGGTCACCGCCCCGGTCGAGGGACCGCTAGCGATACCGTAGGTGAGCGGCTTGCTAGCCGGGTCGGTCGACGTCAGGGCTCCAGTCACCACCCCGTCGGCGGCGGTGGACTGCGATGCCGACTGCGGTGCCGACGGGGTATCCGCCAGCGGGGTGATCGCGACCGTGATCGTGCCCGCAGCTGACGTGTACACGCTGTTGCTGGCCGTGACGGTGAACGAATCCGATGTAGGGCCGCCGACCGATGCCAGCTGCCGCGCCAACCCGGACGGTGTGTAGGTGAACCCGCCGGTCGTCGTATTCAAAGTGACTGTGCCACTGCTGGGATGGCTCGCCACCGCATAGGTCAAGGACTGTCCGGCAGGGTCCACGGACGACACGATTCCGCTGACCGCGCCATTGTTCCCGACGGCGAGCAACCCCGATTGCGGTGCACTCGGGGTGTCGGCGATCGCGGTGATCGGCACGGAAATCGTGCCCGCAGAACTGGTGAAGGTGGAGTTGGTGGCAGTCGCCGTGAAGCTGTCCGTGGTCGGACCACCGACGCTCGCCTGCTCCTGCGCCAGAGTTGTTGGGGTGTAGGTGTATCCGCCGGCCGAGGTGACCGTGACCGTGCCATTCGTGGGACCGCTTGCGGCACTGTAGGTCAACGGCTTGCTTGCCGGATCGGTCGACGTCAGGGTTCCGGTCACGACACCATTGGCAGCAGTGGACTGCGATGCCGACTGCGGCACCGACGGGGTATCCGCCACCGCGGTGATCGCCACCGTGACGGTGCCCGCCGAGCTGGTGAAAGTGCCATTGGTCGCCGTCACTGTGAAGCTGTCCGACGTCGCCCCGCCGACGCTCGCCTGCTCTTGAGCCAGAGCGCTCGGGGTGTAGGTATAGCCGCCAGCCGACGTGACCGTCACCGTCCCGTTCGCGGGATTGCTTGCCACACTGTAGGACAACATCTTGCCCGCCGGATCAGTCGACGCCACAGTTCCGGTGACCACACCGTTGACGGCAGTGGACTGCGACGTCAATTGCGGCGCCGACGGGGTATCCGCCACCGCAGTGATCGGCACCGTGACTGTGCCCGCAGAACTGGTGAACGTGCCATTGGTAGCCGTCACCGTGAAGCTGTCACTGGTGGCCCCACCGACTGATGCTTGCTCCTGCGCGAGCAGACTCGGTGTGTACACGTACCCGCCCGCAGTCGTCACCGTGACCGACCCGTTCGCGGGATTGCTTGCCGCACTGTAGGTCAGAGGCTTGCCTACGGGATCTGTAGCAGTCAGGGTGCCGCTCACTACGCCACTGGCCGCGGTGGATTGCGACGCCGACTGCGGCGCCGACGGGGTATCCGCGATCGCGGTGATCGGCACCGAAATAGTCCCGGCCGCGCTGGTGAAGGTGCCGTTCGTCGCGGTGACGGTGAAGCTGTCCGTACCGGCCCCACCGACTGAGGCCTGTTCTTGGGCGAGAGTGCTTGGGGTGTAGGTGTATCCGCCGACTGAGGTGACGGTCACCACCCCGTTGGCGGGACCGCTTGCGATGCTGTAGGACAGCGGCTGGCTTGCCGGATCGGTCGACGAGAGAGTTCCGGTCACCACACCGCCAGCTGCAGTGGACTGCGACGCTGAAGTAGGCGCCGACGGCGTATCCGCCACCGCGGTGATCGGTACCGAAATGGTCCCGGCCGCACTGGTGTATGTGCCGTTCGTCGCCGTGACCGTGAAGCTGTCTGCAGTCGCCCCACCCACTGAGGCCTGCTCCTGCGCCAGCAGGGTCGGCGTGTACGTGTACGCCCCGTTCGTGGTGACCGTCACCGTGCCATTCGAGGGATTGCTTGCCGCACGGTAGGTCAACGGCTTGCCCGCCGGGTCGGTGGACGTCAACGTACCGGTCACGACACCATTGGCCGCAGTAGACTGCGACGCTGACGTAGGTGCCGACGGCGTATCCGCAACCGCGGTGATCGGCACCGAAATGGTCCCGGCCGCACTGGTGTACGTGCCATTCGACGCCGTCACCGTGAAGCTGTCGGCAGTAGCCCCACCCACCGACGCCTGCTCCTGCGCCAAAAGAGTCGGCGTGTACGTGTACACCCCGTTCGTGGTGACCGTCACCGTCCCGTTCGCGGGATTGGTTGCGGCACTATAGGTTACCGGCAGGCCCAGCGGATCCGTCGAGGTCACAGTCCCGGTGACCACGCCGGCGGCGCTGACGTTCTGGCTCAACGACTTCGGCGCCGATGGCGTGTCGGCCACGGCCGAGATGGGTACGTTGACGCTTTCGTTGGTGCTCGCGAGCCCGTCGCTGACGTTCACCGTGAATGCGTCGGCGGTAGCGCCACCGACGGAGGCCTCCAGCCGGGCAATCGCGGTGGGGGTATAGGTGTAGGTCCCAGTCGAGTCCACAGTGACGGTGCCGTTGGCAGGAGTGGTGCTCACCGTGTACGTCAGCGGCAGACCGGCCTGCTCAGTCGCGCCGAGCGCGCCGGTGACCGCTCCCGTGGCCGGATCCGGGGGCCCGACAGTGGCTGTGCCGGCGACAGGCGGGGCAACGCCGACGGTGGTTTCGAACTGCCGGAACAAACCCCACAGGAGTGCGCCCACCGGGCTGGCCGGTGGGGTCGGCCCCTGGGGATTGGCGCCGAAGATGGTCAAGACACCGGCCACCAGATTCAGCACCGGCACCCACGGGGACGTCGGCGGTGTCACCGGGGCGTTGACGACGGCGGCGTTGGTCACCGCAGCGTTGGGCGCGACCGTATTGGCGACCGCGGCCAGCCGGGTTTGTGTCACGGGCACAGTGCTGGTCACGGCCGCGCGGACGAGCGGCGCCGGCGCGGGCAGCTTCGGTTGCTGTCCGCTCGGCGCGGAAGTGGATGTTTCTGTCGTCGGGGCAACGGCAGTGGCCGCCGCGCGGATGACGGGGTGCTCGGCCGCGGCAATCTCGGTGATAGGGGCGACGTGACCGAGGCTCGACGGGGCCGGGGTGCTGTGGGCAGCCGCAGACCGCGGTTTGGGCGCGGTTCCGGTATCGGCGGTACTGCCGGTGGGGTCGACCGCAGTGGCCGTGTGGAGCGCCGCGGTTTGACTGTCGCCGCTACCAGCTTGGTGAGTACCGCCGTCGGCCGTGGCGGCTGAGCTGCTCGGCGCGGATGGCGTTTCCTTGTTGTGCGTGGTGCTCGACGAGGCGCTGTCGTGAGGCGCGGTATCCGCGTGAGCTATCCCCGAGCCGCTGGCCAGCGCCGCGCCGAGGCCGAGCGTGACCGCTCCGGCACCGAGCCACGAGTAGGGCTCGGGTCGAGGCTTCTGCGCACGATGACGGCCGGTCGTCCGCCGGGCCTGCGCTGATTGGGACTTCTTTGCCCGGCGTTGTTTGGCCATCGCCGCAGCTCCTGTCGCCAGGTGTGCTAACCACACTCAAGGTGGGAGGCTACGCCTGATAGCTGCTCAACACCCGGCTTCAGCAAAGAATTTTGCGCCGTGTTCTCCCTGGCCACACGCTGGCAATAACCGCGTCAGCCGCCTCTCAAATAACCCTATTCACAACAATATTCAGACACGTGCGCAAATTTCCGGCGCGTTAACCACCGCCCGACTCCGGCCGCATAGCTAACTCACAGTCGGTACTCATAGTGCGCAACATGAAGGCGCATCGGTCCGCGACTGACAACCAACGGCAGGTGACTAAGCCGTCAGCACCGCGTCCAGCGCGGAGAAGAACATGCCCAAGCCGTCATCGGACGGGCCGGTCAGCGCCTCGGTGGCATGCTCGGGGTGCGGCATCAGGCCGACGACGCGGCCGTTGGCCGAGCTGACCCCGGCGATCGAGCGCATCGAACCGTTCATGTTGTCTCGGTAGCGGAACACCACCCGGCCCTCGCCCTCGAGTTCGTCGAGTACGGCCTCGGAGGCGACGTACCGGCCCTCGCCGGACTTCAGCGGAATCAGGATGTCGGCGCCGGCCTCGTAGCGGCTGCTCCACGCGGTCGAGGTCGCCGTCACCTCGAGCCACACGTCGCGACAGATGAAGTGCAGACCCTCGTTGCGGGTCAGCGCGCCCGGCAGCAGCCCGGCCTCGCACAGGACCTGGAAGCCGTTGCAGATGCCGAGCACGGGCATGCCCTTGCCGGCGGCTTCGACGACCGACGTCATCACGGGCGCGAACTTGGCGATGGCGCCGCAGCGCAGGTAGTCACCGTAGGAGAAGCCACCGGGGACGATGACGGCGTCGACGCCCTTCAGGTCGGGATCGGCGTGCCAGAGGCTGACGGCCTCGCCGCCGACGGCCCGGACCGCGCGCGCCGCGTCGACGTCGTCGAGCGTGCCGGGGAAGGTGATGACACCGACCCGTGCGCCTCCCGTCGCTGCGCTCGCCCCGTCCGCGGTCATGCGTTCTCCCGGTGCACCGAGAAGTCCTCGATGACGGTGTTGGCCAGCAGCGTCTCGGCGACGTGCTCCAGCGTCTCGTCGGACACGGTGTCGTCGACCTCGAGCTCGAATCGCTTGCCCTGGCGGACGTCGGATACTCCGGTGATTCCGAGGCGCCCCAGCGCTCCGACAATCGCCTGGCCTTGCGGGTCCAGGATCTCGGCCTTGGGCATCACGTGCACAACGACGCGGGCCACGCGCGCTCCTTTGTTCGGGTCGGATTGCTCGCGCTTACTCTACCGGCGCCCCTGTTCGAGGCGTTGCCCGCACAATGGACTGATGGAGCTGACGCACTTCGGACATTCCTGCCTGTTGGCCCGATTCACCGATGGCGACGCGAAGGCCACGGTCCTGTTCGACCCGGGCAACTTCTCACACGGGTTCGAGGGCATCACCGGACTGGACGCCATCCTGATCACCCATCAGCACCCCGACCACGCCGACCCGGCGCGCCTGCCGGCCCTGGTCGAGGCGAATCCGCAAGCCAAGCTGTACGCCGACCCGATGACCGCGGCGCAGCTGGGCGGGTCGTGGCAGGCCGTACACGTCGGCGACACCCTGTCCATCGGCCATCTGACGGTGCGCGGCGCGGGCGGCAAGCATGCGGTGATCCACCCGGAGATTCCGATCATCGACAACATCTCGTACCTGGTCGGTGATGCTGGTCACGCCGCCCGGCTGATGCATCCGGGCGACGCGCTGTTCGTGCCGGGCGAGCCGGTCGAAGTATTGGCCGCACCGGCCGCCGCGCCGTGGATGAAGATCGCCGAGGCCGTGGACTTCCTGCGGGCCGTCGCGCCGCAGCACGCGGTGCCGATCCATCAGGGCGTCGTCGCCGAACAGGCCAAGGGCATCTACTACGGCCGGCTCGACGAGATGACCGACACCGACTTCCGAGTGCTGGCACCCGAGCAGGAGATGCGGTTCTGAACACGCGACGGTTGTTGATGTGGTGGCCCGTGGTCGGGTTCACCACGATGATCGTGCTGGGCATCGTCGTCAGGGCGGGTGACTCGGCGGTGGATCACTGGTTCATCGAGATGTCGCGTGAACTGCTCGGCGCGCACCCGTACTGGATGCTGCTGCTGAACCGCGTCAAGGTGCTGGTGCCGCTCTACCTGCTGGCAGTCGGCATCCCGCTGTGGCGGCGCGAGTGGCGGCTGGCCACCGTGGCCGCGCTGTGCCCGGTCATCTCGATCATCGGTGCGAAGGTGCTGAAGGTACTGTTCGGCCGGCCCTGGTATGGCGAGAATCTGGCGTACCCGAGCGGTCACACCACCGTGGCGATCACCGTCGCGGCGATGCTGGTGCTCGGTTTCGGGGTTCACGTGTGGAGTGTCACGCTCGCCGTGATCGGTGCCGCCATTCCCTCTATCGGTATGGCCAGCAACGACTTCCACTACTTCACCGACATCATCGGCGGCGCCCTCTATGCCACGTCGATGGTGTGTCTCGCGATCCTGGCCGCCGGCCCGCAGGTATTGCACCGTGCCCCGCGCGCCGGGACCGCCACCCGCGCGCAATCGCCTGCTAACCGATAGGAATTCAGCCGACGGCGCGGGCAGCAGCGCGCCCGGCGGCCCGGCCGGAGAAGATGCAGCCACCCAGGAAGGTGCCTTCCAGCGCCCGATAGCCGTGCACGCCACCGCCACCGAAACCGGCCGCCTCGCCGGCCGCGTACAGCCCGTCGAGCACCGCACCCGCCGGCGTCAGCACGCGGGAATCCAGGTCGGTATGCAAGCCGCCCAACGATTTTCGTGTCAGGATGTGCAGCTTGACGGCGATCATCGGACCGGCCTTGGGGTCGGTCAGTTTGTGCGGTCCAGCGATGCGGGCCAGCCGGTCGGGCAGATAGGAGCGCGCGGCGCGGTAGGCCACGGTCTGGCCGTCACTGCTGAGCTTCCTGGTCATCTCGTCGTCGCGGGCGGCGACCTCGGCCTCGACGGTCGCGTAGTCCAGGGGTTCGACGTCGGGCACCTTGTTCATGGCAGAAACCAAGTCCCGCAGCGTATTCGCCGACACGAAGTCCACGCCCTTGTCGACGAACGCCCGTACCGGGGCGGGGCCGCCACCGCGGCTGCGTCCCAGCACCTCCAGCAGGTTCTTGCCCGTGAGATCGGGATTCTGCTCCTGCCCGGACAGACCGAACTCCTTGGCGATGATGCTCTGGTCGAGCACGAACCACGTGTAGTCGTAACCGGTTTGGCAGATGTACTCCAGCGTGCCCAGCGTGTCGTAGCCCGGGTACAGCGGATCGGGCAGCCGCTTGCCGGTGGCGTCCAGCCACAGCGACGACGGGCCGGGCAGGATGCGGATGCCGTGCAGCGGCCAGATCGGGTCGTAGTTGGTGATGCCCTCCGTGTAGTGCCACATCCGGTCGTTGTTGATGACGCTCGCGCCGGCGGCCTGGCTGATGCCGAGCATGCGGCCGTCGACGTGCGCGGGCACGCCGGACAGTAACTGGCCCGGCACCCGGCCCATGCGCTTGGGCCAGTTCTCGCGCACCAGGTCGTGGTTACCGCCGATGCCACCGCTGGCGAGGATCACCGCCTGCGCCCGGAATTCGAACTCCCCCACGGTGTTACGCGACGATGCTGCACCGCGGGCGGTGGTGGACGGTTCCAGCACCGCACCGCGCACCCCGGTGACGGCGCCGCCGTCGACGACCAGCTCGTCGACCCGATGCCGGTGCGCGAAACGCACTTTCGGCTGACCCACGACCCGTCGGGCGAAGATGTCGACCAATGCCGGACCGGTGCCCCAGGTGATGTGGAAGCGCGGCACCGAGTTGCCCGGTCCTTTGCCGTCCCAGCCGCCGCGTTCGGCCCAGCCGACCAGGGCGAAGGTCTGCAGGCCCCGCTCCCGCAGCCAGCTGCGCTTCTCGCCGGCGGCGAAGTCGACGTAGGCCCGCGCCCACTGCTCGGGCCAGTGGTCTTCGTCGCGGTCGAATCCTGCGGTGCGCAGCCAGTCCTCCAGCGCCCGCTCGTAGCTGTCGCGGATACCGACGCGCCGTTGTTCGGCGCTGTCGACGAAGAACAGTCCGCCGAACGACCAGAACGCCTGGCCGCCGATGTTGGCCTCGTTCTCCTGGTCGACGATCAGAACCGACCGGCCGCGCTCGAGAAGTTCAGCGGCAGCGACCAGTCCGGCCAACCCAGCCCCCACCACGATGACGTCAGCGTCCATGGGGCCACGCTAGCGTCCTCCTCGCGGTTGGCGAGTAGATGGCTCAGGTTCAGGCTGCCTCGTTCAATGCCGCATCGGGGGTCCACGCGTAAGGCGCGGGGGCGCAGCCGTGCATGAGAGCGAGGTCGACAGCGTCGAGCATGGCCTGCCGTGGCCCGCTGCGCCGCAGTTGGGAGGCGGCCACGGCCAGCCGGACGGTGCCGCCACGGCGGGCGGTGCGCTCGGCGGACAGCACCAGGGTGCGACACCACCAGGGCTCGGTCAGGAACCCCTCGCCGATGCCGAGGACCCGGGCCCGCTGTGTCGACGACCGCACCAGGTCGGTGATGCCACCGTCGCCGGCCAGCAACCGGAAACCGTTGCGCGGCAACGCCGTCACGGTACCTTGTGATGCCGTCCAGCCGGGCGCCGCGAACAGGCGGGTGCGCAGGCCCAGGTGCTCGAGCACCCGATCGGCGCCCATGAGCCGCAGGTTGGCCTCGTGGGCGGGCAGCGCGGCGAACTCACCGCGGCGCTTCTTGCTGGCCGCTTCGTCGAACCCGTGCAGCAGCACCGCGGCCCCGCCGGCGCGGCGGGCCGTCAGCCAGTCCACCGTGGTGGTGTCACGGTCCAGCCGATAACCGCCCTTGAGCCGCGGGGCGACCAGCAGCGATGCGGGAATCTGCCGGACGTCGAGTTCGCGACAGAAGTCGGCGACATCACCCAGGGTGCGGTCCCGGATGCCCGAGATCGAGACGATCAGTTGGCCAGCCATGTAAGCAGTGTGACAACGTCAGGTGTCCCGATGGTTGCCGTCACATTGGTGCCGCCTGAACACTGGGCCTTGTTCTCCCACCCTGCGAGCGGCTCGCGGGAGGTGGGTGCGGGAGACGCGGGCTAGCCGGAGAAGAGGATCCGCGCGAGGCGTTCGGCGGTGTCGACGGGGTCGCTTTCGGTCACCGCATCGTTGAGGGTCAGGAGCGCGAAGCCGTGCACCAGCGACCAGGCGGCCAGCGCCGAGCCGACGGGGTCGTTCTGCGCGTTGGAGTCGGCGAGGGTCGCGATGCCGCTGGTGAGCTCGGCGGCGGCCGCTGCTTCGGCGGCGCGCAGCTCGGGGTCGGCCGCGTCGTAGAGCATCCGGTCGAACATGACGGCGTAGTGGCCGGGGTGGTCGAGAGCGAACCGAACGTAAGCCCTTGCGGCGTCCGCGAATTCGGGCTGGGCGGCGCTGAGGGCAGCAGCCAGCTGCGCGAAACCCTCGGTCGCCAGCGCGGTGAACAACCCCCGCCGGTCGGTGAAGTGATGCGCCGGCGCCGCATGCGAAACCCCGGCGGCGCGGGCCAACTCACGCAATGAGATGCCGTCGGCGCCGCGTTCGGCTACCAGCTCGGCCGCCTGTGCCAGGATGACGGACTTCAGATCGCCGTGGTGATAGCTCCGCCTGGGCATGACCGCATCCTATCTTGACAGTGACAAGTTCCAGGTTATCCTTCGATCTAGACGTTGACTAGATTATGGAGGCGCAGCCCATGGCCGTTCTTCTCGCTCTTGTGCTGGGCAGCTTGGCCGCGCGCGTAGCCGGCTGGCTCGGAGTTGGTTACGTCAACAGCTGGCCGAGCGCCATCGCGGTCGGCTTGGCCCTGATGTTCTTCATGACCGGCGTCGCACACTTCACCCCGGGCATGCGGCGCGACATGATCGCGATCGTCCCACCGCGGCTGCCGTCGCCGGAACGGCTGGTGGCCGTCACCGGCGTACTCGAACTCGTCGGCGCCGTCGGACTCCTGTTTCCGCCCACCCGCGTCGCAGCCGCCAGCTGCCTGTTCCTGTTGATGCTCGCTATGTTCCCGGCCAACATCTACGCCGCGCAGATGCCCGACACCCCGCCATCCATGGCGTCGAACCTAGGCGTGCGCTCCGTCCAGGAGGTCGTCTACCTGGCCGCTGCCATATTTGTCGCGGCTCGCGGTGGCTAGCACCCAGGCGTACTGGAACGCGGCTTCTTTCCAGCGTTCGTAGCGCCCGCTCGTGCCGCCGTGCCCGGCCGCCATCTCGGTCTTGAGCAAGACGGGATGATCGTCGGTCTTGGTGGCACGCAGGGCCGCAACCCATTTGGCCGGCTCGACATAGTACACGCGGGTGTCGTTCAGCGACGTCATCGCCAGGATGCTCGGATAGTCCTGGGCCGTGACGTTCTCGTAGGGCGTGTAGGACTTCATGTAGTCGTACACGTCCTTGTCCGCCAACGGATTACCCCACTCGTCCCATTCGGTGACCGTGAGCGGCAACGAGGGATCGAGAATGGTGGTCAGCGCGTCGACGAACGGCACCTGCGCCAGGATGCCGGCGAACAACTGCGGCGCCATGTTGGCCACCGCACCCATCAGCAGACCGCCGGCACTGCCGCCGAGAGCCACGAGATTCTCCGGCCGGGTGACGCCCGTGGCGATCAGATGCTCTGCGGCACTGATGAAGTCGGTGAAGGTGTTCTTCTTCTCCAGCAGCTTGCCGTGCTCGTACCAGCCGCGCCCCAGCTCTCCGCCGCCACGCACATGGGCGATGACGAACACCACGCCGCGGTCCAGCAGCGACAGCCGCGCGATCGAGAAACGCGGGTCCTCGCAGGATTCGTAGGCACCGTAGCCGTACAACAGCGCCGGCGCCGGGGTCGGCGCGCCCGCCCGCTGGATGATCGACAGCGGGACCTTCGTGCCGTCGGCGGCCACGGCCCAGTCCCGCCGCTCCAGGTAGTCCTCCGGCCGGTAATCACCGAGAACCGGCTGCTCGCGCAACAGGATTCGTTCACCGGTGGCCAGATCCAGGTCATAGATGCGCACCGGGATGACGAACGACGTCGCCCCCACCCGCAGCCGCGGCGACGACCAGTTCGGATTGCCCGACAGACCGACCGACATCAGCTCCGATTCGAAGGAGATTTCCTGGGGCTCCTGGTAGTTGCCCTCGGAATCGAATGGCCACAACTGAATCCGCGGCAATGCCGCACGCCGATAGCTGACGACCAGTTGGTCGGCGAACGCGTCGACACCGTCCAGCCGGACGTCGTCGCGGTGCTCGATCAGCGTGCGGGCGTGCTCGAGGCTGGTCAGTGGGGCATCGGACACCGGCACGTCGACCAGCGTGAAGTTCTCGGCGCCGTCGTTGTGCAGGATCAGGAACCGATCCGCGCCGCCGATCACCGCGTGTTCGACCGAGTACTCCACAGCGTCCTTGCGCGGCACCACCACGGTGAACTCGGCCTTGGCGTCGCCCGCGTCGGCATAACGCACCTCGGAGGTGACGGCGCTGCCGGCGGCGATGAAGATGTACTTGTCGCTGCGCGTGCGTCCGACGCCGACCCAGAACCGTTCGTCCGATTCGTGGTGCACCTTCTCGCCGGGCAGCCCGGAGCCCAGCCGGTGCCGCCAGACGGTGTCCGGCCGCCAGGCATCGTCGACCGTGACGTAGTAGAGCGTCCGGTTGTCGGCGGCCCACGTGCCGCCGGCGCCGATGCCGGTGATGCGGTCGTCGTACAGCTCGCCGGTGCGTAAATCCTTGAACTTCAGCGTGTACCGCTCGTCGCCGACGGTGTCGACGGAGTACGCGAGGATGTTTGCATCGACGCTGACGGTGGCCGCGCCGAGTGAGAAGAAGTCATGGCCCTCGGCCTCGACGTTCTCGTCCAGCAGCACCTGCTCGCCGGGAACCTCGGTGTGCTCGTCGAGCTGCGGTGGCGTCCAGTCGTCGGGATCGCTGATGGGGCACCGGCAGTGCACGCTGTACTGCTTGCCCTCGAAGCTGCGGGCGTAGTACCACCAGTCACCGCGACGCGTCGGCACCGACAGGTCGGTCTCCTTGGTGCGCGCCTTGATCTCGTCGAAGATCTTCTGCCGCAACGGTTCCAGCGGCGCGGTGATCTCCTCGGTGTACGCGTTCTCCGCATTCAGGAGCGCGATCACCTCGGGATCGTTCTTGTCGCGCATCCACTCGTAGGGGTCGATGAACACATCGCCGTGGTGTTCGCGGCGATGGTCGACCCGCTTGGCGATCGGTGGGGTGCTCATGCGCCGTACCAATCAGCGAACCGGCGGCCGGAAATCCGTTCGTACGCTTCGATGTATCGCGCCCGGGTGGCCTCGACGATGTCGTCGGGCAATGCCGGCGGCGGGGTGTCGCCCGCGCGGTCCCAACCGGAGTCCGGGCCGGTCAGCCAGTTCCGGACGAACTGCTTGTCGAAGCTGGGCTGCACCACCCCTTCGGTGTAACCGTCCACCGGCCAGTACCGCGACGAGTCCGGCGTCAGCGCTTCGTCCGCCAGCACGAGCCCGCCGTCGGCGTCGACCCCGAACTCGAACTTGGTGTCCGCCAGGATGATTCCCTTGGTCAGCGCGTGCGCGGCGGCGGCGCTGTAGACCTTGAGGGTCTCGTCGCGCAGCTCCTTCGCACGCTCGATACCCACCAGCTTCTCGACGGCGTCGAACGCGATGTTCTCGTCGTGCGCGCCGATCTCGGCCTTGGTCGCCGGCGTGAACAGCGGCTCGGCGAACCGGCTGGCCTCGGTGAGCCCCGCCGGCAGGGCGATGCCGCACACCTGGCCCGTCTCGCGGTAGTCGATGAGGCCCGAACCGGTCAGGTACCCGCGCGCCACACACTCGACCGGCAACATCTCGAGGCTGCGCACCACCAGGGCGCGGCCCAGTACCTCGGCGGGGATGCGCTCGTCGTCGGCCGGACCGGCGAGATGGTTGGCGGTGCCCAGTTGCTCCGCCAGGTACTCGAAGAAGAAGACGCTCATGGCGGTCAGGACCCGGCCCTTGTCCGGAATCTCGCTGTCGAGGACGTAATCGAAAGCCGAGATCCGGTCTGAGGCGACGAACAGCAGGTGGTCGTCGTCGATGCGATACAGATCGCGAACCTTGCCGCTGGTCAGATGCCGGTAGTCGGACAAAGCTGGGCGCATCGGACCACCCTATCTGTTGGGATGGCTGACATGAGTTCGCGCTACGTGCCCTACGCCCGCACGCCGGGACGGTTGCTCACCCAGCTGACCAGCGACATCGTCGCGCTGGTGTGGTTCGGCCTCTGGGTCTCGGTCGGTGTCGCGGTCCACAGCGCGATCGCCGCCATCGCCGATGCCGGGCGTCAGCTGCACGACGGTGCCGACGGTGTCGCCCGCAGCCTGAGCTCCGCGGGCCACAACGCCGACGGGATACCCCTGATCGGGAAGTCCCTCGGAGCACCGTTTCGGTCGGCCGGGAGCGCGGCGACCGACATCGCGGGCGCCGGTGACAACCTCAACGGCACCGCGAGCTGGCTGGCGTGGGTGCTCGCGCTGGCGGTGGCGCTGCCGCCGATCCTGGCCGTGGCGATGCCCTGGCTGGTGCTGCGGATCCGGTTCTTCCGCCGCAAGTGGACGGCCGTGACGCTGGCGTCGACCGACGCCGGCGAGCAGCTGCTGGCGTTGCGCGCGCTGGCCAACCGGCCATTGGCCAAACTCACCGAGGTCTCCGACGACCCGGTGACCGCCTGGCGTACCCACGACACCATCGCGATCCGGAAATTGGCGGCGCTGGAGTTGCGGTCCGCAGGGCTGCGCCCGGCGCGCCCGAAATCGTCGTGACTGCCGGTCGGCGGCTCGCCCCGGCCGAGCTCGGGAGCAATTCCGGCAGCTGAGCCATCCGCACCCGCCGTGGTGACGAATCCCCTCCTGTCCAGCAAACCGAATTTGGGCACCGCATACATGTTCGGAGCATCCTCCGGCACAGACCCGCACGTGTCCTCGGCCTGAACGCCAGGAAAGGAAAGTCATGGCAAGAACCCTCAAACCGCATTTCGCCGACGTCCAAGCGCACTATGACCTGTCCGACGACTTCTTCAGATTATTTCTGGACCCCAGCCAGACATACAGCTGCGCCTATTTCGAACACGAGGGCATGACCCTCGAACAAGCCCAGATGGCCAAGATCGACCTGGCGCTGGGCAAACTCGGCCTCGAACCCGGCATGACACTGCTCGACATCGGCTGCGGCTGGGGCGCAACCATGCGCCGTGCGGTCGAGAACTACGACGTCGACGTCGTCGGCCTGACGCTGTCCAGAAATCAAGCTGCCCACGTCGACCAGATGCTGGCCGGTCTGGACACCACCCGTTCCCGCCGCGTGCTGCTCGAAGGGTGGGAACAGTACAGCGAGCCCGTCGACCGGATCGTGTCGATCGGCGCCTTCGAGCATTTCGGCCACGACCGTTATGCGGCGTTCTTCCAGATGGCGTACAACGCACTCCCACCCGACGGCACCATGTTGCTGCACACCATCTGTGGACTGGACCCGCGGCATGCCGCAGAACTCGGCATCCCACTGACATTCGAACTCGCCCGATTCGTGAAATTCATCTTGACCGAGATCTTCCCCGGCGGGCGCCTGCCGTCGATCCCGATGGTCCATGAGCACGCCGCCGCGGCCGGATTCAAGGTGACTCGCGTCCAGTCCCTGCAACCGCATTACGCACGAACCCTGGATTTGTGGGCCGAGGCGCTGGAGGCACACCGCGACGAGGCCATCGAACTGCAATCTGTCGAGGTCTACGACCGCTACATGAGGTACCTCACCGGCTGCGCGCAAATGTTCCGCCGCGGCCAGGTCGACGTCAACCAATTCACCCTGCAGAAATAACGGTTCACCCGGAGCCCTGCCACCGGACCGCTACCAACAAGCGCGGCACGGTAATGCCGCGCTGGAAAGCATGAATTCATGTCAACCGATTCTCGTGAGGAAATGCGGCCGCATTTCGAAGAAATCCAAGCCCACTACGATTTGTCAGACGATTTCTTTGCGCTGTTCCAGGATCGCAGTCGCACCTACAGTTGTGCCTATTTCGAGCCCCCGACCCTCGACCTCGAACAGGCGCAGCTCGCCAAGATCGACCTCAACCTCGACAAACTCGCGCTCGAACCGGGGATGACGCTCCTGGACATCGGCTGCGGCTGGGGCGCCACTGCCAAGCGCGCTGTCGAGAAGTACGACGTCAACGTCATCGGGTTGACGTTGTCGAAGAACCAGCGGGCCTTCACTCAGCAACTGCTCGACGACGTCGACACCGACCGATCTCGGCGGGTACTCCTGCGCGGCTGGGAACAGTTCGACGAACCCGTGGACCGGATCGTGTCCATCGAGGCGTTCGAGCATTTCGGTTTCGAGCGCTATCCCGACTTCTTCAAGAACTGTTTCGACATTCTTCCCGACGACGGTCGCATGACCATCCAGAGCAGCGTGGGCTTCCATCCCTACGATCTGCACGCGAACGGCAAGAAGGTCACGTTCGAGACCGCCCGATTCATCAAATTCATCGTCACCGAAATTTTCCCGGGCGGCCGAATTCCCACCACCCAGATGATGATCGAGCAGGGGGTCCAAGCGGGGTTCCAGGTGCCCGAGACCATCTCACTTCGGCCGCACTACATACGAACATTGAATATCTGGGGCAATTCGCTGGAGACCAATCATGAGCGGGCCGTCGAGGTCCAGTCAGAGGACGTGTATCAACGCTTCATGAAGTACCTGCGCGGTTGCGAACGCTATTTCACCGAGGGGCTCCTCGACGTCACCCTGGCCACATATCAGAAGCCAGGTAACTAGCCGGACCTCCCCGGGGGGCACGGAAACGTGCTCACCGGGGAGTCTGCGGCCGTGGGTCGTCCCAGCGCTCCCAGAACAGTAGGCGCGAGCGGACTACCGGACTGCTCAGTGTGTCGAGCACCCGAAGACCGGCATTGGCCACCGCCGGGTTTCCGACCATCTTGTGGAACCACCGGCCGCGGCGGTATTCCTTGCCCCACGCGGCCTGGACGCGCTGGGCATAGTTGGTGAAATCGTCCGGGCCGCCGTTGGTCAATGCCGCGATGGCGCATTCACCGGCAGCCAGCCCGGATTGGAGCGCTTTCGAGATGCCCGCACCGGATGCCGGCCGCGCCGCACCGAGGGCGTCTCCGGCGAACAGCACGCCCGGTCGCCAGGGCGGCCAAACGGTGAATCCCATCGGGAGCCGCCACGCCCGGACGGCTTTTGACCGCGCCAACTCATCGATTGTGGGCAACTCCCACTCGGCAGGTAGGCCCGCGAGGAACTCTCCGAGCAGTTGGCGGGCGTTGATCTGCTGCCAGTTCCGGTAGCTGTTCACATATCCCAGACCGACATTCACCTGACCACCGCCCAGCGGGAAAACCCAGCCGTAACCGGGCAATTGGTCGCCTTTGAACCGCAGCTGCAGATGAACGTCAAGGGAATCGGCATCAGGGCGGTTGGCCGGCATCTCCGCCCTGATCGCGATCGCCGAGTAGCCGCGGTAGGGAGAGTTGAGCTTCAACGCACGCTTGATCGGCGAATACGCGCCGTCCGCGGCGATCACTGCATCAGCGCGGACCTTTTCGCCGCCCTTGAGGACCACGCCGGCGACACGACCGTCGTCGTCGACGACGGGCCCGACGACCTCGGTGCCGCGGTGCACCTCGACGCCGCAGGACTCGGCGCGATCCAGCAGCATGAGATCCAGCGCCAGACGGCGTGCCACGTGGCCGTGATCGGGCATGCCGGGACGGTCGGGGAACGCCAGATCCCATCGGCGCGGGCTGAAGACTGTGGCTCGATTGACCCGATGGAACTTCGCGACCTGCTCGGCCAGCCCCATCTTCTGGATGTAACTGACGGCCCGGGGCGTCAGGCCGTCACCGCACGGCTTGTCGCGCGGGAAGTGAGCCTTGTCGAACACCGCGACTCGCGCGCCGGATTGCGCTGCTTGCCATGCTGCTGACGCACCAGCGGGACCGCCGCCGGCGATCACCACGTCATAGCGATTCGCCATGTCATCTCGCTCTCTACCAACACGGGGTGCGCGCGGATCGATCGGAGGTGCTGGCATCAGGTGTTCGTCACCCGAGCCGGTCTGGATGGGTGCGACGCCAAATCTCGTGGGTGGACTTGCTGCGCTGAAGCCGCGGGCCACCGGCCTGCACTCGGCCAGCGCCCCGCCCGCGACAAGTCGCGGTGGCCGCCGCCGCGTTTCCACTTGCCTAGCAGCTGGGTCGTTGCTTCACTGGTAAGCCGTCGGCAATATGTTTTCAGGACTTCTCCGGCAGGTCGCTCCAGCAGAGTGGGCGCCACCGGACCGCGAATTCCTGCTTTGCTGAGCGCTAGTCGGGCCGTCCAACTGAAAGCTGGCAACGAATACCCTGTCGGGTCGGGCGAACCGCACCGTCCCCACGCACGTGTTCTGAAACGTGGCACCCCGTACGAACCGTCGCCGTCGCCGGTCGGATGGGCCGGGCCGCGACCAGCCCTCCGCACCCACTGCCAGGAAGGAAATGCCATGGCAGACAGACTCAAGCCCCACTTCGAGGACGTCCAGGCGCACTACGACCTCTCGGACGACTTCTTCCGGCTGTTCCTGGACCCCAGCCAGACGTACAGCTGTGCGTACTTCGAGCGCGACGACTTGACGCTCGAGCAGGCACAAATGGCGAAGATCGACCTGGCGCTGGGCAAACTGGGCCTGACCCCCGGGATGACGCTGCTCGACGTGGGCTGCGGCTGGGGCGCGGTGATGCGCCGCGCGATCGAGAACTACGACGTCAACGTCATCGGCTTGACGCTGTCCAAGAACCAGGCCGCCCACGTCGAGGACCTGCTGAACGGGATGGACACCGACCGCTCACACCGCGTTCTTCTGGAGGGCTGGGAGCAGTTCCATGAACCGGTCGACCGGATCGTGTCGATCGGGGCGTTCGAGCATTTCGGCCACGACCGGTATCCCGCGTTCTTCCAGATGGCCTACGACGCGCTTCCACCCGACGGCGTGATGCTGCTGCACACCATCTGCGGGTTCGACCCGCGACAAGCCAAAGAACTCGGTATCCCGCTGACCTTCGAGCTGGCCCGGTTCATCAAGTTCATCACCACCGAGATCTTCCCGGGCGGCCGGTTGCCGACGACCGTCATGGTCGAACAGCGTGCTGCCGAAGCCGGATTCCGGGTGACCCGGGTGCAATCACTGCAGCCCCACTACGCGAGAACGCTGGATTTGTGGGCCGAGGCGCTGGAAGCGCACCGTGATGAGGCGATCGCGATGCAATCCGTGGAGGTCTACGACCGGTACATGAAGTATTTGACGGGCTGCGCCAAGGGTTTCCGGCTCGGCCAGGTCGACGTCAACCAATTCACCCTGGAGAAGTAGTTCACCCCCGCACCATGAGAGCGATATCCGCCTGAATCCAGGGACTGGTCAGACCCGGACCATCAGGTGCCGGAGCCCGGTGTGCCGGTTGCTCCGGGTCCACTCCGGTGGCTCCACCACCGTGATGTCCGGGAACCGGTTGAGCAACTCCTCGAACAGGACCCGGAGCTCCAGCCGAGCCAGATTGGCGCCCAGGCAGTAGTGCAGGCCCTGCCCGAATCCCAAGTGCGGGTTGGGTTTCCGGGCGACGTCGAAGGTCATGGGAGCGGCGAACACCAACTCGTCACGGTTGGCCGAGCCTTCCCAGACGACCACCTTCTGTCCCGCCTCGATGGTGCACCCGCCCAACTCGACGGTGCGCGTGGCGGTCCGGCGCTTCGACGGCGACGGCGACGTCCAGCGCACCATCTCCTCGATCGCCGACGGCAGAAGCGATGGGTCCGCGCGCAACAGGGTCAGCTGGGATGGGTTCTCGCACAACGCCAACAGCCCGCCGGCCACCGAGTTGCGGGTGGTTTCGGCGCCTGCGCTGAACAGCAGGTTGAAGAACAGATACACCTCGAGGTCAGACACGCCTTCGGCGTTGGCCACCACCGACAACATGTCGTCGGTGGGCTCGGCCCGCTTGGACGCGATCAGCTCCATGCCGAAGTTGTACATCCGCGAGCCGGCCTCCTCGACGGACAACCTGGTGATGGCGGCCTTGCGCGAACCGCCGAAATCGAAACTGGGCTCGATGGCCTCGAACAGCCAATGCCGCTGCGACTCAGGGATACCCATCAGGATGCAGATCATCTGCATGGGCAGCTCGGCGGCGATGTCGACCAGGAAGTCGAAGGGGATGCCCGGCTCCACCGCGTCCAGCAGTACCTGGCTGCGCGCACGCAGGTCGTCCTCGACGCGCGCGATCATCCGCGGCGTCAGCCCCGACGACACCAACCGCCGGATCTCCGCGTGCCGCGGGTCGTCCATCATGTTCAGCACCTGGCCGGCGATGGACAGGTCCTGGATCAGCGTGCCGCCGAAGGGTCGGGAACCACCCGTCACCGACGAGTACGTCACTGGATCACGCAGCACCACAAGGGTTTCCGCATGGGTGGCGACGGACCAGAAGCCCTCGCCGTCCGGGGTGTTCTCCGTCGGCTCGTGCCAATAGACCGGGGCTTCCGCGCGGTGCCGCGCGAACAGCTCGTGCGGGAAGCCCGTCGCGAAGTTGTCGAGGTCGGTCAGGTCGACCCCGGCCAGACTCCGCGCCAAGGTCACAGGATGGCGCCCGAGGTGTACTTGGCGGCCTCCGGGTACTGCGCGACGAGGCGGTCCACCGCCGCCACGACGGCGTCGACCTGGTCTCCCGCCGCACCGCTGAAGGCCTGCTTGTCGGCCAGCGCCGCATCGAGTTCGACGCGGTCCAGCGGCAGCCGCGGATCGGCGGCCAGCCGGTCCAGCAGGTCTGGCTCCAAACCCTTTTCGCGCATCGCGAGGGCGACGGCGACGGCGTGCTCCTTGATGACCTCGTGCGCGGTCTCGCGGCCGACACCGGCGCGCACCGCGGCGATCAGGATGCGGGTCGTCGCCAGGAACGGCAGGTAGCGATCCAGCTCGCGCTGGATCACCGCGGGGTAGGCGCCGAACTCGTCGAGCACCGTCAGGAACGTCTCGGTCTGCCCGTCGATCGCGAAGAACGCGTCGGGCAGCGCGACGCGGCGCACCACCGAGCAGAAGACGTCGCCCTCATTCCATTGCGCCCCAGCCAGTTCCGCGGCCATCGAGCCGTAGCCGCGCAGCACTACCTGTAGGCCGTTGACGCGTTCACACGACCGGGTGTTCATCTTGTGCGGCATGGCCGACGAGCCGACCTGGCCGGGCGCGAAGCCCTCGGTGGCCAGTTCGTGGCCGGCCATCAGGCGGATGGTGTGCGCGAACGACGACGGACCGGCGCCCAACTGCACCAGTGCCGAGAGCACATCATGGTCCAGCGAACGCGGGTATACCTGGCCGACCGAGGTGAAAACCTCGGTGAATCCAAGAAACTCCGCGATTCGGCTCTCCAACCCGGCCAGCCGTGACGCGTCGCCGCCGAACAGGTCGAGCATGTCCTGCGCGGTGCCCATCGGGCCCTTGATGCCGCGCAGCGGGTACCGGTCGATGAGCTCCCGCAACCGGGTCAGCGCGATCAGCGTCTCTTCTGCGGCCGAGGCGAATCGCTTACCCAGGGTGGTGGCCTGCGCCGCCACGTTGTGCGAGCGGCCGGCCATCACCAGGTCGCGGTAGAGCGCGGCGCGCTCGGCGAGCCGGGCCACCACCGCGACGCCGTGCGAGAACACCAGTTCCAGCGACTGCCGGATCTGCAGCTGCTCGACGTTCTCGGTGAGGTCGCGGCTCGTCATGCCCTTGTGCACGTGCTCGTGACCGGCCAGCGCGTTGAATTCCTCGATGCGCGCCTTGACGTCATGGCGGGTGACCCGCTCGCGCGCGGCGATCGAGCCCAGGTCGACCTGCTCCAGCACGCGCTCGTAGTCGGCCAGCACCCCGTCAGGCACGGACACACCGAGCTCGGACTGCGCGCGCAGCACGGCCAGCCACAGCCGGCGTTCGGCGACGATCTTGTTCTCCGGTGACCAGATGGCCACCATCTCGTCGCTGGCGTAACGATTGGCCAGCACGTTGGGGATGCTCACGGAGCTACAGCCTACTAAGCCCGCTTACAGGGCCACCCGGCGTTCTTGGTCGAAGGGGGCCAAGACGTCGATGACGTCCACCAGCGTGGCCCGGGCCGTCGCCCGCGGGCCGTCACCGTCGCTGACCATCGAGGCCACGACTGCCCCGTCGACCGCGCAGACCAGGGCCGTGAGCAGTTCGGCCCGCACCGAGCGCCCGGACCGCTCCACGACCTCGACGACGGCCTCGGACCGCTGCTTGAGGATGCGCCGCTGCACGTCGCGCAGCCCCGGCTGACGGGCGCAGGCGATGTACCGCTCGTAGCGGGAGATCAACTGGTCGGATGCCCGGTTGCCATCGCCGACCAGCAGGTCGACCAGCAGATCTGCCGTCGCGTCCGCGCCTCGTCGGCGCCGTGAGAGCGCCGAGACCCGCATGCGCAACTGCTGCGATTCGGTCTCCCCGACGTGCTCGACGGCTTTTTCGATGAGGTCGTCGAGCGACGAGAAGTAGTACGTGGTGGAGGCCAGCGGGAGCCCGGCCCGCTGGGCCACCGCGCGGTGCCGGACGGCGTCGAAGCCACCCTCACACAGCAGCTCCGCGGCGGCGCTGACCAGCGCATACCGTCGCCGCTCCCCTTTCGGGGTGACTGCTGTCATCACCCTGTAAATGCTGCCAGGAATGGTCACGCGGCGATCACGATTTCACGTAATCCATTAGGCATTACTCAGGAATGACGCCCGGTGGCCGATGGCATGATGGCGGCCATGGCAGAGCTGAGCCGACGCGCCGTCCTCCGTCTCGGAGCGGGCGCCGCCGCAGGGGCCGCCGGCGCGTTCGCGTTGGGGTCGACGTTCAACCGCCCGGCCGTCACCGCGCAACCGGTGACGATGACGAGCGTCGGGTCGCCGCTCGCGCCACCGCCGCTGGCCCCGCAGGCGCAGGCGCCGGCACCCACCTACGTGACCGGTTCGTTCGTCTCGCAGGCCCGCGGCGGTGTCTCGACCAACTGGGCCATCGCCCGCCCGCCGGGCCAGACCGCGCCGCTGCGTCCCGTGATCGCGCTACACGGCAAAGGCAGCGACGCTGCCACCGTGATGGCCGGCGGTGTCGAGCAGGGACTGGCGCAGGCCGTAGCCGCCGGCCTGCCGCCGTTCGCGGTGGTCGCCGTCGACGGCGGTGGCGGCTACTGGCACAAGAGGGAGTCCGGCGAGGATGCGGGCGCCATGGTGGTCGACGAGCTGATCCCGATGCTGGCCGCGCAGGGCCTCGACACTTCGCGGGTCGGGTTCCTGGGCTGGTCGATGGGCGGCTACGGCGCGCTGCTGCTGGGTGCCCGGCTGGGTGCGGCCCGCACCGCGGCGATCTGCGCCGTCAGCCCAGCGCTTTGGACGTCATCGGGTGCGACGGCCCCGGGCGCCTTCGACGGCGCGGCCGACTTCGCCGCCAACTCGGTCTGGGGATTGCCGGGGCTGGCGGGCATCCCGATCCGGATCGACTGCGGCGACAGTGACCCGTTCTACTCCGCGACCAAGCAGTTCATCGCCCAACTGCCCAATGGCGCCGCCGGTGGCTTCTCCCCCGGCGGGCACGACGGATCGTTCTGGAGCGCACAGTTGCCGGCCGAGATTTCGTGGCTGGCCCCGCTACTCGTCCAGTGACTTGTGCACGATAGTCCGCGGTCGCCGCGGAAAATCGTGCACAAGTCCCGGCTAGAGCGAGATGCGGCCTTCGGCGGCGGCGAGGCCGATGTCGGTCCGGAAGTGGCTGCCCGGCAAGCGAATCGACTCGATGATCCGGTAGGCCTCGGCCCGCGCGGCCGCCAGGTCCGCGCCGGTGCCGACCACTGACAGCACCCGACCGCCGGAGGAGACGACGCTGCCGTCGTCGCGGCGGGTGGTGCCCGCGTGCAGCACGCCGGCCGTCTCCGATCCGGTGATCACGTCGCCAACGCGGGGGCGTCCCGGGTAGTTCTCGGCGGCCACCACGACGGTCACGGCGGACCCGTCCTTCCACTGCAGCGCACCGACGGAGTCCAGCGTGCCGGTGGCGGCGGCGTTCAGCAGCGTGCCCAGCGGGGTCTCCAGCAGCGCCAGCACCGCCTGGGTCTCGGGATCGCCGAAGCGGCAGTTGAATTCGACGACAGCCGGGCCCTTCGAGGTGATGGCCAGGCCGGCGTACAGCAACCCGGAGAATGCGCTGTCACGCCGAACCAGTTCCGCGGCAACGGGTTTGACGACCTCGTCGACGATCTGGTCGACGACGGCGGCAGGCAGCCACGGCAGCGGCGTGTAGGCGCCCATGCCACCGGTGTTGGGTCCGCTGTCGTTGTCGCCGACGCGCTTGAAGTCCTGGGCCGGCAGCAGCGGCACCACGGTCTCGCCGTCGACGACGCAGAACAGCGAGACCTCGGGTCCGTCGAGGAACGACTCGAGCAGGACGGGGTGACCGGACTCGAGCAGCTCGGCGGCGTGCGCGCGGGCGGCCTCACGGTCGGGGGACACGACGACGCCCTTGCCTGCGGCCAGACCGTCGTCCTTGACGACCCAGGCGTGCTGGCCGGCGGGCGGGCCGAAGCGGTCGAGTGCGGCATCGAGGTGGGCGGGGTTGTCGACGATCTCGCTGGTCGCGGTGCGGACCCCGGCGGCAGCCATGACGTCCTTGGCGAACGCCTTCGAGCCTTCGATGCGGGCGGCGTCCTTGGACGGCCCGAAGCTGGCGATGCCGGCCGCCCGCAGCGCGTCTGCCACACCGAGCACCAGCGGTACCTCGGGTCCGATCACGACCAGGTCTGCGCTCAGCTTCTTGGCCAGCGCGACGACCTCGTCGGCGGCGGTGATGTCGACGTCGTGCTGCTCGGCGACAGCGGATGTACCGGCGTTGCCGGGGGCGACGGCCAGGTAGTCCACCTGGGGGTCGCGGCTCAGGGCAAGCAGCAGGGCATGTTCACGGGCACCGGAGCCGATCACGAGGACGCGCACAGCCACACCCTAAACTCCGGCCGGGCCCGTCCTAAACTGAACTGGCTTGAAGCACGCGAGGAGGTCTGCACCGGTGGAGCCGCTGAATGCCTTCCTGCTGATGTGGGAGCGCGCCCGCGCCGCCTTCGGCGAAGGCGTGCCGCACGACCGCAGCGATTTCGACAAGAGCGAGCAGCTGCGGGGGCTGCAGGATCAGGTGAAGGCCGCGGGTCCCGGATCGCACTGGACCGGCGCCGCGGCCGACCGCTACGCCGACGCCAACGACAAGCACGCCCAGGCCCTCGGCCGGCTGGCCGATCTCGACAAGCGGCTGGGCGACGAGCTCGAGCGATCCGCAGGCGTGGTCAACGGCGGACGCCGCGAACTCGACGCGCTCAAGCAGTGGGTGACCGACCTCGCCGACAAAGCCAAGAAGACGCCGACCGCCGCCGCCGACCATGCGCTGTGGTCGGCGATCGGCAAGGCCAGCGGCGACGTCGCCGACATCATCCAACGCTCACACACCGACCTGTCGGGGGTCGCCGGGCGTATCCAGAGTCTCGACAGCGAGTTCGACGACTTCTGAGCGGTTCGAACCGTCCAGCACGGACGTTGGCCCTGCCTCCACGCACACATCTACCTCCACGCACACCTCTACTCGGTCTTTTGTGGCGTCAACGCAGGGTCGATGCCGAAACTCACCTCTCACCTCAATACGTTTCACCCAGAGCTGTCACAAAACGCGACATTGTCATCATGCGCTGACAACGTCAGCCGATGCTGACGACTTCGGCCGACAAGTGTCCCAGAGAGCCGCTCTCACCGGCGGCGCGCTAAACCACCGTCAACGGCAGGGATTTGCGTTCCTCGAAGACCCAGGCCGCGCCGCTGCTGACCTTGCACACCGAGACCTCACCGAGTTCCTTTGCCGGGGTGTCGGTTTCGATGAACCGCACGGTCCAGTCGGTGGCGTCGCCGGAGACTTCTGCGCGCAGCAGTGGGTTGACCGCCGTGGCGATCGCCTGCAGCGGCAGGCCCGACTCCGGGGACACCAGAGAGATCCAGGCGCCGTCCTCGTGCGCGGGTGAGGGGTGCACATGCGCCTCGTTGCCCGAAACATCAACGGAGACATATGCGGCGGGGTTGAGGAGCGGATGCAGCTCCAGCACCCGCAGCGCGCCGGCGGCGTCGTCCGGCAGCCCCAGTACCCGCCGGATGCGCTCGGCAGCCACGCCTGAGATACCGATGAGCGACTTGGTCCGGATCGAGCGTTCCTTCTGGATATCGCCGTTGCACCGGGCCCGCACGGCCAGCGCGAACGACAGCACCAGCAGGTGCATCTGCAGACAGACCTCGTCGGCGATACGCACCAGCGCCGAGTGCGAGAACGCCGAGAAGTCGACATCGCTCAACAGCGGGCCCGAGTAGTCGGCCTGTCCCTCGTCGGCGGGATCGATGTCGTCGAGCTCGCACAGATACGCATTGGTCGCGCCGATGATGTCGAGCTGCGGGATGAATCCGACCTCGGGATACGACTCGTCGATGATGACGGTCCACGCGCAGGCGGGCGTCCGGTCCGCCGGCACGCGCGGCGGCCGGTGGATGGGCCGCACCTGGCAGCGCCGGTTGGTGGCCAGCGCCGTCGCGTCGAACGTCGGGTCCTCGATGTCGTGGCACATGCCGCGCACGTAGTCGGGGCCCATGGGCTCGACGTCCATGAGGGCACCGCAGTGGTCCAGGTGGAACTCGCCGTGCCAGCGGTCGTGCACGGTGTAGCGGAAGTCCATGAACTGCGGCGGTGCGCCGATGTCGAGCTGCAGGCCTTTGAAGATCGTGATGACGTCCACACCTTCATATTTCAGCGCCTTCTGCATGCGCTTCGTGTAGAGCGGGCTGGACCCGGCCCACTCCTCGATCGCGACCTGCAGCATCTCTTCGCGGCCGAATTCGACGATGCACCAGGCCATTCCGGCGCGGTCGATGAGCTGGCCGATCAGCAGCAGTTCCGGCACCAGCGCCGCGAGCTCAGCACGCGACAGTGACGCGTACCTACTTGTCATCCAGCCCGCTCCCGGTGTTCATCTTGACGGCGGCGTTGACGTTGGCCTTGCGGTCCTCGGCCACGCCCTTATCCGCCGCCTTGCGTCGCCTGGCGACCACCTTGGACACGGCGCCGTTGAACGCCGAACCGAGCGGGAAGCCGAGGTACTGCGTGAGGAAGATGCCGATGTCCTTGAGCTCGGCCTCGGTGAATTCCTCGTTGAGCAAGGCAGCGTTGATCTGGATCTCGGCGAGGTCCTGCGAGCCGACGGCGGTGACGCACGTGAACGTCATCAGCCGCTTCTCCCGCATGGACAGCCCCGGCTTGCTCCAGATGGTGCCGAACAGGTGGTCCACGGTGAGGTCGAAGTACGGGTCGCCCTCGATGTTGGGCATCTCCCAGCCGTAGACCTCGTTCATCTTCGCCAGGCCTTTGGCGCGCAGCTCGTCCATAGTCTTTATCCTCCTCGCGTCCGGAGACGTCATTCCTTCACGTGCGGTACGCCGAGGCCGTCGGCAATATTGGCCAGTGCCAGCTCGGCCAGCGGAAGATCCACTCCCACAGCCGAACCCAGACCGAGCGCCAGCGACAGATCCTTCTCCGCCAGCCCACGGGTGTGGACGAACATGTTGTAGAGGAAGTGGTCCGGCGCCAGCGGCTTGGTGTCGTCACGCGCCATGATGGCGCCCGGACCACCCGACTGCGCGTCACTGTGCCGCACCACGCGGCCCAGCTTCTGCAGGTCGATGCCCGCAGCCTCGGCCAGCTTCTGCGCTTCACACGCGGCGGCAAAACCGATGAAGGTCAGCATGTTCCGGGCCAACTTCATCTTGGTTCCGGCACCGGGTTCACCGGCGCGCACCACCAACGACGCCCACTGCTTGAAGACGGGCTTCACCTTGTCGTAGGCCTCGTCGTCGGCCCCGACCATGACCGCCAGCTCGCCCTTGCTCGCCGCATGGGCGCCGCCACTGACCGGGGCGTCGACGATGTGAATCCCCTTGGGCCGCAGCTGCTCGGCCAGCTCGACGGCCGTCGTGGGCTCGATCGTGGAGTGGATCGCGATCACCGCACCGGGCGCGGCGTGGTCGGCAAGCTGCGTCACGACGTCGCGAACCTGCTCGTCGTTGAGCACCGTCACGCTGATGACGTCGGCCTTGGCGACCTCCGCGACACTGTCGGCCAAGGTGGCGCCGAGTTCGGCGAACGGCGCCATGGCCTCGGCCCGCATGTCGAAAACGATGAGCCCGCCGGGCCATTCGGCCAGGCGCTTGGCCATCGGGGCGCCCTGGTTACCCAACCCGATATACCCCAGTTTCACGTCAGAACTCATGACCGGATGATCTGTCCGCCGTCGACGTTGAAGATCTGTCCGGTTATCCAGCTGGCCTCGTCGGACAGCAGGAACAGGCACATGCCGGCGAGGTCTTCAGGGGTGCCCATCCGCGCCAGCGGCAGGGTCTGGACGATCTGCTTGACGATGGCCTGCGGCGTGGTGCTGCGGTTGGCCTCGGTATCGATCGGTCCCGGCGCGATGGCGTTGATCCGGATGTTGCGCCACCCCAACTCACGCGACAGCTGCTGGGTCAGGCCGTTGACGCCCACCTTGGCCAGACCGTAGAAGTTGGCGTAAACCCATGCCGCGGTGGAGGACTGGTTGACGATGGACCCACCGCCGCGCTTCTCCATGTGCGGGAACACCGCGCGGGTACACACCAGCGCACCGTCGAGGTTGACGCTCATGAACTTGCGGTAGTAGTCCCAGTCGACGGTCAGCAGGCCGTCGAGCTTCATGCCGCCGAAGATCGCGGCGTTGTTCACCAGGTAGTCGATACCACCGAATTCAGCCACGGTCTGGGCGGCCATGTCGGCCGCCGAATCGATATCGGAGACGTCGACCCGCACGGCGAGCGCCTTTCCGCCGTCGGCCTTGATGCCGGCGGCCACCTTCTCCGCGCCTTCGACATTGATGTCGGCGATGACGACGGCAGCACCCTCGCGGGCCAACGCCTCGGCGTACACCTGGCCGATACCGCCGCCGGCCCCGGTCACGATCGCGACCTTGTTCTCAAACCTGCTCATGATTTCCTCTCGAATAACTCTTGTCAGTCAACAGTTCTCGGTCGCGCGGCCGGAGCAGTGGATTACGTGGCCAACGTCGCGATGCACTTGGTCTCCAGGTACTCCTCGAACCCGGCGATGCCCATCTCCCGGCCGTTGCCGGATTGCTTGTAGCCGCCGAACGGAGCGTCGGCGGAGTACCAGACGCCCCCGTTGACGTTGACGGTCCCGACGCGCAGCCGCGCCGCCACGCCTGCCGCCCGCTGCGGGTCGGCCGAGAACACCGTGCCGGACAGCCCGTACGGCGAGTCATTGGCGATGCGGACGGCGTCGTCGTCGCCGTCATGAGCGATCACGGTGAGCACCGGCCCGAAGATCTCCTCGCGGGCGACGCGCGCTGAATTGTCCAGTCCGGCAATCACGGTAGGCTCGATGAAGAACCCCGTGTCGCGGTCGGCCGGGCGGCCACCACCACAGGCGAACGTGCCGCCCTCCTCGATGGCGAGGTCGAGGTAGCTCTGCACCCGGTCACGCTGGCGGGCCGAGATCACCGGGCCGCAGACGGTCCGCGGGCTCGACGGGTCGCCCGGCTTGATGCCGCCCATGGTGCCCGCTGCGGCCGCGACGGCCTCGTCGTAGCGAGCACGCGGGACGACCAGTCGGGTGGTGATCGCACAGCCCTGGCCCGCGTGCATCGACGCCGTGAACGCGGCCATGGCGCAGGCGGCGGCCACGTCGGCGTCGTCGAGCACGAGGAAAGCCGACTTCCCGCCGAGTTCCAGGAACACCTTCTTGATGGTGGCCGCGGCGTCGGTCATCACGGCGCGGCCGGTGACGGTCGAGCCGGTGAACGAAACCATGTCCACCCGAGGGTCTTTCGACAGCAGTGCGCCGACACCGTGGTCACGTGAGGTGACGATGTTGATGGCGCCCGCCGGGAAATCGGTGTGCTCGGTGATCAGCTCGCCGAGCACGGCCGCAGCCCACGGAGTATCCGGCGCCGGCTTGAGGATCAGGGTGTTGCCCGCGGCGAGCGCAGGCCCGACTTTGGCCAGGTTGATCTGGTGCGGAAAGTTCCACGGTGTGATGGCGCCGACGACGCCGACAGCCTCCCGCGCGATGGTCCGGTTGGTCGGAATCCCTTGCGGCGTGGCGTGTCCCAGGTCGGTGGTCCACTGGTAGTTCTCCGCGGTGTCGGCGGCGAAGCTCAGGTCTTCGATCGGACCAGCGAGATGCGCTCCGGCGGTGAGCATCCGCGGTGCGCCGACCTCTGAGATGGTCAGCTCGCGTAGCTCGTCAGCGTGGTCCCGCATGGCCTGCTGCAATTGGCGCAGGCAGCGCACCCGCAGCTCGACATTCGTGGACCAGTCGGTCTCGTCGAAGGCCTGCCGGGCGGCGTCGATGGCGTCGGCCATGTCCCCCACCGTGGCATCGGCCGCCACCCCGATGACTTCCTCGGTGGCGGGATTGATGGTCGGGAACGTGCCGCGCGACGCCGGCACCAGTTTTCCGTCGATGAGAAGACGACTTTCGCGATCACCCAGCAAGGTCATCTGCACTCCTGCCCACTGGACGATGTCCAGCAATGTGATTTTAGTTGGACAGCTGTCCGACAACGTTCAGTCGAACCATAACCTCACGCGCCGTCGAGTAGCAAGGGTGCGTCCAAATCAGCAATGTCGCTCTCGTGCTAAACGGCGATTAAACTGGCTTTTTGCCGCACCGTCTTGCTTCCGGAGCACGGCATCGGCTAACTTGGACATGTGTCCAGCGATGCAGTGGCCGCCATCACAAGCGCCAGCCAAGAAGTGGACGACCAGCCACGCAACCGCCGCCAGGAGGAAACCTTTCAGAAGGTTTTGGCCGCCGGTCGCGAGATGCTCCGGGAGTCGTCCTACGCCGACCTGACGGTGCGCGCGGTAGCAGCGCGGGCCAAGGTCGCGCCGGCAACCGCCTACACCTACTTCTCGTCCAAGAACCACCTCATCGCCGAGGTGTACCTGGACATGGTTCGGCAGGTGCCCTACTTCACCGACGTCAACCAGACGATGGCCAGCCGTGTCGAGCAGGCACTGCGCAGCCTCGCGCTGGTGGTCGCCGACGAGCCCGGGGTGGCCGCTGCGTGCACCACGGCCCTGCTCTCGGGCGACGACGAGACGGTCCGCAAGGTGCGCGACCGGATCGGTGGCGAAATCCACAAGCGCATCCGCTCGGCTGTCGGCCCCGACGCCGACCCCCGCCTGCTGTCGGCCTTGGAGATGACGTACTTCGGCGCGCTCGTCAACGCCGGCAGCGGCGTCTACACCTATCACCAGATCGCGGACCGGCTGTCATACGTCGTCGGACTTATCGTGGGAGACAACGCATGACGAGCCCCAGCCAGTCCCAGTCGCTTCGCTCACCCGAGGTCGTCGAGCTACTGATCGATCCGTACAGCTACGACTTCCACGAGGATCCGTACCCGTACTACCGGCGGCTGCGGGACGAGGCACCGATCTACCGGAACGACAAACTCAACTTCTGGGCGCTGTCCCGCCACGAGGACGTGCTGCGCGGTTTCCGCAACAGCACCGCGCTGTCCAACAAGCACGGCGTCTCGCTGGACCCGATCTCACGCAACGACGAAGCCCACCGCGTGATGTCGTTTCTGGCCCTCGACGATCCGGCCCACCTGCGGCTGCGCACCCTGGTCTCCAAGGGCTTCACCCCACGGCGCATCCGTGAGCTGGAAGGGCGGGTCACCGAGATCGCCGTCCAGCATCTCGACCAGGCGTTGCAGCAGAACACTTTTGATTACGTCGACGATTTCGCGGGCAAGCTACCGATGGACGTCATCAGCGAGCTGATGGGCGTCCCGCAAGAAGACCGCGTGCGCATCCGCGCGCTGGCCGACGGTGTGATGCACCGCGAGGACGGGACGGCTGACGTCCCGGCGTCCGCCATGGCCGCATCGGGTGAGCTGCTGATGTACTACGCCGCCATGGTCAAGCAGCGGCGCAAGAGTCTGTCCGACGATCTCACCTCGGCGCTGGTCGAGGCCGAGATCGACGGCGACAAGCTCACCGACGACGAGATCATGGCATTCCTGTTCCTGATGGTCATCGCCGGTAACGAGACCACCACGAAACTGCTTGCCAATGCGGCGTATTGGGGACACAAGAACCCCGACCAGCTGGCACCGGTGTTCGATGACCACGAGCTGATCTCGCCGTGGGTCGAGGAGACCCTGCGCTATGACACGTCGAGCCAGCTGCTGGCCCGGGCCGTCGTCGAAGACCTCGAGTTCTACGGCACCACTGTCCCGGCGGGTGATGTGCTCGTGCTGCTGGCCGGCTCGGCCAACCGCGACGAGCGGGTGTTCGACCAGCCCGACGAGTACCGCATCGGCCGCGACATCGGTTCGAAGCTCGTGAGTTTCGGCAGCGGCGCCCACTTCTGCCTGGGCGCCCACCTGGCCCGGATGGAAGCCCGGGTCGCCCTGACCGAATTGGTCAAACGCATCCGCAGCTACGAAGTGGACGAGGACAACTCAGTCCGCGTCCACTCGAGTTCCGTACGAGGATTCGCGCACCTTCCCATCGCGGTGTCCCACCGCTGAAACCCAACACAGATTAAGGCACGCTAAATGGCCCGTTTTGAACCGCATCCCGCTCGCAGGCCCGCCATCGTGGCCGGCGCCTCCTCGGGCATCGGCGCCGCGACGGCGACCGCACTCGCCGCCCGCGGCTTCCCGGTCGCGCTCGGCGCCCGCCGGGTGGAGAAGTGCCAGGAACTCGTCGACCAGATCAAAGCCGAAGGCGGTGAGGCGATTGCGCTGCCGCTCGACGTCACCGACACCGCGTCGGTCGAGCACTTCGTCGCGAAGGCGACAGCCGCGCTCGGCGACATCGAGGTTCTGGTCACCGGCGCCGGCGACACCAACTTCGGCCGGCTACACGAGATGAGCACCGACGAGTTCGCCGAGCAGCTGCAGATTCACCTCGTCGGCGCCAACCGGATGGCCCGCGCCGTACTCGACGGCATGGTCGAGCGGCGCCGCGGCGGCCTGATTTTCGTCGGCTCCGACGTGGCGCTCCGTCAGCGTCCGCACATGGGCGCCTACGGCGCCGCGAAGGCCGGTCTGGTCGCGATGGTGAACAACTTTCAGATGGAGCTGGAAGGCACCGGCGTGCGCGCGTCAGTGGTGCATCCCGGCCCGACCATGACGTCCATGGGCTGGAGCCTGCCGGCCGAGAAGATCGGGCCGGCCCTTGAGGATTGGGCCAAGTGGGGCCAGGCCCGGCACAGCTACTTCCTGCGCGCGGCCGACCTGGCCCGCGCCATCACGTTCGTCGCCGAGACCCCGCGCGGCGGATTCATCGCCAACATGGAACTTCAGCCCGAAGCGCCGTTGGCCGAGGCCAAGGACCGCCAGTCACTCGCCCTGGGCGAGGAAGGGATGCCGGGACCCGCGGACGCGAGGAGCGAAGAGGACAAATGACGATCACCAAAGAGGTACAACGGGTTTCGGGTGGCGCCAAGGAACACGGCCACCTGGAGGAGTTCCGCACCGACCCGATCGGACTTATGCAGCGGGTCCGCGACGAATGCGGCGACGTCGGCTGGTTCCAGCTCGCCGACAAACAGGTCGTGCTGCTGACGGGCTCGGACGCCAACGAGTTCTTCTTCCGCTCCAGCGACAGCGAGCTCAACCAGGCCGAGGCCTACCCGTTCATGACCCCGATCTTCGGTGAGGGCGTGGTGTTCGACGCCGACCCCGAACGCCGGGCCGAGATGCTGCACAACACCGCACTGCGCGGCGAGCAGATGAAGGGCCACGCCGCGACCATCGAGCGTGAAGTCCGGCGGATGACCGAAAACTGGGGCGACGCCGGCGAAATCGATCTGCTGGAGTTCTTCTCCGAGCTCACCATCTACACCTCGACGGCCTGCCTCATCGGCCCGAAGTTCCGCAACCAGCTCGACTCCCGATTCGCGAACTACTACCACCTGCTGGAGCGCGGCACCGATCCGCTCTGCTACGTCGACCCCTACCTGCCCATCGAGAGCTTCCGCATCCGTGACGAGGCGCGGGCCAACCTGGTGGAGCTGGTGCAGGAGGTCATGAACGGCCGAATTGCCAACCCGCCCACCGACAAGAGCGATCGCGACCTGCTCGACGTCCTCGTCTCGATCAAGGACGAAGAGGGCAACCACCGCTTCAGCGCCAACGAGGTCACCGGCATGTTCATCTCGCTGATGTTCGCCGGGCACCACACCAGCTCGGGCACATCGTCGTGGACGCTGATCGAACTGCTGCGCCACCCGGACTTCTACACCAAGGTCCAGCAGGAGCTCGACGAGCTCTACGCCGACGGCCAGGAGGTGAGTTTCCATGCGCTGCGCCAGATTCCGAACCTGGACAACGCGCTCAAGGAGACGCTGCGCCTGCACCCGCCGCTCATCATCCTGATGCGCGTCGCACAGGATGAGTTCGAGGTCGCCGAGCATCCGATCCACAAGGGCCAGATGGTGGCCACCTCGCCGGCGATCTCCAACCGGCTCCCGGAAGACTTCCCCGACCCTGACGCCTTCAACCCCGACCGGTACGAGAAGCCGCGTCAGGAAGACCTGATCAACCGGTGGACCTGGATTCCGTTCGGCGCCGGCAAGCACCGTTGCGTGGGGGCGGCCTTCGCGCAGATGCAGATCAAGGCCATCTTCTCGGTTCTGCTACGCGAGTATGAGTTCGAGATGGCGCAGCCCCCGGAGAGCTATCAGAACGACCACTCGAAGATGGTCGTCCAACTGGCCCGGCCCGCCACGGTCCGGTACCGAAAGCGCGGTTCGGCGGGCGGGAGCGCAGCGACCGGGGAAGTTGCCTGAGATGGGTTCCTATCGCGTCGAAGTCGACCGCGACCTGTGCCAGGGCCACGCGATGTGTTCCCTGGAGGCGCCGGACTACTTCAACGTCCCCAAGCGCGGCACCGTCGAGATCCTCGACGAGACCCCGCCCGACGAGGCGCGCGACGAGATCGAGCGCGCCGTCGCCGAGTGCCCGACTCAAGCCCTGTTCATCCGCGAAACCAGCTGAAAACAAAGGACAAGACAATGACGTCATTCCCCCGCGCAGAACTCGAAGAGTGGGTCGAGCGGTGGCTGCAGGTCAACCGTGATGCCGAAGCGGCCGGCGACTGGAAGCCCATGGCCGACTTCTACACCGACGACGCCACCTACGGCTGGAACATCGGCCCCAAAGAAGACGTGATGTGCCTTGGTAAGGCCGAAATCCGGGACATTGCCCTGGGTTTGGAGATGGAAGGCCTCGAGGGCTGGAAATACCCGTACCAGCGGGTGGTGATCGACGACAAGCAGGGCGAGGTGGTCGGCTTCTGGAAGCAGGTCGTCACCGATCCTGAGGACTCGTCGGCCCCCGCGCGCGAGATCTACGGCATCGGCGGCAGCTGGTTCCGGCTGGAGAACGTCGACGGCGAACCCAAGATCGCCTGGCAGCGCGATTTCTTCGACTTCGGCCACGTGCAGAAGCTCTACCTGGACCTGATGACGGCCGGAAAGCTGTCGAAAGGCATGCAGCAGCGCATCCAGCGCAGCCTGGCCGGCGAGCAATTGCCCGGCTACTACCCGCTGGGCGAGGCGCCGGTGCCGATCTGGTGAACCGGCCAAGCAGTTGGTTGGGGGGTGGGGTGTGACGAACGTAACTATTCCCTCTACGCTAACTGAAACAGGTTCTAGTGGAAGGCACGTGCGGTGAAGACAAAAGGTGCTCTCATCTGGGAGTTCAACAAGCCGTGGTCGATCGAGGAGATCGAGATCGGTGACCCCGTCAAGGACGAGGTCAAGATCCAGATGGAAGCCTCGGGCATGTGCCACTCGGACCACCACCTGGTGACCGGTGACATCCCGATGGCCGGATTCCCCGTTCTCGGCGGTCACGAGGGCGCGGGCGTCGTCGTCGAGGTGGGCCCCGGCGTCGACCACATCGCGGTTGGCGACCACGTCGTGCTGTCGTTCATCCCGTCGTGTGGTGAATGCCCGTCCTGTCAGGCCGGCATGCGCAATCTGTGCGATCTGGGTATGTACCTGCTGACCGGCACCGCCGTCTCCGACGGCACCCACCGCGTCCACGCCGCCGACGGCACGCCGGTACTTCCGATGACCCTGCTCGGCACTTTCAGCCCGTACATGGTCGTCCACAAGAGCTCGGTCGTGAAGATCGACCCGACCATCCCGTTCGAGGTCGCCTGCCTGGTCGGTTGCGGCGTCACCACCGGCTACGGCTCGGCCGTCCGCAGCGGCGACGTCCGCCCCGGCGACGACGTCTGCATCGTCGGCGTCGGCGGTGTCGGCACCGGCGCCCTGCAGGGTGCGCTCAATGCCGGCGCCCGCAACGTCTTCGTCGTGGATCCCGTTGAGTTCAAACGCGACAACGCCCTGAAGTTCGGCGCCACCCACGCCTACCCGGACATCTTCAGCGCCATGGCCGGCGTCGCCGAGGTCACCGAAGGCCGCATGGCCAGCAAGACCATCGTCACCGTCGGTGAGCTGCACGGCGAGGACATCGACAACTACCTGAACATCACCAGCAAGGGCGGCACGTGCGTCGTGACCGCGGTCGCGAACATGGCCAGCCTGGACGTGAAGCTGAACCTGTCGATGCTGACGCTGATGCAGAAGCGCCTGCAGGGCACCATCTTCGGCGGCGGCAACCCGCACCACGACATCCCGTCACTGCTGGCGATGTACAAGGCCGGCCGCCTCAACCTCGACGACATGGTCACCCGCCAGTACAAGCTGGAGCAGATCAACGAGGGCTACAAGGACATGCTCGAGGGCCGCAACATCCGCGGCGTCATCCGGTACACCGACGCCGACCGCTGAGCGAGACGCATCACCCCGAGACGGCATTCCAGCTGCTGGAATGCCGTCTCGGCATGATTTGGAAGGAAAACCCTTGTCCGAGCGCCCCGTAGTCACCGCCTCGCAGTCGTCGTGGCGTTGCGTCCAGAGCCACGACCGTGAAGGCTGGCTGGCCCTGATGGCCGACGACATCGTCGTCGAAGATCCGATCGGCGAGTCGGTCACCAACCCCGACGGCACCGGCGTGAAGGGCAAGGAGGCCCTCGCCGCCTTCTACGACACCAACATCGGGCCCAATCAGTTGACGATCACCTGCGAGGAGACGTTCCCGTCGAGCTCGCCCCTCGAGATCGCCTACATCCTGGTGCTGCGCACCGAGTTCCCGAACGGCTTCGTGGCCACTGTCCGCGGCCCCTTCACGTACAAGGTCAACGCCGAGGGCCTCATTACCAACCTGCGGGGTTACTGGAACCTCGAGGCCATGAAGTTCGAGCAGCCTGCCGAGTAAGCCTCGGTCCCGGCTTATCGGGGATTACGACACGCTTTTCGCGAAAATCCGTGTGGCAAGTGGCCATTCGCGGCCATGAGACGCAGCACTATGCTCGTCACCATGCCGTCCGTGTTCACCATGATCATCAACCGCGACCTGCCGGGCCGCTTCGTCTACGAGGACGACGACGTCGTCGCGTTCCTGACCATCGAGCCCATGACGCAGGGCCACACGCTCGTCGTGCCCCGAGCCGAGGTGGACAACTGGCAGGACCTGGACCCTGGGCTGTTCAACAAGGTGATGGCGGTGTCGCAGAAGATCGGCCGCGCGGTGTGCAAAGCCTTCGATACCGAACGGGCCGGCGTCATCATCGCCGGGCTCGAGGTGCCGCACCTGCACGTGCACGTGTTCCCGGCCCGCAACCTGTCCGACTTCGGGTTCGCCAACGTCGACCGCAACCCGACGCCTGAATCACTCGATGAGGCTCAGGCCAAGATCATCGCCGCCCTCGGCACCGCCGGCTAATTCGGCAGAGTCGGCCGCGCCGCCCACGCGCGGCAGCCGCACCGTGAACCGGCAGCCGTGGGCCGGCGCGGTGGTCACGGTGACAACGCCGCCGTGCGCACGCACCAGCGAGTCGACGATCGACAGACCGAGGCCGGTGCCGCCACTGGTCCGGGTGCGTGACGAGTCCGTGCGGTAGAAGCGTTCGAAGATGCGCTCCGCGTCTTCGGCCGAGAGTCCGGACCCCTGGTCGCAGACCTCCATCACCGCGTCGCCGTCGGCCGTGCCGACGCGCACGGTGATGCCAGCGGTCTCCGGGGTGTGCTGAATCGCGTTCATCACCAGGTTGCCCAGCACCTGGCGCAGCCGGGCTTCGTCGCCCAGCACTTCGGGCGTGCCGGGCCCGTCCAGCAGCTCCAGCGACACCTTCCGCTGCGGTGCGATCGACCGCGCGTCGTGCACCGCATCGGTCGCCAGGATCAACAGGTCGACGGGGCGGTGCTCGAGCGGCCGCTGTTGGTCCAGCCGTGCCAGGAGCAGCAGATCCTCGACCAGCAGACCCATGCGGCGGGCCTCGCTCTCGATCCGGCTCATCAGCATCTCGACGTCACTGGCGGCGCCCTGCCGATACAGCTCGGCGAAGCCGCGGATGGTGGTCAGCGGCGTCCGCAGCTCATGACTGGCGTCGGTGATGAACCGCCGCATCCGGACCTCGGACGTCCGCGCCGTTTCCGCCGACTGCTCCGACGAGGCGACGGCGTTCTGAATCTGCGCCAGCATTCCGTTGAGCGCCAACGACAATCGGCCGACCTCGGTGCGTGAGTCCCGCTCGGGAACACGACGGTCGAGCTGTCCGGCGGCGATGTCCGCGGCCGTGCGCTCCACCTCGTCCAGCGGACGCAGGCTGCGGTGCACCGCGAGATAGCCGGCGATGCCCAGGATCAGCAGCACCGCGGCACCGATGCCGACCTGCGACCAGGCCAGCGCGCGCACAGTCGACGCCACGTCGGAAAGATCGATCGCGACGGTCGTCAATTCGCCGCCCGGGCCACGCACCGTCATGGCGCGCCATTTCACGTCGGAATGCTGGATCGAGTCGACCGTCGTCGGAACGGGGCCGACGTCGTTGTTGTCCGGCAATGCCGGCTGCGCGTCGTTGTCGTTGACAGCGATCCACTGCCGGCCGTCGGGGTCGATGCCACGGACGTAGAAGTTCGAGGGTGGCCGCGCCGGGTTCGGACCTTCGATGGGGGCGACCGGAATCCGCCGCGGTTCCTGCGCCCAGCTGCGCGAAGCGTCGAGCAGCGTCTCGTCCACGCGGTTGATGAGGCTGTGCTGCATGATCGACGTGACAGCGACGCCGGAGGCCAGCAGACCGCAGGCCGCGAGCAGCACGGTCGCGGCGACCAGCCCCACCCGCAGGGGAATGCCGCGTGCACGCAGGCGTGTCATCACTCCATTGTTGGCGATGTTCCGCCAGTAATGGCCGATAGTGGTCAGAGCAGTCTGTTCTTCGCGCAAGCGTTCATCAGCGCTATTTGTTCTTCGCGCAAGCGCTCATCACCGCGGCTCGCGCAGGACATAACCGACCCCACGCAGAGTGTGGAGCAGTCGCTTCTCGCCGGTGTCGATCTTGCGGCGGAGGTACGACACATAGGACTCGACGACGTTCACGTCGCCGCCGAAGTCGTAGCGCCACACGTGGTCGAGGATCTTCGGCTTCGACAGCACGGTGCCCGCGTTGATGATGAAGTAGCGCAGCAGGGTGAACTCAGTGGGCGACAGCGAGACCGGTTCGCCGGCCTTCCACACTTCGTGGGTGTCCTCGTCGAGCTCGATATCGGCGAACGTCAGCCGGGCGCTGCGCGGCTCTTCGACGCCGCGGCCGGTGCGGCGCAGGATCACCCGGAGCCGGGCCACGACCTCTTCCAGGCTGAACGGCTTGGTGACGTAGTCGTCGCCGCCGAGCGTCAGGCCAGCCACTTTGTCCTGCAGGCTGTCGCGGGCGGTGAGGAAGAGTGCCGGCGCATCGATGCCGTCGGCCCGCATCCGGCGCAGCACGCCGAACCCGTCCATGCCCGGCATCATCACGTCGAGGATCACCGCGTCGGGCTTCACTTCGCGGGCCTTGTCGAGCGCGGCGGGGCCGTTGGAGGCGGAGTGCACCTCGAACCCCTGGAACTTCAGACTCACCGACAGCAGTTCGACGATGTTCGTCTCGTCGTCCACCACAAGAATCCGTGCTTCGGGTGTCGCCTCAGGAACTGCAGCCATGGCCATGGAGCCATAGTCCTCGCAGGCCTTAAATCCTCCCTGCCCGATGCCTGTGAAGATACTGTGAGTCGTACAGACGTTTGCCAGGCCCCTCGCACCTCGGCCACATCAGATGTGACCGGCGCCATACACTTGGCCGATGGATCTGGGTAAAGCCCTGTCAGACCTCGCTTCGACGCCACTCAAGATCGCCAGTGCAGGTCTCGAGATCGCCAGCGGCACGCTGTCCAGCGTGCAACACGCGCTCGGCGACACCAGCGTGGGCTCGCCCGTCATGTCCATGCTCGGCCTCGATGACACGCTGAGCCGGGCCGGCCGCCTCACCCGTCTGATCGACGACGACGCTCCGCTGGGCCGGGCACTGGCACCCGGCGGCGTGCTCGATCGGTTGCTCCGCCCGGGTGGCCTGGTCGATCAGATCAGCCAGGACGGCGGCCTCCTCGACCGCCTGACCGCCGAAGGCGGCGCCGTGACACGGGCACTGGCACCCGGCGGCGTCATCGACCAGCTGACGCTCGACGGTGGCCTGTTGGACCAATTGACATCCGACGAAGGCGCGTTGTCCCGAGTACTCGCCCCCGGCGGCTTCGCCGAACAGGTGCTCGCCCCGGACGGTGTCGTGGACCGGGTACTCAGCGAAGACGGCATCGCGGCCCGCCTGATCGCCAAGGACGGACCGGCGGACCGCGTCCTCGCCGACGGCGGCGTCGTCGACCGGCTGCTGAGTACTGGCGGCATCGTCGACCGACTGCTGGAACCGGGCGGCCCCGCCGACCGTGTCCTCGCCGACGGCGGCGTCGTCGACCGGCTGCTGTCCACGGACGGCATCCTCGACCGGGTACTCGCCCCGGGTGGCGTGGCCGACCGGGGGCTCGCCGAAGGCGGCGTCGTGGACCAGGTGCTCGCCGACGGCGGCATCGTGGACCGGGTCCTTCGACCGGAAGGCATCGCCGATCGGTTGGTCGGTGAAGGCGGTATCGCCGACCGACTGTTGGCCGACAACGGTGTGGTCGACCGGGTGCTGCGCGCCGACGGCATTGCCGATCGTCTCCTCGGCGACGGCGGGCCCGTCGACAAGATGCTCTCCGACGGCGGCCTGGTGGACCGACTGCTGAGCGAGGGCGGCATCGCCGAACGGCTGCTCGACGAGGGCGGCGCCATCGACGTCCTCACCGCACCCGATGGCGCGCTGATGAAGTTGAACGACGTCGTCGACAACCTCAATCAACTGGCGCCCGTGCTCGCCGGGCTCGCACCGACCGTCGACAAGCTGTACGACGCGGTCCTCGTGCTCAACGACGCGGTGAACCCGCTGAGCAACATCGCCGGGCGCATCCCCCTGAGCCGCCAGCGCGGCAAGCGGGCAGCGGCTCGGGCCGCCCAGAGAACCGGCGGCGAGAACGGCCAAGAGCAGCCGGGTCCGGGCACAGGTTAAGATTCGGGACGGTTCCGTCGAACCGCATGCCTCCGTAGCTCAGTGGTAGAGCACCCGCCTTGTAAGCGGAAGGCCGTCAGTTCAATCCTGACCGGGGGCTCCACTACGCAGCCGCGGCTTGTCGGTGTCTCGTCGTAGCGTCGCTCTATGAGGTCATGCCTTGGTTGTGGCACTCCGCTCGTGAAGCGCAGCCAGAAGATCTACTGCAGTAACTCATGTCAGGCGGCGACCCGCAGCGACGCCCGAACGAAGCGGTGGCTCGAGACAGGCGAGGCGTATGTCGCCACCTATCACGATCACTACATCAGGCAGTACCTCGCCGGCGCTCAATCCAACTGCTGTGCGATCTGCGGCGGAGACACAACCTGGCAAGACCAGTCACTGGTGCTGGTACTCGACCACATCGACGGCGACCCGACGAACAACCGTCGGGAGAACCTGCGGCTGGTCTGCCCGAACTGTGACTCGCAGCTGCCGACGTACAAGAGTCGCAACCGCGGTAACGGCCGCCACTTCCGTCGTGAGCGATACGCCAATGGGCAGTCGTACTAGAGCAGCCAAGCTGGGACCTACGATTCTGGTGTGACACTGCGTGATCGCGTCGCCGCCGCTCGACGCCGGGTACTCGGCGATCGGCCGTCCACCGACGACACCGCGGGCCTGCCCGTCATCACGTCACTGCAGCCCATCGATCTGAGCGACGAACACGCCGTCACCGAGGTCGTCGAACTGGCGATGAACGTCGGCGAGGTACTGCTGGACTCCGGCACCGGCGCCATCGACACCAGTAAGCAGATCGCCTTCGTCGCCGCCACGTACGGCCTGCCGGACTGCGCCGTCGACGTCACCTACAACGCCATCCACGTCTCGGCCCGGCGCGGTCCCGGCCTGCCGCCCACCAACTACATGCGCACAGTGAAGTACCGCTCGCTGGACTACACCCGGCTCGAGCAGGTGGACACACTGCTCCGGCAGATCGGCCGCGGACACCTCGGCCTCAAGCCCGCCCGCGCGGCGCTCGACCACATCGTCGCCGCCGACCATCCGTATTCACGAAAGGTCGCGCTGTCCGGTTGGGCGCTCATGGCAGCCGCGGTGACGCTCATGCTCGGCGGCAGCCCGACGCTCGCCGTCGTCTCGTTCATCACCACCGCCGCGATCTACGGAACCAACGTCACCCTCGGCAAACTCGGCCTGCCGTACTTCTTCCAACAGGTCATGGGCGGTTTCATGGCGACGGTACCGGCCGCGTTCATCTACAAGCTGGCCATCGAACACAGCGCGATCGTCGCGCCGTACCGCATCATCGTGTCCGGCATCATCGTGCTCATGGCCGGGCTGTCGCTCGTCGGTTCGGTGCAGGACGCCATCACGGGTGCGCCCGTCACGGCGGCCGGCCGGTTCATCGAGGTGATGGTCTTCACCGCAGGTCTGGTCGGCGGTGTGGGCATCGCACTGCGACTGACGTCCGCCCTCGGCGCGAGCCTGCCGCCGATGCAGCAGGAGGTGCTCCCGTACGCGCCGCTACCGATCATGGTGCTCACCGGAGGCCTGGCGGCGGCGGCCTTCGCGCTCGCCAGTTATGCCTCGCTGAAGGCGCTCACCACCTCGTTCGCGTCGGGTGCGGTCGGCGCCGGACTGGTCGGGACCATCCTGAACGCGGGCCTGGGCCCGATCGTGGCCTCCGCGGTTGCCGCCACGGTCGTCGGCCTGGCCGGTGGCCTGCTGGCCCGTCGCGCCGTCGTCCCGCCGATCATTGTTGCCGTCGCCGGCATCACCCCGCTGGTGCCCGGCCTCGCCGTCTATCGGGGGCTGTCCGAGATCATGGCCGGCCAGACCCTGGCGGCCATCTCCAATCTGTTCACCGCCGTCATGGTGGGCTGCACGCTGGCCGCCGGGGTGACACTCGGCGAATGGGTGGCGCGCACCATGCGACGCCCGCGCCTTCCCCGCCGGCTGCTCGGGTCGCGCGTAGCGTAGAGCGCCATGTCGGAGACCGGAATCTGGATCGCCTGGGGTCTGCCCGCCCAGGGACGCGAACTCCAAGCCCTCACCGCGCTGCGTAATGCCCGTGGCTACCTTCAGGGGCTCGTCGACGACGGCCGCATCGAGGGCTTCGACATCACCATCCTGCGCCCGCAGACCACGGAACTGGGTGGCTTCGTGCACATCAAGGGCACCCGGATCCAGATCGACATCCTGCGCCGCACCGGCGATTTCGAACGCTGGGCCACCGGGATACAACTGATCGCCGGCCGGGTGGCCTTCGTCGACAGCTGGGTGGACCGGGGTATCGACCACGCCATCGAGTTGTACGAAGACGCACTCCGTGAAGCCGGGCTACTCAGCTAACGGTATCGAGATAGAAACAACCCCGCCGAAACGCTCCCACGGCGGGAGCCGATGTTGTTCCATAGATTAATTAGCTGGAATAACAGGGAGAAACAATGGGCGCCGCCAGATATGCCGGGCGGGCCGGAAGGCTCGCCGTCGCACTCGGCATAGGAACAGCAATCGCATCCGGTCAGGGCGTCGCATGGGCTGACCAAACCAGCTCAGGCGCACCCGCCGGACCCACCTCGTCCGCGGGCGAAAACTCCGGTGGTTCAGGAACTTCCGGAAACGCGCCGAAGCCGCGGCAGGACACAGCACAAACCAAGAAAGACGGCGGCAAACCTGCCGCGCCGTCGACCAGCACCGCTGACGGCACGTCGTCCGGCACCAAGTCCGACGACACCGACACCAAGGCCGACTCGAAGGCCGACTCCAAGCCGGACACGACCGACAAGCCGCAGAACAAGAGCCGCGACCGCGCGAACCGCCAGACCAACAGCAGCGCCGTCGACCCCGCGAAACCGCCGGCCGTCACCCCGAAGGTCACGAAGCTCCCTCAGCTGACCGCCGACCAGCCGACCAAACCGACCACCGGCCAGCAGCCCTCCGCGCCCAAGCCGCTCAGCGTGGCGACCGTCGCGCCGACGGTCGTGAAGGTCACCGCCAGCGCGGTCACGACGTCACCCACGCCCGTCGCCGCGACGACGAACGTGCTCACCCCGAGCGTCACCGCGCCGACCGCCAAGGCGCTGAACCCGGTGGCCGCCATCGTGAATGCCGTTGCCGGTGCCTTGAATTGGGCCTTCAATCCCAACGGCAGCCCTGCGCAGCCGACCCTGGCGTGGACCGTACTGGCCTTCGCCCGCCGGGAACTCGAGAACTTGCTGACGGCGGTCAAGCCGCAGAACACCGCAGCGGCCCTGGTCACCACCAGCCAACCGCTGACCGCCACCGCGGTGGTGACGGCGGCGACCGTGAGCAACCCACAACCGGCCTTCCCGACCCCAGGTCAACAGATCAGCGCGTCGACGACGTTCGTCAACTGGGTTACCGGTAACTTCCCTCCCAACAACACGTTCAGCCGGTTCGGCGTCTGGGGCACCGACGTCGGGACCATGTGGGACAACGGAATCGCCACCAATCCGACCACCGGCGCCGTCCACCAGGTGCTGATGGCGTTTGGCGACACCTTCAGCGGCCCCAACATGACCGGCAACTGGCTGAACAACATCCTGTTCCGCACCTCCAACACCGATCTCTCCAATGGCATTTCGATTCCAGACGGCCAGTGGTTCAACGGCAATATGTTCGGCGGAACTCCGCTGTCGTCGGCGACGACGGCGCGCCAGATCATCCTCCCCGCCAACCTGCCGCCCGGACTGCCGTCCGGAGTGACGCTCATCCCCACATCGGGCATCTCACTGCCGACACCGGGCACCCAGTTCGGCGCCACGCAGTACCTGAGCTTCATGTCGGTCAAGCAGTGGGGTGCGCCCGGGCAATGGACGACCAACTATTCGGCGATGGCGTACTCGACCGACAACGGGGAGAACTGGACCATCGCGCCGCAGAGCGTGCGGCAGAACTGGGGCGGCGACGCCAACTTCCAGCAGGCGGCATTGCTGCGTCCCGGTGACGGCTACGTCTACTCGTACGGCACGCCGAACGGGCGCGGCGGCGCGGCTTACGTGTCACGCGTGAGCGAAGCCAACATCCTGGACGCCTCGAAGTACCAGTACTACAACAAGGGCAACCCAGGGTGGTTCTTCGGCCTCGGCGCGGTACAGGCCGGCTGGTACAACGATCCGTCGATGGCCACCCCCGTCTTCGGCCAGAGCACCGGGGCGTGCGGAATCGCCCAGGCGGGCAACAACGTCGGCGAGATGTCCGTTCAGTACAACAAGACGCTGAACAAGTACGTCACGCTTTACGCCGACCAGTTCAACAACGTCGTGATGAGCACGTCGGACACGCCGCAGGGCACCTGGTCGCAGGCCAAAGTCCTGATGCCGCAACAGAACGGTGGCATCTACGCACCGATGATGGACCCATGGTCGCCATCGACCCTGGGTACCGGTACCGATCTGTACTGGAACCTGTCACTGTGGAGTGAGTACAACGTCATGCTGATGAAGACCGATCTCACCAAGGTGTAGCCGTGTTCCGTACGACCGTCGCGGCCGCCGCAGTCGCACTGGCGACCGCGGCGGCGCCGCTGTGCTCAGCTGACCCCATTGCGCCACAACAGGATCAGCCGTGTCCACCGACGGCCGACGAAGCCACCACGATGCCCACGACGCCGTCGCCAACGGCGGGCGCCAACACGCCGCTGCGGTGCCACGAAGGGCGCTGGCAGCCGGTCGCGCTACCCGCGGACCCCAGCGACCGCTGGTGGAGCACCGGCCCGGCCATCCCGCTGCACGGTCAGGGCATGCGTAATCCGAACCTGCTGTCCGGCCCGTGGAGCGGCACTCCACTTGCCCCGGGAAACCGATGCCACGTCGCGCAGCGCGCGGTGATCAGTGCCGGCGTGGTCAGCGCACCCGTGGCGACCGACGGCGCGCCTGATGAGACGATCCACTTCGATGTCGCGCCGACCGCGTCCGCCGTCGAGTTCTCCGGCTACTGCCTCTGGACCCGGCTGGGCTGAGCACTCACCGGCGGGCGCTGCGATACGCCGTCGGCGTGGTGTTGAACCACCGCTTGCAGGATCGGGTCAGAACACTCTGTTCGGCGTAACCGAGCTGACGGCACAGCTGGTCCAGGGTCAGGTCGGTATCGAGGAGCAGCCGCTGCGCGACGTCCCGCCGGGTCTGGTCCACCAGGTCGGCGAATGTGGTGCCCTCGGCCGAGAGCCTGCGCTGCAACGCTTTCGGATGTAGCCCGACGTGGCGGGCGATGTCGGACAGACCGACCACCCCGGCCGGCAACAGTTGCCGGACCAGACTGCGGACCAATTGCGTTGTATCGGGCCCGGATTCGCCGATGATATTGGTCAGGTGAGCCACCGCGGTTTGATGCGCGATGCGGTCGGTGGGCAGCGGCCGCTGCAGATCGGCGGCGCGCAGGGTGAAGCCGGCGACGGGTTCGCCGAAAACGGGTGGACACCCGAAGTACAGCTGATACTCGTCGGCCGGGGTGCGCGCCGCGTGGGGCAGGTGCACCATCAGCGGACGGTAGTCAGCACCGAGGAACAAGCGGAGCACCTGCAACGTGACGCCGAGCGACAGCTCGATCGCCTGCGCCTGCGGCGGCGCGGGATCCAGTGAGTATTCGAACTCGAAGCGGCGGAGATCGGCGGCTACCGGGACGGTCACACGCGCGATGATCGCCGGACTGTAGGCGGCCATGAACTTGTCGAAGACAACGAACGCGTCGGCCACCGTCGTGGCGTTCCGGGCTGCCAACCCCACCGGGCCCAGGATGTCGATGTCCTGACGGAGCGCCAGGCGTCGTCCGAAATCGGGAGTGTTCAGAACCGCCGCGGCGTCCTCGAGCATCCGGGCACCGTTCGGCAGTGAGACGAAGCGGTCGTGACGACCGACGTCGTCAGCGGGGATGTTCGCCGCGTCGAGCAGCGCATGACTGTCGCCACCGAGCTCAGCAACCAACTCGTGAAAATTCGTCAGCGCCGTGCCCCGAATGACCGCCATGTCTCCAACTGTCAAAAATCGGTCATGAAATGTCAAGACACATCACGGTACTGTGCTGCACAGTAAATACCCGATAGGGGGCGCTACGGCGTTGTCGCGCCCGCAGTCCCGACCGGATGCAAATCGCGACGACGAGAACGGAGTACCCCCACGTGCTGGGTAGACATCATCGGTGGAGCCGAGTGCTGGCCGCCCTGACCGCTGCGACGGTCATGGTCAACCTGTCGGGATGCGCCACATCCAGCAAATCCGAAACGCTGTCGGCAGACGACGCCAAGTCGATCGCGACCGACGCCTACATCTACGGCTACCCGCTGGTGACCGTCGAGATGACCCGGCGGATCATGACCAACGTCGCACAGATCGAGGCACCACGCGCCCCGATGGGCCAGCTGATGCGCATGCGCGAATACCCCACTGCCGCCTTTCGCGACGTCACGGCGCCGAACGCCGACACCCTCTACACCAACGGATTCGTCGACGTGAGCGACGAGCCCGTCGTGCTGACGCTGCCCGACGCGCACGACCGCTACTACCTGTTCCCGATGCTGTCGGGGTGGACCGACGTGTTCCAGGTCCCCGGCAAGCGCACCACCGGAACGGGGCCGCAGACGTACGCGATCACCGGGCCTAACTGGAAAGGCACGCTGCCCCCGGGCGTCACCGAGTACAAATCCCCCACCGCGTTGGTGTGGCTGCTCGGCCGTATCTACTGCGACGGGACGCCCGCCGACTACGCCGCGGTGCACGCGCTCCAGGACCAGATTTCTCTCGTGCCGCTCAGCTCCTACGGCAAGCCGTACACCCCGCCGCCCGGGAAGGTCGACCCCAGCATCGACATGAAGACGCCGGTGCGCGACCAGGTCAACAACCTCAGCACCGAGTCGTACTTCAACCTGCTCGCGACCCTACTGAAGGACAATCCGCCGGCGCCCGCCGACAAGCCGATCATCGACAAGATGGCCCGCCTCGGCATCGTGCCCGGCGAGAAGTTCGACATCAGCAAGCTCGAACCCGCCGTCGCCGCCGTTCTGCAGTCGGTGCCCAAGGTCGGGTTCGACAAGATCATGGGCCACTACAGCGCGCTGGACACCGTCAATGGCTGGCAGTTCACCACCAAGACGGGCCAGTACGGCACCGACTATCTGCAGCGTGCCCTCATCACCGCAATCGGCTTGGGCGCCAACCTACCTCGAGACGCGGTCCACCCGACGTCGAAGGCCGACGCCACGGGGCAGCCGTACAACGGTGCCAACAAGTACGTCATGCATTTCGACAAGGACCAGCTGCCACCGGCCGAGGGTTTCTGGTCGCTGACGATGTACGACGAGGGCTACTTCTTCGTCGACAATCCACTCAACCGCTACACGTTGAGCCAGCGCAACAATCTGGTCCGCAACCCGGACGGTTCGGTGGATCTGTATCTGCAGCATGACAATCCCGGTCCACAGAAGCAGGCCAACTGGCTGCCCGCACCGGCCGGTGCGTTCAATCTCATGTTGCGGCTGTACTGGCCGAAGCAGAACCCGCCGTCGATCATCGACGGCACCTGGAAGCCGCCCGCTGTCACCAAAGTCCCCTGATCCCAAAGGAGAATCATGATCACCCGCTTCACCGCGCTGGTATCGGTCCCGCTGCTGGGCGCCGCCCTGGCGGTCACCCCGCTGCTGGCCGCGCCCGCTGCCGGCGCCGATGTCCGCGCCTCCGCAGGCGGCCGGCACTTCTCGGCTGGTGGCTGCACCAACATCGCCGGTGACGTCGCCGTCGGCACCGCCATCGCAGCTGCCCATGTTCCGTACGTCGCCGGCGAAGTCCCTTGCTACACAGACGAAGGCGTCCCGTACTACACGCCTCCGGGCGCCCCCTGCTGACACCGGATGACCATGTCCGGCGACGTTTTTCTGTGGTGCGGCACGCTGTTCATCGCGGTGGCCGCGCTGGTGATCCTGGGTGGCCGCTGGGCACCCGCGCCCACTGGTGCGCGCCACACGCCCGTGCAGCAGCTGGTGCGGATGTCAGACGCCGACGCCCTGTACGTGGACAGGTTCCTCGACGTCAACACCGAGCCGTGGATGCTGACGCTGCCGGACGTACCCGGCCGCAATTATCTGTTCCAGGTGCTGTCTGGCCGCGCCGACGTGTTCGACGAGGAGGCCACCGAACACGTCGCGTGGACCCGACCGCAGACGTATGCCATCACCGGCCCCGACTGGAATGGAACCCTGCCGCCCGGCGTGACGGTGCACCGGTCACCGGCCCCGATCGTCTGGCTGCTGGGCCGCATCGAGCGCGCAGGCACGCCCGAGGACGATGACGCCGTGCGTGCGCTGCTGAATCAGATTTCGCTGATTCCGTTGAGCCTGTACGGAATCCACTCGGGCGCCCCGGATCCTCGACGCCCCTAGGACGCGATGTCGCACGGGCCGGCGAGGTCGTCACAGACATGCCTCGGCAACCTCGCCTAGCCGGATAGTAGTTCGTCGATCAGGTCGCGGACGCGTACCGCGATGGCATCGCGGACGGGCCGGACGGCCTCGATGGGTTGGCCCGCCGGGTCGTCGAGTTTCCAGTCCCGATACGACACTCCCGGAAAGTATGGGCACGTGTCGCCGCAGCCCATGGTGATCACGACGTCGCTGGTTTGCACGGTGTCCGGCGTCAGCCCTTTGGGCGCTTCGGCGGTGATGTCGATGCCGAGTTCGGCCATGGCTGCCGCAGCGACGGGATTGATCGTGTCGGCGGGTGCCGTTCCCGCAGAACGCACTTCGATCCGCCCCTCGGACAGATGGGACAGCAGCGCGGCCGCCATCTGCGACCGTCCCGCGTTGTGGACGCAGACGAACAAGACACTGGGTTTGGGGTTCATGCGTGGGCACTCCGCAACCGCGGCCGCAGTGCGAGTGACAGATACACCAACGCCACCAACACCGGAACCTCGATCAACGGCCCGACGACGCCGGCCAGGGCTTGCCCGGAGGTCGCACCCCACGTCGCGATGGCCACGGCGATGGCCAGTTCGAAATTGTTGCCTGCCGCGGTGAACGCCAGCGTCGTGGTGCGTTCGTAGCCGAGGCCGAGAGCCGCACCCAGCACATAGCCACCGCCCCACATGATGGCGAAGTACGCCAGCAACGGGAGTGCGATGCGGGCCACGTCCCACGGGCGCGTGGTGATCTGATGCCCTTGCAGCGCAAAGAGAATCACGATGGTGAACAGCAGCCCGTACAGTGCCCATGGCCCGATCCGCGGCAGAAACGCCGACTCGTACCAGTCGCGCCCCTTGACCGTTTCGCCCAGCCGGCGCGAGAGATAACCCGCCAACAACGGGATCCCCAGAAAGATCAACACCGACTTCGCGATCTGCCCCGGCGAGGTCGCGATCGCGGTCTGCGGCAGGTGCAGCCAGCCCGGCAACACCGACAGGTAGAACCAGCCGAGCACCGCGAACATCAGCACCTGGAACACCGAATTCAGCGCCACGAGAACGGCGGCGGCTTCGCGGTCGCCGCACGCGAGGTCGTTCCAGATGATCACCATTGCGATGCAACGGGCCAGGCCAACGACGATCAGCCCGGTCCGGTACTCGGGTAAATCCGCGAGGAACAGCCAGGCCAGGGCGAACATCAGCGCCGGCCCGAGCACCCAGTTCAGTACCAGGGACGACACCAGCAGCTTGCGATCTGCGGTCACGGTACCGAGGCGGTCGTAGCGGACCTTGGCCAGCACGGGGTACATCATGACCAGTAGCCCGAGCGCGGTCGGCAGTGAAATCCCATCCACTTGAACCGTTTCCAGCGCCACGTCCAGTCCGGTGACCCAGCGGCCGAGCACGAGCCCGGCCGCCATGGCCAGCCCGATCCACACCGGCAGGTACCGATCGAGCGTCGATAACCGCGCTGTCGCCGCACCGGCATCGACGGTCTGCGTCATGCCTGCGCCCCGCAACACGCCGCACCGTCCGATTCACCGGGGGCCACACCGAAGGTGTCGGAGTCGGCCAGGACGGTGTAGACCTCCCAGCGCTCCCCACCGGGCGCGGTCACCCACACCTTGTCCTGCGTGGCGAAGCAACAGGTGGTGCCGATCTCCTCTTCGGTGAACATCCCCGCGTCGGTCAGCCGCTCGATCTCCGCGTGCACGGTGTCGCTGGATTCGACCTCGACGCCCAGGTGATTGACCGACCCACCCTGCCCGGGGTTCTCCAGCAGCACCAGCTTGAGTGGGGGGTTCTCGACTGCGAAATTGGCGTAGCCGGGCTTCACTTTTGCCGGTTCCACACCGAAGAGCTTGCGGTAGAAGGAAATCGACTCATCGAGGTTGTCGACGTTCAGGGCGAGCTGGACACGTGACATCGGATACCCCTAAGGATTGAGACGTATATCGAAAAAGTCGCTGCAATCGTTCTACGCACCTTTTCGATATATGTCAATACACAGGCGTACCCTCAACTCATGCCCAAGGCACTCCCCGTCATCGACATGTCCGAGCCACTGTGCTGCGCACCCGTCGCCGCCACTCCGACCGACGACGACGCTGCGCTCGACGTGGCCATGCGGCTCAAGGCACTCGCCGACCCGGCGCGCGTGAAGTTGATGTCGCTGCTGTTCACGGGCGACGGACCGAGCACCACCGGCTCGCTCGCGGCCGCGGTGGGGCTGGCCGAGTCGACGGTCAGCCACCACCTGGGCCAGTTGCGAGCGGCCGGGTTCGTCACGTCCGAACGCCAGGGCATGAGCGTGCACCACACAGCCCGCCGGGATGCGCTCGCCGCGCTGTGCCGGGTGCTCGACCCGAACTGCTGCTGACGACCCCGGCGGCCCGGCTGATTCCTACGCGCAGATGGTCACGTACGGAACGGTCAGGCACGGCGGTGGAAAGTAACCGGGGCCACCACCCCAGCCGGTGTCACCGTCCCAGCCGCGGCCGCCCCAACCGTGACCGTGGTGATCGCCCCAGTCGTCGCCACCCCAGCCGTGGTCCATCGGGAGCATCCCGGGACCGATCGCCGGCGAGGCGCTCGCGACACCCGAGCCGATACCCAGAGCCCCAGCTCCGAGGACCGCGGCGAGAGCCGTAATCGATGCAATCATTCTGAACTTGGCCATGGCCAACCTCCGAAACGAACAATCAAAATAAGCAATAAACGCCCCTCGATTATAAGCCGGTTACGCGCTCGATCGCAGTCCTCGGCCCGGGGCAAAACGCTCAGTTCGGCAGCGGCAGACCGAAAGTGGTGGCGAGCACGCCGGCGACAGCGGCCAGCAGCAACGTGACCACGACGTTCACCCGGCTGAAAACCGCGACCACCGCAACAGCCAGGACCACGTACTGCCAGGTCTGGCTGATCGACATGGCCAGCGGCACCGCCGAGCCCAGGATCGCCCCGATCGCGGCCGGACCCGCACCGTCCAAGAAAGCCCGCACATGACCGTTGCGGCGAATCCGGTCGAAGTGCTTGGCACCCAACAAGATGAACAGAAACGACGGACTGAACGCCACCACCGAGGCCAGCACTCCGCCGATCAATCCTGCGGCGGCATAGCCGACGACGGCGACAGTCTGCACCACCGGACCCGGCGTTATCTGGCCCAGCGCAACGGCATTGAGGAACTGCGCGCCGGTCATCCAGTGGTAATGCTCGACGGCATCGGCCTGCATCAGCGGAATGATGACGAAGCCACCACCGTATGACAGCGCGCCGACCTTCAACGCCACCCAGCACAGCGACCCCAAGGTGCCGAGCGTCAGCGACTGGAACGCCAGCACCGGCATGCTGCGGGCGCCGGACCTCGGCAACGTCGTCGTCCGCACCAATTCGATTACGCCGCAAGCCAACAGCACCACGACCAGCCACGGACCCAGCATCGCCGCCGCGACCGCACCCAAGGTGAGGTACACCGGCCACCGGACGGAGCTGGTGCGCCGCTGCCAACTTGCGGGGATCAGGGCGGCGCCCGCATGCACAGCGACAGCGGCCACCGCAGCACCCGCGCCGGCGCCGGCGGCCAGCACCCACCGCGGCGGAGCGCCCGCCAGGAACAGCGCCGCCAGACCGAGGATGACGATGAGCCCCGGGACAATGAACGCGACGCCACCGACGAGCGCACCCAGTCGGCCGCGGACCCGCCAGGCGCAGTAGATCGACAACTGCGTCGACGCCGGCCCCGGAAGCAGGTTGCAGGTCGCGATCGCGTCTTCGAATTCGGTGGCACCGATCCAGCGGCGCCGCTCCACGCACAGGCTGCGCAGCAACCTGATGTGTGTGGGCGGGCCGCCGAAACCGATACACCCGATGGTGCCCCACTCCCGCAGAACGGTGCCCAGTGTCGCCCGGGGCGATACATCCTCTGCCGGTGCGGTCACGACCAATCATCCTGGCGGGTCACGCCGGATCACGCACCCTTACGGGCAGGTGACATCCATCTCGAAGCTCTTGCTCACCTGCTGAGGCGACCGCGGATCACTCAGATCGCTGCCACTGGCGGTGCCCTTGATCGTGTACGACTTGCCCCGCACGGCGGCGCCGGCGTTCTCCGCTTCGCCTGGCTCGGAATTCGTGTAACCCAGCGCGACGCCGTCCACCGTGCCGAGCCCGACGGTACGCACCTGCGGCGGATTGCTCCTGGTCACCACGGCACCGACGCCACTGGACATGTCACCGATCCCGATCGTGACGTAATCACCGGCTTGGTGGCAGGTCACTCCGCCACTCACTGCTCGCGGCTGCCCGTCGACCAGGACCTGCGGCGTACGCATCCCCGGCTCCGGCGAGCCGGCATGCGGTTCGGACTGGTATGTCGAACAACCGGTCAGGCCGACAGCCACCACGCAGATGACGACACTCTTGCGTACCAACGTTGTCCTCCTTCACTCCGGAAACCCTGGCGGTACACGGCCAGGGGTTCCCAAGAGCGCACGGGCTCAATCGTCAGCAGCGAAGAGCTATGGGCAGACGGTGACGAAACCGGCGGGGCCGGTCACGCAGGGAAGGTTGACGTACACCTGCGGGCCATTCCAGCCATCACCGCGCCAGTCCGGACCACCCCAACCACGACCGTGATCGTCCCAGTCGTCGTGGCCGTGGCCCCAGCCGCGGTCCATCGGGATGACAGCCGGATCAGTCGACGGTGCGGCGCTGGCAATTCCCGCTCCGACACCCAAAACCGCAGCTCCAAGGCTTGCGGTAAGTGCTGCAGTCGACGCAATCTTCTTCAACGTGGCCATGGCCAACCTCCGAAATAGGCAAAAATACAAAATGCAATATGCGGTCTAACTATATGACGCTGACGCTTCTGAAGAAATTCCGGTGGTCGTCAACACGCGACTGCGCCCCGGATCGACGGGCCTCGCGTAGCCTGTCAGCAAACAACCTTGCATGGGGGATCCGGATGAATCGCACACGCACCGCAGCTCTGCTCGTGGCGGTCTCGTCGGCGGCTGCCATCGTGATGGCCGTGCCCGCCCATGCCGACGATCAGATCGACCCCGCGTTCCTGCAAGCCCTGCACGACAAGGGCTTCACCATGTCGGACAACACCGCCCTCAACCTCGCGCACGGCACCTGCGCCGCCATGCGAAGCGGGGGCGTCAACTCGGCGCTCGCCTACCTCAAGAAGAACGCCGGCACTCTGTCCAATGACAACGCCGTCAAGTTCGGCGGTCTGGCCATCTACGCCTACTGCCGCGAATTCGCGCCGAAGTAGCCGTCGGTCAGGACTCCTCGGAGTCGGCGTCAGCGCCCGCGTCAGCGTCGGCCTCAGCACCCCCGTCGGCCTCGGCCTCAGCACCCGCCTCGGCCTCAGCACCCGCATCGGCATCGGCCGCGGCAGTCAGCGTGTAGGCCGCTTCCATCAGCATCCAGCCGGCCACTTGCACCGAGAGGTCACGCTCGGCGACGGCGGATGAATTCACCGCGCCGTCAACGGATTTCGCCGTCTCACCGGTGTCCTTCGGCAACTCGGCAGCGCGATTCCAGAAAGCACCGAACAGCGGAATGCCATCGACCGACTGGCGGTAGTCCCACGCCGACTTCGCCGACTTGAGCACCATCTCGCGGGCCGTGCCCCTGGCGGCTTCGTCGTCGCCCGAATCGCCCGGCAGGGTGGTGGCCACCAGTGTCAGATAGCGGGCCAGGATGGCACCGAACAGACCACCGTCACCGCCGCCGGCGCCCCTGATGACACCGTCGTCGAGCATGTGGTCCTTGACCGCGGCCACGAGGCGGTGCACCCGCTCGGCGTGCCGCGAATCCCCGGTGCGCACGGCCAGCTCGACTTCCAGCCCCAGCACCACACCCTGGCAGTACGTGTACTGGGCGCGGACCATCGAACCGGCCTTGATGCCGTCGAAAACCAGGTGCGTGTCGGGGTCGATCAGCGTGCCGTCGACCCAGTCGGACATCTGCTGGGCCCGTCGCAGCCGGTCGTGGCGGGCCAGGAAGATGCCGGCCGGACCGTTCGCCGGCGCATTGAAGAACTGGTCCTGCTTGCGCCACGGGATACCGCCGCCGTCCTCGGGCACCCAGGCGCCCAGGAACTGGTCGGCAAACGTCTTGAGCGCCTTGGGCCGCGCCACGCCCACCAGCCGACCGGACCGCTCCAGCGCGAGCGCCATCCACGCCATGTCGTCGTAGTAGTTGTTGGTCCAGGACCCGTTGTTGCGCAGTCGATGTCCACGGATCTGACGATCGATGCGGGCGAGGCGGTACTCCTGCGGGTCGCGCAGCTGCGCATCGATCAGGCAATCGAGCAGGTGCGCCTGCCACCAGTAGTCCCAGCTCTTGAACAGCCGGTCGGCCCGCGTCGACGGCCACGCCACCACGCCGAGCTGCGTGCCCGGGATCCCCCAGAGCCGCCGGATATGCCGATTGAACACCGCCGTCTCGGCGCTGGCCGCACGGTTGGCCCAAACTGCATCCCCGTCGCTCCGCTCAACCGGACGCTGATCCATGCCGTCCATCCTGCCCTACCAGGCGTGATCCAGTCGTGCATGTTGTGTGATCCAGGTGTGCATGACGATCCCGGCGGCCACGCCGGCGTTGATACTCCGGGTCGACCCGAATTGCGCGATGGACACCGTCATCATCGATCCCGACTTGGCGTCGTCGGTGATGCCGGGGCCCTCCTGCCCGAAGATCAGCAGGCACGCGCGCGGCAGCGTCGTCTCCTCCAGGCGCACCGAACCCGGCACGTTGTCGACGGCCACCGGGGTGAGTCCGGCGTCGTCGGCGAAGGCCAGCAATTCCGCGGTGGTGGCGTGGTGCATGAGTCGCTGGTAGCGGTCGGTCACCATGGCGCCCCGGCGATTCCACCGCCGTCGGCCGACGATGTGCACGGTGTCCACCGCAAACGCGTTCGCGGTCCGGACCACAGCGCCGATGTTGGCGTCGTTTCCGAAGTTCTCGATCGCGATGTGCAACAGATGCCGACGCTGGTCGATGTCGGCGATGATCGCCTCCCGTGTCCAGTACCGGTAGGCATCGACGACGTTGCGAGTGTCGCCCTCGCGCAACAACTCCGGGTCGTAGCGCGGATCGTCGGGTAGCTGGCCAGGCCAGGGACCGACGCCGGGCCCGGCTCCCCACTCGGTGGGGCCGGGCACATCGGCGTGCTCGGAGGCCTGGTCAGTCACGTGAAATCCACACCGCCGCATGCGTTCCCACCACGGTGACGGTGGCGTACAGCAGCGCCTGGTTGATCTCCCCCTGTGTGCACAACGAGACTCGGGTCGAGATCGCACCGACCTTCGAATCCGGCAGCACCAGCAGCGTGGCACCGTAGAGGTCACACATGTGCGACAGGCCGGGCGGCGGCAGCGTCGGCGCCACCGCGATCATCAGTGGGCCGCCACGCTTGGCGGAGTCCTCTTTGTATCTGCTTGCCACACCGCCGATTTCGAGGCCGAGCAGCATGTAGCCCTTACCGGCGAACGCCGTCGGATCCCCCAGCGCCGCGGGGATCAACTGCCCACCGTCGGCCCGGAAACCATCGACGCTGGTGGCTTTGAGGGTCAGGCCGGTGTCGGATTCGTTGGTCGGTGTGAGCCCCACCGGGTACGCCGCACCGTAGGCGACGGTGGTGTCCTTGATCCGGTCGGCCGGCGAGTAGAGATAGACGCCGCGCACCTGAGCCTGATCACGCATCGGACCCAAACAGACTGTGCCCGTTACCTTGTCCGGGTTCTGGACCACGGCGGGGTTGATCTTCAGGTTGGGGACGCCGGCGCAGCCACCGATCAGGTTCGACTCGATGGGGTGCGCCAGTGCGCCGTACAGGCCGAATCGAAGCGTCTCGGGCTTGGCGTGTTCACCGCCGGCTTTCGCGGCGGCCAGGTCGACGTCGACGAGCACCTGGTCATCCTGGAAGCGCAGGTTGGACACCGACACGTTCCAGCCCAGCAGCGCCTGCGACTCGCCGACTTTCACGCTCGGCGCACCGAAGATGCTGTTGTCGGCGGAACCATCACCCGAACATGCGACCAGCACGCCGGCCAGCAGCACGGTCAGCAGCCGCGAGGCCAACCTGCGAAAAAACATGCGGCCAGGTTAGCCGCAGGCGGCTCAGCGCTGATAATTCGGCGCGGGACGGCCGTTTCGGGCCGGAGCGAACTGCGTGTAGCGACCGATGTCGGCGCGGCCGGGGGCCTGGTTGCTGCGGCCGGCGGGCAGTTCGTTCTGACGCATCGGGCCGGCGCTCAGCGGGCGGCTCGGCGAACCGCTACGGCGCGCGACGGCCTGGCCGGCGACGCTGTTCTGGCCGGACGGCACCGGCGGCAGCACGCGCAGCAGGTCGTTGAACTGACGGACGGTGCGTAGGCCTTCGTCCCACTGCGCGCGGGTGCTGGTGATCGGCATGGACACCAGCGTCCAGTTCTGCTCGTTCCACATGATCTCGGCGCAATCCGGGGCCGTGTGCGAGAACGTCACCATGCGACGGTCGCAGGCGCGACGGGCAGCATCGAGGTTGGTGGAGTAGACCATGCGCGGGCCGATCGCGCCGAGCAGCCAGATGTCGTTTTCGCGCGGCTCCGGGATGTCCTTCAGGCGGACATCGACGGCGACGTTGGTGCCGACCTTGCGGTGCAGGGCGATGACGGTGGCCACATCGTCGAGATCGAAGATGAACACGGCCTCGCCGCGGATCTGGCCGAGCACCACATTGCGGGCGTGCACGTTCTCACCGACGGTCGACATGATGCCGCGGCTCCACCGCTTGACCAGGTCGGGAGTCTCGTGTTCGTAGTCGAACCCGTGCGACTTCGCCCATGACTTGCGGCGCCTGCCGAGGCCGCGTCGACGGTCGATGTCGACGTACAGCAGCACTGCCGCACCCACGAAGCAGAGTGCGGAAAGCGTGAACCAGAGCGGGACCATCGGGCCAAGCCTACTGGTTGGTACCCGGAATGCTCGAACTCGAATTGGTAACAAGCTGGTCACGGGCCATTTCGAATTGTGACTTGTGCACCTTCCGTTGCGCTGAGCGTGACAAGGCGTGCACAAATCGCGAGAAATCTGGAAAAGCCCCGCCACACCGAAAGTGTGACGGGGCTTTTTCCTATCTCAGGCTCAGCCGAGCACGAGGCTCTCGCCGTCCGCGCTGACGTGGACCGGGACGACGTCGCCGTCGTGGATCTCGCCGGCCAGCAGCATCTTGGCCAGCTGGTCACCGATGGCCTGCTGCACCAGCCGGCGCAGCGGGCGCGCGCCGTAGAGCGGGTCGAACCCGCGCTCGCCCAGCCACTTCTTGGCCTCCAGCGAGACCTCGAGTTGCAGCCGACGCTGCGACAGCCGCTTCTGCAGCTGAGCCAGCTGGATGTCGACAATCCGCACCAGCTCGCTCGGGTCAAGCGCGTGGAACATCAGCACATCGTCGAGACGGTTGATGAACTCCGGCTTGAACTTCGCCCGCACCGCCGCCATCACCTGCTCCTCGGTGCCACCCGCCCCGAGGTTCGAGGTCAGGATGAGGATGGTGTTGCGGAAGTCGACCGTGCGGCCCTGACCGTCGGTCAGCCGTCCTTCGTCGAGCACCTGCAGCAGCACATCGAACACGTCCGGGTGGGCCTTCTCGACCTCGTCGAACAGCACCACCGTGTACGGGCGTCGCCGCACGGCCTCGGTCAACTGGCCACCGGCGTCGTACCCGACGTAGCCCGGAGGGGCACCGACCAGGCGAGCTACCGAGTGCTTCTCGCCGTATTCGCTCATGTCGATGCGGACCATGGCGCGCTCGTCGTCGAACAGGAAGTCCGCCAACGCCTTTGCCAGCTCCGTCTTACCGACACCGGTCGGTCCGAGGAACATGAACGAACCGGTGGGACGGTTCGGGTCGGCCACGCCGGCACGGGCCCGCCGGACCGCATCGGACACTGCCTCGACGGCCTGCTTCTGGCCGATGACGCGCTTGCCGAGCTCCTCCTCCATACGCAGCAGCTTGGCGGTCTCGCCCTCCATCATTCGGCCGGCCGGAATGCCGGTCCACGCCGACACCACGTCCGCGATGTCGTCGGGGCTGACCTCCTCCTTGAGCATGACGTTCTCGCGCGCCTCGGCGACCGGCAATGCGGCGTCGAGTTGCTTCTCGAGCTGCGGGATGCGGCCGTACCGAAGCTCGGCGGCCTTGGCCAGGTCACCGTCGCGTTCGGCTCGGTCGGCCTCACCACGCAAGGTCTCCAGCTGCTCCTTGAGCTCGCGGACGATGTCGATGGCGTTCTTCTCGTTCTGCCACCGGGTGGTGAGCTCGGCCAGCTTCTCCTTGTAGTCGGCCAGCTCCGAGCGCAACTTCTCCAGGCGCTCCTTGGAGGCGTCGTCCTCTTCCTTGGACAGCGCCATCTCCTCGATCTCGAGGCGACGGACCAACCGCTCGACCTCGTCGATCTCGACGGGCCGGGAGTCGATCTCCATGCGCAGCCGGGACGCCGCCTCGTCGACCAGGTCGATGGCCTTGTCCGGCAGGAACCGGCTGGTGATGTAGCGATCTGAAAGGGTGGCGGCGGCCACCAGAGCCGAGTCCGTGATGCGCACACCGTGGTGCACCTCGTAGCGGTCCTTCAGGCCGCGCAGGATGCCGATGGTGTCGTCGACCGACGGTTCGCCGACCAGCACCTGCTGGAACCGGCGCTCCAGGGCGGCGTCCTTTTCGATGTACTTGCGGTACTCGTCGAGCGTGGTCGCACCGACCAGCCGCAGCTCCCCGCGGGCCAGCATCGGCTTGATCATGTTGCCGGCGTCCATCGCGGACTCGCCGGTCGCGCCGGCACCCACGATGGTGTGCAGCTCGTCGATGAAGGTGATGACCTGCCCGGCCGAGTTCTTGATGTCATCGAGGACGGCTTTGAGCCGCTCCTCGAATTCACCGCGGTACTTGGCACCGGCCACCATGGACCCGAGGTCCAGGGAGATGACGGTCTTGTCCCGCAGACTCTCCGGCACGTCGCCGGCCACGATGCGCTGGGCCAGGCCCTCGACAATCGCGGTCTTTCCGACGCCGGGCTCACCGATGAGCACGGGGTTGTTCTTCGTGCGCCGGCTCAGGACCTGCACGACACGACGAATCTCGTTGTCACGACCGATGACCGGGTCGAGCTTGCCTTCCCGGGCGCGAGCGGTCAGGTCGGTGGAGTACTTCTCCAGCGCCTGGTAGCTGCCCTCGGGGTCGGGGCTGGTGACGCGGGCGCTGCCCCGGACCTTCACGAAGGCATCGCGCAGCGTCTGCGGTGCGGCGCCATGGCTCGTCAGGATTTTGGCGACGTCGGAGTCGCCGCTGGCCAGGCCGTACAGCAGGTGCTCGGTGGAGACGTATTCGTCGTCCATCTCGGTGGCCAGGTGCTGGGCAGCCGTCAGAGCTGCGACCGACTCACGAGACAGTTGCGGCGTCGAGTTGGCGCCAGAGGCACTCGGCAGATGGTCGATCAACCGCTGAGCTTCGGCCCGGATGGTCGCGGGCTCGACGCCGACGGCCTCCAGCAGGGGTGCGGCGATGCCGTCGTTCTGGGTCAGCAGAGCCATCAACAAGTGCGCCGGACGGATCTCCGGGTTTCCGGCGGCAGTCGCCGCCTGCAACGCTGAGGTCAGCGCCGCCTGAGTCTTCGTGGTCGGGTTGAACGAGTCCACGACACCTCCCTTTCGTCTACAGAAAAATGCTTGTCGTTGAGTCCAACGCCGTCAAGGTTGAGTCTGTTCCGCTCAAGTTTAGAAAATTTCCGGATTGCCTATGATCTGGCTCACCTCCAGAATTCTGCCGTGCCCAACCGACAAGATCGACGGAAACGTAAGCAACAATGACCACATGACAGATTGGGGTTCGGTCCTCACCGAACTGATTCCCCTGGCGCTCGTGATCGCCCTGTCGCCACTGTCGATCATTCCCGCAGTGCTCGTGCTGCAATCCCCCCATGCCCGCATCACCGGTCTGACTTTCCTGGCCGGATGGCTCGTGGCCATCGCCGTGCTCACGGGGGCGTTCGTCCAGCTGTCCGGCCTGATGCCCGAGGCCGGCCATCCGTCGACGACCGCGTCGTGGGTGCGCATCGTCATCGGCGTCGCGCTGGTCGCCTTCGGCATCTACCGCTGGGCCAATCGCAACCACGACGCTCCCGAACCGGCCTGGATGCGCAAGCTCACGAGCATCACGCCCGCTCGCGGCTTCGTGACCGCAGCGGTGCTCGTCGTCGTCAACCCCAAGGTGCTGTTCATGTGCGTAGCCGCCGGCCTGGCCATCAGCACCGACGAACTTCCCTCGGCGGCGACGTGGGCGTCGGTGCTGTATTTCGCGGCGGTGGCAGGCAGTTCGGTAGCCATCCCGGTGCTGACCTACGTCGCCGCCGGCGAGCGACTCGACCCGGCCATGGCGCGACTCGGCGCCTGGTTGCACCGCCAGCACGCGGCACTGGTCGCCGGCATCCTGATCGTCATCGGACTCGTGGTGGCATACAAGGGCCTTAGCCACCTGTAGCAGGTGAGGCGGGTTACCGTTAACCATGTCCGAATCCGACTTCGGCGATTTCGAGTTCGAGCGCAAGTTCCTCGTCCGCGACCTGCCCGCTGTCACAGCGTCCGACCCGAGTCCCGCCCTGATCGTGCAGGCGTACCTGTTCGCGTCCGACGGCTATGCCGTCCGGGTACGTGTCCAGGGTCCGGCGCCCACCGACCTGAGCAATCCGTCGATCGACCTCATCGACGCCATCGGCAGCGACTCGATCGGCACCATGACCGCCAAGGGTCCGGCCGCAGGCGGCACCCGCTACGAGGCCGAGCGGGAACTCGATCCGCTGGTGGCCGGTGAAATCGTCCGGCGGGCCGACCATGTGGTGACCAAGGTGCGGTACTCGGTGTGGCTGGGCGAGGACGGCTGGATCATCGACCGCTTCCTCAACGGCAATGCCCCACTGCTGCTGGCCGAGGTCGAACGCGGCGGTCCGGTGGTCGACCTGGCGATCCCGGCGTTCTGCGTCACCGAGGTGTCCGAGGACGACCGCTTCCGGAACGAATACCTGGCGCACCAGCCCTACGGCACCTGGGCCGACGCGCACTGGCGCGAACTCGATCTACTGGGCCCCACCTTCGTCAGTACGTTGGGGCAGAACCACTTCGACGCCACCTCGCCGATGTCAGATGGGACTTGACGACCGCGAAGCGCTGATGACGGTGCGCGCCGCGGTCGACCCTGCCCGTGGCGGGGACGACGTGATCGGCCGCTTCTACACCCGGTGGTTCGCCGGCGACCTGTCGGCGCGCGACCTCTTCCCACCGGACCTGGCCGCCCAGCGGGCCGCGTTCGGCCACGCACTGTTCTGGGTGCTCGGCGAATTCATCGAGCAGCGCGCCGAAGAACCGGTGGCATTCCTGGCGCAGCTCGGCCGCGACCATCGCAAATACGGTGTGGGGCAACAGCATTACGCGGCACTCCACGACGCCCTGCTGGCCACCCTGCGCGATGAACTCCGGGACCGCTGGGACGCGCGGGTTGCCGAGGCCGCCACGCACGCCGTCGACCTGATCGTCGGGGTGATGCGCGGCGCCGCCGATTCCGAACAGACGCCGCCCTACGTCGACGGCACCGTCGTCGAGCATCTGCGCGTGACGCGCGACGTGTCGGTGGTGCGGCTGCAGCTGGACCAGCCGCTGCGCTATCACGCCGGCCAGTACGTCGCGGTGCAGGTGCCGCAATGGCCGCGACGGTGGCGGCACCTGAGTCCCTCTATGCCATCCGACGCCAGCGGGGCCATCGAGTTTCACATCCGCTCGGTCAGCGGTGGCATGGTGAGCACCGCCATCGTCAACCAGACCATGCCCGGTGACCGGTGGCGGCTGTCGAATCCCCATGGCGGCATGCATGTTTCACGTTCCGACGGCGACGTGCTCATGGTCGCCGGCAGCACCGGCCTCGCGCCGCTCCGGGCCCTGCTGATGAATTTGTGCAGCGAGGCCGACAATCCGCGCGTGCACCTGTTCTTCGGTGGGCGCTACCCCTGCGACCTCTACGACCTGCGCATCCTGTGGGAGATTGCCGCCACCAATCCGTGGTTGTCCGTCACGCCGGTATCCGAGTACTCCACCGACCCGCCGTGGGCCGCCGACTACCCCGACGTCCAACCACCACGCGGCCTGCACGTCCGGCAGACCGGGCTGCTTCCCGACGTCGTGACGAGCTACGGCAGCTGGGGCGACCGGCAAATCCTGCTGTGCGGCGGGCCCAAGATGGTCAGCGCGACCAAAGCCGCCCTGATCGCCAAAGGCGCGCCGCCAGAACGTATTCAGCACGATCCGTTGGCCCACTGACGCTGGAGGAAACCATGGCCGAACTCGACACCGTCGTACTGACCGACCCCGAGTCCATGATGACGGCGACGTTCGTTCCCGGCGCGGGCATGATCGGCACGTCATTTGCCGATGGCGATCTGGAGTTTCTCGGCCAGCGCCGTGGCCTCGACGCGTATCTGACGAACGCCAAGACCATGGGCATCCCGCTGCTCTATCCGTGGGCGAATCGATTGGGCGCCAACACTTACGACACCGACGGCGCTGCCGTCACACTGACGCCTGGGGCCGGTGGCGTGCGTGTCGACGGGCAGGGCTCCCCCATGCACGGCATACTCGCCGCCTACCCCGGCTGGCTGGTCACCGAGCAGTCGGCCAATTCCCTCACCGCCGCAGTCGATTTCAGCCGGCCCGGCCTGCTCGCGTCGTTCCCGTTTCCGCACGTGCTGACCCAACGGGTCACGCTGACAGACCGCGTCCTGACGGTCGAGACCACTGTCCGGCCATCCACGTCCGCAGCGGTGCCGCTGTGTTTCGGCTATCACCCGTACGTGACCATTCCCGGTGTGCCGCGGGCAGATTGGGTGCTCGAGACGCCGACTCTCCGGCATCTACCGACGGACGATCGCGGACTGCCTTCCGGCGTCGTCGAGGCCTGGCCGGCGCGGTCCGGGCCGCTCGGCGACACCGCATACGACGACGGCTTCGACCAGGTGCCCGACGGCGCGCAATTCGTCCTCAGCGGCGGTGACCACCAGATCACCGTGACATTCGAAACCGGCTACCCCGCCGCACAACTGTTTGCGCCGCCCGGCGACGCGCTGGTGGCCATCGAGCCCATGGCCGCGCCGACCGACGCGCTGCGCCGCGGCGGCTACCGCCTCGCGTCCCCCGGCCGACCAGCGACGGCACGGTTCTCGATCTCGGTGAGCTGAGCAGTGTCAGTCACGGCTGGCCGAGTAGCGCATCCACCGTCGGGGAGATCTGGTCGGACAGCTTCTCGGCGGCCGCCGCACTGAGATGGTCGGTGTCGTAGAAGTTCAAGACCCCGCCGCTTTGAGCCCGGCACAGGAACTCGTCACAGATCACCTTGGCCGGGTCGATGACCCGTGACCGGTCACCGAGCTCGGCATGCAGCTTGTGAAACCACTCTGGCACGCCGCCCCAGTACTGTCGTTCGACACTCATCGGGACATCGCATGTGAAAGTCCGCCACCGCCTCGTCTCGCATTCGGGCCCCGGCCGCTCCAGCTCCGGCGATACGCCGACCAGGTCGACACCCACCTGCGCCTGGTCCAGCCGGGCCAGCAATGCGGGCGTGCCTGCCGTCACCAAAGACTCGCTGTCCGCGGCCAGAACTTGTGATTCATGTGCCAGGCTGGGAAACAGTTCACGTTGGCCGAGATAGATCGGCCACCGCGCGGCGATGATGACGCGAACGTCTCGCCGGGCCTTCACTGCGTCAAGGATCCACTGCAGCGCAACGTTGTTGTGTTGTTCGCACAGCTCGAGACGTGTCCGTTCCAATCCATACGGAATGTCCGGCAGCTTCGCGGCACGCGGTAGGTAGGGCGGGCAGGTACCCCTGGCCATCGCAACCACATTGATCGGCCGGCCGTGCACCGCCTTCACAACGCCGGGGAGCAAGGCCTGTGCATACGAATCGCCCCAGACCACGACGGACGGCCGAGCCGGATCGAAACCAGGCAGCGGGCACACCTCATATTCGGGTTTCTGAACCAGTGCGGTGTCGTGGATGCACTCGGCGGGAAATGCGGTGTCGTGCTTCGCGTGCGCGACAGCCGGCCAGTTGTCGGCTTTGGCCAGCTGGTCGGCGAACAATTCCGACCCGAGTGCCAACGCACATGTGGCAGCGATGGCCACCAACCCGGTCAGCACCGTTCTGCGGCCCGCCGGAGCACGAAAGCGCGGTTCCCAGTACCGGTAGCTGGCACCGGCCAGTACCAGCGCGAAACCCACGACCATGACCCGCAGCCACACCGGAGGTTCCCTCAAGTACCACGTCGCGATGATCGACAGCAACGGCCAGTGCCACAGGTACCACCCGTAGGAGAGTTTCCCGATGCCGACGACCGGAGCCGACAGCAGGTATCGCCCACCGGGATCGTCTGCGGTGACGTGGGCCCAAATCATCCCCGCGGTCGCAACGGTCGGAATCAGCGCCCAGGCGCCGGGGAACCCGTACACCGGCAGGCCCAAAACGATCACGCCGACCAAGGCACCGGCCGAAATCAGCCAGGCGGCCCGCCGCACGACGGCGGAACCGGCGGGAGGCCTGACCACTGCCAGGAGTGCACCGATGCCGAGTTCGTAGGCGCGCCCGAAGGGCAGGTAGAACGTTTGAGTGGGTGCGAAGCGCCCGAGCACTACCGCAGAAACCAGGGAAGCGGCACACACCAGCAGGATCAAGACGATCATCACGCGACGCCAGTCGCGTCCCAGCCGTCGCACGAGATAGCCGGTCACCACGAAAAGCAAAGGCACACCGAGATAGAACTGCTCCTCGACCGCCAGCGACCAGGTGTGCAAAAAGACGTTGGGTAGGTAGGTCGGGACGAAATAGTCTCCGAGAAACAAGCTGAAATAGAAGTTCGACGTCGACGTGGCCGCTGCGATCCCACTCTTGGCGACCGCCTGCTGTTCCCCGACGGGGTTGAAAACCAGCATTCCGAGCAGGATGACGACCACGATCATGAGCAATGCGGCTGGAGCGAGCCGCCGGAATCGGCGCCCGTAGAACGCCCACCAACCGACCGATCCGGCCCGGCCCTGCTCAGCGGTAAGGCCGCGAAGAATCACGAAGCCCGAAATCACGAAGAAGATGTCAACGCCGGCGAATCCCCCGGCAAAACCAGGAACGCCCGCGTGAAACGCCACGACGGCGACGACGGCGATAGCCCGCAGAGCGTCGATATCCCGGCGATACGACGACGTCGTCGGCCCGGCATTCGAAGTCCCAAAAACGGCCGTTGACGTCGGCTCGACCACCGGCATACCCTCGCTTCGCGGTTTTGCGGACAGCAAAGGACCGCGTAAATTACTTGAGCGTCAATTAACCGAGCGACGATATAGGGCTGCGCGCATCGGCCGCAACCGAATCAGCCGATAGTCCGGCTTTCCACGCCAGCGCGCTCTTCGTCGTTACTACCGATCACGGCCGACGGCACCTGCGCGTCGCCCGATTCCCGTACCGCCGCGGCCACCGTGAGTGGCGGCAGATCGGCGGCCGTCAGCGCCCGCCGGACGCGGACCCCGGTGGCGACGATCCAACTCAGCGTCGCCAGCGTCAGGATGGGATAGACCAGTCCGGCCCAGGCCTCGTACCAGGGGCGGCTGATCTCCCAGCGATTCGACTGCAGGGTCGCGAGTGCGTTGGGCACGGCGGTGACCGCCACGATCAGCCACACCCACCACAGTGCGCGCGCACCCGGCCTGTCGCGCCACGGCCCGTGTAGCAACCAGACGAGCAGTGGTACCACGAGCACCCAGTGCGCAGTCCACGACACTGGCGAGGCCAGCAGCTCGAACAGGACGACGACCAGCAGCGACCCCAGCCGGTCGCGATTCTGCGGATACGCGCCCAGTGCCCACCACGCCGCCGCGGCCAGTACGCCGGTCAGCGCGACGGCAACCGCCCAATGGGCGCCCATCCCTGGGTCGTATCCCAGCACCCGAGCGATGCCGCCGCGCCAGGACTGGTTGTAGACGTTGCCGATGGTGAAGAGCCGGTCCTTGCCGATCCAGTCGGTGAAGAAGTACCGAACCCGGTCTCCCGCAACAAGATACGAGACGCCGAGCGTCGCGAAGAACACCACCGCAGAGAACGCCGCGGCGGCCCAACGCCGCATGCCGACGAAGTAGATGCCGGTGATCGCCGGCGTGAGCTTCACGCCCGCACCCAGGCCGACGAGTAGGCCCGACACCCACCACCGGGAGCTGTAAGCCGCGGTCATGACGATCAGGAGGAGAAAGACGCCGATAGTCGCGTGCTTGACGTTGCCTACAATCGGTTCGAACCACAGCGCGGCGGCGGTCCACAGCATGGCGACGCGCTTGTTGTCGGCGTCGATCATCTTCTGGCTGATCCGGACCACGGCATAGACGGCGGCGACGATGCCCACCCGCCAGGCGAGCGCCACCAGCCAAAAAGGCAGCAGATGCAGCGGGTAGAACACCATCGCCGCGAACGGTGGGTAGACGAACGGCATCGTCTCGTGGTGCGCCGGATCGAGATAGGCCGCGTCATACAGCGTCGCTGGATGGACCAGCGCCGCGCCACCGGCAACATAGATATGGAAGTCGATCGGGTCTGTCAAAGTGCTGACGCCCACCGAAACCACCGCGCTGACCAATAGCAGCAGCGGAGCCAGCGCCTGCCAGCGCTGCGTTCCCCATCCCGTCAAAACGCCCATGTATCCCCCACGCGTCGACCTTCGTCGCGTCTACATTAGATACAAGAGCGCCTTGCTGCAGAACTTTCGGCGGCGATTGCTATTGTCCCCCAAGACAATTCACAGCCGGCGCGCGACAGCAAACATCTTTGCGAGGCTCAGCTGGGAAAGCCGGAAGGCGAGCAATGTCCGAAGGTGTACTTACTTACTTCCGGGGTCGGCATGTTCGACGACTGCGATGTCACAAATTGGGGTCGCCACCGCTACGCGACGACCCGTCACCACCATCCAACCCAGCGTCGCCATAGCCACGACGACGTAGATCAAGCCGGCCCACGCTTGGTACCACGGTCGGCTGAACTGCCACAGGCCCGGCTCGGCGAGTGCCAGCAGACTGGGAACACTGACGACCGTCACCCCGACCCATATCCACCCGAGTACCTGGGCACCCGGTTTGTCGCGCCACACGCCCGTAAACAACCAGATGATCAACGGCACCAACCAGATCCAGTGGTGCACCCAGGAAATCGGTGACGCGAGCAGGCCGAAAATCTCGACGACCAACAACGAACCCAACCGGTCGCGCGTCTGCGCGCCCGCGCCCAGCGCCTGCCATGACAGCACGGCCAACACAGCCGTAACGGCGAGCACTGACAGGACCAGCGGCCCGTGTCCAGAGTCGTACCCCAGAATCCTGAAGATGGCCCCACTCCACGATTGGTTGATAGCCGTGCCCACCGGGACGGCAAATTTGCCGATCAGACCAGTGAAGTAGAAGCGCGTCTCACTCGGCACCAGGAGCGCCGACAGGCCCACCGTGGCAATGAATACCGCTGCCGAAGTCACGGCAACTGCCCAGCGGCGCATCCCGACGAAGTAGAAGCCGGAGATCGCCGGGGTCAGTTTCACGCCCGTGGCCAACCCAACGAGCAGACCCGACACCCACCATCTGGTGCTGTATGCCGCGTACATCACAGCGAGGGTCAGGAAAACCCCGAGCTGGCCCATGTTCAAGCAAACCCGCACCGGCTCGAGCCAGATAACACCCGCAGTCCACAGCATCGCCGCTTGACGTCCGCCATTGCCCACCAGAAGCTGCGCCAGTCGCACGATCCCGTACGTCGCGGCCAGAATTCCCACCTGCCACAACAGCCCTGCCACTGCGAAGGGCAGGAAGTTCAGTGGGTAGAACAACATCGCGGCGAACGGCGGATAAATGAACGGCAACGGCTCGGTCGGTGACTGACCCGCCATCGGCGACTGGCCGGAGTAGACCAGCGAATACAGCGTGTTGGGGTGCTCGAGCGCTGCGCCACCCAGGAGGTAGACGTGCAAGTCGACCAAATTGGGCGGGCTGGGGATGGTCACGGCGAGCAGAGCTACGGCACTGACAATCAACAGCGCCGGTGCCAGACGCTGGCGGCGGTCGGTTAGCGGCGCGACGTCAAGCACGACGGCCCGTTCGGATGATCGAGCCCAGCGTCAACAGTGCCATGATGCAGAACGTCTCCCCCTAGGCCGAATACCTCGGCCTGCTCATTTGCCAGATATTGACCTGGGCAAAGAATAGGGTGCTGCGCACGCTGCGGCAAACCGACCGCCAGTTGCTGGGTTACTTGCTTCCGCGTCGCGGCTGCCAGAGCACCAGTGCGGTGCTGGGCTTGCGGACCCGCTCGAGTTCGGCGGTCACCTCGGCGAGCCTGGCCTGCAGCGCCTCGACCTGGTTGGTCAGCTCGATGATGCGCTTGATGCCGGCCAGGTTGACGCCCTCGTCTTGCGAAAGGCGCTGGACCTCGCGCAGCAGGTCGACGTCGTGCTGCGAATAACGTCGACCGCCGCCCGAGGTGCGCTCGGGGCTGACCAGGCCGAGCCGGTCGTATGTCCGCAGTGTCTGTGCGTGCATACCGGCCAGCTCGGCGGCCACCGAAATCAGGAAGGTGCGGGCTTCCTCAGTTTTGCGTCGTGCACTCACTGTGTCCTCGCTTCTTCGCGCAAGCGCTCATCACAGAGACCCAGCCCATCCGGCCCGCGGATCAAATCCGCTGGTCCGCTCCGCCTTTGCGTACGCCTCCAGCGCCTCGGCCGCTTCACCTTCGAGGTTCGGCGGCACGGCCACCTTCACCGTGACCAGCAGGTCGCCATGCCCACCGGCGCTGCCACGCTTGGGCACACCGCGCCCACGCACGCGCAGGATGCGTCCGTCGGACGTACCCTTGGGCACCCGAACCCCGACCTTGCCTTCCAGCGTCGGCACGGAAAGCGTTGTCCCCAAAGCCAACTCGTGGAAGCTGACGGGAACGGTGACGGTCAGGTCGTCGCCGTCGCGCCCGAAGACCTTGTCGGGCCGGACGTGCACGGTGACGTACAGGTCGCCCGAAGGCGCCCCGCGCAGACCCGCCTCACCTTGCCCCGCAAGCCGGATGCGCTGACCGTCGGTCACACCCGGGGGAATGCGCACGTTGATGGTGCGCGTCCGCGTGGAGACGCCGGTCCCCTTGCACTCCTCACAGGGGTGCTCGATGATCGACCCGCTGCCGCGGCATTCGGTGCACGGCTCCGAGAAGCCGAACGCACCTTGGTTGCGGTTGATGACGCCGGCGCCGTTGCAGTTGGGACAGACCTTGGGGCTGGTCCCCGGGCGCGCGCCGCTGCCATGGCAGTTGGTGCAGGGTGCCGGGCTGGTCAGGCGCAGCGGCATCGCCACGCCCTTGGTCGCTTCGAGGAAGCTCAGCTCGGTCTCGGTTTCCAGGTCGTTGCCGCGGCGCGGACGACTGGGACGCGGCTGCTGCGCACCCCGGCCGAACAGGCCGCCGAACAGGTCACCGATGTTGGCGCCGCCGGTCTGCCCCGCCTGGTCGAACAGGTCGCCCAGGTTGAACTCCGACGTGTCGCCGCCGAAACCTCCGAAGCCGCCCCCGCCACCGCCGCCACCGAAGCGGCGGCCGAATCCACCGTTGGCGAAAAGCCGTCGGGTTTCGTCGTATTCGGCCCGCTTGGTGTCGTCGGTCAGAACTTCCTTGGCCTCGGTTGCCGCCTTGTAGCGTTCCTCGGCCGCCGGGTTGTTCGGGTTGCGGTCCGGATGGTTGTCGGCCAGCACCTTGCGCGCGGCGCGCTTGATCTCATCCTTCGTGGCGTCAGAGGTGACGCCGAGTTCCTTGTAGAAGTCCTTCTCGACCCATTCACGTTGAGCCATGTCGCGTCACCTCCTCAGCGTCGCTCGGTTACTCGTTTGATTCTGGTTTCTGTTCGGTCGCAGCGGTGGCATTGGTGGGCGTGTCGGACGCATCAGCTGCGGGTTCGGCGTCGACGACACCGACCAGCGCGTGCCGCAGCACCTGCTCACCGAGCTTGTAGCCGCGACGCATGACAGTCCCCAACACCGGGTAGGAGCCGTCGCCCTCGTGCTGAACGGCCTCGTGCAGCGACGGGTCGAACTCGTCACCCTCTTCACCGAACGAGGTCAGGCCGAGGCTCTCCAGCGCACCGGAAAGCTTGTCCGCCACCGACTTCAGCGGTCCGGACTCGAGATCACCGTGGGCGCGAGCCCGCTCGAGATCGTCGAGCACCGGCAAGAACTGGTGTACGACAAGGCCTTTGGCCCGTTCGGCCGCGGCCTGCTCCTGACGGATCGCCCGCTTGCGGTAGTTGTCGTACTCGGCCTTGAGCCGCTGCAGGTCTGCCTTGAGCTCGGCGGCTTCGTCGGACACCGGAGCTTCAGCCTCAGCGGAGGCCGGGGCCTCCGGCGTCGACCCCTCGGGGGCCGACGCCGGAGCGCCCTCACGCTTTTCGCCGGTTTCCGGATCGATGCGCCGCTTGTCGGTGATGGTCACCGGCTCGTGCGAATCGCTCTGGCTCACTTGTGCTCCTGATCGTCCTCGACGACCTCGGCGTCCACGACGTTGTCGTCAGCAGCGGCTCCACCCGGAGCACCCGCTCCGGCGCCGGAGGTCTGCTCGGCCTGAGTGGCCTCGTAGATCGCCTGGCCCAGGGCCTGGCTTTCGACGCCCAGCTTCTCCATGGCCGTCTTGATGGCAGCGATGTCGGTGCCGGCGAGCGCGGTCTTGGCTTCGGCGATGGCACCGTCGACCTTGGTCAGGGTCTCCTCGGGAACCTTCGAGCCGCCCTCGGCTTCACGCTGGTCCTTGACGAACTTCTCCGTCTGGTAGACGAGCGACTCGGCCTGGTTGCGGACGTCAGCCTCTTCGCGACGCTTCTTGTCCTCTTCGGCGTGCGCCTCGGCGTCCTTGATCATCCGGTCGATCTCCTCCTGGGACAGGCCGGAGCCTTCCTGGATCTTGATCGTGTTCTCCTTGCCCGTGCCCTTGTCCTTGGCGGTCACGTGCACGATGCCGTTGACGTCGATGTCGAAGGTGACCTCGATCTGCGGCACGCCGCGCGGGGCCGGCGGGATGCCGGTCAGCTCGAAGCTGCCGAGCAGCTTGTTGTGCGCCGCGATCTCACGCTCACCCTGGAAGACCTGAATCTGCACCGACGGCTGGTTGTCGTCGGCCGTGGTGAAGGTCTCGGACCGCTTGGTCGGGATGGTGGTGTTGCGCTCGATCAGCTTGGTCATCACGCCACCCTTGGTCTCGATACCGAGGGACAGCGGGGTGACGTCAAGCAGCAGAACGTCTTTCACCTCACCCTTGAGCACACCGGCCTGCAGCGCGGCACCCACGGCCACGACCTCGTCCGGGTTGACGCCCTTGTTGGGCTCCTTGCCGCCGGTCAGTTCCTTGACCAGTTCGGTGACGGCGGGCATACGCGTCGAGCCACCGACGAGGACGACGTGGTCGATGTCGGAGACCGAGATGCCGGCGTCCTTGATGACCTGCTGGAACGGCTTGCGGGTGCGGTCGAGCAGATCCTGGGTGATGCGCTGGAACTCCGAGCGGGTCAGCTGCTCGTCGAGGAACAGCGGGTTCTTGTCGGCGTCGACCGTGATGTACGGCAGGTTGATCGAGGTGCTCTGGCTCGAGCTCAGCTCGATCTTGGCCTTCTCCGCAGCCTCACGCAGACGCTGCATGGCCATCTTGTCCTTGGTCAGGTCGATGCCGCTGGTGCTCTTGAACTTCTCGACCAGCCAGTCGACGATGCGCTGGTCCCAGTCGTCACCACCGAGGTGGTTGTCACCGGAGGTCGCCTTGACCTCGACGACGCCCTCGCCGATTTCCAGCAGCGAGACGTCGAACGTGCCACCACCGAGGTCGAAGACCAGGATGGTCTGTTCCTTCTCGCCCTTGTCCAGGCCGTAGGCCAGGGCGGCCGCGGTCGGCTCGTTGACGATGCGGAGCACATTCAGGCCGGCGATCTGGCCGGCTTCCTTGGTGGCCTGACGCTGCGCGTCATTGAAGTACGCCGGGACGGTGATGACGGCGTCGGTGATGTCCTCACCGAGGTACGCCTCCGCGTCGCGCTTCAGCTTCTGCAGCGTGCGCGCGCTGATCTCCTGCGAGGTGTACTTCTTGCCGTCGATGTCGACGGTCCAGTCGGTGCCGATGTGGCGCTTCACCGAACGGACGGTCCGGTCGACGTTGGTCACGGCCTGGTTCTTCGCGGGCTGGCCGACCAGCACCTCGCCGTTACGCGCGAACGCGACGACCGACGGGGTGGTCCGGGAGCCCTCAGAGTTTGCAACGACGACGGGGTCGCCGCCCTCCAGCACCGCGACGCAAGAGTTGGTGGTCCCGAGGTCGATACCGACCGCACGAGCCATAGTGATGCCTCCTGATAGACATTGATAGGTGATCTGAGCGAACTGCGCTCAAGCTTGCTATCGGACAGGGCTGCCTGTCAAGCCGAACTTGAGTCTGATGCACTCAACTTGTTGTCGCTGGGTCCAACCGGGGCGATTCCCGATCTATTCCCGATCCCCTGAAAATGTCTATCCGGCACTATCGGCGCTGGTCGGCCCCTCCCGCGGCGACCATCACCCGCACGGATTCCGGCAACTCCGCCGTCGACCACTCCGCCCGCTGCGGTGCGCCGTAGGTGACCGAGAACGGCACGATGCCCGCCCAGGCGTCGGTTTCCTCGTCCGGTTCCGCGACCGGGCCGCGGTTGACCTTGTACACCCAGTCACCGTCGACGATCGGCAGGGAGATGACGTTGGTCGCCGCGATCTCCTTCGGCAACATCGCCCGCACCTCGGCGGTACGGCCGGGGATCAGCAACTCACTGAACCGCTCCAGCAAGGCTTCGCGATCCTCCCGGCACGCGGGTTCGACCTCGCCGTACAGCACCGCGGAGCGGTAGTGCACCGAGGAGTCAAAGGTGCTGTGCGCCAACACAAGTGCATCCATGGCCGTCACACAGAAGGCAACCTGCCTCCCCGCCCCCTTGACGCCCAGCGCACCCGCGCCGGTCGAGCCGTGGATGAGAATCCGATCCTCGTGACGGACGTACAGCGTCGGCACCGACAACGACCGGACCATGCCGTTGGGACGGGCCACGTCGCCTACGTTCAGCACACCCCACCACTGTCCGTCGAGGAACTCGTCCAGCGTGGCGCGCGCCGTCGATTGCCGGCCGTACTTACGGGTGACCTTCTCCATGGTTCAAGATCACCATGATTGCGGCCTTTCCAACATAGCCGGAAATCTGATTTTTATGAGGCCAGTATTCTCGCGACATGGCCCGTCACACCCGGCTGGTGCATCTGCCACTCGACACCAGCGACCTCAGTGGCAGAGCAATCGCGAGCCAGCTGGTCGCGTTGATTGCGGCTGGGCAGGTCGGCGACGGCGATTGGCTGCCGTCGACGCGCGCGCTCGCCCACGAGCTCGGGGCCTCTCGAACCATGGTCGCCGCCGCCTACGACGAATTGGTCGCCGCCGGTTTTCTCGAAGGCGTGCCGGGTGCCGGGACCCGGACGACCGTCGGCGCCATCGCGGCCGCCCGGGCAGGGCTGTCCAGCCGCGCTCCCCGCCGCGACGACGCGGGCCCTGCGCCGGCAGCGCATGCCACTCGGCGCCCCACCGAGAACCTCGTCGATCTGCGCCCGGGGTCCCCCGACACCGGACTCATCGACATGCGGGCTTGGACCCGCGCGTGGCGGGCCGCGGCGGCGTCCCGGCCCACAGCGCTCTCCCCGTGGGAGGGCGCCGACGACGCGTTCACGGCAGCCATGTCCCACCACCTGCGCATCAGCCGGGGCGTGGATACCGACACGGTTTTCGACGTCCCAGGATCGACCGCTGCCTTTCAGGCGCTGGCCGCGGTCAGCGGCCTGAACCGCTGCTATCTCGAGTCGCCGTGCTATCCCGCCGCAGCGGCGGAGTTCGCCCGCGCCGGTCTGCACCCGACCTTCGTTCCCGTTGACCAAGACGGGCTGTGCGTCGACAGGCTCGGCGATGCAGCCGGCATCGTGTACACGACACCGGCACACCAGTACCCGCTTGGGCACCGGCTCTCGGTGAATCGGCGGGCTGAGTTGGTCGCGTGGGCCAAACGGACCGGATCGATCGTCATCGAAGACGACTACGACGGCGAGTTCCGATACGGCGTCGCACCGCTGCCGGCCATCCGGTCGATACCGGGCGCCGAGGAGCACGTTGCCTATGTCGGCACCGCCTCCAAAATCCTCGCCTCCAGCCTGGGCGCCGCCTGGTTGGTTCCGCCATTACCCCTGCGCGACGCCGTTCAGACCTATCTCCACGACCACCGCATCGCGGTATCCACCATCACGCGCAGCGCCCTGACTCAATTGATCACTACCGGCGAGCTGCACCGACACCTGGCCCGGGCGGGCCGCGAATACCGTTGTCGCCGAGACATTCTGATCAGTGAACTGGATGCAACCTGTCCAGAGCTTGAGGTGGTCGGCGTCCAGGCCGGACTACATGTCGCCATCCTGCTGTCCGATGACCGCCGCGACCTCGACGTTGTCGAACACCTCCGAGCCGATGGCCTGCTCGTCGCGCCGCTATCGACTTTTCCGCAGCGGACCGGATCCGAGATCAATGGCCTGGCAGTCAATTTCGCGCAGATCGACCGAACGACCGCGCAGCGTTTTGCCGATTACATGGCTGCGGCGCTGAACCGGGGCGCACCATTAGCAGATGAATGCCGACCTGAGCACGGCAGTCGACGAGATTGCCCCTGACATCTACCGGCTCTCCACTTGGATTCCGGACATCACCGAGAACGGCTTCACGTTCAATCAATTCCTCCTCACCGGCGACGAGCCCTTCCTGTTCCACTGCGGCCATCGGCAACTGTTCCCTCTCGTGTCGGACGCCATCGGCCGGGTCATCCCGCTACCGAAGCTGCGCTGGATCTCGTTCGGACATCTCGAAGCCGACGAGTGCGGCGCGATGAACCTGCTGCTCGACGCCGCGCCGCACGCCGAGGTCATTCAGAGTGGCCTGGCGCTGATGTTGTCGCTGGTCGACATGTGCGACCGCCCACCTGTCGCCGCCCCCGACAGCGCGCTGGACATCGGCGGGCACCGGCTCCAGTTCATCGCGACACCTCATGTTCCGCACAATTGGGAGGCGGGGCTCTGGTACGACGAGACGACCTCCACCCTGCTGGCCGGCGACCTGTTGAGCCACACCGGGCGATGCCCGGCACTGACTGAATCCGATTGCGTGGCACCGGCGCTGGAGGCTGAAGCCATCTTCCATGCCACTGGCCTGACGACGAATCTCGCGCCGACACTCGAGCAGCTCGCCTCCTCGAATCCCTCGACGCTAGCCCTCATGCACGGTTCGTCCTACACCGGCGACGGTGCGGCGCAGCTGCGCGGGCTGGCCGACGGGTACGCCGCAATGGCCGTCTGAGTCCAGCTTGGCCAAAAGCACTTCGAATACATACGTCGGCGACGCCCACACTCCGCATCAATGAGGTCCGCGTTCTTGGCGCGGGTAATTGTCACCCATGTCCTGACACATCAACCGTCACCGAAGTCACCGCCACCCAAGTCCTGATACATCACATCCGGGGCCGGAAAACTGCTTGTCGTTCGAACATTTGTTCGATAGAATGTGTTATGGGAATCGCACTGGATCTCCAACCACTTCTCGACCATCTGCGTGATGTGGTCGTCCCCGACGAGATGGCCGGGGACGAGGCCGTGGAAGCGGTGAAGTGTGCGTTGAAGCTGCGGCATGTGATCGATCATCTGGCGGCGACGCTGACCGGGGTACTGGACCGTTGCGGTGTTGCCGCAGCGCAGGGGCGGACGCTGCGGGAACTGCTGATGTCGCTGGGCTGTGCGCCGTCGGTGGCGGAGCGGATGGTCCGGGTCGGCGGTGCGCTGCCGTTGTTGCCGACGCTGACCGCGCACGCTCGCGATGGGGCGATCTCGGGGGAGCATGTCGATGCGATCGTCAAGGGCATCAACCACATTCGCGCACGCTCACCCGGGCAGGTGTCCGAGGAAGCCCGATTCCGGCAGGTGACCGACCTGCTGGGGCAGTTCTTCTCCGGGGCCACCCCCGCGGACATCGGTAACCGCGCCCGAAAGCTGGGCAACCGGGCCGCCGCGGCCGAAGGCGGGCTGCCGGCCGCCGAGGACCGGTCGGTCAACACCCTCGATCACCGCGTCACCAGTGACGGCCGGCTGCAGGTACGGGCGGACCTGGATGCCGAAGTGGGTGCCAAGCTGGTGGCCGCAGTGGAGGAGCTGTCGGCGCCGCGACCCGAACCCGACGGCAGCCCCGACACCCGCTCCGCGGCGCGACGCCGCGCCGACGCCCTAGAGGCGGTACTCGATTTCGCCGCCCGCGGCGGGAACATCGCCTCCGCGCCACGGACGCAGTTGTTGGTGACGGTGCCCGCCGACACCCCGGACCTGGCGCAGCTCGAGTTCATGGGGTCGATCAGCACCGCGACCGTGGAGCGGCTGACCTGCGACACGGCGCTGACGACGGTGGTCGTGGACGGGGAACAGGTGCCCCTCGACATGGGACGCGAGAAACGCCTGTTCCCGCCCCATCTACGCAAAGCCCTGTACCTGCGCGATCAGTGCTGCATCAAATGCGGAGCCCCACCCGGACGCACCCACGCCCATCACATCGTGCACTGGACCCACCACGGCGAAACCAGCCTGAGCAACGGGTGCCTGCTGTGCCCGGCATGCCACGCCAACATCCACCACGACGGCTGGGACGTCGTCATGGGCCTCGACCGACACCCCTGGCTCATCCCACCCGCGGTCGTCGACCCCCAGCGCAGACCCGTCCCGGCCTACAACCGCCGCACCATGCGACTCGACCACGCCGCCTGAAACTCGAGACCTGCAGATTGACAACTAAACAGTGTTAGGTCCCACCGGAAATGTCACGCTGTCGGCAATGCGCGTGACGGCAGGGCAAACGCACGGCGTCATCGGTGTCATCGGTGTCATCGGAGTCATCGGAGTGCACGAAGCCCGTCGTCGCGGCACATCAGGTCGGCATCACTTAGGCAGCGACGGTGTCGCCGCTCGATAAGCCGGGCCTGCGAAACCCGGCATGGACGACGCGCCCCGGAATTAGAGTCAGGTACACGCGCCGGACCGGCAAAGGAGTGCCCATGACAACCACCGCTCCCGTCGACGTCGTGGTCGTCGGCGCCGGGATTTCCGGCATCGGAATGGCGTACCACCTCAAGACTTTTCGGCCGGGCACATCGTTCGTGGTGCTCGAGGGGCGGGACTCGATCGGCGGCACCTGGGGCCTGCATCAATACCCGGGCATCCGCTCCGACTCGGACATGCCGACCTTCGGGTTCGGCTTCAAGCCGTGGACGCACCGCAAGTCCATCGCCGACGGGCACATCATCCTCGACTACCTGCAGCAGACCGTCGAGGAGAACGGCCTGGCCGACCACCTCCGGTTCGGCTACCACGTCGATTCGGCGAGTTTCGATTCCCGGCAAGGACTTTGGACCGTCACCACCACCCGCGGCGGACACCCGGAGACCTTCACCTCGCGTTTCCTGTTCCTGGGCACCGGCTATTACGACTACGAGAACCCGTACATCCCCGACTTCCCCGGCAGCGAGGACTTCGAGGGTCCGGTGATCCACCCCCAACTGTGGCCGAAGGATCTGGACTACACCGGCAAGAACGTCGTCGTCATCGGTAGCGGCGCCACCGCCGTCACGCTCATCCCGAACATGGCAGACAAGGCCGCACACGTCACCATGCTGCAGCGGTCCCCGAGCTACGTGTTCTCGATTCCGGCGTCGGACCCGATCGCCAACGTGCTCAACAAGGTGCTCGGCCACGAGCGTGCGTACAAGATCGTGCGGCGCAAGAACATCTCACTGAACCGCGGGCTGTTCAAGATGTGCATGCGCTACCCGAAGCTGATGCGAAAACTGTTGATCGCAAACGTGGCTCGGCAGCTGCCCAAGAATTTCGACGTCGATACGCACTTCACGCCCAAGTACAACCCGTGGCAGCAGCGACTCGCGATGGTGCCCGACGGCGACCTGTTCAAGATGGTCTCGTCGGGCAAGGCCTCGATCGTCACCGACCACATCGACCGGTTCACGAAGAACGGCATCCTGCTGAAGTCCGGGCAGGAGCTGGCCGCCGACATCATCATCTCGGCGACCGGGCTGAACATGATCCCGTTCGGCAAGATCGAGCTGAGCGTCGACGGGCACCTGCTGCATCTCCCTGACCTCACGGTCTACAAGGCCATGATGCTATCCGGCGTACCCAATTTCGCGTTCGCGGTCGGTTACACCAACATCGCCTGGACGTTGAAGGTCGACCTGGTGTGCGAGCACTTCTGCCGGATGCTCGACTACATGGACGAGCACGGCTACGCCAAGGTGGTCCCGATTCTGGAGGACGGCACCATGGAGCGAGTTCCGTTACTGGACATGACATCCGGCTATGTCCAGCGCGCCGTCGCGAAGTTCCCGCGCGGCGGCACGTACGGCCCGTGGGCGTTCAAGCACGCCTACGAAATGGACCAGGAGAGGCTGCGCCACGGGCCCATCGAGGATCCCGCCCTGGTCTTCACGCCCGCCGCCGCACCACTGTCCATGGTCTGACCGGAGGAGCGATCATGACAACCGACTTCTTCTTCATCAGCCACGGCGAGCGTTGTGCCGCATGGCATGTGACCGCCCAGAGTGACGCGCTGACCGGAAAGAGCGGGCGACCGTGCGTCGTCATGGCCCATGGCTTCGGCGGTACGCGCGACTCCGGGCTGCTGGCGTTCGCCGAGCCGTTCGCCGCCGCCGGCATGGACGTCGTGGGTTTCGACTACCGGGGCTTCGGCGATTCCGAAGGCGAGCCACGCCAATACATTTCGGTCAAGAAGCAACGTCAGGACTACCACGCCGCCATCGACGCCGCCAGAAATCTGCCCGGCGTCGACCGGGACCGCATCGCGCTGTGGGGTACGTCGTACTCCGGCGGGCACGTCATCGCCGTCGCCGCCGAGGACCAGCGGGTGGCCGCCGTGGTCTCGCTGTGCCCCGCAACGGACGGCGTGGCCGCGCTGATCCAGGGGTACCACGAGGCCGGTGCCGGGCCGCTGGCCCGTCTCGTCGCGCACGGCCTGCTCGACGCCGCGGGCGCACGCCTCGGGCGCCGGCCGCACTACGTGCCGGTCACCGGACAGCACGGCGACACCGCGGCACTCACCACACCCGGCGCGGCAGAGGCCTACCTGGCACTGGCGGGGCCGACCTGGCGCAACGAATTCGCCGCCCGCACGGTGCTAGAAATCGCATTCAACCGGCCGACCGTCCACGCCAGTCAGCTGGAGTGCCCGCTGCTCGTCCAAGTGGGCACCAACGACCGCATCGCGCCATCGGACGCCGCCCGCCGCGCTGCGAAGAAGGCCGGATATCTGGCTCACCTGTGCGAGTACCCCGCCGATCACTTCGACTTCTACTCGGGCCCGTGCCACGAGGCGGCGCTCGCCGACGAGCTGACGTTCCTGACCCGGGTCCTGGATCCGGTCCGCTCGACGGACGTGCATTTGCGCTCGACGAACCCGCCGGCGCCGCGACTGGCGGTCAAACTGCCGTGGTGAACCCGTGGGCTTGGCATGATCTGCACCGGGCGCTGAGCGAAAGGGCGGACTGAATGTTCGACAGGGTTGTGGCAACGACTCGGAACTGGCTGGAAGTGGCCCGCTACGGCGGGCTGGAGACGGGCGAAGAACCGTCGCCTTACGACGTCGTGGCCCAGGGGCGGATCCACAAGCTGCGCCGGTACCGAACCACCGGCGAGACCGGCCGCCCGCAGGTACTGCTGGTGCCGCCCCTGATGCTGACCGCCGACGTCTTCGACGTATCGCCGCAGGCCAGTGGCGTGCGCACGTTGATCGAGCACGGCATCGACCCGTGGGTCATCGACTTCGGCTCGCCGGAGAAGGAGGCCGGCGGGCTCGAGCGCAATCTCGCCGACCACGTGCTGGCGGTCGATGCGGCCATCGACGAGATGCGCGCCTTGACGGGCGGCGACGTCCACCTCGCCGGCTATTCGCAGGGCGGCATGTTCTGCTACCAGACCTCGGCGTACCGCCGGAGCGTCGGCATCGCCAGTGTCATCACCTTCGGCAGCCCCGTGGATCTCAGCAAAACCGCCCCGATGGGTGTCCCCGCAGAAATTGCCATTCCCGGCATGGGGTTCGTCATGGAGAATGTCCTGCGGGGACGGTCGGTGCCGGGCTGGGCGACGCGGCTGGGGTTCCAGCTGCTCGACCCGGTGAAAGCCGTGACGGGCCAACTGCAGTTCCTGTTCGCGCTGCACGACCGCGATGCGCTGCTGCCCCGTGAAGGGCAGCGCCGCTACCTGATGAATGACGGCTGGGTGGCGTGGCCCGGCCCGGCGCTCGCCGAGTTCCTGCAGCAGTTCCTGGTTCACAACCGAATGTTGACGGGCGGATTCAGCATCGCCGGCCGGCCGGTGACGCTCGCCGACATCACCTCACCGATTCTGGCGTTCGTCGGCGATGTCGACGAGATCGCCCCGCCGGCCTCGGTGCGTGGCATCCTGGGTGCCGCGCCGCGCGCGGAGATCTACGAAAGCACTTTGCACGCAGGACATTTCGGATTGGTCGTGGGTAGTAGCGCGACGTCGCACACCTGGCCGCTGGTGGCCGACTGGATGCGGTATGCGGAAGGCAAGGAGCCGCTGCCGGAGCATGTCACCAAGGTCGACGCAATGACCGCCGCCGCCGAAGCGGCGCCGGCAGGCCAAGGCGAGGGCGTCCAGACCCTGATCGACGCCGGCCGCATGGTCGCCGGCTCCGTCGCACGTTCGGTCGGGGACGTCCGCGGCATGTTCGGCACGGTGTCGCGCCAGATGCCCCGGTTGGCGCGCATCCGGAGACTGGACGCGAACACGCGAATTTCGTTGGCGCTCTTGTTCGATGAGCAGGCGCAGCACGCGCCCAACGACGTCAGCTTCATGTACGAGGACCGCAGCTACACCTACGGCGAGAACAAGGTGCGCATCGACGCGGTGGTCCGCGGTCTGCTCGCCGCGGGCGTGCGCGCCGGCGAGCACGTCGGTGTGTTGATGGGCACACGCCCCTCGGCGCTGGCGGTGGTGACCGCGCTCAACCGCATCGGCGCGGTGGCCGTGATGCTGCGGCCCGGCGCGGACACCGCGCGTGAGGTCGAACTCGGCAAGGTGAACCGCGTCATCGCGGACCCCGAACATTCCGAAGCCGACTTCGCCGGGCGCCCGCTGCACACCTTCCTGCTCGATACGCCCTACCTCAATCGGGACCGCACCCTGACGGCCCTGGAGATCGGCGAAACGAACGCCGTGCGAATCCCGGACTGGTACCGCCCCAACCCGGGCCGTGCCGGTGAGCTCGCGTTCGTCTTCTTCGGCGGCCCGGACGGCGACCCGCGTCCGATCCGAGTCACCAACGGCCGCTTCGGTTTGTCGGCGTACGGCACCGCGACGTCGGCCACGCTGACCAACTCCGACACCGTCTACTGCATCAACCCGATCTACCACACCTCCGGCCTGCTGACGGGCATCGGCGGTGCGGTCGCGGGCGGCAGCCGGCTGGCCATGGCCAAAGACTTGGACCCGACCACGTTCTGGACAGAAGTCCGCCGGTACGGCGTGACGATCGTCTGCTACACGTGGGCACAGCTGCGGCCACTGGTCAACGCCGCGCCGCAGCCCGCCGAGCGCAACCACTCGGTGCGGCTGTTCGTCGGCTCCGGCATGCCGCGCGGACTCTGGCGCCGGGTACTGGACCGGTTCGCCCCGGCCGGTGTTCTCGACTTCTGGTCCACCAGCGAGGGCGAGGCCATCCTGGCCAACGTCAACCCGGCCAAGCCCGGTTCGCTGGGCCGGCCGCTCCCCGGCAGTGCGACCGTCGAGGTCGTGCAATGGGATCCCGAAGCGCAGCAAGTTGTTTCGGGCGCAGATGGTTACGCGATCCGCTGCGCCGACGATGAGACGGGCCTGCTGCTGGTGAAGATCAGTTCCGCGACCACCGCGTCGGCGCCACCGCTGCGCAATCTGTTCGAGGCCGGCGACGCCTGGTTCTCCAGCGGCAGCCTGGTCAGCCGGGACGGTGACGGCGACTACTGGCTGATCGACTCCGTCGACACCCAGATCCACACCGCCGACGGGATCGTGGCGTCCCTGCCGATCACCGCAGCCATCGGGAAGCTGCCCAACGTTGACCTGGTGCACACGTACGGCGTCGCGGCCGACGACAACGAGGTGGCTGTCGCGGCACTGTCACGGGTCGAGGGGCAGGACATCTCTGCCGCCGACCTCGACGAGGCGCTGGCGAGCCTGCCCGCCGAGCAGCGGCCCGCGTTCGTCCGCGTCGTCGACGAGTTGCCCGAGACGCCGTGGCACCGCCCGGTGGCCGGGCCGCTGCGCCACGACCCGCTGCCGCCGCCGGGCCGCTACTTCGTCCGGACGGACGACGGTGGTTACAAGGAAAACTGAGACTGGCCTGACTAATTCGTCAATAATCTGTCGCAGGGTCGGGCCTACGGAAGTTGGAAACATGAAGAAGTCCGCAGCTGCAGTGATGTTCCTGTTCGCGTCCGCGGCCGTACCGGCCGTCAGTACGCCTGTCACCCACGCCGATGTGTGCGCCAACGTCGGCGGCCGCCACGTCAGTGCCGGCGGATGCACCAACGTCGCCGGCGACGCGGCGGTGGCCGCGGCGGTCGCGGCCCCCGAGGACGCAGCCGCCCAAGCCGCGGCAGGCCGGCCGCCGTGCTACACCCCGGCCGGGGTGCCCTACTACACACCGGGTGATTTGCCTTGTAACTGAGCCCATTTAGGGTGAAGGCATGCACAAGTCTCTGCAGCGTGCCGCCGTCATCGCCGCGGCCGCCTTGGCGCCCATGGCCATCACCGCAGCGATTGCGCCGGCCGTCAGCTATGCGGACTGCGACAACGGCACCTGGTGGGATCCGGTGCAGAACCGGTGTCAGGCCCCGCTCGTACAGAACTGTCCCGGTGGCTGGTGGGACCCCAAAATCAACAGCTGCCGGCCGCCGGTCTCGACGACGCCGCTGGACTGCCGTGACGGTGCGTGGTGGGACCCGATCAACAACATCTGCCGTCCGCCGCTGCTGCCGCAGTAGTCGCCTCAGACGAGGTAGTACAGCTCCTCGCCGCTGCTGACGCCACTGGGCGCCAGCCGTGACTCCGCGTAGCGGACCGCCTTGAGCGTTGCCGAGAACTCCTTCTCCTCTTCCGGGAAGATGCGCTCGTCCGGGAACCAGTCACGCAGCCCGACGTTGCTCAGGACGTCCAGGGTGTCGGGCCGGACGCCGGCCAGCAGGACGGCCACGCCCAGCTCGGTCAGGTCGTGCAGGAACCGCTCGATGCGCTCGATACCGACCGCGTCGAGGTTGCGGGTCCGTTTGAGACGGAGCACCACGAATTGGGTCCCTTCGGTCTTGACCCGGTCGGTGAGGGTGTCCAGTGCGTGCTCGATTTCCGGTGCGGCACCGAAGAACAACTCTCCTTCGATGTCGTAGATCAGGATGGCCGGATTGTCGGGCTCATCGCCGACGCGTTCCCGGACCACGCGCTCAGGGGTGACCACCAACTCGGCGATCTTGAGCTTGGAGGCCCGTGGCACGAACAGCAGGATCGAGAGGGCAACGCCGAGCAGCACTGCCTTGTCCAGATCGATGACCACGCCGGTGATCGCCGTGACGATCACCAAACCGGCGTCGTAGCGCGACGCTCTGACCGTGTGTACCAGTCGATGGAAGTCGACCAGACGCACCGCGGTGACCAGCAACAGGCCGGCCAGTGCCGCCTTCGGGATGTAGCTCAACAGCGGCGCGAACAACAGCAGTGCGCCGGCGACTGTCGCCGACGCGACGACGCCGGAGAACCGCGTGGCCGCGCCGGCCTGGAAGTTGATGGCCGACCGCGACAGCGAGCCCGAACCGGGCAGGCTCTGGAAGAAGCCACCGGTCAGGTTGGCCAGCCCTTCCGCCAGAATCTGCCGGTTGTAGTCGATCTTCTGCTGTGTCTGGTGCGCAATGGCTTTCGCGATCGACAGCGCCTCGATCAAGCCGATGAAAGCAACCGCCAACGCGCCCTGCGACAGGTGCGGCAGCCACTCCCAATGCACCGAGGGAATGTGAAAGTCGGGCAGGCTGGCGGGGATCTTTCCGGTGATCGACACGGCGGTCTTGCCTCCGTGGCCGGGCGTCGACCAGCCCGAGAAGTAGGCGATCAGAGCCGCGATGACCAACACGGCAAGCATATCGATCTGCGGCCAGCCGAAGCGCTGCACCAACTTTCGGAGCACGACGGCGGCGACGACAGCCGTGACGCTCAGGACCACGGCCCGGTAGTTGATCGCGTCGCCGTGGAACAGCGTGAGGTAGGTGCGGTACAGCACCTGCATGTTGCCGTTGCCGCGGTCCTTGACGCCGACCGCATTTCCCAACTGTCCCAAGGCAAGCAGGAACGCGGCGGCCAACATGAACCCGACGATCACCGACTCGGAGATGTAGCGGGTCAGGTCACCGAGTTTGAACACCGAGATCAGGATCTGGATGGTGCCCACCAGCACCGCGAGCACGAACAGCGCCTCGAAGAGTTCGGTGCGGTTCTCCGGATCGATGAACGCCAACGAGCTGAACACCAACAATGAGATGGCGCTGGTGGGTCCGTTGATGAGGTGTGACGACGAACCGAATATCGACGCGATGAGCGTCACCACGATGGCTGAGAAGACACCGTATTTGGGGTCGACGCCCGCTATCAGGGCATAGGCCATGCCCTGCGGAAGAGCGATGGCGGCGACCGTCAGGCCGGCGATGAGATCGCGCCGGGCGAGGGTGCGGTCGTAGTTGAGTTTGAGGTTCGAAAGCAGGCTCACGATCCCACCACCGTTCGCTGTGCAGGGATATGAATGGTGTCGATGATTCCGTTGTCGCCGAAGAACTTTTCGGCGGCGTCGTCCCAGTCCTTGGCAATCGCCGACACCGGGAACAGCGAGATGTCCGGCAACTGCGCCCGGTACTTGGCCTGGATCTGCGGGTTGATCGAGCGGTAGCCGTACTGCGCGATCACTTCCTGGGCCGGGTCGGTGAACAGGTAGTCGAGGTAGGCCTTCGCGTAGGCCTCGGTCTTCTTGCCGGCCACGTTCGCGTCTACCCAGGCCACCGCGGGTTCGGCCTTGATGCTCACTGGTGGATACACGATCTGCAGCTCATTGGGCGCCGCAGCTACCTCCCGGATGGCTTCGTTCTCCCACGTCAGGTGCACATCGCCGATCTTCTGCACGGCGAAGCTGGTGGCCGCGCCGCGCGCGCCCTCATCGGCGACGGCGACGTGCTTGAAAAGCGCCGCCAGGTAGTCGTGGGCGGCTGCCTCCGAACCACCGCGGGTCGTCACCGAACCCCACCCGGCCAGCACACTGAGCTTGCCGTTGCCCGAGGTGTGGGGGTCCGGGGTCACCACCGAGACATCACCCTTGACCAGATCGGGCCAGTCGTGGATGTTCTTCGGGTTGTCCTTACGGACCACGAACACGATGGTCGACGTATAGGGGACCGCGTTGTTGGGCAACCGGTGCTGCCAGTCCTTGGCGATCAGCCCACGCTTGGCGAGCTTATCGACGTCACTGACCAGTGCCAGGGAGACCACACTGGCTTTCGACGTACCGTCGATGACGTTGCGCGCCTGCCGGCCGGACCCGCCGTGCGACTGCGTGATGTCGACGGTGACTCCGGCCTGCTTGCGGTACTGGGTGACGAACGCCGGATCGAGCGCCGCGTATAACTCACGTGTCGGGTCGTACGACACGTTCAGCAGCGCATCCGGTGACGAGCCGTGAATGTTCTTGAACCCGATCAGAACTCCGGCGACCGCAATGGCGACGACGCCGACCACGCCGAGCGGGGATATGTATTTACTGCTCATCGCCACCTCTGTTCACTACGGAAGATCGACGTTAGGCAGCAGGACGCGCCGAGGCAGCGGTCTGGATCAGCGCGATCAGATCTCCCGTAGCCTGATGGCCGATGAACCACACACGGCTCACCATGTCTGCCACCGCTGTGCTGGCGGCCGCGCTGCTCGCTGGCTGCGACAGCACCACCCCCGGAAGCCCGAAGTCGGCGGTGCCCAGCGGAGAAACATCTGCCGCGACCACACCGACGCCGTCGCAGAAGGCGATCCGCCCGGTTCCGGTGAGCCCGATCCCCGTGCCCAGCGCCGTGCCACCCAACGCACAGGCACTCGCTCCGCAGAACGGCTACGTATTCGTCGCGACCAAGTCCGGCCAGACCCGGTGCCAACTGAGCAAGACCGAAGTCGACTGCGAGTCGGCCTTCACCAACCCACCCAAGGTCAACGGGGAGAACGCAAACGGCGTCCGGGTTACCGCTGACGGCAAATTGTCTTGGGTGGTGGGCAATCTCGGCGCCATCCCGACGGTCACGCTGGATTATCAGACATACTCGGCGGTGGGTTGGACCATCCTCGCCGGGGCCGAGGGCACCCGCTTCACCAATGCCGGCACGGGCCACGGCATGTTCGTCTCGACGGCGGGTGTGAGGGCTTTCTGACTAGGCTGGGCGGCATGGACTTCCGGGTATTCGTCGAACCGCAGCAGGGTGCCACTTACGCCGACCAGCTTGCCGTGGCGCAAGCCGCCGAAAGTCTCGGCTACTCCGCATTTTTCCGGTCCGACCACTACCTCGCCATGGCCGGCGACGGGCTGCCCGGCCCCACCGACTCCTGGGTGACGCTCGGCGGCATCGCCCGCGAGACGAGCACCATCCGGCTCGGCACCATGGTCACCTCCGCGACGTTCCGCTACCCGGGCCCGCTCGCCATCGCCGTCGCGCAGGTCGACGAAATGAGCGGTGGCCGTGTGGAATTGGGCCTGGGCGCCGGATGGTTCGCCGAAGAGCACGAGGCCTACGCCATCCCGTTCCCAGGCTTGGGCGAACGATTCGACCGGCTGGAAGAACAACTGCAGATCATCACCGGCTTCTGGGACACCCCGGTCGGCGAACACTTCGACTTTGCCGGCAAGCACTACACCGTCAAGAACTCACCGGCCCTGCCCAAGCCGGCGCAGGCTCACCCGCCGGTAATCATCGGCGGCGGCGGCGCCAAGCGCACCCCGGCGCTGGCCGCCCGGTTCGCCTCCGAATTCAACATCCCGTTCGTGGACATCGACACCTTGAACACTCAGTTCGGGCGCGTGCGCGGGGCCGTCGCCGCGGCCGGCCGGGCGCCCGAAAGCATCACTTATTCGGCGGCTTTCGTCCTGTGCGCGGGCGAGGACGACGCGGAGATCGCGCGACGTGCCGCCGCCATCGGCCGTGAGGTCGACGAGATGCGTGGCAACTCCCCCACGGTCGGTACGCCCACGGAGATCGTCGACAAGCTGGCGCCGTTCGTCGCCGCCGGGGTCGAACGCATCTACCTGCAGGTGCTCGACATGGCCGATCTCGACCACATCGAGTTCTTCAGCACGGAAGTCATTCCCCAGCTACGCTGACCGGCCGTCATTCCCCAGCTGCGCTGACCGGCCGTCATTCCCCAGCTGCGCTGACCGGCGGTCATTCCTCAGCTACGCTGACCGGCCGTCATTCCTCAGCTACGCTGACCGGCCATGACCGAGAGGCCGTGGCACGAGCGCACCGCGCCCCTCGTGGGCGCCAGTATCGCCGCGCTCGCCGCGCTCGCATTGCTGTATTTCACGGGATCGTGGCTGGTGCGGCACTACGACCAGCCGACGCCGCCGCCGAGCCCCGTCATCGTCGACAACTCGACGACGCCGCAGGCAACGAGTACGACCACCACTTCATCAACCAGCTCGTCGACGACGCCGCCGTCCACGACCGACATCGACATGCCGCTCACGACGGACACGACGGGCACCACGACACCGACGACGGACCCGTCGATCACGCAGTCCCGCCAGAGCCACACGACCAGCGACCCGCGCTGGCCCTACCCGTTCACGTCGAGACCGCACACCACGGTGTTGCCGCAGCCGCGCCGTTAGTGCGTGAAGAACTCGATCATCAGCACCTGGAGCTCACCGACGCAGCCACCGAGGATGGCACCGATGGCGACCATCAACGGTTCGTCGTCCTTGAACACCGGCCGCAGAATCGACTCGTACTCCTCGTTGGTGAGCTGATTCATCTTCGAGATGATGGTGTTCTCGAGGTCGATCTTGCTCATGGCGTAGTCCTGCGCGTCCAGGAGCGTAGACGGCAGCCGCTCGACGACGAGGTCGACGACCCTGTCCTTGAGCGCGTTGTACTTCGACGTGCCGACCGCGAACTTCACGACGGTGCCCGTGAACCCGCCGACCTCGTTGTCGATCGCGAGCTCGACCTCGCGGGCGACCATGGAGAACAGCTTGTCGGCGCCCGGGCCCTTGAGGATGCCGTCGAACAGGATGTCGGGCGCGAACAGGTCCTCGGCCAGGATGCGGGCGTAGTCCGCGGTGATCTTCTCGCGCTGGGCGTGCAGCAGCCCCTGGAACTTGATGAAGCCCAGGTACTTCGTGGGCTTGATGGGGCGGAACAGCATGTTCAGCGCGATGTAGTCGCTCACCAGGCCGATACCGAAACCGAAGGCCGGCATGATCCACGGCAGTTTGAAGATGGCCCAGACGAACATCTGGGCGGTACCGATGATCAGACCGAAGTAGATGCCGCTGCGCCGGACGAACGCCATGGCGTCGTCGGACAGGCCGCGCATCAGCTTGTTGAGCTTCTCTTTGTTGCGCACCAGTGTGGTGACCGAGAGGAACTGCAGGTCGACGAACCGGCTCAGGTCCGCCTGCATCTCGTTCAGCATCTTCTCGGTGATACGCGGCGCCTGGGAGTGGATGCGGTTCAGGATGGCCTGGCGCCCGGCCTCCGGCAGCGAGTCCCACAGCCCGGGACGGATTTCCTCGGCGACGTCGCGGGCGATGTCATTGATCGACGCCGCCAGCGGTTCACGCAACACCTCGACGGCCTCTTTGGCGTCGATCCGGGAGACCAGTTCCTCGGGTTTGAGCAGGTTCTGAGTGAGTAGCTCGATGGTCGTGGAGCCGACCTTGCCGGCCCGCCGCGGGATGATGCCCTGCCAGCCGATGGGACCGATTCCCTTGAACTCGAGCGGCCGGTAGATCATCTCCATCGCGACGATCTTGGTGCTCCAGCCGACGAACGCGGCCACCAGCGGCATCGAGAAGTAGATGACCCAGTGCTCGCGGAAGTCGATGAGGATTTCGGTCAAAGACATCAGCCCCACCTGTCCCGGTCGTCCTCCGCGGTGGCGGCGGCCCACAGCGATCGGCCCAGCGGCGACAGCGTCAACGTCAGCTTCTCCACCTTGGCGGGCAGCGGACCCTTCGACGCGGCCTTGATCGCGTTGAGGACGATGGTCTCAGCCATCAACACCTCGTACTCGGTTTTCAGCGCAGAATCCTCCGGACCGATCTCCACGAGGCGCAGCGCCAGCAAATGCCCGACGTACTGCGGCGTCATCTGTGGGAGGGCGACGTTCGCGGTCCGTCCGACGAGCGCCGCGTTCTCCAGCACCGGCTTGCGGGTCCGGTCGTACACGTTGACCAACGGAGACACCGAGCCGTCGGACAGCGCGCCGACGATACGCGCTTCGTCGGCCACCAACTGATCCAGCAGATGGTGGAACAGCTCGGTCTGGCTGCCGGCGGTGTTCTGGTCGAGTGCCCGATTCAGCAGCTGACTCATCTTGGAATTGAGCGACTCTTCGGCGGCCGCCGGTTTGGCGGTGTCGTCGGCCGGGACCACGTCGTCGTCGCTGTCTTCCGGTTCCAGTTCGTTGAGGCCTTTACGCAGGGCGCCGACGATCTGCTGTTCGGTCCAGCTGTAGACGTCCAGGCCGAGCCGAGCGGCGTCCACCGCGCGTCCTACCAGGCCAAAGGGATCAAACGATTGAGCCACCCGCAAACGGTAGCTGCGCGGGCCCCAAAATTGCCAACGATCTCGAATATCTCACCTTCCCTGCGCCGCGTAGTCGGCGACCAGGGCCTCGGCACTGCGCACAGCGGCTCGGCAGGCACGTGCGGTAAAGGGGTCGTTGAGCGGATGATCGGCCCGGCGGCGCCACCGCTGCACCGCCGCGAACGCCGCGCGGGGGCCGTCGTACGGCGCGTCGTTGCCCAGCCCCAGCCGGCTCGCCGCGTCGGTCCCCGAGCCGCCGATGATGCGGCGCAGCGAGGCCATCTCGTCCTCGTTCAATGTGGTTGGCCGCGAACGTAATTGACCGAGCAAACGCAATTCTTCGAACGCGTGGGTATCGGCCAGCAGCGGGTCGATGTCCGCGAGAATGAAGGGCGTCGCGTAGATGGGATTGGCCTCCACAAAGCGCCGCAGTGAGCGCAACGCCGTGTGCGCCTTGAGCATGTCGGCGCGCTGCGCGAAATGCTGATCGATGACGTCCCGTAGGGCCACCAGTCCGCTGCGCTCCAGGAGTTCGTCGGCCAGCCCCTGGGAGTCGGTGACACCGGCGCGCAACACCGCGATCGCGATCCGGATGCCGAACATACCGAACCGGTCCAGCAGCGCAGCCCGGGTGATGGTGTCGACCGGTAGCGAATCATCTTGTCGGGCAAAGCGATCCGCCGACAACATGGCCTTGGTCAACGCGGTGGCGGCGTCGCCGTCCAGCGCGGCCAGCTTCTGCAGCGCCGTGAACTCGCTCTGCTGCAACGTGCGCGCGGTCAGGGCCAGCAACCCCGAAACCGGGACCACGGCCTGGCAGACGCCGGTCCGGTCCAACTCGGCGGTGAATCGGGTAGCCACCTCACGGGCCGACATCATCGCGTCGATGCGTCCCGCCCCGATCTCGTCGGCGCGCGACGCGACGCCGATGACGCCCAGCGCCCCCGAGCCGCTGCCGACGAGTTCCCCGATCTGCTTGAGCAGCGCGATGTCTGGCGCGTTGAGGGTGCGCAGCAGGAACACCACGGCGTCCACCCGGGGTACCCCGTCGCGTGGCACCAGCAGTTGGAGCGTCCGGTCGGAGACGTCCCGCGACAGCGACGACGTGCCGGGCGTGTCGATGATGGTCGTCTGTTCCAATTCGGCTGCGGGCCACTGCACGTCGAGGTCGACGATGTCTTCCACATTGGCCGCACCCTGCGCGCCGGAGTACCGCGCGAGATCGAATGTCAGGCCACCATCGCGGGTGATCGGCACATCGGTGCGGCGGCCGTCCCGATGGTTGGCCGTGACCCGGGGCGTCGTGCCGTGCCGGAACCAGGTGACCAGCCGGGTGGCCTCGGTGGCGTCGGTGGGCGCAATCTCTTCGCCCACAAGCGCATTCACCAGCGTCGACTTGCCGGCCTTGAGAGTGCCGGCCAGGGCGATCCGGATCGGCTGGTCGAGGCGGCGGCCGATCCAGTCCAGCTCGGCGAGAGCCTGCGGCCGGTGCTGGTAAACGGGGTCGGCTCGGTAGGCCGAGATGACGCCGCCCATGATGGCGCGGACGCGTGCCCTTGTGCTCACTGGGCCCCAGCGCGGTGCGCTGCGTCGGCCAAAGCCGGAGTCAGTTTCACCGCGTTGTCGATGACCTGTCGCAGAATGTTCAACTGCCGCTCCAGTTCCCGCACGCGGTTGTCGCGCTCGCCCGCTTCGATCTGCGCCGCCGCAAGGGTCGCCTGCAGCGATTCGTTGAGCGAGCGGGTGGTCTGGTTGGCGATGTTGCGGTAGTGATCGCGCAAGTGGCGCTGGATGTTTCGCAGGCGGTCACGCGACTCCTTGCCGACGGCGAACGACACGTCGTCGACGAACCGGCGGACGTTCATCTTCGCCTCACCGCGCACCCGCAGCATGCGGTTCTCCATGTCTTCCTTGTAAGCCTTGCGGCCCAGCACAAGTCCGGCACCCAGCGACAGCGGGTTGAACATGCCGAGGCCGGCGAACGACGTCAGCATGCCGAACATCAGCACACCACCGTACGACCCGCGCATACCGGTGATGACCTTGTGCCCCGCCCTGATCGGCTCGGATTCCAGCGGCGCCACGGGGTTGAACTCACCCAGACCCGCGCCCATGTCCCGGGCCCGGATCTCGGCCAGCTCAACATGATCCAGCCCCGCCTCGACGAAGGTGCGGGCCACCTCTGCGGCGAGGGCCTCGGCGCGCTGGTGCGCCCAGACGAAGTTGTCGCCGACCGCGGTCGCGACTACGTTCTCCAGCTCGGCGCCGATCTCGGCCCAGTGCTGGGTGGGATCGCAGCCGTCGATGATGCGCTCGGTGTGCGCGGTGATGTTGCGGAACCGATTCCGCAGGTCGTGGTCGACGTCAGCGGTCAGGTCGGCGATGCCGTCGTTGAGCACCTGTTGCCACAATGCGGTCTGCTGCATCGCATTCTGGGCTTCTTCCTTCTTGTACTCCAGCTCGGCCTTGATGCGCTCGATCTTCTCGGGGTCGTTGATCGCCGCCAGTTCGGTGGACACAGCCAGCGTGAGATGCTCGGCGGCGGAGTGGATTTCGGCGACCACCTCGTCCTTGATCCGGTCGTTCTCGCGGCTCAGCACCTTGTCGGTGAGGAATTTGATGACCGCCGGAAAGTTGGACTCGTCGTTGAGTTCCCTGTCGTTCAGGGCCAGCGCGTGGGTGCGCAGCGCCGAAGACACCGGAACCACCGGAACATTCAGCCGCGCCCGCTGCAGATGCGCGGCATTGGCCGCGACGATCTCGCGCCAGTGCGGGTAGAGGTCGGTCTTGGTGGCGACAATCGTTGCCACCGGGCAGATTTCGACGGCCTGCCTGATGAACGTGAGCTCGGGTTCGGTGAACTCCTGGCTGGTGTCAGTGACCATCAAGAGGGCATCGGCGTCGGGCAACAGCCCGAGCGTGGCCGACAGGTGCGGCTGCCCCAGCCCGCCCACACCCGGAGTGTCGATGAACGTGAGGCCGCCCTTGAGCATCGGGCTCGGCGCCGCGACCTCGACGCGCAACACCTGCCGCCCCTGGGCCTGCGGGGCGCGACGCAGATCGGTCGAAAGTTGGTTGGGCGGAATGGCCACGACGGAGGGATCGGCCCCTTCCTGCGCGGGAGCCAGCACGAGCTCGGCAGCCGCCGCGTCGCCGTAGTGGACGACGGTGGTGAGCACGGTGCTCTCGTCGTCGCCGACCCGCGCCACCGGCATGTTCAGCAACGAGTTCAGCAACTGGCTCTTGCCCTGCTTGAGCTGTCCGGCGATGACCACCCGGATCTGCGGATCGCTGATTCGGGTCTTCGCCGCCAGCAACCGCTGCGCCAGGTCCTCGCGGTCGTTGAGGCCGGCGATCCGGCTGGTGTGGTCGATCAACTCGACGATCACCGCAACCGGGCGCGGATTCGCCGGCTGATGGTCGCTGGGCTGCGTCACTGGACTCTCCTCGACTGCATCGTCACTGACTAACGGTATTCGCAAACGTCCGGCGGGGCCTGTAAGTGGCCCCGCCGGACGGTTTGTCGCGATCGATCAGTGCATGTGCGTGGGATCGACGTGGGTGGTGTGGCTGAAATCGGTCGTGGTGTGGGTATCGGTCGGTGCGTAGGTGTTCATGCCCGCCTCGTGCACCGAGCTGTCGGCCACCGTGCTGTGCACCGAGTTGTCGGAGCTCAGGTCGGTGTGGGTGGTGTTCCCGCTGCCGATGTTGGTGTGGGTGCTGTTGCCGCTACCGATGCTGGTGTTGGCCGTGTTCCCGCTGTTCAGGCTGGTGTTCACCGTCGAGGAGTGCGACGAGTCGTCGATGACGCTGGAGTTGCCGCTGCCCAGGTCGTGGCCCACCGTGGTCTGGTTGCCACCGACGTGCGTCGACGAGGTGTTGCCGTCGTTGATGACGATGTTGCCGCCGCTGCCACCGCTGCCGCCGCTGGCGTGGCCGCCACCGATCAGGCCGCCGCCGGCACTCGCGCCGCCGCCGTTGCCACCACCGGTGTTGACGTCGTTGACCACCGGGCCCGAGTTGCCCTGGATGATGTGGCCGCCCGCGGTCTGCGAGTTGTCGGTCGCGTGGTTGCCGGTCCCGACGATCACCGGGGAGTGGCTGCCGGTCAGGATGTCGCCGTTGGTGACGGTGTTGCCGTCGCCCTGCACGGCACCCTTGCCGCTGGCGATGTCACCGTGGTTGTTGCCCGCGATGTTCACGCCGCCGTCGCCCTGCTGGACGTGGCTGCCACCGAGGGTGATGTCACCGAAGCCGAGGTTGAAGGCACCCTGCTGGGCGTTGGCACCGGCGTGCTGGTCGGGGCTGAGCACCGGGACGTTGTTGCCGCTCGCGATCGGCACGTTGTTGCCGCTGGCCAGCGAGGTGTCAGGCGCGAAGGTCGGCTGCGAGACGAAGCCGGTCTGCGGGGAGAACGGCGAGGACATGCTGTAGTAGTCCGAGACCGCGTTCTGCAGGCCGACGACCGGGTCGCCGCCACCGAGCACCACGCCGGCCGGGACGGCACTGGCGGCCACCGAGGCGAGCTGCGCGGAGGTGACACCGGCGAGGCCGGCGTCGCGCATGGTCTGCTCGGGGTTCGCGACGAACGAGCTCGCGACGGTGGGGAAGCGGAACAGGTCGATGATGAATTCGATCAGGCTGGTCATTGGAGTCCCTTTCGTTGGGTCTTGCTTTGGTGAAGTTTCGGGTTGCCGTTGTGTCCGGCGAACTGACAACAACGTTAGGGGCCGTCAAGAGCCGTGCAAACGGGGCAACCACCCCTACCCCCAACGGAACATAGTGGGGTGCCGCCAGCCCCCCTATTAGGGGATTAGGGGATGACTAGGGTGTTTGCTGAGTACGCCGTATGAAAACACAAATGCCGGTGGCCACGTGGGCCACCGGCATTTTTCGGTAAGAGCTGGTCAGCTGAAGAAGTCGAAACCCTGGTGGTGTTCGGCCCCAACAGACGAGCCGGCCGACGGGTCTGTGGGATCGGTAGAGTGCCAATCCAACCCGCCCTGATCGGTCAGGTGCGTGGTCTCGACGACCGGCACATCAGCGTGCAGGCCCGGATCGTCGGCCATGGCCAGGTCAGGCAGGGCCGTATGCACCGGCAGGTCCGAAGGGCTGCCCGCGCCGAACGGGCCAGGATCGGAAATCACCTGGTGGACGCCAGTATCGAAGATCGGCGACGCAACCGTGGGCACGTGGGTGTCGAAGGCGTCGAAGGCGTCGAACGCCGCGGTGGCGGCGCCACTGGTCCACACATTGACGCCCGGATCATCGAATCCGGCGGTTGGCACACCACCCGCTGCAGAGGACACTGCGCCCAGGGACTCGGACACGACCGGGATCAGGTGCGCGACGTCCGCCGTGGTGACGCCGCTGAGGTTGGCGTCGGCGATGGCACCGGCGGGGTCGGCGGCGTAGTGCGCAGCCACGTCGGGATCACGGACCACCGACATGACGAAATCCAGTAGCGGATTTGCCATGGCACCTACTCCTTCCGTCGATTCGACATTCCGGGTCTTACACCAGGTAGACCCCTGGATAACTATTTCGATGCTATCGCCGATATAGCTCCAAGAGATCGGTGCTGACCCCAGCACCCGACACCTCCCGTTAGGGGCACACCCATTAGGGATTCACCAATCGTTAGGGGATTGTGTCCCACCCCCAGGCCACCAGCACATAGGGTGGCTTGAGTCGATAGCGCGTCAAAGGAGTGCACTTCATGAGCAACGGCCTCGGTTTGTCGATCGGCCAGACCAATCTGGTGGCCGTGCCGGCCGGGCGACCGCCGGTGAGCCGTCGCGCCATCTTGTCCCTGTACCCGGATCGGCCGTCGGAAGTCGGCATTCCGACGCAGCCCGGAGGTCTGGTGCTGACCGGATTCGTGGAGCGCGTCGGCGACCCGATCCCCCTGATCGCGCCCGACGGCTCGGCGCATCGCGGCGAAGCCGTCCTGGCCGAGGCCCTCGATTCGATGGCGCGGACCGTGGGCGGCGGCGCCCCGATCGTCATCGCCGCTCCGGCGCACTGGGGCATGTCCACGATCGGCGCACTCGCCGCGGCGCTGCGCGGCAAGCCGGGCCTGGCGGCCGCACCCGTGGTCTCCGACGCGGCAGCCGCGCTGGCCGGCCTCAAGGCCGGGTCCGGTCTGCCCGACCACGGTGTGGTGGCACTGTGCGATCTCGGTGGCAGCGGCACCAGCGTCACCATTGCCGACGCCGCGACCCTGAACCAGATCGGCGAAACCGTGCGCTACCCGGAGTTCTCCGGCGACCTGGTGGATCAGGCGCTGCTGAACCACGTCATCGCCGGCATCACCGAGTCGGCCGACGCGGACCCGGCGGGCACCGCGGCCGTCGGCTCGTTGTCCCAGCTGCGCGACCAGTGCCGGCAGGCCAAGGAGCGGTTGTCGTCGGAGACGGCGACGTCGGTCAACGCCAACCTGCCCGGCTTCGCCTCTACCCTGCGCATCACCCGGCCTGAGCTGGAGCGGCTGCTCGAACCGGCCCTGGCTGGGCTGCTCGCCGTCGTGCAGGAAAACCTGCAGCGCAACCAGATTCCGGCCGGCGTCCTGACCGCCCTGGCCACCACCGGTGGCGGTGCCGCGATTCCGATTGTCACCCAACGGCTCTCGGAGCACTTCCGCGTGCCGGTGGTGACCTCGCCACAGCCGGCGCTCACCGCCGCGGCCGGCGCGCCCATGGTCGATCAACGCACCATGAGCGCCGACGCACCGACGGGGATGGCCCCCACCATGGGCTGGGCGGCCGGCGCCGCGGGCTGGGCGGCCGGCGCCGCGGGCTGGGCGGGCGGCCCCGCCACCATGGCGGCTCCGGTGCCGCCCGTGGACGCGAACCCGTCCTCGACCGTCGGACCGTCGCTGGCCTGGTCCGACGACGAGGAACCCGGTGCCGCGGTCGGCGGTGACTACCCCGCGGATTTCGCGACGGGCTACGCCGAGGCGGCGCCCTTCGGTGAGACCACGGCCCGTCCGGCGATGGACTTCGCCCACGAAGAAGAGGACAACCTGCCCGACGTGGCGCCGCTGCCCTGGTACCGGCGGCCACCGCTGCTCTTCGGCGCGGCCGCCGCAGCCTTCCTGATCGCCGGCGGCAGCTGGGCCGCGGTAGGCCTCACCAGCAAGGACACCCCGTCCGGTCCGGTGACGGTCGACGTCACCACCACCATCACCGGCCCTGACGGCTCCATCACCACGAGCACCTACAAGGCCACGAAGTCCGTTGTGACACAGACAAATCCGAACGGCCAGGTCGAGACGTCGACGGTGACCAACCCGGTGACCACCACGCCACCCCCGACGACCACTGATCAGTCGACGACGAGCGCGACGACGACCACAACCACCACCGACACCACCACAACCACCACGACGACGACCCCGTCGACGACGACCACCACGACCACCACGCCGCCGACCACGACCACCACCCAGCCGCCCACCACGACGACACAGCCGCCGACGACGACGCAGCCGCCCACCACCACGCAGCCGCCGCCGACCACGACGCAGCCACCGACGACGCAGCCCAGCACGCCCACGGCAGCGCCGACGACCCAGGCACCCAGCACGCAGCCCACGGTGCAGCAGCCACCCAAGACGGCGTCGGCGTCGGCGGCAACCGGGTCGGCCCCGACGGCGTCGGTGGCCACCGCGTCGGTGCCCATCACCGCGCAACCCTCGGCATCGACCAGCCAATGACCGCGGCGGCGGGCACATCGCTGGTGCTCGGCGGAATCGGCAGCGGCAAGACGACCGCACTGGAAGCGGTGCGAAAGACGTTGCGGGCCAACGGCACGACGCTGCTCGCCCGGGTACCGAAACCGGGTGAGGCACCGGATGCCGCCATCGTCATCGACGACGCCCAGCTGCTCTCCCCGGCGGAACTGGATGCCCTGACCGAGCTGGCCGGCGATCCGGCCCGCACCGTAGTGGTCAGCGCCCAGCCGTTGGCTCACGAGCGCGCGCTCAATGCCCTCACCACCACCCTGAGCCGGCAGCATCCGCCGATTCAGCTGGCGCCGATGACGCCCCGCGAGATCAACGAAGCGCTGGCGCGTGCCGGCGTCCCCGGCACCCAGGTAGCCGCACTGATCGCCAGCACCGGCGGCATTCCGCTGCTGGTGTATTCGGCACTGTCGGCACTGGCCTCGGGCGGTGATCCGGGCCGGGCCGCGACGGTCGCGCTGAGCGAACGGCTGCGCCGGCTCGACGAGCACCTGCTGGACACATTGTTGTTGTGTTCGCTCAGCCCGGAACTCGGGCCCGACGACATCGCCGCCGCGCTGCAGCTGCCCGGCGACGCCGCCGCGGTACTGATGGACCGGGCCCGCGCCAGTGGCCTGCTGTCCGCCTCGCTGCACCCGAGGTTCATCGACACGCTGCACCGGTGTCTCACCCGGCTGGTCGGCGCCGCGCGGCACCGCGAGACCGAGTGCCGGCTGCTGCGCTCGCAGATCGAATCCTCCACCTTGTCAACCGAATTGGCGCTGAAGCTGGCGGAACACGGCACGGTCGACGACCTGCTGGCGGCCGAACTGATCCACCGCGCCACATCGGCCGGGCCCCGTCAGGCAGCTCGGCTGTACCGCGCCGCGGCCCGCGTCGGCACCGCCCCGGCGGACGCCCACCTTGCCGATGCCCTGGCCGTCACCGGCGACTGCACCACCGCCGGCGCCCTGGCGGACGAACTGCTCACCGCCGACGACGCCGACGTCCGCGCCCAGGCGGTCCGCATCGCCGCCAGCGTCGCCATGCACGACGGCGCCGCGGCCCATGCCGCGGATCTGTTCCGCTGGCTCGGGCCCAATTCCGACCCCTTCGTCGCCGCCGCGGGTGCCGTGGTCGGCGTCGCGACAGCCGACGCCGAGCTGGCCCGGGCGTGCCTGCAGGCCGAAAACTCCATGCCGCCAACGTCTTCCGCACGTGCGGCGCGCGGCATGGCGGAGGGCATGCTGCTGACGCTCGATCAGCCGTTCGCCGTCGCGATGGCGCGTCTCACGCAGGCCGTCGGCTCCACCAACGGCGTCCACTCCGTCGCGCCGGACAGCCCCGCGGCACTACTGAGCCTCGTCGCGCTGCACGGCGGCGACGCGGTCCGGGCCCGCAGCGTCATCGGCCGGGCGGTCCGCACGGGCGCCGGCAGCGGCGATGCGGGATTCACTGCACTTCGGCACCGGCTGCTGCTCGGGTGGATCCGGATGCTCGACGGCCAACTCGATTCCGCGGTCCCGGCATTGGACGCCGCCGAGGTGGCCGACCTGCACCGCCGCGACGCGTTGTGGTTCACCGCCCTGCAGACCGCCGTCGCACGACGCAGCGGCGACACCGGTGCCCTCCAGAAACACTGGTACGCCGCCATGGAAGTGCTGGCCGAGTACTCGCTGGACCTGTTCGCGCTGCTGCCGCTCGGCGAGTTGTGGGTGGCCGCGGCCCGGTTGCAGCAGGTCGAGCAGCTGCGCCAACCCTTGGCCGAGGCGTTCGGACTGCTGCGGGCCGCGGGCAATCCGGCGCTGTGGTCGGTACCACTGCACTGGGCGGGCGTGCACGCCGGCATCCTGGCGAACGCACCCGAAGCCGTCGCGCCGCACGGGCAGGCACTGGCTGCCGCGAGTCGGGCCGAGGGCGCGCACGGCGCCTACGCCACCGCGCTGGCCGGCGCCGGCCGCGCGTGGCTCCGGGTCCTGGCCGATGGCGTCGACGCCGCAGAGGTGACGACGGCCGCCCGTGGGCTGGCGCGCTTCGGGCTGACGTGGGACGCCACCCGGCTGGCCAGTCAGGCCGCATTGCATTCGGCCGACGGCCGCATCTCCGGAGCCATGCTGCAACTGGCGCGCGACCTCAAGCAGGACGCGGCCCTCGAGGCGGCGGCGGATCCCATCGAGTCCGCGGCCCCCGCTATTCCGCGCGAGCGCACTCCGAACGCAGATGTGCGCAACACCACATCACCACCTGCCTCGGGTGACGCTCGGACCGCGTCTGCCGCGACACCCGCGTGGACGCGCCTGTCCGACCGGGAGCGCGAGGTCGCCGAACTGGTCCTGCAGGGCCTGCCGTACCGCGACATCGGGGCGCGTCTGCTGATCTCAGCGAAGACCGTCGAGCACCATGTCGCCCGCATTCGCCGCAGGTTGGGGGCCGAATCGCGGTCGGAGATGTTGTCGATGCTGCGCGCGCTGCTCATCGAGAAAGCCTGACGCCCTCCTTATATAAGGAAGCCCGCGGTCGGCGCTTGGCCGAGGCCGATACGGGGTAAGGATGTGAGCGCAAAGCGGCAGCTCAAGTTAGGACAGCCTTGCTAGCGTGCGTTCTACGCAGGATGCGACTATGAGCAGGCATCTAGCTTAAGTTACCCGTTGGTAACCTCAATAAGTTACCGGCTAGTAGCTACATAACTGGGAGAGGCGCGGTGGAGAATCTCGAACACACGCTCGACGTGGCCAGACTGGTCATCGGGCTGTTGGCAACGGTCATCGTCCTGGGGTTCGCCGCCAAGCGCGTCCTGTGGCTGACCAAGCTGATCAGCTCCGGGCAGAAGCTCGGCGACGAACGTGGGCGCAAGGACGATCTGGTCCGCCGCTTCCTGAACCAGAACAAGGAAGTCTTCGCGCAGTCGAAGCTGCTCAAGTGGTCGATCCCCGGTATCGCGCACTTCTTCACCATGTGGGGCTTCTTCGTCCTCGCGTCGGTCTACCTGGAAGCCTATGGCGTCCTGTTCGATCCGAAGTTCGCCATCCCGTTCGTCGGGCACTGGGCCGTCCTGGGCTTCCTGCAGGACTTCTTCGCCCTGGCCGTGCTGGCCGGCATCATCGTCTTCGCGATCATCCGTCTGACCAAGAACCCCGACAACATCGGACGTGAGTCCCGGTTCTACGGCTCGCACAACGGTGGCGCGTGGGAGATCCTCATCATGATCTTCCTGGTCATCCTGACCTACGCGATCTTCCGCGGTGCCGCCGTCAACGTTCTCGGCGAGCACTTCCCGTACCAGAACGGCGCGTTCTTCTCCGACGGCATGGCCGCGCTGCTGGCTCCGCTGGGCCACACCGCCAACGTCTGGATCGAGACCATCGCGCTGCTGTCGCACATCGGCGTCATGCTGGTCTTCCTGCTGATCGTGCTGCACTCCAAGCACCTGCACATCGGTCTGGCCCCGATCAACGTCACCTTCAAGCGGCTGCCCGACGGCCTCGGCCCGCTGCTGCCCATGGAGTACAAGGGCGAACCGATCGATTTCGACGACCCCGCCGAGGACGCGGTGTTCGGCCGCGGCAAGATCGAGGACTTCACCTGGAAGGCCAACCTCGACTTCTCGACCTGTACCGAGTGCGGTCGTTGCCAGTCGCAGTGCCCGGCGTGGAACACCGGAAAGCCGTTGTCCCCCAAGCTCGTCATCATGAACCTGCGCGACCACCTGTTCGCCAAGGCGCCGTACATCATCGAGGGCAAGCCGATGCCCGAAGAGGGTGCTGTCGACTTCGCCGAGCTGGGCAACAGCCTGCACGGCCACGGCGTGCCCGAGGACGGTTTCGCCCGTATCGAGGGTTCCGGCCCCGAGCAGGCGCTGCGCCCGCTGGTGGGAACGGCGGCGGCTGGTGGAGTTATAGACCCCGACGTGCTGTGGTCCTGCACCAACTGCGGTGCCTGCGTCGAGCAGTGCCCGGTGGACATCGAGCACATCGACCACATCGTCGACATGCGCCGCTACCAGGTCATGGTCGAGTCCGAGTTCCCCGGCGAGCTGGGCGTGCTGTTCAAGAACCTGGAGCTCAAGGGCAACCCCTGGGGCCAGAACGCCAAGGAACGCACCACCTGGATCGACGAGCTGGACTTCGACATCCCGGTCTACGGCCAGGACGTCGAGAGCTTCGACGGCTTCGAGTACCTGTTCTGGGTCGGCTGCGCCGGTGCCTACGAGGACCGCGCCAAGAAGACCACCAAGGCTGTCGCCGAACTGCTCGCGACCGCGGGCGTGAAGTTCCTGGTGCTGGGCACCGGCGAGACCTGTACGGGTGACTCGGCCCGCCGCGCCGGCAACGAGTTCCTGTTCCAGCAACTCGCCGCGCAGAACGTCGAGACCATCAACGAGCTGTTCGACGGCGTCGACGCCGACAAGCGCAAGATCGTCGTCACCTGCCCGCACTGCTTCAACACCATCGGTCGCGAGTACCCGCAGCTGGGCGCCAACTACACCGTCGTGCACCACACGCAGCTGCTGAACCGCCTCGTGCGGGACAAGAAGCTGATCCCGGTGTCGTCGGCGAGCCAAGAGGTCACCTACCACGACCCTTGCTTCCTCGGCCGCCACAACAAGGAGTACGAGGCCCCGCGTGAGCTGGTCGGCGCCGCCGGCGCGAAGCTCACCGAAATGCCCCGTCACGCCGACCGCGGCCTGTGCTGTGGTGCCGGTGGTGCCCGCATGTGGATGGAAGAGCACATCGGCAAGCGCATCAACACCGAGCGTGCCGAAGAGGCCGTCGACACCGGCGCCTCGGCGATCGCGACCGGCTGCCCGTTCTGCCGCGTGATGATGAGCGACGGCGTCGACGACGTCGCCGCGACCCGCAACATCGACAAGACCGAGGTCTTGGACGTCGCTCAGCTGCTGCTGAACTCGCTGGACACCAGCAAGGTGACGCTGCCTGAAAAGGGCACGGCGGCAAAGGCTTCCGCGGCGCTGGCGGAGAAGAAGGCCAAGGAAGCCCCGAAGCCCGCTCCGGCACCTGCTGCTCCGGCTGCTGAGGCACCTGCGGCTTCCGCGCCTGCTGCTGCCGCCAAGCCGGTCACCGGTCTGGGCATGGCCGCCAAGCGTCCGGGTGCCAAGAAGGCGGCCGCCCCGGCTGCTGCCCCGGCCCCGGCTGCCGAGGCTGCTCCCGCTCCTGAGGCTCCTGCTGCTGCCGCCCCGGCCAAGGGTCTGGGTCTGGCCGCGGGCGCCAAGCGTCCGGGTGCCAAGAAGGCTGCGGCTCCGGCCGCCGCTGCCACGCCGGCCCCCGCGGCCGAGGCAGCTCCGGCTGCTGAGGCTCCCGCCGCACCCGCTGCTCCGGCGGCTCCGGTGAAGGGTCTGGGTCTGGCTGCGGGCGCGCGTCGCCCCGGCGCCAAGAAGGCCAGCCCGTCAGCATCGGCTCCGGCCGCGCCGGCGGAAGAGGCCAAGCCGGAACCGCCGGTCGTCGGACTGGGTCTGCGTCCGGGCGCGAAGCGCCCCGGTAAGCGGTAGCGCGAAGTACACCGCAATGGCCAGCTACGACCCGCCGTCAGGAGCGTCGTAGCTGGCCATTGGCATATGTGGCCCTGATCGCAGATGGGCAAAAGAATTCGACACCGATGAGAGCATGGAAACCGTGACCACCCACCAGGTACCCGCTGACCGCACATGGCATGGCGGCCACCCGCGTAATCAGCGGACGTTCGCGCAGTCGACCAAGCTGCAGGACGTCCTCTACGAGATCCGTGGCCCGGTACACGAGCAGGCCTCCCGGCTCGAGGCCGAGGGCCACCGAATCCTCAAGCTCAACATCGGCAACCCGGCGCCGTTCGGCTTCGAGGCGCCGGACGTGATCATGCGCGACATGATCGCCGCCCTCCCCCACGCCCAGGGCTACTCCGACTCCAAGGGCATCGTGTCCGCGCGCCGCGCGGTGGTCACCCGCTACGAGCTCGTCGAAGGCTTCCCCCGGTTCGACGTCGACGACGTCTTCCTCGGCAACGGCGTCTCCGAGCTCATCACCATGACGCTCCAGGCCCTGCTCGACAACGGCGACCAGGTGCTGATCCCGGCCCCGGACTACCCGCTGTGGACGGCGTCGACCGCGCTGGCCGGCGGTACCCCGGTGCACTACCTGTGCGACGAGACGCAGGGCTGGAACCCTGACATCGCCGACCTGGAATCGAAGATCACCGACCGCACCAAGGCGATCGTCGTGATCAACCCGAACAACCCCACCGGCGCGGTGTACAGCCGCGAGACGCTCGAATCGATCGCGAACCTGGCCCGCAAGCACCAGCTGCTGCTGCTGGCCGACGAGATCTACGACAAGATCCTCTACGACGACGCCAAGCACATCCCGATGGCGTCGGTGGCGCCGGACATGCTGTGCCTGACGTTCAACGGCCTGTCCAAGGCGTACCGCGTGGCCGGCTACCGCTCGGGCTGGCTCGCCATCACCGGCCCCAAGGAGCATGCGTCCAGTTTCCTGGAGGGCATCAGCCTGCTGTCGAACATGCGCCTGTGCCCGAATGTGCCTGCGCAGCACGCCATTCAGGTGGCGCTGGGCGGACACCAGAGCATCGAGGACCTGATCCTGCCCGGCGGCCGCCTGCTCGAGCAGCGCGACGTCGCGTGGAACAAGCTGAACGAGATTCCCGGCGTCTCCTGCGTCAAGCCCGAGGGTGCGCTGTACGCGTTCCCGCGGCTGGACCCCGAAGTGCACGAGATCCGGGACGACGAGCAGCTGGTACTCGACCTCCTGCTGCAGGAGAAGATCCTGCTCACCCAGGGCACCGGATTCAATTGGCCCACACCGGATCACCTGCGCATCGTGACGCTGCCGTGGGCCCGCGACCTGGCCAAGGCCATCGAACGACTCGGCAACTTCCTGGCCAGTTACCGCCAGTAGAACGCTCAGCCTGACCACCTACGCTGACTCGGGTGGCGCACTCCCATACCCACTCGCACAGTTCCGGCCCGGCCCCGTTGAGTCCCCTGGCGGCGAAGATCGTCGTCGGGCTGCTGGCGGTGATCGGGCTGGCGACCGTGATCGGCGCCGTGATCCTGTGGCCGCACGGCAAGGCCGTCGACATCCCGCTGCCCTTCCAGAACGCACACGGCGGCGCCGTCAGCACCGAAGCCGGACACGTCGTGTCGACCGGCAAGAACAACTGCGGCAGTCCGTCCGTCGGCGCGGTGCTGACGTCGGCCCCGGTCACCGCACCGCCCGGCGCGGGCACCTGTGTGCAGTCGTTGATCGGGATCGACTCGGGGCCGAATTCGGGCGCCAACACCCTGCTGGAGTTCAGCACCGGCCCCGGCCAGCCGCACCTCGCGGCCGGCGACCACATCCGCGTCACCCGCCAGGTCGACGACTCCGGCACCACCACCTACGCCTTTTTCGACTTCGAGCGCACGTGGCCGCTCGTCGCGCTGGCTGCCGTCTTCGCCGTCGTGGTGGTCGCGGTGGCCCGTTGGCGCGGCCTGCGGGCCCTCGTCGGGATCGCCGTCGCGTTCGTGGTGCTGACGGTGTTCCTGCTACCGGCGCTGCGTGACGGCGGGCCGGCCATCCCGGTTGCTCTCGTGGCGTCGTCGGTGATCCTGTACGCGGTGATCTACCTGGCACACGGGGTCAGCCTGCGCACCAGCGCAGCCCTGCTCGGCACCCTGAGCTCACTGCTGCTGTCGGCGGTGTTGTCTTGGGCGGCAATCGAATTGGCGCACCTCACCGGATTGTCCGAAGATCAGAACAACGACATCGCGGCCTACATGGGGTCGGTGTCGATCACCGGCCTGTTGCTCGCCGGCTTCATCATCGGCTCACTGGGCGTGCTCAACGACGTCACCGTCACGCAGGCGTCCACGGCCTTCGAACTGGCCGAACACGGCGCATCCCGGCGCGCCATCTTCACCGGCGCCATGCGGGTGGGGCGCGACCACATCGCCAGCACCGTCTACACGCTGGTGCTCGCCTACGCCGGCAGCGCGCTTCCGCTGCTGCTGTTGTTCAGCGTCGCCAACCGGTCGCTGGGTGATGTGCTGACCAGTGAGAGCGTGGCGATCGAAATCGCCCGGTCGGCGGTCGGCGGTATCGCACTGGCGCTGTCGGTTCCGCTCACCACCGCCATCGCGGCGGTGCTGGCTACACCGCGTCCGACTCGATGAGTTCGGTCGCCGCGAGCGCCGACGCCAGGTCGTCGTGGCGGAAGGCCGACGTGACGTGGTCGTGCACCACCCGGAACGCCGTCGCGGCCTGACGATCGGCACCCCCGCCGGTGATCGTCTGTTCGACGACCACGACGCCGTCGTGCACGAACATCCGGCCGACCGTCGACTTCTCATCCAGGTCGGTTGCCCAGGCCCGCAACGCATTCCGCCCTTGCGTCGCGCCGTTCGCGTCACCGATCTCGATGTCGCCGCTGGACAGCGTGTCCAGGGTCTCCAGGTCCCGGTCATTGAGGGCGTCGATCCAGGCGAGGACCGTCGCGATCTCGGAAGTCGTCATGTCTGCGAACCTACCCGACGTGCCTCAGAAGGCCGAGTGATCGACCCAGCGCTGCCACACGGCCGCGTCACCGATCACCTCGAGACCGGCCTCCTCCGCCGTCTGGCGACGGTTGACCGCCAGCAGCAGTCCCGTCACCGGACCACGCACTGCCGCATCACCTTTGGCGTGCTGGTGCGACCAGCCCGGCCCGTCTTCGTCGTTGACCACCAGCCATTCACCGGTCGGGCCGAGCTCGGATTCCGCGGCATGTAGGTGCAGCGACCGTCCGCGCTCGAGCGGTGGATCGGCAGGCGAGGCCATCAGTGAGACGCGCTCGATCGTCTCGGTCACGCCGTCGGCCGCGAGCTCAGGATCGAGCACGAATGGAAGGCCCAGCGCCAGAGCCGCATCGGCGCGGTGGACGGTCTGCTCGTGGAGCCGCCGCCGGATCCACCACCCCGCGGGCTTCGGCCCGATGAACGTCCACACCTTCGCATCCGACCCGACGTGCTCGACAGCGTCGACCAGGGCCTGCGCGCCGGCGTTCAGCCAGTCGATGGCGGCGTCGAGGTCCTCCGGCGGTTTCCCGTCGCGCACCTCGCGAGGATCGAGCGGCTCCTTCCGGTGCTCGGCGACGATCTGAGCACACCAGCGGTTGCCGCGGCCGACATGCTTGAACAGTTGCTTGAGCGTCCAACCGGGACACGCGGGCACCGGAGTATCCGGGTCGGCTTTGCGGATGATCTCGCCGAAGGCGGCGGTTTCCTCGATCAGGGCTGTGCGGAAGGCCATTTCACGACGGTACCGCCGCGCGCGCCTGCCCGAGTGCGATCGGCAATGCCGCCCAGCCGCGGAGCACCCTGGTGTCGCGCCGGGTGCCCGGGCCCGCGAGTTGCGCATCGGGGAACCGCTCGAAGAACGTCCGCAGCCCCACTTCTCCCTCGGACCGGGCCAGCGCCGCCCCCAGGCAGAAATGCCGTCCGCCGGAGAACGAATGGTGCTTGCCCGCGTTGGCCCGGGTGACGTCGAAGCGATGCGGATCGGGGAAGACGGCCGGGTCGCGGTTGGCGCCGGCCAGGTAGAGGATGACGGGCTCGCCGGCCAGGACGTAGTACCCGGCGATGTTGGCGTCGACCTTGGCGATGCGGGCCGACAGCTGGACCGGCGAATCCAGCCGCAGGATCTCTTCGACGGCGGTGGGCCACAGGTCGGGCTGGGCCAAGAGCAGGTCCAGTTGATCGGGATGCTGCAACAACATTCGGATGCCGTTGCCCAGCAGATTCACCGTGGTCTCGAAACCGGCTGCCAGCACCAGCCCGGCGGTGGCCCGCAGCTCCTCGTCGTTGAGCCGGGCGCCGCCGTCGCTGGCGGCGATGAGCTGGCTCATGAGGTCGTCGCCGGGGTTGGCCCGCAGCTCGCGGAGGTGATTGCTCAGCCAGGTGTTGAAGCCGTCCAGACCGCCTTCCACGCTGAGGTACTGCTGCCAGCTCAGCCCGATGTCCAGGCTCGGCGCGGCCAGTTCACCGAATTCGAGGATGCGGGGCCGGTCATGCTCGGGGACCCCGAGGATGTCGGCGATCACCGTGACCGGCAGCTGCGAGCAGTAGCTCTCCACGACGTCTACGGTGCCGTTCTGCACCGACACCAGCTCGTCGATGAGGCCGGTCGCCGCCTGCTGCACCCGCTCCCGCAGTGCCGCGACGGCCCGCGTGGTGAACACTGCCGAGACGGTCTTGCGATAGCGAGTGTGCTGTTCCCCGTCGACCGACAGCAGCGACGGCGGCAGCAGCGGATGCAACCGGCCCTTGACGGTGGTCTTGCCCTCCAGCCAGCCGAGGACGCCGGGCAGCGTGCCGCCGATCTGGGTGACGGTGAAGTCTTCCGAACGCAGAATCTGGTGCACCAGAGCGTGATCCGCGGTTATCCAGGCCGCGCGGCCACGGTACATCCGGCCGCGGTTGCGCAGTTCGTCGGCGAACCCGCCCGGGTCGGCCCGCACCGACGGATCAGCGATGAGCCGGCCCTGCAGGTCGCCGCGCCGCGCACCGTAACCGGCGAGCTGGCGGATGACGGCATGCAGCGCGAACCAGTTGAGACGTTGCCTCAGCGTCATGAACCGAGCTTAAGCACGCCCGATGGGTCGGGCTACATACTGCAGTCGGAAATCAGGGGGTCAGATTGCGGCCCAGCGCGTACACCCGCCACCCCGCACCCTGCCACTTCTCGACGTCGAGGCAATTGCGGCCGTCGACAATCACTTTCGCGCGGACGGTGGCCGCCAACTGGTCAGGGTCCAGGTCCAGGAACTCCTGCCATTCGGTCAGGACCAGCACGGCGTCGGCGCGGTCGCAGGCCTCGACGACGGAAGTGGAGTAGTTCAGCGTCGGGAAGACGCGACGGGAGTTGTCCATGGCTTTGGGGTCGTAAACGTTGACGGCCGCGCCGTTGAGCTGCAGCATGCCGGCCACGTTCAGGGCAGGTGAGTCGCGGACGTCGTCGGATTCGGGCTTGAACGCCGCACCCAGTACCGCGATGTTGGCGCCCAGCAGCGTGCCCCGGCAGGCCTTGGTGGTCAGTTCCACCATGCGGGTGCGCCGGCGCATGTTGATGCTGTCCACTTCCCGCAGGAACGTCAGCGCGGGGTCGGCGCCCAGCTCACCGGCGCGCGCCATGAAGGCGCGGATGTCCTTGGGCAGGCAGCCGCCACCAAAACCCAAGCCCGCGTTGAGGAATCGTCGGCCGATGCGGGGGTCGTGGCCCAGCGCGTCGGCCAGTACCGTGACGTCGGCGTTGGCCGCTTCACATACCTCGGCGATGGCGTTGATGAACGAGATCTTGGTGGCCAGGAAGGCGTTCGCGGAGACCTTGACGAGTTCTGCGGTCTGCAGGTCGGTGAGCAGGAACGGCACGCCGCGCTCCAGGATGCGCCCGTAGAGCTCCCGGATCGCCGCTTCGGCGTGCTTCGAATCCGGTTGCACGCCAAGGACGATGCGGTCAGGGTGCAGCGTGTCCTTGACGGCGAAGCCTTCGCGCAGGAACTCGGGGTTCCACGCCACCTCGACGTCGATGCCCGCCGGCGCCAGCTCACGTGCGCGCGCCCCGAGTTCGGCTGCGGTGCCGACCGGAACTGTGGACTTGCCGACGATCACCGCGGACCGGCGCAGCCGCGGGACCAGGGTGTCGATCACGGAGCGCACGTGCCGCAGATCGGCACCGTACTCCCCCTTCTTCTGCGGGGTGCCCACGCCGAGGAAGTGCACGTCGCCGAACTCGGCGGCGTCGTCGTAGTCGGTGGTGAAATGCAGACGTCCGGCTTCGATGTTGTCGCGCAGCAGCTTTCGCAGCCCAGGCTCGTAGAACGGGATGTCACCGGCCGCCAGCTTCGCGATCTTGCCGGGGTCGATGTCGACACCGAGGACCTCATGGCCGAGCTCCGCCATGCCCGCGGCATGCGTCGCTCCCAGGTATCCGGTACCGAACACGGTGCATCTCATACTGCCTTGATATGCAGCCCCGATGAGCGCGGTGCTACGCGACACTGAGCGTCAGGCCAACGGCAGGTGACAAACAGCCTGCCGCACGGCCGTCAGCTGGGTGCGCAGAAGATGAGGAAGCAGTTCGGCTGCTTCTGCTTCTTTCCGTTGCCGTTACCCGGGTAGTCGCCGGGGTAGCCGTTGGAGCCGCGCGGGTACTGGCCTCCGGGGTAGCCGTTACCGGGGTAGTCGCCGGGATAACCGCCGTCGTCGTGTCCACGGCCGCCGCGACTCGGGTAATCCGGGTAACCATTGCCCGGATCGCTCGGAATCCACTGCGGCTGCCGCGGCCGCGGAGCCCACGGGTTCCACGCCGGCTGCTGCTGACCGGGCATCGCGTAGACCGGCGGCGGCAGCACCGCCGCCGGGGCCGGATCAGGTACCGCGGCCGGCGGCGGCACGACTGGAGCGGCCGGTACGTCAGGCATCGACACCGGGACCGGCGCCGGAGCGGGGGCCGGGGCCTCCGGGGCAGGAGCCGGCACGTGCACCTGAGGTGCGGATTCCTTGACCACCTGGGGCGCGTCGACGTGCCGCGGCGCGGGGGCGACGGCTTCGGGCGCTGGTTCGGGGACGGCAGCGGGTGCCGGTGCGGGCGGCGGGACCGCCGCGGGCGGGGCCACCGGTGCGACGACCGGAGCGCTGGGCACAATCGCGGCCTGCGCGGGCGCGGGGCGCTGATCGACCGTCGGCCGGATGCTCACGGCAAGTGAAATAGCAAGAGCCACCACTCCGACAACGAAGATCGACGTGAGCGCGCTACCGACCAGCAGGAAGGGCTTGCGCCCCTGGTCGGCGACCACCGGGGCGTCGCCGAGTTGGTCGAAACCGAATTCGTCGGCCGTCAGCAGCGGGGCCGCGAGCGGAGCGGCAGCGACCGCCCCACCCGGCGCGGCCGAATAAGCCAGGCCCGCGGTGGCGGCGTCGAAAATCGGCGCATTGGCCGAGGCGAGGGCGGCACCACGAGCGAGTGCCAGGTCGGCGTCGCCCGGGGCATTCACCGGAATGTCCAGCAGCTCGGCCAGGTGTGCCTGCACCGCGGTGACGTCGACACCGGAACCGACGACGAACATGCCCTGCGGCGCTGCGTCCGCCTCGGAGACCGCCGCGGCCATCTCGCCGAGCACGGCCATCGCGTCGGTGCTGTGCAGGCTGCGGCTCAGCACCTTGGAGATGGCACCATCCGGCTGGACGACGGACATGGTCGCGGTGTCGCGGTCGACGAACAGCAGACCGGTGCTCGAGTAACCGACGGCCTGGCCGGCGGCCTGCGCCAGCGACCCCGCGGCATGCAGCTCGGAGACCATCATGACGTCCTTGACGCCGGCGGCGTCCAACGCGTCGCGCAACCGCGCGGCAGCGTCGTGATCACTCCATGCGACACCCACCGATTTCAGGTGGTGGCCGCCTTCCTCGGCGCTTTCCCGGGTACCCAGGACCGCGCTGACAACCTGCTCGACCGGCGTTGCTGAAGCGTCCGCCGCAGTCGTATCGAAAATATCGTGGTCGACAATCTCGCCGTCGGCCTTAGCACCCTCAACCAGCGCCATACGTACCGTGGTTGGCGTCATAGACACGCCCAGAACGATGTCCACCGACCCTCCAATAGTGTTCGCTACGCTATCTAGGCCGACACCGAGAATCCCCCGTCGCGCAGGCCACAACTAGAAACTTCATCGTGCCTGGCGGGTGAGTCGTTACCGATTTCCCCAGCTCGATGGGCCCGATGCAGTTCTGGCCGCGGCGCTGGCTGACAGAGTCCCGCCAATGCCGGTAGTTCAACCCTACCCGGCTTTGACGTAGATAACCTAAGCAGTTCTTAGGCGTCTTCGACGCCCGGACGGGGCTGCTTCAACAGATCCGTCAGCGAGCTGGAACCGGTCGGTCGGCGGTGGCCAAGGTGGCCGTGCACGCCCTCCGCGTAGGCGGTTTCGGCGTGCTGTGTGAAGTCGACACCGGCGGTTTCGTCCTCGGCGCTGACCCGGAAACCCATCACCTTGTCGATGATCTTTCCCAGCACGAAGGTGGCCGTGAAGGCGTACGCGGCGACGACGGCGATGGCCAGCAGCTGCTCGCCGAGCTGGACGAATCCGCCGCCGTAGAAGAGACCGCGGGCACCGCCGGTCATGACGTCGGTGGCCAGCAGGCCGATCAGCACGACGCCGACCACGCCTCCGACGAAGTGCACGCCGACTACGTCGAGCGAGTCGTCGTAGTTGAACTTGAACTTGAGGCCGACCGCGAACGAGCAGACCACACCGGCGGCCAGGCCGACGATCAGCGCACCCAGCGTGTTGACGTACCCACACGATGGGGTGATGGCGACCAGACCGGCGACCACGCCCGAAGCTGCACCGAACGTCGTCGGCTTGCCGTCACGAATCTGCTCGACGGTGAGCCACCCGAGCATGCCCAGACAGCCCGCGACCAGGGTGTTCAGGAAGATTGCCGAGGCGGTGCCGTCGGCAGCCAGCGCCGATCCGGCATTGAAGCCGAACCAGCCGAACCACAGCAGACCCACGCCGAGCAGCACGAACGGCAGGTTGTGCGGGCGCATGGCGTCCTGTTTGAAGCCGATGCGGGGGCCGAGCACGATGGCCAGCGCCAGCGCCGACGCGCCGGAGGCGATCTCGACTACCAGGCCGCCCGCGTAGTCCAGGGCACCCAGCTTGGCCAGCCAGCCATCCGGGCTCCAGACCCAGTGGGCGATGGCGCTGTAGACCACGATGGCCCAGACCGGGACGAAGACCATCCAGGCCGAGAACTTGGCCCGGTCCGCGATGGCGCCGCTGATCAGGGCGGCCGTGATGATCGCGAACGTCAGCTCGAACGTGACGAACAACAGCTCCGGAACCGTGCCGTGGTTGGTGCGTGGCGTGATGCCGGCCAGACCGAAATGTTCGAGGCTGCCGATGAAGCCGTCGCCGTTCGAAAAGGAAAGGGTGTACCCGAGCAGGATCCACGCGACCGTGACCAGCGGAATCGAGATGAAGCTCATCATGATCATGTTGAGAACGCCGGTCGTGCGGACCATGCCGCCGTAGAAGATGGCCAGGCCGGGGGTCATCAGCAGGACCAGGGCGGTGCTGGCGAGCAGCCAGGCGGTGGCGGCGGGATCGATGCCTTGCACGTGGGACTCCTTCGACAATCTTGACGAGGATGTATCGACGGCGTTTCCAGCGCGCGGCGACTACGTTTCCGACGTGTTACACCAGCCTCACAAGGCCCTTCAGTGCTTGGTTTCGCGTGAAACAAAGCGGCGGTTAGACGCTGGCGGTTCGGGGTATCTGGGGGAAATGTTGAATCGAGCCACTGCAGCTGCTGCCCTGCTCACCGCACCGGTCTTTGTGCTGGCTGGCTGCAATTCCAACCAGAACTCGACGAAGCCCTCGACTTCTACGCCGCCGACCACATGGACCCAGTCCAACCCGTCGGCCATGAATGTCGTGCTGAAAACGTCCGACGGCAGACCCGTCGCCAACGCCTCGCTCGACTTCAGCGACGGCTACGCCACCGTGACAGTGGAAACCACCGGCGGCGGCATCCTCGCCCCCGGCAGCCACGGCATGCATATCCACTCCGTGGGTAAGTGCGAGGGCGATTTCACGTCGGCCGGCGAACATCTTCAGGTGGCCGGACATAACGGGCATCCGGCGAGCGGTGATCTGACGCCGTTGAACGTGCGCGGTGACGGCAGCGGGAAGGTCGTCGCGACGACCGACGCGTTCACCGAGGAGGGCTTGAAAGGGCCAGAGGGTAGCGCGCTGATCATCCATCAGGGGCCGGACAACTTCGCCAACATCCCGCCTCGGTACACGCACAACGGCGTTCCCGGTCCGGATGCCGAGACGGTCGCGACCGGCGACTCAGGTGGACGCGTGGCCTGTGCGGTCCTGGTGCCCGCTGGTTCTTCTTCGACTGCGTCGACATCGACCAGCACCTCGACCGTCACCCAGACCACGGGTGTGCCGGTGCCTCCGCCGGTGACGTCCACGACCACGGTGACACCGACGACGACGTCGTCTACTACTCCGTCGACGACCACCACGACGACGTCAACCACGGTCCCGACAACGACCACCACGATTCCCACCAGCCCGGTCGGCCCGATGAACCCGATGCCGGGCGGGAACCCGATGATGCCGGGTGGCTGAGCCGCTGCGCGTGCGTTGATCCTGTAATTGGGGCGCAGAAGTGCAAGTAACGAAGACCCTGCTTACAGAGTCAACTGGTTTCGGCGTGCTGCCTGGGTTGACCTTGCGCTGAGTGCGCAAAAGTGCGAGTAGCCAGTACCGCTACCGCAGGATCAACTCCCGGTAGGCGTTGACCCTGCGCTAGGGCGCAAAAGTGCGAGTAGCGAGAGCCCTCGATACAGAGTCAACGGCAGGAGGCCGACAGCCGCCGTTCACCCTGCGCCTACGGCGACAAATGCCGAGTAGCCGGCACCCTCATCGCAGAGCGAACTCAGCCTGCGCTCAGGGCTTGGCGAAGTTCAGGTACGACCGCGAGGGCGTCGGCCCGCGCTGGCCCTGGTACTTCGAGCCGACCTTGTCGCTGCCGTACGGATGCTCGGCCGGGCTGGTCAGGCGGAGCAGACACAGCTGGCCGATCTTCATGCCGGGCCACAGGGTGATCGGCAAATTGGCGACGTTCGACAGCTCCAGCGTGATGTGGCCGGAGAAGCCCGGGTCGATGAAGCCCGCGGTCGAGTGCGTCAGCAGACCCAGCCGGCCCAGCGACGACTTGCCTTCCAGCCGGCCCGCCAGATCGTCTGGGAGCGTGCAGGTTTCGAGCGTAGAGCCCAGCACGAATTCACCCGGGTGCAGGACGAAGGGCTCGCCTTCGGCGGGCTCGACCAGGGTGGTCAGCTCGTCCTGCTGCTGCGCCGGGTCGATGTGCGTGTAGCGGGTGTTGTTGAAAACCCGGAACAGGCTGTCCAGCCGGACGTCGACGCTGGAGGGCTGCACCATGGCGTCATCGAACGGGTCGATGCCGAGGCGCCCAGCAGCGATTTCGGCCCGGAGATCACGGTCAGAGAGGAGCACGTGGGGAGCCTATCGGGCCGGGTTGATATCCTGCAGCGGCACCATGCCGATGTAGTTCAATGGCAGAACATCAGCTTCCCAAGCTGAATACGCGGGTTCGATTCCCGTCATCGGCTCCACATAAAGCAGCGGCAACGCTGTTCGATTTTGTTCGAATGCCTGATCGCGTATCTGGCCAGGCCAGCGGGCTCAAGAATCAATCAGAGCAACGACGCGGCCTTTAACCTCACCGCGTGCGAGGCGATCTAGCGATTCCGGAATGTCGCCGAATCCAATCTCGGTCGTAGCGATGTCCAAGTCGCCAGCGGCGACCATGGCGAGTAGGGCTTGCAAATGTTCAGGAACCCCAGATGGCGTCGATCCGCGCACGGCGATATTTCGGCTGATCAGGTCCAGGGAATTCAAGGTGGTCTCCGCGACACCGAGACCGACTAGGACGACGGTCCCTTCGGGCTTGACTGCGCGCACCGCACCTGCCGTGGTCGTGCCAAATCCCGCAAAGTCAACAATGACGTCCAGGTTCTGTCCGGCCAGCTCCTCGATATCGGAAACTACCTGGCTCACACCACTTTCCAGGGCAATCGGCCAGACGTCTTTGTTCGGCTCGACCCCGATCACCGACGCTCCTGTGACAACAGCGATACGAGCACCAGTAAGTCCGAGGCCTCCCAGTCCAACTATCCCGACGCGGTCTCCGACGCCGACTTTCCCGTGGATGACTACAGCGGTGTACGAGGTCACCCCCGCATCGGTTGCTGCCGCTGCCTTCGCAAAGTCGACGCCGGAGGGTATTGGTACCACTTTGTCGGCCGTCATCAGCGTGTATTCCGCGTAACCACCGTTGCGCGTTATCCCGGGCGCGTCCGTATGACAGACCGCGCTGACCACAGCATCACCCGGCCGAACACCGGCGACACTCTCGCCACACTCGACGACTTCGCCTGAAACTTCGTGGCCGAGGACAACCGGAAGAGGCACTTGGAAGGGCAGTACACCATAGATGTATCCGAGGTCGCTGTGGCATATGCCCGCGCCTCGCACCTTCACCAGCACTTGGCCCTGCGCCGGGCGCGGTACCTCGAGATCCGTCAATCTCAACGCGCTTCCGACCTCGTCGAGTACCCAGGCTTTCACGATTCTCCTTCTCAGCGACATCGGGATACTTCATCTCCCGATTTGCTGTTCGATCGACCAAACTCTAGAAGGGACGTTTGCGGATGTCAATGAACTCACGAGCGGAGGCGAAGGTCGCAACAGCGCGTTGTGAGCTGCCGGGCCGAAGGGAGTGTGGACAAAAACACGGCATGATTCAACCGCCAACTTTGGTCAAACGATCAATAATGAGCTTCGTCCGAACGCGCCCCTGACCACGTGCGCGCAAGAAGCCTCCACGAAGATTGAATTTCCGTCACAACGGATACTTGGGCGCCATGGATGCGCGCGCGATCGGCAAGGGCCTGGGGACGTTGGACCGCGAGGTCTTCGAGGCGATCGCTGAATCACCGAGTCCACTCCTCGACAGCCTGATGCCCGGCCTGACCAGGGCCGCCGATCATTCCAAGTTGTGGTTCGCCATCGCCGCCGCCATGGGCGCGCTGGGCGGCCAGTCGGTGCGGCGGGGCGCCGCGCGAGGCGTCGTCAGCCTCGCGGTCACCAGCCTCGTGACCAACCAGTTGGCGAAGCGGCTCTGGCGGCGGGCCCGGCCGGACCGCACCCTCATCCCGCTCATCCGGCGGACGAAGCGTGTCCCCACCTCGAACTCCCTGCCCTCAGGACATTCGGCGAGTGCCGCGGCGTTCGCTGTGGGCATCGGCCTGGAGTCTCCAGCGGCCGGTCTCCCGCTGGCGCTACTCGCCGGCCTGGTGGGGCTGTCCCGGGTGGCCACGGGTGCGCACTACCCGGGTGATGTGTTCGCCGGGTTCGGCGTCGGTGCCGCCATCGCGGTCCTGGGCGCCCGCATCGTCCCGACCATCCCGGCCACCACCCTGCCGACGTCGGATCCGTTGCGGTTCCACACCGAACCGCGGCCAGACGGCGCCGGCGTGGCACTGGTGATCAACCCGGCCTCCGGCGACGGTACGGGCGCACGGATCATCGATGACGCCCGAAAAGCCTTGCCTAACATGGAGATCGTCAAACTCGGCGATGACGACCACATCGAGGCCGTGCTGCGGGAAACAGCCGAACGCGCCGACGTCCTCGCCATCGGTGGGGGCGACGGCACGGTGGCATGCGCAGCGGGCATCGCTGCCGAGAAGGGCGTCCCGCTCGCGGTGTTCCCCGGCGGCACGTTCAACCACTTCGCCAAGGACATCGGCTGCGATTCCGTGGCACAGACCGTCAAGGCGATCGCCGAAGGCACTGCGGCCTACGTGGATCTGGTGTGCCTCAACGAGGAACGCATGGTGATCAACACCGCCAGCATCGGCGCCTACCCGAATTACGTGCGGACGCGGGAAATGCTCGAACGCCGGATCGGCAAACGCTTGGCCGGCGTCTACGCGCTGTATCTGACGCTGCGCCGGGAAGCTCCGGTGCGAATCCGCTACGACGACAAGACACTTGAGACCGAGCTCTTCTTCCTGGGCAACTCGACGTACTTCCCGGCCGGGTTCGCCCCGTCGGTGCGGCCACGTCTCGATGACGGTCTGATCGACATCCGGATCCTGGAAACCGGGCGGCGGTTCAGCCGCCTGCGCATCGCGACGGCCGTCGCCTTGGGCCGGCTCGAACGCAGCCCGCTGTACCACGAGCTACGGGTGCCGGAGTTCCGGTTCGTCGCCGTCGACGGGCCGACGACCATCGCTCACGATGGCGAGGTGGGCGAAGCGCTCAGCGAGGCCAGCTTCACCGTGCGGTACCGGGCGCTGCCGGTGTTCCGCCCACTGAGCTAGGGCCGCATCTCGTAAGCACCGTCGTACGACGCCACTTGTTCCCAGACCCGATCGAAGCGACCCGCGTCGGCTACGGGTTTGCGGATCGCCGACAACGCCCACTCCTGTTGTGCCACAGTCGAGCTCGGCTTGCCGTGCAGCGCCACCGCATAGGACGAGAAGTCACGGATCTGGAAGTCGAAGATCTGGTCCAGCAAGTCACGGTCAAGCCCGATCAGCTCGGCCTGCTCGAGAATCAACTGGCCGTAGACGACGAGCGTGAACAAGTGCCCGACGACGAGGACGAAGTCGAGGTCGCGCTGTTGATCGGCGTCGGGTGCCGCGGTGAGCAGCAGGTCTTTGAACGCCTGCACCTGTTCGTAGAAGCGGGCCACATTCGGGACCTCGAGGTTCTGCTCGTATACCGGCGCCCAGTCCGCGAACTGCACCTTGGATGCGCCGCGTGCCGGCCCCTGCGCCCAGAAGAACACGTCGTCGGCGGCGTCGTCCCGGGTACCGATCTGCGGGTAGCTTGCCGGGTTGAACATGTAGTTCGGCATGAACTTCAGGATCTGCGCGACGTTCACATGCACGGTGCCCTCGAGTCGGGGCAGGGCGCCGATCAGTCGGTTCACCTCGCTAAAGTAGGTGTTCTTCTCGAACCCCTTGGCGGCCAGCACATCCCACAACAGGGTGATGACGCGTTCGCCCTCGGAGGTGACCTTCGACTTGGTCACCGGGTTGAACAGCAGGTACCGCCGGTCGTCGAGGCCGGCACTGCGGAAGTAGTCGATGGCGCGATTGCTGAACAGCTTCATCGCGATCAACCGGGCGTAGACGTCGACGAATGACGCACGCACATGCGGGAAGTCGGTGACCGGATTGCCGTAGAGGATTCGGTTGTTCGCGTGTGTGATCGCCTCATAGAAGGCGTGCTCGCACATCCCGATCGAGCCACTGCATAGGTTGAACTTGCCGACGTTGACGGTGTTGAGCGCCGCCGAGAACGCCTCGGGCCCCGTGCACAGGATGTCCTCCTCGTGCACCGGATAGTCGTTGAGGCGAAAGGTGCTGACGAACATCTGACCGTGCACCACATTGTCGATCAGTTGGTAGTTCTCGTGGCCGCTGTCGGCGACGAACCAGACGTAGCCGTCGGGTCCGTCGATGTCCGTGCGGCGCGAGAACACCGACACCATGCCCGCGACGTTGCCGTTGCCGATGTAGTACTTCTCCCCCGACGCCCGGAACACGACACCCTCGTCCGTCGTCGGCGTCAGCAGCATGTCGGTGTTGTAGATATCGGCGCCGTGCTCGCGCTCGGACAGCGCGAACGCCATGACGCCGCCCGCTTCGAGTTGCGCGGCGGCCCGTTCCTTGGCCTTGATGTTGTCGCTCTGCCAGATCGGGCCAAGGCCCAGAATGGTGACCTGCTCGGCATACCAGTACGCCAGCCCGTAAAACCCGAGAATCTCGCTCAGCACCGCATTGCGCGAGGTGTCCCAGCGCTTGTTCGGATCACCGTCCGCGAACTCCGAGGGCGTCAGGAACGTCGCAAAGACGCGCTCCCGCTTGATGAAATCGAGAAAATCGGCGACCCAGGTCGCATCCAGATCGTCCTGCAGCAACCTCGTCTTGCCGCGCTCCTCGAACCAGTCGATCAGCGCAAGCAACTGGCGCCGCGTCTCCGGATCGAGTTGTTGGGGGTCGAAGTCGTTCGGGTTGAGCAATAGTCCGCGAGAGTTCGGCATGGGCACCTTCTTCGGTCCGGATTTGGCACCGAATCTAGCGTCCGGACGATTACGAAGCGGCAGATTCCACACTGGTCGGCGCAGGCATTTTCCCGACGACGGGCTCGACCGCGTCATCGACTCAGCGCCATCACCTCCTAGGTGATGGCCAAGGACCGCAACGCGGTGCGACTTTTACAAGTGCCCGGGACTGCCCGCGCCGGGGCGTGCCCCGCATCGCCTGACGCCGCTGCGAATCTGCTGGTCATGCCGACGCCTAGCAGCAAACAAGAGTAACGTCTGCGACGATCCCGATAGCGGTTACCTTCGTGGCGAGGGGGCAGCTGAATGACCGACGCGACCCGGGCGGCCGGTGATTACGAGCCCAACTCCGTCTACTCACTCGGCGCCAACGACGCTGAGTCCGGCCGGCTGAGACGCCAAGCTGAAGAACTGCTGGCAGCCAGCACGACGTTGATTGATCGTGTTGGGTTGGCACCTGGTGACGCCGCAATCGATCTCGGTTGCGGACCAACCGGCATATTGGAGTTACTACACGATCGGGTGGGGCCCTCCGGCCGGGTGGTCGGCGTGGACGCCGACTCGATCCACGTGGCAATGGCAGCTGATATGGCGGCCGCGCGCAAACTCAGCAACGTCGAGGTGATGGTTGCCGACGCGCGCAACACCGGGCTCCCCTCATCGTCGTTCGACGTCGTCCACGCTCGCCTTTTGCTGATCAACATCCCCGAACCCGCCGAGGTCCTCGGTGAGATGGTTCGCCTCGCCAAGCCCGGCGGGTGGATCCTCAGCTTGGAGGCCGATTGCGAATGCTCGATCTGCTACCCACCTCATCCGGCCTATCAACGGCTGGTCGAGATGTTCGCCCCGGTCTTCACCCGCAACGGTGCCGATTGGCGAATCGGACGCCGCCTCGCCGAGCTCTACCGTTCCGCAGGACTGACCGATGTCCGGGTCGAGGCTCGTGCCGACGTGTATCCGCTGGGCCACACCCGCCGCACGATCCGGGTGGACCTCATCCGCACTATGAAGCCGCATGTCCTCCAACTCGGCTTGGCAACAGAAGCAGAACTCGAAGAGCTTTGTGCCGACGCACTCGGCCACCTCGATAACCCCGACGCGATCGTCATGCCGCATCTGAATTTTCTGCTGTCCGGGCGCAAACCCGCTTGAGCCGAGCAATGGGGCCAAAGGAGCGGCAAGCCGGCGCATTCGATACTCGGTCGACCGAGCCGGCCTCGCCGTGAAACCATGCCCCCATGGCCAAGCAGTTTCCGGAGATCACTGACCGGCTCGGTGAGTTCATCGCCGCGCAGAGCATGTATTTCGTGGCGACAGCGGCGCGCGACGGCCGGGTGAACCTGTCGCCGAAGGGCCTGGACTCCCTCCGCGTCCTCGGACCGAACCGCGTGGCCTGGCTGAACCTGACCGGCAGTGGCAACGAAACCTCGGCGCACCTGCTGGACAACCCGCGGATGACGTTGATGTTCTGCTCATTCGACCGCGAGCCGCTGATCCTGCGGCTGTACGGCACCGCCCGAGAGGTCGCGCCCGGAGACGCGGACTGGGACGAGCTCTACGGCCAGTTCCCGCCGCACATCAGTGCGCGTCAGATCTATGACCTGAGCGTGGATCTCGTCCAGACCTCGTGCGGCTTCGGCGTGCCGCTCATGTCGGTCGAGTCGGAGCGGGTCCTGCTCGACACGTGGGGCGACAAGAAGGGCGCGGAGGGCGTCGCCGAGTACTGGCAGCAGAAGAACCTCACGAGCATCGACGGTGCACCGACGAAGCTGGCCTTGGATTAACCAGCGGCGCTGGACATTTCGGCCTATGCGACCATGACGTCGACCGACAGCCGCTCCCCGAGGGCGTAGACGGTCGGCCAATCCTGTTTCTGCGCAGCCGATTCCAGCGCATCGATCAACGGCGTCTCCACACCCAGCTCGGCGAGCCACGACGACACCGTCGCCGCGATCTGTTCTCCGGGCACCTCTTCGGCACGCCGGTCGTGCAGACGGTCGACGACCACGAAGGTCGGCGCTGCGGGGCGCCGGCGGCGGAAGTCGATGATGCTCATATCAATTGAACGAATCAGACGTCAAAAAGGTTCACCCGGCCGGACGCGCCTAACGTGGTCCTATGGCTCGTTCGATGCGCGACCGCATGCTCGCCGGTGACCTATACCTTGCCGACGACCCGGAATTGATCCGCGACTCCAAACGGGCGCAGCAGCTCACCCACCACATCAACGCGCTCGATCCCACCGACATCGAGGTACGACATCGCTTGCTCCGCGAACTCCTGGGCGCGTTCGGGGACGGCAGTGAGATTCGTCCGCCACTGCAGTGCGACTACGGCTACCAGACCACCATCGGCGCCCGCACATTCGCAAACTGGGGCCTCATCCTCCTTGACGTCGCCAGGATCAGCGTCGGTGACGATGTCCAGATCGGGCCCAACGTGCAGCTATTGACGGCCACGCACCCGTTGGAGCCAGATATCCGCAGAGACAAATGGGAAGCGGCGGAACCAATCGTGATCGGCGACAACGTCTGGCTCGGCGGCGGCGTTATCGTGTGCCCCGGTATCACGATCGGCGCGGACACCGTCGTCGGCGCCGGTTCGGTAGTCACCCGCGACCTGCCACCGCGCGTTCTCGCCGTCGGCTCGCCGGCTCGGGTGATCCGCGACCTGTAAGCCACGTTCGAAGTCAATCTAACCAATTGGTCATGCGGCCAATTAACCGTCGTGTAAATATGAGCGGCGTGACTGAAGATGCCGATGTGGCGCAGGCTCGAGCGTTGCGCGCAGAGCTGCGCAGGCAGGCGTGGGACCTGGCGTCCCGGCTGTCCCGCCTCGAGGCACTGCCCGACGCGGCGGCGTGGTCGGAGCGGGCCCGATCAATGCGAAAGCGCGCCTACGAGCTCCGCCGCGACCTTGATGAGGCCCGGTTCCTGATCGAACGCATTCACGCCCGGTTCCCGAGCATCGATGCCACCGGCGTTTCGGCCGATGCACCGGCTTCAAGTTATTGAGAACCCTCATTGACAATTGAATCCCGATGATTAACAGTGCTAAGCGTCTCCGATGAAAGGCGCACCATGGGCACGCAGGACCAGCTCAACGAGCTCGGCTACTACGCCGTCACCCGGCACCCCGCGGATGCCCGGGTGGTGCTGCCGGAAGCCCGCGACGCCGAAGCACTCGGGCTGGGTTCGTGCCACATCGGCGAGCGCTTCACCGTAAAGGACGCCGGCGTCCTCAGTGGCGCCGTGGCAGGCGCCAGCACCACGCTGGGCATCGCACCGTCGACCAATCACCACACCCGGCACCCCACCGTCACCGCGACCATCGGGTCGACGATGCACGCCCTGACCGAAGGCCGGTTCGCCATGGCGTTCGGCCGCGGGATGGGCCCCTACTGGCAGGCGATCGGTCTCCCGGTGGTCACCGAGGCCCGGCTGCGCGACTTCTTCGGCATCCTGCGCCGCCTCTGGGCCGGCGAGATGATTCTCGATCACGACGGCCCGGCCGGGAAGTGGCCCATGCTGCGCCACGTGAACGGCCTGGCGGACGGGCCGCCGATCGGCCTGGTGGCGGTCGGCCCGAAGACCATGGAGCTTGCTGGCGAGATCGCTGATTTCGTTGTGTTGCATACGTTTTTCTCCGACGGGGCGACGTCGAATTCTGTGGCAGCGGTACGCCGGGGCGCCGAGAAGGCGGGCCGTGACCCCGACAGCGTCCGGATCTGGGCGTGCCTGGCGACGGTTCCCGACGCACTGTCCGAGGATGATCAGATCCGGCGGGGCGTCGGGCGCCTGGCGACCTACCTGCAGGCATACCCGGACGTCCTGGTGTCTGCCAACGGCTGGGACCGGGCGACATGGGATCGCATTCGCCAGTCCGACCTGTTCACCGATGCCGCCACTGCCGGACCGATCGATGCCAGTGCATCGTTCGAGACACTGCAGCGGATCGCCGAGCTGATCCCCACCGCATGGCTGGCCGCCGTCGCCAAGGGTTCGCCGCAGGACTGCGCGAAAACCATTGCCCGCCAGTATGATCTGGGCGTGCACTCGGTCATCATGCACGGGGCCAGCCCGCATGAGCTGGCGCCCGTGGTGCAGGCCTATCGCGCCAATCGGCCGACGCTGCACCGGGCCGTCGCGGCGAATCCGGGCCGATTTGCCTGAGCGCCCAGCCCGGGATTCCCCACAGGCAGCCCGCGCCCGGGAACAGTGGCAGGCCGTCGTCACGGAGTCCGGTGCCGGCACCAAGCTGAACAAGCGCGGGCTGGAAACCCGGGCACGGCTCCTCGACTTCGCCATCCGCTGCCTGGCCGACAGCGGTGGCGAGCCGGTGTCGGCGAACCGCATCGCCAAGGATGCCGGCGTCACCTGGGGCACGGTGCAGCACCAATTCGCTGATCTCGACGGGCTCTGGGTCGCCGTCATCACTGAAATCCACTCCCGCAGTTGGGATTCCGGTCGAGACACGCCGCGCCGCGGCAGCCTGCGGGAGCGGGTGGAAGGAGCCATCGAATCCGTCTGGCGGTATCTGGACACCACCGAGGGGCGGGCCCTGACCGCGCTGCGCACGTCTCTGCCCGCGCGACGGTCCGATATCGCCGCCGAATATCCGCGCACCGCAGCGGCTTTCGCAGCGCGCGAGCTCGACTGGATTCACGGGTTCGACTATCTGATGGACGGGCTCGACGTCGACCCGGACCAGTTGCACCGCGTGCGGTGCCTGCTTCCCGCTGCGATCCGCGGTCTCAGCAACGAACGGCAGATTGGCTTCACGTCGGATCTCGACGTCGCTCGCGCCGCGTTGACCGACGCCGTGGTGGCGTTGCTGGAACAACCGCGATTGTGAAGACGGCCTACCATACACGGATATTTTCCTAGGCTCTCTGAGCAGCTCACTGCTAGCATTTGAGCTGCATCAAACTGCACCATGTGGCCAATTTCCTCCACGGCACAGTGTTCGCTGTGCCCAGCGCTCGGGAGCTGCGATGGACACAGACAAGCTAACCAAGACGGTCATGATGTCGTTGGTGGCCATGGCCGCCAGCACCGGCGTCGCGACGCTCACCTCGACGCCCGCCGCAGCGGCTCCGTGCACGTCTTCCTGTGACGTAGCACCGCCGCCACCGAACGGCGGCCCCACACCGGCATTCCTGAAGTTGAACGCGGCGTTCCTCAAGTTCGAGAACATGTACAAGGCGAACTTCCCGTTCTACAAGTTCGACAACCTGAACAAGCTGGGCACCGTATTCATGAAGTTCGGCGCACCGAATACAGACGGCTCGCCGGCCTTCTTGAAGCTCACCGGCCCGTCCAAGTAGTGACGGCTGCGGACGACCGATTGGTCGACAGCGCCGCAGACCTCGGCAAGGTATTGGCGGCTGCAGGCTACTCCCGCGCGGGACTCAGTGGTGGCCGAATGGCACCACACCCCTTCGACGCCGTGGTGTTGGCCCATCGACTCGGTAATACGCCGCTGGCGACACTCACGTCGCTGTTCCTCGCCGGCCTGACCGTGCCGAGGAGCGCCGCGGTAGAAGCGCTGCGGCCGCTGAATCTCGATACCCTGATCGACGCCGGTCTGCTGGCCGGCGTCGACGACCGAGTCCAGGCGAACACGTGTATCGCCTGGTGCGACGAGATGCTGGTCGCCCACGATTGGCAGGACGGCCGCCCCCTGGGCCGCGAGCACGTCGTCGCGGTCTCGCAAGCATCAATGACATTGGCAGACTTGACCGTTCGCCGGCCCGGTGTCGACGCGCTCGATGTCGGAACCGGCGGCGGCGTACAGGCCTTTCAGGCCGCCGCTCACGCGGCCACCGTGGTCGGCACCGACGTCAACACTCGCGCCCTGCGGCTGGCCGAATTCGGCGCCGGGCTCAACGGCCTGTCCAATGTCCGCTGGCTCGAGGGCAGTCTCCTCGAACCCGTCGACGACCAGACGTTCGATCTCATCACCGTGAACCCGCCATTCATCATCTCCCCCGACAGCACCTATCTGTGGCGGGACGCCGGGCAGTCGACCGACCGGCCGGGCAGCCTGGGGCAGCAGCTGGTGCGTCAGATCGTGCCCCGGCTGCGCCCCGGCGGATGGGCTTCGATGCTGACCAGCTGGCCGCATCAGATGGACGGCGATTGGCTTGCGCCGGTCCGGCTGTGGTTCACCGGAATGGGTTGCGACGCTTGGGTCCTGCGCTTCGCCAGCCAGAACCCGCTTGAAAACGCCCACATCTGGCTGGCCCAGAGCGAGCATGCGACACCCGATTTCGCGGCGGCCATGGATCGGTGGCTGGGCTTCTACCGAGACCAGGGCATCGAGGCCATCACGACAGCAGCAATCATCCTGCAGCGCACCGACGCCAGCGCCGAGCATCTCTGGGCCGACGATATGCCCGGTTCCCCCACGGGCCCCGGCGGGGAACAAATTCAGCGGGTGTTCGAGAGCCGACGACGACTGGCCCGACTGACCGGCGACGACCTGCTCGACGCCGTGCTGACACCACTGCCGGGGACCCGGTTGGAGCAGTCGCTGTGTCGCACCGACGCCGGATATGAACCCACACCCACCGAGCTATGGGTACTTCCTGGACTTGCGCTCTGCGCTAGCGTGTCGCCGGTTGCGTTGCCCGTCGTGCTTTCACTCGACGGACAGCGCCCGCTACGCGATCTCATCGCCGCCGCGGCCCATGCCACCGGCTTCGACCCCGACCAGGTCCGGGCCGACGCCCTCAGCACAGCCACCCGGCTGATCGAACTGGGTCTGGTCAGCTGGACCTGAAGTCCACCCTCGCAACCTATTTCGCGGTGCTGCCTGACGTCGTGCCAGAGGCGGTCGAACCCGTCGACGAACCCGACGCGGTGGAGCCCGTTGTCGTGGAACCTGCCGTAGTCGAACCAGATGTGGTGCCCGTGGTCGATCCCGCTGTCGTGGAACCCGTCGTCGTGGAACCAGACGTGGTCGAGCCTGTCGTCGACCCGGAGCTGGTCGAGCTCGAGCCGGTCTTCGGGGTAATGGCGGTTGTGGCGGTCAACTTGGCTCCGCCGCTCACCGAAACGGTTGTGCCGGAAACCGTTTGGCTCGTCGTCCCGGATGTCGGAATACCGCTCGTCGTGCCGGAGGTCGTGCCCGACGTGGTCCCCGCCGACGTCGAGCCGGCGGTAGCCCCCGTCGTGCTCGACGAGGTGGTGCCGGACGTCGTGCCCGACACGGCGGACGCGGCAAGGGCCTTCGGCGTCAGCGGCGCCTTGTTGGTGGGGGTTGACGTTGTCGCGTTCGCGGCAAGCGGCGCGGGGATGCTGGCGGCGGGCGTCGACAGCGACACCGCGGTCGCGAACGGGTCCTGCGTGGGCAGACCAGGAGGCCGGGTGCCGGTGATGTCGCCGACGAAATCTTGGAAACCTTGAATCGTCGAATTGATCAGATCAGGTACCAGCGTCAGCACCTTGGCCGGATTCAGCGGGATGACGAATTGGAACGGCATGGGATTGCCGTAATCGCTTCGGTCGTATCCAGTTTCGATCAACACCTTCAAATCCGGCTGGATGAGGTCCGCGAATGGTCGCACAAAGTCCGGCAGGCCGGTCTTGCTGCTGATCTGTTCACCGATGTAGCGGATGGGCGCCAGCAGCGGCAGGTTCACGGTGTCGAAGGTGAGGTAGGTCGTGTCACCGTGCACCTGACAATTCACCGCGGATGGGCACAACTCGGGGTGGCCGGTATCGGACGCAAATTGCGCCAGGGCGATGTCACCTTGGAAGTCGGCCACGGAGTATCCGTACGGGTGCGCGCCATCCGTGACCTGCTTGGCATCGTGCGGCGTCGGGTACGTCGGGTGGATGAAGAACAAGCCCGCGATGGCATTGAGGTCCGCCAGCGGGTTGAGCGGGTACGCCGGGAAGTCCGAGACGCCGTCGTACTTGATCACGATGTCGGTGGTCTTGATTCCGACGTCGGTCCGCGCCGGGATACCGAAGGTGGCGTCGACGATCGGCAACGTCCACGGGCCGAAGACGCCGGGGCGCACAAAGATGCCACCGTTGGGGCGCTGCGGGTTGGCCGCGAACATGAACTGCAACTGGTTGGCTGCGGGCAGCGGCGTATGAGGAAATGTGGTCGCCAAGCTCGGGTAGAGGTTCTTGAAATAACTGGCCACCGTCGCGCCCTGCGAGTAGCCGGTCACGTTGAAATGGTCAGTCGCACGAGTAGGGTCGGCCGCGTACTGAAAGCTGAGCGTCTGGATGAGGCCGTAATAGTTGTTGCTACCCACCGGTCCCAGGCCGAACGGCGGAGTGGCCGGGCCGTTGCCCAGCACGCCGTTGCTCCCGTAGATGCCGCTGTTGACCGAGGCGTTCCAGGTGGGCTGCTGCCACTGGTCAAGACCGAAGATGATGAGCGGCCAGAATGACGCGTAGTAATCGACCTGCTGCGGCGTCCTGCAGGCGACGTAGAGGGCACAAGCCGGATTAACCGGGATGACGAAGTTCGACACCTCGCGGTTGGTGAATTCCGTTGTCGGGGTGGGGTTCCCTGTGCCAGGTACAGCGATTGAATATTCGGCGGCCCAACCGATCGGTATCAAGAATGCCGATGTCAGGACCAGCAGCATCGATCCCAATACCGCCACTACCGCGACTGCGAAAGAACCCATCAACCGGCGCATCTCGGCCCCTCCCGACGGCGATCGTGTGGCAAATACGCTACGCCGGCGGATATCGTACCCATGGCAGAAATATCGCGACATTACGGAAATTCACAGCAACCGCCGCAAGTCCGCTGATCACAGTCCGGGTTTGATCGAATTCACGACATGACCGTACGTACGTATTTCTTTCTCGGACCGTCGAGTTATTTACGCCTGTTAGCAAATTCGATATTAATTCGGCATAATTGACGATCCGGCAACCGATATCCCGGAGCGTCACTCGACTAGATCGGCGATGGCGGGCCCGAACAAGTACAGGCGATCGAGCACCGGCGCGGGGTCGCCCGACCATGCCATAGCGGCCATCTGCCGTCGGCTGCGCCGCCCGGTGCGCCACCGGACCGCTTCAAACCGCGTGGTCTTCAGGTCGATCGCCGATTCGCCTTCCGGGCCGCAGCGGTATTCACCGTCCTCGACGAGGATCCGCACCGGTACCGGCGGCAGCAACGCGCGCAGAAGCTGATGGGAAACATATTGCACTGCAGCAGAATCCCGGTGGCCCGGCCTGCCGAGTGCGTCACGAATGTCGTGTTCGTGGACGACGACGTCACCGAGCGGCGGCCCGATGCCCTCCCGGGCCAGCCGGGGCAGTTCTGCGGCCGCGTCGCCCCAGGCGCGCAGAATGCCGTCGACACCGAGCCCGTCGAACCGAGCCACCTGCTCTGCGGTCTGCTCATCGCTGGGTGGTGCAGACCGTCGCCCCGCGGCCCAATCCTGGGCGACGCCGGCGACATGCGCCAGCACGTCCCGCACCGACCAGCCGGGGCATGCCGCGACGGCGGCATCCACCGAAACATCTGGCGCACTGACCAACTCGGCGATGCGCTCCATGGTCTGCTGATAGAGGCCCACGAGGTCAAGTTCATGCCTCACAGGAGGCACACCCTTCCACGCGCGGCGGACGGGGATCGTTGGGCTTGGCGGGATCGGGGTCGCCGAACCAGCGCGAAGGCCGGTGTTCGCCGTAGGTGTCGTGCCAATCCCACCATTCGTAGGGCGCTGACTGCGGGTATCCCGGCGGGGAGTCCTCCCAGGTCTCTTGCCGCCCCAGCGCCGTCATGTCGAGGTAGCTCCAGGACGTGCCCAGCGCTTCGTCGCCGCGGCTATTGATGAAGTAGGTCCGGTAGACGGCATCACCATCGCGGATGAAGGCGTTGGTGCCATGCCACTCGTGGACGCCGAAGTCGGTGTCGAAGTCGTCGGTGATGGTGTACCACGGCATCTTCCAACCCATCCGGGCCGTCATCCGCGCGATGTCAGACTGCGGCGCACGCGAGGCGAACGCCAGGGTGGTGTCGCGGGCGTTCAAATGCGCCACGTGTCCGACATTGTCGGCGATCATCGAGCAGCCGCGGCACGCGTGCTCGGGCCAGCCCTTCACGCCCTCCTCGAAGAAGGCCCGATAGATGACGAGTTGCCTTCTCCCATCAAATAATTCGACCAGGCTCAGTTCCCCGTCCGGTCCGACGAACGTGTAGTCCTTGGAAACCGGCGTCCACGGCATGCGGCGGCGCATCGCAGCCAGCTGGTCCCGCTTGCGGGTCCATTCCTTCTCGGCGACGAGCATCTTCTCGAGCGCGGCATCCCATTCGGCCGCTGACACGATTTCAGGCTTCTGCATGGCGTCTCTCCTCCACAGAATCATTAAACAACTTCGTTGAACGTCTCTGTTTCAGGAGAGCATGATCCGTCGCTATAGTCAACAAGATGATTGAAGATCAGGTGCTGGACCGGGCCTATGCCGCCCTGGCCGATCCGACGCGCCGCTGGCTGCTGGAGACGCTGCGGCAAGGAGACGCGCGCATCACCGACCTGGCCGCGCCGCTGCCGATGACGTTCGCGGGGGTATCCCGTCATATCGGCGTGCTGGAGTCAGCGGGCCTGGTGCAACGCGATGTCCGCGGCCGCGAACGCTGGGTGTCACTGCGCCCCGACGGCCTGACCATGGCCCAGCAGTGGATCAACGAACAATCCAACTTCTGGTCGGTGCGGGCGGATGCCCTGGCGGACCGCTTGCGCCGCAAAGGAAATGGCCAATGACCGAGCCCGTCACCGTCCGCGTACAGCGCATCATGCCGGCCGTCCCGGACGTGGTGTTCGGGGAGTGGCTCGACGTCGAGTCGCTGGCGGACTGGATGTGTCCACGCCCGTCCCGGTGCGTCGCCATCACCGTCGAACCCCATGTCGGCGGCAAGGTGCAGTTCGACGTCGACCACGACGGCACCGGCACCGTCGTCCTGATCATCGGGCACTTCCTGGCCGTCGACCGTCCGCGCCTGCTGCGTTTCACGTGGAGCAATTCGAACTGGCCCGACCCGACAATGGCGAGCGTCGTCAACGTCACCTTCGAGCCCCATGGTGACGGCGAGACCCTGATGGAGATCGAGCACTCACTCCTGCCGCCGCACGAGTACGACAGCTTCCACAACGGCTGGGCGCGCACGGCCGAACAGTTGGAGGCCGCCTTGCGCGGGTGCTGAGGCAGTGGAGTCTTCATGCCATCAGCCGGGGCGCTACGCCGAGTGTGTAGGAACGTGCGCCAGATCCCCGCTTCCGCGGTGAAAAGCTGCACGTTCGGCCTAGGACCGCGACCAGAACACCACACGCAGAGTCGTGACACCACCGGCACCGAAGCCAGGCGCTCCACTGCTACCGTCGCCCCGTGGATCTGACGGACTCGTACACCCGCGTACTGCCGACGCACATCCGCGACCGGTACGAGTTCATCGAAACCCGCAACGCCGCGGCGATCCTGGCCGCCACCAACCCGCAGCGGTTCGACGAGCTGCTGACCGCCCTGCACGAATTCCAGCTCCGCACCGACGATCTCGTCCAGCCCGGCGGGCAGGAGACCGAACTCGCCGCCCGGCTAAACAACGCTTTCCGCAACAAGGGCTGGCGCGAAGCGCGCGTGGACACCCGTATCCGCCTGGAACTGCGCAAGATGCCGCACAAACCGGCCGGCGAGACGCACCCCACCCTCGAGGACACCGAGGTATTCAACGAGGGCTACAAGGTGGACAACTTCGTCGACCGGCTGGCCTTGGACGTGGAGTGGAATGCCAAGGACGGCAACCTCGATCGCGACCTCAGCGCCTACCGCGCGCTGTACGACGCGGCACTGATCGACGTCGCCGTCATCATCACCCGCACCCAGACCGACCTGCGCACCCTCGGCTACCGCCTGGGCATCGAGGCCGGCATGGACGACGAGCGTGCCCGCCGCATCCTGGCCACGACGACCACCACCAACACCGAGAAGCTGCGGCCTCGGATGCAGCGCGGCGACAGCGGCGGGTGCCCGCTGCTGGCGGTCGCCATCTGCGCCCGCACGTGGGCCGACCACACCCCGCACCAAGCGGCCGCACACCCGGCGGCTCCGGACACAACTGACGACATCGGGCTCTGGGAGGCCTGACCTGTCGGTGCCATCGCCTACGATTTTGTGAAGATCTTCTCCGTTCGAAAAGATCTAATTCGAAGTGTAGGAGTGACAACGTGGCGAAACGCAGCGACCAAGACAAGGCCGCTCCCCTGCGCGACATCGCCGCGCCGCCGCCGCTGCCCACCGTCGACGGCGGCTGGAAGACCGTATTGGCCGATCCTCCTTGGCGTTTCACCAACCGGACCGGCAAGGTCGCGCCCGAGCACCGGCGCCTGGACCGCTACTCGACCCTCGACCTCGAGGCGATCTGCGACATCCCGGTGTCCACCGTCGCGGCGCGTGATTCGCACCTGTACCTGTGGGTGCCCAACGCACTGTTGCCCGAGGGCCTGAAAGTCATGGAGGCCTGGGGCTACCGCTACGTCTCCAACGTCATCTGGGCCAAGAGGCGCAAGGACGGCGGCCCCGACGGTCGCGGTGTCGGCTTCTACTTCCGCAACGTCACCGAGATCATCCTGTTCGGCGTACGCGGCAGCATGCGCACGCTGCCGCACGCCCGCAGCCAGGTCAACATGATCGAGACCCGTAAGCGCGAGCATTCCCGCAAGCCCGACGAGCAATACGGCTTCATCGAGGCGTGCTCCCCCGGCCCGTACCTGGAGCTGTTCGCCCGGCATCCGCAGCCGGGATGGACTGCGTGGGGCGACGAGTCCGCCGCCGAAGTCACGCCGCGCGGCCAGGTCCACAAGGGCTACTCCGGCGGCGCCATCGAGGTGCCGCCCGTGACCAAGCACGTTCGGCTGGACCCGACCACCGCCGAACGCATCGGCAAGGAACTGCGCATCCGCTACGAGAACGGCGAGAGCATCCGCCAGCTCGCCGAGGAGACCGGCTACGGCATCACCCGCGTGCGCGGACTGCTGGAGCGCGCCGGCACGACGTTCCGCGGCCGCGGACCGCAATAACGGGGCGCAATGAGAATGGGCCCCGCCGAAGCGGGGCCCATTGTCAGCAGTCGGCGGTCTACCAGACGCGCACGTAGTCGACGAGCATCTCGGCCGGGTAGCTGCCGCCCTTGGGGTCGCCGCCACCGGAACCGGCCACGGCGAGGTTGAGCACCGGGAACACCCGGTAGTCAGGCAAGTTGAACGGCCAGTCGTCCAGTGAATTCGCCGGCACGGAGAAGTACGGCTGCATGCCCTCGGAGTAGTCCTGCCAGAAGGAGATACCGGCGTCGTTCCAGGTGACGCGCCAGGTGTGCCAGCCACCGTCGATCGGGTGCGGATGGGTGTCGAACGACGTGCCGTCCGACCGGGCGTGCACCGTGGTGCCCGACGGCCATTCACCGTTGCCGTACCACTCGGCCAGGTCGATCTCGCCGCCGACGACGGGGTGGTCGTTGGACAGCCACCAGGCCGGCCAGCAACCGTTGGTCAGGCAGTTGAACTTGATCCGGGCTTCCCAGGTGGTGTTGATGCCACCCCAGAAGGTGCCGAAAACCTTGCCACTGGTGTATCGCCCGTTGCCGTCGCGCGTGGCGCGGATGACGAGGTTGCCGTTGCCGTCGAGGAAGACGTGTTCCCGGTCGTCGCGGTACTGGCCCATGTTCTCCGGGCGGTCCCAGAACACCGGGTTCTTGATGGTCTCGCGGTGCGTGGCGATGTTCCACTTGGCCGGGTCGGGCCGCGAACCGGCGGGGCCATCGAACTCGTCGTGGAAGATGTACGACTGTGTTTGCGCGGCCGACTGCGGGGCCAGCGGCGGAGTGGGCGAGTTGCCCGGTTGAGAATCCGCGAGAGCGGCGGGGGACGGCATCGCGGCGGCGGCCAGCAGGCCGAGCCCCGACGCGCGCATCATGTTTCGACGATCCATTTCCGGCACAGTGCCATATACAAGCCGCTCAGACAGACTTGGTGCAACTCGCGACACGCTTGAAATCCCCTGTCACAGCAGCGTTCTCATCATCTCGGCGCACACCCGGCGAGACCGCCAGCAAAGCATGGACCAGGTCAAATCGCCGGGCAGCCAGGAAAACCCGACCAAATTACCGAACTCAGCAAATACCAAACGTCCAGCGCCGCGGACGCGCCACGGACACTCAGGTATTCGGCATCACCGTAAAAACTGAAACCGCCCGGCTACCCCCGGTTTCCGGGTCAGCGTGGGGTGTTCTGAGCTTCCACGGCCTAGCCCCCAGATGCAGCCGCGGACGCGGCCGAAGCCGACGCGGCAGCCGAGGAGGCGGAGGCCACCGCAGAGGCGTACGCCGCCGAACCTTGCGGGCTGCCCAGCGAGTTGCCCGGGATGCCCGCGGTCGCGAACGATGCCTCACAGTTCAGCGACAGCAAAACTTGGTTGCTGCTCGAACCACCACTGTTGGCGGGGGGCGAGACCGTGCGCGCAACCTGGTTGGTCACCACACAGCTGGGCCACTGGAGCTGGTCGCCAACCGTGGTGGACACCAGCGGCTTGAACCCGGCGCTGGACAGCGCCGAACGCGCGTCGCTGTACTTCTGGCCGACCACATTGGGCGGAGTGCCAGCGGAAGCCACACCGCTACTGATCAACGCCATGGCACTCAGCGAAGTTGCCGCAGCAACACCCCATGCAGTCTTCATAGCCGTCTATCCTGCCTTAACTACGGGCGCTGCGCTCATTGTTGATGCAGTTGTCGCCGCCGGGGACCAGGTCTGTGTGGCACCGTTGTTGTAATCAGGCACCTGAGGGCTGCTGAAAACGGTGTTGGTCGGGGCGTGATCCGAGCCGGCGACGGCGCCGCCATCAGTCACTCCGGCGCTGATTGCACCGAGCGCTCCCAGGCCAACCATTGCCGCGGCACCCACCAGTCCGACGCGAGTTCTTGTCGAATTCATACAACAACTTTCGCGCAAGTGTGATATCAGGGCAAGTCAATTTGCCGTCAATCACAATATTCCGACGCAGTCGTCAATAATCATCGCCGCAGCTCAACGGGTCAGTAGGGATACTGCTGCGGGTATTGCTGTGGGTACTGCCCGTACGGGTACTGCGGCTGTCCCGGGTAATACGGGTTGGTTGGCGGCTGGGATTCCGCCGGTTGGTCCGGCCCCTTCGGCACCTGAATCGGGATCGGCACGGGGACGAACGGCAGCCGGATATAGCTCGTCGTCATGGTCGGCGTCGCCGAGGTGGTCGTCTCCGTCGTCGGCGGCGGCGGAGGTGGCGGCGGCTCGGTCGTCGTGGGCGTCGCGGCGGTCGTCGTCGGCGGCGGAGCCGTCGTCTGGGCGCGTGTAGCGGTGGTGTGCGTCGGCGCCGGCGCATGCGTCACCGGCGGTTGGTACGTCGGACTGGGTTGCGGGGGTGGCGGAGCCGGCACCTCATTGGTCACCGTGACCGTGCTCGGCGGCGGTGGCGGTTCGGCCGGCGACGGCGGTGGCGGCGGCGCTTCACTCACCGACGGCGGCCGCGTGGTCGGTGGTGTGACGGGCTTGCGGTCCCCCGTCAACGCGACGGTCACACCACCCACCGCGGCGATCGCGGCCAGGGTCGCGACACCGAACACGATGAGCGGAAGCCGCTGCCAGGCTTTGGACGGCTCGGTGACCACCGGTCCGGACGGCGGCACGTACTGCGCGATGGCGCGGGTGGTGGTGCTGTCGACGAAGGCGTCGTCGCCCGTGTAGGGCAGCAGGTCACCGCCGCCGTCGCTGTCTTCTGACCATGCCAGGGACGGTCCGGTGGTTTTGACCACCCGGGCGGCCGCGGTGTCGGTCAGCACGTCGAGTTCGGGAATGGCCGCGGGCTCGGTGGCCGAGCCACCGTCGACCGCGGCGGTCGGCGCGGTACCGCTCAGCAGTGCGGCCGGAGCCATCCCGGTCTGGGCATCGGCGTCTGCGCCGTACACCGCGAACAAGGCCGCGCCCACCGCAGCATCCAGCGCGGGCTGCGGCGTCGTGACGAGAGTGCCCGCGGCGCCACGTGTCTCGACGTGGTCGGCCAGCCGCGTGCCGACCATCGGTATCCGGGCGCCGCCACCGACCGCAACCACCGAGCTGACGGACCGCCACGCAACCTTGTTGCGCTGCAACAGATCATCGAGTTCCGTCAGCACGCCGGTCAGCGGTTCGTCCAACAGCGCGGACAACTCGGCGCGGGTGACCTCGACGTCGCTCTGATGACCCGGGATGTCCACGGCCACGGTCGCCACCTCCGCCTCGGAGAGGTGTTCTTTTGCCGCACAGCATGATTCACGGAGGTTTTCCAGGGAGCTCACAGCCGCGGTGCCGGCGGTATCCCCTCCCCCGGGGCCGCCGACCCGGTTGAGTACATGCGACAGCAGCGCCTGATCGACGGCCTCCCCCGAGAATTCGGTGTACCGCACGGTCTCGATGGGCTCGAACGACGAGTCCGCCGCGGCCAGCGTGATACTGGTGCCGCCGCCACCGAAATCGAGCAGTACGGCGGTACCGGTGGCCGGGAGGCCCGGGTTCGCGTGCAGCGCGGTCAGCGACGCCACCGCATCGGACACCAGCCGCGCTGGAACGCCGTTGGGCGCCAGGCTGGGATTGGAACGCATCGCCGCCCGCATGGCGCGCAGCGTCGCGGTATCCCAGTGCGCCGGAACGGAAATCGCCAATTGGCCCGTCGACGGCTCGCCACCGGCCGCCTCGATCAGGGCGTCCAGCGCCTCAACCACCAGCTGGTCGGCGTGATATGCCGTGCCGTCGGGCGCCACCATGGGCACCGGATCACCGACGCGCTCGACGAAACCGCTGAGCGTCACGGCGCCGTCCGCGCTAGCACCCTCTTCTGGGAACAGCCCGACCTGAGGCGTGCGATCACGGAACAGGCGCAACACCGAGCGCCGCACCATGGGCGGTTCACCGACACGTGCTGCGACCAGGTTGGTTGTCCCGATCGACAACCCCAGCTGGTGGCTCATAACCCCACCACCCTAACGTGCGACGCCGTTAACGCAGCTGGTGACACGTGCGAACGGTGTTCTCGCAGATTGCTTTTCGTCCGCTGTGTCCACGCTGTGGACACAACCTGCCGGCCTGCTGCCCTTCATATCTGATTACTTGGCAACGGCGATCAGCGCTCCCGGTCTCAGCCATCGCATGATTTTCACCAGGGTGCCCTCGTCGATCGCCACACAGCCGGCCGTCGGGCCGTCACCGATGTGGACGAAGAACGCACCACCGTTACCGGGCGTCCGCTGCGGGTTGACTCCCATGACGATGGCGTACTTGTAGGGCGCGATGTCGAGGTTCTCGGTGCCGCTGTCGGGATCGGTGTCGAAGCGGCACTGCGCCTTCTTGCACACCTGCATGGTGTTGTAGGTGGGGCTCTTCACGTCGCCGTCCCACCAGTGGTCCGGTGTGGTCTGGACGTATTGCAGACCCGTCCCGGGGTTCGGAGCTGTACCGAATGCGAACGGCAACGTGAAGACGCCCATCGGTGTCTGGAGGTTTCCGTCGTGGCTCTGCGGAACCATGCCTTTGGAGCCGACATACGCCGGGATACCCACGGCAGCGGCGTCCCAGCCCGCGGGCCCACGCTGATACACATCCATCTTGGCCGACGAACCACCCACGCCCACAACCGAAATCACCTGTGTAGCCGAACCCACCGAGTTGGCAAACCAGGGCGTCACCACCGCATTGCCGACAGGTGCCAGTACCACCGCAAGCGCGGCAGCACACAGCAAAGCGAACAGTCGGCGCACCCGTCCATGGTCGAGAACCGCCCGACGGAAGGTCAAGCCAGGGCGGGTCAAGGTTTGGGCACGATAGCGCTTCGGCTCCGAGACCCAGACGGACTCAGCAGCGGCAGCCACACGAGAAACCACAGCCCACCCAACAACCAACCGGCCAGGACGTCGGTCGGGTTGTGCACGTTGAGCACCACCCGGCTTACCCCGACGAACACGACGACCACCGCGCAGAACGCCTCGATCAGCCGGACATGCGCCACCTGAGCCATGCGGAACACCGCACACAGTCCCAGCGCACCGGCGATGGTGCCCAGCGCATGCCCCGACGGAAATGACCACGAGGTTTCGCGCGCCAGCGCGGTCAGCGGCCGCGCCCGGTGCGCGATGTCCTTGGCGACGTCGGTGACCAAGCTGCACGACACAACTGCAAGAAGTAGGAAGAGTGCGGTGCGCCGCTGCCGTCTGGCCAGTGCGACGAACGCCACCACCGCACCGGTTATTTGAAAGGTCCACGGACCGAACACGGACGACAGCCATCGCCAGCCCAGCACCCAGCCGGGATGCGCCACGCCATAGCGATGCGCGGGCGCGAGTAGCGACGCGTCGAGCGTCGTCACCCAGGACCACTGCGCGACCCAGCCCACCCACAGCAGGGCGTAGCCGATCGCGGCCGCGGCTCCGATCAGCCAGCGGTTGCGGTTCGTCACCGGTCTCCTTCCGGGGGCGTTCGAGCGCCTCAAATTCGCTACCGCCCGGAACATATCTGTCACGGGCACGAAACAAACTGACCATAGCTTCGCTAAACATGACCCAAGACCTCGGCCAGGAGCCGCTGTCGCCTGCCGCTGCAGCGGACGTCGATCAGGACCGGTTGACCGCGACGCGAGAAACCCTGGAGGACTACACCCTTCGCTTCGCGCCGCGCAGTTACCGGAAATGGTCGACGCGGGTGGTCGGTATCTCGGCGCTGGGCGGCATCGCCTACCTGGCCGACTTCGCGATCGGCGCCAACATCGGTATCTCGTACGGCACCACCAACGCGCTGGCCGGTATCGCGATCTTCGCGGTCGTCATCCTGCTCACCGGGTTTCCGGTGGCGTACTACTCGGCCCGGTACAACATCGACCTGGATCTGGTGACCCGCGGCAGTGGCTTCGGCTACTACGGCTCGGTGGTCACGAACGTCATCTTCGCGACGTTCACCTTCATCTTCTTCGCGTTGGAAGGGTCGATCATGGCCCAGGGCCTCAAATTGGGCCTGGGTCTGCCACTCTGGCTCGGCTACGCGGCGTCGACGCTCATCATCTTCCCGCTCGTCATCTACGGCATGAAGGTCCTGTCGACGCTGCAGGTCTGGACGACTCCGCTGTGGCTCATCCTGATGGTCGCGCCGTTCGGCTACCTGCTGATCAGCCATCCAGCATCGGTCGGGCAGTTCTTCGCCTACCAGGGCAAAGACCACATCCAGGGCTTCGACATGGGCTCGACTCTGCTGGCCGCCGGCGTGTGTCTGTCACTGATCGCGCAGATCGCCGAGCAGAACGACTACCTGCGGTTCATGCCACCGAAAACCCCGGAGAACAAGCGCTCCTGGTGGACCTGGATGTTCCTGGCCGGCCCGGGCTGGGTGTTCTTCGGCGCCATCAAGCAGGTCGTCGGCCTGTTCCTGGCGGTCTACCTGATCGCCAATGTCGCCGACAGCGCGGGTATTGCCAACCAGCCGGTGCACCAGTTCCTGTCGATCTACGAAAACTTCCTGCCGGGCTGGCTCGCCATGACCCTGGCCGTGGCGCTCGTGGTGATCAGCCAGATCAAGATCAACGTCACCAACGCCTACTCCGGCTCGCTGGCGTGGACCAACTCGTTCACCCGCGTCACCAACCACTACCCCGGCCGCCTGGTGTTCCTCGGCGTGAACCTGCTGATCGCGTTGATCCTGATGGAAGCCAACATGTTCGACTTCCTCAGCACCATCCTCGGTTTCTACGCCAACTGCGGCATGGCGTGGGTTGTGGTGGTGGCCAGCGACATCGTCTTCAACAAGTACCTGCTGAAGTTGTCACCCAAGCAGCCTGAGTTCCGTCGCGGCATGCTCTACGCCTTCAATCCGGTCGGCTTCGGATCCATGCTGATCGCCGCGGGCCTGTCGGTGATCGCCTTCTTCGGCGGGCTGGGCGAGGCGCTGACGCCGTACTCGCCGCTGGTCGCCATCGGGCTCGCCCTGGTGCTGCCGCCGATCTTCGCCGTGGCGACCAAGGGCAAGTACTACCTGCGCCGCACCGATGACGGCATCGACCTCCCGATGTACGACGAGTACGGCAACCCGTCCGACGCACACCTGCTGTGCCAGAAGTGCCACCACGAGTACGAGCGGCCGGACATGCTGGCCTCGGCCGTCGGCGGCTACATCTGCTCGCTGTGCCTGGCGACGGACAAGACCGGCGAGCACGTCCTGCCGGCACAATAATCGCCGGGTCGCTCTGACCTGGACTCCTTCGATCCGGAGCCGTCATCAAGCGCTGACATCGTCAACGCTTGATGACGGCTTCCGGCTGCAATCCGCCAAGGAGATTCCGCCGACTTCACCTACTCCGCGCCGGCGACAACCACCAAGACGATCACGATTTCCCGAACGACGGTTGACCTTGCACCGGGCCGCGACCTCGGGGCCTACGCTGAAGGCATGGCTGTACTGCTGCGCAAGCTGCTCGGCATCGGGACCCTGCCCGACGACATCCGCGAGCAGCTCCAGGCCGAAGGGCTGCTGCATGTGGCCGAGTTCGTCCCGGTGACGTTCCGGTTCTCCGGGCACGTGCCCGGCAAGGTCGCCAAGAGCACCCTGCGCAGCCTGGTCGGCGCCCTGGTGATCACCGAGAAGCGGCTGCTCGGCACGCTGTCGTCGGTCCCGAAGAAGGGCGCCAAGACCGTCAATCACCTGTGGGGACAGCCCGACGGCACCATGGTCCGGGCCGAACTGGACGACTCAGGTCTGTTGCTGGACGCCCCGGACCTCTCCGCCGTCGATCCGAGTTTCGAGGGCTCGATGTCGCTGCGCTACAAGACGCCGCTACCCGCCGACCTGCTGGCCGCGCTGCCGGCCCGGACGTTCACCTTCGACGTCCCCAACAAATACGTGTACCTAGCCTGCGGGATGCCCCCCACCACCTGAATCGGCCGCGGCGTAGCGTCGGGCCGATGACGATCCGGTACGACGAAGCCCTGCGCGCGCTGATCGGCACGCACCTGTCCGGCCACCGCCGCCGGGTGGTGGACGACCCGACAAAGCGCCATGCCGCGGTGGCCATCGTGCTGGTGGACTCGGAGCGTGGTGAGGACCGGATCGATCCGGCTCCCGTCGACGAATGGATCGGCGGACGGCCGCTGCCCGACCAGAACCTGGACGGTCGCATGGTCGACGTCGCCGGTGGTGCGGCGTTTCTCCTGTGCCGCCGCACGTCCCGGCTGAACTCCCATTCCGCGCAGTGGGCGCTGCCGGGTGGTCGGCTCGATCCCGGCGAGACGGTCGTGGACGCGGCGCTGCGGGAGCTGCACGAGGAGGTCGGCATCAAGCTGCCGGACGATGCGGTGCTGGGCCTGCTGGACGACTACCCCACCCGCTCCGGATACGTCATCACGCCGGTGGTGATGTGGGGTGGCGGCCGGCTGGATCCGCAGCCCTCCCCCGACGAGGTGCTGGCCGTGTACCGCGTCGGGCTGCACCAGTTGCAGCGCCCGGATTCGCCGCGGTTCATCGCGATTCCCGAGAGTGAGCGTCCCGTGGTGCAGATTCCGTTGGGCAATGACCTCATCCACGCGCCCACGGGTGCGGTGCTGCTGCAGATGCGCTGGCTGGGGCTGGAAGGCCGGCCGGACCCGGTCGACGAGCTGGAGCAGCCGGTGTTCGCGTGGCGGTGAGGTGGGCACGAATCACGACGCACCAAACCGTTGAACAGTAAGGCAATTCGCGGTTTCATGGCTGGTTTCGTGACCATGATCGCCAGGAGGTAGCTGACCCATGCCCCAAACGCCGGCCCAGAACGTGCTGTTCGTGCACTGGCACGATCTCGGGCGCTACCTCGGGGCGTACGGCCACCGCGATGTCAGCAGTCCCCGGCTGGACCAACTGGCCGCCGAAGGCATCCTGTTCACGCGGGCGCACGCCACCGCCCCGCTGTGCTCCCCATCGCGCGGTTCGCTGTTCACGGGGCGCTACCCGCAGAGCAACGGCCTCGTCGGGCTGGCACACCACGGCTGGGAGTACCACGCCGGCGTGCAGACGCTACCGCAGCTGTTGTCCGAATCTGGTTGGCACACAGCACTGTTCGGGATGCAGCATGAGACGTCGTTTCCGTCCCGGCTGGGTTTCGACGAATACGACGTCTCGACTTCCTACTGTGAGTACGTCGTCGAGCAGGCCCTGCGGTGGCTCGGGGAACCACCACAGAAACCGTTCCTGCTCACCACCGGATTCTTCGAGACCCACCGGCCGTACCCGCGGGACCGCTACGAGCCCGCGGCCAGCGACACCGTCACCATCCCCGACTACCTGCCCGACACCGACGCCATCCGGGACGACCTCGCCGAGTTCTATGGGTCCATCGCCGTCGCCGACGCGGCGGTCGGCAGGCTGCTGGATGCCCTGGAGGCGGCCGGTCTGGACCGCAACACGTGGGTGGTGTTTCTCACCGATCACGGTCCGGCGCTGCCGCGGGCCAAGTCGACGCTGTACGACGCCGGGACCGGCATCGCCCTGATCGTGCGGCCGCCGCGTGATGCCGGGATCGAGCCGCACGTGTACGACGACCTGTTCAGCGGGGTCGATCTGCTGCCCACCTTGCTTGATCTGCTCGGCGTGCCCGTTCCGGTTGAAGTGGAAGGACTTTCACACGCGCAGGCGCTGACGGGCACCGATCCAGCGTCCACGGTTCGCGAGGAGGTCTACACCGCCAAGACCTATCACGACTCGTTCGACCCTATTCGCGCAGTGCGAACAAAAGACTTCAGTTACATCGAGAATTATGCTTCGCGCCCGCTGCTGGACCTGCCGTGGGACATCGCCGACAGCCCTCCGGGCCGCGCTGTGCAGCCGGCGATCGGCGACCCACGCCCGGCCCGCGAGCTCTACGACCTGCACGCCGATCCCACCGAGCGGCACAACCTCCTCCTTGACGTACAGCCCGAATATCACGCAGTGGCAGCGCAATTGGCGCTCAAGCTCAACACGTGGCGACAGCAGACGGGCGATGTCATACCCTCGGACTTCACCGGGAGCCAGATCTCCGACCGCTACATCGGGACGTATCTGAGCATCCACGGCCGCCCCGCGACAAGCCGGTCCGCAGTGGCCTCCGACCGTGGAATCGACCCGGAATCGACGTCGCAAGACTAATACTCACGGTGCGAAAAATCCCCTTCTGCAAGGGATTTCAGCGCAGGCTAGGCTCTGCGCCATGACAGCACCGACGGCCTATCTGGTCCTCGCATCACAGCGCAGCGGCAGCACGCTTCTGGTCGAGTCGCTGCGCGCCACCGGTGTGGCCGGCGAACCGCAGGAGTTCTTTCAGTACCTGCCACACAGCAGCATGTCGCCGCAGCCCCGCGAGTGGTTCGCTGACACCGAAGACGAGTCGATCCTGCGACTGCTCGACCCTCTGATCGACGGCAGGCCCGAACTGGCGCCGGCAACGATCTGGCGCGACTACATCCAGACCGCCGGCCGCACGCCCAACGGCATCTGGGGCGGCAAGCTCATGTGGAACCAGACGGCACAGCTGCAGCGACGGGCCCAGCAACTGCCGGACCGCTCGGGTGACGGACTGCTGGCCGCCATCCGCGACGTCATCGGCTCCGACCCGGTCCTCATCCACATCCACCGGCCCGACGTGGTCTCGCAGGCTGTCTCCTTCTGGCGCGCGGTTCAGACCCGCGTGTGGCGCGGCCGCCCGGACCCGGTGCGTGACGCTCGCGCCGAGTATCACGCCGGCGCCATCGCACACGTCGTGCGGATGCTGCGAGCCCAGGAAGAAGGCTGGCAGAAATGGTTCCTCGACGAGAACGTCAACCGCATCGAAGTGCCGTATCCGGTGTTGTGGCGCAACCTGACCGAGGTCGTCGGCGACGTGCTGGAGGCACTCGGCCAGGACCGCAGGCTCGCACCGAAACCAGTGCTGGAACGTCAGGCCGACCAGCGTTCCGACGAATGGGTGGAACGCTACCGCGCCGAAGCCGAACGGGAAGGGCTGCCGCTATGACCACCACAAGCATCCACGTCGACGAACTGCGGTTGCTCGAAGCCGAGGCCGTGCACATCATCCGCGAGGTGGTGGCCGAGCTGGAGCGCCCGGTCCTCCTGTTCTCCGCGGGCAAGGACTCCATCGTGCTACTTCGGTTGGCGGAGAAGGCTTTCCGGCCCGGCCCGTTGCCCTTTCCGGTGCTGCACGTCGACACCGGCCACAACTTCCCCGAGGTCATCGAGTTCCGGGATCGCCGCACCACCGGCGTCGGGCACAAGCTGCTCGTCGGGTCGGTGCAGGAGAGCATCGACACCGGCCGGGTGGCCGATCCGGGCCCGGGTGCGTCACGCAACCGGCAACAGACCCGTACCCTGCTCGATGCCCTGGAGGCCGGCGGCTTCGACGCCGCATTCGGCGGGGCCCGCCGCGACGAAGAACGTGCCCGCGCCAAGGAGCGCATCCTGAGCTTCCGCGACGAGTTCGGCCAGTGGGACCCGCGCGCCCAGCGGCCCGAGCCGTGGTCGTTGTACAACGGTCGCATCCGCAAGGGCGAGCAGGTCCGGGTGTTCCCGCTGTCCAACTGGACCGAGCTGGACATCTGGCGCTACATCCAGTTGGAAAACCTTGAGCTGCCGTCGATCTACTTCGCGCACGAACGCGAGGTGTTCGAGCGCGACGGCATCCTGCTCGCCGTGTCCGAGTACACCCAGCCGACCGGCGACGAGACTGCCGCCGTCGAGTGGGTGCGGTACCGCACAGTCGGCGACCTGACCATCACCGGCGCGGTCCGGTCGAAGGCGGTTGACATCGAGAGCGTCATCGGCGAAATCTCCGCTGCCACAGTGTCGGAACGCGGCGAGACCCGGGCCGACGACCGGACATCGGTGGCAGCGATGGAAGACCGTAAGCGAGAGGGGTACTTCTAAATGGGGCGAGCGAAGCGACGGGATGATTCATGAGCACACGTCAACTTCTTCGAATTGCCACGGCGGGCTCCGTCGATGACGGCAAGAGCACCCTGATCGGCCGGCTGCTGCACGACACCGACAGCCTGCCTCTGGACCACCTGGACGCCGTCACCGACGATGACGGGGTGGCCGACCTGGCGGCCCTGTCCGACGGCCTGCGCGCCGAGCGCGAGCAGGGCATCACCATCGATGTGGCCTACCGCTTCTTCTCCACCGAGGCCCGTAGCTACATCCTCGCCGACACGCCGGGGCACGAGCGGTACACCCGCAACATGTTCACCGGCGCCTCCAACGCGCACGTGGCCATCCTGCTGGTCGATGCCCGCGCCGGCGTGCTGCGGCAGACGCTGCGCCACGCGAGGATCGCAAAGCTGTTGGGCATCAAGCATTTCGCGGCGGCGGTCAACAAGATCGACCTGGTCGACTTCGACCAGGCGCGGTTCGACGCCGTGCACGACGAACTGGGTCAGGTCGCGGCCCGGCTGGGCGCCGTCGATCTCACCGTGATCCCGCTCGCGGCCAAGCTCGGCGACAACGTCGTGCACCGCTCGGAGAACACCCCGTGGTACGAGGGGCCGACGCTGCTGGAGTACCTGGAAGGCATCGAACTCAGCGCGCCGCAGCCCGAGCCCGCCAAGCTGCGGTTGCCCATCCAGTGGGTGTCCCGGCCCACCGCGCAGCAGCGGCGCCGCTACACCGGCCGGCTGACCGCCGGCACCCTGCAGGTCGGTGACACCGTGCTCAGTCTGCCGGCAGGCACCAGCTCGACCGTCACGGCAGTGGACACCCTCGATGACGACCGCACCATAGCCGTTGCCCCACTGTCGGTTTCGATCGAGCTGGCCGACGACATCGACGTCGGCCGCGGCGATGTCCTGGTCAGCAGCGCCGAGGACGCCTCGGTCCCGGTGCTGGCCCGCGAACTCGACGCGACGGTGTGCTGGTTCGCCGAGACCCCGCTGCGGGCCGGTGACCGGCTGGCGCTCAAGCAGGGCACCCGCACCGTCCGCGCCACGGTGCAGGCGCTGCACACGCGGCTCGATCCCGAGACGCTCGACGACATCGATCAGCCGGTCGAGTTGGTACTCAACGACATCGGTGCCGTCACGCTGCGCACCAGCTCGACGGTGATCGCCGACCCGTACCACGACAACCGCGAAAGCGGCGCCTTCATCCTGATCGACGAGACGTCCAACGACACCGTCGGCGCGGGCACCATCACCGAGCCGCGCGAGGTGAAGGTCGGCACCCACTCGCGGAGCGATATCCGTTGGCACCCTTCGTCATTGGACCGCTCCTACCGATGGGCGCGAACCGGGCAGCGGGGCGCGACCATCTGGTTCACCGGGCTGCCGGCATCGGGCAAGTCGACGCTGGCCGTCGCGGTCGAGCGGGCGCTCGTCGAAACCGGGCAGGTGGCCTACCTCCTGGACGGCGACAACATCCGGCACGGGCTGTCCGACGACCTCGGGTTCTCCGCCGGTGATCGCGCCGAGAACATCCGCCGCGTGGGTCACCTCGCCCGGCTGTTGGCCGACTCCGGTGTGGTGGCCCTGGCATCGCTGGTGTCGCCGCTGAAGTCGGACCGCGATACCGCGCGCGAGCTCAGCTCCGTCGCCAAGCTGCCGTTCATCGAGGTCTACGTGTCCACCCCGCGCAGCGAGTGCGAGCGGCGTGACCCCAAGGGCCTCTATGCGCGGGCCAAGGCCGGCGAGTTGCGCGGGCTGACGGGTGTCGACGCCCCGTACGAGCCGCCGGAGAACCCCGATCTCGTGGTCGACACCACCGGCGCCGACATCGACAAACTGGTCGCTCAGGTGCTGGGGGCGCTCAACGCCATCCGCTGACCAGTGATTTGTGCACGTTTTTCCGCGGTAGCCGCGGAAAAACGTGCACAAATCCCGCCGCGTCCCCCAATCGGGGGACAACGAATTCATCCTGTTGAGGGTCCGGCCGGTGGACAGACGCCGCGGGCCTGCTGCGGGACTCTTGAGTCAACACCGGATCACTCCGGACACGACATCAAAAGTCCACAGCAGCAGGAGAATTCAGATGAGCATCGTCACCCGCTGGGTCAGCTACTTCATCATCGTCATCGGCCTGACCGTCGCACCCGGGCTCATCGCGATCGGCCTGGCCACGTCCGCCCACGCCGCGCCGAACACCACCTCGAGCTCAGTGCACCAGGTCGTCGCGCACCAGAACAGCGCTCCCCAGCCCGGAACCCCGATTCAGCACCGGTACCAACAGGTCCACTGATTCACGTCTGGGCAACGACGAAAATCCGGCGGAACGGGAAGAACGTCGTGCCGTCGGGCTGGGGCGGATAGGCCTGCGCCAGCAGCGGGATGATCGCCTGGCGGTACCGCTCCCAGGCCTCGTCGGTGAGCCGCGCGCGGACGTCGGTCAGCGCGGTACCGGTGATCCAGTCCAGCACCGGGGTTTCACCGGTCAATTGGTGCAGATACGTGGTCTCCCAGGCGTCGACGGTGCAGCCCGCGGCGGTCAGCAGCGCGGCGTAGCCCGCGGGGTCGTCGACCACGTGGGTCTCGCGGAACCGGATGCCGGCCAGCGCCGCGGCGAACTCCGGGCGCCGGGCCACCTCCCGCACGGCCTGATGCGACGGCGAGTCGAAGTTGCCCGGCACCTGGAAGGCCAGCCAGGCGCCTTTCGGCAGTTCTGCGGCCCACCGACGCAGCAGCTCGCGGTGTTCTGGAATCCATTGCAGCACAGCATTGCTCACCATCACATCGGTATCCGGCGCGGGCGACCAGTCCGCCGCGGCGATCACCTGGGCGTCGACACCGCGGGCCCGGGCCGCCGCCACCATCTCCGGTGAGTTGTCCACCGCTTCGATCACCGCGCCGGGCCAGCGCTCCGACAACGTGACGGTCAGATTTCCCGGGCCACAACCCACGTCCGCCACCCGACGGGGCGTCTGCGCACCCACGCGGGCCAGCAGGTCGTAGAAGGGGCGGCCACGGTGGTCAGCGAAGGCGAGGTAGGTATCGGGGTTCCACACATGCCCATCCTGCCGTCGGCGCCTGATACGTGCCTGACATTCTGTTGGGTGATGGACGAGTCAGTACGCGAACTGTGGCAGTCGCTGGGCCTTCCGGGCCTGATCGACGTGCACACCCATTTCATGCCGAAGTCCGTGATGGACAAGGTCTGGAAGTACTTCGATGACGCCGGGCCGCTCGTCGGCCGGAGCTGGCCCATCACCTACCGGACCGAGGAGCAGCACCGGCTGCAGACGCTGCGCGGTTTCGGGGTGCTGGCGTTCACGTCGCTGGTGTATCCACACAAGCCCGACATGGCGGCCTGGCTGAACCAGTGGGCGGCGCAGTTCGCCGCCGAGACGCCCGACTGCCTGTCCACCGCGACGTTCTTCCCCGAGCCCGGCGCGGCCTCGTACGTCGCCGACGCCATCGCCGGTGGTGCCCAGGTTTTCAAGGCGCATGTCCAGGTCGGCGCTTACCACCCCGCCGACCCGCTGCTCGACGACGTCTGGGCCACCATCGCCGACGCCGGCGTCCCGGTGATCATCCACTGCGGTTCGGGACCGACTCCCGGTGCGCACACCGGCCCGGGCCAGGTCCGCACCGTGCTGGACCGCCATCCAGGGCTGCGGCTCATCATCGCGCACCTGGGCATGCCCGAATACCGCGAGTTCCTCGACCTCTGCGAACAATTCAACGGTGTGCACCTGGACACCACGATGGCGTTCACCCCGTTCATCGAGGAGACCATGCCGTTCCCACCGGCTGAATTGCCGCGCCTCGGCGAGCTCGGCGACCGAATCCTGTTCGGCAGCGACTTCCCGAACATTCCGTACCGGTACGCCGACTCTCTCGACGTGCTCACGAAGGTCGCTCCCGACGATGACTGGCTGCGAAAAGTGCTGTACCACAACGCCGCCAAGCTGTTCGATCTCGAAGATCGGCTGACGGGGGCCGAGAACCGGGGCTAGCATCCGAACGTGACCAGTCCGCAAGACGATGCGTTCAACCCACCCGTCCCGGTCCCCGACGTGCCAGGTGCGGATGCGACCGCGCGCGGACTGCCGCGGCGGGCCGACCTGACCTGGCAGCAGAAACTGATCGTCGACTCCTCGGCGGTGGCTGACCTGGGCCTTCGCACGGCGCTGGCCTCGGTGATCGGCGCCGGAATGCTCCCGCGGATGGCCGCCTCGGCGGTGCGAAACCGCGCCGGCGACGACCCGGACGCGCTGCGCTTCTACGCCGAACTCGCGACGACGAAGGACCCGCAGCAGTGCTTCCCGGCGCCCAGCCGTCCGCCGCGGGTGGCCGCCCGTCCGGCCGGCCCGGTGGCGCAGTGGGTCGCACGCGGCCAGGTGCACAACATCTGGTTCCAGAGCAGCTACGAGGCCAGGTATCCCGGCCTCCGGGAACGACGCCGCGGCTACGCCCGCAACAACGTGGTGCACGCCCAGCATTGGCGGCACGACGACGGCCCGCGCCCCACCCTGTGTGTGATCCACGGATTCATGGGATCGCCGTACCTGTTCAACGGCTTGTTCTTCTCGCTGCCGTGGTTCTTCCGGACCGGGTACGACGTGCTGTTGTACACGCTGCCGTTCCATGGGCCCCGTGCCGAGAAGGGTTCTCCGTATAGCGGATACGGGTTCTTCATGGACGGCGTCCCCGGTTTCGCCGAGTCCATGGCGCAAGCCGTCCACGACTTCCGTTCCGTCCTGGACTATCTCGAGCACACCGGCGTCGATCGCATTGCCCTGACCGGGATGTCGTTGGGCGGCTACACCTCGTCGCTGATCGCCTCGGCCGACGACCGCATCCAAGCCGTCGTCCCCAACGTTCCGGTGGTGACACCGGATCGGACGGTCGACGAATGGTTCCCGGCCAACCTGCTGGTCAAGCTGAGCAACCGGTTGGCCCACACCGATGAGGATCTGGTCGCCGCGGCGGGGCGGTACCACTCACCACTGAACTACGCGCCGGTGGTGCCCAAGGACCGGCGGCTGATCATCGCCGGCCTGGGTGACCGGCTGGCACCGCCGCAGCAGGCCGAATTGCTGTGGGAGCACTGGGATCGCTGCGCGTTCCATTGGTTCCCGGGCAACCACATCCTGCACGTCAGCCAACCCGACTATCTGCGCCGGATGACCAAGTTCCTCAGCCCGTTCATGTTCGACGGCAGCGACCGTCAGGCCGACCGGGCACGCTCTGCCCGTTGACCCTGCGGGTAGGGCCCTCTCTACTCGACCTTCTACGCCCTAGCCGCAGCCTCAACCGCGGTGGCAGCGCCGGCGCCGAGCCCTGACAACTGCGCGAGCAGCCCGGCCGTCAGCACACCTGCCCGCGTGCCGAGTCCACCGGCTGAGGCCGGCGACATCGCCGCGAGCAGCGGACCCTGCCGCCCCGGCTCGCGCGCCAGTCCGGCGACGGCGGCCGCCGCGGACGCGTCGGCGGTCCGGACCGCGCAGGCCGCCGAAAGGGTTGCACCAGGCGCGAACTCGACGACCGTCCACAGTTCCGTCGTCGAGGACAGCGTGGCCAGGCATTCCGGCAGCCGCTCGTCGGCGGGCAGTCCGTAGGCCGTCAGGTAGCCGTCCTCGTCGCGGACCGCGCGCCACGTCTCGCGCGAACCATCCGACCGGGGTGTGGGCGCCGCGTCGGTGACCGTCACCGGAACGCCGGCCTCACGCAGCTGGTCGGCCAGCCGTCGGGTCACTTTCTCCGTCACGTCCGCGAGCGGCAGGTCCGTCGACCGGGCCTGCAGCGCAGCAAGATTCGAAGCCGCCGCCACGGTCACGCTGACCCACGTACGACGCGCGCCATCGAGCCGGCGTTCCGTGACGCGCACGGAGTCACACCGAATGCCGTAGCGGTCCACGTGCGACGCGACGAGAGGCAAGGCGTCGTAAGGGAATTCATCGGCCTCGAGCACCACCGTGACCTGATCCGCCGCCGGCTTTGCCGCGCCGCGCCGGTTCCGGCGCCACACCGCGACACGCCTGACCACCATGGTGGTCAGGAACATGCCGCGCCACCAGGCGAACACCAGCAGCACGACGCCGACGGCGATGCCGAGGATCCATTTCTGCGGCGCCGTGTGCCACGGATAGGTCGTGGCTGCCGGGATTATCGCCAGCAACGCCAACGTGAGTCGGGCCGTCATCGGGCACCGTCCTTTCTTCGGTACGCGACCAGAGCGATCAGTGCGGCGATCGCCAGCACTCCCGCACCGGCGAACGCGATGGTCCGGGGCGTGGTGTCCTTCGGCGCCGGCTCGGGCGGCATCGCCACGGCAACAGATTTCGGCGCCGGGGTCGTCGCCGGCAGGTCCCAGGTCAAAGCCGCAACCGGGTCGACGACGCCGGCGCCCACCAGGTTCGACGGCGAGCGGGCGGCACCGTGCGCGGTGGCGGTCAGCCGGCGCGTCACGTCAGCGGCGTTGAGTGCGGGAAACCGACTGCGTACCAACGCCGCCACGCCGGCGACGTATGCCGCCGCGTAGCTGCTGCTGCGCAACGGGAACAGGTCGCCACGTTCGTTGGACAGCGCGTTGGCGAGGCCGTTCGCGCCGGTCGACGCGATGTGCTCACCGGGCGCGGCGATGCCCACCCACGGTCCCGGTGTCGTGAAGTCCGACGGCTGACCGGTTGCGTCCAGCGACCCGACCGATAGCACGTACGGCTGCCACCACGACGGGATCGACACCGACTTGACCCCGGCCCAGTTGCGCGGGTCCGTCGCGTTCCCGGGGTTGTCCAGTGGATTCGCCTCACATGACGGACCGCCGGCGAGGCCGGCCCGATCATTGCCTGCGGCGGCGACGATCACCGCATCCTTTTCCTGCGCAGCGTATTTCAGGGCCGCACCGAGTTCGGACTGATCCACCGGCCGGTCGGCCGGCACACACGTGACCGCCGTGACGGCGATGACCTTGGCGCCCAGGTCGGCGGCGCGAACCACGGCCCGGGCCAGCGTCGCGACCTCGATGGTCGCGTGCGCCGCCGCCGGGTCTCCCCCGTTGCCGCGCGGCGCATAACGCTCGGACGTCTGGCGGATGGCGAGAATCCGCGCACCCGGCGCGACGCCGGAGAACCCGTCAGGGCCCGGCTGCCCGGCGATCAGGCCAGCGACCAGAGTGCCGTGGCCATCGCAATCGGTGAGTCCGTCGGTGTTTTCCACGAAATCACCACCGGCCTGGACGTCGGGCAGCCGCGGACCGGGATGGACTCCGGTGTCGATGACCGCCACCGTCTGTCCGTCACCGCGGCTGAACGCCCAGGCGCCCGGCACGTTGAGCAAAGTATGGCCCGCACCCGGTGCGCCCGGATCGGTACCGGGCAGCACACCGGCAGTGATGCATTGTCCGCGTTGGCCCATCGGTGCGACAGGGCCGACGCCGCCCGACGGCGGTGCCGCATGCTCGTCGACGTGCGGTGGCACGACGGCACCAGCGATCGGCAGCGCAGCGGACGGTGCCACCGTGGCCGCGGCGGCGAAAGCGGCTGTCAGGACGGAGATTCCGCGCCGGATGGCTACCATCACCGGTTGATGACCCAGGCGAACAGACCCACCAGGTAGGCCAGCACCGGGATCAGCGAAGCGTCCAGCGCCGTCGCCGCGACGCCGACCAGGCGGCGCATCGGCAGCGAGTAGGTCTGCGGATCGGCCACCTGCGGGTTCAGAGCAGCCACCACACCGACCGTGACGAGCGCCGCGAGCACACCCAGCGACCACCACGCGTTGGTGTAATGCCCCCCGACGGCGAACACCGTGAGCAGCACGGCCGCAACCAGATACGGCTGGCTCAGCAGCCACACCTTGCACGGCACCGAGTCCCAGATGCGGGCCCGCAGCGCCGTCGCAAGCGCGGCGGCCACGACCACGTACCAGGCCCACGGCGACGGCTGCGTCCCCGCCACCAGCATCGCCGATCCGGCGGTGAGGGTCAGCACGGCCCCGGCGAGGAAGCCCGTCTGGTGCGCGTCGCACACGCGGACCCGGCGCGGCAGATCAGCCAGCACGGACCGCGGCGGGGCCGACGGCGTGGGGTCGCCCGGCGCCGGGATGTTCGGCACCGGGAACCGCGCCCACAACGTCGACAGCTGGGCGGCCTGGACCATGACCAGCAGCGCGAAAACGATGAGCACAGCACCGATCACGGCGTTGTTCAGCTGCCAGATCGAGGCGGCACCTCCGACGACGACGCCCGCGACACCGACGACGGTCGTGGCGGTGAAGGCCGCGATGGCCTGGCCGCCGACGGTGATGCTGACGATCGACCACGCGGCGATCGCCGCCGCGCCGAGCAGCAGGCCGGCCGGCCCGGCCGGCCCGGGGACCGCCAGCGCGAAGGCCGCGGCGACCGGCAGCAGAGCGGCCAGGCTCAGCTCCGTCGCGAATCGCGGCATGGCGGGCCGGGTCAGCAGGGCGGCCGCGACGGTCAGCACCGCCACGCCCACGACGGCGAACAGTCCGGCCGGCTGGCCGGTACGCACCCGAACCAGCGCGGCGAGCACGGTGGCGAACACCGTCAAGGCCAGGACGGCCAAACCCGCGAAGCGTCGGATGTGCGCATTGCCCCACGGGTTTTCGCGAGCGGCGGAGAAGATGGCGGCGGCGTCGGCGATGTCCTCGACGATGCGCGGAGCAGGCGGACCCGGGGGCACCGGCTGCAGTGCCAGCAGGTCACCGTCGACGACGCCGACCGTGTCCAGCGTCGCGTCGAGGCTGTACGCGGCGCCCCCCAGTGGGGCCAGCGACAATTCGGTACCGGTGGCGGCATCGGGTAACCCGTTGACTCCGATGATGCGCCGCACCGCGGGCACGATCTCGCGCAGGGGCAGGCCCACCGGCAGCGCGACGTCGGTGAGTCGCCCGCGACCACCCTGCTCGTCGCCCGCTGCGAGCACCGCGACCCGCACAATCGGCATCGCGGTACTACCAGAGGTGTTGGGGGACATGTTCTTTCCGTTCTCCAGTCGAGGTCTCGAAATCTCGGGTCAGGTTCGCCGTGGGGAACCAGGGACCGTCGGGCAACGTCGCGGTCAGCCGCTGCACGGCAGCGGTGACGGCGAGGTCCGTACCCGGGGTGAAAGTTGAAATCCAGGTGCCGTCAGCGGCTTTCACCGGAGCCACGACCACGCGGCCCGCGGTGGTGTCGACGATGCTGACGCCGACGTCGGTGCTTATCCGGTGGCCGTCCCGGTGATCGCCCGCGACGATCTCCACGTAGCTGCGGCCGGGGGCGAACGCGGCCCGCACGACGGAGTGCGCGGACGGCGGGATGCCGAGGTGATCCATCACGTCGTCCAGCGAGTCGCCGCGGCGCAGACGTTCGTCGGCCTTGGCCCCGATGTGGGCGGGCATCGCGAACTCATCGAAGCGGGCCGGCGCGCGGCCCGACAGCCCTGCCGTGAGCACCGGCACCAGCGCGTCGGGCGACGCGACGGTCAGTTCGGTGCAGGTCAACAGGTGGTCGCTGCGCAGGACCGCCACGGTCGTGTCGCCGCTGCGCGCGAGAATCCCGCGCAGCATGGCGCCGGACCCGGACACCCATCGCAGTTCCAGCCAGCGCCGGGGCCGGCACACGGCCCGAATCCATTGCGCGACAGCGGGATGGGCGAAGCCGTCAGCGGACAGCACCCCCATCCGCGTCAGCGCGGCGACCTGGTCTGCATCGAATCCGTCCCGTGCGGAGCGCTCGCTGTAGGGCTGCGTGATTGCCAGCACCCACGGAAAGCCCCCGGCGCCGAGACGGTCCGCGAGGAACCAGGCCTGCTCCACGGTCAGTTCGACCGCAGAGACCGGGATTCCGGCGCGTTCCGTATCGCCAGGCGACCCGGAACGCGCCGAAACCGCCTGACCTAAACCCACTTGGCGCCTTCGGCGCTGTCGCGTGCGCTCATCGACAGCGTGTTGGTCTCGTGGGTGCTCGCCATCGCCCGGTAGGCCTGCACGAGCTCTTCCATCGCGGTGTTCCACTGGGCCTGCCACGCCTGGTAGCTGGTTCCGGTGTCACCCTGCCAGGCGCCGGCCAGGGCTGCCTGCTCGGCGGCGATATCGAGGCCGACGGCGTGCAGGGCACCGGCGTAGCCGGTCATCTCACCGGCATGCGCCAGCATCGCCGGGTAGTTGTACATGATCTGGGACATGGGATTTCCTCGCTGCTGGGTGTCGGGGTGGAAGTGGGCTAGACCGAGGTGTACGTACCGGCCGCGGCGGTGTCCTGCGCGACGTAGGTACCGGCCGCATCGCCCAGGTTGACCTGTGCGATGTCGAGCAGGCCGTTGACCTTCGCCGCGACCGCCATGAAGCGCACGTGTGCGGCCTGGAACGCGACCGCCGAGTCACCCTGATGGAAGCCCTGGGCCGACTGCGCGGCCTGTTCGGCCTGGGCGATGGTGCTGCGCATCAGCGCGGCCTTCGCCGAGAAGGCCGACTCGGAAGCGACCAGCTGGGGGATGTGTGCGTCGAGCATGCTCATTGTGATTCCTCTCGGGGTTCATCCGGATTGTTCTGGTGGTCAAGTCTTTTGGTCCGCAGGTTCAGCGGTCGGCACCGCCTTCCGTACCCCAGCTGCCGGGCAGCATGGGTTCGGTGACGCCGCCGCCGAAACCGTTGCCAGTCAGGCGGTTCAGGCCTGTCGCCTGCTGGTCCTGGCGAGTCACTGTGCCGGTGAAACCGATCGGCCCGGCGCCGCGGGCCGAAGCAAGGACATCGGCGCGCGGAGCCCTGTCCGCCCCAGCGTCGTCACCGAAGTCGGGGTCGACCTCCGAGTTCATGTCCATGTACTCGTCGCGCACGCCACGCTCTTTCGCGGCGCGACGACGACGGGCACGGCGCCGTTCGGTCGCGGCTGCCGCAGCAGCCGCTGCGGCAGCCGCAGCGATGCCCGATGCCGGGGCCGGTGCGGTCGCACCGTCACGGAGGGTCGGGGTGAATCCGGGGCCCGGGTCGTCGACTGCGACGGCGTACGCCATCATCGGCGCAGGCGTGGCCGGCACGGGAGCCGCCGCCGAAACCGGTGCGGGCGCAGGCGCACTCGCGGGACTGGCCGGGGTGGCCGGCACCGTCGGGGCGACACTCACCACCGGCAGGGGGTGATCGACGGACTGCAGCTGCTGCGGCGGCGGAAACGCCTGGACGACTTCCGGATCCGGCACATAGTCGGGCTCGATCAAGGCCAGCAGCCCCAGGCTGGACAGGCCGACGGCGATCAGGGCCGGCCCCCACAGCGGCGCGGTCAGCCCCACACCCCAGGTGGTCCAGCCGACCGGCTGGAAGAAGGCCTGGTACCCGAGCGCGAAAAGCAAAGGCCCCCAAGTGACCAACGCTTTCGACGGGTTCGTCAGGAAGTCGAAGAACATCTGCTGAATCTGACCCACCGGGTCCTGCAGGAACTTCCAGATGAGGTCGCCGCCAGGCAGCGTCTTGATGTAGTTGTACAGGTAGTCGGTGACCGCGTTCGACGCGTCCAGTGACGTACCGGCATCCGCAGCCTGCAACTGGGCGCCCGCCTGCGTGGCGCTCGCCGACACGGTGCCGGCCTCGCCGACACCGGCTGCCAGCATCATCGGCGCGGGCGCGGTTGTCGGGGCCGCCGCCACCGCCGCGCCCGACACCGCCTGGTACGTGCCCATCACGGTCGCGGCCTGCAGCCACATCCGGGCATAGTCGGCTTCGTTGAGCGCGATCGGAATCGTGTTGATACCGAAGAAGTTCGTCGCGATCAGGGCCGCATTCACCGCGTGGTTGAGCGCCAGTTCGGGAAGCGTCGGCATCGCGGCCAACGCGGTGGTGTAGGCCGCCGCAGCGGTCTCGTGCTGTACCGCATTGGCGGCGCTGTTGGCGCTCGCCTGCGCCAGCCAGGTCAGATACGGTGCGTGGGAGGCGAGGTACTGCTCAGCGCTCGGCCCTTCCCACGCCCCCGCCTGGACCTCACCCAGCAATGCGGTGAGTTCCGCTGCGGCCATGGCATATTCGGCGCTCAGCGACTGCCAGGCAGCCGCAGCAGCCAGTAGTGAGCCCGGACCGGGTCCACTGGACAGCAGCGTCGAATGGACTTCGGGCGGCAGCGCCGCCCAGATTGGCCCGGCCGGCAGGCCTGTCCCCATGGGGGCGGTCATGTCAGCCCAGGACCGTGACGTACGTGGCGGCAGCTTCGGCGTCGCCCGTCGCGTAGCTGATGCCGGCTTCGGTCACGCCGCCACCGGCACGACCCAGTTCGGTGACGCCCTGCGTCGCCACGGCCTCGTGTTCGGCACCGTGGGCGCTCAGGCTGATCGCCGTCTGCAGCGAAACCGGATCCGCGGCGGGCGGGATCACCGCGGTGAGCGTGGGGGCGGCCGCGGCATGGGCGGCGGCGAGCCGAGCGGTGAGCGCCTCGACGGCGGCACCAGCCGCGGTCAGGCCTTCGGGAACGACGCGCAATGTCATCAGTGGAACTCCCCTCGTTGTGGTCCGGTGGGCCGGCCCGTAATCGGGTCTGCCACCAGTGGATTGATCAGCTGGACGTAGGTTGCTTCATCGCTGTCGTCGAGCACCATGGCGCGGCCGGCGGCCAGGCGGCTGAACCGGTGGCCGCGGATGCGGCCGCTGTCCTGTGGGTTGCCCGACAGCATCACCGTGGTGGCCTGCAGTTCGTTGAGTCTGCGCAGCAACGGAGCCGTCATCACCGCGTGGGCGGACCCGGCCGCTCGGGCGGTGACGATCACCCGCAGACCCAGCTCGGACGCCTGGGCCAGCAGCCCCAGCAGTGCTGTCCACGGCCGCTGGCCGACGAACGGGCCACTGATCGCGGGGGCATCGGGGATCTGGTCGACGTCGTCGATGATCAGGTAGTGCACGTGGTTGCCCTGCCCGTTCCGGTACGTCCACCCGCCCAGCTCGGCGGCCGACAGACCCGCTGGGGGCCTGCGCTTTTCGAGCAGGGCGGCCAAGCCGAGCATCGCGGGGGTCACGCGGTCGACGTTGGGGGTGTACTCGTTGTCCACGAACAACGGTTCGTCCACCAGATGCAGTCTGCGGTCGATCACCGTGAACGCCATTGACTCCGGCGTGGAGTTGTCCCGGATCGTGCGGATCAGGTGCCGCAGCAGCGTGGTCTTACCGGACTTGGCGTCGCCCAGCACCATCAGCAGCGGGTTGGCCGCGAAGTCGACCGCAACCGGGGCCAGATCCTGTTCGCGCTGACCGATGACCACTGTTTCGGGGCTGCGATAGAGCGGCGCCAGGGTCTCCGGGGCCAGGTCTGTCGGCAGCAGACGCACGGGCGGCGCCGTCTGCCCCGGGTACCGAGCGTTGATGGCGGGGATCGCACCGAGATCCGGTTCGGCGAACAGGAAATGCTCGGCAGCCATGGTCAGGCCGCGGCCCGGCTGGTCGGCGGGGACGCCGTCGGCGGGGCGGGACAACGCAGCCACACCCGGGTTGCCCGCGGACCGCACATTGCTGTCGCGCGAGTCGGCCAGCTTCAATTCGAGCCGCAGTCCCAGTCCGTCTCGCATCGCGAGCGGCACCTCGAGCCAGTTGGGCGTCGTGATCACCACGTGGATGCCGTAGGCCATACCGGTGTTAACCAGTTCGGTCACCTTGGCCAGCAATGGATTACGGGTGTTGAATGTGTCGGTGTTGTCCCGGCTGAACGCGTACAGGTTGTCGATCACCAGGAAAACCTGTCCATGGCCGTCATCACAAAGGTCACCGTGGTCGCCGTCGCCGGCGGCCGCACGCGCCTGACGGGACGCGAGCAGCTGCTCCAGTTCGCCGAAGGTGCGACGGATGCGTTCGGGCTCCAGCGGCGACGCGACGCTACCGACGTGTGCCAGCGGCTTGAGCGAACGCAGTCCGCCGCCGCCGTAGTCGAGGCAGTAGAACGTGACGGCACGCGGCGAGTGCGTCGCGGCCGCCGACAGGATGAACGTCTGCAGTGCAGTCGATTTGCCGGACTTCGGCCCGCCATGGATGAGCAGGTTCGCCGCCGCCGAGGTGGCGTCGAAGACCAGCGGATCGCGGCGCATCTGGAACGGGCGGTCGATCTCACCCAGCGGCCAGCGGCCGTGACCCGCGGGAATGTCGGTTCCGGCCAACAACTCCGGCAGTGCGATCGGCTCGTCCAGCGGGGCCAGCCACAGGCGCGGCGCCTGTGGCCCGTATTGCGCCAGCTGCTCCCCGATGGTCGCGACCAGCTTCCGGGGCGGACGCAGATCCGGCGCCTCATCGGTGACGATCACCGTGTCGGGGGCCGGGGTGACGTGGCCCGCCGGGAACAACTGTGGCTGCGGAACCGCATGGACCACAATCGCTTTCTCGGCACGTGGCGGGTCGTAGATGCCGTCCACGTAGGTGCTGCGGAACTTCACCGGCACCGCGCCGGGCGTGGGGACCAGGAAGCCCTCGCCCTTGTGTTCCGGGCCGGCCTCGATGTGATAGGCGTCTTCGACGCCGATGATCTGCCGGCTGATCGACGGGCTGGCAACCTTCAGACCGATGCGGTACGAGGTGTTCTTGTCGATGTCCTTGATCCGGCCCACGTCAAGCGTCTGCGACGCGAACAGAATGTGGATGCGGAACGAACGGCCCTTGCGGGCAACGTAATCGAACAGCTCGGCGTACTCGGGATGGTCGGCGAGCATCAGCGAGAACTCGTCGGCGACCACCAGCAGGGTCGGGATCGGGGGCAGGTCGTGTCCGGCCGCCTGCGCCGCTTCATATTCGAGCACCGAGTTGAAGGCACTGCCCTGCACGCGGCGGCCGGCCTCCATCAGCAGCTGCTCGCGCCGGGCGACCTCACCGCGCAGGGTGTCCGCGAACCGGTCGGCCAGCGAGCGCTTCTCGGTCATGTTCGAGATGACCGCGACCACCTGCGGGAAATCCCGGAAAATGTCGGCGCCGGCCTCGCCCTTGAAGTCGGCGTAGATGACGATGAGGCGTTCTGCCGAGTGGGTCGTCAACAGCGACAACAGGATCGACATCAGCGTTTGCGACTTGCCGGAACCCGTCATACCGATCATCAGACCGTGCGGGCCCATGCCGCCTTCGGCTTCGTCCTTCAGGTCGAACATCAACGGCTCTCCGGTGGCGGTGACGCCGATGGGCACCCGAAGCTCATCGGCCCGCGCGCGCGGCGCCCACAGGCCGGCGACATCCAGTGCCGCCGCGTCGGGGATGCCGAGCAGGGTGCCGAAGGTCGCCAGTCCCGCGCCGGTGCTCCGGGCCCGGTTCGGGTTGGAGTCCCAGCGTGCGAGGCTGCGCGCCAGGTGCGCCGCCGCCGGCGGCGAAAAGTCGTCGGCGACATCGAAGTACGACTGCCAGCCGGCTGCCGCCCACCGCTCGACGCGACCGCCGGCGACACGCAGTACCGGGCGGTCGGGGTCCGGGTACTCGGGCTGTTCCGTGCCGCGCTGCAACACCGTGACGCCGGCCAGGCCCACACGCGGGAGCAGTTCGGTGATGTCGGTGTCCGGGTCGTCCACGACGATCAGCAGGTGCCGCAGCGGTGCGGTGTCGGCGGCACCGAACGGCTGCCGGTCCGCCAGTTCACCGGCCAGCAGGCGGGCGAGCTCAGGAACGCCCGCGGCCAGATACCGTGCCGGGCCGACGCCGTCGATCTGTCCCGGAATGTCGCTGTGCGGCAACCACTTAAGCCAGGACCAGGCGTCCGACTCCAGGGCGTCGGCGTCCGCTGCCGCCAGGACGATCCCGAGCAGTGCCGGGTCGTGCCAGGTCACCGCCTGTGCGATCCAAGCGCGCACCGCTCCCCGCACGTCGTCGGCGTCGCCGAGGACGGTGATCCGCGAAACCTTGGTCAGGTCGATGCCGCCGGGGACCGCGGGGACCGTCCGCTGAACATCGAGCAGCCCGCGCAATGCGCTGTGCGACACCGGCTCCAGGTCGATCTCAGCCGCGGTGTCCTTGACCTGCAGCACCGTCTCCAGGCGCGCGTCATGCAGTCCGGCCCGCACCACCAGGAAGTCGGCGTCGTGCGGGTCGCGCTCCCACTGGCGGCGCGTTCCGGCGATGGCGGCCAGCTGCTCCGGTGCGGGGTGTGACCACTCGCGGGCTGCGCGCTGCTCGGCGGCCTGGGCCCGCACGTTGTCCCGCACCACCGACAGGTAGCGCAGGTAGTCGGCACGCTCGGCGTCGACCTCCTCGGTCCGGGTCTTGTTGTCCGAACCGCGGTAGAAAGCGGTGGCGGCCAACAGGAGTACGAACGGGAAGAACAGCGTCTGCGGCGAGATGACGCGCATGCCGGTGGCCACGAGAGCCACGACCATGCCGACGATCAGGATGACGATCAGGTAGGGCAGCACCCGGCGCAGCAACGACGGCGGCACCAACCGCGGTAGCTCTGGTGGCGGTTCGATGGTGATGACGCTCGTACGGGTTGCCGGGACGGGCAGGCGACGCCGTGCTTCGAAGATCAGACGGCTCACGGGTTCTCCCTCAAGACGGTGTCGGCAGCGGGGTGAACCAGCGCCGGAATCTGCAACGCGTCACTCCGCGACAAGGTCGGGCCGGGCGCGAACTGGTTGAGGATCGACCACGGCACCGGCAGTGGTGACGCGGTAAGCCCCAGCGCGGCAGGGGTTTTCCGATTGGCATCGGTGGCATCGCCTTCGGTGGAGATGCCGTAGCGGACGCCCGTGTCGCTGACCCAGTAGCCGGACAGCGCCGGAGTGCCGGCCTGGCCGGTGGCCTGGACGAAGTATCCGGTGCCCGGGGTCACCGCCACGCGCTGCGCGGTGCCGGCGGGGCCGGACAAGGCCACGGTGTGCGCGTCGGCCGGCAACGGCAGTGTCGCTCCGGACAGTAAGGTGAGCGAATTGGTCGTAGCCCCATCATGTTTGGCCCAGCGGGCGCAGGTCAGCGGCGCCTTCGTGGCGTCGACCACGGTGAGCGGGCGCTCCGGGTACGCCGCGGTGTTGATCGCCGTGGAGACCGGAATGCGCGCGACCTGGTCGGCGCTGAGCCGAGGTGGCTGCTCCAGTCCGTACGAGTCGGTGTTGCGCAGAATCGCCGCGACAACCGGTGAAATCGGTTGCAGGCCATCGTCGAGGACCGCGTAGTAGCGCACCGCGTTGTCGGTGGCGGCCTCCGTCGAGACCGCGGTCACCACCGCACCGACGGGCGCGGCGACCGGCATCGGGTACTGCGTGGGCTGGCCCGCGTTGACGATCGCCGGTGCGGCCAGCGGCGCCGATTCCGGGATCGCGTTGAAGAGGCCGTCGGCGATCGGGCGGGGCGCCGGCAACGCAGACACCCTCCCCGTCGCTTCGCTCGCGCCAGGAACCCCGCCAGCGCCCAAGCCCAGCGCCGCCGTCACCGCACGGTTGTTCAGGTCGACCGCACTGCGTCGCCCATTCCACAGCAGCCAGCTGCCACCGTTGACCCCGGCAGAGCCGACGCCGTCGTTGCGCACCAGCACGGCGTCGTTGGCGCCCAGCGCAGCCGCGCGGGATCCGCCGTCAGCCAGTGCACCGGCGATCAGGGTGACTCCCACGACCTCGCCGGTTGCCGCGTCGCACACGGTCCAGTCGGCGTCGCGAGAAGTATTGGGCATCATACGTTCCGGGGCACCTGGAATACCGATGAGGCTGCCGCGCGGGAACTTGTCCAGTTCGGCACTCGGGACCATGGTCGGCTTGTCCGGCCGACCGGCGATGAGCCGGGCTGAGGTCAGGTTGAGGACCGGGTGCAGCTGGTCGCCCACCCGGACATACAGCGCGGAGGTCTCGCGGTCGGCCAGGATCACGTCATTGCCCGCGATGCCGGCCGGCCGGATCAGGGAGAAGACGAAGCAGCCCGCCAGACCGGTGACCAGCACCAGGCCGCCGACCAGGACGGACCGGCTCTGGGTCCGCAGGGGGTCGACCAGCATCCGGGTGTCATGCAGAGCCACGCCAGATGCGATGCGCCGCATGAGGAATCGCCAACCGGACACCTGATGCCGGGTGACGAAGCCGCGGCGGTAGCGGACCTGCTCCGGGTTTTCGTTCACCGGGGTCCGAGAACTGAAGCTCTTTCGGTCGTCACTCACTGTGCGGGCACCACCAGTCCGAGACCCCGCAACAACGGCGCGGCCGAGTTGCTGACGTCACCCGCCGTGATCGTCATGAGTTCATCGTCGGTGAAGTCGTGTGCGGCAAGGTGATCCAGCCGGTATTCACGTTCTTCCTCGGAGCGCTCCACCAGGTTTCGCACGAAGCGACCGTTACCCGCGATGTCGAGGCTGCGGCGCGCGACACCCGCCGCGTCGGGCGTCGTCGCCGTCGCGAGGTGCCCGAACAGCTGCTCCATCCCGGCCTGCGCCGCGGGCTCGAAGACACTGTCACGTTTTTCGGCCATGCGCATGGCGATCTCGGTGAGTTCGGTCGCCGAGTACGACGGGAAGTCGATGCTCCGGGTGAAACGCGACCGCAGTCCTTCGTTGGTGTCCAGGAACATGTCCAGGTCCTTGCGGTAACCGGCGATGATGACGACGAGGCGGTTGCGGTCGTTCTCCATGCGCGCCAGCAAGGTGTCGATGGCGACCAGACCGAAGTCGTTCTTGGCGCCGGTGGACACCAGCGCGTACGCCTCGTCGAGGAACAACACACCGTCGAGCGCACTGTCGATGATCGCGTTGGTCTTGGCCTCGGTTTCACCGATGTGCTGACCGATCAGGTCAGCGCGATGCACCTCGCGCACAGTCTCTTTGCGCAGCAGGCCCAGCCCGCAGTAGATCTTCGCGACCACGCGGGCGATGGTGGTCTTACCGGTTCCGGGCGGCCCGGCGAACACCAGATGATTGGTGCGCTGAGCCACCGCCAGGCCCCGCTCCTGCCGCCGAATCGACATGGCCACAGAGCTTTTCAACCGCGCCACCTGGTATTTGACCTCTTCCAGACCGATGAACTCGGCCAGCTCGGCCTCCGCCTCGATGAGCAGATGTGCCTTGCGCGACTTGGCATCCGGGTCGACGAACTCGGCGTCGGTCGGCTCGGTCTCGGGATCCCACGGGTTGTGCCGGGCCTCGATGCGGGCGGCGGTGGTCGGGTCGATACCGAAACTGGTGTCGGTCATGGCGTGTTCGGCGGCCGCGTTGTCGGGGTGCGCGGCATACAACTCGGCCAGCACATCGGTGGCCTCGTCGTCCTCGCCCTGTGCCCGCAGTGACAGCGCCTTGACGAAGGTGCCGTCGACGGTCGCGACGGCGACCGGGCCCTCGGGATCTTCGAGGTGTGACAGTGCCGGCGCGAACATACCCAGGTGCGCCAACGCGATACCCACCGCTACGCGCGCGGCATGCGCATAGGAGGCATCGAGATTGGGATCGTTGACGATCGGGGTCAGCTGGCGGACCACGTCGGACCAGCGACGGGTGCGGTGGTACATCGCCACCCGGACCCACCGGGCGGGCAGCCAGCCGGGCTTGCGGTCGAGCAAGTCGCCGACCAGCTGATCAGCGTCCTCGTACGCACCCGCACCGGACAGCGTTGCGGCATAGGCCAATTGGAAGCCGTCCCGGTCAGCCGCGCGGAATTGCAGGTAGAGCCCGCTGTCGTAGTTGAAGCCCAGATCGCCGTCGGCGAGGTCGAGGGCCCGCTGCAACACGCCTGCCGAGGACACCGTCCGCCAGATCGCCTCGACGATGTCGGGCGTTACCGCACCGGCAGCGGCCAGCCCGGTCCAGGCATCGCAGTGCTCACCGGCGATGCGGGTCAATGTGAGAAAACCACCCAGGGCGGCGTCGAGGTCAGCTGGGCGCCGGCGACCGTCGACGGTCAGGCCGAGCGCCAGACAGCTCGTGGCGAACCGGGTGAGCACGTCTCGGTCGACGCGCGATGTCCGCTGCGCCGCGGCGGATACCGCAAATGTGTCACTGCCCATGGTGGTGTTTGCGGGATCTCAGCGCCCCCGCACATCTCCTTAAGTATGCCTAAGCTAACTCCGTGAAGTTAGCATTGCATAACTTAAGTTGTCGAGACGCACCCCTCCGCCGGAGCAGGTGACGACGCTCACTCCTTGACGGCAGTGACCAGGCTGTTCGAGGCGATCATGGTCGCCGCTTCCGGATTCGTCGGCACCGGCCGACCCACCAACCGGAAGTAGTCAGCGAGCCCCGTGGCCTCCGCGCGCCAGCCGCGCGCACCGAACCAGTCCGCCGCCGGGGCGATCTGCTCGTTGTAGATCAGCTTGAAGAAACCGTCCGCCATCTCGTCCCCGGCAGCACGCTTGGCCGCGAACACATCGGCGGGCATCGGCTTACCTTCTTCGATCGCCACCCAGCTACCGGGCGCCGTCAGCGCATCGATTCCGGTGAACAAATCGTCCTGCGCCGTCGCGGGCAGATAGATCAGCAGCCCCTCGGCAATCCACGCCGAGGGGCGCGCGGGATCGAAGCCGGCAGCCGTGAGCGCAGTCCGCCAGTCGTCGCGCAGGTCGACGGCGATCTCCCGGCGTTCGGCGTTCGGCGCGGCCCCGTTGGCGGCCAACACCTCCCGCTTGAATTCGAGCACCTGTGGCTGATCGAGCTCGTAGATGACGGTGCCGTCGGGCCAGTCCAAGCGGTAGGCGCGGGAGTCGAGCCCCGCCGCCAGCAGCACGATCTGGCGAACGCCGGCGGCCGCGGCGTTCTGGAAGTAGGTGTCGAAGTACTTGGTCCGCGCGCCCTGGAAGTTGATGAACGGTTCACCGAACTCGGTGGTCGCAAGCGGGTGTTCCGGGGCCTCGCCGTCCAACACATCGGCCCACGCGCCGCCGACCGCGCGCGTGAACACCTCCGCATATTGGTCCACCGCAAGCGGATTCGCCTTCGCCGCTTCTAGCGCCCGCGCCGCGGCAACCATCACCGCAGTCGATCCAACACTCGTATTGATATCCCAGCTGTCATTGTCGGTCCGCACCTGCGCGAGGGTACGCCGACAACTTGGACGTCGACCGGGACGAGCCTCAAACCAACGGACGCCCGGTGCGGATGCGCCAGTCCAGATCCATGAGCATCCAGTTGAAGGGGAAACGCCGCAGCGGCCCGGGCAGCAACCGGTTGACGACTTGCACCAGCTTCATCACCGAGTTGAAGCGCTTCTGCCGCTTGGCATCCCACGGCAATCGCATCTCATCGCGGAAGCGCTGCGGCAGAAAACCGGTGGTGAGCAAGAGGGAAAACGCCTCGAACCAGCGCTGTAGCGGACCGGGGAGCTGCAGCCCCTTCATCCGCACCGCCGCGATCGGGTACAGGTACTCCCGCACCGTGTCGTCGATGTGCACCTGGTCCAACGATTCTTGCCAGTATTTGTCGAAGGCGGCCCGATCGGCCGGCCACATCTCCGGCGTCACCTGCAGCGTGGTGCCCATCGTCATACCCTGCCGATAGAACTCCTCGGCAGTGTCGTCGTCCAACTCACCGACCACGAGGCGATAGACGTCAAGCGCGCCCTTGAACAGGCATGCCGCCACCCAGAGCTGCAGGTTCTTGTCCATCGCGCTGTACTTCACCGGGCTGTCCGCGGTCGAGTACACCTGTCGGTGCGCGGCGTTCACCGCACTGCGATAGGCCGCCTTCTGCTCATCGGACCCGAGGATCGCGACTGCGAGGTAGGTGAACGTGGTGCGAGCGCGCTTGATCGGGTGCAGGTCCGTCCGGCCGCTTTCCACCCGGCTCTCCACGACGCCGTAGCCGACCCCCGGCCGCGCCAGTTGCATGATCACGTTGGCCGGGCCCGCCAACAACGCCGCGCCGATCAATCCGTCGGCGTACTGGACATCACGGCGCACCCGACGGCCCGGCACGCACGCGTTGACCGGCATTTCGACCAGATCGACCGTCATTGGCCACTCCTCGCAAAAGTGAGAACAACTGATTCCTGATATTGCCCGCGCCGCGGTACAGGTGTCAAGATGGCGGGGTGCCTCAGGTACGTCCGTACCGCGGGATCGACGCGGCAGACCGCCTGGCCCAACGACGGGCCCGGTTGATCGACGCCGGACTGGAGATACTGGGGGCCGCGCCGGCGCCGGAACTCACCGTCCGGGCCATCTGCGGCGGGGCCGGCGTCGCCATGCGGTACTTCTACGAAAGCTTTTCCGACAAGGACGTTTTCGTCGAGGCCGTCTTCGACCACGTGGTCGCCGACCTGGCGACGACGACGCAGGCGGCGGTCGCCGCCGCGCCGCCCGACGAGCAGAGCCGTGCCGGCATGGCCAACATCGTGTACGCCATCGCCGACGACCCGCGGGTCGGCCGGCTGTTGTTCAGCGCCCAGCTGTCGAACGAGGTGGTGGCACGCAAGCGCAGCGAGTCGACGGTCTTCTTCGCCATGTTGCTCGGCCAACACGCCGGCGACGCGCTGCAGCTGCCCGCCGGCGATCGTCGCCGCGCCAGCACCCATTTCGCGGTCGGGGGTGTCGCGCAGACACTGAGCGCCTGGCTGTCCGGTGAAATCACCTTCACCCCAGACGAATTGATCAGTCACCTGGCATGGCTACTCGACACGCTCGGCAAACGGGCCGTCCGCCGGTGACCGGGCCCAAGCTGCGTAGGCCACGGCCTCCGCTGAACCAGCACATCGACTTCTTCGGCTACTGGGCACACGAAGGCGACGCCGCCGACCTCAGCCGAGCACTCCCCCGCGGTGCGGCGACCGTCGTGATCGACGTCGGCGGGCGGGAGCGGGTCGACTTCTACTCGGCCGACGGCAGCACCCACGTCCCGGTCGAGCCGGCGTTCCTGACCGGCCCGGGCACCCTGTCGTACGTCACCCGCATCGGCCCTGGTGAAGCGGTACTGACCATCCACTTCCGCCCCGGCGGCGCCCTGCCGTTCTTCGGAATTCCGTTGGCGGACATGGAGAACGCCAGCGTCAATCTGACCGATCTCTGGGGCGCGCCCGCCGCGGTGCTCCGCGACCAACTGGTCACCGCACCGACCTGGTCCCGGCGCATCGCGATCGTGGAGGACTTCCTGCTCGCCCGATTACGGCCGATACCCCACACCCTCACGCCGGTGCTGCAGACCGCCGAACGCCAACCGTCGCTTCGGGTTTCCGAGGCGGTCGAGCTGACGGGCTTGTCCCCCAAGCGATTGATCGCGACGTTCCGCAACGAGATCGGCCTCACCCCGAAGGCCTATCTGCGGGTGCGGCGGCTGCAGGCCGCGCTGCGCCTGCTCGATGCCGGCAGCGGCGACGGCGCCGACGTCGCCGCCACGCTCGGATACTTCGATCAACCGCATTTCGTGCGGGAATTCCGCGGGTTCACCTCGATCACGCCGACTCAGTATGCCCAGCGCCGCAGCGCCCTGCCCTGCCACGTCGGGCTGACAGAGTAGCGATCCCCGCCGTCTCGGCCACGGCAAAAATATCCAAGCGCTGCGCGCGGCTGACCGGCACCATGGTGGCATGCACGAAGGAGCACAGGCCGTGGCGAACACCGGTCTTCTGGTCGCCGCCATCCGCGCCGATGAATCCCGCCGTCCGGACCGCCTTTTCACCGATCAGTTCGCGGAACGCCTGGCCGGCGAGACGGGCCGCCGCCTGCTCGCCGAGGCCGTTGCGGAAGCCGGGGACCGGCCGACCCGGCAGATCGTGGTACGAACCCGCTTCTGGGACGAGGCCCTGCTGCGTGCCACGCAGTCCGTCCGCCAGGTTGTCATTCTTGCCGCGGGCATGGACGCCCGCGCGTTCCGGCTGCCCTGGCCCGACGGCACGGCGGTCTACGAATTGGACCAGCCGGAGGTGATCGCCGCCAAGGCTGCCGCGCTGGCGGGCGAGAGGCCGTCGTGCACCCGGGTGGAGATCGGCGTCGATCTCACCGGCGACTGGACAGCAGCCTTGCGGTCCAACGGCTTTGACGACGGCAAGCCAACGGCGTGGTTGATCGAAGGGCTGCTGCAATACCTCGACGCGGCCGCCGTCGGCACGGTGTTCGAGCGCGTTGATGCGCTGTCGGCGCCGCACTCGGTGCTGTTGTACGACGTCGTCGGCAAGACGCTGCTGGACGCACAAGCGCTTGCCGCAGTGCGCCAGTCGATGGCGCGCAACGGCGCACCGTGGCTGTTCGGCACGGACGAACCGGGCGAGCTGGCGGAGCGTCACGGCTGGTCGGCGGTGGTCACCGACGTGGCCGTGCCGGGAAATGAGTGGGGCCGGTGGTTCGCCCCCGCGGTGCCGATGGACGTGCCCGACGTCCCGCGCGGCTATTTCGTCGAGGCGACGAAATAGCCGCCGCTGCGCCGTGACGTCAGGTGAGGTGGTCGAATTCGCCACTGACATGGCAGATATGAGCGTCAGCGGAGCGGTGGACGACGTCCTTGGCATCGTGGTCGATCTCGTCGCCGCCAAGGGTGTAGAGCCGGTCGTATTCGTAGGCATCAAGGCGCTCGACGATACGTCGCACCACTGCCGCCGACAACGGCAGGTGCTTGGGGTACATGCGCTGGAACGACACCCAGTCCTTCGACAAGCTACCTGAGATGGTGTCGCCGACGAGCAGGGTCCCGTCTGGGCACAACGCCACGGCGCTGCCCCGCATATGACCGCCCACGTGCACCAGCCGAACTCCCGGCAGCGGCTCGATCTCCCCGTCCCAGTATTCGATGACCGGGTCGGCCACCGGAACCCATTCCTGATCAAGAGCATTCACGTAGACCGGAACACCACCGAACGCCTTGCTCCAGGACAGCTGGGCGCCGAACATGTGCGGATGACTCGCGGCGATCGCCGCGAGTCCGCCGAGCGCCTTCACCAGACCGACGATCGAATCGTCCAAATAGGACGGTGCGTCCCACAACATGTTGCCGGCCGTGGTCTGAACCAGATATGACCGGTGCCCGATCGCGAACCGAGGTGCCCGGCGCAGGCTGTGCACCCCCCGACCATGATCGACGTATTCGGTCTGATGCGGCTGCGCGGCAAGAAGTTCCAGAGTCGTCCAGCTGCCGTGCGGCGGCAGCTGGCCGCACTCCTCGATGGGGACATCCTCAGCGGTGAAGACACAACTGTTCTCCGGCGGCCGCGTTTCGGTATCGGCGTGCTCGACTCCGCATCCATCACAAATCCAGGTAGGCATGCCCCCAGCCTGCAACCTCAACCATGGTTGAGATCAAGGCGAAGGGACGACGGGCACGCCCGATCGTCGGCTCGACGTACGGGCCGAGGCCGCGTAGCTGTCAGGCAGGTGCCGCCACCGGCCGCCGGTCCGCCGCGGTCCGCGGCTCGGTCACCGTATCTGCCTCGGTGAATTCCTTGGTCCAGCAAGCGAATTCCAGCGTGATGCCGTCGGGGTCCTGGAAGTAGAACGACCGCACGTACACGCCGGGGTGCACCGTCGCCGACGCCTGCATGGGGCTCTCGTCGTGGTTGAGCACCGGACCGACCCGCACACCCTTTTCCTTGAGCCGCTTCCGGTATTCATCGAACTTCTCGGCCGGCACGTGAAAGGCCAAGTGGTTCAACGAACCAACGGCACTCATGAACTCCCCGATGCCAGGAATCGCCGCTGGCTGCGAGATGCCGGGCGTTCCGTCGGGCGCCTGGGCGAACCAGAAGAACGCCACGCAGTCACCATTGCCCGCGTCGAAGAAGAAGTGCTGGCCCATGCCGCCCGGCAGGTCCAGCGACTTCACCAGCGGCATACCCAGCACACCCGAGTAGAAGTCGACGGTCCGCGCCATGTCCGCACAGACGAGGGCGACATGGTTGATGCCGCCCAGTTCGAATTCGCTGTTGCGGTTGTCGGGCTTGATCATCGTGCCACTCCTGACGACAGGGTCTGGTCAATCACCTAATCTGAATCTAACATCAGGTTCAGGTCTGATCAATGACACATCGGAAGGACGCCGTTTGTGACCGTCGCGCCCCGCGAGCAGCTCCCCACCGCGCGGGGCCGCCAGACGCAGGCGGCGATCGACAGCGCCGCCCGCGCCGTCATTGCCCGCAAAGGCATTCTGGCGACCACTATTTCGGACATCGCGGCCGAAGCCGGCCGGTCCACCGCGTCGTTCTACAACTACTACGACTCGAAGGAGTCGATGGTCCATGAATGGGCACAACGCTTCCGCGACGAAGCCCGCGACAGGGTCCTGCCCGCCACCAGTCCCGAACTGACCAACTGGGAACGCTCCCACCAGGCCGCCGCCGCGCACTGGCAGACGTACCGGCACCGGCTGGCCGAAGTCATCGCCATCTCTCAACTGGCGATGATCAATGACGATTTCGCCCAGTACTGGGCAGAAATCTGCGAGCTGCCCATCTCGCTGATCGTGTCCATGATCAAACACGCTCAGCAGCAAGGCTTCTGCCCGGACGACAATCCTCGGCTTGTCGCGGTGGCTCTGGTATCGATGCTGAACCAGTTCTGCTATACCCAATTGTCAGGCAACGGGGCCGCCACCGCAGACGACGACGCCTGCGTCACCACCCTGGCCAACATCTTCTACCGGACCATCTACCACGAGGGGAATCCGCGTACATGAACAGACCCGGAAGTTCGTCTGCCGCGGGAGTCACCCGGGAGTTCATTGGAATGGACTCGCCGACCGCGCTGCGCGCCGGGTCCGGTGGGCACCCCTGCCAGGGCATCTACTACCGGGGCATGGGCCGCAAGCCCAAGGTGGCGATGATCGCCACGCACTACCAGATCGACTTCGCCGAGCACTATCTCGCCGACTACATGGCCACCCGCGGTATCGGCTTCCTCGGCTGGAACACCCGGTTCCGCGGCTACGAAACCAGCTTCCTGCTCGATCACGCGCTGGTGGACATCGGCGTCGGAGTGCGCTGGCTGCGCGAGGTCGCCGGCGTGGAAACCGTTATTCTGCTGGGCAATTCAGGTGGCGGGTCGCTGATGGCCGCCTACCAGGCACAGGCCCTGTCCCCGCACATCACCCCACTGGAGGGCATGCGCCCGGCCGCAGGCGTCTACGATCTGCCGCCGGCCGACGGCTATATCTCCAGCGCCGCCCACCCCGGCCGACCGGACGTGCTCACCAACTGGATGGACGGCTCGGTGACCGACGAATCCGACGCGCTCGCAACCGATCCCGATCTCGACCCGTTCGACGAGCGCAATGGTCCGCGCTTCTCCCCGGAATTCGTGCAGCGGTACCGCGACGCGCAGGTCGCCCGCAATCACGCCATCACCGACTGGGTGGAAACCGAGTACGTGCGCGTCCGCGCCGCGGGATTTCGCGACCGCCCCTTCACGGTCATGCGGACCTGGGCCGACCTGCGCATGATCGACCCCACGCTCGAACCCACGAAACGCCCGGCCAACCAGTGCTACGCGGGCACCCCCGTCCACGCCAACCGCTCGGCCAACGGCATCGCCGCCGCCTGCACACTGCGCAGCTGGCTGACGATGTGGAGCCTGCGGCACGCCCAGACCCGGGCCGAGCCGCACCTGGCCCTCATCGACAACCCCGCGCTGGTGATCAACGCCGAGCAGGATTCGGGGGTGTATCCGTCTGACGCGCAACGCATCTTCGACGCATTGGCGTCCACGGACAAGACGCTGCACGCCATCGACTCCGACCACTACTTCACCACGCCGGGTGCCCGTAGCGAGCAGGCCGATCTCATCGCCAAATGGATCGCCAAGCGGTGGCGGTGATGCCCACGGTCCGGGTGCTGGCGCACTTCACACCCGGTCCACGAGTCACCGAATACCTTGCACCGCTGCATGATCTGGTCGATGTGCGGTTCTGCGCCGCGGACGACGATGCGACGTTCTACCGGGAACTGCCGGAAGCCGATGTGCTGTGGCACGTCCTGCGGCCACTGAGCGCCGGCGACCTGGAACTCGGCGGGCGCCTCAAGCTGGTCCACAAGATGGGCGCGGGCGTCAACACCATCGACGTCGACGCGGCCACACGCCTCGGCATCGCCGTCGCCAACATGCCCGGCGCCAACGCCCCCTCGGTCGCCGAGGGCGCCGTCATGCTGATGCTGGCCGCGCTGCGACGGCTGCCGGAACTCGACCGCGCCACGCGCGCCGGCGACGGCTGGCCGACCGACCCGACCCTCGGCGAGACGGTCCGGGACCTCGGCAGCTGCACCGTGGGCCTCATCGGCTACGGCAACATCGCCAAGCGGGTGGAGACCATCGTGAGCGCCATGGGCGCGACCGTCGTGCACACCAATACCCGTGGCGCACAGGGCCACCCCGGCTGGCGGGCGCTCCCGGACCTGCTCACCGCCAGCGACGTCGTCTCGCTGCACCTGCCGCTGACCGAACACACCGCGGGACTGCTCGATGCCGAGGCACTGTCCCGGATGAAACCGGGTGCGGTGCTGGTCAACACGTCACGTGGCGCCGTGATCGACGAACCCGCGCTGGTGGCTGCCTTGCAGAGCGGGCCACTGCAGGCCGCCGGCCTCGACGTCTTCGCAACCGAACCCGTCGACCCCGGCAATCCGCTGCTGGCGCTCGACAACGTCGTCGTCAGCCCGCACACCACCTGGTACACCGCCGACACCATGCGCCGCTACTTGACCGAGGCGGTCGCGAACTGCGAGCGACTCGCCGCTGGGCAGCAGTTGGCCAACGTAGTCAACGAGGTGCACTTCTAGACACCCGTCCAGTGGGTTACTCTCGGAACCAACCGACCAGTTATTTGGTTGGGTGCGCCACATAACGCCCACAGCCGGTCACAGGAGGCAACGATGCCCATCGCGATCACGTCCGAGCACAACGATCTGGCCGACTCGGTCCGATCCCTGGTGGCGCGGGTCGCGCCGTCCGAGGTCCTGCACGAGGCCCTCGAGACCCCCGTCAGCAATCCGCCGCCGTACTGGGGTGCCGCCGCTGACCAGGGCCTGCCGGGCCTGCACCTGTCGGAAGCCGTTGGCGGACAAGGCTTCGGCATTCTCGAACTCGCGATCACCCTCGCCGAGTTCGGCTACGGTGCCGTCCCGGGGCCGTTCGTCCCGTCGGCCATCGCCAGTGCGCTGATCGCCGCGCACGACCCCAAGTCTCCTCTACTACCCGGCCTCGCCTCCGGCGAGACCATCGCCGCGTACGCGCCGGCGTCGGGCCTGAGCGCGGAAACCCAGGGCGGCGGACTCGTCGTCAGCGGTGAGATCCGCGCCGTCCCCGCGGCCGCGCAAGCGTCGCTGTTGGTGGTGCCTGTCGGCGACCAGTGGGTGGTGCTCGATACGGCGGCACTGCAGATCGAGCCGGTCCAGAGCGTCGACCCGCTGCACCCCGTCGCCAATGTGCGCGCCGACGCCGTCACGGTCGGTGCCGACCGCGTGCTCACCGGCCTGGCCGACCCGCACGCACGGGCTCTGATCACGACGCTGCTGTCGGCCGAATGCGTCGGCGTCGCACGGTGGGCCACCGACACCGCCGCCGCGTACGCCAAGATTCGTGAGCAGTTCGGCCGGCCCATCGGACAGTTCCAGGCCATCAAGCACAAGTGCGCCAACATGATTGCCGAGACCGAGCGCGCCACGGGTGCGGTCTGGGACGCCGCCCGCGCACTCGACGAGCACGCCTCCGGTGACGCCGACTCGGCCTATGAGTTCGCCGCCGCGGTGGCCGCCACCCTGGCGCCCGTTGCCGCGCAACGCTGCACGCAGGACTGCATCCAGGTACACGGCGGTATCGGCTTCACCTGGGAGCACGACACCAACGTGTACTACCGGCACGCCATCGCGCTCGTCGCCGGATTCGGCCGCGCCGCCGACCATCCGCGCCGGGTCGTGGACCTGGCCACCACCTCCGGCACGCGGTCCATCGACATCGACCTGGACCCGGACACCGAGAAACTGCGCGCCGAGATTCGCGCGGAAGTCGCGGCGCTGAAAGCGATTCCGAGCGGCGCCGAACGAAACGCCGCGATCGCCGAAGGCGGCTGGGTGCAACCGCACCTGCCGACGCCGTGGGGGCGGGCGGCCTCCCCGATCGAGCAGATCATCATCGCCCAGGAGTTCAGCACCGGACGCGTGCGGCGCCCGCAGATGGGCATCGCGGCGTGGATCATCCCGTCGATCGTGGCATTCGGCACCAACAAGCAGCAGCAGGACTTCCTGCCGCCGACCTTCCGCGGCGACATGATCTGGTGCCAGTTGTTCTCTGAGCCGGGCGCCGGCAGTGACCTCGCCAGCCTGACCACCAAGGCCGTCAAGGTCGACGGGGGCTGGCGCATCACCGGCCAGAAGATCTGGACCACGGGAGCCCAGTTCTCGGCGTGGGGCGCGCTCCTGGCCCGCACCGACCCCAACGCTCCGAAACACCAAGGCATCACATACTTCCTGCTCGACATGAAGAGCCCCGGTGTCGAGGTGAAGCCGCTGCGTGAGCTCACCGGTAATGCCATGTTCAACACCGTCTTCATCGACGACGTTTTCGTGCCCGACGACATGGTGCTCGGCGAGGTGAACCGCGGCTGGGAGGTCAGCCGCAACACCCTGACCAACGAGCGGGTGTCGATCGGCAGTAGCGAGCCGCCGTTCCTCGCCAGCCTGGATCAGTTCGTGGAATTCCTGCGGGACGGCGAATTCGACGAACTCCAGCGCCACGAAGCCGGCAAGCTGATCGCCGAAGGCCACGCCGCCAAACTGCTCAACATGCGGTCGACGCTGCTGACCCTCGCCGGTGGCGATCCGATGCCGGCCGCCGCGATCTCCAAGCTGCTGTCCATGAAGACCGGTCAGGGCTATGCCGAGTTCGGCGTCGCGTCATTCGGCAGCGACGCGGTAGTCGGCGACCCGCACCAGCCGTCCGGCCGGTGGGACGAGTACCTGTTGGCCGGTCGCGCGACGACCATCTACGGCGGCACCTCCGAGGTGCAACTGAACATCATCGCCGAGCGGCTGCTGGGCCTGCCCCGCGATCCGTAACCGCAACCTACCGACCGCCGGGAAACCCCCATTTCAGTGCAGAAATGGGGGCTTTCCCTACTGTCCCCGGTTATTCGCCCAGGTGTACCGTTGACGTAGGCGGAAACATTTTTGGTGGTGATGATCATGACCACAAGAGAGCCGACCACACGCGCGTCGCGCATACTGCGGCCGGTCTTCGTAGGGGCCGTTGCGATCGCGTTCACGATCGTGCCGACGGCCCTGCACAGCCCGACCACCACCTTGCAGTCGAGTGGCGGCGATTGTGTCAACGGCGTCGTCCCGTGGAACCCGTATGTCGTGAACTGCAATCTCCCCACCCGGAACACTCCCAAGGTTCGCGGCGCGGCTCCCGACGCAGGCGCAATCATTGCTTGCAAAGGCAGGCCGGCTTGTCTGTCCTGGTATGTCAACGGGGGCTGAAACCTGTAGCGCGACGGATTTCCCTGCCGGTGACGGTCTAGATCAAGACCCGACCATCACCAGCAGGGAGTTCGCATGTCCACCACAGCGGTAATCAACAGCGGCAAGACCGCCATCGTCAGCGGCGCCGGCCGGGGCTTCGGCCGAGCCATCTCCGTCGCGCTCGTCCGCGCCGGTTGGCACGTCGTCGGCGTCGCACGCACTGCTTCCGACCTCGGGTCCGTGCGGGCCGAAGTCGGGGATGCGTTCACGCCGGTGCCCGGTGACGCCACGGCCGAGGAACTGGGCGCCCGGCTGATCGCTCACCACCGTCCCCAGCTTCTGGTGCTCAACGCCGGAGCCACCCCGCCCGCCGCACCGCTCTCTCGCCAGACCTGGGACACCTTCAGCGAAAACTGGCACACCGACACCCGTCATGTGTTCGGCTGGACCAAGGCGGCGCTGAACGCGCCGCTGCCATCAGGAAGCACGGTCATCGCGATGTCCAGTGGTGCGGCCCTTCGCGGGTCTCCCTTGAGCGGCGGTTTCGCCGGCGCCAACGCGACCGTCAGGTTCATCTCCGACTACGCCTCCGAGGAAGCGGGCCAAGCGAAGCTGGGCATCCGCTTCGTGACGCTGTACCCCATGCTCAGCCCGACCGGAGTCGGCGCCGTCGGCGTGCAGGCCTATGCCGCGCAGCAGGGCATCGATCCGGAGACTTTCATCGCCCGGCTGCAACCGGTGCTGACGCCGGACATCGTCGCCAAGACGGTCGTCGAGTTGGCCGCCGATGCCTCCCCCGCCGCCGCCTACGTACTCACCGGCACCGGCGCGAGCCCGCTCTGATGACAACGACCGCCGAATTCACCGCGTTGACAGCACAATTCCGGCCCGAGCTGCTGGCGCACTGCTACCGCATCCTCGGCTCGATCCACGATGCGGAGGATCAGGTTCAGGAAACCTATCTACGTGCCTGGCGCGGATTCGGCCGCTTCGAAGGCCGCTCGTCGGTACGGCGCTGGATGTACACCATCGCCACCCGAACCTGCCTGAGCGCCATCGAGAATCGTGGCCGCCGGCCGCTCCCGTCGGGCATCGGGCCGCCGGCCGAAGACCACCGCATTCCACTGAGCGACCGGACACCTGAAGTGCCGTGGCTCCAGCCCATTCCGGACTCTCTTGTCGGTCAACAAGATCCGGCGGTCATCGTCGACCGACGTGACGGCCTGCGGCTCGCCCTCATCGCAGCGCTGCAATACTTACCGGCCCGGCAGCGGGCCGCGCTCACGCTGCGAGACATCCTCGCCTTCCCGGCGACCGAGACGGCCGAAATCCTCGACACCACAGTCGACGCGGTCGACGCGCTGCTCCGTCGCGCCCGTCGTACCCTCGACATGGCGGGCGTCGCGGTGGACGAGGTCTCCGAACCGGAGGACGACCACACCCGGGAGCTGCTCCAGCGCTACCTCGACGCCTTCACCCGGGCCGATCCCCATGCGTTGGTCGACTTGGTCCGCGCCGATGTCGAATTCGAAATGCCGCCCACCCCAACCTGGTTCAGCGGCTCAGCTGCCGTCATCGGCTTCCTGGGCAACCGCGTGCTGCGGCGGCCCGGCCAGTGGCACGCGGTACCGACCCGCGCGAACGGACAGCCGGCTCTGGTCTTCTACGCCCGCCACGACGACGGCACCCTGCACGGCTACGGCGTCCAGGTGCTGACGCTGCGCGGGGGCCGCATCTCGCGCATCACCGCATTCAACGAACCTGCGCTGGTGCCGTCGTTCGGCCCTCCAGTTCTAACCCAGCCGCGCGAGCAGTCGTGAAAACCCCCAAAATCAGCTGGTTTGAGGGGTTTTCACGACTGCTCGCGAGGTGACTAAAGATCCATGTCGCGTAGCGCGCGCTTGAGGACCTTGCCCGTGGGATTGCGCGGCAACTCGTCGAGGAAGACGACCTCACGCGGAACCTTGTAGCGCGCCAAGTGCTCTCGGACGTAGGTCTTGATGTCGTCCTCGCTGACCGTCGCGCCGTCGACCTTGACGACGAAAGCCCGCAGCCGTGCGCCGAAATCCTTGTCATCGACACCGATCGCGGTCGCCTCCACTACCTCGGGATGCCCACTGATGAGGTCCTCGACCTCGGCGGGGAACACGTTCTCGCCGCCGGAGACGATCATCTCGTCGTCGCGGCCGCTGACGAACAGCAGTCCGTGCTCATCGAAATAGCCGACGTCGCCCGACGACAACATGCCGTCGATGATCGCCTTGCCACCACCCCCGGTGTACCCCTCGAACGGGAAGGTGGTGCCGACGAAGATGCGGCCGACGCTGCCCTGCGGCAGTTCCTTGCCGTTGTCGTCGAAGATCTTCACGCGGACGCCCTTGACCACCGGGCCGACCGTGGCCGGATTGATCGACAGGTCCTGCGGCCGGGCGATGGTGGCGAACGAGATCTCGGTCGAGCCGTAGAGGTTGTAGATCACCGGGCCCAGCTCCCGGAGGCCGCGGCTCGCCAGCTCGGCCCCGAGCTGCGAACCCGACACGAAGACGATGCGCAGGCTGGACAGATTCGGCTTCGGCGAGGTCTTGTCCAGTTCGTCGAGAATCCGCGACAGCATCACCGGCACCACCACCATGGCGGTGACCCGGTGCTGCTCGATGTCGGCGAGCACGGTGGCCGGCTTGAACCGGCGGCGCAACACCAGCGTGCTGCCGAGCAGCATCGCGATGGTCGAATGCAGGTACCCCAGCGCGTGGAACATCGGCGCGGGCAGGCTGGTCACCTCGCCCGACTTGAAGGGCACCGACGACAGCACGCCGCCCACCGGGGCCAGCGACGGCGGGGCACTTCGATTGGCGCCCTTGGGAGTTCCCGTGGTACCGCTCGTCAGGATGATGATGGACGCCGCCTTGGCGACCTTCGGCGGCGCGAGACTGCTGGTCCGGGCGATGACCTCGGCGAGGGATTCGTCGGTGCTGCCCGACGGTTCCGGCTTGTCCGGGTTGTGCCCCAGAGCCCGCAGCTTGCCCAACGGCGGCTCGGACGGCGCGACGACGCCGGCGTATTCGTCGTCGTAGATGATCAGCTGGGCGCCCTCGCGCTCGGAGACCTCTTTGATCTGCGGACCCGAGAATTCGGTGTTCATCAGGATGATGCGCGCGCCGACCCGCGCCGCGCCGTACACCGCGATGAGGAACCACCGGTGGTTGCGGGCCAGGATCGCGACGCCTTCGCCGGCCTGAACGCCCTTGGCGCGCAACGCGTTGGCCGTCGCGTTCACCGCGTCGTCGAACTCCTGGAACGTGATGTCGCCATCGTCGTCGATGACGGCGGTGCGGTGCGGGGTACGACGGGCATTGAGCGCCGGGACCATACCGATCTCACCCCAGCGGACGATGTCTGCCAGCATCGCCGCGATGTGCTGTGGCGATTCGAGCTTGAGCGCGCCGGCCTCGAACATCTTCCTGGCGTAGTGCAGTTCGGCTGCGCCGCGGTCAGCGAATTTGGTGACGGACCTACCGCCCAATTTCTCCAACGACTCCTGAACCTTGTTTACCACTTGCGATGGGAGGTCAGTCAGCTTCGACATGAGCCAACAATATGTGACACCGCGGGTGACGCGGCCGGAACTCAGTGGCCAATTACGATGACTTCATGGGTGACTCGCGGTCCCTCGAGGTGGGCGGGCGCGAGCTTGTCGTGAGCAACCCGGCCAAGGTGATCTTCCCCGAGCCCGGGGTGACCAAGCTCGACCTGGTCAACTACTACCTGTCCGTTGCCGACGGCGCGCTGCGCGGAGTGGCACGGCGGCCGATGATCCTGAAGCGATTCGTGAAAGGCATTGCACAGGAAGCGATCTTTCAGAAGCGGGCACCGGAGAAGCGTCCCGAATGGATCGACGTGGCGGAGCTGAAATACGCCTCCGGCACGTCTGCCAAGGAGGCCGTCATCGACGAGGCCGCCGGGCTGGTGTGGGCGGTGAGCCTGGGCTGTATCGACTTCAACCCGCACCCGGTCCGGGCCGACGACCTGGAGCACCCCGACGAACTACGCGTCGACCTGGACCCCATGCCGGGCGTCGAATGGCCACAGATCCTCGACGTCGCCATCGTGGTGCGTGACGTCCTCACCGACTACGGGCTGACGGCGTGGCCCAAGACGTCGGGCTCGCGGGGCTTCCACATCTACGCCCGGATCGAGCGCAACTGGCCGTACAAGCAGGTGCGGTTGGCCGCCCAGACGGTGGCCCGCGAGGTCGAGCGCCGGGCACCCGACCTCGCGACCAGCCGGTGGTGGAAAGAGGAACGCCAGGGCGTGTTCGTCGACTTCAACCAGAACGCCAAGGACCGCACGGTCGCGTCCGCGTACTCGGTGCGGTCCCGGCCCGACGCCCGCGTATCGACACCGCTGTTCTGGGATGAGGTCCCGGGCTGCCGTCCCGAGGAATTCACGGTGGCGACGGTGCCCGACCGGTACGCGCAATTCGGCGACCCATGGGCCGGGATGGACGACGCCGCCGGCGGCCTGGAGGGGTTGCTGGCGCTGGCCGAAGAACTGGGCCCGATGCCCAAGGCCGAGAAACCCGAGGCCGGCGCGTCGGGCGACGGGCGCCGGGCTTCGCACATGCCGCTCATCGAGGTTGCCCGCACCAAGACCCGAGACGAGGCGATGGCTGCCCTCGAGGTGTGGCGGTCCCGTCATCCCGAAGTCGCATCTGCGCTGGAAGCCATCGATGTTCTGGTCGATGGCATGCGTGGGCCCAGCTCAATCTGGTACCGCATCCGGATCAATCTCCAGCATGTGCCGGAGGAATTGCGGCCGCCGCAGGAGCCGCTCATCGCCGACTATTCACCGTGGGTGGGTTACCACGGCAACCAATGGCGCCGTCCGTGAGCGTTACCCCGCTGAGACCTTGTTTGCTAGCTGGAGTAAACACACTTCTTAGCGATGATTTAGGACTTACTCCCCGGTACCTTAACTTGGCCACATAACTTCGATTGCGAGCCGAAGAAACGACACAGCTGTCGGGCGTTCGGCAACATCGAAGGGAGGCATCACATGGCTATGGTCAACAGCGATTCGGCATCGACCACCGCTTTCCGCTATGGCAATCCGGCGGTCGCCTGCGGCGACGCGGAGGTGCGCGCCCAGTGCCGCCAGCTGGCGACGGTACTCACCGTCACCGGGGTCATCGACGAAACTGATGTGGACCTGGTTGCAGCGCAGGCACGGCGCTGCGTCCTTCCAGAGAAGCCGTTCATCCTGGACCTGAGCGGGGTCACCTCGTTCGCAGTGTCCTGTGTCGAACTGCTCGACAAGGTCAACGACAGCTGCATCGCAGCAGGTAATGAGTGGTCCCTCATCGCATCCCAGCCGGTCTCTACAGCCCTGCTGGCCTGCGGTGCAGAGTCCGCCTTCCCGACCGCAACCTCCGTCTCCGAAGCGCTGCACCACTTCTCGGACAGCATGTACGAGCGTCGCCGGTTGCTGCCGTTCCTCACCAAGAAGTCCGCGTAAGACAGGAACTGAACATGTTGATCGATCTCCGCTGGCTGAGCGCCCTGCTGCATCACCGCCGCAAGACGCATCTCGCCACGCCCGCTTTCTGACACCTTCGACCTCCGACACGGTGCCGACACCAATCCTGGTGTCGGCACCGTGTTTTTGTCTGTGTTGACTCTGTGCCCGCGGCGAAAAGCTCGAATGCACAGCACCGTGGGCGCAGGGGCAACGTCAGGAGTCGAAGTCGACGCGCACGATCGCGCTGTCGTCCCAGACATTGCGGTCCCGCGCCTTGTGCCACTTCTCCCGCCACGGCAGCCCGGCGTGCACCTGCGTCACGCCCGGAATCGGGATCAGCGGCACCAGATTCCACTGCCAGCCGTAGCGCTGGTGCAGTATGCGGTTCGCCTGTGCCGCGTCCGGCTCGTTCAGGATCGTTGCCGTGCCCGTGAATACGGTTGCGCCGCTCAGTTTTTGGCCGCGGTAGTCGCACGCGGTCAGCTCCACTCGCGGATGTGCCCGCAGGCGCGCGGTTTTCGGGCCCCGTTTGGTGCGGAACACAATCGAGTTTCCTTCGACTGCGAACCACATCGGGGTGTCGACCGGCGCACCGTCCTTCTTGTAACTCCGGAGCAGCGCGTAGCGGGTGTTGCTCAATTCAGTGAGGCCTGATCGCTGTGTGTTGGTAGCCATGCACACAGTCAAGGACTTAGAGTTGGCTCCAAGTCAAGGCCAAAGCAGGAGTGCCATGCCCACGTTCACCATCGGCGAAGTGTCGGCGCGCACCGACGTCGCCGCGACGACGCTGCGCTACTACGAGCAGATCGGCCTCATCCCGGTGCCGGCGCGGGTCGGCGGCCAGCGCCGCTACGACGACACCGTCATCGATCTACTCAACGTCATCCGGGTATGCAAGACCGCGGGGTTCTCCCTCGAGGAGATCCAGTTGCTGTTCGCCGACGACGCGCCCGGGCGCCCCACGAGTCGCGCACTGGCCGAGACAAAGCTCGCCGAGATCGACGCGAAGATCGCCGAACTGCACCTGGCCCGTGCGATCGTCGAGTGGGGTATCCAGTGCACCTGCCCGTCGATCGGCGCATGCACCTGCGGCATTCACCCCGCCAAGCCCCGGGAGCCAGACGCAAGTGCTCCCGCCGGCACCCTGATCCAGCCGGGCTCGGCAGCACGAGCCTGAGCCAGATCCACGACGCCTGTTTATAGCCTGGCAGTGTGCTGTGGGCCCATGGGCCGGGGCCCGCCGAGACCTACGCTTCCGTAGTGACGACGCCGCCCAAACCACCACCCGTCCCCGAGTCGGTGGGCTACACCTTGAAACGACTCTTCCTGGGCAAGCCGCTCGTGAACGAGCAACTCCACGACGAAAAGCTCTCCAACGCGGTGGCACTCGGTGTGCTATCGCCGGACGCCATCTCGTCCAGCGCGTACGGCACCGAGGAAATCCTGATCGGCCTGCTGCCGTACGCCGGCCTGGCCGCATTCACGCTGCTGCTACCGATCACTGGCGTCATCCTGCTCATCCTGATCCTCGTCGCCGCCTCATACCGGCAGGTCGTGATGGCGTACACCCGTGCCGGCGGCTCATACGTGGTGGCGCGCGAGAACTTCGGACCACGCATCGCCCAGATCGCCGCTGCCGCACTGCTCATCGACTACGTGGTCACCGTCGCGGTACAGGCCGCGGCCGGAACCGTCGCGGTGGCCTCGGCAATCCCCGCGCTGGGACCATTCAGCGTCGAGATCACCGTCGGCATCGTGCTGTTGATCGCCTACGCCAACCTGCGCGGCCTCCGCGAAGCCGGCCGACCGTTCGCCGTCCCGACCTACTTCTTCATCGTCATGCTCAGCCTCATGATCATCGTCGGCATCGTCCGCGAAATCGTCGGCGATCTACCGGTTTACGACGTTTCCCACATGTCCGGCCTGGTGCCGATCGAACACGCCGACGGCCTCATCATGGGTGCCAGCATCCTCGTGATCTTGCGCGCGTTCGCCAACGGTGGATCATCACTGACCGGCGTCGAGGCCATCTCCAACACCGTCAGCGTCTTCCGAAAACCGCAGGGCCCCAACGCGCGGCTGGTCCTGACCGTCATGGCCAGCATCCTCGGTTTTCTGGTCGCCGGCGTGTCGTACCTGGCCTACGAAACCCACGCTGCACCATACGAAGCCGGCTATCCGTCCGTGCTGTCCGAGATCGCCCGCGCAGTGTTCGGCACCGGGTGGATCGGGCACGTCCTGTACAGCCTGGTGCAGATTTCCACGGCGCTCATCCTCTATACCGGCGCGAACACCAGCTTCAACGGCTTCCCGACACTCGCGAGTTTCGTTGCGGAGGACCGCTTCCTGCCCCGGCAGCTGACCAAGCGCGGGCACCGACTGGTGTTCTCGAACGGCATCATCGTGCTGACGGTGCTCTCGGTCGCCTTGCTCGTGTTCACCGGCGGGTCGGTCAACGCCCTCGTGCCCTTCTACGCCATCGGCGTGTTCACCGGGTTCGCGATGGCGGGCTACGGCATGTCGAAACACCATGTCACACACCGGGAACCAGGCTGGCGGAGCCGGGTTGCGATCAACCTGTCGGCCGCCATTCTCTCGACCATCGTCGTCGGCATCTTCGCCGTGGCCAAGTTCACCGAGGGCGCGTGGCTCGTTGTCATCGTGTTTCCGCTCCTGGTCGGCCTGCTGATGCGGCTCAACCGCGAATACCGCGCCGAGGCAGCGATTCTCGAGCATTTCCGAACCAACCGGCCGGACACGGTACGGTTCGCCCGGCACCGGGTACTGGTCATGGTCAACGGTGTCGACCTCGCCGTACTGGAGGCGTTGCGGTACGGCCGCGGGCTGCGCGCCGACACCCTCACGGCGGTGCACTTCATGGTCGACCCGCAACACGCCAAGCTGCTGCAGAAGAAGTGGGAGTACTACGAGATGGAGACCCCACTGCGGGTCATCGACTGCCCGGACCGCCGATTCGACCGAGCCGCACAGGAACTCGTCACCAGCACACTGGCCGAATACTCGAATACCAATGTCACCGTGTTGCTGCCCCGCCGCAGTTACGCACCGCTGCTGGGACGGCTGCTGCATGACCGCACCGCCGACAAGATCTCCCGGGCCGTCAGTCGGATACCCGACGCCGCAGCGACCATCGTCCCGTACGACGTGCAGTCACGGATTCGGGAAGCGTTCCCCGACATGTTCGAAGAGCGCATCACGCGCAGCGCCGAGCGCATGCGTTCCCGCATCACGAAGGGCGACGAAGAACGGGTCGAGGAGTACGAGCATCCGGCACCGACGCAGGCGACGGTGCCTGTCGACGGCCTCATCGCCGGTCATCGTTCCATCGTCGAAGGTCGCGTCTGTGAGGTCGACGAGGTCAACGACAACGGGCAGCCCTATCTCGCGGTCCTTGTCGGTGACGACAGCGGAACACTGAAAGTGGTGTTCGGCGCCGGGCACGGCCGCGACATCACGCCGGGCCAGTTGATCCGTGTCGCCGGCAAGCCGAAGCAGAGCGGAAACCGGCCGATCTATATGGCCGATCCCCAATACGAGATCCTCGCAGCGCCCGGCGGCGAAGTGAGCGGGAGCGGGTGAGTCAGTGCCCGCTCGACCGGGTACCACCGACCTCCGCGGGTAACGGCGGAGGAAGCGGGGTCGTCGGCACGGGCGCGGGAGCTCCGGTGACCGGAGTCGGCGGCGTGCCCATCGGGGCGGCAGCCGGCGCAGGCGAGGTGGTCGCCTGCGCCGGCGGGGTGGTCGCCGGTCCCGCCAGCGGCCCGCCACTGCGGAAGAAGGTCATCGGCTCTGACCGGACGGACTGCGAACCCGCTCTGATATCAAGCGATTTCGCGGTCACGGTATAGGTGATGCCGTCGCTCGTCGCGGTGTAGCCGCCGCTGCCGTCGGCCGTGGCAGCCAGGATCAGCTTCGCGCCGTCACTGATGCGGACGCCGCGGTACTGATACTGACCGGCGGCGCTCTTGCAGATGGCCACTCGCGAGGAGGCGGTGCTCCCGAAGGCCGCCGCGGTGTCTCCGGTCGGGCAGCGCGCCGTCGAGTCGACGAAGCCCTGAGCGTCCGTGGCGGGATCGGCCGACGCCGGCAGGCTCCCGGCCAGAACCAGCGCAGCCCCCGTCAGGCTCGCAGCCGCGAGCGCTGCAGCACGGAAGGCGAAGACGGACATCGGAATCACCAGATCACACCACGACCGGTTCGGCGAGCGCCCACACCGCAACACTGGCAAATTGTTAGAGGTTCCACACCCGAGGCCACCGCCCGCAGAATGCCGCGCAGGCGCCGCGATCGTCGACGGGTTGGTGAATTCTTGGAAAACTTCAGCTTGATTTATTTACCTCGCCAAGCAAATTATGCACATATCAGCAGGTCAGACTGTTAACACTAGATTTTGCTCAGCTAGAGGGGTGTGCCGGTATCGGCTACCTTCAGACCGCCAAAGTCCGATCTGTATCACGAACACCGGGGACCATCAATGCAAACTGTCGCTCGCCCAAGAGTTATGCCAGTGCTCAAGTCGTCGCTCGTAGCCGGGATGTCTGCGGTGGTCGTCGCTACTGCGTCCGGCGCCGTCACTCCTCAGGTGACGCACACCAGCGTGCCTGCGGTCTACGCCGCACCGGCACACATTTCGACGTACGCCGAGAAGTATTACCTGACCGCAAGCCCGCTCGATCTGCTGGGTTTGCCGTTCCAGGCCTTCTACCAGCTCTACACCCAGACCGCCGCGGCGCTCACCCCGTACTTCACCGCGGCCAACGCCGCCATCACCTCGGCGCTCGCGCCCGCCATCGCACTGTTCAACCAGGCCGCGCAGTTGCCGGCGGCCATCATCACGGCGGCCAACAACGCCATCACCGCGGCGCTCGCACCCGCCGCCGCGCTGTGGAAGATCGCCGCCACGGCACCCAGCACCCTCATCAACGGCCTCAACACGATCATCAAGGGCTTCTGGCAGGGCGCAGCTCTGACGTCTCTCCCGCAGGCCATCATCGGTGTCGTCACGACTGCGCTGCAGCAGCTCTTCGCGACGCCGGCCGCCATCGTCAGCGCGATCGGCTCTCTGCTCCCCGTAGCCGCCGTGGCCCCGCTGGCCGCGGCCCCGCTCAAGACGCTGGCCGCCGCGCCGACTACGCCCACCACGCCGACCACGCCCACCACGCCTTCCGTCAAGACCCTGTCGCTGACGGCGAAGCCGGTTGCCGCCGCCGAGGTGAGCACGCCAAGCAGCGCAGGTACGACGGACACGACGTCGCCGGCGTCGAGCACGCCGGACAAGTCGGCCGCCAGCCCCGACAGCACCACGGGCAGCGCAACCGACACCAAGAGCACCGACACCAAGAGCACCGACAAGTCCACCGGCACCGACACCAAGTCCACCGACAAGTCCACCGGCTCCGACACCAAGTCCACTAGCACCGACACCAAGAGCACCGACAAGTCGACCGGTACTGACAAGTCCACCGGTACTGACAAGTCCACCGGTACTGACAAGTCGGGCAGCAAGTCGGGCACCGACAGCAGCACGAAGACCGACTCGGGCAAGTCCACGAAGACCGACTCGCAGGGCGGCAAGCACAGTGCTCCCGATGGCGCCAGCGGATCGGTCTCCGTGCCCGCGGGTTCGACCGGTGGCAAGCACCGCGCCCCCGAGGGGGGCAGCTCAAGCGGCAGCAGCTCGAGCAGCAGCAGCAGCCACGAGGGCTAGTAGCAAGTAGCGCAACAACATTGAGGGCTGTGGCTTCGAAAAGCCACAGCCCTCAATGCATTTCCACCGACATTCGGTCGGCGGCTCAAACCTCAGTAGCCGGGAATCGCCGGCACGACCGGCGACGAGGCCAGCTGCAACGGCGCCTGCGCCGCCGGCGCAAGCAGACCCGGAGCCGTCAACCCCGGGGTGGTGGTCAGACCCGGTGCCGGAGCCAGCGGTGCGGTCGCCGCACCGAGTGCCCCGGGAACCGGCGCTGTCGCGGCGCCCAACGTGCCGGGCAGGGGTGCCGTCACGGCACCCAGCGTCCCCGGTAGCGGAGCCGTCGCCGCGCCCAGGGCTCCTGGCACCGGCGCTGTCGCCGCGCCCACGACGCTCGAAACGGGAGTGGTGGCCGCGCCCAGCGTGCCCGGCACCGCACCGGTGACGCCGGACAGGTTCGGCACGCCGACGGACGGCAGCCCCGGCGGTGTCACCGGCAGGCCGCCGTTCATCAACGCCGGGATGTTTCCATTGGCGAGCGCAGTCATGAAGGCGGGGCACTGGGTCTGGATCGCGACCTGCGTGGCGAACCCGGCCAGTGGCGGCGCGATGCCGCCGTTGCCGCTCATCTGGGTTGCCGTGCTGGCCACCTGGCTGCCCGGCTGCACGAGCAGCGGGCAGATCGAGGTACCCACTTCGGCGATCGCGTTGCTGACGGGCCCGTTGTTGCCGATACCGACATCATTGAGCGCGTCGTGGACGACGTCGGCCTGGGCGCGTGGTCCCCACATGAGGGCGGCGGCGACGATCGCCCCGGCCACGACGACGGGTCGCAGCACCGCTGCGGACGTCGCTATGACATCCACCGATCCGACCTGTGTCCGCCCGGTCTTCGGCCGGCCCGCGCGGGCAGCCACCGGTCGTCTGCGGTACGTCACTTCAGTAGTTGCGGTCATCAGCACGCTCCCTGTTCCTGAGTGCTCGGCGCCACATTCGGCACTGGTTTCACTTCGGTAACGGTGAGCTACAAATGTCACAAATACAACACGGACCGATAACCGTTCGAACCCTATGCGTTTCGCTAACTTGATCTCTGAGACCGGTCTGAAATTCTGTCTCCTTTTCTTACTGGCGCTTCAACTCATTAACACCACAAGTAACATTTGTCCCAATAGCATCTTCAGACACAAATTAAAAGATGCGTCAATACTCGTGATGTAGAACTCGCGGGATCGCCGGTTCGCCTACAGCTGCACACCAGATTCGGCTTGTACGCTTGCGCCACCATTTCGCGCGCGTAATCGACTCATCCGGCGCAGCACCACCCCAGGAGACCCCGATGCACGACAGGCGTGCCGCCACGGGAGGACCGCACCTCGCATGCGGTTCCTAGTCGCCCTGGTATCCACGTTCACGCTGGCCCTGACCGGTGTCGGCTGGTGGGTTGCGCACGGCGTCATCAACGGCTTCACCATCTCGCACGCTCTCGGCATCGACCTGCCCGGGACCGGAAACATCAACGGCGCCATGAACATCCTGCTGATCGGGCTGGACTCGCGGCGCGATCAGGACGGCAACGAGTTGCCCCAAGAACTGCTGGACCAGCTGCACGCCGGCGACTCCGACAGCGGCGGCTACAACACCAACACCCTGATCCTCGTGCACGTCACCCCCGACAACCATGTGGTCGCCTTTTCGATCCCCCGCGACGACTATGTGCCGGTCGACGATATCTCCGGCTACAGCCACATCAAGATCAAAGAGGCGTACGGCCTGAAGAAGGCCGAGGTCGCCCAGAAACTCAACGATGAGGGCGTCACCGACCAGCGTGAGCTCGAGTCCCAGGGGCGTGAGGCCGGTCGCACTGCCACCATCGCCGCCGTGCGCGACCTCACCGGCGTGAAGGTCAACTACTTCGCGGAGGTCAGCCTCGCCGGTTTCTACGACCTGACCGCGGCGCTCGGTGGCGTCGAGGTCTGCCTCAACAACCCCGTCGAGGACGACGCGTACTCGGGCGCCGACTTCCCCGCCGGCAAGCAGACCCTGAATCCGTCCCAGGCGCTGGCGTTCGTGCGCCAGCGACACAACCTCGACAACGGTGACCTCGACCGGACCCACCGCCAGCAGGCCTTCATCGCATCGGTCATGCACAAGCTGCAGAGCGGCGGCGTGTTCGGCGACATCGGCAAGTTCTCGAACCTGATGTCGGTGGCCCGCAAGGACGTTGTGCTGTCCAGCGGCTGGACCAACGATATGTTCCGGCGCCTCGGCTCGATCTCGGGTTCCAACATCGAGTTCCAAACCTTGCCGGTGCTGCGTTACGACAACGTCAACGGTCAGTCCGTGAACATCGTCGATTCCGCCGCAATCCGGTCCACTGTGTCTGCCGCCTTCTCGGACGACAAAGCCGCCTCGACCACGCCAGCGGCGCCGACCAGCACCGTCGACGTGATCAACGGCGGCGACATGAGCGGCCTGGCGGCCATGGTTGCGGCGGCACTGTCCGCACACGGCTTCTCCACCGGAGACGTCCGCAGCGCGCAGGCCGGAGAGCCCACCACCACCCGGATCGATTACGGACCGGGAGCAGAAGCAGACGCCAAGCAATTGGCCGACCAATTGGCCATCACCGCGGCGCCGCAGTCGAGCGACCAGGAGACCCCCGGTCGAATCAGGGTCATCCTCGGCAACGACTACGACCCGCCGAGTGCGATTTCCAGCGCGTCCGCCACCGCCGCGGCGGTGACCAAATCGTCGTCCGACGAACCCGCGCCCGACCAAGGAAAACCACTGAGCGGCAACGGCGTACCGTGCGTCAATTGACGTTTGCGTAGGCGTCAGTCGTCCATAGCTAATGGTCAGACGGGTGTGACATACTGCACTTTGGTCAGAAAAGGGGAGGTGATCTCCGCGTGATGCCCCACGCGCGGCTCCTCGCCGCCTCCAGCCTCGTTACAGCAGGTTTGCTGGTGTTGGGCCCCGAAGCCGTCGTGGCATTGGCTGACGCGGACACCGGCAGCTCCACGACGGGCGGTACCTCAGGCAGTTCGGCCACGGGCACAACCGGCAGCACGGGCACATCCGGCGGTAGCGCCACGACGGGCACCGGAACCTCGACCACCGGCGGCAGTACCTCCACGGGATCGTCGACCACAGGTTCGACGGCCACCGGCACGACCCCGACCACAGGAGGTGCCTCGTCGTGGAGTCCGCCGAACGTGTTGGGCGGACTGGGCGGCATGGTCGGTCAGTTCACCCAGATCATCCAGCACCCGACCAGCATCATCGGCGGCCCACCGCTGACCGGCCTCGTGCCCGGCGTCAAAGCCAACTCCAACCAGGGCGCACCGCTGCTCACGCCCGGCTCCCCGTCGACGTTCTCCGCGTCGGTTCCGGCGCCGACGAACAACGCGGCCCCGCAGCCGGCAGCCGCCCAGGTGGCGCAACCGACGCAGCTCAGCCAGGACAGCACGAGCCCCACCGCGCCGAAGCCACCGCTGGCACAGCTCCCGCTGACCGTCGCCCAGGTTCCGCTGACGGCGCTCGACCTCGTCAAGACCACCATCCCGACGGTCGTCGACGCCGTTCCGATTCCCGGCCTCGCCGCGCTGCCGGTCTTCGCCGACGCCCTGATCAACCCCATCGAGGGCACCGTCCGCGACCTGGCCACCGCCGCTTCGAACCTGCCTTTCCTGCAGTACACCCCCGGCATGCCCGCCATCCAGTTGCCGCCGGACAACCGCGTTTTGCAGCAGAACGGCCCGCAGCTTCCGAAAACCTTTGCCGCAAGCACTGATTCGCTGCCGCGCGATGTGGCACCGGCCGGGCCGGCCGCGCCGGGCACAACCGTCACGCCGGTCCCGCCGATCCAGCCTCGCGATGTCTTCGCCGCCGAGCGCCACCTCGTCGCATCGGGTGATTTCCGGCCCGGCTACCCGGAGTACCTGCGGGCGGCCGGCCTCAGCGAGGTCGCGGCGGTCGCCGTCCCCGGATTCGCCGGCATCATCACGCTGACCGCCGCCGGCGGCCTGGTCGGATACCGGCAGGCCCGCGCCACCTCGTCGGCGCCCGGTCGCGCGCAACGATTCGTCAACTAAGCCGTCCCGGATGCCCTCCGGCCGGTAAGAATTGATTCGACCGGAATAACCCGGCTTCCTCAATCCGTTGGGATCGACGTGACCGAACATGAACTGAGCCCCACCGACTGGGTACGCAAGCAGACCGAGCAGATTCTGGCGCAGGGCACCACGGACGGGGTGCAGATCCTCGACCGGCCGGTGGTCCTGTTCACCACCACCGGAGCCAAATCGGGCAAGAAGCGCCTGGTGCCGTTGATGCGCGTCGAGCACGACGGCCGGTACGCCCTGGTGGCGTCCAAGGGCGGCGCCCCCGAGCACCCGTCGTGGTACTACAACGTCAAGGCCCACCCGCAGATCACGGCGCAGGACGGCGAGAAGGTCGTCGAGCTGACCACGCGTGAACTGGAGGGCGACGAGCGGCAGGAATGGTGGGACCGAGCCGTCGAGGCCTACCCGCCCTACGCCGAATACCAGACCAAGACCGACCGGCTGATCCCGGTCTTCATCGCGGAATAGCGTCCCGCTCCTCCAGCGCAAGCAGCCGCCGCGCGGACTGCAGCAAGATGCGGTGGAGTTCGTCGTCCGGGATGTCCTGCAGTTCAGGGTCCATGGCGCTGCCGTAGATGCCCGAGGTGACCAGCGACATGGTCACTCGGGTCTCGGCGTCCGCGCCGTCCAGTCCCAGCACCCGGCGGAGCCGCCGGTTGATGACGCTGCACTCCTCATTGGAGTTGACGAGGGTTTCGATGGCCGGGTCGCGATAGAAGACGGCCGTCACGCGCCGGTGCCGGACCGCGAGCTCGACGAAGCCGGCGATCGCGGCGGCCTTGCGGGCCGGCCCCATCTCTTCCGCCTCGATGTCGGTGGCCAGTTGGTCGAGGTCGGCGAACACCGGCCGGATAACGGCCAGCACGATGTCGTCCTTCGAGTGGAACTGGTAGTACACCGAGGCCTTGCTGACCCCGAGATGGTCGGCGATCATCTGCAGCGACGTGCCGTTCACGCCATGCTCTGCAAACAGCGCCAGGGCGGCTTCGATCACCCGCGTGCGGGCTGAACCGCGCGGCCCCACTGATCTGGCCAATTCTCGCTCCTGGTTCACCGCCGACCTTGTCGGTCGTCGTGTAGCCGCGGTCACCGCTGCCGCGGCGACGTCACGTGCGTCACACGGAATGCCCCGATGTGCGCACCGACCTGCGTCAATTCAATCGCTTAACTTGTCTAAGTTTACCTGGGTGGATACGCTGAGTCTGCCGATCGGCAGACTGAATGTGACACAGGTGACGGCGATGCACAAACGGTGCGCAACACCCCAGTTCGCATAGAGCGCCGGGGCACGTCGAGCAATCGAAGAACGGGGAGGTCAGCGTGACCAAGGAGATCGCCGCATGATCGGCAACGCGCTCAAGAAGGCGTGGATTCCCCTGCTCATCCTCGCGGTGGCCCTCGTCGCCGGCTTCACCGTGCAACGCGTCCGCACCTACTTCGGCCAGAACCCCGTCATCGTCACCCCACGCAACTTCGCCGACGACGCCAAACCGTTCAAACCCAAGGTCGTCACCTACGAGATCACCGGCGACCCCGGCGCCTACGCCGACATCAACTACCTCGACCTCGACGCCAAACCACAGCGCGTCGACCACGCCATGCTCCCCTGGAAACTGGTCCTGTCCACCACCGCACCGGCAGCGTCGCCCAACATCGTCGCCCAGGGCGACGGCGACTCCATCACCTGCACCGTCCACGTCGACGACGAACTCAAAGACACCCGAACCTCCACGGGCGTGCACGCCCAGACCTTCTGCCTGGTGAAATCTGCATGAGCAACCACAGCCTCGACACCCCGACCGACTCGTTCCCAAAGGCCGAGACGCCGCATCGGCCCCTGATCCCGCGCCTGATCCGCACCCTCGCGATTCCGGTGATCCTCATCTGGGTCGGCATCGTTGTGTTCCTGAGCACGATCGTCCCGTCGCTCGACGAGGTCGGCAAGATGCGCTCGGTCTCGATGTCGCCGCACGACGCGCCGTCGATGATCGCCATGAAGCAGGTCGGCTCCGACTTCAAGGAGTTCGAATCCGACAGCTCGGCCATGGTGGTGCTGGAAGGGCAGCAGCCACTGGACGCCGCCGCGCACGCGTACTACGACCAGATCGTCGCCAAGCTCCAGGCCGATACCGCGCACGTCGAGCACGTGCAGGACTTCTGGAGCGACCCGTTGACGGCGTCCGGCTCACAGAGCGCCGACGGCAAGTCCGCCTACGTGCAGGTCTACCTGCGCGGTAACCAGGGCGAATCGCTGGCCAATGAATCCGTCGAGGCCGTCGACAAGATCCTCAACAGCGTGCCCGCCCCGCCCGGCGTGAAGAGCTATGTCACCGGCGCGGCAGCCCAGGCATCGGACATGAACGTCGCCGGCGATCGCAGTTTGAAGGTCATGGAGGCCGTTTCGTTCGCGGTCATCATCATCATGCTGCTGCTGGTGTACCGGTCGATCATCACGGTGCTGATCGAGCTGTTGATCGTCATGGTGCTGGTGGGCGCGGCTCGCGGCCTGGTAGCAGTGCTCGGCTTCTACAAGATCATCGGCCTGTCGACGTTCGCCACCAACCTGCTTCCGATGCTGGCCATCGCGGCAGCCACCGACTACGCGATCTTCCTGATCGGGCGCTATCAGGAGGCACGCACCGCGGGGATGTCCAAAGTGGACGCCTACTACGACATGTACCACGGCACCGCGCACGTCATTCTCGGTTCGGGTCTGACGATTGCCGGTGCAACGTACTGCCTGCATTTCACGCGCCTGCCCTACTTCCAGACACTGGGCATCCCGCTTGCCATCGGCATGGTGACCGTGGTGCTCGCCGCGCTGTCCCTCGGCCCCGCCCTCATCACGGTGGTCACCAAGCTGGGCAAGACGCTGGAGCCCAAGCGGGAGATGCGGGTGCGGGGCTGGCGCAAGATCGGCGCGGCGATCACCCGCTGGCCCGGCCCGATCCTCGTCGCCACGATCGCGGTGGCCTTGGTCGGCCTGCTGGCGATCCCCGGCTACAAGACGAGTTACGACGATCGGCAGTACATGCCTGCGGACCTCACCTCCAACGAGGGCTACGCGGCCGCCAACCGGCACTTCTCCCCCGCCCGCATGAACCCCGACCTGCTGCTGGTGCAGTCCGACCACGACCTGCGCAACCCGGCCGACTTCCTCGTGATCAACAAGATCGCGAAAGCCGTTGTGGCCGTTCCTGGTATCGCCCAGGTACAGGCCATCACCCGGCCCGAGGGCACGCCCATCCAGCACTCGACCATCCCGTTCCAGCTGGGCATGCAGAGCACCACGCAGGTGATGAACCAGAAGTACCAGCAGGACATGATGAACGATATGCAGAAGCAGATCGGTGACATCCAGGTGAGCATCGACACCATGACCAAGATGCAGGGCATCACGGAGCAGATGTCAACCATCATGGACAGCATGGTCGGCAAGATGCACGGCATGCTCAGCGACATCGAAGACCTGCGCAACCACATCTCGGACTTCGACGACTTCTTGCGGCCGATCCGCAATTACCTGTACTGGGAACCGCACTGCTACGACATCCCGGTCTGCTGGTCCATCCGTTCGGTGTTCGACACCCTCGACGGCATCGACACCATGACCGACGACTTCCAGACGGTCGTCCCGGACATGGACAAGATGTCCGCGCTGACGAAGCAGATGGTCACGGTCATGCCCCCGCAGATCGAGACCATGAAGAACATGAAGAAGTACATGCAGATGATGTACGCCACCCAGAAGGGGCAGCTGGATCAGCAGGCCGAGGGCCAGAAGAACTCCAGTGCCATGGGTGAGGCCTTCGACAAGTCCAAGAACGACGACTCGTTCTACCTCCCCCCGGAGGCCTTCGACAGCGCCGACTTCAAGCGCGGCATGAAGAACTTCATCTCGCCGGACGGCAAATCGGTGCGGTTCATCGTGCAGCACGAGGGTAATCCGCTTACGCCCGAAGGCATCTCGCACATCGATGCCATCAAACTGGCCGCCAAGGAAGCGATCAAGGGCACGCCGCTGGAGGGCTCCAAGATTTACTTGGCCGGCAGTGCCGCGACCTTCCGCGACATGGCCGAGGGTTCGGACTACGACCTCATGATCGCCGGAATCTCCGCTCTCGCTTTGATTTTCGTCATCATGCTGATCATCACCCGAGCAGTGGTGGCCGCCTCGGTGATCGTGGCGACGGTCGCGATCTCGCTGGGCGCGTCGCTGGGTATGTCGATTCTCATCTGGCAGTACTTCGTCGGCCTACCGCTGCACTGGATGGTGATCCCGATGTCGGTGATCATCCTGCTGGCCGTCGGTGCGGACTACAACCTGCTACTGGTCGCCCGGTTCAAGGAGGAGATCCACGCCGGGCTCAACACCGGCATCATCCGCGCCATGGGCAGCACGGGTTCGGTGGTCACCAACGCCGGTCTGGTCTTCGCCTTCACCATGTCGTCGATGATCATCAGCGAGCTGCGCATCATCGGCCAGGTAGGCACCACGATCGGCCTGGGCCTGCTGTTCGACACCCTGGTCGTCCGGTCGTTCATGATGCCCTCGATCGCCGCCCTCATGGGCAAGTGGTTCTGGTGGCCGCAGATCGTGCGCCAACGTCCCGTGCCGTCGCCGTGGCCCGCACCGGCCAAGGTCGACGCAACCGTCTGACACGTCGTACCGAAAAGCGCCGCGCTGAGAGCACTTCTCAGCGCGGCGTTTTAGTATGTGGCGGTGCGATGTGTCGCGGGATACGTCGGTTCAATCGCGGAGCACCGGCAGGCCTTCCCGCTCGGGGCCAGACATTTTCCGGACGTCGAAAGGCCGTCTGCGCGCAAAATGCCCGGCTCCATGCGGACATGGAGCCGGGCACAAGCGGGTGTGTACGGGTTGGAATGTCGGGGGTCGGTCCCCGGAGCAGGCCTGGCGCAGCAGTGCGCCGAGCGACGGCGGCCGGGTTACCGGCCTACCGACTCACGCGCCGAAGCCGCGACCTGCGGACCATGCGAACACCGCGTAGGCCGCTGAAGCCGACATCTTGTGAATTTCGGCTTCCGTGCCACCGAGCTCGCGGAGTCGGTCGGCGAAAGTCGACTCGATGATGCCCGAACACGTCGACAACACATCCATCAACGATGCGTCCGCCGCCGACTGGTTCGGCATATGCGCTACTGCTCCCACGACCACTCCTGACTTCAAACTGATATTTCCAGCTATCTAATTTTATCGGCTAAGTACCGGCCGTGACGAGGACTTTTGCCGTGATACTGCTCAGTGTACCGAATGTATTGTGGTGTGCGTCACATCGACGCGACCGACATTCAAAATTGATCGCATCGTTATCACCACTGGTCCCACGGCACACTCCAGTCGCCGTTCTGCCACAGCTGCAGCGGCTTGCCACCGGTGTTCCGCACCTCGACCACGTCGCCGGGCACGGAAAAGTTGTAGAACCACTGCGCGTTGTCGTGGTTCAGGTTCAGACAGCCGTGGCTGGTGTTGGTGTTGCCCTGGGCCCACACCGTCGCATCGAGCTCGTGCAGGTACACCCCGTCGGTACTCACGCGCACGGCATAAGGGATGGTCTCCTTGTACCCGAGGTGACTGTTGATCGGCAGCCCGTAGGTAGACGAATCCATGACCACCGGGTTGCTTTTGTCGAGCACCGTGTAGATCCCGGGTTGAGTCCAGAAACTCAGCGTCTTGCCGTTGACCGTTTCGGTGCCGCCACGCCCCATCGACGTCGGCATGGTCCGCACCAGCGCGCCGCCGTCGTACACGCTGACCTTCTTGGTCGCGTCGTCGGCGATCGACACATGCGAGGCGCCGATGGTGAACGTCGGGCCGCCGGCCACCGACACCATGGTGCCCGGTGCCCAGTACTGCGACGGACGCCAGTGCGCGGTGGTGTTGTTGACCCAGTGCCAGGACCCGGCGACCGGCGGGTTCGCGGTAACAACCAGGTCCCGCGCGGCGGCGGCTTCATCGACCGGAGCGGCGAAGTGCGCGACGATCACGGTTCCGATGCCATAGGTCGCGCCGTCCCGGATCGGGGCACCGGAGGTCATCGTGAACGAGACCGGCGGTGGCCCCGCAGGGCCGGGAGGTGGTGCGTCGTCGTCTGCGGATGCCACCGCGGACGGGACGAGAAGAATCGTGGACATTGCTATGACAAAAGCGCGTGCCGCCAACATGCGGTCACAGTACCGATGCTCCATTCGCCACCCCCTCCCCGGTGAATCCTTCGCTGTGCCAGCAACATTAAGGACGGGTACTGAGGGCGGCTTAGTCTGCGCCTAAGAATCGCCTGAGTGCCCGAGTAACGCCTGCCACACCGCTACCGGAGCTGCACCGCCATCACAATCCGTTGCAGTCCAAGGAAAACCGCGCGGTGCGTCACCTAGCATCGGCACCAATGGCGCACAGGCCCGACGACTCACCCGCGGTCCCGGTCAAGACCGCCGACCTGGTGCTGTCGGGCGGCGGCGTCAAAGCCATCGGATTGGTGGGCTCCGTCGTCGCCCTGGGCGACGCGGGCTACCACGTCGGGCGGGTCTCCGGGACATCGGCCGGGTCCCTGGTGGGCGCTGTCATCGCCGCCGCGAACCGACATCAGCCGGCCGCCAGTCAGCTCAGCGGCGACCAACTGCGGGAACTGGCCATGTCTCTGCCCTACCGGACGTTCCTGGATCCCGTTGGCCCCAGCCGAATCCCGGTGCTGGGCAAGTACTGGACCGCCTTTCGCGGCCGGGGGATGTACCGCGGCGATGCCGTCCACGATTGGGTCGACGGCGAGCTGCGCAATCTGGGCGTACGGACCTTCGGCGATCTCGCGCTCGACGATCGGGAGCTGCCGGCCGAGCAGCGCTATCGCCTGGTCGTGACGGTCGCCGACGTCACCCGCGGCACGCTGGTCCGGCTGCCGTGGGACTACCGACGGATGTACGGCCTGGATCCTGATGAACAGCCCGTCGCGGACGCGGTCAGTGCTTCGATGGCCATTCCGTTCTTCTTCCGTCCGGTGACGATCACCAGTGCCTCGGGCGCGACGTCGACGCTGATCGACGGCGGACTGCTGTCGAACTTCCCGATGTACTCGCTGGACCGCACCGACGGCAAAGTCCCCCGCTGGCCCAGCTTCGGCATCACCGTGACGGCCCAGCGTCCTGCCCAGGGTGATGGTGACCCAGGTCCGGGGCTGGTGCCGGTGATCGATCTGCCCGGCGCCCCGCATCTGTTGGAGAACATCATCAACACGGCGTTGCTCGGTCACGACCAGACTTATCTCCGGCAGCCGTCTGTCGCGGCGCGCACGATCGTGGTCGATGCCGCCGGCATCGGGTACCTGAATTTCGACATTTCCCAGGCGGACCGGAAGCGGCTATATGACAACGGCTACTCCGCCGCGACGGAATTCCTGAATACGTGGGACTGGCCCGCTTACCTACATCGATTTCACGCGGGTTCAGCGTGAATTCACTCCCGGCCTAATAACGGGGGCGCGGCACTCCGTCGGCACCAATAGTCAGGCCCGGGCACAGATGCACCATCGCCATATCCATGACGAAAGTCGCGGAGGCCTTGTTCACCTTCAAGGAATTGGCGATGTCGTTGACCGCATCGCCTGTTGGCTCCCCGGCGTACACGAACATATTGCAAGTCAAGCGCCCGGTCTTGAGCAGTTCCGCATCGCTGCTCTTGAGCCGGCCGTGCAACTCGGTGAGGTAGGCGACCTCCGCGGCATTGGCCGCGGCATTCGTCGGCACACAGTCCAGCGGATTACCGCGTTCGGCGCATGCCGCCATCTGCCCAGTTCCGACGTCGGCGAACGCAGGGGCTGAAACGCCGAGACCAGCCACCGCCAAGGCCGCCAGCAGCCGGCCGGTGATCACACGCGCAGTCATATCAACCACACCTCCCGACCGCCAGATAAGGCGCTTCCGTCAATTAACTCAGGCACCGCCCCCGCAGTGTCCGTAACGGAATAATAAAGATCATTCGGGCAAAGCGATAACCGAACGGGAAATGAAGCTTGGACGACATATCGCCGTGATACCGACGAAACGGTCAGACTGCGTTTCCGGCCGCCGTTTGGTCGGCGAGTTGCGGCACGACGCCGGCGGCGATCAGCCCCAATTCTCCCGACGGGTCCAGCGCATCGGGCCACGGTCCAGACAACGCGTCGAACTCCACTTTATGACGGCCGACCGCCCGCTCAACCGCGCGCAGCGACACACTGCAGTCGCGGGCCCGGCGGCCACACGCACACTGCCGGCCGGGGTGCTCGACACAGCCCGCGACATAGCGATCGACGGCGGCGCGGAGCGTCGGATGCACCGGGCGGGCCAATGCGATGCTGCGGACCTGGCCACGGCGCCCGATCCAGCTCGCGACGACGTCTTCGCCCATGTCGTCGAGAGCCTGTACGTACGCCTCCAGTTCGGCACGTGGCGACGGGTCTCCGGCGGCAGCGGGACCGACGATTTCGATCACCGCATGCCCCTGCCAGTCCACCGGACGGAACCGCAGACTCCGTCGGCCGGACCGCACGACCTGACCACCCGCGCTCACCATCGCGGCACGCGGTTGGGCCGTGTCGAACAGCCACCGCAGGCCGACGAGCAATTCGGGGAGATGCCGGGTCACGACAGGCTCCGACCGCTTCGAGGCGGGGTCCTGACCCACCTCGGTCCGACTATGTTGCTGCGGGACATACGGCCCACCAGAGTCCACAGCCATAGCCGCCTCCCAGCAAATGCAACTTGTCCGTCAAAGAACGACGTCCATCACAATTAGAGCACGGTGACGAGGGCGTAGACGATACGTCAAACGACTGACATCGCGCGGTTTCCGCTAACAAACTCAATCTGCTCACAGGTAACGTGCGGACCATGTGACCCACCGGACACACTGGTCTTGCACCGCCATTTACCTGCAGATTGCGGAGCGCTTCCCCCTGCAAGCGCGTAGCTAGCGAAAAGTGGCCAACCGAAGACACGCGCGCGTCCAGCTAACCGTCCAGAGGAGTAAATACCTAAGGTATGCTCGCGATTCCCGATCGGCTGGACATTCGGCGACCGCTGATATTTACGGCGCGGGCAAACGCGGTCGGGAACGCACGCGCAAGTGATTCCGAGGCCCGCCGCGCCCGACCACCACCGACCGCGTTCGCGTGTTAGCAGCGCCATTCCGCGGGCCAGATGAAAGACTCACGACGTGCACCCAATCCCGCGCCGCCGCTTCCTGGCACTGGCCGCCGGTGCCACGGGTGCCGCGATGGTCGGCGCCTGCACCAAGCCGCCGGCGTCCGGCACCGTCGCCGGCGACGGGTCGGTCACTATCAAGCACGCGTTCGGATCCACCCGGATTCCGGCACCGCCGAAGAGCGTCGTGTGCGCCGGCCTCACCGGGCAGGACGAACTGCTGGCGGTCGGCGTCGTACCGATCGCCGTGACAGAGTGGTTCGGCAATCAGCCTTTTGCGGTGTGGCCGTGGGCGCAGCCCGCGCTGGGTCCCGCCCAGCCCGCCGTCCTGAATCTCAATGACGGCATCCAGGTGGACAAGATCTCCGCGCTGAAGCCCGACCTCATCATCGCCACCAACGCCGGACTGGACGCCGACACCTACAAGAAGCTGTCGGCGATCGCACCGACCGTCGCGCAGTCCGGCCAGGACGCCTTCTTCGAACCCTGGAAAGACCAGGCGACCGTCATCGGGCAGGCGGTCTTCAAGGCCGACGACATGAAGCGGCTGATCGACGGCGTCGACGCGAAGTTCGCCGCAGCAGGCAAGGCGAACCCGCGGCTCAGTGGCCGAAAGATGTTGATCGTCAACGGACTTCCCACTGCGGACGGCATCGAGATCACGCCGGCCGGGTGGCGCACCGAGTTCCTCAGCGAAATGGGCATCGCCATCCCGGACGGGCTGGACTCCTTCACCAAGGGCCAGCACGCGTTCGTGCCCCGCGACCAGATCGCCACGGCGTTCCGTGGCGCGGACCTGCTCATCTGGACCCTCGACGCCGACGAGCAGCGCCCTGCGGTGCTGGCCGACCCGGCGGTCGCGCAGCTGAGCCAGGCCAAGACCAATCGGATCGTCTTCCCCAACAAGGACCTGTCCGCGGCCATCACGTTCGCGTCGGTGCTGTCCTACCCGGCGGTGGCCGACCAGCTGCCGCCACTGCTGACGGCCGCGCCGGCCTGACCAGATCCGGGCCCCCGACCCGGCTCCCGGTTGCACCCGGCGCCCTGCCTGCCAAGATGATCGGCGTGACCGTCGCCGAGCGCCCCGAACAGCACGCCCGCTTCGCGCAAGTCGGATCGGCCTACTATCCGATCCTGATCGCGGTGTTCACGGCTCTGGTGATCATCTCCAACGTGACCGCCACCAAAGGCGTGGCATTCGGCCCGATCATCACCGACGGCGGGTTCATCGTCTTCCCGCTCACATACATCATCGGTGACGTGCTGTCCGAGGTGTACGGCTTCAAGGCCGCGCGACGGGCGATCTATCTCGGCTTCGCCATGAATATCCTTGCCGCCCTGACGTTCTGGGCGACGATCTATCTGCCGGCCGCCGATTTCTACCCGAACCAGGCGCACTTCGAGAACGTCGTGCATTCCTACACGCAGCTGATCATCGCGGGCCTGGCCGGATTCATCGTCGGACAGACCATCAATGCGTGGGTCGTGGTGGCCATCAAGGAACGAACCAAGGAGAAGCATCTCTGGGCGCGACTGGTCGGCTCGACCTTCGCCGGGCAGCTCGGCGACACCCTGGTGTTCTGCGCCATCGCCGCAAACGCCATCGGCATCAGCACGTTCCACGACTTCGCCATCTACACCGGCCAGGGCTGGCTGTACAAGACGGCCGTCGAGATCGTCTTCCTGCCGGTGACCTACCGGGTGATCAGTTACATCAAGCGCCGTGAACCGACCTACGACCTTGCCCTCTGAGTGATTGCTAAGGCTCCTCTGGCGAGGCGCTAAAGAAAGCGGAAATGACGCCTACTCGCGGGTAGCTTCGAGTGATGACCGTCACAGTAGAGAAGGTGGACACGGCGATGCTCGGCACCGTCCGGAACTACGGCGACCAAGCTTTGCTGCTGGAATTCAACAGCACCGCCGAGGTGCTGGCCTGGACCGACACGCTGAAAACTGCCGGCCTGCCCGGCGTCCTCGACATCGTCCCGGCGTCACGGACGATCCTCATCAAGCTCGCCGCACCGCGATATCAGATCCCCACCGCACAACGGCTGTCCAAGCTTCACCGCAAAGCGGTCGACAACGCCGAGACCAGCGGCGCCCAGCAGCCCGACGTCGTCATCGACGTCGTGTACGACGGTATGGACCTCGACGAGGTCGCCAAGCTGACCGGGCTCACCCCGGACGAGGTCGTCGCGGCCCACACCGGGTCCCGCTGGCGCGTGGCGTTCGGTGGCTTCACGCCGGGCTTCGCCTATCTGGTCGGTGGCGACGAGCGGTTGCAGGTGCCGCGGCGCAGCGAGCCCCGCACGCGGGTACCCGCCGGCTCAGTGGCGCTGGCCGGAGAATTCGGCGGCGTATACCCACGCGAGACTCCCGGCGGCTGGCAGTTGATCGGCCGTACCGACGCCACGTTGTGGGACCTCGAGCGGGAGCAGCCGGCGTTGCTGATTCCCGGTATGCACGTGCAATTCCGGGCGATCGGTTAGTCGTTCGGGACGAAAGGAAAGCCGATGACCGCAACACTCGAAATCTTGAAGACCGGGCCGCTCGCACTCGTCGAGGACCTGGGCCGTCCGGGCCTCGCACACATGGGCGTCAGCCGCTCGGGCGCTGCCGATCGCCGCTCGCACACGCTGGCCAACCGGCTGGTGGCCAACCCGAACGACCGCGCGACCATCGAGGTGACATTCGGCGGGTTCTCCGCACGGGTCCACGGCGGCGGACGGGAAGGCGTCGCGGTGGCCGTCACCGGCGCCGACGCCGATCCGTCGGCCAACGGAAAACTGTTCGGGAACAACAGCATCCACTACGCCCACGACGGCGACGTGATCTCCCTGGGCGCACCGCACACCGGCCTGCGCAGCTATGTCGCGGTGCGCGGCGGCTTCGTCGTGGATCCGGTGCTCGGCTCCCGCAGCTACGACGTCATGTCCGCCATCGGCCCGCGGCCGCTGCAGCCCGGGGACGTGCTGGCCATCGGCGAGCACACCGCCGAGTTCCCCGAGCTGGATCAGGCCCCCGTGGCCGCCATCTCCGATGACCTGCTCGAGCTGCTGGTGGTGCCCGGTCCGCGCGACGACTGGTTCGTCGACCCGGATGCCCTTGTGCACACCGAGTGGGTGGTCACCGATCGCAGCGACCGGGTCGGCATGCGCCTGAACGGCCGGCCGCTGCGGCACCGGTGGCCCGACCGCCAGCTCTCCAGCGAGGGCACGACGCGGGGTGCAATTCAGGTGCCGCCCAACGGTTTACCGGTGATCCTCGGACCCGACCATCCGGTCACGGGTGGCTATCCGGTGATCGGTGTGGTCGCCAACCACGACATCGACAAGGTAGGGCAGATCCGGCCCGGCCAGCACGTGCGGATGCACTGGTCCAGGCCGCGTAAACCGTTCAGTGCCTGAACGCGCAGGCCCCAGCGGAGGCTGCGCAATCCTGGTAGAACGAGGGGGTGCACCCCACGGATCTCTCCCGCGTACACAACGTTCACACGGCGCGGCTGGTCCACACCGCTGATCTCGATGCCGAGACCCGCGAAGGTGCACGACAGATGGTCATCGACGCCTATGACGGCGACTTCTCCGATGCCGACTGGGAACACTGCCTCGGCGGCATGCACGCGCTGATCTGCCACCACGGCGCGATCATCGCGCACGGCGCCGTCGTCCAGCGCAGGCTCATCTACCGCAACAGCGCGTTGCGCTGCGGCTACGTCGAGGCGGTCGCGGTCCGTGCGGACTGGCGCGGGCAGGGGCTGGCGACCGCGGTCCTCGACGCCGTCGAGCAGGTGATCCGCGGCGCGTACGAGATCGGTGCGCTCAGTTCCTCGGACGCCGGGCGCCCGATGTACACCGCTCGCGGTTGGCAGCCGTGGCGCGGCACGACGTCGGTACTGGCCCCCGCCGGGTTGAACCGCACGCCCGAAGACGACCATTCGTTGTTCGTGCTGCCGGTCTCGGTCGAGGTCGACACCACGGCCGACATCACGTGCGACTGGCGCGAAGGCGACGTCTGGTGAGGTCTTGTGAGGTTTTTTCACGCAAATCCGCAGCTCAGCCCTCAGTGTGACGTAAACGTCACCGTTTCTGCGTCGGTGACACCACTGAGCAATGGCTGGGTAACCGGCCGGAAACACGCTGTCCCTTCACTGAAGGCATGAGTGATCCCGAACGGGCTCCGCTCACCGGATTCCGGGTGGCGGTGACCTCCGCACGACGTGCCGATGAGCTGTGCACCCTGCTGCGCCGCCGCGGCGCGACGGTGATCGCCGCCCCCGCCATCTCGATGGTGCCGCTGCCCGACGACGACGAGCTCCGCACCAACACCCAGGCGCTGCTCAATACGCCGCCCGACGTGCTGATCGCGACGACGGGCATCGGTTTCCGTGGCTGGATGTCGGCCGCCGATGACTGGGGCGTGGGCGGCCAGCTCACCGATGCCCTCGCCCGCGCCCGCATCGTTTCCCGCGGCCCCAAGGCCACGGGGGCGTTGCGCGCCGCCGGGCTGCCCGAGGAATGGTCCCCCGATTCCGAGTCGTCCCGCGAGGTACTGGGCTACCTGCTGCAGGGTGGCATATCCGGTATGCGGATCGCCGTTCAGTTGCACGGCGCCACCGATGAGTGGGACCCCTTCCCCGAGTTTCTCGACGAGCTGCGCCGCGCCGGCGCCGACGTCGTCCCCATCCGGGTGTACCGGTGGCAGCCGGCACCGTCCGGCGGTTCGTTCGACTCGCTGGTCAACGACATCGCCGAGCGCCGGCTCGACGCCGTCAGCTTCACCTCGGCGCCCGCCGTGGCGGCGACCCTGATGCGCGCAACCGAACTCGGCATCAATGATCAAGTGCTGGACGCGTTTCGGGGCCAGGTGCACGCCATGTGCGTCGGGCCGGTCACGGCGCGGCCACTGGCCCGGCTGGGGGTACCGACCTCCGCCCCCGAGCGGATGCGCCTGGGTGCACTGGCCCGCCACATCGCCGACGAGCTGCCCGTACTGCAGGCCCGAAAGCTGCGGGCCGCCGGACACGACCTCGAGATCCGGGGTACGTGCGTCGTGGTCGACGGCGAGGTCCGCGACCTGTCACCGGCCGGGATGTCCATCGTCCGGGCGCTGGCACTGCGGCCCGGTGCCGTGGTGTCGCGGCAGGAACTGCTCGCCGCGTTGCCGGGCAGCGGGTCGGACACCCACGCCGTCGAGACCGCGGTGCTGCGCCTACGAACCACTTTGGGAGACAAGGAAATCGTCGCGACCGTCGTGAAGCGCGGTTACCGGCTGGCGGTCGACGACGACTACCCGGTGGGTGCGCGATGAACCCCGTCCTGGTTGCGCACGGCACCCGGAAGGGCTCGGGTGTCGCGATGATCGCCGAGTTGGCCGAGCAGGTCGGCGGACTACTGGACCGCCGGGTGCATACCGCTTTCGTCGACGTCCTCGGGCCCACGCCGGCCGAGGTGCTGTCGGCCCTGCCGTGCGGCCCGGCCGTCGTCGTTCCCGCTTTCCTGTCGTCGGGGTACCACGTCCACAAGGACATCCCCGCCGGCATCGCCGAGAGCCGCCACCCGGACGTCACGGTGACGCCGGCACTCGGCCCCTCGACCGCGATGGTCCGGGTACTGGCCGACCGGCTGATCGAATCCGGCTGGCGGCCATCGGATTCCGTGGTGCTGGGCGCGGCCGGGACGTCTGACCCGCGCGCCGCCAGCGACCTGCGCCGTACCTGCGCCATGTTGTCGGCGACGTTGGGCAGCCGTGTCGAGCTCGCGTTCGCGATCAGTGGCACCCACTGGGTCGGTGACGTCGTGGCCCGGCTGCGGCGACACGGCGCCGAGCGGGTGGCCGTGGCGTCATACTTGTTGGCTGACGGGCTCTTTCAGGACCGGCTCTACACGTGCGGAGCCGACGTGGTGACCGATCCCCTCGGCCGGCACCCGGGCGTCGCGAAGCTCGTGGCGCACCGGTTCCGGACGGCCCGGCTGTCGCTCGCCGCCTGACATACTGGAGGCATGGCCAAGCGGTCTGGCAGCGACGTCGCGCTGGACACCTACCGGTTTCTGCGCGGCGGCATGGTGGTCATGGCTGTCCTGTTGGGTGCGGCCCTCGCCGTCGAGCGCGCACATGCCACCTGCTGGCAGACCTCGATCAGTGCGTACTACTTCACCACCGCGCATGCGGTCTTCATCGGTGCCCTGTTCGCCATCGGCGCCATGCTCATCGTTTACCAGGGCGCCAGCGACACCGAGAACACCCTGCTCAACCTGGCCGGGGTGCTGGCTTTCGTGATCGCCGTCGTTCCCACGACGCGACCCGTACTGCAGTGCGGCACAGCCGATCCCGTGGCCGTGAAAACCGGGGCGGCGGTGCTGTTCAACGCCTGGACCGTCGCCGTTGTGCTCGCCGGTTCACGCGCCGCGTCGTGGTTGTTGTTCCGGCCCACCCAGGCCACCACCATGGTGGGTACCGCCGCGAGGTGGTTGCAGCGCGCGGTACTCGGGGCGGGCATTGTCGTGCTGATCGTGTGGCCGGACTGGTTCCGGGTGAATGCCCACGGCATCGCCGCCGCCGCGATGTTCGGCGCCATCGTGTTGACGGTCTTCAGTTCGGCATTCGGCACCGCGCCGGCGTGTGGCAGCCGGTACCGCCGCGGGTACCAGACGATATCCCTACTGATGGCCGCCACCCTGCTGGTCGCCGTGACGCTGCACCTGACGCTGGACGGGTTCAATCACGCGGTGCTGATCGCGGAGATCGCCCTGATCATCGAGTTCACGGTGTACTGGGTGATGCAGACCATCGAGGACAACAGCTGCGCGCGATGACCACCAGCGCCCCCGGCTAGGCAGCTTCATCTACTCCGAGCGGTCCGATTTCGACGAGCCCGGCCCACACCCGAATCGGGTAGACGGGCAGGCGCACCGACGGATCATCAAGGCAGACACCGTCATCCAGGGCGAAGGCCTGCTTCTTGATGGGACTCTGCACGCAGACCCGGCCGGCGCGGTCACCGACGAGGCCCCGCGACATGACGGCTGCACCGGAGAACGGATCGATGTTGCCGACCGCGTACAGCGACCCGTCGTGCAGGCGGAACAGCGCGGCCTGGGTGCCGTCGGGCAGCAGGACCCCGGCACCGCGTCCGGGCACCAGCCGGTGGTACGGGCAGACCGCGGTCCATTCCGATCGGTCCTGGTACTGCGCAACTTCGGACAGGTCGTTGAGGGTCATCATGGCCTCCTGGTCAGCTCTTGGCGGGCGGGACGGTGGGCATGCCGATCGGCACCTTGCGGCCGTTGCGCTCGGTGAACGCGATGGTCGGGTCGGCGACGTCGGGCGCGTTTACGAACGAGACGAACTGCGTCAACTTCGCGCGGTCTTCCAGCACGCCCTTCCACTCGCACGAGTAGCCGTCGACGTGCCGTTCCATGGCGGCTTCGAATTCACTTGCCAGACCGAGAGAGTCGTTGCACACGACGTCGCGGACGTGGTCCAGACCCATCTGGTCGACCCACGGTGCGGTGCGCTGCAGCCGATCCGCAGTGCGGATGTAGAACATCAGGAACCGGTCGATGTAGCGGACCAGGGTCTCGTCGTCGAGATCCCCGGCGAGCAGCTGCGCGTGGGCCGGCGTCATACCGCCGTTGCCGCCGACGTACAGGTTCCAGCCGGTCTCGGTGGCGATGACGCCGACGTCCTTGCCGCGGGCCTCAGCGCATTCGCGGGCACAGCCCGAGACGCCCATCTTGATCTTGTGCGGTGACCGCAAACCGCGGTAGCGCAGCTCGAGATCGATGGCCATCTGCACCGAATCCTGCTGCCCGTACCGGCACCAGTCGCTGCCGACGCAGCTCTTGACGGTCCGCAGCGACTTGCCGTACGCCTGCCCGGATTCCATGCCGCCGTCGACCAGACGCCGCCAGATTTCCGGCAGCTGGTCCACCCGGGCACCGAACATGTCGATCCGCTGGCCGCCGGTGATCTTGGTGTAAAGCCCGAAGTCCCTGGCGATCTCACCGATCAGGATCAGCTGCTCCGGGGTGATGTCACCACCCGGAACCCGCGGCACCACCGAGTAGCTGCCGTTCTTCTGGATGTTCGCCAGAAAGTGGTCGTTGGAGTCCTGCAGCGCGGCCTGCTCGCCGTCGAGGATGTGACCGCTGCTGGTCGACGCGAGGATCGAGGCGACGACGGGTTTGCAGATGTCGCAACCCTTTCCGGTGCCGAACTGGGCGATCAGCCCCGAGAAGGTACGGATCGAGGTGGCCGAGATGATCTCGAACATCTCGGCGCGCGACTGCGGGAAGTGCTCGCAGAGCGCCTTGGACTGCTCGACACCCTGGGCTTCCAGCAGCTGCTTGAGCAGCGGAACGCAGGAGCCACAGGAGGTTCCGGCCTTGGTGCAGGCCTTCAGACCGGCGACGTCGGAGCAACCGCCTTCGATCGCGCCGCACAGGTCGCCCTTGGTGACGTTGTTGCAGGAGCAGATCTGAGCGGCGTCCGGCAGCGCGCCCACGCCGAGAGCGCTTGCGCCCTCACCGGATCCGGCCGGGGCGATCAGCGCCAGCGGATCGCCGGGCAGCGCCTCGCCGACCATCGGGCGCAGCACGCCGTACGACGACGCGTCGCCGACCAGGATGCCGCCCAACAGGGTCTTGGCGTCGTCGGAGAGCACCAGCTTGGCGTAGGTCTGTTTTACCGGGTCGTTGACCACGACCTGCAGGCAGTCGGGGGTAACGCCTTGGGCGTCACCGAAACTCGCGACGTCGACACCGAGCAGCTTCAGCTTGGTCGACATGTCTGCCTCGGGGAACTCCGCGGCGCCACCGAGCAGACGGTCGGCAACCACCTCGGCGGTCGTGTAGCCGGGGCCGACCAGGCCGTAGCAGCGGCCCTCGACCGCGGCGACCTCGCCGATGGCGTAGATATCGGGATCGCTTGTCACACATGCCAAGTCGGTCAGGACGCCACCACGCTCGGCCATGTCCAGACCCGCCTCGCGGGCCAGCTCGTCCCGCGGACGCACACCGGCGGCGAAGATGACCAGGCCGGCGTCGATCAGGGTGCTGTCGCTGAGCAGCACGCGCACGCCCTCGTCGAGCGGCTCGATGGCGTCGGTGCCGACGTCCAGATGCACCGAGATACCCAGCTTGCCGATCATGCGGGCCAGCAACGCACCGCCGGCGTCATCGAGCTGCTGGTTCATCGGGCGGGGTGCCCGCTCGACGATGTGGGCCTGCATCCCGAACTGGCGCAACGCATTCGCGGCTTCCAGCCCGAGCAGACCACCGCCGATGACGACGCCGGTGTTGTTGCCGTGTTCCGATGATCGGAGCATGGCGGCGCGGATGCCGTCGAGGTCGTCGAGGGTGCGGTAGACAAAGCAGCCGGGCAGTTGGTGGCCGGGCACCGGCGGCACGAAAGCGTAAGAGCCGGTGGCCAATACCAGCTTGTCGTACGCGATGCCGCGGCCCGACTCGGTGACTACCGTCTTGGCGGCGCGGTCGATACCGCCGGCCTTGTCACCCAGCACCAGGTCGACCCGCTCGTCGCCGTCATAGTCGTTGCCCGGCAATGCCAGCTTCGACCGGTCCCAGTGCTCGGTGTACCCCGTGAGGCCCACGCGGTCATAGGCGGCGTCGGCTTCTTCGGCCAGCACGGTGATGCGCCATTGACCCGCGGCATCCCGCGAGCGCAGCGCCTCGACGAGGCGGTGGCCGACCATTCCGTGGCCGACGACGACAAGGTTCTTCGCGTCCATGCCCCAGAACGTAGGGAGCCGATATTGCGAATTGTGTTGCCGCGTGTGAATCGACCGTCACGCTCTTCTCACATGCCTCCGCACCGGCCCGTGAAGTGCGTGGCTCCCGTCACAGACCTGCGGATACCGCTGCCGAGAGCAGCCCGTAGCGCGCTACCCGACGCCGGCGGGCGGCACGGTGGTCGCCGTGCTGTACGGGTTGTAGATCGTCGTCGTGGTGGTCGGGTTGGTCCCGTAACCGGCCGTGCTCGACGGCGTGTAGGTCGTGGTGCTGGTGGACGACGTCGTGGTCGACTCATCCGTTGTCGACGTGTCCGACGTGGTTTCCGTCGTCGTTGTCGTGGTGGTGGTCGTTGTCGTCGTGGTTGTCGTCGTCGTGCGCTTGGTGGTGGTCGGATGCGTTGTCACGACCGTGGCGTCACCGACGGGACCGGACGGTTGCTCGGAGTCCCCGGAGGTCTCGATCACCTGGTAGATCAGGATGATCAACAGCACCGCGGCGGCAACGCCGGCGGCCCACCACAATCCGTAGTTCTCGTCGGCGCCGCGCTCGTCGCTCACTGCCACCGCGCCAGAATGTCGGCGGCCTGCACGGCCAATGCCCGCTGGAGGAACGGTCCGAAGCTGATGCGGCCGACGCCCAGCGGACCGAAGGACGCGGGATCGTCGGACTCGGGGATCGCGATGGCGTTGACCGGCAACGGCAGGTCGGCGGTCAGCCGGCGCAGGGTGTCGTCATCGTGGCGGCCCACCGGGTACAGGGAGTCCGCGCCGGCCGCTGCGCACAGCTTCAACCGCGCCGCGGCGCGGTCGTACCGGTCGGCCTCATCGCCGATCTGGCGCAGGAACAGGTCGGTCCGCGCATTGATCACCACGTGGACACCGGAAGCGTCTGCCGCCCTGCGCAATTCGCCGACCAGGTCGGCGTGCTCCTGCGCTTCCCGGATCCGCCCGCCCTCCTTGTGCACGGTGTCCTCGATGTTCAGCCCCACCGCGCCCGCGGCCAGCAGGCCGGAGATGAGGCGGCTCGGCGCTTCGCCGTAGCCGGATTCGATGTCGACGGATACCGGCACCGCAACCGCCGAGGTGATCTGTGCGACGCGCGTCGTGAGGTCGTCGAACGACATGCCTTCACCGTCAGGCTTGCCCACCGAATCGGCGACCGGGTGGCTACCGACCGTCAGCGCCGAGAACCCGGCGGCGACGGCCAGCGTCGCCGACCAGGCGTCCCACACGGTCGGCAGGACGACCGGGTTTCCGGGCTGGTGCAGGGCCAATAGTGCTTCGGCGCGCTGCGCCAGAACCGCGTCGGACATGGTCATACCGTACCGACAGACACCACGCGGGCACGCCGGCACCGTGCCGACAAACGTGACCTGTCTCACTTTCATCTCCGGATCTGACTAGCATCCGGTGTCGTAATGTGATTTATGACACCCTTCAGCCCAAGGAGGTCGCCCGATGTCCACCACTACTGAACTCACCGAACTGCACGAGTTGATCGGCAATTTGCGTCGGTCTGTCAGCTCGTTGGCCGCCAAATACGGGGACTCCCCCGCCACTCGCCGTATCGCGAATGACGCCGAGCGCCTGGCTGTCGACATCGAGCGGCTGGACATCGACATCGAGGAACTGGAATTCAGCCGCGGCATCAAGCAGCAAAGCCCCGCCAAGGAAAAGATCGTGATCCCCGACCACGACTACTCCAGCGAATTCTGGAACGACCACGACGGTGGCGTCGGCGGCTGACCGGCATGGGCACGACGGTCCGTCGTGCCCATCACCGGCGCGTCCCACAACTTCATAGACAGACCCTGTCCCCAATGGAATCGAGGCTTTCTTCGTGAGCGCACCCGCCGCCAACCGTCCCGGGACCGGCGTCTTCTCCCCCACGCGCGCGCAGATACCGCAGCGCACCCTGCGGACCGATAACTGGCTCAAATCCCCGATTCTCATCGACCTGGGTTTTGCCGCATTCATCATCTACGCGACGGTGCGCGCCTTCCAGCGAGACCACTTCTACGTCGCGGACTACCACTACCTGACGCCGTTCTACTCGCCCTGCCTGAGCGTCAAGTGTGGTGCGGCCAGCGAGTTCTGGCCGCAAATCCTGCCGGCGGACGGACCGCTGTCGCTGATTCCCTTCGCCGCGCTGTCCCTGCCGTTCCTGCTGCTGTTCCGGCTCACGTGTTACTACTACCGCGGCGCCTACTACCGCACGGTGTGGCAGTCCCCGACCGCGTGCGCCGTCGCCGAGCCGCACGCCAAGTACACCGGTGAGACGCGGTTCCCGCTGATCATCCAGAACACGCACCGCTACTTCTTCTACATCGCGGTCATCATCTCGGTCATCAACACCTATGACGCGATCGTCGCGTTCCACTCGCCCAGCGGTTTCGGCTTCGGGCTCGGCAACATCATCCTGCTGGGCAACGTCATCATGCTGTGGGTCTACACGGTGTCGTGCCACTCCTGCCGGCACGTCACCGGCGGCCGGCTCAAGCACTTCTCGAAACACCCTGTGCGCTACTGGATCTGGACCCAGGTCAGCAAGCTCAACACCCGCCACAAGCTGTATGCGTGGATCACGCTGGGCACCCTGATGTTCACGGACTTCTACGTCATGGCCGTGTCCGCCGGGTGGTTCAGCGACCTGCGTTTCGTCGGCTGAGTCAAACGTTTTGAATTTCAACGCTATTCACGACAATTTGGAGTTGTTTCATGGCTGAACTCGAACGGCACGAGTACGACGTCGTCGTAATCGGAGCCGGCGGGGCTGGGTTGCGTGCGGTTATCGAAGCCCGGGAGCAGGGCCTTCGGGTCGCGGTGGTGTGTAAGTCGTTGTTCGGCAAGGCCCACACCGTCATGGCCGAGGGCGGCTGTGCCGCGTCGATGCGCAATGCCAACTCCAAGGACAGCTGGCAGATTCACTTCGGCGACACCATGCGCGGCGGCAAGTTCCTGAACAACTGGCGCATGGCCGAGCTGCATGCCCGCGAAGCACCCGACCGGGTGTGGGAGCTGGAAACCTATGGCGCACTGTTCGACCGGACCAAGGACGGCCGGATCAGCCAGCGCAACTTCGGTGGCCACACCTACCCGCGCCTCGCGCACGTCGGCGACCGCACGGGCCTCGAGATCATCCGCACCATGCAGCAGAAGATCGTCTCGCTGCAGCAGGAGGACTTCGCCGAGACGGGTGACTACGAGGCCCGCATCAAGGTGTTCCACGAGTGCACCATCACTGAACTGGTGAAGGATGGCGACCGGATCGCCGGCGCATTCGGCTACTGGCGCGAGTCGGGCCGGTTCGTCTTGTTCGAGGCGCCGGCGGTGGTGCTGGCCACCGGCGGTATCGGCAAGTCCTTCAAGGTGTCGTCGAACTCGTGGGAGTACACCGGCGACGGCCACGCCCTGGCGCTGCGGGCCGGCGCGACGCTGATCAACATGGAGTTCATCCAGTTCCACCCGACGGGCATGGTCTGGCCGCCCTCGGTGAAGGGCATCCTCGTCACCGAGGGTGTGCGCGGCGACGGCGGGGTGCTGAAGAACTCCGAGGGCAAGCGGTTCATGTTCGACTACATCCCCTCGGTGTTCAAGGGCCAGTACGCCGAAACCGAGGAAGAGGCCGACCAGTGGCTCAAGGACAACGACTCGGCCCGCCGCACCCCTGACCTGCTGCCCCGCGACGAGGTGGCCCGCGCCATCAACTCCGAGGTCAAGGCCGGCCGCGGCACGCCGCACGGCGGCGTCTACCTCGACATCGCCTCGCGCATCCCCACCGAGGAGATCAAGAAGCGCCTGCCGTCGATGTACCACCAGTTCATGGAGCTGGCCGAGGTCGACATCACCAAGGACGAGATGGAGGTCGGCCCGACTTGCCACTACGTCATGGGTGGCATCGAGGTTGACCCGGACACCGGCGCGGCGCGCACGCCCGGCCTATTCGCCGCCGGCGAGTGCTCCGGCGGTATGCACGGCTCCAACCGGCTGGGCGGGAACTCCCTCAGCGACCTGCTGGTGTTCGGCCGACGGGCCGGCCTCGGCGCGGCGCAGTACGTGAAGGCGCTGCCCGCACGGCCAGTCGTCTCCGACGACGCGCTGACCACGGCGGCCCGGGAAGCGTTGGCGCCGTTCGACGAGCACGTCGGCGCGGAGAACCCGTACACCCTGCACACCGAGCTGCAGCAGGCGATGAACGACCTGGTCGGCATCATCCGCACCAAGGAGGAGATCGAGCAGGCGCTGGTCAAGCTCGATGATCTCAAGCGCCGGATGCACAACATCACCGTCGAGGGCCACCGGCAGTTCAACCCCGGTTGGCACCTGGCCGTCGACATGCGGAACATGCTGCTGGTCAGCGAATGTGTGGCCAAGGCTGCGCTGGCGCGTACCGAGAGCCGTGGCGGTCACACGCGCGACGACCACCCGGAGATGAGTGCCGACTGGCGCAACATCTTGCTGGTGTGCAGCGCAGGTGGCGGCGACCCGATCGTCCCCGACGTCACCGTCACCCCCGAACAGCAGACTCCCATGCCGGCCGAACTGCTCGCCTGCTTCGAACTGTCCGAGCTGGAGAAGTACTACACCGACGCCGAACTGGCCGCCCACCCGGAACGGAGCTAGCCATGAGCAACAGCTACCAAGCCAATCTGCGGGTCTGGCGCGGTGACGACACCGGCGGCGGTCTCGACGACTTCAAGGTCGAGGTCAACGACGGCGAGGTGGTGCTCGACATCATCCACCGCATCCAGGCCACGCAGGCCCCGGACCTGGCGGTGCGGTGGAACTGCAAGGCCGGCAAGTGCGGCTCGTGTTCGGCCGAGGTCAACGGCCGCCCGCGGCTGATGTGCATGACCCGGATGTCGACGTTCGATCCCGCAGAGACCGTCACCATCACCCCGCTGCGGGCGTTCCCGATCATTCGCGACCTGGTGACCGACGTGTCGTTCAACTACGAAAAGGCGCGCCAAATACCGTCTTTCGCGCCGCCGAAGGACCTCAAGCCCGGCGAGTACCGGATGCAGCAGGAAGATGTCGAGCGCTCGCAGGAGTTCCGCAAGTGCATCGAGTGCTTCCTGTGCCAGAACACCTGCCACGTGGTGCGTGACCACGAGGAGAACAAGCAGGCCTTCGCCGGGCCGCGCTTCCTGATGCGGGTGGCCGAGCTGGACATGCACCCGCTCGACACCCTGGACCGCAAGGACATGGCGCAGGACGAGTTCGGTCTGGGCTACTGCAACATCACCAAGTGCTGCACCGAGGTGTGCCCCGAGCACATCAAGATCACCGACAACGCGCTGATCCCGATGAAGGAGCGCGTCGCCGACCGCAAGTACGACCCGATCGTCTGGCTGGGGAACAAGCTCTTCCGGCGGTAGTTTCGGCGTAGGCTCTGAGGGGCAGCCAATCCGTGACGAAAGGCAGCCAGATGGGCCAATCAGAAACGCACAGCGTCAACGACATTCGGACCGCCATCCGCGAGCTTTCCTTGCGCGCCGAACTGGCCCGTAAGGAAGGGCGGCCTGACGATGCCGCCGAGCTCGAGAAGCGCGTTGAGGGGTATCGCCAGGAGCTCGCCTCCCGGCCTTAGCTCGGCCCGCCGTCGAGATGCGAACTTTTGGCGAGGATCCGCCCGGATCCCGCCACAAGTTGCTGTATCGGCGAGCGGCTCATGCCTCCAAGCGACGGAATGCGCTGCGGTGGAAGACCATCGGCTCGACGTCGGGGTTGATGACGATGTCACTGATCGCCAAGACGACGATGGTGTGATCGCCGGCGGGCACCAGTTGGTCGATCGACGTCTCGAGCCACACGCTGGTGCCGTGGATGAACAGCGCGCCGTTGTCGCGGGCTTCGGTCTCCATCCCGGCGAAGCGGTCACCGGTCTTGGCGGCGAGGGTGCGCGCCGCGGCGTCGTGCTGCTGCCCCAGCACGCTGATGCCCAGGGCCGGCAGGTCCTTGAGCTTCGGCCAGGTGGTTGAGGTGTTCTGCACACAGAACGACACCAGCGGCGGTTCCAGCGACACCGGCACGAAGGTGCTGGCGGCCAGACCGACCTTCTCGCCGCCGACGTGGGCGGCGACGGCGACGACGCCGATCGGGAAATGGCCGAACGCCGCGCGCAGGGATGCCGGGCTGAGATCTGTAGAGCTCATAGTTCGTCCATCTTCACACGGCGCTCTCCGACGCACCCGAGCAAGCGTCCGCTTGGCGGGAAGGCGCTGCTACCGACCCAGGTAGCGCGACAACGAATCGTCGGCTGCCGCGGGTTTGAATCCCGTTGACTCCAACTTCTGGTTGTCGAGCATGCTGTTGCGGGGCCGCGGGGCCACCGGTCTGGTTGCCGAGGCGAAATAGGCGTCGGTACTGACGCCCGTGATCCGCGCCGGGTCGTGACCGGATAGCTCGAACACCCGGCGGGCGATATCCGCCCACGACATTGCCGGACCCGAGCCGGTCACGTTGTACGTCCCGTACGGCGCACTGGTCGTGGTCAGGTGCCGGATCGCCCGGGCCAGCTCGGAGGTGAAGGTCAGGCGCCCGACCTGGTCGTCGACCACCGACGGGTCGACGCCGCGCTCGGCGAGCGACGCCATGGTCCGGACGAAGTTGTGACCATCACCGATCACCCACGACGTCCGCAGGACGTAGTGCCGCGGCACCGTCGCGACGAGCTGGTCACCGGCAGCCTTGGTCTGGCCGTACACCCCGAGCGGAGCGATCGGATCGTCCTCTCGGTACGGGGCATCGGACGTGCCGTCGAAGACGTAGTCGCTGGAGACGTGTACCAACGTGAGGCCGTGGGCGGTCGCGATACGTGCCAGTGCCGCAACGCCGGTGACGTTGACGGCCCACGCGGCGGCCCGGCCGGCCGGGGTCTCGGCGTCGTCGACCGCGGTGTACGCGGCGGCGTTGACGACGGTGCCGTAGTCCTGCCACCGCCGGGCCGTCTCCAGGTCACCGGCCAGGTCCAGCTCGTCCCGCGTGGCGAACTCGACATTCGGATCATCACCATATTCGGCGCGCAGCGCCCGGCCGACTTGTCCATTCGCACCGAGTACCAACGTCTTTCGCGGTGCGACAGATTGGATGTCCGAGAGCCGGGGATGGGCCCGGTCTTTGGCCGACAGCTCGGCGCGCTCGAGCGGGATGGGCCATTCGATGGCGAGGGACTCGTCGGCCAGATTCACCGAAACATAGTGGGCGTCAACCGAATAGTGGTCGTTGACGAGGTAGACGTACGCGGTGTCGGGCGTCAAGGTCTGGAACGCGTTGCCTACCCCGCGTGGCACGAACACCGCACGCGACGGATCCAGCTCCGCAGTGAACACCGTCCCGAACGTCGGCCCGTCGCGCAGATCGACCCAGACGCCGAAGATCCGGCCCGTCGCCACCGAGACGAACTTGTCCCACGGTTCGGCGTGGATGCCGCGGGTGGTGCCGGCGGCGTCGTTGAAGGAGATGTTGTTCTGCACGGGCCCGAAATCCGGCAGCCCCAGCGCCGTCATCTTCTCGCGCTGCCAGTTCTCCTTGAACCAGCCGCGATTGTCGCCGTGGACCGGCAGTTCCCAGATGGTCAGGCCCGGGATGGGTGTGGCGTTGGCGGACAACGGTTTTCCGTATTCGGTCACGGGTTGACCATCGCTCACTGGCCCTGGCCGGCGTAGCGGGCTTCGGTGGCGTCTTTTGCCGGGTGCCACCACGCCTCGTTGTCGCGGTACCAGGCGATGGTCGCGCTCAGCCCGTCGGCGAAGTCGAGATACTTTGGCCGCCAACCGAGTTCGGTGCGCAGCTTGGTCGAATCGATGGCGTACCGCAGGTCGTGGCCGGCCCGGTCGGTGACGTGGTCGTAGGCGTCGGCCGGTTGCCCCATCTGGGCCAGGATCATCTCGATGACGGTCTTGTTGTCTTTTTCGCCGTTGGCGCCGATCAGATAGGTCTCGCCGATGCGGCCCCGCTCGATGATCGTCAGCACCGCGGACGAGTGGTCGTCCACGTGGATCCAGTCGCGCACATTGCGCCCCTCACCGTAGAGCTTCGGCCGGATCCCGCACAGCACGTTCGTGATCTGTCGCGGGATGAACTTTTCGACGTGCTGGTAGGACCCATAGTTGTTGGAGCAGTTGGAGATTGTGGCGCGGACGCCGAATGAGCGCACCCAGGCCCGCACCAGCAGGTCGCTGCCGGCCTTGGTCGACGAATACGGTGACGACGGGTTGTACGCGGTGCGCTCGGTGAACTTGGCGGGGTCGTCGAGTTCGAGGTCGCCGTACACCTCGTCGGTCGAGATGTGGTGCAGCCGGGTGCCGTGCTTGCGTACCGACTCCAGCAGCGTGAACGTCCCGACCACGTTGGTGTGCAGGAACGGTTCCGGATCGTGCAACGAGTTGTCGTTGTGCGATTCGGCGGCGAAGTGCACCACGACGTCGGTTGTGGCCATCAGTTGGTCGACCAGCGCGGCGTCGGCGATATCGCCCAGAACGAACGTCATCCGTTGTTCCGGCAGCCCCGCAAGGGATTCCCGATTACCCGCATAGGTCAGCTTGTCCAGCACCGTCACGTGATGATCGGTGTGGTCCAGGACGTATCGAACGAAGTTGGCCCCGATGAAACCGGCGCCGCCGGTAACCAGCAACCGTGCCATCAGTACCCCCTGCTCAGCAGGTTCAGCAAGTACGTGCCGTAGCCGGACTTCACCAACGGCTCGGCGCGCTCGCGCAGCTCGTCGCCGCTGAGATAGCCACGCCGCCAAGCGATTTCCTCGGGCACCCCGATCTTAAGCCCGGTACGACGTTCGATGGTCCGCACGAACTCGGCGGCGTCCGTCATCTGGTCGAAGGTGCCGGTGTCGAGCCAGGCGGTCCCGCGGGGCAGCACCTGCACCCGTAACCGGTTCTGTGCCAAATAGGTTCGGTTGATGTCGGTGATCTCGTACTCGCCGCGGGCACTGGGCTTCAGCTCACGCGCGATGGACACCACGTCATTGCTGTAGAAGTACAGCCCCGGCACGGCGTAGTTGCTCTTCGGCACCGCGGGTTTCTCCTCGATGGAGACTGCCCGCCCGGCATCGTCGAATTCGATGACGCCGTAGGCCGACGGCTCGGCGACCCAGTAACCGAAGATCGCCCCACCGTCGACGTCGTTGAACCGCTGTAGCTGCGTACCCAACCCCGGGCCGTACAGCAGGTTGTCGCCGAGCACCAGCGCCACGCTGTCCCCGCCGAGGAAATCCGCGCCGATCGTGAATGCCTGCGCCAGCCCGTCAGGTGAAGGCTGCTGGGCGTAGCTGATGGACACCCCGTACTGCGATCCGTCGCCGAGCAGCCGCTCGAAGCTCGGCGCGTCGAGCGGCGTCGTGATGACCAGGATGTCCGTGATCCCGGCCAGCATCAATGTCGACAACGGGTAGTAGATCATCGGCTTGTCGTAGACCGGGATCAGCTGCTTGGACACCCCGGCCGTGACCGGGTGCAGTCGCGTCCCCGCGCCGCCCGCCAGGATGATCCCTTTCACCCGGCCATCCTGACATACGCGCCGCGCGTCAAGTGTTCACCGAGCAGACTCGACCGCGGGCTCGGACGCCAGCGTCTTGCCGTTCTGCACGATCTCCAGCCCGGACGACGAGACGTGGTACTCGGCCGCATCGGGATCGTTGATCGCGACGTAGCCGTCGCCGGACTGATGCACGGTGCTCAATCGGATTTTCGCGCCGTCGGACAGCCGATAGCCCAGGTAGTAGAGGACACCGACGCTGCTGCGGCAGATCACGACCACCGACTGGGCCGTGCGCAGGATCATCGCGGCCTCGTCGGCACCGGCACAGCGCGCGGCGCCGTTGTAGGTGGTGAAGCCACGGGAATCGGCGTCGGGCAGCACCATTCGCGTCGTCGTGGGCACCAGCGAGGTGGCGGTCTCCGGCGAGGTCGATTCGACCGACGTCACGGGCACCTCCGGCGTCTCGGCCGACGTCGCCGTGGCCTCCGCCGAAGTCGTTGCGCCGCTGTGCCCGTCACGCCCGCGCAGCAGTACCACGCCCACGAATACCAGGGCCACCACCAGCAGGGCCCCGATTCCGCTGAGGGCCCAGGCCGTTGGACTCAGTCCGGACCGCGCCGTGACCGGCGGATCTGGTTGGCGCACAGGACCCATGGGTGCCGCGGCCGGACTGGATCGAGCTGTCGGGGCCGCGGGTGCCGCAGGGGCCACCACCGGCGGGAGCGTCGGCGCCGCACCGCGCGCCAGCGCCGCAGCGAAATCCGCGCATGACGGGAAGCGGTCGGCAGGCCGGCGGGCCATCGCGATCGCCATCACGGGGTCCAGATCGGCGAGGTCGCTACGGAACTCGGCCAGCCGCGGCACGACGCCACTCACCCGTTTGCTGATGAGCACCATGGGCGTCGAATCGCCGCCCGGCGGCTGGCCGGTCAGCAACTGAAAGGCTGTGGCGGCCAAGGCATACTGGTCGGCCCGGCCGTCCAGTGCCTCACCGAGCAGTTGTTCCGGCGCGGCATAACTCGGCGTGCCGAGGGTCATGTTCGTCGACGTCAGTCCGTCGAAATCGTCGACGCGCCGGGCGATCCCGAAATCGGCCAGCATCACCCGGCCACGTCCCGGGCCACCGGCACCCAACAGGATGTTCGCGGGTTTGACGTCGCGGTGCAGCAGGCCGCGGCTGTGCGCATAGTCCAGTGCGTCGGCTATCGCGGTGACGATCGCAAACACCTGGTCCCGCGGCATGCCGCCGGGGCACTGCGTCCGGAGCACGTTTCCGGCATCGGAACCTTCGACGTAGTCCATCGAGATCCAGAGCCGTCCGTCGAATTCGCCGCGGTCGTGCACCCCCACGATGTGCTGATGCCACAGCGTCGCCGCGGCGTCGGCCTCGCGCTCGAAGCGCCGCCGGTATTCGGCGTCGGCCGACAACGATGCCGGCAGCACCTTCAGCGCGTCAGAGCGCGGCAGCCGCGGATGCTTGACCAGGTAGACCTCACCCATGCCGCCGGCGCCCAACGATCTGACCACGGTGAAACCGGCGAAAACCGATCCATCGGGTAGCGACATGGTCGGATCGTAACGGCCGGAACGGGCATCCGACATCGGCTTGTATGCCAATTCCAGCCAAAATGTCTTGCCCTGCTTCACCAGCGGACATGCGCCTCTCAACTCGCCCGCGTCCGCTGGGCGGCCCACAACTTCTCCTGCGCCCGCAGCACCACGATTCCGGGGCTTCCTCGACCTTCCGCCGTCGACTTCGTCACCCAGATGACGCTCCAACCCTGCGATTCGAGCTCCGCCGTATGGCTGTGCACCCATTCGCGATATCCCGGAGTGTCCGCGTCATCGTCACACTCGACGGCCACCTTCCACCGCGGCCAGCCCAGTGCTGCCCGCGTGCAGACCAATCCCCACTCGTCATAGAACGGGATTTGCGTCTGGAGTCCGGGAACGCCCGTGCGGCGTAACAACCGCCGAGTCTGGGTCTGCAACGGCGATTCCGACCCGCCATCGGCCTGTGCCAGCGCGTTCCGCAGACGAGCGACGCCCCGAATCCCCCGATTGGCGTCGGCCAGCGCCCACACGTCTGCCGGGTCCAGGCCCGTCGCATTCAACAATGCATCCAACGCCGGCACCGCCTCGGTTTCGGGCAGCAGCCTGCCCAGGTCGAACGCCGTCCGCGCCATCGAGGTCACCCGCATACCGTCGACCACGCAGACATCCTCTGGAGCCAGGGCATACGAGTGCACCGTGAGTCCTGCCGGGGCGTGCCGGTTGGTCCGCACGACCTCGGCCGGCGCGTTCACGTCGAGCCACTTGGTGCCGTACACAGCCGCCGCCGACAACCCGCACAACACAGCATCGGGCCCGGCGAACAACCACGCGGCCTGGGCGCGCAGCCTCGCGGTCAACGCCACCTCATTGGCGAGATAGACACCCCGGTAGACGGCGCGATACTCGGCACGGAGTTCTCGTCTGGTGAGCAGTCCGGTCTCCAAGGCTGCGCTCCCGAGAAACGGTCGGTTCATGCCGCGAGCCTGGCCGCGCCACCGACAGATCGGAGACCTCTACCGGTGGTTATCCACAGGGCACCGGCTACCGGCGCCCGCGTCAGCCTGTCTCTACAACCATCAAGACGGGGGTGCTACGACGAATGTGCATGTTCGGGTTGAGATTTCGTTCTTTCGCGGGTTAAACCTGCGCATTCGTCGTAGCACTCTGCATCGCATGCAGCACCTGACTGGCAAACCAGGTACCACCGGTCTCATGTGAGTTGAGTAACCTGGCGCCATGTCCGATGCGTCGATCCTGTCCGTGCTGCGCGAGCGCGCCGGCCTGACTCCCGACGATGTGGCCTACACCTTCACCGACTACGACCACGACTGGGACGGCGTCACCGAGAGCGTGACGTGGGCCCAGTTGTACCGTCGCACCCTGAACGTGGCGCACGAGCTGCGCATGCACGGCGTACCGGGCGACCGCGCGCTGATCATCGCGCCGCAGGGGCTCGCGTACATCGTCGGATTCCTGGGCGCCATGCAGGCGGGTTTCATCGCGGTGCCGCTGTCGGTCCCGCTACCCGGCTCGCATGACGAGCGGGTCAGCGCCGTCATCACCGACACGTCGCCGACGGTCGTCCTGACCACCGCGGCCGCGTTCGACATCGCGGCGCAGAACGTGGACGACGGTGCCTCCATGGTCGCCGTGATCGCCGTCGACACCCTCGATCTGGACGCCGACCGGGACTTCGACGAAGACGTGCCCGCCGGCCCGGACATCGCCTACCTGCAGTACACCTCCGGGTCGACGCGGCTGCCGGCCGGCGTGATGATCTCGCACCGGAACCTGCGCGCGAATGTCGAGCAGTTGCTCGCCGACCTGCTGTCGGAGCATGGCGGCGAGTTGCCACCCGGCTCGGCGCTGGTCTCGTGGCTGCCCTTCTACCACGACATGGGCCTCGTGCTCGGGATCGCGGTGCCCATCTTCTCCGGCCACCAGGGCATCCTCATGAGTCCGATCGCGTTCCTGACCTGTCCCGTCCGCTGGCTTCAGGCGCTGTCCCGGAACAACCCAGCGTGGTCGGCCGCCCCGAACTTCGCGTTCGACCTCGCGACCCGCCGCGTCACCGACGAAGAGATGGCCGAGCTCGATCTGAGCGGCATCATCGGCATCAACAACGGCGCCGAACGCATTCACCCACCCACGCTGATCAAGTTCGACGAACGCTTCGCTGCCGTCGGCTTCCGGCCCGAGATGATGGTGCCGTCCTACGGCCTGGCCGAGGCGACGCTCTACGTTGCCAGCGGCGCCCACGGCCGACCGCCGGAGGTCATCGAGTTCGCCGCCGACGAACTCACACAGGGCATCGCGTTGCGCAAAGCCGGTGGGACGCCGCTCATGCGGTACGGGCGGGCGCCGTCGCCGCTCCTGGAGATCGTCGACGCCGACAGCTGCCAGCCGTGCCCCGACGGCGTCGTCGGCGAAATCTGGGTCCACGGTGACAATGTCTCCGCCGGGTACTGGCGCAAGCCTGAGCAGACGGGGTCGGCATTCGATGCGACCCTGGTGGACGCCCCCGACGGCACCCCCGAGACCGGCTGGCTGCGTACCGGGGATCAGGGCTTCATCTCCGAAGGTGACCTGTTCATCGTGGGCCGCATCAAGGACATGCTGATCGTGCGCGGCCGCAACCACTACTCCGACGACATCGAAGCGACGGTGCAGAAGATCAGCCGCGGCCGGGTCGCGGCGATCGCCGTGACCGACGACCACACCGACCAGCTGGTCACCATCATCGAACTCAAGGCGCGGACTGACGCCGACGAGCTTGCGGCGTTGAAAAACGATGTGGTCGCGGCGATTTCGCGGGCGCACGGGTTGCAGGTCACCGACGTCGTTCTGGTGGAAGCCGGATCGATCCCGACCACCACGAGCGGCAAGATGCGCCGATCGGCGTGTGTCGAGCAGTACCGGCAAGGGCAGTTCACCCGGTTGGACGCGTAACCGCACCGCATGTGGATCACCCTGCTGGTGATGGCGGTCGCGGTGAGCCTGGAGCCGTTCCGGATCGGCATGTCCGTTGTCATGCTCAACCGGCCGCGCCCGCATCTGCAGTTGGCGGCGTTCCTGTGCGGCGGTTTCCTGATGGGCCTGTCCGTCGGCGCGGTGGTGCTGTTTGTCCTCGAATCGCGGCTACCCCCTTGGGCCTCAGCCCATTTCAACCTGCCGACGGTGCAGATCGTGATCGGGGCGCTGGCGTTGGTGACCGCGTTGTTGCTGGCCGTCACGAAGGGACGTGACCGCGAGGTGCCGGCGTGGCTGAACCGGCTGCTCGACGGCCGGTCGCTCTGGGTGGCCGGCGTGGCGGGCCTGGGCATCGCGCTGCCCTCTGTCGACTACCTGGCCGCGCTGGCGGTGATCGCCGCCGCGGACGTCGAGGCCGACGTCCGGATGGGTGCGCTGGTGACGTTCAACGCAGTGGCGTTCTCGTTGGTGGAAGTCCCGCTGCTGGCCTACCTGATCGCCCCGCAACGGACCCGCGCTGCAATGAGCAAGCTACACAACTGGATTCGGGCCCGGCAGCGGCACGAGGTCGCCGGGCTGTTGGCGGCGGTGGGTGTGGTGCTGGTGGCGGCGGGCGCGGTGGGGATCTGAGATCGGTGGCCGGGCACCCGGTTCATGCGGGGACCCGCCGCCGCTCCAGCTCTAATGAGAGCTCGGCCCGTGACTCAGCACGTAGTTGATGCCCGACATCAGCTGCGAGACCGGGTCGGCGGCACCACCGAAGGCGGCCTGCGTCGCCGGGGCGGTGGCGGCGGCGGGGTCGTAGCCGTTGACGGGATCAACCGTGACCGGTGCGGTCGCCGGGTCGTCATTGCGCGAATATCCGGCATCCACCATGGGTTTCATCACGGCGTCAAGGTGATTCATGTCCGCTTCGGACATCCCGAGGTACTTGAACGGCACGACGAGCGGCAGGTGCTGCTCGGGGATCATGTACGTCGTGGTCGTCGCGCCGCGGGAGTTGACGGTCTTGACGACGTTCTGCGGCGGCACGTTCTTCGGGTTGGTGAACGCCACCGCGGTATGGCCGGTGGCCAGGCCGACGACCGCGTTCGCCAGCGCCATCAGATTGTCCGGGCGGTCGGGCCAGTCGGCGATGCTGTCGTACGCGGAGATGAATTGGTAAGTGTCGTACTGACTGTCGACCACCGGGGGCATCAGGAAGTCGAGGGCGGGCACTGTGCTGCCGACGGGGTAGGTCTGGCGCAGGAAGCTCTGGGTCCACGGGTTGATCGCAAGAGGGTCGCCGTAGGTCGCGAACGACAGCTCGTTGGGCGCCGGCGCGGCCGGGTCATAGGCCAGCCGGTCCTGAACGGCGTGCACAACCATGGCGCCTTCGGACAGACCGATCACGGTGCCCGGGCCGCCGTCACGGACTCGGCGGACGACGTTGTCCTGCCCGATGTCGACGGACTCGCCGATGCTGGGGCCGTTCAGCCCGATTTCGGGCATCTTCTGGTGTAGTTCCTCGATGCCCGGGATGAAGCTGAGCACGTGGCCCTGCACCTGGCCGGCGGGATAGTCGACGATCTCGCGCTTGAGACCCGGGAACCAGTCGGCGCCGGTGCGACGGATGTATTCGTCGTACGGAATACCCATGACGTGGGCTCCGCCCAGAGCGTAGCCGCGGCCGGGCGTGCCGATCGGCGGGATGGCCGGGACGATCGTGTCACCGGAGCCCGGGCCGGACCCGGAACCAGCCCAAGGCTCGTCAGCCGTCGCGATCCAGTCCGCGAGAGGCCCGCCGGCGCCGACCGTCAACACCGTGGTCGCGATGGCCATCGAGCGGGCAAGTAGCTTGTTCATGCTTGGCTCCCTTGCGGTTTCGGTCGTGACGGCCACCAGTTCGCATCTCCGACGAGGGTGGCCATGGCGGGCACGGTGATGGTCCGCACCAGGAAAGTGTCCAGCAGGATGCCGGCGCCGATGACGAAGCCGCCCTGGATCACCGTCCCGATGCTGGAGAACAGCAGACCCCACATCGAGGCCGCGAAGATCAGGCCGGCCGCGGTGATCACCCCACCGGTCGACGACAGCGTGCGAATGATGCCGTACCGCATGCCATGTGGTGATTCGTCACGCATTCGCGAGACGAACAACATGTTGTAGTCGGCGCCCACCGCGACCAGCACCACGAAAGCCAGTGGCGGGACGGTCCAGTGCAACGGCTGGTGGAACAGATACTGGAACACCACGACCCCGATGCCGAGGGCGGCGAAGTACGAAAGCACCACGGAGCCAACCAGATACAGCGGCGCGATGAGCGAGCGCAGCAACAGCATCAGGATCAGCAGCACCACGGCGACGGTGACGATGATGATGAACCGGATGTCGTTCTGGTAGTAGTCGCGAGTGTCCTTGAGCGCCACCGGATATCCGCCCATCGACACCGTCGCGTCCGACAGCGACGTGTTCGGCTGGGCGCCGCGGGCGGTGTCGCGGATGGTGTTGACCTGATCCATCGCGGCGGCGCTGAACGGGTCGAGCTTGGTGAGGACCAGGTAGCGCACCGAGTGTCCGTCGGGCGAGATGAACATCTTGGACGCCGACTTGAAGGCCTCGAGCTGCAGCACCTCGGGCGGGATGTTGAAGCCCGCCTGGGTCGGGCCGCCCGCGTTCTGCTTCATCGACAGCAGGAATGCCCCAGCCTGGTCCAGGCCCGAGCGCATCAGCTTGATCTGTTCGACGACCTCGTCGACGCCGTTAGCGACCTCCCGGCTCCCGGTCGCGGACCGATCGGCGCCCTGGCGGAGCTTGGTCAGGTTGGCCTGCGCGCCGGCGGGGCTGTCCATCCCCATGCTGCGCATGACCTTGGTCAGGTTCGTCATCGCGCCCTGGAGTTGCTGGACCGACGCGTTGAGCGTCTGCCGGTCCTGCATGGACTGCAACTGCCCGGCGAGCTTGTTGATCTCGTCGATGGTGCCGTCCTGGCGCGCTTCTTCGAGGCGCTGGAAGTGGCCGCGGGTTTCGGCGCAGGACAGGTCGAGGTCGCACACCGCGTTGTTCTGCAGGGCGGCGAGTACCGGGCCCACCCAGCCGAACATGTCTTTGGCCGCCGTGTAATTCAGCCCCAGCGTGTTGCCGAGCTTGCTGACGCTGTTGACGAGCTTGGCCGCGGTTTCGACGTTCTGCACGAGCTTGTCGCCGCCGTACTGGCTCCGCATCGCGGTGAAGGCGTCCAGCGTCGTCTGGAGGCTGCCGGCGATCTGGGTGACCTGGCCGCGCACGTCGGCGAGGTTGGTCGCCAGGGTGTCGGCGCCCTTGGCCAGTCGGTTGATGTCGTTGGTGCGCTCGCCGATCATGCCGGCGCCCTCGGTCAGCCGGTCACCGACCAGACCCGCCTGGAAGGTGGCCCGGAACTCCGGCGGCACTTCACCCAGCGGACGCGTGATGCCGCTGACCAGGGCGACGTCCGGCAATTGGCCGATGCGCGACGCCATCTGCTCCAGATCGGCGAGCGCCTGTGGGGAGCGCAGGTCACGCGGCGACTGGACCAGGACGTAGGACGGCACGGACTGGTTGATGTTGAAGTGGTTCTCCAGCGCGGCGTACCCGATGGAGCTCGGTGCCGATGCCGCGACAGCCTTGCGGTCGTCGTAGTTGAACTTCGCGAAGGTCGCGGCGCTGGCCAGCAGGATCAGCACCAGCAGGCTGGCCACCAGGTGCAGTCGCGGCCGGCGGACGATGCGGGCGCCGGACCGGCGCCACAGCTGTGCGGTGAGCTCGTTGCGCGGCTTGATCCAGCCGCGCGGGCCGACGAGCGTCAGGATGGCGGGCAGCAGCGTCACCGCGGCGAGGAAGGCCACCAAGATGCCGATCGCCGACGACACACCGACGGTGGAGAACACGCCCATCTTCGCGAAGCTGATGCCGAGGAACGTGACGCCGACGGTGGCTGCCGAGGCGGTGATGACCTTGCCGACCGACGCCAGCGCCTGGTGGACGGCGTCGTTCGAGTCGGAGCCCTGCCGCACATAGTCGTGGTAGCGGCTGATCAGGAACACCGCGTAATCGGTGCCCGCGCCGAAGATCATGGCGCTCAGCAGAATGATGGCCTGGTTCGAGACCCCGAGGCCGGTCAGCTGGGACAGCCCGGCAACCAGGGCCTGCGCGATCACCAGGGACATGCCGATGCCGGCCAGCGGCAGCAACATGGTGACGGGGTTGCGGTAGACGACCAGCAGGACGAGCAGCACCAGGACCGCGATGGCGATCTCGATGGGCATCCGGTCCTTCTCACCCGCGACGGTGAGGTCGGCGACGGTGGCGGCCGGCCCGGCGAGGTGAATCTGCAGCGGGCTGCCGGCGGTGCTGTGTTTGACGATGTCCGCGACACGGTTGTAGGCGGCGTACGACTGCGGCGTGCCCAGCGCACCGGCCAGACCGACCGGCAACACCCAGGCCTTCTTGTCCTTGCTCGTCAGGAAGTTCCGCAGCGGTGGGGTGCTGATGAAGTCCTGCAGCATGACGACGTCGTGCGGGTCGTCGCGCAGGGCGTCCACCAACTTGCGGTACGTGGCTTCGTCGGCCCGCTCGAGCCCGCGGTCGTTGATGAGAACCACCAGCAGCAGGTCGTCAGTGCCGGGTTCCTTGAACGCCTCGGTCATGTGCCGGGCAGCGACGCTCGACGGGGAATCGGCGGGAAGCATCGCCAGCGGATGCTTCTGCGCCATGTCGTTCAGGCTCGGCACAGCCAGGGGCAGGGCCACGGCAAGCGTGATCCACATGCCGATCACCACCCAAGGCCACCGCACCACCAAATCGGCTAGCCGTCGCAACTGAGGCCCCTTGTCGAGCCCGCCCGACGGGTCACCAGTTCCCGCCGTCGGCGATCCGCGCGCAGACCGATTTCATCGCTTCCAGGTACCGGGTCACGGACTTCTTCGCGATGGGGTTGTCGGGATACATGACTTCCATGACCGTGCCGCCTTCGTAGCGGAAGACGTAGATGGTCAGCTGGTACGAGTAGCGGCCGTCGGAGTAGATGCCGATGTTGTTGGCGTACCCCATCTCGGTGGCCGCGAGGATGGTGTTGAGTGGCGCGGCGCCGCCGTGCAGGAAATTCGACACCGGGAAGTTGGGCCGCGGCCAGTCCAGCCACGGTGCGAGTTCCAGGACGCGGTAATACGGCACGCGCGCCATGTTGAGGTTGCCGTCGAATGACTCCTGCGCCGCCCAGGCGGCCTCGTTGAAGGTCGCCGCGGCGATCGGCACGGTGATGGGCACGAGGCCGGTGAACCAGCCCTGCGTCATGAAGTTGTCCGACGTGCGTCGGGTGTCCCGCGGCGTGAGGCCGTAATAGGTTGCGGCACCGGTCAGTTCGTGTTCGACCTGGGCCATGCATGCGAACAGCCCACCGACGAAGCGGGCGCCGGCCGCCTCACAGGCGGCCTCGAACCGCGCCGTCTGATCCGGGTCCAGGAGCGATTCGCCGACCATGTCGCCGACCGACGGCTCCATCGCGTTCCCCAGCGGCAACGGGAACTCCGGCATGCTGTTGTTGTTGTTCTCAGCAAACTCGATCCAGGCCTGAACCTCGGGCGAATCGACGGTCAGCGCCGAGGTGCGCTCGTGCTCCTGGACGCACCATTCGTCGAAGCTGCCGGCGTCGGGCAGAGCAAACGCTGAGCCGCCTGTTGTCAATGCTGTGTACCGGCCATGAGCCTCCAGCATGGTGATGCCGATGAGCGCCGCATCCCCGTGGACGTGATCGATGGCCGCGTAGAAGTTGAAGCTGTCCGCGCTCTGCACGATGCCGAAGGAGAAGCAGCCCCACTCCAGCGGCGTGGGGATATCCACCAGATGTTTGCGGACGTCTTCTACCGCCAGCTCGCCGTGGTTGACGGGTTCGAATTCGAGGTCGTCGGGGTCGGTGATGGTACGTCGAATGATGTCGGCGGTGCCATTTCCCGTCGCTCCGCTCGCCCCGTCAGCGGTGTACTCGAACCAGCTGCGGTAGGTGTCATGCCTGCGCAGGTAGGAGTTGAGTGCTTCGTTCATGGCCGCGATATCGCACTGACCAGGTACTTCGCACGTCGCGATGATCTGGCGGGAGTACTCGAGGCCCGAGCCGGTGCGCTCGACGACACCCCGGATGTGCTGGCCCTGCATGTAGCTGACCGGAACCGGACTCACAGGCGCCTGCCGGGCTACTTCACGAGCCGCTTCGGTGGGGTGCCAAGAGGTCAGGACTCCTGGGATCGGCGTCCAATCATCGATCTTTCCGATCGTGATCTTCCCGATGCGCAATTACTTTCCTCCCAGGTGTGGACGCGAATGGTCCGGCAACGCTGTTGGCGCCATCAACATACCCCGGCAACCTCTGCGGACACCGTTACGCCTGGTGGGGCGGTCCTCGACGACCGACCATCACGGCTGCGGTTAATCCTCGTGCTTCAGCAACCTACATGTAATACTGGCCCGCAGACGATGAGCTGGCCGTGGCCGTTCGGAAGATCAACTGGCGGTGGCCGTTCAGGAGATCTGCTGACCATTCGACAGGGCCGGCCGTTCGCAACATAAATTCTGGCGCTGAGCACGGTCTCCTGCGTGGGATCGGACATCACCGGCAAACGCGGGAGGACAACTTTTTCATGGCAACGATCGAAGGTCCGGAAGCATCCAGCTTTGCGATCGTCGGGTACGCCGCGCGATTCCCCGGAGCCACCGACGCCGAATCCTTCTGGGAGATGCTGCGCGAAGGCCGGGACGCCGTGTCCGAGGTGCCGCAGGACCGGTGGGACGTCGACGAATTCTTCGATGCCGACCCGGACGCCAAGGGCAAGATCGTCACCCGCCGCGCCGGGTTCCTCGACGATGCCGTCGGCTTCGACGCGCCCTTCTTCGGGGTGTCGACCCGCGAAGCCAAGATGATGGACCCGCAGCAGCGGCTGCTGCTGGAGATGGCATGGCGCGCGGTCGAGCATTCGGGCACCGCGCCGTCCGCTCTCGCCAACACGCAGACCGGTGTGTTCATCGGCCTGGCCACCCACGACTACCTCGGCATGGCCTCCGGCGAGCTGACCTACCCGGAGATCGAGGCCTACATGGCCATCGGCACCTCGGGCGCCGCCGCGGCCGGCCGCATCAGCTACCGGCTGGGCCTGCAGGGGCCGGCCGTCACCGTCGACACCGCGTGCAGCTCGTCGCTGGTGGCCGTCCACCAGGCGTGCCAGGCGCTGCAGCTCGGCGAGTGCGATCTGGCCCTCGCCGGTGGCGCGAACGTCATCCTCAGCCCGGCCACCATGATCACGTTCTCTCAGTCGCGCATGCTGGCCCCGGACGGCAAGTGCAAGACGTTCGACGCGTCCGCCGACGGCTACGTGCGCGGCGAGGGCTGCGGCGTCGTCGTCGTCAAGCGACTCGAGGACGCCATCCGCGACGGTGACCGCATCCGGGCCGTCATCCGGGGCAGCGCCATCAACCAGGACGGCGCGTCCGGCGGCCTGACAGTCCCCAATGGCGTTGCACAGCAACGTGTTATCGCCGAGGCGCTGGAGCGCGCGGGCCTGACGCCGACCGACGTCGGCTATCTCGAGGCACACGGCACCGGTACCTCGCTGGGTGACCCGATCGAGGTCCAGGCCGCGGCCGCGGCCTATGGCACCGGCCGTGACGCCGACCAGCCGCTACTCATCGGCTCGGTGAAGACGAACATCGGACACCTGGAGGCCGCGGCCGGCGTCGCGGGGATCATCAAGGTCATCCTGTCGCTCGAGCATCAGGAACTGCCGAAGCACCTGCACTTCAAGAACCCGTCGCCGCACATCCCGTGGGACCGCATTCCGGTGAAGGTGGTCGACGAGGCCACCACCTGGGAACGTGGCGACCGGCCGCGCATCGCGGGCATCAGTTCGTTCGGCTTCTCCGGCACCAATGCCCATATCCTGCTTGAGGAAGCACCCGACCTCGCGCCCGCGGAGGCCCCGACCGAGGAGCCCGACGACCGGCGGTTCATGGTGCTCCCCCTGTCGGCCCGGACGCCGGCCGCGCTGCTGCAGTCCGCGGAGGACTACCGCAGCTGGCTGGCCGTGCACCCCGAAGCGACGCTGTCCGACGTCTGCATCACCGCCGGTGCGGGTCGCGCCCACTTCGAGCACCGCGCCGCACTCGTGGTGAATTCCCTCGAGTCCGCGCGGGAACTGCTCGGCGCGCTGGCCGACGACCGCCCGGCGCCGGGCCTGGTGCGAGGCACGTCGGCCGACAAGCCGAAGACCGCCTGGCTTTTCCCGGGTCAGGGCAGCCAGTTCGCCGGCATGGCCAAGGAACTGTTCGAGACCGAGCCCGTGTTCGCCGAGACCGTGCGGCGCTGCGCTGCCGCCGTCGCCGACACGCTCGAAAAGCCTTTGCTGGACGTCATTTTCGAAGGTCCGGATGACACGCTGCGACTGACCAGCTACGCCCAGCCGGCGATCTTCGCCGTCGAGATGGGCCTGGCGCGCCTCTGGCAGTCGTGGGGCTTCGAACCCGACGTCGTGCTCGGCCACAGCGTCGGCCAGTACACCGCGGCCTGCGTCGCCGGCGTGTTCAGCCTGGAAGACGGCATGCGCCTGCTCGCCGAGCGCGGGCGGCTGTTCGGCAATCTGCCGGCGGGCGGCCGGATGGCGGCGGTCTTCGCCGCGCCCGAGCGCGTCGAGCGACTCACCGATGAATACCCGAGCCTGTCGGTCGCCGCGTACAACGGCGCCAACACCGTGCTCTCCGGCCCAGGCGCCGATCTGGAACGCGCCATCGCCGGACTGGCCGGCGACGGCGTCCGCTGCGACTGGCTGGAGACCAGCCACGCGTTCCACTCGGCACTGCTGGACCCGGCGCTCGACGAATTCGAGTCATACGCAAACCAATTCACGTTCAACGCGCCGCAGCGCATCCTGGTGTGCAACCGGACCGGTGACACCCTGGGCCGCACCGCCAAGCTCGACGGCCAGTACTGGCGCCGGCACGCGCGCCAGCCCGTCGAATTCGCCAAGGGCGTGGAGACCCTGGCCAAGCTCGGCTGCGCGGTGCTGCTCGAGATCGGTCCGCAGCCGGTGCTCACCGCTGCGGCGCTGCGCGCCTGGCCCGACCCGGCGACCGCGCCGCGAGCCATCGCGTCGTTGCGCCGCAAGGGCGCCGATCACCGGCAGATCACCGAGGCACTGGCCACCACCTACACCGCCGGTCATCTGCCGGACTTCGCGGCCGTGCGGCCGGGCTCGGCACACAAGGTCGATCTGCCGACCTACCCCTTCCAGCGCAAGGCGTACTGGTTCCGCGACGAGCGCATCACGCCGACCGCGACGGCACACATGGGCGGCGGGGCGACCACGGAGGCCGTCCGGCTGCTGGAGGACGGCCGCATCGACGAACTCGCCACGCTGCTCGGCGGGACCGACGAGTCCACCACCGCGGTACTGAACAAGCTTGCCGCCCAACACAACCGGCAGCGCACCGCACAGTCCGTCGCTGACGCCCGATATGAAATCCGGTGGGAGAAGTCGACGGCGGCGGCGCCCGCGGAGGGCGGGGAAGGCTCGGCGTGGATCCTCATCGGGGACGACGCAGCGGTGCTCGCGCCGCTGACGGAGGCCCTGACGAGGCTCGGCCACCGGCACCGCGTTCTCGGGTTGCCGGGCTCCGACGCCGACGAGCAGCATCTGGAAGCCGACCTGCGCGCGGCTGTCGATGACGAGCCGACGCTGCGTATCTTGCACGTCGGGGCTCTCGATACCGAGCGCGCGACCATGCAATCTCTGCTGCGGGTACAGCACCGCGTCCTCAGCGGCACGCAGCGCCTGTTCCGCGCGGCGGCCGCGGCCGAGGTGCGGGCCCCGATCTGGGTGATCACCCGTGGCGCGCAACGGGTTACCGAAACCGATGCCGTCGCCCCCGAGCAGACGGGCCTGTGGGGCTTCGGCCGCTCGGCCGCGCTGGAATACCCGCAGGTGTGGGGCGGGCTGGCGGATCTGGCGGAGGCCACGTCCGACGAATGGGCGCGTCTGATCAACGAGGTGATCGCCGCTCCGCGCGGTGAGGATCAGATCGCGCTGCGCGCCGAGGGCGTCCACGTGCCGCGGCTGGTCCGTCGTACCGGTCAGCCGAACCCGACGCAGCTGGAATTGCGCGCCGACGCAACGTATCTGGTGACCGGCGGCTTGGGTTCGCTGGGGCTGGAGATCGCGGGCTACCTGGCCGCACACGGTGCGCGGCACCTGGTGCTGACCAGCCGGCGCACGCCGAGCGAAGCAGTCCAGCAGCGTATTGACGCGCTGCGCGAACAGCACGGCTGCGAGACCCGGGTCATCACCGCCGATGTCGCGAACCCGCACGACGTCGCGCGTCTGATGTCCACCCTGCGGGCCGAGCTGCCGCCGCTGGCCGGCGTCGTACATGCCGCCGGTGAGAACAGCACCACCCCGCTGGCCACGCTGGAAGACGCCGAACTGGAGCGCGTGTTCTCCGGAAAGGTCTGGGGTGCTTGGTATCTGACAGAAGCTGTCATCCAGGGCGAGCGAAGCGACGGGAAGGGTTCAGGCCAGAAACTCGACTTCTTCCTGTCCACCTCGTCGATCTCGGCCGTGTGGGGCAGCTACGGGCAGACCGCATACAGCGCCGCCAACGCGTTCCTCGACGGCCTCACCTGGCGCCTGCGTGAGCAGGGTGTGCCGGGGATGAGCGTCAACTTCGGCCCGTGGGGGGCGGGCGGGAAGGACCACGCGGCGGGTATGGCCGACCCCGATGCCCGTGCTCAGCTGGAGCGCCGCGGCGTCCGTACCCTCTCCCCCGCCGACGCCCTGACCGGCATGGCCGACGTGATGGTGGCCGGTGGCGACCCTGCGGAAGCCGTTGTGGCGCGGATGGATTGGGCCAAGTTCCTGCCGATCTACTCGCAGGCCGGTTCCAGGGCCCTGCTGGCCGAGGTGGCCCGCGAGGTACCCGAATCGGCGAGCGCCGGCGGTGCCGTCGGCGCGTCCGGGAACACGCGACTGGTCGAGCAGCTCATCGCCGCACCGGTACAACAGCGCAAGAAGCTGGTCTTGGAGTACCTGCGCGACGCCGTCGCCGAGGTGACCCGCATCGAGGCCTCCGAGATCCGCGAGGAGACCGGGTTCTTCGACCTAGGCATGGACTCGCTGATGGCCGTGGAACTGCGTCGCCGCCTGGAACAGGGTGTCGGCAAAGAACTTCCGGCAACCCTCGCCATGGACCACCCGCGACTCACCGATGTCGCGGACTACTTGCTCAGCGACATCCTCAACCTCAGCGAGAAGGCCGGCGCGAAGGCCGTCACCCAAGTCAAGTCGCTCGCCGCTGCCGACGAGCCCATCGCCATCGTCTCGGTGGCGTGCCGGTTCCCGGGTTCGCCCGATCCGGATGCGTTCTGGCAGGTGCTTTCTCAGGGCGTCGACGCGATCAGCGAGATTCCCGAGGACCGCTTCGACGTCGACGAGTTCTACGACCCCGACGCCATGACGCCGGGCAAGATCTACACCCGCTCGGGTGGCTACCTCGAGAGCGTCGACACGTTCGATCCGGAGTTCTTCGGCATCTCGCCGCGCGAGGCCGTGTGGATTGACCCGCAGCAGCGCCTGATGCTCGAAATCGCCTGGGAGGGCCTGGAACGTGCCGGGTACGCCCCGGCCGCGTTGCGTGGCAGCCGAACCGGTGTGTTCATCGGCGTCGGCGCCAACGAGTACTCGCACCTGCTCTCGGGCGGCTCCGTCGAGAACCTCGAACCGCACTTCATCACCGGCAACGCGCTCAACGCCATCGCGGGTCGCGTGTCGTTCACGCTCGGTCTGGAAGGGCCGGCCATGGCGGTCGACACCGCCTGCAGCTCGTCGCTGGTCGCGGTCCATCAGGCTGTGCAGGCCCTGCACTCGGGCGACTGCGACATGGCGCTGGCCGGTGGCGTCAACGTGTTGCTGAGCCCGGCATCCATCGTCGCGGCGTCCCGCGCGCGGATGCTGGCGCCCGACGGCCGCTGCAAGACGTTCGACGCCGCGGCCGACGGCTACGTCCGCGGTGAAGGCTGCGGCGTCCTCGTCCTCAAGCGGCTCAGTGACGCCCAGCGCGACGGTGACCGCATCGCCGCCGTCATCCGCAGCACCGCGGTCAACCAGGACGGCGCGTCCAGCGGCCTCACCGTCCCCAATGGTGGTGCGCAGCAACGACTCATCAACACGGCACTGGCTCGGGCGGGCCTCAGCGGCGGCGACGTCGACTACCTGGAAGCGCACGGCACCGGCACTCCGCTCGGCGACCCGATCGAGGTCCAGGCCGCGGCGGCCGCCTACGGCGCCGGCCGGGATCCGAACCGGCCGCTGCTGATGGGCACCGCGAAGACCAACATCGGGCACCTGGAGTCCGCGGCGGGCGTGGCCGGCCTGGTCAAGGTCGTGCTGTCGCTGGAGCACGAAATGCTCCCGCAGACCCTGCATTTCAACAAACCGTCGCCACACATCCCGTGGGACTCACTGCCCGTGCAGGTCGTGGACAAGCCGACACCATGGCACACCGACGGCCGCCCGCGCCGCGCCGGCGTGAGCTCCTTCGGGTTCACTGGCACCAACGCGCACGTGCTGCTGGAAGAGCCGCCAGTCGTGGTCTCTGACGAGGACCAGACGGATGACACCACTCCCGAAACCCTTGTGGCGGAACCCATCAGCGTGCTGCCGCTGTCTGCCCGCTCGCCTCAGGGGCTGACGGCGCTCGCGCAGCGGTACCGCGACTGGCTCGACGCACACCCCGACGCCTCGATCGCCGACATCTGCTTCACCGCCGGATCGGGACGTTCGCACTTCGAGCACCGCGCCGCGGTCGTCGCGAACACCGTCCATGACGCGAAGAATCTGTTGGAAGACCTCGTGGCGAACAAGCTGCGGCCCGGCGTGCTCAAGGGCGAATGCGCCGACCCGCCGACCACCGCGTGGTTCTTCCCCGGTCAGGGCAGCCAGTACCCCGGCATGGCCCGCGAATTGTTCGACACCGAGCCGGTTTTCGCCGACGTCGTGCGCCGGTGCGCACAGGCGGTGGACCCGGTCCTGCCGCGCCCGCTGCTGGAGGTCATGTTCGGCAACGACCGGGAAGCGGCCGAGACGCTGCGCAACACCGCGTTCGCACAGCCCGCGATCTTCGCCGTCGAGATGGGACTGGCCCGGTTGTGGCAGTCGTGGGGCATCGAGCCCGACGCCGTGTTGGGCCACAGCGTCGGTCAGTACGCGGCGGCGTGCGTGGCCGGGGTGTTCAGCCTGGAGGACGGCGCCCGCCTGATCGCCGAGCGCGGCCGGTTGTTCGCCAGCCTGCCGGCCGGCGGCCGCATGGTGGCGGTGTTCGCCGATCCCGAATACGTCGAGCGCGCCGCTGAGGCGTTCCCGCGGGTGTCGGTCGGTGCGTACAACGGCCGCAACACCGTGTTGTCGGGTCCGGGTGAGGACCTGGAGCAGATCGTCGCCGCCTGCAGCGAGGACGCCACGCGCTGCACCTGGCTCGAGACCAGCCACGCCTTCCACTCGGAGCTGCTGGACCCGGTGCTCGACGAATTCGAGTCCTTCGCAACGCAGTTCCAGTTCGCAACGCCCACGCTGCCACTGATCTGCAACCGGACCGGTGCGGTACTGACCGCCGAGACGCCGATCGACGCGCAGTACTGGCGCCGGCATTCGCGCCAGCCGGTGCAGTTCACCGAAAGCGTCAAGACCGTCGCGGCGCTGGGCTGCTCGGTGCTGATGGAGATCGGCCCGCAGCCGATTCTCACCGCGGCCGCGCTGCAGTGCTGGCCCGAAGGTTCGGAGACCCCGCGGGCCATCGTGTCGCTGCGCAAGGGCGCCAACGCCCAGCGGCAGATCACCGAAGCGCTTGCCACGACGTACATCTGCGGGCACCGGCCGGACTTCGCGGTCAAGAACCGCGGGCACCGCGTCGAACTACCCACGTACCCCTTCCAGCGTCGGCGCTTCTGGCCCAAGACCGCCAACGTCGCGGGGATGAGCTCCGGCGGCGCTGCGGCCACGTCCGGAATCCTGGGCAGTGCCAAGGATCTGGCCACGGGCGACACGATCTACAGCAACGTCCTGTCGGTCAAGACGCAGCCGTGGCTGTCACACCACGTCATCTACGGCACCGTCGTGGTGCCGGGCGCAACGTACGCGGCCATGGCGCTGGCCTCGGTCGGAGCGCCGGCGCGGGTGAAGGAAGTCTTCTTCTACGAGCCGATCATCCTGCCCGACAAAGCGTCTCGCGAGACACAGCTGACCATCCGCGCGCTGGAGGGCGGTGACGGTTGGAAATTCCAGGTGCACAGCCGGCCGAACGGGGTCCGAGAAGCCGAGTGGTCGTTGAACGCCGATGGCACGCTGCTTGCCGGTGCCGACGAAGCGGATGCCTCGGACAACGTCGCCGGTTCGATGGAAGACGTCGTCGAACGCATGGAGCGGCTGCGTCCGCAGCAGCTCTTCGAGACCTTCAACGACATGGAATTGGCTTGGGGCCCAACCTGGAGCACCTCGCTCAAGTCCCTGTGGGTCCGCGACGGCATGGCCATCGGTGACGTCTCTGTCGGCGACGACCTCGCCGAGCACCTCAGCAGCGAGCCGATTCACCCTGTGCTGCTGGACCTCTGCACCGGTGTGGCCTTCCCGGCCTTCCCGGCGCTGCTGGCCGCCGAACACGGCATGCACGACCTGTTCCTGCCACTGCGGTACGGCCAGGTCGAGCTGCGCGAGAAGATGCCGCGGCGCTTCTATGCCCGGGCCCGCTGGCACACCAGTGAGCTGACGAACGAGACGCAGGTCTTCGACATCGACTTCCTGGATCGAGACGGCAAGCGCCTCGGCGGCATCACCGAGTTCACCGTGAAGCGGGCGCCGCGCGAGGCGCTGCTGCGCGGACTCGGTGGCGACACCACCCGTCTGCTGTACACCCTGGGCTGGCAGGAAGGTGCGGCGCCGGCCGCCGCGGACGAGGTCGAAGCCAAGACCACCGGTACGTGGTTGGTCGCCGGCTTCGACGAGTTGGCCGCCGGTCTCCCCGGTGCCGTGAAGCTCGACCAGGCCCTGGACGCCGCCGCCTGGCAGCAGGCGATCACGACGGCTGCCGAAAGCGGCACGCCGGTCACCGGAATCGTCTGGCGTGCTTCGGGATACGAGGACGCCGCCGTTGCAGCCCGCCTCGAGGCCGAGGTCGGCACCGTGCTGGCAGCCATGCAGACCGCACTCGCCGAGGAGAAGCTGAACCTCACCGGCGGCCTGTGGATCGTCACCGAGCGCGCCGTGGCCACCGAGCCCGGCGAGCCCGTCGACCCGGTGCAGGCCGCGCTGTGGGGTCTGGGGCGGACCGTCATCAACGAGCAGCCGACGCTGCGGCTGCGGCTCGTCGACCTCGACGGCGCCGACGACAACGCCACCAACTGGCTCACCGGCGTTCTGGGCACTCCGGTCACCGAATCGGAATTCGCGCTGCGGCAAGGCAAGTTCCTCGTGCCACGGCTGATGCACTGGGCGCGCAGCGGCCACCTGCCGATGCCGCGTTCCGACGATTACGTGCTGGCTCCCACCGAGCGTGGTGCGATCGACAACCTGCGACTGACCGAGAAAGAAGTGACGCCACCCGCGCCGCACGAGGTGCAGGTCCGGATCGAGGCCGCCGGCCTCAACTTCCGCGACGTGCTCAACGTGCTCGGCCTCTACCCCGGTGATCCCGGGCCCATCGGTGGCGACCTGTGCGGTGTCATCACCGAGGTGGGTTCGGACGTCACGCGATTCAAGGTCGGGCAGCGGGTCTTCGGCTCCATGCAGGGTGCGTTCTCCAGCCGCCTCAACGTGCCGGAGCAGCTGCTCGCCGTGGTCCCCGAGGGCATCAACCCCGTCGACGCGGCGACGCTGCCCGCGGCGGCGCTGACGGTCCGGCTGGCGTTCGACTGGGCGCAGCTCAAGCCGGGCGACCGCGTGCTGATCCACGCCGCCAGTGGTGGTGTCGGGTTGGCCGCGGTGCAGATGGCGCGCCAAAAGGGCGCGATCGTCTTCGCCACGGCCAGCACCTACAAGCGCGCGACGCTGCGCAAGATGGGTGTGGAGCACGTCTACGACTCGCGCACAACCGATTTCGCGGACCAGATTCTCGCCGACACCAACGGCGAAGGCGTCGACGTGGTGCTCAACAGCCTGACGAACGAGGGCTTCGTCGAGGCCACCGTGCGGGCGACGGCCCAGGGCGGCCGGTTCGCCGAGATCGCCAAGCGCGACATCTGGACTCCCGAGCGCATGGCGGAAGTTCGGCCGGACATCAACTACGAGATCGTCGCGCTCGACGTGACGATGATGACCGATCCCGCGCACATCCAGCGGCTCATGGAAGAGGTGGCCGACGGACTCGCCGAGGGTGAGTGGACGCCGGTGCCGGCCGAGGTCTACCCGCTGACGGAGGCCAAGACCGCGTTCCGGCGGATGCAGCAAGCCCGGCACATCGGCAAGATCGTGGTGCAGATGCCGAAACCGCTTCAGCCGCACGGGGATCGGACCTATCTGGTCACCGGTGGCCTCGGAGCGCTCGGCCTGCACACCGCCGCGTACCTGGCTCAGCTGGGCGCCGGCGACATCGTGCTGACCAGCCGGCGCGAGCCGGATGCCGACGCGCGGCGCGCCATCGACGCGATGATGGAGCGCTTCCACTGCCGGGTGCACGTCTTCTCCGGCGACGTCGGGGACGAGTCCTCGGTTGCGGCATTGCTCGACCGGATCCGCGCGGAACTGCCGCCATTGGCCGGCGTGGCGCACCTCGCGGGCGTGCTCGACGACGCGCTGCTCCCCCAGCAGGATCTGGAGCGCTTCCGGAAGACCCTGGGCCCCAAGGCCTTCGGTGCGCTGCATCTGCACAAGTTGACGCAGGATGACGATCTCGACTTCTTCATCGTCTACTCGTCGGCGTCGGCGGTGCTGGGTTCACCGGCGCAGGCCAACTACGCCACCGCCAACGCACTGCTCGACGGCCTCGTCGCGCACCGCAGAGCGCTGGGTCTGCCGGCGACGGCCGTCAACTTCGGTCCGTGGGGCCGCGGCGGTATGGCCAGCTCGCAGGCCGCCACCGCGAACCTGAGCGCGCAGGGCATGATGCCGCTCGAGCCGTCGGCAGCTCTGGCGGCCCTCGGCGAGGTGATCCGGCATGGTGCCGCGCAGGCGACGGTGCTCAAGGCCAACTGGCAGCGGGCCGCGAAGATGCTCGGCGGCATCCGGCCGCCGCTACTCGACCAGGTGTTGCCGACCAGCAACGCGGCAGCCACCGGCGACAGCGAGCTGCTGCGGCAGCTGCAGGAGATTCCGGACGCTCAGCGCGCCGGGTTCATCACCGAATTCCTGCAGAAGGAGGTGCAGGGCTTCCTGCGTCTGGCGCAGCCGCCGGCGGCGACGAGCCGGTTCCTGGACCTGGGCACCGACTCGCTGATGGCGGTCGAGCTCCGCAACCGGTTGTTCGGACAGTTCGGCGGCAAGTTCGACATCAGCCCGACGGCGATCTTCGACTACCCGACCCTCGGCGAACTCGCCGGACACCTGGCGTCGCAACTGCCGCCGTCAGATGCGCCGGCGGTGGTGGCTGAGGAGTCGGCTGAGACGGCCGTCGAGGCTCCCCCGGCACCGGCTGCGGAGGCCGCCAGCGAACATCAGCCGGAAGCACCTGCTGCGCAGGAGTGACGGGTGTGGCGGGTGTGTACGCGGTCCCTCTCGGTCGCGTACACACCCCTCTCGCCGGGCGGCCAGCCCATGTACCAGCCGAAAAATACTCCACACTTCCGTCAATTAGTTATTGACGGAAACCGGCAGTTCTGTCAGGCTCCTATATGGATCGAAATCATCGGCGGAAGGCTCGGGCAATGTCTGTTCTCGCGATGCACGTTTCGGACACCAAAGCCAAGTTGAAGGCCGGAGCGGCCGCCTGTGCAGTCGCCGGAGCAGCGGTCCTGACTCCCGCGATGGCGCAAGCGGATATCTCGGCGCCGGCTCCTCTCGCGCCGATCACCCACGTTCTGGATAACGTCGCCCAGGCGCCACACTTCCTGGCGGACGCCACGTGGTGGCAGAACGATCCCTGGTGGTGGTTTGGGCCCGGATCGAACCCAAGCCCCGGTGCGCCGATCCTGGTCGGCACGTTCACCCCGCTGACGCTCGTTCCGGCCTTTCTTCAGCCAATTTACAAGCAGCTCACGGCAAACATCAATTTCTCAGTGTGCTTCCTAGGCGCGGGCGCAAAGATCGGGCCGTACGGCACCATCACAGTCTCACTGACGCGGGGCTGCTAGTTCGCGCGGGCGACTCGTTCTGTTGATGCAGCAAGTGCTGCGTAGCTCAAATGCGGAACGTTTCTGAGTGAGCGAGCATTCTCAACCCGCGTCGGCGGACGAAGCGGCTGACGACACCAACGAATCTGACGGCTTCACCACGCGTTTACGAAGGGCGTGGCGTGGTCGTCGTTTTCGCCTCATCGCGCTAGCCGTACTCCTTGCCGCCGTCGGATTCGTGTGCTGGCTGGGAGTCGACGGCCACTCTGCCAAGTCCGACCTGGAGCGAGCCCGAGCCGAAGCACAGCACGCAAAGGAAGCGCTCACGACTGGCGATGTTGAAGCCGCAGTTCGATTTGCTTCGTCCGCAGAAGCAGACGCCAAGAACGCGAACGACGCCGTGCGGTCAGTACCGTGGACGGCCGCAGCACATGTTCCGTGGCTGGGAAGACCATTCAGGTCCGCCCAACAAATAACGCAAGTGATTCTGGGACTGACGTCGGACGTATTGAAGCCAGCGGCAGAGTTGGGCACGGCACTCTCCCCCACCCATCTGATCAAGGGCTCGCACGTCGACGTTCAAACCCTCCGCGAGAAGGCGCCAGGCCTCGTCAAGATCGCAACGGATGCAAAGCGTCTCGAAGAGGACGCTAGCGCGATCTCCGATCCGACCTACGTGTCAGCCCTTCGAGACGCGCGTTCCGAACTCCAGGCACAGACAAACAAAGTGTCCGACCTACTCCAAACGGCCTCCCTCACCGCGAAGCTTGCCCCAGCGTTGATGGGCGTCGACGGACCGCGAACGTACTTTATGGGGTTTCAAACGAACGCCGAAGCGAGAGGAACCGGTGGAATACTCGGCGGTTTCGGAATTCTTCACTTCGACAACGGGGTGCCAACCGTAAATGCGTTGGGGCCCAACACCGAACTGACCGGGCCTTTCAAACCCTTGGACCTCGGGCCCGAGTTTAGTCAGGAGTACGGCTACACGAACCCCAGCACCGACTGGCGTAATAGCAATCTGAGCTCACACTTTCCATACACGGCGCAGATCTGGCGTTCTATGTGGGCGCAGCAATCCGGTCAGGAAGTCGACGGCGTGATAGCGCTGGACCCAGTCGCTCTGAGCTACGTACTCGGAGCGACTGGTCCGATCACCATGGAGGATGGCGAAGTCATCAGCCAAGGAAACGTCGTCGAACTGACCGAATCGACTGCGTACCTACGTTTTCCGACGGACCAGATCGCGCGTAAGAAGTATCTCCAGGTCATCGCAAACGCTGTCGTCAAGAAGATGACAGGCGCGGTGGAATCGCCCCGCCGACTGCTCGACGCACTGGGTAAGGCGGTCAGCGAGCGGCGGATTGCCATGTGGAGCGCTTCTCCAGAAGAACAAAAACTCTTGGAGGAGACGCCGCTTGCTCATACAATTCCGGACGACGCGACCCCATACGCCGCAGTAATTATCAACAACCTCGCCGGCAACAAAGTTGATTACTACCTGAGGCAGGACGTCACCTACAAGGCTGAAGGCTGCGCAGGCGCCACCCGCAACACCACGGTGACCGTGAAGCTGCAAAGCGTGGTACCGGATACACCGCTACCCGACTACGTGGCAGGCTTCGCTGGCCTGAAGCTCAACCGAAATGTCCCCATCACGTTGCCAACCGGCTCCATGCTGACGTCCGTTCGGCTTGTTGCCACCAAGGGCGCGGCATTGGTCGGCGCGTTCTCCAACGGCCAGCAGATACCCGTATTCACAGGGACGGACCGAGGGCATCCGACCTTCGAAGTACAGGTCGCGATTCCGCCAAGGCAATTGGGCGAGCTAACCTTTCGCCTGTCTGAGCCGACAGTTCCCGGCGCAGCCCAGGTACCAGCGCAGCCCCTAATCGCCGCAACCGCACCCACCATCGACGTTCCCGCGTGTTCCCAGAAATAATGACGGTTCCGCTAATTTGCCAGGCGCCGTGACATACATTAGGTACTGACAACGACGCGTTGAGGCACGTACGGAGGCTGACCGCAACGCGCAACTGCCGCCGTGCGAGGCAGACGGTCAGACGATGACGAGGAGTGCGCAGCATGGATCTGCAGAGTCTTCTGAAGATATTGCGGCTGAGGTGGATGACGGTCTGCGCAACGATTGTTCTGGCCGTCCTGGCAGCAATCATTATTACCGCGACCACGACCCCTCTCTACAAATCCTCGACGCGGCTATTCGTGTCGACCTACGCGGGCAGTTCGCTGTCCGACACCTACCAAGGCAATCTCCTTTCCCAGGAGAGGATCAGTTCATATACCATTCTGCTCACGGGCGAGGCCCTTGCTCAACGTACCGTGGATGCCCTCCACCTCGATCTTTCTACGCAGTCATTACGTAAGGAAATCAGCGCCAGGTCGAAAACAGGCACCGTTCTAATCGACGTCGATGTCCTCGATCCGTCCCCCGTTCGTGCCCGTGATATTGCGAATACGCTTTCGGATCAGTTCGTCAAGATGGTCCGAGAACTCGAGACCCCGGCAGATGGCAGCCTTCCCGACACCCGGGTGGTGATAGAGCAACCCGCCGTGGCCGCTAACGTTCCCACGGTGCCGAATTTGGTGCAGAACCTCGGATTGGGATTAGTGGCCGGAATATTGCTCGGCATCGCGTTCGCTCTACTGCAGAATATTCTCGACAAGACCATAAAGAAGCCGGAGGACCTCGCGAGCATCACCGGAGCCGCGATTGTTGGCGAAATCCCGGTCGATAAAGCCCGACGAGCTGCACCAGCAATCTCGTTCAGTAACGACAATTCCCGAATCGCCGAATCATTCAGGAAGCTGCGTACCAATCTCAGCTTCCTTTCGGTCGATAATCCACCACGAGTAATAGTGGTCACGAGTTCCATACCCAATGACGGCAAGTCGATAACGGCAATTAACATCGCTCTCGCGTTAGTCGAAGTTGACAACAATGTACTTCTTATCGACGGAGATATGCGTCGGTCGGTCGCGCATAAGCATCTCAACCTAGACGGCGCAGTAGGGTTGAGCACCGTTCTCAGTGGCGCTGTATCTCTTTCAGATGCCTTGCAGGAGACGACATACTCTGGTCTTACCGTACTGGCAGCGGGAGCAACGCCCCCGAATCCCAGCGAATTACTAGCTTCACACGCGGCTAGAAATCTACTCGAGGAACTCCGCACCAAGTTCGACTATGTGATCGTGGATTCATGCCCGCTACTCGCGGTCACGGACGCCGCTCTACTGGCTGCCAATTCAGATGGTGCGCTCCTGCTTGGACGATACGGTCAGACGAAGCGAGATCAACTCAAGGGCGCAGCGGATGCACTTAGAAATGTAGGCGCCAATTTGCTCGGCACGGTACTCACAATGACGCCCCCACGCGATCGTTCGGGATACGGCAATGGTTATTACTATTATGGCTACCGCCGTTCGAGCTGACATCCAAGCACGACGTAGAGCGCAGCGAAGCTATGAATCTCCGGAACATTCGCCCATCACCTCGCGACTGCAAGTGGCGGTACGCAAGCTCCTCGATCAAGAAAGGCTGGTGTCTGACCGGCGTTCTGTTAGTGCTAACCGCATGCACTTCTAAACCTCCGCAGTATGAATCACGACAAGTGCCCGTACAAACACCCACCAGCCAAAACGTGAATTCTGGCCCTACAGCCTCGGCCTCCATACCCATCGAGGCATCGTTCATTGACGATTTCGATCGGACAGACATCACGAGTGGACTCGATAATGGATGGGTCCTACGAGGAGCACCGATAGGCGACTCACCACTTCCTCCTGCGACCGACGGATACGTTACAGACGGTCACTTCACCTACGACGGAAGAAGCGACGTGATGGCAGTACGTCAGTTTCGCGCTGCAGTACGCACGGTCGGAGCCGAGGGACAGTTTCGTCATCGCGACAATTCCATCGGAGAAACGTCGATGGCTATCGGAATGGCTGGGGACAGCAATATCGCAGATGGGGTTGTGCTATTTGTAGCTGATCGAATTTCATGGCAAGTAAAGAGCCGGCTGGCGAATGGCAAACTCAAGACGGTTGCAACCGGTGGCTTTGCCCCGCCTTTGGAGCGCGACCATGCCTATAGATTCGTTCTTAGCTGTACGGGTGACCATATGAGCGTCACAGGACCCGGGCTTTCCATATCGAAACCTCTCGCTGTACCAATCCCGCCCGGCTCGTTCGGATTTTGGCGCGAGTACCCCACTCGAACGCCTGCGGGGGAGGTCTTTGACTTCGATAAAGTGTGGGCTCTTGAGGATGGTCAGCCTACAGTGCCGAATGCGACACCCACGCCCGACATAGGGCATTGAGAAAGCACCGGCGGTGGGAAAGGCGACGCGAAATATGAATCTGAGCAGCACATCGGCCGGCACCTTGCACACACTCATCGTGCACTTCAACACACCCGAACTTACATCCGCCTTGGTTCGAGACATGCCCTGCAGAACACCTGCCGGGCGCCGATTGGTCGTTCACATTCTTGATAATTCATCAACGGAATCGAATTTGGAAGTACTTCGCTCCAACGTGCGGGATATCGAGTTCGCAACAATTCAAGCAAGCAATGAAAACATTGGATTCGGTGCAGGAATGAATCTGCTTGCCAGCCGAGATGACATTGAGTCGACGGACATCCTATGGCTACTGAATCCCGATACCCGGCTTGATTCCGGTTGCCTGGAGCGCCTTGAAAGCGAATTAGACGCGGGCGAATTCTCGATTATCTCGCCGCTAATATTCAGCGGCGATTATCCGAATACCTGGATCTGGTACTGCGGCGGCTCCATAGACCGAGAATCTATCCGAGTGCAGCATCTAGATTATAAATCGCCGCTGTCTGGCGCCAGGAGGGACGTGTTCGAAACCGATTTCATCACGGGAGCGGCACCAATGCTACGCGCGTCGACATTTCGCGATCTTGGGGGGTTCCCAGATCGCTACTTCCTCTATTGGGAAGACACGTACCTGTCATGGAAAGCTCACCAGCTGGGCCTACGTCTAGGCGTGGTGCCCACCGCACGCCTGTGGCACGCGGGCGGCGCAGCGTCCGGCGGCCACGCGCGGCAGTCCATATCGACTACTACCTACTACTGGTCCGCTCGCAACCGATTCGTATTCGCGCGTGACACCGGGGTTCCCAGAAGGCGACTTTTAGCAGGTAGCGGAGGAATCGAATCTGTCCGTTTGATCGCCATGGCAGCGCTCGAGCGTGAGGAGCGGCTTCTGAAAATTCGTTCAGCTGTCCGCGGAGCGTGGGACGGGCTGCGACAATACGACAGGAGTGCACAGCCGAATGCACACACGTTCGCCTAGGTCCATAACTGGGCCGCAGCTGGCTCTCCTGGTATGGCTGCTGTCCATCGCAATGGTGCCGATTTGGATTAGCATCCGGTTCATTGCCACAATACCGATCCATTGTGTCGTGGCATTGTTGATGATCATTACCGTCGCTATCGGTGGCCATCGCATCGAGTTCAAAATCTTTGACGGCTACCTCATACTAATTATGAGCGTGGCAGCCCTTGCGGTTGATAGCGTAAATCAGGGGATGCTCGCAGAAATGGTCGTCCGGTGGCTCATTCCATATTTTGCGATCCGAATACTGGCGCCCGCCGCGGGGATCCGATTCACGATTGATGCGATCAGCATAATACTCGCGATCGTCGGCGGTTTGGCAGTGATTGAGTTCTTCTTTTCCTGGCATCCATTCGTCAACTGGTCAGTCGGTTGGAACGCAAAATCCATTGAGTTCCAGACTTGGCACCAAATACAGACGCGCGCCGGAAGTGATCGCAGCACATGGGCATTCGGACACGCAATCGCGCTTGGCGGCTCCCTATCGCTCTCAATACCGCTGATTGCTCGTGCAACATTTCGAAATGCATGGAAGGTCACGATGTTCGTGGCGGTCGGTGCCGGCATTATCACCAGTGGAAGCCGAAGCGCGCTGTTGGCCGCCGCCCTCACAGGCGGCCTGACCATTGCATACACCGCCAGGGAGCTTGCTAATCGGATCCTGGCGATGCTCATTGCGGCAGCCACAGCACTTTTGATCGGACCTCAAGTTTTGCCAGTGTTTCAGGAATGGGCAGCGGGCGCTTCGACAGAGGAACAGGGTAGCGCCTACTTCCGTAGCTATTTGTACGAGCTCTATCTGCCCAAGATTCAGTGGTTCGGCCGATCACCAGATTTCTTCAATGGCACCGCGCTGACTGACTCGATTGACAGTGCACTGCTATACATCGGCGTCAATTGGGGGTGGATAATTACCGGAATTATCGTTTTTCCACTACTTGTTGTTGTCATGCGCGTCGCGGCCGGCCGTGCGTCTGCTCCAGAGATCGCATTAGCAGGCCAAATACCGTTATTTTTGACCGTCGCACTCCTCACCCAGTACGAAAGTCTGATCTTCATCTTTGCCGGCTTGGCGGTGCAGTTCACAAAGACCACAAAGACTGAGGAGACGAAGCCTCAAGAGGCGTCCGGGCACGTTGATATACGAGGAGACTCGATATCCATAGTGCAGGCAACCCACGCCAACGCCGCCTACCGATATGGAAGCCGCCAATGAGCTTGTCCGCGCGATACAGGCGCAAAGCGCGAAAGCGCCGCAGAGAAGCAGAACGAAAGCACCTGCGCCTCGACATCCAGGGCCTGCGGATGGTTGCCGTGCTCAGCGTGTTTGCCAACCACCTGTGGCAGTGGCCTTCAGGCGGATTTGTGGGTGTCGATGTATTCTTCGTGATTTCCGGTTTCCTTATTACCGGGAACCTGCTGCGCAGCGCTGAGGCTGCCGGGCGCGTGTCGTTCAGACAATTCTATTGGAACCGTGTTCGCCGGATCGTCCCTGCCGCCACCGTCGTGCTGCTCCTCACATACCTCGCCTCGACATTGGTATTTCTGCCATTTCGGTCTCATCAGATCGGAATCGATGCCCTATGGGCGGCCATATTTTGCGCTAACTGGCACTTCCTTAGCATCGGTACCAACTATTTTCAAGCCGCGGCGGCGACGGTCTCGCCTATCCAGCACTACTGGTCGCTGTCCATCGAAGAGCAGTTCTATTTCGTGTGGCCCGCACTGATCCTTATCATCAGCTTCGCCATCATTCGCAATAACTGGTCGCCTTCACGGCGGAGCACCGTTGCCGGGGCGGTAATGGCCGCGATCGTCGCGACGTCACTGATGTGGGCTCTGTGGGAGACAGCGGAATCACCGCTCTCCGCGTACTTCAATACTTTTGCGCGGATATGGGAATTAGGGATTGGTGCGCTCCTGGCAACGGCCGTCGGTTTGCTCGCACAAGTTCCTCTAAAGGTGAGGCCGATCTTGTCATGGGCCGGTCTGCTCCTCATTGGCGTCAGCTTAGTATTCATCAGAGATGACATGCCTGGCTTCCCGGCACCCTGGGCGCTGCTGCCCGTCGTCGGCGCAGCATTGGTGATAGTTGCAGGAGTAGGGCAGGAACCGGAGTATCAGGCATTCTTACGCAGCCCAGCGGCCGGCTATATCGGAGACATTTCGTACTCATTGTATTTGATCCACTGGCCAGTGATCGTCCTTCTCGGCGCGGTCATGGATGTGAACAACTCGTTCTACGTGACCGCAGTGGCGCTATCTTTCGGCCTGTCAATCGCCTCATACCACCTAGTCGAGAACCCGCTGCGCCGCGCCAATCCCGATAAAGCCCGGGCATTTGTCACGGCGATACGCAAGCAGAAGTATTCACCGGCAAAGTCAACCCAGTACGCTTCACTCGCTGCGGCAACCCTTCTGGCTGTAGCCGGCGTCGCCTGGTTGGCCCAACCGCCGCCACCGGCACGCGCTCACAATTTTAGCGACGCGGCATCGGACACGTCCCGGGACGGCAGCGACCTAGTGAACGTCGCACTTCCGGCTATGTCTCTGGGCCCAGTCGGCACGGCCCTACAAAGCGAGGTTACGGAAGCGTTGAAAGCCACCGAATGGCCTGTTTTGGATCCACCGATGGAATCGCTGTTTGTGGGCGGGGAAGAGAATCACGCCATAACTCCCGAAGTGGCGAAATGCACCGGCAGCAAGATAGCGCCACCTGAATTCTGTAACTACGGGTCAACCTCTGCCCCAGTGAAATTCGTTGTCGTCGGGGACTCTGTGGGGTCCGGGTACGCGGAGATTTTCCGCGAACTTGCGTTGAAGTCGAATGGTCGTTTGCAGGTCATCAATGAGACTATGCAAACCTGCGCCTTCACTCAGGATGCGCTAGCCAGAATAAGCGTGCTTCCAGACTGTCCCGGACGAAAAGACTCGGCCGTTGACGTCATCAACAGCGTCAAACCAGACGCAGTGATCATCTCCAATTCGTACCTCGAGGACCGAATCGTCGGCGCATCACAAGACATGACCAACCAGGAGTGGTCGGATTCGCTCAACCGTATCATCGGCCGGTTCAAGGACAGCACAAAGAAGATCGTTTTGCTGGCGCCCCCCGCGGGACACTTATCCATTAAAGACTGTTTCAGCAAGGTATCAAGCAAACCAGCTAGCTGCGTCACTAGAATCCAGCCGATTTGGTATTCGAGAGCTGAGTCAGAACAGAAACTAGCCATGTCACTAGGTGGGGTGTGGGTTGACTCGCGGCCTTGGTTCTGCAGCCAGAGTCAGCGCTGCCCGAGCTTCGTAGGCACGACGCCTGCGCGAGTCGATGCGACGCACATGGCACCTCCGTACGCCAGCAAGATAGCCCCTGCTGTCGCCGAAAGTCTTGCTGCCGCGGGCATTCCACTCGCGTGACCTGAGACTCTTGCGCCAACCGATCAATGAGCCAAGTCCGTGACGAACCGGCCTCCCAGAATCAGCCCGCATCCGAATGCAAGACAAAGAGGGGTAGACCCGTTGAACCTGATTCGGCCGTATTTCGACGTTCTTCCCAGTCGCGGTTTCCGCCTGAGAAACCGATTCAATCGTCAGTCGCTGACCTGGGTTTGATCGCCAACACCGCGATCGATCCTCCGGAGCGGCGCGCCCCACAAACGATTTCGGCGAGGATCGCGAGCGGAATGAACGGCAATGCCAACAACGATATGACCAAGTCGAGGGACTTGGCAGGTGCATTTCGCTTGAGGAGATGGAACAAATAGCTAGGCCGACTGGTGAATCGGCTAACCACCGTCTGCCACATGCCGAACCAGTTGTGCTCCATCATCTGATGATCGGACTGCACAACAATGAGCCCGTGACGGGTGAGGAGAGTGTGGAGCCCATTCTCGGTGAAGTGGGTCCGGTGCCGCGGTAAGTCCAGGTGATACCAGCGAGTGCGGGCCACCCGTGCCTGCACGCTGTCGAAGTTTGGGACCCCGACGAGGAGTCCGCCTCCAGGCCTAAGCCAGTTCTTCAGCACGTCGACGGTCTGGCCAGGGTCGCAAACATGCTCAAGAACGTGCCACAGTGTGACTACGTCACACGACTCGGGATCGACAGGTGCCGTTTCGATTTCGGCCTTTATGAGTTCGATGCCGTACATATCGCGAGCCCCGATCGAGCCGCGCTCGCTGGGTTCGACACCTGTGGCATCGAACCCAGCCTCCGCTGCTGCCGCGACAAAACGCCCACGCCCGCAGCCTGCATCGATCAGTCGTGCGGGAGCTTTGAACCGCGTACTGATGAACTGCAGTCGACGTCGATCGAACAGCCGAAGAATTGGCGCAGCCATGCCCGCTCCGCGCGCCCGTTCCGGGGCGTAAGCACCTTTTTCGTAGAGCTCTTCGTCGACGGGAAATTCGCCTTCAGTTACCCCCGTGCCGCACGTCGAACAGATTGCGACGCCGAAACCATTGAGGCCCTCTTCTCCGGCGGGCGCAGTCCAAGCGTGAGCAGCATGCCCACCACATGCTGGGCAACTGAGTAGCAACGCCTGTGGAGTCATCGACACCATGCCAGTAGACCACAACTGAAAGGTCCGTCACCCCAAAATTAACCGTAGCGATGAATCTCCTCAACGGGTCAACCATCGGGGCACTTCACGTTGACGCTCTGCTCGTTGAGCTGCAACGTTTTGTGCTGCGTGAGTTGACGTTCTAGCGCACTCCTGTTCGGTGACGCATTGCTCCGGCACCCGACTGCACACACCAACTGGTAACTGCAAACCACCTCACCGCTCCGTGAAAACCCCTGAGGCATAATGAGATCGCGGGGTGATGGTCAGCCGATCTACGGAGCTTCACGTAGGTCGCATCGATGAACACCACCGGGTACAGCGCCTCCAACATCTGGTCGGCCATCTCGCCGATCACCCTTCCCGCTGAGCCAGGAGCGGGCCTCATTGGACGGGGTTCGCCGTGTACGCCGTCGAAGTGGAATTCCACATCGTCGTCCGCCAATCCCCTCTGCTGTATAGCAGCAATACGATCTCGTCGCGCGGCGCGCACCTCTCGCGCCGGCATCCGCCTCGCGCGCGGGCTGCACCCCGTAGGCGAGCCGACGCCCTACACGCAACACCTTGTCCTGCTTGGTATCCCACGTCCGAACTGTCCGCACCGCGGCAGCGTCCTGCCTTCGGGCTTTAGCAAGGACTGACAGGGCCGTGCCCGCCTAATAGTGACATGGACACACGCGCATTCTCGTGTCTAAGGTCAGGAGACTCTCCGGGACTTCCAAGGCGATTCAGACATACGAACAGGCGGTCCAGAGGAGATGTGCGTGACATACTTCGGCAATGAGCTTTGAAAGTACGGCCGAAAGGCTGCCGCTCGTGAGCCCAATAGTGTGCCCGGAATGCCACGGCAGCCTTGATCACCACGAGGCCGGGGCAGACTGTCAGTCCTGCTCGGCCACGTACCCGGTTCTGGACGGCGGCTATCTCAATTTGATGCCACGTTCTTCAACAATTGCGATTGTTCCGTCCGACGACTATTTGGCAGACCAGATAGATCGCGGAGCTGAGCGCGCCGAGCGCTGGCTGGCACGCCAGCTGCGACAGGACGACCGAAACGCTCTAGACATCGGCTGCGGAACGGGATCCATCGGAAAGGTGATCGTCGAGCTATTTCCGACCATCGACGTTTGGGGCGTCGACCTTCCGAGCAACCTTTCGGGCTGGCAATCCGCTGGCGTCGATCCTGGGCGCGTTGTGGCCGGATCTGCGCTGGATCTCCCGTTCGAGTCCAACATGTTCGACCTGGTCTGGTCTATCGGCGTAATTGAGCACATCGGCGAACCTGACCCGCCAGCGGCGCGAATGTCTGATCGCATGCGTTACATCAGCGAGATGATGCGTGTCCTGAGACCAGGCGGACGAGCGATAATCGTCGCGCCAAATAAGCTATTCCCCGTCGATCCTGCTCATGATTGGTCAACCACCCCCTTTGATTGGTCGGCAACCGCTTTTGGTCACCGGCTCTACGAGCGCGCTCATCTTTACCCGCACGCAACATGGGGGCCGCACCCACTGATGTCATTCGCGGAGGTCCGCCGAATGGCCCGCACCGCCGGTGCGTGCAAAATTCGGTCTCTCAACATGGCGAACTACTTCGAATTTGCACACGTGGGTGCAGCGCGAGCTGGATGGTTGGTTCCGGCGGCGCGCCTTTACCTGAATCATCTTCCTGGCTGGCTCGGGGCAACACCACTGGCCCCGTACCTGGCCGTCGAACTAACCTGCGCATGAGCAGATTGGTTCAATGATGGGTCGGCTTGTCCGACCTGTAGGGCCGAGGCCGCTGTTTTGTGTTGCCGTGATCAACATTTGCGTACTAGCCGCGGACCGGCCCATGACTTATGTCACCTGAGCCGAAGCCTCCTGTTGCGCTCTTCTGCGACCAGTGCTGCCCGTGCCGGGACGCGAATTTATGCACTAATAACGTGGGTCAGGCAGTGGCCTTCGCGCGGCGCAGGTAATGCAAAAACTGGGTGGTCGCCGCGAAATAGATATAGGCTACAACGGATTTCCGACGCCATACCGGCTGGAAAACCTCAGCTCATCCGCAGGAAGGGGCAACGTGCGCAAGCTTGTGGAGTTGTTGGCGCCGCTGATCGACATCGCCGTCTTGCCAATCGCCTTTGCGGCCGGCCTGGCACTGAAGTTCGTGCGCCGTCTCGGAATTAGTCGCCTGCCGCGAACACGCCGACTGTTCAGGGCCTTGGGAGTGTATCCGATACGCAATCACTACTACGAGCCCCTTTTTGAGACGAATACGCTGCGTCGCCCATTGGAAGAGGACCGGGAACTTCCAGCGGTGGACCTAAACGCCCATGGGCAGCTTGAGCTTCTAAAGAATTTCTCATTTCAGGATGAGTTAGTCACGTTTCCGATGAATCGCGAATCCGAATTAGGTTTCTATTACGACAATAATGCATTCGGGCCGGGCGATGCGGAGGTCTTTTATAGCATAATTCGCCATGCCAAACCGAGGCGAATCATCGAAATTGGAAGCGGCCATTCCACTCTCATCGCGCGAAATGCCATAGCAGCCAATCAGGTAGATGATACGAAATACACATGTAGGCACATCTGTATCGAGCCCTATGAGAATGCATGGTTGAAGGAATTAGACGTCGAACTCATTCGCACTCCCGTGGAGCTTGTCGACCTGCCCGTTTTCGCTGAACTTGAGGCGGACGATATCTTGTTCATCGATTCATCACATATGATCCGGCCGCAGGGTGACGTCCTGTTCGAGTATTTGGAGATACTCCCAATATTACAGTCCGGCGTGTTCGTACATATCCACGACATCCGTACGCCGAAGGATTACTGGCCGACTTGGCTAAGTCGAGACGTTCGCTTCTGGAACGAGCAATATCTGGTTGAAGCCTTCTTAAGCTTCAATAATCAGTATCAGATAATTGCAGCTCTAAATTTCCTCAAGCACCACCACCCGGCGGAGCTGGCGGATTCTTGCCCTGTCTTCGGGAAGCGGATTGACTTTTGGGAGCCTGGTTCTCTATGGCTTCGGCGCGTTTGAATGGCGTCTCGCGTTGTATATGACATCACGAATGTTTCGGACAACGCCCTCCCATGTCAAATGGCCGGCCACGGTCGAATTTATCCCGTCCAGACCGTGGCGGATGGCAGAGGCTATCTCGTCTACTGACCTCGGGTCGAAATACCCAACGGCAATATTCGACTCTCGAAATACCTGGATGTCACTTGCAATCACCTGAGCGCCGAGAATATTCGCCTCGATGATGGGCAATCCATAGCCTTCGTCCAGCGAAGGACATACGAACAAGTCGCAGTTCTCGTAAAGCCAGCGGAGCTCGTTATCAGTAACGTGCCCCAGGAAGTGTATTCGCGCGGTCATGTCATCTGGCACCGTGATCGGCACGTACGCTCCATCGACACATCCAGCGATGACCAAGTCTGGCTTCGGATCATCGCGGGCAACGCGAACAAACGCTTCGATCAGTCGAGCCAAGTTCTTACGCACATTGAGCCGTCCAACCGCCAAAACAAACGGCGATTCGCCGCACGGAATCGACGGCCGTTTCGAAACGGCCTCGAGTATTCCATCAGGCACGCTCAGACCAACTTTTACAAGCCGACTCCGCGATTCTGGCCACACGGTCCCGATCCGTGCCGTCTCCGAACTGGATGTAGTGAGGATGTTGGTGGACCGGCGGAGCGATGGCCGTATTGCGCCTAGGTAAAGCAGTTCGGTCCTCGTAAACCATTCTGGATTCGTCACGAACAGAGCGTCGTGTACCAGAACGAAAGTGGGAGCCGTCGATAGGGGCGGACAGAAATTCTGTGTCAACACTGCGTCGTATTCGCTTTTGCGCGCCACAATTGTGGCAACGGCGAAGGCATGGTAGCGCGCCCACCTCGGATACTGGCTGATTTCGGCGTTCAGTTGGCTCCGTCGAGCGTCCTCTCTCACTATTGAGATGTGGCGATGCTGAGCGCGAAGTGTTATTTCGTCATCGGGGAAGGCGCGCGACCAACCGCCTACCAATCCCCGCACCACATTGCGGCCCGATCGCGGCCCGTCGACCCACCAGTGTGCGTCAAATAGGATTCTCATGCCCGGAGAGTTCCGTGGACGCGGCGCGATCGCGACGGGGTCTCCGTGGCACCGCCGAGGGGACTATTAGCTCCGGCGATTGCCTCAGCCATCGATCGATCTCAATGCGGCGCACGCTCCTCTCGGCGTCGAAGTGCAGGGCTATTCAGCGAGTCACCAATTGCATCGTCACTGTCAGACGGATGTGACCACCAATGGTTTGAAGCATGGCGGCTGCAAGAACTGGTCCGGCGTATTCCACTTCTTGAACTTCGAAGTCGAAGAGCGAGCTCGTCGATCACGCGCAATATCGGTATGGTGGGACGCTGCCTGGGCGTTAGTTCGCTTGATTGATTCGAAGCTCGCGGTAGATAGCCGCAACGCCAGCCGAGGAAGAGGTAGATTGACGCATATACAAGTGCACTGAAGATGAATGGAACTATTGCTGACTGACGATTTTGGGGCATGGTCAGTAGCCCGATCGGCGCTGCCAACAATGCAGCAAGAATGGCTATCGCATAGGGCCCACCGGCCGCGCGAAGATAGAACCTTTGTGGGATATGTGCGCTCGCCTGCATGAGCCAGAGGCCCGCTAATTTGGTGACAGGCACGCCAACTGCAATTGCCACCGTGAGGCCGGTGAATCCGAAGAACTTCGTTGCCAACACAGCGGCGATCAACTGAAGGACGCCGGCCACCGCCGTAACCTTGGCAATCATTACTGGCCGACCCATCGCCAGGAGGGTGCACGTACAAGTCGAGGTCGAAACGTTGACCGAGATACCGATCAGGAGCGCAAGTAAGACCGCCACCACATCCAGGTGCGGACCGTTCAACCAGACGGGAATCGCGGCCACCGCGGTAGCCGCCATGGCGAACGGAATAAGCAATGCGACAGACGTATTACGCCGCGTTAAATGTTCATACTCGGTCAGAATTCCCCCGAGCCCACCCGACACGTAGATACGGGTCAGGTGTGGCATCAACGCGGTTCCAGGAGAAGCGCCCAAGACCTGCGCAGCCATCGCCGGCCGGCTCGCAAGCTCGTAAACCCCGGCAGCTGATGGCCCGATTAGTGCTCCGGCGACCAGCTTCCCGGATTGGAAAAGCAACAGATCGCCGAGGGCCGCAATCTGCGACGATATTCCATAGGCAAATATTTCGCGAGCAATCTTCTTGTTGGGCATTGCGAAGGTGATTCGTCCTTCGTCGGCCAAGATGACAACGATAACCACGACGAGACCAAGAGATATCCCGCCGAGAGTCCCGTAGGCGAATCCAAGCAACGATGGCGCTTCGGCAAGAACAGCGACACCGCCCAAGGCTTGCAATGCCGACATAATTGCGACTGCCGTCAATGGAGGCACCGTCCGACCCCTGCCGATCGATGCGGCTGCAAGCACTCTGGCAAGTAACCCTACGAACAAGATTGCAACAGCGACCAGCAACAGCGTGCCGGCCTGCCGTGGATCCCTGAGACCAAGCACTGGAGCGATGAGCTGTGATGTCAGCAGAACGAGACCGCTGAGCATCGCAGCCACACCGAATAACGTCGCCACGCATACAGCAACGACCCTGCCCTCATTTCGAGGCTCACCCTTTGAGTGAAAAACGGCGACATAGCGGCTGGCAGCTCGCGAAACACCCAGATCGAACAAGGCGCCATACTGGGCTATCGCACCGGTTATGGACCACACACCGAAGTCATGCAGACCAAGTTTGAAAAGCACATAGGGCGTCGTGAGCAGTTGCACTCCGAAGCCGGCAACTATCGACACAACCTGAGCAGCGGAGCCCGCCTTGAGCGATTGAATGCCACGATTCGGATGCGCCATGGCGACCTACCACGCTACATAACTGGGAGTAACTCGACGTCGCGGGCAATTGCGGGACGAGCATCCCGCCAGTGACTGTGCGCTGCGCACCTCAACCATCGATTGCGGCCTTGACACTCGTAGGTCCTTGCGGCACAACATGCTTCGGCCTCGTGATAAACGACGCGCGGATCCGGGAGATCATCCGCGGGTCCCTCACGGAGTCGATAAGTCCCTGCGTGCCCGGTGATTCGTCCGGCAGCATGGGCACTTGAAATTCTGAGTGCGGACCCTGGAGACTGGCAATCAGTTCAGCCAGCTCGATCTGATTGACGGTCGGCCGTTTGTATACCGTAGGTCGGTCGATCCTACGGATGCGCGAGTTGAAATCAACTTCCGGGTTGACCACGTCTAGCCCGGATTCTGTACAGAAGTCTACAAGTTGCCGGAACCATTTCTCGGGCCGCTCGGTGAGTTCGGCATAATCGCTGAATAAAACAGGACGACCTGCGATCGAAAGGAGCATCTGGCGGGAGTGCCGCTCCCATATCGCAAGGGACACATCAATGCCTACTTTGTCACGTCGCGAGATGCTCGCAGCTACCGCGACCGGGTCTCGATATGGAACCATCGCCGGTTGTATACCCAGTACTTGGTCCCAGAACGGCAGCAGCATGGGCAGTCGCGGGTCCTTCCATACCCAGCCCCGCCCATTCCCGAATGCTCTCCTAAACACCCGCGATGCACGGCGCGCGCAGCGGTACTCCGTCACGCCGTGCCCCTCGGCGCGACGCGGCTTCCACCAGGTCTGTCCGCTGGCCAACAACAGGTGATCGTTGAACCCAATAAGACTACGACTTTCGAGGTATCCGTCGGCGTTCCATTCGTCGGCCGGAAGCACGTCGTTGGGGAGGCGCAGCCCGGCAACTTCAGCGAATGCCGTTGCTGTTGACGTGCCACTTCGGCCAACTCCTACAACGATCAATCCGTCTGTCATATACGCACCTCGTTCTACCAATTTTCAGCCCTGCCAAGGAAAGGGTGCGCACTGACTTCGCGCCGACTCACGTAGCTACTTGGGGCAACCCTTGATCAATGACCAATCCCAGTTGGGGTGCGCGCTCTGGTTCTCCGTGCACCACGCCTGTCCTTCTGGGGTGTTCGTCCGCCACCACGCGAGGATCTCCGCCTGCTTGGCAGCTCGACCTTCGGGGCTGCCGGCTGAGTTACCGGGGTGGGTTGCGGATGCAACTACGGCAGTGCAATCCAGTGACAGTAGCAACTTGGCCGGGCTGTTTATCGCGCCGAAGTGTGAGGCCGGACGCAGTTGCTGATTGACCACGATGCAATCGTTCCGAGAAAGCTCTGTGCCCAAGGTGGTTGTAATCTCAGACGCAAGCTTCCATTTCGATAGCAAACCCTGAGCCTCGCCGTATGTCTTGCCCACCATCGACGGGACAGTTGCGTTAGCTGCAGCAGCGTCAGCCAACGCTCCAACCATGATCGTCAACGCTACAGCGAAGCTAAGAACTTTGCCCATGAACGACTCCCGATGACTTCAGTATCAATCCCTGCAGATCAATTGCCCCATGCGTTCCCCGCGTCCACTTGACTCGCCACTGATGCAGCCGACCCAGAACCTGACTCACGCCGACCTCAGCAGTTCCGGTGTCTTAGACCAGTGCTTCGTGACGAGCTGGGCCGTCGAATCGATATTCGTACGACTTGAGGCGCCGAACACCATTGATTCGATGTTGGGCAGCGAAGCGACCCATTCAATCGCTTCGTCAGCTCGAATCGCCCCCGACGCGAAGACCGACATCGCGATTGCGCGAAAGGTCCTGTTGTGCAGGGCGTCGAGGTAGCTGTCGACGCCGCCGGACATGCGGAACCCGATCTTATTGATACTCGTGCAAACAATCGGATTCTCGATTCCAACTGCATCGAGAGCTACCAGAAGGCGCGGCATGTTCATGGTAATGAATCCGGGTTCCGCGTTGTACCTACTCGTAACGTGATCAGCGAAAATTCGGAACGCCTCGGTAAAGCCCATACCGAGCAGGAAGTCGACAACAACGTTCTGCAGGAAAATCACCGGCGTGCTGAGCCCCCTGAACATCTTCATCTCGGCATCAATCAGGAGCGTGATTATGCCCTCAATATCCTTGTTGGCCAACGACTTTCCGCCGCGCATTGCCGCATCCAGCAAGCCTTCGCTGGGAAGGAACTGCCGGATCGCGCCAAATATCCCCGCTTCCGTCATCGCGTTCGCGTACTTGTGTGCATAGGGCATGCATGGGTACACCACCTGCCTGGTATACCGCTCCGGTTGCGCCCGGAAACAATCGGCGACGTCGGCAATTCGATCGTGGGTTGTGCACATGAACGTGGTTACATTTGCATCGTATGCCGCGTCCAGTACAGACATCATTGAATCCAACGACTGGAAACGCATCGCCTGTGCGCGCGCTTTCTCTTCAGACATATGATTTACGCCAAAGAATTGGTTGTCACCGAACAACAAGCGATCCATTATTGATACCTACTTTCTGCGCGCAATCGGTGATTGCGAGGTCGATTCTTCAGCCGGGTCCAAAACCCGGTCCGTGCTGCGGAAGCTGATTTCCCGTCGCTGACGTCTGCTTGCGGATCAAGATGCCGCAGGGCTCCGTCGGTGTTGTTGCAAATGGTATTCAGAACCTCGTCGGTCACGCTGGCCTCGATGAAGTCCCCGGTTCCCCGGACGGCTGATTGACCGATGCGCTTCAACCACACATCTACCTGCGCCGAATATTCCTCCCCACGAACGTAGAAATCGACCTCGTCTGTCAATTCGGTGGTGTATCGCACCGTCCATCCCTTGGCGTAACCCTCGGGCGCATGTGTGGCATCGCGCAGATAGACCCTGAGTTCTTGGCGATCTACGACAATCTTGCCGTTAGTGCCCCAAATCGATACGCATGTCGTCATCTTGCGATGCGATTCGTCCGACCAGCTCACCGAAAGCTGCCCGGTGACGCCGCCAGGCCATATGAGCGTCGTAAACACCTCGTCCTCAGTTTCCGCCGAAAACACCTTCCCCAGCACAGTTCCTGAAATCGATTCTGGTCGGCCGAAGTACCAGGTCAATATGTCTGCCGGATGTGCGGCATAGTCGTATAGAGCCCCGCCGCCCTCCTCTTTCTTGCTGCGCCACGTACCACCTTTAGGCTTCAGTACCACCGGTCCGTACGCCTCGGCTAGGGCGTGGGTGACCGTGCCCAGAACCCCTGAGTCAAGAAGTCGTTTAACTTCGCGAAATGTTGCGATGTGGCGGTTGTGATATCCGACCTGCGTAACGAGTCGTTTGTCACTAGCCAATTGAGCAAGGGCAATCGAGTCCGCCGGGTCGAGACAGAATGGCTTCTCACAAAAAACGTGAACGCCCCGCTCAAGGCAGGTGCGAACCATCGGTGCGTGATATTTCGACGGAGTTGCTATCACCACCGCGTCGACATCTGCGCCATCGAGCATCGTTTCGAGATTGGAGTACGTCTTGACTCCCGTATATTTGGTGAGAATATCAAGGATATATCCACTTGAATCACAAAGGCCGACTACCTTTGTGTCCCGGTGTGCATTGATGATCGAAAAATGAGACAAACCCATTTTTCCTAAACCAACCACCCCTACGTTGACCACTGAATTTCCCTCCTTATCGATCTAGTTCGCGGCTCGCGGGCGCGCAGGCTGCTTCGAATCAGTGCCTCGTATTGCGCGGCAACGTGGTCCCACGTGAACTCGCTCTCGAATCGAGCTATCGCGTTGCGACTCAAAATCGCTGCAAGCTCGGCATTTGTCAGGAGTTCATCGATGCACTTCTCCGCCTCGGCCGGCGTTTTGAAAAACAGACCTGCGCTGCCCGCTACCCAGGTGTTGTACTTGTTGCCATGCGCGATAACAGGGTTACCCGCGGCTAAGGCTTCAACCAGGGACGGATTGGTGCCGCCTACGGTGTGACCATGTAAGTAACCGAGTGAGTGGTAGCGCAGTGCTTGAACAACGGCCTGGTCGTAAATCGCTCCCAGAAACTCAACTTCGTCGCTGGCAGCATCCAATACTGCCCGATGATAAGGATCAGCGTCGCCGTTGTAGTCGCCAAGGACCGCAAGTGTAACGCCCCGAGGCTTTGCCGAAAATGCCTGCACGAGTTCGAGTATCGAGTTTTCGGGGAGGGGCCTCGCGACAAGTGTCAGATACTTCTTGGGCTCCAAGCCCAGTGCCTGAACTGGAGTCGTCGGTGCGTCGTCGATCCGGTGCGCCCCGTATGTGATCGTCGTGATCTTGCGTTCTGGAGCCCGTGTCAAGAGGTAGGTTTTGAGCTCAGGATGGTCAGCGATTAGCTCGTTTGCAAACCAAGCGGCGAGGCGCTCATTGATATAGAGGACCGCCTGCCAGAAAAGGCCCCAGCGTTTGCGTGACCACTCGATGCCGTCCATGTTAACGATGCTCGGTATCCCGCGAAGTCGCAACGGGATATTGAACACTCCCGTGTTGTATCCGAAGGTTAGGCAGGGGTCCGAATGTTTGAGTGCGTGTCGAACCGACAACCAGTCGAACTTGGCAGTACCCGTACATCGCAAATTGGGAACCGAAATATTGACCCGTTCGATGCCATTCCAAACATCCTCATACACAGGACGTTGATGAGCCGTCTGGCAGTACACAATTACGCGCCAACCACGACTGACGAGATAACGTCCGACATTCTCGGCTGCAGTCTCGAATCCGCCATACTCGGCCGGCACGCCATGCGTTCCGAGTATGCGGACCGTCGCTCGCTCATCTAGCGGATCGGACATGAAACCTCGCGTGTTAGCAGGTCCAAGCGGCACACGGAGTTCGGTGCGCTCCTGCGACGAATGCTAGGCGGCGATATTGACGGCGGAGGGCAATTCGGCAAAGTTTTTTACCATGTCGTCAATAGCAAACATCCAGGACGTTTGAGCAATGGGTGAGGTCATTGCCGTATTTTGAGCATGATTGGGAGCAATCTGATGGCAGCGCTGCGGACCTCCACGCGTGCCAGGTAAAGATAGCCAGCTAGATGCTGTTTGACGCGCGATTTCACGAAATGGCAACGCACCGCGTGGCTGGTTGTGCATGCGGTTCTAGAGTTGCTGTTTATGCCATAGGCAAACTTTCTGGCTACGGCGCTACGGCGGCGTCGTCGGAGCGCCTGGAGGTGCTGCGACCAGTGCCAGTCCCTCCGCATCTCCTCGAAAACGCGCCGTTGCAAGCAACGTCTGATGCGCCGCCGGTCATCAAGTGTCGACGAGTTCAACGGGACCATAGTGACAATCCGAGAGCCGGCGGCAGCTCTCGCAGATCCCCGCTTGGGAGGCGGCAACAGCGATCCGTCCGGTTACCAGCCACCACCGGTCGCAGTCCACGGTATGCCATAGGTCATCATTGGCGCCCGATAACGCTGGCCACGAGGTTCCATTGCCCTGACCGACCTCGATCAAGGCAAATCGGCATTGAGAAGCAGATCAGCATTGGGGCGCAGCGTGTTTCGTGCCTTCGATCAGAATTCGGTCCTTCGCCCGCAGGAACGGGCTTTCTACGAATCTCCAGGACAAGAGTGCAGCTACAAACGTGAGCGGAACCCCAATCGCGCCAAGCAAGATTGGTTCATTGACTCCATAGTTGAACCGAATTACGTTGAATATCGGATAGTGCCAGAGATACAGTCCGTAGCAGATGCGGCCTAAAAATACTAACGGTGGCGACCGAAATATGTAGTGGGGAATGGTCTGCCGAGGTAGCACCAATGCAGCTATCAAGCACGTCGACGCCAGAGTGAAAAACAACGAGAATCCACCGTACATGGCCCGATTATGTTGATCCATAGTGAATCCTCCAACAGCCAGTGCCACGAAGGAAGGCAGCGCCAAGACCTCAGCAGCGCGCTGAACGGTAGCGCTCTGGCGCACCCTAGGCATTGCCATCGCGACACCGAGCGCGCAGCCGATCAGAAGAGCGTCGCCCCGCACGTCGGTGCCGTTGAACAGGCGGGCTTCGGACGCTCCGCGGAAGGTGAGCCAGCTACGCCAGCCTGCAAGTCCAAGAGCGAGCAGCACTATCATCGCCACGAGCCGCATCCGAAGCCCGATGATCCTGAGCAGCAGCGTGAGGATCACAGGCCAGACCAGATAGAACTGTTCTTCCACCGCCAGCGACCAGGTGTGGCCGAGGTACTCGGGCATCGGGACCTCGAACGCCCTGGTCCAGTTAGTCGTGTATGTAGCTGCTACCGCCGCCTGAGTGGTATGCCCACGGAAGTTGTCGAGAGTCAGGTACGCCGTGATGACGAACGCGAGAATCATGGCGTAGTTTGCGGGAAACAGCCGGAGAGCGCGTCGGAAATAGAAAGTGCCAAAACCCACGTTTCCCGTCTTGTTCCACCGCTTAAGCAGCAGCGAAGTTATCAGATATGCGCTCATTACAAAGAACATGTCCATATACAGGAAAGCGCCCGGACACCACACGCCGAAGTTGAGATGGGCAGCAAGAACGCAGAGTGTGGCGGTACCGCGCAGGCCATCGAGTCCGGGATTATAGCCGAGCGGATACCGGCTTGGATCGTACCGAAGCCATTCAGGGAGGAGCGTCATTAAACCCGCCTCGGACGGCTACGCATTAGGCGAGGAATCCCTAATGGCCGCCTCGCTGTCAGCTGCCTAGAACACGGGAAATGCATACTGGCACCCCTGAGACCTCAGATCAAAGCCCTAGAGCACTCACCTGGGCGCGCGGCCGGCACGATCCCTGCTCCAGAAGATCAAGTAGGTACCAGCCGTACCCGGACTTCATCTGACACTCTGCCCGCTCCCGCAGCTCGTCATCAGTAATGAACCCCTGTCGCCACGCGATCTCTTCTGGCACACCTATTTTCAATCCGCTACGTCGTTCCATCGTTCGCACGAAGTCGGCGGCGTCCGTCATGCTGTCGACCGTGCCGGTATCGAGCCACACCGTTCCACGAGGTAGCACCTGAACGCGCAGCCGACACTGTTCGAGGTACACCCGATTAACGTCGGTGATCTCGTACTCACCGCGCTGGCTCGGCTGCAGATGTCTGACAATCTCGACCACATCGTTGTCGTAGAAATATAAGCCAGGCACCGCATAATTACTCTTGGCGATCTTGGGCTTTTCTTCCAGAGATATAGCTGTTCCCTGCTCATCGAATTCGATGACGCCGTATTGATTGGGCTCGGCAACGCGGTAGGCGAATATTGCCCCGCCATCAATCTGGTTGAAGTCCTGGAGTTGCGTTCCCAGTCCCGGACCATACAACAGGTTGTCGCCCAGTATCAGTGCGACCTTCCCGGACCCTATGAAATCAGCACCTATCGAGAACGCCTGAGCCAGCCCGTCCGGCGAGGGCTGCCGCGCGTAGGTGATCGATGCCCCGAATTGCGAGCCGTCGCCCAACAGGCGCTCAAAGCTGGGTGCATCGAAAGGTGTGGTGATCACCAGGATGTCACGAATCCGCGCCAATAGGAGCGTCGACAGCGGGTAATAAACCATCGGTTTGTCATAAACCGGAATCAGCTGCTTGGACACACCTAGGGTGATCGGGTGCAGCCTGGTGCCCGACCCGCCGGCTAGGATGATGCCCTTCACGGGCCTATCGTGGCACGCGGCAGCCGTTCGCACATGAGTTATTGACGGTTGCGTTAGCTGTGAATTCTGGAGGTTGACCTGCGCGTCCTGTTCGTCTGCACCGGCAATATCTGCAGATCGCCTACGGCAGAACGACTTTCAGTGGGAATGGCCGCACAGATGGGCATCCCTGACTTCACCGCAGCGAGTGCGGGAATCCACGCCGTGATCGGATATCCGATACACCAACTCGCCGCTGACGTCTTGACTCGACTAGGCGGAGACCCGACCGGCTTCGCCGCACGGCAGCTGACTCCGCCAATCGCCCTTGACGCCGACCTCGTCCTCACGATGACCTCGGTGCAACGCACTGCTGTGTTGGAACTGGCGCCGCGACAGTTCCGGAAAACGTTCACGCTCGGGGAAGCCGCTCTCCTAGCGTCTACATACGGCGCACGCTCGATCGCCGACCTGGCTGCGCTACGTCTCCGACTGCCCGAGCATGACCCGGTTCAAGTCGCCGATCCCATCGGCCTCGATATTGAAACTTTCGAGGCGGTGGGCCACCAGATCGCCAAGCTACTGCCCCCGGTCCTCACGTTGTGCCGTCACGCCTCTATGACCTAACGGGCGGACAACTCACGCCCAGCGCGTCGCCTCAACCTCAGCCGGTAGCGGGGCGTGTAGCGGCACTTCGAGGCCGTCGTAGATGCCCGGCTTCTGGGTGGCGAGCCACTCGATCGCCCCGAGGAGCCGATTGGCCGCAGTGGTGTTGCCTCCGTCGGCGCGAGTGCCACCGGGAACGTCGGCGCGGACCACGATGGTCAGCTGCGGATCGCCGTCGATGATCACGCGGTGATCCCCCACGCCCTCATCGGGCTGCGGCCAGTCCGGCGCGCACGACGGGTCGATGCGGGTGATGTGCTCGATGATCACCCGCTGCACGCCCTGCGACCACCCGATGACCTCCAGCCGGAAGGCGCCCTGGGTGCCTGCTTCGAACCGGCCCATGACGTTCTCGACGTCCTCGGTCAGCGGCAGCCGCTCGCAGGTCTCGGTGATGTCGTCGATCTCGATGCCGAGCCCACGGCCGATCAGCCGGACGTTGCCGCCCCACACCATGGTCGGGATGGTCGGGATCAGCATCAACGGCGTCTCGTCCATCGAACCGCCGAAACCGCAGCGCACCCGCACCGCTTCGGGCTGGTTGTAGGTCGAGTAGTCGAAGATCTCCTGGCAGCGGATGGTCTTGATCCGGGTGCACAGGCCGGCGGCCGTGACGGCGAGCGCGTCGTTGCCCCAGCCGGGATCGACGCCACTGACAAGTAGTGAGGCGTTGCCGGCGGCCGCGGCGTCAGAAAGCCGCTCCACCCATTCGGCCGGCGCGGAAGCCGGGTCATAGAGGGAGTACAGCGATGGCGTGACGACGTGCTTGCCGGCCCGCAGACAGCGCTCGATCTCGGCGATGGCCTCCTCCGGGCGGATGTCTCCGGACGACATGTAGGCCACAGCGTCGCAGTCGGCGAGGGCCGCGTCGACGTCGGTGGTGGCGAGCGTTCCGGTCAGCGTGTCCAGCTCGGCGAATGTCGCCGCATCGCGACCGGCTTTGTCCGCACTCGAGGTGATGACGGCCGCCAACTCGAGCCCCGGGAATGCCACCGCCGATCGGATCGCCGTGGCCCCCATATTGCCTGTTCCCCACACCGCTACCCGACGCATCCCGTCACCATAACCACGGCATGGTGACCCGGCTCACAACCGTCCCGACATCAGGCGAGAACGGGCTCCGATCCGGGTCCACACGCCGCGCGCGGACGGGGTCCGAAGCGACCAACTTGGCGTTACAACACGGCTCCCACGGGCCCCAACTGACACGTCCTCCTCAGTTCCGGAAGTTTCCGGTGGCGGACATCACATTCGGACTAAACTCCAGGTCAGCGGCCATAAACCGGCCCGCTTGCCACCCCGTTCAACCACTGGGTTGGTTAGCTGCGAAAAATTTGCTCTTGACTGCTTTGCGAAGAAGTTACCCGGCGGTATAGTTAAGGCCAGTTACTGGTGGGTAACTTAGCCCTGAGTACCCAACCCCTACAGTCCATCTCATCGAGGAGAAATCGTGGGCCACTACAAGAGCAACGTCCGTGACCAGGTGTTCAACCTGTTCGAGGTCTTCGGCGTAGACAAGGCGATGGGTGAAGGCAAGTTCGCCGACCTGGACGCCGACACCGCCGGAGAAATGCTCAACGAGATCGCGCGCCTCGCCGAGGGCCCGATCGCCGATTCGTTCGCCGACGGCGACCGCAACCCGCCGGTCTTCGATCCCGCTACCCACACCGTCACCCTGCCCGCGCCCTTCAAGAAGTCGATGCGCGCTCTGCTCGACGGTGGCTGGGACAAGGTCGGTCTGAAGGAAGAGCTCGGCGGCATGCCGATGCCCCGCGCGCTGCAGTGGGCGCTCATCGAGCACGTCCTCGGTGCCAACCCGGCCGCCTACATGTACGCCATGGGCTCGGGTATGTGCGAGATCTTCTACAACAACGGCACCGATGAGCAGAAGAAGTGGGCCGTCCTGGCTGCCGAGCGCGGCTGGGGCGCCACGATGGTGCTGACCGAGCCCGACGCCGGCTCGGACGTGGGCGCCGGCCGCACCAAGGCCACCCAGCAGGCCGACGGCACCTGGCACATCGACGGTGTGAAGCGATTCATCACCTCGGCCGACTCGGACGACCTCTTCGAAAACATCATGCACCTGGTCCTCGCCCGCCCCGAGGGCGCCGGCCCGGGCACCAAGGGTCTGTCGCTGTTCTTCGTGCCGAAGTTCCACTTCGACCCCGAGACCGGTGAGCCCGGCGAGCGCAACGGTGCCTTCGTCACCAACGTCGAGCACAAGATGGGCCTGAAGGTTTCGGCCACCTGTGAGCTGACGCTCGGCCAGCACGGCGTCCCCGCCGTCGGCTGGCTCGTCGGCGAGGTGCACAACGGCATTGCGCAGATGTTCGACGTCATCGAGCAGGCCCGCATGATGGTCGGCACCAAGGCCATCGCGACCCTGTCGACCGGCTACCTGAACGCTCTCGAGTACGCCAAGACCCGCATCCAGGGCGCTGACTTGACCCAGATGATGGACAAGACGGCCCCGCGCGTCACGATCATGCACCACCCCGACGTCCGCCGGGCCCTGCTGACCCAGAAGGCCTACGCCGAGGGCCTGCGCGCCGTGTACCTGTACACCGCGACGTTCCAGGACGCCGAGGTCGCCAAGGCAGTCCACGGTGTGGACGCCGAGCTGGCGTTCAAGGTCAACGACCTGATGCTCCCGATCGTCAAGGGTGTGGGCTCCGAGCGCGCCTACGAGAAGCTGACCGAGTCGCTGCAGACCTTCGGTGGTTCGGGCTTCCTGCAGGACTACCCGGTCGAGCAGTACATCCGTGACGCCAAGATCGACTCGCTGTACGAAGGCACCACCGCCATCCAGGCGCAGGACTTCTTCTTCCGCAAGATCATCCGCGACAAGGGCCAGGCCCTGGCGTTCGTCGCCGGCGAGATCGAGCAGCTGATCAAGAACCAGGACGGCAACGGCCGCCTGAAGGCCGAGCGCGAGCTCCTGGCCACCGCTCTGGGCGACGTGCAGGGCATGGCTGCCACCCTGACCGGCTACCTGATGGCCGCTCAGGAAGACCCGAAGTCGATCTACAAGGTCGGCCTGGGCTCGGTCCGCTTCCTGCTGGCCGTGGGTGACCTGGTCATCGGCTGGCTGCTGCTGAAGCAGGCCGCGGTTGCCGTCAAGGCGCTCGACGAGGGCGCCACCGGCGACGACCGTGCGTTCTACGAGGGCAAGATCGCGTCCGCATCGTTCTTCGCCAAGAACATGCTGCCGCTGCTCACCAGCACCCGCAGCGTCATCGAGTCGATCGACAACGAGACCATGGAGCTGGACGAAGCGTCCTTCTGATCCGTGCAAAGTGAACGGCCCCCGCTTCGGCGGGGGCCGTTTTCTTTGTGTTGACTCCGCTCTGAAGGCGTAGTTGTGCGAGTAGCGGTGTGCGTGGGCGCAGGCTCAGCGAGAGTTAGTCCGGCAGGCGCTGGCTGATCTCGAACGCCAGGCACAGCTCGGCGACGTCACGGGGACGAGACAGCGAGCGCCCGGTGCGCTCCTCGATGCGGTGCAGCCGGTGCCGAATAGTGTTGGGGTGGCAGAAGATTGCGGCCGCTGCCTCGTTGGCCGAGCCGCCGGCGTCGAGCCAGGCTTCGAAGGTCTGGGACAGCACGGCCCGCTCTTCGCCCGGCAGCCCACGGAGCCCACCGAGCACCGACTCCTCGATGCGGTTCATCACCTCAGGCGCACTGACGGCGGCGAACGCCAGCGGAGCGTCGTCAAATGCGCTCACCCAACCGTCCCGACTCGGCTTGCCCGTCACCGCCAGCCGGGCCAGGCGCAGGCCCTCGCCGGTATCGGCCAGGCTCGCGAACGTCGGGCTGAGGCCGACCCGCGCCGTCGCGATCTTGCGCAGCACCTCGACCAGCACGCCGTATGTCTTGTCCTGGCGCAGGTGCACGACACCGACCTGCAGATCGGGCAGCAGCCGCCAGGCGGACCGGATGTCGCGGGCCGCGAGTTTGTTCGCGATCTCAGGAAGCCCCAGCTTGCCGATGGCCGGAATCTCAGCTGCCGCAACAACATACGGACCGGTCGTCGGGAGACCCAGTAGATCGGCCGCCTCCCACAGGCTTTGGTTGTCAGCGATACGGCCGAACAGCACTGCCTCTACCAGGGCGGAGCGCTCCTCTTCCCGATCCACGATCTGACTTGTGAGTTCCTCTCGGTAGGCGCCGGTCATCGCCTGGGTGAACTCGTCCTGACTGAGGAAGATGCGCGCACTGGCCTCCAGGATGGATTCGGTCGGAATATCGGCGTCGCGCGCGGCCGCGACACTGTTCTCCCACATGAATCGGAAGCCGATGCGGTAGGCCGTCATCACAGCCGCCAGCGGAATGCCCTCCACAGCCCGCGCCCGGCCCGTCGTCACGGCGGGCAACAGGTCGGCCTCGCCGTCACCGCACAGCCTGTGGAACACGAAAGTCATGTTGGCGATGCAACTTTCCCGCACGTTGGCGCGCGCTGACGGCGTCGCCTGGTAGCCGTCGATCCGGCTGTAGATGCGGTCGGCCAGTTGTTCGCCGAGCGTCTCCACGCGCGCCAGCATGATGCGGCTGAGTTCCAGCATGTGCTCGTCGACCCCGGCCCGCATCTGCCAACCATAGGCGAGCGCCGATTGTGGGCGATCACATTTGGCGGTGGTCAGTGTTGTTCCGGCCACCATCGCTTCTGAGGGCGCGCGGAATCACGCTTAGATACATGACCAACCTGAGCCAAAACCTCGTAGCCAGCCGGACCCGCCGGCCCGACCACGTCGCCCTCCGCTGCGACGACCAGACCTACACCTACGCCCAGTTCGACAACGCCGCCGCCCGCGTCGCCACCCTGCTGCAACAAGCCGGCATCGAGCCAGGCGACCGCGTCGGCATCATGCTGCCGAACGGGCCGGCCTTCGCCGCCGCCTTCTACGGGATCATGTACGCCGGCGCCGTCGCGGTGCCGATGAACCCGCTGCTCAAGGCCCCGGAGATCGAGTTCTACCTCTCCAACACCACGGCCAAGGCCCTGTTCGCCACGCCGGCCTTCGCCGACGAAGCGCAGGCCGGCGCCGAGGCCGCCGGCGCGGGCTGCTGGGTGGTCGACGACGCCGGCTTGGCGGCGCTGATCGCAGACCTGCCTGCCCAGGCGGCGCCGGTCGAGCGCGCCGACGGCGACACCGCCGTCGTTCTGCACACGTCGGGTACGACGGGCAAGCCCAAGGGCGCCGAACTCACCCACGGTGGTCTGGGTCGCAACGCCGACGTCTGCGTGCGGACGCTGATGGACGTCGGACCCGACGACGTGGTGATGGGCTGCCTGCCGCTGTTCCACGTGTTCGGCCTGACCTGTGGACTGAACGCAGCCGTGTTGGCCGGGGCGACCCTGAGCTTGCTGCCGCGCTTCGACGCCGCCAAGGCACTGCAGCTGATCGAGCGTGGCGGCGTCACCATCTTCGAGGGCGTACCCACGATGTACTCCGCGCTGCTGGCCGCCGCGGGTTCCGCTTCGACTGAAACGCTGCGGGTCGCAGCCTCCGGCGGTGCCGCGATCCCGGTGCAGGTGCTGCACGACTTCGAGGAGACCTTCGGCTGCCCGGTTCTCGAGGGGTACGGGCTGTCGGAGACGTCTCCCGTCGCCGCGTTCAACCACCCGGGCCGTGAGCGGAAGGCCGGCTCGATCGGCACCCCGGTCGAGGGCGTCGAGATGCGGGTGGTCGACAACGACGGTGTCGAGGTTGCGCAGGGCGAGCCCGGAGAAATCCAGATCCGTGGCCACAACGTCATGAAGGGCTACTGGAATCTGCCCGAGGCCACAGCTGAAGCGATCGACGCGAACGGCTGGTTCGCCACGGGCGACATCGGCAAGGTCGACGAGGACGGCTACTACTACATCGTCGACCGCAAGAAGGCGCTCATCATCCGCGGTGGGTTCAACGTCTATCCCCGCGAGATCGAAGAGGTGCTCTACGCCCACCCTGCCGTCGCGGAGGCCGCCGTCGTCGGCATCCCGCACGACAAGCTCGGCGAGGAGGTCGGCGCCGCCGTCAGCCTCAAGCCCGGCATCCAGGTCGCCGCCGAAGAACTCCGCGAGTTCGTCAAGAGCCAGGTGGCCGCCTACAAGTACCCGCGACGCATCTGGTTCCTCGACGACCTGCCCAAGGGCCCGACCGGAAAGCTGCTCCGCCGCGAAATCACCATCCCCACAACAGAAAGTGACAACTGATCATGGCTATGACCCCACCCGACGAACTGGCCGCACCGCTGGACCTGATGCTGACCAGCGCCACCAAGCCCTTCGCGCGCCGGATGATGCCGGACCGCTCCTGGGCGCGCATGGGTGTCAGCCTGGCCAAGCAGCCCGGCACCGTGCTGGCCCGCGGCAAGGACCTGGTCCGCGAGCTCGGCGACATCGCCACTGGTGACTGCGACCTGGCCCCCAAGCGCGCCGACAAGCGCTTCAGCGACCCTGCGTGGCAGCAGAATCCGGCGTTGCACCGGATCATGCAGGCCTACCTCGCCGCGTCCGACACCGCCGAGAAACTGTTTTCCGACGCCGACCTGGACTGGCGCGACGAAGCGCGGATGCGGTTCGTGTTCGACAACGCCATCGAGGGTCTGGCACCCACCAACAACCCGTTGATCAGCCCGCTGGGCTGGAAGGCGATGATCGACACCGGCGGTCTCAGCGCCGTCCGCGGCCTGAAAGCCTTTGCCCGCGACATGATGTCGTCACCCCGGGTGCCGGCCATGGTTGAACCGGACGCCTATACCGTCGGTGAGACGGTGGCCATCACCAAAGGTGCTGTGGTGCTGCAGACGCCGATGTTCGAGCTGATCCAGTACGCACCCCAGACCTCAACGGTCCACTCGGTCCCGCTCCTGATGGTTCCGCCAGTGATCAACAAGTACTACATCATGGATATCGCCCCCGGCCGCAGCATGATCGAGTACTTCGTGCAGCAGGGACAGCAGGTGTTCGCCATCTCCTGGCGCAATCCGCAAGCCCGGCACAAGGATTGGGATGTTAATGCCTACGGGGCGGCGATCATCGAGGCCATCGACGCGGTGCGCGCCATCACCGGCGTGACCGGTACGCACCTCATGGCGAGCTGCTCCGGCGGCATCATCACCGCCATGACGGCGGCCCACCTCGCCGAGACCGGCGACGGCGACAAGGTCGCGAGCCTCACTCTGGCGGTCACGGTGCTGGATCAGGATCGGGCCGGATTCGCTTCTGCGGCAATGAGTGACCGGGCGGCTCAGGCTGCGATTGCCACCTCGGCTCGCAAGGGCTACCTGGACGGCAAGGCGATGGCCGAGATGTTCGCCTGGCTGCGTCCCACCGATCTGGTATGGCGGTACTGGGTGAACAACTACGTGCAGGGCCGCAGCCCCGCGGCATTCGACGTGCTGTTCTGGAACGCCGACACCACCCGGATGGCGGCTGCGTTGCACCGCGACATGGTGTTGATGGGTCTGAACAATTCACTGGTCACGCCGGGCGCCGTGAGCATGCTGGGCACGCCCGTCGACCTGTCGAAGATCACCTGCGATGCATACGTCATCGGTGGCATCGCCGATCACATCTCACCGTGGCAGGCCACCTACCGTAGCGCAAAGCTGTTGGGCAGCAAGGACAACCGCTACGTGCTGTCCACCAGCGGCCACATCGCCGCGCTCGTCAACCCGCCGGGCAACCCGAAGGCCTCCTACCGGGCCGCCCAGGTCCAGGACGAGACTCCTGAGGAGTGGCTGGCGGCCGCCGAAAAGTCCAGTGACTCTTGGTGGCCCGACTACGTCACCTGGCTCGCCGAGCGCAGCGGCGACGACGTCGACGCGCCCACGACGCTGGGGGCCGAGGGCTTCGTGCCCACCGGTCCGGCGCCCGGAACGTACGTGCTGCAGAAATGAGTAACTACGAAGCGACGCTGGAACGTTACGTGTCGGTCGGCGGCCAGCGGCTACGGGTCAGGGTCGACTGGGGCACTGATCCCAATACAGTTCCACTGGTGCTGTGCAACGGCATCGGCGCCAGCCTGGAGGTGCTCGACCCGTTCGTCGAGCACCTGCCGGGCACCACGGTGATCCGGTTCGACGTGCCAGGCACCGGCGGCTCGCCAACGTCGTTCGCGCCCTACGGCTTTCCCTACTTGGCCTGGGTGCTGGGCCGGCTGCTGAACAAGCTGAGGTTCACGGTGGTCGACATCCTCGGACTGTCCTGGGGCGGCGCGCTGGCCCAGCAGTTCGCCTTCCAGAACCCCCGTCGCTGCCGGCGGCTGGTGCTGGTGGCGACGGGAACCGGAGCAGTGATGATCCCTGGCCATCCCCGGGTTCTCGCGAAAATGGTGACACCGAAACGGTTCTCGAACGCTTCGTACGCCGCCTCGATCGCCGGGGAACTCTACGGCGGCACGGTCCGGCAACACGGCGATGACATCGCCAAGCTGTTCCTGCAGCAGCTGCATGCCGGTTCCAAGATCGGTTACCTGCACCAGTTGCTGGCCGGTGCGGTGTGGACGAGCATCCACGCGCTGCCCGCGGTCCGGCAGGAAACCCTGATCGTGGCGGGCACCGACGACCCGATCATCCCGGTGGCCAACGCCCGCATCATGAATTTCCTACTGCCGCACGCGCACCTGCACCTGCATTCGGGCGGGCACGTCGACCTGATCACCAACGCGAGCGAGCTGGTGCCGGTGATCGCCACGTTCCTCAATGACCCCGGGGAACGCGCCTGACCGCCAGCAGCGATCGTGCGCCGACGCCCGGGGAAGGTCTCTCTCTTGGCACATGCGATCGGGAGGCGAACGTTGTGTAGAGAGAGGCAGCTCCAACCAGGAGCGTCGACACGCCAATGCCCGACACGCCGACAAACGCCAGTGCCGACGGCGGGCGGGTCAGCCGGGCTCAGGCGACGACGCCACCGACCAGATGACCGACGGCATAGGTGGCACCCAACGCCAGAGCGCCGCCTATCACGTTGCGGGCCACAGCCTTTCCGACGGACGCGCCGCCGAGCCGGGCCGACACCACGCCGGTGATGGCCAGCGCCAGCAGCACCGCGAACATGGTCACCGGGACCCGGTAGGCCGTCGGGGGCAGCAGGATCGCGATCAGCGGCAACAGCGCCCCGACCGTGAACGCCACCGCGGACGACAAGGCGGCCGCCCAGGGGTTCGACAAATCACCTGGCGTGATGCCCAATTCAACGACCGCATGCGCCGCGAACGCGTTGTGATCGGTGAGTTCCTCGGCAGCCGTGCGCGCCGTCGCCGGTGACAGGCCTCTGCCTTCCAGCAGGCTGGCCAGTTCATCGAGTTCGGCCTCGGGGTCTTCCTTGAGCTCGCGCCGCTCCTTGGCCAGCAGCGCACGTTCGGTGTCGCGCTGCGAGCTCACCGAGACGTACTCGCCCAGAGCCATCGACACCGCGCCGGCCACCAGACCGGCCATGCCGGCGGTGAAGATCGGCCCGCGGTCCGCTGTCGCGGCTGCGACGCCGACGACGATGCCCGCGGTCGACACGATGCCGTCATTGGCGCCGAGCACCCCGGCGCGCAACCAGTTCAGTTTCGACGCGACCGAACCCTCATGGGGCTCGGCAGCATGAGACGAGATCGCCATTCCTGCAACGCTATCCGGGCTGGCGGCTATCCGCCAGCCAACGAAGCCTTGCCAAACCTGGTCAGGATTCCAGGCTTTTGAGTACAGCGCGGGTGCGGGCCCGGCCTTCGGGCGACGGATCGAACGTCACGCCGACGTATTCGTCGACGCCCGCGGCTTGGAGCTCGGCGAGCCGATCACGCACCGTCTGCTCATCACCGATGATCGCGACATCCTCCGGGCCGGCGTAGCCCTCGCGGTCGAGCATCGCGCGGTACGACGGCAAGTGCCCATAGATCGCGAATTGCTCGGCGGCCAGCTTGCGGGCGCCGTCGACGTCGTCGGTCACCGAAACCGGGATGGCCGCCACCACCCGGACCGCGTCGGCTCGGCCGGCGTCCGCGGCTGCTTGACGCAATGTCGGGCTGACGTGGCCCGCAAGGGTTTTCGGCCCGGTCATCCAGGTCACCGTGCCGGCGGAACGCCGTCCGGCGATCTGCAGCAGCTTCGGTCCGAGGGCGGCGATGTACACGGGTGGGGTCGGGGCGCCGGGGATCATCAGCGCTCCCCGCGTGGTCACCGTCTCGCCGCCGGCGTCGGCCTTCTCACCGTTCAGCAGCGGCAGCAAGCCGTCCAGGTATTCATTGAGCCGGCGCACCGGCTTGTCCCACGGGATGCCCCACATACCCTCGGTGACGGCCTGGTGCGTCATGCCCAGTCCGAGCAGCAGCCGTCCGCCCGACATCTGGCTGATGGTCAGTGCCCGCTGCGCCAGCAGCATCGGATGCTGATTCTGAATGGGGAGCACGCCGGTGCCGGCCTCGATGCCGTCGACTTCACGCAGCCCGACGGTCAACACCGTGAGGAGGTCTGGCTCGTAAGGCATCTGGGCGAACCAGGCCCGACGGAAACCCTCCTCATGCAGCTGCGCCAGGTACGCGACGGTGTCGTCGACAGGCGATTTGAGACCACTCAGCGAACCGAAAATGCTGATCTGCACGGGATGCTCCTTGAGGCCGGTTTGGGTCACCTGTTTGTATCGAACCATGACTTCCCAGCGAGTAGTGCAGGCGGATCGGGCATGAGTACAGATGCGCCCAAGACCGCCCGGCTGCAATACTTCGGGCCCAACTGGTTCGCGTCGGTCATGGGCACGGGCATCGTCGCGACGGCAGCCGCGTCCCTGCCCGTGCACCTGCCGGGACTGCGAGGCTTCGCCGAAGGCGTGTGGGTGATCGCGACGGCCCTGCTGGTGCTCCTGATCGTCGCAGTGTCGGTGCAGTGGGTGCGCCACCCCACGGTGGCGCGCGGCCAGGTGCGCAACCCGCAGATGACGCACTTCTACGGTGCGGCACCCATGGCGCTGATGACCGTCGGCCTCGGCGCCCTGCTGATCGGGAAGGACCTGATCGGCACGCGCTTCGCCGTCGACCTCGACTGGATCCTGTGGACCGCGGGCACCATCGGTGGCCTGTTCACCGCGATGACCATCCCGTTCCTGATGTTCACGCAGCTGGAAGTCGGACCGGACGCTGCATTCGGCGGCTGGCTGATGCCCGTCGTGCCCCCGATGGTGTCAGCGGCCTCGGGTGCGCTCCTGCTTCCCCATCTGGAGCCGGGCACGGCCCGCGCCACGATGTTCTACGGCTGCTTCGCGATGTTCGGGCTTTCGCTGATCGCTGCGCTGATCATCATCACGATGATCTGGAGCCGGCTGGCGCACTACGGCACCTCGGGATCGGCCCGCGTCCCGACGCTGTGGATCGTGCTGGGCCCGCTCGGGCAGGGCATCACCGCCGCGGGGCTGCTGGGGACGGCGGCGGCCTCGGCGATCAGCCCGGAGCTGGCTTCCGGCATGAACATCTTCGCGGTGCTGTTCGGCGTCCCCGTGTGGGGTTTCGCGGTGCTGTGGATCAGCCTGGCCAGCGCCCTGACGGTGCGGACCATGCGGCGCGGCATGCCTTTCGCGCTGACGTGGTGGAGCCTGACCTTTCCCGTCGGCACGTTCGTCACCGGCACATCGCAGCTCGCCGCGCACACCGGCCTGCCCGCGTTCCGCGTCGCCGCCGTCGTGGCCTACGTCTTCCTGTTGTGTACCTGGGCACTGGTCGCGGTGCGCACGCTGCGTGGCAGTGTCGGAGGCAGCCTGTTCGCCCCACCGCCTGCTCCGGCAGTCATCCACAAGGATCCGAAATGACCGACACTGCTCGGGTGTACGACCCGGTGGATCCAGCACAACCACCCCGGGTGACTGTGGACAGGTTGTGGCCCCGAGGAATCCACAAGAACGATCCGCGGGTCGGCACGTGGATGCCGCACGTCGCGCCGTCGAACGAACTGCGCAAGTGGTACCACGCGCACCCGGACGAGTTCGACAAGTTCGCCGCGGACTACCGGGCGGAGTTGGTGGGCTCGGATGCGCTGGCCCAACTGCGGGCGATGGGCCCAGTCACCCTGACGACCGCGGCCAAGGACGTCGCCATCAGTCACGTGCCGGTGCTGTCGGCGCTGCTCTGAGGTTTCGGCGCCGCCGTCGGCAGGCCACCTCTCTGCTCGCGGGTCTGCTCGCGGGCCCTACGCCGAATGTGCAGCTTTTGGACCCAGATCTCGATCCTGGCCGCCGAAAGCTGCACGTTCGGCATAGGAGCGCGGAACGCATACCAGCCCAAGCTTGTCCGCCCCGAACACGAGAGTGCCCCGTGCCTCCGCCAGGTCGGGGGTCAGACGGAAACACGAGGCACTTGGGATATCGCCGGGGCTTCACGGGGCGTTACACACCCGGCGAAAAAGGTGGAAATGGCCGCAAAACCGCTGGTTCGGCAGCCATTCCCACCACGTTCGGCTGTTACGCCTCCAGGATCGCGGTGACGCCCTGCCCGCCTGCGGCGCAGATGGAGATCAGGCCGCGCACGGGCTGGCCCGTTTCCTTCTTCTTCTCCGCGAGCTGCTTGGCCAGCTGGGCCACAATGCGGCCGCCGGTCGCGGCGAACGGGTGACCCGCGGCCAGTGACGAGCCGTTGACGTTGAGCTTGGACCGGTCGATCGAGCCGAGCGGCGCGTCCAGTCCGAGGCGACCCTTGCAGTACTCGGGCGACTCCCAGGCCGCGAGCGTGGCCAGCACCACGGAAGCGAAGGCCTCGTGAATCTCGTAGAAGTCGAAGTCCTGCAGCGTCAGGCCGTTGCGGGCCAGCAGGCGCGGCACGGCGTAGGTCGGGGCCATGAGCAGGCCATCCGGGCCGTTGACGTAGTCGACCGCGGCGGTCTCGGAGTCGACGAAGTAGGCCAGCACCGGGATGTCGTGCTCGGCCGCCCATTCGTCGGTCGACAGCAGCGCCACCGACGCGCCGTCGGTCAGCGGGGTCGAGTTACCGGCGGTCATGGTGGCGTCGCCCAGCTTTACGCCGAACACGGGCTTCAGCTTGGCGAGCTTCTCGGTCGACGAGTCGGCGCGCAGGTTGTTGTCGCGGTACAGGCCCAGGAAGGGGCTGACCAGGTCGTCGAAGAAGCCGCGGTCGTAGGCGGCGGCCATGTTCTGGTGGCTGGCGGCGGCCAGCGCGTCCTGGTCGGTGCGCTTGACGCCCATTTCCTTGGCGGTCTGGGCGGCGTGCTCGCCCATCGACAGGCCGGTGCGGGCCTCGCTGTTGACCGGGATCTCGACACCGACGGCAGCCGGCAGCTTGCCGACGAGCTTCAGGCGGTCGACGTTCGACTTGGCGCGGCGCAGGCTCAGCAGCACGCGGCGCAGGTCGTTGCCGAGGGCGATGGGCGCGTCCGACGCGGTGTCCACACCGCCGGCGGCGGCCACCTGGTAGCGGCCGGCCGCGATGCCGTCAGCGGCCGCGATGGCCGACTGCAGACCGGTCCCACAGGCCTGCTGCAGGTCGAAGGCCGGCGTGTACGGCGACAGCGAGGTGCCGAGCACACACTCGCGCATGAGATTGAAATCACGGCTGTGCTTGAGGACGGCGCCGCCGATGACCATGTCGAGCTTCTCGCCCTTGAGGTTGAAGCGGTCGATCAGGCCGTCCAGGGCCGCGGTGAACATGTCCTGGTTGGAGGCGTTTGCGTACGCACCGTCAGATCGTGCGAAGGGAATGCGGTTACCACCCAGGACGGCCACGCGGCGGCGGCTGTTGGTCTCGGCCACGGTTTTTCTCCAGTTCCTTGACGTTCGATGACTGAGGCAAGATGTTGCTTGACGCCTATATTACCCACCGTTCTTACTCTGGAGTAAGTTCGTCTCTGACAAGACGGTTCCGTCTATACGACACACGTCCGCAGAAAGGTCCGCAATGGCTGACGTCCTCTCCCAAGTTCTCACCTCTGGTCCGGGTTCGTTCCTGGCCAAGCAGCTCGGTGTGCCGCAGCCCCAGCCGCTGCGCCGCTACAAGGCCGGCGAACCCCCGCTGGCCGGCCCCCTGCTGATCGGCGGCGAAGGCCGCGTGGCCGAGCCCCTGCGCGCTGCCCTCGCCGACGACTACGACCTCGTGGGCAACAACGTGGGCGGCCGCTGGGCCGACTCGTTCGGTGGCCTGCTGTTCGACGCCACCGGCATCACCAAGCCCGAGCAGCTCAAGCAGCTCCACCAGTTCTTCACCCCCGTGCTGCGCAACCTGGCCCCCAACAGCCGCGTCGTCGTCGTCGGCACCACGCCTGATGAGACCGACACCATCGACGAGCGCATCGCCCAGCGCGCCCTCGAAGGCTTCACCCGCTCGCTCGGCAAGGAGCTGCAGCGCGGTGCCACCATCGGACTGGTCTACCTGTCTGCTGCTGCTTCACCCGCGGCCTCGGGCATCGAGTCGACCGTCCGCTTCCTGCTGTCGGGCAAGTCGGCCTACGTCGACGGCCAGGTGTTCCACGTCGGTGCCGCCGACTCTGTCCCCCCGGCCGACTGGGACAAGCCGCTGGCCGGCAAGGTCGCGCTGGTGACCGGCGCCGCCCGCGGTATCGGCGCCGAGATCGCTCGGGTGTTCGCGCGTGACGGCGCCGCCGTCGTCGCCATCGACGTCCCGCAGGCCGCGGACGCGCTGGCCGAGACCGCCGCCGCGGTCGGCGGCACCGCACTGGCCCTGGACGTGACGGCCGACGACGCCGTCGCCCAGATCGTGGCCCACCTGACCGAGCACCACGGCGGCAAGGCCGACGTCCTCGTCAACAACGCCGGCATCACCCGCGACAAGCTGCTCGCCAACATGGACGACGCCCGCTGGGACTCGGTGATCGCCGTGAACCTGCTTGCGCCGCAACGTCTTGCGCAGGGCCTGGTCGAGAACGGCACCATCGGCGAGGGCGGCCGGATCGTCGGCCTGTCGTCGATGGCCGGTATCGCCGGTAACCGCGGTCAGACCAACTACGCCGCCACCAAGGCCGGCATGATCGGCATGACCGACGCGTACGCCGAGGTGTTCGGCGAGAAGGGCGTCACCATCAACGCCGTCGCGCCGGGCTTCATCGAGACCAAGATGACCGACGCCATCCCGCTCGCGACCCGCGAGGTGGGCCGTCGCCTCAACTCGCTGTTCCAGGGCGGCCTGCCTGTCGACGTCGCCGAGCTGATCGCCTACTTCGCCTGCCCCGCGTCGAATGCCGTCACCGGCAACACGATTCGGGTCTGCGGCCAGGCCCTGTTGGGAGCCTGACATGTCGCAGCCCAACGGTCTTCTGAACATGGCACGGGCGGTGGCGGGTGCGCTGCCGTTCGTGTCGCGTGGGTCCACCCTGCCGGTGCGCACCGTGACGGTGGCGGGCCTGACCATCGACCCGACCAACGTCGCCGAGTACGCGGCGGTGACCGGGCTGCGGTTCGGCGACACCGTGCCGCTGACCTACCCGTTCGCGCTGACGTTCCCGACCATGATGTCGCTCGTCACCGGATTCGATTTCCCGTTCGCCGCAATGGGTTCGGTGCACATCGAGAACCACATCACCCAGTACCGGCCCATCAAGGTCACCGACGAACTGGATGTGGCGGTGCGTGCGGAGAACCTGCGCGAGCATCGCAAGGGACTGCTGGTCGACATCGTCACCGACATCAAGGTCGGCAACGATCTGGTGTGGAGTCAGGTCACCACGTTCCTGCACCAGCAGCGCACCAGCCTGTCGGGCGAGCCGAAGCCGGAGCCGGTGAAGCAACCGAAGCTGCCGCCGCCCAACGCGGTCATCAGCATCACGCCGGGCCAGATTCGGCACTACGCCGACGTCGGTGGCGATCACAACCCGATCCACACCAGCTCGATCGGCGCCAAACTGTTCGGCTTCCCGACTGCGATTGCGCACGGAATGTTCAGCGCCGCAGCGGTTCTGGCCAACATCGAGGGCCAGCTGCCGGATGCCGTTCGGTATTCCGTCAAATTCGGCAAGCCCGTGCTGCTGCCGGCCAAGGTGGGCCTGTATGTCGAACCCATCGACGGCGGCTGGGAGCTGGCACTGCGCAACCTGTCGAAGGGTTACCCGCACCTGACGGCCACGGTCACTGACCTCTGATCACGAGCAGACGCGAAAACCCCCTTTTTCTGCGGAAATTGGGGGTTTTCGCGTCTGCTCGCCAAGGAAGGTGAGCGCCAGGTTGCGGGTTATGGCGGCAGGAGCTGGATGGACGGGCGGCCGATGTCGTCGACGGTGACCCGCGCCGTGACGCCGTAGACCGACGAAATCAGATCAGCAGTAAGAACTCCGGTCGGAGTCCCGGCGGCGACGACCAGCCCCTTGTCGAGCACGACGAGCCGGTCGCAGAACAACGCCGCAAGCGTCAGATCGTGCAGTGTCACCACCGCCGTCACCGGCAACGCGCGGATGAGCGCCAGCAGCTCGAACTGGTGCCGGATGTCGAGGTGGTTGGTGGGTTCGTCGAGTAGCAATTCGCGGGGTTCCTGAGCCAGCGCCCGCGCGATCTGCACCCGCTGCTGCTCACCGCCGGACAGCGTGCGCCAGTCCCGGCCGCGCATGGCCGTCATCTCGGTCTGTTCCAAGGCGCGTTCCACCGCGCGGATGTCAGCCTCGGTATCGCCAGACCAGATGTCGCGGTGCGGAATTCGGCCCAACCGCACGATCTGTTCGACGGTGAGGTCGAGGTCGGTACTCACCTGCTGCTCGACCACCGCGATGCGTTGCGCGACGGTCCGCCGCCGGATGTCGGCGAGTGGCTCTCCGTCGAGCAGCACCGCCCCGTCGTCGGCCCGCCGTAGTCCGGCGAGCAACCGCAACAGCGACGACTTGCCGGCCCCGTTGGGGCCGAGCAGGCCCAGCGTCTCACCGTCGGCCACCACCAGCGACACCCCGTCGATGACGAGCCGTCCGCCGGCCGACCAGCTGACGGATTCCGCGGCGAGCGGGCCAGTCATCGAATCCGCCTGCGCCGGGCGAGAATCCACATGAAGATCGGCACGCCGACGAGCGCCGTCACGACACCGACAGGCAATTCCTGCGGCGCGAACACCGTCCGGGCGGCGGCGTCGACCCAGACCAGGAAGATGGCACCGGTGATCGCAGTGACCGGCAGCAGCCGGCGGTGAGACGGACCGACGATCAGCCGGGCCGCGTGCGGCAACACCAGCCCGACGAAATCGATTGCACCGGAGACGCTCACCAGCACAGCGGCCAATAATGCCGTCGTCAGCAGCAGGACGATCCGGACCCGCCGCACCGAGACCCCCAGCGCAGCTGCCGCATCACGGCCGAAGGCGAACGCGTCCAAGGCATCTGACTGCAGCCAACAGATCACCAGACAGACCAGACCTACGACACCGCACAGCGCCACCTGAGACCAGCTCGCGCCACCCAGCGAGCCGAGCAACCAGAACAGCACCCCGCGGGTCTGTTGCGCGTCGGCCGACGAGAACACCACCAGCGCCGTCGTCGCCGAAAAGAGTTGAGTACCAGCGACTCCGGCAAGCACAACCCGGTCCTGCCCGCCGCCCGCGGTCGCCGCGAGGGCCAGCACGAGGACGAATGCAATCACTGCCCCGACGAATGCGCCGCCCGACAGCGTCAGTGCACCACCGACACCCGCCACGACCACAAGCACCGCGCCGGTGGAGGCACCGGAGGAGATGCCCAGCATGAACGGGTCGGCCAGCGGGTTGCGCATCAGGGACTGCAGAATCGCCCCGCAGATGCCGAGGCCGGCCCCACAGATCGCGGCGAGCAGCGCCCGTGGCAGGCGTAGTTCCCAGACGATACCGTCATCGATCGGGGCGATATCGGCCGGGCGGCCCCAAAGATGTTGCGCGACGACGCCATACACGTCGTCGATGCTCAGGTCCGCTGGGCCGATGATCATGGCCACCACGATCGACAGCACCAGGCCCGCCAGACCGAAGAGCGCCATACCCGTGGTGCGCAACGGTCTCAGGACTTTCCGCCCAGCCCGAACGAGCGCAGCCCGGACGCGACGGTCTCAACCGCGTCGACGTTGCGCAAAGACGGGTCCATCGCACTGCCGGGCAAAACGATCCAGCGCCGCTCACGCACAGCCTTCAACTTGCTTGCCGCCGGATCGGTTTCGAGGAACTTAATCTTCGCGGCAACACTGTCGCCGTCGTCACCTCGAGTCAGGTCAGCAAGGACGAGGACGTCTGGATCACGTTGCAGGATCGCTTCCCACGAAATCTCCGGCCACAGCTGCCGGTTGTCGGCGAACGCGTTGTGGGCTCCGACAGCGGTGGTGATGATTCCGGGTGCCCCGCAGCAGCCTGCGATGTACGGAGTTCTGGTACCGGCGTACCACCACATCAGGTTGACGCCGTCGGCCTTGAGTCCGCCGGTCGCGGCCGCCATCCGCGCGCGCAGCGAAGCCACCAGCTTGTCGCCCCGGTCACGCACGTCGAAAATCTTGGCAATGTCACCGATTTCGGCGTACATGTCATCGAGCGTCAACCCACGCTGCTGCGCCGCGTCCTGACCACCGCACTCACTGGACGACTGGTACGTCGGCACTCCCAACCGCTCGAAACGATCCCGCGGGGCGACGCCCTCGGCCGTGAACGAATAGTCGAATGTCGCGTAGACGAAGTCCGGTTTCTCTTTGAGCACCCGCTCGAACGACGGGAAGTCCCGGTTCAGCACAGGCACTTTGGCGTTGTCGGCGGCGAGGTCGGCCCGGACGTCGTCGCTCCACGACGCGGTCCCGGCCATCCGGTCGGCGAGCCCGAGCGACAGGAGCAGTTCGGAGGCCGGCTGATTGATCGACACCGCCCGCTGCGGCGGCGATTTCACCGTCACCGTGCGTCCGCAGTTCTGCATCGTGACGGGATAGCCGACGGTTCCGGCGGCGGTCTGACTGACAGCCGGTGGACCGCCACAGGAGCAGACGAGCGAAACAATCAGTGAGACAAGCACAATGGTACGTCGAGACACGGCGGCGCCTTCCGATCCGGGACTCTGGTCGCGGAGTCCATCCGTGGGTGGGTCCTCGCGCCGCCAGGTCGCGAGAGCCCGAGCCAGCAGGTCTTCGGACTCGGGATCATCCAGCCGGAGCGCCTTCCCAGCCCCCACGGGGCCAGTGGCCGTTGCTCCGCCTGTCCTCCTTACCGCTGCGCGTCAGTTCCGGGTTCACACCGGATTCCCTGACCCAACCGCGTTGGGTTCGACTGGCTCGAATCGGACCATACCAGCGCTGTGGGGTCACCACAGCTGGGTGAGCAGGCGACGAATGTCGAGTGGAGGCCGCCGTGGGCGCAGGGTCGATCACAGTGCCCGATTGATCCTGCAGTTACGGCGAGAAAGTGCGAGTGCCCAAGACCGCGGGCGCAGAGCCAATGTTGGGAGTGGGTGATCTGCCGTCGGGGCGCGGTGACCCAAGTGGCACTTGCGATTTAAAGCCGTCACCGGGTGTTGACATTGTCAGCCCAAGCTGACAACTCCCGACGAAGCTTGTCGAGAGAGACCGGTACTCGAGTTGCGGATGTGACTACCCGCGTCACGCCCGCCCACCCTCGGACCCCCCGGCGCTGGGGAGGCCGGCGGCGGGACTAGGACTCGGCGCGCTTGCCCTTCAGGCCGCGCCAGAAGAGATTGATCATCAGCTCGGTGGCGTCGTTGACGTCGGTGTCGCCGGCGCTGACGCGGGACGCGATGGCCTCACCCGCACCTACCAGGGCCACGGCCATCATCTCGAAGTCGCTGTCCGGCTCCGGATTACGCGTGCCGGTACTGAGCAGCCGGGCCACCAGGTCGATGATCTTCTCGCGGCCCTCGCGCACGGTGTGGGCGAAGGCCTGCGAGCTGGTGGCCTGCGTGTAGAGCACGATCCACGACGCCCGGTTGCGGTCGATGTACGTCATGAACGACAGCACCGCGTTGCGCAGCAGGTCGCGTGGGCTCTGGGTGAAGTTGATGTCCGCCCGCACGGTGTCGACGAAGCGCGTCAGCTCGCGGTCCAGGCACGCCGCGAACAGTTCTTCCTTCGAGCCGTAATAGAGGTACAGCATCGGCTTGGAGATCTCGGCCTGCGCGGCGATCGCGTCCATCGAGGTCTCGTGATAGCCGTTCACCGAGAACATCTGCACGGCGGCGTCGAGCATCTGCTGTTCGCGGACGGCCCGCGGCAGCCGCTTGGTTCCACCTGCCATCAGATCAGGGTATTCAACGAGCAGCTCACTTCATGCATTTCGCGCCCGGGCCTTTCATGGCCGCCACCCGCAGCACCGACTTGTCGATCTGCGCCTGGTCCAACTGTCCGGCGTTGGCGGCGGCCTCCAGCTTGTCCAGCACGTCGGGGATGCCGTCGGTGGTGATCCACAGGGCAACGTCCGCGCCGGCCTGCAGGGCCTTGAGCGCCGCGTCGGCGACGCCGAAGTGCTGACTGATGGCTGCCATGCCGGTGAGGTCGTCGGTGAACACCACGCCGTCGAACGGCGGGCCGCCGTACTCGCCGCTGCGCAGCAGGTCATAGGCGGGCTTGCTGAGGCTGGCCGGGTCGTCGCCGAGCGTCAGGCCCGGCACCTGCAGATGCCCGACCATCACGGCGACGGGCTGCTGCGTCGTCAAGGTGCGGTACGGCACGAGGTCGTTGTCCTTGAGCGCCTCGAGCGGCGGCGTCTTCACGCCTCCCGTGTGCGAGTCGCCCGAGCCGTGCCCGTGCCCCGGAAAGTGCTTGAGCACCGGAACCACCCCCGCGTCCCGCAAGCCCGCGGCGTACGCGCCGGCGTACTCGGTGACCTTCTGCGGGTCCGCGCCGAAAGAGCGGTCGCCGATCACCTCGTCGTCGGCCTCTTCGGTGACGTCGGCGTCGGGCGCGAAGTCGACGGTGATGCCGAACTTGTCCTTCATCTGCTGACCACGGTCCTTGGCGATGGCCTGAACCTCGGCGGGGGTCTTGGTCGCCGCCAGGATGCGCGCCGACTCCTGCGGGCCGATCAGCTTCTTCAGCCGGGACACCCGGCCGCCCTCCTCGTCGATGCTGACCGCCAGCGGCAGCGCTCCGGACGCGGCCTGCAGCGCCGGGATGCTGCCGTCCGACAGCATCGACATATCCGTCCAGCTCCCGATGAAGATGCCGCCGACCTGCTGTTGGGTGACGGCGGCGCGGGCGTCGGCGGCGTCCTTGACGCCGACCATGAGCAGCTGGGCCAGCTTCTGCCGCAGGGTGAGGGTGCTGAGCAGGGCATGCGGATCGCACGGCGGGGCAGTCGGCGCGGGGGCGTCCATGGGCTTGCTGGACGACGCGGTGCTCTTGGCCGGGCTGGACGTGCTGGACGCAGCAGGGTGGTCGGACGACGACGAGCAACCCGCCACCAATCCGGACACCAGTGCCAGTACGCCGAGGGTTCGGTGCAGGGACATGGGATTCGAGCCTAGCCGGGCGAGGGAAGCGCCTCGGTCCCGGCGATGACCTGGGGCGCAGGCCGACGAACAGGGATGCAGGCAGGTCGTCATGCTAGTTTGGGCGCCATGGACCGCTTCCTCGTGCCCGCCGGAGCCAGCATCGTGGTCGGTCTGTTGCTCGGCGCTGCAGCGGTCTTCGGCACCACGCTGATGCTGGAGCAGGACACCAAGCCGACGCTGCAATCGGGCGATCCAGCGTCATCGGTGCTCAACCGGGTCGAATACGGCAACCGCAGCTGATCCCGCGGCGCCGCTCTCCCGGCGCTGCCTATGGGTCGTCAGCGCGGCCGCACTGGTCCTGACGTTCGCCCAGTCACCGGGCCGGGTCTCGCCCGACACCAAACTCGATCTCACCGCCAACCCCGCACGCTTCCTGGCGCGCGCGGCGAATCTGTGGAGCAGCGACCTCCCCTTCGGACAGTCACAGAACCAGGCCTACGGCTACCTGTTCCCGCACGGGGCGTTCTTCCTCGCCGGTCACGTCATCGGGCTGCCCGGCTGGGTGACGCAGCGGCTGTGGTGGGCGTTGCTGCTGGTCATCGGGTTCTGGGGGCTGGTGCGCGTCGCCGAGGCACTCGGCATCGGCAGCCGGTCCTCCCGCGTGCTGGCCGCCGTCGCGTTCGCCCTGTCCCCGCGGGCGCTGACGACGCTGGGCGCGATCTCGTCCGAGACGCTGCCCATGATGCTGGCGCCGTGGGTGCTGCTGCCGGTCATCCTGGCGCTGCGCGGGGATCCGAGGATTCGGCAACTGGCCGCCCGCTCGGCGGCCGCTGTCGCGCTGATGGGCGCGGTGAACGCCGTCGCCACCCTGACGGGCTGTCTGGCCGCGATCATCTGGTGGGCCGCGCACCGGCCCAACCGGCGCTGGTGGCGCTTCACGGCGTGGTGGTTCGGCTGCACGCTGCTCGCCATCCTGTGGTGGGCGGTGGCGCTGCTGCTGCTCGGCCGGATCAGTCCGCCGTTCCTGGACTTCATCGAATCGTCGGGCGTCACCACGCAGTGGCTGTCCCTGACCGAGGTACTGCGCGGCACCTACGGCTGGACGGCATTCGTCGCGACCAACGCGACGGCCGGCTCGTCGCTGGTCACCGGTTCAGTCGCGGTGCTGGCCACGACCCTGGTGGCGGCCGGCGGCATGGCCGGTCTGGCGATGCGCAGCATGCCGGCCCGGGGGCGGCTCATCTCCACGTTGCTGCTCGGCCTGCTGCTGCTCGCGGTCGCCTACTCGGGCGGCCTGGGCTCTCCGATCGCACACCAGGCGCAGATCTTCCTGGACGCCGCCGGCACCCCGCTGCGCAACGTGCACAAACTCGAGCCCGTGCTGCGGCTGCCGCTGGCGCTGGGCCTGGCCCACGTACTGGGCCGCATTCCCTTGCCGGGCACCGCACCGCGCCGGGAATGGATCAACGCGTTCGCGCACCTCGAACGGGACAAGCGGATGGCCGTGGCGGTGGTGCTGCTGACCGCGCTGGCCGCCGCGACGTCCCTGGCGTGGACGGGCCGCCTCGCCGCGCCGGGCGCCTACCGTGCCATCCCGCAGTACTGGCACCAGACCGCGGACTGGCTCGACGCGCACAACGCCGAGACGCCGGGCCGGGTACTCGTCGCGCCGGGTGCGCCGTTCGCCAACCAGGTCTGGGGCAACACGCACGACGAGCCGCTGCAGGTGCTGGAGCGCGGCGCCTGGGGGGTGCGCGACTCGATCCCGCTCACGCCACCGGAGACCATCCGCGCGCTCGATTCGGTGCAGCGCCTGTTCGCCACCGGCCGGCCGTCCGCCGGATTGGCCGACACCCTTGCCCGCCAAGGTATTTCGTTCGTCGTCGTGCGCAATGATCTGGACCCCGACAATTCCCGGTCGGCGCGCCCGCTGCTGGTGCACCGGGCCATCGAAGGTTCCCGCGGACTGACGAAGGTGGCCCAGTTCGGCGATCCGGTCGGGCCGGGCACGCTCGACGGCTTCGTCTCCGACAGCGGTCTGCGACCCCGCTACCCCGCCGTCGAGATCTACCGGGTGACCGGCGCCGCCACCACGCAGCCGTACCTGGCCGACGCCGACCCCATGCCGCGCATCGACGGCGGACCCGAATCGCTACTGCGCATCGACGAGCGCCGCCGCCTGATGGGACGAGACCCGTTGGGCCCCATGATCTTGACGTCCGACGCACAGCGGGCCGGGCTCCCAATACCCGAGGTCACCGTCACCGACACCCCACTGGCCCGCGAGACCGACTACGGCCGCGTCGACGACCATTCGTCGGCGGTGCGGGCCCCCGACGATCCGCGACGCACCTTCAACCGCGTCATGGACTACCCCAGCCCCGGCGCGACGACCGCGTACGGGCAGTGGCCCGGCGGACGGATCACCACCTCGAGTTCGTCGTCCGATTCCACCGCGCTGCCCAACGTGGCGACGGCGGCCGGGCCGGCCGCGGCCATCGACGGCGACACGTCGACCAGCTGGGTGTCCAACTCGCTGCAAACCGCTGTGGGGCAATGGCTTCAGGTCGACTTCGACCACCCGGTGACCAACGCGACCGTCACGCTGACCCCCAGCGCCACCGCCGTCGGCGCCCAGGTGCGCCGCATCGAGGTGGCAACTGCCAACGGCACCAGCACAATTCGCTTCGACCAGCCGGGCAAGCCGCTCACCGCGGCGCTCCCCTACGGCGAGACCTCGTGGGTCCGGTTCACCGCGACCGGCACCGACGACGGCTCACCCGGCGTGCAGTTCGGCATCACCGACTTCTCGGTGACGCAGTACGACGCGTCCGGGTTCGCCCATTCGGTGAGCCTGCGACACACCGTGGACGTGCCGGGCCCGCCCGCGGGATCGGCTGTCGCGCAATGGGATTTGGGCAACGACCAGCTGGGCCGGCCCGGTTGCGCCGAGGGCCCGAACGGGGTGCGGTGCGCCGCCACCATGGCCCAGTCGCCCGAAGAGCCCGTGAACATGAGCCGCACCCTGACCGTGCCGGCGCCGGTGGCCGTCATACCCACGGTCTGGGTGCAGGCCCGGCAGGGGCCGCACCTGGCCGACCTCCTCAGCCAGCCCGGCACCACCCGGGCGTCCGGCGATGCGGACGTCATCGACGTCGAGGGATCGGCCTATGCGGCCACCGACGGTGACCCGCGCACCGCCTGGGTGGCCCCGCAGAGCGTCGTCCAGTTTCGCGATGGCGCCAACCTGACCGTGCACCTGCCGGCTCCCACGACGGTCAGCGCGCTGCGACTCGCGCCGAGCACCTCCGAGCTGCCGGCCCATCCGACCGTCGTCGCCGTCGACCTCGGCACCGGCCCCCAGGTACGCCGGATCGGCGACGGGCCGCAGACCATCCGACTCGCCCCCGCGAAGACCGACACCATCAAGCTGTCGATCCTCGACTGGCACGACCTGATCGACCGCACCGCACTGGGATTCGACCAGGTGAAGCCGCCCGGCCTGGCCGAGGTCACGGCCCTCGACGACCACGGCGCACCGATCGCCCCGGCCGACGCCGCCGCGAACCGGCGCCGGGCCGTCACGCTGCCGTGCGGCCGCGGGCCGGTCATCGCGATCGCCGGCCAGTTCCTGCAGACCTCGGTGCACACCACGGTCGGCGCGCTGCTGGACAGCGAGCCCATCGCGGCCCAGCCGTGCCAATCCGCCCCGCTGCAACTACCCGCCGGGAAACAGGAACTGCTGATCAGCCCCGGCCCGTTCTTCACGGTCGTCGGCGCTCGGCTGAGCGGTCCGCTCGCGGCGCACATCCACAGCGCCCCAACCACTCCCGCGCATCTGAAGAAGTGGACGTCCGACCACCGCGAGGTGGAGGTGACGCCGTCGCCGGTGCAGCGGGTGCTCGTCGTGCCCGAAAGCGTCAACCCCGGCTGGACCGCCCACACCGCCAACGGCGCCATCCTCGCCCCGGTGACCATCAACGGTTGGCAACAGGGCTGGGTGCTGCCGGCGGGCACCGCGGGCACCGTCACCCTGACGTTCGGGCTCAACACTCCGTACCGGGTCGGGCTGTTCGGCGGGCTCGCATTGCTCCCGCTCCTGGCGTTGTTGGCGCTGCTCCCGATGCGGCGGCCGGTCGATGACGAGCCGGCGCAGACCTGGCAACCGCATCCCGCGGTCATCGGCGGGCTCCTGCTCGGGTTCGGTTTCCTGGTGGCCGGGTTCGCGGGCCTGGCGACCCTCGCGGCGGCCATCGGCATCCGCTACCTGCTGAAGTCGCGGGTGCGATGGCTGGACGGGTGGACCGTCGCCGCCTCGGCAGGCGGCCTGATCGGCGCCGGCGCCGCGCTGAGCGCGTACCCGTGGCGGTCGGTGGACGGCTACGTCGGGCATTCGCCGTGGCTGCAGTTCCTGGCGCTCGTCTCGGTCGCCGCGCTGGCGGCATCGCTGTGGGAGGCGCCGAAGCGGTCCTCGGACTAGCGCCGATGGGCGATCTGGAAGACGTTCCCGAACGGATCGCGCACCATGGCTCGCCGGTCGCCATATGGCGTGTCCATCGGTGGCTCGATGGCCGTAGCGCCTGCGGTCAAGGCACGGTTGTAGATCCGGTCGGCGTCGTCGACATAGATGTAGAGGAAGGCCGGGAAGACGCCCCGGTCCAGTGGCGAGCCGACCAGGATCAGCGAGTCGCCGATGCGGATTTCGGCCGGCCGGTCTGGCTGTACCTCGCCGACGGCGTCAAAGACGGCACGCAGGAACTCGACGGCACGTTGCGGATCGCTCACGAACATCCGTGGCGTCACCGAGTGATAGCCAGGCGGAGTATTCATGTTGACCTCCTTATCCGACGGCAGCCGGTTCCGGTATGTCGGTGATCGCGCTGTCCCGCGGTGACGGTGCGTGCCGCGATTCCCAGCGGCGCAGCAGCTCGCGACACGGCGACTCGATCAGCCCGTAGCTGACGGCAGCGATCGCGAACCCGAAAATCCAGGTCAGGATCAGCACGATCGGCATGTGGCCGCTGAACGGAAACTCGCCGATCACGGGGAACACCATGGCGAGCGCCGCCAGGTGCCAGATGAACAGGCCGTAGGACCAGCGCCCCAGCGTCACCATCACGGTGCTGCCGAGAATCCGGTGCGGCGTTCCGGGCGCGTCCAGCACCAGCGGCGCCAGCAGCGCCCCGGCGACGACGGCGCCCATCGCGGTCTTGACCACGACCTGGCTGACGGTGCCGGGGGCGAGCCCGATGTTGCCGGCCAGCGGCGTCGCCGCGACGACGAAGGCCACGCAGGCGATGGCCGCCATGACCCAGCGGCGCCTTGCGAGCTGATGCATGCGGCCGACGGGCATGACCGTCAACTCGGCCAGCAGCATGCCGGCGGCGAACCACGAGAACAACGCCGGCAGCCAGTTCATCTGGTTGACGCCGAACGGCAGGTGCCACGGCAGCGCGGGCCACGCGAAACTCGCCACGGCAAGCACCGCGATCGCGGGCACCCGCCAGTCGACCGGCAGTCGGCGGGCGAGCAGCGCCAGCGCGGGCAGCACCAGATAGAAGCTGACCTCGACGGCCAGGCTCCACATCTGGGTCAGGCCGGCGGTCAGCGTCAGGGGAACATAGATCTGCGTCAGAGTGAGGTTGGCGAGCCACACCGTGAGGTCGGCGTCGGCGTCGGGCAGCAGAGTCAGGATCACCACGACGGCCACCAGGTAGCCCGGCATGATCCGGACGATGCGGGAGCGCAGGTAGTGGCCCGTCGGCGGCCGACGACGCAGGCCGCGCGCGGCGGCGGCGTGACCCCGCCAGAGAAGGAAGCCCGACAACGCGAAGAACACGGCGACCGCCAGGTCGAAACGGGTGAACAATCGGCCGTACCAGCCGCTGCTGTTGGCTGTCTGGAACGCGACGTGAGTCAGCACGACGCCCATGGCGGCACAGGCCCGCATGCCCTCGACCGCGGGCAGGAAACTGCGGGTGCCGCTCACCTCAGCACTGTCCGTGGTGTCGTGTCCTTGGTCGCCCACGACCCCAGTGTGCCGGGTGCCCCTGCCCGGCGGCGAATCTCACTGACGCCCGCACACCACTCTGAGGGTGTGCCTTAGTAAGGGCTGTTAGGGTCAGTCGGGTTGCTGTGTGGCCGGCGCGCACGCGAGGAGCAGGACGACGGCGCGCACGCGAGTAGCAATATGACGCCAGACAAAGTGAGGAGCACGGGTTGAACCGCGCTGTGGGGTTGCGAATCGCGGCATGCGTCTTGATGGGGCTCGGCGCCGCCCTGCTGATTGCTGCGTTGCTCTTGACGACCTATACCTCGGGCAAGATCGCCAAGATTCCGCTCGACATCGACACCACACTGGTGAGCAACGGCACCGGCACCGCGCTGGACCCGGCATCGCTGCTGGGCGAGAAATTCGTCGTCAACAAGAACGTCCCGCTGGTGCTGCAGCGGCAGATGAGCGTCGAGAACCCGGCGAACGCTGATGTGGTGACGCTGCAGGTCGGCAACACCGTGCGACGCACCGACAAGCAGCAGGACAACGGCCTGCTGCTCGCGCTCGTCGACACCGTGACGCTCAACCGCACCACCGCCGCCGCGGTGACGGGTTCGGCCGGTTCGGTGCAGAAGCCGCGGACCATCGAGGACCAGAACCCGCCCACCAACATCGCACTGCCCCACACCGGTCTGAGCTACCGCTTCCCGTTCAGCACGGAGAAGAAGACCTACCAGGTGTTCGACCCGATCGCGCAGAAGGCGTACGACGCCAACTACGAGGGCGAAGAAGACGTCAACGGGCTGTCGGTCTACAAGTTCACCCAGAACGTCGGCTTCGACGCCGACGGCAAGCTGGTGGAGCCGATCAAGTTCTCGTCGCTGTACGACAAGGACGAGGACGGGGCGGTGACCGCGCGCGCCGAACTGTGGGGCGTGCCGTCCGCCGAGCCCACCGACCCGATCACCATGCAGCGCTACTACGCCGCTGCGCGCACCTTCTGGGTGGACCCGGTCTCCGGCACCATCGTCAAGGAGAAGGACCGCGGCTTCCACTACTACTCGCGTGACGCCCTCAAGCCTGAGGTGACGTTCGCCGACTTCACCGTCACCTCCAACGAGCAGACGGTCGAGTCGCAGGTCTCCGCGGCCCACGACGAGCGCGACAAGCTGGCCCTGTGGAACCGCATCCTGCCCATCACGTTCGGTGGCCTGGGACTGGTCTTCCTGGTCGGTGGCGTGCTGCTGGCCGGATACAGCCTGCGCTCGCAGGCCGCGTTGATCGATCCGGGCCTCGACGCCGCCGGGCACGGCTTCTTCGGCCGGCGCGACACCGATTCCGGCCCGATGCCCGCCGCCGAGGCCATGACCGAGAAGCTGCCCACCCAGCGGCCGACCGATCTGCCACCGGACCGGATCTGATCCCTTTTCGTCCGCACATCACCCGTCGCTTCGCTCGCCCTGAATCCCTGGCGGCGCTGTACGCGCTGGGTCTGACGCTCGCCGTCACCGCGCCACTGCTGGCGCCCGGTTATCTGCTGCTGCGTGACGCGGTCTCGACGCCGCGGTCCTACCTGTCCGACGCGGCACTGGGCTTGTCCGAAGCCGCACCCCGGGCCCTACCGCAAGACTTCTTCCTTTCTGTCCTGTCACCTCTGATCGACGGCGGCGTGCTGGTCAAGGCACTACTTATCCTGGGCCTCTGGTTCGCGGGCTGGGGCGCGGCGCGGCTGGCCGCGTCCGTGCTGGACGCCGGTCTCGGCGGGCAGCTGGTGGCCGCCACCGTCGCGGTGTGGAATCCCTATGTCGCCGAGCGGTTGTTGCAGGGGCACTGGAGTCTGCTGGTCGGCTACGGCTGCCTGCCGTGGGTCGCCCTCTCGAGTGATTTGTGCACGATTTCTCGCGGTGAGCGCGAACAATCGTGCACAAATCGCTGGGGCCTGGTGTTCTGGATCGCGCTCGCCGGGCTGACGCCGACGGGGTTGCTGCTGGCGTTGGTCGTGGCCCTGGTGTGTACCCGGACGTGGCGCGGCGTGTGGGTGGCGCTGGCGGCGTCAGTCGGAGCCGCCCTGCCCTGGTTGGTGGCAACGGTCGTCGCGCGCTCGGTGCTCCCGGTGGCCAGCGCCGGGGTCCCCGCGTTCGCGGCGCGAGCCGAGCCGGGGCTGGGGACGCTGGGCAGCCTGGCCGGGCTCGGCGGTATCTGGAACGCCTCTGCGGTACCGGTGTCCCGGACGACGCTGTGGGCCTTGGTCGGGACTGTGACGCTGCTGGCCGTGGTGGCGGTCGGCGCACGCCGGGCCTGGACGATGGCTGCGGCGCGGCCGCTGCTGGTGCTCGCGGTCGTCGCCGTGGTGGCGCCCGCGCTGCTGGCGACCGACGCCGGGTCGGCGTTCCTCGACTGGCTGATCCGGACCATTCCCAGCACCGGCGTACTGCGCGACGGGCAGAAGTGGGTCGCGCTCGCGATGCCGGGCTATGCCCTGGCGGGCGCCGCCGCGGTGCTGGAGCTCCGACGTTGGCTGCCAACGGCTTTCGCTGCGGCGGGGTGCTGCGTCGTGGTCTTGGCCGCACTGCCCGACCTGGCGTGGGGTGTCGGCGGTCAGCTGCGGTCGGTGCAGTACCCAGCTGGCTGGTACTCGGTTGCGGCGCAGATCAATTCGGACCCGAGGCCGGTCGCGGTCCTGCCGCCCGATGTCATCCGGCAGTTCCCCTGGGCCGGACCCACCGCGGTGCTGGACCCCCTGCCCCGCTGGGTTTCCGCCGACGTCCTGGCGACCGGCGACCTGGTGATCGGGGGACGAACCGTGCCCGGCGAGGGCGTGCGGGCACGACGGGTGCAGGACCTGCTGCTGCGGGGCGCCGACGTGCATCAACTGGCCGCAGCCGGCGTCGGCTGGGTGGTCGTGGAGGGCCCGGCGCCGGCGCTGTCGTTACCGATTGCATACCGGGACAACGATATTGCGCTGTACCGGGTCGGCGGCACAACGCCCGCGGCCTCGGCACGGGGCCTGCTGATCGCCGCGCACCTGGTGTGGCTGGGCATGCTGATCGGCGCCCTGGCCGCGATGGCCATTCAGCGGGGGCGGAGCCTCAGTACGCACCGTCGCCGCGAGCCACCGCGCTGACCGTCTTGAGGATGATCCCGACATCGGTGAGCATCGACCAGTTGTCGACATACGAAAGATCAAGGCGCACAGCCTTGTCCCACGCAAGGTTCGACCGGCCACTGATCTGCCACAGGCCCGTCACGCCCGGTTTGACGAGCAGTTTCCGCCTGATGTCGCCGTTGTAGGATTCGACCTCCCGGCGCAGCGGCGGCCTCGGACCGACCACGCTCATGTCCTGCTTGAGCACGTTGATGAACTGCGGCAGCTCATCGATGCTGTAGCGGCGCAAGACCTTTCCCACCAGCGTCACCCGCGGGTCCTCGCGCATCTTGAACATCACGCCGTCCGCCATTTCGTTCGACGGCAGCAGTTCCTCGAGACGTTCCTCCGCGTCGACCACCATGCTGCGGAACTTGATCATCGTGAACGGTTCGCCGTCCAGTCCGATGCGTTCCGACCGGTAGAACACCGGACCACGACTCGTGAGCTTGATGGCGATGGCCGCGAGCACGAGCAGCGGCGCCGTACCGATGAGCGCCGCCAGGGCGAATCCGAAGTCGAACGCCTTCTTCAGGAAGCTCTTGGCGCCGTGATATTGCGGCTTCTCCACATGCAGCAGCGGCATGCCGGCCACCGGCCGCATCGCCAGCCGCGCGCCCGCCACGTCGAGCAGGCCGGGTGACACGACCAGATTCACGTCGGAGGCCTCGAGACGCCACGTGAGCCGCTGAATTCCGGCGACGCCGAAATGCTCGGCGTCGGTCAGCGCCACGGTGTCGGCAGCACATCGGTCGCCGAGTGCGCCGAGGGCATCGTTCTCATCACCGAAGATCGGGATTACCCGGTCGCCGATCGTGATGACGTCGCCGCGCGCGCCGGGATCACCCGGGATGCCCGCACCGACCACCACATATCCGTCGCCGGGATCATTCATCAATTCGGTGGCCAGGACGGCGATGGCGTCCCGATCACCAATGGCGAGAACAGATGTCAGGCATTCGCCCGCGTGCCGGCGCGCACGGACCCGCTGCCGCCACACCTTGCGGCCGAGCAGCAGTCCGATGGTGCCCAGCGGGAACGCCAGGGCCAGGTAACCGCGCGCGATCTCGAGCCGCGCGAGCAGGGCCACGATGGCGATGACACCGAACGTCCAGAAGGACGCGGCGACGACGCGTCGATACTCTTCGATGCCGCACCCCAGAATCGAGGCGGAACGGGCCCGGTGCAGCGTCAATACGCCCAGCCACAGACAGGCCAGCACCAGCGAATATCCGGTATAGAGCATAGAGGCCGACGGGCCGTAGCCCGCTCCGCCGAAGCGGACCCACTGTGCGAACAGCATCGCGAGGATGATCGCCGCGGTGTCAGTGATCAGCACGCGCCGCGCATAGTACGGCTGCCATACCGCGCGTGAACTCGTCAGTCGCGTGAGCCCGAACGTCGAGAGCGTCATCGGCAACTCCACATGCTCAACTCCTCAGACCCGGTGGTACATCGATGGAGCGGTATATCCAATTACATTGAATGAGAACGGAGTTCGAACGCACTACATCACCGGGCCCAGTTGCCTGGATCCGCAAAAATGAAGGGACACCCGAAAGCCGGAACCCCCGAAGGCGGCCCTCATTGCTATTAAATTTGACTTGGCCGTCAGTTTATGCGCCGTGGCGATGTACAACAGCAAAACGGCTGATTTGGATCGGCGTCACAAGAGAATTTACGAAAGCGCCATTGACGCCCGGCCGCGGCGGTGTCGCGACGCCCTATCGCGTCACACGATGCCGTTGACGAACTTGCCGTCCCGGACGGCCTCGGCAACCGTCAGCATCGCGGAAGCACTTTGCTCCCACGAGAATTCGGCGGCCCGAACCTGCGCCTTGGCACCCAACTGGTCGCGCAGGACGGCGTCGGTCAGCAGGGTCTCCAGCGCCGTCACCAGACCGCGGTGGTCGTCGACCAGCAGGCCCGTCACGCCGTCGACGATGGAGTCCGTCAGGCCGCCCGACGACCGGTAGCCGACCGTCGGCACGCCGTGCTGCGCGGCCTCGATGACGGCCAGCGCCCAGCCTTCCTTGCGCGACGGCAGCGCGTGCACCCAAGCCTGCTGCAGCACTTCATGTTTGGTGACCTCGTCGACGTGGCCGTGGAACGTGACCGCGGAGCTGATGCCGAGCCCCCGGGCGTGCGCGACCAGCCGCTCGTCCCACCAGCCGCCGCCGACGACGTCCAGCCGGAGCCCCGGTACCACCGGCGCCAGCAACGCGACGGCGTCGAGCACGTCCTCGATCTGCTTGTGCGGCACCAACCGGGACAGCACCACGATGCGTGGCGCGGCCGCCCGGGGCAGCGCCAGTGACGCCGCGGGAGCGAGGTCGACCCCGTTGCGGACGACGGCGATCCGCGACGCTTCGACCCCCAGGTCCACCAGATCACGGGCCGACGGCAGCGACACCGTCACGTACTGGTTGCCCCGATGCAGCCGGGGCGACAGCCGCGATTCCACGAACCAGCCGAACTTGCTCATCAGTCGTCCGGCAACCGGCCATTGGTCGCGGTGGCAGTGGTGCACGAGCACCATCGCGCGGCGTCCGTACGCCAGTCGGGCCAGAAACGGGATGCCGTTCTGCGAATCGATCACCACATCCGGCCGGACGCCGCGCAGCGGACCCAGGCCGATGCGGGCCAGCACCATCGCCAATCCGGCCCAGATGTACACCGACAGCCGCCCCCCGCCACGGCTGATCCGGATGCCGTCGACGACCTCGGTGCGTGACGCCCCGCGATAGCGGGCGGTCCGCAGCGTCACCCGCACCCCGGACTCGGCCAGCTGCGCGCCGATGCGCTGCAGATAGGTCTCGCTGCCGCCACCCTGGGGGTGACCGGTGTCGCGCCAGCAGAGCAGCAGCACCGACCGGATCTCGTCACGAGATCCAGCAGTCTGCTGGGGGTGGTCTGGCATCGAATGAAGGGTACCGGTCAGTAGGGTTGCGGAGTGAATCGCTGGGCAGCCAAACGACTGGTCACCACGCGCAGGCGAGCCACCCTGGCGCGCTCGATCCGACTGCTCGGCGAGTTCCGTTTCGAGCAGAGCGACCCCGCCCGCTTCTACGGCGGCCTCGCCCGGGACACCGTCGCCCTGGTGGACGGCCTGTGGCGCGACCTCAACGGCACCGCACCCGAAGGCGCAACGGTGCTCGACGTCGGCGGCGGCCCCGGCTACTTCGCCACCGAATTCTCCGGTGCCGGAATGACGTACATCGGAGTCGAGCCCGATGAGGCCGAGGCGCATGCCGGAGCCGCCCTGGCGGCGACATCCAGCACGAGCCCGGCCGCCCAACCCGACGGCGCGGGCACGTTCGTGCGCGCCTCGGGCCTGGCACTGCCCTTCGCCGACGACAGCGTCGACGTCTGCCTGTCGTCGAACGTCGCCGAGCATGTCCGCGAACCGTGGCTGATGGGCCGGGAGATGCTGCGCGTCACCCGACCGGGTGGGCTGGTGATCCTGTCGTACACCGTCTGGCTGGGTCCGTTCGGCGGCCATGAGATGGGCCTGACGCACTACCTCGGCGGCCGGCGAGCCGCCGAGATGTACACCCGCAAACACGGCCACCGGCCGAAGAACGACTACGGATCGTCGTTGTTCGCCGTATCTGCCGCAGCTGGGCTGGAGTGGGCACGCAGCACGGGGGCGCTCGTCGCCGCATTCCCCCGCTACCACCCGCAATGGGCGTGGCGTGCGACTTCTGTACCGGTGTTACAGGAGTTCTTGACGAGTAACCTGGTGTTGGTGCTGCGGCCCAGCTGAACGACCCAATTGGAACATGTTCTCGTTTCGCCGAAAACTGGGTAGTGTGACGGCCATGACACTGCGCGCGCGAGGCGCGCAGCCATGACATGCGCACGCGAGGAGCACAGATGACGCAGAGCACGGCATTCAAAACCGAGTGGGATCAGCTTTTCATCGGCGGCAAGTGGGCTGCTCCGGCGACCGGTGACGTCATCGAGGTGCACTCTCCCGCCACCGGCGAGCTCGTCGGCAAGGTGCCGCTGGCCAGCAAGGCCGACGTGGATGCCGCCTGTGCCGCCGCGCGCAAGGCGTTCGACGAGGGGCCGTGGCCCAAGATGTCGCCGGCAGAGCGCGCCGCGGTGATCGCCGAGGCGTCGCGCATCATGACCGAGCGCGCCGACGAACTGAAGTTCCTGCTCTCCGCCGAGACGGGCCAGCCGCCGAGCATCGTCGACATGATGCAGTACGGCGCGGCCATGTCGTCGTTCAACTACTACGCCGGCGCCGCTGACAAGTTCCAGTGGAGCGACATCCGCGACGGCATCTACGGCCAGACGCTGGTGACCCGCGAGCCCATCGGCGTCGTCGCCGCCGTCGCCGCGTGGAACGTGCCGTTCTTCCTGGCCGCCAACAAGCTCGGTCCGGCGCTGCTGGCCGGCTGCACCGTCGTCCTCAAGCCCGCGGCCGAGACGCCGCTGTCGGTGTTCGCTCTGGCCCAGGCCTTCGCCGACGCCGGCCTGCCCGAGGGCGTGCTGTCGATCGTGCCGGGCGGCCCCGAGACCGGCCGCGCACTGATCGCCAACCCCGAGATCGACAAGTTCACCTTCACCGGCAGCTCGGCCGTCGGCAAGGAGATCGGCAAGGTCGCCGCCGAGCGGCTCAAGCCGTGCACGCTGGAACTCGGCGGCAAGTCCGCGGCGATCATCCTCGAGGACGCCGACCTGGACTCCACCCTCCCGATGCTGCTGTTCTCGGGCCTGATGAACACCGGCCAGGCCTGCGTCGGCCAGACCCGCATCCTGGCGCCGCGGTCGCGCTATGAGGAGGTCGTCGAGAAAGTGGCCGCGGGCGCGGCCGCCATGCAGGTCGGCCTGCCCGACAACCCGGCCGCCATGATCGGCCCGCTGATCAGCGAGAAGCAGCGTGAGCGCGTCGAGGCATACATCAAGAAGGGCGTCGAGGAGGGCGCGCGCATCGCCACCGGCGGCGGCCGTCCCGAGGGCCTGGATTCCGGCTGGTTCGTGCAGCCGACGGTGTTCGCCGACGTCGACAACTCCATGACCATCGCCCAGGAAGAGATCTTCGGCCCAGTGCTGGCGATCATCCCCTTCGACACCGAAGAGGACGCCATCCGCATCGCCAACGACTCGGACTACGGCCTGGCCGGCAGCGTCTACACCAAAGACATCCCGCGCGCGATGAAGATCGCCGCGCAGATTCGGACCGGCACGTACGCGGTCAACATGTACGCGTTCGACCCGGGCGCACCGTTCGGCGGTTACAAGAACTCGGGCATCGGCCGCGAGAACGGTCCCGAGGGCATCGAGGCCTACTGCCAGGCCAAGAGTGTCCTGCTGCCGTTCGGCTACACCCCGGAGTAATACCGCCTCGTCCGAATGGCCATCCGCGTCTTGTCCTTCGCCCCTCGGGGGACTCGGCCGGGTGGCCATTCGGCTTTTCAGCACCGGTGTTTTATCCCGGGCGAACCGCAGCAATGGCTGATACCGTCACGCCCGTCCGAAGGTCTGGCAAACAATCTGGGAGGCAAACCATGGCAGTTTCCGTTGATCTCGAGAAGTCGCTCGACAAGGCATTCGAAGACAAGTCCCTCAAGGACATCCTCGACGCCTCGCCCGCCGCGCTGGCCGGCCTGACCGACAAGCACGCCGAGGTATTCGCCGAGTCGTTCCACATCAAGACCATCCGGGACCTGGGCTCCAACAAGTTCTTCAAGCTGGCCGCCGCGCTCGTCGCGCTGGAGAACGCCGGCTAGTTTTTCCTGCGCGAGCTGGGGGCCACCGCCCCCCTCGCGAGCAGTCGTGAAAACCCCCAAAACCACTTGGTTTTGGGGGTTTTCGCGTCTGCTGGCCGATTCGCAGTCACGCTCCCTGGAACTGAGCGGAGCGACGCTCGACGAAGGACTGCACACCCTCGACGGCGTCCTGGGTTGTGAACAGTCTGGCCACTTCGGGTTGCAGCCTGTCGAACGCCGCGGCCTCGCCCGCGCTGCGGGCCAACTGCGCCGAGGCCAGCGTCGCCCGCACACCCAGTGGGGCCGCGCGGTCGGCAATGGTGTGCGCAATCTCGATGGCCCGTTGCCGAGCATCGGCAGCGTTATCTGCGACCTCCTGCACGAGGCCGATGCGGTGCGCCTCGGCCGCGTCGAATTCGTCGCCCGTGAGCAGCCAGCGCATGGCGTTGCCCCAGCCCGCGTCACGCGGTAACCGCACCGTGGCACCCCCGAACGGGTAGATGCCGCGCAGCACCTCGATCTGGGCGAAGCGGGCGTCGGCGGCAGCCACCCGGATATCGGCGGCGAGCAACAGCTCGATCCCGAGGGTCAGGCACCGCCCTTGAACCGCCGCGACGAGCGGCTTGGTCCACGGCCCGTCGAGCCGCCACGGGTCGCGGCCGTCGGCGGGGAACGGGCTCTCCCCCGCCGCGATGGACGGTGCGACGTCAAGCAGGTCCAGCCCCGCGGTGAAGTGATCACCGTGCGCGACGAGCACTCCGGCACGCAGGCTGTCGTCGCGCTCCAGCAGGCCATAGGCCCGCGACAGCTCCGCCAGCATCGTGCGGTCGAACGCATTTCGCTTCTCGGGCCGGTTCAGGCCCATCACCAGAACATGCCCATCCCGCTCGATGGTGACGGTCTGCAGATCGAGATCGGTCGTCATGCAAGCAGTGAACTCTTGATCACAAAATTATGCAAGAAACCATATTTTTGGCTTACTTCACTCGCAGCGCCGGCCCAAAAGACCCGCACAGGTGTGACCCGGAACACGTTCTTTGGTCCGATGTGTTGGGCGTTTTATGCTGAGTCCCATATCGAGGAGGGCACCATGTGGGTGGTCGAGGTGAATGTGAAGGGCCGTCGATTCACGCATACCGTCCTGGGCGCCAACGAGCGGCTGCGTGAAGCGGCCCGCGGTGTGCAGGATCGGATGACGCAGCTTCGGAACCGGGTCACGCATTGACGTCAGCGGAACCTGCGGCCAAGACGGTCAACAGGCGCGGCGCCACCCGGCAACGGATGGTGCGCAGCGCCGCTGCCGTGCTGCGTGAGCGTGGCGCCGCCGGCCTGACCATCGACGAGGTGCTGGCCCGTAGCGGTGCACCGCGCGGCTCGGTCTACCACCACTTCCCCGAGGGCCGCAGCCAGCTGCTGATCGAAGCCCTCCGGTTCGCCGGCGATGCGATCGCCGCCCACATCGACGGTTCCGCCGCATACGGGGGCGTCGCACTCGTACGCGGGTTCGTCACCTTCTGGGATCAGGTCCTGGCCGACAGCGCCTTCACCGCGGGATGCCCGGTGGTCGCCGCCGCCGTCGGTTCGGGCGACGAGGCCCCGATCCTGACGCCCATCGCAGCCGAGATCTTCGACCGGTGGCGCACCGCGCTCGGACACGCCTTCACCGCGGAGGGCTTCAGCGACGCCGACGCGTCGACCCTGGCGGTCACCTGCCTGGCCGCACTGGAAGGCGCCGTGGTCCTGAGCCGCTCGTCACAGAGTGTCGAGCCGTTGCACGACGTAGCCAAACAGCTCGAATTCCTCATCAAGGCAAAGGCTTTCGTCAAGAACAACGGCCTGCCCACCGCCGGCGACAACTAGCCGTCCGCGCGAGCCCAGCGCGCACACACGAAGTCCCCGTTGACCGTGGACTCCAGCAACCGCCACTCCGAGCGCACCGGCAGCACAGGTGCGCCTTCACCCAACGAGCACGGCGCGTAGGACACCACAAGTTCGTCGACCAGACCGGCCGTCACGAACTGCGCCGCAACGTCGCCGCCCCCGACAATCCACACATCACGCTCGCCCGCCGCCTCGACCAACGCCGGATGCAATTGCGCGACATCACCGCTCACGGCCTGCACCGGATGGCCGTCGGCGACGATGACCGGCGGGGAGGTGAGCACCCACGTCGGTTGTGGGTACGGCCAGTCGCCCGGCTCGTGCTCGACGACCCAGCGGTACGTCGTCGAGCCCATGACCAGGGCACCCACCGACCGCTCGAAGGCCTTGTAACCGAACGGCCCGTCGACGTCGATGTCGCGGGACAGCAGCCAGTCCAGACTGCCGGCAGAGTCCACGATGAAGCCGTCCAAGCTCGATGCGGTGTAGTAAATGGTCGCCATCGCGCCGAGTATGCCGTGACCCACCGACAATCCGGCACGCCACGATTACTGTTGCCGGATGGACGATTTCGACGCTCTCCGCGCCGACGACGATGACCTGGCGGAACTGCGTTCGGACCTGCGCCGGTTCCTGGCCGAGGACGCAGAGCAGTTCGGCTGGCAAACCGGTGTCGACTGCTGGTTGTCGAAATGGGACGCCGACTTCAGCATGCGGCTGGCGGCGGCCGGCTTCGTCGGGCTGACGATCCCGGTCGAGTACGGCGGCCGCGGGCGCAGCCACATGCACCGGTACGTGGTCACCGAGGAACTCCTGGCCCACGGCGCTCCGGTCGCCGCACACTGGATCGCCGACCGGCAGGTCGCACCCGCCCTCCTGACCTACGGCAACGAGGACCAGCGACGCCATCTTCTGCCCCGAATTGCTTCGGGGACTTTGTATTCCGCGATCGGCATGAGCGAACACGAGGCCGGTTCCGACCTGGCCGCCGTCGCCACCAAGGCCACCCGGACCGACGGCGGCTGGCTGCTGAGCGGCAGCAAGGTCTGGACCAGCGGCGCGCACCTGGCACACCAGATCGTGGTGCTGGCCCGCACCAGCCCGCTGGATCCGCACCACCGGCATGCGGGATTCAGCCAGTTCATCGTGCCCACCGACGCCGCGGGCGTCACCATCGAGCCGATCATCCAGATGAACGGCGAACATCATTTCAACGAGGTGCTGTTCGACGACGTCGCCCTCACCGACGCCGATCTGCTCGGCACCGTCGGCGCCGGATGGCATCAGGTGACCTCCGAACTGGGTTTCGAGCGCAGCGGACCCGAACGCTTCCTGTCCACCGCCACACTGCTTTTCGCGCTCATCGAAGCACTGCGCGACGACCCGCGTGCCGACATCGGCGACCTGATGGCGCGGATGATCTCGCTGCGCCAACTCTCGATATCGGTCGCCCGGGCCCTGACCGCCGGCCGGGATGCCGCGGTGTCCGCCGCGCTGGTGAAAGACCTCGGCACTCGATTCGAGCAGGATTCCGTCGAGATCGCGGCCGACCTGCTGGACGGGTACGACGGCCGCGGGCGCCCGCGGCTACGGGCGATGCTCGACACCGCCCGCGTGCACGCACCGCTGTTCACGCTGCGTGGTGGCACCAACGAGGTACTGCGCGGCATTGTCGCCAAGAACTGGACCAAACGGGCTACTGCAGAACAGCATTCGGATGAGTACGCAGAACTGCGCGAACTGGCCGCCCAGATCGGACGGACGGCGCAGCCAGTCCGCGCGTTGCCGTTGACGTTCGACGACGCCCTGTGGCGCACCGCCGAGAGCTCCGGGCTGACGCGGCTCAGCAGCGAAGCCGACGCCGGGCCGGGCGCGGCGGCCGTCGTACTGGGCATCCTGGCACGCCATGCCGCCGCGGTGCCGATCGCCGAAACCGATGTACTGGCAACATGGTTGGCCACCGAAGCCGGCGTGGCGGTGCCGGATTCCGGCCCGCTGACGGTGGCACCCGAGGGTGTCGCGACCTGGCCGCAATGCGGGCCGGTGCTGACCGCGACGCGCGGACCGGACGCCCTGTACGTCGCGCTGCTGGATTCCCCGACGCTCGGCAACCCTGGACACAACCTTGCCGGCGAACCGCGGGCTACCGTCGAATTCGACCCTGCGGCAGGCGATGTCGTCCAGGTGCCACTTGCGCTCGCTGACGAGTTGACCATCCGCGGCGCGTGGTGCCGGTGCGTGCAGATCGTCGGCGCGTTCGATGCCGCCGCGCAACTGACCGTCGCGCACACCGAAACACGGGAGCAGTTCGGCCGTCCGCTCGCCGCCTTCCAGGCGGTGCAGCACTCCTTGGCCTCGATGGTCGGTGAGATCGAACGCGCCAGAGCGGCCACCACCCTGGCGGTCACCGCGGCCGCCCAATACGGATTCGGCGACGCCCGTACCGCCTACGCCACCACGGTGGCCAAGGTTGCCGTCGGCCGGGCCGTCGCCCCGGTGACGACCATCGCTCATCAGCTGCACGGTGCCATCGGCACCACCGCCGAGCATCCGCTGTGGCGCGCGACCATGCGGGCCCGCAGTTGGGCCGACGAGTTCGGCAGCACCCGCTGGCACGCCCGGCGACTGGCGGGCATCACCGCGACGGCGAACCCCTGGGATGTGACGGTGGGCCGCACCTGAAAACCGTTGTGACCTAAGTCATTATCTGCGCCGAAAGTGGGTTCGGCCCGCTTGTGACGGCGGCCATAGCGCTACCGGCGGTCCCGGTAAAAACTCGACACATGTCGAAAGTAAGCGGCGCGCTGGCTGCGCTGGCCATCTCCGCCTTGCCTGTCGCGACCATGGTCGCCGCGCCCGCGCAGGCCGCCGGCACGGCCCGCATGACCCTGATGTCGCGGACGTACACGTGCGACCGGCAGCCGATCAACTACATGAAGTTCCGCTTTCCGGCGGTGCCGACGGCTGAGGTCACGTCCGACGGCCGCACCGCGACCGCCCACATCGAGATGTTCGACGGTGCGCGCGACGCGCAGTACACGGTCCGGCTGATCCCGGCGCCGCACGCCACGCTGGGCTGCCTGCCCGGCGACCCGAGCATCGCCACCGGCACGCTGAGCACCGATGGCTTCGGCAACGGCAACTCCACCGTGCAGCTTTCCGTCGCCCCCGGCACCACCGGCGTGTGGGTCGCGGTGGACCTGCCCGCCCCGCACTCGCAGAGCCCGGCCGAGTTCTACAGCAGCGACTTCGTCGCCGCCGTCTGACCATTGTTCGACCCCAGCGGCCGACACGAACAATCTTCCCGGTAGAACAAACACATGTCCTACCGGGAGAACCTGACGTCGCGGCGATCCAAGAGCCGTCAAGCCGCCGTGCTGGCAGCTGCCCTGCTACTGGCCGGCTGCTCGGGCGACAAGCAACCGGCGCAACCGACCACCTCGACGTCGAGCACTCCGGCGCCGAATACGTCGGCCGCCCCGAGCACACCCGATGCCGGCGCTCCGCCGTCCAGCCGTCAGCTCGACGGCGGGACCTGCCTACAACTCACCAGCGCGGTGGTGAACCTGATGTCCGGCGCGTCCCCGGACGACGCGAAGACCGCCGGGGACACCATCAACGGCTTCCATCCGCCGGCTGACGTGCAGGCCGCCGTCGCGCATTTCGTCAAGACCAACGGCCTGCACACGAGCGACCCCGACCGCTCCCAGTTCAGCCGTACGCTCAACAACTGGGTTGAGCAGCAGTGCCCGGTGCAGCAGCCGGAGAAAAAGCCCAAGTAGCGAAAGTCAGCTACCGGTCCACTGCGGCGCGCGCTTCTCAGCGAAGGCCACCGCGCCTTCGCGCGCGTCCTTCGACATGAAGACCGGGCCCAGAATCGCGGCCTGCTTGTCCCACTTCTCCGCGTCGGACCAGTCCGACGACTCGACGATGATGCGCTTGGTCGCGGCAACCGCCAACGGGCCGTTCGCGGTGATGCGTTCGGCCAGCGCGACGGCCGCGTCCAGTGCAGCACCGGGCTCGGTCAGCTCGTTGACCAAGCCCAACTCGTGTGCCCGCGGGGCGGTCAGGTTGTCACCCGTGAGTGCCAGTTCCATGGCGATGGCGTACGGGATGCGCTGCGGCAGCCGCAGCAAGCCGCCGCCACCGGCGACCAGGCCGCGCTTGACCTCGGGGATGCCGAAAGCCGACGCATTCGAGGCGACGATCAGGTCCGCGGACAGCGCCAGCTCGGTGCCGCCCGCCAGGGCGTAGCCCTCGACGGCCGCGATCAGCGGCTTGGCCGGCGGACGCTGGGTGAAGCCGAGGCCACGGTCCGACAGGACGTTCTCGCCCTTGGCGAAGGCCTTCAGATCCATGCCCGCGCAGAACGTGCCGCCGGCTCCGGTCAGCACGCCGACGGACAGTCCCGGGTCTTCGTCCAGGCGGTCCGCGGCCGCGGCCAGGCCCTTGCTGACCGCTGAGTTGACAGCGTTCTTGGCCTGGGGCCGATTGATGGTGATGATCAGTATGCGGTCGCGCTGTTCGACGAGGACAGCATCTTCGCTAGTGGCTTCTTCGGTCACGACGGTGATGCTAGCCACAGGGGATTGGCGTCCGGCGGCCAACCAGTGAATAATCGAAAATTAGAACGCGTTCTAGTTTTTGCCGCAGCCAGAGGAGAAACCGTGGCCAAGCTGCCCGAAATCACCAAATTCGACCCCGATCTGACCGAGAAGGTCATGGGAATTCTCCGCCCGCTGCTGAAGGTGTATCACCGATCCGAAGTCCGCGGATTGGAGAACATTCCGCTGGGTGGCGCCCTGGTGGTGAGCAACCACTCCGGCGGCCTGCTGCCCATGGACGTGCCGATCTTCTCGTCGCACTTCTACGAGAAGTACGGCTACGACCGTCCGGTCTACACGCTGAGCCACGCCATGCTGATGGTCGGCCCGACCGCGGACTTCTTCAAGAAGACCGGCTACATCCTGGCCAGCCATGAGAACGCCGACGAAGCGCTGCGTTCCGGCGGCCTCGTCGTCGTGTTCCCGGGCGGTGACTACGACGTCTACCGGCCGTCGACCGACGCCAACAAGATCGACTTCGACGGCCGCAAGGGGTACGTGAAGGCCGCCATCAACGCCGGCGTGCCGATCGTGCCGATGGTCGGCATCGGCGGCCAGGAGACCCAGCTGTTCCTGACCCGCGGCGAGCGGATCGCCAAGGCCCTCGGCCCCATCGCGCGCGCCGCACGCACCAAGGTGGTGCCGCTGTCCGTCGGGCTGCCGTTCGGCTTGTCCGCCGTGCTGCCGTTCAACCTCCCGCTGCCCTCGAAGATCGTCATGCAGGTGCTGCCGCCCGTCGACCCGACGGCCATCGCATTCCAGTCCGGCGATGAACCCGACATCGACGCGGTCGACGCGCATGTCCGCAAGGTCATGCAGGACGCTCTCGATGAACTCGCCGAAGAGCGCCGCTTCCCGGTACTAGGCTGACACGCCGTGGGAATCACCGACAAGCTGGCCGCCACAGCCGGCCTGGTCAACACCATGGTCCGGGCCGGTGTCATCGCCCCGCTCCGGCCGGACAAGTACCTCCGGATCGCCGGCGCCATGGCGCGCGAAAACATGAGCGTCACTTCGGGTTTCGCAAGTTCCGCGCAGCGCTGCGGTAACCGCGCGGGCCTCATCGACGAGCTGGGCACACTGACCTTCAGTGAGCTCGACAAGCGCGGCGACGCGTTCGCCGCCGCGCTGCAGACCCTGGCGTCGGCCAAGGTCGTCGGCATCATGGCGCGCAACTACCGTGGCTTCGTCGACGCATTGATCGCGGCCAACCGCATCGGCGCAGATGTGTTGCTGCTCAACACTTCCTTCGCCGGCCCCGCGATGGCCGAGGTCGTGAACCGCGAGAACGTCGACGTCATCATCTACGACGAAGAGTTCACGGCGACGGTCGACCGCACCTTGGCGGACCGGGCAGGGCGTCCCGAAGTGACACGCATCGTCGCGTGGACCGACACCGACGACCACCCGCTGACCGTCGAGTCGCTCATCATCGACCACCTGGGGCTGCAGCCGCGACGCACCGGTGAGAAGAGCCGGGTGATCCTGCTGACCTCCGGAACCACCGGAACACCCAAGGGCGCCAAGCATTCCGGCGGCGGCCTGGACGCGTTGAAGGCGATCCTGGACCGCACGCCGTGGCGCACGGAGGAGACCACGGTGGTCGTCGCGCCGATGTTCCACGCCTGGGGCTTCTCGCAATTGGTGTTCGCGGCGTCGATGGCCTGCACCGTCGTCACCCGCCGCAAGTTCGACCCGCAGGCCACGCTGGCGCTGGTCGACAAGTACCAGGCGACCGGATTGTGTGTTGTCCCAGTCATGTTCGACCGCATCATGGAGCTGCCCGACCACATCCGCAATCGCTACAGCGGCCGGTCGCTCCGGTTCGCCGCGGCCTCCGGCTCACGCATGCGGCCCGACGTCGTCACCGCGTTCATGGACCAGTTCGGTGACGTCATCTACAACAACTACAACGCCACCGAGGCCGGCATGATCGCCACCGCGACGCCGGCCGACCTGCGCGCCGCCCCCGACACCGCCGGCCGGCCGGCCGAGGGCACCGAGATCAAGATCCTGGACGCCGACTTCCAGGAGCTGCCGACGGGCGAGGTGGGCACCATCTACGTGCGCAACTCGACGCAGTTCGACGGCTATACCTCCGGTGCTACAAAGGATTTTCACCAGGACTACATGTCGTCCGGTGACGTCGGCTACCTTGACGCAGAAGGTCGCCTTTTCGTGGTGGGCCGCGACGACGAGATGATCGTGTCTGGCGGCGAGAACGTCTACCCCATCGAAGTGGAGAAGACATTTTTGGCACACCCCGAGGTGGCCGAGGCCACGGTGCTGGGAGTCGACGACGAACAGTACGGCCAGCGCCTGGTGGCGTTCGTCGTGCTGACCGACGGCGCGACGGCCACCGCAGACACACTCAAGCAGCACGTGCGCGACAACCTGGCCAATTACAAAGTGCCCCGGTCGATTACGGTGCTCGGTGAACTGCCACGCAACAGTACCGGCAAGATCGACCGCCGAGAACTGAAGGCGCTGGCCGATGGTGCGTAAATCGGTGACCCTGCTGCGGGCCGTCTTCGGACTCGTCAACGCCACCAACGCGGCCCACCCGCTGGCCCGCTCCGGGAACCCCGGCATCGTCGCGTTCGCCTACGGCTGGCCGTCCAGCGAAGCGGCGGGCTTCGTGCTCAGTTCCTCGGTGCTGTCCGCGATCCGCCGGGGCCGGCGCGGACATTTTGCGGGTACGAGTGGCCGAATCGCGTTGGGTATCAACGCAATCACGTGGGCCATCCTGGCGTACATCGTCACTCGCAGCCGGAGCTCGCGGCCGGCGTTCGAGGAGCCGCTGCGCGACGTGATCGGTCCGGCCAATCCGGCCGATCCCGGCGTCCCGCGTCTGCCCGGCATCGGACGCACCATGCTGTCGCGACGCAAGTACAACAAGGACACCGTCAAGTACGGCCCGCACCGCGCCAACCTGGCCGACATCTGGCGCCGTCCCGATCTGCCGCGCGATGGCAAAGCTCCGGTGCTGCTGCAGGTTCCGGGCGGTGGTTGGATGCTCGGCGACCGGCGGCCACAGGCGTACCCGCTGATGGGTGCCCTGGCCGACCGTGGCTGGATCTGCGTGTCCATCGGCTACCGCGTCAGCCCGAAACACCAGTGGCCCGCGCACATCATCGACGTGAAGCAGGCCCTGGCGTGGGTCAAGGAGCACATCGCCGAGTACGGCGGCGACCCCGACTTCGTCGCCATCAGCGGCGGCTCGGCGGGCGGTCACCTGTCGTCATTGGCAGCCCTGACTCCCGGGGATCCCCAGTGGCAGCCCGGCTTCGAGGATGCCGACACCTCCGTGGTGGCCGCGGTTCCGGTGTACGGCCGGTACGACTGGTTCGGCTTCGAAGGCCCCGGGCGCGCCGAAATGATGCGGGCCCTCGAGCAGCTCATCATCAAGAAGCGGTACGCCAACGATTCCAAGGTGTTCCTGGACGCCTCGCCCATCAAGCGGATCGGTCCTGACGCCCCACCGTTCTTCGTGCTGCACGGCACCAACGACACGCTGATCGACGTCCAGGAGGGACGGGACTTCGTCGCCGCGCTCAGGGAGCAGTCACCGGCATCGGTGGCCTACGCCGAGATCCCCAACGCGCAGCACGCATTCGACGTCTTCGGTTCGGCACACGGCCGCTACACCGCCGAGGCGATCACGCGGTTCCTGGAGTGGGTACGCGCCGAGACGGGGCATGCCGCGGTGCCCTCGGACAACGTGGGTTAGCCGGCGGTCCCACCGGCAACGGGGTCAGCCGGCGTTCCCGCCGGCCGGCGCGGAGCGTGAACGCGCAGCTCTCCCATGGGCATGTCCGATCTGGACCCGTCACCAATCGATGACATTGTCACCTTGGATTGACACTGTCAGCCCGAGGTGACGACTCCCAGGGCGCAAACCCTACTGCGCCATCGCGGTCTCGACGACCGTCAGCTCCTCGGAAAGTCCTGCGGCCCTGCGGATCTGCTTGAAATCCTCCACCATGCCCGTGGTCACTTCGTGCGGGTCGTCGGTCGTCGTACCGTCGGCCAGCACCGAGATGTTGAGCTGATCGACATAGCTCCACACGGTGATGTTCAGGCCGCTGCCCGCGGTGAGCGGTCCGACCGAGTAGAGCTCGGTGACGGTGGCGCCGCCCACCTTGCCGCGCTCCCGCGGGCCCGGCACGTTGGAGATGTTGAGGTTCAGCACCTTGTTCTGGCCGTCCTTGTTGGACAGCCGGCGGAACATCGACTCCATCGGCGCCGGCGGCATGTAGGCAGCCCACCGGGCCACCAACTCCGGGCCGATCAGCTGGTGACTCTCCTTGGCCAACAATGCGGCTTCCCGGGCCTGCTGGACACGCTGCGCGGCGTCGTCCACATCGACCGGCAGCGCGATCAGCACGCCGCTGAATCGGTTGCCGGAGATGCGATCCGGTGAGAAGTCGTAGCTCATCGGCACCGACGCCAGCAGCGGGTGATCGGCCTTGCCGTCGTACTTCAGCAGCAACTCTCGCAACGCGCCGGACGACATGGCCAGCACCAGGTCGTTGATGGTGACGCCCAGCTTCTTGCTGGTCTCCTTGACTTCCGCGAGCGCCAAAGTGGCTGTCGCAAAACGCCGACCCGGCGTGAGCACGTGGTTCATGAAGCTCGGCGGCGGGGTGAAGGGCCGGGTCAGTTCGGGCGACAGCTTGCGGCTGCTCTTACGTACCCGCGCGATTCCGTCGGCGGTGTACTTCACGACACCGGGAATCCGCGCGATCTGGCGCAGGTGGTCCGCGAACGCCGACCGCACCAGTTGACCGCGCGACGGCGCCGGATCGGTGACATACAGATCGTTGTCGCGTTGCGGCCCTTCGGTGATGTCCATGCCGAGGGCCAGCAGGTTGGCCGAGGCGACGCCGTCCGCCAGCGCGTGATGGATCTTTCCGACCACCGCAACCCGCCCGTTGGCCAAGCCTTCGACGAGGTACATCTCCCACAACGGCCGGCTGCGATCCAGTGGGGTACTGGCGATTTCGCCGATCGCCTCGTCCAATTCCCGGCGCCCACCCGGGGCGGCCACCCGCCACGGCCGGACGTGGTACTCGAGGTCGACTTCAGCATGCTCGCGCCACATCGGGTGGTGGAACTTGAACGGGATGTCGACGAGTTGATAGCCGAACGGATCGAGCTTGTGCAGGCGCTCGCGGAGGACGCGACGGAATTCGTCGATTCCGAAGGTGCGGTCACCGAGGCCGGCGAGATCGATGATGGCAATCTTGAGGGTGTGCATGTGCACGTTGGGCGTTTCCGAATACAGCAGGAACGCATCCCACCCACTCAGTCGTTTCACTCGACCTCTCCTGCGCTTCGGTCAGACCTCTGCCAGTCGAATGGTCTAGACGACCTCTTCGACACGCTGCTGATGCTGGTTCCGGCGGACCTCGTCGAGGAACAACCCTATGGCAGTGGCCATCGACCCGGTGCGGGCACCGTCGGTCATGTCGAAACCGTGTCCGGCGCCGGGCAATTCGATGTAGCTGACGGTCGACGTGGACACTGCGCGCAGCTCGTGCACGAAAGCTCGCGCCTGCGCCACGGGGATGACACTGTCGCCGCTGCCGTGAATCACGAGGAACGGCGGCGCATCTGAATGCACCCGCGCGATCGGCGAGGCCTGCCGGTAAATCTCCGGGTGCTTGTCGATCCGCCGCCGGACCACGACCCGCTCGAGGAAGTCGACGAACTCCTCGCGCTCCTTGGTGGACCGGTCTTCCCAGTCGTAGCGGCCGTAGATGCCGACCACGGCGTCGACAGACGTGTCGGCACCCTCGGGTAGGTCGACCTGCAGTTCGGGATCGTTGGCGGTCAGGCCGGCCAGCGCGGCCAGGTGCCCGCCGGCCGAACCACCGGAGATGGCGATGAATTCGCGGTCACCGCCGAACTTGTCGACATTCGCCCGGGCCCACGCGATGGCGGTCTTGACGTCGGTGATGTGTTGCGGCCAACGGTGATTCGGCGCCACGCGGTAATCGATGGACAAACAGACCCAGCCCTGCTGGGCCAGGTGGCTCATCAGCGCGTAGCCCTGCAGCAGCCGGCTGCCGTGCACCCACGCCCCACCGGGCAGGTAGATCAGCACCGGAGCCGGCTCGCTGGGCAGGTCGTCCGCGCGCCAGACGTCCAGCAGCTGTGACGGGCTGTCGCCGTAGCGCACCGAGGTGCGGTGCACCTGGCGCCGGTGTTCGCGCGCTCGCCAGAACGGCGGGGTGTGCTCGGGCGCAGGCCATTCAATGTCGAGTTCGGCAGGCGGCACGACGCCCGTCAGCGCGGCCCGGACGACCTCGTTGGTGCAATCACGCTCGGCCCGGCGGATCTCCGCCATGCTGGGAGTGAACAGCGCCTTGGCGGTCGACGCCCAGAAGCTCGGCACATGCCGCATGCCCCACAGTGTCATCGCGGTGGCCCCGCCGAGGGGCTCGAGGCTCTTCCCGACCACTGGCAGGGATGCGGCGGCCGTCGCCATCGTCAGGAGGTGATCAGAGGGTTTGGCTGCCATGAACCAGCGCAACCTGGTCGCCAACGAAGGGCTGTGATCGTGGTCATGCGGTCGAGCCGTCATTTCGCGAGCGTACACCCGGCTGACCACGCAGTTTCGGGGCCACGGCAAGTTTGCGGTCACAGTTCGGCGACCGCCCTTGTGTGAAGTGCATCACAGCTGATCAGGGCCTATTCGAAGTCATACCGTCGTGCTTACAGTCGAGCGATGGGTACCTCAGCGCTGGCGATCACCGACGAACACCATGAGCTCGCGAACTCGGCAACCGGACTGCTGCACCGGCTCGGTAGCCGGGCCGCGGCGCGCACCACGCTCGAGGGCGGACCGTCACATCCGGCCGGATTCTGGACCGCCGCGGCCGATCTGGGCTGGCAGGGCCTGGCCATCCCCGAGGAGTACGGCGGCTCCGGATTCGGATTGCCCGAACTGGCGGTGATTCTGGAGGCGCAGGGCCACGAGTTGTGTCCCGGTCCGTTCCTGCCGACCGTCGCCGCTGCCGTCGTCATCGACCGGTGCGGCACCGACGAGCTGCGCGCCGCCCTCCTGCCCGGCTTGGCCGACGGCAGCACCGTGGCCGCCCTGGGACTGTCCGGCCACGTTCACATCGCCGGCCACACGGTGTTCGGGGAAAGCCCGACGGTGCTCGGCGCCCCTGATGCCGCGCTGCTGGTCCTGGTCGCCGGCGATGACGTGGTGGTCATCGATGCGGAAACCAGCGGCGTCACCGTCACACCGCTGGACGGGACGGACACCACGCGCAGCATCGGCTCAGTGACGCTGGACCAGGCCGCGGCAACGGCAGTACTGCGCGGCGCAGCGACCAAGGCGCACACCGCTTTTCGTGTGCTCGCCGCCGCCGAAGCCGTCGGGGTCAGCTGGGCGGCGCTGGAGATGGCCGTCGAGTACGCCAAGGTGCGTGAGCAATTCGGCCGAACCATCGGCACCTTCCAGGCCGTCAAACACCACGCCGCCAACATGCTGGTGGCGGCCGAACTCACCACCGCGGCGGTGTGGGACGCAGCGCGCGCCGACCATCTGCACGACGCCTGGTTCGGCGCGGCCGTGGCCGCCGTACAGGCGATCCACAGTCAGGTGTTCAACGCAGAGAACAACATTCAGCTGCACGGCGGTATCGGCTTCACCTGGGAGCACGACGCACACCTGTATCTGCGCCGTGCCCTCACATTGGCGGCGCTGACCGCAGACGGCGCCGACCCGCTGGCCGATGTCGTCGACGGGCAGCGCAGCGGCCGCGCTCAGGGGGCGTCATTCGCGCTGCCCGCCGAAGCCGAAGACCACCGGGCTGCGGCCCGCGAGGCGGTCGCCACCTTGCGCGCACTGCCCGAGGACAAGCAGCGCGATTTCCTCGTCGACTCCGGGTATTTGGTGCCGCACTGGCCCAAGCCGTGGGGCCGTGACGCCGGCGTGCTGGAACAGTTGGCGATCGAGCAGGAGTTCCGCGCTCCAGGGGGCACGAGCGCAGCGAGCGGGGGGACAAAGCCGGTGGAGCGTCCCGACCTCGGCATCACCGGCTGGGTGACGCTGACCATCGCCCAGGCCGGCACCGATGATCAGCGTGAGCGCTGGGTGTACCCGGTCCTGCGCGGCGAGATCATGTGGTGCCAGCTGTTCTCCGAGCCCGAAGCCGGCTCGGATGCGGCCGCCGTGCGCACCAGCGCCAAGAAGGTCGACGGCGGCTGGCTGGTGACCGGACAGAAGGTGTGGACCAGCCTGGCCCAGTACTGCCAGTGGGGCCTGGCCACGGTGCGCACCGATCCGGACGCTCCCAAGCACGCCGGCGTCACGATGATGGCGATCGATATGAAAGCCCCCGGCGTGACCGTCAACCCCCTCAAAGGCCTGACCGGGAACGCCCACTTCAACGAAGTGTTCTTCGACGAGGTGTTCGTCCCGGACGCCGATGTGGTCGGTGACGTCAACAAGGGCTGGCTCGTGGCCCGCGCGACGCTGGGCAACGAGCGGCTGTCGATCGGCGGCGGCTCGGGTGCACAGTCCGGCTTCAGCGCGGACGACCTGATCGCGCTGTTGGACGCGGCCCCGCCGGACCTGGCTGCCGGCCTGCGGGACCGCGTCGGCGCGGTGATCGCCGAAGGGCACACGCTGCGGCTGCTGAATCTGCGGCGGATCAGCCGGGCCATCGCGGGCACCGGTCCGGGACCCGAAGGCAACGTCACAAAACTCGTGGTCGCCGAACAGGGGCAGCGGCAGACCGAACTGGGGATGAAACTGGCCGGCGCCGCGGCCGTGACCGGGCAAACTCCGGCACTCACTCAGGCCTACCTCGGCTACCGGGCCATGACCATCGCCGGCGGCACCTCGGAGATCACCCGGAACACCATCGCCGAACGAATTCTCGGACTGCCCCGCGACCCTTTGCTCAAGTAGGTCCTGTCGCATCACGAGTCGGTCCCGACTCGGTGGAGATCGATACCGCAAGCTGCGTGGATCGGTCGAATATGTCACGCTATGGAACCGATGAGTCTGCTATCGGTCAAGTCTTGGGCGTCGCACCGCGCTTTGCTGGCGGCTTTGCTGTGCGCCCAGCTGATCGCTGGGGTGGTCACCGTGGCCACCGGCGGCCCGTCCGTCGGCGGCCCTACCGAGGACGACCACACCGACGCCGTCTTCCGCAACGCGCATGCCGGCAGCTGCCTGACGTGGCAACCTGAACCGCCGCAACGGCCCGCCTTCGTGCAGTGCAGCAGCCCGCACCTGTTCGAGGTCGTCAACTCGGTCCAAGGTGACGGCGACCAGGAGTCATGCGCGGTGTCGGGACGCCGCTACCTCGGCCCGCACTACGACCCGAACGGGCGCTTCGCATACGGTCTGCTGCGGTCGGTGGGCTCCGGCGGCGCCAATAACGGCAGTGGCACCGCGTTGTGCGGGCTGCAACTGCCCGGCCCCAACGGCCAGCAGCTGCCGTTCCGCGGGCTGGTCGCCGAACAGGACCAGTCGCGCATCTGGCCGCCCGGCACCTGTCTGGGCGCCGACATGAAGGGCGGGCAGACGGGCCTGGTGCCGGTGGACTGCGCCGAGCCGCATTCGGTCGAGGCCGTCGGTCCCATCGATCTGGGCGAGCACTTTCATGGCGGCCCACCGCCGTCAGACGCCGAGCAGGAAGCGGTACTGCGCCCCGCCTGCCTCACAATGACGACCGCGTACCTGGCACCCAAGACGCTGTCCGCGAGTGACCTGACCCTGAACGTCCGGCCCATCGGCCCCACCAGCTGGTCCGCCGGCAGCCACCAGGTGCTGTGTGCGCTGGCATCGCGGACCCCCGGCCCCCTGACCGGCAGCGTGAAGGCCCCCGGCGGCGCGCCGGCGGCGCCCGCTGTGGTGGTCCCGCGCCCCGTCGCACTTCCGAGTCCGGTCACGACGGCGACCACCGTCGCGCCGACAAGCAATGCGCCGACGACCGCGGCGGCACCGGTTGCCGCCCCGAGTACCGTCGCGGAGCCGTCGTCGTCCTCGTCCTCGTCATCTTCGTCGTCCTCGACATCTTCGTCGTCGGCGGCAACGCACTCGGCCGAAGCACCCAGCGCTTCCGTCACTGACACCACGGCGCCCCCGGCTCCGGCATCGCCCGTCGACAACCCGGCGCATGCGCCGCAGGCTCCCCCGGCCGAGCCGGCGCCGCCCGTCGACGGCGGGCCGACGCACGTGCTCGAGATCCCGGGCATGGGCCCGATAACCCTGCCCTGGGCGCCGCCTCCGTTGTAAGGCCCGCACCCAGCCTGACGGCACGGCGATTCTGAGGCGGGTTTTTCGCCCTCCAGTCAGGCTCGTGAGAGTTATGCACAGCGAGCGCCGGCTGGCAGTGGCGTCGCCGACGGATTCCCCGGCACACTGCCGCCGTGGGGGAGCCATTCATCGGGAGTGAAGCGTTGGCCGCTCGGCGCCTGACGCGATACGAATTGCGGACGAATTTCGTAGCGGTGCACAAGGACGTCTATGTGCCAAGCGGCACGCGACCGACTGCGATTCTGCGCGCGAAGGCAGCTTGGCTGCGATCCCGGCGTGAGGGCATTCTGGCCGGCTTCTCAGCTGCCGCGATGCATGGCACGAGGTATATCGATGCAGCCTTGCCTGCCAACATCATTGGCAGCCCGTGCCGACCGACCCGGGGAATCGTCGTGTGGGAGGACCGCCCTGACGCAGACGAGATATGTCGGGTCGGCGAGGTGCGGTTGACGACGCCGAGCCGCACCGCGGTTGATCTGGCGCGGCGGTTTCCCGAGGACGTCGCAGTCGCCGCGATAGACGCACTGGCACGGGCGACGAAGCTCACCGTTGCCGACATTGAATTGGCAGCCCAGCGTCATCCCGGCCAGCGCGGAATCCGGCAGGCGCGAAAAATCATTGCGCTCGTTGATCCCAAAGCCGAATCGCCCCGCGAAACCGCGTTGCGACTCCTCATCGTTCGCGCGCGATTCCCCCCACCGGAGAGTCAGCACCCGATCTACAACGAATACGGCGTACTCATCGGGATCGCGGATTTCGCCTGGGCGGAGCTGAAGATCGCCGTCGAATACGAAGGGCGGTATCACTCGGACCCGGAACAGATTCGCAAGGACATCGCCCGGATCGAGGAGATGATCGAGATGGGTTGGCTCGTCATCCGTGTGACATCGCGCGATCCGGCAGCCGTCGTGGTGCGAAGGCTCGCCTATGCGCGGGCTTCGCGGGGCGCAACCGATATCAACGTGAACCTGCGAATCGATCCCACGGAGACGATGTGGCGCAGCGCCTCGTGACTGTTGCGCGAGCCTGACGGGATGGCGCAGAGAAGCCTCGGTTTCCGCCACCCGGTCAGGCTCGCGACGTGTATCTCTGCGGTTGGCGATACCGAGCCGCGAAGCGGCTAGCGAACCGCAGCTTCCAAGTCGGCCAGGGAATCCTCGAGGTGGCCGAGCAGTCGCTGGAGGTGCGGGATGCTGTGCCGGCAGCCGACCAGCCCGAAGTCGAGGTTCTCGCCGTTGTTGACCAGCGTGATGTTCAGCGCCTGGCCGTCCAGCGCGATCGACAGCGGGTAGTTCCCGTCGAGCCGGGCGCCCTTCCAGTACATCGGCACCCGCGGCCCCGGCACGTTCGAGATGACGATGTTGAACGGCGGCGGGGTGGCGTCGACGAAACCCGGCACGGTGGACAGCGCGATGGGGGACAGCAGTAGCGCCGACAGGGCCATCGACTCCGTCTTCGACAGCCCCGCGAACACCTGCTTGTTGCCGTGCATGGAGTCGGCGATGGTCTGCAGCCGCGTCGCCGGATCCTTGACGTCGGTGGCCAGGTTGCACAGGATCGCGCCGACCTGGTTGCCGCCGGCATCAGCGTCGGCCTCGGACCGCAGGCTCACCGGGACCATCGCGATGAGCGGCGCGTCGGGCAGCGCGCTCTGCTCGAGCAGGTAGGCGCGCAACGCGCCCGCGCACATGGCCAGCACGACGTCGTTGACCGTGACGCCGGCGGCGGCCTGCTTGACGGCTTTGATACGGGCGATCGGCCAGGACTGCGCCGCCACCCGTCGGGCACCGCCGATCTTGACGTTGAACATCGTCTTCGGCGCGCTGAACGTCCGGGTCAGGTTCTGCTCCAGCAGAACGGCGCGGGCCACCCGGAAGGTCGACGGCGCGAGACCGGCCGCCGCGCCGACGGCGCCCACCGCCGAACCGATCAGGGATGAGCCCTGCTTCGGCGCACGCTTGCGGGACGGCAGATCCCACGGCACCCGCACCTCCATCTCGGCCGGGTCCGCGGACAGCGTGCGCATCGCCATCCGCAGCGCGGAGACCCCATCCAGCAGCGCGTGGTGGGCCTTCGAATAGACGGCGAACCGGCCGTCCTCGAGCCCTTCCACCAGGTACGTCTCCCACAGCGGGCGGTGCCGGTCGAGCAGGGTGGTGTGCAGCCGGGAGGTCAGCTCCAGTAGTTCGCGAACTCGTCCCGGCCGGGGCAGCGCCGAGCGGCGGAGGTGGTAATCGACATCCACGTCGTCGTCATACGCCCAGCCGAAGCTCGCGATGCCGCCCAGAATCCGCGCCGGACGTTTGCGGTAAGTGGGGTTGAAGTTCGTGTGCGCCAACATGTCCCGATAGAGCTCTGGCAGAAACTCGGGCCCGGACCCCTCGGGTGGGGTGAACAGCTGCAGGCCGCCGACGTGCATCGGATGCTCCCGCGATTCGCCGAGCAGGAACATGGCATCGGTCGGCGACATGATCTCCACCAGCCAAGTAAACCCCGATTCGGCCGTCGGTAAACGTCAATGCGTCAAGGTTGACGCTCACCCGGTGGCGGCGGGTTGGCGACCACCGGGAACTGGCCGGTGAAACCCTCGCGCTGCTTGGCGATCTCCAGTACCCGGCCACGCGCCGCGTACCAGCCGATGATCAGGGCCGGGATGATGATCACCAGCGTCGCCACTGTCCAGGTGCCGACCGGATGGTCGAACGCCATCAGCACCAGCACCGCGGCGAGGAACGCCAGTGTCAGATAACCGGTGTACGGCGCGCCCCACATGCGGAACGCCGGCCTGGCGATCTCACCCCGCTGAGACCAGCGGAACAGCTGCAACTGACAGATCACGATGGTGGCCCACGACGCGATGATGCCCAGCGCCGCCATGTTCAGCACGATCTCGAAGGCCTGCGCCGGCACGATGCCGTTGAGCACGACACCGAGCAGGCCGATGCTGGCGGTCAGACAGATACCGCCGTACGGCACACCACGTTTGGACATGACGCCGGTGAACTTGGGGGCGCTGCCGTTCATGGCCATGGAGCGCAGGATGCGCCCGGTCGAGTACAGCCCGGCGTTCAGGCTGGAGAACGCCGCGGTGAGGACGACGACGTTCATCAGGGTGCCGGCGCCCTCGAAACCGATCTTCGAGAAGAACGTGACGAACGGGCTCTCCCCCGGTTTGTACGCGGAGTACGGCAGCAGTAGCCCGAGCAGCACCAGCGAGCCGACGTAGAACAGCGCGATACGGAAGATCACCGAGTTGATGGCGCGCGGCATGATCTTGTGCGGCTCGGCCGTCTCGCCCGCCGCGGTTCCGACGAGTTCGACTGCGGCATAAGCGAAGACGACGCCCGAGGTCACCACCACCAGTGGCAGCAGGCCGGTCGGGAACAGGCCACCGTGGTCCGCGATGACGCTGAAGCCGGTGGACTGGCCGTCGACCTTGAAGCGGCCGACCAGGAACACCGTGCCGACCACCAGGAAAGTCACCAGGGCAACGACTTTGATCAGGGCCGCCCAGAACTCGAGTTCACCGAACAGCGTCACCGAGATCAGGTTCATGCCCATCACGACGGCAAGGGCGACGAGGGCGATGAGCCACTGCGGGATCGCGCCGAACGCCGTCCAGTAGTGGAAGTAGGTGGCTATGGCGGTCGAGTCGACGATCGACGTCATGGCCCAGTTCAGGAAGTACATCCAGCCGGCGACGTAAGCCGCCTTCTCCCCGAGGAATTCACGCGCGTACGACACGAACGACCCCGACGACGGGCGGTGCAGCACCAGCTCCCCGAGGGCCCGCAGGATGAGGAACACGAACGCGCCGCAGATCAGGTAGACCAGGAACAGTCCCGGTCCCGCGTTGTGCAGCCGCCCACCGGCGCCCAGGAACAGGCCGGTGCCGATGGCGCCGCCGATCGCGATCATCTGCAGCTGGCGCGGTTTGAGGGTGTGGTGGTAACCCGCGTCTTCGGCCGTCAGACCGGGTGGCTCGACATGCGTGTGCGGCGTGGAAGTCATAGCGTTTCAGTGAACACTGGTGCGCAGTTTCGCGCAGGACAACGAGTTTCCTGTGCGTGAACCAGAGGCGTGTCCCTGACCGGCTCCGGTCAGTAATGTCGGTCGGATGTCGGTCCTCTCCCAAACAGTCGAGTTCCACCCCGAGCTGGCACGCGCCGCCCGCTTCGTGCCGCGCAGCCCCGTCACGCCGTGGAACCTCCGCGTCGTCCGCCTGCTGTCCAACCTGCAGGAACGCCGCGTTCCCGAGGGCACCGAGGTGCTGACCCTGCCGTCGGGTGTCGGCGTCCGGCTGCACCGTCCGGCCACCCGAACCGGCCCGGGCGGCGCGCTGCTGTGGATTCACGGCGGCGGCTACCTGATCGGCAGCCCGGCGCAGGACGATGTGTTGTGCCGGCGTTTCGCCGACGAGCTGGGCGTCACCGTGGCCGCCGTCAAGTACCGGTTGGCACCCGACAACCCGTACCCGGCCGGGCTGGAGGACTGCTACACGGCGCTGCGCTGGCTGGTCGATCTGCCGGCGGTGGATCCGACGCGGGTGGCGGTCGGCGGCGCCAGTGCCGGCGGTGGCCTGAGCGCGGCAGTGGCCCAGCTGGCCTACGACCGCGGTGAAATCGATTTGGCCGCCCAGCTTCTGGTGTATCCGATGATCGACGATCGGTCGGGCACCCGGCCCGGACTCGACCACCCCGGGCACCGGTTGTGGACGCAGAAGTCCAACCGCTTCGGCTGGCGCGCGTACCTCGGCGGCGCTGATCCGGCCGCGGCCGTTCCCGCGCGACGGACCGATCTGTCGGGCCTGCCGCCGGCGTGGGTCGGGGTCGGGACGTTCGACGTCTTCCACGACGAGGACGTCGACTACGCCGAGCGGTTGCGGTCGGCGGGCGTGCCGTGCGAACTGGAAGTGGTGCCGGGCGCCTACCACGGTTTCGACGCCATCGCCGCCAAGTCTCAGGTGGCCCGCGACTTCTTTGCCAGCCAGGTGGAGTTCCTGCGGCGGAACCTGAACCCGGCCGCTGTCGGGTAGCCCCGTCGGCTAACCGATCGGCGCCCCTGGCCGCCTGCCCGGCTGCCGCAACCCGCTGCGGCACTGCCCATCCCGTACCAGACCGCTGGCGCGGGCGTGATCTTCGTTACTTAGATTATACTATCTAAATGATGTTTACCCAGGTCAAATGGGGTTTTCGGAAAATTAGCCGATCAAATAAAGGCTTGCGGGGAAGGTTTTCGGGGCGCATGGTTGTTGAACAGACCAACGACCACATCGGTCGTGATCTTCACCGAGAAGAGGCACGGCAATGACCACCCTGACCCATCAGACGACCGGAAACATCGGCCCCCTGCGGCAGCTGTTCCGGCGTTCCACCGCTGCGGTGGTGCTGACGGCGGCAGGTTTGGGCGTGGCCGGCTACATGGCCCTCGGCATGCTGCAGGACAAGCCGGCCGACCCGGTACTGCCGGCGTTCTCCGCCGTCCCGGTCCCGTCCGCTCCGGACATGGATAAGCTGCAGAACCTGGGCCAGCTCGCAGCCATCGTGCAGACGCCGCCGACCCGCTGAGCCGCACCGACACCGATCCGAGCCTGGGCCGCCCTCGAACTGAGGGCGGCCCAGTGCTGTTCGGGGACTATGGCGTGACGTGCGCCTTGCCGACCGGCGTGCGGTTGGCCAGGTTCTGCGCCACCTCTTCGCGCCACAGGTCATTGGCGTGGGTGGTGTCCACTTCCTGTTCGAACCGCGCGACCATGTCCGGCTTGACGTCGGCGACATCGACGTAAAACTGCTCGTACCAGCGGCGATGCTGGTAGACGGGGCCGTCCTCCTCGGTCAGCAGCGGGTTCTCGATGCGCGTCTTGTTCTTCCAGATCTCGACGTCCTCCATGAAGCCGTCACCGAAGCTGCGGCTCAGCGCCGCGGCCAGCTTCGCGGTCTTCTCCGGTGGTAGCGCCGGGTTGTTCTGCACCGCGACGCCCCACTGCAGCACGAACGAATCATGCGTGACCGGGTAGTGGCAGTTGATGAGCGCGATCTCGACGGTGAAGTTCGGGGCGAGGTCGTTGTGGATCCAGTTGATCATGTACGCCGGACCGAAATACGTGGCTTCTGACCGCAGGTAGGTGCCATCCCACAACTCCCGCGTCGCGTAGTCCGGCCGCGGCTTGGACTCCATGAACTGGCTCGCGGTATGACCCTCGATGACGTTCTTGAAGTACGTCGGGTAGGCGTGGTGGATATAGAAGAAGTGCGCCATGTCGACGTTGTTGTCGACGATCTCGCGGCAGTGTGACCCCTCGATCAGCAGTGAGTTCCACTGCCACGGCGACCACTGACCTTCCTTGTAGCCCTCGATGGTCGGCGGGGTCAGCTCCGGCCCGGGCGTCGAACCCTCGGGGTCGTGCCAGATCAGCAGCTGCCCGTTGACCTCGGTGGTCTGCCACGCGCGGGTACGGGCCAGCCGCGGCGTGCGCTTGGCATACGGCACCAGCTGGCACTTGCCGTCGCCGCCCCAGCGCCAATCGTGGAACGGGCACGCGATGGCGTCGCCTTTGACGGTGCCCTGCGACAGGTCACCACCCATGTGCCGGCAGTAGCCGTCAAGCACCTTGATTGCGCCGGTGGAGTCGGCGAACACCACCAGCTTGGTGCCGAACGCCTGGACGGCATGGGGCTTGCCGTCCCGGAACGACTCGGCCAATCCGATGCAGTGCCAGCCGCGCGCGAACCGCGTCATCTCGACGCCCGCGTCGATGTGCCTGACGTCAGCCTCAGTCATCTTGTGCCCCTTTCGAATTCGCCGAGCCCTGGGGACCAGGACTCTTACGAAGCCTCTCGTTTGACCATATCGAGCACCGCCAGGTGGGAGAACACCATGCTGGTGCCGATCGGGTTGCCGCCGCCCGGGTAGGCGTAGCCGCTCGGCGCGGCCATCGTGTTGCCCGCCGCGTACAGCCCGGGGATCGGGTTACCGGCGGTGTCGAGCACCTGGCCGGTGGTGTCGGTGCGCAGGCCGCCCTTCGTGCCCAGGTCGGAAATGCCGAACTTGGCGGCGTGGAACGGCGCCTTGTCGATCCGGACCATCGGGCAGGCGCCGCCGGAGAACGCGCGGTCGTAGGCCTCGTCGCCGCGGCCGAAGTCGGGGTCGGAACCGGCGTCGGCGTACTCGTTGAACTGCTTGACCGTCGCGGCGAGTTGCTCGGCCGGCACGCCGATCTTGGCGGCGAGCTCTTCCAGGGTGTCGGCGGTGTGCCACAGCCCGGCCTCGATGTACTTCTCGGTCTCCACCATCGACACGTTGGTGGCTTTTATTGGAGGAACAACGCCGGCGGCTCCGCCTTCGCCGTCGTCGTAGATCATCCAGAACGGCAGCGTCATCTCGCCCTTGGCCAGCCGGTCCACGACGACGCGGCCGATGCGGTCGTACGCCGCGGACTCGTTGACGAACCGCTTGCCGTCCTGGTCGACGAAGATGCCACCGGTGAACCACAGCGCGAACGCGCTGCGGCCGTCCGGATGGGTCAGGCCGGGCGACCACCAGGCCTGCTCCATGAGGTCGGTGTCGGCGCCGACGGCGATGCCGGCCTCATGCGCCTGACCCAGATTTCCCCAGGGGCCCATGGTGTCTCGCGCATCGCCGGGCACGCCGTACTTCTGGCGCAGTTCATCGTTGCCCTCGAAGCCGCCGGCCGCCAGCAGCACACCCTTGCGCGTCCTGATGGCCTTGCGCACGCCGTCGGTCTCGACGACGGCGCCCACGACGGCACCGACCTCGGTGACGAGCTCGACGAGGGCGGTCTTGAGTTGCGTTGTGGCCGAAGGGTATTGCTTCAGCGCCACCAGGAACCGGGCGATCAGCGCCCGGCCGCCGATGAAGTAGTCGTCAGGCTGCGGGACGCCGAGCCGGTCGTTGTCCAGCGGACCGCGCACCGATTCCTTGAATTCCGGCGCCTTTTCGATCTTCAACGGGCGAGCCGCGACATGCCGCTGACCGTCCAGCCGGGCCTTGGGCATCTTCCCGAAGTAGTCCGGCCAGGGCAGCATGTCGAACTTGATGTTGGGATCGGCTTCCAGGTACGCCATCAGCGGGGCACCGCCGCGGACATAGGTGTCCTGCAGTTCGCGCGGCGTCCGGTCACCGACGACGGCGTGGTAGTACTCGAGCGCGTCCTCGATGGTGTCGTCGGTGCCGGCCCGCTGCAGCACGGGGTTGCAGGGAAACCAGACACCGCCACCACCGGAGTAGGCGGTGGTGCCACCGAACTTGTCGGTGGCCTCGACCAGCAGCACCTCGAGTCCTTCGCGCGCGGCGGTGTAGGCACCGGTGACGCCGCCGCCACCAGAGCCCGCCACCAGCACGTCAACCGTCGTGTCCCACTCCTTCATGCCCAAACTCCTACAGGTATCTCTGCCGTCCGTACTGCGTGAACTCATCGTCCAACGCCCGCTTGGCATCGTCAGTCATGAGCCGATACACCGGTACGCCCCTACCCACCCAGCGGTACACCAGTTCCTCCGTGTGCCACTTATCCGCCTGTAGTTCCCGCTTGAGCACCTTGTTGGAGCCGGTGACCGGCAGCGAGCCCGAGATCCGCAGGAACCGCGGCGTGCCCTTCTTCCCGAGATCCTCCTGGTCGCCCAGATACTGCACGAACTTGTCGACGTCGAACAGGATCGGGTCGGCGACCTCGATGGCCGCCATCACCTGGTCACCTGACCGGGGGTCGGGAACCGCGTACACGCCCGCGGCGATCACGTCGGGATGACGCCGCAGCACGCGCTCGATCGACAGGGCCGAGGTGTTCTCACCGTCGACCCGGATCCAGTCGCCGCGCCGGCCGGCGAAGTAGATGAATCCGTTCTCGTCGAGGTAACCGAGGTCGCCGGTCCAGTACCAGCCGCCCCGGATGCGGTCGGCGTCGGCGGCATCGTTCTTGTAGTAGCCCTCGAACTTCTTCGTGCCCAACTTGTCGACGATCTCGCCGACGGCGTCATCCGGGTTGAGGATTCGGCCGTGCCGATCCAAAACCGCTGGGACGCAATCGATCATGGTCTCCGGGTTGACGATCGCGACGCCGGGATGGGCCGGGCGGCCGAGCGCGCCTTCGGGCTGGTCCGGATCGAGCACGACGGCGCCGCCGCCCTCGCTGGAGCCGTACCCCTCGAACAGCTCTGCACCGAAGCGGCGCTTGAAATAGGCCTGGTCCTCCGGCGACGCCTCGGTACCGAACCCGCGGTTCAGCTGGTTGTCCGCGTCGTCGGGCTGTTCCGGCGTGGCCAGCAGGTAGCCGAGCGCCTTGCCCACGTAGGTGAAGAACGTCGCGCCGAAGTACCGCACGTCGGGCAGGAATCCGGACGCCGAGAAGGTCGGGGTCAGGCAGACCGTCGCGCCGACGGCCAGTGCGGGCGCCCACAACGCCATGATCGCGTTGCCGTGGAACAGCGGCATGCAGCAGTAGTCGACGTCGTCGCGGACGTGGTGGAACTTTTCGACCGCCGAGTAGGCGATCCACGCCAGTCGGCCCTGGCTGCACTTGACGGCCTTCGACGCACCGGTGGTGCCGGAGGTGAACAGCAGCAGGATCAGCGATTCGGCGCCGACGCCGTTCGCAGGGGCGATTTGTGCACGATTTTCCGCGCCGGGCGCGGGTTTTCGTGCACAAATCGCGTCTTGGTAGGCAGGATCGTCGATGACGAGGATGCGGTCGGGTGTCAGGCCGAGGTCGAGACCCGAAAGGCGTTCGCGCCCAGCCGAATCGGTGACGATCAGCTGACAGTCCGCATGCCGGACCTCGCCGGCCAGTTCGTTGTTGCCACGCGTCGGGTTGATGCCGACGATCGTCGCCCCGGCCAGCGCGGCGCCGCCCAGCCAGAAGAGGAAGTCGGGCACGTTGTCCAGGAGGACGCCGATGTGGAAAGGCCCGTCGGTTCGTAGGTCGGCGGCGTACGCGCCACGGGCGGCGGACGCGCGGACCACCTCGTCCCAGGTCCAGTCCTGGTCTCGAGTGCGCAGCCCCAGCCGCTCATCGCCAACGCGGTCGAGCAGCAGGGACGCGATGTCGTCGCGGTGATCAGGCATTGGCTTGTGCGGCGGCCTTCTGGTCGATGTATTTCTGCGGCAGGTCCTCGAGACTCAGCTTGGTGACGCTGACCGGGCCGGTCTGGTACGCGTCCTCGCCGAGGATCAGGCCGTCGGCGTCGATGGGCCAGTTGATGAGCTGACGGAACAGCAGCAGATAGTCGCCGGCCGGATCGTCGACCTCGACACCGATGGCCTGCGCAACCGCGCCCGGGTAGATCATCTTCATCCAGCCTTCGGTCATCACCAGATCATCGTCGACAGCAAGGCGGTCGATCTCGAAGACGAGGTGATTGGCGCCGCTGGCCACGAACGCCTCGTAGTAGGCGCGCACGCCTTCGGTGGTCTTTGGGCCCATGTCGGCATTGGCGTACCAGAAGTGGTAATCCGGGTTCGGGGCCAGCGTGGCCATCAGACGCTCCATGTCAGGCTCGGCTTCGGCCTTCATGTGCTCGAGCACCACACTCAGCACCTGACGGTGGCGCTCGTTGGTGGTGGCGGCAAGCCGTTCTTCCACGGGAGCCCAGGTCTTGGTGGGGTCGATGATGGCCATGCGGGTGTACTCCTTGAGTCTGTGACCGAGCGTGGGCTGTTCGAGCCTGTGTGGCAATCATCACGAACCCAGCGGCTCCAGGTCATCCGACATGCGTCGGTTTATCCACACAGATCATCCGACGTTCGTCGGATCTGATTGGCGCGTCCTCAGGAGCAGTCGCGACGGTTCAGTCCGTCAGCTCCGCTGACGACAGCGTGATTCGCCGGATCATGAGGACCAGCGTCGCCGAGAAGCGGTCCAGCGGATCGTCCATGTCCCAGCCCAGCTGCGATTCGATGTGCGCCAGCCGCGCAGCCACGGTGCTGTGGTGGACGTGCAGTTCCTCCGCGGTCCGCCGCAGCGACCCGAACACGCAGAACGCCTCCGCCGTCTCGACCTGCACGCGCCCGGCGGGCGTCGCCGCGATCTCGTTGATCCGGGTCAGCGCATGACTGCGGCGCGTGGCATCGGGCGGCAGTTCGGCCAGCAGTTCCAGGGCACTCAACCGCTCGTAGGCCACGGCGCGCCGGCCGAATCCGGTCGACGACGCGAACCGCAGCGCCCGCAGCGCCTGCCCCCATGACGTCGGCGCCGCGAACACCCCACCGGCCGCGCCGAGGCCCACCCATGGCCCGCGGTCGGCGCCTTCGGGCAGCGGCGCCGGGAACGCCGTGACGATCGCCTGGTCCAGTTCATCGGACAGGGCCCGGGTGTTGGTCCGCCCCTGGCACACGACGGCCGTCGCGGTCCCCAGGTCGGCGGTCCGCACCGACACCGACGCTGATACCGACGTAAGCGCCGACGTGATGACCCGCAGCGCTTCCGGCGACGACTGCGCCGACACTGCCAGCACCCGGACCTCGCGGGACTCGTCGAGCCCCAGCAGCCGGATGGCGCGGGCCCGGTCCTCCGGGCGTTCGCGGCTGGAGAGCACCACCTCTACCAGCGCCGGGTCGCCGAAGCTGGGCGGCACCCGGGCGCTGATGGTGCCCAGCGTGTGTCGCACGCGGTCGAGCAGGACGCCGTCCAACGGGTGAGCCGGGGCGTCGCGCTCCAACCAGACCTCGGGCGCGGAACCATCCCAGCGCACATGAACGGGACACCCGGCGACCACCTGTGCCGCCTCCAGCACCGCGTCGACGCCCGTGGGGTCGAGGTCGTCGAAGAACCGGACCAGCCGCAGTACCGACTCGGGGTCACTGCCCAGCTCGGACAACCGCAACGTGCTCACGCCGCCATTCTGGCAATGCTCAGAACTGCAGGACGCTGAACCGCCAGTCCAGGACCTGCCGGTCGGGACCGTCGGCGTCAGCCGCGAACACCACGGACCGCAGATCCAGCGTGCCGCCGCGGCCCGGCGTCTCGTGGGCCGCCTCGACGTGCAACTCGCTGTACAGGGTGTCGCCCTCGTGCACGGGGCCGGTGTGGTCGCAGGACTCCCAGCCCAGGACCGTGACAATGTTCGGCAGGAGCCGGGTGGCCTGGGCCAATGCCAGGCCGATGGTGTGCCCACCGTACACCAGGCGGCTGCCGGCCACCCGCGAATCATGGTGCGTGGCAGCGACGTTGAGTGTCAGCCGGGCCAGTTCCGGGGCACCGCTGACGACGTCGGCCGTGCTGGTGAACACCCCGCCCGCGAGGTCCGGATCGAAATTCAAGCCGGGCACCGAGGATCGCCACGCGTCGGCACTCCATCCCGCGGCCGGGTCAGGGAGGCCTGGCACGGCAGTGCCGATGGTGCTGAGGTCGTCGGCCTGGCCGGTGTCGTCGGCGTCGTCGCGCAACGGCAGCATGGCGCACCGGTGGAAGTCGAGCACCGTGCGGCCGTCCTGATCGATGGTGATCATGCGCAGGGCGGCCAAACCCGTGCGCGGCCTGCCCGGCTTGGCTGAATTCTGTTTGAGTCCAACGACTTCGGTGCGAGTAGTGATGGTGTCGCCGATGTGCGGGAAGCGGTGGAACCGCAGCCCCCGGTAGAACAGATTCGCCTTGACGCGCCGGGTCACCAAGGTCGACTGACCGATCGCAACGTCACACACGAGCGCCGGATGCACCAACGCCCGGGGCGATCCGGTGACCGCGGCAGACAATGCGGCATCCAGCGGCAGCCGCATACGGTCGCCGACGATGGCCTGGTGCACTGCCGCCGCGCCGTCGGTGAGCGTCATGCCGGGCGCCCAGTCGAACGCCTGACCTACCCTGAGGTCCTCGAAAAACGGTCCGCCAGTGGGCACGTCACACAGAGTACTTGTCGATCAGCGATTGCTTGTACAGCTTGCCCGTGTCGGTCCGGGGCAACTGCTCCTCGAACGAGATGGACCGCGGGCACTTGTAATGCGTCAGCCGGTCCCGCAGCCAGGCCAGCAGCTCGGTGCCGAATTCCTCAGTGCCGTCGGCCGGATCCACGGTCTGCACAACCGCTTTCACGCTCTGCCCCATCTCGGCATCCGGGATGCCGAACACCGCGGCGTCCATCACTTTGGGGTGTGTAACGAGGACGTTCTCCGCTTCCTGCGGGTAGATGTTCACACCGCCGCTGATGATCATGTGATGCCGGCGGTCGGTGAGGTAGAGGTAGCCGTCCGCGTCGAGGTAGCCGATGTCGCCGACGGTGGCCCAGCCGTGCTTATCCCTTGATGCCGCGGTCTTTTCGGCGTCGTCCAGGTACTCGAACGTGTTCCCGCCCTCGAAGTAGATTTCGCCCGGCACCCCTTGGGGTTGCTCGTTGCCCTCCTCGTCGAGGATGTGCAGGACACCCAGCATCGGCTTGCCGACTGACCCGGGATGCGTCAGCCAGTCTTCGGCGGTGATCAGCGTGGAGCCGATGGCCTCGGACGAGGCGTAGTACTCGTCGACGATCGGGCCCCACCAGTCGATCATCTGTTTCTTGATCTCCACCGGGCACGGCGCCGCGGCGTGCATGACGCGCTTGAGCGATGACAGATCGTACGAGTCCCGCACGGACTGCGGCAGTTTCAGCATCCGGGTGAACATCACGGGCACAAACTGCCCATGCGTTATGCCGTAGCGCGCGATGGCATCCAGACAGCCCTCGGCGTCGAACTTCTCCATCACGACGGTCGTGACGCCCTCGGCCTGAATCTGCATCGACCACACCGACGGCGCGGTGTGATAGAGCGGCGCCGGGCTCAGGTAGACGGCATCCTTCGGCAGCCAGAAGCTCATCAGCATCTTCATCAGCCCGGGCACCTCGGCAGGCGGCAGGTGCGTCAGCTCGCGCTTGATGCCCTTCGGCCGGCCAGTGGTGCCCGACGAGTACTGCAGCAGGTCACCTTCGATCTCGTCGTCGATCGGTGTCTCGGGATGGGCCGCAACGCATTCCGGATAGCGGTCCCAGCCCGGCAGCTCGCCGTCGGCGATCATGAGCAGCTTGGGTAGCCCGGCGGTGAGGTGTTCGGCCAGGCCCGCGCACGTTTCACTCAAGGCCGCCGAGCCGATCACTGCGGCAGCCCCGCTGTTCTCGATGATGTACGCGGCTTCGGCCGGTGTCAGGTGGATATTGATCGGCACGTAGTACAGGCCGCTGCGCCGCGCGCCCCACATTGCGGTATGCATGTGCTCGTTGTTCTCCATCAGGATGGCAACGACGTCGCCCTCGACCAGTCCGTTGGCCCGGAAGTGGTGCGCCAACCGGTTCGCCCGGGCCTCCAGTTCGTCGAACGTCACCACGGTGCCCGACGGATGCAAGATGACGGCCGGTTTTCCATTGCCCACATGCTGGCGAATCTGCATGACGGCACTCTACGACAGGTGACTTGACACCTGTCAAGAAGGTGGATGTGCGGCGACCCTCAGCGTCGCTCACCCACGACAACGCCGCACCATGACTCGGGGCGTGCGCGAAACTCTGCGGCTCGTGCAATTTTGGCAAATTAGTAGTCAGTCGCCAGCAACAAGCAATAGCTGCATATTTTGCAGATTTATGGAACTATCTAGCGACGTCACGTACTTGCGACGACATATGTAGCAAACTTTGACTGAAGCTGACCGGAGGTCGCTATGGCCACATTCGATTACCTCGTGGTGGGCGCCGGGACCGCTGGGTGCGTGCTGGCCAACCGCCTTTCTGCTGATCCCCGTAACCGCGTACTGCTCATCGAGGCCGGCGGCCGTGCGCGAAGCCCCTACCTGCGGGTCCCCAAACTCGGCAGCCGCCTGTTCGGCAACCCGCGATACGTCTGGCAGCACCAGACGATTCCCCTCGGCCCCCACGGCACCGCCGAACTCTGGCCGCGCGGCAAGGTGCTCGGCGGGTCCAGCTCGGTCAACGGCATGGTCTACAACCGCGGCCAGCAAGCAGACTTCGACGAACTGGAACAGCTGGGCAATCGCGGCTGGGGCTGGGACAACATCCTCGCCGCGTACCGGAGCTTCGAGCACAACACCATCGGCCGGTCGTCGACGCGAGGGTTCGGCGGCGAACTGGCGATCAGCGTCGTCCGCGACCCCGATCCACTCGCGCTGACCACGATCGCCGCCGGTTCCCGCCTCGGCCTGCGCGCTCTCGGCGACCTCAACGAATCGGACGAACCGCGCATCGGACTGTCGCCCGCGACAATCCACAACGGCAGGCGGGTCAGCGCGGCAACCGCATTCCTGGACCCGGTACGCGGCCGCCCCAATCTGCAGGTCCTCACCGGCGCGACGGCAGAGCGGCTGGTGTTCAGCCGCGGCCGGGCAACGGGGGTGGTGATCCGGATGGACGGGGCGCCGACGGTCGTCCGGGCGAATCGCGATGTCGTCCTCACCCTGGGTGCGCTCGGATCACCAAAACTGTTGCAGCTCTCCGGAATCGGGCCGAGCGACGTGCTCGCAGCCGCCGGCGTGCCACGCTACCTGGAGCGCTCGAACGTCGGGCGGCGCATGCGGGACCACCGGACTCTCGTGAACACATACCGGCTCAATCGGAACATCGGGCACAACCGGCACCTGTCGACCACGTGCGGCAAGGTCCGGTCCACGATCAGGTACGCCACGAGCGGCCGCGGACCGCTGGCCGCACCGACCGGCGACGTGCTGGCGTTCTTCAAGACCGGGCCTGACCAGGCACGCGTCGACGGTCAGATGCTCGTCACCGCGCTGACGCTGGCCGGCCACGGCGGTTCCGTCGAGCGCCTACCCGGTCTGTCCTGCATGGGCGAGATTCTGCGGCCGACGTCGGAGGGCAGCGTCTGGATCAGCTCTGCCGACCCCGACGACCCCTTGATGATCGATCCCAACTACCTGGCCACGGTCCACGACCGGACCGCTGCCATCGGGGTCCTGCGCACCATGCGCGAGGTGTTCCGGCAATCCCCGATCGCCGATCTCATCGCCACGGAGCTGGCGCCCGGCGCCGCCGCCCAATCCGATGACGAGCTCCTGCACGCCGCGATGGCGCAGGGGCAGACCGGGTTCCACGCGATCGGCACATGCGGCATGGGACCGGACGACGACGACGTGGTCGATGACCAGTTGCGGGTCCGCGGCATCGACGGGCTACGCGTTGCCGACCTGTCGATCATGCCGATCATGTTGTCCGGCAACACAAATGCGCCCGCCATGGCGATGGCCGCGCGAGCGGCGGACCTCATCCTGGACACGCCGGTCCCCGCCGGGCGCCGAGGTCACCGACCGACGACGGACAGCTCCCGGCCGTCGAACCGCACCCCGTCGCCGTCGTTTTCGTCGGCAGTGAAAGGCGCCCGCAGCGTCGCGACGATGTGACGGCGGTTGATGATCAAGCCCACCACCGTCAGCGCACCGTAGACGCCGCACAGCACCAGCCGTCCGGTGGTCGAGGTGATCGGGAACTGCACGACGAACAGCGCGAGCAGCAGCCATGCCGTCGCCCGGTGGAACCGCAGCGACAGGATCAGCGCGATGCCCATCATGGTCTGGGTGGCGGTCAGCAGCACTTCCTCGATCTGCCGGCCGTCGAGGACCAGCTCGGTCCCGCCGCCACCGGCGAGGTAGGCGATGGGCAGCGAGCCCATCAGCAGCGTCCACTGGTTGACCTTGGATGAGATGAGCGTCGCGATGGCCGCGGTGCTCTTGCCCCGTGTGGCGAAGATCGTCGCGATGATGAACTCGGGCGCCTCCGAGGCCAGCGGCGCCAGCCACTGCACCAGCAGGAAGCGGTCGATACCCAGTTCGGTACCGGCGCCGATCAGGCTGTTCGCGAACGGCTCCGCGCACATCAGGATGACCGCGCCCGACACCAGGAACAACATCACGACGGTGATCCGGCGGGCCCGGTCCGGCAGCGCGCCGATGGCCGCGGCGGTGCCGACGAGGTCGGGCTCTTCCGCCTCACCGCGGGTCAGTTTGTAGAGGTAGAAACCGAACCAGGCCAGCAGCGCCACGCCGAGCACCAGATGGATGCGGCCGGTGGCCGGGATGATGAACGCGGCGATTCCGGCGATGAGCAGGAAGCCGAGCTCGACCCGGTTGCCGGGTTCGAGCGCCAGCAGTCGTTTGCTGCCCTTGTCGGCCGACATCTTCTGCGCGACGTACAGCCCTACGATCACCACGACCGGCCAGCCGACACCCATGAGCAGCCGGTTGGAGCCCGTCATGTTGGCGGCGGCGTACTGCACGTACTCGGCGTTGTGGCCGGCGACGTATGCGTAGTACAGGTCGACGGCGTACTCGGGGAGAACCGCGATCAGGGCCAGGACGGCGATGGCGAGGCCACCGGACACGTCGACCTGCGCTGCTTCGGCCGCCCAGGCCAGCACGAAGCTGGCTGCGACGACGGCGGCGCCGAACGCCAGCAGCGAGACGACGGGGTTGGGGTGCACTCCCGTGAGACGCAGCGCCACGGCCGGAGCGATGAACACGGCGGCCAGCAGCAGGGATCGCGCAAGCGGCCGACGCATGGTCGGGCCGGCTGATCGAGCGTTGGTCACGTCGCTGAGATTAACCGCCCAAAACCGCGCCAGCAACTTAGTGATTCTACGAATTACCTGAGCCTATGGCGCTGAATTTGCTGGTCAGCCACATAAATCTTAAGAGTTCGGGTTACCTAACTTGAGTATGTGGCTAACCGTTCCCGGGAGCACCGGTGAGCCGTCGAGCGTGCGTGGCGCCCCGTTGACACTGCGCCCACGGCCCTGGCCACTCGACCTTTTCCGCCCACAACGCAGAGTCAACAACGAGGTGCACGGCGGAATCACCCCCGAATACACACAACCCCCGATCTCCTGGGGAGACGGGGGTTGTGTGTTTGCGTAGCGCGGGACTAGGCCTCTTCAGCCAAGCGGTGCTTGAGGGCGTCGAACTCGTCCTTGATGCCGGTCGGCAGCTTCTCGCCGACGAACTCGAACCACTCTTCGATCAGCGGCAGCTCGTTGCGCCACTCTTCGACGTTCACGGCCAGCGCCTCGTCGACGTCGGCCGCGGTCACATCCAGACCCTCGAGGTCCAGGTCAGCAGCGGTCGGCACGATGCCGATGGGTGTGCTCTTACCCTCGGCCTGGTGCTCGATGCGCTCGATGGCCCACTTCAGCACGCGGCTGTTCTCACCGAAGCCCGGCCACAGGAAGCGGCCGTCGTCGCCACGGCGGAACCAGTTGACGAAGAAGATCTTCGGCATCTTGGACTCGTCGGCGTTCTTGCCGATGTTGATCCAGTGCTGGAAGTAGTCACCGACGTGGTAGCCGAGGAACGGCAGCATCGCCATCGGGTCGCGCCGCACGGTGCCGACCTTGCCCTCGGCGGCAGCGGTCTGCTCGGAGCCCAAGGTGGCACCGATGAAAACGCCGTGCTGCCAGTCGCGGGCCTGCGTGATCAGCGGCACGGTCGTTTTGCGACGGCCGCCGAACAGGATCGCCGAGATCGGCACACCCTGCGGGTCGTCCCACTCGGGGGCGACCGACGGGCACTGCGAGATGGGGGTGCAGTAACGCGAGTTCGGGTGCGCCGCCTTGGTCTCCGTCTCGCGCAGGATCCAGTCCTGGCCCTTCCAGTCGATGAGGTGCTCCGGCTCGCCCTCCAGGCCTTCCCACCAGACGCCACCGTCGTCGGTCTTGGCGACGTTGGTGAAGACGGTGTTGCCGGCGGCGATGGTCTTCATGGCGTTCGGGTTCGACGACCAGTTGGTGCCCGGTGCGACGCCGAAGAAGCCGAATTCGGGGTTGACGGCGTACAGCCGGCCGTCCTTGCCGAAGCGCATCCAGGCGATGTCGTCACCGACGGTCTCGGCACGCCAGCCCGGGATGGTGGGCTGCAGCATCGCGAGGTTGGTCTTGCCACAGGCCGACGGGAACGCCGCGGCGATGTAGTAGGCCTTGTTCTCCGGGGAGATCAGCTTGAGGATCAGCATGTGCTCGGCGAGCCAGCCCTCGTCGTGCGCCATGGCCGAGGCGATGCGCAGCGAGTAGCACTTCTTTCCCAGCAGCGCGTTGCCGCCGTAACCCGAGCCGTAGCTCATGATCTCGCGGGTCTCGGGGAAGTGGGTGATGTACTTGGTCTCGTTGCAGGGCCACGGCACGTCGGCCTGGCCCGGCTCGAGCGGTGCGCCGATGGAGTGCAGCGCCTTGACGAAGAAGCCGTCATCGCCGAGCTTGGCGAGCGCCTTGGCGCCCATGCGGGTCATGGTGCGCATGGAGACGACGACGTACTCCGAGTCGGTGATCTCGACACCCAGCTTGGGGTCCTCGGCATCCAGCGGGCCCATGCAGAAGGGCACGACCCACATGGTTCGTCCGCGCATCGAGCCGCGGTAGAGGTCGGTCATGATGCCGCGCATCTCGGCCGGGGCCATCCAGTTGTTGGTGGGGCCGGCGTCCTCTTCACGCTCCGAGCAGATGAAGGTGCGCGACTCGACGCGGGCGACGTCCGACGGATCCGACAGTGCCAGATACGAATTCGGCAGCTTCTCGTTGTTCAGCTTCTGGAAGGTGCCGGCCTGGACGAGGTGCTCAGCGAGGCGGTTGAACTCCTCCTCCGAGCCGTCGGCGAACATCACCCGGTCGGGCTGAGTCAGCTCCGCAACTTCACGCACCCAGGCGAGTAGCCCGGCGTGATTGGTCGGTGCGGCGTCGAGACCGGGAATGGTCGCTGAGGTCATCAAATTCTCCTGCTCGCAAATCGCAGCTATACCTCTTTAGAGGTTAACGTGAGTGACATACAAGTGGACAATCGGGCCGCTGTCCGATCTCTCACAAGAACGATTCAGAAAGACCAATTGCCGGTCCTGAACCCGCTGGTACCGCGTTTGAGGGCGCCGACGGGCGGTTACCGGCCAGTAGCGCGGACGGCCTCGATGGGCACAATTCCAAAAGCGGTCAATTTTTCGTTTTGTGATGTGCGTGCGCCACACCCCGCCTGCACCTCCAGTAACCGGTATGTCAGTTCCTCTTCACTCGCCTGCCGCGCCGCCACAACGGCCGCCCCGACCCACCGGTCCAGCACCGCGCGACGATGCAGTCGGGTGCGGACAGCGATGACCGCCAGAGTCAGCGCCACACCCAGCGTCAGTGCCAGTGCCCCGCCGATCCCGTCGGGCACCCCGGCCAGCCCGGTCGCGACCCTGGCCAGCCCCAATGCCGCGCCCAGACCGAAACCCGAGCCCAGCACGACGCCCAACCACATCTCGTCCGGACGCTGGGCCAGTATCGGCACCGGGACGCCCGGCAGCGGCCACCGGTCGACGGGGCCGGAGCGGCCCAGCGCAACGGCGGTCTCCTCGCGAATCCGCTCGGCCACCTCGGCCAGCCGGTCGCGCACGCCCGCTTCGAAATCCGCGGCTTCACGTCGGCCGGACGGCACCCGGGTGAGCAGATCGGCACGCAGGTCGCCGTACTGCCGGCGGGCGTCCCGGACCAGCTCCAGCCGCATCCGCTGCAGTTCCAGCCGCGACGTCACCGGAGTTGCGCCGGATTGCGCGAGCAACCGCAACGAGCCGCGGCCGATGTCCGCGGCACAGCGACGGTGCAGGTCGTCCGCGGTGCGACGGCCGTATCGGCGCCAGTGCAGAGCCCGGCGCAGATGGGCGTCAGCGTCCATGCCGGGGTCGACGGCCAGGCCGTCGGCGTCCAGCACGGCCGTCGCCGCAGCCGTGCGTAGCGCCGCCACCGCGTCTGACGCCAGCCACCGCCCCACCCTGTCGTCGTCCAGTTTGACTGCCGCCCAAGCGATTTCACTCATGACGGCATTGATCACCCGGTACCGGCCGGCAGCGTCGCCGGCATCGGGGCCCAGAACGACATGCGCCAGCTCCGGAACCTCGTCCGACAACCGCTGCAGTTCGGCCGTGAACCGCGGCCAAAGATCTCCCGACACACCCACCCCCGGATGCCATCGTCGCACCTCGGCACGGGTGCGCCGGACGCCGATTCCAGGCAACTGTTGGGTATCAATCTGCACCACGATGCGGGCTCTCACAGCCGGATGAGAGACCATGGACAGATGTATGCCCAGCGCGAGGACGACGCTGCCTCGTCGGCCAGCGCCCCAGCGGCCGAATCGACCACGCCGTCGCCACACACCACCGACGCCCCCGCCCACCAGCATCGCCGCGTCACCAGCTTCCGGTCCCGGCGCTCGGCGCTTTCCACCGGACAACAGAGCACCTGGGACCGCCGCTGGCCTGAGCTGGGCAAAGTCGCCCGCTCCGACCACGGCGAGCCGGCAACGCTGATCGACACCGCCGCCTGGTTCGGCCGCACCGCACCGGTCGTATTGGAGATCGGCAGTGGCACCGGCATCTCTACGCTCGCCATGGCGCACGAGGAACCGCATCTCGACGTCATCGCCGTCGAGGTCTACCGCAAGGGCCTGGCCCAGCTGCTCGGCGGCGTCGACCGGGCCGGCCTGACGAATGTGAGATTCGTCCGCGGCGACGGCGTCGACGTGCTGGAACACATGATCGCACCGGGCACGCTCACCGGCGTGCGGGTGTTCTTCCCCGATCCGTGGCCCAAGGCCCGGCACCACAAGCGCCGGCTGCTGCAGGCCGAGACCGTGGCGCTGATCTCCAGTCGCCTCAAGCCCGGCGGCATCCTGCACGCGGCCACCGACCACGCCGACTACGCGGTGCAGATCGCCGAGGTGGGCGATGCCGAGCCGACGCTGAAGCGCATCTCGGCCGAGGTCGACCTGCCGATCTCGGTCCAGCGGCCCACCACCAAATACGAGGCGCGGGGCATGCGGATGGGCAGCCCGATCACCGAGCTCATCTGGAGGAGGCTCTAGGTGACGATCACAGAAGCTATTCCGCAGGCCATTCCTCCGGCCAACCCCCAGGTCAAGCCGTTCCCGCCCGGGCCGCCGCCGGGGCCCCGGCCACACCGTGTGCTGCTGGTCTGGGACGCACCGAACCTCGACATGGGCCTCGGATCGATCCTGGGCGGCCGCCCCACCGCCGCGCACCGGCCCCGCTTCGACGCGCTGGGCCGCTGGTTGCTGGCCCGCACGAACGAGATCGCCAACGGCCGGCGGCCGGACCAGCCGCCGGTGTCCCTGGAACCCGAGGCGACCGTCTTCACCAACATCGCCCCGGGTAGCGCCGACGTCGTGCGGCCCTGGGTAGAGGCGCTGCGAAACGTCGGTTTCGCGGTGTTCGCCAAGCCCAAAAAAGATGAAGACAGCGACGTCGACGCGGACATGCTCGCGCACATCGCGCTGCGCCGCAACGAGGGCCTGGCCGGCATTTATGTGGCCTCGGCCGACGGCCAGGCGTTCCGTCAGCCGCTCGAAGACATCGCCCGTGACGGCACTCCGGCGACCGTGGTCGGATTTCGCGAACATGCCAGTTGGGCGTTAGCGTCGGATACCTTGGACTTCGTCGACCTGGAGGACATCCCTGGTGTCTTCCGGGAGCCGCTGCCGCGCATCGGCCTGGATTCGCTGCCTGATCAGGGCGCGTGGCTGCAGCCGTTCCGGCCGTTGTCCGCGCTGCTGAGCTCGCGCGTTTAGGAAAAACTAGAGATGACGTGTGCGGTGGCCAAAAATGGCAAAAGACATTGAGCAGGACTTTATGCAGATAATCGTGAGGAGCTGACGTGTTCGCCTGGTGGGGTCGAACGGTGTACCGATTCCGATACATAGTGATCGGTGTCATGGTCGCACTGTGCCTTGGTGGCGCCGTATACGGTTCCAGCCTCGGCGAGCATGTCACACAAAGTGGCTTCTACAACGAAGGCAGCGAGTCCGTCGCTGCATCGGTGCTCGCGGACGAGGTCTACGGCCGTGACCGAACAAGCCTCGTGGTGGCCATCCTGACGCCGCCCAACGACAAGAAGATCACCGACCCGGCCTGGCAGAAGAAGGTCACCGGGGAGCTGGACACCTTTGTCAACGACCACAAGGACAAGGTCGTCGCGTGGGTTGGCTGGCTGAAGGCGCCCGGCGACGGGCTGAAGAAGATGACGACGCCGGACCTGCGGCACACGTTCATCACCGTTCCGCTCAAGGGCGACAATGACGACGCGATCCTGAAGAACTACCAGGCCGTGGCCCCTGACCTGTACAAGGTCAACGGCGGCAACATCAAACTGGCCGGCCTGGAGCCGCTCGCGAGCGAGCTGACCGGCACCATCGGCACCGACCAGAAGCGAGCCGAGCTCGCGATCGTGCCGCTCGTCGCCGTCGTGCTGTTCTTCGTGTTCGGCGGTGCGGTCGCCGCCGCACTGCCCGCCATCATCGGTGGCCTGACCATCGGCGGCGCGCTCGGCATCCTGCGGTTCACCGCGGAATTCGGGCCGGTGCACTTCTTCGCCCAGCCCGTGGTGACCATGATGGGCTTCGGTATCGCCATCGACTACGGCCTGTTCATCGTGAGCCGGTTCCGAGAAGAACTGGCCGAGGGCTACGACGTAGAAGCGGCGGTACGAAGATCCGTCATGACCTCGGGCCGTACCGTGGCATTCTCCGCGGTGATCATCGTCGCGTCGTCACTGCCACTGCTGCTGATCCCACTGGGCTTCCTGCGGTCCATCACCTACGCCATCATCGCGTCGGTGCTGCTGGCCGCATTCCTGTCGAACACCGTGCTGCCTGCGGTGCTGGGCATCCTGGGCACCAACGTCGACGCGCTGGGCGTCCGGACCCTCCTGAAGGTGCCGTTCCTGGCCAACTGGCCGTTCTCGCGCAAGATCATCGACTGGTTCGCCGAGAAGACGCAGAAGACCAAGACCCGAGAAGAAGTCGAGAAGGGCTTCTGGGGCAAGTTGGTCAATGTCGTGATGAAACGGCCGCTGGCGTTCGCCGTGCCGATCACCATCGGCATGATCCTGCTGGTCATCCCACTGGGACAGCTGGCCCTCGCCGGTATCAGCGAGAAGTACCTGCCGCCGACCAACTCGGTACGCGTGGCGCAGGAAGAGTTCGACAAGCTCTTCCCCGGCTTCCGCACAAACGCCCTGACCCTGGTGATCAAGAGCGACAACGGCCAGCCGGTCTCCGATCAGCAGATTGCCCAGGTGCGGGCCAATGCCGGCGCCATCAGCGGATTCGTCACCCCGGACGACAACGACAAGTCCAAGATGTGGGCCGAGCGCACGTACCAGGAAGGCGGCACCAAGGACCCGGCCGTCCGCGTCCTGTCCAACGGTCTGATCAACAGCGGCGATGCCGCCCAGAAGATCCACGAATTGCGCACCCTCCAGGAACCGCACGGCGTGACGGTCATGGTCGGCGGTACGCCCGCCCTTGAGCAGGACAGCATCAGCACGTTGTTCGACAAGCTGCCGTTGATGGTGGCGATCCTGGTGGTCACCACGACAGTGCTGATGTTCCTGGCGTTCGGCTCGCTGGTGCTGCCCATCAAGGCCGCCCTGATGAGCGCCCTCACCCTCGGCTCGACCATGGGCATCCTGACCTGGATGTTCGTCGAGGCCGGGCACGGTTCGGGCTTGATGAACTACACACCGCAGCCCTTGATGGCGCCGATGATCGGCCTCATCATCGCGGTGATCTGGGGTCTGTCGACCGACTACGAGGTCTTCCTGGTGTCCCGCATGGTGGAGGCCCGCGAGCGCGGCATGTCCACCGCCGAGGCCATCCGGATCGGTACCGCCACCACCGGCCGCCTGATCACCGGTGCCGCGCTGGTGCTGGCTGTCGTCGTCGGCGCCTTCGCGTTCTCCGACCTGGTGATGATGAAGTACCTGGCGTTCGGTCTGCTGATGGCGCTGCTGCTCGACGCCACCGTCATCCGCATGTTCCTGGTGCCGGCCGTCATGAAGCTGCTCGGCGACGACTGCTGGTGGGCGCCGGCGTGGATGAAGCGCGTCCAGCAGAAGCTGGGCCTCGGCGAGACCGAGCTGCCCGACGAGCGCAAGCGTCCCGCGGTCCGCGAACCCGAAGATCCGCGCGCCCTCGTCGGTTCCGGTGCCCCTGTCCGCCCGCCGCACGATCCCACGCATCCGGCCGCCGGACAGCGCGCCGTCCCGACCCGGATCGTCCCCGGCCAGCCGCAACCGCCGAGCCAGGCGCCGACCAACCGGATGCCGAGCGCCGCCCCGCAGGCCCCGGCTCCGCAGGCCCCGGCCGCGCCGCCGTCGGCTCCGGCTCCGTCGGCTGAGCCCGCGACCACGCGGTTCAGCGCTGCCAAGGGTGCCTTCCGCAACGTGGTGTCGAACGTGACCCGCGCCGTCACCCCGCAGAGCGGGGACCCGACGCCGCCGACCACCGCGATCGGCGACCCGGCGACCACCGCCTTCGGTCAGTCGTCCGAGCCCGCCACCACCGCGTTCCGCGCACCGAGCGCCAACCGACCCGCCGACGCGGGCCAGGGCGCTACCGGTGGTCGCGAGATCGAGTCGTGGCTCGGGCAGCTGCGGGGCAACATCAGCGCCTCCGGCCCGCAGATTCAGACGCCGTCAGACGCGCCTGCCGACCAGGGCAACGAGCCGACCACGGCGTTCCGCGCCCAGCCGGCCGATGCCCCGGACGCCACCGAGAAGATCGACACCGCGGAAACGCAGCGTCGCGGTACCGGTGGCGGGGTCAGCGCGCAGGATCTGCTGCGCCGGGAGGGCCGTCTGTAGCAGGCGGCGTGACCCCCTGCGAGACGGTCTCGGCGGCCACCGAACCCGCTTCGGCGAGTAGCTCGGCTTGTTCGGCCTCCGGGTCGGTGGCGACCAGCACGCGGATGGCGCTGTTGAGGAAAGCGACGATCGGCACGGCAATCAGCGCGCCGATGACGCCCGCCATGACGCCACCGCCGGCGATCGCCAGCACGACGGCCAGCGGGTGGACCGACACCGCGCGGCCCATGACGATCGGCTGCAGCACATGGGCCTCCAGCTGCTGCACCGCGATGATGAGGCCAAGGGCGATCAACGCGTAGATCCAGCCCTTGGCGATCAGCGCCACCACCACAGCCACGAAACCGGTCACCACCGCGCCGACGAGCGGGACGAACGCGCCGAGGAACACCAGCGACGCCAGCGGCAACGCGAGCGGCACACCCATGATCGCCAGCCCGGTGCCGATGCCGACGGCGTCGACCATCGCCACCACGAACGTCGCGCGGACGTACCCGATCAGCGAGCCGAACCCGGCCCGGCCGGCGTCACGCACGCGTTCCCGGACCGAGGCCGGGACGATCCTGGTGACGAAGGCATAGATGTCACGGCCGTCGTGCAGCAGGAAGATCAGCGTGAAGAGGGTCAGCAGCAGGCCGGTGATGATCTCGGTCAAGGCACCGGCGGTGGAGAAGACCCCGCTGGTCAGTTTGGACTGATTGTTCTTCAGTGCATCGATGGCGGTCTGGCCGACGCTGTTGATCTGGTCGCTGCTCAGATGCAGAACCGGGCCTTCTGTCAACCACCTACGCGTGCCGTCGATGCTCTTGGTCACCTGTTCGACGAGGGCCGGGGCGCCGTCGATGAACTGAAAGACGACGAACGTCAGGATGCCGCCCATCACCACGATGGAGCTGAGCAGCATCATCGCAACGGCCGCACCGCGCGGTAGGCCGCGCCGCGTCAACAGGTCGACGGCGGGCAGCAGGAACGCGGACGCCAGGGTCGCCAGCAACACCGGGACCACGATGACCTCGAGCTTGGTCACCACCCACAGCGCAGCGAGCACCGCGCCGAAGATCGCCAATAACCGCCATGACCAGGCTGCCGCCTTGCGTACCACCGGATCGACCGCTTCGTGGGCGTGGGACATGGGCGCCAGCGTAGCGCCGCACCATGACGCTACGAGGTTGTTGCATGATGCTTACCGCACACGGCGAGCCGCCCGCGACACGCCGGATACGCTAAGCGGGTGTCGAACGAGGCTGCGCGAGGCCCGATGACGGCCCGCCGTCGTGGCCCAGTGGCGGCGAGCCGGCGGCGTCTGTGGATGGCGTGCCGTCGCGGTGGCTCCCGTCCACAGCCGGGTCGCGCGCGCGGCAAATACTGGTGGCTGCGCTGGGTCCTCATCGGCATCGCCGTCACCGTGCTGACCGTCGAGGTCGTGATGGTGTGGGACCAGCTGGCGAAGGCGTGGCGCAGCCTGTTGTCGGCGACGTGGTGGTGGGTCGCGGCCGCGGCCATCGCGGCGCTGGCCTCGATGCACAGCTTCGCGCAGATTCAGCGCACCCTGCTGCGGTCGGCCGGGGTGCACGTCAAGCAGTGGCGGTCGGAGGCCGCGTTCTACGCCGGCAACGCGTTGTCGACGACGCTGCCGGGCGGGCCGGTGCTCTCGGCCACCTTTGTCTACCGCCAGCAGCGGCTGTGGGGCGCTTCGCCGTTGGTGGCGTCGTGGCAGCTGGTGATGTCCGGGGCCCTGCAGGTGGTCGGGCTGGCGCTGCTGGGGTTGGGTGGCGCGTTCCTGCTCGGCGCGAGCAAGAACCCGCTGTCGCTGATCTTCACCATCGGCGGTTTCGTGGCGCTGCTCGTTCTCGCCCAAACCGTCGCCGCCAACCCCCAGCAGATCGACGGCATCGGGGTACGGGTGCTGTCATGGTTCAACTCGCTGCGCGGCAAGCCCGCCGACACCGGCCTCGCCGGCTGGCGCCGCACCCTGAACCAGCTGGAGTCGGTGAGCCTGAGCCGCCGCACCCTGACCGTCGCGTTCAGCTGGTCGCTGTTCAACTGGGTGGCCGACGTCGCGTGCCTGGCGTGCGCGGCCTACGCCACCGGCGGACATCCGTCGCTGGCCGGACTGACGGTCGCGTACGCCGCGGCCCGCGCGGTGGGGGCGATTCCGCTGATGCCCGGCGGGCTCCTGGTGGTCGAGGCGGTGCTGGTGCCCGGCCTGGTGTCCAGCGGTATGACGCTCGCGGGGGCCATCTCGACGATGCTGATCTATCGACTGGTCAGCTGGATCTTCATCTCGGCGATCGGCTGGGTGGTGTTCTTCTTCCTGTTCCGCACCGAAAAGGATATCGATCCGGATGCACTCGACCCTCCGGCCGCCCCGCGGCCCGACACCCCTGAGGCACCACATGGCACGGGCTAGCCGGCTGACGGCGGCGCTGTTGCTCACCGCCGTGCTGGCGGCGTGCACGCCGGCACCGAAATCGGCGCAGTCTTCTTCTCCCCCAACGACTTCCGCCGGTGCGGAGAGTTCCGGCGAGCCGATCGTCACCCCCGTCCTGGCCGACGTCGTCGCCGCGCCCGTGCCGGTTCCGGCGACCGACGGTCGCGTGCACCTCGCGTACGAACTGCTGCTCACCAATACCTCCCCCGAACCTGTGTCGGTGGATTCGATCGCGGTGATGGGCCGGCCGGGCCGCTGCTGCAACTGTCCGGCACCGGCCTCGCCTACTGGACCAGGACCATGGGCACCCGACTCAGCACAAACGACCTGGGCCCCGGCCAACGTTCGATCGTGTGGCTCGACGTCAAGCTGGACCCGGGAAGCACTGCGCCCCAGCAGCTTTCACACCGAGTGATCGTCAAGGTACCCAAGCCGATGCCGCCGCTCGTGCCGCCGGTGGTGACCGAGAACGTCGCGCCCGTGACGGTGTCCGACCACAAGCCCGTCGTACTCGACCCACCGCTGCGCGGCGCCGGCTGGCTCGACGGCAACAGCTGCTGCGACATGACGCCGCACCGGATGGCCCTCAACCCCATCGATGGAAAGCTCTGGGGCGCTGAGCGATACGCCATCGACTACGAGCAGCTACAGCCAGATGGGCGGCTGTTCAGCGGCGACGCCGCGAAGAACACCAGTTTCGCCTACTTCGGGGCCGACGTGCACGCGGTCGCGGATGGCCCGGTGGTGGCCGTCCTCGACGGCCTGCCGGAACAGGTGCCCGGCGTCGCCCCGACCGGCCTCACACTGGCGCAATACGGCGGCAACCACGTCGTGCAGGACATCGGGAACGGCAACTTCGCGTTCTACGCGCATCTGCAGACCGGTAGCGTCAAGGTCAAGCCCGGCGACCAGCTGACCACCGGCCAGGTGCTCGGACACGTTGGCAATACCGGTAATTCGACCGGGCCGCATCTACATTTCCACGTGATGAGCACACCGGATCCGTTGCGGGCGGACGGCCTGCCGTTCGTGTTCCGGTCGTTCAAACTCACCGGCCGGCTGGCCGACCTCGCCGCGGTCGACGCATTGGAGGCCGGCGGGTCCGCGCGAATGGACCCCGGCTTCACCGCCCGTGACGAACACAATGTCAGCCCACTGAATCTGGACGTGATGACCTATGACAACTGAGCCGGCCACCCGAAACCGCAGCGCCGCAACGGCCTTCCTCGCCGACGTCGTGCTGGTGGTGATCTTCTGCGCCATCGGCCGGCGCAGCCACGCCGAGGGCATCACGTTGGCCGGCGTGGCGCACACGAGTTGGCCGTTCCTGACCGGGACCGCGGCCGGCTGGGCCCTGTCGCAGGGGTGGCGCCGCCCGACGGCGCTGAACCCGACGGGGTTGACGGTCTGGATCAGCACAGTCGTGATCGGCATGTTGCTGCGCAAGGCCTCGGCTCAGGGCGTCGCGGTCAGCTTCGTGATCGTCGCGTCGACCGTCACGGCCATCTTCCTGCTCGGCTGGCGTGGCATCGCTCGACTCCGCAAGTGATTTGTGTACGAAAATCCGCGTTACCCGCGGATTTTCGTACACAAATCCCTGGCTAGCGGGCGGCTGGGCCAGGAACACCGCAGCGGTCGCGGATGTCCTTCAGCGGCTGCCGGATGCCCTGCAGGTCCGCTTTGATCTGCGGGTTGGCGGCCAGGTACTGCTTGACCTTCGCGTGCGCCTGATCCTTCGGCAGACCGCGGAGGCTAGTGAAGAAGTCGTTCACGTCCGGATGCGTGAACAGGTAAGCGGAGGTCGACGCGTCGACGCCCGACCGGACGCCGGCCAGGTCCGCCGCACTGCAGTTGGGCGGCAGGTCGTCGGCGACGGCCGACGGGAGAGCACCGAAAAGCATGGTGCCGGCGATCGCGCCGGCACCGATGAAGCCGGAAACAACGCGTCGCTTGGCCAGAGCGGTCAGCATCATGTGGTCAATCCCCTTCGTCGAGAGCTCCGATGCCGGCGACCAGTGCGGATACCGACACTGGAAGCTAATCAGAAAGTGCGGCGACTTTCGCGGGCGACGTCGAACGCAACCGGGCGGCGGAAAAACCGGCCGCGAAACACCGCGCAGTTGCGATCGGCGCTGCTGCATTCCGCGGATGACGTACGACGGATGCCGTGAGCCTGACCGGGCGGCGGGAATCCGCGCCACAAATCGCCCGGTGGTCAGGCTCGGCGGGCTCGAACTCGCAGCGGCGGAATCTAATGCGCAGCGGGCGCCGACACGGCCTGGGCCGCGGGAATGGACCCCGTCGCCGTCGTCACACCCGGCAGGGTCGGCGTGAACGGCGCGGCCCCGGGCGCGCTCGGCGCTGCCGGCACCGCGGGCATCGCCGGCAGCGTGGCCGGCGGGCCGCCGCCTTGCTGCGCCTGCATCAGCCCCATCAGCTGCGGCAGCGTCACCGGCAGCTTGCACTGCGAGGACAGCGTCACCAGCGGCGCCTGGAGGTTCTGCAGCGCCGCACCTTCCTGCGGGTTCGCGTCGAAGTAGGCCTTGAGCGCCACCAGCGACTGCGGGCCGGCCTGCTGCTGCGAAATGGTCGTCAAAGTCTGGTTGGCAACGGGGTGCGCATCCAGGTAGGTGCCGGTGGAGGTGGCGACCATGCCGATGGTCTTGGCGACCTGGCTGGCGGCGCACGGGTCCTGGCCGGCACCGGCCGACGGAGCGCCGAACGACGTCACCAACACACCGCCGAGGGCGGTTGCAGCGAATACTCCGGCAAGCCCCCGGCGAACCGTCACGCTGGTCGTCTTCATGGCAAATCTCCTCACGGTTTACCGGCCCCTGACGGCCGTGCAAACACTCGGCAAACACTGATTTCCCGGGGTGGCATCTGCAGACGTGCCCGACCTCATCCGGGATCCGGCTCCCGCCATCTTGCCATCGCGGCGCCGCCCACGGCGAATCCACACAGCAAACATCCAGGTCATCGACCGGTTGCTTTCGGCCCGAGCAACGGGCGCACGCGCGTGGCCGGGGTTGCTGACGGGGTCCGTAGATCGCCCGGTTGCAGTTGGATCAAGGTTCCCGTCTGGCGGCTCAACGCCGCTCGCGGGCCGGTCACCCTACCCCATACTGAGGTAGGGTCGGCAACACGCAACGCCGATCAAAAAACTCCGGTGGCAACCGGGACGACCGCAGGAAGAGGGTTCGCCATCCAGCAGTTGATGATGCGGCTGAGCGGCCTGCTGCGGCGCTGGCGCTGGGCGGTCTTCGCCACCTGGCTGCTGCTCATGGTGCCGTCTCTGTATCTCGCGGCAACCCAGTCCAGCAACCTCAGTGGCGGCGGGTTCGAAGTCGCGGGCTCCCAGTCCCTGCACGTCCAGCGCGAACTCGAGGACCATTTCCCCGACGAGGGCGCCTCACCGCTGGCCCTGGTCGCGGCCCCCAACGCCGATGCGTCACCGGAAGACATGACGGCCGCCGTCGACGAGCTGAAACGCATCGCGGCAGGCATCTCCAGCGTCAAGGTCGTGCCCGACCCCACGCAGGCCGAGCCACAGGCCGGCAAACCTTACGTCGTGACGTTGCGACTCGACTTCAACAACAGCGGCGCCGTCGACATCGCCAAGAAGCTTCGAACAGCGGTCGGCATCAAGGACGGCAAGCCGGGCCAAACCGCCGACGGCAAGGTCCGGCTGTACGTCATCGGGCAGGGCGCACTCGGCGCGGCCGCCAGTGAGACCACCAAGCACGACGTCGCCGAGGCCGAGAAGTGGAACCTGCCGATCGTGCTGATCGTGCTGCTGGCGGTGTTCGGCTCCCTGGCTGCCGCGGCCATGCCCATGCTGCTCGGCGCCTGCACGGTGATCGTGACGATGGGGGTGGTCTACCTCCTGTCCATCTGGGTCACGATGAGCGTCTTCGCGACGACGACGCTGTCGATGTTCGGTATCGCGCTGGCCGTGGACTATTCGCTGTTCATCCTCATGCGCTTCCGCGAGGAACTGCGGGCCGGCCGCGACCCGGAACAGGCCGTCGACGCGTCGATGGCGACGTCGGGCCTTGCGGTGGTGCTGTCCGGGCTCACGGTGATCGCCTCGATCACCGGCATCTACCTCATCGGCACGCCGGTGCTGTCGTCGATGGCCACCGGCGCCATCCTCGCTGTCGCGATCGCGGTGCTGACGTCGACAACCCTGATCCCGGCAGTGCTGGCGACGTTCGGCAAGCGGGTCGCCAAACGCTCGTCGTGGCTGCACGTCTCGCGCCGCTCCGACGCCACGCAGTCGCCGTTCTGGACTCAGTGGACCGAGCGCACCATGCGCTGTCCGTGGCTGTCGGCACTGCTCGCCGCCGTCTTCCTGATCGCGCTGGCGGCGCCGTCGTTCGGCATGCAGCTGGGCAACAGCATGCTGCGCCAGTTCGCGCCGACCCACGAGATCCGCAGCGGCGTGGCAGCTGCGGCGGAAGCGTTGGGCCCGGGTGCCCTCGGCCCGCTCCGGGTGCTCGTGACGTTCCCCGACGCGACGGCCTCCGACCCGCAGAACACCGCGACGCTCGACGCGCTGCACAAGACGATGACGGAGGCGCCGGACGTCGCGCAGGTGACACCCCCGGTGTTCAGCAACGACAACCGCAGCGCCCTGTTCTCGGTCGTGCTGTCGGTCGACCCCGAAGACCTCGTCGCGCGGGACTCCATCACGTGGCTGCGGCAACATCTGCCCGGCGCCGCCGGGCACAACGTCGCCATCGCGGTGGGCGGGCCGACCGCGCTGATCATGGACTTCGACCACCGCGTCGCGAACACCGAGCTCGCGGTGTTCGTCTTCGTGTCGCTCATCGCGTTCGTGATGCTGCTGATCTCGATCCGCTCGGTCGTGTTGGCCCTCAAGGGCGTGCTGATGACGGTGCTGTCGGTCGCCGCGGCCTACGGCAGCCTGGTGATCGTCTTCGAATGGGGCTGGTTCCAGGCGCTGGGGTTCAAACCACTGGAGTCGCTGGACACCACCATTCCGCCGCTCGTGCTCGCGATGACGTTCGGCCTGTCCATGGACTACGAGATCTTCCTGCTGACGCGCATCCGCGAACGCTTCCTGCAGACCGGCAACACCCGCGACGCCGTCGCGTACGGCGTCAGCACCAGCGCCCGGACCATCACCAGCGCTGCGCTGATCATGATCGCCGTGTTCATCGGTTTCGCGTTCGCCGGTATGCCGCTGGTGGCCCAGATGGGCGTGGCCTGCGCCGTGGCCATCGCGGTCGACGCCACCGTGGTGCGCCTGGTCCTGGTGCCCGCGCTGATGGCGATGTTCGACCAGTGGAACTGGTGGCTGCCCAAGTGGCTGGACCGGCTGCTGCCGTCGGTGGACTTCGACAAGCCGCTGCCCAGCACCGACACTGGCAGCCTGGTGATCATCCCCGACGACATCTCGGCGCTGGGCCCTTCCGGCGCCGAACTGCGTAGCGTCGTCAAGTCCGCCGCCAAACTGAAAAGCCTTGCCGCACAGACGGTTACGGTGGCCGATCCACTGGCGTTCAGCGGCTGCAGCGGTACCGAGACCGACACCAACGAGGACCAGTACGTGCCGCGGGCCGTGCCCCAGCGGATCGTGGCGGCACCCCCGCGCAAGGACCGCTCGCGCACCGGGTTGGCACTGCTGCGGCGTCGTTCGCACGGCCATTCCCGGTCCGCGTCGGACAACTCCGAGGTACACCCGGTCACGATGTGGGGCGGACGGCTGTCGGTCGCACTCGACGCCCTGTCGCTCACCGAGACCGACGGCCCCGCCATCGAGCGCCGCGGGCCCGTGGAAACCACGACGGTGCTGCTGCCCACCGGCGATCGGCTGGAAATCCCGACGGGCGCCGAAACGCTGCGGCTCAAGGGCTACCTGATCATGTCGCGCAACAGCGTCCAGGACTACACCGACTTCGTCGATCTGGTGTCGTGCATGGATACCCGGACTGCGGCCGCGGTTCTTGCGGGAATTGACGGGTATTACTGTGGAGAACGGTCGAAGAACCAGTGGGTGGCCACCCAGTTGGTCCGCAGGTTGGCCGACCCGCAGCCGTTCGACGACCACGAATCGGCAGATTGGCCCGACGTCAAACAGCGGTGTCTGGCGGTGGCGGTGGCCATGTTGGAGGAGGCGAGGTGACGTTGACATCCGAAGTGAGGGACACCCCTCCTGGAGCCGACGATTCCGGCGACGCCCCCGCAGCCGGCAGCAACGGGACGCCCACGGTCGCGTTTCCGGCGCAGGCCCCCGGCGAGAAGCCCGTCGAGTTCTGGTCGACATCGGCCATCCGCGCCGCGTTGGAGAACGACGACCTGGCGGTGTGGCAGCGCATCGTCGTCGCCATCAAGCGTGACCCCTTCGGCCGCACGGCCCGCCAGGTCGAAGAGATCCTGACGACCACCAACCCGTACGGCATCTCCAAGGCGCTGTCCGAGGTGCTGGCCCGCGCGCGCACCCAGCTCGAGGCCAACGAGTGCGCCGAGGTGGCCCGCCAGATCCGGCTGTTGATGGAGCGCTCCGGCCTCAGCGAAGTCGAGTTCGCGTCCCGTATCGGCGTTGGTGCCCAAGAACTTTCGGCCTATGCGACCGGCACCACCAGCCCGTCGGCCGCGCTGCTGGTGCGCATGCGCCGGCTCTCGGACCGGTTCGCCCGGATGCGGTCCGCCCGCTCCTGAGCCGGCGTCGTCCTAGCGTGACGCGATCGGGGTCACGTCCATGACCAGCCAGTGTCCGTCCTGCTTGGTCAGCGTCACCCGCAGACCGAGCACCGTCGCCTGTGCAGGCTTGTTCGGGATGTTCTGAGTGGCCCGCATGACGACCGCGACACTGGCGAAGTTCGGGCCGATGGTCTCGATACCGGCCGAGATGGTGCTGGCCTGCCCGGCCACGCCCCGGCTGGTCAGGTCCTTGGCGACCGCGTTGAACTCGTTGCGGTAGGCCTCCGCACGCTGCGGTGCCATCAGCGACGTGGCGCGGTCGATCGAGACGTTGGGCGCGCCGGGCGTGAAGGTCGCCGACGCCTCGGCGACGCTGCTGGCGATGCCGACGACCGTGGACATGTCGGCGCTGGTGGCGCGGTCCGGCACCGTCCACTTGGTGTAGCCCACGATGGCGGCCGCGACTACCGCGACGGCCGTCAGCCCCACGACGGCGAGCCGCAATCTGGGGGCGTCGTCGTCGGTGCCCATCGTGACGCCGTCACGGCGGAACAGCACGAAGTTGACCACCGACGCCTGCACCACCAGCAGCCCGACGACCGTGCCCACCACGACCCACCACAGCGGCCGGTCGAGGGCCAGCCCGATGTAGATGAGGCTGGCCAGCACCGCGAGCGGCGCCAGCACGTCGAAGACCAGTACCCGCCACGCGTTCCTCATCGCAGCGACTCCAATCGCGAGATCAGCATCTTGCCGCCGACATCGGACACGCCGAGGCGCAGTCGCCAGCGCACGGTCTGCGGCTTGGCGCCGGCGTTCTGACTCACGGACGTCGCGATGACCAGCACCGTCGTCGTATCCGAGGAGACCGCCGCGAGCTCCGGCTGCGCCGGCGGTTTGCCCTGCTCGCCCTGCGGGGTGTGATGCAGCGTCTCGAGCGCGACGGACTCGATCTGCCCGCTGGTCTGGCTCTGCAGCTTCTGCACCAGCTGGGTGAACGGCGCGACCGTGGCGTCGAAATCGGCGTTGAGCTGGCCGACCGTGCCCTCGTGGAGCTTGGGCACGTTGACGGCGACGTTGTCCTTGGTCATGTTGATCAGCAGGCCGGCCCACTCGGCGGCGGCCTTCATCGCCTGTGCCTCGTGCGCGCGGTCCGCGTCATCGGAGCGATGTCCCAGGTAGACCCAGGTCGCCACGGCTACCGCGACCACCGCGACGACGCCCAGCACCGCCGAGGCGATGCCGTAGGGGCTGAAGATTCGATCACCCTGATCGCTGCGCGCAGCGGCTTTGGCCGCGGGCTTGGCGGCACTGGCCGCGGTGTCGTTCGCTGCGTCTTTCGCAGCGTCTTTTTCGGCGGCGTCTTCGCTGCGCTCGTCGGGCATGGGCGTGAGGCTACCCGCAGCGTCCTCCCGCACTGCAGCGGCGATGGCAGGATGGCGAGGTGACCCTCGAAGCTACCTCTCCCCGATCTGGTATCGACCTGAGCTACCTCGACCCCGGCGCCCGTCCGCAGGACGACCTGTTCGGCCACGTCAACGGCCGCTGGCTGACCGACTACGACATTCCCGCCGACCGGGCCACCGATGGCGCCTTCCGGCTACTCGCCGACCGCGCCGAGGAACAGGTGCGCGATCTCATCACGACGGCCTCAGGTCCGGTCGGCTCGGACGCGCAGCGCATCGGCGACCTCTACGCGAGCTTCATGGACACCGACCGCGTCGCTGCTGTCGGCCTCGCGCCGCTGCGGGCCGAGCTGGGTCTCGTCGCCGACGCCGCCACCCCGGAAGCGCTGGCCGCGGTGCTCGGCGGGCTGCAGCGCACCGGTGTCGGCGGTGGCGCCGGCGCGTACGTCGACACCGATTCCAAGGACTCGACGCGGTACCTGCTGCACTTCACGCAGTCTGGCCTCGGCCTGCCCGACGAGTCGTACTACCGCGAGCCGGCGCACGCCGCCGTGCTCGCCGCCTACCCGGAGCACATCGCCCGGATGCTGAGTCTGGTGTTCGGCGGTGATCAGACCGAGACGGCCGCCCGGATCGTCGCGCTGGAGACCAAACTGGCTGCGGCGCACTGGGATGTGGTGAAGCGCCGCGACGCGGACCTGAGCTACAACCTGCGCCGGTTCGCCGAGCTTGCCGACGAGGCGCCCGGCTTCGACTGGAACGGCTGGCTGACCGCGGTGGGTTCGTCGACGGATGCCGTCGCCGAAGTCGTTGTGCGGCAACCGGATTTCCTGGTCGCATTCGCGGCGCTGTGGGCCTCCGAGCCACTCGACGATTGGCAGGCCTGGCTGAGCTGGCGCGTGATCAGCGGCCGCGCCCCGATCCTGACCGACGACCTGGTCGCCGAGAACTTCGCCTTCTACGGCCGCACCCTGTCCGGCACCGAGGAGATCCGGGACCGCTGGAAGCGCGGCGTCGGCCTGGTCGAGAGCCTGATGGGTGACGCCGTCGGAAAGCTCTATGTGGAAAGGCATTTCCCGCCCGCCCACAAGGCCCGCATGGACGAGCTGGTGGCCAACCTGCGCGAGGCCTACCGGGTCAGCATCACCAACCTGGAGTGGATGACGCCCGAGACCCGGCAGCGCGCGCTGGCCAAACTCGACAAGTTCACCCCGAAGATCGGCTACCCGGCACGCTGGCGCGACTACTCGGCGCTCGTGATCGACGCCGGCGACCTGTACGGCAACTACCTGCGCGGCCAGGCCGTCGAGCACGACCGGGAACTGGCCAAGCTGGGCAGCGAGGTGGACCGCGACGAATGGTTCATGACGCCGCAGACCGTCAACGCCTACTACAACCCGGGCATGAACGAAATCGTCTTCCCCGCAGCCATTCTGCAGCCGCCGTTCTTCGACGCCGAGGCCGACGACGCCGCCAACTACGGCGGCATCGGCGCGGTGATCGGGCATGAGATCGGGCACGGCTTCGATGACCAGGGCGCCAAGTACGACGGCGACGGCAACCTCGTCGACTGGTGGACCGACGCCGACCGCGCCGAATTCGGTTTGCGCACAAAGGCATTGATCGAGCAGTACGAAGGTTCCACACCCCGGTCGCTGGACTCTAGCCATCATGTGAACGGCGCGTTCACCGTCGGCGAGAACATCGGCGACCTCGGCGGCCTGTCCATCGCGTTGCTGGCCTACGAGCTGTCCCTGGGCGGCAAGGAAGCCCCGGTGATCGACGGGTTGACCGGCGTCCAGCGGGTGTACTTCGGCTGGGCGCAGGTATGGCGCACCAAATCCCGTGACGCCGAGGCCATTCGGCGGCTGGCCGTCGACCCGCACTCACCGCCGGAGTTCCGGTGCAACGGCGTGATCCGCAACATCGACTCGTTCTACGAGGCGTTCGACGTCAGCACGTCCGACGAGCTGTACCTGGATCCCGCTGAGCGCGTGCGCATCTGGAACTAGCTGTCACCAGACAAAACTGCCCCTTTCCGTCCGGAAAGGGGCAGTTTTGTATCGGCTTGTGCGTTAATGCGTCCCGGAAGTGCTGGGAGTCGAGCCGCCGGCACCGGGGGTCGGCATGCCCCACTGCCAGTCGTCGGCGCCGTCGGACTGGTTGTACAAGCCGACCGAGTTCTTCACGACGATCGGGTCACCGCTGCCGAACTGGTCGTAGAACCACTTGGCGTTGTCCGGCGCCAGGTTGATACAGCCATGGCTGACATTGCGCTTGCCCTGGTCGGCCACCGACCACGGTGCACTGTGCACGAAGGCACCGCTGTTGTCGATGCGCACCGCGTTCTGCACGTTCACCTTGTAGCCCTGCGGGGAGTCCACCGGAACGCCGTAGGTGGACGAGTCCATGACCACGGTCGGGAACTTCTCCAGTACGTAATACGTGCCGTTCTTGGTCTCGTCGCCGGCCTTGCCCATGGACATCGGGAAGGTCTTCTCGACCGCGCCGTTGCGGCTGATGGTCATCTGGTGCGTGGCGTTGTCCGCCGTGGCGACCAGCGAGTCACCGGTGCGGAAGCTGGACTTCGTGCCCGCGGCGTCGATGTTGACGACGGTGTTCGCCGGCCAGAAGGCGATGGGCCGCCAGCGCAGCTGGGTGTCGGTCACCCAATAGAACATGCCCGGCACCGGCGGATTGGACGAGATGTGCACGGCGTCCTGCGCCATCTGCTTATTGGCGATGGCCCGCGGGAAGTTGATGTAGATGGGCTTGGCCACACCCACCATGGAGCCGTTGACGGGGTTGAACGACGGCGGGTTGAACGGCGGCTGGCCGACGAACGGGGTCGGGTTCTGTCCGGCCGGCGTACCGGGCGGGATGGGCTGTGGTTCGCCGGGGATCACGGCGCCCGGGACCACCGGCGCCGGGGCGGCGGGAGCGACAGGGTCCGCGGCCGGTGGAATCGGCGGGGGCAGGGGCGCCTCCACCGGAGCGCCCGGGTCGATCGGGCCGGCGGCCAAGCCTGGGTCCGGCGCGTCCGGATCGGCCAGCACCGACGGGGTCACGACGGTCATCCCGGCGACCAGTCCGGCCGCCACGACCGCGGTCAGAAGCTTGCTCTTGTTCCACTGCGGCATTCGCCACCTCCAGTTCACAACGATTCCAGTCTCTCATAGCGCGCCGACCGGCCCCTGCCGCGAAAGGCCGTCGCACCCCGTTTTCAGCACTGTCACAGGCCGCTGAACTGCACAGTTGATCGCTGCAGAGATATCGGGCGTTACGGCCGCCGGCCGCGCAGGAAAGGTTCGAACGGTCACGGGCGGCTGTCGGTGTCCGGGCGATCCGCGCACAATCGACCATGTGATTGTTGCCTTCAGCGTCAGCCCCATGGGTGGTGACGAGTCCGGTGGTGTCGGCGCGGCCGTCGCCGCGGCCGTGCGAGTGGTGCGAGAGTCGGGCCTGCCCAACGAGACCAACGCGATGTTCACGAACATCGAGGGTGAGTGGGACGAGGTGATGGCCGTCGTGAAACGGGCCGTCGAGGCGGTGGCAGCGGTGTCCCCACGGGTCAGCCTGGTCCTCAAGGCCGATATCCGCCCGGGCTACACCGGCCAGCTCACCGCGAAGGTCCAGCGCATCGAACGTGAACTGGGCACGTAGCGCCGCCGCGGTTGACCCTGTAGTCCGGGTGCGGCTAACTCGCACAAATGCGCGCTCAGCGCAGGGTCAACCGGTTCAGGACCGGACGAGCCGGGCAATTGCCGCGGAGGCCTCGGCCAGCTTCTGCTCGGCCTCGTCGCCACCGACGGCGACCGCATGGCTCACGCAGTGGCCCAGGTGCTCGTCGAGCAACGCCAGCGCGACCGACTGCAGCGCGCTGTTCACCGCGCTGATCTGCGTCAATACGTCAATGCAGTACTTGTCCTCGTCAATCATCTTGGCGATGCCGCGGACCTGGCCCTCGACGCGACGCAGCCGCTTGGCGTAGTTGTCCTTGTTGGACGAGTAGCCGTGTTGGGCTTCCTTCGGCGCGTCGCCGTGTGAAGCCTCAGGGTGGCCCGTCCTTGCATCACCTGCGGCGCCCGACTCCTCTACCGTCATAACCCCAGCGTACCGCATACCCCTAAGGGGTATCCAATGAAATCAGCTTTGGCGACGGCGGGCATACTTACCTGCATGTCTGCTGACCAGCCCGATATCAAGCCCCGCAGCCGCGACGTCACCGACGGCCTCGAGAAGACCGCAGCCCGCGGCATGCTCCGCGCGGTAGGCATGGGCGACGATGACTGGGGCAAGCCCCAGATCGGCGTGGGGTCGTCGTGGAACGAGATCACCCCCTGCAACATGTCGCTGCAGCGGTTGGCCCAGCAGGTCAAGGCCGGCGTGCACGAAGCAGGTGGCTACCCGCTGGAGTTCGGCACCATCTCGGTCTCCGACGGCATCTCGATGGGCCACGAGGGCATGCACTTCTCGCTGGTGTCGCGTGAGGTCATCGCCGACAGCGTCGAGACGGTGATGCAGGCCGAGCGCCTCGACGGTTCGGTGCTGCTCGCCGGCTGCGACAAGTCGATCCCCGGCATGCTGATGGCCGCCGCCCGCCTGGACCTCGCGAGCGTCTTCTTTTACAACGGCTCGATCATGCCAGGCGTCGCGAAGCTGACCGACGGCACCGAGAAGGAAGTCACCATCATCGACGCCTTCGAGGCCGTCGGTGCGTGCGCCCGCGGGCTGATGTCCCGCGAGGACGTCGACATCATCGAACGCGCCATCTGTCCGGGTGAGGGCGCCTGCGGCGGTATGTACACCGCCAACACCATGGCATCGGCGGCCGAGGCGCTCGGTATGTCGTTGCCGGGCAGCGCTTCTCCGGTGGCAGTCGACAAGCGCCGCGAAGAGTTCGCCCGCAAGTCCGGTGAGGCCGTCGTCGAGATGCTGCGCCGCGGCATCACCGCGCGCGACATCTTGACCAAGGAAGCCTTCGAGAACGCCATCGCCGTCGTCATGGCATTCGGTGGCTCCACCAACGCGGTGCTGCACCTGCTGGCCATCGCCCGCGAGGCCGAGGTCGAGCTGACCCTCGCCGACTTCACCCGCATCGGCAACAAGGTGCCCCACCTCGCCGACGTGAAACCCTTTGGCCGCCACGTGATGAAGGACGTCGACGAGATCGGCGGCGTGCCCGTCGTGATGCGCGCACTGCTGGATGCCGGTCTGCTGCACGGTGATTGCCTCACCATCACCGGCAAGACCATGGCCGCGAACCTCGCCCACATCGCGCCCCCCGACCCCGACGGCAAGGTGCTGCGCGCGATGAACGACCCGATCCACCCGACCGGCGGCATCACCATCCTGCACGGCTCGCTGGCCCCCGAGGGCGCCGTCGTGAAGTCGGCTGGCTTCGAATCCGACGTGTTCGAGGGCACCGCAAGGGTTTTCGAGCGCGAGCGGGCCGCCCTCGATGCGCTGGAGGACGGCACCATCACACACGGCGACGTCGTCGTCATCCGCTATGAGGGCCCCAAGGGTGGCCCGGGTATGCGCGAGATGCTGGCCATCACTGGCGCCATCAAGGGCGCCGGCCTGGGCAAGGACGTGCTGCTGATGACCGATGGCCGCTTCTCGGGCGGGACGACGGGCCTGTGCGTCGGGCACATCGCGCCGGAGGCCGTCGACGGCGGCCCCATCGCGTTCGTGCGCGACGGTGACCGCATCCGCCTGGACGTCGCCAACGGCAAGCTCGACCTGCTGGTCGACGAGGCCGAATTGGCCGCGCGCCGTGAAGGTTTCGAGCCGCTGCCGCCGCGGTACAAGACCGGCGTGCTGGCCAAGTACACGAAGCTGGTCCAGTCGGCTGCCGTCGGCGCGGTCTGCACCTAGCCTTTAGCCGTTCCCCGCGAGGCCTAGCCTTTCCCGCGAGCGTGCGTGTCTGTACGTGGACACGCCGCAGATGGTGTGCATTTCGCGCACGCTCGCGGGCCGGTACAGTGACGATCGGGCGCGCAGGACCGCCCGACGTCCGCTCGAAGGGGCTCAGCCTCCCTGCCGGTGTTTTACCTTGTGACCGACCTCTTCTCGGCCCGATTCGCGGACGCGGGCGCATGAGAGGAGGCCGTCATGGCCAGCACACTGCCCACCAATCCGTCCCTGGACAAGCTGCGCGTCGAAGCCCGCCACCTGCAGCGGGCGAACGGCATCGCACTGCACGCCGCGCAATTCGCCGTCGCCCGACGCTATGGCTTCACCGGCTGGCCGGCACTCGTCCACTACCTGCGCCTGGCCGCTGATCTGAGCGTCGACCCGGGCGCCGTCGACGAGGACGCCCTCGATCCGGCCGACCGGTTCTGCTCATGGGCGTCGTTGCGTTACGACGAAGCCGACGCCCCGCCCCGCTGGCGGGCGGCGGCCGACCTGTTGGCCGCCGATCCCGGGCTCGTCGACCGAAGCATCTGGTGCGCGGCCGCCGCCTCTGACTCGACCGCACTTGCCGACCATCTCGCCAGACGACCGGCGCTCGCCAACACCGGCGGCGGGCCGTTCGGCTGGGTCCCCCTGATGTACCTCTGCTACTCGCGTATTCCCCTGGGCCGCAGCGCAAATGATGTCCTGACGGCCGCAACGCTCCTGCTCGACGCCGGCGCCGATCCGAACGGCGGCTACCTGTGGTGCGGGATGTCGACACCGTTCACGCTGTTGACCGGGGTGTTCGGCGAGGGTGAGCAAGGGCCGCGGCGGCAGCCCCGGCATCCGCACGCCACCGAGCTCGCGACGCTGCTCCTGCACCGCGGCGCCCATCCGGTCGATCAGCAGACGCTCTACAACCGGATGTTCCGGCCCGATGATTCGCACCTGGAGCTGCTGTTCGCCTACGGCCTCGCCGATGCCGGACCCAGTCCGTGGGAACGCCGGCTCGGCGAGGCAATGGAGACCCGAGAACAGCTGTGGCAGAGGCAGATTCACTGGGCCGCCGAGCACGGTTTCGGCGATCGCCTCGACCTGATCGCCCGGCACGGCATCGATGTGTCCGGCGCCGACCTGGTGGTACCGGGCTTCCCCGACGACCCGAACGTCCGCGACGACGAGGGCGCGACACCGCTTCACCAGGCCGCCTGGGCGGGCGATCTGCCGCTGATCCGCAGGCTGCTCGAGGCCGGTGCCGACACGTCGATCGCCGATGGCCGGTTCGGTTCGACCCCGTTGCAGTGGGCCGAACATGCCTTTCAGACCGAGGCCGCTGACCTGCTCCGCGAAACCATCAGATAGGCGGGGCCACAGCAGCGGGTCGGCCTCGACCGCACGGGTGAACTCGGCGGCCAGTTGGATCGCGATGGCCTGCCGCCCGATCGGGGCGGCGGCCGGCAACGCGAGCAGCGCACCTTCGGCGAAGGCGAGCAGGCGCCGGTGCTGTTCGGCGACGTCGTCCAGCAGCCACAGGCCAATGGCGAACGTGTGGAGCTCACTGCTACCACCTGTGGCCAAATCAAGGCACGAAGGAGCACGGGCTGCGCGGAGGCAAACGACCGCGTCCCGGAGGACTTCAGTTGACGCGGGCCTCCTACTCAGCTGTGGTGGGCGTCCGAGTTGCGTACCCGCATACCGAGATACGCCGCACACAAACCGAGCACGATGATCACTGCCCCACTGACCACATGGGACCAGATGATGCCGGCGGTCGGCCCGCTCGTGAAGATCCACGGCGAAATGACAAGCCACACACCGAAGAACGGAAGCGTCCAGGTCATTCCGTGCGTGCGGTCGAGCGCACAACCGAAGAGCATGGCTAGTAACACGCCTGCGCCACCGACGATGAGCGCGTTGAACGTCAGCCGCGTCATGCCGTAGAAATCGACGATCCACGGCGACAACGCGACGTACATCGCCGTCATCATCGTCAGTCCGAAAGTCGCCTGGGCTGCCATCGACTCGGCGACACGGTCATAACCGGCCCGCAACGCCATGATGTCCGGATGTTGTTCGATTGATGAATGGACCGTAGTCATTTTTAGCCCCTTCCGTTACGCGGCAAGGGGTTCGGCCTTGCCGCACCCATCCATCTGAATCCAGACTACGCGCTACCCAACCACCGCGAACGTGAGCTCGTGGTCGAGATTCCGGCAGCTTTTCGACCACAAGCTCACGTTGGACCGCACTCCGCGTACAGCTCCGGCAGGAAGCCCGCGAGATGGTTCATCTCCTGAGCGCAGTGCACCAGGAGGTCCCGCGGATCGGGCAACTGCCGCGCGGCGAGCACCCGAAATGCGTGATCCGCCAACGACTTGCCCGCGCGGAAGCTGACATGCTCGCCGCCCATCCAGAATCGGGAGCGCATCTCGGCGCCGTCCGAGGTCGGCCGTACCTGGTGCACCAGCCAACCGATGTCGACGGGAATGTCGGGTGAGCCCAGCCGTGCAGCGATGGTCAGTCCTTGATGCCCCTGCGTCGACGAATCGACGAATTGGATTGCCACCGAACTCAATGCCGAGCCCAGATACTCCTCGACCAGCGATGTCCGGCCGACGTAGGCGAGGTCGTCGCCGCCGTCGCGCCACGCGGCGGATACGTGCGCTCTGGGATGCCACAGCTTGTAGCGACGTGCATTGCAGCCGTGCCAGCCGAACCACCAGTCCCACATCTGCGGCGTCACGCGTGGCATGTCGGTACGGACCGCCACGGCGTAGCCGCCGTCCGGCATTCGTCCGTAGCCAGTCTCGGTCTGCTGGTAGCCGTCCGCGGCCAACGGGTCGTCGAAGTCGGGCAACACCGGCCCGGCCTGCGGCCCATTTTCGAGCGCCTGCACCACATGACGTGGCAGTGCCGCCATCTCCGGGTTGAAGAACCTGCCAAACGGTGTGTCCGCGTCGTCACCGCGGTACCCCAGGTAGCTCATGTCCGTCCCATCCAGGCGTAGAAGCGACCCTCCGGGTCATATTGTGCGCGCACCGCGTCCAGTCACGCCATGGCCGCATCGAGCGCTGCGGGACTACTCCGCTGTCAGCACCGTCCTACCGCCGACGGCGCCGGCCAGCGGCACGATGAGCTTGCCGGGCAGGATCATCATGGTGCACACCATGCGCGCGTGGTCCGACCGGCGGCCGGACGTCAACGTGACCGTCACGGTCTGCTCGGTCTCCTGCACCGTAGCGTGCACGCCGTAACAGTCGGGCGATCCGACCGAGATGTTCACTGCCAACGCCGGTTCCGGGTCGAGGCGGCTCCAGGACTCCGCCGCCAGAGGATGCGGGTCGATGATCGCCGGATCGTCGACGAACGTCGTTCCCGGCGAGAGGGGCGCTTCCGGTAGCGGCGTCGGGTCGGCCGCCGCCGTCGGTGCGAGGGCAACGGCCAGCACGAGTCCGACGGCAGCGACCCTGCGCACTATGCGCCCACCCGGGCCACGGCGAAACCGTCCCAGCCCTTGGCGCCGACGGTCTGGATGGCGGCGGTCTCCAGACGCGGGTGGTTACCCATCAGCTCGAGCATGTTGCGCACTCCCTGCGCCTGCAGGTCGTCGGCGGCCGGTTCCAGCACGCGACCCATTCTGGTGACGTTGTCGACGACGATCACCGCCCCCGGAGCGGCCAGTCGCACCGCCCATTCGACGTAGGCGCTGTTGTTCTCCTTGTCGGCGTCGATGAAGAAGAAGTCGAACTGCTCGCCGCGCTCGGCAAGCTGCGGCAAGGTGTCGAGCGCGGCGCCGACCAACACCTCGACTCGGCCTGCGACGCCGGCCCGCTCGAAGTTGGTGCGTGCGACGGCCGCGTGTTCCGGGGAGTACTCCAACGTCGTGACCCGGCCCGCGGCGCCGATGCCACGGGCGAGGTTGATGGTGCTGTATCCCGCGAGGGTGCCGATTTCCAGTACCCGGGTGGCGCCGCTGATCGCCGCCAGCAGCGACAACAGCTTTCCATGCTGCGCGGAGACCTCGATGGCCGGCATACCGGCGGTCACGGCCGACTGGCGTGCAGCGGCCAGCGCCTCGTCCTCGGTGCGCAACACCTCGTTGAACATCTCGTCGACAGCCTGCGGTTCGGGTTGCGTCGTCATGGCCCCAGGCTAGCGCGGGAGAATCCCGCCCCCAGATTGGCCGATTCCCGTTCGGCACGGTCCCTCGACCACTTGAATGACGGCTATGTCAAATCATTTCACCGGGCTCAGCCTCGGCCCGCCCTTGGGCGACCAACGCCTGGACCTCTGCGACCTGTACGCCTTTCAATCGCCGGCCGACCCGTCCCGCACGGTGCTCATCCTCAATGCCAACCCCAACGCCGACGCCCTTCATCCGGAGGCCATCTACCGGCTCGCCATCGACAACGACGGCGACCTGCGCAATGACATCGCATTCAGTTACGTCTTCTCCGAGCCGGACGCCGGACGGCAGACGGTCGACGTGCACTTGGCGACGGGAGAGGCCGCCCGGTCGCCAGAAGCGGTGGGCGACAAGATCTTCGAAGGCGTCGAGGTGTCGTTCGGCAAGGAGCCGGTGATCGCCGAATCCGGCGGCTACACGTTCTTCGCCGGCGCCCGCAGCGACGCCTTCTTCTTCGACTTCGACGGCATCAAGAACCTGTTCGACATCAGAGGCGGCCGCAACTTCACCGCGCTGCACCTCAGCGGCGAGTTCCCTTGGACCGGAGTGGATTCGAACACGCAGGCCAACGTGTGCTCGATGGTCCTGGAACTGCCGACGGCGCGACTACTGGGCGCCACGCCCGACATCCGGATCTGGGGACGCTGCAGCGTCCGGCGCGACGGCGCGCTGCTGCACGTCGACCGGGCCGGGCATCCGTCGGTCAGCAGTTTCTTCAACACCGATGACACCAAGGAGGAGTACAACGCCAGCGAGCCAGAGCACGACCGGGAGCGCTGGCTGCCGATGTTCGTGCATCTCCTCGGACACACCGGCGGCTACACCGACGAGGAGGCCGTCGCCGCTGTCGACACCGAGGGCATCCTGCCCGACATGCTGACGTTCAATCCGGCCCAGCCGGCCAAGTATCCGAACGGCCGCGTGTTCACCGACGACGTGATCGACTACCGACTGGCGTCGCTGACCAAAGGCGACTGCCCGCCGTCCGGCCTGAGTCCGCACACCGACACCCTGCAGGTCTTCCCGTATCTAGGTCCGCCGCATTAGACGGTCACCAGACGCCCGCTCGCCGGCCGCGAGGGTGCGCGGATTACCCGCCAATCGCGGCGTGTCCGGGTACAAACACGCACGCTCGCGGGAAGAGGGTCAGCGCACGCCCTCTTTGGCGTAGACCACCCGCAGAATGTGGCCCACCTCCGGTCCCATCACTGTGTCGGCCAGGTCGCACAACGTCGCGGTGAACGCCGGCCCGTGCGGCGGCACCGCGGCCGACAGGTGGTGGGCCACCTCGTGTAGAACCACCAATTCTCTTAGCGCCCAGGTGGATTGACGTTCAGGAACCGCGATTACCGCGCCGCCCTCGCCCGCCTCGTAGTGCGCGGCCGTCACACCCCGGCGCGCCCGCACCGCCACCGCACCGGCGTCGGGCCACCGCGCCGCGACCGCCGGCATCGCGAGTACTTGCTCGACGTAGCGCCGCACCGCGTCGACGGATCCGAAGCGAGCCTCGGGTGGCAATGTCAACTGCGCCCCGAAGAACTCGACTGCCCGGTTGCCACGCTCCCCCGCGCGGTCGAACAACGTGCGCACGAACTGCTCGGCGGCGTACACCGCAGACCGTTGAACGTCCCGGCTCATCGCTCCACCGGGTCACCTCTCCAGGGCAGTGCGCGCACCGGACAATTCGGGACTCGGCCCCAACCGTGCCCGGCGCCCGGCGCGGTCCCCGGCCCGCCGCGCCGCCGAGGAGTAGCCGGCCGACGCATTTGTCGCCCGCCAGCTCCCCCGCGCCTGCGAGGTCTTCTTGTAGAACGACACCAGCTCAAGATCCTTGTTGCGCAACGCAACAGCGGTCCCCGGCTGATCCGCGCGTTCGACCGTCGCCGCCTGGCGGGCTTCGTCGCGCGCATCGGCCAGTCGTTGCCCCACCCGGGCACCGAACGCCAGCTGGAAGTTGAGCCGCGCGGTGATGGTCGGCGTCGGCCGGTGCGCACCCGTCGCGATATACGCGTCCGACGACTTGACCATCTGCACCACCACGCTGGCGTACAGCGCATGCGTAGCGTCGATGTCCTCGGCAAATCCGTAGGCGTAGACGAACGTCGAGTTGGACGCGATATCGCATTTCACGTCGTTGGCCCGAGCGATCAGTACGAACAACTGCACGAACGTCCGCAGTCCGCGAGTACCCGCCTCTCCGATGGTGACGGTGCGCTGCACCGGCTCCTGTGCGGCGGTCCGGGTGGCCGAATGCGCCCGCGCCACCGCCAGATCGATCGACGTGGTGGTGGCGAGCCGCTGCGCGGCCGCCATGAATGCCTCGGCTTCGTGCGGGTTGTCGGTGTTCTCGGCCTGCCGCAACAGCGCCGCGATCCGGGCCAACATCCTGTCGTCACTCATGGCACCAACCACCTTGTCCGACAAGAACTTTCAGATACATTGCGCTTGATTCATCCCCCATGGCGGCAGTGTACGACTACCGTCCGACAAATCCGTCCAGCGCGCTGGTCAGCTGCTGGGACAGCGGCGCCTTGTTGGCGTAGTTGGCGACGTTGTCGGAGGGATCGTCGCGCAGCACGTGGCTGACGCCCTTCAGCGGGACCACCGTCAGCGCGGTGTGCGCCAGCGCCTTGATCAGTGGCTGCTCCGCCTCGCAGAACGCCTGGACGTCCGAATCGGAGCACGTCAGCAGCACCGGGGTACCGTTCGGCACCTTGGCCGCCAGTTCCAACGGGTCGATGGCGTCCGCCTCGAGCACCGCTTTGGCGTTGCCGGGGTTGAGAATCGCGCCCAGGCCTTCCGGCAGTTTGGTCGGCGGCGTGCCCGTGGCGCGCGTCGACGCGACCGCGTCGGTCCAATCCTTCAGCACCGCGTCGGCCTGCTGCCGGGTCTTGGCGCCGGCCTTCACGTCGGCGTCGACCGAGGACCGCACGCGATTGGTGATGACGTCCAGATACCGTCCGGCCAACGGCTGCAGCAGCGCGAGGGAGTGAATCTTCGGGGCGCCGGAACTGGTGTCGGTGGCCAGTGCCAGCGCGTGCACCGTGCCTTCGCCCAAGCCGTACACCGAGATTCGTGACGTGTCGGTGCCCTTCTGCGCGGCCAGGAACCGCACGGCCGCCTTGGCGCCGGCGGTGTAGATCGCACTGCCCACGTCCCGCAGGTTCTGGGCATGCGGCCCGACGCCGGTCTTGCCGGTGCCGATCTTGTCGTAGCGCAGGCTGTCGACGTTCTTGCCGGACAGGTACTCGGCGAGCTGCCGCATGTTGCCGACCTTGCCGGCGACGGCGTTGTCACCGTTGCGGTCGGTCTGGCCGCTCTCGGAGATCATCAGTACCGACGGCGCCGCCGCGGCGTCGGGTACGTGGCGATAGCTGCCGTAGATGGTCAACCCGTCGGAGACGAAGCTGACGTCCTCGTCGACCCAGTCCCCGCCCTTGCCCGAACTGCACGCCGCCACCGCCAGCACCATCAGCCATACCAGCAAGCCGACGACCGACTTCACGCGAAGACTCCCGTCACAGGCGCACTTCGATCCAGCTCACGACGTCGTCGAGCACCACTGCTTTCTCGGGCTCGTTGAACACTTCGTGGTACAGCTGCGGGTAGACCTTGAGCGCGACGTCGGCGGAGCCGACGCACTCGACCAGCTTGCGGCTGCCGGCCACCGGCACCAGCTTGTCCTCTTCACCGTGCACCACCAGGAGCGGCGCCGTGATGGCGGCAGCGCGTTGCGGCATGGTCTCGCCGACCCCGATGAGCGCCTTGGCGACTCCGGCGGGGAATCCGCCGTGGTAGACCAGCGGATCGGCCTGGTAGGCCGCGACCACCTCCGGATCTCGCGAGATGGCGTCGAACGGCAGGTTCTCGACCGGTAGGCCGGGTGCGACGGTGCCGACCACCTTGGCGAGCAGCGCCAGCGGCAGCGCGATCTGCGCGCGGGCGTCGACAGCGGGACCCGACAGCACCATCAGGTGGTAGTCGTCGGGGTGCTCGACGCCGTACGCGAAGACGATGCCGCCGCCCATGCTGTGACCGAGCACGACGCGCTTCAACTCGGGATATTCGGCGGTGGCGATGCCGACGAGGTGGTGGAAGTCGCCGGTGTACTCGGAGATGTCCCGGACGAAGACGCGCTTGCCGGCCGAGCGGCCATGGCCCCGGTGGTCGAGCGCGAAGGTGATCAGCCCGGCCTCGCCGAACCGTTGCGCGACATGGTCATAACGACGCGCGTGCTCACCGAAACCGTGCGACAGGACCACCACGCCGGTCGGGTCCGTGCCCGGCACCCAGACGTCGTAGACGATCTTGGTGCCGCCGATGCCGTCGAAACTGCGTTCGCTGCGGGTGGTGGACATGCACAGACAATATCTGGGGTCTGCCCACGGCGCGTCCGCCGCCGTCGCGACTCCCCGCCACATGTCACACCCCCTGCGTACCCTGGGTCAGGTGAGTGTCCTCAGCGAATCCAGTGCAGCAGACACGTCGCCCCGGTCACGGGATGTGTTCCTGGCCGATGCTCAACGGCACCGCCGTGAGCTGCTGGCCCACTGTTACCGCATGACCGGTTCTCTGCACGACGCCGAGGACCTGGTGCAGGAGACCTACCTGCGCGCCTGGAAGGCCTACGACAATTTCGAGGGCAAGTCGTCGGTCCGGACGTGGCTGTACCGCATCGCCACCAATACCTGCCTGACCTCACTGGAGGGCCGTCAGCGCCGGCCGCTGCCGTCCGGACTCGGGCAGCCGGCGGCCGACCCGCAGGCCGAGATCACCGAACGAACCGACACCGCCTGGCTCGAGCCGCTGCCCGATGTGCACGACGCACCGGGTGACCCGCAGACCATCGTCAGCTCACGCGAGTCGGTGCGCCTCGCATTCATCGCTGCGCTGCAACATCTTTCGCCGCGGCAGCGCGCGGTCCTCGTCCTGCGCGACGTGCTGCAGTGGAAGGCCGCCGAAGTCGGCGAGGCCGTCGGAACGTCGACCGCCGCCGTCAACAGCCTCCTGCAACGGGCCCGCGCCCAGCTCGACGCCGTCGGCCCCAGCCAGGACGACGTCCTGGTCGCCCCGGAGTCCGACGAGGCCAAGGACCTGCTGGCCAAGTACGTCAACGCCTTCGAGTCCTACGACATGGACGCGCTGGTCAAGCTGTTCACCGCGGACTCGGTGTGGGAGATGCCGCCGTTCGACACCTGGTACTCCGGCCCGCGGGACATCGTCGAGCTGTCCCGGTTCAAGTGCCCGGCCGAGCACCCGGGCGACATGCGGTTCGTCGTCACCACCGCCAACGGGCAGTCCGCCGCGGGCATGTACATGCGCAACCCCGAGTCGGGCCGGCACGAGGCGTTCCAGCTGCACGTACTGGACATCAAGCCCGACGGCATCTCGCACGTGGTCGCGTTCATGGATCCGCGGCTCTTCGAGAAGTTCGGGCTGCCGCCCCACCTCTGACGAGCTCCGGAAACCTCCACCGGTTGCAAGGCGGGCGCCAATTGCGCACCCGCCTCGGCTTCGTCGCGCCCGATCACCCGGGCCGGCGTACTACTGATACTAGTTTGCGGTTCACTCATACGACATGTTCTGACATCTCATTTATGCAGGTAGCACGCCTGCCATAGCACCTTTCTGGAACGTGTTCTCGATTTGTGGCTATGATCTTCGTCATGAAGACCAAAGGTGCTCTGCTGTGGGAAGTGAACTCCCCGTTCCAGGTCGAGGAGATCGACCTCGGTGACCCGGTTGCCGACGAAGTACAGATCCAGATGCATGCCGCGGGCATGTGTCACTCCGACTACCACCTGACCACCGGCGCCACCCCGATGCCGCTGCCCTGCCTCGGCGGGCACGAGGGCGCGGGCGTCGTCACGAAGGTGGGTAAGAACGTCACCGGCATCGAAGAGGGCGACCACGTCATCCTGGCCTTCATCCCGGCCTGTGGCTCCTGCCCGCCATGCATGAAGGGCTTCCGTTCACTGTGCGACCGCGGTGCTGTCCTGCTGGGCGGCAAGTCGATCGCCGACGGCACCAACCGCATCCACACCGCAGGCGGCAAAGAGGTCGCGGCGATGAACCTGCTGGGCACCTTCGCGCCATACATGACGGTCCACAAGGATTCCGTCGTCAAGATCGACAAGGACATCCCGTTCGAGTCGGCCGCCATCATGGGCTGCGCCGTGCCGACCGGCTTCGGCTCGGCCACCAACGTCGCGCAGGTCCAACCCGGTGAGACGGTCGCCATCGTCGGCGTCGGCGGCATCGGTATGAGCGCGCTGCAGGGCGCGGTGATCTCGGGCGCCAAGCACGTCATCGCCATCGACCCCAACCCCTGGAAGCGCGAACAGGCGCTGAAGTTCGGTGCGACGCACGTCTACCCGTCGATGGCCGAGGCCATCGCGCCGATGATCGACGTGACCTGGGGCCTGATGGCCGACAAGGTCATCATCGCCGTCGGCGAGATGAAGGGCGAGTACATCGAACAAGCCATGATCCTGACGGCCAAGACCGGCACCTGCGTCGTCACCGGCATGGGCTCGATGCTGGACGCCGACGTCAAGCTGAACCTCTTCCTGTTCACCATGCTGCAGAAGACGTTGAAGGGCAACATCTTCGGTGGCGGCAGCTCGCACATCGAGACCCCGCGCCTGGCCGCGCTGTACAAGTCCGGCCTGCTGAACATCGACGACATGATCACGCGGACCTACAAGCTCGATGACATCAACCAGGGCTACCAGGACATGCTGGACGGCAACAACATTCGCGGCGTCGTCACCTTCGACGAGTCCGACTGGTAACTGTTCCCCGCGAACAGACGCGAAAACCCCCAATTTCCAAAGAAATTGGGGGTTTTCGTGTCTGTTCGGGAGGGACTACTTCGGCGGCATCCGGATGCCGCCGTCGACGCGGACGACCTCGGCGTTCATGTACGAGTTGGTGATCAGCTCGATGACCATGGAGGCCAGCTCCTCGGGCTTGCCGAGGCGGTGCGGGAACAGCACGGACTCGCCGAGCTTGGCCTTGAACGCCTCCGAGGCTTCGCCCTCGCCGTAGATCGGGGTGTCGATCAGGCCGGGGGCCACGGTGTTCACGCGGATGCCGACGGCCGACAGGTCGCGCGCGACCGGCAGGGTCAGGCCCACGACGCCACCCTTGGACGACGAGTACGCGGCCTGGCCGATCTGGCCGTCGAACGCCGCGACGCTGGTCATGTTGACAATGGCGCCACGCTCGCCGGACTCGGCGAGGTCGTTCTTGCTCATCTGGGTGGCGGCGATGCGGATGCAGTCGAAGGTGCCGACCAGGTTGATGTCGAGGACCTTCTTGTACAGGTCCAGGTTGTGCGCCGACTCGAACTCGCCGTCCTTGCCGATGGTGCGCTGGGCCCAGCCGACACCGGCCGAGTTCACCAGGGCGCGCAGCGGGCCGAGGTCAGCAGCGGTCTTGACCGCGTCGATGATCTGCTCGGTGTTGGTGACGTCGACGGTGACGAAGACGCCGCCGATCTCCTTGGCGAGCGCCTCGCCCTTCTCGGCCTGAAGGTCGGCAATGACGACCCGGGCACCCTTGGCGGCCAACTGACGGGCAACAGCCGCACCGATTCCTGACGCGCCGCCGGTGACGACCGCGCTAGCTCCATTGATATCCACGCCGACAGCGTATGCGAGGCCGTCCGCTCACCGGGACGGACCTGGCAATGCTCAGGCGGGCCGACGGCCTGGACGCCGAACTAGTGGTCGCAGATCTTCACGTGGGTGTGGAAGTGCCAACTGTCGATGTTGACCTCGTCGCCGGGGTTACCCGGCACCGACCCGCTGGAGTCGAGCTCCGGGATGTAGAGCTGGTTGATGGTCGCACCGAACCCGAGGCCGGTGTTGTCCTTGATCCCGCCGTCCTGATGGATGGTCCAATTCACCATGCCGTCGGAATAGGTGTAGGTCCGGACGATATCGAGCTTCTTGCCGATGCCGGTGTTCGGATTCCGCGTAACCACCATGGGGCTGCCGTCCAACGGCACACAGGACCCTTCCGCGTGGGCCGGCGGGGCCGGCGACCACGCCAGCGCGGCGATCAGCGCGCCTGCCACCCCGGCGGCGACAACTGGATGTTTCACGTGAATCCTCCCCGCAAACCCGACGGCCCTACTGTAGCCGCGAATTCGCTCCGACTCACGGGGCCCGTTCAGGACAATCGCTCGAGCACCGTCGCGGTCCACCGCCGCACGGCCTCCACCTGTGATCGGCTCATACCGTCGAACACCACCGCACGCACCAGCTCGGCGTGCCCGGGAGCGGCAGCCTCGAGTGCATCCCGCCCACCTGCGGTGAGAGTGACGACGGCGGCGCGCCGGTCGTCCGCGGACCCGGATCGCTCGATGAGACCACGGGCCCGCATTCGCGTCAGCTGGTGGGACACCCGGCTCTGTTCCCACCCGAGATGGGCACCGAGTTCACCCATCCGGCAGTCCGGTAGCTCACTGAGCGCGACAAGTACGTCGTAGTCCGCCAGCGACAACCCGTGATCGCGCTGCAGCTGCCGGTTGAGCGCTGCCTGCAAGCGGCCGCTCATGGCCAGATAGGCGCGCCAGAGGTCCTGTTGGTCGTCCGTCAGCCACATGAAATATATGACACATCATTTATGTTGTGCAGTCCAGTAGCGACACCTAAGCTCACCGACAACGACAGGGGTCAAAATGACGGACAGCCCGACCGAACTCATCGACATCCGTCGCGCCGCCGACCGTGATGCCACCCGCATCTCGTGGCTGGATTCCAAGCATTCGTTCTCCTTTGGCGGCCACTACGACCCGGCGAACACCCACCACGGCCTGCTACTGGTGAACAACGACGACCGCGTCGCCCCGGGATCGGGGTTCGAGACCCATCCGCACCGCGATATGGAGATTGTCACGTGGGTGCTGCGCGGGTCGCTCGTGCACCAGGACTCGACCGGCCACTCCGGCGTCATCTACCCCGGCCTGGCCCAACGGATGTCTGCCGGGCGCGGCATCCTGCACTCGGAGAAGAACGACTCCTGGCGCCTCACCGGAGCCGAATCCCATAGCGAGCCGGTGCATTTCGTACAGATGTGGGTGGTGCCCGACGAATCCGGCAAGACGCCCGGCTACCAGCAGCTGGAGATCGACGACGAGCTGCTGCGCGGCAAGCTGGTGACGATCGCGTCGGGCATGCCCGGCCACTCCAATGACACCGCCATCACCATCGGCCAGCGCAACGCCGCACTGCACGGCGCCCGGCTGGAACCGGGCGACAGCATCGAACTGCCGCAGGCGAAGTACCTGCACCTGTTCGTCGCGCGTGGCGAGGTGGCACTCGAGGGCGCCGGCCCGCTGCAGGAAGGCGACGCCGTCCGGCTCACCGCGTCCGGTGGACAGCGCGTCACAGCCACCACGCCCGCCGAAATCCTGGTGTGGGAGATGCACGCCGATCTGTTCAGCCAGTAACCCCACGCCGATGGCCCCGCCCCGACCCCGGTCGGCGGCGGGGCCAATTACCCTGTCCACCAAAGTGATTCATCCGTCATCGCCTCGTGATTCGGGCGTGATCAAAGTTGACAGAGTGTTTGCTGTGGCTACGCTGAAGGTCGTCGAATCGGACCGGAGAAAGGGCCACAATGTCGTTTCTCCGGCCGATTCCCCCACGCCGCGTCGTCCACGGACTGCGGCAGATGCTCACGCACACAACGATTCTGACCCTCGCCCTCGGGCCGGCGTACACCGGATCCGGCAAGCCACGCGGTTCCTGTGACACCCCGGTAGTGCTGTGCGACTCGAGAGAACGCGCGCTTCCCGGATGGCTAGGTTTCGCTTGAGGCGTCAGGCGTCAGGCGGCGTGACCCGCCGAGCCACCACCGGTGCCGCCACTGGCACCGGAATCAGCCTTGGCGCCGGCCTTCTTCGACTGCTCCTTGGTCTTGGGACCACCGGCCTGGGACGACCCCTCACCGCTCGAGGCGTTGTCCGACTTGTCCTTCCCAGCCTTGTCGCTCTTGGTCGACTTGCCGCCCTTGGTCCCGGCGGTGGTGCCACCGTCGGTGCCACTGGAGCTGTCCGCAGCGTGCTTGGGCGCGTTCCCGCTGTCCGGCGTCGACGGCGTGCCGTCCGGAGCGGCGTGCTTCCCGGGCGTCTTGGTGTCCGTACCAGTCTTGGTGTCCGTACCGGTGTTGGTGCCCGTACCGGTGTTGGTGCCGGTAGCTTCCGGGCCTGCCTTCGGATCGGCCTTCGGGTCGGGCTTCGTATCGGTCTTGGGCTGTTCTGTCTTGGTATCGGTCTTGGTCTCGGTCTTGGTCTCGGCCTTTGGATCCTGTGCCGCCTGCTGGTCGGTCTTGCCCTTCTCACCCGTCGACTGGTCGGTGGCCTGCTTCGCGTCCTTCTGCCCGGTGAAGCCGGTCAAGGTGCTCGACAACGGCGCCAGCTTGGCGTTGACCGCCGGAACCGCGGTCGCTGCCGTCGGAGCCACGACGCCCTGCTTCGCCGCCAGCGAGTTGACCGTCGCCCCCTGAGTGAGCCCGCCCAGCGTGCCCAGCACGCCGTTGAGCAGGTTCTGCACCGTGCCCGCCAACGCGCCCAGCGGGTTGAAGCCGCCAAGCTTGCCGCCGGTCAGTAGCTTGAGCACTGCCTCGATCGCGTTGTCAGGCGTGGACGACGGGTTGTTACTGAAGAATTCCTTCTGGAATCCGGCGACGAGCGAGTTCATCACGTCGCCGGGAACCTGTTGCCAGTTGACGTTCGGGAACGAGAAGAACGGTGTCGGGGTACCGGGATCGTTCAGCGTGCGGCTGTACGTGCCGTCAGGGTTGCGCACGACGTCGGTGTAGCCGAGGTTCACCAGGCTGGTCATGGCCGGCGCGAGTGCGTTGGCCAGCTTGTAGATGGGCGTGCCCAGCGTGCCGAAGCTGACCATGTTCAGCAGGTCACCGGTCAGATACATGGGTTCCATGAACGGCAGTGTGTTCGTCGGGATCGTCAGATAGATGTTGACCGCCAACGGATTTCCGGTCAGCAGGCCACCGGTGAGGGCGCCGAGCTGGGTCGTCAGCTGGTTGGTCAGCGTGGCGGTTGAGATGCCGCGCAGCAGGTAGGTCGGCAAGGTGCCGGCAACCAGGTTGTTGGCCAGGCTGAACGGGTTGGGCCACGCGGCCAGGTCCGAGAACGGCTGGTATTCGAGGGTGGCGTCCACCTTGATGGGCAGCAGGTTCGCTCCGCCGATGCCCAATCCGGTGTTCAGCAGGGGGAGGCCGCCGCTGTTCGCGGCGTGCACGTCCGGAGTGACCAGGTTGATGCCCAGCAGGTCACCGAACGGGTAGAAGCGCGCCAGCAGACCGCCGTTGGCGCGGCCCAGGTTGTTCAGCAGGATCATGGGCAGGACCGTCAGGCTGCCGAGCACCGGACCCGAATGATTGGCACCGCCCGGCTGGTTCGCCAGGTCCGCCAGCACCTTCGAATACGCCTGCCCCATGGAGAACGCGCCGAGCCCGAAGCCGACGCTGAGCGGCACCCGCACATCGATCAGGTCCAGCTTGTCCAGGCCGAGGATGCCGCCCACGGTGTCGATCACGCCTTGCAGCGCCGCCACGAGCGGGCCCAGCGCGGGGAGCTGCGAGGCCCGACTGAGCACGGTGTTCAGCAGTCCCATGGCACCCACGTCCAGGTACTGCGTGCCGTTGATGGCGTTGGCCACGGCATTCGCGGTGCCCGGCGTCCAGCCCAAGTCCAGGCCGGCGATCTTCAGCAAGCTGAACACCGGCCCCGCGGTGACGATCTTGACGCCCGGGATGTTCAGATGGCTGAGGTCGAGGATGTTGCTGAGGTTGATACCCAACACATCCAACAGTCCGCTGAGGGTGATGTTGCCCTGGGCGTCCATGAGCTTCAGGCCCTGCAGGAGCGGCACCAGCGCGCCGGTGATGAGCGGCCCCAGCGCCGCGTTCAGCAGCGGTGTCAGCTTGATCGGGAGTGCGTCGAGGATCTGGCTCAGCAGATTCTTCGGCAGCTGGTTGATCAGGTTGGTGAGGTTCAGCCCGCCGAGACCGCCGATGCCGCTGAGCGCCTGGACGATCGCCGGCGCCAATGCGTCGATGCCGTTCTGCACCTGGTTGTACACGGCATTGCCCAGGCCGCCGGTGATGTCGGGCCACACGCCCGGCTTGGGGAACGGTGTCGTGAACGACGACAGGTTGACGGCCGAGTGCGACGACGGCACCACCACCGGCTTGGGCGCCGGCAGGTTCGGCACCGAGGCCGTCACCGTCATTGCGGTAGCTGTTGCAGCTGCCGCACCCAGCAATGCCGCCCGCTTTGCTTGATCCCGCCCCGCCAGATGCGTAACAGCCATTTGCCCCGTCCCCTCAGCCGCCACATTCGGTTATCAACCGGACGGTAACATTAATGCATCGCAGCTCCAACATGCGACCTGACCTGCCGCTTTCCCAGATCTGGCAAACGGGTGAACGGAGCTCGCAGCGCCCCGCGAACGCCCTGAGGTCAGCAAATCTTCATGTCGCGAAAATTATTTGCTGGCGGGGTGGTCTCCCGACATCAGCCCAGGGCGCAACCCCGCCAAATATTGACGCAGACGACCTCTGTGACACACACCCGCCGCAGGTCCGAACGTGATTGAGGCCATATTCGGTCCGCCTGCCCAATCGCAGCGCACTTCACTTACCACGACGAATACAGGCGGCTCACAGTGTGCCGACAGGTAGCGAGCGTCAATTCAGGCAAATACGCCAAATGTGCCCGCGGCTAGAGCTGCGGCGTGAGATCCAATTTGGTCAGCGCACTCATCTGACTGACCTTCCAGTCGGCACCCGAACGCTTCAGGGTCAGCCGGTACGACAGGTAGCGCAACGATGGGATTCCCTTGGTCAGCGGACTGGTCGCGACCGAGTTGGTGTAGACGATTGCGGTGGCCTCATTTGCACCGATACTCTCCACCGCTGTGCCCATCACCTTGGTCTGATTGGTGACCTGAGCCTGCTTGTTGCTGGCGACGATGGAGTCGACGAACTTGCGGTACTCATCGGCGAAACCACCGGCCAGATACTGCTGCGCCCGGTCCGCCAACTTGTCCATGTCGTTGGGCGAGTACGACCACAGCGTGGTGACCGCGGCGGCAGCGGTCTTGGCGACCTCGAACTTGTTGTGCACCAAGGCACGATCCGCCAGATACGGCTGCGCGGTGGCACCCGCGAACGCCGTGGCACCGACGAACAACGCCGCCGCGGCCACACCCGCGGCGAGCAGCTTGCGCCCGGCGGGCTGGTGCGGCACCAGCACCACCGGTTGCGGCTCAGCCTCGTCCTCGGCTACCTCGTCGGCGGCTTCGGTCTGCGAATCATCCTGCACCGCAGCGTCTTCCGACGTCACCTCAGCGTCGTCGGCCGGAGCCTCCGCCGTGTCGGCTGCGTCGGCTGCGTCGGCGGTGTCATCAGCCGGCGCGGCAGTGCCGACGGTCTGGTGCCGAGGCAGCCGGTGCCTGCGCCGAGCAGCCTTGCCCTGCGGGGCGTCGGCCGGCGGCGGAGCATCGGCCGCAGACTCCCCGGGGGTCACATCACCGGATTCATGCGGCTGATCTTCCACTGCTGCCCTTCCTGCGTAGCCGTTACCACCCACCGCGACCCGTTCTCCACGGTTGAGTTGCCGTCCGGCGTCGTCGTCGTCAGCTTCATCGCGATCAGCACGTCCGCGCTGCCGTCGTCATTCCACCGCTGCACACCCGCCGCCTCGACCGTTCCCTCCGCCGGCTGCGCGCGCGCCACCTGCATCAGGATCTGGTCGTGCTTGTCCTTGAACTGTTTGCCGAATTCGCCGGTGGACTGCCCCGCGATCCGCTCGACGTAGGCGTTGGCGTGGAACGGGTCGACCGCGGTGAAGCCCTTCATGAACTCTTCGACGTAACCAAGCACGGCCGCCGACTTCGCCTGGCTCGCCACGTCCTTCTCGTGCTCGACCAGCAGGTAGGTGCTGGCCGCGATCGCAGCAATCACCAAAACCGTTGTGACGCAGGCGACGACAGCCAGGACCACGCGACGGGGCGCCGCCGCGACGGCCTTGAAGTAGTCGCCGGCGATGAAGCGCTCTGCGGAATCGATCTTGCGACGCGGGCTCATCAGCGTCCTCCCCGCGGACTCTTGAGCACCGTCAGGTTCGACAGTTGCCACTTGCCGTCGTGCGCCTTCACGAAATCGACCCGCACGGTCGCGGTGATGAACCGCAGCGAGTTGGTGTCGACGCCGCGTTGTCCCTGCAGGGCGAGCAGCATCGTCGCCTTGTCGGTGTCGGCCGTCAACACCGCACTGCTCACCGCGTAGTACTGGTTGGTCGTCGGCTTCTTGCTGCTTATCTGCTGCTGCTTGATCAGCTGGTCGCGGTAGCCGTCGGTGACCAGCCCCTGGGCGGTCTTGAAGTCGTTCTGAAAGGTGTCGACGCCGTAGCTCAGGACGTGCTCGACGATCTTGGGGCCCTGCTCGGAAATCTGGTGCCGCGCTTCGTCGACCGCCCGATCGTGCCGGAACTGCACGCCGTAGCTCAGCCCCACCGCAGCCAGGCAGATGAGCCCGCCCGCCAGCAGCACCTGCCCGGCGCGGCGGCCCGGGTCGCGCTGGGGCGCGGGGACGACGCGAACTTCGGTGTGCAGCAACAGATCTGCGAACGTGCGGTGCCGCGGATCCCACAGCGGCCAGAGCCAGCCCAGCAGCACCGCGACGGTGTCGAGCAGGTGCGCGAGGTCGCGGAGGATGAGCCGGCCCATACCGGCGGGGGCGCCCCCGGGAACCCGCTCCACCCGAATCGAGAACAACGAACGGCCCAGGCTCCACCCCGTCAACGACGGCAGCAGCCACCGGTTCACCAGGATCGCGGCCGCCGCCAGCGTCGCCACCGAGGCGTACACCCACAGCGCCCAGTTGGCGCGCGCGGCGTAGCCCAGCAGGGCCATGACGGCGATGACCGCCACGCCCAGCACCACATCCAACGCGAAGGCACCGGCCCGCGCCGGCCACGAGGCCAGCCGGGAATCTCCTGTCGGTGCCCCGGCCGATTCGGACTCGGTGCTCACTGACTCAGCGGTCGTCGTTTCCTCACCGACCGTCACGAGGTGACCTGGTCGAGCTTTGCCACCTTGTACTTCCCGTCCACCGGTGCCATCTGCGCCCGCATCCGGTAACCGACTTCCTTGTCCTTCTCGGCGCTGTTGTTGATCTTCACCCGCACCGCGACCAGGACGTCGATGGATCCGTCGTCGTTGTGCTTCTCGACGGCGGCCCGCATCTGCGAGATCTGTACCTGCACGTTGGCGGCCTTGTAGGCCTCGAGCGTGATGCCGCTCATGAACGAGGCCTGCGTGGCGTACGCGCCGGTGGCGCACTCGATGATCTTCGTCTGGGCGGCGACCATGGCCGACGTGTCCGGCGCCTGGGTGGCCGTCACACAGTCCTTGGCCGCCGCGATGGCGGCCGTCTCGTTTGCCGCGAGCGCCTGGCTCTCGCGATGCGACTCGAGCGCGAACCAGCCACCCGCGCCAACCGCGGCAGCCAGCACCACAAGTACCAAGCACACCGTCAGGGCAATGCCCCGCCCGATCCGGGCGGGGCGCTGCACACCCGCTGATTCACCGGTTACGCCCGGCTCCTCGATCGATTCCTCGGCAGACGGCTCTGTCGTCACCACGTCCTGCGACGTGACGTCCTGCTCATCGGTGGGGTTCAGCTGGCTGGTGCCAGCATCTCCTTCCATCCGTCGTCTCCTGGGTTGCTCGAGTTGTTGACCGAATACTTCACACCGTTCGGTCCGACCACCTGACCGCTCTGTGGGTTATAGGTGGCCGCTGGTCCTGCTGCCGGAGTGTAGAGGCACTTGTTGGGCTGCTGCCCGCTGCACTCCACTGTGCCCTGGCCCGGTGCACTGACCGGGTCACTGGACGGAGCCGACGCCCGCTCCGGGGGCGGCAGCAGATTGGCCGGCAGCGGGTTCATCCCGTTGTTGATCGACGGCGCCGGGATCACCTTGCCCGGATCGACGGGCTGATCACAGCGAGCGGCCGGGGCCGGGCAGTTCACGATCTGGTCCGGGTTGCCATACCACGGGTTGGTGCCCAGCGGCTCGTACGGCTTGTTGTCACGGCACTCCATCGGGCTCGCCGCGCGCTTGGCCGGGTTGTCCACACAGGGCAGGTTGCGCGAACCGCGGACGGTGTTCTGGGCGTCCTTCGGAATCTTGCAGTACAGGCCCGACGCCAGCGGCGCGGTGGACGTGTCCGCCGGCGACCGCCACTGCGACGCCGGCAGGAAGCCGGTGAGGCACGGCGGCGGCTGGTTGATGCCCAGCGCCAGGTTGATCGGGAGTTCCTTCTCGTAGACCGCCGTCAGCGAGTCGACGATCGGACCGGCCATGGGCAGCACCACGAGCACCTGTTCGAGGCCTTTGTTGTACCGCTTCAGCATGTCCAGGACGATCTCGACGTTGGCCAGCGACTGCGGCAACGCATCACGGACCTCACCGAACACCGCGTTGAGCTGATCAGCCGTCGGCGCGCCCTGCTGGATGGCACCACGCAGCGCCGCGTCCTGCTGCGCAGACTGCCTCGCCAGCACATTCAGATTCCGGGCCCATCGTGAGATGGCGTCACCGGACTTCACCTGGCTGTCGATGATCGGCGCCGAGTTCTCGATGACGTCGTCGACCGACCCGAGGTTGTCCTTGAAGTCCCCCGCCAGCGCCTGGGTGCCGTCGATGAGGTGCTGCAGCGACGGTCCGAGCCCGCCGACCGCCTCGGCGGTGTAGTCCAGCAGTGCCCCGATCTTCTCCTTGGGCAGCGCCTTCAGACCGTTCTCGGCCGAGTCGAGCGCCGGACCGACTTCCTTGGGCACTGTGCCCTTGGTGATGGTCTGGCCCTCTTTGAAGTACTGGCCGGGGTTACCCGGCGACGCCAGGTCGATGAACTGCTCACCGACTGCCGACACCGAATGGACGTTCGCGACCGCGTCCACCGGAATCTTGTACTTGTCGTCGATGTCCATCTTGATGCGGGCGCCGGTCTCCGTCGGCTGCACCTCGAGCACCTTGCCGATCGTGATGCCCTGGTAGGTGACGTTGGCCGTCTTGTACAGACCAGCCGAGTTCGGCAGGTCGGCGTACAGCCGGTACATGCCCACCCCGAGGTAGGTCGGCAACTGCAGGTAGATCAGGGACAGGCCGACGAGCGCGGCCACCGTGAGAATGCTGAAGATCACCAACTGCATCTTCAGAAACCGGGTGAGCATCGGTCACTCCCCCCTTTCCACTCGCGGCCCGCCCGGCGCGTTGGCCGGGTTCGGCGTGAATCGGACGTCCGGGATCATCGTCGCTGGATCGCGGCCCCACGACTGCTCCAGGGCGCGCGCCATACCGGACAGGCCGGTGCCCGTCAGGATGCCGTTGTCGATCGCACTCAGCGTCAGGTCGAGGTGCAGCGAGATGTTCATGTAGTCGCCGCGGATGACCTTCGGGATGTTGTCGATCGGGAACGGCAGCGTGAACAGCAGTTTCATCGCCGGCACCAGGTTCGGCGACGTCTTGGCGATCTGCTTGAGCGCGCGCTGCAACGTCGCGAGGTTGGTGTGGAGGTTGGCATTGCTGTTCGACAACGTCGTGTCAGCGGCCTTCGACAACCGGCCCAGCGCCAGCACCGCATTGGTGAACAGGTCTTGGGTCTGGTTGAAGTGCTCGATCAGCGGCGGCGTCTCGGTCAACACCCGGTCCAGGGTGTCGTTGCGGTCTGCCACGACCTTCAGCAGCGTGTCACTCGACCGGATGGCGCGGGTGATGTCGTCGCGCTGCTGGTTGAGCTCGTCGGTGAAGGTGTCCAACCGGTGCAGGAACTCTTTGATCTGATCCGCGCGCCCGTTGAGGATGTTGTAGACCTCGGACTGGATCTTCTCGATGTTCGGCACGCCGCCGCCGGTCAGGATGCCGGAGATACCCGCCAGCGTGCGCTCGATGGTCGGGAACGCCGACGAGTTCTTCAGCTCGATGGTGTCGCCGTTCTTCAACTGCTGCGGCGACGGGTTCGGCGGCTCGTCCAGCTCGACGTGCTGCGAACCCAGCAAGCTGGTCTGGCCGATTCTGGCCTGCACGTTGCGGGGCAGGTGAATACCGGGGTTCAGATCCACCGTCAGGGTGGGAACCCAGTTCCTCAGCTCGATGGCGCGCACGCGCCCGATGAACACGTCCGCCACCCGGACCCGGCTGTTGGCGTTGAGGCCCAACGTTTCGGGCATCTGGATGTAGATCGTCGAGTGGCCGTCGACGGTGCCCGGACCACCCGGCAGCGGCACGTTGGCGATGCCGCGCCAGCCGCAGGAGCTGAGGATCAGCGCCGCGGCCGACAACACGCCGACCCGGCGGGCGTTACGCGCCCACCGCGACTTCGGATCGGTCGACCCGGTCATCATTGGCCTCCAACTTCGGCAGGAAGTGCGGGTCCGGCCGGCGCAGGCGCCGGCACCGGTGCCGGTCCTGGGGCAGGTCCAGGTGCCATGGCACTCATCGGGCTCGGGTCGTTACCCGGCCGCGGCGGCGAGACCGGTCCCGGCTGCGGGTACCACGGCGGGGGCAGCGGGCTGCTCTCGTTGTAGGCATCCGGCGGGCCGGCCATGTTGACGCCACCGGTCGGCGGGATGATGTCGGGCCCACCCATGAGCTCACCCAGCGACTCCGGGGTCAGCAGGTCCTGCGTCGACTGTCCGACCTTCAGCCCCTGCATACCCGGCGCGGTGACCCAGCCGGCTTCGTGCTGGCCGTGCGACCACGCGGTGTCCCTCGAGAACACACCGGGCACCGTGGTGTCCTTGAACCCACCCGGGGGCTGCAGGCGCGGCTCCGAGTAGGTGACCATCTTCGGCAGCGTCATGGCGGTGGTCGCCATGTTGATGCCGAACGGCAGGTAGTTGAACTTGATCGCGTCCATGACGGGCGCCAGGTATTGCGCGCACAGCTCGGCGGAGTCCTGGTAACCCAACCGGCTGCCGGCCTGGATCGAGCTGCAGATGAACTGCAGCGGGTTCGAGAAGTTGGTGACGCCGGGCAGGATGGGCGCCGAGATCAGACCACCGGTGGCCGGCGAGTAGATGTTCTCGAGGTTGGCCAGGAAGTTCGGGTAGGCGTGCAGCGCCCGTTCCAGACCGTCGCGCGGCTCCGGCTGCAGGATGGCCGACGTCGCCTCCGACACGTTGTTGATGTCGTGGGCCAGGACGCTGCCGTTCTTGTCCAGGAAGCTGCGGGTCGTCGCCATCACCCGGTTCAGGTCCTTGAGCGCGGTCGCCAGTTCCTGGTCGGTGTTGGTGAACTTGTTGGTGAACGAGGCCAGGTCGTTGTTCAGCGAGACGAACTGCTGGTCGCTCTTGTGCAGCGCGTTGACGAACACCGCCAGGCTCTTGATCACCTGGATGAAGTCGCCACGGCCCTGGTTCAGGGTGGTCACCGCATCAGACAGGCCCTTGAGGGTCTTGTTGATCTGCGCGCCCTTGCCCTCGAAGCCGTTGGCGAACGACTCGATGATGTCGCCGAACGGGCCCTTGGGCTGTTCGGGTGTCGGCCCCAGCTCGGCGAGGATGCGGGTCAGCTGGTTGCGCAGCTCGTCGTACTCGATCGGAATCTGGGTGCGCTCGATCGGGATGACGGCACCGTCCTGCATGACTGGCCCACCGGTGTACGGCGGCGACAGCTGGATGACGCGGGACGCCACCAGACTCGGGTTCAGCACGGAGGCGGACGCGTTCTGCGGCACCTTGTACTTGTTCGAGTAGTGGAAGACGACCTTCATCTTGCCGTCGTGCGTATCGAGCGTGTCGATGGCGCCGACCTCGACCCCCATGATGAGGATCTTGTCGCCCGGGTACAGCGCGAGCACCTCGGGGAAGTACGCCGTCACCGTCGTGGTGGTGAGCTTGCGGTACGCCTGCAGGCCGAAGAAACCGACGAGCACGATCGCCACGATCGCGATGGCACCGCCGATGAGCGTCCCCCGAGACAGGTTCGGCTTCTTGATGTTTCGGATGTTGAAAACAGTCGACATCGTGGCGGCCCTATCCTTGCGACCCTGGCGGGAGGAACGGCGGGTTACCCGGTAGCGGCGGGGTACCGGCCGGTCCGGCGTTGGGACCCGGTCCCGGCGGCGCCGGCGGCGCGATCAGCGGCCCGGGAATCGGAGCGAATCCGGGAGCGATGTCACTGTCACCGGGCTGCGGTGTCAGCGGAACCGTCCGGGCACCGACGGGTGCGGGCGGGATCGGTACCGGCGTGCCGGGCACGTTCTGCGCCGGTTGTCCCGGGAAGGCGGCCGACGGCACACCCGGGCCGGTGGGCACACCGGCCGGGTTCGGCGCAGAGGGCACCACATCAGGCGGCCCGTAGTTGCCACCGAACGGGTTGTTGCCGAACGGACCGACCGTCGCGCGCGCGCACGGCAGCGGATCGGCGGGCGACGGATCCGCACCCGGTCCCGGGGTGTAGGAGCACGGCGAGCCGGGAGGCACCGCGGGGCCGGGATGCTCCGGCGTGCCTTCGAGCTTCGGCGGTGCCGGTGGCGGCGCGCCGTTGGCGAAGCGCGAGCCGTTGGGATCCGGCCACTGCGCCTCGGGCAGGCCGGCGCTGCGCCAGAAGTCTTCGGGGTTCAGTCCACGCTTCTTGAACGCGGCGTCCACGAACGGCTGCATCAGCTGCGGCGGCAGGATGTTCTCGACCATGACCTTGAAGTACGGGCCCGAGGCGATGGCTTCCGACAGCGAGGCCACGAACTTGCCCGCCGATATCAGTGTGTCGGCCAGGTCCTGCTTACGGGCGACGAGGATGTCGCTGATGGTCCGGAGCTGCTCCAGCACGTGGTTGATGTTCGGGTTCTCGTCGATGGTCGCCTGGAGCTGGTTCGACACCCGGGAGACCCGCTCGAGCAGCAGGCCGATCGCTTCACCGCGCTGGTTCAGGGCGTGCAGCAGCGTCTGGGCGTTGACCAGCAACGCATTGACCTGACCACTGCGATCGCTGAGGACCGTGGCGATCTTGTTGGCGTTGGCCAGCAGCGACCGGACCTGGTCATCGCGCTTGCCGATGGTCTCGGACAGCTTCTGCACGCCTTCGAGAGCCGCGGTCAGGTGCGGCGACGTCTGGTCGGCGGTCTCGGACAGCACGTTGAGCGAGTCCTTGATCGTCTTGGTGTCCCAGCCCTGCGAGGCGCGGGTGACGTCGAAGATCGCGTCGTAAATCTGGTACGGCGTGGACGTCTGGCCCAGTGGGAGCGTGCCGCGCGGCGGCAGTTTGTGGGTGCCCTTGGGCTCGATCTCGATGGCTTTGCGGCCCAGGATCGTCTCGGTCTTGATCAGCGCACGGCTGTCCGAACCGATGGTGTTGGTGCCGATCTGGAAACCGATGATCACCTTGTCGCGGTCGATGTCCATGGACTTGACCTGGCCGACGTTGACGCCGTCGATGCGGACGAAGTCGCCGACCACCAGGCCGCCGGTGTCACTGAACTGGCCGTAGTACGTCGGCGCCGCGAACAGCATCGGCACATTGGTGACGGACGCTCCGACCGCGGTGACCAGCGCGACGGCGGCGAGCCCCATCATGCCCCTGCGGACCCGGTCGGATCCCTCTATGGTCCTCACTTCGGCGTGCACCTTCCGGACGGCTGGTTGAAGAGCTTGACCGTGCGCACCGGTCCTCCCGGCTGCAAACCGTTCATCTTCAACTCGACGTCGCAGACGTAGAAGTTGAAGAAGTCGCCGTAGACACCACCGGAGCGGCCCAGAATCTTCAGCGCCTGCGGCACCTTCTGCAGGGTGTCGTTGAGCTGCTCCTTCTGATCGACCAGCGATTGCTGCGTGGTCTCCAGGTAGCCGAGGGTGTCGTGCAGCAGCGGTCGGTTGTCACCCAGCAGGTCCGCGAGCGAGCCGGCGGCATCGCTGATGTTGGCGACCGAATCCGCGATCGGGTCGGCCCGGTTCTTCAGCCCGGTCACCAGCGCCTCGAAGTTCTTCAGCGTGTCGTCGAACTGCTTCTGGTGCTTGACCGTGGTGTCGAGCACCGTGTTGAGGTTCTTGATCACCTCGCCGATGGCCTGGTCCTGCTCACCGACCGTCGACGTGAACTGCGCCGTCTGGTCGAGGATGTTGTTGATGGTGCCGCCCTCGCCCTGGAAGATCGTGACGATCGACGAGGCGATCGTGTTGACCTTCTGCGGATCCAGCGAACGGAACAGCGGCCGGAAGCCACCGACCAGTGCGTCGAGGTCCAGGGCGGGTTCGGTGCGCTCGACCGGGATGGTGCCTCCCGGAGGCAACACCTGGTTGCTTTCGCCACGGGTGAGGTCCAGGAAGCGGTTGCCGAGCAGGTCCTGGTAGCGGATGTGCGCCGAGGTCTGCTGGTACAGCGGAACCGACTTGTCGACGTTGAAGTGCACCCGCACCTTGCCGCCGGGGATCAGCTCGACCTTGGTGACCTTGCCGACCTCCACGCCGAAGGCGCGCACGAACTGGTCGGCCTTGAGCCCACTCGTGTTGTCGAAGATCGCGTAGTAGTCGTTGTTCCGGCTGAACCGGAACTGACCGAACACGATGAAGATGCCTGCCGTGAACGCCAGCAGGACTGCGGAGAAGATGGCGAGTTTGAGCGCCGTGCCCTTGATGCTCATGGGTTGATCGTGTTCTCCCCGTCTTGACGACCCCAGACGTATTCGGACGCGAACGGCGAACCGAGACCGAAGTGGTTGTACGGCGCGATCGACGCGCCCGTGTCCATCACCGTGTAGGGCATCGGGAGGATGTCCTTGGTGACCGTCCAGCAACCCGGGCGACCCATCGGACCACCGGAGGCGTTGATCCGCGGGAGGTTATCCGGGTAGACGTACTGGTTGGCCGCACCGACGAGTTCGGTGTGGGTCACCAGCGAGTAGCCATTGCCACCGAGGCCCTTGGCCGCGGCCGGCGCCCCGGCGGCGAAGCCGCGGAACAGGCAGTCGAGCTCAGGGGCGTACTTGTTCAGCAATGCCGAGGTCGGCAGCAGGTCCTGGACCCCGCGGACCAGGTACGGCCCGCCGCGCTCGAGGATGTCGCCACCGGTGTTACCGAATCCGACGGCCGACATCAACGCCTGGTCGATGTTGCCGCGCTGATCGTTCAGCGTGTGCTCGGTGGTCACGGCGTTCTTGAGCCCGTCCCACAGGTCCGGCGACGCCTTGGCGTACACCTCGGTCAGGTCGGCGAGCGCCTTGGTGTCATGCCGGAACGTCGGCATCCGCTGGTTCAGGTCGGTCAGGATGACGTTGCCGTTGACCAGCGACTGGCCGAACTTGTCACCCAGACCGTCGAGCGCCTGCGCGGCTGCGGTCAGCGTCGCGTTCAGCTTGATCGGGTCGACCTGCTCGGAGATCGCGGTGATGGTCTCGAACAGCGTGTTGAACTCGGTGGTGACGCACGCCGACGGCGGCGTCGGCGGCGAGCACTTGGAGACATCGATGGTGTCGCCACCACGCAGCCGCTGCGGCGCCGGGTTCGACGGTGAGGTGAACGAGACGTACTTGTTGCCGAATGCCGTGGTGGCCAGCAGCTTCACGTCGACGTTCTTGGGCAGCAGGTTGAGGTACTGCGGGTCGATGTTCAGCACCAGCCGGGCTTCCGGCGTCTGGCCCGGGTGGCCGACGACCTGGACGTCCTTCACCCGGCCGATCGGCACGCCGTTGTAGGTGGCCTTCGAACCGGGGTCCATGGAGAGCCCGGACCGCGGCGTCAGGACGTACAGCTGGGCCTTGGTGTCGAAGTACCCGCGGAACTGGGCCCAGGTCAGGGCCAGGACCAGCGCGGAGACCAGCGCCAGAATCACGCCCGCGATCTTGTACGGCGGGGTGCGGTCCTTGTTGAGCTCGGCGTGGACCTGGCCCTCGGCAACAGGTGGATTCGTCATCGCATCACACCGTCAGGTTGAAGTTCGGGTCGGTGCCGTACAGCGCCAACGAGAAGAGCAGCACGACCGTGACGATCGAGATGAGGGAGGTGCGCATCGAGCGTCCCACCGCTTCACCCACGCCGACGGCACCGCCGCTGGCGTAATAGCCGAAGTAAGCGTGGTTGAGGAGCACCACCACCGACATGATGATGACCTCGAGGAAGGACCACATCACGTCGTCGACGCGCAGGAAGGTGTGGAAGTAGTGCTCGTAGGTACCGACCGACTGTCCGTAGAACAGCGTGGTGACCAGCTGAGCCGACAGGAACGACAGCAGGATCGCCATGGCGTAGAGCGGGATGATGACGACCATGCCGGCGATCAGCCGGGTCGAGACCAGGAACGACAGCGACTTGACACCCATGACCTCGAGGGCGTCGACCTCTTCACTGATACGCATGGCGCCGAGCTCGGCGGTGGCACCGGCGCCGACGGTCGCCGCCAGGGCCTGGCCCGTGACCACCGGCGCGACGACGCGGATGTTCGCCAGGGCGGCGAAGAAGCCGGTGAAGGCCGCGACACCGATGTTGCCCAGGGAGGCGAAGCCCTGGATGGCGATCAGTGAACCGGCGGCCAGGGTGACGAAGCCGATGATGGCCACGGTTCCGCCGATGACCGCCATGGCGCCGGTGCCCATGCCGACTTCGGCGATGAGGCGCAGTACTTCCTTGCGGTAGTACCGGAAGGCGTGCGGGATGTGCCCGACAGCCGAGACCACGAAGACCGCGACGTGGCCCAGGCTGTCGAACAGCCGGGCCGGCGCGGCGCCGATATCGGCGACCTTGGAGAAGGCGCGGGGGAACCTGCCCCGCAGAACTGTCGATGTACTCATATCGCTACCCGGCCTGCGTTCCGAACTTGACACCGATCGTGGTCAGCACCACGTTGACCCCGAACAGCGCGATGACGCAGAGCACCAGCGTCTCGTTCACCGCGGTACCCACACCCTTCGAGCCGCCGGCCACGGTGAGTCCACGGAAGCAGCCGACCAGACCGGCGATCAGGCCGAAGATGGTGGCCTTGAGCACCGAGATCACGACCTCGGGGAAGCCCGTCAGCAGCGTCAGCGTCGAGACATAGGCGCCGGCGTTGACGTTCTGGATGTACACACCGAAGAAGTAGCCACCGACCAGACCGATGATGATCACGGCGCCGTTGAGCATGAAGGCGACGAACGTGGACGCGACCACGCGGGGCACCACCAGGCGCTCGATCGGATCGATGCCCAGCACCTCCATGGCATCGATCTCTTCACGGACGGTCCGGGCGCCGAGGTCGGCGCAGATGGCCGTCGAACCCGCGCCGGCGACCACGAGCACCGTCACCAGCGGGCCCAGCTGGGTCACCGCACCCAGGGCGGCACCGGCGCCGGAGACGTCAGCGGCGCCGAACTCCGCGAGCAGGATGTTCAGCGTGAAGATGATGAGCACCGTCAGCGGGATGGAGACCGCCAGGGTCGGCAGGAACGCCACCCGGATCAGGAACCAGCACTGAAGGACGAACTCCTTCCACTGGAAGGGCCGGGAGACCAGCGCCTTGAAGGTGAGGACGCACATCTTGACGAAGCCACCCACCTTGGTAAGTGGCTTGTCCAGCTGGTCCTTGAGATAACCGACCAGGGTGTTGTCCGAGGCTGTCACCGTTCAGCCTTCCCGTCCGGAAAACGGCCGTTCCGCGGATTCACGCGTGGCACGCCCCCTCCTTAGCCCCTAGCACAAACTGAGTGATTTCTGTCTCGCTACTCCCGAGTAGTAAGACGGACCACAGGACTGTACCCGATACACCGCGTACCCCGTGACCCAACTGAGGGATAATTGCGTTCAGTTTCAGCAAACGCGACATGGGCCCATCCGCCCTCCACTCAGGTGGTCGAATTTCTCAGCGCGACGTCACTTGCCACGCTTACGACACACTTGTATCACCGAACCGCTCGCGGAGTTCCGTTTTAAGAACCTTGCCAGAAGGATTTCGGGGCAATGCGTCGACAATTTCCAGCGCTTTCGGGTGCTTGTAGCGCGCCAGTCGTTCGGTCAGAAAATCGTCGAGATCCGCCAGTGTCAGGGCACTTTCGCCATCGACGTTCGCATTCGGCGTCACAGCAACGACGGCAACCGGCACCTCGCCCCACTTTTCATGCGGACGTCCGATCACCGCGACTTCGGTAATCGACGGGTGCGCGGCCAGAATGTTCTCTACTTCTGCGCAGTAAATATTTTCGCCACCGGAAATAATCATGTCCTTTTTACGGTCGACGACCCAGATGTAACCCTCCTCGTCCTGGCGAACCAAGTCACCGGAATGGAACCAGCCCCCGGCGAATGCCTCGGCGGTCGCTTTCGGGTTGTTCCAATAACCCGCCATGAGGGTGGGTGCACGGTAGACGATCTCCCCGACCTCGCCCACCGGAACGTCATTCATGTTGTCGTCGACGACCCGCGCCGCCACCGTCGGGATGACCCGTCCGACCGATCCCAGCTTCCGCAGCGCGTCTTGGCTCAGCAGCATGCACGTCACCGGCGACATTTCGGTCTGACCGAACGCAGCAAAGATCTGCGTGCCGGGGAACGTCGCCGCCATCTCCCTCAACAGAGTGTCCGACGCGGGCGCCGCACCCCACGACAGCACCCGCAGTTTCAGGTTGCGGGGCCGGGCTTTCTGCGCTGCACATACGGCCTGCCACTGCGCGGGGACCAGGAAGATCGCGGAGACGCCCTCGGCCTCCAGCACGTCGAGCAGAGCGCCCGGGTCGAACGCCCCGAGCGGGTAGATGACCGTCGGCAGGCCGAGCAGCAGGCCGCTGATCATGTTGCCGATGCCGGCGATGTGGAAGAAGGGGACGCCGATGAAGCCGACGTCGTTGTTGATGTCCGGCGCGACGGTGAACAGGTTGGTCATGCCCTGGCCCATGATGTTGACGTGCGTCAGCACCGCGCCCTTGGGATAACCGGTGGTGCCCGAGGTGTACATGATCAGCGCCGGTGATTCCTCGGGGATGTCGACCGGGGCGGGCGGGTCGCCGGCCTCGGCGAGGACGTTCTCGTAGCCCAGCACGTTCCCCTCGGTTGCGCCGCCGGCGACGATCACGGTGCCCAGTGACGGTTCCAGCTCGCGGACGGCGGTGGCGACCGGGGCCAGCACCTGCTCGGTGATCACGGCTTTCGGGTCGCAGTCCCGGACCAGGTAGGCGATCTCGGGTGGGGTCATGCGGAAGTTGACCGGGACCGCGATGGCGCCGAGGAGGTTGGCAGCCAGGAACGCCTCGACGTACTCGGTGCGGTTCAGCATCAGGATCAGCACCCGATCGCCGAACCCGACCCCCCGACGGCTCAGCGCTCCTGCCAGCTTGGTGACGCGCCGCTCCAGCTCACCCCAGGTGACCGTCTTGCCGACGAAGCGCAGCGCGGTCGCCTCCGGCTGCATGAGGGCGTGCCGGGCGAGGTGCGTGGTCCAGTTCTGCCGGCGGGCCAGATACGGCTGCTCGAGTGCTGCGGATGACACGGTCTGCTCCTGTGTCTCGATCGGCATCGCGGCGGAAATCCGTGGTCGCGATGCGCAATGCTGATATTTGATCAAATATAGTGTTGCCGCCGTCACAATAGGACGCCCGTACCATCCGGACAACCTCCGGGTGGCCCCGCCGACAAGAAGGACTGCCGTGAACGTCTCGGCGAAACCGTCGCCCGGCCTCCAGCGGGCCCGTCGACGCGAACAGCTGTCCGACGAGGTGGCGGCGCACCTCCGCGCGGCGATCATGTCCGGCACGCTGCGGCCGGGGACATTCGTCCGGCTCGACGAGACCGCCGCCGCGCTCGGCGTGAGCATCACGCCGGTTCGCGAGGCACTGCGCACGCTGCGCGGCGAGGGGATGGTCGAACTCGAACCCAACCGCGGCCACGTGGTGTCCGCGTTCACGCGCGACGACATCGCTGACATCTTCTGGCTGCAGGCCACCATCGCCACCGAGATCGCCGCGAACGCAGCCCGGCGGATCACCGAACCCGCCATCGCCGAACTCGAGCGGCTCACCGACGAGCTGGCCGACGCCGTCGCGACGGGCGATGTCGACGCGATAGCGCTGGCGGAGTTCCTGTTTCACAAGGAGTTCAACCGTGCCGCGGGACGGACGAAGCTGGCGTGGTTCCTGCTGCACGCGGCGCGGTATCTGCCGGTCCGCATCTACGCCACCGATCCGCAGTGGGGTGCCGCGACCGTGGCGAATCACCGCGAATTAGTTGCGGCCCTGCGGGACAAGGACATCGACGAGGTTGTCCGGCAGACCCGGCGCCAGTTCGACGACGCCGCCGAGCGGTTGACCGGCCGCCTCGACGAACTCGGGTTGTGGCCGGCTTAGTTGGCGGCGAGCTGCTCGGCGCGCGTCTTGAGGTTGCCCGCCAGGTGGTCGAGCGCATCGCCAACGACCTTCTTGACCATCATCGACGGGATACCCGGCATGTCGACCTCGACGTCCATGTCGACTGTCAGCAGGGCGCTCGCCCCGAGGTCGACCACGGAGAACAGCTGCTCCTGCTTGGAGAACAGGTTGCCCTGCTGCATGACGGTCTGGATCTGACCGTCACCCGGGTAGTAGACGGCCTGGATGTAGGAGCCGTCCATGCCCTGAATCTTGGTGTCCAGGCGGAGCTGGCTGGGCCGGCCGTCGTCATAGCGGTGCAGGATCCAGCAGCCGGTGACCTCTTCGTTCCACTGCGGGTAGGCCTCGAAGTCGGCGACGATCCCCAGGATCTGCGCTGCTGGTGCGGCGACCTCGACGGTCTTGCTCACGATCGGCATGGGCCAGAGCATATCGAGACCACGATTCCGTTGATCCCGCGCGTGTGTCCGTCGGCCCGGCGCCGTTGACCCTGAGCCCACGCACTCCGCAACTCGAACTTCTGCGCCACCAGCGCAGACTCGACGCCCAGCACCGGTTGATCCTGCACGTGCGGCGCAGTTGTCCGAGTAGCCGACGGCACCACGGCAGGGTCAACCGACGACGGCAGTCTCCAGCAGCTCGCGGATGGGCGCCGGGATGGGGACGGGCCGACGGGCGTCGCGGTCGACGTAGACGTGCACCCAGCTGCCCACCGCCGCAGCGAGCCGCGTATCAGCCTGAGCGGCGTGCTCTGTTTCCTCGGCCCACAACCCGGTGCGGTAGGTGACGCTGCTGTTGCCCAACCGGGTCACCGCGAGCCCGACCACGAGTTGCGACGGGAACTTCAGCTCCGCGAAGTACCGGCAGCCCGATTCGGCGACCACCCCGAGCCACGGCGCGGCGACCGGATCGATGTCGCGTGTGGTGTTGATCCACGCGTTGATCGCGGTGTCGAACAGCTCGTAATAGACCGCGTTGTTGAGGTGGCCGAACATGTCGTTGTCGGTCCACCGGGTCTGCACGGGCCAGTGCACCGGAAAGTCCGCGGTGGTCAGTGCCTGCTCCATGGGGGCCAGTCTGTCAGGCTGGTGACATGTTGATCCGCGGTGCCGTACTCGAAGAGATCGGGCGCGCCCGCCCGTACGCCGAATCACGGCCGCTCACCATCAGCGAGCTGAACCTGGACGCCCCCGGCGACGGCGAGCTGCTGGTGCGCATCGAGGCGGCGGGCCTCTGCCATTCCGATCTGTCGGTGGTCGACGGCAACCGCGTCCGCCCGGTGCCGATGCTGCTCGGCCACGAAGCAGCCGGCATCATCGAACAGATCGGCGGCACTTCGGATCTGGCCGTCGGCCAGCGCGTGGTCATGACGTTCCTGCCGCGCTGCGGCGAGTGCCGGTCCTGCGCGACGGACGGCCTGGCGCCCTGCATTCCCGGCAGCGCCGCCAACGGCGCGGGCACGCTACTCGGCGGGGACACGCGGCTATCCCGCAACGGCACAACAGTTCTGCATCACCTCGGGGTGTCGGCGTTCGCGACACACACGGTGGTGGACCGTCGTTCGGTGGTGCCGGTGGACTTCGATGTGCCGCCCGTCGTCGCCTCGCTCCTCGGTTGCGCCGTACTTACCGGCGGTGGCGCGGTGCTCAACGCCGGCCAACCGAAGCCCGGTCAGACCGTGGCCGTCGTGGGCATGGGCGGTGTCGGCATGGCCGCCATGCTCACCGCCCTGGCGCACGACGACGTCCGCGTCGTCGCCGTGGACCGGTTGCCGGACAAGCTCGCGCAGGCGCGTGCACTCGGCGCGCACGACGCCGTCACCGATCCCGGTGACATCAGGGCCGACGTGGTCATCGAGGCCGCCGGCCACCCCGCTGCACTCGAAACCGCGATCGGGATGACGGCTCCCGGCGGCAAGACCATCACGGTCGGACTGCCCCATCCGGATGCGCGAATCTCGTTGTCGCCCTTGGCATTGGTCGCCGATGGCCGGTCGCTGATCGGCAGCTACCTCGGGTCGGCGGTACCGGCGCGCGACATCCCGCGCTTCGTCGAGCTGTGGCGGTCGGGGCGACTCCCGGTCGAGAAGCTGGTGTCCGACACCATCGCGCTGAACGACATCAACACCGGCATGGACGCCCTGGCCGACGGCCGCGCCGTGCGGCAGATCGTGCAGTTCTAGACGGCAGTCCACCGCGCTTCTCATTCGCCGGTTTGATCGTGGCGCGACCTAGGGCCTAACCATCGGCATCAGGTACCGACGCACGTACTCCCGGGTGTCCTCCAGTGTGGCGAGCTTGATGCCAGTGTGCGGAGTAACGATGAAGGACAGGGTCAGCCGCGTCTGCAATTCTGCCGCGGTACGCAGATGGCGCTCCTGGGCGGCAGTGATCGAACGCGTCCCGTACAGCTCGCGGCGGAAAAGCGCGGCGGTGTAGTCGGTAGAGAAGTCGATGATGGCGCCGGCATCGACTGTCAGGCTCGGCAGGATTGCTTCGGGCTCGGTGCGCAACAGCTTCTTCAACAGCGCGTGTTCGCGGATGAAGGTCACGGTGAACACCGTGTCGTAGACCATGCGGTCCTCGAACGTCGTGCCTTGAGCCCGAGCCGCGGCGCTGCCTTCGAGGAATCGGCGCACCTCCGACAGCACGATGGCGTCGTTGAGTGCGGCTTTGGTGGGGAATCGCCGGTAAAGAGTGGCGCGGCCGACTCCACTGCGTTTGGCGACGTCCTCCATCGTGGATCTCCGCATCCCGAGCAACTCCGCCTGTTCCAAGCCGGCCCGCAAGATGCGAGTCGTGATCTCGTCGGGGTTTTCGACCAGAGCGGCGACCGCCGGGTCTGGATCAGAGAGCCGACGCACGAAATCTTCTGTTGGGCTTGATGTCACGCAACTTCTCCTTGCCGGCCCGACTCCTCGGTAGTACGGTGATCATATCGAGTGAGACAAAGAATGTCTCATCGTCTCGCATGTCTCATCGGCCATCCCCGCGCCGACGGAAGGAACTGCGATGCAGGTAGGTCTCTGGTCGCGTTGGCTGGCACTGCATGGCGTGCCGAGGGCGTTCCTGCGGGTACAAGCGCGCCTCGGCGATCCCATGGCCGCCCTCCTCGCCAACCACGGCCGCCCAGCTGACCCCTATCCGTTGATGGAGGCAATCCGGCGGCAGGGCCCACTGGTACGCAAGCGCTATACGTGGGCCAGCGTCGACTACGGAGTTTGCCGAGAAATATTGCGGGACAAGAGGTTCGGTATCACCGACCCTACCGCGATGGAACTTCCAAAACCGCTACAGGCGTTGATCGCACGGACCGACCCCGGTGTGTCCAACCCTGTCGAGCCGCCCGCCATGGTCGTCGTGGACCCGCCCGATCACACGCGCTACCGGCAACTGGTGGCCCAGAGCTTCACCCCGCGGGCCATCGAACGACTGGATTCGCGTGTCGTAGAGGTCACCGTCGAGCTGATCGAGCGGCTGGCACACTCACCCCGCCCCGATCTGATCGGCGACTTCGCGGCGCAACTGCCGATCACGATCATCGCCGACATGCTCGATCTACCGGCCGAGACGCGCCCCCATATGCTGGCGTGGGGCCACAGCGGCGCGCCACTGCTCGACGTCGGAATCCCCTGGCGCACATATCGTTCAGCGATCGACGGGCTGCGTGATGTCGACCGCATCAACCGGGAGAACTTCCAGCGCGCCCGCGCAGGAGAAGGCGGCGAAACCCCCTTCAGCCGCCTTGCGACCGACGGCAGCCTCAGCGACCGGGAATTCACCGCGAATGCCGCACTGCTGATCGGTGCCGGTTTCGAGACCACCGTGAACTTGATCGGCAACGGCATCGTGCTGCTGCTGCAGAACCCCGACCAGCTCGCCAGGCTGCGGTCTGAACCGGAGCTTTGGCCCACTGCCGTCGAAGAGATTCTGCGCATCGACAGCCCGGTACAGATGACCGCGCGGACCGCCACCGTGGATGTCGAGGTCGCCGGTCAACAGATCAAAGCCGGCGACATGGTCGGGCTGTTTCTCGGCGGCGCCAACCGTGATCCGCGGGTCTTCACCAATCCGACGCGTTTCGACATCGGGCGCGAAAATGCGCGCGAGCACCTTGCATTCGCGTCTGGGTTGCATGTGTGCTTGGGGGCGGCGCTGGCCCGCATCGAAGGCGTCACGGCACTGCGCAGTCTGTTCGATGCGTTCCCGGAACTACACCTCGCCGAACCACCCCGACGACGCGGCCTGGTCAACCTTCACGGATTCTCCGCACTCCCAGCACAATTGGGTAACCGGCGGTCGGTGCCTGCGTAGATTCGTCGCGCAAGCCAACGGAAGGCGCGGTGGTACAGCCCAATACCTCCACGGCAAGAACTGACGTTGCGTAGCCACCTCTGCCGCGCCGAACCCGACTTCGTGCCCGGTTGAGGACTAGAACCAGCTGTCGCGCATCTCCAACGTCGTCCGGTCCAGTGATTCCAGCAGGTCCAATTGCGGTGCGGTCTTGGGCAATTCGAACCGGAAGAAGTACCGGGTCGCCTGCCGCTTGCCGTCGTAGAAGTCGCCGTCTTTGCCCGCCGCCGCGATGAACTGTTCCAACCACAGCCACGCGACCACGATGTGCCCGAACGCTTCCAGGTAGACGTGACTGTTGGCCATCACCGCGGGAATGTCCCCGGAGCCGAACATGCCGCCGGTCACGGCGACCAGCCGCTGCCACGACGCGTCCAGCGCGCCCGCCAGCTCGGCACCCTCACCACCCAACTCGTTCGCCGCCCGGACCGTCTCCGCGATGGCCTCGCCCAGTGCCGCCAGGCTGGCTCCGCCGCGCTGAGTCACCTTGCGGCCCAACAGGTCCAGGCTCTGGATGCCGTTGGTGCCCTCATGGATCGGGTTCAGCCGGTTGTCCCGGTAATGCTGCTCGACGTCGTATTCGCGGGTGTAGCCGTACCCGCCGTGCACCTGGATCGCCAGGTTGTTGGCTTCGAGGCACCACTGCGACGGCCAGCTCTTGGCGATGGGCGTCAGGATGTCGATCAACAGGCCTGCCGCATCAGCTTCATCGGAGGCCTCGGTATCCGACTCCGCGCTGTGCTGCACGTCCACCAGCCGCGCACAGTACAGGCCAAGGGCGAGGCCGCCTTCGACATAAGCCTTCTGCGCCAACAGCATTCGCCGAACATCGGGATGCTCGACGATGGGTACCTGCGGCGTCGTCGGGTCCTTGACGTCCAGCGGGCGGCCCTGCGGCCGCTCCCGCGCGTACTGCACGGACTTCAGGTAGCCCGTGTAGCCCAGCGCCACCGCGCCCATGCCGACGGCCAGCCGGGCCTCGTTCATCATCTGGAACATGTAGACGATGCCGCGGTGCGGTTCGCCCACCAGGTAGCCGACGGCGCCGTTCTCGCCACCCGGATTGAACTGCGTGTCACCGAAATTCAGCACGGTATTGGTGACGCCGCGCTGCCCCATCTTGTGGTTCAGCCCCGCGATGGCGACGTCGTTACGCTCACCGATCGATCCGTCGGCGTTCACGAGGTACTTGGGGACGATGAACAGCGAGATGCCCTTGGTGCCGGGAGGTCCGCCGGGGAGCTTGGCCAGCACCAGGTTGACGATGTTGTCGGTGATCTCGTGCTCGGCACCGGAGATCCACATCTTCGACCCGAACAGCCGGTAGGTGCCGTCGTCGCGCGGTTCGGCGCGGGTGGCCACGTCGGCGAGCGACGATCCGGCCTGCGTCTCCGAGAGCGCCATGGTGCCCGAGAAGCGGCCCGCCAGCATGGGTTTGACGTATGTCTCGATCTGCTCGGGCGTACCGAACTTCGTCAGCAGGTTGGCGTTGGCGATGGTCAGCATCAGGTAGCCCGACGTCGACACGTTGGCCGCGGCGATCCACGCGAACGCGGCCTGCGCGACGACCGCGGGCAGTTGCGCCCCGCCGACCGACTCCGCCATCGACATGCCGATCAGGTCGGCCGCGACGAACGCGTCCCAGGCCTCCTTGACCTCGGGAACCATGGTGACGGTCTGCCCGTCGAACGTCGGCTCGTTGGCGTCGCTCTTCTTGTTGTGCGGCGCGAAGTAGCGCTCGGCCAATTGCTCGCTGAGGTCGAGGACCCCGTCGAAGGTCTCGCGCGAATGGTCGGCGAACCGCTTGCGGCCGGTCAGCTCGTCGACCTTGAGCCACTCGTACAGCATGAAGTCGAGGTCCCGTCGGGACAGCAGCAGGGATTTCATCGGGCCTCGGTCACCTCTCGATCGAGCTGGTCAGTCTTGGGCGCCGCCCCCGAGAGGATCCTCGGTGCGGATCGCTTCGTCGCGGATGAGGCCGCGCAACAGTGCCGTGCTGAATTCGACGGCTATCTCCGAGGCCGTGCGCCGGCCGTGCGGCCGCAGCCACCGGTAAGCGCCCAGCGTCATACCGATGTAGCCGAGCGCCAGCACATGCGAGTCGCAGTCGTAGAACTCGCCGCTGGCGATGCCACGGTCGATGACGTCCCGGACGTGCTCGTAGACCGTCGTCTCGGCCTTACGGATGTAGGCGACCTGCTCCTCGGTGAACCACTCCGTGATGTACGGGCCCTCCTGGAAGTACACCGCGGCGGATTCCAGATCGGTGGCGATGCCCGTCAGCAGCCGCCGGGTGAAGTTGAAAATGGTCTCGCGTGCCGAGGCGGTCGGGTCGTCGTGCAGAGCGTCGACGGTGAAGTCGGCGGTCGACTTGTAGATGTCCCAGAGGATCAGCGACTTGCTGGCGTAGTAGTGATAGACGGTCGCCTTGTTGAGCCCGACGGCGTCGGCGACGTCGTCCATGCGGGTGCCGTGATAGCCGCGGGCCGCGAACAACTTGGCGGCGACCGCCAGCAATTCCTCGCGCCGCGACGAGCCGTTCGACCCGTTCGACGCAGCCGGCGCCCCTGCGGGTGCTCCCGTGGCAGAACTTCTTGTCGACGACTCTGTGGACATGTCAGCTCACTCTATGCAGCCGGGCGCACGCCCGGGACCCAATCAACTGGTTGGCCAGTCTATGCCGTGTCACCTGGACGACCGATCCGCCACTCGCATCGAGGATCCAACAGCTAAACTCCGGAGTAACAAGCTTGTCGGTTGGAGGTACTGATGGATCCGAGTCCGGATTACGACGCGAGCGACGAGATCGAGTACTTCTTCAACTGGGTCCCGTGGGGCCTGCGCGGCGTATACCCGCCCCCGGCCTACCCCCCGGTGTAACCGCCCCTGAATTTCACCCCACCGACCGGCGTTTCGGCACGTGCCGTCTCACCGGCCGGAATTTGGTGTATCCAAATCCCCGCTGATGCCGTAGACATATCCCGTCAATGCCAGGCAGTGGACTTTTGGTCGCATTATGAGCGACTGCTAATTTATAAGCGATTGCTAACTGGTATAGGGGGGCAAGAGCACCGTCCCGACGTGGATGGGGGAGACTCTTGCAAGCAAACCAACACAGATCGGATCGGATTCGATGATCATCGGGATTCCCCGCGAGTCTCTGGCTGGTGAGACGCGGGTTGCCGCCACTCCTGCAACTGTCGGGCAGCTGATCAAGCTCGGCTATTCGGTAGTGGTTGAGTCCGGCGCGGGCGCCTTGTCCAGTTTCTCCGACGCCGCCTACGTAGAGGCCGGCGCCGACATCGGCTCCCCCTGGGCCGCCGATATCGTGCTCAAGGTCAACGCCCCGGACGACGGTGAGATCGCGGCCCTCAAGGACGGCGCCACGCTGGTCTCGCTGATCTCGCCCGCGCTGAAGCCGGAACTGGTCGAGAAGCTCGCCACCCGCCCGATCACGGTGCTGGCCATGGACGCGGTGCCGCGCATCTCGCGCGCCCAGTCCCTGGACGTGCTGTCGTCGATGGCCAACATCGCCGGCTACCGCGCCGTCGTCGAGGCCGCCCACGCGTTCGGCCGGTTCTTCACCGGCCAGGTCACCGCCGCGGGCAAGGTCCCCCCGGCCAAGGTCCTCGTCGTCGGCGCCGGTGTCGCCGGTCTGGCCGCGATCGGCGCCGCCGGCTCGCTCGGCGCCGTCGTCAAAGCCACCGACCCCCGCCCCGAGGTCGCCGACCAGGTCGCCTCCCTCGGCGGCGAGTACGTGTCCGTCGATCCCAACGCCGGTGAGGTGTCGGCCACCGGCTACGCCAAGGAAATGGGCGACGACTACAAGGCCCGCGAAGCCGAGTTGTACGCCGAACTGGCCAAAGACGTCGACATCATCATCACCACCGCGCTGATCCCGGGCCGCCCGGCGCCGCGGATCATCACCGCCGACATGGTGGCCGCGATGAAACCCGGCTCGGTGATCGTCGACATGGCCGCGGCCAACGGCGGCAACGTCGAAGGCACCGTCAAGGACCAGGCCATCGTCACCGACAATGGCGTGACGATCATCGGCTACACCGACCTGGCCGGCCGCCTGCCCGCGCAGGCCAGCCAGCTGTACGGCACCAACCTGGTCAACCTGCTCAAGCTGCTGACCCCGGAGAAGGACGGCCAGGTCGTCCTCGACTTTGAGGACGTGGTGCAGCGCGGCGTGACCGTGGTCCGCGACGGTGAGATCACCTGGCCGCCGCCGCCGGTGCAGGTCTCGGCCGCCCCCGCCGCCCAGCCTGCCGCCGCGCCCGTGGTCTCGCCGGCCAAGGCGCCGATGTCGACGCAGCGTCGCCTGGGCATCACCTTCGGTGCCGCCGCGGTGCTGTTCTTGCTGATCGCCGCGTCCCCGGCCGCCCTGCAGGTCCACCTGACGGTGTTCGCGCTGGCCATCGTGATCGGCTACTACGTGATCGGCCACGTGCACCACGCGCTGCACACCCCGCTGATGTCGGTGACCAACGCGATCTCCGGAATCATCGTGGTCGGCGCCCTGCTGCAGATCGGGCATCACAACACCCCGATCACCGCCCTGGCCGGCGTCGCGATCCTGCTCGCCAGCATCAACGTCTTCGGTGGCTTCGCGGTGACCCGCCGCATGCTGGCCATGTTCTCCCGCAGCTAACCCCTGCTGACCTAAAGAACCTTTGGAACGGATTCATGTTCAACGCAGAAACCATCACCAATATCGCCAACGCCGCTTATGTGGTGGCCGCGCTGTTGTTCATCCTCGCGCTGGCCGGGCTCTCCAAGCACGAGACCTCCAAGGCCGGTAACGCCTTCGGCATGGCCGGCATGGGCGTGGCACTGATCGCCACCATCGTCCTGGCGGTCAACAAGCAGATCGAACCGCTGGGCCTGGCCCTGCTGATCGGCGCCATGGCCGTCGGCGGGGCCATCGGCCTGTGGCGTGCCCGCATCGTCGAGATGACCGGCATGCCCGAGCTGATCGCCCTGCTGCACTCGTTCGTGGGTCTGGCCGCCGTGCTGGTCGGCTGGAGCGGCTACCTGCACGTCGAGCACGAACTCGACGGCCAGGGCGCCCTCGAACTCGCCAAGGAGGGCATGCTCGGCATCCACTCCGCCGAGGTGTTCATCGGCGTCTTCATCGGTGCGGTGACGTTCACCGGTTCGATCGTGGCCAACCTGAAGCTCTCGGCCAAGATCAAGTCCGCCCCGCTGATGCTGCCGGGCAAAAACTTCCTCAACGTCGGCTCGCTCGTGCTGTTCGTGGCGCTGACCGTGTGGTTCGTCATCTCTCCGAACCTGTGGCTGCTGGTCGCCGTCACCGTCCTGGCCCTGCTGCTGGGCTGGCACCTGGTCGCCTCCATCGGCGGCGGCGACATGCCTGTCGTCGTGTCGATGCTCAACAGCTACTCCGGTTGGGCCGCGGCCGCCTCGGGCTTCCTGCTGTCCAATGACCTGCTGATCATCACCGGCGCGCTGGTCGGCTCCTCCGGTGCCTACCTGTCCTACATCATGTGCAAGGCCATGAACCGGTCGTTCATCTCCGTCATCGCGGGTGGTTTCGGTATCGAAGCCGGCCCCGCCGAGGACAAGGACTACGGCGAGCATCGCGAGATCACCGCCGAAGGCGCCGCCGAACTGCTCGGCTCGGCCGACTCGGTGATCATCACCCCCGGCTACGGCATGGCCGTCGCCCAGGCCCAGTACGGCGTCGCGGACCTGACCCGCAAGCTGCGGGAGAAGGGCGTCAACGTCCGCTTCGGCATCCACCCCGTCGCGGGCCGCCTGCCCGGGCACATGAATGTGCTGCTGGCCGAAGCCAAGGTGCCCTACGACATCGTGCTCGAGATGGACGAGATCAACGACGACTTCGACGACACCGCCGTCGTTTTGGTGATCGGCGCCAACGACACCGTCAACCCGGCAGCGTCTGAAGACCCGGGCAGCCCGATCGCCGGCATGCCGGTCCTGACGGTGTGGAACGCCGACAACGTCATCGTGTTCAAACGCTCCATGGCCTCGGGCTACGCCGGCGTGCAGAACCCGCTGTTCTTCCGCGACAACACCCAGATGCTGTTCGGCGACGCCCGCGACCGCGTCAACGACATCCTGGCTGCGCTGTAGTGCACCGAAAGGCCTCCAATCCATTGGGATTGGAGGCCTTTTCGTATCGGTGCCGAACACAACGTCGGCCTGAGAGCGTCGCTGAGGACATATACGGTTATCAGCACTCTCAGCCCGACATTGTGATTGCGCCTCGCAGCCGTTTCCGGTCCACCAACTTTGTCAGCGGACGAAATCACCTATTGCGACGAGGAATTGCTCCGGCTTCTCGACCATCGGGCTGTGGCCGGAGCCGGCAATGAGGTGCGGTGGCAGGCAGGCGGCGGTGTACCGCGCGACGTTGGATGCCGTCGGCGTCAGGACATCCTTGTCACCCCACAGCACCAGCACGGGCTTGCCCAGCCCCTCAATTATTTCGGTCACCCTTCCGGCGGCGAGGTCACCATGACGCGGGTACCGCCGTCGGCGGCAGAGTCGACGAGCATCGAGCCACCCATCGCCTCCAACCGGGCCAATAGCGAGCCCAGTCCGATGTGTCCGTCGGCGACGTACTGAGCTACCACGGCCGGGTCGAAGCCGACGCCGTCATCCGCCACGGTCAGGACGACGCGACTACCGATACGGCCCAGCCGCACCGACACCGTCGCCGCCTGCGCATGCTTGCCGATGTTGGTCAGCAGCTCGCGGGCCGCCCGGTACAGCAACTGCTGCGAATCGGGCTTGCCCACTTCCTCGAGGTCGGCCCGCACCTCCACCCCGTAGCGAGATTCAAACTGCCGCAACAATTCCCGGATGGCCGGCGTCAGACCGAGCTGCGCGAGAACCTGCGGATGCAGCTCGGTGACCGTCGAGCGCAGTGCCGCCGCGGTGTCTTCCAACGCCGCGTAGACCGCATCGAGTTCGGGCCCGGGCGCGCGCTCCCGGACCTCGTCGAGCTGCAGGCGGGCCGCCAGCAGCATCTGCAGCGGGCCATCATGCAGCCCTTCCGCGACTGCCTGGTTGTGCCGCTCATCGGACTGCATGGCCTCGGAGACCAGCTGGCGGCGCGCCTCCTGCAGGGCCTGCACGCGCTCCTGGCGGCGCACCAGCACGAAGCACAACACGGTGGTGGCCACTGCCAGCCACACAAGGAACCCGAAGTGGGTGTAGACCATGTTCGGCAGGCCCATGCGGTCATCGTGTTTGGAGTAGAAGATCCACACCGCGAGGTAGCCCGTGGCCGTGAGGGTGCCGATCGCCGCGGTCATCAGCGGGCGGTCCTGGAACGCAACCGAAATCGGCAGCAGGAAGAAAACGGGCAGTAGCGCCGCGGTCGCACCGCCGGACACCAGGCAGAGCGACAGGATCACCACGAGGTCGATGCCGGTGGAGGCCCAGTCCGCCCAGCGCGGGACCGGGCCGCGCAGCACCGCCACCAGCCAGATCACTGCAGCGATCGCGTACAGCCCGAGGATCGCCGCGTAGACCTCGGGCAGCCAATGGTCGACCTCCCAGATCCACACCAGGACACCGATCAGCGCGATCAGCGGGAGCCGGAGCCCGGCGGATATCCGCGCCGGCTCGGCGGCCAAGTACTCGCCGATCCGGCTGAGTGTCGGGCTCACGTCAGTCCAGCAGCTTCCGACGCATCGCCTCGGCCACCGCCGCCGCGCGGTCCCCTACGCCGAGCTTCTCGTAGAGCCGCTGCACATGGGTCTTGACCGTCGACGGCGCCAGGTACAGCTCCTTGGCCATCGCCGGGATGGTCGCGCCCCTCGCGATCATGGCCAGCACCTCGCGTTCGCGCGGGCTGAGCGACGGGGCGTCCGGCTCGGCCCGGCGACGGATTTCGCCGGCGAGTCCGGCTGCCAAGCTTGGTGCGACGACGTCACGGCCCTTGGCGCATTCGAGGATCGCGTTGACGAGTTCACTGCGGGTCGACTCCTTCGGCAGGAACCCGGCCGCGCCGTCCTGCAGGGCCCGGTACACGATCTCGGCCTCGTCGTGGGCGGACAGCAGCAGCACCCGGGTCGGCAGTCCGTCGCGCAGCACCGCCGCGGCCACCTCGGCGCCGTCCATGCCGGGCATACGGTAGTCCAGCAGGGCGACCTGGGGTTTGTGAGTGCGGATCGCCTCCAACGCCGAGGTTCCATCGTCGGCTTCGGCCAGTACCTCGATGGCACCACTCGCCGTCAGCGCACGGACGACGCCGTCGCGGAACATCGGGTGGTCGTCACCCACCACCACGCGAACCCGTTCGTCGGTCATGCCGCCAGCGTCGCACGGCAATCAACGAAAAGTAACTCCGATCGCAAATTGACGGCCGCGTGTCCCCCGATCAGGGGACACGGGAATCCACCGGCGACTGGTCCGATTGCCGGATACCCGCCGGCCCACCGTCCGGGCATTCTTGAGTCAACACCGGAACACACCGGATCAGCACACCAAAAGCCAACTGACACAGGAGTATTCAGATGAACATCACCACCCGCACCTTCGGTCTCTCGATCATTGCCGCCGGCGTCCTGGGTGGCTCGGCACTCGGCCTGGCCGGCGTCGCCGGCGCCACCACCCTCGGCCCCGAGGTCCGCCCGCCGCACATCGTCGCCACCCCGTCGATCACCGCCCCGCCGGCGGGGACGCCGCTGCCCGGGGTGCTGTGGCACCGCGGCGTCTACCGCGTCGCCACCCTGATGCCCGGTCAGATTCGCTGACCGCACCGAACCCGGATTCCCTCCCCGAAGTCGTCGCGGGGAGGGAATCCGTCGTCGGTCAGCCGTTCGACTTCGGCCACTGACCGCGGGACAGATCGTGGTCGAGTGCATCGGGCCCAGGTTCGCCGCCATAGAAGATGGACGGATCGAAATCATCACCGAAATGGTCGCGCAGCAACGACGAGAACAACAGGACGGCCGCCTGCGGCCGATGGTTCATGACGAGGTGGCTGGTCTCGCCTGCCTCGTTGAAGTACACGACGACGAAGTTGTAGATCTCCACTCCGCCTGGGCGGTAGGCCTCGGTGCCACGGATCGTGGACCGGTAGTCCTCGAGAAAGAGCTGACCGTGCGGGCCATAGAAGCGAAAGTCCTGGAACGCGTAGAGACTCCGAGCGAAGCTCAGCATTTTCCCCACCTTTTCCGCACCTCGGACTTCGCCGTTGAACACGGCGCCCTGCAGGATGACGTCGTCGGCCAGGTTGTCCAGCCAATGCGGGTAGTAGTCCAGATGCGTCGCCTGGTTCTCGAGCTTGTGCTCGCCCGGTGCGGTCATCGTATGTCTCCTCGTTCTAGTATTCGAACACCAGTAGCGGTTTACCGCCGTGCGCTGGTGCTTCAGCCAAATAGACTGCGTCGCTGAAGTTTTCGACCGGGACTGGCTGCCCTTCGGGCACCCGCAAGACGCCACTGTCCACGAGTTGGATGGTCTTGTTGATCGCTGCGGCCATCCGTTCCTTCGGTGTCTGGTGGAACCAGCGGAACAGCCAGAAGCCGCGGACCGTCTTGGTCTCATAGATCAGCGAACGGGCGAAGACCGGAATGGTCAGCTTGTCGGCTTCGGTCTGACGATGAGTCGACAGGGCGCCGTACACGACCAGTTCACCACCCGGCGCCAAAGCCCGCGATACGTCGGCACCCACCTGGCCACTGACGCTGTCCATGGCTTTGAATACGCCTTCGGCACCGACAATCTCGGCTACCCGTTCACGCAGATCCTCGTCCTCGGTGGAAATCACCGCGGTACCGCCCAGCGCGACGATGTCGTCGACAGCCGAGCGACGCCGAACCACGTTGAGGGTCTTGAAGCCGAAATGCGTCCCGAGCTGGATGACGGACTGGCCGACCGTCGAACCGGCCGCCGTCTGCAGGAGCCATTCGCCCGGCTGGACATGGAGTTCGTCGCCGGTCAGGATCACGGCCGTCAGCGGGTTACTGAGGACCTGGGCGGCAGTCGAGTCGCTCATCCCGGCGGGCACCGGCAGCACGCGCGCCGCATCGGCGACTACGTACTCCTGCCAGGTCCCCCGGACGCCGACGGTGATGACCCGCTGCCCTAGTACGAAACCATCTGTGTCACTGCCGATTGCGTCGATGACGCCGACGGATTCAATGCCGGGGACCGTCGGGAACTCCGGGACGAATCCGTACCTGCCACGGACGGTGTGCAGATCACTGGCGTGGACAGGCACCGTCGTCACGCGAATGCGGACTTGACCGGGACCGGGCCGCGGAATGGGACGGGTCTGAACCTGCAGAACTTCCGACGGTTCGCCCATGGCGCTGGCGACGACTGACCGCATGGTGCTCATCGTGGTGAGTTCCTTTCGGGCTGATTCCGAGGTGTTGCCCCGGTCAGCGCCGCGGGCGCGGCAGCAATTCCGACACTGAGGTCCACAGCCTGGCCCCCGCAGTACCAGGGTTACCGCGGTGTCCCGTACCCGGACCGATCAGCGGCATCGTCGATGTTGTGCCTCATGGAGACAGCCGAAGGGAGCAATGATCATGCAGCGACAGGACGTCGAATTTCAGACCGAAGGTGGGGTGACGCTGCGGGGCTGGCTGTTCGTGCCCGACGGCCCCGGCCCACATCCGGCCATCACCATGGCCCACGGGTTCGCCGGGGTGAAGGAGCACGGGCTCGAGCGTTTCGCCCGCGCGTTCGCCGACGCTGGCTTCGCGGTCCTGGTACACGACCACCGGGGGTTCGGTGCGAGCGATGGCCTGCCGCGCAACGACATCGACCCATGGGTGCAGATCGCGGACTGGCGGCGAGCCATCTCGTTCCTGGAGAGCCAGCCGTTCGTCGACGCTGACCGGATCGGGTTGTGGGGCAGCAGCTATGCCGGCGGTCATGCCATCGTCCTGGGCGCCACGGACCGGCGCTTGCGCGCGGTCGTCGCCCAGGTACCGACCATCAGCGGCTATCAGCAGAGTCTGCGACGTGTTGTTCCCGAACAGGTTTCGGCTCTGGAAGCCGCCTTCGCCGAAGATGACCGCCGCCAATTCGGCGGCGCGGCACCGGCCACGCAAGCCGTGGTGAGTGCGGACCTCGCCGTTCCCGCCGCGTACCGCATGCCCGACGCCGTTGCCTTCTACACCCAGCCCGTCCCGGCGGGAACCTGGGACAACGAGGTGACGCTGCGCTCGACCCGCGCGGCGCGGATGTATGAACCCGGCACGTTCATCAGCCGCGTCTCCCCCACCCCGTTGCTGATGGTGGTGGGCCTGCACGACACCGTCACCGTAACCGACCTGGCGCTCGCCGGCTACGAAAAAGCATTGCAGCCAAAGAAACTCGCCACGATCAACGGCGGTCATTTCGACCCCTACCTGGCGGACTTCGACGCGGCCAGCGGTGCCGCAGTCGCCTGGTTCACCGAACACCTCCAAAACCACTGAGCTCAAAGGAAACCCTCATGTCCGAACTGCACTACGACGTACTGGTCCACGACGGCCTGCCGCGACACCGTGAGCAGCGACTGCCCGACGGGAGCCCGATCGTCTCGTCACCGGTCGCCACCACACTGATCTATGGCGACAACGATGCCGTCCTGGTCGACCCACCGTTCACCTACGAGCAGGTGCACCGCGTCGGCGAATGGGTCAAGTCCTTCGGTAGGCGCCTGGTCGCGGTCTACGCCACGCACGGTCATGGCGATCACTGGTTCGGTACCGAGCTTCTGCTGCAACGGTTTCCGGGTGCGGTCGCGTATGCCACCGAGGGCACCATCGCGATGATGCACCAGCAGGGCACCGCGGGTCGGGCCCAGATGTGGGACGTCGACTTCCCCGGCCAGATTCCGCCCAGTCCGGTGGTGTACCACCCTGTCCCCGATTGGGGCATCACGCTGGAAGGCCACCAGCTGCTGGCTGTCGAAGTCGGCCACACTGACACCGATGACACCACCGTCCTGCACGTACCGTCCATCGGACTGGTCGTCGCCGGCGACGTCGCCTACAACGGTGTGCACCAATACCTGTTGGAGAGTGCACACGGCGGTATCGAGGCCTGGCTGGCGGCACTGGAGAAGGTCGCAGCCTTGCACCCGCGCGCAGTGGTCGCCGGACACAAGAACAAAGAGCTGCCCGATGATCCGTCGATCCTCGACCAGACCCGAGACTACCTAGTGAATGCCCAGCGGCTGCTGGCCGAAAAGCTCAGTCCCCAGGAGTATTTCGATCAAATGACTGCGCTGTACCCGAACCGCCTGAATGTCGGACCGGTCTGGTACTCCGCGGTGGCCCTACTGTCGGACCCCTCGGCCCCGGTCAGCGAAGCCGAACAGTGGTTCTTCGACGACTACCTGCCGACCTGGATCGGCGTCTGCGCCGGCACCGTCGACCGTACCTCCGATTTCATCCTCGACTACTGGTCGGCGCCCTTGAACTGGAGTGACGACCAGGGCAGCCGGTGGATTCTGCAGCCCGCCGACGTCGTCGCCGTGTTGGAGCAGCTGCACACCCGCCTGCGCGAGGCCGGCTACGCCGACACCGCGGTGCCCGATAAGAAGGTCACCGTCTATCACGACAACGGTGCCGCGATCGAGGTGATCTGGGCCCGCCTGCGCGCAGATGGCAGCGAAATCGAAAGACTCGCTGCTCATTTCGAGCTGGCCCGAGGGACCGGTGGCTGGCGGATCGTCGGCATCCAGGCCGTGTCCACCGCCAGCGACTCGCTGAACGACGTGTGGCAGCAACAGCACTGATCGAATACCAGAAAGGAGACAGCCATGATCATCGACACCGCCGACCTCGATCCCACGTCGGCCTACAAACTGCTCATCGGCAGCGTGCTGCCGCGGGCCATCGCCTGGGTCAGCACCAGCTCGACCACCGGAGTCGGCAATATCGCGCCGATCTCGTTCTTCACGGTGGTCGGCCGATTTCCGCCAATCCTGTCCATCACCCTGCAACCGCGCTCGGACGAAGTGACGCTCAAAGACACCTTCGTCAACATCCGCGATACCGGCGAGTTCGTCGTCAACATCACGACAATCGGACAAGCCGATGCCGTGCACCGCTCGGCGTTCGAATTCGACAGCGGTGTCGATGAATTCGAGGCACTCGGATTGGAGAAAGCCCCCTCCGAGGTCATTTCGGCGCCGCGGATCGCAGAGTCGCCGATCTCGTTCGAATGCGTCGTCGACCGCATCATCCCGATGCCGCCACTGCCGGATCACGTGGTGTGGGGGCGGGTCAAGCGCATCCACATCCGCGACGACCTGTACCTGCCGCGCGGTCGCGTCGACGTCGGTGCGCTCGGTGTCTTCGGCCGCCTCGCCGGTGAGTACACCATGGTCGACAACATCTTCACCACACCGCTGCCCGAGCCGCTGGTGGAAGAGCTGACCGCGCTGCGCGCCGGACGGCTCGACGGGCACACCACCGACTACTCACCCATCGACACCGCCGCATGGTCACCATCGGGTTCCACCAAGGAGTTGACCAAATGACCGATTCGTTCGATGACTTTCGCGTCATCCAAACGCCGGCCCGCAGGCCAGGAGCGGTGACCCTGCTGCTCATTCACGGTTTTCTCGATGATGCGGCCGTCTGGGACGAATTTGTCGACGCACTCGACGGCGAAGTCACCAGCGTCAGCTACGACCTGCCCGGGTTCGGCGCGCGCAGCGGCGCGGTCGCAGAGGCACGGGCCGCCACTCTGGAGTCCCTTGCCGCCGAGGCCGGCGAAATCATGGGCGCAATAACCGGACCCGTCATCGTCGTCGGCCAAAGTCTCGGCACGCAGGTCGCCGAACTCGTCGCCGCACAGCACGCGGACCGGGTTCCCGGCCTGGTACTGCTCACCCCCATCCCGCTGGGCGGTACACGGCTCCCTGACGAGGCGCTTGCGCCGATGCGCGCAGTCGGCGGCGACCGCGACGCACAGCGCGCCGAGCGCGCCGCATTGGCTCCCTACATGGGTGCCGAACAGCTTGAGCGGCTCACCGAAGCAGGTATGCCCGTTGCATCTGACGTGGTTTCCCACTTCGTCGATGTCTGGAACAACGGCGTTGCCGAAGCGCCCATCCGAAGTGCATACGACGGCCCGGTGTTGATTGTTCGCGGAGGCGCGGACGGCCTGACGACCGAGCAGCTCGTCGACACCATTACTCCCCGGTTCGGGCAAGTCGAGGTGCACGTCATCGACGCAGGGGGCCATTGGCTCCATGTCGAGTATCCCGGCACAGTCGCGGCAATGGTGCTCGACTTCACCGACGCTGTCATGGGGGTGTCGTCATGACACCCACTGTGCAGCACAAACTCTTTGTCACAGAGCAGATCCCGCAGTCCGGGCGCGGGCCACTACCCGACGGCAGCACCCGGATGTGGTCGCCCATCACCTCGACGCTCATCGCTGGACGTCACGATGCCGTCCTGGTTGATCCACCGATGACCACCCAGCAGGCAACTGACGTCGGAGACTGGATCGCCGCGTCCGGTCACACCCTGCGGCAGATCTACATCACCCACGGACACGGCGATCACTGGTTCGGCGCGATCCCGTTGCTCCAACGGTTCCCCGGCGTCACGGTCCATGCAACCGAAGGCACTGCGACAATGATGGTGGCGCAGAACGATCCTCAGTTCCGTGCCGAGTTCTGGGACCGGGTGTTCCCCGGGCAGCTGCCGGTCGGTGAGGTCGAGGTGTCCATCGTCGACCGAAGTGGTTTGGACCTCGATGGCACTGCACTGGTTCCCGTCGAGGTCGGCCACACCGACACCGATGCGACCACCATGCTGCATGTGCCCGAGGCCGGCCTGCTCGTGGCCGGCGACGTGGTCTACAACGACGTCCACCTGTACCTGACCGAATCCGGCGGGATTGCCGGTATCGACGAGTGGTTGGCCGCGCTCGATCTCGCCGAAGCGCTCGATCCGGCCGTTGTCATCGCGGGCCACAAGCGCCCCGATGCGCCGGATGGGCCCTCGCAGATCACCGCGACCCGCAACTATCTCCTCGATGCCCGCAGGCTGCTCCAATCAGCCGGTGGCGCTGAAGATTTCTACAAGGAGATGATGTCCATCCACGGAGGCCGGATCAATGCGGGTGCGCTCTGGGGCGGCGCGATCACGCTGCTGCCCCAGTGAGCCGATCGTCACCAGGTCTGTTCGTCGATCACACGTTTCACCGTTTCGAGGGACTGAGCCAACGCATCCAGCGGCACCGATCCGAGTGCCAGCCGGATCGCGTTGGGCGGAGTCTTGGTGGTCGCGAAAGTTTCAGGCGTCGAGACCGAGACGTTCTCCCGCATGAGTGCCGCCGCGACCTGATCGGCCCTGGCCTCGCCGGGTAGGGGCAGCCACAGTAGGTACGACGAGGGATGCCCGACGAATCCGAGTCCGTCAAGGACCTCGCGGGCGATGACCTGGCGACGCCGTGCGTCGGCACGCTTGTCCGCCTCCAGCCGACTGACGGTGCCGTCGTCGAGCCATCCGGTCGCGATCGCGATGGTGAGCCCCGGCGTGTTCCACGTCGTCGCGTGGATGGCGCGCTCCAGTGTCTCGATGAATCTCGTTGGACTGACCACGAATCCGAAGCGAAGGCCGGGAGCCACACTCTTGGACAGACCCGAGACGTACACCGTCGATTCCGGTGCGCGCGCGGCCAGCGGGGCCGGCGCCGGGTCCGCCAAGTAGGAGTAGGCGCCGTCCTCGATGAGGAGGATGTCGTGGTCGCGGGCGATGGCGATCAGGCGGCGTCGCGATTCTTCGGGCATCACCCACCCGAGGGGGTTGTGCATCGTGGGGATGGTGTAGATCGCGCGCACCTTCCGCTTGGCACACACCCGCGCAAGGGCATCGAGGTCCGGACCGTCTACACCGGCAGGTATCGGAACCAGCTCGAGACGATGCACCTGCGCAAGCACTTTGAAGCCCGGGTATGTCAGCGCGTCGACCGCTACCACGTCACCGGGCTGGAGCATGGCCAGGGCGGTGATGGCCAAGCCGTGCTGAGCACCGCTGACGAGCAGCACCTGGTCGGCCCGAACCGAAATCCCACGCTCTTCGAGATGCAACGCCACCGAGGCCCGCTCATGAGGGCGGCCACCGTGGGACCGGTAGCTCAGCTGGGATTCCAGATCGCCTGACGAAGCCAACGCCCGCAGGGCGTTTCGCAACATGTCGGCCTGTCCGGGAACCGAGGGATAGTTGAAGTTCAGATCCACCACATCATCGGCGAACGCCCGCTGGCCAAGGGCCGCACGTGGCGAGAGCGAGGTTTCCCGAACGAACGTGCCTCGCCCGGCCTCGCCGCTGACCAGGCCCATCGCCGCGAGTTCCGCGTACACCCTGGTCGCGGTCACCAGGGCGATCCCCTTCTGGGCCGCGAGTTCGCGGTGGGTGGGCAATCGCGTGCCCGGCACGATCCTGCCCTCGCTGATATCAGCGGCGAGTTCGTCGACGACGTCCTTGTACCGGGCTCTGGCCACGTGCCGATTGTATGCATGACAAATCTTTGATCGTCATGCATTGCTCCCCATAGCCTCGAATCATGCACATCGCCATCCTCACTTTCGACGGTTATAACGAGCTCGATTCACTGATCGCATTCGGTGTCCTCAACCGAATTCGCAAGCCGGACTGGCAAGTTTCGATCGCCAGTCCCACCGAACGGGTGACTTCGATGAACGGCGCGGTGATCGAATCACACATAGCCCTCGACGAGGCGTGCGGTGCCGACGCCGTCATCGTGGGCAGCGGCAGTCGCACGCGCGACGTGGTTGCCGATCAGGACCTGATGCAGCGACTCCAACTCGACCCGTCCCGGCAGCTGCTGGGCGCTCAGTGTTCGGGGACGCTCGTGTTGGCCAAACTTGGCTTACTGCAAGGTGTTCCGGCGTGTACTGATTCCACCACGAAACCCTGGGTGCAGGCGGCCGGCGTCGACGTGCTCGATCAACCGTTCTTCGCCAGAGGGAACATCGCCACAGCCGGCGGGTGCCTGTCGTCGGCCTATCTCGCGGCGTGGGTGATCGCCCGTTTGGAAAGCACCGGCGCGGCGATGGATGCCCTGCATTACGTGGCGCCGGTCGGAGAGAAGGACGAGTACGTCGCGCGCGCCATGGGCAACATCACGCGGTACCTGGGGCAGCCGGCAGTTGCCGGCTGATCCAGATGGCTTTTCCGTCAATGCGACTGCATGTCGAGCACCACGCGAAAGCGCGCGTCTCCCGCCATCATTCGCGCGTATGCCTTCGGCGCGTCGTCGAACGGGATGACTTCGGTCATGGCGGAGACACCATGCGCGGCACTGAAACTGATACTGTCCTCGGTTTCGATTGCCGTACCGGTGCTGCTACCGACGATCGAACGGCTGCCGACGATCAGATCAGTGGTCTCAACCGCGATGGGGTCCCCGGCGATGCCGACGACGACGAGCTGCCCGCGCGGATTCAGACCGCCGAGCAGCCCTCCCATCGATGCCCCATTCGATGCGGTGGCCACGATGGCCGCCGCGCCACCGAGCTCCTGCAGAATCGCCGCGGGATCGTTTGTGGCACTGTCGATGTAGTAATCCGCGCCAAGAGCGGTGGCCAACTCGGCTTTGTCTGTGCCGCGGGCGATGGCCGCTACCCGGTACCCCAGTTTGTCGGCGTACTGAATGCCCAGATGCCCGAGGCCGCCGATGCCTTGGATCGCCACCAACGAGTCCGGTGCCGCGGTCACCAGCTGCAGGGCGTTGTAGGTGGTGATGCCGGCGCACAGCAGCGGCGACGCCGCTATCGAGTCCAGCGTGTCCGGGATCCGGACCAGACCACTGGCGCGGGCGTAGGCCACCTCGGCATACCCGCCGTCAGCTGTGGTCCCGAACCAGGGCTGGTCCTCGCAATTGACGAAATCACCACGGCGGCAGTGGTTGCACGCTCCGCATGGGCCGCCGAGGAAGCCGACGCCGACCCGATCGCCGACCTGCCATCCGGTGACGCCGGGACCGACGGCGTCGATGACCCCGACGGCTTCATGCCCGGGCACCACCGGGTTCTCCGGATTGGGCCGCTGGCCCTCCACAGCGAGCACGTCACTGTGGCACACACCGCAACTCTGCACGCGGAACCGCACGTGACCCGCCTGCGGTTCGACCAAAGGTCGCTCCACCAACTCGAACTTGCCCTGCCCGGAGACCTGATAGGCGCGATAGGTAGTCATTCGTATTCCTTTACTTGGTTTGGGGTACTTGGTTTGAGTGGTTACTTGGTGTTCCGGTTCCACCAGTCGATGACGAGCGCGGCGTACTCTTCGGGCCGCTCCTCCCAGATGAAGTGCCCACCGTGCGCAATGAGGTCAACCTTGCTGTCCGGCAACCGATCTCCGAGGTAGGTAGCGTTGACCACCGGCACGACCTGGTCGTCGCTGCCCTGGATGATGCGCACCGGTGTCTGAATCGACGGCAGCAGCTCGCCGAGGATCGGCAGCTGTTGGGGGTAAGTCTGAACGTACGCAATGGATTCAGCGAACTTGTCGCCGTCGTAGCTGGCGATGTAGTCGTTCCGGATCTCGTCGGAGGGCGTGTAGCCGGCGATGGTGTCGAGCGCGACCTCGACGATCGCCCTTCCACCGAGCTGGCGGTAGGGTTCGACATCCTCCGCTTCAACCCAGTCCTTGAGCGGGCTACCCAGCTCGAGCGGCACTGCCGCACCGCCGGTGCCGATCACCAGACTGGCGAAGCGGTCGGGACGTGCGGCGGCTGCGAACAAGGTGGCCGACGTGCCGATGTCAGGCGCGACGACATGCGGCCGCTCCAGTCCCAGTGCGTCGGCGATAAGAATGACGAAGTCGCCCATGACCGTCGGATTCATGAGCTCCTCGCGACGCTCCGAGCCACCGAAGCCGGGCAGATCGACGGCGAACAGTTGTGCGGCGCCACCCAGCGCAGACCAGCTCGGCTCGTAGGCGAAGATGCTCTCCGGCCAGGGACTCAGCAGCAGCGCCTGGCGGGTACCGGCGCCGCCTACGGCATACCGGACCGACAAACCGTCGATCGTGATTCGTTGCGGGTGGATCCCTGCGCTCATGGTTGCTCCGTATCGTCGAGTCCTGCCGCGTGGTTGCGTACAGCTACCCGAACGCGTCCGGCGAACGGTCGATTTCGCTCAACCTGGTCCTATCGAGACCAGGATCAGCTCGGCCAGGCTGGTGGACCCACAACAGGAATGTGCTCGCGGCTCTCTGCGCTGACTTGTTTGTTGCCCACCATCAGCAAGAAAGCACAGTCGTGTCAATCGATTCCGGCACTGCGGCGCGACCGCAGACCAAGCTCTCCGCGTCGACCCGCCCGAGTGCGGCCGGTCGCGCCCAGGTTCTGCGCTGGTTTCCGCTTGCGCTGGGGCTCGGCGGCTTGGGCGGGGCCTGGCGCACTGCGGTCGGGCTCGGTGGGCCGACATGGCCCACGGTCACGCTGACCGTCCTGTGCCTGCTCGCCTGGCTGACGGCGACGGCCGCCTACGCCGCCAACGGCGGCTGGAGCCTGCGGGCGTTCTTCGCCGATCTGCGCCACCCCGAACAGGGCTTCGCCGTCGGATATCTCACGGTCGTCCCGATGCTGCTGGTGGCTCAGGCCGCCCAGTACACCCCGGCGTTCCGCATGTTCGCGCCGGTGCTGGTTGCCCTCTGGGCAGTGAGCACCGCAGCTCTTGTCGCGCACTGGATCACGACTCCGCGCGAGCACCACGAGATCCATCCGGGTTTCTCGTTGCCCGTCGTCGCCGGCCCCTTCATCGCCAGTATTTCGTTGCAGGCCAACGGTTGGCACGCACCGGCCCAGGGTGCATTCGCGATCGGTGCGTTCTTCTGGATGATGTTCGGCACCCTGATCACCGGGCGGCTGATGACTCAACAGCCCCTCCCCGACGCCCGCTTTCCCACGCTGGTGACGCTGATGGTGCCGCCCGCAACTGCGAGCAACGCCTGGTTTACGTTGAGCGGCAACCGGATGACCACGGTGTCACTGGGCCTGGCCGCGGTGCTGGCCATGATGACACTGATCCAGTTGTTCATCCTCCCCGACTACCTCCGCCAGCCCTTCACGATTTCCGCCTGGGTTTTCAGCTTCCCGCTGGCGTCGACGGCGAACGTCGTCGGGCACTGGGCGATCGCGAATCCCCAGCCGGCCGTCGACGTGGCGGCCTGGGCGACGCTCGCCGCCGCGACCGCGTTGGTCGCGCTGCTGGCAGTACGCACGGGATGGCTGGTGGCAAGAACTTTTCGACGGTGACGCTCTTGCGGTCCGGGACTAGAGAACAGCTCGTTGCCGATCTCGGATTGACCACTGTTGCTGTCGGCATCGTCACCACGGCTCCGACATGGCGACCGGGTTGAATTCCTCAGGCCCATTGGTCCGCTGCGGTTGTCCGGCGTCGGTGCGACGCCATCGGAAACCCGCCTCGTCTTCATAGTCGACGGTGACGCGGAGGCTGTGGTCTGGCTCAGCGGTGGTGTAGCACATGACGGCATGTTGGTTGGGTGGCAACGTGTTCGGCCACTGATTGACGAAATGCACTGCCACCGCGTCGCGGATCACCTGGCGGACCGCCCCGGCGAACGGATGGCCGGTCGCGGCCTCCAACGATTTCGCCAGTGCGAGCCGGATGGCTGGATCATCCGATGTGGAGTGGTGGACATGCCAACAGCCGTCCGGTATCGCAGTGCCGTCGCGCCCGACCGCCGCGACCTCGACGCTGAGGATCGCGGTCGCCTTGTTGCCGGCGTTGTCGATTCTGACGGCCCAAGAGGTGTCACCGAGAATCGGTGTCCGGGCGCACGAGGGCACCAGTTTTCGGGCCTGCGCGGCGAAGCGTTCCCGGGTTACCCGGCGCCACTGGTCCATTCGCGCCACGTGATGCTTGTGCGCCTCGAACGCCTCACGGGGCTCGCGGATCAGTGCGATGTACAGCGCTATCAGGACACCGACGGTGGTCGACACAGCGCTGGCCGCCTGCGTTACCTGTAGCCAAATGGGCGAGCCGGTGCCCTGCGACTCACATTGCGCGGCAATAGAAGTAGCAGTCGCCCAGGCACCGATGGTCATGGTGATGGATAGTCGTCGTAAAAGCCGGCACCGGACTTGACGCCCAGGCGGCCTTGCTCGACGTAGGTCCGCAGCAGCTTGCGCGGTCCCTCGGGATACTCGGGATGCTCTGCGCAGTAATGCTCCTCGATGTCGAGCACGACATCGAGGCCGACACGATCCATCATCCGGAACGGGCCGGCAGGAGAGCCGGTGTTCAGTTGGTACATGCGGTCGACATCCTGCGGTGTCGACACCCCCTCCGCCACCACCTCGAGGGACTCACGTTTCACGGCCGCCCAAATCCGGTTGTAGATGAATCCGGTGCTCTCCTTGAGCGCCTCGAACGGTTGGAATCCGAACCGGGGCAATGTCGTCATCACGAAATCCAGGACGGCGCGGTCCGTCTGGCCGCAGGACATCACGTCGACGGCGTTCTGCTTCGGCGGCATGTAGAAGTGGATGTTGAGCACCCGCTCGGGGCGCCGCACCTTATCGAGGAACAGCCTGCTGGCGTAGGACGACGAATTGCTCGCCAGGATCGCGTCGGCCGGCGCCAGTTCGTCGAGCTGTCCGAACATCTGCACCTTCAGCTCCAGACGCTCGGGTATCGCCTCAATGACCAGCCAGGCGTCGCGCACCGCGTCGCCAAGATCGTCGTCAGCCGAAACCGATCCCGGTACGACGGCTTCGACTGCCACGGACGGCAGGTTCTGCGCGACGAAGTCAACCGCTTCCTGCCGTTGCTGAGCCGCGAGGTCGTGGATCCTGACCTGGGCACCGTGGGCTGCGAACATCAACGCGATGCGCCGGCCCAGCGTGCCCGCACCGACGACGGTGACCGGCCGGCTCGAGATATCTATCGGGGTTGCGAAGCTCATGATGCATCTCCTTGCGGCACCTCGGCGTACGCGATGCCGGTCAAGTTGCCCTGCAGTGCGCGGATGGCCCGGTGGCGAGATCCGTCCAACGCCGCCTCCCAGATGTTGCCGCCCAGGTCGGTGACGAAGGCGCGGTCATGCGCAGGGTCCAGGGCGATGCCGATGCCCTCCATCAAGTGTGCGCCGACGATCTCGGGATCGGTCCTGCCGATGTTGTCCAACGCGGCACGGTTGACGGTGTTGCCGTACGGCGCGTCACCGCGATCGGTCCAGTAGAGGATCCCGGCGGTGTGGTCGATTTCGAGGTCGATCGGCTCAGGCAAGTCTTTGAATACCACCTCGATATCGCTGCGATTCGCGGCTGTTTCGTTTGCCGGAACGTCGATCGCGGCCCGCAGGATACGGCCCTCTCCCGCATCGCTGTGACCCTTCTGGGTCCAATAGAGGTAGCCGCCGGCGTGGTCGACGGAAACCCCGACGCACCAGTTGGTTTCGTCGCGGCGGTCGTCGTCGCCCACCCCGGTCTGCACCAGAACTTCGAGGCACGAGCCGTCGAGGTTGCACCGCATGACGCGCATCCCTTCCCGGTCGCCCCAGTAGAGCTGGCGGCGGATCGGATCGAGCTGCAGTTGTTTGGGCGTATACGTACGGCCAGGCGCAACAATCGTGGTGCGGTTGGCGCCGTCGAGATCGACCCGTTCGATCGAGCCGTCGTCGGCCGACGGGATGCCCATGTTGGTCCAGTAGATGTGGCCGGCTTCCACATCGACGGCGACACCGTCGGGAATGCGGCAACCACTGACGATGGTGGTCGGGTCAGAGCCATCGGGGTTTACGGAGAACAGTCGTCCGCCACCGCTGGCTTCCAGGACGAACAGTTTTGGGGTGAGACGCTTCATTTCTGGTCCTTGTCTATTGTTCGGCAATCGATTTCGCTACTGCGTGTCGGCGGTCGCGCCGGTCAGCGACGCGCCACAACCAGGTACCCGGCGACGACGAATGAGGTCGGAACAGCCATCAAGAGGCTGTACAGCACGTTCATCATCGATCTCTCCTGGCAACTAGGTGGCCTTGTCGCGCAACGCGATCAGGCCGGAAAGCATCGCGTCGCGCTCAGCGGCGAGCTCCTCGATGGACCGCCCATTTGCTTCGGCGAATACGCCGTCCACGATCTGCTTCGCCAGCTCAGGAGTGAACTCCGGCGATTTGAACGATTCCCACTGGTTGACCATGCGGGGCATCAGGGTGTCCATGAAGTGCTGGATGCCGCCCTGTCCACCACCCAAGTGCCACAACAGGTTCGGACCCATCACACCCCAGCGCAGACCGGGCCCCCACGACACCGCGTCGTCGGCGTCGGCGACGTCCAGGACGCCCTCACTGATCAGGTAGACGACTTCCCGGTACAGCGCACCCTGGATGCGGTTTGCCACGTGGCCGGGCAGTTCCTTCTTGAGCAAGATCGGCTTCTTGCCGATATCGCGGTAGAAATCCATTGTCGTGCTGACGGTTTCGGGCGAGGTCAGCTTTCCGCCGACGACCTCGACCAGCGGGATCACGTGCGGCGGGTTGAACGGATGGCCGATTACCGTCCGCTCCGCGTGACGGCACTCCACCTGGATTTGGCTCATCGTGATGCCCGACGAGCTCGAGGCAATGATCGAATCGACCGGGGTGGCGGCGTCGATGTCGGCGAACAACTTGACCTTGAGCTCCGGGCGCTCGGGGCCGTTCTCCTGAACGAAGTCGGCATCGCCGAGCGCCGCCGGGAGGTCGGAGGTGAATTTCAGCCGGTCCGGCGAGGCGCCCGGCGCCAGGCCCAGCGTCGCGGCCCCGTCCCATGCGGTCTCGACGTAGGACCGCAGTGCGGCCTCGGCGCCCGGCGCCGGGTCGGTGGCGGTGACGTCGAAGCCACGTGCCAGGAAGTGGGTTGCCCAGCTGGCGCCGATGGTTCCGGTGCCGACAACTGCGATGTGCTGCACTGTCTTTGGTGTACTCATGAGTGATTCTCCTTCGGTGTCTGTGTTCAGCGCCCGCGCCAGACCGGCGCGCGCTTCTCGGCGAAAGCGAGCGCGCCCTCGTGGGCGTCCTCGGTGTCGAGCAATCCTTGCGCGGCTGCGGCCTGCCGTCGAAATGCCTCGGTGTCGTTGCGGGCCTGCGTGTCCCGGACGACCTGCTTGACCCTGGCCAAGGCCAGCGGTGCATTCACCGCGATGCGCTGGGCCAGGTCCTGGGCCACCGCCAGCGCGTCTCCGGTTGCCGTCATCTGGCTCAGCAATCCGTACCGATGCGCCTCCACGGCAGTGATGGGCTCGCCGGTGAGCAACACCTTCATCGCTACGTGATACGGCAGTCGTTGCGGCAGCCGAATGACGCCGCCCTCGCCGGCAATGAGTCCGCGCTTCACCTCGGTCAATCCGAACTTCGCATCGGACGCCGCGACGATCAGGTCACAGGCCAGCGCCATCTCGAAGCCGCCACCGAGGGCCCAGCCCTCGACCGCGGCAACCAAGGGCTTGCGCACCACCGCTTGGGTGATCCCGCCGAACCCACGGCCGGGCAGTATCGGAGTCTCGCCCTTGGCGAACGCCTTGAGATCCATACCGGCACTGAACGTTCCACCGGCACCGGTGAGCACACCAACCGACAGTGCCGGGTCGGCATCGAGCTCATCCAGCGCAGCAGCCAGCTGGACCGCGACGGCGCGGCTGACGGCGTTCTTCTGTGCGGGTCGGTTGATGGTGATGGTCAGGATGCCGTCGCCACGCTCGGTGACGACGAGATCGGTCGCCATATCGGTGATGGTCATTTCACGGTCTCCTGTTCTGCCGCTGCGGGAATCACGTGCTGATCCCGGAGTCGATTGATATCGCCCGCGCTGAAACCCAGTTGGGTCAGCACCTCGTCGTTGTGTTCACCGTGCTCAGGTGCTCGGCGAGAGCGCGTCCGGGCCAGCCCTCGCAGGGTGATCGGGTTGTTGACGGTGTAGTCCAGATCCTCGGCACCCTCGATCGGCACCACGATGTCGTTGGCGCGCAACTGCGGGTCGGCGGCCGCTTCCGCCGGCGTCTGGATCACGCCGTATGGGATACGGGCAGCATCGAGCATCTTCTCCCAGTGTTCGAACTGCTGGCCCCGGAACCGGGCGTCGAGCACTTCGGCCAGCGCACCCGCGTGCCGCCCGATGGCTTTCACGTCGCTGAACCGGGGATCGTCCAGCAGCTCGGCCAGTCCCAGCGCCTCCGCCAGCTTCGGCCACGCCGATTGCCTCGCCGCCAGCATGAGCCAACGGCCGTCGGCCGTCTGATACTGGTTGGTCAGGGCGTTGACCGGCGCGGTGCGGTCGTGCAATTCATACGGCTTGGCACCCGCCAAGGCCGCGGAGACCAGAGTGCCCGTCGCCCATACGCCGGTGGCGAGCAGCGAGGTGCCGACGTTGGCACCCCTGCCGGTGCGTTCCCGGTGGTACAGGGCGGTGGTGATGGCGGCGTAAATCGCTGTGGCAGTGGTGTAGTCGCCGCTGCCCCACACCGGCGAGGTCGGCGGGGCACCGGCGTCGCGGGTGGCAGCCAGCAGGCCGCTGCGCGACCAAAACGCGGTCAGGTCGAAGCCCGGCAGTTTGGCGTCCGGTCCGGTGTCGCCGTATCCGGTGATGTCCGCATAGACGATCCGCGGGTTCCAGCCTGACACTTCTTCGTAGCCGAGGTGCAGTCCCTCACGGGTACCGTGCGGGAAGTTGGTGATCAATACGTCGGCCCATTCGACGAGACGCTTCAGAATCTCCGTTCCGCCTTTGGATTTCAGGTCGACGGACATGCCACGCTTGTTGCGATTGGCCAAGTGCCAGCTGTAGTTTCCGGGCGCGGCGGGGCTCGGTGGCACCGAGCTCAGCAGGCGCTGGGGGTCACCGATCCCCGGGGGCTCGACCTTGATGACGTCGGCGCCGAAGTCCGACAGCATGGTGGCGGCAGCCGGGGCGGCGATGAAGCTGGCGATTTCGACGACCTTCAGGCCGGCGAACACGGAATCCTCTGTCTTGATTGTCATCTCATCCTCCTTAGACGAAGGCGCTCAGGCCGCTGACGGACTTGCCCACGATCAGCGTCTGCATCTCGCGGGTGCCCTCGTAGGAGTACAGGGCTTCGGAGTCGGCGACGAACCGGCCGATGTTGTAGTCGAGCACAATTCCGTTGCCACCGAACAGCTCTCGCGCCCAGTGCACGGTCTCACGCATCCGCGAGCAGCAGTAGGCCTTGGCCAGCGCCGACTGCTCGTCGCGGTACACGCCCTCGTGCTGCAGCTGGGCCAGGCGCACCATCATGCCGGCGCATGCCGTGGCGTTGCCGAGCATCTTGACCAGTAGGTCCTGCACCATCTGGAACTTGCCGATGGGTCGGCCGAACTGTGTGCGGGTCTTGGCGTAGTCCAGTGCCAGTTCGTAGGCCGCGAACTGGACGCCCACTGCCTGCCACGCCACCCCGCTGCGCGTGCGGCGCAGGATTTCGGCGGTGTCCCGGAACGACCTCGCGTTCTGCAGCCGGTTGGCTTCCGGAACCCGGCAGTCGTCGAGCACGATGTCGGCATTCTGGACGATGCGCAGCGCGAACTTGTTCTCGATCTTCGACGTCGTGAAACCAGGGGTGTCTTTTTCGACGACGAAGCCGAGTACCTGGTTGCTCTCGACGTCGCGGGCCCAGATGACGACAAGGTCGGCGAAAGTGGCGTTGCCGATCCAGCGCTTGGCGCCGTTGAGCACCCACTCGTCGCCGTCGCGGCGCGCTGTGGTCTCCATGCCGCCGGCCACGTCGGAACCCCCGTGCGGTTCGGTGAGGCCGAACGCACCGATCTTCTCGAAGCGGCTCATCGCCGGCAGCCAGCGGCGCTTCTGCTCGTCGGACCCGCAGGTGACGATGCTGCCCATCGCCAGACCGGTGTGGACGCCGAAGAACACCGACAGCGACGGATCGAAATGCGCCATCTCCAGCGCCGTGATGCCGGTCATCAGATTGCTCGGCGCGGGCTCATTCGAATCGGGGTCGGCCCAGTCGACCAGATGCAGGTCGGCGAACCCCTTCACCAGCTGGTGGGGGAACTCGGCGCGGGCCCAGTGATCCTGGACGATCGGCGCGGCCTCGGTCTTGAAGAATTCACGAATGCGGTGGACCTTCGCGCGCTCGGAGTCCGACAGCAGTTCTTCGTAGGAATAGAAATCAGCCGGCAGCAGCCCCGCTTCGAGGTAAGGCTGAGAGGCTTCCGGCAACGTCACCTTGACGGTCATGGCGTCCTCTTGTCTGTTGGTGTGCCCGGCGGGGGATGCAATTGACATCGGCCGCTGCTCCAGTGAGCACGTTGATGAATGACAAGCTCCACCTTCGTCCAACAGGCGAACGTGCAACATCCATCGAGGATTGATCTTTAGCGGCGGCTGGACATAGCCGGAAGTGGCAGCGGACCTGTCGCATGCAGTAGCGCTCAGCGCGACAGCTGCGTCAATTGCTACCGGAAATTGACGCCGAGCTTGGAAACACGTTGTGCACGTGGGGTGTGTTGACGGTGTGGAGTGACAACCGCCTCTTAGCCCTACACCTCCGGCGTCCTACACATCAATCCTCGATCGATGGTGTTGCCCCGACCCGCATACCAGGCTCGGTTTCGACCACAACTCAGCGCGCTCACAGCTATCATCTCCATGTTCCGGGGTGGCTGCAGCCCGCATCAGTCGGAGGACGATCGCATGGGGACGCGAGGCAAGCGACGAGAGAGCAGCGGGCTCATCTCCAAACTCTGGCTGCCATTGGTGGTGGTTGTCGTCGTCGTGATCGTGGCTTACGGCGTCAACACCGTGCGCGGCCTGTCACGGGCGATCACCAGCCCGCCCGACCCCGTCACCATTCCACCCACCGTCGTGCAGATCAATCCGAAGAACGTCACCTACGAGGTCTTCGGAAGTCTCGGTGGCTCAGGAAAAGTCACGTACGCCAATCTGAATAGCGAGCCCGTCGAGGTCCAGTTGACGGCACTGCCGTGGTCATATTCCGAGACCACGATGGCAGCATCAGCGTCGTTGAGTCTGGTGGCTCAGGTCGACGGTGGTTCGGTGGGGTGCCGAATTCTTGTTGACGGCCAAGTCCGCGACGAACATTCGGTTACTCACCAAAGCGCCGCGGTGGCTTGCACGGTGATTGCCGCATGAGCACGCCCGTCGCTGATACGCAACCCATTCCCCCCGCTCCGTCCGCACAAGTTCATCGTCCTCGACTGGCGAAAGCGCTACGGGTACTGGCTGTTCCGATCATCTTGATCTGGCTTGCCATAGCCGTCCTGACCAATGTGCTGGTGCCGTCGCTGGACGACATCACCGCTGCCAATGCCGGTCCGCTGGTGGCCCGCGATGCGCCGTCGGCGCAAGCCGCGATCCGTATGGGCAACGACTTCAACGAGTCGGATTTCACCAGTGTTGCTGTGCTACTGCTGGAAACGCATGGTCGCAAGCTCGACGAGGGGGATCACCAGTACTACAACGAGGTCGTCCGTAGACTGCTGGCAGACACCAAACATGTTCAGTCGGTGCAGGATCTGTGGGGTAAGCCCGTCACGATGTCAGGCGCGCAGAGCGCCGACGCCCAGGCCACCACGCTCAACATCCGGCCCACCGGCGATCTCGGTTCGTCGCGCGCAAACGAGTCCATCGAGGCTATCCGCGACGTCATCGCCAAAGTCCCGAAACCCAAGGGACTCACCACATACATCACCGGCCCGGCGCCGTTGGCGGCGGACACCCTGCATGCAACCGACGCCAGCCTCGTCAAGCTGACCATCGTCACGGTCATCCTGATCCTGGTCTTGCTGCTCATCACTTACCGATCCATCACCCGCGCGATCATCCCCCTGATGGGCGTCTTGACCACACTGGCTGCGGCCCGCGGCATCATCGCGTTTCTGGTACAGCAAGGCGTCATCGAGATCTCCTCGTTCGCCTCGAATCTGCTCGTCTCGCTGGTCCTCGGCGCCTCAACCGACTACGCGATCTTCTACATCGGCCGCTATCAGGAAGCGCGCCAGGCGGGCGAAGACAAGGAGTCCTCGTACTACATCTCGGTGGCCAACGTCCCGCACATCATCCTCGGCTCGGGAACGGCCATCACGGGTGCCACCCTGTGCCTCAGCCTGACCCACCTGGACTACTTCCGGACCCTGGGTCCACCATGCGCGGTATCCATGGTCGTCGCCGTTCTGTCCGCGCTGACCATGGGCCCGGCACTACTCACCCTGGGTAGCAAGATCGGCTGGCTGCAACCACGGAAGAAGCGCGCCAATCCGGTGTGGCGCAAGGTCGGAACCATGATCGCCCGCTGGCCGGTGCCGATGATTGCCGTTGCGGCGTTGATCATTCCGCTGTGCATGCTGGGCTGGACCAGCTACAACGTCAGCTACAACGACCGCGACTTCGCACCGCCGAGCGTCGAGGCGAGCGCCGGCTACGCCGCCGCGGACAAGCACTTTCCCAAGAGCTGGCTCAACAACGACATCGTGTATCTGAAATCTGATCACGACATGCGGAACCCGACCGACATGATCTCGATGGACCGCGTGACCAAGGCCATGACGCGGACGCCAGGTATTGCGTTGGTGCAGAGTGTGACCCGGCCCAACGGCCGTCCGCTGGAGCACGCGTCACTGCCGTACGCGTTCGGTTCCCTCGGCACCAAGCTCGGCGAGAACCTCGGCTTCCTGCGCGACCGCATCAAGGACATCGGCACTCTTGCCGACAAGACGGGGAATATCCTGCAGTCGACGCAACGGATTCAGGACATCACCAAGCAGTTGGTGGTCGGCACGCATCTCTCGCGCCAGTCGGCCGAGCAACTCAAGGCGCTGTCCGAGGAAACCCGCGACCATCTGGCTGATTTCGACGACTTCTTCCGCCCCATGCGCAATTACTTCTATTGGGAGCCGCACTGCTACGACATCCCCATCTGCTTCGCACTGCGGTCACTCTACGACTCCATCGACACCGTCGACGGCATCACGGACGAGCTGGGTAACACCGTCAAGGGCATCGCGATCATCGACACGGTGACCCCGCAGATCATCCCGCAGATCCAGTCCACGATGACGAATCTGCAAGCCATCCGCACCCTGACCCTGACGCTGCAGAGCACCCTCAATTCGCTTGTGGACCAACTGGATGTGTTCATCGACCCGTTGGTCAGCATGTCGCAGGTATTCGACAACGCCAAGAATGACGACTTCTTCTTCCTGCCGCCGGACGCTCTGAAGAACGACGACTTCAAAGTCGGCATGAACTTCTTCATGACGCCCGACGGCAAGGGTGCCCGCATGGTCTTCTACCACGAGGGCGAGGCGCAGACCCCGGCCGGCATCGAGCAGGTCAGGAACGTGACAGACGCGGCACAGCAGGCGCTGAAGGGCACGTCACTGTCCAACGCGAAGATCTATCTTGCCGGCGCTGCCTCGAATTACCGTGACGTTCAGGACTATTCGTTCAACGACATCATCATCATGATGCTCGCCACCTTCGCCCTGGTGTTCTGCATCATCCTGGCGATCACGCGGGCCCTCGTTGGTTCGATCCTGGTACTCATCACCGTCATGCTGTCTTTCGCTGGGGCGTACGGATTGTCGGCCTTCATCTGGGAGACGCTGCTGCACACCCAATTGCACTGGCTCACATTGCCTATCGCTTTCATCGTCCTCGTGGCGGTGGGTTGTGACTACAACCTGCTCATGTTGTCGCGCTACCGCGAGGAGCTCGGCGCCGGCATCAAGACCGGCCTGATCCGCACCATGGGCAGCTCCGGCGGCGTGGTCTTCACGGCGGCCTTCGTCTTCGCCTTCACCATGCTGGCGCTGCTGGCCAGTGACGTGGTCAACATCGGGCAGGCCGGAACAACCATCTGCATCGGGCTGATCTTCGACATGGTCGTCGTGCGGCTGTTCCTGGTGATGCCGTTGGCGCGGCTGCTCGGGCCGTGGTTCTGGTGGCCGCAGAAAATCACCCGCACCCGAGCCGAGCGCCCCAAACCCGAGCCGGCGCCGGAACCGGAGCCCGAACCGGTAGGACCTGCCGGGCCCGCGAATTGATTCGCCACTTCAGCGTGACGCGTGCACCAGCTGGGCCCGCGAACTGATACCGAGTTTGCGGAATGCGTTGTGCACGTGTGTCTTCACAGTGTGCAGCGACAGATACAGTTGGTCGGCCACGGCCCGGTTGGTAGCGCCTTGCGCGACGAGTGTGACTACCTTCAGCTCGGCATCGGTGAGGCTTTCCCAGCCGGTCGCTGCCTTCGATCGGCTGACGATACGTCGTTCCACCCCCAGCTGTCGAAGTTGCCGACTCACCCGGCGCGCGTCGGTGACAGCCCCGGCCCGGCTGTAGGTGTCGAATGCGGGATTGAGCCAGAAGAGCGCCTGCTCCGCATCACCTGCGCCGAGAAGATGCGCGCCGAGGTCCTCGGCCGCCGCTGCAGACAGCAGCGGGCGCGACGATGCGCGCAACAACTCGGCGGCACGGATCAGCAGACCGCGGTCAGCGTCGAGAATTCCGCGAGCGTGTAGCGCGACCGCGGTGAACAACGGCAACTCGTCCTGCGAGAGCCTGTCGACGGCGCGCAGGACCCTTGCGCGACGGGCATCGTCACGCGTCAGGGCGGCCACTCGTGCACTCTCGATCACCTGATCCAATCCCTGGGGCGTGAGCGGCGCACCGAGCAATTCCATTTCGGGATCGCACCAGTGCGCGGCATCATCGATGTCGTCGCGATAGCGCGCCGCCATCGCCAGGGCATGGCCGGCCGTCCGGCGTTCCATGGCGGAGCCGGCGCTGAAGCCGGCTCGAGCATGGACCAGATTCTGCTGCAACAAGTTTCGATCATCAGTACGCAATGCGACCTCGATCAGGGTGGCCGCACGTAGCACGTCCAGCTCCGTCAGATCGGTCCGGTCTGGAATCGCCGCCGCCTCTGCCGCAATGCGGGCGGCGCCGAGTTGGCCGGCGGCGAGTCTCGCCATCCCGTCGTAGGTGGCCCAGACGTCCAGCGCCATCGCGTTGCGTGCCTGCCGGGCCAGCACCATGCGCGTCGAGATCAGATCGGCCGCCTCATCGACATGGCCGACCGCCGCAAGTGCATTCGCGTAGTGGGCGGCCGACAGCAGATGGGCGATGGGTAAATCGCTCGCGCGGCTGCGCGCGTACAGCTGCTTGAGCCTGTCGAGCGCGTCGCCGGCGGACCCCGCGACGCAGTCGAAGCAGGCCAGGGTGATGTTGGCAATGGCCTTCGACTCGAGATCGTCAACCGCATCCGCTGCCGCCGCTGCCTCCTCTGCGGCGCCGCGACGGCTGCCGTCGTTGTCGTCCATCATCAGGTTGTATGCCAGGAGCGCGAGGTGCCGTGCCCGCGCGACGTCGCTGATGTCACCGAGAAGCAGTGCGCGCCGATTCTCTTCGGCGCGGGCCAGTGAGCCGTGCCGGGTGAAAGTCGGTAGCCGCAGCCGGATTTCGGCTTCCCCGTCTGCCGTCGCCTCCCCCAGCGCGGTGACGGCCAGTTCCTCGGACTCTTCGTAGCGCCGGGCCCGGTTCAGGAGCACAACGGTCTCGGCGACCAGCCGCCCGTGTTCGTCGTCATCCGCCGGGAGCAGTTCAAGCGCCCGCCTGGTGAAGTCCGCAGCAGCGCCGACATCGCTACGTGCGACGGACTGGGCAGCCCGGCGCAGTGCGGCGATCGCCTCACGATCTCCCGACTCTGCGCTGCGCGCCAGCACGGTCGCCACCTGATCGGGCGCAGCGCCTTGGGCCAGCATCACCGTCGCCGACTGCCGTTCCATCGCCCGGCGCAATGACTGCGGCAGACAGGCACGGGTGGCCTCACGCAGCAGATCGTGTCCGAACCTGAGGTGTTCCCCGTCCTCCACCAGTACGCCGGCCTCTACCGTCTCGGCGAGCGCCGACACCAGTGCAGTGGGCTGCCGTTCCATCATGGCGGCCAGCAGTCCGGCGGAGAAGCGCGCCGGTAGCACCGCGGCCACCCGCGTCACTTCAGACGCTTCACCAGAGAGCCGATCAAGGCGTTCCTGCATGCACGCGACGAGGCATGTCGGCAGCTCGTCTCCGGTCGCCGTCGCGAGACCGCCTTCGACCCGCAGCCGGTTCTCTTCCCGCAGCCCACGCACCAACTCGCTCACCAGGAATGGATTGCCACGAGCCTTCGCCACCATGGCGAGCAGCGAGTCATCGACACGCGCCCGCACCGCATCGCCCACCATGTCGGCGACCGGCCCGCGCGACAGCGCGGGCAGCATCAGCCTCGTGGCGCCGCCCCGGTGCAGCGCCGTGAGCGTCTCGCGCACCGGTGCGCCGCCGAAGCCGGTCCGGACCGTCAGCACCCATAGCACCGGTGCGTCCACCAGAGCCGCGGTCAAGGAGCGCAGCGCCGTCAGCGTGCCATTGTCGGCCCAGTGAACGTCCTCCAGCACAATCGCAAATGGCGAACGCCGAGCCTCGTTGGCGATCGCCGCTTGCAGGTGGTCCACCACCCAGTACGCCGCATCCGTGGAGTTTCCGAGTTCGCGCAGCACCTCGGCGTTCCCGACCGGGTGGCCACCACCCAGCATCGCGGTGAGCAACGGGTAGAACGGCACGTCCTGCCGGTCCCGTGATGCCTCCCCGTGCTGCGCCGGCATCTCGTATCGGTGCGCCATGGCCACCGCCTCGGTAAGCAACCGGCTTTTCCCCATGCCCGGCGCACCCTCGATGACCAGTACGCCACCGATCCCATTTCGGAGCGAATCCACCTGCGCCTGAATCAGTTTCAGTTCTGCGGAACGTCCGCGGACGGGTGCAGGCACCGCTCGGTTCTGTCCGGCGCCCGGTTTGGCTGCTGTTGTCACGACCGCGGTCCCCTCTGTGAGCGCAGGGTCGCCGAACACGGAGATGGTGCGGCCCGACTGTCTTGTTGCGCCGATCGTATGGCCGTCCACGCGATACGCTCAATAAATTGTCATGGATACATTGGCTGGACTTCGCACGGCGCTCAGGAGCGCGGCGCCGTAAGCCCATAGCGCGCCTCGGTGGCCCGGACACTGCCGACGAACGCCTTCCGCAGCGAGCCCTTGCCGACAGAACCGAGCACCCACGACAGGGCCTTGCCCTTGAAGTTCTTGCCCTCCCGCACGATCTCGAGGTCCACAAGCGTCGTGCCATCGTCTTGCCGCGTCAGGGTGTAGACGTATCCGGACGCACCGCCGAACACATTCGAGTCCGTCGTGGTCAGCAGCACTCGGTTCGGGTCGGTCCAGTCGTAGGTCAGCCGTTCCCAGATGCCGCCCGAACCTTCGGTGACATCGGCACGGCCGGATGCGAGGTAGTGCACATCGAGATAGGAATCGGCGCTGTTCGAGAAGACCTCCTGGCGGCCAGGTCCGAAGTCGGTGAGTCCTGCCACGAACTGTTCGGGGGTCAGAGTCGTGGTCGCTTGGAATCGAATGTTGGACATTGATCGGTCTTTCCATAGTGGTCGATGGGTTGTGGACCACAGCGCTGGCCCTGGCGATGCTATTCCGGTGTGGCGAGCGACATTCGGGCCCCGTCAGCCCTGGTATCACCAGGGCCACCTTCAGGGGGTTCCTGCGCAACCCGGTGTGCGTTGCACGTGATGAACGACGGCGAAAGGCCCATGATGACGACATCTCTGCTCGACTCGGTACTCGAGGCGCACGGTGGACTGGACCGGTGGCGGAGCTTCAGCAGCGTGGCGGCGACCATCGTGACCGGCGGCAAGCTCTGGGGGATCAAGGGCCAGCCGCAGGATCCGGTACCTCGCCGAATGTCCGTTGCGCTGCAACGACAACGGGCGTCGGTGCAGCCTTTCGGCGCGCCGGATCAACGCACCGACTTCACGCCCGGGCGCGTTGCCATCGAGAAGCTCGACGGCCGGGTGGTGGCTGAACAAACAGCGCCGCGAACGACTTTCGCCGATCACGTCCTGAGCACCCCATGGAATCCGCTGCAGCGGGCCTACTTCAACGGCTACGCGTTGTGGACGTACCTGACGACGCCGTTCTTCATGTCGCTACCCGGAATGGTCGTCACCGAAATCGGTCCGGTTCTCGACCACGGCGAACGCTGGCGTGGTCTGCAGGTGCGCTATCCCGACGGCATCGCCAGCCACAGTCGGCAGGAGGAGTTCTTCTTCGGCAGCGATTTCCTGATCCGGCGTCACGACTATCGCGTCGACGTCGCGGGCGGGTTCGCCGCCCAGCACCATGTCAGCGAGATCGTCGACGCCGGCGGCATCATGGTGCCGACGCGGCGTCGGGCGTACCGGTGCGATGCCGCGGGCCGTCCCCTGGCGGACGAGCTCATGGTGGCCATCGACATCAGCGACGTCAGCTTTGCTCCCTAGGAGTGGACCGCGCTTCCACATGTCTAACCAAGTGGCTTATCGTGGCGGTCATGGACTTCGCGTTGTCGGCTAAAGCGCAGGATTACCAGAGCAGGCTCACCGAGTTCATGACCGAGCTCGTGCTGCCCGCCGAAGCCTCCTACCACGCCTATCGCGAGGAGAAGGGCCCGAATGACCACACGGTGCCGCCGGTGGTCGAGGAGCTCAAGATCGAGGCCCGCAAGCGCGGTCTGTGGAATCTGTTCCTGCCGTCGGAATCCGGGCTGACCAACCTGGAGTACGCCCCGCTGGCCGAGACTTCCGGTTGGAGCCTGGAAATCGCGCCCGAGGCCATCAACTGCGCCGCCCCCGACACCGGCAACATGGAAACCCTGCACCTGTTCGCCAATGAGCAGCAGCGCAAGCAGTGGCTCGATCCCCTGCTCAATGGTGAAATCCGTAGTGCCTTCGCCATGACCGAGCCCGCGGTGGCCTCGTCCGATGCCCGCAATATCGAAACCACCATCGAGCGTGACGTCTCCGGCAATGGCGACTACGTGATCAACGGCCGCAAGTGGTGGATCACCGGCGCGGCGGACCCGCGGTGCAAGATTCTGATCGTCATGGGCCGCACCAACCCGGATGCGGCCTCGCATCAGCAGCAGTCGATGGTCCTGGTGCCCGCCGATACGCCTGGTGTGGACATCCAGCGGTCGCTGCCGGTGTTCGGCTGGCAGGATCAGCACGGGCACTGCGAGATCGTCTTCGACAACGTCCGCGTGCCGGCGGAGAACCTGCTGTACGAGGAGGGTTCGGGGTTCGCGATCGCGCAGGCGCGGCTGGGGCCGGGCCGTATCCACCACTGCATGCGTGCCCTCGGTGCCGCCGAGCGTGCCCTGGCCTTGATGATCGACCGGGTGTCCACGCGCGTGGCGTTCGGCAAGCCGCTGGCCGAGCAGGGCGTGGTGCGCGAGTCGATTGCCAAGTCGCGCAACGAGATCGACCAAGCCCGCCTGTTGTGCGAGAAGGCCGCCTGGACCATCGACCAGTGGGGCAACAAGGCCGCGCACGTGTTGGTCTCGCAGATCAAGTCGGTGGCCCCGCAGGTCGCGTGCAATGTGATCGACCGCGCCATCCAGGTGCACGGCGCCGCCGGAATCTGCGATGACGTCCCGCTGGCCCGGCTCTACGCCTGGCACCGCGCCATGCGGCTGTTCGACGGACCCGACGAGGTGCACATGCGCACCATCGCGCGAGCCGAACTCGGCCGCGAGAAATCGGCGTTGGCCGCGGCGTGTACCAAGTCCGGGGGCCACTGATGCGGTCCACCGGCTTGGAACTCGCCGGCGCCTGGAACTTTCGCGATGTCGCCGAGGAGACGGGCATTGCCGCCGGCCGGTTGTTCCGCTCCAGCGAGCTCAGCGGGCTCGTCGAAGATGGCCGTAAAGCGTTGCAGCACTACGGCATCACCGACGTCGCGGATCTCCGCTCGCTGCGTGAGGTCGAGCGCCGCGGCCCCGGCCAGGTGCCCGACGGCGTCGCGATCCACCTGCTGCCGTTCCACGAGCTGGCCGCGGCGGGCACCGATACCGCCGAGGCGCCGCACGAGAACGCCTTCGAGCAGATGATGACCGCGAAGCCCGACGACGAGGACGTCGCCGTCGCCGCTGGCCGTTTTATGGTCGAGGAGTATCGCCGCTTTCCCACCCTGCCCGGCGCGCACCTTGCGATACGGCAGGTCATTTCGATGCTCGCCGACTCGCGGCCGGTGATCGCGCACTGCTTCGCCGGCAAGGATCGCACCGGCTTCACCGTGGCGACGGTGTTGGGTGCTGTCGGCATCGATCGCGACGCGATCCTCACCGATTTCCTGAGGAGCAACGACGCCGTCCCGCAGTTGCGCGAGGGCATCCTCGAGACCATCCGGACCCGGGCCGGACAGACTGCCGAGGTCGTGACGTTCGCCGAGGCCCGGCTCACCGAAGAGGTGCTCGGCGTCCGCGAGGAGTACCTGGACGCGGCCGTGGGCGTCGTCGACGCCGAGTACGGCTCGCTGCCGAATTACCTTGCCGCCATTGGTGTTACCGACGAGCAGCTGGCGCGCTTGCGGAGCGTGCTGCGGGGTTAGGGCCGGTCTGCCCGTGGCGCGTTGGCCGCGAGCGTCACGCGCACCTCATCAGCCACCTTCATCGCGCCCATCAGCATCGAATACTGCTTGATGCGATGGTCGCTGTGCCGTACCACCGCCTCACCGGTGATCCGCAGGTCCGCGTCGTCCCCCACCACGTGGACGACGACGCTCTGCTCGCGGCTCTCGCCGCTGAGGTTCGGAGTCCCGGTCAACCGCCACGAGTCGTCGCCCCGTTCGATCGACGACGCACGGAACGCCGCCCGCGGAAAGCGCTTGGCCTGCAGCGATTTCAGCGCATTGTTCCGGACCAGCGTCTTTTCCGCGCCGGACAACGGCGTCATACCGCCCTCGCCCGTCAGCACGTCCAGCGAGTCCAGGTCGACGATCACCTCGACCGCAACGGGTTCGTCTCCATCCACGGCCACGGTTGCCAGCCACGATCGCATCGCGATGGTCAACCGGTGTCCCATCCGCGCCGCGCTGCCGGTGACGCCGGTGTGCAGAAGCAGCTCACCGGACGATGCGTCGAGGGTTCGTTTCTCTGCCGTCAACTCCCGACCACCAATCCCGTCACCCACGCGACGGTCGCCAGCAATGCGGCCGTCAACTCCACCCCCATCGCCAGCGCGACGCCTTTGATGGCGTGTTTGGTCGACGTCCAGGCCCGGCTGGAACTCCGCAGCGCCGAGTACTCGGACAGGTAGACGCCCAGCACGAAGCCGAGGGCGAGGCCCAGCACCGGGATCACGAAAAACCCGATGACACCGAGGATTCCGCCGACGATGAGGCTGCGGGTCGACACGTCGGCCCGCCGCATGCGGCGCATCGGCCAGAGGTACTTGATGACCTCACCGGCCAGGAAGAGCGCCGCCGCGACCCCGAGCACCACCCAGGCCGTCGCGGTGTGGACGACCACCGCCCACACCGCGATCGCCAGGAACACGAGCAAGCCCCCGGGGAGCACCGGCACGACGATGCCGACCAGGCCGATCGCGATGACGAGTGCCACCAGCACTGTTCCCAAGGTGTTCACTTACGGCTCCAGGACGGCCTTGCCGTGAATCTTCCCGTCTGCCAACGCCTGAAGGGCAGCGGCACCGTCGGCCAACGGAAAGCGCATCGGCTCCGGTGGCCGTAGCCCGGCCTCGACCAGCTTCGTCAGGCCGGCCCCGACCTCGGCGGCCGAACCGGGCACCTGACGGATGAACTCGCCGTACCCGACGCCCACCACGCTGATGTTGCGCAGCAGCAGGCGGTTCACCTTGACGGCCGGGATGCCTTGTCCGGCAGCGAAACCCAATACCAGGAGGCGACCCTCGGGGGCGAGCACCCGGATCGCGTCGTCGAACGCGTCGCCGCCGACCGGGTCGACCACCAGGTCCACTCCCCGACCGTCAGTCGCCGCCAGCGCCTCGTCGCGCCACCCTTCGGTCAGCGGCAGCACCGCGTCGGCCCCGAGCGAGGCCACGAAATCGATCGCCTCGACCCGGTGCACCATGGCGATCACCTTGGCGCCCATGGCCTTTGCGATCTGGATGGCCGCCACCCCGACGCCGCCTGCCGAGCCCAGCACCAGCACCGTCTCCCTGGCCAGCAGCCTGCCGCGGCGGGCCAGCGCGAAGTACATGGTGTAGTAGTTGCCGAGCAGACAGACGGCAGCCGCATCATCGAGACCACCCGGCGTCGGGATCACCGAATCCGGGAGCGCCAGCGCCCGTTCCGCGTAACCGCCCACCATGGTGAAGGCCGAGACCCGTTGACCGGCAACGAAACCGGAACTCTCGGGCGCCGACCGTACGGTACCCGCCACCTCCATACCCGGCGTGAATCCCGGCGGCAGCTTGAGCTGGTATTCACCGCGGATCAACAGCAGATCAGGGAAGCAGACGCCGGCCGCACCGACATCGATGACCACCGCATTGCCCGACGGGTCTGCGGCGTCATCGATGTCGGTGTAGGCAAGACCCGATGGGCCTGTCAGCGACTGTGCGACAAGCGCTTTCACCTATCAGCCGAGCGCGAACGATGCGGCCTTGGCGGCCGACAGGTCGGTGATCTCGCCCCACTTGGCGGCCACCTCGTCGACGCTGGGCACGTGGTCGAACGTGACACCGTCGTTCTGGAACAGCGCGGTGCGCTGCACCTTGCCACCACCGACGATGAAGATCGATCCGGTCTCCGGCAGCTCTTCGCTGCACAGCTGCGCCACGACCGGCGCCACGTACTCCGGCGACAGCTTCGCGAAAACCTCGGGCGGCACGATGTCCTCGGTCATGCGGGTCGCGGCGATCGGCGCGACGGCGTTGAGCTTGATGTTGTACTTGGCGCCTTCCTGGGCCAGCGTGTTGATCAGGCCGACCAGACCCAGCTTGGCGGCACTGTAGTTCGCCTGACCGAAATTGCCGAACAAACCGCTGGTCGACGTGGCGACCACGACGCGGCCGTAGGCGTTCTCGCGGAAGTGCGGCCACGCAGCGCGGATGACGTTGTAGCCGCCGTACAGGTGCACCTTGAGCACGATGTCCCACTGGTCGGCGGTCATTTTGTGGAAGGTGCCGTCGCGCAGGATGCCCGCGTTGGACACCACACCGTCGATCTTGCCGAACGCGTCGATCGCGGTCTTGACGATGTTCTCGGCGCCCTCGGCCTCGGCGACGCTGTCGTAGTTGGCGACGGCGCGGCCACCGGCGGCCTTGATCTCCTCGACGACCTGGTCGGCCATGTTGTGGCCGGCACCGGTGCCGTCGCGGGCACCGCCGAGGTCGTTGACCACGACACAGGCGCCTTCATTGGCCAGCGTCAGCGCGTATTCACGACCCAGGCCGCCACCGGCTCCGGTGACGACAATGACACGATCCTGCACTCCGGGCATGGTTTCCTCTCATGGAAGGGCAACGAGACAGCCCACCGCGGTGGGCTACCCCTTGTGTATACGGCGACCGATCAGCCGCCGCATCGCCGGGTCGATTCTGGGGCCAAATTTGCCGCACTCTCCCCCGCAAGCGGGAGGTACCCCCACAACGCGTTTGTACCTCGCCGCTAGATCGTCGTACGGCTAGAAGAACTTGCGCGCGATGTTCCACGCCTTCTCGGTGTACGGCGGGTAGATCAGCTTGCCGAGGTCGGGCCGGGTCGGCTTGGTCATCACCGACTTCGCGTGGCTGAACTCCAGGAAGCCGTAGCGACCGTGGTAGGCGCCCATGCCGGACGGTCCGACGCCGCCGAACGGCAGGCGCGCTGTCGACACCTGGAAGATCAGGTGGTTGACCAGCATGCCGCCGGCCGGCACCTCGCGGATGAACCGCTCGCGGACGGCCTTGGCCTTGGTGAACAGGTACGCGGCCAGTGGCTTGGGCCGGGCGTTGACGAAAGCGATGGCGGCATCGAGCGAATCCACGGTGATGACCGGCAGGATGGGCCCGAAGATCTCCTCGGTCATGACCGGTGCGTCGAGCGGCGGGTCGACCACGACGGTCGGCTGCATGGTGAGCCGGGCCGGGTTCGTGCCGCCACCGGTGACGACGTCCCCGCCGGTACCGAGGTAGCTGCTGAGCCGGTTGAACTGCCGCTCACTGACGATCGGCAGGCCGTCGGCGTCGTCGGCGGTGAAGGCCACGATGGCATCGCGAATCTTGGTGACCAGCTCGTCGCGGATGGGCTTCTCGGCCACCACGTAGTCCGGCGCGACGCAGATCTGGCCGGAGTTGACGATCTTTGCGAAGGCGATGCGCTTGGCCGCGACGTCGATGTCGGCGTCGGCCGCGACGATCACCGGGCTCTTACCGCCGAGTTCCAGCGTGACGGGCGTCAGGTGCTGCGCCGCGGCAGCCATGATCTTCTTGCCGATCTCGGTGCCGCCGGTGAACATGATGCGGTCGAAGCCCTGCGCGATGAGCTCCTGGCTGACCATGCCGTCGCCCTCCACCACGGCGACGGCCGAGGTGTCCAGGTACTTCTCGACCAGCTCGACCATCAGTCGCGACGAGGCCGGCGCGATCTCAGACGGCTTGAGCACCACGGTGTTTCCCGCGGCGAGCGCACCGACCAGCGGGCCGAGCGTCAGATAGAACGGGAAGTTCCAGGCGCCGATGATCAGCACGGTGCCGTACGGCTCGTACTCGACCCAGCCACGGCCAGGCAACTGCGAGCGCTCCAGCAGGCGGTAGCGACGTTTGGCCCACTTGTGCAAGTTCTTGGCGGCGTCCTTGGCCTCGGCGATGGTACCGACGCTGTCGGCGAGCCAGGCTTCGAACGGCTTGCGGCCGAGATCGGCCTCCAGCGCCTTGGCGATGGCCGTCTCGTTCTCTTCCATGGCCTGAGCCAGCGCAAGTAGCTGACGCTTGCGCCACTGCAGGTCACGGGTGCGCCCGGTCGCATAGGTCTTACGAAGACCGGCGACGACAGCCGGGATGTCAGCCGCTGTTTGGTCGGCGGATACAGCTGATTCAAGGGTCATAACGTACGTCCTTACGTGAGCCAGGCAACACCGGAATCCTAACCAACCAGCCGGTTGGTTTGAAGAGCCAACCGGCCGGGATCAGCCCCTGCGCGCGGTCACAAAGGTGGAAAACGCCTTGTCGTCGGCACCATCGACCGGCACCCAGCGATTCAGCCGGCGCATCTCGTCCTGCGACGTGACCGAGGTCGACGACCAGCCATGCGAATCCAGCCACTCAGCGACATCGGCGCGATCGGGGTCCTCGTACATCAGGTCCTGCACGTTCATGACCTGTCCCATGCCGAACTGCCCGGCGAGCTTGTCGAACCGGTCCCGCATCCGCTGCCGTCGTTCGGCGGCGTGCTCGCCGACCGTCTCGACCGAGATACGACTGCCCGGCGCACTCAACGCGGTGATGTTCTCGAAGAGGCGGTCCTGCGCCTCGGCCGGCAGGTACATCAGCAGGCCCTCCGCCAGCCAGGCAGTCGGCGCCGAATCGTCGAATCCCGCGTCCCGCAACGCTTTCGGCCAATCGTTGCGCAGGTCGATCGGCAGCTGGTGCAGCGCCGCCGCCGGCGTCGCGCCGTGCGCCTTCAAGGTCTCGTCCTTGTACTCGAGCACCTTCGGTTGATCGATCTCGAAAACCGTGGTGCCGGCCGGCCAGTCCAATCGGTAGGCCCGGGAATCCAGCCCGGACGCCAGGATCACCACCTGGCGGATGCCGGCCGCCACGGCATCGGCAAAGTACGCGTCGAAGAAGTGTGTGCGCACCGCCTGGTAGTTGCCCATGTGCTCGAGCACCGCGGCGACCTCGGGGTCGGCGCCGGCCATCCGGTTGTTGAAATCGGCGTCGAGGATCGTCTCCCACACGCCGGTACCGGCGCCGGCCACCAGGATCTTCGCGAACGGATCGCGGATCAGTGCGTCGTCGCGCTCGGTTTCCCCGGCCCGCGCGGCGGCGACCATCACCGCCGTCGCGCCGACGCTGCTAGCGATATCCCAGGTGTCGTCGTCGGAGCGCTCGCTGCTCATGCTCTAGACGTTATCCCCCGCGACGGCCACCGTGCGTGAGCAGGCTTGCAACATGGCGCGTTCGGTGGCCATAAGGGGGCCAGGATCGCGACCAAATTCAACTCGTCCCCGGACGTACTGTCGGGAAATGGCTCCCCAGTCCGTCGCTCAAGCATCAGGAACGTTCACCCTCGGCGGTGACCTCACTGTCAACCGCCTCGGATTCGGCGCTATGCGGATCACGGGCGACGGCGTCTGGGGCCCACCCGCCGACCGCGACGAATGCATCCGAGTGCTGCGCCGCGCCATCGAACTCGGCATCAACTTCATCGACACCGCCGACTCATACGGCCCGAATGTTTCGGAGCCGCTGATTCGTGAAGCCCTCCACCCCTATCCCGACGAGTTGGTCATTGCGACCAAAGCCGGCTTGCTGCGCGTGGGGCCGGACAGCTGGACGCCGTTGGGCTTCCCTGTCTACCTACGGCAGCAGTGCGAGATGAGCCTTCGCCAGCTCGATGTCGACCGTGTCGATCTGTTCCAGCTGCACCGCATCGACCCCAACTTCCCCCTCGAAGACCAGATCGGCGAGCTTGCAAAGTTGCAGCGGGAAGGCAAAATCCGTCACATCGGGCTGTCCGAGGTCACCGTCGAGCAGCTGCGGGCGGCCCAGAAGATCGCACCGATCGTGTCAGTGCAGAACATGTACAACCTGACGGCACGCAGTTCCGAACCGCTTCTGCAGGCATGCGAGGACGACGGCATCGGATTCATTCCTTGGGCACCACTGGGTTTGGGTCCGCTCGCGGCCGATGACAGCCCGCTCCGAACGATCGCCGCAGATCACGGCGTTACGCCGGCACAACTAGCCGTCGCCTGGCTGTTGAAGCGTTCTCCGGTGATGTTGCCAATTCCCGGGACATCGAAGGTCGGGCATCTCGAGGACAACGTCGCCTCGGCGACCATCGAGCTGTCCGACACCGAGTTCAACGCGGTCGGCAACGCCGGGTCCGGCGAATGACGGCTACTGGCATGCGGTTCCGGGTTGCCACCGCGATGGCCGCGCGCTATGACGAGGGCGGCCGTAACGCCTCGAGTGCGCTGGCCGAGTCACTGTCCGGATCGGCGTAGTAGATCAAGACGTGCTTGCCCCCGGAGTACGGGATGTTGAGCCGCGAGCGGCGCAGGTACAGGTCACCCACCTTGGGATGACGCATGTGCATCACCCCAACCCGATATCCCACCTCCGCACGTGCCCACAGTTCACGGAATCGTTCACTCGCAGAGGATAATTCGTCGATCAGCGCCCGGAGCCGCGCGTCGTCGGGATCGCTGCCCGCCGCTTCACGCAACCCGCTGACAGCGACCTCGGTCGCTTCATCCCAATCAACGTAGAACTCCCGCGCTTCCGGTTCCAACAGCCGCCAGCGTAGGAAGTTCTGCCCCGGCTCGAGCCCCGCCGACAGCGCTCGGGCAATGGCATTTGACGCCAATACGTCAAGGCATCGATTGGCCACGATCGCAGGCATGGTGAACAGATTGATCAGTTGCTGGATGTCCTCGGGGACCGCGTCCGCAGCCTGATCTTGCTCTCGCGCCGCGGGCGGGTTGGCGATCTGGTAGAGGTGCTCGGTGGCCTTGACGTCGAGGCGCAGAGCCCGCGCGAGCGCATCGAGCACCTGCCTGGACGGGTTCTTATCGCGCCCCTGCTCGAGCCGCTGATAGTACTCCACGCTGATGCCGGCCAGCAGGGCCAGTTCTTCGCGGCGCAGTCCTGCTATACGCCGACGAGCGCCGACGGCGAGGCCGACGTCTTGCGGTCGCACCTGCACACGTCTCGCCCGCAGATAGTCACCAAGTGCGTTGGCCCGCATCGCCACCCGCCGAGCCTAAACCGCTCCCCCAGATATCAGGTTCATTGCGGGCCGCGTTGGCGAGGCCTGACCGTCGGACACCGCACACGTGCCCGGTCTATTCGGTGACCTGCCACAGTTTGTTGGCGAGCAGCAGTTCGAGCCGCTCGATGACGGCGGTCAGCTCCTGGTGACTGCCGACGTACCCGGCGTAGAAGCCCATCCCCCACATCACGGCGATCAGCATCTCCACCACGGTGGACACCTCGGTGTCGACGGCCAGCTCACCGCGCTCGATGGCGTCGGTGACGGCCCAGGTCACGAACTCACGGGACGCGACGAGCGCGTCGTGCTCCTCCTGGCGCAATTCGGGATGCCGCTGCGCCTCGAGGATCGACGTCACCAGGAACGCGGCGGCGGAACGATCCTCGGAGTCGGCCTGGATGGCTGCGACGAAAAACGACGACAGGCGCCGGATGAAGGTGGTCTCCTCCTCGGCCCGGCGACGTCCCGCAGCGACCACCATGGCATTGGTCTGATCGAGGACCTCGCCGTAGAGCACCCGCTTGTTCGCGAAGTAATGGTTGATCGCTGGGCGCGTCAGATCCGCGCGGATTGCGATGGCTTGGAATGTTGCTGCGTCATAACCAAGTTCACTGAAAACCTCGCGGGCAGCGCGCAGAATGCGCTCACGGGTTTCGGCCGCCTTCGCCGCGGGAGGACGACCCGGACCTCGGGTGGCGATGTACGGCATCGTCAAATTGTGCCACAGATCTCGGCCTGATCCTGCTCGTATGCGAAGTACAGCCACTGAATCGGCTTCTTCCAGCAAACTTGCAGTTCTGTCAACAACCGAGCGCGGAACCGCGTACGGTTGGCGGCCGCCGGGCAGTCCCGATCGGTAGCCCGGCCAGGAACGACCCCGGGCTGCCGGTGGCCGCGAGAGACCAGCGCCACACGCGTGTTGTTGCCGGGACACGACGACGTCAGCCAAATTAATGTTGGGCGCCATGGCGGGCGTGGTGTCGCCGGCGTTGCGCCGGCAGCAGCTCGTCACGCGGCTGCGCGACAAGGATCCCGAATACGACGCCCTACGGCGGGCGACGCGCGCCGGTGTGATGCTCCCGGTGGTCGCGATCGCTGGCTTGGCGGTCGGTACCGCCGTCGGCAGCAGGTCCCAGACGACGCTGTTCGCCATCTTCGGCGCGGTCGCGCTGCTGGTGGTGGTGGATTTTCCCGGCAACCGCCCGGCACGGGCGCTGGCCTACGCTGGTCTCGGGTTCAACGGCGCGGTTCTGATCACGCTGGGGACGCTGCTGTCGCCACATCCGTGGCTGGCGGTGCCGGCGATGTTCGCCGTCGGGCTGCTGGTGACGTTCTCCGGCGTCCTCAGCGAGATCATCGCCGCAGGTCAACGGTCCACCTTGATGACGTTCGTGCTGCCGGTGTGCACGCCGGCCGGCCCGGTGCCCGATCGACTGCTCGGCTGGGCAGTGGCCTGGACCATCGCCGTTCCGGCCGCATTGTTCCTGTTGCCGCCCACCCATCACGACGACCTGCGCAAGCACGCCGCGCAGGTGTGTCGCCTGCTGGCGGCCCGGCTGGAGGGGTCGGCAACAGCGCAAGAGCTCTCCGATGCGATGGAAGTGCTGGGAGACAACTTCCTCGGCGCCGATTTCCGCCCGGTCGGGTTGACCGCCGGCAGTCGCGCCCTGGTGCGCGTCGTCGACGACCTGCGCTGGCTGTGCGACCGCGCCACCGACGCCACCGGCTCGCTGCTGGCGGAGACGCGTGAACCCGCCATTCGGGTACTGAACGACTGTGCCCGGGTGCTCAGCACGCCGCGAGCCGAGGGCCGTGATCGCTACCGCGCCGATCTGGCCGAGGCCCTCACCGCGCACCGGGCCGCGACCCGCGGCCGCTACCGCGAGGACATCGAGCTGATCCAGGGTGAGCCCGACGACCTGGTGGCCGTCGCGACGGGCCGAAAACTGTTGCGGCTGCGCACTTTCTCGGCGTGTATCGGGGCGACGGGCCGAGTCATTGGACTGGCCGCCGACGCCGATGCCCGCCCGGTGTGGGCCCGGGTCCTGGGGCGACGGCTGCCGGCAGCCGGAAACCTCGACCGGGTGCTGTCGGAATCCCAGGCCGTGTCCGCCATCCCGTCGGGATTCGTCGCGACCCGGGCCGTCGTCGTACAGAACAGCCTTCGCACGGGCATCGGGTTGGCCGTGGCGGTCGCGGTCGTTCATCTGTTTCCCCTGCAACACGGATTCTGGATCGCCATGGCGTCCCTGTCCGTGCTGCGCAGCAGTGCACTGACCACTGGCACGCGCGTGGTCCGCGCGGTCGGCGGCACCGCGATCGGCTTCCTCCTCGGCACCGTGGTGATCCACCTGATCGGCGCGAACCCCGTGCTGCTGTGGCTGGTCCTGCCGATCGTGGCGTTCGGTTCGGCCTATGTGCCCGACGTGTTTTCCTTCGTCGCGGGACAGGCGATGTTCACCATGTTGGTGCTCACCATCTACAACCTGATCAGTCCCGCCGGCTGGCGCGTCGGGCTGATCCGGCTCGAGAACGTCCTGGTCGGCGCCGCAGTAGGTGTCGTGGTGTCGCTTCTGCTGTGGCCGCGCGGTTCGGCGGGGGTCGTCCACCGCACGCTGGCCTCGGCGCGCACCGCCGGCACGCGGTACCTGACCGCGGCCGTGCGGCGGGTGACGCGCGGCGCTTCCGAGGCTGCCACCGACCGGGTGCACGCCCTGAGCTTCGACGCCCTGACGGCCTCCCGGACCGTCGATGATGCTGTGCGCCACTTCCTTTCGGAGAGCAGCGGGGCGACGGAGCTGCGTGCGCCGGTGGTCCGGGCCGCCAATCAGACAGTTCGGTTGCGCGCGGCGGCCGACCTCATCGCCGACGTCGTGCCACCGCCCCTGGGTCCCTATCAGGCCGCCCGCGAGGTACTCGAAGCCCACACCGCGTCGATCTGCGCCCGGATCTCGGGCACCGAGCACCCCGATACCGCAGAGCGCACACCCATCAGTGACGACTTCGTGCTCGCCCTGCGCGCCGAGGCCGGCGGGACGTTGTCGGTCGAGGCCGCGCTGCCTCTGGTGACCGTCGCCGCCAGCCTCGGCGAGCTGGAGTTGCTCTACCCGGACCCGGCGCCCGCGTGATCAGCGCCCCGACCGGTGCGGCTTCAGCGCGTTCGGCGGAATAGTGCCGAACTTGCCGGACTGGAAGTCCTCGAACGCCTCGATGAGCTCCGACTTGGAGTTCATCACGAACGGGCCGTAGTGGAAGACGGGTTCCCGGATCGGCTGGCCACCTAGCAACAGCACCTCGAGCGCGGGCCGGTTGGAGTCCTGCCCCGCATCGGCAGCGACCGTGATCCGGTCCCCCGGCCCCAGCACCGCGAGCTGGCCCTGGTGGATGGGGTGCCCGACGGGTCCGACGGTGCCGCGTCCGGAGAGGATGTAGACGAGCGCGTTGAACTTGCGGTTCCACGGCAGGTCGAGTCGCGCCCCGGGCGCAATTGTGGCGTGCGCCATGGTGATTGGCGTGTGCGTACCGCCCGGTCCCTTGGCATCGCCGATCTCGCCGGCGATGACGCGCACCAGCGCACCACCGTCGTCGGACGACAGCAGGGTGACGTCTGTGCCCTCGATGGCCTGATACCTGGGGGCGGCGAACTTGTCCTTCTTGGGCAGGTTCACCCACAGCTGCAGGCCGTGGAACAGGCCACCGCTCTCGACGAGTTCGGCGGGCGGCGTCTCGATGTGCAGGATTCCCGATCCGGCGGTCATCCACTGCGTGGCGCCGTCGGTGATCAGGCCACCGCCACCATGTGAATCCTGGTGCGCGAAGCGGCCGTCGATCATGTAGGTCACCGTCTCGAACCCGCGGTGCGGGTGCCAGTCAGTGCCCCTCGGTTCACCGGGTTCGTACTCGACCTCACCCATCTGGTCCAGGTGGACGAACGGATCGAGGTCGGCCGCACTGACGCCCGCGAAGGCGCGGACCACGGGGAAACCCTCGCCCTCGTAGCCACGAGGGCCGGTGGTGATGGACCGCACCGGGCGTTCTGTGTCGCTCGGCGCAGCGGGAGCAATACGCGGCAAGCTGATCGTGTCAGCAGTGATAGCAGGCATGCCACCAATAACCGGACTGCGGTCCGATTAATTCCAGGCGCCCACCGGTCAGCCGGCGGCCAGCGCGGCGAGCGCCGCACTGCGGGCATCTGCCGACGACTCAGCAGCCAGTGCCGCCGCCGCGGCCACCCGGCACTGCTCCAGCGTCACGCCCGCCAACGCGGCACCGACCGCGCGCACCGCGGCCGCCGCCGTCGACAGCGACGTCACACCCAACCCGACCAGGACGCACGCCAGTGCCGGGTCGGCCGCAGCCTCGCCACACACCCCGACCGGCTTGCCCTGCTCCGCACCCGCCTTGGCGGCCGTGTGCACCAACGCCAGCACCGCCGGCTGCCAAGGGTCGCTCAGGGTGGCCAGGTCGGCCGACATCCGGTCGGCGGCCATCGTGTACTGGGTCAGATCGTTGGTGCCGATCGACAGGAAGTCGACGTGTCGCAATATCCGGTCCGCCAACAACGCTGCGGCGGGCACCTCGATCATCACGCCGGGTGTCAGGCCGAAGGACCGCACCTGCGCCGCAAAGGCTTTCGCTTCCGACGGCGTCGCGATCATCGGAGCCATCACCCATGGGCGCTGGCCCGTCGCTGCCGCCGCGTCGGCGATCGCCTGCAACTGGCGCGTCAGCAGATCCGGATTGCCCTGGGCGATCCGGATGCCGCGCACCCCCAGCGCCGGGTTGGCCTCATCGGCATGACCGGCGAATCGCAGCGGCTTGTCCGAGCCCGCGTCCAGGGTGCGCACCACGACCTTCCGCCCCGGGAAAGCCGCCAGCACGTCGCCGTATATCTGCGCCTGCTCGGCAACCGACGGCTCCAGATCCCGATTCAGAAAGCACAATTCGGTGCGAAACAGACCGATGCCCTCTGCCGGGGTCTCAGCCGCCGCTTGCGCAGCGGCACCGTCCTGCACATTGGCGAGCACCGCCACCCGATGACCGTCAACAGTGGCGCCGGGGCCCTGCCAGCTCTCCGCGAGGTCGGCCTCGTGGCGGGCCTGAGCGACGGCCGCGGCCGCCACGGTCGCGTCGGGCTCGACCGTCACGGTGCCGTGGGTACCGTCCACCAGCACCATCGCCCCCGATCGCACCTGCTCGAGCCCGGAGACGGCCACGACGCACGGGATACCCAGTTGACGGGCGATGATCGCGGTGTGGCTGGTCGGCCCGCCGAGGCTGGTCACCAGCGCGACCACCAGGTTGGGGTCGAGCCCGGCGGTGTCGGCGGGCGCCAGATCCTCGGCACACAGCACCGACGGCACGTCCGGCACCGGCACCCCCGGCTCGGGAAGGCCCCGCAGATCCGCGATCACCCGATCCCGGATATCCCTGAGGTCCGCTACCCGCTCGGCCATGAGTCCGCCCATCCGGGTGAACATCTCGACGAACTGGTCCGCCGTCGCGACGACCGCCCGCACCGCGGACATGCCATCGGCGATGCGCTTGTCCGCCGCCGCCGCCCAGGCCCTGTCCTGCGCGAGCGCCGCCGTCGTGGCCAGCACCTCCGCCGCGGCTCCCGTCGCCCGCGCCGCCCGGCTGCGCAGCCGGTCCGCGACCGCCAACGAAGCCGCCGCGAAGCGCTCCCGCTCCCCCGCCCGTTCCGGCTCTGCCAGCTCAGGGGCGGTGTCGTCGGCCTCCGGCACAGGTCGGGCGCCCGGCCACAGCACCGGCGCGTAGCGCACTCCGCCGACGGCAGGGACCCCGTGCAGCACCACAGGTGCACCGCTGGGCGAACGAACGGTCTCCACGTCGGCTACCAAAGGCGACGGGCTCACAGATGTCTGGCTCATGTGATGTAGATTACTCCGAACCGTTGACAAGTCAACACATCCAAGCGTAAAACAAACAATACAAAGATCGAATCGGATGCGTTCCCACACAACTGGAGGGTCATGTACGCGGAAGAACGGCAGCAAGCCATCGCCGCGCGAGTCCTCGCCGACGGTCGCGCCTCCGTCAATGAACTCGCCGAGACCTACGACGTCACCACCGAAACCGTGCGCCGAGACCTCGACGTCCTCGACAAGGCCGGCGTCATCCGGCGGGTGCACGGGGGAGCGGTGCCCGCCCGCACGCTGCATCTGGTCGAGCAGGGAGTGGTCCAGCGCGACTCCACCCAGACGCAGCAGAAGGCCGCGATCGCTGCCGCCGCCGCAACCTTGCTGCCCGCCACCGGCGGTTCGGTGCTGATCGACGCCGGCACCACCACCGCACGCATCGCCGAACTCATCCCCACCGACCGCGATCTCGTCGTCATCACGAACTCCATCCCCGCGGCCGCCAAGCTGACGTCCAACCCGACGGTGTCCCTGCAGTTGCTGGGCGGCCGGGTCCGCAGCCTCACTCAGGCCGTGGTGGGGGAGCAGGCCCTGCGGACACTCGACTCCCTGCGCGTCGACATCGCCTTCCTCGGCACCAACGGCATCAGCGTCCGGCACGGCTTCTCCACCCCCGACAGCGACGAGGCCGCCATCAAACGCGCCATGGTCCGGTGCGCCAACCACGTTGTGGTGACCGCGGATTCGACGAAATTCGGCCGGGAAGATCTGGTCAGTTTCGCCCCGCTGTCCGCCGTCCGAACCGTCGTCACCGACAACGAGATTCGGGACCACGAGCGGCAACAGCTCACCAGCGCCGGCATCGAGGTCATCTGCGCGGAGAGCTACTCATGATCGTCACCGTCACGCTGAACCCGAGCCTCGACCGCACCCTTACGCTCGACGAACCGCTGACCAGGGGAGCGGTGCACCGGCTGACCCCCGTCGCCACCGAACCAGGAGGCAAGGGCGTCAACGTATCTCGCGCGCTGACCCTGAACGGCGTCGACACCGTCGCGCTGCTGCCGGCCGCCGATCACGATCCGATCCTGACGGGGTTGCGCGCCCGTGGGGTGCCGTTCCACAACATCGACATCCCCGGGGCTGTCCGCAGCAACCTGACGATCACCGAAAATGATGGCACGACAACAAAACTCAACGAGCCGGGGGCACGTCTCGACCGCCCCACCCTCGCCGCACTGACGGCCGTCGTCCGCGGCCACGCCACGGAAGCCACCTGGCTGGTGCTGTCCGGATCGTTGCCACCCGGCGTTCCCGACGACTGGTACGCCGACATCGTCGCCCAGCTCGCGCCGCTGCCCTGCCGCGTCGCGGTGGACACCTCCGAGCGTCCGCTCACGGCGTTGGCCGCAGCGTTCCCGACCGCTGCACCCGATCTGATCAAGCCCAACTCCGAGGAACTGGCCTCGCTGACGGGCCGCTCTGCGCAGGAACTGGAAGATGCTGCTGCACAGGGTGATCCGCTTCCGGTGGTGTCTGCGGCACGGCAGCTCGTCGACCGCGGAGCCAACACCGTGCTCGTCACCCTCGGCGGCGCGGGCGCCGTCCTGGTCGACCGCGACGGGACCTGGGCGGCCACGGTCCCGCCGATCGTGCCGCGCAGCACCGTCGGGGCGGGTGACGCGTCGCTCGCCGGCTATCTCGCCGCCACCATCGCGGGCGCTCCGCCGGCCGAACGGCTCCAGACAGCCGTCGCCTACGGCAGCGCTGCTGCCTCGTTGCCGGGTTCGGCACTGCCCACCCCGGAACAGATCGACGTGAAAGCCGTTCAGGTACAGGCTGTCACGTCCGCCTCCGCCCCTCTCTGATTCCGTCCCATCCAGAAGGAACCCCATGCCGATCATCACCTCGGACCTCGTCGCACTTGACGTCGACGCCGGTCCCGACAAGCAGAACGTGATCGAATTACTGGCCGCGCGGATGGCGGAGACCGGCCGCGCCACCAACGGCGACGGACTCGTCGAGGCCGCCCTGGCGCGCGAATCCCAGTCCGCCACCGGACTTCCCGGCGGTATCGCGATTCCGCACTGCCGTTCACCCCACGTCGACGAACCGACCATCGGATTCGCCCGGTTGGCGCCCGCGGTCCCGTTCGGTGCACCCGACGGCCCCGCCGACCTCGCGTTCCTGATCGCGGCGCCGGAATCCGGTGGCGCCGAACACATGAAGCTGCTGTCCAGCCTCGCCCGGGCGCTCGTCCGCAAGGATTTCGTCGAGCAGCTCCGCGAGGCGGGCGACGCCGATGAGGTGGTCGCGCTTGTCGAGGGCGTCGTCGGCCCAGCGCCCGCAACGCCGGCCGCACCGCCCACTCCGGCCCCCGCCGCCACCGCTGTCGAACAAGCGCCCGCGGCCTCGATCGTCGCGATCACGGCCTGTCCCACCGGAATCGCCCACACCTACATGGCCGCCGACGCCCTGAAACTGGCCGCCGACCGCGCCCGAGTGCACTTCAGCGTCGAAACCCAGGGTTCGTCCGGGTCCACCCCACTGTCGGCCGAAACCATCGCCGCGGCCGACGCAGTCATCTTCGCCACCGATGTCGGGGTCAAGGACAAGCAGCGGTTCGCCGGCAAGCCCGTCATCGCCTCCGGCGTGAAGCGGGCCATCAATGAACCCGACACCATGATCGCCGAAGCCGTTGCCGCAGCCAAGGATCCGCAGGCCGCACGGGTGCAGGGCGAGACCGCGGCCCCCGCCGCCGGCGAGGCCCGTGGTGGGCTGGGCTGGGGCACGCGGCTGCGCCAGATCCTGCTGACCGGCGTCAGCTACATGATCCCGTTCGTGGCGGCCGGCGGCCTGCTGATCGCGCTGGGCTTCCTGTTCGGGGGGTACGAGATTGCCAACAAGCCTGCCGGACAATCGGATTCGCTCGCGCACATCATCGCGACCACCAACTCGCTGACCAACCTGCCCGCGGGCGGCCTCATGCAGTACCTCGGTGCGGTGCTGTTCACCCTCGGCGGACTGGCCTTCGGATTCCTCGTCCCAGCGCTCTCCGGGTACATCTCCTTCGCCATCGCCGACCGCCCCGGCATCGCACCGGGTTTCACCGCAGGCGCGGTGGCCGTCACCGTCGGCGGCGGATTCATCGGTGGCATCGTCGGCGGCCTGATCGCCGGATTCGCCGCACTGTGGATCGCGTCGTTCAAGGTGCCCCAGTGGTTCCGCGGGCTGATGCCGGTGGTGGTGATCCCGCTCGGCGCCTCGCTGATCGTCGGCCTGTCCATGTTCCTACTGCTGGGCCGTCCGCTGGCCGCCGTCACCTCGGGTCTGACCCACTGGCTCGGCAGCATGTCGGGCAGCTCACTGATCCTGCTCGGCGTCATCCTCGGCCTCATGATGTGCTTCGACCTGGGCGGACCGGTCAACAAGGCGGCCTACTCCTTCGCCGCCGCCGGGCTCAACATCACCGACGTCGCATCGCTGCGGATCATGGCCGCCGTCATGGCCGCCGGGATGGTGCCGCCGCTGGCCATGGCGTTGGCCTCCGCCGTCCGGCCCCGCCTGTTCACCGAACCCGAACGCGAAAACGGCCGTGCGGCATGGCTTCTCGGTGCATGCTTCATCAGCGAGGGCGCCATCCCGTTCGCCGCCGCCGACCCGCTGCGCGTCATCCCGTCGATGATGTTCGGCGGCGCCGTCACCGGCGCCCTGGTGATGGCGTTCGACGTGACATCCAAGGCACCGCACGGCGGCATCTTCGTCTTCTTCGCCATCGGAAACCTCATCTGGTTCGTGGTGGCCGTGCTCGTCGGCGCCGTCTGCAGTGCCGTGGCGGTAATCGCCGCCAAGAGCGCCGGCCGGGCGCTTCCCTCGGTCGAGACCACCGGGGCCCTGCAGCCGGCCGGCAACTGAACTTCCCACTCCAGCAACAACCCACCATCACAAGGAGAAGCCATGCCCAGCAAGACCGTTACCGTCGGATCCGCCATCGGCCTGCACGCCCGGCCGGCAGCCGTCATCTCCGAGGCCGTCGTCAATTCCGGTGCTCAGGTGACCCTGGCGGTCGACGACGGGGAACCCGTGGACGCCGGCTCGGCGCTGATGATCATGACGCTCGGGGCAGGCAACGGAGCCCAGGTGACGGTGGCATCCGATGACGAGACCGCACTCGCCGTGGTCGCCGACCTGGTGGCACAGGACCTCGACGCCTGACGCGCACCGCTCGGAGTCGCTCCCAGCAGCCACAGAAAGCGCACAGAGGCCCCACTACGCACCACTAGTATGAATTCGTGCTACATGTCTATACGATGTCCCGCAGGTCCAACTGGGGGATGTTCGGCCGGATACCGAGGCTCGTCGGGAAATCCATGAGACCGAGCTTGTCGGCGATGACCAACATGCCGTCGATGGTCACCTCGAAGGCAACGACGTCGTCGATACCACCCGAGGCGGTGCTCGCCGCGGTGTACGGGCCGGTCACGACGACCGCCCCGACGGCATCGCCGTCCCAGACGACCCGGCATCACGCCCGGTGCATGTGTCCACCCGCTGCATCTCAGCTCCACCCCCTGTTCCCGGCGCCAGGCACCGGGCGTCGCTGTCCTCCGTGACCATCTTGGTACGCCACCTGACGGACGGCAGGCCGATGGCCAAACTCCTACACGAGTCACGGCATCTGACCTGCGCGGGCGGCCCCACACCACCCCACAGCGCTTCCCCACAACCCGCATCGAGCCTACCAGCGGGTCCGACGCCGGATCCGCACCAATTCGGCGGCGGCCCGCACGGGCCCGACGCAGTCGGCGTGCGACGAAAAACGTTGGGGTACAAGCCAATCAGCGGCGATATGTACGGCGCCGCCGAGCCACCCACCGAATGGGAGACGACGCCATTGGGCCCGGCGATCCCGCCGCCGGTGCCGACGTGGTCGATACTGGGTATGACATCTTTGTCTTGGCACCTGCGTCGAGCGAACCGAGGAGAGAAAGCGCGTATTCGGTGACTGACCACTTCGAACCGCAGCACAACCCCCCGGAGAGCGCTTTTGCCGGCCATCCCGTGAACACGCCGCCGGCGTGGCCACGCGTGACTCCGCCGGCGAACAACACGGGCATGCAGCACACCGAGCCGCTGCAGCGCCGGACCGGATACCCGCCGCAGCCCGGCCCCGGCCAGCCCGGACCACCGCCGCACCAGCAGTGGCCGCACGGTCCACAAGGCCAGTTCGCGCCACCGGTGTCGTACGCCGACGCCATCCGCCGGGACGACCTGCTCCGGCCCCGCAAGCCCGAGCCCGGTCGCGGCTGGCGCAAGACGCTGTTCAAGGCGACGTTCGGGCTGGTCAACCTCGGCCCGTCACCCGATGAGATCCACGAGGCCCAGCAGATCAACCAGATCCGAGCGGCGCTGTCGGGCCACTACAAGGTCGGCGTCATGGGCAAGGGCGGCGTCGGCAAGACGACGGTGTCCGCCTCCCTCGGGTCATTGTTCGCCGAGCTCCGGCAGGAGGACCGCGTGGTGGCGGTCGACGCCGACACGGCGTTCGGCAAGCTCGGCAGCCGCGTCGACCCGAAGGCACTGAGCTCGTACTGGGAGCTGGCCTCCGACCAGCATCTCGAGAGTTTCGCCGACATCCGCAACCGAGTGGGCAGCAATGCCGCTGGGCTGTTCGTGCTGGCCGGTGAGGCGAGTCCGGCCCGCCGCCGGGTGCTGGATCCGGCGGTCTACCGGGAGGCAGCGTCCCGACTGGATCGGCATTTCACGATCTCGATCATCGACTGCAGCTCGACGATGGACAGCCCCGTAACGCAGGAGGTCCTGCGGGATCTCGACGCGCTGATCGTGGTGTCGTCCCCTTGGGTCGACGGCGCCGGCGCTGCCGGGCAGACGCTCGACTGGCTGGCGGCGCACGGCCTCAACGGCCTGCTGCAGCGAACTGTGGTGGTGCTCAACGATTCCGACGGCCATGCGGACAAGCGCACCCGTTCGGTGCTGGCCCAGCAGTTCGCCGGGCAGGGACAGGCCGTTGTCGAGATCCCCTTCGACGGGCATCTGCGCCCGGGCGGTGTCATCGCCGGCACCCGGGAAATGGCACCGGCGACACGGCGCAAATTCATCGAGATCGCCGCGGTCCTGGCGGCGAATTTCCCGACCAGTGACGATCGGCACCGCGAGCGTTAAACCAGCTGCACGAGCAGCTTTTCGACCAGTTCTTTGTCCTGGTCGGACACTGCCGCTTCGGCTTCGGCACCGACCACAACGGACTCGGGCACGCCGGCCGCAAGGGCCGTCTCCTGAATTGTCAGATTGGCACCGCGCCGGGCCGCGTACAGCCGCTGCCCGAGCGTCGCCGTGGGCGCCTTGGCGCCGAGCAACGTCAGCTCATCGATGCGGGCCCGCACCAGTCCCAATGCCTTGATCAGCGGCGGCGACACCGGACCGAGCCGGGCGGCGCTGGCCGCGACGGCTTCGAGCTGCCGTAGGTCGGACAGAATCTGCGTGACCCACGGCGTGAATTCGGAATCCTCGATCGCCGGTAGGGCGTCGGCCGTGGCACCCAACGTGTTGACCGCGGCGACGACCGCCTGCGCGATCAGGGGAACCTCACCTGCGTTGGCCATCGGCGGGGCAGGTGCAGCCTGCGCCGGCGAGACCACTGGCCCCTGAGTAGGGACCGGCTCGCCACTGCGGATGCGTGCGATGGTTCCCGGCGGCCACTGCAGCACCTCTTCGAGGCGAAGGCGCGTACGCTCTCGCGGCCAGCTGCGGCCCTTTTCGAACGAGATCAGCGCTCCGGCATTGATGATGCCGTCAGCCGCCAGACTGCGCTGGCTGATGTCGAGCTCGCGGCGCCGAGCCGCGGCGGCCGCGCCGGCACGCTCCATTCCAGGATCGACGGCGGGCAGGGCGATGTACTCGGTGACGTCATCGGGATCGATGTTCGGCACCCGAGGTCACCTCCCATCCCGTTGCAGCCCGCGCTCAACATGAAATCCAGAGCGCCGTCGGCGGTGCGATACAGCTTAGCCGGTTCCGTCCCGCATAACTATTGCGTTGACCGTCACTGAACCGTATCGGTGTCGCTCCAAACGCTTCAGTTAGACCGTACACCCTGGCCTTGGGACTACTTTCACCAATGTTATTCCGGACCAATCGGATGATTTCTACGCCTTTGCAGACCGCTGACCTGCGGATATACACAACGCTACGGTTTAACTGTTGCGTTACTGCAGTCTGGTGCTATAGATTCTCCTCAACCGCGACGGAACAGTCGCAGCGCAACAACTAAGGAGTACTCCGATGACCGCAATTGCCATGGACGGCCTGCCGCTCGGTGAGTGCACTCGGAGCCCGGAGCAGTGGACGACGATCGCCAGCGAAGAAGCCAAGAGCCTCTGCCGGCAATGCCCGCGTCGCTGGGCCTGCGCGCGTGACGCTGTCGAACTGCCCCGCGCCGAGGGCCTGTGGGCCGGCATCGTCATCCCGGCCGAAGAGGGCCGCGGCCGGACGTTCGCGCTGAAGCAGCTGCGGTCCCTGGCCGAGGCCAACGGCTACCCGGTCCGCCGTCAGCGCCGCATCTTCCTCGAAGTCGCGTAGTACCCCGCTGCCCACGCTGCCGTTTGAGGGGGCGGCAGCGCGGGCAGCGGATTACGCGCGAGGGTTACCGTGGCTTGCATGGCCACTATGAGCACCACCGACAAGACCGGAGCACCCGCCACCGTCACCGCCGAAGCCGGACGATTCACCATTGCCGTCGACGGCAAGACTGTCGGGCTGATCGACTACATCGACAGCAATGGCCGACGGATCTTTCCGCATACCGAAGTTGAGCCCGAATACGGTGGCCGCGGGCTGGCGACGATCCTCGTCGCCGAAGCACTGGACGCCACGCGTGCCGCAGGGCTACGCATCGTCCCGGAATGCTCGATGGTCAGCGGGTACATCGCCAAGCATCCCGAGTACGCCACACTGGTCGACAGGGTCTGAGTGGTTTGGGCGCGCTCCGTATCGGAGAGTGATACGGGGCGCGCCGAGATCACTGCCGGCCCAGGTACTGCGCCGTCGAGCCGCTGATCGGCATGTCCGGCATCCCCAGCTTGCGGTGATCCCAGCTGCGCATGCGGCTCGGCACGACGCGGACCGCGACGCGGTTGTTCATCATCTGATCGACGAACGGGCGCATCTCGTCGGTGTAGGGGCCGGTGTAGCGCTCCCACACGCTGATGCCCACGCGCAGGCAGGTATCCGGGTCATCGACGATCTCGGCGGTGCCGTCGATCGAGACCCCACGCAACGTCCCGTAGGTGTCGCCGTCCTCGATCATCACGGTGATGGTCGGGTCCCGGCGCAGGTTGACCGCCTTCTGCGACTTGGCCTTGGTCTCGAACCAGATTTCGCCATCGAGCACGGCGTACCACATGGCCACCAGGTGTGGCCGACCATCGGCGAGGACGGTGGCCATGGTCGCGGTCCGGCTGCGATCGATGAATTCGACGATCTCGTCGTCGGTCATGACGATCTTCTTGCGCTCGTTCTGTCCCACGCTCTTATGCCTATCAGGCGGCGGCAGCGGGCTGCCCATCGGACCCGTCAGCTAGCTGCCCATCGGATCCGGCAGCGGGCCGCTACCCGGCTTGCAGCGCCGTCACCGCCGGGCCGAACATCGTCGCCTTGATGGCCGCCATGGTCTGAGAATCCTTGCCCGCCACCGGAATCACGAGTTCCACCGCGGCGGGCACCACCGCGTCCTCGGCCGCGGCAACCTCCACCAGTCCGTACTTGGCGGCGTCGTCGCCGCCGAAGCGCCGGCCCGTCGTCATCGACGCGATAGCCGCCTGCGGCGTCAGCTTGGCCTGGATCAGCGCAGCCATGCCCGGGGTGAACGGAATCCGGATGTCGACCTCCGGGAAACAGAAGAAGCCGCGGTCGGAGCGCATGGTCCGAAAGTCGTGGGCCATCGCGAGCATTGCGCCGGCGCCGAAGGCGTGCCCGTTGACCGCGGCGGCCGTCGGGATCGGCAGCGTCAGGACGCGCGCCAACAGCGCGTGAACCCGTCCGACGTACGACTGCATCTGGTCGCCGTGCGCCATCAGCCAGTCGAGATCCAGCCCGTTGGAGTAGAACTTCCCGGCGCCGGTCGTGACCAGCCCCTGGGCGCCGCCGGCGACGAGATCGTCGATCGCGCTGTTGATGTCGTCGAGAAAGCCCAGCGAGAAGCGGTTCTCGTCATCGCCGAGATTGAGGATGGCGATCTTGTCCTGGTAGCTGACGGTGATGGTCATGGTTGTTTCCTCCTGGTTGGGGTCGGTTCGTCCGCGAGGACGGCGCGCACGGCTGCGGCCAGCCGATCACGGGCCCAGCTGTTGCTGATTCTGTTGCGGGACAGGATGATTGCGGCCGGCAGATCGACGATGCACACTGTGATGGCGTCAACCGCCGCGCCGTCGCGCCGGTCCCACAGGTGCGACGCCAGCCGGACCATCAGGTCGACCAGCTGACGATCGAGGTCTTTGAGTTCGGCCGCAAGGGGCGCCGGCAGGTCCGGGCCGAGCAGCTGGTCGCGCTGCACCTGCCACACCAGTTGGGCTGACTGCCGCTGTCGTTCGTGGAACACCGCGGGCGCCTGCGCGGCGGCGACAACCGCGTCCACGGGGTCGGCCGCGGTGTCGGCCAGCGCGGCGTCGACCAATTCTGTTTGTACGTCGAGGAATCGGCGCGCGGCCCGCAACCAGGTACGGGCAACGAGCTCGGTCCGCGAACCGAAGTTGTGATAGATGGCGCCGTTGGAGACGCCCGCGGCGGCCGCCACCGAGCGGGTGGTGACACCGGCCGGTCCGGCCTCGACAGCCAGCGACTCGGCGGCGTCGAGCACCGCATCGAGGTCGTAGACACGAGGCCGGGGCATGGACTCACCATAACAGAGCAATTGCTCCGTTATTACGGGCGGGAGCGCAGCGCCTTACGGCGGATAGATCTGCTTGACGGTTCCGTCGGGGTTGACCTGCATGTATCCGGTCCCCGGGGCGGTGGAGTGAATCGCCAGACCCAGGCCCCCGCCCTCTTCGCCTTCGATGATGAGATACATCTGCGAACCGGGCTCCGCCCCCAGTTGTGGCGGCGCGCCGGCCATGGTGGCGGCAACCGCCTGCGCATTGATGGCGCCGAGGTCGGCAAGCACGTCGAACGAACTCGTAGAGGTGTCCGTGCCCCACTGGCTCCAGCTGCCGCCGCGGTACATGAAGCTCTGGTCGACGTGCTTGTTCGTGGGAGAGACGCGATCCATGACCGCGTAGTCGGGGTAGACCACGAGCTTGAATCCCATGGTGTCGCCGAACTTCGCCTTGATGGTGCCGATCAGGTTGGTCAGTCCGTCTGCGGTCTGCAGCTGGCTGGGGCCCGCCGGCGCCGACGCGGCGGTGGAGGCGGGGGTGGACACCCCACCGGTCGGGTAACTGCCCGTGGCGGTGGGCATCGACGGAAACAGTTGCGCGCTGGGCGCATTGGTTGCCCGCGGCTGGTCACTCGAACCGCCGTCGGGCCACATCACGTAAGCGATGCCGGCACCGCCGAGGAGGATCACCGTGACCAACGCCGCGACGATGACGACCGCCCAGTTGCGCCACCACGACTGTGCCGGTTGGGCATTCGGCGGCTTTGGCGGTGCCCACGGGGCGGATGCCGGCCCCAGAATTTGGGACGGCGCCGACGTCGCGTACTGCGTATGTGCATGCGCCGGATAGGCCTCCGGGCCTGTGGTGGGGTAGGGAACCGGTGGGGCGGTCCACACCGGCGGCGCGACGGGCCGGTCCGCCTGTATCGGTGCGCTCAGCGCGGCCCGGGCGGCAAGGGCGAGGTCTTTGGTTGTGGCATAACGCTGTTCGGGATCTTTGGCCATGCCGGTCGCGATCACGCGGTCCATCTGCGGCGAGATTCCGGGCCGCATCGTCGACGGCCGTGGCGGATCCGAGTAGAGGTGGCTGGTGATCTGCCGTTCCATGCTGTCGCCGGGAAATGGCGGCGCCCCGGTCAGGCATTCGTGCAGCACGCACGTCAGTGCATAGATGTCGGAGCGCGCATCGCACCGGTCGCTGGTGAAGCGCTCCGGGGCCATGTACGCCACCGTGCCGATGGTGGCGCCGGTGTGGGTCAGCTTGGTCTCGCCGGCCGCGCGGGCGATACCGAAGTCGATGAGGTACGCGAAATCGTCTGGGGTGACCAGGATGTTGGCCGGCTTCACATCACGGTGCACCAGGCCGACGCCGTGCGCGGCGCCGAGCGCGGCGGCGATCTGCTCGATGATCGACACGGCACGGTCGGGTGCCAGTGGGCCGTCGGCCAACAGCTGCTGGACGGTCTTGCCGTCGATCAGCCGCATCGTCACGAAAAGTCGGTCATCGATCTCGCCGAAGTCATGGATCGGCACGATGTGCGGCTCGTCCAGGCCGGCGGCGGCATGGGCCTCTCTGCGGAAACGCACCTGGTACTGCTCGTCGTCGGCGAAGGTCGGAGGGAGCACCTTCATCGCGACGACGCGCTTCATGGTGGTGTCGTAGGCCTTCCACACCTCACCCATGCCGCCGCGACCGAGCAGCTCAATCAGCCGGTACCGGCCGAACGGTGTCCCTTCCACCGGCTAACCATAAGAGGCAGCGGCGTCCCCTGCCAGCGATTGGCTACGCGCGCACCCTGCGGCGATAGGTGACTTTGTCGAATTCCCGGCCGTGTTCGTCGACTGCCGTCACGTCCATCTCGCTCAGCAGCTGGCCGGGCCTGACGTCGACGCGGATGAAGGCGTAATTGCGGAAACGCACCCGCGACCAGCCCACCGCCTCCGCCTTCTTCTTGCCGTCGGACGTCCAGACGTAACTGTTGGGGACGAAAGTGTCAGGAGCCTCGTGACCGCGGTAGCTTTCGGGCTCCCCGGGCTGGAAGCCGTATCGCGGCCGGCCGGCGCAACCCACGGTGTAGTAGACGGTGCCGTCGGTTTCGGGTTCCACGATGGAGTTGTCGCCGGCGACCTTGGTGGGCCGGTCGGCGCGGATCGGGTCGGTGCGTTCGTAGACGTGATTGTGACCCTGCAGCACCAGATCGACCTGATAGCGGTCGAACAACTCGCACCAGGCCGCCCGCACACCGCCGTCGCTGGCATGCGAGTCGGTGGTCGAGTACGCGCAGTGGTGGAAGAAGCAGACGATGAAGTCGATGTTGGGGTCGGCACGATATCCGGCCAGGGTGCGCTCGACCCACGAGTTCTGGGTGCCTTCGGAATAGCCTGTATTGGAACGGATTTCGAAGCTGACGTCGTTGGCGTCGAGCGACAGCACCGCGACGTTGCCATACGTGAACGAATAGACCGACGGGCAGGATGCCGGGCCGTTTTCCGGAAAGTCCATGCGCGCCAGGTGGCCACCGTATCCGTTGCTCGGATATGCGGCCTCCATATCGTGGTTGCCGGTTGCGAACATCCACGGCGTGCTTGCCGCGCTGGCCTCGATCGAGCCCAGATAGACGTCCCAGACGAACGGGTTGTACTTGTCGAAGCCGTTGGCCACCTTGCCTCCGGACGGCACGAACGACAACGGCCGGCCGCCGCCGGACGGATCGGCATAGGCGATATCCCCCGCCAGCAAGTGGAATTCGGGGTTTGACGCGACGATCTGGCTGAACACGTTGGCGGTATGCGGGACGTCGGGCTCGTTGTCCGGCTTGTAGTAGCTGTCGTCGTAGTCGCCGCGCTTGAGCCCGGCCGGCCGGCTTGGCGTGTCATCCGTGCCCTGATCACCCATCATGGTGAACCGGAACGGTGCCAGTGTCTTTCGCGCACTGGCCATCGCCGTCCTGGCCGACCGCACGTCACTGACGAAGCCGTCCTCGGTACGCCACCGGTAGAAATGCGGAGTGCCACCTGGGAGCCCGTCGACCGGAACATGAGCGTAGAACTGCTCGGCCGCGAGGACCCCACGATCGCTGGTGGGGATCTGCGTGACGAGATTGCGCACCTCGGCCTCGACGGTCGCGCCGAGCTGATCGGTGGGCCCGTGGTCGACGAACACCTTGGTGCTGCCCGGATTTCGCGACAGCTGCGCGGCGAGCCTCAGCTCGTTCGCGGCGTCACTGCCGAAGCCGACGCGACGGTTTGCCACGCTCAGCGGCGCGTCCTGCGCATAGGCGCGGCGCCCGAACGGCGCCAGGCCCAGGGCGGCCACCGCGGCGGCTGCCGCTGATCCGCGCAGGAAGTTCCGCCGTGATACGCGGTGCCGGCGCAGGTACTGCCGGTGCCAGTCGTACTGCTCGGCGACGGTCATTGTCGTCGACAAATCGTCGGGGATGCCCGTGTCCGGGATTTCTCCGGCAGCGGTCAGTCGGGTCGGACGCACCCGTCGATCGTGGCTCAGGAGCGCGCGCCACGCGAGTCCGACACCGGAATCCGGGCCGAAGTTCAGCCGGGGTTCACAGAACCGGGATCAAGGGCGCTGGGCACCGCGTCGACCCGAGCGTCCGGGCTGCACTGACGCGTTTTGTGTCGTGAAAAGTCTTTGGCTGTCCCGAACTCTTTCTCAGCAACGCCTCAGTTGGCGACGGCACGGTGGAGACATCAAGCGCCGACGCGCATGTCTTACCGACGTTTCGAGAAAGTAGTCAACGCCAATGAGACACCCGTCAGAACAGCCCACTCCGGACAACCAGCACGTCTGGTCGCGGCAATACGCCACTGAGCAGGAGAAACTGGTCCAGTGGAGCAATGACCGTTATCAGCGCCCCCACGTTTCCGACGAGTACACCCAGCCGCTCCGGACTCCGTACGGGGCGCCGCAGCAGTACCCCGCGGCGGCCGTCCCGCCGGCACCAGCTAAGCGTTCCCGCTCCGGGCTGCTGGCTTTCGGCGTCGCCGCGGTGGCCATCGCGGCGGGTGCGGCCGGCACCATGGCCGCGGTCGACCACTACGGCAGCATGGCGCCGACGGCACAGGTCCCGCTCGCCACCGGAGCCCAGAACCGCACACTGCCGACGGCTGCTGCCGCCCCGGCGCCGCCGGCCCCGGCCGGTTCCGTCGAAGCGGTGTCGGCCAAGGTGCTGCCCAGCGTCGTGAAACTGCAGATTCAGTCCGGTCAGCAGAGCGAGGAAGGCTCGGGCATCGTCCTCAGCGCCGATGGGCTCATCCTGACCAACAACCACGTCGTAGCCGCAGCGAATCAGGGCGCGGGCAGCCAGGATTCGATGCCGGCGCAATCCCTTCCCGGCGGCCGGCTCCCGCGTGGCATGTCCCCGTTCGGCCAGCTCCCCGGCGGTCCGCTGGACGGTCCCGACGCTCAGGACCCGGGCCAGGGCGGTCCGGCTACCGCTCCGTCGGGCCGAGTGAGCCAGGGCCTCAAGGCCACCGTCACCCTGTCCGACGGCCGCACCGTGCCGTTCTCCGTGGTCGGCGCCGATCCGGCCGACGACATCGCGGTGGTCAAGGCCCAGGGCGTGTCCGGTCTGACCCCGATCAGCATCGGGTCCTCGAAGGGCCTGCGCGTCGGACAGAACGTGGTGGCGATCGGCTCCCCGCTGGGCCTGCAGGGCACCGTGACCACCGGCATCATCAGCTCGCTGAACCGTCCGGTGAGCACCGGTGACGAGCAGACCGGCCAGCAGTCGGTGATGAGCGCCATCCAGACCGACGCCGCGATCAACCCCGGCAACTCCGGTGGCGCGCTGGTCGACATGAACGGCAACCTGATCGGCGTGAACTCCGCGATCGCCTCGCTCGGTGGCGGCCCGGATTCCGGTGGCGCCCAGCCGGGTTCGATCGGCCTCGGCTTCGCCATCCCGGTTGATCAGGCCAAACGCATTGCCGATCAACTGATTTCGACCGGTACCGTGCAGCACGCCTCGCTCGGCGTCAAGTTGGCCGCCAACAACAGCGCCCAGGGCGCGGCAGTGGCCGGCGTCGTCGCCGGCGGCCCCGCTGCCGCGGCCGGCCTGGACAAAGGTGCCGTGATCACCAAGGTCGACAACCAGCCGATCGACAGTCCCGAGGCGCTCATCGCCGCAATCCGGTCCAAGGCGCCCGGTGACAACGTCACCGTGACCTACGCCGACCCTTCCGGTGCGGAGCGCTCCGTGCAGGTGACCTTGGGACAGACGGAAGCCTAGTGTCCCCGCATCCCTGTGAGGGTTGTGTACGCGGAACCCGAGATACGCATACACAACCCTCACAGGCGTGATGCGGCACCCCGCGCCAAACAGATTCCAACCGCACCGTCCTACCCTCTTCGTGTCGACATTTCCGGAGGGGACATGCGCATCGAGTACGTAGTGGTGCTGATCGCCGTCATCGTGATCGTGGACGCGGGCATTCTTGTTGCGCTGCTTCGCAAGAAGCGTGCCCGGCGAGCATCGCGCACGACCGCAGCCACCACCGCGAGGGAACACGGCGGCACCGGCCCGTCCGAAGGGTCCGCCGCACCCGTCCTGGCGAAAGTTTTCCTGACGCTCGGGGCGTCGCTGGCCGTGGCCGCCGGGGTCTGTGCAGCGTTCGTGGCCCACGAAAATTCGGACGACAGTCACGCCGAAGGCACTGTCATCGAGTTGGTGCCCAGTGGGCACGGCAGCAGCCCTCGTTACCGCGCCCGCGTCGAATTCACCACCGCAGCAGGCACTCAGGTCCGTTTCCTCAGCTCCGTCAGCAGCAATCCGCCCCCGGCCAAACTCGGCGAACACGTCGACATTCGTTACGACGCCGACAATCCGCGCGAAGCCCAGATCAACACCTACTGGCAGGTGTGGTTCCTGCCCACGCTGCTCGGCATCATCGCCGCCCCGTTTCTGCTGGTGGGAGCCGGATTCGCGATCGTCACCCGAGCGCAGCACAAGCGGGGTCCGAACGTCATCTGACCGGGCATTGCATCCAGCAAATTGCCAGGCTATCCGGGATGCCACAGGTGACGCCCAGATGTATGGTCTCCCCAATTGCATATTTGTGTTTGCTGTGAATCGGGGGAGATGACGCAATATTTCCTCTCGGGTGCAGTAATGGCCCACGTTGACGGCACGCCGGTGCCACTCGGCGGGCCGAAGCAGCGCTGCGTTCTGGCCGTGCTGCTGGCCAATCACGGCACCGTGGTCAGCATCGACCGTTTGATCGACGCCGTCTGGGGCGACGAACCACCGCCGAAAGCGCTGGCCTCGGTGCGCTCCTATATGGCGAACCTGCGGCGTGTCCTCGATCCCGCCGCTGACGGCGCGCAGGACCAAGACTTACGCCGCACTGACGTCCACAACCAGCGGCTGGCTTCGCACCCGCACGGCTATCAGCTGAATCTGCTTCCGGGCGACACCGTGGATCTGTTCAGCTTCGAAGAGCTGGTGGCGAACGGCCGGAGCGCACTGATCCGTAACTCCGCCGAATCGGCGGTCGGGCTGCTCACCGAAGCGCTGGCGTTGTGGCACGGAGATCCTTTCGGAGAGTTCGCCTATCACGAATTCGCCGCCCCTGAGGCCATCCGATTCTCCGCCCTGCGCTCCACCGCCATCGAGGCCCGCTTCGACGCCGCCCTGCAACTCGGCGCCGGCGGTGAGCTGGTGCCCGAGATCGAGGGCGCGCTGGCGGAGCATCCTCTGCAGGAACGGCTCTGGGGCCATTTGATGCTCGCGCTGCATCGTGCGAACCGGACCGCCGATGCGATCCAGGCGTTCGAACGGGCCTGCACCACGCTGGATCGGGAAATCGGTACCCGGCCCGGCGAGGGCCTGCAGACCCTGTTCGAGAAGATCCGCACCGGCGCGCCCGAACTGAATGTCGCGCCCGCACCGCACGTGCCCGACCCGACTCCTGGCGCGGCCGCTCCACCCCCGTTCGTCGGCCGCGATGCCGAACTCGGCAGCGTCGCCGCCGCGGTACGTCGTGGGCAAGCAGGCACCGGCGGCCTGACGTTGGTGACCGGCGATGCCGGCATCGGCAAGACGACCCTCGCGCAGGCCGCGGTCGACCGCGCATCCGCGGCAGGCATGACGGTGGCGTGGGCGAGCCATCCGAGCGGCGTCAAACTGCCCCTGCTGTGGACCTGGATCCAGCTGCTGCGCCAACTGGGCACCGAACTCGGACCGCAAGCGCGCCGGGCGGTACTGCACGAGACTCCGGGAGTAGTCACCGCACTGGTGCCGGAATGGCACGGCGACGACGACCTGGCCTCGGCCAGTCGGTTCGCGCCAACAGGTTTCACTCTCGTGGAGCGGATCGTGACGGCGCTGCGTGCGCTGGCCGCCATCAGACCCTTGCTACTCGTCATCGACGACCTGCAGCGGGCGGACCCGACCTCGCTCAACACACTGGTCCTGCTCGTAGGTGAGTTCCCGCGCCTGCCGATCCAGGTGGTCGGCAACTGGACGTTCTTCGGCGCCGACCGCCCGATGAACCGGTCCTCCTTCGAACGCCTCGTCCGCTCCAACGACACCGTCACGATGCACCTCGACGGCATCGACTCGACCTCCGCCGCGCATCTGATCGACGCTGTCGCGGGTCGCGATGTCCCGACCGTCGTCGCCGACGAAGTGTGGCAGCAAGCCGGTGGAAACCCGTTCTACATCAAGGAACTCGCCCGCGCCCTCACCACCGACGGGGCCCCGCAACACGGCCACCCGGCACTGTCGGATGCTGTCGTGGGCGTCGTCGGCCGCCGACTCAGCGTGCTGGACCGACCGAGCCGGCGGGTGCTCAGCGCGGCTGCCGTCGTCGGCCCGGAGTTCGATGTCGCGGACCTGGCCGACATCGTCGACCTATCGGTCTCCGCGGTCCAGAGCCGACTTCGCCCGGCCTACGAGACGGGGCTGCTCGACGAACTGCCCGAGCGGCCCGGGGCCTATCGGTTCAGCCACGGGCTGGTGCGCGACGCGCTGATCACGCAACTGGCCACCACCGACCGCACCAGCGTCCATGCGGCCATTGCCACCACCCGGACCCAAACCCTCGCCACCGCCGCCTACGAACTCGTGATCGCGGCCGCCGACCACGCGTGGCGCGCCGGAGCCGAACTGAACGCGGACGTCGCGCTCAGCATCTTGGAGACGGCGATCCCGCGGGCCCTGAATCGCTCGGCGTACCACGATGTCGCCGGACTGGCCGAGCATGCGCTGCAGATCTGCGAGCGACTGCCGGCCAAGCCCGAACATCTGGACCGGCAGGCCACACTGTGGCTGCATCTGGCGGGCGCGCGCGGCATCCTCGAAGGGCAGGCCAGCGAGTCCGCCACCGCGGCGGTCCAACGCGCGTTCGAGATCGGGCAAGAAGTCAAGGGACGCAGCTTCTATGGCGCCGTCGCACTCAAATGCCTGATGTTGTGCGCTCACGGCCGGATCGACGAGACCGAGATCATCGCCAATGGCCTGCAGGACCAATACGACAAGTCCGGCGATCCGGTGATCGGCGTCGTCAACGACTTCGCGCACATCATGGTGTACTCACTGCGCGGGGACGCCGACCTGCTGATCGCGACCGGCCATCACATGATGACCAACTTCCCGCCGCCCGAGACGGTGACCGACCCTCTCCATTTCTTCCATCCGCGGGTGTACTGCTGGATGGCGCTCGCCGAAGCCGTCCGCGGCGACCAGGATGCAATGCGCGAATATCACCGTCGCGCACTGCATCTCGCGCAGAGTCGCGGCGACGTCTTCAACATCCTGGCGGCCAAGCTGACCTATGTCGAGTGTGCCGCCATCCTCGGGGTCATCGACGGCACGGCTGAATTGGCCGACCAGGTCGACGCCGAATTCTGTGCGGCCGGCGGCCAGCAGTGGGCTGCGACGGCACGCATCATCAGCGTCTGGGCCCAGACCCTCAGTGCCGGGGACATCGATCCCGACATCGCACACCAGGCGTACCAGCTGTACACCTCGGACGGGACGACGGCGATGAACACGCTCTTCCTGAGTCTGCTGTCCGATATCGAACTGCATCACGGCCGAGCCGATGCCGCGCGCGACTGGCTACAGCAGGCCAGCCGCCTGGCAGATGCCACTGGTGAACGTGCATACCAGCAGATGCTCGCCGAGCGACTGGCCTCGCTGTCGGTCCAATCCGCCTGAGATCAGGCCTTGACTGTGCTGTCCGGCAACGCCTCTCGCCACTGGCGCCAGATCGCGCGGTCCGTCATCAGGTCGAGCACACTGCCGAATCCTGATGGATAGACCAGGGAGACAAGCCATTTGCGCGAATCGCCATGGCTCACCTCGCAGCCGCCGCGATAGAACTGCCTGAGCCACTTGAGATTCAGGGCATCCCGCGGGAAATCGAAGATCACCACCTCCTCACCCGCGGACAGTTTGGCCTGGTAGTCGGTCAGGCCCAACTCCTCGTCGACCCACTTCGCATATTCGGACGCAAGGCACCGCAACCGGGTGTCCGTCAGTTCCAATTCGACGTTCACCCACCAGGTGTTTGAGCGGCTCTTGAGCAGATAAGCCTTCGACCGGGGTGGCGCTGTCGCCATGTCAGGGGGTGATCGCCAGCGATTTGTCGATGGAGTCCAGGGCCTGGAACAGCTCATGGCCCTGCGCTTCGTCACTTGTCGCATTCATCTGCAGGACGTACAACCCGTCGTTGCCCTTGAATACGACGGTCTCCTGCCCGAAAGCGGCCTTCCCGCTGGGCATGTCATACGTACCCGCGATCCGGAACGCCGGGAATCCCGCCGAAGTGCCCGGCTCCTCACCGGCCGAGGAGAATCCCGGCAGGTTCTTCGCTTCCCCGCCGGCCAGCGACAACAGCTTGTCCGGATCCACCGGACCGTCCAGCCGGGACACCAGCGCAATGATGTTCGGCGTGTAGGAAAGGGTGTCCGCGCCGGGTCCGCTGTAGACGATGGCGCCATAGGCGTAGTCCGGGGTGTCGTCGCCCGCATTCTGCCAGCCGTCCGGGAACTGGATCTCGACCTTCGGGGCGCCCGCATCCGTCCGGTGGATCGGTGTCTCCTGGATCTTCTGCTCAGTGATGTAGTCGGCGATCGTGGGATTCGCCGCCCCGGGGGTGGCATCCGGCACCTTACGCGGCTTGAGCTTCGGCGCCGCCTTCGCCGACGTCGAGCTACTGCTGCTGCTCGAACTGGATGAACTACTGCTGCTACTGCTCGAGCCCTTGTCTTTGTCGCCGCCGCAGGCGCCAACTGTGATGCTCAGGCACACCGCGGCGGCGACGGCAATGACGGGCCGATGCGACATCTGCATCGTGACTCCTCAGGGGTAGACATTGGACGTCCATCACGTCCGCGGGTCACGTTAGAAATCGCGGTTTGGAATTCCGTTGAATCAACTGACCCCGGCGGTTGGAACGACATGGTCACCAATCTCACCGGCACGAACTTCCAACCGGATTCCAACACCGCAGAGCTAACTTTTGCCGTCCGCTTGACAAGTGGGGTGCCGGTCGCTGGCGCCCGAACTCGGAAGGGGTTGGCGACATGACCAACACGACGTGTCAGAAGCTCGTTCTGGCGTCCGCGATCACGGTTACCGTGTTCGGCACCGCTGCCTGCTCCAGCGGGACGCCGTCGGTGAGCAAGAAGGATGTCGAGAGCCAGATCAGCACCAAAATGACCGGGACCGACGGCAAGAAGGCCGACTCGGTGACCTGCCCCGAAGACCTCGCGGGCCAGAAGGGCGCCGAGACCAACTGCACGATGAAGGTCGGCGACAAGACCAGCACCGTCAACGTCACGGTCACCGGCATCGAGGGCGACCAGGTGAAGTTCGACATGGTCCAGACCATCGACAAGGCGCAGGTCGCCAGCCAGATCAGTGACCAGCTGGGCCAGCAGTTCGGGACCAAACCCGAATCCGTGACGTGCCCGGACAACCTGAAAGGCACGCAAGGCGCCACGCTTCGGTGCGAGCTGAAGGACAGCGGCCAGACCTACGGCGTCACAGTCACCGTCAACAGTGTCGACGGCTCCGACGTGAACTTCGGGTTCAAGGTCGACGACAAGCCCAAGTCGTAGCGGATGGGAATTCAGCGGGCCCTCTGGCGGGCGTCTGTACTGCTGGCGGTCTGCACGTTGGCGGTCGCCGGCTGCGGCGAGAACCACTTGAAACCACAAGCGGGGCCGTCGACGTCGGCGAAGCCGATGGCCCCGCCGGCCGAGATCCACGGCGACACATCAGATCCCGTCAACAAGATCGTCGCCCAGGCCATCGGCGACATCCAGGCCTACTGGCAGGACGAGTTTCCCAAGCTGTACGAGACGGACTACACGCCGGTCAAGGGCGGCTTCTACGCCGTGTACCCGTCGAAGGGCGCCCTGCCGCCCTGTGCCGAGTCGGCAGATGACATCGCCGGTAATGCGTTCTACTGCGCCAAGGCCGACGATGTCGCCTGGGATGCCGAAGGCCTGCTGCCCAGCCTGCGAAAACGGTTCGGCGACTTCGTCATTCCGGTCGTATTGGCTCATGAGTGGGGCCACGCCATCCAGGCGCGGGCCAACTTCCAGGGCGAGACCGTGACCAAGGAGATCCAGGCCGACTGCTTCGCAGGGGCCTGGGCCGCCCACGCCAAAGACACCTTCAACCCCAGCGCCGACGACATGGACAACGCGCTCGCCGGTTTCCTGTTCCTGCGCGATGAGCCGGGTACCGCCAAACACGATCTGAGTGCACACGGCAGTGGGTTCGATCGGGTGAACTCGTTCCGTACCGGATTCGACAAGGGCCCGAAGGCCTGCGCGGCCTATCGCAACGGCGACCCGGTGGTGGTCGAGCTGCCGTTCAACAATGCCGCCGACCAGGCCTCCGGGGGTGACGCCCCGTACGACGCGATAATCGAAGGTGTCCCAGCGGATCTCGAGGATTACTTCACGCAGCTGATTCCGGAGCTGACCGGTGGCAAATACGACTGGACTCCGCTGGCGGCGCCGCGCAAGATCGATCCCGACAAGGCGCCCGACTGTGGCGGCAAGTCGATGAAGGGTTCGGTGCTGTACTACTGCGTGGACGACGACTACGTCGGCTTCGACAACGTCAAGACGATGCCCGAAATCTATGACAGCGGCGGCGATTTCTCCGTCGCGACGCTCATCGCGACACAGTACGGGCTCGCGGCGCTGATGCGGATGGGTCAGCCCCAGGACAGTAAGCAGACCTCGCTGCGCGCAGACTGTCTGGCCGGTTCCTGGGCTGCCAGCATCCTGCTGCACAACCGACCCAACAGCAGATACAGCCTGTCTCCGGGCGACCTGGACAAGGCCGTCGCCGCCCTGCTGCTCTACCGCACCGACAACAACGACGTCGCACACCATGGCCAAGGGGCCGAACGCGTCGATGCCTACCGCCGCGGTGTGTACGACGGCGCGAAGCCCTGCCTGACGCTCTGAAATGGCCCGTGCATCCTCGACGGAACCGAGCCGCCCCGCAGACTGCTGGCAGACGGTATCGACGGACGCCTCGCCGACTAGCCCGACGCGCCGTCCAACGTCTGCCCGGCCATCGCGGCCAAGACGCGGTGCGCGCGGGCCACCATTGCGGCGGCGGACTCTTCCGGGTGGTTGCGCCAGAACAGCATCAGGGCCGACACCATGTGCTCCCACACGCCGGTGGCGGCGACCAGATCGACCGGATCCGTCAGGCCGACACCGCCGAGCGACCGCGACACCCCGGCGAACGCCTGCTGACGCAAGATCGTGCGTTGCTCGCGCGCGGCATCCCGCGCGGGGCCATTGGGCACCGACCGGTCGAACAGCACATGCCAGTCGCCGGGATGCCCTTCGAATGTTGTGAAGATCGCGGCCAGCACCGGCTCGCCGGCCGCGGCGCCGGCCCCGGCCAGGTGATCAGGCGAGTTCAGCGCGGCGGCGACCGCCTGTTCGATCTGGGTTCCGATCTTGGTGACGCACGCGGCATACACAGCTTCTTTGGACCCGAAGTAGCTGATGATCAGGGTCTTGGAGACATCGGCCTGTGCGGCGATGGCTGCCAGCGACGCGCCGGCGTACGTCGCCCGGCTGAATTCGGCGATCGCGGCCTCCACGATCAGCTGCTCGCGCTCACCGCGCGGCACACCTTTGGTGCCGGTTCTGCCGCTGACGGGGCGCGTGGTCATCGGCACAGCCTAGTCAGCCGGACGGCCCCTCAGTCCCGGAGTTGACCGATGCCTGGGACGAACTGACGGATTCAGTCCGGCTGAACGTCGATCCACTCCAGATATGCGCTGCCCGAGACGGATCCGGTACCCCAGGTACCGGTATAGGAGTACGCCGCGACGTATCCCGGCCCATGCCCGAGGCGCCACGGCGAGTCGACGGTGCCCACAAGGGCGAGCACCTCATCACCGTCGTCGCGAACCGACCATTTGAACTTGCGGGGGCGGCGCATCGCGTTGCCGCGGTCGTCGACCAGGGGCTCACCGTATTCGGTGACCGCGAAGTGGACTTCGGAGTACACCTCGGTCTCTCCACCGAGAACCCGGACGTGGGCCAGCTTGCAGGCGGTCCGGCCACGGGCCCGGACGTCGGTCAGCAACACCTGGGTTCGCTCGTCGAGGTTGATGATCTGGTAGGTGAAGAAGTCCAGCGGCAGCTTGAGCCGGGTGGGTATGGGCCGGCGTGTAAGTGCTTGGTGGGTACGGATTCTCGCGTATTCGAAGGTGCCCAGTCCACTTACCGGCACGCCGTCGACGGTACCGGTGTACGGCGCGAGCAGGCTCAGGTGGTCGTAGATCGGTGACTTCACGAAATACGAAACCTGTTCGGTGACATCCAGTTTCAGGTCAACGTCGAACTGTGGATAGCGGCCACGGACGACGACGTGCGGCAGCGCCACGTTGATGGCCAGATCCTCGGCCCAGCGCAGCCGGCTGGCGTCTGCGGTGAACCAGCAGTCCGTGTGCATGTCGTACGCCCGGTAGAAGCGCTGGCCGGCATGCGCGGTCGACGAGAAGACCGTGGTGGTATCCCGCGCATCAGGCGCCGCCAGGTGGTCGAGGTCGAACAGCTCGGTACCCGAGGCGCCCAGTAGTGTCATCGTGTTGAGGTAGCGGTACGGCTCCGGCAAATCCGGCAGGAAAACGCCGAAATGTGTTACGCCCCAATCCCTCGAGACATGATGGGGCTTGAGAATCTCGGGGGCGTCGAACGGTCGGCGTGACGCCGGCAGGCGGCTGTCAACCAGCGGCAGGATGCCGTCGATGACGGCGCGCGACAGCGCACGTGAGATCACGTGATTCTTCATGGGGTCCTTCGCCTGGGTTGCGCCGAAGCAGGTTAGGTGATGGCCGCGATCGCCCGATCCGCCGCCGCGGGGGAGATGAGGTCGATCGTCGGCAGCACCGCGCGCAATACCGCTGGGCTGACCTCCACCGGTTGATGGGTGACCGCCCGCACGATCCAGCGTCCGGCCTCCTCCGGCGACAGCGCTGCGGCGCCCTCGTATTCAGCTGTCGGAGCGATCATTTCGGTGCGGACCAGAGGGAAATAGACGTTGGTGGCGCTGATGCCGGGGTGGGGACGCTCGGCGTTGAGGCTGCGGCCGAAGATCGCGAGCGCACTCTTCGACGCGGCATACGCGGAGAAGCGCGGAAACGTGTTGGCGTGCAGGCCCCAGGTGCAGACGTTGATGATGTGGCCGCGGCCCCGCTCGATCATGCCGGGCAACAGGCCGAGACTCAGCTGGACGGCGGCCAGGTAGTTGAGCGACATCGTGCGCTGGTAGTCGTGCAGCCGGTCGGTGGCATCGACGATGCTGCGCCGGATCGAGTGCCCGGCGTTGTTCACCAATACTTCCACCCGTTCGGACGTGAGGTCCCCGAGCAGCCGTGCGGTGGCCTCCTGGTCACTCAGATCGCAGGTGTACCAACGACATCCGGTCTCGTCAGCCAGGGTCCTGAGCTCGTCGGCACGGCGGGCGACGGCGATGACGGTGGCGCCGCGGGCACTCAGCTGGGTGACCGCCTCGCGGCCGATGCCGGCCGACGCACCCGTGACGACGACGGTCAGATCCCTGACATCGCGGCCCGGACCAGCCAGTGCGGCATCGAGCCGTTCAGGCAGCAGCGTTCTGCGCTGGATGAGATCCAGGATGGCATTGCGAATGGACATGGCTACCTCCCAGCCGGTGCTCTCACCGGACCCGACAGATATTACCATGTGGTCACTTGGTCGGGCAGGCGCGCCGCTTCAACTGCACAGCACTCACAGACGTGGCCGCCCTACTTCAGCGGAGCCAGCGGTCCGTTCACGTCCAGCGGCGCGCAGCTGTCCGGCCCGACGGTCGACGAGCAGTGTGCCGCAGGGATCACCGGCCGGTATCCGGGCGGGGTACCTCCGTCGCGGGTGATCTGCGTGTAGGTCGGCACGGCGTCGGTCGGGACCCGGCGTAGCGCTGGATCACCCACGGCGTCAACCGAATACAGGCCGAACCGGGGCCGGTAGCTGCCCCACTCGTAGTTGTCGACAAGGGACCAGTAGTTGTAGCCGATGATCGGAATGCCGTCGGCCTTCGCACGCTGCAGCCAGAAGACGGTGTCACTGAGGTACTGCGAGCGGGTCACACCGTCGGCCCGGGGCTTGCCGTTGTCGGTGACCATGCCGTTCTCCACGACGTAGATCGGCAACCCCGGGTAGCGCTGGGCGTAGTGGCGTGCCACGTAGTAGATGTCCTCAGGCTGCAACTTGATGTTCCACCGCTCCGCCATGCTCTGGCCCGCGGCCGGATTGTCCTTGGCCGTTCCGGTGTAATAGTCGAACCCGAGGTAGTCGAGGGTGTCCTTCACCCGGTCGAAGAACGACCCCTCGATGCCCTTCACGCCGAAACCGGCGAACTGCGCCAACACTTCCGGCGGTATGTATGCCTCGTTGGTGGTGACCTTCGCGTTCGGGTCGGCATCGTGGGCGGCACGGTAGACGGCGCGGTGCGCGTCCGCAACCCGGTCGAGGAAGGTCGCGAACTGGTCAGGTTTGATGGCGCCGGTGCGTACCTCCATGGCGCCGAAGGCGAGCGGCTCGTTGATGCTGACCCACAGCACGCCCTGTCCCGCATAGCGTTTGGTGATCGCCGTGGCGAAGTCATCGAACGCCGCGACGTTGTTGAGGAACCCACCGCGATCAGCGATCCAGCCGGGGTAGACCCAGTGCATCAGCGTGATCATCGGTGTCATGCCGTTCGCGCGCAGCGTCGCGACGACGTCGTCGTAGAAGGCCAGTTCCTTGTCGTCCCACTTGCCCGGTGCGGGCATCACCCGTGCCCATTCGATGCCGAGCCGGAAGGTGTTGACGCCCATGGCATGTGCGTTGGCGATGTCCTCGCGGTAGCGGTGCCGGAAGTCGTCGGCCTGCTTGTACGGCTCGACCGCCCCGAACGGATCGGCTTGCGGCTTGCCGGCCGTCCGGTCGACGTACCGGCGCCAGTTGCTGTCGGGCGCGTCACCTTCCACTTGATATCCCGCAGTCGCGGTACCCCAGTAGAAGCTGCGGTCCCAAGCCTGTGACTGCTTCGCCGGTTCCTCCTTGGCCGACTCTGGTTTCGTGCCGCAGCCGGCCAAACCCATCACGACAGCCGACGCCAGCATCACGCTGATCCACTTCATACTAAAACCGTACATTGCACTGTTTTGAAGTGCGAGTGACGTTGACTACACAGTTGCCCTCAGCTACCCAACCGGGCCGTTGCACCGGCATCGACGGGAAGGACGGTGCCCGTGATGTGCGCACTGTCCCGGTGCGCCAAAAACATGACCGCGCGGGTGATTTCCGCCGCCTTCAGGAACGCCACCGGCTGCAGATGCAAAGACGCGAAAACCGATTCCACGTCAGCGAGTGTCGGGTGCTCCAAATCCGGGCGCATGGTTCCGAACAGCGCATCATTGAAAGTCATGGGGGTTTCGACGTTTCCGGGTGCGACGGCATTGACGGTGATCCCGAACCCACCGAGATCGTGCGCCGCCACTTTCGTCAGCCCGATGACGCCCCACTTGGAGGCGGCGTACGCAGCCTGTCCGAAGTTTCCGCTCCGCCCGAGCATCGAGGACACCGTGACGATCCGTCCGTACCCGCGCTCTTTCATCCCGGGCGCGACTGCCGCGATCGTGTTGAACGTGCCCGTCAGGTTGGAGCCGATAACCTCGTCCCACTGCGCCGAGGGCACGTCCGGCAGCAAGCCGATGGCACTGACGCCGGCGTTGGTGACGGCGATGTCGAGCCGACCGAATTCTGTCTCGACCTCAGCCACGAAGCGTTCCAGGGCCGCACGGTCACTGGTCGATAATTTCGCTGTGAGACAACGCCTTCCGGTTGCCCGGACCATCTCGGCAGTGGTCGCCAGATCGTCCTCCGTCGCGAGGGGGTACCTGATCTCGTCATGATCCTCGCAGCGATCGCAGATGGCGATATCCGCGCCGGCTTCCGCGAGCGCCACAGCGTGCGACCGGCCCATTCCGCGGGCCCCACCGGTGATCAGCGCAACGAGGCCGTCGAAGTCACCCATACAAACTCCTATCGCAATAATCGAAAATTCTGTGGACTGGCCCGCGTCAGACGGAGTCCGGCTTGCCGGTCACCACACAGTGGGTGTGGCTGTAGATGGTGGGCATGCACAGATTGCAGTGTGTGCAGCCCGATTTCACGGTGCGGTCGGCCTGGATCCGGTTGAGTAGGTCGGGTTCGGCGAGCAGGGCGCGGCCCATGGCGACGAAGTCGAACCCTTCAGCCATGGCCAGGTCCATCGTGTCGCGGTTGGTGATGCCGCCGAGCAGGATCAGCGGCATCGTCAGCTCGGCGCGGAACTGGCGGGCCTGCTCGAGCAGGTAGGCCTCCTGGTAGGGGTACTGGCGGAAGAACTTGTGCCCGCTCATCCGGATACCCCAGCTGATCGGGGCCTTGAAGTTCGCCGCGAATTCTTTGACGGGGGCGTCCCCGCGGAACAGGTACATGGGGTTCACCAGCGAGCTGCCGGCCGTCAGCTCCAGTGCGTCCAGCGCGCCGTCTTCTTCGAGCCATTTGGCGGTCTGCAGTGATTCCTCCACCGGGATGCCACCGCGGACCCCGTCGCTCATGTTGAGTTTGGCGATCACCGCGATCTGATCACCGACGGCGTCCCGCACGGCCTGCACCGTGCCGCGGGCGACCTTGGCGCGGTTGGCCAGCGACCCACCGAACTCGTCGCGGCGCTTGTTGATCAACGGGGACAGGAACGAAGACGCGAAGTAGTTGTGGCCCAGGTGAACTTCGACGGCATCGAATCCGGCCTCGATCGCCAACCTCGCGGCGTTCGCGTGGGCGGCCATCACCGCATCGATGTCGGCACGGGTGGCCTTGCGGGCGAAGCGCATCGACAGTGGGTTGAACAACCGCACCGGCGCCAGCGCGGTGGCCTTATTGGTGCGGGCGTTCGCGACCGGCCCGGCGTGCCCGATCTGCGCGCTGATCGCCGCGCCCTCACCGTGAATCGTCTCGGTCAGCCGTTGTAGTCCCGGAATCGCTTCGGGTCGCATCCACAACTGCCAGCCATCGGTACGCCCACCCGGGGACACCGCACAATACGCGACGGTCGTCATGCCGACCCCGCCCGCGGCGGGCAACTGGTGATACCGGATCAGATCATCGGTGACCAGCGCGTTCGGGGTGGCCGCCTCGAACGTCGCGGCCTTGATAACCCGGTTCCGCAACGTCACCGGACCCAGTTTGGCCGGTTGGAACGGATCGGGCACTGCGGCCCCGGGCGCGGTCGACGTCGCGTCGGTGGTCATGGTCTCAGCGTTTCCCTTCGGTAAGTCTCTATGCGACAACGCCTTTCGAACTCACGTCGTCACGGATTCGCGTCATGTCGGGCGGCTGTGCCGGGCGGAATCCTGAACAGGTCGACCGCCGGCAACCTTCTTAATTAGTGATCCAGTGGTACACTAATTGCCGGTTGGCGTCAATGCCGGCATCGTCCGCACGCACCGGCGCTCGGGATCGGGGCAGTTCGAAACGCCTCCGGAGCGGATGCGAGATGATGGACGCGTGAGCAGTCAGTCAGGCCCTGGGCGGCCGCGCGACGAGAGTATCGACGACCGCGTACTCGCTGCGACCCGAGAATTGCTGTCGGAAGCCGGGTTTCAGCAATTGAGCATGCGGTCTGTCGCGCAGCGCTCCGGCGTCACCCGCGCGAGCCTGACCCGGCGCTGGCCGTCCAAGGCGGCGCTGGTCATCGATGCCGTCATGGGCCTGACACCCGACCTCACGCCGTTTGCCGGCACCGACGTCTACGGCTGGATCGATTTCGTCGTCCGGGGCAGCCGCGAGCTGTTCAACCGCCCGGAAATGAAAGCCACGGCGGCCGACCTGACCCTGGCCCTGGTCGAAGACCCTGAAGTGGGACGCTCGCTGTGGAACCGGTTCACCGGTCCGGCGGTGGGACTGTTCGCCGACGACGTCGGCGCCAAGACGGACGAGGAGCGGCGCCGCGCCGAATTGGACGCGCGCGCAGTGCTGATCATGGCCGCGGGAGCGGCGATGTACTTGTCGACCATCGCCGCCGACGACGCTTCGGCCGAACTCGAGGAGCGGATGGCAGAACTCCTGACATCCGGCTACCGCGCCGTCACAGTCGCACGCGACGCCGCTGATCTGGCAGGCCAATAGACGAGTCGGGATCGCCGAACCGGCCTACTGCCGGGTGAAGCGGCCCACCCAGAGCAGTACCAGGCTGAAGATGAGCAGCATCGGAGCGCCCACCTGCACCACCTCCAGCTGACGCGGACTCACGGCCGTGAGCGTCCCGAGCACCAGCGCCACAGCGATCGTGAAAAGGCGGATGGCCAGCAGCGGGCGGCTCTTGAGGACCGATATGAAGGTGCGGCGCCCGACGGCGAACACCAGCTTTCCCAGGGCGGCCCCCAGGCCCACCGTCACCAGTGCGATGGCAAGCCGCGGCCCCACTCCCAAAGTGTTGCCCGGAGCCGCCGTGACGAGCAGCAACCACAACAGAGCCAGAACTCCGACGCTGCACCAGCGGAGCCACCTGGACAGCACGAGTCCGATGTTGTTGCGCGCCAGACCGCCAAGGGCGGGGTCCAGCGTGCCCGCCCCGAGGAAACCGCGCAGCGCACCCAAGAGCCGTCCCCGAGCCATGCGGTTGACCGCCAGGTTGTGCGTCGCTACGGCGTGGTCGGGTTGCAGGCGAAGCGCGGCCGTGTAGTCGGCATCCGATTCGACAGTCCGACTCAACTTCCGAAAGATGTTGCCCCGCAGGACAAATAGATCAGGATCTGACGGTTCCAGACGGATCGCTTCGGTCACCTCGGCCAGTGCCCGATCCAGCCAGCCTTCGTCCGACAAGATCTGGGCATACAACAAATGGGTTCGATACTCGTTCGGGTCGACGCACACCGCTCGCCACGCCATCCACTTCGCCTCGTGCAGCCGCCCCTGCCCGCGAAGCGCCAACGCGTACAAGCGAATCGCGTGCTCGTTGTCAGGAGTCGATTTCAGCGCGGCATAGATCCTGCGCTCGGCGCCGATGTAGTCGCCCAGTCCGATGGCAGCCTGGGCATCGTAGGTGAGTAGCGCCGGATCATCGGGCGCCTTCGACAGCGCGTCGGCCAGCACCTCGCGGGCGCGCTGATGGTTGTCGACGTCGAGGTACAGCCGCGCCTGCTGCAGGGCGGCATCGACACCGTCGGCTGTCACCGAATCTTGTTGCGACGCAGGTACTTCGCCAACTCGTCATAGGTGCCGTCGCGATTGCCGAACTCGACGACGTTGCGGGCGGTGTCGAACCACGGGCCGGTCGACGGGCGAACCTGACGCAGGGCCGCCTCCACGTCGGCCATCTGCACCGGCCGGACCTGCCCGGTGTGCAGCGAGTCGGCCATCGCCAATTGCGTTGCGGTGTCGCAGACATGCGCCAGATCCGCGCCGGAGAAGCCCGCCGTTCGGGCCGCGAGTGCGGACAGGTCGATCCCCTCGATCGGACGGTCCTGCAGGTGCAGCCGACCGATGGCGGCACGGGCAGTCGTATCGGGCAACCCGACGAAGACCATGCGGTCGAACCGTCCTGGTCGACGCAATGCCGCGTCGACATCCCATGGTGCATTCGTGGCGCCCAGGATGTACACCCCGTCGTTGCTGGACGACGCCGAATCCAGTTCCTCCAGAAGCGTATTCACGATTGTCCGGATGCCCGACGTGCCGCTCAGCGCGGACCGGCGGTGGCCGAGTGCGTCGACCTCGTCGAAGAACAACACACACGGCGCGTTACGCCGGGCGGTGTCGAACACCGAACGGATACTGCGCTCGCTCTCCCCGAACCAGCGGTGCAGAACGTCCGCGATACCGACCTGATAAAAGTTCGCGCCCAGTTCTCCCGACACCGCCTTGGCGATGAACGACTTCCCACACCCGGGTGGCCCGTAGAGCAGCAGGCCGCCGCGAGCCGACATCTTGTAGGCCTTCATGAGCTCGGGGTTGCGAAGCGGTCCGAGCAGCGAAAGTTCGAGTTGCTTCTTTACGGCGTCCATCCCGCCGACGTCGGCAAGCCGCACCTCGCTGCGCGTAACTGCCTCGAAGTCGTCGTCCCCAACTGCCTGCGCGGGCTCATCGACGAAGGCGGGTTTGATGATGTCGGACACCTGGTTCTCGGCCGCCTGCCAGTCGAAGGATGACTTCGGTTGCGGCACTTCACGTTCGGACGCCGGCACCGGGGCGGCGAGCGCAGCGGTGCACTGCTGCAGCAATTCCTGCGCGGTGGTGTCGGTCGGGTCAGCCGCCAGTACCGCACCGCAGTGCGCCAGCGCCTCGGCATGCCTGCCCCGCTCGGCCAGCAGTGCGGCCAGGTGCAGGCGCAGGGCCATTGCGTCCGGACTCTGCTCGACCGCTCGCACCAACTGCGCGATCACCGGATCATCAGTCACCTTCATCCCCCTCGCCCACGCTGGCCACAATCCTAGGTCGACAGTTCCGGTGGCAGGCCCGGCAATTACTCACCGGCACACGTCGAGCAACTCATAAGCCCACGCCCGTCTGCGCTGGTGAGCGTGTGCAAGATGTAGTCGGCGGACCGCGACACAACCGAACGCCGCGCTACGGTGATCTGGCGCACAGCAGACAGCAGCGCCGGCCGGACCACCGCCACACGACCAAATGTCAGTCCTCGACCTCGGCCTTGGTCCGGTTGAGCCCGTCACGACCGGACGATCCGCGGAATTCGAACCCCCGGATCAGCCTGCGAGCTCGATGGTTCCGCCCGGGATCGCGTCGATCAACAGCCGGGTGTAGTCAGACGCCGGGTTCTCGAACACCTGCTCGGTGGGCCCGGAATCCACCACCTCGCCGCGGGACATCACGATCACGTTGTGGGCGATCTCCTTCACCACCGCCAGGTCGTGGGTGATGAACAGGTAGCTCAGGCCGAGCTCCTGCTGCAGCTCGCGCAGCAATGTGAGGATCTGTGCCTGCACCAGGACGTCCAGCGCCGACACTGCTTCGTCGCACACCACCACCTCAGGGTTGAGGGCGAGCGCGCGGGCGATCGCGACACGTTGCCGTTGACCGCCGGACAGCTCGTTGGGGAAGCGCTGCATGACCGACTGCGGCAGCGCAACCAGGTCCAGCAGTTCCTTCACGCGTGCGGTGCGGGAAGACCTGTCGCCGATGCCGTGGATGTTCAGCGGTTCGGCGATCGCCCGGTAGATGGAGTACATCGGATCAAGTGACCCGTAGGGGTTCTGGAACACCGGCTGTACGCGGCGGCGGAACTCCTTCGCGTCGGCGCGCTGCAGCGACGTGACGTCCTTCCCGTCGAAGTGCACCGTGCCCGAGGTCGCCTCCAACAGTCCCAGCACCATGCGCGCCACCGTCGACTTTCCCGAGCCGGACTCGCCGACCACCGCAGTGGTCGTCCCCCGCCGCAGGGTGAAACTGACGTCATTCACGGCACGAAACGTCGAGCCGCCGCGGAAGGGCACGGCACCGCGGATCGGGAATTCCTTGACCAGGTTCGCCGCGACCACGATGTCCTGGCGGCCGGCCGACGCGTGCTGGCTGGGTTCGGCGATGGTGCCGGTGACCTTGAGCTGCGGCGCCTGGTCGCCGAGGAGCTCGGTGTGGTCCGAGTCGGTGGGGGTCTTGCCGTGGGTACGCCGGGAGGCCAAGGAGGGCGCCGCGCGTACCAACCGCTTGGTGTACTCGTGGTGCGGGTCCTGCAGGATCTGCAGGGCGGGTCCGGACTCGACCACCCGCCCCTTGTACATGACGACCAAGTGGCCGGCGCGTTCCGCGGCCAAGCCGAGGTCGTGCGTGATGAGCAGGACCGTGGTGCCGAGTTCGGTGGTCAAACCGTCGAGATGGTCCAGGATCTGCCGCTGCACGGTCACGTCCAGGGCCGAGGTCGGCTCGTCGGCGATCAACAGCTTCGGCCGGCACGCGAGTCCGATCGCGATCAGCGCCCGCTGGCGCATCCCGCCCGAGTACTCGTGCGGGAACTGATTGACTCGCTTGTCGGGGTCGCGCATGCCTGCCTCGCTGAGCAGCGCGATCGCACGTTTGCGCGCGTCGCCCCGCTTCGCCGCGCCATTTGCCTGCAGGGTTTCGCGGATCTGGAATCCGACGCGCCACACCGGGTTCAGGTTGGTGTTGGGGTCCTGCGGGACCAGCCCGACGCCGCTGCCCCGGATCTTCTCGAAGTCGCGGCGGGACGCGGCGGCCAAATCCTGGCCGTCGAAGAGGATCTGACCGCCGGTGACCTTGCCGGTCCCCGGCAACAGGCCGAGCACAACGGCAGCCGTGGTGGATTTGCCCGACCCGGACTCGCCGACGATGGCCACCGTCTGCCCCGGGTAGACCGTGAGACTCGCGTCTCGCACCGCGGGCACCGACTTGCCCTGCACCCGGAACTCGACCTGCAGGTCGCGGATGTCGAGCAGCGGCGCAGATCCGTCCATCACCGTCTGCGTCATCAGCGGGTCCTCGCCTTCGGGTCCAGCGCGTCGCGCAGCACGTCGCCGAGCATCATGAAGGTGAGCACAGTGATCGCCAGCGCCGCCGCGGGATAGAACAGGATTGGCGTGCCCTCGCGGAGCAATTGCTGCCCGGCCGCGATGTCGATGCCCCACGACACTGCCGTGGACGGTAGTCCGATGCCGAGATACGACAGGGTCGCTTCGGTGACGATGAAGATGCCCAGCGAGATGGTGCCGACCACGATCACCGGACCCAGCGCGTTGGGTATGACGTGGGTGAACAGGATACGAACCCGCGACGCTCCCAACGAGCGCGCCGCCGTGATGAACTCCTCATTGCGGACCGCGATCGCGGCCGATCGGGCGATGCGCGCGATCTGCGGCCAGCTGAAGATCGCGAGCACGATCACCACGGTGAACACGGTGCGGGAGCTGATCATCTGCATCGTGACCACCGCCGCCAGGATCAGTGGGATGCCGAAGAAGATGTCCGACAGCCGCGCGATCACGGAGTCGATCCAGCCACCGAAGAACCCGGCTATGCAGCCGAGCAGGCCGCCGATCAGGACCACGGCGATCGTGGTCAGCACGCCCACCGCCACCGAAGCACGAGCGCCGTAGATTGTCCGGGTGTAGATGTCGTAGCCCTGCCGGTCGGTCCCGAACCAGTGCTCGGAGCTGGGCGGGAGCAGCGACTGCTCGAGCGAACCGTAATGCGGATCCTGGCTGGTGAACACTCCCGGAAAGAGCACGACCACCAAGATCACGGCCAGCAGCACCATCGACACGATGAACTCCGGCTTGGTGCGAAGCCCCAGCCACGCCGACTTCCAGAAGCCGGCGGGATGCACGTCGGCGTCGACCGCGTCGAGAGCGGCGACGCTGACCGCGTCGGGGCCCGCGACGAAACGCTCCTGGCCGGGGTAAAGGGTCGGTTGGGTGCGGGGCTCAGGCATAGCGGATCCTCGGGTCGAGGGCGGCGTAGAGCATGTCGACCACCACGTTGGACGCCAGGTAGATGAGCACAAGCACGGTGACGAAGGACACGACAGTCGACGACTCGCCCCGGATCACCGCCTGATAGATGGTTCCGCCCACACCTGGGATGTTGAAGATTCCCTCCGTGACGATCGCGCCGCCCATCAGCGCACCGAGGTCGGCGCCGAGAAACGTCACCACCGGGATCAGCGAGTTGCGGAGCACGTGCACCAGGATCACCCGCCGGCGGGGCAGCCCCTTCGCCGTGGCGGTCCGCACGTAGTCCGCCGAGAGGTTCTCCGCGACAGACGAGCGGGTCAGCCGGACAACATATGCGAACGACACCGCGCCGAGCACGAATCCGGGCAGCAGCAGGTGATAGAGGTCCAGGTGGCCGCCGACGGTGACGGGGAAGATCTGCCAGCGCACCCCGAACAGGTACTGAGCCGCAAAGCCGAGCACGAAGATCGGGACAGCGACGATGAGAAGCGTCACGATCAGGATCGTCGTGTCGAACCACTTCCCCTTGTTCAAACCCGCGAGCACGCCGAACGTCACTCCGAACACGGCCTCGACGGCGAGCGCGATGAGCGCGAGGTCGACCGTGACGGGGAAGGCGCGTTTCATCACGTCGAACACCGGCTGGCCCGAGAAAGAGGTGCCGAAGTCCAATCGGAACACTCCGCTGATGTAGTGCCAGTACTGCAAGTAGAACGGCTGGTCCAGGTGGTACTGCGCGCGCAGCGTCGCGATCAGCGCCGGCGACATGGGCTTGCCGCCGCCCAGCGCGGAGATCGGGTCGGCGGGCAGCAGGAAGACGAGCGCATAGATCAGGAAAGTGGCGCCGAAGAACACGATCACCAGTTGCCCGAGCCGGCTCAAACCGTATCTCAGCATCGGTTATCCCTTGGTGCTCTCGGCGACGTCGCCCTTGGTGATCTGCGTGAAATCGGCCAGACCGTTCCAGGTCAGCTGGGCCGTCACACCCGGCCCGACGCCGCCGGCCGCGGTGTAGTCCCAGAGCGGGATCACCGGGAGGTCGTGCATCAGGAGCGCCTGGGCCTTATTGACCAGCGCGTACGACTGGCTCGGATCGAGCGCCCGTTCCGCCTCGATCAGCTTCGCGTCGAAGGCCGGTGAGCTGTAGACCGGATCATTGGAGCCCGCGCCGGTCACGAACTGGGGCTGCAGGAACTCGAGCATCGACGGGTAGTCGCCCTGCCACCCGCTTCGGAACGCGGTGCGAATGGACCGCTTGGTGATTGCGTCCCGGACCTGCTTGAACGTCGGCTGCGGAGCGCCGTGCGCGTCGATGCCGAGCGTGTTCTTCAACTGATTCGACAGCGCGTCGATCCACTCCTGGTGATCGCCGTCGGAGTTGTACGCGACCTCGAACGATCCCGACCACGGCGCGATCGCGTTGGCCTGCGCCCACAGCTGCTTGGCTTTGACCGGATCGAACTTCAGCACCTCGTTGCCCGGGATGTTCGGGTCCCAGCCCGGTAGCGACCGGGCGGTGAAGTCCTGCGCCGCACCGCGGGCGCCGCGGAAGATCGCCTTGATGATCTCGGGCCGGTTGATCGCCATCGAAATCGCCGCGCGCCGTAGGCGACCCTCCTCGCCGCTGAAATGCGGCAGGTAATAGGGGATTCCGAGCTGCATGTTCTGGGCAGTCGGTTTGGTCAACGCCCGGCTGCCGAGCACCTTCTTATAGGTGCCCAACGCACTCACCGGCACCGTGTCCAGCACGTCGAGGTTGCCGGACTCGAGGTCGGTGTACGCGGTGTCGAAGCTGCTGTAGAAGACGAAGCTCAGGCCACCGTTCTTCGGCTTGTCCGGACCCCGGTAATTCGGGTTGCGAACCACGTCGAGCTTGACGTTGTGCAGCCAGGCGTCCGGGCCCTTCAGCATGTACGGTCCGTTACCGACGGGATGCTCGCCGAACTTGGCCGCGCCGTCGGTGAAGAACACATCGGGCAACGGCTTGAACGGCGTGAACCCAAGCCCCAGCTTGAAGTCGATGTTGGGGCTGGTGAGGCGCACCGTGAAGGTGTAGTCGTCCACCACCTTCAAGCCCGACATCTCGGTCAGCGGGGAAGCATCCGCGGCGACGGCGTCGTACCCCTCGATCGGCGCGAAGAAGCTCTGCTGCAGCTGGCCATTGACGGTGGCCGCACCGAAATTCCAAGCGCGGACATAGTTTTCGGCCCGCACCGGGGTGCCGTCGGTGAAGGTCCAGTCCCGCTTCAGGTGAACGGTGTAGTGCTGGTTGTCGGTGGTGTCCACGGACTCCGCGTTGGCCAGCACCGGCGTGCCGTCAGCGGTATAGCTGTAGAGCCCCGTGAACAACGAATCGACGACGCGACCGCCCATGTTCTCGTTGGTGTTGGTGGGCACCAGACCGTTCTGGGGTTCACCGCCGTTGACGGTGATGATCGCGTCCGGGCCCGTGCCATAGTTGCCGCGCGCGCCTTCCAGGCTGCATGCCGACGCGGCGAGAACCACGCCCGTCACCGCCGCGCACAATGACCTCGCCGCCCAGTTCACTGTGGACCTCCGATCGGGTCCTTCACACTCCCACAGCTGCATCCCGACGGCCAGGCAAGGAACATGAGGCGCCTCTATATACCTGCCACTGTTGGATCCGACAGCTCAGCGCTATTGCCTGGGAGGGTCAGTCATCTCGAGACGACCCAGTCCCCGGCCCCGTGGAACCGCGCACTCGCGAACGCCTGCCCACCAAACACAAAGGCCACGAATCCTATGGATTCGTGGCCTTTGTCAGCAATTCCGAGAACTGCCGTTGAGTGGGCGAAGGGGGACTTGAACCCCCACGTCCCGAAGGACACTGGCACCTGAAGCCAGCGCGTCTGCCATTCCGCCACTCGCCCCAAACAACTGCAAGAGAGTATCACCACCCCTACCCCCGGCTCCAAATCCGTCGCTGACCAGCGGCTTCTGCGCAATCAAACCGCCGCAGCCGAAGCGCGGAGAGGCCGCGAAATCGCCCGATCCGGCGGTCCGCGTGCCGCCTCGCCACGCCCTGACCAGCGTCTTTCGAATTCTCACGATTCTGTTGGTCACGTATTACAAGGTCAGGCCGATACCATGCGTAACAGTGGTGTTCCGCGGTTATTGCGCACATCACATACGGACCACCGAGACGAAGCGAGGCAGGGGGACATGGGTCTGGTCGACCGGATCGAGCGCAAGCTCGAGACCACGGTCGGAGACGCTTTTGCCCGCGTCTTCGGGGGGTCGATCGCACCCCCGGAAGTCGAGGCCGCACTCCAGCGGGAAGCCGAATCCGGTGCCCACGATGTCGGTGGTGGCCGTATTTTGGCACCGAACGAATACGTCATTACGCTCAGTAACACCGATTTCGAGAAGGTGAACGCCGATCCTGACCTCACACCCAGTGCTTTTGCCAAACACCTCGAGGGATTCGTCCATGAGCGAGGATGGCAAACGTATGGTGAGGTGGTCGTCAGGTTTGAGCCGTCACCTGGCCTTCATACCGGCCAATTCCGCGCCCACGGCGCGGTGAACCCCGACTCAACCGCCGGGCCACCGCGGCCGGCACCCAGCGACCGCGTGCACACCGCAGAACCAGGAGTACCAATGACTGACAACCCGACCCACCGCCCCGGCCAGGGACAGGGCCAGCCAGGCGACGAGTACGACTACGGACGGCAGCCCGACGAGCAGCGCGGTCAGCAGTACCCGCAGGACCCGAGCCAGGGCTATGGCCAGCCGCCGCAGGGTTACGGACAGCCGGGTGGCTACGGCGCTCCGCAGGGCGGCCCCGGCTATGGACAGCCGGGCGGGTACGGACAGCCGGGCGACCAGGCCGGTTACGGCGCAGGACCGTCCGGATACGGCCAGGGCGGCTACGGCGGCCCGCAAGGCGGCCCTCCCGGACCGCCGCCGGTCGGCCCGCAGCACGGTGGTTACGGCCAGCCTGAGCAGGGCTACGGCGCCCCGCAAGGTGGATACGGCCAGCCTGAGCAGGGCTACGGCGCTCCGCAGGGTGGCTACGGCCAGCCGCCGCAGGGCGGTTACGGCCAGCCCGAACAAGGCTACGGACAGCCCCCGCAGAGTTACGGCCAGCCGCCGCAGGGCGGTTACGGCCAGCCCGAACAAGGCTACGGACAGCCCCCGCAGAGTTACGGCCAGCCCAGCTACGGACAGCCTTCCGGCCAGGGTGGCTACGGCGAACAGAACTACGGCCAGCCGCAGCAAGGTGGCTACGCCCAGCCCGACCAGGGCTACGGCCAGCCTCCCGCTGACCAGGGCTACGGCCAGCCTCCCGCTGACCACGGTTACGGCCAGGCCGCGGCCCCGGCCCCGGCGCCGGCCGGCTACGGCGACCAGGGTTACGGCGGCGGCGCAGCCGCCGGCTACGCCGAGCCCGAATACGGTCAGCCGGGCGGCTACGGCGGTGGCTACGGTGCCGCCGGCGCGAACGTCACCCTCCAGCTCGACGACGGCAGCGGCCGCACCTACCAGCTGCGCGAAGGCGCGAACGTCATCGGTCGCGGCCAGGACGCCCAGTTCCGCCTGCCCGACACCGGTGTCTCCCGCCGGCACCTCGAGATCCGCTGGGACGGCCACACCGCGCTGCTCTCGGACCTGAACTCGACCAATGGCACCACCGTCAACAACGCCCCGGTTCAGGAGTGGCAGCTGGCCGACGGCGACGTCATCCGGGTCGGTCACTCCGAGATCGTGGTCCGCGTTCACTGAGCCCGGTATCCGTCACCGGCCGGGTGATGTTCACACCGGCCGGTGACCGCCAAAGTATCGTGACGATGCCGACGGCTACCGGGCACCGGGCCCAGCCTCGATGCGGCAACGGAGAGGACGTCGGATGCAGGGGTTAGTTCTGCAGCTGACGCGGGTCGGTTTCCTTCTGTTGCTCTGGCTTTTCATCTGGTCGGTCTTGCGCGTCCTGCGCACCGACATCTACGCACCTACCGGAGCCGTCATGGTGCGGCGTGGTCTGGCGTTCCGCGGCACTCTGCTGCCCAACCGGGACCGACGCCGGTACGCGCGCCAGTTGGTGGTGACCGAAGGCGCCCTCGCGGGCACCCGGATCACCCTGACCAGCCAGCCCGTCCTGATCGGCCGGGCCGACGACTCCACCCTGGTGCTCACCGACGACTACGCCTCGACACGGCACGCCCGGCTGTCGCCGAGAGGCTCCGAGTGGTACGTCGAAGACCTAGGATCGACCAACGGTACATACCTGGACAGGGCGAAAGTGACGACGGCGGTAAGGGTTCCAATGGGAACGCCGGTTCGAATCGGCAAGACGGTAATTGAGCTGCGCCCGTGACACTCGTACTCCGATATGCCGCGCGCAGCGACCGTGGCCTGGTCCGCGCCAACAATGAGGACTCCGTCTACGCAGGCGCCCGCCTGCTCGCCCTGGCGGACGGCATGGGCGGCCACGCCGCCGGCGAGGTCGCCTCACAGCTGGTCATCGCCGCGCTGGCACACCTGGACGACGACGAACCCGGCGGCGACCTGTTGGCCAAACTGAACGACGCCGTCCACGACGGTAACGCGGCCATCGCGGCCCATGTCGAGGCCGACCCCGAGCTCGAGGGCATGGGCACGACCCTGAGCGCCATCCTGTTCGACGGCACCCGGCTGGGCATGGTGCACATCGGCGACTCCCGCGGTTACCTGATGCGCGACGGCGAGCTGACGCAGATCACCAAGGACGACACCTTCGTTCAGACGCTGGTCGACGACGGTCGCATCACTGCCGAGGAGGCCCACAGCCACCCGCAGCGCTCGCTGATCATGAAGGCGCTGACCGGCCACGAGGTCGAGCCGACACTCACCATGCGTGAGGTCCGCGCCGGCGACCGCTACCTGCTGTGTTCAGACGGGTTGTCCGACCCGGTCAGCCACGAGACCATCCAGACCGCCATGCAGATCCCCGATGTCGTGGACTGCGCCGACCGACTCATCGAGCTGGCGCTGCGCGGCGGCGGCCCGGACAACGTGACCGTCGTGGTGGCCGACGTCGTCGACTACGAGTACGGCCAGACCGCCCCCATCCTCGCGGGCGCGGTGTCCGGCCAGGACGACGACACCCTGCCGCCCAATACCGCGGCCGGGCGCGCGTCCGCCTTCAACCCCAAGCGCGTGGCGGCAGCCGCGAAAAAGCCTGCCGCACAACCGGAACCGCCGGCGCGGAAGCGTCACACCCGGCGCAATCTGATCATCGGCGCCATCTTGCTGATCCTGTTGCTCATCAGCGGACTGGCCATCGGGCGCTACCTGATCCGCAGTAACTACTACGTCTCCGGCTACAACGGCTCGGTCTACATCATGCGCGGCATCCCAGGCTCGCTGCTGGGGTTGCCGCTGCAGGATCCGTACCTGCTGGCGTGCCTGGACGGCCACTCCGATATGACGATCATCGGGGTCGACGACACCCGGGCCGGCTGCCAGCCCATGAAGGTCGCCGACCTGCGCGAATCCGGCCGGGCCCAGGTCACCGCCGGCCTGCCGACCGGCACGGTCGACGACGCGATCCGACAGCTCAAGGAACTCAGCCACAGCTCGCTGCTGCCGCTGTGCGCGCCGCCCGTCGTCACCCCGCCGCCGGCACCTGCTCCCGCGCCCGGAGCGCCGGCACCGTCGCTGTCGGTGGTGCCGCAGCCGCCCCGCGGTCCGGCCCCCGGACCCGAGGCACCGGCTTCGACCACGCCTGCCCCGACACCGGCACCCAGCCCGGCACCGGCACCGAACCCCTCCAGCCCCGCGCCTGCCCCCACTTCGCCCGCGGCTCCGTCCCCGACGGCCACGGCACTCCCTCCGCCACCTCAGGAGCCGGGCACCAACTGCCGGAACGCGTCATGACGTCCCGGAGCCCCGCGCACGTGCGGATCGCCGTCCGGAACGAGCGAGGACCGGAGCGAGCTGGAGTCGAGGCATGACGACGCCGGAGGGGGCGCAGCGGCGGGAAGACACTCCGGGGCGAGCGAAGCGACGGGAAGACAATCCGGCGCGAGCGAAGCGACGGGAAGACACGCAGCCGCAGTCTCCGGTCGCGGTCGCCCCTCAGTTGCCCAATCGGCGTAATTCCGAGTTGGTTCTGCTGGGCTTCGCGGCCGTGATCACGACGGTGGCGCTGCTCATCGTCGAGGCCAATCAGGAGACCGGCCTGCGGTTGGACCTCGTCCAGTTCACGGTCGGCTTCGTCGTGCTGTTCGGTGGCGCCCACCTGGCGGTGCGCCGGTACGCGCCGTATGCCGACCCGCTGCTGTTGCCCGTGGTCGCGCTGCTGAACGGCCTGGGCCTGGTGCTGATCTACCGGCTGGATCTGTCGGCGCACAGCCGGCCCGCCGGTGTCCTGCCGGGCGGCAACGCCAACCAGCAGATGCTGTGGACCCTGCTGAGCATCCTGGTGTTCACCGCGGTGCTGATGTTCGTCCACGACCACCGGATGCTGGCCCGCTACGGCTACATCTGCGGCCTCAGCGGCCTGGTCCTGCTGGCGATCCCCGCGGTGCTGCCCGATTCGGTGGCCGAGCAGTACGGCGCCAAGATCTGGATCCGGTTGCCGGGCTTCTCGATTCAGCCCGCCGAGTTCTCCAAGATCCTGCTGCTGATCTTCTTCGCCAGCGTGCTGGTCACCAAGCGCAGTCTGTTCACCAGCGCCGGCAAGCACATGTTCGGCATCGACCTGCCGCGGCCGCGCGACCTGGCGCCGCTGCTGGTCGCGTGGGTCGGCTCCATCGGCGTCATGGTCTTCGAGAAGGACCTCGGGGCGTCGCTCCTGCTGTACGCGACGTTCCTGGTGCTGCTGTACGTCGCCACCGAGAAGCTCAGCTGGGTGGTCATCGGGTTGAGTCTGTTCTGCGTGGGAAGCCTTGTGGCGTACCAACTTTTCGCGCACGTCCGGGTGCGCGTGCAGAACTGGCTGGACCCGTTCGCCGACCCCGACGGCGCCGGCTACCAGATGGTGCAGTCCCTGTTCAGCTTCGCCACGGGCGGCATCTTCGGCACCGGCCTCGGTAACGGTCAGCCCGGCACGGTGCCCGACGCGTCCACCGACTTCATCATCGCGGCGGTGGGCGAGGAGCTCGGGCTCGTCGGCCTGGCGGCGGTGCTGATGCTCTACACGATCGTCATCATCCGGGGGCTGCGCACCGCCATCGCGGTGCGCGACAGCTTCGGCAAACTGCTGGCGGCCGGCCTGTCTGCCGCGCTGGCGCTGCAACTGTTCATCGTCGTCGGCGGCGTCACCAAACTGATCCCGCAGACCGGCCTGACCACGCCGTGGATGTCCTACGGCGGCTCGTCACTGCTGTCCAACTACGTGCTGCTGGCCCTGCTGCTGCGGGTCTCGCACGTCGCGCGCCGCCCGCTGTCGACCCGTGGCCCCAACACATCGATCGCGGCGGCCAGCACCGAGGTGATCGAGAAGCAATGAACACCTCGCTTCGCCGCCTCTCCGGCCTCGTCATGGCCCTGATCGTGTTGCTGCTGCTCAACGCCACCTCCACGCAGGTGTTCGCCGCAGACGGCCTCCGCGCCGACCCGCGGAACCAGCGGGTGCTGCTCGACGAGTACTCACGCCAGCGCGGCCAGATCACCGCCGGCGGCCAACTGCTGGCGTACTCGATGCCGACCAACGGCCGGTTCCGCTACCTCCGCATCTACCCGAACCCGCTGGTCTACGCGCCCATCACGGGCTTCTACTCGCTGCAGTACTCGAGCACCGGTCTCGAGCGCGCCGAGGACAGCATCCTCAACGGCTCCGACGAGCGGCTGTTCGGCAACCGCATCGCAGACTTCTTCACAGGCCGCGATCCTCGCGGCGGCAACGTCGACACCACGATCGTGCCGCGGGTGCAGCAGGCCGCGTGGGACGCGATGCAGCAGGGGTGCGGCGGCAACCCGTGCAAGGGCTCGGTGGTCGCCCTGGACCCGTCCACCGGCAAGATTCTGGCCATGGTGTCGTCGCCGTCGTACGACCCCAATCTGCTCGCCTCGCATGAAGGGGACAGGCAGTCCGCCGCCTGGCAGGAGCTGCGCGACAACCCCGACTCACCGCTACAGAACCGGGCGATCTCCGAGACGTACCCGCCGGGGTCGACGTTCAAGGTGCTGACCACCGCAGCGGCCCTGCAGGCCGGCGCCACCCCGGACACCCAGCTCACGTCCGCGGCGCGAATCACGTTGCCGGACAGCACCGCAACGCTGGAGAACTACGGCGGCGCGGCATGCGGCGGCGGCCCGACGGTGTCCCTGCGCGAGGCGTTCGCCAAATCGTGCAACACCGCCTTCGTCGAACTGGGCCTGCACAACGGCGCCGACGCGATGCGGACCATGGCCAAGCAGTTCGGCCTGGACACCCCGCCGCCGTCGATCCCGCTGCAGGTCGCCGAGTCGACCGTCGGCCCGATCTCCGACGCCCCGGCCCTGGGTATCTCCAGCATCGGCCAGAAGGACGTCGCCCTGACCCCGCTGCAGAATGCGATGGTCGCCGCGACCATCGCCAATGGCGGCGTCAGCATGGCCCCGTACCTGGTCGACGACCTCAAGGGACCTGACCTCCGCAACATCGCGGCTACCTCACCGCACCAGCAGCGGCGGGCCATCTCATCCCAGGTCGCGGCTACACTTACGGATCTGATGGTCGGCGCCGAGCAGGTGACGCAGCAGAAGGGAGCCATAGCCGGCGTGCAGATCGCATCAAAGACGGGCACCGCCGAACACGGCACCGATCCACGCAACACCCCGCCACACGCGTGGTACATCGCTTTTGCACCGGCTAAATCCCCGAAGGTCGCCGTCGCCGTCCTAGTGGAGAATGGTGGGGACCGTTTGTCCGCAACCGGCGGTGCGCTGGCCGCACCCATCGGGCGGGCCACAATCGCCGCGGCGCTACGGGAGGGATCATGAGCGCGCGGGTCGGAGTCACACTTTCCGGCCGCTATCGACTTCAGCGACTCATCGCCACAGGTGGCATGGGTCAGGTCTGGGAAGGCGTCGACAGCAGGCTCGGCCGACAGGTCGCCATCAAAGTGCTCAAGGCCGAGTACTCGACCGACCCTGAGTTCGTCGAGCGGTTCCGCGCCGAGGCGCGCACGGTCGCGATGCTGAACCACCCCGGCATCGCCAGCGTCTACGACTACGGCGAGACCGAGCTCGACGATTCCGGCCGCACCGCCTACCTGGTCATGGAGCTCGTCAACGGCGAGCCGCTGAACTCGGTGATCAAGCGCACCGGCCGGCTGTCGCTGCGGCACTCGCTGGACATGCTGGAACAGACGGGCCGGGCCCTGCAGGTCGCCCACAGCGCCGGCCTGGTGCACCGCGACGTCAAGCCCGGCAACATCATGATCACCCCGACCGGCCAGGTGAAGCTCACCGACTTCGGCATCGCCAAGGCCGTCGACGCCGCGCCCGTCACCCAGACCGGCATGGTGATGGGCACCGCCCAGTACATCGCGCCCGAGCAGGCTCTGGGCCACGACGCCACCGCCGCCAGCGACGTCTACTCGCTCGGTGTCGTCGGCTACGAGTCCGTGTCCGGGCGGCGGCCGTTCACCGGCGACGGCGCCCTCACCGTCGCGATGAAACACATCAAGGAAGCGCCGCCACCCCTGCCGGCCGACCTGCCCCCCAACGTCCGGGAACTGATCGAGATCGCGCTCGCCAAGGACGCCATCCACCGTTACCGCAGTGGCGGCCCGTTCGCCGACGCCGTCGCCGCAGTCCGGGCCGGACGCCGCCCCCCGCGGCCCAACCAGGCACCGACCATCGGCCGCGCCGCTCCGGCGGCGATCCCGTCGAGCACACAGGCACGCGCGGCCATCGAGCCCGCCCGTCCGGCACCCGCGACCCCGCGGCCGCGGCCGGCCAGTGGCAACCATCGGCCGGCCCCGCCGGCGCGGCGGACGTTCTCGCCCGGTCAGCGCGCCCTGCTGTGGGCCGCGGGTGTCCTGGGTGCGCTGGCGATCGTCATCGCGATCCTGATCGTGCTCAACGCGCAGGACCGGCAGGACCAGAAGAACCAGCAGCAGTCGACTGTCACCAACACCATCACCGAGACCACGAAGACGCCGGGCGCACCGACGGGTCAGTCGGCTTCGCTCCCGAAGCTGTCAGGACCGGCCATCTCATGACCACGCCCCAGCACCTCTCCGACCGCTACGAGCTGGGGGACATCCTCGGCTTCGGTGGCATGTCCGAGGTTCACCTCGGGCGGGACCTACGCCTGCACCGCGACGTCGCGGTCAAGGTGCTGCGCGCCGACCTCGCTCGCGACCCGAGCTTCTACCTGCGCTTCCGTCGGGAGGCGCAGAACGCCGCGGCGCTGAACCACCCCGCGATCGTCGCGGTCTACGACACCGGCGAGGCCGAGACGCCCAACGGCCCGCTGCCGTACATCGTCATGGAGTACGTCGACGGCGTGACGCTGCGCGACATCGTGCACACCGAGGGGCCGCTGCCGCAGCAGCGCGCGATCGAGATCATCGCCGACGCCTGTCAGGCCCTGAACTTCAGTCACCAGCACGGCATCGTGCACCGCGACATCAAGCCGGCGAACATCATGATCAGCAAGGCCAACGCGGTCAAGGTCATGGACTTCGGCATTGCCCGCGCCATCGCCGACAGCAGCAACCGGATGACGCAGACCGCGGCGGTCATCGGCACCGCCCAGTACCTGTCGCCCGAGCAGGCCAGTGGACAGAACGTCGACGCCCGCTCGGACGTGTACTCGCTCGGTTGCGTGCTCTACGAACTGATCACCGGTGAGCCGCCCTTCGTCGGCGATTCGCCGGTGGCCGTGGCCTACCAGCATGTCCGTGAGGACCCGGTGCCGCCCTCGCAGCGGCACTCCGGCATCACTCCCGACCTGGACGCCGTCGTGCTCAAGGCCCTGGCGAAGAACCCGGACAACCGCTACCAGAGCGCCGCGGACATGCGGAACGACCTGATCCGCGTGCACGCCGGCGAGGCTCCGGACGCCCCCAAGGTGCTGACCGATGCAGAACGCACCGCGCTGATGGGCTCGGGCGGGTTCGGTGGGCCGCGCAGCATGATGCCGGAGCAGATCAGCGTCAACCCGCAGCCGTACCGCTCGACGGACCGGGCCGCGACCCCGATCGGCCGTTGGCTCGTCGCGGCCGCCATCCTGGCTGTGCTGACGGTCGTCGTCACCGTCGCCATCAACCTGATCGGCGGCAAGCCGCACGACCAGCAGATTCCGGACGTGCGCGGGCTGGCTCAGGCCGACGCCGTCGCCAACCTGCAGAACCGGGGCTTCAAGACGCGTACGCAGCAGCGGCCCGACTCGACCGTGGCGCCGGACCACGTGATCGGCACCGAACCGTCGGCCAACGCTTCCGTCGCCGCCGGTGACGAGATCACCATCAACGTCTCCACCGGCCCTGAGCAGCGCGAGGTTCCGGACGTCTCGAAGCAGTCGCCGGCCGATGCGATGGCGAAGCTGCAGGCATCGGGCTTCCGGAACATCCAGCAGACGGTGTCGCAGTCGCTGCCGGAGCAGAAAGACAAGGTCATCGCGACCAACCCGCCGGCCCACCAGACGTCGGCGATCACCAACGTCATCACGATCATCGTCGGCTCCGGCCCGGGCCTGGTGCCGATGCCCGATGTCAACGGCCAGACCGTGGAAGTTGCGACGAAGAACCTCAACACCGTCGGCTTCACGACGATCCTGACCGCTCCGATCGACAGCCCGAAGCCGGCCGGCGAGATCCTCGGCACCGAACCGGCGGCCGGCACACCGACGGCGAAGGACGCGCCGATCACGCTGAAGGTGTCGCTGGGCAACCAGTTCGTGATGCCCAACCTGAGCGGTCAGTTCTGGACGGACGCCGAGCCGAACCTGCGCGCCCTGGGCTGGACCGGCGTGCTGATCAAGGGCGCGGACGTGCAGAACAGCGGTCAGCGCAGCAATGCGGTGGTGAGCCAGATGCCGGCGGCCGGCAGTGGCGTGAACTTCAACGCGTCGATCACGCTGAGCTTCGCTTCGTAAACCGCCGCTAGGCGGTACGGGTCGCGGCCGACACGGCGTCCGCGACTTCCTGCTCGAGGCGACTGACGAGGCCCTCATCGGGAGCCTGCCCGCAGAAGCCCAGCCAGTTGGCGAGCATCCGGTGCCCGCCCTGGGTCAGGATGCTCTCCGGGTGGAACTGCACGCCGTGGATCGGCAGTTCGCGGTGCCGCACCGCCATGATGATGCCGGTGTCGGTCTGCCCGATGGCCTCCAGCTCATCCGGCAGCGTCTCCGGCAGGATGGTCAGCGAGTGGTAGCGAGTCGCCGTGAACGGGTCCGGAAGTCCTTGCAGCACACCACTGTTCGCGTGGTGCACAAGACTGGTCTTGCCGTGCAGCAGTTCCGGCGCGCGGTCCACCGTGCCGCCGAAAGCCACCCCGATGGCCTGATGTCCCAGACACACGCCGAGTAGGGGAGTGCGCGTCTGCGCACAGGCCCGGACCAGCGGAATCGACGCGCCGGCCCGCTCCGGGGTGCCGGGGCCCGGGCTCACCAGGATCCCGTCGAACTCCTCCGCCACGGCGGCCACACCCTCGGCGGTGGAGACGCGTTCGTCGTCGCTACGCCAAACCTGCGCGTGCACTCCGAGCTGGCCCAGGTACTGGACCAGGTTGAACACGAAGCTGTCGTAGTTGTCGAGGACGAGAACCTGCATGCCGTCAGGCTACTGGGTCACCGCTGACCTGATCACTCAATATGTGACCGGTCCAGCCGGTTTGGCGTACTGGAGCTTCACCGGCATCCGGTGACCGACGACGTCCACCGACGCCCGCGGTACCTCGGTGTACCCGAGTCCGAACCGCACGACGTACTGCTTGTACAAGGTCACCAGCGGCGCCGCGGCCAGCGCGGCCCGCATGCCCTCGACGTTGCCGATGACGGTGATGACGTACGGCGGGCTGTAGGTACGGCCGTTGAGCAGCAGCGTGTTGCCGACACAGCGCGGGGCCGACGTCGCCAGGATTCGCTGGTCCTGCATCTGGACGGCCTCGGCACCGCCCAGCCACAGTGCGTTGAGCACCGCCTGGACGTCCTGCTGGTGCACGACGAGGTCGTCGGGCGTGGCGTCGCGCGGGTACTGGCCCTGCGCATTGCGCTGCGCGTCGTTGAGGGTGATCACCAGACCCGGTCCACGCATGGGATCGAGGCCGAGCTCCAGACCGAGTTCGTTGGCCCGGCTGGTGATGGCGCCGAGCGCTGCTTCGGCGCCGGGGGTACCGCCGTGGTGGTTCTCGAGCTGATGCTGCAGGCTGTCGCGCTCGGCGGCACGGGTGGCGACGGTGCGCTGGGCCTCCTTGACCATGTCGACGAGGCGGGGCGCGTCACTGCGCCGGATCTCGCTGCCCCCGGACACGCTGTGCGTGGTGGCCAGCAGCAGGCCGGCGAGCACACAGACGACCGGCACACCGAATCGCCAGGCGGAGTGACGGGCCGGTTGGACAGGTTCCGAGGTCCCGGCCGTCCACCAGGGCCTGCGAGGCGACACGTCTTCTGCGTTAGGCTCTGAGTGCATACCGCTCCATCGTCGCACCGAATTGCCGGTTTTTCTCCGCCGGCGCGGGAGTGCGGCACCGACTGTCCGCGAAGGTACCAATGCCCAAGTCCAAGGTTCGCAAGAAGAACGACTTCACCATCAACCCGGTGAGTCGGACGCCGGTGAAGGTCAAGGCCGGACCGTCGAGCGTGTGGTTCGTGGTGTTCTTCTGCTCGCTCATGCTCATCGGTCTGATCTGGCTGGCAGTGTTCCAGCTCGCCGCGCTGAACCCGGCCGGTACTCCACACCTGCTGAAGTGGATGGCCGATCTCGCCCAGTGGAACTACGCGATCGCGTTCGCGTTCATGATCACGGGCCTGCTGCTGACCATGCGGTGGCGCTGAGCTGGGTCGACGGCCCGGTTCGTTACATCCCGGTCTCGTTACGTAACCCAACTGGCAACCTGGCGGTCACACAATCACACGCGTGTGATTCATCCCCATTGGGGATAGTGCCTGTGGATAACTTGCCCCCAAGGGTGTGGACATCTCGTGGAACAAACTCAATGGAGCCCCCCGGGCGCCGGTATCGCGGCGTGTGGGGTATTCGGCGTCGTACTCGCCGCGGTGGCCCTCTCTTCGGTCACTGACCAGCCCGGACGCGTTCTCGGCGACATCGCGGCCATCGGTCTGCTGGTGTTCGCCGTGATGTCCTGGCGTGCCCGGCCGAAGCTGGCCATCACGCCCGCGGGGCTCGTCGTTCGCGGGTGGTGGCGGACCGATACTTATACACAGGCCGACCTCAAGAGTGTGCGCATCACCGAATTCCGTCGCCTGGCCCGCAAGGTTCGACTCCTGGAGCTCGACACCGTCGATGACCGGCTCCTGGTCTTCACCCGATGGGACGTCGGCACCGATCCCATCAACGTCCTCGACGCACTGACCGACGCCGGCCTCATCCCGTAGACCACCGTCGACCCTGTACTCCCGGCGGACAAGTGCGAGTAGTCCGCACCCTCACTACCGGCTCAACGCAAACGGCGCGACAGTCCCGGTGGGGGACTGCCACGCCGCGCGTCAGGCTGGGATTCAGGAAACAGTGATCGAGTCGATGACGACCGGCTCGGTCGGGCGGTCACCGCGGTCGGTGGCCGTGGTGGCGATGGCGTCCACAACCTTCTGCGACGCCTCGTCGACGACCTCACCGAAGATGGTGTGGCGACGGTTCAGGTGCGGGGTCGGCCCGACGGTGATGAAGAACTGCGAACCGTTGGTGCCCGGCCCGGCGTTCGCCATGGCCAGCAGGTACGGCTTGTCGAACTGCAGCTCCGGGTGGAACTCGTCGGCGAACTGGTAGCCCGGGCCGCCACGGCCGGTGCCGGTCGGGTCGCCGCCCTGGATCATGAAGCCGTCGATGACACGGTGGAAGATGGCGCCGTCGTAGAACGGGCCGGAGGTGCCGCCCGAGGCGTTCTCGGTGGAGTAATCCTTGGTGCCCTGGGCCAGTCCAACGAAGTTGGCGACGGTCTTGGGCGCGTGGTTACCGAACAAAGCAATCTTGATGTCGCCGCGGTTGGTGTGCAGCGTCGCGGTTGCGGTCTGAATGGGGCTCGTCACGGAAAGTCAGTCTGCCACTCACATTTGAGACCCCGAAGTCGCCCCCACCGAATAACGTGGAAGGCCTGGCGTAGAGCCCGGCCCCCCACCTTGGGCGGTCTGAAGAAATCGTCTCCGGCAGAGAGGTTGGTTGATGAGCACTGTCACCGAGAACGTCCCCGAGGTCAGCCGCCCCAGCTCCGGTGCCCGCCTGGGTCGCGGGCTGAAGTACACCATCGTCGGGCCGCTGCTGATCCTGCGCGGGGTGCTCGGGCTGGGCGTCGGATCGACGCTCGGGACCGCCCGCTGGGTCGGGAGCCGGTGCCACCGCAGCGAGGACTCCGCGGGCGATCTCGCCGTGGTGGTGCAGGCGGGAGCCAAGCGTCGCCGGCCCCTGCTGATCGCCGGCGCGACCGTCGCGGTCCTGGCGCTCGGCGGCATCACGTTCTCGATCGTGCGGCGTTCGATGCAACCCGAGCCCTCGCCGCTGCCCCCGAGCGTGGATGTGACGCCGCAGCCCTAGTTCTGGGCGCTGAGACTGAGCTTGTGTGTCAGGTCCGGGCCGGGTTTGGCACACAAGCTCATGCTCGTCAGCTCACCGCTGTACAGCCGCGATCAGTGCATCGGGATCCGTCACGCTGACCCCGAGTTCGCGCAGCGTCACCGGCACGCCGCACACCTTGGCCTTGACCGCCGGGTCGATGGTGAGCGCCACAACACCGTCGGATGAACCGTTGACAAGCCATCGTCCGCGCCAGCCGTGCACACCCCACGACGTGATGCGGCCTTCCCAGCGGCTGGCCTCCTTGATGGAACTCAACGGGATCTCGGCGGAGAAGCCCCAACCCATGGTCACGTGCAGCGTCCCGTCGCGCACCTCCACCGTGCTGTGCTTCGGCCCGAGGCCGAACGGCACCGACAGTGGCAACATCCACTTCGAGTAGCTGATCTCTGTCGTCATGGGCGCCAGCGTAGGGCCGCCCGGTTGGAGCGTCATTGGAATCTCCACTGGCCACCAACAAGAAAAGCGGCCCCGGCACTTGCTACCGGAACCGCCTCTGCACTGCTAGGACGGCCAGTGCTGGGGGCGGGAGGGCAAAGCCGACGCTCCCGGGGTTTTCCTGGCGCAATCCACAGATTCAGTTTCTTCGAACCAAGAACTTCCCAAGCGCCGCGCCACACACTGGCCCACACACCAGGTCAGTCGCCTACTCCGAAGGAACCCCATGAACACACGGACCGCAACCACTGTGGCCGGGCTTCTCGCCAGCGCCGCCATGTTTGCGCAGGCACCAGTCGCGGCGGCATACGCTCCCCTGACGGCGACGCAGGTCGGGCCCAACAGCGTCCAGCTCAGTTGGCCGGTGACGTACAACGACCCCAAATTTGTCACGGAGGTCAACTGGAGCGACAGTTCAGGAACAATCAGGGGATCCCTTCCTCCTGTCCCAGGAGACCCCGGCGCCGCCGTCATCGACCAAATCCCCGCGTCCGGGACGTACCACATCGAGGTCATGGCGTGCTACCAGCTGTCGTCGGGGCAGCATTGTGCGGCCAACGCCATGGGATCGGTCCAAGTGACCGTCCCGATCCCCGGCACCATGGACGGCCCCGACGTCGGGCTACCTCCCTCACCGCACCAGGCGCATTGCCGACCCGGAATCTGCGCGTAGCCGCGCGTATTCCATTGTCGGCGTTGGTTTTTGCGGCGCTGATGTTGGACCGGTACAGCCACCTGCATCCAAGCGATGTGGCTGCGGTTGGAATCGCCATGAACAACATGCTCACCCGGGGGATTACTGGTGAGTGTGGGCAGAATGTGGGCACGAACGAGAACAGCGGCCCTGGCGCCTAGTGCCAGAACCGCTGTGAGCTGTTGTTTATTTGTGGAGCCTAGGAGATTCGAACTCCTGACATCTGCCTTGCAAAGGCAGCGCTCTACCAACTGAGCTAAGGCCCCTCGTTGGTGGCCGGTTGAATGGAGTGCCAGACCTCTGCGCCATGCCGGGTTCGCCAGACGGTTACCGCGGCCACTCCGAGCAAGGTACCGAGCACCAGCAGAACCAATCTCACGGTGCACCCTTCCGGTGGGGGAGTCGGTGATACCGACTTCCGTGGGCCTAGGAGGACTCGAACCTCCGACCTCTTCGTTATCAGCGAAGCGCTCTAACCGCCTGAGCTATAGGCCCGAAAGTGGCCTTGCGGCCGAGCGATGAGATTACCGTATGGGTACCTCTGCGCCCAAAACGCGACGTCAGCCGCGCCCGCAGGCCTGCTGACTAGTCCCGATCAGCGAGCGTCACCTCGACGCCGCCGACCAGATCCGTCGTGAGGTTGTAGACGAACGCCGCCACGGTGGCCATGGCCGTCAGCAACACGATGTTGACCAACCCGATGAGGGTCGCGCCGCCGAAAATCGTGCTGGCAGAAACCAATTCGCCACCGCTGCCGCCACCGCTGGTGAGCAGGTCGCCAACGTTGCTGTTGAGCTTGCTCCACACACCCATGCCGCCGAGGACGAGGTACAGGAACGCGACGGCGATCATCCAGACGAAGAACAGCGCCACCGACAGCACCAGCGAGACCTTCAGCACACTCCACGGATCCACGCGACGCACCTGCATGCTGGCCCGCACCGGACCGTCCTGCCGGGCACCCGCACGGCTGCGCGGCGCCGGCGAACGCGCCGGGGCCGGCGACACCGTGGCGACAGTGCTGCGGGGCTCCCGCGGCTCGCCGGCCCGGCGCTGCGGCTGGCGGGAGAGGTCCGGGATCTCGCTCGCGTAGGCGGCCTCGGGCCTCGTCTCGGGCCGCACCGGTTCGGGGGTGCGGACCGGCTTCGGCGGCACATTGCCCTGCGGGGTCACCGCAGGTGACGAGGGAGCGGACGGCACCGGCGGCACCGGGGGGACGTCGGGAGTGACGGCCGGCGTGATGGTCGTCTGTGCCTCGGACGGCGAGCCGCTGGACAACGCCGATGCCGATCCACTGCCGCTGACGAACCGGTTGAGCCGCTCGTCGAGGCTCGGACCGGTCGACGCAGGTGCGTCCCCGGGGGCCCCGGTGCGGGCCCGCTGCCACGGCGGAGTCTCGCCGCCCGGCTCGGCCGCATGGGCACCGCCACCCGATCCGGTGGCAGGCCCGTTCGCAGACGAACTGTTGCTCGCGGGTCCGTCACCGGTGCGGGTGTATCCCGGCTCGTTCGGGGAACTCACCTGGCGGCTCCTTCAATCAGGGCGGCTGGGGGCAGTCGCAGCACTACGTCTCGTCGGTCTCGGTCGCGGTGTCGATCTCGGTGTCCGCCTCGTCGCCACCTTCGGCCTCTTCGGCGTTGCGCGCGACGGCAATCAGTGTGTCGCCCTCACCGAGGTTCATCAACCGCACACCCTTGGTCTGCCGTCCGGCCTTGCGCACCTGACGTGCCGCGGTCCGGATGACACCACCGCCGGAAGTGATGGCGTACAGCTCGGTGTCGTCATCGACGATCAACGCTCCGACCAGACTGCCACGCTTGGGGTCGTACTGGATCGTGAGGATGCCTTTGCCGCCGCGGCCCTGAGCTGTGTACTCGTCGATGGCGGTCCGCTTGGCATAGCCGCCCGAGGTCGCGACCAACAGGTAGGTGTCCGGAATCACGACGTTGAGCGACAGCAAACGGTCGTCTTCGTTGAACCGCATGCCCTGCACGCCGGAGGTGGCGCGACCCATCGGTCGCAGCGCCTCGTCGGTCGCCGAGAACCGGATGGACTGGCCTTTAGCGGAGACCAGCAGCAGGTCCTCTTCGGCCGAGCAGAGCACCGCGCCGACCAGTTCGTCACCGTCACGCAGGTTGATCGCGACGATGCCGCCCGAGCGGTTCGAGTCGAAGTCGGCCAACTTGGACTTCTTCACCAGACCGTTGCGGGTGGCGAGGACCAGGTAGGGCGCGTCCTCGTAGCTCTTGATCTGGATGACCTGAGCGATGCGCTCCTCGGGCTGGAAGGCCAGCAGGTTCGCCACGTGCTGACCGCGTGCGGTCCGCGACGCCTCGGGCAGGTCGTACGCCTTGGCCCGGTACACGCGGCCCTGTGTCGTGAAGAACAGGATCCAGTCGTGCGTGGAGCACACGAAGAAGTGGTTGACGATGTCGTCCTGCTTCAGGCCCGCACCCTGCACACCCTTGCCGCCACGCTTCTGGCTGCGGTACAGGTCGGTCTTGGTTCGCTTGGCGTAGCCGGTCTCGGTGATGGTGACGACCACGTCCTCGCGCTGGATGAGGTCTTCGTCAGTGACGTCGCCGTCGGCCGCGATGATCCGGGTCCGACGGTCGTCGCCGTACTTGTCGGCGATCTCCTTGAGCTCATCGTGGACGATGGCGCGCTGCCGCTCGGGCTTGGCCAGGATGTCCTCGAGGTCGGCGATCTCGGCCTCGATCTTGGCGAGGTCGTCGACAATGCGCTGCCGTTCCAGGGCGGCGAGGCGACGGAGCTGCATGTCGAGAATGGCCTGGGCCTGGATCTCGTCGACGTCGAGCAGCTCCATCAAGCCGGTCCGGGCGGCGTCGGCATTCGCCGACGCGCGGATCAGTGCGATGACTTCATCAAGAGCGTCAAGGGCTTTCACCAAGCCGCGCAAGATGTGGGCGCGCTCGTTGGCCTTGCGCAAGCGGTATCGCGTGCGCCGGTTGATGACGTCGAGCTGGTGCGCGACGTAGTAGCGGATCATCTGATCGAGACGCAGGGTGCGCGGCACGCCGTCGACGATCGACAGCATGTTGGCGCCGAAGCTGGTCTGCAGCTGGGTGTGCTTGTAGAGGTTGTTCAGCACCACCTTGGCGACGGCGTCACGCTTGAGGTCGACGACAATGCGCAGACCCACGCGGTCGCTGGACTGATCCTCGATGTTGGAGATGCCACCGATCCGGCCGTCGCGCACCTGCTCGGCGATCGAGGTGATGAAGTTGTCGTGGTTCACCTGGTAGGGCAGCTCGGTGATGACGAGCGAGGTGCGGCCCTTGGCGTCTTCCTCGATCTCGACGACACCGCGCATCCGGACCGAGCCGCGGCCGGTGCGGTAGGTGTCGGAGATGCCCTGCGTCCCGACGATCAGGCCATGGGTGGGGAAGTCCGGGCCCTTGACCCGCTCCATCACCGCTTCGAGAGTGGTCTCCTCGTCGGCTTCATGGTTCTCCAGGCACCAGTACACGGCCTCGGCGAGTTCGCGGAGGTTGTGCGGCGGGATGTTGGTGGCCATGCCGACGGCGATGCCGCCGGAACCGTTGGCGAGCAGGTTCGGGAACCGGCTGGGCAGGACGGTCGGCTCTTGCACGCGGCCGTCGTAGTTGGGGATGAAATCGACTGTCTCCTCGTCGATTTCGCGCAGCATCTCCATGGCCAGCGGCGTGAGCCGCGCCTCGGTGTAACGCATGGCGGCGGCAGGATCGTTGCCCGGCGAGCCGAAGTTGCCCTGGCCGTCCACCAGTGGGTAGCGCAGCGACCACGGCTGGGCCATGCGGACCAGGGTGTCGTAGATCGACGAGTCGCCATGGGGGTGGTAGTTACCCATGGTCTCGGCGACCGAGCGGGCGGATTTGGCGTGCGAACGGTCCGGCCGGAAGCCAGAGTCGTACATGGCGTAGAGCACGCGGCGGTGCACCGGTTTGAGGCCGTCACGGACCTCAGGGAGGGCGCGGCCGACGATGACGCTCATGGCGTAATCGATGTAGCTGCGCTGCATCTCCTGCTGGATGTCGACCGGTTCGATCCGATCGCCTTCGGGAGGCAGAGTGTCGGTCATCGAATTCCTTCTGCGGATTGTTTCACGTTAAACATTGACTTTTGGCGGTGGCGGCGGCTCGGACTCACCGCACTTCGGTCGGGGCCTGTTGCTAAACATCAAGGAAACGAACATCTTTCGCGTTCCTGGTGATGAAGCTGCGCCGGGCTTCGACGTCCTCGCCCATCAGGATCGAGAACAGTTCGTCGGCTGCCGCGGCGTCATCGAGGGTCACCTGACGCAACACCCGCACGGACGGATCCATCGTGGTTTCCCACAGTTCCTTGGCGTCCATCTCACCCAGACCCTTGTAGCGCTGGATGCCGTCGTCGGTGTTGATGCGCTTGCCGGCCGCCTTGCCCGCTTCGAGCAGACCGTCACGCTCACGGTCCGAGTAGGCGAATTCCGGTTCGCTGCGTTGCCATTTCAGCTTGTACAGCGGCGGCTGGGCCAGGAAGATGTGGCCGTTTTCCACCAGGGGCTTCATGAACCGGAACAGCAGTGTCAGCAGCAGGGTCGAGATGTGCTGGCCGTCGACGTCGGCGTCGGCCATCAGCACGATCTTGTGATACCGCAGCTTCGACAGGTCGAACTCGTCGTGGATACCGGTGCCCAGCGCCGTGATGATGGCCTGGACTTCGTTGTTCTTCAGCACGCGGTCGATGCGCGCCTTCTCGACGTTGATGATCTTTCCGCGCAGCGGCAGGATCGCCTGGAACATCGAGTCACGACCACTCTTGGCCGAGCCACCGGCCGAGTCGCCCTCCACCACATACAGTTCCGACTTCGTCGGGTCGGTGGAGCGGCAGTCGGCCAGCTTACCGGGCAGGCCACCGATATCGGTCGCGCTCTTGCGGCGGACGAGCTCGCGCGCCTTACGCGCGGCGACGCGGGCCTGCGCGGACGAAACCGCTTTGTTGACAACGGTTTTGGCTTCGGCGGGGTTGGCCTCGAACCAGTGGGTCAGCTGCTCGTTGCAGATCTTCTGCACGAACGACTTGACCTCGGTGTTACCCAGCTTGGTCTTGGTCTGGCCCTCGAACTGCGGCTGCCGGACCTTCACCGAAACGACAGCGGCCAGGCCTTCCCGGATGTCGTCACCGGTGAGGTTGGCTTCCTTTTCCTTCAGCAGCTTCTTGTCGCGCGCGTACTTGTTGACCACGGTGGTCAGTGCCGCGCGGAAACCCTCTTCGTGGGTACCACCCTCGTGCGTGTTGATGGTGTTCGCGAAGGTGTGCACCGACTCCGAGTAGCCGGCGTTCCACTGCATGGCGATCTCGACCTCATGGCCCTCGGCCTTGCCGCCGAAATCGATGATGCTCTGCTGGATGGCGCTCTTCGTGCGGTTGATGTGTTTGACGAAGTCGACCAGACCGTCGGGGTAGTGGAACGTCCGGTGCTTCACCTTCTGCGGAGCGGCAGCCTCGGCGGCCTGCTCCTCGGCCGACTTCGGTGCCTCGGCGTGGTCGCTGACGACCTCGTCGACCACCGCGGCGGGGGCGACGCGCTCGTCGGTCAGCTCGATGGTCAGGCCCTTGTTCAGGAACGCCATCTCCTGCAGGCGGCGGGCGATGGTCTCGAAGTCGTAGACCGTCGTCTCGAAGATGTCCGGGTCCGCCCAGAACCGGATGGTGGTACCGGTCTTCTTGGACGGCTCGCCCTTGCGCAGGGTGCCGGGGACGGACTTGTCATAGGTCTGGTGCCATTCGAAGCCGTCCTTGTGGATGTCGGCCTCGAGCCGCGTCGACAGGGCGTTCACCACCGAGACACCGACGCCGTGCAGACCACCGGACACCTGGTAGGCGCCCTCTTCGAACTTGCCGCCGGCGTGCAGCACGGTCATGACGACGTCGACCGTCGGGATACCAGTGGCATGCATCGCGACCGGGATACCGCGGCCGTCATCGGTGACCTGGACGCCGCCGTCCTCGAGGATGCGGACGTCGACCTTGGTGGCGAAACCGGCCATGGCCTCGTCGACCGCGTTGTCGACAACTTCCCAGATCAGGTGGTGCAGACCGCGCTCGCCGGTGGAGCCGATGTACATGCCGGGACGCTTGCGGACCGCTTCCAGACCTTCGAGGACCTTGATCGAATCGGCACCGTACTCAGCCGGCGCATCCTTCTTTTGGGCAGCCACGTCGGACGCGTCTCCTTGGGGTTCGCGGGGGCGGTGAGGACACCGCTCTCAGATCTGTCGACAGTCTACCGGTAGGGCCCGGCGGCACTGACTTTCTGACAGCGTTTTGACACGTCTGTTCGCGCCGTGCGAGGAATTTCTCGGGTGATGTCGCGTCCGGACGCTTCAGGGGCATCATCTTGCACGCCTCGGCGCGCTGAGCGACGCCCGTACGGGGCTCAGCCGAAGGTGTCGCGCGGGCCGCGCGCCCCGAAATTGCGCGGGCCCGTCTGCCACGTCGGGCCCGACGGACCCACGATCTTGAGGGTAGTCACGACACCGTCACCGACGGCAGCGGCGATTTTCGCCAGAATCTGCGACTGCACCATCCGCAGCTGCGTGGCCCAGGCCGTCGACTCGGCCGTCACCGTCAGAATGCCTTCGCGTAGGGAAGTGGGGGAGGCGTGCTCGGCGATCTGATCACCGACCACCGTCGACCACTGGCCGAACACCGATCCTTCGGCCATCCGACCCGACCAGCCGCGGCTGCGGGCCAGATCCATCGTCGCCGAGCCCAGCAACTGGGGATCCCGACGGTCGGGCCCGGGCCCGGACCAGGCCCGGCGACCACCGCCACGACGAGCCTTCGAAACGGGCGCGTTGCGGCCGCGGCCGACGTCCTTGCCCTGGCTGCGGGCCGCGCCGCGGGCTTCCTCCAGCGTGCGGCGCACCAGATCCATGCCCTTCAGATGGGCGAGATGCGCTGGCGGGAAAGCACTTTCAGGCACATCGGACTTCGCAGCATCAGCTGCACCGTCCGATTGATCCGCGGGGCCAACCTCGCTCATGCGTCCACCACCGAAATCCGCCCGCCGTCGTCGTCACGCATCACCACGTTGACCCGGGTGCCGTCCCAGTCCTGGGGAATGTCGTCGGGCACCGCCGCGGTGACCAAAACCTGCTCCGCCGATTGTGCCACGTCGGCGAGCGCCCGTCGGCGCGCCGAATCGAGTTCGGCGAAGACGTCATCGAGAAGCAACACCGGATCCGTGCCGTCGGTACGCAGCAGCTCGTACGCGCCCAGCCGCAGCGCCAGCGCCATGGACCACGACTCCCCGTGGCTGGCAAAACCTTTCGCGAGCTGGTCACCGAGGCGCAGTTCGAGGTCGTCGCGGTGTGGCCCGACCAGGCACACGCCGCGCTCGAGTTCCGCGGAGCGGCGGCGGGAGAGTTCGTCGAGCAGTGCGGTTTCATACGCCGCGATATCGACCGATCCGGTGCCGGCCTGTTCTTCGACGGCCTCTACCGAACTGCGGTAGCGGACGGTTGCCGGCCGCGACGCCGGTGCCAGCAGGTGGTAGGCCTTGGTGATCTCCGGGTGCAACTCATTGATGAGATCGACGCGCGCGGCGATCAGCTCGGCCCCGTGACTGGCGAGATGACCGTCCCAGACGTCGAGGGTTTCGAGCGCGCCGGCATCAGCGCCACGAAACCGGCTGGCGCCCGCGGATTTCAGCAGCGCGGTGCGCTGCCGCACCACTTTTTCGTAGTCCGCCCGAACCCCACCCAGCCGGGGGCGGCGCGTGCTGGCCAACTCGTCGAGGTACCGCCGGCGTTCCCCGGGATCGCCACGCACCAACGACAAATCCTCGGGGGCGAACAACACCGCCCGAAGGGCGCCGAGAATTTCGCGCGCGGACCGGACAGGCGAGCGGTTCAGCCGGGCCTTGTTGGCCCGGCCCGCGGTGATGTCGAGATCCACCGCGAGCTCGCGGCCGTCGTTGACCACGATGGTGGAGACGACAGCGCGATCACAGCCGGCCCGGATCAGGGGTGCGTCCGAAGCGACCCGGTGGGAACCGAGCGTGGCGGTATACCACAGGGCCTCAACGATATTCGTCTTGCCGTAGCCGTTCTGGCCGACGAACACGGTGCGGCCCGGGGCCAATTCCAGGTCGAGCCGCGGCCATGACCGGAAGTCGGTCAGCGTGAGCTGTCGAACAAACACCTAGCCGGACTTACTGACCCTCTGTACGGCGTGGCCACCGAACTGGTTACGAAGTGCCGCAACAGCTTTCATGGTCGGCGAGTCCTCCTGCCGGGACAGGAACCGGGCGAACAGCGACGCCGCGATACCCGGCACCGGGACCCGCAGCCGGATGGCTTCCTCGACCGTCCAGCGGCCTTCACCGGAATCCTCCGTGTAGCCACTGATGTCCTCGAGCTTCGGGTCTTCCTTGAGCGCCTTGGCCAGCAGCTGCTGCAGCCAGGACCGCACGACCGTGCCGTTGGTCCAGGCTTGATAGACCGCCTGCGGATCCTTGATCAGCGGCTCCGCCGCGAGCATCTCGTAGCCCTCGCCGTAGGCGGTCATCAGTGCGTATTCGACGCCGTTGTGCACCATCTTGGCGAAGTGTCCGGCGCCGACCGGGCCGGCGTGGACGAAGCCGTCGGCGAGATCTCCCTCGGGCCGCAGCGTCTCGAAGATCGGCATGACGCGCGCGACGTCGTCGTCGCTACCACCGACCATCAGGCCGTAGCCCTCGGTCAGACCCCAGATGCCACCGGAAACACCGGCGTCGATGAAGCCGATTCCCTTGTCCGCCAACAACTTTGCGTGCACTGCGTCTTCGGTGAAGCGTGAGTTGCCACCGTCGATCACCAGATCGCCCGAGCTGAGCACCTCGGCGAGATCCACGATGGTGTCGTGCGTGATCTCACCGGACGGCACCATGACCCACACCACGCGCGGCGCTTCCAGCCGCTCGGCGAGCGCAGCGAGCGACGGTACGTCGCTGACTTCCGGCCTCGGGTCGTACCCGATGACCTCGTGGCCGCCACCGCGCAACCGCTCGCGCATGTTGAAGCCCATTTTTCCGAGGCCGATCAACCCCAGTTGCATCAGTGCGTCCTCCGCTGTTCTGTTCCGGTCAGCCCGGCAGGCGCACCGGCATCAGCAAGTACACGTAGTCGGTGTCCCCGGCGGGGAACGGACCGGATCCCGAGTACTGATTCTCCCCGGCCGGACGCAACACTGCAGGCTTGCTGGGTGTCGTGAACCCGAACGTCACCCGATCGGCATGCAAAGAGCCCAGCCCGTCCGTCAGATAAGTCGGGTTGAAGGCGATCGTCAGCGGTTCGCCATAGAACTCGACCGGCAGGTCTTCCTCGGCACGACCCACGTCGTCAGCACCGGCGGACAGGCGCAGGATGTCGTCGGCGAACTCCATCCGGACCTGGGCACCACGATCGGCGACCAGTGCCACACGCTTGATGGCTTCGGCGAGCTCGGCGACGCCGATGGTGGCCACCGCGGTGTGCTCGGCCGGCAGCAGCTGGCGGAATTTCGGGAATTCCGCGTCCAGCAGGCGCGTGGTGGTGCGCTTGCCGTTGCTGCGGATACCCAGCATGCCGTCCTTGCCGACAGCCTGGCCGGCACCCAGCGACAGATGCACCTCGGTGCCGTCGGCGCCGGACTTGGCCGACTCGGCCAGTGTCTTCGCCGGAACCAGCACGGCGGCTTCGAGATCCGGCACCGCCGAGTTCCAGGTAAGTTCACGAACGGCAAGGCGGAACCGGTCGGTAGCGGCCAGGACGACCTTCTCGCCCGAGATCTCGACCCGCACGCCCGTGAGCATCGGCAGGGTGTCGTCGCGGCCGGCGGCGACCGCGACCTGGCCGATGGCCTCGGCGAAGACGTTGGCGGGCACGATGCCCGTCTCGTCCGGCAAGGTCGGCAGCGCCGGGTAGTCCTCCACCGCCATGGTCGGCAGCGAGAAGCGCGCACTACCGCAGCTCAGTGCCACCCGGGTGCCTTCGACGCTGAGTTCGACGGGCTTGGCCGGCAGCGCCCGGGTGATGTCCGAGAGCAGCTTGCCCGACACCAAAACGCTTCCCGGAGAGGCGATTTCAGCCGCAACCCGAACCTCGGCCGACACCTCGTAGTCGTATCCGGAGATCGTCAGACCGTCGTCGGAGCCGGTCAGCAGCACACCCGCCAGGACCGGGTTCAGCGGCCGGGACGGCAGGATGCGGGCCACCCAAGCCACGGCGTCGGCGAAGTCTTCCCGAACGAGACGGAACTTCAAATCGGTCAGACCGGCTGTCGTCGCCACGTCCATAGCGTCCCTTCGCTGTAACCCCACCACGCTTGCCTGCCGGAGTCCGACGGACGCACGTCGTGTGCGTGCTGTGCGCATGCAAATGCGTCGGCGTCGGTTCCGGCTATCGAAGAACACCGTAGAGCGTTCTGCGTGAAGTTGAAAGCTAAACGATCAGGCCGGACGGCGCGTGACGACCCCCGGAAACCCGTCGGGATCCGGTTGTCCACCGGGAGTTTCCCCAGCGGACTGCTTTTAGAAGAAGATCCAGATAGATCTAAAGGTCGTAGTAATAGGGGGTGTGCACGCTGTGGATGGATCCACGGAGTCGCTGGTCGAGGGCTCACCGGCGGGATCCCGGGCTGTGAGCAGACTGTGCACGCGGCGTTAATCCAATCCTTGTATTTGTGGAGCGATCCGGGGGTGTGGATTGTTCTGAGCAAAACCCCAGGGTTTATCCCATGTAGTACACACCGCTGTGCACACCCGAATCCTGTGACTTATGAGGTGTGTGATGCCAAAGTTTTTTCTGTCGGAACGGTTCGTAGGGTCACAAAATCGGGCTGGATCCGGCTGGATCTGATCAGTCCGTACCCACGATCGCGCCGACCGAAACAAAACCGGCCCGCAGGCGTGATTGCCTGGGGCCGGTGTCTTCGATGACGGGAAGCTAGTGCTTGGACCGCTGTCGGATACGCGTGGTGAGTTCCTTGACGTGGTCGAAAACCTCACGCCGGGAAGCCATTTCCTTCTTGATCTTGCGTTCGGCGTACATGACCGTGGTGTGGTCGCGGCCGAAGGCCTGGCCGATCCGCGGCAATGACAGGTCGGTGAGCTCCCGGCACAGGTACATGGCGATCTGCCGGGAGAGGGCGACGGCGCGGGTCTTACCGGGGCCGCGGAGCTCCTCCACGGTGGTCTCGAAGTACTCGGCCGTGGCCGCCATGATCGTGGCGATGCTGATCTGGGTGGTGCCGGCGTCGGCGATGAGATCCCGCAGCACGATCTCAGCCAGGGACTTGTCGATCATCGTCTTGTTCAGCGACGCGAACGCCGTCACACGGATCAGGGCGCCCTCGAGCTCGCGGATGTTGCGGTCGATGCGGCTGGCGATGAGCTCCAGTACGTCGTCCGGCACATCCAGGCGATCCATCTGCGCCTTCTTGCGCAGGATCGCGATGCGGGTCTCCAGTTCGGGCGGCTGAACGTCGGTGATCAGGCCCCATTCGAACCGGGTGCGCAGCCGGTCTTCCAGTGTCGCAAGCTGTTTCGGCGGCCGGTCCGACGAGATGACGATCTGCTTGTTCGCGTTGTGCAGCGTATTGAAGGTATGGAAGAACTCTTCCTGAGTGCTTTCCTTGCCTTCGATGAACTGGATGTCGTCGACCAGCAGGACGTCGATGTCGCGGAAGCTGCGTTTGAACGACGCGGTCCGGTCGTCACGCAGTGAGTTGATGAAGTCGTTGGTGAACTGCTCGGTCGAGACGTACTTGACCCGCATACCGGGGAAGAGCTTCTGCGCGTAATTACCGGCCGCGTGCAGCAGGTGCGTCTTGCCCAGACCCGACTCGCCCCAGATGAACAGCGGGTTGTAGGCGCGGGCCGGCGCCTCGGCGATGGCCAGTGTGGCGGCGTGCGCGAACCGGTTCGACGCCCCGATGACGAAGGTGTCGAAGGTGTAGCGCCGGTTGAGGCTCAGATCGGCCGATTCGTCGGCGGGCGGCCGGTTGAAGTAGCGGGGCCAGGTCTCTTCCGCGCTGGACAGTTCTTCGGCGTCGTCGTCGAGGTCGTCAGCAGCGGTGACCGGTTCGGGTTCGGGCGTGTCGGCGGGTTCCGCGACCGCCGGCCGGTCGTCGGTATCCGGGACGGCGATGCGGACGCCGAGGTCGACGCGCTGACCGAGGTGCCGGCTCAACGCAGCGATGATCGGTTCGCGCAGGTGGCGTTCGATCTCGTTCTGGACGAACTGTGTCGGAACCGACAACAACGCGAAACCTTCGGTCAGCACCAGCGGCTGCACCATACGCAACCAGGCCCGTTGTTGGGCGGTCAGCGTGGTGGTTCCACCGAGGTCGCCGTTGAGTTCGGCGACCACGCTTTTCCAGATCTCGGCGAACGATGCACCGGGGCTAGTGGTCAACGACTACTACCCCCTCGTAGCCGCCTGACCGGCGGCTCAATAAAACGACGACAATCTGTCCACATAGTTATCCACAGACTGTGGACAAAGTAGGAGAGTGCCGTCGTGCTCGTGTTTTGCATGCAGGAAGCCCGCGCGCTGAGGCTCGTCACAGGAACGTCTGTGGGCTCGTAGCGTCGGGACCTCTCTGGCTCGTTGTCTTGCGCCGTCGTGCAACGGCATTGGCAGAAGCTAACAAGTTTTCTGTTCGTCCGCCAACCGTTCGGCAACATTGGTTCGAGGTTCTTGGGCGTGTCGGCTTGCCACGTTGCGAGTGGGACAACTGTGACGAACAGGTGCGCGATCCGGCTTCGGTTCCCACACGAAGCGGTAACGGTTCCTGACGTGCGACGTCGAGGTTTGACCCGGGCAATTCAGATCAGTACCCTCGAACAGTCGCCCACACGTGGCGATACGGCTGCGACCAGTAGAAGTCAGGCAAGAAGTTCTGGCGTTTCTATTGGTACCGCGCCGGCTAGCAAGCAAGAAGCGTGCGCTTACCAGCGACGACCGTGCCCACCGGCATGACTCGTTCATGTCGGTGGCGAGTGCGGGCGTCACATAGTTGAGGAGATACAGCCGTGGCCAAGGGCAAGCGGACTTTCCAGCCGAACAACCGCCGTCGGGCCCGTGTGCACGGTTTCCGTCTGCGTATGCGCACCCGTGCCGGTCGCGCCATCGTGTCGGCCCGTCGCGGCAAGGGCCGTCGCTCTCTCACTGCGTGACCTGACGCAGGATCGAAGCACCGTGCTTCCGGCTCGTAACCGGATGACGCGCTCAGCAGACTTTCGAGTCACCGTGAGCCGCGGTGTGCGTTCGGCGCAGCGGGATCTCGTGGTGCATTCTCTGGCACCACGAGATCTTGGTGACGCCGATTCAAACACCGAGGATGCGCCGAAAGTCGGTCTCGTGGTAGGCAAGTCGGTCGGCAACGCCGTCCAGCGACACCGGGTGTCCCGTCAGCTTCGTCATGCGAGTCGGGACCTGCTGCCCGAGCTGCGCAGCGGTGAGCTTCTGGTGATCCGCGCCCTACCCGGCAGTCGCGAGGCTGCCACCTCCACGCTGCAGGACGAACTGCGAGTAGCCGTGCAGCGTGCACATGCGAAGTCCGGATCCCGGCCATGACCGGGCGGCTGGCCCGCGGGCTGATCTTTCTCATCGAGCTGTACCGCAACATGGTGTCGCCGATGCGTCTGCCCAGCTGCCGGTTCAGCCCTACCTGTAGTCAGTACGCCGTCGAGGCACTCACCGAACACGGACTGTTCCGCGGTTGTTGGCTGACGACAGTCCGGCTGGCCAAGTGTGGCCCGTGGCATCACGGGGGCTGGGACCCCATCCCCGAAAGACGGTCCGCGGCAACCGCCGCGCAGTCAAGGAGCGATTCGCTTGTCTTTTAACTGGTTCAGTCTGGACTACATCTATTACCCGGTATCCGGGATCATGTGGCTCTGGTACAAGCTGTTTGGCGCGATCCTGGGGGCGGAGAACTTCTTCGCCTGGGGCCTGTCGGTGATGTTCCTGGTGTTCACCCTGCGTGCCCTCCTGTACAAGCCGTTCGTCCGCCAGATCGAGACCACCCGGCAGATGCAGGAACTGCAGCCCCAGATCAAGGAACTGCAGAAGAAGTACGGCAAGGACCGCCAGCGGCTCGCGCTCGAGATGCAGAAGCTGCAGAGCGAGCACGGTTTCAACCCGCTGCTGGGCTGTCTGCCGATGCTGGCGCAGATTCCGGTGTTCCTGGGCCTGTTCCACGTTCTGCGGTCGTTCAACCGGACTGAGGGCGCCGGAATGGGTATCGGCGCGCAGGCGCTGTCCCTGGAGCAGAACCGCACGACCGGTAACTACTTCTTCAGCGCCACCGACGTCAGCCACTTCCTGAACACCGATCTGTTCGGTGCGCCGTTGGGCGCCACCATGATTCAGGCCGGTGAGAGCCTCAAGGCGTTCGCGCACTTCGACCGCGTGTCGGTCATCCTGGTCGGCATTCCGCTGATGATCATCTCGGGTATCGCCACCCACATGAACAGCCGTGCCTCGGTGGCCCGGCAGAGCCTCGAAGCGCAACAGAACCCCCAGACGCAGCTGATGAACAAGCTGGCGCTGTACGTGTTCCCGCTGGGCGTCGTGGTCTCCGGCCCGTTCCTGCCGATCGCCATCCTCATGTACTGGGTCGCCAATAACATCTGGACCTACGGCCAGCAGCACGTGGTGTTCAACCGCATCGAGAAGCGCGAGGCTGAAGAGAAGGAGCAGGCGATCGCACGTCGCTCCGCCAATGCCCCGGCACCCGGCGCGAAGCCGAACCGGTCGAAGAGGGGCAATCCGCCGGCCGCCGCAGCGACCTCGGGTACCGACGTCGAACAGACCGGTACGGAACTCGATGGCACGACGGAATCCGGTGGGGCAGGGGCCAAGCCGGCCCCGGGCGCCAAGCCCAACAAGAAGAAGCGTTGACCGGTCAGAGGGTAAAGACCCTGAGCGACGGCCGGTGCAAGAGGGAGAAGGCAGGGATATGACAGACACGGAAACGCAGGCGGAGGCCACGGAAACAGAGGCCGCGACGACGGCTCCGGCCGCTCCGGCAAGCAAGAGCGACGATCTCGAAGAGCGCCTGGTCGCCGAAGGCGAGATCGCCGGTGACTACCTCGAGGAACTCCTCGATCTGCTGGACTTCGATGGTGACATCGATCTGGACGTCGAGGGGGACCGTGCCGTCGTCAGCATCGACGGTGGGAACGATCTGAGCAAGCTAGTGGGTCGCAAGGGCGAGGTGCTGGACGCTCTCCAGGAACTGACCCGGTTGGCGGTGCACCAGAAGACCGGTGAGCGCAGCCGGCTGATGCTGGACATCGCCCGGTGGCGCCGGCAGCGGCGTGACGAACTGGCGGCGCTGGGCCAGAAGGTGGCCGAGCGGGTGCTGGCGTCGGGTGAGCGCGAAGAGCTGTCGCCGATGACGCCGTTCGAGCGCAAGATCGTGCACGACGCTGTGGCGGTCGTGGACGGTGTCCACAGCGAGAGCGAGGGCGTCGAGCCGTCTCGCCGGGTGGTTGTCCTGCTCGATTGAGCACCTTAATTACATCGATGTTGTTCGTCGGCGGCGAGCTGGCGGGGAAAGCGGAGGCTGTTTCACGTGAAACATGGTGAAGCTCCGTCCCCACCGGCCGCCGCCGTCGACGTTTTTGGCGACCGCGTCGAGCTGGCACAGCGATACGCGGCGATCCTCGCGGGCGACGGAATCGAGCGCGGCCTGATCGGACCCTCTGAAGTGGGCCGGCTTTGGGACCGTCACGTGATGAATTGCGCCGCTATAGGCGAGTTGGTCTCCAGCGGCGAACGAATCGGCGATGTCGGCAGTGGAGCCGGCCTGCCGGGCATTCCCTTGGCGCTGGCGCGCCCCGACGTCCATGTGGTGCTCATCGAGCCGCTGCTGCGCCGGGCCGACTTCCTCCGCGAGGTGGTGACCGATCTCGGTATCGACGTGACCGTGATTCGAGGCCGCGCCGAGGAACGGACGGTCCGCGCCGAGGCCGGCGAGTTGGACGTCGTCACCTCGCGGGCCGTGGCCGCTCTCGACAAGCTGGCCAAGTGGAGCCTGCCGCTTCTGAAAGTCGACGGCCGAATGCTGGCCCTGAAGGGTGAGCGGGCGGCCGACGAGATCGTCGAACACCGTCGGGCACTCAACTCACTCGGTGCCGTGGACGTAAGGGTGGTGAAATGTGGCGTGAACTATTTGACTCCGCCCGCAACCGTGGTCGTGGCGAAGCGCGGAGCCAAGCGCGCGGGAACCGGCCGGCCGGTCAAGAGCCGACGATGAAATCGTCGGCCAGGGGGAGCAAGATGTCCGAGGCTTCGGAAGCGGCCGGCCCGGCCGCCACATCAGGAAAGGCAGTGAGCGATGCCAGCGGCGAGCGCACCGACGGGAATGCAGATGTTTCACGTGAAACGTGGACGAGCGTGACGATGGATACGCCGATCGGGGCGGAAGCCGAACGCGCGGTCCAGATCCTTCACGGAGCCAAGGGACAGCAGTTGCCGCACCCGACGCATCAGCGAGTGTTCACCATCGCAAACCAGAAGGGTGGCGTCGGCAAGACCACCACTGCGGTCAACATGGCGGCGGCCCTGGCGCTGCAGGGACTCAACGTTCTGGTGATCGATCTGGACCCTCAGGGCAACGCGAGCACCGCGCTGGGCATCGAACACCGGCCGGGCACCGCGTCTTCGTATGAGGTGCTGATCGGTGAGATCACTCTGGAGAGCGCGCTGCAGCGCAGCCCGCATAACGAACGCCTCTACTGCGTCCCGGCAACCATCGACCTGGCTGGCGCCGAGATCGAGTTGGTCAGCATGGTGGCACGTGAAACCCGGCTGCGGAACGCGCTGGCGACGCTCAAAGACCACAACTTCGACTACGTCTTCATCGACTGCCCGCCGTCGTTGGGTCTGCTGACCATCAACGCGCTTGTGGCGGCTCCGGAAGTCCTGATCCCGATCCAGTGTGAGTACTACGCCCTGGAGGGCGTGGGCCAGCTGCTGCGCAACATCGAGATGGTCAAGGCACACCTCAACCCCCAACTGGACGTCACGACCGTCGTCCTCACGATGTATGACGGCCGCACGAAACTCGCCGATCAGGTCGCGATGGACGTCCGCGACCACTTTGGCGATAAGGTTTTGCGGACCGTCATCCCACGCAGCGTCAAGGTTTCCGAGGCACCGGGGTACGGCATGACGATCCTGGATTACGACCCGGGATCACGTGGAGCAATGAGCTATTTGGACGCCAGCCGTGAACTCGCCCACCGCGGTGAGTCGGGAGTGAGGAAGTAACGATGTCGCAGCCGAAGAAGCGCAGCGGACTCGGTCGGGGGCTGGCGGCGCTCATCCCGACCGGTGCACCCGAAGACGGACAGCAGGACACCTCGCTGCGAATGGGGTCCGCGGCTGCCGACGTGCTGATCGGCGGCGGTCCGGCCGCACCGGTCAACGGCGCCGCAGCTGCGGCGGCAGCCAAGGCCGAAGCCGAGGCGATCGGCGCGGTGTACCGCGAGATCGAGCCGTCGGCCATCCAGCCGAACCCGCGCCAGCCGCGCACCGTCTTCGACGCTGATGCGCTCGCCGAACTGGTCCACTCCATCCGCGAGTTCGGTCTCATGCAGCCCATCGTGGTGCGTGAGCTGAGCCAGCCGTCCGGGCCGCACCGGTACCAGCTGATCATGGGTGAGCGCCGGTGGCGCGCCTCTCAGGAAGCTGGACTGGCGGCCATCCCGGCAATCGTCCGCGAGACCGCCGACGACAACATGCTGCGCGACGCGCTGCTCGAGAACATCCACCGGGTCCAGCTGAACCCGCTCGAAGAGGCGTCGGCCTACCAGCAGCTGCTGGAGGAGTTCGACGTGACGCACGAGGAACTGGCGACGCGCATCGGCCGGTCCCGCCCGGTGATCACGAACATGATCCGTCTGCTGAAGCTGCCCATCGCGGTCCAGCGGCGGGTTGCCGCGGGTGTGCTGTCGGCCGGTCACGCACGCGCGCTGCTCGCGCTCGAAGGGGGACCGGAGAAGCAGGAAGAGCTCGCGGCCCGGATCGTGGCGGAGGGACTCTCCGTCCGTGCGACCGAAGAAGCAGTCACCCTCGCCAACCGCGATGGTGACAAGCCGGCCCCGGCGCCGAAGCGCAAGCCGATCCAGATGCCCGGACTTCAGGATGTGGCAGAGCAGCTGTCGACCGCGTTCGACACCAAGGTCACTGTGAGCCTCGGCAAGCGCAAGGGCAAGATCGTCGTCGAATTCGGCTCTGTCGAAGACCTTCAGCGCATCGTTGAACTCATGAAGTCCGAACAGGGCTAACTGGTCCATTTTGGGCTTGCAACGCCCTGAACTAGGACCAGGCCTCGTTACGTCACAGTGACGGCGACGTTTTGGGGCGAGCGGACGGGGGAGGACAATCGCGATGTTTCACGTGGAACAGCTCTGCGGTTTGCCGCGGTCGATCCCGACAAAACAAATCGAGTCGACGGCGCCGGCGTCTCTTATCCTGGAAGAGCAGCCTGATCCGATCGGGTGGACGACGGGAGTCTGGTGACATCACGAATCACGCCGCTGCGCCTCGAATCGTTCGAGCGGCTGCCGAAGCATGCGCGGCGTTGTGTGTTCTGGGAAGTCGATCCGTCGGCACTCGGCGACAGCGACCATCTCAGTGACCCCGAGTTCGAGAAGGAAGCATGGCTGTCGATGGTCATGCTCGAGTGGGGTTCGTGCGGACAGCTGGCGGTCGCCTGCGACCCGGACCGTGCCGAGGACCCGAACGATGACACGCCCTGTCTGGGTTACGCGTTCTATGCCCCACCGCGAGCCGTCCCCCGAGCGGGGCGCTTTCCCACCGGACCGGTCAGCCCCGACGCGGTCCTGCTGACATCGATCGGCGTCGACTGCAGTGACGAAGGCGACGCACTGTCCCGGCACCTGATCGCCGCCGTCGTCGCCGATCTGGTTCGTCGTGGTGTGCGTGCGTTGGAGGCGTTCGGCCGGACCAGTGAGGTGGCCCAACTGAGCGGACCGCAGGCCTGCCCGGCAGAACTCGAGGCGACGGTCGAGGCGTTCGGCGAGTGCGCTGTCGAGCAGTGCGTGATCGAGGCTGACTTCCTTCAAGACAATGGCTTCGAGATCGTCGCGCCGCATCCGTACTTCCCGCGACTGCGGCTGGAACTGGAGCAGGGGCTCGGCTGGAAGGCCGGCGTCGAGGCGGCGCTGGAGCGATTGCTCGAGACCAGTGCGTTGCAGCAGCCCGTCGGTGCGGTGACCAGTCCCGCGCTGTGGACGCCACACACCGGTCGATAGGGGAGCGGGCATCCACGGTGAACACGCGTGGCTGACGCTTCGTTGACTCCCGACGACTTCGGGCTACTCGACGTCGGCGACGGCAACCGGATGTACTGGGAGGCCCGTGGCAATCCCGTCGGAGAGCCGGTCCTCATCGTCCACGGCGGCCCGGGCGCCGGCAGATCTCGCAACGCTCACAAACAGTTCGATCCGGAGCACTTCCGCATCGTGGCTTTCGATCAACGTGGATGCGGTGACAGCGTGCCGAGCGCGGCGGACCTGTCGACGGACATGACGTGCAACACGACCGAGCATTTGCTCGCGGACATGGAGGCACTCCGTCGCCATCTCGGCATCGAGCGCTGGATGCTCTACGGCGGCTCCTGGGCGTCGACTTTGATCCTCGCCTACGCCCAACGGCATCCACATCGGATGACCGGGATCGTGCTGATCGGTGTGACGATGACGCGGCCGCACGAGGTCGACTGGCTGTACCGGGGGCTGCGGCTCGTCCGGCCCGTCGAGTGGCAACGGTTCCGGGACGGTGTGCCGGAGGAAGACCGCGACGGCGATCTCGTCGACGCCTATCGACGGCTGATGGAGAGCTCAGATGCCGAGGTACGGGAGCGCGCGGCCCGGGACTGGTGCGCGTGGGAAGACGCCGCGATCGCGCACGAGATACAGGGCCGGCCCGGTCAGTACACGGCGAAGATCGACGCCGATCGACTGGCGTTCGTGCGGATCTGTACCCACTACTTCGCTCGTGCGGCGTGGCTCGACGACGGCCAACTACTGCGGGACGCGCATCGGCCGCGGTGGATTCCCGGTGTCCTGATTCATGGTCGCCTCGATCTCTCCACGCCCGTTCGGACGGCGTGGGAACTCGCGCAGGCATGGCCCGACGCCGAACTCCGGATCATCGAGTATTCGGGTCACACGGGGAGTCCCGCGATGGTGGATGCGATCGCAGGAGCCGTCGAGCAGTTCAGTCCGCGGCTGAGACAGGCGCGGCGGTTCCACGTGAAACATCGGGGAGACGTTCGGCGGTCGTAGGACCGCGCGGCGGCCCGAATGCAGCGTCTGGTGATGTTCGTGGTCGAGCCGACGGCCCTGCTGATAAGCGCGTGGGTGCCTCAGAAGGGGATCGGCCAGACGTGCGTGTGAGCGAGCGCCGAGCGTTCTGGCGGACGCCGAAGCGCCCACGCCGTCGTGGGAAATCCATGAGATGGCCGTCGCCGTGTCGCGCGTCGGCGACGGCAGATTGGCTGCCCTCGTCACCCCCGCCGGGAGCCGTTCGGTACAGGGAGGGCGACCGCAGCGTCGTCGCAGTCGGTTGTCTCGGACGCGCTGGGCGGGAGTTGGAGCACCGCTGCCGCCTGGCAGGTTGCCCATAGATGTCCACAGCGGCGAGGTACGGATGCGCGACGAGGGTATTTACAGCGCCCCGACCATCGACCGGACCGCTCGTCTCAGGAACCATCTGGGACACGCTCGTGAGGCGTTGGCGTCCGCGTGACAACGTCGCTCAGCAAGGACCAGATCCCGGCGACCCGTCGACGACCGACCTCGACACCCACGCGATGGGACCTCCCCGTGGCCCGTACGCATGACGCAGCCGTGCGACCCGGACATCGCGATGGCTGCCCGGCCGCTTGGGACGGCGAGCTCGTTCAGCGTGCGGGCTGCCTGTTGAGTTGACGGGGTTCGCCTGCCGCCCGGCCAAGACGGCGCAGCTGTGACCACGACCGACCGACTCGTCGACCTGACGGGAGCCGGGCGGCGTAGGCGATGCGTGGCCGGCAGTCATCGGTGTGTGATGTGTCGGCGGCGTCGGGCACAATCGCGGGGGGGGGGGCTGGGCGGCGCGCGCTCGCTTGGCCGACCGACTAAGCAGGCCGCTCCGCGATGAATACGCCGGCCTGTCCGGTACCGGTGGCTCCGGGCGGCTCACCACTGCGTGCACGTCCCTCGATACGAGTCGTCAACGGTGATCACGTCTCTGCTCGACGGGGCACTGAGCACGGCCATGCTCACCGCGAGGCGTGGGGCACTCGGCGTCCCCGGCGAACCGGTGTGGCAGGTGCCAGTCCCCAGTGTGCGGACGACGCCGTGGAGGTGTTCGCAAACGGCGGCCGTCTTGCCCGCGGCGACGTCATCCTCGCCCACGACACGCCGCGGTGTTCTCCCAGATCTGTTATCGCTTCGACGGCGAGCCACTGGCGATCGAGTTCGCGGCCGCCCAAGCGCCGGCGCTGTCGCCGGTCGAGATCCTGGACCGCCTGCACGAGGGTTCTCGCTTCGACCCCAAGCGGCGGTCCATGGGCCAGCCGTTGCGCGCATCAGTGGACGGGCCGCACCCCTCCTCGGAGAGCCTGAGCGCGCCGGGGGAGCCTGGGCAAGCTGACGCAGTGAGCCTCAGGGACCGCAACCACTAGGCGGCGGGCTGGTTCGGCAGCGCGGTGAGCGACGAGTGCCTGCCGAGCCTCCTCAACCGCACCGGCGGCTAACGCACGGGTGCCGGCGCGCAAGGCGGTCCTCGGTTCCGGGAGGGCGTCTCCGCCACTCGGTATGGGGCACGGGCGGTTGTCGTGATCCGGCCCGGAGGCGACGCGGCCCGTCAATCGCTTCGCTCGGAGTCTCACGCCGTGCGGAATGATCCCCGGCTACAGCGACTGACCAGATGCCGCCCCCGGGTGCATCGCCGAGGGGATCGGGTTGGCGCGGCGACTCAAGGACAAATGGCGCCGGAGCCAGATCGGCATTGCCTGGGGCGCAGGCGGCCCGTCTGACGGGTGACCCGCCGACCCGGCAGACGGCCGTCCCGGAGACCCGGGATCTCGTGTCGGCGGTGGGTGACCGATCGGACTACGCGGCGGAACGTCGGTTGCGCAGATTCGGTCCGCGGCGTCCGCTGCCAGATTCAGCGCAGTCGTGGTTGCGTCCGAGGCGACGATCGGACAAGTGGCGGCGGTAGAGGGACGGACCCTCCGCCCTCGCGAACCAGGCGAACTGATCACCGCACCGGGCCGGCGATTGCCCCGCGACGGACTTCGGCGATTAGTCGGGCGCTTCGATCATTCGGCTCCGACATGGCGGCATTGAGGGGGAGACGGGGCGATGGCTCGCAAAGCCTGCGACGCGGCAGTGCGATGGCTTGGTGTCTACCCGCTACGGCGACGACCTACGCACGCACCGGTGCTTGGAGATCTCGTCGAGCGACGGGGGTTGGACGACTGCCCAGGCGACCGGCGCCTGATTTCTCGCGGTTTTCACCCGCAATTCGGGCGGTATTGCGATGGCCGAGGACCAGGGGGACCAAGCGTCACGTGACGCTCATGGCTGACTCGCTCGTGTCGCCGAAATCGGGGCCTCGGCGGAGTTCGGGAGATCTTGGGAGGGCCGACCGCATTGAGCAATGAGCACGGGACGCAGTGCGGCTCCGGGGAGCCCCGCAGCATCGAGGCGGAGTGAGGTGGGCGCCGTCCCCTCCGCCGGCGACGAGGCCGGCGACGAGGCGTCGGGGAGCGCTGGGGGAGAAGGAGTTCTATGACGCGCGGGTGGAGGGGCGGCGCTATCGGCGAGGGCGGCGACCTCGTCTACACCAAAGCGCGCTGGGCTCCAGCTCAGCCAGGAGGCGGGACGGCATGGCGGTCAGCCGCCGTCTCAGCGATACCGACGAGGGTGTCGATCACGTCCGGCAGCGGCCGAGTCGTGTCGATCTCATGAGTGGCCGACTGCCGCAACAGCGGTTCGATCACTTCGATGTCGGCCAGGATCCGGGCGCGCTCTTCCGCGGTCTTGCCGAACGGATTGTTGGTCCGGCGCTGCACCCGGTCCAACACGACATCAGTTGGGGCGGTGAGGAGTACGACCGCGTCGAACCGGTCGTGGAAACGCCATTGGTTGGCGACGGTGCCCTGAACGAACAAGGGCTGTTCGCGCTGTTGCCTCAGCAGCGCGTCGATCAGGGATTCTCGCCAGAGCGGCTCGCCGTCGATGATTTCGATCCACGGTCCTTCGTCGCTATCGACTGTGGCATAACCTCGCTGGGCAAGGCCGGCCAGCGCCGTCGACTTGCCGACCACGGACATGCCCGTCACGAGAACCGCCGCGTTGCGACTCATACCGACTGATTCAACCAGCGCTCGGGCGGAGTCGCGAATACGCAATCAGCGCTTCGCGCAGGCGATCTCACCGCCACCGGGGGCAGAAGGACAGAGACTAGGCGCCGGCCTGGCCGGCCTGCTCGACCGACATCTCGTGCGCCAGCAGCTCGGCGAAGGTGAAAGTGCCTGTGGGACGGTCGTTTTTGCCCAACAGGTACAACCGCTTGACCGCGGCCAGGATGCCTTCGGCGATGGAGTCGCGGGAACCGGGGGCGGTCAGCAGTTCGCGGTCGTGCGGGCTGCTCACGTAGCCGATGTCGACCTGCACGGTGGGCATGCGGGTGAGACGCAGCAGGTCCCAGGTCCGGCCGTGGGTGCGGCAGTCGCGCAAACCACTGCGCGCCACGACTTCCCGCTGAATGAAGTCGGCGAGGTTGCGGCCGATGGTGGACACCGAACCGTGAGAGTTGCCGAAGTAGAACGAGGCGACGCCGTTGGCCGCCGGGCTGGGCAGGCTGGCGCAGCGCAGGCTGATCATCAGATCGGCGCCGACCGCGTTGGCCGTCGCGGCCCGCTCGGCGTCGGACGGGCTGCCACTGACGGGGCGCGACAGGAACGTGTCCATGCCGATGGCCGTCATGCGGCCTTCCAGGCGGCTGGCCAGATCCCACAGGACGTCGGCTTCACTGACCGGGCCGGACCGGCTCGTCATGATGAGCCCGCGGTCGTCGCCGCCGCGGCCCGGATCGATGATGATCCGCTTTCCGGTCAGGCGGGGACCGCTGCGCCGCACGAGTTCCTCTTCGCGGATGGCGTGCGGCGAACCACCGGTGACCCGGGACCCCAGGAAGTACAGAGAGCGCAGCGTCTCCGGCCCGCAGATGCCGTCCGGGAACATGCCGTACTCGCGCTGGTACGACATCAGGCCGTTGTGGGTCTGCAAGCCGAAATGACCATCGACGAGACCGGTGTAGAAACCGAGATCCTGCAGCCGTGCCTGCAGGGTGGCGACGTCGTCGCCGTACATGGGTGCACCGAACTGGTGCGACAGGGTGCGCGCCCCGAGGCGGTAGGAGGCCTCTTTCAGCGCGCGATAGGTGGCCTCACCGACCATGCCGTCCACGAGCAGCCCACGCTGCTGCTGGAAGGCCCGTACGGCCTGATCCAGTTCGTCGTCGAAGAGGTCGAGCGCAACGTGCCTGCCGGTGGTGAGATCCGCGTCGGGACTGTCGAGCAGGCCCAAGGCGGTCAGAGCCGCCCGAATCTCGGTGACCGAACCTCCCCGGTCACCGCGACGCAGTATCGACATTCCTGGCCTTTCAATCACGGACGCCAGGCGGGCGGACAGCTAGCGCACTGGCGGGACGCCTGGACCCATTGTCGCAGACGCTCGTCAGGATTCCGCAACTTCACAGGCAGCAGCGGTGCGACCCGCCGAAACCGGCGAGTGCGCAGCCGCTGATGCGGTCAGAGTTCGTCGGCGATTTCGCGCAGCAGGGCGGCCTTGCCCTTGGCCCCGACGATGCGCTTCACCGGCTCGCCGTCCTTGAACAGGATCAGGGTCGGGATCGAGACGACGTTGAAGCTGCGGGCGGTCTCCGGATTGGCGTCGACGTCGAGCTTGGCGATGGTGAGCTCGCCGGCCTTCTCACCGGCCAGTTCCTCGAGCACCGGGGCGATCATCTTGCACGGCCCGCACCAGGTCGCCCAGAAGTCGACCAGCACCGGGGTGCCGCTCTTGATGACGTCGCTTTCGAACGAACCGTCGGTGACGGTCAGCGTTGCGCTGCCCTCGCTCATGTATTGCTCCTCTCGGGTGAACTCTGTGGGGGAAGGACGATCAGGCGTGTTCGGCCAGCCAGCGCTCGGCGTCGATGGCGGCCGAACAGCCGCTGCCGGCCGCCGTGATCGCCTGGCGGTAGGTGTGGTCGACCAGATCGCCGGCGGCGAACACGCCGTCCAGCGACGTGTTGGTGGTCCGGCCCTGCACCTGTACGTAGCCCTCGTCATCCAGATCGACGAGGCCGCGCACCAGCTCCGACCGCGGGTCGTGGCCGATGGCGACGAACACGCCGGTGACCGGAAGTTTGCTCTCCTCGCCGGTGGCGGTGTTGCGCAGCAGTAGCCCGCTGACCTTCGAATCACCTTCGACCGCAACAACTTCGGTGTTGGTGACGAACGTGATCTTCTCGTTGGCCTGAGCGCGTTCCAGCATGATCCGCGAGGCGCGGAACTCGTCCCGGCGGTGGATCAGCGTTACCGAGCGGGCGAAGCGCGTCAGGAACGTCGCCTCTTCCATGGCGGAGTCGCCGCCGCCGATGACGGCGATGTCCTGGTCGCGGAAGAAGAAACCGTCGCAGGTGGCGCAGGTGCTCACGCCCTGGCCGATCAGTTCCTGCTCGCCCGGCACACCGAGGTGGCGGGCAGCGGCGCCCATCGCGAGGATGACGGCGCGGGCCTGGTGGGTCTCGCCGTCGACCGTGACGGTCTTGACGGGCCCGTCGAGCGACACCGCTTCGACGTCCTCCATGCGCAGGTCGGCGCCGAACCGCAGCGCCTGCTCACGCATTTCCTCCATGAGCTCGGGGCCGGTGATGCCCTCCTTGAAGCCCGGGTAGTTCTCCACCTCAGTGGTGGTCATCAGGGCACCACCGAACTGGACACCTTCGAAAACCAGCGGCTTGAGCTGCGCACGGGCCGCGTACACCGCGGCGGTGTAGCCGGCCGGGCCGGAGCCGATGATGATCACGTCGTGCACGGTGTCTTGGGTGGTCATGGCCGCCTTTCATCTGGCTCTGGTCAGGCTCATACCTGGTTGGCCTGCTGCCAGAGTCGGTACGCCTATAACACCAGGGTAAGTGCCGGTGTTCCCGGCCGTTTGGCGGGCTCCGGGGCGGTCAGCGGCTCGATTGTGTCGGCGGGCCCGGAGCATCGGGAATGACGGCATCGGCCAGCAGGCCGGCATCGGTCGAGCTGCAGCCGGGCGTCACTACCAGCGCCATCACCGAGCCGCGTTCGGGCCGGGGCAGCAGCAGGAGCACTTCGGCGTGGTCGTGCATCGTCAGAGTGGTGGCGCCCAGGACCGACGTGGTGGGGGCGTAACCGAGCCCCTCCAGGCAGGACCGCAATCGATCCGGCGCCGCGAGCACCCCCAGGTCGGGCCGCTGGCCCCGCAGACCCAGAATCTGCTGGTCTGGCCACGGCATGCCGGCCTGGCGCTGCACGGTCAGCGACGCCGCCTTGGGACCGGCGGAGGTGCGGGCCGGTTCGTCGGGTCCGCTGACCACCACGACGGTGCCGATGCCGACCGCGACCAGTCCGGCGACGGCCGCGGCGATGACGGCGGGACTCGCCCAGCGCGCGCCGTGGCGGGGGACGACGGCGTGGCGTGCCGGCTGGGGCTCGGCGCCGCGCAAGGCGGATCCGATGCGGGCGGTGACGTCGTCGGGAATGTCACTGTCGGCGGTGTCGTCCGCCAGGTCGTGCAGGTCACGACGGACCTGTTCGAGCTCCGCGTACCGGCGGGCGAGGGCCGGGTCGTCGCGGATGCGCCGGCGCAGTCGGGCGGCCGTGGCGTCGTCGAGCAGCCCGGCCTGTAGATCGGCCAACAGCTCCAGGGAGACGGACTGATCGGCCTGTTCGTCGTCCACCTGCCGAAGCCTAATCCGGCCGCCGTGGTGCCCGGCGGTGCGTCGTCCCCGGTGGGTGGTGGAAAAACGTCACGTGACCGGCACCCGTCAGTCGGCCAGATGGGCCAGTGACTGGGCGAGTTTCGCGCGGGCCCGCGAGCAGCGGCTCTTCACGGTGCCCTCCGCGATACCCAGCATGGCCGCGGTCTCGGCGACCGAATAGCCCTGCATGTCGACGGCGACCACCGCCGCCCGCTGTTCGACCGGCAGCCGCAGCAGCGCCCGTTCGACGACGATGGAGGTCTCCACGCGGCGCGCCGGGTCGGCGATCCGGCAGGTGGCGTCGTTGAGTTCTTCAGTGCGGTGAAACCGGTTGTGGCGCAGCCGATCCAGGCAGGAATTCACCACGATGCGGCACAGCCAGCTGCGGACCGAACTGTCGTGCCGGAACCGCGGTGCGTGGCGGTGGGCCTTGAGCATTGCGTCCTGCAGTGCGTCCGCGGCGTCCTGCGGGTCGTGGCTCGTCAACCGGGCGAGCCGGTACAGCTGGTGACGGTGCCGGTGGAACAACTCCTCGAACGCGTACGGCTCACCGGCAATGTGCGCCGCGAGCAATTCCGCGTCTGATGCGTCCGACTGTGGCCCCCCGAAACTCCCCACTTCCGAACCATAAAGCGGGTTGCGGAGGCAACCCGACGCGAATTTGCGGCAGCGCCGAAAAACCCGCCTTGACCAGTGACGATGTCTGTCGGCCTGCCTGTGGACAACTCGAAGATCGTGGCTGTTCCGACGATGCTGGATCGGCCGGGCGCTCGAGGGTTTACGCGGCGGCCTTCACGACCACATTGGAGATGTCGGTCTTGCTCTTGCCGTCGACGGTGCCCAGCGTGGAGATCCAGATGAGCAGGTGCGACGTCGGCTGCGCATTGCTGATCGTGATGGTGTTGGTGCCGGGCTTCATGGTCGCCGGCTGGGTCAGGACGGTCGTGGCGTCCAGTGAGGACGGCGTGGCGGTCTGGGCCGACCGGATCTGGATCGCGGTGCCCGTGCTGGTCAGGTTCAGGCTGACCGATGCCACCGTGGTCGCCTGCGGCAGGTTCAGCATGAGTCCGACGCCGCTTTTGAAACCGGGGAACGGCACGGGATCGGTGTAGACGTCGGTCGACCAGGCATCGCCGGCGGCGCCGGTGATGGCCTTGCCCGCGGACTCTGGCGAGTCGGCCCCGCCGCCGGGTGAAAAGACCGTCACACCAACGGGTTTCACCACATTGCCGGGCGTCGGGGCACCGCTCGAGGTCGGACGCTGGCTGTTGAGGCCGAGCTGCTGCTTGTCCAGGCCGCCGCCGACGTCGCCGAAGATGCCCTTCAGCACCGACGCGAGCACCAGCAGCGCCACCAGCAGGATCGCGCCACCGACACCGACCCCGATGAGCAGGGCCTTGCGCCGCTTGGCGGCAGCTTCGAGTTCAGCCGCATCCCCGGACTGCGGGTGATCCGAGCTGTCGATCGGCTCCAGCAGTTCGGTGGTGTCGGCGACCGTGGTCGCCTGCTGAAGCAGATTCAACAGCGTTGGCGCCGAACGGATTCCGCCGCCTTCCTGGACGGCGCGGGCCGCGGCAGCGGAGATCTGGAACGGGATGGTCCCGTCGACGGCACGGGGTTCGACGGGCTGGCCCGCACTGTTCAGCGTCGCGGGCAGCATGCCGCTGAGTGCGCCGGCTTCGGGCAGCGGCCAGCGGTTGATCAGCAGCGCGTACAGCGTGGCGCCGATGCCGCGGATGTCGTCCTCAGGGGAGGCCGACGGCAGCGTGCCGGGGAACGCGAGCACCACGTCGCCTTCGATGCTGACCCGGATCCGGCCGGGATGATCGACCGACAACGCGACGCCGGACCGGTGCGCGGACTCGGCCGTCGATGCCAGGGACTGGATGGCGCGGGCACCGCCCATCGCGGACGGCTCCGTCGCGGCCACCTCGGCGAGCGAACCGCCGCGGATCCATTCGCTGACCACCAGACCGCCGCGGCCGAGCCGGGTGACGTCCAGGATCCTGGCGAGGCCGGGTCCTTCGATGTGGCTCAGTTTGCTTGTCCGGGTGAGGATTTCCTGAACCATCGACTCGGGCAGCGCGCCATCGGGGTCGACGAACGTCAGCGCCACCTGACGATCGAGCGGGATGTCGAGCGCATGCCAGAACTGCAGGTCGGGTGGGCCGCCGTGGAAGACGAGCAAGCGGTAGCGGCCGTCGGCGACGACCGCACCTGCGCGCAGCGCGACATCGTCGCCGCCGGACGTATCCGGGATGTGGGCGGATCCCTGGTCCGCGGGTGCGTCGGTCACCGCAAATCCTTTCCGAAGCCCGCCCGCGGTACCACCACCCGGCCTTGCCGCGCCACTGGCGGACGCGCCCGGCCGCCGTGGTACCGGAGATGAATTGCCGTGTCCAGGGTACGGGACCGCAGTTCGTCCCGAGTCCGGTACAGCAGAGCTGACCTGGAGCGCGCGGACCGGCGGCGGTGCGCCGCGGCCCAGTCGGCGTTGCACGAATGCCACCGCGGCCAGGGCGTCGGGCACCTTCGCGGCGACCAGCACCGCCACGATCACCGGCAACATGATCAGGCCGAGCAGAACCAGCCGCAGCAACGATCCGGCGGCGCCGCCGTGCTCGGTCAGCCGATCGAACCCCAGCAGGCGGTCCGCGACATAAGCCAGCAATCCCGAACCCAGTGCGGCGCAGATGGTCACGAGAATGGTCCGGATCACCGGCAGCTCGATCATTCGGCCGCGTGGTGGCCGCAGCGCGGACCGCAACAACACGTAGCCGACGGTCGCGCCGGCCAGGAAGCCCAGCCCGTTGGCGAGGCCGAGGTATCCGGCCACGAGTTCACGGTCGTCGGTCAGGTGCGGGGCGATCAGTGAGCCGACGATCTTCACCACGGTGATGACGACGATCAGGATGATCGGAATCCACGGTTGCTCGCGGGCGTAGAACACCCGAAGTTCCAGCAGCACCATGGAATACGGGATCAGGGTGAAGGCCGACAGGGTGATGGCCATGCCGAGATAGCCCGCGTCGGTGGCACCGAAGTTGCCGTACGCGAACAGCGCGCTGCCGATGGCGGGGCCGGCGACCGTCATGAAGGCGACGATCGGGATCAGCGTCACCATCGTCAGCCGGGTGGCCAGCGAGAAGTCGGCGAGCACGGCGCGGGTGTCGTTGGCGGCGGCGTTGCGGGACAGCCGGGGCATGACGACGGTCAGCACCGTCACGCCGATCATGCCGAACGGCAACTGCAGCAGCAGCCAGGCGTAGTTGTAGATCGCGGGGCCCGAGGCGGCGGCGTGGCTGGCGATCTCATTGCCGACGATCAGGCCGATCTGACTGATCAGGACGTACAGCATCATGGCGACGGCCATGGTCCCGAATTTCTTGAGCCGGTCGTCGATGCCCCACAGCGGCCTCAGGTCGACGCGGTGCCGGTGCAGTGACAGCAGGAGCATCCCGGCCTGGGCCACGACACCGAGGGTGGTGCCGATGCCGAGCACCAGCAGCTTGGCGTTGCCCATCTCGACGGGGTCGATCGAGAGTTCGCCCGGGACCAGCACATACACGCCGAGCGTGATGATCGCGACCACGTTGTTGATCACCGGGGCCCAGGCCGGCGGCCCGAACACGTTGCGGTTGTTCAGGATTGCCATGTAGACCGAGGTCAACCCGTAGAAGATGATCTGCGGCAGCAGCAGATACGCGAAGGCAGTGGTGAGCGGCTGGTTGACCTGCGGGTCACTGCCCAGCATCAGCCGCACCAGCGGCGGTGCCGCGGCGACCGACAGCACCGTCGTCACCAACAGCAGTGCGGTGGCCAGCGTCACCAGCCGCCGCACGAACGCGGCGCCGCCGTCGGGGTCGTCGCGTTCGGCGCGCGCCAGCACCGGCACGAAGATCGCGGTGAAGGTGGCCTCGAGCACCAGGGCCGCCACCATATTGGGCAGCTGGTTGGCGACGGTGAACGAACTCGACAGCGCGGCACCGAGAATCGCGGCGAGCAGCACGATCCGCAGGAAGCCGGTGATGCGGCTGACCAGGGTGGCGAACGCCATGCCCCAGGACCGGGAGACGACGGCGGCGTCGGACAGTTCAGCCCGGCGAGGCGGTGGCGGTGATGGTGGTGACGGCGGGGGCGCCACTCTGGCCCCGGGCCGGGGACTGCGCGACGCGCTCATGTGTCCTCCGGGGCGTGCGCGATGGCGGTGTCGAGTGGATCGGGGCGGGCTGGGTGGGAGGGATCGGGGCGGGCTGGATGGGAGGGAGCGGGGCCCGTGTCGTCCGCACGGATGGGCCGGGTGTGGTGCGGACGGTCGAGGTCGGCCCGGTCGGGCTGACCTCGGAAGCGGTGCCACAGCCGGCGGCCGGCGAGCAGGAACAGCACCGCGCCGGCGGACAGCGTGATGAAGAACAGCACCTTGCCGTAGGCGTTGGAATGTACCGACAGCCGGACGGGCTCGCCGAGCGTCAGCCCGTTGACCGTCCGCAGGGCGACGTCGACGGCGACGCGCTGGGTGAAATGCACTTCGATGGGCACGCGCAGCGGCAGGTAGCCCGGCGGCAGTTCGATCTCGCCCATGTCGGTGACGGTCATGCCGGGCGGCGCGTCGACGACGAGCCGCACCCGGATGGGCAGCGGCAGGTCGTTGCGCAGCGCGAGGGGGAGGGGACTGCGTTCGGTGGCCAGCGTGTACGAGCCGCCGGGGTTGACGACGGTGACGCCGTGGAACAGGTCGTCCATGGTGTGCTGCGTGGTGGTGACCCGCTGCTGCGCGAGGTCTTCGCGGACGGTCGGCGGTACCGACTGGGTCAGCGCCCGCAGCATGTCCTCCCGCAGTGGCGCCGTGTACTGGTCGCCCGTCAGGCCGGTCTGCGTGTTGACGGTCAGGGCGGCGGTCAGGCCCCAGATCCGTTCCATGGCGGTCGAGATTTGGCTGGTGATGTCGTCGCCGTAGCGGGCCTTGGGGTTACCGGTCCCGTTGTCGGGCGGCGTGGCCGACGGCGTGGGTGGCAGCGTCTGGGCATCGGCGATCACCGCGGGCATCGGGCGGGCGACTGCCAGGCCGGAGTGCATCGCGGTGGCCACCGACGTCAGGATCGCCTGGGCGTCGTCGGGGGTGACGTCCCAGGCCAGGGGCGGCATCAGGATCTGGTTACGCGGTTGCGCGTCGGGTTGCAGGCCGCGCCACAGGACGGACGCGATGGCGTCCTGGCGCCGCGCCACCGGCGAGTCATGGATGAGCGGCACGTGCAGCGACGTGTCGAGGTATCCCGGTGCGATCGGGGTCCGCCCGGCGCCGGCCAGGGCCGCAGCGACGCACGGGTCGAACGGCGCCACCGTGACCTTGTCGCTGTAGCGGCGGGGCGCGGTGTCGGCCGGCTGCCCGGAATCGTCGGCCGTGACGGGGGCCGCGGCGATCGCGACGGTCGGTTCGGGCTGGGCGGACAGCAGCCGCACCGCCGGGCCGGTGAGCGGGCCGTCGCCGACGACGGTGGCGCCGCGCAAGGATTGGATGCCGAGCAGCTGGTTGAGGATCGGCCCGGCGTCGGTGGTGGCGGTGGAGCTCAGGACGCCGTCGCCGACGCTCTGGAGCGCGCGCAGGTCGGCCTGGGCGTACACGGTGGGGGTGACGCACACCCGCTTGGCCAGCTCCCGCAGGCGGTTGAGCCATTCAGTCGCGGCCTGCTGCCCGGTTCCCGGGTGGGTGGGCGAGTTCAGGCCGGCCGCCGGGTCATCGGACACGACGTAGCCGCCGCTCATCGCATTGATGGTGATCAGCAGGTCGGGGTCGACGGCCAGGCACATGGCGCCGCGCACGAGGCCGCCGGGATCCACCTGGTCATTGGTGGCGAAGTCGGCGGCGGCCAGCAGGGTGTCCAGGCGGCCGCCGTTGGCCAGGGAGGTGGCGAGGTCGTCGTCGGCGAGGCGGGCCGGTTCGGTACGGCCGGGGACGCCGGCCGCTAGGTGCGGACGGTCGGCCAGTGGCCACAGCAGCGTCAGCGCGACGGGGTGGGCGGTGTCGGGTGGCACGACGGCGTCGATCGGCTGCTGTCCACTGCCGCCGCCCGGGGCGGCCGGCGTGGCGGGCACGCCCAGCACCGGCAGCAGGAAGCGGGCGTCGTCGAGTCGGGCGGCCGACCCGTAGTCGGGCGTCCCGTTGACGTTGACAAGTAGCGGATACACGCCGGGTTGGTCGATGCCCAGGGCAGGATGTTCGACCGACCGCACCGGGTACGCGAGCCGGAAAGGCACGCTCTGCCCGCGGGCGAGATCCTGCGACACGGTCGTGAAGTCGCCGACCGCGGAGTAGTCCGTCGGCTCCCCGCCCAGCGTCGTGCGCAGCCCGGACGACGACGTGACGGCGGACGCGTGTTCGAGGCGCACCATGACGTCGTGCACGGGCCGGTCACCGACATTGGTGACGGTGCCGGTCACCGTCACCACGGGCTCGCTGGTGGTGGTGACGATGTCGGGGGTGACGTGGTCGATGCGCAGCTGCAGGAACGTCGTTCCACCCGGTTCCCCGGCCGATGAATGCGGCGTGATCGGAGCGATGAGCAACAACAGCAGGGCGGCGACCGTCAGGACGCGCAGGAGAGCTGTCGAGGCCGGCCCGAGCATTACCGACCTGACGTTCACGAACCGGGTCCGCAGCCGTTCGCGCGGCGGCCGGGCTGTGTATGGGCGGAGTCGTCGGTGCGATGGTTCCGCGTGCGGGAATGGGTCTGTGGGCGGCGGCGCGGCGCAGTGCGCGGCAGCGGCGGCAGGGCGCCCGGTCCATCGGTGTGCAGTTTGTCGATCAGTTCGCCGGCCACCTCGGCGAGCTTGCGCTCGTCGGCGTAGGCCAGGCGGGACGGCAGTTCCCGCAGCGGCACCCACGCCACTTCGGTGACCTCGACATCGTCGTCGGAGAGTTCGCCGCCCAGGAATCGCATCAGGTAATGGTGCACTGTCTTGTGCACACGCCGGCCCTCGGTCACGAACCAGTAGTCGATGCTGCCCAGCGCGGCCAGCACGCTGCCCTGCAGTCCGGTCTCTTCGGCGACCTCACGGATGGCGGTCTGTTCGGCCGTTTCGCCGAGTTCGATGTGCCCCTTGGGCAGTGACCACAGCATGCGGCCGCGCCGGTCGACGCGGCCGATGAGCGCCGCCTTCTGGGTGTCTTTGGGGCCGTCGAGGCCGTCGATCACCAGCCCGCCGGCCGATGTCTCGTGGACGGTACGCAGCCGGTCGTTGTTCGACTTGCGGGTGGCCGGGGGCGACGGAGTCGCCGTGGCCGGGGCCGCTGGTGCGGTGTTGGTGCGGGTGGCAGCGGCCGAGTCGGTGTCGGTGCCCTGGGCGTTGTCGCTGGGCGGACCTGCCGAGCGTCGACCGCGACGTCGCCCGCGGCGTCGTCGTGGTTTGGCACGCTCGCCTTCCGACACCCAAGCGATAGTAGCTGCTCAGGTTGGGCGGTCTGCCCCCACTCGCCGGTCAGTGGCCCAGTTGTGACCGCGCCGCGATGGTCGGTACTCCGCCGGCGAGGTGGGCGCATTAGGCTCATCGGACGTGCCGAACGAAGCAAGCGCCGAGCTCGGGTCGGAGCCGAGCCCCAAGAGCCCGCCGCGCGACCCGTCAACATTGCTGACCGCTGCCGCGGTCGCACTGAACAATCACGCGGGTCTGCTCGTGGACCTGGGCCGGGTGTTCGCCGACGCGGGTAATGAGCTGTACCTGGTGGGCGGCAGCGTCCGCGACGCACTGCTGGGCCGTGATCTGAACGACCTGGACTTCACCACCGACGCCCGTCCGGCGCAGCTGCAGAAGCTGCTGCGCAGCTGGGGAGAAGCGTTGTGGGACACCGGGATCGAGTTCGGCACCATCGGGGTGGCCAAGTACGGGCAGCGCATCGAGATCACGACCTTCCGGGCGGACAGCTACGACCAGGTGTCCCGTAATCCGGAGGTGGTGTTCGGCGACCGGCTCGAGGATGACCTGGTGCGCCGCGACTTCTCCGTGAACGCGATGGCGGTCCGGGTCAACCCGGACATGCCCGGCGGCATCGGTGAGTTCCACGATCCGCTGGGCGGGTTGTCCGCGCTGGCCGACAAGGTGCTCGACACCCCGTCGGCGCCGCAGGTGTCATTCGGCGACGATCCGCTGCGGATGTTGCGGGCGGCCCGCTTCGCCTCCCAGCTGGGGTTCTCGGTGGCGCCGCGCGTGCTGGAGGCGCTGATCGAGATGGCGCCGCAGCTCGGCCGGATCACCGCCGAGCGGGTGGCCGCCGAGCTCGACAAGCTGATGCTGGGCGCCGACCCGATGGCCGGCGTGGATCTCATGGTGCAGACCGGTTTGGGCGACGTGGTGCTGCCCGAGGTCGGTGCGATGCGGATGGCAATCGATGAGCACCACCAGCACAAGGACGTCTACCACCACTCGCTCACGGTGCTGCGCCAGGCGATCGACCTGGAAGACGAGGGACCCGACCTGGTGCTGCGCTGGGCCGCGCTGCTCCACGACATCGGCAAGCCCGACACGCGCCGGCACGAGCCCGACGGCGGCGTCAGCTTCCACCACCACGAGGTGGTGGGCGCCAAGATGACGCGCAAGCGCATGCGTGCGCTGAAGTACTCCAAGCAGATGGTCGACGACGTCTCGCAGCTGGTGTACCTGCATCTGCGGTTCCACGGCTATGCCGACGACAAGGGCGGCGGCAAGTGGACCGATTCGGCGGTGCGCCGCTACGTCACCGATGCCGGGCCGCTGCTGGGCCGGCTGCACAAGCTGGTGCGCGCCGACTGCACCACCCGCAACCGCCGTCGCGCCGCACGCCTGCAGGCGAACTACGACGGTCTCGAGCGCCGCATCGCCGAGTTGGCGGCGCAGGAGGATCTGGCGCGCGTGCGTCCGGACCTGGACGGCAACGAGATCATGACGCTGCTGGGCATCCCGGCCGGGCCGCAGGTCGGCGAGGCGTGGCGGTTCCTCAAGGAGCTCCGGCTGGACCGCGGCCCACTGAGCCATGACGAGGCCGTCGCCGAATTGCGGAAATGGTGGAACGAGCGCGCCTGACCAAACGTCCATTCAGGTATGGACTATTGCCTGAGTGATGGTGACGGGTCGGCGTCGTGGTGGCCGGGGGAGCCGGCGGTGGACGCCGACGGCGACGGCACGCTCGACGGTGTGCGGCTGGATGTGGACGGCGACGGCTTGTTCGACGACGCGCTTGCGGATTTCGACGGCGACGGCCGGGCCGACCACGCCGTCATCGACGTGGATGGCGCACGCGTGTCGTTCACCGACGACGGATCGGGCACCTGGGCGGTGGGCTCGGGGCTGCGGTGGTTCGGCCTGGACGGCACCGAGCACAGCGGGGGAGCGGTCGTCGACTTCGACGGTGACGGTGCAGCCGACGACCGCCTGATCGACGCCGACGGCAACGGGCTCGCCGATCGGGTGCTGGCCGGGTCCGTGGCCTACGTCGACACCGACGGCGACGGTCGGTGGGACGTGCAGCTGACCGACACCGATGGGGATGGCGCAGCGGATTCGGCGGGCGGGGTGAGCCCGCACTAGTCCCGCCCGGCTCCCGGCGGTCCGGCGAAGGCCTGGGCGATCGTCAGCCACTTCTGGGCGTCCGCGCCGACGGCCGTCACGTCCAGCTCGCGCAGCGGCCGCCGCTGCGTCACCAGCAGGCAGAAGTCCTCGGCCGAGCCGGTGACCCTTTGCGCGGCGTCGTCCGGGCCCCAGGTCCACACGTCACCGTCGGGTGCGGAAAGTTCCACGTGAAACACGTCGGCCGGCGGGGTCAGCTCGTGGAGCGTGAACGCGAAATCCCTTGTCCGGACCCCGATGTGCGCGATGGACCGCAGCCGGGCCGTCGGTTTGCGACGGACCCCGAGGGTGTCGGCGACATCGGCGCCGTGGGCCCAGGTCTCCATGAGCCGGGCACTGGCCATCGACGCGGCGCTCATCGGCGGGCCGAACCAGGGCAGCTTGCGGCCGTCGGCGACGCCTTCGAGCGCGTCGTGCAGCGTGGCCCGCGTGGCGCGCCACTGCGCCAGCATCTCTGCGGGCGGTGTCTGCGCGAGTTCTTCGGCCGCCACGTCGACGAACCCCAGCGGGTTCTGCCACGCCTCGGTGAGCGTCGCGGCGAAGGCGTCCTCGTCGGTCACTGCCAGTACCGACACCTTGTCCGTCCACCACAGATGCGCGATCTGATGGGCGATCGTCCAGCCCTCGGCCGGCGTCGGCGCCGCCCATTCGGCGGGCGGTAGGTCGGCGACCAAGCGGTCCAGGTCGTCACTCTCGGCACGCAGATCGACGATCACACCGGCAGCAGCATTGGGGGCCATGGCAGCACCCTAGACGGTACCGCCGGTTCTGCTGCGCTTGCCCAGCGTCGCATGCAGGATCAGCCCGATGAGGTAGATGACGGCGCCCGTCGCCATCAGCGCCGAGGACTTGCCGTCGGCCGGGATCACGGCCGCGGAGGCCGCGATCGCGACGATGAACGCCAGCCAGAACAGTGCGTCCTGGACCGCGAACACGTGGCCGCGCAGGGCGTCGTCGACGTCGAGTTGCATGGCTGAGTCGGCGCACAGCTTGACCACCTGCCCGGCCGTGCCCAGCACCAGACTGCAGGCGATGAGCACGGGTATCTGGAGGCCGGCGCCAGACAGCTGGACGACCGCCGCGATGGCCAGGGCCCCGTTGGCGGTGGCGTAGCGGCCCCAGCGACGCACCGCGGCGGGCATGACGAGGTTGGCGAGGAATGACCCGAGGCCAGCGGCCGCCACGAACACGACAGTCACCGCGAAGCCCGCGACGTGTTCGCCGCCGCCGTGCCGGACGATCACCAACACCATGAGCGTGTTGATGCCAAACACCATCCGGTGGGCCGCCAGACCGGTCAGGGTCGCGGTCACCGTCGGCACGTTCGCCACCGACCGGAGTCCGTAGATCCAGCCGGTGACGACGGCGTAGGTCACCGAACCGTGGACCGCGCGGGCACTGTCGTCGGGTCCGAGGAGATGTCGGTGGAAGCGCACCGACAGCCACAGCGCCAGCGCGACGGGCAGCGCCGCCAACCAGATCACCACCGCCGCGCTGGTGTCGCCCGCGCCGATCAGCCAGCGCGGCAGCAGCATCACGTTGGCACCGACGAACGCCGACACGGCACCGACGGCGGTGGCCACGGAGTTCATCGACACCACCTGCTCGATGGGTACGACATGCGGCAGCGCGGCGGACAGACCGGACGAGACGAAGCGGGTGAAACCGTTGACGATCAACGCGCCGAACAGGATTGGCTTGTCGGACGCGGCGGTGGCCAGTAGCGCACCGACGCAGATCATCACCACCAGCCGCGCGAAGTTGGCGGCGATGAGCACCTGCCGGCGATCCCAGCGGTCGAGCAGTGCGCCGACGAACGGGCCCAGCAGCGAGTACGGCAGGAACAGCGCGGCGAAAGAGCCCGCGATGGCCCACGGGGTGGCCGCCCGATCCGGGTTGAACAGCAGCGCGCCCACCAGGCCGGCCTGGAAGAGACCGTCACCGAATTGGCTGACCGCCCGTAGTTCCAGGAGCCGGCGGAAGTCCGGCAGGGCCTGCACCGCATGCAGGACAACGTGATGAGAGCGGCGGTCGGTCACTGGGATATTCGTGTCCTGATTTGTGAGTGCCGGGCATGATTGAAGCGACCTGCTCCACAGTACAAATATCCCGGCGGGCCGTGTGCGTTGGTCACGGCAACGGCCCGCGGGTGCGATGATGGAGGGCGTGGCGCAGTCAGAGGAACCGGAGGATTACCGGGAATTCGCACCCGCCTCGCATGGGGTTCGGGCGGGGACGCTGCTGCTTGCCAACACCGATCTGCTGGAGCCGACATTCCGGCGCAGCGTCATCTACATCGTCGAGCACAACTCCGGTGGGACACTCGGCGTCGTCCTGAACCGGCCCAGTGAGACAGCGGTTTACAACGTCTTGCCGCAGTGGGCGAAGCTCGCCAAGAAACCCAAGTCCATGTTCATCGGCGGGCCGGTGAAACGCGATTCCGCGCTGTGCCTGGCGACCATGAAGGTCGGCGTCGACGCGTCGTCGGTGCCCGGGCTGCGGCACGTGCAGGGCCGCATCGCGATGGTCGACCTGGACGCCGAACCGGAGGACATCGAAGGCGCCGTCGAGGGCGTCCGGATCTACGCCGGCTACTCGGGGTGGTCGGTGGGCCAGCTCGACGGTGAGATCGAACGTGACGACTGGATTGTGTTGTCAGCGCTGCCGTCGGACGTCCTCGTGGAACCGCGGGTGGATCTGTGGTCGCGGGTCCTACGGCGTCAGCCGATGCCCATGGCGATGCTGGCGACGCACCCGATCGATGTGAGCCGGAACTAGCTGCAGGACAGCGTGCAGCTGGCGCAGCTGCCGGCGCAGCCCTCGGCGGCGGGCGCGTTGTCGCGGGCCATCATGGCGGCGCCGGCCTTGGCGCCCTGGTAGCAGCCCGCCGCGAACGTGCCGACGGCGCCGATGACACACACCATCAGCACCATGACTCCGGTGCTGCGCGGTGCGACGAGAGCGACGGCACCGCCGGCCGCGAGCATCACGGCCGTCGCCAGTTGGATCGGTGCCACCGAGCGCAGCACACGCGGCACGGTGTCGGTCGAGTGCGGCTGGCGCAGCGACCAGGTGCCGACGCCCGCGGTCACCACGGCCGCGCACAGGCACAGCACCGCGGCGATCAGCATGCGTCTCAGGATAGGGGCGGCCGGGCGGCCACTCCAAACCGGTGACCGGTCAGCGACCCAGACCGGGGATCGCCGCAGTGAGCGGCACGGCCCCGGCGGTGTGCGGGAGGACGGCGGCCGGCGCCGGAACCAGCGGAGCGGCGGGGGCCGGAGCCGGTGCTGCGGCCGGTGCGGGGACGCCGGCGGGTGCTGGTGCGGGGACGGCGGCGGGAGCCGGTGCTGCGGCCGGTGCCCCCGGCGCGCTGACCATGAACCCGTTGACGATGGCGTCGGTGGCGTTGCCGGAGGCGACGGTCACCTGGGCGCTGGTGGTCACCGAGAGTGTCACCAGGTAGCGGTCGGTGCCCGATGTCGCGATGACGTGCCGCCGCGAGGTGTTCAGCGTCATGTTGTTCTCGCGGTAGGTGCCTTCGATGATCGACGACGGCATGCCATAGAAGTCGGCCATCGAACCGTCGGTGGACCGCCACGCGACCTGCTGCTGGCTGTCGATGAAGCCGTGGCTGATGGCTTCCCGAGGGTCGAAGTCGCCGACCAGCTTGTAGACCTGGAGTGCGGCGTTCGAGGTGTAGAGGCCGTCGCCGCCGACGCGGTCCGCGATGACGGCGAACGCGTCGGGCACGTTCGGATCGGGCACCGCGGCCCAGCCCGGGGGTACCGGCAGGACGATGTTCAGCGCCGTGAAGCCGGCGGCCGTCTGCCGCTGCATCGCGACGTTGTGGGCGTGGAAGAAGTCGGCGATGGTGCCCGAGGCGGCCGGTGCGATCGCCGGTGTCGGGGCGGGGGCCGGCGCAACGACCGGTTGGGCAACGGCCGGCTGGGGAATGGTGGCCGGCTGGGGTACGCCGGCGGGCTGACCGGCGGGGATGAAGGCGGGGCCGGCGGGCGGGGCGGCAGCGACCGGTGCCGGGGCGGCCTGCACGGTGACGGTCTGCGTGACCGTTGCGGGTGCCGGGATGACGGGTTGGGGCGGCAGGGGATCGGCGGACGCGATGTTGCCTGCGAAGCCGACGACGCCTGCCAGGCCCGCGGCGACACCTCCTGCCAGAAGTCGCCAGTGGCGGGCGTTCTCGAACATGTGGCGCCAGTCCTTCCGCTTCACTTCTGCATCACGCGTTGCACTGGAACCGACTGTATGTAGGAGTGCGCGGTGCCCACCAGGTGCGGCGCGCACCTGCAACCGTGCTCTGACCGCACTGCAACGGAACCGAGACCAACGGCCCCGGCGCCCGACTGTCCGGCGTGATGCAGGTCGCGCCGGAGGCGTTGACTACCCTGTGCACGTGAGTGATTCCCCGAATGCGCAGGCAGGCGTGCGTCCCGAGGCGGCCGTGGCCGTGGACGCCGACAGCCCGCAGCACCGTTACACCGCCGAACTGGCCGGCCGCATCGAGGCCGACTGGCAGCAGGTGTGGACGGACCGGGGGACCTTCCACGTGCCCAACCCCGTCGGCTCCCTCGCACCTACCGATGGCTCGCCGGTGCCGGCGGACAAGATGTTCGTGCAGGACATGTTCCCGTATCCCTCGGGCGAAGGTCTGCACGTCGGGCACCCGCTCGGCTACATCGCGACCGACGTCTACGCCCGCTATTTCCGGATGACGGGCCGCAACGTGCTGCATGCCCTGGGCTTCGATGCGTTCGGCCTGCCCGCCGAGCAGTACGCCGTGCAGACAGGCACGCACCCGCGCACCCGCACCGAGGCCAACATCGTCAACTTCAAACGGCAGCTGGGACGGCTGGGCCTGGGCCATGATGCGCGGCGCAGCTTCGCCACCACCGACACCGATTTCTACAAGTGGACGCAGTGGATCTTCCTGCAGATCTACAACGCCTGGTTCGACCCGGCACAGCAGAAGGCCCGGCCGGTCGCCGAGCTGATCGCCGAATTCGACTCCGGTGCAAGGACTCTCGACGACGGCCGGGACTGGTCGGCGCTGACGGCCGCCGAACGTGCCGCGGTGGTCGACGGGTATCGCCTGGTCTACCGCTCCGATTCGATGGTCAACTGGTGCCCGGGTCTGGGCACCGTGTTGGCCAACGAAGAGGTCACCTCCGACGGGCGTAGCGAACGCGGCAACTTCCCGGTGTTCCGGAAGCGGTTGCGGCAGTGGATGATGCGCATCACCGCGTACTCCGACCGGCTGCTCGAGGACCTCGAAGTACTGGACTGGCCGGACAAGGTCAAGGCCATGCAGCGCAACTGGATCGGCCGCTCCGTCGGCGCGGAGGTGCTGTTCGCCGCGGGGGACGCCGACATCGAGGTCTTCACCACCCGCCCGGACACCCTGTTCGGCGCCACGTATCTGGTGTTGGCCCCCGAGCATGACCTGGTGGATTCGCTGCTGGCCACCGCATGGCCGGCCGGCGTCGACCCCCGTTGGACCGGTGGCGAGGCCACCCCGGCTGAGGCCGTCGCGGTTTACCGTGCCGTCATCGCCGCGAAGTCCGACCTGGAGCGCCAGGAGAACAAGACCAAGACCGGCGTCTTCACCGGTGCCTACGCCACCAATCCGGTGAACGGGCAGCAGGTTCCGATCTTTATTGCCGACTACGTGCTCTCCGGGTACGGCACCGGCGCCATCATGGCAGTGCCCGGCCACGACCAGCGCGACTGGGAGTTCGCTACGGCGTTCGGCCTGCCGATCGTGGAAGTCATTGCCGGCGGTGATCTTTCGGAGTCCGCGTACACGGGCGACGGCGCGGTGGTCAACTCCGACTACCTCGACGGCCTGAACGTCGCCGACGCCAAGGCCGCCGTCACCGAGAAGCTGGTGGCGGACGGCCGGGGACAGGCCCGCGTCGAATTCAAGTTGCGGGACTGGCTTTTCGCGCGCCAGCGGTACTGGGGCGAGCCGTTCCCGATCGTCTATGACGCCGACGGCCAGGCCCACCCGCTGCCGGATTCGGCACTGCCCGTGGAACTTCCGGACGTGCCCGACTACTCGCCGGTGCTGTTCGACCCGGACAACGCGGACAGCGAGCCGTCGCCGCCGCTGAACAAGGCCACCGAATGGGTGCACGTCGACCTCGATATCGGTGACGGCCTCAAGTCCTACACCCGCGACACCAACGTCATGCCGCAGTGGGCCGGCAGCTCCTGGTACGAGCTGCGCTACGCAGACCCGCACAACTCGGAAGCGTTCTGCGCCAAGGAGAACGAGGCCTACTGGATGGGCCCGCGGCCCGAAATCCACGGGGCCAGTGATCCCGGTGGTGTCGACCTGTACGTCGGCGGTGTGGAGCACGCGGTGCTGCACCTGCTGTACTCGCGGTTCTGGCACAAGGTGCTGTTCGACCTCGGCCACGTGTCGTCGCGCGAGCCGTACCGGCGCCTCGTCAACCAGGGCTACATCCAGGCGTTCGCCTACACCGACGCTCGCGGGACCTACGTCCCGGCGGCGGAAGTTGTTGAGCGCGAAGGCAAGTTCTACTGGACCGGTCCGGATGGCGAGATCGAGGTCAACCAGGAGTTCGGCAAGATCGGCAAGAGCCTGAAGAACTCCGTCTCGCCCGACGAGATCTGCGAGGAATACGGCGCCGACACTCTGCGCGTCTACGAGATGTCGATGGGACCGCTGGAGGCGTCGCGGCCGTGGGCCACCAAGGACGTCGTCGGCGCGCACCGGTTCCTGCAGCGCGTGTGGCGCGTCGTCGTCGACGAAACCAATGGCGAGCCAAGGGTTTCCGACGATGAGCTGTCCGATGAGACGCTCAAGCAACTGCACCGCACCATTGCCGGGGTGAACGAGGACTACGCGGCCCTGCGCAACAACACCGCCGCGGCCAAGCTCATCGAATACACCAACCACCTGACCAAGGAGGGCGTTACCGCCCGTGCCGCGGTCGAGCCGCTGGTGCTGATGGTCGCGCCGCTGGCCCCGCACCTGGCCGAGGAACTGTGGCGTCGCCTCGGTAGCGACGTGTCACTGGCGCACGGCCCGTTCCCGGTCGCCGACGAGCGCTACCTGGTCGACGACACCGTCGAGTACCCGGTGCAGGTCAACGGCAAGGTGCGGGGCAAGATCGTCGTCGCCGCCGACGCCGACAAGGCCATACTGGAGGCCGCCGCGCTCGCCGACGAGAAGGTGCAGGCCTTCCTGGCGGGCGCCACGCCCAAGAAGGTCATCGTGGTGCCGGGCCGGCTGGTCAACATCGTCGCCTGACCAGGGATTTGTGCACGATCTTCCGCGGTCGGCGCGGAAAATCGTGCACGAATCCCTCGGGAATCAGCGGGGACGGATGATCACCTCGTGCTGGTGGGCGTCCTCCGGGGTGGCCACCACCTGGGCGATCACCTGCGCGACGGTGGACGGCTTGAGGAAGCGCTCGGGCTTGTATTCGCCGCCCTCGTAGGCCACCAGGTTCCACTGCATGTCGGTGTCGATCCGCCCCGGGTAGACCGTCGTCACCCGCAGTGCCGGTTCGTCGGCGCGCAGCGCGTCGGCGAAACCCCGCAGGGCGAACTTGCTGGCCGCGTATGACGCCAGGCCAGGGGACGGGCTGCGGCCGGCGCCGGAGTTCACGAAGATCACCTGACCCCGGGCAGCCCGTAGTGCCGGCAGCAGCGGCAGCGTAAGTCCCACGGCGCCAAGCACATTCACTTCCATGGTGGCGCGCCACTCCTCGATGGAGGACTCGCCGACCCGACCTGGGTATGCCACCCCGGCGTTGTGCACCAGCACGTCGAGCTCGACGATCGGTTCCACCGCCGCCTCGACGCCCTCGTAGTCGGTGAGGTCCATGGGCCAGGTGGTCGCGCCCAGTCGCTCGGCCACGGCATCGAGTTCGGCGGACGGCCGGCCTGCCAGGAACAGCGTGTGGGTCGGCGCGAGGGCTTCGGCGATGGCCATTCCGAGTCCCCGGGATGCGCCGGTGATCATTGCGGTCGGCATGCCGTGAGCCTACCGATCAGCGAATACCGCGGCGGACACGCACAATAGACAGCGATGCCACCCGACCACAGCTTCGCGCCCACCCAGCTCTCGGCTCGCGCCGCCTACCTGCTGCGCGGTAATGACCTGGGCGTCATGACGACGGCGGCACCGCTGCTGTATCCGCACATGTGGAGCTGGGACGCCGCCTTCGTGTCGATCGGCCTGGCGTCGCTGACTGTGGAGCGGGCCGTCGTCGAGCTGGACACGCTCCTGTCGGCGCAGTGGGCCAACGGCATGATCCCGCACATCGTGTTCGCCAACGGGGTGGACGGCTACTTTCCCGGGCCGGCCCGGTGGGAGACCTCCGCCCTCGCCGTCAACGCGCCCCGCAACCGGGACACCTCGGGCATCACGCAGCCGCCCGTGCATGCCATTGCGGTGCAACGGATTCTGGACCACGCCCGCACCCGCGGGCGGTCCACCCGCGTGGTTGCCGAGGCGTTCCTGGACCGTCGTTGGGACGATCTGGTGCGCTGGCATCGCTGGCTGGCCGAGGCGCGTGACCCGCAGGAGCGCGGCCGGGTGACGCTGTATCACGGCTGGGAGTCCGGCATGGACAATTCGCCGCGGTGGGACAGCGCCTACGCCAACGTGATTCCCGGCGCCGTGCCTGAGTACCAGCGCGAGGACAACGCGATCATCACCGACACCAGCCAGCGGCCGTCCGACGTCGAGTACGACCGCTACCTGTGGCTGCTCGAGGAGATGAAGTCCGTCCGCTACGACGACGTGCTGCTGCCGAAGGTGATGAGCTTCCAGGTCGAGGACGTGTTCGTCTCGGCCATCCTGTCGGTGGCGTGTACGGTCCTGGCCGAGATCGGCGAGGACTACAAACGGCCGAATGCCGATGTGCGCGAACTATATTCGTGGGCAGAGCGATTCCGCCAGGGGGTGGTCGCGACCGCCGACGAGCGCACCGGCGCGGCGCGCGACTTTGATCTGCGGACCGGCAAGTCGATCCCCAGTGAGACCGTGGCGCAGTTCGCGCCGTTGCTCTGCGGCGGCCTGCCGCATGACCGCGAGCGGACGCTGCTGCGGCTGCTGGAGGGCCCGCGGTTCTGCGCCCACCCCGACCTCAAGTACCCGCTGATCCCGTCGACGTCACCGGTGTCCCGCGACTTCCGCCCGCGCGAATACTGGCGTGGCCCGGTCTGGCCGGTGATGACGTGGCTGTTCTCGTGGTGTTTCGCGCGCCGCGGGTGGTCCGAGCGCGCGTCGATCCTGCGACGGGAAGGTCTGCGGCAGGCGAGCGACGGCACGTTCGCCGAATACTACGAACCCTTCACGGGGGAACCGCTCGGCAGCATGCAGCAGTCGTGGACCGCCGCCGCCGTTCTCGACTGGCTGGGGTGACCTACTCGTCGTTGCTGGTGGCCAGCTTCTCCAGCGGCCCAAGGGCCTTGGAGATGTGGTCGATGTCCTCGGGCGTCAGCTTGGCCATCATCGCGACCAGCACCTTGCGACGGGCCTCGAGGGCCTCTCGGTGCTGTACCAGTCCGCGCGGCGTCACGTTGACCAGGACGGCACGCAGGTCGGATGGGTCACGAGACCGCTTGACCAGTCCCAGCTTCTCGAGTCGCCGGATCGCCACCGTCGTGGTGGGGGTCCGGACGCGTTCATGGGCGGCCAACTCGGTCATCCGGATGGGGCCGCGATCCAGCAGGGTCAGCAGGATCGACAGCTGCGCCAGGGTCAGATCTGCGCCCGCCTCGGCGTCCTTCGGGATTTCGACGCGTCGGCGCATCACGTTGAACAGCTTGGAGAGGACCTGTTGCAGGTCTCCTGCAAGGTCCGCGACCTGCGGCTCCGTCGACGACATAGTTCGATAGTCTAACGTGTATGCCGGAAACTGGTCGCGGTTAGACAACCTGCGCCAGAAATTGACGTAAACGTTGGGTGTCGGCGGATTCAAAGATGTGTTCCGGCGTTCCGGTCTCGACCACCCGGCCACCGTCCATGAAGACCACCGAATCGGCCGCTGACCGGGCGAAACCCATCTCGTGCGTGACCACCACCATGGTCATCCCGTCCGCTCCCAGTTGGCTGATGAGCGCCAGGATGCCCTTCACCAATTCCGGATCCAGGGCCGAAGTGGCTTCGTCGAAGAACATCACCTGAGGGTTCATGGCCAGCGCGCGGGCGATCGCGACACGTTGCTGTTGCCCGCCGGACAGGGTCGCAGGGCGCACGTCGGCCTTGTGCTTCAGCCCGACGCTCTCCAGCAGTTTCAGCCCGAGGTCCCGGGCCGCATCGGCGTCCAGGCGCTTGAGCTTTCGGGGCCCCAAGGTGACGTTCTCCAGCACCGTCCGGTGCGGGAAGAGGTTGAAATGCTGGAACACCATCCCGATCCGTTGGCGCAATTGGTCGGGGTTGTCCTTCAGGACGGAACGGCCGTCGAGCAGGATGTCGCCGCTGTCCGGTTCGTACAACCGGTTCAGGGTGCGCAGCAGCGTCGACTTGCCCGAGCCCGACGGGCCGATGACCGCCGTCGTGGTGCCGGCCGGGACTTCCAGATCGACGCCACGCAGGACTGTGTTGGCACCGAACGACAGGTGAATATCCTTGGCGGCCAGGGAAACCGGCTGCGGGGCGGTCATACGATCTCCTGGGTCACGGTGGTGATCTCGGGCTCGGCGGGCCGGCCCTTGCTCAGCCGCCGGTCGATGTAGTTGACCAGATGGGTCAGGGGGACGGTCAGCGCCAGGTAGAACAACCCGGACGCGACCAGCGGGGACAGGTTTCCGGTCTGCGCGTTGAGATCGCGGCCGACCTGGAACAGCTCGCGCTGACTGGCGATCAACCCGAGGAAGTACACCAGCGAGGACGCCTTCAGCAGCGAGATGAACTGGTTCATCAGCGCCGGCAGCACGCGCCGCACACCTTGCGGCACCACGACCAGGCGCATCGAGGCCGGGTAGCCGAAGCCCAGTGCGCGCGACGCCTCGAGTTGGCCGGCGTCCACACTCTGAATACCCGAGCGCAGAATCTCGCCGATGTAGGCGCCCGCCATCAATCCCAGTGCGGCAATTCCCAAGGGGTACGGGTTGTTTCCGGTCAGCGAGCCCACCACCGGACCGATGCCGAGCCCGATCACCAGGATGATCACCACTTCGGGCAGGCCGCGGAAGATGTCGGTGTACACCCGGGCCGGCCACCGCAGCCAGCGGGACCGGGAGATGCCCGCGATCGCGAGCGTCATACCGATGATCAGACCGATGATGCTGGCGCTGATGGTCAGGATCAGGGTGTTGGGCAGGCCGGTCTTGAACAGGTCGGGGACCGCCTGCCGGTACAGCCGCCAGTCCAGGAACGCGTCTTTCAGTTGCGACAGAGTGGATTTCGGGCCCGGACCAGACGTCGGTGCGGCCGATGCGTGGGACGCGGCGATGGCGTTGAAGTCGGGCAGCTGCGGCAACGGCGCGGCCTTCGAACCGGGCTTCCAGCCCGGCGGCAGCGCGCGCGGCACCCAGTCCGCATAGAGCCGCGCCCAGGTGCCGTCGGCGATCACGGCGTCGAGGCCGGCGTTGAGCGCGTCGATCAGCGGCTTGTTCTCCTTCGCGACCGCGTAGGCCACGAAATTGTCCAGGCTGAAGGTGTTTTCGACGATCCGCGCCGGATCGCCCGGCTGGACGGTGCCCGAGGCCTGCTGCGACGGCGCCACCCAGGCGTCGATCTGCCGGGTCTTGATGTTGGCGTACACCGTGGCGTAGTCCGGGAACTTCACCGGTTCGAGGTGCAGGGTGTCGACGACGTAGGCCTCCTGGACGGTGCCCTGCACGACGCCGATGCGCTGTCCCGCCTTCAGTGCGCCGAACCCGTTGATGGGCGAACCCGTCGGCACCACGAGCGAAAAATAGCCGAAGTCATACCCATTGGTGAATCCGACGGTCCGACGCCGGGCGTCGGTGGTGGTGATCGACGACGAGCCGACATCGAAGCGGCGGGACGCGACCTGAGCCAGCAGACCGGCGAAATCGGTGCCGACGAAATTGACACGCAGGCCGATCTTCTCGGCGATGGCCCGCAGCAGCTCGTTGTCGAATCCGGTGAACTGCCCGCTGGAGTTGATACAGATGCTCGGCGGGGCATCGGACAGCGTGCCGACGGTCAGCACGCCGGGCGTGCCCAGCCCCAGGGTCTCCGGACGTACCGTCGAAAGCGGTTGGGTGCCAGGCGTCGTGTACTTGTCGGCGCCGTCGCCCTTTGCGGCGGTGGCCAGGTTGGTCGGCAGCGCGCTGGCGCTCTGCACTCCGGGCGGTGCGCACTGGTCGGTCGTGGCGCGGGCCGGCACGCCCACGCACAGCGAGCCGACCAGAAGTGCCACCAGTATCGCTACCGTCGCACGCAGGTAAGAGGTCACGCAGGTCAACCTAGCCGGTACCCGGCCGAATGCAGCGGCTTCAGCTCGCCGGGAATTGATCCGGCCGGGCCACGGCAACTACTGGCTGTCGCGCCAGCGGCACAGCTTTTCGGCATCGCCCAGGTCGTAATCGGGCCCGTTGACACCGACTGTCAGTAATGAAACGCCCAGCGCGGTAAGGGCTTCGGCGTTGGCGATCAGGCCGTCGCCACTGTTGTCCACGCCCGCCGAGCGGACGATGGTGCTCGGGTCGCGGCCGATGTCGGCGCAATGCCGGTCCAGCACGGCGGCCTTCTCCGGATATGTCGACGCCGTGGTGAAGCTGTGCCACATCTGGGCATACTGCGCGACGAGTTTGAGCGTCTTGCGCTCGCCCTGTCCGCCGATCAGGATCGGGATCTCGCGTACCGGCTGTGGATTCAGCTTGCCCAGCCGCGAGATGATCCGCGGCATGGCCGCCGCCAGGTCGTCGAGTCTGCTTCCGGCCGTGCCGAATTCGTAGCCGTACTCGTCGTAGTCCTTCTCTTTCCAGCCCGATCCGATGCCCAGGATCAGCCGCCCGTCGGAGATGTTGTCGACGGTGCGGGCCATGTCCGCCAGCAGTTCTGGGTTGCGGTACGAGTTACAGGTGACCAGCGCGCCGATCTCGATGCGCGACGTCTGCTCGGCCCACGCGCCGAGCATGGTCCAGCATTCGTAGTGCGCGCCGTCGGGGTCGCCGTACAGCGGGAAGAAGTGGTCCCAGTTGAACGCGACGTCGACGCCGAGGTCCTCGCTGCGACGCACCGCGTCGCGCATCAGGCCGTAGTTGGGGGAGTGCTGGGGCTGCAGTTGCACCCCGATGCGGATGGGTAGGGTCATGACCCCACGCTAACCGCCGAGGACGCCCTGCAGGATCTCGACGAGAGCAGCCGGCTGGTCGCCCTGCACCGAATGCCCGGAATCGGCCACCACGTGGGTCCGCCGGAAACCCGGCGCACCGGCGGCGAAAGCGGCGGCATCGTCGTCATTGACGAAGTACGACTTGGCGCCGCGCACCAGCGTCGTCGGCATGGTGATGGACGGGACGTCGTCCCACAGCCCGGCAAAGCCGTCGCCACCCCGGAATGAGTCGTACCGCCAGGTCCAGGTGCCGTCCTCGAGTTGCTTGGCGTTGTGAAAGACGCCGCGGCGCAACGAATTCCGGCTGCGGTGTGGCGACGCCGCCACGGTGACGTCGAGCATCGCCTGAAAACTGGGGAAGCTCCGATCGCCCTTCACCAGCGCCACCGCACCCAGCTGTGCCTGCGTCATCTGCTCGTGGCGCTCCGGTGCGGACGGCGTCACGTCCACCAGCACCAGCTCGGGCACCAGGGCAGGCTCGGTCGCCGCGATGCGCAGCGCCGTCAGCCCACCCAGGGACATGCCGACCACCAGCCGGGCATCGGGTGCGTGCGTCCGCAGCACCGGCCGCAGCGTCTCCGCGTTGAGCTTCGGGCCGTAGTCGCCGTCTTCGCGCCACGCCGAGCGGCCGTGCCCAGGCAGGTCGATGGCCAGCGCCGGTACCCCGAGACCCAGGATCACGGTGTCCCAGGTGTGCGCGTTCTGGCCACCACCGTGCAGGAACACCACCTCGGGCGCCGCGACGCCCCACTTCAGCATGCTGATCGGGCCGTCGTCGATCCGCGACACCGTCGGCAGTGGACCGGCAGCGCCGATCTGCTCGGCGTTCTCGGGCAGTAGCGCGAACTCGTCGAGCGTCAGCAGGTCGTCGTCAGAAATCTCCGGGGCCACGTCTTCGGACACTACGCCCGAGCCGCGGAGCGCTCAGCTGCCGACCGGTGCAGTGGTGCGGATCAGGTGATCGAACGCCGAGAGTGCCGCTGTCGCGCCGGCTCCGGCGGCGATGACGATCTGCTTGAACGGCACCGTCGTGCAGTCGCCGGCGGCGAACACGCCGGGGACCGACGTCTGGCCGCGCTCGTCGACGACGATCTCGCCGCGCTTGGACAGTTCGACGCTGCCCTCGAGCCATTCGGTGTTGGGCAGCAGACCGATCTGGACGAAGACGCCTTGCAGCTCGAGGCTGTGCAACTCGCCGGTGGTGCGGTCCTGGTAGGTCAGGCCGGTGACCTGATCGCCGTTACCGACGACCTCGGTGGTCAGCGTGCTCAGCAGGATGTCGACGTTCGGCAGGCTGCGGAGCTTGCGCTGCAGCACTTCGTCGGCGCGCAGCACCGAATCGAACTCGATCAGGGTCACGTGCGAGACGACGCCGGCGAGGTCGATGGCGGCCTCCACGCCGGAGTTGCCGCCGCCGACGACGGCGACGCGCTTGCCCTTGAACAGCGGTCCGTCGCAGTGCGGGCAGTAGGTGACGCCCTTGTTGCGATACTCGGCCTCACCCGGCACGTCCATCGCGCGCCAGCGGGCGCCGGTCGCGAGGATCACGGTGCGCGCGGTCAGCGAGGCGCCGCTCTCCAGCGAGATCTCGACGAGACCGCCCTCGTCGAGCGCGGGCAGCAACTTCGCGCCGCGCTGGGTCTTCATGACATCGACGTCGTACTCGCCGACGTGGGCCTCCAGCGCCGCGGCGTACTTGGGTCCTTCGGTGTGCGGGACCGAGATGTAATTCTCGATCGACATGGTGTCGAGCAGCTGGCCGCCGAAGCGCTCGGCGACCACACCGGTGCGAATTCCCTTGCGGGCGGCGTAGATTGCGGCTGCGGCCCCGGCAGGTCCACCGCCGACCACCAGTACGTCGAAGGGGTCTTTCTCGGCGATCGCTTCGGCGGTGCGCTGCGCGGCGCCGACATCGACCTTGCCGATGATCTGCTCGAGGGTCATCCGGCCCGAGTCGAACACTTCACCGTTGAGGAAGACCGTCGGAACTGCGAGCACCTTGCGCTGTTCGACCTCGTCTTTGAACAGCGCGCCGTCGATGGCGACGTGGCTGATGCGCGGGTTCAGGATGGCCATCAGGTTCAGCGCCTGCACCACGTCGGGGCAGTTCTGGCACGACAGCGAGAAGTAGGTCTCGAAGTGCAGGTCGGCGTTCAGGTTGCGCACCTGCTCGAGCAGCTCGGGGGCTTCCTTCGACGGGTAGCCGCCGACCTGCAGCAGCGCCAGGGCCAGCGAGGAGAACTCGTGGCCGAGCGGGATGCCGGCGAACCGGACCTCGATGTCGGTGCCGGTGCGGCGGATGGCGAACGACGGTCGACGGGCGTCGTCGTCGGTGCGCGCATAGGTGATCTTGTCCGACATCGCCGCGATCTCGGTCAGCAGTTCGGCGAGTTCGGTGGACTTGGGGCCGTCGTCGAGGGAGGACACCAGCTCGATCGGCACGGTCAGCCGCTCCAGCAGGGACTTCAATTGGCCGGCGAGTGAGGTGTCGAGCATGCGGATCAACTCCATCGAGGATAGGAGGGGGTGGGGCCTGTTGCGGCCCGAAAGATGTTGGTGTGAAGCAGTTCTGGTGAGCGGTACGGGCCGGGCAGGCCGGGCCCGTACCGCCAGCAGAGTGTCGGAACTAGATCTTGCCGACGAGTTCCAGCGACGGGGCCAGGGTCTCTTCGCCCTCTTCCCACTTGGCCGGGCAGACCTCGCCCGGGTGGTTGCGCACGTACTGCGCGGCCTTCACCTTGCGGACCAGCTCGGCGGCGTTGCGGCCGATGCCCTCGGCGGTGACCTCGGTGAACTGGACGACGCCGTCGGGGTCGACCAGGAAGGTGCCGCGGTCGGCCAGGCCCTGGTCTTCACGGAGCACCTCGAAGTTGGTGCTGATCTGCAGGGTCGGGTCACCGATCATGGCGTACTGGATCTTGCCGATGGTGTCGGACGAGTCGTGCCACGCCTTGTGGGTGAAGTGGGTGTCGGTGGACACCGAGAACACCTCGACGCCGAGGCGCTGCAGCTCCTCGTAGTGGTCGGCGAGGTCGCCGAGCTCGGTCGGGCAGACGAAGGTGAAGTCGGCCGGGTAGAAGAAGAAGATGGCCCACTTGCCCGCGATGTCGGCTTCGGACACGGGGATGAAGGTGCCGTTCTTGAATGCAGTCGCGGAGAACGGCTTGATCTGCTTGTTGATCAGGGCCACGAGAACCTCTCTTCGGGGTCTATCGGATGTCTGTTACGAGCACCTACCCTAGTCGTTTTTTCTGGACTCGATCCAGTTTGATGGCCGGTTGTGGTCAGTCTCACAGCACTCGGCCCGGATCGCGCTGATGCCCCAAACGCCAAGTGGGCGGCCAGGTTTCACCTGGCCGCCCACTCTGACGTCGTAAAACTAGCCCTCGATGAAGGCTTCCAGCTGGGCCCGCGCGAGGTCGTCGGCAACCTGCACCGGCGGGCTCTTCATCAGGTAGGCCGAGGCCGGCAGGATCGGGCCACCGAGGCCACGGTCCTTGGCGATCTTGGCGGCGCGCACGGCGTCGATGATGATGCCGGCCGAGTTGGGGGAGTCCCACACCTCGAGCTTGTACTCCAGGTTCAGCGGGACGTCGCCGAAGGCGCGACCCTCGAGGCGCACGTACGCCCACTTGCGGTCGTCGAGCCACGCGACGTAGTCCGAGGGGCCGATGTGCACGTTCTTGTCGTAGACCTTGTCGGCCAGCGAGCCGGTCAGGTTCGAGGTGACGGCCTGGGTCTTGGAGACCTTCTTCGACTCCAGACGCTCACGCTCGAGCATGTTCTTGAAGTCCATGTTGCCGCCGACGTTCAGCTGGTAGGTGCGGTCCAGGGTGACGCCGCGGTCCTCGAACAGCTTGGCCATCACGCGGTGGGTGATGGTCGCGCCGACCTGGCTCTTGATGTCGTCGCCGACGATCGGCACGCCGGCGTCCTCGAACTTCTTGGCCCACACGGGGTCGGAAGCGATGAACACGGGCAGGGCGTTGACGAACGCGACCTTGGCGTCGATGGCGCACTGGGCGTAGAACTTGTCGGCCTCTTCGGAGCCGACGGGCAGGTAGGAGACCAGGACGTCGACGTTCGCGTCCTTGAGTACCTTGACCACATCGACGGGCTCGGCGTCGGAGACCTCGATGGTGTCGGCGTAGTACTTGCCGATGCCGTCCAGGGTCGGGCCGCGCTGCACGATGACGTCGGTCGGCGGCACGTCGGCGATCTTGATGGTGTTGTTCTCGGAAGCGCCGATGGCCTCGGAGAGGTCGAAGCCGACCTTCTTGGCGTCCACGTCGAACGCGGCGACGAACTTCACGTCGCGCACGTGGTACGTGCCGAACTTCACGTGCATCAGGCCCGGCACGGTCGAGTTCGCATCGGCGTCCTGGTAGTACTGCACGCCCTGTACGAGCGACGCCGCGCAGTTGCCTACGCCGACGATTGCGACCCGAACCTCGTTCGACTCAGACATGTGACGGTCTCCTTTTCCTACTCTTTCAGTGCATTCGCCCGGGGACGCGTGCGCTCAGGTTTGGTCGGCGTGGCCTTGTGACGGCGGTGCCGTCGGTCCGGCAGTTGCCACGCGCTCGGCAGCAATCAGCTCGTTGAGCCATTTCACTTCGCGCTCACTGGACTCGAGCCCGAGCTGATGCAGCTGGCGGGTGTAGCGGTCGAGTGAACTGCTGGCCCGTGCGATCGCCTCGCGCAGACCTTCGCGACGTTCCTCGACCTGACGGCGCCGCCCTTCCAGGATTCGCATCCTGGCTTCGGCGGGCGTCCGATTGAAGAACGCCAAGTGCACACCGAATCCGTCATCGGTGTAGTTCTGGGGGCCGGTGTCCGCCACGAGTTCGGTAAACCGTTGCTTGCCGGCGTCGGTGAGCTGGTACACGCGGCGCGCGCGACGCACCTTCGTCGACCCGAGCGGTGCCGCGTCTTCGACGATCAGGCCGTCGGCCTGCATGCGACGCAGCGCCGGGTAGAGCGAGCCATACGAGAACGCGCGGAACGCACCCAGCAGCCCGGTCAGCCGTTTGCGCAGCTCATAGCCGTGCATGGGGGACTCCAGCAGAAGCCCCAGGACGGCCAGCTCCAGCACAGTGTCACCTCCCGACATAAATTGACGGCATCGCATATTGAGCGCTAGGACGCTTCAACACCTCGCGCCATAGTATCGCGCCGATATATACGGGGCCAATCGAACCACACACGGAGATGAACAACATTCGTGCCGGCGATCAACACCGGCCGAACGCGTGGCGAATCAGCTGGGGTAGCTGATCTCTTTCTGGTTGCCGTCGGGGTCCAGCTGGATGTAGCCGCTGTTGTTGAACTTCCCGGACACGTAGATCGAGATGGTGACGCTGTCCCGTGGCGCGGTGGTGTCTTTGCTCGGGTCGATACTGAGGTACACGGTATTGATGTCGTTGCGCTTGATGCCCAGGGTTTCTGGTGCGCCGTGCAGGACCGCGGTGATCTTCTCGACGTTGAATTTGCCCAGGTCGACGACGCGTCCGTCGCTGCTGACCGACGTGGTGTCCGGGTCGCCCCACCCGCCGCGATAGGTGTACCGCAGCGCCTGGCGCGGCTCGTTCGGGTCGGTGCGCGTCAGGATCGCGTAGTCCGAGTAGATGATCAGCCCGTACCCGGTGGTGTCACCGAACTTCTGTTTCGTCTGGGCGAGCAGGCCGGTCAGTCCGCCGAGGGACTGCAGCTGCCGCGGCGGCGTCAGGACCAGCGGGGCCACCCCGTCCGGTTTGGCCCCGGGGTCTTGGGCGCTACTCAGCGGAGACTGGCCTGGCCCGGCGTAGATGCCCCAGCCGATGGCGATGCCGAGGACCAGCATCACCGCAGCCCCGGCGGCGAGCACGCCCCAACCGGTGCGGCCCGGCCGGCCCGCACCCGTCTTCAGGGTGGGCAGCTGGACGGGTGCGTCCGTCGTCTGCAGATCGGTCACCAGTGCGCGTAGGTCGCCGAGCGTGACGGCAGTGGTGGCCGCTGCGACGCGCTGGCGGTGTTCCTCGGCAGACAGCTGACCGTCGGCCAATGCCGCGTCCAGAATTTGGCAGGTGTCGTTGCGGTCGCTGTCTTTCGCCCGGGTCGCTGCGGTGGCCACCGGAAAAGCGTAGAGGTCAGATGGCGTGCCCGCCTGGGCCCGGCCACCAGCGGCCTCACCTATCGAGCCGGCCACAACCCGGCTACATGCGTGCCATCACGCGTCGGCGCCCAGCTGCCCGACGTACTCTGGTCACCGTGCGATTGCAGCGGCAGGTGGTCGACTATGCGCTCCGGCGCAGGTCGCTGCTGGCCGAGGTCTACTCCGGCCGCACCGGCGTCACCGAGGTATGTGACGCCAACCCCTACCTGCTGCGCGCAGCAAAATTTCATGGTCGTACCAGTTCGGTGATGTGTCCGATCTGCCGTAAAGAACCACTGACATTGGTGTCGTGGGTCTTCGGTGATCACCTCGGAGCGGTGTCGGGTTCGGCCCGCAGCACCGAGGAACTCGTCATGCTGGCGGCCAAATTCGACGAATTCGCGGTTCACGTGGTGGAGGTATGCCGCACTTGCAGTTGGAATCATTTGGTCAAGTCATATGTATTAGGGACGCCGAGTCCCCCGAAGGCAGCGAAGCCCCGCGGCACCCGGGCAGCGCGCTCGAAAGCGCGCACCGCCAGTGACTGAGGGAGGGCGCCACAGCCGGTCGAACAACGACGCGACCAGAGGACCGGCCGCCGGCGCAGCGCAAGGTCGCGCTGGCCAGGTGCCGCCGGATGACCGGCGCACCATGATCCTGCCGCCGGTCGGGAAGGCCGATGACCCGCGGCTGCGGGATCCGATCGACGCGGTGAAGGCCGCGCTCGACGGCGCCAAGCGCCCGAGTCAGCCGCCGATCAGCGCGAGCGCGGGCATGAACCCGCCGCCGAAGTCGCCGCCGCCGCCACCCCCGCGGACCGGTGGCGGGAAGTCGGGCGGGCCCCAGTTGCCGCACATCAACTGGAACTGGAAGCTGTTCCGGCGGCTCTGTTACGCGGCCGCCGTCATGTTGCTGGTGCTGCCCATCGTCACGTTCGCGATGGCGTATCTCATCGTCGACATCCCCAAGCCGGGTGACATCCGTACCAACCAGGTGTCGACGATCCTGGCCAGCGACGGCAGCGAGCTCGCGAAGTTCGTCCCGCCGGAAGGCAACCGCGTCGACGTCAACATCGAGCAGATTCCGGTGCACGTCCGCAATGCGGTGATGGCTGCCGAGGACCGGGATTTCTACACCAACCCGGGTTTCTCGTTCTCCGGCTTCGCGCGCGCGTTCAAGAACAACATCTTCGGTGGCGACCTGCAGGGTGGGTCGACCATCACGCAGCAGTACGTGAAGAACGCGTTGGTCGGTGATGCCCGCTCCGGCGTGGGCGGCCTGGTCCGCAAGGCCAAAGAGCTGGTGATCGCCACCAAGATGTCGCGGCAGTGGTCGAAAGACGAAGTGCTGCAGGCGTACCTGAACATCATCTATTTCGGCCGCGGCACCTACGGCATCGGCGCGGCGTCGAAGGCCTACTTCGGCAAACCGGTCGAGCAGCTCGACGTGGCCGAGGGCGCACTGCTCGCGGCGCTGATCCAGCGGCCGTCGACCCTGGACCCGGCAGTCGACCCGGAGGGCGCGGCCGAGCGCTGGAACTGGGTACTCGACGGCATGGTGACCATGGGTGCGCTGTCCAAGGAGGACCGCGCACAGCAGAAGTTCCCGGCCACCGTGCCGCCGGAGCAGGCCCGGCAGCAGAACCAGACCGAGGGCCCCAACGGATTGATCCAGCGGCAGGTGATGAAGGAGCTGCAGAGCATCTTCAACATCAACGAGCAGGCGCTGAACACCGAGGGCCTGCAGGTCACCACGACCATCGATCCGAAGGCGCAGAAGTCCGCCGAGGATGCGGTGTCGAAGTACCTCGACGGCCAGGCGGATGACATGCGCGCGGCCGCGGTGTCGGTCGATCCGCACACCGGTGGCATCAAGGCCTACTACGGCGGCTCCGACGCCAATGGCTTCGACTTCGCCCAGGCGGGTCTGCCGACCGGTTCGTCGTTCAAGGTCTTCGCGTTGGTCGCGGCCCTGGAGCAGGGCATCGGGCTGGGGTACCAGGTCGACAGCTCGCCGGTGACGGTCAACGGCATCAACATCACCAACGTCGAGGGCGAGGGCTGCGGCACCTGCAGCATCGCCGAGGCGCTCAAGCGGTCGCTGAACACCAGCTACTACCGGTTGATGCTCAAGCTCAAGCACGGCGCGCAGGACGTCGCCGACGCCGCGCACAAGGCCGGTGTCGCCGACAGCTTCCCGGGCGTCGAGCACACGCTGTCCGAGGACGGCAAAGGCGGGCCGCCCAATAACGGCGTGGTGCTGGGTCAGTACCAGAGCCGCGCACTGGACATGGCGTCGGCGTACGCGACGCTGGCGGCGTCCGGCGAGTACCACAAGCCGCACTTCGTGCAGAAGGTCGTCAACGGTGACGGTCAGGTGCTGTACGACGCGACGTCCCAGGACACCTCGGGTGAGCAGCGGATTCCCAAGGCTGTCGCCGACAACGTGACCTCCGCGATGCAGCCGATCGCCGGCTACTCGCGCGGCCATAACCTGGCAGGCGGCCGGCCGTCCGCGGCCAAGACCGGCACGGTGCAGCTCGGTGACACCGGCGCCAACCGCGACGCGTGGATGGTCGGCTACACGCCGTCGCTGTCCACCGCGGTGTGGGTCGGTACGACGGCCGGCACGCAGCCGTTGGTCAACAAGGGCGGCGGGCCGGTGTACGGCTCGGGACTGCCGTCGGACATCTGGAAGTCCACGATGGACGGCGCGCTGAAGGGCACCGACAACGAGTCGTTCCCGAAGCCGACCGCCATCGGTGGGTATGCGGGTGTGCCGCAGGCCCCGCCGGTGGTGAAGCCGCCGACGCCGGACGATCAGCAGGGACCCCAGCCGGGTGCGCCGACCGAGACGGTGGTTCAGCCGACGCTCGTCGTCGCCCCGGGTATCACCATCCCGTTCGGGCCGCCGACCACGATGCAGGTCGCTCCACACGGGGGGCCGCCCTCCGGTGGTGGTGACCAGGGTCAACAGGGTCCGCAGGACCAGCCTGGCCCCCCGCCGCCGCCGTGACGGTCGACGAACCAGACGAGTCCGACGTCCCGACGGTCTCGCCGGCCCGGCTCGCCCCGGACCTGCGCAGCGCCGACGACCGCGACCTGCCCAGCCGCACCGACGTCATGGGGGCCGCGCTGTCCGGTGTTGTGGGCGGGCCGGTGGGCCGGCACGCCATGATCGGCCGGGCGCCGTTCCTGACGCCGTTCCGCGTGATGCTGCTGATCGCTCTCGTCTTCCTCGGGCTGGGCTACACCACCAAGGCGCCGTGCCTGGTGACGACCGGGACCGGCACCGCCGACCAGCGGGTCGCCAACTGGCAGAACCAGCGGGCCTACTACGAGTTCTGCTACTCGGACACCGTGCCGCTGTACACCGCGGAGCTGCTGAACCTCGGCAAGTTCCCGTACAAGTCCAGCTGGATCGAGACCGACAGCGACCGCAAGCCGCGCGTCCAATACGACGGCACCCGCGCCATCCGCTACATGGAATATCCGGTGCTCACCGGCATGTATCAGTACGCGTCCATGTCGGTGGCCAAGACCTACACGGCGCTGTCCAAGGTGGTCCGGATGCCGGTGGTCGCCGAGGTGATCATGTTCTTCAACATCTCGGCATTCGGGCTCGCCCTGGCCTGGATGGCCACTGTCTGGGCGACAATGAGGATGTCGGGCCGCCGGCCGTGGGACGCGGCGGTGGTCGCCGGGTCGCCAATTCTGATCTTCCAAGCATTCACGAACTTCGACGCCCTGGCGACGGGGTGCGCGGCCGGCGCCATGCTGGCGTGGTCGCGCCGAAAGCCGGTGGCGGCCGGCGCTTTCATCGGGGTCGGGGTGGCCCTGAAGCTGTATCCGCTGCTGCTGCTGATCCCACTGGCGATGCTGGCGGTGCGGACCGGCAAGTGGCGGCCGGTGGCCAAGACCTCGATCACCGCGTTGGTCACGTGGATCGCCGTGAACCTGCCGGTCATGGTGCTGTACCCGCGCGGGTGGTCGGAGTTCTTCCGGCTCAACACCCGTCGCGGCGACGACATGGACTCGCTCTACAACGTCGTGAAGTCCTTCACCGGCTGGAGCGGCTTCGACACCAACCTCGGGTTCTGGCAGCCCCCGACGGTGCTCAACACCGTCACCGCGGTGCTGTTCGTCGTGTGTTGTGCGGCAATCGCCTACGTCGCCTGGACCGCGCCGCAGCGGCCGCGCCTGGCGCAGTTGACATTCCTAGTCGTGGCGGCGTTCCTGCTGACCAACAAGGTGTGGAGTCCGCAGTATTCGCTGTGGCTGGTGCCGCTGGCTGCGCTGGCGCTGCCGCACCGCCGGATCCTGTTGGCGTGGATGACCATTGATGCGCTGATCTGGATTCCGCGGATGCTCTACCTGTTCGGCGACCCCAAGCTCGGGCTACCCGAACAGTTCTTCACCACGACCGTCCTGCTGCGCGACATCGCGGTGGTCGGCTTGTGCGCGTTGGTGATTCGGGCGATCTACCGGCCCGAGCATGATCTGGTCCGCTGGGGCGGCCGGGTGGATGACCCGTCCGGCGGCGTGTTCGACGAAGCCGACGACAATCCGCCGCGCTGGTTGCCGGCCCGGTTGCGACCGCGTTCGATGGCCGAACCCGAACCCGATCCCGACCTCGAACCAGAGCTTGCGTCCACGTCATAAAAGCGGGTGCGTTCCGTCGTGCGCACTGGCAGGGTCGTGGGCGTGACTGATCTGACCTTTTCTGACTCCGTCGTCGTCGACTCCGATCCGGAGACCCTCTACGCGTTGGTCTCCGACGTGACCAACATGGGCAAGTGGAGCCCGCAGTGCAAAGAGTGCTGGTGGGAGGACGAGGACGGCGGCCCGGTGGCCGGCGCCTGGTTCAAGGGCCGCAATGAAGCCGGCGACCGGATCTGGGAAACGCGCAGCCAGGTAGTGGTCGCCGAGCCCGGTCGCGAGTTCTTCTGGGAGGTCAACGGCGGCTGGGTGCGTTGGGGCTTCACCCTCGATCCCGTCGACGGCGGCACCCGGCTGACGCAAGCGTGGGAGTTCCTGCCGGCCGGCATCGCGGGTTTCCACGAGCGTTGGCCCGACGACGCCGACGCCCAGATCGCCCTTCGGTCGAAGTACGCGAAGGAAGGCATTCCGCTGACGCTGGCCGCGATCAAGAAGTCGGTCGAGTCCTAGGTTCTCGTCGGCGCGGCTGTGTGCACAGATTGTGCAATCAATTGTGCCGATATCTACCCGGCTGCGGGTATCCCTGCTGGTAGGCGGGCTGGGGCGGGTAGCCCGGTGGATGCCCCGGCTGCTGCGGGTTACCCGGGCTGCCCCCGGAAACCCCTGACCGTACGGCCCCTGCGGATACGTCATGCGTCCCCCTCGCCGACAATGATCTGGACCCGGAGTAGCGATCTTGACGGCCCCGTCGGGACGGCTCTTCCGAGCGCCGATTTCGCAGCTCAGGGCCTCTTCGGGTAACCTGACCCGGTTGCCGACGCAGGCGACCCTCCTGCCACGGAACACGCCGTGGCCGATACGACCATAGGAGGTGATGGGTTCCACATGCGTCCATACGAAATCATGGTCATTCTCGACCCCACACTTGACGAGCGCACCGTAGCTCCGTCGCTGGAGACGTTTCTGAACGTCGTCCGCAAAGACGGCGGCAGCGTCGAAAAGGTGGACATCTGGGGCCGTCGCCGGCTGGCTTACGAGATCGCCAAGCACGGTGAAGGCATCTACGCGGTTGTCGACCTGAAGGCCGAACCGGCCACGGTCAACGAGCTCGACCGTCAGCTGAACCTGAACGAGTCGGTGTTGCGTACCAAGGTCCTGCGGACCGACAAGCACTAGAAGCACCGAAGCTCTGCGGATTTGTCGCGGGCCTTGCGTAGGCTCGCGCCTAATTCACCCAATCCGTCCCAGGAGGATCTCGTGGCTGGTGACACCACCATCACCGTTATCGGAAACCTGACCGCTGACCCGGAACTGCGCTTCACGCCGTCCGGTGCTGCCGTTGCGAACTTCACCGTGGCCTCGACGCCGCGGATGTTCGACCGGCAGAGCAATGAGTGGAAGGACGGGGAGGCGCTGTTCCTTCGCTGCAACATCTGGCGCGAGGCGGCCGAGAACGTCGCCGAGAGCCTGACCCGCGGTTCGCGTGTCATCGTGACCGGCCGGTTGAAGCAGCGCTCGTTCGAGACCCGCGAGGGTGAGAAGCGCACCGTGATGGAGGTCGAGGTCGACGAGATCGGCCCGTCCCTGCGGTACGCGACGGCGAAGGTGAACAAGGCCAACCGCAGTGGCGGCGGCGGTGGCGGCTTCGGCGGAGGCGGCGGGGGTTCCCGTCCGTCCGCTGGCGGCGGCGCTCCGGCCGACGACCCGTGGGGCAGCGCCCCGGCATCGGGTTCGTTCGGCGGCGCCGACGACGAGCCGCCCTTCTGATCCACGTAATTGGCTGGGCAACCAGCTAGACCCAGAAAGAGACAGACATGGCCAAGGCCACCAAGCGGCGTCCGGCGCCGGAAAAGCCGGTCAAGACCCGCAAGTGCGTGTTCTGCTCCAAGAAGGCGCAGACCATCGATTACAAGGACACCGGACTGCTCCGGACCTACATCAGCGAGCGCGGCAAGATCCGTGCCCGTCGCGTCACCGGTAACTGCGTGCAGCACCAGCGCGACATCGCCATCGCCGTGAAGAACGCCCGTGAGGTTGCGTTGCTTCCGTTCAGCTCGTCGACTCGATAGGGAGGACTGAGAAATATGAAGCTCATTCTGACCACCGAGGTCGACCACCTGGGTTCGGCCGGCGACACCGTTGAGGTTCGTGACGGCTTCGCCCGTAACTACCTGCTGCCCCGCGGCCTGGCCATCGTGGCCAGCCGTGGTGCTGAGCGTCAGGCCGACGAGATCCGCCGGGCGCGTGACGCCAAGACGGTTCGCGACCTGGACCACGCCAACGAGCTGAAGCAGGCGATCGAGGCCCTCGGCCCCGTGTCGCTGGCTGTCAAGGCCGGTGCCGACAGCGGCAAGCTGTTCGGTTCGGTGACCGCGGGCGACGTTGTCGCCGCGATCAAGAAGGCCGGTGGCCCGAACCTCGACAAGCGCACCGTCGAGCTGCCCAAGGCGCACATCAAGTCGGTCGGTACCCACAAGATCGCGGTGCGTCTGCACCCGTCGGTCAACGTGCCGGTGTCGCTCGCTGTCGTCGCCGGATAGGCACGCAGTAGCTCGAACAACCGAACGCCCGGGTGGAGTCAATCTTTGACTTCGCCCGGGCGTTTTGTGTTGACATCCGGCGAAGTATTTAGGCCAATCTGCAAACAGTGTTCTACGCCGGCTGTTAACCTACGCGGCCCTTTTCCGCCACGCCCACGCAACACAACACGCCCGAGATGGCTACCCGGCACGACACGCCGCACGAATTCTCATACACAGGCTCACGGGCGATATATAGGCCTCTGAGCTGTGTATTTGGGAATTTACTCGCGGGTATTCCACAAGTTCTCCCCAACCGGTCAACATCGTTGTCCACGCCTTTCCACATTTCATCCACAGGGTTATCAACAGGGGTGGTTTCGGACCGTCCCAGCAACGTCTACCGTGATGCGTCGCGCGATAGGTGAGCGGCTCGCGGGCCCGGTCTGTCGGCAGGGTGAAGTACGGTCACAAGTAGCTCGTTTCGAACATTTGTTTGTTTTTGATTTTCGGGGGAGGAGGAGCGCTTCGTGGCTGTCGCTGACGACCTGGGTCGGTCCGACATGGAGGAGCCGCCCAGCGAGGACTTCGGCCGGCAACCGCCGCAGGACATGGCTGCCGAGCAGTCGGTGTTGGGTGGCATGCTGCTGTCCAAGGACGCCGTCGCCGACGTCCTGGAGCGCCTCCGTCCCGGCGATTTCTACCGTCCGGCACATCAGAACATCTACGACGCCATCCTCGACCTGTACGGCCGCGGTGAGCCCGCCGACGCCGTCACCGTGGCCGCCGAGCTCGACCGCCGGGGACTGCTCAAGCGCATCGGCGGCGCGCCGTATCTGCACACCCTCATCTCCACGGTGCCCACAGCCGCCAACGCCGGTTTTTACGCCGGCATCGTGGCGGAGAAGGCCACGCTGCGCCGCCTCGTCGAGGCCGGCACGCGCGTCGTGCAGTACGGCTACGCGGGCACTGAGGGCGCCGATGTGGCTGATCTGGTGGACCGCGCGCAGGCCGAGATCTACGACGTCACCCAGACCCGCAGCAGCGAGGACTTCACCGTCCTGGAGGAGCTGCTGCAGCCCACCATGGACGAGATCGACGCCATCGCGTCTCAGGGCGGTATCTCGCGCGGCATCCCGACCGGCTTCACCGAGCTCGACGAGATCACCAACGGCCTGCACCCGGGCCAGATGATCATCGTGGCCGCGCGCCCCGGTGTGGGTAAGGCGCTGGCGCTCGACACCCCACTGCCCACGCCCGGCGGTTGGACCACCATGGGAGACGTCTCGGTGGGCGACGAGCTGATCGACGCCAATGGACGGCCCACCCGCGTCGTCGCCGCGACTCCGGTGATGGAGGAGCGGCCGTGCTACGAGATCGACCTGTCGGACGGCACCACCATCGTGGCCGACGCATCGCACCAGTGGCCGACCGGCCGCGGCATCGTCACTACCGCGACCCTGCGGCCCGGCGCCGACCGGCTCGAGCCCGCACTGACCGCCGGTGGGCTGGCCGTGCTCACCCGCCCCGTGATGATCACTGATGTCCGCCGGGTGGAATCGGTGCCGGTGCGCTGCGTCGAGGTCGACAACCCGGCCCATCTGTACCTGGCGGGGCGATCGATGGTGCCCACGCACAATTCGACGATCGGACTGGACTTCATGCGGTCCTGCTCGATCAAGCACCGACAGGCCAGCGTCATCTTCTCGCTGGAAATGAGCAAGACCGAGATCGTCATGCGACTGCTCTCGGCGGAAGCCAAGATCAAGCTCGGCGACATGCGCTCGGGCCGCATGAGCGACGACGACTGGACCAAGCTGGCCCGCCGCATGAGTGAAATCTCCGAGGCGCCGCTGTACATCGACGACTCACCGAACCTCACCATGATGGAGATCCGGGCCAAGGCCCGTCGGCTGCACCAGAAGGCCAACCTGCGGCTCATCGTCGTGGACTACATGCAGCTGATGACCTCGGGTAAGAAGTTCGAGTCCCGGCAGCAGGAAGTCTCGGAGTTCTCGCGGTCGCTGAAGCTGATGGCCAAGGAACTCGAGGTTCCCGTGGTCGCCATCAGCCAGCTGAACCGTGGTCCCGAACAGCGCACCGACAAGCGCCCGCAGGTGTCGGACCTTCGTGAATCGGGATCGCTGGAGCAGGACGCCGACATGGTCATGCTGCTGCACCGCCCGGACTCGATCGACCGCGATGACCCGCGTGGTGGTGAAGCAGACATCATCCTGGGCAAGCACCGAAACGGTCCGACTGCGAATATCACTGTGGCACACCAGCTTCACTTCTCGCGGTTCACGAATATGGCGCGGTAGCGGACCGCAAGAAGAAGAAGGACTGACCTGCACGAGCTGTGGAATCATCGGCCGGGGTCGTTTCAGGCCTCGCTGGTGCGGGGGTGGCGGTGGCTTTGGGCGGCGGCTTGAGTCCGGTTGTCCACGCCGAGTTTGGTGATGATGGCGCTGACGTGGTGGCCGACGGTTTTGGGGCTGATGTGCAGAGCGGCGGCGATGCCGGCGTCGCTGTGGCCGGCGGCCAGTAGGTCGAGCACCTCGCGTTGTCTTCGGGTCAACTGGAGTGGGTCGGCCAGGGTGTCGGCGCGCCGGCCGTAGGGCGTGCGCCCGCGCAGCACGGCTAGGCGTTGTTGGGCGCGGCGTGCCGCGGCGCGCGCGCCCAGGCGGCGGAAGGTATCTAGCGCGTTGTGTACCGCGGCGGAGTCGCCGCCGAGTTGGGCAATAGCCGCGTCATAGGGGCAGCCGCGGCCGGCCCATGCAGCGGTGGCGGCTTGCCATTGCCCGCTGGTCTCCAAATCGAATGGGGTGCGCTGATCGTTTTGGGCTGTCTTGGGGTTGTCGCCGGCCAGATAGGCCCAGCGGCGCAAGTGTCCGAGCAGCCATGGGTCGGCGTGTTCGGTGGCCGCTGCGAGCCCTCTCTGTGCTTCGGCGACGGCAGTGCTGTCGTCGCCGGCCAGCCATGCCGCTTCCGCGCGGGCGGCCCATACCGACCCGAGGCGAAACAGGTCGTCGGGTTCGCCAGCGGACAGTGCCTCGTCCAACAGCGCGGCCACGGGCTGCTCGCCGCGGCGCGAACGGACCAGCGCCACACTGATCAGCGGCAGAATTCGATGCGTTGGGCTCATGGCCGGCCGGGTCAGTACTTCGTCGGCGAAGGCGAGCGCATCTGCCCACTCCCCGCGGTGCAACGCGACCAGGGCGGCCGCCCCGACACAAAAGGGGTGGAATGTCCCTAGGTCATGGGAGGTGCAGTAGGCGGCGACTTCGCTGACGTAGCCCTCGGTGCGCTCGACGTCGTGGTGTAGGGCGGCGATAGAACACAGAAGTCCCCCGATGAAGCCGGCGTGCTCTTCGAGCCCGTCGGTTGCCATGGCCTCACGCCAGGCCGTCTCGCACTCGTCCCATCCGGTATTCGTGCTGAGCACCGTGTACAGCATGACGAGAAAGCCTGCTTTCATGCCGACGGCCGGCAGGTTCAGTTGAGTGCCGAGTTTGATTGCACGGGCTGCGTACTCTGCGCACGCGGGGTCGTAGGTCCACAGGGCCAGCTGGGCCATATTCATCAGCGACCACGCCAGCTGCGGGGTGGGCCCGAGGTCTTCGAGCAGCCGCAGCGACGCCCGACCAACCTCGGTGGCCTCAGTGATGCGGCCAAACGGCCACAAAATGTGCGAAAGCCAGCGCAGGTCGTCGCCCTCGCCGAGGCGGTCCTCTAGGCCGTGGCGCAGCGCGATCGCGTCGCGATACGAGCTCATGGAGGCCTCCATCAGACCACTCAGATAGCTGCTGAAGGCATGCTGCTCAACCCATCTCACCATCTGCTCGGCGGGGACGGTGCTGGCGCGGCGCAGCGTCAATGCGTATAGCTCGGCGGCCTCTCGATTGGCGCCCAATGTTGAGGCCCGGTCCGCGGCGGCGGGCCCGTAGCGAATGACTGCGTCGCGGTCGCCGCCTTGATCGGCATGAAATGCCAATGCTGCCAACGTATCTGGATTGACGGGTGGTTTGGCCAGGACGGCCAGTGCGCGTTTGTGCAGTAGGCGCCGCTGGTGGTCGGGGATGAGATCCAAGGTGGCGCGCCGGGCCAGCTCATGGCGAAACTCGACCACGCCGCCATCGCCGACTAGGACGCCTGCATTCAGGCAGTCATCGAGCGCTCCGCCCGCGCCCGGGCAGACCATTTCCAACACGTCCGTGTGCGTGCGCGGACCGCAGACCGCCACCGCGTAGGCGGTCTCTCGCGCTGGGTCGCCCAACCGGCCCAGCCGGCCCCACACCGCCTCGGCCACGCTTTGAGGAAGGGCGTCGTGGTCCAGGAGTTCGGGGCCGGCGGCCAGGACTTCAGTGACATAGAACGGGTTACCGCCGGTGAGCTGGTACAGCTGGGCGGCGTTGATACCGGTGCCGGTGGCCACGATGGCCACCGCGTCACGGCTGAGCGGCGCTAGCCCGATCCGCTGCACCCTCTCGGCTCCGGCCACGTCGCCCAGCGCCAACGCCAACGGGTGCTGCGCGTGGAGCTCGTCATCGCGGTAGGACACCACCAACAGCAGTGGCAGCGACCCGACACGCCGCCCTATGAACCGCACTAGATCGAGAGTGGCCCCGTCGGCCCAGTGAGCGTCCTCAATCACCCACACCCAGCGGTGCCCGTCGCCCAGCACCGCCAACAGTCCTGCATAGAGGGCCGCGATATCGCCGGCGTTGATGGCTGCATTCAGCCGGCCAGCGGCGGGGCCGCCCAGGTCCGCGAGGGCGTCGACGAGCGGACCGAGCGGGCGCGGCGCCGCCAGCGGGTCACACCACCCCCGCAACACCCGCAGCGACGGACCCAAGCCAGCCACGAACCGGGCCAGCACCGCGGTCTTGCCGACCCCAGCTTCCCCCCGCAGCAACACCAGCTGCCCGTCGCCATGGGCCGCTCGCCGGGCTGCCGAGCCCAGCGCGGTGAGTACCGCGTCACGTTCCAGCAGCCGCTGCACCGAACCCCGCCCTCTCGTCGCTACCTGCATTTACGGCGTTGCCAAAATCTGATGTAGCGGGAAGATCGGGAAGATAGGGAAATTTCCCCATGAGTCGGCGGCCTCTGCGGGCGCACACTACACAGCGAGCGCCTCGGCAGGCTCAACGACCACAGCTAACCCGACATCCGGACATGATGCGAGTTCACTGTAGCCCGAAAGCCGGTCGTCCGCGCTCTTGCGCAAACCGCAGATCAGGATTCGCCCCGACGTCATAGCAACATTCCGACCCGCTCACGGTGCAGTTCATGGCCGACCGCGCCGCCGGCATATCAACCAACAACAGCGCCACCGTCGCGGTGGTATCAGGCCGCCCGCCGCCGTTGAACAATGACGTCCGAATCGGGGCGCCGCCTCACACGGCAAACGCGATATACGCGCAGATCGACGCCTCGCGGCGGATGTTGCGCGAGACCACATGCACCACTGTGAGTACCACACGCACAACCCAATCGGCGGAGACACGAGATGACTACAGCCAGCCAACGCGCCGCAGCACTGACGCTCGCCACGCCTTGTATCACTCACACACTGCGCCCTTGCCGGACCGTGTTTGATGCCGGCCTACCAAACCTGTCGTATCAGGACGTCGACAATCCCCGCGAGGCGCACCGGCGGATCAAACAAGCACGCGACCAGGCGCCGATCGCGATAGGTCCCTACGGACCAGAATTGCTCAGCTACCGGCTGGTCAGGACCGTGCTGCGGGACCCCAGATTCTACCTGCCCAAAGGTATGGCCCTTGCCGCACAAGGCATCACAAGCGGTCCGCTATGGGACCGGGTGGCAGCCGTGCTACTCAGTCTCGACGGCGCCGAGCACGACCGACTGCGCCGACTGGTGTCACATGCATTCACGCCCCGGGCAGTCGCCCGGCTGCGCACGACGATCATCGACATCATCAACGAATTGGTCGGAGGTTATGTCCCGCTTGGGACTTGCGACATCGTCACCGACATCGCCCGCCAGTATCCAGTTCCGATCATCTGCGCGTTGCTCGGGGTGCCCCCTGCGGACTGGCACCTGATCTCGCACTGGTCGGACGACATCATCAAAGCCTTCGGCTGGGCTGCCGCCGACAACGCCGAGACAATCCTTGCCGCATGGAACGCCCTTGATACCTATGTCGACGACATGATCTCCGGCGGATGCCAAATAGCGCCCGTCGGCCTCGTCGCCCGCCTCATGCGCGACGACCACAACGGTGACTGCCTCAGCGCCGCCGACATGCGCATGCTGGTCGCCGGCCTCCTTATCGGCGGCACCGACACCACCCGCAATCAACTTGCCGCCGCGGTCGACACATTCTGTGATTACCCCGACCAGTGGGCTCTGTTGGCTCAGCGTCCCGAGTTGGCGGCCAACGCGGCCGAGGAGGTCATGCGCCATTCCCCGGTCGTCTACTTCACCCTGCGCATAGCCAAAGTTGATGTCGCACTTGACGGACTGACCATCCCTGCCGGCACATTGGTCTTCGCGAACACCGCCGCGGCCAACCGTGACCCCGCCGCATACGACGACCCCGACTGCCTAGACATCGCCCGCCAGGGTGCGCCAACGATGCTGACTTTCGGCGGCGGGCCTCACTACTGCATCGGCGCGGCACTTGCTCGGCTCGAGCTCACCGAGGGCCTGCGAGTGCTGGCGCAGCGCATGCCCGACCTCAGACACAGCGGCCCGGCCCCCTGGAAACAGATTTACGACGTAAGCGGACCGCAGTGCCTACCGATCGAATTCACCCCCGGAGTCCACCGGAACGATCCAGTCGATGCTTGCAAATAGCGAAGAGAACAACCCACGTCTGCTGATCGTGGCTGTATCTCGACCGTCTCGTCGTCATCATCATCAATCGTCCGGACACCGAGACCCCCGAAGCCGGGTAGACACCTGCGGCATAGTGTCGCGCGAAAGCGCACAGCCCCAATGAGCTGGCCCGCCATGACCAGACGACAACGGTGGGCACCCCGGCGAATTCAAGAAACCCGGAGAGTTCAAGAAACCTGGGGGCCAGCGGCGGGGATCGGGCGTACCCGAGACAAAGCTGTGGTTCGAGCAGCGAATCGCGCGGGTCCCCGGCGCGCCTGCCGCACAAAGTAGGCAGTCCCAAGCGTTCCAGACCGCACGCGAATTCGGTGAGTGACCGGCCACGAATTCGCGAATCCATCAACTGAACATTCAGAGGAAGGCAGGCACCCATATGTCGAGTCACCGTCACACCAACAGCCCGGCTAAGCCACGAAAAGCTGCGCACGACTCCGCCTCCCCTGCACGAATGCAGCAAGAAACGGCTAAGCACCGCGCACCCCGCCCAGCCTGCACCCCCTACTTGGGCGCGGGGGTGGCGATCGTCGGCGCCGGTTTCTGGTTAGCCACTCAGGTGCCGCCCGTACCGTCTGCGCCGCAGACGATCCGCTATGCCTTGACCGACACGTCGATGCCGTGGGGGTCAGCGGGCGGTGATCCGTGTGCCGCGCTGACGACAGGCTGCGATCTGGTCGGGCCCGGCGTTCAGGCCCCGCCGGGCGCATTAGCGCCCATCCGGAACCCGCTGGCAGCCGCGTTGATGGGGGCTCCGACGGCTCCCACGGTCACGCCGGCCCCCGCGAATCCAGCGGCCGATCTCTTCGCTGCGCTGGTAGCGCCATTGTTCGGCAACGGCGCCGATGCCCCAGCCAACTGCACCGGCGCTGCGTGCAACGGAGGCAACGCCGGCATCCTCGGCGGCAACGGTGGTAAAGGCGCCAACGGCGGCAGCGGCGGCAACGCCGGCCTGTTCTACGGCAACGGTGGCGACGGCGGCGACGGCGTTCCCAACGCTGACGAGTCGCTGTTCGGTGGCCGCGACATGGACGGCGGCGCCGGCGGCAACGGCAGCATCTTCGGCAACGGCGGAAAAGGCGGCAACGGCGCCAACGCATCCCTCGACGGCGGTAACGGCTACGCCGGCAACGGCGGCTGGGGCGGCAACAGCGTCGGCTTCGGCAACGGCGGAAAAGGCGGCACCGGCGGCAACAGCGCCAACGGCCACGCCGGAAACGGCGGGCATGGCGGCGACGGCGGCCCCATCTCCGGCAACGGCGGCACCGGCGGCAACGCCGGTATTGGCGGGTTCGACTCGCTGAGCGACTCGGGTAACGGCGGTGACGGCGGCAACGCCGGCCTCAACGGCAACGGCGGCGCCGGCGGCCACGGCACCAACGGCACCAGCATCGCCCCCGGCGGACCCGGCGGCTGGGGCGGCAACGGCGGCACGCTATCCGGCTCCGGCGGCCCCGGAGGTGCCGGCGGCCACGGAGGTTCGAGCGATGGCGCCAACGGCGGCGACGGCGGCAACGGCGGCACC
>NZ_VTGY01000010.1 GCF_009729075.1 Mycolicibacterium sp. CBMA 226 | reverse complement strand
GAATCGAACCCTCGCCGACGGCTGGGCCTACGCCCGACTCTACGAATCGACGACGGCTGGGCCTACGCCCGACTCTACGAATCGACAGAAGAACGCAACACAGCGCTACCAGGCTGGCTGCATTTCTACAATTACCACCGAGCCCACTCCGCCCTCGGAGGCCAGCCGCCGGTCACCCGACTGACCAACCTCCCTGGACATCACACCTAGGCGGGTCACCCTCAGGCGGTGTACCCGCGTGGGAGGACGCAGCTGTCGACGCACGCGCAGGCCAGGAGATCGCCGAGCCGGCCGGAGACGGGCTGCTCCAGGTCCAGCACCGAGCCCAGGGCCGGCAGTCGCAAACTGTTGTAGTTGATGTCCCAATCGAGGATCACCTGATCGACGATCCGGTCGAGATATTCACGGAGCTCGGCTGACGAGGACGTCGGAAACAAGGTGAGCGTGCCCAGGGACTGACCCTGCGGCGTGAGGAGCGGGTGTTTCCAGGGTTCACCCGCCTTGTGGCCGACGTGCGGGCGCAGGTAGGCCAGGACGGCTCCCGACGGATCGTCGAATCGAGCGGCGCCGTCGTGGGGGACAAGCTTCCCGATCTCGGTGCCGGACTCGCTGACCGCGGTGGTGCCGGCGACATCGATGGTCAGCATGCGGCCGTCTGCCGCGAGGTTGTAGGTGCTGCGGCCCCCGTTCTTGAAGCCGAGGAGGACGCCGAGACCGGATTTCTGGCGGGCCTCGCCGACGGGCTGTGCCGATGCGTCGGCGAGTTCGACACGAAGGGCATTGGCAGCGTTGCGTTTCACGGTCGCGACGAGCTTGGTGCGGCTGTTGAGGACTGTCATCTGGTCGGTGCACCCCTTCACGAGTTGGCACCGTGAACGCTAGTGAAGAGCCGTTGGAAAACAGTTGGGACGAGAATGGCATTACCAAAAATGTAGAAGATAACTTCCGCATCGCCTATGGTGATGGGGTCATGGCCGAATGGTTCCTCTTTCTGCCGCAGGTGCGGCTGGGTATCGACGAGATCGTCGAGCGTGCGCGGGTGGCCGAGGACGCCGGTTTCGACGGAATCGCATTCATCGATCATCTCGAGGCCCCGGGTGCCCCGGACCGCGACATCTGGGACGCCACGGCGATCGCCGCCTGGGTCGCGGCGCAGACGCAGCGGCTACGCGTCGGGCATCTGGTGCTGTGTGACGGTTTCCGGCATCCGGCAGTGCTCGCCAAACACGCCGTGACGATGTCCGTCGCATCGGGCGGGCGGTTCGAGCTCGGCTTGGGCGCCGGCTCGATGCCGGCCGAATTCGAACGTTTCGATATCGACAACGCCGACGACGCGCCGGCCCGGTTCCGCCGGCTCGAACGTGACCTGGTGCTGATCCGGCAGTACTGGGGCGACGACGGTGACAACGCGCAGTTTCCGCGCCGCGAACACCCCATTCCCATGGTGCTGGGTGGCGTCGGCAAGAAAACCATGGAATTGGTTCGCCGACATGCCGATTGGTGGAACCTGCCGTGTAACCACCTGGATCGGCTTGCGCAGTTGCGGCCATACGCGGGGAACGCGCGGGTGTCGGTGCAGCAGATGGTCGGGTTCATCGGGTCCGGTGCGGACCGCGCGACGGTCACCGAGCTGAGCGCCCGCCGGTTCGGCCACCTCGGTGACGGGCTGACGTGTGGAACGGCCGACGAGCTGATCGACCACTTCGGCGGGATGAGTGACCTTGGCGCTGAACGGTTTTACGTGTGGTTCGCCGACTTCGCGCCACCGGACACCCTGAGAGAGTTCGCCGAGACGGTGGTGAAAGCGTCATGAGTTTCGCGGACCGCCCCGACTACCGCGTCGACATCCATCGACGCCGCAACAGGATCACGGCCGAGCACGACGGTCGGCTGATCGCCGCGACAACCGCCGCCCTGCTCGTCGACGAGCAGGATCACGGCCTGGTGTTCTACTTCCCGCGCTCGGACGTCCACCTCGAACTGCGCAGGGACCCGGACGCCACCAGCCGTTGCCCATTCAAGGGGCAGGCCACCTATTGGCGTTTCGATGGAGATGGAGACGAGCCGGTGTGCTGGAGCTATGAGAATCCGACTGACCAGGTCGCCCGGCTGTGCGACCACGTCGCGTTCCACCAGGACCGGGTGAGCATCCGCGTCGGCCAGGCCCACCCCGCGGTCCTCGGGTACGGACAGACATGACGACGCAGTCCTCCGTCACCGGGATGCTCGAGGTGTTCGATGTCCGGCCGGCCGGACCCGGCCGCTTCCGTGGCTTCAGCGACGGCGGTGAGCGAGCCATCGTCGACGGCACCCAGCTGTTGGCACAGTCGATCGTGGCCGTGGCAAAACAGTTGCCCGCCAAAACCATTCGATCGGCACACGCGGTCTTCGGCCGGGCTGTTCAGGTCGAACTGCCCGTCGACTTCGTAGTCGATGTGGTCAACGACGGCCGGAGTTTCGCCGCCGCGGTGGTGGCGGTGGAACAGGACGGCCGCCGCTGCGCGACGGTGACGGTGCTGGCCGACACCCCGACCCCCGACGTCATCCGCCATCACGCGGACCGCCCAGCCGTCGCGCCGCCCGCCGAGTCGAATCCGAGCCCCATGCCGATGATTGGACGCGAACTCCGCCTCGTCGACGTCGTGGACGTCAACAGTCCCGACGAGGTCGGCCCGCCCGAACTGCACGCGTGGCTGCACTACGACCCCATCCCGCATCGCGACGACCTGGCCAAGGCGCTGCTCGCGCACTTCACCGGTCACCTGTCGATCTCAACGACGATGCGTGCGCACGCCGGCATCGGCACCAGCCAGGCGCACCTCACGGTGTCCACCGCGCCGATGACCGTGACGGTCGCCTTCCACGAGCCCGTCGACTGGGGCGGCTGGCTGCTGTACTCCCACGAGAGCACCCAGGTCGGCGCAGGAATGTCTTACGTGCGTGGACAAGTCCACACCGAGGATGGGCAGCTCATCGCCTCGTTCACGCAGGAGGGCATGATCCGTCCGCTGCGGACCACCGACACCGCCGTCGCCGCGACGGCGCGGTTGTAGTCGCGATGACACACGGTGACCGCTTCGACCGCGCAGGCGAGTTCCGTCACGTCTCCTATACTGTGAGTGCAACAGTAACTATTACAATCAGAGAAGCCGAGGTCGCGCAATGCCCACACCCGTCATCGTCGGTGCTGTCCGGACAGCGATCGGCCGTTCATTCAAAGGGACCCTCGTCAACACCCCGCCGGAGGCGCTGATCACCACCGTCCTGCCGGAGGTGGTGCGCCGCGCCGGTATCGACCCGAATGCGATCGACGACCTCATCTTCGCCGAATCCCATTACGGTGGTGGCGATCTCGCTCGATACGCGGCCGACGCCACCGGCATGCAGCACGTCCCCGGCCAGTCGGTGAACAGGCACTGTGCGGGCAGCCTCACCGCGATCGGCAACGCTTCCGCGCAGATCGGCTCGGGCATGGAGCGGGTGTTGATCGCTGGTGGGGTGCAGTCGCTGTCGATGACACCGCTGGTGAACTGGCGCATCCCGGGACCCGAGCTGAAGTTCGAAGAACGGTGGATGCCGCCGACGCACGTCGAGACGGTGGACGCCCCGGCCAAGGACATGTCGATCACGGTTGGCTGGAACACCGCGCAGGCCATGGGCATCACTCGCGAGGAGATGGACGCCTGGGCCGCGCGGTCGCATCAGCGGGCCGTCGCCGCGATGGATGCGGGCAAGTTCGTCGACGAGATCGTGCCTCTCAAGGTGCAACTGCCCGACGGTTCCGTCATTGACTTCAGCGTCGACGAGCACCCGCGGCGAGATACGACCGCCGAGAAACTCGCCCAGTTGAAACCCCTGCATCCCGAGATCGAGGGCTTCTCGATCACCGCCGGCAACAGCAGCGGCACCAACGACGCCGCCGCTGCGGTCGCGATCGTCGATGCCGCCTATGCCGAGGCGGAGAACCTGACGAAGATGGCCACCGTGCGCGCGTGGGCGGCCGCCGGCGTCGCGCCGCGGGACACCGGACTGGGCGCGGTGCAAGCAATCGGAAAAGTGCTGCAGCGTGCCGGATTGCAGCCGTCCGACGTTGCGCTGTGGGAGATCAACGAAGCGTTCGCGTCGGTGCCGATTGCGGCATGCAAGGAATTCGGCCTCGACGAGGAGAAGGTCAACTTCTCCGGAAGTGGTTGCAGCCTGGGTCATCCCATCGCGGCATCGGGCGCGCGGATGGTCACGACGCTGATCTACGAACTGCAGCGCAGCGGCGGCGGCATCGGGGTGGCCGCGATGTGCGCCGGCGGTGGCCAGGGCGGCGCAGTCGTCATCGAGGTCTGACGCGACCTAGGAACGGGGCGCCTTGCGAGTGCGGGGCGCCGGCTTCTTGTTGGCCTCGATCAGGCGTTCGGCCTGATCGAGGATGCACTCGAGTCCGAAATCGAAGTTGCTCTCGTCGACGGTGCCCAGGTGGTGGCCCTCCCGAACGGCGCGGGCGAGCAGCGGCGTGGTCTCGGCATCGATGATCATGGCGTCCTGGATGTCGCCCAACCTCCCGCCGTCGGCCTCGTTTTTGTCCCGAAGGCGTTGCAGCACAGCCGATCCACGGACGTGAACCGAAACAGCCGAGTAGATGTCGAAAGCGCTCTGCGGCGGCAGGCCGGCCTCCACCAAGCTTGCGATGGCCTTTTCCACAGCTTGTACGCCCGCACGAGCGGCACGCGGGCTCAGCGCAGAGCGAATAAGGATCAGGTCGCACAGAATCGGGTTGGCCACAAACGCCTCACGCATCGTGCGGGCGTGGTTGCGCAGCGTCGACCGCCAGTCCTTGGCCTCGACATACGGCGTGGCGAACACGTACTCGCGCAGCGCGCGGTCCGTCATCGCGTTGAGCAGGTCGTCCTTCTTGCGGAAGTACCAATAGATGCTCGTGACGCCCACGCCGAGGTGCTTGCCCAGCAGAGGCATGCTGAGGTTGTCGATCGAAACCTGTTCTGCGAGTTCGAATGCGCCGTTGATGATGTCGTCGGGGTTGATCGAACCCCGTTCACGCCGTTGGCGCTTTTCGGCGGTTGCCACCTTTGCCACTCTGGGCACCTCCATCACGATCGATGCTGCGCAACTGTTGAATCTACCGTGTGCCGCCCTGCCGGCTGGGATGGTTGTCTCCCCGTAAGGCTTATGGCACGTATTTCCGTCGGCCCTGAATGATGGTGACTGACGGCTTGCTCGACGGCATCGGCGAACCTCTGGGCGTCGTGCATGTCGACCCTGCGCTGGACTATGCGGCCGAAATCGGTTGTATCGCTGCTCTTTCGGCATGGCGAACCGATCTCATGGGGCGGGATCGAACAACGAGTTCGACGATGGCGCCGACGTCATCTGAGTAGTATCGCCGAGATACTGATAGGGGTACAGTATGGCCATGCAGATGCCGAGGGGATGACGTCGTGGACGTCGGCCGCACACTCGGGCTCGGACTGCCTGCGTACGCACCGCCCGGTGCGCGAGAGAGGATGAAGTGAGCGACCAGACTGCTGACGTCGTACTGATCACCGGCGCGTTCGGGCAAGTAGGCAAGCGATGTGCCGAGATCTTGCTGAGGCGGGGGCGAACCGTCATCGCGATGGACCTGCGAAACGACAAGACCACCGCCGTCGCCGCCGAGCTCGCCAGCCAATCGCGCGACGGAACACTCGTCGTCGCATACGCCGACCTGCTCGACGCGGACACCATCGCCGAGTGCGTAAGCCGGCACAAGCCCGCGGCCATCGTGCATCTGGCTGCGATGCTGGCCCCGGCGTCATATCGGAACCCCTTGCTGGCGCGCAAGGTCAACGTCGACGGCACCCACAATCTGGTGGCGGCGGCGCGCGCCCTTGTCGAACCTCCGCTGTTCATCGATGCGTCGAGCGCGTCCGTTTATGGATCACGCAATCGCTACACGCATCCCGAACGCATCACCGCGGACACCCCGGTGAACCCGATCGACCAATACGGCGAGGACAAGGTGCTCGCCGAAGAGGTGGTGCGTGCCAGCGGGCTGCCCTATACGGTGCTGCGCCTCGGGGGAGTGATCTCGACCGACGTCTCGGCGAACTTCAGCACTGACTACCTGGTGCTGATGCGCGCGACGCCGCGGGATAACCAGCTGCACACGGTCGACGCCCGCGACGTCGCGCTCGCCTTCGCCAACGCCGTGGACCGCCGCGACGCGGTGAACGGCAAGACGCTGCTGATCGGCGGCGACGACACCCACTTGCACGCTTTCCGCGACGTCGAGGACGACATGATGCAGGCGTTCGGGATCGGGCGGCTCGGGCCGTCGGCGAGTCTTCCCGGCGATCCGGACGATGACCGCGGCTGGGGCTTCACCGGGTTCTTCGACACCACCGAGGCGCAGGCCCTGCTGGAATTCCAAGAGCATTCGTGGCCCGAGACAGTGGACTGGGTGGCGGCATCGGTCGGCCGCCTCCGTCCGCTGTTGCGGATCCTCGGCCCCGTCATCCGTCCGGTGCTGCGGACGGTACTCGCCGCCCAACGGAAGGTCGAGCGGCGCGGTCCCTACGCCGATCCGTGGGCGCTGATCCACAAGGAGTATGGGCCAGGCGCTCTGGCGAGCAGCCGGGCCGCGTCAGGGGTGGGCGAACGCCGCTAGTGTCGGCCGCGGCCCCGCCCGCGAGCGATGGTCTTCGAGGGTCGCCTTCAGGACTCCGAGCCGGCATCGCAGAGTTGCAACAGTGAGGAGCCGCCCATGAGTGCCCCGATCACCGCCGACGCCGCCGGTGTGTTCGCCGACCCGTCCGCCTACGCCGACGAGCTGAAACTTCATGCGGCACTGTCGTTCTTGCGCGCCAACGCACCGGTGTCAAAGGTCGACGTGCCCGGCTACAAGCCGTTCTGGGCCATTACCAAACACGACGACGTCATGGCGATCGAACGGGCCAACGCGCTGTTCACCAACTCGCCGCGGCCGGTGCTCATGACCGTAGAGGCTGACGAGCATCAAGCTGCGCTGGGCATCAGCACGCTGATCCACATGGACGACCCACGGCATCGGCTGGTACGGGCCATCGGCGCCGACTGGTTCCGGCCGAAGGCGATGCGGGACTTGCGCGTTCGCGTCGATGAACTCGCCCGGCGCTACGTCGACCGGATGGTGGAGTTGGGCGGTGAGTGCGACTTCGTGCAAGAGGTTGCCGTGAATTACCCGCTGTACGTGATCATGTCGCTGCTCGGCCTGCCTGAATCCGATTTCCCGCGGATGCTCAAGTACGCCCAGGAGTTGTTCGGCGCCGATGATTCGGAGTTCTCGCGGGGCGTCACGCCCGAGGAGAAGGGCGTGGCACTTTTTGAGATGTTCACCTACTTCACTGCGTTGACTGCCGCGCGTCGCGAGAAGCCGACCGACGACCTGGCGTCGGCCATCGCCAACGCGCGCCTCGACGGAGAACCGTTGGGGGACATCGACACCGTCTCGTACTACGTGATCATCGCGACCGCCGGCCACGACACCACCAGTGCGGTGGTCTCCGGCGGCCTGCACGCGTTGATCGAAAACCCGCATCAGCTTGTGCGGCTTCAGGAGAACCCCGAGTTGATGCCTCTTGCCACCGAGGAGATGATCCGCTGGGTGACACCGGTGAAGGAGTTCATGCGCACCGCGCGCGCGGACACCACGGTGCGGGGCGTGCCGATCGCGGCGGGGGAGTCGGTGCTGCTGTCGTACGTATCGGCCAACCGCGACGAAGAGACCTTCGGTGACCCGTTCTGTTTCGACGTGGGTCGTGACCCCAACAAGCACGTGGCCTTCGGCTACGGCGTCCACTTCTGTCTTGGCGCGGCCCTCGCGCGCATGGAGGTCACCAGTTTCTTCTCGGAGTTGATCCCGCGGCTCCGGTCGATCGAGCTGGCGGGCGTCCCCCAGCACGTCGCGACCATATTCGTGGGCGGCCTCAAACACCTGCCGGTCCGCTACTCGCTCACTTCCGGGAAGTGACGTTCTCCTATCTGATAATGTGCTTCTCATGGTCAAAACAGGTAGTCGCCTGAGGAGTCAGGTGTGCGACACCCAGGTGATCGTCGTCCGTACTGGTGACAGCCTGGACGACCTGCGATGCGGCGGCGCCCCGATGGTCGCGCTCGACGCCGATGTCGACGGCGCCGTCGCTCGGGACCCCGAGCTGTTCGGCGGCACCGTGATGGGCAAGCGGTATGTGGACGACGCCGCGGCGGAGGTGCTGGTCACCAAGGCCGGCGCGGGCACGCTGAGCGTCGGGTCGACACCCCTCGTCCTCAAGGAAGCCAAACCCCTCCCCGCGAGCGATTAGGAATGACGATGCAGAAGGCTCTTGCCCCTGAAATCTCGACGTGGCCGGATGCCGAGCCGCAGTTGATCGGCAGCCGGTGCGGTGCGTGCGCGGCGACGACGTTCCCGCGCCAGGACCGCTGCCCGAAGTGCAGCAAGGCCGAGATGTCTGACGTGCACCTGCCCCGCCGCGGCACGGTGATCGCCTGGACCACACAAGGATTCCCGCCCGGTGCGCCGTACGCGGGGCCGACGGGCAAGGACTTCGTACCGTTCGGCGTCGGGCTGGTGCAGCTCGGTGACGTCGTCCGGGTCGAGGGCCGACTCACTGAAAACGATCCGGCCAAGCTGCAATTCGGTATGGAGGTCGAACTCACCATGGCGCCTTTCGCCACCGACGCCGACGGCAATGAGCTGGTCACCTTCTGGTTCAAGCCGGTGGCGGCATGAGCAACGACGTAGCGATCATCGGCGTCGGTATCCACCCGTTCGGCCGGTTCGACAAGACCGCCATGGAGATGGGCGCCGAGGCGATCCAGAGTGCGTTGACCGATGCGAAGCTGGAGTGGAAGGACATCCAGTTCGGCTTCGGCGGCAGCTACGAAGTGTCCAACCCCGATGCGGTGACGCGCCTGGTGGGGCTGACGGGCATTACGTTCACCAACGTGTTCAACGCGTGCGCCACCGCGGCCAGCGCCATCCAGCAGACCGCCGACACCATCCGATTGGGCAAGTACGACATCGGCATCGCCATCGGCCTGGACAAGCACCCGCGCGGCGCCTTCACCGATGATCCGGCCAAGCTGGCGCTGCCGCAGTGGTACGCCAACAATGGGCAGTTCGTCACCACGAAGTTCTTCGGGATGAAGGCCAACCACTACATCCACAAGCACGGCATCTCCGAGGAGACGCTGGCGCGGGTGGCCAACAAGAACTTCCGCAACGGCATCCTGAACCCGAATGCGTTCCGGCGCAAAGAGATCTCGGTCGACGAGATCATGGCCTCGCCGGTGCTCAACTATCCGTTGCGCCAGTACATGTTCTGTGCGCCCGACGAAGGCGCTGCTGCGGTCATCATGTGCCGGGCCGACATCGCCCATCGGTACACCGACAAGCCGGTGTACGTGCGCGCGAGCGAGATTCGCACCCGCACCTATGGTGCCTACGAAGTGCATGCCACCTCCGCGCCGCTCGACGAAGATGTGTCGCCGACGGTCTACGCCGCCAAGGCAGCCTACGAGGCTGCCGGCATCGGCCCCGAGGACGTCGATATCGCACAGCTGCAGGACACTGACGCCGGTGCCGAGGTCATCCACATGGCCGAGACCGGGCTGTGTGCCGACGGCGAGCAGGAAAAGCTGTTGGCCGACGGCGCCACCGAGATCCACGGGTCGCTGCCGATCAACACCGACGGCGGACTGATCGCCAACGGCGAGCCGATCGGCGCGTCCGGCCTGCGCCAGATGCACGAGCTGGTGCGCCAGCTACGCGGTGAGGCGGGGGAGCGGCAGGTTCCGGGTAACCCCCGCGTCGGGCTGGCGCAGGTGTACGGTGCGCCGGGTACGGCCTCCGCGACTCTGTTGTCTCTATAACTCCGCGAGCAGACGTGAAATCCCCCAAAATGTGGTCAATCAGGGGGATTTCACGTCTGCTCACGGAGTAACGAAAGGTGCCTCATGGCTGCTGCTGACAACGGCGACTCCGGCAACGCCGACTACAAGTACGTTACGTACGAAACTCTCGACGAGGGCATCATCGCCCGGATCATGTTGAACCGCCCCGACACTCGCAACGCGCAGAGTCGTGGCATGCTCACCGAATTGCACGAGGCGTTCCTGCGGGCCGAGGCCGACGACACCGTCCGCGTCGTCATCCTCGGCGGCCTGGGGCCGATGTTCTCCTCCGGCCATGATCTCGGCTCGTCGCAGTCCCGCGCGGAACGTGCGCCCGGGCCCGACCAGCATCCGAGCTTCCGGATCAACGGCGCCACCCGTTCGGGCGCGGAGATGTTGATGCTGCAGGAATGGCACTACTACTTCGAGAACACCCGCCGGTGGCGCAACCTCCGCAAGATCACCGTCGCTCAAGTGCACGGTGACGTGTACGCCGCCTCGCTGATGCTGATGTGGGCGTGCGACCTCATTGTCGCGGCCGACAACACCACGTTCGCGGACGTGGTGGGTACCCGGCTGGGCATGTGCGGTGTCGAATACTTCGCGCACCCATGGGAATTCGGTCCCCGTAAGACCAAGGAGCTGATGTTGACGGGCGACAGCCTGTCGGTGGACGAGGCTCACCGCATGGGCATGGTGAGCAAAGTTTTCCCCGCTGACGAACTTGCCGACCGCACACTGGAATTCGCCCGCCGCATTGCCGCGGTGCCGACGATGGCCGCCCTGCTCATCAAGGAGTCGGTCAACCAGACGCAGGACAACATGGGTTTCTACAACTCGCTGAACGCCTGCTTCACACTGCACGAGCTCAATCACAGTCACTGGGCGCAGGTGCACGAGAACGGGTTTCCGGTCGGGCTGGAGGAAGACGGTCTGCCGAACTGGCGCACCGCACCGCCCGTGGTGCCCGCGGTCAAGGACCAGGTGCGCGGCGGGGAGTGATCAGGACCGACCTTCGAGTGCGGCGAAGTTGACGGTTGCCGTCGCGGCGAGATCGCCGTTGCCGCGCAGGATTTCGACCTGAACGACCGCTGAGCGGCGGCCCTGGTGGATGAAGCGCGCCACGGCCCGGGCCGGCCCGGTGTCGATGCGGCGCAGGTAGCGAATGTGCAGATCGGTGGTGGTGATGCCATTGCCGAACGCCATGGTGCGCGAGACGAGCAGGCCGCCGGCGACGTCGGCGATGGTGGCGATCAGTCCGCCCTGCAGGCCGCCATTGGTGTTGACGACGGCCTGGGTCACCGGAAGTTCCATCGCCAGAGTGCCTTTGGGGGAGTCGGCCTCAGCGAGACCGAGGTGATCGAACAGCTGCTTGAGCGTCATCAGGCTGGGTGACGCGTCGTCGACGGTACTCACTATGTCGGTCTCCAGCTCGTTGGTATTGCCATTGTGCACTATCGAGAGTGGCATTACCAAAAACGGAGAGTGGTTTCAGGGTACGCTCGCTCCATGCGACGGTTCTGCTGTGCAGTGGGTGCCTTGGCACTCATCGGATTGCATTGGCCGGCGGCTGCGTCGGCCGAGCCGGTGCAGTGCGACGATCCGTCGTGCGTACCGGGTATCAACCGCGTCGTCGGGCTCGGTGCCGACTGCGACAACGTCACCTACTTCGTGTTCGCCACCACCGACTGGGGCCGGGTCGTTTTCTGTGACTCGGCGCGCGGGCTGTCGCCACGCTACTTCCGGGCGCTGCCGGTGGCCGGCATCCGTGTTTTCGACACGCCCTGCGACCAACCGTTCAATCAAATGGCCCAGGCGCCCGACGGCCTGTTCCTGTTCTGCGGCCCCAAGCTGGATCGCAGTGGCACGGGCACGTCGCGGTGGATTCGCGGCGACCACTACGACAACCCCAACTCGAACTTCTAGCCCAGGAACAGATCCGGGATCGGGTCGGCGCCGCCGCCGTAGGGGGTAAGGTCGCGGCCGGCTTCGGTGAGGACGTCGGCGTCGATGAAACAGCCTGCGGTGCAATCGGTGGCCGGTCGGGTCACGATCTGGACTGCCGCGTCACCCATGATCGCCGGGCTACGCGACGAGTCCAAGAGCGCGGCTCCGTCGGCCATGTTGGCCACCGCTGACGTGGCGATATAGGTCTCGGGCCACAGGCAGTTGAATGCGATACCGGCATCGGCGTACTCGGCCGCCCAGCCCAGTGACAGCAGCGTCATGCCGTACTTCGACAGCGTGTACGAGGGGTGCGCGCCCAGCCACCGCGGGCTGAGATTCAGCGGCGGCGCGATGGTCAGCACGTGAGCGTTGGCCGATTTGCGCAGGTGCGGCAGTGCGGCCTTGGTCAGCAGGAACGTGCCCCGGATATTGACTTGCTGCATCAGGTCGAACTTCTTGGCGGACAACGTCTCCGTCGGCTCCACGCCGATGGCGCTCGCGTTGTTCACGCAGATGTCGACGCCGCCGAAGCGCTCGACCGCCACGTCGACGGCCCGGTTGACATCGTCCTCGGAGCGGATGTCGCCCACGACGGCGGCGGCCTTTCCGCCCGCGGCCTCGATGTCTTCAGCTGCGGTGTAGACGGTGCCGGGCAACCGGGGGTGCGGCTCGGCAGTCTTTGCGAGAAGCACGACATTGGCGCCCTGCGCGGCGGCGGCGACGGCTATCGCGAGCCCGATACCCCTACTTGCGCCAGAGACCACCATGGTCTTGTCGGCGAGTGTGCGGTCCGTCATCGTCCTCCTCAGCAGCGGTTACCGGGAATGGTATTGGCATTCTCTTTTTTTGCAAGTACGTTATTCACTGATGGATAACGATGGCCAGACTCCGTCCGGAATACCGCTGAAACCGGTCTACGGACCCGCGGATCGACAGGTCGATCCGCCCCAGCCGGGTGACTTCCCGTTCACCCGGGGCAATTTCGCGTCCGGATACCGCGGCAAGCTGTGGACCTTCCGCCAGTACTCGGGTTTCGGTACCGCCGAGGAGTCGAATCAGCGCTACCGGTACCTACTGGATCAGGGCGGGACGGGGCTCTCGGTCGCCCTCGACCTGCCTACCCAGTGCGGCTACGACTCCGACGACGAGGAGTACGGCGAGGAGGTCGGCCGTGTCGGTGTCGCGGTCGACACGCTGGCCGACGCCGAGGTCCTGTTCGACGGCATCCCGCTGGACAAGATCAGCACCAGCTTCACGATCAACGGCACCGCCGCCATCCTGCTGGCCTTCTACGTCGCCGCCGCCGAGAAGAAGGGCGTGCCGCGCGAAAAGCTCACCGGCACAATCCAGAACGACATCCTCAAGGAGTACGCCTCGCGGGGCACGTGGATCTGGCCGCCCGAGCCGTCGCTGCGCCTCATCGCCGACACCATCGAGTTCTGCGCCGCCGATGTGCCGAGATTCAACGCGATCTCGGTGGCGGGCGCGCACTTCCGCGACGCGGGCGCCAACGCCGTGCAGGAGATGGCTTTCACGCTGGCCGACGGCGTCACCTACTGCGACACCGTCGTCGAGCGCGGTCGCATGACGATCGACAAGTTCGCGCCCCAGATTTCGTTCTTCTTCTACACGCACGGCGACTTCTTCGAGGAGATCGCCAAATACCGTGCGGGACGGCGCCGTTGGGCCACCATCGTGCGTGAGCGCTACGGCGCCACCACCGATAAGGCCTCGATGTTCAGGTTCGGCTGCGTCTCCGGCGGTGCGTCGCTGTATGCCCCGCAAGCGCAGAACAACCTGGTGCGCGTTGCCTACGAGGCGCTGGCGTCGGTACTCGGCGGCGTGCAATCCATGTTCACCGCGGCGTGGGACGAGCCGTTTGCGCTGCCCAGTGAGGAGTCCGCCACGCTCGCGCTGCGGACCCAGCAGATTCTGGCCTACGAGACCGGTGTCGCGAAGGTGGCCGACCCCCTGGGCGGCTCGTATTTCGTCGAAGCGCTCACCGACGCCACCGAAGAGAAGATCATCGAGATCATGCATGATCTCGAGTCGCACGGCGGCATGGTGCGCTGCATCGAGGACGGCTACCTGCAGGGCCTCATCGCCGACGAGGCGTTCAAGATCCACCGGGAGACCGAATCGGGGGAGCGTCCCGTCGTCGGCGTGAACAAGTTCGTGGTCGAAGAGCCGGCCCCGGATCTGGCCACCTATGAACTCGACGCCGAGGGGCGCGACAAGCAGCTCAAGCGGCTGGCCAAGGTGAAGGCCGAGCGCGACGACGTCGCCGTGAAGGAAACCCTTGCGGCACTGGCGCGTTCGGCCGACGCGGACGACAATCTGATGCATCGCCTCATCGACTGCGCGAATGCATACTGCACGGTGGGAGAGATGGTGTCGACATTGAAGTCGGTGTGGGGCGAGTTCCAGCAGCCGGTGGTGTTCTGATGTTGCGCACGCGAGGAGCAGTCTGATGTCAGTACGTGTGCTGGTGGCCAAGCCGGGCCTCGACGGTCATGACCGGGGCGCCAAGATCGTCGCACGAACATTGCGCGACGCGGGTTTCGAGGTGATCTACACCGGCATCCGGCAACGGATCGAGGACATTGTGTCGATCGCCCTGCAGGAGGACGTCGCACTCGTGGGGCTGTCGATCCTGTCGGGGGCGCACCTGGCGCTGACGGCCCGCACCGTCGACGCGTTGCGCGCCGCCGACGCCGGTGACATCGCCGTCGTCGTGGGTGGCACCATCCCGTTGGGAGATGTCCCGAAACTTCTGGAAGTCGGTGCGGCAGCAGTGTTTCCGACGGGTACCGGCCTGGACACCCTGGTGGCGGAAGTGCGCAAGCTGACGTCGGAAAGCGCGGTGGGCTGAGATGCGTCTCGGGGTGATGATCGGGGCCGAGCGCGGCGACATGGCGCGCAAGGTCTCGAAGCTGGTCTCCGACATCCAGTGGGCGGAAAGCGCGGGGCTGGACAGCGCTTGGATGCCCCAGGTGCCGAACGACTTCGACTGTCTGACGATGGTGGCGCTGATGGCGGCCAACACCTCGCGTATCGAACTCGGCACGGCGGTGGTGCCGCTACAGGCGCAACATCCGATCGCCCTTGCCCGCCAGGCGCTTTCGGTACACGCCATGTCGGGCGGCCGGCTGGCCCTCGGCGTTGGACCGTCGCATCACTGGATCGTGCGTGACATGCTGGGCCTGCCCTACGACAAGCCCGCCGCCTACACGCGCGACTATCTGCAGGTGCTGAACACCGCGATCGCCGGGCCGGGTCCCGTTGACGTGGAGAACGATTCGTTCAACGTGCACAACCCGACAGTGCTCGCCGCCGACACCCCGATGCCGGTGCTGGTGTCCGCGCTGGGTCCGGTGATGCTGCAGATCGCCGGCGAGCTCGCCGACGGCACGTCGCTGTGGATGGCCGACGAGAAGGCCATCGGCGACCACATCGCGCCCAAGATCAACAAGGCGGCCGCGCAAGCGGGCAGGCCCGCACCGCGCATCGTCGCGGGAATCCCGGTCACGCTGTGCGCGAACTCCGAGATCGAGGCCGCGAAGGACCGGGCCAACCGAATCCTTGCCGAGGCAGAGACGTCACCGAACTACCAGAAGCTGCTGGACCGCGGCGACGCGCGCAGTGTCGGCGATCTGTGCGCGGCCGGCGACGAGGAGTCGATTCTCAAGCGGTTCAAGCAGTTCGCCGACGCGGGTGTGACGGACCTGTCGGTGCGGCTGCTGCCGATCGGCGACAACCGCGACGAGCTGATCGCCTCGAAGAACCGGACGCGCGAGGTGATCGCCGAGCTGGCCAAGGCGGTCTCTTGATGCGCCGAGATCACGTTTTTTCGCGACTTTTCGGCGAAACCACCGCGCAAACCGTAGTCTCGGCGCCGAAATGAATGGTCCGCTCGAAGGCATCCGCATCATCGAGGTCGGCGTCATGCTGGCCGGGCCGTACGCGACGATGCTGTTGGCTGACTTGGGTGCCGAGGTGATCAAGGTCGAGCCGCCCGGCGGCGAGATTTCCCGGCAGGTCGGCGACAGCTACTTCGCGAGCCTCAACCGCAACAAGACCAGCATCTGTCTGGACCTGGCGTCGGAGGTCGGCAGGGCCCGGCTCGGTGAGCTGGTTGCCGATTCCCATGCGCTGCTGGTGAACATGAAGCCGTCGGTGATCCGCCGGCTGGGCCTGACGTACGAGTCATTGTCGCGCTACAACGAGAAGATCGTCTGCGTGGCGATGACGGGCTTCGGGCTCGACGGCGGCGACGATCCCGCGTTCGACTATGTCATCCAGGCGGCGACCGGCGTCGCCGCGATGACCGGTGACCCGGATGGACCGCCGACCCTGCCGGGCTATTCGTCGGCCGACAACTCCACCGGCATGGCCGCGGCGCTGGGGCTGCTGGCCCAGATCGTGTCCGGTCGCGGCGGGCAAGTCGAGGTCTGCCTGCGCGATGTGATGCTGTCGCAACTGAACTACCGTGCGGCGGCATACCTCAACGACGGCTCCCATCCACGTCGTCACCCGAACGGCGCGCACTCGTATTACGTTCCGGCGCAGCTCTTCGAGACCGCGGACGGCTATCTGGCGTTGTTCATCACCCATGACGGGTTCTGGAAATCTTTTGTCGCCGAGGCAGGTATCGGCGACGGTGCGCGGATTCCGTTCGCGACCATGGCCGAACGGGCCGCGCGCCGGGACGAGGTGCTCACAGTGGTCGAGAAGGTGCTGGCCACCGATTCCGCCGCCGGCTGGGAGAAGCGGCTGCGGGCACTGGGGATTCCCACGGCTGCGGTCCGCACGTTGCCCGAGGCGCTGGAGGCGACGCCGGAAGTCATCGTCACCGCAGGCGAATTCCGTTTGATCGGCAGCCCGATCAAGGTGGCGGGTTACGAGCCGCAGTACCGGCCACCGCCGACCGTGGGAACGGCTGAGTCAGCTCAATCGTCGTAGCACACCGTCACCGACGCAGTGTCCGGAACTGCCTGGCAGGTCAGCACGTATCCCTCGGCGACTTCGTCGTCGTCGAGGGCTTCGTTGTTGCGCATGGTCGCGCTGCCCTCGGTCAGCCGGGCGATGCAGGTGCCGCAGTTGCCGGCCTCGCAGGAAAACGGTGGTGCCAACCCGGCCCGCCGCGCGCTGTCGAGCAGCGTCTCGTCGCCGATGCGGTCGACCGACACCTTCTGGCGGTCGAGGTGGATGGTGATCGTGCCCGTGCCCGCGTCCATGCCGGTTCTAGCTGTGCCGGTGTGAGGGGTTGTCGTGGCTGGCCCCATCGTCGTCCTATCGTCGCGTATTGTCGTTCTAACTATAGGAGAATATGATTCTCGGTATCAACCGGAAATCTTCTCACCACCGTGAAAGGGGCGAGCGCGACGTGGCTGACGGTGCGGTCCTCGCCTTCGACCGGCGGGAGTACAGCCGGTTCGAACTCGATGCGCTCGCCGGCGGAATGGCCACCGTCCTGGCCGGTCGCGGCGTCAGAGCCGGTGACCGCGTCGCGCTGATGTCCTCGACCCGCCCGGAGTTCGTCGTCGCGCTGCACGCGATCTGGCGCCTGGGTGCCGCCGCGGTGCTGCTGAGCCCGTCGTGGCGCCAGGCCGAGGTGCGTCACGCGCTGGCGCTGACGGCACCGTCGCATGCGGTTGGTGACAGTCCGATGCTGGCGGAACTGATGCCGATGCTGCGTCTCGATGAGCCCATCACGGCGGGCGACCCTCGCTGCGATGCGCCTGCCGCTGACTCCGATGCGGTCCTGGCTTTCAGCTCCGGTACCACCGGCATGCCGAAAGCGGTCCGCCACACGCACCGCGGGTTGGCTGCGGCGGTGCGGCAGTGGCGTGCCGCACTCGGGCTGTCCGCCGCGGACCGACTGCAGGTGATGACGCCGCCGTCGCACATCCTGGGGCTGCTCAACATCATGACGGTCCTGGACGCGGGTGCGTGGGTCCGGTTGCACCCACGATTCGACGTCGATGCCATGCTGCGGCACATCGAATCCGATCGGATCACCGTCGAAATGACCGTGGCGCCAATTGCATTGGCCCTCGCTGCGCACCCCCGGCTGGAGACCTATGATCTCTCGTCGCTGCGGTACCTCATGTGGTGCGCGACGCCGGTGACCGTGTCGGTGGCCGAGGATGTCACGCGGCGGACCGGCGTCGGCTGGGTAACCGCCTACGGGGCAACCGAATTGGTCGTCATCGCGTGCGATGACCTCAGCGGTGGACAGCTCGACACGGTCGGCAGGCCGGTGCCCGGAGTCGACGTGCGCATCGCGGCGTCAGGGGAGATTCAGGTGCGCTCAGAGGCGGTGATGGCCGGATACCTTCCTGCGGAGGAGACGGCGACGGTCATCGTCGACGGCTGGTTCCACACCGGAGACATCGGCCATCTGGATGCGTCCGGGCGGTTACGGATCACCGACCGCTGCAAGGAGATGATCAAAGTGCGGGGCTTCCAGGTGGCCCCCGCGGAGATCGAGGCGGTTCTGCACTCGCATCCAGCCGTTGCCGACTGCGCGGTGTTCGGGCTACCCGACCCACGCGACGGTGAAGCGGTTGTCGCCGCGGTGGCCACGAACTCCGCCGTCTCCGACAGTGAATTGATCGACTTGGTCAGCGACAGATTGGCCTCCTACAAGCGGCCCAGCCGCGTTGTGTTCGTGCCCGAAATCCCGCGGCTGCCTTCAGGGAAGGTGTTGCGCCGAGTGCTCAAGGAGCGCCTGTGGACGTCCGTCTGACCGCCGAACAGCGGCAACTCGCCGAATCCGCAGCAGAATTGGCTGCCGACTTCGGCCCGCACTCGGTCGCCGATCTCGATGATGCCGGCCGCCGCGCGCAACTCGAGAAGGCCGTCGACAGCACTGGCTTCCGGACCCTTCGATCCGACGGCGCCTCCGGCGTCGAGGTCGCCATCGTGGCTGAGGAGTTCGCCCGCGGACTGGTCGACGTGCCGTTCCTGGGTCCGCTGCTGGCCGACGATCTGCGCCGGGTGCTCGGGCGCGATCCAGCAGATACTGGCACGCAAGAGGATTCGGTCGATCTGCTGGGCGGGATCGCCGGCGTGGTCGAGTCACCGCCGGAGTTGAACGAGTTGTCCACCGAGGACGCCGGCCGGTGGCACGCACTGGCGCTCACCGTCACGTGCGCCGATCTCGTCGGCGCCGCGCGTGGGGCGCACGCGCTTGCCGTCGACTATGCCAAGGTCCGCGAACAGTATGGCGCGGCCATCGGTTCCTATCAGGCCGTGGCGCATCTCCTGGCCGAAAGTCTCGCGCTCATCGAAGGGTCGGTCAGCGTGCTGCGGCACGCCGCATGGGCCGTCGACGCACTGCCTACTGCGGAAGCGATCGAGGCCGCGCGCATCGCCAAGATCTACTGTGCGCGTGCGGCATTGACTGTCTGCGAGACGTCGATCCAGGTGCACGGCGGCATCGGCAACACCTGGGAATGTCTGGCGCATGTCTACCTGCGCCGGGTTCTGACGGCCACTGAGCTGTGGCCCGCCAAGTTGGAGGAGCTGACCATTGGACTTTCGTGATTCGCCCGAGGAAGCCGCCTTTCGGGACCGGCTCCGCACGTGGCTGACCGAGCAGAAGGGCAAGTTCCCGACCTCGGGCGACGAATACTGGGCAGCACAGGGTGATTGGCACCGTGCGCTCTACGGTGCCGGCTTCTTCGGCACGTCGTGGCCCAAAGAATTCGGCGGCCAGGAACTGCCGCCGGTGTACGACGTGATCGTCGACGAGGAGATCGCCAAGGCCGGCGCGCCGGCCCGGCCGAGCCTCGGCTACCTCGTGGTGGGGCTGGGCCATCACGGCAGCAAGGAACTGCAGCAACGGTTCCTGCCCGGCATGATCAACGGCACCGAGCGCTGGTGCCAAGGGTTTTCGGAGCCCGGTGCGGGCTCGGATCTGGCATCACTGACCACGACGGCCACCCGCGACGGCGACGAGTACATCATCCACGGGCACAAGGTCTGGACGAGCTATTCCGATGTGGCCGACTGGTGCCTGGTGCTGGCCCGTACGGACAAGACCGTTGCCAAGCACAAGGGCATCTCGGCGTTCATCGTCTCGATGCACCAGCCCGGCATCGAACAGCGGCCTCTCAAGATGATCAGCGGCGTCACCAAGGAATTCGGCCAGGTGCTGTTCGACGGCGCGCGGGTGCCGGCCGAGAATATGGTCGGCGCGCCGGGGGAGGGCTGGAAGCTCGCGATGACGGTCGTCAGCCACGAGCGTGAGCCCTCGACCCTGGGGTTCTCGGCACGCTACGGAAAACTGGTGCGGCAGCTGGCCTCCCGGGTCGACGGCCCGCCACCGGAAGCGTTGTCCTGGGCGTGGGTGCAGACCGAAATGCTGCGTCTGCACGTGCGCAGACGCTTGTCGGAGCAACTCGACGGCATCACGCACGGCCCGCAGGGCTCGCTCGACAAGCTGCTGATGACATGGACCGAACAGTCCGTCGGGCACGCGGCGCTGGCGACCGTGGGCACCAGCGACCCCGAGCTGTTCGGCGCCTACATGTACAGCCGCGCGCAGAGCGTGATGGGCGGGACGTCGCAGATTCAGAAGAACATCATCGCGCAACGCATTCTGGGATTGGGAATGTGATGAGCACTCGGGCGAAGAACGGAAGGAATTGACTTGTACGGCATGCCAACGGAAATCGAGGTGCGGGCCGAAGGCCCGTTGCGGATCATCACGCTGAACCGCCCCGAGGAACTCAATGCGGTCAACGACGCGCTGCATGTCGGACTCGCGAGCATCTGGGAGGCGCTCAACGAGGACGCCGACGCCCGGGTCGCGGTGATCACCGGTGCCGGCCGGGCCTTCTCGGCAGGCGGTGACTTCAACTACCTCAACGAGCTGCGCAACGATGAAGCCCTGCGACAGAAGACCATCAAGCATGGCCGCGACCTCGTCATCGGGATGGTCCGCTGCCGCATTCCGGTCGTCGCTGCCGTCAACGGGCCGGCCGTCGGCCTCGGATGCAGCCTCGCCGCGTTGTCGGACATCGTGTACATGGCCGAGAACGCGTTCTTCGCCGACCCGCACGTGCAGATCGGCCTCGTCGCGGCCGACGGTGGCCCGCTGGTGTGGGGCTCGCAGATAAGCCTGTTGCAGGCCAAGGAGTTTGCTTTGACAGGCGTGCGGATCAAGGCGGCGCGGGCCCTTGAGCTCGGCCTCGCGAACCACGTCGTCGCCGACCCGCTGGCGGAAGCCATCACCTGTGCCAAACAGCTCGCCGAGTTGCCCAAGCAGGCCGTAGAGGCCACCAAGCGCCTGATGAACATCCAGTTGGAGCGTTCGGTGATGGCGTCACTCGACTACGCGAACCTCGCCGAGTACGTGTCGTTCGGCACCGCCGACTTCAACAAGATCGTCGATGGATTGATCGCCAAGGGCTAGCCACCACTTCGCCCGAGCAGACCCAAAACTGTCTTTTACCAGAGGAATTCGACAGTTTTGGGTCAGCTCGCGCTAGAAATGCGTCGGCTACCGCGGCGGGAACCGCAGCGCGCCGTCGAGCCGGATGATCTCGCCGTTGAGGTAGTCGTTTTCGATGATGCTCTGCGCCAGCTGCGCGTACTCCGTCGAGCGACCCATGCGCTTGGGGAACGGGATCTGCGGCGCCCAGTATTTCTCCAGCTGATCGGCCGACTGACCGTAGGCCGGGGTGTTGATGGTGCCCGGCGCAATGCTGACGACGCGGATGCCCAACGGTGACAGGTCGCGCGCGGCGACCAACGTCATACCGAGCACGCCGCCCTTGGCCGCGGAGTAGGGCAGCTGGCCGATCTGGCCTTCCATCCCGGCAATGGAGGCCGTATTGATGATGACGCCGCGGGCGCCTTCCTCGAGCGGGTCGGTCTTGGCGATGGCGGCGGCCGCCAGGCGCATCACGTTGAACACCGCGGTCAGGTAGAACTTGATGGTCTTCTCGAAGCCCTCTAGTCCGAGTGGTGAGCCGTCCTTGCTGATGAGCCGTCCACCGGCTGCCGGACCGCCGTGGGTGTCGACCGAAATCCGGAGCGGGCCAAGCGATTCAGCCTCCGCAATGGCGGCCTGCACCGATTCCTCAGAGGTGGCGTCAGTGTGGACGTAGCGGATGCCCAGCTCGTCCTGCAGTGCCTTGCCCTTGTCGTCGGCGACGTCGGCGACGACGACCTTCGCGCCCGCGGTGACGAGCCGCCGGACTGTCGCTTCGCCGAGTCCGCCGGTGCCCCCGACAACGATGGCCGAGCTTCCACTGATTTCCATACTGCCTACCCTTCACGCAAGGAATGCTCTCTTCATTGGAGAATAACATTCTCAATCAAGGGGGTGGGTCGGATAGAGTTCGGGCGATGACGATCGATGAGCTCATTGCGGCGGCCCGCGGCGGTTCCCTCCGCGCGGCCGGCCGGCTGCTGAGCTTGGCCGAGAGTCCGCGCCGGGCCGAGGTTCTCGATGCCCTCGGTGCCGCGACGCGGCCGAGGGTGCTGGGCGTCACCGGGCCGCCCGGCGCGGGGAAGTCGACGACCGTCGGTGCACTCGTCGGCGCGTACCGCGAGCAGGGGATGCGGGTGGCGGTGCTGGCCGTCGACCCCTCGTCGCCGTACAGTGGCGGTGCGCTGCTGGGTGACCGCATCCGCATGGCTGCGCACATCAACGATCCGGATGTGTTGATCCGATCGGTCGCCACCCGCGGCCATCTCGGCGGTTTGGCTGCCGTGGTGCCGGCCGCGATCCGGGTGCTCGCCGCGCTGGCCTATGACCTCATCGTGCTCGAAACCGTCGGCGTGGGGCAGTCGGAGGTCGAAGTCGCTGCGATCGCGGATCCGACGATCGTGATCCTCAACCCCGGGGCCGGCGACGCCGTGCAGGCTGCCAAGGCCGGTCTGCTCGAAGTCGCGGACATCGTCGTCGTGAACAAGGCCGACCGGGACGGCGCCGACCAGACGGTCCGTGATCTACGCGCTGAAACCGCGGTACCGATCCTCAAACTCGTTGCCGCGCAAGGCGAAGGATTATCCGAGTTGGTCGGCGCCATCGACGCGCATCACCGGGCCGACAGCCCGGCCCGTCGCACCGCCCGCGCTCGCGCACAGATCCTGTCGCTCGCACTCACGCGCCTGCACAACCATCCCGATCTCGACCGGCTCGCCACAGCGGTCGCGAGTGGCGACGATGACCCCTACTCGGCTGCGGAACGGCTTTTCGCTCACGAGCCCTAGAGCCCGAGCATCCGTCGCGTCATCTCGAGGAGCTGCGTGCGCAGGGTGTCGTCGTCGATGTCTGCGACCAACGGATGCATCACCGCCACGCTGATCGCGCTCGACAACATCGCCGCGTGCAACCTGGCGGCGATGCTGTCGTCGGTGCCGAGCAGGGCGCCGTACAGCCGCTCTACGAAACGCTGAAAAGGTTCGTGTTCGGCCTGGAGCCGGATGATGACGGGATCGAATTGCAGCACGTTCACTGTGCCTCGGCGGTCGATCGCCAGCTCGATCACCTTGTCCAGCAATACGTCACGGGCCCGGGTGGCGTGGCCGGTCGCCTCGGCGGCGTCAAGTGCGTCCTCCAACTTGCCGAGTTCGCGCTCGGTGATGGCGACGACGATCTCTTCCTTGGTCTTGAATTGTTTGTAGACCGCGGCTTTCGTCACGCCCATGGTGTCGGCGATCATCTGCAGCGATGTGCCACTGACGCCGTGCTCGGCGATCAGGGCCAGGGCCGCGTCGAGCACGCGGGTCTGTGCGGCGCTGCGCGTGATGTCGCTGAATCTCCCCACATGCCAAAGCGTAGCGGAGCATTGACCGCCAGGTTGCCGATCGGCTACCGTCCGAAGTAGCCGTTCGGCAACCGAGCGGTGGATGAAGGGAGTCCCCAGGTGGACTTACGGCCCCAATGGATAAGCCTCTGGCTGGTGCCGGTTTTCGGCGCCGTCATGGCGGTGGCGTTCGTCGCCTTCCCCGGTTTTCTGCCGCCGATGCCACCGAGCCTGACCGCTGTACAGGTGGCCGACTTCTACGCGCAGCACACGGCGGCGATCCGGTTCTCGATGGTCACCTTCAACCTGTGCGCGATCATGCTGATCCCATTCTTCATGACCATCGTCGTACAGATGAAGCGAATGTCGTTGCCCAGCCATGTTCTGGCGTACAGCTACCTCGGAGCCGCTTCGACGGGTGCGACGCTGTTCGCCATCGCCGACATCTTCTGGCTTATCGCGGCCTACCGGCCCGGGCGGGACCCCCAGCTGATCCTGCTGCTCAACGACATGGCCTGGCTGGTGTTCACCGCGCCGGTCGGGGCCGTCGTCGTAATGAATCTCTGCCTGGCACTGGGGGTTTACCTCGACCGCCGGCCGGTGCCCATCTTCCCGCGCTGGGTCGCTGGGTTCAACGTGCTGACGGCCGCGGCCATGACCCCCGCGGTGGGCGCGGTGATCGTCACCGACGGGCCACTGGCCTGGAACGGCGTCGTGTCGTTCTGGCTGCGGATCGGCGCCTTCTGCCTGTATCTCGTCGTCATGTTCGTGGTGGTGCGGTCGGCGATCAGTGCACAGGCGAGGGAGACATGACGGTAGCCCCGGTGTGGACGGCCCCGGCGTGGACGCAGAAGCCGAAGATCGACCAGTGGATCGCGTGGTGGACGATCCCGGTTTTCTACAACATCTTCGGGCTCATCTTCGTCGTGCTGACGCGCGTGATGCCGCCGCCGCGGCCCGACATTACGCAGGCCCAGATCGTGCAGTTCTTCGTCGACCATTCGCTGACCATCCGGATCGGCTTCGCACTGCTGATGTTCTTCATCGGTTTCGCCAGCGTCGCGAATGGGCTGATCGCACAACAGATCAAACGGATGTCGATCAGCCCCGTCTTCGCGTACGCGTACATTGGCTCGCTGGTCGTCGGCGGGCTGCCGGGCTGCCTGATTCCTGCGTTCGCGTTCGTGGCGGCGGCGCTGCGGCCCGACCGTGACCCGCAGATCATGGTAATGCTCTACGACTGGTGCCTGCTGTCGTTCGTCGGCTCCCTCGGGTGCTTCTGCACCCAGAACATGGTGCTGGCACTGGCGATCTTCCTCGACCGCAATGACATCCTGCCGAAATGGCTTGCCTACATGTCGATCTGGATGATCGTCACCGAACTGCTCGCCAGCCCGGTGTTCGTCTTCCGGTCCGGACCACTGGCCTGGAACGGGTCCATCAGCTTCTACCTCGGCACAGTGGTTTTCGTGGTGTGGGAGTTCTGCATGATCCGGCTGCTCTACACGGCCATCAAGAATCAGTCGCCGAGCGAACAGGTCCAGGACTGAACCATGGCTGCCACGTCGACCACCTCCACTGCGTCAGCGACGAAACACCTGCCCGCCGGCGAGGACCTCTGGGTCTTCGTCCTGGGCGACTTCGTGATCTTCGGCAGCTACTTCGTCATCTTCATGGTCTCCCGCCACCAGGAGCGCGACCTGTTCATCGAGTCGCAGCGTCATCTCAGCCTGAACATCGGTGTGGTCAACACGCTGGTGCTGCTGGCCAGTTCGTGGTTCGTGGCGCGCGCCGTGCAGCTGACCCGCACCGGCGAGTTCGACCGGGCGCGGAAACTGACCGTCGGCGGTGGCCTGTGCGGCGTGGTGTTCATACTCATCAAGGCCTACGAGTGGTCGGTGAAAATCGCTCAGGGACACACCTTTCCGAGCAACAACTTCTTCATGTACTACTACATGCTCACCGGCGTGCACCTGTTCCACGTCGCCATCGGCTTGGTGTTCCTCGCTGTCGCTTACGCCGAACTGCGCAATCGCAAGCAGATCGCCCCGGTCGAGACCGGTGCGACGTACTGGCACATGGTCGACCTGCTCTGGGTCGTCATCTTCGCGCTGATCTACGTGATGAGGTGAAATGACTGCTGCCGCACGCACCACCGCCGTCTGGGCCGGACTGTCGGCCATCACGGTGGTGTCCTGGTTCCTCGCGCCCGCACATCATACTGAGCCGGTGGCCGCGAGTACCGCGATCACCGTTGCGGCACTGGCGTTGGCGCTCATCAAGACCCGCCTGATCATCCAGGAATTCATGGAGGTGCGAACCGCACCGTCGTGGCTGAAATTGGCCACCGATGGCTGGCTTGTGGTGCTGTTCGGTGCGATCGTGGTGATCTATGTCTGGTGATAGTGGGACCGTCCCCGCGGCGTGGGCCGACGTCGAGGCCATCAAGCAGTTGAAGGCCCGGTACTGCCGGCTATTGGACGCCAAGGACTGGGTGGCCTGGCGGGACCTGTTCGCCGATGACTTCGTCAGCGACACGAGCCAGGCGGGTGGCAAGATCATCTGCGGTGCAGACGAATTCGTGGACTTCCTGCGGCGGACACTGGGCAGGCCCTCGCAACCGACAGTGCACCAGGTCCACGCACCGGAGATCGAGCTGACGTCGCCGTCGACCGCGACGGGTATCTGGGCGCTGAACGACGTGGTGCGGCTCGCTCCCGGAGTGAATCTGCAGGGCTACGGTCACTACCACGAAACGTACGAGAAGACCGGCGGGCAGTGGCGCATCAAGACGTCCACGCTGACGCGGCTACGGGAGGACGTGTTCAATCCTGTTTTCTCGGTGCGGATCTCGCCCCGGCTGCGCGACGCCGCCAGCCGGTGGTCGCTGGGTCGCTAGCCTTCGGCCGGCGGTGGCGGTCGGCTACTTCAGGCAGCTACCGGCGTCGACCGGCAGGGTGACACCCGTGATGTAGCGCGCATCGTCCGACGTCAGGAAGAGCGCAGCGTTGGCGATGTCCTCGGCGTATACCCACGGAATCGGCAACGTGTGGAACATCTGACAGATGGGAGCCATGTCGTCGGCGCCCGGGTTCTCCAGATCGGGCCGGAACATCTTGAAAGTGCCCTCGTTGTGCAGCATGTCGGTCGCGACGTGGGTGGGGTGGACCGAGTTGACGCGGATGTTGTGGGATCCCAACTCGACCGCGAATCCCCGCATGAGGCCGACGACGCCGTGTTTGGCGGCGACGTAATTGCCGCACATCGGGTAGGCCTTCAGCCCGCCGACCGAACTCGTGAGCACGATGGATCCGCCACGTCCACCGGCGATGACATGTGGCACAGCCGCTTTCACGGTCTTCCAGACGCCGGACAGGTTGGTGTCGATCATCTCATCCCAGTCCAACATGCTGGTCTCGTGCAACAGGTTGCCACCATTGCCGATGCCGGCGTTGGCAATGATGGTGTCGAGGCGTCCGAGTTCCTCGACTCCCGCGTCCACCGCGGACTTCAGCGCGTCGAAATCGCGCACATCAACCTGCGCGGTGAAAATCCGGCGGCCGAGGCCCTTGACCAGATCGGCGGTCTGGGCGAGATCCTCGGGCGACGACGGCGGGATGGCGGACTCTTCACCCGGCCTGATGGGCCCGCAGATGTCGACCGCGATGATGTCGGCGCCCTCGGTGGCTTGCAATACCGCGTGGGCTCGACCCTGGCCGCGGGCAGCTCCGGTGATGAACGCGACCTTGCCTTCGACTCTTCCGGTCATGTGATGCCTCAATTCCTCACTAGCAGTGGATATTTACCGTTTGTTGGTCGCCGGCACTAGAGCCGGAGGAGGGCTTCCTGCGCATAGGAGGCGACCAGCGTGCCGTCGGCCGCCAGGATGTCGCCGCGGCCGAAGCAGCGCCCCTGTGCGGCCAACGGGCTGTGCTGACGCAGCAACAGCCAGTCATCGGTGCGGAACGGGCGATGGAACCACAGCGTGTGTGACGTCACCGCAGACGTGAAGGCGGTGCCGTTGCCGCGTTGGCTCAGACCGTCGAGTGGACGGATGGCAGTGCCGATCAGCGTCAGGTCGGTGGCGTACGCGGCGAGCGCTGGGGCGAGCTCCGCGTCGACATCGGGAGTGCGCATCCAGAGCGAATACTCAGCCGGCCCCACCGCCGTGGTGTCGAGGCTGTCGGTGGAGCGCGTCTCCCAGGGAATCAGATCGATCTTCGCGTCATACTCGGGCCCGAGAACAGGTGGGACGTCATCGATGAACTGTTGATCGTGTCCCTGCTCGGGCGCGTGCATCGAGATCGACGCGGTCGCAACGGCGCCCTTGCTCTGTGCGGCGACGATCGACAGCGTCGCGAATGAGCGGCCCTCGTGGTGGCGCGTGACCTGGTAGGTGATCGGCTCGTCGGCACGGCCCTCGCGGGGAAACACCGTATGGATGGACTTGATCGCTTTGTCAGGCGTGGACAGGGCGGCCGCGCGGACGAACTGTCCGAGTAGTTGGCCGCCGAAAACCCGGTGATACTCCAGGTTCTGGTTACGTCCGGTGAAGAGGCCGGTGTGGTCAGACGACTGCGGTGCGAGATTCAGGCAAGCGAGAAGATCGGTCCACAGGTCAGGCACCTATGCAGTGTAAGTCAAATTCTTGAAAGTGAGAACCCTATTCTCACTTCTGTGCGGCGAAACCATTCGCCACGAAGTCCCAGACCTCGTCCGTGGTGATGGGGTGAGCGGTCGCATCGTCGGTGCCGCCGCTGGATTGCGCGATGAACATCACGGTCTGCATGGCCATGGCGGCCATCCGTCGTGGATTGACCGACGAGCGCAATTCGCCTGCAGCGCTGGCACTTTCCATCAACTCGGTAAGCAGCGCCAGCAGCGGGGCGTGGGCGATCTTCACCTCGGCCGGATGGGTGACCAGGAGCCGGGGCGCGAAGTCCGTGAACAACGGACGCTTGGCCGCTGGATCTGGACGGCACAGTTCGTAGAGCAGCTCGATTGCGACCTTCAGCCGCTGCAGGGGGTCCGTCTCGCCTTCGGTGGCGGCCCGGATCTGGTCGGCCGAGCGGCTCAATGCATCTTCGAAAAGCGCCAAGAGCAGTTCATGCTTGCCGTCGAACTGCAGGTAGAAGCTCCGCAGTGACTGGCGAGAGCGGTCGACGACCTCCTGGACCGTGAAGTCCGTACTGCCCTTCTCGATGATGATCGACTGAGCCGCGTCCAGGAACCGTTGGACGCGTTGGGCGGCGCGGAGTTTCGCCGTCTTGATGGAACGCTCGACCGCGCGCTGCTTCCAGGCGGGATCTTCCGTCGGGCTGGTCACCGTACACCCATGTCATCAGCGGAGAACATGCATGAACTGTACCTGAGAAGGGCCTGGTAACTGTTCGCCATGGGCCTTCTCATGCTCAGTGTCGGAGATCGTAACTGTCTCATGAAGAGAATGGTATTCTCAAGTACTGATCTCGGGAAGGGTTTGCTGATATGCAGCTGACGTTCGACGAAGACGTCGAAGCGTTCCGGGCAGCGTTCATCGACTTCCTCGACACGCACTTGCCGGCCGAGGCCGAGTCCGTCGAGCGGCCGCGGTCGACGGCCCACATTCCGGACTGGGCGCGCCGTTGGCAAAGCCTGCTGTTCGACAACGGCTGGCTGCTGCCCGGCAATCCTCCCGAGTTCGGCGGGCGCAACGCCACCCTGCTGCAGCAGTACGTGCACCAAGAAGAGATGTCCAAGCGCCGGATTCACCACAGCTTCAACCCGCAGGGTGTCGGCATCATCGCCGCTTCGCTGTTGTCGTTCGGCACGCCGGAACAGAAACGGCGTTGGGCCGTACCGATTCTGCGTGCCGATATGACGGCCGCGCTGGGCATGAGTGAACCTGGTGCGGGATCAGACCTCGCCTCCCTGTCCACGCGCGCCGTTCGCGACGGTGATCATTTCGTGCTCAACGGGCAGAAGGTATGGACCTCCGGTGCGCACGATGCGGATGTCATCCTGGCCTTCGTCCGCACCGATCCGGCCGCACCCAAGCACAAGGGCATCAGTGTGCTGCTGGTGCCGACCGACACCCCGGGCGTTGTGCGGCGCCCATTCGCCTCGGCGTGCGACGCCGACGATCTCGACTTCAACGAGGTGTTCTTCACCGACGCACGGGTGCCCGTCGAGAATCTCGTCGGGCCATTGAACGAGGGCTGGCGGGTCGCAAACGGGTCACTGGGGCACGAGCGCACGATGCTGTGGATGGGGTTCGCCGATCGATTGCAGGACTTCGTCGAGGACATCAAGCCGACGACGGAGCGGGAACGTTCCCGGTTCGCCACTTTGGTGATGGACAACCAGTCGCTGCGGCTCCTCGGGTCCGCGGCGCTGGCCCGCGCCGCGCGGGGGGAGGAGGACGTGGCGAGGATGTCGGTGCTGAAACTCCTTGGCTCGGAAGCTGTACAGACCGCATCCGAGCTCGCGATGGATATCGCCTGCGTCGACGCCCTCATCCACCCGGCCGTGACCTCGCCGCACGTGCCGCTGAACCTCGACCCGCACGCCGGTAGCTGGTTCGACCGCTACGTCCGTAGCTTCGCCGGCACCATCGCCGGCGGCACCTCGGAAATTCAGCGCAACATCATCGCCCAGCGAGTGCTCGGTTTGCCCAGGTGAGGGCCAACCCGTTGGTGCGGAGGTCTGTGCGACGAAGTGCTGCGCGCCCGCCGAGCTACGTGCCCGCCCGTTGCCGGTGGGTCGGGCGCGCAGCTGGCCCGGTTCACTGTTGAGTTGTCAAGGTGCACAAGGCTTTAGGTGTTATGCGGCGTGGTCGAGTCGCATGGTGCGGCGGTTGTAGGCGGGGATGGGTTGTCGGTGTGGGTCGACGACCGCGGGTGGGATGAGCCAGGGGTGTCGGTCGAGGCCCATGACGACGTCCCAGCCGTCGTGGTGGATGTTGGCGTGACAGGCCGGGCACAGCAGGCAGCCGTTGCCCAGGCTGGTTTCGCCGTGGTGGGTCCAGTGCACGATGTGATGGGCGTGGGTGCGTCCGGGTGGGGCGCCGCATTTGATGCAGCACTGATCGCGCAGGTACAGGGCTTTGCGTAGATGTGCCGGGAACAGCCGCTTCTCCCGCCCCATGTCCAGGGGCACCTGCTCACCATCCACCACGACTGTGGTGACCGCCGTGTCGCAGCAGATCCGTTCCACGGTCGCGGTGCTGATCGACCCCATGAACTCCAACTCGGCCAGGTCCGGGGTGTCGGCGGGCACCGTCACCAACAGCTGCGTCCGCGGCGCGGACGCGACATCCCCGCCGCGGGCCGCGATATCCAACACCGCTTCCAGAGCATCGGCGCGTCGCCGGGCCGCGGAGCGGGTGTCGGGGCTGCCGTCGGGTTCGGGACGGGGCGCTGACAGCTCTTCCACTGCGGCCACTAGCTTGGCACCCACTTCGGCGTCCAGGTCTGCCCGCACCTGCAGCCGGCCGTCACTGGTAACGCGGTGATCGAAGGTGTTGACGGACCGGTCCTCGGCGGCCGGCAACCCGCCTTCGGCGGCGGCGGCGCGGTTGCCCAGCTTTCGGGCGCGGTTACCGATGTCCGCGGGGGTGGCTCCGGAGAAGAACTGCCCCAACAGGTCGGTCACCTGCCGGAACCGGGTCGCCTCGTCCACCTTCCCGGGTGAGCGTGCTCGAATGTGGTTGATGCCCTTGACGATCGCATCGACATGCTCACCCGAGACCGCCCCATCAGCGGCATGCGCCGCCAGAGTGGGCAACACCGGCAGCGCGCCACCGACCCGCACCATCCGCTCCGCGACCGACGGCGCACACCCCAGCGACATCAACAACTCCCGCAGCGTCCGGCCCTGCGATGCCGCCACACCCAACCGGTCCAGCACCCCGGCCAGCATCGCCGCCAGATGATCAACCACATGCCGCAGCCTGAACAGACACCGCGCTGCCTCTAGTGCGTCGTCCCCGGCCATGTCGTCGGGGACCTGCACTCCCCGGAGGGTGTCGAGGCTAGTGGTGAGATCTGGTGCGATTCCCATAACACAGTGTATCGAACAAATGTTCGAACAGCAAGGCCAGGTTTGCGGATCCCTGTAACGCACGTGACGCTAGCTACCCATCGTGACCAGCGTAAACAAAGTGACCAAGGTTGCTCGGGGCGGAGCCCCGGCCAGCGCCAGGGGTCTGGGTCGGGTCGCCGGTCGCGCGAGTCGACGCCAAGGCCGCCTTACAGCTGAGCCAGCCGCGGCGCCGATCCCCGCGCCCGCAGGCCGCCGCCGGCCTTCTTGGTGAGTTCCCTTGAGCTGCCCAGTAATCCGTCGAGGACCAGCACCCGCTTCACATGGTGGTGTAGATCGTGCTCGGCGGTGAATCCGATACCGGCGAGCACCTGCTGGCAGTTCTTCGCGGCGGTCAGTGCCGCCTTGCCTGCCGCTGCCTTGGCGAGCAGCGCGACGAGGTCGGGACTGTCCGAAATCGGCAGCGCCAGAGCTGCTTCGGCGCCTTCGATGGCAACGAGGGTCTCGGAGAGCCGGTGTCGGATGGCCTGGAAACCCGCGATGGGCCGGCCGAACTGCACCCGGTCCAGCGCATGCTGACGGGCCAGTGACAGCATGGCCCGAGCCGAGCCGATCAGCCACCAGCCCACCGCGATGCGGGCTTCGGCGACGCGGATGGGGTAGCCCTCGTCTTCGCGGCGCAGGGGCAACCCACCCAGGGTGGGATCGAGCCGCTCAGCCGCTCGGTCCCACACCACCCACGCGTTGCCCGTATAGGGCAACGGCAGCTCGACAGTGTCGCCGATGGTGTTGCCGGTCGCATGTAGCACCACATCCATGAGAACCGAAGCGTGTGAACCAGTTTCGCCGAGCAGCCGGAACACCAGTGGTACTGCCACGTCGGCCATGTCGGTGAGCATCTCGGCCCAGCCGAGCTCGGTGAGGGCCGCGTCCAACTCTGGTCCGGAGCACGTCAGCATCGTCTTGCGCAGCGTGTCTTCCAGTAGCCCGAGGGATTCGGCATCGAGGTGCGCGGACATGTCACTCCTTGCCGAGGTCGAGTAGTCGCCGGGCGATGATGTTGCGCTGCACTTCGGCGGTGCCGCCATAGATGGTGGCTGCCCGCGAGTACAGATACTCCGTGCGCCAGGGGCTTTCGTCGAGTTCGATGACGCCGGGCAAAAGATCGCGCGCGGCGTCATAGAGCCGTTGTTCGGCGCCGGCCAACAGCACTTTGTCGATCGAGGTGTCCGGGCCGAGCTTGTGTCCCGCTGCCAGTCGTTGCTGGGTGGCCCGGGAGCGGCAGCGCAGCGTATGCAGGGCCAGAAAGACCTCGCCCAGATCGGAATCCACGGGCTGGCCCTGATTCTTGACTTCCTGGATCAGTGCGTCGAACCGCGAGTACAAGTAGGCGATACGCTGCCAGAAGCAGGTCGAGCGTTCGTAGGGGAGCAGGTCCATCGCGAGTTGCCAACCGTCACCGGGCTTTCCGAGCATCCGGCTTGCGTCCACCTCGACGTCGTCGAAGTACACCTCGCAGAACTCGTCGACGTCGTGCATGGTGCGCAGCGGACGCACCGTGATGCCGGGGGAGTCCATGTCGACGAAGAACGCGGTGATGGCTTGGTGGTTCGGCGTCTCAGCCGAACCGGTGCGGGTCAGCAGGATGCATCGGTGCGAATACTGCGCGAAGCTCGTCCACACCTTCTGTCCATTTACGATCCAGTTGTCGCCGCGCTGCACGGCTCTCGTGGTCAACGATGCCAGGTCACTGCCAGAGCCGGGCTCGGAAAACCCCTGGCACCATTGCTCTTCGCCGCTGAGCAGCTTGGGCACCATCTCGGCGGCCAACTCGGGTGACGCGTAGTCGATCATCGTCGGAGCCAGCACTTCGAGCATCGAGTACGGTCCGGGCTCGGCGAGCCGTCGGCCGACGACCTCCTCCCCGACGACGGCCCGCAACATCGCGGGACCGCCCAGACCACCGGCGTCTTCGGGCCAGCCGTAGCGGCCCCAGCCGCCGTCGTACAGCGCCTTCTGCACACGCGCGAACTGGCGTAGATGCCCTTGCAGTGAGTGGTCGGGCCCGGGGGTGAGGTCGTGCTCGTCGAGCCATGCAGTCAGGCCTGCACGGAAATCGGCGACGTCGGGAAGTGTGGCTGCGGCGGTCACGGGCGGGGGCGACCCACCGCGTGCGGCCGGCCGGAGTCGTGTTCACCGCTGCGCCGGATGAAAGTCATCGCCCGGGTGCGCAATCGCCAGCCGTCTTCGGTGCGTAGATAAGTGTCACGGTAGTAACCGATCCGCATATCGTGGCTGGAATGCTCGACGAAGCACAGGGGTTGGGTTCCGGTCGCGGTGTCGCCGTCGAGGTCGACGAGCGCGGTGCCGGTCATGAACAGGCCCTTGGGCGCGGCATCGACCAGTTCGGGAAATCGGTCCAGCGGGTAGGTGTCGCCGAACGCGCTGTACGTGCCGTCGGGAGTGAACACCGATATGAGGCCGTCGATGTCGCCCTGGGTGATGGTGACCGCGTACTTGGCGAGAAGCTGTTGGATCGCGACGATCTCGTCAGTTGTTGACATAGACCTTTCCCCCTTTCATCACGAAGCTGACGTGTTGCGTAACGCTGATGTCGGCCAACGGATCCGACGGTACGGCGATGATGTCGGCCAGCAGACCCTCGGCAATCCGGCCGCGGTCGGTGACATTGAGCAGTTCGGCCGCCGTGGAGGTGGCGCCTCGCAACACCGCCAGTGGCGGCAAGCCCAACTCGACCAGAGTGACGAGTTCGTCGGCGTTCTTGCCGTGCGGGATGGCAGGTGCGTCGGTGCCGACCGCGACTTTCACCCCGGCCTCGTAGGCGGCCAGAATCGACTTGCGGGCGATGGGGAACATCTCGGCGGCCTTGGCCTGCAGCTCCGGCGGGGCGTGCGAGACATCCATGGCATCGGCCAGCCGCCGGGTGCTCACCAGGAACGTGCCGTGCTCGACCATCGATGCGATGGCCGCGTCGTCGATCAGGAAACCGTGCTCGATGCAGTCGATGCCGGCATCGACTGCATGCATGACCGCTTCGGCGCCGTGCGTATGTGCGGCCACGCGCAGACCACGCCGATGGGCCTCATCGACGATCGCACGTAGCTCCTCGTCCGAATAGTGTTGTGCACCAGGCGGTCCGGTCATCGACATGACGCCGCCCGAACAGCAGACCTTGATCAGCTGGGCACCGTGCTTGATCTGGTAGCGGACCGCCTTACGGATCTCGTCCACACCGTTCGCGATGCCCTCCTCGATGGTGAGATCGAGGGTGTGCGGGGCGAACGCGGCGAACATCGTCGGGTCCAGGTGGCCGCCGGTCGGGGTGATGGCGTGGCCGGCCGGCACGATGCGCGGGCCGTCGATCCAGCCGGCGTCGATCGCCTTGCCGAGCGCCACGTCGAGCAGATACCCACCGGTCTTGACGAACAGGCCGAGGTTTCGCACGGTGGTGAATCCCGCACGCAGCGTCCGGCGGGCGTTGCCGACGGCACGCAGCACGCGGGTCGGCGGATCGTCCTGAACCTGGGACAGGCCGGGGTTTTCACCCCGCCCGCCCATCAGCAGGTTGACCTCCATGTCCATCAGTCCGGGCAGCAGGATCGCGTCGCCGAGATCGATGACTTCGTCCTCTGCGGCAGCGCCCACGCCCTTGTCTGATTTGCCGTCTCCGACGGCGACAATCCGGTCACCGTCGACGTGGACGATGCCGGGGCGAACGATCTCCCCGGCGTCGACGTCGAGTAGCCCAGCCGCTTTCAGGGTCAGCACGGTATGCGATGAGCCGCTTGCGCGAAGAGCCGACAACTCATACCACCGGCTCCTTGATGAGTTCGACCCACGCCGCCCCGCTGTCGAGGACACGCGGCTGCTTCCACACCTCGACGGGAAAGGACACCATCACCACCGACTGCATCAGGTGCATCAGCCGTTTGGCGGCATCTGGCATGTCGTGCAACGGGAAACGGGCGTCCAGGTAGACCATCACCTCTTCGAGCCGGGCCATCCCGACGTCGTAGAGGTCCTGCATCTCGCCCATGCTGGACGCCAGCCGCTTGGCGTAGCGCTGGGGCTCCGTCGCCAGAATCCAGTCGGAGAACCGCTCGAGGTCGGCGAATTCTGCTGGCAGCAAGGGGGTCTCAGACATGTGCAACTCTCCCGTTGGTCTTCACTGACTGCTCGGATTTGTACTCGTCGACGTACTTGTGTGCGGTGTGGTGCAGGTGGCGCAGCAGAACTTCCTGGTCGCACAACGGGAATTCGGTGACCGCCCGCGTACCGATCTGGGTCTGAGTGGCCTCCAGGGTGTTGGCGTCCTGAAGCGCGTACTCCTTGAAGGTCACCGCTGCCAGCTCCTGCGACAGTCGCTGCCGGGTGTTCTTCGGCGGGACGAAGTACAGGTTTGCCTCGAAGATATGGCTGTCCACGCCCGTCGGCCAGTAGTTGTAGGTGAGGTACCAACCCGGAACCCAGAGCAGCAGCGTGAAATTGGGGAAGAACTCGAAAGAATCCTGGCCCCAGGTCTTCTGCCGGGCGGGGTTGACCGCGGGCGGCAGTTCGTCGGGCAGGATGCCCTTGATGTCGGGCCGGTCCCATGGACCGAACAGGCCGCTGTGCAGAATCCGTTCGATTGGCTTCACCATGTTGAGGTCGTTGGGCGGGCTCATGCCGCCCCAGGACGAGATCATCGAGTGGTCGCCCTTGATGTCGTAGTGCAACGCCTCGAATCCGACCTTGGCAAGCTTGTCGGCTTCTTCCTTCGTCGCCTGCTTCATGTGCAGGATCGGTGCGTGGTAGAACTCGACGAAGGCGTCGATGAACAGCTTCCAGTTCGCCTTGATCTCCGAACGGTAGCTATAGACCTCGGTCATCTCATGGAAGGGGTAGCCCTCCAAGCCTTTTGCGAAATCACCGAGGTACTCGTTCAACGGCGCGGCGTCGTCGTCGAAGTTGACGAAGATGAAGCCTTCCCACACCTCGCAGCGCACCGGCTTGAGCGGGTAGTCGGCCTTGTCGACGTCGAAGAACTCCTGCTCCTGCTGGATGAACGTGAGGTCGCCGTTGAGTGCGTACCGCCAGGCGTGGTACTTGCAGGTGAACTGACGGCAGGAGCCCGACACTTCCTCGCCCGGATAGTCGTTCCACACCAGCTTGTTTCCACGGTGCCGGCACATGTTGTAGAACGCCCGGACGGTCTCATCCTTGTCTTTGACGATGATGATCGAGGTTCCGGCACCGACCGAGGGCATCTCGCGCGTGAAGTAACTGCCGACCTTGGGCAGCCGCTCGACGCGGCCCACATGAAGCCAGGTCTTGCGGAAGATGGCCTGCTGCTCCAGTTTCCACTGTTCCGGGTCGATGGAGTCGGTGTAGTCGACCGGTGCTGTGCCCAGTTCGGGCCAGTTCTCGGTCCAGCTGCCTGCAGCGGGTTTGGGGAAGTGGGCCATCTGTTTACGTCTCCTTGTCCAGCTCTACGCCAAATGTGTTGAAAGCCATTGCCAGTGCCGCATACGAACCGATGGTGAACATCAGGTCCATGAGCTGACGCTCTTCGAGCCGCTCGCTCAACGCTGACCAAGTGGCATCGGAAAGGTTGTATTTCTCGAGCAGTTCGTCGGCGGCGATCAGTACCGCTCGCTCGAAGTCGTCTCCGGCCTCGCCGCGGGTGACCGCGTCGATCTCGTCGTCGGTCAGTCCCACCTGCCGGCCGAGCTTGACGTGCTGAGACCATTCGTACTCGCTGCCGGTCTGGTGAGCGACGCGCAGAATGGCGAGCTCGCGGACCCGGTCCGGCAGTGTCGAGGAGTACAGCAGGTAGAAGCTGTACCGAAGGTAAGGTCTGGCGAGCTTCGGGTGGCGGGCGAGTGTGCCGATCAGATTGCTCACTCGTTCTGGATCGCGCTGCTCGTCGGAGACGAGGCCGGCCAACGCTTTGTCGACCTCGTCGTCCCAGCGGTCAGCGGGAAGCGGGGGGAGGCGCATCAGGCCAGGTCCTCTCTTCGATGAGAATGGGATTCTCATTTCTGACTAATACATTTGCACGTTTCGTCGCCGCGGTCAACGCCAGACTCTGTTCCGGTCGGCGGGTTGCCTGGTCGGGTGGCATTTGCGAGTGTGGACGTTGATTCTCTCCGGAGGAGAAGCTAGTTTTCATTGGTAGAGAACTGAGCGGGAGGAAGGCTTGTAATGAACAAGGAAGACATGATCCTGATCAGCGTGGACGACCACCTGGTGGAACCGCCGGACATGTTCCAGAACCACCTGCCCGCGAAGTACCTCGATGACGCGCCCCGCCTCGTGCACAACGCCGACGGCAGCGACATGTGGAAGTTCCGTGACGTCGTCATTCCGAATGTCGCGCTGAACGCGGTCGCCGGCCGCCCCAAGGAGGAGTACGGGCTGGAACCTCAGGGACTCGATGAGATCCGACCGGGCTGTTACAACGTCGACGAGCGCGTCAAGGACATGAATGCCGGCGGCATCCTGGGTTCGATCTGCTTCCCGTCGTTTCCCGGCTTCGCGGGCCGGTTGTTCGCCACCGAGGACGAGGACTTCTCGCTGGCGCTGGTTCAGGCCTACAACGACTGGCACATCGACGAGTGGTGTGGTGCCTACCCGGCGCGCTTCATCCCGATGGCCATCCCGGTGATCTGGAATGCCGAGAAGTGTGCGCAGGAGGTGCGGCGCGTCGCGAAGAAGGGCGTGCACGCGCTGACCTTCACCGAGAACCCGGCGGCCATGGGATATCCCAGCTTTCACGATCCGTACTGGAACCCGCTGTGGGAAGCGTTGTCGGACACCGGAATGGTGATGAACATCCATATCGGTTCGTCTGGCAAGTTGGTCGTCACCGCGCCGGACGCCCCGCTCGACGTCATGATCACCCTGCAGCCGATGAACATCGTGCAGGCGGCTGCCGACCTGTTGTGGTCGCGGCCCATCAAGGAGTATCCCGATCTCAAGATCGCGCTGTCCGAGGGCGGCACCGGGTGGATTCCGTACTTCCTCGAGCGCGCCGATCGCACTTACGAGATGCACTCGACGTGGACCAAGCAGGACTTCAAAGGCAAGAGGCCCAGCGACGTGTTCCGTGAGCACTTCCTGACCTGCTTCATCAGCGACCCGGTGGGTGTCGCGCTGCGCAACAACATCGGCATCGACAACATCTGTTGGGAGGCCGACTACCCGCACAGTGACTCGATGTGGCCGGGGGCGCCGGAGGAACTGTGGGACGTGTTGTCCGCCAACAGCGTTCCCGACGACGAGATCAACAAGATCACCCACGAGAACGCGATGCGCTGGTACAACTTCGACCCGTTCCAGCACATTTCGCGTGAGCAGGCCACGGTGGGCGCGCTGCGCAAGGCGGCCGAGGGCCACGACGTGTCGATCCAGGCGCTCAGCCATCACGCTCAGGGCGCTCGGGGCGAGGCGCTGCATGCTGCGGCGGAGGCCAACAGTTGATCTCATCGGGCATGAACTTCGCGCTGTCCGAGGATCAGGAGCTCATCAGGTCATCGGTGGCGGCGTTGGCGGCCAAGTTCGACGACCACTACTGGATGGAGAAGGACCAGGCACACGAGTTCCCTCAGGAGTTCTACGATGCCATCGCCAAGGGTGGTTGGCTCGGCATGACCATCCCGGAGGAGTACGGCGGCCACGGTCTGGGCATCACCGAGGCGACACTGCTGCTCGAGGAGGTGGCCCGGTCCGGGGCGGCGATGAACGGCGCCAGCGCCATTCACCTCTCGATCTTCGGCATGCAACCGGTCGTCAAGCACGGCTCGGAGGAGATGAAGAAAGAGACGCTGCCGCGCATCGTCAACGGCGACCTGCACGTCTGCTTCGGCGTCACCGAACCGGGCGCGGGCCTGGACACCTCGCGCATCACGACATTCGCCAAACGCGAAGGTGACAAGTACCGCATCAATGGCCGAAAGGTATGGATTTCCAAGGCCATCGAGTCGGAGAAGATCCTGCTGCTGACCCGCACCACGCCGTACGACGAGGTCACCAAGAAGACCGACGGCATGACGCTGTTCCTGACCGACCTCGACCGCAACCACGTGGATATCCGGCCGATCCGCAAGATGGGCCGCAATGCCGTCAGCTCCAATGAGGTCTTCATCGACGACCTCATGGTGCCGGTCGAGCACCGGGTCGGCGAGGAGGGCCAGGGTTTCAAGTACATCCTCGACGGGCTCAACCCGGAGCGGATGCTCATTGCTGCCGAAGCGCTCGGTATCGGGCGCGTCGCGCTGGAGAAGGCCGTCAGATACGGCAATGAGCGCCACGTGTTCAACCGTCCCATCGGCATGAATCAGGGCCTGCAGTTCCCGCTGGCCGACTCGCTGGCCCGCCTCGATGCGGCCGAGTTGATCCTGCGCAAGGCGACGTGGCTCTACGACAACGGGAAACCCTGTGGGCGTGAGGCGAATACCGCGAAGTATCTGTGTGCCGACGCGGGATTCGCCGCGGCCGACCGGGCGCTGCAGTTGCACGGCGGCATGGGATATTCCGAGGAGTACCACGTGTCGCGGTACTTCCGGGAGTCCCGCCTGATGAAGATCGCACCGGTGAGCCAGGAGATGATCCTGAACTTCCTCGGCGAACATGTGCTCGGCCTTCCCCGTAGTTATTGAGATGGAGTGCTACTGATGAGGACCTATTTCGACCTGACCGGCCGTGCGGCGTTGGTCACCGGTGCTGCCGGGGGAATCGGCTCGGCGGTGGCGGGTGCCTTGGCGGCAGCGGGGGCCGCCGTGCTGGTCACCGACCTGGACAAGGATGCTGCTGCAGCTGTGGCGGAACGCATTTCGCAGGCAGGCGGCCGGGCTGAGTCCGCGGCACTCGACGTGTCGGACCGCGACTCGGCGGACGCTGCCGTCGCGCAAGCGGCAGCACTGGGCGACGGTGCGCTGCACATCCTGATCAACAATGCCGGAGTCACCAAGCCCGCGATGTTCGAGAAGACGACGCAGGACGCGTTCCGGCTGCTGTTCGACATCCACGTGATGGGTGCGTTCAACGTCACGCAGGCGGCCCTGTCGTACATTCCGACGAATGGCGCGGGACGCATCGTGAATGTCACGTCGGCGGCCGGGCTGACCGGGACGCTCGGCCAGGTCAACTATTCGGCGGCCAAGGCGGGCATCATCGGTTTCACCAAATCCCTTGCGCGCGAGCTCGCGACGAAGAGCATCACGGTCAACGCGCTGGCCCCGCTGGCGGCCACGCCGATGACCGAGACCATCCGCACCAACGAGAAGTTCGCGGCCAACATGATGAACCGTATCCCGATGAAGCGCTGGGCCGACCCCGACGAGGTGGCCGGTGCCTTCGTCTTCATGGCTTCCGATGCCGCGTCGTACATCACCGGCCAGGTGCTGCCGGTGGACGGCGGGATGGTCATGTGACACCTCGGGGGCTGGGGGCACCTCCCGCTTGCGGGGGAGAGCGCAGCGACCGGGGGGAGGACAGCGCACCACTTTCGGGCGTGACGGTGATCGCCCTCGAACAGGCCGTGTCCGCGCCCATGTGCACCCGAACCCTCGCCGACTTCGGTGCCCGGGTGATCAAGGTGGAGAACCCGAACGGCGGGGACTTCGCCCGCGACTATGACGACGTCGTGATAGGTCAAGCGGCGCACTTCGTCTGGGCGAACCGCGGCAAGGAGTCGCTGACGCTCGATCTGAAGACCGATGATGGTCTGGCCGTGCTGCATCGACTCCTGGACGGTGCCGATGTCCTGGTGTCGAACCTGGCGCCAGGCGCCACCACGCGGCTGGGCATCTCGCCCGCCGACTTGACCGATTCACATCCTCACGTGATCGCCGTCGAGATCGACGGCTACGGCGCCGGCGGGCCGCTGTCCCACAAGCGGGCCTATGACCTGTTGGTGCAGGCCGAGTCGGGGACATGTGCGATCACCGGACAACCCGGCGCACCGGCCAAGCCCGGGCCGCCCGTCGCCGACATCTCGTCGGGTCTGTACTCGGCTCTTTCGATTCTGGCCCTGTTGTTTTCGCGTGACGAGCGGTCGCGCTGCGGCGCGGCGGTGAATGTCAGCCTGTTCGACACCATGGCCGAACTCATGGGATATCCGTTGACCTACACCAAATATTCAGGTATCGACCAGCAGCCACTGGGCATGAGTTCGCCCGCGGTGTCGCCATATGGGGCATTCGCGACGGCCGACGGCCAGACCGTGGTGCTGGGCACCACCAATGACCGGGAATGGCAGCGCCTGGCGCGGGACATCATCGAGCGTCCCGATCTTGCCGACGACGCCAGGTTCGCCACCAACTCCGGCCGGTGCGAACACCGCGCGGTCCTGAACGAAGCGATCGGATCGTGGTGCGCCGCCAACGATCTGGCGGAGATCCAGAAGGTCGCCGACGAGGCCGGCATCGGGAACTCCCGCTACAACCTGCCCAGCGAAGTGCTGGTGCACCCGCAATTGTCCGAGCGCGACCGGTGGCGCCGGGTCGAGACGCCCGCCGGTCCGATCGAGGCCATCCTGCCGCCGCCGATCATCGAAGGCTTCGAGTTCCCGATGGGGGCGGTGCCCGGCCTCGGCCAGCACACGGACGCCATCCTGGCCGAACTCGGCTTCAGCAGTGCGGAGATCGCCGGGCTGCGTGGACGCGGGGTCCTCGGATGAGTGTGCTCTTGCGCGAGGACCGTGACGGCGTCCGGACTTTGACGCTGAACCGTCCGGAACGCAAGAACGCCATCAACCCCGAACTGTGGGTGCGTCTGGCCGAGGAACTGCACGCGGCGGAGCGCGATCCGGGCCTGCGGGCGCTGGTACTCACCGGTGCCGGGGGAGCGTTCTGCTCCGGGGCGGACATTTCCGCGCCCGAGGACATCCACCCGCTGCGCAAACTGCAGAAGCTCACCGATGTCGCGGTGGCACTGCATGAGCTGTCGTTGCCCACCATCGCCAAGGTGACGGGCGTCGCCGTCGGCGCCGGCTGGAACCTGGCCCTGGGCTGCGATTTCGTCGTCGCGACACCGGAATCGCGGTTCTCCCAGATCTTTTCCAAGCGTGGGCTGTCACTGGACCTCGGTGGCTCGTGGCTGCTGCCTAAGATCGTCGGCCTGCAACAGGCCAAAAGGCTTGCGCTGCTGGCCGAGACGATCGACGCCGACGAGGCCCAGGCACTCAATCTGGTGACCTGGGTGGTGTCCGGCACCGAGATCGACGGTTTCGTCGACGATCTTGCGGTACGGCTGGCGGCAGGGCCGCCGGTGGCACTGGGCCAGGCCAAGGCCTTGCTGAACCAGGGCGCCGCCGCCACCATGCGGGACGCACTCGCCAACGAATCCCGAGCCCAGGCAGTCAATTTCGCCACCGCGGATACCGCGGAGGCGTATGCGGCCTTCGCCGCGAAACGCGAACCGACGTTCACCGGCCGATGGGCCGTGCCGAGATTGGAGCATTGATGCGCCGCGATCTGTTCACCGAAGACCACGAGGCGTTCCGGAAGTTGGTCCGCGACTTCGTCGCCAAGGAGGTCGAGCCCCACTTCGCCGAGTGGGAGAAGGCCGGCCAGATGCCCCGTTCGATCTTCGAGCAGATGGGCTCACTGGGCATGCTCGGCATGGCCATACCCGAGGAGTACGGCGGCTCCGGACTTCCCGATTACCGATACAACGTGGTCCTGCAGGAGGAGGCGGCACGCGCCCTCGTCACGCTGTCGACGGTCCGCACGCAACTCGATGTGATCCTGCCGTACTTCCTGCACTACGCCAACGATGAACAGCGCGCCCGCTGGTTCCCGGGCCTCGCGGCCGGCACCTTATTGACCGCCATCGCGATGACCGAACCCGGCACGGGCTCCGACCTTGCCGGAGTGCGCACCACCGCCGTCCGCGACGGCGACGCGTATGTGCTCAACGGCGCCAAGACCTTCATCACCGGTGGGCTGCTGGCCGACCTGGTGATCGTGGTGGCCCGTACGTCGACCGATCCGGAAAACCGGCGCCGGGGGCTGTCACTGATCGTCGTCGAGGACGGCATGCCGGGCTTCGAAAAGGGTCGGGTGCTCGACAAGATGGGCTGCAAAGAGCAGGACACCGTCGAACTCTCCTTCACCGATGTACGGGTGCCGGCGGCGAACCTGTTGGGGGAGGAGGGCGAAGCGTTCGGCTACCTCGGCCACAATCTGCCGCAGGAACGGATGACGGTGGCTGTCGGGTCCGTCTGCCAGGCGCGCGCCGCGGTGGCGACGACCATCGATTACGTCAAGGAACGCAAGGCATTCGGCACACCGGTGGCATCGTTCCAGAACACCAAGTTCGAGCTCGCTGCGATGTCGGCGGAGATCGAGGCAGCGCAGACCATGGTCGACAAGGCCGTAGTCGAATTGAATGCGGGGGAGTTGTCGGGCGCCGACGCGGCTCGCGTCAAGCTGTTCTGCACGGAGGTCCAGGCCCGCGTGGTCGACCGCTGCGTCCAGTTGTTCGGCGGGTACGGCTACATGCTGGAGTACCCGATCACACGGCTGTACATGAATGCGCGCGTAGCGCGCATCTACGCAGGTACCAGTGAGGTGATGAAGCTGATCATCGCCAAATCGCTGGGACTGTAGACGGCGCGGAGAACCAATCTTGGTGAGACCCTTGTCACACCGGCCAAACCAACCTACTGTGTGTTCACTAGGTTGGTCCGGCCGAAGGGAGTAGGCGTGACGGAGCCTCGTCCCTACGCCGCGCTCTTCGCCAAGGGTGACGATCGCAAAGCGCGGATCCTCGAGGTCGCCCAACGCCTGCTCGCTCGAAATGGTTGGCGCAGCACATCATTGGCGCAGATCGCCCGTGAGGCGGGGGTGACGCCCGCCGGTCTGCTGCACCACTTCGAATCGAAGGAGCAGCTGCTGCACGCGGTGCTCGACGCCCGCGACGCCGACGACGATGCCCATGCGGACCGTAGTGGCGACCTGATCGACGAGCTCATGCGGGTGCCCGAGCGGTTCGAACGTTCACCGGAACTCGTCGGCACATTCGCCGTGCTGTTGATCGAGAACATCCTGCCCGACGCCCCGCTGCACGGTCGCATGGTCCGGCGCTACCAGGCCGCGCTGAAAATCCTGAGCGACGGCATCCGGGAGGCGCAGGAGGCTGGTCGCTATCGCAGCGACTTGGACCCCGCCGTCAAGGCGGTACAGATTTTGGCCTTTGTCAACGGAATGGAGACATTATGGTTGCTCGATCCTTCGCTGCCGGTGACCGACGTGTTCAAGGACTACGTGGAGTCGTTACGCCGGGAGCTGGCCCTGACGGGCCCGAGATGAAGTACCGCTTCGACGTCGTGGCCGCCACTGTCGCGGAGGCCGTGGAAAACGCCGGCGGCTGGTTGTTCGACCGGGTGGCGGCGGGCTGGGATGTCACCGTGCTGATCGCCGATTGCGACGAGGATGACCGCCCGCTGCAGATTCTGGGCGTCCATGCCGCAGATCTAGACTCGGCGTTCATTAAGGGCAGGACCCGGCCGCACCCGCAGACCGTGGCCGTCGCTGCCCACCTGTTCGACACCGACGCCCGGGTGCGCGGGGGAGTCCTGGCGGCACTGGCGGCCGGCCAGACCGAGGTGACATTGTGGGGTGAGGCGTGTCCCGCCGAGCTGCACGGCATCGACACCGTGCATCACGAATTGAGTGCTGCAGCAAGGGCATTCAAATCGCAGGCGCTTGCCGCATGTGGTGTCCGACGGGCGGTGAACTCTGTCGAGACGTTCCACATCGGCATGATGGCCTCGGTCGCCGCCGACCTCATTCCCGCGAGCTAACCCGCGACCTCGATGAGGACCTTGCCGATGGCTCTGCCGTCGGCAACCAGCCTCAGTGCCTGCGCGGCGTCACCGAGCTGGTAGATGGCGCCGACGTGTGGCACCACCTTTCCGCCCGCCAGTAGCGCGGCGAGTTCCGTTCGGTTGCGGTGGAATTCGTCGGACGGGATGTCGCGGAGCTGGAAGCCGATTACATGTGCGCCCTTGATGAGGACCAGGTTCAAGGGGATGCGCGGGATGATGCCCGACGCGAAGCCGACAGTGACGAAGCGGCCACCGGGCCGCAGCGATCGCAGCGCCGGCTCGGCGACGTCGCCCCCAACCGGGTCGATGACCGCGTGTGCGCCGTCCGGAACGGCCCGACGCAAGGCGGCGCGTAGGTCCGAGGTGCCGTGCGGCACGAGGTGAGCGGCGCCGTATGACGCTGCCGCGGCGAGTTTTTCAGCCGATGACGCCACTGCGGTGATGCTCGCGCCGAGCAGGACCCCCAGTTGCACCGCCGCCAACCCGACACCGCCCCCGGCGCCCAGTACCACCAGGTCCTGCCCCGAGCTGAGCTGCGCCGCGGACCGCAGCGCATGGTAGGCGGTGCCGTGGGCGACGCCGTAGGCGGCAGCCGTCCGGTCGTCGACGCCATCGGGGATACGGGTCAAACCGGCAGCGGGCGCCACTACTTCTTCGGCGAAGGCGCCGTGTAACGCGGCGCCCGACACCCTGTCACCGATCGTGAAATCGCTGGCGGCGTCGGCGACTTCTATGACGACGCCGGCGAACTCGCTGCCGGGCACGAAGGGTGTCGGCACGCTGACCTGGTACCGATTCGCGATGAACAGCACGTCGGGAAAATTCACCGCCGCAACGTGGACGCGGATCCGGACCTGCCCGGCAGACAGGGCGGGAGGCGGGACGTCGTCGACCCGGACCACCTCGGGCGGGCCATATTCGGGACAGACAACGGCCTTCACCGGTAGTCACTGGACTCGGCAAGCTCGGCCGCTTCACGCATCAAGGACGTGATCACCGGTCCGTAGGCGAGAAGCTTCTCGTTGTCGCCGGCCCGCTGGAAGCCCTGCTCCAGCACGATCGCCAGCTTCCACTTGGCCAGCACGAGGTAGTAGTCGAGGTCATCGACCTGGCGTCCGGACACCTTGGCGTAGTGGTCGACGACCGCTGCGCGTGAGGGCATTCCGCGCATGTCGACGTAGTTCATCGCTGACGGCGCGTCCATGTGCTCCGGCCAGCTCTGCACCATCCAGCCGAGGTCGAGCTTGGGGTCCCCGACGGTGCCCATCTCCCAGTCGACTATCGCGGCCATGGTCGCCGGTGCGCCGTGCCGGTACATCACGTTGGCGAACTGATAGTCGCCGTGCATGAGCCCAGGGATGAAGTCGAGCGGGCGGTGATGGCGCAGCCACCCGGTGGTGACGTCCAGGCCGTCGATCTCGCGGCCTTTGATGCGCTCGAAGAAGGAAGTCCAGCGATCGACCTGGCGTTCGTGAAAGCCGTCGGGGCGGCCAAGGTCGTGCAGTCCCTTGGCCTTCCAATCGACCTTGGACAGCAGGGCGATGCCTTCGGCCAATTGATACGACAGACCTGCACGGGCCTCGACGTCCCCGTCGAAAGGGTCGGGCCAGACGCCGTGCCGGTCCATTGGAGACCAGCCGTCGACGTGTCCCATCAGATAGAACGGCCGGCCGAGCACAGCCGGGTCCGCGCACACTCCAACCGCGGCCGTGTGCGGCACGTCGGTGCCATCGAGGGCCTCGATGATGCGCCATTCGCGGAAGATGCCCTTGTCGCGGTCGGGCGGAGCATCCGGAGGCGGCATGCGGAGTACGCAGGTGTGGTCGCCGCGCGTGATCCGGTAGATGACATTCTGTGTGCCACCGGACAGATATGTGGCTTCGAGTGGTGCGCCTGCACCGGGAATCCCCGACCGGTCCAGCCAATCAGCAAGGCGCGCAACGTCGATCACAAGTTCCCCGCTCATTCGACTGCATGACGAGAAGGTCGTCCTTATCAGTCATATCGCATCGCTGAGGAAATGTTAAGTACTTGATACCTGCGGACTAACGGTTCGCCGGCTTCGGTGCCGCCAGCTCGCGCAGGGATGAGAGGAACAACTGGTCCATGCGCGGGCTCAATTCGGCCAGTGTGCCGGCACTGGCATGGCTGGCAGAGCCGAAGACACGTTCCAGCGCCTCGGTCTTGCTGGCGCCACCGATCGAAAGACACAGGCAGGCAACGCCGTCCATCCGCAGTTCTTCGAGCGCCTTGTGGGCGTCGGCTTCTGCGTAGCGGCCCTCGTAGCCGTCGTCGTAGGGGAATCCGTCGGACAGGACGAGGAGCAACCGGTTGGGTGTGCCCGCCTGCTCCTTGAGAATTTCGCCCGCGCCGCGGATGGCCGCGCCGAGACGGGTATAGCCCGATGGCTCGAGCTGATTCAGCCGAGCCCGTCCCACGGCGCCGAACCGGTGCCCGAACGGCTTGATTGCGGGCAGGTGGACGGCGTGACGGCCCTGCGACCGGAATCCGTAGACGGCCACGCGGTCACCGAGTTCTTCGAGCACGGCGGCCATGGTGGCAGCTGCCCGGCGCTGGTGCTCATGGACGGCCAGTCCGTCGGCGTCGGTTTCGGTCGCCGAACCCGAGGCGTCGACCAGGATGAGCACGCCCAGATTGCGAGAGAGCTTGCGCTGTTCCAGGTACACGTGTTCGGGCGGGGAGAAACCGGAGCGCAGATCGACGAACAGGTCGATCAGAGCTTCGATGTCCAGCTCGTCACCGTCGGCCCGGCCGCGAAGAATCTTGGGCCCGAGCCCGATTCGCGACAGGCGACGTCGCAGGACGTCGTCGTGGGGCACGCCGGCCGCAGAGACGTCAGCGGCGGCGGTGAGCGGGAAATCGATAACCCGGCACCAGTCCTCTTTGTAGCGGCCCGCGAAGACGTCCCATTCGGGATGCAGGGCGCCGCCGACTCCCAGCGTGGCACCGGGCCGTCGGTCATCGGTGAACCGGATCTGCGTGGGTAAGGGCCGCGCATCGGGGCCGACCCTGCCGACTCGCCGCACGCTGCCGATCTGCATCTCGGCGCCCGCGTTGTCCTGCCCTTTCGACTTCGAACTGCCGAAGAGCTTGGACAGGAAATCAGACATCGTTCGGGACGCCATCGGTGCTTCGAAAAGCTTGAGGATCTTGCTGTCCTCGGATTCTCCGGTGTCGTCGTCCTCGTCGTCCGGTTCGCCGTCGACGTCCGGCACCTCGAACTTCAGCTGGAGGTCCTTGTCTGTGGGCTTCGAGCCCGGACCCACCGGCGAAGCCAGCAGCCGAGAAGGCTTGATGACGCCGAACCAGTCCGGGGCATCATCGACGGCCCTTCGGCCCCTTGCGATCTGGAGCGACTCGTCGGCAGTCGAGGTAGCCGGTTCCCCGGCATCGAGTTCAGCGGCGAGTGGGAGTTCGCTGGCCAATTCAGCCAGGACCCGGCGGCCTTCCAGCGCCAGGTAGCGGCGCGCCATGGCGGGGCGGCCGCGGAGGGCCTTCGCCAGGGGTGCATCGAGGCTGCCCGCGCCGAGCAGTGCGCTCTGCACCAGCATCTCGTTGCGCTGCTGTGCCGATGGTGCTGCCGAGACGTAGACGACGTGGCCATCGGTATATGCGGCGCCACCGTCGCGCGCCTCGACGACGTCGATCGGTCGGCCCGCGACATGCATGGCGACGAGCCGAAACTGCTCGGGGCCGGCGGACTCGGTCACGACCGGGGGAGAACGGCGTCCGCGAGCTCGCCCAGGGCGCGAACGATGTCGTGGTCGTCGGAGAGCACCTTGACGACGGCCGACTGGACGGCGCTGCGGACACTGAGCCCTTCGGCGACGAGTTCGCCGGCGAGGATCAACATGCGGGTGGACGCCACTTCGCGCAGCGGTGACCCGTCCAAGGTGCGGATCGCGTTGCCGAATTTGACCAGACTCCGCGCCGTTTCGGCATCGATACCGGCCTCGTGCATCACGATTTCCGTCTCGGCGGCGGCGGGCGGGAAGTCGAGTTCGATGGCGACGAACCGTTGCCGGGTGGATTCCTTGATGTTCTTGAGGACGCTCTGATAGCCGGGGTTGTAGGAGATGACGAGCTGAAAACCGGGCGCCGCGGGTAACGTGACGCCGAGCCGGTCGACCGGCAGCTCGCGCCGGTGGTCGGCAAGCGGATGGATGACGACGGTGGTGTCCTGACGGGCCTCGACAATCTCGTCGAGATAGCAGATGGCCCCTTCGCGAACCGCCCGTGTCAAAGGTCCGTCCACCCAGACGGTTTCGCCGCCCTTCAGCAGGAAGCGCCCGACGAGGTCCGCGGACGTCATGTCCTCATGGCCGGCGACGGTGATCAGATCCCGCCCGAGTTCGTGCGCCATCGCCTCCACGAACCGCGTCTTGCCGCATCCCGTCGGGCCTTTCAGCAGCACCGGTAGACCCCGGCGGGACGCCGCACGGAAGACCTCCACCTCGTCGCCGATGGCGCGGTAGAACGGCGCGTTCGGCACCGGCCTGACAACTGCAGAAGTGTTGTTCAACAAGTCATTTGCCCTTCTCGACGGGAACGAGTTTCGGAAGCGTGACGCCATCGGGTGTCACGAGCTGGCCGTGGATGTTGACGTAGCTCGAGTTCCGCAGCGGAATCGGGATCGACGGATCGGGGCAGGCCCGGTCGGTACCGTCGCCGCAGACGCCCATCAGGAAGTACGAGCGCTTCAACAGGTCTTCCGGCCAGGGGTCCTGGTGCATGGCGAACCACTGGGCGGGCAGGTTGTAGAGGACGAAGAAGAATGCGCTGCAGGCCGCGAAGATCGCGAGGAAGCGCGTGAACTGCTGTGTCACAAAGCCACCACGGACCGTGTCGAGGCCGCGTTCGACGAACGTGCGGCCACGGTCGTCGGTGAAATAGCGCAGGCAGCACAGACCCGCCTGCACGCCACCCCACATGAGCCCTTCGTAGACCGGCCACTGGTAGTAGGTACCGGGATTGACCGACAGGGCCCGGATGGCACCGGGGTAGGTGAACAGGCCCATCGGCATGAGGAAGAGGCCTTCGATCACGAAATCGAAGAAGAAGGTCCACACGATCACGACGGCGATCAAGCCCAGCGTATTGATGTTGGGCCACTTTGCTTTTGCCTTGCGCATCACCCAGCAGCCGAGCATGGTGCACAGCAGGACGAAGCAGTAACCGGGTGCATTCATCAGGAACGGCTCGGCCATCATGCGACCGGGCTCGCCGAACGACATCCAGCCGGGGACGTCCTGCACCCACGACCCCCGGTTCCACATCCAGGTGTTGTAGGTGCTCCATGTGTTCACGTAATTGAGCAGCGGGTCCTGGAAGAACAGCAGGCCGCACGCGATGAGCAGCATGCCGTCGAGCGTGATGCGTCGCTCCCGCCGCCATGGCCGGATGATGAACCACCACACCGCAACCGGCAGCCCGACAATGATGACGCCTGTCCAGGTGAACAGGATGGCCTTCATGTACGTCGGTGGGTCGCTCGGTCCTGCCGGGACGCGCTCGAAGTGCGGCCCGGTTACCCACCGGGTCCACACGTAGAGCTGGAACGCCAGGATGGCACCACCGACCGCGGCCCAGACGCGCACGGGCGTGATCTTGGACGGGGTACCGAGCGCCGCACCACTGAGCGGTTCCGTCACGACCGCCCTCTTCTGCGACAGATCACTCATGCGCCGTCACTTCCCAACCTGAACAGGAGCGTCCTTGGGCATCTCCTTGCCCGGTGGGAGCACGAGCTTGCCGTCGACATTGATGTAGCCGGAGCGCTTGGTCGGCATGGGCAGCACCGGGTTCGGGCACGGTGTGTGTTCGTCACAGACGCTCTGGCTGAAGTACGAACGCTTCTGGATATCCTCGGGCCAGGGATCGGCGTGCAGCCCGAACCACTGCGCGGGCACGTTGTAGAGGAAGAAGAACGCGCCGCTGCAGGCCGCGAAGATCGCCAGGAACCGGACCAGTTGCTGCCGGAAGACGCCGCCGCGGACGTGATCGAGGCCCCGTTCGACGACGGTGCGGCCGCGATCGTCGGTGAAGAACCGCAGACAGCACAACGCGGTCATGACGGCGCCCCACATGAGCCCCTCGTAGACGGGCCATTGGTAGTAGGTGCCGGCGTTGAACGACACGGCCTGAATCGCGCCGGGGTACACGAAAAGCCCGATTGGCGCGAGGATCAGCCCTTCCATCACGAAGTCGAAGAAGAAGCAGAAAACGTACGTCGCGATGATCAATCGGAAGTTACTGATGTTCGGCCAGCGCGACTTGATCTTCCTCATTGCCCAGCAGCCGACCATCAACGTCACCACCACCATGCCGTAGCCGGGCATGTTGATGGGAAGCGGTTCGCCCACTTGATGTCCCGGCGATTCGGGCGAGATCCAGCTGGGGATGTTCGACGTCCAGGAGCCCATGTTCCAGATCCACATGTTGTACGTGCACCACGTGTTGGTGTAGTTGAGCAGGGGATCCTGGAAGAAGAACAGGGCGCATGACGCGAAGAGCATGCCGTCGAGCGTGATGCGCCGCTCGCGACGCCAGGGCCTGACGAAGAACCACCAGATGGCTGCGGGGAACCCGACCACCATGAAGGCGCAGTTCACCATCAGCATGACCTTCATGTATGTCGGCGGGTCCGTCGGACCGGCGGGGACGCGGACGAAATACGGCCCGGTGACCCAGCGGGTCCAGACATAGACCTGGAACAGCAGCAGCGCGCCGCCGAAGAACGCCCAGATTTTGACTGGCGCCGAAGGAGCTTGGCTGCCACTGAGATTCGTGGTTCCGCCCAGTGATTCGGTGACGATGGGCTTCTTGCTCAGCATTTCACTCACGAGGCCTCCTTGAGTTCGCGTTGTCTCGAAGATACCCACTGGTATCTGAGTTTCCAATAGGAATCTTGGAATCTGTGGCAGAATTTTTTCATGGTGGAGCGTTGGACGCGGGAGCGGCGACTGGAACACACGCGTTCGCTGCTGTTGGATGCGGCTGAGGACGTGTTCGCCGAAAAGGGCTTCGCGCCAGCGACTCTCGATGAGATCGCGTCCGTCGCCGGCTACACCAAAGGGGCGATCTACAAGCATTTCGCCACCAAGGAAGACCTGTTCCTTGCGGTCAACGACCGATATTGGCGCCAGTACTTCGACAAATTCGCGGAAGTGATGTCGAGGTCGGAACGTGTCGGAGCGCACGAGCGCGATGAGATCGCCGAGCGCTGGCTCGAGCTGAGTCGTGGCCGCGGCGCCGAGCACGCGGCCTTGGGGTACGAGTTCACCCTCTATCTGTTGCGAAACCCGGAAGTGCGAGATCGGGTCGCGGCCAGGCGATCTGAGGTGGTCGACGCATTGGCCGGCTTCATCGTCGAGGGTGTCGACCGCCTGGGTGGGACGCTGCTGATACCGGCGGCCACGTTCGCGCAGATCCTCCTCGCCACCAGTGATGCGATCGTCCTGAGCAACGAGCTCGACGGCGTCGATCTGTTCCGGCCGGTTGTCGACATGTACGTCTCGGCGATCAAGTTCCCCTGACGACACCCGGGCACGCCGATGAGTATCAACTACTTGTCATTGGTGCATCGGGCAGATACCGTCGGCTGTGTCGTCACGTCGAGGAGGAGTGCGCCATGGCCCGGTTTCCGAAGCCGCCCGAGGGCAGTTGGACGGAACACTATCCGCGACTGGGCACCGATCCGGTGTCGTACGAGGACTCGATCAGTCCCGAGCAATACGAGATCGAGCGCAAGGCAGTGTTCAAGCGGGCCTGGCTGAACGTCGGTCGCGTCGAACAACTTCCGCGTAAGGGCAGCTACTTCACCAAAGAGCTCAAGGTGGTGAACACCTCGATCATCGTGGTGCGCAACAACGCCGGGGAGGTGAAGGCGTTCCACAACATCTGCCGGCACCGGGGCAACAAACTGGTGTGGAATGACATGCCGCTGGAGGAGGCCAAGGGGTTCTGCAAGCAGTTCACCTGCAAGTACCACGCCTGGAGATACGACCTCGACGGCAACCTCACGTTCGTGCAGCAGGAGGGCGAATTCTTCGACCTGGACAAGGACCGGTACGGGTTGGTGCCCGTGCATTGCGATGTCTGGGAGGGCTTCATCTTCGTCAACTTCGCGCCTGAACCGGAGCAGTCGCTGCGCGACTTTCTCGGCCCCATGATCCTCGGGCTGGAGGGCTATCCCTTCGAGAAACTGACCTCGAAATTCACGTATCGCTCTGAGGTCAAAGCGAATTGGAAGCTCTACATGGACGCGTTCCAGGAGTTCTACCACGCACCGGTCCTGCACGCGAATCAGTCGCCGACCAACTATTCGAAGGCCGCCGCGCAGGCCGGTTTCGAGGCGCCGCACTACCGGATCGACGGGCCGCACCGGCTTGTCAGTACTTCCGGGGTTCGGGTGTGGGAGATGAGCGCCGAGATGCGCAAGCCGATGGAAGACATCTGCCAGAGCGGCTTGTTCGGGCCATGGGATTCGCCCGACCTGGGGGAGATGCCCGTCGGCCTCAATCCGGCGAAATGTGATCCATGGGGTCTGGATTCATTCCAGTTGTTCCCCAACTTCGTGGTCCTGTTCTGGGGGCAGGGCTGGTACCTGACCTATCACTATTGGCCGACGTCGTACAACACCCATCTCTTCGAATGCACGCTGTACTTTCCGAAGGCGCGCAGTCCCCGCGAACGCATCGGGCAGGAGCTCGCGGCGGTGACATTCAAGGAGTACGGCCTGCAGGATGCCAACACGCTGGAGGCCACCCAGTCCATGATCGAGTCCCGCACCGTCAGTGAATTCCTGCTGTGCGACCAGGAGGTGCTCATCCGGCACCTGCACCACGAAACCGCCGCCTGGATCGAGGACTATCAGCGCAAGACTGCGGGGGTGCGATCATGACCGCGCAGCTGCCGGCCGAATTCGCCGACCTGGAGCCGTTTTCCGAGTGGTGCCTGCCGACCGAAGCGCAGCGCTATGCCAAGCGACTGGACAGCTCCATGGCGCAGATGCAGGCGTTCTACGACGCGATCACGCCACGGGCAGAAGACGCCATTTCGTACTGCGACAAGTTCAGCCTCGATGACATGCCCGAGGACGTCCTGAACCTCATGCACCTGCTGTACTCCATGATCATGGTGTCGTTTCCCGTGGAATGCTGGAAACAGCCTCGGGTTCCCGACTCCGGGGCCACGAAGCTCGACTGCGTCTACGAACCGGTCCCGTGACAGAGTTGACTGTTCTCCGCGCCGAGCGTTGGGCCGACGTCGACAGTGGCGAGGTGCGGTCGCCGGCCGTGATCGTGGTCGAGGGCGAGCGGATCAAAGCCGTCAATCCGGTTGAGCCATTGCCGGATTCGGCGGAAGTCATCGACCTGGGCGATGTGACGCTGCTGCCGGGTCTGATGGACATGGAGCTCAACCTGCTGATCGGCGGGCCCGGCGGTCCCGAGGGCCTGCCGAGTCCCATGCACGGCGTGCAGGACGACCCGGCGTATCGGACGCTGCGCGGCGCAGTCAACGCCCGCACCACGCTGGAGGCCGGGTTCACGACTGTGCGCAACCTCGGCCTGATGGTCAAGACGGGTGGGTACCTGCTGGACGTCGCCCTCATGCGTGCCATCGATCAGGGCTGGCACGTCGGGCCCCGGATCTACCCGGCCGGGCACGCCGTCACTCCGTACGGCGGGCACCTCGACCCGACGGTGTTTCAGCGCCTGGCGCCGGGCATCATGCCGTTGTCCGTAGGGGAGGGCATCGCCAATGGCGTCGACGAGGTCCGCGCTTGCGTGCGCTACCAGGTCCGGCACGGTGCCAAGCTGATCAAGGTGTCCGCCTCGGGTGGGGTGATGTCGCACAGCACCGCCCCGGGTGCCCAGCAGTATTCGGATGACGAGTTCGCCGCGATCGCCGACGAGGCACACCGAGCCGGCGTGCGCGTGGCGGCACACGCGGTGGGGGACAGTGCGATTCGGGCCTGCATCCGTGCCGGTATCGACTGCATCGAGCACGGCTTCCTCGCGACGGACGACACCATCAAGGTGATGGCCGACACCGGCACGTTCCTGGTGTCGACCACCTATCTCACCGAAGCCATGGCCATCGACCGCATCGCACCTGAGCTGCGTAAAAAGGCCGAGGTGGTATTTCCACAGGCGCAGGCGATGTTGCCCAAAGCCATTGCGGCCGGCGTCCGCATCGCGTGTGGAACAGATGCGCCGGCCGTTCCGCACGGGCAGAACGCGAAGGAGTTGTGCGCGCTGGTTGCCCGCGGCATGACGCCGATGCAGGCCATCCGTGCCGCCACTGTCACGAGCGCCGAACTCATCGACACCGACGACGAACTCGGCCGCCTGGTGCCGGGCTACCTCGCGGACATCGTGGCTGTGCCTGGCGACGTGTCCCGCAATATCGCCAGTACGCTGGACGTACGCTTCGTCATGAAGGCGGGGCAGATCTACAAGCAGGTCGATGGGGGTGGGTAGTGGACCTGGACCAGAATCTGCTCTGGCACCTCAAGCAGGCATTCTACTTCTCGCTGACATCGGTGAACGAAGCCGTCAGTGGCCACGGCGTGAGTACGGCGCAAATCGGTGTGCTGCGCCAACTCTCGAACGAGCCGGGGCTGTCCGGCGCTGATCTGGCGCGCCGCCTGCTGATCACGCCGCAGGGTGTGCAGCTGGCGCTGAAATCACTCGAGGACCGTGGGCTCGTGGAACGCAAGCCCGATCCGCAACATGCCCGCATCCTGCAGGCCTTCCTGACCGAACAAGGGCGCAAGACCGCTGCCGCCGTCGTCAGCGATGCCGTCGAGGCGCACGAAGCGGTGTTCGGTGTGCTCACTGCCGACGAGCAGGAGACCCTCAAGCGGCTGCTCACGCGCGTCGTCGAGCAGGGCACGGGGCACAAGCTCATCGACGATCACGTCGGGGACTGAGTAGAACGGCGCCGCGATCGCAACGTCGGTCTGAGAGCGTCGTTAACCGTATATAGCCCTGAGCGCGCTCTCAGGCCGACATTGTGTCAGCGCGGCGCCATGCGCAAGAGAACAATTGCCGAGTATCAAGTGCTTGATATCAATGACAAGTACTTGATACTCTCGAACGGATGGCTGAACTTGTGGACGATTTCGCGCCACTGCGCATCAAGCGGGTGGTGCGGGAAACCGGCGATGCCGTATCGCTGGTCCTCGACATCCCGGAGGAGTGCGCGCCCCGATTCCGTTACCAGGCAGGGCAATTCCTGACCCTGCGGGTACACGTCGCCGGCGACCAGCACCGGCGGTGCTATTCGATGTCGTCGTCGCCACACAACGGCGACGACCTGCAGATCACGGTCAAGCGGGACGGCAGTGGGCTGGTCTCGAACTGGCTCAACGACACTGCCACGCCCGGCGACCACATCGAGGCCGCTCCGCCGGAAGGACGATTCGTCCTGGGTGAGGGGAACCGCGACATCGTCGCCTTTGCCGGGGGCAGCGGCATCACGCCGATCCACTCGCTGATCGGCGCGGCACTGGCGGGGACCTCGCGCCGCATCCGGTTGTTCTACGCCAACCGCAGTCGTGACTCGGTGATCTTCGCCGATTCCCTTGCCGCACTGGCGGAGTCCCACCCTGACCGTCTGGCGGTGCGTCACCATTTCGACGATGTGGACGGCATCGTTCGGCCGGAGGCCATCGCGTCCTTCATCGCCGACGCCGGCGACGCGGAGTTCTACATCTGTGGCCCGGGGCCGTTCATGGACGCGGTGGAATCGGCCGTCATGCAGACCGGAACGCCACGCCGCCGAATTCACCTGGAGCGCTTCCAGGTCGCTGAGGTCACCGCCGCCGATACGGCTGCGTCCGTCACCGAGGAAGTCACCATCGAACTCGACCGCCGCAAGACCACCGTGGAGTACCGGGCGGGCAACACGCTGCTGCAGACGGCCCGCATCGCCGGCTTGCGCGCGCCGTCGTCGTGCGAAACCGGCTCCTGCGGAACGTGTATGGCCCGCATCGTCGAAGGCAGCGCACGCATGCTCAACAACGATGCCCTCGACGACGACGAGGTCGCCGACGGCTGGGTGCTGACCTGTCAGTCCCTGCCCACCAGCAAGACCGTCCGAGTGGTTTACGAGTAGGAGTGCACATGACACGCGTGGCTGTGGTGACCGGTGGCGCATCGGGTATGGGTGAGGCGACTTGTCACGAGCTGGGACGCCGGGGACACAAGGTCGCCGTCCTCGACCTGAACGGCCAAGCAGCGCAGCGGGTTGTCGATGATCTGCGCGCCGGCGGGGTTGAGGCGGTGGGGATCGCCGTCGACGTCAGCGACCGCGCCTCGGTGGAAGATGCCTTCGCGAAGGTGCGCAGCGAGTTCGGGCCCGTGCACATCCTGGTCACGAGTGCCGGCGTGGTCGATTTCGCGGCATTCACCGACATCACCGTGGACTCGTGGCAGCGGCTGATCGACGTCAATCTGACCGGGACGTTCCACTGCTGTCAGGTCGCGGTACCCGACATGCTGGCGGCCGGGTGGGGGCGCATCGTGATGATCTCGTCGTCCAGCGCGCAGCGCGGCTCGCCCGGCATGGCGCATTACGCCGCATCCAAGGGCGCGCTGCTGTCGCTGACGAAATCGCTTGCCCGCGAGTACGGTCCGTGCGGAATCACCGTGAACAACGTGCCTCCCTCGGGCATCGAGACGCCCATGCAGCATCAGTCACAGGCGGCGGGCAACCTGCCGCCCAACGAGCAGATGGCGGCGAGCATCCCGGTTGGCCACCTCGGCACCGGTGACGACATCGCGGCGGCAGTGGGCTTCCTGTGCTCGCCGGAGGCCGGCTTCATCACCGGGCAGACCCTCGGTGTCAACGGCGGAGCCGTGATGTGACGGCCGGCGATGTGGCGGAAAGCGATGTGACGGAACAACTTCGAGGAGGAGTTCATGGCCAAGTGGCCCAAGCCGGCTGAAGGCAGCTGGACCGAGCACTACCCCGAACTCGGCACGGGGCCGATTTCCTTCCACGACTCGATCTCGCCGGAGTTCTACGAACTCGAGCGGGAGGCGGTCTTCAAACGCGCGTGGCTCAACGTCGGGCGTATCGAGGAAGTGCCTCGGGTCGGTAGTTATTTCACCAAGGAGATCGACGCGGCCCGGACATCGGTGATCGTGGTGAAAGGTCGCGACGAACAGATCCGGGCCTTCTACAACATCTGCCGGCACCGCGGAAACAAACTGGTGTGGAACGACTTTCCGAACGAGGAGACCAGGGGCAGCTGCCGTCAGTTCACCTGCAAGTATCACGGCTGGCGCTATGACCTCAAAGGTGACCTGACGTTCGTGCAGCAGGAGGGCGAGTTCTTCGGGCTGGACAGCTCGCGATACGGCCTGAAGCCGGTGCACTGCGACGTGTGGAACGGCTTCATCTTCATCAACTTCGATCCCGAGCCCCAGTGGAGCCTGCGGGAGTTCCTCGGCCCGATGATCACGGCACTCGACGACTACCCGTTCGGATTGATGACCGAGCGGTACGACTTCGCAGCGGAGAACAACAGCAACTGGAAGATCTTCGCCGACGCGTTCCAGGAGTACTACCACGTGCCGTCGCTGCACTCCCAGCAGGTGCCGTCCGCGGTACGCCAACCCAACGCGACCTTCGAGTGCGGGCACTTCCAGATCGACGGGCCGCACCGCCTGGTGTCGACGGCGGGTACCCGCCGCTGGAAGCTCGACCCCGACTACATGTACCCCGTCGAACGGATCACCCGCAGCGGACTCGTGGGGCCGTGGCGCACGCCGGAAACCCACTTCTCGGCCGGCCTCAACCCGGGTGGTATCGAACCGTGGGGCATCACCAACTTCCAGATTTTCCCCAACCTGGAAATTCTGATCTACCACGGCTGGTATCTGCTGTACCGCTACTGGCCGACATCGCACAACACTCATAAGTTCGAGGCGTACAACGCATTTCACCCCGCGCGCACCGTGCGCGAGCGCATCGAGCACGAGGTCGCGTCGGTGGTGCTCAAGGAGTTCGCCCTCCAGGATGCCGGCATGCTCGGCGGGACGCAGGCGGCGCTGGAGTACGACGTCGTCGACGACTACCCGCTGTCGGATCAGGAGATCCTGGTGCGCCATCTGCACAAGGTGTCGGTCGACTGGGTCGAGCAGTACAAGGCGCAACGTGCTCCGGTGGGGGTGTGACCATGGCAGAAGCGAAACTGCCCAGCGCCTTCGCCGAGTTCGAGCCATTCGCCGAGAAGTGGTGCCTGGCCACCGAACCCGAACGCTGGGAGATGCGCATGCAGACCCCGATGGTCGAGATTCGTCGGTTCTACGACGCGTTCACGCCCCGCTTCGAGGAGGCCATCGACTACTGCGACAAGTTCGGGCTCGACGATCTGCCGGACGACGCACTCAATCTGCTGCACCTGATCTACTCGATGATCATGGTTTCGATGGCCGTCGAGATCTTCGGCACGCAGAAGCCGGCCGACTCCGCCGACGCCATCATGAATCGCGTCGGGGCGCCGGTGCCATGAGTCTGCTGACGCTCAACAAGCTGACGTCGTCGGTTGGGGCGGAAGTGGTCGACGTCGATGCCGGGCGGCTGACCGCCGATGATGCGCTGGCGGCGGCCGTGCTGGATGCCCTGGAGGACAACGGCGTACTGGTCTTTCCGGGTCTGCGGCTCGATCCGGACGCGCAGGTCGCGTTCTGCCGCAGACTCGGCGCGGTCGACCATTCCTCGGACGGTCACCACCCGGTCGCCGGCATCTACCCGATCACGCTCGATACCGCCAAGAACGCCTCGGCGGCCTATCTGCGCGCGACGTTCGACTGGCACATCGACGGTTGCACCCCTGTCGAGGACACCTATCCGCAGAAGGCGACGGTGCTGTCGGCCATCGCCGTGGCGGCGCGCGGTGGCGAGACCGAGTTCGCCAATTCCTATGGTGCATATGACGAATTGACGGCCGCCGAACGGGAGCGCTACGGGCAGTTGCGGGTGGTCCACTCGCTCGAAGCGTCCCAGCGCCGCGTCACGCCCGACCCCACACCGGCGATGTTGGCGACATGGCGCTCGCGACGGACGCATGAGCACCCACTGGTCTGGACGCACCGCAGTGGGCGCAAGTCGCTGGTGCTCGGCGCGTCGGCGGACTACATCGTCGGCATGGACCGGGACGAGGGCCGTGCACTGCTCACCGAATTGCTGGAACGGGCCACAGTCCCCGAAAAGGTGTACCGCCACACGTGGTCGGTGGGGGACACCGTCATCTGGGACAACCGCGGTGTGCTGCACCGCGCCGCCCCCTACGATCCCGATTCACCCCGAGAGATGCTGCGCACCACCGTGCTCGGCGATGAACCGATCCAATGACTGCCGCGCGCATTGACGGCGGCGAACCACTGTGGAAATGTAATCACCACATTTGAGAATCACATTCTCATCTGGCATGCTTGGAATGGAGGACAGGTGTCGGAAGACCTCACTACGGTCGATTTCTTCCGGGATGATCGGCTGACCGACGACCCGTACCCGTTTTACGAGGCTCTGCGCAACAAGTGTCCGGTCACCCGCGAAGAGCACTACGGCGTCACGATGGTCACCGGCTGGCAGGAGGCGGTCGACGTCTACAACGACGCGGACACCTTCTCGTCCTGTATCTCGGTGACGGGCCCGTTCCCGGGTTTCCCGGTGCCGCTCGAAGGTGACGATGTCAGCGAGCTCATCGTGAAGCACCGCGACGAGATTCCGTACAGCGACCAACTGCCCACGCTGGACCCGCCGACGCACACCAATCACCGTGCCCTGCTGATGCGGCTGATCACCCCCAAGCGCCTCAAGGAGAACGAGGACGCGATGTGGCGGATCGCCGACGACATGCTGGCCGAGTTCCTGGCCCCCGGTACGGGTGAGTTCATCAAGGGCTTTGCGGGACCGTTCACCCTACGCGTCATCGCGGACCTGCTCGGGGTTCCCGACGAGGATTGTCCCGAGCTGCTCGAACGCCTCGCGAAGGGCACACACGGCGGCGGACTCGGTAGCACCGACGAAAAGACGCTCTCCAAAACACCTTTCGAATATCTCTACGAGGCGTTCGCGGTGTACGTCGAGGATCGCCGCCGCGAACCGCGCGACGATGTACTCACGGGTCTGGCCACCGCGACGTTCCCCGACGGGACCATGCCGACGGTCGACGACGTGGTGCGCGTGGCCACGAACGTGTTCTCGGCCGGGCAGGAAACCACGGTCCGACTGCTCAGTACGGCGCTGAAGGTCATCGGCGAGCAACCCGACATTCAGGCCAGGCTCCGCGCGGACCGCAGTCTGCTGCCGAACTTCATCGAGGAATGCCTGCGCATCGAGAGTCCCGTGAAGGGCGACTTCCGGCTTTCGCGGGTGCCGACCACGATCGGTGACCAGGCGCTCGGCGCGGGCTGCACGCTGATGGTGATCAATGGTGCGGCCAACCGCGACCCGCGGCGGTTCGAGGACCCCGACACCTTCGACGCCGAGCGCAAGAACGCCCGGCAGCACCTGGCGTTCGGTCGCGGCATCCACAGCTGCCCGGGCGCGCCGCTGGCACGGGCCGAGACGCGGGTCGCGCTGGAGCGTCTCCTGGACCTGACCTCCGACATCCGGATTTCCGAGGCGCACCATGGCCCCGCGGGAAGCCGTCGGTACCAATACATTCCGACGTACATCCTGCGTGGCATCATCGAACTCCACCTCGAATTCGATCCGGCCGGGAGCACGTCATGAAGGTTGTTGTCGATGAAGACCGGTGTCGAGGCCACGGCATGTGCCTGACCTTGTGCTCTGATGTGTTCAGCATGACCGACGACGGTTATGCGGTTGCCGAACCCGCGGAGGTGGCGGCTGATCTCGAAGTTGCGGTTCGCGACGCCATGGCGAACTGTCCCGAACAAGCAATCGTCGAAACGAACGACTAGTCAAGGAGATTCGAGTGGCCAAGGGATACGTGATCCTCACCGAGGACGTCAAGGACCCCGCCGGTATGGCGGAGTACGCCAAGCTGGCCGGCAAGGCGATGTCGTCCGCCACGATCGTGTCGGTGGACCAGAACCCCCAGGTGCTCGAGGGCAGCTGGCACGGCAACCAGACCGTCGTGCTGGAGTTCGAGTCGGTGGACGCCGCGCGTACGTGGTACGAATCTGACGCGTATCAGGCGGCCGCTAAAGTCCGCCAGTCCGCCGCCGACTGCAACGCCGTGATCCTGTCGGGCTTCGGGGCCTGACAGGACCTTACGGTCAGCGGGCCTCAGCCCGCTGACCACCCACCGTCAGCCGCGACAATCGCACCGTTGACGAACGCCGCGGCGTCGGACGCCAGGAACACGATCACGTCGGCCATCTGCTCGGGCAGTGCGATATTCGGAGCCGCCGAGATGATGGGCGTCAGGCGCGCCTGTCCGGTCTCGTCGAATCCGCTGATACTGCCGGCGATCCCGGTCAGGGTCGGACCGGGCAGGATCGCATTGCACCGAATCCCGTCCTTGGCGTAAGACCAGGCGATGTTGCGGGTCAGGCCGATGACGCCATGCTTGGAGGCGGTGTACGCGGCGCCGGCGGATCCGCCGCGGACGCCGGCGGCCGAACCGGTGTTGACGATGACGCCGCGCTGTTGGCTCAGCATGTGGGGGAGCACGGCGTGCGTCACGATGAAGGTGCCGGTCAGGTTGATGCGGATGACCCGGTCCCATTCGGCGAGCGTGGTGTCGGCCGGCAGCGCCATGGTGTCGATGACGCCGGCATTGTTGGACAGCACGTCGATGTGGCCGTACGCCTCGAGGGTGGTGGTCACTGCACGCGCGACGGACTCCTCGTCGGAGACATCCGAGGCGATGGCAATGGCGGCGTCACCGATCAGGTCCGCGGTTTCCCGGGCCGCGTCACCGTTGATGTCGGTGGCGACGACGCGGGCGCCTGCCTTGGCGAACGCCAGGGCGGTGGCGCGCCCGATGCCCGAGCCGGCTCCGGTGATCAGAGCGACCCGGTCCTCGAATCCTTCTTTCATGCAAGGCCTTTCATACGAGGTAGGGTCAGTGGCAGGTCGTTGTAGGTGGCGATGCCGGGCGCGGCCGCGACGACGGCCGGAATGGCATTGATTGCCGGCATGGCCGTCATGATATGTCCGAGGGTCATGAATTCGGCCATCGTCGTCGCCTGAAAGTCCGGCGGCGGCAGGAAGTTGACCTTCATGGTGACCGTCGGGCGGCCTTCGACGGTGATGGTCCACGCGTCGGCGTCCAACTGCCAATCGGGTTCGAGTGACTGGCCTTTGCGCCAGCGCACCTTCAGCTCGACGACGGTCTTCCCGTCGGCCACGCCCTTCCAGCTCGCGGCGACGCCCGCGACGCAGCCCTTTTCGATGGTCCACGACCCCAGATCGAGATCCGCTGTCGTTTGGGCGTATTCGGCTTCACACCGCACGTCGTCGAGCTCGACGCCCAGCGAGTCGGCGACGAGCCGCACTGCCTCACCGAAGATCGCGGTACCTGCGGCGGCCATCGGCGGCAGGTCGGGCGAATCGATCGGCGTGCCGAAACCACAGGGGATTTCGGTGGCGGGTGAGTCGTAGAACGTGGTGTCGGCGGCCTCAGAGACCGTCACCTTGTCGACCCGGTCGCACGCCATCGCCCCGACGATCGCCAGGAGTTCGGCGAAACCGGGGCTGACGCCGGAACCGAACATCGTCGAACCGCCGACGCGGCACGCGTCGAGGATGCGCTCCCGGTCGCGGCCCTGGTTGTGGCCGGTGATGAACGACGCCGTCGCAACGACATTGACGCCGGCTTCCAGGATGCGGACCACTTCGTCGACGTCGATCCACATCGGGTTGTAGACCACACAATCCGGCTTCTGCGCCAGCAACGCGTCGACGTCGTTGGTGGCAGTCACGCCGACGGGATCGAAGCCGCACAGCTCACCGACGTCACGGCCGACCTTGTCCGGCGACCACGCATAGCAACCGACGAGTTCCAAGTCGGGATGCGCGGCAACGGCTTTGACCGAGCTCTTCCCGACATTTCCGGTCGTCCATTGGACGATGCGGTGGGGCGTCATGCTGGTTCCTCCATGATCGATATGGCCTGGCGGGGACATTGGCGGACCGCTTCGAGGATGCGGTCACGGTTGGCCGGCGTCACCTCGTCCTCCAGGATGTGCAGGTAGTCCTGGTCGTCGAGATGGAACACCTCGGGGATGATGCCGTCACAGACGCCGTTGCTCTCGCAGAGCCCGAAGTCGACGCTGACCTTGCTCATCGCAGTACCCGTACCGGGATGTTCTGCCAGCCCATCACGTTCTGCATGTGGACACGTCGGCAACCGTCCCAATCGATTTCGTAGCGTGGCATGAAATCCAGCAAGGCCTCCAGTGCGACGGCGCTCTCCATGCGCGCCAGTGCCGCCCCCAGGCAACTGTGGATGCCGTATCCGAATCCGAGGTTCTGGGCTTCGGTGTGGTTGCGGTCGATGTCGAAGGTGTCCGGTTCGGTCCACGCCTCGGGGTCGCGGTTGGCTGAACCGCCGAGCAGGAAGACAGGGGAGCCTTCGGGAATCGTCGTACCGTGCAGATGCACGTCTTTCATGCTGCGGCGCACGTTGTACTGCGCCGGCGCCTCGTACCGCAAGAGTTCCTCGACGGCGGCGGGAATCTTGCTGCGGTCGCTGCGCAGCTTCTGCCACTGCTCGGCATGCCGGGCGAACAGGTATACGGCGTTACCGACCAGCTTGGTCACGGTCTCGGCACCCGCGCCGCCCAACAGCGAAGCGAATCCGGCGATTTCGTAATCCTCGAGTTTGGTGACCGTTCCGTCTTCGCGTTCGGTCTCGGCGGCGAGAAGGCGGCTGATCAAGTCGTCGCCGGGTACTTCCTTGCGCTGGCGCGCCAGCTCGAAATAGAAAGCCGCGCTGTCGAGGTAAGCCTGGATACCCTGTTCGGAGGTTTCGACCTGGCCGATCTCGCGGTGCAGCGATTCATCGATCCAATGCCGGACCTGTTGGGCCTGCTCATCGGGGACGCCCATCATATTGGTGATCACTTCGACGGGAAACGGTCCGGTGAAGTCCTGCACGGCGTCGAATCCGTTGGGGTCGAGGCGGTTCAGATACTTGTCGATCTTTGTGCGAACCATTTCCCGCTGCGACTGGATGGCACGCGGTGTGAACACCTTGTTCAGCAGGCTGCGGATGTGCCGGTGTTCGGGCGGATCCATGAAGATGATCATTCGCATGTTGCCCGGCAATTCGAGTCCAGTACGCACCTGCGCGAGATCAGTGCCGTACGCAGACGAGTAGGTCTCGAAGTCGCGGTAGGCGGGAGCGACGTCCTCGTGCCGGGACAGCGCGTAGAAGTCGTGTTCCTCGCTGTAATACACCGGCGCTTCCGTGCGCATGCGCCGGTAGGTCTCCCACGGCCCGTTGAAGAAATCCTCGGAGAAAGGGTCGAACACGAGTTTCGTTGCGGTCATGCGGTATTGCTCCCTCCCGTCGGCGTCATGCCGGCGTCGATGATCGTGTCGAGCACGCCCAGGCCGGTGCCCAACTCAGCTGCCGTGGTGCGGACCGTCGCGACGTCCTTACTTAGGAACTCGCCGACGACCGTGCGGAACGACGCGGTCGAACCCGCTCGTGCGATGCCGTCCAGGGCGCGACTGCCGGAGCTGGCATGGGGCAGGGCGGCCAGCAGCGTCGACTCCGGAATACCGAGCCGCTCGCCGAGCCCGACTGCGGCGCCGATCAACCCGATCTGCGCGGCGAACAACGCATTGTTGATCAGTTTGACCCGTTGACCGGCGCCCGGCGGCCCGGCGTGAATGATCGGGTCGCCGTAGCAGGTCAGCACGGGCCTGGCCCGCTCGACAGCAGCAGCGGAACCGCCGACGAACAACGTCAGTCGGCCCGCGGCGATATCGTGCGGGCCGCCGCTGACGGGGGCGTCGATGACGTCGACCCCGCGGGCGGCGATGGCGCCGGCGGTGTGCGGGCTGCCGGTGGTGTGGATGACCAGGACCGTGCCTGCGCGCAGCTCAGGTGTCAGGGTAGCGGCGATGTCCTGGACCTGCTCGTCAGTGAAGACACATAGGATCACCGCGTCGGCGTCCGTGCTGACGGCGGCCAGATCGGTAACCGGTGTCGCGCCGAGTTCGGTTATGGCAGTGCTCTTCTCGGGAGAGCGCGTCAGGACATTCACCTCGTGGCCGGCCGCGACGAGACGGCGAACCATGGCACCACCCATGCGCCCCGCCCCGACGAAGCCGACTGTGCTCACCGGGTGCGACCCATCAAACCCAGTGCGGCATCAGCGGTTTCGAGTACAGCGCCCGGCTTGGCACCAGCGGCCTCGGCGAGGTCCGCGATCAGGCCGACGTCCTTCTTCAGGAGGTCGGCCGCCACGGACTTGAGGACATCCAGGCTGCCGCCGAATTGCGCGATGCGGCCGAGCGCGAAGCTGTTGGCCGAACCCTGCGTGATCACCTCGGCGAGGCGGTCCACCGAGACACCCAGCGCCGCACCGAGGTCCAGCGTCGACTTCGCCGTCGCGATGTGGGCCGTGAACAGCAGATTGTTCAGCAGTTTGGTGACCTGCCCGGATCCGACACCACCGAGGTGGACGATCGGCTCGGCGTAGGTGGCGAACACCGGGCGACAGCGCTCCACGATGTCCGGATCGCCACCGACCATGACCAAGAGCCGGCCTTCGGCAGCCGCCGGCCCGCCGCCGCTCACCGGCGCGTCGATCACCGAAACCCCCTTGGCTGCTGCGGCTTCGGCCAGCTCACGGCAGGTGTCGGGATGGACGGTGCTGTGGATGGCAACCACGCAGCCCGGCGCCAGTCCGCCGAAGATTCCGCTGTCTCCGTTCAGCACCTGGCGGACGTCGTCGTCTCCGACCACACAGACGCAGACCAGGTCGCTGATGGCAGCCAACTCCGCCGGAGTGCCCACGACCTTGGCCGCGGTGTCGGCGAACGGTTCGACGGAGGCCGGCCGCCGCGCCCACAACGTCAGTGGATAGCCAGCCTCCACGATGCGGCGCGCCATCGGCGCGCCCTGGCTGCCGAGACCGATGAACCCGACTCGCACTAACCGACCTCCAATGTGACTGTGGTGCCGGCCTGGGTGGCCAGACATTCCTCGATGAACGCCAGGATCGTCAGGTGGTAGGCGGCCGCCCCCACCGAGACACTGATGTTGTGGCCCGCCCCGATCTGCCGGTGGACCGTCATTCGCGGTGCGGCGGTGAACAATCCGCTGATGGCCGCGAGGGCGTCCGCGTCCGACTGCCAGACCCGTTCGTGTTCGGCAACGGTGAAGTGCACGGGCACCTGGACTTCGGCGGCGAGCGCCGGGAAATCACGGCGGGGCCAATCCAGGGCCATCGCGGCCTCGTACCGGGCGCCGCTGCGCGCATTGGGCGTGTTCGTCAGCCGCGGATAGAGGTCGGCCGGTTGCCACAGCAATTCACGGAGCCCGGGCGGGCGGTAGGTCAGCGTCGCCGAACTGATCATCTCGAGCGCCGCGGCGTCATAGCGCAGGCCGGTACCGGCGAGCGCGACACCGAAAACATCTGCCTGCTCGGCCCTTTCGTCGACTGTCATGCGCAAGGCCAGCTCGCATCCGTTGGAGTGGCCGAGCAGAAAGACACCGGCACCGCGGTCGCGCGCCCCCAGCATCGCGTCCACCGCACCGTAGGCCAGGGCGGTCCGCTGCTCCGCCTGCCCGACCGCATCGGGGTAGGCGTCGGACGCCCCATATCCGGGGCGGTCCAGTGCGACGACGGTGTAGCCGAGGGCCGCCGCGGTGCGCATCAGCGACAACCGCGGGTGGCCCGGGCAGTCGAAATACGCTGCGCTGCTGCCACCGCCATGGACGGCGACGATGACGGCGCGTGGCGCGTCGGCTTCGGCGAGCAGTCCCGACATCATGACGTCGCCGACGCGGACCATCCGCGGGGTGACAGTCATGACTCGGTCCGCAGGAGAAGTACCCCGCTGGGGGTGAGGCCACCGCTGCTGACCACCGCGACGCGGGCGCCGGCGACCTGACGCTCGCCGGCCTCGCCGCGCAACTGCGAGATGGCCTCGTAGACCAGGCCCATGCCGTGGGTGCGGCCGTGCGACAACTGACCGCCGTGGGTGTTCAGTGGCAGTACGCCGTCGCGGGCGATGTTGGTACCGCCGTCGAGGAAGTCCCTGGCCTCTCCGATACCGCAGAACCCGAGCGCCTCGATCCAGGACAGGCAGTTGAACGTGAACCCGTCGTAGAGTTCGGCGACGTCAACATCGTTGGGCCGCAAGTTGGTGCGGGTCCACAGGTGCGCGGCCTGGCCGAGCACCTGCGGCTCGTGGGTCAGCGTGCTCTGGTCCCACTCGATCGGTTCGAGGATCTGCGTGCCGACCGCTTCCACCCGGATCGGCGGCTTGGCGAGGTCGCGCGCCACGTCGACGGCCGAAACGATAACGGCGATCGAGGCGTCGCACGGCACGTCGCAGTCGTAGAGCCCGAACGGCGTGGTGATCGGCCGGGCATTCAGGTAGTCGTCCATTGTCATCGGATTGCGGTAGATCGCCGTCGGGTTCAGCGCGGCATTTGCGCGCTGGTTCAACGCAATCCAGCCGAGCGTCTCCTTGGTGGTGCCGTAGCGGTGCATGTGACGTTGCGCGTTCTGCGCCAGGGTGTGTGCGGCCGACGTCGCGCCGAACGGCATCTGCCAGCTGGTGGTCCGGGTACCGCCCATCGGCGCGGCCTTGCCCTGCTTCATGAGTTCGTCATAGGTGGCCTGCCACAGGGTGCGGAAGCACAGCACATGGCGGGCCAACCCGCCGGCGACGGCCAGCATGGCCGCGATGACCGAGCCGCCGGGTCCGAAAGTTTCGGGGCCACCGTTGTACCAGGTCGGTTTGAGGCCCAGGGCCGTCTCGAGCGCCGTCACCCCGCCCTCGCCGAAGGGGCCGGGGAGACCGGCGCCGGGCCAGGTGGACAGCCCGTCGATGTCGTCGATGGTCAGTCCCGCGTCGGCGATGGCGTTCTCGCACGCCTCGATGGTCAGCGCCAGCGGGTCCAGCATCAGGCGCCGGCCCATCTGCGAGGCGCCGATACCGGTGATGGCAGCCTTGTCTTCGAACTTCTCGGTGGTGATCATCGGCCGGACGTGTTTGGCGAAATGCTGCGGTTCGATCTCGTCGGCCGGTAGGGGAGCCAGTGCCGGTTGGTCGGCGATCGGACGGAACAGCGGCAGCCACACGTCCTCGTGCTGCTCGAAGACGACTTCCACCCGTTGGCCCAGTTCCAACTGCTCGGGATCACAGTCGATGATGTTGGTGGTCAGACGAACCCGCGGATCCTCGACCAGTGCCACCTGGGCGACCACATAGGGGGCCGGCAGTCCGGGAATGCTGAATCGCTGGTTGAGCGTGAAGCCGATGAGCGTCGCCAGACCGGACACCCTGCGGATGCCCATCTTTCGTTCGCGGCAGTACCGGCAGACCGGCGCCGGAGGATGAATCAGCGCGTTGCAGTTCTCGCATTCGGTGACGCGCAGCGCGCCGTCGGCCCCTGCGGTCCAATAGAACTCGTTCTCGGGCGTCACCTGCGGCAGTGGCATGCGAGTCAACGGACAAATCCCCATTCTGCTTCGTTGGCGTCGGTCTCGGGGTGCGGCTCAGGTGCCTCGTCGGGAATCGGCGCGGATGTGGGCACCACGATCGGGCCGCCGGCCACGTCGATGATGGCGTGCACCGGGCAGTCCAGCAGCGCGCGCAGCACGGCGGGCTGATCCGCCTCAGGCACCTCGCCGGTGCCGACGAGTGAGGCATATCCCCAGTCGTCGAGGGAAAAGTACGACGGCGCATGCTTGGCGCACATGCCGAATCCGTCGCACATCGTCCGGTCCAGGCGGATCTTCATGCCGTCATCACCGCCTCTACTTCGTAGGGACGCAGCGTGATGAAGTCTCCGGATCGGCATGCCGGGCAATCGTTCTCCAGATGACGTGCCACTTCGGCGGGAAATTGACCGAGGAGGCTGGCCGCGATGTTGGCCGCACCGTCCAGCGTCGCGCAGGCGCCGCGCCCACGCAGATCCCGGGACCACCGCCGCAGTCGTGCGATGTCGTCACCCGTTGCGACGCCGTCGCGTAGGCCCGCTGCGGCAGCAGCCATCGCCGCGGTGCCGTTGAAGCACGACCCGCACTGTCCGGCGTTCTCCCGGTCGAAGTACGCCAGCACCGACGCGGCGACGGCTACCGGGCAGTCGCCGTTCAGGATCGAGATGGCGCCGCAGCCCAGACCGCTACCCAGTTGGCGCAGCGCGTCGTGGTCCAGTGTCGCGTCCAGCACGCCGGGACCCAAGAGGCCGGCGAAGTAACCGCCCATCAGGGCACCCGTTGCCATTTCGGCCGGCACGCCGTGGAATTCGAGCACATCGGCGAATCTGACGCCGTGCGGCAGCTCATAGAGGGCGGGTGACCGGCCGGCTCCGGTGATGGTGGCCAGGAACGAGCCTGGCGAGGAGGTGGTGCCGACGGCCCTGAACTCTTGGCCGCCGTGGGTATGGATGTAGGGGAGGTTCGCCAGGGTCTCCACATTGCTGACGAGCGTGGGCAGCGCGCCGACGCCCTGCTCGAACGGGCGCGGTGGTTTGTCGGTGGGCTTGGCCGGCCCGCCGTTGATGGCGCGGACGGCGGCAGTCTCCTCGCCGGCGACATACCCGGGCGCGACAGTCACCACTTCGACGGTCGATCTCGGGTTACGCTGCGCGACAGCGGCTTCCACACTGGCCGCTGCGGCGGGGTCTGACACGTAGACGTACGTTCGCTGGGCGCCGACAATGGTCGCCGCCAGCCGTAGTCCGTCCAGCACCAGATGCGGCCGGTTGCGCAGCAACCAGCGGTCTTTGATGGACGCCGGTTCGCCCTCTTCGCCATTGGCGACGACGACGGCTCCGCCCCGGTCACGTCCGCCCGCCCGGACCGAACGCAGTTTGACCGCCATGGGGAATGCGGCACCACCGCGGCCGCAGAGCCCGGAGCGCTCGACCTCGTCGAGCAGCTGCTCGGGATCGGTGAGATCGCGGTAGCCGCCGGCCGCGACGTAGTCGTGGTAATTCTCGCTGCCATCACGCAGCAGTCGAGGGCTGAGCCCGGGCCAGGCGGCCACCGTTAGGCTGACCGGCATGCGCACGGCGGTGGTACGGGTGGATGTCGACCCGGCGGGTGAACTCACGTCTGAGCAGTTAGCGGGCGGCATGACGGTCCTCAAGCAGCTCGCCGCCGCGGCGGGTCTGGACGTGCTCGACGTGGATCTGGCAGCGCTGCCGCCCCGGCGCCGCCAGGTGCAACTGCTGATCGCCGGACATGAGCCGGACTCCGGTGTTGCCCTGTGCGCCAAGGCGTTCGGCACTGCACCGGAACTCGGTGTCGTCACCTACGTCAGTCGTGGGACCGATGACGACGCGCACGGCGTGCTGGCGCGATTCGGGATAACCGGAGAAGTGGCACGCGAACCCGGCTCCGAGGGCTTCGACATCGTCACCGTGACCCTGGCCGAAGTCGATCTGGAACGGATTCCGGAGAGCCGCATCCACACGGCGCTGGAGGCGTCGCTGAACTGTGAGGTGCACATCCGCACGGTGTGATGTCATCGGCGGAGGAACTCCAGGATCGGCGGCGCGGCCTGCACCCAGGTGTCGAACATGTTGAAGTGTTTGACCTTTCCCGCTGCGCGAGCCTCGTTGGCGCGCTCCCAGGCGTCCTCCGGCCACGGTGGATCGATCAGTTGCGCACCTTTGATGAGGCAGCTGACTTCCAGTGACGTCCGCTTGGGGTGATCGAGGTCGTTCTCGCCGCCGCGGATGATCAGGGTCGGCACCGTGATGTTGTCGAACATCTCGTCTTCGACCCCGGGGATCGTCTGGCCCGGCTTGGGCACGAACGCGTTCAGCCACCGCAGCATCAGCTTGAGGAATTCGTCCGGATCGTAGGACTGCAGGCGCGCCGCGTTGGCCGGATTGTCGGCGATGCGGTCACGCCACTCATCAACCTGGGCAACACCTTTCATCCCTGCTCCGCGGACGGCCAGGATGCTCGGCACGATGTAGTACGAGCCGAGCACGAAGGAGCCGTACACGCCACCGACGATGTTCCAGACCACAAGCTTGGTGACGATCTCGGGATAGCGCATCGTGGTGAGCATCGAGTCCCGCGCCCCGCCCGATCCGGCGGCGAGGATGCACGGTCCGATGCCTAACTTGGAGATGAGCGTGTACAGGGTCTCGGCGCGCATGTGCGATTCGCTCTGGCCGTAGAACTGCACGTCGGACTTGCCGCAGTTGGGCCGGTCCCACAGCAGCACCCGGTAGCCGCCCTTGGCCAGGGCCTGCGCCAGGGGACGCAAACCGGGGATGTCCTTGCTGAATCGGCCGCCGGGTGTCAGTGCGATGAAATCTCCTGATTTGCCCAGGATTTCGTAGACGACGTTCCCGCCGTTGATCTCGATGGCCTTCTCGCCGCGACTGAGTGCGGAGCCCGGCTTCGCGGGCGCACTCATGCTGCACTCCTACGAGCGTGCGCAAAATGCCAAAAATGGGCGGCGTGTCGTGTGCAAACGCGCACGCTCGCGAGAAAGGGGTTCTTCATGCCTGCACCAGCACCTCGTTGCCGATGACCCGCACGGGGTACGTCCGGATGCTCCATTCGGGCTTCACGGCCGTTGTCCCGGTGGCCAATTCGAAGCCCCACTGGTGCCACGGGCAGTAGATGAATTCCAGGCCGCGCACCATTACGGCGTCGCCGGGCACGCTGTGGTCGACGATGGTCCGGCCGCGGGGGCGGCCCGAGCACAGTGGACCGCCTTCGTGCGGACAGTAGTTCGCGATGGCGTAGAAGGTGCCGCCCACGTTGTACACGCCGACGCCGTGCCGGCCGATGGGTACCAACTTGTGTGTCCCCGGCGGGATCTCGTCGACGGTGGCCACAACGTGCTCGCGCCCCTGCGCGAGCCGGGGCTCTCTGGGTTCAGTCAATTCAGAACACCCGGACCTGTCCCTCGAGTGCCGGCACCGTCGTCGGCAGCTTGTACGTCTCGATGCCGTTGCGGAACATGACGGCTTCCCGGGCGTGCTCGGGCAGGTGCTTGACCAGCCAGCGGGGGTCGTCGAACGTCCAGTGCGGGTAGTCCGAGCTGAACAGCAGGATCTTCTCGCACTCCATCCACTCGAGCGCCCGGGTGAGCTCGGTCTTGTCGTCGGGATAGTCGAGCGGCTGGGTGGTGAACTTGATGTGGTCCTTGACGTACTCGCTGGGCTTGCGCTTGATGTCGAGCCAGGGCTTGCGGGCCTCGTAGATCCTGTCCATGCGCCACATCAGTGGCAGGATCCAGGTGAACGCGTGCTCGACGAAAACGATTCGCAGCGTGGGGAACCGATCGAAGAGACCGTCGAAGATCATGCTCATCACCTGGTTGGCCGCGAGGAGCGAATAGGTGACCATGAAGTCGTGGTTGTAGCTCGGCATGCCGACAGGTGGCATGGGTAGTTCTTCGTGATGGCTGCGGGACAGGTGGCAGCTCACCGGCATGTCGGCCTGGGTGGCCGCGGCCCACACCGGATCGTATTTCGGGTCGCCCCATGCCGGTCGCGGCTCGGCCTTGATCAGAATCTGGCCCAGGAACGGGTGGCCTGCCAGGCGTTCGATCTCCGCGCCGGCGAGGTTCGGTTCTTCGATCGCCACGCAAATGGAGCCGCGCCAGCGTTCATGCCAGTTGTTGCGGCTGTCGAGCCAGTGATGGAGCTGCCACTCGTTCAGCGCCACATTGAGGGCGTGGTTGGCGCCCCCGATCCGGGCCGGGTATGCGGCGGGTTCCAGGATCGCGATGTCGGCGCCGGCTTGCATGATCAGCTGTTGGAAGGCCAGATCGGGGTCGCTGCAGGCGAATTCACCGTCCGGCGGGAAGGCGTCGACGCGCATGGCGTACGTGTGCGCGTAGTCAGGGGCGTCGTAGTAGATCTGCTCGCCGACATTTCGGCTCAAGAAGTACCTGGTGCGCCAGGGTTCGGGGATGTACTGGATCAGCTCGCCGCGGCGCGGGGCCGGGTGGACATCGGAATCGACGCACCGCACGGCGATCCGCTCGGCGGCCGGTTTGCGTTCGGTGACAGTCACACTCATTGCGATCCTTCCTTCCTCACACGCCGACCGGCACGGTGATGCCGTATAGATCGGCGGCATTTCGCCAGCAGAGCTTGTCGCGCTGCGCAGCGCTGTAGGAACTCGGCACGGTGAGGTCGTTGAGCTGCCAGTGCGGGTAGCTGGATCCGTACAGCACCATGTCGTCCTTACCGGTGAAACCCAGCCATTCACCGGCGAATTCGGCGTCGCCCGGCCCGTCCAGCGCGCCCTGGACGAAATACACGTGGCCGGGCAGATAGCCACTCGGCATCTTCGGTGCCCACGGCGTCTGCTCGAGATGCGGCCTGCCGAAGCAGTCCATGCGCCACATGAACGGGGTCAGCAGATCGGCGGCGCCGTCGGCCCAGACGAACTTCAGCTCGGGCATCCGCTCGAACACGCCCTCGGCGATCATGTTCATCAGGTGATAGAGGTAGTTCAGCGCCATGAAGCCGACGTACTGCTCGTAGGTGTTCGGCACGCCCGACGGCGTCGGCGCGGCGGCGATACCTGCGCCGACCTCGATGTGCGCGGCGACCGGCAGCTTCGCGTCGATCGCGGCTTCCCACAACGGCCAGAATTGCGGCTTGCCGAACAGTTCCCGCGACTGCAGCGGGATGCCGAGCTGCACGACGCGGGGATGGTCCTTGTACTTCTGGATCTCGCGCAGCGCGCCGGGGATGTCGTCGGGGTTGACGCGGATGGTGCCGCGGAACCGCTCGCCGAATTCGGGGTGCTCCAGCCAGCGTGACACCAGCATCTCGTTGTGCGCCGCGGCGAGTGCGCTGCCGAGGTGTCGGTCGGGCATGATGCCGCGCGACATCGGATGCAGCACAGCAACATCGACGCCGCGCTGCTCGAAGAGGTGGCGGGCGACGATCTCCGGGTCGGAGCCGGGGTACTGCCCGTCGGGCCCCTCGGTACCCGGCGCATACTCGCCGCCGGGCGCGCCATACCAATCCATCTCGCAGTCCGGGAAGCCGCGGCTCTTGAACGGTTCACGCAGCACGTCACGCAGGTCCCGGTTCGATCCGAAGAAGATGTGCACGCTGGCGTCGATGACGGGGGTACGCGTCCCGTCGCCGTGGTCGATCACTTGGCTGCCCTCCCGAGCTTTCGACCCAGTGTAAATCTTAATTACCTCAAAAGAGAATGCTATTCTCACTTTCGCGACCGAATTTAGCCGTAGGAGGCGCCGCATGCTTTTGGAGTTCGACGCTGATCAGCGGTTATGGCAGGAGACCGTCCGCGATGCCGTAACCAAGCAGTGCCCGCCGACATTGATCCGTGCCATCGCCGAGTACGACGCCGACCCGGCTCCGCTCTGGGGAACGTGGGTGGATGCCGGCTGGACGGAGATGGCCGACCCGGAGAACGCCGTCGAGTTGGCCATTGTGCTCGAGGAACTCGGGCGGGCGACGGATCCGACGCCGTTCCTGGCCACGATGACCCAGTTCGCGCCGCTGGCCGGCGATCGCTTCGACCCGCAACAAGCGGGTGCTGCTGTCTACCAAGGAGTTTCGGCGCGTCGCGACGGCCAGGGCTGGGCGCTGGACGGCACTGCGCGTTACGTACTGGACGGTGACCGCGCCGAACGGCTTGCCGTGGTGACCGCGGCCGGCGTCTTTCTCGTCGATGCGTCGGCGGTGGGCGTGCGGCGGGACCTGGTGTTCGACCCGGTGCTGCACATCGCCGACCTGTCGTTCGACGGGGTCCGGGTGGCCGACTCCGAGCGTGTCGGGACGGATGCCGAGCGCGGCCGTCATGTCGCGCTGACCGGTATGGCGGTGCACATGGTCGGTGCCTGCCAACGCATCCTCGACCTGGTGTTGGAGCACATCAAGGAACGCCATCAGTTCGGCGTCCCGATCGGATCGTTTCAGGCGTTGCAGCACAAGGCCGCGGACATGCACGTCGCCATCGAACGGGCCCGGGCGTTGTCGTACTTCGCCGCGCTGACGATCAGCGTCGACGACCCGCGCCGGCGCCTGGCCGCAGCGATGGCCAAGGCATCGGCGGGGGAGTGTCAGGCCCTGGTGTTCCGGCAGGGTCTGCAGTCCTTCGGTGCTATGGGATTCACCTGGGAGAACGACCTGCAGTTCGCGCTCAAGCGCGCCAAGGCCGGCGAGCTGATGCTCGGCGGCGCCGCAGAACACCGCGCCATGATCGCAGAGGAGTACCGTGCAACTCTCGTATGACGCCGACGTCGAGGCCTTCCGTGCCGAGTTCTCTGCGTTCCTCGACGCGCATCTGCCCACGGAGACAGACACTTTGGAGCGACCCCGGTCGGTGTCGCACATGCCGCAATGGGCGCGGGACTGGCAGCGGCTGCTGTTCGACAACGGCTGGCTGCTGCCCGCCCAGCCGCCGGAGTTCGGCGGTCGCAACGCGTCCGTGGTGCAGCAGTTCGTCCATCTCGACGAGCTGTGCCGCCGCCGGATTTACCACAGCTTCAACCCGCAGGGCGTGAATATCATTGCGGCGTCACTACTTACGTTCGGTAGCGAGGAGCAGAAGCACCGCTGGGCGGTGCCGGTGCTGCGGGGCGAGAAGACGGCGTCACTCGGCATGAGCGAGCCGAGCGCCGGGTCGGACCTGGCCTCGTTGCGCACCCGCGCGGTGCTGGACGTTGACCACTTCGTCGTCAACGGACAGAAAGTGTGGACCTCGGGCGCACACGACGCCGACTTCCTGCTGACGTTCGTGCGCACCGACCCGGACGCCCCGAAGCACAAGGGCATCAGCGTGCTCATCATCCCGACCGATACCCCCGGCGTGGTGTGCCGGCCGTTCGCGGACCTGTGCAGTCAGGAAAACCTGGACTTCAATGAGGTCTTCTTCACGGACGCAAGGGTTCCGGCCGAGAACCTTGTCGGGCCACTCAACGGCGGCTGGGGCGTGGCCAACGGTTCGCTCGGTCATGAACGCACCATGATGTGGCTGGGTTTCGCCGACCGGATCGCCAACATGATCGCCGACTTCCGGCCGCGCACGGCACTCGAGCGCGACCAGTACGCCACGACCATCATGGATTACCACGCCCTGCGCGCCATGGGTTCGGCGGCGTTGGCGCGGGCCTCCCGCGGCGAGATGGATACCCAGTCGGTGTCGGTGCTCAAGCTCCTGGGGTCGGAGGCCGAGCGCACCGCACTCGAAAATGCGTTGTCCGCAGCGGGAATCGAGGGGCTCAACCATCCCTCGACGTCGGGGCGGTACGAGCACATGAACCTCGACCACTACTTCGTCAGCTGGTTCGAGCGTTACGCCCGCAGCTTCGGTGGCACCATCGCCGGCGGTACCTCCGAAATTCAGCGGAACATCATCGCCCAGCACGTGCTGGGCCTGCCGCGGGCACGCTGACGCATGCGCGGGACCGAACCCGTCAGAGGCCGGTTCGGTCCGCGTTCGCGTGGATGGCCGCACGGCAGTAGGCCGCAAGGCCTGGGAGCCCGAATGATTCGTCGTACGTGGCGACGTACCTCGGATCGCTGACGTACATGTCGCCGAGGTTGCGGTGGAAGGCCGGCGGGCAGTCGTAGAACCACCGGTTCACGTGGAGCCGGTGCCGCTCGGCCGCGTCCATCGCTTCAAGCGAGTTGGGCGGGAGCCCGGCGCGGAAGGCCTCGGACAACGCCTTCTCGACGGCTTCGCCCTCGGCCTTGATCTGCAGCCAATCTTCCCTGCCGTAGGACTTCGCCCGGCGCTGCGATTCCTTCCACTCCTGCGTTTCGCCCCACTTCTGCTCGGCTTCCGCCTGATAGTCGTCGAACCCGTCACCGAAGAGCTCGCGCATGTCGTCGTCGGTCATGGGGGTGTTCGTCATTGCCTTCTCCAATGCCTGATCGATGGCCTCGACGAGTGCTTTCATCTCGTCGAGTTGGGCCATGACGCGTTCGCGCTGACGAATCAGGTGGCTGACCTCGTCGCCCTCGTCGAGGAGGCTCGCGATCTCATCGAGAGAGAACTCGAGCCGGCGGTAGACGATGATCTGGGACAAGCGTGTCAGATCGGCCGACGTGTACACCCGGTAACCCGAGGCGCTGCGCCGGCTCGGGGTCAACAACCCGATGTCGTCATAGTGGTGAAGCGTCCGGACCGTGATGCCGAAGCGCTGCGCGACTTCGCCCACGGTGAGTCCGTCCACCGGCATCTCCTGCGTCACATCGATCAGGTTGGTGCCTCACGTCGCGTGAGGGTCAAGTCCCAACCTAGATGACACGCGAAGATGAGATATTCAGATGACTGCCGCTTCCTTGCGCTCGGTGATGGGGCGGGCCAGCTCTTGCTCGTCACAGATGCGCTGCAACTTCTCCAGCGTCTCGTCGAGACCGGGGCCCAGGCGCTTGCCCGGGGTGAATGTGGCCGGCAGATTCCGCATGCCCTGGATGACGCCGATGCTGTCGTAGTGCACGGTGCCCTCGGGGTCGCATATGTAGTCGGGCATCCGGTCCAGTACCGCCGTCAGCATGGACTTGAACACCGTGCGCGCCACGTTGGATCCGACACAGCGGTGCACGCCGATGCCGAAGCTGAAGTGCCGGTTACCCTTTCGGTCCATGATCAGCTCGTTCGGTTGATCGAACACCGCCGGGTCGCGGTTCGCCATCGCCCACGACAACCACAGCCGCTCGTACCGTTTGAACTGCTGACCTTCGACCTCCACGTCGTCGGCGAACGTGCGGCCGTCGCCCGGGGCGGGGGTGAAGAAGCGGAGGAACTCCTCGGTGGCGGGATTGAGCAGCGTGGCGCGCTCACGGCTGAGCCGCGCGCGGTCGTCGGGATGTTCCCCGAGCCATTCCAGGGCGTGCGCGGTCAGGGCGGTCGTGGTGTCGAAACCGCCGCCGATGATGAGACCGAGATTGCCCAGGATCTCCATGTCCGGCGCGGGCTCACCGTCGATGCGCAACTGCAGCAGCGCGTTGACCAGGCCCGGCCGCGGATTCTGCCGGATCTCCATCATGTTGTTGATGAGGTCGATCCCCATCTCGCGGTGCTGTTCGTTGATTTTCTCGCGTTCGGGCGCGTGCTCGGGGGTGTACACCGACGCGTGCGTGGGCTCGCTGTAGACGTTCCACTTCTTGAGTTCGATACCCATCATCGCCAGGGTGAACACTGCCGGCACCACGTTGGCGAGATGCTCGACGAAGTCGATGCGGCCTTTCTCGATGTGCTCGTCGAGTGCGGCGCGGGTGATCTCGTCGACGAACGGTTCCCAGCGCTTGATCGCGGCGGGCGAGAGGTAGGGGTTCAGGGCGCTGCGGTAGGTGCTGTGCTCGGGCTCGTCCATCTCGAGGATGCCGCCGCGGACAACGCTGGCGCGGCTGGCCTTCGGAATGGTGATGCCCTGGAACGGCGTCTCGCCGCTGATGTCATGGTGATTGGACACGACGGGGCAGCGCGCCAACTCGAACACATGCTTGCTGTCGGCGGCGACCCAGTGACCGTTGTAGGTGTCGGTCCAGGCCACCGGGCACTGCGCCTGCATCTCCGCGGTGATCTCCTCGAACTGCAGCCGGTACTCCGGGGTGTGTCGGTCGAAGTGGAAGGTGTCCTTCTTGCGCTCGTCCTGGACGCTCAAAGTTCCTGTCTCCCTGCTGGTCTCATACTCGCTAGTCCTCGATCGTGATGGCCTGTTCGGGGCACGAGTGCGCGGCCTCGCGGACCGCGTCTTCGAGCCCAGGTGCCACGACCTCGTCAACCGGCGACGACGTGCCGTCGATATCGTTGAGCGCGAACGCATCCGGCGCGATCATCGCGCACAGCGTGTGGCCCTGGCAGCGTTGCCCGTCAACCCAAACCTTCACTGTCACTCCCGATCAGACGTGGTAGTCGTACCATTTGAGGTAGCCACCGGCGTCGACCCGCAACTGGGTGCCGGTGATGTAGCGGGCCTCGTCGGAGACCAGCCACAGGATGGCGTTGCTGATGTCCTCCGGTTCCACGAAGTTGATCTTCATGGCCTGCTGGATGCCGAAGGCCGGCTCGGCGTCTTCGCGCGTCGGATTCGGCAGGTCGGGCCGGAACGACTTGTACATCGGCGGGCTCTGCAGCATCGCGGTGTTGACGTTGGTGGGATGCACCACGTTCAGCCGGATGCCGCGCGGCGAGAGCTCGGTCGCCAGGTCGTGAGCATATTGGGAGAGAAGGCGTTTGGACGTCATGTAGGCGAAGCCGCCGATGTCGTTGCCCGGGTTCATCTTGAGGTGGGCGTCCATGAGGGCGGCCGTCGAGCCGGTGGCGACGATGGCCGCGCCCTCCTTGAGGTGGGGGAGACACACCTGGATGGCGTTGATGGTGCCGATCAGGTTGGTGTTGATGGTGTCGATCCAGGCCTGCAGGGGGACATCGCTTTTCATGCCGGCGACGCCGGCCTGCGCGAGGACGATGTCGACCTTGCCGAACTCTGACAAGCCGGCCTCGAGCGCCGTCCGCAGCTGCGTGACCTCGCGGACGTCGGCGTGCGCGGTGACGATGCGCTGGCCCGTCTTCTCCACCAGGTTCCTGGTCTCGTCGAGATCTTCGGGAGTGGCCATCGGGTATCCGATGGACTCGATGTCCTCGCACAGGTCGACGGCGATGATGTCGGCGCCTTCTTCGGCCAGTCGGACCGCGTGGCTGCGGCCCTGGCCGCGGGCCGCGCCGGTGATGAAGGCGACCTTGCCCGCTACCCGTCCCACTGAAGTCATTGAAAAGCCTTCCCTTGCTAGGTGTTTCGTCCGCCGTTGACGCCCAGAATCTGTCCCGTGATGTAACCGGCCTCTTCGGAGATCAGGAACGCGCACGCGGCGGCGATGTCTTCGGGCCGGCCGATGCGGCGCACGGGCGTCGCATCGATGCTCTGCTGGACCTTCAGATACCCGCGCTCTTCGGACTTGCGCAGCATGGGGGTGTCGATGAAGCCGGGGGGCACGGCGTTGACGGTGATGCCGGACGGTCCGTACTCCAGCGCCAGCGATTTGGTCAGTCCGTTGACGGCCGACTTGGCGGCCACGTACGGCGACATGTAGGGCTGCCCGGAGTGGGTGCTCGACGACGAGATGTTGACGATGCGGCCCCAGCCCGCTTCCAGCATGTCCGGCAGTACCGCCTGGATGCAGTGGAAGACACCGTTGAGGTTGACGTCGATGACGCGTTGCCAGTCCCGGAATTCCAGGTCGGTGAACCGCTTGAACTTCTCGAGTCCGGCGGAGTTCACCAGCACGGTGACGGGCCCGAGCTTCTCGCGGATGCCGTCGAGCGCGGCGTCGACCTGAGCTCGATCGGTGACATCGGCGGTGAAGCCGAATTCGTCGTCCGACGGGTTGAGGTCGAGGGTCGCGACGTTCAGGCCGTCGGCGCGTAGGCGTGCCACGATGGCGCGACCAATGCCGGACCCGCCTCCGGTAACGACAGCATTCTTCACGACAGGCTACCGATGTAGATCACTGAGAGAAATCTCCCTTCCGATTTTGAGAACGATACTCTCCACCTTCGATATCCCGCAATAGAGCCGTCGATTGGCGATTTCACCTGCATCGATTCTGCGAGTGGGTGGGGTGGGCGTTCGGGAGACGATCAGTCCAGAAGTCGGATACCCATCGGAAATGCGACTTTATGCGAGTACGATTGCCGGAATTGCAGAATGACATTTCCGGATCAGAGGAGGTCGGATGGGGCCCTTGGATGGTGTCCGAGTGCTGGAGGTCGCGATGTATGGCTTCGTGCCGTCGGGCGGTGCGGTACTGGGCGAATGGGGTGCCGACGTGATCAAGGTCGAGCACGCGGTGACCGGTGACCCGCAGCGCGGCCTCCGGCAGACCGGCACACTGCGCGTCGAGGGTGACCCGAATCCCAACATCGAGCACGCCAACCGCGGCAAGCGGAGTATCGGGCTCGACATGGCGCTGCCCGAGGGCCGCGAGGTCCTGCTGGAGCTCGCGCGCCGTGCCGATGTCTTCCTGACCAGCTTCCTGCCCGGTCACCGAAAGAAGTTCGGCATCGATGTCGACGACATCCGGGCCGTCAACCCGGCGATCATCTATGCGCGCGGGAGCGCCCTGGGTCCGCGCGGGGCCGAGTCCGAAAAGGGCGGCTACGACATGACGGCGTTCTGGTGCCGGGCCGGTACCGCGGCGACCATCACGCCACCCGGTATGCCCGGCATGATCGCCCCGCCGGGACCGGCCTACGGCGACACTATTTCCGGGACCAATCTGGCCGGCGGCATCGCGGCGGCACTTTTCAAGCGGGAGCGCACAGGCGTGCCGTCGGTCGTCGACGTCTCGCTGCTGGGCAGTGGCCTGTGGTCCATGGGGCACACCGTTGCGCTCACATCGCACCTCGGCCAGCTGATGGCGGCGCCGGCCCCTGGGGTCCATGGTTCGCCCGTCAATCCCCTTGTCGGCCTTTACGAAACGGCCGACGGGCGGATCATCTCGCTGGTGATGATGCAGCCGACCAAGTTCTGGGCCGACGTGTGCCGGCACATGGAGCTCGACGAGTACATCGACGATCCGCGGTTCGCGACGGCGCAGGACATCGCGGCCAATACCGCAGTGGCCGTGGAGATTCTGGGCAAGGCGATGGCGACCAAGACGCTGGCGGAGTGGCGGGAGCGGTTCGCCACCCTCTCCGGTCCGTGGGCCCCGGTCCAGGACACCCTGCAGGCCGCCGAGGACGCGCAGGTCCGCGCGAACGACTACCTGGTGCAGGCAGGTGAGCTCGAATTGGTGGCCAACCCAGTGCAATTCGACGTCGCCCCGCCGCAGACCGGCCCCGCGCCCGGTTTCGCCGAGCAGACCGAGGAGATCCTGTTGGAGCTCGGGATTGACTGGGACCGGATCATCGAACTCAAGTCGGCCGGCGCGGTTACGTAAAGGAGCGCGGGTCCTCCGGTGGCACTTGCGAATCGGAGGCGTCAACTTTCCTTGACCGGCAAGGAAAGTTGAGGCCTCCGGATCGCACATTCGCGGTGTCACTCACCCTGTGGTGCGTGCTCAGGCCTTGGCCGCCAGGGGCGTGAAGTTGATGTGCAGATCGGTCACGCCGCGCAGGACGAAGGTCGGCTCGTAGTTGTACCGCCGCTCGCCCTCCGGGCCATGGGCGGCTTCGTCGAGCTGGATGTCGCCCAGGCGATCCAGAATCCGCTCCAGCGACACCCGGCCCTCGACGCGGGCCAGCGGTGCCCCCGGGCAGGAGTGCACACCCCGGCTGAAGGCCAGGTGTTCGCGAACGTTCTTGCGGTCCAACTGGAATTCGTGGGGCTGGTCGAATCGGCGCGGGTCGCGATTGACCGCGCCGGGGCTGATCATGACGATGGTGCCGGCCGGGGCGTCCACGTCGCCGACCTTCGTCGACTTACGCGCCAGCCGGTGCAGCGTCTTGACCGGGCTTTCCATGCGCAGACACTCCTCGACGAAGTTCGGGATACGGCTGCGGTCCTCGCGCAGCCGCCTTTGTAGCTCGGGCTGCTCGCCGAGGAAGCGCATCGCGGCGGTGAGCAGCTTCGCCGTCGTCTCCTGGCCGGCGCCGAAGAGGAACGTCGCGGTCTTGACGACGTCGCTGATCTCGGGCGTCGAGCCGTCCTCGTACTTGGCCGTGGCCAGCGAGGTCAGCACGTCGTCGCGGGGGTGGCTGCGGCGGTCTTCGAGATACTGGCCGACCTTTTCGTCGGCCCATTCCAGCGGGTTCGACGCAAGTGGTTCATGGTCGAGTGCGCCGACGCGAGTGCCGGGGCGCTCGGCGCCGAAGGCTTGGCGGAACTCCTCGTGGTCCTCCTCGGGGACGCCGAGCAGGTCGGCGACGACGAGTAGCGAGAACGGCCGCGCGTACGAGGCCAGGAACTCGCATTTGCCGTCGGCGATGAACTCGTCGATGTGGCGGTCGGCGAGCCGCCACATGAAATCTTCGTTTTCCTTGAGGCGCTTGGGCGTCAGCAGCCGGGACAGCAGCGAACGGGCGCGCGTGTGCTCGGGGGGATCCATGGTGATCATGTGCTCGAACATCGGGATGGCGGTGCGGTGCTCGGCGAGCTGGGCGCAGATGTCGTCGCCCTCAGGTGTGAACGGCAGCGGGGTGAACGGCCCGGTCACGGCCACGCATGCCGAGAACGAGTCGGCGTCCTTGTAGACGGCGTTCGCCTCTTCCCAGCCGGTGACGGCCACGACGCCGTAGTGCGTTTCCCTGGTCACCGGGCACTTGCTGCGCAGATGGTCGAAGTACGGGTGCGGGTCTGGCACCAGTGACTGGTCGGTGTAGTAGTCGACCTCGTCGAAGTTCGTCATGTGTGGGCTGGCCTCCCGGCATCGATTTGCAACCAAAGTGCTGGGCACTTGCTTAGCATCTGGATGTGGCGTGGTCAAGGTCACACGACGGGATGTGGACAATTACGATCGGCGCGGCGGCGATCGAGAACGGACTGTGACGGCATGGCATCGGAAAGAAGGATCGGTGGACCCGAGGCGAAGAACCGCGGGGCTCTACTCGACGCCGCCGAGGCGTTGATGCTCGACGAGGGGTACGCCGCGGTGACGTCGCGGCGGGTCGCCGAACGGGCCGGCCTCAAACCGCAACTGGTGCACTACTACTTCCGCACCATGGACGATCTGTTCCTCGCCGCGTTCCGGCGCCGGACCGAGCAAGGGCTTGCGGCCCAGTCGATGATTCTGCTGGCGCCGAATCCGCTGCGGGCGCTGTGGACCTTCCTCATCGAGAACCGTGATACCGCGCTGATCATGGAATATGCGGCGCTGGCCAACCACCGCAAAGAGCTTGGAACCGAGATCGCCGGCGCCGCGCAGCAGTTCCTCGAGGGGCAGGCCGAGCTCGTCGGATCGGTTCTGGCGAAGCACGGCGTCGATGCCGACGAGCTGCCGCCGATCGTCGCGATCTCCCTGATCGTGGGGATGTCGCAGCTGCTGACAATGGAGGCCGCTCTCGGGGTCTCGGTCGGCCACGATGAGATCCTCGCGTACTTCGATCGGCACCTGCGCAAGCTCGATCCCGCCGCCGACAGCTAGTCGCCCTGTCGTCAACCGCAGGCAAGTGATTGCGTGTTCGCGCTACATGAGAATAAGATTCTCATGAATCGCGAAGGAGAATTTCATGGGACAACTGTCGCATCGGGTCGATATTCCGTTTCCGCTGTTCGACGCGGACAACCACCTCTACGAGCCGCCGGAGGCGCTGACCAAGTACCTCCCCAAGGAGTACAAGGACGTCGTCCAGTACGTCGAGGTCAACGGACGCACCAAGATCGCGATCCGGGGTCAGATCAGCAACTACATCCCGAACCCCACGTTCTCGGTCGTGGCGCGGCCGGGTGCCTGGGAGGAGTACTTCAAGTACGGCAACCCCGAGGGCAAGACCCGGCGTGAGCTCTTCGGTGAACCCATGAAGGCCATCCCGGCCTTCTTCGAGCCCGCGCCGCGGCTCGAGCTCATGGACCAGCTGGGTCTCGATCGCACGCTGATGTTCCCGACGCTGGCCAGCCTGATCGAGGAACGGCTGCGCGACGATCCGGTCGCCATCCACGTCCTCATCCACTCGCTCAACCAGTGGCTGGACGAGGTGTGGGGCTTCAACTACAAGAACCGCATCTTCACCACTCCGGTGATCACGCTCCCCATCGTCGAGAAGGCCATCGAGGAGCTCGAATGGTGTGTCAAGCGGGGTGCGCGCGCCATCCTGGTCCGCCCGGCGCCGGTGCCCGGCTTCCGCGGGCCGCGGTCGTTCGCGCTGCCCGAGTTCGATCCGTTCTGGGCCAAGTGCGTCGAGTACGACGTCTTCATCGGAATGCACTCGTCCGACAGCGGCTACTCCCGATACACCTCCGAGTGGGACGGCGCGGCGCAGGAGATGTTGCCGTTCCAGACCAACGCGATGGCCATACTCAATGAGTGGCGCCCGATCCAGGATGCGGTGGCCTCGTGGGTGATCCACGGCGCGCTGTTCCGTCATCCCGGGCTGAAGGTCGGCATCGTCGAGGCCGGGTCCAAGTGGATGTTCCCGTTGCTCGACCAGATGGCCGAGGTCTACAAGAAGGCGCCCGAGGCGTTCCTCGGTAATCCGATGGAGGAGATCAAGAACCGCATCCACGTCAGCCCCTTCTATGAGGAGGGCATCGACGACCTGATCAACCTCGTGGGCGTGGATCAGGTGCTCTACGGTTCCGACTGGCCACACCCGGAAGGCCTGGCCGAGCCGACGCACTACGTGACCGCGCTGCAGCACCTGCCGGTCGACGACCAGGCAAAGATCATGGGCGGCAACCTCTCCCGGCTCGTCACGGTCTGAGCCGACGTCACCCGCGAGATGGCGCTGCCGGCGAAACCGCCGGCGGCGCCATCTTCGTCTTCGGGTGTCTTGTGTCGGGCGGTCAGTTCCGTGGCAGCGGGTCCGGCGGCCAGGTGGGCTTGGGCTGCACGATCAGTTCCTGATCAGCCGGCGGGACCTTGTTCAGGAAGAACCCCGGGCATAACGACCGTGTCGACAGTGCGATGAAGAACCGGGCGTTGCGCTGTGACCACCAACCGGGCGGGCCGATGCGACCGGCGACCTCGTCCGCGTACGGCACTCCGCCAGCCCAGTCGTTGCAGATGTCGTAGCCGATCCCCAGAATTTCCGGTTCGCCGCCCGGCGCCATCCACTTGAGGTTGGTCTTCCGCAGCTCCTGCAGGAGGTAGTCCTCGCCCTGATCCGCGGCGGCCAGGGGCGCCGTTATGGCGGCGGCAGTGAGGCAGGCGGCGAACGCGAGTCCGCGGAGGTGGAGGGCGATCACCGGCAGCTCCGTCAGGGTGGTGTACCGACCTGTCGAGCGACAGGCTCTCAAATCATGAGAATAACATTCTCGCCCATCTGGTGAGCCGACTGCACCGCGTCAGGGGGCGGTCAGTGCGGCCACCCGCGCCGACAGCACATCTTCGGTCATCGGTGCGGTGATGTCGTTGATGAGGTAGCCGTCGCCGTCGGGGCGGATGAACGCCCACGCTGGCGGCCACGGCACGAAGAAGGCCTGCCACAGCTGGCCGTTGGCGTCCGTCAGGTTGGGGAACTTCAGATTGTTGTCGGCGACGATGCTGCGCATGCTTCCGACTGCTCCGCGCCCTGCGACTCCGAGGAAGCTGACCTGCGGATTCGCCGCCGCTACCCGGCTGATCACCGGTGCCTCGGCCAGGCAGATCCCGCACAGCGACGGCGGCGACCAGAACCAGATGACCGCCGGTTTCCCGATCAGGGTGCGCCCGTCGAACAGGCCGCCGCCGAGCTCGGTCCCGTAGAACTTCAGGCGCGCACTGTTGTCGCCCAAAGGCTTTTCGTCGGCAGTGGCCGGCGGTGCGACAGCGAGGGGCACCATACCGGCCACGATGACCGCCGCGGCGAGAACTGCAAACTTCTTCACGGCGGTCCAGGCTCGCGGCGTCATAGACATACGGTAGAGCCCCGAAGGCAAATCCGTCGGCGTATCTCGTTCACATTCTCGGTTCTTGAATGTAATGTTTCCATGAAATGAGAATGGCATTCCCGCGAACGAGGAGGATGGATGCCGCAGGGTACCGCTGAGGCAGTCGGCCGACGGCTACTCATCGACGGTCGGCTCCAGACAGCTGAGCGCACGTTCGCCTCCATCAACCCTGCCAACGGGGAAGTGCTGGGCCATGCCCCCGACGCCACGGTGGCCGATGCCGAGGCGGCGGTGGCTGCCGCGCGCCGGGCCTTCGACACCACGGACTGGTCGACGAACACCGACTTCCGGGTGCACTGTCTGGAACAGTTCCATCGCGCCCTGCTGGACCACCGCGACGAACTCGCCGCGCTCACCACCGCGGAGGTGGGAGCCACCGCGGCGCTGTGCGCCGGAGCGCAACTCGACCAGCCGATCGACATCGTGCGCTACTACGCCGAACTGCTGAAGACGTATCCGATGGCCGAAGACCTCGGCAACGTCGAGATTCGCGGTATGCAGCACCACCGCTGGGTGGAGAAGGAAGCCGGCGGAGTCGTGGCCGCGATCATCGCGTACAACTACCCGAACCAGTTGGCGCTGGCCAAGTTGGCGCCGGCGCTGGCCGCGGGATGCACCGTCATCCTGAAGAGTGCGCCGGACACCCCGCTGGTCACGCTGGCATTGGGGGAGCTGATCGCCAACCACACCGACATCCCGGCGGGTGTGGTCAACGTGCTCAGCGGCGCCGATCCCACCGTCGGCGCGGCGCTGACCAGCAGTACAGATGTCGACATGGTGACGTTCACGGGATCCACCCCCACCGGCCGGCGCATCATGGCCGCCGCGAGCGACACCCTCAAGCGGGTTTTCCTCGAACTCGGCGGCAAGTCCGCGGCGATCGTGCTCGACGACGCCGATTTCAGCACCGCCGCATTGTTCACGGCCTTCAGCATGGTCACGCACGCCGGCCAGGGCTGTGCCCTGACGTCGCGACTGCTGGTGCCGCGCGCCCACCAGGACGAGATCGTCGAGATGGTGAAGAACAATTTCGGCCTGGTCCGGTACGGCGATCCGGCCGATCCCAAGACCTACATGGGTCCACTGATCAGTGAGAAGCAACGCGACAAGGTCGACGGCATGGTCAAGCGCGCGGTCGAGGCCGGCGCGACGCTCGTGACCGGTGGCGAGAAGGTCGACCCTGGCTACTTCTACACCCCGACCCTGCTGACGAACGTCGATCCCGACAGCGAGATCGCACAGGAAGAAGTCTTCGGCCCGGTGCTCGCGGTGATCGCCTACGACGATGACGACGACGCGGTGCGCATTGCCAACAACTCCATCTACGGCCTGTCCGGCGCGGTGTTCGGCAGCCAGGATCGGGCGCTGAGGGTGGCCCGCCGGATCCGGACCGGGACGTTCTCCATCAACGGCGGCAACTACTTCAGTCCCGACAGCCCGTTCGGCGGTTACAAGCAGTCGGGCATCGGGCGGGAGATGGGAACCGCGGGGCTCGAGGAGTTCCTCGAGTCGAAGACGTTTGCCACGGTGGTTGCGTGATGTGCCGCACCGATGCCTGACGTCCGGCCCAGCGTCCCGTCGCGGATGTGCATTTGTGCCCCCGCGGGTGGTTGCGTGAGGAATACTCGCTCCACACCGGGGGTCCCAATGCTGCCGACAGTTGAGGGGGACGCGTGAAAAACGGCGCCATCGTCGGCGCGGTGTCCGCGGTGACCATTGTGGAAGGGCCGGCCGATGGCCGCGAGTAAGGGACAGGACCACTGGTCGTCGGGACTGCCGGCGCTCGGCCGCGGCTTCGGTAAGCCCATGCAGGCCGTCGGCGGCCTGTTCTCGATGGGCGCCGACGCCTTCGGGTTCATTTTCCAGCGCCCGTTTCACCTGCAGGAGTTCCTCAACCAATCCTGGTTCATCGCAAGGGTTTCGCTGATTCCGACGCTGCTGGTGGCCATCCCGTTCACGGTGCTGGTGAGTTTCACCCTCAACATCCTGCTGCGCGAACTCGGGGCGGCGGACCTCTCCGGCGCGGGTGCGGCGTTCGGTGCCGTCACCCAGGTCGGCCCGATGGTGACGGTGCTCATCGTCGCGGGTGCGGGCGCCACCGCGATCTGCGCGGATCTGGGTTCCCGCACCATCCGCGAGGAGATTCAGGCGATGGAGGTGCTGGGCATCAATCCCGTCCAGCGGCTCGTGACACCGCGGATGCTGGCCTCCGGCATCGTGGCCCTGCTGCTCAACAGCCTGGTCTGCATCATCGGAATCCTTGGCGGCTACGTGTTTTCGGTGTTCGTCCAGGATGTGAACCCGGGCGCGTTCGGAGCCGGTATCACGCTGCTGACGGGAGTGCCCGAGCTGATCATCTCGTGTATCAAAGCGGCGCTGTTCGGCCTGATCGCCGGGCTCATCGCGTGTTACCGCGGCCTGACGATCTCCGGTGGCGGCGCCAAGGCCGTGGGTAACGCGGTCAACGAGACGGTGGTCTACGCCTTCATGGCTTTGTTCGTCGTCAATGTGGTGGTCACCGCCATCGGCATCCGGATGACGGTGAAGTGAGGCTGTCATGTCGACCGAAGTGATTCTGCGGCACCGGTTCCCGAGGTTCTTGCGCATGCTGCGCAAGCCCGCCGATGTCCTTGGCGGCATCGGTGACCACGGCATGTTCTATTGGATGGCGCTGGTGGGAGCGCCGTTCGCCGCTCTGCGCTACCGCCGCGAGACCATCCGCCTGGTCGCCGAGATCAGCATGGGCGCAGGCACATTGGCGCTCATCGGCGGGACTGTCGTCATCGTGGGGTTCCTGACCCTCGCGGCCGGCGGCACGCTGGCGGTGCAGGGGTACAGCTCACTGGGCAACATCGGCATCGAGGCGCTGACCGGGTTCCTCGCGGCATTCATCAACGTCCGCATCTCCGCACCGGTGATCGCCGGCATCGGACTGGCGGCGACATTCGGCGCGGGCGCGACCGCGCAGCTCGGCGCGATGCGGATCAACGAAGAGATCGACGCCCTTGAATCCATGGCGATCCCGTCGGTGGCTTATCTCGTCGGCACGCGCATCGTCGCGGGCATGGTCGCGATCGTGCCGCTGTACGCGATCGCGGTGATCCTGTCCTTCCTGGCCAGCCGGTTCGTGACGGTGTACCTGTTCCGGCAGTCCGCGGGTCTCTACGACCATTACTTCGCCACGTTCCTCAATCCCGTCGACCTGCTCTGGTCGTTCCTGCAAGCGATCCTGATGGCGCTCGTCATCCTGCTGATCCACACCTACTACGGCTTCTTCGCCTCCGGCGGGCCGTCGGGCGTGGGGGTGGCGGTCGGTAACGCCGTACGGACCTCACTGATCGCGACCGTCTCGGTCACCTTGCTGGTGTCGCTGGCGATCTACGGCACCAACGGCAACTTCAACTTGTCGGGGTGATGAGCGCTTGCGCGAACAACAGACGGCGGAGGTGAGATGACGAGAAGTTCTGCGCGGGTTCTGGCCGGAGCGGGAGTCGTCACGGTGATCGCGGCGCTGGTCGCCTTTGCGCTGGCGCGGTTCAGCGGCGAGTTCACGGGCTCAGTGCCGGTGACGGTGCTCGCCGAGCGGGCCGGTCTGGTGATGAACCCCGACGCCAAGGTGAAGATGCGCGGCGTGGAGGTCGGCCGCGTTGCCTCGATCGATGAACGACCCGACGGCAAGGCCGAACTGCACCTGGAGATGAACCCCGACCAACTCGGGCTCATCCCCGCCAACGCCACGGTCGACATCGCCTCGTCCACCGCGTTCGGCGCGAAGTTCGTCGAGTTCAATGCGCCCGAGACCCCGTCGCCGAAAAGCCTGGCGGCTGGGGCCGTGGTGGCGGCCGATCACGTCACCGTGGAGATCAACACTGTGTTCGAGCAGCTGACGTCGGTCCTGGCCGAAGTCGAGCCCGCCAAGTTGAACGAGACCCTCGGCGCGCTCTCGCGCGGAATGTCCGGCCGTGGCAATGCTTTCGGCGAGACGCTCGTGAACGCGGACAACCTGCTCGCGACGATCGAGCCGGCACTGCCGACCATGCAGCACGAGATATCCACTGCGCCAACGGTGCTCGACGCCTACAACGCGACTGCCGGTGATCTCGTGCAGATCACGCGCAACGCGACCCGGATCAGCAAGTCCATCGTCGACAAGCAGACGGAACTCGACAACACGCTGAAGAGCATGAGCACCTTTGCCGACACCGGTAATGCCTTCCTCGCCGCCAACCATCAGGCGCTGGCCAACGTGATGCGGCTCTTCGTGCCGCTCTCCGGCTTGTTCGACCAGTACAACCCCGCCTTGACATGTTCATTGAAGGGCTTGGCGGACTTCGGTTCTCAGCCGCAGGCCCCGACCCCCGGCGGCCTGCCACTGTCGGCGAGCTTCCTGTGGGGCCATGAGCGGTACCGGTACCCGGGCGACCTGCCGAAAGTGGGCGCCAAGGGCGGCCCACGCTGCGAGGTCCTGCCGGTGGCGTTCGAGCAGCATCCGAACTTCGTCATCACCGACACCGGCACCAACCCGTTCAAGTACGGCAACCAGAACATCATTCTCAACAGTGATGGCCTCAAGCAGCTGCTGTACGGACCCATCGACGGGCCGCCGCGCAACACCGCACAGATCGGACAGCCGGGACGATGAACGCACGAGGGGCAGCGGTCAAGTTCGCGATCTTCGCCGTGGTCATGATGATTGCCTCGGGCTTTTTGTTCATGGTGCTCGGGGAGACGCGAACCGGGTCCACCAAGGACTACAAGGCGGTGTTCGCCGATGCGTCGAGCCTGCGGGCCGGGAATTCGGTGCGGGTTGCCGGCATCCGCGTCGGCACCGTCACCGGTCTCCAGCTGGGTGACGACCGCAATGTCACGGTGACGTTCAACGCCGACAACGCCATACCCGTCACCGCCGGCACGCGCGCGGAGGTGCGCTACCTGAATCTCGTCGGCGATCGGTATCTCGATCTCGTCGACGGGCCCGGGCCCACCCAGGTGCTCCCGGCCGGGTCGACGATCCCGCTCGAGCGGACGGCGCCCGCCCTGGACCTGGATCTGCTTCTGGGCGGTCTCAAGCCCGTCGTGCAGGGACTCAACCCGCAGGACGTCAACGCCTTGACCTCGTCGCTGTTGCAGGTGTTCCAGGGACAGGCCGACGGGATCAATTCGCTGATGTCACATACGTCTTCGTTCAGCGGCTCGCTCGCGGACAACAATGAGGTGGTCATGCAGCTGATCGACAACCTGAAGCTGCTCATCGGAACCATGGCACGTGACGGCGACAAGTTCTCGTCCGCCGTGGACCGGCTGGAGCGGCTGGTCAGCGGGTTGTCGGCCGACCGCGACCCGGTAGGTGCTGCCATCGACTCTCTCGACAAGGGCACCGCCACGATCTCTGATCTGCTCGGCCAGACGCGGAAACCGTTGGCCGGCACGGTGAACCAGTTGCTGCGGGTCGGCAACAACCTGGACCAGGACAAGGAGACCCTGGACAACGCATTGCAACGCGCACCGGAGAACTACCGCAAGGAAGCCCGAACCGGCGCATACGGCAGCTGGATCCAGTACTACATCTGCGATCTCACCGTCCGGGTCAACGACCGCGAAGGTCGGGTCGTCGTCTTGCCGTGGGTCAGGTCCAACGCGGGGAGGTGCCAGTAGATGCTGAAGTATGGCAACGCGCGCCTCATCCGTGTCGGCATCATCGGCGTCGTGACCGTCATCCTGGTGATCCTGGTCGGCCTGTCGCCGGACAAGTTCAAGGACTGGGCGATGTCGGTGCGGTACTCGGCTGTCTTCGCGGAGGCGGGCGGACTGGAGGTCGGCAACAACGTCGTGGTGTCGGGCATGAAGGTCGGCACGGTATCGAACGTGTCGCTGAAAGACGGTGACGCCGTGGTCGGTTTCACGGTCGATGGCCGAGTGTCCCTGGGGTCCGACACCTCCGCCCACATCCGAACCGGAACCCTCTTGGGCGCACGGACCCTCGCGCTGGTGTCGGCGGGCGACAAGCCGCTCAAGCCACGTTCGGTGATTCCGATCTCCCGCACGTCGTCACCGTATTCACTGACGGACGCGGTCAATGAGCTGACGAAGAACACCGCCGGGACCGACACCAACCAGCTGGGCCAGTCGCTCGATCTGCTGTCGCAGACGCTCGACCAGATCGCGCCCCAGCTCGGCCCGACTTTCGACGGGGTGTCCCGGTTGTCGCGTTCGCTCAACGATCGCAACCAGTCGCTCTCGGAGCTGTTGAAGAGCGCGGCGGACGTCACGAGCGTGCTGTCGCAGCGCAGCGACCAGCTCAACACCCTTATCCTGAACGCGAATTCGCTGCTCGGGATGTTGGTGGACCGGCGCGAGGCCATCGTGACGCTACTGGCCAACACCTCGGCGGTGGCCAAGCAACTGTCGGCCGTGGTGCACGACAACGAAGCACAGCTGGCGCCGGCGCTGGATCGCCTCAATTCGGTGGTGGCCGTGCTGGAGAAGAACAAGGACAACATCTCGAAAGCGATCCCGGGTCTGAAGAAGGTCGTGATGACCCAGGGCGAAGCGGTCAACAACGGCGGGTACTACAACGCGTTCGTCGTGAACCTGATCGACGGGCACGAGATCCAGCCCTTCATCGATGCGGCGCTCGGGGTGCAGCCCCGGACGCTGTTCCCCTGGCCGAACTGTGGTGGTGAACGCAACGGATTCAAGCCGCCCTACAACTTCGATCATTGCTACAACCGTGAAGAGACCGAGGGTCCGCCCGTGGGACAGGTGCCGCACTGATGACGCGACGGATGTTGATCCGAATCCTGGCCGTGGCGCTGGTGGGTGCCGCGGTCGTCGCCGGAATCTTCGTCGGATACCGGAACATGTTCGGTCCCAGGACCTTCGGTGCCATCTTCACCCGCGTCACCGGTCTGTACTCCGGCGACGAAGTCCGGGTATCCGGCGTCAAGGTAGGCACGGTGTCGGATGTCCAGCCCCAGGGCCAGACGGTCAAGCTGACACTGAACGTGGATCGGGACGTACCGATCCCGGCCGACGTCAAAGCAGTCATCGTCCAGCAGAACCTGGTCGCCGCGCGGTACGTCCAGCTGACACCCGCGTACCGCACCACGGGTCCCACGCTGGCGGAGGGCGCCGTCATCCCGGTCTCGCGCACCGCCGTGCCCGTGGAATGGGACGAGGTCAAAGCGCAACTTACGAGGCTGGTCTCTGAGCTCGGACCGACCAAGCCTGGGGACACGTCCGTGGCCGGGCGCTTCGTCGACAGCGCGGCAAACGCGATGGCCGGCAACGGTGAACGGCTGCGCGACACCCTCGCGCAGTTGTCGGGCGTGAGCCGGGTCCTGGCAGACGGCAACGGCAACATCGTCGACAGCATCAAGAACCTGCAGGTTTTCGTTACGGCGTTGCAGGGCAGCAACACTCAGATCGTGCAGTTCGAGGACCGGTTGGCGACACTGTCGAGCGTCCTCGATTCGAGTCGCTCCGACCTGGACGCTGCGCTGAGTGACCTGTCCGTCGCGGTGGGGGACATCCAGCGTTTCATGTCGAGCGTCAACAACCGCACCGTCGAGTCGGTGGCCCGCTTGACCGACGTCACACAGACCCTGGCCGGGAGCAAGAAGGATCTCGAAGAGCTGCTCCACGTGTTCCCGACGGTGATGTCGAACTTCTACAACATCTACGATCCGGTATCGGGAACCGCCACAGGCATGTTCGGTGTCAACGGCTTCTCCAATCCGGCCCAGTTCGTGTGCAGCGCCATCGCGGGCATCCAGGGCGGTGATCCGATGGAGGGCGCGAAGAAGTGCGCCGAGTATCTCGGCCCGGCACTGCGGCTCTTGAACTTCAACTACCTGCCGATCCCGTTCAACCCGTTCCTGGGCCCCACGCCGCGACCCGACCAGCTGATCTACAGCGAGGCCAAGCTGATGCCCGGCTACACCGGCCCGGAGCCGCCGCCGCCGGCCACCCTGCCGGGGATGCTGCTGCCCGCCGAAAGGCCCGCCTCATGACGCGCTCGATCACCCGCCGGGTCTGGCGCCCGCTCGCCCTGGCGGTGTGCGCCATGGCACCGCTGAGCGGGTGTGCCTGGCAGGGCGTGAATTCACTGCCGCTGCCGGGCGCTCCGGGGCGCGTCTCGGGAGCGACGGTCTACCACGTCGAGTTCGCCAATGTCGGTACGCTGGAATCGAATTCACCGGTGATGATCGACGATGTCGTGGTCGGCAGCGTCGGACCCATGAAGGTGGTCCGCGGGCATGCCGAGGTCGACATCTTGGTCAAGCCGGGCGTCGTCGTGCCCGGTAACGTCGTCGCGAAAATCGGGCAGACCAGCCTGCTGGGTTCGACGCACGTCGAGCTCGACCCGGTTCCCGGGACGGCGCCGGCAGGCCGGCTGGCGCCCGGAACGACCATCCCGCTGAACCAGTCGTCGACCTATCCGTCGACCGAACGCACCCTGGCGGCGCTGGCGACGGTTGTCGATGGCGGTGGCGTCGGCCAGATCGGTGGCATCATCCACAGTTTCAACAACGCCTTCGACGGCCGTCAGGAGTCGATCCGCGATCTCATCGGTCGCCTGGATCGGTTCGTCGGCACGATCGATGATCAACGCGACGACATCGTCACCACGATCAGGGCCCTCAACGGATTGGCCGGCACCTTCGCCGGGCAGCGTGATGCCATCACGGAGGCTCTGCGGGTCATGCCCCAGGCGCTCGAGGTCATGGTGGCACAGCGACCGAATATCACTGCGGCACTGACGAAATTGCGGACCTTCAGTGATACCGCGACCGCACTGATCAACGACACTCAGGCCGACCTCGTGGAGAACCTCCGCCACATGGAACCGATCACCCGGTCGCTGGCCGACGTGGGAATCGTCATCGACAAGTCACTCGCCATGGCGTCGACGTTCCCCTATGGGCAGGCCGCCATCGACCGCTACATCAAGGGTGACTACCTGAACCTTTCGGCGACGCTCGATCTGACGCTGCCGCGCATCCGCCGGGAACTGTGGATGGGTACCCGCTTCGGTGACCCGACCCAAGGGATTCAGGCCGCGATCGGTGACCCGGGATATGCCGCGCAGACGAAGGACCCGCTCGGCATCGGCGTGGCGCCGCCGCCGGCGGTCATCGCGCCTCGGCCGCCCGAAGTGGCGCCGCCGCCGTTGCCCGGACCCGCACCGGCGCCCGGCCCGGATCAAGGGGGACACTGATGCTGTCGCGCTTTGTCCGAATCCAGTTGGTGATCTTCACGATCGCCTCCGTTGTCGGCGTCTTCGTGATGGCCTTCAGCTACATGCAGCTGCAGTCGCTCGCGGGAATCGGGCGCTACAACGTCACCCTCGAACTTCCGGACACCGGGGGGTTGTACCGCTTCAGCAACGTCACCTACCGCGGTGTGCAGGTCGGTCGCGTCACCGACGTCGAGCTGACGAAAACCGGTGTGCGCGCCAAGATGTCGCTCGACTCGTCGTCGAAGATCCCGGCGGACCTGTCGGCCGTCGTGCGGAGTGTCTCGGCGGTGGGGGAGCAGTATGTCGACTTGCTGCCGCACACCGACTCGGCGCCGTACCTGCATGACGGTTCTGTCGTCAGGGGCGGGTCCGACGCGGTCCCGCCCCCGATCGGGCCGATGATGGACCGCGCGAGCGACCTGGTCGCGACCCTGCCGAAGGACAAGCTGCACCAGTTGCTGGATGAGACCTACAAGGCGTTCAACGGCGCCGACTACGACCTGCAGTCGCTGTCCGATTCGTCCGGGAAACTCGTCGGCGGCCTGAACGAACAACGCGACAAGGTGCGCCAGCTCATCGAGAACAGCTCGCCACTGCTGGATTCCCAGGTGCAGAGCACAGATTCACTGCGGGTGTGGTCACGCAGCCTGACGGGTGTCACCGGTCAGTTGGTCACGAGCGATCCCCAGATCCGCAGCCTGCTGGACCGTGGACCCGCGGTGGCCGACGATGCGACCAAGCTCTTCGACAAGCTGAAAATCACTGTTCCGGTGCTGTTGGCCAACCTGACCACGCTGGGGCAGCTTGGTGTGACCTACCGCCCCGGCTTGGAGCAGGCGCTGGTGCTGCTGCCACCGATCGTGTCGACGGTGATCTCTTATGGCTTGTTCCGCAACGCCGGTGGTCTCGGTATCGGCAGCTTCCGGATCGGTGCGGAAGACCCACCGCCCTGCACGACGGGATTCCTCCCGCCGTCGTCATGGCGGCCGGCTTATGAGACCACCACAATCGATCTGCCCGACGATATCTACTGCAAACTGCCACAGGACGCACCGGTCGCAGTCCGCGGCATCCGCAACACGCCGTGCATGAACAAGCCTGGCAAGTACGCACCGACGGCCGAAATCTGCAACAGCGACAAGGAATACGAGCCACTAGCGCAGCGGATGCCGATAGTCGGCCCGTATCCACGTGACCCGAGCCTGGAAAGGCAAGGCGTGCCGCCGGATTCGCGGTGGTTCCCTGATCAGGGGCTGTATGCCCCGGTCGGCGAAGGGCCGGCCGCCGGGGCCCCACCGCCAGGGCCGCCGCCGAATAACCCGGTGCTGCCACCGCAGAATCCGGTCAGCGGCCCGGGTGTGTCGGGCAACGCGGGTAGCGTCCCGCCGATTCCTGGTGGCGACCCGGTCGAGCCCAGACCGGATGTCCCTCCTGCCGGCGAGCCCGGTGCGGCGCCGAGTGCGTTCACCGGCGGCCTCGGTTATGCGCAGTACGACCCCCGCACGGGCGAGTACATGGCCCCCGACGGCCAGCTGGTGCGGCAGGCCGACCTCGCCACCGGAGCGGCGCCCAAGACCTGGCAGGCCATGCTGACTTCATAGCGCGGGTTGACTCCGCGGCCACGGCGCTGCGCACTCGCATTTCCGCGCCGTGGCAACAGCGTCAACCTTGCAATGCCGTTGACCCTGCGTGCCTGGCGCTGCTCACTCGGGCGGTTTCAAGGGATCGATGCAACACCCCTTCTGATTGAGGAGTGTTGTGGGTTCCAATCTTGTGTTGCGGTCGCGGATGCCGGCGTATTGGGTGTTCATCCGGCAGGGCCTTGCTGCTGGTGATG
>NZ_VTGY01000001.1 GCF_009729075.1 Mycolicibacterium sp. CBMA 226 | reverse complement strand
CAAAAGACACCAACAATCTGGCATCAAAAAAACAACCACACCCCACAAACGGGAAAACACGAGGTGCAGTCAAAAAACAACAAACAAAAACCACCAAACACACTATTGAGTTCTCAAACAACACGCCCGGCCTGGCCGCGCAACAAACCCGCGGCTAATAGCCGCGGTCCGTAGTGCGGGCAGTGAGGAACTCCCAACTTAATGGGTGTTACTCTCGGATTTGGTCTTCGCTCTCCGGCGCTTGTCCGTGTCGCTCTGACCTGGAATAAGTTACGGCAGGGCTAACAGCGAGTCAAATCGCCAGGTCAGCGGCCCGTTTCCCCTGGTCAGACGGGTCATCACCCGCGGTCCGACCCGGCAACCCGCCGAACCCCGGCGATGTGGCGCTTGCCACGCCGCAACACCAGCCAGCGCTCACCGAGAAAGTCCGTCGGCTGTGGTACCCACTCGTCGCTTTCCACACGTGCGTTGTTCACGTACACGCCACCTTCGGCGACAGTTCGGCGCGCTTCCCCACGACTCTTCGACAGTCCCGTCGCAACCAGCAGGTCGGTGATCCCATCGGGCCCACCGGGCACGAGCTCCGCGACCTGGCCATTACTGGCCTCGGTCAGCGCGGCCGCGAGCGTCGACTCATCGAGATCCGCCAGTTCGGCACGGCCGAACAGCGCCTGACTGGCCAGTTCGACGGCGTCGGTCGCGGCCTGGCCGTGCACCAACGTGGTCAATTCCCGGGCCAGCCGGCGTTGCGCCGCGCGCTCGTGTGGCCGCTCCGCGGTGGCGGTCGCGAGTTCCCCGAGCTCGTCGGCGGACAGGAAGGTGAACCAGCGCAGATACCCGACGACATCGGCGTCGGCCGCGTTCACGAAGTACTGGTACCAGGCATATGGGCTGGTCAGCTCAGGATCGAGCCACAGATTGCCGCCGCCGGTCGACTTGCCGAACTTCTTGCCGTCGGCCGAGGTGACGAGCGGAACCGTGAGCGCATGCGCGGTCGCACCCAGCTTCTGGCGCACCAGCCGGACACCGGCGATGATGTTCCCCCATTGGTCGGAGCCGCCGACCTGCAGGCTGCAGCCGTGCTTCTTGTACAGCTCGACGAAGTCGTTGGCCTGCAGAAGCATGTAGCTGAACTCGGTGTACGAGATGCCGTCGCCTTCGAGTCGCCGCTTGATGGTGTCGCGGTCGAGCATGACGTTGACCGAGAAGTGTTTACCCAGGTCACGCAGGAATTCGATCGCTGACATCGGCCCGGTCCAGGACAGGTTGTTCTCGACGATCGCGCCATTGCCGGAGTCGTTGAACTCGACGAATCGCTCGAGTTGGCCGCGGATGCGTTCGGCCCAGTCGGCGACGGTGTCGGCGGTGTTCATGGTCCGCTCCCCATTGTCGCGGGGATCGCCGATCATGCCGGTCGCGCCACCGGCCAACACGATGGGACGGTGGCCGGCCTGCTGGAATCGCCGCAGCGTGAGCAGGGGAACCAGGTGTCCCGCATGCAGGCTGGGCGCGGTCGGGTCGAAGCCGGCATACAGCGTGAGCGGCCCATCCGTGGTCGCGGCGGCGAGCGCTTCGCGGTCGGTCGATTGCGCGATCAGCCCGCGCCAGTCCAGTTCATCGAGGATGCCAGTACTCACGACGTCGATCTTCCCCTATCGCAGGTCACCGGCAGTCATCAGTCGCTCCCGCCCGGCGCCGGCGCCCGCGGACTGCGCCGGTAGTTCGACACCTCGGGAGTGCCCGGCAGCCAGAATCGCCACGCCCGGTCGGCAGCCTGGCTGACCCCGACTCGCGGGCCAGCACTGCCCTCCTGCGGCGCATTCAGTTCCAGCCGCACCGGCGATCGGCGATCCATCAAGTCAATACCGTTGTCCGACAAAGTGATTCCTAGAGCCTCGCACAGGTTGCCCGGCCCCCGGGCGTATGCGACGGACGTGATGCCGGCCCGCCGACGGGCTTCCGCAACACCGCAGCCGTCCACGACGCGCGCCGCACGGAGCAACACGGCACCAGCTACCCCCTCGGTGCAGCAAACGACGTTGGCGCACACATGAATTCCGTGACTGCGGTAGGTGTACAGATGGCCGGGTGGCCCGAACATCACGGCACTGCGGGCGGTCGGGCCGCGATACGAATGCGCGGCCGCATCTGGCCACGGCCCCGACGGCGGACCGCCGTATGCCTCGACCTCGACAACGGTCGCGACCACGTCGCGACCATAGAGCGTCGCTCCGAGCAGGCGCCGAGCCGCGGTGACCGGATCGACGGCGAGCTGGTCGGCACTCATGGCCTGCCATTCTGCCCTGCCAGACACTGGCCATTGACATGTGCTCGCCACAGGCGGAGTATTCATCACATGATGAGTTCATCGCATGATGAATTAGTGGATCATGCCGCTGACGACGCGATTCGGGTCGACAACCTGACCGTCGTCCGTGGCAAACGACGCGCGATCGACGAGGTGTCGCTGCGGGTACAGCGCGGCAGCATCACCGGTCTGCTCGGCCCATCAGGCTGCGGCAAGACGACCCTGATGCGCTCGATCGTCGGCACTCAGATCATCACGACGGGCACCGTCACCGTGCTCGGGAAGCCTGCTGGGTCGGCGGAACTGCGCCGCCGGGTCGGATACGTGACCCAGGAGCCGACGGTCTACAACGATCTGCGCGTCATCGACAACGTGCGCTATTTCGCCGCGCTGACTGGTTCCGGCAAGACAGCGGCCGACGAGGCGATAGCCGCCGTTGGCCTGGAAGAACACCGAACGGCGTTGTGCGGCAACATGTCTGGCGGCCAGCGGACTCGTGCCTCGCTGGCCTGCGCGCTGGTGTCCAAACCTGACCTGTTGGTGCTCGACGAACCGACCGTCGGGCTGGACCCGGTGCTGCGCGTCGATCTCTGGGAACAGTTCGACCGACTGGCCCGCGGCGGCACCACCCTGCTGGTGTCCAGCCATGTGATGGACGAGGCCGACCATTGCGGCGAACTCCTGCTGATGCGTGACGGCCGCCTGCTCGGGCACACCACGCCCACCCAACTACGAGAGGACACGGGATGTTCATCGCTGGAGGAAGCGTTTCTGACCATCATCCGGCGCAGCACCGCGGCCAGAGCCGGTTGACGCTACAGCCGTACCTGGCCACCACCACCCGCATCCTGCGTCAGCTCGCCGCCGACCATCGCAGCATGGCCATGATTCTGGTGGTGCCGAGCGCCGTCATCACCCTGATGTACTTCATGTTCGACGACCTGCCACACCGCCCTGGCGCCCTGTCCCCGTTCAACAATGCCTGCCTGATCCTGCTGGGTGTCTTCCCGCTGGTCGTGATGTTCCTGATCACGTCGATAACAATGCAGCGCGAACGGGTTTCGGGAACATTGGAACGGATCCTGACCACTCCCCTGCGCCGGCTGGACCTGCTGGCCGCCTACGGATCGGCGTTCTCCGTGGCCGCCGCGGCCCAGGCGACGCTGGCCTGCGTGGTGTCGTTCTGGTTCCTCGGGTTCGACACCGCAGGCAGCCCCGCACTGGTATTCCTGATCGCGATCGTCAACGCGGTGCTCGGTGTCGGACTCGGCCTGTTGTGCAGCGCCTTCGCACGCACCGAGTTCCAGGCCGTGCAGTTCATGCCGGTGGTCATCGTGCCGCAATTGTTGTTGTGCGGCATCATCGTTCCGCGCGAGGTACTGCCCGACTGGCTGCGGTGGATCAGTGACGCACTGCCCGCGACGTATGCACTCCAAGCGCTCCGCGAAGTCGCGGACCACACCGAGGTCACCACCACCATGGTGCGTGACATCGTCATCGTGATCGCGTTCGCCGTCGTCACCATGTGCCTGGCCGCCGCGACCCTGCGCCGTCGGACCCCATGACCGCGACGCAGCCGCAGCCCCGCCGCAAGCCCCCCGGCCGGCCGACCGGACCGTCGGACACCAAGGAGACAATCCTGTCGTGCGCGCGGGAGCTGTTCGCCCGCAACGGGTTCAATAACACGTCGGTGCGGGCGATCGCGTCCGCCGCAGGTGTCGACGCGGCGCTGGTGCATCACTATTTCGGGACGAAGCAGCAGCTCTTCGCGACGGCGGTGCACATTCCCATTGATCCGCAGATGGTGTTGGGGCCGCTGAGGGAAACCCCCATCGATGAGCTCGGCCGTACTCTGCCGTCGCTGTTGCTCCCGATCTGGGACTCCGAACTCGGCGCCGGATTCATCGCGGCGTTGCGCTCGATGCTGGCAGGCGATGAGGTTAACCTGATGCGGATCTTCCTGGAAGACGTCATCACCACCGAAGTCGGTGGGCGCGTTGACAATCCACCCGGCACCGGGCGAATCCGCGTGCAGTTCGTCGCCTCCCAGCTGATCGGCGTAGTGATGGCCCGCTACATCCTCGAATTGGAGCCGTTCAGATCGCTTCCGGTGCAACAGATCGTGGAAACGATCGGCCCCAACCTGCAGCGTTATCTCACCGGCGACCTGCCGGCGCTGAGCTAGCGCCGGGCGGCGTCGAGCAGTCGCTGGTGCTCGGCGTCGTCGGTGACGTCGACGGCCTCGTCGATCAGCAGCACCGGTACGCCACCGTCGATCCGGTACGCGCGACGCAATCGCGGGTTGTACAGGCACTCGTCCCCGACCAGCAGCAGCTCGCCCCGGTCCTGCGGACACACCAAAATCGCGCGCAGCGCTTCGTCGATCATCGTGCGTTATCCACCCAACGGAATCTGTGAGCCACCGGTACCGGGCACCAGACCGGGCGGCAGGCCACCCGGGCCGCCGATGACGATGGGGCTCTGCGGCTTCACACCGGCCGCACGGGCCTGATTGCGCTTCTGGAACTTCACGGTGTCCTGCAGGGCGTGGATCAGCGGCACCTGGTTGGGGCGCTGGTCGAGGGCCGCCTGGATGTCGTCCAGGTTGCCCTTCGAGGGACCGAAGCCCTGGGCACGCAGCCTGAGCGCGGTGTGAAGCAAGTTCGAGAGGTCCCCGCCACTGGAGCCGATGTCGTACTGGGAGTCGAGTTCGTCGAGGACGTCAGCGTGCGCAGCGGCGGGGGTGATCATCACGCCGGCGGCCACAGCTCCCGCCAGAATCGCGCCGGCAACACCGCGCCGAGGACGGCTGGTGTGTGACGTCATGCATTCTCCATTCGATATCTGCGCCCGACGGCGGGTACCCCGACTGACAAACCGCAGCCTAACAGCGCCGACCGGCGCAGGCGGGCTGTCACGACAGACTGCCCGTCGCGGTCAGCTCGGCGTGGGCAGCTGGGGTGAACTGGATGAACGAGTCGCTTTCGGCGTCGAACTGCCACGAGTTGTCCGATGACTCGGGCACACCTGCGGCGCGCAATTCGGCCAGTACCGGGCGATACGACGCGTTCAGCGTCATCTCTGGCACGACGTGGATGAGGTCCGGCACGACGCCGACGGGCAGGTCGGCCAACGCCTCACGGAGGTCGGCGGCCAGCACGCTGCCGCCCGGACGCAAGCTCAAGGCCGTGACCGCCAGGTCCCGGTCGCCGACCGGCACGCGGTAGGTCACCGCGATGTCGACCGCCTCGAGGCGACCCAGCGTGTTGCCGACCTCTTTGCCGAACACCGCGCCGCGCGGAGTGTGGATGACCGAACGCCGGTTGTCGACCATCCAGTAGTCGCCGTCGTCATCGCGGCGGAACAGGAACTCGGTGGACACCCAGGTGTCGCCCGGTGCGAACACGCCGCGCTTGACCGACGCCGTCGGATCGACGGGTCCACGCGGCTTGGCCAGCAGCACGCCGACCTCGTTGGGCTCTGCGAGCGCCACGAAACCGTCGTCGCCTTCGAGGATGAGGTCGTCGTCGACGTCGTATGCCGCCAGCGCGACCTGGCCGCCGCCTGGCAGCGGCCGGCCCTCGCTGCCGATCTTGGCGCCCGAGACATTGGCCAGCACCGCCTGACCGTCAGTGGTGGTGAAGAACTCCAGGATGTGCGCGGGCTGGAACGCCTCTTCGACCCGGCGCCACAGCCCGGCCGGCATACCCGAACCGATGAACAGGCGCACCGGGTGAGTTCCGTTGATCACGAACGACGGATGGTCGATGACGTCGCGCAGCATTGCCCAGGTGTAGGACACCACGGTGACGCCGTACTGGCGCAGTTCGTGCACGAAGCGCTCGGGCCGCAGACCGCGGGATAGCGCGATACGCGCACCGCCGACGACCGCGCCCCCAAGCGATACGAGCAGTCCCGACTGGTGGTGCAGCGGGGTCAGGCAGTACACAGTGTCGCCGCGGCCCAGATTGGCCGCCGACGCAGTGCCGAATGCCGAGAGCGCCCAACGGAAATTGGTGATCTGCCGTGCCACCAGTTCGCCGCCGACGTTGGCGAACGCGACGTACGCCAGGTCCTGCGCATAGCCCGGGTTGGGCCGGTACCAGCCGGGCAGCTCGACGACGTCGGGGTCGATCTGCTCCATGTCCACGACGTCAGCGTCGTCGGACACATGCAGGTCGCGGTTCTCGCCGCCACCGAGCACCAGGACGCGGGTGCGCAGCTGTCGCGCGGCATCCAGATTGGCCGGATCGGAGATGATGTCGGTGACGCCACCCAGGCGGGCCGCCACGGCGAGGTCGGCGTCGGGCGGCATCAGCACGGCCACCGCGCCGAGGCGCGACAGCGCCGCGATGGCGACCAGTGCACTCGGCCGGGTCTCCATCAGCACGCCGACCCGAACGCCCTGTCGGACACCGACTTCGATCAGACCACGCACCACGTTGTTGATGCGGCGGTCCACGGCCTCGTAGGTGTGGACGCGACCGTCGAACAGCAGGAATTCCCCGTCCGGCGCGCCCTGCGCCTGCTCACAGATGATGCGGCCCAACGAGATTCGCGTGTGGTCGTTGATCTGGCCGAGACGGGCCAGCCGCGGCAGGGTGCGAACGGTCTCGATGGCCAGTGCCCGCGTCGACTTGCCGGCCGTCACCACGGCGTCGGCCGCGGTGGTGGCCAGGCTGAACGCCATCTCCGTCGCGGCTGCGGCACCGTGGGCCACGCGGATCGCCAACGGCACCGACTCCCGCGGCAGTTCGGACTGCAACGGCATCGGCACCACGTCGGCAGGCATCGGCCCACCGGCGTCGAGCCACTTGACCCACGACGCCACCGTCGGCCAGCTCTGGCTCGCGGCCTTGGAACCCACCACGAGACCGAAATGCCCGACGCGGATGAGGTATTCGTAGACGTCGGCCTCCGGGGCGGCGCGTTTGATGCCGCGCACCGCGGCGGGCTGGCCGATGTCGTCGACCTCGCCGACCACGGCCAGCACCGGGCAGGTGATGTCGGACAGCGTCACCAGATTGCCGCGGATGGCGAAACCGCCGGTCATCATGCGGTTGTGCGCGATGAACTGCTTGAGCAGCTCGGCGATGGCGGGGCCAGACCAGGCGATCCAGCCGTCGCTGGCCAGGAACCGGCGCTGCTGCTCACGCGGCAACAGCGCCTCCCGGTCATGGAGCTGGCGCAGGAAATCCAGGCGCGACTGTGCGGTCTTGATCGGGTCCAGCATCTGGAAACCGTTGCGCGCCAGCCAGCCCGGGATGTTGAGACGGCTGAAGACGTGGTCGGCCATGAAGTCGGCGACGCCGGATGCCAGGTTCGGCGGCATGTTCATCGGCAGTGCGGCCAGGGTGTCCACCGGCGAGCCGAAGGCCACGATGCTGGCCAGATCGCGGGACTGGCGGTAGGCCGCGGTCTGGTAGGCGAACATGCCGCCCTGCGAGTAACCGGCCAGATGCACGTCTTTGCCAGTGGTCGCCTTGACGGTGTCGATGGCCTCGGACAGCGCCACCACGTGGTCCGCGAGGTTGCGGTCCATACCGCCCTCGACCTGATCCGGCGAACCGAAGTCGATGACCCACGGGTCGAGCCCCGCGGCGTGCAGGATGCCCACGGCGCCGTCGTCGCGCGTCACGTCCCACATATCCGCGGACATCATCATCGGATGCACCATCAGCACCGGCGAACCGGCCGGGGCCGCGCCCGGACGGGCGTCCGGCGGGAAGTACCGGCGCAGGCGGTACATCGGCACGCTCTCGACGATCTGGAACGGCGAGGGCACGGCACCGGTCTCCAGCCCGCCGTAGCGAAGCACTTCCAGGCCGTTCTGGGCGGTTGCTACCAACCGCTCCACCGGCCCGGTGATCACCGAAAAGTCCACCACCGGGTACTCCCTTTTGGTCAAATAAGTACAAATCCCCTGATTACGACGCCATCATGGCACAACGGGCTGGTTACCCCGTTGTTACGGCGTGCGCAGGCGGCGGCGGCCGCCGCATATGATCGGCGCCTGATGGCGCATCTATTGGGGGCCGAAGCCCTGCATCTGGAATTTCCGACCCGTGTGGTTTTCGATTCGCTGACGGTCGGGATCGAGGAGGGCGACCGGATCGGCATCGTCGGCCGCAACGGCGACGGCAAATCCAGTTTGCTGGCGATGCTGGGCGGCCGGCTGAAACCCGACTCCGGACGGGTGACGGTACGCGGTGGCGTCCGGATCGGGACGCTCGACCAGGCCGACACCCTCGACCACACAGATACCGTCGGGCATACCGTCGTCGGTGACGTCCCCGAGCACGAATGGGCCGGTGACCCGCGCGGCCGCGACGTCATCGCGGGACTGCTCGGCGACCTCGACTGGAACGCGGTGATCGGCACGCTGTCCGGTGGCCAGCGCCGCCGAGTCGCCCTGGCGCAGCTGCTCGCCGGCGACTACGACGTCCTCATCCTCGACGAGCCAACCAACCACCTCGACGTCGAGGCCATCACCTGGCTCGCCGCGCATCTGAAGAAGCGGTGGGCCGCCAACGCCGGCGGCTTGCTCGTCGTCACCCACGACCGGTGGTTCCTCGACGAGGTCTGTACCGCCACGTGGGAGGTGCACGACCGCATCGTCGAACCGTTCGAGGGTGGCTACGCGGCGTACATCCTGCAACGCGTGGAGCGGGACCGGCAGGCCGCCGCAAGTGAGGCCAGGCGGCAGAACCTGGCGCGCAAGGAACTCGCCTGGCTGCGCCGCGGAGCGCCGGCCCGGACGTCGAAACCGAAGTTCCGCATCGACGCCGCGAACGCTCTGATCGCCGACGTACCCGAGATCCGCGACAAGGTGGCGCTGCAATCGCTGGCCGTGACGCGCCTCGGCAAGCAGGTCGTCGACATTCTGGACGCGTCGGTGACCTACGGCGAGCGGCAGGTGCTGCAGGACGTCGAATGGCGGATCGCCCCGGGCGAACGCACCGGAATCCTCGGCGTCAACGGCGCCGGCAAGTCGACACTGCTCGGATTGATCGACGGCACGGTCGAGCCGACCAGTGGCCGGGTCAAGCACGGCAAGACTGTGCAGATCGCCGCGCTCACCCAGGGCGTGGAGAAGCTGGCCGAGCATCTCGACGAGCCCGTGCGGGTCGTGCTGAGCCGGTTGGCGACGACCTACAGCTTCGGATCCGGTTCCAAGGCACAGGAACTCACACCGAGCCAGCTGCTCGAGCGCCTCGGCTTCGCCAGCGCCCAGCTCTCCACCCCGGTTAAGGATCTCTCCGGTGGACAGCAGCGGCGATTGCAACTGCTGCTGATCCTGCTGGAACAGCCCAACGTCCTGATCCTGGACGAGCCGACCAACGACCTGGACACCGACATGCTGGCGGCCATGGAAGACCTGCTGGACTCCTGGCCGGGCACGCTGATCGTGGTCAGCCATGACCGGTATTTCCTGGAGCGCGTCACCGATCAGCAGTTCGGCATTCTCGGCGGCCGGCTTCGGCACCTGCCCGGCGGGGTCGACGAGTACCTGCGCCTGCGGGCGACGCACGCGGCCCAAACCGGTACCGCCGCAGCCAAACCGGCCGTGGTCGCGCCCGAGGGACTTTCCGGCGCCGAGCTGCGCGCGGCACAGAAGGAACTCACCGCCATCGAGCGGCGACTGGAGAAGCTCGCCGGCCAGATCGACACCGCGCACCAGCGTCTCGCCGAGCATGATCAGGGCGATTACGAAGGGCTGCAACGTCTCACGGGCTCGCTGCGCGAACTCGAAGGTGAAGTGACCGAACTCGAGGATCGCTGGATGGAGTTGTCGGAGGAAGTCAGTAGCTGAACGTGGTGGCCGGCTCCTCGCCGATCCACTGCCACAGCGGAATGGTGCCGCCGAGGCCGGCGTTGGCCAAGATGTTCTCTGCGTCAAGGGCTTTGGCATTGAAGCAGATGGGACAGATGAGGAATTTGCCGCCGGCGGCCGCATAGCGGGCCATGAGATCCGGCAGCGGTGGGCAACCGTCGCAGGCGACGCCGAGCGCGAAATCGGGCTGGCCCAGCCGCACGGCTTCCTTGGCCAGGAACATCATCGTCGGATGCCCCTGTTCAGCCGCGCCGACGGCCATCAGCAGGGCGATCGTGACTTTCTCGGCGTCCTCCAGGCCCGTGGTGAGGCTGATCGCCACTTTCGAGCTCATGATCGGTTCTCCTTCTGTTCGGGCTGAAACCCTGAGCACAGCAGGTCGATTGACTGGATGCGGACGTCAGCGGCGGCGAACATGCGCTGCTCGACGATCGCGACGGCCGTCGGGTCACCGGGTGGGGAGGTGCGGACGCGCCAGCTCAACGTGACGCGGTCTCCGACACGGCCGACGGAGGCGTCGATCAATTCGAAGGTGTCGGCGCCGAACCAGTGCCGGAAGCGGCCGACGGTGTCGTCGGCCCCGGTGACATCGACGAGGCCGGGAGGGATCAGTGCGCGGAAATGCACGCCGGGATCAAGGCATTCGGACAGTGCGGCGAAATCCCGGCCGGCGAAGGCCTCCAGGAATGCGCCCGCCACTGCCCATCCGGAGCCGCTGTCGTTGCTCATGTATCGGTTCTACGGCCCGCCGGGACCCCGGCACATCGGGTGAATACCCGATCTATTCAGCGGCGCTGACCAGCCCGTGGCGCATGGCGAACATCGCGGCGGCGCCGCGGGTCGACACCCCGATCTTGGTGTAGATGTGCTCGACGTGGGTGCCGACGGTGCGCGGGGTGATCGAAAGATGTTGGGCGATCTGCCGATTCGACGAACCCCGGACCAAGAGCTCGAGCACTTCGAGCTCACGGCCGGTCAGGCCGGCGACGAGTGGGATCCGCCGGCCGGGCCGGCAACCCGCGGCGGTGAGCACCGCGGTGGCGGCAGCGGCATCGAGCCGTCCGGCGGTGACCTCGGCGTGCATGGCCGTGGTGCGATCGGCCTGTGACAATGCGACCCGGTGCGGGCGGTCCTCACCGAGGGCCTGATAGACCGCGGCCGCGGCCAGCAGGCGGGCTGCCACGGGAATGGCGCTGCCGCTCAAACCGCGCGGGTATCCGCTGCCGTCCATGCGTTCGTAGCCGGCCGCGGCGACCGCGCCGATCTCGCACAGCCGCGGTTGGCGGCACAGCACCCGTTCGGTGAGATACGGGACGGTGCGGACGCGTTCGCGTTCGGCAATGGTCAAGGGGCCCGGCTTGTTCCAGACTCCGGTGGATACCCCGATGGCGCCGACCCGGTGCACCAGCGCGGCGCGCTCGGCGAGGGCGACGTCGCCGTCACTGAGTCCGGCCACTCGCGCGGCCGCCGCGGTGAGTTCGGCGACGCGCCGTGAATAGCCGAGAAACCAGGGCGATTTCAGGTCGGCGTAGTCGGCGAAGACCCGCAGCACCGCAGTCAATTCGGCGTCGGGGATCGTGCAATCGAGCGACGCGCAGCCCCCGATCACCGAGCCCCAGGCGTCGAGGGCGTCCAGTCCCCCGAAGATGTCGTCCGGACGGCCGCAACAGAGGTCGACGAGTTCCGGGTCGAACTCGGTCCCCCGGCGGCTGCGCAGCATCTCCAGCGCCCCGTCGACGCCGCCGGTGCGGTGGTGCACCTCGGCGTCGTCCGCGATGTGGACGACGCGCATGACCGGTGCGATCTGGACTCCGCGGACACGTCCCGGCACGCCCATGCCGTCCCAACGCTCGAAGGCATCCAGCAGGGCGGCGCGGACTTCGGATGGCAGGTCCAGGCGGTCGGCGATGTCGCCGGCCGTCTGACAGTGGCTGACAAACAGTTTCGGCATATCGCCGACGCCCTGGACCAGAAATCGGCCGACCATGGTGATGCGCTGCAGCGCCGGCCGGCCCTGCGCGAGGTGTCCGAGCAGAAACCGCGCCATCCCGGGACCGGCCTTGTCCACCTGGTAGCTGTCGGCGCGCATCTGGAGGTCGTCTCCGAACCAGTGCGCCAGCTCATGCGAGTCAGCGACGCACCCATCCAGGCCAGCAGCGACACGTAGAACGCGGCGGCCTGATGCTCGGGCGTCATCCCCGCCACGGCAGCCAGGCGCGTCGCGATGACCGTCTGACGCAACACGTGTTCCTGCGGCTGTCCCAAGCCCAGGTCGGTTGCCAAGGAGAGCGAGGCGATCAGCTCCGCCAGGCGCACTTCGGGCGTCCGGACACCGGCCATCGGCTCAGCGTAGGCGCCGGGCGCCGTCAGGATCCCGAATATTGCGCCAGTTCCCTGGCGATGGTGGCCTTCCGGAGCAGAAACCTGCCTTCGTCCAACTTCTTTCGGCGCAACCAGCCGGTGACTTCGGCGTTGCATTTGCTCGCATTGCAGGACCGGCATGCGGGCACCACGTTGTCCAGCGTGTACCTTCCGCCGCGGGAGATGGGCTGGACGCAGTCCTTCTGCAGATCGGTGTCGTCCGCGCCGCAGTAGGCGCAGCCACCCCAAACCTGTTGCAGAACAGCCCATTGCTGCGTCGTCAGGTCGTGGGCGACCTTCGCCATCCGACGCTTGCGACGTCTGGCGTACACCGCGGCGCGGCTGCGAGTTGGCACCGCACGAGCCTACGGCCGGACGACGGCTCAGGCGTGCAGGCGGGCCCGCAACCGACCGGCGGTGTCGCGTACGGTGGTGAGCTGCTCGGCAACCCGGCTCGGCGCTGTGCCACCCCGGGCGTCGCGCGAGTCCACCGAGCCGGCGATGGTCAGCACATCCCGCACCTCGGCAGTGAGTCCCGGATGGATGCCGGCGAGCTCGTCGTCGGCAAGTTCCTCCAGTCCCACTCCCCTGGCCTCGGCGGCCTTGACCGCGGCACCGGCGGCTTCGTGCGCGACGCGGAACGGAATGCCCTGGCGCACCATCCATTCCGCGATGTCAGTGGCCAGTGTGTAGCCCAGTGGCGCCAGCGCGGCCATCCGATCGGTGTCGAACGTGAGGGTGCCGACCAGCCCGGCCATCGCAGGCAGCAAGAGGTTGAGCTGCGCGACGGAGTCGAAGACCGGCTCCTTGTCCTCCTGCAGATCCCGGTTGTAGGCGAGCGGCTGCGCCTTGAGGGTGGCCAGCAGGCCGGTGAGGTTGCCGATCAACCGGCCGGACTTGCCGCGGGCGAGTTCGGCGATGTCCGGGTTCTTCTTCTGCGGCATGATCGAGCTGCCGGTGGACCACGAGTCGTGCAGCTTGACGTAGCCGAATTCCGTTGTGCTCCAGAGGATGATGTCCTCGGACAAGCGGGACAGATCCACCGCGATCATGGCGAACACGAAGGCGGCCTCGGCGGCGAAGTCACGCGAGGAAGTGGCGTCGATCGAATTGTCCGCGGCCGCATCGAATCCCAGATCCGCCGCGATGGCATCGGGGCTCAGACCCAGCGAGCTACCGGCCAGAGCGCCTGAACCATAAGGCGAAACTGCGACACGCTTGTCCAGATCCAGCAACCGGTCCACGTCGCGCAACAAGGGCTGAGCGTGCGCCAACAGGTGATGCGCCAACAGCACCGGCTGAGCCGACTGCAGATGCGTCTTTCCGGGCATGATCGCCGTCGGGTGCGCCGCCGCCTGCGTGGCCAGCGCGGCGACGACGTCGAGTGCCGCGTTGCCGACGGTTTTGATGGCGTTGCGCAGCCACATCCGGAACAGCGTGGCCACCTGGTCGTTGCGGGACCGGCCCGCGCGCAGCCGGCCACCGAGGTCCTCGCCGACGCGGTCGATCAGGCCGCGCTCGAGGGCACCGTGCACGTCCTCGTCCGTCGGCAGCGGCCCGAAGGATCCGTCGGCCACGTCGCTGCCCAGGCTGTCCAGCCCGGCCAACAGCCCGTCGCGCTGCTCGTCGGTGAGCAGCCCGGCATTGTACAGGACACGGGCGTGCGCCTTGGATGCCGTGACGTCATAAGGGGCCAGCGCCCAGTCGAAGTGCGTCGACTTGCTCAGTGCGGCAAGCGCGTCGGACGGGCCGGAGGCGAATCGTCCACCCCACAGCGAACCTTCGTTGGTCCCACCGGTGCTCATGTGACCTACAGGCCCAGATCGCGCTTGGCGGAGATCTTCGAGCTCAGGCCGTGCAGCTGAACGAAGCCCTTGGCGGCGGTCTGGTCGAAGCTGTCGCCCTCGTCGTAGGTGGCGAGGTTGAAGTCGTACAGCGACTCACCCGAGCGACGGCCGTTGACAGTGATGTGGCCACCGTGCAGCACCAGGCGAATGTCGCCGGAGACGTGCTGCTGGGTGTGCTCGACGAACGCCTCCAGCGACGCCTTCAGCGGGCTGTACCAGAGACCGTCGTACGTCAGCTCGCCCCACTTGCGGTCGACGCCGCGCTTGTAGCGGCCGAGCTCGCGCTCGAGGGTGACGTGCTCGAGCTCGGTGTGCGCGGTGATGAGCACCATGGCGCCCGGGGCCTCGTAGATCTCGCGGGACTTGATGCCGACGAGGCGGTCCTCGACGACGTCCAGGCGGCCGACGCCCTGCGCACCGGCCCGGGTGTTGAGCTCCTGGATGATCTGCAGCACGCTCAGCGGGCGGCCGTCGATCGCGACGGGGCGGCCCTTGTCGAAGCTGACGATCAGCTCGTCAGGGGTGCTGAAGTGGACCGTCGGGTCCTCGGTGTAGTCGTAGACGTCCTTGGTCGGGGCGTTCCACAGGTCCTCGAGGAAGCCGGTCTCGACGGCACGGCCCCACACGTTCTGGTCGATGGAGAACGGCGACTTCTTGGTGACGTTGATCGGGATGTCGTTCTCCTGCGCGAAGGCGATGGCCTTCTCACGGGTCCAGGCGTAGTCGCGGACCGGGGCGATGACCTCCAGCTCGGGAGCCAGGGTGTTGAAGCCGACCTCGAAGCGGACCTGGTCGTTGCCCTTGCCGGTGCAGCCGTGCGCGACGACGGTGCCGCCGTGGCTGCGAGCGGCCTCGACGAGATGCTTGACAATCAGCGGGCGCGAGATGGCCGACACCAGCGGGTACCGGTCCATGTACAGCGCATTGGCCTTGATGGTGGGCAGGCAGTACTCGTCGGCGAACTCATCACGGGCGTCGACGACCACGGCCTCGACAGCGCCACAGTCGATGGCACGCTGCCGGACGACCTCCATGTCCTCACCGCCCTGGCCCAGGTCGATGGCCACGGCCACAACTTCCTTGCCGGTCTCCTTGCCGATCCAGCTGATCGCGACCGAAGTGTCCAGACCGCCGGAATACGCCAGGATGACGCGCTCGGACATGTGTCAATCTCCTTGTCTAGTACTGCTACAGGTTCTCGAAGGTGGCGGCGAGCTCAGCGCCGCTCATCGGCTCGCGGGCAACGACGAAGATGGTGTCATCACCGGCAATCGTGCCCACAACATAAGGCAGAGCCGCCCGATCTATTGCACTGGCCAGGTACTGCGCCGCCCCCGGTGGCGTACGTAACACCGCCAGGTTGGCGCTGGCGTCGGTGGACACCAACAGCTCGCCGAGCAGCCTGGACAACCGCTCGGTCCCGCCCGACACGCCCTTGACCGGGCTGCCGTCCTCGGGGACGACGTAGACGCCGGTGCCGCCGTCGGCGCCGCGCAGCTTGACCGCACCGAGTTCCTCCAGGTCCCGCGACAGCGTGGCCTGGGTGACGTCGATGCCTTCCGCGGCCAGCAGGGCCGCCAGCTCGGTCTGGCTGCGCACCGGGTTCGACGACAGCAGCGCCACGATGCGCGACTGCCGTCCGGCCCGGGTCGGTGCGGTCATTCGGCGTTTTTCTCCAGCAGCCACACCAGCATGGCCTTCTGGGCATGCAGGCGGTTCTCGGCCTCGTCGAACACCGCGCTCTGCGGGCCGTCGATCACCTCGTCGGTGATCTCGTCCCCGCGGTGTGCCGGCAGGCAGTGCAGCACGACGGCGTCGTCTGCCGCCCGGCCGAGCAGTGCGGTGTTGACCTGGAACGGACGAAACGGCCGTACGCGGTCCAGGCCGTCGTTCTCCTGACCCATCGAGGTCCAGGTGTCGGTGACGAGGACGTCGGCGCCGTCGGCCGCGGCCTGCGGGTCGGTGGTGACGGTGACGGTCGCCCCGGTCTCGGCTGCGCGCTTCTTGGCGGCTTCGACGAACTGCGGGTCCGGCGCGAAGCCCGTCGGCGCGGCGATGGTCACGTTGATGCCCGCGGTGACGCCGCCGACCATCAGCGAGTGCGCCATGTTGTTGGCGCCGTCGCCGAGGTAGCTCATGTTGAGCCCGGCCAGCTTGCCCTTGCGTTCGGCGATGGTCTGCAGATCGGCCAGCACCTGGCAGGGGTGGAACTCGTCGGACAAAGCATTGACGATGGGCACCGTCGCGCCGGAGGCCATGGCGGTCAAGCGCTCCTGCGCGAAGGTGCGCCAGACGATGCCGTCGACGTACCGCGACAGCACTGCGCCCGTGTCCTCGAGGGTCTCCTCCCGGCCCAGCTGGGTGCTGCGACCGTCGACGACGACGGCGTGCCCGCCGAGCTGGGCGATGCCCATCTCGAACGAGAACCGGGTGCGCGTGGAGTTCTTCTCGAAGATGACGGCGATGCCGCGCGGCCCCTCGAGCGGGCGACGACTGAACGGCGCCTTCTTGAGTTCGGCGGCCAGCGCCAGAACGTCGGCCTGCTCCTCGGGGGTCAGGTCGTCGTCACGGAGGAAATGGCGGATCACTGGGACTCCCCTGCTGCGGTGTCGAGAACGGTGGGCAGTGCAGTCAGGAACGCATCGATCTGCGCGTCGGTGATGATCAGCGGCGGCGCGAGGCGCACGACGTCAGCGGCCGCGGCGTTGACGAGGAAACCCGCGTCGCGCGCGGCGTTTTCGACGGCCTTGGCCTGCGGCGCGGTCAGGACGACCCCGAGCAGCAGCCCGCGGCCGCGGACGTGGTCGACCAGCGGGTGGGCCAGCGCCTCGATGCCGTGCGCCAGCGTCTTGCCGGCGGCGTCGGCGCGGTGCACGAGATCGTCGTCGGCCAGGGTCTTGACGACCGCCAGGCCCGCCGCCGTGCACACCGGGTTACCGCCGAAGGTGCTGCCGTGCATGCCCGGCTGCAGCAGGTCGGCCGCCGGGCCGACGGCGATGCACGCGCCGATGGGCAGGCCGCCACCGAGGCCCTTGGCCAGCGTGATGACGTCGGGCGTGATGCCGTCGTGCTGGTGGGCATAGAAGGCACCCGTGCGGCCGATGCCGGTCTGCACCTCGTCGAGCACCAGCAGCGCACCATGTTTCGCGGTGATCTCACGGGCCTTGGCCAGGTATCCGGCCGGCGGGGTCACGACGCCACCTTCGCCCATGATCGGTTCGAGGAACACCGCCGCGGTCTCGTCGGTGACCGCCGCTTCGAGAGCGTCCGCGTCGCCGTACGGCACGTGCGTGACATCGCCGGGCAGCGGCAGGAACGGCTCCTGCTTGCCGGGCTGGCCCGTCAGCGCCAGCGACCCCATGGTGCGACCATGGAAAGCGCCTTCTGCCGCAACGATTTTGGTGCGTCCGGTGAGCCTGCTGATCTTGAACGCGGCTTCGTTGGCCTCCGCACCCGAGTTGCAGAAGAACACCCGTGCCGGTGCACCCAGCTGCGCCACGAGGGCTTCGGCCAGTGCTATACCCGGTTCGGTGGCATACAGATTCGAGGTGTGCCCCAACGTGTTCAGCTGGGTGGTGACGGCCTCGATCACCGCCGGATGCCGATGTCCCAGCACGTTCACCGCGATGCCGGCCAGAAAGTCGACGTAGCTCTTGCCGTCGGCATCGGTCACCACGGCACCGTCGCCGCTGACCAGTGCGACTGGCGGCGTGCCGTAGTTGTTGGTCATCACGGTCTGCCAACGGGCTTGCATTGCTTCCGTTTCCGTCATTTGGGGGCTACCACCTTGGTTCCGGTGCCCTCGTCGGTGAACAGTTCGACCAGGACGCAGTGTTCGACACGGCCGTCGATGACGTGTGCGCTGGGGACGCCGTTCTGCACGGCCCGCAGGCACGCCTCGATCTTGGGCACCATGCCGGATTCGAGCTTCGGCAACAGTTGCGCCAGTGCGGCCGTGTCGATTTCGGTGACCAGCGAGTTACGGTCCGGCCAGTCGGTGTACAGCCCTTCGACGTCGGTGAGCATCAGCAGCTTCTCGGCGCCGAGCGCCTCGGCCACGGCGGCCGCGGCGGTGTCGGCGTTGATGTTGTGCACCACGCCGTCGGCGTCGGGAGCGATGGTGGACACCACCGGAATCCGGCCCGCGTCGATGAGGTCCAGGATGGCGTCGGCATTGACGTGCTCGACGTCGCCGACCAATCCGATATCGGTGGGGACGCCGTCGACCGTGACGCTGCGCCGCACGGCGGTGAACAGCTGCGCGTCCTCGCCGGTGATGCCGACGGCGTACGGACCGTGAGCGTTGATCAGGCCGACCAATTCCCGACCGACCTGACCGAACAGCACCATGCGCGCGATCTCGAGCACCTCTGGCGTCGTGACCCGGAAGCCGCCCTTGAAATCACCTTCGATACCAAGGCGTTTCAGCATCGCGCTGATCTGCGGGCCGCCGCCGTGCACGACGACGGGCTGAATGCCGCAGTTGCGCAGGAACGCCATGTCGGCCGCGAAGGCCGCCTTGAGCGTGTCGTCGGTCATGGCGTTGCCGCCGTACTTGACGACGACGACATTGCCGTGCAGCTGCTTGAGCCACGGCAGGGCCTCGGCAAGGACCGCCGCCTTGGTCTTGGTCGAAAGTGACCGCGCGGAGAGTCCATCTGTACTCATGAGCTGTACGCCGAGTTCTCTTCGACGTAGGCGTGCGACAGGTCGGTGGTCCGGATGGTCGCCTCGTGCTCGCCAATCTTCAGATTGACGATGACCTCGATGTCGGCGCCCGACAGGTCGACGTCCCGCGCCCCTGGCGCACCGGCACCGTCGATGCACACCGCGGAACCGTTGAACGACACACTGATCCGGTCGGCCACGAGTTCGATCGGCGCGATGCCGATGGCGGCCAGCACCCGGCCCCAGTTGGGGTCGGACCCGAACAGCGCGGTCTTCACAAGGCTGTCGCGCGCCAGGGCCCGGGCGCCCACAAGGGCGTCGTCCTCACTGGCCGCGCCCTTGACGGTGATCGCGATGCGCTTGGTGACACCTTCGGCGTCCGACTGCAGCTGGGCGCACAGGTCGTCACAGACGCGGACGATGGCCTCGTCCAATTCGCTTTGGCTGGGCCGGATTTCGCTGGCGCCCGACGACAGCAGCAGCACGGTGTCGTTGGTGGAGCAGCTGCCGTCGATGTCGAGCCGGTCAAAGGTTCGCCCGGCGGCGTTCTTGAGCGCCAGGGTGAGGGCCTCGGCGTCAGCGACGGCGTCGGTGGTGATGACCACCAGCATGGTCGCCAGCGACGGCGCCATCATGCCGGCACCTTTGGCCATGGCACCGACAGTCCACTTGCCCGGGTGGTGGAGCGCAACCTGTTTCGGCACCGTGTCGGTGGTCATGATGGCCCGCGCGGCCTCGTCACCGCCGGACAGCCCACCGGCCATCTCGTGCACGATCTCGGTGACGCCGGCGAGCACCTTGTCCATCGGGAGCCGGTCACCGATCAGCCCGGTGGAGCACACCGCGACCTCGATGGCACCGGTCTCGGTGCCCCAGTCACTCAGGGCGGCGGCGACGGCCTCGGCAGTCTGGTGGGTGTCCTGGAATCCACCCGGACCGGTACAGGCATTCGCACCACCGGAGTTCAGGATCACGGCCCGCAACCGACCGGACTTGAGCACCTGCTCGCTCCACTGCACCGGAGCGGCCCGCACCTTGTTGCGGGTGAACACCCCGGCAGCCGACAGATCGGGTCCCTCGTTGAACACCAGCGCCAGGTCCGGTTTCCCGGAAGCCTTGATGCCGGCGGCGATTCCGGCTGCCCGGAAGCCTTCCGGCGCGGTGACGCCCTGGTTGCGATGCAGGGACGGGGTGTCGGTCACGGTGCTACTCCCACAGTGGATAGTCCTTCGGTTTCCGGCCAGCCAAGCGCGATGTTCATGGACTGTACTGCCGCGCCGCCGGTGCCCTTGGTCAGGTTGTCGATGGCGCACAGGGCCACCAAGGTCTTGGCATCCTCGTCGACCGCGACGGCGATCTGCGCGGCATTGCTACCCACCACCGAACCGGTCTTGGGCAGCTGCCCTTCCGGCAGCAAATGGATGAAAGGCTCACTGGCGTAGGCTTTTTCGTAGACGGCCCGGATTTCCTCGACGGTCGCCGTGGTGCGCGCGGTGCAGGTCGCCAGGATGCCGCGTGACGTCGGGATCAACACCGGGGTGAACGAGACGGTGACGTCCTTGTCGGTGACGGCCCGCAGGCCCTGGGCGATCTCCGGGGTGTGCCGGTGCGCGCCGCCGACGTTGTAGGCGCGGGCCGAGCCGATGACCTCGGCGGCCGAGAGGTCGACTTTGCCCGACTTGCCGGCACCCGAGGTACCGCTGACCGCCACAACGGTGACATTCGGTTCGACGAGGCCGGCGGCGACGGCGGGTACCAGGGCCAGCAGCGCCGAGGTCGGGTAGCAGCCCGGCACCGCGATGCGCTTGGTGCCGACGAGCTTGTCGCGGCCGCCGGGCAGCTCGGGCAGGCCGTAGGGCCAGCTGCCGGCATGCTCGGAGCCGTAGAACTTCTGCCACGCGGCGGCGTCGGTGAGCCGGAAGTCGGCGCCGCAGTCGACGATCAGGGTGTCGGGGCCGAGTTGCTGCGCGAGCGCGGCCGAATGTCCGTGGGGCAGGCCCAGGAACGCGACGTCATGCCCGGCGAGGATGTCGACCTCGGTGGGCTGCAACACCTGCTGCGCCAGCGGCAACAGGTGTGGATGGTGGTCACCCACGGTGGTTCCGGCGCTACCGGCGGCGGTCAGCGCCCCGATGGTGAGGCGGCCGTCGGCGTAGGCCGGATGGCCCAGCAGAAGCCGCAGAATCTCGCCGCCGGCATACCCACTGGCGCCGGCCACCGCCACAGAAGTCATGACCTCGATTCTGCATGGTTATGCATCAACTTGCAAACCAATTAATGAGCAGTGTCACGCGTCGTGCATTGACCCTGTGTCAGCGGCGCAAAAGTCCGAGTAACCAGCGCCGTGGCCGCAGGATCAACGCAGGTCAGCGACGCTGTTCCGCGCCAAGGCGCTCGGTGACCAGAGCCACGGCGGCGTCGCGGGCCGCGCTGGCCTCATCCTCGGTCAGCGTCCGGTCGGGCGCCCGGAACCGCAGGGCAAGGGTCAGCGACTTGCGACCCTCACCGATCTGCGGGCCGGTGTACACGTCGAACAGCCGCGCATCCTCGAGCAGGTCGCCGGCGCCCTCACGCACGACGTCGATAACCGCCTGCGCCGCCACGTCGTCGGCAACGATGAGGCTGACGTCCTGGAACACCGCCGGGTAGGGCGACACCGACGGCACGATGGCGCGCTCGACGACTGGGATGGCGTCCAGGTTCAGCTCGACGGCGCAGGTGCCCTTCGGCAGGCCCGTGCGTTCGATGACGGCCGGGTGCAGCTGGCCGGCGTAGCCGACAACGGTGTCACCCACGAGCACCTCGGCGCAGCGTCCCGGATGCCACGGCAGTTCCTGGGCCGCGCGCAACGTCACCTCGACACCGCACGCCCGGGCGATGATCTGCACGGTCTCCAGCGCATCGGTGGCCTCGACCGCGCGGCCCGGACCCCAGGGTCCGGCCGGCTCGCGCAGACCGGTGAGGACCGCGGCAACATGCAGCGGCTGGTACGGCAGGGCTTGGTCGATCTCGGCGAGCTCCGCGTCGGTCGGACGACGGTCGACCGGGATCGGCGCCAGGGCCTTGGTGTGCGGAGTGGCCTGCACCACCTGCTCGATACCGAACAGCGCGACGTCAGCCGCACCGCGAGACACGTTGCGCGCCAAGGCTTCCAGCAGCCCGGGCAGCAGCGTGGTGGCCAGTGCCGGCCGGTCGGCCTCCAGCGGGTTGAGCACCGAGATGGTGGCGCGGCGCGGGTCGTCGGCCGGCAGGCCCCAGGCGTCCAACACGCCGGCGGGCAGGAACGGCGTCGGCAGCACCTCGACGAAACCGCCCAGCGCCAACGACTTCCCGATGGCACGACGACGCTGCTGAGCGGCCGTGAGACCACGGCCGGCGGGCGCCTGCGGCAGCACCGACGGAATGGCGTCGAGCCCTTCGAGCCGCAGCACCTCCTCGACCAGGTCGGCGGGCTGCAACATGTCAGGCCGCCAGCTCGGCGGCACCACGGTGGCGGTGGCGCCGGACACCGTCACCTCCGCGCCGATCTGCATGAGGCGGTGGGCGGTGGTGCCGTCCGGGTAGCTGACGCCGGCAATCCGGTCGGGCAGATCGACGGCGATGGTCACCGGCGGCTGCGACCAGTCGGGCGCGGCGTGCTCGGCACGCCAGTCCGTGAGCGTGGGTTCGACGGTGCCACCGGCAATTTCGGCCAGCAGCGCGGCGCACCGGTCCAGCGCGGCCCGCGAGATCGCCGGGTCGACGCTGCGCTCGTAGCGGCGGCTGGCCTCGCTCACGAGGTGCAGCCGGCGCTGGGTGCGTGACACCGCGGCCGGGTCCCACACGGCCGCTTCCAACAGCACGTCGGTGGTGGTGTCGCGAACCTCGGTCGTACCGGCGCCCATGACGCCGCCGATGGCCACCGGAGTCGCTTCGGCGACGACATCAGGATCAGTGGCCACTTCCGCACAAATCAGGACATCACCCGGATCCAGCTTGCGCTCGACATCGTCAAGGGTGACGACGGTCTCCCCCGGTTTGGCGAAGCGCACGTCGAAGCCGCCGGTGATCAGCTTGCGATCGTGGGCGTGCATCGGGTGGCCGAGTTCGAGCATCACGTAGTTGGTGACGTCGACCGCGGGCGAGATGGCGCGGATACCGGACAGCAGCAGGCGACGCTGCAGCCACCACGGCGAAACCGCGGTCGGATCGATACCGACGACCGGACGCAGCCCGAAACGCTGCACCCCGGTGCCGGGCTGGACCGTCAGCGGCCAGGCCTCGCCCTCAGCGGGCAGGGCGGGTACGTCGGCGGGGTCGACGAAATCGAGGTCGAAGGCGCAGGCGATTTCGCGGGCCATGCCACGGATCGAGAGGCAGTAGCCGCGGTCTGGGGTGATGGCGAGGTCGAACACGACATCGTCGAGGCCCAGCACCTCGGCGCCCGAGGCACCCGGCTCGGCGGTGCCCGGGGGCAGCACGATGATGCCGGAATGGTCGGAGCCGAAGTTCAACTCGGCCGCTGAGCAGATCATGCCGTCGGACACCCGGCCGTACGTCTTGCGGGTCGCGATCTTGAAATCGCCCGGCAGCACGGTGCCCGGCAGTGCCGCGACGACGAGGTCTCCGACGGCGAAGTTCCGTGCCCCGCAGACGATGTCGCGCGGTTCGGCTTCACCGACGTCGACCTTGCAGGCCCGAATGGGCTTCTTGAACTCGGTGAGTTCCTCGATCTCGACGACGCGGCCGACCGTCAGCGGACCGGTGACCGGCCCGGCGGCGATGACGTCCTCGACCTCGTGACCGATCCGGATGAAGGCCTCTTCCAGTTCCTTTGGTGTGGCCTCCCAGCCCGGAGCACCGGCCTGTACTGCTTCCCGCAGCCAGCTGTAGGGAATACGCATCAGGCACCCACCCCGAACGGCAGGGAGAAGCGCACGTCGCCCTCCACCATGTCGCGCATATCGGGAATTCCGTTGCGGAACTGCAGGGTTCGCTCCAATCCCATACCGAAGGCAAATCCGGAGTACTCGTCGGGGTCAATGCCGCAGGCCCGCAACACATTCGGGTTGACCATGCCGCAGCCGCCCCATTCCACCCAGCCGGGGCCGCCCTTCTTGTCCGGGAACCAGACGTCGACCTCCGCCGACGGCTCGGTGAACGGGAAGAAGTGCGGGCGGAACCGGGTGCGGCCCTCGGGGCCGAACTGGGCGCGTGCCAGTGCATCCAGAGTGCCGCGCAGGTTGGCCATGGTGAGGCCCTTGTCGACGGCCAGCCCCTCGACCTGATGGAACACCGGGGTGTGCGTGGCATCGAGTTCGTCGGTGCGGAAGGTGCGGCCGATCGACACGATGTAGACGGGCAGCTCGCGCTCCAGCAAGGCGCGGATCTGCACGGGTGACGTGTGCGTGCGCAGTACCTGGCGCGAACCGTCGGGCGCGATGTGGAAGGTGTCCTGCTCGCTGCGGGCCGGGTGGTCCGGCGGGAAGTTCAGCGCATCGAAGTTGAACTGCTCGGTCTCGACCTCGGGGCCTTCGGCCAGCTCCCAGCCCATGGCCACGAAGGTGTCTGCGACGTTCTCGGCCAGGATCGTGATCGGGTGGCGGGCGCCGATGGGCTGCCGTGTGGTCGGCAACGTCACGTCGATGCGCTCGGCCACCAGGGCGGCGGCATCGCGCTCGGCGCGCAGCACCACGATGCGTTCGTCGTACGCCTGCTGCGCGGCGGTACGGGCGACGTTGACGCGTTTGCCGGCGTCGGCCCGGTCTTCCTTGGCCAGCGTGCCCAGCGCCTGCCGGGCCAGCGCGATGGGCGACTTGTCACCCAGGTGCTCGGTCTTGGCGCGGGCCAGGGCATCGAGGTCAGCGGCCTGGTCGAAGGCGAGTCGGGCGGCGTCGACCGCCGCGGTCAATGCTTCTTCCGACAGTTCTTCACCCTGCTCAGCCACCCGGAGATCATAGCGACGAGCACGGCACCCACCGCACTCGCAGGGACCCCGACCACCGCCAGCTCCGGCGTGTGGACCAGTACGGCATAGCCGAAGCACACGCCCACCCCGAAGACGGCGGCCTTTCCGCGTGTCCACTGCACCGGCGTTTCGAGTCGAGTCGAGATGACCAGACCCAGCGTCAGCGCGACCACATGCCCGGCTTCGGTGAAGTCGTCACTGGCCGCCAGCACGGCGACAGCCCCAGCCAGCCACCACCCCAGCCACGCCGGCTTCACCCGAGCGGGCACCACGGCCGTCAGCGCCCCGACCACCGTCAACACCCCGTAGCTGACCCCGACATCGGTAACCCGGCTGATCGACCACGGCAGCCGGCCCAGCTCGACGGCCGCCACCAATCCGGCCGCGACGACGAGCGTCGTACCGATGTGCCCGACGAGGAACACCACCAGCAGACGGCGGCTGCGCCACAGCAGTTCGGCGATCGCGAGGAGGCAGATCAAACCGGGCAGCCAGAGGAAGAACCGACCGTCGTCGGCTATCAGCGCGCTCGCGATCAGCGTGCCGACTCTGCCTTCGCCGAGGTTGTGCAGATTGGTACTGGCGTACCCGATCACCCTGTCGTGCACTGCCGGATCGAGCGCCGCCAACGCCACCGTGACGGCGACCAGCAGTACGGCGTAGCCGGCGGTGACCGGGACGCGGGCCGCGTGGCGCCACGCCAGGCCGGACCTACGCTTCAGCGAACTCCCCGTCATCGGGTTCGGTGCCCGCATCCTTGCGCTGCCGGATCCAGTACATGGCCATGTCCTCGGGCACACCCGACGCCTTGGCCGCGAACAGCTGTTTGCGCACCTTCTTGGGCGTCACCCCGAGTGCGTCGAGGTATTGCTGGTCGATGCGGTCCAGGGTGTACTGCGAGATGATCAGGCCGCCCTTGGCGGCTCGCTCCATGACGCGCGCCGCGATGTTGACGTCGACGCCCAGCAGGTCCGAACCGATGCGCTGCGGCCGCCCGGTGTGGATGCCGGCCCGCATCTTGGGGCGATACCCGTCGATCTCGACCTCTTTGAGCGCATCGAGCGCCCGGATGACCGAGCGCAGTGCGGTGACCGGATTGCTGAACACCGCCATGGACCCGTCGCCCATGCGTTTGACGATGTGCCCGCCGGATTCCAGCAGCGGCGGTTCGAACACCTGGGCCACGCGCCGCAGCAGCCGCAGGGTGGTCTCGTCCCCGACGCTCAGCGACCACTTGGAGAAGCCGACGAGGTCGGTGAAGACGATGGTGACTTCGGGGTTCGCGGGGCGTCCGGAGACCCTCTCGGTGAGGGCCTGCCACACCTGCAGCCCAGCCAGGCTCACCTCGTGCGAGGCACCGCCACGAGGCAGCAGTCGATCTGCGGCGCGGGCCGCGGCACTGGGCCCGCCCACGCCGGCCACCGACAGCGGATCCCCGAACTCGGGGTCTCCGGGGAGTGCGCGGCGGGCCCGTCGGATGAATCCGATGACAGCCGGACTGTGATTGGTGTTCTGCAACCACCCCAACGGTCCACTTGATCCTGGCTCAGCGGGTGACGCCGGGCCGATCTCTCCCACACCGTCGGATCGTTCTTCGAACGATTCGACTTCCACGACGCCACCCTAGGTGGCGGCCCGCAGCACCGGCAACGATGACGGCCGACACGGCGGAAAAGTCGCAGGTCACCGAGTTGTGGCGAACGGATTGCCGCCCCGTAACGGTGGCGCCGACACCGGTGCCAAATCGTGGACAACATGCGTTGTCACGATTATCGTGACGACACAGAACCCTCGGTATCAGCGTCGAGCGAGGACACCATGACTGCACGAACGACTCCAGCGGCGGAACCGCTCGGCCCGGATTCGCTGACCTGGAAGTACTTCGGCGACTTGCGCACCGGCATCCTCGGGGTGTGGATCGGTGCGATCCAGAACATGTATCCCGAACTGGGTGCCGGCGTGGAGGACCATTCGATCCTGCTGCGGGAACCGTTGCAACGGGTCGCGCGTTCGGTGTACCCGATCATGGGCGTGGTCTACGACGGCGACCGCGCCGCCGACACCGGAGCGCAGATCCGTGGCTACCACGAGACGATCAAGGGCGTCGACCACGACGGCCGGCGCTATCACGCGCTGAATCCCGAGACCTTCTACTGGGCCCACGCCACGTTCTTCATGCTGATCCTCAAGACCGCCGAGTACTTCTGCGGCGGCCTGACCGAAGCCGAGAAGCGCCAACTGTTCGACGAGCACGTGCAGTGGTACCGGATGTACGGCATGAGCATGCGGCCGGTCCCGAAGACCTGGGAGGACTTCCAAATCTATTGGGAACACAAGTGTTCCGAGGAGCTGGAAATCAACCGGGCCACACTCGACATCTTCACGATCCGAATCCCCAAGCCGTGGTTCGTGCTGCTGCCCACCCCGGTGTGGGACCAGATGTTCCGGCCATTGGTGGCCGGACAGCGCTGGGTCGCGGCCGGGGTGTTCGACCCCGCCGTCCGCGAGCGGGCCGGCATGCGCTGGACCCCCGGCGACGAGGTCGTACTGCGTCTTCTCGGCAAGGCCGTCGAACTGGCGTTCCTCGCCGTTCCCGAGGAAATTCGTTTGCACCCGCGGGCACTGGCCGCATATCGCCGGGCCGCAGGACGGGTGCCGGCGGACGCGCCACTGGTCGAGGCACCCGGATTCATGGCCCCGCCCAAGGACCGGTGGGGACTGCCGATGCATTATGTGCCACGTCACAAATCGTTGATGGAACGTGCTGGATCACTGGTGCACACCACGTTCTCGTTGGCCGGCCTGCGTCCCGCGCGTAACCGGACGACCTCGGGAAAGGCTGCCTGAATACATGCTTGATTGGTCCGACGTCGACATTGCCGTGCGCGACGCCGTTCGCGAATTCGTGGACAAAGAAATCCGGCCGCACCTCGATGAACTCGAGGGCGGCGACATGGAGCCATACCCGATCATCCGGAAGCTGTTCGCCACCTTCGGAATCGACGTGATGGCGCGGGAGGCCCTGGAACGGCGGCTGTCCCGGCTGCGTTCCGGCGAGACGTCGGACGGCAAGCCGCGGGCATCCGGCGGGATGTTCGGCGGCGGGCCCGATCAGGCCGGCATGGGGATGGTGCTGATCAGCGAATTGTGCCGGGTGAGTTCGGGTCTGGTGACGGGCGTGGGCGTCAGCCTGGGTCTGACGGTGCCCACCATCCAGAGCCGGGGCACCCTGGCTCAGCAGGAACGCTGGCTGCCTGGACTGGTGACCTACGAGAAGGTCGGCGCCTGGGCCATCACCGAACCCGACTCGGGCTCGGATGCGTTCGGCGGCATGAAGTCCTACGTCGTGCGTGACGGTGACGACTACATCCTCAACGGCCAGAAGACGTTCATCACCAACGGACCCGACGCCGACGTCGTCGTCGTGTACGCCAAGCTCGCTGAGAACACGGCGGGCGACTCCGCCTCGGACCCGCGCGACCGCAAGGTGCTCACCTTCGTGCTCGACCGCGGCATGGAGGGCTTCGTTCAGTCAAAGCCGTTCCGCAAGATGGGCATTCACTCGTCCCGCACCGGTGAGCTGTTCTTCAACAATGTCCGGCTGGGCCGCGACCGGCTGCTCGGCGAGACCGAGGACAACAAAGCCGGCGACGGCCGCGACAGCGCGCGGTCGAGCTTCTCGGCCGAGCGCATCGGCGTGGTTTCGATGTCGCTCGGCATCATCGAAGAATGTCTGCGGCTGTCCGTCGACTACGCCAAGACGCGGACGTTGTGGGGCAAGGAGATCGGGCAGTTCCAGCTGATCCAGCTCAAGCTGGCCAGCATGGAGGTGGCCCGAATGAACGTGCGCAACATGCTGTTCCGCGTGATCGAGTCCGGCCAGGCCGGTCGCCAGATTCCGCTTGCCGAGGCGTCGGCCATGAAGTGGTACTGCTCGCAGGCCGCCACCGACGTCGCGATGGATGCCATCCAGTTGTTCGGCGGTAACGGCTACATGACCGAATACCGCGTCGAGCAGCTGGCGCGCGACGCCAAGTCGCTGATGATCTACGCGGGTAGCAACGAAGTGCAGATCACCCACGTCGCCAAGGGGCTACTGGCCTGATCACGTAGTCAGCGACTGAGTGCCGACCACGACCGCGAGCGCCAGCCGCTCGGCGTCGTCGGTGCCTGGTTCTGCGGTATAGATCATGATGCGCAGATCGTCGCTGGCGACGATGAGCGTGTCACAGTCCAGGGCGATGCGACCGACATCGGGATGGTCGATGACCTTGTGCCGCCCGAAGTCGTGGCGCAACCGGGGTGCCTCGGCGTCCCAGAGCTCGACGAACCGCGGGCTCTGTGCCGTCAGGTCTGTGATCAGCTGCTTGAGCCGCGGGTCGGCCGGATATCGGGCGGCGGTCATGCGGAGGTCGGCCACCAGCCCGGCCTCGAATTCAGCGCGCTCCTCGGCGGTGTGAACCGCCCGCGTGCCTGGACCAACGAGGTTGCGCCACAAACTGTTCCGCTCGATCCCCCGCCAGCCCGAGGTCTGGCCCATCAGGGCGTCGTACGGCGGGTTGGCCAGCAGCAGCGTCCAACTCGCGTCGTAGACGGCCACGGGCGTGTGGGCCAGCCGATCGAGCAGTCGCTGGACGCTCGGCGTGATTCGCGACGACACCAAACCGGGCCCTGGGCTGGCATGACCAGCGAGCCGGAACAGCAGATCGCGCTCTGCATCGGAGACCCGTAATGCTCGGGCGAGCGATTCCACGACCTGCACCGACGGCGAGGTGGCCCGCCCCTGTTCGAGCCGGGTCAGGTAATCCACCGAGATCCCGGCCAGCGCAGCGAGTTCCTCGCGGCGCAACCCAGCCGCCCGACGGCGTCCGCCGACCCGCACACCGACCGCGGCGGGCGACACCCGGTCCCGCCAGCGGCGCACCGTTCGGCCGAACTCCCACTCATCCATTTCTCCACTATGGGCGACGCGCCAGGCCGTTGTCCTGGTACTGGCAGTCCTACGAAAACCCGACGACTCACTAACGATCCGCATACCGCCGACGCTTGATGCACCGGAACGAATGGCGAACGGAGAACCATGAATACGACTGCGCCCGGTGCATTCGGCACCGTGTTGATCACCGGCCCGACCGGAGGCCTGGGCAAGGCTGCCACGCTGGCGATGGCCCGGCGCCCCGAAGGGCTGCGCCCCGACCTGCTGCTGGTGGGCAGGCCAGGTCAAGCCCTCACCGAGGTGACTGCCGAAGCCCGCGCGGCAGGCGCCAACGTGCACGCGGTCACTTGCGATCTCGCCCAACTCGACGACGTACGCCGTGCGGGTAAGCGGATCAGAGAACTGCTCGATGCAGGCACAGTGGGTCCGCTGCGCGTTCTGGTGGCCAACGCCGGCATCTCGGTCGCCGATACCCACGGTACATCTGCCGACGGCTACGAGTCGACCTTCGCCGTGAACTACCTGGCGCATGCGCAGCTGATCGGCGATCTGCTGGATCAGTTCACAGTGCCCGCCCGCGTCGTGCTCTTGGGTTCGAACACCTACCACCAGAACATCTTTCGCCGCATCCTCGGCGTCGCACCGGCGCACTGGCGCGATCCCATCGAGCTGGCCCGGCCGACTCCGGCCGACCAGCAGTCGACGTTCACCACGGCGGGAACCGCCTACTCCAATTCCAAACTCGCGCTGATGTATTACGCGCACGAACTGCAGCGCAGAGCGCCGGCAGGCATCAATGTGGTGGTTTTCGAGCCCGGATTCATGCCCGGCACCGGACTGAGCCGAGACCACGGCCCAGGCGCGCAGCGGGTGGGACAACTCCTGGAACGCATCCCAGGCGTCTCTTCGCCGACCCGATCGGGGCCGCTGCTCGCCTCGATCGCGCTCGACGACCGTTGGGCCCACCTACGAGGCGGCGCATTCGTGGTCAAGGACAAGGAACGTGCGGTCAAGCCGTTCGCCAACGACCCGGCCCGGGAAGCCCGCCTGTGGGATGCCACAGCCGAGTTGCTCAGCTCTGCGCTCGGGAGCTCTCGTACAGGCAGATCGACGCTGCCGCCGCCACATTGAGGCTCTCGGCGCTCCCCCGCATCGGAATGCGGACGCGGAGGGTCGCAACGGCGGCAACCTCGGGGGGCAGGCCGTGCGCCTCGGGCCCGAACAGCCACGCGGTGCGCGCTGACAGATCGGCGGCACGGATGTCGACGGAGGCGTCCAGCGCGGTCGCGAGCACTTCGACGCCGCTGTCGCGAATCGCCGAAACCACCGCGGCCGCATCAGGATCCACCACCACCGGCAGCGAGAAGATGCTGCCTGCCGAGGACCGCAGGCACTTGCCGTTGTAGGGATCGACGCTATGGCCCGCGAACACCACGGCATCGGCGCCCATGGCGTCGGCAATGCGGATCAGGGTGCCGGCGTTGCCCGGCTCCGACATCCCCACAGCGACCGCCAACAGCCGTGGCTCCGCAGCCAGGACGGACTCCAGGGATGCCTCGGGCAGCGCGCACACCGCGACGAGACCGACCGGAGTGACGGTCTCCGACAACGCCTTTGCGGCCTTCTCGGTGACCACCGACACCGGGGCACCGTCCAGCAGTGCACCGAACCGGTCCAGCGCGGATTCGGTCGCAAAGACCTCAGAAACAAGACCGCGCCGAAGCGCCGCCTCGACGAGGTTGGGTCCCTCGGCAAGGAAGCGCCCGGCGCGTTTGCGTCCGACGTGGCGCTGCAGCTTGGCCGCAGCGACCACCCGGGCAGATCGCTCGGTGAGCGCTGAGTCTGTAGTCAGACTCAGGCAGCTTCGTCAGACGGAGCGTTTACATCGGCGGGCAGAGCGGCCTTGGCCACCTCGACCAGCGCGGTGAACGCGGCGGGATCGCTGATCGCGATCTCGGCCAGGTTCTTGCGGTCCACCTCGACGCCGGCCAGCTTCAGGCCCTGGATCAGGCGGTTGTAGGTGACGCCGTTCTCGCGAGCCGCAGCGTTGATACGCGTGATCCACAGCTTGCGGAAGTCACCCTTGCGGGCGCGACGGTCGCGGTAGGCGTAGGTCAACGAATGGAGCTGCTGCTCCTTGGCCTTGCGGTAGAGCCGCGAGCGCTGCCCGCGGTAACCCTTCGAGGCCTTCAGTACTGTGCGCCGCTTCTTCTGAGCGTTCAGTGCGCGCTTCACGCGTGCCATGAGATTTCCTATCCTTCGGTGTTCAGGGGAGCGGGCGGTACTAGCCGGCCAGCATCTTGGCGACACGCGCGGTGTCGTTGGCAGCAACCACGGCGCGACCGTCGAGACGACGGGTGCGCTTGGTGGCCTTGTGCTCCATCAGGTGGCGGCGGTTGGCCTTCTGGCGCACGATCTTGCCGGTTCCGGTCTTGCGGAACCGCTTCGATGCGCCACTGTGGGTCTTGGCCTTGGGCATGTGTCCTCAGTTTCTTTCCATGCGGTTGCTCGCGGCGGCGGGAGGCCGCTGCGGGCAGTCGCGACTGCTGTTACGCGGTTGCGTCAGATTCAGGTGCCGCGGGGGCCGGCCGTCCGGCCGGTGCGTCGGCGTCGTGCGCCGCCTTGGCGCGAGTCTTCGCGCCGCGGTGCGGAGCCAGCACCATCGTCATGTTGCGGCCGTCCTGCTTGGCGGACGTCTCGATGAAGCCGTATTCGGCAACGTCGGCGCCCAGCCGCTGCAGGAGTCGGTAGCCCAGTTCGGGCCGCGACTGCTCGCGTCCGCGGAACATGATGGTCACCTTGACCTTTGACCCTGCTTCGAGGAAGCGGACGACGTGACCCTTCTTGGTCTCGTAGTCGTGGTCGTCGATCTTGGGACGCAGCTTCTGTTCCTTGACGACGGTCTGCTGCTGGTTCTTGCGAGACTCACGTGCCTTCTGAGCCGTCTCGTACTTGTACTTGCCGTAGTCCATGATCTTGCAGACCGGCGGCTTTGCGCCTGGCGCAACTTCGACAAGGTCGAGATCGGCGTCCGCGGCGACGCGGAGGGCATCTTCGATGCGCACGATGCCTACCTGTTCGCCGTTCGGTCCGATCAACCGAACTTCAGGTACACGAATGCGCTCGTTGACGCGTGTCTCAGTGCTGATGGGGCCTCCCGGGTTGTTCCATTACTTGTTCAGTAGAGATCACACCCGGCTCAGCCATCTGTTCGCATGAACAGAAAAGCCCTGCATATAGCAGGGCCCAATGCCGACCGATCACGGCTCACGCCGCCTGCGCACAACGCAGAACAGGCACAATGTGCCTGTGACCGGACCGCCAAGCCGTGAGGCCGACGGTGGGAGTGGGACTCCACTTGCTGTCCTGGCGTAAACCAGGACGGTCGCGCATGACACTCTAGCAGTCATGACCGACCCGAACCTAACCAGTGACCCCGTGCGCGAGCTCGCCGAGATCCCCGCCGTCGAGGTGATCACCCGCGCCGCCGTCATGCTGATGAGCGCCGCCGCCGAGAAGCTCGGGCTGGCCGAGGCCGATCCGGACGAGAGCCCGCACCGTGACCTCGACGAGGCCCGTCGCCTGATCACCGCCCTGGCCGGCCTGGTTCAGGCCTCGGCCGAGTATCTGGGTCTGCACGCCGGCCCGGTCCGGGACGGCCTCAAGAGCCTGCAGCTGGCGTTCCGCGAGGCGAGCGTCGCCCCGGACGAGCCCGGTCACGGTCCGGGCGAGAAGTACACCGGACCCGTCTGGTAACCCCGGGGCCCTGCAGACACTTCTCATTTTCACCGCATATTGTCCGAACCTATGACGTTGACGCCGAGCAGACAGCAGCAGCGCCCGACGACATTGGGGTGGGTTCCGGCCGCGGCCGGCTGGGCCGTCGGTGTCGTCGCGACGCTGGCGCTGTTCGCCAGCCTGTCGCCGCTGATCCGGTGGATCATCCGGACCCCCCGCGAGTTCGTCAACGACTACCTGTTCAACTTCCCGGACACCAGCTTCGCCTGGTCGTTCGTGCTGGTTCTGCTGGCCGCGGCACTCGCCGCTCGGAAGCGGATCGCCTGGTGGATCCTGCTGCTCTACATGGTCGGCGCCATCGGCTGGAACGTTTACGGGCTGCTGTCCGGCAACCGCCCGGTCGTCGACCTGACCGTCATGGAGGACTTCGGCGAGGCACTCGGTCTGGTCTTCCACGTCGGGGTCATCGTGGTGCTACTCCTGTCGCGGAAGCAGTTCTGGGCCAAGGTCCGTCGCGGCGCTCTGCTCAAGGCCACCTTGACGCTGGTCGCCGGAATGGCCGTCGGCATCCTGCTGGCCTGGGGCCTGCTGGAGATGTTCCCGGGCCGGCCCCCGCTGGATCCGGATTACCGGCTGGCGTACGCGGTGAACCGGGTCAGCGGTTTCGCCGCGGTTGGCAAGGAAGCGTTCGAGGGTGGCCATCCGCACCCGTTCCTCAACGCGTTGTTCGGCCTGTTCGGTGCGGTCGCGCTGATGGTGGCGGCGATCGTGCTGTTCCAGTCCCAGCGCGCCGAGAACGCTCTCACCGGCGAGGACGAGTCCGCCATCCGCGGGCTGCTCGAACTCTGGGGCAAGAACGACTCACTGGGCTATTTCGCCACCCGCCGTGACAAGGCTGTGGTCTTCGCGCCCAACGGCCGCGCGGCCATCACCTACCGCGTTGAGGTCGGCGTCTGCCTCGCCAGCGGTGATCCCGTCGGCGACCCGCGGGCGTGGCCGGGGGCCATCGACGCCTGGCTGGCGCTGTGCCAGACCTACGGATGGGCACCGGGCGTCATGGGCGCAAGCTCGACCGGAGCGGAGGCTTATCGCCAGGCTGGTTTGAATGCCCTGCAACTCGGTGACGAAGCCATCCTGCACCCGCAGAACTTCCGGCTGTCGGGTCCTGACATGCGGGCCGTGCGCCAGGCCGTCACTCGTGCTCGCCGCGCCGGCCTGACCGTCCGGATGCGCCGGCACCGCGACATCAGTGCCGATGAAATGGCCCAGGTGATCACGCATGCCGATGCGTGGCGCGACACCGAGACCGAGCGTGGTTTCTCGATGGCGCTGGGACGGCTGGGGGACGCCGCCGACGGGGACTGCCTGCTGGTCGAGGCCGTGCACGGTGACGGCGGCGGGAATGAAGCTGTCGTCGCGATGTTGTCCTTGGTGCCGTGGGGCAACAACGGGGTGTCGCTCGACTTGATGCGCCGCTCCCCCGCATCCCCCAACGGCACCATCGAACTGATGGTCAGCGAGCTGTGCCAGCGCTCGGAAGAGATTGGCGTCACGCGGATTTCGCTGAACTTCGCGATGTTCCGCTCGGCATTCGAGCAAGGTTCGCAGCTCGGCGCCGGGCCCATCCTGCGACTGTGGCGCGCGCTGCTGATCTTCTTCTCCCGCTGGTGGCAGCTCGAGACGCTGTACCGCTCCAACATGAAGTACCTGCCCGAGTGGGTGCCGCGGTATGCCTGCTACGAGGACGCGCGGCTGATCCCGCGCGTCGGCGTCGCCTCGGTGATCGCCGAGGGCTTCCTCGTGCTGCCCTTCTCGCGGCGCGATGAACAGCCGCACACCGGGCACCACACCGCGGCCCCCCAGAATCTGATCGATTCGGGGCGCCTGCATCCCGACGGCAGCGCAGCCGATGTGGCTGATCTGGCAGCCGGGGTGTCCGACACCGCCGACGCCCGCCGCCTGCCCGACCAGGTGCGGGTTCGGATGGCCAAGTTACAGGCGTTGCAGGACAACGGCGTTGACGCCTACCCCGTCGGGCAGGCGCCGAGCCACACGGTCGCCGAGGCGTTGGACTCCGCCGCCGACACCGCGGTCTGCGTCGCCGGACGCGTGCTGCGACTACGCGACTACGGTGGCGTCCTGTTCGCCCAGCTGCGCGACTGGTCAGGCGAAGTCCAACTGCTGCTGGACAATTCGCTCCTGACGGACAGCACTGTGACGGACTTCACCGCAGCGATCGACCTCGGCGACCTGATCGAGGTCTCCGGCGTCATGGGCGCCAGCCGCAACGGCACGGTGTCGGTACTGGCGCACAAGTGGCGCCTGATCGGCAAGTGCCTGCGCCCGCTGCCCGACAAATGGAAGGGCCTGACCGACCCCGAGGCACGCGTCCGCACCCGGTACCTCGACCTGGCCATCAACACCGAGTCGCGCGAGTTGATCACGGCGCGCAGCCGGGTGCTGCACTCCATCCGGGAAACCCTGGTGGGCAAGGGTTTCCTGGAGGTCGAGACCCCGATCCTGCAGCAGATCCACGGCGGCGCGAACGCCAGGCCGTTCGAGACCCACATCAACGCGTACGACCTGGATCTGTATCTGCGCATTGCACCGGAGCTGTACCTGAAGCGATTGTGCGTGGGCGGTGTCGAGCGGGTCTTCGAGTTGGGCCGGGCCTTCCGCAACGAGGGCGTGGACTTCAGCCACAACCCCGAATTCACCCTGCTCGAGGCGTACCAGGCGCACGCCGACTACAACGTCTGGATCGTCGGCTGCCGGGAGATCATCCAGAATGCCGCGGCGGCGGCCAATGGGGCCCAGGTCGTCATGCGCCCACGGCCCGACGGCAGCCTGACGCCCGTTGACATCTCGGGGGTGTGGCCCGTCAAGACGGTGCACGACGCGGTGTCCGAGGCGCTCGGCGAGTACATCACCCCGGAGACCGACGTGGCGACGCTGCGCAAGCTGTGCGACGCCGTGACGATCCCGTACCGGACCCACTGGGACGCCGGGGCGATCGTGCTGGAGCTGTACGAACACCTCGTCGAAGACCGCACCGAGGCACCGACGTTCTACAAGGACTTCCCCACCTCGGTGTCGCCGCTGACCCGGCCACACCGTAGCGTGCCGGGCGTCGCCGAGCGGTGGGACCTGGTGGCCTGGGGCGTCGAGCTCGGCACCGCCTACAGCGAGCTGACCGATCCGGTGGAACAGCGCCGGCGGCTCGAGGAGCAGTCGCTGCTGGCCTCCGGCGGCGATCCCGAGGCCATGGAGCTCGACGAGGACTTCCTGCAGGCCATGGAATACGCGATGCCACCGACGGGCGGCTTGGGCATGGGGGTCGACCGTGTGGTCATGTTGATCACCGGTCGCAGCATCCGCGAGACGCTCCCGTTCCCCCTCGCGAAGCCGCGGTAAACAACGGCGGAATCTTCGGTTCGCGTGTTTGCTGGAACCTCCAGGTGAGGGCCGCCCACACCAAGGCTGCTCACAGGAGGTTCCCAGTTTCACTCGGCACGCTGGCGTCGTGATGATGGGGGCGATGAACGCCGGGCTCTATGGCGAGCAACACGTTTCGTTGATGCACGGCTGGCTCCCCTTCACCGTCCAGGCCCTCGCGGTGACGGTGCTGATCCTCGCGGTCGGCTGGCGCAACCGCCGCTGGCGCACCGTCTGGCTGCCCGTGGCGGTCGCGTCCGGCATGGCCATCACCGCGGCTGCGCGCTGGGTCGTCGCGTCGCAGGGCTGGTCCGACGGACCCGCGCCGACGCGGCTGTGGATCTGGACCGCGGTGAGCGGCGCCGCGGTGGTTCTGCTGATCAGCGGGTGGCGCGCCACCCGCTGGTGGCGCCGCGGGCTGGCAGTGGTGTCGGTGCCGCTGTGCGTGCTGTCCACAGGGCTGACGCTCAACACCTGGGTCGGGTACTTCCCCAATCTCGACACCGCGTGGGAACAGGTCAATTCGGCTCCGGTGCCCAACCAGACGCGGCCCGAGATCGTGGTCGCGATGCAGAAGGCACGCAAGATCCCCAGCAACGGCAGCGTCCTCGAAGTCCAAACCGGCTCGGCCGCATCGGGATTCAAGCACCGCGACGAGTACGTGTATCTGCCGCCGCCGTGGTTCGCCAGTAATCCGCCGCCCCGGTTGCCGATGCTCATGATGATCGGCGGCGAATTCAACACGCCCGCCGACTGGCTCCGGGCCGGCAACGCGATCAAGACGATCGACGACTTCGCCGCCGCACACCAGGGCAATGCCCCGGTGCTGGTGTTCGTCGACCCCGGCGGTTCGTTCAACAACGACACCGAGTGCGTCAACGGGCTGCGCGGCAACTCCGCCGACCATCTGATCAAGGATGTGCTGCCTTTCATGACCGCCAACTACGGCGTCAGTACCGACCGTCGCCACCGCGGCATCGTCGGCTGGTCGATGGGCGGAACCTGCGCGGTGGACCTCACGGTCATGCATCCCGATCTGTTCAGCGCCTTCCAGGACATCGCCGGGGACATCGGACCGAACGCGGGCGATCTGCCGCAGACCGTGCAGCGATTGTTCGGTGGCAGCACCGCCACGTACGCCGACTGGGACCCGATGACGGTGATGTCCCGTCGTACGTATGTCGACGTCACGGCCTGGTTCGACATCAATGGGCCTGAGCTCTCTCGCAGGCCGCTGCCGGCACAGACCGTTGCGGCGAATTCGCTGTGCGGCCTCGGCAGCACCCGGGGCATCCGGTGCGCAGTGGTCGAACGGCCGGGGAAACACGACTGGCCGTTCGCGGCGCAGGCCTTCGCCGCGGCGCTGCCGTGGCTGGCCGGACAGGTCGGCACACCGGACGTGCCCCGGCTGCCGCTGCCCGCCGCCACGACGCCGGCTGTGCCGGTCGAGGCGGCGCGCCGGTGACCGTCTAGTAGTCGGCTTCGGCAGCCAGGACCTCGGCGAGGAATGCGTCCGGGCCGGGTACCGACAGCCGGGCGCGCACGTAGCGCCGGACCCGGCCTCGAACGGCTTCGGTCTCGCCGGTCCCGGCGCCCACGGTCACGTTCGTTCCGGCCCAATCATGGCCCCACGCCTGGGTTTCGGTGACCGGCAACGGCAGAGTGGCGTTGCCGTCGATGTCGAGAGTGCCATCACCGGCGATCGAACCCGAGTCCAGGCGCACCGGAATTCCATCCGCGGGACCGATTGCGGCGACCCGAATGTCGGCGACCACCGCACCGTCGCGCGCCCGCACGGACCAGTCGATGGTGCGTTCGGCCGCATCGAATATCCGCGGCGGCACCGCGGTCCACGAGACCGATGCGACGCCGCTCGCGATGGCACCGTCGTCGGTGGCGCCCGGCGGACCGGCAGCGAGCGCATAGTCGTCCTGGCGCGGTTGCCCCTGGGCCGCAAGGACTTCCGACCAGTCCCCGAGGCCTGTTTCGTCGGCGAGGGTGACGCAGCTGCGTATCACGTCGAGCACTCGCGGATCACCGGCGGCGGCCAGGCCCGGCAATGCGCGACGGTGCGGCCCGAGCAGTCCGGCGATGTCCGAATCCAGGGTGTCCTGGCTGAAGTAGTCTTCCAACGCGGCTGTCGACAGTGCCACCTCGGCGTCGAGCACGGCGGCGTCGAGCGGGGTGATGCCGTCACGGACACTGGCCGGCCACCACCGCCGCAGCCAGTGTCCGACGGCCAGTCGGCGAAGGGCGGCAACGGGTTCGGGCCGCAGCCGCACCTCGGTGAGGTCGGCTTCGTCACCGGCTTCCGCGGCAGTCTCGGCGGCCGCCAACACCGCCACGTGCCCGGCCTCCCCGACCAACCGCCACAACCAGTCGGCGGCGGCCAGATCCGTGAACGTGATCCGGACCGCCGGCGCCGGATCGTGGATCGTCCACGCCAGAATGGCGCCACTGACCTCGAGCACCGCGACCTCCGGTGGTGCGTCGACGTCCGACCCCAAGGCCCACAACCCGGATTCGACAGCGAATTTCATCCTGTCGCCTCCAATTCCAGCATCGCCTTGATGCGCTGGCGGTGATCCAGGCTCACCGAGCGGGCCACCCCGTCCAACAAACCGCGCACCTCGCCGGCGTCGCCGCAGGATTCCTGCCACACGTCACGCCCGTGCAGGCGCGCCCACAGCCGCGAGACGTACGGGCGGACGAACGTCGCGAGGTCGTCCACCACCTGCTGCTGGCGCGGGTGGACCGGACCGCCGTCGGTGAGGTACCGGCGGGCGCGCAGCACGTACGCCTCCTTGCGGAGCCGGGCCTGGATCTGGCCCGAGAGGTGGTAGCGCGTCCGGTGGTTCACATCGAGCGGTGCCAGGTCGACCCCGACCTCGATGCCGGCGACCAGCGCGGCCTGGTTGTCCTCGGCGAGCAGGCCCCACGGCGACGCCGCCCGGTCCGCCTCTTCGGCGCACAGCGTCGGCACGTCGGGCAGCTCGTCGCGGTCGAGGGCACGGCGCAGCGTCGCCCGGACGCGGTCCACGATGCTGCGGTCGAGGGGGCGTTCTGCCGCGCGGGAGCCCGCGACCGTCGGCTTCGATTGCGGTGCGGCAACGCACAATCCGATCTGATCGACGGACCAGGGCGCGGCGGCCGCCGCGTCGCGCATCCGGGCGCCGAAGTTGTACGGGGTGCTGTCGCCGATCAACGCGGTCCAGACGCGCTGCTGTGCGGCATCTGCGTTATGGCCGCCGGACGGGCCGAGCACCGTCGTCAACCCGGCCAGAAACGGTTCGCACGGCGCGTTGCTCGCTTTGACATCGGCCCAGCCGGCGTCGAGTTGACGCGACAACGTCTCCAGCACTGCCGGATCGGCAAGGTACTCGTGCAGCCGCTCCACGGCGGTGCGGTCCCGGTCGCCGTGCACGTCGCGCAGCGCCTCCGCGACAACATCTGAATCATCTTGTCCCGGTTCGCCTCTGGTCGCGGCCAGCTCGAAGCACACCGGAAAATAGAGCTCCTGCGCGTTGCCGGTGGTGATGCGCTCGCGGCGGCGCTGCGCCTTGAGCAGCGCGAACCATTGTGCTGCAGCCCGCAACTGGGCGGCGTGGTCGACGATCACCTGGCGCATCTCATCGGCGACGTCGGCGCCGACCACCGGTGCCGAATATTCGGGATGTACCCGCAGCCGAAGCACCAGCGGATCGACGATGCGCTTCACGGCGCGGCTCAGCGGGCCGCCGTCGGGACTGCTCAGTAGTTCGAGCCCGGGCCCGATCTCACGCCACGCTGCGTCGATGACGGCGCGACGTGGCTGCGGACCGGTGGTCATCGGCCAAGGATAGGCGGGCGACGTCATGATCAGCGCGCGCCGTCGACGGTGAAAGTCATCACGGCCGCCCAGTACACGGGACTCAGCGCCGCATCTCCGGTTCGCCAGCGGCGCAAGCAGTGGCGTTGCCAGCGGTTCATGGCACGGGCCGGCGTGGCATCCTCGTGTGCGGTGTCGACGGCGACGATCACCTCCGACATCGGATCAGCGCCACCGGCCGTGGCCGTCCGGTAGCCGGCTGTCGTCGGCAGGGACCAGAGCGTGGCGGTAACCACCTGTGCGCCACCGAGAATCATCGCCGCGACCAGGCCGGTGGCCTCGTCGAAGCGGTAGTCGGCGCCAGATGCGCAGGCGAGCAACGCGACCCGGGGCGGCACCGCCAAACCCATCACCATGATGTCGGCGGCTGTCAGCGGCTCGGGCTCGGCCAGATGCAGGGCGGCCTGATCGGCAGACCCGTCGCGGTCGGGGGCGGCACTGGCATGGCCGACGTACAGCAGCCGCGATGGCTGCTGCGCCAATTGGCTCGCCAGCCAGCGCCGGTCGGCGTCTGCGCGGCGGAAGAGTTCCACCGGTGCGGTGACCGTCGGCAGTGCGGGGCGCTCACCGAAGTGCCGCGCCAGCTCCGTGTCCGGTGACGGGCGGCCCAGCACCGAGCCGAGCGCGGAATCCGGGCGCTGGCCGGGCACTTTCGGGTCCAGCACCAGCAGTGGCAGCCCGTCGACGGGGTGCGGTTGCGGGCGGGGCGCATTCGCGATGTTCGGCGGTACCGCCAGTAGGAGATCGGCCAGTTCGATCAGGCGTTGGTCGTCGGTGCCGGTGGGCTGCGCGAGCAGGCCCCATGGCACGCGGCTCAGGCGAGCGCTCGGCGATACGAAGAGCACCGGCGGCTCCGGTTCGTCGCTGCACTGCCGCAGCAGATCCCACGCTTCGTCGGGGAGCAACGCGCCGAGGAGCCGCGCGAGCTCGCGCTCCCGCGCCACGTCGGCGAGGGGTCCGGCGGCCAGTGAGCGGATCAGGGCATCGGAAATGCCCTCGCCGTCAAGCGGATCCGGCAATGCCTCAGCCAGCGCGGCAGTCACGGCGAGGAGGACGTCCTCGGCCACCATCCAGGTGACCAGCCACTCCGGCGAGCCGACCACCCGCAGGCTGACGTACGTCGCGACCCCGATGTCGGCGAATCGGAGCACCAATGTCGTTGTGGTGGTGCTGGTTACGGGCATGTCGACCATGCCTCCTGATCCGCAGTGACGGCGCGACCGTAGCGCGTCTCGGCCAGCGTGCGGTAGCGCGCCAGCACCGGCGCACCGCCGGGCTCCAGCAGCAGCGGCGGCAACGGTCCGAGCCGGATGAAACCGGCGGCCCCGACTGCCGCCGGGCCGGACGCGACCGCGGCCAGCTGCTCGACATCGAGTATCGGCGCGGCCGTTGTGGTCGGTCCGGCCCAATCCATCGTGGAACTCTTCGCGGCGTCGACGCTGAACGCTCCTCGCGCGCTGTGGTATTCGATCAGTTCGCCGACCAGTGCCCGATCCTGCGATTCCCACGCGACCGCGAACGCCCCGGCCAGCAGAGGTGCGGCCACCCCCGCGGCCCAGCGGGCGCGCGCATCGGCATCGGTGATCGAGTACCGCACCGAGTCGACGGCCAGCGCTGCGGGCAACTTCAAGTCGGCTGCGGTGGCCAATTTGGCCATGCCGGAACGGTATTGATCCGTCCCGGGTTCGGCGGACCACGTGCCGAGCCCGCCGCGGTAGCGTGCCTCGGCCTGTGCCCACGTGTCGGTGGGATTTCCCGCGGCGTCGAAGCCGAGGTCTGCGAGACCCTCCGCGCGCCAGACGGTACCCAGCTGATCATCCAGACGTGCGTACTGCAGCCAACTGCTGCGTGGCGACGAATCCAGGCATGCACGGGCCTGGTCGATCAGGGTCCGGGCCTCGTCGTACCGGCCCCGGAAGATGGCGATCCAGCTGCGCTGCAACAGGATGCGGTGCACATGCAGCGGCTTGGCCAGCTCGCGCCAGTGCCGCTCGGCGTGCCCCCAGCAGTCATCCGCGGCCTGCAGGGCGCCGGCTGCCAGCCGGGTCAGCCCGAAGTACAGCCAGCAGCGGGACACCTCATGTGCTCGCGCCTGCCGCGCGATCTCCGGATATGCGGCGGTGACCAGTGCCTCGGTGCCCTGCTGGTCACCCGTCGACCAGCTCACCGCCGCCCGCTCCAATTGCGCGCGGGCCGTGGCCAATTCCCAGCCACGCGCCTGCGCCCGGGCCTCAGCGCGGCGCAGCCACGGTAGCGCCTCGTCGACCTTGCCGGTTTCGATGCAGAACCGTGCGTAGCCGAGAGCCCCGGTGAGCCAGAGATATTCCCGCTCCGGGTCGGCGGCCGGCGGAGCGATCGTCGCCAGCACCTGTTCCCACAACGGCACCGAGCGGACGTGCAGATCGTCGTCGCAGAGGGCGAGCGCGCACAGGATGCGAGCGTGGGTCAGAAGGTACGTGTGTTCGTCGTCCAGATCGGCGTACGGGGAGCCGGCGTCGAGCTCAGCCAGGGACTGCGCCGCCCCCTCGTGATCGCCGATGGCGGCGGACAAGCCGGTCCGCAGGAAGGTGGCCCGGCGGCGGTAGCGGCTGAGCATGTGGTCCGCCTCCTCCGGGGTCACGGTCATCTGCGCGACGATCTCGGCCGGCGCGCGGCCCGCCAGGATCGAGGCGTAGATGTCGAGGCAGTCGTCGATCCGCCGGATGCATTCGCGCACCCCATCCAGGGCACTGCGGATCAGATAGATCTCGCCGAGTTGGGCGAAGACCTCGAGCATCTGGTCATCGCGGTCGGCCGCTTCGATGGCGGGCATCAGCGACAGCAGCAGTTCCTTGGCTGTCGCCTCCTCGGCAGCGAACATCAGCGCGCGGGCGCGGGTGAGTTCGCCGGTGATCGACACGGCCGCATCATAAGGCCGGCGAGCGTAGTGACGGGAAGACCAGAAGCGGGTGCATCCGCGTTCATGGATGCACCCGCCCGGGCAGCCTCGGCCATGTCAGCCGCAGGACACCTTGATCTCGAAGTTCTTCGAGATCATCCCGGCCATCGGGTTCTTCATGTCAGCACCGGCAGCCTGCCCGGTGATGGTGTAGGTGCCGCCGTCGACCTTGACGTCAGCCGAACCGGTCTTCATGCCGCCCATCTCCGACACCGCGAGCGCGTTGCCGTCGACCACCAGGCCCAGGGACTGCACCTTCGGCGGCGAGGCGTCGGTCATGACGACGCCCAGACCCTGCGCGCCACCGCCGATGGGTGCGCTCGCGATGTTGATGGTGCCGCCCTGCTTCACGCAGGTGACCGACTTGAGGTCCAGGCCGGCCAGGTCCTGGCCCTCAACCTTGACGACGGTGTTGCCGCCGTTGCTCACCGAACCCGGGCCGGACGCCTTCGGGCCGTCCGCCTTGTCGGTGGAGCAGCCGATCAGGGTGGCGCCCACGGCCAGCATGCCGATTCCAGCGGCCAGAGTGCGATTGATGTTCATGTCAGAGGGTTTCCCTTCCTTGTACGCCGCCCCGATGGCGTCGTCGTGCGGTAAGTACACGCGGGCGCCACGGCTACCGATCACAAGTTTTTGGGCCGCCGACTCGAGCCTTGTACGGTGAAGCCATGGCCGACGAAACCGCCGCCGAGCAGCCGTCGAACGACCCCAACGAGCCGATCGACGCCGAGGTCGTGCCGCTGGATTCGACGCCCGCCCCGGCGCCTGCTCCGTCCATCGATCCGGGCTACACCCCCGATGGGGTCCCGACCTTCGAGTCGGTGCGGGAGAAGATCGAGAACCGGTACGGCACCGCGATCGGCGCTGCTGAGTTGGCCGCGAACACCCCCGAAGGCCGGTCGGTCGAGGAACAGTACGAGGCCCGGCAGAAAGCTGCCGCTGAGCGCCTCGAGCAGATCCGCCGCTCGATGCACGACAGCTGACTTGCGTACCTTCACCATCGCCGAGCGCCGGAATCGCTTGGCGCAACGCCATTTCCTGAGCGGTGCGGCATCGAGCGCCGGCGCGGCGACGCGGTCACTCGTCGGCCTGCACGCCACCGACCCCGCCACCCCGTACCTGTCGCTGTGGGCCCGGTTGCCCGGTTTCGCCGTCGACGATCTCGATGGGGCGCTGTACCGGGACCGGCACCTGGTCAAGCACATGGCCATGCGCCGGACCCTGTGGATCGTGCACACCGCGGACCTGCCCGCGGTCCAGGCCGCGGCCAGTGATCGCGTGGCCGCCACCGAGCGCAAGAAGCTGATCGGTGATGTCGCGAAGTCCGGGATCGCGACCGATGGCGAGGTATGGCTGGAGCTCGCGTCGGCCGCGGTCCGCGGGCATCTGGAAGCGGGTCTGGTGGCCGGCACCGCCGCGCTGCGCGCCGCGCTACCCGAACTGGCGGGCAGCTGGGACCCAGCGCCCGGAAAGACCTGGGGCGGAAGCACTCCCGTCGCACCGCGGGTGATGACGGTGCTGTCCGCGCAGGGTCACATACTCCGCGGGCCCAACGACGGCATGTGGACGACAGCGCGCCCCCTGTGGTCGGCAACCGCGCATTGGCTCCCTGAACCCCTCGCGGCAATGGACCCGGATGCCGCGCGCGACGCGTTGCTGCGCACCTGGCTGCGTACCTTCGGGCCGGCCACGGCTACCGACATCAAATGGTGGTTCGGTCAGACGTTGTCGTGGACCCGCGAAGGACTGCGCTCGATCGAGGCTGTGCAAGTCGCCCTCGAGGGTTGCGACGACGCGGGTTTCGTCCTGCCCGACGATCTCGACGACACTCCCCCGGCCCCAGCCTGGGGCGCCCTGCTGCCCGGACTGGACCCGACCGTCATGGGCTGGCAGGCCCGATCGTGGTACCTGGGGCCGCACGCCGGGCAGCTGTTCGACCGCTCGGGCAATGCCGGCCCCACGGTGTGGTGGGACGGCCGGGCCGTCGGCGCCTGGGGGCAGGATGCCGACGGCCGCGTGCAGCTCGAGTACGTCGAAGAAGTCGGGGCGTCAGCACGGAAGGTGCTGCAGCGCAAGGCTTCCGAGCTGACGGACTGGCTAGACGGGGTGCGCGTCAAGCCGCGTTTCCCGTCACCTCTGAGCCAGGTTCTATGCCGCTAGGCAAAACGCCCTGATCGCAACACAGCTAAAGGATCGCGTCGGCCAGCAGATCCAGTTGTTCGACGGCCGCGACGGTCGGATGAAACAGCAGTCGGTCGAAACCGAGTTCGCCATATCGGCGCACCGTTTGGCGCGCGTCGTCCGCGGAACAGACCATATCGTCGACATTCACCTGCGCGTACTCCGGAGAGAACCCGTAGTAGCGAGCCAAATGGTCCCGGCCCGCCGCGACCGCATCAGCCGGCCCCAGGCCGAAGTTCACCGATGCCTGCAGGTAGGGATGGCCGACTCGCCCCGCGGCCTGCCAGCCGGCGTGGATCTGCTCGGCCAGCTCCGCCTGAGCTTCATAATGGCGCACGGCACCGGCTGCCCACCCGTCGCCGACAGCGATGACCCGCCGCACAGTGGCCGCCGACCGGCCACCGAAAAGCAGCGGAATGCGCGCGGGCGCGGGGCATAACGCGCCGTCGGCGCCGACCGGATCGCCGGCCCACAGCAGGCGCATCCGCTCGACCTGCTCATCAAGAATCCGGCCGCGCCGTCTGAAATCCGAACCAGTACTGGCATAGTCGTCAGACCGGTTGCCGACGCCAAGCCCGACAACCAGTCGGCCGCCGCACATCTGATCGACGCCGGCAAGTTGTTTCGCGAGCGGAACAACCGGATACAGCGGCGCCAGAAGAACATTGGTCACCAACGTCAGCCCCTTGGTCGCACCTGCCGCCGCCGCCAGCGCGATCAGTGGGTCAATGCCCGGGTACAACATACGGTCTATCGCGGTGACCGATTCGAACCCACGTTGTTCGGCGCGGCGGGCCCAATCGATCACAGTCGCACCGGAAACACCGGCGATGTGGTTTGGCAGCCCGATTCCCAGTTCCATCGCGCATCCTTCGGTTGACGTCACCTGACAAGACTCCAGCTTTCGGCAACGCGTTGAATTTCGACAACAGAATCTGCCTTGATCGTCAAAAACAGGCAGCCAGGATCGTTCTTCGGTAGATTTTCCTCTCCATGGAGCCACTGGACGGTCATATTCTGCACGCATTGCAAGTGGCGCCGCGAGCCTCTTTTCGACACATCGCCGAAGTCATCGGCGTCGGAGAGCAGACCGTCGCACGCCGCTACCGAGCCCTGCGACGCGATGGCGTGCTCCGTGTAGTCGGCGTGGTGAACCCGCGGGTCTACGGCGAATGCCAGTGGATCGTCCGCGTTCGCGCGAAGCCCGCCGACCTCCCTCGACTCGCCGAGGCGCTGGTCCGCCGGCCGGACGTCACACATATCAACACGTTGTCAGGTGGCACTGAACTGGTCTGTGCCGTGCGTGCCCCGATCGGTGATGCCGGCGACGGACTGCTACAACGCCTGCCGCGCACTTCGGCGGTCCTCGACATCCGAATCGAATTGGTACTCAACGTGTTCGGCTCACCGGCAGGTGGGTACTGGACCGGATACGGGAAAGCGTTGGCGCCCGACCAGATCGCCAGGCTGCGACCAGTCGAACATGCCCGTCCTGATCAGCCGGCCGCGCCAACCGCCGATGACCGAGCGCTGCTGGACGCACTCGCCGACGACGGCCGGATCGCAGACAGTGCATTGGCGACACTCACCGGCTGGTCACCGGCCCGGGTGAAACGCCGACTGGCCGCATTGGTCGCGTCCGACACTCTCGCCTACGACCTCGACGTGTTGCCGGAACGCCTGGGATTCACGCTGAACGCGATGATCTGGATTTCCACGATGCCCGTACACCTCGCGTCGGTGGGCGAACAGATCGCGCGCCACGACGAGGTCGCCTCGGTTGCCGCAGTCAGCGGTCCCGCGAACCTGATGGCCGTTGTGATCTGCCACGACGAGCGACATCTCTACCGCTATGTTGCCGAGCAGTTGGCCACAGTAGACCACATCCAGGCGTTCGACGTGAGCGTCCGCAGCAGGCGGCTCAAGCAGGTCGGCTCCTTGGTCTCACACGGCCGATTGGTCAGCGCCGGCTAGAGCGCCGCCTTGCGGCGCCGCTTCACGGGCGCGTCAGACAGCGCGGGAGCCGGCAACAGCTCCGCGAGGAACTGTCCGGTGTAGCTGTCCGGGTTGGCCGCGACGTCCTCCGGCGTGCCGGACACCACGACCGTTCCACCGCCGGCGCCACCCTCGGGTCCCATGTCCACGATCCAGTCCGACGTCTTGATCACGTCGAGGTTGTGCTCGATGACGATGACGGTGTTGCCCTTGTCGACCAGACCGTTGATCACCTTGAGCAGCTTGCGGATGTCCTCGAAATGCAGGCCGGTGGTCGGTTCGTCGAGGATATAGACGGTGCGCCCGGTCGATCGCTTCTGCAATTCGGCAGCCAGCTTCACGCGCTGTGCCTCACCGCCCGAGAGCGTCGGAGCGGGCTGGCCCAGCCGGACGTAGCCCAGGCCGACGTCGACCAGTGTCTTGAGGTACCGGTGGATCGAGCTGATGGGCTCGAAGAACTCGGTGGCCTCCTCGATGGGCATGTCGAGAACCTCGGAAATAGTCTTGCCCTTGTAGTGCACCTCCAGGGTTTCCCGGTTGTAGCGGGCCCCATGGCACACTTCGCACGGCACGTAGACGTCCGGCAGGAAGTTCATCTCGATCTTGATGGTGCCGTCACCCGAACATGCCTCGCAGCGGCCACCTTTCACGTTGAACGAGAACCGGCCGGGCTGGTAGCCGCGGACCTTGGCCTCGGTGGTCGCCGCGAACAGCGTGCGGATTTTGTCGAACACGCCCGTGTAGGTCGCCGGGTTGGACCGCGGGGTGCGGCCGATCGGCGACTGGTCGACCCGCACCAACTTGTCCAGCTGGTCGAGCCCGTTGATCCGCGTGTGCCGGCCCGGCACCTGGCGGGCGCCGTTTAGCTTGTTGGCCATGACGGTCGCGAGGATGTCGTTGACCAACGTCGACTTGCCGGAACCCGAGACACCCGTGACCGACGTCAGCACCCCGAGCGGGAATGCCACGTCGACCTCTTTGAGGTTGTGCTCGCGCGCACCCACGACGGTGATCTGCCGCTTGCGGTCGACGGGACGGCGGATGGCCGGCACCTCGATCTGCTCCCGACCCGAAAGATAGGCACCAGTAAGCGATTTGGTGTTCTTCAGAAGTTCCTTGTAGGTACCGCTGTGCACGATCTGGCCACCGTGTTCACCGGCGGCCGGACCGATGTCGACGACCCAGTCGGCGTGCGCGATGGTGTCCAGGTCGTGCTCGACGACGATCAGCGTGTTGCCGAGGTCGCGCAGCCGCACCAGGGTGTCGATGAGCCGGCGGTTGTCCCGCTGGTGCAGCCCGATCGACGGTTCGTCGAGCACGTAGAGCACACCGACCAGACCCGAACCGATCTGGGTGGCGAGCCGGATGCGTTGTGCCTCACCGCCGGACAGCGTGCCCGCGGCCCGCGACAGCGTCAGGTAGTCCAGGCCGACGTCGAGCAGGAAGCCCAGTCGCGACTGCACCTCTTTGAGCACCTGGCCGGCGATGGCCTGCTCGCGCGGCCCGAGCGTGAGCGCGTTGAGGAACGTCGAGCAGTCCGAGATCGACAGATCACACACCTGCGCAATGGATTTCGCGTCGTTGTCCGCGGACAGAGTAACCGCCAGGATTTCCGGCTTGAGTCGCGTGCCGGCACACTCAGGGCACGGGATGTCCCGCATGAACCCCTCGTAGCGTTCCTTCATCTGCTCGGACTCGGTCTGTTCCATGCGGCGCTGCAGGAACGCCAGCACGCCTTCGAAGTCGGCGTAGTAGGAGCGGGTGCGGCCGTACCGGTTCTTGTACCGGACGTGCACCTGGTGGTCGGAGCCTTCGAGGATTGCCTTGCGCGCCTTGGCCGGAAGCTTCTTCCACGGGGTGTCGATATCGAAGCCCAGCTCTTCGCCGAGACCGGCCATCATGCGCGTGAAGTAGTCGGAGTTGTGGCCCATGGACCACGGCGCCACGGCACCCTCGGCGAGCGTCAGCTCCGGATCCGGCACGACGAGCTCGGGGTCGACTTCCTTCTTGATACCCAGACCGGTGCACTCCGGGCAGGCGCCATACGGGGAGTTGAACGAGAACGACCGTGGCTCCAGGTCGTCGACCGCCAGCGGATGCGCGTTGGGGCAGGCCAGTTTCTCGGAGAAACGCTGTTCACGCTGCGGGTGATTGTCGTCGCGGTCGACGAACTCGAGCACGACGATGCCGTCGGCGAGCCCCAGCGCGGTCTCGACCGAGTCGGTGAGCCGTTGCTTGGCGCTGGCCTTGACCGTCAGGCGGTCGACGACCACCTCGATGTCGTGCTTCTCCTGTTTCTTGAGCTTCGGCGGATCTGTCAGGGAGTGCACGACACCGTCGACCCGCACGCGGCTGTAACCCTGGCCGTTGAGTTTGTCGAAGAGGTCGACGAACTCACCTTTGCGCGTGCGCACGACGGGCGCGAGCACCTGGAACCGGATGCCTTCATCCATCGCGAGGACCTGGTCGACGATCTGCTGCGGCGTCTGCCGGGCGATGCGCTCACCACACACCGGGCAGTGCGGCGTGCCGGCGCGCGCGTAGAGCAGACGCAGGTAGTCATACACCTCGGTGATGGTGCCGACGGTCGAGCGGGGGTTGCGGTTGGTCGACTTCTGGTCGATGGACACCGCCGGCGAGAGGCCTTCGATGAAGTCGACGTCGGGCTTGTCCATCTGGCCCAGGAACTGGCGGGCGTACGCCGACAGCGACTCGACGTAGCGGCGCTGTCCCTCGGCGAAAATGGTGTCGAACGCCAGCGAGCTCTTGCCCGAACCCGACAGGCCCGTGAACACGATCAGCGAGTCTCTGGGCAGGTCAAGGTCGATTCCCCGCAGGTTGTGCTCGCGCGCACCTTTGACGATCAGACGGTCCGACACACGTTTCCCTTCACAGATGAGTCTGGGCAATCCAGACACCACAGCGCCATGCTATGTGCCCCCACCGACAAGTCCGGATACGGTGGCGGCATGACCGTCGTCAATGACACGTACACCGGCCACGTCGACGCGGGCACCGCGGCCCGTCGCACGTTGCCCGCCGCCACGATCGTCAAGGCGTCGGTCGGACCCATGGACAACAACGCGTACCTCATCAGTTGTTCCGCGACAGGAAAAACGCTGCTCATCGACGCTGCGAACGACGGTCCGGCGCTCGTCGAGCTGATCAGGTCGCAGGCGCCGGACGTCGAGCTGATCGTCACCAGCCACCAACACTTCGACCACTGGCAGGCGCTTGCCGAAGTGGCCGAGGCCACAGGTGCACCCACCGCCGCCCATGCCCTGGACGCCGAGCCACTGCCGGTGAAGCCCGAGCGGATTCTGGCCGACGGCGACACCATCACCATCGGCGACCTGACCTTCGACGTCATCCACCTGCAGGGCCACACCGAGGGTTCGGTGGCGCTGGCGCTGCGCGGCGCCGACGGTGACGTCACCCACCTGTTCACCGGTGACTGCCTGTTTCCCGGCGGCGTGGGCAAGACCTGGCAGGAGGGCGACTTCGAGCGACTGCTCGGCGACGTCACCCGCAAGGTCTTCGACGTCTACCCTGATTCGACGGTCATCTACCCCGGACACGGCGACGACACCACGCTCGGCACCGAACGGCCGCACCTCGAGGAGTGGCGGGCGCGCGGCTGGTAGCCGGTGGGCTGGTCAGCCCAGGACGCACTGAGCCGTCGGTACGGGTTGGGTGTTGCCGACCAGCGCCAGCTGAGGTGCGACTTCCTTCGCCGTCAGCGCGAAACTCGTGTCGGGGTCGTCCTGCGCCGCTCCGAAGACCACGCCACGCACGCGACCGTCGAGGTCGACCACCGGGCCACCCGAATTTCCTTGCTGCACAGCACCTCTGAGGGCATACACCTCACGCGTCACCGTGCCGGTGCGGAAGATGTCCGGCCCCTGGAGCTTGATGACCTCGCGGACCCGCACCGGTTTGGCTTCGTACGGACCCCCGTGGGGGAACCCGAGTGCGGCCGCGTCGGCACCGCTGACGGCAGGCGCCTCAGAGAACATCAACGGTGCCGTCGGCAGGTCCGGGACCGCAAGGATCGAGATGTCCAGGTTCGGGTCGAACGACACCACCTGACCGTCGTACTTCGTGCCGTCGACCTCGACCGAGACGGCGTCTGTTCCCGCGACGCCGTGCGCCGTTGTCATGACCCGCTTCGGAGCCACGACAAATCCGGTGCCCTCCAAACGCTTTCGGCAACTGTGGGCGACACCGTGGACCCGGACCACGCTCGCCTGTGCCGCAGCCACGGCGGGTTGATGGCCCACATTGGGGTCGGGCGGAGCGACGGCCGGGATCGTCGACGGGGCCTCGGACTGCTGCGTGGAGGTTGTCACCGGTGCCGCGATCTGCGCCTTCCCGCCGCAGCCGGCGGTGAGTACGGCAGTCACTGACAACGCCGTCCACGACGCGAGGACGAGACTTCTTCGGGCCATGGCCCGAACTTTACGGGCAGGAAAAAACTGAGGCCCCCGGCATACGCCGGAGGCCTCAGGAAAACCGAACCCTACGAAGTGTGGACGATCAGCACGTCGACCTTGGCGCGACGGGCCACGTTCGCCGGCACCGAGCCCAGCAGGCGGCCGGCGATGGTGCTCAAACCGACGTTGCCGACGACCAGCAGGTCAGCGCTGGAACTCTCGGCCAGGTCGACGAGGGCGTCCACAGGCGCGCCGACGATGGCCTTCTCCTCCACCTGAGTCGCACCGGCGGCTTCGGCGCGGTCGCGGGCCTCACGCAGGATCGCGTAGATCGGCGCGTCGCCGTGCACCTTGTAGCCCTCGTCCTTCAGGACGTCGGCTGCACGCTGATCATCGGCGTGCGGGAAGTAGGCGGTTGCCACGACCAACTTCGCATTGGCACCCGCGGCGATCTGCGCGGCACGCTCCACAGCGCGCAGCGACGAATCCGATCCGTCCGTACCGACGACCACGGTCTGGTAGCCGCTCATCAATGGCCTCCCGTTATCCAGGTTTGTGTATCCGGCGCTCTGTCCGGTGTCCCCGCAGACAGTAGCCGCTGAATCGGGGCCATTGGTGCGGTTTCACCACACAAGTTCGCCGGGGACACCGTGAGAAATGTGCTTTACCGGCACCGATGTTAGCGGCAGCCGCTGTAGGGAGCTTGCTAATAGTGACGAAACAGCCCGGTGTTTCATCCCGTGAGGTGGAACGCTCCGGGGGCCGGATCGTTAGCCACGACCGAAATACAGCTCCTGAGTGGCGACGCACACCAACTGCCCGGCGCGGTTGTACATCGTCCCGCTGGCCAGTCCGCGGCCGCCGATACCGCTCGGCGAAGTCTGGTCGGACAGCACCCAATCGCTCAGGTCGACGGGCCGGTGGAACCACAGCGCGTGGTCGATCAGCGCGGAAAACGTGTGGGCCGGCAGCGCGCCGCGCGGGATCATGGCCGCCTCCAGCATAGTGGTGCCAGTCAGATATGTGAGCAGTCCCGCGTGCAGCGCCGGGTCGTCCGGGATCGTGTCGGTCGGGCGCCACCACATCCGCAGATGCGGCTGCGGCTGCGGCTGCACGGAATCCTTGGCCAACCGTGGGTGCGGGTCGATGTACCGCAGCTCGAACGGTTGGTCACGGACCCAGAAGCCTCCTGCTTCGTCGGCATAGTCGGCGAGCTGTTCGGCCATGGTGGGCACCGAAAGTGGTTCCGGCACATCGGGAATGGTCGCCTGGTAGTCGAGCGCGTCGACCGGGGCACTGAACGACGCCAGCGCCTCCAGCAGGATCTCCCCGCCCTGACTGGCAGTGATCCGGCGCGTCGCCAGCGTGCCGCCGTCGCGCGCCGCGTCGACCTGGACCTCGACCGGCTTCCTGGCGTCACCGGCACGCAGGTAGTAGACGTGCAGGCTGTGCGCGCTCCGCCCCGGAGCCGTTCGGCTCGCGGCCACCAGCACCTGGCCGGCGAGATGGCCGCCGGCGATGTGGTGGCTCGGGTTGTCGAGCTGGGTGGCCAGGAAGTGGTGGTCGTCGGTCTGATCCACCAGCAGCGTGCTGAGGAGATCGGACAAGGTCGGCGAACTGTACGTCACCTGAGGCATCTTGCCTGAGGTGTTTGGACGCGATGTGATCGGTGGCGTTGACCACTTCGACGATCAGCTCCCGCCTCCCGCTAGTCCTCCACAAGCTGGTCGGAAGTGGTTGCGTGTGAGCGGATTCACGAGTAATGTCGAACATATGTTCGAACATTTGGGTATCGGGGCCGGCGGTGCGCTGGTCCACGATGTCGGCGTGGTCGACTCCATGATCCATTACGCGCGGGTGTCGAATGTCGCCGAGTCCGGGAAGTTCCGGGCCATCGCGGACCTGGTGGCGCTGCGTGTCGATGACCAGGAGGGCCGGCAGTGGTGGGCCTGTGATGGCTGGGACGCCGCGGTCGCCGAAGTGGGGGCGGCGCTGGGCATCGGGAAGCGCGAAGCGTCGGGGCAGTTGTCGATCGCGGTCGCGTTGCGGTTCCGCCTTCCTCGGGTGGCGGCGGTGTTCGCCGACGGTGGGGTGTCCGCGCGGACCGTCGGCACGATCTGCTGGCGCACCCGCCTGGTCGAGGATCCCAACACCCTGGCCGTCATCGACGCCGCCCTGGCGGGGGCGTTGTTCGAGTGGGCGGGGTTGTCGCGAAAGAAGATCGAGAAGAAGATCGACGGCTGGGTCCAGAAGTTCGACCCGGCCGCGGTCCTGAAAGTCCGCTCGGCGGCGCGCCGTCGTGGGGTCGGGGTGGGCAAGCCCGATGACGAGACCGGGGTGACGTCGATCTGGGGTGCGCTGCTGGCCACCGATGCGGAGCTGTTGGATCGAGTGCTGACCGAGATGGCCCGGCAAGTGTGCGGCAACGATCCCCGCACGTTCGCCCAGCGCCGCGCCGACGCCCTGGGGGTGCTGGCGGCCCGCGGCGACCGGTTGGCCTGCCAGTGCGGCATCCCGGAGTGCCCCGCCGCCGGACCGGATGCCCGGGCGACGGCGGTGGTGATTCATGTGCTCACCGATGCGCTGCCCGCGCCGGTGGCCGACCCGCTGCTCAGTGGGGACTCGGCCGCACCCCTGACCCCTATGCCGCCCACGCCTCAGCCGGTGGTCACGCCCGAACCTGAGCCCGAGCCGCGACCTTTCCCCGACCGTGCCGAGGCCCCGGCGCCGACCGTCGATGATGAAGCCACGCCAGTGTCGGCGCCCTCGCCCGTCCCCGCCAAGCCCCCGGCGCCGGTGCGCACGCCGGTCGGCTACATCCTCGGCGGCGGCGCGGTCCCGCCGGCGGTGCTGGCTGATCTGGTGGCCCGCGGCGCGAAGATTCGTACCGTCGCCTCCGCCACCGACTTGGATGGCGTGCCCCGCTACCGGCCCTCTACCGCGGTCGATGAGTTCGTGCGGATGCGGGCACTGACGTGCATGTTCCCGGGCTGCGACCAGCCCGCCACCGCCTGCGACATCGACCACACCATTCCGTGGCCGGCCGGGCCGACCCATCCGGGCAACCTCAGTCCGAAATGCCGCAAACACCACCTACTGAAAACGTTCTACGGCGGGCCCGACGGGTGGCGGGACCGCCAACAACCCGACGGCAGCATCGTGTGGACCGCGCCCACCGGCCACACCTACACCAGCGTGCCCGGAAGCCGAATCCTGTTCCCCCGCAAGCGTGTTGATACCCCACTACCGGACGGGCCGCCACCGGACACCACCGATCTGGACAGCAATACAGCTCCCGGCCGGAGCATCATGATGCCCATCCGCCGCCACACCCGCGCCCAAAACCAGGCCCAGCAGGTCGCTTACGAGCGCGCCCTAAACCAAGCCGACATCGACGCTCAAGAGGCCGCGCAAGAAGCCGCCGCCCGCCGACGCAAAGAACGTGAAGAGCGCGAAGCCGCCCGCCAGGCCGAAGAACAACAGCAATCGCAGGAGACGACCGAACACCCGCCCGCAGACAACGACATCCCACCACCACTCTGAGCGACACGTGAATACCCCTGAAAAAGCAAGACTTTCAGGGGTATTCATGGTGTTCAACGCCAATCGAACAAGACAGATTGGTGTACGCGCACAGCAGCACGTCGCCAAGGTCCAACGGGGATCAGCGGCTCCATGCTGGCTTCTCAACACCGAAGTTGCCACCGCTGACCACCTCGCGCGGAATGAATACAGGCAACCATGCCATCTCCGTCGCTAGCGGAAGCGTACCCGCGTTGCTGGCCGCTACACTGCACGTCAGGACCTGTTTGAGTCCAGACAATTTGATGCTGAGTCGGACACGACTGGAGGCGGTGTCATGGGAACCGAAGCTGAAGTCACCGGCGGAATCTCACTTGGATTGTCGCGGTTGGCGCGCACCTTGCAGAGTCAACAGGTCATGGATCTCGATTCTGACCGGCTGTTGCTCGAAGTGACCGAGACTGCCACCCAACTGCTGCCCAAGGTCACTCATGGCGGCGTGACGCTCGTCGTCAACCGCCGTCGCCGAACGGTCGAATCGGTCGCCGCCACCGGCGCGATCCCCAGAACCGTCGACAGGTTGCAGGACGTGCTCGGGCAGGGGCCGTGCCTCGAATCGATCTGGAACCTGTACACAGTCCGCGTCGAGGACTACGCGTCCGAGACGCGCTGGCCGGCCTTCGTCTCCGCGTTGCGCGCGCAAACACTGGTGCGCTCGAGTCTGTCTATTCAGCTTTACACCAATGAGAACGAGCTCGGAACGCTCAACTTGTACTCCGAAGAGCCCAACGTCTTCACCCACGATGTCGAGGAGACCGCCCTCACGCTGGCCGCCCATGCCGCGATCGGACTCGCCAACGCTCGCCGCGGCGACGAACTCCAAAGTGCGTTGGCTTCGCGGGAGATCATCGGCCAGGCCAAGGGCATCCTCATGGAGCGTTTCAACATCCCAGCGAGTGCCGCCTTCACAATGCTGACGAAGCTGTCGCAGGAAATGAACATTCCGCTATATGAAGTCGCGCGCAAACTCATATTCGAAGAGCACCCACCGAAATAGGACAGCAGGTTTCGAATGACCTGGAACTCGGCAGCTGGTGACAGCTGCCGAGTTCCAGAAATGGAGCGAGTGACGGGATTCGAACCCGTGTAAACGGCTTTGCAGGCCGGTGCCTAGCCACTCAGCCACACCCGCACTGACAACCACAATGCCAGCGGCGGCCCAGCGCGCCCAGGATTGGGATCGCGGTGATTGCTACCCCTCGCAGCAATCACCTACCGGCCGACCCACCACCGGGCCGCCCTGAGGCCAGCCGGCCGGCGAATCCTCCCACGGCTCCTGCCGGCCGAACGGCGTCAAATCCAGGAACGGATACCCGACTGCCAAGTGGTCGAGGCCCCGCGCGTGCGCCGAATACGTGTGGAAAACTTCGTCGCCGCGGCGCAGGAAAACACTCGCGCCGGGCCAGTCTCCGCGCAGGTCGTCGTCGGTCCAGCCGTCGGCGTGCAGTTCGTCGAGCGATTTGTAGTTGTATTCGACGGGCACCCGCGCCGGGTCGAGCGTCACGTGGAAGTCGTAGGTGAAGTCGCCATCGCGCGACGAGTACCACGGGAACGTCCAGCCGTGCTGATCGCGGTACCGAGCGATGCTCTCATACGGCGCCCGGGACACGCATGCGAAGGTAACGCCCTTGCCGTGCAACAGCTTTCGATCACCTTCGGTGAACGTCAGATCTGCCGCGGCGGTGCAACTCGGACACCCGGCGTCGAGCGCGTCGATCCACATGAAGTGGTGGATGTAGAGCTGGCTACGGCCCTCGAACATGTCCAGCAGGCCGACGGTGCCATCGGGGCCGTCGAACACGTAGTCCTTCTCTATCTTCACCATCGGCAGCCGCCGGCGTTCGGCGTTGACCGCATCGCGCAGATGCGTCACCTCCCGCTCCCGGGCCAGCAGCTTCGTACGCGCCCCGATCCACTCCTGCCGTGAGACGACGTCCGGATAGGCGGTTGGTTGCGCAGACATGGCATCACTCCTCAAATCGGCCTCTACAAAGACAGACTTCGACTGCCGCCAAAAGTCATCGGCGCGCGTTAGTTTGTCCCTCATGGAATGGCTGGCAGATCCCGCCTTTTTCGGCGGGCCCGGGCAGGGTTCGCGACAGATCATCGAACTCGCGGTCGCGTTCGGCCTGACCGCACTGATCGGACTCGAACGCGAAATCCAGGGCAAGAGTGCGGGTCTGCGCACGCAGACCATCGTCGGCACCGCAGCCGCGCTGATCATGCTGGTGAGCAAGTACGGGTTCGGTGACGTGCTGACCCCGGGCTTGGTGGTCGTCGACCCGTCACGTGTCGCGGCCCAGATCGTCTCCGGTATCGGCTTCCTCGGCGCCGGCATCATCATCGTGCGCCGGGGTTCGGTGCACGGACTGACCACCGCGGCCTCGGTGTGGGAGTCGGCAGCGATCGGCATGGCCGCCGGAGCCGGCCTGCTGCTGCTCGCCTCGGTGATGACCGCGATGCACCTCCTGATCATCATCGGGTTCATGCCGCTGGCCCGTCGACTGTCTTCACGGCTGGGCGGGTCCGTTCGACTGCACATCACCTATGCCGACGACCGCGGCGTCCTACGGGATGTATTGCAGGCGTGCGGCCGGCGCGACTGGCAGATCACCGACCTCGAGACCGACCCACCCGGCGAACCACTAGGCGCCCCGCCCGGCCACGTCGGTGTTCAGCTGACACTCGGCGGCTCCGGCGTCCTCCGTGCGGCGAACCTACTCGCGCAGGTCGACGGTGTCACCGCGGTCCACCAATTCGACGCGGACCCCGAGTAGTCAGTCCCCGATCGCGCGGCTGACCTGTCCGGCGATCAAGTCGTAGACGCCACGCGTGACATCCGTTGCGTTGCTCATGATGTTGTAGCCATGGTCAACGCCGGGCACCTCGTGGTACTGCGCCAAAGCACCGACAGCGTCCAGCTTCTGGGCATATCGCCATGCCTCGTCGCGCAGCCGGTCGTATTCCGCGGTGACGATCAGTGCGGGAGCGATCCCCTCGATGCCGTCGGCGTTGGAGCCCCATGCCGGCGAGGCCAGCCGGTCGCCGCGCCGCGCGGGGTCAGGGATGTACGCGGTGTCGAAGACTTCGCCCATCCACGGCCGCATCACCGCCTTGTCCCCCAGCGCAGAACGTTTGTCCTTGCTGGCGGTCACCAAATCCAGTGGCGCGTAGTGCAGCATCTGCAGTCTGAGGTCAGGGCCGCCCTGTTCCAGGGCCAGCCAAGCCGCGCCCGCCGACAGGTTGCCGCCGGCGCTCTGCCCTCCGACGCAGAGCCTGCTGCCGTCCCAATCGCGTTCGGCCGAGGACGCCCAGCTGAGAACGTCGTACACCTGCTCGACGGGGGCCGGAAACCGGTGTACCGGAGCGAGCACGTAATCGGTGTTCACCACAACAACATTCGCGTGTGCGGCAAGAAAGCGGCACCACGGATCGTCCTGTTCACGGTGTCCGATAACGAAGCCGCCACCGTGCACGTTCACGTACACACCCGGCGCGGCGCCACTCTGCTGTGGCCAGTACACCGTTGCCGCGGTATCGCCGTGCCGGGTCGGAATCACCACCGACGTTGTAGTGCCGCCGATTTCCGGAAATCGAACACCCGGGTTTCGGTGCGGCATTGATGGTGGACGAGAGCAGACGTGCAACAGCATCGGCAACGACGGGCCTGGCGAGAATCGACACGAATCCGACTGTACCGGCGCCGGTTCCGACGTCGCGGTACGCGACTAACCCACTCCCCTGCTCGCCCGGTACGACGCCCCACAACCCAGCACCGCCAGCCCGGCGAAGACCGCGAAAAGCCAACTGGCCCCGACGGCGTCGGGCCGATCGACGGTGTTGACGACGATGCCCGCCAGCCCCGCACCGAACGCCCCGCAGATCAACTGCACGGTGTTGATCGCCGCCGCGGCCACCGTGCTCTGCGCCGGATCGTCGACCCGGCCCATCGCCCACACCGACAGGTGGGGCCACGCCATCCCCACGCCGACTCCGGTCACCAACAGCGAGACCGCCCAGACGGCCACGACGGTCGGCGACGCGCCATCAACCTGGCTGAGCGCCGCGGCGCCCAGACCGATTCCCATCACCAACGGCGCCACCGCCACGATGCGCACCACCCGCGCAGGCGTGGTGACGGAGGCACTGACGATCTCGCTCACCGTCCAGCCCGCGCTCAGCGCAACGGCGAGAAAGCCCGCCGTCAACGGCACCAGGCCGGCCAAGCGCTGGCCGTACAGCGGCACGTACATGTCGGCCATGGTGGCCGCCATCAGTACGCCCAGGGTCACGTAGATCCACTTGAACGGGCCTGGCCCGTAGGCGGTTCGGGGCAGCACACTCACGGGCATCCGTCGATCCACGACGACGAACACCACCACCAACGCCACGCCGGCGGCCAGCAGCACCACCATCAACGGCACGCTGCGCTGGATGCCCGCAACGCTGATCGCCATGGCCGCCGAACCGAGGATCACCAACGACCACACCGGAATCCGCAACGGCTCACGTTCCCGATCGGCGGCCCGGCCCGGCAGACTCAACGGAACCAGAACCATCACCGCCGCAGTCAGGATGGCCAGCGCACCGAACGCCCAGCGCCACACGCCCAACTGCGCGAACAAGCCTCCGGACGAGGGGCCGAGCAGCGTTCCGACACCCCACATCGCCGACACCAGAGCCGACGCCTTCGGCCAAAGCGATTGCGGCAGAGCCGTATTGATCACCGCATAGCCCAGCCCGGCCAACGTGCCACCCGCGGCACCCTGCACCACGCGCCCGGCCAGCATCACCTCCATGGTCGGCGCCAGGGCACACACGACGCTGCCGAGGGCAAACACACTGAACCCCAACAGATATGCCCGTCGCGGACCGAAGCGGGCCACCATGCCGCTCACCGTCGTCGCCGCCATCACGGACGCCACCAGGTATACCGTCGTGACCCACGCATACAGCCGCCCACCGCCGATGTCGGTCACCGCACTGGGCAACAGGCTGATGGTCAGGAACTCGTTGGTCGCGTACAGCGCCACGCCACCGGCCAATACGGTCGACGCACCGAGATACCTGGGACCGAGCAGTTCCCGCCAGGTGCCTATCGTCAAGGTTTCGGTGCGAGTCCCGGTCACGTCGGCGACGCTAGGGGCTCAACCATGGTTGAGGTCAAGGCGCGCTCATTTCAGCCCGGCCGCGTCCATTCCGCGCAGCTCCTTCTTCAAGTCGGCCACCTCGTCACGAATGCGGGCAGCCAACTCGAACTGCAGATCCCGAGCCGCGTTCATCATCTGCTCGGTGAGGTCCTTGATCAGGTCCGCCAGCTCGGCACGCGGCATGTTCGAGGTGTCGCGACCCTCGACGATGCCGGCGCTGACCGCCCGGCCCGGCTCCCCCTGCGCCCGGCGCCCGCGGGAGGCGTTGCGACCCGAACCGCCGATCTCGACGGTTTCGGTGTCCTCCGCCTCGCGGTACACCTGATCGAGGATGTCGGCGATCTTCTTCCGCAACGGCTGCGGGTCGATGCCGTTCTCCTCGTTGTAGGCGATCTGCTTGGCGCGGCGACGTTCGGTCTCCTCGATGGCGGCCTGCATGGAGTCGGTGATCTTGTCGGCGTACATGTGGACCTCGCCGGACACATTGCGCGCCGCGCGGCCGATGGTCTGGATGAGGCTTCGCGTCGACCGCAGGAAGCCTTCCTTGTCAGCGTCGAGGATCGCGACGAGCGACACCTCGGGCAGGTCCAGGCCCTCGCGGAGCAGGTTGATGCCGACGAGGACGTCGTAGTCACCGAGCCGCAGCTGACGCAGCAGCTCCACGCGGCGCAGGGTGTCCACCTCGGAGTGCAGGTACCGCACCCGGATACCGGTCTCGAGCAGGTAGTCGGTGAGGTCCTCGGCCATCTTCTTGGTCAGGGTCGTGACCAACACGCGCTCGTCGCGTTCGGTGCGCTTGCGGATTTCGCCGATGAGGTCGTCGATCTGCCCCTTGGTCGGTTTGACGACGATCGCGGGGTCGACCAGGCCCGTCGGCCGGATGACCTGTTCGACGAACTCGCCGCCGGACTGCGCCATCTCGTAGGACCCTGGCGTCGCCGACAGGTACACCGTCTGACCGATGCGGTCGGCGAACTCTTCCCAGGTCAGCGGGCGGTTGTCGACCGCCGACGGCAACCGGAAGCCGAAGTCGACCAGATTGCGCTTGCGGGACATGTCGCCTTCGTACATGGCACCGATCTGCGGCACGGTGACGTGGGACTCGTCGATGACAAGCAGGAAATCCTCGGGGAAGTAGTCCAGCAGTGTTGCGGGTGCCGAACCCGCGGCGCGACCGTCGATGTGGCGCGAGTAGTTCTCGATGCCCGAGCAGAACCCGACCTGCTTCATCATCTCGACGTCGTAATTGGTGCGCATCCGCAACCGCTGCGCCTCCAGCAGCTTGCCCTGGCCTTCCAGCTGCGCGAGCCGTTCTTCCAGCTCCTGCTCGATGGTCGAGATCGCCATGGCCATGCGCTCCGGGCCGGCCACATAGTGGGTAGCGGGGAAGATTCGCAGCGAGTCGACCTTGCGCACCACGTCGCCGGTCAGCGGGTGCAGGTAGTAGAGCGCCTCGACCTCGTCGCCGAAGAACTCGATGCGCACCGCCAGCTCCTCATAGGACGGGATGATCTCGACGGTGTCCCCGCGCACCCGGAACGTGCCGCGGGTGAACGCCATGTCGTTGCGGTTGTACTGGATGTCGACCAGCAGCCGCAGGAGCCCGTCTCGCGGCACATCGTCGCCGACCTTCAGTTCGACGGAGCGGTCCATGTACGACTGCGGGGTACCGAGGCCGTAGATGCACGAGACCGACGCCACCACCACGACATCACGGCGCGACAGCAGGCTGGACGTCGCCGAGTGCCGCAGCCGCTCGACATCGTCGTTGATCGAGCTGTCCTTCTCGATGTAGGTGTCCGTCTGGGCGATGTACGCCTCGGGCTGGTAGTAGTCGTAGTACGAGACGAAGTACTCGACAGCGTTGTGCGGCAACATTTCCCGCAGTTCGTTGGCGAGCTGCGCGGCCAGGGTCTTGTTGGGTGCCATCACCAGCGTGGGACGCTGCAGCCGCTCGATGAGCCAGGCGGTGGTCGCAGACTTGCCGGTACCGGTGGCGCCCAGCAGCACCACGTCACGCTCCCCCGCCGTGATGCGGCGCTCGAGTTCGTCGATGGCGGCGGGCTGGTCACCAGCCGGGTCGTACTGACTGACCACTTCGAACTTGCCGCCGGCGCGCACCATGGCGTCGACCGGCCGGTATTCCGAGTGCGCGAGGACGGGGTATTCGGTCGCGAAAGCCATGAGTACCAGGGTAGAGGCGGGCACCGACAGGCGCTGCCGGCCGCGCGTCGGGCGCGTACGCTGACGCCATCCACGCACCCAAGCACGAGACGTTCGATCTGGCCGCCCGCACGAACACCGATCCGAAGGGCATCGTGCGGGCCGTCGACGTGTACCGAGTTGAACCGTGGGGCCTGTACATGGCGCGCCCCACGCCAGGCCGCCCGCAGTTCCACTACCTGGAGTCATGGCTGTTGCCCACCGCCGGACTGCGGGCCAGCATCTTCCATTTCAATCCGGGACATGAGCGTGACCAGGACTTCTATCTCGATGTCGGCCGGTTCACCGCCGGTGAGCACGTCTGGACGTCGGAGGACCACTACCTGGACCTGGTCGTGCGGTCGGGCGTGGGTGTCGAACTGGAGGACGTCGACGAACTACTCGACGCGATCCGACACCACCTCCTGAGCACCGACGACGGTGAACGCGCGATCGCAACGGCGACCACCGCGATCGACGGGCTGGCCCAGAACAAATATGAGCTCGGCGATTGGCTAGCCAGTCTCGGTATGCCACTGACCTGGCGAGACAGGTAATGTCAACAACCATGACATCGATCAGGCGCGGACACCTGGCCGCGGCATCGCTGGCGTGCGCCACCGCGGTGGCCGCGAGTGCCTCCCTGCTGTTGGCCGCGACGGCGGCCGCCGATCCGGCACCGACCCCCGCCCCGCCGGCGCCGGCAGTTCCGGCCGGGGACACCGCACCGCCCAGCCAGGGACCGCACAACGTCACCTACCGGGCCCGGGTCGACGGCGTGTCCCGCGGGACCCTGGTCACCTACCGGCTGACCGACAACCAGCTGAATTCCGCGACACCGAGTCTGCTGCCCGGCGAGATGTTCGAAGCCTCAGCCGTACTCAACAACGCGGCGAACGCCGGCATGCAGGTGTCGATCCAGTGGCCGTACTCGGCCAGCCTGCACTGCGAAATTCTCGTCGACGACCAGATCGTCGCCCAGGCCGACCAGTTCGTCGCCCCGCGTCTGACGCCGCAGCGCCAGGATCCCGGTTACGGGGTGCTCAGCTGCGGTTCGGTGACCGATTTCGATCCCAGCCAGCAGTACAGCGCGGAGCTGCCGGGCACGCCTGCAACGCCGGCCGCCTCAGCTCACTGAGGGCACCAACCGGTTTCGTCGGCCCAGGCCCAGGCCCGTCGGTACGCGCCGACGAGCCAGGGCTCCTTGGCGTCGGCGTACTCCCCGCTGTTGGCCGGCGCCGCAGCCATCGCATCGTGTTTGAGGGCCTGGTACTCGACGCGCTCGTCCGGGTTGGCGGCGATCCACGCCGGGAACAGCAACGCGAACTGCTGGCCGGGCCAGCCGTCGACCCGGATGTGGACGTTCGTCGGCCGGCCGGGGTCCGCTGAGGCGTGAAAACGCTTCTGCCACAGCGCCTTGTCGTCGGAGTGGTCGAATTCGGCAACGGTGCTGCGGGCGTCATCCTTCGCGACGTCGCCGGTGATCTCCGCGACGCGCGGGTAGCCGGCCGTCAGCAGCAGGTCGGCAAGTTCGTCCGCCATCTCCAGCGACTTCACCGTCACCTGGATATCGATGACGTCCTTGCCGTCCAGGTCCGGCACCGCCGTCGACCCGATGTGGTCGACCCGCACCGCCCGGTGCCCGCACGCGGTGCTCAGCCGGGCCACGATCCGGCGGGCCTGCTCGGGCCAGGTCTCGTCGTACGGCACCACCGCCGGTGCAACGGTGGCCGGGACTCCAGCCTGCACGTTGCGCGCGAACGGGACGATGCGCTGCTCCCACAGCTCGCGGGCCTTCGCCGCCAGTTCGTCGGCGCTGCCGTGGTTGTCCAGCCAGACATCGGCGACGGCCTGACGCTGCGCGACGCTCGCTTGCGCTGCGATCCGGGCGCGGGCGTCCGCCTCCGAGAAGCCGCGGTATTCGATGAGCCGCGCCACCCGCACGTCCTCGTCGGCGTGCACCATGACCACCAACGGGAACAGCGGCGCCATCTGCGACTCGACCAGCAGCGGAATGTCTTCCACCACAACAGATCCCAGCGGTGCCGCAGCGATGAGCTCGGCCCGGCGCTTACCGACGAGCGGGTGCACGATGCCGTTCAGTGTCTTGCGCTTCTCCTCGTCGCTGAACGCCACTGCGGCCAGCGCCGGCCGGTTGAGTGAACCGTCGGGCAGCAGGATGTCCTCGCCGAAGGCCTCCACCAGTGCGGCCAGCCCCTCGGTACCGGGCTCCACCACCTCCCGGGCGATCACATCACCGTCGACGATGATGCCGCCGGCGGCCGCGAAGGTCGATGACACAGTGGATTTTCCGGCGCCGATGCCGCCGCTCAGTCCGATTCGAAGCACGCAGGACACCCTATCGACCGCAGATACGGCAAATGCCCCGGCCCAATGGGCCGGGGCATTTGTCGTTGTACTACTTAGGCGTTGCCGGCGAGCTTCTCGCGCAGCGCCGCCAGCTGGGCGTCGCTGGCCAGGGTGCCACCGGTCGACTCCTCGGAACGCGAGGAACCGCTGGTCGCCGGACGGGCAGCTGCCTCGGCGTCGGCCGCGGCGAACTTCTCCATCTGGGCGGTGTGCATCTTGTGGCGACGCTCGGCCTCGGCGTACCGGGCCTCCCACTCGTCACGCTGCTTCTCGAAGCCTTCCAGCCACTCGTTGCTGTCGGCGTCGAAGCCCTCCGGGAAGATGTAGTTGCCCTGCTCGTCGTAGCTGTCGGCCATGCCGTACTTCGACGGGTCGAACTCCTCGGTGTAGTCCTCGTTGGCCTGCTTGAGGCTCAGCGAGATGCGGCGACGCTCCAGGTCGATGTCGATGACCTTGACCATCGCGTCGTCGCCGACCTGGACCACCTGGTCCGGGACCTCGACGTGGCGCTCGGACAGCTCCGAGATGTGCACCAGGCCCTCGATGCCCTCTTCGACGCGGACGAACGCACCGAACGGCACCAGCTTGGTGACCTTGCCCGGGACGATCTGGCCGATCGCGTGGGTACGGGCGAAGTGGCGCCACGGGTCTTCCTGAGTCGCCTTGAGCGACAGCGAAACCCGCTCGCGGTCCATGTCGACGTCCAGCACCTCGACGGTGACCTCGTCGCCCACCTGAACCACCTCGGACGGGTGATCGATGTGCTTCCAGGACAGCTCCGACACGTGCACCAGGCCGTCCACGCCGCCCAGGTCGACGAACGCGCCGAAGTTGACGATCGAGGACACGACACCCTTGCGGATGGCGCCCTTGGTGAGCTGGTTGAGGAACTCGCTGCGGACCTCGGACTGGGTCTGCTCCAGCCAGGCGCGACGCGACAGGACCACGTTGTTGCGGTTCTTGTCGAGCTCGATGATCTTGGCCTCGATCTCCTTGCCGATGTACGGCTGCAGATCGCGGACACGGCGCATCTCGACGAGCGACGCGGGCAGGAAGCCACGCAGGCCGATGTCGAGGATCAGGCCACCCTTGACGACCTCGATGACGGTGCCCTTGACGGCCTCGTCCTTCTCCTTGAGCTCCTCGATGGTGCCCCAGGCGCGCTCGTACTGAGCCCGCTTCTTGGAGAGGATCAGACGGCCTTCCTTGTCCTCCTTGGTGAGAACGAGGGCTTCGACCTCATCGCCCACGGAAACGACCTCATTGGGGTCGACGTCGTGCTTGATGGAAAGTTCGCGAGAAGGAATGACACCTTCGGTCTTGTAGCCGATGTCGAGCAGAACCTCGTCGCGGTCAACCTTGACGATGGTGCCTTCGACGATGTCGCCATCGTTGAAGTACTTGATGGTTTTGTCGATGGCGGCGAGAAAATCCTCAGCCGAGCCGATGTCGTTGACGGCTACTTGCGGCGAGGTGACGGAGGGACTTGGCATGTGTTAGATGGCTCCGGACAGGTTTAATCGTAGGGACAAAATGCTTGTGTTTTCGTGACGCGTCGCGGCGTGACCGCCCGACGTTTCACACGCACCCATAGCCCATGTGGACACAGGTACTTGTCAAGGGTACTAGACCCGTAGACGCAGGCCAAACGCGGTCTTCTCCACCGCAGGGGAATGTCATTCCGGGCCGATATCCTGCGTGTCGTGTATCCCGCTCCGTCGCCTGTGCCGCCGCCATACCCGTACGTGGCGCCGATGCCGCGGCGAATCCGCAAGGTCGGTGCGCCGCTCGGCGTGATCATCGGGCTGGGTGTGCTGATCGGCTGCGTCCTGATCCTGACCACCCTCACCAACCCGATCGGCATGACCATCGGCTTCGTGCTGGCCAGCATCGCGACGGCAGTGGTGCTGCTGACCTACCTGTGGTTCGACCGGTGGGAACCCGAGCCTCCGCGCCTGCTGATCTTTGCGTTCATCTGGGGTGCGTCGATCAGCGTCGTCATCTCGGTGGTGCTGGAAACGGTGTCGACGCCCCTGCTCGGCAAGGACGGCTTCGCCGCGATGGCCATCGGCGCGCCGGTGATCGAAGAGGCGGCCAAGGGCGTGTTCCTGCTGTTGATGATGACCGGGCGGCGCCGCAACGAACTCAACTCGCTGACCGACTGCCTGGTCTACGCCGGGTTCGTGGCCGCGGGATTCGCCTGGCTCGAGAACATCTTCTACATCGCCATGGGCGAGACCATCTCGCATTCCCTGCTCACCGCCGCGCTGCGCCTGATCATGGGGCCGTTTGCGCATCCGCTGTTCACCAGCATGACCGGCATCGGCGTGTACCTCGCGCTGCAGCACCGCAGCGCAGGCGCGAAGGTGCTCTACATCGGACTCGGTTACCTCGCCGCAGTGGTCATGCACATGTTGTGGAACGGCTCGACCGTCGTCGGCGCCGGCGCCTATTTCGCGGTCTACCTGTTCTGGATGGTCCCGATCTTCACGCTCGCCATCGTCACGGGCGTGCTGGGCCGCCGTCGCGAGCAGCGCGTGGTCGCCGAGAAGCTGCCCGGGCTCGTCGCCTCCGGCCTCATCACCGCGAACGAGGCGACGTGGCTGGGGTCGATGCGCACGAGGAAGGCAGCGATCGCCACGGCGACACAGATCGGCGGCGCACCGGCCGGGAAATCGGTGAAGGAATTCGCCGTGCAGGTCGTCGAGTTGGCATTCGTCCGGGACCGCATCGACCGGGGCCTGGCTGACCAACGGACCTATCAGCTGCACGCCGAGGAGGCGTACTGGCTGACCGCCACCCGGGCGCAAGCGCCGGTACTGCAGTGGCTGGCCAACTACCGGGCAGCGTGACTTAGCCTGCCCGCGTTTCTGGCCACGCTCGGGCTCGGCCTCGCGGCCGACGCTTAGTGCGCGGCGGCGTCCCAACTGGCGCCGTAGCCCACCGATACCTCCAGTGGCACGTCCAGCGGGTACGCACTGCCCATCTGCTCGCGCACCAGCTTCTCGAGGCCATCCCGCTCGCCTTCGGCGACCTCGAACAGCAATTCGTCGTGCACCTGCAGCAGGATTCGCGACTTGAGCCCGGCGTCCTTCATGGCGCGGTCGACGTTGATCATCGCGACCTTGATGATGTCGGCGGCACTGCCCTGGATGGGCGCGTTGAGCGCGGCCCGCTCGGCGGCTTCGCGGACGTTGCGGTTGCTGCTGTCGAGTTCCGGCAGGTAACGGCGCCGCCCGAGCACCGTCGACGTGTACCCGTCCTTGCGCGCCTGTTCGACGACCGAGTGCAGGTAGTCGCGCACCCCGCCGAAGCGGTCGAAGTACTGGTCCATCTGCTGTTTGGCTTCTTCGGTCGAGATTTTGAGCTGCGACGCGAGGCCGTACGCCGACAAACCGTAGGCCAGGCCGTACGACATGGCCTTGACCCGGCGGCGCAGCTCCGCGGTCACTTCTTCACTCGGCACACCGAAGGCCCGCGACGCGACGAAGGTATGCAGGTCCTCGCCGGTATTAAAAGCGTTCAGTAGGCCTTCGTCTTTGGACAGGTGCGCCATGATGCGCATCTCGATCTGGCTGTAGTCGGCCGTCATGAGCTCGGTGAAGCCCTTGCCCACGACGAATGCCTCACGGATCTGGCGCCCGTCTTCGGTACGGATCGGGATGTTCTGCAGGTTCGGCTCGGTCGACGACAACCGGCCGGTCGCGGCGATGGTCTGGTTGAAGGTGGTGTGAATGCGGCCGTCGGACCCGACCGCGTTCAGGAGCCCGTCGACCGTGACCTTGAGCCGGGTGGCGTCGCGGTGCGCCAGCAGATGCTGCAGGAACGGATGCCCGGTCTTGTCCAGAAGTGATTGCAGCGCATCGGCATCCGTGGTGTAGCCGGTCTTGGTGCGCTTGGTCTTCGGCATCTCCAGCTTGTCGAACAGCACCACCTGGAGCTGCTTGGGTGAGCCCAGGTTGATCTGCTCACCGATGGCCGCATAGGCCGCCTCGGCGGCGTCGCGGATCTGGTCGGCGAACTGGCTCTGCAGCCGGCCGAGCAGTTCGATGTCGACGGCGATGCCCGCGTTCTCCATCTCGGCGAGCGCCCGCTGCACCGGCAGTTCCATCTGACCGAGAAGCGCCAGGGAGTCGATCCGGGCGAGTTCCACGTCCAGTGCGTCGGCCAGATCGCCGACGGCCGCGGCGCGCACGATCAGCGCCTGGATCGCCGCGTCGTCGACCTCATCGGGGTCGTCGAGCAGTGAAAGCTGTTGCTCCTCTTTGGTTTCCGCGCGCAGTTCCCGGCCCAGGAACCGCACCGACAGATCATCGAGGGCGAAGCTGCGCTGCCCCGGACGGACCAGATAGGCGGCGAGCGCGGTGTCCGACGTGACGCCGGCCAGTGTCCAGTCGCGACCCAACAGGTCGTGCCACGCCAGCTTCGCCTCGTGCAGCGCCTTCGGTGGGCCTGGGTCGGCCAGCCACGACGCCAGCGCCGCTTCGTCCTCGGCGCCCAGCCGCGCGGTGTCGATGTAGACACCTTCGCCGCTGGCCGAGACGATTGCCACGGCGGTGGCGTCGGCGTCAAATGCCTTGTGCGTGCCGGCGACGGCCATGCCGAACCGACTGCCGTTGCTGTGTTCGGCGAGCCAGGCCGCCAGGGTGCCCGGTTCGAGCAGGCCGCCGCGGACATCGAAGCCGAGTTCGACCTCGGGCTCTACGGGCGACAGCGTCTCGAACAGCCGGTCTCGCAGGACCCGGAATTCCAGGTCGTCGAACAGCTGGTGGATGCGGTCGCGGTCCCAGGGCTGGACGCGCAGCGCCTCCGGGGTGTGCGCCAGCGGCACGTTCCGGACCAGGTCGGTCAGCTCACGGTTGAGGATGACGCTGGACAGGTTGGCGCGCAGCGAGTCGCCGACCTTCCCCTTGACCTCGTCGACATGGTCGACCAGCGCCTGCAGTGAGCCGTACTGGTTGATCCATTTGGACGCGGTCTTCTCACCCACGCCGGGGATTCCCGGCAGGTTGTCGCTCGGGTCGCCCCGCAGCGCCGCGAAGTCGGGGTATTGCGTCGGGGTGAGGCCGTACTTCTCGACCACCGCGTCGGGAGTGAAGCGGTGCAGGTCGCTGACACCCTTCTTCGGGTACAGCACCGTCACGTCATCAGTGACGAGCTGCAGCGAGTCACGGTCGCCGGTGACCACCAGAACCCGGAAGTCCTCGGCCTCGGCCTGCGTGGCCAGCGTCGCGATCAGGTCGTCGGCCTCGAACCCCTCCTCGGCGAGCACCGTGATGCCGAGCGCGCCCAGCACTTCCTTGGTGATGTCGATCTGGCCGCGGAACTCGTCGGGAGTGGCAGCACGCCCCTCCTTGTAGTCCGGGTACTTCTCCTTGCGGAAGGTCTTGCGCGACACGTCGAAGGCGGCGGCGACGTGCGTCGGCTTCTCGTCGCGCAGCAGGTTGATGAGCATGGCGGTGAAGCCGTAGACCGCGTTGGTGGTCAGCCCGCCCTGCGTCTTGAAGTTCTCGGCAGGCAGCGCGTAGAACGCTCGGAACGCCAATGAGTTGCCGTCCAGCAGCATCAATGTGGGCTTGGTGGCGGGCGGGGCGTCCGTTGCGGTGGGGCTCACGGCCCTAACTCTATTCAGGCCCACCGACAGTCAGTAATCGCCGCGCCATGTTCACCAACTCACGCGCCGCGGGGCTCACCGGCCCGCCGGCCCGCCACGCGAACACCAGCCGCCCGCGCAGCGCCGGCGTCAGCTTGATGAGATGCAGATCGGCGCGCGACCGCACCATCGATTGCGGCAGTACCGCGACCCCCAAACCACGTGCGGCGAGGTCGGCCAGCGCGTGCGGCGTGCTCGCCTCGAAGGCGACATGCACGTCGACGCCAGCTGCCGCGCAAGCCCGGTCGAACTGGTGCCGGACGCCGGTGCCGACGGGCAGCGCGATGATGGCGCGGCCTGCCAGCTCCGCCAGCCCGACGGCGCGCCGGCTGTGCCACGCGTCCTCGAGAGCGACAGCAGCCACGATCGGCTGATCGGTGACCACGACGGCCGCGAGCCCAGACGGCAGCTCCGTGCCGACCGACACGATGGCGACGTCCAGCTGCCCGGTGCGGATGCCCTCGATCAATGCGTCCGAGTTGGCGGTGCCGAGCGTGATGTCGACGTGTGGGTAGGCCTCATGGAACTGGGCCAGCAGTGTCGGCATGTCCACGTCGTGCGCGGTAACCGTGCCGATGGTCACCGACCCCCGCACGAGATCACTCAATTCGGCCACCGCCGTGCGCGCATCGGCCGCCGCGGCAAGGGCCGCCCGCGCGTGGGGCAGCGCCGCCTCCCCCGCCGCAGTGAGCCGAACCTCCCGCCGGGCGCGGTCGAACAGCGGCTCCCCCAGTTCCCGCTCCAGCCGCGCGATCTGTGCGCTGACGGCCGGCTGTGCGACATGGATGCGTTCGGCCGCGCGGGTGAAATTGGCTTCCTCCGCGACGGCGACGAAGTACTCGAGCTGCCGCAGTTCCATAAGCGATGATTATAGTTTGTGGAATTGATCGGTATTGGACTTATGGTTCTGGCACGCCGAGGCTGGACTCATGACACCAGTACTCATCGCCGGCGCCGGTATCGGCGGGCTCACCACAGCCCTGACGCTGCACGCGCGCGGGTTCGACGCGCTCCTGCTGGAACGCGCACACGACCTGCGGCCACTGGGGGTCGGGATCAACCTGCTGCCCCACGCGGTCCGCGAACTCACGGCGCTCGGCCTCGGAGAGCAGTTGACCGCCATGGCCGTGGCCCCGGCCGCGATCCGCTTCTACACCCACCGCGGCGAGCTGCTGTTCACCGAACCCCGTGGGCTGGCTGCAGGCGACGCCTACCCGCAGCTGTCCGTGCACCGTGGGCGGTTGCAGATGATGCTGCTCGATGCGGTGCGTGAACGTCTCGGCGCCGACGCGGTACGCACCGGCAGCGGCGTCACCGGCTTCCGGCGGCACGCCGACGGCGTCGTCGTCGACACCCCCGCCGGCGCGGTCTCCGGTGCCGCTCTCATCGGCGCCGACGGCATCAATTCGGTGGTGCGCGTGGCCCTTCATCGCGGCCCTGACCCGTTGCTGTCGTCCGGCATCACCATGTACCGCGGGGCCAGTGACATCGCGCCGTTCCTGGGCGGGCACACCATGGCAATCGTCAAGGCCGACAACGGAGTTGACCTCATCACCTATCCCATCGGCGGCGGTCAGGTGAACTGGGTACTCCAAGTGCCCACAGGGCAACCGGGCCCGCTGCAGGGCGACGCCAAGTGGAACGCACCCGCAACGGCCGGTGACGTCCTGCCGCACGTGGCCGACTGGCACCTCGACTGGCTCGACATGGACGCGCTCATCGGCCACAGCCCGGAGATGTTCAGTTACCCCATGGTCGACAAGGACCCCCTGCCCCACTGGGGCGACGGCTTGGTCACGCTGCTCGGCGACGCCGCCCACCCGATGTACCCGGTCGGGGCCAACGGCGCGTCGCAGTCGATCGTGGATGCCCGCGTGCTCGCCGACGAACTGGCGACGCACGGCTTCGCCGGGCTTCGTACCTACGAGACAGCCCGGCGCGCCGAGACCGCGGATGTCATCGCCGCCAACCGCACGATGCACGTCGCCGGAACATCTTCTACGCCAGCGAAATTGGCGCGCGTCGCCGCTCGGTACCGGACGGCTACCGCGGAGAGCACCCGGTCATGACGAGCCGGCCGCACGAACCGGGTCGAGGCGACTCAGCTGCTCGCGGATCACGTCCGCCCGGTCCGTAATCACCGCGATGTGCCCGTCGGGCCGGACCAGCACGTACGAGCCGGCAGGCACGTCGTAATCGCGGCGGGGCGTGAGGCGCAGCTGCGGGACACCGAAATCAGCTGCAGCTCCGCCGAATTGGAGGACCGTCCAGTGCGGTCCGCGGAACACGTCGAACAACCGGCGCCCGTCCGGCAACAGTCCATCGGGCGCACGGTCGCCGGCGTGCAGTGCGCCCGGCCGATGCCCGCCGAGAGCGAGCGGGCCGCCCCGGTAACTGATGTCCAGTTGATGGATGGCGGACGGGGCCGGCCCGGCCGCCGCGAAGCCCTGTCGGTGCAGCGCACCGCTGAGCTGAAGCACGTTGGCCGCCACCGGCATCCGCTCGGTAGCGTAGCTGTCCAGCAGCTCGTCGGGCGCGCCCGCCAGCACGGCGGCCAGTTTCCAGCCCAGGTTGTACGCATCCTGCACGCCGGTGTTCACGCCCTGTCCCCCGGCCGGCGAATGGATGTGGGCAGCATCGCCGGCCAGCAGCACGCGCCCTATCCGGAACTGTTTCGCCATCAGGAGATTCACGCGGTACTCCGAAATCCACCGCAAGTCCGACGGCACGACATCACGTCGCCCCGAGCGCTGTTCCAGCAGTGCCTGTATGCCTGGGAGGGTCAGTGTGGGCGGCGGCTCGCCGGGCGCCATGGTCACCACCAGCTGAAAGTGCTCGCTCCCCGGCAGGTTCCACAGCGAGAATCGCTTGGCCTGGTCGCCGTCGCCCGTCAGCAGGTGACAGCAGCGGCCATCGAGCCCGGTTGCGCGCACGTCGCCCACGATGATGCGTTCCTCGGTCAGCGCACCACCGAGAAACTCGACGCCCGATACCGTGCGCACCGTGCTCCGACCACCGTCGGCCCCGACGAGGTAGTCGGCGCGAATCGGGCCATGGTCGGTATGCACCGTCACACCGCCGTCGTCTTGCTCGAAACCGGTTACCGCGGTGGCGAATTCGATGCTGCCACCGAGCTCGGCGAACCGCGCGTCCAGGATCTCGTCGGTGCGCCATTGCGGAATGAGCCACGTGTACGGGTACGGCACCGCCGGGGTAGCCGTGAGTTCGGGCAGGCCCAGCAGTTCGTAGATCGGCTTGGTCCAGACCACCTCTGTGCCGCAGTACAGGCGCACGGGCGGAAACGTCTCGCCGCGCGCGAGCACAGCACCGATCACGCCCAGGTCGTCGAACACCTCGAGGGTGCGCGGTTGCAGTCCCTTGCCGCGCGAACCGGAGAACAAGCCCTCCGCCCGGTCCAGCACCCGGCACGGGACGCCGCGGCGCGCGAGGTCGATGGCCAGGGTCAGTCCGGTCGGGCCGGCGCCGGCGATCACGACGGTCATCGGGCACTGCCCAACAGCGGCAGCAGGACGTCATCGATGAGCCGTTCGCTGAATGCCGCGTCGATCGGCCGGTCAAGGTGGATTTGGCGCAGGATCATGGCCTCGGCCACGTCGTGGATGAGGTCCACGTCCGCGTTAGCGGCAATGTCGCCCCGCACGATGGCGCGCTGCAGCGCATCGTGGAAAGGCGAGAGCTCCTCCTTGGCCAGATGCTGGCGGATGGCCTCGGCCAGTTGTTCGTCGTGCCGCATGAGCGTGGCGAGTTCTGCGGTGACGCGCGTCAACGGGTCCGCGACGTTCGCGGCGACCGTGTCCATCACGGCGAACAGGTCGCCGCGCAGCGAACCGGTGTCAGGGATCGACGCGTTCCGGGCGGCATCCGCGGCATCGAGCGTGGCACGGACGAGTTGGGCCTTGTTCGGCCAACGACGGTAGATCGTCGCCTTGCTGGCACCTGCGCGCGCAGCCACGGCATCGGTGGTGAGTGCCGCGTAACCCCGCTCGACGAGCAGCTCGGCCGTGGCAGCCAACACCGCTTGTTCCCGCTCCATCCCTCGAACCATGGCCGAAGTGTACGAAACCGTTTCGTACACTTCAACACCTTTTCCCGCCTGCCGGGATAAAACTGCAACACGTTTCAGTTTCTGACCTGTTGGCAGCTACGCTGAGCTCGTGCCAGGAGTGACGGATGCCGGTAGTCAGCCGGCCATTGAAGGTTGGTGGGACACCGACGAAAACGGTGCACCGCACCTGATCGGGGCCAAGTGCCCGCAGTGCGGGACCTACGTTTTCCCGCCCCGCGCCAACAACTGCCCCAGCCCGGCCTGTGACAGCGACGTGCTCGAGCCCGTCGCGCTGTCGCGCCGCGGCACGGTGTGGAGCTACACCGAGAACCGCTATCCCCCGCCGGCGCCGTACCCGGCGACCGATCCGTTCGAACCGTTCGCCATCGTCGCCGTCCAGCTGGAGGCCGAAGGCCTCATCGTGCTGGGCAAGGTCGTCGAGGGCACGCTCGCCGCGGACCTCAAGGTCGGCATGGAAATGGAGCTGACCACCATGCCGCTGTACACCGATGCCGACGGTGTCGAGCGGACCACGTATGCCTGGGAGATCGCCAAGTGAGCACGCCAGATCCGTTGTACATCCTCGGTGCGGGCATGCACCCGTGGGGCAAGTGGGGCCGCGACTTCACCGAGTACGGCGTCGTCGCCGCCCGCGCCGCGCTGGCCGAGGCCGGCCTGGACTGGCGTCAGATCCAGCTGGTCGCCGGTGCCGACACCATCCGCAACGGCTACCCCGGCTTCATCGCCGGTTCGACGTTCGCCCAGAAGCTGGGCTGGAACGGCGTGCCGGTGTCCTCGTCGTACGCCGCGTGCGCCAGTGGTTCGCAGGCCCTGCAGAGCGCCCGCGCCCATATCCTGGCCGGCTTCTGCGACGTCGCACTGGTCATCGGTGCCGACACCACTCCGAAGGGCGCCTTCGCGCCTGTCGGCGGCGAGCGCAAGAACGACCCCGACTGGCAGCGCTTCCACCTGCTGGGCGCCATGAACCCGGTGTACTTCGCCCTCTTGGCCCGGCGCCGCATGGACCTGTACGGCGCCACGTCCGAGGACTTCGCCCAGATCAAGGTGAAGAACTCCAAGCACGGCCTGAACAACCCGAATGCCCGGTACCACAAGGAGGCATCGGTCGAGGACGTGCTGGCCAGCCCGGTCGTCTCCGACCCGCTGCGGCAGCTCGACATCTGCGCCACCTCGGACGGCGCCGCGGCGCTGATCGTGGCCAGCGCCGACTTCGCACGCAAGCACCTCGGCTCGCTGGAAGGCGTGCCGTCGGTGCGGGCGATCAGCACCGTCACGCCGCAGTACCCGCAGCACCTGCCCGAATTGCCGGACATCGCAACGGATTCCACCGCCGCAATCGCCGGACCGGACCGGGTGTTCAAGGACCAGATCCTCGACGCGGCATACGCCGAGGCCGGCATCGGTCCCGACGACGTGAACCTCGCGGAGGTCTACGACCTGTCGACCGCACTCGAGCTCGACTGGTACGAACACCTGGGCCTGTGCGCCAAGGGTGAGGGCGAGCAGCTGTTGCGCTCCGGGGCCACCACCATCGGCGGCCGCGTGCCGGTCAACCCGTCGGGTGGTCTGGCGTGCTTCGGCGAGGCCATCCCGGCCCAGGCCATCGCGCAGGTGTGTGAGCTGACCTGGCAGCTGAAGGGTCAGGCCATCGGCCGTCAGGTCGAGGGTGCGCGCGTGGGTGTGACCGCCAACCAGGGCCTGTTCGGCCACGGTTCGTCGGTGATCGTCGCGCGTTAATTGATGATCTCGGTCCGGGTCAAGCCGGGCAGCCGCAAGGGGCCGTTGGTCGAGACGGACGACGACGGCACGTTGGTCGTCCACGTCCGCGAACAGGCGGTCGACGGCAAGGCCAACACCGCGGTGATCCGCGTGCTGGCAGAGCATTTCGACGTACCGAAGTCGCGCGTCGAATTGGTATCCGGCGCGGCGGCCCGGATCAAGCGGTTTCGGATCGACGAGTAACGCGCATACTGCAGCCATGCCCCGCATCACCGCCGTCCGCGGCGACATCACACAGCAGGAAGTCGACGCGATCGTCAACGCCGCCAACAATGCGATGCGCGGTGGCGGTGGCGTTGACGGCGCCATCCATCGGGCGGGCGGGCCGGCCGTTCTGCGGGATTGCATCGAGCGCTTCCCACATGGCCTGGCGACCGGCGACGCCGGATGGACCACCGCCGGCAACCTCCCGGCCCGTTGGGTGATCCACACCGTCGGGCCGAATTACCGCGCGGGCCAACGTGATCCGGAGCTGTTGCGGTCCTGCTACCGGCGTGCACTCGAAGTCGCCGACGAACTCGCAGCGCAGAGTGTGGCCTTTCCGTTGATCAGCGCGGGCATCTACGGCTGGCCGCTGGACGACGCGATCGCAATTGCGGTCGAGACGGCTGCCGCCGCCGACACCACCGTCATCGACGTCAGATTCGTGGCGTTCGATGACGACATCTACGAGCGGATCCAAGGACAGCTACGGTAGTCACCACGCGGACCACCGCCGCTCAGGCGACGCCGAGGTAGGCGGCTCGAATGCTCCCGTCCGCCAACAGATCACGGGCATTGCCGCTACGGGTCACCCGCCCGGTCTCCAGGATGTAGGCCCGGTCCGACCGGCTGAGTGCCTGCTGGGCGTTCTGCTCCACCAGCAACACCGTGGTGCCCTGGGTGTTGATCTCGGAGATGATCCGGAAGATCTGCGAGATGACCATGGGCGCCAAACCCATCGAGGGCTCGTCCAGCAGCAGCACCTTGGGCCGGGCCATCAGTGCGCGGCCGATCGCCAGCATCTGCTGCTCACCACCGGACAGCGTGCCGCCGGCCTGGCTGCGGCGTTCGGCGAGCCGCGGGAAAGTCGTCAGCACCCAGTCGAGACGCTCGTCGTGGTCGTGCTTGGATTCGAATTTCCGCCCGTAGCAGCCCATTTCGAGATTCTCGATGATGGTCATCCCCGGGAAGATGCCGCGGCCCTCCGGCGCCTGGATGAGGCCCGCGGTCACCCGACGATGCGCTTTCAGCTTCGAGATGTCCTCCCCGTCGAACCACACCGAGCCCGACGACAACGGCAACAACCCGGAGATGGCCCGCATCATGGTGGTCTTGCCGGCGCCGTTGGAGCCGAGCAGGGTGACCAGTTCGCCCTCCCGCACGGTCAGCGAAACACCATGCAGCGCTTGAATCCTGCCGTACTGGACGACGACGTCACGAACCTCCAGCAGCACCGGCCGCGGGTCGAGGTCGACTGATTCAGAGCTCGTCATCGGGCACCCCCAGGTAAGCGGCGATGACCTTCGGGTCCTCGCGAATCTCGGCAGGCAGGCCGTCGGCGATCTTGCGCCCGAATTCCAGCACGACGATCCGGTCGGTGACGCCCATGACCAGTCGCATGTCATGTTCGATCAGTAGCACCGTGTAGCCGTCGTCCCGGATGGCCTGGATCAGTTCGATGAGCGCGGACTTCTCGCTCGGGTTGAAACCGGCGGCAGGCTCGTCCAGGCACAGCAGTTTCGGTTCGGTGGCCAGGGCCCGGGCGATCTCCAGACGGCGCTGGTCGCCGTAGGACAAATTCCGGGCCTTCTCCTCACCGCGGTGCGCGATCCCCACGAATTGCAGTAGCGCCGCGGCACGTTCGATGGCGTCGCGTTCCTCCCGCCGGTGCCGGGCGGTACGTATGAGCGCGCCAGGTACCGACGTCTTGTGCCGGGCGTCAGTGCCGACGACGACGTTCTCGAGCGCCGTCATCTCGCCCCACAACCGGATGTTCTGAAAGGTGCGCGCGATGCCACGCCGGGTGATCTCGTGCCGCTTGATCTTGCCGAGCGGGGCGCCGTCGAACATCACCGAGCCGGACGACGGCCGGTATACCCCGGTGATGGCGTTGAAGCAGGTGGTCTTTCCGGCGCCGTTGGGGCCGATGAGACCGAGAATCTCGCCGCGCCGGATATCGAACGTCACGGAATCGAGCGCCGTGAGCCCACCGAACTTGACTGTGAGATCGGTTGTCGCCAAGAGCTTCTCGCCTTCGGCGACCTGCACGTCACGGTGCAGGGCGGCGAGCTCCTCGTCAGGTGCGGGTTCCAGTGCGTCGCTCATGCGGCCGCCTTCGATTCGTCCGCGTTGCGCAGCAGTCGCCGTGCTGATTGCCCGTAGGCCAGCAACTGCTGGCGTACCGGGAACAGGCCCTGGGGCCGGAAGATCATCAGCACCACCAGTGCCAGACCGAAGAACAGGTACTTGAGGTCACCCAGGTTGATGCCGAGCAGGTGCACTCCGAGCAGCCGGTTGGGCAGGTAGACGATGATGAACGCACCGAAGATCACGCCGAGCTTGTTGCCCTGCCCGCCGAGGACCACCGCGCACAGGAACAGCATCGAGTTGATGATGTTGAAGGTGGGCGGCGCGACGTACTGCACCTGGCCGGCATACAGCGCACCGGACAGGCCACCGATGCCCGCGCCGATGACGAACGCCCACAGTTTGAACTTGAAGGTGTTGACGCCCATGACTTCTGCGGCGTCCTCGTCCTCCCGGATGGCGACCCAGGCTCGCCCGACGCGGCTGCGTTCGAGGTTCCCGACGAGCAGCAGGATGCCGACCATGAGCGCCAGCCCCAGCCAGAACCACCAGGTGCCGTAGTTGGCGTGGCCGGCGGAGTTACCGCTGGAGAACACACCCGTGGGCAGCTTGTCGGTCTCCCCCAGCCGCGGATAGGCGATCTGGTTGAGGCCGCGGGCACCGTTGGTGAGGTCCGAGAGGTTGTCGGCGAGGAGGCGGATGATCTCGCCGAATCCCAGCGTGACGATGGCGAGGTAGTCACCGCGCAGCCGCAGCGTCGGGATACCCAGCACCAGACCGGCGACCGCCGTGACGGCCATGGCCAGCGGTACGCAGGCCAGCCAGGCCCAGTCCTTGTCCAGGAACCCGTCGGCCCCCAGCTGATTCCAGGGGCTGTCCGGGCTGGTCAGCAGTGCGACCGTGTAGGCGCCGACGGCGTAGAACCCGACATAGCCGAGGTCGAGCAATCCCGCTTGGCCCACAACGACATTGAGGCCGATCGCGATGATTGCCACCATCGCGAACTGCGCCATGGTGCCGCCGAAGCTGATGCCGGGCGTGTTGAGGAACGATGGGGTATACAGCGGCAGCATCGCCACGGCGGTGAACACGACGATCCCAACGGCCCATTTCGCGGGCCGGCTCTGCTGATCCCACCACTGGCGCAGCTGGTCGCCGGGCGCCAGCACGTACCGGCCCCAGCCCGCACTTCGATGCTGACCGCTCATGCGCGCGCCTTCCCGAGGCTTTCACCGAGTATCCCGGTGGGACGGATCAGCAGCACCAGAACGAGGAGAACGAACGCCACCACGTCGCGCCACTGGGTACCGAAGAACGCCTGTCCGTAGTTCTCCATGATGCCGAGGATCAACCCGCCCAGCAGCGCGCCCCGTAGGTTGCCGATGCCGCCGAGCACCGCGGCCGAGAATGCCTTGATACCCAACAGGAATCCGCCCGAGTAGATGATGCCCTGCGGCACCTTCAGGGTGTAGAGCAGCGCCGCAGCGCCGGCCAGCAGGCCGCCGATGAGGAACGTCGTCATGATGATCCGCTCCCGGGACACGCCCATGAGGGTGGCCGTCGCCGGGTCCTGCGCGACGGCCCGGATACCGCGGCCGAACTTGGTCCGGTTGAGCGCGATGTCGGTGAGCAGCGCCAGCGCGATCGCCGCCACGACGACGACGATGGTGACGTTCGAGATGTTCGCACTGAAGAGGGTGAACTGCGTCTTGGGCTGCACCAGGATGATCGGCTGCTGGGCATTGCTGCCGCCGAATCCCTTGAGAATCTTCGGCAGCACGAAGTGCACGAACTCCTGCAGGACGAACGACATCCCGATCGCGGTGATGAGGAACGTCAGCCCGCGCGCATTGCGGCGGCGCAGCGGCCGGTAGGCCACGACTTCCAGTCCGACGGCAGCGGCGCCCGAGACCACCATCGCGACCAGCATTGCGACGCCGAGATAGAGGACCGTCAGCCCGATGCCCACGTTGTAGGCATTACCGCTGGGCTTGAACCCGAGGATCAACTCCAGCGCGAAGTACGCACCGAACATGCCGAGCATGAAGATTTCCGAGTGCGCGAAGTTGATGAGTCGAAGCACGCCGAACACCAGCGTGTAGCCGACGGCGACAAGGGCATAGATCGCACCCCACGACAATCCGTCAATCGTCAACTGCCAGAACCCGTTTACCAGGTTGTCGACATTGAAATTGATGTTGGCCGCGGTGCACACGTAATGGCCGACGCAGTCGGGGGTCATCGGGTGGCGGCTCCTCCGTTGTCGCGGTGGTGACGGTCCAGGAACGACGACGCGCCCGGCACGGGGTCCGGACGCGTCGTCGTCTGCAGGTTCCTACTGGACCCTGTAGATCCAGATCAGGTTGGTGGTCAGCTCACCCTCGTTGTTCCACTGGTACTTGCGGGCCACACCCTGGCCTTCGTACTTGGTGACGAAGTCCAGCAGCGCAGGCCGCGTGACCGCTCCCGAGTCGATGCCCTTGACCAGGATGGTGCCCAGGTCATAGCCCTCGGTGCTGTATGTGCCGGGGTCCTGCCCGAACTTCTTCGAGTACTCCTCGGCGAACTGCTTGCTCGCCGGGCCGCACGGGCAGGACAGGACGGCACCCTTCGTCGCCTCGCCGCCCTGCTTGACGAACTCGGGGTCCTTGGTGCCGTCGGCGCTGGCGAACGTCGCGGTCACGCCGCCGTCCTTGAGTTGCTGGGCGAACGTCGCGGCCTCGGCGTAGTAACCGCTGTAGAAGATGGCGTCGGGCGCCGCACCCTTGATCTGGGTGACGGCGGCCGAGAAGTCCTTGTCGCCCTTCTTGACCGAGATGTTGCAGGTCGAGTCCGCGACCGGTCCCAGCGTGGTGCGCACGGCGGTGGCCAGGCCCAGGCCGTAGTCAGTGCTGTCGTCGACGACGCAGACCTTCTTGTACTTGAGCGTGTTCTTCAAGTAGTTCGCGACTGACGGGCCCTGCACACCGTCGTTGGCCAGGCCACGGAAGAAGGTCTTCCAGCCGTTCTTGCTCAGGGTGACGTTGGTCGCCGAGGCGGTGGCGGCGACCAGGCCGGCCTGGTCGAAGACGGTGCCGGTGGCCTTCGTCTCGCCGGAGAACGCCGGACCGACCAGACCGATGGTGAACTTGTCGTCGACGATCTGCGGCGCGATGGCCGTCGCCTTCTGCGGGTCACCCTCGGTGTCGAAGGTCTTCAACGTCACCTGGCAGCCGGGGTTGGCCGCGTTGTGCTTGTCGATGGCCAGCTGCACGCCATCCTTGATGTTGATGCCGAGCGCAGCATCGGGGCCATTGAGTGCGCCGGCCATGGCGATGGAGACGGGCGGGCAGGTGGCCTTGCCATCCCCGGCGGGATCGGCCGGAGTCGCGCCGCTGGCGGCCTTGATCTCCGCGCCGTTCTCGTCGATCTGGACCTGTTCGACGATCTTGAGATTCGAGCCGGTCGCGCCACTCTGCTTCGGATCAGACTGGCTGCAGCCTGCCAGACCGAACACGATCAGACCGGCACCGCCGACTGCAAGAGCATTCCGAGCTACGCGACTGCGCACGCTTCACCTCCGGGTCATGGTTACGTGACACCGGATGTCGACCTGATTCTTCGCAGGTGGGCCCGACATCCGCTACTTCGCGTAGACAGTAACCAACACGGCGCGGCGATACGTGCTGTTGAGCGATGCTCGCCAACCTCGTGTCCAGCGGACCTGTGTAAATGCTGCGGGCTGAAACACAGAGTTAACGGGTGACCCCGCCGCGACTCAGCCTGCTGACGGCTCTGTCGCCGCCGCGGCCGGCGGATCCAGCGTCTCGACGACGACCTCGGCCACCCGCTTCATCGTGGTGCGACGGTCCATCGCGGCCCGCTGAATCCACTTGAAGGCCTCAGGCTCGGTCATGCCCTGCTTGGTCTGCAGGATGCCTTTCGCCCGCTCGACGAGCTTGCGGGTCTCCAGCCGGTCGGACAGCGAGAGGACTTCCTTCTCCAGCGCCGTCAGCTCACCGAAGCGGCTGACCGCGACCTCGATGGCCGGCACGAGGTCCGTGATGGAGAACGGCTTCACCAGGTATGCCATGGCACCCGCGTCACGGGCCCGCTCCACCAGCTCACGTTGCGAAAACGCGGTCAGGATCACGATGGGCGCGATGCGCTTGGCGGCGATCTCGGAGGCCGCGTCGATGCCGTCACGGCGCGGCATCTTCACGTCCATGATCACCAGGTCAGGCTTCAGCTTCTCGGCGAGCTCGACGGCCTCCTGGCCGTCACCGGCCTCGCCGACGATCTCGTAGCCTTCCTCGCGGAGCATCTCCGCGAGGTCCAGCCGGATGAGTGCCTCATCCTCGGCCACGAGAACACGGCGCGGTGCTACGACATCAGATGTTGGCCCGGTCATCCCCATATTGTCGCGTGAGCCGTCCGATGAAGCGACCTCGGGGCGTGGCGCGGCCCCCAGAATCACATCAACTATGGTGGTACACCGCACCGCGAAACGCCCTCGTATCCCAACTGGCAGAGGAAACGGATTCAAAACCCGTGCAGTGTGAGTTCGAATCTCACCGAGGGCACCAAATCTCGCCGCTAAACTGCTCGCATGGGGGCACTGCGAGTCACTGCGGATGGGCTGTTCGCCGTTGCCGGTCAAATCGAGCAGCATGCCCAAGAACTGTCGGCATACACCGTCAGTCGTGCGATGCTGCCTGAGGGCCAGTCCACCGCAGATGTCGTCGCCGAGATCCATTCGCGCATCGACGCCGCAACGGCCGCGCATGCCGAACGCATCTGGACCGTTGCCTCTTCACTCACCGCGGCGGGACATGCCTATGCCGACTCCGACAGCTCCGCCTCGGCGGCATTGGCGGAATAGCCTCGATGGCCGAACTCGAACTGCCCACCCTGGCACAGATCACCGATTGGGATGTCCAACACCTGGTCGACGCTGCCGCGCAATGGAACAAGACCGCCGACCTGTGGGAGAACTCATTCCACGACGTCTGGCAGGGCACCCTGCGCCCTGGCGGCACCACGTGGGAAGGCACCGCCGCGGAGAACGCACAGGACATCGCCTGGCGTGATCTGGTCAAGGTCCGCGGGTCGGCCGACGCCCTGCGGGCCGCCGCCGGCATCGCCCACGCCGGCGCGGCATCGCTCTCTGACGTCAAACGCCTGGCGCTGGGCGCAATCGACGAAGCCCGCACCAACGAGTTCACCGTCGCCGACGACCTGTCTGTGACGGAGGTGCGGTACCGGTTCGTGGCGAAGGAACGCGAGTCGCGCGCGGCGATGGCCGACGACCACACCGCAGACATCCGGCATCTCGCCGCGAATCTCGTTGCGCTGGACCGGGATATCGCGCACCGGCTCCGAGCCACCATGTCCGGGATCAGCGCCCCGATCTACTCGGTCTGAGCGCTGCGCCGGCGCATGACACGCCGGCGCAGCTTCGCCCAGCCCCGTCTATGAGCCCTGGTGCTGCTGCGCCTTGTTGTCTGTCGGCGAGGTCTTGCCACCTGCGTCGCTCTCGGACCGCCCGGCTGGCTTTGACGGCTCGCTCGCGGCGGCCGGGGCCGGCTTGTTCGTCTTGCCCGACTTCTTGTCCGACTTGTCCTTGGTGCCCGACGTGCCTTGGGCCGCACCGTCCTTGGCGGGATTGGCGGAGTCCTTCGTGGTCGACGCCGGTGTGTCAGAGTGCCCAGCCGCGGTGTCGGCACCCTTCGGCGTACCGACAGAGGTGCCGGTCTTGGGCTGCTCCGACGCAGACGAATCGGGCTGTGACGTACCGGCTTTCGGAGTCTCGGCCGCGGGTGTCGTAGCTGGGGTCGGCGCGCCCGTGGACTTGGCCGGCGGCGTCGAGTCCGCGGTCTTCGGGTCCGCGGCCTTCGTATCAGTCGACTTGGTATCTGTCGACTTGGCATCAGTCGACGTCGGGTCCGTCGCCTTGGTATCTGTCGACTTCGTATCCGTCGACGTCGTTTCCGTCGCCTTCGGCTCGACGGCACCGGCAGCGGTGGGCTGAGCGGCGTCGACGACCTTGGTTGCACCCGACTCTGTCGTGTCGGCGACCGTCACGTGCGCAGTCGCGTTCTTCGACTCAACCACCTGAGTCTTCAGGTCGTCGATCGTCTTCTTTGCTGCGGCGAGGGTGTCCGTGCTGGACAGCGTGGCAGCTGCCGGGGCGAGGCTCGCAGCGGTAGTCGCCTGCGCCGCAGCTGGTTTGAAGATTCCCGACAGAAGATCGGTGAACGTCTTGATCGCGTTTGCGAATGCAGTCTGCAACGACGAGGTGAACGATGCGATTGCCTGCTGCACCTGCGCGAACGACTGCTGGATCCATTGGACCAGTGCCACGATCGGTTCGATGATCGGCGTCACGACGGGCGGCAGATGGATGGCGTTGGCGATCACCTGTGCTGCCAGTTTGGGCGTCCAGTCGGCTTGGAAAATCCCGTAGCCGGTGTCCGTACCGGGCACGCCGTCACGGGTGGTGTAGATGAACATCGGACCGGTGTAGGTCAGCGCACGCCAGGCGTTGATGAAGTCCGAGATGAAGTCCGCTTGCTTCTGCTGGTCCGTCGGGGCCTGATTCTGGCTCGGGTCGGGCGAAGTCGTCAGACCGTACTCCGTGGCCCAGATCAGTTTCTGGCTGTCGCCGTTCTGCACCATGATGGCCCGCACCTGCTGCACCTGGTACAGCGCCGAGAGCATGGGGTACTGACCGAGGTCCGAGAACTTCAGGTTCTGGAAGAAGTCGTACGGATGGATCGAGATGGCATCGAAGAACCCTTTTGCCCCGGCGGCATACATCGCGGCCACGAAGGACTGCGGGGACTGGCTCAATCCGGGGACGTCCTGAACTGCGTTCAACGCACCTGCGATGAGCTGGGCGGTGGGATCGACACCCCCCGTCCCGTCCGCGCCCTTGAGGGTGGTCCACACCGCCTTCAAAATGGCGGTGTACTTGACGGGGTCCACCGGTTGGAAGAAGTTGGCGGAGTTCACCTCGTTCATGACTTCATACGCGGAGATGACGTCGCCATACCGGGTTGCCACCTGCTTGACGAAGTCGGCATAGACGGCGGGATCGGGCGAGCCGGCGCCCGGGGGCAGCGTGGCGCCGCCCGCCCACAGGGGCGTGGAGGTCACCATGGCCAGTACACCCATGTTGTGGGCGCGGGCGGCGTTCATGACGTTGTCCATCATCTGCCAGTTGACAGCGCCAGGAAGGTCAGTCGGACCGGCAATCTTGATCAAGCTCCACGGGACGAAGACCCGGATGTTCTGCACTCCGATGCTCTGCAACTCGGTCAGAGTTTTGTCGATGTCGGCCGGCGACAGTCCGTAGAGGCTCGAGTCGGCGATGCCGATGGTGCTGTTCGAATCGTCGATGGTTGCGGTGGGCGCGACGGAGGCCGCAACCGACCGGGGCAGCGTCGATCCGACGTGGCTGTAGGTGCAGATGACGGCCAATGGCATCACGACGACGACTCTCAATATCAGTGCACGGACCAGACGGTTCACCGCAGCCCCCTTTCCACCCTGGTCATCGCCACCCGGCGAAGACGCGTAGGCAGTTAATTTACTGCGCCGACAACAACTAAATAAGTACAAATGGGAAATCTCATTGAAATAAACGAGGCGCGCAAAGCAAGGCAAATATAGAGCCAAGCTAAGTACCTCTGGTATGTTTACTGTCAGCTAATCAATATCTATTTGCAAAATAGCCATGGGCAAGATTGTTTCCATAATTTACCCAGCTCATACTGCCTGCAGCCACTATTGATAAGCCATTCAGCGCATCTGTCGAATTTTTGGCAATCATACTTTTGGCCGGTCAAGATCATATATTTCAGTTGCGGCGAAGGGACGCCGAGCACCAACCAATATCCCACCCGGTGGGACCGCCTAAATGGCCATAGCGACTGGCCGTTTTCGGCACCGCAAACCATCCCGGCACGGCGCACCCCGGCGGTGGTGCAGCCGCCCCCTTTTCGCCGTCAGCGGAGTATCCGCAGGCGAGCACCAAAGCCGGCCCCACGCGTCTACCCTTTAATCCATGGCGATCAGGGACGACGCTCGCCTCGCCGGTGGTCCCGCGACCCCGGCCAGCGCCGAGTTGGTCGCTGCCGTGCGCCGTTCGGTGTGTGTACCGACCGCGACCGTCCGTGAGTGCCTCCGCCCGGATGCCGACATCCTGAGCCCGACCGTCGCCCGCAGCCGTCGGATCCTGACCCGCACCAGCCGCCTCGGCGCCATCCTCAGCGTGTTCTTCGCCTTCCAGTCGTTGTCCACGGGACCGCATGCGATGTGGATCGGCGCGGTCAACCTGGCCAGCGCGGCGCTGTTCCTGCTCGTCCCAGCGCTCTACCGATTCGGCGAGCTCGTCGCGCCGACGGCCTTCGTCCTGATCGCCTACACATCGGTCACCGTGGTGACCATCGACATCGGCACGGACTCCGGAATCCTGCTGTATTTCGCCGTGGCGGGTGCCATCTCGCTGCTGATCGTCGGACTTGAGCATGTGGCGTTCGCGGGTGTCGTCGCCGCCCTCGGCATCATCACGGCATCGATCCTGGAATTCACCGTCCCCGCGCACACCGGTGCCCAGTCCGAGCTGGAAAGCCGGGTGTCGTTCGTCATTACCGCGGCGTCCGGCTGTCTCATCGTGATGGCGACCGTGTGGTCCGTCCTGCGCGAGAACGCCATCGCCCAGCGCGCCATCCAGGCGGAGTATCTCCGGTCCGAGACGCTGCTGGCGAACATCCTGCCGGAGTCCATCGCGCAGCGTCTCAAGGATCCGGCACATTCGGTGATCGCCGACAAATTCGATGACGCCTCAATACTTTTCGCGGACATCGCGGGGTACACCCAACGTGCCAGCGACACCACCCCCGCCGATCTGGTCCAGTTCCTCGACGCGCTGTACACCAGCCTTGACGCACTCGTCGACCGCCACGGCCTGGAGAAGGTCAAGACGAGCGGCGACTCGTACATGGTCGTCAGCGGGATACCGCACGGCCGTGCCGATCACCTCGAGGCGCTGGCCTGCCTGGCCCTCGATTTCGCGCACTCGGTGCGCGAACTCACCGATCCGAAGGGGCGCCCCGTCCCGGTCCGGATCGGCATCGCTGCCGGGCCGGTGGTGGCCGGTGTGGTGGGGTCGCGCAAGTTCTTCTACGACGTCTGGGGCGACGCGGTCAACGTCGCGTCCCGCATGGAGAGCACCGACGTCGCCGGGCGAATCCAGGTGCCGCACAACGTGTATGAACGCCTCCGGCATGCCTATGAGTTCGAGGAGCGCGGCGAGATCGACGTCAAGGGCAAGGGCTTGATGCGCACCTGGTACCTGGTCGGGCGAACATCCGAAGCCGGCCCGTCACGCGCCGACGGGTCTCAGTCCAGCCCGTGCTCGATGGCATAGCGCGCCGCTTCCACCCGATTGGCCACCTGCAGCTTGCGGAACGTCGCCTGCACGTGGTTCTCGACCGTGCGGTGACTGAGCGTCAGACGTTCGGCGATCTGCTTGGCGGTCAACCCCTTTGCGACATAGCGGAGGATTTCGGTCTCCCGTTCCGTCAGCCCGGCGGCCGGGTCGGCGCCCGCCGCCTTTGCCATGCGGCGGTGCTCACCCAGAACCAGACCGGCCAGGCCAGGGGTGAACACCGCCCGCCCCTCGCCTGTCGCGCGCACCGCGTCGGCCAGCTCGGCCTTGGAGGCGCTCTTCACCAGATACCCGGTGGCACCGGCCTTCACAGCCTCCAGCACGTCGTCACGCTCGTCGGAGGCCGACAGCACCAGCACCCGGCTCGCGGGTGACACCGCCAGCACCTGAGCGGTCGCCTCGACACCGCTACCGTCCGACAACCGCATGTCCATCACCACCACCTGAGGCTTGACCACCGCGGCCCGGCGTCCCGCGGCGGCAACGCCGTCGGCGGTCGCCACGACGGTGAAGCCGGAGTCTTCGAGATCACGGGCGACGGCGTCCCGCCAGATCGGGTGGTCGTCGACCACCATGACCGTCAGCTGCGGCTCAGTCATCGAGACCTGCCGCCCTGGGCACGGTCAGCTCCCACTCGGTGCCGGCGCCCGGCGACGTCGTCAGCGCGGCGGCTCCCCCGAGCGATTCCATCCGCCCCACAATCGATTTCGTCACGCCCATGTGCCCCTCCGCCACCGCCTGCGCCAACCGTCCGTCGGCAATCCCCACCCCATCGTCGCGGATGCTCACCAGGACCTGCTGGCCCAGGTCCTCGACGAGAACGAAAGCCCGGGCCTCCGGACCCGCGTGCGCGGCCGTGTTGCCCAGTACGTTCGCCACCGCGGCATCGAGCTCGGCGGCCACGGCGGCGTCGAGGAGCACCGGGTCCGGCGGCGCGCTGACCGCCACCCGATCACCCGCTCGTGCACGCAGCATCTCCCCGACATCGACGAGACCGCCCGTGGCCTCGTCGAGACCGGAACTGACCAGCCGCCGCAGCGCACGTTCCTGCTCGCCGGCCAGCTGAGCGAGTTCCGTTGTCTCGCCACCGATTTCCCGCCCCTTGCGGGCCACCAGCGCCAGCACCTGGATGGCGCCGTCGTGCACCTGCCGGGAAAGTCGTTCGCGCTCGGCGGTCGCCGCCGCCAACCGGATCGCGCGCTGCAACTCGGCGTGCGCCCTGCGGGCGGTCTGGGCCGCCATCCCGACCGCGAGCCCCACCGCCAACTCGATGACGAGCGTCGCCTGTCGCCCCAGGTTGGGGTCGAAGTAGCCCTTGAGCACTGCACCGGCTGCCGTCACCAGCAATCCGACGGTCATCCCGGCCACCGGCCCGAGTTGGATGGCCGCCGACAGGGTCGCGTTGGTGGCCCACAGCGTCGTCGGCCATGACTGGTTGCCGGCGATCCACGCCGGCGACGCCACCAACTCGGTCGACAACACCAGCAGCACGACCGCCAGCACCTCAGCCAGGACCCAGGCCTTCCGGCGGCCGAAGCCTCTCAGGTAGGCCACCGCGCACGCGATGCTCCAGGCGATGAGGAACCCGAACAGCGCCCACGTGACGGCCGGGTGCCGCAGATCGTCATTGACAGCGAGCTGGAAACCCAAGGCGTACAGGCAGCTGAGTAATCGAAAGCCCTGAGCTGCCCGCCACAGCGGGGCGGCCGGGTCCGGTACTTGTTCCGGTTCTGAAGCGACGTGAACTGCCACTACATCACTTTGGACAGAAAGGCCTTTGTGCGTTCATGTTTCGGGTCGGCCATCACCTCACGTGGGGCGCCGCGCTCGACCACCACGCCGCCATCCATGAACACCAGCTGATCGGCGACCTCGCGGGCGAAGCCCATCTCGTGCGTGACCACAACCATCGTCATGCCCTGCTGGGCAAGCTTCTTCATGACCGCGAGGACATCGCCCACCAGTTCCGGGTCCAGTGCCGAGGTCGGTTCGTCGAACAGCATCAGCTTGGGTTCCATCGCCAGCGCCCGCGCGATCGCGACCCGCTGCTGCTGACCGCCGGACAGCTGGGCCGGATACGCGTCGGCCTTGCTGGACAACCCGACCTGGTCGAGTAGATCCCGCGCGCGACTCAGCGCCGCGTCCCGCTTGACGCGCTTGACGTGCACCGGCGCCTCGATGATGTTCTCCAGCGCGGTCCGGTGCGGAAACAGATTGAAATGCTGGAAGACCATGCCGACGTCGCGGCGCTGGCGGGCGGCGTCCTTCGGCGGGAGTTCGTGCAGTTTGCCGCCGCGTTCGCGATACCCGACCAGCTCCTCGTCGACGTACAACCGCCCGGCGCTGACCTGTTCCAGGTGGTTGATGCACCGCAGGAAGGTCGACTTGCCGGAGCCGGACGGTCCGACGAGCACAAGGACCTGCCCGCGTTCGACTTCCAGCGAGACGCCCTTGAGTACGTCCAGGGCACCGAAGCTCTTGCACACCTGCTCAGCGCGCACCATTGGGGTCACGGATGCACCTCCCCGGTCTGGGCGAGGGCAAGCGCCTCGAGCTGCTTGGAGGTCAGCTTGCGGGACGCGCCGCGGGAGAAGTACCGCTCCAGGTAGAACTGCCCGACCATCAGCACGCTCGTGATGGCGAGGTACCAGGTGGCGGCCACCAGCAGCAGCGGAATGGGCTGGAAGATCACCGCGGAGATGTCGCGGGTGCGGGTGTAGAGCTCAAGGGTGTACGGGACCGCCGTGACCAGCGACGTGGTCTTCAGCATGCTGATCAACTCGTTGCCGGTCGGCGGCACGATAACCCGCATCGCCTGCGGAAGGACAGTGCGCCGCATGGTCATCCACCACGACATGCCGAGGGCGACCGACGCCTCGGTCTGCCCTTCGGGAACGGAGATGATTCCCGCGCGGATGATCTCGGCCATGTAGGCGGCTTCGTTGAGCCCGAGGCCGATGAAGGCCATCTGGAACGCCAGCGACAGTCCCTGCAACTGGATGTGGAACAACGACGGACCGAACGGAACCCCGATCTGGATGTTCTGGTAGATCGAGGGGAACAGGCCCCAGAACACCAACTGCACGTACACCGGAGTGCCACGGAAAATCCACAGATAGCCCCACGCGACGGCACGGAACACCGGGTTGGGAGACAGCCGCATCACTGCGAGGACGACGCCGAGCACCAAGCCGATCGCCATCGCGTAGACGGTCAGCTGCAAGGTATTCCACGCGGCCTCGGACACCCGCGCGTCGAACAGGTACTTGACGTAGGTATCCCAGCCGTAGGCGGGATTGGTGGCGGCACCGTAGAGGAACAGGCCGGCCACGACGATGATCGCGACCGCGCCGATCCACCGCCACGGGTGCCGGAGCGGGATCGCATCGATGGCGGCCGGACCGTGCGGGTCCGCCGCCGAGTCAGCGTTCGTCACGTCAGCTGGTGGCCCCATTGATGACCGGCTTGTCGATCATTCCGGCCTGCACGCCCCAGTTGGTGGCGATCTGCTTGTACGTGCCGTTGTCGATCAGGTGCTGCAACGCCTGCAGGAGGGACTGCGCCAACGGCGAGCCCTTCTTGACGGGCCAGCCGTACGGCGACGAGTTGAACACGTCGCCGGCCTGCACCAGCTTGCCGCCCGCCTGCTTGATCGCCCACAGCGTCACCGGCGAATCGGCCGACAGGGCATCGGCCTGGCCGACGACGACGGCGTTGGCCGCCTGGTCCTGATTGTCGAACTTCACCACATCGATCGGCGGTTTACCGGCATCCGTGCAGGCCTTGGTCTTCGCGGGCAGTTCATCGGTGTCCTGGACCGTGGTGGACTCGACCGCAACCTTCTTGCCGCAGGCGTTGTTGGGATCGATGTGGTCGCCGGGGCGCTGAGCCCACAAGCTGCCCGCGGAGAAGTAGGTCACGAAATCGACCTGCTGCTCACGCTGCTTACTGTCGGTGAACGACGACATCCCGACGTTGTAGGTGCCGGCCTGGATGGCCGGGATGATCTTCGAGAAGTCCGATTCTTCGCGGTAGTCGACAGTCAGGCCGAGCGTCTGCCCGATGGCGTTCATCAGGTCGACGTCGAATCCGACGACCTTGCCGCTCGGGTCCTTGTACTCGTTGGGCGCGTAGGGGATGTTCACGCCGACGATGAGCTTGCCGCTGGACTTGATGGCCTCCGGCACCGTGTTTGCGATCGACTCGACCTTCGCGGCCGGAGCGGCGGACGAACTCGAAGCAGGCGAACTGGATTCGGTGTTCTTGGTGCAACCCGACAGCGCCAGTGCGCCACTGGCGGCCACCACGACCGCAATGCGCCACGCTGTGCTTCGACCGGACTGACTCACACCTGACACGTTGCCTCTTTCTTCGTGCTTCACTCTGCCCCGACCACCTGCCATGACACGGCACCAGCGCACATCGCTGCGCGCCTGCGTTGGGAGCACCTTATCGGCACGGTGGTCGCCAAGCAGCCCAATCGCACGTTGTCCACATCTAGAACCATCGAAAAACGGGGATGTCCGAACTCGGTGCAGCCGGCGTCAAATATGTGAGACTGCGTCAATGACCACCCCAACTCCGCCAAGTCTGTTGCAGCATCTGTGGAAAACCGAGCTCATCGCGGGCCTGATCGCCGTCGTTTTGGGCGCTGCCGTATTGGCCCAGCCCGGCATCTCGGTCGCGGTGGCGGCCATCTTCTTCGGCGCCTACCTGCTGGTCACCGGTATCGGCCAAGTGGTATTCGCGTTCAGCCTGCACGTCGCGGCCGGCGGGCGAGTACTGGCGTTCATCAGCGGCGCCGCGTCACTGGTGCTCGCGGTGCTGGCGTTCCGCCATATCGGCGATGCCGTACTGCTGCTGGCCATCTGGATCGGTATCGGCTTCATCTTCCGCGGCGTGGCCACCACGGTGACCGCGATCAGCGATCCGGGGCTGCCCGGCCGCGGGTGGAACATCTTCCTGGGCGTCATCAGCCTGATCGCCGGTTTCGTGGTGCTGGGCTCGCCGATCGAGTCGATCGGCACCCTCGCGCTGGTGACGGGCATCTGGCTGGTGGTCACCGGTGTCGCCGAAGTGATCACCGCGTTCGGAATCCGCAAGGGCGCCAAGGCCGTTGACAAGGCCATCAACGAAGGCGCGACCAACGCCTGACTCGCGTCGGCCGGCTGTTTTGTGTGGCCGGGCGCACGTGTGCGCCTGGCCACACAATTCGCTGTCCGGCAAGTCTGGACCGCCGACCGGATGAACTACTACAGTAAGTCGTAGACCAATCCCTCCGGCTCGGGGAAGGCTCAATGGACGCACTGGACGTATCGAGGTGGCAGTTCGGGATCACCACCGTCTACCACTTCATCCTGGTCCCGCTGACCATCGGCCTCGCGCCGCTGCTCGCCGTCATGCAGACCATCTGGGTGGTGACCGGCAATCCGGCCTGGTACCGGCTGACCAAGTTCTTCGGCAAGCTCTTCCTGATCAACTTCGCGCTCGGCGTGGCCACCGGCATCGTGCAGGAATTCCAGTTCGGGATGAACTGGAGTGAGTACTCACGATTCGTCGGTGACGTGTTCGGTGCGCCCCTGGCTCTCGAGGGCCTGGCCGCCTTCTTCTTCGAATCCACTTTCATCGGCCTGTGGATTTTCGGCTGGACCAAGCTGCCCCGCCTGGTGCACCTGGCGTGTATCTGGATCGTCGCGTTCGGCGTGAACGCGTCGGCGTTCTTCATCATCTCGGCCAACTCCTTCATGCAGCATCCCGTTGGCGCGCACTACAACCCGGAGACCGGCCGGGCCGAGCTGACGAGCATCTGGGAGCTGCTGACCAACAACACCGGCATCGCGGCCTTCACGCACACCGTCGGCGGCGCGATCCTGACGGCCTCCACCTTCGTCGCGGCCATCAGCGCCTGGTGGATGGTGCGCAGCGGCAACACCGAGGAATCGCGCACCATGTTCCGACCCGCGGCCATGCTGGGCTGTTGCATCGCACTGGTCGCAGCGGCCTCGCTCGGACTCACCGGAGACGTGCAGGGCAAGCTGATGTTCGTCCAGCAGCCGATGAAAATGGCGTCGGCAGAATCGTTGTGCCACACCCAGACCGACCCGGATTTCTCGATCCTCACCATCGGCACCCACAACAACTGCGACAGCGTCACGCACGTCCTAGAAGTGCCGTACGTACTGCCCTTCCTGGCCAAGAGCGAGTTCACGGGCGTCCGCCTCGATGGCGTACAGGACCTGCAGAAAGCGTACGAAGCCAAGTACGGACCCGGCGACTACCGCCCCAACCTGTTCGTCACCTACTGGTCGTTCCGGATGATGATCGGATTGCTGGCCTTCCCAGGGCTTTTCGCGCTCACCACGCTGTGGTTGACGCGCAAGGGCCGCATCCCCACCCAACGGTGGCTGAGCCTGTTCGCCCTCGTGACGCTGCCCATGCCGTTCCTCGCCAACAGCGCCGGCTGGGTCTTCACCGAGATGGGCCGGCAGCCCTGGGTGGTCGCGACCAACCCGACGGGTGACCCCAACCTGCACCTGACCATCCGGCAGGGCGTGTCGGCGCACAGCGCGGGCACCGTGTGGATCTCGTTGATCACCTTCACCGCGCTGTATGCGGCGCTCGCCGTCGTCTGGTTCTGGCTGATCCGCCGCTACACGCTCGAAGGGCCGCTGGAACACGACGCCGAACCGACACCGCCTACCCCGCCCGGCAGCGACGACGTCGCCCCACTGTCGTTCGCGTACTAGGAAGGGCAGCCATGACCACCAGCGAGGAGCCGAAGGCGGATCGCGCATGACATTGCAACACCTGTGGTTCATCATTCTGGCCGCGCTCTTCCTGGGCTTCTTCGTGCTGGAAGGCTTCGACTTCGGCGTCGGCATGCTGATGGAGTTCTTCGGCCGTGCCGCGGGCGGTGACGAGGGCGACGCGGAGCAGTACCGCCGCGCCGCGCTCAACACCATCGGACCGGTGTGGGACGGCAACGAGGTCTGGATCATCACCGCGGGCGCCGCGATGTTCGCGGCGTTCCCCGGCATGTACGCCACCCTGTTCTCGGGTCTCTACCTGCCGCTGCTGGCAATCCTGGTCGGCATGATCATGCGGGTCTGCGCCATCGAGTGGCGCGGCAAGATCGACGACCCGCAGTGGCGCCGGTGGGCCGATATCGGCATCGCCATGGGCTCCTGGCTACCGGCAGTGTTGTGGGGCGTGGCGTTCGCCTCCATCCTGCGCGGCCTGCCCGTCGACGCCCGCCATCAGATTCAGCTGTCCTTCGGCGACGTCCTCAATCCGTACTCCCTGCTCGGCGGCATCGCCACCGCGAGTCTGTTCGCGTTCCACGGCGCGGTATTCGTCACGCTCAAAACCCAAGGGGCCGTGCACGATACCGCGCGCCACTTCGCCACCCGACTCACTGTTCCGGTGACGCTCATCGTCGCCGCGTTCGGCATCTGGACCCAGGTGGCGTACGGCAACGACGTGACCTGGATCGCGCTGGGAGTCGCTGTGGTGGCACAGCTTTCGGCAGTCCGGCTGGTGTGGACGCGTCGTGCCGACGGGTGGGCGTTCGCCGCGACGGCACTGGTCGTCGCCGCCGTGGTGGCGCTGTTGTTCAGCTGCCTCTACCCGAATCTCGTTCCGTCGACCCTGAACCCCGCGTGGAGCCTGACCATCCACAACGCGTCGTCGTCGCCGTACACCCTGAAGGTGATGACCTGGGCCGCGCTGCTGCTCACGCCGCTGGTGATCGGCTACCAGGGGTGGACGTACTGGGTCTTCCGGCAACGGATTTCGGCCGAGCACATCCCCGCCTCCATCGGGCTGACCCGAAACGGCGGACCGCACTGACCCGTCCGTCGACCAGTCCCCGCATGACCGCCGGTCTGCGGCGGCACCTGGCGGCCACCGTCGGCAGCGGAGTCGTCATCACCGGCGCGGCGCTCGCCGCGGCAGTGCTCACCGCGCACGTGGTGGCGGGCGTCATCACCACGCCGGCACCGCTGTCGCACTGGTTGCCGCAACTGCTGGTGCTCGCCGCGCTCTGGTCGGTGCGCGCCGGTGCCCAGTGGTGGCAGGCCAGGCTGGGACAGCACGGCGCCACCGCGATGATCGCCGACCTCGACGCGCAGGTGCTCACTGCGGTCACCGCACTGCCGCCGCAGCGTCGGCAGGCCGTGCACGACGAGGCCGCGATCCTGCTCACGCGCGGCCTGGACGGGCTGCGGCCGTACTTCACCCGCTACCTGCCCGCCGTGGTCATGTCGGTGCTGCTGACGCCGGCCGCCGTCATCGTGATCGCCTGGTACGACGTCAAATCCGCGGTGGTCGTGCTGATCGCGCTGCCGCTGATCCCCCTGTTCATGGTGCTGATCGGCGTCATGACGACGGAGCGGTCCGCGGCCGCGCTGGCCGCCATGGCCACGCTGCAGTCGCGTCTGCTCGACCTCATCGCGGGTATTCCGACGCTGCGCGCCCTGGACCGCGCCGAAGGCGCCGCACCGCGCATCACCGAACTGTCTGACGCGCACCGGCATTCGGCGCTGGCCACGCTGCGCATCGCGTTCCTGTCGGCGCTCGTCCTCGAACTGCTGGCGACACTCGGGGTGGCGCTGGTCGCCGTCGGGGTCGGTCTGCGGCTCGTCAGCGGCGGGGTCACCCTGCCGGTCGCCCTGACCGTCCTGCTGCTGGCACCCGAGGTGTTCTGGCCGCTGCGCCGCGTCGGCGTGGAATTTCATGCGGCCCAAGACGGAAAGGTCGCGTTCGGGCAGGCCTACCAGCTGCTGGCGGACACCCAACCGCAAGAATCCGGCACCGTACGGATTTGGGCACCGCCGACCATCGACGTGGAGCACGTCAGTATCGAGGGCCGGGACGGCCCGGCCCCGCACAATCTGACGCTGCGGGCAGCGCCCGGTTCGGTCACCGTCCTGACCGGCCCCAACGGCAGCGGGAAAAGTACGGCGCTGCAAGCGATTCTGGGGCTGACGACGCCCGATGCGGGCCGGGTGCTGATCGGCGATGGCGAGTACCGCGTCGATGTCGACGCGCTGGACCGGCAGTACTGGTGGCAACAGGTCGGCTGGCTGCCGCAGCGACCGGTATTGGTCCCGGGCACCGTGCGGGAAAACCTGGAACTGCTCGGCGCCCTGCCCGACCTCGACAGCGCCTGCCGCGCATCAGGATTCGACGAGGTACTCGCCACTCTGCCCGCCGGCCTGGACACCGTACTGGGCCGCGGCGGCTCCGGGCTGTCACTGGGCCAGCGGCAGCGGCTGGCCCTGGCTCGGGTCCTGGGCCGGCCCTGCCCGGTACTGGTCCTCGACGAACCGACTTCACATCTGAACGCCGAGTTGGAAGTCCAGGTACTGCACGCGATCCGGGCCCGCGCCGAGGCCGGCGCGACCGTCCTGGTCGTCGGACACCGCGACGCGGTGCTTGCGATTGGCGACGACATCGTCCGGGTGGGAGGTGCGTCGCGTGTCCACAGTTAGATTCGCGATCGACCTGCTCCGGCCCCGGCTCCTGCGCCTCGTGCTCGCGGTCGTCCTCGGGACTGCGGCACTCGGCAGCGCCCTCGCTCTGGCCGGCGTGTCGGCGTGGCTGATCACCCGGGCCTGGCAGCGACCACCGATCCTGGAGCTGACCGTCGCGGTGGTGGCGGTCCGGTTGTTCGGCATTTCCCGTGGCGTACTGGGCTATTGCGAACGACTGGCTTCGCACGACGTAGCGCTGCGAGCCGCCGGCCGCGCCCGCACCGAGCTGTACCGTCGCCTGTGCGCCGCCCCGCCGGCGACGGTGCTGCGACTCAGCAGCGGCGAATTGGTCTCGCGCGCAGGCGCTTCCGTCGACGACCTGGCCGACACCCTGGTGCGCGCGGTGCTGCCCATCGCCGTGGCCACGGTGCTGTCGACCGTCACCGTGATCGTCATCGCCGTCATCTCCCCCGTCGCGGCCCTCGCCCTCGCCGCGGGACTGGCGGTCGCCGGAGCGTGGGCGCCATGGCAGGCGGCCCGCGCCGCGGCAGCCACCGAGCACCTTGCCGCGGCACATCATTCGGATCGCGACGGGGCCGTCATGCTGGCCCTGGATCATGCCGCAGAGTTGGCGGTGGCGGGCCGGCTGACCGACGTCATCGCGCAGGCCACCGAGGACCACCGCCGCTGGGGTGACGCCGCTGACCGCGCCGCCCGCCCCGCCGCGCTGGCCGCCGCGGTCCCCATCCTGGCCACCGGCGCGAGTGCCATCGCGGCTGTGCTCGCCGCGATCTCGCTGACCTCGGCCGTCGAACCCACGACGTTGGCGATCCTCATGCTGCTGCCGTTGTCGGCGTTCGAAGCAACGGGCGCCCTGCCGGCCGCGGCAGTGCAACTGACGCGGGCGCGCATCGCCATCGCGCGGCTGACCGGAATGTTGAGCGCGGACCCTGACGATCGAGTCCCCGCGGCCGTCACCCCGCTGCGGGTGGCAGCCGGCGACCGGGTCGCTGTGCTGGGCGCGAGCGGCCGCGGCAAGACCACGTTGCTGCTGTCGACTGCAGACCACTTCCGCGAAACCGGTTCACCGGCAGGGTTTTTCGCCGAGGACGCGCACGTGTTCGACACCACACTGCGGGACAATCTTCTGGTCGCCCGGGGCGATGCCACCGACGAAGAACTCACCGCCGTCCTCGAACAGGCCGGGCTGGGGCCGTGGCTGGCCACCCTGCCCGACGGGTTGTCCACCCTGCTCGCCGGCGGGGCCGCCGCCGTGTCCGCGGGCCAGCGACGCCGACTGCTGCTCGCCCGCGCCCTGTTGACCGACTTCCCGGTCATCCTCCTCGACGAACCGACCGAGCACCTCGACGCCGCCGACAGTCATCGCTTGCTCACCGAACTCCTCACTCCGGGTGCGTTGTTCGGCGCGGACCGCGCCGTGGTGGTGGCCACCCACCACCTGCCGGCGAACCTGGACTGCACGGTGCTGGACCTCAGCAAAGACGGGTACCCTGCGCAGTCATGAGCATGTATCCCGGTGGCGGGTATCCCCCGCCGCCACCGCCGCCGTACGCCAATCAGGGATACGGGCCGTACACGTCGGCCCCGCGCAACGGCCTGGGGACCGCCGCGCTGATTCTGGGCATCGTGGGACTGCTGACCTCGTGGTCGGTGGTCGGTGGGCTGCTGTTCGGGCTGGGCGCCGTGGCATGCGGCATCATCGGCCGCAGCCGGGCCAAGGAAGGTCTCGCCAACAACGCCGTGGTGGCCGGCGCGGGCATCGTGCTGGGTGCGCTCGCGACCGTGCTGGCGGTGGTGTTCGTCTTCGTCGTGATCGGCTTCTACCGCCAGGTCGGGTTCGGTGACTACGCCGACTGCATGACCCGCGCCGGGCAGGACCAGAACGCGCAGAGCACCTGCGTCCAGGAATTCCGCAGCCGCATCGAGAAGGAGTTCGGCGTCAAGGTCGAGGGCTGAGCCGGCAATTCGGCAGCGGTCGAGGGCTATCAACCCCCAAAAGCATTAGCCCGGAAAGTGTTTGACGATGCCTTCCTGGGTTACCGTCGCCAGCACCTGCCTGTCGCGGTCGAAGAAATGGCCGGTGGCCAGACCCCGGGAGTCGGCGGCCACTGGTGACGTCGTCGAATACAGCACCCACTCGTCGAACTTGATGGGCCGGTGGAACCACACCGTGTGATTCATGCTGACGGCGAAAATGCGGTCATGCCCCCACGACAGGCCGTGCGTGGTGATGATCGAGTCCAGCAGCGTCGTGTCCGACGAGTAGACCAGTGCGGCGCCGTGCAGCACCGGATCGTCGGGCATGGCGCCCATGGTCTTGAGCCACACGCGGTTGTGGTCGAGCTTGCCGCCCTTGTCCCGCATCACCCACGCCGGGTCGTTGGTGTAGCGCCATTCGATGGGCTTGAGCGCCTCGACGAACAGCGGGACGGTGTCCTCATAGCTCTTCAGCAGGTCGTCGATCGTGGGCAGCGTCAACGGGTCCGGCACCGCAGGTGCCTTGACGGCATGCTCGAGGCTGCGGCCACCCGCCAGGTGCGACACCAGCGCTGTCGCCAGCAGGACGTCACCCTGCATGACGTCGACGCGGCGGTTGGCGAACCGCCGCTCGTCACGCAGCCGGACCACCTTGAACTCGAGGTCCCGCTCCGGGTCACCGCCGGCAATGAAATGCGTCGACAGCGTCGTCGGCGGTAGCTTCGGCGGCACGGTACGGCTGGCGGCGACGAACGCCTGCGCCATCATCTGACCGCCGAAGGTACGGACCGGGTTCCGGCTCGGATGACCACCGGTGAAGGTGTCGTCGTCGACCTGGGTGACATCGAGAATCTTGAGCAGTTCCTCGAAATCCTCTTTAGACACGCGCCTCCGTCTTTCCCGTCGCTTCGCTCGCCCCGGCCCCTGGCCTAGTGGTCTTCCTCCCCGATCCGGTGCACGTGGATCAGGTTGGTCGAGCCTACTGTGCCCGGCGGCGCGCCCGCGACGATGACCACCAGGTCACCGCGCTTGTAGCGGTCCAGTTCCAGCAGCGCCTTGTCGACCTCCTGGATCATGCCGTCGGTGCTGTCCATCTGCGGGACGATGAACGTCTCGGTGCCCCAGGTCAGCGCCAGCTGGCTGCGCACCTCCGGCAGGTCGGTGAAGGCCAGCAGCGGCAGCGGCGTGTGGAGGCGGGACAGCCGGCGGACGGTGTCGCCCGACTGCGTGAACGCGACCAGCGCCTTGGCGTCCAGTCGCTCGCCGATGTCGCGCGCCGCGTAGGAGATGACGCCACGCTTGGTGCGCGGCACGTGGGTCAACGGTGGTGCGGCCGTGGAGTTCGCCTCAACGGCTTTCACGATGCGCGCCATGGTGCGTACCGCTTCGAGCGCGTACTTGCCGACTGAAGTCTCACCCGAGAGCATCACGGCGTCGGCGCCATCGAGAATCGCGTTGGCGACGTCCGAGGCCTCGGCGCGCGTGGGCCGGGAGTTCTCGATCATCGACTCGAGCATCTGGGTGGCCACGATGACGGGTTTGGCGTTCTCCCTGGCCATCTGGATGGCGCGCTTCTGCACCAACGGCACTTCTTCCAGCGGCAGTTCGACACCGAGGTCGCCGCGGGCGACCATGACGGCGTCGAAGGCCAGCACGATCGCCTCGAGGTTCGCGACGGCTTCGGGCTTCTCCAGCTTGGCGATCACCGGCACCCGGCGTCCCACCGCGTCCATCACCTCGTGCACGAGTTCGATGTCGGCCGGCGACCGCACGAACGACAACGCCACCAGGTCGACGCCGAGCTTCAACGCGAACTTCAGGTCGTCGATGTCCTTCTCGGACAGCGCCGGAACGGACACGTTCATGCCGGGCAGGGACAGGCCCTTGTTGTTGCTGACGGGTCCACCCTCGGTGACGGTGCAGACGACGTCGTTGCCGTCGATCTTGTCGACCACCAGACCGACTTTGCCGTCGTCGACGAGCAACCGGTCACCGGCGACGGCATCTTCGGCCAGCTGCTTGTAGGTCGTCGACACGCGGTCGTGAGTGCCCTCGCAGTCGTCGACGGTGATCCGCACGGTCTCGCCGGTGCGCCAGACAGTGGGACCATCGGCAAAGCGCCCGAGCCGGATCTTCGGGCCCTGGAGGTCGGCCAGAATGCCGACGGCGCGGCCCGAGGCATCGGAAGCCGCGCGCACCCGCTTGTACGCCGTCTCATGGTCGGCGTGCGCTCCGTGGCTGAAGTTCAGCCGTGCCACGTCCATCCCAGCTTCCACCAGCGCTCGTACGGTCTCGTCGGTCGACGTAGCCGGGCCGAGCGTACAGACGATTTTTCCGCGTCTATTCACGGTGCATGAGCATAGTGGATCGATTCAGATAACGGCCCGCCGGGAGCGCCGTCTGCACGTCAACATCAGTCGAACACGACGTTGCTGCGGGGTGTCTACAGCTGCGCGATGGCTACGACTGGGTAAACGTCGGCACCAGCGGGAAGCCCGGCACATTCCGGACCACCGTCCACACCACCATCGCCACCAGTGCGGTCACCAGCGGCGGTGTCACCGACAGCCGGCGTCGCCAGCACACCACCAGCCAGGCCACCAGCAGCGGCAATCCGACGAGCGCGAACACGTTGTCGACCACCGCGGCAGTAAAGTCGCCGTGCAGGACGTCGTGGGTCATGCGGAGCCCGCCGCACAGCGGACAGTTCCATCCGGTGAGCGTCTTGAATGGGCACGGCGGAAACCCGAACCCGGGGCGGTGCGGGTCGGCCAGGCCGATATACGTCAGCGCACCCAATGTCAGGGCGCCGCTCGCGGCGACACCCGCTACGCGCGCGACCCTGCCGGCTGAAGTCATCAGTCCATGATGCCCGGCGTGGGGCTTTTGCAGGGATTCGGAGTATTCACAGAAGTGCGTGACCTGGGCATTGCGAACGTCGGTGACCCCTCGACACCGACGTTCGCCGCGAACCAGCGACAATATTGCCGTATTGTAACGGCTCGGGCAAACCTAGGCGAGTGTTATTGGCGCAACTGACCGTGCCGGATCAACTCGTTGACCGAGTCTTCCCATCTGGTCAATTCCGCTTCCGAGGTGAACGGCGCGGGCAGGTGCCGGTCGAGGTGCCGGCGCAGGATGATCGACCCGAATGTCAGAACCAACGGATTCAGCCCCGCCCAGACGACGTCGAGCCCGTCGACCGCGTCCCCAGTGTCGACCATCCGCTGCCACCGCTCGATGCCACCACGCGCCATGGCGTCGAATATCGCTCTGCCACTGGGGGTTTCAGAGGCCACTGCCCGGCCGAGGTAGTCCATGACCACCAGGTGGTCGGTGAGCAGGCCGCGCACCGCCCGCCCGATCGCGGCGACCGTGTCGGGCCCCGGGCTCTCCAGCGCGGCGAACATGGTGCCTCTGATGAGGTTCATCGCCACGTCGTCGACGGCCTTGATCAAGCCGTCCTTGGTGCCGAAATGGTGCTGCACCAACCCGACCGAGACGCCCGCGGCGTCGGCCACCATCTGCAGCGTCGCATCCGACGTGCCCCGCTGCGCAAACACCCGCAGCGCAGCGTTGAGGATGCGGTCCTGCCGAGACTGCTGCAGCTGCGCTCCGTCGGCTATGTCATCCACAGAGGATATCCAACCACCGCACAAGCAATAAGGACCGGCGACTCAGGAACATACCGATCGCATGAAAGTCCAGCTTGTTTCATACTTTTACTCGAGCGTCAATAGGAGATCTCGTTGATCCTGCCGCGACTACGTCCGCCGCTCGCGCTTTAGCGCCCTCACATCAGAGTCAACGACACCGAGCCACCCCGCCGCGTTGACCCTGTACCCACGGCGTCCGCCACTCGCATTTCTACGCCCTCACGTCAGAGTCAACGACGGGGTCTCCCTCGCGGGCGGGACTCAGCCCTGACGACGCCACCAACGACGACGCGGGGCGGGCGGCTCCCAGACCGGAACCCCAACGGGCTCAACCTTTTCAGTGGCTTCGACCTTCGGCGCAGCTTCGTCGGCCGACCCGGTGTCGGCGCCTTCGGCATCTTCAGCCTCGGTCGCCGACTCAGCCTCAGCAGCCGCATCCTCGGAATCCGTTGCCTGCTCGGACTCCTCGACAGCCTCGTCCGCCGCAGCGTCATCGGCATCAGCACTGTCGTCGGCGTCGACGACATCGGTCTCCGCGGCCGCCTCGTCAGCCGCCTCATCGAACTCCGTGGTGCCCTCGGATTCCTCGACAGCCTCGTCCGCCGCAGCGTCATCGACATCTGCACTGTCGTCGGCGTCGACGACATCGGTCTCCGCGGCCGCCTCGTCAGCCGCCTCATCGAACTCCGTGGTGCCCTCGGATTCCTCGACAGCCTCGTCCGCCGCAGCGTCATCGACATCTGCACTGTCGTCGGCGTCGACGACATCGGTCTCCGCGGCCGCCTCGTCAGCCGCCTCATCGAACTCCGTGGTGCCCTCGGATTCCTCGACAGCCTCGTCCGCCGCAGCGTCATCGACATCTGCACTGTCGTCGGCGTCGACGACATCGGTCTCCGCGGCCGCCTCGTCAGCCGCCTCATCGAACTCCGTGGTGCCCTCGGATTCCTCGACAGCCTCGTCCGCCGCAGCGTCATCGACATCTGCACTGTCGTCGGCGTCGGCGACCTCGGTCTCGGCGGTGGCCTCGTCAGCTGCCTCGTCGGACTCCGTGGTGCCTTCGGATTCCTGGGACACCTCAACGGCTTCGGCCTCTGCGGCCTCGGCCTCGGTCTCTTCTGCCGGCTCGTCGGCACTCAGTTCTTCGGCCTCGGCGTCGGACTCGTCTTCTTCCTCGACCTCATCGGAATCGACTGGCTCCTCGGCGGATTCCTCGGCCGATTCCTCGACGGCGGCCTCGGCGTCGACCGCGTCCTCGTCGACCGCATCCTCGCCCGCGGTCTGCTCGGCGAGCGCCTCGGTTTCGTCGGCCTGCGTCTCGGCAGCGTCGGCCTCGTCCGCGACGTCACTTTCCGCGGCGGGTTCCTCGACATCGTCGCTGTCATCGGCATCCCCGACCGAAGCAGCACCGACAGCCACACCGGCGGCGACCGCCACCGGCACGGCCAGCCGCGCGCCTTCGGCATCGACGTGGGCCTCGGACTCCGCCTCGACATCGTCGGCCTGCCGGCCACCGAGCGTCGACGGGTCCTCACGGCCCCGCGGCGCCACCATCATGTAGACCACCGCGCCGATGAACACGAACGTCGAGGTGAACGAGTTGACGCGGATACCGGCGATCAGTGTCGCGGTGTCGCTGCGCATCAACTCGACGCCGAAGCGGCCGACGCAGTAAGCGGCGACGTACAGCGCGAACAGCCGGCCGTGGCCCAGTGTGAAGCGCCGGTCCGCCCACAGCAGGACGAAGAAAACCAGGAGGTTCCACAGCAATTCGTAGAGGAACGTCGGGTGGACGACCTCGTAGACCTGCCCAGTCGACACCCCGTTGAGCAGGTGCGGGTTCACCACACCGGAACCGTCGCTGCGCTGGAAGATCTCCAGACCCCACGGCAGATCCGTTGGCCGGCCGTACAGCTCCTGATTGAAGTAGTTGCCGAGGCGGCCGATGGCCTGCGCCAGGATCACGCCGGGCGCGATGGCGTCACCGAATGCGGGCAACGGAATTCCGCGCCGGCGGCATGCGATCCACGCACCGACGCCACCGAGTGCGACCGCACCCCAGATGCCGAGGCCGCCGTCCCAGATCCGGACCGCGCCCGAGATCCCCGCACCGCCCTCGGCGAAGTAGGTGCGCCAGTCGGTCATCAGGTGGTACAGGCGGCCACCGATGAGACCGAACGGCACCGCCCACAGCGCGATGTCGTAGATGACACCCGGTTCACCACCGCGCGCGACCCAGCGGCGATCGCCGATGATCAGCGCGGCGATGATGCCGGTGATGATGCAGAGCGCATACGCCCGGATCGGTACTGGCCCCAAATGCCAGACGCCCTGGGCCGGACTCGGGATGTATGCCAGCAACGATGTGGTCACGCGGAAACTTTCTGTCGTACTCCGTGGGCCAGTTCTTCGGACAAAGCTCGTACCGCGGGGATTCCGCCGTCGCCGAGGGCAGATACCAACGCCGAGCCGACGATGACGCCGTCGGCGTAGGACGCGATCTCGGCGGCCTGCTCACGCGAGCGCACGCCGAGCCCGACACCCACCGGGATGTCCGACACGGCACGAACCCGGGACACCAATTCGGGCGCCATGTTCGACACCGCGTCCCGCGCGCCGGTGACGCCCATGGTCGATGCGGCGTAGACGAACCCGCGCGACGCCTGCACCGTGTTGGCCAGCCGCTCCGGGGTGGACGATGGCGCGACCAGGAAGATTCGGTCGAGGTTGTGGGCGTCGGAGACGCTGAACCACTCGTCGGCCTCGTCCGGGATGAGGTCCGGGGTGATGAGCCCGAGTCCGCCGGCCGACGACAGGTCGCGCGCGAATGCGTCGACACCCCAGCGCAGCACCGGATTCCAGTAGGTCATGACGACGGCGTGGCCGCCGGCGTTGCTGATGGCCTCGACCGCCTTCAACGCGTCGCGGACCCGCACCCCGCCCTGCAGCGCAGTGTTGGTCGCGGCCGCGATCACCGGGCCGTCCATTCCCGGATCGGAGTAGGCGACACCGACTTCGATGATGTCGCAACCGGATTCGGTCATCGCCACCATCGCGTCGATCGAGGTCTGCACGTCGGGATAGCCGGTCGGCAGGTACCCGATCAGCGCCGAACGCCCTTCGGCCCGGCACGATTCGAACAATCCAGCCAGTCGGCTCATGACGCTTCCCCAGTTTCACCGTCCAGTAGACCGAACCATTTCGCGGCGGTCTCGACGTCCTTGTCGCCACGGCCGGACAGGTTCACCACGATCACCGCGGAAGGACCAAGCTCCTGACCCAATTTCAATGCGCCGGCCACCGCGTGCGCCGACTCGATCGCCGGGATGATGCCCTCGGTGCGGCACAGCAGCCCGAAAGCTTCCATGGCCTCGGTGTCGGTCACCGGCCGGTACTCGGCACGGCCGGTGTCCTTGAGGTACGCGTGCTCCGGACCGACGCCGGGGTAATCCAGACCGGCCGAGATGGAATGCGATTCGATGGTCTGGCCATCTTCGTCCTGCAGCAGGTAGGAGAACGAACCCTGGAACGCACCCGGCGAGCCGCCGGTGAAAGTGGCTGCGTGCCTACCGGTTTCGACGCCGTCGCCGGCTGCTTCGAAGCCGACCAGGCGCACGCCCGGATCATCGATGAAGGCGTGGAAGACGCCGATGGCGTTCGACCCGCCGCCGACGCACGCGGTCACCGCGTCGGGCAGCCGGCCGGCCTGCTCCTGCACCTGGACCCGCGCCTCCATGCCGATGACGCGCTGGAAGTCGCGCACCATGACGGGGAACGGATGCGGCCCGGCCGCGGTGCCGAAGCAGTAATAGGTGTCGTCCGCGTTGGTGACCCAGTCGCGGAAAGCTTCGTTGATGGCGTCCTTGAGGGTCGCCGAGCCGGCCTCCACCGAAACCACGGTGCCGCCGAGCAGCCGCATCCGGGCGACGTTGAGCGCCTGCCGGGCGGTGTCGACCGCGCCCATGTAGACGACGCATTCGAGGCCGAGCAGCGCGCAGGCCGTCGCGGTGGCGACACCGTGCTGGCCGGCGCCGGTCTCGGCGATCACCCGGGTCTTGCCCATGCGCTTGGCCAGCAGCACCTGCCCGAGCACGTTGTTGATCTTGTGAGAACCGGTGTGGTTCAGGTCTTCTCGTTTGAGGAGCAGCCGCGCGCCGCCGGCGTGCTCGGACAGCCGCGTCGCTTCGTACAGCGGCGACGGCCGGCCCGTGTAGTGCTTCTGCAGCCGGTCGAGCTCGTCGAGGAAGGTCTGGTCGGTGCGGACCTTGTCGTAGGCCGCGGTGACTTCCTCGATGACCGCCATCAGCGCCTCGGGCACCAGACGGCCGCCGTAGGCACCGAAGTGCCCCTTGGCGTCCGGGTCGTGGCTTGTGGCTTCGGCGACCGCGGCGCTCATCCGCGGCAATTCGGTACCAGTGCGATCAGACATAAGAACTCGGGCTGCTTCTTCGCGCAGGAGCCCGCAATTCAGCGGGCTGGTTTCGGGCAGGACGGGTGCGTGCCGGCGGTCACCAGGTCGGCAACGGCGCTGCGGGGATCACCGCTGGTCACGAGGCCTTCACCGACCAGCACTGCGTCGGCGCCGGCACCGGCGTAGGCCAGCAGGTCGGCGGTGCCCCGCACTCCTGACTCGGCGATCCGGATGATGCTGCTCGGCAGGCCGGGCGCGATGCGGCCGAAGCAGTCGCGGTCGACCTCCAGGGTCTTCAGGTCGCGGGCATTGACGCCGATGACCTTGGCACCGGCCTGGATGGCGCGGTCCGCTTCTTCCTCGGTGTGGACCTCGACCAGTGGGGTCATCCCGAGGGACTCGGTCCGGTCGATCATCGAGGTCAGTACCGACTGTTCGAGTGCGGCGACGATCAGCAGCAGCATGTCGGCGCCGTGGGCCCGGGCCTCGTGAATTTGGTACGGGGTGACGATGAAGTCCTTGCGCAGCACCGGAATCGACACCGCGGCACGCACGGCGTCCAGGTCCGCCAGCGAGCCGTTGAAGCGCCGCTCCTCGGTCAGCACGCTGATCACCCGGGCACCGCCGGACTCGTACGCCTTGGCCAGCTTGGCGGGATCGTCGATCTGCGCCAGCGCCCCCTTGCTCGGGCTGGCCCGCTTCACCTCGGCGATGACGCCGATGCCCGGCTGACGCAGCGCGGCGAGTGCATCCTTGGCGGCCGGCGCCTGCTTGGCCCGCTCTTTGACCTCGGTCAGACTCAGCGCGGCTTCGCGGGTGGCAACATCAGCGCGAACTCCCTCGATGATGGAGTCGAGCACGGTCCCCGAAGTCATAACGCGTCGTCGTCCTTCCGTGCCGGTTCGGCAAGCCAGATGATCTTCTCGAAGGGTAGTCGTCGGGGCGGCGAACACTGCCACCGGGCCACGGTCATTTGTGCCCGCCGTCGTTCTGGGTGGGGTCATGGCCCTCGTCGAGGGCGTCCCAGATCATTCGTTCGGACATGCCGTCAGCGGCTTCTTCCTGCGCCGCTTCGCGGCGGGCCGCCGGCGCGGCGTATTTGGAGGTCGCCGGCGCGGCCGCGCCCTGCCCGGCCGAACGCATCAGCAGAACGGCTCCGACCAGCGTCAACACCGCGGCTGCCAGTGTCACCCCGGCTCCCCAGTAGTGCCGCTGCGTCCCGATCAGGAACATGACCGCAATCTGCGCCATGTCGGCGGCCCGCACCGAGACGTCGGTGACCACCCACAGGCTGATGGCGAGGTACCCCAATCCGGCGCTCGCGACGGCGACCAGGAGCGCCAGCAGCCGCAGCGCCCAGCCCCGCACGGCCAGCGCCGCCACCGCCGCCGCGGCCACCAGCAGCGCCAGCGGAATGAGGGCCGTCGACCAGGCCGCGCCGGACAGCGTCGTCGTCTTCGGCTGGCCCAGCCCGTCGGACGACGAGACGTCGACCCACGGCAACCTGGAGGCGCCCCACAGCATCAGCGCGGCGACGAGCAGCAGCACCTGAGCGGTGCGGGTGGCCCTCACGGCTCGCTCAGCGTCTCGGCGGCCGCGATCGCCGCCAGGACGGCCTTGGCCTTGTTGGACGACTCGTTGTATTCGTACGGCCCGTTGGAGTCGGCCACGACGCCGCCACCGGCCTGCACATAGGCGGTACCGCCACGCATCAGCGCGGTACGGATCGCGATAGCGAAATCGGCGTTGCCGGCGAAGTCGAGGTATCCGAGTACGCCGCCGTACAGACCGCGACGGGTGAGCTCGACCTCCTCGATGAGCTCCATGGCCCGCACCTTCGGCGCCCCCGAAAGCGTGCCGGCCGGGAAGCACGCGGTGACGGCGTCGAGCGCGGTCTTGTCGTCGGACAAGTGACCGGTGACGGTGGAGACCAGGTGCATGACGTGGCTGTAGCGCTCGATGTGGCTGTAGTCCTCCACGCGCACCGTTCCCGGCTTGCAGACGCGGCCCAGGTCGTTGCGTCCCAGATCGACCAGCATCAGGTGCTCGGAGCGCTCCTTGTCGTCGGCGAGCAGCTCCTTTTCCAAGAGGACGTCGTCCTCCTCGGTGGCGCCGCGCCAGCGGGTGCCGGCGATGGGGTGCGTGGTCGCCACCCCGTCCTTCACCGTCACGAGCGCCTCCGGGCTGGAGCCGACGACCGAGAAGTCAAGGCCGCCTTCGGCATTGGGCACGTTGAGCAGATACATGTACGGGCTGGGGTTGGTCACGCGCAACACGCGGTAGACGTCGATGGGATCCGCGTCCGTGTCCATCTCGAAGCGCTGCGACGGCACCACCTGGAAGGCCTCGCCGGCCTCGATGTCGCCCACCAGCTTCTCGACGATCGCGGTGTACTCCTCGACGGAGCGCTGCTGGCGCGGCTGCGGCTGCGGACGGCTGAAGGTGGCGATGCTCGACGGCAGCGGCTCTCCCAGCGCCTTGGTCATGACGTCGAGACGCGCGACCGCATCGTCGTAAGCCCAGTCGACACGCTCGTCGGTGCCGTTCCAGTTGACCGCGTTGGCGATGAGCGTGATGGTGCCCTCGTGGTGGTCGACGGCGGCCATGTCGGTGGCGAGCAGCAGCACCATGTCGGGCAGTTCGAGGTCGTCTGTCGCCAGTTCGGGGAGGCGTTCCAGGCGCCGCACCATGTCATAGGCGAAATAGCCGACCAGCCCGCTCGACAGCGGCGGCAGCCCCGGCACCGGCGCGGTCTGCAGCAGGGCCAGGGTGTCGCGCACCGCCTGCAGCGGGTCGCCGCCGCTGGGTGCGTCCTGCGGCGTGTTGCCGAGCCAGATCGCTTCACCGTCGCGGACCGTCAGCGCCGACGGGGCGCCGGCACCGATGAACGACCACCGCGACCAGGACCGCCCGTTCTCCGCCGATTCCAGCAGAAACGTGCCGGGACGGTTGGCGGCCAGCTTGCGGTAGGCCGACAACGGCGTCTCGCTGTCGGCCAGCACCTTGCGCGTCACCGGCACGACACGGTGCTCGGCGGCCAGCGCCTGGAATTCCTCACGTGAGGTCGTCTTCACGCGGTCATCCTCCCAGAAGTAGCGTGGCACCCATGAAACGTGGTGACGTCGTCGCAGAGTTCAATCTTCCCGACCAGACCGGGACGAACCGCAGCCTTTCCGAACTGCTGGCCGATGGGCCGATCGTGCTGTTCTTCTATCCGGCCGCGATGACGCCGGGCTGCACCATGGAGGCCTGCCACTTCCGTGATCTGGCCGCCGAGTTCGCCGCTGTCGGCGCGTCCCGGGTCGGGATCAGCATGGACGCGGTGGAGAAACAGGACAAGTTCGCCGAGAAGCACAGCTTCGACTACCCGCTGCTGTCGGACACCTCGGGTTCGGTAGCGGAGCAGTTCGGTGTGAAGCGCGGTCTGCTCGGCAAGCTGATGCCGGTCAAGCGGACCACGTTCGTCATCGACACCGACCGCACCGTGCTCGAGGTCATCGCGAGCGAGATCTCCATGGACTCGCACGCCGACAAGGCACTCGAGGTGCTCAGGGCGCGTTAGCCGAATCTCTGTCTGATGTCGCGACCGGCCCGTAGTCAGTCCACAAGCTGACTGCGGGGCATACCGCTGCCACCTTCCCTGGCTGCCACCACCTGAGCGAGGATCGACAACGTGATGGCCGGCGCCTCGCGTCCACCGAGGTCCAACCCGATCGGCGCCTGCAGACGGTTGACGTCGTCGAGCAGCAATCCGTGTTGCCGTAGGGTGTGGCGCTTGCGCGTCGAACGGACGCTTGAGCCGAGGGCACCAACGAACGCCGGGTGCATGCTGTGGCTCCATCGCCGCGAATCCAACGCCTCGATGAGCAGCGGTATCGAGAATCGATCGTCGTGCGTCAGATCGACGATTGCGGTATCGGCGTTGATGCGGCCCGCTTTCCGCTCGCAGCGCAGGTAACGATCCGGCCAATCCCGAACCAATTTCACCGCCGACACAAAGCGCTCCTCTTGCAGGAATACAGGCCGGGGATCGCACACAGTGACGGCAAAGCCCAATGGCAGCGCCAGTGCCGCAAGCCCAGTCGCGATGTCACTGATCCCGAAGATCAGCATGCGCGGCTTCGGCTTGTAATCAGTGCGGAACATCGGAGCATCACCACGCCAGTTCAGCGACATCTGACCCGTCCGCAGATTCAAGAAGGTGGTGACAGGCAGACCCTGCTGCACCGAAGACACGAGAGTCGCCAACTCCGGAAAATGTTGTGGTGTCACCGCGTGCATCGCGACCCGCAGGGTTCCACGGCATGGCCCGGACGCGGCAAACGGATCGCGGCCAGACCGATCGGCATCGAAATCAATGATTTCGCAACCAATCCCGACCAACGTGTCGGGGTGCTCGCCGAAGAGAGACCGCGCACGCTCGTACAGATCCACCTCGACGCAGCCCGAGGACACGCTGCCCTCGAAGCGTTCGCAGCGATCGATGGCCATCATCGACCCCGCCGGGTATGGAGACCGATCAAACGTGTCGACGACGGTGACCGCAACGACATCGATGTTGCGCTCGTATCTGTCGTAGATCCATTGCAGCACAGCGCTATTTCTCATCGATGTCCATTCCACTGCCCAGGTCGGCACATTCCACATTCACGAGCTGCTCGTGCGATTCAACGAAAGGCCCGGCGCCGATATCGCCGGACAGACTCACCGCGACGTGTTCTCACCGTCCAACAGCCTTGGACGTCGGGGCTAAATATGCATCAGTCAGGTGACTGATGTGTGCACGGCCTCTGATCGTCCAAAGTTCAACAGACAGTTCTGATTACACTGGCCGTCCCACCACAGATCGTTTCGCCGTCTCAGGAGTGACATGACCAAGACCAACACCGATGACATCTGACTCCATGACCGCGGTGCCCGTCGCAGCGCTCGCAGATCTGTCCGAGGACACACCAACTGCCGTCCGGGTTTCCGGTGTCGACCTGGTCCTGGTCAGGCAAGGAGACGACGTCCGGGCGCTCTACGGCCGTTGCGCGCACCGCGGGGCACTGATGTCCGACGGCCGCGTCGACGGCGATCTCCTGGTCTGCGGTCTGCACGGCTGGCGCTACGAGATCCGGACCGGCGTCGCGCCGGTCAATCCGGCCGTCACCCTCGCCACGTTCCCCACGCGGGTGTCCGACGGCTCTGTCTTCGTCGATCAGGCGGCAGTGGACGCTTATAGCCGGGCCAACCCGCAGACCTTCGATGATGACGGCTACCAGGGCCAGTGGATCAAGGCGACGAACACTGCCGAGGAACCGTTCGTTACGCAGATCCACCAGTGGGCAGCACACGGACTGAGCAGCGAACACGGCCCGACAGCGGCCATGGGTGTGCCGCGCGACCTCCTACCGTCGTGGGAATCGATCCAGCTCATCACTGCCCAGCTTGCGCGCCTCCCGCTGCTCGACGGGGAGCCGGTCAACACCCAGACGGTGATCGGTCCCGCGGCCCGGCGACCACTGGTCCTCGATATCCCCTTGTTTGTCAGCGACATGAGCTTTGGCGCGCTGTCGCAAGAAGCGAAGACCGCGCTGGCCGCCGGTGCGGAGCTGGCCGGGACCGGCATCTGCTCTGGTGAGGGCGGCATGCTTCCCGAAGAGCAACAACAGAATTCGAGATATTTCTACGAACTCGCGTCCGGCAGATTCGGCTGGAGCCTGGACCGAGTCCGCCACGTGCAAGCGTTTCATTTCAAGGGCGGGCAGGGCGCCAAGACCGGAACTGGTGGCCATTTGCCGGGTAACAAGGTGACGGGAAGAATCGCCGAGGTGCGCGGCCTTGCGCCTGGCACGCCGGCCGTCTCGCCCGCACGATTCCCGGACTGGACATCGCTACAGCCGTTCGAAGAACTCGCCGCACAAGTTCGCGAGGAGTCGGGCGGCATTCCGGTGGGATACAAGATGAGCGCCCAACACATCGAGCGCGACATCGACGCCGCCCTGCAAATCGGCGTCGACTACATCATTCTCGACGGCAGGGGCGGTGGAACCGGGGCCGCCCCAACGATTTTCCGCGACAACATCTCGGTGCCGACCATCCCGGCGCTGGCCCGCGCGCGGAGACACCTCGACCGGGTAGGGGCCGACCAGGTGACCTTAATCATCACCGGGGGCCTTCGCACACCAGCCGACATGGTCAAGGCCTTGGCACTAGGCGCCGACGCCATCGCGGTGTCCAATGCCGCGCTACAAGCCATCGGATGTGTCGGCATGCGCGCCTGCAATACCAACAGCTGTCCGGCGGGTATCGCCACCCAGGATCCGCGTCTGCGCGCCCGATTGCCTGTACCGGCTGGTGCACACCGCTTGAACCGGTTCCTGCGCTCGACCGTCGATCTGATGGCGGTCCTGGCCCGCGCGTGCGGGCACCGAAATCTGGCCGACTTTGACATCGATGATCTCGTAACCTTCGACCGCGACTTCGCCTACCTCAGCGGAGTCCCCTACGCAGGAGCCACCCCACTGTGAACGATCAGAACCTCGACTGGCACAAGGCCGTCGACGCGGACGTGCTCGACGAGGGCGAAGTGGCCATGTGTCCCGTCGGACTCAAAACCGTCGCGCTGACCAAACTCGACGGCCGCTACGGGGCCATCGATAACCGCTGCCCCCATCAGGGCGGTCCGCTGGGCCAGGGCACCCTGGAGAACGACAAGATCCGTTGCCCCTGGCACGGTTTCGACTTCGACCCATTCACCGGCGAGGCCGCGGGTGGCCCCGACTTCAACGTCCGCACCTACCCGGTGGAAGTCCGCGAGGACGGTATCTACGTCGGCACCCCGCCCCCTGCCGGACACCCACGCACCGTGAGCGACGTGTTGGTCGAGACCATGACCAACTGGGGGGTCGACACCGTCTTTGGCATGGTCGGCCATTCGAACCTCGGGCTGGCCGAAGCCATGCATCGCGCCGAAACAGCGGGCAAATTAAGGTATTTCGGCATCCGACACGAAGGCGCCGCAGCATTCGCGGCAGCGGCCTACGGCAAGCTCACCGGCCGACCCGCCGCCTGCTTCGGCATCGCCGGCCCGGGGTCCACCAACCTGCTGACGGGCCTCTACGACGCCAAATCCGACCGCGCTCCGGTGCTGGCCTTGTCGGGCAATGTGGACTCATCGGTCGCCGGTAAGGGCGCGTTCCAGGACATCGATCTGCTCGCGGCCTTCGCAGATGTCTCGGTGTACTCGGCCATGGTGCGCTCCGGCTCCGACCACGCCGAACTAATGACCATGGCCCTCAAGCACGCCATACTGGAGCGCGGAGTCGGCCACCTTGTGCTGCCCGACGAGGTACAGATTTTCGAGGCCCCGGACCAGGAAGCCTCTGGGCCGCATGGCCGCATGCCCGATCTTCGGGTCGCGCCCCCGGCGGCCGCGCTGGAGCAGGCGCTCGAGCTGATCGGAACGGCAACCAGGCCGTTGGTCATCGTCGGCGCCGGGGCGAAGTTCGACATGCAGGAGGTCATTGCGCTGGCCGAGCGCCTGAATGCTCCGGTGTTGACCACATTCAAGGCCAAGGGACAGGTCTCGGACAGGCACCCACTCGCCTGCGGTGTGCTGGGCCGCTCTGGCACTCCTGTCGCGTCCTGGATGATGAACAAGGCCGACCTACTGCTCGTGTTCGGTGCCTCGTTCTCGAATCACACCGGAATCTCGCCGTACAAGCCGATCATCCAGGTCGACACCGATCCGATGATGCTCGGCCGGTTCCGACCCGTCACGGTTCCGGTGCTCGGCGACGTCGGAGTCACCGCAGCTGCCGTTCTGGACGGCCTTCGCCCGAACCCGGCGCTGGTGGACCAGCGCCCGGAGGTTGCCGACCGCTGGGCGGTGTGGCGGGCGGAGAAGGCCCGCCGCGCCGTCAAACAACCCGACGGACATGTCGCTGCCGCAACGGTTTTCGAGGAGCTCAGCCACCTGGTGCCGGCCAATGCCGTCCTGACGGTCGATGTCGGCAATCACGCGTACTCGTTCGGGCGCTACTTCGAAACAACCGACCAGTCGGTGCTGATGTCCGGGTATCTGGGCTCCATCGGATTCGGTTTCCCGGCCGCCATGGGTGCCTGGGCCGCCGCTCCGGATCGTCCGATCGTCGCGATCACCGGCGACGGCGGCTTCGGTCAGTACCTCGCTGACTTCACCACCGCGGTGAAGTACGACATGAACATCACCCACATCCTGCTCAACAACGGTGAACTGGCCAAGATCAGTGAGGAACAGCGCGGGGCCGAGTACGCGGTTTGGCAGACATCACTGCTCAATCCCGACTTCGCCGCCTATGCGCGCAGCTGCGGCGGCTACGGTCGTCGGGTCACCGATCCGGCCGAGGTCGCCACAGCCATCGCCGAAGCGCTCGACCATCCAGGTCCAGCGATGGTCGAAATCATCACCGACCCGAGTACTCACTGAGCCACTCCGCCCGTGATGACCGACCGTGTGACCGGTCATCACGGGCCTTGGGACCTCACGACCGGAAGAACTCCAGAAGGTCCGCATTGATGGTCGACGCGTGCGTGGTCGGCATGCCGTGCGGGAAACCGGAATACGTCTTCAAGGAACCATTGGGCAACAAGTTGGCCGACAGCAGACCCGAATTTTCGTACGGAACAACTTGGTCGTCATCGCCATGCATCACCAACGTGGGCACCGTCGTCTTTTTCAGATCGTCGGTGAAATCGGTCTGCGAGAACGCGACGATTCCGTCGTAGTGGTCTTTGGCTCCGCCCATCATGCCTTGGCGCCACCAATTTTGGATGATCGCTTCGGACGGCTCGACGCCCGGGCGATTAAATCCGAAGAACGGTCCCGCGGCGAAATCGCGGTACAGCCCGGACCTGTTGGCGGCAACCTGCGCCTGCAGATCATCGAAAACCTGCTTGGGGACACCGCCGGGGTTGGCATCGGTCTTGACCATCAACGGTGGTACCGAGCTGATCAACACCGCCTTGGCTGCGCGCTCCTGGCCGTGACGGCTCAAGTACCTCACCACTTCCCCACCGCCGGTGGAGTGCCCGACGTGCAACGCGTCAGTCAGATCGAGATGGTCGACGACGGCGGCGAGATCGTCGGCGTAATGGTCCATGTCGTGGCCGTGGCCGACCTGGGTCGAACGCCCGTGGCCGCGCCGGTCGTGAGCGATCACCCGATAGCCGTGCTGCAGGAAGAACAGCATCTGGGTGTCCCAGTCGTCAGACGACAGCGGCCATCCATGGCTGAAGACAACAGGCTGCCCGCTACCCCAGTCCTTGTAAAAGATCTCTACGCCATCGGTGGTCCTAATCGTGGGCATGCATGTCCTCTACGTGGTGAGCTGAATCAATTCCGGATCGAGCAAAGCGTGCCAATCTGAACCCGGCTGTTACCCACCAACCTTGTTCACGGCCCAACTTCATTGCGCCATAGTGTAATACGGCCCGTCGTATGTCATCAGCACAGTGACTGAGATCGCGCAGTGTCGGTCCGTGCACCCTAGGTGCATGGTCTGACTGGCGACCACGTCACGCCGGAGAATCCCCCACCAGATCACGCAGTTGATGGCGTCGACTGACCCCCAGTTTGGGATACACCTTGTACAAGTGGGAGGCGATCGTTCGCGGCGACAGATTGAGTCGCTGGCCGATCTCGGGATTAGTCAGCCCCGAGGCCGCCATTGACACGATCTGGCGTTCTTGCGCGGTCAGTGAATCCAAGCCGAAAACTGCAGTGACCCCGGGAGACCCTGTGACTCCGGCCGCACGGAGTTCGGCGCGCGCAATCTGCGCGTACGGCACAGCACCGAAGCGGTCGAAAACTTCCAGGGCAGCGGTGAGCTGTGTCCGAGCCTCGGCGGGGCGACGCACCCGCCGAAGCCATTCGCCGTAATGCAGGCGTGCGCGCGCACGTTCCATCGGCCACTGGTCCCCGGCCGGATCGAAGACCGCCAGTCGGTAGTGGCGCTCGGCCAGATGCGTGGTCGTGGTCAACGCCAGCGCCTGGTGCCGCAGAAGCCGCAGTCGCACAGGCGGATTGGAGCCCAGCTGACGCCCGATCGAGGCCACCAATGGCCTGGCCTCTTCGATGTGACTGCTGCGCGCACCAGCCCAGGCCAGATCGGCGATCGCGCGATGAGACACGACGAAATGGATCGGCTCGCCGTCGGAGTCGAACATTTGCCGCAATGCCTGATAGGCCGTCTCGAACTCACTGCGCGCCAGCGCGTTTCGCCCGATGGCCCAGGTCAGCGCAGCCCGGGTCGCACTGCCACTGCTGTCGGCGATGACGCGGGATGTGGCACCGACAGCCGCATCTGCCCCGTCTGTGTCGCCGACGCAGGCCAAAAGATGAGCACGCACGACATTGCATTCAGCATGGAGCAATGCCAGCTCATAGACCGCACACAAGGTTTCAGTCTCATCGAGCAACGCCCGCAGTTCTGACCACCGCCCGCTATCGTGGAGTCCCCACGCCAGTGGCGCGATGGCGAAGGTGAATCCGCGCAGGCCACCGGCGGCCTTGAGCTGCTCGACGGCTTCCCGCAGTTCGGTGACCGCCAGGTCACTGTCCTCGGTGGCATAGGCCATCGCCCCGACAATCAGACGTCGAAACGCCTCAATGGAAGCAGGCATCGGATGCAGCCAACGGCGATCCCAGGGCGCCGGACGATCGTGGGCGCTGCCTGCACTCTGGGCATACATGGCGATGTACGCCCGCTGCACCGGGGCCGCCCCATCGGGAAACGGCGTCGGAAATACGCCGTCGCCGAGGGTATCTCGGTCCATCTCCTGCAGCCACGGCCCAAGGCGGGCCCGATGGGACAATTCGCCCGAGTAATACGACGCCGAGGCGCCGACGTACATCAAGGCCAATCGCAGGCGCGAGTTGACCGGCGGTGCACCGTCGAGGGTGCCGCGAACCAACTCAGCCGCCTCGGCCGGACGCGCCGATTGCAGCAGCACCGAGGCTCGGGTCAAGGCGGCATGCCCCAAGATCTCAGGGTCCTCCGAGCGCTGTACGGCGCTGGCATTCAACGCCAATGCCCAGGACGGATCACCACCAAAATTGGCCGCGATCGAGGCCAACGTGAACCGCCGAGCCGCATCGTCAGAACCGGGGCTCAATTCAGCGGCCCGCTGCATTGCCCTGGCCACCTCCAGGTAGCCGCCCCGCTGCCGCGAACGCTCGGCGCCCTGTTCCAGCAGAGACGCCACCGACTCGTCCGGGCCGGGCGCCGCGGCCGCCAAATGCCAAGCACGGCAAGCTACATCCAGCTGCGGAGAGGCGGCGAGTGCGATATGGGCCGTTCGGCGATCAGCCAGATCGCCCTCGCTGTAAGCCACGCTGCGCAGCAGGGGGTGGCTGAACCGCACCCGCCGGTCCTCGGTAACGGCCACCAACGCCCGGCCGATCGCCGGATCCCACCGCCACAGGTCCGCACCGAAACCCGCTGCGGCGGTGATCGTGTCGATGGTCTCGTATCCGGCGCCCGCGGCGGCGAACAGCGTCAAGCGGCGGGCATCGGCGGGCAGCTCCGACAATTGCGCGGCGAACAACGCGTGGGCGAATCCGGCGCCGACCATGTAGTTGCCGCGGAAGCTGGCCGAGCCTGACTTGCCGTAGAAGCGAGCAGACTCGATCAGCGCCAACGGATTCCCGCCGGACCAACGGATGATCTCGCCGCGCACGCTCGCGTCGGGCACCAGCGATTGCGTCTCGATCAACTCCGCCGCCGCGGCATCGGTCAGCGGCGCAACCTCGACCACCCTGACCGAGCGGTCGATACCGCTGAGCGAGTCCACCTGTCGCGCGCTGATCAGCACGCGAACGGCAAGGTGCGGCACCCGGCCGACGACATAGGTGAGCACCTGACGTGAATCCGGATCGAACCGGTCGAAGTCATCGAGCACGATCACCAGCGGCCGGCCGGCGGCGACGATCGCGAGCAGCGCCAGCACCGCCTGCTGGATCAATGCCGGACCGTGGTCGTCAGCAGCGGCGCCCCCGTCGACGATGTCACGCAGCGCATCGCGCAGCTGCACCGGCAGTTCCGCGATCCGGTCGACGATAGGCCAGATCAACTCCGTCAACGCCGTGAAGGGCCGCACGTGATCTGGTTCGGAACCGCCGGCAAAGAGAACAGTCGCGTGCCGCGACTCCAGCGATGCCACCGCGTAACGCAGCATCGTCGATTTACCGATGCCTGGTTCGCCGACGAGAATCACGGTCTGCGGAGCGGCCGCAGCCGCTGAGACGACCTCAGTGATCAGACCGATAAGTTGAGCACGCCCAACGATGGGCAACTCCGGACGTGTCATCGTCACTGGCGAAACCGCCTCCTGCGCAGCACAATCAGGCAGCGTCTTATCATCGGTGTATCGCTTGGTTGAGGAACCGCACACCCTGATCCAGCGCCGCCCGCGCCGATGGCGTGTCGCTGAGCTGGGTGAGCACCACAAAATCGTGCACCGTTCCCAAGTAGCGGGTGCAAGTCACTGGCACCCCTGCCGCACGTAGCCGATCGGCGAATGCTTCTCCTTCGTCACGCACCACATCGGCCTCGGCGGTGACGATCAGCGTCGGTGGCAACCCCGTGAGATCCTCGACCGCTGCGCGAACTGGAGATGCCGTAGGGCAGTCGGCGTCACCATCGCAGTACTGATCCCAATACCAGGCTTGTTCATCGCTGGTCAGCAGATAACCTTCCGCATAGGCGTCGTGGGACGGGTACTCACACCGGGCATCAGTTGGCGGGTAGTAGAGCAGCTGCGCGCGCAGCCGCGGGCCGCCTCGGGACTTGCACACCATGCTGACGGCGGCCGCAATCGTCGCTCCCGCGCAATCACCCGCCAGCGCAATCGCTTTCGCATCGACACCCAGCAGGTCTGCGTTGTCACGAGCCCACAGCAGAGTGGCATAGCACTCCTCCAACGCAACCGGATACCGCGCTTCGGGCGCCCGGCTGTACTCGGGAACCAGTACAGCAGCCCGGCACCGCGAGGCAATCGCGCCGACCACATGCCCATGGGTATCGGCGTCGCCGAACATGAATCGACCGCCATGCACATAGAGAACCGCCGGCAGCGGGCCCGGCTCGTCGCGCGGTCGTACCAACCAAAACCCCACCAGCCCAGACGGACCCACCGGCGCGGTATGAAACCGCGCCGCTGTCCCGGGCTGCTCGATGACGGTTCGCTGCGCTTCACGCAGCGCCAACCGACCGTCGTGCGGTCCCAACTGCCCCAGCGTCGGAGGTGTCGCCATCGATGCGACCAGGCGCGCAATTGTCGGATCCAGCACCACGTCGCGACTCACGCTGTCCTCCCAATCGACGAGGCTTCGGTGTCGAGGACTCTACGCCGATCGGCTCGGCCCGCACTGATCGGCGCCGTGAGCCAGTCATCCGACTGATGACGCCGCCGGCTGCATCTTGCAGACTCGATGTTGCACGCAAGGAAACCTGTGAGATGGATCAGCGACCGGAGGATCATTTGCCCGCCTACCGCACGCGTCCGAGATGGCCGGCGGACCAAACATGACTCATCTGTTCGACCCGCTGACCCTGCGCGAGGTCACCTTCGCGCACCGTGCGTGGATGTCGCCGATGATGCAGTTCGCTGCCGTGCCCGACGGAGCCGACACGGGCGCGCCGACCGACTGGCACCTGCAGCATCTGGGTTCTCGTGCGGTCGCCGGCGCGGCGCTGGTAATGGTCGAGGCCACCGCCGTGGCCCCCGCCGGCCGCAGCAGCGTGTACGACCTCGGGCTGTGGAATGACCGCCAAGCCGAATCATTTCGTCGGATCACCGATTTCGTTGTCGCCCAAGGCTCCATCCCGGGCATCCAGATCGTGCACGCCGGACGTAAGGCCGCCACCGGCCGCCCCTGGCCCGACCCTGAGCGGGTGCCGCAGACCTGGCCGACGGTGAGCGCCAGCCCGCTACCGTTCGGCAGACTGCCCATTCCCGCCGAGTTGACCACTGCCGACATCACCGATGTCGTCACCTCGTTCGCCGATGCTGCCCGGCGCGCCGCCGCAGCCGGATTTCAGGTCCTCGAACTACACGGCGCCCACGGCTACCTGATCCATCAGTTCCTCTCCCCACACTCGAACAGGCGCACCGACCACTACGGCGGCACCCTGCAGAACCGAATCCGCTTCGCGCTGGAGGTGGTGACGGCGGTGCGCGAGACCTGGCCGGCACACCTGCCACTGTTCTTCCGGGTGTCCGCGACCGACTGGCTCGCCGACGACACCGCAGACGAGCGCCCCGGCTGGACGGTCGCCGACACCATCGAACTTGCCCGTCAGCTCAAAGCCCTCGGCGTGGACCTCATCGACGTGTCCAGTGGAGGTTCTGCCCCGGACGCCGCCATCCGGGTTTACCCCAGCTATCAAATACCGTTCGCAACCCAGGTGCGCGAGGCCGCGCAGATACCCACTGCCGGGGTCGGGTTGATCACCGAAGCCGACCAAGCCGAGGGCATCATCGCCGACGGGCAGGCCGACGCGGTGTTCCTCGCCCGTGTGCTGCTCCGAAACCCGTCGTGGATCCGGCAGGCTGCCGAGCGCCTCGGACATCAACTGCCCTACCCACCGAACTACCGACGAGCGTTCACGTAGCCGACTCCGATACGTGACGCCAGAAAGGAGATGGCGTGCCCGACAATACCGACGCGTTCGACCCGAACGGGCACCGGCCGGTGCCCGCGCGAACATTTCCTTCCTCCCGATGCCTGGGAGAACTCGGCGACGCGATGGTGCGCACATTGACACCAGTCACCTGACTGATGACGGGCCGTGCGCTGCGCTGAGACTCTGGCATGCGGCCGACAATCGCCAATGACCGCTGCCCCGGGCCCCGGGGCGCCCAGGAGGTTGCATGACGATCACGGTGTATCCGTCTCCCGCGAGCCCTGCCGAGGTCCCGATTCGAGTGGTCGCACTCGAGGAGCACTACGCGACCCCTGAATATCTGGCAGCCACCGACCAGTTCCTGCCACAGGCCGCGAAATCTGCGGCACTGCACCACGCCCTGGTCGATCTCGATGACGCCCGAATCGCGGCCATGGATGCAGGCGGAATCGACGTCCAGGTGCTCTCGCTGGCCGCAGGCGCTCAGCACCGCCTGACGCCGCATGACGCCACCGCACTGGTCCGCGATGCCAACGATGCCGCATATGCGGCGACCCGCCGGCACCCCGATCGGCTGCGGATGTTCGCCAGCCTGGCACTCGGGCAGCCCGACCGCGCAGCCGATGAGTTGTACCGTGGCGTAAACGAATTGGGCTGCGTCGGTGGCTTTCTCGACGGTACCGAAGGAGGGTCGTTTCTCGACGATCCGCGCTACACCCCAATCTTCGAGGCCGCTTCAGAGCTCGATGTGCCGCTGTACCTACACCCATCGCCGCCGCCGCGTGCCGTACAGGAGGCCTATACCGCCGGACTCCCCGAGACCAGCGCATACCTCTTGGCCACCGCGGCATACACCTGGCACGCTGAACTCGGATTACATTGTCTGCGAATAATTCTCGCCGGCGTACTCGATCGCTTCCCGAAGCTACGACTGATCATCGGGCATCTCGGTGAGCACTTGCCGTACTCCCTGTTTCGCGCCCAGGATGGGTTACCCATGTCGGTCACCGGGCTGCAACGGTCCGTCAGCGACTATTTTCTGGACCACTTCACCATCACCACGAGCGGCTACTTCACCACACCACCGTTCATGTGCGCCCGCGATGTGGTCGGCACCGAGCGCTTGATGTACTCGGTGGATTACCCTTACCGATCTCCGCTGGCCGGTGCGGAGTTTCTGCGGCGGCTACCGATCCCCGCGGCCGAATTGGCCGCCGTCGCCTCCGGCAACGCCGACCGGATCCTCAAATTATGACCGGCAATTCCGAGCGCTGGACGGTCGCGATTGTCGGCGGTTCGTTGGCCGGGCTGGCCGCGGCCCTAGAGCTGCGCCGCGTCACCAACGCAGACATCACCGTGTTCGAACAGACCGCCGGACGACTCGAAGGGCGCGGAGCCGGCATCGTGATGCAGTCAGAAATCGAAGCACTGCTGTCGATCTCGCACATTTCACCCGCAACTGTGAGCGTCCCGCTCGTGGAACGCCAACTGCTGCACCGGCACAGCCCGCCCCGAGTCTTCACCCAACCGCAGACCATGACCGCGTGGGACACCCTCTACCGTGCCTTTCGGGGCTCGTTGCGCGACGTCGTCTATTTACAGGGCACCGACGTGGCCGCGGTGACAGAGGGAGAACACGGCGTGACCCTCACCTTCGGTGACGGCACCACCTCCGACTGGGATGTGGTGATCGGCGCCGACGGAATCGGTTCCACCGTAAGACAATTCGTGCAGCCTGCGCATCCCCGGTATAGCGGATACGTCGCCTGGCGCGGACTGGAACGAGAAAGCGATCTACCCCCTGAGCTGACCAGGGAGCTGACCGACCGGTTCACCATGTTCAGTTCCAACGGCATTCAGTTCCTGTGCTATCTGGTACCCGGCCCTGACGGCGAGACCGAATCGGGGCGGCGGCGAGTCAACTGGGTGTGGTACGTCAATGCCTCAGCAGAAGCCTTCGGCGACATCATGACTGGGCAGTCCGGCCGAAGGTATGAGTACTTTCTTCCGGCCGCGGACGTGTCTTCCACGAGCGCGGCGACCCTGGAGTCGTTGGCCACCACCGAACTGCCGCCCTTGATGGCCCAGCTGGTCGGCCGCTCGAAACCGTTTCTGCAGCCGGTCATGGATCTGTCCAGTGGACGAATGCGCCGTGGGCCGGTGTTTGTCATCGGCGACGCGGCAGGCACCGTACGGCCTCACACTGCTTCGGGCACCTCGAAATCAATCGGCGACGCAGCGTTCTTGGCGCAGGCCTTGCGGAGCCGGACCGCGCATGATCGACTTCCGGAACCGGCACTGCGCGAGTGGGAGAACTATCGGTTGAGGTCACTGCAGGACATTGCGGCGGTGGGTGTTTCCCGCGCGGTGGTATCGCGGCTCGGCACCACCGAGAGCGACCCGGTGTGGGACCGGGCCATCCGATGATTCGCGACGAAGCAATCGGACAGCCCGTCAATCGGGTCGAGGGCAGCGACAAAGTGACCGGCCGGGCCCGATATGCGGCCGACACCGCGGTGCCCGACGTGCTGCATGCAGTGATGGTGCAGTCCACCGTGTCCCACGGCCGCGTCACGCATGACTCGCTGGTGACCGCCACCGCCCGCGCCCAATCCGCTCCAGGCGTGACGTATGTGTTGTCACCGCTGAATTGTCCCGCGCTGCAAATTCTTCCAACCGACCTCACCTGGGATCTGCCGTTGGAACGGCGCCCACCGCTTTCGGATCTGACGGTCCAGCACCGCGGCCAGCACATGGCGTTGGTGGTCGCGGACACTCTGGAGAACGCGCGGTACGCAGCATCGTTGATGCACCTGACCTATGACGAGCTGCCGGCCCTGCTGACCGCGCGGGACGTGCTCGACCGGCCTGAGCAGCAGGACCGCGACGAGATCGTGCGCAGCGGGGTGTATCAGCCCGATCATTTCGTGAAACTCGAGGAGGAAAAACTCCAAGACCACCGCGGTCCCGCGGACGAACCGGTCGACGGCATCAAGATCGCATCGCGCTACACCACGCCGGAGAACGCCCACTATCCGATCGAACTGGCATCGACGATCGCGAGTTGGGACGGCGACCACCTGACCGTGCACGACAGCACCCGGTGGATTGCCGGCGAACGGCAAACACTGGCAACGTATCTGGGCATCGCAGTCGACAACATCCGAATCATCTCACCGCTGGTCGGCGGAGCGTTCGGCTCGAAGAGCTTCATGTGGATGCACGTCGTGCTGTGCGCCGTCGCGGCACGAATGACGGGACGGGCCGTCAAGCTTGTCCTGCCCCGCGCCCAGATGTTCACCTCAACCGGACACCGTCCGCCCACCGAACAGCACCTGAGTCTGGTCGCCGATGCACAGGCCCGGCTGGCCAGCATCGAACACCACACCCTCACCGAAACGTCCACCATCGCCCATTTCTGCGAGCCGACCGGTCTGTCCACGCGATTTCTCTACGAGTCACCGCGAATGATGGTGTCGCACACCGTGGCCCGGGTGCACAACCCAACCCCGTGCTTCATGCGCGGCCCAGGTGAAGCGCCCGGTTTGTTCGCCCTGGAAGTCGCCATGGACGAACTCGCCTACGCGCTGAATGTGGATCCACTGCTCCTACGGATCACCAACTACGCCGGCGAAGACCAGGCCAGTGGCCGGCCGTGGTCCGCAGAGCACCTCATCAGATGTTATCGACAAGGGGCCGACCGGTTCGGCTGGGAGCACCGACCGCACCAACCCCGTTCATTGCGACGCGACGGTGTGCTGGTCGGTTGGGGCATGGCAACCGCCACCTATCCGGGACGTCGGATGCCGGCCGGCTGTCACGTACTTACCAGGCCCGACGGCATGGTCGAATTCTCGTCTGCCACCCACGAAGTCGGTACCGGCGTCAGAACGGTGATGACGCAGCTCGCCGCCGACTCCACCGGCCTGCAATTGCCACAGGTCATGTTCTTCTCCGGCGATTCGGACTTCCCCACCGCGCCCTACAGCGGAGCATCGCAGACGACTGCCGCCGTCGGCTCGGCGGTCTTTGATGCCGGCCGTGAATGGAAGCGGCGGCTGCTTGACCACCTTGTCGCCGACCCCGACTCACCGTATGCCGGAAACACCCTGTCCTCGATGGATATCCGCGGCGGCAACGTCGTCAGCATTGACCCGGCACAACCCGCCTCCGCTGTTGCCGCACTGCTCGCCACCGCCGATGCCGCACTGCTCGACCACCTGACCTTCACCAGTTCCAGCGACGGCGCACCAGAGGGCGGCCCGATGTCGCAATCGTTCGGCGCGCACTTCTGCGAAGTGCAGGTGGACGAACAGATCGGGCGGGCGTCGGTGACGCGATGGGTGGCGGTGATGGACTGCGGACGGGTCATCAACCCGAAGCTGGCGCGCAGTCAGGTGTTCGGCGGCATCACCTTTGGGCTTGGCATGGCCCTGCTGGAAGCGGTGCCGTACTCCCCGGGGACCGGCCACGCACTTGGCGAGTACTACGTGCCCACACACGCCGACATCCCATCGTTCGACATCACGTTCATCGACGGCGCCGATACTCACCTGACGGCGTTCGGTGCGCGTGGCATCGGCGAGATCGGAATTTGCGGTGTGCCGGCGGCGGTCGCCAACGCCGTCTTCCACGCCACTGGTCGGCGGCTACGCGACCTGCCGATCACCGTCGAAAACTTGTTGTCCCCGTTCGGCGAAACCCACCAGGACCCAACACCATGACCGCTTCAAGCGATTCCAGGCACACCGTCGAACTGTCGATCAACGGTGACCGATTCGCGGTACAAACCGACGTCCGCTCGACCCTGCTCGATCTGCTGCGCGAACGCCTCCAGCTCACCGGAACCAAAAAAGGCTGCGACCACGGCCTCTGTGGCGCCTGCACGGTCAGCGTCAACGGCGAGCGTGTGCTGAGCTGTCTGACGCTCGCGGTGTCGATCGACGGGGCCACCGTACTGACCATCGAGGGCATTGCAGACGGTGAGCAGTTGCATCCCCTGCAGCAGGCATTCGCCGACCACGACGGATTCCAATGCGGCTACTGCACTCCCGGCCAGATCAGCTCGGCGCACGCACTTCTCGCAGAGCATGCCCGCGGCGACCTGTCCGCCGTATCCTTCGACGGCCCGTATACGGATCTCGCTAGGGGCCCCGAAGCACTGTCCGTCAACGAGATTCGCGAACGGATGGCGGGAAACATCTGTCGCTGCGGCGCGTACCCCAACATCGTTGAGGCCGTCGCGTCGTGCCTGTCCGAGTGCCACCCGGGGTGCCTCCCATGAAGACATTCGACTTCCACCGCGCACGCGATGTCGACGACGCTCTTGCCGCCGCGGACACTACCGGCGGTAGCTACTACGCAGGCGGCACGAACCTGTTGGATCTGATGAAACTCGGTGTCGCCCAGCCGTCGTCGTTGGTCGACATCGGCAGGTTGGGCCTCGTGGAGATCGCCGCGACCGACAACGGCGGCATCATGATCGGCTCCGGCGTGACGAACAGCGCCATCGCCAATCATCATCTGGTCCGCACTCAATATCCTGTGCTGTCACACGCGATTCTGTCCGGAGCGACAACGCAACTACGGAACATGGCCACCGCTGGTGGCAACCTCATGCAGCGCACTCGATGCCCCTACTTCATGGACGTCACATTCCCGGCGTGCAATAAGCGCCAACCCGGGTCCGGATGCAGCGCACTCGACGGATTCAACCGCGAGCACGCACTTTTCGGCGCCAGCCGCTCGTGTGTCGCGGTGCATCCGTCAGACATGGCGGTGGCACTCTCGATCCTCGAAGCCGTCGTGCATGTGCGGTCGCGTGAGGGTGCCCGCAGCATTGCGATATCGGAGTTCTTCCGACTCCCCGGAGATCAACCCGAGCGCGACAATGCGCTGCTGCCCGGCGAGCTGATCGTCGGTGTCGAGCTGCCACCATCCGAATACGCCTACCACAGTTGGTATCTCAAGGTACGCGACCGGCACAGTTACGCGTTCGCTCTCGTCTCGGTAGCGGTCGGCATGACGATCGACGACGGAACCGTCACCTCAGCTGCCATCGCCCTGGGCGGCGTGGCCGCCAAACCATGGCGGCTCCCCGACGCCGAAGCCGCCTTGGTCGGCAACAGTGCTGACGCCGCGACCTTCCGTCGAGCTGCCGAGGTGGCCATGGACGGCGCCGACGCGCTGAGCCAGAATCAGTTCAAACTCGATCTGGGCAGGCACAGCGTTCTGCGTGCGCTGCACAGAGCGCACACGCGTCGATGACGAAGCGTCAGTTGCTGCGCACGTTGGCCGCCCGGATCACCGCCGCCAGTGACGCGGTGAGCACTGAGTCGCTGCGGCCGCAGGTCCAGCCGCCACGGTGTTCCAGGTAGGTGACGGCCGTGGCGCCGATGGACTGCTGGGTCAGGCTCAGAATCTCGACGGGTCGGCCTATGGCGGCCAGGGCCTGGGTCAGCGCCTCGACCGGTCCGACGCCGCGATGCGCGGTGGTGTGGGCGGTCCCGTTGACGATCAGCATGATCTCGGTGGTGTCGTCGCTGCTCGCCTGCCAGTCCTTCAATTCGACCGCGCCGCCCGAACTCAGGTAGGTCGCCTCGAAAAGCTCGAACAACTCGGCGGCGGTCACCTCGGCGCCACTGCCATCGGTGTGGGCCTGCACATGCCGGGCGAAGTCGATCTGCAGCCGACGCGGCAGGTCGAGTCCATACGCGCTGTGCAGCAGGTAGGCGATGCCGCCCTTGCCGGACTGTGAATTCACCCGGATGACCGCGTCATAGCTCCGTCCGATATCGGCCGGATCGATCGGCAGATACGGCACGCGCCAATCGATTTCGCGTTCCTGCTGTCCACTGGCCGCGGCCCGCGCACGATGTTCGGCCAGACCCTTCTTGATCGCGTCCTGATGCGTTCCCGAGAACGCGGTGTGCACCAGGTCGCCGACGTACGGATGCCGCTCGTGGATCGGCATCCGGGTGCAGTGCGACACCGTGCGGGCGATCGCGTCGATATCGGAGAAGTCGATCATCGGGTCGACGCCCTGGGCGTACAGATTCAGCGCCAGGGTGGCGATGTCGACGTTGCCGGTGCGCTCACCGTTGCCGAAGACGCAGCCCTCCACGCGCTGCGCGCCGGCCAGCACCGCCAGTTCAGCGCAGGCCACGCCAGTCCCCCGGTCGTTGTGCGGATGCACCGACAGGATCACCGCGTCCCGCCGCGCCAGGTTCCGGTGCATGTACTCGATCTGGTCGGCGTACACGTTGGGCGTCGCAACCTCGACGGTGGCGGGCAGATTCAGGACCACCGGCCGGCTCTCGGCGGCATCCCACAGCTGCGTAACCGCGTCGCAGATCTCCAGCACGTAATCGGGTTCGGTGAGGTTGAACACCTCCGGCGAGAATTGGAATCGGATGTTCGGCATGTCTTCCGTCAAGGTCAACACATCGAGCGCACCGTGCAGGATCAGACTGCGCAACTCGTCGCGATCCTTGCCCAGCACGGAGTTTCGCCACGTCGGCGCGGTCGCGGTGTACATGTGGATGACGACGTCGTTGCGCATGCCGCGCACCGATTCGACGGTGCGCTCGATCAGGTCACGGCGGGCCGGCGTGAACACGGCGATCGTGACATCACTCGGCGCGATGTCGGTTTCGGCCAGCAGCCGCACGAAGTCGAAGTCGGTCTGGGAGGCCGACGGGTAGCCGACCTCGATCTCCTTGTAGCCGATGGCGACGAGGTGTTCGAAGAACCGGCGTTTGCGATCCGGGTCCATCGGCTCGGCCAAGGCCTGGTTGCCGTCGCGCAGGTCGACGGGCACCCAGAGCGGCGCGGCAGTGATTCGCTTCGTGGGCCAATCTCTTTGCGTGACAGGAATGTCCACACGGTTGAAGACGTCGGTGTAGCGATGCCACGGCATGGGTGACGGTTGTTGACGGTTCCAGGAGGTGCTCATGAGTGGTCTGCTTTCGGTCAAGGGTGGAAGTGACCGGTCGCAGCAGAGCCCCACGGCAGGGGGCCGGTCGTTTCAGACCCCGCCGCGGCAACCAAGCAGGAGTACGCGCGTCATGATGGTTAGACTATACACAACTCCTCAGACAAGTAGAGAGGTCCCATGGTCGCGCAGGTACAGCGTCAACCGCTGGCAGCACAAGCCGCACAGCTACTGCTGGCGCGCATCAAAGATGGCGAATGGTCGCTGGGACAACGGCTTCCAGGTGAAACCACCTTGGCCGCGCAGCTCGGGGTGGGGCGCTCCACCCTACGGGAGGCCATCCGGGAACTGGCCGGAAAAGGCGTCCTCGACAGCCGCCAGGGCGCCGGCGTCTTCGTCACCGCACTCGACGTCACCGACGACTGGGACACCGTGCTGCGCAGCGCGAACATCGCGTCGGTGATCGAAGCACGCATCGCCATCGAGGCCGAGGGGGCGGCACTGGCCGCAACCCGGCGCACCCCGGCCGATCTGCGGACGATCCGGCGTACCCTCGCCGCACGCGGCGTCACCGGCCAGTCGGTCCCCGAACATGTGGACGCGGACATGGCTTTTCACCGCGCCGTGATCACCGCCGCACACAACGACGTGCTGACCCAACTGTTCGACGCGTTTCTCCCCCGCCTACGGCTGGCGATGATCGACATGCTGAAGATTCGCCCGATCAGCTCGGAGCCGTGCGATCACGCCCTACATCAACAACTCGCCGACGCGATCGTCGCCCGCGATCCCGCTGCCGCGGCCGCGGCGAGCCGCACGCACCTCAGCACCTTGAAGGAGTCGTTCTCATGACACCAGTCCTCGAACTCGAGAATGTGACGTTTCGCCGCGAGGGCAAACAGATCATCGACGGCATCTCACTGACCGTGCAGGAGGGCGAACACTGGGCACTGCTCGGCCCCAACGGTGCCGGCAAGAGCACGCTGCTCGGCTTCTGCGGCGCCGTGACATTCCCGACGACGGGCACCGTACGCGTGCTGGGCGCACAGATGGGCCGCACCGACCTGGCGCCGCTGCGGCGGTCCATCGGCCACGTCAATCCCCGGCACCGGCTGCAGTACCCGCTGACGGTGCGCGAGGTGGTGCTGACTGGCATCACCGGCACCATCGACATTGCCGCCCGCTGGACGCCCACCGCCGAAGACGTCAGACGCGCCGACGACTTGATCGGCACCGTCGGACTGACCCACCGGGCCGATGCGGTGTGGCCGACGCTCTCACAGGGCGAGCGCGGGCGCACCTTGATCGCCCGTGCCCTGATCGCGGAGCCACGACTGCTGCTGCTCGACGAACCGACCACCGGTCTCGACGTCGCCGCGCGCGAGCAGTTGCTGGAAACCCTTGACGCGCTGGAGCATTCACATCCCGAGATGGCGTCGATCCTGGTGACGCATCACCTCGAGGAACTGCCGACCTCGACGTCGCACGCGCTGTTGATCGCCGGTGGCCGCACCGTCGCCGTGGGCCCGGCCGTGCCGACCGTGACGACCGATCATGTGACAGAAGCCTTTTCACATCCCGTCAAGGTCGGCTACGACCACGGCCGGTGGTCCGCGCGCGCCGCCGCGAGCTCGCGCATCGGCTAGCTCACCTCACGGGGTCGCGAACTCCCGGGCGCGCAGGTAGGCCCGCCAGCCGCCGAACTCCGAAATGTCGGGGGCCGCGATAGCCTCCTCGTCGGCGCACACGAAACCGGTCTCCCACGACCCGTCGTCGAGCTCCACCGCCGCCAGTCCCATCGGCGTCGGCAAGGCGACGAGGAACTTCCCGAGCGCCGCGGGTGAGAGCGACCAGCGCTCGACCTCGAAGGCCCGCCCACCACGGGGCAGCCGCACCAGGGCCGGTTTTCCCGATGGCAGCGCCGTCATCCGATAGCGCTCCGCAGTACGTGCCGGCCCCTCCCACCGCGCCCCGAGGTCGTGGAGCTGACCGGCCAGCGGCTGGTCACGCAAATGTGCACCGGCCACCACCAGGGTGACGGCCCCGGCGCCGGCCCGCTCCGGCCAGGACGACACCACGCCGCGCTCGCCGCCGCTCAGGCGGGCCGCGATGTCGGCCACCACGGCGTCATCGAATGCCCGGCCCAGCACCGTCACCCCGAATTGCGCTGTAGTGCCATCGGATTCGGCGACCTCGCCGGCCGGAACCGCGACCCCGCACATGTCGAAGAGATTGCAGAAATTGGTGTACGTGCCGATTCGGGCGTTGACGCCGACCGGGTCGGCCGCCACCTCAGCGAGCGTCGGGTGCAAGGGCGCGGTGGGGACCAGCAGGGCGTCGCACTCCCCCAATGTCCGGAAGGCCCGGTCCCGCAGGCGGTCCAACTCCCGGCGGTCGCGCAACAGCCCGGACGCGGTGTGGGCACCACCCGCGGTGATGATGGCCGCGACCGTCGGATCGAGACCAGCATCGAGATCGTTGCGCTCCACCGCACCGGCGATGAAGTCCCCCACCGCTTCCGTGCGTTCGGCGACCAGCGCACCGTCGTACAGCAGCCGGGCCGCGGCCAGAAAATCCGTCAGGTCGATGGGCACGATCCGCATTCCGGCTGCCTGAGCCGCATCGACCGCCCGCCCGAACGCGACGTCCCAGCCGGGAGCCATCGCCGGGAGCTCGGTCGGCACCGCGAGAACCGGGGCGGCCGGGGCGGCGAAGCGGGTCGACGCGGGCCACGGCCGCTGCGTCGTCGTCGCCATGATGGCCATGGCGTTCTCCGCGGTGGCGAGGTCCCGCGCCAGGATCGTCACGCAGTCGTAGCTCGGGCAGGCCGGCACGACACCGGTGGTCGACACCAGGCCGATCGTGCCCTTGATCCCCACCAGGCCCTGATAGGCCGCCGGGACCCGGCCGGATCCCGCAGTGTCCGTGGCGATTCCGATGTCGGCGGCACCGGTGGCCACCGCGACGGCCGAACCCGACGAAGAGCCACCCGAAATCCGGTCGGGCCGTCGTGCGTCGCGCACCGCGCCGTAGGGGCTTCGGGTGCCGACGAGCCCGGTGGCGAACTGGTCCAGGTTGGTCTTGCCGATCACCACGGCACCGGCCGCCCGCAATGCCGCCACCACGGGGGCGTCGGCCTCCGGGGTGTACGCGTAACCCGGGCACGCCGCGGTGGTGGGGAGGCCGGCGACGTCGACGTTGTCCTTCACCGCCAGCAACTGCCCGGCCAGCGGGCCCTGCGCCTGCCCGAACTCATGACGTACCGCAGCCTCGTCGCGCACGGTGATGAAGGCTTCCGGCCGCTCGGCGATGGCCGCGTATGCGGCGCTGATCCGGTCCGTCATGCGACTTCCTGTCCTGTTGTGGCACACGGTTTCTTGCGTGCGCCGATCTCACCGCTGGCCTCCCAGCGAGCCCGCTCCTCGCCCCGGGCGGTGGTCATCCGCTGCCGCACCGCGGCGATGTCGCCGGCCTCGCGCGACAGGAAGTCCAGATAGTCCGCGATCCGGAACTCACCGTCGGTGATGTCGACGGTGCCGCGACCGGCAGCGACATCGGCCCGCAGCTCGGTCAGCTCCTCGGAGGACACCGGGTACCACGACACCTGGTCGAAGAAGCGCAGTAGCCACGGCTGCTGCGGCTCGAAACCCGGTGCGGACAAGGGGTATCGGTGGTTCCACACCTGCGTGGTGCGGCCCATCAGCTGATAGCCGCCCGGGCCTTCCATGCCATAGATGCATAGGTAGGCACCGCCGATCCCGACCGCGTTCTCGGGCGTCCAGGTGCGGGCGGGGTTGTATTTGGTCGTGACCACCCGGTGCCGCGGATCAACCGGGGTGGCGACCGGCGCACCCAGGTAGACGTCACCCAGACCGAGCACCAGATAGCTTGCCGCATGGACGATGTCGAACACCTCCTGCTGCGTCGCCAGGCCGTTCATCCGGCGGATGAATTCGATGTTGCTGGGGCACCACGGGGCATCGTCACGCACGCCGTTGCGGTACCGGTCGATGGCCAGCCGGATTGTCGGGTCGTCCCAGCTCAACGGCAGTCGAACCGAGCGGCTCGGCAACACCAACTGGTCGACGGGCCCGAGCGCGGACTCGAGGTCCAACACGAACGCCGTCATCGTCTGGTGATCGGTGAGCGCGGCGTCGAACTTGACCTGCAGCGAACGGATTCCGGGCGTCAGGTCGATGATTCCGCGGGGCCGGTTTGCGTCGATCGCGGTGTGCAGGGCATACACCCGCGCCCGCAGCACCAGATCGAGCGTCATCGTGCCGTACTCGACCAGCAGGTTGTCGTCACCGCTGCGGCGCAAGGTCATCGACGTCGTACCGTCCCCGGTGACGCCGCGGTGCAGCACGCCGTCATCGCCGTCCCCCCGCGGGCTGCGCACCACCGGCGACGCCGCTCGCCGTGACATGCCAAGGGCCGCCAACGGTGCCGCGGCGCTGGCCCGCACCGGCACGAAGCGCACCCGGTCGCCGGGCGTGAGCTGCCCGAGCTTCCAGCGGTCCGCCGACGTCACCGTGACCGGGCAGACGAAACCACCGAGACTGGGTCCGTCGGGGCCGAGCAGGATCGGGGTGTCACCGGTGAAGTCCAGTGCGCCAACCGAATACGGCGTGTCGTGGATGTTGGACGGATGCAGACCGGCCTCGCCGCCGTCGGGCCGGGCCCACTGCGGCTTCGGCCCGACCAGGCGCACACCGGTGCGGTCGAGGTTGTGGTCCACGAGATACGTGGCCTCGTAGAGGGTTTCGATGTCGGCGCGAGTGAAGAACTCCGGCGCACCATGCGGGCCTTCGGTGACCGCCAGGCGCCATTCGTGACCGATCGAGGGCACTTCCTCGCCGGTGAGCCGGCGCGGTCGTCCCACGGCGGTCCCCAGATCGAGACGGTCACCGGCCGCGAGGGCCCGGCCACCGGCGCCGAACCGGCCGAGCGTGAACGTCGAGCGCGAGCCGAGGTAGGCCTCAGCCTCGATACCACCGGCGACCGCGATGTAGATGCGCATGCCAACGCCCTGCACCGCCCCGATCTCGAGCACGCCGCCCTCTGGCACGGCGATGGGAGCCCACTGCCGCGCCGGGACACCGTCGAGCGTGACCGATACCGGTGCACCGGTGACGCACACGACCGTCGCCTCGTCGAATCCCAGAGTCGGACCGGCCATCGTCGCCTCGAGGCCGGGCGCCCCCTCGGCATTACCGACAGCGAGGTTGGCCAGCCGCATTGACAGGTCGTCCATCGGACCTGATGGGGGAACCCCCACCTGCCAGTAGCCGATGCGGCCCGGCCAGTCCTGGACGGTGGTGCTCGGCCCGGGCCGTAGCACGTTCAGGGTCCGTTTGCCGGTGGTCGTCGGGAGCGCCATGCGCGAATTCCTTTGCTCGAGAACGCGGTGCGAGAGACGTGGATCAGGACGGGCGGGTGACGATCATCCGCACCGGCGTGGGATCGAAGCCGTTGCACGGATTGTTGATCTGCGGGCAGTTGGACACCAGCACGAGAACGTCGGTGTCGGCGCGCAGCGCCACCCGCAGGCCCGGCGCCGACAGTCCGTCGACGATGCCGAGGGTGCCGTCGGCCTCCACCGGTACGTTCATGAAGAAGTTGAGATTCGGTGCCAGGTCACGCTTTCCGAGGCCGTACCGGGCGCCCTCGATGAGGAAGTTCTCGACGCACGCGTGCTGATGGCGGGTGTGGTGTCCGTAGCGCAGAGTGTTCGATTCCTGCGAGCAGGCGCCACCGACGGTGTCGTGGTTACCCACTTCGTCGGCCACCACGGTCATCAGCGCGCCGCCGTCGCTGTCCCGCAACACCGTTCCGGTGCTGACGAACAACGAGCGCTGTGCCGTGATGGTGGTCTGGGCGCTGTACCGCCGGGACGTGTCATGGGCCCCGTAGATCAGCGTGTCTACAGCCTGGTTGCCGTGCAGGTCGACGATGGTCAGCACATCGCCTTCCGCGATGATCGCCGACCAGGGACCGCGGGCCTCGACGACCTCATCGAGAATGATCGCGCCAGGCACCAGCGCGGGGACGGCGGTGATGGTGCTCATGCCCATGTTCATCGGCTGACTCCTTCGGTGAGATGCAGTGCGGTCCAGACGTCTTCGGTGTTGCGATGTGCGCGGTCGTATTCGGGCCCGATCGTGTCGGCACGGCCCGCCAGTTCGGCGAGGTCTGCGGGTGCCGACCAGGCCAGCACCTCCAGATCGGAGGTGTCGAACGTCGGCTCCGGGTCGAGCGGGTGCGCGGTGTTGGCGATCGCAACGATCACCGGCAGGTGCACGAGCAGTTCGACGGCCGCGCCGGGTCCGGCCGAGCCGGTCGACACGAGTTGACCCGCATCGTCGGCCCGGACGCCGTGGAAGAACGACACCCCGGGGCCGACGTCACGCGGACCCAGGCCATGTTTGAGCGCGGCGAGCACCAGCAGTTCCCGACCCGCCGGGCTGTCCGAGTGCGCGGTACCCGCCCCGTAGCGGGCCTCGTTCTGGGACCGGGTTGTGGTGCCGCACAGCGCATCGTGGTGGCCCGAGGTGTCGGCCAGGATGGTGGCCAGGACCCGCCCCTGGTCGTCGAGCAGCGGGTGGCCGGTTCCGAGATACGCCTGCCACGGCACCTTGACGGTGTCGGCACTGTTGAGCCGCTCCCACGGGGCGTCGGCGCGCCACAGCAACACGTGCGCGCAAGCCCGGCCGTCGATGTCGGTGAGCCGCAGCCGAGTTCCGCGGGCCAGCACCTTGCTGGTGTAGCGGCCGCCGGGTACCGTCTCGGCCCAGGTGAGGCGGTCGGCATCGACACCCTCTGGCGGTGTCGGCCACTGCGACGCCGGTACGACGGGCATGGCGGCGGTGTGTGTACCGGCCTGCGCGCGGGCGTGCGCGCGGGCCGCGGCGGTGGTCGAGGTGGTGGACGAAGAACTCATGAGAATCCTTTCGGCAGTTACTGATTGGACGGGGTTCAGAGCGACCCGACGGGGCGCGGATGGGTCCGGCGGTACGGGAAGCACAGGGCGCCGAGCGCGACGATGGCAACGATGGTGAACGGCCCGGCCCACACCAGCAGCGGCATGGCGCCCGTCGGGTCGTAGATTTCCGGCCGTGGCCAGGCCAGGTTGATCACCATCGCCACGCCGTAGACCACGGCGAACACGTTGACCGGCAGACCCCAGCGGCCAAGGGAGAACAGCGGCCGGCCGCCGGCGTCGGTAACCGATGCGTCCCACCGCATTCCGCGCAGCCGGTGCGCCAGGAGCGGGGCGGTCACCAGCAGGTAGGCGATGTAGATCGCGATGATGCAGACACTGGCGAGGGTCGCGAAGATCGCGGAGTTGCCGACGTTCACCAAGAGCACACCGACACACGCCACACCGACCACGATCGCCGGCGGAATGGGCGTGCCGGTAGCCGGATTGACGCGGGACAGCAGCGACGAGAACGGCAGCCGGTGGTCGCGTGCCATGGAGAACATCAGGCGGGTGGCAGCGGTCTGAATAGCCAAGGTGCAGATGAAGATCGCGATGGCCACGTCGACGAGGAGCAAGGTGCCCCAGGGCGAGGACAGCACCGCATCCAGCACATAGGGCAGGCCCTCGGCGGCGAGGCGCCCGTCGGTCAGGCTCGGTGCGGCCATCAGCGCGCCGATGATCATCAGACCGCCGCCGAGTGCCGAGACGGTGAGCGCCGAGCGGATGGTGCGCGGGGCGACCCGACGCGCGTCGCGCGTCTCCTCGGCGAGTTCACCGGCCGAGCCGAAGCCGACCATGACGTAGGCGGCCATCAGCCCCGAGGCGATCCAGGCCCAGCCATAACCGGAACCCGTTGCCCCGGTGTCGAAGACGACCTGCGGACCACGCTGCGCGTGCGTGAAGAACACGCCGACCACCGCGATGGCACCGATGATCTCGCAGCACACACCGATCGTCGCGACCCGTGACATCCAGCGCACCCCGATGCAGTTGATCGTGGTGGTGATGACCAGCAGCGTGGTACCCAGCAGAACGGCGTTGGCGGCCCCGTCCGCGGACGTGAGTGCGGTATCGGTACCGATGATCTGGAAGCCCGACCACACCGCCGGCAGCACCACCTGCAGCGCGATGGCCGCGGCGGACGCCGTGATGATCTGCGCGAGGATCATGAACCAGCCACCGAACCAGCCGACCACCTCACCGCCGAGGCGGCGGGCCCACTGGTAGATGGCCCCCGAGATCGGGTAGCGGGCCGCGAGTTCGGCGAAGCACAGCGCCACCGCGAACTGTCCGATGAACACCACCGGCCAGGTCCAGAAGAAGGCCGGACCGCCGAAATTGTATCCGAGGCCGAACAATTGGAAGATCGTGGTCAGAATGGAGACAAATGAGAAGCCGGCCGCGAACGAGGCGAACTTGCCCAGCGAGCGGTGCAGCTGTTGGTCGTAGCCGAACTCGGCGAGATCGTCGTGATCCGCCGGCGACGTGTTGGTCAATGTCATCCGATCCCGATTCTGCAGAGCGCAATACCTGTCAACTGACAGAATTATTGGGAAGCGTGACGCAGAAGCGTCACCGACGTTTCCGACGTGGGTCGCGATGTAACAGTTGGGTTTCACGCGAGCCGACGCCGCGCGGATGACCGCAGGTGGCACAGTAGTGACATGAGCCGACCCGGCCGTCCCCGTCACCGCGATGCCCTACGCCCCGGCAGTACCGCCGTCGAGCAGATCCTCGATGCCGCCGGAGAACTCTTCGTCACCCAGGGCTTCACGGTGACCTCGACACGGTCGATCGCCGAGGCGGTCGGCATCCGTCAGGCGTCGCTGTACCACCACTTCCCCAACAAGGAAGCCATCCTCGAAGCGCTGCTCGATGCGACGGTGGTGCCGTCGCTGGAGTTCGCGCGGCGCGTGACGCGGACGGTGGCGGATCCGAAGGCGGCCCTGTGGGCCGTGACGGCCGGTGACGCGGCCAATCTGCTGTCGGTGCCATGGAACCTGGGCCGGCTCTATCTGCTGCCGGAGGTCGACGGCATCGAGGGCTTCCACCGCAGGCGCCGCGAGTTGCACGCCGTCTACCGCGAATTGGCGGTCGACGCCGTAGGCGGCCGCGACGAGTTCCGCTGCGGGCTGCCGGTGCGCCTGACCGAGACGGTCATCGCGCAGCGTGTCGACGACCCCGACATCGCCGGTGACGAAATGGCCGGTGAAAGTGTGGCAGAGGCCATCGCCGATGCCGCGCTACGGGTGCTCGGGATCGACGTCGACGACGCCCTGCGGGCAGAAGGCCGGGCTCTGGTCGAGCAGCACCTGCCCGAGCCGAGTTAGGACTCGGGGCCGAGCAACAGGTCGGCGTCGAAGCAGCTGTGGTCGCCGGTGTGGCAGGCCCCGCCAACCTGGTCGACCTCGAGCAGCACGGCGTCGCCGTCACAGTCCAGCCGCACCGAGTGCACGTGCTGCGTGTGGCCCGACGTCAGGCCCTTGACCCACTGTTCGCCGCGCGAGCGGGAAAAGTACGTCGCCTCACGGGTTTCCAGGGTGCGGGCCAGCGCGTCGTCGTCCATCCAGGCGACCATCAGCAAGTCGCCGGTGCCACGCTGTTGCACCACGGCAGTGAACAGCCCGGCCTCGTTACGCTTGATGCGGGCGGCAATCCCGGGGTCCAAAGCGCTCATCGAACCGGACCTCCATTCGCCGATGTCGCTTCGCTCATCGAACGGTGATCCCTTCGGCCGCCATCGCCGCCTTCACCTGGCCGATGGTCAGTTCGCGGAAGTGGAACACGCTGGCCGCGAGGACCGCATCGGCGCCGGCCTGCACGGCGGGCGCGAAATGGTCGACGGCGCCGGCTCCCCCGCTGGCGATCACCGGAACACTCACCGCGGCGCGTACCGCCTTCAGCATCGCCAGATCGAAGCCGGCCTTGGTGCCGTCGGCGTCCATGGAATTCAGCAGGATCTCGCCGACGCCGAGTTCAGCTCCGCGCGTTGCCCATTCGATGGCGTCGATGCCGGTTCCCCGACGGCCACCGTGGGTCGTCACCTCCCAGCCGGACGGGGTCGGCACAGAGCCTTCAGCGCCTTCCGGCACGGTCCGCGCGTCGACCGACAGCACGATGCACTGCGAACCGAACTGCCGCGACAACTCCGACAGCAGTTCGGGCCGAGCGATGGCCGCGGTGTTGACCGAGACCTTGTCGGCGCCGGCCCGCAACAGGGTGTCGACGTCCTCGACCGAGCGCACGCCGCCACCGACGGTCAGCGGGATGAACACCTGCTCGGCGGTGCGACGCACCACCTCGAGCATGGTCGACCGGCCCGACGACGACGCCGTGACGTCCAGGAACGTCAGCTCGTCGGCGCCCTCCGCGTCGTACGCGGCGGCCAGCTCCACGGGATCACCGGCGTCCCTTAGGTTCTCAAAGTTGACGCCCTTGACCACCCGGCCGCCGTCGACGTCCAGGCACGGGATGACACGGGTTGCGAGACTCACAGGTAATCCTCCGGCACACCAACGGATTTCACGATTTCCAGCATCCTCTCGTGCACACCGGGAGCGGCGGCCAGCGCCGACTTCGACTCCGCTGTCCAGGGCTCTCCGGCGAGGTCGGTGACGATGCCACCCGCGGCTCGCACCAGCGCCACACCCGCCGCGTGGTCCCAGATGTGATGGCCGAAACTGATTGCGCCACCGAGGATGCCGGCGCCGACGTAGGCCAGATCCAGGCCGGTGGCACCATGCATCCGCACCCGGGAACATTCCCTGGTCAGGCCCGACAGCACCGCATTGCGCCACCGCCCGGGGAACCGGCCCTTCGAATCGATGTTGAAGGTCTGAATGCCGACGATCGAGTCGGCCAGCGTGGTCGGGGCCAACGGCGGCAACACCGTGTCCCCATCCCGGACCGGACCCGCCACCGTCGCGATGTACCGCTGGCCCATGAACGGCAACCAGGTCAGCCCCGCGACCGGAGTGCCCCGCCACAGCAAGCCGAGCAGGATCGCCGCCATGGGCGAACCTGCCGCGTAGTTGAAGGTGCCGTCGATCGGATCGAGCACCCACACCAACTCGGAATCGATGGGCTCCCCACCGAATTCCTCACCGTGCACGCCGATCCCGGTCGCCGACGTCAGTGCCGCGACGACCTGACGCTCGATGGCGAGATCGATCTCGGTGGCGAAGTCGTTGCCCTTCTTGCGAACTGCCGCATCGGCCTGGTGGCCGGCGATGAACGGGGCGACAGCGTCATCGAGGATGCCGGTCGCCGTAGCGACCAGCTCTGCCAACCGCGCCGGGTCGATCACTTCACCGCGGCCAGCGCCTCGGGCAGCGTGAACCGCTCCGCGTACAAGGCCTTTCCGACGATGGCGCCCTCGACGCCCTGCCCGGTCAGCGTGGCGATGGCCCGCAGGTCGTCGAGGCTCGACACGCCACCCGACGCGATGATCGGCGCCTTGGTGCGGCCGGCCACGGTGCTCAGCAGCTCCAGGTTCGGCCCCGTCAGCGTGCCGTCCTTGGTGACATCGGTGACGACGTAGCGCGAGCAGCCTTCGCTGTCGAGGCGTTCCAGCACCTCCCACAGATCGCCGCCGTCGGTCTCCCAGCCGCGGCCACGCAGCCGCCAGCTGCCGTTCTCGAACTGCACGTCCAGGCCGACGGCCACGCGGTCCCCGTATTCGCCGATGGCGCGCTTGCACCATTCCGGGCTCTCCAGCGCGGCCGTACCGATGTTCACGCGGGCGCAGCCCGTGTCCATGGCCGCCTTGAGCGAGGCGTCGTCGCGGATGCCGCCGGAAAGCTCCACGGCCACATCGAGTTTGCCGACCACCTCGGCCAGCAGTTCCCGGTTGCTGCCCCGGCCGAACGCGGCATCCAGGTCCACCAGGTGCACCCACTCGGCGCCGTCGCGCTGCCAGGTCTGCGCGGCCTCCAGCGCCGAACCGTAATCGGTCTCGCTGCCGGCCTTACCCTGCACCAGCCGCACCGCCTTGCCGTCGACCACATCAACGGCCGGCAACAAAATCAAACTCATAGCCCCTCAACCCAATTCGCCAACAGCGTCGCACCTGCGTCGCCGCTCTTCTCCGGATGAAACTGTGTCGCCGACAACGCACCGTCTTCGACGGCCGCGATGAACGGCACGTGATGCGTAGCCCAGGTGACCTTCGCGTCGGCATGGCCGCCCCACTGCTGGGCGGCGTACGAATGCACGAAATAGAACCGCGTGCCCGCGTCGAGCCCCTTGAACAGGACGCTGTCGTCGGCGGCCTCGACGGTGTTCCAGCCCATGTGCGGAATCACCGGCGCGTCGAGGCGGGTGACCTCGCCGGGCCACTGCCCGCACCCCGCTGTCTGCACGCCGAATTCCACGCCCTTCGAGAACAGGATCTGCATGCCGACGCACACCCCCAGCACGGGGTGACCTGCGGCGAGCCGGTCGGCGATGATCTTCTCCCCGCCGATCGAGCGCAGGCCCGTCATGCAGGCCTCATAGGCGCCGACGCCGGGCACCACGAGTCCGTCCGCGGCGGCGGCAGCCGTGGCGTCCGCCGTCACCTCGACGTCGGCCCCCACGCGCTCGAGCGCGCGCTGCGCGGACCGGAGATTGCCCGAACCGTAGTCCAGAACGACAAGCTTTTTTGTCACAACGAGCCCTTGGTCGACGGCACACCGGCCACCCGCGGGTCGGGTTCCACGGCCTGCCGCAGCGCGCGCGCCACGGCCTTGTACTGCGCCTCGGTGATGTGGTGCGGGTCGCGGCCGTACAGCGTGCGCACGTGCAGCGCGATCTTCGCGTTGAACGCCAGCGACTCGAACACGTGGCGGTTGATCACGGTGTGGTACGGCACCGAGGAACCCGCGATGGTGAAGGACACCATGGACTCCGGTTCTCCGGTGTGCACGAAGTACGGGCGTCCCGAAACATCAACGGCCGCATGGGCGAGGGTCTCGTCCATCGGAATGAACGCGTCGCCGAAGCGGCGGATGCCCTTCTTGTCGCCGAGCGCCTGCCCAAGCGCCTGGCCCAGCACGATCGCGGTGTCCTCAACCGTGTGGTGGCCCTCGATCTCGACGTCACCCTTGGCGTGCACCGTCAGATCGAAGCTCGCGTGCGTGCCCAAGGAGGTCAGCATGTGGTCGAAGAACGGCACACCGGTGCTGATGTCGACCTGGCCGGTGCCGTCGAGGTCGATCTCGACGACGATGCTGGACTCCTTGGTGGTGCGTTCCACGCGGGCGCGGCGGGTCATGAAACTCCTTGTGGGGCTAGTTCCGATGCGGCGAGCTTGGCGCTGACCTCGAGCAGGGCGTCGTTCTCCGAGGCCAAACCGACGGTGGTGCGCAGGAATCCGGGGATGCCCACGTCACGGATCAGCACGCCGGCGTCGAGGTAGCGCTGCCACGTCGCCGCGGCGTCGGCGAACTCTCCGAACAGGATGAAGTTGGCGTCGCTGGGAATGACCCGAAAACCCATGTCGGACAGGGCCGCTGCCACCCGGTCCCGCTCCGCCGCCAGGCTGGCGACGCTGCTGAGCGTCTCATCGGCATGCCGCAGCGCCGCGCGCGCGGCTGCCTGGGTCAGCACCGACAGGTGGTACGGCAACCGCACCAGCAACATCGCGTCGATGACCGCGGGATCGGCCACCAGGTACCCCAACCGGCCACCGGCGAAGGCGAACGCCTTGCTCATGGTGCGGCTGATGATCAGCTTGGCCGGGTATTCGGCCAGCAGCGCGACACCGCTGGGCTGCGACGAGAATTCGCCGTACGCCTCGTCCAGGATCAGGACGCCCGGTGTGACGTCGAGCAGCCGGCGGAGGTCGTCGAGCGGCACGCTCTGCCCGGTGGGATTGTTGGGGCTGGTCACGAACACCACGTCGGGCTGCTGTGCGCTGATCGCGGCCGCGGCCACGTCGACATCCAGCGCGAAATCACTCGCGCGGGTCGCCGAGAGCCATTCGGTCTGAGTGCCGTCGGAGATGATCGGGTGCATCGAGTACGACGGCACGAAACCGATGGCGCTGCGGCCCGGACCGCCGAACGCCTGCAGCAGCTGCTGCAGGATTTCGTTGGAACCGTTTGCCGCCCAGAGGTTTTCCACCGTCAGCGCGACACCCGTCTGCGCCTGCATGTACGCGGCCAGATCGGTACGCAGCGCCATGGCGTCGCGGTCCGGGTACCGGTGCAACTCGGCGGCCGCCTCGGCGACCGACGCGGTGACGTCGTCGACCAGCGCCTGCGTCGGCGGGTGCGGGTTCTCGTTGGTGTTGAGCCGCACCGGCACGACGAGTTGGGGTGCGCCGTACGGCGATTTGCCGCGCAGGTTCTCCCGCAGGGGTAGGTCTGACAGAGAAATCTTCGTCACCTTTCGAACCTCCGGCGTACGGCCTCACCGTGCGCCGGCAGGTTCTCTGCCGTGGCCAGCGTGATCACGTGCCCCGCAACGTCTTTCAGCGCCGCCTCGGTGTAGTCGACGACGTGGATGCCACGCAGGAACGTCTGGACGGACAGGCCGCTGGAGTGCCGCGCGCAACCTGCGGTGGGTAGCACGTGGTTGGACCCGGCGCAGTAGTCGCCGAGGCTCACCGGTGACCAGGCGCCGACGAAAATGGCACCCGCCGAACGGATTCGGCCCGCGACCTCGGCAGCGTCGACGGTCTGGATCTCGAGGTGCTCGGCGGCGTACGCGTTCACCACCCGGACACCGGCGTCGAGATCGTCGACCAGCACGATGGCCGACTGCTTGCCGTTCAGCGCGACCGTCACCCGCTCGCGGTGCAGCGTCGTGGCGACCTGCGCGGCCACCTCCACATCGGTGGCGTCGGCCAGCTTCTCACTGGTGGTGACCAGCACACTGGCCGCCATCTCGTCGTGCTCGGCCTGGCTGATCAGGTCGGCGGCGATGTGCACCGGGTCAGCCGAGTTGTCGGCCAGGATGGCGATCTCCGTCGGGCCGGCCTCGGCGTCGATGCCCACCTGGGAGCGGCAGATACGCTTGGCGGCCGTGACGAAGATGTTGCCCGGGCCGGTGATCATGTCGACCGGCGCGAGTTCCTCCCCGGTCGTGTCGACACCGCCGTAGGCGAGCAGCGCGATGCCCTGGGCGCCGCCGACAGCCCACACCTCGTCGACCCCGAGCAGGGCCGCCGCGGCAAGGATGGTCGGGTGCGGCAGGCCGCCGTGGTCCTTCTGCGGCGGGCTGGCGATCACTAGGGAGTCGACGCCCGCGGTCTGGGCCGGGACGACGTTCATGACGACGCTCGACGGGTAGACGGCGTTGCCGCCCGGCACGTACAGCCCGACCCGCTCGACGGGGACCCAGCGTTCGGTGACGGTCGCGCCCGGGGCCAGCGTCGTGACGGTGTCGGTGCGGCGCTGGTCGGCGTGGACGGCGCGGGTCCGCTCGATGGCGACCTCGAGCGCCACCCGCACGTCGGCGGGCAACCGGGTCAGCGCGGCGTCCAGCTCAGCCTTGGGGACGCGCACGGCCGCCGGCCGCACCCCGTCGAACGACTCTCCGTACTCCAGTGCCGCCACGGCGCCGCGCTCGACCACGGCGTCGACGATCGGGCGTACCTTGGGCAGCACCGAATCCACGTCGACACCGCCTCGGGGCAGCACCGCTCGCAACTGCGCCGCGGACAGCTGCTGACCTCGCAAATCGATACGCGCGAGCTTCACTGCAGTGTTCACCCCACTATTCTCCCAGAGCAGGCCAAATCGAATACGGAGGCGTCAATGTCAAGCCGTCAGGACCACCCCAACAACGCCGCGGGCGTGCCGATGATCTTCCCGGTGTGGCTGGAGAACTTCCAGATCAAGTACATCAACCCGGCGCTGCGCCCGCTGTCGAAGAAGCTGCCGGGGTTCTCGGTTATCAAGCACCGCGGCCGTAAATCGGGCAAGGAGTTCGAGACCATCGTCACCTCGTACCGCAAGGGCGACGTGCTGGCGATCGGGCTGGCCCACGGCAAGACCAATTGGGTCAAGAACGTGCTGGCCGCCGGAGAGGCCGACATCCACGTCGCGCGCAAGGACCTGCACCTGGTGAATCCCCGCGTGCTGCCGGCCGGCACCGTCGATCCGTCGCTGCCGCGGATCGCACAGATCGTGGCCAAGCGCAGCGGCGTCTTCGTCGCCGATATCGCCCACTGATGCACCGGGGGCCACGCTGAAACTCAGCGGGGCCCCGGTGGGTCAACGGCTACTTGCAGACGTCGCCGATCTCCTTGCTGTCAGCGCCGGCGTCATCCAGGCGCACCTTCTGCTGCGGATCGTCGGTCTGAGCGCCGGAGGTCGCCGCAGCCCCGATGTCCAGCAGCGTGTTGGCATACTTGCGCGTCGCCGTCGCGAGCTCGGCCGGGGCCGCCGGATCGATCTTGTTCAGCAGGTACTGGCCGCCGGTGATCAGCGCCAGGCGAGCATTGGCCGCCACGGCGAGGGCGCCCGTCGTGTCCTGCGGGCCGCCGGGAGGCGCCAGGTTGGTGTTGATCGCGATGCCCTTGCTGACGGTCTTCATGGCGTCGCAGAGCGCGATCTTGGCGGCGTCCTGCTCGGCCTCGGAGTACGTCTTGGCCTGATGCTTCACCTCGTACAGGGCGTAGCCGCCGATGCCGGCGGCGATCAGGCCGATGACCACGGCCGCGATCGCGATGATCTGCGTGACGGACGTCGAACCCGAACCCGACGAGGCGTCGGTGTCCTGTGCAGCCTTGCTCAGCGTGGTGGTCTTGTCTTCGGGCTTCTCGTCTTCCGCCATGCCCGTGATAGTAGCGGCCGGCTTACGTATCGAGGCCGACGTCGAGCACCCGCACCGAGTGCGTCAACGCACCGATGGCGAGGAAGTCCACCCCGGTTGCGGCATAGGCCGCGGCCGAATCCAGGCTCAGGCCGCCCGACGATTCCAGCTTGGTGCCGGGAGCGCGGGCATCACGGCGCTGCACCGCAATCTGCGTCTGCCAGACCGGAAAGTTGTCCAGCAACACCAATTCGACGTTCTCACCCAGGATTTCGTCGAGCTGCTCGAGCGAGTCCACCTCGACCTCACACGGCAGATCCGGCGCCGCCGCACGGACCGCCTGCAGGGCCGCGAGTACCGATCCGGCCGCCGCGACGTGGTTGTCCTTGATCAGCGCGGCATCACCCAGCCCCAGCCGATGGTTGACGCCGCCGCCGACCCGCACCGCGTACTTCTGCAGTAACCGCAGTCCGGGCAAGGTCTTTCGCGTGTCGCGGATGGCCGTGTCCGTCCCGGCCACTTCCTGCACCCAGCGGGCCGTCTCCGACGCGATGCCCGACAGGTGGCAGACGACGTTGAGCATCGTGCGTTCAGCCGTCAGCAGGGCGCGTGTCGGGGCCTCGACGGTCAGCACCGCGTCGCCGGGCTTCACCTCGGCACCGTCCTCGGCACGGTCGAGAATCCGATAGGCGCCCTCGCCGATCACCTTGTCCAGCACCAGAACCGCGATGTCCAGGCCGGCGATGACGCCCGGCTGCCGCGTCACCATCGACGCGACGGTGGTGGCATCGGCGGGCACGGTCGCCGCCGACGTGACATCCGGTCCGTAGCGCAGGTCCTCGTCGAGCGCGCGGTCGATGAGCGTGTGCGCGTCGGCCAATTCCGCTGCAGTCAAAGCCATCAGTTACACACTCCTATCGGCAGGGCGGCCACCGCGTGCCCGGCGGCGTCCAGTCGCACATCGATCGACATCCCGAACGCCGGGTCGCGGTCCGGTTGGTCACTGCGGTGGTGGCAGCCACGGGATTCGGCGCGCATGGCCGCTGCCGCAGCCACCGCCGAGGCCGTGATGGTCAGGGCTGCGTCCTCGACGGCCGTGCGCGCCGACATGGCGGCACTGCGGGCGCCGGCAAGCGTCTCGCTCAGTTGCCCCAGTCCCGCGGCGTCGCGCACCACCGACGCGTATTTCGTCATGCCCTGCTGCAGCACGTCCCGATCCACTGCGAGCCGCTTACCCAGATCCGGCTCCGGCACCCGGTTTCCGCCGGCAGCGTGGGCCTGCGCCGCCGCCACGCGACCGGCCCGGCCACCCACCACCAGGCCTTCCAGCAGGCTGTTGGAGGCCAGTCGGTTACCGCCGTGCATACCGGTGCGTCCGACCTCACCGGCGGCATACAGACCCATCATCTCCGTGCGCCCGTATACATCGGTGACCACGCCGCCACAGCTGTAGTGGGCACCGGGCACCACCGGAATCGGTTGACGCGCAGGGTCGATGCCCGCGGCCAGGCACGCGAGCGTGACTGTCGGGAACCGGGCCGCGACGTCGGGGATGCCGCGGGCATCGAGATAGACGAAGTCGTCGCCGGTGGCAGCCAGACGGGCGTCGATGGCGGCGGCGACGACGTCGCGCGGTGCCAGGTCCCCCATCGGGTGCACGCCGTCGGTCACCGAATCACCGCGCTGGTCGCGCAGGATCGCCCCTTCACCGCGCAGCGCTTCGGTGATGAGCGGGCAGCGCCCGCCGGCCGCGCCGGTGTACAGCATGGTGGGGTGGAACTGGATGAATTCGATGTCGCGGACGGGCAATCCGGCGCGCAGCGCGAGGGCGATGCCGTCGCCGGTGGAACCGTCCGGGTTGGTCGTCGCGGTGAACAGCTGACCTAGCCCCCCGGTCGCCAGGATGATCGCCGGCGCCGTCAGCACACCGGGTCCTTCGGGACTCAGCACCAGCAGTCCGCTCACCGCGCCGTCGTGGTGCAGCACCTGCAGCGCAACGTGATTGGGCCGGATGTCCAGGGTCTGTGTCGCGGCGGCCAGGGCGCGTTGCACCTCGGCCCCGGTGGCATCGCCGCCGGCGTGGATGATGCGACGGCGGCTGTGCCCGCCCTCCCGCGTCAGGGACCAGTCCCCCGGCCGCACTTCATCGAAAGCCGCACCGGCCCCGACCAACTCACGTACGGCGGCATAGCCGTCGGCCACGATGGAGGTCACGGCGTCGACGTCGCACAGGCCGGCGCCGGCCGCGACGGTGTCGGCGACGTGCGCCTGCACCGAGTCATCGGTGTCAGGGATGACGACGGCTATGCCACCCTGGGCGTAGGCGGTGGCCGTCTCGCCAGACTTGCCGACGACCACGACCCGGCTGCCGGCCAGCTGGGCCGCGCGGGCGGCCGCGAGGCCGGCAACCCCCGTGCCGACGACGATGACGTCGGCCCGTTGGCGCCAGTAGCCACGGCCGCCGCAGGCTGCCGCCGGACGGCCCGCGTGGGCGCTCACGCTATTCCCCGCCGCCGGGCTGCCCGATCCCGATCATGCGCTGCACGCTCAACCGAGCTGCAGCGGCGACATCTTCGTCGACGTGCACCTCGTCGGCACCGTCCCGCAGGCAGCGCAGCAGCGCTGCCGGCGTGATCATCTTCATGTAGGGGCACGAGGCCCGATCGTTGACGGCGAGAAACTCGGTTTCCGGTGCGGCACGGCGCAACTGGTGCAGCATGCCGATCTCGGTGGCGACCAGGACCTGCTTGGCGTGGGTCTCCCGGGCGGCGTCGAGCATGCCGCCCGTGGACAGGATCTTGACCCGGTCGTCGGGCACAGCGCCCTCGCCCGCCAGGTACAGGGCCGAGGTGGCGCAACCACATTCTGGGTGCACGAAGAGCTCGGCGTCGGGGTGGGAGCGCGCCTGGTCGGCGAGTTCGTCGCCGTTGATGCCGGCGTGCACGTGGCATTCCCCGGCCCAGATGTGCAGGTTGTCCCGCCCGGTCATGCGGCGCACGTGTGCGCCGAGGAACTGGTCGGGGCAGAACAGCACCGTCTTGTCCGCGGGGATCGAAGCGACCACCTCGACGGCGTTGGACGACGTGCAGCAGATGTCGGTCAGGGCTTTGACCGCCGCCGTGGTGTTCACGTAGGACACCACGACCGCGTCCGGATAGTCGGCTTTCCAGGCCCGCAGGTCGTCGGCGGTGATCGAATCGGCCAGCGAGCAGCCGGCCCGCTGGTCCGGGATCAGGACGGTCTTGGCCGGCGACAGAATCTTGGCGGTCTCGGCCATGAAGTGCACACCGCAGAACACGATGGTGTCCTCGGCCGCGTCCGCGGCGATACGGGACAGCGCCAGCGAGTCGCCCACATGGTCGGCGATGTCCTGAATCTCGGGCAGCTGGTAGTTGTGCGCGAGGATCGTGGCATTTCGTTCCTTGGCCAGGCGGCGCACCTCGTCCGCCCACTGCCCGTCGGCGACCACGTCGCCGAACCCTTCGAACTCCGCCGCACGGTCCAGAACTGTCATGGCCGTCTCCTTTGAACCTGGCCAGGTTTTCGACTGATGATCGAAAACATGCCACATACTAGCACTGCACACGAGATGTTCACCTTCGCGTACCGCGGGCGACGGCACAGGACGGCCGGTCGCTTTTGACCCCTAGCGTTTTCGACTTAAAATCGAAAACGTGACGGATGTGGGTACTGCGCATGAAGTGCTCGCCGTCGTCTTTCAGATTCGCGCCCTCGACAGCAAGAAACCGCAGCTCAGTGTGCTGCTGTGGGAACGCGCCATGGAGCCGCAACGCGGCGCCTGGTCACTGCCGGGCGGTCAGCTCCGGCACGACGAAGACATGGTCAGTTCGGTCCGGCGCCAGCTGGCCGAAAAGGTCGATCTGCGGGAGCTAACCCACCTCGAGCAGCTCGCGGTTTTCTCCGACCCCAATCGGGTGCCCGGACCGCGCACCATCGCCTCGACCTTCCTCGGCCTCGTGCCCTCGCCCGCAACACCCGAGCTGCCGAGTGACACGCGCTGGCATCCGGTGTCGGCCCTGCCGCCCATGGCCTTCGACCACGGTCCGATGATCACCCACGCCCATGCCCGGCTGGTCGCCAAGATGTCATACACCAACATCGGATTCGCCTTGTCCCCAAGGGAATTCACACTCAGCACGTTGCGTGACATCTACGCCGCCGCGCTGGGCCATCAGGTGGACCCGACCAACCTGCAGCGGGTACTGGGCCGCCGCGGTGTCATCACCCCCACCGGCACGACGGCTCGCTCCGGGCGCAGCGGCGGCCGGCCCGCCGCGCTCTACCGGTTCACCGACTCGACATACCGCGTCACCGACGAGTTCGCCGCGCTACGCCCACCTAGTTAACCTACGGGTCGTGACGTAGGTCACTTTCAGGCCACATTTCGCGCGCCAGAATTGGTTTTTAAGGGTTCCTTAAGACATGATTTTCCGATGACCATGGGCAATGCAGCCAGGGCGTTCGACGCCGAGTGGATCGGCCAGCCGTACCACGAGGCACTCCAACCCGGCATCCGCCCGCTGCGGCCCAGCCAGGACACGTTCTACGTGCCGCCCGTCGGCTTCGAACTCACCGCGCCCGGCACCGTTCTGCGGTCCCGCGACGTCGAACTCGGCTTCATGGGCGTCATCCCCCAGGGCGTCACGGCCACGCAGCTGCTGTACCGCAGCACCGACCTCGACGGGACCCCGCAGGCCGCGGTGACCACCGTCCTGCTGCCCGTCGGCCACAACCCCGATACCCGGTGCCCCATCGTGTCGTACCAGTGCGCCATCGACGCGGTCTCGGACGCCTGTTTCCCGTCCTACGCGCTTCGGCGCCGCGCCCGCGCCCTCGGCTCGGTCGCGCAGCTCGAATACATACTCATCGCCGCGGTCGTGGCGCAGGGCTGGGCCGTCTCGATCCCGGACCACGAAGGCACCGATGGCATCTGGGGTGCCCCGCACGAGCCTGGGTACCACATCCTCGACGGCCTGCGCGCCGCCATCAACACCGAATCACTCGGCCTGTACCCCGACGCGCCGATCGGCCTGTGGGGTTACTCGGGCGGCGGGCTCGCCAGCGCCTGGGCCGCGGAGGAATACGCCAACTACGCGCCCGAGCTGAACGTCGTCGGCGCAGCCCTCGGCTCGCCGGTTGCCAACCTGGGCAATGTCTTCCGCCAGCTGAACGGCACCTCCAAAGCCGGCCTGCCGGCCACCGTCATCGCGGCGCTCATGCACATCTACCCGGGCCTGAACCGCGTCATCAACGAGTACGCCACCGAGGCCGGCAAGGCGATGCTGCGCAACATCGAAGGCATGACCACGGCCGAGGCCGTCATCCGGCACGCCGGACTCGACATGGGCAGCCTGCTGAAGTCGCCGCTGCAGGAGGTGCTCGACACCCCTGAAGTGCAGCACGTCTTCGAGAGCATCAAGCTCGGCAAGACCGCACCGACGCCGCCGCTGCTGGTGATGCAGGCCGTGCACGACCAGATCATCGCCGTCGGGAACATCGACGAGCTGACCGACACCTACGTCATGGGTGGGTCGCACGTGACCTATCACCGCGACATCCTCAGCGAGCACATCGTGCTGCACCCACTGGCCGCGCCGATGACGCTGAACTGGCTCGCCGACCGATTCGCCGGCAAGCCGCTGGGCCCCACCGTGCGTACCTCGTGGCCCGCGCTGCTGAACCCGGCGACCTACCTCGGCTTGATCAAGCTTGGCGTGGTCAGCACGAAGGTTCTGCTGGGACTTCCGATTGGGCGTCGGTAGCGGCGGCAGCCGGTAGCCGGACAGGCGCCGGCTCAACCGGCGGCCACCCACCCAGGTCGTCGCGCTTGGTCGCCAGCGTGCAGAACAGATAGACCAGCGCGGCGATGCCGGCCGGGAAGAACAGCGTCGCGGCGATGACCCACGGCGAGTGGCCGAAGAACACCGGCGGCGCTTCGACGATGTACGACACCCGATGCTCGGGAGACAGTGCCGCGCCGGCAAGATCGGGCGTTCCGTAGCGCACATGGGCGACGACAGCGCCGACACCGGCCAGCGCGCCCGCGGCGGCCACGTTGCCGAGCGCCAGCGCGCCGGCCAGGACCGGCCCACGATGCGCCCGCCACTGCCATACCAGCGTCGCCGCGACGACGGCGATCACGGTCAGCAGGCCGACAGCCAGCGCACCGCCCAGGAACACCCGGTCCGACTCGTCGCCGAAGTACCCGTGAATGCGCTGACCTTTTTTGGTCAAGGCCACGACAGCGTCGACAGGTGGGGCGAGAAACGCCCACACCACGCCGCCGACCGCGCCGGCCAGCACCAGTCCGACGACGACCCGCAATGCCGCCGCGCGATGCGAAAGCTTCGGCGGCGCAACAACAGTCGGAGTCACCACTTCAGCCTTCTGCTCTTCGCACGAGCGCTCATCGCTGGGTTTCCAGGTCCTTCGAGTCCACCACCCCGTGCCTCGAGCACTTGGCCCACCAGCCATCGGGGCGCACCTGCACCACCATGCGCCGGCCGCACTCGGCGCACCACCGGGGTGCCTCCAGACCGAGCTGGGCCGTGGTCGGCATGACGGCGCCGTCGACGGCATCCGCCGCGACACCGGTGTACACGTTGAACTTGCCGGCACTGACCGGTGCGGGCAACTCTCTGGTCATCACTTCTAGTTCTACAGCGTGGCGTTGAGGGCCTTGATCGGCATCTGCAGATCGTCCAGCAGTTCCAGATCAGACTCGGCCGGGCGACCCAGCGTAGTCAGGTAGTTGCCGACGATGACGGCGTTGATGCCGCCGAGGATGCCCTGCTTGGCGCCCAGGTCGCCGAGGGTGATCTCGCGGCCACCGGCGAAGCGCAACATGGTGCGCGGCATGGCCAGACGGAACGCGGCGACGGCACGCAGCGCGTCGGCGGCCGGCAGCACCTCGAGGTCACCGAACGGGGTGCCCGGGCGCGGGTTCAGGAAGTTCAGCGGCACTTCGTGCGGGTTCAGCTCGGCCAGGTTCGCGGCGAACTCGGCGCGCTGCTCCAGCGTCTCGCCCATGCCGAGGATGCCGCCGCAGCAGACCTCCATGCCGGCCTCGCGGACCATCTCCAGCGTCTGCCAGCGCTCTTCCCAGGTGTGGGTGGTGACGACGTTGGGGAAGTACGACTTCGAGGTCTCCAGATTGTGGTTGTAGCGGTGCACACCCATGGCCTTCAGCCGGTCGACCTGCTCCTGGTCGAGCATGCCGAGGGAGCACGCGATCTGGATGTCGACCTCGTTGCGGATGGCCTCGATGCCGGCGGCCACCTGGGCCAGCAGACGCTCGTCGGGCCCACGCACGGCGGCGACGATGCAGAACTCGGTCGCGCCGGTCTTGGCGGTCTGCTTCGCGGCCTCGACGAGGCTCGGCACGTCCAGCCAGGCACTGCGCACCGGCGAGGCGAACAGACCCGACTGCGAACAGAAGTGGCAGTCCTCGGGGCAACCGCCGGTCTTGAGGCTGATGATGCCCTCGACCTCGACCTCGGGACCGCACCACTTCATGCGCACCTCGTGCGCGAGGGCCAGCAGGTCCTCCAACCGGTCGTCGGGCAGCTGCAGAACCTCGAGCACCTGCTCCTGGCTCAGGCCTTCGCCACGCTCGAGCACCTGCTCGCGGGCAACACCCAGTACATCGGTCGCGGCCTGAGTCATCGGCACTCCTTACTCCAGGCCGACTGCGGCCTACAACTTGAACGGTGTTTAGGATACAGACGTGCAACTGCACCGAAGCGACGTGGTGGCCAAGGCCGCCGAAATCCTGGACAACTACGGGATCGCCGACCTGACCATGCGCAGGCTGGCGCGTGAACTGAGCGTCAGCCCCGGCGCTCTGTACTGGCATTTCGCCGACAAGCAGGAGCTCCTGGGCGCAGTCGCCGACCGCCTGCTGGCGTCCACCGCCACGGTCCCGGTGGCCGGCACGTGGCCCGACCGCATCGTGACGCTGTGCTCGGCGTTGCGCGATGCGCTGCTGTCCGCCACCGATGGCGCCGAGCTGGTCTCGGCCAGTTTCTCCGCCGGCCGATCAGCCGAGCTGAGCCGCATCGTGGCGGCCCTCACGGACGCATGCGTCGAATCGGGGCTCACTGCCCACGACGCCGACCTCGCGGCACGCACCATCGTGTACTACGTGCTGGGCTTCACCGCCGACGAACAGTCCCGGATCCAGTGGGACGCGGCCGGCGCCACCGTGGCCGACAGCGACTCGGTGTGGTCCGAAAATGCCGGTGGCCGTTTCACTTTCGGCCTGGACCTGCTGGTCGACGGGCTCGCGGCGCACGGGGATGACCGGGCGAAATCGGTTGACGCCCTACGCGCCCGGTAACCTTCGCCGCCGCAGTTCGGTGTCAGGGCATGCCGCCCGCAGCAACAGCCGCCAGTGCCGCCACCGCCGACGGTTCACCGGTCACCGAGACCGATCCCCCGCGCGTCCATGACCACAGCGCGAGATCCACGACCGGGCCAGTGACGACTGCCGTCGCCTCACCCTCGACGGCACGCTGAGCCCGAGGGCGATCCGAGCCGAATCCGTCTGCGGCCCAACGGCCTACCTCGACGAGCCAGCGAGCGTCGGCATCGGCGGCAACGAACTCGACGACGGCATCAGGGGTATAGCGGGCGCCCTCGGGCTGCCACGCCCACATCACGTCGACCGCGTGGTCGACGGCGCCGGCCGCCACATCGAATGCCATGGGACTCAATGAGATTCGGGCGGTCAGCTCCGCGTCGACCCGGTGCATGGTCGCCTCATATGTCTGCATGCGACGGGTGAACCCGACGGTCTGCTCCGGCTGCCACCAGGACCATCGAGTTTCGGTATCAGCGAGGGCGCCGAGCTGGTTCAGCAGCGCTTCGGTACTGCGTTCACGCAGCGCCAACATGTCGGCGACGACCGTCGGGCGGTCCGGCTTGGCCTGTTCTATCGCGCCGACATCAGCGTCGGTTCGGGCGTCACGGGCGAGGATCTGCGACCAGAACCAGTGCACCTCGGTGAGGTGCCACAGCAGATCCAGCGCGGTCCAGTCCGGACAGGTCGGACACGGTGCCTCGGGCTCGGTACCGGCGAGCACATCGGCAAGTCGCTGGGATTCGGCGCGGATGATCGCGGCGCGGTCCATGCCCCCACCATGTCAGACTGTCGGCGCGGGAGCCAGGCTCAGCTCGAACCGACCTCAATCTCTGTGCGCTCGTTGCCATTCCACAGCCGCAATCCAGTGGCGGTGCCACTGATCTCGGCCGGCCGGGCGGCCATACCCAGGGCACGGGCAAGCCGGTCCGGCGGTACCCGGCGGGCGAGCGTGACGTGCGGCGTCCAGTCGCCCGGTTCGGTGTGCGGCATGGGACCCGGCCGCAGGTGGGGGGCGCTGCGCCGGCAGACGTCGGCGTGCAGGTCGAGCAGTTCGGCACTGGGCACCACCAGGCGCGTCAGGATTGCGGCGGTCCGCCCGAACACCAGCGCCGCACCGATGCGGGCCTGGAACGGGAACCTGCCGGCGAGCGCGGCCAGCTCCGGCAGGACCGCGTCATCGATCTCGTCGGCGACCACCAGTGTGGTGTGCGGCCGAGCGGCGGGCGGCTGCGCGGCGATGCCCGCATCCCGCAGCGCATCCCAGGCGCGCCGGATCACGGCCTCGGTGTCGAGGTCGAAAAGCAGCTCGACCGAGTGCACCATGTCAGCCGACCAGGCTCGAAATCCATTGCGGATCAAACGCTTTCACACTGACCGCGGCGAAGTCCGCGGGCGACAGCCGGCCCGCGCCGTCGGGCAGCACCGCGCGTACCGGCGCGATGTCCGCCAATGCGTCCCGATTGGAGGTCTCCGCGAGCCCGGGTTCCTGCGGCCAGCTGCCGATCACCAGGCCGGCACAGGCGATGCCGTGAGCGGCCAGGGACTCGACGGTCAGGCCGGTGTGATTGAGGGTGCCCAGGCCCGGCGCGACGACGACGAGGACCGCGGCCCCGAGTTCGGCCGCGAGGTCGCGCAACGTGGTGCCGTCGGCGCCGAGTTGGACGAGCAGTCCCCCGGCGCCTTCGACGAGCGTCAGCTGACGGGGCCGGTCCACGTTCTTGATGAGCGCGATCAGTTCGGCGCGCGATGGCAACGCCATGCCGGCCAGCTCGGCGGCGGCGACGGGCGCCAGCGGCTCCGGGTAGCGCCAGCCCGGCACGAGCGACGTGACGCCGGACAGCCGTGCCACCTCGGCCAGATCGTCGTCACCGTGACCGGCGGCCGGAGAGATTCCGGTCTGCACGGCCTTGCACACCGCGACGTCCAAACCGGCCTGCAGGGCGGCGCCGGCCAAGGCCGCGGTGGCGATGGTCTTGCCGACACCGGTGTCGGTGCCGGCGACGAACAGCACCGTCACGACTGCACCAGCGCGAGCACCTCACCGAGCACCCGGCCGGCCAGGTCCAGCTCGGCGTCGTCGAGCGAGGCGCGCGCCGTCAGCCGCAGCCGCGAGGTGCCGGCCGGCACCGACGGGGGCCGGAAGCAGCCGACCCGGACCCCGCGGTCCAGGCAGGCCGACGCCGCGGCCAGCGCGACCTCGGGATCGCCCAGGATCACCGAGACGACCGCGGAATCAGGCGTGTCGACGGCTCCGCCGAACCGGGCCAGCGTCGCGGCGTGGGTCAGCACGGCCTGCGCCCGCCACGGCTCGGCGATGAGGACCTGCAGGGCCGCGCGGGCCGCACCGACGGCGGCCGGAGCCAGACCGGTGTCGAAGATGAAGGTGCGCGCGGCGTCGATGAGGTGGGCGCGCACCGCGGCCGGGCCGAGCACCACGCCACCCTGACTGCCGAGTGACTTGGACAGCGTCGTCGTCACCACGATGTCGGGTTTGCCGGCCAGACCGACCTCGTGCACCAGGCCGCGTCCGCCGGTGCCGCGCACGCCGAGGCCGTGGGCCTCGTCGACGATCAGCAGCGCGCCGTGCCGGCGACAGACCTCGTGCAGGGCCCGCAACGGGGCCAGGGCGCCGTCGGTCGAGAACACCGAATCGGTGATCACCACGGCTCGCTCCTCAGACCGGCTGACCAGTGCCGTCTCCACGGCGGCGACGTCATTGTGTGGGGACACCACGACGCGCGCCCGGGACAACCGACAGGCGTCGACCAGCGAGGCGTGGCTGTAGGCGTCGGACACGACCAGCGAGCGCGGACCCGACAGCGCGGCCACCGCGCCGAGGTTGGCGGTGTAGCCGGAGGAGAACACCAGCGCCGACTCGGCGCCCATGAAGTCGGCCAGCTCGGCCTCGAAGTCTTCGTGCAGCTCGGTGTTGCCGGTCACGAGTCGCGATCCGCCCGACCCCGCACCCCAGGTGTGCAGCGCCGTGACACCACCCCCGATGACGTCGGGATGCTGCGTCAGGCCGAGGTAGTCGTTGGACGCGAGGTCGAGTTCGGTCGCCACCGCGGGGCGGACCCGCAGGGACCGGCGCAGACCCGCGGCCCGCCGCTTGCGTTCGACGTCGGCGAGCCAGGCCAGCGGCGAGTGATCAGTCATCTGCGCGCTCCTGACTCCAGTGCAATTGAACGGTGTTCAGGTTAACGCACGGGCAACGGCGACCACACCGGAGGTGATCCGGTCGATCTCCTCCGGCGTGCAGATGAACGGCGGCATGACGTACACCAGCTTGCCGAAGGGCCGCAGCCACAGCCCGTGCTCGATCGCGGTGACCGTGGCGAGAGCCATGTTCACGGGTTCGCGCATCTCGACGACGCCGATCGCCCCCAGCACCCGCACGTCGGCGACCGACGGCAGCTCCGCGGCCGGCGCCAATCCGCGCCGGAGCCCGTCCGAAATGGCCGCCACCTGCGCCTTCCAATCCCCGCTCAGCAGCAGCTCGACGGCCGCCACCGACACCGCGCACGCCAGCGCGTTGGCCATGAACGTCGGCCCGTGCATCAGTGCGCCCGGCTCGCCCGCGCTGATCACTCGCGCGATCTCGGCGGTACAGAGTGTCGCGGCGAGCGTCACATAGCCGCCGGTCAGCGCTTTGCCGACGCACATGATGTCGGGGCTGACGTCGGCGTGATCCGCGGCGAACAGCTCACCTGTCCGTCCGAAACCGGTCGCGATCTCGTCGAAGATCAGCAGCACGTCGTGCCGGGTGCAGATGTCGCGCAACGCCGTCAGGTACCGCGGGTCGTGGAAGCGCATACCGCCCGCGCCCTGGACCACGGGTTCGACGATGACGGCCGCGAGCTCGTCGGCGTGTGCGGCCAGCTGGGCCTCGAAGGCGTCGACGTAGGCCGGATCGAATTCTGTGGGTACCCGCGGCGCGAAGATCTGCGGCATCAGGACATCGGTCCAGATCGAGTGCATGCCGCCGTCGGGGTCGCAGACGCTCATCGGGGTGAAGGTGTCACCGTGGTAGCCGCCGCGCCACGTCATGAGCTTGTGCCGGCCGGGACGGCCGAGGCTGCGCTGGTACTGCAGCGCCATCTTCGCGGCGACCTCGACGGAGACCGAACCCGAATCCGAGAAGAAGACCGTGTCCAGACCGGCCGGGGTGATATCCACCAGCAGTTGCGCCAGCCGGGCCGCGGGCTCGTGGGTGAGGCCGCCGAACATGACGTGGTTCAGCCGGCTCAGCTGATGCGTGATCGCGGCGTCGAGCACCGGATGCCCGTGGCCGTGCACCGCCGTCCACCACGAGCTCATCGCGTCGATGACCTGGACCGGCCGGCCCTCGTGGATGAGCGTCAGCATGGTGCCGTGCGCCTCGGTGGCAACCACGGCAGGCAACGCCTCGGCACCGATGGTGCTGTACGGGTGCCAGATGTGGGCGGTGTCGATCGCCGAGATTTCGGCGGGGTTCAGAGCTGGCACGATGACCGAGCCTAATCGCCCGCAGAGCACGTCCAGACACGCGTACACGGCAAGCGGACGACTCGCCGTTACATGAACGAGCCCTGGATCTTGGGTAGATTGACATCCGACCATGACGACTCTTGCAGCACCGCGGCCGGCGTCGCAGCCCGGGTCGGGCAACGCCGTGCGCGTCACCGACAGCGGTGCGGACGCCGCGGCGAACACTGCGCCGAGCGCGTTCTACCGCCACGACCTGGACGGTCTGCGCGGCATCGCCATCGCTCTGGTCGCCGCCTTTCACGTCTGGTACGGCCGCGTCTCCGGCGGTGTCGACGTCTTCCTCGCGCTGTCCGGCTTCTTCTTCGGCGGCAAACTCCTGCGCATCGCGCTGACCCCCGACACACCGCTCTCCCCCGGCCCACAACTGCGGCGGCTGGCCCGGCGTCTGCTGCCCGCCCTGATCGTCGTGCTGGCCGCCGGCGCTGTGCTGACCATCGTCATCCAGCCTCAAACGCGCTGGGAGACATTCGCCGACCAGAGCCTGGCCAGCCTCGGCTACTACCAGAACTGGGAACTCGCCGAGACGGCATCGAACTACCTGCGTGCCGGCGAATCCGTCAGCCCGCTGCAGCACCTCTGGTCGATGTCGGTGCAGGGCCAGTTCTACGTGGCATTCCTGGCGCTGATCTTCGGCTTCGCGTATCTGTTCCGGCGCCGGCTCGGCGACCGGCTGCGGCCCGCGTTCATCGCGCTGCTCAGCCTGCTGACCGTCGCGTCGTTCGGCTATGCGATCTTCGCGCACCAGGCCGACCAGGTCAGCGCCTACTACAACAGCTTCGCCCGTGCCTGGGAGCTGCTGCTGGGTGCCCTCGTCGGCGCACTGGTGCCATCGGTCCGATGGCCGATGTGGCTGCGCAACGTGGTGTCGGGCGTCGCGCTGGCGGCGATCCTGTCGTGCGGCGCGCTGATCGACGGCGTGCAGGAGTTTCCGGGTCCGTGGGCGCTGGTTCCCGTCGGCGCGACGATGCTGTTCATCCTCAGTGCCGCGAATCACACCGAGCGGCTGCCGGCACCCAACCGGCTTCTGGCCACCGGACCGTTCCTGTCGCTCGGTGCCATGTCGTACTCGCTGTATCTCTGGCACTGGCCGTTGCTGATCTTCTGGCTGGCCTACAGCGGCCACAGCCGCGCCCACTTCGTCGACGGCGCCGCCGTGCTGCTGGTCTCCGGGGTGCTGGCGTGGCTCACCACCCGATACGTGGAGAACCCCCTGCGCCGGCCCTCGGCGTCGGGTTCGGCCGGCCTGACCGGGCTGCGGCGGCCCACCGCGGTGCTGGGGACGCTCGTCGCCGTGATGGGCGTGACGCTGACCGCCACGGCGTTCACGTGGCGCGAGCACATGAACACCGCCCGCGCCAACGGCAAGGAACTCGCCACGCTGTCGGCGGTCGACTATCCGGGTGCCCGCGCCCTGCTGCACCACGCCCGGGTGCCGAAGCTGCCGTTCCGCCCGACGGTGCTCGAGGCGCACGACGACGTGCCCGCGACGACCGCTGACAGCTGCATCGCCGACTTCGACGACCTGTCGATCCGCAACTGCACCTACGGCGACACGCAGGCACCCCGCACCATCGCGCTGGCCGGCGGCTCGCACGCCGAGCACTGGATCACCGCGCTGGACGTGCTCGGTAAGCGGTACCACTTCAAGGTCGTCACCTATCTGAAGATGGGCTGCCCGCTCTCGACCGAGCCCAACCCGCTGGTGATGGGCGACAACCGGCCGTACCCCAAGTGCTACGAGTGGAACGAGCTGGTCATGCCGAAACTGGTGGCAGACCGTCCGAGCTTCGTCTTCACGACCTCAACGCGCCCGTGGAACATCAAGTCCGGAGACGTCATGCCCGGCACGTATATCGGTATCTGGCAGCGCCTGTCGGAAGCGAACATCCCGATTCTGGCCATGCGCGACACCCCGTGGCTGGTACGGGACGGTAAGCCCTTCTTCCCGGCCGACTGCCTTGCCAGCGGCGGCAATTCAACGTCGTGCGGTATCGCCCGCTCCGAGGTACTGTCCGACCACAACCCGACCCTCGATTTCGTCGCGCAGTTCCCAATGCTGAAGCCGCTCGACATGAGTGACGCGGTGTGCCGCCCTGACATCTGCCGCGCTGTGGAGGGAAATGTGTTGCTGTACCACGACTCTCACCATCTGTCCGCCACCTACATGCGCACCATGACCGCCGAACTCGGCCGCCAGGTCGGGGCTGCCACCGGCTGGTGGTGAGCTGCCTTCATGGTTGTTGGCGTCTGGCCGGGTACCGCCTATCCCCTCGGTGCCACCTACGACGGTTCCGGCACGAATTTCTCGCTGTTCTCTGAAGTCGCCGAGCGCGTCGAACTCTGCCTGATCGCCAAGGACGGCAGCGAGGAACGCGTCAACCTCGACGAGGTCGACAGCTACGTGTGGCACTGCTATCTGCCGGCGGTGACCCCGGGGCAGCGGTACGGGTTCCGCGTATACGGACCCTGGGATCCGGCCAATGGGCACCGCTGCGATCCGAGCAAGCTGCTGCTCGATCCCTACGGCAAGTCCTTCCACGGCGACTTCGACTTCGGCCAGTCGCTGTACTCCTACGACCTGGACGAGCCGTCGGCCACCGGCCGACCGCCGGGCGTTGATTCGCTGGGGCACACCATGACCAGCGTGGTGATCAACCCGTTCTTCAACTGGGACAACGACCGGCTGCCGCGGACGCCGTATCACGAGACGGTGATCTACGAGGCCCACGTCAAGGGCATGACGCAGACCCATCCGGCGATCCCCGAGGAACTGCGCGGCACGTACGCCGGACTCGCGCACCCGGCGATCATCGAGCACCTGCGGTCTCTCGGCGTCACCGCGATCGAACTCATGCCGGTGCACCAGTTCCTGCATGACCACCGGCTCGTGGACCTGGGCCTGCGGAACTACTGGGGCTACAACACGTTCGGCTTCTTCGCGCCGCACTACCAGTACTCATGGAACCAGCACGCCGGCAGCGCGGTCGCCGAGTTCAAGACCATGGTGAAGTCGTTCCACGAAGCCGGCATCGAAGTCATCCTGGATGTGGTCTACAACCACACCGCCGAGGGCAATCACCTGGGCCCGACGCTGAATTTCCGCGGTATCGACAACGCCGCGTACTACCGGCTCGATGACGACGACCCGTCGCTCTACAAGGATTTCACCGGTACCGGTAACAGCCTCAACGCCCGCCATCCCCACACCCTGCAGCTGATCATGGATTCGCTGCGGTACTGGGTACTGGAGATGCACGTCGACGGCTTCCGGTTCGACCTCGCCTCGACGCTGGCCCGCGAGTTCTACGACGTGGACCGGCTCTCTGCGTTCTTCGATCTCGTGCAACAGGATCCGGTCATCAGCCAGGTGAAGCTGATCGCCGAACCGTGGGATGTCGGCGAGGGCGGCTACCAGGTCGGCAACTTCCCAGGTTTGTGGACCGAGTGGAACGGGAAATACCGCGACACTGTGCGCGATTACTGGCGGGGCGAGCCCGCAACCCTGGGCGAGTTCGCCTCCCGGCTGACCGGCTCCTCGGACCTGTACGAGGCCACCGGCCGGCGACCGAGTGCGAGCATCAACTTCGTCACCTGTCACGACGGCTTCACGCTGACCGATCTGGTGTCCTACAACGAGAAGCACAACGAAGCCAACGGCGAGGACAATCGGGACGGCGAGAGTCACAACCGCTCCTGGAACTGCGGCGTCGAAGGTCCGACCGACGACCCCGAGATCCTCGAACTCCGGGAACGGCAGCGCCGCAACATCTTGGCCACCCTGATGCTGTCGCAGGGCACCCCGATGATCAGCCACGGCGACGAGATCGGGCGCACTCAGCAGGGCAACAACAACGTCTACTGCCAGGACAGCCCACTGTCGTGGATGGACTGGACCATGTGCGACACCAACGCGGCGCTCCTCGAATTCACCCGCACGGTCGTGGCATTCCGGCGCAAGCACCCTGTGTTCCGGCGGCGGCGGTTCCTGGCCGGCCAACCGGTTCGGAGCAGCGGACAGGTCCGCGACATCGCATGGCTGACCCCCGCAGGCGACGAGATGACGCTCGAGGACTGGGATTCCGGTTTCGGCAAGAGCATCTCGGTGTTCCTCAACGGCGACGCGATACGCGAGCCCAACGCCCGTGGCGAGCGGGTCACCGACGACTCGTTCCTGTTGTGCTTCAACGCTCACGACGAGGCTCTCGACTTCGTGATTCCCGGCGAGGACTACGGCGCGAGCTGGGCGGCGGCGCTGGACACTGCGGATCCGCACGGCCATACCGAACTGGTGGCCGCGGCCGGTGAGACGATCTCGCTGCAGGCCCGCTCGCTGCTGGTGCTGCGTAAGACGGCGTGAGCGTGGTGCCGGTCTTGCCCGTCGTATCTACGTACAGACTGCAAATGCGCAGCGACGGAATGACCTTCGACGACGCGCTGGCACTACTGCCCTACCTCGACGATCTCGGGGTAACGCACCTATATCTCTCGCCGGTACTGACTGCCGTGACCGGGTCGACGCACGGCTACGATGTCACCGACCCGACGGCCATCTCGGCGGGACTCGGTGGACCGGAAGGCTTTTCGCGGCTGTCGGCCGCGGCGCGCGCCCGCGGTATGGGACTTGTCGTGGACATCGTCCCGAACCACGTGGGCGTCGAACAGCCCGAGCAGAATCCATGGTGGTGGGACGTCCTGACGTACGGCCGTGAGGCCGGCTTCGCCCGATATTTCGACATCGACTGGGAACTGGACCCCGACGGCCGAATCGTGTTGCCGGTCCTGGGTTCTGATTCCGACGCCGACGACATCGCCGTCGACGGCGATGTGCTGCGGCTGGGTGACCGGACCTGGCCGATCCGGCCCGGCACCAGCGCGGGCACCGCTGCCGAGGTCCATGCCCGGCAGGCGTATCGGTTGACGGGGTGGCGCTCCGGCTCCTGCGGCTACCGCAGGTTCTTCTCGATCACGTCGCTGGCCGGGGTGCGCCAAGAAGATCCCGAAGTGTTCGACGCCAGTCACGCCGAGATCGGGCGCTGGTTTCGCGAAGGCCTGGTGGACGGGTTGCGGGTCGACCACATCGACGGGTTGACCGATCCCGCAGGCTATCTCGCCCGGCTGCGCAACCTGGCCGGGCCCGAGGCGTGGATCGTCGCCGAGAAGATCTTGGCCGCCGCCGAGCCGCTGGACCCGGGCCTGCCCATCGCGGGCACCACCGGTTACGACGTGCTGCGGGAAATCGGCGGGCTGTTCGTCGACCCTGACGGCGCCGGTCCACTGACGGAACTAACCCGCGAGACCCGTTGCGATGCCCGGGAATTGAAGATCACGGTCGCCACCGAGACGCTGGCCAGCGAATTGGCCCGGCTGCGTCGCGCGATCGTGCGGGTAGCCGGAGCCGATGATCCTGCCCTACCGACTGCCATCGCCCAACTGGTCAGCCATGTCGGCGTATATCGCACCGACTACCGGGTGTTGTCCGCGGTGCTGCCCGAGTCCATCAGCGAAACCATCAGCGCGGCACCGGAACTGGCATCGGCGGTACAGCTGATCGTCACGGCATTGCAGCAGCCCGAACCTGCTGCCCGGTTGCAGCAGTTGTGCGGCGCGGTGACGGCCAAGGCGATCGAGGACACGCTGTTCTACCGCGACGCTCGCCTGGTGTCGCTGAACGAAGTCGGCGGCACCCCGGAACGGTTCGGGATGAGCACGGCCGAATTTCACCAGCGCACCGCCGCGCGCGCACGGGACTGGCCCGAGACCATGGTGACCCTGTCCACCCACGACACCAAGCGCGGCGAGGATGTGCGGGCCCGCATCACGGTGTTGTCCCAGTGCGCCGACCGCTGGGTTCAGCGCGTCGGCCGCTGGAACTCGGTCTGTGTACCACCCGACGAAGGCACGGGATTGTTCCTGTGGCAGAACATCATCGGCGTCTGGCCGGCGCCCGGAGACGTCGATGACACCCTGCGTGAGCGGCTGCACGCGTACGCCGAGAAGGCGATCCGCGAAGCCGAACTGCACACCAACTGGGAGCAGCCGGACCGGGAGTTCGAAGACGCGGTCCACGACTGGATCGATGCGCTGATCGACGGGCCGGTCGCCGCCGAGGTCGGCGCATTCGTGGAACAGCTCGACGCGGCCGCGCGTAGCGACGCCGTCGCGCAGAAGCTGCTGGCCCTCACCGTGCCGGGTGTCCCGGACGTCTATCAAGGAACCGAGCTGTTCGACGACAGCCTGGTGGACCCCGACAACCGTCGTCCGGTGGATTTCGCTCTCCGCCGGGGCGAGCTGAACAGCTTGAGCCATCCCAAGATTCGAGTGGTCGCCGGCGCATTGCGGTCACGCCGGGAGCGGCCGGACACCTACCTGTCGGGCGACTACACGCCCGTCGCCGCCGCCGACCACGTCATCGCGTTCCGGCGCGGGACTGATGTGCTGGTGGCGATTCCCCGGTGGACTCTCAAGCTCGACGAAAACGGTTGGGGCGACACCGCACTCACGCTGCCGGAGGGCGAGTGGTCCGACCGGCTGACCGGCCGCACCTGGTCGGGCACCGTGGCCGCCGATGCGCTGTTCGCCGAACTGCCCGGCGCGCTCCTGGAGAAACGCGATGCCTGAGCACGAATTCTCGGTTTGGGCCCCGACACCGGACGACGTCGTACTCGAGGCCGACGGTGGCCGATACCCGATGGCCCGCTCCGATGACGGATGGTGGCGCGCCACCGTCGACGTGCCATCCGACGCGCGGTACGGGTTCATCGTGGATGACGCGCAACCGCTGCCCGACCCCCGTTCGCCGCGGCAACCCGATGGCGTGCACGGACTTTCACAGCTGTGGCCGGCCCAGCCGGCAGCCCCCTGGCCCGGCCGCGCCATCGACGGGGCGGTGATCTACGAACTGCACGTCGGCACCTTCACCGAGGCCGGCACATTCGACGCCGCGATCGAGCGACTGGACCATCTGATCGACCTCGGCGTCGACTTCATCGAGCTGATGCCGGTCAACGCGTTCAGCGGCAGCCACGGCTGGGGCTACGACGGCGTGCTGTGGTACGCGGTGCACGAACCCTACGGCGGCCCTTCTGGTCTGGTCCGATTCGTCGACGCCTGTCACCGCCGAGGACTCGGGGTTTTGCTCGACGCGGTGTTCAATCACCTTGGCCCGTCAGGGAATTACCTGCCAAAGTTCGGCCCGTACCTGACGGCGGGCCGAACCCCGTGGGGCGAAGCGATCAACATCGCCGCCGCCGACTCCGACCCGGTGCGCCGCTACATCATCGACTGCGCCCTGCGCTGGATGCGGGATTTCGGCATCGACGGCCTGCGGTTGGACGCGGTGCACGCACTTGTCGACACCACCGCGGTGCACCTGCTGGAAGAGCTGGCCGCCGAAACCGACACGCTGGCAAAACAATTGGGCCGCCCGCTGTCCCTGATCGCCGAAAGCGACCTCAACGACCCGCGCCTGGTCACGCCGCGCGAGCATGGTGGTTACGGCCTCGCCGGACAATGGGACGACGACATCCACCACGCCATCCACACCGCGGTCTCCGGCGAACGGCAGGGCTACTACGCCGATTTCGGGTCGATGCAGACGCTCGCCACGACTCTCACCCGCGGCTTCTTCCACGCCGGCAGCTACTCGTCGTTCCGGCGCCGCCGCCATGGCCGGCCGCTGGACACCGCACAGATTCCGGCCACCCGGCTGGTGGCATATACCTGCACACACGATCAGGTGGGCAATCGCGCGATGGGTGACCGCCCCTCACAGAACCTCGACTTCGGACAACTCGCAGTCAAGGCCGCGCTGGTCCTCGGATCACCCTATACGGCAATGCTTTTCATGGGTGAGGAGTGGGGCGCCTCAACGCCGTTCCAGTTCTTCAGCTCACATCCGGAACCCGAACTGGCACGCGCGACGGCGGAGGGCCGCAAGGCCGAGTTCGCCGACCACGGCTGGGCCGCCGAAGACATCCCCGATCCCCAAGACCCCGCGACGTTCCAGCGCTCCAAGCTGGACTGGGACGAGGTCGGTACCGGCGCGCACGCCCGGCTGCTGCAGCTGTACCGCGACCTGATTACGTTGCGGCGCACCGAACCCGACTTCGCCGACCCATGGCTCGACCACCTGCACATCGAGTTCGACGAGGCCGACCGCTGGATCGTCATGCACCGCGGCGCATTTGCGGTGGCCTGCAACCTCGGAGAACAAACTGTCGCGGTACCCGTCACCGGCGGCGTAGTGCTGTCGTCAGCCGAGCCGCAGATCGGAACGGACGCCACGACGCTGCCCGGGCACAGCTTCGCCGTCCTCCGCCGAGGTGACTAAGTCAGATACCGGTAAGCCGGTGACCCCGGCTCCAGCGGCTCGACGTGGATGCCGGAATTGTGCATCCGCTCCAGCAGCCCGTCGAAGCCCGCGGCCGAACCGAGTTCAATGCCGACCAGCGCTGCCCCGGTCTCCCGGTTGTTGCGCTTGACGTATTCGAACAGGGTGATGTCGTCGTTGGGCCCGAGCACCTCGTCGAGGAACCGCCGCAGCGCGCCGGGCTCCTGCGGAAAGTCCACCAGGAAGTAGTGCTTGAGACCCAGGTGCACCAACGACCGCTCGAGCACCTCGCCGTAGCGCGAGACGTCGTTGTTGCCACCGGAGATCAGGCACACCACCGTCGAACCGGGCTCGACACCGTTTTCCATCAACGCCGCCACGGACAGCGCGCCCGCGGGCTCGGCGATGATGCCCTCGTTCTGGTACAGGTCGAGCATCGCGGTGCACACCGCACCCTCGTCGACCGTCGTCACCGACACCATGTCGCCGGCCGCAGCCAGCGCCGCGTAGGTCAGCGTCCCGGCCCGGGCCACCGCGGCCCCGTCGACGAACTGGTCGACGTGCTCGAGCGTCACCGGCTCGCCCTTGGCCAGCGCCGCGATCATCGACGCCGCGCCTGCGGGCTCGGCACCGAGCACCGCGGTGGCTGTGGTGTTCGCGGTCAGGTAGGTGGTGATGCCGCTGATGCAACCGCCGCCGCCGACCGGCACGATCACCAGGTCGGGTTCGGCATCCAGCTGTTCGAGGATCTCGACCGCGATGGTGCCCTGGCCCGCCATGGTGCGCAGGTCGTCGTACGGCGCCACGAGGGTGGCACCGGTGCGCGCGACATCCTCGAGCGCCGCGGCCGCGGCGAGGTCGTAGGTGGCACCCCCGACGATCAACTCGATGAAGTCACCACCGTGGTAGCGGATGCGGTCCCGCTTCTGCTTGGGCGTCTTGGCCGGGACGTACACCCGCCCGTGCACACCCATCGAGCGGCAGGCCAGCGCGAAACCCTGGGCGTGGTTGCCCGCAGACGAGCACACCACGCCGGCGGCCTTCTCCGCATCGGACAGCTGCATCAGCAGGTTGTAGGCACCGCGCAGCTTGTAGGACCGGACGGCCTGCAGGTCCTCGCGCTTGAGGTACACCTGGGCGCCGGTCAGCGCCGAAAGCCGATCGCTGTACTGCAGCGGGGTGCGCGTCACGACCGAGGAAATTCGCCGGGCAGCCGCATCAATGTCGGCCGCGGCAAGCGGCGACGTCCTGTGGGTTCCCTGACTCAGCTCGGCAGACACCGTCTAATGGTGTCATCTCGGTGCAAAACTGAGCGCATGGACCCCACCCCAGAACCGTTGCCGCCGGCGGTCAAGACGTTCATCGAGCGGACCCACCGCCTGACCAGCAGTGCTGAGCACCACGTACCGTCGTGGCTCCGGCCGGGCGATCCGGAGAATCGGCTGCCGGTGATCTTCGCGATCCTGGCCGCAGTGACACTGCAGCGCGCGATCCCTGTGCAGTACACCGTCCCGGAGATACCCCGGTGGCCGTTGATCACACTGGAGCTGCTGCTGGTGGCCGTCCTGATGATCATCAATCCGGTGCGGCTGTCCCGCCAGACCACCGTCGGCCGCTGGACCATGATCGTGCTGACGGCGGCCATCACGCTGGACAACACGGCATCGGCGATCATCTTGGATTTGAACATCCTGTCCGGCAAGGTGAGCAACGATGCCGGTGTCCTATTGGGAAGCGGCGCAGCGATTTTCATCACCAACATCATCGTGTTCGGCATCTGGTACTGGGAGCTGGACCGCGGCGGCCCCTTCGCCCGGCGGGCCGGCGACAACCCGTACCCGGACTTCCAGTTCCCGCAGATGTGCGACCCGCAGAACGCCAAGCCAGGCTGGCGCCCGACTTTCGTCGACTACCTGTACACCAGCTACACCAACGTGGTCGCGTTCTCCCCCACCGACACCATGCCGCTGTCGCGCTGGGCCAAGACGATGATGACCGTGCAGTCGATGGTGGCCGTGTCGACCACCGCGCTGGTGGTGGCCCGCGCCGTCAACGTGCTCAAGTAGTCAAGTAGGCCCCGGGTACGCGACGAGCGAAGAGGATTCAGCTGCAATCGCGATGGGGCTCCAGCAGTTCCGCCTGCCCCACCTCCGGACGGGTCGTGGGGAGCCAGCGGCGGGTGGACTGCAGTGATCGCTCGATGAGTTCGGCCGAGCGGGAGAAATCGATGGGCGACACCCGCACCGGACACAGCGGCGGCACCACGTGCAACTCGACCAATCCTTCGAACCGCTCGACATCGGTCGCCAGCCGCCGATTGATCGCCAGCGTGAAGGCGTGCATCGCCATGGCCAACGCCGCCCTCGGTGGTTCCGGCATGGCGCATGAGTAACCCGTCGGCAGCACCCACACCTCGGTCGCGCCGAGTTCCACCGCGTATGACAGCGGTGTGTTGTTCACCACGCCGCCGTCGACCAGATCGCGTCCGCCGATCCGGACCGGCGGCAGGACCGCGGGGATGGCGGCGCTGGCGACGATCGCGTCGACGGCATCGCCCGACGACAGCAGGACGTCCTGTCCCGACAGCACGTCAGTCGCGACCACGTGTAGCGGCGTCGATGCGTCCTGCAGCCGCCGGAACCGCAGATTCTGCTGCAACAGCGTGCGGATCCCGGTGTCGGAAACCAGATGAGGCCGGCGCCCCAGGAACCCGAGCAGCCCCATACTCGGGCTGGTCGGGAACACTTTGCGGCGGGACAGCGTCCGCCACAGGTCGGCCAGCGCGAGGACCCCGTCGTGGTCGGACCGCCCGGCGATCCAGCCGCCGTTGAGGGCACCGACAGAGGTACCGACGATCAGATCCGGTGTGATGCCCGCCTCGGCCAGACCCAACAGCATGCCCACCTGGATGGACCCCAGGCTGCCGCCGCCGGACAGCACGAACGCCGTCGTCATGCCGACACAGTACGCATATCGAACCGGTCCGTCGGGACGATTTCGGACACCCGCACCGGGGCCCGGCGCCATCTGGGAATTGCTCGGCGCACTCGATCATCGGCTACAGTGAACAGCGCCAGGCCGCAGTAACCCCGGGCCCCAAATTTCGCCGCCACGAGCGGCCTACCGCCGAGAGGCGTTCTGCGGTCTGGCTTTAACTTCTCAGCTGTATCCCGCCGGCAGCGGCGGTGACAGGGTCAATCCAGTGAATCGCTGCGCCACAACTCGGCGGCGGCATGCAGCTCGTTCGCCAGCCGCGTGAACGTCACAGCCCGGTCCGTCAGTTCGGCGGCGCGCTCGGGCGCGGTCGTCATCGCGTCCTCGGCGAGGCTGGTGCAGCCGGCGGCACTCACCCGGCAGTACGCCGCCGCCCGCTCGAGTGCGACGGCGAAATCCCCTTCGAAGACGCCGCGCAGAATCCGGTCGGCAAGCTCGCGAATCTCGGTCGGCCCGACGGGCGTCTCGGCGCCGGCGACCACGGGGTAGATCGAGTGCAGCACCTCCGCGCCGCGGCCGAACATCAGGCTGGCCGAATAGGGGTCATTGCGGATCGACAGCCGCAGCAGATAGACCCGCCACAGCGCGCCGGGCAGGCTGCGCGCACCGGCGCCCGCCCACAATTCGGCGATGGTCTCGATGCCGTGCTCGTCCGTGTATGCCACCAACCGCGACACCACGTCCGGATCCGGGTAGGTCCGAACGCGTTCCAGCAGCGCCGCCGCCGTCTCGTGGGCGATGCGACTGTCCTGCACCGGGTCCTCGACGTCGTGGAACGCCTCGAAGCCGCGGCCCAGGAACTTGGTCGGCTTGTGAATCCGCCGACGATCGTCAGTCATGCATCAGTTCTTTCCCGTCGCCGCGCTCGCCGTCAGCGCCTTCTCCCGACGCTGTGCGCGTCCTAACGCCAACCGTCGGCGTCTTTCGCGGCTTGCAGCAGCACTTCACACAGCTCTTTCAATTCAGTGGGACCGGCGCCTTCGGCCACCGCGGTCGCTACGTCCTCGGCCGCACACCGTACCTGATAAACGCGGTCGGAGAGGGCCGCCGCTTCCTCGGCGCTGAGCACCACCGAGTCCTCGGACAGGTTGGTCCCCTTGACCATCGCCCGCTGCTCGTAGGCCCGTTGCCGGCAGGACTGGCGGCAGTACTGGCGGCGACGGCCCATGCCCGCGTCAGCCACCTCCCGGCCACACCACCGACACGGCTGGGCCTTCGAGCGCTTCATGTCCGCCTCACGATCGTGACTGTATCCGGCGACGCCGCGATCCCCGGTATCATGGACAACCGAGTCGGGAACTTCACGGCGCTGGCCTGCGTTGATTCCCTGTCGCTATACCAAGGGAGTGATTGACGATGGCTGATCGTGTCCTGCGAGGCAGTCGCCTCGGAGCTGTGAGCTACGAGACCGACCGTAACCATGACCTGGCGCCGCGGCAGGTGGCCCGCTACCGCACCGACAACGGCGAGGAATTCGAAGTTCCGTTCGCGGACGACGCGGAAATCCCCGGCACCTGGGCGTGCAAGAACGGCATGGAAGGCACCCTGATCGAGGGTGACGTTCCCGAGCCCAAGAAGGTCAAGCCGCCGCGTACCCACTGGGACATGCTGCTCGAGCGTCGTTCCATCGAGGAGCTCGAAGAGCTGCTCAAGGAGCGGCTGGAGCTGATCAAGACCCGCCGCCGCGGCTGATCGCCAGGCCCAATAGAAAAAGCCCCGTGCCTGGCACGGGGCTTTTTCTGTCGCTCTGAACTGTCCGACTAGCGCACGACGCCGCGGGCGCGGTCCAGCCGGCCGCGGATGCCCCACTTCGCCACCTGCGACATGGCCTCACGGATGTTCGATCCGCTCATCTTCGACACCCCGAGTTCGCGCTCGGTGAACGTGATGGGCACCTCGGCGACGGTGAAACCCGCGTTGATGGCGCGCCAGGTCAGGTCGATCTGGAAGCAGTAGCCCTTCGAATCGACGTCGTCGAGGCCGATCTTCTCCAGCACGTCGTTGCGGTACGCGCGGTAACCGGCCGTGATGTCGTGGATCTTGACGCCCAGCAATACGCGGGCATAAGTGTTCGCCGTGCGGGACAGGACGAGCCGGCGGCGGGGCCAGTTACGGATGGCGCCGCCCGGGACGTACCGCGACCCGATCGCCAGGTCGGCGCCGGCGTCGACGGCGTCCAGCAGGCGGTACAGCTCTTCGGGAGCGTGACTTCCGTCGGCGTCCATTTCGACCAGGACGCTGTAGCCGCGGCCCAGGCCCCACGCGAACCCGGCGAGGTACGCCGCACCCAGGCCGCCTTTGCCGGCCCGGTGCATGACGTGCAGCCGATCGGGATCGGCCAGCGCGAGCTCGTCGGCCAGCTGGCCGGTGCCGTCAGGGCTGTCGTCGTCGACGACGAGCACGTGGACGTCGGGACGTGCGGCCCGCACTCGGCCGACGATCAACGGCAGATTCTCACGCTCGTTGTAGGTCGGAATGATGACCAACGTGCGCTGACTTGGACGATCCTCGCCCATGGCCATTACCCCTGTTCGTTTTCGGTGTCGGTGTCAGCATCAGGCGCGGCCGCGCTGCCGTCCTGATGTTCCGCAACCACCTGGCGGCGGCGCATGAGGTTCCTATTGTGCAACATGCCCGCCAGAAGGGCCGCAGCACCGACCCCGATGAGCACTCCGTTGATGACCGGTCCCCACCGCGTGGCGAGCGTCAGATCGGTCTTCAACCGCACCTGGCGGTCCAGATAAGCGGGCTGAAAGAACTCGGTCCGCTCCAGGACCTGGCCGTTCGGGGCGATCACCGCGCTGATCCCGGTCGTGCCCGCGACGACCACGTAGCGGTCGTGTTCGACGGCCCGCAGCCGGGCAAACGCCAGTTGCTGGGCGCTCATCGGCTCGTCGAACGTCGCGTTATTCGCGGGCACCGCCAGCAACTGCGCGCCGTTCAGGACCGACTGTCGGGCGGCGCGGTCGAAGATGACCTCCCAACAGGTCGTCACCCCGATCGGCACACCGGCGGCGGTGACGACGCCGCTGCCGTTGCCCGGTACGAAATAGCCGGCCCGATCGGCGTACGGCGACAGCAGCCGGAAGAAGCTCCGCCAGGGCAGGTACTCCCCGAACGGCTGCACGATGGCCTTGTCGTGGCGGTCCCCCGGCCCGTCGGTCCCGTTCCACACGATCACCGAGTTGGTGGTCACCGGGTGCTCCGGCGTGTAATCCGGCGCCGACAGCACGGTGCCCACGAGGATCGGCGCCTGGATGGCCGACGACGCCGCCGAGATCAGATCCGCGGCGTCGGCGTTGACGAGCGGGTCGATGTCCGACGAGTTCTCCGGCCAGATCACCACCGTCGGTTGGGGTGCGCGGCCGGCGCGGACGTCCTCGGCCAGTTGTTTGGTCTCGTGGACGTGGTTGTCGAGCACGGCGCGACGCTGGGCGTTGAAGTCGAGGCCGAGGCGCGGCACGTTGCCCTGGATGGCGGCGACGTTGATCGCGGGGTCGTCACCCGCGCCGGCGCCGGCTTTACGGACGTGCGGCCACGCCAGGACGGTGAGGAGCAGGACCAGGGCAATACAGATGCCCGGGATGAAGACCTCAGGCGGAGCCGCGGCGCCCGTGCGGTGATCGTGACGCCAGTGCCGGACCGCCTCGAGCACGATGGCCGTCGCACTGAAACCGATCAGCGCCACGGCAAACGACACCAGAGGCGCACCGCCGAGTTGGGCGAGTGGAAGCAGCGGACTGTCGGTCTGGCCGAAGGCCACCACGCCCCACGGGAAGCCACCGAACGGCACCGTTGACTTGAGCCATTCGGCCGTCACCCAGAGTGCGGCGAACCACACGGGCCACCCGGGCAGGCGCCGGACGACGACAACAGTCAGGCCGAACACGCCCGTGAAAAACGCCTCCAGGGCCGCCAGCATGAGCCAGGGAACCGGGCCGACGAAATTGCTGATCCACGGCAGCAGCAGCACGTAGAACACCAGACCGGCGAGCATGCCGTAGCCGAAACCGCCTGCGGGCGTTGTACGTTCGTCGACCAGTACCCAGGCCAGCAGCGCCAACGCGACGAAAGACAGGTACCACAGGCCGAACGGCGGGAAGCTCGCGCACAGGAGCAGGCCAGCCACGACGACCGCGGCGAGCCGGATCAACCGTGGCTCGAAGAACCGCCTCAGACCGCTGACCAGCCGGGCGCCGCGGCCGGGACCCCGGGGCTGTTCGGGCTCTGGCGGTGTTTCCGGCTCCGCCTCGGCCCGGGCGTCGTCGTCCGGGGTCACCTCGGTGTCTTCGGTGCCTTCGGTGTCTTCGGTGCCTTCGGTGCTCTCAGCCATGGATCAGCTCACCGCGGTGGACGGTCTGCAGGCAGATCGGCAGCTCGTCGTCGGGGCCCAGCGGCGGCAGCGCCGGTACCCGGGACCGCGGGTCGGTGGACCAGCGCTGGACGGCGTCGACCGGCGCGGTGACGTCCAGGGCGTCGGCGCCCCCAGGCACCTGCCAGACGGCGTACGACGCCACGGCACCCGGCACCAACGTCCCGGTCATGCCGTCGCGGGCACCACCGGCCCGCCACGCGCCGCGGGTCGCCGCCAGGAACGCCGACCGTGCCGAGATGGCACTGCCGGCTGTGCGGTGGTTGATGGCGGCGCGCACGGATTCCCACGGATTGATGCTGGTGACAGGACTGTCCGAACCGAAGGCGAGGGGCACGCCTTGCGATGCTAACAGCGCAAACGGGTTCAGCCCCTGTGCCCGATCGACTCCGAGACGCTGCGCGTACATGCCGTCGGCGCCGCCCCACAGCGCGTCGAAATTCGGCTGCATGCTCGCGACCACGCCCCAAGAGCCAAGCAGGCGCGCTTGGTCCGGGTCCACCATCTCGAGGTGCTCCAGGCGGTGGCCGCAGCGTGCCACCGCGGGTGCCCCGAAAGCCGCAACGGTCCGCTCGAGCGCTTCGACGACGGCCGCGACCGCGGCGTCGCCAATGACGTGGAAGCCCGCGGTGACACCGGCTTCGGTGCAGGCGAGCAGGTGGGCGGTGACGGCGTCGGTATCCAGGTAGGTGTTGCCACAGGTGGGTGAGCAGCTGGGTCCGTCGAGATACGGCTGCTGCAGCCAGGCCGTCCGCGAACCCAGCGCGCCGTCGATGAAGAGGTCGCCGGCGAGGCCGTGGGCGCCGGTGCGGGCCATCAGGTCGCGGGCACTCGCGGCGTCTTCGACGGCCTCGCCCCAGTAGCCGACGATGTCGACGCCGTGTTCGGTAGTGCGCAGCTCGGCCCAGTCATCGAGGCCGCCGATTTCGGGACCCGCGCACTCGTGCACCGCGACGATGCCGTTGCGGGCGGCCAGGTCGAGCGCGGCGCGTTGGGCGTCGCGGCGTTGCGGGGCGCTGAGCAGGTTGCGCGCCGCGGCTCGCACGCGGTGGTGGGCGTCGGCGGTCAGCGGGCCTTGCTCGGAGAAGCCGGCCGTGTCGACGAGCCCGGGCACCAGCTGCCGCAGGCCGGTCGTCGCGACGGCCGAGTGCACGTCGACCCGGGCGAGGTACGCGGGCCGGCCGCCGAGGACTCCGTCGAGGTCTGCGGTGGTCGGGGTGACGCGCTCGGGCCAGCCGGATTCGTCCCAGCCGTGGCCCCAGATGACGCCGTCCGGGTGCTGCGCGCCGTGTTCGGCCAGCAGGGTCAGCAGGTGCGGCAGCGACGTCGCGGTGCGCAGGTCCAGCCCGACCACGGTGAGTCCGGTGGCGGTGAGGTGCACATGGCTGTCGACGAATGCCGGCGCCACGAACGCGCCCTCGAGATCGACGACAGCGGCATCCGGGTGCAATGCCCGGCCGATGTCATCGGAGCCCAGCCAGGCCACCACGCCGTCGCGGATCGCGATCGCGGTGGCGTCGGGCGCAGCCGGGCTGTGGATACGACCGCCCAGCAGCAGCGTCGTCGCAAAGGTGGTCACGAAGGTGACAGGTTAGTCCGTTCAGCCGGCGTGCCGCTGCACAGCGACCGGTGAGCTGTCGATGACCTCGATCACTTCGCCGTCGATGTAGTCGCCGCGTCCGCGGTAGCGCTCATCGTGGTTGATGTAGATCACCTGGGTCGGGAAGTCCATCGGGGTCAGTTGGCGACCGAACACGGCTTGTGCCAACGGCCGCACCGCGCGTCGGGTGAACGGCACCAGCATGAGCGCGCCGAGCACCGAGGTCGCCAAACCGGGGACGACGACCAGGACGGTGCCGAGCGCGACCAACAGACTGTCCGTGGCCAGCGTCGGGTCGGCGGATCGGGCGCTCAGCGCGTCGGACAACCTGCTGAAATGCCGGGTGATCTGCGCACCCGCGATGGCCAGCCCGGCGGCAAAAGTGGCCAACAGCGCAAGTAACGTCCAGGCCACACCGATGGTCGAGGCCAGGGCTGCCAGCACCGCGACCTCGACCAAGGCATAAACCAGAAATAGTCGCATCGCCATGCACTGGACAACGCCGAAACGCCGGAATTGGTTCCTAGGCGGCGGGAAGCGGCTCGACCTCGATGGCCGCGTGCACCTTTTCGACACCGCCGCGGATGATGGCCTGCGGGATCCACCACCAGGCGTGCCACCAGTAGCGCCTGGTCACCATGTCGAAAACGCGCTTGGTCTCGGACTTCGGCAGGTTGCGGGCGATGGCCTCGACCGGCTCCCCTTTGATCTTGCCCAGCGCACCGCACTTCTGGATGGTCACCCGCGGGGTGTTCTTGATGCGCTTGGTCTTCCAGGAGCCCTCGTCGGTGCTGATCAACAGCTTGCCCTCGTGTGGCACGCCCCAGACGGGCGTCGGCTTGGGCCGGCCGTCCTTCGTGAAGGTCGTCAGTAGCAGGTACTTCTCGCGGTACACGTCTTCGAATGTGGGAGCCATGCGTCTAGAACACCACGGTTTCGTTGCCGTGACGCAGGATCCGGTCCTGACAGTGCCACAGCACGGCCCGGGACAGCACCGCCCGTTCGACGTCGGCGCCGAGGCGGACGAGTTCTTCGACGCTGTGGGTGTGGTCGACGCGGACGACGTCCTGCTCGATGATCGGGCCCTCGTCCAGATCCTCGGTCACGTAGTGCGCGGTCGCGCCAACCAGCTTCACGCCACGCTCTTTGGCCCGCCGGTACGGCGTCGCGCCGACGAAGGCCGGGAGGAAGGAATGGTGGATGTTGATCAGCGGACAGCCGATGGCGTCAAGGAATTCCGGCGTGATGATCTGCATGTACCGGGCGAGCACCACCAGATCGACGTTGCCCTTGAGCAGTTCCAGCTGACGCTGCTCGGCCTGCTCCCGGATGTCCCGGGTGGCCGGGATGTGGACGAACGGCACCCCGAACGCCCGGACCTGCTCGGCCAGGTCGGCGTGGTTGGAGATCACCATCACCACGGTCATGTCGAGTTCGCCGCGGCGGTTACGCCAGAGCAGGTCGAGTAGGCAGTGGTCGGCCGTTGACGCCATGATCGCCACGCGCTTCGGTTTGGACGCATCGGTGAACCGGTAGTCCATGTCGAATTCCTCTGCCACCGCCTGGAATTCGCGTTCCAGGTCGGGCTGGGCAGCCGCCAGCCCGGGAAGATGGAAGACGGTGCGTTGCAGGAAGACACCGTCTTCGGGAGCCGTCGAGTGCTGATCCAGCGAGATGATGTTGGCGCCCCAGCGGGTCAGGAACGTCGACACCGCCGCGATGACGCCGCGACGGTCCGGGCAGTTCAGCAGCAGCCGCCCGATGTCCTTGTGGCGCGGCAGCTTTGGCGCGCCCGCAGGGAATTGAGTCACTGTGCGGCCCGGAGCTCCAGCGCCACATTGTTCTCCATACCGCCACGCAACTTGGAGACGAAGTTGAAGGCCTTGCCGATCAATCCGTAGCGCTTCCCGATGCCGTCGTAGACGGAACCCAGCTGCGACTTGTCCAAGATGGCCGCGGTGGCCTCGACGGCCTCGCTCTTGGGGTTGCCGCGCATGTCGCACTTGGCGACCGTCACGCGCGGGGTGTTCCGGATGCGCTTGACCTTCCAGGCCTTGGCCTCGGAGATCACCAGGAGCCGATCTCCGTCCGGGACGGCCCAGACAGCGGTCGGCTTTGGCCGGCCGTCCTTGGTGAAGGTGGTCAACAGGATGTAGTTCGCGGTGGCGACATCGGCGAAGGTGAGGGCCATGGCGATCAGGCTAGTGGTTGAGCAACGAGCGCGAGGGCTATGCACGTCCACCAGAGCAGATGCGTGCACAACCCGCGCCGGCGCTACGTCCTGTCGTGCGTCCTGTCGTGCGGCCTGTCGTGCGGCGCGGTAGGGATGGGTGGCTGTGGAATCACCGGATATTCGCCGGTGTATCCGACACGCTTGGCAGCGATGGCCAGGACGTTGCCCCGGACTGCGTACCAGCCGCCGGTCAGCAACGGGACCAGCAGGATGATGGCGATCAGATTCCAGTAGTTCTCGTAACACATCAGCGCAGTGACCGCGACGAGGAACACCAGCGTCGCATAGCTGGTGTACGGCGTACCGGGCAGCCGGAAGCTGGGACGCTGCACGATGCCCTTGGCTTCCCAGCGGTACAGCTGAATCTGGCAGGCGACGATCATCCCCCAGGTGAAGATGATGCCGATCGCCGCAAGGTCGAGCGCGATGTTGAAAGCATCTTCGGGCACGAACAGGTTGAGGATGACGCCCAGCAGAGTAAGGACGGCAGTCAGCGCGATCCCGCCGAATGGCACGCCGTTGCGGTTCATCTTCGCGGTGAACGCAGGGCCGCTGCCGTTCATCGCCATCGAGCGCAGCACGCGGCCGGTCGAGTACAAGCCTGCGTTGAGGCTGGACATCGCGGCAGTGAGCACCACCATGTTCATGATGCCGCCGGCCGCCGGCACGCCGACCTTGGAAAAGAATGTCACGAAAGGACTTTCGCCCTTGTGGTAAGCGGTATACGGCAGCAAAAGCGCCAGCAGGACCAACGAGCCGACGTAGAAGATCGCAATGCGCGCGACGACCGAGTTGATCGCCCGCGGCATCACTTTCGCCGGCTCCTCGGTCTCCCCCGCCGCGATGCCGACGAGTTCGACTGCGGCATAGGCGAAAATGACACCTGTGGTGACTATGACCAACGAGAACAGCCCGGTCGGGAAGAGCCCGCCGTTGTCGGCGAGCACGCCGAATCCTGTTGCCTTACCCTGGATTTCGAATCGGCCCCCGAGAAACACGATGCCGACCACCAGGAACGTGACCAGCGCGGCGACCTTGATGATCGAGGCCCAGAATTCCATTTCACCGAACAGCTTCACCGAGATCATGTTCAGGGTCACCACGATGCCCAGCGCGATGAGCGCGATCAACCATTGCGGTATCGCCTTGAACATGCCCCAGTAGTGCACGTACAACGCAACCGCGGTGACATCGACGATCGCGGTGGCCGCCCAGTTGAAGAAGTAGAGCCAACCGGTGACGAAAGCTGTTTTCTCACCGAAGAATTCGCGGGCGTACGACACGAATGATCCCGAGGAGGGTCGGTGCAGCACGAGTTCTCCGAGGGCCCGCAAGATGAAGAAGACGAAAACGCCACAGACGGCATACACCAGGAACAGGCCCGGGCCGGCCGAGTGCAGACGGCTGCCCGCGCCCATGAACAAACCGGTGCCGATGGCGCCACCGATGGCGATCATCTGGATCTGACGCGGCTTGAGAGCCTTGTGGTATCCCTCGTCTTCGTGCGCAAGCGCTGAATTGTCGTAACTCGTTGATTCAGTGGTCATTTGGTTCCCGTCAGCGTCGGATGGGTCCTGTTGCTACGGGGCCACATCGATGTCGTCCGCACGGGAAGTCGGCCCAATACTGCTCTGAGACTCCTGCGCTTGGCCCCAAGAAAACAGTAGGTCGGATGCTCCGCAGGCGTTGGGTGAGGCTGTAAACACTGGGTGAACCATAGATTTCAGCGACGCGACCGCGCCGGCCATCGTCGGCGGCGTCGTTGCGGCGCTGCAACATCCCGCAATATCTTCGCGACGATGGCGACGAACTCGGCGCACGAGCTATAGCGCGCAGACGGCTCTTTCGCGAGCGCCTTCGCGAACACCGAATTCAGCGCAGTGGGCAACCAATGGCGGCGCGCGGTGAGCTTCGGCACCTCGGCGCACAGATGGGCATGAGCGATGGCGAACGTTGTGTTGCGTGGGTACGGCGGCAGACCGGTCAACCACTCGAACATGGTGCAGGCCAACGCATAGACATCCGTTTGCGGCAACAATTGTTGAGCTGCAAGGAGTTCCGGAGCCGCGTAGGCAATCGACCCGCGGACCCGGCCATTGCGGGCCAGCGGTTTGGCATCGTCCAGCAACTGCGCGATGCCGAAATCTGTCAAGAACGCCGAGCGCTGATCAGCGCTCAGTAAGATGTTGGCGGGCTTGACATCCCGATGTATGACGTCCATCCGATGCGCATAGTCCAAGGCCGAGGCAATCTGCTTCGACACCTGCACGATCGCATCGACATCCGGCTCATCGTCCGGTCCGGGTATCAACACCGTCGACTCGGGACCGTCGACGTACTGCATGGACAGCCATAGCCTGGTGGGTTGCGGGCCGGCTTCCTTCACACCACCGCCGCCGGCCCGCAGCTCTCCGTGCTCATACATCGCCACAATGTGCGGGTGCCTCAGCCGGGGGGCGATGCTGAACTCCCGCTCCAATCGCCAGGCCACCCGGTCATCGGCGTTCTGGTTGTGAAACACCTTCAGCGCCACCGGAACTGATTCCGCCGGCCGGCGAGCCCGATATACGTCAGCGCTACTACCGCTCCCGAGATGGCCTTCGATGACGTAACCGGCGACCACCGCACCGATCTCGAACACCGAGCCAGAATACCCGCGGGCGTCGGTTTTCTCCCGACGAAGACGCTGCCCCGCGACCTGGCCCCAGCTAGCCCTCCAGCTCGCCTTCGGTCTCCAGCAAAACCTGCTTGAGTCCGTCGAGCGTCGCGGACTCGGGCGCGGCCCACATGCCACGACCTGCTGCCTCCAGGAGCCGCTCGGCCATACCGTGCAGAGCCCACGGGTTGGACTCGGACATGAATTTGCGGTTCTCCGGATCCAGCACGTAGCTCTGCGTCAGCTGCTCGTACATCCAGTCGGCCATGACGCCCGCGGTGGCGTCGTACCCGAAGAGATAGTCGACGGTGGCCGCCATCTCGAAGGCACCCTTGTAGCCGTGCCGGCGCATTGCGGTCATCCAGCGCGGGTTGACGACGCGGGCGCGGAACACGCGCGTGGTCTCCTCGCTCAACGTGCGCGTGCGGACGGCGTCGGGCCGGGTGTTGTCGCCGATGTAGGCCGCGGGGTCCTTGCCGGTGAGCGCGCGCACCGTGGCCACCATGCCGCCGTGGTACTGGAAGTAGTCGTCGGAGTCGGCGATGTCGTGCTCGCGGGTGTCGGTGTTCTTGGCCGCCACCGAGATTCGCCGGTAGGCGCGATTCATGTCGTCGGTCGCCGGGGCGCCGTCGAGGCCGCGGCCGTACGCGAAGCCGCCCCACGCGGTGTAAACCTGGGCCAGGTCGGCGTCGTCGCGCCAGTTGCGGCTGTCGATGAGCTGCAGCAGGCCGGCGCCGTACGTTCCCGGCTTGGAGCCGAAAATGCGTGTGGTGGCGCGCCGCCCGTCACCATGGTCGGCGATGTCGATCTGTGAGTGGGCACGGATGTAGTTGTCCTCGGCCGGCTCGTCGAGCCCGGCCACGAGCTGCACGGCGTCGTCGAGCATGGTCACCACGTGCGGGAAGGCGTCGCGGAAGAAGCCGGAGATGCGGATGGTGACGTCGATGCGCGGACGGCCGAGTTCGGCCAGCGCGATGGGCTCGAGCCCGACTACGCGGCGTGAGGCGTCGTCCCAGATCGGCCGAACACCCAGCAGCGCAAGGACTTCGGCGATGTCGTCACCCGCGGTGCGCATGGCCGAGGTACCCCAGACCGAGAGGCCGACCGACTCGGGCCAGCGGCCGTAGTCGGTGCGGTAGCGCTCCAGCAGTGAATCCGCCATCGCCGCACCGGTTTCCCACGCCAGCTTCGACGGCACGGCTTTGGGGTCGACGGAGTAGAAGTTGCGGCCCGTGGGCAGCACGTTGACGAGGCCGCGCAGCGGGGATCCCGACGGCCCGGCGGCGATGAAGCCGCCGCCGAGGGCATGCAGGATCTGGTCGATTTCGCGGTTCGTCGCACGCAGCCGCGGCACCACCTCGCTGGCGGCGAACCGCAGCACCTTGGCGACCTCGGCGTTGTCGGTCAGTCCGGAAACGGCGGCGGCATCCCAACCGGTGGCCTGCAGCGCGGCGACCAACTCCCGGGCCTGACCTTCGGCAGCATCCACGGCCTCGCGCTCGGCACTGCCGTCCTCAATCAGACCCAGCGCCTCACGCAGCCCCGGCACCGACTGCTCGCCGCCGAACAGCTGGCGGGCCCGCAGGATCGCGAGCACCAGGTCCAGCTCGGCCTCGCCATCGGGCGCCTGGCCCAGGATGTGCAGGCCGTCGCGGATCTGCACGTCCTTGATCTCGCACAGCCAGCCGTCGACGTGCAGCAGCATGTCGTCGAACACGTCCTCGTCGGGCCGGTCCTCCAGACCCAGGTCGTGGTCCATCTTGGCGGCGCGCATCAGCGTCCAGATCTGCTGACGGATGGCCGGCAGCTTGCCGGGGTCCAGCGCCGAAATGGTCGAGTGCTCGTCGAGCAGCTGCTCCAGCCGCGCGATGTCGCCGTAGGTCTCAGCACGGGCCATCGGCGGGATCAGATGGTCGACCAGGACGGCATGCGCGCGGCGCTTGGCCTGCGTCCCCTCACCGGGATCGTTGACCAGGAACGGGTACACCAGCGGCAGGTCGCCCAGCGCAGCGTCGGTGCCACACGCCGCGGACATGCCGAGGGTCTTGCCGGGCAGCCATTCCAGGTTGCCGTGCTTGCCCAGGTGGATCATCACGTCGGCGCCGAAGTGCTTGTTGATCCAGTGGTAGGCGGCCAGGTAGTGGTGGCTCGGCGGCAGGTCGGGGTCGTGGTAGATCGCGACGGGGTTCTCACCGAAGCCGCGGGGCGGCTGGACGATCAACACGATGTTGTCGGAAACCATTGCGGCGATGACGATTTCGCCGTCAGGGTCCTGCGAGCGGTCGACGAACAATTCGCCCGGAGCCTCACCCCAGTGCTCGGTCACGGCGTCGGTGAGTTCGGCGGGCAGCGTGGCGAACCAGGCGCGGTAGTCCTTAGCGGACACCCGGACGGGGTTGGCTTCGAGCGCTTCAGTGCTGAGCCAGTCGGGGTCCTGGCCACCCTTTTCGATCATCGCGTGAATCAGGGCATCCCCATCCTCGGCGTCGACGCCGGGGATGTCGCCGATGCGGTAGCCGGCGTCGCGCATGGCGCGCAACAGCGCGACGGCGCTCGCCGGGGTGTCGAGGCCGACGGCGTTGCCGATGCGGGCGTGCTTGGTCGGGTACGCCGAGAACACCAGGGCGACGCGCTTGTCGGCGGGCTGAATGTACTTCAGGCGGGCGTGCCGAACGGCCAGCCGCGCCACCCGCTCGCAGCGCTCGGGGTCGGCAACGTACGAGATCAGGCCCTCGCTGTCGATCTCCTTGAACGAGAACGGGACAGTGATGATGCGGCCGTCGAATTCGGGCACCGCCACCTGCGACGCGACGTCCAGTGGCGTGAGGCCGTCGTCGTTCTCGTCCCACTGGGCGCGCGAGCTGGTCAGGCACAGGCCCTGCAGGATCGGGATGTCGAGAGCCGCCAGGTGTGCGACGTTCCAGTTGTCGTCGTCGCCACCGGCGCTCGCCGTGGCCGGGGTGGCGCCGCCGGCCGCCAGCACCGTCGTGATCAGGGCGTCGGCCGTTCCCAACAGCTCGATGAGCTCAGGTTCGGCGGTGCGCAGCGAGGCGCAGTAGATCGGCAGCGGACGGCCACCGGCCTGTTCGATGGCCTGGCACAGCGCATCGATGTAGGCGGTGTTGCCGGCCAGCTGCTGGGCGCGGTAGTAGAGCACGGCGACCGTCGGCCCGTCAGCATCCGAGGTGCGGTCCCCGTGCTCAATTGCTCCTCGCGTGCGCAGCAGCCCCCAGCTCGGGGTCGATTCGGGTTCACCGAAGCCGAACCCGGTCATCAGGACGGTGTCAGAGAGGAATGAATGCAGATTGCGCAGGTTGGTGACGCCACCCTGTGCCAGGTAGATATGCGCTTGGAGGGCGACGCCGGCCGGGACGGTCGAGTGGCTCATGAGGTCGGCGTCAGGCGTCTGCTCCCCCGACAGCACCACCGTCGGTACGCCGGTGGCAACGACGGCGTCGATGTCGTCCTGCCAGGTGCGATAGCCGCCGAGCACCCGGACGACCGCCAGGTCGGCACCGGCCAGCAGGTCCGGCAGTTCCCCGTCGATCAACCGCGACGGGTTGGCCCAGCGGTACTCGGCGCCGCTGGCGCGGGCGGTGATCAGATCGGTGTCGGACGTCGAGAGCAGCAGTACGGTCGGCACCGACTATTCGTACCGCACGGGCATGGTCCCGCGGTCCCGGCCCTTCGATGGGGCGGAAAAGCAGCGGCGGGCGGGTTGCTGTGCAACCCGCCCGCCGGCGGTCTTATCTACGTCGCTGAGATCAGCGCTCGGTGGTCTGCCAGCGCGAGTACCAGGTCTTGCCCTGGTAGGGCAGGCCGGCGGCCACGATGAGAGCGAAGACGCCACCAACGTACAGAGCGAAATCCGACATTGCGTCCCTCCTTAGGTCATCCGATTGCGGTGTAGCAAGCGGAAGTTCGCGTTTCACGGTACGGGCCGATGCGCCCAGAACAAGGGACTTGTAAGGCACGGAACAGGCCGGAAACGGAGGTGACCCATTTCACACCTTGCCGCACAACGTAACGTGGACAAGGTGATTCGTACTCGTGACGACGACGCCTGTCCGGGCGCCCTGCAGGTGCACCAGGCGGCCGACGGCGGCCTGGCGCGCATCCGCCTGGCCGGCGGCATGATCACCGCTGCGCAGCTGGCGGCCCTGGCCCATGCGGCCACCGAATTCGGTTCGCCGGCAATGGAACTGACGTCGCGTGGCAACATCCAGGTACGCGGCATCCACGACGCCGCGAGCCTGGCCGCGGCAGTCGAAACGGCAGGCCTGCTGCCGTCAACCACGCACGAGCGTGTCCGCAACATCGTGGCGTCCCCGCTGTCGGGCCGCAGTGGCGGCCTCGGCGACGTCCGCGACGCCGTGCGCGACCTCGATTCCGGTCTACAAAAGCGCCCTGACCTGGCCGAATTGCCCGGAAGGTTCTGGTTCGGGCTCGACGACGGCCGCGGCGACATCTCGGGCCTGACCCCCGATGTGAGCACCCATCTGACGTCTTCCGACAACGCTGCCGTGCTGGTGGCAGGCCGCGACACCGGGGTGCGGATCGCTGCGTCGCAGGCCCCGGACACCCTGCTGGAGCTGGCTCACACCTTCCAGAGAATTCGCGGCAACCGTTGGCGGACAAGCGAACTCGATAACACCGATGAACTCCTGGCCGGCTCGGGACTCAATCCCACCGCACCCGCCGGCGCAACCTGGTCGCCGGTCGACGTTCCGCCGGTCGGCTGGATCACTCAGGACGACGGCAGAATCACCTTGGGCGCCGCCGTCCCACTGGGTGTCCTGCGGGCCCGTACCGCCGAGTTTGTGGCCGCGATCACGGCCCCGATCGTCGTCACGCCATGGCGTTCGTTACTCATCTGTGACCTCGAAGAGGGCATTGCCGACACCTCCCTGCGGGTGCTGGCCCCCATGGGCCTGATCTTCGATGAGCACTCCCCCTGGCTGTCGATCAGTGCCTGCACCGGCAGCCCGGGGTGTGCCAAGTCACTGGCGGACGTGCGCAGTGACGCCGCCGCAGCCGCGGCGGCCGGCGAGCCCGGCGGGCGCCGGCATTTCGTGGGCTGCGAGCGCGCGTGCGGCAGTCCGGCCGTCGGTGAGGTGCTGGTGGCGACCAATTCGGGGTACGAACCGCGCCACCCGTAGGGTTATCGCGTGCTCGACTACGTCCGCGACGCTGCGGAGATCTACCGGCAGTCGTTCGCGACGATCCGCGCCGAGGCGGACCTGGCGCGATTTCCCGACGACGTCTCGCGCGTCGTCGTCCGTCTGATCCATACCTGCGGCCAGGTCGACGTCACCGAACACGTCGCCTACACCGACAACGTGGTGGCCCGCACGCACGCGGCGCTGGCCGCCGGCGCCCCGATCCTGTGCGACTCGTCGATGGTGGCGGCCGGCATCACGCGCTCACGGCTGCCCGCGGACAACGAGGTGGTGTCGCTGGTCGCCGACCCGGGTGCGCCCGCCATGGCCGCGAAGCTCGGCAGCACCCGTTCCGCCGCGGCCGTCGATCTATGGGCCGACCGGCTCGGCGGCGCCGTGCTGGCCATCGGCAATGCACCGACCGCCCTGTTCCGGCTGCTGGAGCTGCTCGACGAGGGGGCGCCCGTGCCGGCCGCGGTGCTGGGCGGCCCGGTGGGCTTCGTCGGCTCGGCACAGTCGAAGGACGAACTGATCGCGCGGCCGCGCGGCATGGATTATCTGGTGGTGACGGGGCGGCGTGGCGGTAGCGCCATGGCCGCCGCCGCGGTGAATGCGATTGCGAGTGAACGCGAATGACGGGAACGCTCTACGGTGTCGGCCTGGGCCCCGGTGACCCGGAACTGGTGACGGTCAAGGCCGCGCGCCTGATCGGTGACGCCGACGTGGTGGCTTACCACAGCGCGCGGCACGGCCACAGCATCGCGCGCCGCATCGCCGAACCGTATCTGCGGCTCGGCCAGATCGAGGAGCATCTGGTCTACCCGGTGACGACCGAGACCACGTCGCACCCGGGTGGATACAACGGCGCCATCGAAGACTTCTACGCCGAGGCCGCCGAGCGCATCGCCACCCACCTGGCCGCGGGCCGCAACGTCGCGCTGCTCGCCGAGGGCGATCCGCTGTTCTACAGCTCCTACATGCACATGCACACCAGGCTGACCGCGCGCTTCGACGCGGTGATCGTACCGGGCGTGACGTCCGTCAGCGCCGCGTCGGCCGCGATCTCGACACCGCTGGTGCAGGGCGAGCAGGTGCTGACGGTCCTGCCCGGCACCCTGCCGGCCGGCGAGCTGCAGCGCCGGTTGGCCGACACCGACGCCGCTGTCGTGATGAAGCTGGGCCGCTCGTACCCGGCTGTACGGCAGGCACTTTCGTCGGCCGGACGGCTGGACGAGGCGTTCTATGTCGAGCGCGCGAGCACCGAGGCGCAACGCGTGCTGCCGGCCGCCGATGTCGACGAGACGACGGTGCCGTACTTCTCGATCGCGATCTTGCCGGGTTCTCGTCGTGAGGGCGGCAGCGGCGGAAGTGTTGTTGTGGTCGGGCTCGGCCCGGGCGACCCGGAGTGGACGACGGCCCAGACCCGTCGGGAACTGGCGGCCGCCACCGACCTGATCGGCTACGGCCCGTATCTGGACCGCGTGCCGGACCGTCCCGGCCAGCAGCGTCACCCGAGCGACAACACCGACGAACGCGCCCGCGCCGAACTGGCCTGCACGCTGGCCCAGCAGGGCCGCACCGTCGCAGTGGTGTCCTCCGGTGATCCCGGCGTGTTCGCGATGGCCACCGCGGTGCTCGAGGAGGCCCGGCAGTGGCCGGGCGTCGCGGTGCGGGTCGTCCCGGCGATGACCGCGGCGCAGGCCGTGGCCAGCCGGGTCGGTGCACCCCTCGGCCACGACTATGCGGTGATCTCGCTGTCCGACCGGCTCAAGCCGTGGGACATCATCGCCACGCGGCTCACTGCCGCCGCCCGCGCCGACCTGGTGCTCGCGATCTACAACCCGGCGTCCAAGACCCGCACGTGGCAGGTGGCCGCCATGCAGGACCTGCTGATGGAATACCGGGACCCGAACACCCCCGTCGTCATCGGTCGCGACGTGGCCGGACCCGATGAATCCGTGCGAGTGGTGCGCCTGGCCGACCTCAAACCGGCCGAGATCGACATGCGCTGCATGCTGATCATCGGATCGTCACAGACGGTGTGGCACACCACCCCCGAGGGCGACCGCGTCTTCACCCCCCGGACCTACCCCAGCTGACCAGGGATTTGTGCACGATTTTCCGCGGTCGCCGCGGAAAATCGTGCACAAATCGCTACAACTCACGAACCCAGCGTTCGGCATCCTCGACGGTGCCGGCCGTCGTCACGCCGGCCGGCAGTGCCGGCCGGTCCACCATGATCACCGGCACGTTCAGCGCTTGTGCCGCATCGATTTTCGCCCGCGTCATGCTGCCACCGCTGTTCTTGGTGACCAGGGCATCGATGCGGTGGTCACGCAGCAGCGCCAGCTCGTTGTCGTAGTCGTACGGGCCGCGGGACAACAGGATTTCGTGGTGCGGCGGCAAGGTGTCGGCCTCCGGCGGCGTGACGGCACGGATCAGGAACCACGCGCCGGATGCGCGGAACGCCGTCGTGCCCGAGCGTCCCGTGGTGAGGAAGACCCGTTCGTAGCCATGGTCTTTGACGGTCTGTGCGGCCTGCCCGTCATCGGCGACGACGACGGCGTCACCGGCCGGCCACGCCGGCCGCGCCAGCACCAGATGCGGTAGCCGCAAGGCGGCACACGCCTTCGCGGCGTTGGCGGTGATGTTGGCGGCGAAGGGGTGTGTGGCGTCGACGACCGCGGTGATCTCGTTGTCCTGCAAATACGTTCGCAGGCCGTCGACGCCGCCGAAGCCACCGATCCGCACCGGACCGACCGGCAGCGCCGGGTCAGGGACCCGGCCGGCGAGGGAGCTGGTCAGCTCGACGTCGGGGTGCAGCCGGTTGGCCAGCGCCCGCGCTTCGGATGTCCCGCCCAGGAGCAGCAGTTTCGTCAATGTGTCGCCCCGCGACGGCGACCGCTCGAATACAGGTAGCTCTCGGCAAATCCCTGGGCCCCCAGCGCATCTCCGACTAAGATGACCGCGGTCTTGGTGATGCCGGCGGCTTTCGTTCGCTCGGCCAGTTCGGACAAGGTGCAGGTGATGACCTGTTCGGCCGGCCAGCTGACGAAAGCCACGACCGCGCAGGGGGTTTCCGGGCGGTATCCGCCCTCGAGCAGCTGCGGGACGATGTGGTCGATCTGCGCGGCCGCCAGGTGCAGCACCAATGTGGCGCCGGGCTTCGACAGGCTGACGAGATCCTCGCCGGGGGGCATCGCCGTCGACAGCGTCGCCACCCGGGACAGGGTGACGGTCTGAGCGACGCCGGGAACCGTCAGCTCCCGCCCGAGCGCCGCGGCGGCGGCCGCGAAAGCCGGTACGCCCGGGACGATTTCGTAGTCGATACCGAGCTCGTCCAGCCGTCGGCACTGCTCGGCGACCGCACTGTAGATCGACGGGTCGCCGGAGTGCAGGCGCGCCACGTCGAGCCCGGCGCCATGGGCGGCGGACAGTTCGCCGATGATCTGCTCCAGGTCGAGCGGACCGGTATCGATCACCCGTGCCTCCGACGGGCACTCCGCCAGCAGATCGTCGGGCATGATCGAGCCGGCGTACAGGCAGACCTGGCACGACCGCAGCAGCCGCTGCCCCCGCACGGTGATGAGGTCGGCGGCGCCGGGCCCCGCGCCGATGAAGTACACCGTCATTTCTTGACCACCGTCCACTGGGTTATCGGCAATGCCGGGCGCCAACCGGTGAAGCCACCGATCGGTTCGCCGTGATAGTGCTGGAAGCGGCGCAGGTCGCCACCCAGCCTCGAATAGAGTTGTACAACAAAGGCTTCCGACTCCGCCGTCACCGCATTGGCGACCAGTCTGCCGCCTGATTCGAGCGCCTCGAAACAGGCGTCGAACAGACCGGGCCGGGTCAGGCCGCCACCGATGAAGATGGTGTCGGGCGCGGCCACCTCGGCGAAACTCTCCGGTGCCGCGCCACGGACATCGACGCGGACGCCGAACGTGGTGACGTTGGCGGTGATCCGCTCGCGGCGCGCGTCATCGCTCTCGAAGGCGACCGCCCGACCTCCCGAGGCCCGGCACCATTCGATCGCCACACTGCCCGAACCCGCGCCGACGTCCCAGAGGATTTGATCCGGGCGCGGCTGCAGCGTGGCCATAGTCACCGCGCGGATGTGCTGTTTGGTGATCTGCCCGTCGTGCGCGAAAGCGCTGTCCGGCAACGCTGCCCCGATCCGCGCGTCGGGGAGATACCGCACCGCAATGACATTCAGCGCATCGACCGTTCCGTCCACGGCGTCCCACTCCGTGGCGGTCAGGGTGGTGATGCGTTCGGCCGGCCCACCAAGCTGTTCCAGGACGGTGAACTCCGATTGGCCACGACGGGCTTCGGTGAGCAGCCGGGCCAATGCCCGCGGGGTGTCGGCGCCTTTGGACAGGACCACTGCTTGTCCGCCCAGTCGCATCGCGGTGTGGGGTGCGGCGTTGACGAGGCTGATCACCTCGGTGTCCTGCACGCTCCACCCCAGTCGCGCGCACGCCAGCGTCACCGAGGACACGTGCGGCAGCACCGTCACCCGATCCCGACCGAACAGCCGGATCAACGTCGCGCCGACACCGTGCAGCATCGGATCACCGGAAGCCACCACGTGAACGTCGCCCAGCCCGTCGAACAACGTGGGCAGGGCCGACAGCATCGGCGACGGCCACGCGCGGCGCTCCGCGGCCACCTCCGCGTCCAGCAGGTCCAGTTGCCGCGGACCGCCGAAAATGACTGTGGCACTGAGCAGTTCGTCACGGACGGCCCGGCCGAGCCCGGCCATGCCGTCGGCACCGATACCGACGACGGTGATTTTCCCTTCGTTCCCGGTCACCTGGGCATCTTCCGCCAGATCGCTTTCGGCACGAACCGAGTCGCGAAGATCAGCGGCCGGATACCCCAGGGCACCCACACCGCAGACTTGCCCTTGGCCAGCGCTCTCGCGGCCGCCTCGGCGACCTGGCCGGGCGTGCTCGACATCGGCGCCGGGTCCATGCCTTCGGTCATCCGGCCGATCACGAAGCCGGGCCGCACGATCAGCAGCTGGACGCCGGTGCCGTGCAGCGCGTCGGCCAGCCCGCAGGCGAAGCCGTCCAGACCTGCCTTGGCCGACCCGTAGACGTAGTTGGCCCGGCGAACGCGTGCGCCGGCGATCGACGAGAACACCACCAGCCGTCCCCGGCCGGCCGCACGCATGCGGTGCGCCAGCAGGGTCAAGAGATTCACCTGGGCCACGTAGTCGGTGTGCACGACGGCCACCGCGTGCGCGGCGTCGTCCTCGGCCCGCGCCTGGTCACCGAGGACGCCGAAGGCCAGGACCGCGGTACCGATCGGGCCGTGCTCGGCTTCGATCGCGTTCACCAGAACCGCGTGTGAGCTCAGGTCGTCGGCGTCGAACTGGCAGGTCCGCACGTCGGCGGCACCGGCCGCACGCACGGCCTGCACCTCGTCGGTCAGCTGGCCGGGCCGGCGGGCCGCGAGCACCACAATGTTGCCCGGCGCCAGCCGGGTGGCCAGTTCCAGGCCGATCTCGCTACGGCCGCCGAAGATGACGACCACCTCGCCGCCGGTATCCGCCGTGTCGCTCACGGCTGCGATTATCACCTGCGCTACTTTTGACCATGATGGCGAAGGCAACGACACGGCTCACCAGTGACGCGCTGGCATTCCTCACCGAGCGTCATCTGGCGATGCTGACGACCCTGCGGTCGGACAATTCCCCGCACGTCGTCGCTGTCGGTTTCACCTTCGACCCGAAGACCCACATCGCACGCGTCATCACCACCGGCGGTTCCCAGAAGGCGCTCAATGCGGCCCAGCGGGGGGTCGCCGTGCTGAGCCAGGTCGACGGTGCCCGGTGGCTGTCCCTCGAGGGCAAGTCGACGGTCAGCAATAACGCCGACGACGTCCGCGACGCCGAGCTGCGATACGCCCAGCGCTACCGCACACCCCGGGTGAACCCAAGGCGCGTGGTGATCGAGGTCCGGATCGAACGCGTCCTCGGCTCGAGCGAACTGCTGGACCGCGGCGAGGGTTAGTCCGTTTTCTGCTGTTCAGCTTGCCGTCTGCCCACCACACGCGCACGTCGATGCCGCGGACAGGGCCTTGTTGGCCCGGTCCGCGGTCGGCTCGCCCGCTACCAATCCCGTTGGCGTAACAAGCGTTACCTGCTCGGCCACCGGCAACCGCCGCGCGGCCCGCTCCAACCGCGACAGCACCGCCAGCAACTCAGGGCACGCCAGGTTGTCGAATGACAGACCGTTGAGCGTATCCACCGCCGAATCCAGCGCGTCGAGCGCTGAGTCGATATCGGGATGGACAACTGCGACCATATTCGAATATTAGTTCGAACCACCGACAGGAACGGCAGCTTGTGACTACTGAAACCAAAGGGGCACAAGGGAATTCAGGACGACAACACTGCCGAGATCGACCGCCGCACGACCGGCGACAGCGGCACGGTCGACATCGGTGACACCACCGACGCCGATCCGGCGGTGCTGAGACGCACCGTGGCGGCGTGCCCGACGGGGGCGTTGCGCTTGGCCGACGAGATGTAACGCGCCCCGACAACCGGCCCGACAACGGCAACCAACCTGCATGACGCCCGTCACCTCGGCATGGTTCGATCTAAGACGCCATGACTATCGCCAGCCCTTTTCCCGAGGTCCAGATCCCGACGACCGCCGTCTACGAGTACATCTTCGGCGACCTCGAGCCGGATGCCGATCGCATCGCCATCACCGAGGTGGCGACCGGTGCTGAGTACACCTATCGCGAGCTGACCACCCGTATCGAGGCATTCGCCGGTGCGCTGGCCGCCCGCGGTCTGGGTGTCGGCGACGTGGTGGGTCTGCTGGCCCCCAACAGCGCCGCGTTCGCCGTCGCGTTCCACGGCATCCTGCGGTCCGGCGCCACGGCGACGACGATCAACGCGTTGTTCACCGCCAAGGACATCGCCAAGCAGCTGACCGACTCCGGCGCCGCCATGCTGATAACCGTCACGGCGCTGGCTCCGCAGGCGCTGCAGGCTGCCGGCGAGGTCGGCCTGGCGGCCGACCGCATCGTCGTGCTCGACGGTCCCGGCACCGTGGTCGACGGTCATCCGAATGCCGCCGAACTGCTCGATGCCGCCCTGCCCGCGCCGCCGGTCAGCTTCGACCCGGCCACCCATCTGGCGGCCCTGCCATACAGCTCGGGCACCACGGGAAATCCCAAGGGCGTCATGCTGACCCACCGGAATCTGGCGGCGAATGTGGCGCAGATTCGGCCGGTCCAGGGCCTGGTCCCGGACGACCGCGTGCTGGCGGTGCTGCCGTTCTTCCACATCTACGGCATGACGGTGCTGCTCAACTCGGTCCTGCACGCCCGGGCCCGGCTGGTCATCATGCCCAGTTTCGACCTGGCGCAGTTCCTCGAGGCCATCCAGAACCACAAGTGCACCTACGCGTTCATCGCGCCGCCGGTGGCAGTGGCGCTGGCCAAGCACCCGATGGTCAACACCTACCGGCTCGATTCCCTGAAGGGCCTGATGTCGGGCGCGGCGCCGCTCGACGACGATCTGGGAATGGCGGTCGCTGACCGCCTCGGCTGCCCCATCGTGCAGGGCTACGGCATGAGCGAGCTCAGCCCGGTCAGCCACTGCATGCCGTTCGACGGCGGCCGCGAACTCGTCGGCGCCGTCGCACCGCTGAGCTCGTGCGGCTGGACCGTGCCGGGCGCCGTCAGCAAGATCGTCGACCCCGATACGGGAACCGAGATCAGCCGGCCCAAGCACGGCCTGAGCGAGGTCGGCGAACTGTGTTTCCGCGGACCCAACGTCATGGCCGGTTATCTCAACAACGACACGGCCACCCGCGAGACCATCGATGCAGACGGCTTCCTGCACACCGGTGACCTGGCCCGGGTCGACGCCAGCGGTTGCATCTACATCGTCGACCGGCTCAAGGAACTCATCAAGTACAAGGGCTACCAGGTGCCGCCGGCCGAGCTCGAGGCCGTCCTGCTGACGCACCCCGGTATCGCCGATACGGCGGTGGTCGGGGTCCGTGATCCGGAATCGGGCGAGGAAGTGCCGAAGGCGTTCGTGGTCTTGCAACCGCAGTCCACGCTGTCCGGCGAGGAGATCATGGAATTCGTCGCCGGCCAGGTCGCGCCGTACAAGAAGGTCCGGCAGGTCGCTTTCATCGATGCGATCCCGAAGTCCGCGGCCGGCAAGATTCTGCGCCGCGAACTGCGCGAGATACGCGAGGTCTAAGGACCGATCGTCAGGTCCACGTCGCGCACAGCCTTGGCCTGGCGATAACCGACCACGAGCCCGACGAGCGGCATCAACACCAAGCCGGCCAGTCCGAACAGGTCGCCGCGCACGCCGACGGGCTCGGCGGCGGCCCACACCGGGACACCGGTGTGATCGGCGGACAGCAGGTCCGCGGCGCCGCCCTCGCTGGGCGCCGACGGCGCCGGTGCCGGTCCCTCGACGGTGGGCGCAGCCACGCCTGGTGCCGGCCACCACGCGCGCCCGCCGCGCGTCGTACCGGTGTGGTGTTCGGCAACGACGACGGGCCTCGGCGGGTTCGGTGGATCGGGCGTCGGCGCCGCGGCGGGGTTGTGAGAACCGCTGTTGGACTGCGCACCGGACGCGACGCCGTTGCCGCTTCCTCTGCCGTTGCCGTTGCCGTTGCCGTTGCCGTTCGCCTTCGATGATTTTCCGGTGTTGGTCTTGCCGAAGGCCGACGCATTGCCACCGGAGTTGCCGTCTGGGCCTGAGCCGCCGTTGCCGGAATTGCCACGCGAGGCACCGCCTGGCCCGCTCCCCGACTTACTGTTCCCGCTATTGCCGTGCGACCCACCTGGATCGGCGGCGGCAATCGCCGTGGGACCGGCCAGCACCAGAAACGCCGATACCGAAAGGCCGGCGACCGTCAGCAGCGCATCGTCACGGCGCATGTCTGCCCCCGATCAGTTCCGCTGAGTGGCAACCCCCTGCGCACTCCGGACTCTCATCATGGCACGTCGCCGCGCGTGAGATGACGATTTCCACAGCCGCCGCGCAGGTCAAGGGTCAGGCAGCATCCGGGTCTTGCGCGATGCCGTCGGCGGCCTTGCGCAGCAGCGACAACGCGGTGCGGGCCCACGTCTGTGTCGCACCGGCCAACCCGCAAGCGGGCGTCAATCCGACGCGCTCGCGCAGGACGGCACGGGGGAACCCGAGCCGGTCGGTGACGCTCGCAGCTGTCGCCGCGACCTTCTCGACCGGGACCGGACGATCCGGGGCGATGCCCGGCAGCACGCCGAGCATGATGGTCCGGCCGGCCTCGACCCAGTCGCCGATGCCGTCGAGATCGGCCGCGGTCAGCTTGGCGGCATCGACCGATATCGCGCTGAAAGCGGTTCGCGCCAGGGTCTTCCACGGCACATCCGTCGCGCACACGTGGATGCTCACCGGTCCCCCGACGGTCGCGATGCACTCGTCGAGCAGACTCGCGGCCAACAGCGCGTCGACCGGCGCCACCGGCGACATCCGGGTCACGCCGGCCAACCGCCCGGCGAGGGCAGCCGGCAGCGACGGTTCGTCGAACTGCACCACGACGTCGGCGTCACAGCGCCGCGCCACCTCGGCGCGGTGATGCGCGACGCCCTCGGCGAGTGAACCAGTCAGGTCCCGCAGGGCACCCGGATCGGTGATGGCCCGGTGGCCGCCGGACAACTCGAGCTCGGCCGCCAGTGTCAGCGGACCCGGCACCTGCACCTTGATGGTCCGACCGGTACCACGCAACCCGGCCTTCTCCCACGCCTCTTCGAGCGCGTCGACGTCCTCGTCGAGCAGGCCCGTGGCGCGGCGCACGACGGCGCTGCGGCCGGGGGCGATGCGATAGCCGCGTGGGACGGTGTCGATGCCGATGTCGACGAGGAGCGCACCGGCCCGTCCGATGATGTCGGCACCGATGCCACGCGCCGGGAGTTCCACGAGATGCGGCAGGGCGGGCAGCTCGCCGACCACGACCGCCGCCGCTTCCCGAGCGACCGTCCCCGGCCACGAGCCGATACCGGTTGCCTGGGCGAAAACAGTCACGCGGCCAACACTATTCGATGGGGTCTTCAGGCTGATCCTCAACGTAGCTCCGCAGTCGGTCCAGCGCCCGGTCCCAACGCTTCGAGAGCGCGGTCAGGTACTCGCTGGCGTCGGCGAGAGGGTCCGGCTGAATCCGCCAGATGCGCTCTCGCCCGTGCCTGCTACTGGTCACCAGTCCCACCGCCTCCAACAGCAGCAGATGTTTGGTGGCCGCCTGACGGGTCACCGGGATCACCTGTGTCACTTGCGATGTCGAGCATGGGCCGGTCTCGCAGAGGCGCACGACGATGCGTAGCCGATTGGGATCGCCGAGGGCGTCGAACAGCGGCGCCCGGGCCTCGACGGCCGTGCTCACACCGGCTCGCCCAGGTACTTGCGTACCAGTTTCGTCTGCGCTTCCCAGCCGCCGCTGTTGGCTTCGAATGCCGCGGCCCGGCGCTCGGCCGGAATCTTGTCGAACCCGGATTCGACGATCTGTAGCAGCACACCGTCGGCGGTCTCGGTCAGCGTGAACTCGACCAGCGTGGTCGGCTCGTCGTTGTGGTCGGCGCCCGGTTCGACGGCGTACGGATGCCAGCGGAACGCCAGCCTGCGCGGGGGCTCCACCGCGACGATGTGCCAGACCGACGCCTTGCCCGCGTGCGGTGCCTGCGCGGCGGCGACCTCGTCGTCGACCTGGGTGGGGGTGATCACCCCGGATACCGATTCGCCGGCGACGAACGGGCCGTCGAAGCGGACGCCGAACCACCGGCCGAACTCGTCGGCGTTGGAGATGGCGCGCCACACCCGGTCGAGCGGGGCGCGGAGAGTGACTTCTTTTTCGATGCGATCGGAATACATAAGCAACCTCCTGGTTGCCTATTACGTGCCGCACCGGGTAACCGGTGTGCAGGATCGCCGACACCTTCTTGTCTTTGCGCAGGGTGCGCAGTCGCTTGTCGTCATCGGGCGTGGCGGCCGACGGGAGCATCGGCGCCGTCACCACCACGACGTCGGCCGAGCGCGCGGTGTGCACGGCACTGACGCCGCCCGCCAACTCGAGAATCCGCTGCGCTTCACCGCCGTTCGCCGGCAATTGCCAGAGCGCCGCCGGCGGATCGTCGTCGGAGTCGGTGGGGCGCGCCGCAACGAACAACAGATCACCGGACGCGGTGAACGCCGGCTGTGATTCCCCCTTGGCGCCGTACGTCAGCCTGCGCGCCGCCCGCCGGCCATCGGGGTCGAGTTCCCAAGCTGCCGTGACGAATTCGGTGCCCTTGTCGTTGAGCTCGCTGATCATCGTGACGATGCGACGACCGTCGGGCGAGACCGCAAGCCCGGACACCCGGGGTAGCGAGAGGTACACATCCAGGTCGTCGAACGGAGTCAGGGCCATGCTCCGTTGTTAGCACATGACGGCGCGCAGCCTCATTCGATTATTGCCCGCGGTGGCGGTCGAGGAAGCCGTCGATGAGGGCATTGACGGTCTCGGGCGCCTCATAGGCGGCCAGGTGTCCGATCTCATCCAGGACCACCACCTGCGCGCCGGGAATCGCCTCGGCCATCCTACGTACTTCGGGAACCGGGAAACTCGCATCCTCGCGCCCTGCCACCACCAGGGTAGGGACGGCGATGCGGGCGAACAGCGCGTGCTGGTCGGGGCGCCTGACCACGATGCTCTCCACCGCAAAGCTGGCCGACCGGGCGTCGTTGCGCCTGATCATCGTCACCAGCCCGTCGACCAGCTCAGGCCGCTGCCGGCGCGTGGTCGCCCCGAGGAAGCGCGGCACCACCGTCGACCGCACGAAGAGTGGCCGGCCGGCCAGTCGGGTCATGCGCGCCGCCAACGCGAGCTGCAGCCGATCCCATCGCGGGCCCTCCGACGCCGTGCCGTTGAGCAGGACCGCGCACCCCACCCGATCGGGGAACGTCGCAGAAATCGTGCCGCCGATCATCGCGCCCCACGAATTGCCCACCAGGTGCGCCCACGGCAGGCCCAGCGCATCCAGGACGTCGACGTACGCTCGGGCGCTCTCCTCGAACGTGAAGGTCCTGTGCAACGGCTCACTGCCGCCCTGCCCCGGCGGGTCGACAGCGATCGTGGTGTACCTGCCTGCGAAGTGCGCCACCTGAGCGGTGTACAGCGTGTGGTCGGTCAGCAGGCTGGGCAGCAGAAGAATGGGGTCACCGGAACCGGTGACCTGGACATGGAGGGTGCCGAGGCCGGTCGCGATGTCGTGCGTCGCCATGTCCCCATCGTTTCATCAAGTGACGGATCAGCTCGTCATCGTTGATCCCGCGCGTGGGACGCAGAAAGCCGAGTAGCGAGCACCCTCAGCGCGGAGTCAACAGCCGGGCGCGCGCTGGACAAAGACAAAGGGTGTCGGACCGTGGTCCGACACCCTTTGTTGTCGCTTTTCGAACGCTGGAGGCGTTCTCAGGCCTCGAAATTAGCCCCGATGGCCGCAGACCGGCCAAGCGCCCATGCCCTGACGGGCGGCGACGTTCTCGGCAACTCGAATCTGCTCGTCCTTGCTGGCCTGGCTCGGCAGGCCGGAGCCGCCGTTGGCGTGCCAGGTGCTGGCGCTGAACTGCAGCCCGCCGTAGTAACCGTTGCCGGTGTTGATGGCCCAGTTGCCACCCGACTCACAGGCTGCAACGGCGTCCCAGTTGTGGCCGCCGTCCGCATTCGCGGTACCGGTACCGATGACCATCGGGGCCACAGCAACTGCCCCAGCAACGGCAACCAGTCCAAGCGTTGTGCGGATGTTCTTCACTTCGTTCCTCTCGCCGAGCGCGCGCCATCCATCGCCCGCACATAGGCGGTGCGACTTGCTGCCTGCCAGGCAGGCGTAAGGGGGCTGAATCGTGCCGTCTCGGTCAGGCACGACAGCGGGTGCGGTTTGATCGGTCCGGGCTCGAGGCCGGCGGACGCCACGGGCAACAGGCCTTGTGCGCTGGTCCCACCGCGATCCCGCTCACACGCAGGTTCATGGTTTTTTCAGTTGTTTGCTCTCTTGGAGCAGCACGAGGACCGTAGCAAGGATTCGGGCCGCTATGTCGAACCCATTGCAGCCAGATAACAGGCAGATCACAGCCGAACCTGAGAGGAACATAAGCAGGTCACCCGATATATAAAGCACCCCTAACAAATCACAGTTCGACAACATTTCGTGATAGAGGTCACCATGAAATTGTGGCCTGGCACACAAGATTCAATTCACACTAGTCACAGTCGTCGCAGGTCAGCAGCACATTTCGGCAACCTCAGTTCTAAACCTCTGGCGTGTCGCGCGGTGAAATCCCCGCCGACCGATGCCGAGTTCGCTGTCGACGGGCGCGTCAAACGACCATGGGAAAGATAGGACAACCCGGCACCGCCACCAATCAGGACTTTTCACCTTCAGGATGAGAGTCGTTCGCCCGTTGTTAACCCGCCGGCGACCGCCCTAGGGCACCAAACATGTTGGCCTGCAACAGTTTTAGAATTCGCGCGCAAATGACGCGAACAATTGCCGGAATTTGCGACGGTGAATTAGCGAATTGGAGACACGTCGCAGAAATTCGGCGAATTACAATTCGCCATTAATCCGGTAATTCCAGACCGATCAGCCCGGCTCCAGACCTTTGCTGAACTAGACGAAGTCGTCCGGGCTGTTGACGTTGACCAGCGCCCGCTGCCGGTCCATCACCACCCGCTGGGTGTCGACGGTCTCGACCAGTGCCCGCATGCTGCGCCGCCCGTGGGCCACCAGTTCGTCGGCCCGGGTAGCCAGCGCGGTCCGGTAGATCCCCGCCAGGTAGTGATCCCGCCCATCCCAGGGCAGCACCACGTCGGCGTCCACCCGCCGCGCGTGCTCAGCGAGCTCGTCGATCAGCTCAGCCGTCAGATACGGCATGTCCACGGCACACACGAATGCGCGTGGGCACCCGGCATCGGCCGCCGCACGCAATCCACGCGCGGTGGCCAACAGCGGGCCGACACCGGGCGTCGCGTCCCGCAACACTTCCGCGTCCAGCTCGGGCAGCGCCTGGCCGCGGGCGGCGATGACGAACACCGGCGCGCAGCGAGTACGCAGCGTCGACACGGCCTGCTCGACGAAGGTGATCTCGCCCGCCGGCCCGCGGAACGCGACGGTGGCCTTGTCCCGCCCCATACGACGAGACGCCCCGCCGGCCAATACAACTGCGGCCAGCGGGGCGTCTTCGGTCAATGCGTCGCTACTCTTCGACAGTCCAGGTGTCCTTGCCACGCAGCAAGGATTGCAGAGCAGCGGTGTCGTGCGCCTTGGAATCCCGCGCCGACTTGATCTGCGCACGCGCCTCGTCGTCGTAGGTCGGTCGGTTCACCTGACGGAAAATGCCCATCACGGTGTGCTCGAGGTTCTGCTCCGACAGGCGCGACAGCGCGAACGCGTAGGCCGGGTCGTCGACATGAGCGTTGTGGACCACGATGTCACCCGGGTCGACGTCAGCGGTCTTGCCGATCTCCAGTCCGTAGCCGGACTTTGTCACGCAGTACTCGTTCTCGGCACCGAAGGTGATCGGCTGGCCGTGCTGCAGGTTGATCAGGCGCTCCTCGGCGCCTTCCTTGCGCAGTGCGTCGAAGGAACCGTCGTTGAAGATCGGGCAGTCCTGCAGGATCTCGACGATGGCGGCACCGCGGTGCGCGGCCGCGGCCTTGAGCACCTCGGTCAGGCCCTTGCGGTCGGAGTCCAGCGCGCGGCCGACGAACGTCGCCTCGGCCCCCAGGGCCAGCGACACCGGGTTGAACGGCTGGTCCAGCGAGCCCATCGGGGTCGACTTGGTGACCTTGCCGACCTCGGAGGTCGGCGAGTACTGGCCCTTGGTCAGACCGTAGATCCGGTTGTTGAACAGGAGGATCGTGATGTTGATGTTGCGGCGCAGCGCGTGGATCAGGTGGTTACCACCGATCGACAGCGAGTCACCGTCGCCGGTGACGACCCACACCGAGAGGTCCGGACGTGCCAGCGCCAGACCGGTGGCGATGGTCGGCGCACGACCGTGGATCGAGTGGAAGCCGTAGGTCTCCAGGTAGTACGGGAACCGGCTGGAGCAGCCGATGCCGCTGACGAACGCGATGTTCTCGCGGCGCAGGCCCAGCTCCGGCAGGAAGTTGCGGATGGTGTTGAGGATGACGTAGTCACCGCACCCCGGGCACCAGCGCACCTCCTGGTCGCTGGTGAAGTCCTTGCCCTTCTGCGGCTGGTCCGTGGTCGGAACCAGGGCAGTCTTGCTGAGGGCTTCGGTCAGGCCCAGATCAGCACCGATCAGATCCGTCATGCGTTTGCTCCCACACCGGTTTCCACGGTGGCGGCCGCCAACCGTGCGAACTTGGCCTTGTCAGTTTCCTTTTCGCGCAACGATCCGTCCAGCGCCGCGCTGATGATGCCCTCGACCTCGTCGGCCAGGAACGCCATGCCCTCGACCTTCGTCACCGACTGGACGTCGACCAGGTACTTGCCGCGCAGCAGCAGGGCCAGCTGGCCGAGGTTCATCTCGGGCACGACGACCTTGTTGTACTTGCGCAGGACCTCTTCGAGATTCGCCGGGAACGGGTTGAGGTGACGCAGCTGTGCGTGCGCGACCTTGACGCCGTTACGCCGGGCCCGGCGGCAGGCTTCGCCGATGGGACCGTACGAGCTGCCCCAACCGAGCATCAGCAGCTCGGCTTCGCCGCTCGGATCGTCGACCTCGAGGTCGGGCACCTTGATGCCGTCGATCTTCAGCTGGCGCAACCGGACCATGAGGTCGTGGTTCTTGGGCTCGTAGGAGATGTTGCCGGAGCCGTTCGCCGCTTCCAGACCACCGATGCGGTGCTCCAGGCCCGGGGTACCCGGGATGGCGAACTGGCGACCCAGCGTCTCGGGGTCACGCGCGTAGGGCTGGAACGGCTCGTCCGGCTTCGCGAACGTGTGCTCGATGGCCGGGTAGCTCGCGATGTCCGGGATGCGCCACGGTTCGGAGCCGTTGGCGATCGCGCCGTCGGACAGGATGATCACCGGGGTGTGGTAGGTGATGGCGATCCGTGCGGCCTCCACGGCGATGTCGAAGCAGTCCGACGGTGAGCACGGCGCCAGCACCGCGACAGGCGATTCGCCGTTGCGGCCGTACAGCGCCTGCAGCAGGTCAGCCTGCTCGGTCTTGGTCGGCAGGCCGGTGGACGGGCCACCGCGCTGCACGTCGATCACGATGAGCGGCAGCTCGGTCATGACCGCGAGGCCGATGGCCTCGGACTTCAGCGAGACGCCGGGGCCCGACGTGCTGGTCACGCCGAGCGCGCCGCCGTACGAGGCCCCGATGGCCGCGCCGATACCGGCGATCTCGTCCTCGGCCTGGAAGGTCAGGACGTTGAAGTTCTTGTGCTTGGACAGCTCGTGCAGGATGTCGCTGGCCGGGGTGATCGGGTAGGTGCCGAGCACCACCTGGATGTCACCCAGCTGACCGGCGGCGACGATGCCGTACGCCATGGCCGTGTTGCCGGAGATCTGACGGTATTCACCGGACTTGAGCTTGGCCGGGGCCACCTCATAGGTGGTGCCGAAGGCCTCGGTGGTCTCGCCGTAGTTCCAGCCGGCCTTGAGCGCCAGCACGTTGGCCTCGGCGATCTCGGGCTTGCGGGCGAACTTCTCGCGGATGAAGGCCTCGCTGTGCTCCAGCTCGCGGCCGTACATCCAGGACAGCAGGCCGAGTCCGAACATGTTCTTGGCGCGCTGACCGTCCTTCTTGGTCGCGCCGATGGCCTCGACCGCGGCCAGCGTCAGCGTGGTCATGGCCACCGGAATGACGACAAACTCGGACAGCTCGTCGTTCTCGAGCGGGTTCTCGTCGTACCCGACCTTGGCCAGGTTGCGCTTGGTGAACTCGTCGGAGTTGGCGATGATCATGCCGCCGCGCGGCAGATCGGCGACGTTGGCCTTGAGTGCGGCCGGATTCATCGCGACGAGTACGTCGGGACGGTCACCGGCGGTGAGGATGTCGTAATCCGCGATCTGGATCTGGAACGACGACACACCGGGCAGGGTGCCCTGTGGTGCGCGGATCTCGGCGGGGTAATTCGGCTGCGTGGCAAGGTCATTGCCGAAGAGGGCGGCCTCCGAAGTGAACCGGTCACCGGTCAGCTGCATGCCGTCACCGGAGTCACCCGCGAAGCGGATGACGACCTTCTCGAGCTTCTGCCGCGAGGTGCCGTTGTCGCCGTCGTTAAGACCCACGACGCCTGCCTTTCACACTCTGTTTCGACCGTTCGTCGCACTGTTCCGGAGACGCCGCAGAGCGGTGCTCACGATCGCCAGCCCGGCGCCGCCAAAATTTTGATGTCACTGCTAGTACCGATTATTGCACTTCTCTTAGGGTGCACTGGCCAGGACGCGCCATTGGCGGCCGCGTGGCGACCACATGAATATGCACGTCAAATGGATTGCAGGCGCTTGACACCTGTCAAAATGTGGCCTTCATCACGTCCCACCAGGCGCAATTCCTAAGAAACCGGTTACCGATCGGTAGCCGTCCACGCTAGCCCTTGGGCGCGTCGGAAATCACCGGCGCCACAAGCGATTAGGCGTCAGTCCGGTTGGGCGTCCGGACGGGTGTCCAGGTGGCGGCCGTGCCATCGCAGGCGCAGCAGCATCAGCTGCCGGTGCGCCTGGAACCCCAACGTCAGCGGGTCGGCCCAGGCGCGGCGACCCGGCGTAGTGCGGCCGGTATCGGTATCCATAAGGCCATTGTCCAGAAGCTGGGCAACCGCGCACGTCACGTGACGGGGCGGCGAGGTGTCGGTCTGGTGAAGATTCATGCCGCCACGGCGGCCCGAATCCGGCGGCCCGGCCTGTTCGGACCGGTCACAAGAAGCTCACAATGATCGTGTCGACGAGTACGTAGGCCGCGACCGCGAAGACCAGATAGGCGAACCAACGCTGAAGTCGCCACGTGTCGAGCTTGGCGCCGAGGTGGCCGGCGATCAACGAACCGACGATCGCGGTGCCGACGAACGCTGCGGCGATCGGCCAGTCGATACCGGTGCCGCCCAGATGCGACAGCACGCCTGCCACCGCATTCGCGACGATGATGAGCAGCGAGGTTCCGATGGCGATGGGCATCTCCACGCCGAGCATCAACACGAGCGCAGGAATGATCAGGAAGCCACCGCCGACGCCGAACAGGCCGGTCAGCAGACCGACGAGAAATCCCGCGGGGATGGACCTCGGGGCGCACCGGCGCCAGTTGATGCCCGAATCGCCCACGGTGCACGCGGTGCCGATACCACTGCTGTCCTGCAGCATCCGAATCCCGGCCAGCACCATCACCATGGCAAAGCCGACGAGGAGCGCGGGCTGCGGAAGATGGCGGCCGATGGCGCTGCCGAGGAACGTCGCCGGAATACCGGCCGCCGCGAAGACGGCCGCCAACCGCCATTGGACGTGGCCGGCGCGGATCTTGGGCAACGCGCCCACTGCGGAAGCCGTGCCGACGACCAACAGCGACATCGGAATTGCCCGCTCGACGTCGAGCCCCAGTACGTAGACCAATGCCGGCACCGCGAGGATCGAACCGCCCCCGCCGAGTAGCCCCAGCAAGGCGCCGATCGCGGCACCGAGGGCAAGCGCCAGCACGATGGTCATGACGACTTCGGGCGTGGGGATGGTCCGGCCTGTTGCCGGCATGTGCATTGCTGCGCCGTCGGCACCGAACGCATCACCTCATCGACGTGCCGGCCGCAACCGGCCCAGCCGGTCTTTCCGCACTTTGGACAGACTTCGGGGTAACACATGAATTCTCCTGAGTTGGTGGTGGTTTCGGTCAGTTCGCGGGGCGGGTGGCGTCCGCCCAGGCGCCGTATCCGCCCAGAATGTCGCTCACGTCGCCGAATCCGTTGCGCCGCAGCAGACTTGCGGCCACCGATGACCGGTATCCGCCGGCGCAATACACGACGGTCGGCTTGGCGGCGTCCAGCTCACCCAGCCGGGCAGGCAGCTGACCCACCGGAATGCTGATCGCGTTCGGGATGGCCCCGGCCTCGACCTCACCGGGGTTGCGGACGTCGACGATCTGCAGGTTCGGCACCTCGGCCGCTCGTTCGCCAAATGCCTTGGCAGTCAACCGCGATGCCACCTGGACGTCGCTCTTGTGGTCGAGCATCACCCGGAAGGGATCGGCCACGTAGCCGATGACCCGGTCGAAGCCGATGCGCGCGAGCCGGTTCTTGCCCTCGAGTTCGGTACCGGGTTCGGTGAACAGGACGACATCGACATCGGAAGGAAGCACCGAACCGGCGAACTCGGCGTAGCGGCCCGCCAGGCCGATGTTCACCGCACCGCGCAGATGACCTTGTGCGAATTCTTCGGGGGCGCGTCCGTCGACCAACACCGCTCCGCCGTCGATCGCCTTGCGGGCCTGCTCGTAGGACATGGCCGTCGGCATCTTGGCCTCGTCCAACAGGTCGCGGTCCTTGCGGTTGAGAATCGCGTCATAGCCGAAGTACCCGGGCGCGGGCGGCTGCCCCTCGGTGACCAGGTCCATGAACCTCGCCTTGTCGGTGGCGCGCAGCGCGTAGTTCGTCGCCTTCTGGTCACCGATCGTCGACCACAGGTCGGTCGACAGATTCTTGCCGCAGGCCGATCCCGCACCATGCGCCGGGTACACCCGGGTCGCGTCGGGCAGCGTCATCAACTTGTTGTGCAACGAGTCATAGAGCTTGTCCGCCAACTCCTCTCGCGTGAAGCCGACGGAAGCCAGCAGGTCGGGACGGCCGACGTCACCGATGAACAGCGTGTCTCCGGTCATGACGCCGTACGGCACCTGGTCATCGGCGTGCGCGTAGACCACGATGCTCATCGACTCGGGGGTGTGCCCTGGGGTATGACGGAACTCCAGCGTCACGTCGCCGAGCGAGTAGCGCTCGCCATCGGCGACACCCATCGACTCGAACTCCGTCTCGGCGACGGCCGAGTAGACGATCTTCGCGCCGGTGGCGTCGGCAAGTTCGAGGTGCCCGGAGAGGAAGTCCGCGTGAAAGTGGGTCTCGATGACCAATTCGATGGTGAGCCCATGCGCTCGGGCGTCGGCGACGTATCCGGCCACATCTCGCTGCGGGTCCACCACCACTGCACGGCCGGTGGTTTCGTCACCGATCAAGTAGGACGCGTGTGACAGGCAATCCAGGTAGTACTGCTGCAGGATCATCCCCGATCCCCTTTCTCCCAGTGGGACAGCGCCACGTGCGCCATACCCCTATGGGTATTCAATATACCCCTGGGGGTATCTTATTTCCACCCGGCACGCACCGCCAGCGGCTGACACCACCTCAGCCGTCGGCCAGTCACCCACCGCACCCCGACACCGAGACCGGGGTTCACCTCGGTGATAGGCGCGGCCTATCACGGCATCAGAAATGCCGATCACCAATGCCTCATTTACGGCCGGAAGCGCCCGATCGCGAGGATTAGATTGGAGGAATGACCACCGTCACAGGCCGCGACGTCGACGCCACCTACGACGACCACGACGTATCGGTCACCGGCGCGAAACAGGAAGCGGCGGGCGTCAAGGCGGTGCTGGTCAGCATGCAGCGCGGGCTTCAGCAGATGGGGCCGCTCCGCACCGCAGAGGCGCTGAGCAGGATCAATCAGCGGCACGGCTTCGATTGCCCGGGCTGTGCCTGGCCCGAGGAACACGGCGGCCGCAAGCTCGCGGAATTCTGCGAAAACGGCGCCAAGGCCGTCGCCGAGGAAGCCACCCGCCGCCGGGTGACCCCCGACTTCTTCGCCCGGCATTCCGTCGCCGACCTCGCCGATCAGCCCGAATACTGGCTGTCGCAGCAGGGCCGCCTCACCCATCCGATGGTCCTGGCGCCCGGCGACACCCATTACCGCCCGATCGACTGGGACGACGCCTACCGGCTCATCGCCGACGAACTGAACGCACTCGCCGGCCCCGACGAAGCGCTGTTCTACACCTCCGGCCGCACCAGCAACGAGGCCGCATTCCTCTACCAACTGCTCGCGCGCAGCTACGGCACCAACAACCTGCCGGACTGCTCGAACATGTGCCACGAGTCGTCGGGCACGGCCCTGGTCGAGTCGATCGGCATCGGCAAGGGCTCCGTCACGGTCGACGACGTCATCCACGCCGACTGCATCGTGATCGCCGGACAGAACCCCGGCACCAACCACCCGCGCATGCTGTCCGTGCTGGAGAAGGCGAAAGCGCACGGCGCCAAGATCATTGCGATCAACCCACTACCCGAGGCCGGGTTGATGCGGTTCAAGGACCCGCAGAAGGTACACGGTGTCGTCGGCCACGGGGTACCCATCGCCGACGAGTTCGTGCAGATCCGGATCGGCGGCGACATGGCGCTGTTCGCCGGCCTGGGCCGGTTGCTGCTCGAAGCCGAAGACCGGCAGCCAGGGACCGTGCTGGACCGCGACTTCATCGCCCAGCACTGCGCCGGGTTCGACGACTACGAAACCCGCACCCGCGCAGTCGAACTGGATACCGTCACCGAGGCCAGTGGCATCGACCGTGACCAGTTGCAGCGGGTCGCCGATGCGCTGGCCCGGTCCGAGCGCACCATCATCTGCTGGGCGATGGGCCTGACCCAACAGCGGCACGCGGTGGCCACCATCGGCGAGGCGACCAACCTCCTGCTCATGCGCGGCATGATCGGAAAGCCCGGCGCCGGAGTGTGTCCGGTGCGCGGCCACTCCAACGTGCAGGGCGACCGCACCATGGGCATCTGGGAGAAGATGCCCGAGCAGTTCCTGGCCGCGCTCGACGCCCGGTTCGGGATCAGCTCACCGCGCAAGCACGGCCACGACACCGTCGATGGAATCCGCGCCATGCGCGACGGACGGGCCAAGGTCTTCATCGGGATGGGCGGCAACTTCGTCTCGGCCACCCCCGATACCGACGTCACCGCCGCCGCGATGCGCAATTGTTCCCTGACGGTACAGATTTCGACGAAACTCAACCGCAGCCACGTGATCCACGGCCGCACGGCACTGATCCTGCCGACCTTGGGCCGCACCGACAAGGACTTCCAGGCCGGCGGCAAACAGGTGGTGTCCGTGGAGGATTCGATGTCGATGGTCCATCTGTCACGGGGCGGGCTGACACCGCCGAGCGAGCACGTCCGCAGCGAGGTCGCGATCGTCTGCCAGCTGGGACGGGCACTGCTCGGGCCGGATCATCCCGTGCCGTGGGAATCCTTCAACGCCGACTACGACGGCATCCGCGATGCCATCGCCGACGTGGTGCCGGGCTGCGCCGACTACAACACGCGGGTCCGCCGGCCCGACGGCTTCCAGCTGCCCCACCCGCCGCGGGACTCCCGCGAATTCCCCACGCACACAGGCAAAGCCAACTTCTCGGTCGAACCCGTCGAATGGGTGCCGGTGCCTGCGGGCCGGCTGGTGCTGCAGACCCTGCGCAGCCACGACCAGTACAACACCACCATCTACGGCCTCGACGACCGCTATCGCGGCGTCAAAGGTGGCCGGCGGGTGGTGTTCGTCAACCCGGCCGACATCGCCGCGCTCGGCCTGGCGGACGGCAGCCGCGTAGACCTGGTGTCCGAGTTCGACGGCGAGGAACGTCGCGCGAAAGACTTTCTGGTGGTGCCCTATTCGACACCCGTCGGTAACGCCGCCGCCTACTACCCCGAAACCAACCCGCTGATCCCGCTGGACCACACCGCACGGAAGTCGAACACACCGGTGTCCAAGGCAGTGGTCATTAGGCTTGTCCCGGGGGTCGAGCGCAGCGAGGGGGGATCGGACCAGCCATGGGTCGGGTAACCGCGCGCAGGCGGGCTGAACACGTCACCTCCGGTGGGTCGGTGTCACGGCCGGAGACACTGGCCGTCGAGGAACCGTTGGAGATCCGGGTCAACGGCACGCCACTGACCGTCACCATGCGGACGCCGGGCGCGGATGTCGAACTGGCCCAAGGTTTTCTGCTCACCGAGGGCGTGATCGCGCGCCGCGACGACATCGCCCGCGTCGCCTACTGCCGCGGCGCCACCGAAGACGGCGCCAACACGTACAACGTGCTCGACGTGACGTTGGCGCCGCACGTCCCGCCGCCGTCGGTCGACGTGACGCGCAACTTCTACACCACCTCGTCGTGCGGCGTGTGCGGCAAGGCGTCCATCGACGCCGTCCGCACCGTCAGCCAGTACTCCCCCGGCGACGACCCGACCAGCGTCACCTCCGGCGCGCTCTCGGCGATGCCGCGAAGGCTGCGCGAGGCGCAGAAGGTGTTCAACAGCACGGGCGGGCTGCACGCCGCCGCGCTGTTCAGCGCCGAGGGCGAGATGTTCGTCGCCCGCGAGGACATCGGCCGGCACAATGCCGTGGACAAAGTCATCGGCTGGGCACTCGAGAACGGCCGCATTCCGCTGACGGGCACCGTGTTGCTGGTCAGCGGCCGGGCGTCGTTCGAACTGACGCAGAAAGCCGTCATGGCCGGGATCCCACTCCTGGCGGCCGTATCGGCACCGTCGTCGCTGGCGGTCGACCTGGCGAGTCAGGCCGGGCTCACCCTCGTGGCCTTCCTGCGCGGCGAGTCGATGAACATCTACACGCGGCCGGATCGCCTCGTCAGATAACTGTGAAACGGAAAAGCCCCCGCCGTGGCGGGGGCTTTTTCGTTGAGAACTACGCGCTCTTGTCGCGGCGCTCCGACCGCGATGCCTTGCGCGGCACGATGGTCGGCAGCACGTTGTCCTGCACGGTTTCCTTGGTGACGACCACCTTGGCGACGTCGTCGCGGCTCGGGATGTCGAACATCACCGGCTGCAGGACCTCTTCCATGATGGCGCGCAGGCCACGGGCACCGGTCCCGCGGTGGATGGCCTGGTCGGCGATCGCGTCGAGGGCGTCGTCGGTGAACTCCAGCTCCACCCCGTCCATCTCGAAGAGGCGGACGTACTGCTTGACCAGGGCATTCTTCGGCTTGGACAGGATCGACACCAGCGATTCCTTGTCCAGGTTGGTCACCGACGCCACGACCGGGAGGCGGCCGATGAACTCGGGGATCAGACCGAACTTGATCAGGTCCTCGGGCAGCACCTCGGCGAAGTGGTCCTGGGTGTCGATCTCGGCCTTCGAGTGCACCTCGGCGCCGAAGCCCAGGCCGCGCTTGCCGACGCGGTCGGACACGATCTTCTCCAGGCCCGCGAAGGCACCGGCCACGATGAACAGCACGTTGGTGGTGTCGATCTGGATGAACTCCTGGTGCGGGTGCTTGCGCCCGCCCTGCGGCGGCACCGATGCCTGCGTGCCCTCGAGGATCTTCAGCAGCGCCTGCTGCACGCCCTCACCGGACACGTCGCGCGTGATCGACGGGTTCTCGCTCTTGCGGGCGATCTTGTCGACCTCGTCGATGTAGATGATGCCGGTCTCGGCACGCTTGACGTCGTAGTCGGCGGCCTGGATGAGCTTCAGCAGGATGTTCTCGACGTCCTCGCCGACGTAGCCGGCCTCGGTCAGCGCGGTCGCATCGGCGATGGCGAACGGCACGTTGAGCATCTTGGCCAGCGTCTGCGCCAGGTAGGTCTTACCGCAGCCGGTCGGCCCGAGCATCAGGATGTTCGACTTGGCGAGCTCGACGGGCTCGCCCCGCGAGTCGCGCGACTTCTCCTGTGCCTGGATGCGCTTGTAGTGGTTGTAGACGGCCACCGCGAGCGTCTTCTTGGCGTTGTCCTGACCGATGACGTAGCCCTCGAGGAAGTCCCGGATCTCCTGGGGCTTCGGCAACTCGTCGAGCTTGACGTCGTCAGCGTCGGCCAGCTCCTCCTCGATGATCTCGTTGCAGAGGTCGATGCACTCGTCGCAGATGTAGACGCCAGGTCCAGCAATCAGCTTCTTGACCTGCTTCTGGCTCTTTCCACAAAACGAGCACTTCAGCAGGTCACCGCCGTCTCCGATGCGCGCCATGGGGTGGGGCCCTACTTTCTACGGTCGCCGTCAGTCGTTACACCAGATGGTGGGTGCTTCGGGTGTGAACCCGACGCTACCCGTTCGCTCCGTTGCGATGCGACCGAAAGGGCCGAATCGCGCCGGTGGTATTTATCCGTGTGCAGGAGAACATAGCCCGATCGGTGGCTGGCCACCCCTCGGCGCGCTGACCGTGATCCTGGCGTGTCTTTCCGGCGCCGGCCGGCAATGGTTCGGCAGGCCGGCCAGACAGACTCTGATCAGGGCTGTTCACCTATCTGCAACCCTACCGTGTGCACATCGAAGCCGCTGACGCGTTTCGCGGCCAGCGCAAGCACGCGATTGTCAGGCCGCACCCTGGAGCCGGCCGCCCAGGTCCCCTACCGGCACCGCCACCGCGAGCGGGCCACCGTTGCCAACCAGCTGGCTCTCGCCGAAGAAGAACGTGACGGACTCGTCGGTGAGCGCGAAGTTCCGATACGAGCTGCGGTCCGGTTCGATCAGCGCGGCATCCCGCGCCTTCAACGTGCGCTGCAGCACCGGCGTCAGGATCGCGACCGGATCCGAGCCCGGACCGAACAACGTGTCGATGGTGATCGGCCCACCGGCCCCATAGGTGAAGGTCTGGTACCGGATATCCGGATGCCCTTCGTGGGCGAAACCTGTCGGGTCCGCGATCTCCAGCACCAGGCTCTGGGTGTGCGCCGAGCGGTACACCGTCGGCGTCACGGTCTCCGCGTACACCCGGCCGCGGCCGAACCTGTCCACCCAACCGACGAACCTGTCGCGATCCCGCGCGAGGTAGTCCGCGACCGTTTGTTGGTCGGCATAGTCGACCGGGACGGCGGCGGTGCGTTCATATCCGGCGCCGGCCTCGTGGATCCGGCAGATGCCGGTGGCATCGGCCGTCCCGCCCAGGGCACCACACGACGGCTGGGCCGACGCCGTCGGCGCCAAGGACAGGAACGTCACCATCGCGGCCAGGGCACGAGCCGAAATCCTCATGCGCCCATGGTTGGCCCATGCCCTTGGCGCATTCTTGGCTTCCGCCTACCCCAGTTCCACGGTGAACTCGTGCGACCCGATCCGGATGTGGTCGCCGTCGAACAGATTGGTATTGGCCTCGATCCGCGTGCCCTGCACATAGACGCCGTTGGCCGAGCGCAGGTCCACCATCACCGGGCCGGTGCCGGCATCGACGATGATGGCATGGTGACGGCTGACGTCTGCCGCGTCGAGCACGATGTCGTTGTCTGCCAAGCGCCCGATCCGGGTTGCCATCGCGCGCAATGCAAACCATTGCCCGGTCGCATCGCGCAGGCCCGCTTTGGACGTGGCCGACCTCGTGGTGCGCGGTCTCAGCCGGCTGATGGTGTGGACCGCCGTCGCTCGCGCGACGCCCCGCACGTCGAGTGGTTCCTGACGCAGAATCCGTTGCTGCAGGCCATTTATCGCCGCACCGGGATCGATGCCGAGGTCCTCCGCCAGGATCACCTTCACGCGCCGGCACGCATCGAGCGCGTCCGCCTGCCGCCCACAGGTGTAGTAGGCGGTGATCAGCTGCGCCCACAGCGGTTCGCGGTAGGGGTGTTCGGCGACGAGCGCCTCCAGCGGCCCGATCACCAGAGATGCCTGTCCACAGGCGATTTCAGCTTCCGCGCGGGCCGTCTCCACGGCGATCCGGTCGTCGACCAGGGCGGCGGCGACGGCGTCGACGAAGGCGAAGTCGGCGAGGTCACCGAGGACCGGGCCACGCCACTGCGCCAAGGCCGCCGACAGGTGCACGGCGGCGGGTGCGAACTCGCCGGCGGCCGCGGCTCGCACACCGGCGATCTTCTCCTTCTCGAAGCGCCCGAGGTCGGTCGCCTCCTCGGGCACATCGAGTCGGTACCCGGGCGGTGCCGCGGCCAGCGTCTCCCGCGGCATTCCGGACTCCGCCAGGATCTTTCGGAGGTTGGAGACGTAGGAGTGCAGCGCGGTGCGCGCGGCCGCGGCCGGCGACTGCTCCCACACCGCGTCGATCAACGCATCCACCGATACCGGCCGCCCGCAGTTGAGCAACAGCATCGCGAACACCGCGCGCTGTTTTGGTGCGCCCAGCGCGACGACCTGGTCGCCGACGGCCATCCGCAGCGTGCCCAGAACACCGAAATCGATTCCGGTCGGCCGCATGGGCCGAGGGTATCCGGTGCTATCGGCCGATGCGCGCTATTGCCAGTTCGGCGAACGGCCTTGCGGCCGACGCCGTCGATCTCGGTGGCCCGGATAAACGTCAGCGGCCGCCAACCTGAACAGGTTGGCGGCCGCTGCGCGTCGAGAGATTCAGGCCTTCTGGGCCGAGAGCTTCCGGTACTCGAGAACCGTGTCGATGATCCCGTACTCCTTGGCATCGGCCGCGGTGAGGATTTTGTCGCGGTCGGTGTCCTTGCGGACCTGCTCGGCAGTCCGGCCGGTGTGACGAGCGAGCGTTTCCTCCATGAGGGTGCGCATGCGCTCGATCTCGGCGGCCTGGATCTCCAGGTCGGAGAACTGACCCTGGATGACGCCACCGAGCGACGGCTGGTGGATCAGCACGCGGGCGTTGGGCAGTGCGAGACGCTTGCCCGGCGTACCGGCGGCCAGCAATACCGCGGCAGCCGATGCCGCCTGCCCGAGGCACACCGTCTGGATGTCGGCGCGCACGTACTGCATGGTGTCGTAGATGGCCATCAACGAGGTGAACGAGCCACCCGGTGAGTTGATGTACATGGTGATGTCGCGATCGGGGTCCTGCGACTCGAGCACCAGCAGCTGGGCCATCACGTCGTTGGCCGAGACGTCGTCCACCTGGGCACCCAGGAAGATGATGCGCTCGTCGAAGAGCTTGGCGTAGGGGTCGACGATGCGCTCGCCGGTGTGCGTCCGCTCCGTGAACTGCGGCAGGATGTAGCGCGCCTGCGGAGCCAGCTCGGGGTTCAGATGCTTGGAGATCACTTCGAGGCTCCCTTGCCGCCGTTGAGGTTTGCACGGGTGATGATGTGGTCGACGAAGCCGTATTCCAGCGCTTCCTGCGCGGTGAACCAGCGGTCGCGGTCGGAGTCTGCCTCGATCTGCTCGACGCTCTTGCCCGTGAATTGGGCGTTGAGCCGGAACATTTCCTTCTTGATGACGTGGAACTGCTCCGCCTGGATGGCGATGTCCGCCGCGCTACCGGTGACGCCACCGAGCGGCTGGTGCATCAGGACGCGGGCGTGCGGCAGCGCATGGCGCTTGCCCTTGGTGCCGGCAGCGAGCAGGAACTCGCCCATCGACGCCGCCATCCCCATCGCGTAGGTGGCGATGTCGCACTCCGACAACTCCATGGTGTCGAAGATCGCCATGCCGGCGCTGATCGAGCCACCCGGCGAGTTGATGTACATGTGAATGTCTTTGGACGGATCTTCGGCCGTCAGCAGCAGAATCTGCGCGCACAGCCGGTTGGCGATGTCGTCGTCGACCTGCGAGCCCAGGAAGATGATGCGCTCGGCAAGCAAACGCTCATAGACCGAGTCCGTGAGGTTGAGCCCCGGTGCGCTTGAACGCATGTCAGTCACGACTGGATACCTGCTTTCTCGAGTTCGTCCACACGACATTAACCAACGGCCGACGGCCGCGAGTCCCCGACGCGGTCTAGTTCGCTCACAGCGTCACTGACGCCGCAGAGCGGACGGTGCCGCAGGCATCAGTGAAGACACCTGCGGCACCTGTACCACGATCAGACTTCGAGGACTCAGTCCTCGTCCTTCGAATCCTTGGCGGCCTTCTTGGCCTTCTTTTCCTTGGCCGGCTTCTCGTCCTTGGCCTCATCCTTGGCCTCGGCCTTCGCCTTCTTGGCCTTGGCGGGCTTCTCATCCTCGGCCTCGTCGGCAGCCTCAGCCTCGTCCGCGGCGGGAGCCTCGGCCTCGGCCTCGTCGGCTGCCTCGGCCTCAGCGGCGTCGCCGGCCGGGCCGAAGAACTCCGCGGTGTCGACGGCGTTGCCGTCGGTGTCGGTGACGGTCGCACCGGAGACCACGGCGGCGATGGTCATGCCGCGACGGATGTCGGCGAACATGGACGGCAGCTGGTTGTTCTGCTGCAGGATCTGGATCAGCTGCTGCGGCTCGATGCCGTACTGGCGGGCCATGAGCGCGATGCGCTCCATCAGATCGCCCTGGCCGACCTTGACGTCCAGCTCGTCGGCGATGGCGTCCATCAGCAGCTGGGTCTTGACGGCCTTCTCGGCGTTGGTGCGGGTGTCCGCGTCGAACTCCTCGCGGCTGCTGCCCTGCTCCTTGAGCTGCTCCTCGAACTTGGCCTCGTCGTGGTCGAGTCCGTGGACCGCGTTGTGGACGGTCTCGTCGACGGTCGCCTGCACGATGGCCTCGGGCAGCGGCACCTCGATCTGCTCCAGCAGGGTCTCGACGGCCTTGTCGCGGATCTGCTCGGCCTGGCCGACCAGCTTCACCCGGCGAACCTGGGCGACCAGGCTCTCCTTGAGCTCTTCGATGGTGTCGAACTCGCTGGCCAACTGGGCGAAGTCGTCGTCCGGCTCCGGCAGCTCGCGCTCCTTGACCGACTTGACGGTGACGGTGACCTGGGCTTCCTTACCGGCGTGCTCACCGGCGGCCAGCGTGGTCGGGAATTCCTTGGACTCGCCGGCCTGCAGGCCGATGATGGCCTCGTCGAGGCCCTCGATCAGCTGACCGGAACCGATCTGGTGCGACAGGCCCTCGGTCTTGGCCTCCGGCACGTCCACCCCGTCGACGGTGGCCGACAGGTCGATCGAGACGAAGTCACCGTCCGCGGCGGCACGCTCGACACCGGTCAGGGTGCCGAAGCGGGCGCGCAGGTTCTGCAGCTCGGCATCGACCTCGTCGTCGTTGATGACGATCGGGTCGACGGTGATCTTGATGGCCTTCAGGTCCGGCAGGCTGATCTCCGGGCGGACGTCGACCTCGGCCGTGAAGACCAGCTCGTCGTTGTCCTCGAGCTTGGTGATGTCGATCTCCGGCTGGCCCAGCGGCTTGACGTCCTGAGCGGTGACGGCCTCGCCGTAGCGGGCCGGGATGGCGCTGTTGACGACCTGCTCCAGCACGGCGCCGCGGCCGATACGGGCCTCGAGCAGCTTGGCCGGGGCCTTGCCGGGACGGAAGCCGGGCAGGCGGACCTGCTTGGCCAGCTCCTTGTAGGCCTGGTCGAACTCGGGTTGAAGCTCGGTGAAGGGCACCTCCACGTTGATGCGAACCCGGGTGGGGCTCAACTGCTCCACGGTGCTCTTCACAGCGTTACTCCTTGTTTTTTGATACTTGCCATCAGTAGGTGGTCGGGGTGACAGGATTTGAACCTGCGGCCTTCCGCTCCCAAAGCGGATGCGCTACCAAGCTGCGCTACACCCCGTGCCTCGTCGCGGTCGCATTACCGCGGTCGAGATACTACGTCCTAGACACGCGACACCATCAATTGGATTGGCGGCTGCTGTCCCGGTACTGTCTGCCGGTACTGTTGTCGCAGCAGTGCACGCGGGCGTAGCTCAATGGTAGAGCCCTAGTCTTCCAAACTAGCTACGCGGGTTCGATTCCCGTCGCCCGCTCCATGGGACCGGCCTGACCAGGCCGGTCCTTTTCTTTTGGGTCGCGCTTTCCGCCGGGCTCCGGCACCCGGATCACGCCGCCCCGCCACCGGTCCCGGCGAGCGCTCGCCGACGGTGTTTCTCCGCACAAGCGACTTTGCCCGAATGGTCGCGATCCTTACGTACCGAAGGCCCGATTAATGACCCGTTTCCACCGCCGCACGCCATTCGATTCTGGGAGTTTCCTGTTAATCCAGTGCAAATTGCCGCAATGCGCCACCACTCGTGGTGGGTGCCAATAAACAGCAGCTCACAGGCCATCTGCCCGGAGCGCTCGGACGTGCTGGCAAAAATTTTGCCAACCGAGTAGAGACTCGAGACCAGGGGCGGTATAAATGCCCGATGACGACCTCGATCACCCGAACAGACCGCCGGTTCCGGCGGTCTGTTGATGTGGGTTCCGAGGTTGCTGACGGCAGCTGGCGTGACCCCAAGCGATATCTGTGGCTGCTGGTCCCGTCCGCTCCAGGCGTGGTGACGTTGTCGTGGCTCCTGGTGTGGAGCACCGGGCTGCACGTCTTCTGGTGGACTGCCCTGTTCGTGATTCTGGTGGCGGGGCCGGGCATCGACCATCTACTGGGGCGGGAGAAGCCCAACCGGGCACCCGACCAGATCCTGGCCGCGCTGCAGCACGACAAGTTCTACCGGTTCGCCACCCACGTGTTCCTGCCCACGCAGTACCTCGCGCTGGCCTTCGGCTGCTGGGTGTGGGCCGGCGGTGGCTGGGTCACATTGACGTTCACCGACAAACTGGGGCTGATGGTCGCGGTCGGACTGTCCGGCGCTATCGCGAACAACGCGGCCCACGAATTGGGGCACCGGCGCGAGCACGCCGAGCGGTGGCTGAGCAAGCTGGCGCTCGCCCAGAGTTGGTACGGACAGTTCTACGTCGAGCACAACCGCGGGCACCACGTCCGCGTCGCGACACCGGAAGACCCGGCCAGCGCCCGCTTCGGCGAGAACGTGTACTGCTTCGTCGTGCGGTCGGTCGTCGGCAGCACTCGTTCAGCCTGGCGGATGGAGGCCAAACGCCTTGGCCGCCACGGTCATTCACGCTGGAGCCTGCGCAACGACGTGCTCAACGCATGGCTGCTGAGTGCCGTCCTGTTCACCGGCCTGGCGGTGTGGTTCCGGCCGGTGGTCCTGCCCTGGCTGTTCGGCCAGGCGCTCATCGGCATCTTCCTGCTCGAGGCCATGAATTACCTGTCGCACTACGGACTGCGTCGGCAGAAGCTGCCGTCGGGCCGGTACGAGCGACTGCGCGTCCAGCACAGCTGGAACAGCAACTCCCTGATCATGAACGTGTTCCTGCTGCATCTGCAGCGTCATTCGGATCACCACACCGATCCCTCGCATCGCTACCAGGGGATTCGGCACGCCGAGAACGCGCCGCAGCTGCCGAGCAACTACACGGCGATGCTGGTTATCAGCCTCGTACCGATGTTGTGGCGGCGGGTGATGGATCCGCGCGTCCTCGCGATCTACGGCGGCGATGTCCGGCTGACCGCCCTCAGCCCGCGGCAGCTGAAGCGGATGCAGCTCGACGGCACCTAGCGCTGCTTGCCGTATCCCTCGAACAGATTCCAGGACTGGCCTCCCCGCACCACGTGGACGTAGTGCGCCCGACGCCGCGGACGAGGCTGTCCGGGACATCGAGGATGACGAGCACCACCTCGACCGCGAAGAAGGTTCCGGGCAGCGTCAGGCCCGTGCGCCACATGCCCTTCACGAAGAAGTAGATGGGGCCGAACAGGAAAGCCAGGACGTTCGAGGTGAGCTTCAGCCGGTCCAGCAAGGACAGCGCGGCCGCCCAGCTTCACTCATGTGCCCGGTCCGTTCCGCCTAGCTGCTGCCCGGAATCGGACGCGCCACGCCGTTGGTCGTACGGATGACGTTGAGCTGCGGCGGGTTGGCGGTCGAGGACGCGGCGGCCGAACTCGCGGTCGCGGTTGCAGTCGCCGACGGCGACGCGCTTGAGGACGCGGGGGCCGGCGCGCTGGCCGGTGGCGTGTACTGCCGGGCAGGTGGCGCTGTGTAGGTCGTCGGCGCCTGAGTCGTCATCGTCGACGGGCCGGTCGGTTTTGCCGGCGCCGGGCTGGCCGGGGCCGTCGGCGTCGGTGTGGTGACAGGGGCCGGCGCGGGAGCCGGCGTGGCGGTCGTCGAGGCCGGCGACGTGGCGGCGGGGGCCGACGTGGCGGCACTGGTGGGGGTAGCCGGTTGATCCGGCGCGGGCGGCGGAATCTTGAAGCCGGCAAGTGGCCCGATCGCCAACAGGGCCAGCAAAATGACGACGGCGCCGGCCACGATGATCAGCACCTTGCCGGTGGCGCTGTTGAACCATCGCGTCGGCGCCGACTCGGTGTCGGGGTTTGCCAACAGTTCGGTCTCTGCGTCGGCCATAAGTTGATCTCCTCCCAGCAGGGTGCCGGGAGCGTATCCCGGCAATCCGCAGGTCGCGATCCGAACTCACCACGTTTGCCCAGGTCGCGCGGTTGTTCACAGGAACGTAACGTGCACATCCCGCACCGCCGCCCCGGCGCGCGTCCACAATTTGCCAGCGATGACGCAGGCGCTTGCCAGCGTTGACGCAGGCGCCGCTTATCCGGCCACCCGGAACACCGTCACGGGACGGGTGTGCGCCGGCCGGCTGCCATCGGCCGTGAACAGTGCCGCCCGTTCGAGCCTGCGCCGCATCGCGGCCAGCGGAATCGGCTCGGCTCCCGTGCCACCCGACAGATGGAACAGCAGGGTCGTCAGCGCACAGACCTCACTGGCGGTGCACCCGGCGCCGAACATCGCCGCCGCGGTCGCGGGGTCCGACAACAGCCGCTGCGAAACCGTGGCCGCGGTGTCCCGGATCATCGCGTTGTGCCCGAACGGCAAGTCCGGTACAGCCTCTCCGTTACGCACCACCAAGGCATCGTCGCAAGGTTCAGCGCGCAGCACATTCACCAGCGAAACGGTGTGACCACGCTCGTCGCGGTGCGGGTCGGACACCACGAGGGCGACCGTCGGCGCTCCGTCGATCGGTTCGGCGCCGGCCCGGTCCCGCAGCGCGCGGTGCGCCGCGGCCACTACGGTTTCCCCCTTGGCGGCGTCGAGCACCACCCCGGGCAGCGCCCAGTCGCCTTGATGCGGTTCGCGTTGTCTGCGCGCCAGGATGAGCCCCGGCGCGTCGCCGGGGCTCACCGCGAAGACGTCGACGCTCAGCCAGGTGGCCAGCGACTCAGCCATTCCGGGCGTCCTCCTCGCCGGCGACGTATGCCGCCCAATCACGTCGCACGGTAGCGCGCACGTCGGCGAACGACACCGGGTTGACGACGACGCCGTCCTCGAACACCGTCCGCATGGCGTCCGTCGCCTCGACGACGCCCGTTGCGCCCTGCACCAGGGTCAGCCGCCCGCGGTCGTCGCGGACTACGGCCAGCCGGCCCCGTGCGCTGCGCTTGCCCGGATCGGTGACCGGCGCCTTGGCGATGTCCCGGCCGTGGCCGTCGACCTGCACCCAGGTGGCCTTCATCGCGATCGAGAACGTGTCTCGTGTGACGTATTGGTATGTGTACGAACCGAATCCGAGCACCGGAGTGGTGGACACGTACCCCTGGGCCATCAGGTTGGCCGTGATGGCGTCGGCCCGGTCGTGCGTGATCGAGTCGCCGTAGATGACGCCGATGTGCGGGTCCAGTTCGCGATAACCCGCGGCGTTCACGGTGCCGCCGAACACCTCCCACAGCAGGTTCACCACGCCTTTGTTGGCGGGGCTCCCCGCCGGGGCGTCGGGGTCGCCGCACAGGATGCGTTCGGGGTCACCGCTGTCGGGGCGGATGACCACCTTGCCGTCGCGGGCGGTGATCGTGTCTTTCAGCGCGGGCAGGATGCCGGTGCAGACGTGCCACAGGTCCCAGGTGTCGCTGACGATCGACACGATGCCGGTCGGATACAGGTCCAGCAGCCGGGCGAACGTGGCGACTTCGTCGTCCTGGGTGCCGGCGCACATGACGCTGTGCTCGGTGGCCGGCACGCTGCCGCCGACGATCCCCGGTGCGCCCTGGCCCGGGTAGTTCCGGTCGATCCAGCCCAGCGCGGGCAGGCAGTCGGTGCCGGTGAACGCCAACAGGTGCGCGGCGCCCGATGCAGCGGCGGCGGCCCTGCCGGCCATGCCCCGGAAGGAGAAGTCGTGTCCCTGCCAGTCGACCGCGGCCGGGTCGGCGCCGCATTCCTGCGCGCGGGCGTCCAGTAGTGTCCGGTTGCGCCAGGCTGTGGTCGCGGATGTGATGGGCTGCCACAACGCGGCCGACATCTCGGTCTCGATGTAGTTGGTCAGCCAGAAGAATTCGGGCGCAGTGTTCTCGACGGTCAGGTACGGGACGCCGACCGGGACGATGGCACCTTCCGGCAGCGCCCGTACCCGCAGCGGCAGCCGACCGTAGGCGTGCAGCTGCCGGATGTGTTCGGCGCCCACATCGTTGGGTCCCAGGACCTGGGTGACGCGGTCCACGTAAGCGCGGCACACGTCGTCGACGTCGGCGGCGAAGAAGGCGCTCCACCGCTGGTTCAGGTCCCGCAGGTAGGCCTGCAGTCCGAAGAACGCGGTCCAGGCCACGCCGGGGATGCGGCTACCCCGGGCGGTCAGGTTGGAGTAGACGTACTCGGTGCCGGCCGGGTACTGGCGGCGGTGATCCAGCTTGTAGGCGTCGGTATCCATCAGGACATCCAGGGCCGCAATGGTTTCCGGCCGGTACGTGGTGGTTGCTTCGATGGTCATGAGTTCCTCAGATCAGATTGGCCAAGGTGCGGACGATGAATGGTTCCAGCGGTTGGACGTGAACGCCGTCGGGTGTGGCGCGGGAGTCGGTGCTGGTGACCGAGGCGTAGCCGGCGAGGTTCTCCCGCCAGCGTCCGGTGAAGCAGCCGTGACTGACCCACAGGTGCAGTGCCAGTTGCGGCTTGGTCGCGCGGATGGCGTCGGCCAACCCGGCGAAGGTGCCGCCGCCGTCGCAGATGTCGTCGATCACCAGCAAGCGGCCGCGGTCCGGCAGTCGCTCGGGGGCGACGAAGCCCGACAACTTGCCGGTGGCCGGATTACGTTGCTTGCCAGCGACATACAGCGGCACACCCAACCGGCATGCCACCCGACCAGCCCGGTCGCGGGCCCCCTTGTCGGGTGCGACGACACCCGCCCAGCCCGGGTCGTGCGCCGCGCCGCACCCCACGAGGTCGACGGCGTCGACGACGGTGACGGCTACTCCCCCGCGCCGGGCTTCGTCGGCCCAGACCGGTGAGTGCGGATCCACCGTCACGATGTGCGCGACGCCGGTGGCGGCGGTGAGCCGGGCGGCGACGCGGGCGTCGTCGGTCGGGTCGTGATCACCGCGAGCCGACGGCAGGTACGGCGCGACCAGGACCGGGGCACCCGCGTCGGGTGACCGGTTGCGGTGAAAGGCCACCCATTGCCCGACGGCGGCGTAATCGATGACGCCGCAACGGTTCCAGGCGACCGGGCGAAAGCCCCCGCCGACCGCTTCCAGTTCACGGACTGCGGTGTCGCCACCCGGGTAGCTGGTGACGATTCCGGGTGCGGTCGACAACACACCGCGTTCGGTGTCGAAGACGTGGAATGTCAGGTTCATGACGACGACAGTAATAGAAACGGACATAAATGTCCATATCTATTCGGCGGCGTCATCGGTAAGCTGCGCAGCATGGAGTTCCTGCTCATCCTGATCGTCATCGCGGCCATCGGGTTCTTCCTGTTCAGCAGGCAGAACAAGGCCAACAAGGCCGCCGCCCTCGCCAACGCGAAGGCCGATGCCCGCCGCGTCATCGAGATGCTCGGCGGTCAGGTGTTCAACCTGACCGGCACCGACGACGCCTCACGCCAGGCCCTGGCCGACGCGTCGGAGCGCTACAACGCCGCCGCGTCGCAGATCGAGCAGGCCACCACTGCTCAGCAGGCAGCCTTCGCGAAGCAGAGCGCAATCGAAGGGCTGTACTACGTACGGGCCGCGCGCACCGCGATGGGCATCGATCCCGGCCCACCGCTGCAGGCCCTGGCCGGCCAGCGCGCCGCCGGCGAGGTCACCGAGGATCGCCGAATCCAGTTCGACGGCAGGCAGATTCAGGCCTCACCGGGACCGACGGCCGCAACGCCGAACTACTACCCCGGCGGCCAGGTCGCGGGCCGCCCGGTGCCCGCGGGCTGGTACTCCGAGCCGTGGTGGAAGCCCGCATTGGTGGCCGGCGCGTGGGGCGTCGGCTCAGTGCTGTTGTTCGACGCACTGTTCGACGGTATGCACGGAGTCAACTACGGCGCATCGGGTTTCGAGTCCGGATACGGTTCGGGTTTCGACCAGGGCTACCAACAGGGCCTCGACCAGAGCCAGTTCACCGACTCGGGCAACAACGGCTGGGACGCCGGAAGCAACAGCAACTGGGATTCTGGCAGCAGCAACTGCGGCGGCGGCACCAGCAGCTGCGGCGGCGGAAGCTCCTGTGGCGGCGGTGGCTGTGGCGGCGGTGGTTGTGGCGGCGGCAACTGACCGCACCCCGTGAACCGGGACGGCTAGGCCGTCACACCTGACAATCGGGGCACCAGAACAGGTTTCGTCCCTCCATGACCTCGGTACGAATGGTGGCGCCGCACACGCGGCACGCCTCCCCCGCTCGCCGGTACACGTAGGTGCGCGGCCGGTCGGCCGCGTAGGACGGCGCGCCGTGGTCGTCCTCCGGACGCACCACGACGATCCTGCCGCGGCGCACGCCGACCTTCATGAGGGCGACGAGATCCGTCCACAGCTCGGCGAATTCGGACTCGGTCAGTTGCGCGCCCGGCCGGTGCGGATCGATCCGGTGCCGGTACAGCAACTCGCTGCGGTACACGTTGCCGACCCCGGCGATCACCGTCTGATCCATCAGCATCGATCCGATTGACCTACGGGACTTGCTGATTCGCTTCCAGGCCAATCCGGGGTCGGCATCGCGGCGCAACGGATCGGCGCCGAGCCGGCCCACGACATCGTCGACACCGGCCTCGTCGATCAACTCGCAGACGGTCGGGCCGCGCAGGTCAGTCCCGAAGTCGGCCCCGATCATGCGCATGCGCACCTGCCCGACGGGCGCGGTCATCGGCAGCGGCTGTTCGGTGAACGTGCCGTACAGACCGAGGTGGATGTGCACCACCGCACCGCCGTCGTAATGGTGGAACAGGTGCTTGCCCCAGGCGTCGGCCTTACGCAGCACCCGGCCGCTGACCGTGGCCGCGGCACCGGCGAACCGGCCCTGCGGACTGCTGACGATCACCGGCGCCCGCCCGAATCGCTGCTGATGCAGGCGGGCCAGCCGGTGCAGGGTATGTCCCTCCGGCACTGGTCAGGCCCCGAGATCAGGCGGGAGCGCCCGGAACCTCAGGCGCGATGTGGGTCTTCTCGTACTCGGCCAGGATGTCGATGCGGCGCTGGTGCCGCGCGGCCTGTGACCATTCGGCAGCGAGGAAAGCGTCGACGATGGCGAATGCCTCTTCAGTGCTGTGCATACGGCCACCGATGCCCATCACCTGCGCGTTGTTGTGCTCGCGGGCCAGCTGCGCGGTCTCGACGCTCCAGGCCAGCGCACAGCGCACGCCGGGCACCTTGTTGGCCGCGATCTGCTCGCCGTTACCCGAGCCGCCGATCACGATGCCCAGGCTGCCCGGGTCGTCGACAGTCCGCTTGGCGGCGTCGATGCAGAACGCCGGGTAGTCGTCCTCGGCGTCGTAGGTGAAGGCACCGCAATCGACGGCCTCGTGGCCACTGGCGGTGAGATGGTCGAGCAGGGCCTGCTTGAGTTCGTATCCGGCGTGGTCGGCTCCGAGATATACGCGCATGGCGCACATTCTGGCAGAACCGGTGCCCTGGACAGAATCAGCCGGCTCAGCCGCCGGCGATCTTCGTGTCGCGGTCGATGGCCTCGGTGATCTGCTTGATGATCTCGGCCTGGTCGGCGACGCCGTCGATGTTGATCTGCATGACGTACAGCCCGGTCCCGTCCTGGATGACGACGGTGTTCTGGGTGATGAGCTTCGTCACCCCGTTGGAGTTCCAGGAACCGGCAATCTGGAACGACTTGTGGCCGTCGACAGTGCCGGGTGTGCCGGTGTCGGTGGGCGTGAATCCCGGCAGGTTGTTCAGCTCACCCGGCGCAAAGTCGAGGATCTTCTGTGCATCGGCGTTCGGGCCGAGCCGCGAGATCAACGCCGTGGCACTGGGCCGGTAATTGCCGGCACTCGGACCGTTGTAGACGATCGACTGGTAGGCGAAGGCCGGTGTCTGCGGTCCGGCGTCGACCCAGCCCGGGGGCATCGGCATCGTCACCACCGGTGCGCCGGGTTCGTTGCGGTGCACCAGCGACTCCTGAATGTTGTTGCTCTTCAGGTAGGTCGCGATGGTCTGGTAATTGCCGGGGGTGCCGATCAGCACCGGCGGTGTCGGCTTGTGCGACGACGACGGCTTGTCAGCTCCGCTGCTCTGGCTGCTGGAAGCACCCGAGGACGGGCTGTTGTCGCCGACGGAATTCAGGGCGATGACGGCGATCAGCACGACGACGACGGCTGCGACGGCGCCACCGATCGCCCAGATCTTGGTCTTGCCGCCCGCTGACTGGCCGCGGCCCGGTTGCGTCTTGCCGATCTCGGCCGCGAGTTGCGAGTACGACGGCGGCGGTGTGCTGGGACGGCCCATCCCGGGCGCCGCGTGCGCCGCCGGGATGACCGGCAGCACGACTGTCGGCGATATCGTTTCGCGCGTCGGCCGGACAGGCCGCTGCGGCGGCAGGGGCGGCGGAGGAGGAGGCAGCGGCTGCCGGTACGGCGGGGCCGACGGTGACGAATCCGGTTCCGGCCGAAACGGTTTCGGCTCCGGCGGCGGTCCGACGGGACCGCGGGGTGGCACGGGCGGCGGCGTCGGCTCCGACACCGGAATCGGAGGCGGGGTCGGCTCGGGCGTCGGGTGCGGGGCGGACGGCACCGGCGGCGCGGGCGGTTCCGGAGCCGGAGGCAGTGCAACGGGCTCCTGGGCAACCGGTTCGGGCTCTGGCGCTGGTTCGGGTTCGGGTGCGGCGACCGGTGGCGGAGCGACGGGCGGCGGCGTCACCTCCGGAGCGGACGGCGCCTCGGCGGCGGGTGCCTCGGGCTCCGCGGGAGTGACGGTCGGCGGCCGAAGTTCGGCGGTACGCAGGTTCAGCGTCGGTGACTCGGTGACCAGTTCGGCCTGCCGCTCGAAGGCCCGCGCGAACTTGGTACAGGAATCGAACCGGTCCTCGGGCGACTTGCCCATGGCCTTGATCAGCACATCGTTCAGCGGTTCCAGCCACGGCTTGAGGTCGCTGGCCTTGGGCGGTGGCGCGCTGAGGTGCTGGCTGATCACCGCGATCTGGTTGGTGTCCTGGTACGGGGTCTGGCCGGTGAGCAACCGGTAGGCGGTCGCGGCCAGCGCGTATTGGTCGGCGCGGCCGTCGATCTCGCCGCCCATCAACTGCTCGGGTGCCGAATAGGAGACGGTGCCGATCGCCAGGTTCGCCGACGTCAGGCCCGTCACCTCGCCGATCTGGCGGGCGATGCCGAAGTCGCTCAGCAGGATTCGCCGCTCATCGGAGTCGATGTTGCTGAGCAGGATGTTGGCGGGCTTGATGTCGCGGTGCAGCAACCCACGCTGGTGCGCGTAGTCCAGGGCCGAGCTCATGGCCTTGACGATGGCGACGACCAGCTCGAGCGGCAGCCCGTTGGGGTACTCGTACTTCACCAGCTGCGCGGCGTCGGTGCCGTCGACGTAGTCCATGGTGATCCACAGCCGGCCCTCGAACTCGCCGCGGTCGTGCAGACCGACGATGTGCGGGTGCCACAGGCCCGCGGCGATGTTCGCTTCACGCTCGAACCGGATACGGAATTCGTCGTTGGCGGAGGCGGTTTCCCGGAGCACCTTCATGGCGTCGAGGCGGGGCAGCCTGGGGTGCTGGACGAGGTACACGTCGCCCATTCCCCCTGAGCCCAGCAACCGACGCACGGTGTACCCGGCGAAGGTTGCGCCCGTCTCCAGCGACATCAGCGCATCCTACTCAAACCCGCACGTCGAAGGACGAAACTGTCCGTCGGCACGTCGCTCCCCACCAGTTGCATCGTTGTGGCTCATGTTTCGCATGTGTCTGACCACCGTAACGGCGTCCGGACGTCCTTGCGGAACGCCGACGAGATTACCCGGGCCGACCCTGGTGAGCGTGACTAGCGGCGGTTTGCGCTCAGTCGAATTCGGGAGCCTCGGTGCGGGAGCGCTTGAGCTCCCAGAAGTGGGGGTAGGAAGCGAAAATCACCGAGGCGTCCCACAGCTTGCCGGCCTCTTCGCCGCGCGGGATGCGCGACAGGACCGGACCGAAGAACGCGACGCCGTTGACGTGAATGGTCGGGGTCCCCACATCGGGACCGACAGCGTCCATGCCGGCGTGGTGGCTCTTGCGCAGCGCCTCGTCGTACTTGTCGCTGGTGGCCGCCTCGGCCAGCTCGGCGGGCAGACCGAGTTCTTCGAGCGACTCGGCAATGACCTCAGCGAAGTCCTTGTTGCCCTGATTGTGAATCCGGGTGCCCATCGCGGTGTACAGGGGGGCGAGGACCTCCGAGCCGACGGCTTCCTCCGCGGCGATGGCGACGCGCACCGGGCCCCACCCCTTCTTCATCATCTCCTGGTACTGCTCCGGCAGGTCCCGGCCCTCGTTCAGGACCGCCAGGCTCATGACGTGGAATTCGATGTCGACATCGCGGACCTGCGCCACCTCGAGGATCCACCGGGAGGTGATCCAGGCCCAGGGGCACAGCGGGTCGAACCAGAACCCCGCGACATCCTTCTTGACGGCAGGGTCTTTCGTGGCGGTGGCGTCGGCCATTGCTCATCCTTACTGCAGTCGGTATAGATCCGTTGCCAACAACTATGCCCGGCGTCCCTATGTTCCCGGTCACGGCTACCGGTTGTCCCCTAAGTTGGTGACGTGGCACTTCCGAACCTCACCCGCGACCAGGCCGCCGAGCGCGCGGCACTGGTGACCGTCGACAACTACCGCATCGATCTCGACCTCACCGACGGTGCCGGCGCACCCGGCGAGCGCACCTTCCGCTCCGTGACCACGGTGACGTTCAGCGCCCTGCCCGGCGCCAACACCGTGATCGACATCGCCGCCGACACCATCCGCAGTGCGACCCTCAACGGGCTGCCCATCGACGTGTCCGCGTACGACGAGTCGACGGGCGTGCCGCTGGCGGGGCTCGCCGAGCAGAACGTCGTGGTGGTCGACGCCGACTGCCGTTACTCCAACACCGGCGAAGGACTGCACCGCTTCGTCGACCCGGTCGACGGCGAGGTCTACCTCTACTCCCAGTTCGAGACCGCCGACGCCAAGCGGATGTTCGCCTGCTTCGACCAGCCGGACCTCAAGGCCACCTTCGATGTGGCGGTGACCGCGCCCGCGCACTGGCAGGTGATCTCGAACGGGGCCGCCCCGGCGGCGACATCAGATACGGGGAGGGTTCATCGATTCGCCACCACCCCGAAGATGAGCACCTACCTGGCCGCGTTGATCGCCGGGCCGTACGCCCGGTGGGACGACGTCTACAGCGACGAGCACGGCGACATTCCGCTGGGCATCTTCTGCCGCGCGTCGCTGGCGGAGTTCATGGACGCCGACCGGCTGTTCACCGAGACCAAACAGGGATTTTCCTTCTACCACAAGAACTTCGGGACACCGTACGCGTTCGGTAAGTACGACCAGCTGTTCGTGCCGGAGTTCAACGCGGGCGCCATGGAGAACGCGGGGGCGGTGACGTTCCTGGAGGATTACGTCTTCCGGTCCAAGGTCACGCGCTACTCGTACGAGCGCCGCGCCGAGACCGTGCTGCACGAGATGGCGCACATGTGGTTCGGCGACCTGGTCACCATGCAGTGGTGGGATGACCTGTGGCTCAACGAGTCCTTCGCCACGTTCGCATCGGTGCTGTGCCAGGCCGAGGCCACCGAGTACAAGCAGGCCTGGACCACCTTCGCGAACGTGGAGAAGTCCTGGGCGTACCGGCAGGACCAGTTGCCGTCCACCCACCCGGTGGCCGCGGACATCCCCGACCTGGCCGCTGTCGAGGTGAACTTCGACGGCATCACCTACGCCAAGGGCGCCAGCGTGCTCAAGCAGCTGGTGGCCTACGTCGGGCTGGAGCCGTTCCTGTCGGGTCTGCGCGACTACTTCCGCGATCACGCATACGGCAACGCCACGTTCGCCGATCTGCTTGGCGCGCTGGAGAAGTCGTCGGGCCGGGACCTGTCGGACTGGGGTCAGCAGTGGCTGAAGACCACGGGCCTGAACACCCTGCGGGCGGATTTCGACGTCGACGGTGCCGGTGCCTTCACGCGGTTCGCCATCACCCAGAGCGGTGCGGCGCCCGGAGCCGGCGAGACGCGCGTACACCGGCTCGCGGTGGGCATCTACGACGACGACGGCTCCGGCAAGCTGGTCCGGGTGCACCGCGAGGAACTCGACGTCGAGGGCCCGGTGACGGATGTTCCAGCGCTGGTTGGGGTTTCGCGCGGCAAGCTGGTCCTGGTCAACGACGACGACCTGACCTACTGCTCGATGCGACTCGACCCCGCGTCGCTGCAGACGGTGCTGAGCCGGATCGCCGACATCGACGATCCGCTCCCCCGCACCCTGGCGTGGTCGGCGGCGTGGGAGATGACGCGCGAGGCCGAGATGAAGGCCCGCGAATTCGTCGCCCTCGTGATGAGTGGCCTGCACGCCGAGTCCGAGGTGGGTGTCGCCCAGCGGCTGGTGCTGCAAGCGCAGACTGCGCTGACCTCCTACTCCGACCCGGCATGGGCGGCCGAAATCGGTTGGCCCGCTTTCGGTGACGCGTTGCTCGACCTGGCGCGGGACTCGTCGCCGGGATCGGACCACCAGCTGGCGTACGTCAACGCGCTGTGCACATCGGTGCTGGCGCCCAACCACATCGCGGTGCTGTCGACGCTGCTGGACAACGAGCCCGCCGCGGTGAACATGACGGGCCTGGTGATCGACACCGACCTCCGGTGGCGCATCGTGACCGCGCTGGCCCGCGCCGGCGTCATCGATGCGGACGGCGTGCAGACGCCGTTCATCGACGCCGAGGCCAAGCAGGACCCGACGGCGGCCGGCCGGCGCAACGCCGCTGCTGCCGCCGCCGCGCGCCCGCAGGCAGCGGTGAAAGAGGCTGCGTGGCAACAGGTCATCGAAGATGACACGCTGGCGAACATCACCACGCGCGCCATCGTCGGCGGGCTGGTTCAGCCCGGCCAGACCGAGCTGCTCGACCCGTTCCGGGACCGCTACTTCGAGGCGATCTCCGGGGTGTGGGAGCGGCGCTCGAGCGAAGTCGCCCAGACCGTCGTCATCGGCCTGTACCCGTCGTGGGACATCAGCCAGACCGGCCTCGACGCGGCCGACCGGTTCCTGTCCGATCCGGAGATCCCGCCGGCCCTGCGCCGTCTGGTGCTGGAAGGCCGTGCCGGAGTGGAGCGTTCACGGCGTGCCCGGGCCTTCGACGTGAGCTGACGCGACTGCAGGGGCCGCACCCGGCCGGCACGGCTAGGTGCGGCCCTGCAGGATGCCTTCGATGTTGCGCTCGGCGAGCGCGGTGATGGTCATGTAGGGGTTGCAACCCAGGTGCCCGGGCATCAGTGACGCGTCGTTGACGAACAGGTTGCGGTGGCCGTTCACGCGCCCGAAGGCGTCGGTGGCCTTGCCCCGCACGCACCCGCCCAGCGGGTGAACAGTGTTGGGCGCGAACACTTTTCCGCTGAACAGGTCATTGCGGTAGTCGACCTTGTTGGCCTTCATGATCTTGTCGAACACCAGCCTGGCCTTGGCCTCGTTGTTGGCGGCGAAGGCGTCGGTCCACTGGATCGTCGCGGTGTCGGACTGGCGGTCATAGGTGATGTCGGCCCGGTCGCCGGTGTCGACCATGACGTAGTACCCGAGCAGATAGGTCTCCACCGGCAGCGGCATCGAGAACATGCTGGCGTACACCGGGTTGTCCGGGTCGTCGCGGCCGTCGATGTTGATCATGCCCATGAGTGACTGCGTGGTGCCGGCCGGATCGCTCTTGGCCAGGTTGTGGCCGACCATCAGATCACCGTTGTTGCCGTAGCCCTTGCCGACCTGATCGTTCAGATGGGCCAGGTCACCGGTCTCGCGTGCCTTGAGCAGGAGCTTGGTGGTGCCGAGCACGCCGGCCGCCAGATACAGCTGGTCACAACCGAATTCGGTCTTGGACAGCTCTTTGCCCCAGCGGTCGATCTCGCGGGTGGACACCACGAACTCGCCCGAACGCTCCTGGCGGATCGAGGTGACCTCGGTCAGGGGACGCAGCGTGACGTGGCCGGTCTTGAGCGCCTCGGCGATGTAGGTCTGGTCGACGCTGCCGAACCGGCCGTAGTTGTTGCCGAACTGCTGCTCGAAGGCCAGCGAGGACTGCGGCACCTGTCCGGCCGCCTCCTTGACCAGATAGTCGAAGGAGTAGGAACTCCCGTTGTAGTCGACCTTGTAACCGGCCGCCGCCGCGTACTTGCGGCCGGCGCGGGCGTATTGGAAGCACGGCGTCTGCTCGAACCAGTCCATGTCGCGATAGCTGATCTTCAGCGCGGTCTTGGCGCGTTCGACATAGGTCTGCAGAAACTCATCAGCAGCGATGTCGGGGAACGTCGTCGCGACCTGCTGCGGAGTCGGGATGGCAGCGATGCCCGCGTTGATCATCGAGCCGCCACCGACCGCCAGGCCACGGAAGACGTCGTGGGCGCCGTGCGTCACCTTCTGGCAGATACCGGCCTGGATCGGCTGGGGCGACGGCGCGTGCTCTGCCACCTGCTCGACGGTGAAACCGCCGAACGAGGTGACCAGACTGGGCGGCACCTTGGTGAACCAGCCGGCGCGAGTATCGGCGGGCAGCATTTTGGAGAAGCGCTTGCCGTCGTCGTCGGGCTTGTCCCATAGTCGGCCCTGTTCGATGACCAGTGTCTCGACGCCGGCCTGTCCGAGCCGCAGTGCCGAAACTCCCCCGCCGTATCCGCTGCCGATCACGATGGCCGAGAAATGCTTACGGGATTCGGTGCGGTCGCGTGATCGCTCGACGAGGACGCCGACACCGGCCGCGCCCGCGACGCCCACCACCGCCGCACCGCCGAGAAACTGCCGGCGGCTGATCGGGCTCATCGGTGGCCTGCCATGGCTGTATTCCAGCGCCGGACGTGTCGATGGCGGCCGTGCACAACTGCCAAGATCATCCTTCCGTCTTACCGCCCAGCTAACCCGAAGCCAGTTGCCTGCCGGCCTCCGAATAACGGATTCATCTCAAAAATTACACGATGCCGCGGAGTTTCCGCCGCTGTGCGGGATCCGGCTGCCAGCGCGTCGTCCAACCCGTACGGCCCCCGGTATGGCCTACGTCACCCATATGCAGGCATGGCAATCTACCTGCGAGTTTATCGCCGCGGCGGCCCAACGGCACGGCGGGGACCGGAGCCGGGTAACTCAGCCGAATACCCACGCATGCCGACTCTTCAAACAATTTGCTAGACAATGCTGAGAAAGCGGTGAAGAAACAGGTCTGGCTACCGTGCCGCATTTGCGCAAACGGCCCAATGCAGGTACGAATACGGGGTGTTGTCGGCATTGGGCGTGCGCCAGGAGGCATCGCACCCAGACGCGCCCGACGCACCGGCCGCCAAGTCGAAATGGCGCGATGGCAAGCGTTATGTGTGGTTGCTCGGCCCCATCACCCCCGGAATGGTCGGCCTGTCCTGGCTCCTCGTCTGGCTCACCGGCCTCGACGCATTCTGGTGGACGGGCTCGCTGCTGACGTTCGGGCTGATACCACTGCTGGACCACATCGTCGGCCCCGAGGCCGACACGGCACCCGACGACCTGCGCAGCCTGGAAGACGACCCGTTCTACCGGATCGCCACACACCTATTCTTGCCGGCGCAGTACCTGTCGCTGATTTTCGCCTGCTGGCTGTGGGCCGGCGGCGGCTGGGTATCCATGTCGTTCGCAGACAAGCTGGGGCTCATGGCCTCGGTCGGCACGGTCGGTGGCATCGCGATCAACGCCGCCCACGAGCTCGGCCACAAGCGCGGCATGTCCGAGCGCCGGCTCTCCAAGATCGCCCTGGCCCAGACCTGTTACGGCCACTTCTTCGTCGAGCACAACCGCGGCCACCACGTGCGGGTGGCGACTCCCGAGGATCCGGCCAGCTCACGCCTCGGCGAGAGCCTCTACGCCTTCATCGGCCGGTCGGTCCTCGGCAGCCTGCGCTCGGCCTGGCGGCTGGAGTGCGACCGCCTGGCCCGCGCGGGCAAGCCCAAGTGGTCGCTGCGCAACGAGGTCCTCAACGCCTGGCTGCTGAGTGCCATCCTGTTCGTCATCCTGGTGGCCTGGTTCGGCGTCGTCGTCCTGCCGTGGCTGTTCGGCCAGGCCGTGATCGGCATCTTCCTGCTGGAGACGGTCAACTATCTCGAGCATTACGGCCTGCGGCGGCAGAAACTGCCCAATGGTCGTTATGAGCGCGTGCGCGCCGGCCACAGCTGGAACAGCAACACCGTGATCGCCAACGTCTTCCTGTTCCATCTGCAGCGGCACTCCGATCACCACGCCAACCCGATGCGCAGGTACCAGGCGCTGTGCCATGCCGACGAGGCTCCGCAGCTGCCGGGCGGTTACGGCACCATGCTGCTGCTCGCCATCTGCCCGCCGTTGTGGCGCCGGGTGATGGACCCGCGCGTGCTCGCCCACTACGACGGCGACGTCAGCCTCACCGCGTTGCAGCCTGGCTACGAGGCCCGCCTGCGTAAGCGTTACCCCACGCTGGCTCGCTGATCCCGACTGCGCGTCGCCGATCCGGCGCCGGCGGCGCCGGGCCAACACACCCCAGACAGCACTCTGCCGGGTGCGAACCAGTGGTTCACACCCGGCAGAGTGAACGAAATCAGGCGGGCGAGACGCCGGCGCTCAGCACGCGGACCGCGCTGATCAGGCCGTCCATCAGGTTGCCCTGCTTGAACGACGCCGCCGCCGCGGACACACCGAGCGGAGCGGCCTCCTCGATACCGCGACCGCGGACCTCAGAGCCGTAGACGACCTCGATGGCCTTCTGGTTCGGCGAGACGGCCAGCAGCACCGCGTTGTTCGGCGTCGGCACGGTGGCCAGCACCTCACGCGCGGTGGCAGCGGTGTCGGCACCCAGGTCGCCGATGTAGACGGCGAAGCGGGCGCCGGCGGCGCGCGAACCGTACTTCAGGGCGTCGTCGAGGAACACCAGGTCCTTGACCGGGAACGGGTAGTGCACCGACAGCTCACCGGGTTCGGTGACGCCGGAGACGCGGCCGCTGTACGTGACGGCGTAGCCGTACGGCAGGTTGGCCGGATCGATGTTTGCGACCTCGGTCTGGCTACCACTTGCCACTTGCGCCACCTCCCACAGTCAGGTGCGAGTCATGGCCACCGTGGCCGTGATCCGCCGGTTCCTCGGCCGCCCACAGGATCGGCGCGTGGGTCCACTTGTCGGTCATCTTGTAGGTGTCCGGATGCGGACCCTTGCGCAGCAAGAACAGCGCGCCAAGCACCAGCAGCAGCGCCAACGGCACCCCACCGAGCAGCGAATGAGTAAGTGCAATGCTCACGCGCAAACCGTATCAGTAGCCACGCGACTCACGCTGAGGACAGGGGCAATCCGCCGACGGATGTCAGGCGGCACCTTCACCGAGGTACCGCACCCAGGCCGGATCGAGTTCCTTGACCGCCGACAGGAGGCGCCAATGCTGTCCCTTGGGCGGCAACGGCACCGCGTGCAATGACCAGCCCAGCTCCGAGAGCAGCCGGTCGGCCTTGCGGTGATTACAGGGGCCACACGCCGCGACGCAGTTCTCCCAGGAGTGCTCACCGCCGCGGCTGCGTGGCACGACGTGGTCGACAGTGTCGGCCTTGCCGCCGCAGTACGCGCACCGGAAGCGGTCTCGGTGCATCAGCGCGGCCCGCGTCATAGGAATGCGGGCCCGGTAAGGGACCCGCACGAAGTTGCGCAGCCGGATGACGGACGGCACAGGGACCGCACGCGTCGCCGAGTGTATGAGCGGACCGGTCGGATCGTCGTGCACCACGTCGGCTTTGCCGCACAGCACCATGATCACCGCGCGGCGCATGGGCAGGGCCGTCAGCGGTTCGTAGGTCGAATTCAGCAGCAGGACGCGGCGACGGCCCCAGAGCGAACCGGCGCTCGGACTCGACTCGACTGCGTGCAGGGGTGATGACAGCGCTGGGCTCGATACGGGCCCAAGCGAGCCTGCCGCGGTGCCATGAAGTCTGTGGCCGCGGACCTTTCTCCGTTGCGACATACGTCCTCCGTGGTGACAGTCCACCACGGATCGGCGGAGATCGCACGAGAATTCCGGCGTGTTAGCTGGACCATCCGATGAACTTCGGGTGACGAGTCCCGCGTGGAACGCGTCATCGCGTCCTCGTGGACAATGGCGACCGTGACAGAGGCGCAGCGGTCGTTCTACGACGAAGTCGGCGGAGCGGAGACCTTCCAACTCCTGGTGTCGCGGTTCTACCAACTGGTCCGCGACGACGAGATCCTGCGCCCGCTGTATCCCGAGGATGACCTCGATGGCGCTGAGCACCGGCTGCAGATGTTCCTCGAGCAATATTGGGGCGGTCCCCGTACCTACGGCGAGGAACGCGGCCACCCTCGGCTGCGGATGCGGCATGCCCCGTTCCGGATCGGTTTCCTCGAGCGCGACGCCTGGCTGCGCTGCATGCACACCGCGCTCGCCTCGATCGGCTCGGAGACCATCGATGACGCCCACCGGCAGGCCCTGCTCGACTACTTCGACATGGCCGCCCAGCACATGGTCAACTCGGCGTTCTGATGACAACCGGGGCCTGATGAAGGACGTGCGGTGGTGGTCACGCGCGGTCTTCTATCAGCTCTACCCGCGCTCGTTCGCCGACAGCGACGGTGACGGCGTCGGCGATCTCGACGGCGTGACGGCGCGCCTCGACCATCTGCGCTCGCTCGGCGTCGACGCGCTCTGGCTCAACCCGGTCATGGTCTCGCCCATGGTCGATCACGGTTACGACGTCGCCGATCCGCGTGACGTCGACCCCCTGTTCGGCGGCATGGCGGCGCTCGACCGATTGATTGCCGCCGCGGACGCGGCAGGCATCAAGGTCACCATGGATCTGGTCCCCAACCACACCAGCTCGGCGCATCCCTGGTTCCAGGCGGCCCTGGCCGCCGGCGCGGGCAGCTCGGAACGGTCGCGTTATATCTTCCGGGACGGCAGCGGGCCGGGCGGCGCGCTACCACCCAACAACTGGACGTCGGTGTTCGGCGGCCCGGCCTGGACCCGGGTCACCGAGCCCGACGGCAGGCCCGGCCAGTGGTACCTGCACCTGTTCGACGCCGCACAGCCCGATCTGAACTGGGACAACCCGGAGGTTCCCGCGGATTTGGAACGGACGCTGCGGTTCTGGCTGGACCGCGGTGTGGCGGGCTTCCGCATCGACGTCGCGCACGGGATGGCGAAGCCGGCGGACCTGCCGGACATGGCCGATCCCGAAGGGACCATGCTGGCCACCCGCGTGGACGATCCGCGCTTCAACAACGAAGGCGTGCACGCCATTCACCGCGGTATCCGGACGGTGCTCGACGACTATCCCGACGCGGCCACCGTCGGTGAGGTCTGGGTGTTCGACAACGAGGACTTCGCCAAGTATCTACGCCCCGACGAGCTGCATCTGGGTTTCAATTTCCGTTTGGTGCGAGCCGATTTCACCGCGGACGCCGTCCGCCAGGCGATCGAGAATTCGCTGGCTGCCGCCCAACTGGCCGACTCGCCACCCACGTGGACGCTGTCCAACCACGACGTCGAACGCGAAGTCAGCCGTTACGGCGATGGCGCACAAGGGCTTTCCCGGGCCCGGGCGATGGCGCTCGTAATGTTGGCGCTCCCCGGGGCGGTATTCGTCTACAACGGCGAAGAACTCGGGCTGCCGAACGTCGACCTGCCCGACGACGTGCTGCAGGACCCCGTGTGGGAGCGCTCCGGCCACACCGAGCGGGGCCGCGACGGCTGCAGGGTGCCACTGCCCTGGTCCGGCGACGTGCCACCGTATGGCTTTTCTTCGACGGCCGACACCTGGTTGCCAATGCCTGACGGTTGGGGTCCGCTGACGGTTGCCGCGCAGTCCGCGGACCCCGATTCGACCTTGACGCTGTTCCGGCGGGCCATCGAATTACGCCGGGGCCGAACAGTTTTGGGACGTTCGGTGCGGTGGCTACCGACGGCGCCGGACCTGTTGGCATTCCGGTGCGAGGACGGCCTGGTGTGCCTGCTGAATGCGGGCAGCGCCACGGTCGACATCCCCGCCGGCCAGGTGGTGCTCGCCAGCGGCCCGCTGCCCGGCGGGCGAATGCCACCCGACACGGCGCTCTGGCTGACCTACGATTAGCCCATGCCCGTGGACGCCACCCGTGTTGCGGTGCGGATGTCCGCACCGACGGGCGACGCGCGGGCCGACCGCTGGCGGGCGCACCGCGCGACGGTCAGGGCCGAGCTGATCGAGGCGACTCTCCGGGCCATCGACGAATTCGGGCCAGACCTGTCGATCGACGACGTGGTGAAAACGGCCGGGGTCCCACGGCCCAAGCTGTACCGCTTCTTCAGCGACAAAGAGACGCTGTTCGCCGCCGTCGGTGAGCGCATGCAGGAGTTGATCGTGCAGCGCGTCATGCCGTGCTTCCATGTCACCGCGACGGCACTGGAGCTCGTGCGGTCGGCCCTGGGCGGGTACATCGACCTGGTGGACGAGCGCCCCAACCTCTTTCGCTTCGTCGTCGGTTCGCACTTCAGCGACGACCATTCCCGGACCAAGCTGCTGGAGAACGGCCGCAACCTGTCCAGCGCCATGACCGAAGTCCTCGCGGCGATGGTGCGCGCGCATGGCGGCTACGCCGACCACCTGGAATACACGGCCGACGCGATTCTCGGCGCCGTAGCCCTCGGCGTGCTGCGTTGGCTCAACGAGCCGACGATCAGCAAAGACGACCTCATCGCCCAACTGACCCCCGTGATCTGGGGCGGCGTGTCGGCGGCGGCTGCCGCCCGCGGCATCGTCATCGAGCCCGACGAGCAGATGGCGTTGTTCAGCACCACCGACTGAGCTACCCGCCGTCGTCGCGACCTGCGTTCCAGCCGTTCGGAAAACGTCATTATCCAAAACCCTTGCGCGACGGCGCACGTCGTCGTAACGTGCCAACTACTAGAACTCGCGGTACTAGTTACTGATTGTTCGAGGAAAGGCGGGCGGCATGGCCCCTGCAGTGGCGGGACACCCTCTTCGGCGCCGACGGCGACCTCGTCGACCACCTGAAATAGCCGGCACAACGGAAGGAATCGATCATGAGTGCTGAGCCGATCACCGCGCACGGGGTCGCGTATCCCAAAGTGCGTCGGATGCGCTTCCGGTTCGGGGAACCCGAGCCCTTGCACCGCCATTTCGTCGAGGGCGACATCGTTTTCAGTCACCTGGTGGCCGTGCTGTCCGGCTCGTTCCCGCCCGGTGAGGAGTCGTTCATCCGGTCCGTCCGGCGCTTCTCCGATCAGATCACCGATCCCGTGCTCAAGAAGCGGGTCGCGGGGTTCATCGGCCAGGAGTCGGTGCACGGCCAGGAGCATCGAAAGCTGAACACGCAACTCGCGGACATGGGCTATCCGCTGGTGCGGTTCCTGCTCTTCGCGCCGACCAGCGTGCGGCAGAAGGTGGTGCTCCGCATCGAGAAGCTGATCCCGGCGAAGGTGCATCTGGCGATGACGGCGGCGGCCGAACACTACACCGCGGTCCTGGGCGCCCGGGTGTTGTCGAACGACGAAATCCAGGCAATTCCAGGCGATCCCGAGGTCTGGCGGCTGCTGAACTGGCACGCCATGGAAGAGCTGGAGCACAAGTCCGCCGCGTTCGACGTCTACCGGTCGGTGGGTGGTTCCGAGCGCACCCGCATCGCGGTCATGTGGTTCATGTACTTCCTGACGATCCCCGTCGTCACGGCTGCCGTGATGCTGTCGATCCTGCTGGATCCGACGGCCTGGCGCCCGATCAAGGTGCTCCGCCAGACCTACGGGGTCTTCCGCGGCCCCCTGTTGCGCGGCTTCCTCGGGGAGATCGCCGAGTACCTGCGGCCGGGCTTCCATCCCGACGATGTGCCCACCGAAGAGCTGCTCGCCCGTTGGCAGCACGACTTGTTCGGCGCTGGTGGCCAACTCGTCGGCTACGTCCGGTAACCGGGTGCCGGACATGACCAGTACGCAGGCCGCCCGGTCGTGCGTCGCCGAATCACGTGCGCCTGATCACGAGGTGGTGATCGTCGGTGCCGGGTTCGGTGGCATCGGCGCCGGTATCGCTCTCCAACGCAAGGGCATTCACGACTTCGTCATCGTCGACAAATGGGACCACGTCGGGGGTACCTGGCACGCCAACACCTATCCCGGTGTGGCCGTGGATATCCCGTCGGTGATCTACAGCTTCTCCTACGAGCAGCGTGGCGGCTGGTCCCGGGTCTTCGCTCCCGGCAACGAGTTACGCGACTACGCCGACGACATGGTGGACAAGTACGGCCTGCGCGACAAGTTACGGCTCAGCACGACCGTGACCGCTGCGATGTTCGACGAGCGCAACAGCCTGTGGCGGTTGACGATCGACGGCGGCGCCGAAATCACCGGTCGCCATGTCGTGATGGCGGTCGGCGGGCTCGAGCGGCCGAAGCTGCCGGACATCCCTGGCCTGCAGGATTTCGGCGGGGTACTCATGCACACCGCACTGTGGGATCACGACGTCGAGCTGGCCGGCAAACGGGTCGCGGTGATCGGCACGGGCGCGACGTCACTGCAGCTGGTGCCGGCGATCGTCGACGAGGTGGCACACCTCACGGTCTTTCAACGCACCCCGATCTGGGTATTCCCCAGGCCGGACAACAATATTCACGGCATTACCCGCGCCGTGCTGGAGGTCGGCCAATTGCGGTCGGCACTGCGCGCCGTCGGGACCGTCGCGACCGAGATCGGGATGGGCGGCATGCTCACCGGACCCAGCTGGCTGATCGAGACCACCCGCAAGCTTGCCGAGGCACCCGTACGGGCATGGATGCGCAGTCAGATCACCGACCCGGCCATCAGGGAGAAGCTGACCCCCCGCTACGGCCTGGGATGCAAGCGGCCGTCGATGTCCAACGACTACCTCAAGACGTTCAATCGCAGTGACGTCAGCCTGGTCACCGACTCCATCGCGCGCATCACCGAGCGCGGTGTGGTGACGGCCGACGGCGCCGAACACGAGGTCGACGTCCTCATCTGCGCGACCGGATTCAAACTGTGGGAACGGGATTCGGTGCCACCCCTCCCCGTCGTCGGCCGCGACGGACTCGACGCCGCAGAGTTCTGGGCCGTCAACCGCTTCCAGGCCTACCAGGGCGTGTCCGTACCCGGCTTCCCCAACATGTTCATGATCACCGGACCCTATGGATTCGTGCTCGGGTCGTATCTGTGGATGATCGAGGCCACTGCGGCACACCTGAGCCGAGCGATCGCGGAAGGCAAGCGGCGCGGCGCCCGGGAGGTCGAGATCCGCCGCGAGGTGCACGACGCCTACTTCCGGCACTGCTTGGCGCGCCAGAAGCACAACGTCCTGTTCACGCCGACCTGTGCGGGCTCCAACACGTATTACCTCGACTACCACGGTGATTCACCGTTCCGGCCGACGACGCACGGCGAGATGTACTGGCAGAACCGCCATTACGACCTCGACGTCTACCGGTATGGCGCCGGCACCGCCGACGTCCCCGAAATAGCAGCCACCGCGAAGGAAGCCGGATGAAGATCAACAACCTGGAACCGCAGCTCGTCGTTGTCACCGGCGCCGGCAGCGGCATCGGGCGTGCCACGGCGATCCGCTTCGCCAAACGCGGTGCGCACGTGGTGGTCTCCGATATCGACCTCGACTCGGCCGAAGCGACCGCCGCCATGATCAAGGGCGCCGGCCGCCGCGCGTCGGCCGCCCAGCTGGACGTGACCGACCCGGACGCCTGGGAGGCTTTCGCACGCGATGTGCGTGCCGGCTACGGCGTGCCCGATGTCGTTGTCAACAACGCGGGCATCGTGGTCAGCGGCCCGTTCCTCAAACTGTCCGCGGCCGACTGGGACAAGCAGCTCAGCGTCAACCTGATGGGTGTGGTCCACGGCTGCCGGGTGTTCGGTGCGCAGATGGCCGAGCGCGGCCGCGGCGGTCATATCATCAACATCGCCTCGGCAGCGGCGTTCACGCCGACGCCGGTCATGGCGCCGTACTCGGTGTCCAAGGCGGGGGTCAAGATGCTCAGCGAATGCCTACGCCTCGAACTGAAGCCATACGGCATCGGAGTCAGCGCGATCTGCCCGGGCGTGATCAACACGAACATCGGCGAACGTGCGGTGACCGTCGGCGTGGACCCCGCATTGGTCGCGCAGGCTCAGCGCCTCACCAGGCAGCTACAACAGTTCGCGGAAATGCTGCCGTTCTCGCCCATGAGCCCTGACCTCGTGGCGCGCGCCGCAGTGCGGGCGGTCGACTACGACTTGGCCGTGGTCCCGGTACGGGCCGAGGCGTGGCTGGGCTACGTCATGCACCGCGTGGCGCCGGGGATCAATCGTGTTATGGCACAGCCCTTCTCGTTTGGTCTGGCCGAGAAGCTGGTCGGCGTGGTGCTGGACCGCACGGCTTCTCCGGCGGCACCCACCGCCGCCGAATCGCTCGCGCGCCTCTGACGTGCTGCGCTAGTCGCCCGGCACTGCCAGGATGAGCCCCACCATGTTCTTGACGAGTGTGGCGACCCGCTTCGGTGGCGGCTCGCCCGCCAGGAGGTGCCGCCGCACCGCCGCCAGCGGCAGATCCAGGAGGGCGAAGGCGACCTGATCTTCGGGCCGCCCGGTCTGCTTCGCCAGGCTCCGGACCGCACTCTCGAGGCGCCGGCGCGAATCGCCTTCGGCGGTGGACAATTCCGTGCGGCTCGCCTCGCTCCAAGCGTCTGGTTCGAAAGCGCGGGCACCGGCCTGCAGCACGACAGCGTCCGGCAGGTGGCCGCGACACCAGGTGACCAACCACACCGCGGCGCGAACCGCGCTCTCCGCTGTCGGGTGCTCCCCGAGGACCTCCAGGTAGCCGCGTTGAAATCCCGTTGTGGTGCGCATCCACAACGCGGCCAACAACGCTGCCCGGTCGGGAAAGCGATGGTAGATCGACCCACTTGGCGCACCGACCTCGCGCGCAACCGCGTTCATCGTCAGCGCTCGGGCTCCCCCGGCGACGAACAGTCGTGCGGCCGCATCCAAGAAGTCGTCGGCTCGGTGCTGCGGAGCTCTACCCATGATCTAGAGAGTATGCTCTACTATTTTATTAGAGAGATATCTCTAATAAAATAGTAGAGCGGAAGCGAACGACACATGAGCACTCCCGACAGCACCCCGGCCGTAGAGATCGCCACCCGCCTCTACGCCGCTTTCACCTCGCATGACCGGCTCGCGTTGGCGGCTCTGCTGCATCCCGACTTCACCGGACGGGTCAGCGAGGGGATGCCCTTCGGCCTCGGCGGAGCCGTGCACAGCCCCGAGCAGATGCTGCGCGACGTGTGGGGTGGCGCTTCCGCGCACTACGAAACAGCCCCGCACCCAGACGAATACGTCGTCGCAGGCGACAACCGGGTCATTGTGCTCGGCTACTACCGCGGTCGGTGCCGGACCACCGGACGCCACTATGCGGCAGCGTTCGCGCACGACATCACCGTCCGCGACGGAAAGATCGCCTCGCTGACCCAGATCACCGACACCAAGCCCTGGCACGACGCACTGGCCGCCGGCTGACAACGTTAGAGTTCATGGCGCCGGGACCGGCAATCAGAACGGAGTCACAATGCTCGTCGATCTGTCTCATACGATCCGCGCGGGGATGGTGACCTACCCGGGGCTGCCGGCACCGTCGATGAGCGACCACCTCACGCGTGCCGCCTCCCGCGACGTCTACGCCGCGGGCACCGAGTTCGCGATCGGCGCGATCACGATGGTCGGCAACACGGGCACCTACCTCGATTCGCCGTTTCATCGCTACGCGGACGGTGCCGACCTGGCCGGCCTCGACTTGAACACCTTGGTGGACCTGCCCGCCATCGTCGTGCACCGCCGGGATGTCGCGGCGCGCGCCGTCGACGTCGCCGAGTTACCCGACGACATCGAGGCCGGCTGCGCGGTGCTGATCGATACCGGGTGGGACCGGCATTTCGGTACCGAGGCCTACGGCGTCGACGCACCGTTCCTGTCCGAGGTCGCCACCGAACTGCTGGTGAGCCACAAGGTGGCGCTCGTGGGGATCGACTCGGTGAACATTGACGACGCCAGTCCGGCGGCGGCCGGCCGACGACCCATCCATACCGCACTGCTGGGCAACGGAATTCACGTCGTCGAGCATCTGACCAACCTGGCGGCGCTACCCGCCCGCGGCGCGCGCTTCACGGCCGTCCCGCCGCGGATCGAAGGATTCGGCACCTTCCCCGTCCGGGCATACGCGACCATCCCGGGCTAAGTCTCCTCGAGGGTTTCCAGGCTATACGCGACGGACTACCGTCGCGAACATGACCAGTTGGAAAGAGTTCGCGGAGGTCGCGCCGCGAATCGCCGCCACCTTCGTCCGCCGACACACTGCCACCGGAAACCTGTGCATGCTGGGCACGCTGCGCTCAAACGGATTTCCCCGGATCAGCCCCATGGAGCCACGATTCTTCGAGGACGAATTGTGGCTCTCGGGCATGCCGAACACCACGAAATTCGACGACCTCGCACGTGATCCACGGTTCTGCCTGCACACTGCGACGGTCGACACCCATGTCGGCGATGGCGATGCGAAGTTGTGGGGTGTCGTGGAGGACGTGCAGGACAAAGCCCTGCACCGGCGGTTCGCCGAAGCGCTGTACGAGCAGACGGGCTTCGACATCCGCGGCCAGGAGTTCGAGCACTGCTACCGCGCCGACCTGGTCGGGGCATCGTCGGTCGAGGTCAATGACGGCCACCTCGACATCGCGATCTGGAAGCCCGGCAAATTCGAGCGCGTCGTCCGCAAGCACTGATTCACTCTGGTCGCGAGCCGACTGAGTCCGGCGACCACCGAACGCGTCTTTCCGTCGGAGCCCGCACCGGCGCGCCTCCTCGGGACACCGGCGGTTGCAGCTGCGGCGATCTCGTGCGGTTCTCCGAGCCGACCATGCCCGATTGTCCTGACAAATAACGAAATTCGACCACCACATCCTTGCTGTTCGAACAGTTGTTCGATACACTGTGTTATGGGAATCGCACCAGATCTCACCACCAGCCTCGACACCCTCCGCGGAGTGCAGGTCCCCGACGACATGGCCGGGGACGACGCACTAGAGGCAGCGCGGTGTCTGTTCAGGCTGCGGCATGTGATCGATCACCTGGCGACGATGATGGCCGGGATGCTGGACCGTTGCGGTGTTGCCACAGCGCAGGGGCGGACGCTGCGGGAACTGCTGATGTCGCTGGGGTGTGCGCCGTCGGTGGCCGAGCGGATGGTCCGGGTCGGTGGCGCACTGCCACAGTTGCCCACGTTGGCGGCGCATGCCAGTGATGGGGCGATCTCCGGTGAACATGTCGATGCGATCGTCAAGGGCATCAACCACATTCGAGCCCGCTCACCCGGGCAGGTGTCCGAGGAAGCCCGATTCCGGCAGGTGACCGACCTGCTGGGGCAGTTCTTCTCCGGAGCCACCCCCGCGGACATCGGTAACCGCGCCCGAAAGCTGGGCAACCGCATCGCCGCGGCCGAGGGTGGGTTGCCGGCCGCTGAGGACCGGTCGATCAACACCCTCGATCATCGGGTCACCAGTGACGGCCGGCTGCAGGTGCGCGTGGACCTGGATGCCGAGGTCGGCGCCAAATACGTCGCCGCGATGGAGGAGTATTCGGCGCCGCGACCCGAACCCGACGGCAGCCCCGACACCCGCTCGGCTTCCCGGCGCCGCGCCGACGCCCTAGAGGCGGTGCTGGACATCGCCGCCCGCGGCGGGGACATCGCCTCGGCGCCGCGCACCCAACTGCTGCTGACGGTGCCCGCCGAGGCCCCGGACCTGGCGCAGCTCGAGTTCATGGGATCGATCAGCACCGCGACCGTGGAACGGCTGGCCTGCGACACGTCGGTCACCACAGTCGTGGTGGATGGTGAGCAGGTGCCCCTCGATATGGGCCGGGAGAAGCGGCTGTTCCCGGCGCACCTCCGCAAGGCTCTGTATCTGCGCGATCAGTGCTGCATCAAATGCGGCGCCCCACCCGGACGCACCCACGCCCACCACATCGTGCACTGGACCCACCACGGCGAAACCAGCCTGAGCAACGGCTGCCTGCTGTGCCCGGCGTGCCACGCCAACATCCACCACGACGGCTGGGACGTCGTCATGGGAATGGACAAGCACCCCTGGCTCATCCCACCCGCGGTCGTCGACCCACACCGACAACCCATCCCCGCCTACAACCGCCGCACCATGCGACTCGACGTGGCTGCGTAGCCGCCCCACGCGTCATCTGAAACCTGCTGTGCACCTTGATAACTCAATAGTGTCCCCGGCCCTCATGCTCGCACGGCGGGTGAAATCACATCCGCCGCGCGAGCAGCCACTCAGCTTCGGCAGGCCCTAGGGCGACAACAGGATCGGGCCGCCGCGGCGGCGGTACACCGAGCCGAACCGCGCGTCGATGCGCAGCCACGTCGGATGCACCCGGACGCGGACCACTTCGTCGTCCGGCAGCGGGTCGGGCACGAAACCCATGGCGGTCAGGGCGAATACACAGCGCATCGGGATGCCGACCTCGACGTCTCCGGCGCTGACGGTGAGGACGTCCTGGTCCAGCAGCGACGGGGGCGGGCCCTGCGGGCCGCTGTGTTCCCGTGCCAATTCGACGCCGCGCTGGAACAACTCCAGTACCGCGCCGGCCGGCACATCGTCGAGGTGGCTGAAGCCGTTGTCCGGCGGCAGCGCGCCACGCCATGCCGAGTCCATCGCGAACCCCGGATCGATCCGGCCCGAGCCGGGCAGCTCGCGGCTCAACGCGTCGGCCCCGGCGCACAGGTCGGACGGCGCCACCCGGCCACTCACGACACGTGCAGCCAGCACCTCGAAACCCGTTGCCGCCCAGGCGACGACGACTCCCTTACCGCGCGCCCGCAGCCGCACCACCGCCGCCTCATCAAGCCGCCGCACACGCTCGACGAAGGTCGCCAGATTCTGCGCCTGCGCGGCGTCGGCGAGCCAGATGCCGCGCTCGCTCATCGGGGCCCTCTGCTCTTCGCGCAATCGCTCATCGCGCAAAACGCTGCAGGTACTCCCGCTGATGCGGGGCGATGCGCACCAGCATCTGCCGCTCGATGTTGAACGTGGCCAACTGGGTCTCCCCGATCACAGCCGGCTTGGAATCCGGATCAGCCTGGGCCGACCGCACCTCGTAGCCCAGCGTGAAGTCACAGGCCCGCAGCCGGTTGGTCCAGATGGTCACCTGCAGCGGCGAATCGACAAGGCGCAGTTGATCCTTGTACTTCACGTTGACTTCGGCGATCAGCAGGCCGGTGGTGGCGACGTCCTCCGCGAAGGGCTCGGTGAGGAACGGAACCCGGGCCTCTTCGAGGATCGTCACCATGGTGGCGTGGTTGACATGCTGGTACATGTCGATGTCGGACCAGCGCACCGGCACCGGCGTCGTGAAGCGTTCAGTCACCCGCCCATCATCCCTGATTGCCCGTTCCGGTCGTTCTCGTGGTCATGCTGCGCAGCTGCCGCGCGGCCACCGACAGGGTTGCCAGGTCACGCACCTCGTCACCCAGGATCTCGGTCAGCGTCCGGCGGGCCCGGGTGACGCGGGAACTGTTGGTCGACGCCCACTCGTGAATCTTCTGTTCACCGGTCTCATCCGGTTCACCGACAGCCATCACATCGATGCACAGCGCCCGCATGGACCCGTAGATGTCGTCGCGAATCGCCAAGCGCGCCAACGAATGCCAGCGGTCATTGCGGCTCAGTTCGGAAACCGCGGTGAGCAGGTTGTCGATGCCCAGATTGTCGGTCAGCGCGAAGTAGGTATCGGCCACCTCGGCGGGATCACGCTCGGCGATGTCGGCGATGTCGATGACGTCCAGCAGGCTGTACTGGTACAGCCCGGTTGCCACCATGTAGGCCAGCTCCTTCGAGACGCCGGCGGCCACGAACTGTGCCGCATCGGTCTCGGCGATGGCCTTGTCATCGCCACGCAGCCACTGCGACATCTGCGGAGTGAGCTCGGCCACCTTCGCCGCGAACCGGTTGGCCTCGGCGCCGACCGCCAGCGGCTGGGGCCGGTAGTTCAGCAGCCAACGCCCGGCGCGGTCGATCAGCCGGCGCAGGTCCAGCGTCATGCGGTCGGTGACTTCCACCGGGACACCGGCCAGACCGGCGGCCCGGATGTTCCGCCACACCTCGCCGACCCGGAAGATCTTGTCCACCGCCACATAGCTGCGGACCGCGTCGACCGGCCCCACGCCGACGTCTTCCGCGACGCGGTAGGCGTAGGTGATGCCCGCGGTGTCGACTAGGTCGTTCACCAGCATCGTGGTGATGATCTCCCGGCGGAGTTGGTGCGACCGGATGTCCGCCGCGAACCGGTCCCGCAGCTCCTCCGGGAAGTAGTCGGGCAGCCGTCCGGCGAACACCTCCTGATCGGGCAGTTCACTGGCCAGAACGTCCTCTTTGAGCGCCAGCTTCACATGGGCCATCAAGGTGGCCAGTTCCGGAGACGTCAGCCCCAGCCCGGTCTCCATCCGCCGGCGAATCTCCTTGTCCGACGGCAGCGCTTCCAGCTCACGGTTCAGGCCACGCTCGGCAGCCAGATCACGAATCTGGGCAGCGTGCACCGGAAGCAGGCTGGCGGCGTTGGCACGGCTGGTGCCCATCAGGTCGTTCTGCGACATGTTGTCGGCGAGCACCAGCCGGCCGACCTCGTCGGTCATCGACATCAACAGGTCGGTGCGCTCGGCCGCCGCGACCTTGCCGGCGGTGACGAGGGCGTCGACCAGAATCTTGATGTTCACCTCGTGGTCGGAGCAGTCGACACCCGCCGAGTTGTCCATGGCGTCGGTGTTGATGTGGCCGCCGGCCAGATCGAATTCGATGCGCCCGCGCTGCGTCACGCCGAGGTTGCCGCCCTCACCGACCACCTTGGCGCGCACCTGATTTCCATTGACGCGGATCGCGTCGTTGGCGCGGTCGCCGACGTCGGCATCCGATTCGGTCTCGGCCTTGATGTAGGTGCCGATGCCGCCGTTCCAGAACAGGTCGACAGGTGCCAGCAGGATCGACTTCATCAGCGTCGGCGGCGTGAGTTCGGTGACGTCGGCGGCGAGGCCGAGCGCTTCGCGCACCTGGGGGCTGATGGGGATTGATTTCTGCTCGCGGCTGTAAACACCGCCGCCCTCACTGATGAGCGACTTGTCGTAGTCGTCCCAACTCGATCGGGGCAGCTTGAACATCCGGTCGCGCTCGACCCAGGACCGGGCCGAATCGGGATGCGGATCCAAGAAGATGTGCCGGTGGTCGAAGGCCGCCACGAGCCGAATGTGCTTGGACAGCAACATGCCATTGCCGAACACGTCACCGCTCATGTCGCCGACGCCGACGACGGTGAAGTCCTGGGTCTGGGTGTCATGCCCCATCTCCCGGAAGTGCCGCTTGACCGACTCCCACGCGCCCTTGGCGGTGATGCCCATCGCCTTGTGGTCATAGCCGACCGACCCACCCGAGGCGAAGGCGTCACCGAGCCAGAAGCCATACGAGTGGGCAACGTCATTCGCGATGTCCGAGAACGTCGCGGTGCCCTTGTCCGCGGCGACCACCAGGTAGGCGTCGTCGCCGTCACGGCGCACCACCCGTGCCGGTGGGACGACCGCGCCAGTGGCCGTCTCGACGTTGTCGGTGATGTCGAGCAGGCCGGCGATAAACAGCCGGTAGCAGGCCACGCCTTCGCCCCGCAGGGCATCGCGATCGGCGGCCACGTCACCGGTCGGTGCGGGCGGCGACTTGAGCACGAATCCGCCCTTGGCGCCGACCGGGACGATGACGGCGTTCTTCACCGCCTGCGCCTTGACCAGGCCCAGGATCTCGGTGCGGAAGTCCTCACGCCGGTCCGACCAGCGCAGGCCGCCGCGGGCCACGTTGCCGAACCGCAGATGCACGCCTTCGACCCGGGGCGAGTACACGAAGATCTCGTATTTCGGCCTGGGCAACGGCAATTCGTTGATCAACTGCGGATCCAGCTTGAACGACAAGGCGTTCCGTTGCCGGGCCGATCCCTCCGCGGTGACGTAGTAGTTGGTCCGCAGAGTGGCCTGCACCAGCGACGCGAACGCCCGCAGGACGCGGTCGGTGTCCAGGCTCACGAGGGCATCGATATCGGCGGCAACCGCCGCGGCGGCGGCCTGTGCGCGTTCGACGGCGTCTCCCCCGGTCGGGTCGAACACCGCCTCGAACAACTCGACGACAGACTTCGCGGTACGCGGGTTGTCCCGCAGCACAGTCTCTATGTGGGACTGACTGTACGGAAAACCGGCCTGCCGCAGGTACTTTGCGTAGGCCCGCAGAATGGTCACCTGCTGCCACGTCAGCCCGGCGCCCAGTACCAACTCGTTGAACCGGTCAATCTCCACCTTGCCCTGCCAGATGGCGGTGACGGCGTCGGCGAACCGGCCGGCGATCGCTTCGCGTTCCGCTGCCGGGGCGTCGACGGTGGAGTGGTGCCGGGAAATCTTGAACTGGTAGATCCACACCGGCACGCCGTCGGCGCGCACAACGTTGAACGGCTGTTCCTCGAGCACGACCACACCCATGGACTGCAGCATCGGCAGCAGCTCGCTGAGCGAGGCCGACCGGCCGGCCAGGTACCACGTGAGTTGCGCGGTGCCGTCATCGTCGGCCCCGGCGTCGGGATAGTCCAGCACGAGCTTGACGCTGTCGTCCTGCAACTGGTCGATGATGCTGATGCCCTCGATGGCCCCGGTCGGGGTGAAAGCCTGCTTGTAGACCTCGGGGAATGCCACCGCGTAGTGCTCGGCCTCGGCGCGCGTGATGGTGCCCGGCGTGACGGCACCGATCAGCCGGTCGCCCCAAGTCCGGGCGGCCTCGGTCAGCAGACCCTGGATGCGGGTTTCGTTGGCGACCGAGGTATCGATGGTCGCCTGGCTCGCCCCCTCCTTGAGGCGGACCGTGAAATGCACGACGGCCCAAGGCGATTCACTCACCCGGGCGGTGTATTCGATACTCTCGCCGCCGAGCTCGCGCACCAGGATGTCCTGCATGGCCAGCCGGACATCGGTGGTGTACCGGTCGCGCGGCAGGTACACCAGGCACGACACGAAATGGGCCAGTTTGTCGGCACGCAGGAACAGCAGCGCGCGCCGCCGGGAACCCAGATCGATGACGGACTTCCCCATGGCGACGAGGTCGCGCGCCGTGAGGGAGAACAGCTCGGATCGCGGGATGGTCTGGATGATGTCGAGCATCAGCTGGCCGGGCCGGCTCGGATCACCCTGAGACAGCGCCAATGCCTCGTTGACGCGGCGTGAGATCAGGGGAATCTCAAGCACATTCGCGTTGCCCGCGGTCACCGTGAACTGACCGATGAAGCGGTGTTCCCGCGCGGGATGCAGTCCGGCCGCGTCTTGTCGCGGGCTCTCGCGGACCACCACGATGTACGGGTAGGCGCCGTAGCGCAGATAACTCGGCATGGTGGCCTGCGCGACGGCCAGCAGTTCGTCGTCACCGGCCAGCGGGGGCAGCACGTCGGTGCGCAGCTTGGCCACGCCGAGCCGGGTCGCCGGGTCCACCTCGGCCTGCCCGTTCTCCACGGTGCACTGCTGGTAGCCGAGCAGGACGAAGTGCCCGTCGGCCAGCCAGCGCAGCAGGGCCGCCACGTCGCGCCGGTCGTAACCGGGGAACCGGCCGTTGTGGTCGGCATCGAGCGCGTTGGCCAACCCCACGAGCGCGGCATTCATCGCGGGCGTATCGAGTTCGACGGCCCGGGTGTCGGTGAGCGCGTGGGGTAGTACGGCCGCGGCCTCGGCCACGGCCTTGCCGTCCCCCATGGTCGCCAACTGGACGTGAATCCAGGCCTCGTCGATGCCGTCAGCCGGTGCGGACGGGTCGACCGCCGGCCCCATCGCGACGACTTCGCCCGCTGAATCGCGCCGCACCCGGAATTCGGGACTCATGATCGCGGTGTAGGCGACGCCGATGCGGTGCAACAGCACCATCACCGAATCCATCAGCAGCGCGCTGTGATCGGTCACGATCTGCAGCGCCGGGCCGAACCGGCCGGGGTCGTCGGCGGGGTAGATCGCGACGAGCGTCTCCCCCGTCGACCGGCGATGGCCGAGCCGGTAATGGGCAGCCAGCAACTCGGGAGACACCCGGGTCGCCATTGCCACGTCGATCGGGGCGGTGACCCCACCGTCGGCCGGTGAGCCGTCGTTGGGGCCGCGGTAGGTCAGCAGGTATGCCCGCGCCAGACCCGCGTTGCCATCCGCGCCGGCGGACCGCGTCATGCCGCTGAGTCCGCCCCGATATTCCGTCATCCGACTTGCTCCTGACGTCGCACCACCGTGCCGCGACCGGCACGTAGATGCGACGTTAGTCGCGAGTCAGCTTGCGGTGGGTCACTCTGTGCGGACGCGCCGCTTCGATTCCAAGTCGTTCGACTTTGTTCTCTTCGTAGGCACCGAAGTTGCCCTCGAACCAGAACCATTTGGCCTCGTCCTCGTCGTCGCCTTCCCACGCGAGGATGTGAGTGCAGGTGCGGTCCAGGAACCAGCGGTCGTGGCTGATGACCACGGCGCACCCGGGGAACTGCTCGAGCGCGTTCTCCAGCGAAGACAGCGTTTCGACGTCCAGGTCGTTGGTCGGCTCGTCGAGCAGGATCAGGTTGCCGCCCTCTTTGAGGGTCAGCGCCAGGTTAAGCCGGTTGCGCTCACCACCGGAGAGCACACCGGCCGGCTTCTGCTGATCCGGTCCCTTGAAGCCGAACGCCGACACGTAGGCGCGCGAAGGGATTTCGTTCTGGCCGACCTCGATGTAGTCGAGCTTGTCGGAGACGACCTCCCAGACCGTCTTCTTCGGGTCGATGCCCGCGCGGCTCTGGTCGACGTACGACAGCTTGACCGTCTCGCCGACCTTCACCGTGCCGCCGTCCGGCTGCTCCAGGCCCACGATGGTCTTGAACAGTGTGGACTTTCCGACACCGTTCGGGCCGATGACGCCGACGATGCCGTTACGCGGCAGGGTGAAGGACAGGTTCTCGATCAGGACCCGATCGTCGAAACCCTTCTTCAGGTTGTCGACCTCCACCACGACGTTGCCCAGCCGCGGCGGCGTCGGAATCTGGATTTCCTCGAAGTCGAGCTTCCGGGTCTTCTCGGCCTCGGCAACCATCTCCTCGTAGCGACCGAGGCGGGCCTTGTTCTTGGCCTGGCGGGCCTTGGCGCCCGAACGCACCCAGGCCAGCTCGTCCTTCAGTCGCTTCTGCAGCTTCTGGTCCTTCTTGCCCTGGACCTCGAGACGGTCGGCCTTCTTCTCCAGGTAGGTCGAGTAGTTGCCCTCGTAAGGGTAGGCGCGGCCGCGGTCGAGCTCGAGGATCCACTCGGCGACGTTGTCCAGGAAGTACCGGTCGTGGGTGACAGCCAGGATCGCGCCTTTGTAGTCGGCGAGGTGCTGTTCGAGCCAGTTCACGCTCTCGGCGTCCAGGTGGTTGGTGGGCTCGTCGAGCAGCAGCAGGTCCGGCTTGCTCAGCAGCAGCTTGCACAGCGCGACGCGGCGGCGCTCACCACCGGACAGGTGGGTGACGGGCTCGTCTGGCGGCGGGCAGCGCAGCGCGTCCATGGCCTGCTCCAGCTGGGAGTCGATGTCCCAGGCGTCGGCGGCGTCGAGCTCCTCCTGGAGCTTGCCCATCTCTTCCATGAGCTCGTCGGTGTAGTCGGTGGCCATCAGCTCGGCGACCTCGTTGTACCGGTTGAGCTTCGCCTTGACCGCGACACCGGCCTCGACGTTCTCGCGGACGGTCTTGGTCTCGTCGAGCTCGGGCTCCTGCATGAGGATGCCGACGGTCGCGCCGGGCGCCAGGAAGGCGTCGCCGTTGTTGGCCTTGTCGATGCCGGCCATGATCTTCAGGACGCTGGACTTACCGGCGCCGTTGGGGCCGACGACACCGATCTTCGCCCCAGGCAGGAAGTTCAGGGTGACGTCGTCGAGGATGACCTTGTCGCCGTGCGCCTTGCGGACCTTGCGCATCGTGTAGATGAATTCGGCCATGCCGTCGTCATGCCTTTCGTTGGCTGTTCGTCGTAGCGTTCTCGTAGCACGGACCCGGCGCGATCGATCTGGCGCGGTCCCGCGAAAACTCGCTGACCATCCTAGGCAAGGCGCCAAATCGCCCGTTGGCGCGGTCGGGGCGCCCGCGCCGGGCCTCGTGAGGCGCCCCGACGTTCCGGCTACGTCAACACCGCCAACTCGTCCGAGTTCTCGGACTCGGCCTCGGGTTCCGCCTGCGGTGGCTCGAGTTCCAGCGGGCTCGGCCGTCGCGGATCGATCTTGACCTGGCACCGCGCCATGTCGGGTCCGACGGACGTCGCCCGCACCTCCATGGCAGAGCGCCGGTTGCCCTCCTTGTCCAGGTACTCGTTGGTGTAGATGTGGCCGACGACCACCACCGGGTCGCCCTTGAACAACCGGCCCGCCACCCCGTCGGCCACCCGACCCCAGCAGTTGACCGTGACGTACAGCGAGTTGCCCGGCTCCCAGCCGTCGTCGGTCCTTTTCCTCGAATTGCTCGCCATACGGAAGGTCACGACGTTGCTCTCACCGGCCCGGCGCGCGTACACGTCGGTGACCACGTTTCCGACAACAGTGAAGGGTGTCTCGAACATGTGCTTCTCCATCCAATTTCGGTGTTGCCGGCGTTCTCGCCGGCCTGTGCGTCCATTGACCCGGCAGGCACCGACAAAAGAACCGGCGCCGCCCGAAGAGCAGCGCCGGTTGTGGATGAATCGCGAACTGTGGATAACGCCAGGCTCGAGGTACTCGGCCCGCTACTCGGCTTCTATGGCCTTCTTGGCCTTGCGCCGCTGCAACTCGCGGATGTCGAACTTGATCCAGCCGATCGAGTCGACTGTCGCCATGTCCGCCAGGATCGCCCGCAGCTCGGCCAGGAAGGCCGTGCGCCGCTCCTCCAGATCGGGTGCCGGCTCCAGCAGCTTCTGGTCGGCCACCACCTGCCGCGCCGTCGTGAACAGCAGCGCCGACACCGACTCGTTGCTGCGTATCCGGCCTTGCGCGACGTACTGGCGGCCGACGCCGAGTGCCCGCTTCGTCAGGTCTTTCTCGCTGATATCGGGCGGCGTGCCCCGCAACACGTCGGCGACCAGTTCGTAGGCCTCCAGGAACGGCCGCAGCATGGCGCCCGCGATGATCGGACGCTTGGCCCGCAGCATCGCGTAGATGGCCTCGCCCCCCTCGGCCAGCTGCTGTTCGCAGTTGTCCTGCCACGACATCTCTTCCAGGATGTGCGCGCGGAACGACGCCGAGTCGGCGAAGTAGAACTCGAACTTGAGCAGGTCGCGCAGCCGCATCACCTGCGACCAGAACGCCCCCACCGGGTCCGATTCGGCTTTCGCGGCGTGCGCCATGGCCAATTCGACGATCGCGGTCTCCAGGAACGCATCGATGGTCGTGTTGCGGTAGAACGCCGCCTCGTGCTCGTCCTGCGGCGCGATGTACCAGACCGGCTGGCGGCCGCTGTCGACGGCGGTGACCGGATGCCCGCCGGACATGGCGTCGAGCGTGGCCCGGACCCCTTCCGGGGTACGCAGCCGCAGTGCCGAGTTGGTCATCGGAATCTGTTTGCGCTCAAGGTAATCCAGGGCGTCCTGCAGGGTGTGGTGCAACTGGTCCAGCGTCAGCGCCAGGCCGCGGGTGGTCAGCAGCAGCGCCGACACCAGCGCCGTGGCGTTGACCGGGGTGGCCCGCAGGATGCGCCAGGCCACTTCGAAGGCCATCTTCTGTAGTGCCAGTCGCTTGGCCGCGGGGTCGGTGGCCACCGGACCGTCAGGGGGTCCCAGCTGTTCCCGCATCGACACCGCTTCGGGGAAGCGCACGTAGATCTTGCCGAAGTTCCGGTCGCCCTGCGCCTTGATGTAGTGGTACAGCCAGCTCAGACCTTCGGGGGTCTTCTCGCCGCCGCGGGCGTAGGCGGCGTACTCGGCGGTCTCGTGCAGCTGGTCGAAGCTGATGGAGACGGGCTGCAGCAGGATGTCCTCGCTGCGGCCGTCGACGTAGGCGTCGGCGACGTACGCCAACAGACCGAGCTTGGGCGGCAGCATCTTTCCGGTTCGGGACCGCGTGCCCTCGATGGACCAGTTGAGGTTGAAGCGCTTCTCGACGATGTACCCGACGTACTCCTTGAGCACGTACTTGTACAACGGGTCACCGGCGATGTTGCGGCGGATGAAGATGACGCCGGAGTGCCGGAAGATCGGCCCCATCAGACCGAAGGCGAGGTTTATCCCGGCAAACGTATGCACCGGTGGCAGTCGGTTCTCCTGCATCGCCACCGGCACGATCACGCCGTCGAGGTACGACCGGTGCGAGAACAGCAGCACCGCCGGGTGCAGTTCCAGTGCGTGGCGCATGGCCTCGACCTGCTCGCGGTTGTAGTCCACGTTGGGGTCGAATCCCCTGCTGAAGATGGCGCGCCCGATCTTGGGGATGAAGTCGACCAGGAACCGGCTCCAGCCCGTCGACAGCTCGTCGAGCATCTCGCCGGCCTTCTCGACCGTCGCGCCGGGAATCTTCTCCAGCCCTTCCCGGAACCGCGCGGATGCCAGCACCTCGGGCTTGACCAGCCGCGGTGATTTGTACTCGGGGCCCAGCAGCCGCAGCTCCACGCGTTCGATGGCGAGCTGCGCCCGGCGCAGCACGAATCGCGCGAATTCCCTGGGGTTTTCGGCGGTCGTGGTGTCCTTCCACTGCTGCCGGAGTTGTCCGACCGTGGCCGGCTCGCCGGCCACCACCCGGGCCCGCAACGGGTCCTTGCGCAGGATGCGACGCTGCAGCAGCTCAGGTGGCCGGTACCGGTCGCGGCCCGAGATCAGGGACACGATCTTGGAGCGCGTGGGCAGACCGGCGGGCACCCAGAACACCCGGACCGGCACCACTGAACGACCCTCATCGGCGCCGAGCAACTCGACCAGGCGGGCCAGCGTGCCGGGTGAAGGCTCGCCCTCCGTCGGCAGCCGGAGCACCTCGAGCCGGGTGTCCGGATGCTGCTTGCGTTGATGGGCCAGCCAGTCGTTGAGCAGGTCCCATTCGGCCGCGGAGCCGACCGCGGTCAGGACCAGCGCGTCGTCGGTCGGGTCGAAGCTGGCGAGGTCGTCAGCGGTGTGCTTCACCGTCGGCCCTTAGCGCTGCGCGGTGCTTCGCCGCCGTCATCGGGCGTCTCGGGCTCCGCGGCGGGCGACGCCGTCCGGTGGTACAGCGGATTGTCGGGAACCTTGTCGTGCGGCCATTTTCGGAGGGTGTCCAGGTACAGCTGCCGCACCTCCGCGATGCGCTCGGACAGGTCGTCGAGAGTCCAGTCCTCGACCGAGATCGGCGGGAACACAACGACATCGACCTTTCCGGAGTGGAAGGTCGACGAGTCACGGGCGGCGATCACCTCCGCGTTGCGGATAACGATCGGCACGACGGGGATGCCGACGGCCATGGCCATCCGGAATGGCCCCTTCTTGAACTCGCCGACCTCGGTGGTGTCGAGGCGGGTGCCCTCGGGGGCGATCAGGATGGAAAGTCCTTTACGGGCAAGGTCTTCCATCTTGTGCAGGCTCTCGATGGCCGAGGCGGGGTCGTCGCGGTCGATGAATGCGGCGTCCATCACCTTGCCGATGGTGCCCATGATCGGATTGCTCTCGAGTTCCTTCTTGCCCACCGAGGTGAAGTTGTCGCTCACCAGCGCGCCGGCGATCATCGGGTCGGCCTGGTTGCGGTGGTTGAAGATGAACACCGCGGGCCGCTGCGCCCGAAGGTTTTCCGCGCCGATCACGTTGAGATCGATACCGAGCGTGGCCATCAATGCCTTGCTCCACGCCGACGTGAAGAAGTTGACGCCCGTGCGCCGGTTGCCGGTCAACAGACCGAGCCCGAGGGCACCTGCCGCGACCGGGGCCAGCGACGCGATGCCGGCGATGGTCCGCAGCTGCGCGATGGGGCTGCTGCCACTGCGGCTGGAGAACTTCAGCACCGGCCAGCCACGTTTGGCGGCAACTGATTCCAGCTTCGCCGCCGGGTTGGTGGGCCGCGGATTGCCGACCAGGTACATCAGGGCGACGTCTTCGTCACCGTCGGCATAGAAGTAGCTCTTCGCCAGGTCGACACCGTTGTTGGCCGCGAAATGCTGTGCGGCGTTGGCTTTTCCGGGTCCCCACAGCACCGGCCTGACCACCTCGCCGGTGATGAGCCCGTCTTCGTCGGTCTCGAACTTGTTGCACAGCACGTTCTTGATGCCGAGGAAGTTCGCCACCGGCTCCACCTGGACCGTCAGCGCCGACGAGCTCAGGACGACGGTGTGCCCGCGCGCCATGTGCGCGCGTACGAGCTCACGCATCTCGGGATAGATCCGCTTCTTGATGTGCTGGATGAACAACCGCTCGCCCAGCTCATCGAGGTCGCTGAGCGAATTGCCGCTGAGCATCCGCGCGCCTCGGCCGATCAGATCCTCGAACTCGGCGCGGCCCAGCTGATGGTTCACCGCGGCCTGCACCATGCCGATGAATTCACCGACGCCCATCTGGCCCCGGCGCAAGCGGTCCTGCGTCATGATCACGCCGGTGAAGCCGGCCACCAGGGTGCCGTCCATGTCGAAGAACGCACCGACCTCCGGCCCCTCAGGGCTGGCCAGGATTTCCGCCACCGACCCCGGCAACCGCGCGTTGCGGAACTCGCCCGCGTAGTCGTCGTCCGAACTCATTGTGCGGCACCCCCATTCACTGCCGACGCGGCCTGTTCGTCAGGGAACTCGAACGATGCTGGGATCGCCCGGCCGTCCCCGCCCAGGGCGAGAACCTCGTTGAAGCCGTCCACCAGACAACGGGCCCACAGTTCGGGATCATCGATCGACGCCCGGTCATACCGGGTACTGATGGTGACCCAGCCACTGCGCGAGATGAGCACAGCCATCATCGCAACGCCGGGAAGCGGACCGATTCCGTAGTGCCGCACCACCTTTGCCCCGGCGATGAAAGTGTCGACCGGCGGACCGGGCACGTTGCTGGCCTGCACATCGGAATTGACGACCGAGCCCGCCATGGATTCCAGCAGGGGGTCCGGCACCAGGTTCAGCAGCGGCGCCACGGCGCCCACCACTTCGATGGCGCGCTCCTCGCGCTTGCGAGTCATCTGCGCACGCACCTTCTGGATGCGCTTGCGCGGGTCGACGACGCCGATGGGCGCGGCGATGTTCACCCCGGCAAATCTGTTGCCACCGGCAGGATCCGAGTCGGAGCGGACATTCACCGGGACGGCCATGGGCAGCGACGCCACCGGGATGCCCTTGGCCTCGTGGTAGCGGCGCAGCGCACCGCAGAGGGCGGCGAGGTAGGCATCGTTGATGGAACCTTCGGCGGCCTTCGACGCCTTGTGCAGATCGCTGAACTTGATGTCGATCGCCTCGCTGCGCGACGCCAGGCCGCGACGGCGCAGCACCGGCGACGGTGGCGCTGCGGGCGTCATCACGCGCCGGCTCGACCGGACGTAGTCGACCACCCCGCCGACTGCGTCGACCGGGTCCCGCACCAACCGCCCGACCAGGCCGGCCGCACCACGAGTCACATCCAACACGTTGTTGGCGATACCCTTCGGCAACGCGTTGATGCCTTGCCGCGCAAGGTCATTCGGCGACAGGTCTTCTGGGATCGGCAGTGGCGCCAGTGGCCTCGGTGCCGGGTCTCGCTCGAGGTCGTACAAGTTGGCGAACATCTCCATGCTGCCCACACCGTCAGTGACGGCGTGGCTCATGTGCACGATGTTGGCGGCGCCACCACCCGCCAGCCCTTCGACCAACGTGGCCGTCCACAACGGCCGAGAGATGTCGAGTGGCGACTGCAGCGCCAGTTCGGCGTAGTCGAAGACCTCACGCAGTGTTCCCGCGCCCGGGGCGCGCACCCTGCGCACATGGAAATCCAGATTGAAGTCCGGATCGACGACCCAGCGCGCAGCCGCCGTCGGCAGGCTCGGCATCACGACTTTCTGCCGCAGCCGGATCGCTTTGCGGGACGCCTGCTCGAACCGCGCCCGGTAGAGCTCCCAGTCCGGGGTGACATCCAGCAGCTCGACGCCCATGATGCCGGAACGCGTGCGGGGATTGGCTTCGCCGCGATGCATCAACTGATCGACTGCACTCAACTCTTCGGGCAACCCGGCCGTGTCAAAGTCCGGCACGTCGCTCATGGCTGTCGCTCTCCTCCGTCGTTGCCCAGCGCTGGACCCTAACGCTAGTCCGCCGCCGGGAAGGGCGAGGGCAATACCGCTGTTGCGATGCCCACTGCGAGTTGGCGGCGGGATAGACTTCCTGCGCATTGCCTCCGTAGCTCAGTTGGATAGAGCAAGGGCCTTCTAATCCCTAGGTCGCAGGTTCGATTCCTGCCGGGGGCGCTTTTTGCTGTTGCGGCCGCACCAGCTCGTCGTTTGCGTCGGTCTCCGACTCGATCACCGTTTCCGGTGGTGTCGTCCGCTCCCACAGCACCGCGCCCACGCAGGCCGTCACGACCCACCCGATTCCACTGACTCCGCACCACGTCAGCACCGCCATGGCCACCCCCATGGGCCCGAAATCGTCCCACCCGGCCAGTAGCGGCGGAAAGACCATCCGGGCAGCGAGCGGCAGGATGGTCCCCTCGATCACCGCTCCGGCCAGACCCGCCAGGGCCAGTCCGGCCCGGCCTCGGAAGCCGCCGCGGAGCAACAGCACGGGCGTGATGGTCCAGAAGATCCACACCGGAACCAGGGACACCGCGTACAGCAGAACCCGCATCGAAGTGTGGTGAGCGGCGCCGAACACGATCCGTTCCCGTAAGCCGATCATGATCAGGTACAACGCGAACCACGTTGCGCCGCGCCACAACCTGCCGCCCCAAGCGAACTGCTCACGACGCCACGCCTTGGCGAAGATCCCAGCGATGGTCACCGACATCGGGATGCCCCACGCCAGAAAACCGGCGACCCCGAAGAACGTCCACAGGGACCGCAGGCCCGACGCCCGGCCGAACGCCTCGCGAACATGCTCGGTCAGCGGGGACACCAATCCGAGCTGCCGGCTTACCAAGACCCCCGGGCTGGCGCTGTCGGCGAATCCGGTGAGATAACCGAATCCGAGGATCGCCAACGGGATCACCGTGGTGAACAGCTGCACCGACACCACCGTGCCCAGCGTGCCGCCGTCGATCTCGTTGAAGCGGTCGACCACGGCGACAAAAGTCTGCAGTTGGCGCATTTCCACCAGCTGCCGGTACCGATCCTCCAGCCGTTCCCGCATTGCCGGCGAGTCAGCGTCGTCGCTCATGCTCTCCCTCCTACCGACCCGCGCATTCTGCCCGGTCGAGGGAGCTCAGCGTGCCGAAACTGGGCGTACCGCCCGCTCGCGGGGGACATTCCAGCAGGAAATTTTCGAGAACAAGCCTGCTGGAATGTCGTTTCGGCGGAGAGGGACGGCGGAGAGGGAGTTAGACGGACTTGGTCACGCCGTAGTACGCGACGACGTCATCGGTGTCGGCGGTGGAGCTGGTCAGGGTCGCATACGACCGCAGGAACGACTGCCCGGCGCAGCCGTCGACCTTGACGTGGACGTCTTTCAGTGTGATGCGCACCGGTGCCGACTTGAACGACTTCTTGTCCACGGGTACCTGGGTCACCGTGCCCGGCTTCGGGTGGACCTCCACGCTGCCGACGAGCGGGAAGGTGACGCCGGTGGGGATAGCGCCGGTGAAGAGATTCGCGCTGGTGGTCTGCGCACCGACAGAACCCACCAGACGCACCTGACCCAGCTCGATACCGCAACCGATCTGGTAGCCGGCCTCCAGTGACCCGCCGGTGAGAGTGCCCTTGCCCTTGCCGGTCACGGTGCCCGTGAAGGTGCCGCCGACCAGGTATTCGCGCGAGCTGACGGCGGTGGTGAGTGGTGCGATGGGCAGCTCGGTCTCATCCTTCGCTGCCACGGTCAAGGTCCAGCCGTCCGGGCTGACGACGGTGGCCGGTTCATCGGAGGCCACCACACCGGTATCCGGTGCCGGGCCGTCATTCCCGGCGGGCACGGGGTCGGCGAACGCGGTGGTCGCAACCCCCAACGGGAGCAACATGCCCACAGCAGCAACCACAGCAAAACGCGTCAACATGAACTTCTGGTACCTCTCGTCACCAACTCCACAGCAATCGCACAGTTATGTCGCAGTTGGGTGCACAAGTGAAGGTTTTGACTCACGTGAGTCAAAACACAGGCAATAGGCTGAGGCCTGTGTCCGATCTCGTACTGACGCAGGTCATCGACAGCGTCGCACTCATCACGGTCAACGATCCCGACCGCCGCAACGCGGTGACCGCGGAAATATCTGCCGGTCTGCGGGCCGCGATCAACGCCGCGGAGGCCGACCATGGCGTGCACGCCGTGGTCGTGACGGGCGCCGGCAAGGCGTTCTGCGCCGGCGCCGACCTGACCGCGTTGGGCGAGGCCACCGTGAACGGCCTGCGGGTGATCTACGACGGCTTCCTCGCGGTGGCCGACTGCACGCTGCCGACGATCGCCGCGGTGAACGGCCCGGCCGTCGGGGCGGGGCTCAACCTTGCGCTCGCCGCCGACGTCCGGATCGCCGGGCCCGGGGCGGTGTTCGACCCGCGGTTCCAGAAGCTCGGGATTCACCCCGGCGGCGGCGCGACCTGGATGCTGCAGCGCGCGATCGGTCCACAGGCGGCACGCGCGGCACTGTTGTTCGGCATGAAGTTCGACGCCGACGCGTCCGTGCGATACGGCCTCGCGCTCGAGGTCGCCGACGACCCCGTCGCCGCCGCGCTGGCGCTGGCCGCCGGTCCGGCCTCGGCGCCTCGCGAGGTGGTCCTCGCCACCAAGGCATCGATGCGCGCGACGGACCATCCCGGCGTGCTGGACTATGAGCAGCACGCCCGGGCCGTTGACATCGAGATCGTCCCGCAGGCGGCGTCGATCGAATCACCTGAGTTCGCCGCGCGATTGGCCGCCGCCAAGCAGCGGTGACCCGCCGCTGATCAGACCTACGCGTCGAGGAGCGCCAATTCGGGCGCCTCGATGAGTGCGCGCAGTTCACCGAGGAATGCGGCCGCCCCGGCGCCGTCGGCGATCCGGTGATCGAAGGCGCAGGTGAGCGTCATGGTCGGCCGCGCCACCACCTCGCCGTCGCGCACCACGGCACGGGGTTTGAGCGTGCCCATCCCGAGGATGGCCGCCTCCGGGTAGTTGATAACGGGTACCCCGTCATCAAGACCGAGCGCTCCGAAGTTCGACACGGTGAACGTCGAGCCTTGCAGCTGAGCGGGTTTCAGGACGCCGTCACGCGCGGCGCGGATCAGTCCGTCCACTGCCCAGGCCAGTTCCCGGGTGGACAGGCGCTCGGCGTCCCGGACCACCGGCACCAGCAACCCGCGTGACGTCGCGACGCCGATGCCCAGATGCACGGAGTCGTGCAGGTGCACTTGGGAATCCCGGGCATCGTGGCCGCCGGTGACCCAGGTGGCGTTGAACTCGCGGTGGTGCCGCAACGCGATGGTGAGCAGCCGCAATGTCAGCACGAACGGTGTCACGGTGTTGTCGGCGCCGGCCAGGGTGTCGCGCACCCGGAGCAATTCGGCGCAGTCCACCTGAACCGACGCGTGCGCGTCCGGTATCTCCCTGCGCGACACTGTCATCCGGCGCGCCATCTCAGCTTGCACCCCGCTGAGGGGAACCAGGTCGGCGTCACGGGCCTGGTGCGCCGAAGCCAGCACGTCCTCACGTGTGACGATGCCGTCCGGGCCCGACGGCGGCACGCCGGTCAAGTCGATGTGCAGGTCGGCCGCCAGCTTCCGCACCCGCGGTTTGGCCCGGGGGCGGCGACGCGTGGTATCGAGGTCGGCGTCCGCGCCATATCCGACCAACACGGGTTTGCGTTCGGGCGGTTTGGCTTTCGGCTCGGCTGCGGGTTCAACCGCGGACTCCGCCGCGGGTTCAGCCGCCACCGGCGCATCGGTGGCGATGCGGACCAGAACGGCGCCCACTGCGAGCGTCTCTCCTTCTGCCCCACCGAGTTCGGTCACCACGCCGGCGTACGGGCTCGGGATCTCCACGGCCGCCTTGTTGGTCTCCACGGTGCACAGGACCTGGTTGAGTTCGACGGTGTCCCCGACCGCCACGGCCCAAGAGGTGATGGTGGCGTCTTCGAGCCCCTCACCGAGGTCGGGAACGAGGAAGTCATGTGTCGCCGTCATGGCTGGCTCATCGCCTTGTGCACGCAATCGAGCAGTCGATCCACACCGGGCAACCACAGCTTCTCCAGCCTGGCCGGCGGGTACGGAGTGTCAAAGCCGGTGGCGCGCAACACAGGTGCCTCCAGGTCGTAGAAGAGCTCCTCGGAAATCCGGGCGGCCAGTTCGGCACCGAACCCCAGGGTTCGCGGACCCTCGTGCATGATCACGACGCGACCGGTCTTGCGGATCGAGGCCGCGATGGTGTCGAAGTCCAGCGGGTTCAGCGACCGCAGGTCGATGACCTCCAGGTCGTGGCCGTCGGCGAGATCGGCTGCCGCCAGGGCGGTGTCGACGAGCGATCCGTAGGTGACGACGGTGACGTCACGCCCGGCCCGCCGCACCGCGGCGCGTCCGATGGGTAGAGCCGGCACGCCGGTGTCCAGCTCCCCCTTGGTCCAGTAGCGGCGTTTGGGCTCGAGGAAGATCACCGGGTCACGAGATGAGATGGCCTCGCGCAGTAGCCAATACGCGTCCGACGGCGTCGACGGGATCACCACCTTCAGCCCGGCCGTGTGCAGCCAGTACGACTCGGTGGATTCCGAATGGTGCTCCACCGCACCGATACCGCCGAACGACGGGATGCGAATGGTCACCGACATGTCAACGTCGCCGTGGGTACGCATCCGGTACTTCGCGAGGTGACTGACGATCTGGTCGAACGCGGGGGCGGCGAATCCGTCGAACTGTATTTCCGGTACCGGCACCAAGCCGCGGATCGCCATACCGATGGCGATGCCCACGATCGCCGACTCCGCGAGCGGGGTGTCGAAACACCGTGCTTCCCCGAAAGTTTCATGCAGCCCGTCGGTGACGCGGAACACCCCGCCCAGTTTTGCGACGTCTTCGCCGAACACCAGGACCCGCTCATCAGCGGCCATGGCGTCGTGCAACGCGCGGTTGATGGCCTGCACCATGGAAACTGTGGCCGGCGCGGCGGGTGGCTTCGGCTCGTCGGGCTCCGCGTCGCCGGACCACGACGGTCGCTCGATGATCTGCGTCATGTCAACCCTCCCAATTCAATTCGGCCAGCAACGCGTCGCGCTGCCGGGCCAGTTCGGGTGTGATGTCGGCGTAGACGTTGTCGAACATGTCCGCCACGTCGAAGTCCGGCGCGGTCAGGACGGCCTCCCGCAGGTCGGCGCGGAGGCGGCGGGAGCGGTTCTCGACGTGTTCCTGCAGTCGTGGCGTCCAGACTCCGACGTCTTCCAGGTACACCCGGTAGCGCGTGACGGGATCGCGTGCCTCCCACCGCTTCAGCTCGTCCGGGTCGCGGTAGCGGGTCGGGTCATCGGAGGTGGTGTGCGGTCCCATCCGGTAGGTGACCGCCTCGATCAGCGTCGGCCCGTCCCCGTCGCGGGCGCGCTGCGCCGCCTCGGACATCACCGCGTAGCAGGCCAGGACGTCGTTGCCGTCGACCCGGATCCCGGGGATGCCGTAGCCGATCGCGCGGTGCGCGATGGACGGTCCGGCCTGCTGATGGCGCACCGGTACCGAGATGGCCCACTGATTGTTCTGCACGAAGAAGGCGCACGGGGCCGAGGTGACGGCCGCCATGTTGAGCGCCTCGTGCATGTCGCCTTCCGAGGTGCCGCCGTCGCCGACGAACGCCACGGTCACCGAGTCCTCCCCGAGGCGTTGCGCGGCCATCGCCGCGCCGACGGCGTGCAGGCCGTGCGTCCCGATATCGATCGAAATCGGCGCGCAGCGCTTTTCGGTGAAGCCCAGGCCACCGTGCCAGCGGCCCCGCCACACCGCGCTGATCTGGGCCGGCGTGATGCCGCGGACCAGCAGGGCACCGAGTTCTCGATACTGCGGGAACAGCCAGTCGGTCTTGCGCAGACAGGCTGCCGCGCCCACCTGCGCGGCTTCTTGGCCACGACACGAGGCGAACAGTGCGAGCTCGCCCTGGCGTTGCAGGTTGACGAATTCGACGTCCAGGTCGCGGGTGACGACCATTTCCTCGTACAGCCACCCCAAGGTTTCGGGCGGCAAGTCGCGTCGGTACCGCTCGTCTGAGGTGGGGGCGCCGTCGGGCGCGATGAGTTGCACCGGCTGAAGGTCCACGTCGGGGACCGACACGTCAGCCATACCGCCTCCTTCCGGTGACGGCATGTTCGGCCGTCAGTCCGCGAGAAGCTCAGCGCGGTGGCGACCAGGGCAACCCCCGGGTGGTGGGGGTCGCCGGCCGATGCCGGGGTGTGGCATCAGTCGGATGATCCGCCCTGCTCGCCGCAGTGCTGGGGCATCACCGCCATTATGCGCCCGAAGGCCATCTGGCCGCGGTTATCGCAGGTAACAGACCGGAGACGTGTCGCGCGGGCCCGTGCGGCCCGGTGGCAATACGGCCAACTTGTAGCCCGAACGTATGAATTCGCTTCCGCATGCCCGGGTGACCCCCGATTCGGCCGGAGATCCCTCTGTAACGCGTGCTACAACCGTCCCAACAGCAAACCAGCAGCGGCAGAAGTGAGGGCTCCGATGAGACGTCCGAACCGCGCCGGCGCCAACGCCGCCCGGGTGTCAGCTGCGCCCGGCCCCTGACCTCGCGCGGCACGTCAGTCTCATCATGTTTGACACCGACACAGGCGCAGCCCGCCGCAATTTCCTGCAGCACACGATGCACATCAGTGTGTTCATGCGTCACGGCGCTGCCCTGGTCGTGTACGCCGTCGTCCTCCTCTCGGTACCCCGGATCAGCGCGGCCGGCACCATCTTCATCGCCCTCGCCGGCGCCTGGTCGCTGTACCGGTTGTTCACCCGCTCGGCGACACCGCGCATCATCGCCATCGACTACGTCATCACCCTCACCGCTTGCGTTGCCCTGCCGATCCTGGCGTCCGACGATCGGGTGTGCCCGTCGACGTGTGCGCCGATCGCGATCGCCGGCACCGCCATCGCGAGTTTCACGGTGTTCGAACCCTTGCTCAACATGGCGATGACCGCGGGGGTCGTGGCCGCGCTCGCGGCGGGGGCGGCAACCGTCGATGGGCTGCGCGACACCGGCCAATGGGTCAACGCCTACTACTTCGCGTTGCTCTGGGTGGCGTCGACGCTGATCCGATTCTTGACGGTTCGCGTCGCCGAGAAGGTCGACGCCGCCCGCGCCGAGCGGCTCGCGGTCGAGCTGCGCCAGCGAGTCAACGCCGCCGTCCGCGATTACGACCGCGAGCAGATGCGCCTACTCCACGACACCGTTGCCTCCACCCTGCTGATCGTGGGCACCGGCACCGACTTGTCGCCAGACCGCGTCGCCGCGCAAGCACGTCGCGATCTCCGGGTGTTCACCGACGCATCCCCGGCGCCCGCGCCGCCGGCGGATCTTGTTGCCACTCTGCGTGATCACGCGACCCACATCACCACGCCGGTGCGCTATGCCGGCGCCACCGCGATGTGGGTGGACGGCGCGACAGCAGCAAAGATCGCCGCGGCCGCGCGGGAGGCCCTCACGAACGTCGACCGGCACTCCGGCGCGACTGCGGTCACCATCACCGTGCACACCGGACGGATCCAGATCACCGACGACGGACAGGGATTCGACCTCACCCGGCAGACGCGCGGGCACGGTATCCCCGACTCGATTGTCGCCCGCATGCAGCAACTCGGCGGCGTCGCCGAGATCACCACCCGGCCCGGACAAGGCACCACGGTCGAATTGCGTTGGCCCACAGTGGCATCTGTCAATACGGCCGCAGCGCCCGATCCGGAGCGGCTGATCGAGCGGGCACACATGGGATACGGGCTGGCACTGGTCGCGTATGCCCTCGTGAACCTGTTGGTGACCGCGCCCGCATCCCTGCGCGTCGCGGCACATCCGCACCTGCAATGGACCCTCATCGTCGTAACCGCTGCGGCGACGCTGTCGGCAATCCCGCGGGTGATGGGCCGGACCACACCGCGGGCCCGGTTCGGCATCGCAGCGCTCGTGATTGTCGCTCTGGTGCAGTCGATCTCGATGCCGATCTGCGACCTCGATCCCCAGTTGCAGTGGGCCGAAGGCGCGATCGGCTGGTGTGTTCTGCCCCTGCTGCTCAGTGTCCGGCTCCGTTACGGGGTCGGTGTCCTGGTGTGGTGCTGGGTCGTCCCCGCCGCATTCGCGATCAGTCGAAATCCGGCTGCGCACACGGTCGTCGACCTCGGATATGACACGGCGAGCGTCCTCGTCGCACAACTCTGCGCCCTCGTCATGGCCGACATGATCCGGCGGTCTGCGGCCGCGGCGGCCACCGAGACCGAGAATCACATGCGTCTGACTGCCGCAGCGCGCATCGCCGAAGCCGTGCAGGATGATTACGACCGGCGCTACGCCGACCTCGCCGACACCATCCAACCGCTGCTGTCCGCGCTCGCCGACAGAGAACCGGTGGACGCCGAGACGCGCCGTCGCGCCCAACTCGAATACCAGCGGCTGCGTACGCTTTTCGACCAGTCGTCCAGCTTCGAGCACGTACTGCTGCGGGAAATCCGCCCGCGCGTCGATGCGGCCCAGGACCGCGGCATCGCCGTCTCCGTCGATGTCCAGGGCACGCTACCGGCGATGGATGCGCCCACGGCGCGGCGGCTCGCCCGGCTGGTCGACCACGTACTGGACGCGGCCGCGTCGCCCGCCCGCATCACTGTCACCGCCGAGCCGGCCGCCGTCGAGCTCAGTGTCATGTGTCACCGCGCGCGTGACGCCGTTTTGCCGACGAAATCCCTCGTCGGAGACGAAGATGAATTCGACCTGACCACCCTGGATGACACGGTGTGGATCACCGTGCGCCACCCACTCCCAGAAGGATCGAACGATCATGCCCGCGCCGGTTGACCGACCTGAGCCCCTGGCCATAGCCGTTGTCGATGACCACGACGTCATCCACACCGGCGTGTCGGCATGGTGCGCCCAGGCCGATCCACCGATCCGCGTCGCATCCGACCACCTCGACGCCGAATCGTTCCTGGCCGTCTACCCCAAGGCCGACCCCGGGCTGGCGGCGGTCATCCTCGACCTCGAACTACGCAGTCGCCAGCCCGATTTCGACGCCGTTGCCGCGATTGTCGACGCGGGGCACGCCGTCATCGTCTATTCGCACCTGGAGAACGCCGAGGTGATTCTGCAGTGCCTGGGCATCGGCGTTGTCACCTATCTCGCCAAGAGCGAAGGCCAGCGCCACCTCATCGAGGCCATCCGCGCGGCCAGTACACACGAGCCTTACGTCGGCCCCAGGATGGCCGCGGCCATCTGCTCGGACACCGACTCCGGCCGCCCTGGACTCACCGTGCGTGAACGCGAAGTACTCAAGGCCTGGTTCCAGACCGAGAGCAAGGACATCGTCGCGAAGCGCCTGCATCTGGCGCCCACCACCGTCCGGACCCACCTGCAACGCGTCCGCGCAAAATACGCCGCGGCGGGGCGTCCGGCGGCCACCAAGGCCCAACTCGTCGCCCGCGCAGTGCAAGACGGCATCCTCAGCGTCGAAGAGCTCTAGGGAGCCAGGGAGACGATCCGCTCGGCCCTGCGGAGCACCGGCATGTCGACCATCACGCCGTCGTACTGGAACACGCCGCGCTCGCGGGTCGCAGCGTCGAGTACCGCACGCGCCCAGGCGATCTCCTTCTCGGTCGGCGCATAGCCGTCTCGGATCACCGCGACCTGCGTCGGGTGAATGGCCACCTTGGCGTCGAACCCGACGGCCACGGCGTCGTCGACCTCGGCCCTCAGGCCGTCCAGGTTCTTGATGTCCAGGAAGACCGAATCCAGCGCCAGCTTGCCGAAAGCCTTGGCCGCCAGCAACGACTGCGACCGGACGTGCTTGGCGACGTCGCGGTAGCTGCCGTCGGGCCACCGATTGGCGGTGCCGCCGAGCACTGCGAACAGGTCCTCGGCACCCCACATCACGGCGTAGGTGTTCTCGACCCGCGCGGTCTCGGTGACGGCCAGCGCTCCGAGCGGCGTCTCCACCAGCACCACGACATCCAGCGGCGCCAGCGCCCGAACCTGTTCGGCCGACTCGGTTTTCGCCAACATCACCGTCGTGTACGGCGTGCGGGCCAGCGCCTCCAGGTCCAGCGGATGATCCGCGGTGTCCGACGGGTTGAGCCGCACCACCGTGCGCGCCGGGTCCAGCGGCGTGTCGATCAGGGCCTGCCGAGCAGCCGGCCGGTCCTTCGCGGCGCAGCCGTCTTCCAGATCGAGGATCACCACATCGGCTGCGGCAGCGGCCTTCTCGAACCGCTCGGGCCGATCTGCCGGGCAGAACAGCCAGCCGGGACCGGGAGCAGACAGAGTCATTTTTGCTCCTCGCGTGCGCGCCGCGCCATCAGACCGCGTCCGCCGGCCGCTTGCGGACCATCGTCTTCCGGGTGGCCGTGGCCACGATGTCACCATGCTGGTTACGGCCGGTGTGGGCGAACGTGACGATGCCCTCCCCCGGCCGGCTCTTGGACTCGCGCTTCTCGATGACCTCGGACTCCGCGTACAGCGTGTCGCCGTGGAAAAGCGGCCTGGGGAAGGCGATGTCGGAGAACCCGAGGTTCCCGACGATCGTGCCCTGCGTCAGCTGCGCGACCGACAGCCCGACCAACGTGGACAGCGTGAACATCGAATTCACCAGCCGCGCATGGAACGGCGGCAGCGCATCGGAGAACGCGGCGTCCAGGTGCAGCGCCTGGGTGTTCATCGTGAGCGTGGTGAACAGGACGTTGTCGGCCTCGGTGATGGTGCGGCCCGGCCGGTGCTGGTAGATGACGCCCGGCTGGAATTCCTCGTACCAGAGCCCGCGCTGCTCGATGACCCGCTTCTCGGTCACAGCCCGGCCTCACGCGCGATGAGCATCAGCTGAACTTCCGTGGTGCCCTCACCGATTTCGAGGATCTTCGAATCACGGTAGTGCCGGGCCACCGGGTACTCGTTCATGAAGCCGTAGCCGCCGAACACCTGCGTGGCGTCGCGGGCGTTGTCCATCGCGGCTTCGCTGGCGATCATCTTGGCGATGCAGGCCGCCTTCTTGAAGGGCTTGCCTGCCAGCATCAGCGCCGCGGCGTCGTAGTACGCGGTGCGGGCGACGTGCGCGCGCGCCTCCATCCGGGCGATCTTGAAGGCGATGGCCTGGTAGCCACCGATCTTGCGGCCGAACGCTTCCCGCTCCTTCGAGTACTTCACGCACTCGTCGACGCAGCCCTGCGCCACACCGACCGACAGCGCGGCGATGGCGATGCGGCCCTCGTCGAGGATGCGCAGGAAGTTGGCGTAGCCGCGGCCGCGGTCACCGAGCAGGTTCTCGGCCGGGACCCGCACATCGTCGAAGCTCAGCGGGTGGGTGTCCGAGGCGTTCCAGCCGACCTTGTCGTACGCGGGTTCGGCGGTGAAGCCGGGCGTCGGCACCGGCACCAGGATCGACGAAATCTCCTTGTGGCCACCGGGCAGCTCGCCGGTGACGGCCGTGACGGTCACCAGCTTGGTGATGTCGGTGCCGGAGTTGGTGATGAACTGCTTGGAGCCATTAATAACCCAAGTTGACCCATCCAATTTCGCGGTGGTCTTGGTGGCGCCGGCATCGCTGCCGCCACCGGCCTCGGTCAAACCGAAGGCGCCCAATGCCTTACCGCTGGCCAGCAGCGGCAGCCATTCCTGCTTCTGGGCCTCATTGCCGAAGCGGTACACCGGCATGGCGCCCAGTGAGACACCGGCCTCCAGTGTGATGGCGACACTCTGGTCCACTTTGCCCAGTTCTTCCAGCGCCAGGCACAGGGCGAAGTAGTCGCCGCCCATGCCGCCGTACTCCTCCGGGAAGGGCAGGCCGAACAGGCCCATCTCGGCCATGCCGTCGATGACCTTGTACGGGAAGGTGTGGTCCTTGTCGTGCTGGGCCGCCACCGGCGCGACGACGGTCTGCGCGAAATCCCGGACCGTCTTTGCCAGCTGGGCATAGTGGTCCGGCAGGGTGCCGGTCGACAGAAAGTCGCTCATTTGGTCTCCTCGGTTGCAGCGGTAATCCGGGCCAGCGGCTGGCCCACTTTGACCTGATCGCCCACGGCGACAAGCAATTCCACGGTGCCGTCGACCGGCGACGACAACGCGTGTTCCATCTTCATGGCTTCCACGGTGACCACCACGTCACCAGCTTTGACCGTCGCGCCGTGGTCGACGCCAACGGCGACAACCGATCCGGGCATCGGGCTGACGATCTCGGCGTCGCCACTGTGTTCGTCGTCGGCGCGGACCGGGGCCTCACGCACGTCTTCGATGACCGTGGTGCGGCCGCCGCCGGCGAGCCACAGCCGGTGGTCCTCCACCGCGGTCAGGTATTCGGTGCGCAGGCCGTCGACGGTGACGATCAGCCGGTCGCCGGCCAATGACGCTGCCACGCTGTGTCGTTCGCCGTCTTCGATGCGCGCCGTAGCGGCGGCGGGCGTACCGGTGAGGTGGACGTGGTCGGTGCGCTCACCCGCCCGCAGCCGGATCGTGGTCGGTGCGTGCTCCCCCACCCGCCAACCGGACGGGGTGGCCCACAGCTCGCCGGCATCCGACCAGCTGCGCAGCCAGCGGTACGCGGCAGCGGCGATGAACTCGTCGTCGCCGGCCTGCGGCGCCACATAGTCGGCGGTGCGACGGTCCAGTAGGCCGGTGTCGAGACGACCCGCCTGCACGTCCTCGTCAGCCAACAGGAACCGCGCGAAGTCGATGTTGGTACCGACACCCAGCACGGCGGTATCGGCCAGCGCGCGGTCCAGCCCACGCAGGGCCGAAGCCCGATCCGGGCCGTACGCAATGATTTTCGACAGCATCGGGTCGTAGTCGCTACCGATCACCGAGCCGGCCCGGATACCGGAATCCACCCGGGCATCGGCGGGCTCGGCCAGTGCCAGCACCGTGCCGCCTGTCGGCAGGAAGTCGTGCGCCGGGTCTTCGGCGTACACGCGGGCCTCGATGGCATGGCCAGTCATGGTGATGTCGTCCTGCGCCACCGGCAGTGCCTCACCGGCCGCGACACGCACCTGCAATTCGACCAGGTCGATACCCGTGACCAACTCCGTCACCGGGTGCTCCACCTGAAGACGGGTGTTCATCTCCATGAAGAAGAACTCGTCGGGCCGGTCCGCGGAGACGATGAACTCGACGGTGCCCGCCCCGCGGTAGTCGACGCTGCGGGCGGTGTCACACGCGGCCGCGCCGATCCGGGCGCGGGTCGCCTCGTCCAGCACTGGCGACGGGGCCTCCTCGATGACCTTCTGGTGCCGGCGCTGCAGGCTGCACTCACGCTCACCGAGGTGGACGACGTTGCCGTGGCTGTCGGCGACAACCTGCACCTCGATGTGCCTGGGGTTCAACACGAATCGTTCCAAGAACAGCGTGTCGTCGCCGAACGCCGACGCGGCCTCGCGACGGGCCGAGGTCAGTGCGGCGGGCAACTCGGCAGCGGAATGCACCACGCGCATGCCCTTGCCGCCGCCACCGGCGGACGGCTTCACCAGTACGGGGAAGCCCACCTCGGGGGCACCGGTGATGAGCTCGTCGTCGGTGAGGCCGGGACGCGAGATGCCCGGAACCACCGGCACGCCGAACGCCGACACCGCCGCCTTGGCGGTGATCTTGTCGCCCATGGTGCCGATGGCCTTGGCCGGCGGCCCAATGAAGGTAATGCCCGCATCGTGCAGCGCGGCGGCGAATTCGGCGTTCTCCGAAAGGAACCCGTAGCCCGGGTGCACGGCCTGCGCGCTGGTACGCCGGGCCGCGTTCACGATGGCCTCGATGCTCAGGTAGCTCTGGCGGGCCGGGGCCGGCCCGATGTGCACCGCGACGTCGGCCTCGAGCACATGCCGGGCACCGGCGTCGGCGTCGCTGAACACCGCGACCGAACGAATACCCATGGCCCGCAACGTTCGAATGACGCGGACCGCGATCTCGCCACGATTGGCGACCAAGACGGTGTCGAATGACCCGTCGCTTCGCTCGCCCCGAATGTCGAAGTTTTTCATCTCACATCCTGAATACGCCGTAGGACACAGGCTCGAGCGGAGCCTGCGCAACAACCGAAAGGGCCAGTCCCACCACGGTTCTGGTGTCCGCCGGGTCGATGACGCCGTCATCCCAGAGGCGGGCTGTCGAGTAGTAGGGGTTGCCCTGGTCCTCGTACTGCCGCCGGGTGGGGGCCTTGATCGCCTCTTCTTCCTCGGGCGTCAGGTCACCGCGCACGGTGGCCAGCACCGAGGCAGCCTGCTCGCCGCCCATCACCGAGATACGGGCATTGGGCCACATCCACAGGAAGCGTGGTGAATACGCGCGGCCGCACATCGAGTAGTTACCCGCGCCGTAAGAGCCGCCGATTACGACAGTCAGCTTCGGCACCCGGGCGCACGCCACGGCGGTGACCATCTTGGCGCCGTGCTTGGCGATGCCGCCGGCCTCGTAGTCGCGGCCCACCATGAAGCCGGAGATGTTCTGCAGGAACAGCAGCGGCACCGACCGTTTGTCGCACAGTTCGATGAAATGTGCGCCCTTCTGGGCGGATTCACCGAAGAGCACGCCGTTGTTGGCAATGATGCCCACCGGGTGGCCGTGGATGCGGGCGAAGCCGGTCACCAGCGTCGTGCCGTATTCGGCTTTGAATTCGGTGAATTCGCCGCCATCGACGATGCGGGTGATCACCTCGTGCACGTCGTACGGCACCTTGGAGTCGATCGGTACGACGTCGTAGAGCTCGGTCTGGTCGCATACCGCGTCGACCGTCGGCGCGACGTCCCACGGCGTTTCCGAGCGCGGCCCGAACGTCGCGGCGATGCGGCGCACGATGCGCAGCGCGTCCCGGTCGTCGTGCGCCAAGTGGTCGGTGACACCGGAAATCTTGGAGTGCAGGTCGCCGCCGCCGAGGTCCTCGGCCGAAACCACCTCTCCGGTCGCGGCTTTCACCAGCGGCGGACCGCCCAGGAAGATGGTGCCCTGATTGCGGACGATGACGGCCTCGTCGCTCATCGCGGGGACATACGCGCCACCGGCGGTGCAGGAGCCCAGCACCGCGGCGATCTGCGGGATGCCGCGTGCCGACATGTTGGCCTGGTTGAAGAAGATGCGGCCGAAGTGCTCGCGGTCCGGGAACACCTCGTCCTGGCGCGGCAGGAACGCGCCGCCGGAGTCCACCAGGTACACGCACGGCAGCTGGTTCTGACTGGCGATCTCCTGCGCGCGCAGGTGCTTCTTGACCGTGATCGGGTAGTACGTGCCGCCCTTCACCGTCGCGTCGTTGGAGACGATCATGCATTCGCGGCCCGAGACCCGGCCGATGCCGGCGATCATGCCTGCGCCCGGGCATTCGTCGTCGTACATGCCGTTGGCGGCCAGTGGCGCGATCTCCAGGAACGGGCTGCCGGGATCGAGGAGTCCGTTGACCCGGTCGCGCGGCAGGAGCTTGCCGCGTCCGACGTGACGCTCGCGTGCGCGTTCGGATCCCCCGAGCGCGGCGACGGCCAGCTTGTCCTTCAGATCGGCCACCAGCTCCAGGTGCTGCTCGCGATGCGATACCCGTTGGGAAACGCTCGGCGCCATCGTCGCTCCATTTCACTTGAGTTAATGGCGAATAACCGAACGCGATGTTAGTCTTCATTAACTGAGTTGTCCAGACCGGGTTGGAGGTGTCGATGACGGCATCAGAGTCAGACGTCGAAACACCGCGCAGCCGAGCCAAATCCGACCGGCGCAGCCAACTCGTCGCCGCCGCCGAACGCCTCATCGCCGAGCGTGGCTACCTGGCCGTCCGTCTCGAGGACATCGGGTCCGCGGCCGGCATCAGCGGACCCGCGATCTATCGGCACTTCCCCAACAAAGAGGCGCTCCTGGTGGAGCTGCTGGTCAGCGTCAGCGCCCGGTTGCACGCGGGCGGACGCGCCGTCGTCGCCGAATGCGACGATCCGGCCGAGGCGCTGAACGGCCTCATCGAGTTCCACCTCGACTTCGCCCTCAACGAGTCCGACCTGATCCGGATCCAGGATCGCGACCTGAACAACCTCCCCGACTCCGCCAAACGGCAGGTGCGCCGGTCGCAGCGCCAGTACGTCGAGATCTGGGTGGACGTGCTGCGCCGGCTCGATCCGTCCCGCAGCGAAGCCGACGCCCGGACCATGGCGCACGCCGCGTTCGGGCTCCTGAACTCGACACCGCACAGCGTCACCGCAGGCACCACCCGTAAGCAGGAGGAATCGTCGCGCGCCGTACTGCGCGCCATGACCGTCGCCGCGCTGACCCCACACCGCTGACCCACGCGCCGTCCCCGCAGCCGCTCATGTGCCGCAGGTACCCTGCAAACATGAGGTGGCCATGACCGGATCGCGCGACGACGGGCTGGACGCCACCAAGAAACTCCCGGCCATGCCGACGGCCGGCTACCAGACCGACGCCTTCACCGATCCCTACGGTGTCGCCGCACCGCCGCAGGTCCGCCGCCCCAAGTGGCTGTTCCCGCTGGCCGGAGCGGTGCTGATCCTGGCGCTCTGCACGGTGATCGCGCTGGTCATCGTCAACAGTTCCGAGCAACAGACCCTGGTTGCTCCGCCGCCGCTGCCGGTGCCGACGCAGGATCCGATGTCGTCGTCGACGACGGTGACGACCACCACGACGCCCGAGAGCACCGAACCCAGCGAAGCCGTCAGTCCCCCAGCCGCGGCGCCGTCACCCGACGATGAGAGCGGCGACACCGAAGCCGTGCTGTACACCGTGATCGGCAATGGCCGGGCCGTCAGCATCACCTACGTCGACACCGGCGGGGTGCTGCAGACGGAGTTCAACGTGCCGCTGCCGTGGACCAAGGAAGTGCAGCTGAACCGGCCGGCGGCGCGCTCGGCCAGCGTCAGCATCGTCAACGCGGGACGCGGCATCGCCTGCACCATCTCGGTCGACGGCACCCAGATCCAGCAGCGCGAAGGCGCGGGCCTCACGGTGTGCCGGCAGTCGGGCAGGCGCGGCCGCGGGCACGGAAACTAGCGCCGGGCGGGCACCTTCACCAGCAGCATTCCCACCAGGCCGAGCCCCAGAACGGTGCACAGGCCGCCCAGGCCCGCCCGGGTCGTCGCGAAGATGTCGATGAACATCGAGAACAACCACGGCGACAGGACGTGCGCTGCGCGGCCCGTGGTGGTGTAGAGGCCGAACGCCACGCCTTCCTTGCCGTCCGCCGAGATGCGCAACATCAGGTTGCGCGACGCCGACTGGGTGGGGCCGACAAACAGGCACAGCGTCAGGCCGCAGATCCAGAACGCCAACGGACCGGACAGGCACATCAGCGTGATGCCCACGGCCACCATCGCGGCCAGTGAGCCCACGATCACGCGCTTGGAACCGATCCGGTCGTCGAGCAGTCCACCGAGCGCCGCGCCGACCGCCGCGATGGTGAACGCACCGGCGCCGAACAGCGGCACGCTCGTCGGTGCCAGTCCGTAGACGCTGACCCCCACCACCGGCCCGAAGATCGAGATGCCCGTCAGCCCATCGCGGAAGACCGCGCTGGACAGCAGGTAGTAGACGACGTTGCGGTCGCGTCGCCATTCGCCGACCACCTCGGTCCACAACCTGCGGTACGCACCGAAGAAACCCACCGGCGGGGTGCCGTCGTGCGGCGGCGACTTCACCGTCAGCAGCAGCGGCAGCGCGAAGACGACGAACCACGCCGCGGCCGCCAGCACCGCGTACCGGTCCGGTTTGCCGTCCGAGTTGGGAATGCCCAGTAGCCCGAGGGTGTCGCCGCTGCCGGCCTTGAATCCCACAAAGACCAGAAGCAGCAGTATGACGCTGCCGAAAAACCCTGCGGCCAAGCCGAATCCAGAGATACGGCCCGAGGTCGTCGGCGTTGACAATTGGCGCAGCATCGCGTTGTACGGGACGGTCGCCAGATCCATGCACGCCGCGGTACCGGCCAGCAACGCCAGGCCGATCCACAGGTAGTGGTAGTCGGGCTTGATGAACGTCATCGACGCCGTCAGCACGACCACGGCACCCGTCAGCGCGGCAAGCGCCCGCCGCCGCCGGTACGCAGCGTCGACCATCACGCCCGTCACCGGGGCCAGCAACGCCACCGAGATGCCGGCCACGAGCACCGCGCGCCCCAGCCAGCTCTCCGGGGTCGTCGAGCCGGGCAGCCCTTTGCCGACCTGCGAGATGAGGTAGATGTTGAAACCGAATGTCGTCACGATCGCGTTCACGCCCGTGGCGCCGCAGTCCCACAGCGCCCACGCGGCGACGCGACCCCGTCCGACGGGCGGGACACCCGCCATGGGTCTGCTCGGGGCCCGTCGATTCGCTCGGCAAGCCTCGCTCATGGGCTCACTCTATTGGTCCCTACGATTGCACCCATGCCTGTACCCGCTCCCAGTCCCGACGCCCGCGCCGTCGTCACCGGCGCCTCGCAGAACATCGGTGAAGCGCTGGCCACCGAGCTCGCCGTGCGCGGCCACCACTTGATCATCACGGCTCGCCGCGGCGACGTGCTGGCCGAGGTCGCGGGGCGCATCACCGACAAGTACGGCGTCACCGTCGAGGTTCGGGCCTGCGACCTGACCGACCCCGCCGACCGCGACAAGCTCTGCGACGAGCTCGCCGAGCGCAACATCTCGATCCTGTGCGCCAACGCGGGCACAGCGACGTTCGGCGCTGTCGCCGATTTGCCCGCCGCGGGCGAGAAGGCCCAGGTGCAGCTCAACGTGCAGGGCGTGCACGACCTGGTGCTCGCCGTGCTGCCGGGCATGATCGCGCGCGGCGGTGGCGGCATCCTGATCTCCGGTTCGGCCGCGGGTAACTCCCCCATCCCGAACAACGCGACCTACGCCGCGTCGAAGGCGTTCGCCAACACCTTCAGCGAATCGCTGCGCGGCGAGCTCAAGCAGCACGGCATCAACGTCACGCTGCTGGCGCCCGGGCCGGTGCGCACCGAGCTGCCCGACCCGTCCGAACAGTCACTGGTCGAGCGGCTGATCCCCGACTTCCTCTGGATCGACACCGAGTACACCGCCCGGATTTCGCTGGACGGCCTCGAGAAGAACAAGATGCGTGTCGTGCCCGGCCTGACGTCCAAGGCCATGTCGACCGCGAGCGGCTACGCCCCACGCGCGATCGTCGCGCCGATCGTCGGCGCCGTCTACAAGAAGCTCGGCGGGTCGTAAAGCGGGCGGCCGCGCCGAGAAGCACCAAATGGCTGCTATTCGGCGCCCGCCAACGACCAGTTGTTCCTTCTCGCCGCGCCCCAACTGAACCGACTTACCGCCGGCGGGTCGTGCCGAACAGGCTGCGGGTGATCTCGCGGCCTGCCACGGTCGCCGCCGAGCGCAGGAAGCTCTTGAACGCCGGGCTCTGCAGGACTTCGGCGACCATGCCGGGGCCTTCGGCCTCAACTTCGACGCGGCCGGATGCGGTGAGGTCGGGCTCGTCGGCCGGAGCGGGAGCGGGCGCGGCGTCCGGGGCCGCCGGCGGCGCACCGGCCGGCGCCTGCTGCGCAGACAGCCGCTCGTAGGCCGAGTCGCGGTCGACCGTCGGCCCGTAGGCCGCCTGCAACGGGCTGGCCTTGGCAGCGGCCGCAATGGCGTCCGGGCCGATGGTGCCCATGAGTGACCGGGGCGCGCGCAGCCGGGTCCACGCCACCGGGGTCGGCGCACCCACCTCTGACAACACGGTGACGACGGCCTCGCCGATCCCGAGCGATGTGAGCGCCGACTCCAAGTCGTAGACGGACGACTTCGGGTACGTCCGGACCGTTTTGGTCAGGGCTTTCTGGTCATCGGGAGTGAAGGCGCGAATCGCATGCTGGACGCGCGCGCCCAGCTGGCTGAGGACGTCGTTGGGAATGTCGGTCGGCAGCTGGGTGCAGAAGAAGACGCCGACGCCCTTGGAGCGGATCAGCTTGACGGTCTGCTCGACCTGGTCCACGAACGCCTTGGACGCGTCGGCGAACAGCAGGTGCGCCTCGTCGAAGAAGAAGACCAGCTTCGGCTTGTCCGCGTCACCGATCTCGGGCAGCGTGGTGAACAGGTCCGCGAGAACCCACATGAGGAACGTCGAGAACAACACCGGTCGAGCGGCCTGGCTGCCCAGTTCCAGCAGCGTGATGATGCCGTGGCCCTGTGAGTCCAGACGCATCAGGTCCTCGGGCTTGAGCTCGGGCAAGCCGAAGAAGGTGTCTCCGCCCTCGGCCTCGAGGTTGATCAGCGCACGCAAGATCACGCCCGCGGTGGCCGGAGACACCGCGCCGAGCGCCTTGAGCTCCGCCTTGCCGTCATCACTGGTCAAGAACTGGATGACACCGCGCAGGTCCTTCAGGTCATCGAGAAGCAGGCCCTTCTGGTCTGCCCAGTGGAAGATCAGCCCGAGCGTCGACTCCTGGGTCTGGTTGAGCCCCAACACCTTCGACAGCAGGATCGGCCCGAAACTGGTGACGGTGGCCCGCACCGGGACGCCCACGCCCGTCGTCCCCAGGGAGAGGAACTCGACGGGGAACGCGGTCGGCGCCCAGTCGTCGCCGGTGTCTTTCGCCCGCTGGGTGGTCTTGTCGCTCGCCGCGCCGGGCTGCGCGAGCCCCGACAGGTCGCCCTTGACGTCGGCCATGACGACCGGCACACCGGCCGTCGACAACTGCTCGGCGATCACCTGCAGCGTCTTGGTCTTGCCGGTACCGGTCGCGCCGGCGATTAGGCCGTGCCGGTTGATGGTGGCCAGCGGAATCTTGACCTGAGCACCGGCATCGGCGGCTCCGTCGACGACGACCGAGCCCAGGTTCAGGGCCTGGCCGGTGACGTTGTAACCAGCGGCGATCTGCTGCGCGGAGGAGGCACTCGAGTCAGTCGGCATGCGCCCGACCCTACTTCGTCGGGTAGCTGGTGACCGGGTATGGACACCCCGTTGACGGCCTGCGAATAGTCTGGAACACCGTGCGTGACGAACTGGTATGGATCGACTGCGAGATGACGGGGCTGGATCTCAAGTCCGACCGACTCATCGAGATCGCGGCATTGGTCACCGACAGCGACCTGAACGTGCTCGGCGAGGGCGTCGACGTGGTGATCCACACCGACGACGCCGCACTCGACGGCATGGCTGACGTGGTGATGAAGATGCACACCCGCTCGGGCCTGATCGACGAGGTGCGGACCTCGACGGTCACCCTCGAAGAGGCCGAGCAGATGGTGCTGGACTACATCCGCAGCCACATCGGGCAGGCGAAGACCGCTCCCCTGGCCGGCAATTCGATCGCCACCGATCGCGGCTTCATCGCCCGCGACATGCCGCGCCTCGACGACTTCCTGCACTACCGCATGATCGACGTCAGCTCGATCAAGGAACTGTGCCGCCGCTGGTACCCGCGCATCTACTTCGGGCAGCCGGACAAGGGCCTCGCCCACCGCGCCCTGGCCGACATCCACGAATCCATCCGCGAGTTGAAGTACTACCGCGGCACCGCGTTCGTGCCCGCACCCGGCCCGTCTACCAGCGAAATCGCGGCTGTCGCCGGCGAGCTCGGCCCGCCGACGAACGGCGCGGCGGTGACCGATTCGGCGTAGCGAGCCGGAGCAGTTAGTATCTACGACGCTGCTTCTGCCGAGAGGCTCGCAGCAATGGTGGCTGTAGTTCAGCTGGTAGAGCACCAGGTTGTGATCCTGGGTGTCGCGGGTTCGAGTCCCGTCAGCCACCCCTACAGGTGGGAGGGCATCTATGCCCTCCCACCTTTTTCTTTTCCCAGCGACCTTGCACCCTTAGCGCAACGCCAGAGGCACTTTGACTTCCGGTGTAACCGTGCCGTGTGCTTCACCAGCGGTCAATGAACGGATTGACCTGGAGATTTGACCACCCCTCTGCCGTGGGCGACGGACCTATCAGCCTGAGCGCCGCGAGTTCGACGGGCCGCAGATCAATCCAGGCCTGGTTCGGACTCATGCCGGGCCTTGGAGTCCGAGGTGTTGGCGCACGGTGTTGGTTTGCAGTGCGTGCATGCCTAAGCGGGTTAGTCCGACATGGGATTGATCGCCAAGGAAGATGCGCACAAGCAAACGCGCTTGTTCGAGCACCTGGATCGCCTCGGTGATTGCACGTTGATCGGGATCTTTGAGGGGATCAAACGTTCCGAACCGGGACTTGTAGGAGCCCGTCTTGAACCAGTTGCCAATCGAAACCCTCGCGTCCCTGTCCTCCTGATATGCGGACTGCGAAAACAGTGGCAGGATTGCCGCCGCCACTTCGGCGACCGGTTGGGTGAGCCACCACGGCTGGGGGTTGTTCACGCCCGTATCGAATCACAGCCGCGTCTCAGAAGCTGTTTTAAACCACTGTCGCACAGTGCGCCGCAAGTTCGAGTCCGTCAACCACCCCGAGGCGACGCTTGTTTTCCAGGCACCGTCGCCCAGCTGGCACAGTGGTTCGCGTGGGTGATGCGATCGAGTTGCCGGCGGCCTGTCTCGAAGGAACCCGGGTCCGCCTGCGCAAGGCGCGCGACGCTGATGCCGAAGGCCTGATCGAAACCCAGACCGACGAGCGAGTGCGCCGGTATCTGGGCGGCCCGCGGCCCGTCGGCGAAGTGCGCGCCGTGCTCGAAGGGGTCGGCGCGGCAACGCTATTGGAAGCCCCCGGCTGCTACATCGTGACGGCCGCGGATGCCGACGAGATGCTGGGGACAGTGACGCTTAGCCGCCGTCGCAACGACGTTCCCGGCCACTTGGAGCCCGGTGGCGACGAGCTCGAGCTGAGCTATGTCTTTCGGCCGCAAGCCTGGGGCAAGGGCTATGCGAGCGAAGCCACGCGGCTGTTGCTGCGATACGCGGCCGACGAGCTGGACGACCAACCTGTCGTGATCATCACCCAGACCGCCAACCGCGCCTCGCTGCGACTGGCTGAGCGCCTCGGGTTCAGTGTCGTGGCGACTTTCGAGCAGTACGACGCCGAACAAGCGCTGGCGACCGCTCAACTGGCCACGTTCCGAACCTCCGAGGCCTAGGTTCAGCCCGGCACCTGGTCCAGGAAGCCGTGCACCGACCGGATGCGGCCGTCGGCGTCCGTCGCCAGCACGTCGAACCCGACGATCGGCGGCTGTTCCCCCTCCGGTCCCAGTCCCCACTGGAAGCGGGCCTGGTTGTGGTGGCTGTCCGGGCCGCTGACGAGCGAGAAGACGAATCCCGGGAATTGGGTGTGGACCGCGCCGATCACTTCGGAAATGGCGTCGTGCCCGCTGACGTCGGCCATCGGATCGGTATAGGTGGCGTGAGGCGTCCAGTGGTCGCCGAGCAGAGCCTTGCGTTCGACGGGATCGGTAGCGTTCCACGTCTTCAGGTAGGCGGTGACGATGTCGTTCATGCTGACCTCTTTCGTTCGGGTTGGTCAGCTAAAAGCTTGGCGGCCGAACCGAGGCAAGTCGATTACGTGGCAGGTAATGATGTTCTGCGACTTGAGTTTTCACCAGACCTCGCATATGGCGTTCGTACCGCCCAATACTGGAATCGGAAGTCACGAGCGGCCTCAGGGGCGGCGGCCATCGCGAACACCCCCCGACGGGCAAGTGGGCCTGCGCGACACTTGTTGCATGGCGGCGACGATCACTACATCTGATGGCGTCCATCTCGGAGTGGATACGTCTGGGGCAGGCGTACCCGTGGTTTTCGTCCATGGATCGAACGGCGGCCTGGAATCGTGGGCCGAGATCGGCAGACAGATAACCGGTCATCGGATCGTGCGATATGCCCGCCGTAACCACCCACCCAGCGCCCGCGGCCCCTCGCCCAACACGTTCGCCGCCGAAGCTTCCGACCTTCACGCCATCCTCACCGCCGTCACCGACGGCGCGGGAGAGCGGGCGCACGTCGTCGGTGGGTCATATGGATCGACGGTCGCACTTCATGCCGCGTTGGGCAGCACCGAGCGCATCGCGTCTCTGACGTTGTTCGAGCCGCCGCTTCTGCTGTCGGGCCCGCACCTGCTGCCTGTGCTCGACCGCTATCACAGTCTCTGTGCAGCAGCGCGATACGCAGACGCGTTGACTCTTTTTGCCCGCGACGTCGCGCGCGTCCCCGCTGAGGTGTTGGCCGCCGCTCCACCACCCGACGATCCTGCAGTCACCGTTCCGGCAACGATTGCCGCGGCCGGCGATCTGGAGGCGATGGCCCGCGACACGGTGGACATGGGACGTTGGGGGCGTATCGAGGTACCGGTGCTGTTGCTGCAGGGCGGGCAGAGCTGGTCGCCACTCCCGGAAGGCATGGACCGTTTGGCGGCTGAACTCCCGCACGCACAACGAGTGATCTGGTCCGACCAGTCGCACTTCGCTACTTCAGTGGTGCCGGCACGAGTCGCTGAGGCGATTCAGCACTTCCTGGCCGCCGTGTAGTACCCGACGCGGGGACGTGGGCAAGGGCCCGGTTCAGTCCGTTGCGGCGACCTGACCGACGAGCAACAACTGATGAATTTGCGACGAAAGCCCCCTCCCGAAGGAGAGGGCTTTCGCATCTGTGCGCCGTCAGGGTTTCGAACCCCGGACCCGCTGATTAAGAGTCAGCTGCTCTACCAACTGAGCTAACGGCGCGCGAGAGAGACATTAACAGCCCGATGGCTGCAGGGTGAAATCGTATGGTCAGGGCCGTTTACGACACCGCGACCTGGGGTATCAACGCCTAGCCGGGAAGCTCGGCTGACACGCAACCGACCCGAGCTGTCGCCAACATCACACCTCGACGTCTCCTTCGGCCACGCAGCCCGAAATCGCTACGCGAGTCGGTCGATTCGCCGTCTCGTCGTTGCCACTACACCCCGCGCAGCAACGCATACCGACATAATCGTCAATAGCGGCTGACGCCTGCCGATCGCCCAAAATCTGATAGACCTGCAATTTTGTGAAAAGTTGCGCGAAAACAAAGTTAGCTGAAACCACCTATGATGGTGTAGATATATAGGTGACGATGACTGAGGGGAGTTAGCTGATGACAACCATCGCCGTTGCGACCTACGCAGCGCCGAGCGCCGACGTTGTGACAGCGGCCGACAACGCCCTGGTCATCGTCCGTAATTGCTCCCGGTTGGGCCGGGTCGCGAACCCTCCGCGCAGCTGGCTGCCAGGCTGGCTGACACCGCGTCGCGGGAACTAGAAAGTCGGGTTATCCGCGGATCTTGCGGATAACCACCACCAGCACGACGACGCCGAGTCCGGCGAACGACGCGATCACCGCCGGCTTGGAAGCGAACGCGATGGCCTTGGCCTTCGCGTCGTCAGCCAGTCGCTGGGGATTAGCCCGCTCCGCGAGGGCGTCAACCGTCAACGCCAACTGATCGCGTGCACGATCGATTTCCTGCTTGATCTCGTCAGGATTCCGGTCAGCCACTTCAGCCCTCCAGCTCGGGTTGCTCCTTGGCGCTCTACCCTAGAGCAGCTTGCTGTAACAGCAACGCCTGGCCGACAGAAGGGACATCCCGGTGGCACCGACTCCGCGACTCGAAGTGGGCGACAAAGCGCCCGGATTCAGCCTGCCCGACGCCGATGGCAACACCGTGAAGCTGTCGGACTACAAGGGCCGCAAGGTCATCGTCTACTTCTACCCGGCGGCGTCGACGCCGGGCTGCACCAAGCAGGCCTGCGATTTCCGCGACAGCCTCGCCGAACTCAACGAGGCCGGGCTCGACGTCATCGGCATCTCCCCCGACAAACCCGAGAAGCTCGCCAAGTTCCGCGACAACGAGGGCCTGACCTTCCCCCTGCTGTCCGACCCCGATCGCAAGGTGCTCACCGCCTACGGTGCCTTCGGCGAGAAGACGATGTACGGCAAGACCGTGCAGGGCGTCATCCGCTCGACGTTCCTCGTGGACGAGAAGGGCAACATCGAGGTCGCGCAGTACAACGTCAAGGCCACGGGCCACGTGGCCAAGTTGCGACGGGATCTGTCCGTCTGACCATTAGCGTCATGGACGGTTCCTGGCGCGGCGCACTCCGAGCCAGGAACCGGGTGGCGTCCCGCCCAACCACGTGTGACATCCGCGTGGCCATTCGGACAATCGTTGTCTGCATCCGCGCTCCGCAAACCAACACAGATACGTTCAGGTGCAAGACTTTTGGCGTGACGCACAACATTCACATCCGCACCGTCGACAGCAGCATCCACTACCCCCAGGCGCTGAGCTATGGCGAGAAGGACCAGATTCTCTGGGTCCAGATCGGCGACGACGCCGACAGTTCAGACACCATCTACTTCAGCCCGTCCTACTGGCAGCAGTACACGGTGGACCCCCACAGTGAAGACCCGCTCGATCTGGAATTCGACGAAGACGAAGACGACGAGGACGACGAGTAGCATTCCGGCGCCCGGGGGTACGACGCTTGGTGCCCCCGGGCACACCGGATAGGCGAGTGCCGACTTCGGCCTCCCTGCCGCCCCGCTCTGGCACACTCGACCCGTGGCCGCGCCTGACGTCCGTTTCCGCCGCCTCGCCGAGCAGGTGGCCGACGAGTTGCGCCGGCGCATCCTCAGCGGCGACCTCGCCGACGGCAGCGTGCTGCCCACCGAGGATGAGCTGCTGGTCGAGTTTCCGATCAGCAAGCCGTCCCTGCGCGAGGCGATCCGCATCCTGGATGCCGAAGGGCTGCTCAGCGTGCGTCGCGGCAAGCTCGGCGGGTCGGTGGTCCACCGGCCCAGCGCCAGCAACGTGGCCTACACGATGGGTTTGGTGCTGGGCGCGAACCAGGTGAGTCTCGGCGATGTCGGCTCCGCCCTGCAGCAGGTGGAGCCGGCCTGTGCGGCGTTGTGCGCGCAGCGCGCCGACCGCGACAGCGAAGTAGTGCCGATACTTCGGCAGATCCACGCCGAGGCCGTCGCGTCGGTCGAGGACCTGGTGCTGGTGACATCGGCCAGCCGGCGCTTCCACGAGGCGCTGGTGCAGCACTGCGGCAATGAGACCATGATCATCCTCGCGGGCGCCCTGGAGACGCTGTGGTCGTCGCACGAACTCAGCTGGTCACGGCAGTTCACCGACCACGCCAGCATTCCCCTAGACGAGCGCCGGGCTGCGCTCGAGGACCACCGCACGCTGATCGACGCCATCGAGGCCGGTGATGCCGAACGGGCGCGCGAGTTGGCGGCGACGCATCTGCTCGACGCCCAGCACTACCCGGGATCGGCAGGGGCAGTCGACCCGGCGATGGTGCGCACCCGCACCCGAACTTCGTGAATCCTTGACACGGCGCATCCTTATTTTCATATGATTTGAAGATGGGGTTGACGGAGGCGATGACGACGGAATCGGCGGTCACGAGTTCGCCCGCCTTCACGGCCGACGACGTCGCACGCTTCTACGCCAACGGCTGGTGGGCCGACACCACGATCTCGGATGCCGTACGCGCCAACGCCACTCATACTCCCGACCGGGTCGCCTATGTGGATCATCCGGACCGGTCGCTGACCTGGCGTCAATTCGACACTGCGGCAACCGCTCTGGCCGGTCAGTTGGCGGGCGCAGGCGTGCGCCCCGGGGACCGGATCGCCGTGTGGCACGGCGACACAATGGCGATCCACGCGCTGTTCGTGGCGATCGAGCGATGTGGTGCGGTGGTCGTCGGCGTCGGTGCGCGCGCCGGAATCCGTGAGGTGACAGCCATTCTGCAGAGTGCAGAGCCCCGGCTACTGGTCGCTGATCCCCCGCGCCAGGCGCAGGCCCACACTGTGGCCACCGCCATCGACTGCCCGCTGCTGACCCTGGACGAGCTGTCCGTCGGTACCGACGCCACGGACCTGAGCCCCGATGCCCAACTGGGTCCCGACGACGTCTTCCTCATCAACTCGACATCGGGCACGACCGGCCTGCCCAAGTGCGTGGTGCACACCCAGAATCGTTGGTACTACTTCCATCAGCAGGCGGTCGCCAACGGACTACTGACGGCCGACGACGTCTTCCTGCCGGTCATCCCGACCCCGTTCGGCTTCGGTCTCTGGACCACGCACATCACCCCGATCTTGTTGGGCACCAGCAACGTACTGCTGGACCGCTTCACCGTCGCGGCCGCGTGCGCCGCAATCGAAAAGCACAGAGTCACCGTGTTGTGTTGTGTCAGTACCCAATTGACCATGATCATGGCCGACCCCGTGGCCCGCGACTACGACCTGAGCTCGCTGCGGGTGGTGTTCACCGGCGGCGAGGCGCTGCCCTATCGTCCTGCGCTCGAGTTCGAAAAGCTGACCGGTGCAACAATTCTGCAGTTCTACGGCTCCAACGAGACGGGCCTGCTCAGTGGGACCACGGTGCACGACTCGCTCGAGCACCGGCTGCGTACGGGTGGCCGGATCGTCGCGGACATGGCCGTCCGGCTCTTCGACGGCGACACCGACGTCACCGACACCGGACGGGGCCAGCCCGCCTGCCGCGGGCCGGCAACGAGTCTTGGTTACCTCGGCGGCACCGACCACGACAAGCTGTTCACCACCGACGGCTGGATGCGGATGGGTGACATCTGCGAGATCGACGCCGACGGCTATCTGCGCGTGACGGGCCGCACCTCCGACTTCATCGTGCGCGGCGGCAAGAACATCAGCGCCGCCCAGGTAGAGGACGCCGTCATGACACACCCCGCGGTCGGCCTGGCCGCGGCGGTGGCCATGCCCGACGCGGTGTTCGGCGAAAAGGTCTGCGTCTACGCCGAACTGATCGGCGCGGCGACGCTGGACCTCGACGAGCTGTGCACGTACTTGCTCGCCCAGGACATTTCGAAGGAACTGCTACCCGAGCGGTTGATCGTGGTCGACGAGCTGCCCCGGTCGTCGGGCGGGAAGGTCGCCAAAGGTGCACTGCGCGAAAATATTCGAGCCCGGATGGGAGACCGACATGACCGCGGCTGAACACGCGCATGCGACGAGTGAGACAGTCCCCGCGCACGCGAGGAGCGAAACAGTCCCCCGCCGCGGCGGCCTGGAGGTCTGGGCGCCGTCGGTGACGCCGCCGATCGGCGTCGACCTCACGGACGAACAGGCCATGGCCATCGCCTTCCGACACCTCGCGACCATCGGCTTCGCCGAGAACCTGGCCGGGCACATCACCTTTCAGCCCGACGGTCACACCGACATGTACGTCAACCCGTGGGGTCTGTGGTGGCGGGAGGTCACCGCTTCCGACATCTGCGTCGTCGACGAGGACGCCCGCGTGCAGCGGGGCCGCTGGGACGTCACGCCCGCCATCCACATCCACACCGAGTTGCACCGCGCCCGCCCGGACGCCCGCGTGGTGATCCACAACCACCCCTACTACGTGTGTGTGCTGGCCGCGCTGGGCCGGTTACCGGAGCTGGTGCACCAGACCGGATCGCTGTTCCTGGACGACCTATGCCTGGTCGACGAATACGACGGCGAAGTCGACAGTCCATCGCGCGCAGCCGAATTGGCGTCCCGAATCGGCCCGGCGAACACCACCATCCTGGCCAACCACGGCGTCATCGCCACCGGCCGCAACCTAGCCGAGGCGGTCTACCGGGCCGCCTCGATCGAGCGAGTCTGCAAGCTCGCCTATGACGTGCTGCTGACCGGCCTGAAGCCGACCGAAATGAAATGGTCCGACATGGTCGGCATGAAGTCCTCCCTGATCGAGCGCGCGGCCGACGTCTACTGGGCCGGCGCTGCGCGCATGACCATCAAATCCGACCCGTCCGTTCTGCAGTAAAGGCGTTGGTACGACATGAAATCCATCGACGATCTGGCAGCCAACCTCGACTTCACCGTTGCCAAGACGGGCGCGGACCGCACCGTCACACTGCTGCCTGACCCGCCCCGTGCTCCGCGCCGGTATACGGTCATCTCGGTCGACGACCACATCGTCGAGCCGCCCGACACTTTCACCGGCCGGCTGCCGAGCAAGTTCGCCGACCGGGCGCCACGCGTGGTGGACACCGACAACGGTGGACAGACGTGGGTGTATGACGGCAAGGAGTTGCCCAATGTCGGGTTCAACGCCGTCGTCGGCCGCCCGGTGTCCGAGTACGGCTTCGAGCCCGTCCGGTTCGACGAGATGCGCCGGGGTGCTTGGGATATCCACGAACGCGTCCGAGACATGGACCTCAACGGGGTGTACGCCTCGCTGAACTTCCCGTCGTTCCTGCCCGGTTTCGCCGGTCAGCGGCTGCAGCAGGTCACCACCGACCGCGACCTGGCGATGGCATCGGTGCGGGCCTGGAACGACTGGCACTTCGACGTGTGGGCGGGCTCGTACCCCGACCGGATCATTCCTTGCCAGCTGCCGTGGCTGCTGGACCCCGAGGTCGGCGCCAAGATGATCTACGAGAACGCCGAACGTGGTTTCCACGCCATGACTTTCAGCGAGAACCCGGCGATGCTGGGACTGCCGACCATCCATTCGGGCTACTGGGATCCGATGATGGCGGCCTGCGCGGAGACCGGCACGGTCGTCAACCTGCACATCGGATCGTCGGGCTCCTCCCCCGCCACCACGCCAGACGCCCCGCCGGATGTGCAGGGCGTGCTGTTCTTCGCCTACGCCATCTCGGCAGCCGTGGACTGGCTGTACTCCGGTCTGCCCAGCCGGTTTCCGGATCTCAAGATCTGCCTATCCGAAGGTGGCATCGGCTGGGTCGCCGGCCTGCTGGACCGACTCGACCACATGCTCAGCTACCACTCGATGTACGGCACCTGGGAACGGCTCGGCGAAAAGCTCACTCCGGCGGAGGTTTTCACCCGCAATTTCTGGTTCTGTGCGGTGGAAGACCAGTCCTCCTTCGTGCAGCGGGACCGCATCGGTGTGGACAACATCATGCTCGAGGCCGACTACCCGCACTGCGACTCGACCTGGCCGCACACGCAGGCGACCATCCACGAGGAGATCGGCAACCTGCCTGCCGACGTGATCCGGAAGATCACCTGGGAGAACGCCTCTCGGCTGTATCAGCATCCGGTGCCGGAGTCGGTTCAGGCGGATCCCGAGTCGTTCTAACGGAACGCGCGCAGCTCTCACCCCAACGTCTTCGATCCAGACCTGTCACAAAACCCAGACATTGTCAGCCGATGCTGACGACTTCAGATCGAATACACCCCAGGAAGACTCGCGTCGAATAGCCCGTGAAGCCGGGCTGGCTCCGTGATCCCCGCGCGCATTCGCGGCGCGAGGCGACACCGGCACGGCGACGGCCGCCACACCGGCGCCCAAACCGTCCTAACGCCCGAGCGCACCGAGCAGCAGCGCCTCGGAGATCGCCGCCCTCTCCAGCACCCCCAGGTGCAGGCTCTCGTTGATGCTGTGAGCCTGGGTGGCCGGGTCCTCGACTCCGGTCACCAAAATCGTTGCCTCGGGGAAGGTCTCGGCGAACTCGGCGATGAAAGGGATCGACCCACCCATCCCCATGTCCACCGGAGCAACGCCCCACGCCTGCGTGAACGCCGACCGCGCCGCGTCGTACACCGGGCCGCTGGCGTCGATGGCGTACGGCTGCCCGACGTCGCCGGGCGTGACGGTAACGCGCGCGCCCCACGGCGCATGGCTCTCCAGGTGACGGGTCAACGCGGCCAGATGGGCCAGGGCGTCCCCGCCCGGAGCGACGCGCATGCTGACCTTCGCCCGCGCCCGCGGAATCAGTGTGTTCGACGCCTTGGCAATCGACGTGGTGTCGATGCCGATCACCGTGATGGCGGGCTTGGCCCAAAGCCGTTGCACCACAGAGCAGGAGCCGATCTGCTGGACACCGTCGAGCATGCCGGTCTCGGCGGCTACCCACTCCGGGCCCCGGTCGACGTCGGCCGCCGTGCCTTCGTACAGCCCTTCGACCGCCACGTTGCCGTCGTCGTCGTGCAACGTGGCCAGCAATCGCACCAGCGCACTCAGCGCGTCGGGCACCACGCCGCCCCACAGCCCGGAGTGCAGGCCGTGGTCCAGCGTCGCCACCTCGACGACGCAGTCGGCCAGGCCGCGCAGTGACACCGTCAGTGCCGGAACCTCGGTACTCCAGTTGTCCGAATCGGCGATGACGATGACGTCGGCGGCCAGCAGGTCCTTGTGCGCGCTCAACAGGGCACCGAGGGACGGCGAGCCCGATTCCTCTTCGCCCTCAACGAAAACCGTGATGCCGACGGGCGGGTTGCCGCCGTGCGCGCGCATGGCGGCCAGGTGCACGGCGATGCCGGCCTTGTCGTCGGCACTGCCCCGGCCGTACAGCCGGCCATCGCGCTCAACAGGTTCGAACGGCGCCGAGTCCCACTGCGCCGCGTCGCCCTCGGGCTGCACGTCGTGGTGCGCGTACAGCAGGACCGTCGGCGCGCCCTCCGGCGCCGGATGACGGGCGATCACCGCCGGCGCTCCGCCCTCCTGGACGATGTGCACCTCACCGAAGCCCGCGTCGGACAACAGTTTTGCCGTCAGGGCGGCGCTGCGGTGCACCTCGCCGTGCCGGGCCGGGTCGGCCCACACCGACTGGATACGGACCAGGTCCTCCAGGTCGGCACGCACCGACGGCAGCACCTCACGGACGCGGGCGACGAGATCAGTCATGGCGCCAAGGCTAATCCCTCGGGGAGAAAACTAATCCTGCTCGAGGACCGCGACGGCAGCCGCGGTGTCGCCTTCGTGGGTCAGTGACACGTGGATGGCCACGCCCTTGAGGTGCTCGGCGATCTCGCCGGACAACCGCACCTTGGGCCGGCCCCACATGTCGGTGACGACCTCGATGTCGCGGTGGATGCCCTCGGGCAGCACCGGGCGCTTCGAGAACCGCGAGCCCGACCACGCTTTGATCACAGCCTCCTTGGCCGCCCAGCGGGCCGCCAGGTGCCGTGCCGCCGACGAACTCTTGTCGGCGGCGTCACGGCGTTCACCCGGCGTGAATGTCTCCGCGAAGACGGTGCCCGGCTGGTCGACCTGCTCGGCGAAATCCGGAATCGAAACCAGGTCGATGCCCACACCCAGGATGCTCATGGGCAACAACCTAGCGGACCCAATCCGGATACCTCAGAAGGCCTCACGGCCGGGCGTACCAACCGTCTTCGCCCAGGCGCGCGTCGGCATCGAGCAGCATGTCGGCTTCCTGACGCTTCTCCGGTGCATCGTGGTTGAAGCGCCGATCGGCCGGCTTCTCGTACAGCGCACGCCCACCGGCGATGGCCGACGCCAACCGGTGCTGACCGGCCAGGACCCGCTCGCCGGCGCGGCGCAGGTAATCCTCGCGCTCCGCCGGGTCGAGGGCCGCCACCAGCGCCTGCGGGTGCACCAGAGCAATGAGGCCCGACACGTGACCGAAGCCGAGGCTGGTCACCAGGCCGGCCTTGATCGGCAAGCGGTCGCCGAACTTCAGCGTCTCACGCACCCACACGAAGTGCTGTGCGTTGGACAGCTCGTCGTCGACGCAGTCCAGGCTGCGGTTCGGCGGGATGACGCCGTCGCGCAGAATCTGGCACAGCCCCAGCATCTGGAACGCCGCGGCGCCACCCTTGCTATGTCCGGTCAGGCTCTTCTGGCTGACGATGAAGAGCGGGTTGCCCGGGGACCGGCCCATCGAGGCGGCGAGCCGCTCGTGCAGTTCGGTCTCGTTGGGGTCGTTGGCCAGTGTCGAGGTGTCGTGCTTGGAGATCACCGCGATGTCATCGGGGGTGACGCCCAGCTTGGCCAGGTCGCGCACCAGCTGCGACTGGCGGCCACCGCGGCCGGCACCCAGCGCACCCAGACCCGGAGCCGGGATCGAGGTGTGCACACCGTCGGCGAACGACGACACGTAGGCGACGACGGCCTGGATGGGCAGACCCATCTTCACCGCGAGGTCACCTCGGGCCAGCAGGACGGTGCCACCGCCCTGGCCTTCGACGAAGCCGAGACGACGACGGTCGTTGGCGCGGGAGAACTTCGAGTCGCTGATGCCGCGGGCCCGCATCATCGCGGTCTCGGCGGTGGCCGACATGTCGCCGAAGCCGATGATGGCTTCCAGCGTCAGGTCGTCGTAACCACCGGCGACCACGAATTCGGCCTTGCCCAAACGGATCTTGTCGACACCTTCTTCGACCGACACCGCCGCGGTGGCGCACGCGCCGACCGGGTGGATCATCGCGCCGTAGCTACCGATGTACGACTGCACGACGTGACCGGCGAAGACGTTCGGCAGCACTTCCTGCAGGATGTCGTTCGGCTTGTTCCGGCCCAGCAGGTTGCCGTGGTACATGGTCTGCATCGAGGTCATGCCGCCCATACCGGTGCCCTGCGTGGAGGCCACGAGGCTCGGGTGCACCCAGCGCATCAGTTCTTCCGGCGAGAAGCCGGCCGACAGGAACGCGTCCACGGTGGTGACCAGGTTCCACAGCGCGAGGCGGTCGATCGAGCTGGCCATGTCCGGCGTGACGCCGTAGACCTGCGGATCGAAGCCGGTCGGCACCTGCGCGCCGACGGTCCGCGACAGCTTGACCTTGCGCGGCACGCGAATCTCGGTACCGGCCTTGCGGGTGACCTGCCAGTCGCTGCTGTCCGGCACCGGCGCGATGACGGTGTGCTCCGGATCGAACTGGTGGAACGCCCGGGCGTCGGCCTCGGCGGACACGACGAAGGAGAAGTCCTTGTCGAGGAACACCGAAACCAGCAGCGGCGCAGCGTGATCGGGGTCGATCGCGCCGTCGTCCACCCACTCGCGGATGCCGACGCGCTCGAGCACGACGTCGTGGTAGCGCTCGACCAGCTCGGACTCGTCCACCAGCTCACCGGTGTTGGTGTCGTACCAACCCGGCTTCGGATCGTCTTCCCACTTGACCAGACCAGTGGTCCAGGCCAGCTCGAGGACGCCGGCGGCCGAGAGCTCGCCGGAGACCTCCATCTCGAAGCGGGTACGCGACGAGCCGTACGGGCCGAGTTCGGCACCGGACACCAGCACGACCATGTCGGCCGGGTCGATGTCCAGGTCGGCCCACTCCGGAGCCGGCGCGGCCTGGAAGCCACGCGGCGGCGACGGCAGTGCCGAAATGGTGCCTTCGAGGTCTTCCTCGTCTACCGCAGCCTCGGCCACCATCTCCTCGCGGGCCTTGGCGGCCAGCTCGGCCATGTCGAGCTCGATGTCGCCGAGGCCACCGGTCAGGTCGACCTCGATGGGCTCACGGGCGGCCGACACCTTGGCGTCGATGCTGCACAGGTTCAGCAGCATGGAAGCCATCTCGTCGGTGGTGTACGTGACGACACCGGCCTCTTCGACGGCACCCACGATGGCGTCGTTGTGGCCCATCAGTCCGGTGCCCTTGGTCCAGCCGATCAGCGCGTGCGCCAGCGAAACTCGTTGCGACCACGAGGTTTCCGCCTTCCAGCGGGTGACGAGCGCATCGAGCGCCGCCTTCGACTCGCCGTAGGCACCGTCACCACCGAACATGCCGCGGTTCGGCGAACCGGGCAGCACCACGTGCAGACGCGAGGCGATGTCACGCTCGGAGCCGATGTGCGAGAGCCCACCGATGAGCCGCTGCACGGCCCACAGCAGAACCTTCATCTCCATCTCGGCGCGGGCGCCGGCCTCCGACAGGTCGCCCGCCACGCGCGGCGCGGCGAACGGGAACAGCAGCGTCGGGGTCTGCGCGTCCTTGAGGTGGATTGCCTTGGGGCCCAGGTTCTCGACCTGCTCGTTGCCAACCCACTCGACCAGCGCGTCAATGTCGCTGTAGGAGGCCATGTTTGCGGGTACAACCCACAGCTGGGCGCCGAAGCGGGCGTTGTCGCGGTACAGCGTCCGGTAGAACGCCAACCGGTTGTCGTCGAGCTTGGACGTGGTCGCGATGACCGACGCGCCACCGGCGAGCAGCTGGCCCACCACGGCCGACGCGATGGACCCCTTGGAGGCACCCGTGACGACGGCGATCTCGTTGGCGTAACGGCCCTTTTCCGGGTTCTCGGCACCGGCTGCAGCGCGGCCGTACAGCGCAGCGTGGAGGGTGCGGCCGGCGGCGAGCGCCTTGCCCTGCCACCAGCTGGCCTGCGTGGCCACGACGTGTCCGGCACCTTCGAAGCTCTCGGAGAGCTTGGCCCAGTCGCGGTTGACATCGTCCTCTTCGAGCAACCAGATGCGTGCCAGGTCCTCACGGGCGCTGGCCCAGCGGTCGTCGAACAGCACGGCCTTGCGGCCGTCGAACGACGGAGCCACCAAACGCGGCCAGTCCGAACCCAATTCGGCGGTCACGAGGTCGATCAGCTCGGAGTCGGTCGCATCCGGCACCGACACCGGCGCCTGCAGACCCAGCTCGCCCAGGATCAGCCGGGCGGCCCCGGCCAGCACACCATTGGGGCCGGTGACCTTCTCGGCGAACTCGTTGAGCGCGGCCGAGTCGACCACGCCGCCGGCGGCACCGCCGGCGGACGGCAGCGACACGGCGATGCCCTTACGGGCGCCGACCGCGACGACCGCGGCGTCGATGACCTTGTCGACGGCGTTGGCGTCGGCCAGGGCACCGGCGTGCAGGCCACCCATGTCGCCACCACGGACGCTGCTGCCCTCACGGGTGCCCAGCGCCACCTCGGCGGTGACGTGCTTGGCCCAGCCGGGGCCCAGTTCCCAGGCCTTGCTGACGCGCTCGGCGATGTACGCCGGACGCTTTCCCGAGGGGCCGAGCACCGTGCGCAGCTGGTCGTTGATCGCGTCGGAGAGGACGGGGCCGAACGGCTTGTAGGTACGGGCCAGCTTGGTGACCTGTCCCTTCAGACCGGCCAGGTCGGCTTCCGCGGCGCCATCGATGGCGCCGAGGTTCAGCTCCGAGCCCAGGTCGACGAGCAGCTGGTTGCGTCGCGACGACGCACCGTCGGTGATCGACTCGATGGAGTCCAGCGGCTCGATCTGGTCGATGCGCATCTTCGCCGACAGCGCGATGAGCGCCATGGTGGCGTCGGCGGCGTCGTAGACGATGTCGTCGGGGCGGGGGCCACCGGCGGGAGCCGCGGGAGCGGCGGCCGGAACCGGTGCTGCCGCAACAGCTTCCGCCGGGGCTTCCGCTGCAGCGGTCGGCGCAGCCGGCGCATCGTCCTCAGGGTCCGGGTCAGTGTCGGTCGCGAACAGCACCGCGGCGTCGCGCTCGATGTTGAGGACCTCGGTGGTGTTGTGCGAGTACTCCGGCAGCTTGAGCGTGTTGGTGGCCAGGCCGGCAACCGTCGGCATGGTCTTCACACCGACCTCGACGAACCGCTCGATACCGAGGCCGCCGGCGGCTTCCTCGATGAACAGCAGGTCCTGCGTCTCGATCCAGCGCACCGGGCTGGCGAACTGCCAGGCCAGCAGCTCGATGACGGTCTTGCGCATCAGCTCGGACGGGTTGTCGCGGCGCCAGGTGTCGTAGTCGGCGAGGATCTCGTCGAGCGGCTCGGCCGGCACCAGGTCGCGGATCTCCTGGATGAAGTCCTTGTCCAGGGTGAAGGGCCGCGGCACCAGGTTCGGGATGTACTTGCCGACCAGCAGCTCCGGGTCCTGCCCGTGCGGCATGACGCGGTCCAGTGCGCGACGGAAGTCGGCGACGCCGACCCGCAGCACCTCGGAGTGGAACGGCACGTCGATACCGGGTACGAGGATGAACGAGCGCTTGCCACCGGTGATTTCGCGACGACGCTCGATCTCGGCCTCCAGGGCCTCGAGGCCGCGGACGGTACCGGCGATCGCGTACTGCGAACCACGCAGGTTGAAGTTCACGATTTGCAGGAACTCGCCGGTCTCTTCGGCGATCTGCGCGACGAAGTCGGTGACGTCGTTGTCGTCCAGGTCGATCTGCGACGGGCGGATCGCCGCCAGGCGGTAGTCGGACCGGCCCTTGGCGTCACGCGGGACGATGTCGTGCATCTTGCTGCCGCGGTGGAACACCACCTCGAGCAGCGCCTCCAGCTCGTACACACCGGACACGCAGGCGAGCGCGGTGTACTCACCGACGGAGTGGCCGCAGGCGATGGCGCCCTCGACGAACGCACCCTGCTCGCGCATCTCGGCCACCTGGGCGGCCGCGACGGTGGCCATGGCCACCTGGGTGAACTGCGTCAGGAACAGCACGCCGTCCGGGTGGTGGTAGTGCACGCCGCTGGCGATGATGCTGGTCGGGTTGTCCCGGACCACGTGCAGCACCGAGAAGCCCAGGGTTTCGCGGGTGAACTTGTCTGCGGAGTCCCAGATCTTGCGGGCGGCCTTGGAGCGGGCGCGGACCTCCATGCCCATGCCCTTGTGCTGGATGCCCTGGCCGGGGAAGGCGTAGACGGTCTTGGGCGCGGCCAGCTGAGCGGACGCGGCCATCACCAGTTCGCCGCCGACCTTCGCGGTGACCTCGACGATCTCGGCGCCGCGGTCGATGCCGACGCGGTCGACGCGGAACTCGATCTCGTCGCCCGGCAGCACCATGCCCAGGAAGCGCGAGGTCCAGCCGACCAGGCGGGCCGGCGGGGTGGCGCGGCCGTCGGTGGCGGTGACCACGTGCTGCGCGGCGGCGGACAGCCACATGCCGTGCACGATGGGCGATTTCAGGCCGGCCAGCAGCGCGGCGGCGCGGTCGGTGTGGATCGGGTTGTGGTCACCCGACACCACGGCGAAGGCGCTCATGTCGACCGGCGCGGTGACGGTGACGTCGCGGCGACGACGGCGCGGGGTCTCGGTGGCGTTGTCGGTGATCGCACCGCCGGCGCGGACCGGGTCGGTCAGCTCGGCGGCACCGCTGCGACCCCGGATGGCGAAGCGCTCTTCCAGGCGGGCCAGTTCGGTGCCGTCCGCATCGGCGATGCTGACGGAGACGGGAACCACGCGGCCGACCTCGGTGTCGTACGCGGCCGAAGCCGTTGCGGTGACGGTCAATTCGGCCCGCTCGGTGGGCATCGGGGCCAGCAGGTGCGCGGCGTGGTCCAGGTGGACCAGGCTCAGCAGACCTTCGACGACCGGGACGCCGTCGTCGGTGACGGCAGCGCCGATCACCGAGAATACGGCCGGCCAGCAGCGGCCGACGAGGGCGTCAGGCACCAGGGTCAGGCCCGGCGCCAGCGGGGCGCCGAATGTGGCGGTCACGCCGGTGTGGTCGGCGACCTCTTCCGGGTCCCAGTCGGCGGTGACGGTGGCGACGTTGTCGGTGACGACCGGCAGGGCGTCGACGCCGTCGGCGCCCGCGGCGATGGCGAGCACGGCGCGCATCGCGGCCGAGGCATCCTCGGTGGTGACGACCGGCATACCGCCGTTGATGGTGGCGGCCGGCAGGGTGAAGCGGATCGCGATCCAGATGTCCGACAGCGGGACGTTCAGGATCACGCCGTCACCGTCGAGCTCCAGCCGGGAACCGGTGGAAGGGTGTGTGGCCGAACGGTTTTCGTTGACCTGCCACTCGCTGGGGGCGCCGATGCGGTGCACCGGGTTGATGGCGGTGCGGCCGGCCCACAGCACGTCGGGCGAGTCCAGGACGACGGCCAGCGGGCCGGTGATGTCGACGCGGGCCTGCCGGCGGGACACGACCGGAACCGGCTTGACGCCGGCGGCGAGCACCTCGTCAATGGCGGCCTGCTCGAAGCGGTCCAGCAGCTCGCCGACGGGCTCGTCGACGCGGGTGATGCCGGCGACGGCAGCGGTGCCGGGGATGACGCAGACCTGGTCGGCGTCGTAGCGGGCGTCGTGCGCCTGCCACAACGAGTCACTGCGCCACCAGCGGCGCACGTCCTTGTCGATGACCGGGACGAAGTTGACGGGCTTGCCCAGCGTCTTGCACAGCGTGATGAAGAACGGGACGTCCGCCGGGTGCAGGCGCAGGGTCTCGGCCTCGGGGTACCGGGCCAGCAGCTCGGCGATGGCGCGCTGCGGATCCTCAAGCAGCGCTTCGCCTTCCGCGGTGGCCGGGAACAGCGTCTCGATACGGCCGGCGTCGGCCGGGTTCAGGCGGGCCTCGGCGCGCTGCAGCATCTCCTCGAAGCGGTCGCGCCAGGTGATGTCGAGCCACGGCGAGTGGTCACGCTTGGTGTCGGCCGTGCTGCTGCCGTCGCCGATCGCGAGCTCGACGTAGCGCTGCAGCCACTGCAGGTAGGTCATGTCCGCGACGTCACCGAAGTACGGCTTGGCGGTGTTGGCCATGGCGGCGATGATCTCGTCGCGGCGCTCGGCGACGGCGTCGGCGTCACCGGCGACCTCGTCGAGCAGGCGGCCGCAACGCGATGCGGTGTTGTCGATCTCGTGGATGTCCGCACCCAGCTGGCTGCGGCCGGATGCCATGCCGCCCTGGGCCTTACCGGCACCGACCCAGTGGTCGGTGCCCTTGGTGTCGACCAGCAACTGCTTGACCTGAGGCGAGGTGGTGGCCTCGAGGGTGGCCATGGCGGCGGTGCCGACCAGGATGCCGTCGACCGGCATCAGCGGGAAGCCGTAGGTCTCGGCCCAGCGGCCGGACAGGTACTCGGCGGCGCGCTCGGGCGTGCCGATGCCACCACCGACGCAGATGGTCAGGTTGGCCTGCTTGCGCAGGTCGGAGTAGGTGCTGACGAGCAGGTCGTCAAGGTCCTCCCACGAGTGGTGGCCACCGGCGCGGCCGCCCTCGACGTGGACGATGATCTCCCTGTCCGGGACCTCTTCGGCGATCTTGATGACCGACTTGATCTGGTCCACGGTGCCCGGCTTGAACACCACGTTGGTGATGCCGATTTCGTGCAGCTCCTCGATCAGCGCGACGGCTTCCTCGAGCTCGGGGATGCCGGCGGTGACGATGACACCGTCGATCGGAGCACCCGACTGGCGGGCCTTCTGCACGATGCGCTTGCCGCCCAGCTGCAGCTTCCACAGGTACGGGTCCAGGAACAGCGAGTTGAACTGGATGGCGCGGCCCGGCTCGAGTAGCTGGGTCAGCTCGGCGACCCGGTTCTCGAAGATCTCCTCGGTGACCTGACCGCCACCGGCCAGCTCGGCCCAGTGGCCGGCGTTGGCGGCCGCGGCGACGATCTTGGCGTCGACGGTCGTCGGGGTCATACCGGCCAGCAGGATCGGCGAACGGCCGGTCAGGCGGGTGAACTTGGTGGACAGCTTGACGTCGCCGTTGGGCAGCTCGACGGCCGTCGGCGCGAAGCTGGACCACGCGGGCTGCACGACCGGCGCGGCACCGACGGTGAACAGCGAACGCTGGCCGGCGCGGGTGGCGGCGGGCACGATGCCCACGCCCAGGCCGCGGATGATCGGCGAGGTCAGGCGGGTGACGGTGTCGCTCGGGCCGAGGTCGATGATCCAGCGGGCACCGGCGTCGTGCATGCGCTCGACCTCGGCGACCCAGTCGATGGGCTTGACGAAGATGGCTTCGGTCATCGCGTGGGCCAGCTCGGTGTCGATGCCGCACTTGGCGGCCCAGCGGTCGACGACCTCGATGCCGTCGGCCAAACGCGGGGTGTGGAAGCCGACCTCGACCTGCACGCCCTGGAAGACGGGGCTGAAGACGGCGCCGCCGCGCAGCTTGTTCTTGCGCTCGGCCTCGTCCTTCTCGGTGATCTTGCTGCAGTACAGCTCGAAGCGGGCCAGCTGCTCCGGGGTTCCGGTGATGACGACGCTGCGGCGGCCGTTGCGGATCGACAGCACCGGCGGCAGGACGGTGCGGACGTCCTTGGAGAACTCTTCGAGCAATTCGGCGATGCGCTCGGGATCGACGTTGGTGACCGACACCATGGGCGACTTGTCGCCACGGCCGACCATGCCGCGGCGGCGCGACACGAGAGAGCCGGCGGCACCGATGAGCTGGAGCAGCGCGAGCAGTTCGGCGTCACGGGTGCCGTTGGCCTTGAGCGCCTCGGCGGCGATGATGCCCTGCGAGTGCCCGGCGACGGCAACAGGCGGGGTGCCGGCCAGGTCCAGGCCCTGGCGCTGCACGGCGCGGATGGCCGCCATCTGTGCCAGCAGGATGCCGGGGCCGGAGATGGCGGCGGTGGTCAGCTGCTTGGCCGACGGCAGCGGCTCGTCAGCGGCGAGGGCGCGCACCCACTGCATGGGCTCGAAGCCGATGGGCCGTACGACGACGAGTTCGCGGGCCACGGGCTCCAGCAGCAGGGCTGCTTCGCCGACGATCTCGCTGAGCTCGGATTCGATACCGGCCGAGCTCACGAGCTCCTCGAGGTTCTCCAGCCAGGAGGCACCCTGGCCACCGAACGCGACGGCATAGGGTTCGCCCGCATTCAGCAGGTCTACGAGAGCATGGGCGCTCGCCGACACCGCCTCGGTGTTGCCACTGGTCACATTGCGGTGCTCGTTGATCGTCATGCGTCCCTCTCGTCGTTGCCGCGCGAACCGGTCAGGTGCTTGGTCTTGGTAGTCGGCCCTGGGGCAACGCGATGCGACGTCGGATCACGTGAGGCCCGTGCTACGTCTGGCGCCCCGCGTTTTCGGGTGCCTGAGAGCCGGGCCGACTGCACTAAGAGTGTCATAAGATTCGCGGCGCCTTTCGGCCGGAAATGGTTACCAACGAGTTCTACGGATCGGTAACCACCCGCCTAGGTCACACCGCGTCCCGGGACCGCCCGTACCCAGCAGGACAAACGTCCTGTTGGCAGCTGGTTACGGTCGAGTAGCAACAACATCGCTGATCAAAGCGGTATTGTTATCAAATCGTGACCATGGTTGTGACGGTGCCGGACCTTACTAATGAGTAGGAAAAGACCCGTTCCAGAAAACACTCGACAATGACAGTCTGCGTGTCTATACGCGCGGTAAGTTACCGAGCCGCCATTTGCTGAGCGTTGTTCCCGTTTTCTTAGAGCTCGCCGCCAGCTAACTACTGAGCGGTAATCTGCGTGGCCGTCAGTCCCATTGCCCGAAGCGGGGCTGGAGGATGTTGTTGATGTCGACCCCGACTCCCCCGACGCGTTGCTTGTCGATCTCCACCTGATGCAGTGCCGCCGCCGGATGGGCGACCCCGCCGGGCGAGCCCCAGTTGTGCTGCCAGAAGTACGACCCCAAACCGTCCTGCACGGCCCACTCGATGGTCTTGGAGTTGGCGTACACCCCCACCCGCTGGTGGCCCAGCACCGATTCCCAGCCGCGGAGGTAGGGCGCAACCTGTGCTTTGTACTGCTCCGGAGTCGGATCGTCGTCGATGGAGGCATAGATCGGCGCCCCGACCGGTCCACCCGCCGCCGTATGTAACTCGAACCCGCGCTGGGCGTGCTGCACACCGGCCGGCTGGCCGCCGAGCCAGTCCGCGCTCGATGCCTTGCCGTACTGGTAGCAGGAGACGATCTTCATGCCGCCCTGGTACAGGTCGCGTGCCTCGGGCAGCTCGATCGGCTTGCCCAGCATCCACTCACCGCCGGGTCGCCGGTCCGAGACATACCGGATGGCGCCCACTGCTCCCGCCGACCGGATATCGGCTGCCTTGAGCACGCCCGCCGCGTAGTCCAGCAACACTCCGTACGGCGCCGCCGAGGCGGTCGTCGCGCCGAGCACCGATTGCAACCCGGCCCCCAGACCGACCGCCGCCGGCGCGGCTGCAGCGTATTTCAGCAGGTCACGACGCGAAATGGGCACGGGTCACAGGATATGACAGCTACCCCTTCCGGGCCCGTTAGCCACACCAGCGTGCTGAGGCCTCAGGGACACCTGCCCGCCGTCACGAAGATCGCCGAATTCCCGCCGGCGTCCCGGCGCTCGGCGCCATCCTCACGTTTGGCGCGCAACCGCGTCGGCGACGTGCCGGTGCCCGATGATCTCGAACCCCGCGACGCTCACCATCGGTGCCAGGCTGGCCACCAGCAGACAAAGCGCCATCGGCACCCCGAGGGCCGCCAGCCCCACCGTCGCGATCAGGACCACCGCGGTGAGCACCACCAGCAGCACGTGTAGGCCGTCCACCGATCGCAGCATCAGCGCGTACAGCACGTAGACCAGCGTGATGTAGATGGCGACCGGGATCACCACGCTGAGCACCGTCGCCACCGACCCCAGCGTCGAGTGGTGCTGAATGAAATACGCCGCGGTGTGCAGACCGGCGCCGGTCGCGACGATGGCTCCGTACACCGGCATGTGCAGGTAGCCGAACCAGAAGCCCCGCTCACGGTGCGCATGCAGGGCGTCGGCCGCCGGCACCATGAAGTACACCCACCACATGCCGAAGGTCAGGGCGGTGCCCGATACGGCCAGCAGCACCGCGTCCCAGGACCAGCCGTGCTCGCCGACGACGGCCGACAGCGAGGCCACCGTCCCGACGACGCCCTCGCCGAGCGCGATGATCGCCAGCAGTCCATAGCGTTCGGCGATGTGGTGGGCGTGCCACGGGGTTCCGCCGCATTTCGTCTCGGCGATCATCGGGCCGCCCAACTCGATGAGCGCCAACAACACCCACAAGCTCAGTGTCACCGGCACATTGGTCGGCAGGAACACGGTGCCGACCCAGCCCACCTGGACCACCGACACGATCCAGACGTACGTCATCGCTGCCGCGCGGCGCGTCGGGTCCTGCTTCGCCGCGCGTAACCACTGGCCCACCAAGGCAATTCGCATCACCACGTAGCCTGCGACCAGCACCGCGTTGTCGACGTGGTGGCCGTGCTCGATCGAGGCGTAGAACGCCGGCAGGCCGAGTGCCAGGACCAGCACACCGACCATCTCGATCATGGTCATCAGCCGGAACACCCAGTCGTCAGTGTCATACGCCGAGGCGAACCAGGTGAAGTTGATCCACGCCAGACAGATCGCGAAGGTGGAGAACGCGAAGCCCGTGATGCCGGCGCCGACGTGACCCGCGGCCAGCATGTGCGCCAGTTCCGACGCCGCCACCCCGAACGCGACGACGAACGTCAGGTCGAACAGCAGCTCGAGCGGAGTCGCGACGCGGTGCCTTTCGTGCGGATCGCGCCCTCGCATCGGCGTCAATCGATGGGCGCGCACCGCGCTGTGTGGGTCGGGAGCGTCGTACTGCACCCCATCCATGCCATGTCCCTTCAGCGAATCCGGGCCCCGTCCGGGCCGCGTCACGGTAAGCCTGCCGCAGATCCCCACTTCCGTCCCACTACCGTGAAGACGTGTCCGCTCCCCCTGGCGCCGTCGGCGTCGTTCTCGCCGCCGGTATCGGATCGCGGGTCGGGGCCGACGGCAACAAGGCTTACCTGCAGCTAGCCGGCCGCAGCATGGTGGCGTGGTCGGTGGCGGCCGTGGCCGCCAGCCCCCAGATCGCCCGCACCATCCTCGTGTTCCGGCGCGGCGAACGTGACCAGGTGGTTCGCCTCATGGCCGATGAACTGCCCGGCACCACAGTGGAATTCGTCGAGGGCGGTGAATCCCGCCACGGCTCCGAACACAATGTCCTGAGCTACCTGGCACCGGACATCGATGCCGGAACAGTCGACGTGGTGCTGATCCACGACGCCGCCCGGCCGCTTGCCGGTGCCGAGTTGATGGACACGGCCGTCACCACCGCACGGGCGCAGGGCGGCGCGATTCCGGTGCTGTCCGCCGGCGATGTGCTGCGTCAGTCGGCAGACGGCCTCGGTGCCATCGACCAGTCGCTGGTCCGAGTGCAGACACCGCAGGCCTTCCGCGCCGCGCCGCTGTGGCAGGCCTACCAGGACGCCGCCGCCACCGGTTTCGAGGGCACCGACACCTCGTCATGTGTGGAGCGTTTCACCGACCTCGAAGTTCACGCGATCGCCGGGTCGGCCCAGAATTTCAAAGTGACGTTCGCGCACGACGTCCAGGTCGCCGAGAACCTGCTCAGCCGGCGCTGACGATCGCCTCCAGCAGTCCGCGGTCATGTGCCAGGTCGACGGCAAAGGCGTTGGCGTCGCCCCCGACGGTGCCGACTCGTAGCTCGGGATCGGCGATCAACTCGAGGCCGTCAGCCTCCACCCGGCGTGCGGCCGCCGCTGAGAATCCGCGGGGGTACTGCGCGGTGACGAGGTCCGACCGGTCCACGTTGCCCAGCACGATGTCTTCTGCGGCAATGCTTTTCACGCTGTCGGTCATCGGCAGGACGGGCAGGACCACGTCGTGATCGGCCAGTCCCGCCGCGACCCGTGCCGCGAGCTCAGCGGGAGCAAGCGGGTACCGCACGTCATGCAGCAGCAGCCCGTCCCCCATGCCCAGCAGCCCGGGCGTCGTGCGCACAGGCACGTCACTCAGGCCATGGGCGGCAAGGCATTCGGTGGCGGCGTCGGCCGTCCCTTCGGGAGTCACCACTGTTACCGCGGCCACGTCGCGGACCGCCCGCACGGCTCGCACCAGCGCGGGTTCGCCGGCGATCGGCGCGGTGAAGTCGGCCGCCATCACCGACGCGGGCACGGTCACGATGGCCGAAAGAGTCACCGCGCCACCCTATCGCCGTCAGCGCAGTTTCTCGGTGGGCACGTCATAGCGTTCCTGGTAGGCACGCACGCGCTCGCGGACCTCGGCTGCGTCCAAACCGGTATCTGACCAGGTGTACCGCTTGCCACCACCGTCACCGGGGTGTGCCGCCAGGAAATCGCGCATGGCTCGTTCGGTTTCCGGCGGCAGGTCGCGGCCGAGCCGGTGGTAGATGCCCTTGATCGTCGACCACGGGTCACCCATGAAATCCGAGAACCGGACGTCGATGATCCTGTCATCCGGGATCACTCCGCTGTCCCGCAGTGCCATCTCTCGATCGAGTCCGATGGTGATTTCTTCGACGGATTGCGCTGCGCATTCCGCGAGATCCGATTCGTCACTGCCCATCTTGCGAAGGTGGTGCATCAATGCAGCGATTGAGGAGATGACGTTGAGCGGGTCCCGGTGCGTCTGCACGACCACAGCGTCGGGATACTCGGCGAACAACTGATCGAGATGCCACAGATGACCCGGAGACTTGAGCAGCCATTGCCCAGGGACACCGGATTGCAGATGCTGCAAGAACATTCGATGGAACCGATACGCCGCGGTCTGGTCGGACTCGTGCAGCCACCACTGCTGGAGGCTCGGGATTCGGTACTGGAACGGCAGGATCATGCTGGTGAATTCACTGGCAGTGATGCGCACACATTCCTGCCCCATCAGTGCGCCCATGGGGTGGAACTTGAGGAATCCCGGCATGATCAGTTCTGACGCGTCGATGGTCGCTTGTACCTGTGCGATCCGCGGATCGGATCGATAGGTATCGAATTGTGGTGGCGGACAGGGTTCGTCGACCTCCCACGTCAGTGGTGCCCGCAGTTGCGGATCCTGGCAGAGGAGGTCGTAGAGAATCGTGGTACCGGTGCGAGGCTGCCCGACGATGAAGATGGGTTGCGCCACCGGCTGTGCCGCAACCGCGGGATGTGCTGCGCGCCAAGCTAAGATGTTCAGTCGATTCTTCAGCGCCCGCATGATGTCTGCGTAGGCGATCTCCACGCCGATGGGTGACAGGCGAGCTTCGTTGACCACACCGTCGATGAACCGGTGCAGTCCGGGCTGCCATTGGTCGCCGCCGAAGTCGTTGTGCCCTGTCTCGGCGCAGGCGGCCTCGACCAGGCGATCGAAGTTGAAGCGTTCCTGCAGTGTCATCACACGCCCTCCGCACGACGGACCGACGCGACGACGGTGGGCGGCATGGGATGGTGCAACCACCGCAGCAGTACGAAACCTCGGTGCCGCCCTCCCGTATCGAGCCAGTGCCCGAGCCCGAAGTCCTTCTCGCTGATCGCGATTCGAATCTTTCCGTCACCATCCGTGGTGAGGGCCCGGTTGGTCACCGAGCTGTGCCGGCTCCGTGGCTCCAAGCACTCGTGCCAGACGTTCTCCAGAGTGACGTTCCAGTACGCGGTGTGCGGCGGATCGATCTCGAGGACCAGCGCCTCGTCGGGTTCGAGCCGGAAAGTGCCGATCATGTAGAGGTTGTCCGGCGTGGTGTCAGCGGCTCCGAGGTCGGCCGCTTCCGCGGTGATGAGGGTGTTGGGGTTCTCCAGCAGTTCGGGCTTGATGGTGCGATGAAGCGTCATCAGCTTCAACAACGTCCAGCCCATCGAGACGAGTTGCTCGGACAGCTCCACGTCGGTCAGGGGTGTCGGCTCAGCAGCGTCGAGGTCTTCGATGTGCAGCGTCGCGAGGTCCTCGGTGGAGAAGTCCCCGACGTACTCCCGCACGACGATGGATGAAGCGTCGTCGGGGATCTGCACCCAGCGAGCGCCGGCGCAGTCAGTGGGCTCCTGCGCCGACAGGAGTAACGTGAATTCGCCTGATTCCGAGCGCAGTTGCGTGTCGTTGACGTAACCGGCCATCCGGCGCGGCGTCAAGCCGGTGCCTGCGAGGATTTGAAATCCGAGGTAGGCGCTCGTGCCGCGAACGCCCGAGATTCGGTAACGACGATCGCCGCGGATCATCGCCAGGTAGTAGTTGCCATCGGGGTTCGGCCCGCCGACCATGCGCGTCGGCGAGCACATGTCAAAGAACCTCGGCTGCAACGGATCCGCTTCGACAGACAGCTGGGTACACAACCCCAGAGTTCGGGCGACGGCCCGCATTCCTTCGAGGAGCTCCTGATCGGTCTCGGCGTCTTCGGCAACGACCTGGGTGGCGTTTCCGATCATCTGCTGGACGAGCGCCCACGATTCGGCGGATTGGAGAGTGCTCAATGTTGGTGGCATGTCCCGACTGTAATACATAGTCTCAATTGAGACTATGTATTACACGTAATTGGATCTGGCACATCGACTACGGTGCTCAAATGGCTGAGTCGCTCCCCCTGTCGCATCGCAAGCGCGTCGCGACACGACAGCGCATTGCGGAGTCCGCAGTGCGGCTAGCCGCCGAATCGGGGCTGACAGCTACTACCGCCGATCGCATTGCCGAAGCCGCCGAAGTCGGCAGGGCGACGTTCTTCCGGTACTTCAGCACCAAAGAAGATGCGATCGCCGAAGGCATGAATCAGCGGTGGCTCGGTCGCATCACCGAGGCGTTGGCCGCGCAACCCGCAGACCTGAGCGCCATCCAGGCCATTGCCGCTGCGTTCGAGGAACTGGCGCACGGCTTCGACGACATCGCGGCCCACATACAAGAACTGGAGACGCTCACCCGGTCGTCACCCGCGCTGCGTGCATGGACATTGCACACTTACATGAGTTACGAGGAGGCGATCGCCGAACTCATCGCACCGCGCATACCCGATCTGACCGAACATGACCTACGACCTCGACTAGTTGGCGCGCTGACGATGGCCACCGTTCGCCTGGCCTTGGATGACTGGCTCGCGCACGGCGGTTCGCTGCCCGGCCGGGTACAGCGGGGCCTCGCCGCCATCAACATCGACTAGCGCACGCGACCGGTGAGCCGACGCGCGATCAGGTCGAGCAGGAAGCCCAGCGCGCCGATCACCACGATCACCGCCACCACCTGGTCATAGGCCAGCTGGTCGCGGGCATTGAGCACTTGGTAACCAAGACCCGAACGCACGCCGAGCATTTCCGCCGGGACCAGCACCACCCACGCGATGCCCAGCGCCACGCGGACGCCCGTCTGCAACTGGCCCCGGATGGCCGGCAGCACCACGGCGGTCACGAGTTCCCAGCGGGTGGCGTGGAACGACCGCGCCACATCCAGGTAACCCGGGTCAACGGCGCGCACGCCGGCCACGGTGTTGAGCAACACGGGCCACACGGCTGCCACCGCGATCAGAAAGATCACCGGCTCGTTGCCGATGCCGAACACCGCCACGGCGATCGGCGCCCATGACAACGGCGAGATCATGCGGACGAACTGGACGATCGGCGCCGCGGCCCGCTCGGCCGGGGTGCTGAGCCCGAGTAGCAAGCCCGCTGGAATCCCGATGACCACTGCCACCGCCAACCCGATCACCAACCGCCACAAGCTGATCCCGATATCCGGCAGCAGCACACCGCGAGAGAACAGGTCCACCACGGCCGGCGCGACGCGCTGCGGAGCAGCCTGCCGCAATAGTGAGTGCGGGGCGCTCAGCACGGTCGTCGTCAGCCACCAGAGACCGACCGCGACGACGACGGCGCCGACCGGCGGCGCCCAGCGGCGTACCGCCACCGGCGGGTCGATCACCGCGCGGACAGATGTTGTGGTGGTCATAGCAGCTCCAATTGCTCGGTTCGGGTGTAATCCCCGGTGAGGCCGAAGGCGGCCGGACCGCCATGGGCCTGAATGGAATTGCGGACGAAGGTGTCGTCGACAAGATCCCCGTGCACCGCGGCGGGATCCAGCCGCTCCAGGAATCTCCGGTCGCCGTCGACAACGGTGTCGTGCATGGCCGTCACGAGTTCCGTGGTGAAGCTCGGGAACGGGAACGGCTGAAAGCCGAGCCGCTGGGGTTGCCAATCCGGGTGACGCAGCGGGTAGGGCGCCGTCGGATACGTCATGGCCAGCGTGACCACCGGCACGGGCTGGGGCAGATACCGCCCGCCACCGAGTTTCGCGGCCGCCGACTTCCGGTCGTGCGACAGCGTGAGTTGCGCTGTCACGACGGCATCCGTGAGCTGCTGCACGGCCGCCGGCCGGCTGCTGATGACGTCATCGCGGGTCACCAAGGCACAGCACGCATGGTCGCGCCACACATCACCGAGGAACGTGTGGATGCGCCCGATCTTCTTGGTCTGCGCCATCGCATTGAAGGGGTCGGCCACCACGTAACCGCCGATGGTGCCGGTCGCCAGGGCCGGCACCATGTCCGACGGACTCATCACGACGAGCTCCACAGTACGGTCGGCCCGCGACGCCGACCGGCGGATCACCGGCTGCAATCCGTTGGCTCGCAACATCTTCTGCAGGACGATGTTGTGAATAGACCACCAGAATGGGATCGCCAGCTGAGCACCCGCAAGGTCCGACAGCTCATGGATGTGTGGAGCGACCGTGAGCGCCGAACCGTTGGTGTGGTTCCATCCGAGTACCCGGACACCGCCGCCGAGTGCGTACCGCAGCTGCACGGCCATCGGCATCAGCAGGTGCACGACGTCGAGCTGGCGGTTGAGGAACGCCTCGCCCAGCGCCGCCCAACTCCGGAACAGGACGGGCTTGCCGACCCCGGTGGGATACAGACCCGCGGAGTGCGCGATCAACAGTGGCGCGGCATCCGTTATCGGTAGATATCCCACCCGGAGCGGACCGGCCGCCGCCGAATCCGTTGTGGCACTGTGCGCCAAGTCAGCCAGGCCGAATACGCCACCGGCGGCCGCCGCGGCGGCGATGAGGGCCTGCCGCCGCGAGATCAGCAGCCTGCTCATGCCACCCACAGATCAGAAACCCGGTAATGACCGAGGATTTCGTCACGCAGACCGGATCGGTCCGCCTCGCCCAGATGCCATTGGCGGCGGATTCCGCCGTCCGCCAGCAACACGACGCGCTGTGCGAGGGCCAGCGCCTCCTCGACGTCGTGGGTGACCAACAGGACCGTCACGCCCAATTCGGTTGTGAGCGTGGTCAACCACTGCTGCAGATCCGCGCGCGTCGCAGGGTCCAGTGCGCTGAACGGTTCGTCGAGCAGCAGCAGCTGGGGCCGGGTCGCCACCGCGCGCAGGATGGCCACCCGCTGGGCCTGCCCACCGGACAGCTGGTCGGGATAACGGTCGGCCAGCCCGTCGACGCCGAAGCGGTGCATCAGTTCGGCTGCGTAGTCCGCGTCGAACCCGGTGCGCCGGCGCGTGAATCGGCGCGCGTACGAGACGTTGCCCAGCACCGTCAGCCACGGCATCAGCAGCGCGTCCTGAAAGACCACGCCGATATGCGGGCGCTCGCCGTCGTCGGCGGGCCAGCTGACGGTCCCCGAGCTCAACGATTCCAGGCCCGCCAGCACTCGCAGCAGCGTCGATTTCCCGCTGCCACTTCGCCCGAGCACGGCGACGAACTCTCCTGCCTCGATACCGAGATCAATGCCGTCGAGCACGACGCTGTCACCGAATCTCTTGGTGCCCGCGGCTATCCGTACTGCTTCAGTTCCCACCTGAGTTGTCCTTCCGATGGAGATTGCACGGGTAGAAAGGCGGCTTCGCGGAATCGGCGATTGGCGGCCGTCCCCGCGCGGTAGCCCTGGCCGCCTGCCAGCGCCGATTCCAGGCGGGTGGCCGCGACCGCAACATTGGCGGCATCCAGCCGTAGCCGGATGACGTCGGCCAGGTTGGTTTCCCCTGGCGCCGAAGCGAATTCGTAGAGCCGCCGCCGGTTGCGCTCGGCTCGCGCCCCGAGATCGCCGAGGTCACCGTCGAACTCGGCGGCAAGCGTGTCGGTCGCCCGGCCGGCCGCGGTCAGTGCCGCGCCGGTGACGCCGACGCAGAACGCGGTCTGAAGCAGCAGGAACGTCGGCTTGATCCCGCGGACGAACCCGGTCAGGTCCGCACTGATGATGCGGTCGGCGTGCACCTCGACCTCTTCCAGGCGCAGCGACGTCGACCGGGTGCTGCCCAAGGCCATGAGCGCGGGCGCCGGATCGACCACAACGCCGACCGCGCTCACGTCGACCGCGACGACATACAGCCGGCCCGTGACCGTACGTGCCGGCAGCACGATCAGCGCGTCGTCGAAGACGTTGGACGCCCAGCGGATTGGTCCGTTGAGCCGCAGGCCGCGGCGCGTCTCCCCGGCGAAGATCGGGAGCTGCCCGAGGCCCGCAACGTGCTTGAGCCCGGCCGCCATGGCGGTCACGCCGGGACGTCGGGCGGTGAGCAACGCCTCCGACAGGTCGGGTCGGTCGGCGAGGTAGTGAATCGCCATCTGGTGCGCCCAGGCCGAGAATCCGGCCGCGAGGCTCACAGCCGATACCTCCTCGATCACCCGCACGGTGTCGGGAAGATCGCGTAGCCCGAACAATCCGGAGGCGCCGAGTGCGCGCAGATCCTCGCGGACGTCGGTGTGGCCGGCGTCGAGGTCGCCGGCCCGGGCGTCCACTCCGGCCGTGACGCGCGCCAATCGGGTTGCGACGTCGTCGGACACCAGCGTTGTCATTGCGCACCACTTTCCAGTCCGTACAACCGGTCGATCGGGGTCTGCACGGCCACGCGCGCCCGCCGCACCGCGTCCTCGTCCGGGGCGTCGTAGAAACACAGGCACTTGTCCATGTCGACCCGGACGTATGTACGCAGGAAGCTGACCTCCGGCACCTCGGCGTATTTCGGCGCGTTGGCCTTCTTCCGGCTCAGGTAGCTGTCCATGTCCAGGTCAGCGGGCAGGTCCCACTCGACCAGGTATCCGGCCTTCGGGCGGACGGCTTTCAGCTGGTCCAGTTCCGCACCGACCAGCCGCACTTCGTGCGGACCGGTGAACTCGGCGGCGCCGAGCGCGGCCGCGTCGATCAGCAGCGGAGCGTCGCCGAACTCAGCCACCACGAACAGCCGGTGCTGGGCAGTCACCTGCGCCTCGATGAGTTCGCCGCCGGCCCGGTGCACTTCGGCGTCGAGCGTCTTGATGGCCTGGTCGACGTCAGCCCGGCTGGGCAGTCCTGCGATTTCGTAGAGGTACAGAGTCACTTGTCTTCCTTTTAGTCGGCGGCGATGACATCACGACGCTCGCACGGACAGACTGGTCTGTCTATCGACGTTCCTCCGCTATGGTGCACACATGAGCGCAACCCGCACCCATCGACCGGGCCGGCCGGCACCGCGCACCGATCCGGCCGGACCGGCTCAGCGGCTACTCACAACTGCGTCGAATCTCTTTGCCGCCCAAGGTATTCGCGCCGTCGGCATCGACACGATCCTGCGCGAGGCCGGCGTGGCCAAGGCCAGCCTGTACAGCTCGTACGGGTCGAAGGACGCGCTGGTGATCGCGTACCTGAACGAATTGGATCAGGCTGATCGCAAGCGCTGGGAAACGACGACATCCGGGCTCGACGACCCCGTGCAGAAGCTCCTGGCGTTCTTCGACCTGGCGGCCGCCGCGGCACGCAAGCGCCAATTCCGGGGCTGTCTCTACGCCAACGCGGCCACCGAATACCCCGGCGACACCCTCGAGCCCGTGCGGGCGCACCGGCAGTGGATGCGTGGGCAACTGAGCGCACTCCTGCGGGACGCCGAGGTACCGGACGCCGCCGCGGCCGCCCAGCGCATCCAGATCATCTACGACGGCGCCCTCACCGCGTCGAAACTCGAACGCTCCACCGCACCCATCACCCTGGCCCGCCAAATGGTCGTCGAGCTGATCACGACCCTCCGCGAGCAGTCGTGAAAACCCCCAAAGTCAGCTGATTTTGGGGGTTTTCACGACTGCTCGCGGGAGTACAGCTACTTGCCGGCAGCCACCGCCGGCTGAATCCCGATAGCCGCCAGCCGCCGTTCGGACGCCTCCTGGCGGACACGCTTCGGCCACCAGAACCACTTGCCCAGCAGCGCCGCGATGGCCGGGGTCATGAACGACCGCACGATCAGCGTGTCGAACAGCAGACCCAGCGCGATGGTGGTACCGACTTGCGCCATGACCTTCAGGTCACTGAATGCGAAGGACGCCATGGTGGCCGCGAACACCAGACCGGCTGAGGTGACCACCGATCCGGTGCCCGCCATCGAGCGGATGATGCCGGTCTTCAGCCCGCCCGGCAGTTCTTCCTTGAACCGCGACACCAGCAGCAGGTTGTAGTCGGAACCCACCGCAAGCAGCAGGATGACCGACATGGGCAGCACCATCCAGTGCAGCTCGAGGCCGAGCAGGTGCTGCCACAACAGAACTGACATACCGAACGACGCGCCCAGCGACAGCAGCACGGTGCCGACGATGACGGCGGCCGCGACCATGCTTCGGGTGATGAGCAGCATGATGATGAAAATCAGTGACACCGCGGCGATTCCGGCGATCATCAGGTCGTACTGCGCGCCGTCGTGCATGTCCTTGTACGTCGCCGCGGTGCCGGCCAGATAGATCTTGGAGCCCTCCAGCGGAGTGCCCTTGATGGCTTCCTTGGCCGCCTGCTTGATCGGGTCGACGTGCGCGATGCCGTCGGGCGTCGCCGGATCGCCTTCATGCTGAATGATGAATCGCACCGACTTGCCGTCGGGCGAGATGAAGTTCTTCATGCCGCGCTTGAAGTCCTTGTTGTCGAAGGCTTCTGGCGGCAGGTAGAAGGAATCGTCGTTCAGCGAGTTGTCGAACGCCTCGCCCATTGCCGCCGCGTTGTCCGACGACGCCGCGCGCTGATCCACCTGACCCTTCTGGGTCTGATACATGGACAGCATGTACTGCTTCATGTTCTTCATGACCTCGATCTGAGGCGGCATCACCGTGACCATCTCGCCGGTCAGCTTGTCCATCTTCATCAGATCCGGGACCAGCGTCTGGATGTCGTCGGTCATGACGTCGATGCCGTCGAGGGTGTCGAACAACGCCCGCGTGGACCAGCACATCGGGATGTCGTAGCAGTGCGGTTCCCAGTACAGGTAGTTACGGATGGGCCGCAGGAAATCGTCGAAATCGGAGATGTGGTCGCGCAGGTCGGCGACGTCGACCGCCATGTTGGCGGTCTTCATCGACATGTCGTGCGTGGTGGCGGCCATCTGCGTGGTGATGGCCTGCATCTTGGTCATCGTGTCGATGCTGACCTGCATGTCGTTGGCCTGCTGCAGCATGTTGGCCATCGAATCCAGCTGGTACTTCTCCGTCATCTTCGACGTGACGGACTGCATGCCCATGATGAACGGAATCGTCGTGTGCTTGATGGGTTTTCCGTCGGGCCGGGTGATCGTCTGCACCCGCGCGACACCCGGGGTGTGCACGATGGCCCTGGCGATCTTGTTGATCACCAGGAAGTCGGCCGGGTTCCGCAGGTCGTGGTCACTCTGCACCATCAGTAGTTCGGGGTTCATCCGGGATGCGCTGAAATGCCGTTCGGCGGCGGCATATCCGACGTTGGCCGTCAGGTCGGCCGGCACGTACCGGCGGGCGTCGTAGTTGGTCTTGTACCCGGGCAGCGTCACCAGCCCGACGAGGGCGAGCGCCAACGTGGCGACGAGCACCGGTCCGGGCCACCGCACCACCAGGACACCGATGCGGCGCCAGCCGCGGGACTGGATCGCGCGCTTCGGTTCGAAGCGACCGAACCGGCTCCCGATCTTGATGACGGCCGGGCCGAGCGTCAGTGCCGCGATGACGGCGACAAGGGTGCCGATCGCGCAGGGCACACCCATGGTCTGGAAGTACGGCAGGCGCGTGAAACTCAGACAGAGCATGGCGCCGGCGATCGTCAGCCCGGAGCCCAGGACCACGTGCGCCGTCCCGCGGAACATCGTGTCGTAGGCCTTCACCCGGTCCTCGGCGTCCCCGCGCGCTTCCTGGTAGCGGCCGATGGCGAAGATGGCGTAGTCCGTACCGGCCGCGATCACCATCAGCGTCAGCAGGTTGACGGCGAATGTCGAAAGGCCGATGACCCCGGTGTCCGCCAGGAACGCGACGACCCCGCGGGCGGCGCCCAGTTCCAGGAACACCATCAGGAGGGTCAGGATCATCGTCATGAGCGACCGGTAGACGATCAGCAGCATCGCGGCGATCACCAGCAGGGTGATGGCGGTGACCTTGGCGATGCTCTTGTCACCGGCGTGGTGCTGATCCGACACCAGTGGGGCGCCGCCGGTCACGTAGACGTGCAGCCCGGCCGGCGGCTTGGAGTCGGCGACGATCTGCCGGACCGAGGCGACGGAGTCGTTGGCCTTCGTCTCGCCCTGATTGCCGCGCAGATAGATCTGGACGTAGGCGGCCTTGCCGTCGGCGCTCTGTGAGCCGACGGCGGTCAGCGGGTCACTCCAGAAGTCCGCGACATGCTCGACGTGCGCGGTGTCGGCGCTCAGTTTGGCGATAAGACCGTCGTAGTAGTGGTGTGCCTCGGCTCCGAGCGGCTGGTCACCTTCCAAGACCACCATCGCGTTGCTGTCGGAATCGAACTCCTGGAAGTTCGCGCCGATCTGCCGCATCGAGACCATCGCCGGGCCGTCTTTGGCGCTCAGCCCGACGGTGTGCTCCTCACCGACCTTCTCCAGCGGCGGGACCAGCGTGTTGGTGGCGACATTGAGCGCGAACCAGCCGATCACAATGGGTACCGCAAGCACCCAGATCAGGTGGCCGATCTTGGATCGCTCGGCGTTGGTGGCACTCACTCCGGGGCACCCTTCCATCAGGCCCGCCAGGTCCATGGCAATGGAGCTCGTCGGCGTTACACATTCACTGTCTGGCGAAATATACCTAGCCCACCAAACTTTTATCCATAGCAACCACACAAAAAGGCCATCTACCTCCCACGAAATGGGACAAATCGGGACCTTTCCGCCCGATTTCGGCCGTAGCGTTGACGGGGTGGAAAATTCTCCGGCCGACACCTTCGGCAAGCGCTACGGCGAAGTCCTGCTGGTCTCCCAGACCCCGACGGGGCCTCAGGTCGCGGTGTTCAACACCTTCCCGCTGAACGACTGTCCGCAGGACGCCTGGTCGGCGCTGAACCCGCAGGCCCTCGCCGGTGAGAACGCCGTCGCCGCCGCTCTGCTCAACGGCCCCCGCTACTGGCTGATGAGCGAGATCGTCAAAACCCGCGAGGACGTCGGCGAGAAGAAGACGTTCGGTGGTATCGAGATGCTGCGGCAGGCGACGGTGGAACTGTCGTCGATGAACCCCGCGCCCTACAGCGTGAACAAGGTCAACCGCCGTACGGTGTTCGTGTTCGGCCCCGGGCGGCCGGTCTTCGAACTGCGCGACCCACAGGGGCAGCGGTGGGTCATGCAGTCCTGGAGTCGGACGGTCGACCCGGCACTGTCGCTGGAAGACCTGCCAGGCCTCGGTGCGCGGCTGCAACTGCCCGACGGCTGGAGCTACCGGACGACGACCCTGACCAGTCCGCTGCGCATCGACACCACCACCGAGGACGCTCACGTCACGCAGGACAACCTCGGCAACACCTACTCGCTGGCGGTCGCTTAGCCCCGCTAGGCATTCCCAAACCGTCGCTGGTGCGTTAGAACAAGAGACGGGTGTTCGTGTTGCGGCGGGGCTGAACTGAAGGAGTCCGTATGGCCTGGGATTTCGAAACCGATCCGGAGTTCCAGGAGCTCCTCGACTGGGCCGACGCCTTCGTGCGCGACGAGGTCGAGCCGCTCGACCTGATCTGGCCGCACCTGCAGTACACCGCGCTCGACGAGACCCGGCGCCGCGTAGTCGACCCGCTCAAGGAGCAGGTGCGCCGAAAAGGCCTGTGGGCAACTCATCTTGGCCCCGAGCTCGGCGGACAGGGCTACGGGCAGCTGAAACTTGCTCTGCTCAACGAGATCCTGGGGCGGTCGCAGTGGGCGCCGATCATCTTCGGCTGTCAGGCGCCCGACACCGGCAACGCGGAGATCATCGCGCACTACGGCACCCCCGAGCAGAAGGAGCAATACCTGCGGCCGCTACTGAACGGCGAGGTCTTCTCCTGCTATTCGATGACCGAGCCACAGGGCGGCGCCGACCCGACGCAGTTCACGACCTCCGCGGTGCGCGACGGCGACGACTGGGTGATCAACGGCTACAAGTTCTTCTCGTCCAACGCGTCGACGTCCACGTTCCTCATCGTCATGGTGGTGACCAACCCCGACGTGAGCCCCTACCAGGGCATGTCGATGTTCCTCGTCCCCACCGACACACCGGGCGTCAACATCATCCGCAACTCGGCGATCTACGGGGAATCCGACGGCCACGGCTCGCACGCACTGATCCATTACGACAATGTGCGCGTGCCGAATTCGGCGGTACTCGGCGGCGAGGGCCAGGCGTTCGTCATTGCCCAGACCCGCCTGGGCGGTGGCCGGATCCACCACGCGATGCGCACCATCGGGCTGGCGCAGAAAGCGCTCGACATGATGTGCGAGCGCGCCCTCTCGCGGCACACCGCCGGCAGCCTGCTCGCCGACAAGCAGGCCGTGCAAGGCTATATCGCCGACTCGTGGGCGCAGCTGCAGCAGTTCCGGCTGTTCGTGCTGCACACCGCGTGGAAGATCGACAAACACAACGACTATAAGAAGGTGCGCAAGGACATCGCCGCCGTCAAGGTCGTCATGCCGACGGTGCTGCACGATATCGCCTGGCGCGCAATGCAAGTGCACGGCGCCCTCGGTGTCACCAACGAGGTGCCGTTCCTCGGCATGGTCGCCGGCGCAGCCGTGATGGGGCTGGCCGACGGCCCGACCGAAGTCCACAAGGTCACGGTGGCCAAGCAGGTGCTGCGGGACTACCAGGGCACCGACGAACTCTGGCCGACGGAGTGGCTGCCGGGTAAACGCGAAGCGGCGCAGGCGAAGTACGCGCAGTACTTGGAGCTCGAAGTGGGGAATCTCTAGGGTGTCAGTACGACCGGGGCAGCTGCTGCAGGTGCTGAGATACGAAGGTGGTTTGCATTTCGGCACGGACGGGCGCTGATGCGCATCGGCCGGCGTGTCCGCAAGCCAGCGTGTCGGGCGCTCCTGCAGCCCTTGCGATTTGGACCCGTCACCATGCGTTGACATTGTCAACGCACGGTGACCACCCGCGACCGAAGTGTGCCCACACTCAGGTCGGCACGGTCTGACATTTGACTGACAATTCCACGCAGCCATGGGCCGGCCGACCTCCAGCCACAGCCCTACTGCGTCATCAGCCGTGTGACCCCGCGCATCACGGCCCGGCTGGCGGTGTGCCGAACCTGTTTCACCAAGGACGGCGCCGCAGGCACCGGGGCAGCCCCCAGCCGCGGGAAGAGCGCCAGCGCATTGGTGCGGTCGATCGCGCGTCGCCCGGCGTCATCCAATCCCCCGTACGTCTCCAACCCGGCGGCGAACAGCTGGCCGGCCTCGACCGGCGCGAACGGGAAGTCCGAACCGAACGTAACGTGACCGGGTTTGGCGAAGGCCAGCAGCGACGGCAGCGCGGCTGCGGATGATGACAGCGCGGTGTCGAAGTAGAAGCTCGCGAAGTCGTCGAGGTGATCGGCTGGGCTGCCGCCCACATCACTCGTGATGCCCATGGCCATCCGGTAGGACGCATACGGGACGAAGCCACCGGCATGGCTCAGGATGAACCGGATATTCGGGTAGCGACGGCGAATGCCGTTGCGCACCAGCAGGTAAGCCGCCCGGCTGGTGTCCAGCAGGAAGTCGGCAGCGAACGGCAGCACTCCGTCGACCGTGGGCCCGGGCAGCTCGGCGGGGTGAATGAATACCACGGCAGAACGCTTGTCGAGCTCGGCGAACAACGCGTCCTGCCCCGTCGCACCGACGTAGGTCCCCGCGCTGTTGGCGAGCAGAAATACGCCGTCCGCACGCAGTTCGTCTAGCACGCGCACCGCCTCGGTCACCGCCTCCTCCAGATGCGGCATCGGCAACGTGGCGAAGAAGCCGAACCGATCCGGCTCAGCGGCAACGAGTTCGGCACTGTAGTCGTTGAGGTCACGGGCCAGTGCCGCCGCGTCTGCAGCGGCCGGGAGCATCGTGGTTCCGGGCGCGGAAACCGACAGGATCGCGATGGCGACGCCTAGTCCTGCCATCGCATCCATGGACGCCTGCGCAGACCAGTCCGGCACTGCCCGGCCGCCCGCGTCGGCGATACCGGCCTTGTCCAACACCTTTCGGTAGTCCGGCGGGATCATGTGATGGTGCGTATCAATACGGTTCATGATGTTTCCTTCGCGGGATCAGTCGAGAATGCCGGCGCCGGCCAACGCGGGTATGGTGTCTTCGCGGCGCAGCAATGACTTGACCGCGGTCGCGAACTGTTCGAGCTTGTCAGCATTGCGTCGCATCTCATGACCCCAGATACTGATGCCCTGGTGAGTCGTTGGCCGCCAGGTCGATTCGTCGACGACAAGCGGGTTCCACCCCACCTCCCATTCGAAACCCGATGGTGTCACGGCATAGAACGACAACTCGCGGTCGTTGGTGTGCTGACCGATTCCCAGAGCCATGTCGAACCCCAGTGCCCGTACGCGTTGATAGCTGTCAGTCAGATCGTCCAGCTCGGCGACCTGAATGTTGAGATGCTGCACACGAGTACGAACCGGGTTGATCGGCAATCGGTTCACTGCGGCAATGGCCACCGAGTGGTGCCGCCGATTGACGCGCAGAAACCGGATCTTGACCTTCACGCCGCTAATCGTCTCGTCGATGAAGTCGCTGAGCCGCGCGTCGAGCAAGGCGTTGTAGTAGCCGCGCACCTGGTGTGGCTTGGTGCTGGTGACGGCAACGTGCCCCAGCCCGAACTCACCGGTCACGAAACCCTTTCCAGCCACAGCCAATTGTCCGTCGATCTGCGCCCGGGTGTACAGCTCCTGCGCCAGCCCGTTGGGGCCGGGAATCCGCACCAGTCGTCCGACGCCACGCAGCGCGGCCTCCTCATCGGTGCCGACGGTGACGGGTACGCCGCACCGGTGCACGCGGGCGAGGATCTCCTCGAAGGTCCCGTGGTCGTCGACCTGCCAGCCCAGCGTGGTGACATCCTCGGCCGGGCCGCACCGCAGCAGGAACCGGCATTGTTGTTCGTCGAGCCGGAAGCGGAGTGCATCGGTGTCGAGGTCGTCGAGGTGCATGCCGATCGCATCGCGGCCGAACCGCCGCCAGTCGGCGAATCGCTCGGTCTCCACCACCAAGTAGCCGAGTGCCACATGACCGAAGACGCTCATGGCCGGAATACCGTGCTGTCGGACAGGAATTCGTCGACGAGCTGGTTGAACAGGTCGGCACGCTCCCACTGCATCCAGTGCCCGGTACGGCTGGTCATCACCAGTTCGGCGTTGAGCATGATGTTCAGCAGCATGGGTCCCCCAGAGGGCCGGTTCACCTTGTCGTCGCGGCCCCACAGGATCAGGGTCGGGGTCTGCAGTGATGCCAGCCGCGAGTCGCGCGTGAGGTCCATGAGCCACAACGTCCGCAGCGCGAACGGTCCCGATGGTCGGCTCAGCGGCGGGTCAGCCACCACTTCCGGGTCGATCGATGCCGCGTACCGTAGGTCGATCAGCTCGTCGGGCACCGAATCGCCGTCATAGACCAGATAGTTGCGGATGAACTCGGCCAGCTTTTCACGGCTGGGGCCTGCGCCGCCGTAGTAGGCCAGCAGGCTGCCCAGGCCGGCGGTGGGCAGGCCGCGAGTGGTCCCGATGCCGCCAGGGCCCATCAGCACCAGCTTGCCGACCCGGCCGGGAGTATCCAGAGCCAAGCGCAGTGCCGCCGCACCACCGTACGAGTTGCCGATCAGATGTGCTGTGCTGATGCTCAATTGGTCGAGCAAGCCACGCATCGCGTCGGCCAGGCAGCCGAAGGGATCGGACTTGTCGATGCCTTTCGACGAACGTCCGTAGCCGGGCATGTCAGGGATGAGGACGCGGTAGCGCCGGGCGAGGGCGTCGATGTTGCGGGAGTAGTTGGTGACGCCGGAGGCGCCCGGGCCGCCGCCGTGCAGCAGCATCACCGCGGGGCCCGAACCCGCCTCGGCGACAAAGATCTTCCGGCCGCCGACGGTGACGGTGTGTTCGGTGAGGGTGGTGGTCATGCGTGTACTCCTGTCAACGTGGTGAGGTTCAAGCCGGCAGGCGGGCCAGGCAGAGTTTGACCGGATGAGGTTGCGGCGTAAACGAATCCATCGGGTCGCAGCACGACAGCGTCGGCCTTCCGGTCATGGAGCCAGCGCACGAAGCTGGGTTCACTGATCCGCAGGCTCGATACGCCCGCACGAGCCCAAGCCGCTGCCCCGAGCGGAAACCCACCGGTGTACAGCAGCGCCCAATCGCCGCTGAGCAGGTCGTCGAGCAGCACGCCGTCCACGGTGGGTTGCGGGACCTGCCAGCCCACGGCCGGGTGCGCCTTGGCGAAGAAGCCGTCGTCGTAGCGAGCATCGGGAATCCACCAAATCCTCTGACCCACGGCATTGGCGCCGGGAATCCTGGTCACCGCCCGCACGACGTGATTGCGGATTGTCGCCAGCCAGGGCCGCCGCTCGGTGATGATCCGGCCCACCAGCACCGCACGCCGGGTGACCTCAGTGACGTGCGGTTTGCGCTCTGCCTCATACGAATCCAGCAGTGCGTCCGGCGCCTCGTCGCGCAATACGGCGGCCAGTTTCCAGCATAGGTTGGCGGCATCGCGCACGCCGGCGGACATCCCCTGGCCGATCCACGGCGGCATCGCATGCGCGGCATCGCCGGCAAGGAACACCCGCCCGACACGCCAACGGTCCGCTACCCGCACATGATGGCTGTAGACGACGGCGCGCAGTATCTCAACATGCTCGGGCGTTATGCCCTGCTCGCGCAACACCTTCCATACCGCCTCGTCACTGACGAGCTCTTTCTCGTCCTCCACTCCCCTGGCGGGGTACTCCCACCGGTGATGACCGAGCGGGGTCGGACAGTCGACGGTCGGTCGCGCGGGGTTGCAGTGGAACCGTAAGCGGTCGTGGGCATCCCATTCCTTGAGCACCTTGGTGTCGATGACAACCCAGCGCTCGCCGTAGGTGCGTCCGCTGTATCCGATTCCGAGTACGCCACGCGTCGCCGACGATCCGCCATCGGAAGCGATCACATAGCGAGCGGTCACTCGCTTGAAGGTGTCGGTACGCAGATCGGCGAGCAGCAGTTCGACGTCGTCGGCCTGGTTGGCCACCCGCAGGCATTCGTGTTCCAGCAGCACCTCGACGTTGTCGAACCGCGCGATCCCTTCCCGGAGCACTGTGTCCACCGCCGGCTGGTACAGGAACTGCTGCGACGGATGGCCGCACCCGCGTCCGTAGATCACCGTTTGGATGAACGGGCGCCCATCGGCGTCGACGAACGCCACCGGCCGGTCGGGCAGCATGTCGCGCTTTAGCCGTTCGGCGAGCCCGACCGATTGCCACACGCGCAGCACCTCCTCATCGGTCGAGATCGCCCGCGCCCGGCTGTAGATGTCCGGGTCACGCTCGACCACCACCACCTTCAGGCCGAGTTGGCCCAGCAGATTCGCCGCGGTGGCACCGGTGGGGCCATACCCGATGACGGCAACGTCGTAGATACCTGCACTGCTCATTGGGCCCTCCGCTTGTTCTGTAGTGATCACTACGGTAATGTAGTGATCACTACAGAGTCAATGGCGGGGAGCGAAAATGACCGAAGCGCCCAAAGCCCGGCGCAAGCGTGCCGACGGCGAACAGTCGCGCGAGCGAATCCTGGACGCCGCCAACGAGATTGCCTCTGAGCGTGGCTACGAGGGCACGAGCATCGGGCTGGTCAGCAAGAAGTGCGGGCTCCCCGCCAGCTCGATCTACTGGCACTTCAAGGACAAGGACGACCTGCTGGCCGCGGTCATCGACCGCAGCTTCGAGACGTGGCTGCGCGCCTGGGAACTCCCCTCTGACGGCGAGCCACGCGAGCGCGTCATCGGCCTGGCCAGGCAGCTCGCGAAAGGCCTGCTCGACCATCCGGATTTCCTGCGCCTGGGGCTGATGCTCGCGTTGGAGCGGCGGCCGGTGGAACCGCGAGCCCGTGCACGGTTCCTCCAGGCGCGGATGCAGGCATCCGAGTCACTCACGGAAGCACTCGGCGAGCTGGCACCCGGGCTCAGCGCCGCCCAGGTCAGACTGTTGGTGAACTACTCCATCGCCGGAGCCGACGGTCTTTTCATCGCCAGGGAACTCGGCGGCGACTCGGTGGATCTGTTGGAGCTGTTCGAATTACACGCGAACGCCATCTACGACACAGCGCTCCGGATGCTCGCCGAGAACGCACAATGATCACAACCATCGAGGCCGCCGTGCCCATCGTCGCGGCCGTCGCGAAATCGGGAGGCGTGACCTACGCCGAGATCGTTTCGTCGATCCCGGCGCAGTCCGCCGGCCCGGACATCCGCGCCGGCGTCGACGATCTCATCGAAACAACCTGTGCCGCAGTACAGGCCGCGGGCGTCCGGCAGGCGAAGGTCATCTCACTGCTCAGCCCGGCTCCGGCCGTGCGGAACACCGTCTACTGTCTGGTCGACAGCACCACTGATCACGGCACCATCGAGCGAGACATCCACGCGGCGGTGGCACACGTCAGTGCCCAGGTTCCCGGCTTCCGGCTCAAGCAGGCCGTCCAGTTCGAGAGCATCGGCCCAATCCATATCCCCGGAATCGGCACCTTCACGGGCACCAAGGTGACCGCGCTCGTGGAGATCACCACCGAAAGCGTCGGATTGCCAACATGATCCACATCAGCGACGTCACCCTGCGCGACGGCATGCACGCAGTGCGCCATCAATACAGCGTCGCGCAGGCGGTCTCGATCGCGACCGCGCTAGACGCCGCGGGCGTCACCTCCATCGAGGTCGCGCACGGTGATGGACTGGGCGGGTCCAGCTGCGTTTACGGCTTCGGCGCGCACACCGATCTGGAGTGGATCTCCGCCGTGGCCTCCGCAGTGTGCCGCGCACGCATCGCCACTCTGATACTCCCCGGCATCGGCACGGTGCGACAGCTACGCGACGCCCATCACGCCGGCGTCACCGTCGTCCGCGTCGGCACGCACTGCACTGAGGCCGACCTCTCGGCGCGTCATCTCACCGCCGCCCACGAGCTCGGGATGGACCCCGTCGGCTTCCTGATGATGAGTCATCTCGCCACGCCGGCAGCCCTCGCCCGGCAGGCGAAACTCATGGAAGACTATGGCGCGACGTGCGTCTACGTCGTCGACTCCGGCGGAGCCATGACGATGCGTGACATCGCGGACCGCGTCGACGCTCTCCGCCAAACCCTCAACACCGCAACAGAAATCGGTATCCACGCGCACCAGAATCTGTCACTCGGCGTGGCCAATTCGATCGTCGCCGTCGAACACGGCGCCAACCGGGTCGACGCGTCGCTTGCCGGCATGGGGGCGGGAGCCGGCAATGCGCCGTTGGAGGTGTTCATCGCCGCGGCCACCAAGCTGGGTTGGCAACACGGTTGCGACCTGCACGCGCTGCAAGACGCCGCGGACGATCTGGTGCGGCCGCTGCAGGACCGGCCGGTCCGGGTCGACCGGGAAACCCTGACGCTCGGCTACGCGGGCGTCTACTCGAGCTTCCTGCGGCACGCCGAGATCACCGCCGCGCGTTTCGACGTCGATGCCCGAACGCTGTTGGAGGAAGCCGGGCGGCGCGGGCTCGTCGGCGGCCAGGAAGACATGCTGGTCGACATCGCGCTGGACCTCACCCGCGTCGAAATCGCCTAAGCGACCAACTCGACCAGCGTCGCGTTGGCGGTGCCGCCGCCCTCGCACATGGTCTGCAGGCCGTAGCGAATGCCGTTGTCCCGCATGTGGTTGATCATCCGGGTCATCAGCACCGCACCAGAAGCACCGAGCGGATGTCCCAGCGCGATAGCGCCGCCCAAGGGATTCAGCGCGGCCTCGTCCGCGCCCGTGTCAGCCAGCCAGGCCAGCGGCACCGGGGCGAAAGCCTCGTTCACCTCGAAGACGCCGATCTCATCGATCTTCACCCCGGTCTTGCGCAGCACCTTCTGGGTGGCCGGAATCGGGCCGGTCAGCATCAGCACCGGATCGGCGCCGGTGACCGCGCCGCCGACGTACCGCACCAGCGGGGTGAGCCCGAGCTGCAGCGCGTTCTCCAGCGTCATCACCAAAAGTGCTGCCGCACCATCGGAAATCTGGGACGAGTTGCCGGCGTGAATGACGCCGTCCTCCTGGAAAGCCGGCTTGAGGCCGCCCAGCTTCTCGACGGTCGTCCCCCGGCGGATGCCCTCATCTTCGTGCACCACACCACCGTCGTCGGTGAACACCGGCACGATCTGTGTGACGAACGCACCCGTATCCTGTGCGGCCGCGGCAAGTTCGTGCGACCGCGCCGAGTATTCGTCGAGCCGCGCCCGCGACAGGTCCCACTTCTGCGCGATCATCTCGGCCGAGATGCCCTGGTTGAAACCGAAACCGTCATACCGGGCAAGCGCTTTCGGCCCGTACGGCTCTCCGGTCTGGCGGGCCGCACCGAGAGGCACCCGGCTCATCACCTCGACGCCGCCGGCCACGACGATGTCCTGCTGACCCGACATCACCGCCTGCACCGCGAAATCCACTGCCTGCTGCGACGATCCGCAGGCGCGGTTGACCGTCGTCCCCGGAATCGACTCAGGCCAGCCTGCCGCGAGTACCGACCATCGCGCAATGTTGCTCGACTGGTCGCCGACCTGCGAGACGCAGCCCCACACCACGTCGTCAACGAGTTCGGGCGACACTCCGGTCCGCTCCATCAGCTCGTTCAGCACCACCGCGGACAGGTCGGCGGCATGCTGGCCGGCCAATCCCCCGTTGCGCTTACCGACGGCGGTTCGCACCGCTTCGACGATGACGACTTCACGCATGGCCGCTCCCTGCTCCGTAGACATCTCCGATGGCACCGTCGGCTCGCAGGCCGGCAATATCTTCTGCGCTGTAGCCCAATTCGCCGAGTATCACATCCGTGTGCTCGCCCAGTCCGGGGATCGCGCCCATGTTCAGCTCGAGACCGCTGATCACCGGTGGCGGCAGCAGCGCCTCGATGGGGCCGTTGGGGGTACTGACGTGACGCCACCGATCGCGGGCCTTGAGATGGGGATGCGTGATCACCTCGCCGGGCAGGTTGTACCGGGAGTTGCCGATTCCGGCGGCGTCGGCCACCCGTTGAATGTCGTCCAGATCGCGGTCCGCGCACCAGGATCCGATGGCGGCATGGAGCTCGTCGCGGTGCGCGCAGCGATCCGAATTGCTCGCGAATCGGGAGTCCTCGGCGAGGTCGGGCCGGTCGATGATCTCCCGGGCCAGGCGCTGCCATTCCCTGTCGTTGGTCGTGCCGAGCACCACCGTCTGGCCGTCCCGCGTCGCGAAGGCGCCGTACGGCGCCACGGCCGGCGATGCCATCCCGAGCGGCTGCTGATTCACCCCGGAATGCTGGGCATAGGTCAGCGGGTAACCCATGATGTCGGTCATCGTGTCGAACAGGCTGACGGCGACCGACGGCGCCGCGCCGACCGAGACCCCGCGGGCGCGCCCCAGCAGCAGCGCCATGATGGACAGTGCCGAGTACAGGCCCGTAGAGATATCGGCGACGGGCGGGCCGGGCTTGGCCGGCATCCCGGGGAAACCGGTGGCCGCGCACGACCCCGATTCCGCTTGCACCAGCAGGTCGTACGCCCGCTTCTGGGAAAGGGGCCCGCCCGGCCCGTAACCGTCGATCTCGACCGGGATCACCTGAGGGTGGCGCTTGCCGAGTTCCTCCGGCGACAACCCCAATCGCGCGGTCGCGCCGGGCGCCAGATTCGAGACGAACGCGTCAGCACCTTCGAGCAATTGGTGCAGGACCGCAATGCCCTTGTCGGACTTGAGATTCAGGGTGATCGACTGCTTGCCCCGGTTGGCCCAGACGAAATGCGCTGCCTGGCCGAGGACCACGTCGTCGTAATCACGGGCGAAGTCACCGCCCCGGGGATTCTCGACCTTGATCACCCGGGCCCCGAAGTCGGCCAGCACGCGCGTGCACATCGGCGCGGACACCGCCTGCTCCATCGCAACGACGGTGATCCCGGCCAGCGGCAGCGACTGGGCTTCGGTCACACCCTCACATAACCATGCCGCTGCCGGTCCGCACGCTGCGGGCCCCTCAGGAGTCCGATGCGCAGGTCACGTCGACGTAGACGTTGTTGACCGTGCGCGAATCGGCGCGCATCGCCGGGTCGGCAGGATTGGGCAGTCCGTGCACATCGGTCACCGTGCAGGCTGACAACGGGGCGCTGGGCGCACCGTCGACCTGCACGTTGTAACCCTCGCTGCGCAGCGTGGAGACGACGTCGGCGCCGTTGTTTCCCGACACGCTCGCGGCCTGTGCCGGGCCGGCGGACATCAGCGTGGCAGCGGCCAGGGCGGCAGCGCAGGTGGAGAAGAACGCGATCTTGGTGGTCATTTCAATGTCCCTTCACGGTGGGTTTCTGACGGCTTCCAGCCTCGAATCGGCCGACAAGGGTTCCCCGGAGGAACGATGAAGATTCGTTAAAGAACCCGGCGCTGACCAGGTCATCTGGTCGACCTCGTCATCTGGCGGGTGCACTATGAGCAGGTGAACGGCACTGACCCCACGCTGCGCGCGCTGGTTGTCGACGACGAAACGGCGCTGGCCGACGTGGTGGCCAGCTACCTCAAGCGGGAACAGTTCGAGGTCCGCGTCGCGGCGGACGGCCCGTCGGCCCTGGTCGCGGCACGGGAGCTCGACCCCGATGTGGTGATCCTCGACATCGGCCTGCCCGGGCTCGACGGCATCGAGGTGTGCCGTCAGCTGCGCGTGTTCTCCGACGCGTACGTCGTCATGCTCACCGCCCGCGACACCGAGATCGACACCATCGTCGGACTGTCGGTCGGCGCGGACGACTACGTCACCAAGCCGTTCAGCCCCCGCGAGCTGGTAGCCCGGATCCGCGCCATGTTGCGCCGCCCCCGGCGTGCGGCCGATCCCGCCGCGGCGACCGGAACACCGCCGCGGATTTTCGGCGACCTGCACATCGACACCGACAGTCGCCAGACCCTGCTGGGCGGGGCGCCGATCATGCTGACGCGTACCGAATTCGATGTGCTCGCGGCGCTGTCGTCGCGTCCGCGTCAGGTGTGGACCCGGCACCAGCTGTTGGAAGCCGTATGGGGCGAGTCCTGGTTCGGCAACGACAACGTCGTCGACGTCCATGTTGGCCATCTGCGGCGCAAGCTCGGCGACAACTCCAGCGAACCGAGATATGTCACGACGGTGCGGGGCGTCGGATACCGGATGGGAGAAGGCTGATGACCCAGACACATCCGCGCAGCAAGCACGGGATTCGAAGTCGCCTGCTGGTCACCAACGCGGTGGTCGTCGTGGCGGCCATCGTCACCACGACCACCGTCGCCCTGATCATCGGCCCGCCGATGTTCCGGCAGGTGATGCAGGACGTGCTGATTCCCGGACGCACCGGGCCGCACCCGTACGAGCACGTGTTCCGGCAGGCGACGGCCGTCTCGGTGGGCATGTCACTCGCCGTGGCCGCGACCACGGCCCTGGCGCTGAGCTGGTATCTGAGCCGACGTATGCACCGCTCGACTGCTGAGCTCGCGGCCGCCGCGACCGCGGTGGCCGACGGCAACTACGACATCCGAGTATCGCCACCCCATCTGGGCACCGAATTCGACGCCATTGCAGACGCTTTCAACACGATGGCCGAGCAGCTCGGCTCGGTTGAGGCGACTCGTCGCCAGCTCCTGGCCGACCTGGCTCATGAACTCCGCACACCTGTCTCCGTCATCGACGCGTATCTGGAGTCGATCGAAGACGGCATCCATCCCCTCGACGCGACCACGATCGGCGTCCTGCGCGACCAGACCCGGCGACTCGCGCGGCTCAGCTCCGACGTGCGGGCGCTCTCTGATGCCGAACGCGACATGGCGCTCGTGGATACGCAGTCCGTGGCACCCGCGACGGTGATCGCGGCGGCGGTCGACGCATTCGCCGCGCCGTACCGCGCGAAAGGCGTTGTGCTGACATCTGATATCGCTCCCGGACTGCCAGACCTCTGGGCCGACCCACAACGCCTCGACCAGGTGCTGGCCAATCTGCTGACCAACGCGTTGCGGCATACCGAGCCGGGCGGCACGGTGCGGGTGACGGCGACTGTGGTCGGCGGGTCGGTACGGATCGAGGTGTCCGATGACGGCGACGGCATCGCCGCCGAGCATCTGCCCCGGCTGTTCGAGCGGTTCTACCGGGCCGACTCCGCGCGCGATCGGGCGCACGGCGGGTCGGGCATCGGGCTGGCGATCGCCAAGGCGCTGGTCGACGCCCACCACGGTCGCATCATTGCGGCCAGCGCCGGCGTCGGTACGGGCGCGACCTTCACCGTCGAATTACCCAGCCGCGCAGCGGCACAACTCTGAGCGCTCTCAGTCCAGGATCCGGCGCGCCACATTCGTGGTGATCAAGTCAAGCAGCTCCTCACCACGTCCGGCCAGGATGGTCCGAATAGCGAAGAGCGAGAACCCCTTTGCCTGTTCCGCGGTGATGGTCGGTGGGATAGACAGCTCCTGACGGGCGGTATGGACGTCGACCACTGCCGGCCCTGGATGCGCGAACGCTTCGGCGAGTGCCTGTTCGAGGTCACCAGGATTCTCCACCCGGCGTCCGAAGATGCCCATGGCCTGGGCCACCGCGCCGAAATCGGGATTGACCAGTTCTGTGCCGAAGTTGACGATGCCGGCGGCTTTCATCTCCAACTCGACAAAATTCAGCGACGAGTTGTTGAAGACGATCACCTTCACCGGCAATCGATTCTGGATCAGCGTGATGAGTTCACCAAACAGCATCGCCAGGCCGCCGTCACCGGCGAACGCCACGATCTGCCGGCCGCGGAAGGCCGTCTGGGCGCCGATGGCGAGCGGCAGGGCGCACGCCATGGTGCCGTGGTTGAACGAGCCGATCATGCGGCGCCGGCCGTTCATCGTCAGATAGCGGGCCGCCCACACCACCGGAGACCCGACGTCGACGGTGAACACCGCGTCGTCAGCTGCCAGCCGATCTGCCAGTCCGGCAACGTATTCCGGCCGGATCGGGGTACGGTCGCGGTCGTTGACCGCCAGCGAGTCCAGGGACTGACGGGTACGGCGGTAGTGCCGCAGGGCCCGATCCAGATGTGCCCGCTCGGTTTTGGGCCGCAGCAGCGGAGTCAGTGCGGCCACCGTATCTTTGACCGTACCCAGCAGCGGGACGTCCACCGGTGTGCGACGACCCAGGTTGCGCCCGCGCACATCGACCTGGATGACGATGGCGTGATCCGGGTAGAACTGGCGGTACGGGAAGTCGGTGCCGAGCATCAACAGGACTTCGGCTTCCTTGATCGCCTTGTAGCCGGACGGGAAGCCCAGCAGCCCGGTCAAGCCGACGTCGTACGGGTTGTCGTACTCGATGAATTCCTTGCCGCGCAATGCGTGGACGATCGGCGCGTTGAGCGTCGCGGCCAGCGTGATCAGCTCGTCGTGACAGCCGGCGGCACCCGCACCGCCGAGGATCGTGACGGCCTCGGCGCCGTTGAGGATGGCCGCGGCCCGGCGCAGCGATTCGTCGTCGGGGCGCAGCACTGACCGAGTGGCGGTGATCGCCCGGGTCTGCCACTGCGACAGCTCCGCGCGGTGCAGGAAGATCTCACCGGGAACGACGACCACCGCGACCCCGTTCTCCTCCACCGCGGCGCGCATCGCCATCTCGAAGATCCGCGGTGCGTTCTCGGCGGCGCTGACCATCTCGCAGTACACACTGCAGTCGCGGAACAGCGCAGTGGGATTGGTCTCCTGGAAGTACTGCGAGCCGATCTCGGCGGCCGGGATGTGCGCGGCGATGGCGAGCACGGGGACCCGGCTGCGCTGGGCGTCGAACAAGCCGTTGATCAGGTGCAGATTGCCGGGACCGCAGCTGCCGGCGCATACCGCCAGCTGACCGGTCAGCGCCGCATCAGCAGCCGCCGCGAACGCCGCCGACTCCTCGTGCCGGACGTGTTCCCACGCGATGTCACCCGCTCTCCGGATCGCATCGGTGAATCCGTTCAGACTGTCGCCGGGCAGACCGTAAATTCTTTGTACACCACTGATTTTCAGTGCAGAAATAAGGTGGTCCGCCACCGTTGCCATAAACACCCCCTGCGCGCGCGTGGATGAGCGGAAGCTAACACACCGGGGCGGGTTGCGCGGGGCCTTCGCAGTGTCGTCACCCCACCAGCCGCTGCGTCAGGAGTTGCATGAGCCGGCGACGGCCTCCCTGCCGCCGCTAGCCATGCGCAGCCTGACTATCGGTTGTGGTTCGGCGTTCGGCGATTGCGGACAGCCGCAAGGTGCATTCCCGGTTGCGTGGAGTGACGGCAGCCGATGTCAGGAGGTTCGGCAGCCAACCCAGCGGTGCGCCGACCAACACCTCTGCCATCTCGATGCGACAGCCGCCGTCGGGTGTATCGGACAACCGCAGGGAGATACGCGCCCTGCCGAGGGGTCTCGTATTGGCCAGAAGCACGAGTTCCTCCTGCGGGCGGCACGCGAGCACGTCGGTCACGTCGTTGATGAGGAACGGCCACACCCCGATCGAGTGCTGTATCCGGCTTCCGACGGCCGGCCAGTCGGCGTCGACGGCACGCATCCGGCTGTTACCCACCACCCACTGGGAGTAGGTCCAGCCGTCGGCGATGATGTCCCACACCTCTTGGCGGGTCGCGGTGCTGTCCCGTCGAGCGGTCAGGGCGCCGTCAAGTACGTTGCGAGCCAAGGCTATTTCCTTTCAAAGCCCTTCACCGAAGCGACACAGGATGTCTCAGCCTGACCTACCCCGACTTCGGGAATAGGGAATCAGACCCTGCCCGCTCGCCGGTTCTGCTTCTCGACCTCGGCGAGTGCCTCAACCTGCTCAGCCTGCTCGCGTTTGGCTGCCGCGGCGGCACGCTTGTCTCGCGCGTCGTCGAGCGCGGCCTTGGCCGCGGCCGCCGCCTTCTCTTCGGCCCTGTTGATCCGTTGCAGCCGTTGCCGTTCGGCGGAATCGACGGCTTCGCGCTTGCGGTCGGTCTCGGTCCGGCTGTCCTTGGCCGCCTCGGCAATGCGCTTGTCAGCTTCTTCTGTCGCTTGCCGCTTACGCTGCTGCGCGCGCTCACGCGCATCCACCACCGCATCCTGCTTGGCGGCGATGGCCTCGTCGCGGTCGTTGGCCACGTCCTCCAGCGACTCCTCCAGTTGAGTGCCGGCCTGTTTACGCCGTTTGGCTGCCGCCATGCTCCGCACCGCGGCCTGGCCACGAACTTCGCTTCGCCGGGCCAAAACCGCGCCGCGCTTGCGCAACGCGGAATCGCCCAACGCTCCGCCCACCGCCGCGTCCAGCGCGCCAAACGACCGCTCAAAGATCAGGCGAGCAGGCGCTTCAGCGTCCAGACGAGCGATCCACCGTTCCTCGATGAACTGCAACGGAAACCGGGCCAGACGGTATTGCGCACGCAAGACCTGCAACGGCAATTCAATGATGCTCACGATAACTCCTTGTTTTTCAACATCTCTCAGGGAAGGTCGGTTTGCTGAGTGAGGGTCTCGACGCGTTCACGGAGGCGCCGTGCTTCGGCTTGCTCCGCGGCCGCCTCGCCCATAGCGGAGCGATGTTCGGCAAGCGCCTCGGCCGCCTCCCTGCCCGCCTCCGCGGTGTCGACCGTTTCCCTGATCTCCGCCTGGCGTTCCGCGCGCTGTTCCTCGACAGCGGCGCGGACTTGCTCCTCGGCCGCCCGGTGGCGCGCTGCCTGCGCCGTCTGTTGGACGTCAGCCACCTGCTGCTTCTGCGCAGCCTCCTTCGCGACGTCGGCGCTGGAGCGCACCACACCCCGAGCGCCGGCTGCCTGGTGGTGTGCCTGCGACAACAGATCGCTGGCGGACTGGGCTTCGGCGTCCGCAACGGCCTCGATCGCGTTGGCTTCCTTGCGAGCCCGCGCCTCGGCCTGTTCCAGCTGCCCTTCGGCAGTCAATGAATCGTTGCCGGTCACGGCGCCGGCGATCTCCTTCGCCTTGCCCTTGACCGAATCGATCAGGCCTTTGCGTGCCTCGTCAGCTTTCTCATGTTGACCCATGACCTTGCCATGCTCGTTTTGCGCGTCGTTGAAACCACCGCCCGGCCCGGCTCCGAGTCACATCCGGGCTCGAAACAGCGCGCTGAACAGGCACAGGCCCCTTGTGGGGCCTGGCTCGATATCCGACAAATGTGATCTCGGTCAACCCACATAGCCAATCAGCAGCCGGCACCGCATCATCGACGCGGCTGGGCGCATCCACTGGGTGGTCGTCGTCAGCGATCATCTGATGGACGACACCGGGCAAGCGATAGGCGCGCAGGACTACTACGTCGACGTCCAAGCCAATCGGCGTAACGCTATTTTGAACACCTCAGGCCGACCCCGCGGTCACAGCAACGTTTATTTCCTGTTAAGAGTGGCGTGCTTTCGCGGTTCAGCTCACAGGTCGTAAACGTCGACCAAGCCGTCTTGTACAGCCCTGGCGATCAACGCTGCCTTGGTCGTGGCCGGCCTGCCGACCGCGGCGTACTTCAACCGGATGCGCTGCAGATGCGAACTCACGGTGGCGCGCCCGATCAGCAACTGGTCGGCGGCATCTTCTTTACTGGCCGCGTGGCACCACGCGGTCAGTACCTCCGCCTCACGCGCAGTCAAACCCGGCGATGGGACGTCGATCGGTCCAACGACCGACGAGTAAAGAGCGGAAGGGGTATTCAGGGTTACCGCCGCATAGCCCCGGCGCCGTGCGCCTCGGGCGACGAAGGCGTTGACCCCTGCATCCAGATACTCCAGAATCGCATCATCGCGCAGGCTTGGGCCGAACATGATCACCGGGTACCCGGCATCGCATATTCGTTGCACAGCAACTACATTCGGCTCGTCGTCAGCGGCGTCTCGCGCAAAAATTACGAGATCGATGCGGCTGACACCATCGGACACTCTCGCCGTCAACAAGTCGTTCGGCGCGGGATATACGCCGACGACGGTGACGGTGGCGCCGAGTTCGTCGAGCCATTCCTGAATGCTGCCGGAAACGCGCACTGTTCCTGGGCAGACGATCGCAACCGATATCGGCGACCGCACATCGAGGTCCAGGGCCATGGCTACTCCTCGGCTCCCCGAGTGGCGCGCGCCGGCGATTAACCGTGCCTCCGGGACCACGATGTAACGAATTCGGACTGGCACCGAGCGAACCACGTCAAGGTTGCTAAACAATCAAGATCATGGTCGCATAGTGGCGATGTCTACGCGCGAGTAGCGCACTACCTCAATTCGAGGGGTGCGGCGCAGTCACGGGTGCGACAAGGTCGATATCCGCTCCGGGCGGCAATATGAGACTCATTCACAGGCATCAACGGAATCCGCGTAGCGCAGCCAACCCGGCAGGTCTGCGACGAATGCGTTCTTTATGGCTGGAGCCCCGGCCGCCCGCCAGTCCACCCAGTCGTTGATCTCGATCTCGAACTTGCGCCATTCGAACCAATTGATCATCTTCAGCTGCGGAAACCGTTGATGAATCTCAGGTGAAAAGACCTGGCGCCACCACGCACGCTTGACATCGAGCTCAGACTGGCCGCTGCGCGAGGGCGTATAGATCGCCGCGGTCTCGACGACGGCAACCGGCTTGTGGTGCTCGACTCCGTACGTCTCATAGAAGTTGGGCACGCCCAGGTCATTGCCCGCTGTGCCGTTGTAGGTGCCGGTCAGCATCTCGCTGAACTTGCGCGGCTCGGTGATCTCGTTATTGCCCCATGGACGGCTATTGCCCCAGTGGTAGAGCGAAACCCCAACCCAGTCGACATATTCGTCCCCGGGGTAGTACGGCTCGTACGAATCGTCGGCCATGGTCAGCACGCCATCGTGGTCGGTGTCCAACTCGTGATAGGCCTCCGTGCCGGGAGCAGCGACGTACCGGCCACCTGAAAACGGGTATCCGCCACCGTAATTGGGCGCCCACATCATGGCCGACCCGGGAGCGATCTTGTGAACGGCGTTCGCCACCTGCCGGAATACCGCTTTGTAATGGTCGGGTTGCTGACCCCAGGCATACCACGATCCGTTCATCTCATGGGCGAAGCGCACGATGACCGCGACACCGATGTTGTTGAGGTCCAGCAGGTCATAGGCGAGCGTGCGGATGACTTCAGGGCTCACCGTGTCGAGACCACCGTGCGGTTCCAGCGTCAACACCAAAGCGCCGCCGTTCTCTTTGACTTGGCGGGCAGCGCTTTTCGTGTGTTCCCAGGTGGCGCGGTCGTACGGAATGTCCGAGAACTCCACTGCCACCGCAGGGGCATGCCCCAGATTCTCCCGATGTTGGCTCAGGGTTTCGGACTTCCAGTCGAGATTGACACCGAAAAGAACACCGTCACCAGGTATCAACGACGCGGCATTACTCACCTTGCAGCGTCCGAGCAGTAGTTGCAGGGGCCGGATCCGGGGCTCGATGGTGACAACCATGACCACGGCCAGAAGCATCGCGAGCAGCGGCACCAGCACGGTCTGGCCGCGGCGCCGACGCCTTTTCGGGTGGCCGACGAATGCGGGTTCGTCCGTGTCGCCGTCGGCATCGTCGAATACGGCTGGCAACGTGCGAACTCCATTGTCGTGCATATCATGTGTCATGCCCGGCGCCTTTCGTCAACGTTGGTCGAGTGATCGAACGACCATCGGCGATACTGCGCGGCGTCGGCCTATGACCAGTCGATGCGTATGGCCCGCGGTCATCGCGTTGCTGATAACGACCGCGGGCTGCGGAGGTGACACTCCGTCGCGAATCGATTCGCGCACTAGACACTGGATCGACTGGGGGGTGTTCCTGCCCGACGACGGCTCGCCGTCGAGCAATCTGTGGACGGTCCAAGAAATGACGGGATCGCAGCCGAGCTACGTCATGAGGTTCGGTTCTCTCGATGACCGCACGCCCATCCCCGAACTCAACGTCATCTCGGCGTCTGGGGCGCGACCGATCGTCACCCTGGAACCTTGGCAGCCCGGCGCAGGTGTCGATCAGCCGGCCTACGCGTTGGCTCGAATCACTGCCGGCGATTTCGACGCTCAACTCGATACCTGGGCACACAATCTCGCGGAGTGGGGTAAGCCCGTCGTGTTGCGCTTCGCTCATGAGATGAACAGCGACCACTACCCGTGGTCGGTCGGGGTCAACGGAAACACCGCGCAGGACTACCGCGCCGCGTGGAAGCATGTGCGGCAACGCTTCTCGCTCGCGAACGCGGCGAACGTGTCGTTCATGTGGTGCCCGGACGCGCCGGGTGAGGGCTCGAAGGACCTCGCCGATGCCTACCCTGGCGCAGATTCGGTCGACTTGCTGTGCCTCGATGGCTACAACTGGGGCGACGGCGCCGGGCATACGTGGCGCAACCCGCGTGAGATTTTCGACGGCGGCCTGAGTCAGCTCCGGAAGCTCGACGGCGCTCATCCGATCGTCATAGCCGAGACGGCCACTGTCGAGGGACCGCAGTCGGGCGTCGACAAGAGTAGGTGGATCGCCGACCTGTTCGACTACCTCTCGCGCGAGGAGCGGGTCGATGCGGTGGTCTGGTTCCAGATGGACAAGGAACGGGATTGGCGGCTGAACTCTTCTGGCCAGTCCCAGACGGCGTTCAAACGTGCCCTCGCCGACCGGCGGAGGTCCTGAGCAGCGAATCATGTTGGTACGGTCCTGATCTGAGAGTCGTCGTCATCTCGGACTGGGCACCATCGGATGGCGGTGCGCGCCGCGACCACGGCGCGCGGGTGCGCGGTGGTGCCTACCGGGCGGCCGGGCATTGGCGGCGTCTTCAGAGTCGCTATGCAATCGCGTCACGCGTGACAGCGCCAAGGTCTCGTATGCCAACGTAAAAGTGCGAGAGTCGCCGAAGATTCGCAGATCGCCACCACTGGCGCGTTGCAGTCGCAGGAGGTCTACGACCACTGCGACGGCTGAGGGCGTGATGGTGCGGACGCCGGAGACATCGACGAACACGACCGACGAACCTTCACGTGTCCTGTCCGCAACGTGTGAACGCATCGCCAAGGCGGCAACGGCATCGAATCTGGCGGCAGCGCTCCAATGCGTCGGCAATCGCACGAAACCTGCCTGGACCCGCGCGTCGGGCGTCCGCTCCGACGGGACTGTTTGCACGGCGACGCCTGCCGTGCTCGTTGCGCTCACGCGGTCGGAGGCATAGTGAATGACCTCAGCCACTTCATCGCTCACGCTTGCGGCGATCGGGTTGGCGATGCTGTCACCGGGCCCGCGGTAGCGGGCGGCGCGCACCGTGGCAGACAACAGCACGATATCGATGCCCACCCACGCCAGCGTGATGATCGACGCGAACAACGGCCGGTTGCCGTTGGCGGCTTGGAGCGCGCCGAACCCGCCGGTCAGCACCAACGCGCCGATGGCCAGCAGTTGCGGACGGATGTGACGCAATCCGATACCGCTGGCCTGCTTCGTCTTCTCGGTCACCGCAAAGGTGACGGTCTTGTTGAAAAAGACCGCGCTGGCACCGGCGATCGTCGCCTTGATCCACGTCGGGAACAACGCGAACGACATCTGTTGACCGCGCCATAAACCGCCGGATCGATTGCCTGCCACGACGAACAACGCTTGCGAAAACACGAAGAACGGCATGAAGTACACGAAGAATGCGATGGAGTCGCACCTGATCGGGAAGACGCCGCTGACCAGAAATACGATCGGGGCAGCGATGTAGACAACGGCGGCAAACCCGCTGAGGTAACTGGTCATTGTGGCCAGATACATCAGCCGTTGGCCGATGGTTAGCCCGCGCAGCAGAAGCGGATTGTCGGCGAAGAAGACTTGCATCGTGCCCGTGGCCCACCGTTGGCGCTGGGAGAGCATCGTGCGAACGTCTTCTGGCGCCAGCCCGCGAACCAGCACTTCGTGGTGATACACGCTGGCCCAGCCCAGGGCGTGCAGATGCATCGCGGTTGCCATGTCCTCGGTGATCGACGAGGTGACAATCGGATCGATGGCCAGTGCACGGTCGGTGCGGGCGACCTCGGCAGCGCTCAGTACATCGGCGATCAGGCCGGTGACCGACTGCGGCAGCATGTCCACTGCAGCCACCGCGGCGATCTGCCGCCGGAGTTGGTAGGTGACGTCGGAAAGTACGTCGCCACGGCGGACCCGTGCTTCTGCGTCCGCGAGTAGGGTTATCGCACGCCGGCCGACGATCTGTCCGTTCTCGCTGGAGCGATCGGCTTCCAGAGCTGACTGCACACGGCGCCGCCCGTCGTGCAGGGCTTTGCGGACACGCTCAGCAGCTGAGCGCGAGAACATAGTTAACCCGAGCGCCATCAAGGCTTCTCGGCGCAGGACCGCGTTGGTGCCGCAGAAGAACGCCGCTCCCCAACCGTCCTTGCCTTGCTGGATCGGCCCATAGAACAGGTCTGCTCCGCTACCGAGGGGATCGGACGGCGGCACGTTCCAAAAGCTCTGCGGCGTTTGAACGAAAGCGACTTCCGGATCGTTGAAGTAGCCGAGCACCCGGTCGAGGAACATCGCGTCAGGTACCTGGTCTGCGTCGAATACCGCGATGAACTCGCCGGAGGTCTGAAAGAGCGCGTTGTTCACGTTGCCCGCCTTGGCAAATCGTGGCCGCCCGTCCCAGTCTGGCCCACGAACAATGTAACCCACACCGATACGTTCAGCCGCAACGGCGAATTCCGGCCGATTGCCGTCGTCGAGGATCCAGGTCTGGTGCGGATAGCTCATGTCGCGCGCCGCGATCGCCGAGGCGAGCACGATGTCGATGGGTTCGTTGTAGGTCGCGATGAACACGTCCACGGTCGCCCCCACAGGGGCCGGCGGTGGCTCCGGTCGACGGCGCGAGTTCCACATGGTCACGCCGTAGAGCACCGACTCACCAAGGCTGTACGTCTCGGCCAACACCAATGGGATGGCGATCCACCATGCGTCCCAGGCGATCGTGGAAGACCAGCGCCACACCATGTATGTCCCACCGAAGGCGACCACGAGCAATGCCATGCAGCGTGCGACGAACAGTCTGGTACTAGTCATTGCGAGCTCGTTCCGTCGGAAATTCGCGTTGCTGCATATGCAGCTCTACGACAATTTCTGTTGTTTTTCGAAGAAGATTTCTGACCGCTCTCGGTGTACTGACCACGACAGTGTGAGTTCACGAATCGCTATTGAATTTGACCGATTCCGCTCGCAATAGAGCATCTTCGCAATTATTACGACGCCGCCGTGAATATCCGAATTCAGGGCGCGAATCAAGCCAAACCGAGCGATCCGCTTCGCCGACTACAGCGGCTGGGAGAACAGCCGCGATTCAGGTATCTATCTGCATATACCGTAGACCTCCGCCCGTGCGGTTCCACGCTGACGCGCTTCACAGGGACGCGTGCACTCAGCACTGAATGCGCGCGTTAATAATTCCCTGTCAGGGCATGTGATCGCCCTGGTTAACTTATACAAGGGTCCCCGCACGCCCGCACGACAAGGTGTGTAACGTGCGTCACAAATAACCGGTTTGAGGCGATAATTCGTACGATCGGAGTAGTTCATTCGAACTACGACGTAATGCGAACGTACTAACGGCATAAAATTTACTGAACGTAATCTGCCGAGGCACTGGTTTTCAGTTATCGTGCAAACATGTCAGCACCACAGGTACCGCTGCCGCGCACCGCGGTAGTGCCCGCGGCCGGCCTCGGAACGCGCTTTCTTCCGGCGACGAAGACGGTGCCGAAGGAATTGCTTCCCGTGGTCGACACACCGGGAATCGAATTGGTGGCCGCCGAAGCAGCAGAGGGCGGTGCCGAACGACTTGTCATTGTCACCTCACCAGGAAAGGACGGGGTGGTAGCGCACTTCGTCGAGGATCTGGTTTTGGAAGGCACGTTGGAGGCGCGCGGGAAGCACTCCATGTTGGAAAAGGTTCGCCGGGCGCCGGCCCTCATCAAGGTTGAATCGGTGGTTCAGCAGCAGCCGCTCGGGCTCGGGCACGCCGTGTCGTGTGTCGAGCCATTGTTGTCGCCCGACGAGACGGCAATCACTGTGCTGCTACCCGACGATCTCGTTTTTCCGACCGGCGTACTCGAGACGATGATGGCCGTTCGCGAGGCGTTCGGCGGCTCGGTGCTGTGCGCAATCGATGTGCCGGAACAGGAGATAAGCGCCTACGGCGTATTCGACGTGGCGCCGATGCCACCGATCATCAATCCGAATGTCTTGCGCGTCAATGGAATGGTGGAGAAGCCGGCTCCCGGAGAGGCGCCCTCGAACTTCGCAGCTGCCGGTCGGTACCTGCTCGATCGGGCGATCTTCGATGCACTACGCGCGACGCCGCGCGGTGCCGGCGGCGAAATTCAACTGACGGACGCCATCGCGGGGCTGATCAAGCAGGGACATCCGGTACACGCCGTCGTGCACCGTGGCGCGCGGCACGACCTCGGCAATCCAGAGGGCTATCTGAAGGCGGCCGTGGATTTCGCACTCGATCGCTCCGATTACGGCCCAGGGCTGCGGAATTGGCTTCTCGCGAGGCTGGGCATCACGGCGGTCGCACCAGTCGCCGTATGAGCACTGCAGGAGGGTGCGCGGATGAGGCGTCTACCTATCGCGTTGCACATTGTGCTCGTCGTCGCGCTGGCCGCCGCGTGCTCGTCCCAAAGCGAGCATTCTGCCCCAGCCTGGTCTGATCCTGCGGGGGCCGGCGTCTGGCAATCGGACGATGTCAGTGTGGCGACGGGCGCGCCGCCTGCCGACCCAACGACTTTGACCGCGTACGCATTCGAGGCGCAGGGCACGCAGCACGTGGTCTACGCCAGCGCGCACGACATGCATCTGGTGGAGCTGTGGTGGAACGTGAATGGTTGGCATTTGGCTGATCTCACGACGTCCGCCCGTGGCGTACCCGCGGCACCTCGGTCGGCAATCTTCGGGTACGCGTACGACAGTCAGATGACTCACCACGTCATCTTCGTCGGCGCCGACCAGCACCTGCACGAACTCTGGTCGGATGCGACAGGGTGGCATTCCGGTGACCTGACGGCCGCCACCAACTCACCCTTACCGGCGGGCCGGCCAGAGACCGTATCCGGTTACGTCTTCTCCGCCAAGGGCACCCAGAACGTGGCCTTCGTCGGTGTTGATAACCACATCTACCAACTGACTTCGGTCAGAGATGGCTGGTACGCAACAGATCTCACCAGCGCGACCAGCACGCCGCCGCCGGCGTCTAGTAGCGCGTTGACAGCGTATGCGTTCGCAAGTGAGGAGACTGCGCACGTCGTCTACACGGGCGTCGACGGTCATCTCCACGAGCTTTGGTCAGGCAACGCCGGCTGGCGGTCCAGCGATCTCAGCGCCGTGACGAACACGCCGGGGCCGGTGAATGCCGCAGGAGCAATAGCGGCGTATTCCGCGGAGAAACTGCGGACCCAGCACATCGTATTCACGACCGCCGACGGCCGGCTGCTGGAACTGTCGTCCGGTCGTGACGCCGGTTGGCGGGTCACCGATTTGAGCGCAGTGGCCCGCGACCTCCCTGCGCGCCGCGTCGCCGGCTACGCCTTTGACCGGCAGGGTACCCAGCACATCGTCTATGTCGGCGCCGACAACCGGCTGTACGAAATGTGGTGGACTGACGGCTGGCACACCGGCAACCTGACGGCCGCGGCCGGTGACCCCCCATGCGGTCCAAATATCATGGCGGCGTACGCCTTCGAAGTGCAGCAGACTCAACATGTGGTGTGCATCGAGCCAGACGATGGTCACATCCGGGAACTCTGGTGGGGTCCGCCCCCTACCTCGGCGCACTCACCCGCGGCGCGCTGATGACCCGCGGCTTCGCGACGGCTCGGCGACTGCTGGCGACTGCACTCGTCGTGTATGTCGTGGCCGCGTGCGCGGGCGCCAATCACGGGCCGGTTCCCGCGAAGCTGCCGGCCGACTACACCGGGTCCGGACCGGGGACACTACTGGCTGCTTACCCGCTGAGCCAGACGGTGCCCGGGCTCACCGAGCTGGCGTCGCTCAGCGCTCGGATCGAGTACACCTCGACATCGGGCATTGATGACAGTCATCCCACGGTGGATGCCGCGGTGTTCGTTCCGCAAGGCACCCCACCTCCCGGTGGTTGGCCCGTCGTCGCGCTCGGCCATCCGATGACCGGCGTCGACGCGAATTGCGCGCCGACCCGCTCCTCGACACTGTCGGGCACGTCGGATGCCATTGCCACCCTCCTGGTCCACCGATACGTGGTCGTCGCAACCGACTATCAGGGCCTGGGCCTGACGAACGCCTATCATCCGTTTCTGGACTCCACCACCGTGGGGCTGAACCTCATCGACTCGGTCTTCGCGACGCGGAGGCTGGTCCCTGCGACAGCAGTCGACTGGATCGCCGCAGGCGTACAGCAGGGCGGCCAAGCCGCCTGGGCCGCCGATGAACTCACCGAGAATGCCGGGGTGGGACTGCATCTGGTGGGTGCGATCAGCCTCCTGCCGTTGGCCGATATGACCGGCCTTGCCGATCTGGCGATGGCCGGCCAACTCAGCGTGCCGCAGCGATTGATTTTTCGGGACTACCTGGCGACGTTGAAGAAGGAATACCCGGACTTCGATCTCGACCACTATCGCCGCGGCATGGTGAAGGACGAATGGAACTCGCTGTCCAAGTGCGCTGACCGCGAGGCATCGGACAGTGGCGGGCTGGCGGCGCAGATCACCCCTGACCAGCTCCGGCCGGACAATCCGGAGGCCGCCGACATCCTGCACGGCTTTCTTGACAAATCGACGCTGCCACAAGGTCCGACTGCCGCGCCGCTCCTGGTGGGGTTTGGCGGAGACGACGTAATCGCACCGGCAACGTGGACCGAACGTGCGGTACGACGAGCGTGCGAACGAGGAGATCAGATTCAGGTCGAGACCGGATCAACCGTGCGATTCCGGACGGTTGATTCGCCGGAGACGCTTGATTGGATGCGCGATCGATTCTCCGGAGCACCGGCGCGCGACGACTGCCGAGAACTCCTGCTTCGGGCTGAGCCGGTGCCGCCGGGCCCCTCGGCAAGCGACGGCGACCGATGATGCTCACCAGCGGCTGGATTCCCCTTGTGGCCCAGCTACTTACCGCAACGCTGATCGTCGGTTCCGTCATCGGCCTGCCACGGCGATCGCTGTCGATCTGGATACCGGTGGCGTTGACGGCCGGTGCGCTGTTCGCCGTCGGCTGCTGGTGGTACATCAATGACCAAGGTCTCGCGGACGACCACCTGCCCACGGCCTTTTGGGCCTGGATCGCCTTGCTGGGCGGGTCGACTGCCGTCGCTGCCCTGGCCTGGCTACGCACGGGACGGTTGCGGCGAGCCACTTCCCTACTGGCTGCCGCTGCCTGCGGCGTCTGCGTGGCGCTGATGTTGAACGTTGCAGTCGGGTACTTCCCGACGGTTAGGTCGGTGTGGGACCGATTGACCGGCACAGGCCAAATAGACATGACGACGGCTAGTAGCCTGCAGCGGGGCGCACCGAACTGGAACAGCATCGTCAAAGTGACCACACCTGACAACATTTCAGGCTTCCGGCACCGCACGGAGCTGGTTGTGCTGCCACCAGCCTGGTATGCCAGTACGCCGCCCCCAAAGTTGCCCGTCGTGATGATGCTCGGTGGCGAGTTCGGAACTCCCGCGGATTGGTTATACGCCGGCAAGGCGCAACAAACGATGGAGGCTTATGCCGCTGACCACGGCGGGAACGCTCCCGTGCTTGTGTTTCCGGACTACAGCGGCGAATTCAGCAACGACACAGAGTGCGTGAACGGCCGCCGCGGCAACGCCGCCGACCATCTGACCAAAGAGTTTGTACCGTATATCATTTCGCAGTTCGGCGTTGGTGCGGACCCGGACCAATGGGCCGTGGTGGGCTGGTCGTCGGGCGGGACGTGTGCGGTGACCCTGGCGGCCACGCAGCCGGATTTGTTCCACAGCTTCGTCGATATCGACGGCCAGCTCGGCCCGAACGCGGGAACCAAACAACAGTCGATCGCGCGACTGTTCGGTGGGGACGTCGCGGCATGGTCGGCCTTCGACCCCCGCGCCGTGATGAGATCACATGCGGCGTACCACGATGTGGCGGTGTGGTTCTCGGTATCCACAGACACCGCGACGATATACCGCGCACCGTGGTCGACGCCGACGCCAGAGGTCGACGACAACGGGGGCACCGCGGTGTCGGAAGACCACGGTCAGATCGCCAACGAATTGTGCAATCTAGCAAGCTCCCGAGGGTTCGAGTGCGCAGTTGTCCCGAACCATGGTGGGCATGATTTCAACTCTGCCTCTTCGGCTTTCGCGCAGACGCTGCCGTGGCTGGCGGCGCGGCTACGGACGCCGACGACGTCACCACTCCCCCTGCCGGGCGCACCGCCGTCACCGTGAAGCTGTCAATCTGTCTTGCCGCGCGACGGATCCTAGTTTGGCGTCACCACCACCGATTGTGGTGAACAACCGCGTCCGCGAACAATGCCACTCCAGCTACCAGAAATAAGAGCCGAACCGCGATCGGCCCGTATCGAGTGAGAATTCGCACCAGCCAGCGCTGCGCCTGGTCGGCCCGTTTACTTCGACTGGTGGACAGGCCAAGAAGCACGATGCATGGCAACATGGTGAGAACCGAGTACACGATCACTATCAGTGGCCAAGTAGGTGGCCGAGGATGCAACGCCGCAATCATCGCCAGGCCTGCCAAGAACGGAACAGCGGTGGGAGCCTGGCCGAGACCGATTGCGGCACCGAGAAATCCCAGCAACCAAGGGCGCTGACGCATGGCAGCCAGCGCCCAGCCTGGTGCGGTGCTTTGGGCGACCAATGGGAAGAATGCCAGCACGATCAGCACCAGTCCCAGCACGATTTCACCCCAGTACCGCACCGAAGGTGTCAGGTGGAAGTTGGTCAGATTCGTCAGCAATCCCAGGCCGAGTACGGCACACAGGCCGAAAGTGGTTGTTACCGCGAGGACTCCGGCAATGAAGCTCATCCCACCCGGTAGCGCAGACTGGCGATTCAATCGACTGCCGTAGATCACCGCCGAGACGACGCCGATGTTCAGGACATTGAGAGAGTCGAGAAATGCCAAACCCGCCAACGTCAGCAGCAGTGCCGTCATCGTCGCGTTCCCCCGACACCCGTTAGAACGTCGGTGGGGCTGCACCGACACGTTCGCGATAGTTTCCACCCAACATACGGCGCCCACACGATCGGCTACGTTTTCACACGCTCCGTAGCCGGCCGCCCGGGACTCACTTGATGGTGATGCGGCCGCCCGCGGGCTGGCTGGCCAGTTCCTGTTGTGCTGCGTGCCAACTGGTCTCATCGACGCCCAGCACGGTGCGCAGGTAGGCGGTTGTGGTGCGCTGCACCAGCGCGACGGTGGCGGGATTCTCCGAATCCGACTGCGGCACTGTTCCGTACGCGTGGATGCCGCCTTGGGCGTGGTCGGCACCGAAGAGGGTGAGCAGGTCCTTGTTGCCCGGGCTGTACACGTAGGCGTCCTCCCACCAGTCCGGGCCGCGGGTAGACAGTGGCGACTGGTCGGCATCGCCGGCGGTGATGAGCGCGGGAGCGCTGAAGTGCTCGAAACTGGGATTCATGAACGGGAACAACTGGGTCGCGATCGGCGTGAGGTCGTCACCAGCCAATCCAGCCAGGCTCAGCAGCACCCCGGCGCGAATGCGAGAGTCGGTGAAGTCTTCGCTCGCATCACCGGCCGGGGCCAGCACACGTGCACCCAGCAGCGCACTCGCCGTGGTGGCACCGTAGGAGTGGCCGGCAACCGCGATGCGACCACGGTCCACCCGGGTTGGAAGGTCGGGCACGGCGGCGATGACAAACTCGAGGTTGTCAACGGTGGTCACCAGATCCTGGATCCTGTGGCGCCAGATCTGGGGTCCGCGCGGGTCGGTAGGCGCCAGGCCCAGCGATACCGAGTCCAGGTGGGTGGGCTGGATGACGACGAAGCCGTGCGCGGCCCAGAAGTCGGTCAAGGGACCGTAGGCGTCCATCGAAAAGCCGAACCCGTGCGAGAACAACACCACTGGCAGACCCTCGCCGCCACGTGGTGCAGTGACACGGACCTGCAGGTCATCTCCCCGTTCCGGGGTAGGCAGGATCACGGGCCGGGCGGCCAGGGTCGCGGCCGGCGCGCCAATGACACTGTCAGCCGGTGCTGGAGTGTGGATCATGACAGAACTCCTGGGCGATGCGGGCGCGACCAGTTGGTGGCGCACGGGCAAGATGGATATTGTGCAAGTGGGCAGGGTGCCCACTTAGACAATACGGAGACCCTCCCCACTTGTCGACCACTGCTTGGAAGTGTGAGGTGAGAGACATGACACCCGAGGAGCCGGTGCGTCCCGTCAGCCGCCGCGTCGACGCGCAGCGCAATCGTGAAAAGATTCTGGCAGCCGCTCGGGCCGCGTTCGCCGACGCCGACGCGGATGTGTCGATGGCTGATATCGCGCGCCGCGCGAACATCGGTTCTGCCACCTTGTACCGAAATTTCGCCGACCGCCGCACGTTGTTGGAAGCGCTCTACAGCGAGGAGATCGCCGCGATCTGCGAGGCAGCTCAGACGTGCGACGACGTCACGGCGGGTGCGAGGCTGTACTCCTGGCTGCGCCATTTCTATGGTTACTTCTTGAACAAGCGCGTTCTGGCCAGCGAGCTACTTGACCTGGCCGGCGCTGAGAGTCCTGTGTTCAGAGAGGGTTTCGCCCTCGTGCTCGGCGCCGCCGAACGACTGGTTCAGGAAGCACACCGATCCGGCGAGCTGCGCGACGACCTCGACACAGAACAGATACTCGCGCTGATCGCATCGATCGCCAACATCCCCGGCGACCCGGTCTTCCGGGCGCCCATCCTCACCGCCGCGCTCGACGCTTTGTGGACACCGAATCCGGCGCACTGAAACACATCGGGACCGTCTTGCGTGTTCCGCTCAGGTCCCCGCCGACAACGCCGGCCAGGTCCACCTGATCGCCACGTCACGTACCGGCCGCCCCACTGACAGGTGGTCCGGCGCCGAGTCCGCATCGTGGCCGACTGCATCGCGACGACGACTCCTTCATCGCGCCGGTTGAGCAACCTTCATCAGACGAAGGACCGTGCGCTCAGCGCCGCCGCACCTGCTTCGGCAATTGACTGGTCCTCCTCACCGGACCCGCCGCTGACGCCGATACCCCCTACGACGACGTCATCGCGCGTCAGGGGTAGACCACCTGCAAAAATTGTCACCCTGCCGCTGTTGGTGGTGTGGATACCGAAAAACTGCTGCGCTGGTTGAGAATTGGCGCCGAGTTCACTCGTCGACGTGTTGAACGCACGAGCCGTCCACGCCTTGTTGATTGATATGTCGATGCTGCCGATCCAGGCTTCGTCTTGTCGAACGTGGGCAATCAGATTGCCCCCGGCATCGACGACGGCGATGTTGACGGGTTGCCCAACCTCATCTGCCCGATGTGCCGCAGCCGCGATCACCGCTTGTGCGTCGGCAAGGGTCAATGGAGCGCTCATGCGAGTACCTTTCGCTAGTGTCTGGCGAGCTCGTCGCAGCGTCGCACCAGCGACGTCAGGAGAGCTTCAATCTCATCGTGCTGGCGGAATACATTGATTTTCAACGGTTCTGCTCACGAGGATCAGGAATGCCGAGACTAGCTCGCACTGAATGCTGTTACGGCTGCGCCGCGCGCGATCCAGGACGCGTTATGGCGCTCTTGGATTCGTTCAGCCCCTTGAAGATTAGAACTTATGGGGCACGTCGGTAACCAGACCGCCGTCGACCACGAATTCGCTGCCCGTGGCAAACGAGGATTCATCGCTGGCCAAGAACACCACGAAGGCCGCCACCTCGTCAGACTGACCAGGCCGACCCAGCGGTGCGGTGACCATATCGTCCGGAAAGTGTTCGGTCATCGGAGTTTTGATGAAACCAGGATGCAGCGAATTGACGCGGATGTTGTAGCGGCCGAGTTCTAGCGCCGCAGACTTGGCCAATCCGCGCACCGCCCACTTGGAGGCGACGTACGGGTGCACCATCGGGGCGCCCCGTAAGCCCTCGACCGACGACACGTTGATGATCGAGCCGCTGCCGGCGGCCTTCATGGACTCCACGACCGCTTGCATTCCCATGAAAGTGCCCGTCAGATTGACGTCAATGACCTTCTGCCACTGCGCCATATCGAACTTGCCGATCTTGCCGAGAGCAACGATGCCGGCGTTGTTGACCAGGACGTTGAGGGCACCAAACGCTTCAATGGCCGTGTTGACTGCCGCGTCCCACTGATCCGCGTCAGTCACGTCGAGATGCACGTATCGCGCCGCATCTCCCAATTCGGCAGCGAGCTTTTCACCCTCCTCGTCCAGGATGTCGCCGAGTACAACTTTGGCCCCTTCGGCGATCAACATCCGGGCATGAGCCGCGCCCATGCCGCGTGCCCCGCCGCTGATCAGTGCAACTTTTCCGTCCACGCGTCCCATGACGGGTGACACTACACAGCGCGCCGATAGAAAACTAGAACTTGTTCCAATTTCCTCTCCCGTTGGCCATACTGGATAACGCTCGAGACCAACTAGGAGTACCCATGGGCATTCGTGTCGCGCTGATCGGCACCGGCAATTGCGGCGCACTCGCGCTGCGTCAACTGATCGAGGACCCACGGTTCGACTTGGTCGCCGTGGGCGTCTCATCGAAGTCCAAGGTCGGCAGGGACGCTGGAGAGCTGGCAGGCCTGGAAGCGACCACCGGGATCACAGCGAGCGAAGGCCTGGACGCAATGCTGGCCAGTAGGCCAGATTGCGCCGTGTACTGCGCCATGGGCGACACCCGATTGCCCGACGCCATGGCCGACATCCGGCGCCTCCTATCTGCCGGCGTCAACGTTGTCGGCTCGGCACCAGGAGTACTGCAATACCCCTGGCAGGTCATCCCGGACAAATACATCGACCGCGTCGAAGACGCTGCGAGAGAAGGAGCATCGTCGGCCTTCATCACCGGCGTGGACCCCGGCTTCGCCACAGACCTCCTGCCGCTGGCGCTCGCGGGCACCTGCCAGACCATCCAGCAGATCCGGATGATGGAAATCGCAGACTACGCAACCTATGACGGCGCCACGGTGATGTTCGACGTCATGGGCTTCGGCAATCAGATGGGCGACTTCCCTCTGCTTTTCCAGCCCGGCATCCTCAGTATCGCGTGGGGCACAGCGATCCGGCAGATGGCGGCAGGCCTGGGCGTCGAATTGGACGAAATCCGCGACTCCGTCGAACAGGAGCCGGCGCCAACCGATTTCGACATCACTGCCGGGCACATCGCTGCGGGCACGGTGGCGGCCCTGCGTTTCCAGATCGAAGGCATGGTCGGCGGCGAACCGGTGATCGTTGTCGAGCACGTCACCCGTTTGCGAAGCGATCTGCGCCCCGACTGGGCACAGCCCGCCCAAGAGGGCGGTTCCTATCGCGTGGAGATCACCGGAGAGCCTTCGTACACCGTTGATATCTGCCCGACCAGTCGCAACGGCGACCATAATTACGCCGCCATCCTGGCGGCGGCGGGCCGGATCGTGAACGCCATCCCCGCCGTCATCGACGCTCCCCCCGGCATACGAACAACATTGGACCTGCCACTGCCCACCGGCAACGGAGTGTTTCGCGGGGTTCACCAGTCGACGTAAGCAGCGCTTGACTGAGCAGAGCAGTGCCACATGGCGAAAGACGTTGCAAAGAAAAGTCACCATCACCACCCCGCCGCCGGCGCTAACAGGGTGCGACAAACTACCTGCTGCGAAATGGCTTGTGGCGGGCTCGATTCCAGAACGCTACTCGTACTTGTGATGTAGACCCTTCGGACAGCTCAGTCGTCCGCAAGGATGACTGAGACCATGGTTTCCAGGTGTGCGGCCATCGATCGACGGCTCAAGGGTCCGGTCTTCATTTGAAGGAGCGCACCCCAGAACAGGGTTTCGAGGGTGGTGACAACTTCCGGCCAGGCGCCCGCGCCCAGTGCGGCAGTGACGCGGCGGTGCAATTCCTCGCCGATACGCGTCCGGATTTCGACAACGTTGTCGTCCTCCCCCAGCAGGGCCCGGGTGCACACAACTGCCAGCTGGGCCTCGTCGTCGAAAATCTCGGTGATCATCCGAAGCTGTTCGCTGACGCGGCGGGCCGCCGGAATCGACGGGTCGACGTTCAGCGGCAGGTGCCTCATGCGATCCAAGTAGAGGTTGGCAAACACCGCGTCGATCGACGGAAAGTGTGCGCGCAGTGCCGCCTGCGTGATCCGCGCGCGCGTCGCCAGTTCCGGCACAGTAGGGCCACCCTCGGCCCCCGAAGCCTGATCGGCCAAAGCGGTGGCCGCACCTAACACGCGGCGCCGCGTCAGGACGCGCCGCCGGTCCGGATCCCGCCGGAATGCACCCGGTAGTACCGCGATACTGGACATGTGTCCAGGCTATCCGACGGTTCCTGCCAGGGCAACCGCTCTGAAAAACTGATTATTTCTCCATATCTTTCACGCTGGTGCGGTCAACAATATTGTCAGAGCCATCAATTGGACGACGGTCCGGCCGAACAAAATCAGACACTTGTCCAGTATCATTGTTCTCGTTCACTGAGCTGGTCTGGAGAGGTGGGACCGTGGCGTACGTCATCACGCAGAACTGTTGCAAGGACGCGAGCTGCATTCCGGTGTGCCCCGTCGACTGCATCCGTCCGGCGCCCAGCGCCGCAGGATTCGACACCGCCGAGATGCTCTACATCGACCCGGACAGCTGCATCGACTGCGGCGCCTGCTTTGATGAATGTCCCGTCGACGCAATCCATTACGACGACGATCTGCCGGCGCACCTGGAGCGGTTCAAGCAGCTCAGTGCCGACTACTTCGCCCAGAACCCGCTACAGGCCGATCCCACCCCCGAACCGACGCGGCACTCGCCGGTTGGTCGCGGTGCGTTACGCGTGGCGGTGGTTGGCGCCGGTCCGGCGGCCTGCTACGCCGCAGCGGAGCTGATCGGCACAGACGGCGTGGAAGTTGACATGTTCGAGCGGCTGCCCACACCATTCGGGTTGATCCGGGCCGGTGTTGCGCCCGATCATCAGCGTACGAAATCGGTAGTGCGCCTGTTCGATGCCGTTTTTACCAACGAGCGTCTGCGCTGCCACTTCAATGTCGAAGTCGGACGGGATGTCACCCACGACGAGCTCCTGGCCTTACACCATGCGGTCATCTATGCAGTGGGCGCATCGGACACCCGTGCGCTCGGGCTTCCCGGCGAGGACCTTGCCGGCAGTCACCCGGCCGCAGACTTCGTCGGTTGGTACAACGGCCACCCCGACCATGCGTCCCACGACTTCGACCTGACGGGTCGGCGCGCAGTGGTGATCGGTAACGGAAACGTCGCGCTGGATGTCGCTCGCGTACTCACGATGGGTCCGGCGGAGCTTGCCGGCACCGACATTGCGGAACATGCGCTCGACGCCCTGCACGCCGGCAAAATCGATGAGGTGGTGATCCTGGCCCGGCGCGGGCTCGCTGATGCCGCGTTCTCGGTCAGTGAGTTCCTGGCTCTGGGCCACCTGCCAGACGTGGACGTTGTCGTTCAAGGCGACCCCATCGACGACGACGCAGCAGTTGACTTCGATTCCGCCAACAAGATCGCCATCGCACGCGAATACGCCGCGCCTTCTATCACCCCGGGACATAAACGGATCGTGTTCAGATTCGGCGCCAGACCGGTTGAAATCGTTGGCTCCCAGCATGTTACGGCGCTGACCCTCGACGATGGCGAGGTCCTGGAGACCTCACTGCTACTGCGGTCGATCGGTTACCGCGGCACCCCGATCGACGGTGTTCCCTTCGACCGCGCCCGGGGCGTGGTGCCAAACAAGCAAGGCCGAGTTCTCGACGATGCGGACATGTCGATACCCGGGGTCTATGTCACCGGATGGATCAAGCGCGGTCCGCGCGGAGTGATCGGTAGCAATCGAGTGTGCGCAGCGGAGACGGTTGCAGCGCTGTGGGACGACTTCGACGCCGGCAAGCTGGCTCGAGATGCCCTGCAGCGGGAGGTGTTACGTAATCTGCTGGCCGAGCGCGGTGTCGCACGACTCGATTGGGACGACTGGCGGGCCATAGACGAATCAGAGTGCGAGCGGGGCCAGGCAGCCGGACGCCTCCGTTCGAAGCTGGTATCCCGCCACGACCTGATCGCCGCCGCACTGGCCCGCGATTGAGCTCGACGAATCGGGTCGCACGCACGTCGCTGGTAGACGTGCGTGCGGCCCGAACGTTCTGACCGAAACGGCGTGAGGATGCCGGGGACTACGAGTACGCGACGTCGAGTCGCTTGACGCCGTTGATCCAGCCCGAGCGCAACCGTTCGGGCTCGCCGAGTTTGGCGATGTTCGGAATCTGGTTGGCGATCTCGTCGAAAATGAGCTTGATTTCCAACCGGGCAAGATTCGCACCGATGCAGTAATGCGCGCCGTTCCCACCGAATGCCAAGTGCGGATTGGGGTTACGGAGAATGTTGAACTCGAACGGCTTGTCGAAGACATCGTCGTCGAAATTGGCCGAACTGTAGAACAAGCCCACCCGCTGACCCGCCTTGATGTGTGCGCCGCCGAGCTCGACGTCAGCATTGGCCGTGCGCTGGAAGCAGTGCACCGGGGTGGCCCACCGGATGATCTCGTCAACGGCCGTTTCGGGGCGCTGTTGTTTGAACAGCTCCCATTGGTCGGGGTGCTCGAAGAAGGCATTGATGCCGTGCGTCATGGCATTTCGCGTGGTCTCGTTGCCGGCCACCGCAAGCAAGATGACGAAGAACGCAAACTCGACGTCGCCCAGTGCCTCGCCGTCGACGTCGGCTTCGATCAGTCGCGTGACGATGTCGTCGGCCGGGCACCGACGGCGGTCTTCAGCCATGCTGTACGCATAACCCATGATCTCGGCATTGGCCACGGCCGGATCGCAGGCGAACTCCGGGTCGTCAGTGTTCATGATCGAATTGGTCCAGTCGAACAGTTTCTCGCGGTCGGCCTCAGGCACCCCGATGAGATCCGCAATAGCCAAGAGCGGCAGCTTCATTGCGATGTCATTGACGAAATCACCGGCGTCCTTCGCAGCGGCCTCGGCGACAATGTCGCGCGCGGCGTCCGCGAGCTTGCTTTCCAACGTCACGACCGCCCGCGGGGTGAACAATCGTGAGACCAACTTGCGCAGCCGAGTGTGCTCTGGTGCATCGTGATTGATCAACAGCGCTTTGGTGAGTTCCAGTTGATCGGCCGTCACACCATCGGGCAAGCGCATCACCGCTCCCTTGCGGTTGGTTGACCACAGGTCGCCGTCGCGGGAGATCGCCTTGATGTGCTCGTGCCGGCTCACCACCCAGTAGCCGCCATCGTCAAAGATCGATTCAGCCTGCTCGTTCCACCAGACCGGAGCGGACTGCCGTAGATGTGCGAACTCGCTGATCGGAATCCCCTTCAACAGCACCTCGGGATCAGTGAAGTCGAAGCCGGATCCGAACGGACACACTGCACTTGTCACAGAAGGCCTCCTCGTTTGCACCTCCACCGATCATACAATTGCTTGTCAACTGTATGACCAATCCGGCGCAAGATTCGATAACGTTCATTCACCCGATGGCAAAGCAGGATGGAGGCCGAATGCGGACCCGCGGCTGGGGTGGGAATGTGCCCGCCAGCGACGCCGAAGCGGTGTCGCGCATCCTGATGGCGACCCGCCAAACCATCGATGAACTCGGCGAGGCCACCAACATCACAGCCGTGTCGCGCCGGCTCGGAGTAACCCGCCAAACCATCTACCACTACTTTGCGAGCAACGACGAGCTCATTTCGGCAACCGCAGCGGAGGCGTCGTCATCGTTCATCGACGAGTTGATCGCCGCCCTCGCCGGCATCAGCGACCCAGCCGAGGCAATCGTGGAGGGCGTCGCCGTCGCCATAGAACGGCTGCCGAACGACCCATACGTCGGTCTCTTACTCAAGGAGCACCGCAGTTCGGCGTTCGCCGAAATCGTGTCGCTGGCGAATCCGATCGCGGCACTCACGGCGCGTTCCATGTTCGAACGACTCGACGTCGACTGGTCGGTGTTCGAGCCATCCGCCGTCGACGACATCATCCACATCGTGCTGCGAACGATGCAATCGCTCATCCTGTCCCCGCCGAATTCGCAAGGTCCCGAACTGCGACGGTTACTCAACGTTTGGATTGCACCGGCCGTCAACGCCCTTCGCCGCCAACCCGTGTAGCGATCTGCCGAGTACGGCTAGAGCTTGAATCGTCCGGCGAAGCCGCGCAGTGGCAGGTCGGCGCTGGTGATGATGCCGGGCGGGGCCGCAACCACGGACTTGATGGCATTGAGCGCAGGCATGCCGGTGACCGTCATGCCGATCGAGGCGAAGTTGTCCGGATTGGACAGGTCCACACCGGGTTTCGGGTAGATCATGTGCTTGTTGTAGATGCAGGGGTCGCCCTTGATGTGAGTGATGTAGCAGCCCTTGATGTTCCAGTTGGGTTCGGTGTGGGGCGTCATCTGCCATTCCAGATGGGTCTCGACCCGCGGAATGCCGTCCACCGTGCCGACGTACTTGATGTAGTTGGCACCAAGGGAGCCCTTGGGCAGGGTGTACCAGCCCAGGTCGACATCCTTGGTGCAGGCACCGAGGTCGTATTCGAATTTCACCTCGTCGAGCTTGAGCCCGAAGCAGTCGGCCATCATGTAGACCGAGTCGGCGAAGACCTCCGTGTACTTCCGCAGCTTGCCCGGGATCGACGGATCATCAACGGGCAGGCCATATCCCACCTCGATCCAGGTGTCCTTCGAGTGATGGCAGGACACGTCGACGGACTCGATTGTCGTGACGTTCTCGATCTCGGCGACGTCGGCCGAACACACCACCCCGAGAATCTGATTGAGACCCGGATTCATTCCGGTGCCGTAGAACGTGGAATTACCCTTCTCGCAGGCCTCTTGGAGCAGCTGCGTGACGGGTTTACCCGAGTGGTGCGGGTGATTGGTATCGCGGTGGAAGCCGGTGATCCAGTCGGCGGTGGTGACGATGTTGATCCCGGCCTCGAGTACCTTGACGTAGAGATCTTCGTCGGGGAATACGCCGTGGAAGGTCAGCACGTCGGGCTTGGCGGCGATGATTTCCTCGACCGTGCCGGTGGCGATCACGCCGTTTGGCGCTATTCCGGCAAGTTCGCCGGCGTCTTTGCCGACTTTGCTCGGCGAATAGCAGTGCACACCAACAAGTTCGAGATCCGGTTGATCGGCGATCCGCTTGATCATCTCGGAGCCGACGTTGCCGGTCGCGACCTGGAAAACCTTAATCGGCATGGAGAAGCCTTCCTTCTTGAGAGTGGTCTTGATCAGTGCGTGGATCGGGCGGCCAGCTCGGCAGCGCTGCCCCCTTTGCCGTCTGGGTAGAACTTCAACGCCCAATTGCGGATCGCGGTGAACCCTTGGAGTTCCGAGCTCGCCAGGGCGGGCGGATCGGAATAGCGCTGGTGCGACCAGATGTGGACATCCTGGCGGAACTGCCGGATGACTTCGGTACCGAACTCCTCGGCCCGGATACGAGCTCGATCAGGGTCACGCACCTCGCCTTTGGGCCGTCCGATGTACACCATGAAGCGGATGTCGGAGGTGCAGTCGTCGACAGGAGTAATGGCCGAGATCGTGCGATTGTCGACCATCCCCCAGCTCTTGGTCACCGCGATGCCGAGGCCGCCATTGATTGCCTCCACACCGCTGTTGACGTCCTCGATCCGCTGACCGTCGTCGCCTTCGAACGTGATGGTGAAATCGACATAGGACACGGGGTCATCAAAGTCGTGCCGGGTGAAGATCGGATTGATCGGCGTCCCGTGCACGTATTTGAAATGGGCGGCATCTACGCCGTTTTCCAGCACGTATTGGGGGTGCATCTCGCGCCCCTGCTCGAACAGTCTCTGCTGCGGGTAGTAGTCCGCTTCGCTGCTTCCGTCACCGAAACTGGCGAAGATGTCGGGAGCATCGAAGAACGGGTCACGGTCCTCGACGTCATGCCACATATAGATCGATGCGTTGCACTCGGTAACCGGGTAGGTCTTGATGCGACGCCCCCGGTTGGGTCGGCTCTCGTAGGGGATGCAGACGTTGCGCCCCTGCTGATTCCACTGCCAACCGTGAAACGGGCACTGCAGCACCTCGCCTCGCACGGTGCCACCGAACCCGAGGTGGGCACCGAGGTGTTCGCAGTAGGCGTCCATCACGGTGACCTGACCAGACTCTGCGCGCCAGGCAACCAGTTCTCGGCCGAAGTACTTCATGGTGTGAACGTCACCGATGCCGACCTCGTCGGACCAGGCAACCTGGAACCAGCCGGTCGGTCTCATCGAAAGAGGCGGCTTAGCCATGAACGGAAGCATAGAACAATCAATGAAAGTTGCATAGTGCCCTCAACGAAAGATCATCCAGCGGGATATCCTTCGAGGATGACCGATACGACGGAGGCGCCGCCGCCGGCGCGGCGCCCGAATCGGCGCGGCCAGGCAACCCGCGAGAACATGCTGGAGGCCGCGTTGAAATCGCTGGCCTCGGGCGAACCCGGATCGGTGTCCGCCAACCGAATAGCCAAGGACATCGGCGCGACCTGGGGTGCTGTGCAATACCAATTCGGCGACGCCGACGGTTTCTGGGCCGCCGTGCTTCACCGCACGGCTGAACGCAGGGCTGACGTGTTCGCGTCCGTCAGCTCCGACACCCTGCTGAGCGACCGCGTCGCCACCATCATCGACACCCTCTACGCGGGACTGGACTCCCCCGATTCACGGGCCATCGAGAACCTGCGCGCCGCTCTCCCTCGCGATCACGCGGAACTGGAGCGGTTATACCCAAGGACCGCAGCCGAATTGTATTCGTGGGGCCAATCGTGGCTGCAGATCTGCCGCAACGCTTTTGAAGACCTCGGCGCCGACCCGGAACGCGTCCGTGAGGTCGCTACTTTGATTCCGGGCGCGATGCGCGGACTGGTCTCCGAACGGCAACTCGGTTCCTACGCAGACCTCGATGTTGCGCGACGCGGGTTGACCAACGCACTGGTCGCCTACCTGCAAACGGCGGATTGACAGCCAATTCTTGAGTCAGACCGGCCCGGTCACGCTGCCGAGTCGAACGCGGGACCCACAAAACGGTCGATCACCTCGCGCTCGGTCCGATAATCCTCGACAGGCCAGTAGATCAGCGCCAGCACCACACGCAGGACCCACTGACCAGCTGCCCGGTCTCCGGCGGCGGCACCGACCAGCTCGATGGCCAAGTCTGCGAACACCGGGGTGTCGGTCAGCCAATTCATCTGATCGACACCGCGCAGAGATGCAGCCATGAACCTGCCGAGTGGGTCGGTTCGCGTGTATTCCAGACCAACTGCAATCGCAGTCACGACCCGTTCTCGCCCGGCGAGACCCTCAATTCCCTTACGCACCTTGGCCACAACTCGCTCGGCTGCTCGCGCGAGGATCACGTCAGCTATCTGCCGTTTACCTCCGACGTGTCGGTAGACCGTCGCGCGCGAGCAGTGCACCCGAGCAGCTAGTACGTCGATGTCGAGTGCGTTGTACCCCCCGCGGGCGATCAGTTCTGTGGCAGCCGCATAGATCCTCTCGGCGGCGGCGGCCTGGCGATCACCGACAAGCCAGTCTTCCTGCGGCATCTGGCCCTCCCTTGGACGGATTCCACAAAAATCTCGCAATGAGACGGAGTGTAGAGAAATTACCACTCGATGTCGCTGGTAGACGATTCAATCTGAGACAAGCTGCCGAGACCGGAAGTTCATGACCCCGTATCAACCTCTCGCCGATGGGTTGACGTGCTGCTTTCCGCGCTCGAATCTGCTGAGGTGACGCTGAGCTACGGTGCGTTGGGGCTTCAACTCCTCGACGACGATTGCATCCAAGACCCCGCGCCCCTGTACGAGCGGATGCACGCGGAGGGCCCGATGCATTCCGTCGGCGATACGGGCTTCTACGCGGTGTCCGGATGGGCCGCAGTCCAGGAAGCGGTTGCTCGAGTCGATGACTTCTCGTCGAATCTGACGGCGACCATCATGCGCCAGGCCGACGGGTCGATCGGCGCGTTCACCATGGACGAGCTGGGTGGACCCACCCACGTGCTCGCGACCGCCGACGATCCCAACCATGCTGTGCACCGCAAGATGCTGCTTCCACAGTTGGCCGCCAAACGCATACGCGCGCTGCAGCCACTGGTCGAAGAGACCAACGATGCACTGTGGCGCAACAGTATTGAGAATGGGACGGTCGAATGGATGTCGGCCCTGGCCAATCGCCTGCCGATGATGGTGGTCGGCAGAATGATCGGAGTTCCGGACGAAGACGTCGATCAGCTGGTTGCCTGGGGGTACGGAAGCACGCAGCTGCTCGAGGGGCTCCTTGGACCTGACGAGCTCGCCGCCGCCGGCACGGCAACGCTGGAACTGTCGGGCTACATTGCCGATCAGTTCGCCCGTGCCGCGCAGAACCCCGGCGACAATCTCCTGGGAGATCTGGCGACCGCGTGCCAGAGCGGTGAAGTCGACACTCTCACAGCACAAATCATGATGATCACGTTGTTCAGCGCCGGTGGAGAGTCCACCGCATCGCTCATCGGCTCAGCAGCCTACGTGCTGGCGACACAGCCGGACGTTCAGCGGCAGCTGCGCCAGGATCCCGACCTGCTGGGCCCGTTTCTGGAAGAGGTGTTGCGGTTCGAGCCCCCGTTCCGGGGTCATTACCGACATGTCGTCAACGACTGCACGCTGGCCGGCACGGATTTGGCGGCGGGTTCGAGGCTTCTCCTCCTATGGGGTGCGGCCAATCGCGACCCGGCACAGTACGACGAGCCCAATGACTTCCGACTTGATCGGACGAATGGGAGAGGACACCTCAGCTTCGGCAAGGGCGCCCACTTCTGCGTCGGATCGGCGTTGGCGCGCTTGGAAGCCCGGATCGTCATCACCGAAATGCTGCGGCGCACCGACTGGGTGTCGGCGCGCACGGTGGGGCGGTGGCTACCCAGTCTGCTGGTGCGCCGCCTGGCCTCACTCCATCTCGCCGTAGACGGTTAGCGGAATGTCGAACGGCCACAACACACTTGGTTGTCACGCGATCCGAGTCGATCGTGATTGTTGAAGGCCGGCGCGCGTGGGCCGTGCGGTTGGCTGCCCTCGTCATGGTGATGGGTGTCGCCGCCGCCGTGTGGATCACGTACCTGGCATATACGGCGGCCTTCACCCCCGTCGACACCATCACCGTGACCGCCGAGCGTGCAGGTCTGGTGATGGACCGCGATGCCAAGGTCAAGTATCTCGGTGTGCAGGTCGGCAAAGTCACGGCCATCGACTACGACGGCACCCAGGCCCGCCTCACCTTGGCTATTGTTGCGGACCAGATCGACTACATCCCTGCCAACGCCACCGTGCGGATCGCCAGTAACACCGTCTTCGGCGGCAAGTCAGTCGAGTTCCTCCCGCCAGACGACCCATCGCCAAAACCGTTGGCGCCGAACACCACGCTGCATGCGGCTGCTGTCGCGGTAGAAGCGAACACCCTGTTCCAAGCCCTCGTCGACACGCTGCACAAGATCGACCCCATTCAGCTCAATGCGACCTTGACTGCGCTCACCGAGGGCCTCCGCGACAACGGTAAGAACCTCGGCGACACCGTCAGCACGCTCACCACATACCTGGGCAAGCTCAACCCGAAACTCCCTGCCGTGCAAAGCGATCTACAGAAGTTCGCGCAGACCGCCGACATCTACGCCGACGCCACACCGGACCTTTTGACCACGCTCGACAATGTCCCGACCATCAGCAAGACGATCGTCGACGAGAAAGACAACTTGACCGCAACTCTGTTGGCCACCACCGGACTGGGCACCGCCGGCGCGGCCACGCTCGGACCGGCCGAGAATGATTTCATCGCCGCGGTCCAACGACTGCGCGCGCCGCTGAAAGTGCTCGGCGACTACTCCCCGGAGTTCCCGTGCCTGGTCACCGCGCTTTCCGACGCCAACACCAAATTCAGCCCCCTCGTGGGCGGCACGGTTCCGGGACTCTTTCTCAGCGCGAACTTCAAGCCCGGCTCACCGCCCTACACCTACCCCGAGAGCCTGCCCATCGTGAATGCGTCGGGCGGCCCGAATTGCCGTGGGCTACCTAACCTTCCGACCAAGCAGGGTTCTGGCTCGTGGTACCACCCCCAGTTCCTGGTCACCGACAACGCCTACATCCCCTACCAACCCAACACCGAACTACAATTCGATCCACCCAACACCCTGCAGTTCCTCTTCAATGGCGCCTACGCAGAACGCGACAGATTCTGATGACCCCCAAGCGCATTGGATTCAAGGTCGGCGCCTTCACCGTCACCATGCTGCTCGTCCTGGCCGGCTTGATCGTGACATTCGGGAACTTCAGGTTCGGCTCCGCGACCACCTACCACGCGGACTTCACCTCGGTATCGCGCCTGAAGACCGGCCAAGTCGTGCGCATCGCCGGCATCCGCGTCGGGTCGGTTTCCGACATCGCAATCACCGGCGACCACGTCGAGGTGACGTTCAGCGTTGACAAGCGCTACCAGCTGTACACCTCGACCCGCGCGGCCATCCGATACGAAAACCTGGTCGGGGACCGCTTTCTGGAGATCACTGCCGGCCCCGGCGAGCTGCACAAGCTTCCTGAGAACGCCACGATCCCGACCAGCAACACCGAACCGGCCCTAGACCTCGATGCGCTGCCGGGGGGCTTGCGCCCCGTCCTGAAGGGGCTCGACGCTGACAAGGTCAATCACCTCAGCAACGCAGTGATTGAGCTCCTGCAAGGCAAGGGAGGCGACCTGGCCGAGATGTTGTCGAGCACAGGGTCGTTCACGCAAACCATCGCCGCTCGCGATCAGCTCATCGGCGACGTCATCGCGGATCTGAATTCGGTGCTGGGAACCGTCGATGACAAGAACGCTCAACTCGACGCCAGTGTGGATCAGCTTCAAAAGTTGGTGACCACGCTCGCACAGGGCAGCGATCCGATTGCCGGCGCCATTCCGCCGCTGGCCTCCGCGCAGTCCGATCTCACCGCCATGCTGGACAACTCGCGTCGGCCTCTGCAAGGGATCATCGCCAACGCCCGTCCTCTGGCGACCGTTCTCGACGATCACAAGAAGCAAGTCAATACGGTCATCGAGCCGTTGGCCGAAGACTATCTTCGGCTCAGTGCCCTCGGCTCCTACGGTGCCTTCTTCAACATCTACTTCTGCCAACTGAAGTTCAAGGTCAACGGCCCCGCCGGAAGCGACCTCCTCATCCCGGCCGTCAGCCCGCCAGACCCAACCCAAGGCAGGTGCTCCTTTGCCAAGTAAACGCGCCGCTGCCCGCACCCCACTGCGCACCGGAATCATCGGGATAGTGCTCGTCACCTGTCTGGTCCTCACCGCATTCGGGTACGCCGATCTACCCGTCTGGCCCCAGAAAAAAAGGTACACAGCCTATTTCACCAACGCGGCAGGCATCACTGCCGGCAATGACGTCGGGATCTACGGGTACCCGGTCGGAACCGTCACCTCGGTCGAACTGGCCAAGCGATCAGCGAAGGTCGACTTCACCGTTGACCGCAAGCTACACATCGGCGATCAGAGCCTGGCCGCCATCAAGACCGACAGCGTGCTTGGTCGGCGCACGCTGGCCATCACCCCCAAGGGATCCGGCACGAGTACGTTGATCCCCCTCGGTCGCACCACCACGCCCTACAGCTTGAACAACGCGCTGCAAGATTTGGGCCACAACGTCGGGGATCTGAACAAGCCCCAATTCGCCGAGGCACTGCAGACTCTCACCGACGCTCTGCATGACGCGACCCCCCAATTGCGTGGCGCACTGGATGGAGTCACCGCCCTGTCACGGAGCCTCAACGCCCGCGACGAGCAGATCGCGCAGACACTCGCACATGCGAATTCGGTGTCGGCGGTGCTGGCCAAGCGCGCCGAGCAGATCAACCAGTTGATCACCGACGGCAACTCCCTCTTCACTCAACTCGATGCCAGACGTCAAGCCATCAACTCGTTGGTTTCCGGCATCACCGATCTCGCCCGCCAACTTTCGGGCTTCGTCGCCGACAACCGCACCGAATTCGGCCCAGCCTTGCAGAAACTCAACTTGGTGCTGGACAACCTCAACGAGCACCGCGAACACATCGCCGAAGCGCTCGCACGTCTTCCCCACTACGCGACGGCTCTGGGCGAGGTGGTCGGATCGGCGCCCGGATTCGAGGCAAACATCGGTGGCGTGCCGCCACCCAGCGCGGCGGGCCTGCTCACCGACCTCTACTTCCAGCCCGGAAAGTTGCCTGAGTCCCTGGCCGATCTACTTCGCGGATTCCTGGTCGAACGCACCACCGTCAGGCCCAAATCACCATGAAAATCAACGACATTCGCATTCGCCGCCCCGCCGTACAGATCACACTTCTGGTCGCGCTGCTCGCATTGTTGGGCAGCGCCGCGGTCGCCGTGTGGCCCACCCCGCGCCCTCTCACCATCAGCGGCGACTTCACCTCAGCCGTCGGCCTCTATCCCGGTGATGCCGTGAAGGTCGCCGGAGTACCGGTAGGCACCATCACCGCGATCACATCCGGGCGCGGCAGCACCAAGATCACCATGACGGTGAACCGCGATGTCGATATTCCCGCCGACGCCGCCGCCGTGATCGTGGCGCCGAACCTCGTCGCAGCGCGGTTCATCGAACTTGCACCGGTCTATGACAGCGGACCGACCGCGACCGATGGCGCGAGGATTCCCGGCGATCGCACCGCCGTGCCCGTCGAATGGGACCAGGTGAAAGACGAACTCACCAAACTTAGCCAACAGCTCGGCCCCACAACAGGATCCATACAGGGGCCGCTGTCCCGATTCGTCAACCAGGCAGCTGACACCTTCGACGGCAACGGCGATTCATTCCGACAAGTCATTCGAGAGCTGTCCCAAACCGCCGGGCGGCTCGGCGACTCCCGCACCGACCTGCTGGGCACCGTCAAGAACCTCCACATCCTGGTCGACGCACTGTCACGCAGCAACGACCAGATTGTCGAGTTCTCCAGTCACGTCGCATCCGTGTCACAGGTTTTGGCAGACAGCTCCTCGCGTCTCGACACTGCACTCGGCACGTTATCTATGGCTCTCAACGACATTCGCGGATTCCTCAAGGACAACAACGCCAGCCTCGTCGGCCAAGTCGACCGGCTCGCCCAGTTCACGTCTCTGCTTACCCAGCACAGCGGCGACATCGAGCAGGTGTTGCACGTTGCCCCCAACGGCCTCGCGAACTTCTACAATATCTACGACCCCGCTCAAGCCTCGGTCAACGGAATCCTCAACCTGCCGAACTTCGCCAACCCGGTGCAGTTCATCTGCGGTGGTGTCCTGCAGACCGGTGCCACTCCCGACTATTACAAGCGCGCCGAAATATGCCGTCAGCGGATGGCGCCGGTGCTCCGGCGCCTCGCGGCCAACTTCCCCCCGCTCTTGTTCCATCCGATCAACGGCATCACGGCCTACAAGGGGCAGATCGTCTACGACACACCGGAAACCGAGGCGAAAGCCCAAACACCGATATCTCAACTGCAGTGGCAACCACTGCCGGGCGTGACACCACCAGTCATCCCGCCCGACACCGATCTGGCGTCGCTCCTACTTCCCCCGCCGGCCGGGACCTCACCTGGTCCGGGAACCGCAGGAAGTAATCAGGCAGCGCCTTCCCCGGTGCCCGCGGCCCCTGCTCCAACACCCAGCACCGGCGCTGATCCACAGCCAGGAGCAGGCGGGTGAGGGCGATGGCAACGGCCAGAAATCGCCTGGCGTGCACGAGTCGGCGTGGCGTGGCCATCGGCTGCACGGCAATAACTTTGAGCGCGTGTCAATTCGGCGGCCTCAACTCGCTGAACATGCCCGGCACCGAGGGACACGGCAAGGGATCGTTCACCATCAGCGCCGAGCTCCCCGACGTCGCGTCACTCCCGCAGAACTCACCGGTGCTCGTCGACGACGTCACCGTGGGCAGCGTGTCTGGAATGCAAGCCGTGCAACGCAGTGACGGCACGTTCTACGCCGAAGTCCAGATCGTGTTGAACGCGGGGGTGAAGCTGCCGGCCAACGCCACCGCAACCATCGGCCAGACCTCGCTGCTCGGGTCCCAGCACCTCGAGCTCGCCGCTCCGACCGACCAGCCGCCGACCGGAACGTTGCAGCCGGGGACACACATTCCCATCGGGCGGGCCGGGCGGTACCCGACCACCGAAGAAGTACTCTCCTCGCTCGGCGTGATCGTCAACAAAGGCAATCTCGGTGCGCTCGAAGACATCACCGACGAGCTGTATTCGGCGATAGCCGGGCACGCAGGCCAGTTCGCCGACTTCTTACCGCGCCTCGCAGAACTCACCGCTTCGGTCGATCGACAAACCGGTGATCTCATCACGGCCGCAGAGAAGTTGGCCAGATTCGCCGGACAGGTGGCACACGGCAACGACAAGCTGGCACGAGCACTCGCCGCGTCACCGGCAGCACTGCGCGTCCTCAACGACAACGGCGGTCACATCGTCGAGGGCTTCGCCGCTCTGCGACAGTTCGCCGAGATCGCGTCCCGGATCCTGTCTCAATCGAAGGTGCACTTCGCCGCCGACCTCAAGGACGCCTACTCGACGCTGAAGCCGTTGGCCGACAACGCCGATGCTCTCGTTGGCGCCTTGCCGGTCTTGGCCACATTTCCGATACCGCAAGGCGGCATCAAGCAAATGGTCCGCGGCGACTATCTGAACGTGTTCATCACATTGGACCTCACGACCCGGCGATTCGGCGAAAACCTCTTCACCACATCCACTTTGGACCCCAATATGCGGCACCTCAACGAGGTGATCGATCCGCCGGACTTCCTCATGGGCCAGATGGCCAATCTCTCCGGGCAGGCTGCGGACCCGTTCAGCGTCCCACCGCCGCGCGCCGAAACCCCACCGCCACCTGGAGGTCGGTGAATCGTGCTCACTCGTCTGATCCGCGTGCAGTTGGCCATCTTTTCGGTAGTCGCGGTCATCGTCATAGTCGCCGTAGCACTGTTCTACCTACACGTGCCCGCTGCTCTGGGATTCGGGGTCTACAACGTCACGGCGAATTTCACCTCCAGTGGCGGCCTCTACCGCAATGCCAACGTCACCTACCGCGGTACCACAATCGGCCACGTCACGGCCGTATCGCTCACTCACGGCCACGGTGTCGACGCGGCAATGCAGTTGGACTCCGACACCGCGATACCGGCCGACGTCACCGCATCGGTGAAGAGCATGTCGGCCATCGGCGAGCTGTACATCGATCTGGTGCCGCCCCCCAACGCCTCCGCGGAATCGCTGCGCAACGGTTCCCGAATCGACCGCGCCCACACCCAAATACCCGGCGACATCGCCGGATTGCTCCATGAGGCCCAAGCGCTCATCGACTCCCTGGACAACAGCCGCCTGCACGACCTACTACACGAGACCTTCAAGGCCTTCGACGGCACGGGACCGGAATTGGCACGACTCATCGAGTCCGCCAGGCTCCTCGTCGACGAAGCCGACAGATACACAGGCGACACCACCGCCCTCATCGATCAGGCCGGTCCCTTCCTCGATGCGCAAATCCAAAGCGGCGACAGCATCAAGTCCATCGCCGACGGACTGGCCCGCTTGTCGACCGAGGCACGCCGCGCCGACCCCGAGATCCGCGCAGTACTGCAGGCCGCCCCCGGCGCGGCTGCCGCGGCGACCGAAACCTTTGAAGGCATCCGGCCCTCCTTCCCCGTCTTGGCAGCCAACCTCGCCAACTTCGGGCGTATCGGGGTGATCTACCACAAGTCCATCGAACAGACGCTCGTCGTGTTCCCCGCCCTCACCGCGGTCCTGCTCACCGTGGCCCAGCAGTTACCCGGCGATGAGGGCGCCAAGGCCGACTTCAAGTTCAACCTCGGCGATCCCCCGCCATGCCTGACCGGCTTCATACCGCCGCCAGACCAGCGCACCCCCGCCGACCAGACGCTGCGCGACATCCCCCCGGATCTCTACTGCAAGGTGGCACAGAACGACCCCACCGCGGTGCGCGGAGCGCGCAATTACCCGTGCCAGGAATTCCCCGGAAAGCGCGCACCCACTGTCGACTTGTGCCGCGATCCAGCAGGCTACGTCCCCATCGGCAACAACCCGTGGCGGGGACCACCCGTGCCATACGACACTCCGGTCACCGACCCACGTAACATCCTGCCGCCCAACAAGTATCCCAACATTCCCCCGGAGGCCGACTATGATCCAGGGCCCCCGGTCGTACAGCTGCCACCCGGCGTCCCACCCGGACCAGGTCCGGCGTTGACGCCCCCGTTCCCCTCGCAAACTCCGCCTGTTACGCGCGGACCCCAACCACCTCCACTGCCGTTCCGGGCCCCACCAGACCAACAGGTCCCGCCGTACGGACAAGTTCCCGCCGGCGCCGCGCAGACCCAGCCGTGGCCACCCCCAGCGCCGGACTCACCTGCGCCACTGCCGGCAGAATCCCCATCCCCAGCCGGGAACGGACAACCGCAAGCCAGCGGACCGGGCGCCACGACCTACGATCCCGGCAGCGGGCAATTCCTCGATCCGAACGGTGGCATCAGCGTCTTCGCCGCCGGCACCCTCGGCTCGACCGCCGAGACATGGGTCGATCTGATGAAGGGTCCCCGGCAGTCATGACCTGATGTCGTGATCGTCGGCTAGCAATGCCTGAAACGACTACGGATCATTTATGAAATTGACATGACGATCCTTATGCGTCGCATATGAGTATCTCGACGCGCGATCGATCCTGGCTAGCATTGAATTTGAGACAACGCAGATAATGGTCTCGAATGCTGGAAAGGAAATTGAATTGTCAGGCAGCGGTATTACCAAGAGCCTCGTGGTTGCGTCTGTAGCGATCGTGTTGAGTCTGGGCTCGGCAGGTCCGGCGCTGGCTGCCCCCGATGTACAGAAATCGGCCCAGGCCACGATCAGTGATCTGGAAGCACAAGGACTTCGACCGATACTCAACAAGGTCGGTAACGCACCCATCGAGGAATGTACGGTCATCGCGGTGCGGGAGGGCACTGCTGTCAAGCACTCCTGGATACAGCGAGGCCCGACTGGGAACGTCGGCAATCTCGTTCGTTATAAGACTGCGTACGTTGATCTCATGTGCAATCGATGAATGATGCCATCGGAGTATTTGAACCACAATTTGTGGGTAGATAGTTGATTCAACGGTCAATTACTGCTGACAAATCAGTGGCAAAGTGTGTCGGTCCAGCACGACGCGAAAGCGACCCGGGATCGCCATCCGATTGATGGCAGTGACGGATTGCCCCCGAGGCCGGAGCGGACTCGCTGCCCGGCGATGCTGCCCGAATCTTCGGCACAGTCCGCCTGCGAATGAGCGTGCCGGCACCCGTGGACCATGACCACCCGGCCATACTGAATGTTCGCTCAGAGAGCCGTCCACTGTAGATTCGCCCTTGTTCAGCGAGTTCAAATAGTGCAGCTATCCAGTAAGATCGTGCCTCGATGAGGCTTCGGCAAAAGTTGCTGGATTGGTGGGGGCAGCCTGACCACTACGAATGGCTGTGGGCCTACCTGGAACCCGACAACAGGCGCTCCCCCGTGCGAAACCTGCTGGTGGTGGCGTCCACGTCGTTATGCATCGAGGGACCATGGACCGGCGCCTTGCCCGTCAACCTTTCGCAACCGCCGCAGGACGCTTTCAACGGCATCCTGATCGCTGCCGCGATCGCGTTCACGTTCATGTGGGCCACCCGGGTGCTGACCCGTGCCCAGTCCATCGCCTTCGCGGCGACGTTTCAATTGGCCGCCGCGGCGACAGCGGTGTTGCAAACAGATCCGGTCCTGGGGATTTTTGCCTGCATATCCTTCGTCTGCGCTGCGAGCTACATCGCACTGGCCCACTCGACACGAGTGATGCTGACCAACAGCGTGTTTACCACTGCGATCATGACCACCGTGGCCATCCGGCTGACGCTGGCGGGTAAGCCACAACTTGCCGCGGCCGCGAGCTGGCTCTTTCTGGCCGTTTGCGTGCTGGTACCGATCTGCGCTCAGATCGCCGTTCACCGCCTGGGTATCGGTGCGATCAACGCCGAGAACGATCCCTTGACCGGCTTGCTCAACAGGCGAGGATTTGCGGCTAAGAGTCGCGAGATGCTCGCTGGACGTCGCGCCGATGACAGAGACCTAGCCGCTATCGCGATCGACCTCGACCGCTTCAAGGCCCTCAACGACACCTACGGCCACGCCCACGGCGATCACGCACTGATCGCCGTGGCGTCGACCTTGCGTACCAACACCAGGGACACCGCGATCGTTGCGCGTAGCGGCGGCGAAGAGTTCATCATCGTCGACGCCATCGCGCCCGAACCACTCGCGGCCGTCGCTCGCCGACTCTGCGATGCGATCGGTGCGCTGCCGTTCCCCATCACGGCAAGCGTCGGCACTGCGGCACACACATTAGATGAGTTTGATCCCGACCCGCAGTCAAGCCTGGAGGCACTCGTCGTGGCCGCCGATCATGCGATGTATGCGGCAAAACGGGCAGGCGGTAACCAGATTCGCTACACGGACCTTGACACCGCCCATCGGTAACTGGGACCGACGCCCGCGCCGTGCTGACGCTCCAACCGACACCCTCGAGCCCAGTCAGCTCCGTGTGGGTGTGAATACGCCGCGAAAGCGCATGCCACCCGAGACCAGACGGTCGTATGCGTGTGTCGCTTCATCGAGAGTGAAGGTCTCCACGATGGGTTTGACTTTGCCGGTCGCGGCGAGTTTCAGGACTTCGATGAGCATGTGCAAACCACCATGAGTAGACCCGATGACTCGCTGTCGCATCATGTGGAAGGGCACGCCCTCCGAAGAGATGCTGAACGGATGATTGAAATCCAACCCACTCAGCACGACCCGCCCGTCTACCCGCAGGCCCGTCATCGCATCTTGGGCAGCGGCAAAGGAATTGGTCGTGACCAACAAGACGTCCGCACCGCCCAGGGCACGCAGCTCTGTTCCGTTCGCCACGACACCATCGGCACCGAGCTGCACGGCCAGATCGTGCTTATCGGAAGAATGTGTGACAGCGATGGTTTCGAACCCGCTGGCCTTAGCTAGCTGCAGCGCAACATGTCCCAGGCCCCCAATGCCGACCACTGCGATGCGTTCATGCGGTTGCGGCGCGGCGTCGCGCAACCCGCTCCATGTCGTGTAGCCGGCGCACATCATCGGTGCCGCGGCTTCGTACGACAGCGCGTCAGGCAACAGCACCGTTCCCTCGGCAGAAAGCGCGACGTATTCAGCGTGACCGCCCTGAGCGGAAAAGCCCGAGGTACGCGGAGCTACACAGTTCATCGCAGTCTGTCCGGTCAACGGCCGACATTCGAGGCAATATTCGCAGCGGCCGCACGCGGACTGAACCCAGGTGGCACCGACACGGTCGCCGATCTGCCGTGTTCGCACGCCGGCGCCCACCGCAACGACTTCGCCGACAATTTCGTGCCCTGGCGTCTGCGGGTAGATATCGCCACCGAAGCCTTGGGTGGCCCATGCGTCGGTGAAACACATCCCCGACGCGTGTACCTTCACCAGAACCTGGCCCGGTTCGGCTTCCGGTGTCGGAACTTCTCGAACTTCCCATGGCTGGTTCGCACCGGTCATCACGACAGCCTTCAATGCATGCTCCTCAACTTCGCGAATTCAAACTGACTGGACACGTCACCGCTGGTCAGCGCTGGTGGTACCGGCAACCCTCACGTCGGGGCCACACAGTGCACCGCAGGACCGTGACGCTGAGAAGCTATGTGGATCGCCGCAGGCACCACCTTCGAATTCTCACCGGGTTGCGGAATACCACGGCCGACACCGCGGCCGGTCCACTCACCGCCGGAGGCGCACAGTGCCCGCGAAGACGAGGTTTTGACCTACTGGTCGACGCGACGTTAGGTTGGCTGTTCTTGGGCATCGGCGGACTGTTGCCCAGATCGACAGCTAATCCACGCTCGCGAAGTTCGTACTATCGCGATACCCGTGGGTCTGAGAGGCTTGATCCGTGGCGAGTGTTGAATTCGCGTTTGTCAGTCAGCATCTGAGCGGATCAGCTGACTGCGAATTTCATCAGCCGCATCACGTCATCATGGTGTACCGCCATGGGCGCGTGCTCGCCAAGGAGTATGAAGTCGAGGACATGGGTGGGCGCCGCGTCGAGACACCGACCGCGGGAAGCACATGGGTTTTGCCTGCCGAACACCGCGGCGCCGCACTGGCCCGCGGATATTCCGAAGCGCACTACTGCCAATTGACCGTTCCGACGTCGGCTTTGGGGCCCTACCCTTTGCAGCCGACCGTTGGGCCTGATCCACTCCTTTATGCGCTCGTACAGCGCATCCACGACGTAAGTGGTCGGACCGATGCGGCTGCGCGGTTGTTGCACCAATCATTGACTGAGACTGTGCGGTTACACCTGCGGGATCAATATTGCGCCGCCCCTGCCGTCCAAATCATGGACTCCCCTTCGCAATTGGACCAGGCTGCGGTCAACGCACTGCGCGAATACCTCCGCGACAGCCTCGACTCCGCGATCAACCTTCACGCGCTGGCCCAGCTCGTCAATATGCCGGTCAACCGATTCAGCACAGCTTTCAACGATGCTTTCCACACCACCCCACACCAATACGTCATCACTCAACGCATTTCGCGAGCCAAAAAACTACTGACCACCACGCCCCTGACGATCACCGAAATCATTGCAGCCGTTGGATTCTCGACACCAAGCCATTTCGCCACCACTTTCAAAGACCGGGTGGGAATCACACCCAGCCAATACCGGGAATACGGATAAGGGCCCTTTGGGTGATGTCGAGATGCAATGAAGATTGACAGGCAGCTGATCACTCCGGCGTGATCACGCCGCGAGGTGGAAGATCCGGCGCATCTCAGCCACCGCGGTGGGGTCGCCGTCGAATTTGAGGCGCCGGAGCGCAGCTTTCCGCCGCGTTGCTGTCGGTGCCGCCCGGATCGCGATCAAATCGTCCGCCGTCGCCTGCATGACGACGGCGGGCGCATCACGTGGTGGCGCGAGTTCACCGTGGTCCACCGAGAGCTCGAAGATGCGCCCGTTGACTTCGACGCGGTAGGTGGCCGCCACATCACCGGCGCCGGCGGAGTCGAAGCCGGCAACCAGGCCGGCGAGGAACCCGGTCAGCGGCCTTTCGGCGAGATCGTCGGCATCGATCCGATCGATCCCGAAAATGGCGACAGCCCGTAGGACTGGGGCGACCTTCCGCCAGCCCGTGTCGCTGAGTTCGTAGACGGTGCGCGCAATCGGCGGGGGCAGGTCAGTCCGTCTGACGAGCCCGTCCAGCTCCAACGACCGCAAGCGGTCGGCAAGCAGATTGGTCGCGATACCGGGTAGCTCGGCACGTAGGTCACTGTAACGGCGCGGCCCGCCGAACAACTCACGCAGGATCAGCATGGTCCAGCGTTCACCCAGAACGTCCATCCCCAAAGCCACCGGACAGTTCTGGCTATAGGTCTTGTGCACAGCCATCACCTGAATCTAAAGGATCGTGGGTTCTATTCCCAGTTGCGCGGAGACACACTTTTCATCCTATCGCTTGATTTTCTTGTCTATGACAGCGCATGATCGTAGAAACCAAGGCGGGAGACGATTCTCATGACAGCTGTCGAGTTGCCCGATTCGGACTACACGCAGACGTGGACGGGCGGCCGCGGCGAAGTGCGGTACTTCGTCCGCGGCGATGGTTCTCGACTGCGTTACTACACCACCGGAGTCGGGCCTCCCCTGGTGCTGATCCACACGGTGCGCACCCAGTTGGACTATTTCCAGCGCGTGATCCCGCTGCTGTGGGACCAGTTCACCGTCTACGCGGTCGACTTGCCCGGCATGGGCTGGTCGGACATCGTCCCGGGCCGCGAGTACGAAGAGCCCGAGATGCGCTCAGCTGTGGTCGAATTCGTCAACGCGCTGGATCTGAAATCGGTGACCCTGGCAGGGGAATCGCTCGGCGGCGCCCTCGCGTTGTTGGCAGCGGTCGATCTCGCGGAGCGGGTACGTCATGTCGTGGCGCTCAATCCGTATGACTACCCGTCCGGCCTGGAACGTGGAAACCTGCTGGCCCGGGTGATCATCTCCGGGGTGCGGCTACCGGTGATCGGCCCCTTGCTCGCGGGCATCGAGCCCCGTCCCGTCATGCGCGCGGTGCTGCACGGCGGTTTGTTCGACAACACCGCACTCCCGGCCGAGCTGTTGGACGAGTTACTGAGAAGTGGACGGCGGCAGGGCTATTCGCGGGTTGCCCGCGGCATCTACCGCAGCCTGGGCGGATTCATCGAGGCCCGGGCCCGCTACCCCGAGGTGAGCGCACCGGTGACATTGGTCTACAGCGATCGGGACTGGTCCCGCCCCGCCGAACGCGACCGAGTGGAAAGCGCACTGCGCAGCGTTCACCGGGTGAATCTGCCGCGCACCGGCCACTTCTCGGCCCTGGAGCAGCCCGCTCTCGTGGCACGCCTCATCCTCGACACACTGTCCACCGATCCCAAACCAGTTGGGTCGTCACAACGAAACGGGTCCGATGTCTAAGCCGAGCAAGATCGACAACCATCCGACCGTCGCCCTGGTCCGCGAAAGCCGCGACACCCAACCCCCGCCGACACCGGCGCTGGACGCCACCTGGTTGCGCCAACTCTGCCTCGACGCCGGCGCCGATGACGTCGGGTTCGTCGCCATCGACCGGCCCGAGATCGCCGACCAGCGGGCCGAGCTGACCGCCGTGATGCCGCGCGTGCGGACACTGATCAGCTTCGTGTGCAAGATGAACCGGGAGAACATCCGGACACCGGCGCGGTCGGTGGCCAATCTCGAGTTCCACCACACCGGCGACCACTCCGATGAAGTCGGTCGCGCTGTGGTGGCCGAATTGGAGGCGCAGGGTGTCCGGGCGATCAACCCGGCAATGGGCTTCCCGATGGAGATGGACAACTTCCCGCGCAAGACGTGGGTCGTCAGCCACAAACCGGTCGCCGTCGCCGCCGGCCTCGGGCATATGGGCCTGCACCGCAACGTCATTCACCCCAAGTTCGGCAACTTCATCCTGCTGGGCACCGTGCTGATCGACGCCGAGGTGAACGACGACTCCCAACCGATCGCCTTCAACCCGTGCCTCGACTGCAAACTGTGCGTCGCCGCATGCCCGACCGGCGCCATCGCCTCGGACGGCCACTTCGACTTCTCGGCCTGCTACACCCACAACTACCGCGAATTCATGGGCGGCTTCGGCGACTGGGTCGGCCAGGTCGCCGACAGCAAGAACGCCACCGATTACCGCACCAAGGTCCCCGACAACGAGACCGCGTCGGTCTGGCAGAGCCTGTCATTCGGCGCCAACTACAAAGCGGCATATTGCATGTCGGTCTGCCCAGCCGGCGAAGACGTCATCAGGCCCTGGCTCGACGACCGGAAAACCCACCTCGCCGAAGTCGTCCGTCCCCTTCAGCTGAAAGAGGAGACCATCTACGTCGTACCGGGCTCGGATGCGGAAAGCTACGTCGCCAAACGGTTCCCACACAAGCGGATCAAGCAGGTCGGACAGAGCTTGCGCGCCAACAGCATCGCCGGCTTCGTCGAGGGACTCCTCGTCATTTTCCAGCGCGAACAGGCGAAGGACATGTCGGCGACCTACCACTTCACCTTCACCGGCGCCGAGCCGCGCAACGTCACCATCGTCATTCATGACCGACAGCTCACCGTCACCGACGGGCACCACGGGTCGGCCGACCTACGGGTGACCGCCGACTCGACCACCTGGATCCGATTCCTCAACGGACAGGCGTCGTTGGCATGGGCATTACTCAGACTGCGCATCAAGCTGCGCGGATCACCAAAGCTGCTGCTCGCCTTCAGCCGTTGCTTCCCATCATGACCGGACGAATCTAGCCCCGCCATGGCCCACGTCATCACTCAGAACTGCTGCAAGGACGCCAGTTGCGTCGCGGTGTGCCCGGTGGACTGCATCCGTCCGGACCCCACCGATGCCAGCAACGCACCCATGCTCTACATCGACCCCGATGCCTGCATCGACTGCGGGGCCTGCATGGAGGAATGTCCGGTCGACGCCATCTACCCCGAACACGATCTCCCTCCCGACCAGCGGGCCTTCCGCGGGCTCAATGCTGACTACTTCGCCCGGCATCCCTTGGTGGTCGCCTATCCCACACCCGAACCGGTACACCCACCCATCAGGCCCGGGGCTCTCCGGGTCGCCATCGTGGGAACCGGACCGGCCGGCCTCTACGCCGCCAGCGATCTGCTGCGGGTCGACGGCGTCCAGATCAACCTGTTCGACCGGCTGCCAACGCCATACGGCCTGATCCGCGCCGGCGTCGCACCCGACCATCAACGAACCAAGGCCATCACCGGCAGCTTCGACACGCTCTTCACCGATCACAGGGTCGGCTGCTACCTCAATGTCGAGATCGGTCGCGACATCACACATGACGAGCTCGCACAAAGCCACCACGCCGTCATCTACGCCGTCGGCGCCTCCCGCAGTCGCGATCTCGGCATCCCCGGCGAAGACCTGGCCGGCAGCCACCCGGCATCCCAGTTCGTCGCCTGGTACAACGGACACCCCGACCGCGCCGCCGATCAGTACGACCTCAGTACTGAGCGCGCCGTCATCATCGGCAACGGCAACGTCGCCCTCGACGTCGCACGTGTCCTGCTCATGACCCCTGCCCAATTCCACGACACCGACATACCCGGCCACGCCGTTGACGCACTGTCGCGCAGCCGGATTCGCGAAGTCGTACTGCTCGGCCGCCGGGGTGCACGGCACGCCGCCTGCTCTGCCGCCGAGCTGCTCGCACTGAGCCACCTGCCAAATGTCGACGTCGTCGTCGTCGTCGAAGCGCAGAACCTGATGCCCATCAAGGATGACGACGTTGACACCGTGGCCAAACTGCGCGTCCTCACCGAACTTCAGGGCCGCGCCGCCGACCCGTCGAATAAGCGGATCGTCTTCCGATTCGACACGGCGCCAACCGAAATCGTCGGAGACCGCACGGTCAAGGCCGTGCACGTCTCGAACGGTGAATTCATCGTGACGGGGCTGGTCCTGCGATCCATCGGCTACCTCGGCCAGACCATTCCGGGTCTGCCATTCGACGGAGCCGCCGGCGTCATCCCCAACGCAGACGGTCGCGTCACCGATGGCGAGCGCGTGGTGCCCGGCACGTACGTAACCGGGTGGATCAAGCGGGGCGCCAACGGCGTGATCGGCACCAACCGCGAATGCGCCCGCCAGACCGTGGCCAAGGTGTGGGACGACTTCGACGCAGGCCTACTCGACCATGATCTCGGCCGATCGGATCTGGCCGAGCTACTCGCTGCCCGCGGGGCTCAGCCGGTCAACGGCGCAGGCTGGCGAGCCATCGACGCCGCCGAGCGCGCCTACGGAGCCGAACAACACCGGCCCCGGGTGAAGTTCGTCGAGATAGCAGACATGTTGACCGCGGCGCGCCGATGATGGCATCGAAGTCTCACCACGACAAGGAGCGGCAGATGCCCGTCGTCACCGTCAGCACGTTCGAGCACACGATGACCCGGCTCAACTTCAACACCGGCATCCCGTTCGACGAATTCCGAACGGCGTTCGAAAACGCAGCACCCGCATTCGATCCCAGTCCGTATCTGGGCATCATTAACTCGGGCGGGTCATGGGCCGATGTGAAGGCACAGGTCGCCGCGTACGCGCCGCATGACCTCATGCGCTACGCAATCATCGATGCCACACCGCTGCTGGCACTCGCCGGCCACGCGGGCCAGGCCGTCGAATACCTGCTCGGCAACCACATCATCGCCGAAACGATGTTCCGGCAGGAGCCAAATGCGTTGCTGTATGCCCCGCTGCGCGTCTTGGTGTTCAGCGACAGCGCGGGTCACGCGGTATTCAGCATCGACCAACCCTCGACCGTGTTCGCCGGCCTCGACCACCCGGACTTGACTGCCACCGGAGTCCTGCTCGACCGCAAAGTATCCTCCCTACTCCGCAGTATCGGTGTCTCCGTCGACGAGCGACTGTGACCTTGCTTGTCTCGGCGCGGGGTCACCGAGCGCGGGCCGGCCCGTATCGGCCACCGCTCGAGACCATTTCAGATGCCCATCTGCAGACGAAACACCCGTGACCTGAGTCGTCAACGAGCGCGATCCTCAGTCCTTCGGTCCGGCAGACCGTGCGCACCTCGGTCGCGCTGTACATGTAAGTGTCGCAAGAAGTTCCGAATCGAATCACAAATGCATTCGCCCCGTCGGTGTCATGTAGCAATGCCCTGAACTGCGCTTCCAACAGATCACATCAGGGGAGCGCCGCCGTCGGCGCGAGCCGACTCAGCCGGCCACGACATACCCGTGGCCTCAGCGGTTGTGGAGCGCCGGAATAACTCGACGGCGGGCCCCACCCTCTACGCGTTTCGGCGGGACCACTGCGGCGATTTACACAGGAGGGTACGCGGGCGGTGGATACACGCCGCGCAGCGCCCAGGGCAGCCACGTCATGAAATACTCAATCTCGTCGCTGGCGTCGTAGTCTGGATTCGGGTCCATACCATTACCTCCGGTCCATAGTCAGTGAATGCTGAGTAACTTGGGGCTATAGGGTTGCCGACAGCACGCGTTGAGTCCTGTCACCTCCGTCGCCGGTATTGCATCGGCGGCAACCGACTGCCGACCACGGCGCTTGTCGTGTCGATGAAAGTGATGGGACGGAACTGCCATTGGGTCCAGACGAAGGACGGATTCAGTTCTCGCGCTGTGCAATACCGCACCGCGAACGTGTCGAGCGGCTAGCCTGGCGGCTGATAACCGGCCGCCGAGTTCCGCAACTGCCAGATCAGCGCGGGACAGAGAATGCCAACTGCGTTAGACACGACATAATTAGCCGATTGCTCGTCGCTGGGAGATACGTCACGTTTCGTGTCGGATAAAACGCTTGAGTAGGACGCACCAGAACCTACCCTACTGCAGATGGCCCACCCATATCCGAGAGCATCGTTATTCGGAAAGTCGAAATGTCGTCGAACCATCACATCGTATGTGTACTCGACCTCTGGTGCCGGGACGGCCGCTGCACGTGCCGGTCGAAGCATTCCGACGCTCGAGACGAGCAGCATCAAAGCTCCACAAATGAGCGGCGCTCGCGAAATATTCACCTAATCAGAGTGACACACAAACCAGAGCGAAAATAGTACAACATCGTTGTTTGTTCATCTTCTCACGTCATCATATGCGTCGCTCCGACTCGACTCGCCGTCGGATACTGCGCCCGCTTTCCCGCGAACAACCAACACGAATAGACTTTCATATAACACTGATACCTAGGCGATGCTCTGATGCAGCAGTCGCATCCGTCACGTCCGTCGCATCGCTCCGTTCAACCGTAGAAAACACCAAGCGCCCCAGGCAAACCCGGCTGACCGAGCCTTCCTTCACACGAGTGTAGGCAAGTCAGCATCAATTACGCTGTCGATGGCCACACACGGTGTGCTCGCCCCGCGTCGGACGAAGGGCTGACGCGCTTGTCGACTGCGACAATCTGGGCAACGAGGGCGCGCAATTCGGCCTCTCTGCTACTTCCCGAATATCCTGAGAGCCACGCCGTTAGCTGAAGCGCTGCCTCATTGGGTAAATCGGCTTTGTGACGCGCTAGCAACCTCAGCAAGTTCACTATCGCCCTGCTGTTGTCCCCAGCGCCGATCTGTACGCACGTCCACGCGCGTTCCACTGTATTCAGAAAAGGTTTCGCGATGTCGGCCAAAAGCCAAGCGAGCGCTGATTCCGTTGCCAAGGTGATCTGATCCTCTCGCATCCTCTACTGGAAATCCCTGACTCGCATGCTGACTAAGCTCTGCATGTCACTAAAATGGCAGGCTTTCCCGGAGAGCCCCCGTCATACGCCATGGATTCCGAGGCGGCACCACAAAATCCACTTGCGCGCAAATACGATTTTTAGGCAATGCTTTCGAATCATTGCCACACCGCCGGGCGGTCGGTGCCAAGTAGCTCAACAACGCGTGATCTCCCGATCGACTAGCTTTATTCCCCGATCGCCACGCTTTCCATCGACATCCACCGCTGGACCGACTGACTGATCAAAATCCGTGCGCACGCCCGCAATCAGCCATCTGATCGTCGCACCGAGATCCGACGTGGACTGTGCCGTCTCTATACCAACAACCGAAGACACCTCGACGCTCATAGCCCGAGTCCTCCGGATCGCATCACAGATTGTTAGGTCCAACAGCGAGCGGCAATAGATCAAAGAGGTGGAAGGCGGGAACCCTGCGTTGATCATTGACTCAACTACAGAGCCGAGTAGCCACTTGACCGCCGGCGTGTCATCCTGTGCCAGCAAGCCGGTGATATGAGGATGCTCGAGCAACTCACGATGCAGACTCGTGCACCAATCGAGTATGGCAGCTTCCCATCCATCATCCTCGAGGAGCGGACCGAACGTTAGAGCCGAGCAATGCGACTCAACAACATTACGGAGCATCTCTTCGCGGGATCTAACTTTCTTGTAGAGAGTCCGCGTAGAGATGTTCAGCTCGGCCGCGATCCGCCGCGCCGTAACTGCTGGCATCCCCTCGCTATCGAGGAGGCGCAAGACACAGGCATTGATGACGTCTGCCGTTATGTGTGGCGCCGGGCCGCGGGAATGCTGCCTCTGTATGGGCGTGCATCTGTCCGCCTGTCCGAGGGATGTAGTGCAAAGTAGTCGCCCCACGAAGAATTCGAACTCGTCTCCGGACATAACCGCATTAGTCACGGCTGTACTCCCGTCTTGCCGGCCGCTGCAATCGGTGTGGCGGCCTTCGCACTCACCAGCAGCCTCAATGCCACGTACGAAATTCACGCGTCAGCATTCACTTTCTGGCGAGCCACTGGGCAATGTCCCGTCATCTGATCGTGCCTGAGAGGTCGGCGGCCATCGCAGAAAGTTGCGGCCCCCAGGTGCTCCAATCATGTTCGCCCGCTACGGGGATATCGAAGTGACCGTTCGTACCAGCAGCATTCCGATAGTCACGATAGAACGTCTTGTTGCTGCCTTGGGCCTGGTCGCAGTATCCGATCATGGCTGCAGGATTACTGCAACTCAATGTCGATGGGCTGTAGATCCAGAGTCGAATATTGTTCTCTACCAACAGGTTTATATTCACATCAGGATCGTGCCACTTCCATCTGCCCAGCTGTGCTGCCCCCCACATGGCCTGGGTATTGGCACCGCCGAACTGCGCCAAACCCGCAGTTATCGCGCCATTCATCGATGTCGACGACGGGGTCATGAAGCCCGACAGCGAACCGGCGTAGCGGAATCGATCCGGATGGAACTCCGCCAGCGTCACAGCCGCAGTACCACCCTGCGCAGCTCCGACAACAGCGTGCCCGCCACGAGCCAGGCCCCTATTCGCCGCGAGCCAGTCTGGAAGCTCCTGAGAGAGGAAGGTCTCCCACTGCTGACTACTGTCCTGCTCCCAGTCGGTGTAGAGGCTAAACGCGCCGCCAGCTGGAGCAGCTATCGAAATTCCCTTGCCGGCGAGTGCGTTGAATGCACCGGCACCAACCCAGTTGCTGACGTCTGGAGCGGCATTGAATGCATCCAACAGCACGACCGCGTGCGGGCCACCGGCCCGGAACGCTACGGGGATTTCGCGACCCATCGCCGCCGAAGGCACCGACAGATACTCGACAACGGAAGCCGCATGCGCCGGCGCGCTTACCCCACAGACCATCGAGAAGGCTGCAGCCACTAGGGCTACTACACGAATCCGCAACGCGCGTTGTCGCCTTCGCGGCCGGCTCGCCCGAGCGTGTTCGCCGTGGCCTTTCGTTGCTAGAACCACGCCCGTTCCATGCCTAGACGCAGGTCTTGTGCGAGCTGTGGCCATCAGACTGGGTCGAAGCTTGAGACAAGCCATCGGTCACCTTCCTTGTCCAATGTGACGAGAACGGCGGAGGCGGTGTCGGTTGGCGGATCGCCCCCCATCGTGGTCGTCTGATTCACGTACACCAGCACGACCGCATGGTTCATGGACGCCGAAACCGGCGCAGCGGCGGGACTCGACGCCGTGACCGAGATGTGCTTCTCCTTCGCGCCCGGAATGACCACGTCCTTAATGAGACGGGAATACTCGTCTCGAAACCTCCCGGTGAGTCGCTCGCGTGCAGCGTTAAGTTGCTTGTCTGCAGTGTTCGCTTGGTAGGAGAGCATTGCGGTGGCGGCCTCCGTTGCTGCCGAAACAGACTGCGCCGCTGCCAATTGCGACTGTCGAGCGATCTCGTTCTGCCATTTGAGGTAGCCTGCGCCACCAGCGAGAAGAATCACCAAAGTCGGAACTACTCCGTAACCGACAACGGAGAGCCACCGCATGCGACGGTGGGATCGCGCGGCAGACGCAGGCATGTCATTCGCAGACGTCCCGTCAATGAGTTCATCGAGCTGCGCCGGCTTCTCTGTGCTGCCGTCGGCCCGATCTGCGTCTTCCAAGTCCAGTTCAGTCAGGCTAGAGGCCTCCGCCGAACCCTCTGTCGCTGAAGTCGCCGTCTTGCAAAGGCGTTCGGCCGACATCTCATCATCGTCTAACCTTTGGGCAAGCAATTTCGTCTCCAATCGCGCTGTCGAGTCGAACATCATCACGTCGCAAATTGGACGTTGGAAATCTTGGCGGTGTCGCCGGTCTTCGCGACGTCGATAACCATCCGCCAAGATCGCGGCGGTTGTTCAGCAGCACCTGCGTTCCCCATCTTCAATGAAACTGTGACCAGAACCGTCGCCTGGCCTCCATCTTCCTTCTGGATAGCGGCCGCGGTGATAGTGCCTTCCGACTTACTCTGGGCCTTCTTGACCACTTCGGCGAATGATTTGGCTCGCCTTTCAAAGTCATCATGGAAGGACCCCGTCGACGAATCCAAGACCCGCTTAACGTCTTCATCGACCGTGGTGTAGTTGATCGTCGTCAGGTTGATAACACCTTGGCGCGCAGCCTGGATGTAGGCTGCGCGGGCGTTGTCTACCCGACGATCTTCGTACATTCGGTATCCGAAAACGGCACTCAGCGTGGCCGTGCCGACCAGTGCGACTGAGCAAATTACGATCGCGACCACCGGGGCTGAAAAGCGCTTCCGCAACGGCGTATCGCCCTGATCACGGGGGTTCAACCCCGCCGCGTCGATCATCGAGTCGCTGTCGGCGGTTGGCTGGTCGGCGTCAGCATTCCTTGCCATGTCTTGCCTTTCGTGGTCTGAGCGAGGTCGCCTTGCGTGTAAACCCGACCGTCTGGGGCGAGGTACGTACCAGTGGCCGGATCGTATTGAGCGACCGCAATCGGCGGCTGCTCGGACACGTGATTCGGTTGCGCGACGTCTGGCGGCAGTTGCGGGATGTCCTGCCCTGTCATCGTCGCGTTTGGATCTCCCTTCCAATTATTGCCGTCGTTGAGCGGTACATAGTCCTGATCGCTCTCGCAGAGTTTGACGGTTGGCGCTCGCTTACCGGGACGTGTGATACAGGGCAGATTGCGAGCGCCGCGTACGACGTTCCGAGCATCCTGCGGAATCCTGCAATACAGATCGCCGTCAGGTCTGTCTGGAACATCCTGCACGTCAGGCGAACTCAGCTGTTGCGGAGGAAGAAATCCAGTCGAGCACGGCGGAGTATCGTTGAGGTTCAGGTTGAACGAAGACCAGATCCCGGGAAACGGTCGTCGAGAATCCCTGTTAGGCAACGACACTGCTTGCATGATTGCAACTAGTTCCGGTTCAAGGACAAGAATCTGCTCGATCGCGGGTTGGTAGACAACCGCGACCTGCCCAACGCTCACGAGGTTGGCCAGCAGCACGGGCAAACTTAGCTTCAGGCGATCGACCAGCTGGCGCGCCTCTTCAGCCGCAGCGCCGCCGTTGTGAAGGAAGCCGGCCACCGCGGCATCGTGCGATTTGAGCTGACCGGTGAGATCGGCGAGATGCGCCGCCCAAGCGCGGATCGACTCAGCAGTGTTGGCTTGAGAGTCCAGCACCGGCTGTGACTTGTCGATTAGCGCTAGCAGCGGGTCAATATTCTTGTGTGCATCGATGGCAAGCTCGGTGGATCCGTTGACCACACGCGATATTTCAGGTCCGAGTCCGCCTATCGCTGTGTAGCTCTCGTCGATAGCGGTCTTTACGTCATCCTTGGGAACGGCTTGTAGACCACGGTTCGCCGCGTCGAGCAGACCCCCGATAGGCGGAGGGACCGAGGAACGCGTCATCGGAATGACGTCACCGTCTTTGAGCGCATTGCCGTTGCCGGAACGCGGTACCAATGCCACATATTGCTCTCCGATCGCTGAGACACTGTGGACTTGCGCGTCGAGGTCGCTGGGAATTTTGATACTGGAGTTCAAAGACAGCACTGCATCGACTCCTCGGTCGGTGAGTCGGATACCTGTGACTCGGCCTACCTCTGTTCCTCGATATGTGACGTTTCCGGACGGATAAAGACCACCCGCAGCAGGCAATTGCACAGTTACCCGGTACTCACCGACTCCGAGCATCGACGGCACCTTGATGTAGTCGAACACCATGATTCCACCGGCGACAAGAGCGACCACCGCGAATATCGCCAACTGCAGCTTGATCCTTCTCGACAACATGTCACGGTCCTTGATTCAGCTGATAAGGGGCAAGGAGGGGATTTCCCGCGGTATAGGGACTCGGCAACTGGCCAATCGTGCGGCCCCACTGCATCTCCAGTTTGGTGAGGTTGCCCTCCCAGCGCGTGCCGGTGAAGAAGCCAACGTCGAGACGGCTCAACGTCAGATCGAAAACGGCATCGGTGTTGAGAAAGTCACCGCGGATGATCTTGGGAACGTTCTCGATCGGCCAGGGAAGCGTCGGCAGGATGCTCAGCGAGCGGGTTAGCGATGGTCCCGCATTGGCAAGCGAATTCAGCACCGGCGCCGCGGCTTTCAGTTCAGAAACGAGATTCTGCTTCGTCCCATTTACCGCGTCTGCGGTCAACGCACTGAATCTTCCGAATGCATCAATTGCATCGCCAAGCTCGTTGCGGCGGTCGGCCAGAACCGCTAAAGCGCCAGGAAGAGTGCGTAATGCCCGGTCCAACACAGGTTTTGCCGCAGCAAATTGGCCCACCAGATTGTTGAAACTTTCGGTAGCGGCAATGATGTCGTTGGTTTGATCGTTGACATGACCCACGAACTGATTGATTTGATCGATGAGGCCGCGTAGATCAGCTTCACGCCCACCGAAAGCCGTTGCGAATGCGGTGTTGATCTCTTGAAGTTGGCCGATACCGCCACCATTGAGCATCAGCGATAGGGCCGCTAGCGTCTGATCGGTGTTGGGATAGGAACCGCCGTTTTGCAGGGGTATCAACGAACCCTGGTGCAGTTTTCCTTCGGCCGGAACATCGGTTGGCGGAGCGAGCTCCAAGTGTAGGGAACCGAGCAGGCTGGTCTGGCCGATCTTGGCAGTGGCGTTGGCAGGAAGGTCGACGTCGGCGTTGAGCCTCAATGTGACCAGCGCGTGCCAATCCTGTCGCTCGATGTTGGTAATGGTGCCAACGTTAACGTCGCCCACCCGAACCCGAGAGTTGCGCTCAATCGTGCCCACATCAGGCAGCTGCGCCTGCACCACGAATGATCCGTCGCCACGGCCCTCGGTTCCAGGCATGGGCAGCGAATTCAAACCTTGCCATTGACAGCCCGCAGCGATGGCGCCGGCGGCACACAGCAGTAACGTCGTTCTCACGCGATGCGTTTTGACAGCGATAGCCATCACGACCCTCCTTTCGCAGGCACCATCAGGCCAGACAGTCCGGCAGCGGGGTCGGTCGCGGCAGCCTCAGGAGGGGTGTCGCCGATGTAAGCAGCCGGATCAGGGGCCCGTTCGCTCGGCGCTGAATCCGGGTGCGGAGGTACGAAATCAGGGCGCAACCGATCTTCGCTGTAGGTGAGTTCATTTGGTCGTGCCGACTCCCCCACGATTGGGTTAGCGCCGACTGGCAGGAAATTGATTTGGCGGTTCTTCACGATGGGTGCCAGGTATTGCATGCAGAGCTTCGATGAGTAGCCGCCGTTAAGACGTCCTGCGGCGGCAATGCTCCCACAGATCAACTTCAGAGGATCAGCGAAGTTGTTGAGCGCGAGAATTCCGGAAAGTGAATCTTGCGATGGCTGATAGACGTTGGCGAAATCGGAAGCCGCAGTAGGAAAGACGTGCAGCGCCTGTTTGATGCCATCGAGGTTCTCATTGACAGTGCTCGATATTGAAGCCAGCCGATCAGTCGCCGTGCCAAGGGCTTCGCGATTCTCCCTGACGAAGTTCGTGGTGTCCGTAACTACGGCGTTGAGGTCGGAGATTGCCGTGCCGACTGCTCCGGAGTCATTGGTCAGCAAACCGGTAACCGAGGCCAGGTTCTGGTTTAGGTGCGCTAACAATGTGGAGCTATCGTCCAACGCCGAAACCACCACCGACAGATTTTTGATAGTGGAGAACATGTCGCCACTATGGTCGCCTAGAGCCGAAAGGGCCTGAGAGAGTTCGATGATTGTGTGACGGATATTGGCGCCCTGGCCGCGAAGGTTGTTCGCCGCTGTATTGACGAATGCACCGAGGGTGCTCACGCCTTGTGGTCGGCTTGGTTGTAAGGCATCGGTCAGCTTCTCCAATTGGTTTCGCAAGTCGTCCCACTCAAGCGGAACTGCGGTGCGGTCTTGCGGAATCGTCGCGCCGTCAGCCAGTTGAGGGCCGTTCTCGAATGCCGGCGTCAGTTGTATAGCGCGGGCGGTGACCAATTGTGGCGAGACGATTACAGCCTTGGCATCGGCGGGGACCTTGTACTGGCGATCGATCCAGAACGCCACTTTGACTCGTTTAGCTTGTGGCTCAATTGTGTCGATTGCCCCCACCGGAACGCCGAGGATGCGCACTTCATCGCCCACGAACAGCCCATTGCTGTTGTCGAAGTAGGCCACGATATGAGTTCTGTCGGTGGTTTCGAAGTGGCGGAATGTGAAGATGCCGCCTCCGACCAACAGCAGCACCAGGGTTAGAGAGAGCCCCACTCGTAGGTGACGCGAGCGCATCACTGTCCTCCATCGCGGTTGGGCTCCGTTGCCGGCCGCGGCAGTTCGGCCGGGACCACGAAGACAGGAGACGGAGTGGGTTCGGTCGTAGTCGGTGTTGAGCCGGGCAGAACTGCGGGGGGTCCGGGTGGCGGACCGCCTGGCGGCGGCGCAGGCTCCGGCTCACGGTAGGGGTAGCACCCTGGTCCGGGTAGCGGTATCCCCGGCGGGCCGCACTGATGGTCGCCTGGATTACCGGTGATCGCATCCGGCAGATTCTGTCGCGGGTCGCCGGCTTGGCCGGTGCGCGGATACGGGATCGGCAGCGGCGGGGTTGCTCGCTGTCCAGTGGGCGGATCTGCAGCCTGCGAGGGCGCCAGTGTATTGGGATCAAGCCCAAGGTCGGAGAACGCTGCATCGATGAATGGCTGCGTTAACTGTCCGGGTAACAGATTAGGGAGGATGGCCTTGAAATATGGACCGGAACCCACCGCCTCGCCGAGCGACAATGCGTACTGATTGAGGTACTTGAGTGCCAAGGTGAGTTGAGCTCTGCGATTGTCAACGATGGTCAGCACCCCATTGAGTTTGTCTAAAGCCGGCCGAAGCTGCGTTCGGTTATCGCCGATAAAGCCCGCTAGCTGCTGAGCGAACGCTGAAAGGCTGCCAGAGATATTTTGCAGTGCCTGACTTTGCGTCGTTAGTTGGGCGAGAAGGGCATTGCTGTTTGCAACCAGTTGAGCGATCTCGTCTGCTCGCGCCGACAGCACCGTAGTGGCCTTACTAGCGTTCGCGAGCAAGCCGCGTAACTGCGCGTCACGGTCACCGAGCGTCTGCGAGAATCGCCCAACACCGGCCACCGCGTCCCGCAATGCTGCAGGAGAGTCCTTGAACGTGTCGGACAACGTTGCAAGCGCCGTCGACAACGAATCGGTGTTGAGCCCATTGATAGTCGTCGACAGATCGCCCAAAGCATCTGGCAGTTGATACGGAGACCTGGTGCGCTCCAACGGGATTAGTGCTTTCAGCTGACCGTCACCGCGAGGCGTAACCTCAAGAACCTTGGACCCGAGCAAGCTCTTGGTCCTGATGTTCGCTTCCGTCAACTCGCCGAGCCGCACGTCCTTCGCGACATCGAACTTCACCACAACGTGGTTGCCTTCAATACCAATCGAAGAGACTTGTCCAACGCGATAGCCGGCGACTTGCACAGGCGCTCCAGCGCGCAGACCCCCCGCCTCGGCGAAGATGGCGCTGTAGTTGTTCGCGGATGCCGAGAACGACAGACTTTTGAAATTCAGCGCCGCGGCTACGAAGCCGAGCGTCAAGGCTACACCGGCTATTCCAATGACGAAAGAATTACGTTCGGAGAATGACTTCATTTCGGAGAGCACCGCCCTGTGGTCTGAGAAATCACCTTTACGTACACCGGTTGGCCACCCTTACCATTCACTTTCAGGCTCAGCGAACACAAATACTCGCCTATGAAGTCGCCGCGTTTACCTATGTTCGCCAACGTCTTGTATGCCTGAGGAAGTGAGTTGAGCAGATTGTCGAAGTATTCGTGGTCAGCAACAACGATCGATGTCGCGCGATCAGACTGCGTCACAGTGTCTTTGAAGGGCCCACGCGCTTGCGATAGCAGGTCAGCAAGACTGGTGGAAGCGGCGTTAGTGTGGGCAACCGCCTCAGCAATATCCGTCTTGCGGTCAGCCAACCCCTTGATCAGGGTCGACAGTGAATCGATGGCCTTGGCGAATTGGTCGGTCTGATTTCCGAAAGAACCGAGCACCGCGTTTAGATTCGTTATCACCTGACCAATCAACTGGTCGCGATCGGCGAGCGTGTTGGTGACAGTTGAGGCTTGGCTCAAGAATGCCCCGATAGTAGGGCCTTCTCCTTGAAACGCTTGGATCAGCGCAGTCGAGAGCGTATTGACTTCTTGAGGGTTCAGCGCCCGGAACAGCGGACGAAACCCGCCGAGCAGCGTGTCGAGATCCAACGCGGGTTCGGTACGGGAGACCGGGATGGTTTCACCGGGCCTCACCCGTGCAGGATCGCCGGCTCCCTCCAACAGTGACACGTATCGGTCACCGATGGGATTCGCCCACCGGATCGCGACCTTGGTGCCCTTCGTAAGGGTTACCGACGGGTCGGCTGTGAATTCCACAACAGCAACAGATTTCGCGTTGATGAAAACCTTCTGCACCTGGCCTACCTCCACGCCGGCGATGCGTACGAAGTCACCTACCTTCAACCCGCTCACGTCTACGAATTCGGCGTTGTAGTGCTGCTCGTCGCTGACGCGGAGATTGGCGAAAACTGCAATCAAACCGACTGTCGCTACGACACATAGGATTACAAAGGCGATCAAGTTGATGATCGCGCGTGACAAGTTGGCTTTCACGGCTACCTATCCATTTGGTTCGTAGGCGGTCACGGCGCGGGACTGGAAGAGGTCGGCACCGCTGCAGCTCCCTCTTCTGCCGGCAGCGGGGGTCCGCCGGTAGAACTTCCCGACGAAGCCGTCGGCGCACTGGAGGGCGCATCTACCGGTGCAGGCGAAGACTCGGCCGGCGGAACTCCCGGCCACAGAGGCACCCCGCCTGGGCCATACAGGGGTGCGCCGTAGGGAGGTGCACCGGGGTACGCTGGCAACGGCCCCGGCGCTGGACCACCCTCATAGCGAACCTTCGGCGGTTCCGGCACGGCCTTTGTGACCGGGAAGTAATTGACGAAGCCGGGGAACCCTATGCCGGGGTTTGGGCGCAGGTCAAGGCCTGTGCCAAAGCCGGTGTCCGTGACGAGGTAACGCACAGGGAAGTTCTTGCTGACATCGGGAAGAGACCCACAACCAGGCTTTCCACCGGGCCCGCCCTTCGCTGCAACGACAGGTAGATTGTCCGGGAATTTGTACGCATCGTCGCCGAATTCGAGGCCGGCATCTTGAACAATTGAACTGCCATTCCCGCCGAGATTCTCGCGCAGGCGATAGTCGTCGAGCAGAATAGTCGCCCCCTGCAACAAACAGGTGTAGATCGGGTTGTATTTCAACAGCAGGCTCGTTGTGGGTTCGAGGCCGTTGACTCCATTGACCAAGTTGTCTTTATTCGGCTTCAACACTCCGACTGCAGTGTTGGCGAATCCGGTCGTGTTCAGCAGCAACGCATCCAAGTCCTTGGCGCTCTGGGTAATTGTGGTGCTTGTGGTACTGGCGGCGTCGAGCGTGGCCAAGATGTCGCGGGCCGCGACGCCATAAGCGTCACTAAATCCCTTGAACGAGCGAATGTCTGCTGCAACGACATCCATCTTCGGGTTGACCTTTGCTAGAACGTCATTCGCGTCCGTCAGGGCCTCGCCCATCCGTTCGCCCTTGCCTCGTACACCATCGGAGAGTGCAGTGAGAACCGAATTCAGCTTGGTAACGTCGATCTGATTGAGCAGCCCGACGAGACTGTCAAAGACAGTGTTCACTTCTGTCGTGACGTTCCGGGAGTGTAGAACCGCACCTGCCGCAATCCGCCTCGGGCTGGGCTCAGTGGGATAGATCAGGTCGACGTACTTCGCGCCGAAGGCCGTAGTTGATGCGATTTCTGCACCGACATTGGCAGGGATTCGGTCGGCTTGGTCCGGAAAAATCTCGAGGGCCAAGCTAACTGTCTGGCGGCCTCTGGACGCGTTCGCTACACGACCAACCTCAACCCCACGCATTTTGACCTTCGCACCAGGCTCCATCACCAGCCCGGCGCGATCGGAAGTCAGGGTGACCGGTATGTAGGAACGGAATGTTCCCAGAAACATCGCCACACACAGCAGCACGATGCCGATGACCGTAGAGAATAGAGCCGCGGTCCACCACAATGGATGGAAGCGCACGGTTCGAATACCAGTATGCATGATGCGTTACCCAGCCAAGTGGAAGTTGCCGGACTGGCCATAAATGGCTAGCGAGATGAATAGCACGACAAACACCGCAGCTACCAACGAGGTACGCACTGCGCGTCCGACGGCTTCACCGACCCCTGCTGGTCCGCCTGAGGCGCTGAATCCGTAATAGGTGTGGACGAGCATGATGATGATCGCCATCGCAATAGCTTGAAAGAAAGACCACAGTATGTCTGTGGGGTTCAAGAAGGTATTGAAATAGTGGTCGTACACACCAGATGACTGCCCATAGATCACGATCGTTCCAAAACGCGCCGCCCAGAAGGCCGACAGCACCGCAACACAGTAAAGCGGGATAACTACGATGACCCCAGCCACGACGCGAGTGGAGGCGAGGTAGGCCACCGCGCGGATTCCCATTACCTCCAGTGCGTCTATCTCCTCGTTAATCCGCATTGCGCCCAACTGCGCGGTGGCGCCGGCGCCGATGGTTGCCGCAAGTGCAATACCCGCGATCACTGGCGCGATCAGTCGCACATTGAAATACGCTGAGGCAAAGCCTGTGAGCGCCTCGACACCGACATCGGCGAATTGGTTGTAGCCCTGGACCGCGACCAACGCTCCAGTCGACAAAGTCAGGAACCCGACAATGACGACGGTGCCGCCGATGACGGCCAATGCACCCACGCCCAAACTCATCTCGGCGATCAGGCGCACCAGCTCGGTACGGTAGCGAACGAAGACGTCCTTGATGTCTCCGACCGTCTGAAAATAGAACTGTGCCTGGGTCCCGATGCGGGTCAGACCGCTTACCCATCCGCGAGCCATTCGGCTAAGTGCCGCATGCATTTTGCTTGGTGCGCTGGTGGTCATAGCGTGACCTCGATACCAACGGCGGACGCGATAATGTTGATCGCGAACAGCGCCACGAACGTGTACACGACGGTCTCGTTGACGGCGATGCCTACGCCAGCCGGACCACCGCCCACCGTTGTGCCCTTGTAGCATGCGATCAGTCCCGCCGCTAGGCCGAAGAGTGCCGCTTTGATCAAAGAGATCACCACATCCGGGGCGCGCGTAATAACCGTCAGCCCGCCGATGAAAGAACCCGGTGCGACGTGTTGAACGTAGACCGAGAAGACGAACCCGCCCACCAGGCCAACCGTAATTACCACCGACGCGAGCAAAGTTGCGACGAACGTCGCGGCGAGCACCCGCGGAACCACTAGGGATTGGATCGGGTTGACGCCCATGACCCGCAGGGCGTCGAGCTCCTCGCGGATGGTGCGAGCACCAAGATCGGCACACATCGCCGTCGCACCTGCACCAGCTACTACCAAGACGGTGACCACCGGACCGATCTGAGTCACTGTCCCGTACGCGGCTCCAGTACCAGAGAAATCCGCGGCGCCGAACTCTAGCAGGAGGATGTTGAAGGTGAAGATCATCAACACGGTGAACGGAATCGCCAGCATCAGCGTCGGAACCAGTGACACTCGTGCGACGAACCACGACTGCAAGAGAAACTCTCGCCACGCGAAGGGCCGCCGAGGGATGAGGACGAGGGTGTCCAGCGCCATGGCAAAGAATCCGCCGATTGCTCGAAATGGCCTTGCTGCCTTGGTATTCGAAGCCCACGCCATGCCGCCCGCGATGCGCTCGCGCGTGGAAGGTGACGGACTGTAGTCAATAGTGTGGTTCACGCGAGATCAGTACCTTCGAGGGTGTTAACCGCGCTTGGTGAGGCGATACATCCGGCTTCGGGCTGCCCCGATCCGTTGCTTGCCGGGGTATTCATCGAGCTCGCGCCGGCTCCACCTCGGTCCCCTACGAAGATGTAGTTGCCCAATCGTACGTTCGCTGAACCTGAAGCCATCGTCGTTTGCCTCTCCTCGCAACTCCTGCGCGCCTGTCGAGCTACCGTACAGATAATGACCGGTCACAATCAAGTGATTCGTCGCACTTTCTATGTGCCGTTGTGCAAACGGTCACGGTTTCCTCCCCTGCGACGGACGCAGCCGCGTGTGGGAGCCCCACCGCACGGCATGTCGTTGAGGGCAAGGCCCTCACGCAACGACGGCGGCCACGTAACATCGGATCGCCGCCCGCGAGGATTCGCATCGGCAGCCCACCGACGCAACGTGTATGACACACAAATTCGCAGGTCACAAGATTGGGCGCAGCGCGCGAAGGCGATTCGGTACGTCATGCAGAGGTGGGCCGTCTGGGCGTTTCCCATGTCGAACGCCCGTCAACGCACCACAAGGATTGATTGGCTACCAGCGACGAACTTTCGATGGCACCGAAACTGCCACGGCGTAGAAAACGGTGTGCTTCACGAGCGGCGAGGACTCGCATTAGAGTCGCTGACCGCCCTTTACAGACCTAATAACGCTCCGTCCACCTCCTCGACATGGACGCAATCGTGAGCGATGGCTCCGAGTTGCACCTTGCAATTCAACGCAGCGATTGAGCGCTCACACCGGGATGCTGCAGCGCCAGCGGTCGTAGTCCGCCGGGGTGAGCGGTGCCACGACCCGCAAGAGGGAAACGTCGGTCACGGCGGTTCGCCGAAACCGGCCTGTCGCGGGTCGCGCGGATTCACAGTCAGGCCAGCATCGTGGTTTCCGGTACCCCGCAGTTGTCGGACCGGGCACGTACCCCGAATCCGTCTCAAACTGTTTGTTGTAATGCATTGCAACTCAGTAGTTTTGCTGTCAGACTTCGCTCGAGAGGCGCCTCAGCGCTCCGCAAGTCTCACGCCGCGTCCGGTTTGGCATGAACTCATCACAAGGCGCACCAGCGAAACGAGGTAATAATGGCCGAATATGGAGAAACCTGCGACCGTTCGGTCTCCCGAATTATGGCGCCAGCGGTGGCCAACACTGTCGCAGAGGGCAAACCCACCACAACCGTCACGGCGTTTCGCTGGTTCGGCCGTACGCAGTGGCTCGCGGCCGCCTTGGTCGCCGCCGTCGCAGCGAGTATCGCCGGCGGCCCTGTAGCGGGCGCAGACAACCGATCACTCAACAGCAGTGTTGTGGCCGATGTCTATGCGCTTAAGAATCAGGCGGGATGCAAAACACCGCTTAAGGTCAATCCCCAGCTCCTACAAGCGGCCCAGTGGCACACGATCGATGTACTCAACAACCGCGATCTGGACAGCGACATCGGATCGGATGGGTCGACAGTCCAGGAAAGGGCGCACAACGCCGGTTTCGTCGGCAATGTGGCAGAGACGGTGGCGATTAATCCTGCGCTCTCAATCAGCGGCATCGAACTGATTAACCAGTGGTATTACAACCCGGCCTACCTAGCAATCATGTCGGATTGTGCCAATACTCAAATCGGCGTCTGGTCGGAGAACAGCCTTGATCGGACGGTGGTTGTCGCGGTGTATGGCCAGCCTTCCGTTCGTCCGTAGAATGCCTGCTGCACAGAGCCCAAACCTCGACCCACACTGCCGCTTTCGGTCGGCGCCTAGTCGCAGCCAGGCGCGCTCCGACGCCCGCCATCCCGCGACGGTGTGAGCGCGATACTCCCTCATGTAACAACATCATTCACCGTTGACGACGCAGGCGCGGGCGTCATGACGCGGCTTCGGCCACATGATGTTGATCGCCAGAACGGGCGACATCTCTCAGTACACAACCGCGCGATTGCTTCGTGATGGTGAGTCACGATGCATAGTCTAGGCACGCGGAGTAGCTCGGTCGCCAATCTCGCTGTGCGGCAGCGTGTTACGCCTGAAGAAATCGATCTATTGCGGCTAGGTTAGCCGGCCCACCCAAGAGTCGGTCATAGCACTCCATTTCGCGCGCGAGCGCCCCGCGGACCAAATCGGTTCTCGACGCCAATAGCAGCTTTTTAGTGGCAGATGTGGCCTCGATCGGCAGCGCAGCAATGCGGTGGGCGATCTCGAGTGTATGGGCCATTAAGTCATCCGACTTTGTGACTTTCCATACGAGGCCCAGTTCGGCGGCTTCAGAAGCATCTATCCAAGCTCCTGTGAGAAGAAGCCGCGCTGCCTGCTGGTAGCCGATACGTAGGGGCAACGTTGCGCTAACAGCACTTTCGCCGGCAAGTCCGAGTTCCGCGAAGGGAAAGCGGAACCTAGCTTCCTCTGACGCAATTGTCAGGTCAGCGTGGAGGGGTGTCGTCGCACCGAATCCGACCGCAATCCCGTTGACTGCACATAACAGTGGCTTTGGAAAACCCAACAGTTCTTCGATGCATGGAACGGGGCCGTGTCGCCGGCCATCAAGGGGACTGCCCGGCTGGCCCATTTCGGCCATGTCCCACCCTGCTGAGAATGCGCGTCCCGACCCCGTCATGACGACGCAAGACACATCTGGGTCAAGTGAGGCGTCCACGAGTGCGGCGGTAACCGAATCAAACATTGCCTGCGTCATGGCGTTGAGACGATGCGAACGATTCAGGGTTACGATCCTCACCGCCCCGTCATCAGCCACCTCGACGTCCGTGGAATGGGTTTTTGTGGTCATGGGGTGCGGTGTGCGCCGATCAGGACGAAGGTGATGACGGCTTCGGTGTCGCCGACGACACGCCATTTGTGGCGTGTGCCGTTCTGTACCACGGCGTCGCCGGCGTGGAGGATGACCTCGGCGCCCTCGTCCAATTCCAGTCCGACAGATCCTTGGGTGACGATCGCGAAGTCGGTGGTGTCGGTGGCATGCATGCCCGGATTGTCGTGGTCCATCGCCGCGGCCAGATCAGCGCCCAACTTCTCCCCGTCGGTGTCCTGAACCGAGGCAGCACCCTCCTGAGGTGTCAACACCATGGTGAAGAACCGGGAGCCGTTAAGCGGCGGAAAGAACTCCGGGGCTTTAGGACTGAGACCATCGCTCGGATACGTCGCGGGTTCGTTGGCACTCCAGAACGGATACAGATGCCCCGCGCCGGGCATCGCCACCGCATCGACGCCGGCGTCGTGCACCACCACCGACCGCCCCGCGTCATCAAAACCCGTCAGCACCAATCGCGCAGCCATCGTCGCCCTTTCGTGAAGTTGGTTACCTCACACCACCGTATCAGATAATGACCGGTCATAATGCGATAGAATGTGCAGGACAGCTAAGCCGCGCCGACAAAACACACCCGACGAGGCGGGGTTACCAGGAGGCGCGCGCGAGCACCGAAGCAAGCGCAGAAAGCTGTCGTGACACCTGGGCCGAAAGCAGATTCCGAGCCAGAGCCGATCACGCGCCGAACATCTCACCACTATCCGCAGACTATCGAGAGGCCACATGAACCGCGATCTATTCACCGAGGAACATAACAACTTCCGTTCGATGATCCGGTCTTACATTGCACGGGAAGTCTCGCCCGTATTCACCGAGTGGATCGAGGATGGGATCGTGCCCCGCGAGCAATTCGCGAAGCTCGCCGAGTTAGGGCTAATGGGATTCAACATACCCGAGCAGTACGGCGGCGCGGGGCCGGTTGACTACCTCTACAACGTGATAATCAGCGAAGAGGCGGCGCGCGCATTTGTCCACCTGGGGCCCTTCCGATGCCATTCGGACATCGTCATGCCGTACCTATTGGCCTATGCGAATGACGAACAGCGCGGACGGTGGTTTCCTCGCATAGCGGCGGGCGAGCTCATCACGGCGATCGCAATGACGGAGCCGGGTGCAGGATCAGACTTAGCCGGCATCCGGACTACAGCGATCCGAGACGGTGATAGTTACATTCTGAATGGCGCCAAAACATTCGTAACCGGAGGAATATCCGCTGACCTTGTAATCGTAGTCGCTCGGACATCCAAAGACGACACGAATAGGCGCAACGGACTTTCGCTTGCGGTCGTCGAACAGGGAATGGATGGGTTCACGAAAGGACGGAAGCTCCAAAAGGTCGGCTTGGCGGTGCAGGACACAGCTGAGCTGTCATTTACTGATGTACGCGTGCCGGTCTCCAATATTCTTGGCGAACCTGGCGAGGCGTTCAATTATCTTGGACACAACCTTGTTGGCGAACGCCTTTCGATCGCCGTTGCTTCGTTGGCCGCCAGTCAAGCTGCGTTGGCCGCTACAGTTGAATACGTGAAGGGACGTGAGATCTTCGGCAAGGCTCTCAGTAGTTTCCAAAACACCAAATTCGAACTTGCGTCAGTAGCCACGGAGCTCGAAGCTGGTCAAGTATTTCTCGATCGTGCGCTGATGGAACATATGGCGCAGCGGCTTGTGCCAGCGGATGCAGCGAAGCTAAAGCTATTCGCGAGCGAGCTCCAGGGGCGCGTGGTGGACAGGTGCCTGCAGCTATTCGGCGGCTATGGCTACATGAGCGAATATCCAATTGCGCGGCTATATGCAGATGCTCGTGTCTCGCGGATTTATGGCGGAACGAGCGAAGTTTTGAAGCTAATCATCGCTCAATCGTTGGGACTGCGGTAGCGATGGACACCGCCGTCTCGTTGCTGTTAAATTGAAGTGCAATGCGTAGCTATACATTGCACGTAGCGAAGCAGTGGATGCTGTAACAATAGATCGGGGTCTTGGCCGTGGCGAAACCGCGCTTGCACAGAATAGTCGGTAAAGCGGAACTTGTTTCCACTGAGGAAGCACTTATGCAAGCCGCCATAGAATGCTTCGCGGCACGCGGCTTCGCCGCCACCTCGATCCAGGACATTGCCACCGAGGCGGGCATTTCCAAAGGCATCATCTACCATTACTTTGCAAGCAAAGACGAGATCATGCGCAGAATAGTTAATCGCGCGCTGGATGACCTCGGACGATCGTACGATGACATTCCTCTAGTGTATGCCAGCGTCCATCAGCAAATCCGGGCGTTCATGCAGACGATGGTAACCTATGTCGCCGCGCACCCCAGGGAGACTGCAATATTCGTTCAGGAAAGGCGACTGTTCACCAGCAGCTTCGAGGACCTCGCCGCGCGAAGCGACCAGGTAGTTATGCAACTCGAGGACCTGCTACGGAACGGGACCCTCGACGGCAGTATCCGCGAACTCGCGTCACCGCATGCGATGTCCCTCGGCCTGATCGGAATGGCGACCTGGCTATATCAATGGACCGCCCAGACGCCTTATACCCCCGACCAAATCGCCGATACTTACGCGGACGTTGTCCTTGAGGGTCTTTGCATCGACCGATCCTCTCAACCAGCCACGCAAACGACGCTGCCTTACACACATGATGATAACGACTGGCAGGATAATGGCTCCCCCGCACGCCAGGCGACGCCGACACGTGAAACGCTCACCAGAGCTGCGATACAAGAATTTGTCAGCCGCGGCTACGCCGGCACTCCGATCAATGTGATCGCAAAGAATGCCGGTGTGACAACGGGCGCTGTGTATTCGCAATTCAGCGGCAAAAAAGCGATCCTGCACCTCATCATGAGCCGATTCCTGAATCGGCTGAGTCGCACCATGGACCGAGCGCTGATCGAGCGTTTGCCACTGCCGGATGTTACCGCACGATTCATCAGCGCAATTTTCGGCGAAGTCGGCGACCATCAAGCGGAGATGACGATCTTCCTGCAAGAATTCCGCCATCTCGCCAGCGAAGAATTCAAAGATCTCAGAATGAAGTGCAATGACATAATTGCGAAAATTGGCGCAGTTTTGGCCGCTGGGATCGAGGAGAAACAGTTTCGAGATAACGTCATCCCTGACGTTACGGCCATCGGTGTCCTCGGAATGTGCACCTTTCCTTTCCAATGGAAGGCGCCGGCAGAGGTACTGCCCCCCGAGACCGCGACCATGTTCGCTGAAGTGATACTCGCTGGACTGGCGCCATCATGAAATGATGGCGCCAGCCCAGCGATACACCTGAGATGCCTTGCCGTGTCAGCGGCTGCCGTAACGCAAGTAGACCGTTTTTGATTCGGTCATCGCGTCAATGCCTGCACGTCCCAGCTCCCGGCCGATCCCAGACGACTTAACTCCGCCGAAGCTCACATTCGATTGCAATTCACCGTACGTGTTCACCCAAACCGTGCCGGACCGTATGCACTCCGCTGCCCGCAATGACCGACTCACGTCGCCAGTCCATACCCCACCACCGAGGCCGTAGGAAGTATCGTTTGCAATAGCGAATGCCTCTTCCTCTGAATCAAACGGAATCACACAAAGAACAGGGCCGAAAATCTCCTCGCGAGCAATACGCATCTCGTTACTTACATGGGTGAATATCGTCGGCTCGACGAAATATCCTTGTTCGCCCCAGCGATTTCCGCCAAGCGCCAAGCACGCCTTTTCCTCGGATCCAATACGGATGTAGTTCTCGACGCGATCCAGGTGTTCCGCGGAGATGAGGGGGCCCATTGTGGTATTCGGATCGAATCCGTTCCCCAACTTGATTCCAGCTCGCGTATATGTAACGAGCATCTCCACGACCGCGTCGTGGACTTCTCGCTGAACCAGCAGCCTAGAACCCGACATGCATGCCTGTCCTGAGTTACCCCATGCCGTAGCCATCGCACCCGCCACGGCATCGGTGAGGTTCGCGTCGGCGAACACGATGTTCGGTGACTTCCCCCCGAGCTCCAACGTCACTCGTTTCAGGGAGTCAGCGGCGGCGCGCTGGATAGCCCGTCCGGTGTCGGTGGACCCGGTGAACGTGATCTTGTCGACTCCAGGGTGCGTAACGAGAGCCGCGCCTGCGACTTCACCGGTCCCCTGCACCACATTGAAGACGCCCTCGGGCACGCCGGCTTCTGCAGCCAACTCCGCCAGGAAGAGCGCCGACATCGGGGTTTGTTCGGCGGGCTTCAGTATGACGCTGTTACCGGACGCGAGCGCGGGTGCCACTTTCCATAGGGCTGACACCGCTGGCCCGTTCCACGGCACAATTCCCGCGACCACCCCTATCGGCAGCTGCCGGGTGTAAACGTGCACCCCGCTGTCAGAGGGGTGCACAACCCCGTCGAGCTTCGACGGCCACCCGGCGTAATAGTCAAGGACTTCTTCTTGCAGCGCGAACATGTGGTCGGCAACTGCGCGCGGCATACCGTTGTCGACGATGTCCAGTTCGATGATGACATCGCGATGCTCACGCAATAAGTCCGCGAACTTGCGCAGGACTGATTCCTTCCGAAACGGTGGCAGCCGATTCCATCGACCATCCTCGAATGCCGCGCGTGCCGACACCACAGACGCATCGACGTCTTCGACGGTGCTTTCCACGACCTCCGCCACGGTTTCGCCGGTTGACGGTTCGATGACCGGTCGTACTCTCGATGTAGCGGACTGCCGAATCTGGCCATCGAGGAAATTCGCGTGGAGCCTGTTCAGCTTCACCTTGGTTTCGGCATGCAACGAAAATAGGTCCCCGGTTTGGACAGTCATGTGCTTCAAGTCCTTTCAAACAGTATTTTTGGACAAGTCGTTACGGAATCTCGGATCTGCAACGGCGATCAGACGTCGCGACCGCTCGGCATCGCTACACCCTCGTAGGTCTGCCACACCGTGTTCAGTAACGACGACATCGATGTCGGTGCGGGGGGTGGATACGACGTCCACGCGGCTCACGATTGTTGACTGCTCGTGTGGGTCCGTGGATCTCAAGGCGATGATTGAGATCCCGCCGTCGGATCGACTGGCTCCAGCGCAGAAGTCCGCATGCCCGCCGATACCCGAGATCCGCCGGCCGCCAACGGTCTCCACGTTCACTGCTCCGTCGAGTCCAACTTGCAGAGCGGTGTTGAAACTGACGAAGCGAGCGATGTCACCCAATCTGCCCGGATGGTTCTCGTGGGTTACCGCGCCGAATATGAGGTTCCGGTCTAGTGCCATTTGAGCGGTGGCCTCACCGCCCCAGTCGTAGCTTGCCTGAGCGGCCGATCGGAGCAGGCCTCGGTCAGCCAAATCCCGCAAACTGGCACACACCAGGCCCGAGTGGACGCGCACGGGCTTGCAAATCGCGGCAGCAATGGCCTCGCCGATGCGGCCAATCCCGAGCTGTACCGTGGCATCGTCCGGGATGAGTGCTGCAGCGAGTTGACCGATGGTTACGTCAGCCGCGCCGAGAGGTCCGCTTCGGTAAACATCTGCCGAGCAAGACACTTCACGAATTGAAGCGATCTCACCCTTGATCTGAGGCAGCCCGATGTCGGCTGCTCCTGAATCGAGCTCCAATACGAGGCGGTCGGCATGCCGGATCAGCGACGGTTGCCATCCCACACTTCCCCGCAGGGCGTATCCACGGCCGCGACGGACAGCAGGGAGAATCGCCAAATCGGGCTTCAGCCAGGCGAGGTATCGGTCCAGCGCTGACAGCCGAAGCGGAATGTACTCAGCTACGCCACTATTGATCGCCTCCGTCAGCGAGTATCCGCCCATCACGGCTTTCAGACGCGGGCCGTCAGTCCCGCCGTGCCCCGAAATCCACGCACTAAGCCATGGTTGCTGTCCTGGAGACCAGCCCGCGATGACGTCGGGCTCATTCCCCCCGACCAGGGTGGACAGGCTTCGCGGGTTGGTGTTGATCGGTAGTGGTCCGTCGCCGAGCACGACTACTGGTCGGGTGCGCTTACTCATCGAGCCAAATGGCCCGCTCAGGACAGATGGCTACTCCGGACTGCGCCGCGACAACTTCATCTGGTGCCACAGGAGTGCCATCGGCTATGGAATAGCCGAGTTCATCTAAGGGGAAAAGCTTCTCGTCTACCACCCAGCATTGAGCGTGGCCCTGGCAGCGCGGTCGATCTACTCGGATCTTCACGATCACACGTCCCATACCAATGGGAGATTGTCCAGGCCGATCACGCCACCGTGTTCTCGAACTGGAACGCCTGGAGCCAGGCGGTAGTTCGGAATCACTCGATGCCACTCCTGCATACCGATCACCAGTTCCGCGCGTGCGAGGTGCGAGCCTAGGCAGCGGTGCGGACCCGCTCCGAACGCGATGTGACGGTTCGCTGGACGATCGAGGATGATCTTGTCGGCATCAGGAAATGCCTGCGGATCGCGGGTCGCGGCCGACAACGGCAGGAACACCATCTGGCCGGCCTTCATTGGGCAGCCATTGAACTCAACATCCTGCGTCACCTTGCGGCTCGTTGTAACGAACGCGTAGTAACGGAGGAATTCCTCGATTGCGCTAGGCCACAATTCAGGTTCTTCAAGCAGGCGGTGCCGATCCTGCTCGTGGGTTGCTAGATGCAATGTCGAATAGGCCAGCTGTCCGGCAACGGAATCGAGAGCAGCAATGAACAACCCGAGACATACCGCCTGCAGCTCCTGGTCGTCAACGGGCTTTCCGTCGATCTTCCATCGACTCATCACACTCACGAGATCGTCCTGCGGCTGCTTTCGACGCTTGGCAATGAGATCATCGAAGTAGGCATACACGGCCATCATCGCTGGGACTGAGCGTTCCGTGTCGTGACCGTTGTGCAGGATCGCCTCTTCCCAGGTCTGGAAGAGGTCAGCCTCCTCCACTGGTAGGCCCATCATTTCCATGAAGAGTCGATTCGGGAACTTCAGAGCGACATCCACCACGAAATCGCATTCGCCACGTTTAACCGTGTCCTCCGCGATCTGCCGCATGAGTTCATGCATGCGAGGCTTCATCCGATCCACCGCACCTGGCGAGAAGAAGCCGCCGAGCAACTTACGCCATGCAGTGTGAACCGGAGGATCGAGCATTTCAGGTATCCACATGTACTCCGGGTCAGGGTCGGTGGGTACCAACGACCTATTCGAGAAGAGAGTGGGCTGTTGAAGTACTTCCTGCACGTCCTCCCGTCGTGTCATGACCCAGAACTCGTTGCCATCGGCATCGCCGAACCACACGTCTGCTTCGTCGCGCAGTTGGTCGAACTTCTCCGAATGTTCGAGCGCCTCCATCGGCGCCATCAGGTCCGCGTACTTCAATGCGGGACAGCCTGGGCCGCCACGAACTGCGCGATGCCCCTGCGGCAATAAAGTCATAGTTGTCTCCTGTTCAGCGAATTGTGAAGCCGGCGTCTACAACGAGGGTGTGGCCGTGGATGAATCGGCCTTCCGGCGAGCAAAGGAACGCCACGACTTCGGACACGTCCCCCACTTCGAGCAACTCGACCGGAAGGACGTTCTGCAGATCCTGGGCGATCTCTGGGTGCTCAGCTACATAGCGGCCGAAGGCCTCGTTTGCGACCATCGGGGAATTCACGCCGGTCGGGTGGATGGTGTTGACGCGGATGTTCTTTGGGCCGAGTTTCTTTGCCCATGAGCGCATTAAGCCCACCACACCATGTTTCGCGGCGACGTATCCGGTCACGCCGGCGGTACCGTCGCCCAAGGCCTTCAGCCCTGATGTTGAACTGGTGATCACAATCGAGCCACCGCCGGCTCGACCAAGTAGATATGGCTCCGCGGCTGTCACCGTATTGAAGACTCCAACCAGCATGATGTCGATCGCGTCGATGAAGGACTGGTGCCGCTGACCCACTTCGCCGGTAATCGGCATGATGCCTGCGTTCGCTAACACGATGTCGATGCCGCCCAATTCGGCGGCCCCCTCGTCGACGACCTTCTGCACCGCGGCCATATCGCGCACATCGGCGACGGAGGCTACAATCCGGCGGTCCAATTCCGACACCAGCTTAACGGTTTCCTCGAGGTCGGCGGGCGTTGCCAGCGGATACTCGACCGAGTCGACGTTCGCACAGATGTCGAACGCAATAATATCCGCGCCGAGCGAGGCCAGCTTTACTGCGTGCGACCGCCCCTGCCCCCGCGCCGCACCTGAAACCAGTGCGACCTTGCCATCTAACACACCCATTGCGCTTCCCTTCTTGACTGTGAATTCGATTCTTTGGCCACGTCAACTGGTGATCGGTAGCTTCATACGTGACGCGGGGTCGAGCGACCAAGGATCATTTACCGGCGCCCAATAGTGAACGTTCGCGACGTGTTCCACGATTCGCCAGCGGCCGTCTTGGCCGCGATGCAAGTCGTCGGAATATGTACCGCCGGCCAGGATGGCTCGGTCCCCGACGTCCGTCCCCCGGACGTTGACATCGCAGGTCAAACGGGCTCGATCTCCGTCGACCTCGATGAGAAAATTACCCAACATGTGATAGCTGTCAGGCAGAACCGTCCACACCCGCTCGACATTCGCCAGCAAGGCGTCATGTCCTTCGGCGAATCCCGCCGGTGGCCCGACTTCCCAGCGTGCGTCAGTTTCCCATAGTGACACAAATAGGCTGCGGTCCTTGCCGTCGACCGCCCGACAGAACGAAGAAAGAAGCTCACGAATCGCCTCGCGATCTTCTAATGCCTGCAACCGTTTCTCCATGGACGCAAGGGTTTTCGTCGTCATGTCACGCTCCCTCCCGGAGCCGGCCTGAGATTTCCCGGATCACTTGATCTTTTCGCCCGTCTCTGCCTTCGCGCGAAGCGAATCCGATGGAACGAAGCGTTCGCCATACCAATCGGCCAACTCTTTCGCACGGGCCACAAAAGCCGTTGTCCCGCCGGGATAACCGTTGATGTACTGGATCACTCCGCCTGTCCAACCGGGGAAGCCAATTCCGAGGAGGGAGCCCACATTGGCCTCCGCCGCGGTCGTAATCACTCCCTCGTCGATGCATTTGATAGCTTCCAGTGCCTGCGCGAACAACATGCGATCGATCATGTCTTGCAGCGGAATAGCGCTCCCGGAACCGCCACCGAAATGTTCAGCCAGACCGCTCCAGAGCCCAACCCGCTTGCCATCGACGTAGTCGTAGAACCCGGCCCCAGCCGCTCGTCCACCGCGGCCGAATTCGTTGACCATCCGGTCGATTACTGGCTCCGACGGGTGCGGTGTCCACTTGTTACCGCTTTCAAGGGCTGCACGCTTGTATTCCTCGCGTACCTTGCGAGACAACGTCAACGACACTTCGTCAACGAGTTGTAGGACGGGTACGGGGTATCCGGCCTGCCCCGTTGCCTGCTCGATCGACGATGGCGCTACCCCATCGGCGAGCAAAGACACACCTTCGCGGGTAAAGCTGCCGAACACGCGGCTGGTGAAGAATCCGCGACTGTCATTGACGACAATCGGTGTCTTGCGAATCTGTCGGGCAAAGTCCAGCGCGCGTGCAAGCGTAGCGTCCGAAGTCTGCTCGCCTCGAATGACTTCCAGCAGCTGCATCTTGTCTACGGGTGAGAAGAAGTGAAGGCCAATGAAATCGGCGGGGCGGCTGACGCCTTCTGCAAGACCGGTGATCGGTAGTGACGACGTATTGGAGGCGATCAGAGTTTCGTCAGTGACGATGGCGTCGACTTCACCGAAGACCTTCGCTTTCAGCGCTGGATCTTCGAAAACTGCCTCGATGACCAGATCACAACTACCCAAATCCGCAGCGTCACTAGAGATTTGAATCCGGTCGAGCAGTGCGGCAGCAGCGTCGCCAGTCATGGCCCCGCGGGCCACGGCCTTGTCTGTCAGCTGTACCGAATATGCCTTGCCACGCTCGGCAGCCTCAGGCGAGACGTCCTTCAGGACCGCGTCGATTCCGGCCTTCGCGCACGCGTAGGCAATCCCCGCACCCATCATTCCCGCTCCAACTACACCGACTTTCTGAAAAGTGGTGCGCTCGTAGCCATCTGGCCGGCTCGCACCTTTCGCGATCGCCTGCATGTCGAAGAATCGGCCCTGAATCATGTTCGTCGATATCTGACCTGTAGCGAGATCGACGAAGTAGCGGGTCTCGATCTTCTGCGCGGTGTCGAAGTCGACTCTCGCGCCGTCGACTGCCGCACACACGATGTGATGCGGTGCCGGCGCTGGTGCACCCTTGGAGTTCTTACGCAACACAGCGGGCAGCGCTGTGATGTACGCCGAAAGTTTCGGATCCGTTGCGTCGCCGCCCGGGATCTTGAAGCCCTTCACGTCCCACGGCGCGCACGCATCGGGGTGTTCTTTGATGTAGGTAAGGCTCTTCGCCATCAGATCCGCCAAATCTGTCGCGAGTTCATGCACCAGGCCGATCTTGAGCGCCTCGCGAACATCGATCTGCTGGCCCTTCAGCAAGAGGTTCTCAAGCGCGGACCGGATGCCGAGCAGCCGGGTGGATCGGACGACACCGCCAGCCCCGGGAAGAAGGCCGAGTGTCACCTCCGGAAATCCAAGGCGAATCGCCGGATCATCCAACACAATTCGGTGGTGACACGCGAGGGTGATCTCGGCGCCACCGCCGAGTGCGGTTCCGTTGATAGCGGCCACCACGGGGCGACCGAATCGTTCCAGCCGACGCAACTGCCGCTTGATGCGAGTCGCGCGCCTGGTTGACTCCTCTGCGTCGTCAGGTCCAGTCGCACGCAGGCGATTGAGGTCGCCGCCGGCGAAGAACGTCTTCTTCGCCGACGTTAGAATGACGCCGACCACCTGGTCTTTTTCAGCTTCTAGCCGGTCCAGGGCGGCGTCCATTGAGTCCTGGTACTCGGTTGTCATCGTGTTCGCGGACTTATCCGGGTCGTCGAGGACGAGCGTGACGACTCCATCGTCGGAGCGCGAATACAAAATCGTGTTGGGTCGGGTCATAGCTAGCCGTCCGATCGGAGATAGTGGGTATGTCAAGAGGAGTAAGAGAGGTTTTCGACGATGGTGGCGATGCCCATGCCGCCACCAACGCACAAAGTGGCAAGGCCGTAACGCTGGCCACGACGCTCCAGCTCATCGATCAGAGTGCCGAGAATCATCGCGCCGGTTGCGCCCAGCGGATGGCCCATCGCGATTGCGCCACCGTTCACGTTGACTTTTTCGTGAGGCACGTCGAGTTCGGCCATGAAGTGCAGAACGACGGCGGCGAAGGCCTCATTCAGCTCGAACAGGTCAATGTCCTCGACCGTGAGCCCTGCCTTTGCCAGGGCTCGGCGGGCCGCCGGGGCCGGACCCGTCAGCATGATGGTGGGTTCTTCACCGGTTAGCGCCGCCGACACGATACGAGCGCGCGGCTGCATCCCGAGCTCCGCGCCCGTCTTCTCGTTGCCGATCAGGACGAGCGCGGCTCCATCAACGATGCCCGAAGAGTTCCCTGCGTGATGAACGTGGTTGATGCGCTCCAGGTAGTGGTACCGCTGGAGAGCCACGGCATCAAAGCCCTGCGCTCCGGTCGATACGAAGGAAGCTGGAAGGGAGGCGAGATCCTCGGCGGTTGTGTCGGGCCGCATGTGCTCGTCGTGGTCCAGCACGACGACACCGTTGCCGTCACGGACGGGCACAATCGACTTCTCGAAGAGACCATTGCCCCACGCCTTGGCGGCGCGCTGCTGCGACTCGAGCGCATATCTGTCGACATCGTCGCGGCTGAAGCCGCCCAGTGTCGCCACGAGATCCGCGCTGATGCCCTGAGGGACAAACCATGTGGCGAAGGAGGTTTCGGGATCACCCACCCAGGCGCTGCCGCTCGAGCCCATGGGTACCCGTGACATGCTCTCTACCCCGCCTGCGATAACGAGGTCTTCCCAACCCGATCGGATCTTCTGGGCCGCCAAGTTCACAGCCTCAAGACCGGAAGCGCAGTACCGATTCAGCTGCACGCCGGCGACGGTGTGCGGAAGGCCCGCTGCGAGCGCGGCCGTCCGCGGCAGGACGCCGCCCTGATCGCTCACCGCCGAGACGATTCCTAACACGAGATCGTCAACCCGGTTTGGGTCCAGACTCGGTTGACGAATCTGGAGCTCATGGATCAGCCCCTGTACCAATGTGATTGGCTTAATCTCATGCAACGCGCCAGTCGACTTTCCCTTTCCCCGCGGGGTTCGGATGGCGTCATAGACGAATGCTTCGGGCACAGTGCGCTCCTTTGTTCACTGTAAATGTGGTTGCTGTCGTGTCGATTTCGGCTATGAACCGGTGAAGGCCGGAGCTCGCCGCTCGCGGAACGATGCAATGGCTTCGCGATGGTCCGCGGTTCGGAAGTCTTGGCACTCCCACGCGGCACCGGTGTCGAAGGACATGTCGAGGGCCGCACGCACATGGATGTTGCAGAGCAACTTCGTGTGGGCGATCGCGCTCGGTGCACCGGCCGCCAACTTCTGCGCGAATGCAAGCGCTTCGTCGAAAGCACCGCCAGGGTCGGTGACGAACGTGATCAGCCCCAATTCAGCGGCTTGGGTGGCGCTGAGTTCCTCACCGGTCAGCAGGAATCGCTTGGCGCGGATAGGGCCCATCGCGAGTGACCACAGCGCGGGCCCGTCTGGAGCGGCAACACCGCGCAGAACGTGAGGGTCCGACATCGAGACGTCACTGCCAGCGAAGACGACATCACTGAGAAGTACCCAGGTGGCACCGAAACCGATGGCAGGGCCGTTCATTGCGCACACGATGGGCGCCGGCACCGCCAAGAGGTCAGAGATAAGCCGTCGCGCCGCACGCGTGGTTCGGTCCGCGACCTCGGGCCGGTGAAGTTCAGCCATCAGGTCAAAGCTGCCGCCCGCACTGAAGTATCGCCCGGTGCCAGTGAGCAGGACCGCACGCGCGTCTTCTTGTGACCGCAGCCCCGACATCAACTCGGCCATTTCCTCCATGAGGGTCAAGTCGACGAAGTTGTAGTGATTGCCCGGGTGCGAAATGGTCACGATGAGAACATCCCCCCGCTGCTCGACGCGGAGTGTCTCGTACTGGCGTCCCATGCTGCTCCATCTCAATGTTGACTGGTCATTATTACTGCTCTATACCTACCGCGTCTTAGTCGACCTAGTCAAGCATCAGCGAAAATCTTGGGCCACAGTCGCCATAAACCACCACTTATAGTGCGCGCAGGATCGACGCCGCCCCGCTTGCAGACGAAGGTCTTGACGCCCCACCGGTGGTTGACGTACGTTGCAGTGGCAATAATGACCAGTCAGTATCACGTTCACGCGGGGAACCTCGGTGACAGCGGATCAGATGTGCGGATGTGGCGCGCTCAGAGCCGACCACGAGCCGCGGAAAGGAAGACGGAAATGGCCGAACCAGAAACTCTTCTGCAGGCAACCGATCAGGACATCGAAAACGCGCTTGTATACGCCGACACGATGGTGTTGCGCGGATTGCTGTACCAGTTGACCGGCGACGAGGACATTCTGCGCACCGAGGTCACGGCGACGCGTTCTGGGTTTTTGGAGGTCCAAGCTCTGGCGCACCCCGAGGACGGCGCGACGCTCCGCAAGAAGGCTGCCGAACTCGCCAAGTCTCTGCGGGATCGGCAGCAGACGAGCCTGGACTTCGGGCCGCGGGAACGGCTGCAATCTAGCCTGGAACTCACTGCCGGCCAAACGATTCCGGAACGCGACGTCGCGATGTGGACCGAAGAACTCGGACTCGACCCCGAGGCGCGTGGACTGAAGTGGCCGACGACACCGAGCCCGGATCAGTTGCAGGACTTCGAAGTTCTGGTGATTGGTGCCGGTATGAGCGGGCTCAACGCCGCGATTCAGCTCAAGAACGCCGGGATCGCCTATTCGATCGTCGAAAAGAACGCCGACCTCGGCGGTACCTGGCAGGAGAACCGCTATCCCGGAGCTCGTGTCGATACACCCAGTCGCGGATACTGTCACGTGTACGGGGCGGATTTCATCTACCCGTATCCATTCAGTCCACAAAGTGACAACCTCCGGTACCTGCAGTGGATTGCAGAACGGTTCGGTGTTCAAGACACGATCGAGTTCCGCACAGAAGTGACGTCGCTGATTTGGCATGACGATGTTTCGCTCTGGGAAGCGAGCCTCGTTGGCCCCAATGGACCCGAGGTTCGGCGCTACAACGCCGTGATCAGCGCCGTCGGATTCCTGTCGCGCCCTAACATTCCAACTTTGCCGGGCCAGGGCGAGTTTCAGGGAGAAATCGTCCATACAGCTACCTGGCGCGACGATCTCGATATTGCCGGCAAGCGCGTTGCGATCATCGGCTCAGGCTGCAGTGGGTACCAGGCGCTAGCCGAAATCGCGAAGTCTGCTTCACATACGTATCTGTTCCAGCGAGAGCCGAGCTGGGTGTACGAGACCGCCGGTTACCTGTCGCCCTATCCCTCGGAGATCAACTGGTTGGAACGAAACTTCCCTTACTACCGCAACTTCCTGCGGTTCAGGTCGATGTGGATGTTCGGCCCAGAAACGCTGGGGCGCGTGTTCCTCAAAGACCGATCGTTCAACGACGCGATCAGGGAGGAGCGGCTCGCCTTCATGCAGAAGAAATTCGCCAACCGCCCAGACCTGATGACGAAGATGTTGCCGAGCACTCCACCAATGACGTCTCGACCCGTTCTGGTCGACGAAAACTGGAGCGTCTATGACGTACTTGTCCAGGAAAATTCCGACTTGGTGACCGAGAATATCGAAAAGCTCACCGCCAACGGAATCCTCGACGTAACCGGCACGGAGCATGCCGTCGACGTCATTGTGCTAGCTACGGGATTCCGTGCGAACGACTTCTTGTTCCCCATGGACATTCGCGGGAAAGGTGGTATGACCCTGAGCGAATTGTGGAGCAAGGACGGGGCCCGTGCATATCTGGGGACCATGTTGCCTGGCTTCCCAAACCTTTTCACCCTCTACGGCCCCAACATCAACAGCGCCGGGGGTGGAGGCAATCCTGCGATCCAGGAGAGCCAGACGCGCTTTATCCTGAACAGCCTCGCGCATCTCGTCCTTCACGATCTGTCTCGGGTCGAGGTCACCGACGAGGCCTATGCCCAATACAACAATGAATTAGACGACGCCGAAGCGGCGAAGATCTACGTTGGATCAGACGCCAAGAACTACTACATGAATGAATACGGACGATCGGCTGCGAACTGCCCATTCGATATTCGCAAGATGTGGGAGTGGCTGCGTGACCCAAGCGGGCAGTACACGTGTTCTGCCCCAGGTACATCGATGAACGCCGATTCCAAGGTCAAGCCGTACTTCGGCCAGGACCTTGTCGCCACATAGTCCGGAAGCAGCGGTTCAGTGACAAACGACCCTTCACGACTTATCTCAGATCAAGTCGACGCGCTATTGCGCGATCACCCCCCTGGTGATGTATCGCCACGCCAGTTCTGGGGTGCCCAATTCGATGCCGGCCTCGCCTTCGTCCGCTTCCCTGAGGGGCTCGGCGGGCTCGGTATCGACCATCGATATCAACAGCAGGTCGATTCTCGCCTGGCTGATGCAGGGGCTCCGACTGATAACCGGGACCTCAATCTGATTGGACTGGCGCTTACGGCCCCCGCCCTGATCGAACATGCGGCCCCGGATGTGCAGCGACGTCTCTTGAGGCCGCTTTACACAGCGGAAGAAGTTTGGTGTCAACTGTTTTCTGAGCCCGGCGCGGGGTCAGACCTCGCCGGATTGTCGGCAACTGCGGTTCGCGACGGCGATGAGTGGGTCCTGAACGGCCAGAAGGTATGGACGACCTTGGCGCATAAGGCGCGATGGGGGCAGATCCTCGTCCGGACGGACCCCGACGCGCCGAAGCATCGTGGTCTGACCTGCTTCATTCTCGACATGACGGCGCCCGGTATAGAAGTCCGTCCGATATATGAGATTACCGGCGAGGCCGAATTCAATGAAGTATTTCTCAACGACGTCCGCGTTCCCGACGCCATGATGCTCGGGGAACTGAACCGAGGCTGGGCTGTAGCGGTAACGATTCTCATGAACGAGCGCTTTGCAGCCGGTCGTTCGATCGGGCCGAGAGGCTCAGGCGTCATTGAGAATGCTGTGGTCAATTGGCGCAAGTTCGCCCACCAGGATGCTGTTCTGCGTGACCAGCTCGTGAAGTACTGGATCGATGCGGAAGTATTGCGGCTAACAGAAATTCGAGCATCTCACTCGGCCGGCCGGGGAACTCCTGGACCCGAGGGATCGGTCGCGAAACTCCGCTGGGCACAGCTGAATCAGTCGATTACGTCCTTCGCACTCGACCTCCTCGGAGCCGAGGCGATGCACTACCCCGACGGTTACGAGTTCATCCGGCCCGAGTGGAGCCAAGTCGCCTCGGGCTCCACTCAGAAAATGTTCCTACGGTCCCGCGCGAACTCGATCGAAGGCGGCACCAACGAGATCATGCGCAACATCCTGGCCACGCGTGTGCTGCAGCTTCCGGAAGAGCCACGTTCCGATCGAGATGTGCCGTGGCGTTCGATACCGCGCGGATGAATTAGAACCACGGAGAGATTTGACATGATGGAGTTCACGGAAGAACACGACGAGCTGCGTAAAACAGTTCGCCGTTTCCTCGCCGCCCGTTCAGGCGAATCCGACATCCGCAATGCGATGCACACTGACAAGGGTTACGACCCGGTCACGTGGAACCAGATTGCTGAGCTAGGGCTTACGGGTCTGGCGGTACCGGAGGAGTTCGGCGGCGCGGGTTGCGGTTGGACAGAGGTCGGCATTGTCCTGGAAGAAACCGGCCGCGCGCTTACCTGCGCTCCGTACTTCTCCACAGTCGTGCTCGCCACTGCGGCTCTACTCGCGTCTGAGGACCAAACTTCCTGCAAAGAGCTGCTTCCCGGCATCGCAGACGGCTCAACGACGGCCACTCTGGCGGCGTCGGATTACGCGCCTGCACCTGGTCTGGACGGCGGAACGCTGACCACAGAGCGAATTGATGGACAGTGGGTCTTGCACGGCACGAAAGCCCAAGTACTAGACGGCCATACAGCAAGCTTAATTTTGGTTGCTGCGCATTCACCAAGTGGCACAAGCATGTTCGCGGTAGATGGCAACGCACCTCAACTGACCAGCTCCCCGCTGCAGATGCTCGACATGACGCGCAAATATGCCAACCTGGAGTTCCGAGGTGTACCCGCGCGGCTGATCGGCGCCGAGGGCGCCGGCGACAGAATTGTGCGTCGCGCAATCAATGTCGGCCTGGCGGCATTGTCGGTGGAGCAGCTCGGCGGCGCAGAACAGTGCATGGCAATCGCGGTCGAGTACGCCAAAGCACGTTACCAATTCGGGCGGCCGATCGGCTCCTTCCAGGCGGTGCAGCACCTGTGCGCCGATATGTTGGTCGAGGTTGAAACCGCGCGCAGTGCCGCCTATCACGCGATCTGGGCCGCGGATCACGACCCCGATGAAATCGAGTTGGCGGCGCCGATGGCGAAGGTGAACAACGCTGACTCCTACTTTGCAGTCGCCGGTTCGATGATGCAGGTGCTCGGCGGCGTCGGATTCACATGGGAACACCCCGCTCACCTCCACCTGAAGCGCGCGAAGTCGGGGCAGCACTTTCTTGGAGGCAGCTTGCGCCACCGCGCCGAGCTCGCCAAACGAATCGGCATCTGATTCGTCGTTAGTAGAACCAGTCATCAAAGGAGAGACAATGGCCTTAGATTTCGAAACTCTTGCGGGTGCTCTTGACAACGCCGCGGAGAAGTGGGGAACCAAACCGTTCATTAGGCACGGGACGGACACGACGAGCTATGCGGAACTTCGCGACGAAAGTAACCGGATCGCCGCCGGCCTGCTTGCCCGCGGACTTCGTCCCGGCGACCGGATAGCTATCGCGTCCCAGAACCGCATCGAGTGGTTGTCGATGTTCTTCGCCGCGATGAAGATCGGCTTACCTGTTGTGCTGTTGAGCACCCGTTACCGTGACGTAGAGCTTCGGTACATGCTGAACCATGCTGAGGTGCGCATGGTCGTTACCGCGAATGAGGCCGATGGATTCGACTTCGTCGCGTTCTACGATTCACTCCGCAAAGAGACCTCCTCATTGACCGACATCGTGTTCTTGGACGGCCCCGGATTCGAGGGGAGCGTTCAATTTGGCGAGCTCGCAACCGAGATCGACAAGTCAAACCTTGAGGGTGCTGCAGAAGCGGTGACGCCGAGCTCGCCGGCCGTGATCGCCTATACGTCAGGCACTACCGGTACACCGAAGGGCGCAAGCCTCACTAACCGCAACCTTCTAACAACCGTGGAGTCCATGACGAATCTCCTCGGCATAAACGAGCGTGACGTGTTCGTGGGTAGTTTGCCGCTCTCGCATGTCGGTGGCGTGATCTGTGGACCGTTGGGCACACTGCTCGGCGGCGCAGAGCTCGTCCTTCTACCCGTGTTCCACCCCGTTGGTGCATTGGAGATCGTCGACCAGGCCAAGGCCACGGTGTTCTTCGGTGCCCCGACGATGTACTCGCTCATGCTGGACCGCGCCGACGGTTACGACATCACCACACTGCGCCATATCGTGATCGGCACTTCCAATGCTCCCCCGGCGCTCTGCGAACGCATTGTCACGGCTCTGCCCAAGGCGCAGCTGTGGAACATCTATGGCCTCACGGAGGCTTCCGGCTTTGCCATTGCGACTCGCGCCGAGGACGACCTTCAGACGATCATGACGACGATAGGTGCGCCCATGGGGCACGTCGAAGCACGCGTCGTCGATGAAAGTGGCGCACCGGTGGGAGCCGGCGAAGTCGGTGAACTTCAGCTCCGTGGCGCTGGCGTATGCGATGGTTACTGGCGCAGCCCAGAACAAACAGCAGCGAGCTTTCTACCTGGCGGCTGGCTTGCGACGGGCGATGCCGTGGAGCTCCGTTCCGATGGTTACTTCTCCATCCGGGGCCGGGTAAAGGAGATGTTCACCCGGGGTGGTTTCAACGTCTACCCGGTCGAAATCGAGAATCTGTTGGCAACCCACTCGGGGGTCGCGATGGCCGCAGGCATCGGAGTTCCCGACCCGGTGCTCGGTGAAGTTGGACGCTATTTCGTAGTGGCGCAGGATGGAGAGCCCGAGCCTACTCCCGAAGAACTGAAAGCACTCTGCCGAAACCGGGTGGCCGACTACAAGATTCCGGACCAGATCATCTTGGTGGATGCGCTTCCTCTAACACCACTCGGCAAGATCAACAAGCGTGCCCTCAAGGAGCTTGAGATCGATGAATCTCAAAAGCATTGATCACATGAGTGCTCGTCCCGGTGTGCGTGTCATCGAAACGCGGGCACCCCGCCTCACTCGACGGCGGTCGCTGCTATTCCCCCGGCAGTCGAGTCCGAAATCGTCTGCGATTAAACGGCGATCGATGAGGGCGTCTTCGGCAGCGGCGTCGACGGCAGCGGGTTGCGATGCCTTGAGTTTGGTCGAACCCTCACACAAGCGAGCCAACAACATACCCTCGACAGGGAAGGTAGCCACCCTATGGATGTGAGCGGGACAACAGCCGTTGTGACCGGAGGCGCGTCAGGTCTTGGACTTGCGACCGTCCGGCGCTTGGTAGATCACGGTGCGGCGAGTGTGGTAATCGCGGACCTGCCATCCTCCGACGGCGGATCTGTGGCAAAGGCGCTCGGACCGCATGTTCGTTTCAAGGCGGCCGACGTTCGAGACGCCGCCGAAATGAACGCGGTGTTCGACATCGCCGAGAGTTCAGGCCCCGTTCGAGTGCTCGTGCATTGCGCTGGACGCGGAGGCGCGGTCCGTCTGGTGAATAAAGACGGGTCGCCGGGATCGCTCGAGACGTATGCAGACATTATCGGCATCAACCTCGTCGGTACATTCAATGTTCTTCGACTCGCGGCCGCACGAATGGCGGGCAATGAACCCGTCGATGGCGACCGGGGCGTGTGTGTACTCACCGCGTCGGTAGCTGCTTTCGAAGGCCAGATCGGCCAAATCCCCTACGCATCAGCGAAAGCGGGCGTCGTGGGTATGACGATCGTTGCAGCCCGCGATCTCGCACAACGCCAGATCCGTGTTTGCACCATCGCCCCTGGCATTTTCGATACGCCGATGCTCCAGCGCCTGCCCGATGAAGTCAGAGAGTCGTTAGGAAAGGCAGTGCCTCATCCGAGCCGGCTGGGAGCAGCGGATGAATACGCAAAACTGGCGATGCAGATAATCAACAACGGCATGCTGAACGGCGAGACCATACGGCTAGACGGTGCCATTCGTATGGCGCCCAGGTGAGAACAACCGTGGCCGGCCACCCGGAGCGCACTGACAGAGTCGGAAAACCGGTCGGCTGAAGCAGAAGCGCGTCAGGCGCCGTCAGGATCACTTCGGTTCGGACATATGAGGCTGGGGGCCGCTTTCCGCGCGGCAGCGTGAATCCGAAGGAAACGGCGGGTGGTGGCTATTGACACGCTCTTTCTGCGCCCGACTCAGCCACACACGCAGCAAATCTTCCATCACTTTATCGAAACCCAGGAGAACGATCGTGTTCGAATTATCGGAGGAGCAGCAAGAGCTTAAGGCTCTGGCCGCGAAATTGGCGGCTCAGGAGTATGCACCGCGGGCCCGTGATTGGGACGCCAACAACGAACACCTGCCGGAAGTGGAACGTAAACGACTTGCCGACCTCGGTCTACTCGCGCTAACGCTTCCTGAGCAGCATGGTGGTGGCGGCCGTCCGCTGCTGGATGCGCTGATCGTCATGGAGGAGCTTGCGAAGGCGAGTCCAGTCGCTGCCTGGCCGGTATTCGAAGCATCGACGGGGCCGGCCAGAGTAATTGATCTGTTCGGGACTGACGAACAGAAGGAACGCTATCTGCCCGATGTGACGGCGGGACGCAGCACCATCGCTGTATCGATCTCGGAGCCTGACGCCGGGTCTGCGGCCACGGATGTGGCGACGACTGCGCGCATCGACGGCGACGAAGTAGTACTCAATGGCACCAAGCGCTGGTGCTCCGGTGCCGGTCACTCCGAGAAATACCTCGTATATGTGCGGTTCAGTAGTGACCGCGGCGCCAAAGGCATCGGCGCAGTCTTGGTCGATAAAAACGCCGGGGGGCTCGAGTTCGGCCCGAACGAAACCCTGATGGGATTTCGCGGTATTGGGTCGGCCGACATGTTCTTCAGCGACGTGCGAGTCCCCGTAACGGACATCATCGTGCCCCAGGGCGGTTTCGGCCGCCTATTTGAGGCTTTCTCGATCGAACGGCTTGGCAACGCCACCATGGCTCTCGCGATCGGCCAGACGGCAGTCGACCGTACGGCACGGTACGTAGAGGAACGCAAGCAGTTCGGCAAGTCGATCGTCGACTTCCAAATGGTTCAGGCCGCACTGGCGGACATGGTGATCGATGTGGAGGCAGCGCGCCTGCTCATATATCGGGCTGCTAGCAACGCAGGAACTGGTGCACCGCCGGCGTTGGAGGCCTCGATCGCGAAGTGCTTTGCGAACGGTATGGCGAAGCGGGTCTCTGATCTGGCTATTCAACTTCACGGTGGATATGGGTACTCCGCCGAGTACGAAATTGAGCGCTTGCACCGAGATTCACACGGCTGGGCGCTGGCCGGCGGCACGCCGGCCATGCAACGGATCCGAATTGCGTCGGAGTACCTCGGACGCCGATTCGACCAGCGCCGCTGAACGATCGCAGCCGCCGGTGTTCAATCGTCCCGGCGGCTGCGATTTGCCAACCGAAGTTCGGGTGCGGCCCGTCAAAGGTGCCCCGATTCAGCAAACTAGCTCTTGACGCCTGTCGGCACCGATTGATAGATTTCGATAATGACCAGTCAGTATTTACGTCGCTAGACTGGGTGGCCCGATTCCTGTGAACACCACGGTGGTCCACCGTCCAGGAGCGCTGATGCTTTGCTACTCAAGACTTCGCATAGCCAAGCACCATCAGACGCGGCCACCACTCACAGGATCCAAGCCGACGACCTGGCCACCATAGTGACGAGCCATTCCCACGCCTCACCGGCCAAAGTGCCGTTGACCTTCAGAAAGGATCCGCAGTTGAGTAACCGTTTCGAGAACAAGGTCGCAGTAGTAACCGGCGCTGCATCGGGCATCGGATTCGGCATCGCGCAGCGCCTGCAATCAGAAGGCGCACAGGTAGTCATTTTCGACATCAAAGGCGCCACAGCAGCCGCGGAACAGATCGGCGGCAAAGTAACTGCATATGACGTCGACATCACCGACGCCGAAGCCGTCGAGTCCAGCCTGCGAGCCGTCGTCGAGCGGTTCGGGGCTCTCAACGTCATGGTCAACAATGCTGGTGTGGACGGGCCACTCGTACCGCTGGCAGAGTGCCCCGTCGATTCGTTCGACCAAGTTGTTGCCGTAAACGTGCGTGGCGTCTTCCTGGGAATGCGATACGCGATTCCGCACATGATCAGTTCCGGTGGCGGCTCGATCGTCAACATTTCATCGACGGCTGCAGTGCGGTTCGTGCCAGACCTCGCGCCGTACGCAGCAACGAAAGCCGCCGTTGTCAGGATGTCCCAGAACGCCGCTGTTGAATACGCCGACCAAGGCGTCCGGATCAATGTTGTGATGCCAGGTGTAATCGAGACAGCACTGATGAAGCGGGTGTTCGAAGTTAACCCTCAGATTCGCGACGCTGTAATCGGGCAGACGCCGCTGAAGCGGGTGGGGAGTCCCGGGGAACTTGCCGCAGCCGTAGCGTTCCTCGCCAGCGATGACGCGTCCTTCGTTACCGGCGTTTCGTTGCCCACCGATGGCGGTATCAGCGCGGGCTAACCCCCGCGGACGTTGCCAAAACGGTCGCCGGTCGCGCCCAGAGTTGTCGCGATGAGAGCCCGTCATCCGTGGCGGATCAGTGTAACGCTGTCGGCTCGCCCGAGCAGCGCGGTATTGCGGGCACAGATCAACCCGCCCTCGTCTCCCAGGACAGGGCGGGTTGATCTGCGCTCGGACGAGAGCGGGTTGTGCGGTGAAGTCAAAGTGGGCGCGCCCGTGTTGGATAACCGGGGACGTCGGCATACCAAACCCGATGGTGGGAAACGGATTCTGCGCAAGCGCTGCACTCCCCCGTCAGCACCGCGGCCCGGTGCTCTTAATGCAACCACTTGGCTTGGCGGCCCTATTCGGCCCAACCCGGCGGTACTGCTCGGCGCTCCGGAAAGCCTTCACCAGTCGGGCTTGATAGCGATCAGCTTGTCGGCCTCACCCATGGCAGCGCTGGCTGTTGGCGGCCATTAGCGACTACCTCGGCCCGACACCCAGTTCTAGGTGGTCACATCCCCAGATCCGCGACTTGGTCCTCAATGTCCACATGTCCGCATGTCCGCCGCCGGCAGGTCGCGTGCGGAACTCCTCTGGCGAGATCACCGCATTAGTTACATCCCCCTTATCGGCCACCAATATTGCTGCGCCCCAGATATTTTCGTGTCGGCAACCGCACGATTGCCGACTGGCGGTCATAGTGATCTCCGGGCGATCATTTCTGGATGGCAAAGTCAGCGAATGAACGAGAGTCGCGGCTAGGCAGAAGTGACGTCGCGAGATAACCGCTGGCGCCCTCCACGACGCCGTTAGTTTCTGGCGCGCATGGTCGAGCTTGGACCAGCCGAGTGCCCAACGAAACGGGCAGCAGCCAGATGCCGGACTCGTTGTCCCACAGCAGCGTTGGGAAACTACTCCGATAGCAACTGGCAGCCATGGCCACATGCCGGCCAGCAGATCCCCCGTCTCCCATCGGGCATCATTGCAGCGACGAACCGCGCGAGTACGCCGCAAGCATCACCAACGCAATAGACGACCGCAGCACTGCCTCCGCGGGGCTCATCAAAGCAACAAGTGACCGGACAACACCACGGCGGTGGTGAACAGCACCCAGCCGCCCATCAGCAGTCGCCAGGCCAGCGGCGCGAACCGAACTCCCATAAACTCCCACATCACGGCTGCGATCTTCGCCGATGCGATGACCACGATGGCGACCGCCACCCAATGCACCCCGACGCGAGTTTCGGCCAGCCAGCCCGTGATCACAGTCGCGACGATGAGGAGCGCCCATACCGCCGTCGCGCGGCGCCCCGGAATCCCTAGCCTCATCGCCACCTCACTAAGTAGAGCAGGGGGAAGATCATCACCCACAGGAAGTCGACCATGTGCCAGAACGTCGCACCGCTCTCCAGGGTCACCAGTCGGATGGGGGTCATCGCGGCCGATCGGGCCTTCTTCGCCATCACGTACAGCATGACTGTGCCCGCCACCACGTGAATTAAGTGAAGACCAGTGATAACGAAGTAGAACAGGTAGAAGTCATTGGTCACCAACGACACACCCGATTGGATTTCAGCTCCGTATTCGACCGCCTTGCTGAGGACGAAGATGCCACCGCACGCGATTGCGAGGTTCAGCGAGATGCGCACTGCGCGTTGGTTCTCGTCCCGCTTGGCCACGACCGACAACGCGACAAACCACGAACTCGTCAACAACACGATCGTGTTCAATAGTCCGAGGCCGACGTTCAGCGAGTTCTGCGATTGGGCGAAAAGCTCCCGGTTCTGCAGCTGTTGAGCGATGTACGCCACGAACAGCAGTGCGAAAAACGTCATGTCGATGAGAACGAAGACCCAAACGCCCTGGTCACCAGGAAGCGTGCCCCGGCGAAGCTGGGATGGCTTGGAGTCGAGGACAATCACTTCTTCCAGCGATTTCAACGCAGCCCAGCTTCCGCCGCCCGAACATCACCGCATTCCACGGGCCCGCTGCGGCCGCTGGCTGCCTTGAATGTGGCATGCGGCCCGGTCTCGCCATTTTCCTGTTCGATACGGCGGATGACCTGGAACGTGAAGTACATGGTCAGAGCAGCCCAGACCCAGTACGCACTGAGAGCCACCCAGTAGGTCAGCAAACCGTTCCACGCGAACGGCCCCGTCTTAACGAACGGCATCAGGGCAATGACGATGAAAGTCGCGGCGCAGCCGTACGAGACCCATGCCAGCCAGCGCGGATACAGCGACCGTCGTCGCGGGTCAATGATGATCGCGGTGCCGAATGCAACCATCTGGAAGAGCGTCACCGTGCCGGCCACGTCGAAGAACATCCATCCCAAATCGTGCATCAGCAGTATCTGGCCTGGCTCGCGTTCTGAGATGTGAAAGGCGCCTGCCAACCAGCACGCCGAGAACAGTTGAGCAGTCACCACAGTGAGCGCCCCGCCAACCATCTCGACATTCGACAGGATGCCGTGTGCCCCTTCCATGCGCTGAACGAGCCGCGAGATGAGAGAGGTCCAGATGAAGTAGAACGGCGAGAAAAGGAGGACGCCTACCATTCCGACTTTCAGAGCCACGTTCTGTTCGGTGAATTTCGCGGCGACCTCTGCCGCCGTCCAGTCCTGCGGCGGGGCGGGGATGTAGCCCGCGATGACGCCCCAGAACAGCGTCAATGCCACGATGAAAACCGGTCCGCTCCAAGCAGCGACCCGCCACGTTGTGAGAGTCGCCCGCGTCAAACGGTCATCAGCATCCATGTCCATCCCCTCTTAACCCAACTCACGTCAACGACCCGCACTCGCCGGGCCCACAGGCCATCATATCCCCAAATAATGGTTGGTCACTATCAAATGACAGATATTCGTTTTCCTTTGGCGCGTTACTCCTCATGGGGTCGAGTCCCCGCAGAGGTCTCGGCACGTTTGCGCGGCACGCGGTAATCACGGGCGAGGTTGCGTTCCGGGTCAAACCTACCTGCGACCCGGTCCAGCATTGGGAAGATTCGTGTGTTCGCACCCCAATTCCAGGCAGCCGCCGACGATTATGGCGACCTTGACCGACAACGACGTACCCACCATGCCCCGACGCGCGAGACGGTTGGGCGCGACAGGTCCGCAGAGACGTCTCCGCCAACCGCGGCATCGGTCAATCAATACAGTTCACTATCCGCTCTGCAAGTTCTATATTGACCGGTCATTATCTGATACGGTGGTGTGAGGTAACCAACTTCACGAAAGGGCGACGATGGCTGCGCGATTGGTGCTGACGGGTTTTGATGACGCGGGGCGGTCGGTGGTGGTGCACGACGCCGGCGTCGATGCGGTGGCGATGCCCGGCGCGGGGCATCTGTATCCGTTCTGGAGTGCCAACGAACCCGCGACGTATCCGAGCGATGGTCTCAGTCCTAAAGCCCCGGAGTTCTTTCCGCCGCTTAACGGCTCCCGGTTCTTCACCATGGTGTTGACACCTCAGGAGGGTGCTGCCTCGGTTCAGGACACCGACGGGGAGAAGTTGGGCGCTGATCTGGCCGCGGCGATGGACCACGACAATCCGGGCATGCATGCCACCGACACCACCGACTTCGCGATCGTCACCCAAGGATCTGTCGGACTGGAATTGGACGAGGGCGCCGAGGTCATCCTCCACACCGGCGACGCCGTGGTACAGAACGGCACACGCCACAAATGGCGTGTCGTCGGCGACACCGAAGCCGTCATCACCTTCGTCCTGATCGGCGCACACCGCACCCCATGAGCCGGCTTTGGTTGTGCGCTCGTCTCACTCCGCCTCCGAAGGCAGTGGACGCCGCCGGCCAACGCGTCTATGCATCAAATTGATTGCAGGCTCGAAGCCAATCAGCAGCTAACGACCCGAGCCTGTCCGCAGTGAACTGATTGAGACCCTATGGCCATCGGCCAATCGAGTGCGAAATAGGAAGCAAGAGAGAACCTTTGATGAGTCCTGATGTCTCCCCTGGCCCGCTCGCCGGACTTCGAGTGGTCGAACTCGCTGGAATCGGACCCGGCCCGTTCGCCGCGATGCTGCTCGCGGACCTCGGTGCTGAAGTCGTACGGGTAGAGCGGCCGGACGGCGGTAATGCGATTTCACCGGAGACCGATATGACGCGCCGCGGCAGACGATCCGTGGTCCTGGACCTCAAGAAGCCAGAGGGCCGCCGAGTCGCGCTCGATTTGGCGTCGAGGGCGGACGTGTTGATCGAGGGGTACAGACCAGGTGTCGCGGAAAAGTTGGGCCTAGGCCCCGATGATTGTTGGAAAAGGAACCCTCGCCTGGTCTACGGCAGGATCACCGGCTGGGGCCAGGACGGGCCCCTTTCCGCAAGCGCCGGCCACGACATTTGCTATGTCGGAATTACTGGCGCGCTGCATGCCATCGGCAAACCTGATCAGGCACCGTCAGTGCCCTTGAATCTCGTCGGCGACTACGGCGGTGGTTCGCTCTTCCTTGTGGTCGGCGTGCTTTCGGCAGTTATCGAGGCCGCACGCTCCGGAAAGGGGCAGGTGGTAGACGCTGCCATTGTCGATGGGACAGCTGCGCTAACAACATTGATGCACAGCATGATGGCGGCAGGCAGATGGGAAGACCGGCGAGGGGCAAACCTGATCGACGGCGGGTTGCCATGGTATGACGTCTACAAGACGCTCGACGACGGGTTCATGGCGATCGGCCCGCTGGAGCCACAGTTCTACACCGAATTCCTGGAACTAATGGGCCTGGACAGCGCTGATGGCGAACGCACAGATCCGCAAAATTGGCCGCAGCTGCGCGAGCGCATAGCAACGACTTTCGCCACGAAAACCCGGGACCAGTGGTCGGCGATCTTCGAAGGCACGGATGCTTGCGTGGCCCCCGTCCTCAGCTTCACGGAGGCGCCGGCACACCCGCACAACAAGGCTCGTGGGACTTTTGTTGAGGTCGACGGCGTTGTGCAGCCCGCTCCGGCGCCTCGATTCAGCCGGACGCCCGCGACGATACGGCGAGGTCCAGTCAAGCCTGGTAGCGATACACGACGAGTTCTCCTCGACTGGGGTGTCGATGAAGTCGAGAGCCTCCTCGATTCTGAAGCAGCAATCCAAGCACCTGACTGACAAGACCTCCGCTTCCCCACCAACGAGCACACCTGCATGACTACCGGCGCCACCGAAGCCGACGTTTTCGCGGCCATACGCACAACATCCGACCGAGACAATGTCCAGCAGATCGCCTGCGCCGCAACATAACTTGCCAGCCCGGACCAAAGGCGCTCGGAGAGGTAGCAACGGTAGCGGTTGGTGTTCTGGGCGGAAGCCTAGCTCAGATAATGGCCAGCTTCAGATGTCGAGAGCAATTCCGCAGGCTGGGCACCACCGAACTTTGTCTCCAATGATGACCTCGACAGCAGCGAGGTCCCTGACGTGATGCGTGCACGTGGCACGAGCGAGATGGTTGCGAATCTTGCTGACGATGAACTGCACCCGCTCGCGCGCCGTCTCGCCATACCCATCCTCACTAGTGTCACCGACTGCGATGACGTTAGTGGCAGAGCATTAGACACGCAGTATCCCGCGACAGGATGCCCGGTCCAAGCCCTATCTGCCGGCCACAACCAGGCCGTACAAAGGGCGATGTCGTCTCGACAGAGCGCGGCGTCTCTTCTCTGAAGCTGCGGTCGTTACCGGATACCATCGATGAGCTCCACGGCGGTGACGCCTAGGGCCTTGGCGATATCGAACAACCGCTCGTGCAGGATGCCTCGCCGGCCGTGCTCGAGGTCCATGAGAACGTTACGCGAGACGCCCGAGAGCATAGCGAGTTGCTCGAGTGTGAAACCTCGGTCGAGCCGCAACTTGTGGATTTTGAGACCGACCTGACGGCGCCGACGCTCCCACGCAGCGACCCGTCTTGGGTCATTCTGGCTGGGGCGTGTCGGCACGCCATCTAGTACCTATCGTCAGCTACTCAAAGTCAGCCCTACTAGTAGGTTTTTCTTTCGAATGGTCCACCAAGCACCATCCAGCCAGCTGCTGCAGCGCATTCACGTCGCTCGGAACTACAAGCAATGGATCACACCGGAACCCAAATTCGAAGCCACCGCAGCCGAGTCTGAATCGGCGAGCAACGAACATCTGCCGGCGGCACCAGCAAGTCAGCCATCCCGAATAAGTCCGTCAGGCATCATCGGCGCACAATGAAGACGTCTAGTTGGCAGAGTTGAGACCGCACATCCGATCTCATGCTCCAGCTGCTGACCTACTACCAGTGCATTAAGCGCAAACTGCATTGCGCCGATGCGCGTGATCCGCGCCAACGTACCTAGGCCCACGTATTCCCCGCCGACCAAGGCCGCAGCCGGCTTCGGACGTAACAGACACGTTGTGTGCAACGACAAGGCCGACGAGCTCGAACCAACAGCGCTACGACTCCTCGACACTGCCGGGTCATTGTTTACTGCCCGCACTTGCCCGATGCTTTTTAGTTCGGTCGTTCTGGCACCTGTCTGCTGACCGGCGTAGTGAACGCAATTGATTTGGGTTGCGGCGCCGCATCTTTGGGAGGCATGCCGCCTGGAGACCCGCCCGTTTCCGCGAGACCATCCTCGCAGTTGGCGCGCTTCTCGAGCCTCGGATTCTCAGCCATCATCATCGCTCACACTGCACGAAAAAGGGATAGCAACCGCCGGTCACTCCGCAGACTCGACGTATTGGCCCCGTAGGGTCTCAAATTCCGTGACACCTGCCGATCCGCTGACCTGCGGTAATGCAAGTATTCTCAAATGATGTCACGTCCGGAGGTGGGCGTTCGCGAACCACCGCCCAGAACACGGGGCGTTGAATCTATTGAACATGATCCGCACAATCCCGCCGCGCCTCAATCCCAACCAAACACCGGTTCTGCCCATCTTCAACGACACACGCGAATTCTCTTTCAGAGGATGATCACTGGCGGAACCTTAATGTGAACCATCGACATCGAGTGAAAGGCCTGACGGCACCGGCCAGAGCCATGTGCCTAGACCCGCGGGCGATCCACGGGACACCATCCACTGGTAGCGACGTGGGCAGCGTGTCTCGGAGCGCACAGCCGCCGCCATGGACGGGCTGGTAGTTCACAGCGCGGCAGCCCGTCCATCATCAGCAGCTGAAGCTAATCTCCAATCACGCTTTAGCCGTGGCGCGGGTGTAGCGGACGATCGCAGCAGTGGTCACGCCGAAGTCGATAAGCCGACTAACACTGAGCATCTTCGGTTTGTTCAGTGCGGCCGCCACCGAGCGGCGGTCTGGTTCGCTAAGCACTCCACCGCATCGTGGCGTCCTTGCTGCAGCGCCTCATGCGGTGTACAGCCAGACAGCTCCTCGCTCGCTGTGCGCATCCACATTGCGATCTGCCACATGTCGGCGGTGCCCTGGGTCATCATCGCCACGATCCGCCCAAGGCCGGGCAGCAATGTGTCGTCAGCTGTGAGCTGGAAGGTGGGAAAGACCAACATTCCTTCAGCGGTGGGGCAAGCCAGCACTTCGTTATGACGGACCAGTTCCGTGATGGTGTCCTCCGAGATACACAGCCGGCGCGCTATATGCGCGCCATCATGGAAGGGTCCGATCAGCTCGTCCAGCGCGTGGATGGGCATCGGATCGATGCAGGCCGCATCCTCGGGTCCGGTCGAATCATGTTCCATGCCAGCCCCGTTGCCGATCGATTGATAGCTTGTCCAGGCGGCCATCGGCTCCGAAGTCCCGTGTGCACGCTCGGAAGACCGGTGTCATGTACTCGGGCTGTGGGCGTGTTTGACCTTGGTCAGGGACCGTGAACGCGGACCGTTGAATCCACACGTCCCTGGGCACCTTGTCGTAGTCGATGACTCGATGCGATCGTGCCGCAACGCAGTTCATGAAGAGTCGGGTTGTGCGGCCGTTGAGATCTCGGAATGGGTGTGCGTAATTCAGCCAGGCGTACATGATGGCGGCCTGCTCGGCGAATTCGTTGTCTGCCACTGTGGTCCAGTCAGTTTCAGCCACAACTTCGACGGCTCGTTCCACGCATGCAGCGATATTGTCGACCGGAGCGAACCCCGACCACTGCTTGCCCATGGGTACCGACCGGTAGCGGCCAGCCCAGTCGTAGAGGTCTTGTGCCAGTTGACAATGGAAAGCACACAGCTGAGTGTTATCGAACTCGTCGGAGACACCAGCGGTGCCCGATGTTACTTCGACTGTACGGATCGCGACCAGGATCCCCTCCGCCCGTGCGAGCTGCCGGCTGTCACGGATGTTCAGGCGGTTGACCAGTACGTTGGTGCCGGCGTAAAGGTAGTCATCCCACGATGCTGTTCTCCAATCGTGTTGTTTTGCAACAGCTTCTGTATGGGCGTGACTCATTTCGGACGAGTGCAGTTCCAGTACACGGCGAACAGCGTCGGAGGCGGTGATACTGCCAGCTGCCACGTGGTGGAGCAGATCGGTGTCGTCTGCGGTGGGGCGCCAGCCTTCTATTGCGCCGCTGGCAATGCTGCTTCGGACAACCTGCTGTTGCGTTGGAGTCAGCACTGGATCGGGTGTCATGCTGACTCAGATCGGTGGCTGTTGGTGTGGTTCTCGGCTGTGCTTCTAAGGCCGTCCGGTTCCGACCATGACTTCGGAGACTGCTGCGGCGGAGCCTGTTGTACACCAGCGGTCGTCAGCAGTCGCAGTTGAGTGCCGCCGGACGGGGCAGTCATGCGTTCGCCTTCAGTAGTGCTGACTTGTGACTGCCGCCACCACGCGGCCGCCGCGGGATTCCGCAGTTTTTCGCCCATCGCGCTAGCGTCGGTGGGCTCACGTCGAGTTCGTCTGCGATATCGCGCATGGTGCGGTTATCGACGATGTATTGAGAGTGCTCATCCACAACGCCACCCGCCAACGATCAGCAGCGCCCCTAGCCAGCGCAAACAGGACCGGTTCGAGCCCAGGCAACGGCGTGCCGTCCAGGTTGAACTGAAAAGCTGGAAACACCAAGGGCCCTTCGGCCGTCGGACACGCAAGGAGTTGATGACTGCAGGCCCAGGTTTCCACGGTGCGCCTCGGCCGCCGCATGCACTCAGCGGCACCGTCCGAGTCATAGAACGGGCCGATTCCCTCGCCAAACGGGTGGTCGGCAGACAACGAGCCGAGCATCGACTCGACGATATCCACCACGGCCGCCTCCTGAGGTCAAGTCTGTCCAGCTGTAGCTACGCCGGCCGCACTCGGCCCGGCTAACGACACCGCGAGGCCGTCGGGTCACCAGCGATTCATGCTTGCCCCGAAAGCGGCTTGGGCATCGCCCCGCTCATCGGCATTCCTACTAGTAGCGTCTTGAGATGTGATCGCTCTAGCGAAATTGCGGCCCTATGCCGAAGCCAGAGCCAAATAGGTACAGCAGGTCAGTGCCAGATTCTACAGAACAACATACACTACTAGTAGTACATTAGACAGGTTCCTAGCCGATCCTCGGACTGGCACCTAAGACTTAACCGGGCCGCGATGCGGTCCGACTAACCGGTGAAATGCCGTCAGCGGTTGACCAGCGCCCTCAACGTCGCGATGAGTGTGCATAGGACAAGTCGGGGGTTGCGGTGCTGCCGGTTCGTATCACGTTAGACAGCCGGGAAGCACTCGATGGCTTCCTGGAACGTCTCGCTGTCATCAATGGTCTTCAACCGTATCGACTTCTCAAAATTCTTCGGCAGCACGACTATTCGAGTACGCCGACAACGGCGCTCTTCATACTCAAGCCGGCTACTGCTCTCGTCAGGCGAATTTCCGAGTTGAGTGGAATCGACCCCGGTGCGGTGGGATTGGCGTCGCTCGCGCGGTTTGACGGCGATCTGCCCCTGCGCCTTACCGATTTCGACCCTGACCGGCCTCGCAGCTATCGGCACGTGGTTAAGCAGGGGTGGTTTCCTGCACTTAGTTCGCACGCTTGCCCCCAATGTATCGCCAACGGGGGAATTTGGAGAGTGCAATGGCGGCTGCCGATCATCACAGCGTGCCCGGACCACCGAGTCTTCTTGGTTAGTCAATGCGCGGGCTGCGGTCGTGCGTTTCGCAGCTATTCACGCTTGCCGTTGCGATCGGTTGCCGGAGCCGAACAGCCATGTGCCAACAGCACCGGATCAGGCAGTCCCTGCCTGCATTCGGTTATCGACCACCACGCCCAGAGCGCGAGCGGGCCGGTCCTTGGCACTACCGAGGCGATCCTTGATGCAACTGCAGGTCGGCCCACCGAGATGCTCGGCGATGAGGCGGACCCACGTAGGTACCTCGCCGAACTTCGCAATCTTGCAACGCTATTGGTCCACCTGGCCGCCCGCCCCGGGTATCCGGCTCACGCGCCGTGGGTACAGTTATTGCGGGAAGAAGCACAGCAGCGCGACACCGCCGCTCACGGCCCAACCTGGCACGTCCGTCCCCCGCACAGTCCCCTGGTGCGCGGCCACATACTCGCTGAAGCGCATCACATCCTTACCCAGCCAGCCTTCGAGGCAGCATCAGCCGCGGCGAAACCATGGTTCGATCCCATTTCCGGCGTTCCGGGCGGCCCCCGCAATTGGCTGTCGACGCGAACCGTCCGCTCCCCCCTCACACAGCGGATTATCAACGTGGCGATTGCCGAGCGATCTCACGTAGGACGCCGCCTGACCGCCACAACGAAGACCTACACCCTGCGCCCTCAGTCGATTCCCCAAATGATTGACGCCGACATCTATGCAGCAACTTTCGCGGCCATGCTCGGCACCTTCGAGTGGACAGGCCGCCTGTACGTCTCGTTGTGCATCGTCAGAGCGGTGACCTCGGCAACCACGTGGGCCGACGCAGCCGCCCAGATAGGTGTGGCTCCAGACGTCGCGGTACGCAATGCCGCGGCAGCGCAGGTCCAAATGCGAGTCACTCCGACAACGTTTGCGGATGCGGTCGACGCTGTCATTCGCACGCTGCCGGCCGAACGCGACTTCCGCAGACGCGAATCAGCTATCAAATCCATGGCTTCGCGCCCCGCAGAGTGGGTCGAAACATGGTGCAAGTCAACGGTGCCAGCACGGCGGCTCGCAACAGTTCCACATGCCATCACATGGATGTGGTGTGAAGTCGCTCAAGCGGTGCTCGATACCAGCCCCGCCTGGCCAGGTGGCCCGAACAACGACCAGAAGCGCAACTACCGGAAGTTCCGTGACCGGCTACCCCAGCCCGCACAACGGGACCTTCGCGCCCTCGGGCTCGCCGCTAACCCGTGAACCGAATACCGAACCGCCCGCCGTTCTCGGTTCGGTCACTCGATGACCAATCGCTTCGGCACGATAGGGCCCGCCAGACATCCGCCGCTGGTGGCTGCACGGCGCGGCGGACCTTGGTTCTGAAGAGCATTCGCACAAAATCGTTGCAATACAACGGATTCAAGTAGCAGACAGACACAACCTGACCAGGTAAGAGCGTTTCGGCAACAGCGGCACTGCGGCTGCCCGACGCTCAAGGCTCATCGATTTGGCTACTTTCATCGGTCCAGGAGTGTTATTCGAGAACACACCGTGCCCGTCGTGCCATGCGGCGATGGTTGCCGACAGGTCAAACAGAGCACTGCGCTTGTGTGGTATCCACGTACCGACCGGCCTCACCCCGATGATGCCGCTCGGGGCGACGGAGACGCCGCGCCATCGTCCTCGTTGGCACCCTTCTGCGTCCGGCGCCCTCGCCGTCGCTGTTCGGCCAGCTTCGCTTGGTAAGCCTCTTTCGCGCGTTCGCTGAGTTCTACGCCATCAAGATGCTTTTTCGTAATTCGGTGCGAGCCATCGAGGCTGGCGGCGACGGTTGCTTTGGCGATCAACTCGACCAGATCGCCGATGTAGCCTTGCGTGCGCAGCGAAAGTTCACCAGCCAACTGGATGTAGAGCATTCCTGGCTTACCTGCTGGTAGATACGGCAGGACGAGGTCCTCGAGTTGAGCCGCGATCCGTTGCCATTTGGCGCATTCTTCGAGCGATGAACTCTCATTGAGGTCGTATGTGGGTACTTCTCGCAGTATGAGGCGTCCAGCGATCTGCGGGTCGCGCACCAGGTCACTGCCGGCGAGGTTTGCCCCCACCAGGATCAGCGTCGCGCCCCACGGTTGTTCTCCTAAAGCAGTATTGATGACTTTGATGTGATCGAGGACGAAGCGGCCACCCTTCCAGTCCGTGTAGAGCAGATGGGTGTCGTCGACGATCAGGACGTGTGTCTGGTGCCGTTTTGCGGCCTCGATCGTCGCGATCGTGAGATCCCCGCGCCCGTCAATCGGAACCCCGTAGTGCCCAAGAACCTGTCGGTTCACGCCGGCGATCTGGGCTCTGGCGGGAAGGGTGATCATGGCTATTGGGCAGTAATCGGCTTCGCTATCGGGGCCGAGACGAACAATCGGGCGTCCACGCGGGTCGCGATCGGCGGTATCGATCAACGCCAGATGGAGCTCCCGGGCCAGGTGCATCATCATGGTGCTCTTACCGCACAGATTTGGCCCGGTGATCACCACGATCTTCTTCGCTCCGGGCGGTGTTCGCGTGTTCCGGCTGACGATATCGGTCACGGTCTGGCCGATCTCGGCCAGGTCATCGGTGAGTAGAAAGAGCTTGTCTAGCCAGCGTTCGAGGGCAGCGATATGGTGGCACCGCTGCACCTCAGTTAGGTGCCTCCATTGCCTCAAGGTGAGGACTTCAGGCTCTGGGACCGGGTCAGAGAGGCAATAGTCATGCCAACGCTGGGCGTCCACAATTTCAGTTCTCCTCCAACAGATTTGGCCATGGTTGACGGAAGCGGTCGGAGAGCGACTCACGTGGGTTGATGGCATGAACGGTCACGACGCGGTTCTGGGCTTGCTGTGCTTCTTCGTGGTCAGCACGTGATTGTTCGACGCGCTGTGTCGCCGCGGCCAGTGTCTTCCATGCGCTCCGTGGCGGGTTTCTGGTGAGTTCGCCCAGTTCAGCGAGGATGAGGCGTGTCGCCGAATGACGGGTCAGGACATTGTTTCCGCCGCGCGCACGGATTATCCTGCATGCCGCGTCAACGATATTGCGGGTGCACGGTGCATCACAACGGTCTTTACCGCGCCACGGGATCTCTTCGACACGGCCGGTACTGGGATCAGGAAACCAGATGCGTGACAAATCGTTCGGGTCCATGGAGAAAGGCGCCGCCGCATCGGAGTCTCTGAACGTGCCCTTCGGTGGTTGACGATACGGGTCCAGCAACGGCGAATCGTAAGTCATGTTGGAGAATTCGACGCCGTCTTGACGCACAGTCCCCCACCTGACCGGTAGGAACTGGTACAGCAGATCAGGCTGCTGCGGAACGTCGATGTATCCGGTGACTTCCACCATCGCGTCCCAGATCTCCAGCGGACACAACCGCGCGTAGTAGGTGTCGGGGTCGGCGCTCAGGACGAGGCCTGTGTGCCAGTCGCGGTGGTAGTCGAGTGCGACGAAGCGCCGTATACGGTCCTGTAACTGCGGTGCGGTCAGCAACGGTTCTTTGGCGACGAGACGGCCACGCTGGGAAGTATTTCGCCCTTTGTATCCGGGTATTTGCTGCACGCAGCGCTGCAAGGTCTCGAACCATCGCTCGATGTGAGGGTTGTCGCTGGGTTTTCCGCCGCGTGTGAGAGTGAGGTCGATTTGGAAGCGAGATAGCAGGTCGTGGTGGATGTTCGAGACGAAGATGCCGCCGTGGTCGTAGTGAAGCGCATCGGGCTTCACCGACGGAATCGGGTGTTCTCCCTGCAACGTCGAAAAATCTGGTGCGAGTCGACGGCGCCCCACCCGTACCGGGGCGTGCGAGAGATCGAGCTGTTCCGGTATTCCGACCCATCGCCAATCGTCGAGGGAAGTACCGCTGACGGTAAGCGAAAACGGCCGACAGATGTCATATACCAGCAGCCCTGCCTCGAAGCCGCTAGCACTGCGCGGCACGACTCTGAGCGCCAGGACAACCCGCGTGGCCACGTCAATCGCCGTGATGATCTCCACGCTGTAGGGCTGGCCACTGAGCGGATCGAAGACAAGGTTGTCGGCTCGTGTGACGTCGACGGCGACGATCTGACCCGGCCGTATCGCCGGATAGTGTTTGTGGCCCGAGACCCCGCGCAGAGAGTGGCTGCGTTGCGACCGTGTGGTGGATCCTATTTGGCGTCTCAGAAACGACAGGTACTCGTTGGTTTTGCGCTCTGGTGTCTGAATGTCTTCGATGCCATCGTCTTTCAGAACGAGCCGGATCTGTCGATCCAGCTCAAGGTTGGACACGGTGGAGCGGTCCCCGTCGAAGCTTGTGATGATCTTTTCGGCCGCCGATCGGTAGAGCGGCGGCACGGCTTCCTGAGGCGGCGTCGTCGGACGGAGATGGCGTCCGTCGATCAGGCCCAAGAGGCCATCTTTACGCCATCGGCGCAACCAGTTCTTGATGGTGCTCGGGGAGACTCCGGTCGATTGGATCGCACCGTCGTGGAGGCGGCGCTGCGCTTCCCGGTTGTAATGTCCTTCCATCCCCAGTTCCGCGGCCATGGCGACCGCCTTGCGGTGTTCTGAAGCGTTCCAGGTCGGGCCGAACGGTTTGAAAGGCTCACCTTTCCGTTTGAGTTCGGGATGGCCGTCGCGATACCCAGTGATGACTTCCTGGACGACCTCCAATCGCATGAGTGCGACGTTGCGCGCCGCGTCACTGAGTGCATCCCACAGCGGCCGCAGCGGCTCCACCAGTGCAACCCACTCGCCGTCTTCATGGCCCCGCACCGTGCCGAGTTGATCGAATCTGACCTGGACGATGTTGTGGACACAGTCGCGAAGCTTCACCGAGGATTTCTCGATCGCCATCACGAGCGCCGTACCGTTGGCGGTCAGCACCTTCTCGCCGACCTCTACCCTGGTGCGGGCAGAGCCAGTCATCAGATGCCTCCCGTCGCTGTATTTACCGCCGTGTCGTCAGTCCACCTTGCCGTCATATCAATGGACAGCGCTCCCGACCAAACAAGGTGCCACATAACCGATTTCATCAGGCCACTGCCATCGTCGGCAGCCAAAAGCCCGCCGAGGGACGCCTGCGGCAAGCTGGCCAGCCGAAGGATGGCTCCTTCAAATTCGTCCGACCACAGCGGCCGTCGCCGAAATCCGTATAACCACAAATGGTTTAGACGCTCCACCGTGTCGAAGCCGCTAAATACTTCGTAGCGCCAGCCGACCGCCGAACAAGCATCCCGAGTGACCGCGGCCTTGTACTCGAAATCGTCTTCAGCATCAGCGTCGCCGTCCTCATCATCGTCGTCGTCATCAATCGTGTGCGCGTCCCAGATAGTGACCGTGCCGGAGGTCTCGATGCTCAGAAGGTCCGGCGTATGTCGTATCGGTGCAGGCGATTTCCACGTCAGGCGTAGCGGCTGGGGTACCAGCCACGTGACAGTCGGATCGCGGTCAAGTTTGCGCATCAGGTCGTGCTCGAGCCCCGATTCCAGTGCGAGCATGGCGCCGTTTGTCACGGAGTACGCAGTCACCGGGATATGCCGGTTGCGCTTGGATGATCTGGGGACGCGGACCGGCTCTAGGTCCCGCGTCGGCGGTCCGGCGTTCTGCTGCCAGATCCAGCCAATTTCGCTTCCGGCAATACGAAAAGTCCACGTCGGGCGAACGTCTGTACCGCCAGGAACCGCGCCCGTATCGGGGTCGGGAGATTCATGCGGAAGCATTACGCACCTCTCTAACATCTATCCAGGTGGTGCCACACTAGTAGTGCATTGCCACGACGAAGCTCGATTGAGCAAAAGGCGATGCGTCCAGGGTCCGTTGAAGCACCGTTCGCCCGTGACTTGCGTATACGCCTGACGTCGCTCAGCACTGTGTTGGCTGCTTCTAGACAGCGGGGCCAAACCGCAACCGTTGGAACGCTTGGGTTCATGACCGATCCAACGAAGACATGGCATGCGCACACGGCAATTCAGTCAACCGCTCAAGCAAGCGAAGCCGGGTGGACCTGAACATCGGATCGTCGCGGATTATTGCGGCGTCCCCGGAAAACAGCTCATCCCAGGGGTGCTTACCCACAAGCAAGGAATGCTCGAGGATGGACAGTTGATGATGCAGCACACTCGCGTCCCCGTCATCGGCGGCATTGACCATGACGGACAGTGCGTCTGAGACTTCGCGCCAGTACGCAGCGTCACGAGCTGCTCGCCGATGCCGCTCCGAGGGCTCGCCGTACCGGTCGCTAAATCTCTCCGAACTCAACGCGCGTGTCGGATTCTGCACGAGGAAGTCGGCTGTCCCGGGACCGCCGAACATCAAATCTACGCCGACCCGAGTTTTGTTGCTAGCAAAGGCATTAGATGCGGTCATTAATACCGCCCGTAGAGCGGCAGTGGCATGGAAATCCGGTAGAAATTGCGCTGACCATGCTGGCCAGATGTCAGGAAACCGCGGCGCCGGATCTATCTTTGCCAACTCGTCGTGATCGCCCAACGTACGCGAAATCGCCTTGCCAATAGTATCTTTCGGCCGCTCGCTCAAGCCATCCAGGTAACCATATGCTTTCAACACGATCGTGGCGGCGATCCACCCGTCAAGGCGGCTCTCGACTTCCTCAGGCTGGCCTCGAACAGGATGCTTGCCCCTGACTATCCACTGCGCCTTCGACGCCGCCTCGTCCACAGAGTGGGCGCGAAGGATATCGAACGCGCCCGCGATGCCGACACCTGTGTCCAACGCACGCCTGGGACAACTTTTGGAGCGATATGGCCGACCAAACGGTCGATAGTTATACGTGTATTGCAAATGTTCAGGGCTGTCTTCGGAACTCCCCTGTATCAGGATGCCGTCCAAGCCCACCCCAGGCACTGCTGTCAGGCCGTCGACCGATGCAACCGTCAGAAGACGGTTCGCCAGACTCCTCACGGCCTCGAAAACGTCCAATCGATACGCACTCACCAGCGGAAATACCGCTGAAGGACCGTCACGGTCATTGAGCATGGCAGTTACCTGGCGTTGGGCGTCGATGATTGGATGGGCCTCAGGGAGTCTCAATGTCGAAGTCTCGAACAATCGATGCCCGCACCGACAGAACATAGGCGCCGGCACAGCCGCGTATGCCACGTACCTCCGTTGCTGCCGTCCGCACTCTGGACAGCAGTCTGCGAGAATCCGACCGTGTGCGACGCACGCGAAAGACCATCCGAGCCGCCATGCCAACGGCCAGCGGCCGCCCGATTCGGACAGGCACTCGGGGCAGTAGCGAGACCATGCCATAGCTCCGTACGGAAAACTCGTTACAAGGCAGTGCGATTCGGGATCGAGCGTCAACGCAATACCGTCATAAGCTGCCAACGTCATTGCTTCGACGGCATTCTCAGGAACAGCGAATCCAACGGCCACATCGCGGATTTGCTCCGCAGATAACCACCGAACCCAAGACGGTTGCTGCAGCGGTCCGCTGGTCGTCCGCGGCAATCCAAACTCGCCGACGATGGAACCTAGGTACACATGCATTCGGCAGGCGATTGTTTCAAGCCATGAGTCAATCGCCTCGCCGGCAGCTGGCCTGACACGAAACGACTGAACGCGCGCGGTCACGCTGAACCGCCTGAAGACCAAGACAACAGCATGGCCGCTCAGAACCTAACTAGGCTCCGTGCTCTCGCATGCACATACATCCATCTAGCCACCATCCGAGCCAGGCGTCAACCACAGAACGGATGAAATACGGACGCGCACAACAAAAATGGCACCGAACTAATATGCCAACGAAGCGGGACCTCAGAAGAAGACGAAATCCCTCCAGGCGACACCACGTTGCCAGCGACGCCCTCAAACTCGCTTTAAACGATAAGACAACGGGTCGTAGTTAAACAATATTGCGGCTTTGTCAATCTTCGCTGCATCTCGACACCCGCGCGGCCGCGCCGCCTAAGCGTGCCGCGACGTCACTCCCCCGTCGACGACGATCTGCGTGCCGGTGATGAACGATGCCTTGGGCGACATGAGGAACGCCACCGTCGCCCCGATCTCCTCAGGCTGCCCCAGCCGGCCCAGCGGAGCCGCCGCCACGAACGCCGTCTTCACCTCCTCGACTGCCAAGGCGTCAGCCAGCATCTGCGTCTCGATAAAGCCCGGACACACTGCGTTGACGCGAATTCCCAACGGGCCCAACTGACCTGCCATCGACCGGGTCAAGCCCAGCAGCCCGGCCTTCGACGCGCAGTATGCCGGGATGAACGGATTGCCCACCAGCCCTTCGATACTCGAGATCCCCACGATCGCCGGCGCCGCACCGGCGGCCAACGCTTTCTCGAAATGCGGCAACAGCAGTTGGGACAACAGCGCCTGCGCGCGCAGGTTCACATCGACGACGGCGTCCCAGGATTCGGCGGTGAACATCCCGACCGGTTCCGGGAGCACACGGCCCGCGGCGTGCACCAGTCCGTCGATGCCGTCCATCGCGGCGGCGGCCTGTTCGACCGCGGCAGCCATGGAGTCGGTGTCACTCACGTCGACGACGATGCCGTGCACCCCGAGAGATTCCGCGACCGCCACCACGTGCGGTGAAATATCGAACAGCGACACCGCGCGGCCGTCGGCGATCAGCGCCTTGGCCGACGCCAGGCCGATACCCGATGCGCCGCCGGTAACCACCACACCACTCATGCCAGCCCTTTCAATACGCTCCGCTCAGTAGCGGAATATCGATTGGCTCGGACACTACGCGATACCTGCCCACCCCAGCGTTTCAACGCCGGAATTCATAGCCACTCATGGTTGGCTCGAAGGGCCATGACGAAACGTATTGCGCTGCTACTGACCTGCACGCTGCTCCTCGGCACCACCGGATGCTCGATGTTCACCAGCCCGGAGCCGGAGGACGCCTTCAACGCGTTTGCTGATGCGTTGCACCGCAAGGACTCCAGTGCCGCCGCAAAAGACACCACCGACGCGGGGGCCTCGGAACCCGCCATCAAGTCCATGTTCGACGGCATGGGCAAAAACGCCACACTAGACGTCAAGTCCACGGCCGGCGACGGCGACAACAAGTCGACCGCCAAACTCGCCTACACCTGGTCCTTCGGCCCCGGTCGCGAATTCCGTTACGACACAACGGCAATTGCCACGAAGGTCGGTGAGGACTGGAGAATTCGCTGGGCCCCGGCACTTTTGCACCCCAAGCTCCGGCAGGGCGGCACATTCCAGTTCAGCGAAGACAAGGCGCTCCTGACGCCCGTCGTCGACCGCAATGGCCAACCGCTGCTCAACTGGCAGACCGTCGGCGTCATCACCCTCAGCCGCGACCACCTCGACTCCGCCGCCGCGCTGGCTCCGGTGGTTGCCCGGTTCGACGACACCATCACGGCCGAGTCGATCGCAGGCGAGTTCAACGGCAATCAGGACGACCGCGTCACGGTCATCAAGCTCCGCGAGACGGACCTCGCCCAGGTCGCCGACGAGCTCACCCAGATCGCCGGCGTCACCGTCACCAAACAGGGAGCGCTGCTGACCGCCGACCCAAATCTGCACTCGCCGGCCATCAGCGGGCTGCCCGACGTCTGGCAGAAGGCCATCGACGCGACCGCCGGCTGGTCCGTGGATCTGGTCGACGAACAAGGCCGGCCCACCGACGAACTCGCGAACAACGCCCCCGCCGACACCAAACCCGTCCGCACCACCCTGGATCCGCGACTGCAACTTCTCGCGCAGCACGCCGTGTCCACCGAGCCCCGCCCGACCGTGCTCGTCGCCATCGCCCCCAGCACCGGCGCCATCCTCGCCGCGGCGCAGAACGATGCCGCCAACGCGCAAGGACCCATCGCCTTCACCGGCCTCTACCCGCCGGGGTCGACGTTCAAGACCATCACCACCGCGGCCGCCCTGGAGAAAGGGCTCGCGAAGGCCGATACTCCCGAACCCTGCCCGGGCACCGTGACCATCGAGAACCGCACCATCCCCAACGAGGACAAGTTTGATCTCGGCACCGTCCCGCTGGCGGAGGCCTTCGCGCATTCCTGCAACACCACCATGGGCGCGCTGGCCGACAAGCTCCCCGCCGACGCGCTGCCCAACACTGCGAAGAACCTCGGTATCGGAGTCGACTTCGTCATCCCCGGCATCACGACGGTGACCGGCAAGGTTCCCAACGCCGACACCCCGGCCCAGCGCGTCGAGAACGGCATCGGCCAGGGCACCGTCACCGTCAGCCCGTTCGGGCTGGCCGTCGCCGAAGCCAGCCTCACGCACGGGTCAACGATCACGCCGACGCTGCTCCCCGGCCAGCAGACCACCGCCAGCGCGCCGTCGACCCCGATCGACCAGCCGACCGCCGACGCCCTGCGCGCCATGATGCGCCTTACCGTCACCGAGGGCACCGCGACCGCGCTCAAGGACGTCGACGGCCTCGGCGGCAAGACCGGGACCGCCGAATTCGGCGACAACACGCACTCGCACGGCTGGTTCGCCGGGATCGTCGGGGACCTCGCGTTCGCGACGCTCGTGGTCGGCGGGGATTCGTCGGCGCCCGCGGTGGCGGTCAGCGGGGACTTTTTGCGGCCCGCGCTGGCCGGGTAACGGCGTGCCAATTTCACCAACTGGCTCACCACTTGGGATTCTTGGCTGATGCGGGTTGACGGACGCGAGGTCGCGGTCTCAGGCAGCCTGCTGCAACCGATCACCCGACGGACCAATGACATCCTGCGGTTGGTGGCCGCGACGGCGTTCCTCATCACCGTCGTCACCAGCTCGCTGATCACGCGCAACGACTGGGTCCGGCTGGAACGGTCGGTGTCGCGGATTGTCGGCGTCCTCACGCCGACGCAGTCCAACCTCGTCTACCTCGCCTATGCCATCGCGATCCTCGCGCTGCCGTTCGTCATCCTGCTGAGCCTGCTGGTCACGCGGCAATGGAAGCTACTCGGTCCGTACGCCACGGCCGGGCTGCTCGCTGTGCTGGTTTTGTCCATCAACTCCAACGGCATCGCGGCGCCGAACTGGCATTTCGATCTCTCCGACCGCCTCAACACCGTCTTCTCCCAGTTCCTCGACGACCCACGCTGGATCGCCCTGCTGGCCGCGGTGCTGACGGTGTCCGGCCCGTGGCAGCCGGCTCGGCTGCGCCGCTGGTGGTGGACGCTGTTGTTGGCGTTCGTCCCGATCCACCTGGTGGTCAGCGCCATCGTGCCGGCCCGGTCGCTGCTCGGTCTGGCCGTCGGGTGGTTCGTCGGGGCGCTCGTGGTTCTGGTCAGCGGCACCCCCGCGCTGGAAGTCCCGCTGGTCGGCGGGGTCCAGGCGCTGGCCCGCCGCCGGTTCGAGGTGTCTGCGCTGACGGTCATCCGGCCGGCCGGGGCCGGACCGCTGGTGCTCAGCGCCGACTCGGCCGACGGGACCCGCGCCGTGGTCGAGCTGTACGGACCGAACCAGCGCGTGGGCGGCGCCATGAGCCAGCTCTGGCGCAAGATCACACTGCGCAACGACGAGACCGCTCCCCTGCAGACCTCGATGCGCCGCGCCGTCGAGCACCGGGCGCTCATGACCATCGCGGTCGGCGACCTCGACCTCGCGAACACCCGGACCATCGCGCTCGCGGCACTCGATCGCGGGTGGACGATGTTCGCGCACACCCCGGCGAGCGGCGTGCCGCTGACCACCGAGACGCCGGTCGCCGATGTGTGGCACGCACTCGACGCGCTGCATCACCATCAGATCTCGCACGGAGATCTGCGGGCGTCCGAGATCACGGTCGACGACCGCGCGGTGGTGTTCGGCGGACTGGGTAGCGCGGAGTACGGCGCCTCGGATGTGCAGCTGCAATCCGACGTGGCCCAGCTGCTGGTGACGACGACCGCCATGTACGGCGCCCAGGAAGCCGTCGCCGCGGCCATCGAACAGTTCGGCGAGGACACCGTGCTGACCGCGTCACGCCGGCTGACCAAGTCGGCCATGCCCCTGCGGCTACGGGAGTCACTACCCGATTCCCGCATCGTGATCACCGCGGCCCGCGACGAGGTGAAGCACCAGACCGGCGCCGACCGCATCCAGACCGAGACCATCACCCGCTTCACCCGCAACCAGGTCATCCAGCTGGTTCTGCTCGTCGCGCTGGTGTACGTCGCCTATCCCTTCATCAGCACGGTGCCGACGTTCTTCTCCGAGCTGCGGTCCGCCAACTGGTGGTGGGCGCTGCTCGGCCTTACGGTGTCGGCGCTGACGTACGTCGGCGCGGCAGCGGCCTTGTGGGCCAGCGCATCCGAGTCGGTGAGCTTCAAGAACTTGACCATCATGCAGGTGGCCAACACCTTCGCCGCGACGACGACACCCGCCGGCGTCGGTGGCCTGGCGCTCAGCACGCGCTTCCTACAGAAGGCCGGGCTCGGCGCGTTGCGGGCGACGGCCGCGGTGGCGCTGCAGCAGTCGGTTCAGGTGCTCACCCACGTCGCGCTGCTGATCTTCTTCAGCGCAGCGGCCGGGGCATCGGCTGACCTGTCGCACTTCGTCCCATCGTCGACGATCCTCTATCTGATCGGCGGCGCCGCACTAGGTGTGGTGGGCACGTTCTTTCTGGTGCCGCGGGCCCGGCACTGGCTCGGTACTGCGGTGCGACCGCGGCTGACCGAGGTGTGGGCCGACCTGATCAACCTGGCCCGCGAGCCGCGGCGCCTGGGATTGATCGTGTTGGGTTGTGCCACAACGACTCTGGGCGCAGCACTGGCGTTGTGGGCGAGCGTCGAGGCCTTCGGCGGCTCGACGTCGTTCGTTACGGTGTGCGTCGTGACGATGATCGGTGGGACGCTCGCCTCCGCCGCCCCGACCCCCGGCGGTGTCGGCGCCGTGGAGGCCGCACTGATCGGTGGTCTGGCCGCGTTCGGCCTGCCCGCCGCCGTCGCGGTGCCCTCTGTGCTGCTCTACCGGGTGCTGACGTGCTGGCTGCCGGTGTTCATCGGCTGGCCCGTCATGCGCTGGCTGACCGAGAAGGACATGATCTAGGGACACCCGCCGCGGCGTGTCGTCGTCGGCGTGTCGGGCTGCCTTGTCACACATGCGATCTGAAAGCGTCAACTTTCCTTGACGAGTCAGGGAAAGTTGACGCCTCCCGACGGAAGATGCCAAGGGAGACAGGTGCCGAAGTCACAGAGGTGACCACCTGTCTCGGCATCCCGCTACATCGTGGCGAGCATGCCGTTCATCGTGGTGATCTCGGCCTGCTGCGCGGTGACGATCGCCTGGGCCATCGCTTTGGCGTCGGCGTTGGTGCCGTTCTTCAACTCGTCGTTGGCCATCGTGATGGCGCCCTGGTGATGCTCGACCATCATCTGCAGCCACATCTTGTCGAACGCCGCGCCCGAGAGGCCCGTCAACTCGGTCATCTGCTGCGGGGTCATGAGGCCGGGCATCGAATGGCTCATGGTGGCTGACGGTGCGGGCTTGCCGAAGCCGGCCAGCAGCGACGTCATCTGCTGCATCTCGGGGGCCTGCGCCTTCTCGATGGCGTTGGCGAGATCCTTGACCTGCTGATTCTGCGAGCGGGTCGGCACCAGCTTGGCCATCTCGACGGCCTGGGCGTGGTGCGGGTACATCATGTCCAGGAACATGACGTCAGCGTCGTTGAAGTTGGCGGCCGGCGCTGTACTGGAAGCGCTGCCTGACATCCCCGGCATACCCGACATGTCATGGCCCGACATCGGCATGGACGAGCTGGTGGCGGACTCCGTCGAAGCCTGCTGGTTCGGCGGGCTACAGGCCGCAAGTGCGATGGCAGCAGCGGTTCCGGCTACGGCAACGGTGGCGATAGAGGCGAATTTGAACATGGTTGAACTCCTTGAGAATTGGTGGGTTGACGCGGGGCGCGGCCCATCAGATGCGGAGTAGCGACAATTCCTCGAGGGTCAGCACCGTCCACGGCGGGGCTCTTTGCCTGCGCCGCAACGCCTGTCGAATCCGCGCCTGCACGTGCCGCTCGGGCGCGACACCGAGCCAATACAGCAAAGCCAGGCCCAGGATGGTCAGCAGTTCGGTCATGACGAAGACACAGGCGTGAAAGCCGTTGTGTCCGTTGCAGTCGCAAGCATCCGACAAGGACGTTTGCGCGGCCGGGGCGCTGGCGTGCCGATGCGCAGCCGCCCGTGCATGATGCGACGTAGGGTGCGCGGACGTGACGATCAGCGAATGCATGCCGACGATGCCCGCGATCAAGACCAGCAGCCCGACGGCCCAGCCGATGGCACGAGGGCGCGTGCTGCGATGCGTCACGTCGGCCTCCGGTTCGGGTATCGGTATCGCCAACCATAGTACCCGAGGGGGGTATACCCGCGGGAATAAATCGAGCGGCCGATGGCGCTGGGATGACGTCCCATGGCCCATTGTCGGTGGGCCACGTCACATCGCGAGGCCCGCAGTGGTGACTTTCATAACGGTCCGACTCGTCGGTTAGTTAGATCCGCTACTAGTGTCGACATATGGGTCGGGAAGCCTTGAGTCACAGCATTATTGGGGCGGCGGAATCGCTGGACCAATACGTCCAATCGGACGGCAGGATCGTCATACCTGACGGCATCACGCTGACGTCGTTCCTGGAACGAAACCGCGCGGCAATGGGCGATCAGCCGTCGTACCGGTTCATCGATCACGCGCAGAATCCCGACGGCGAGATCGTCGAACTCAGCTGGAACGGGCTCTGGACTCAGGTCAACGCCGTCGCCGCCCGACTGCAACAGGTCACCGCTCCCCGCGACCGGGTTGCGATCCTCGCCCCGCAAGGCGTCGACTACGTGGCGGCATTCTTCGCGGCCGTGCACGCCGGGAACATCGCCGTGCCGTTGTTCGCGCCGGCGCTGGCGGGCCACGCCGAGCGGCTGGCCGCAGTGCTGTCGGACGCCAAACCGTCCGCGGTGCTCACCACGAGCGCGGCCGCCGAGGCGGTCCGCGCGTTCATCAAGACGCTGCCCGCTGCCGAGCGCCCGCGGGTCATCGCCGTCGACGCCGTCCCCGGCACCCTGGCCGAGATGTACGTCGCCCCCGACGCCCGCACCGACGACGTGGCATATCTCCAGTACACCTCGGGCTCGACTCGCACCCCGGCCGGCGTGGAGATCACACATCGGAATGTGTGCACCAACGTCATTCAGATGATCCTGGCCGGTGAGCTGGACACCGACATCCGCAGCGTCAGCTGGCTGCCGCTGTATCACGACATGGGCCTGATCATGATCATGTTCCCCGCGCTGTGCGGTGGCCAGATCAGCCTGATGGACCCGATGGCGTTCGTCCGCCGCCCCTACCGCTGGATCAGGCGGCTGGCCGACGAGGCCGCCCACGGCCGGACGTTCGCCGCCGCACCCAATTTCGCGTTCGAGTTGTGTGCGCAGCGGGGCCTGCCACCCGAAGGTGAGGCCCTGGATCTGAGCAACGTGGTAACGCTGCTCAACGGCTCCGAGCCGGTGACGCTGCCGTCCATCGAGCAGTTCATGGCAGTGTTCGCGCCGTACGGGCTGCCCCAGACGGTGGTCAAGCCCTCGTACGGCATGGCCGAAGCGACGCTGTCGGTCGCCAGCATCGCCGCGGACGAAAAGCCCTGCGCCACATATCTGGACCGCGAGGAGCTCGCAGCGGGACGGGCGGTCGTCGTCGGCCGGCATGCCGACGGCGCGGTCCCCCATGTCTCGTGCGGGCGGGCCATCCCCGACCAGTGGGTGACGATCGTGACCGCCGACGGCGACGAAGCGGCCGACGGTGTGGTCGGGGAAATCTGGCTGCACGGCAACAACATCGGTCAGGGATACTTCGGCCGGCCCGACGAGTCGGAGCGGGTGTTCGGCAACAAGCTGCAAACTCGTCAACCCGTCAGTCACGCCGAGGGCGCCGAGGACAACGCATTGTGGTTGGCCACAGGCGATCTCGGCGTGTACGTGAACGGCGAGCTGTTCGTCACCGGCCGGATCAAGGACCTGGTGATCGTCGACGGGCGCAATCACTACCCGCAGGACATCGAGGCGACGGTCAGCCGCGCCTCGTCGGCGGTGCGCTCCGGTTACGTGACGGCCTTTGCTGTGCCTGATGATTCGGGCGAGCAGCTGGTGGTCGTCGCCGAGCGCGCGGTGGGTGCGGGCCGCGCCGAGTTGGAGCCTGTCGCCGAGGCCGTGCGGGCCGCGGTGTCACGGCATCACCAAGTTCGGGTCGCCGACGTGCGACTGGTTGCTGCGGGCCGCATCCCGCGCACCACGTCGGGCAAGCTGGCCCGCAGTGCGGCACGTGCGGAGTATCTGGCCGGGCAGTTCGCCTAGTTCTGCACTCCGTTCCGCCCTGCGGCACTGCCGTTTTGGGCTGTCCGGACGCTGCACAGCGTTTGAAGCCGCCGTTTGCCGGGTATGGCCACTGCCTTAACTCTGTAACCGAGAGGCCGCCATGACCGATACCGTCCGCACCGCGAGCCACGGCGCCGAGTTGCCCAGTGATGTGACCCCGCAAGTGCCGTTCTTCGACCGGTTCGCGACGAGTGTGTCGAAGTGGGCCTCGAAGGCGTGGTTCTTTGCCGCCTGCGTTGCGATCGTGGTGATCTGGGCCCCGACGTTTCTCTTCGTGAACTTCGACACCTGGCAGCTGATCATCAACACGCTGACCACCATCATCACGTTTCTGCTCGTCGCCCTGCTGCAGAACACCGAGACCCGATCGACCGATGCGATACAGCAGAAACTCAACGCCATCGCGGACGGCCTGGCGGACTTGATGCGGGTGATCGACGACTCCGGCAAACTCGACAAGGACCGGAAGGAATTGCTGGCGGCGGTAGGCCTCGAGGAGCACGAAAGCACCAGTTAACTCAACGCAAATCGGCCCGTAACCTGCGGCGGAAGAATCTTGGTGTGGCCCCGGATCATTATTGTCGATCCCGCTAATTCCCAGCCGAATTCGTGTTGGATGACAGCGTGGAGCAGCGGCCCGACATCATCGTTCTGATGACCGACGAGGAACGTGCGGTCCCCCCGTACGAGACGGACGACGTCCTCGCCTGGCGCCACCGAACCCTGACCGGCCGACGCTGGTTCGACGAGCATGGTGTGCGCTTCAACCGGCACTACACCGGCTCGCTGGCGTGTGCGCCCAGCCGCCCTACCCTGTTCACCGGCCAGTACCCCGACTTGCACGGCGTCACGCAGACCGACGGTCTCGGTAAGCGGTACGACGACTCGCGGCTGCGATGGCTGCGCCAAGGCGAGGTGCCGACGCTGGGCAACTGGTTGCGGGTCGCCGGGTACGACACGCATTACGACGGCAAGTGGCACATCTCGCACGCCGACCTCGAAGACCCCAAGACCGGCAAGCCGCTCGCCACGAACGACTCCGACGGTGTCGTCGACCCGGTCGCCGTCCAGGCCTACCTCGACGCCGATCCGCTGGGGCCATACGGCTTCTCCGGCTGGGTCGGGCCGGAACCGCACGGAGCGGCCATGTCCAACAGTGGTTTTCGCCGGGACCCACTGGTTGCCGAGCGCGTCGTCGCGTGGCTCGAAGACCGCTACGCGCGGCGGCGTGCCGGCGACCCCGACGCGCTGCGACCGTTCCTCTTGGTGGCCAGCTTCGTCAACCCCCACGACATCGTGCTGTTTCCGGCGTGGGTGCGCCGCAGTCCGCTGCTCGACTATCCCGTCCTCGAGCCGCCGCACGTCCCGGCGGCACCTACCGCCACCGAAGACCTCAGCGACAAGCCGGCCGCGCAGGCCGCGTTCCGCGAAGCCTACTACTCCGGCTACGGCCCGGCCGCGGTCATCGAACGCACCTACCGGCGCAATGCCCAGCAGTACCGCGACCTCTACTACCGGCTGCACGCCGAGGTGGACGGCCCGCTGGACCGGGTACGCCGGGCCGTCACCGAGAACGGCTCCGAAAATGCCGTGCTGGTAAGGACTTCCGATCACGGCGACCTGCTCGGCGCGCACGGCGGGCTGCACCAGAAGTGGTTCAACCTGTACGACGAGGCCACCCGCGTCCCGTTCATCATCGCGCGGATCGGCGCAAACGCGACCACCGCGCGCGACGTCGATGCGCCGACGTCCCACGTCGACCTGGTGCCGACGCTGCTCGGTGCCGCCGAGGTCGACGTCGCCGCGACCGCCGAAACCCTGGCCGCCACGTTCACCGAGGTGCATCCGCTGCCCGGCAGCGATCTCATGCCAGTGGTGAATGGTGCTGCGGCACAGAAGGATCGGCCGATCTACATCATGACCCGTGACAACATCCTCGAAGGTGACACGGGGGCCTCCGGCGCCGCGCAGGCGATCGGCGCCAACACGAATCCACCTGCGCTGCTACGGATCAAGGTGCCGGCGAACGTCGCGGCCAACTTCGAAGGGCTGGTCTCGCGCGTCACCAACGCTGAGGCCGCCGGTGGCGCCGGACACCTGTGGAAGCTCGTCCGCACCTTCGATGATCCAGCGACCTGGACCGAACCGGGTGTGCGACATCTGGCGGCGAACAGCCGGGGCGGCGACACCTACCGCGCCGATCCGCTCGACGATCAATGGGAGCTCTACGACCTGACCGCCGACTCGATCGAGGCATCCAACCGCTGGGCCGATCCCAGCCTGCATGAGCTGCGCCGGCATCTGCGAACGCAGCTCAAGCTGGTCCGGACGGCGTCGGTGCCGGAGCGCAATGAACCGTGGCCGTATGTGGCCCGGCACCCGTCGGAGTCCGGGAGCGCCGTCCGCCGACTGCTGTGCCGGTTACACCCGTAGCCAAAAACCGCTGGTCACGCGGTCGCGATTACAGGTTTTGCCTGGTCGGCCAATAGCATGTCTGGTGCCATGACCGACACCGCCCCCGCTACCAGTTCCGCCTCAGCTACCGGCTCCGCCGCCCGGGTCGCCGCCGAAGCCGCCCGTCGCCGCACGTTCGCCGTCATCAGCCACCCTGACGCCGGTAAATCGACGCTGACCGAGGCGCTGGCCTTGCATGCCCGGGTGATCAGCGAGGCGGGCGCCATCCACGGCAAGGCGGGCCGCAAGTCGACGGTGTCGGACTGGATGGAGATGGAGAAGGCCCGTGGCATCTCGATCACCTCGACGGCGCTGCAGTTCCCGTACCGCGACTGCGTCATCAACCTGCTGGACACGCCCGGCCACGCCGACTTCTCGGAGGACACGTACCGGGTGCTGACGGCCGTCGACTGCGCCGTCATGCTGATCGACGCCGCGAAAGGCCTTGAGCCCCAGACTCTCAAGCTGTTCCAGGTGTGTAAGCACCGCGGCATCCCGATCATCACCGTCATCAACAAGTGGGACCGTCCCGGCCGGCACGCGCTGGAGCTGATGGACGAGATCCACGAGCGCATCGGCCTGCGGACGACACCGCTGACCTGGCCCGTGGGCATCGCCGGCGATTTCAAAGGCGTGATGGACCGCCGCAAAGGCCACTACATCCGCTTCACCCGCACCGCCGGTGGCGCCACCGCCGCGCCGGAAGAGCACATCCCTGCCGACGAAGCACACGAGGCCGCCGAGGGTGACTGGGACACCGCCGTCGAAGAGTCCGAACTGCTGTCGATGGACGGCTCGGACTACGACCGCGAGACCTTCCTATCCGGCGAGTCCTCGCCCGTGCTGTTCACCTCGGCCGCGCTGAACTTCGGCGTGAACCAGCTGCTCGACGTGCTGGTCGACCTGGCGCCCTCGCCGGGCGCGATCCGCGACGTCGCAGGCGAGCCGCGTCCGGTGGATTCGCCGTTCAGCGCGTTCGTGTTCAAGGTGCAGGCCGGCATGGACACCTCGCACCGCGACCGGATCGCCTACGCGCGGGTGTGCTCGGGCACGTTCGAGCGCGGTGATGTGCTGACGCACGCGGGGACCGGCAAGCCGTTCGTCACCAAATACGCGCAGTCGGTGTTCGGACAGCAGCGCTCGACGCTGGACGACGCGTGGCCCGGTGACGTGATCGGCCTGGCCAACGCGGCCGCGCTGCGTCCCGGCGACACGCTGTATCGCGATGTGCCCGTTGAGTTTCCGCCGATCCCGAGCTTCTCCCCCGAGTACTTCTCGGTGGTTCGCGGCAAGGATCCGAGCAAGCACAAGCAGTTCCGCAAAGGCATCGAGCAGCTCGATCAAGAAGGCGTCGTGCAGGTGCTGCGCTCGGACAAGCGTGGCGAGCAGGCGCCGGTGTTCGCGGCCGTCGGTCCCATGCAGTTCGAAGTCGCCGCGCACCGGATGGCCACCGAGATCGGGGCGGCCATCACCCTCGAGTCGCTGCCGTACCAGGTGGCTCGGGTCGTCTCGGCGGAAGACGTGGAATTCATGAACAAGCAGGTGTCCTGTGAGGTGCTGACCCGCACTGACGGGGTGCACCTGGTGCTGTTCTCGACGCCGTGGCGCCTCGAAGGGTTCCAGCGCGACAACCCGTCGATCAAACTGCGGTCGTTGGTGGCGGCGGCCGAGGGCTAACTCACTACGGCGAAACTTCTCAATGCGAAAGCGATTTCACTCAATTCGAGGTCACGGGTCGCGACCGTATTCATTAGCTCCTCAGCTTGATCGACGTCAAAGTCCGGCGAAAGCACATTCCCGTTGATATGCAGGAACGTCCACGCCGACGCCCAAGCCGTGCGCTTGTTTCCATCGATCAACGCGTGATTGCGTGCAAGCGACTGCAGTAGTGCGGCAGCCTTGTCCCAGACATCTGGGTAGGCGTCCACGCCAAAGACAGTCGCCCGTGGCCGGGCCACCGCGGCGTCGAGCAAGCCGTAATCACGCACCTTCAACTCGGAGCCGAACGCGATCGATCCTGCGGTCAGGACGTCATCACGATCGAGATACTCGATCACGCCAATCGCCGATTGAGTTCCGCTGACCGTTCAGCCACCACGCGTGCCGCTTCCGCGACGCGGCGCTTGTGCATGCTGGCGCGCTCCACGACGGCCGCGTGCGCGAACTTTTTCAGAGACAGGTCGTCGGCTTTGGCGGCAGCCCGAATCTGCTCCATCTCCGAGTCATCGAAATCGATATTGAGCGAGGGCATGCCTCAACGATACCTGCATCGGTACCAATTCAGGTACTAAACGATCAACGCAAGTCGCGACACGCTCCTCTCCGGCGCCCTACGGTGTAACAACCCGAAACGCCGTGCGATCACGGCGCTCTGCGCTCAACCGAGAGGACAACGAGTTGGCCACCGCCACTCCAGCGACCCCCGCCGCCCCGACGCTGCGTGAACTGACCGTCCGCGGCATCCTGCTCGGCGGTGTCATCACGCTCGTGTTCACCGCCGCCAACGTCTATCTCGGGCTCAAGGTTGGCCTGACGTTCGCCACCGCCATCCCGGCAGCGGTGATCTCGATGGCCGTGCTGCGTAGCTTCGCCAACCACTCGATCGTCGAGAACAACATCGTGCAGACGGTGGCGTCAGCGGCGGGCACGCTGTCGGCCATCATCTTCGTGCTGCCCGGGTTGATCATGATCGGCTGGTGGACCGGCTTCCCGTACTGGACCACCGCGGCCGTGTGCGCCGTCGGCGGCATCCTCGGCGTCATGTACTCCATCCCGCTACGTCGGGCGTTGGTGACGGGAACCGATCTCCCCTATCCCGAAGGCGTCGCGGCCGCCGAGGTGCTCAAGGTCGGTGACGGCACCGAAGGGGTCGAAGCCAACCGCACCGGGCTGAAGGTGATCACGTTCGGGTCTGTGGTCTCGGCCGCGTTCGGGTTGTTGGCCAACCTCAAGGTGCTCGCGAATTCGGTTACCGCATATACCCGTATCGGTGCGGGCGGCACGATGTTCAGCGCCGGGCTGTCGATGGCGATGATCGGCGTCGGGCACCTGATCGGGATGACGGTCGGTATCGCGATGCTCGTCGGGCTCGTCATCTCGTTCGGGGTGCTGCTGCCGATCCGCAGCAATGGCGCTCTGACGGGCAATGAACCGATCGGCGACATTATCGACGGCATCTTCGTGCACGAGGTGCGGTTCGTCGGCGCCGGTGCCATTGCCGTCGCGGCAATCTGGACACTGCTGAAGATCCTGCGCCCAATCGTTAAGGGCGTGACCGATGCGCTGGTGTCGGCGCGTGACCGGCGCCAAGGCCAGGTCGTCGATCTCACCGAGCGCGACATCCCCTTCCCCATGGTCGTCGGCACCGTCGTGGTGATGCTGCTGCCCATCGCCGTGCTGTTGTGGGATTTCAGCCGCGGCACTGTGCTGCAAGGGCATTCGGCTGGGATCATCGCCGCGAGTCTGGTGTTCATCTTCGTCATCGGGCTGGTCATCGCGTCGGTGTGCGGGTATATGGCGGGGCTCATCGGCTCGTCGAACAGCCCGATCTCCGGCGTCGGCATCCTGACGGTGCTCATCGCCGCGGTGTTGATCAAGGTGGTGTTCGGGCCTGCCTCTGGTGGGCAATCAACTGCGCTCGTGGCATTCACCCTGTTCGCGGCGGCCATCACATTCGGTGTCGCGACCATCTCCAACGACAACCTTCAGGACCTCAAGACCGGTCAGCTGGTCGGGGCGACGCCGTGGAAACAGCAGGTGGCGTTGGTGATTGGCGTGGCATTCGGATCGGCGATCATTCCGCCGGTGCTGAACCTGATGCAGCGCGCGTTCGGTTTCCTCGGCGCTCCCGGAGCGGGCGATCATGCCTTGGCCGCGCCGCAAGCCGCGCTGATTTCGTCATTGGCCAAAGGTGTTTTCGGTGGCTCGCTGGACTGGGGACTGATCGGGCTAGGTGCGGTGATCGGGGTTGTCGCCATCGTGGTCGACGAGACCCTCACGCGCACCTCACGATTCGCGCTGCCGCCGCTGGCGGTCGGGATGGGCATGTACCTGCCGATGAGCCTGACGCTGATCATTCCGGTGGGTGCCGTTCTCGGGTACTTCTACAACCGCTGGGCGGACCGGACCGGCGGAGATGTCGAGCGCAAGAAGCGGATTGGTGTGCTGCTGGCGACGGGCATGATCGTCGGTGAGAGTTTGTACGGCGTCGTTTTTGCCGGGTTCGTGGCCGGGACTGGTTCCGATGAGCCCTTCGCACTGTTCTCCGGTTTCGGCGGGTCTATTCCTGAAGTGATCGGCGTCGTGGCCTTCGCTGCCGTGCTCGCGTGGATGTACAAGCGGACGCAGACGATTGCGGGGAACGAGCCGGTCTTGGCTGAGCGCTGAGTGGTCGGGCGTCCGGCAAGCGCCCCCCCTTCGTCGATTCTGGTGATCTCTACGGCACTCACGTCGACGGATCCCACAGGTCGGTCGGCGTGTCGGCTCCTCTTACGACATGTGCGGCTGGGAGTCGTCATCGTGTGCTGACTATGTCAACTCACGCTGACTGGTCCAGCCCGAAACCCGCACTGTGCCGGGCCGCTACTCCGGCGCGAAAGTTCCAGACAGAAGTACATCGCGTGACATCACGGCAAACAAGCTCGCGTGCGTCAGCCGCCGCCGATATCGCGGCGGATAGTGACCATTGTGGACGCTGTAATTCACCCGAACACCGCGTCAAGGGTTTCGCCCCCACACCCGGTGTCATCGAATGCCGCTGAACAACACGGTGCGGTCACCGCAGACCGGCACCCGCGAGAAACCTCATCCACCAACAGAATCGACGCCCGCGACGAGCTGATCCTCGACGGCCAGGCCGTGCCGGGCGCATGGGTCACTGTGTCGTTCAATGGCGACCCGGACGACGTCGACGTCTTCCAGCTCGTCCTCCCCTCCGACGCCAAGCCGCTGGGTGACACGTGCTCCGTGGAGTGCCCGCTAGGAAAGGCGCTCGTCGCCACTCACGTCGGCGAAACTCGGAGATACGTGACAGAATCCGGGCGGAGCATGGCGATCACGGTTCTGGCCGTCGACAGCGTCAATCCGCAGGAGACGGCCGGACGCTGACCGCTCCCCGACCAATGTTGTTCGGGGAGCCCAGGGCACTACTCCGCGGCCCGACCACCCACGACAGCGTGGAAACGCCCCTGCGGGTACGGCAGCGAGATGTCGTGTTCGTCGTAGGCACGCAGAATCTCGCGGCGAAGCCGACGCTGCACCGCACCCTGGGTGTTGGGCTTCGTTTTGATGGTCATCCGCAGGGTCAGCAGATCAGGCGAGAGTTCCTGGATGCCAAGCATTTCCGGGTCGCCCAGCACGTTGTCTGAGATCGCCGGATCGGTGATGGCGGACTCCGCCGCCTCAAGAGCCACCTGCTCGGCCCGGTCGAGATCCGCAGTCAACGCGACCGGAACCTCAACGTGCGCAACGGCGTAGTCCTGGCTCATATTGCCGACGCGCTTGATCTCGCCGTTGCGGACGTACCAGAGGGTGCCGTCGCCATCGCGGACCGTGGTGATACGCAGGCCGACGGTCTGCACCTCACCGGTCACGTCGCCGAGATCGACGTTGTCGCCGACACCGTACTGGTCCTCGAGCAGCATGAAGATGCCGCTAACGAAGTCGCGGACCAGGTTCTGTGCGCCGAAGCCGATCGCCAGGCCGACCACACCGGCCGAGGCGATGAACGGCGCGATGTTCACGCCCAGGACGCTCAGGATGGCGAGAACCAGCCAGATGAGCAGCAGGATCGAGACCGTCGACTTCAGCACCGAGCCGATGGTCTGGGCGCGCTGGCGGCGCCGTTCGGCGGCCTTCCGGACGTTCGACGACGCCGTCCGGTCCCGCAGGTAGCGCAGCAGCGGCGGGCGGTTGGCTTGCGACTCCTCGTCAGCGGCCACGGTCTTGCCGGCGCGGCCCGTCGTGGCGCGGTCGATCACCCGGTGCAGGGCCAACCGGGCGATAAGGGCGATGACGCCGTACGACACGATCCGGATCGGCACCTCGACCAGCCAGTGTCGGTTCGTTTCCGTCCATTCGAAAGCCAGTTGGTAGACATGCACGGCTTCGACCCTACGAGAGGCGGCCGAAATCGCCGGCCACGGCGATTCGTGGTCGCAGCCGGGACCAGCGAGTTTCGGGCGTCGTGAGATCCAGTCGGCCAGCGACGCTGGTCGTTGCCCGGCTCACACTGCCACTGGCCCTTGGCAACCCATTCCTGGCAGAGGCCTGTTTAAAACCTGTGAGCGACACGGAAATTCGTGTCAGCGACCCTCCGGGGGCCTCGGTAAGCTCCAACCGTCAGCCAATCGCGTTGGGGGTATCGCATGGCCGAGTTACAGGTCGAACCGTCGGAGTTGGTGGCGGTGTCACACGAGCTGGCGACTGTCGCCGACGGACTCCGGTCCGGGATTACATCGTTGGACAACGACGTGTCCGGCCTCATGGGCACCGGATGGACGGGATCAGCCGCCTCGGCGTACGCGGACGTGTGGAAGGAATGGCACGAAGGCGCGTCTCAGGTGGTGGCCGGGCTGAGCCGCATGTCGGCGCTACTCAACGAGGCCGCAGCCCGGTATACAAGCACGGATGCCGAGGGCGGCGCTCACATCGCGGGGTCGGGCCTCTGATGAGTGAGTTCAGCGTCAACCCCGCGGCATTGGCGGCGGTCATCGACCGGATGACGGCGTTCGACTCCGACCTCGAAGCGCACCTCGCCCAGGCAGCAGGATCGGTCGCCCGGCTGGGTTCCAGCTGGTACGGCGACGCCGGCGAGGCCGAACGTTCGGCGCAGGCGCAGTGGAATGAGGGCGCCCGAGAGATGCGGGAAGCGCTCGCACGGCTCCGGCAGATCGCTGAAGGCGCGCACGAGAACTACTCGTCGGCGGCGAGCAAGAACCGGCAGATGTGGTCCTGATCTGTGACCGGACCCATCACGGTCGATCCGACGGCGCTCAACTCGGCCGGGGCGACGGTCGGGGCTGAATCCAACGCCGTCACCGGCGCCATTTCGACGCTGACGGCCGCCCTCTCCGGGCACGAGTCCGGATTCGGTCATGATGCTGCGGCATTTGTCTTTTCCCGCAGTTACACCAACGCGGCGAACGCACTGCTGCACGCGGCGGCGTCGGCCGTCAACGCGTCACGGCGCACAGGCCAAGGCATCCAGATGTCGGCCTACAACTACGGAACCGCGAACGCGCACTCCACGGTTGGAGGCGGCGAGTCACCGGTGCCGAAACCCGGTGACCCCGCAGCCTTTTCGGCACCGAATGTGCCGTCGGTGTTCGGCGGTGCCATCGCCGCGCCGATCGGCTGGGGCATTGTCGAAGCCTTTGTCGGCGGCGTGTGGCCGGACGGCGATCCCGCGCAGATGCGGGCGACCGCCGCCGCATGGCGCACCTTCGGCTCGTCGATCAGTGGCGGTTCCGGCGCAATGACTACTGCGGGAACGACTTTGGGTGGATTTCAGATCCCTGAAGCACCGCAGATGCAGAAGGCCGCCAACGACATCGGCGGCGGCTTGACCAACATCGACCAACAGGCGCAAGCGCTGGCCGGTCAGATCGATTCATTCGCAACGACTGTGGAGAACGCGCAGAACGCCATCCGCGACCTACTCCACCAGTTGAGTGCCAGCGGCATTCTCGACACCATCGGCGGCATGTTCGAGGGTCACAATCCCCTCGACAAGATCAAGCAGATCGCCCACGACATCGATACCGTCCTGAACAACATGAAGCGTGAAGCCAACGCCATGGATCAGGCTGTCAGCCAAGGCATCAACGATATCGACGGGTTGACCAACAAGCTGGAGGCGTGGGCGAACAAGGAGTTCGTCCAGGTGTTCGGCCAGGAGGTCGGCGGGGCGCTGGCGGCGAACTTCACCGTGCTGGTTGATCCACTTGCGGGCGGCTTCAAATTCGTCGCCCAGACCGCAGAAGGCCTCGAACAGCTTGATCCGACCCGCTTCCTGTACGACCCGGAAGGCGCGGGCAAGGCGTGGCTGGGCACCGCCAAGACGCTAGGCGAAGCGGCGCTGGTCGGCGATCCCTTCACCGCCCCGTTCGCACTAGCGGAGCCCCACATCCGCAACGACGTGATGAATCTCGGCAAGTCGATGCTCGACGTTGAGGACTTCAAGAACGGTCACCCCCTACGCGGACTCGCTTATGACGCAGCACAAGCCGGGTCATTGATCATCCCCGGCGTGGGCGAGGCGGCACCGGCAGCCGATGCCGCAGGCGGGGCCGCCGCGGCGAGCAACCCGCCGATCAGCGCATCGCGGTAACCCATCGAGTGCAGCAGCAACCACGTGGATCCGGTCGGCTTCTCGGGGTCACCCCACAGCCGATTCGCCCGGGCCGGGGCGACTAGAAACGAGACCCCCGACGCAAGGCGGATACCACCGACGACGAGCCCAACACGGTCGATCGACATGGTTCGCAGCGTAGGGCCTCACCTCACCGGCTGTGGGCAAGTCGCGAGAGTCCCGCCCTACCAAGGACTCTTCGCGTAATCCTTCAAGAAGCACCCGTAGAGGTCCTCGCCCAGTTCCCCGCGCACGATCGGGTCATACACGCGCGCAGCACCATCCACCAGATCCAGCGGGGCGTGGAAGCCTTCCTCGGCCAGCCGCAGCTTGGTCGGATGCGGGCGTTCGTCGGTGATCCAGCCGGTGTCGACGGCGGTCATGAGAATGCCGTCCTGCTCCAGCATCTCCCCCGCGCTCGTGCGGGTTAGCATGTTCAGCGCGGCCTTGGCCATATTCGTGTGCGGATGCCCGGGCCCCTTGTAGCCGCGGCTGAACTGGCCTTCCATCGCTGACACGTTCACCATGTACTTGCGCCGCGCGGGCGAGGCGGCCATAGCCGGACGCAGCCGGCTCACCAGAATGAACGGCGCTGTCTGGTTGCACAGCTGCACCTCGAGGAGCTCCATCGCGTCGACCTCGTGCACCCGTTGGGTCCAGCTGTTGACCGACGCGGTATCCGGCAGCAGGCCGCCCGCATCGATCGCGAGGCCGGCGGCAATCCGCTCCGGTGACGCGCTACGGGCTTGCAGCGCAAGCGATGTCAGGGCGTGCGGGGCGGGGTGCTCGCCGAGGCTCCCGGCGAGGGCATGCGGGTGCGCGTCACTGACGTGGTCAAAGGTGATGACTTCCACCAGCTCCGGCGGCGGGGTGCGCTCGGCCTCGACGAGCGCGGCGTACGAGCCCGGCGGACGGCGCACCGTCTGCGCCGCATTGTTGATCAGGATGTCCAGCGGCCCCTGCGCGGCCACCTCGTCGGCCAGGGCGACCACCTGGGCCGGGTCACGCAGATCGATCCCCACCACCCGCAGCCGGTGCAACCAGTCGGCACTGTCCTCCATCGCGGCGAAGCGGCGCACCGCGTCATTGGGGAAACGGGTGGTGATCGTGGTGTGCGCGCCGTCGCGCAACAAGCGCAGCGCGATGTACATGCCGATCTTGGCGCGCCCGCCGGTGAGCAGCGCGGTGCGCCCGGTCAGGTCGGTGCGGGCGTCCCGCTTGGCTCGGTTGAAGGCGGCGCAGTCCGGACAAAGCTGGTGATAGAAGGCGTCGACCACGGTGTGGTGGTTCTTGCAGATGTAGCAGGCCCGGGAGCGCAGCAGCGTGCCCGCACTGGCCCCGACCGCGGTCGATACCAGCGGTAGCCCCTGCGTCTCGTCATCGATCCGGCCCGGCGCACCCGTCGCGGTCGCGGCGATAACGGCGCGGTCAGCGGCCGCGACCGCGTCGCGCTTGGCAGCCCGGCGCTCTTTCTTCAGCTCCTTGAACATCTTGGCGGTGGCCTTGCGCACAGCAACGGAGTCGGGGTGCTCGGGCGGCAGCGCGCTCACCTCAGACAGCACCTTCAGGCAGGTGCTGAGCTGGTCGGGATCGATCGCGGTCACCGTCGAAGGGTACGGGGACGGGGCCGCAGCAGGCCAATTAGCGAACCGGCTCCCCGATCCGTCGGCCGATGTCGGTGCCCGCTCGTACGGTAGCCCTATGAGTGAAGACACGACTCCCGAGCTTGGGGTGTTGGCCGCCGAGGCACTCGAGCTGTTCACCGCGTCGGTGCGTCAGATTCCCTCGGAGCGCTGGGACGATCCGTCGATTCTTCAGGACTGGACGGTGCGCGAACTCGTGGCGCACACGACCGGCAGCGCCACCCGAATCGTCGTGCTGGTCGAGGACGGCGAACTGTGGGAAGGCCCTTCCCAGCCGTCGGACTGGACCTATGACAGCCCGGAAGATCAGTTGAGCGCGTTGGGTATTCGACTCCGTGACACCCTACCCACGGCGGACCTCGATGCCCCACGGAAGTCCCCGCAAGGCGAAGTCCCGCTGCGTCGGGCGCTGATGTTCCCGATTGCTGATCTGGCGCTGCACACCTGGGATCTGTGTCAGTCGCTGGGCGAGTCGATCGAGTTGCCCGACGACCTGCGCACCCTGTCCGAAGGGCTGGTCCACTCGGTGCCGGAACAGATGCTCCGGCGCCCCGGCGCCTTCGGGCCAGAGCAACTCGCACCGGCGGATGCATCGCCCACCACGAAGCTGATGGCGTTCCTCGGCAGAGCGGTCAGCCCCTGAATGCGTAAGGCCGCCCCGTCGAATGACAGGGGCGGCCTCAGCGGTGACGGAGAGTCTCAGCGGTTGCGCTGGTGGTGGTGATGCGCCGGGGTCCCCGGCTGCGGGTTGTTGTGCTGGTTCGGGAACGCGTGGTGGGTGCCGACCGGGCTGCTGGCGGTCGTGACGTCCGCGTGCGCGGTGGCGGCGCCGAGGAAGATGACGGCGGGCGCGGCGGCGAGGGCGAATCCGGCGGCGATGCGGTGAGTGAGGTTCATGTCGATTCCTTTGTGCGAGTGGGCTTTTCAAGTTCTGGTCCGGTGTGTTCCGGTGTTGAACTAAGAATGCCGCCGGCGGCGTTCGACCTGTATCCGCTGACCAGCCCCTACACCAGGTGAATCGCCTGTCCCCCAATCGGGGGAACCAGCGCACACTGACCTCCGCCGAAACCCGCCGCCGGTGCCGCACACTCAGAGTCGTGACGACGCAAGACAGGCTCAACAAGTGGGACCACCGCGCCGAATGGACGCTGGCCGCCGTGGCACTCGTTTTCCTCGGCGCCTACAGCGTCGAGGTGCTCCTTCAACCGCGCGGGCTCGCCCAGCGCGCGGTCGACGTCGTGACGTTCCTGACCTGGGCCGTCTTCGCCGTCGACTACTTCGCCCGGCTGTACCTCGCCCCGGACAGACGAACCTGGTTCTTCCGGCATCTGGTCGACCTCGCGATCGTCCTGCTGCCGCTGCTGCGGCCGTTGCGGTTGGTCCGGCTTGTGGTGCTCATCAGCGCGCTGCAGAAAGCCGTCGGCAATGCGATCCGCGGCCGCGTGGTGATCTACACCGTCTCCGGTGCGGTCCTACTGGTCTATGTGGGTGCTTTGGCCGAGCTGCAATCCGAGCGCGGCGCGGCCGGAACCCACATCACCAACTTCGGTGACGCGATCTGGTGGGCCATCACCACGATCACCACCGTCGGCTACGGCGACATCTACCCGGTGACGACGACCGGCCGCGTCATCGCCGTCATGATGATGATCGGCGGCATCAGCCTGGTCGGGTCGATCACGGCGACCATCGCATCATGGATCGTGCAGACCGTGGCAGTCGAAGACCAGGCTCACAACGCCGTGTCAGCAGCGCAGATCAACGGGCTCCACAACGAAATCGCCCAGTTACGAGAGTTGTTGCAGCAGAAGACCGAATGACGCTCAGGACGGTAGTCGGCTCAGCCAGTCGTCGTCGTTGATGACCTGTCCATCGATGACCACCAGCGGCACTCCCGGCTCCGGGAACTCGTGCAGCAGCTTGAGGTTGTTGGTGGCGATGGCGTGGGAGTCATAGCCGACCGGCAAGCCGACCCGGATCAGGTCCTGCGCCGACTGCGGTGCGCCCGACCGGTTCGCGAGGTCAGCCAACTGATCGTTGCTCAGGTCCGTATCGCCGCCCTCGTGCGGCTGGTGCTCCTTGGAAAAGATCTGCTGGATGAAGCGCCACGCCACATCGCTCGACTTCGACTCACCGGCGACGACGAACGCCGCGTAGATCGCGCGCCGGTCGTAAGTGCCACTGGCCGAATACTTTTCGAGGAAGTTCACGAATCGCACGTTCACCCGCAGCGCGCCGTTGTCGATGCGGCGCCCCAGTTCGTCGCCGTCCTTGCGGATCAGTTTGCCGCTGTACGGGCACATCGGGTCGACGTAGAGGTCGATCTGCCCGAGCGCGTTCGGGTCACCGATGGAGATGACGTCCCCGGCCGGCGCTGCCGCGGCGGCGTTCGCCTGGCCGGCGATCGGGCCGCCCATGAGCAGCCCGATGAGCAGGCCGACCACGACCCCGAGGACACCACGCCAGTTCACGTTCACGCCTCCATCATGACGTGTCGCTCGATGCGCGTGACCGCTACGGCCGCTTTGTCGCACTTGGGCGGTCGTAGCGACCCCATCCGACAGCCCGTTCCACGCCGTCGTACGGCCCGATGCACCAGACTGGGCCCATGACGGACACCACCGCCACCCGCGTCGCGGTCTACCTCGACTTCGACAACATCGTCATCTCCCGCTACGACCAGGTCCACGGCCGCAACACTTTTCAGAAGGACAAGGCCAAGGGACTCGATCCTGACCGATTGACGACGGCAACCGTCGACGTCGGCGCGGTCCTCGACTTCGCCTCGTCCTTCGGCACATTGGTGCTCACCCGCGCCTATGCCGACTGGTCCGCCGACATCAACGCGGCCTACCGCCAGCAGCTCGTCGGCCGCGCCGTCGACCTCGTGCAGCTGTTCCCCGCGGCCGCCTACGGCAAAAACGGCGCCGACATCCGGCTCGCGGTCGACGCCGTCGAAGACATGTTCCGGCTGCCCGACCTCACCCACGTCGTCATCGCCGCCGGCGACTCCGACTACATTCCGCTGGCCCAGCGCTGCAAGCGTCTCGGCCGGTACGTGGTGGGGATCGGGGTGGCCGGTTCCTCGAGCCGCGCGCTCGCGGCGGCGTGCGACGAGTTCGTCACCTACGACGCCCTCCCCGGCGTGCCCGTCCTCGACCCCTCGGCTGAGCCGCCCAAGCGCGCCCGCCGCGGCACCAAATCCGAGCCCGAGCAGCCCGACCCGCAGGCCGCCGCCACGGCCCTCCTGACGCGCGCACTGCACATCGGGCTGGAGAAGGACGACGTCGAATGGCTGCACAACTCCGCGGTCAAGGCGCAGATGAAGCGCATGGATCCCTCGTTCAGCGAAAAAGCTTTGGGATTCAAGTCTTTCAGCGATTTCCTGCGCTCCCGCACCGACGTCGTCGAGTTGGACGAGAGCTCAACGACCCGCATGGTGCGGCTGAAGAGCGCGCAGTAGTTCGGCTCTACGCTGCCTCACCGCTGGTCTATGGCGTGGCCCCGAAAGTCGATGACAACCTATCCATCCCAGGTATCCCGGGGATTCCCGGCAACGACGCCATCCCCGCCGTCGCTGGCAGGCCCGCCATGGTTGGCACCACAGAGGCTGCTTGTGCCGGAGGTGCGTCCCCGTCCGCGGTTGCCGGCGCCGCCGGCGGTGCCGGTGGTGGGCAGTACGTTTCCCGCGCAGTGTCGATGAACGGACCGATCTGCCCAATACTCAGACGCAGCGAAGACAGCACATAACCCATCGGCATCATCCGCCCGAGGCCCGCAGGCACCATCGACGCCTGTGTGCTTGTGGTGCACACCGTGTGTGCGGTGGAGACCAGTTTGTCCGGCTCTCCGACGATCCCCTGTCCGGCAAGGTTGTTCACAAAATCGTCGTCACGTGCGTCGGCATGCGCGATGGCGGGACCCGCCAGCGCGATCACCGTCATTGCACACAGCACCGATACCCGGGCCCTCATATAGACCTCCTCGCAAAATCGCAGCGCCAGAAGGCCTCCGGTTGGTCTCGAGGCTGCCGATGAATTCGACGCTATCTCAAGGCAACACGACCTGCCGTGCTGGTAACGGTTCGTTTACATGGCGCGGCAGTCGTGGCACCGAACGAACAGAGTCGCCGGAACTATCGCGGCGGCTTTGACGAATCTCCTGAATTCCACGAATTCGCGCCACGGATGCACTGCGGCACCGAGGCACCGATTGTGCGGGCGGTGGGACTCGAACCCACACGTTCTTTCGAACACCGGCACCTAAAGCCGGCGCGTCAGCCAATTGCGCCACGCCCGCGACACGACGAGGATAGCGCGACCGTAGCGCCCAGAACCTAGCGGCTGGCCGCCATAGGTTGACGCGGTCACCGCGGGGTGGGCCGAGGCACCCACCTTCCCGCGTCCTAGCAGGCACGAATCGCAACCCGCAAGTCGCGCGCGGTACCGTTGCCTTATGTCCACTACGCGGCGTAGGAGGCCAGCGCTCATCGTGCTGGTGACCATCGCTGCCCTGGGCTGCATGGCCCTGGCCTGGTGGCAATGGTCGCGCTTCCAGTCGAGCGCCGGCACCTTCCAGAACCTGGGCTACGCCATGCAGTGGCCGATGTTCGGCGCCTTCTGCTTCTACGGCTACTACAAGTTCGTCCGCTACGAGGACGAAGGCCCCATAGCGCCGGCAGCCAACGAGCCCACCGAAATCCCCGAGGGCCTGCTCCCCGAGCGCCCCAAGGCCGCCAAGGACACCGCGGACCCGACCCTCAACGAATACAACGCCTACCTCGCCGAACTGGCCGAGAACGACAAACAGGACAGGACCACCACATGACCGAGTCGCAGCCGACCACCCTGTCGAAGGACACCATCCGCAAGGCCCTCATCGCCTACCGCGTGATGGCGTGGGCGACCGGTATCTGGCTCATCGCCCTCTGCTACGAACTGGTCGCGCACTACGTCTTCAACGACGTCAGCCTGAACTGGATCGGCATCGTCCACGGTTGGGTGTACTTCATCTACCTGCTGTGCACGTTCAACCTGGCGGTCAAGGTCCGCTGGCCTCTCGGCCAGACCATCGGCACCCTCTTCGCCGGTACTGTCCCGCTGCTCGGCATCATCGTCGAGCACTTCCGCACCGAAGACGTGAAGAAACGCTTCGACCTCTGACCGTCAGCCCAGGTGCTTGAGTACCTCGGCCGCCAGCTGCTCGCCCCGGTCCTCTTGCAGGAAGTGCGACGCGCCTTCGATGCGCACCTGCCCGGTGACGGTCGGAAGCAGATCGACGAACGCCTCGCCCGCGCGCGGATACGGGAACACCGGGTCCTGGTCAGAAAACGCCACGAGCGCCGGTTTCTCCCAGCGTGACAGCGCGTCGGTGACCGCGCGCATCTCCGTCGCACCAACCGCGTCCTCGGAGGTCGGCACCAACAGCGGGAACTGCGCGGCGCCGGCCTTGGACTCGGCGGTCGGGAACGGCGCGTCATAGGCAGCGATGATCTCGGGCGACAGGTCGGTCGTCGTCGCGCCTTGAATCACGAAACCGACGGGCAGATCGGGGTTCCGCTCGGCGAAATCTCGCCACGCCATGAAGCCCTTGGACACCCGACCGGTGAACAGCCCGGTGTTGAAAATCGCCAGTGCGCCAACCTGATCCGCGTTCTCCGCCGCCCAGCGCAGACCGATCGGCCCGCCCCAGTCCTGCACGACGGCCGTGGCGTCGTGCAGATCCAGGCCGCCCAGCAGTCGGGTCACCAGGTCGACGTGCCGGTCATAGCTGTACCACCGCCGGTCGGTCGGCTTGTCCGAGCGGCCGAAGCCCGCGTAGTCGGGCACGATCACGCGGTGCCCGGCCTCGACGAACGGGCCGATCATCTTGCGGTACAGGAACGCCCACGTCGGCTCGCCGTGGAAGCACACGATGGGCTTGCCCTCGCGCGGCCCCTCGTCGAGGTAGTGCAGCCGGAGGCCGTCGATGTCGACGTAGTTGGGCGCGAAGTCGTAGCCCGGCAGATTCGCGAAACGTTCGTCCGGGGTGCGGAAGATCTCGGTCGTGGTGGCGGTCATGTCGTCAACTTGCCACTTGTTGACCGACCGGTCAACTACTAAATATGATTCACAGGTGCCCCGAAGTTCCGACGCCCGCGACCGCCTGGTCGCAACTGCCGCCCGGCTCTTTCTCGAACGCAGCTACCAAGCCGTCGGCGTTGACGAACTGTGCCGCGCGACCGACATCAAGAAGGGCAGCTTCTACCACTACTTCCCGTCGAAGTCGGAACTGGGTAAGGCCGTTATCAACCTGCACGCCAAGGCTTTTCAGCGTCAGCTAACGGGCTCCCCCACCGCGACGCCGGCCGAAAAACTGCACGCGGTACCCGACGCGATCGGCGCCATCCAGTCCGCCCTCGAAGCCCAATTCGGCCGCGCGGTGGGCTGCCCCTTCGGAAACTTCGCGGCCGAATTGTCGACGACCGACGACGATCTGCGCGCACACCTCGCGCACACTCTCGCGGCGATGCAGCATCATCTGGCGCTCGTCTGCCAGGATGCCCTGGCCGACGGAACCCTGCGTCCAGGTACCGATCCCGAGCAACTCGCGCACGCGCTACTGGCGCAGTATCAGGGCATCATCCTGCTGGCCAAGCTCAACGACGCCGGCGTCGCGCACTTGGCGCCCGCACTGCATGCCTTCATCGATAGCTACCTGACCGAGTCGAATCGCCACTGAACGCAACTGGGTGGCGGTAAATCGGCCTGAAAATCGCCGTGCAGTTGCGTTCGGCGGAGCGCTCCCCGCTATGACGCCCGCAGCCCCGGAGGCCACAGCCCTTCCGCCTCGCCGGGTGGCAACCGCCAGACACCACCATCAACTGCACCTCTCGATGCACGCCCATTGATGAGCCGACGCAACACCACGCCAGCCGAGTCGCGAGCAGTCACCCGAACAACGAGCCATCCCACCTCAACCATGCTCTCGATCCTCGCGATGTCCCGGCGAACCGCGTCCGGGTCGGTGTGGTGCGCACCCTCGTACTCGATGGCGATCTTCAAGTCCGGCCACGCGAAGTCGACAACCCCGATCAACGCACCGTACTCGTTGTAAATGGGGTGCTGGCTATCCGGCTTCGGAAGGCCGGAGCGAATGATCAAGAGTCGCAACGCAGTTTCTCTCGGCGATTCCGCTTTCGGATCGATGAGGGAAATGATCCTCCGTGCCTGACGGATGCCGCGCTGCCCGCTGTGACGCAACGCCGCCGTCTCAATGTCAGCCACCGTCAACCGTGCAGCGCGAGCCAACGCATCAATAGCGGCGACGGCAACGTCCTCGGGCAGTTTTCGTGCCAGGTCCACCGCGGTACGCAACGGCGTGGTCAGCATCATGCCGCCGATGCGACACATCTCGTCGGCGGGCGGGACGTCACGCCACACCACGACACCTCGCTCGTGACGGCTATAGCCGTCACAAATGTAGGCGGGTATTTCCGGCCCGATGAACCTGGCGCCATGCAACGCGGCGGCCGAGAAGCCCGCGAGTACGCCCCGGCGTTTGGATCGCAGCCATGCCGCCTTCGCCCGCATGATCGCCGTCGGCTTCGTGCCTCTGGCCACATAGACGTCCTTGTGCACGGCTACGAAATTCGTCCGGAGCTGGTGACGAGTCAGCCGTCCCGCCGACAACGCCTCACTCCCTATGAATGGCTCCCCCACCACGGCAGTGTGCGCAGCTGCACATGAATCCCGCCAGCGTGAGCAGGCCGAGCCTGTGGACAACTCGCCATCAGTTACCGAACGCAACTGGACGGCGGGAATTCAGCCCGAAAATCGCCGTGCAGTTGCGTTCGACGACGACCAAGCGACCAGCGATGGCGACGCGCGAACCGCAACCCGAAACTAACCCGCAGCCAACTCCCGCAGTGCCGGTACCAACTGCGCCAACGCCCGCCCACGATGTGACGCCGCGTCCTTCTCGGCAGGTGTCAGCTCCGCAGCCGACACCGAACCACCGGAGGGCACGAAGATCGGGTCATACCCGAACCCGCCGGAACCCCGCGGCTCCCGAGCGATGGTGCCCGGCCACTCGCCGCGCACGACGACCGCACCCGCGGCAGACACCAGCGCGCAGCATGACACGAACGCCGCCCCACGCCGCGAGTCCGGCACATCCGCCAGCTGCCCGAGCAGCAGCTCCAGATTCGCGCGGTCATCCCCATGCCGCCCAGCCCACCGGGCCGAGAGCACGCCGGGCATGCCGTTCAACGCATCGACGGAAACCCCTGAATCGTCTGCGACACAAGGAATTCCGGTGGCCTCAAACCCGTCACGGGCCTTGGCCAATGCGTTCTCTTCAAAAGTAGCGCCGGTTTCGGGCGCCTCGGGAAACGGGTCGACATCGTCCAACGACAACAACGTCAGACCCGTAACACCGGCAGCGTCCAGCACCCGCCGCAACTCCACGAGTTTCTTCGCATTGCGCGAAGCAACGAGTAGCTCAGGCACCAAATGCCTTCTTCGCGGGGCCCGAGGGCTCCGGCAGCACACCCGGGTACGGCAACTCCAATGCCTCGCGCTGGATCGCGAACAGCTGCTCGCACGCGGCCAGCGCGGCGTCCAACAGCTTGTCCAGCGTCGAGCGTGGGAACGTCGCGCCCTCACCGGTGCCCTGCACCTCCACCAGGGTCCCGGTGTCGGTGGCGACGACGTTCATGTCGACCTCGGCACGCGAGTCCTCGGTGTAGGGCAGGTCGGTGCGAACCCGGCCGTCGACCACACCGACCGACACGGCGGCGATCGCACACGACAGCGGACGTGGGTCTTTCAAGCGTCCCGCGGCTGCCAGATAGGTGATGGCGTCAGCCAACGCCACGTATGCGCCGGTGATTGCTGCGGTGCGGGTGCCGCCGTCGGCCTGAAGTACGTCGCAGTCGATGGCGATGGTGTTCTCACCCAGGGCGCTCAGGTCGATGCAAGCCCGCAGCGAGCGGCCGATCAACCGGCTGATCTCCTGGGTGCGCCCACCGACGCGGCCCTTCACCGACTCGCGGTCGGAGCGGTCGTGCGTGGCGGCCGGCAGCATCGCGTATTCGGCGGTCAGCCATCCCAATCCGGAACCCTTGCGCCAGCGCGGCACCCCTTCGGATACCGAGGCCGTGCACATGACGCGCGTCTCGCCGAACTCCACCAATACCGACCCTGCCGGGTGCTTGGTGAATCCTCGGGTGATCTTTACCGGGCGGAGTTCGTCGTCAAGGCGACCGTCTTCTCGTCTGGACACCCGACAACCCTAGCGGGCCGCTGTAAGCGGGACCCCGACTTACCCAGCCTTACCGACGGGTGATGTCGAACGACTCGTTGCACACCACGCCGTGGACGGGTCCGTCGAACTCGGCCTTGGCCTCGCTGATGACGTCCTCGCGCGACGTCCACGGCGGAATGTGCGTCAGCAGGAGCTCTTTGACCCCGGCCTCGCGAGCGGCGCGTCCCGCCTCGGTGCCGGACAGATGCAGCTTCGGCGGACGGTCGGGCGAGTCGGTCCAGGACGCCTCGCACAGGAACACGTCGGCGCCACGGGCCAGATCGATCAACGCGTCGCAGTAGCCGGTGTCCGCGGAGTAGACGAGCGTCGCGCCGGACGGGTCGGTGAACCGCATGCCGTACGACTCGGTCGGGTGGCACACCAGCCGCGGCGTCACGGTCAGCGCACCGATCTCGACATCCTGGCCGTCAGCCCAGACCTTGATGTCGAAGATGTCGGTGATGTCGTCGATCTCGCCGCCCTCGGGCGACGACGCCGCACCGAGCCGGTGCCAGGTGGCCGCCGGGCCGTACATCAGCGCACGGCCGACGGGAGGATTCGGGTGATACCGCCGCCAGACAAACAGCCCGGGCAAGTCCAAACAATGGTCCGCATGCAGATGGGACAGCAATATATTTACGGCGCCCGGATCAGCATGACGCTGCAGTGCGCCGAGTACGCCTCCACCGAAGTCGATAACCATCGGTGTGGTGTCCGGAGCGGTCAGCAGATAGCCCGAGGCCGGAGAATCCGGCCCACCCACGCTGCCGGAGCAACCGAGAATGGTGAGGCGCACACCCCTAGCTTGCCACGCCGACACGTCCTGCGACGAAAAGACGGCACCATTGGGCGTCCAGTTTCTCGATTGGTCCCGAAAGCGATACTCATCACGCTTCCGGCGTCACCGCGTGCGGCGAAATTCGAATTCAGCAAATTACGTCGGAATCGACGGCAGCGGCGAACCTTTACGCCGCTCGCGCGCTTCTCTTTCCGGACTACTCAGCAAATACGCAGCCAGTACCCCGGCGATGCCACCGCACAGATGGCCCTGCCACGACACCCCGAACGTCCCCGGCAGCGCGCCCCACAGCACACCGCCATAGACGAACAACACGATGATGCCGACCGCAATCTGCCAGGCATGCCGCGTGAAGAAGCCGAACACGATGAGGAAGGTCAGCCAACCGAAGATCAACCCAGACGCCCCGATATGCACCGACTCCACCCCGCGTGGCGCGCCGATGTTCCCGATGAGCCACGTGCCGAACCCGCCCAGAATCCAGATGATCAGCGTCGCCGCGAGGAAGCGCCCCATTCCGGCGAGCGTCACGAGGAACCCGAGCACCAATGCCGGGCCGGTGTTCGCGATCAGGTGTGCCCAGTCCGCGTGCAACAGCGGCGCCCACAAGATGCCCCAGAGGCCGTCGGTCTCCAGCGGGCGGATGCCGTCCTGATTGAGCTCCTGGTTATGCAGCGCATCCCAGCCCTCGATGAGCCACAGCAGCGCGACGAAGCTGACGATGGTAACGCCCCCGACCTTCCACGGCGCAGGCGGCTTCGGCTTCGACGGAGTCGTCACCTCGTAGCTCATGCGACAAGGCTACCGGCGAACACCGTCAGCCGAAGGCTCCCGGAAGCAGGTCACGGTAGGCCGGAATATCGGCGATCGACTCGGCAGCTAGCACCCCGACCATCACGGCGGTGGCGAGCGCGTCGGCGGCGGCCGCCCCGATCTCGGAGATGAGTCGCGTCTCCGGACTCATCTGCTCCGGCGTCGCCGGGTCTGGCTCGATGTGCACCCGCCCGGTCGCCAGCGCGAAGACCGTGTCGCCGTCGACGGCGGTGTGCGCCGGACGGATCGTGTGCGCCAGCCCGTTGTGCGCGGCGACAGCGACCTTCTTGCAGCCGGCCGGGGTGAGCGCCGCGTCGGTCGCGACGACGGCGATGGTCGTGTTGAGCGGCTTCGGATTCTTCACCCGGGTCGCATATGCCTCGATCTGGTCGGGCGGTGGAGGCTGCAGCCCGAACCGGGCGATCTGGTCGGCCGACCACGGCAGGCCGGTCTGCGGGTCGACGACGTGGCCCGCCGCATTGACGATGACGAGCGCGCCGACTGTCACGCCGTTGTCGAGCGTCACCGACGCCGTGCCAAGTCCGCCCTTGAGTGCGCCGGCCCGTGCACCGGCGCCCGCGCCGACGTTGCCCGTCGGCACCTCGGCCCCGGCGTGCGCGACCGCCTGGTAGCCGAACTCGGCCGTCGGCCGGTTGGCCCACGCGCCGACCGGCAGGTCGAAGATCACCGCGCCGGGCACGATCGGCACCCGTCCGCCGGGCATCTTCACGCCACGGTCGTGTTCCTCGAGCCAGGTCATGACGCCGTCGGCGGCGGCGAGTCCGTAGGCGCTACCGCCGGTGAGGACGATCGCGTCGACGTGCTGCACGCTGTTGGACGGGTCCAGCAGGTCGGTCTCGCGGGTGCCGGGCGCTCCCCCGCGGACGTCGACCGCGCCGATGGTTCCCGGCGGGGCGAGGACGACGGTGGTGCCGGTGGCCCAGCCGCCGCCGAGGGTGGCGTCTTCGATGCGCTGGTGATTGCCGACCAGGATGCCGGCGACGTCGGTGATGGCGCCCGTCACCGCTCGTCCAGCAGGCTCAGCACCAGGTACTCCTGCAGATAGGTCAGCCACTGATACACCTCCAGATGCCCCGCCATCGGGTGGTCCGGCGAAAGTCGTTGCGGCCCATCGGGTCCGATGTCGAGCATCGCGCCGAGTGCCAGCCGGACGTCGTTGATCGCGGCCGCCCAGGCTTCAGCCTGCTCCTCGGTCAGCTCGAATTTTCCGGCCGGGTCCGGGAGCGAATCCAGAAGCCGTTGGGCGGCTTGCCGTTTGGCGTCGACGATGGTCGGCTCGTGCAGGCTGCGCAGGGCACCGTTGAGACTCTCGCCGGCTGCGCGGCCGTCCGGATGCTCGGCCGGATCGTGGTAGAAGTCCGGCAGCAGGCGGCGCATGGTGTCGTCGTCGGGGGCCTGCGACGGCCCGACCTTCATACCGGTCAGTTCGGCGAGTTCGTCACGCGGTGAGGCGGATTCGCGGTCATCGAGCATCTCAATCAGCGAGCCGACCAGGTTGCGCAGCATCGTGACTTCGTGGGCTTCCAGCCCCGACTTGATACGCACGCCCGACGACGTGTTGACCCGCTTCCACTTGCGCACCGCTCAGCGGTCCTGCTGCATGGTTGCCCACAGCCCGGCTGCGTGCAGTTTGGTGACGTCGACTTCCATCGACTCCCGGCTGCCCGCCGACACGACGGCCTTGCCCTCGGTGTGCACCTGCATCATGAGCTCGGTGGCGCGCACCTCGCTGTAGCCGAACAGTTTCTGGAAGACGTAGGTCACGTAGGTCATCAGATTCACCGGGTCGTCCCAGACGATGGTCACCCACGGACTGTCCAGGCCGGCCACCTCTTCGACGTCAGTCGCCGGGCTAGTCCGCGCGACTACCGTCGACGAGCTGGCACCCAGAACCATGAGCCCAGAATAGCCGGGTGGTCGCCGCTCGCAGAACCAGTACGGTGAGGTCTGTGACCGCCGCGTTGCTGACCGACAAATACGAGCTCACCATGCTCGCTGCCGCCCTGCGCGACGGCACGGCGCACCGCCGCGCGTCGTTCGAGGTGTTTGCCAGAAGGCTGCCCTTCGGACGTCGATACGGCGTCGTCGCGGGCACCGCGCGGTTCCTCACAGCGCTCGCCAACTTCCGGTTCGACGACGCGACACTGTCCGCACTGGACTTCCTCGACGCCGGGACGCTGCGCTGGCTCGCCGACTACGAGTTCCGCGGCGACATCGACGGCTACCCGGAAGGCGAGCTGTACTTCCCCGATTCGCCGGTGCTCTCCATCCACGGCACATTCGCCGAGTGCGTGATCCTCGAAACGCTCGTGCTGTCGATCTTCAACCACGACACCGCGATCGCGTCGGCAGCCGCCCGCATGACCAGCGCCTCGACGGGCCGTCCGCTGATCGAGATGGGCTCACGGCGCACGCACGAGCAGGCGGCAGTCGCGTCCGCCCGGGCGGCCTACATCGCCGGGTTCACCGGCACCTCCAACCTGGAGGCGCAACGGACATACGGCGTCCCCGCGCTGGGTACCAGCGCGCACGCCTTCACCCTGGTGCACACGACGACGAGCGGCCCCGACGAGGTTGCTGCGTTCCGCGCCCAGGTCGACGCGTTGGGCGTCGGGACGACGCTGCTGGTCGACACCTACGACATCACCCAGGGCGTCGCGAACGCCATCGCCGCGGCCGGCCCCGAACTCGGCGCGGTGCGCATCGACTCCGGTGACCTCGGCGTGATGGCCCGCCAGGTCCGGGACCAACTCGACTCGCTGGGCGCGACCGGCACCCGCATCGTGGTGTCCGGAGATCTCGACGAGTACTCGATCGCCGGCCTGGCCGCCGCGCCGGTCGACGTGTACGGCGTCGGCACGTCCGTCGTCACCGGCTCCGGCGCCCCGACCGCGTCGATGGTCTACAAGCTGGTCGAAGTCGACGGCATGCCCGTGGCAAAACGCAGCAGCCACAAGGAATCTCATGGTGGCCGCAAGGCGGCCGTGCGGTTGGCCAAGGCGTCGGGAACCATCCTCGAAGAGGTGGTGCACCCCGCAGATTCGGTCCCACCCGGTGACGGCCGGGTGCTGACGGTGCCGCTGGTCCGTTCGGGTGCCGTCGTGTGTGACTCGACGCTGGCCGACGCCCGCGCCCGCGTCGCCGCCGGATTGCACAGCCTGCCGTGGGACGGACTCAAGCTCTCGGCCGGCGAGCCGGCCATCCCGACCCGGCTGGTGGGCGCGTGAAAACGGACGCGACAAACGTTTCTGGGCTGCTGTCCATCGCGGTGTCCGCCCTCGGCGGTGCCGAACGCACGGGCCAGATCGAGATGGCCGAAGCCGTCGGCCGCGCCTTCGACAACGGCGAGCACCTGGCAGTGCAGGCCGGGACCGGTACCGGAAAGTCGTTGGCGTATCTGGTGCCGTCGATCGCACATGCCGTCGCGTCGAATCAGCCGGTGGTGGTGTCGACGGCGACCATCGCACTGCAACGCCAGCTGGTGGACCGCGATCTGCCACGCCTCGCCGACGCCCTGGCCCCGCACCTGCCGCGCCGTCCTGAGTTCGCGTTGCTCAAGGGCCGTGGAAATTACCTGTGCCTCAACAAGGTTCACAGCGGCGCGCAGGTCGAGGAGGATCTCCCGCAGGAGGAGCTGTTCAACCCCGTCGCCGCCTCGGCGTTGGGCCGCGACGTCAAGCGGCTCATCGAGTGGTCGTCGGACACCGAGAGCGGTGACCGCGACGAGGTGGTGCCGGGCGTGCTGGACCGCGCCTGGTCCCAGGTCAGTGTAGGTGCGCGCGAATGCATCGGCGCCACTCGATGCCCTTACGGCACAGACTGTTTCGCCGAAAAGGCCCGCGCCAAGGCCGGGGCGGTCGACGTCATCGTCACCAACCACGCGCTGCTGGCCATCGACGCCATCTCCGAGGTCAACGTCCTGCCCGAACATCAACTGCTGGTGGTCGACGAGGCCCACGAGTTGGTGGACCGGGTGACGAGCGTCGCCACCGGCGAACTGTCTGCGACGTCCATGGCGGTGGCACTCCGACGAGCCGCGCGGCTGGTGGAACCTGAACTGGCAGAACGCCTCGAGGCGTCGATCGCCACGCTGTCGTCGGCGATCCACGACATGGAACCCGGCCGCATCGACGTGCTCGACGACGAGCTCGCCACGTATCTGACGGTGGTGCGCGACTCTGCGGACAAGGCCAAGATGGCGATCGATACCGCACCGTCGGATCCCACCGCCGCGGCCGCGCGCAGCGAGGCCGTCACCGCGCTGACCGACCTGAGCGACACTGCGTCGCGCATCATCGACTCATTCGTGCCGGCCATCCCCGACCGTTACGACGTGGTGTGGCTGGACCGCGAAGAGTCCAGGGGCACAGTGCGATACATCCTCCGCGTCGCCCCGCTGTCTGTTGCCGGGCTGCTCCGCGGACGATTGTTCGGCGAGGTGACCGCGGTGCTGACATCCGCGACGCTGACCATCGGCGGGCGCTTCGAGTCGATGGCGCGGGCGTGGGGGTTGTCGGTTCCCGAAGACAGCACGGCGACGCCACCGAAGTGGCGGGGCATGGACGTGGGTTCGCCCTTCTCCCATGCCAAGTCGGGCATTCTGTACGTCGCCAAGCACCTGCCACCACCCGGGCGCGACGCCGCCCCGCCGGAACAGTTCGACGAGATCTACGAGCTGATCACCGCCGCCGGTGGCCGCACACTCGGACTGTTCTCGTCGATGCGGGCCGCCAAGGCTGCCGCCGAGATCATGCGCGAGCGTCTGGACACCCCCGTGCTCTGCCAGGGCGACGATTCGACGTCGACCCTGGTGCGCCACTTCACCGAAGACGCCGAGACCTCGCTGTTCGGCACGCTCTCGCTGTGGCAGGGCGTCGACGTCCCGGGACCGTCGCTGTCACTGGTGATCATCGACCGAATTCCCTTCCCCCGCCCCGATGATCCGCTGCTGACGGCTCGTCAGCGCGCCATCGCGGCGCGCGGCGGTAATGGGTTCATGGCGGTGGCGGCGTCGCACGCGGCGCTGTTGTTGGCGCAGGGCGCCGGGCGACTGCTGCGCAGTGTCAACGACCGGGGCGTCATCGCCATCCTGGATTCCCGGATGGCGACGGCGCGCTACGGCGGGTTCCTGCAGTCGTCACTACCGCCCTACTGGTCGACCACGGATCCGGTCCGCGTGCGCAGCGCTCTGCAGCGGTTGGCTGCGTCGAGCTGACGCGGCCGACTGTCGCGACTTTCGGTCCGCCAACCTCCGCGCCGACGACGCGGCCGCGGAGTTCTGCCGTCTCTCCCCACCACATCGCGCTGGGAGCTGTCAGCCGAGGCTGACGTTGTCACGATGTGATGACGATGTCAGCACCTGATGACGGGTCTGGCTGACACATGTTGCAGACAGCGGCGACACGCCCGACGTCGATCACGTCGCACGCAGCCGAGCGACGTGCTCGCGTTGCAATTCGGCTGCCCGCGTGAGGAATTCGGTGATCAGCTCCAGCTGTTTGGCGCTGTAGCGGCTCAACAACGAGCGCTGTCCCTCGGCCACGAGCGGGCCGATCAACTCGAAGGCCCGCTCTCGTGCGGTAGCGGTGGCGTGAACCAGCAGTTTGCGCCGATCGCTGGGGTGCGCTGAGCGCGTGATGTAGCCGACCTTCTCCAAACGGTCGAGCATCGTCGTGGCGCTGCCGGTGGTGAGACCCAGCCGGTCGGCCAACTCCCGCGGCGTCACGCCACCAGGTGTTTCCTGGATCAGAATTTCCAGGCACCGCGCATCCGTTGTGTTGATGCCGAGGAGGCGCGCGACCTCACGGTCGAAGTCGTCGACCGCGGCCTGGTAAGCCTGCACCGCCGCACCCAGACGGTCAGACACCGGATTTTCGCTTGACAATCGAGCGATCTGCCTTCCATTCTATTGCTTGATGTTCAAGCTATCTGATCGTCGAGCGATCTGGCGGAAAACCGAGGGGCACGCATGACCGAAGCACTCATCATCGGCGCCGGGGTGGCCGGCCCGGTCCTGGCGATCGCGCTACAGCGCGTGGGTATCGATACCCACATCTACGAACGGTCGCCGTCCGGTGCCGACCTGCGCGGGGCATGGCTCAACTTTCAGGCCAACGGCATGGACGCATTGCGTGCCGTCGACGCGGCCGGCCCATTCGAAAACGTGGGTTACCCGAACGACACCATCAGCTTCATAACTGGCAATGGCAAAGAATTGGGCCGCATCCCGATGGCCGCACAGCGCCCGGACGGCCAACTGTCGGTCATGATGCGTCGCGCCGACCTCTACCGCGAACTCAACACCCTGGCCACCGCACGCGGCGCCCGATACCACTACGGAAAGGAATTCATCTCGGCGACAACGTCTTCCGACGGCACCGTGCAGGCTCAGTTCGCCGACGGCAGCAGCGCCAGAGGTGATCTGTTGATCGGCTGCGACGGCGTCCACTCCGCGGTGCGCCGCGTGATCGACCCCGACGCACGAGCTCCCCGTTATGTGCCGGTGCTCAACGTCGGCGGCTACATCCCCGACTTCACCGTGGACGTACCGCCGCGGGAATTCCGGATGCAGTTCGGTACCCGCTGCTTTTTCGCCTGGTTTCCCGCCCCCGACGGCGGCACCGTCTGGTTCGCCAACCCGCCGATGGCCCGCGAGCCCGAACGCGGCGCGGTGTCCGACATGACCGACGCCAATTGGCGAAACTGGCTGCACCAGTTGATGTCCGGCGATGTCGGCCCGGCCCACGACATCATCGACGCCGCGCCCGGCCCGATGGTCGGATGGGCCACGTACGACCTGCCGGTCGTGAAGCGGTGGCACAACCACCGCAACCAGATCATCATCGGCGACGCCGCCCATGCCGCCGCACCATCGGCGGGCCAGGGCGCATCGATGTCCGTCGAAGACGCCGTGATTCTCGCGCAGTGCCTACGCGACTGTTCCGACATCCCAACGGCATTCACGACGTTCGAGTCGTTGCGGCGGCATCGCGTCGAGAAGATCGTCCGCCGCGGGCACCGGTCGGCCAACCGAAAGGCCGCGGGCCCGGTGGGCCGGTTCGTTCGTGACCTGATGCTGCCGGTGGTGTTTCGGCAGGCCGCAAAAGACGGTGGCCGCTCGATGATGTGGTTGCAAGGGCACCACATCGACTTCGACCGCACCATCCGGCCGGTGCCGGCCTAGGCCGCCTACACCGGCAGCCGCACCACGAATCCGGATTCCAGTGCCACCCAGAGCGCGCCATCACGATCGACAGCCAGTCCGTGCGGTTCGCTGCCCGGCGGCAGGTCGAACGTCGAGACCTCGCCGTCGGCGGTAACCCGCGCGATTCCGTCTGCGCCCCACAGACTCACCCACACGCCGTCGGCCGCGTCGGCGATCACGGCGTGCGGCTTGCCCGGCAGATCGAGTTCCTGGATGGCGTCGTTCAGCGGGATGCGACCCAGCTTGTCGGCGCCAATTGCGGTGAACCACACCGCATCATCGTGAGTCGCGCAGATGCCGACCGGCCCCGCGGACGGTGTCGGCGTCGGGCGGATCGACAGCTTGCCGGCGACGGTCAGTCGTCCGACGGCGGACTTCTGATTCAGTGTGAACCACAGCGCGCCGTCACCTCCGGCGGTGATCATCGATGGCATCCCGCGTGGCACGGCAACCACCTCCGCCACGCCGTCGGCGCCGACACGACCAACAGTCCCGGCGTCCATCGCGGTGAACCACACCGCATCGTCGGGCCCGACGGCGATGCCGTACGGCGCACTGCCCGAATCCAATTCGATGAATGTCAGCGCACCGTCACCGGTGATCCGGCCCAACCGGTCCGTGCCGGCGCAGGTGAACCACACGGCGCCGTCCGGCCCCGCACAGATCTGCATCGGCCGGCTGTCGGCGCCGACCTCGAACAGCCGCACCTCACCACGCGCGTCGATCCGGGCCACCGAACCCGCCGACACCAACGTCACCCACATCGCACCATCCGGACCGGCCGCCAGCGCGTACGGTCCACCATCGACCGCAACAGTCAGTGCGCTCACGCCAGCGTGACCAGCCCAAGCTCGTTGTCCGCGGCCAGTAATGCGTTGTGCGGCAATACCCGCACGGTGTACCCGACGGGGCCGGCCACCGGCAGCGGCGTGGTCGCCGAGAACACCTCGACGCCGCCCTCACCGGAACCGGTGTGTGCCATCGGCACCGTCACCGGGTCCACCAACTGGTCACCGGAGTCGACCCGTCCCAGAACCGCCTGCACCACAACCTCATCCGTGCGCAGACCCGCCAACAGCACGTTGGCGGTCAGTGACAGCTCCGAACCCAGCAGCGGCGTGTCGGGCAGTCCGTAGCTGTCCACGTCGGTGATCTGAATCTTCGGCCACGCCTCCGTCACTCGCTGTCGGTAGGCCGCCAGCGAGCGGGCCGCACCGAACGGCACGCCGTCAATGGGCTCCACCGTGCGCCGGAACGACTGCGCCGCAGGGCCGTAATACTTCTCGGTGTAGTCGCGCACCATGCGCGAGGCCAGCACCTTCGGCCCCAGGGACTGCAGCGTGTGCCGCACCATCTCCACCCACCGCATCGGGACGCCGTGCTCGTTGCGCTCGTAGAACTTCGGCGCCACCGAGTGCTCCATCAGGTCGTATAGCGCCGCAGCCTCGAGGTCGTCACGCCGCGCCTCGTCGGTGACGCCGTCGGCCGTCGGGATTTCCCAACCGTTTTCGCCGTCGTACCACTCGTCCCACCAGCCGTCACGGATGGAGAGGTTCAGCCCACCATTGAGCGCGCTCTTCATACCCGACGTGCCACACGCCTCCAGCGGGCGCAGTGGGTTGTTGAGCCACACATCGCAGCCCCAGTACAGCAAGCGGGCCATCGACATGTCGTAGTCCGGCAGGAAGGCGATCCGGTGGCGCACCTCGGGCCGGTCGGCGAACTTCACGACCTGCTGGATCAGGGCCTTGCCGCCGTCGTCAGCCGGATGCGACTTGCCTGCCACGATCAGCTGCACCGGCCGCGACTCATCGAGCAGCAGTTGTTCCAGCCGCTCCGGATCACGCAGCATCAACGTCAACCGCTTGTAGGTCGGCACGCGCCGGGCGAACCCGATGGTCAGTACCGAAGGATCGAAAGCGTTTGCAATCCAGCCTAATTCGGCCTCTGTCGCGCCGCGCTCGAGCCACGAGCGACGTAGCCGCGCCCGCACATCGGCGATGAGCAGCTCACGCAACTGAGACCGAATCCACCACAGGTGACCGGGGTCCACGTCGTGCAGGCGCTGCCACAGCTCGGGTTCCCCGGCGGCCTGGTCGACGGCCGTCATCCCCTCGACGCCGACGAGCTCGCGGCCCAACTCAAGCCATTTCGGGGCCGCCCAGGTCGGCGCGTGCACGCCGTTGGTGATGGACCCGATGGGCACTTCGGCTTGGTCGAAGCCCGGCCACAGTTCGTTGAACATGCCGCGACTGACCCGGCCGTGCAGCAGCGACACGCCATTGGCCCGCTGCGCGAGCCGTAAACCCATGTGCGCCATGTTGAATTTGTCCGGATCGTCCTCGGCGCCGAAGGCGACGACACGGTACAGCGGCACCTCGGGCAGCAGCGGCGCGGCGACGGTGTCGTCGAAGTAGCGCCGCACCATCTCCACCGGGAACCGGTCGATGCCGGCCGGCACCGGAGTGTGGGTCGTGAAGACCGTCGACGACCGGACCACCGTCAACGCGGTCTCGAAGTCCAGCCCGGAGCCACTGATGTACTCCCGGATGCGCTCCACACCAAGGAACCCCGCGTGACCCTCGTTCATGTGGTAGACCTCGGGCGCCTTGATGCCCTCGATCGCGGTGAACGCGCGGATGGCGCGGATGCCACCGATACCGGCCAGCAGCTCCTGCTTGATCCGGTGTTCCTGGTCACCGCCGTAGAGCCGGTCGGTCACCGAACGCAGCTCATGGTCGTTCTCGGGGATGTCAGAGTCGAGCAGCAGCAACGGAACTCGTCCGACCTGCGCCACCCAGACCCGTGCCCGCAGCACCTGCGATTCCGGCAGGTTCAGTGACACCAGTGTCGGCTGACCGTCCGCGCCCGTCAGCAGCCGCAGCGGCAGGCCCTGCGGATCGAACGACGGATAGTTCTCACTCTGCCAGCCGTCGGCCGTCAGCGACTGCTTGAAATAGCCGGACCGGTAGTACAACCCCACGGCGATCAGCGGCAGGCCGAGGTCCGACGCCGACTTGAGGTGGTCGCCCGCCAGGATGCCCAGACCGCCCGAATAGTTCGGCAGGACCTCCGCGACGCCGAACTCCATGGAGAAGTAGGCGATGCCCTTCGGCATCGCGGGGCCGCCCTCCTCCGCGAGGTCGACCTGCTCCTGGTACCACAACGGCCGGCTCAGATAACTGTCCAGATCTGCGGCCCGGTGGTTGACTCGGCCGACGAAATCGTCGTCGGCCGCCAGTTCGTCCAGCCGCGCGGGGCTGACCGCACCGAGCAACGCAACCGGGTCGGCGCCGACCTGTTCCCACAACGCCGGGTCGATCTCCGCGAACAGCTCCTGAGTGGGCGTGTGCCAGGACCAGCGCAGGTTGATGGACAGCCGCTCCAGCGCAGCGAGGCGTTCGGGCAGGTGGGCGCGGACGGTGAAACGACGGAGGGCTTTCACACAAGAGAACCTTACTGACAATTTTTACTCGTGCAGGGTCAGTTGTGCGGCAGTCCAGCTGCCCAACCAACTGGTCACCGCCCATGTGGTGTCATCGACTACTACGGTGGGTATCAGAGCACGGGCGGGCCCTATGGCCGCTACGGTCCGTAGTGGCATCTGCCCGAGTAAGGAGTGGTTTGGGTGGCCGGTCGCATCGAGATCGACGACGTCGCACCAGTGGTGTCCGCGGGCCGATACCCCGCCAAGGCCGTGGTTGGTGAAGTGGTTCCGATCAGCGCGACCGTCTGGCGCGAAGGCCACGACGCTGTCGCCGCAACGCTGGTGGTGCGCTACCACGGCCCCGTCTACCCCCAGCTCGCTGAAACCCCGCCCGGTGCAACGCCGGTGCCGGCGCCGCCGCGCGCCAAGATCAAGCCGACCCGCCTGCCGATGGCGCCGGGCGTCACGCCAGATGTGTTCCACGGCCAGTTCACCCCCGATGCGGTCGGGTTGTGGACCTTCCGGGTCGACGGCTGGGGCGACCCGATCGCGACGTGGCGCCACGCCATCACCGTCAAGCTCGAGGCGGGCCAGAGTGAAGCCGAACTGTCCAACGACCTGCTGGTCGGTGCGACGCTGCTGGAGCGCGCCGCCACGGCCGTCCCCCAGGACGACCGCACCCCACTGCTCGCTGCCGCGCGGCGGCTGCGGGAATCGGGCGACCCGTTCATCCGCGCGGGGGCAGCCCTGGCGCAGGACGTGACCGATCTGCTGCGCAAGTACCCGCTGCGCGAATTGATCACGCGCGGCGAGCAATACGGCGTCTGGGTCGACCGCCCACGCGCGCGGTTCAGCGCCTGGTACGAGCTCTTCCCCCGGTCGACCGGCGGCTGGGACGCCGATGGACAGCCTGTGCACGGCACGTTTTCCACGACGGCCAAGGCCATTCCGCGCGTTGCCGCAATGGGTTTCGACGTCCTGTACCTGCCGCCGGTACACCCGATCGGCAAGGTGCACCGCAAGGGCCCGAACAACAACGTGACCGCGGCCCCCGGTGACGTCGGCTCCCCCTGGGCCATCGGCAGTGACGAGGGCGGCCACGACGCGGTGCACCCGGATCTGGGCACCATCGCCGAGTTCGACGACATGGTCGCGGCCGCGCGCGACAACGGCCTGGAGGTGGCGCTCGATCTGGCGCTGCAATGCGCGCCCGACCACCCCTGGGCCAAGGAGCACCCGGAGTGGTTCACGGTGCTGCCCGACGGCACCATCGCGTATGCGGAGAATCCGCCGAAGAAGTACCAGGACATCTATCCGCTGAACTTCGACAACGATCCGGCCGGGTTGTACGACGAGGTGCTGCGGGTGGTCCGGTTCTGGATGTCGCACGGCGTCAAGATCTTCCGCGTCGACAATCCGCACACCAAACCGGCGAACTTCTGGGCCTGGCTGATCGCCCAGGCCAAGAACATCGATCCCGACGTCCTCTTCCTGTCCGAGGCATTCACCCGCCCGGCGCGTCTGTACGGGCTCGCGAAACTCGGCTTCACGCAGTCGTACACCTACTTCACCTGGCGTAACTTCAAGTGGGAGATCACCGAATTCGGTCAGCAGATCGCCGAGTACGCCGATTTCTACCGGCCCAACTTGTTCGTCAACACTCCCGACATCCTGCATGCCAGCCTGCAGCATTGCGGCCCAGGCATGTTCGCGATCCGGGCGGTGCTGGCCGCCACGCTGAGTTCGTCATGGGGCGTGTACTCCGGCTACGAACTGTTCGAGCATGTCGCCGTCCGTGAGGGCAGCGAGGAGTACCTGGACTCCGAGAAGTACCAGCTGCGGCCAAGGGATTTCGAGTCCGCCCTGGATAGCGGGCGATCCCTGGAGCCGTTGCTGACCCGGCTCAACGAGATCCGCCGAGTGCATCCGGCACTCAGCCAATTGCGGACCATCAAGTTCCATCACGTCGACAACGACTCGTTGTTGGCGTACAGCAAGTTCGACCCGGTTACCGGCGACACCGTCCTCGTGGTGTTGACGCTCAACGCATTCGGCCCCGAGCAGGCAACACTGTGGCTGGACATGGGCGCACTCGGCATGGAGGACCATGACCGGTTCTGGGTACGCGACGAGATCACCGGTGAGGAATACCAATGGGGCGCATCGAATTACGTGCGACTGGATCCGGGCAAGGCAGTGGCCCACATAATGAACATGCCGCAGATACCGTACGACAAGCGGCTGATTCTCCTTCGGAGGCAACCGTGACCAGTCACCTCCGCCCACCCGCCGCCGAGCTGGCACGCCTGCTGGCCGGCGAACACCACGACCCGCATTCCATCCTGGGTGCACATGAGTACGGCAAGCGCACCGTCATCCGGGCGCTGCGTCCGCACGCCACCGGCGTCACGGCGCTCATCGGCAAGAAGCGCTATCCCATGGAGGCCATCGAGGACGGCGTGTTCGCCGTCGAGCTGCCGTTCAACAAGCTCGCCGACTACCGCTTCGAGGTCGAGTACCCGGGCGACGTGGTGTACACCACGGCCGACCCCTACCGCTTCCTGCCGACACTCGGCGACATGGACCTGCACCTGCTGGCCGAGGGCCGGCACGAACGGTTGTGGGAAATCCTTGGGGCACAACCCCGGTCGTTCACCACACCGGACGGCGTGGTCGACGGCTTCTCGTTCGCCGTGTGGGCACCGAACGCCAAGGGCGTCAACCTGATCGGCAACTTCAACCATTGGGACGGCAGCGAGGCCCCGATGCGGGCACTGGGCTCGTCCGGGGTGTGGGAGCTGTTCTGGCCGGGATTCGAAGCCGGCAGCCTCTACAAGTTCCGCATCCGCACCGCCGATGGCTCCGTCAGCGACCGCGCCGACCCGATGGCTTTCGCCACCGAGGTGCCACCGCTCACCGGGTCGAAAACCTTTGTCAGCGACTATGTCTGGCACGACGATGCCTGGATGACCGCGCGCGCCGAGCGCAATCCCGTGTTCGAGCCCATGAGCACCTACGAAGTGCATCTGATGTCGTGGCGCCCCGGACTCAGCTACCGGGAACTTGCCGTCGAACTCACCGAATACGTGGTGGCGCAAGGATTCACGCACGTCGAGTTGCTCCCCGTGGCCGAGCACCCGTTCGGCGGTTCGTGGGGCTACCAGGTGACGTCGTACTACGCGCCGACCTCGCGACTCGGCACACCCGACGACTTCCGGTACCTCGTCGACGCGCTGCACCAGGCCGGCATCGGCGTCATCGTCGACTGGGTGCCCGCCCACTTCCCCAAGGACGCATGGGCGCTGGGCCGCTTCGACGGCACGCCGCTGTACGAGCACGCCGACCCCCGACGCGGCGAGCAACTCGACTGGGGCACCTACGTTTTCGACTTCGGCCGCAACGAGGTCCGCAACTTCCTGGTGGCCAACGCGCTGTTCTGGCTGGAGGAGTTCCACGTCGACGGCCTCCGCGTCGACGCCGTCGCCTCCATGCTGTATCTCGACTACTCTCGCCCCGAAGGCGGTTGGACGCCCAATATCTACGGCGGCCGGGAGAACCTCGAGGCGGTGCAGTTCCTGCAGGAGATGAACGCGACCGTCCACAAGCTCGTCCCCGGGATCGTCACGGTCGCCGAGGAGTCGACCTCATGGCCCGGCGTCACCCGCCCGACAAGCCTTGGTGGCCTTGGCTTTTCGATGAAGTGGAACATGGGGTGGATGAACGACACCCTGGACTACATCAGCCACGATCCAGTGCATCGCAGCTACCACCACCACGAGATGACCTTCTCGATGCTGTACGCGTTCAGCGAGAACTACGTGCTGCCGATCAGTCACGACGAAGTGGTGCACGGCAAGGGCACACTGTGGACCCGCATGCCCGGCGACGACCACGCCAAAGCCGCCGGTCTACGTCAGCTGCTGGCGTACCAATGGGCGCACCCCGGCAAGCAATTGCTGTTCATGGGACAGGAATTCGCCCAGCGTGCCGAGTGGTCCGAGGAGCGCGGGCTGGACTGGTTCCAGCTCGGCGAGCACAGCTTCTCCAGCGGCGTGCAGCAACTGGTCCGCGACATCAACGGCATCTACCGCGACACCCGCGCACTGTGGTCCCGCGACACCAGCCCCGAGGGCTACTCGTGGATCGACGCCAACGACTCGAACAACAACGTGCTGAGTTTCCTGCGGTTCGGTGACGACGGCTCGTCCATCGCCTGCGTGTTCAACTTCTCCGGCAGTGAGCACTCGCACTACCGACTGGGCCTGCCGCACACCGGAACCTGGCACGAGCTGCTCAACACCGACGCCACGGCCTACAACGGGGCGGGCGCCGGCAACATGGGAGCAGTCGAGGCCACCGCCGAGCCCTGGCACGGCCGTCCCGCCTCCGCGGTCCTGGTACTCCCGCCGCTGTCTGCCCTGTGGCTCAAGCCTGCCTGAGTTCTCGCCGCTCGCGAGTCGGGGGCACCTCCTGCGTGCGAGCAGACGTGAAAACCCCCAAAACCCCGCCTTTTCAGGGGTTTTCACGTTCCCCCGCAAGCGGGAGGTGCCCCCAGCTCGGCAGAGGTCAGTACAGGGCGTTGGCGAGGTTGCGGCGACCAGCGATGACCTCGGGGTCGGCCGGGTCGAACAAGTCGAACAACTCGATGAGCCGCGTACGCACGCGGGTCCGGTCGTCGCCCGAGGTCTTCTTGATGAGCGCAATGAGCCGATTGAAGGCACCCTCGACATCACGCTGGAAGAGCTGCACATCGGCGGCCGCGAAGGCCAGGTCGATGTCGTCGGGCGAGGCATCGGCGAGCCGCACAGCCTCGGGACGCTGCGCCGACGCACGCTGCAGGAACGCGATCTGCTGCACGGCGCCTTTGGCCTCGACGTGTGCCGGGTCGGCGTCGAGGATCGCCTGATACGCCGCCAAGGCGCCGTCGAAATCGCCACTGTCGAGGAACTCGCGGGCCTGGGCGAGCGCAGGATCGACCTGCTCCTCCTCGGCCCCGGCACCGCCACCGAGCTTGCCGGCAGTCGCCTGCAGCAGCGAGTCCACCCAACGGCGCAGCTGATCAGCCGGCTGGCCACCCTCGAAGCTCGTGATGGGCTGTCCCCCGGCCAGCGCAACAACTGTCGGGACGCCCTGAATGCCGAACATCTGGGCAATCCGCGGTGCGGTGTCGACGTTCACCGTGCCGAACGACCACTTGCCGCCGTCCTCGGCGGCCAGCTCGGACAGGGTCTGCCCCAGCTGGACACTCGAGTCGCTACGCGGCGACCACAGCAGCACGACGACCGGCACCTCACCGGAGCGGATCAGCACCTCGGCTTCGAGATTGGCCTCGGTGATCTCGACACCACCGGGCGCGCCACCGGCAGCGGCAGCACCTTCGGCGGGACGGTTCTTGAGTGCGGAGAGGTCCACCGCGCCAGCCAGCGCGGGACCGATAGGACGCGGACGAGTCACGCTGTCCAGTCTGTCACGCGACGGCTGAAGTCTCCGGTTCGCCCTCGGCCGCAGCAGCGCTGACGGCCAGCGCACCGTTCCGTTCGGCCCAGCGCAGGAAGATCACGCTGGCCAGCGGCACGATGCTCGCCAGCGCCGCCGACACCCAGGTGACCAGTGACCAGCGCGCCGCCCGGCCGACGACCAGTCCGGTGGCCAGGAACGCCAGGAACACCACGCCGTGGACCATGCCGAAGATGTGCACACCGATCTCGGTTCGGGGCGTGCCGAGGTACTTGAAGTACATGCCGGTCAGCAGACCGATCCAGCTGAAGGCCTCAGCCATCGCGATCAGACGAAACCAGCCCGCCACCCGGGACACCACAGCGCTCATGGCGCCATTGTGCCCGAGTGACGGGCTGACTACTACGAGGCGTAGTTCACACCTCGTTAAAAACTACGGACGACGCAGGACCAGGGCGTCACCCTGGCCACCGGCGCCGCACAGTGCTGCGACGGCGTAGCCCGAACCCTTGCGGGCCAGCTCCAGCGCCGCGTGCAGCGTGATGCGGGCACCCGACATGCCTATCGGGTGGCCGATGGCGATGGCGCCACCGTTGACGTTCACCTTGGCGCCGTCGACGCCGAGTTCCTTGGTCGAGGCCAGCGACACCGCGGCGAAAGCCTCATTGATCTCGATGACGTCGAGCTGATCGACCGTGATGCCCTCACGCTCGACGGCCTTCTTGATGGCGTTGGCCGGCTGGCTCTGCAGCGTCGAATCCGGGCCGGCGACGACGCCGTGCGCGCCGATCTCACACAGCCAGGTCAGCCCCAGCGACTCGGCCTTTTCCTTGCTCATCACCACGACGGCACACGCACCGTCGGAGATCTGCGACGACGAACCGGCGGTTATGGTGCCGTCCTTGCGGAACGCCGGCTTCAGGCCACCCAGCGACTCGGCGGTGGTGTTACCGCGGATGCCCTCGTCCTCGGCGAACTCGATCGGATCGCCCTTGCGCTGCGGAATCGACACCGACACGACCTCGTCGGCAAAGACACCGTCCTTCCACGCGGCCGCGGCCTTCTGGTGCGACTGCGCGGCGAACTCGTCCTGCTCGGCCCGCGTGAACTTGTCCTGATCATTGCGCTGCTCGGTCAGAGCGCCCATCGGCTGGTCGGTGAAGACGTCGTGCAGACCGTCGTAGGCCAGGTGATCGAGCGCGGTGACGTTGCCGTATTTGTAGCCCTCACGGCTCTTGGGCAGAAGGTGCGGCGCCTGGCTCATGGACTCCTGGCCACCGGCCACCACGACCTCGAACTCACCGGCGCGAATCAGCTGGTCAGCGAGCGCAATGGCGTCGATGCCCGACAGGCACATCTTGTTGATGGTCAGCGACGCGACGTCCCACGGGATGCCCGCAGCAACGGCCGCCTGACGGGCCGGCATCTGCCCGGCACCGGCGGTCAGCACCTGGCCCATGATCACGTAACCAACCTGAGACGGGTCGACGCCGGCCTTCTCCAGCGCGCCCTTGATGGCAACGGCGCCCAGGTCGCTACCCGAGAAGTCCTTCAGCGAACCCATCAACTTGCCCACCGGCGTACGGGCTCCGGCAACAATTACCGAGGTCGTCATTTCCATCCTCCAACAAATCTGTAACGGCCAATGTGGCCGATCACACAGGCGCAAATTCGGTCGTATCAGGTTACCTTTACGTTATGACCACCGAACACGTCGATGCCCGTCCGGCGCTGGCCAGCGCCCTCGTGACCGCTATTGATCACGTCGGTATCGCCGTGCCGGATCTGGATGTCGCGATTCGCTGGTACCACGACCACCTCGGCATGATCGTCCTGCACGAAGAGGTCAACGAGGACCAAGGCGTCCGTGAGGCCATGCTCTCGGTCCGTGGCGCGCCGGTCGGCAGCGCCCAGATTCAGCTGCTGGCCCCGCTTGACGAGAAGTCGACCATCGCCAAGTTCATCGACACCCGCGGCCCCGGCCTGCAGCAGCTGGCCTACCGGACCAGCGACATCGACGCCCTGTCCGAGCGCCTGCGCGCCGACGGCGTCCGCCTGCTGTACGAAGCCCCGCGTCGCGGCACCGCCGACTCGCGCATCAACTTCATCCACCCGAAGGACGCCGGCGGCGTCCTGATCGAGCTGGTCGAGCCGGCCACCAAAGGACACTGACGCTCAGCGCACGCTTTGAACTAAGACCACCGTCGCGTCGGTCCTCTGTTGCCCCGATTCGCCCAGCACGGCGTGTGCCAGTGCCGGCGGTCCTCGGCGTCGTCGACCCGTAGCACCACCACATGCGCTGTGCCCGGGCGGATTTCGTGATCGCACCCCGGGCATCGGTAGGTCTTGACGGCGCGCGATCCGGCCACCGGCCGCACCTCGTACTCGTACCCGTCGGATCCGGTCTCCACGCGGCGCGACGACAGCCCGAGTAGCGGCGGCGGGTCGCGCCGCGGCCGCTCCGGACGTCGCCGAGGCATCAGAACAACCGGAACTCGTCGTTGTCCATACCGCGCATCTTGTCGTAATCCAAAGTGACGCAACGGATTCCACGGTCCGTCGCCAGCGTGCGCGCCTGCGGCTTGATCTGCTGGGCGGCGAACACGCCAGCCACCGGCGCCAGCACGCTGTCGCGGTTGAGCAGGTCGAGATACCGCGTCAGCTGCTCGACGCCGTCGATCTCGCCGCGCCGCTTGATCTCCACCGCGACCGACGAACCCGTCTCGTCGCGGCACAGCAGGTCCACGGGGCCGATCGGCGTCGGGTACTCCCGCCGCACCAGCGTGTAACCGACGCCCAACAGCTCGACGTGCTCGGCGAGCAGCTCCTGGAGGTGGGCCTCGACTCCGTCCTTCACCAGACCGGGATCGACGCCAAGCTCGTGGCTGGAGTCGTGCTCGATGTCCTCGACGGTGATCCGCAGCTGCTCGCCGGCCTTGTTCTCGACCACCCACACCAGAGCCGAAACGCCGTCCACGGCCGTCTCCTCCGTGGTCCAACACGGCGGCGTCATCCAGTTCAGCGGCTTGTAGGCGCGGTCGTCGGCATGCACGCTCACCGATCCGTCTGCCTTGAACAACAGCAGGCGACGGGCCGACGGCAGATGTGCGGTCAGACGTCCGACGTAGTCAACGGTGCACTGGGCGATCACGAGACGCACCCGACCTACCTTAAGGGCAGCGAATCCCGGTCCCGACTCGCCCCACGAACTAGGCTGACGCCCAATGACTGCGGACCAAACCGGGACGACGCGCCTGGCGCGGCTACGGGAAGCCATCACGCCGCGTACCAGCCTGCAGGCCACACCCGAATACGGATCGTGGATTCTGGGACGCGTCTCCGAAACCCAGCGCCGACGTCGCATCCGCATCCAGCTGATCCTGACGACGTTCGTGATCGTCGCCAACATGATCGGCGTCGGCGTCTCGATTCTCATCGAGACGGTGCTGTTCCCGACCCCCAACGTCTTCCGGGCCGATGTCTGGTGGATCACCACGATCGTGGCACCGGCGTACATCGTGTTCGCCTTCCTGATCGGCGTCGTGTGGGCGACCAACAGAGTGATCCAGAGCGTGCGCTGGGCCATCGAAGAACGCACTCCGACGGTCGAGGACCAGCGCAACACCCTCCGTGCACCAGGCCAGCTGACGCGGGTGCTGCTGTTCCTGTGGGGCGCCGGCGCTGTGCTGCTGACGACGCTCTATGCCCTGCACGACACCCAGTTCATCCCCAAACTGCTGCTGGGTGTCACCTTCCCCGGCATCGTCGTCTCCACCAGCTGCAACCTCTACACCGAGTTTGCGCTGCGCCCGGTTGCCGCCGATGCCCTTCAGGCCGGACGGCCGCCCTCGCGGCTGGCGCCGGGGATCATGGGCCGGACCATGGTGGTGTGGGCGTTCGGCTCGGGCGTGCCGATGCTCGGCGTGCTGCTGGCCGCGGTGTTCGCGCTGACCCAATCCACGCTCACGCCAACCCAGTTCGCCTTCGCCGTACTGGTCCTGGCGGTGTTCGCGTTGGTGTTCGGTGCATTGTTGATGTGGATTGTCGCGTGGTTGACTGCCAGCCCGATTCGCATTGTGCGACAGGCACTCAGCCGTGTTGAGCAGGGTGACCTGACCACCGATCTGGTCGTCTTCGACGGCACCGAACTGGGCCAGCTGCAACGCGGATTCAACTCGATGGTGCACGGACTGCGCGAGCGCGAACGAGTGCGCGACCTGTTCGGCCGACACGTCGGACGCGAAGTCGCCGCACTCGCCGAGCAGGAAAAGCCGCAACTCGGCGGCGAAGAACGCCATGCTGCGGTGATATTCGTCGATGTCATCGGCTCCACCCAGCTGGTGACCAGCCGCCCGGCTGTCGAGGTCGTCGACCTGCTGAACCGCTTCTTCGCCGTCATCGTCGACGAGGTGGACCGGCACCACGGGTTCGTCAACAAGTTCGAAGGCGACGCGGTGCTCGCGGTGTTCGGCGCGCCGGTCACATTGCAGTGCGCGGAGGGCGACGCACTGGCCGCCGCCCGGGCCATTGCGACGCGACTGCGCGACGAAGTGCCCGAGTTAAAGGCCGGGCTCGGCGTCGCCGCCGGCACCGTGGTGGCCGGCAACGTCGGGGCCAAGGAACGATTCGAGTACACCGTGATCGGCGAACCGGTTAATGCGGCGGCCCGACTGTGCGAGCTCGCCAAGTCCGTGCCGGGGCATTTGGCGGTCGCGGCGGACATGCTCAACGCGGTCAGCGAATCGGAAAGTACGCACTGGGCTTTGGGCGACACCGTCACACTGCGCGGGCTCTCCGAGCCGACGCAGTTGGCCGTCCTGGCCTGAAATTCATATCTGCTTCACACAGATCCGGAGGATCATGGTGACCATGAAGCGACATACCGTCATGGCGGCCGCCGCCGGCGCACTTGCCGTGTCGTTCGCGCTCGCTCCGCACGCCGCGGCCGACACCTACGACATCAGCGGTTCGGCAGCCGACGTCATCAACAATCTCCAGGCCGAGGGCTATCTGGTGCACATCAACTGGACCAACGGCTTCGACACCAAACCGCTCGATGTCTGCTGGGTCACGGGCGTGAACAATCCGGGCAATTTCAAGCCCGGCGGTACGGTCGCCGCAACGGTCTATGTGGACGTGCAGTGCCCGAACCACGAGTACTGAGTCACACCTGCGGATAGGGCGTGAAGCGGTTGTCGAATCCGGCCTTGCGCTGATCGAGGGCTGTTTGCCGTTGTGCCGCCGTCACGTACGTCGTCCCGGCCGGGAGGACCGTGCCGAGGTCACTGAGCGCCACCACCTGTGAACTCACCTTCGGCAGGTTGGTGCCGGTGGGATCGATGTCCTGGAAGCGGATCGAGATGGTTCCCTGATTCAGGCCGCCGGTGGAAACCCAGTTCGCCACGCCGGGATCGGTCGGTGACACCACGATGGTGTAGCTGCCGTCCGGATTGGCCACCGATTGTGCGATGTTGAGGCTCGTCTGCTGATCCCAATAGTTCTTGGTGACGGTCCAGTCGTTGGTCACCGGCACGACGAAGTAGCCCGCATCGCCGGGCTTGATGGTGAGCACCAGCGCCTGGTCGTTGGCCAGCTGGAAGTACCCCGGGCTCTGCACCTGAGTCGACAGGAACGTGGCGTTGCTCGCCGGGTCGGTGAAGACGTTGGGCGGCTTCGTCTTTCCCGACGAATCTTTGGTCGCCACGTCCATGTACTGCGGCTCCATTTGCAGCCCGAGCGCAAGGATCACCGACGCTTCCAGCCCCTGCAGGAACGTCGGCATCACCGGCAGCGGCGGGATGAGCGAGACCAGGCTGGTCAGCAACGAATTACCGGCCACGAACGAACCCAGGCCGGGAATGGCAAAGCCTCCGATTTGGGCGAACAAGCTGTCCGAAGGTCCGCCGACCCGCTGGATCGACAGACTCATCGGAGATTGAGCATTCCAGTCCGACAACGTATTTCGGGCCACGATCAACGTGGTGTTGGTCGGAATCTGCAGATGATTGGTCTGCCCCGGCTCGGCCGGACGTGAACTCACCGTCACAGCGAAGGTGCCGTCCGGATCGATCTGCATGTCCTTGGCATTGAGCACGGCAGCCGTCGTGCCGCCGAGGCCCGTCAGCACACTGAACGTCGTCTCAGCAGGCATCTGACCGGGCGCGAACTTGCCTGTGATGACGTACGTCGACGTCGAGTTGACTCCCATCATCCGGTAGATGGTGTCCGGATTGTCATACAGGATCCGGGTACCTGTGACGGACTGACCGAACCAATCATGGGGCGGCATAACCATTTCGAGCACCGTCGGGTTCATGGAGTCCAGCAGTTGGTACTCCATCGCTGCCTGTTGGGCGTACTCGTTCACCGCCTGCCCCAGCTGGTCCAGATTCTGCTGGTCAGGTCCGCCGACCTGGGAGTACTGCTGGTTGGCGTTGAAATGGAACGCCCAGCCCAGGACCAACTTCATGAACTGCATCGGCAGCGTGTTCGCGATGGCATTGGCTTGCCGCTCGGCGGCCAACTGCTGCGACGTCCCCAGCACCGTGGCGGTGCTCGGGAGCGTCGTCGGCGTGGCCGCCAATGTCGTTGTCGCGGAAGAAGATGCGGTCTCGCGACGGGTGACGCCGAGCAGTGCGGACAATGCCGCATTCTGTAGTGGCGCCGCAGGGTTCCCCGATGCATTCGCCGTCCCGGTCAAGCCCACTGACGCGAGCCCATGCGACACCGCCGCCGTCGCCGTCGCGATCGGCGCACCGATCGAGGCCACGGGCACGGCCACATGCACCCGCGGTGCGGTGCTGACGGGCGTGTCCGCATTCGCCACCGTCGCCGTCTGCACCGTCGGGGGCTTCTGCGTGGCCGTCACGACCGATGTGGTGGCAGCCGTCTTGGTCGTGGGCTTGCCGTCGGAATCCGACGTCTTGTCGGTGTCGGCTGAATCTTTCGCCTGCGCCGGCTTTGCGACGTCTGCCTTCCCCGTCGGCCGCTTCGACGACTTCTTGTCCGAGTTCAGGACACCCGCGCCGGTGGCGCTCCTATCCGTCTTCGGCTTGTTCGCGTCGGATTTGTCCCCGTCGCCCTTGGCGTTGCCGTCGCCCTTGGCGTTGCCGTCGCCTTTGGTGTGGCTGTCCGACGACCCACCGGCATCGCTCGGCGCGGCCAAGGCGACACCAGGGCTGCTCGCCACGGCGACGCCAATTCCCAGCGCGACCGCCAATGCACCCACCCGGCCGACGAATCTGGCTGCGCCAGTTGGCAACTGCTCACGACTGTTCATTGGCATGCAACTCCCCTGGACCCCGACTAGAACGCGTTCCAGTTATAACAGGGCCACACTCGCAAGTCAGCCATTTACGAGACAAATGATTAAATATGTCTCGCGAGCCACGTTGATGTCGATTTTCCGCTAGTACTCGGGTCGACCGCATGTCATTGTCGAAGACATGTACGACGACTTCGACCGCTGCTACCGGGCAGTCCAGTCCAAGGACGCCCGGTTCGACGGTTGGTTCGTCACGGCCGTTCTCACCACGGGCATCTACTGCCGTCCCAGCTGTCCGGTCCGGCCGCCGTTCGCGCGCAATGTCCGGTTCTACCCAACCGCCGCGGCAGCGCAGCGAGCCGGCTTCCGGGCCTGCAAGCGGTGCCGCCCCGACGCGTCGCCAGGGTCACCGGAGTGGAACGTCCGCAGCGACGTGGTCGCCCGCGCCATGCGCCTGATTGCCGACGGCACCGTCGATCGCGAGGGCGTCACGGGCCTGGCCGCCCGACTCGGCTACACCACCCGGCAACTCGAGCGACTGCTCCAAGCCGAGGTGGGCGCCAACCCCCTGGCACTCGCCCGGGCCCAGCGGAGCCAGACCGCGCGGGTACTCATCGAAACCACGAAGCTGCCCTTCGGCGACGTCGCGTTCGCAGCGGGTTTCTCCAGCATCCGCCAGTTCAACGACACCATTCGCGAAGTATGCGCCCTGACGCCGACCGAACTCCGGCAACGGGCGCAGGCCCGCTTCGAGCCCAACGAAACCGCCGGCACGGGAACGCTTTCCGTCCGCTTGCCGGTTCGGACACCCTTCGCCTATGAAGGCGTGTTCGGCCATCTGGCAGCCGGCGCGGTGCCCGGCGTCGAAGAGGTCCAGGGCGGCACCTTCCGGCGTACCCTCCGGCTACCCAACGGCACCGGCATCGTCGGCCTGTCGCCGCACGTCGACCATGTCCAGTGCACGCTGATACTCGACGACTTCCGTGACCTGGCCACCGCCATCGCCCGGTGCCGGCGACTCCTCGATCTCGACGCCGACCCTGAAGCCGTCATCGACGTCCTCAACACCGACCAGCACCTTGCCCCCATCGTCGCCAAGGCACCCGGGCAGCGCATTCCGCGCACCGTCGACGAGAACGAGTTGGCACTGCGAGTGGTTATCGGCCAGCAGGTGTCCATGAAGGCGGCAGCGACCCACACCCGCCGCCTGGCGCACGCCTACGGCACGACCATCAGCGACCCCGTGGGAACCTTGACCCGTGTCTTCCCGTCCATCTCGCAGCTGGCCGAGATCGATCCGAGTCACCTCGCCTTCCCGGAGTCACGCCGACGCACATTGGTCGCGCTGATCGGCGCGCTTGCCACCGGCACACTCGAGCTCGACGCCGGATCGGACTGGCTGCAGGCCAGGACACAGCTTGCCGAGCTTCCCGGAATCGGACCGTGGACAGCCGAGGTCATCGCGATGCGGGGGCTCGGGGACCCGGACGCCTTTCCCGCCAGTGACCTCGGGGTCCAGGCCGCGGCCAAACAAGCTGGGCTACCGGACAATTCACGCCAGCTGATAGAGCACAGTGCGCACTGGCGCCCGTGGCGTGCATACGCCACCCAACACCTCTGGACCTCCCTGGACCATGCGGTCAACCAATGGCCGCCACTGACCATCACCTCGCCGCAATCAGCACTACAGGAGCAGGCATGACCGCCACACTGCAGACCCGGACCATGCAAAGCCCGGTCGGCACCATCACCATCGCGGGTCGCGACGGCCGCATCCGGCATCTACGGATGGACGATCAGACGTATGAGCCGAGCCATGACGGCTGGGAGGCCGACGAGACGGCATTTCCCGAGGCCGTCGACCAACTCACCGCGTACTTCGCCGGTGAACTCCAGGAATTCGATCTGGAACTCGACCTCATCGGTACCGAATTCCAGCGCCGGGTGTGGGGTGCATTGTTGACGATCCCCTACGGCGAGACGCGTTCATATGGCGAAATCGCCTTGCAGGTCGGATCGCCGGGTGCCTCACGGGCTGTCGGATTGGCGAATGGGCACAATCCCGTCGGCATCATCGTGCCGTGCCACCGAGTTATCGGGGCGAATGGCAGCCTGACGGGATATGGCGGCGGCTTGGACCGCAAGAAGCTACTGCTCGACTTGGAAAAGAGTCTCTCGGGAGCCGCAGAGCCGACGTTGTTCGATTAATCGAATTGCGTCGGCCGGCGCCGCGGAATGACGCGGCGCCGAATTGAAAAAGCGTCAGAAACACAAAATGCCTCAGCCCCCGATTTTCATCGGGGGCTGAGGGCTAATTTGTGTTCGGCGGTGTCCTACTTTTCCGCCCGTGCAGGGCAGTATCATCGGCGCTGGCAGGCTTAGCTTCCGGGTTCGGGATGGGACCGGGCGTTTCCCTGCCGCTGTTGCCGCCGTAACTC